>NZ_NSFV01000009.1 GCF_002295115.1 Mesorhizobium sp. WSM4311 | reverse complement strand
TCTTGAATTTCGCAGAGGGCAGTCTTAGAAGCAAACTTCTTCGTCGCCAGCGGCGCACCGCCCTCGTTCGTGAGGCGTATATAGTCGCCACCAATCCAAACTGTCAACACACTTCACCAAAGTTTTTGAACTTTTTGCGACAGAAATTTCGGGCCCGCTTTGTCGATAGCCGGCTGCCCCAGGGGAACAGCGTTCAAGACGGGCGCCGGCCACGAAGGAGCCCTATTGCCGCCGCATTGCCGTTCGACACCAAGGCCAACAAAAGAGGCCATGGCACAGCCGTGCAATGGCCTCCTTTAGGAGCCACGCAAGCCGGCGCGCGACGAGCCTTATAGAGAAGGCACGCCGCCCTCTTTGCAGAGCGCTCTATAGAAGAAGTGCCTGGGGGGGAATTCGACCGGGGCCTGGGGCTTCGTTGACTTAACCTGCCGTGACAGGCAAATGTCATGGCCATAACAAAAGCGACAAGCCGTTCCGCCCGGGGAAGAAGCAGCCTTTCTGGATGCCAGATACGGAAGATGTCATAGCCGAACTCGGCAATGAGCCGCCGCTTATCGCGGATGGCCGCAGTGGCCCGCCCGATCGGCGCGAGGTTTCTGCGCGCTGGCTGTCGGGAACATTCCTGACGGGCGTGACCTCGAGCGTGCTGATGGGCGTGGCGCTGTTCGCCGCCCTCGACGGGCGCCAGCAACTGGCGACGCCACCCGAAATCGCGGAACTGATCGGCCTTTCCAGCAATGGCGATTCCGGTGAGGTGGCCAAGACAACGAGGCTTGTGGCGCCGCGTCAGATCGCCAAGGCCAAGGACCGCCGCCGCATGGAAGTGTCGATGGTCACCAAGGTTGGCGACCGCGACGTCATCCACACAATGCCTTTCGTGCAGATCAAGATGGCGCTCGCCGCGGGCCACACCACCAGCCGGCCCTACCCGCCTTTCGACCCGATGCAGGTGTTCGGCGACGACGGTGACGACGCTCCGGCGCAACCGGCGGCGGCCTCCGCCGCCTCCGGCCAGATCTATGGCGCCAAGGTCGAAAGCGAGATGAGCCTGAAGACCGTCGACTTCCCGATCGAGACGGCGGCCTTCGACGAGAAGAGCGATCTGTCCGCCGACGAGGTGGAAAAGGTGGTGCGCGACGCCGGCACCGACCTTAGCGACGGCGCCGTGCAGGTCGCTTCACTCCACTATGTCGATCCGCAGCGATTCGGCGAAGCCTTCGCCGAGAGCATGGCCGGCTCCTATGACGTCAAGATCGTGCCGGAAAACGTCTCGGTGTCGCCGCGTGCTGCCACTGACGACCAGGCGCCGGCTTTCGCCGAGGAAATCATTCCCTTCACCAAGGACACCGACCTCACCGAGGCCTTTGCCGATTCGGGTTATACGGGCGACGACGCCACCGGCATGGCCGAAGCGATCGCCAAGCTGTTGAACGCGCCGACGCTGAAAGCCGGAACCGTGCTGCGCGTCGGTCTCGAAGTCCATGGCGACGCCGCCAAGGTCGTGCGCACCAGCGTCTACGACAGGACCACCCATATCGTTACCATCGCGCTCGATGACCGCGGCCAGTATGTGCCGGCGCAGGAGCCGGATCCCAATCCCGAATTGTTGACGGCATTTGACGATTCGTCGGCGCCGGTGGTGGTGCGCGGCAACCTGCCCACTGTCTATGACGGTATCTACCGCACCGCCTATTCCTACGGCATGTCGAAGAAAATGACCCAGCGGCTGATCAAGCTGCTGGCATCTGGCGTCGACTTCCAGTCACGACTCAATCCGTCCGATCGCCTCGAAGTGCTGTTCTCGCAGCCGGACGGGGATGACCAGACCTCCGACGATTCGGAGCTCCTCTATGTCTCGGCGAACTTCGGCGGTACGACGCGCAACTTCTATCGCTTCCAGATGCAAGACGGCAGCACCGACTATTTCGACGAGGATGGATCGAGCGCCGAGCAGTTCCTGCTGCGCAACCCGCTGCCCAACGGAAGATTCACCTCCGGCTTTGGCGCGCGCAAGCATCCTATCCTGGGGTATGTCCGTATGCACACGGGCACCGACTGGGCCGCCCCGATCGGATCCCCGATCATCGCCGCCGGCAATGGCGTCGTCGAGAAGGCCGGTTGGGCTGGCGGCTATGGCAAGCAGATCATCCTGCGCCATGCCAATGGCTACGAAACCTCCTACAACCACCAGAGCGCCTTTGCAAAAGGCATCGAGCCGGGCGTTCGGGTTCGCCAGGGCCAGGTCATTGGCTATCTCGGCCAGACTGGTCTTTCCACCGGTCCGCATCTCCACTACGAGCTGATCGTCAACGGCACCAAGGTCGATTCGATGCGTGTTCGGCTGCCGGTCGGCAAGGTGCTGAAGGGCGACGACCTCGTCGCCTTCAAGCGCGAGCGCGAGCGCATCGACGACCTGCTGAAGCAGGAAGAAGGCAATTCGCTCAAGGTCGCGAGCGCCAAGATCGACGGCTAGAGCGATTCACCGTTTCCCGAGGGAAAGCGCTACGCGCTTTGCCCGGAAAAACCGCTCACACTTTTCCTGGAATGCTCTGAACCTTGGCCAGCCCGGCATCGGCGAATCAGTTTCGCGACGAATCAGCTGACGATTCATCGGTGTGGCGCGGCCAGGGCAGCGTCTGACCCGAAACGGTAATCCATGCGATGATCGCGGCAAGCAGGCAGAGCACGGCGGTCGTCAAGGATATGGCTGAAAAGGCCATGTCGCTGGCAGCAAGCCGTGTTGCTTCGAGTTCGGGCGGCAGGCCTGTCGATACCGGTTCGCCAAACCCCGGAATGCCTGGCCTGACCCTGGTGTCGAGCATCGTTGAATAGACCCAGGTGGCAAGCGAGCCCATTGCCGCCACCGCGATCAGGCCACCAACGCGCGAGACGGCATTGTTGATGCCGGAGGCAGCCCCCGTATCCTTGTCTTCCACCGCCGTCATGATCGCGGTGGACAGTGGCGAGACGACCAGCGCCATGCCGAGGCCCATCAGCGCCATCAGCGGAAATATTCCGGTCCAGAAATGGTGGATGCCGGCACGGGCGAGCAAGGCAAGTCCGGCGAAGGCGAAAGCCACGATCAGGCTGCCGCAGGCGATCGGGAAACGCGGTCCGATCCGGTCCGACAACTGCCCGACCGGTCCCGACAGAAGGGCGATCGATGCCGACAGCGGCAGGAAGATGAAGCCGACCTCCGCCGTGCTCAGTCCCCAGCCGGCGATCAGCAGCATCGGCAGATAGAAAAGATTGGCCGACAGCGCGAAATAGAGGAAGAAGGTCGCCACATTGGCACCGGCAAAAGCGCCGATGCGAAACAGGCTGAGATCGATCATCGGCTCGCGTCGCCGGTGTTCGAACAGGATGAAGACCACAAGCAGTACCGCGCCGGCGGCAATGCTCGGCCCCGCCATATTGCCCTCGCCGCTCGAACTCATCGAGGTCAGCCCATAGGCGAGTGCGCCGAACGCCAATGTCGCGAGCGCACCCCCGCCGAGATCGAGGCTGCGTTTTTCCGTCGCCGCATCGGCCGGGATCTTGACGAGCAGCAAGTAGATCGAGATCAGCCCGAGCGGCAGGTTGACGGCGAAGATCGCCCGCCAGATGCCGGCGCCGAAAGCCGACAGCACCAGGCCGCCGAGCACCGGCCCGAGGGCCGTGGTCAGCGCCGAGGCGGCGGCCCAGATGCCGATTGCACGGCCGCGCTCCTTTTTTGGATAGGCCTTGGCGATGATGGCGAGGCTGCCCGGCACCATGATCGCCGCACCAATACCCTGGACAGCGCGAAACCCGATCAGCACGACAGCATTCGGCGCCAGCGCGCAGGCGAGCGAGGCAACGATGAACAGCGCGATGCCGGCCACGAAGGCACGGCGCAGCCCGAACCGGTCGCCGGCGGCGCCGCCGGCAAGGATCAGCGCCGAAAGCGTCAATGCATAGGCATTGGAGATCCACTGCGCCTCGGCAAGGCTGGCGCCGAGGTTGACACGGATCGCCGGCATGGCGATGGCCAGGATCGAGCCGTCGATGAAGCCGAGCGCCGAGGCCAGGATCGCCGCGATCAAGACGAATCGCCGCTGCGATTGCGGACAAAAGGTTCCGTTCGTGACCGGGCTGGTCAGCGGGACGGCGGCGGCTTCATTGGGCGAATGCATGCCACCTCACTTAGACCCCAAGCGCGCCGGCAACAACCGGCCAGCAGCTTGCAGTCCTTGAAACCAGCCAATTGGCCAGGATGCGTCCCGTGCTGATGCAAACGCCGGCAGTCATGCTAAGTTTTCCGGAAGAACGGCAGCCGGGGGCAATCAATGAAACGTCCACTTGAAGCGTCGGCGGAAGGACGCGGCCGCATTGTCGGCATCACCGACGGCGTCTTTGCCATCGCGCTCACGCTCATCGTGCTCGAGATCAGGGTGCCGGCGCATGAGAGCGTGCATTCCGAGCACGATCTGCTCGTCGCCATCGCCTCATTGGCACCGCGCTTCCTGACTTATGCCTTGAGCTTCCTGACGCTGACCATCTTCTGGTTCGGCCAGCAGGCTCAGCATGGGCTGATCGCCAAATCCGACAGGCGTCTTGCCACGCTGAATCTCTGCTTTCTCGCCTTCATCGCGCTCTTGCCGTTCTCGACCGACCTTCTGGCGGACTTCCTCGAATTCAGGACGGCGGTGCTGGTCTACTGGCTCAACCTGCTGATGCTCGGCGTCACGCTGTTCGCCAGCTGGCGCTATGCGGAAAAGAACGGCTTTGTCGCCGAAGATGTCGATGCCGAAACGAAGCGCACGGTCTATCTGCGCATCGTCAAGGCACAGATCCTGTGGGCGGTCGGCGCGCTGCTCTGCCTGGTCACGCCGTTGCTCAGCGTCGGCTTCATCCTGGTGGTGCAGCTGATCTATGCCGCCGCGCCGCGCGGCTCATTGCTGCGCAAAGTCATCGGCTGAAGGTCCGCCGACAAACTCCACGGTGACGCCTGGCGACACCAGCTTGGCGAGTTCGCGCGCATCCCAGTTGGTCAGGCGCACGCAGCCATGGCTTTCGGTCTTGCCGATCTTCGACGGCTCGGGCGTTCCGTGGATGCCGTAGGTCGGCTTGTCCAGGGCGATCCACACCGAGCCGACGGGGCCGTTGGGGCCTGGCGGAATGGTCAGGATCTTGTCGTTCTGGCCCTGCTTGAAGTTGATGTTCGGATTGTAGGTGTAGTTCGGGTCGAGCGCGATGCGCGACACCGCGTGGATGCCGGTGGGCGACGGCGTGTCGGACGAACCGATGGTCGCGGGATAGGCAGCGACCAGCTTGCCGCCCGCATCGTAGGCGTACGCTTCCTTCCTGGTCTTGTCGGCGACGATGCGCGCGACCGGCGTCGAGACCAGCTTGCCGAAATTGGCGACCTTGATGATCGTGCCGGGACGGTTGAAGTCGAGGCCCTTGTTGATCGACTTCAAATAGTTCTCGTCCATGTGGAAGCGCTCGGCCAGCGCCTCGGTGACGGAGGTGTAGCCCATGCGGTCGAGCTGCGCCTTCTGGCTGTAATCTTCCGGGATCGAGGCGACATAGGGGCCAGCCGCATCTTCCGCTGTGATGGTGTAATTGGCGAAAGCATCGCCGCCCGATTGCGCGAGCGCTGCCTGGATGCCGACTGTGTCCGTCGATTTCAGATTGCTGCCGGTGATCTGGTTATAGGCGGCCAGGGCCTTATCGACATTCGAGCCGAAACGCCCATCGATCACGCCCGGCGAAGCGCCGCCGCGGTCGAGCAGCACCTGCAGCGCCGCCACGTCCTGGCGCACGCCGAGCGACAGCGACGGATCGACGGCGGCCTTGCCGCGAGTATCAGGCGGCAGGGAAGCCTGCGTATCCGGATTGACCTGCTCTACGTCCGGCTGCGCAGGGTCTATCGCGGCCTCGTCTAGCGGCTGGCGCTTGATGGCGCCCGGCGTTGCCGTTGGCGCATCGGGATAGCTGTTGTCGTAATTGCCGTCGTCCTGCGGCGCCGGCGGATAGGCTTCGACCGAATTGTCGCCATAGGGGTCGTATTCGTCCGCCGGCGGCGGGATGACCCGGCCTTCCTCTTCCAACTGCTTGCGGCGGAAGCGCGCCATGTCTTGTGGATCGTCGAGATAGTAGCGGTCATCATCGGTGGGAGCCCGGCCCAATTCGCGCAACCTTGTCTCGCGGCGCAGTGCACGCCGGTCAAGCCGCGTCTGCGGCGGCTGGATGGCGATGACCTTGCCGGTGTCGGCATCGACGATGACGCGGTTGCCGCGGGCGTCGTAATAGATGTCCAGATTTCCGTCCTGGGCCACAAGAATGCCGCCATCATCGGTGGCGCGCGCAACCTTTGGTGCACTGTCCTGCGCCGGCGCGGCAAGCGCACCGAAAGACACAAGCCCGGTGGCAAGCGCCGAAAGGGCAAAGATCGTGCGGAACATCGTGGCCAACTCTCCGGTCCCTAATTGCCGCCGCCCGGCATTGTACACTGGGCGAACCCCTTCGCCAGCAAACCAGTTACCCCACCCTATGGTTCCAATATGAACCGGGCATGAAGATGGCGGTTTTTCGGCGCACCGACGAATACTCGCTAGCTTGCGAGCCCCAATTCCTTGCGCGCCTGCTTGGTCAGCTTCAGGGCGACAAGGCGATGGCTCTCGCGCAAATAATCCTCCAGCGCAGCATCATCCATGCTCTGGCTTGTCCGACGCTGGATCCACTTCATGCCGCGCGAGGCAAGGTAGGGCGCGGGCCGCAAACCCGGCTGCTCCCTCAGCACGTCATAGGCGATGTCGGAACATTTGAAGGTGACGAAGAGCTGTTGGCCCTGATCCCAACCGCCGATCGCAAACACCTTGGTGCCGACCTTCCAGACATGGGCGCCACCCCACTGGACGACGTGGTTTACCGCGGGCAGTGAGGCGCAGAAGCCATTGTAATCGTCCAGCGTCATCCGCCCTCCACCCTCAACATGAAACACCGCGCGTCCAGGATGGACGCGCGGCGTTGAAATCAGGCCGCCGCTTCGGTCGCGACGACCGTCGGCTTCGAGCGGAAGTTCAACCGGTCGGAACCGGAGGTGACCTTGACGGTCGAACCGTCGAGAATCTCGCCGAGCAGGATCTTCTCCGCCAGCGGATCCTGCAGTTCCTTCTGCATCACCCGCTTCAGCGGCCGCGCGCCATAGGCCGGGTCGTAGCCCTTGGCCGCCAGCCACTCAATCGCCTCGTGATCCAGCGACAGCGTGATCTTGCGATCGACGAGCAGGCTTTCCAGCCGCTTGAGCTGGATTTCGACGATGCGGTCCATGTCCTTGCGGCGCAGCCGGTGGAACAGGATCACCTCGTCGACGCGGTTGAGGAATTCCGGCCGGAACGATGCCCTGACCACGCCCATCACCTCGTCGCGCACGGCATCGACATCCTGGTCCTCGCCGAGATTGACCAGATATTCGGCGCCAAGGTTCGACGTCATGATGATCAGCGTGTTGCGGAAATCGACCGTGCGGCCCTGCCCATCGGTGAGCCGGCCGTCATCGAGCACCTGCAAGAGCACATTGAAGACATCGGGATGCGCCTTCTCGATCTCGTCGAACAGCACGACCTGATAGGGCCGGCGCCGCACCGCTTCGGTCAGCGCGCCGCCTTCCTCATAGCCGACATAGCCGGGAGGCGCGCCGATCAGCCGGGCGACCGAGTGCTTTTCCATGAACTCCGACATGTCGATGCGCACCATGGCGCTGTCGTCGTCGAACAGGAAGCTTGCCAGCGCCTTGGTCAGTTCGGTCTTGCCGACGCCCGTCGGCCCGAGGAAGATGAACGAGCCGATCGGCCGGTTCGGATCCTGCAGCCCGGCACGGGCACGCCGCACCGCCTTGGAAACGGCTTGCACCGCCTCGCCCTGGCCGACGACCCGCTTGCCGATCTCGTCTTCCATGCGCAGCAGCTTGTCACGCTCGCCCTGCAGCATCTTGTCGACTGGAATGCCGGTCCAGCGCGAGACGATATGGGCGACGTGGTCCGGGGTGACCACTTCCTCGACCATGCCGGCCTTGCCGTCCTGGGCTTCGGCTTCCTTCAGCTTCTTCTCGAGTTCCGGGATCTTGCCATAGGCAAGCTCGCCGGCGCGCTGGAACTCGCCCTTGCGCTGGGCAATGGCAAGCTCGTTGCGTGCCTCGTCGAGCTGCTTCTTCAAGTCGGCCGCAAGCCCGAGTTTCTGTTTCTCGGCCTGCCACTTGGTTGTGATCTCGGTCGATTCCTCCTCAAGGCCGACAAGTTCCTTCTCCAGGCGGGCGAGCCGGTCCTTCGAGGCATCGTCCGTCTCGACCTTCAGCGCCTCGCGCTCGATCTTGAGCTGCATGATGCGGCGGTCGATCTCGTCCAGCGCCTCGGGCTTGGAATCGACCTGCATCCTCAGCCGCGAAGCGGCCTCGTCGACCAGGTCGATCGCCTTGTCCGGCAGGAAGCGGTCGGCGATATAGCGGTTGGACAGCGTCGCCGCCGCCACCAGCGCCGAGTCCGAGATACGCACCTTGTGGTGCTGCTCGTATTTTTCCTTCAGGCCGCGCAGGATCGAGACGGTGTCCTCCACCGTCGGCTCATCGACAAAGACCGGCTGGAAACGGCGGGCAAGTGCCGGATCCTTCTCGACATGTTTTCTGTATTCATCGAGCGTGGTCGCGCCGACGCAGTGCAGTTCACCGCGCGCCAGCGCCGGCTTCAGCAGGTTCGACGCATCCATCGCGCCGTCCGCCTTGCCGGCGCCGACCAGCGTGTGCATCTCGTCGATGAACAGGATGATGTTGCCATTGGCCGACGTGACTTCGGAGAGCACGGCCTTCAGCCGCTCCTCGAACTCGCCGCGATATTTGGCACCGGCGATGAGTGCGCCCATGTCGAGCGCCATCAGCTGCTTGTCCTTCAGCGATTCCGGCACGTCGCCATTGACGATGCGCAGCGCCAGGCCTTCGGCAATCGCCGTCTTACCGACGCCCGGCTCGCCAATCAGCACCGGATTGTTCTTGGTGCGGCGCGACAGCACCTGGATGGTGCGGCGAATCTCGTCGTCACGACCAATGACCGGGTCGAGCTTGCCGGCGCGCGCGTCGGCCGTCAGGTCGCGCGCGTACTTCTTCAGCGCGTCATAGCCTTGCTCGGCACTCGCCGAATCGGCGGTGCGGCCCTTGCGGACATCATTGATGACCTGGTTCAGCGCCTGCGCGGTCACGCCGGCCTTTGCCAGTATGTCGGCGGTCTTGGCCGACTTTTCCATGGTGAGCGCCTGCAGCAGCCGTTCGACCGTGACGAAGCTGTCGCCGGCCTTCTTGGCCAGTTCTTCGGCCGTCGAGAACACCTTGGCCAGCGGCTGCGCCAGGTAGAGCTGGCCGTTACCGCCCTCCACCTTCGGCATTGCCTCGAGCGCCGTCTCGACGCCGAGCTTGACGTCGCGGACATTGCCGCCGGCGCGTTCGATCAGCGACGCGGCCAAGCCCTCGTCATCGTCGACGAGCACCTTCAGAATGTGTTCGGGGGTGAATTGCTGGTGATTGCGGGAGAGCGCCATGGTCTGCGCGGACTGGATGAAGCCGCGCACGCGCTCGGAGTACTTCTCAAGGTTCATATCTGTCTCCTTCCATCACCGGCCCGCTTTGCGGCACCGGATCAGATTGCGGTGACGGACCCGCCCATTCGAGCCGGATCCTGTTCAGCCGAGATATGGTGCATAGGCCATGCCGTCTCAAGGCGCCTTGATGTCGGTCAATGCATAATATTCCACGTCAGCCGAAACGAAAACGGCGGAGATTTCTCCCCGCCGTTCAACGTCTTGAAATGCCGTTCGATCAGTTGTCGATGTCGACGATCGCTGGCTCAGCATTGCCGCTATCGGCCGGGGCCGCGGCCACCTCGCCCGCATCCGCATTGTCGCCACCGCTATCGACCTGGTCGGCATTGGTGCGCGGACGGCGCGGACGGCGCGGACGACGGGCAGCGCCGCTCTCGGCTGCCGCCTCGTTGAGCTCGGCCTGGGCGGCAAGAGCCGCCGGCGAAAAACTCTCGAACAGCGGCGCCGGCTCGGCGACGGCAACGGTCTCGGCCGGTGAACCAGGCTCTAGCTGCACCTCCGCCTGTGCCGGGGCTTCGTTGCGCTGCTGGCCGCCTTGCTCGGTCGGTGACGGGTAATCACGCTGGCCATAGCCGCCATTTGGGCGGCGATCGCGGTGACGCCCGCCATTGTTGTCGCGGCCACCATTGTTGCGCCCGTTGTTGTCGCGCCCGCCATTGTCGCGCCCACCATTGTCGCGATTGTCGCGGCCGTCACGGTTCAGTGCGACCTCGGCCGGCATGCCCTCGATCACCGGCTGCGGACCGGCGCCATGGTTGATGACAGGAATTTGCGGATCGGAGACGGTGTTGCCCCCATTGCCGGCGCCATTGTTGCCGGCATTGTCGAAATCGTCGCGATCTTCATCGCCGTCATCGTCGAAATCGTCACGGTTTTGCTGGACGTTCTGGATCGGCATCTGCGCCTGCGCGGCGGCAATGATGCGATTGTAGTGTTCGGCGTGCTGGAGATAGTTCTCCGCCATGACCCGGTCGCCGGAGCTTTGCGCGTCACGGGCCAGGGTAGCGTATTTCTCGGCGATCTGCTGAGCCGATCCACGGATCTTCACATCCGGGCCGTTGCTCTCGTAGTTGCGCGTCAGGGGATTCGGGCCCTTGCGGTTGTTGTTGTTGTTATTGTTGTTGCCACCGCCGCCGCCATTGTTGTTGCGACCGCGCATGCGCCTGTTCTGCTGTTGTGGCCTCATTCGACTCTCTTCATCTTGAAATTTTCGAAAACTCGTTACGAACGGAGGCGCTCATGCAGCCAGCCGTTTCGTTTCTTCACCGGCGTTCGCCCGCATCAATTGCGTTGGCGCCACGTGCCATCCTGTTCCGGTTACATCACTTGCCGGACGATTCCCGCACGAAGCTTGGGCGTCGTTTGCGCAAGAAGGCAGCTATTTCCAAGGAGGACCGAATCGCTAAGAGCACTGCCTGCTTCGTCTCATCCGGTTGAGGCGACCCTAGCCGCATTCCCTGGTATTGCCAAGCGGTTTTTTCGCACTGCGTCAAGGCTTATCCCCATTGAAAGACAAGAACCCTGTCGTTTCCGCCGAGATCACGCAAAGCAGCAGCCGATGCATAACCAGCCGCCTTGAATATATCCGTAACCTCGTTGCGTTGCGTATGGCCGATCTCGACCGCAATCCTGCTTTCGGCTTCTAGAAACCGTGCCGCCTCGGCGGCAATGATCCTGTAGGGGTTCAGCCCATCCACGCCGCCATCCAAGGCTTGGCGTGGGTCGAAATCGCGGACCTCGTCCTGCAGATTTCCAATGTCTCCTGACGGTATATAGGGAGGGTTTGCGGCAATTACATGGTATCGGCCGGAAACTTTTTCGAACCAGTCCGACTGCACCGTCGTGAACCTGGCCTCGAGTCCGAGTTCCCCGGCATTGCGCGCCGCCGTCGCCAGCGCACCGGCGGAAATGTCGACACCGGTGGCGGTCGCGGCCGGCACGGCACTCAGCAGCGCCAGCGCGATCGCTCCCGTCCCGGTGCCGAGATCAAGGATGCGGCAGGCCCCCTCCCGCGCGGCCATTGCCTTGACGAAAGGCAGCACGGCCTCGACCAGCGTTTCGGTATCCGGCCTCGGCTCGAGCGTTTCCGGCGACAGCAACAGGCGCAAACCGTAGAATTCGCGGTAGCCGAGGATGCGGTGCACCGGTTCGCCACCCGCCCGGCGTCTCAGGGCGGCATCGATCGCGGCGATGGTGTTGCTGTCGATCATGCGTTCAGGATCGGCAATGGCCTGCGTGCGCGTCGTGCCGGAAAAATGTTCGACGATCAGCCGCGCATCGAGCGCCGGATCGCCGACCCCGGCCGCCATAAGCCTGGCCCGCGCTGCCCGCAGCAGCGGCCCCAGCGCCTCGGGCAGAGGGTCAGCCATCAAGGCCGATATCGGCCAGCAGCTTCGACTGGTGATCGGCGATCAGCGCGTCGATGATCTCGTCGAGCTCGCCCATCATCACCCGGTCGAGCTTGTAGAGCGTCAGGTTGATGCGATGGTCGGTGACGCGGCCTTGCGGGAAATTGTAGGTGCGGATGCGCTCCGAACGGTCGCCGGAGCCGACCTGCGATTTGCGCGATTCAGAGCGTTCCTCATCTGCCTTGCCGCGCTCCAGGTCATAGAGCCGGGCGCGCAGGATCTGCATGGCCTTCGCCCGGTTCTGGTGCTGCGACTTCTCCGCCTGCACCACCATGATGCCGGTCGGCAAATGGGTAATGCGCACCGCCGAATCGGTGGTGTTGACGTGCTGCCCGCCGGAGCCCGAGGCACGCATCGTGTCGATGCGGATGTCTTCGGCGCGGATTTCGATGTCGACCTCTTCCGCTTCCGGCAGAACGGCCACGGTCGCCGCCGAGGTGTGAATGCGCCCACTGGCCTCGGTCGCCGGCACGCGTTGCACGCGATGAACGCCGGATTCGAATTTCAGATGGGCAAACACGCCCTTGCCCGAGACGGTGGCGATGATTTCCTTGAACCCGCCGGCATCGCCGTCGCTGGCCGACACGGTTTCGAACCGCCAGCCGCGTTCGGCGGCATAGCGCTCATACATGCGAAACAGGTCGCCGGCGAAGAGCGCCGCCTCGTCACCGCCGGTGCCGGCACGGATTTCGAGGATGGCGTTCTTGTCGTCGGCGGCATCCTTGGGCAGGAGCAGGATCTGGATATCCTTCTGCAGCGTTTCGATACGCTCCTCCACGCCGGGCAGATCCGCCTCGGCGAGCGCCCGCATCTCGGCGTCGGTGCCCTTGTCGGCAAGCATTGCCTCGAGGTCGGCCTGCTCATGCTCGGCCGAGCGCAATTCCCTGACCTTGGCCACCATGTCCTGCAACTCGGCATATTCCGATGCCATCCTCACATAGGCATCCGGCGCCGGGCCGGCCGACATCTGCGCTTCGAGCATCTCGAAACGCTTGACGACTTGATCCATACGATCGCGGGGCAAATTGACCATGAGGGGGACGCTACAACGGAATCGAGCGGTCGTCGGCGAAGGCCTGCAGCAGCGCCCGCATCGGCAACCCCTGTGCCGGCGCCATCAGATTGTCGTCGAAGAACGCCGTCAGCTCATCCAGCGGCAGTTCCGTCAGCATCGCCTTGACCGGTCCGATCGAGGCCGGCGACATCGAGATCGAGCGGAAGCCAAGACCGATCAGCGCCATCGCCGAGATCGGCTTGCCGGCCAGTTCACCGCACAGCGTCACCGGCGTGTGGTTGCGGATGCCGGCGTCGGCGATCTGCTTGAGCACGCGCAGGAACGGCGCCGACAACGTGTCGAAGCGGTTGGCCAGTTGCGTGTTGCCGCGGTCGACCGCCATGACGAACTGGAACAGATCGTTCGAGCCAACCGAGACGAAATCGACCGCCTTCATCAATTCGTCGAGCTGGAACAGAAGCGACGGCACTTCCAGCATCGCGCCCAGCTTGAGGCTGGTCGGCAGATGATGGGCGAAACGCGAGAGATGCCGCACCTCGCGGTCGATGATTTCGCGCGCCTGGGCGATCTCGCCAAGTTCGGTCACCATCGGCAGCATCAGCTTGAGCTCGCGCCCGCCGCTGGCCTTCAGCAGGGCGCGGATCTGGGTGCGCAGCAACCCGGGCCGGTCGAGCGTCAGCCGGATCGCCCGCCAGCCGAGCGCCGGGTTTTCTTCCTGGATGGCGCCCTTGAAATAGGGCAGCACCTTGTCGCCGCCGATGTCGATGGTGCGGAAGGTGACAGGTTTGCCGCGCGCGGCCTCCAGCACGTCGCGATAGAGCTTCTCCTGCGCCTCGGCGCGCGGAAACGTCGAGGCGACCATGAACTGCAGTTCGGTGCGGAACAGGCCGATGCCGGCAGCGCCCGATTCGGCCAGTTGCGGCAGGTCGACGGCAAGCCCGGCATTCATCAGGAGATCGACTTGCACGCCGTCCCTGGTCGTCGACGGCTTCTTGCGCAGTTCGCGATAGACCTCTTGCCGTCGGGCGCGGAACCGCACCTTTTCGGCATAGGCCGCTTCGAGATCGGACTGCGGCCGCAGATGAATCGTGCCTTCCTCGCCGTCGACGATGATGGCGTCGCCGTTTTCCGCCATGGAAACGGCGCCCTTCATCTGGCCGGCGACCGGAATGCCCATGGCGCGCGCGACGATGACGACGTGGCTGGTGGCGGCACCATCCTCGAGCACCAGCCCGCGCATTTTCTCCCTGGGGTAGTCCAGCAGCTCTGCCGCGCCCATCGAGCGGGCGACGATGATGGCGTCCTTTGGCAGCGAGGCCGCGACATCTTCCGGCCCGCGGCCCATCAGCTGGCGCAAGAGCCGGTTGGCGAGGTCGTCGAAATCGCTCATCCGCTCGCGCAGATAGGGGTCGGTCATGTGCAGCATGCGGGCGCGCATGTCGCTCTGCACCTTTTCCACGGCCGCCTCGGCCGTCAGGCCGTTGCGGATCGCCTCCTCCAGGCGCCGCACCCAGCCGCGGTCGTTGGCGAACATGCGGTAGGCTTCCAGCACCTGGCGATGCTCGCCCTCGAAGGCGACGTCGCGGCGCTCCAGCATGTCGTCGATGGAGAGCCGCAGCGAACCGAGCGAGCTCTCCAGCCGCCGGACCTCTTCCTCGCTGTCCTCATTGAACAGATTGGTAACGACGATGCGCGGCTCATGCAGCACGACATGGCCTAGCCCGACGCCGTCGTTGAAGGACAGGCCGGTGAAACTGACGGGCCGGCGCAGGTCGAGTTCCAGCCCAGGCCGGGTCAGCCGCGCCAGATCGCCGGTGGCGATCATCTCGGCGATGACCATGGCGGTGGTTTCCAGCGCCTCGACCTCGTCGTCGCGATAATGGCGCATGGTCTTGTTCTGCACGACCAGGACGCCCAGCGTGCGCCCGGCCCTGAGCACCGGCACGCCAAGGAAGGAATTGTAGATCTCTTCCCCGGTCTCCGGCAGATAGGCGAAAGCCGGATGTTCCTGCGCATTGGACAGATTGAGCGGCCGCGCGCTGGCCGCGATGGTGCCGACCAGGCCTTGCCCGAGCCGCAGCTGCGCCAGGTGGACGGCGTTCGGGTTCAGACCCTCGGTGGCGTAGAGCTCAAGCACGGAATCGGCGCGCAGCACATAGAGCGAGCACACTTCCGCGACCATGTTGGAAGCGATGTCGCGCACGATCCGGTCAAGCCGCTCCTGCGGCTCCAGCGGCTCTTGCATGAGCTCGCGGAGCCGTTTCAGCAAAACGCGCGGGCCGCTGGCCTGGTCACGCATCGCGGCTTCTTCTCCAATGAAACACTTGCCGGCGCAGTTTCCGCCGCTGCCGGCATGCGCGCAACAACTGATTCAGTCTTGCTACTGCTTATCCAGACCGTAGACGGAATGCAAAGTGCGAACCGCAAGTTCGGTGTATGGACCGTCGATCAGTATCGAAATCTTGATCTCGGAGGTGGTGATGGCGCGGATATTGATCGCCTTCTCGGCCAGCGCCTTGAAAGCCGTGGCGGCGACACCGGCATGGCTCCTCATGCCGATGCCGATGACCGAAACCTTCGACATGCCGGCTTCCGACTGCACGACATCGTAGCCGACCTCGGCCTTCAGCCCGTCGAGCACGGCCAGCGCCTTGTCGACGTCACCCGAAGGCACGGTGAAGGTCATATCGGTGAACTTGCCGTCCTCGGAGATGTTCTGGACGATCATGTCGACATTGATGTTGGCCTCGGCCAGCGGCCCGAAAATGCCGGCGGCGACGCCAGGGCGGTCGCCGACGCGGCGCAGCGAAATCTGGGCCTCGTCCTTGGCGTAGGCAATTCCGGTGACGACCTGCTGTTCCACGATCTCTTCCTCGTCGCAAATGAGCGTTCCCGGAGGATTGAGCAAATCCCCCATTCCGGGCGCGTCGGGATCGTCGAAGGACGACCGCACGAAGGTACGCACCCTGTGCACCATGGCAAGCTCGACCGAACGCACCTGCAGAACCTTGGCGCCGAGCGAGGCCATTTCAAGCATTTCCTCGAAGGAGATCTTGGCCAGCCGCCGCGCCTTGGGCTCGATGCGCGGATCGGTGGTGTAGACCCCGTCAACGTCGGTGTAGATGTCGCAGCGGTCTGCCCTGACCGCCGCGGCGATGGCGACCGCGCTGGTGTCGGAACCGCCGCGGCCGAGGGTCGCGATGCGGTTGTCCGGCCCGATGCCCTGGAAGCCGGCGATGACGGCCACCTGGCCCTCGCCGAAGCGCTTGATCAGGAAGGCGCCGTCAATGTCGAGGATGCGCGCCGCGCCATGCGCGTTGTCGGTCTTGATCGGGATCTGCCAGCCCTGCCAGGAGCGGGCATGTACGCCCATGTTCTGCAAGGTGATGGCCAGCAGGCCGGCGGTGACCTGTTCGCCGGAAGCGACGACCGCGTCATACTCGCGTGCGTCGTGCATCGGCGAGGCCTCGCGCGTCCAGCCGACCAGCTCGTTGGTCTTGCCGGCCATCGCCGAAACCACCACCGCCACCTCATGGCCGGCATCGACCTCGCGTTTGACGTGACGCGCCACATTGCGGATGCGGGCGATGTCGGCGACGGAGGTTCCGCCGAATTTCATCACGATACGCGCCATGGGAGCGAAATGCCTTTGACTGAAGCCGGCCAGGAGCCGAAAACGAAGGAAAGCGCCCGGCTGGCGCCGGCCGCTGAATGCGCGGCCTCCTTAGCCAAATGCTTTGGGTTTCGCAAGGCTGGCGGCGGAATGCCGGCTTCAAGAAGACGGCATATTGCCATCCAGGCCAGCGCCGCGTACCAAATGCTGCCCGCGGGGGGATTTCCTTTTGGCTCGGCATAACAGATGATTGCTCGTCTTCGGCGCGCCATGCGGTTGCAATCGCTGCCGCTTGTCGCCGGCTTTGCTGTGCTGACGCTGATCGTCGGCACCCGCGCGCTGCTCGTCGAGGGACAAAGGGCCAATCGTGCCGCCGCGCGCGAGACAATCGAATACCAGCAACAGCTTTCAGGGCTGCTTTCATTGGCGCAGGAAGCCGAGGCAGGCCAGCGCGGCTATCTGCTGACCGGCGAGAAATCCTATCTCGAACCGTACCAGAAGGCTGTCGACGCAATTCCGGGCCAACTTGCCCACATCGATGCCATGACATCGTCCAATGATCAGCTCGCCCCGCAGATCAGCCACATCAAGGATGCGCTGGCGCAAAAGCTGGCTGAAATGTCCGAGACCATCGCCCTCTACGACAAGGGCGATGCGTCAAAGGCGCTGGAACTCGTCCGCGGCGGCCAGGGCAAGGCCGCCATGGACGATATCCGCGCCAGCATAGACACGATCCGGCGCATCGGCGCCGCCGACATCGCCGCGCGCGATGAACACACGGACCAGGCCGAGGCCTGGCTGCGTGTCGGTTCGCTTGCGGCCCTCGTCGCGATCTTCCTGCTCGGCGCCTACACCATCCGCCAATCCCGCCGCCGATTCCGCGAGGTCGCCACGGCCCAGGAAGAGCTGATGCGCAAGAACATCGAGCTCGGCAACGAGATCGACACGCGCGAGAAGGCCGAATCCCAGATTCGCCAGATGCAGAAAATGGAGGCGGTCGGCCAACTGACAGGCGGCATCGCCCACGATTTCAACAATATGCTGGCGGTCATCCTCAGCGCGATGAACCTTGCCCAGCGCAAGCTGAAGCGCGGCGAGAATGACATCGAGAAATTCATCGAGGCCGCGACGGATGCGGCCAACCGTGCCGCCAATTTGACCTCCCGGCTGCTTGCCTTCTCGCGCCTGCAGCCGCTGGCGCCGCAGGTGGTCGACACCAACCGGCTGTTGATCGGCATGTCCGACCTTCTGCACCGCGCGCTCGGCGAAGGCATCCGCGTCGAAACCGTGCTGGCGGCGGGCCTGTGGAAAACCTACGCCGACCCCAGCCAGATCGAGAACGCCATCCTCAACCTTGCCGTCAATGCCCGTGACGCCATGGACAATGACGGCCAATTGACCATCGAGACCGCCAACAGCCACCTCGACGACGCCTACGCCGCGACGCATGCCGAAGTCACGCCAGGCCAATATGTGATGATCGCGGTAACCGACACCGGCACGGGCATGTCGCCCGAGGTCATCGCCAAGGCGTTCGAACCCTTCTTCACGACCAAGCCGGTCAACAAGGGCACGGGACTTGGGCTCAGCCAAGTGTTCGGCTTCGTCAAGCAGTCGGGCGGCCACGTCAAGATCTACTCCGAACCGGGCCAAGGCACGACGATCAGGATCTATCTGCCCCGGTTTTTCGGACCGGAGGAGCCGGCGGCACCCGCCGGGCGCGGCAAGAGCGCCGCCAGGGTCACCGGAACGATCCTCGTCGTCGAGGACGACGCCCGCGTACGGGCCGCCACGACAGAGGCCATGCGCGAACTCGGCTACACGGTCATCCACGTCGGAAGCGGCCAGGAGGCCCTTCAGCAGCTGGCGGCGACATCGGATATCGCCCTGCTTTTCACGGATATCGTCATGCCTGTGATGAACGGCCGCAAGCTCGCCGAGGAAGCGGTCGCACGCCAACCCGGTCTGAAGGTCATCTTCACCACCGGTTTCACCAGGAATGCCGTCGTCCATAACGGCGTGCTCGACCATGACGTGCACTTCCTGGCCAAGCCGTTCACCATCGAGCAACTCGAAGCCAAGCTGCGCGACGTGCTGGACGCAAAATAGGCCGCGCCAGAACGTCCTTCAGCCTGAGGCAGTCACGCTTGTCCACAGGCCGGGATAGTCGGCGACGAAGCCGTGCGGCGAGACACCAAGGATCTCGTCATAGCCGAACACGGGCGCGCTGTAGGCGTAGCGGGTCTCGTCGAGACGCCGATAGCTTTGCTCGAGAAGCACCATGTCGAGCGTTGGAAAGCTCAGATAGGCGGCTGGAGCGGGCGTCGCCTCGCCGATGCCGAGGTCGAACCGGCGTATCGCCAGCAGGTTCGATGCCGGCGTGAAGCCGAGGTCGACGTCGACAAGGCCGGCAACGCCCCGCTGAGGCTCGCCGTTCAGCATCCACTCGCCGTCGGCACGTCGTTCAATGGCATAGTGCAGCTCGCGCATGCCGAGAAAACCATCGACCCGCGCCGATCGCGTGAGCCAGCCGGCGTCGCAAATCACCTCATAGGCAAGGCAGCATGGCTTGCCGTCCTGGACGAAGATGGCCTGTCCCTGGAGGCTGTGCCCGCCATCGGCTTGCGACAGCAGACAGGCGTCGTGGCCCTCCACATCCAGCCTGCGCCAAAGGATCGAAGCCGTCATGACCTTCATCGTGCACTCCTTCGAATCCAAACGATGCCCCTCATTCGCCAGCCGGCCAATTGTGTTTCACCGCCGCGGTCGACAACTGACATGCCCTGACAGGATGCTGTGCCCTGTCGGCAGAGGAAAATTGTTGCCTTGACTTTCCCGCCTACACGCCCGACTTCCTAGCGTTCGAGGAGACCAACCAATGCCAGAAGCCCGACGATCGACGATCGATGCCGGAGAAGTGGAACGCTTTTCCGCCCTTGCCGCCGAATGGTGGAACCCGAACGGCAAGTTTCGTCCGCTGCACAAATTCAATCCGGTCCGGCTTTCCTATATCCGCGACCAGATAGCGACGCGCTTCGGTCGTGACCCGCGTGCCGCGCGGCCGTTCGAGGGGCTGCGCATCCTCGATATCGGCTGCGGCGGCGGTCTTTTGTGCGAGCCGATGGCGCGTCTTGGCGCCGAGGTCGTGGGAGCGGACGCCTCCGAGACAAACATCGAAGTGGCGAAACTGCACGCAGCCGAGGGCAATGTGATCGTCGACTACCGAGCCACAACTGCCGAGGATCTTGCCGACGCCGGCGAAACATTCGACGTCATCCTCAACATGGAAGTGGTCGAGCACGTCGCCGACATCGATCTGTTCGTCGCCAAATGCGGCCAGATGGTCCGCCCCGGCGGCATCATGTTCGTGGCCACCATCAACCGCACGCTGAAGGCGCTGGGGCTCGCCATCATCGGTGCTGAATATGTGCTGCGCTGGCTGCCGCGCGGCACTCACCAGTTCGGCAAGCTGGTGCGCCCGGAAGAACTGGAGAAGGCGCTCGACGGCGCCAGCCTGACGGTCATCGACCGTACCGGCGTCACCTACAATCCGCTTGCCGACCGCTGGGCGCGGTCGAAGGACATGGACGTCAACTACATGGTGCTGGCGGAGAAGGGATCCGTCTGATCCGGCGCACTTTTCCTGGAATTTCCTCCAAGGTGTGTCGGGATTGAGGTCAGGCCGAGTCGAAAATGGTGGCTTCCGAGAACCGGAGCGGAGCGCATTTTTGGCTACGCGAGCACCGGCCTTAGGCGTCGAGTGGCCGATAGCCTCCGCGCCAGTAGATCAGCGCCTGGCCGGCATCGCGGGTGCGCACCGCCTCGACCGAACCGATGACGATGGAGTGCGTGCCGCGGTCGATCATCTCGTCGAGGCTGCAGTCGAAGGCGGCCACCGCGTCCGAAAGCAGCGCGGCTCCGGTCTTCAGCGTCACCCATTCGGCGCCCTCATAGCGGTCCTTGCCCTTGATGCCGCCAAAGCCGGAGAAACGCTCCGCCACGGCTTGATGCCGAGGTCCCAGCGAATTGACGCCGAAATGCCCATAGCGCTCGATAACCGGCCAGGTCGATGACGATCGGTTGACGCAAGCGATCACCTTTGGCGGTTCGGCCGACAGCGAGACCACCGAAATGACGACAAGGCCGGACCGGTCGTCGCCGACACCGGCGGTGATGACGCTGACATTGCCGACGATCAGCCGCATGGCGGCGCGGAAGTCGGCGACGCTGACCGAAGCTTCAGTCATGGACATTGCCTCTTCGCTTTTTTGCTAAGCCGCCGACTGCATCGCGGTCGGTGCGATGCGGATGCCTCTCTCTTCGAGAATGGGGAGCACGGTGTCGCGGAAATAGGGGAATTCCTCGACATAATCGACGAAGGACAGTGTCGAGCCGCGAAAGCCTGCCGCGTGCAAGGCGGTGATCCCGTCGGCGACCTGCTCGGGCGTGCCGGTGAGCGGGAAGCCGCCATGGCCCGCCGCCATGCGGTCGCGAATGAGCGCCAGAAGATCATGCGGGAACGACTGCGCATGGGCGAACTGCAGCCGAACCAGATTGTCGACCGCCGCCCAGTCGGCGTTGGCGCGGCCGAAATGTTCGAGATAGTCCTTGGCTTCCTTTTCGGTCGGCCGGCAGACGACATGGGCAAAGGTCAGCACGTCGACTTTGCTGCCGGCGGCCCTCGCCTGCTCCTTCAGCGCAATGATCTCATCCTTGGAGCGCGCCAGTTCGATTGCCGGCGTGAACAGGAAATCGGCGTTGCGGACCGCGAATTTGCGGCCCTCCTCCGACCCGGCGGCATTGAGGATCGGCAGCCGAGACGACGGACGCGGGTCGCCAAGCACATTCTTGAGCTTGAACCAGGTGCCGTCCCAGTCGAAGGCTTCCGTGCGCTCCCACAGCGCCTGGACAATATCGAACCATTCTTGGGCATAGCCGTAGCGCGTGACATGGTCATCGGGCAGTGTCAGCCCTAGCGCCTCATATTCCGGCTTGTTCCAGCCGGCGACGATGTTGAGCCCGATGCGCCCGCGGCTGATCTGGTCGATGGTCGCCAGTTGCTTGGCGACGACCACCGGATGGTTGGCCGCCGTGTGGGTGGTGGCGAAGACCGTGATGTTGCGGGTGAGCGCCAGAAGCCCGGCCGCCCAGGTGATCGTCTCCAGCACATTGCCGTGGAAATTCGTCTCGCCGCCATAACCGATCCAGCGCGCGATCGGCAGCATGAAGTCGATGCCGGCCTCGTCGAGCAGATGCGCCAGCCGCAGATTGTTGTCCCAGGAACTGGCCCAGCGCTCGGGAACCTTGGTGACGGTCATGCCGCCGGAACAATTGGACGCGAAAGTGCCGAGAAAGAAGGGTTGCGCGTGAGGCGCGGTCTTGTCGAGCATGCTCATTGCCGTGTTCTCCTCATTTTTTGATTATAATTTATAATAGAAAGTCTATCATAAATTCATGTGGACGCAATCACCGGGATCAGCGCATGCTGACGGCAGGGGACAGGCAGATGAACGAACGGCGCAAATCTTTGGAAACACAGGCCGAACTGCTGGATCGCGGCTGGCATCTGGCGCGCACGCCGCTGGAGATCGACGTCACCGAAGTCGAGTACGCGCTGATGCGCTCCTACGAGGCGTTCGGCCATTGGCAGGCTGAATGCCTAGCCACGGTCATCGAATTTTCCGCCAGCGGACCCGAGAACGCGCTGCTCCACATCATCCGCATGAACGACCGTCCGAAAAGCGTGCGCGATCTTGCCCAGATGACCAACCGCGACGACATCCCCAACATCCAGTACAGCCTGCGCAAACTGCTGAAGGGCGGTTTGATCATCCGCACCGGCAGCGGCAGGGCCGGCGTCACCTACGAAGTGACGCCGCTCGGGCATCGCGTGACCGAGCGCTACGCCGACATCCGCTCCGTCCTGCTCATCGATGCGGTGACGCGCATTCCCGAAATGGCCGACAAGCTTGAAGATGTCGCGCGCACGCTCGAACTGATGACCGGCATCTACGAACAGGCGGCGCGGGCCGCCGCCACGCACCGCCGCCGGAACCCAAGGCCGGAGCCCGGCGGCGACGCCGACGGCGGCGGAAAACTCTGACGACGTTTACGCAGGCTGCGGCTCCGCGACGACCTGGCTCTGCGCCTTCGTGGTGATGAAGACGCCTGCGGTGATGATGGCGGCGCCGGCCCAGGTCAGCAACTGATAGTGCTCGCCAAGGAAGATCGTGCCGGCAAACAGGCCGACCGCGGCCGCCACATAGCCGATCTGGCTGAGATAGACCGGGCCGCCGACCGACTGCAGCCGGAAGAAGAAGGCAAACATCGCAGACGCCGATGCTACCTGCGCGATGACGACCAGCGGCACGCCTCCGAGCGGCGCGAAGGCCTTGATGCCGAACAGAGCGAGAATGCCGGCGAGCAGCAGTGTCGCCGACGCCAGATGGCTGCCGACGGCAAGCTCGATCGGGCCGGTGCCTTCCGGCCAGTCGACGGTGCGGTAGATGTTGCCGGCGGCAAGGCTGACCGGGATCAGCAGCCCCATCACCACCCAGAACAGATCGGCCGGCTGGCCGGCCTCGCCGCGCGTCGCCGCCACCATCACGGCGCCGACGAAACCGACGGCTATGCCTGATATGCCCAGCATGTTGGGGCGCCGGACGCGCAGCAGGATCGAGAACACCAGCGTGACGACAGGCGACAGCGTGAACATGATGCCGGTATAGCCGGCGCCCAGATGCGGGATGGCCGAGAACATCAAGAGATTGGGGACGGCATAGGACACGGCGGCCGTGACGAGGAAATAGCGCAGTTTGTGCGCGGTGAGCCGGATACGCTGCCCGCGCAGCAAAAGCACGCACAAAAGCACGCCGCCGGCGCCGAGCGAAATGACGAAAGCCCAGACCATGGCCGGCACGCCGGCTGCCGTGGCGAGCTTGCCGAAGGGCAGTGTCAGGCCGAGCAGGCCGCCGGTGACGACCAGCAGGCCGAGCGCCGAATCCCAGAGAAATTCCATCGGATGGTCCCGTCACTCAATCGTAAAATTTGGCACTTGCGGCGCTTGGCCGGTGCTGTACCTTAAGATAAGATAACGCAAAGATTCTTAACGTCAAGATATTTAACGGTGAGACAGATGGATCGCGCGGCGAAGGCGATCGAGCAGTGGAAACGGGAGCGGCCGGACCTTGATGTCTCGCCGATGGGCGTGCTTGGGCGATTGAACGAAGCCTCGTCGTTGATCGCGCGTGATCGCCTGGCTCCGCTGTTTGCGCAATTCGGATTGCAAGCCGGCGAGTTCGACGTGCTGGCAACGCTGCGCCGCTCAGGCTCACCTTACGCGCTGACGCCGACAGATCTCTACGAAGCGACCATGGTAACCTCAGGCGCCATGACCAACCGGCTCGACCGATTGGAAAAGGCCGGATTGATCCTGCGCGGCCCGCACCCCAACGACCGGCGCGGCATCGTCGTGCAGGTTACCGAGAAGGGTCTCGCCTTGATCGACGAGGCCCTGACCGCCCACGTCGCCAATGAGCACGAGATCCTCGCGGGCCTGACGCCTGCGGAACGGGAAACGCTCTCGCACCTGCTTGAGAAATTGATAGGCAGCGTGAGCTGAACCTCAGTTGCGGTCGTCGGGAAACACCGGGATCGGCATGAAATCGACGCCATCCTCGGCCAGCCCCTTGGCCTCTTCCAGCGTCGCCTCGCCATAGATGCCGCGCGGGTCGGTTTCGCCGAAATGGATTTTTCGCGCTTCCTCGGCGAATTTGTCGCCGACATAGTCGGCATTCTCGCGCACCTTCTCGGCCATCGCCTTCAGTTGCGCCAGGGCCTGTTTCTGCGCCTCGCCCATGGCGAGCGCTATGGTCTCCTGCTTGCGCGCCGTGGAAACAGCGGGCGCCATCAGGGCCTTCTCTACCTTGTGCGAGCCGCAGCTCGGGCAATCGACAAAGCCACGCTTCTTCTGGGTATCGAAATCGTCATTGCTGCGGAACCAGCCCTCGAACTCGTGCTCGTTCTCGCAGATCAGGGTAAAGCGGATCAAGAGGCAGCACCCCTGAGTCGCGGCGCATCCACCGCGCCGGCATTGATGGTGAAATCCCGCGCATTCTTCAAATTGGGGATCTTCTTGCGCGCCGCAAGCGACTGCGCCGGGTCGATCTCGGCGACGATCACCGCTGGCTCGTCATGCGCGGCTTCGGCGATGATGCGCCCCCAGGGATCGACGATCAACGAATGCCCAAACGTCTCGCGGCCGTCCTCGTGCAGGCCGCCTTGCGCGGCGGCGACGACAAAGGCGCCGTTCTCGATGGCACGGGCCCTGAGCAGCACATGCCAGTGCGCCTCGCCGGTCTGTCGGGTGAAGGCGGCGGGCACGGTCAAAACATCGGCGCCAGCCAGCGCCTCGGTGCGGAACAGTTGCGGGAAACGCAGGTCGTAGCAGACCGCAAAGCCAAGCTTCGCGCCCGCTACCTCGGTCACGACGGCCTCGGTGCCCGGTTCGTAGGCCGCAGATTCGCGCCAGCTCTCGCCATTGTCGAGGTCAACGTCGAACATGTGGATCTTGTCATAGGTGGCGAGCGTCGCGCCGTCCGGACCGAACAACAGCGCCCGGTTGGCGAGCTTGCCGTCGGCGCGCAGGAGGGCGGTCGAGCCGATATGCAGGAAGACGCCGAGTTCGCGCGCCAGTCCGCGCCCAGTCGCGACGATGATGTCCTTGTCTTCGGAGGTGAAGGAGGAGGCGCGCGCCTGCTTGTCGCGGATCAGCGCCCCGGTCATTTCCGGCGTCTGGATATAGGTCGCGCCCTGACCGGCCGCCTCCCGCACCAGCCGTTCGAGATCGACCGCATTGCGCTCGGGGCTTTCACCGGAACGCATCTGGACCGCCGCAGCCTTGAAAACACCCATCGTCACACCCTCAAATCGTCGCGCCGTTGGCGAGCAGCCTGTCCAGCTGGCCTTCGGCCTCCAACTCGTGGAGATCGTCGCAGCCGCCGACATGCGTGTCGCCAATGAAAATCTGCGGAAAGGTCGTTCGGCCGTGGGCTCGCGAGATCATCTCCTGGCGCAGTTCCGGCGAAAACGAGGCGTCATGCTCGGTATAGGTGACGCCCTTGCGCTCCAGCAGCCGCTTGGCCGCCGTGCAGTAGCCGCACATCATGCGCGTATAGATCGTGACATCGACCATGACGAATTTCCGCTTCTGTTGCCGACTTATATAGTCACGGACTCGTCCGCCCGGAAGTCCCCCGGCAGCACACGCGCGAAGGTCAGCACGTCGACGGCGGCGGCACCTCCCTTTTTCAGCGCCTTGGTGGCCGCGCGCACGGTGGCGCCCGTGGTGTAGACGTCATCGATCAGAAGCACCCTGCGGCCGGCGATCTCGATCTCCGCCTCGGCAGGCACGCGGAAGGCGGCTCGCACATTCTCCTCGCGCTCCTGCCGCTCGAGCCCGACCTGCTGGCGGGTGAGTTTTACGCGCCGCATGGCGGAAGGCGCGAAAGACAGGCCGCTGAGCTCACAAACCGCACGCGCCAGTTCCGCCGGCTGGTTGAAGCGCCGCCGGAAAAAACGCCGCCAGTGCAGCGGCACCGGCACCACCACATCGGCTTCGGCGATGAGATCGGCGCCTGCGCGCACCATCCAGCGCGCCATCCAAGGCGCCAGATCGGTGCGATCCTGGTATTTCAGCCCTTGCACCATCTGGCGGGCAACGCCGGAATAGGCGACGGCTGCCCGCGCCCGCTCGAAGGGCGGCGGATCCGCGATCGCCTCGGCCGACAGAAAACCCTCGCCCATATGGTGGGTGAACGGCGTGCCCATCACCGGGCACCAGGGCCGTTCCAAGAGCCGCAGCTTTGGCCAGCAGGCGCCGCACAGCACGCCCGGCTGCGAGACATGCCGGCGGCAACCGGCACAGACCGGCGGAAACAGCATGCGCGCCGGCCAGCCCAGGGCCGATCGTGCGAGGTTCCTGATCCCGATGGACTTGATCTCTGGCATCGGATCGGCCACGTGGTTGGTTCTCCGCACCGAGTGTACCAAGTATATCAGGGCGTGGACAAACAAGGATCCACCCGTTGCAGCCTATTATGGATACCTCTTTGTGGCTGGCGCACAAGCGGCGCGCGCTCAGCCATCCTGTCGACGGCGCCGATTTCCTGATGAACCGTGCCGCCGAGGACCTTGCCGACCGGCTGGGTGCCGTCGAGCGGCGGTTCGGCAAGGCGGCGGTGCTGTTTTGCCAGACGCCGGCCGCGGCCGATGTGCTCGCCGCGAGCGGTAAGGTGGCGGAGATCGTCCGCGTCGAGACGGACGCCGTCTTCCTGATGGGTGCCGTCGGCCTCGTCGCGCCGCTGGAAACCGTGCCGTTCGAGCCGGCAAGCCTCGATCTGGCGGTATCGCTTCTGTCGCTACAGGCGATGAACGACATTCCCGGCATGCTAATCCAGATCCGTCGCGCGCTGCGGCCGGACGGGCTCTTTCTCGGCGCCTTCGCCGGCGCCGGCACGCTCGGCGAGTTGCGTGAGAGCCTGCTTGCCGCCGAGACCGAGCTTTACGGCGGCGCCAGCCCCCGCGTCATCCCCTTTACCGACGTGCGCGACGCCGGTGCGCTACTGCAGCGCGCCGGTCTTGCCCTGCCGGTCGCCGATGTCGAGACCGTGACGGTGCGCTATGCCAATTTGTTTGCCTTGATGGCCGATCTGCGCGCCATGGGCGAAACCAGCGCCCTCACCGATCGCAGCCGGCGGCCGGGCACACGCAGACTGTTTGCGCGTGCCGCGGAAATCTATGCCGAGCGGTTTTCCGACGCCGACGGCCGGATCCGCGCAAGTTTCTCGATGGTCTGGATGTCCGGCTGGGCGCCCGATGCATCGCAGCAGAAACCGCTGAAGCCGGGTTCAGCCAAAGTCTCGCTGAAGACGATACTGGAAGCCCCCGACGGGCAATGATCGGGTCAGCCGCGGACAGCCGGATCAGGGTGCGAACGCGTTCGCAAGCCGGCTGCCATTGTCGCTGAACAGCCAGGTGATCGAGTTGAACACCTGACCGATGCCGGCGACGATGGTCAGCGACAACACAGCGATGATCAAGCCATATTCAACCGCCGTGGCGCCGGTTTCGTCTTTCAGAAAATGCAGCAGCACTGGTTTCATCACCTCGATCCCCTCGCCGAGGACCTTACCGCCGACCTGTTAAGAAAGGTTAACGGCAAAGCCTTAACAGGCGGTGAAACCGCCAACTCTTGCAAATTCCAACCATGTCAGCAGTCGCCGCTGGTTCTGCCATCGGAGCCGATGATGCAGACCGAATCGGGCTGCGCCTGCAGCACGCTGCGCCGCACCGTATAGGTGGTGCGATGGCCGATCGAGCCGGTGGCCGTCATGTCGAGACCACCGGGAAAATCATCGCGCGCCGATTGCGAGCGCGTCTGGCTGTCGAGGTATGGGGTCGCGATCAGCGCCACCGCCACCGCGGCCGAGCCGAACAGCAGTGTCACGCGCAGGATGCCCATGCCCGCATCGGCGGCACGAAAGCCGCGGTCGGGCCGGATCGAATCCCAATCCCTGTCCAGGCTCATCCTATCGCTCCCCCGCCAATCCGCGACGCGGCCGCGACGACGCGGCCATGCATCAATTTTTCATGATGAGATAAATCTTCCATTAACGCTGGCTGATATGGGCGGTGGCCCGCTCCTCAGAGCAACTCCAGGAAAACGTGTGAAGCGGTTTTCCCGGGAAAGCGCGGAGCGCTTTCCCTTGGGAATTGCGTCAAGACAAATCCTCAGAGCAGATCGATCAGGAACGGAATCAGCGGCGCGTCGGCCGGCGGCATCGGATAGTCACGCATCTGCTTCGGCCGTACCCATTTCAGCGCCTGCCCTTCCCGGGGCTGGGCAATGCCGCGGAAGCGGCGGCAGACAAACAGCGGCATCAACAGATGGAAGCCGTCATAGGAATGGCTGGCGAAGGTAAGCGGCGCCAGGCACGGGATTTCGGTCTCGATGCCGATCTCCTCGTGCAATTCGCGGATGATGCATTGTTCCGGCGTCTCGCCGGGCTCGACCTTGCCGCCGGGAAATTCCCACAGGCCGGCAAGCTGCTTGCCCTCGGGCCGCTGCGCGAGCAGCACGCGGCCGTCGGTATCGACAAGCGCGCAGGCCGCGACCAGGAGCAGGCGCTTGCCGGTATTGGCCGGATCATTCATGCCCAATTTCACTCATGACCGGGCGGCCGGCGATAATGGTAGCGATAGACTTCCTCGAAGCCGAGCGACCGATAGAGCGCCAGAGCCGGCACATTGCCGGCCTCGACCTGCAGCCAGGCTTCCCGCGCGCCGCGCAGCCGTGCCCATTTCAGCGCCGACCGGATCAGGTTGCTGCCATGGCCCTTGTTGCGCGCGGCCTTGTCGGTGGCGACTTCGAACAGGCCGGCGAGATCGCCGTCATGCACGCAGATCAACGTCGCCAGCGCCTCCGCCCCATCTTCCAGTGCGAACAGCCCGGCCTCGGGCTGGATGGCGCCGATGATCTCCGACAGGCCGGGCCGCAGCGAAACGTCCGAGCCGCTGACCTTGAGCGACGCGCCGATGAAGCGGCTGATGTCCTTGAGCGGAATCTGGTCCATGGCGGCATCGAGCTGGGCGTCGGCCAGCGGCAGCCGCATAACCAGCGATTCGTCGAACCGGCTCCAGCCCTCCTTGTCGAGATGGCCGGCAAGATCGGGACCCGACAGCGGCGACATGCGGAACGTCAGCGGCCTGCCATAGGCGTCGAAACGGCGGCTGGCGCGGCCGATGCGGTCGGCTATGTGCTGGATGTCGCCGGGATCGAGCGGGTTGACCGAATTCAACCGCTTCGCCGGATGGCCGGCGGTGAGCCGCACCACCCAGGTGCCGTCATAATGGACGGCGGCCGCCGGCCAGGCGCGAAAGCCGGCCGCCTCGTAGCGGCGCACGATCGCAAGCATGCTTGCCGGATGCCTGGAAGCCAAAACCATCAGCTCCGATAATCGCCGTTGATGGCGACATATTCTTTGGTGAGGTCGCAGGTCCACACCGTCGCCTTGCCGCGGCCAATGCCGATATCGGCACGGATGCGGATATCGTCGCGCTTCATGTAGGCCGAGGTCTCTTCTTCCGAATAGGCCGGATCGCGCTCGCCCTCATGCGCCAGCCGGTTGTCACCGAACCAGATCGACAGCCGGTCGCGGTCGGCGGGCTCGCCGGCCTTGCCGACGGCCATGACGACACGGCCCCAATTGGCGTCCTCTCCGGCGACCGCCGTCTTGACCAGGGGCGAATTGGCGATCGACAGCGCGATGCGCTTGGCCGAGCGGGCCGATTTCGCGCCAGTGACGGTGACTTCGACCTGCTTGCGGGCGCCCTCGCCGTCGCGCACCACCTGCAGCGCCAGCGACTTCAGCACCTTGCCGAGCGCCCGGCGGAACTGACCGAGCCGTGCGTCGTTCGGGTCGGTGATTTCGGGCGCACCGCGCTTCGCCGCCTTGCCGGTGGCGAAGATCAGCAGCGTGTCGCTGGTCGAGGTGTCGCTATCGACGGTCACCGCGTTGAAGGTCTTGGCCGTGCCGCGCGACAGCAGATCCTGCAGCACAGGGGCCGCGATCGGCGCGTCGGTGGCGATGAAGGACAGCATCGTCGCCATGTCGGGCGCGATCATGCCGGCGCCCTTGGAGATGCCGTTGATGGTGACCTCGGTATCGCCAAGCTTGACGGTCTGCGTCGCCACTTTCGGATAGGTGTCCGTGGTCATGATGGCCTTCGCCGCCTCGGTCCACAGGTCGGGCTTGCCAACGCTGACCAGTCCGGCGAGCAGGTGGCTGAACTTGGTCGCGTCGAGCGGCTCGCCGATGACACCGGTCGAGGCCAGGAAGACCTCCCCTGCCGTGCAGCCGGCAGCCTTTGCCGCCGCCTCGCCGGTCAGCGCGGTGGATTCGCGGCCCTTCCTGCCGGTGAAGGCGTTGGCATTGCCGGAATTGACGACCAGCACCCGCGCCTTGCCGGCGGCAAGGTTCTGGCGGCAGAAATCGACCGGCGCCGAGGGGCATTTCGACCTGGTGAACACGCCGGCGACCGCGGTGCCGGCATCGAACACCATGGCCAGCAGGTCGGTGCGGTTCTTGTACTTTATCCCCGCTTCGGCGGTGGCGATGCGCACCCCTTCAATGACAGGCATCTTGGGGTACTTCTTCGGCGCGAGCGGCGAAATCGTCGTGGACATGGGGACCTCGGGCGGGAAAATCGCAAGGGAAGGCCGGTTTGCCCGATACGGCGCGCGGGCGCAAGGGCGTTTTCGCCGCGCCTGCCGGGGCGGCGAACCACGCCGGATTAAGCCTGCATTTCAAGTCTGTTGGCATCGCCGGGCCCTGTGACGCTATGATCGCGCCCATGGGCAGGCTCGCGATCCTCGCTTGGGCATTTCTGGGACTGTTGCTGCTGAGCGCCGACGCTGAGCCGGCGCGGCGCGTGGCTCTCGTCATCGGCAACGGCACCTATGCCGAGGCCGGCACGCTGGCCAATCCGGTCAACGACGCGCTCGACATCGCCGACAAGCTGCGCTCCATCGGTTTCGAGGTCATCGAAGGCAACGATCTCGGCAAGCGCGAGCTCGAACGCAGCATCGGCGAATTCTCCGATGCGCTCCAAGGCGCGGGCGTCGGGCTTTTCTACTATGCCGGCCACGGCCTGCAGGTCGACGGGCGCAACTACATCGTGCCGGTCGACGCCAGGCTCGACATGCCGGTGAAACTGCAGCTCGAAGCCGTGCCGATCGACGAAGTCCTCGACATCATGGAACAGCAGACCACGGTCAGCCTGGTGTTTCTCGATGCCTGCCGCAACAACCCGTTTGCGCGCAGCATGAGCCGCGCCGCCACCACGCGCTCGGCGACGGCGCTCGCCGGCCTGGCGCAGTTCGATTCGACGCGCGGCTCCTTCATCGCCTTCTCGACGGCGCCGGGCGCGGTCGCCATGGACGGCACCGGGCGCAACTCGCCCTTTGCCGCCGCCCTGTTGCGGCACATCGCCGAGCCCGGCCAGAGCATCAACGACATGATGATCGCGGTGCGCCGCGACGTCGTTTCGCAAACCCGAAGGCCAGCGCCCCTGGGAGCAGGGCTCGCTGCTCGAACGCTTCGAATTCGTCCCGGGTGAAGGCCCTGCCCCGAAACCCAAGCCGGCGGCCGAGCCGGCGCCGGCTCCACAGGTCGCTGCACTTGAACGCTCCGTGGGTGACGACAAGACTTCGATCGAACAATTCCTGCGCCGGGATTATCTGACGCCGGACACCAAGACGATGGCTGAAACGGTCAAGCGGATCTACGGCGCGTCGGCCACCATTTTCGGCACACGCTACGACGCCGATGCCATCGTCAAGGTGAAGACCGACTGGTTCGCGCAGTGGTCCTCGTGGTCGCTCGGGCTGGAACCCGGCAGCCTGGAGATCACGCCGCATGGCGAGGACCGCGCCGACGCCGCCTTTGCCATGCGCTACGACTACGTGCCGAAGGACAAGTCGGCGGCACGGCTGACCGGCAAGGCGCGCGTCACGCTCGGGCTGGTCAAGGCCGTGGAGGGATGGCGCATCGAATCCGAAACCTCGCAGGCGACGCAATGATGCGCTGACCCGGGGCGCGAATTCACGGGCTTTGGCGCGACATGAATTCGGTGCCGAAACTGAGCAGTGCAGCAACCGGCAGCGCCAGGCCGATCCAGGACACCAGTGGCCAGCCGCCTTGCGCATAGGCCCAACCGCCGACGCCCGAGCCGATCGCGCCGGCGATGAAGAACGTCGCCATGTAGAGTCCGTTCAGGCGGCTGCGATGCGCGGCGCCGAGCGCGAACAGGTCCCGATAGCCGAGGACAAGGTTGGTCTGCACGCCGAAGTCGAGCACGATGGCGGCGGCGACCAGCAGCGCCAACGAAAGCGTCGAACCGCTATGGGCGATATGGGTTACAAGAAAGGCGGCGGCGACGCACAGCATGGCAAAGGCTGTCGCCGGGCGGCTCCATCCGCGGTCGGCGACCCTTCCGGCGAGCGGCGCGGCGATTGCGCCGGCGACGCCCGCCAAAGCGAACAGGCCTATGCCGCGCTGCGTCAAGCCAAAATCGGGTCCGGCCAGCAGCAGCGGCGTCGTCGTCCAGAACAGGCTGAAGGCCGCGAACAGGAAGGCCTGATAGAGAGCCCGCCGCCGCAGGACCGGTGTCGAGCGCGCAATCTGTACCATGGACGCCAAAAGCGCGCCGTAGCTCAGACGCGCCGTCGGCACGCGCCTGGGCAGCGCGAACCGCAGCACCACGGTCAGCACGATCATGACGGCGCAAGAGGTGAAGTAGACGACATGCCAGGACGAGAGCGCGGTGATGAAGGAGGAAAACGGCCGTGACAGCATTATGCCCAGCAACAATCCCACCGAGACATTGCCGACCACGCGGCCACGCCTGGCTTCCGGCGCCAGGTGGGCCGCATAGGGGATAAGGGTCTGCACCGCGACCGAGCCAAGGCCGACAAAAAGCATCGCGGCCAGAAATGCCGCCGGCTGCGTTGAAATCGCCGCGCCCAGCAAGGCCAGCGTCGCAACGGCGAGTATGCCAAGCACGAGCCTGCGGTTCTCGACGAGGTCGCCAAGCGGCACGATGAACAGCAGGCCCACCCCGTAGCCAATCTGCGCCATCGTAACGATCAGGCCAGCCGCATGCGGGGGCAGGCCAAGTTCGGCGCCGATCGGGCCAATCAATGGCTGTGCGTAATAGATATTGGCGACGATCAGCCCGCAGGCGGCAGCCAGCAAGAAGGTGATCCAACTCGAAATTGTCGTCTCGGCGGGTGCGGAGCCGGATGCGATAATGGTTGTCATGGTGATGTCCATCGGAACGAAACGTTTCGTTGAATAGAACGAACCGTTCCGTTTCGTCAAGCAATGATGTATGAACGTCTCTTGGCGTCAGCGTATGTTGCGGCCAAATGACTTCATTTGGCGCCAGCAGGAACGCTGCAAGGAAAACGACCGCTTTTGCTCCCGGATGGCCGGCCTCCAGCTGGCGAATGCGGGCGAAGGCAACGGTTGCAGTTGGGTTGTCGTAGCCGACCCGCAACCGCTTCAGGAGGAACGGCTCATGGGCGAAATCGCCGATCCGGCACGCAAATCGATTGGCGCCAGGCGCAATCCCGACAGCGCCGAAGCCATTCTGGAGGCTGCCGAAGCTGTGCTGGTCGAGGCCGGCTATGCCGGCTTCTCGATCGAGGCGGTGGCGCGCCGCGCCCGTGCCGGCAAGCCGACCATCTACCGCTGGTGGCCGAGCAAGGCGGCACTGCTGCTCGAAGTCTACCAGCGCCAGAAGCGCGTCGACATTCCCGATACGGGAAGCCTGGAGGAGGATCTCGTCGGCTTCCTGGTCAATCTGTTCACGCACTGGCGCGAGACATCGTCGGGCAATGTTTTCAAGTCGCTGATCGCCGAGGCACAGTCGGATGAAACCGCGGCGGCCGCCCTGGCCGGCTATGCCGGAGCGCGTCGCACCCACACTGGCCAGATCATCGAGCGCGCCAAGGCGCGGGGCGAGATCGCCGGCGATATCGATGCGGGCGTGGTCGCCGATCTCATCGCTTCCTACGCCTGGCGGCATCTCCTGACCAACCGGCTCGACGAGCCCGAGGCAACGATACGCAAGATGGTCCGCTATCTCCTGCAAGGCATAGCAGCCGGCAGATAGCGGTATGCCGGTCAAAAAAAAGGCGCGGCAACCCTTGGCTGCCGCGCCCTTTTGAAACTCAATCAGGCTTACTTGCCGGCTTCCATTGTGTCGACGGCCTGCTTCAGCTTGGCGTCGGGGATCTCGACCTTGGCGCCGGCGCGCAGCGACTTGACCAGCGCGAAATACTTGTCGCGGATGACTGCCTGCTTGGCCTGGTCCTTGACGTCGTCGAAGGCCGGCGGCTGCTTGGCGCGCTTGTCCTCGAGCTTGATGACATGCCAGCCGAACTGCGTCTGCACGGGCTGCTCGGTATATTTGCCGACCTCGAGCGCGAGGGCCGCCTTGTCGAACTCCGGCACCATCTGGCCGGGTCCGAACCAGCCGAGATCGCCGCCATTGGACTTGCCCGATGGATCGCTGGTGTGCTCGTTGGCGAGCTTCTGGAAATCGCCGCCGCCGTCGAGCTGCTTGATGATCGCCTCGGCCTCTTCCTTCGTCTTCACGAGGATGTGACGGGCATGCACCTCGTTGACCGGCGGCGTGTTGGCGATTTCCTGGTCGTAGCGGGCGCGGATCTCGGCGTCGGTGACCTTGTTGACGACGCCCTTCTCGACCATCTCGCCATGCAGCGCGCGCTGCTGCAGGAAGGCCATGCGGCGCTGGAAGTCGGGATCCTTGTCGAGGCCGTCGGTAACGGCCTTGGCGGCCATGACGCGGATCTCGATGGCCGCCGAAAGGGCAGCCGCGCGGCGCTGTTCGGGCGGCAGCTGCGCGAACTGCTGCGACAGCTCGCCCTCGGCAAGCACCAGGTCGGCTTCGGTCAGGGGCTGGCCATTGACGGTGGCGACCACGGCATTGGGGTCGACCGGCGCCGCCGCGGGTGCGGCCGGAGCAGCAGGAGCGGCCTCCTGCGCCATGACGGGCGACAGGCAAAGAGCCGACAGGCCGAAGGCCAGGCCAAGGCTGGCAAGCGACGCACGGCGGAACAACAAGGGCATAAGGATGACTCCGGTGGAGGATTGTAAGGAGGGGTGGCTTCCAGATCAGCCAGATTGTGGCGGAATTTGGCGCGACCGGCAGGGCCAGCGCGGCGTTGACATCAGTTGAGCCCCCTCTTATCTGTCCAACGACTTTGCGTCCAGAACCGTTTTCCGGGCGCTTTTTGTGTTTGCCCGTATTCAGGCGGTGCGATCACGCGGATTTGATGGGGCCGGCCGGCGCCTGTCTCAAGATTGAGAATTCTATCGAAAGGACCATTGGATGGTCAGTCTCGGCGGTCTCGCCCGTAAGGTTTTCGGTTCCTCCAACGACCGTCGGGTCAAATCGACCCGGCCCCGTGTCGAGGCGATCAACGCCATGGAAAACGAGATGCGGGCGCTCTCCGACGCCGAACTCGCGGGGCGTACGGAAAAATTTCGCCAGGACATCGCCAATGGCGCCACCCTCGACGACCTTCTGGTCCCGGCCTTCGCCACCGCGCGCGAGGCGGCACGCCGTGTGCTCGGCATGCGTCCCTTCGACGTCCAGCTGATCGGCGGCATGGTGCTGCACAATGGCGGCATCGCCGAGATGCGCACCGGCGAGGGCAAGACCCTGGTCGCGACACTGCCGGTCTACCTCAACGCGCTCGCCGGCAACGGCGTCCATGTCGTCACCGTCAACGACTATCTCGCCACCCGCGACTCCGAATGGATGGGCCGCGTCTACAAATTCCTCGGCCTCTCGGTCGGCGTCATCGTCCACGGCCTGTCCGACGAGGAGCGCCGCGTCGCCTACGCGTCCGACGTCACCTACGCCACCAACAACGAGCTCGGCTTCGACTACCTGCGCGACAACATGAAGTACGAGCGCGCCCAGATGGTCCAGCGCGGCCACAATTACGCGATCGTCGACGAAGTCGATTCCATCCTGGTCGACGAGGCGCGCACGCCGCTGATCATTTCCGGTCCGCTCGAGGACCGCTCGGAAATGTACAACACCATCGATACTTTCATCATCCAGCTGCAGCCGCAGGATTATGAGATCGACGAGAAGCAGAAGACCTCGATCTTCACCGAGGAAGGCACCGAGAAGCTGGAGAACCTGCTGCGCGATGCCGACCTGCTGAAGGGCGAGTCGCTCTATGACGTCGAGAACGTCGCCATCGTCCACCACGTCAACAACGCGCTGAAGGCGCACCAGCTGTTCCAGCGCGACAAGGACTACATCGTGCGCAACGGCGAGATCGTCATCATCGACGAGTTCACCGGCCGCATGATGCCCGGCCGCCGCTATTCGGAAGGCCTGCACCAGGCGCTGGAAGCCAAGGAGCATGTGGCGATCCAGCCGGAGAACCAGACGCTCGCATCCGTCACCTTCCAGAACTACTTCCGCCTCTACAAGAAGCTGTCCGGCATGACCGGCACGGCGCTGACCGAGGCTGAGGAATTCGGCAACATTTACGGTCTCGAAGTCACCGAGATCCCGACCAATCTGCCGGTCATCCGCAAGGACGAGGACGACGAGGTCTACCGGACGGTCGAGGAGAAGTACAAGGCGATCGTCAAGGAGATCCGCGAGGCCAGCGCCAAGGGCCAGCCGACGCTGGTCGGCACCACCTCCATCGAAAAATCCGAGCAGCTGGCCGAGCGCCTGCGCAAGGAAGGTTTCAAGGACTTCGAGGTGCTGAACGCCCGCCACCACGAGCGCGAGGCGGCGATCGTCGCCCAGGCCGGCAAGCCCGGCGCCATCACCATCGCCACCAACATGGCCGGCCGCGGCACCGACATCAAGCTCGGCGGCAATGCCGAGATGCGCATCGCCGACGAACTGGGCGACATGCCGGAAGGCCCGGAGCGCGAGGCGCGGGAAAAGGAAATCAATGACGACGTCGAGCGCCTGAAGGAAAAGGCGCTGGCCGCCGGCGGCCTCTACGTGCTCGCCACCGAGCGCCATGAATCGCGCCGCATCGACAATCAGTTGCGCGGCCGTTCCGGCCGTCAGGGCGACCCGGGCCGTTCGAAATTCTTCCTGTCGCTGCAGGACGATTTGATGCGCATCTTCGGCTCCGAGCGCATGGACGGCATGCTGCAGAAGCTCGGCCTCAAGGAAGACGAGGCGATCATCCACCCCTGGATCAACAAGGCGCTGGAAAAGGCGCAGAAGAAGGTCGAGGCGCGCAATTTCGACATCCGCAAGAACCTGCTGAAGTATGACGACGTCTCCAACGACCAGCGCAAGGTGGTGTTCGAGCAGCGCATCGAGCTGATGGACGGCGAAGGCCTCTCGGAAACCATCACCGAGATGCGCGAGGGCGTCATCGACGAGATCGTCGCCAAGGCGATCCCCGAAAACGCCTATGCCGAACAGTGGGATGTCGCCGGCCTCAAGGCCGAGGTCGCCGAATTCCTCAATCTCGACCTGCCGGTCGAGGACTGGGCCAAGGAAGAGGGCATCGCCGAGGACGACATCCGCGAGCGCATCACGGCTGCCGCCGACGCCGCCGCCAAGGAGCGCGCCGAGCGCTTCGGCCCCGAAGTGATGAACTATGTCGAGCGCTCCGTGGTGCTGCAGACGCTCGACCATCTGTGGCGCGAGCACATCGTCAACCTCGACCACCTGCGCTCGGTCGTCGGCTTCCGCGGCTACGCGCAGCGCGACCCGCTGCAGGAGTACAAGGGCGAGGCGTTCGAGCTGTTCCAGGCGATGCTGGGCAATCTGCGCCAGGCCGTCACCGCGCAGCTGATGCGCGTCGAACTGGTCCGCCAGGCCGCCGAAGCCCCGCCGCCGGAAGCGCCCGACATGTTCGGCACGCATATTGACGGCACCACTGGCGAGAACGATTTCGAAGGCAGCGAAACCGCCGTCCTGGTGCGCCAGGAGCAGAGCGCCGTCGTCGCCCCCGAGGACCGCGACCCGAACAACCAGGCGACCTGGGGCAAGGTCGGCCGCAACGAAGCCTGCCCCTGCGGCTCCGGCAAGAAGTACAAGCACTGCCACGGGGCCTTTGCGTAAGGACGCGCTCTTCCTTCTCCCCGTCACTATCCGGGGGTGAGGCGTGGTCCGCGCAGCGGACGAAAAGCCAATTGCTTGGCTTTTCGAACGACGAACGCCCGGAGCGATAGCGAAGGGCCGGGTGCCCGAAGGGCGGATGAGGGGCGGCGCTGAGCTCCGTGATTAGCCCAAATCTCCAATTGATGAGATGACATTCCGGGCCCGGCAAAGCCCGGTGCGTTCGTAGATAATTCTTCCCGAACTTCCCGCATCAGCAGAAATTCTCGAAGCCGGCGCTGCCCCTCTTCCGCCTGCCGGCACCTTCTCCTGCTCACGGGACGAAGGACGCCCACCCACGTTTTCTTAATGTGTCTCCGCTACACCAACGCCTGAAAAAGAGGCGGAAAACGGAGAGAGATCGGGGTGCGCTTTTCCGCGGCCACGACTGCCGGGCGGTTCTTGCCGCAGCGTTTGGCGCTGCGCGTCGGGCCGTTGCTTGGCCGCATCGACGCCGTGCTGTTCACCGCCGATGAGCGTGGCGAGGCCGGCCGCATGTCGGTCATCGCCTTCTCCATCCGCATCGTCAGCGCCGTCATCGCCTTCATCAGCCAGGTGCTGATGGCGCGCTGGATGGGCTCGTTCGAATACGGCATCTTCGTGCTGGTCTGGGTGACGATGGTGATCGTCGGCAACCTCGCCTGCCTCGGCTTCCACACCTCGGTCATTCGCTTCATCCCCGAATACCGCGAGCGCGGCCTGATGGATGAACTGCGCGGCATCGTCGTGGCCAGCCGCCTGTTCGTGCTGATCGCCTCCACCATCATTGCCGGGCTCGGCGCGCTCGGCGTCTGGCTGGCGGCGCCCTGGATCGAAAACTATTACGTGATCCCCTTCATCCTCGGCGTCATCTGCTTGCCGATGATCGCGCTGTCGGATCTGTTGCAGGGCCAGGCCAGGGCGAACAGCTGGGCGCTGTTTGCCCTGTCGCCGACCTATCTGATACGGCCGGTGCTGATCCTGCTGTTCATGGCGCTGATGCTGTTCGCCGGCTACGCGGCCGATGCCAGGACGGCGATCTTCGCCTCGATCGGCGCCACCTATGTTACCACGCTCGCCCAGCTGGTCGGCGTCACGCACCGCATGGAAAGGCAGATCCCGGCCGGGCCGATGAAGGTGCATTTCGCGCAATGGTTCATCGTCTCGCTGCCGATCTTCCTGGTCGAAAGCTTCTTCTTCCTGCTCACCAATGCCGACGTGCTGATGGTCGGCGCCTATATGGATCCCAACGACGTCGCCGTCTATTTCGCCACGGTCAAGACGCTGGCTCTGGTGCATTTCGTCTATTTCGCCGTCAAGGCCGGTGTCGCCCAGCGCTATGCGCAATTCACCCATGGCGAGCCGGAAAAGCTTGCCGTCTTTGCCCGCGAGACGGTGTCGTGGACCTTCTGGCCCTCGCTGCTGATGGCGCTGCTGGTGCTGGCGCTGGGCAAACCCATGCTGGTGCTGTTCGGCCCCGAATTCACGTCGGGCTATCCGCTGCTGTTCCTGCTCGTCTTCGGCGTCGTGGCGCGCGCCGCTGTCGGCCCTTGCGAAAGCCTGCTCACCATGAGCGGCAACCAGAACATCTGCGCCGCCGTCTATGCCATGACACTGGCCTTCAACATCGGCCTCAACGTGGTGCTGATCCCGCATTTCGGCCTGTGGGGCGCCGCCATGGCCACCGCCTTCGCCATGATCTTCGAGGCCGGCGCGCTGTCCTTCACCGTCTGGCGCAAGCTCGGCATCGTCATGGCGATCTTCGTGCCTGCCAAAGGAGCCGCCTGATGGTCGCCATCCCGTTGCTCGAGGAGACCAGCGGCGGCACCGCCGGCGCCATGGTGTCCGGCCTTGCCGGGCTGGCGCGCGATCCCGATCCCGCCCATATCGAAATCCTCGCCAACAACCGGCCGGAGCGCAAGCTTGCCATCTACCCGGCGTCCGCCGGCTTCGACCTGGTCGAGGAGCTGGATTACCTGTGCGCCCGCACGATCGAGCCGAACGTCTTCTTCAACCCGCGCTTCCTGGCGCCGGCCATGCCCCGGCTGGAGGATCGCGAGGTGCGGCTGGCGGTGATCCGCGACGGCGACGAATACCGCAACCGGCTGCGCCTGCTGGTGCCGATCTCGGTGGAGCGTCCGGTGGTGCCGCTCGGCGTTCCGGTGATGCGCACCTGGTCGAGCCCGTTCGGTCCGCTTGGCACGCCGCTGATCGACCGCGACGATCCGGTCGGCGTCGTCGAGGATTTCTTCTCGATGCTGTCGCGCCCGCACCTCAAGCTGCCGAAAGTCTTCGTGCTGCCCGACATCAGGCTCGACGGTCCGGTGGCGAGCCTGCTTGACACCGTGGCCGAGACGCGCGGCCTGACGCTGGTCACCACCGGCCAGACCCCGCGCCCCGTTCTGGAGAGCGAGCTCGACGGCGACGACTACCTCAAGGCTTCGCTGCGCCCGCACCATTATCGCGAGTTCCGCCGCCTGAAGCGGCGCCTTGCCGACCTCGGCAGGCTGGAGCATGTCGTGGCGCGCGGCCCCGAGGAGATCCGCCACGCCATCGAAGGTTTCCTGACGCTGGAAGCCTCCGGCTGGAAGGGCCGTGAGCGCACCGCCATGGCGATCGACCGCTTCCGCGCCGCCTTTGCCCGCGAGGCAGTGCACCGGCTGGCCGAACAGGACATGTGCCGCATCCATTCGCTGACGCTCGACGGCCGCTCCATCGCTTGCCTGATCGTCTTCGTCGAGGCCGGCGTCGCCTATACCTGGAAGACGGCCTATGACGAGACGCTGGCCGCCTATTCGCCGGGCACGCTGCTGATGATCGAGGTCACCCGGCAGCATCTCGACGATCCCAACATCATGATGACCGATTCCTGCGCGGTGCCGGATCATCCGGTGATGAGCCGGCTGTGGGCCGAGCGCAAGCCGATCGGCACGCTGGTGATCGGGCTGACCCCGGACGCCGACCGGCTCGCCCGCCAGGCCGCCTCGCAGCTGCATCTCTACCGCGAGACCCGCAACATGGCCCGCCTGCTGCGCAACCGCATGAAGAGCCTGCTGAGACGGCGATAGCCATGATCCCGAACCTTCGTGGCCGCCGACGCCATGCCGCGACCTCCGCCCCCGGATTGACTGCGGGAAATCGGCCGACATCCGGTCCGGTGCAACGCATCGCCCGAAGGCTGATCGCACGGCACGATTTCACCCTCGCGGGCATTGTCGTGGGCCTTTGGGTTCTGTCGGGTCTTGCCTCGGCGGCCCATGCTGCCAATGCGTCGGTCTTCCTCGAAGACCAGACCTGGACCGAACTGCGCGATCGGATCAGCGCCGGGACGACGACGATCATCGTCCCGATCGGCGGCACCGAACAAAGCGGTCCTGCCATGGCCTTGGGCAAGCACAATGTGCGGGTCAAGTTCCTGGCCGAGAAGATTGCCGGTCAACTCGGCAACGCCTTGGTCGCCCCGGTGATCTCCTATGTCCCGGAAGGAACCATCGACCCGCCGAGCGCCCATATGCGGTTTCCCGGAACGATTACCATCAGCGACAAGATTTTCGAGCAATTGCTCGAATCCGCGGCGCGCAGCTTCAAGCTGCACGGCTTCAGGACCATCGTGCTGATCGGCGACCATGGCGGCTATCAGGCCGACGAGCGCCATGTGGCCGATCGTCTGAATGCCGAATGGAGCAAAAGCCCGGTCCGGGTCTTTGCGGCGCTGCAATACTATCAGATCACCCAGGGCGCCTATGTCGACAGGCTCCTGTCGGCCGGCGCGAGGCAGTCCGAGATCGGAACCCACGCCGGATTGGCTGACACATCGCTGATGCTCGCCATCGACCCTTCCATGGTGCGCAAGGATCGCCTCGCGGCGGCGCCGAAGCTCGGCGCCGACGACGGCGTCTATGGTGGCGACCCGACACGATCGTCGGCCGAGTTTGGTCAACTCGGCGTCGACCTGATCGTCAACGGGACGACCGAAGCGATCCGCGAATTCGCAAGACAGCAGCCCAAATGATCAAGCCATATCCACGGTTCACGAGCTTCCGCGCCCTGCTCGTTTTGTTGCTTGCCCTCTCGCCGGCATCGGCTTGGGCCGGCTCGTGCCCGGAGGATTGCAGCGAGCCGCCGCCTGCCGGCTCTCCGGTCAATATCTACGACCAGACAACCTCTGATCATTTGAGCCCGGCCACGACAGGCGCGCTGCCGCGCGTCTATGTTCCGAACCGCTCGTCCAACAGCGTATCGGTCATCGACCCCGCGACGCTCAAGGAGGTCGACAGGTTCCCTGTCGGGCGCAAGCCGCAGCACGTCGTTCCGGCCTGGGATCTCAGGACGCTCTGGGTCGCCAACAACGCCAGCGGCACCAGCAAGGGCAGCGTGACGCCGATCGACCCCAAGACCGCCAGGCCGGGTCACGAAATCCCGGTCGATGACCCCTACAACATGTACTTCATGCCGGATGGAAGTGCGGCCGTCATCGTCGATGAGGCCTATCAGCGGCTTGATCTGCGCGATCCGCAGACCATGGCGCTGAAGTCATCAATACCGACCCCGACCTGTCCCGGCATCAACCATGCCGATTTCTCCGCCGACAATGCCTACGCCATATTCACCTGCGAATACGGCGATGGCGGACTGTTGAAGGTGGACCTGAAAAACCAGAAGGTGCTCGGCCACCTCGCTTTGTCGAAGATGGGCATGCCGCAGGACATCCGGCTTTCGCCCGACGGCAAGGTCTTCTATGTCGCCGACATGATGAACGACGGCGTGTTCCTGATCGACGGAGACAGCTTTTCCGAGATCGGCTTCATCGCCACCGGCATCGGAACGCACGGCTTTGTCGTGAGCCGCGACGGGACAAAACTCTACGTTTCAAACCGCGGCTCACACAAGATGGAGCAAGGCCGTGCAAAGGGGCCGGGCAGCGTGACCGTCATCGACTTCGCCACCCGTTCGGTCGTCGCGCAATGGCCAATACCCGGTGGCGGCAGCCCCGACATGGGCAATGTCAGCGCCGACGGCAGGCAATTGTGGTTGTCCGGCCGCTTCGACAGCGAGGCCTACATGATCGACACCACCTCGGGCGCCGTGACGAAAATCCGGGTCGGCGTCGAGCCGCATGGTCTGACGGTCTGGCCGCAGCCCGGCAGATATTCGCAGGGCCATACCGGCAACATGCGGTAGCGTTGCGGTTGCGGAAAAAATTGGTGCCCCTAGCCGGGATCGAACCAGCACTCCTTGCGGAACTCGATTTTGAGTCGAGCGCGTCTACCAATTCCGCCATAGGGGCTCAGGCCGGGCGGCCTGGATGGGCGCGGACTATACGGTCGGAGGCCTGTTCGTCAACTGGCCAAATCTCGAGATCACCAGGATGCGACCAATCTTCGCCTTTTGATTTCGTGACCGCGCTGCCATTGTGCGTCGCGGAAAATCTTTCTAGACAGGCGGCGCATCAAAGCGAGGCGCGTCCCGGCGGATGGATGGCGCGCTTTGGGTTTTTTGTTTTGTGCATGCCATTGCCCCGAAATCGCTGCGCACCGTTTGGGCGACACGCATAGGAGTGCCGATGCTTCGCGGACTTTACGACTGGACCTTGTCGCTGGCGGCCAGGAAATCCGCGGAATGGTGGCTTGCCATCATCGCCTTCATTGAAAGCTCGTTCTTCTTCGTGCCGGCCGATGTACTCTATCTTCCGATGGCGTTGGCACGCCCCGACCGCGCCTACCGCTATGCGCTGACCGCCACCGCCGCCTCGGTGCTGGGCGGCATCGCCGGCTGGATGATCGGCTATTTCGCCTACGACACCATCGCCCGTCCGATCCTGGAGCATTTCGGCGGCCTGGAGACCTTCGAGCGCTGGCAGAATTCTGGCGTCGGTCTGATGCTGGTGCTGCTTGTTACTTCCGGTCTCGCGCACCTGCCGCCAATCAAGGTCGTCACCATCCTTGCCGGCGCCCTGCACGTCAATTTGCTGATCTTCATCATCTCGGCCATCGTCGCTCGCGGCGCGCGCTTCCTGCTCCTGGCCTGGCTGCTGCGGCGCTATGGCGAATCGATCCGCGAATTTATCGAAAAGCGCCTCGGGCTGATCGCAGGCGCCGCGGCGGCTGCCCTGATTTTGCTCTATATCATCGTCAAATACGCGTTCTAAGCGGGCCGGACCAACGGACAAAAGACCCATGACAGCGACCATGAATGCCGACACCGGACGCCAGCGGACACGGACCGCCCTGTTTCTCGCCGTCGCCATGGCCGCGACCGTCGGCTCGGCGCTCGGCTTCCAGTATATTGGCGGCTATATCCCCTGCCATCTCTGCCTCGAGCAGCGCACGCCCTATTATATCGGCGCGCCGCTGATGGTGCTGGCGGTGATCGCATCGATGCTGCGGGCGCCGGCCTGGCTGACGCGCGGCTTGCTGGGCATTGGCGGCCTGTTGATGCTCTACGGCCTCTATCTCGGCGTCTATCATTCCGGAGTCGAATGGCAGTGGTGGGCCGGTCCGACCGACTGCACGGCGGGCGCCGGCCCGGTCGACACCGGCGGCAAGGGCGTGCTCGACGCGCTCGACAAATTCGTGCCGCCGTCCTGCGACAAGGCGGCTCTGCGCATCCTGGGCCTGTCGCTGGCGGGCTGGAACGCCATCGCCAGCCTCATCCTGGCCGCCGTCGCCTTCCGCGGTGCGCTGGCCCGCGATTGACGCGGATCGGGGCGATTTTCAGACCTGCTCGACGCTGAGGATGTTCATGGCTCCGTGTTCTCCAAGATACACGGCGAGACAGTCCCAGAATTCGTCGAGCAGCGCCTTTCCGTCGGCGTCAAAGTCATTTCTTGCGACAAGCAGAAGTTTCCCGTCGGCATAGGTACAGCTGGGCTGCCGGTGCCAGGTTCGGCCAGCGCGGAACTCTTGCTCTATATCGACGGCGGCTCGCGGGCCTAGCGTCGGCGCAACGTCATGGCACTCGATGGTGATCTTGTACATGCGTCGGCCAATCGGCTCTGCTCACCGACACTATGGTTCCAGCTCGACATCCCAGTAGAGATAATCCATCCAGCTTTCATGAAGATGGTTCGGCGGGAACAGGCGGCCGTTGTTGTGCAGATCATGCACGGTCGGCTGATAGGGCTTCTGCAGCGGCCACATCTTGGCATGCGCCGGCATCATGCCGCCCTTCCTCAGATTGCAGGGCGAGCAGGCGGCGACGACATTCTCCCAGGTCGTCGCACCGCCGCGATGGCGGGGGATGACATGGTCGAAGGTCAGGTCGTCGGGCGTGCCGCAATACTGGCACTGGAAGCGGTCGCGCAGGAAGACGTTGAAGCGGGTGAAGGCCGGGTGCCTGGACGGCTTCACATAGGCCTTCAGGCTGACCACGCTCGGCAGCTTCATCGAGAAGGTCGGCGAGGACACCGCATGCTCGTATTCGGCGACGATGTTCACACGGTCGAGGAACACCGCCTTGATGGCGTCCTGCCAGGACCAGAGCGACAGGGGGTAGTAGCTGAGCGGACGGTAATCCGCGTTCAGCACCAGTGCTGGAAGCCCATCCGGAGATACGGCAACCGTCACGTGTTTACCTCCTTGGTTCTAGACCCGAACGGCGCGGATACTGTAAGCCCGACATGACAGGGATGTGAAGCGGATTGTCGCTTGCCCAAAGCGTCAAAAAACCCCGATTTTTATGCTTTTTTGTAGATTCAGGACGGCGGCGCGGCATCCCTGCCCCTGGTTTCGCGATAATAGGACCAGAAAAGCCGCGATGCGACACCTCGCCACGGGCTCCATGATTCGGCCAATGCGATCAGTGTTTTCTCCGGCGGACGCGGGTCGATACCGAGCGCATGGCCGACCGCGCTTTGCAGCGCAACGTCACGCGCGGGGAAAATGTCGGGGTGCCCGGCGGCAAACAGAAGGTACACTTCCGCCGTCCACGGACCGATACCGGGCACCGCCGTCATCGCGGTGATCGCCTCGGTCGCGTCGAGCGAACAGAGGTGATTGAGGTCGAGCCCGTCGGCCACCGCCTGGGCAACCGCGATCAGTCCGCGCTGCTTGGGCCGCGACAGGCCTGCCTCGCGAAACATGTCCTCGCCGGCGGCCAGGATCGCCTGCGGCGTCAGCGGATCGACGAGCTTCGTCAGCCGGCCGAAGATGGCGTCGGCGCTCGCCCGCGACACTTGCTGCGAGACGACGATCGAGGCCAGGCTCCTGAATCCCGGCTCCGAAAGCCGGAGCGGCACCTCGCCGGCCATGCCGCGCACCTTTTCCAGGCGCGGGTCGATGATGCAAAGCGCATCGAGCCCCCGCGCAATGTCGTCCAGTGTCGCGATGCGTTGCATGGTATCCTTGTCCACCAATGTGCAGCAAAGTAGCAACCGCCAAAAGCACAGCACAACCCGATTGCCGCCTCAGACATGACGCTCCTGACATTCCGCTTCGCGCCCAGCCCCAACGGAGAACTGCATCTCGGCCATGCCTATTCGGCGCTGCTCAACCAGAAGCTCGCGCAGACCCACGACGGCCGCCTGCTGCTGCGCATCGAGGACATCGACACCACGCGCTGCACGCCGCAATTCGAAGCCGGCGTGCTTGCCGACCTGAAGTGGCTGGGCCTTGGCTGGGAAGAGCCGGTGCGCCGCCAGTCGGAGCATTTCGCAGAATATCAGGCGGTGCTCGACCGGCTGATCCGCGAGGACCTCGTCTACCCCGCCTTCATGAGCCGTGGCGAGATCAGGGCCTTCATAGCCGACAGCGAAAAGCGCGGGCGTGACTGGCCGCGCGATCCCGATGGCGTGCCACTCTATCCTCCGTCCGACAAGGCGTTGCCGCTCAAGGAACGCAAACGGCGTATCGCCGAAAACGAGCCCTTCGCCTGGCGACTTGATGTCGATGCCGCTGTTGCACGCGTAGGCAGGGACCTCGCATGGACCGAATTCAGCGATGAGACACTATCGGCGACGCGCTCGGTCGAGGCCCGCCCGCAGGACTGGGGCGACGTGATCGTGGCGCGCCGCGACATCCCGACCAGCTACCACCTGGCCGTCATTGTCGACGACGCCCTGCAAGCGGTCAGTCATGTCGTGCGTGGGCAGGACCTGTTTTCCGCCACCGGCGTGCAGCGCCTGCTGCAGGAATTTCTTCGGCTTCCGCAACCCGCCTATTTCCACCATCGGCTCATCCTTGGGCCGGACGGGCGGAAACTGTCGAAAAGCCTTGGCGACATCGGCCTTGGCAAGCTGCGCGAGGCCGGCGCATCGCCTGACGACGTCAGACGGATGGTCGGTCTCTGAGCCGGTGGAGCTCTGGGCACGCGTGACGAATCCGCCACCGATTGAATTCCGGTGATGCATGGATCAATCGTTTCGTTTTGCGCGCCGGGTAGAACGGGATTAGAGCAGCGCCACGGTCAGTTTTTCACCAGCGTGGCGGTCTCCGGAAAATGCAAAGCATCAAGCGGTTCATCCCCGCCACCTTCGTCGTCCTGTGGGCAACGGGCTTCATCGGCGCGCGCTATGCCATGCCATGGGCGGAGCCGTTCACCTTCCTCGCCGCCCGTTTCGTCATAGCGGCCATCCTGCTGGCAGCCCTGATGCCCGTTCTGGGTTCGAAGCGAGCCACCCGCAAGGAGGCGCTACACGCCACCGGCGCCGGCGTGCTGATGCATGGCGTCTATCTCGGCGCCGTCTTCTGGGCCATCCACAGGGGCATGCCGGCCGGGTTTTCGGCCCTGATCGTCGGCCTGCAGCCGCTGATCACCGCAGTGCTTGCCGGCAAGTTCCTGGGAGAAGCGATCCTGCCGCGCCACTGGCTCGGCCTTGGCATTGGCCTGATCGGCATCGTCATCGTGCTGTGGCCAAAGCTTGGCGCGCTCGGTGGTGGCGTGACCGCGGCGACGCTGACCGCCTCGCTGGTCTCGGTGCTCGGCATGAGCGCCGGCACCATCTGGCAGAAGCGTTTTGCTTCCGGCGGCGACCTCGTCGCCGCGACCATGTGGCAATATGTCGGCGGCGCCTCGCTGATGATCCTGGCCGCGCTCGCCTTCGAAACGCACACCGTCACCATCAACGGCGAACTGATCTTCGCCATGGCCTGGCTGGTGCTGGTGCTGTCGCTCGGCGCCATCTTCCTGCTGATGGTGATGATTCGTGACGGTGAAATGTCGAAAGTCGCCTCGCTGTTCTACCTGGTACCGGCGGTGACGGCGGTCATCGCCTGGGCACTGTTCGACGAACAGCTCAACGCGCTGCAGATCGTCGGCATGGCGATCACCACCTTCGGCGTCGGCCTGGCGACGGCGCGGCCTGCCAAGGGAAGAATTGAGGGATTGAAAAGAACTGAGGAATTGAGGAATTGAGGAACTGAGGAATTGAGGAATTGAGGAATTGAGGAATTGAGGAATTGAGGAATTGAGGAATTGAGGAAGAAGCACACGGCGCCAGATATGGCCCCTTTTTTCTTCAATTCTCCAGTTCTTCAATTCCCCAATTCCTCATCGGCGCCGCCTCATCCGACCCGGGCACGCGCCTCGAGATAGCGACTGATCGCGGCATTGAGCTCGCCGCCGAGGATGAAGATCGCCGAGACGATGTAGAGGAAGACCACCGCGATCATGATCGAGGCCAACCCGGCGTAAGTCGTCACATAGGACGAGAAATGGTCGAGATAGGTGGCGAACATCGTCGAGCCGATGAGCCATGCGGCCAGTGTGAAGACGATGCCCGGCACCAGCGAGACGAAGCGGCGCTTGCCGGCCGGCAGCCAGTAGTGCACGGCAAACAGCCCGCCGATGATGACGGCCGAGGCAATGACGTAGCGCCACAGCGTGATCGTGCCGGTATAGGGCTTTATCCATTCGAAATGCGCCTCCGCCAGCCGCGCCAGCAGGGGTGCGAACACCAGAAGCACGCTGATCGCCAGGAAGCCGGCCGTCGCGATCAGCACGAAGAAGATGCTCTGCACGCGGCGATAGATGATGCCGCGCGTCTCGGTGACGCGATAGGCGCGGTTGAGCGAAGTGCGTAGCGCCTCGATGCCGTTCGAGGCAAAATAGGCGGCAAGCAGCACGCCGTAGGTCAACAGGTCGGTGCGCCGGACGGTCAGCACGTTCAGCACCTCATGCGCGATCGGCTTGGCGATCTGATCGGGCCAGGTGTCGAAGACCAGGTGCACGGCCGTGTCGGCAAAGGCCTGGGCGCCGAGGAAGCTGCCCAGCGTCGTGGCGAAGATCAGGAACGGAAACAGCGCCATCAGCGAGGTGATCGCCAGATGGCTGGCCATCGCCCAGCCGTCATCGGTGTTGAAATGGCCGAGCGCGTCGTAGAGCACGCGACGCAGGGCGACTATATTCCGCAACAAGAACCCGCGTTCCCTTCGATTGTCTCGACGCCGCGAATATGGGAAGTGAATGCGGCAAATGGCAACCCTTGGCGAAACCACGAGTCCGACGGCGCAGCAATTGCGCACCATCATCATCACCGGCGCCTCGTCCGGCATAGGGGCATATTGCGCCCGGGCACTCAAGGCGGAAGGCTGGCGGGTCTTTGCAACAGCCCGAAAACCCGAGGACATCGCCGCCCTCGAAAGCGACGGCATCGAGGCTTTCTATCTCGATTACAGCGAACCGGACTCCATTGCAGCCCTGGTAACGGCGGTGCTCGAGCGCACCGGCGGCCGGCTCGATGCCCTGTTCAACAACGGCGCCTACGCCCAGGCCGGTGCGGTCGAGGATCTGTCGGTGGCCGCGCTCAAGCAGCAATTCGAGGTCAATTTCTTCGGCTGGCATGACTTGACCCGCCGCCTGATTCCGATGATGCGCCGTCAGGGTCACGGCCGCCTCGTCCATTGCTCGTCTATCCTCGGTCTGGTGCCGGTGCGCTTTCGCGGCGCCTATTCGGCATCCAAACATGCGCTCGAGGCGCTGATGCTCTGCCAGCGCCAGGAACTGGTCGGCAGCGGCGTCCATGTTTCACTGATCGAACCGGGGCCGGTGAAATCGAAAATCGCCAGCAACGGCCTGCCCTGGTTCCTGAAAAACATCGACATCGACAATTCCGTGCACAGGGCGGACTATGCCGCGCAGCTGGAGCGGCTGCGCGCCGGCGGCAGCCAATCGGCGCTGAAGCCCGGGCCGGAAGTGGTCCACAAGGTTCTGCGTCATGCCCTTCTGTCGCCGCGCCCGCGTCCGCACTATGTGGTAACTGTGCCGGCCAGAATCGGCGCGGCGCTCAAACGCATCCTGCCGGCATCGATGCTCTACCGCCTGATGGCCAAACGCGCCTGAACGCGAAACAACTGGAAACGCAACAATGGCAACCGTCTTCAACATCCTCGCCATTCTGGTCATGGCCGCCGTGGCGATCGTGCTGATCCGAGGCCTCGTCAACATGATGCGTGGCGGTTCGAGCGTCACCTCGAACAAGCTGATGCAGGCGCGCGTCATGCTGCAGGCCGTGGCGCTGTTGCTGATCCTGCTGGCCGTGTATTTCACCCGCAAGTGAGGCCGTTCGGGAGGCGACATGGTCAAGCTCAACAAGATCTACACCCGCACCGGCGATGACGGCACGACGGGTCTCGGCACTGGTGAGCGGCGGCTGAAATCCGACCTGCGGGTGGACGCCTACGGCACGGTCGACGAAGCCAATGCCTGCATCGGCATGGCGCGCGTGCATACCGCAGCGAACCACCCGGCGATCGATGCCATGCTGTCGCGCATCCAGAACGATCTCTTCGACCTCGGCGCCGATCTCGCCGTGCCCGATGACGGCAAGCCGCTTGGCTACGAGCCGCTGCGTATCGTTGCCGCGCAGACCGACCGCGTCGAGAAGGACATCGACCTCCTCAACAAGGATCTTCAGCCGCTCAAATCCTTCGTGCTCAACGGCGGCACGCCGGCGGCGGCGGCGCTGCATCTGGCCCGCACGGTGGCGCGGCGGGCCGAACGGCTGATGGTGGCGCTGGCTCAAGACCCGGGCGAGCACGTCAACCCTGAGGGGTTGAAATACATCAACCGCGTCTCGGATTTCCTGTTTGTCGCCGCCCGGGCGGTCAATGACAATGGAAATGCCGACGTGCTATGGGTTCCCGGCAAGAACCGCTGAGCTGAACGGATCGAAAAGGCGGGAGGGGACCAGGCACGCATGTTCATCCCGCTTTACGACACAAACAGGCTGCGCCACATCCGCCTGCAATATGTGACGATCGGCCTGATCGTGGTCAACGCGCTGGTCTATTGCGCCACGGCACTCGGCGGCGAGAACTTCACCAATGCCGCCGTGCTTGGCCTCGGCTTTATTCCGTCCGTGGTTCACAACACGGCCGAGCTTGATCCTCGGTTCATCATCATTCCGGAAAGCCTGAGCTACCTTACCTATTCCTTCCTGCATGCGGACATCTTTCATCTTGGCGGCAACATGCTGTTCCTGTGGGTGTTCGGCGACAATGTCGAGGACGCGCTCGGCCACATCCGCTACCTGATCTTCTATCTCCTGTGCGCCATCGCCGGCGCCGCCTTCCAGGGGCTTGTCGCCTGGGATTCGCAGGTGCCGCTGATCGGCGCCTCCGGCGCCATCGCCGGCGTGGTCGTCGCCTATCTGATCCTCTATCCGAGGGTTAAGGTCTGGGTCCTGGCCTTTGCCCGCATCCCGCTGCGCATTCCGGCCTTCATCCCGCTTATCCTGTGGGTGCTGTTCCAGGTCTTCATGTTCGCCGCCGGCGGCGAGGACCAGATTTCCTGGGCCTGCCATATTGGCGGCATCATCGCCGGCGCGGTGCTGGTGCTGGTCCTGCGCAGCCGCGGCGTGCCGCTTTTTGCCGGCGCGGACGAGGATGCCGTGGCTCCCAAGCTCGACCAGCCGCCGGTTGCTGCCGAACCAGCGGCGCCTGAACCGCAGGCCACCACGACGCGCTGGGGCCGGGGAACCCCCCCTGGCCCAAACTGAACCGATTTGAGCCGCTTTCAGCGTATTGACGGCAAGGGTTACCGCAACTACGGAAACGTCTCCGTCCGAGCCCCAAGGCTGTTAAGGAGCAGTCCAAGACGGGCAAAGACCAGAATTTCCATCCGGAATGTCGGCTTTCGACAACTCAGAAGGGGCGCAAGCTGTTATAGCGCGCCCAACTAGCGTGAAGAGGTGACAGGCAAATGAAGATCCTTGTGCCCGTGAAGCGGGTTGTGGATGCGAACGTCAAGGTTCGCGTGAAGGCCGACGGTTCGGCGGTGGAACTCGCCAACGTCAAGATGGCGATGAACCCGTTCGATGAGATCGCGGTGGAAGAGGCGATCCGGCTCAAGGAAGCCGGCAAGGCGGAGGAGATCATTGTCGTCTCGATCGGCCCGCAGCAGGCGCAGGAAACCCTGCGCACCGCGCTCGCCATGGGCGCCGACCGCGCCATCCTGGTCAAGACCGACGAGCAGACCGAGCCGCTCGGCGTCGCCAAGGTGCTGAAGGGCGTCGTCGAGGCCGAACAGCCCGGCCTCGTCATTCTCGGCAAGCAGGCGATCGACGACGATTCCAACCAGACCGGCCAGATGCTGGCGGCCCTGCTCGGCTGGGCGCAAGGCACTTTCGCCTCCAAGGTGGTGCTCGACGGCGACAAGGCCAAGGTGACGCGCGAAGTCGACGGCGGCCTGCAGACGGTGGAATTGAAGATGCCGGCGATCGTCACCGCCGATCTTCGCCTCAACCAGCCGCGCTATGCCTCGCTGCCCAACATCATGAAGGCCAAGAAGAAGCAGCTCGACGAAAAGACTCCGGCCGACTACGGCGCAGACGTCAAGCCGCGGCTGAAGATCATCAAGACCGAGGAGCCGGGCGGCCGCAAGGCGGGCGTCAAGGTCAAGAGCGTCGCCGAACTGGTCGACAAGCTGAAGAACGAAGCCGGCGTTTTGTAAGGAAATCCGATGAGGCCGGCCTGCAAACGGCCGGTTTCTCCGCTTCCGGTGCTCACGTACAAAAGTACGCTCCGCTCCGGTTCTCGAAACCAACCGTTTTCGACTCGGCCTGACCGGATTTCAGGGAGCCTCGAAAACGAAAGTCAGGAATATCATCAATGGCTATTCTTCTGATTGCTGAACACGACAATGCCAGCCTTTCCGACCAGACCGCCAAGGCGCTTTCGGCGGCCCTGCAGATCGGCTCGGACGTGCATGTGCTGGTGGCCGGCAAGGGCGCCAAGGGTGCGGCGGACGCTGCCGTCAAGCTCAAGGGCGTCGGCAAGGTGCTGCTTGCCGAAGCAGACGAGCTCGCCGAGCGCCTCGCCGAACCGACGGCAGCCCTCGTCGTGTCGCTTGCTGGCGGTTACGACGCCATCATCGCGCCGGCGACCTCGTCGGGCAAGAATGTCGCGCCGCGCGTCGCGGCCCTGCTCGATGTCGCGCAGGTCTCCGAGATCATCGAAGTGGTCTCGCCGGACACGTTCAAGCGCCCGATCTATGCCGGCAACGCCATCCAGACCGTGCAATCGACAGACGCCAAGAAGGTCATCACCGTGCGCACCGCCTCCTTCCAGGCGGCGCCCGAGGGCGGCTCGGCCCAGGTCGAGACGGTCAACGCCGCAGCCAATCCCGGCCTGTCCACCTTCGTCGAGAACAAGCTCTCGGAGACGGACCGTCCGGAACTGACCTCGGCAAAGATCATCATCTCGGGCGGCCGCGCGCTCGGCTCGTCGGAGAAGTTCCAGGAGGTCATCCTGCCGGTCGCCGACAAGCTCGGTGCGGCGGTCGGCGCCTCGCGTGCCGCTGTCGATGCCGGCTACGCACCGAACGACTGGCAAGTCGGCCAGACCGGCAAGGTGGTCGCTCCGGACCTCTACATCGCGGTCGGCATCTCCGGCGCCATCCAGCATCTCGCCGGCATGAAGGATTCCAAGGTCATCGTCGCCATCAACAAGGACGAGGAGGCGCCGATCTTCCAGGTTGCCGACTACGGCCTCGTCGGCGATCTCTTCGTCATTCTGCCGGAGTTGCAGAAGGCGCTTTGACGCTCTCTGGCAAAGCGTATTAAATGCTTGGGGTGGGGTAGACGAAGTCGCCCCGCCCTTTTAGTTTGCACCGCACAAAAAGCAGGCTGCAAAAGCCTTTGGACGGGATCGGTGTAATGAGCAAGATCGAGACGATCGGCATCATCGGCGCAGGCCAGATGGGTGGGGGTATCGCCCATGTCTCCGCGCTTTCGGGCTACAAGGTGCTGATCTACGATATTTCGCCCGACCGCATTGAAAAGGGCATCGCCACCATCAGCGGCAACATGGCCCGCCAGGTGGGCTCCGGCAAGCTCGACGAGAAGCTGCGCAACCAGGCGATGGCGCGCATTGCCTCCGCACCGACGATGGCCGATCTTGCCGGCGCCGATCTGGTGATCGAGGCGGCGACCGAGGACGAGACGGTCAAGCGCAAGATCTACGCGCAGCTCTGTCCGCAGCTCAATCCTGAAGCCATACTGGCGACCAACACCTCGTCGATCTCGATCACGCGGCTCGCCGCGCAGACCGACCGGCCGGAGCGCTTCATCGGCATACATTTCATGAACCCGGTGCCGCTGATGAAGCTGGTCGAGCTGGTGCGCGGCATCGCCACCGAGGATCAGACCTTCGAGGCCGCCAAGACCTATGTGAAGCAGCTCGACAAGACGATCACGGTCTCGGAGGATTTCCCGGCCTTCATCGTCAACCGCATCCTGCTGCCGATGATCAACGAGGCGATCTACACGCTCTATGAGGGTGTCGGCTCCGTCGACGCCATCGACACCGCCATGCGGCTCGGCGCCAATCATCCGATGGGACCGCTGCAGCTGGCCGATTTCATCGGCCTCGACACCTGCCTGTCGATCATGCAGGTGCTGCATGACGGCCTGTCGGATTCGAAGTATCGCCCCTGCCCGCTGCTGGTGAAATATGTCGAAGCCGGCTGGCTCGGCCGCAAGACCGGGCGCGGTTTCTACGACTATCGCGGCGAGCACCCCGTTCCGACGCGCTAGGCCAATTCCACGAAAAGAGTGAACGGTTTCCCGGGAAGAGCGCGAAGCGCTTTCGCTTGGGAATTGCGTTAAAACAAAGAGATAGAGCGCGTCCGTTCACGACGCCGCGGCAAGCGGCGCCTGCGGCTCCGACTTGTCGTCGGGCGCCACGCAGACGCACCCGCGGCCGGCCGCCTTGGCGGCATAGCAGGCCGCGTCGGCCCTTGCGATGATCTCGTCCGCTTCGCCGCAATTGGCGTTGATTGCCGCAACACCGATGCTGGCGCCGATGGCATGCGGCCGGTCATCCCAGCTGAAGTTCAATCCCGCTATCGCATCGATGATGGAGCGCGCCGCGACCCTGGCGCCGGCGGTCGAGCCCGATTTCAGGATGACCGCGAATTCGTCGCCGCCCAGGCGCGCGACGAGGTCTTCGGACCCGACTACGCCACGCACGGCCTGTGCGACCCGCTTCAGCAAGGCGTCTCCGGCGGCGTGACCGCCGGTGTCGTTGACCAGCTTGAAATGGTCGAGGTCGATGAACATGAACTGATGGCGGCTGCTGCCAGCCCCGGCGGCATCCTTGCGGGCCTGAACGACCAGCTCCTCCATGGTGCGGATGAAGCTCGAGCGATTGGCAAGGCCGGTCAGCGCATCATGCGCGGCGGCGTGTGCAAGCTGCCGCTGCAGGGCGCGTGCATCGGTAAAATCCTGGAAAACGATGACCAGCCCGCAGAATTCGTTGCGCTCGTTCATGATCGGCGACACGACCTGACGGATACTGCAGCGTGTGTCGTCGCGGCGGACCAGCACGGCGCGGCTGTTCTGGTCGGAGGGCGTCTCCGCACCGATCGCCGGCCGTGTCACGCCGATCCTGTGTCCCGTCTCCTCGTCCACCGCCCAATAGACATGACCGAGCGTCTTGCCGAGAGCCGCCTCCGTCGGGACGCCGGTCAGCTTCTCGGCAACCGGATTCATGAAGGTGACGCGGTTCGCCGCATTGGTACAGATGACGGCATCGCCGATCGATTGCAGCGTCACCCGGAGCCGCTCTTTCTCGTCGGCCAGCATTGCCGCCGATACGGTCAGACGCTCCTCGGCCTCCTTGCGCCGGGTGATGTCGGTCAGGCTGCCGATGGCCCGGATCAGACGCCCGTCCCCGTCACGCTCGATGGCCTTGCCGCGGTCGAGGATCCAGATCCAGCGGCCGTCCTTGTGACGCATCCTGAACTCGGCCTCGAAGAACTCTGTCTGGCCGTCTAGATGGGCGCGATCCGCCTCGGCGACGGTTTCGCGGTCGTCGGGATGGATCATCGTCAGCCAAAGATCGGGGTCGCCGTCGAGTTCGCCATCCGCATAACCCAGCATCTTGACCCAGGTCGAGGAGTAGGTCGTGCCGCCCTTGCGGATGTCGAGATCCCAGACGCCCTGGCCGGCGCCGGCAAGCGCGAAATTCCAGCGCGTTTCGGCCTCGGCGATACGCGCCTCGGCCTGTTTGCGCGCGTCGATGTCCTCGATCTGTGAAACGAGATAGAGCGCGCGGCCGCTCTTCTCCTCTCGAATGACGGAGCCGGCGAGATGCGCCCAGACAGCTGTACCGTCCTTCTTGAGGTAGCGCTTCTCGAATTGGAAGGCGTTGACCGTGCCAGCTTTGATGCCTTCCATGGTCTCCCGCCCGACATGCAGGTCGTCGGGGTGCGTGATCTGGAAGAAGGTCAGCGCCTCGATCTCTTCGCGGCTGTAGCCGAGCATCGAGGCGAACGCCGGATTGGTTTGCACAATGCGCCCATCGAGGCCGACGACGGCGATGCCGATTGCCGAGTCCTCCATCGCCTGGCGGAAGCGCTGCTCGCTCTCGGCGATCTGCCGCCGATCTTTCGAGATGCGGCCGATGAAAAGACAGGCGAAGAAAAGCGCGCCGATTGTCATCGCGACCGACATTTGAAGGCAAAGTCTGAGCGCTTCCGCGCCAAGGTCCAGCCTCGACAGCACGACCAGGACCGCGGCCACGGCGAAGCCGGCCACGAGCAACGCCGGAGTTGCATGTTTGTTGAGCCTGATCGGTCCTCGCAGTCTCACGATCCGTGCCACCCCCGTGGGCAATCGCTTTTTGCTCGAGAGAACCCTGAAGGATCGATTTTAAGGAAAGGTTGCGTGGAGGTACCGCGATATGGTCAACCGGCAAACAATCGCCGGCATGATTAAGGATCGGTGTGCACGGGGTGTGGTCGCTTCTATCCTGCTACCAGCGCACGAAAAACCGTCCGCCGAGCGCGCCGAGCAAGGTGAGAAGGGCGATCGCGATCGTGTACCAGGTGGCGACGAAAAGCGGCGAATCGTCGAAACAGTGCGCGGCATAGAAGGTCGCCGCCAGCCCGCCGGCGAGCAACCCCGCCACCGCGCCGGCAAGCACCGGCCGTGTCGGCGCGCCATAGCGCAGCATCCACAGGAAGATGGCCAGCGGGCCGATGCCGATCAGCGGGATGAAGCCCATGCAGATCATCATGTTGGAGCCGATCATCCTGGTGCCCCACAACGCCTCCGGCACCATGAAGAGCTCCAGAACCACCGCCACGGCCACCAGCAGAGGGGCTGCGGCCATCCAGGCCACGGCCCTGGCCGTTGAGGCGCCAGGTGTCGACAGCGCCCGGATCAGGCCGAAGGCGGTGACGGCAAGCACGATGGTGAAAACGAATTTGGACAGGAAGCGCATCGTGTGCGCGGCCACCATGAAATCGGGGCGCGGGCCGATCGTCAGCAGGAAAACGACTGCCGCGATGACAATGGCCGCGCCAGCCGCCAGCCACCAGGCCGAGCGCAGCGGCATCGCCTTGCTGCTTGTATCGGCGTCTAGCGCCTTGATGAGATCCTCGGTCCTCATGTCATTCCCGCCCGGATCGCCCCTGCCCGAATCGCTTGGCTATGGCGGCTAGCCCGCGATGCAACGACACACGCACCGCCGTCTCGCTGATGCCGAACTTCGCTGCCGTCTCGCCGATCGAGCGGCCTTCCACGGATACCGCCGAAACCACTGAACGCTGTCCCGGCGGCAGCCCGTCCAGGGCCCTGTTGATGTCGCGCTCGCTGACGGTTTCGGTTTCCGGTTCGGCGAAGGTCTCCGCAATATCGTCGACATCGATTTCGATGCGCCGACCGCGCCGCCGGAACGCATCGATCAGCTTGAAGCGGGCAATCGCATAGATCCACGGCAGCACCGGCGCGTCCTGGCGCCAGGTATGCCGTTTCACATGAATGGCCAGCAAGGTTTCCTGCACGACATCCTCGGGATCGACTCCGCCCTGCACGATCTTGCGCCGGACAAAGCCGCGCACCAGCGCGGCAATCCGGTGCAGAAAGTCGGCATAGGCCTTTTCATCTCCGGCGATCGCGGCCCGCAACAGCCGGGAAAGCTCGGCCTCGTCCTTGCCGCTCACAAGAGTTCACTCCCCCGATTTTCGTGCCTCGGCACTGATTTGTTACGTGGCCGGCGAAATAATGTCCAAGCCAAACTGCGGGCAAATCACGAAAGTTTGCGGGTCCTGGAGGCTCAGCCTCAGGCCGGACGACCTCATGGGCCTTGCTCGTACGTCTTGCGGAAACCGTCGGTCCGGGATGCCATCACATGGAATTGTCCGCCTCGCGCCGCTCTTTGTGCCTCAGCGACCGATTGAAGCAGGCCAACAATGTTGACTATTCGTGTCATGTATCGATAGGTGCGGCGTGCCAAGACCAACGAAAGCGAGGATGACGCCATGAGATACACCCTTTCCGCCCTTGTCGGCGCCACCGCACTTGCAATCGGCCTGGCCGCCGGTCCGGCGCGGGCCGAGGATGCCGGCATCATCGTCTACAACGCCCAGCACGAAAGCCTTGGCAAGGAATGGGCTGAAGGTTTCACCAAGGAGACCGGCATCAAGGTCACGCTGCGCAATGGCGGCGACAGCGATTTCTCCAACCAGATCGTTGCCGAAGGGGCCGCCTCGCCCGCCGACGTGTTCCTGACGGAGAATTCGCCCGCCATGGTGCTGGTCGAGAATGCCGGCCTGTTCGCGCCCGTCGATGCCGACACGCTGGCACAGGTGCCGCAGGACTATCAGGCGGCCAGCGGCAAATGGGTGGGCGTGGCCGCGCGCAGCACCGTCTTTGCCTACAACACGACCAAGCTCAAGACCGAGCAGTTGCCTAAGTCGCTGCTCGACCTCGCCGACCCGAGTTGGAAGGGCCGCTGGGCGGCCTCGCCGTCGGGCGCCGATTTCCAGGCCATCGTCAGCGCGCTGCTGCAGCTCAAGGGCGAGGCCGCCACGGCGGACTGGTTGAAGGCGATGAAGGAGAACTTCACCGCCTACAAGGGCAACAGCACGGTGATGAAGGCGGTCAACGCCGGCGAGATCGAGGGTGGGGTGATCTACCACTATTACTACTTCGGCGATCAGGCCAAGACCGGCGAGAACAGCAAGAACGTCGCGCTGCACTATTTCAAGAACCAGGATCCAGGCGCCTTCGTCTCGGTCTCGGGTGGCGGCGTGCTCGCCTCGAGCAAGCATCAGAAGGAAGCCCAGGCCTTCCTGAAATGGGTGACCGGCAAGGGCGGCCAGGATGTGCTGAAGAACGGAAACTCCTTCGAATACGCCGTCGGCAAGGGTGCCGGGTCCAACCCGAAGCTCGTTCCGCTGGCCGACCTGCAGGCACCGAAAGTCGACGCCGCGACGCTGAACTCCAAGAAGGTCACCGACCTGATGACGGCAGCCGGCTTGCTTTAGTTGCCGTTCGTCCTAATAAGGACAAACAGACCGTGCTCCCGCGGGAATCCACCTTCCGCGGGAGCGTTTTGTTTTCGAGATGGCATTCGTCGATGACGACACGCTGCGTTCCTGACCTCCGACAGTGGTCCCTCGATTGCCGGCACGCCGCCGCAACCGTCGGGCGTCCGAGCTGATGCAGTCCGCCGTAGATCTCGGGCGCGCCGGCTTGCCGTCGAAGATGCGCCGAATGCCGCATCGGCGGGCGGCACGCTGGCTTGTCTCCGCCGCCGTCTTCGTCGCGCTGTTCGCCCTTTTGCCGCTTGCCTTCATCGTCTGGATCGCGGTGCAGACCGGCTGGGAGACCGTGTCGGCGCTGGTCTTCAGGCCGCGCGTCGGGGAACTGCTGTTCAACACCACGCTGCTGGTGCTGCTGACCGTGCCGATCGCCATCATTCTGTCTGTCGCGCTGGCCTGGCTGACCGAGCGCAGCGACCTGCCCGGCGCAAGGCTGTGGGCCTGGCTGTGCGTGGCGCCGCTCGCCATCCCCGCTTTCGTGCACTCCTATGCCTGGATCACCATGGTGCCCGGCCTGCATGGCCTGTGGGCCGGCGTGCTGGTGTCCGTGATCGCCTATTTTCCCTTCCTCTATCTGCCCATATCGGCAGCGCTGCGCCGTCTCGATCCGGCCCTGGAGGACGCGGCAGCCGCCCTTGGCCTTGGGCCATCGCGCGTCTTCTGGCGTGTCGTGATGCCGCAGCTCAGGCTCGCCATCTGCGGCGGCTCGCTGCTGGTCGGACTGCATCTGCTGGCCGAATACGGCCTCTATGTCTTCATCCGCTTCGACACCTTCACCACGGCGATCGTCGACCAGTTTCAATCGACCTTCAACGGACCGGCCGCCAACATGCTGGCCGGCGTGCTGGTGACCTGCTGCTTCGTGCTCCTGGGCCTCGAAGTGCTGGTGCGCGGCGAGGAGCGTTATGCCCGTGTCGGCGCCGGCGCGGCGCGTTCCCAGCAGCGCACGAACCTCGGCCGCGCCACCATGCCGAGCCTGCTCTTGCTGGTCGCCACCACGCTGCTGGCGCTCGGCGTGCCGTTCGTGACCATCGGCCGCTGGCTCATCGCCGGCGGCGCCGAGGTCTGGCGTCTCGACGAGATTGGCCTGGCGCTCGGCCAGACGCTGTTCCTGTCGCTTGCCGGGGCACTGCTTGCCACTGTCGCCGCCATGCCGATGGCCTGGATCTCGATCCGCGCCCCAGGGCCGCTGCAGCGCCTGCTGGAAGGTTGCAACTACATCGTCGGATCGCTACCGGGTGTCGTCATCGCGCTGGCGCTGGTCACCATCACCGTGCGCATCGCGCTTCCGCTCTATCAGACGCTGTTCACCATCCTGGTCGCCTATGCCCTCATGTTCCTGCCGCGCGCCCTGGTCAGCCTGCGCGCCTCGATCGCCCAGGCGCCGGTCGAGCTCGAGCGCGCCGCGTCCAGCCTCGGCAGGCGTCCGCTCAACGCGCTGTGGTCGACCACCATCCGCCTGTCGGCCCCTGGTGCCGCGGCCGGCATGGCGCTGGTGGCGCTCGGCATCATGAACGAACTGACCGCGACCCAGATGCTGGCACCGAACGGCACCCGCACGCTGGCGATGGCATTCTGGTCCTACAGCAGCGAGATCGACTACGCCTCGGCGGCCCCCTACGCCTTCATCATGGTGGCGATGTCGCTGCCCCTGACCTGGCTGCTCTATGTCCAGTCGAAACGGATGGCCGGACGATGAGCTTTCTCGAAATCCGCGGTTTGCACAAGCATTACGGCCCGGTCGCCGCATTGGCCGGTGTCGACCTCGATGTCGCCAGCGGCAGCCGCACCGCGATCGTCGGCCCCTCCGGCTGCGGCAAGACCACCTTGCTGCGGCTGATCGCCGGCTTCGAGGCACCGGACCAGGGCCGCATCGTGCTCGGTGGCGAGGTGCTGGCCAATGGCGGCGCCGCCGTCCCGGCGCATCGCCGCGGCATCGGCGTGGTGGCGCAGGACGGCGCCCTGTTCCCGCATCTGACCATCGGCGACAATATCGGTTTCGGCATGGGCCGCGGCGATGACAAACGCGCCGAGCGCATCGTCGAGTTGGCCTACATCGTCGGGCTCGACAAGGCGATCCTCAAGCGCCGCCCACACGAGCTTTCCGGCGGCCAGCAGCAGCGCGTGGCGCTCGCCCGCGCCATGGCGATGAAGCCGCGGCTGATGCTGCTCGACGAGCCGTTCTCGGCGCTCGACACCGGCTTGCGCGCCTCGATGCGCAAGGCCGTGGCCGAACTTCTGGAGGCGGCCGGCATCACCACCATCCTGGTGACACACGACCAGGCCGAAGCACTGTCCTTCGCTGCCCAGGTGGCGGTGATGCGCGATGGAAAATTCTCGCAGGTCGGCACGCCTCGCGATCTCTACCTCAAGCCGAAGGACAGGATGATCGCCGAATTCCTCGGCGACGCCATCATCCTGCCGGCGAGCATTTCGGGCGGCTTCGCCAACTCGCCGCTCGGCCGCATCGCCGTCGATACCAATGACAGCCGCGATGTCGCCCGCATCATGCTGCGGCCGGAGCAGATCGGGCTGAAACGCACGTCGCGCGAAGGCATGTCGGGCACCCCAGACATGCTGTTCGGCGAAGTGACGGAATCGGAATTCGCCGGCTCGACATGCATGATCGCGGTGCGGCTCCTGAACAATGCCGATCCCCCGGACGCCGCCGCCATCGGCAACACGCCGCTGATCCTGCGCAAATCCGGCATGGACGCACCGACGGTCGGTGAGATCGTCCGGCTCACCGTGTCGGGAAAGGCGCATGTGTTCGTCTAAAGCGCGTCGCGTTGAAATGGATTCATGCGACGCGCTTTAGGTCTCTGCTTTATGCATGTCGTTCTCCCAAAACCGAGGTCACTTTTGGGCGACATGCATTAGGCGACCGAAGGCCGGCGCCCGGCGCGCGGTTCATGCCGTGATGCGTTCGCCGGTTTCGGCTGAATAGATCGGCCAGCGCTCGAGAAAATCACAGCCATGCACGACAACCGTCTCGTTGGCGCTGTCGACAAGGATGACGGCGTAGGCGGGCGGCGCCTGCTCGACAATTTCGCTCGACCGATCAAGCGCAAGTTCGAACCTTGCGTGCAGGCCGCGCTGCGCCGAGAACGGAATTCCGGCGACTGTGCCGGCGATGTCGCGATGGACATGGCCGAAGAAGATGTGGCGGACATCGCCATGGCGCTTCAGTAGGCTGAGCAACCGCTCGGGCTGCTCGAGCGCCAGCGGATCGAGCTGCTGCAGGCCGAGCGCGACCGGCGGATGGTGCAGGAAGATGTAGGCGGGCCTGCCGGCTGATCGGTTCAGGCGGGCTTCGAGCCAGGCGAGCCGCCTTTCGCACAATTCGCCTTCGATGCGCCCTTCCGCCAGGCAGTCGAGGAACAGCAGCACTTCGTTGCCGGTGTCATGGACCGACTGCACGAAGCCATTCTCGTCGACCGGATTTTCCGGGAACGCCGCGATGAGATTGGCCCGCCGGTCATGGTTGCCGGGCAGCAGCCTGTACGGCACCGACAGCGTGTTCAGGGCAGCGCGCAGATCCGCGTAACTCTCCGGCGCGCCGCTCTCGGTCAGGTCGCCGGTGAAGACGCAAAGGGCGGCGTCGGCGTGATGCGCATTGATATGCGCGATGCAGGACGCCAGCCTTTGATGCAGGTCCGCGCCATAGCGGCGCTCGCCTTGCCGGCCAAGATGCACATCGGTGACCTGGATGATTTTCATCACGCTTTCAGAGCGCCGGCTCGGGTACGGACGCCTTGAAGACATCGAGGCGGGCTCCCGTCTCCGACGAGAAGAAATGCATGTCTTCAGGCGAAATCTTCAGGCCGACCTGGCTGCCGGGCTCGGGATGGACCGCCTCCGACGTCATCACCGAAAACGGTGCGCCGTCGAGATCGACATAGATGACCCGCCCCGCCCCCAATTCCTCGACCAGATCGACGGTGGCGTTGAGCGCGCCGGCCGTGCCGGGCGCCACCAGCCGGACGGCCTCGGGCCGGATGCCCATCGCGACCTTCGCGCCAACCGGCAGGCCGGTGCGTGCCATGGCCAGGCGCCGGCTGCCGCCAAGCAGCGACAGCCCGTCGAGCTCGACCGTGCCTTCCAGAATGTTCATGGCCGGCGCGCCAACGAAGGTGGCGACGAAGCGGCTGGCCGGGCGGGTATAGATTTCGCCCGGCGTGCCGACCTGCTCGACGCGTCCGCCATTCATCACCACCAGCCGGTCGGCCAGCGTCATCGCCTCGACCTGATCGTGGGTGACGAAGACGGAGGTGGCGTTCAGCCGGCGATGCAGCTTGCGGATTTCCGAGCGCATCTGCACGCGCAGCTTGGCATCGAGATTGGACAGCGGCTCGTCGAACAGGAACACCTTCGGCTCGCGGATCATGGCGCGGCCCATGGCGACGCGCTGCCTTTGGCCGCCGGAAAGCGCCATCGGCTTGCGGTCGAGCAGATGTTCGAGCTCCAGTGTGCGGGCGACCGCCTGGATGCGCTGCTGGCGCTCGGCCGAGGGAACGCCGGCGACCTTGAGCGAATAGCCGATGTTCTGCGAAACACTCATGTGCGGATAGAGCGCGTAATTCTGGAACACCATGGCGCAGCCGCGCTCGCGCGGTTCCAGCCTGTTGACCACCGTGCCGTCAATCGCGATCTCGCCGGCGGAAATCTCCTCCAGCCCGGCGATCATCCTGAGCAGCGTGGACTTGCCGCAGCCGGAAGGTCCCAGGATGACGACGAATTCGCCTGAGGCGAAGTCGAGGTCGACGCCGTGCACGACCTGCGTCTTGGCGTAGTTCTTCTTGACGCCGCGTATTGTGATGGAGGCCATTTTTGTCTCCTTATTTCTCGGTGGCGATCAGGCCGCGCACGAACCAGCGCTGCATCAGCACCACGACGATCAGCGGCGGCAACATGACGATCAGCGTGCCGGCCATGGCGATGTGCCATTCCGGAATGCCGCCGACATTGGGGATCAGTTGTTTGAGCTCGGTCACCGCCATCGCATGCGACTGATCGGTGGTGATGAGCAGCGGCCACAGATACTGGTTCCAGGCCCACAGGAACATGATGGTGCCGAGCGCCGCCATGTTGTTGCGCGACAGCGGCAGCAAGATATCGATGAAGAAGCGCAGCGCGCCCGCGCCGTCCATGCGCGCGGCCTCGGTCAGTTCGTCCGGCACGGTCAGGAAGAACTGCCGGTAGAGGAAGGTGCCGGTCGCAGTGGCAACCAGCGGCAGTATCAGGCCGCTGTAGGAATTGAGCAGTCCGAGGCTGAGCTGGACCTGCACGCCCGAGACTTTTTCGATCAGCCAGGAAATGCCGGTCAGGTCCAGGATCGCCTGGTACGGCTCGAGCACGTTGGCGACCACGGCGTAGGTCGGCACGATGCGCACTTCGAGCGGCAGCATCAGTGTGATGAAAATCAGCCAGAAGATCAGCATGCGGCCGGGATAGCGGAAGTAGACGATCGAGAAGGCGGTGAGCGCCGAGACGATCACTTTGCCGGCGGCGACGCCGGTCGCCATGATGAAGCTGTTGAGCAGCTTGGGACCGAGATCGGCGGTCGTCCAGGCGGTCTTGATGTTGACCCAGAAGTCGCTGCCCGGCAGCAGCGACATCGGCACATCGTTGACATCCTTGAGGTTGTGCGACGCCGCGATCACCACGACCACGAACGGCGCAATGCAAAAGATGAAGCCGATGAACAGGATCAGATGCGTGAAGAAATTGAGGAACGGGGTGCGCTCGACCATATCCATCTCACCTGTAGTGCACGCGCCGCTCGATGAAGCGGAACTGGAAGATGGTGAGCACGATGATGAGCAGCATCAGGATGATGCTCTGCGCGGCGGCACCTGAATAATCGAGGCCTTTGAAGCCGTCGGAATAGATCTTGTAGACCATCAGATTGGTCGCGTTCGCCGGACCGCCAGCGGTCATGATGTCGACGATGCCGAAGGAGTCCTGAAAACTCTCGGTGATGTTGATGACCAGCAGGAAGAAGATGGTCGGCGTGATCAGCGGAAACTGCACGTCCCAGAAACGCCTGATGACACCGGAACCGTCCATCGCCGCGGCCTCGATCAGCGAACGCGGGATGGCCTGGAACGCCGCCAGGAAGAAGATGAAGTTGTAGCCGACATATTTCCACGAGAAGGCGACGATGATCGAGGCCATGGCGTCGGCGCCGTCGAGGCCGGGATCCCAGAAGCCGGGCCAGACCCGGTTGACCACGGCCATGAAGCCAGCCTCCGGCGCCAGGATGAAGCGGAACGCCATCGCCAGCGCGGGCGCGGCGATGCCATAGGGCCAGATCAGCACCACGCGATAGAGACGCGAGCCGGCGAGCTGCCGGTCGGTCAAGGCGGCGAGCACAAGCGCGATGAACATTGCGAGACCGGTACTGATGCCGGCAAAGACAAGGCTGGCGGTGATCGAGTTCCAGTAGTCGGCGTTGGACAGGATCGAGCGGAAATTGTCGAGCCCGACCCAGATGTTGCCGCCGCCCCAGGGCTGTTGCAGCGTCAGCGACCAGTACACGGCCTGGCCGGCCGGCCAGTAGAAGAACGTGAAGATCAGGAGGAGCTGCGGCACCGCGAAAAGGATGCCGATCGTCCATTTGCCGAAAGTGACGCGTTTTTCCATCGATCCGCCGATGCCGTTGAACCGTCAGCCCGCTTCTTGGGCAAGACTAGATATGAAATGGCCGCCCGTCGAATCTCGACGGACGGCCGTTCCGCAATCGGAGGTCAGGGCAGGGTCTTGCCCGGATAGGTCTGCTGGAAGCGTTCGAGGATGGCGTCGCCGTTCTTGACCAGAGTGTCGAGGCCTTCCTGGACGCTGACCTTGTTGGCGAAGATCGCCTGCATCTGCGTGCCGAACTCGGCGCGGATCTGGGTGAAGTTGCCCAGCCGGATGCCGCGGGTGATTTCGGTCGGCTCGGACGCCGTCAGGCTGGCGATGGCGACTTCACGGCCCTTGTAGGGCGCCTTGTCGTAGAAGCCCTGGCCCTTCATGTAGTCGAAGCCAGACTTGGTCACCGGGATGTAGCCGGTGTTGGTCGACCAGAACAGCGCGGTCTTGGGGTCGTGGATGAAGTTCAGGAAGGCGGCAGCGCCCTTGTACTCGGCGTCCGACTTGCCGGAGAGCACCCATAGCGAAGCGCCGCCGACGAGCGAATTCTTGCGCTCGGTGCCGGCATAGACCGGCAATTCGGCGACATCCCACTTCATGCCTTCCTTCTGGGTCCTGCCGACCGTGCCGTGGTCGCCGACCGAGGTCAGGATGACCTGGCAGGTACCCGAGGCGAAGGCCTGGACCATATCCTGGCCGAGATCCTTGGACTTGATCTTGATCAGGCCGGCGTCATACCACTTCTTGAGATCGGTGACATACTGGACGAACTTGGTCTTGTTGACTTCCAGACGCGCGTCGAGACCGTCATAACCATTGTTCTTGGTGGCGATCGGCTGGTTGTGGAGCGCCGAGAACTGCTCCATCAGCTGCCAGCTTTCATTGGCAGAGATGTTGATCGCCATCGGGCACTCGTAGCCGGCGTCCTTCAACGCCTTGAGGTCGGCGCCGACATCTTCCCAGGTCTTGGGTGCTTCGGTCTTGCCGATCTTGGCGAAGGCGTCCTTGTTCCAGTACATCAGCGGGGTCGAGGAATTGAACGGGAAGGACAGCATCTCGCCCTTCGACGTGGCGTAGTAGCGCGCGATGCCTGGGAAATAGTCGGCATAGTCGATCTTGTAGCCGTTTTCTTCCATCAGCTTGTCGGCGGGCTTGTAGGCGCCCGACAGCATCATGGTGGCGGTGCCGACATCGTAGACCTGGACGACGGCCGGCTGCTTGCCGGCGCGGAAGGCCGCGATGGTGTTCTGCAGCGTGGCGTCATAATTGCCCTGGCTGGTGCAGACGACTTCGTAGTCCTTCTGCGAGGCGTTGAAGTTCTTGCACAGCGTGTCGACGACACGGGCAAGGTCGCCCGAAAGGCCGAACCAGAAGTCGAATTTTACCGGTTCTGCAGAGGCAGGCATTGCCAGCGCGGTGCTGAGCGCACCAGCGGCAAGGGCAGCAAAGCCCCGCTTGATCATGGTCATGGTTTTTCCCTCTTGAGTGGCTGGTGACAAGGGTCTTGCGCAAGTCCTTGCCCGCTCTCTTAGAGAAGGTATGTGACAGTTCTGTTGTGGCTCCCCGGCCTTTGCACAGCTGCCCGTTCCTCTCCCTCGGCGGCTTTGGCCGGCATTAAAACGCACCGGCGTTTTAGGTAGCTAGGGCGACTGTCGAAGACGTAAAGACCGCATCGGCCGCCATGATTATCCGGCTAAGGGGACAATGATATCCAGGTGCCGCAGCGGGCGTAAATGCGCCGGGGAAGCACGCCAGGGCTACTATCTCGGCAAACTGGCGCCCATCGAGGCGTTCGACGACCTGACAGGCCACGGCAAGCGCACTCCGGCGCGCACCGACCAGCGGGATGGCAGTCTCGTATTGCTCAAGCCAGGCGTGCGCTCGGCTTGACCGCTCACGATCCGAGCGCCGTGTCGATCAGCCGCCTGGCGTCAGGCCCCGACCATTCAGCCGGGCCGTTCATATGCGCGATCAGGCAGCCTTCGCCGTCGATCAACATGGTGACGGGAAGGCCGAGCGCCAGGCCGCGCGTCTTAAGGTCGTTGAACAGGGCCACCGTCGAATCCCGGTAATAGCCGAGCGCTTCGACACCTGTTTCCTTGAGGAATTTCTTCGGCTTCACATCGTCGCCGGCATCGACATTGACGGCGACCACCTGAAAGCTGTCGCTGCCCTTCTCCTTCTGCAGCGCATCGAGCGCCGGCATTTCGGCGCGGCAAGGCGCGCACCATGTCGCCCAGAGGTTGAGCAGCACCGTCTTGCCGGCATGGTCGGCGATCGTCATTGGCTTGCCGTCCGGGCCATTGAAGGCAAGGCTTTTCATCGACTGCGGCGGATCGGCGGGCAACAGGGCCGCGACCTGGCCGGTGGCGGCAGCCGCGATCTTCTTGGCGCGGTCGCTCTTGGCGGCGCAGGCGACGTCATCCTTGCTGCCGCCGACCGCCACCTGGGCCGGTGCATTGTTGCCAGACCGGCTCTCGCTGACATATACCGCGACCGCGCCGGCCAGCGCTCCCGCCACCAAAGCGGCGAGGATCAGGCGCGGGGCCGGGAAAAATCTGTTTCCGTCTGCCATTTCTCAAACTGCTCCGAAGCACGGGTTTTATAGCGATGAGCGACAAGAAGACCAGCAACCAGATGTGGGGCGGACGATTTGCCTCGGGTCCGGCCGCGATCATGGAAGCGATCAACGCGTCGATCTCGTTCGACCGCAAACTCTACGCACAGGACATACGCGGCTCGATCGCCCACAGCGAGATGCTGGCGCAAACGGGCATTATTTCGGCGGCCGATCAAGAAAAAATCGCTCACGGGCTGAACACGATCCTGAAAGAGATCGAGGCCGGCCGCTTCGAGTTTTCGACGAAGCTCGAAGACATCCACATGAATGTCGAGGCCCGTCTCGCCGACCTGATCGGCCCGGCCGCCGGCCGCCTGCACACCGCGCGCTCACGCAACGACCAGGTGGCGGTGGATCTGAGGCTCTGGGTCAAGGACGAGTGCTTCCGCGTCGCCGAGGCGCTGAAGGGCCTGATCGCGGCGCTGCTGGAGCGGGCCGGGGAGCACGCGGCGACCGTGATGCCGGGCTTCACCCATATGCAGGCGGCGCAGCCGGTGACCTTCGGCCACCACTGCATGGCCTATGTCGAGATGTTTGCACGCGACCTGTCGCGCGTGCGCGATGCGATCGAACGCATGGACGAGAGCCCGCTCGGTGCCGCCGCCCTTGCCGGCACCAGCTTCCCGATCGACCGCCACAGAACCGCCAAGGCGCTGGGTTTCCGCGAGCCGATGCGCAATTCGCTGGACAGCGTTTCCGATCGCGACTTCGCGCTGGACTTCCTCGCCATGGCGGCGGTCTGCGCCACGCATCTTTCGCGGCTGGCCGAGGAGATCATCATCTGGTCGACGCCGCAATTCGGCTTCATCAGGCTGTCGGATAGTTTTTCCACCGGCTCCTCGATCATGCCGCAGAAGAAGAACCCCGACGCCGCCGAACTGGTGCGTGGCAAGACCGGCCGCGTCAACGGGCATCTGGTCGGCCTGCTGACGGTGATGAAGGGCATGCCTTTGACCTATGGCAAGGACATGCAGGAAGACAAGGAATCGGTCTTCGACGCCGCCGAGACGCTCGACCTGATGCTGGCGGCGATGACCGGCATGGTCTCCGACATGACTATCAACGCGGCCGCGATGAAGAGGGCCGCCGGCTCCGGCCACGCGACCGCGACCGACCTCGCCGACTGGCTGGTGCGCACGCTGGGCCTGCCGTTCCGCGAGGCGCATCACGTCACCGGCCGTGCGGTGGCGCTGGCCGAGGAGAAGAAGGTAAGCCTGGAAAAGCTTTCGCTGGTGGATCTGCAGTCGATCAATCCCGGCATCACATCGGATATCTTCTCGGTGCTGGCGGTGCAGAATTCGGTCAAGAGCCGCACCAGTTTCGGCGGCACCGCGCCGTCGGAAGTGAGGAAGCAGATCCGCTATTGGAAAAAGCGGCTGGTCAAAGCCTGAAGCCCGATATGCGACGGCAATATCCCGGATATTGCAACCGGCAATATCCGGGGTGCAATGCGCCGAGAACTCGGCTAAAAGCGGCGGCTGACAAAACGTTTCGGACGGATGGATCGATGACCGGAAGCAGGATTTTGGTGACGCTGACGCTGCTGGCGGCGATGGCCGCCGTGACCGCCTGCGGCCGCAAGGCCGGTCTCGACACGCCCTATGAGGCGGCCGTCCAGGCGCGAAAGGATGCCGAGAAGGCCAAGCAGCCGCTGCCGCCGGAGCCGGAAAAACCAGTCAAGGACAAGAAGTTCATCCTCGACCCGCTGATCTAGAACCGATCAGGCCGGGTTTGGCTTCCAGCCCGATCTTATCGTGCTCCAACTTCCGGAATCACCCTCGTGAACCATTTCGACTACCGCGACGGCGTGCTGCATGCCGAGGACGTGGCAATCCCTGATATCGCCGCTCAGGTCGGCACGCCGTTCTACTGCTATTCGACGGCCACGCTGACCAGGCACTACCGCGTCTTTGCCCAGGCTTTTGCCGGCCTCGACGCACTGGTCTGCTACGCCATGAAGGCCAACTCCAACCAGGCCGTGCTGCGCACCCTTGCCGGGCTCGGCGCCGGCGCCGACGTGGTCTCGGAAGGCGAGCTGCGCCGGGCGCTGGCGGCCGGCATCCCGGCAAGTAAGATCCTGTTTTCCGGCGTCGGCAAGACCGCGCGCGAAATGGACCTTGCGCTCGAAGCCGGCATCCTTTGCTTCAACGTTGAATCGGAGCCTGAACTTGAACTGTTGTCGGCGCGAGCCACGGCACTCGGCAAGGTGGCGCCGGTCTCGCTGCGCATCAATCCCGATGTCGACGCCAAGACCCACAAGAAGATTTCCACCGGCAAGGCCGAGAACAAGTTCGGCATCGCCTGGCAGCGCGCACGGCAGGTCTATGCCCGCGCGGCGACGCTTCCGGGTATCAAGATCACCGGCATCGACACCCATATCGGCAGCCAGATCACCGAGTTGCAGCCCTTCGACGACGCCTTCGCCCTTTTGGTCGATCTGGTCGGCGCGCTGCGCGCTGATGGCCACGCCATCGAGCATGTCGATGTCGGCGGTGGCCTCGGCATCCCTTACCGTGTCGACAACAACCCACCGCCCTTGCCCGACGCCTATGCCCAGATCGTCAGGAAGCATGTCACCAAGCTCGGTCTGAAGGTGATGTTCGAGCCGGGCCGGCTGATCGTTGGCAATGCCGGCATCCTCGTTTCGGAAGTGATCTTCGTGAAGGAAGGCGACGCCAAGAATTTTCTGGTCGTCGACGCCGCCATGAATGATCTGATCCGGCCAACGCTCTATGACGCCTTCCACGACATCAGGCCGGTCGTGCAGCCGCCGGCCGACACGCCGCGCATGATGGTCGACGTGGTCGGCCAGGTCTGCGAGACCGGTGACTATCTCGGTCTCGACCGCGACTTGCCCAGGCTGAAGGCCGGCGATCTCATTGCCGTTTCCACCGCCGGTGCCTATGGCGCGGTGCAGGCAGGCACCTATAACACCCGCCTGCTGGTGCCGGAGGTGCTGGTCGACGGCGACCGGTTCCACATCGTGCGCCCGCGCCTGACCTATGACGATCTGATCGGGCTGGATTCGGTGCCTGACTGGCTGGCATAGAAGCCACAGCCGGCAGCGCTACAGCCGGTTCTGCAGGAGCGTCCTTGTCTCGGCGATCCTGTCTTCGTCACGGCGGTAGAACGTCCATTGCTTGATGCGCTTGGGCCGCAGCAGGCCGGCCTGGGTGAGCACGCGCATATGCTCGGAGAGCGTCGCCTGCGTGATACCGAGCTTTTCGGCGATCAGCAGCGCGCAAACGCCGTCCTCGATCAGATCGCCGTCGGCCTGAGCCGGGAAATGCGCGCGCGGATCCTTCAGCCAGTTGAGGATCTGCAGCCTGCGTTCGTTGGCGATCGCCTTGAAGACATCAACCTCTTGCATTTAGTCATTTTGCCAAGTTACTAATTGCTGTCAATCCCAAGGAGATCGCCATGGCGCAGGGCAACCCCGTTACACGCGAGCGCATTGCCGCGATGGAACCGCGCATCCGGCCCTATATCAGGCACACGCCGGTGCTGCGCGTCGACATGGCCGACTTCGACCGGCCGCCGCTGGCGGTAGACCTCAAGCTCGAATGCCTGCAGCATTCCGGTTCGTTCAAGGCGCGCGGCGCCTTCACCAATCTTTTGGAAAGGCCGGTTCCCAAGGCCGGCGTCGTCGCCGCCTCGGGCGGCAACCATGGCGCTGCCGTCGCCTATGCCGCCATGCGGCTCGGCCACAAGGCGACCATCTTCGTTCCCGAAGTGAGCCCGCAGGCTAAGCTGGACCGCATTCGCGGCTATGGCGCCGACCTGGTGGTTGGTGGTGCCCGCTATGCCGAGGCGCTGGCCGCCAGCGAACGTTTCGCGCAGGAGACCGGCGCCTTGCAGATCCATGCCTTCAACCAGGAGGAAACGTTGGTCGGACAGGGCACGCTTGGGCTCGAGATCGAGAACGACCTGCCCGAGATCGACACGCTGCTGGTCGCCGTCGGCGGTGGCGGCCTGATCGGCGGCATCGCCGCCTGGTATGCCGGCCGCATCCGCATCATCGCCATCGAGCCCGAGGGCGCGCCGACGCTTCATCGCGCCTTCGAGGCCGGCCATCCCGTCGACGCGCCGGCGGAAGGCATCGCCGCCGATTCGCTGGCGCCGAAGCGCGTCGGCGAAATGATGTTCCCGATCGCCGAGGCCTTCGTCGAGCGCTCCATCCTGGTCAGTGATGACGACATCATCGCCGCGCAGAAGGCGCTGTGGCATCGGGTGCGCATCATCTCCGAGCCGGGTGGGGCGGCCGCCTTCGCCGCGATCCTGTCCGGCCGCTACACGCCGGCACCGGGCGAACGCGTCGCCGTGCTGGTCTGTGGCGCCAACGCAAACCCCGCCAATTTCTGATTGCAACCATTTCGGCCGGGTTCACATTTTCTGAGAACGCCTCGCCTTTGCCGTGTTTGCTGGTATTCTTCGAGTCGTGAGGATCGGGCTATCCCGCCTGATTCCAGGAAGGGCCGATGACGCAACGACCCACCTCTAGCGATCGCGGTCTCGCCGGGCGCCTTGCACTCAGCCGGCTGGCGACGCGGGTCTCGATGATGGTCGAGCGCGGCTGGCCGCTGCTGCTGCCGCTGATCCTTATCGCCACCCTGTTCCTGAGCATCTCCTGGTTCGGCGTTTTCTCACGGTTGCCGGATATCGCGCGCATCGGCCTTGTCGCCGCATTCGGCCTGGCAGGGCTGGCGGCGCTCTATCCGCTGCGTTTCTTCCGCCTGCCCGGCGCCGCCGAGGTCGACCGCCGCATCGAGGCCGCCAACGAATTGCTGCACAGCCCTGTGCTGGTGCAGGCCGACCGGCCAAGCGGCCGCGAAAGCAGCTTCTCGCAGGCGCTGTGGCGTGAACACCAGAAGCGCATGGCCGCCAGGCTCGACAGCCTTGGCGCCGACCTGCCGCGCACCCGCGTGCCGGAGCGCGATCCTTGGGGGCTGCGCGCCGTGGCCGCGCTGCTGCTCGTCACCGCCTTTGCCTTCTCCTTCGGGCCGACAGGCGGCAGGATAGCCGACGGCTTCAGCACCCACGGCGCGCACGATGCCGTGCCGCCACGCATCGATGCCTGGGTAACGCCGCCTGCTTATACCGGCAAGCCGCCGATCTTCCTGACCGCCGACGCCAACCAGGCAACGCCGACGTTTCATGTGCCTGAGGGCAGCGACGTCTCCTTGCGCGTCACCGGAGGCTCGGGCGAGGAAACGCTCGCCTATGCCGACAAGGATGGCAATGCGCGCACCATCGACCCCGCCGGACCACAGGCGGCCAGCGCCAAGTCAGCCGCGAGCCCGGCGGCGCCGACCCCCGCATCCCCGTCGAAGGTGCGCCAGTTCATCGGCAAGCTGACCGGCGACGGCACGCTGACGCTGAAATCGGGCGAGGATCAGCTCGGCCGCTGGGCCTTCGCCGTGATCGAGGACAAACCGCCACAGATCCGCTTCGTCGGCGAGCCCAAGCGCGCCGCCAACGGCGCTTTCGAACTCAACTACCAGATCGACGACGACTATGGCGCCGCCACCGCCAAGGCGGTCTTCGCGCTGGTCGACCCGCAGGCGCCGGGCGCGCATCCGCTCTACGGCCCGCCCGAAATGCCGTTGGCGCTGCCGCGCCGCGGCGGCAAGTCCAATGCCGCCAAGACCACCAAGGACTTGACCGAGCATGTCTGGGCCGGCAGCAGCATCAAGCTGACGCTGGTCGCCACCGACGACGCCGGCCACACCGCGTCGAGCGAGACCAGGACGCTGGTGATGCCGGAGCGGCCTTTCTCCAACCCGCTGGCGCGGGCTGTAATCGAACAGCGCCGCCTGCTGGCCCTCGACGCCAATGCCAAGCCGCACGTGCTCGACCTGATCGACGCCATCACGCTGCGGCCGGAGGACACGTTCGACAACATGTCCCACTACCTTGCCATCATGAGCGCGCGCAGCCGGCTGAAACTGGCCGGCAACGACGATCAGCTGCGCGGCGAGGTCGCCTATCTCTGGGAAATCGCGCTCGGCATCGAGGAGGGCAACCTCTCGGCCGCCGAGAAGCGGTTGCGCCAGGCGCAGCAGGCGCTGCAGGACGCCATCAAGAACGGCGCCAGCGATGCCGAAATCGAGAAGGCGATGAAGGAACTGCGCGAGGCGATGAACCAGTTCCTGCAGGAATTCGCCGAACGCGCCAAGCAGAACCCGAATGCGCCGCAGATGCAGCAGAACGGCCAGGAACTGCGCCAGAGCGACATCGACCGGATGATGGACCAGATCGAGAACCTGGCGAAGTCGGGCGACCGCGACAAGGCGCAGCAATTGCTGTCGCAGTTGCAGGACATGATGAACAATCTCCAGGCCGGGCGTCAGCAGCAGGGCGGCGAGCAGGACAGCCAGATGCGCCAGCAGATGGACAAGCTCGGCGAGATCCTGCGACGCCAGCAGGAGATGATGAACGACACTTTCCGCATGGACCAGATGCAGCGTGGCGAGCGCCAGCGCGGGCAGAACCGCGATGAGCAGCTTGGCCAGGGCGGTGGCGAGGGCCAGGACAAGCCAGGCGCCGGCGAGGACCGCGATCCGCTGGCCAGGCAAAAGCCGATGACGCCGCAGGAATTCGCCGATGCGCTGAAGCAATTGCAGGAAGGCCAGGGCCAGCTGAAGAGCGATCTCGAGCAGTTGAAGAAGAACCTCGAAGGCATGGGCATGGAGCCCAATGAAGGATTTGGCGAGGCCGGCAAGTCGATGGGCAGCGCCGAGCAGGCGCTTGGCGAGGGCCAGGGCGACGAGGCCGTCGGCCACCAGGGCCGGGCACTCGAGGCGCTGCGCAAGGGCGCCAAGGACATGATGAAGCAGATGCAGGCCATGCAGGGCGACCAGGGCGGCAGCCAGGAAGGCGGGCGTCAGCAGAATGCCGACCGCGACCCGCTCGGCCGGCCGCGCGCCAGCCAGGGTCCCGATTTCGGCGATTCGGTGAAGGTCCCCGACGAGATCGACGTCCAGCGCGCGCGCCAGATCCTGGAAGCGATCCGCAAGCGGCTCGGCAACGCGCTCAGCCCGGATATCGAGCGCAGCTATCTCGAACGGCTGCTCGAGCTGAAATAGGGACCGCCCCCACACCCCGCCCGCCCCCCTCGAACGGTTGCAACACCATGCCGAAGCTCGGTGCCGTCACGCCCATCCTGCGCATCTTCGATGTTGCCAAGGCGCATGAATTCTACGTGGGGTTTCTCGGTTTCGAAGTGCGGTTCGAGCATCGCTACGATGACAACGCGCCGCTCTACACAGGCGTTTCACGCGACGGCTGTGTCTTGCATCTGAGCGAACATCATGGCGACGGCACGCCGGGCTCCCACATCCGGATCGAGACGACCGACATTGCGGGGCTCCACCACGACTTGACCGAAAGAAAGTACCGCTTCGCCAGGCCGGGGTTGGAGGAGACGCCCTGGAAGACGAAAGAGGTCACGGTCGACGATCCGTTCGGCAACGGCCTGACCTTCTATGAGGATGTGAAGGACTGAGCTAACCGGTTAACGAACGCCTCGCGGATCGCCTCCTGCATGCCGTCGATCGCCTCGCCCGACGCGTTCGGGTTGCGATGCATCACCACATTGGAGGAATCGATGTCGCCGAATCCATCGGCGGAGGTCAATTCGCGGCAGCCGTCCGGGATGTTGCTGCGCGAGATCGGCGCGATCGCCAGCCCTGACGTGACCGCAAGCTTCAGGCCGCCGGTGGTGTCGCTGGTATAGGCGACGCGATAGCCAAGACCGCGCTGCTCCAGCGACTTGATGGCGAAGTCCTTGCACCAGCTGACCCGGTTGTAGAGCGCGATCGGCACCGGTCGTTCCTCGTGCATGTGATGCAGGGTCGACGTCACCCAGACCGTCGGGTCGTGCATCAGCACTTCGCCGCCGGCCGGATCCTGCCATTCGAACACCACGCACAGATCGAGTTCGCCGGCGGCGAGCGCCGCCAGCTGCGCCTCCGAATGCGCGTAGCGCACGGTGACCTCGACCTTGGTGTGGCGTTTCGAAAACGCGCTGAGCGCGCGCGACAGGATGGCGTGGCCATATTCCTCCGGAATGCCGATGCGCACCGGTCCGCCGAGCGGCGGCGCCGCCATCGACGCCGCCGTTTCGTCGAGCAGCGAGACGATGCGGCGGGCATTGACGATGAGTTCGCCGCCGCGCCGCGTCAATGCGACGCCGCGCGAGCCGCGCTCGAACAGGCTGTCGCCGACCAGCTCCTCGAGCTTCTTCATCTGCATCGATACGGCCGACTGGGTGCGCCCGGCCTGCTCAGCCGCACGGGTGAAATTGCCGGTCTCGGCGATGGCGACGAAGGTGCGCAGGAGATCGCTGTCGAGGGTTGGACGCATGCTATCCATCATAAGCAGATTTGATTGCAGGCATCATTCCAATTCGTTTGCAACATGTCAAACACCGGACGATAGTTGCCTTACCCATTGGATATGCGGCTGCGAAATCGGCCGCGGACCAATCAAAGAGTCCTCACTCGTACCCGCTGCCCGAAACGGTGGCGGGTTCTTTTTGATCTGGAGGCGGGCTGCTTCGGATCGTACGCGCAGGAGCCGGAACGCAGATGCAGAATAGGATGGTGCGCGGCATCCTGAGCCTGTGCCTGGGCGTGCTGGTGTTCTCGCTGCAGGACCCGCTCGTCAAGGCCGTGTCGAGCGGCTATCCGGTGACCGAGGTGATGGCGATCCGGTCGATCGTCGCCCTGCCGATCCTGATCATTCTCGTCCATGCCGATGTCGGGCTGTCGGCAATCCTGTCGAAGCGGTTCGGCTTGCTGACAATCCGCGCCTTCATCCAGTTCACCTCCTACACGGTCTATTATCTGGCCATCGCCGCGCTGCCGCTGGCCGACGCCGTGGCACTCTATTTCATGGCGCCGCTGTTCATCATGGCGCTGGCCGGACCCTATCTCGGCGAACGCGTCTCCTGGCGGACGCTGGCGACGGTGCTCATCGGCATGCTTGGCGTCATCGTGATGGTGCGCCCCGGCGCCGGCCTGTTCGACTGGGCGGCACTGCTGTCGCTCGGCTCGGCGGCGCTCTACGGCTTCTCGCAACTGATGGCGCGCAAGATCGGCGATACCGAATCGTCCACCGTCATGGCTTTCTACCAGAACGGCGCCTATCTCATCGGCGCCGCCGTGGTTGCCGGCACGTTCCATCTCGCCGGCATAAGTCACGCCGTCCACCCCAGCGTCGAATTCCTGGTGCGGCCCTGGATATGGCCGACGCTGCCGGATTTCCTCAAGATGGCCGCCTGCGGTTTCGTCGCCTCCGCCGGCATGATCCTCCTGTCGCAGGGCTACAGGCTGGCGCCGGCCAACCGGGTAGCGACCTTCGAATACACCGGCATTCTGTGGTCGCCGCTCTGGGGTTTCCTGTTCTTCGCCGAGGTGCCGCGGTCGACGACCGTGATCGGCGCGACGCTGATCATCGGCGCCGGTCTGCTCGCGCTCAACACTGGGCGGCGCAAGAGCGCGGCGCCCGTGCTTGCCGCCGTCGATCCGGCCTGATCAGGCGAAGCAGATCAGCGCCCGCTCGACGCGCGAGCGGATTTCGGCCAGCGTGAACGGCTTCTGCACGACATCGAGGATGATGCCGTTCAACTCCTCGGCGCGCTCGCGCTGGTCGGCATAACCGGTCATCAGCATGATCTTCATCGCCGGAAAAAGGGCGGCCGCAGCGATCGCCATCTCGATGCCGTCCATCTCGGGCATGCGGATGTCGGAGACGACAAGATCGTAACCACCATGCGCGGCGCGTATCAGCGCCAAGCCTTGAGCGCCGTCGGCGGCGATATCGATTGCGTGGCCTGCGCGTTCAAGCGCGCGGGCAGCGAGGGTGCGGACGGACTCATCGTCCTCGACGATCAAAAGCTTTGCCATGGCCGGCAATTTGGCCGCGAAAAGTTGACTTTTCCTGAAAGCGCCCAGCCTCCGACCGGGCTAATTTTTCCGGCGCCGTTAAGGCCTTTTTCAGAACTTGTCGGCGCAAGGCAGTGGCCTCACGCATCGCCTTTCACAACACCCACGAACGGCAATTCACGGAAGGCGTGCGCGACATCCATGCCGTAACCGACGACGAAATAATCGGGGCAGTCGAAGCCGACATAGTCGGCGACGAGCGCGGTCTGGCGGCGCATGCGCTTGTCGAGCAGCACGGCGATGGAACAGCTTTTCGCGCCGCGCGACAGCATCAGGTCGCGGGTGAAGGTCAGTGTCTTGCCCGATTCCAGAATGTCGTCGATCAGCAGCACGTCGCGGCCGGCGACCTCATTGTCGATGTCGCGCAGCACCCTCACCTCGCCACTGGTGGTGCCGGCGCCATAGCTGGAAATGAAGATGAACTCGACCTCCGGCGACAGGCCGACATCGTGCATGGCGCGGATCAGGTCGGCGGCGAAGATGAACGAGCCCTTCAGCACCGAAATCACCAGGAGATCATGATAGTCGTGCCCGGCGATCTCCTTGGCGAGTTCGAGATTGCGCCGCGCGATCGCCGACGCCGAAAACAGGACTTCGATGTCCTTGTCGCGTACGATTGGCATTTTTCGCCCCTCAAGTTTTTTGCCCAAACGCCTTCACACCGAGTGTTGAGATTCAGGTCAGGCCGAGTCGAAAACGGTGGTTTCCGAGAACCGGAGCGGAGCGTACTTAAGTACGTGAGCACCGGAAGCGCAGGGAACCGCCGTTTGCAGGCCGGCCTCACCTGAATATCGACACACGCTATTCAGCGAAAGTAACCAAAACGGTCCTTACGCCGTTCTTAGGCACGTCGAGCCGGCTGGCAAAGCCGAATCTTTCGCCCGATGCCAGCGAATGGCCGGATGTCCCCAACGTATAGCGGGTTACGCGCCCATCATTGCCGGTCACGCGGATTTCGAGCGACGGCATTGTCGCAGGCCCCGCCCCGTCATTGGCGGCCTCGCCATCGACGAACAGCACCGGATTGGCGCCCGAGGCGTCGACACGCGAGGTGACGCCTGAAATGGTCAGCGCCGAGGCTTGCGCGCCGGTCAGGAACGGCGCCTGGCGCACCAGCGCATGTCCGCCGGAGACCCAGAAAGCGGCCAAGGCGGCACCGACGCCGGCGATCCAGAAGATCGGCCCGCCGCGCGCGGCCGGCGGCCGTTCCGCCGGCGCTTCCGGCCTGCGCAGCATGTCCATGCCCTCGATGGACGGCGTGGCAATCAGGCGCGGCGGTGAAACGCTTTCCACGGCGGGGACAAAGCGCGGCATCACTTCATAGTCGGCATCGACGATATCAGCCGCCGGGCCGCGCACGATCCGCTCCGCCGCGACGATTGCCGGGGGATCGGTCATGATTTCGCCGGAAACCGGGCGCGCGGTTCGTTCGTCAGCCATCATGGCCCCGTTATTGCGCGTGTTCGCTTTTCGTTTCTTTTGCCTAAACAAAAATGGTTAACGCTTCCCCACCGGAGCCCTCGTGACGCGCCGAAACAAGCCAGAAATTAACCGCCGGTTAACCATGCCGGCCGATGGTCTTTTCGCAGAACAGGCAGGCTCAGCACTGCCAGGAATTTCAGGTCGTCGAAATTGATTCGCTTCGAAAATGTCGGCCTCCGCTATGGCATGGGTCCGGAAATCCTCCGCGACATCTCCCTGCACATCCCGGAGCGCTCCTTCCAGTTCCTGAGCGGACCCTCGGGCGCCGGCAAGACGACGTTGCTGCGGCTTCTGTTCATGTCGCTGAAGCCGACGCGCGGGCTGATCACCATTTTCGGCAAGGACCGCTCGCGCATTTCGCGCACCGAACTGCCGCATCTGCGGCGCCGCATCGGCGTGGTGTTCCAGGATTTTCGCCTGCTCGACCACATGACCACCTATGAGAATGTCGCGCTGCCGCTGCGCGTGCGCGGGCGCGAGGAAGCAAGCTACCGCACCGATGTCACGGAGCTGCTGAAATGGGTGGGGCTGGGCGAGCGCATGCATGTGCTGCCGCCGGTCCTGTCGGGCGGCGAGAAGCAGCGCGCCGCCATCGCGCGCGCCCTGATCGAGCAGCCCGAGATCCTGCTCGCGGACGAACCGACCGGCAACGTCGATCCGCCGCTGGCGCGGCGGCTGCTGCGGCTCTTCATCGAGCTCAATCGTCTCGGCACCGCCGTGGTGATCGCCACCCATGACCTTGGCCTGATGGAACAGGTCGATGCGCGCCGCATGATCCTGGCCGGCGGAAGGCTGGACATCTATGACTGATCTGTCCGCCGAACACTTCGAAGAGCATGAGCAGGAAGCCGAGGCGGCTGAAGCAAGACCGCGCGCCCAGCGCCGAATGGCGCCGATCGTCCCGGCGCAGAACATCGCCGGCCGGGCGCTCGTCCTGGTCATCGCCATCATGACCTTCCTGTCCTGCCTGACCTTCGGCGCGGTGACGCTGGTGCGCGACACCGCCTCGGTCTGGGAGAACCAGATCTCGCGCGAGGCGACGATCCAGATCAAGCCGGCCGACGGCCTCGACATGGAGGCCGCCCTTGCCCAGGCCTCGCAGATCGCGGGCGAATTCCCCGGCGTGAAGTCGACAAGGATCATCGACCGCGATGCGACCGCCAGGCTGCTGGAGCCATGGCTTGGTTCGGGCCTCAACATCGACGAGCTGCCGGTGCCGCGCCTGATCATCGTCACCATCGATGAGAACAACCCGCCCGACTTCGCCGCCATGCGCGCCGCCATCACGCCGAAACTGCCGAGCGCGTCGCTCGACGATCACCGCACCTGGGTCGACCGGCTGGTGGCCATGGCCCGCACCACGGTGACCATCGGCATTGCCGTGCTGGCGCTGATGCTGTCGGCGACGGTGCTGACCGTGGTGTTCGCGACCCGCGGCGCCATGGCCGGCAATGGCCACATCATCGAGGTGCTGCATTTCGTCGGCGCCGAGGCCGCCTTCATCGCGCGCGAATTCCGCCGGCATTTCCTGGTCACCGGCATGAAGGGCGCGGCCGCCGGAGGTGCTGCGGCGGTGCTGGTTTTCATCGTCTTTTCCTGGTGGTCGTCACGCAATATGGCGACGCCGCAGGCCGACCAGGCGACTGCCCTGTTCGGCAATTTCGCCATTGGGTCGGCGGGCTATCTCGGCGTCGTCCTCATGGTGCTGGTGATCGGCGCGCTGACGGCGGCAACCTCGCATGCCACCGTCGTCGCCTATCTCAGCGACATCGATGTTCGCCAACCCGACGCATGAAAAGCAACTTGCTCTGGCGGAAATCGAAGCAGGATGATCACGGATGGAGAAACGACGTAACGCAAAGTGCGTCTTTTACCTACCCAAGGCCGCATTTCAGGATTAACCATATGGCCATGGACGTGCGGGATTCGACCGGGACGGTTGGACAGATGCCAGTGGTGGTTGCGCGTCTGCGCGACCATAGCGGGATTAGCCGTTTAAAGACCGCAGTGCGGATATCCGCGCTCTCCCTCCTCATTTTCGCAACGCTGTTTGCCGGCGGCTTCGGCTGGTTCGCCAACAAGGTCGCCCATCTCACCACGCCAGCCAATCCGGCCAAGGCCGATGCCATCATCGTGCTGACCGGCGGCCAGTCGCGCCTTGACGCGGCGATGGATCTGCTGGCATCCGGCAAGGGCGAGCGGCTGTTGATCAGCGGCGTGCATCCGTCCGCCAGCCGGCGCCAGCTCCAGGCAGCCACCGGCGGCGACAAGAACCTGTTTTCCTGCTGCGTCGACATCGACCGTGCCGCGTTGGATACGATCGGCAATGCCGAGGAAAGCGCCAAATGGGTCGAAAGCCACGCCTATGGCACGGTGATCCTGGTCACCAACAATTACCACATGCCGCGCAGCCTGCTGGAAATGGGCCGCCTGCTGCATGGCGCCAAGCTGGAACCCTATCCAGTGGTCAATTCCAATCTCGACAATGGCGGCTGGCTGACCAAGCCGCGGGCGTTGCGCGTGCTGTTCACCGAATACACCAAATACCTGCTGGCGCTGGCGCGCGGCATCGTGCCGGTGAAACCGACCCCGGACGGCATTGCGCTGGCCGAGACCGCGGCCGGCGGCTGAGCCCCCGGCGTTCCATCATCATTCCTTGTCTGTCCCCTTCGACACGGCCTTCAGGCGGCTGACCTCCTGCTCGAGCTGTTGAATGCGCCTCTCCCGCTCCCCAAGCGCTGCCGCCACATCAGCCGCTTCGAAGCGCTGCGGGATGTGTTGCGGGCAATTGGCATCCCAGGCCGAGACGGTGAACAGGATGATCTGCTCGGGACGTGCCTTGTAATCCTGCGGCATCAGCCTCGCCATCAGCTCGGCATCGTTCTCGACGACGCGCGCCGTGCCCCAGATCTTGATGCGCTGGCGCAGCATGTAATCGATCAGGAACAGGAAGGCGCGTGGATTGTCCGCCAGATTGCCTTGCGTGATGAACTGCCTGTTGCCGGAAAAATCCGCGAAGCCGATCGTCTTTTCGTCCAGCACCTTGAGAAAGCCGGCCGGGCCGCCGCGATGCTGGATGTAGGGCTGGCCATCGCCATTGGCCGTCGACAGGAAGACGCTGGTCTGCATCTCAATGAAGGCGGCTAGGTCCGGCGTGATGACAGCCTGCCAGCCACCACGCTCCTCGACGCGGGCGTAGGACTGGCGCGAACCCTTGCGCGCCTGGATCGCCTTGACGGTCGGCGTGAAGGCGACATCGCTGGTGAAAGCATGCGCGTCCATCGAAACCTCCTTGCCTGAAACCGGCTTCCAGCCGACGCAATTCCCGACAGAAAACCGCTTCACACTTTTCCTGGAACTGCTCTAAAGCCCGAGCGCCGACAAAGTCGGATGGTCGTCCGGGCGACGCCCCAACGGCCAATGGTACTTGCGATCAGCCTCGCTGATCGCCAAGTCGTTGATGCTGGCGATGCGCAGACGCATCAGCCCGTGCTCGTCGAACTCCCAGTTCTCATTGCCATAGCTGCGGAACCAGGAGCCGCTGTCGTCGTGCCATTCATAGGCGAAGCGCACGGCGATGCGGTTGCCGTGGAAGGCCCAGATCTCCTTGATCAGCCGGTAGTCGAGTTCGCGGCTCCATTTGCGCGTCAGGAAAGCCTGGATGGCATCGCGGCCCTGCAGGAATTCGGCGCGGTTGCGCCAGCGGCTGTCGATCGTATAGGCGAGCGCCACCCGTGCCGGATCGCGCGAATTCCACGCATCCTCGGCCATGCGGGCCTTTTGCGCGGCGGTCTCGGCGTTGAACGGCGGAAGGGGTGGGCGACTTTCAGACATGAGAACTCCATGGCGCGGCTCTGCTGCGAACTGACATATAGCCCCTTCCATTCCTGAAATGGAGATGGCATATTTGCAACCGTTCCTTCCATTTTCCGGAAGAAGTTGTGGATCGTCTCGAAGCCATGTCGCTCTTCGTCGCGGCGGTGGAGGCCGGCAGCCTTTCCGTCGCGGCCTGCCGTTTCGGCATTCCCCTGGCGACCGTCAGCCGCAAGGTTTCCGATCTTGAGCGCCATCTCAACACCCGGCTCCTGAACCGTTCGACGCGCCGGCTGACGCCGACCGATGCCGGCGAAGCCTATCTTGCGGCCTGCCGCCGCATCCTTGATGACGTTGGCGAGGCTGAACGCGGCGCGGCCGGCGAGTACAGCGCTCCGACCGGTGAACTGGCCATCACCGCGCCGGTCGTGTTTAGCCGTCTCCATGTGTTGCCGGTGGTCACCGGCTTTCTCTCGGCCTATCCCGACGTGGATATCCGCCTGACCCTGGCGGACCGCATAACCCAGCTGGTCGAGGACCATTTCGACCTCGCGCTGCGCATCGCCCAGTTGCCGGATCCGAGCCTGGTCGCCATTGGCGTCGGCGCGATCCGCCGCGTTGTCTGCGCCAGCCCGGCCTATCTGGCCGAACACGGCACGCCACGATCCCGGAAGATCTAGGCACCCACAGTTGCATCACCTTCGAGGGACTTTCCTCCGCCGCCCGTTGGAGCTTCGCCAGAGGCAAGACGGACGTCACGGTCCAGGTCCGCTCGCGCCTGCAGGTCAACACCGCCGAGGCGGCGATCGATGCCGCGATTGCCGGCGTCGGGCCGACGAAAGTGCTTTCCTATCAGGTCGATGCCGCCGTGCGGTCCGGCATGCTGCGCATCCTGCTGCAAGAGTTCGAGCCGGAACCGTGGCCAGTGAGCCTGGTGCATGCGGGCCACGGCCTGCTGCCGGTCAAGCTGCGCGCCTTCCTCGACTTTGCCGCACCGCGTCTGAAGGAGCGGCTGGCGCGATTGGAGTAGCGTGCCTGCGCTGGCGTGAGCCATGCTTCAGCATCGGCCGGGACACTGCTGCGCCATTTCCTTTTTCCCCGCGCTTGGTGTAACCAACGCACACTTCCTCACCGGACCTCCCCCATGCTCCATGTCAGATCGCTGGCGTTCAATTTCGTCTTCTACGTCAATCTGATCGTCCAGATGATCCTCTGGACCCCCTATTATTTCCTGTCGCCCCGCCACCGCGCCTGGTTCGTGCCGAAATTCTGGTCGCGCAGTTGCATGTGGCTCTACGACAAGATCGCCGGAACGAAGAACGACATCACCGGGCAGGAAAACCTGCCCGAAGGCTCCTTCATCCTGGCGCCCAAGCACCAGTCGTTCTGGGATGCGATCGCCTTCTTCCCTTTCCTCCAGGACCCGCTCTACATCCTCAAGCGCGAGCTGACCTGGATCCCGTTTTTCGGCTGGTACATCATGAAGATGCGCATGATCCCGGTCGATCGCGGCAGCCGCTCCAAGGCCCTGAAGGCAGTGGTCGCGGCGACCAAGCAAGAGATGGCGCGCAACCCGCGCCAGTTGATCATCTATCCCGAGGGCACGCGCCGGGCGCCGGGCGACGAGCCGGCCTACAAATACGGCATCGTCGAAATCTACACGCAGCTTGGTGTTCCCGTGGTGCCGGTTGCCCATGTCGCCGGCCTCTATTGGCCGCGCCGCAAATTCCTGCGTTATCCCGGCACCATCAAGGCGCGTTTTCTGCCGCCGATCCCACCGGGCCTCGGCAAGGACGAGTTCATGGCGAGGCTGATCGGCGAGACGGAAGCGGCTTGCGACCAGCTCCTCATCGAGGCATCGCGCGCCCCCAACCCGCCCGCCTTCCCGCCGACGGCGTTGAAGCGGCTGCGGGAGCTCGGCGCGAAGGCCTGAACGCCTCCAGCCGGGCGATCAGCCGTAGACGGCCAGCGCGGTGGTCAGCACCAGCGTGGCGGCAAAGATCAGATTGATGATCCGCGAAGCGACAGGCCTGCGCAGGAAGCGCGCGAACGCCGCACCGGCAAGCAGCCACACGGCATGGATGACAACGATCATCGCCGCCAGAACCGCCAGCTTCAGCCATAGGCCGAGTTCCGCGCCGTCCTGGCTGGACGAGGCGCCGGCGAACACGGCGGCGATCGCCACATAGGCTTTCGGGTTGGCGACAGCCAGCAGGAACCCGGCCAGCCAGGTCGGGCGCGCAGCGTCGGCCGTGCGCGCCGCCAGCGGCGGCGCCGTGGCGATCCTGAACGCGAGATAGAGGATATAGGCTGCCGAGGCGACAACCAGCACCGGCGCCAGCTTCGGCATCGAGCCAAGCACCGCCATGATCCCGGTCGCCACGACCAGCAGCACGGCGACCGTGCCGAGAACGATCCCCAAGGTGTAGCGCACAGAATCGCGCAGACCGAAGGCGGCGCCAACAGCGGTGACGCTTATCGTTGCCGGCCCTGGACTGCCCATGACCACCGTGGCGGCCAGCACCAGGGCGAGCAGAGGCCGCCAAAGCTGCGGCTGCGAAAGAAGCGGCTCGGTCATCGCACCCTCTGTCTTGCCAATGGCGAAGGACGCTATGGCAAGACGGGAGCGTGGTCTTGGACGTTCGTGCGTGGGGCGGCCGAAGCCTCAGTCGCTCGCTTTGTCGAGCTCGGCCATGTCGTCGGCGGTCAATTTCAACGACGCCGCCTTGATCAGGCTGTCCATCTGGCTGGGCTTGGTGGCGCTGGCGATCGGTGCGGTGACACCTGGCCGCGCGATCGCCCAGGCAAGAGCGACTTCCGCCTGTTTCGCCGAATGCTTGGCGGATATGGCATCCAGAGCGGCCAGAATGCGCATGCCGCGCGCATTGAGATAACTGCCGACGTCCTCGCCGCGCTCGCTTTGGCCGAGATCGGCCTCGCTGCGGTATTTGCCGCTCAGGAAACCCTTGGCCAGGCTGAAATAGGTGATGACGCCGATATCCTCGGCCACGCACAGATCGCGCAACGGCCCATCGAAGGAGGAGCGGTCGTAGAGATTGTATTCCGGCTGCAGCACCTCATAGCGCGGCAAGCTGCGCAGGCTCGCCACATCGAGCGCGGCGCGCAATTGGCCGGCGTCGAGGTTCGAGCAGCCGATATGGCGGACCTTGCCCTTGGCAAGCAGCTTCTCATAGGCGCCAAGCGTCTCCTCATAGGGCGTGGCCGGGTCCGGCCAGTGCGACAGATAGAGGTCGATGACATCGGTCCGCAGTCGCTTCAGCGAGGCCTCGACGGCCTTTTCGATATAGGCGGCGGAGAGGTCCTTGTGCCCCTGCCCCATATCCGAGCCGACCTTGGTGATCACCACGACCTTGTCCCGGTTGCCACGGTCCTTCATCCAGTTGCCGATGATGGTTTCCGATTCGCCGCCCGTGTTGCCGGGCACCCAGCGTGAATAGGCGTCGGCCGTATCGATGGCGTTCAGTCCGCCCGCGACGAAGCGGTCGAGCAGGTCGAAGGAGGTTTTCTCGTCGGCGGTCCAGCCGAAGACGTTGCCGCCCAGAACCAGCGGCGCGATGGAAAGGTCGGTGCGACCGAGACGGCGTTTCTGCAAGATGGTTCTCCGTGATGATTGGGTTGGGGCGCATGCCGCCCGCTGGCTGGGTTCGGAGCCTAAGCTAGGTCGTCCCGCGTCGAGGTCAAAGGCCTGACCGCCTATTTGAGCAGAGCCAGTGCTTCACGATGGCGCTATCCCCCGTGCCACATCCTCCAGCCAGTGGTCGCGGATACCCAGTGCCTCCAGATGCTTCAGCGTGCTGAGCACATAATCCTCGTTGTTGCCGGATTGGCCGGCGGCGCCGCGCACCACCGCCGCCGCATGCGCGGCATCCAGCGCGCCGGCATATTGCTCATGCTTGCGGTCGACGATGTAGGCGACCGCTTCGACCGTGCCGCCGCCGTCGAGGCGGACCTTGAGCGTGCGCTCGAGATAGACGCTGGTGACGAGTTCGCGCTCACGCAGATAGGCGATCACCTCGTCGCGCAATTCTCCGGGCACGCGGAAAGCCAGGCCGACGCAAGAGCCGCCATGGTCGAGGCCAAGCACCAGCCCGGGCCGCTCACGCGTGCCACGGTGCACGAAGGAATAGACACACAGCGAGCGGCGATAGCCGTGCAAATGGGCGCGCCGCGTCTCGACATGTGCGAAACCCGGCCGCCAGATCAGCGAACCGTAGCCAAACACCCAAAAATCGCCCATATCGCCGTGCCTGATTGCAAAAAGAATGGCCACACCGCACCGGAATCCGGTGTTTTTCCGTCCGTCCCCGGCTACCTATTCGTCAATGTCTACCAAGTGTTGTCGGAATCGAAGGTCCGTCCACCAACACCGTGGGTTAATGAGAGCCAAAGCATGACGTCAAGTGACGAACGCCAACCAAAGTCCCGCCGCGGCCTGTTCTGGCTTGCGGCGTTCATCGTTGTGCTGTTCGCCATCTACAGCGGCGGCTGGTTCTATCTGGCCAACAGGGTCAGGACCGAGGCAGACAAGGCGGTCGCCACGCTCAACAAGAGCGGCATCGAAGCCGGCTGCGCCAATCTCCAGGTCAGCGGCTATCCCCTGAGCTTTACCGTCTCTTGCGACAATCTGGCGTATGAGGACGATGCCAAGAACATCGCGGCCTCGGCCGGCTCCTTCAATGCCGTCGCCCAGATCATCCAGCCCTTGTCGCCGGTCGCCGATCTGCGCGGTCCGCTCAGGACCTCCGTCCCCGGCATGGTGCCGCTGTGGATCGACTGGGACAATCTGCAGGCCAAGGTCAAACTGTCATGGCCGCTGCCGCAGCGCATCGCGCTGCAAGCGGAAGGCCTGTCGGGCCAGACCGATCCAGCCGACGACACCGATCCGGTGGAACTGTTCAGCGCCGGCAGGGCGGCCGGCCAGCTGCAGCCGAACGGTCAGGACGTCGATTATGTCGGCAGCTTCACCGATCTGGAAATCGACCCGGATGCGATCGGCGGCCGCGTGCTGCCGGCGCTCGATGCCAGCGGCGACGCCACGCTGAAGAATGGCGTCGCGCTGATCGGAACGCAGGTGAAGAGCCTTCGCGGCCAAAGGGTCGAGATCCGCAACCTCGATTTGTCGTCAGGCACGGCGCGAGTCACTGTTTCCGGGCCGCTGTCGGTCGACGCCGAAGGCCTGGTCGACGCAGATCTGATGATCAGGATCAAGGATCCGAAGGCCGTGGCGGCCATTCTGGCCGGTGCCATACCCGAGCAGAAGAATGCGATCGAACAGGGTTTTGCCGCGCTTGCCATGCTCGGCAGCGAACCGTCGATGCCGCTGAAAGTGGTCAAGGGCAAGGCCTCGCTCGGCTTCATCCCGCTCGGCAAGATCAAGCCGGTGCAATAGCGCGCCATGCCGGGACCCCCGAGGCTCCTCAGTGTCGGCGCGCTGACGCTGGACACCATCCTGCGTGTCGAGACGCTGCCCACGCATCAGGGAAAGTTCATCGCCGCCGATGGCGTGCAGATCGCCTCAGGCATGGCCACCAGCGCTGCCTGCGCCGCGCATCGGCTGGGCGCCGAGGTGTCGCTGTGGGCGAGCGCCGGCGACGATCCGGTCGGCGATCAGCTGATCGCCGGGATCGAGGCCGAGGGTGTCGACTGCAGCTATGTCCGCCGCGTCAGCGGCGCCCGCTCGGCATTGGCCTCGATCCTGGTCGACGCGCATGGCGAGCGCATCATCGTGCCTTTCTATGACAGCCTGGCCCAGGCCGACCCCGGGGCATTGCCTTTCGCGGACATCACGGCATTCGATGCCGTGCTAGTGGACGTGCGGTGGCCCGGTGCAGCGACACTTGCCCTCGAGGCGGCGCGCGCGGCCGGTCGGCCGGCAATCCTCGATGCCGATACGGCGCCGCTGGCGGTGCTGGAGCAGTTGTTGCCGCTGGCTTCGCACATCGTCGCCTCGGAGCCCGCGGTGCGCATCATATGCGGCCAGGCGCTGGATCTGGCGAGCGCTTGCACCGAAATGGCTTCCCGCACCGATGCGTTCGTCGCCGTCACCGGCGGCGCGGCAGGCACCTGGTGGTTCGATCGCGCGTCGGGATCATCCCGCCATGTCGCGGCGCCAAGGATCAAGGCGATCGACACGCTCGCCGCCGGAGACGTCTTTCACGGCGCCTTTGCCGTCGGACTGGCGGAGGCCATGCCAGTCGAGCGGGCCTTGCGCTTTGCAAGTGCCGCCGCCGCGCTCAAATGCTTGCGCTTTGGCGGCAGGCTCGGCGCGCCGGACCGGGCCGAGACGCTGGCCATGGTCATGGCGACCTGGCCCGAAACAGCCTAGTTCTTCGACGGATGCTCCACCGCCTGGCGGCCGAAATCGGGCACGTCGATATCCTGGCCGGCCTCGATGATCGAGCGGCGCACGGCGCGGGTGCGGGTGAACAGATCGAACAATTTGTCGCCATCGCCCCAGCGGATCGCCCGCTGCAGGAATGCCAGATCTTCCGAGAACCGCGCCAGCATTTCCAGGATCGCATCCTTGTTGTGCAGGCAGACGTCCCGCCACATGGTCGGGTCGGAGGCGGCCAGACGGGTGAAGTCGCGAAAGCCGGAGGCCGAATATTTGATGACTTCCGTCTTGGTCACCGATTCCAGATCGTCGGCGGTGCCGACGATGTTGTAGGCGATGATGTGCGGCAGATGCGAGACGATGGCCAGCGTCATGTCGTGATGCTGGGGATCCATCGTGTCGATGTTGGCGCCGCAGCGGCGCCAGAATTCCGACAGCCTCTCGAGCGCGTCCGGATCGGTGCCCGGCAGCGGCGTGAAGATGCACCAGCGATTGTCGAACAGATCGGCGAAACCGGCATCCGGTCCGGATTTTTCCGTGCCCGCCAGCGGATGGCCGGGAATGAAATGAACGCCATCAGGCACATGCGGCTGCATCTGCGCGATGACCGAGGCCTTGGTCGAGCCGACATCGGTGAGGATGGCGCCCTTCTTCAGCGCCGGCGCGATCTCCCCAGCCACCGCGCCGGACGAGCCGACCGGCACCGAGACGATAATCAGGTCGGCATCGCGGACCGCTTCCTTCGCATCCGTCGTGTATGAATCGCCCAGTCCAAGTTCCTCCGTCCGCTTCAGCGTCGCGGCGCTGCGGGTCGAGATGGCAACGCGGCCGGCAAGGCCCTCGCGTCGGATGACGCGGGCCAGCGACGAGCCGATCAGGCCGATGCCGACCAGCGCGATCTTTTCAAACATCGGTGATGTCATGGTGTTCCTGCTTTTCGGGCGTTCTAGCTTTTCAGGAATGTCGTGAGCGCGGCGACAACGCCGCGATTGGCCTCTTCCGTGCCAACGGTCATGCGCAGCGCGTTGGGGAAGCCGTAGCCGGAAACGCGCCTTAGGATATAGCCGCGCCCGGTCAGATAGTCGTCCGCCGCGGCCGCCGAATGCTTTTGATCGTCGGGAAAGTGAATGAGCAGGAAATTGCCGACGCTGGGCGTCACCCGCAGCCCGAGCCCGGTCATCTCCTGGCTCAGCCAGGTCAGCCAGGTCTCGTTATGCGCTACGCTGCGCTCGACATGGGCGCGGTCGCGGATTGCCGCGATGCCGGCCTCGATCGCCGTCGCGTTGACGTTGAAGGGACCGCGCACGCGGTTGATGGCGTCGACGATGTGCATGGGCGCATACATCCAGCCGATCCGCGCGCCACCGAGGCCGATCTTGGAGAAGGTGCGGGTCATGACCACATTCTCGGCGCTGCCGACCAGTTCGATGCCGGCTTCATAGTCATTGCGGCGGACATATTCGGCATAGGCCGCGTCGAGCACCAGCAGCACATGTTTTGGCAGGCCGGCATGCAGGCGGCGCACCTCCTGGAACGGCACATAGGTGCCGGTCGGATTGTTGGGATTGGCGAGAAACACGATCTTGGTTCGCGGCGTGACGGCCGCCAGTATCGCATCGATGTCGGCGCGCTCGTCGGTCTCCTTGACCGCGATCGGCGCAGCCCCTGCCGACTGGATGTAGATCTTGTAGACCATGAAGGCGTGTTCGGTGAATATGGCCTCGTCGCCGGGTGCGAGATAGGTCTGCGCCAGCAGGCCGAGGATCTCGTCGGAGCCGTTGGAGCAGATGATGTTCTGCGCGTTGAGGCCATGCACTTCCGCGATCGCCTCGCGCAGCCGTCTGGCGGTGCCGTCGGGATAGATGTCGAGCCTGGCGGCGACTTCACGCGCGGCCTCGATCGCCTTCGGCGACGGGCCAAGCGGGTTCTCGTTGGACGACAGCTTGTAGACCTTGGCGACACCGGCGGGTGCGGCGCTCTTGCCCGGCACATAGGCGTCAATGTCCATGATGCCCGCGCGCGGGGTTGGACGTGCCTGATCCGGTGTCTGGTTCATTTTTGCAAAATCCATCGAAAATGCCTCGATCCGGAGGCCGCAGCGGAAATACAAGCCGTGGCCGATAATGTCGAGAGGTGGCAGTGGTGCCAGCAGCCGGTCCAGATGCCGGCCGAGATGTCGGCCCAGATGTCGGCATTGACGGCAGGGCGGGCGAGTTCTAGAAGGACAGCAACAGTTCCGTGGTGATTTGGCCGGTCGGCTTGCAGCCACGTTAAACAATTCGCTAAAGGGCCGTTTGCGTGACGTAACCGGCTTTGCGAAGGCAATGCCGGTTTTTTATTGTCCGCGGCCGGCCGGACGGACGCATCGGCGGCGATTTTTCGCCCGATATGATGCAGTAGGTGAGACGAGAATGGCCGCTCTGCGCGCAGGAAAGACCAACAACGAGGCCGACCAGCCGTCGAGCCCGGTGTTGCGCTTCGGGGCGGACAAGCCGCTCAAGCTCGACGCCGGCACGCTGCTGTCGCCGTTCCAGATCGCCTACCAGACCTACGGCACGCTGAACGATGCACGCTCCAATGCCATCCTCGTCTGCCATGCGCTGACCGGCGACCAACATGTCGCCAGCACCAATCCGGTGACCGGCAAGCCGGGCTGGTGGGAAGTGCTGATCGGCCCCGGCAGGATCATCGACACCAACCGTTTCTTCGTCATCTGCTCCAACGTCATCGGCGGCTGCCTGGGCTCCACCGGGCCAGCTTCCACCAACCCCGCCACCGGCAAGCCCTATGGGCTTGACCTGCCCGTCATCACCATCCGCGACATGGTGCGTGCGCAGCAGATGCTGATCGACCATTTCGGCATCGAGAAACTGTTCTGCGTGCTCGGCGGCTCGATGGGCGGCATGCAGGTGCTGGAGTGGGCGTCGAGCTATCCCGAGCGCGTCTTTTCGGCGCTGCCGATCGCCACCGGCGCGCGCCATTCCTCGCAGAACATTGCCTTCCACGAGGTCGGCCGGCAGGCCGTCATGGCCGATCCGGACTGGCATGGTGGCAAATATTTCGAACACGGCAAGCGCCCGGAAAAAGGCCTGGCGGTGGCGCGCATGGCCGCCCACATCACCTATCTCTCCGAAGCCGCCCTGCATCGAAAATTCGGCCGCAACCTGCAGGACCGCGAAGCGCTGACCTTCGGCTTCGACGCCGACTTCCAGATCGAAAGCTATCTGCGCCACCAGGGCATGACCTTCGTCGACCGCTTCGACGCCAATTCCTATCTCTACATGACGCGGTCGATGGATTATTTCGACCTCGCCGCCGACCATGGCGGCAGGCTGGCGGACGCCTTTGCCGGAACCAAGACCCGCTTTTGCCTGGTGTCGTTCACATCGGACTGGCTGTTTCCGACCGAAGAAAGCCGCTCCATCGTGCACGCGCTCAACGCCGCCGGCGCCTCGGTGTCCTTCGTCGAGATCGAGACCGATCGCGGCCACGATGCCTTCCTGCTCGACGAGCCGGAACTGTTCGCCGCCATCAACGGCTTCATCGGTTCCGCGGCGCGGGCGAGAGGGCTAAGCGCATGACCCCGGAAAGTTGCAGCCTTTCAGGATCGGGATCATGCGCCGCAAAGGAGATGACATCATGAGTGTCAACGGCAGCCAGCGCGTCGACCTAGAGGTCGTCGCCAACCTCATCCCGCCGCAGTCCCGCGTGCTCGACGTCGGTTCGGGCGACGGTTCGCTGCTTGAATTGCTGCAGGACACCAAGCAGGTCGACGGCCGCGGACTGGAACTGTCGCAGCGCGGCGTCAACGAATGCGTGGCGCGCGGCCTCTCCGTCATCCAGGGCGATGCCGACAAGGATCTCGAATTCTATCCCGACAAGGGCTTTGACTTCGTCGTCCTGTCGCAGACCTTGCAGGCGACGCGCAACCCGAAGCTGGTGCTCGACGAGTTGCTCCGCATCGGCAACCGGGCGATCGTCTCCTTCCCCAATTTCGGCCATTGGCGGGTACGTCTGTCGCTGTTCGTCAAGGGCCGCATGCCGGTGACGCAGGACCTGCCCTATTCCTGGTACGACACCCCCAATATCCACTTCTGCACCATCCGCGACTTCGTCAACCTGTGCGAGGAGCTTGGCGCGACGGTGGAAAAGGCGACCGCGCTCGACGCCGCCGGCCAGAAGATCGGCCTGTCCATGCCCTGGTGGTTCTGGAACTTCTTTGGCCAGCAGGCGGTGTTTCTGCTGAAACGGAGCTGACGTTACGGCGCGTATTCGACCAGCTGGTGGTTCTCGTCCGCAAGCTCCTCATCGATGATTGAAGCAATCGTTGCCCAATCGCCTCCCGCCAGACCCGCGCCAATCCTGGGATAGCCGATCCTCCGGCCGGCGAATCCAGCCTTGACCGCCTTCATGACACTGCGGATGGCGCCATAGTCAGCCTTCACGCCCTGGCCCTGCCAATGGAACTGGGTGTAGCCATTGATGACGTGGAAATTTCGATCTTCGCGCCGGATCTCGGCAACCGAGATAGTACCCAGCTTGGAGCGGTCGCCTTTCACGGTCGCGATATCCGCGGCGTAGGCCTCTGGAAACCGCTGCTTGATGGAAAGGGCAATGCCCTTGCCCATCTGGCATTGGCAATTGCAGCCATGCAGGATCGCGTCGAACTCTCCGTCGAGCGCAAGTTGCAACAGATCGCCACGAATCGTCCGCATGGGCAGTTCCATCAGCCAAGCACATCGGTAGCCTTGTGCGGATGCTCGACGCCGTCAACGATGATTACGTCGGAGTCCGAATTATCGGTGCGCAGTGAAAGGATCGCCTGATAGGCGGGCGAAGCATACCACTCGCGCACATGCTGGCGGTCAGGAAATTCGATGACGATGAGGTTGCCCGGCCAATCGTTCTCGATCACCTCCACATCGCCGCCATGGACCAGGAAACGGCCGCCGAAAGGCTCCAGCGTGGCATCGATCCTGTGCAGATACTCGACGATCTGCGGACCCATCGTGACTTGGCGCATATGGGCGATGGCGTAAGCGGTCATGACGTAACTCCCTTTGCATCGAGACCGACCAACCGGCCTCGCCAGGGCAATCTGCCGGAACACCTGACACAAAGCGATTACGCCCGAGGTAATGGAATCGGCGCCTTCGACGGCCGGCGACAGGCGCTCTTGCGCATTTTCACCGGTCGAGTTCCGGAAAATACGGATCCGAAAGGAACCGCCTGTCGCGTTCGCCTTGCAGGCAGTCGATCGGCGCGTCCGCGTCGACGGGGATGATCCTGGCCTTGTCCTGAATACCGCTCACTTCGAGGATCAGCTTGCGCCGGATGGCTGTGGAAAATTCGGCAGCCGAGTAGATGGGCAGCACGAAAGAGCCGGGTCCGCCGGTCACGCACTGCGCATAGTACTGGTCGAGATGCTTGAAGGTGGGCGATGGATTGATCAGGATCGGCAGGCCGTTGATGACGATGCCTTTTGCGGTTGCCGCATCGCGCGTCGCGGTGACCGGCGGCCCGATATTGTTGGGGCCATCGCCCGATATATCGATGACGCTGCGCTCACTGGCGAAATTCGTCCTGCCGAACAGCCCCGTGCCGAAGGCAATTGCCGTGGAAATCGAGGTGCCGCGAAAACTCCGGAACGGGCGCGCCGCCACCTTGTCGGCAAAGCTGTTGGCGCTTTGCGCGCCATCGATGATCTGCCAGTCGATGACCGCGTCGTCGCGCACCGTGCCGGCCCATTCGAAATAGGCAATCGCGATGCGGCCGGTATTGCCGGACCGGACGGCCTGGATGAAGTCGGGATGGCGCAGCGCCTCGACATAGCCGGCGCGTTGCAGGGCGAATTCCTTCTCGTCCATCGACAGGGATATATCGACCGCCAACACCAATTCGACGTCGACAGCCAGCGCACCCGATGGCGAGGCAACGGGCGTTGGCTGGACACAGGCAAGACAGGCAAGCAGGCGCAGAGCATCAAGCATCGCCACCGCCAAGTTTTGTTTCTCGGGGAAATCTTCCTTCGCGATCGCGGCGAAATAAAGCTTGCAGCGAGAGTGCGGGAAACGGCCCTACTTCTTGCGGCGGACCGCGACCGGCGGCGGATCGATGGCGCCGGCCCTGACGTGGGCGGGCTTCAGCGCTGGCGCACCGGAATCCTTGACGATCGTCAGGCCGCGCGGAAAGAACTGAATATTGTGCTGCCCGCGCCCGATGTTGATGATCGTGGCGCCCTTCAGATGCTTTTCCAGCATCGCCAGAACACGCCGCAGCGAGGGGCCGTCGAACGCATCCATGGCTTCGTCGATGATCACCCATTTCGGCTGCCGCAAGGCGAGCCTGGCCACGCCCAGCAAGCGCTGCTCGTCATCGCCCAGTTCATGGTCCCAGCGCCCGACGCGGTCGAGCGAGGACGACAGCCGTTCCAGGCCAACCTCGGCCAGCACCGCCACAATGTCGGCGTCACTCGCGGGCGCATGCCCGTTGGCGTGATTGAGCACTTCGCGCAACGTGCCGGCCGGCAAATACGGCACGCGTGGCACGAAGATGAGGGGTTCTCCGGCCGGCAGGCCGATTTTTCCCCTGCCCCAGGGCCACAGCCCGGCAATGGCGCGGAAGAACAGCGTCTTGCCGGCGCCGGGTTCGCCGGTGATCATCACGCGATCGCCGGCGCGGATCTCGACATGCTGCTCGGAGAGTTTTGTGCAGCCCTCCGGCGAGGCCACCTGGAGCTTCTCGAACGTCAGGCTGCCATTGGCGTTCTGATCGAAGGTGATGCGCCTTTCGGTGTCGTGCAGCACATCGGTTTCATCGAGCGCGATGCGGAAGTCGGCGACACGCATCAGCGTGGCCCGCCAATCGGCGATGCTGCCGATATTGTTGATGAACCAGCGCAACGAGGAATGGACCTGGTTGAAGGCGCCGACCGCCATCATCAGCCCACCAAAGCTGATGTCGCCCGAGAAATAGACGGGCGAGGCAACCAGGATCGGCGCCACGACGGTGATCCAGCCATAGGTATCGGTCACCCAGGACAGGTTGATCTGCGCGGTATAGATGCGCCGCATGGCGCCCAGCACCGTGCCGAGGTCGAGTTCGAGCCGCTGCCTGGCGTCGGCCTCGCCATGGTACAGCGCGATGGCATCGACATTTTCGTTGACGCGCACCATCGAGGAGCGCAGCTCCGCCTCTCGTGTGTAGCGGTCGCTGTTCAGTTTGATGAGCGGCCGGCCGACCAGCCAGCTCAGCCAGGAGGCTGTGCCGGCATAGAGGAACGCCGCCCAGACCATGTAGCCCGGTATGGCCAGCGACCAGTCGTTGATGTGGAAGACGAAACCCGAAGACAGTTCCCACAATACGCCGACGAAGGACACGAGCAGGATGAGCGACTGCAGGAGCCCGACGCCGAGATCGGTGGACAGGTCGGACAGATGCGCCGCATCCTGCTGCATGCGCTGGTCGGGATTGACGCCGATGGCGCCGGCATTGGCCAGCCGGAAGGCGCGTGCCGGCCGCATCCACTGGTCGATCAGGTCGAGCGTCAGCGCCTCGCGCAGCTTCAGCCGGATCATCTGGTTGAGCCAGGTCTGGCCGATATTGAGCACCAGCAGCCCGCCGGCGATCATCGCAAAGACAAGGAGCTGGTGCACGAAGGCCGCCATGTCGCGGCGTGCCAGCGCATCGTAGAAGGGCTGGTTCCAGCGGTTGAGCAGGACCTGGCCGATCGAGGTCGCGATGATGACGGCCATGATGCCGACCGACGTCCTCAGCAGCCATTTGCGGACCGGCGACACCACCAGCGCCCGCCTGATCGTCGCAACCTGATCACGCAGGCTGCTGGCCTCGACAGCGACCGGCTGAACGGTGGCCTGATTGTCAAGTTGATCAGCCATGTCAGAGGTCCTTGCGTTCAGGTGCGATGCTGAAACCGGATGATGACGGCATCCGCATATCAGGCAGGTAGCGAGTTCACCACGACAGATAGGTCGAGGAGGGACGCGCCGTGCGCGTTTCTAGCATGATCACGAAGGTTTCACCTGGCGAGACGGCATGGCCCCGCCTGTCGCCTCGGCCCGGCGGCCGAGCCGCGTCGCGCCGTGTGGCGACAGCACCGGCACGAAGACGCGGCGCGAGGCGCGCTGGGCGACCGGCACGCCCTGATAGAGCCGCTTCTGCGCCTCGACGATGATGACGCCGGAAAAGATCGGCCACAGCCGCCGGCCGGCGCGCTCCAGCACATTGTGGAAGCGCATCATGAAGCGCCGCCGCGATGGCGGGAAGAACAGGGCATCCGACCAGGCGGCCGGCGTGAAATTCGCCTCGCGCAGCAGTTCCGTCAGTTGCCCGCGCGAGAACGGGCGGCCATTGCCGAACGGTGTGTGCTCGAAGCGCGCCCAGACACCGCGCCGGTTGGGCACGACGATGACGACGCGCCCCGCGGGCGACAGCACCCGCCAGATCTCGTTCAGCGTCTCGCGCGGGTTTTCGACATGTTCGAGCGAATGGACGAGCAGCATGCGGTCGATGGAAGAATCGACCAGCGGCAGTTCCTCGTCGAAGACCAAAGCGGTCGCCGTCGGCCCGGTTGCCGGCCAGACCACGGCGCCCTGCGTCGCCGGCATGAAGGCAAAGACCCGCTCCGCATCGGAGCCGAAACGCTCCAGCCAGGGCAAGGTATAGCCGAGCCCGACCAGCCGTTCATTGGGGACAGCCGCCCATATCGACGACAGTGCCATGGTGATCGAACGCTCGGCGAACCGGCCAAGCGTTGTCGAATAGAAGGAGCGAAGGTCGACGATGTCGGAATGCATGTGAGGGATGTAGCCGCGATATCGGCGTGTTTCAACAAAAGGCCTCGAAAGAGGTCCGCGTCACGAGATGTTACTCGACATCCCTGGATGACATTCCCGCGCTGGCGCCCTATGTCTGCGGCGACAATGGAGAAAGCCGAGATGGCGGTCGAAATCGAACAGTTCATGTGCCGGAGCGACAATTTCGGCGTGCTGGTGCATGACCCCAAAAGCGGGCAGACGGCGATCATCGACGCGCCCGAGGAAGCGCCGATCCTGGCCGCGATCAAGCGCACCGGCTGGACGCCGACGATGATCCTGACCACGCATCATCATATGGACCACGTCGAGGCCAATCTGGCGCTGAAGGAGCGCTTCAAGCTGCGCATCGTCGGCCCGGAGGCGGAAAAGGCCAAGATCCCCGGCATCGACGAAACCGTCGAGGAGGGCTCCGTCCTTCATCTTGGCGACGAGCGCATCGAGGTGATCGCCACACCCGGCCATACCGCCGGCCATGTCTCCTATCATCTGCCGGCATCGCAGGTGGCGTTCACCGCCGACACGCTGTTTGCGCTGGGCTGTGGGCGGCTGTTCGAATGCAAGCCGCCGGTGATGTACGACTCGCTGAAGAAACTCGCAGCCCTTCCCGCCGCGACGACGATCTATTGCGGCCATGAATACACGCTCGCCAACGCCCGTTTCGCGCTGACCGTCGACCCGACCAATTCGGCCTTGAAGGAGCGCGCCGCCAGGATCGAGGCACTGCGGGTCGACAACAAGCCGACACTGCCGACGACGATCGGCGAGGAACTGTCGACCAATCCCTTCCTGCGCTGGCACGATCCGGCGATCCGCAAGCATCTCGGCATGGAAAAGGCCGGGGACGCCGAGGTGTTCGCCGAGATCCGCAAGCGCAAGGACAATTTCTGAGCAGCTCCGACCGATGACCAGCGCAGCAGAAATCATCGCCACCCTCGGACTGAAGCCGCATCCGGAAGGCGGCTGGTACGCGGAAACCTTTCGTGACGAGGCCGGCGGAGCGCGCGGCCATTCGACCGCCATCTATTTCCTGCTGGAACAGCACCAGCTTTCCGCCTGGCACCGGGTCAAGGACGCAGCCGAGGTCTGGCATTTCCATGCCGGCGCGCCGCTGGCGCTGTCGATGTGGCAAGAAGGCGCTGCCGTCATTGAGCAGGTGCTCGGCATCGGCCTCGCGGCCGGCGAACGGCCGCAGATCGTCGTGCCGGCGGGCTGGTGGCAGTCGGCGCGCAGCCTGGGCGAATGGACGCTGGTCGGCTGTACGGTCGCGCCGGGCTTTGATTTCGCCGCCTTCGAACTGGCCGAGCCGGGCTGGAATCCTAACCCAGCAGGAACCCCAGCGTAATCCCAAGCTGGGCTGCGTAGTACAGCACCCAGACGGCCAAACGCATCCAGGCGCGATGCGGCGAGATGGCCGCCACCAGAAATTTCTCGGTGGCCAGCAGACCGTCCGATGCCATGAACAGCACCGCGCCGCCGATGACCCAGGCGCTGTTGGTGGTCAGCGCCGCCATGCCCATCGCCAGGATCGCCACGACATAGATGGCGATCGGCACGCGCAGGCCGGGGCCGACACGGCGCCAGAGCGCGGCCAGCATGACGATGACGAACACCGCCAGTGCCAGCGCGATCGCCCCGCGCCAGGGCTCGGCCCCAAGCAGTCCCAACCCGCCGCCGCTGCGCAGGAACAGCGCGATGTAGACGATGTGGGCGACAAGGAAGCTGGCGAGCCCACCGAGAAACGCCTTTTCGCCGTCGCGCGACAAGAACGCGTCGCCCGCCGCGCTGAGCGCAAGGGCCGCGACCAGCAGCAGCGGGCCGCCTTGCAGCGCCGAAAGCACGGCAAGCATCGCGACCGCGAGCGTCTTGGCCGCGGAGCGGGCGAGGCTCGGCGGCATGCCCAGCGTGAAGGCATAGATCACCGCCGCCACCAGCGAGAAGATCAGCGTCGCATTGGCATTGGCGTCGATGCCGCCGGCAAACGGCATCGTCATGCCGCGGCTCCGCTTTCGGATGCCTTGGCTTGGCTCTCGGCCTGGGCCGGCTTGCGCAGGAACAGCGACTTCGCCGCCAGGGCCGCGCCACCGGTGATGAGCACGCAGGCGGCGAGGATACGCAGCGACGGCTCGGCAACGCCGGCCGCAATCAGCACCAGCGTCGAGAGCAACGGCGCCAAGTAGCTTGCCGCGCCCAGCACCTGAATGTTGCCGCGCTTGACGCCGATGTCCCAGGCATAGAAGGCCGCACCCACCGGCATCAGGCCAAGTCCGAGCACGGCCAGCCACTGGCCCGCGCCATTTGGCAGAACGGTTTGTTCCAGCGCCAGATGGCAGACGAGCGACAGCACGGCGGTCGCCGCGCAGAACCAGGTGACGATGCTGGTCGGCACCGAGGGAAAGCGCCGTGACAAAAGCGAATAGGACGACCAGAGCAGGGCGCAGACGGCCGCCATGGCGTAACCGAAGGCGTAGCGCGCATCGAAGGCCAGCCCGCCGCCCTTGGTGACGATCAGCACGGTGCCGGCCAGGCCGAGCAACGCGCCGACGACATGGTTCCACGCCAGCTTTTCGCCCGGCATAAGGGCGGAGCCGAGCACGATCAGCAGCGGCCACAGATAGGCGATCAGGCTCGCCTCCACCGCCGGCGCGTTGCGTAGCGCTGTGAAATAGAAAAAGTGGTAGCCGAACAGGCCGGCAATACCGATCAGCCAGACCTGCGGCGGTATTTTCTGGCTCTCGGCGGCCGGCATGAACAACCGCGCGACAAGGCCGACGCCGGTGCCGATCGAGAAGGTGAGCGCCGACAAAAGGAACGGCGGCACCTTGCCGGACGCATCGGTGAGCAGCGCCAGAAGCGCCCACATGGCGACCGCTGAAAAACCGATCAGTGTTGCGCGCCCCATTCCTGCCCCCGACGGCGCACCGAGGCGCCCACCACAATCTCGGGAAACCGCGTGGCGGTGGTCGTCCCGAAATTGCGTAAGATTACTCGACTGCTTCGAACCGTCTCGCGCTTATGGTCAGCGGACCGATCTGGGTCCCTACCGTAGCGTGGATCGGCGCATATACGCCGGTTTGGCCGAGCGGTGCAAACGTCACCATCATCCGGCTTTTGTTCCTGAGATAGTTCAGCGCCTTGCGGCCCTTGCGATAGCCGGCCACCGGCTCGAAACCCATCCGGCAGGTGATGGTGTCGCCCTTGTAGCCCGGCACCGAGATGGTGCCTTTCGAATCATAGGTCAGCGTCAGGTCGGCGCGCATCTCGCCATCATAGAACTTGACCGTGCGGCCGCAGACCTGGTCGAGGCTGTCGGCCTGGATGACGGTGGCGGCCATCGGATCGAGTACCGATGCCAGGTCGCCGGCGCCGATCGGCACCCAGTCGTTGGGATCGCGCTTGCCAGGCGCCGGGATGACCTGCGTCGAGGTGACGGCGCCGTTGGCAAAGCGAATGTCGATCGCCGACACCTTCTTGCCGGAGGTATAATCGGCACGGAACGCCTGGGGCACCATTTTCTTGCCGGAAATCGTGCCCTTCGACGAGACCGTGCCGCGCGTGTCGTCGAATAATTTGGCGAGGCCCGCAGCGGTCACGCTACCTTCGATCGCGTAGGCGCCGTTCTCGTAATGGCTGGAGAAGGTCGATTTCGCGATCGAGAGACCAAGGAATGACACCGTGTACTCACCCTTGAACGACTGCGGCGAGGCAGCCGACGCGGCGGACGGCAAGGCGACGGCGAGCACGGCAACAAGCGCGTGAGACAAACGAAGCATGACGGGATCGGATCCTTGATTTTCGGCCGGAGGCGGGCGACTCCGGTCTGGCGTGTCCCTATGAGACCGCTTATAGGATGAAATCCGGCCTTAATATGAAATGCCGGGCGCTTCCGTGGCGAAGCCGGAGCTTGACGCCCCGGTGAAATGCAACTATGGAACGCCAACTTTTTCCATAAGGCCGCCTGACCAGAACCGCGCGCCACCCGGCGTGGGCACAAAGGTTTGGCAGGTCCCGAGAGAATTGAAGGTTAGAATTATGTCCCGCACCTGCGAACTCACTGCCAAGGCAGTCCAGACCGGCAACAATGTGAGCCACGCCAACAACAAGACCAAGCGTCGCTTCCTGCCGAATCTCGTCAATGTGACGCTGATCTCGGAAGCGCTGAACCAGAATGTGCGCCTGCGCATTTCGGCCAACGCGCTGCGTTCGGTCGAACATCGCGGCGGCCTCGACGCCTTCCTGGCCAAGGCCGACGTCAAGGAGCTGTCGCAGCGCGCGCGCCTGCTGAAGAAGCAGATTGCCAAGAAGCTGGCCGAACAGGTCGCTGCCTGACATCGTATAAAGGCGGGGGACCGCCCGGGCCAACTTTGTTGGCCTTGAGCATCGGATGGATCCGCAAGGTTCGACAATCCGGTGCTCGACTACGAAGCGAGCAGCGCCCGATGGGCATGATGCTCCTCTGGTTCCATTACCCAGGATAAAAAAATGACTTCCCTCTCGCGATATCTGCCCTTCGTGGCCGCCATGGCGCTTGTCGTCGTGGCATCGAACATTCTCGTGCAGTTCCCGATGCAGGGCCAGATCGGCGGCCTGTCGCTGGCCGACCTTTTGACCTGGGGGGCTTTCACCTATCCCTTTTCCTTCTTGGTCACCGACCTCGCCAACCGCCGCTATGGCCCTGCCGTGGCGCGCCGCATAGTCTTCGTCGGCTTCATGACGGCGGTGGTCTGCTCGATCCTTGTCCCGCCCTTCCTGTTTCGCCATGGCCTGATCGAATTCGAGACCGCGGCCGCCCGGCTGGTGCGCATCGCAGCCGCTTCAGGCGCGGCGTTCCTGTCCGCGCAACTGCTCGACGTCACCGTGTTCAACCGGCTGCGCCGGCAGAGCTGGTGGCGCGCGCCGATCGTCGGCACACTGGTCGGGTCGGTCTTCGACACCATGGTGTTCTTCACCGTCGCTTTCTCGGCCGCTTTCGCTTTTGCGGGCCCGAACGACAGTTTCGCGCTCGAGACGGCGCCGCTGATGGGCGTCTTCCACGTCGAGGCCATGCGCTGGGTTTCCTGGGCGCTGGGCGATCTCTCGGTGAAGCTGATCATCGCGGTGGTCGCGCTCATCCCCTACCGGCTGCTCGCCGCTCGCTGGAGCCAGCCGGCGCTGGCCGTCTAAACCATGATCCCCTGGGTTCACCTCGATTCGGCAAAGACCGGGGATGGTGCCCAGGAACTTCGCCTCAAGCGGCGCGGCAGCGAGTTCTCGATCATGCTCGGCACCAACGAGCTGATGAACAGCCGCCTCAGCGGCTCCGAGCAAATGCTGGCGAAACTGTCTTGCCAAAGGATTGCGGGCCATCGCCAGCCGAGGATCCTGATCGGCGGCCTCGGCATGGGTTTTACATTGCGCGCCGCTCTGGCCGAACTCGGCAAGGACGCCGGCATCGTTGTCGCGGAACTGGTGCCGGCGGTCGTCGCCTGGGCACGCGACCCGATGGCGGAGGTGTTTGGCGGCTGTCTCGACGACCCCCGCGTCGCCATCCATGAGACCGATGTCGGGCAATTGATCCGGTCTGGGTCCGCGACCTGGGACGCCATCCTGCTCGACGTCGACAACGGCCCCGAAGGCATCGTCCACAAGGGCAACGACGCGCTCTACAGCCTCGCGGGCCTCGGCGCCGCACGCACTGCCCTCAAGCCGGGCGGCGTGCTGGCGGTGTGGTCGCAAGGACCTGACAGCGGCTTCACGCGGCGGCTGAAGCAGGCAGGCTTTGCCGTGGAGGAGGTCAACACGCGCGCCAACGGCAAGCGCGGCGCGCGCCACGTCATCTGGATCGCCACCAACGGCTCCCGGGAAGGCGCCTGACCAGATCGAACCCGCCCAAACCGAACCCGCCGTTGAAAACGCTTCAGCTTGGCAGTTGGACCGCTTCTCAGTCCTGGTGCAGGACGAATTCCAGGTAGAGGTTGCGCTGCAGGATCGAGTGGTTGTCGTCGGAGATCAGCGACACCATCACCGCGCCGTCATCGCGCGTCCAGACGTCGAGACCTTCCATATTGTCGATCTGGTAGCCCATGTCGGCGTCCAGCAGCACGGGTCCGTCGGCGACGGCGCCCTTCTCGACACTCTCGCCATGGATGCGCCGCAGCCGCATCTTGAGCCCGCCCGCCATGGTGAAACTGCGCTCCAGCAGCAAAAGGTCGCCGTCCGGCAGGAAGGCGCCGTCGGTGATGTCGAAGTCGCCGTTGCGCTTGACGGTGAAGACGCCCTTGTGCGGCCCTTCGATGATGGCGGCGTAGATGTTGCCGGCTCTGTCGAGGCTTTTCTCTGACACCACGACCAGACCGCCCTGATGCTGGCCGTTGGCATTGGCATGGGTAACGGTCTCGAAGCCGCGATTCTGGCGCAGCTCGCGCGCCGGCACCAGGAAATCCAGCTGCCGGTACGGCGCCTTCATATCAGTCGGATCGATCTTGAACTGGGCGACGCGGTGGTTGCGCTCAAAGCCGACGGTGGCGATGCCATCCTTGACCGCAAGGCCTTCGGCGTCGACTTCCCATTTCTCGTCGATCGGCTGGCCGCCCTGGTCGACCATCTGCTGCATGCGGAAGTTCTGGATGCCCACGGGCCGCCTGTCGGCATCGCGGGCCACCGTGCCGAAAAACCAGTAGCCGGTGTCGGCCACGCCGATGAAATCGCTGCCCGCTTTCAGAAAGCGGAGGGCCGACAGCGCGCCGAAATCACGCGATTTCGAGGTCATTTCCAGCCCGCCGACGAATTCGAGCGAGCCGAACTGCTTGTCGGTCCGGCCAATGCGGAACTCGGTGATCGGGCGGGACGAAACCTCGATGGGTTCAACCGAGGCCGAGCCAACCGCACCGGCTGGCGCCGAAGCCACGCCGGCGAACAGGGCGATGGCGGCGAAGAGCGTTTGCCGAAACCCGCCGCGCGAAAGGATCATCCGGCACGCCGCATGCCGCCGCGCCGCGTGTCGCGCGCGCTTTCCTCGGCAAACAGCGAGGCCAGTTGCTCGGTCATGGCGCCGGCCAGTTCCTCGGCATCGACGATGGTGACGGCGCGCCGATAATAGCGCGTGACGTCATGGCCGATGCCGATGGCCAGCAGTTCCACCGGCGAGCGCGTCTCGATCAGCTCGATGACGGCGCGCAAATGGCGTTCGAGATAATTGCCGGGATTCACCGAAAGCGTCGAATCGTCGACCGGCGCGCCGTCCGAGATCATCATCAGGATCTTGCGCTGTTCGGGCCGGGCGATCAGGCGGCTGTGCGCCCACAGCAGCGCCTCGCCGTCGATGTTTTCCTTGAGCAGGCCTTCGCGCATCATCAGGCCGAGATTGCGCCGTGCCCGCCGCCACGGATGGTCGGCCGACTTGTAGATGATGTGGCGCAGATCGTTGAGGCGGCCGGGGTTCGGCGGCTTGCCGTCCTTCAGCCACTTCTCGCGCGCCTGCCCGCCCTTCCACGCCCGCGTGGTGAAGCCGAGAATCTCGACCGAAACGCCGCAGCGTTCCAGCGTACGGGCAAGAATGTCGGCGCAGGTGGCGGCGACCGTGATCGGCCGGCCGCGCATCGAGCCCGAATTGTCGAGCACCAGCGTCACCACCGTGTCGCGGAATTTGGTGTCGCGTTCCTGCTTGAAGGACAGCGGCTGCATCGGGTCGATGACGACGCGCACCAGCCGCGCCGGGTCGAGATAGCCCTCTTCCAGGTCGAAATCCCACGACCGGTTCTGCTGCGCCATCAGCCGGCGCTGCAGCCGGTTGGCCAGCCGCCCGACGACACCAGACAGATTGGCCAGCTGCTTGTCGAGGAAGGCGCGCAGCCGGTCGAGCTCTTCCTCTTCGCAAAGCTCTTCGGCGCCGACCGTCTCGTCGAAAGCGGCGGTGTAGACCTTGTAGTCGATTTCCTTCGGCAGATTGGTGAAGGGGTTGTCGTTGCGGCGCGCCTCGCCGGGCGTTTCGGCGTCGGCATCGTCGTCGTCGGACAGATCGTCGGCGGTGGCGTCGGAGGCTTCCGTCTCGGACGACTGCTCGTCATCGGCCGAAGCCTCGGCATCCTCGGACTGCGACTGCTCGGAGCCGGAATCCTCTTCCCCGCCCTCCTCGCTCTGCTCCTCGCCTTGCGGCTGGTTGTCGTCATTGTCCTCGGAATCTTCCGTCTCCTGGTCGTCACCGAGTTCCTCGGCCATCTCCATGGAGGCGAGCATCTCGCGCACGACGCGGGCGAAGGCCTGCTGGTCGTCGAGCTTGGCCGACAGGCCGTCGAGGTCGGCCTTGGCCTTTTCCTCGACCCAGGGGCGCCAGAGCTCGACCAGCCGCTCGCCGCTTTTCGGGACCGCCCGGCCGGTCAGCTTCTCGCGCACCATGAGCGCCAGCGCTTCCTCGATCGGAGCGTCGGCCTTGTCCTTGACGTCGACAAGATTGGCCTTGGCGTATTTGTCCTCCAGCATCGAGCCGATATTGTCGGCAACGCCCTGCATGGCGCGGCTGCCGATCGCCTCGACACGGGCCTGCTCGACCGCGTCATAGATGGCGCGCGCCGCCTTGCCTTCCGGCGCCAGCTTGGTGTGGATGCGCGCATCATGACAGGCGCGCTTCAGCGCCATGGAATCGCCGAGGCCGCGGGTAATCGCGATATCGGTCTTCGATGCCTTCTTCGGAAGTTCCGGCAAGCGCGCCCGGCTGCCGGCGAGCGCCGGCCTGTCCTTGGCGAAGCCGACTTCCATGTCCTTGTCGCCGGCAATGGCGCGCATGCAGACGGTGACGGCGCGCTTGAAGCTGTCGGCTTCAGACCCCGTCTTCGACTTGTTGCGCGTGTTGTCGCCCGGACCCGCCATCGAGGCTCTGCTTAGCCCAGCACCACGTTGGCGGCGCTCTCGGGCAGATCCTCGCCGAAGGCGCGCTGGTAGAACTCGGCCACCACCGAGCGCTCCAGCTCGTCGCACTTGTTGAGGAAGGTCAGCCGGAACGCCATGCCGATATTGCCGAAAATCTCGGCGTTCTCGGCCCAGGTGATGACGGTACGTGGGCTCATCACGGTCGACAGATCGCCATTGATGAAGGCCGAGCGCGTCATGTCGGCGACGCGCACCATCTTGTTGACGATGTCCTTGCCCTTGTTGTCGCGATAGTGCTTGGCCTTGGCCAGCACGATGTTCACTTCATTGTCGTGCGGCAGGTAGTTCAGCGTGGTGACGATCGACCAGCGGTCCATCTGCGCCTGGTTGATCTGCTGCGTGCCGTGATAGAGGCCGGTCGTGTCACCGAGGCCGACCGTGTTGGCGGTCGAGAACAGCCGGAAGGCCGGATGCGGACGGATGACCCGGCTCTGGTCGAGCAGCGTCAGCCGGCCCGAGGATTCCAGCACGCGCTGGATGACGAACATCACGTCCGGACGGCCGGCATCGTATTCGTCGAAGCAGAGCGCGACATTGTGCTGGTAGGCCCAGGGTAGGATGCCGTCGCGGAATTCGGTGATCTGCAGCCCGTCCTTGACGACGATCGCATCCTTGCCGACGAGGTCGATACGGCTGACATGGCTGTCGAGGTTGACGCGCACGCAAGGCCAGTTGAGACGGGCGGCGACCTGTTCGATATGGGTCGACTTGCCGGTGCCGTGATAGCCCGACACCATGACGCGGCGGTTGTAGGCAAAGCCCGCCAGGATCGCCAGCGTCGTTGCCTTGTCGAACAGATAGTCCGGATCGACGTCAGGCACATGTTCTGATGTCACCGAATAGGCCGGCACCACCATCTTGGAGTCGAAGCCGAATTTGTCCTTCACCGACACCGTCGTGTCGGGCAGGTTGGCGATGTCGCGATCGACCTTGTTCATATCTCTCAACGTCTCCACGGGCGAAACGTCCCGTTTCGCCGGCAATCGATTTTGTTCGGGGGCGGTCTTAGAGCCTTTTCCAACCTTATGAAAGTTGGAAAGCGACACAAACCGTAGGGTCGCTCAGCACAGGCCCGCCTGTTTGAGCACGCGATAGGCCTGCAGCACATCGCGGAACCGGTCTTCCGAACCTCTGTCGCCGCCATTCGCATCCGGATGGTGGCGTTTCACCAGTTCCTTATAGCGCGCCTTGATATCCTTGCCAGTCGCCTTTGTATCAAGGCCAAGCGTTTCCAGCGCCTTGGCCTCAAGCGGCTTGGCCTTGCGCTCGCGCGCCTCGCGCGGATCCTTCGGCCCCTTGAACAGGTCGAACGGGTCGCGCATGCGGTTGTAATAGCCGGCACGGCCGGAGCGCATCTGCGCCATATCGGGTGACGAACGTGTCGAGGCGCCGTTGACGCCCATCTTCCAGGTCGGTCGATGGCCGGTCATGGCCTCCTTCTGGAAGCGCGCGACCTCGGTGTCCGGCACGCCGGAGAAGTAGTTGAAGCCCTTGTTGTACTCGCGCACATGATCGAAGCAGAAGCGGAAATACTCGCCCTCCTTCATGCGCCCGACCGGCGCGCGATGGGTGCCAGGCTCCTTGCAGCCGTCCCACTGGCAGATCGGCGAGTGCGACTTCAGCTCCGCATCCTTCTCCGGGCGGATGCGAATCTTCTCGAAATATTTGGGGTACGGCTTCATTTCACCCATTTATGGGGCGTTCGCAAATGCGAAACAAGAATTGACATTTCCGCGATCATCGCCCTAACCGCTGAATCGCGGCATAAAGCAGGCGAATTGCGGATTTAGTTGCGCGATAGTGGCCCCCAGGCTAGCGCGCCAGCCATATGTGGTGAACGGAGACGGCAATGTCCATACAGGCGACCATGGAAGACAAGCTCAACAAGGCATTTTCGCCGGAGCGGCTGGTCATCATCAACGAAAGCCATCTCCACGCCGGCCACCATCACCATGGCTCGGACCACCATGGCGCTTATGACGGCACCGGCGAGACGCATTTTCGCGTTCGCGTCGTCTCTTCGACCTTTGCCGGCATGAGCCGCATCGACCGCCATCGCGCCGTCAACGAATTGCTTGCCGACGAACTGAAGGCCGGCGTTCATGCATTGGCGATCGAACCGGCGGCGCCCGGCGAAAAGATCCGTTGGTAGGTCAGTCCACCCTGACCCTCCGCGGCGCGGTCAGATCACTGCTTCGATAAGGAACGGCCCGCGCCGTGACAGGGCACTGTCCAGCAGCGCGTCGAACCGCTCGCATGTGTCGGCGCGCGCCGCCTCCACCCCCATGCCCTTGGCCAGCGACACCCAGTCGAGCGCGGGATGGTCGAGGTCGAGCATGCGCCGTGCGTTCTCGCCTATCGCGTTGACGCCGACATTCTTCACCTCGCCATGCAGGATCGCGTAGGTGCGGTTGGAAAAGACGATCGTCACCACGTCGAGATTTTCCCGCGCCTGCGTCCACAGGCCCTGCACGGTGTACATGCCGCTGCCATCGGCCTCCAGATTGATCACCTTGCGGTTGGGACAGGCGATCGCCGCTCCTGTCGCCATCGGGATGCCGCCGCCGATCGATCCGCCGGTGCCCATCAGGTAGTCATGCGGCGCGGCAAAGGCCGACAGGGCGAAGAAACGCCGGGCCGAAGTGACTGCTTCGTCGCAGACGATCGCATTATCCGGCAGCTTGCGCGCCACCGACTGCGCGATGGCGTCCTCCGTCAGCCCGCCGCTCGGCGTGGCCTCGTCGGGAAAAGCGGTTGCGAAGTCAGTCGGTTGCGATGGTTTGACGCCGAGTTCGTCGCGCAGCGCTTCCAGCGCCGCATGCAGGTCCTGCCCATGGGCAGCGAGCGTCAGCACCTGGCAGCCGTCGCGCACAAGCCGTCCCGGTTTTCCTGGATAGGCGAAGAAGGCAACCGGCTCCTTGCCGCCGACCAGCACCAGCACGTCGATATCCGCCAGCAGCGCCGTCGCCGCATCGATCGGATAGGGGATGCGTGTCGGCGCGACGCGCCCGCGCCCGCGTTGCATCCGGGCGATCAGGACCTCGCTGAACAATCGGACATCGCAGGCCGCCGAGATCTGGCCGGCGATCTCCAGCGCATCGGCGCGCGCCGCTCGCCCGCGAACGATCATGCCGACACGGCCCGGAGCCGCACGGATCGCCGCGGCGGTCGCGCGCATGGCGTCCCTATCGACGGCCGGCGGCGGCGAAAGCCTGACCTTGCCCGGCGAGGCCGGGGCAGCATCGCCCCAGGCGGCATCCGCCGGGAGGATCAGCGTCGTGACCCCGGGCGGCGTCAGCGAGGCGCGGAAGGCCGCCTCCGTGGCCGGCTGGACATCGGCCGGCCCGGCGATGCGGCGAACCCAGTTGGACATCGGCGCCGCCAGGCCTTCGATGTCGCTGGTGAGTGGCGCGTCGAGCGGCAAATGATAGGAAGCGTGGTCGCCGACGATGTTGATCGTCGGGCTGAACGCACGCCGGGCGTTGTGCATGTTGGCCAGCCCATTGGCGAGGCCCGGACCGGTGTGCAGCAAAGTCGCGGCCGGGCGGTCAGTCATGCGCGCATAGCCGTCGGCCGCGCCCGTCACCACGCCCTCGAACAGGCCAAGCACGCAGCGCATCTCAGGCTTGCGATCGAGTGCCGCAACGAAATGCATTTCGGAGGTGCCGGGATTGGCAAAGCAGACCGTCACATCGTTGGCCAGCAGCACGTCGCACAGGACATCGGCGCCATTCATGCAATTTTTCTCCAAGTCATGAGGACCAATTGCACTTAGGGATGTCCGCACGGCAATATCCCGCCGCCGCTTTTGGCATGATCCAGTCGCAGAAGTTGGCGAGCGGAAGTCGACGGGATCAGCCGACCGTCGATTTCAGGAAGGCCAGGGCGGCAGCGGTCAGCGTGTCGCCATCCCTGCCGAAATCGCGGTTGATCGACATGTGCGTATAGGCGCTGCCGTCGAACAGCGTTACCTCGGTGCCCGTGGCGCGCAAGCGCTCGGCGAAGGCTTTCGACTCCTCGCCACGGCCTGACGCCCCCGAATACGCGATGAAGGTCGGCGGATGCTTGCGGCCATCGACATAGCTGGCGGGCGAAAGTGCCGCCCATTGCGAAGGGTCGGAAAAGACCCGCGCATAGGCACGCACCATGCGGCCATTCTTCTCGAGCGCCGCAAGATCATAGGCCCTGGTGTCGTCGAGAAGCAGGCCGGCGACGCCGGGCAGCCCGCCGCGCATGCCGGTCAGCGCGATCAGATGGCAGCCGGCGGAATGGCCCATGCCGACAACGCGCTTGGGGTCGCCACCATGCTTGGCGATATTTGCGCCGATATAGGCATAGGCCTTTTCGACGTCACTGGCCTGCGTGGCGACATCGGCCTCGGGCAGCATGCGGTAGTCGATGGAGACGAAGCAGAAGCCGTTGGCGAGCAGGAAGGCCGGCTTAGCGCCGACCTGGCTGCGCTTGCCGAACTCCCAGGCCCCGCCATGGGCGAAGAAGACGACAGGCAACCCGCTTGCGCCGTCGGGCGCATAGATGTCGAGCTTGGCCGGTCCGTAGTCGAAGGTTTTGGGAGATGGTGAGGATTGGTGCGCGAGCGTCGTGGCCGGCACAAAAGCCGCCATCGAAGCCAGAAGCAGGGTTCGCCGATCGATCATCATCTTCTCCTGACTGCCCGGCGCAAAATGCACCGGGACGCCGCGAAGTTCCAATGAAGGATCGGTAAGGTGGCCGAAAGTGGCGCTACGCGATCGGCCTGATCCTCAACCGGGCGATCCGGTTCTTGTCGCGCTTCATGACGATGAAGCGCTTGCCGTGGAAGGTGAAAGCCTGCTTCTCCTCGGGGATCGACTGCGCCTCGTGGATGACGAGGCCGGCAATCGTGGTCGCCTCCTCGTCCGGCAGGTTCCAGTCGAGCGCCCGGTTCAGGTCGCGGATCGGCACATTGCCGTCGACGACAACGGAGCCGTCGGCCTCCTGCTTGACGCCCTGGATATCGACATCGTGCTCGTCGGCGATCTCGCCGACGATCTCCTCGATGATGTCCTCCAGCGTCACCAGCCCTTCGACCTCGCCATATTCGTCGACGACGACGGCGAAATGCGCCTTGCGGCGCAGGAAGGCGTTGAGCTGTTCCTGCAAGGTCGTGGTGTCGGGCACGAACCAGGGCTTCGAGGCGATCTTCATCACGTCGATCTTGGAAAAGTCGTTGCCGACTTCGTTCAGCGCACGCAGCAGATCCTTGGCATGCAGCACGCCGACAATGTTGTCGAGCGAGCCCTTCCACAGCGGCATGCGGGTGTGCGGGCTCTGCAGGATCTCGCGCACCACTGCTTCCGGGGCGTTGTCGGCATTGACCGAGCGCATGTTGGTGCGGTGGACCATGATATCGGAGACTTCGAGCTCTTCGAGGTCGAACAGGCCGCCGATACGGTCGCGGTCCTCGCGCACCACCTGGCCGTCGCGGCGGAAATCGTCGACAGCACCGCGCAACTCATCCTGGCTCGAGCGCTGCGGCTCGATGCGCGACAGCTCATAGCCGAACATCGCGAGAAGGCGTGTGCGCACGGCAACGACCAGCAGGATGAGGATGGCAAGAACGGCGACGACGATCCAGCCATTGTCCATTTCAGCCGGCTTTCCGGCTGGCTGGGTGGTTTTCCCGCAGGAACGACAGCACTTCCGAAGCCGGAACGTCCTTGGCGATAAAAGCCTGGCCGATGCCGCGCGTCAGGATGAAGGTCAGCGCGCCGCGCGACACCTTCTTGTCCTGGGTGATGAAGGAAAGCAGCGCCTCGGCATCGGGCAATTCACCCGGAATATCGGCCATCCGCCACGGCAGACCGACCGCGCGCAGATGCGTCTCGACGCGTGCCGCGTCGTCGGGACTCGCCAGATTGAGCCGCGAGGAGAAGCGATGCGCCAGCGCCATGCCGATGGCGACCCCCTCGCCATGGACGAGCCGGGCGCCGTCATACTGCGTGGCGGCTTCGAGCGCATGGCCGAATGTGTGGCCGAGATTGAGCAGCGCCCGGTCGCCGGTCTCGAATTCGTCGCGGGCGACGACATCGGCCTTGGCACGGCAGGCTTCGGCAATCGCCTGCGCCCGCTCCGGCCCGCCGGCGAACACTTTTTGCCAGTTCGCCTCAAGCCAGGCGAAAAGTTCCGGCCGGTCGATCAGCCCGTACTTTGCGAGTTCGGCGTAGCCGGCGCGGAATTCGCGGATCGGCAGCGTGTCGAGCACTTCCGTGTCGGCCAGCACCAGTTTCGGCTGCAGGAAGACGCCGACAAGGTTCTTGCCGCGCGGGCTGTTGATGCCGGTCTTGCCGCCGACAGAGGAATCGACCTGCGCCAGCAGCGAGGTCGGGATCTGCACGAAATTCATGCCGCGCCGCACGATGCCGGCGGCAAAACCGGTGAGATCGCCGATGACGCCGCCGCCCAGCGCGACGACGACGTCGCCACGCTCCAGCCTGGCGGCCAGAACGCCGTCGACCACCTCTTCGAGATGGGAAAAGCTCTTGGTCTTCTCGCCAGGCGGCATCGTGATGACGGTGGGCTGGATACCACCCTTCTCGAGCCCTGCCTTCAGCGTATCGAGATGCGCGGCGGCGACATTCTCGTCGGTGACGACAGCCGCACGCGTACCCGGCAGCCGGCGCGCAATCTCCTCGCCGGCGCGCGACAGAAGGCCGGAGCCGATCAATATGTCGTAGGCCCGGTCGCCAAGCCCGACTTCGACGGTGACTGGCTGGTCCACGCTCACGATTCGATCTCGCCCGTCGCTGCAATTTCATCGATGCCGAAATGCCGGCACAGCGCGTTCAGCACCTCCGCGGCGATGACCTCCTTGCGGTCGTCGCGGGTCGGCACGGTGACATCTGATGTCGCGTAGACCGGATAGCGCTCGCCCATCAGCCGCTCCAGCACGGCGCGGGGATCAGCGCTTTTCAACAGCGGCCGGTTCTGCTTCTTCGACACCCGGTCCATAAGAAGATCGAGTTCGGCCTTCAGCCACACCGACACGCCATGGCCGGCGATGGCCTCGCGCGTCTGCGCGTTCATGAAGGCGCCGCCGCCGGTCGAAAGCACCTGCGGGCCATTCTCAAGCACGCGCAGGATGACGCGCTGTTCCAGGGCCCTGAACTCGGTCTCGCCATAGCGTTCGAACAGCTCCGGCACGGTCATGCGCGAGACGCTTTCGATCTCCTGGTCGCTGTCGATGAAAGGCAGCGAAAGCATCGTCGCCACCTTGCGCCCGATCGCCGTCTTGCCGGCGCCCATCAGGCCGACAAAGACGATGGACCGGCTGCCCAGCCGGCCAAGCAGCGCGGCGTGGCTCTCGCCTGGAGGATTTGCCTGGTGCGCGTTCATCAGTTGTTTCTTGGGCCTCTTTGCCGGCGTATCGACATGAAAAGCCGGTTTGCGTCAAGCGTGCCGAGTATAGGCAAGCTTATATCGGGCGGAGGATGCCTGCATCAGAAGTTGCCGACAGGCCTCCGCTTCTTCCTTGAATTGGTCGGATTGGCGTCCCATAAGGGCACAGGGTTTGGAAACGCAGAACAAGAAGACGGGCGAAAATTGATGCCGACACTGTTTCGCTTTGTCGTGATCCTCGCGATTCTGGCCGGCATTGCCTATGGTACGATGTTCGCATTGGTAATGTTCGTCGAGCCCAAAAAAGCGGAGATGAGCGTGCGCATCCCGCCGGAAAAGCTGAACCCCAAGAAAAACTGACAGCAGAAAAGCTGATCCCCGAGGATGAACAGCGCCGCCCGCATCGAGGCCTTCCTGGAAATGATGAGCGCCGAGCGCGGCGCCGCCGAAAACACGCTGTCCTCCTACCGACGTGACCTCGAAGACGCTTCGAGCGGGATCGATGGCGGGCTTGCCGGTGCTGCCGCCGCCGATATCCGTGCCTATCTCGACGATATCGCGGCGCGCGGCTTCGCGCCGACGTCGCAGGCGCGCAAACTGTCGGCGATACGCCAGTTCTTCAAATTCCTCTACGCCGAGGGCCTGCGCATCGACGACCCGACCGGCACGCTGGACAGCCCGAAAAAAGGCCGTCCGCTGCCCAAGACGATGAGCGAGGCCGAGACCGGCCGGCTGATCGACCGCGCCGCGGTGGAAGCCGGCGACGCCGGGCTCGGCTACAGTGACAGGCTGGCCGCGCTGCGCCTGCATGCGCTGGTCGAGGTGCTCTACGCCACCGGCCTGCGCGTTTCCGAGCTGGTCGGCCTGCCGGTGACGGTGGCGCAGCGCGACGACCGTTTCTTCATGGTGCGCGGCAAGGGCGACAAGGAACGCATGGTGCCGCTGTCGGCCAAGGCGCGGGTGGCGATGCGCGCCTGGCTTGCCGCCCGGGCCGGCGTGGCGGCTTTCGCCGAAAGCCCGTTCCTGTTTCCGGCCGCGTCCGACAGCGGCTACCTCTCGCGCCAGGTCTTTGCCCGCGACCTGAAAGGACTGGCGGCACGGGCGGGCATCGCCTCGGCGAAGATATCGCCGCATGTGCTGCGCCATGCTTTCGCCAGCCATCTCCTGCAGAACGGCGCCGATCTCAGGGCGGTGCAGCAGCTGCTCGGCCATGCCGACATATCGACGACACAGATTTACACCCATGTGCTGGAGGAGCGGCTGGTGCGGCTGGTCAACGATCATCATCCGCTTGCCGACTAGGCCTCATATCGCTATGTGAGGACGACATTTCACCGCCGGGGGCCTTGGTTTCAAGGGTTCCGCAGTCCTTGCCTTCCGACGTATCGGTCCGCTCAAGCATGTACAATTACCTCGATTTCGAAAAGCCGGTGCAGGATCTCGAGCTCAAGATCCTCGAGCTCAAGAAGCTTGCCGAGAATGGCGAAGCGGTCGATGTCGCCGATGAGATCACCCGGCTGGAGAAGCGTTCGCGCGACGCGCTGCGCGATCTCTACAAGGCGCTGACGCCCTGGCAGAAAGTGCAGGTGGCCCGCCATTCCGACAGGCCGCACTGCGTCGACTACATCAAGGGCCTGTTCAGCGACTTCACGCCGCTCGCCGGCGACCGCAATTTCGGCGAGGACCAGGCGATCGTTGGCGGTTTTGCCCGCTTTCGCGGCGAGCCTGTCGCGATCATCGGCCAGGAGAAGGGCTCGGACACGACCAGCCGCCTGAGGCACAATTTCGGTTCGGTGCGCCCGGAAGGCTACCGCAAGGCGGTGCGGCTGATGGAACTGGCCGACCGCTTCAAGATCCCTCTGTTGACGCTGGTCGACACGGCAGGCGCCTATCCCGGCGTCGGAGCCGAGGAGCGTGGCCAGGCCGAAGCCATTGCCCGCTCGACCTCGGCCTGCCTTGCGCTGAAGGTGCCGTCGATCTCGGTGGTGATCGGCGAAGGCGGTTCGGGCGGCGCCATCGCCATCGCCACCGCCAACCGTGTCTACATGCTCGAACACGCCATTTATTCGGTGATTTCGCCGGAAGGGGCGGCCTCGATCCTTTGGCGCGACACCACGCGCTCCAAGGACGCGGCGACCAACATGAAGATCACCGCGCAGGATCTTCTGGAACTGAAGATCATCGACGCCATCATCCCCGAGCCGATGGGCGGCGCCCAGCGCGCGCCCGAAACGGTGATTGCCGCGACCGGCGACCTCATTGCCAGGACGATGAAGGAATTTGCCGGCGCCAACACCGATTTCCGCGAACAGCGCCGCGAGAAATATCTGGCGATGGGCCGCAGCCTCTGACGGCATCCGCCAGCGGACAAGGCCATTGGAAGCCCCGCGCGCGCGGCAATGTGGCGGCAATGTGCAATTTCGCCACAAAAATGCCGCCGGATTCGGGTCAATGAAATTGCCGTGAGGGGTTGGTCGACGCTTGCGGTAAGGAATTTTCAAGGTTAACGGGCTTACGGTCCGTCGGTGTTCAGCATATGGGCTCGGCAGTTTCGCAGCCTGGCCCGAGGGAAAAGACATAGCCGTATCCATGTTTGCCAAGCTCGCCCGCACCGGAGTCCTCGCCGCCTCGATAGCCATCGCCGGCTGCAATGATTCGTCGATGAAGGACTTTGCCCCGGAAGCCAACAAGCCGCTGCCGGACAAGATCCTTGCCGACATGAAGGCCAAGGGCATGGTGCGCACCTCCTCGGTGATGGCGCGCATCTTCAAGGAAGAGGGCAAGCTCGAGATCTGGAAGGCCAAGACCAATGGCCGCTACGACATGGTGGCGAGCTACGACATCTGCAAATGGTCGGGCAAGCTCGGTCCCAAATACACCGAAGGCGACCGCCAGGCGCCTGAAGGCTTCTACACGGTCCGCCCGTCGCAGATGAATCCGCGCTCCAACTACCATCTGTCCTTCAACATCGGCTTTCCCAACGCCTATGACCGCGCCAACGGCCGCACCGGCCAGAACCTGATGGTGCATGGCGCCTGTTCGTCCTCGGGCTGCTATTCGATGACCGACGCGCAGATCGAGCAGATCTATGCCTTCGGCCGCGACGCTTTCCAGGGCGGCCAGACCGAGTTCCAGGTTCAGGCCTTCCCATTCCGCATGACTGCCGCCAACATGGCCCGCTATCGCAGCGACCCGAACTACGAGTTCTGGAAGATGCTGAAGGTCGGCTACGACAATTTCGAGGTCACCAAGGTGCCGCCGAAGGTCGATGTCTGCGAGAAGCGCTACGTCTTCAACCAGGTCGCCGCCGATGGCCAGACATTCGATCCGACCGGACCATGCCCGGCGACCACCCAGCCGGACTCGCTGAAGAGCGCCTACAACGCCTATCAGAGCACCTATGACGCGGCCTTCAACAGCGCGCTCAAGGCAAGCGTGCCGCCACCGAAGCCGACCATCGCCGGTATCAAGGAAGCCAGCATCGTCTCCGACTGGTCGAAGCGCCGGGCGCGCGGCGAGCGCGTGCCGATCGATCCGCCTTCGCTCAACAATGACGGCACGGTGACCGAAACGGCGCGCATGGGCCGCATCGATTCGCCGGCCGGTCGCAAGATGGCGGCACTCGACGCCGAAAAGGCCGCCAAGCAGAAGGCCGACGAGCAGAGGCTGGCCGCCATAGAGGCCGCCAAGCAAGCCAAGGAGGCCGCAAAGGCACAGGCGCTGGCCGAAAAGGAAGCGGCCAAGGCGCAAGCCGTGGCGGCAAAGGAAGCGGCCAAGGCCGCCAAGGAAGCCCCGGTCGCCACCGCCACCATAGCCGCCCCGACGGAGGCCGCGCCGGAAGCCGAAACGCAGGCAGCGAGCGCCGATGAGAGCCGGGTGACCAAGCTGAAGAACAAGCTGCTCGGCATGTTCGGCGGCTGAGCTTGGTCTTGGCCGGGGATACCGCTGTCTACGATCTGAAAGGGCTGAACTGCCCTTTGCCGGTACTGAAGGCAAAGAAGCGGCTGGCGGGAATGCAGCCGGGCAGTCGGCTGTGGCTCGAGACCACCGACCCGCTCGCTGTCATCGATATTCCCGCCTTTTGCTCCGATGCCGGCCACCAGCTCATTGAAACAGCGGCGGTATCAGGCGGCCATCGGTTCCTGGTCGAGCGTGGCGAGACCGTCTGAATTTCGGTGTGAAGCGCTATCTTCCGGCGATCGCCAGCGGATTGTTCTCCAGCGCCGCGCGGTCGGGTGTGTCGATCGACGGCCGGTTGGTGAAGGCGGCGAACAGCCTGCGCACATAGTCTTCCGGCATGTCGAGTGTGATCAGCACCAGCCGCGTGCCGCGCTGGCCGTCCGGCCAGGCGGGCAACCTTGCCGGCGGATGCAGGATCTTCTGCACGCCGTGGATGACCAGCGGGCGTGACGGATCTTCGCTGAGTTCGATCACGCCCTTCATGCGCAGCAGCTTCTCGCCATGCGTCGAACGCAACAGGTCGAGGAACATTTCTATCGCTGAAAACGGCACCGGACCGTCATGGACAAGCGAATAGGAGCGCACGCGGGAATCGTGGCGATGGCCATGCCCATGACTGTGATCATGGTCATGACCATCGTGGTGATGGTCGTGGTCATGCGCCGCTTCCTCGCCGAGCCAGCGGCGCACATCGGCGGATTTGGTGGCGGGATTGTAGAGGCCGCAATCAAACAGCCCCGCCACGCCGGTCGTTGAATGGCCGGCATCAAGCAGTTCGGCACCCGGATTGATCTGCCGCAGGCGCGCCCGCAGCGTGTCGAGATCGCCGGCATCCGTCACCAAGTCGGCCTTGCTCAGCACGATGCGGTCGGCGACGGCGACCTGCTTGACCGCCTCGACATGGGCATCGAGCGTGGCATTGCCATTGACCGCATCGACCAGGGTGATGACGCCGTCGAGCCGGAAAGCCTGGACGAGCGCAGGATGCGCCATGATCGACTGCAGCACCGGCGCCGGGTCGGCCAGACCCGTGGTCTCGACGATGACGCGGGCAAGCCGGACGATACGGCCGGTCTGCAGCCGGTCGACCAAATCGGCCAGCGTATCGACCAGTTCGCCGCGCACGGTGCAGCACAGGCAGCCGTCGGAAAGCTGGATGATGCCGTCGGAAGCCTGCTCGACCAGCAGATGGTCGATCGCCACCTCGCCATACTCGTTGATGATGACCGCGGTGTCGGCCAGCGCCGGGTCCTTCAACAGCCGGTTGAGCAGTGTCGTCTTGCCGGCGCCGAGGAAGCCGGTCAGCACCGAGACGGGTATCGGGAACCCATTCATCAGGCTCTGTCTCTTTGTTTGAGCATGATCTTTTCCGAAAACCGGATTCCACTGTTCGGGATCATGCTCTAGTTCGCGACCTTGACCGGCTGGTCGCCCTGCGCGGCGGAACCGGCAACGGCCGGACCGGAGCCGGTCGGCGCCGGCCGATCGGGCCGCCAGCTCGGGATCGGCACGTCGGCATATTCCTGGCCGCCCTGGTCGAGCATCGCCTTCGGCGCCGGGCCGGTGGCGCCGCCGAGGCCAACGGCGACTAGCGTCGGCACATGGTCGAGCTTTTCCTGATAGGGCGATTTCGGCGCGTCCTTGGCAGCGGCCGCCGGCGGCGCCTCGGACTGCTCCTCCTTCGTCTTCTTCTTGCAGACCTCGTCATGCATGTCGTTGGGCGAAACCGTGTCGCCATAGGGCGCCAGCGTGGCGACGGTGGCCGAACCGGCCGTGGGCGTGTCAAACCCCTGGTCGAGCAGTTTTGCCGCGGTTTCGGCGCGGCTGACCGCCGACTTCTCGCCCAGCACAATCGCGACCAGCGTGCGGCCGTTGCGCGTCGCCGAACCGATCATGTTGAAGCCGGAAGGGCAGACGAAGCCCGTCTTCATGCCGTCGGCGCCGGGATAGCGGCCGATCAGCAGATTGTAGTTCGAAATGGCCTTCTTGCCGACCGCAAGACCTTCGATCGAGAACCACGGCGCATATTGCGGGAACTCGCGGCGGATCGCCATCACCAGCACGGCGAGGTCGCGCGCCGTCGTGTACTGGTCGGGCGAATAGAGGCCGTTCGGATTGACGAAATGGGTGCCGTTCATGCCGAGCCGTGCTGCTTCGGCATTCATCCTTTCGGCGAAGGCGGCCTGCGAGCCGCCGACATTCTCGCCGACAGCCATGGCGATGTCATTGGCCGATTTGACCAGCATCATCTTCAGCGCATTGTCGAGCCGCATCACCGAGCCCGGCTTGAAACCCATCTTGCTTGGCGGCTCACCGGCCGAGTGCTTGGTCACCTTGATCGGCGAATCGAGCTGGACCTCGCCGGCCGCGATCGCCCGGAAGGTCACATAGGCGGTCATCAGCTTGCTCAGCGAGGCCGGATACCAGCGTTTGAAGGCATCCTGGTGCTGCAGGATCTGGCCGTTCTTCAAATCGAAGACAACCACCGGATTGGCCAGCGCCGGTCCGGCCAGGACCGACAGCATGATCGCGCCAGCCGAGAATAGTTTGAGGAAATGCCTGTGCCGCATGATCTAATCCGAAATCGCCTCTTGCCCTGATTGCCCCTGGCTCCGTAAGATTTCGTTACGCGACCGCCAGCACAATGAGTCCGACCCTCAAAAACGGACCACATCGGTGCGGTGCTATTTACCCTATGTGACGCCAACATGGCAAAGTGCCTGACAATCACAATTCCAAAGCCCCGGCACAATTGCAAAACCCCGGGCACAATTGCAGAAGACCAGGCTGAAGCCGGCTGCTCCAACAACGAATGGAACCATCATGCCAATCCTGAACCGCGCCGCTGAAATGCAGGACGAAGTCGCCGGCTGGCGCCGGCATCTGCACCAGACGCCGGAGCTGAACTTCGATGTCTTCAAGACGGCGGCTTTCGTCACCGAAAAGCTGAAAGAGTTCGGCTGCGACGATGTGGTCAGCGGTCTCGGCAAGACCGGCGTCGTCGGCATCATACGCGGCCGCCAAGGCGAAGGCGCCACCATCGGCCTGCGCGCCGACATGGATGCGCTGCCGCTCAACGAAATCACCGGCAAGCCCTATGCCTCGACCGTTCCCGGCAAGATGCACGCCTGCGGCCATGACGGCCACACGGCGATGCTTTTGGGTGCCGCGAAATACCTCGCCGAGACGCGCAACTTCGCCGGCTCCGTGGCGGTGATCTTCCAGCCGGCGGAAGAAGGCGGCGGCGGCGGCAACGAGATGGTCAAGGACGGCATGATGGAGCGATTCGACATCTCCAAGGTGTTCGGAATGCACAACATGCCGGGCCTGCCCGTCGGCCAGTTCGCCATCCGTCCTGGCCCCATCATGGCGGCGACGGCCGAATTCACCATCACCGTGAAAGGCAAGGGCGGTCACGCCGCGATGCCGCACGGCACGATCGACCCGATCGTCATCACCAGCCAGCTGGTCGGCGCGCTGCAGACGATCGCCTCGCGCAGCACCGATCCGGTCGAGGCCGTGGTGGTGTCGGTGACCAAGTTCCATGCCGGCGACGCCTACAACATCATCCCGGAATCGGCGGAGATCGCCGGCACCGTGCGCACCTTGCGCAAGGAGATCGCCAAGAAATCCGAAGAGCGCATCCGCACCATCTGTGACGGCCTGGCGACCGCTTTCGGCGCCAAGATCGAGATCGACTACCAGGCAAACTACCCCGTGACCTTCAACCATGCCGATGAGACGGTGTTTGCCAGCGATATAGCGGCCGATGTCGCCGGCGACGCCCATGTCCACCGCGGCATCCAGCCGGTGATGGGCGGCGAGGATTTCTCCTACATGCTGGAAGCCCGCCCCGGCGCCTTCATCTTCATCGGCAATGGCGACACCGCCGGTCTTCACAACCCGGCCTACGATTTCAACGACGAGGCCATCCCGCACGGCATGAGCTACTGGGTGAAGCTGGCGGAAACCGCGCTGGCCGCGTGATGAGCACTGCACAAGAGGCCGGCCGATTGCATGCGGCCGGCCTCTTGGCGAAACGGTCCGAAGCGGTTATGTGTCGGGCCGCGTGGTCCCGTAGCTCAGTAGGATAGAGCGGCAGATTCCTAATCTGTAGGTCACAGGTTCGATTCCTGTCGGGATCACCATGCATTTTCAAGTGCTTGGCGAAGAAGTACTGTACCTCTTTGCGAAATCAGGTCCGTTGAAGAGGACGAAGACATCACGCCCTCATGCGCCCCCTTGATAGATGTCGGGCCGCGAAGGTGAGCGGGAAACCTCGCTTGCATTGGCATTTCGGCATTCGTCTGCTGCATTGGCTGACCGTGGCGGCGCTCGCGGCGCAAATCGCTATTGCCTTCGGGCCGATGCGGGGGCCGGGCATGGCGATGATGAACTGGCTGCCGCTTCACATGTCGATCGGCGCGACGATCCTGGCCATCATCGTCCTCAGGCTTTGCTGGCGCAGCTTCACCCGGGCCCCGGCCAGGCCAACCTCACGGTTCGTGCGGTTCGCGACGGCTTTCTTCCACATGTTACTCTACGTCACCATCCTCGCCGTCCTGATAACGGGATGGCTGGGCTACCGGCCAATGCCTTTCATGCCCCCCGCACGGCTTTTTGGAACCTTGCCCGTGCCGCTGGCGCCATCGGTTGGCGCGCTGTCGGCAAGGGGTTTCGCGTTCGTGCATCAGAAGCTGGTCTGGATAATGCTTGGACTTGTCGGCATTCACGTCCTGGCTGCCACGGTGCATTTGGGGCTGTTGCGCGATGGCGTCATGCGAAGCATGGTCTTCGGCCGGCCGAAAACGGCCTCGCGCGGATGACAATGCTGCTTGCGGTCGATGATGTGGAGATGGCTCACGCCGTCGCCTACAACCCTGCCGCGACGATCACCGCATAGCGTGCAGCCTTGCCCGTCGCGACAAGAGCGACGAACACACCGAGGTTCGTACGCGCAGCGCCCGCGGCAAGGGTGAGAGCATCTCCGACATCCGGCAGCCAGGCAAACAAAAGTGTCCATTCGCCAAAGCGCCGGAACGTTCGAGACGCCTGCTCGTAGCGATCGGCGGTGACCGGAAACCAGCGCCTGTTGCGCAGCCCGTCAATGCCACGCCCCAGAACCCAGTTCAACACGGAGCCGAGCGTGTTGCCGATCGTTGCCACCATAAGGAGCAGCCAGGGGTCACCGCGGCCCGAGACGACAAGGCCGGCGAGCACCGCCTCCGACGAAACCGGCAGGACGGTTGCGGCGAGGAAGGCGCTGAGGAACAGTGCGCCATAGAGCGCCGCCACGCCGGACTATGCCTGCACGTCGACTACGCCCATCATGCCGAGCTGCTCATGCTCGAGGATATGGCAGTGATACATCCTCGGCCCCGGCCGGTCCTGCCGCAGCAGCAGCCTTACCGTCTCCCCGCGCGCGACATTGACGGTGTCTTTCCAGGCGCGATAGGCCGGCTTTGATACGTTGCCGCCGCGTTCGTGTTCGATCACCTGGAACTGCGTCCCATGCACATGGAATGGATGATCCATGTCCGCCTCGTTGACGATCTCCCAGAGTTCGACCTGACCGGCCTTGGCGACCACGTCGATGCGCTTCATGTCGAAAGCGGCGCCGTTGATGAGGAAGCCCATCTCCATGCCGCCGGCGTTCATGGCCATGGTTTCGGTGAAGACGAACCGGCGGCTGACAGCCGGAGCGCCGAGTTGCGCGATCGGCCGCAGCCTGTCGGGAATTGGCGGAACTGGGTCCGCCTCGGTCTGCGAGACATTGACCGTCAGCAACGTCAGTCCGGCATCGGCTGGTCGCCCGGGACCCATCCAGCCGCGGTCATAATCTTGCGTGGTAAGCGCGGCCGCGCCGGGCTTGTTGAAAGAGACGACCAGTTCGAGCCGTTCCGCCGGGCTGAGCAGGATGTCGCCGGCCGCGACCGGGATCTCCAGCAGACCGCCGTCGGTTCCGATGATTGTCATCGCCGCGCCGTCAAAGGAGAGCCGCAGAAAGCGCGCGTTGGTCGCATTGTAAAGCCGGAAGCGCCGCTTCGCACGAAAGGGCACCGTCAGTGTGGGATTCTTCTGGCCGTTGACCAGCACATGGTCGCCGACGCGCCCGTTCATCAGGTCCGTCATCGTGTTGTCGGGCAAGCTGCCATCGGCCGCAAGGCGCAGGTCGGTGAACACCAGCACGGTATCGCCATAGGCGGCCGGGATCGGATCGGCCTTCGGCTTGACCACGAACGCGCCGGCAAGGCCGCGGTAGACCTGCTCGGCGGTCTTGCCGTGCGGATGCGGGTGATACCAATAGGAGCCGGCGCTGCCTTCCGGCAGATCGAAACTGTAGGTGCGGTCGGTGCCGGCGACGACCGGGTCCATCGGGTTGCCGTCCTGATCGGCCGGCACCGGCATGCCGTGCCAATGAATGGTGCTTGCCTCGTTCGCGATCCGGTTGGCGAAGGTGATCTCGACGCGGTCGCCCTCGACTGCCTCGATCAGCGGTCCGGGGCTGGTGCCGTTATAAGCGAGGATCGGCGTGTCCAATCCCTCCGCAAAACGTGCCGTGGCGGACCCGGCCGTCAGCGTCGCCTTGAACAGGCCCGGCCTGCTGGCTTGGTTCGCCAGCAGGGGCAATTCGCGTAGCGCCTCGCCCTCGGGCAGAACCACCGTGCCTTGCGGCACGGCGGCCATATCGTGACCTGAGTGACCGCCCATATCCATGCCGGGCATGTCGTCCATCTTCATCTGCGCTACGGCACGCTTGCTCACAAGAACCGTCGCAAGACCTGCCGCCAGAAAACCTCGCCGATGCATCTTTCGTTTCCTCGACCAGTCGTTGAACACCCAAGGGCAATCCTAGAAGACTGCCGATGCCTGGCCAGGTCAATGCGGCGTTTGGGCCGCCTGATCGACTCGGCGCCCATAGTTCCTTGACATCGGGTATTTATCCGAAATTATGTAGGAAAGAAGGATCGCAGGCATGGCCGGAATCGCGCTTTCGGGCGTATCAAAGCACTTTGGCACAGTCGAGGTGATCCGCGACGTGAGCTTGGACATTCAGCCAGGAGAGCTGGTCGTGTTTCTCGGTCCGTCCGGTTCCGGCAAGACGACGCTGCTGCGGATGATCGCCGGCCTCGAAAGCATTGACGAAGGCACGCTGACGATCGACGGGGTGCGCTCGGAGAACCTTGCGCCGGGCAGGCGCAACGTTGCAATGGTCTTCCAGAACTATGCGCTTTACCCGCATATGACGGTCGCGGAGAACATGGCCTTTGGGCTGAGGAACATTCGGGTCGCGCCGGATGTCATACGCCATCGGATCGGTGAGGCTGCGCGTATCCTGGAGATCGAAGCGCTGCTTCAGCGGCGGCCGTCGCAGCTCTCTGGCGGGCAGCGCCAGCGCGTGGCCATCGGGCGTGCGATCGTCAAGGAGCCCAAGGCATTCCTGTTCGACGAGCCGCTCTCCAATCTGGACGCGGCGCTTAGAGCCCGCACGCGCGTCGAGCTTGCCGAACTGCATCAGCGTTTGAAGTCGACGATGATCTACGTCACCCACGACCAGGTGGAAGCGATGACGCTCGCCGACCGCATTGTCATCCTCAACAATTGCCGGATAGAGCAGATGGGCAGACCCGTCGATGTCTATGCACGTCCGGCGTCGCGATTCGTCGCGACCTTCGTCGGGTCTCCGGCGATGAACATTCTGCCTGTCACGGTTTCGGGCTCGGGCGACAGGCTCAATGCGCGCTTGACCGACGGATCGCTGGTCGAACTTCCCAGCGCGCAGGTCAACATGGACTGGCACGAACTCGGGGTGCGGCCGGAATCGCTGACTGTCGTCGCCGAAGGCGGTGAAACATCGGCCACGGCCACCGTCGTCGAGCGCCTTGGCGAGCGAACGCTGGTCTATGCGCGGCTTGCGGATGGGACGCAGGTCACGGCACAGGACCGTGGGCTTTCGAGCGTCAAACCGGGCGACGCCGTTCGGCTGAAGCTCGACACCACGGCCTTGCATCTCTTCGCCGCGGACGGATCGGCCTGGCACGCGGGCGCTGACGGGGCCTGAACCTGCCGAGCCTAAATCCGGTTCCACGCGACGCGCTTTAGCCCTTGATGCCTGCCGAGAGCGTTATCGCTTCGGTTACCCGGCGCTGGAAGAAGAGGTAGGCCAGTGCCACCGGAAGGCCGGCCAGTACGGCTGCCGACAGCTGGCGCGCGTAGTAGACACCGAAGGCGTCATTGACCTGCGTGATGCCGACGGTGATCGTCATCATCTCGGTGCGGGTCACCGAGAGGAACGGCCATAAGAACGCATTCCACGTCCAGATGAAGCAGACGATCGACAGCGCCGTCGTTACCCCCCAGTTCATCGGCATGTAGATCTTGAAGAGGATCCCGAATTCAGACGCATTGTCCATGACCGCGGCCTCGCGGAAGTCCTTCGGAACCTGGTCGAAGAACTGCTTGTACACGATGATGATGACGGGGTGGATGAGCTGCGGCAACATGATCCCGGCCCAGCTGTTGAGCAGGCCAAGGTTGGCGACCAGCACGAAATGATTGATGATCAGCGCCGAAGTCGGCACCATGAAGGAGGCGAGGATCAAATACCACAGCGCGATCCGCCCCGGGAACCGCAACTGCGAGATCGCGTAGCCGCACAGCATCGAGATGAAGATGGTGATGATCGTCACGCCGACCGCGACCGCCACCGAATTGACGTACCAGGCGCCGATCTGGGTGGTGGTCAGGGCGTCAATGTAGTTCTCCAGCGTCGGCGTCTCGGGCCAGAGTTCGATGTAAGGCCGGATGACCTCGTCGTCCGGTTTGAGCGATGAGATCACGCCCCAATAGAGCGGGAACGCCCACAGGATGGCCCAGACGAGCGTCAGCGCCGTGATAATCCCGCCCCAGACGTTCCAGCGTTTCGCTGCCATGGCGTTCATCGGCGCCGCCTTTCGGCAAACCGGAGCAGTTGGAATTGCAGGACCGAGACGACCACCACGAGCACGAAGAGGGTGACGGCGACAGCCGCCGCCCTGCCTCCCTGGTTCTGCTGGAAGGCCTTCTGGAAGACGTAGTAGACAAGCACCATATTGTCGTTCGGCCGGCCGCCTATCGAGAACAGATAGACCTGATCGAAGATCTTGAGCTGCAGGATGAGCTGAATGGTGAATACCAGCGAGGTGATCGGCCACAGCAGGGGCCAGGTGATACGCCGGAAGGTCGTCCATCGCGTCGAGTTGTCGAGTGCGGCGGCTTCGTAGATCTCCATTGGTATGGACCGCAATCCGGCGAGGAAGAGGAGGATCGAGAAGCCCGCGGTCCACCAGATCGTCACCCCGGCCACCGCAGGCAAGAACCAGACGCGCGACTTGAAGACCGGCACGCGCGGGATTCCCAGCCAGTCCAGCACATGCATCGCGATCCCGAACTGGAAATTCAGCGTCCAGTCCCAGATCAGATAGACGACGGACACCGGCAGTATGTAGGGCAGGAAGAACAGCGCCAGCACGATCGCCTGGAACCGGCCCTTGAGACGTGAAACGCCAAGCGCGATCAGCAGGGCGATGAGTGTCCCGGGGACGACCGTCATCACCACGAAGTAGGCGGTATTCCAGAGCGCGCGCCGGAACATCGGGTCGTTGTCGAGCCGCAGGTAGTTGTCGAGACCGACCCACCGCCCCGTGCCGATCAGCGGCGCATCGGTGAAGGAGATGCGAAACATCTGGACCGTCGGATAGACGAACGCCAGCAGGTAGATCGCCAGGAAGGGAGCGACCAGCACCAGCGCGACAAGACGTTCAGTGCGGGAGTTGCGAAGCATGGCTCTTCCTCGAACACGGCTGGGGCCGCCCTGGGCGGGCGGTCCCAGCCTTTGAGCCCTACATGCTGTTCAGCTCTTCCTTGATGGATTTCACCGCCTCGCCTGGGTCCATCTCGCCGTTGAGGGTCGGCACGAAATAATTGGACATGATGTCGAAGATCGGCCCGGCGACACCGGCCTTGGTCGACTTCGGATCGAAGATCATGTTGGCCGTCAGCGTCGAGTAGGTCGCATTGGGCTGCATTGCCTTGTATTCGGCCGTCTCGGTGACTGGCTTGTACGCCGGGATGTGGCCTGCCGTCGCCCAGAACAGCGAGTGCTTGTCCATCCATGAGATCACCTCGAGAACGGCGGCACGCTTTTGCGGGCTGATCTCCTTGCCCTTGTTCTTCGGGATTGCGAACGAATGGCTGTCCGCATACGTGCATGGCTTGTCGAAGATCACCGGGATCTCGACGGCGCCCCAGTCGAACAGCTTGCCTTGCTTGGCGAGGTCGGTCATCGTGGGAACTTCCCAGACGCCGTTGATCATCATTGCGGCCTTGCCCGAGGTGAACAGGGCGACGGTTGCGGGATAGTCCGTGTAGGTCGACTGCAGCCCGGCCTTCGTCCACCCTTGCAGGACTGTCAATGCGTTCGCCAGCTTCTTGCCGTTGTCGCCGGCGAGGAACTCGTTGCCCGTCAGAAGCTCGCCGCCTTGCTGGCACACCAGCGAGTAAATGGTGCGGTACATGAAGTTGCCGTCGGCGGTGACGCTGCCCAGCGGGAACTCGACGCCGGCATCCTTCAGCTTCTGCAGTGTCGCGGTGAATTCCTCCTTGTTTTTCATGCCCATGGGACGGCCGTCGTCGCCGAGCACGCCTGCCTTCTTCAGAAGGGCGCGATTGTAATACAGGACGATCGGATGGGTATCGAGCGGCACTGCGTATTGCTTGCCGTCGACCGTCACGGCGCCCATCGTCGTCTCGGCGAAGTCCGAGGCCGAGAGGCCCATCTTGCTCATGTCGTCGGCGGTGATTTCTTGTAGAATGTCCTGGCTCACCGCCAGGGGGATGCGGCTGGCGTGGTAGGTCATGACGTCTGGCGCCTCACCGACCGCCGCCGAGGTCTGCACCTTCGCGTAGAAGGGCGTGCCCCACTCCAGCGTCGTGGCGTCGATCTTGATCTTGCCGGCGTGAGCGGTGTTGAAGTCGGCGATCATCTGCTTCATGCGCACACCGTCGCCGCCGCCGAGGAAATCCCACCACATGACGGTTTCTTCGGCCTGGGCCGCGACGGCCCAAATTCCTCCGGCCGCAACCACCGCTATGGCCATCATCCTGCGAAAGTTCATCTCAGCTTCCTCCCGAGTACGGCGGTTAGATCCGCCTTGAACGTTTCAATGCTACACCAAACCAATCCGCCTGCAACGGATTTTACGGTATGTATCTGATGGTCGGATATTAACTCAGAGCGTCACGCGCACCATCGAATAGGAGTGCGGCGGCAAGTTCAGCGTCATTCCCTTGCTGCTGAGCGTTGCCCCATTGCCTTTGACCGGTGATACGTTGTCCGGCGCCTCCTTCGTGTTGCAGGCCTCGAGATCGTCATGACGGATGATCGTATGCTCGATGGACTTGGCGGCGAACCGCTCGAGGGCGATTTCGGCCTCTATCGTCTCGGACCCATGCCGGTTGATTGCGAAGAAGGTCAGCGTGCCGGCGTTCGAATCGTGCACGCCTGCTATGTCGAGCCATGGCACCTTGTCGGCCGCGGCCGCGTCATAGGTAGGGACCTCGACCGCGAGCTGCAGCGCGGTGCCGCGGCCGTGCCTGGAGGCCAGCATGAAAGGCCAGTAGATCGTCTGCCTCCAGGCGCTGCCGCCGGGATCGGTCATGATCGGCGCGATAACGTTCACCAGCTGCGCAATGCAGGCGATGCGAACAACATCCGACCGGCGGATGAAGGTGTTGAGGATGCAGCCGACCTGCAGCACGTCCTCGAAATTGTAGATATCCTCCAGAAGCCTGGGAGCTTCCGGCCAGTCCCAGCTGCGCATGCGCGCGGCGTCCTGCTTGCGCTGATGGTACCATACGTTCCACTCGTCGAAGGAGATCTTCACGTCCCGCTTCGAGCGGGTCTTGGCCTTCACGTAGTCGATGATCCCCGCGACCGTGCCAATGTACCGGTCGAGCTTGGCCGGAAGAGCGAGATATTCGGCCGTATTCTTCTCGTAGTTCTCGAAATACATGTGGAGAGAGATGTAGTCGACCTGATCGTAGGTCGCCTCCAGCACGGTCGCTTCCCACTGCGGATAGGTCGGCATATTGGAATGCGACGAGCCGCAGACGACCAGTTCCACCGTCGGGTCGAGGCCGCGCAGGGCCTTGGCGGTCTCGTTGGCGAGATGGCCGTATTCGCTCGCCGATTTGTGGCCGACCTGCCAGGGGCCGTCCATTTCATTGCCGAGACACCAGAGGCGGCAGTTCCAGGGTTGCGCGCGTCCGTTCTTGGCCCTGAGGTCGGACCAGTAGCTGCCGCCCGGGTGGTTGACGTATTCAACGAAGGCCCGCGCCTCGTCGAGGCCGCGGGATCCGAGATTGACGGCAAGCATCATCTCCGTGCCGGCTTTTTCGGCCCAGTCGGCGAATTCGTGGATGCCCACCAGGTTCGGCTCCGTGGTGCGCCACGCAAGATCGAGCCGCCGCGGGCGGTTCTCCTTTGGGCCTATGCCGTCTTCCCAATTATAGGCGGACACGAAGTTGCCCCCTGGGTAGCGGCAAATCGGAGTGTCGAGCGCACGCACCAGCTCGATCACGTCCTTGCGCATCCCCTCCGCGTCCGCTTGCGGGTGTCCGGGCTCGTAGATGCCCGTGTAGACCGCCCGGCCAAGATGCTCGAGAAACGAGCCGTAAAGGCGTTTGTCGATATCCGCGACGGCATAGGCCGCGTTCGCCGTGACTCTGGCCTTCATGATCCCTCCCACTGCGGATTATCAATCCGACTTTCTGATCTATATCCGTGTCGTGGATCAGTTAAGGGTCGAGTTCGTCCGCCCGTCAAGGGCCAAATATGCTCTCAGGCCTTCAGCAGGCGCAGGACGATGTCGTTGCTGTAATTGCCGAAGCCGCTGCCGAAGATGTTTATGCCGCCGGGGTGACGGGCATCATCCTTCACGCCGATTCGTATCCGGATCGAGCGGTGCCGCTCGAGCTCCAGATCAGCCAGCGAGCATTTGGAAACCTTGGTGTTGTTGCGATAGGTGCCGTTGTTCGTGACGCGCCAGTGTGCGAGGTCGCCATACTGTGATCCGGCCAGCTTCCACCAGCCGGGCGTATGCTTGCCGCGCTTGTCGCCATAGTCGGCCGGCGCCGTCCAGGTATCTATCTCGTGTCCGTTGATCGCGACCGTGATGTCCGACGGCCAATCCTTCGATGTGCCCGGCACCTCGGACGAAAGCTCCATCGCCAGCTCCAGCCCGCCAACTTTGGCATTGGCAAGCGTCGCATTGTTGGGAAACTGGTATTCGACGAAGCCGCGCGTGAACCACAGCAGCCCGGCCCGCATACGGTCGGGATCAAGGAAGGTGTCGGGCACATCGAGAAGTCCGATGACGCCGTCCTTTGAACACAGGCCGCAGGGAGCGGAAACTTCGCATCTTGTATAGAGCCCAAGCGGCATCGCCACTTCTATGACGCCGAGATCCTGCGCCGGGGTGCGGTCCTTGAAGACGACAACCAGCTCGGAGAAGGTCGAATAGCAGACCTTCTGGCTTCCCTTGCGCGCCTTCTGTGATTTCGTCTCGATCAAACCGACATCGACAAGAACCTGGATGTTTGCCGAAATCGTCGATTGCGGAAGACCCAGTTCTTCGGCCACCTGATTGACGTTTTTCGGCCCCTTGCGGTGCAGCAGTTCGAGAATCCGGACCCGAACCTCGCTCGCCAGGCTCTTCAACAAGTCGAGCCGCTCAAGCGGATCGACAACCATGATTTCATTCGACATATGGCCCCGCACTGGTCACACGGGTTATGTATCAGCAGATCAGATACAAATAAAGCCACGGCGTTGTAAATCGAACCGCATGGTCCCCGCCACTTGCAGGTCGGCCCATTGCCGACCTGCCAGCTTGGCACAACCGAGGCGGCCGGCTCAGGCCACCCGGACGACGAAATGCTTGGTCACCGGCTCGATGATCTTCCAGGTTCCCTTGAAATCGGCTTCCACCACGAAAGCGTCGCCGGGGCCGACTTCGACCGGTGTGCCGCCGTCGGGGGTGATGATGATGCGGCCGGCGATCATGTGCACGAACTCATAGTCGGTGTAGGTCGCGTGATAGGTGCCGGGCGACGCCCGCCAGGTTCCCGACATCACCTTGCCGTCCTCCGTCGTGTGCTGGACAGCGGTTTGCATGGTCGGGTGGCCTTCGACCACGACCCAGCCAGGCAGGTCGCCGGCTTCCGCGTGTTCGACGGGGCCGAATTTGAGGATCGTCTTGTTCGTCATGCCGGGTTCCTTCTGCTTCATGTGTCGCGGAGGTCGGATAGCCGATGCATGGGACCGGGGCAATGCATGCACCCCGGGAACGAAAAGCGTTTACGCATCCAGGCATCACGCCTGCGGGGGGCCTGCCGCCCGCGGCCGCCCTACGCCTTGTGACGGGCCGAGACCAGTTCCGCCTTGCGCCGCGCCGTCTCCAGCCCGAGGCCGATGAAAGCGCGCGCGTGCTTGGCGAGCGCCATATTGTCGGTCCACAGATTGCGCCAGATGGCGGTCTTCTTCGACAGGTTCTCGTCGACGATCTCCGACGAGAAGGATTCGAAGCTGAGATCGTCCGCATAGCCGATGGCGGTCAGCGCATCGAATATCGCTGCAAAATCGATATTGCCGGTGCCGAGGAAGCCGCGATGGCTCTCGCCGATATGGACATAGCCGATCTTGCCCGCGGCGTTGCGGATGGCCAGCCCGACATCGGCTTCCTCGATGTTCATGTGGAACGTGTCGAGATGCAGGAAGATGTTGTCCGAGCCGGTATCCTCGATGAAGGCGAGACCTTGCGCGGCGGTGTTGAGCAGGTTGCTTTCGAAGCGGTTGACGATTTCGAGATTGAGCGTGACGCCGGCCGCCTTCGCCGTCTCGGCGACCTTGGCCAGCGTTGCGGCGCTGCGGGTCCACTGGTCGCGCGTCGGCGCTTCGACCTGCAGGCCATGGCTTGCCGACAGGATGCCGGCGACCTTGCGGCCGCCTAGATCGCGCGTCAGCGCGATGGTCTCGTTGAGGATCTCGACGCCCCGCGCGGCGACCGCCTTGTCGGCGCTCGATATGTCACCGCCACCAGGCAATCCGATGCTGATCGCCACGCCGAGGCCGAGATCGGCGATGCGTTTGGCAAGCCCACCAATGTCGACATTGGCCGGGTCGAGATAGGAGAACTCGATCAGATCGAAGCCGGCCTCCCTGGTGTTGGCCAGCGTGCGTTCAAGCTCGCTCTGTGCCGAGCTTGCCGACCAGACGAAAGAATGGATTCCGATGCGCGCCATGATCGTCTCCGGTTCGCGGTGATGAAGAAAGGCGCGGCCGGACAAGTCCGGCCGCGCCTGTTGGAGTGATCAGCGGGCCGCGGTCCAGCCCTTGTAGTCCTTCAGGTTCTCGGCTGTGATCAGCTTCGGATCGAGAAGCACTGTGGCCTCAGCCGGCTTCTTGCCGGCAAGCAGCTCGGCCGCCATCGTCAGCGACTGGCCGGCCATCACATAGGGATCCTGCGAGGCCGAGGCCTTGATCATCGAGGAGCCGGACGAGAGCTCCTTTTCGATATCGGGCGCGCCGTCGACCGCGGTGAAGATGAATTCCGAGCGGTTGAGCTGCTTGGCGGCAAGCTGGGCGCCGATCGCCGTCGGATCGTTGATGGCGAACACCGCGTCGATCTTGTCGAAGCGGGTGAGCAGCGACTGGAACACTTTCAGGCCGCCGTCGCGCGAACCTTCGGCGTTCTGGTCGTCGGACAGGATCTTGATGTCGGCATGCTGCGAGAGCACGTTCTTGCAGCCCTTTACCCGCTCCAGGATCGACGACGATGCCGGACCGTTGAGGATGACGTAGTCGCCCTTGCCGCCGGTATGATCGACCAGGTACTGGCAGGCTTCCTCGCCGGCCTTGACGTTGTTGGTCATCACGGTGACGTCGGCGCCCGGCGCCGAAACGTCGAAGGCGGCGACGATGATGCCGGCGGCCTGTGCCTTCTTCACCGCCGGCGCGATCGCCTTGGCGTCCACCGCGTTGAGCATGATCACGTCGACGCCCGCGGCAATGAAGGAATCGACCTGCGAGACCTGCTTGTTGAGATCATAGTCGGCCGATACCGACGTCACCTCGACCTTCGGGTTGATCTTCTTGGCCGCGTCCTCGATGCCCTTGATGGTGGCGACGAAGAAGGGGTTGCCGAGCAGGCCGACCGAGATGCCGACCTTGTTGAGGTCCTTGGCCGATGCCGGCGCGATGGCGGCGGCCGCGAACGCGGCGCCGCAGAGCAGTTTGGCGATGGTCTTCATTACGCTTACTTCCTCCTGATGCACCGAGCCTCTCACGGTGCGTTACACAAGCCGGTCTTTGATGCCGGCGACCAGGTCACTCACGTTCTCGCCCCTGCCTGGAGCCGGTAGCGGTCGAGGGCGACCGCCACGATGATGACCAATCCCTTGATGATGTACTGCCAGATGTCCGAGACACCGGCCAAGATGAGCCCGTTGGAGAGCACCGCGATGATCAGGCCGCCGATCAGCGTGCCCCAGATCGAGCCGACGCCGCCGACGAAGCTGGTGCCGCCAAGGATGACGGCGGCGATGGCGTCGAGCTCGTAGGACTGGCCGAGCTGCAGGCCGTTGGCGGCGTAAAGCCTTGCCGCCGACATGGCGCCACCGAGCCCGGCGAGCAGGCCGGACACGCCATAGACGAAGAGCAGCACCAGCGGCACCTTGATGCCGGTCAGCCGCGCCGCCTCGGCATTGCCGCCGACGGCATAGATCCAGGTGCCGAGCACGGTGCGCTTGAGCACCAGCCAGGACAGCACGACGACCGACAGCGCGATGACGACCAGCCAGGGAATGCCGAACAGCGAGCCATTGCCGATGAAGTCGAAAGGCAGGTCCGAGTTGAACACCGTCGTGTCCTGCCCGAGCAGGCGGGCGATGCCGCGCACGGCCGTCAGCGAACCCAGCGTGACGATGAACGGCGGCAGCCTGATATAGGCGACGAGCAGCCCGTTCACGAGCCCGAAGCCGAGGCCGACGAGGATGGCCGCCGGCACGCCGAGCAGACCCCAGTCAGGCACCAACGACACCAGCACCGCCACCATCGCCGACGCGGCGAGGATGGAGCCGACCGACAGGTCGATGCCGCCGGTCAGGATGACGAAGGTCATGCCGGCGGCAAGCACGATGTTGATCGACGATTGCTGCGTGACGATGAGCAGATTGGTCTCGGTGAGGAAGCGGGGATTGATGAACTGGAAGCCGGCCGCCAGCAGCACCAGCACCGGCAGCATGCCGAGCGCCGCGAAGGTTGTGCGCAGCCGCCGGCTCCTGACCGCCGCCTGATCCACGCTCGTCGTCGTTCTGTCGGTCATTCCTGGGCCGCTCCCGTCGCAAGTTCCATGATCGCCTCCTGGCGCAGCGGCTCGCCTCCGGATGCCGTCACCTCGCCTGCTATGGAGCCGTCGCGCATCACCAGCACGCGGTCGGCGACGCCGATCACCTCGGGCAATTCGCTGGAGATCATCAGGATGGCGATGCCCCGGTTGGCGAGGTTGTCGATCAGCCGGTAGATTTCCGACTTGGCGCCGACATCGACGCCGCGCGTCGGCTCGTCAAGGATGACGACCTTCGGCTCGGTCTCCAGCAGGCGGGCGAGCAGCACTTTCTGCTGGTTGCCGCCCGACAGCGAGCCGGCATTGGCCTGCGCCGAGCGGGTGCGGATCGACAGGTCCGCGATGGCTTTAGCCGCGCGCCTGTCGGCGGCGCCGAAGTCGCGCAATCCGCCGGTCCGCGCGTCCCTGGCCAGCACGCCCATGCTGATGTTGTCGGAAATCGACATGTCGAGGAACAAGCCGAGTTCCTTGCGGTCCTCGGTTAGGTAGGCGATGCCGGCGTCGAGCGCTTCGCGCGGCGAGCCGATTGAGATCGGTTTGCCGTCGAGTTCCAGCGTGCCGGCGCTGCGCCTGTCGGCGCCGAAGATCAGCCGGGCGAGCTCGGTGCGGCCGGAGCCGACAAGACCTGCCAGAGCCAGCACCTCGCCCTTGTGCAGGTCGAACGAGCAGTTCTTCAGCAGACGTCCGTCGGACATGCCGCGCACCGAGAGTGCGATGGCGCGCTTCGCGTCCGGCGGACGATGATCCTTCTTGTAAAAGGCGGAGAGATCGCGGCCGACCATCATCGACACCAGCCGCGAGGCGTTGAGGTCGGCGCGCTCCAGTGTGCCGACATAGCCGCTGTCGCGCAGCACGCTGACACGGTCGGCGAGCTGGTAGACCTCTTCCATGCGATGGCTGATGTAGATGATGGCGATGCCATGCGCCTTCAGCGTCGCGATCACCTCGAACAGGCTGTCGGTCTCGCGCGACGTCAGCGACGTCGTCGGCTCGTCCATGACGATGATGCGCGCATTGGTCGACAGCGCGCGGGCGATCTCGACCAGCTGGCGCTCGCCGAGCGACAGGCTGGAGACCAGCGCACGCGCCGAGAAGGAGACGCCGAGCCGCGCGATGATTTCGTTCGCCCGCCGGTTGCACTGATCGCGGTCGACAATGCCGAAGCGCCGCGGCTCGTTGCCGAGGAAGATGTTCTGCGCCACCGTCAGATTGGGCGCCAGAGACAGCTCCTGATAGATCACCGCGATGCCAGCGGCGCGAGCCTTGATCGGATCGCCGGTCGCGGCGGGCACACCATCGATCAGGATCTCGCCGCCGGCATCCGGCCGATAGGCGCCCGACAGCACCTTCATCAGCGTCGACTTGCCGGCGCCGTTCTCACCCATCAGAGCATGCAGCTCGCCGGCTTGGACGGTGAGCGAAACATCCTGCAAGGCGCGGATCGCGCCGAAGGTCTTGGAGATGTGCCGCATCTCCAGCACCGGATGGCCGCTTGCCCGCTTTTGTGCCGCCGCGCTCATCGTGCACCACCCGCCGCCTTGATGGCGTCGCCCCGCCCGCCAACGCGATCGCGCCAGGCGTCGCGATAGCCGGCAAGGCCGGCGAAGCGTGCCGCATGCACCGGCTCCGGCGCCTCGGCGGCGAAGTCGCGTCCGACGCCCTCGAAGGCAAGTGCTGCCGCGCCCGTGGCGCTGCCCTCCAGCGTGGCGCCCTGCAGGAAGGCCTGGCCGGGACGCAGCTCAGCCAACACTCCGGCAAGCAGGCCGCCAGCGTTCAGCCCGCCATCGACGATGACGGTGCCTTGAGAATGGATGAGGTCAAGGCAGAGATCGACCATCAGCGCCACATAGAGCAGCGCCGCCGCGGCGCGTTCTGCGGCATCGGGCGTGCGCCCGACCAGGCGGCCGGGATGGTCCGGCATCGGCCCGCCCGGCGCGAAGCTCGGCAGCGCCATGATGCCGGCATCGATCGCTTGCTGGATCGAGCCATGCGGGATCGCGCCTTGCCAGTCGCCGCTGATGGCGGCGAATTCGCGCCCGCCCATGAAGCGGATGGTCGGCACCGGGCCGCCGTCGACATCGACATTGACCAGCATGTCGCGGTCACGGTCGAGAACGTCCAGCGGGCAGTCGGGATTGAGCACGACGACCCAGGTGCCGGTCGACACCACGGTCAGCGGGCCAAGCTCCTGGCGGCGATAGGCATGGAGCGCCGCATTCGAGTCGTGGACGCCATTGTGGATGGCGATTGGCCGTGCCGCTCGGCCAAGACGCCGCTCGCCGATGACCGCGCCGGCGCGCGCGAAGGCCGGCATCTGGCGGCGCCAGCCCTCGGCATCGACCAATGAGGAAAAGTCCCGTTTGCGCGGCGCCCACAAATGCGAATGACAACCGAGATAGGATACCTCCGAGACCGGCCTGCCACCGAGGCGCCAGCTCCAGAACTGGGGGTAGCCGAGGATCGATTTCGCCGCCGCGAACGCATCGGCATCGACGTCCTGCAGCCACAGCATGTGACGGCCATAGTTGAAGCCGAGCGGCAGGCGGGGCGAGAACGTCTCGGCAAAATCCGGAATGCGGCGATCGATCCGGGCAGCGATTTCGGCCGGCGGCTCCTGTTCGTAGTCGAGGATCGGATGCGTCAGCGCCGCGTCGTCCACGAGGGCGAAGGTGCAGCCATGGCCCGACACCATCACCCCTTCCACGCCATGGTTTTCGACCGCGTCCGTGACGGCAGCGAGCGCCCAGTCATGGAGGGCGGCCTCGTCGAGCACGCTGAAGCCGTCCTGGCGCATCCATTTCGGCTGGGTCCGGCGCTCGTCGAGGATGCGTCCATCCTGGCCGAAGACGAACAGCTTCGAATTGGTCTTGCCAAAATCGAGCACCGCCACTTTCACGGGACGGCTCCCGTGGTGGACGCGATCCGCACCATGACGCCGGCATCCTCCAGCATGCGCGCATCGGCATCCGAAAGACCGTCATCGGTGATCAGCGTGCCGATGCGCGACAGCGGCAGAGCGACATTGCGCGCGTGGATCGACAGTTTTCGGCTGTCGGCCAGCACCACGATCTGGTCGGCGCACAGGCTGAGATCGACAATGGAGCGCACCAGCAGCGGATGCGATTCCAGCACGCCTTCCTGGTTGAGGCCTTGCGCGCCGAGAAAGAATTTCGACGCGTAGAAGGGCGTCGCCTGGACCGACGAATGGATGATGCCGGGTTCGCGATGCAGCTCGCCGCCGGCAACGGTCAGGCTGCAATGGCCATGGTCGCTCAGATAGGCCGCGAGCGGCATCGAATTGGTGTAGAGGCGGATGTTGCGCTCGGCGAGCTTGACGCCGAGATGGAAGCAGGTCGAGCCGCCATGGACGATGACCGCGTCGCCGTCGCGCACCATGGTCGCCGCGATGGCCGCGATCTGCCGCTTGGCCTCGACTGCGAGGTCACGGTTCTCGTCATAGGGCCGGGCATAGGCAACACCCGCATGCGATGCGCCGTCGAGCGCGGAAATCCCGCCATAGACCTTGCGCGCCTCGCCGGCCTCGTCGATCCGGTCGATGTCGCGCCTGACCGTCGCCGCCGAAACGCCAAGCCGCTCCTGCAGCTCGCGCACCGAGGCGAACGGGCGGTCCCGCAGCAGTTCGACGATCTGACGCTGGCGGCCGGAGTCGCTCAACTCTTTTCCTCCCAATGCCATTTTCCACGGCAATTGGTGCAACTTACTCAACATTAGTCAGATTGCAAGCTGGTTTTGATGATAGTAGATCACTGTTGACGTAAGTCGCTCGCATCTGCGATATCAGCGCCAACACCCGGCGGCGGATCCCGGGCAAGCGTTGAAGGAAAGGCGCCATGGCAACCCAAGCTGACGCGCAGGAACTGGCGGCCTTGCGGACGCTTTCAGCCCGTATCGGGCTCAACCCGCATATGACCCAGGCGGCGGGCGGCAACACGTCGCTCAAGGCCGGCGACACGCTGTGGATCAAGGCCTCCGGCACCTGGCTGAAGGATGCACTCAGCGACGACATCATGGTTCCGGTGGCGATGGCGCCGCTGCTCAAGGCGGTCGAAGAGCGCGATCCCGCCGCCGACAAGCCGCAGGCCTTCGCCATCGACGAACTCAATCCGCGCGGCCTGCGCCCCTCGATCGAAACCACGGTGCATGCCTTGATGCCGCAACGTGTGGTTCTGCATGTCCACTGCGTCGACACGATTTCGCTTGCCGTGCAGGCCGACGGCGAGGCCGAGGTCGCCAGGCGGCTCGGCGGCGTCGAATGTGCCTATGTGCCCTATTGCCGGCCGGGTCTGCCGCTCGCCCGCGGCATTGCCGAGAAACTGCGGCCTGGTGTCGATGTGCTGATCCTTGGCAATCATGGGCTGGTCGTCGCCGCGCAAACCGTGGCCGAGGCGGAGCGGCTGCTCCATCGCGTCCGCTCGCTGTTGGCACGGCCGGCGCGCGCGACCGCCGCGCCCGACATCGCGGCCCTGACAGCGCTTGCCGCCGACAGCGCCTACCGGCTGCCGGTGGATCTGGAAGCCCACGCAGTTGCGCTCGATGCGCAAAGCCGCCGCATGGCGGAGGCCGGCAGCCTCTATCCCGACCATGTCATCTTCCTCGGCCAAGGTTCGGTGGTGGCCAAGCCAGGCGAGAACGCGGCTAGCGTCGCCGCGCGCCTCGGCACGGCCCCTGTGGCGATCCTGTTTCCCGGCGCCGGCGTGCTGATGCGCGGCGACGCCAGTGCTGGCGCCGACGCCATGCAGCGCTGCCTCGCCGACGTGACGGCTCGCGTCGACGTCGCGGCGCGGTTGAATTATCTCACCGCTGCCGAGAACGACGAACTGGTCAATTGGGACGCCGAGCAGTATCGCCAGAAGCTCAATGCCACAGGCGGCTAGCAAAGGACTGAAGACATGATGCCTCTTGTCATCGGCATCGACATCGGCACATCGGGCGCGCGCGCCGTCGCCATGCGTCCGGATTTTTCCATTGCCGGCCAGTCGGCGGTCCGGCTCGACAAATTCGGCCAAAATCCCCGCTCCCCCGCGGCATGGTGGCAAGCGGTCCGGGCGGCTCTGACAGACCTGCTTTCGGGCATCGACCGTACTGCTGTCCGCGCCATCGCCGTCGACGGCACGTCGGGCACGCTGCTGCCCGTCGACGCCGCCGGGCAACCGCTGGCCGAGCCGCTGATGTACAACGACAAGGTCGACGACGCCGGCATCCTGGCAGCCATCGCCCGCGAGGCGCCTGAGGCGAGCGCCGCGCACGGCGCGACTTCAGGCCTGGCCAAGGCGTTACGGTTTCAGCATCTGCCCGGCATCGCAGCCGTGCTGCACCAGGCCGACTGGATCGCCGCAAACTTCTCCGGCCGCTACGACGTCAGTGACGAGAACAATGCGCTGAAGACGGGCTTTGATGTCGAGGCGCGCCGCTGGCCGGACTGGATCGCGGCCACCGGCATGCGCATGGACTTGCTGCCTCATGTGGTCGAGCCGGGCGATGTCACCGGCACGTTCACCGTGGCCGCGGCGGAACTGTTCGGCCTGCCGCGCGATGTGGTCGTGGTCGCCGGCACGACGGATGGCTGTGCCTCGTTCCTGGCGACGGGCGCCACGACGGCCGGCGACGGCGTCACGGCGCTGGGATCCTCGCTCACCATCAAGATCCTGTCCGGCCGGCCGATCTCGGCACCGCGCTTCGGCATCTACAGCCATCGCCTTGGCGACACCTGGCTGGCCGGCGGCGCGTCGAATTCCGGCGGCAAGGTGCTGGCCCAGCATTTTCCGCTGGCGCGGATCATCGAACTCAGCGCGGCAATCGATCCTACGACGCAAACCGGTCTCGACTACTATCCGCTTAGTACGACGGGTGAACGATTTCCGATCGCCGATCCCACTTTGCCGCCGCGTCTTTCGCCGCGACCAGCTGATGATGCCGACTATCTCAAGGCGATGTTCGAGGGCATGGCGGCGATCGAGGCGTTCGGCTACCGCAGGCTGGCCGAGCTCGGCGCGCCGGCGCTGACCTCTGTCAGGAGCGTCGGCGGCGGCGCCGCAAATCCGGCCTGGACCGCGATTCGGCGACGCAAGCTCGGCGTCGATTTCCTGCCCGCACTGTCCGACGAGGCGGCCGCCGGCACGGCGCGGCTGGCGCTAAAGGCTGCAAGCAAGGCAGGACTGGCATGAGCGCGAAAGCAATCGAACGCTTCGACGGTATCGGGCCGCTGGCCGAGCGCTATCAGGTGTTCCTGCTCGACCAGTTCGGCGTGCTGCATGACGGCCAGGCTCCTTATCCAGGCGCGGTAGAGGCATTGTCGGCGCTGAAGCGCGGCGGCAAGACGGTGGTGCTGATCTCCAATTCCGGCAAACGCGCCAGGCCCAATGAGGACCGCTTGCTGAAACTCGGCTTCGCCGCCGGCAGTTGGGACCATTTTGTCTCCTCCGGCGAGGTGGCGTGGCGATCCTTCAACGAGATGGCGGCATCGGGAAAGCTGCGTCCGGGGACAAAATGCCTGCTAATCAGCCGCGACAACGACCGCACGGCGGTCGAGGGCCTGCCCTTTGTGCTGACCGAGGCCGGCGAGGACGCCGAACTGGTACTGATTTCGGCCAGCGAGGGCGACCGCCACGACCTCGACCATTATCGCCGGCTGCTCGCCCCGGCGGCGGCGCGACAGGTGCCGTGCTTCTGCACCAACCCCGACAGGATCATGCTGGCGGCGGTCGGACCGCGCTTCGGCGCCGGCGAGATCGCCGACCTCTACGAAAGCCTGGGCGGCAGCGTCACCCGCATCGGCAAGCCCTATCCGGCGATCTTCGACGCGGCCCTGGCGCTGGCCGGCGAACCTGACCGCGGCAGCGTCGTCTGCATCGGCGACAGCGTCGAGCACGACATAGCTGGCGGCAACGGCGCCGGCGTCGCCACGGCGCTGGTGCTCGGCGGCATTTTGGCGGACACGCCGGACCTTGCCGCCGTTTTCGACGAGCAACAGGCCTGGCCCGACTACATCACGGCATCCTTCAGCTTGCGCTGACCGCCTCGAGCATGCGCTTGGCGCTTTCCTCGTCGGTGATCAGGATCGTCGGCGCGATCAGGTTCATCGCGCCGAGCAGCGCCTCGGTCTTCTCCTCGCCGCCGGAGGTGAGGATGCGGATTGGCGCCGCGCGCAGACGGTCGACTTCCACCGACATCACATGGCTGTTGACGGGATGGTCGACCAGATCGCCGTTGCGGTCGAAGAAATGGAACAGAAGGTCGCCGACAGCGCCACGCTCGAGCAGGGCCTCGCGGTCCGCTTCCCTGAGAAAACCGCCGCGAGAGAAGGTGGTGGCCGAGGCGATGCCGCCGACGCTCAACAGAACCGCATCGAGCACGTTGGCCATCTCAAAGACCTCCTGCAGGCCGCAGCGCTCGACCAGCGCGATCTTGGTCTCGACGCTGTCGACAACGGCCGGCGTCGGGATCAGATAGCCGTCGCCCTGGAAGATCTGGGCGAAGCGCCAGGCGAACTCGGCCGGGTTGTAGCGTCGCACGACGCCGACACCGCCCAGCAGCGAAATGACCTTGAAATCGGAGAGCGACTTGGCGCTGATGAAGGGCAGGCTGGAGAACAGCGTCCGGCCCCAGCCGACGCCGACGCGCATGCCGGATTTCATCGTGTCGGACAGGAAAGCACCGGTCTTGGCGCTGATTGCGGGGATCGGATCGGCATTGGGTGCAGTGAGCGGGGCGACCAGCGCCTGCTGCAGGCCGAAGGTCCGCTCCAGCGCGCGCTCCAGCCGCACGATCTCCGACAATTCGCTCTCGATGGTGATCTTCACTTCGTTGCGCGAGCGCGCCTCGGCCAGCATGCGCACGATGGTGACGCGGCCGACGCCAAGCACGTCGGCGATTTCGTTCTGCGTCATCTGCTCGACGAAATACATCCAGGCGGCGCGAATCCTGAGGCGGTCCGTCCGGCTTTCACCAGCGACCTGCTCGGTCGTCTCCGCTCCTGTCCGCCCTTCTTCGGCCCGCCCTTCTTCAGTTTGTCGTCGCCTGGCCAATCATCCCTCCCCCGCGGCGACGGACGAGCGCGCCGTCGCCGATTCTGCATGCTGGTCTAGTATCGCCTATTGATCTACCAATCGATAGGAACAATGTAGAGTCGGTGGCTGGCCCTGGCCGGCCGTCCTGCAAGGCACTTTCGAGGCAGACCGCGATGCTCCGACAAATCTCCGAAGACGTCCGCGTCAATTTGAAGGACCGGTTGCGGGAGGTCCGCGACATCATCCGGCAAAGCCGCCATGACGGCACCGGTGACGCCAGCGTGCTGCACGAAGCGACCAGCCATCTGCCGCCGTTTCCGGGCAAAGGCATCGAAGGCCTGCTCAGCCATGCCGCAAGCGCCGTCGACGAGGCGCTGTCGATCGCCGAATCCTTTGTCCCGCACGAGCGCCCGATCAAGGTGGACGGCACGACCGTGAAAGGCCTCGGCACCTATTTTCCGGCCGGAAACGAAGAGCGGCAGTTGAGCGCCGAGCGCCTGTTCCGGCGCGACATGTACTATTTGACGAAGGCGGTGCTCGCCGAGCTGAAGATCGACAACGCCCGCATCCACGAAGCCGATTTCGCCGCCGCGCATGCCACGATGCGCAAGCGCCATGGTGATTTCCTGTCCGCGTTGACCGCGCCGGGCTCCGGGCTGCAGGCAATCGCGGCCACTTGTGCGGCGTTGCTGGTCGAGTTGCTCAGCCAGCGTCCGGTGCACTTTGGCGAAGCCGCGCCGGGAATCGCCGGGGAGCGCGCGCTCGACATAAGCTGCCTGGCGCCTGTGGTTCTGGCCTGCGGCTTGGCGACAACCGGCCGTGACGGCGCGCCTGAACCCGACATGCTGGAGATCGCGATCCTGGCTGCCGATATCCGTCACGATCGCATCGTACAGGCCTGCGCCAAGGCAAGCCCGGTCGATGAACTGACGCCAGTCTTCGCCACCTTGCTTGCGCATTTGCCGTAAGCTCCAGCAGCGCTTCCGGAAATCCAGAGCGTCTCACCGTTTCATGGAAACGGCGAACCGCTCTAACTCTTTGTTTTGACGCAATTCCCAAGGGAAAGCGCTCACACTTTTCCTGGAATGGCTAATCCCCGGCCGCCATGGCCGTGATCGTCTTCTTGGCGCGCTGGATGGAGGCCGGGCTCATCGAAAGCTCGGTCAGACCCATTTCGATGAAGGCCGCGATCAGATCCGGGCGTCCGGCCGCCTCACCACACATGCCCACCATGATGCCGGCGGCGACGCCGGCTTTGGCCGTCAGCTCGATCGCCGACATGACCGCCGGATTGGTGACGTCGTTGAGCCTGGCGACCGTCGGGTTGAGCCGGTCGGCGGCCATGATGTATTGGGTCAGGTCATTGGTGCCGATCGAGAAGAAGGCCACTTCCCTGGCCAGCGCCGGCGCGATCAGCACGGCCGCCGGGGTTTCGATCATCACGCCGAGATCGAATGTCGCATAAGGCACGCCTTCGGCCTTGAGTTCGGCGGCGCATTCATCGACCAGTGCGCGGGTGCGCGTGACTTCGGAAATATCGGACACCATCGGCAGCATCACCTTGATGTTGCCGTGCACGGCGGCCCGCAGCAGCGCCCTAAGCTGGCGCTTGAAGATATCGGGCCGGTCAAGACACATGCGGATGCCGCGCCAGCCGAGAAAGGGGTTCTCCTCGTCGGGAAACTCGATGCCGGCGATCGGCTTGTCGCCGCCGATGTCGAGCGTGCGCACGATGACCGGATAGGGCGCGAAGGCCTTGGCCAGCGCTGCATAGGTCTCGGCCTGCATGTCCTCCGAGGGAAGATGCATATGACGCATGAACAGGAGTTCGGTGCGGAACAGGCCGACGCCCATGGCGCCCGCCTCCTGCGCCGCCTCGATCTCCTCTAGCGAGCCGATATTGGCCGCGACCTCGATCACCTTGCCGTCGGCGCGTTTCGGCGTCACCGTCTTGAAGGCGGTCAGGCCGGCGCGCTCCTTCGCCGCCGCTTCGACGCGGCCGGCATAGTCTGCGCGCGTCGCCGCGTCCGGGTCGATGATCACGTGGCCGGTGTTGCCGTCGAGCGCCACGTCGCGCGCGGTGCGCAAGGCATTGACCTGGTCGCCAAGGCCCAGCACCGCCGGAATGCCGTGCGAGCGCGCGATGATGGCGATGTGCGAGGTGGCGCCGCCATGGCCGCAAATAACCCCGCCAATGCGCTTCAGCGGCGCCCGCGCCAGATCCCAGGCGCCGATGTCGTCGGCGATCAGAATGGCGCCTTCGGGAATGCTTTCGAGGCTGACGTCGTCCTGGCCCAGCAACACCAGGCAGATCTGCCGTCCGACGGCGTGGACATCGTCGGCCCGCGCATTGAGGTAGTGATCGTCGACCGCGCTGAAATCGGCGGCGATCGTGGAGGCTGCGGTGATGACGGCAGACACCGCGTCGTTGCCGCCCCTGATCGCCTTTTCGGCCTCGCCGGTCAGGCTGTCGTCGGCGGCGATATCCCTGAGTGCCGCGACGATGCCGCGGTCTGCGGCAGACAGGCTGTCGTGCGCCAAGGTCCGGTCCATGCGCGCCTGGACGGCGGCGACGGCGGCACGGAACCTGTCAATCTCGCCGGCGATCTCTTCCGCCTGCAGCATGCGGCCCTGTCCGGCGATCTCGGGCGGGAAATGCGCGAAGGCCGGCCCGATGGCGACGCCCTCGCTTGCCGCGACCCCGCGCAGGCCGTTCGCTTGGCCTGTTGCAGCCGGCACGGATTGGGGTGCTGACAAGGATGCCGCCTGGCCGGCATCATTGGCCGGGCGCTGCGGCTCGGCTTCGTCGTCGAGACCCGCCTTGGGATTCTCGAGATAGCCGATCAGCGCTTCGATCGCCTCGATGGCGTCGGCGCCGTTCGCCCGCACGGTAACTTCCTGGTTTTCCTTGACCGCCAGCAGCATCAGCTTGACGGAGCTCTTGGCGCTGACCGCCTTGCCGTCCTTGACCAGCTCGACATCGGATTCGAAGCCCTTGGCGAGCTTGACGAACCGCGTGGCGGGACGGGCGTGCAAACCTTCATGCACTCTGACGATGGTCGAGCGTTCCATGGCAAATACTCTGCTTTTTTAAGCGCCAAAACCAGATGGGTCGCGGCGCGAATGCTTCAGGCGGCGATGGTGATGATCGCGTCCGTTTTCAGTGCGGACACGAGCGCCTGGGCATCGACCTGCGATGCGCAGATCTCGCCCGGCCTCTCGGCCTCGGTGGCGCCGTTGAACGAGATGACGACGTGGCCCATCTCGAGCACCTTGCTCCACGCGCTGGAGCCGACGGCGGTTATGACCGCGGAAACCGGACCAAGGGTGATCGAAGCGCCCTTTTGCGGCGCACCGTCGCTCGGTCCGACCTCCGTCTTGTGGAGCACCGAAACCTCGGCAAGCTCCGGCGGCGAGCCATCCGCAAACAGGATGACCACGCCCCCTTCGGCAAGATCCGCCACTTCGGGCCCGATGGAAGTGACCCGTGTTCTCAGCAGAACCGTCATGTGGCGAACCTCATTCTCTTATGTCCTTAGAATACGATCAGGCTGACGACCCATGCGATCAGCACGGATACGGGACCCATGATCTGGCGGCTGATGAGCACCGCAGGCACACCGATTTCAATCGTCTTCGGCTTGGCTTCACCGAGCGCCAGCCCGACGGGGACGAAGTCGCAGCCCACCTGGGTATTGTAGGCAAACAGCGCCGGCAGAGCCATCGCCGGCGAAATCGTGCCGTTGGCGATCTGCGGGCCGATGATGGCCACGCCGATGACCTGCGCGATGACGGCGCCCGGCCCGAGGATGGGAGACAGGAACGGCAGGCCGCAAATGGCCGAGATGATCAGCAGGCCGACGATGTTGTTGGCCAGCGGTCCCATCGGCTGGGCGAGCACGTCACCGATGCCGGTGTAGAGGATCAGGCCGATGAGCATGGTCACGAAGGCCATGAACGGCAGCACGTTGCGCACCACCTGGTCGATCGTGCGGCGGCCGGCATTGAAGAAGATGCCGACCACCCGGCCCATGACGCGTCCGATCGAGCTGATCAGGCCGATCAGACCGCCTTCGCTCGGCAGCGGCTGTGGCGCCGCCGCTGCTGTGTTATTGCCTGAACTCATCGATGCTGCTCCCCCCGCAGTGGTGACCGCCTCGGATCCGTCCGCCATTGTGACGTTGGCCGGCTTCACGCCCGAAACGTAGATGTCCTCGGTGATGAACTGGGCGAGCGGCCCAGCCTGGCCGACCGGCGTCAGATTGACGGTCGGGATGCGCTTGCGCGGATAGACGCCGCAGCGTGCGGTGCCGCCGCAATCGACGACGACCACTGCCATCTCACCTTCGATCGGCGGCGCCTTGAAGCCGTCGACCGCCGTGGCGCCGGTCATGTCGGCGATGAGTTGGGCGACGGGATGGATGCCGCCGCCGGTGACGGAGACGACCTTGTCGCGCTGCGCGGTCGGCTCGATGACGAGCGGGCCGCCCCAGCCTGTGTTGCCCCGGGAGATCTTTACGGCTTTGAATGTCCTGTCCATGATGTCCTCCCCGCCCTTACAGCTCGACGCCCTGGCGGCGTGCCATGATGGTGGTGATGCGCTCGGTGAGCATGCCCTTGAGCAGGATGACGACGAGGCCGACAATGGCGTACCAGATCGCCACCTTGACGTGGTAACCGGCGACGACAACGCCCTTCTTCTCAAGCTCGAGCAGAGCCACGAGAATGCCGCCCCAGACGAAATATTCGCCCGGATTGATGTGCGGGAACAGGCCAAGCGGCGGATGCACGTAGGACACGGCCGCGTCATAGAAGGCCGGCTTGTGCTTTTCTTCCAGGAACGATCCGAACGTATAGGCCATCGGGTTGGTGAGGAAGAACACAGCCAGCAGCGGCAGCAGCGTATACCGGGTCAAGGCAATCCTGCCGGCGCCGCGCGCCAGGCCATGCACGCGCTCTTCGCCGACCAGTTCGGTGACGGCGTAGAAGGCGGTCATCAGCACCACCAGCGTCGGAATGATGCCGGTGACGAAGCCGGCGAACACTTCGCCGCCCTTCTGGAAGATGCCGATGAAGTACTTGCCGATGGCGGTCAGCCAGCCGAGCTGCTCTTCCTGCTGGACTTCCTTCAGCTTTTCCTTGAACTGATCGACGGTTATGGGTCCGCTGTCCGCTTGTGCCAGGACAACGAGATGGTCGGAAGCATGCTCGACGGCGAGCTTGCCATGCAATGCGGCATCCGAGACCATGGTACCTGCGACATGCAGATTGTGCACGGCCATGTCGGCATGCTGCGCCAACAACGAAAATACAGACATTTCTCCTCCTTATGCCGCCCGCCGGTTATCCCAGTCGGTGCGCGGCGTCCTCTAAGCCCTTGCTACGTTCAAGCCGGCCAGGCCCGGCTTCTTCCCCGGCTCCGACCGTGTTTTGTCGATCTGTTCGATCGCCCGTTTCACGGCCTCGGCCACACCGGGTTCCCCCTCCCCCATGATCGCAGGGTTGGACCGGAGTCGATCGAGGGGAACACCCTCGAATTCTTCATGTCTTTTGAACTTGGTGAAGACGGACCGGCCGCTCATCACCATCAGGCGGCGCACGATCAAGTCGGGCGTCACCACGACGAGCGCGATGGTGCCCTTGGCCAGCCGACCGCGAAAATTGCCGGCTCCGACGAAGCCGTCCTTGTACTGGTCGGTGACGCCCCGGAAGACATCCGAATAGTGCCGCATTTGCAGCCAGACGCCGAGCGACTGCAGCGCCCACACAATAACCAGCAGAAGCAGTCCCCACTGCCAAATCGCCATTCGGTTCTCCTCCCGAAGCCTCCGTTGAACCGCACCTTGGACCGGCACGCGACAACATCAAAGTGAGAACATTTGTTTCCGCGAATGTCAATATGTAAGATATTAGTCTCCGCTACGCCATCCACAGAGCCGTCTGCCGATTTCGGCGGCGGCATGGCTGTGCTAGCCTGTCGTCAAACGGGATGCATCAAATGGAACTGCCCTTCAGGGATGAACTGGCCCTTATGCCCGACCTGCGCCACCGGCTGCGGCAGCTGCGCTGGTTTCGCGCCACTTTCCGCGGCAGCGCCAAGGTGGTCTCGGAGACGTTCGGCGTGCGTTTCGAGATCGACGAGGCGAAGCTGACGCGGGCCTTTCTCGACTGGGTCGAGATCATGGAAGCGCAGAAGCGCTTCGCCGCGATCGACCGCGCCGATTTCATCGTCTTTGCCGCCGGCCTCGTGCTGCGCGAGCTGATCAAACAGGCGCCGGCCAGGGAGATCTCCGGCCTCGCGCAACTCATGGAAACGGATCAGAATGGCGGCACGCTGGACATCATCCGCTTCTGGCCGGAAGGCTTCCTCTACACCAACTACTGCGTCTCGGTGATTTCGGCGATCTATGAGCAGGAGTTCGGCAAGGCGCCCAGCATCGACCAATGCGCCGACGATCTGCGCACCTGGTGGTCCTATCGCGAGAATGTGACCGAGATGCCGGCCTATGCGGTGGCGTTCCTCGACCGCTTCCTCGGTGCGGAGCCGAACTGGATCACGCCCGACCGCGCACAATCCCGGCAAGCCATGCAACGGGCGCTCGGATCCGGCCGCGCAAGCGATGCGCTGCGCCAGCTTTGACTGCCCGCCGTTGCAGCCCCAAAACGCGCTGAAGACATCGCACTATTGAACATTTGACTTTTTGCCGATAGCGATGTGCGAAATTTGACGTGAGGAGACAAGCGCGTGGCGCGACCAAGGCCTATCATCTTCGATTGCGACGGTGTTCTCGTCGACAGCGAGCCGCTGGCCGCCAGGGCCTACGAACGCGTCTATGAAAAGCACGGCATGCCGGGCGTCCATGGCGGCATCATCGCCCAATGCGTCGGCATGAAGCAGTCCGACATCATCGCCAGGATCAGGGAATTGACCGGCCATCAGTTTCCCGCTGCCGCCGACGGCGACATCTGGGCCGAGACCAAGATCCTGTTTACCGAGGAATTGAAACCGACCCCGGGGATCGCGGCGTTTCTGGAGACGCTCGAGGGCGAACGCTGCGTCGCCTCGTCGTCCTCCGTCGAGCGCATCAACCACAGCCTGGCCGTCACCGGGCTGGCGCCGTTCTTCGGCGAGGCGATCTACAGCTCCTCCATGGTCAAGAACGGCAAGCCGGCGCCCGACATCTTCCTGTTCGCCGCCGCCAGGATGGGCGCCGATCCGGCCGACTGCATCGTCATCGAGGATTCGCCCTTCGGCATCCAGGGCGCGGTTGCCGCCGGCATGACGGCGATCGGCTACACCGGCGGCGGCCACACCTATGCCGAGCACGCCGCGCGGCTGAAGGCGGCCGGTGCCGATTTCGTCTGCGCGCACTGGCAAGAAATTAGCCGGCAATTGTCCGGGCTCGGCGTGCCGGCCTGATCTAGTAGGGGCTGGGTAATCTAAGACCGCCCCAGTCGCTGGGCGGGATTGGTACCCCCACGCGGAAGTTGAAGGACAGGACCCTCGTCGCATCGGTGTCGACCTCGCACCGAAAGCCCAGATGGTACCATGTGGTTGTCGTGCTGAAAGCGACATCCGGGGCGTCTAGAATATTGCCCACCTTCAGCGGAAGAGACGGTACCCATTTGGGAAAATAGGAAGCATCCAGCAACTCCTGCTGCAACGCGCTGGCGCAGAGTTTGGCCACACGCTGACCGCGAGGCACCCCGCCCATCGAGGTCGTGGCCAGCGCATCGCCGGTGGCGCCCTGCGAGTAGAGCCTGCGAACACCCGGAAGGCCCGAGTCGTTGCGAGATGCAGACTTCGAGGCCTTCGAGGGGCTGGGCTTCGGCGCAGTTGCGGGTTTGGGCTTTGGTGCTTCGGCTGATGTGGGAAGCTCGATCTCGCCGCCGCTATCGGCAGCCAAAGGCGCTGGTGCCCCGCCCTGTTGCTTGGCGTCGTCGAGCGCCGCCTGCTTGTCTGGCTCCTGTTTAGCTGCCTGTTGTTTATCCATCTCCGCGCTTGAAGCTGCCTGCCCCTCGGCGTCTGCCGGCGTGACAGGTTGGCTGTCTGCAGGCTTCGGCCCGACAGGCGGCTTCGGATCGTCATCCTTGGCCGGCGACGGCGAGCTGTCTTGGGCGCTGGTCCCGTCCAGCGATTTCCTCGGGCCGGTATCCTTGTCGCCGAACTGAAAGACAGGCCTCAGGACCTCGCCTGGCGGCGGCTTCTCGGACGGAAGTTGTTTTTCAATTTTCTGCTCAGGCGGCTTTTCAACCTTCGGTTCCGGTGGCTTTGGCGCAGGCGGAACAGGTTTCGGCTTTGGCTGATCGGGCGGAGGCACGATCGCGACATTGACTGGCTGCTCCTCGCGCGGCGGTTGGAGAGGCACGGGCAGGCCATACACAAGGAGCGCCGCAGCAAGCACGTGCAGGATCAGCGATGCGGGAATGCCCCACAACAGATACCGGCGCCGTTCTCGTGCCTCGTCCTTCATCCTGACCGATGTGGAATGAAATAGCGGCGGCTTCAAGCATAAGCACCGGATTTGCGCATATGGCCACGACAGCTTGTCGATTTGCATCACCACACCCAGGGCGGCCCGGCCAAGGCGCCCGGGCGGCTCAATGCGCCGCCGCCGGCATGACGGCGATCGGCTATACCGGCGGCGGGCACACCTGTGCCGGGCACACCGCGCGGCTGACGGCGGCCGGTGCCGATTTCGTCTGCGCGGACTGGCAAGAATTAGCCGGCAATTGTCCGGGCTCGGCGTGCCGGCCTAATTCAGCGGATACTTGGTGAATCCACGGCTAGCCCATTCGCCAGGCGGGACCAATGGCCCCACACGGAAGTTGAAGGACAGGACCCTCGTCGCATCGGGGTCGACTTCACATCGGAAATTTAGATTGTACCAGGTGTTTCTGGTGCTGAAGGCCGCTTGGCCAGGGTTGAGAACATTGCCTTTGTCCAGCGTAATGGTTGGCACCCATTTGACCGAATAGTCGGCGCTTTGCAGTTCCTGGCTCAGAACATTGCCGCAAAGGGTGGCCACGCGCTGACCGCGCGGCACATTCTCCATGGAGCTTGTGGCGAAGGCATTGCCGGTTGCTCCCTGCGAGTAAAGCTTTCTGACACCCGGAAGGCCGGAATAGATTGGCGATCCTGCAACATCGTCGTTGGCGGGATTTGACCTTCCAGCATTCCCGATCGGCGCTTTGAAGGCCCTAGCGGGTTTGAACGTCAACGTCTTGGCCGGTTTGGGCTTTGCCTTTCCGGTTGAGGCTGGAGGCGCTGGCTTGCTACCAGTCTCGGCCGCCAATGGCTTTGGTGTCACAACCGCTTGCTTTTCGGCGGGCTGCGGTGCGAGCCCATGTTTGTCCGGCTGCTGTTTGTCAGCGTCCTCGGTCGCCTGCTTCTCCTCGTTTTGCGCGGGATTGGCGTCCGGCGAGGCGGCCTCCTGCTTTTCCTCGCCTTGCGCGGGCTTTTCGTCCGGCGCGGCGGTAGCCGGCTTCTCGTCAGGCTTGCTGGGCTCTGCCTTCTGCTGCGGCGTTGCAGCCGGGGCGGGCTGGGTCGGCGCGGGTGTCGATGTTATAGGCGGCTTCGCCGCCTCATCCTTGTCCGGTGACGGCGTGTTGGGTTTGGCGCTGCTTCCGTCGAGCGATTTCTCCGGTCCCGTATCTTTCTGGCCGTACTGGAAAACGCGCTTCAGAACATGGTCGTCTGGCGGTTTCGGGGGCTCCGGAGGCGGCTTTTGTTCAGGCGGCTTTTCAGCCTTGTTTTCGGGTTTCGGCTCAGGTGGCTTTGGAGCAGGTTTCGGCTTAGGCTTCTCGGGCGGCGGCACAATCGCGACATTGACGGGCTGTTCCTGCTGTTGCGGCTGCTGCTCGGATCTCGGCACGCCAAAGAACAAGAACGCTGCGATCAAGGCATGCAGGATCAGCGATGCGGCCAAGGCCCATCGCCAATTGCGAAACCACTCTCGTATCTTGCCGTTCATTGCGCCCGATGTGGAATGAAATAGCGGCGGCTTCAAGCACAGGCATCGGATTGGCGCGGTTTAGCCGCTGACAGCTTGGTGATCGGGACGGTCGGACATAGGAAGCTCAGTCCAGAATCCCGCCCACAAACCGTTCGTCCAGCCGCGTTTCGCCAAACCAGTTCAGCCTGTTGACGCTAACGAAGCCGGTATCGATCGCCTCGTTCTCGTCGCCCGGCTCACTGGCGTGAGCGCGCCCGCGCGCCACCGTGATGACGGTACGATCGCCTTCGCTTTCCACGATCTCGGCCGTGCGGCCGATCTTGTCACGGCCGATGCGCGGCTGCCGGATTTCCGCCGGCAGCGCGGTCGGCAGGTTCACGCTCAACCAATGGCCTTCTGTCGCCCAGTTGGCGCGCGATTGCCACAATGACGCGATCATCGCGCCAAGCCATGGGTCATCGCCGTCGGTGAACTCAGGATTCTTCACGCGCGACAACAGCCAGCTCAGCGCACCGACATGATCCTCGTGGGCGTGCGAGACGAAGAGCGTCTATGTCGTCGACCGGACCGTCGAGCGCCGGATAATATTCCGCGCCGGAGGCGCCGACCTTGATGCCTATATCGAGCAGGATGCGGTCGCCGCCGCTGCCGACGGCAAGGCTGGTCCGGCCCTTTTCCCCGAAGCCGCCAAGCAGGTCCAGCATCATCACGAACCGGGCCCCGCCGGGATCAGCCAGCCGGATCTTATGCGCAGCCGTGCCTGGGCTCCGCTCCCGAGCGCAACCGGGTCTGGCTGCTCGAAATGCAAGGTGAGGTCAGGCCCCGCGGCGGGCGCGAATTCGATGCGCGCACCGCCACCCTGGTAGATCAGCCGTTTGACGAAACCATCAAAGCCTGGCCCATCCGGCGAGACGTCGAGATCGGCCGACCGGCAGCAGATCTTGGCTCCCGCACGCGGCCGTTCGCCGGGGCGGCAGCGGACCACCAGCTCGGTTCCCAGGACCCTGACCTTGCAATGGCCGCCGTCTTCGCCCGTCAGGACATCCGCCGGCAGCAGGATGCCTTGCGAGATGAAAGACGCCACCATCTCATTTGCCGGCTCATGATAGAGCTCGCGCGGCGTCGCCAGCTGCGCCAGGCGGCCATGATCCATCACGGCGATGCGATCGGCCAGCGCCATCGCCTCGGCCTGATCGTGGGTGATGTAGACGATGGTCGTACCGGTGCGCTTGTGAAAAGCGGCGAACTCATCCTCCATCGAGGCCCTCAGATGCACGTCGAGATTGGCGAGCGGCTCGTCGAACAGCACCAGCGACGGTGCGGCGACGAGACAGCGCGCCAGCGCCACGCGCTGGCGCTGGCCGCCGGAAAGATTGGCCGGCCTGCGCTCGCCCAGTCCCTGCAAATTGACCAGAGCCAGCGCGTCTTGCACCTTCTGGCGCGCCACCGCCTTGTCGAGCTTCGCCACCTTCAGCGAATAGCCGATATTCTCGGCCACCGTCATGTGCGGCCACAGCGCATAGTTCTGGAAGACGATGCCGACGCGCCGCTTTTCCGGCGCGACGCTGCCGACGCTGCTCGACACGACATCGCTGCCGATGCGGATTTCGCCCGAGCTCACTTTCTCGAATCCGGCGACGAGCCTGAGCAACGTCGTCTTGCCGCAGCCGGAAGGTCCGAGCACGGCGAGGAACTCGCCGTCGGCAACGTCGATCGAGACGTCCTTCACGGCGTCGAAGTTGGCGAAGCTCTTGGTCACATGGTCCAGGCTCAGTCGCGCCATGGCAACACTCCGCTGGGAAGGTAAGGGGCAAGCAGATTGGTCACCAGCATCAGCACGAAGGTGACCGCGACCGTGATGACCGACATCGCCGCCGCATAGTTGGAATCGCCGCCCTGTTCGAAGGAAAACATCACCACGCCGATCGTCTCCGAGCCTGACGACCACAGCAGCGCCGAGACGGTGAGTTCGCTGAGCGCCGTCATGAAGATCAGCAGACCACCGGCGATCGCCGCCGGCGCGACCAGTGGAAAGATGATGGTGCGCATGCGCGTGAACAGGCCGGCGCCCGCCACCTGCGCGGCCTCCTCCAGCGCCCGGTCGATCTGGTGATAGCCGCTGATGGTCGGCCGCAGCGCCAGCACCAGGAAGCGGGCGAGGTAGGCGTAGAGGATGATCCAGACCGTGTTGTAGAGTTGGATGCCGGTCAGTGGGATCGGCCTGAGGAAGAGCAGCAGCGAGGCGATCGCCAGCACCACGCCGGGCAAGGCATAGGGCAGTTCGACCGCCAGATTGAGCAGCCGCACCCAGCGCTGCTTGCCCCAGGCGATGAGGTAGCCGATCGGCACGGCGACCACGACAGCGAAGAAGGCGGCCGCGATCGACAGCCAGAAACTGTTGAAGAAGGCGCGGTTGGCGGCGTCATGCTCGAACAGCACGAAACGATAATTGTCGAGCGTCGCCGTCTTGGCGGTGAGCGCGATGCCATAGCCCGGCACCAGCGAGGTCAGCACCAGCCCGAACAGCGGCAGGAACAGCACCAGCATGATCAGCAGCCACATGCCGGCCTGGACAATGGCTCGCCAGCGGCCGAGTTCGTAAGGCTCGGCCGGCAGCGATGTCGAAGAGATGCGGTAGTCGCGGCGGCGGCTCATCACCTCCTGGGCGAGAATGCCGGCCATGGCGATGACGCCGATCAGCACCGATAGGAACGCGGTGTCGCCGAGCACGGCCGGACCACCGCCGGTCAGCTTCTGATAGATAAGGGTCGGCAGCACCAGATAGTTGGCGGGAATGCCGAGGAAAGCCGGAATGCCGAAATTGCCGACGCAGGACACGAAGGCAAGTGCCGCCGCCGCCATGATCGACGGCGTCATCAGCGGCAGCACGATGGTGACCAGCACCGTGAACCATTCGGCGCCACCGGCGCGTGCCGCCTCCACCAGTTCGCGCGGCAGCTTGCGCAGGCCGGCACGCACCAGCAGGAACACCAGCGGGCCATATTGGACGCCCAACAGCAGGATGATGCCTGACGTCGAGTAAAGCGGGTTTTTCGTGCCGAGCGGCGGCGCGGCTCCGAACAGCTTGAGGAATGGGCTTGCCGGGCCGAACAGCTGCAGCCAGGCCAGCGCCGTCACCTGCGGCGCGATCATCAGCGGCATGACGTAGCACAGCACCAGTGCGCCGCGGCCGCGTATGTCGGTCAACGAGACCAGCACCGCCACCATCGTTCCCGACAACACCGCAAGCAAGGTGCCGCCGATGCCGACGACCAGCGTATGCCATGTCGCGATCCAGGTCGCCGGGCTTCTCAGCCCGGCCGCTATGGCCACGGTCGACAGCGTGCCGCCAGGTGCCACGATCTCCCTGACCAGGCGCAGCATGGGCAGCAGCGAAAGCAGTACGATGACGACGGCTACCGCCGCCGTCAGGGCCATTTCCTGGCCCCGGCTTTCCCCGATGCGTGTTGGCATGGTTGTGTTTCCTGAGATCCGGGATGCCGCCGAAACGACATCCCGCCCCGATTGCCGGCTCAGCCGCCGAACAGTTCCTGGAACTTCGCCTTGTCGGCGTCGGTCTTGGCGACGATCGCCTTGGTGTCGAACGGCATCACCTTGACCTTGACGCCTTCCGGCAGCCATTCGGGACGGCCGACCGAGGCACGCGCCGGCAGATAGCCCATGGACAGTGCCAGCTTCTGGCCTTCATCCGACAGAATGAAGTCGACGAACTTCTTGGCGCCGTCGACATCCCTGGCGGTCTTCATGATGGCGACCGGTTCGGTCACCGCCGGCACGCCTTCGCTCGGGAACACGAACTCGACCGGCGAGCCCTTCTTCTTGGCGTTCATCGCCATGAAGTCGACGAGGATGCCATAGGGCTTCTCGCCTGATGCCACCGACTTCAGCACGGCACCGTTGCCGCGCACGCTGACGGTGTTGTTGGTCTTAAGCTTCTGGAAGAAGTCCCAGCCATAGTTGGCATCGCCGGCAAAGCCGGAAAGCAGATAGGCGGCCGCACCCGAATAGAGCGGGCTCGGCATGACCAGGCCATCGGCATAGGCGGGTTTGGCGAGATCGGCCCAATGCTGCGGCTTTTCGGCAGCCGCAGTGTTGTAGACGATGCCGGTGGTGATCAGCTTGCTGCCGAAATAGGTCTTGTCGGCGTCATAGGCATCGGCTTCGATGCCATCGAGCTTGGCTTCGGGATAAGGCAGCAGCCGGTCGTCCTTCTTCAACAGCTCCATCGAGACCGCGTCGGCGATCAAAAGCACGTCGGGCTGCGGGCTGCCGGCGGCGAACTCGGCCGCCATCTTGGTGAGGATGTCGCTGGTCCCGGAACGATAGATGGTCACGTCGGTGCCGGGCTGCGCCTTCTTGAAGGCGTCCACGGTCTTGGCCGCGTCGGCTTCCGGCTGCGATGTGTAGAGCGTCAGTGTTTCGGCGTTTGCCACGCCGGCAAACAAAGTTGCCGCGAGCGCCAGCTGGCTGGCCAGCAGCTTGATGAGTAGCGTCTTCATGAGACCTCCTGTCTTGTCTGTGCATGACCGGTCCGGCCCCTGGCCGGCTCCCCGTCTCTTCCTCCCTGCACGGCGCATATGACTGGTGGATGACACTGCGCATGGGCAAACAGATCAGGCAACAGCCTGGCGCTGAATGCTCTCACGGCATGACGATACGGGCCCGCGGAACGGGCGTCCCACGAGCCTCAGGGCTGCTTTGACAGGCTTCTAGACCAGCATGCCCATCGGGTTCTCGATCAGCCGTTTGAAGGCGACCAGAAGTTCGGCGCCAAGGGCGCCATCAACGGCGCGATGGTCGGTCGACAGCGTCACCGACATCACGGTGGCGATTTTGATCTCGCCATTCTTGACCACCGCCCGCTCCTCGCCGGCGCCGACCGCCAGGATCGTCGCATGCGGCGGGTTGATGACAGCGGCAAAATCCTTGATGCCGAACATGCCGAGATTGGAGACGGCCGTCGTGCCGCCCTGATACTCTTCCGGCTTCAGCTTGCGGCTGCGGGCGCGGCTGGCCAGGTCCTTCATCTCGTTGGAAATGGTGGAGAGTGTCTTTTCGTCCGCATGCCGAATGATCGGCGTGATCAGGCCGCCGGGGATAGACACGGCGACGCCGACATCGGCATGCTTGTGCTTGACCATGGCGCTTTCGGTCCATGAGGCATTGGCATCCGGCACCGCCTTCAGCGCCATCGCCATCGCCTTGATGACCATGTCGTTGACCGACAGCTTGTAGGCCGGAGCCTCGCCCTTTTCGGTCTTCTTCATTGGTGCGGCCGCATTGATCTGCGTGCGCAATGCCAGCAGCGCATCGAGCTCGCAGTCGAGCGTGAGATAAAAATGCGGGATGGTGGACTTGGCCTCGACCAGGCGACGCGCAATGGTCTTGCGCATGTTGTCGTGCGGGACGAGTTCGTAGGAGCCTTGCTCGAACAACTTCAGCACCTGGTCGTCCGACATCGGCTTTGCTGACGGGACTGCTGCGGTAGCAGCGGCGGGAGCCTCAGGAATCACCGCCGAAGCCTCCTTAAAGCCACCCTTGGCAATCGCCGCGTCAATGTCCGCCTTGACCACGCGGCCGTATGGGCCGCTGCCGATGATGCTGGCAAGAGCAAGTCCTGCCTCACGAGCCAGACGTCGGGCAAGCGGTGTCGCGCGTGCGCCCGACCGCGATTGGCCAATCTCCTCCCTTGTGGGGGAGATGCCCGGCAGGGCAGAGGGGGGCGTGACCGAATGCGACGTTGGCGGGGTCCCTTCTGTCGGCTTCGCCGACATCTCCTCCACGGGTGGGGAGATTGGCCCTTTGTCCTGCTTTGCCGCAGTGACATCAGCCCCATAAGCCTCATCGTCGGCATAAATCCACGCAACCGGCGCGCCGACCGGAATGTCGATGCCTTCCTTGCCGGTGACGTCGCGCAGCACGCCGCTGGCCGGCGCGTCGATCTCCATCGCCGCCTTGTCGGTCTCGATCTCGAACAGCACATCGCCCTTCTTGACGCGCGCGCCTTCCTCGGCGAACCAGCGCGAGATCTGTCCGGTCGCCATGTCCATGTCGACCTTGGGAAGAATGACTTCGGTCGGCATGTCTCAGCGAACCCCTTTGACGAGGTCGCGCGCGGCGCTGATGATGTCGGGAACCTGTGGCACCGTGGCTTTTTCGAGCTCCGGATTGTAGGGGATCGGCGTCTCGGCACCGCCCAGCCGCACGATCGGCGCATCGAGATAGTCGAACGCCTCGCTCTCGGCGATCATCGCGCTGACCTCGGCGCCGATGCCCAGCGTCTTGACCGCCTCGTAGACGCACATCAGCCGCGACGTCTTCTTGACGCTGTCGATGACGGTCTGCTTGTCCATCGGCCGGATGGTGCGGAGGTCGACGACTTCGACGTCGATGCCTTCGGCTTCCAGCGTGGCGGCGGCGTCGAGCGCCTTCTGCACCATGATCGAGGTGGCGACGATGGTGAGGTCGCGGCCTTCGCGGCGGATGTCGGCCTTGTCGATCGGCACCGTGTAATAGCCCTCGGGAACCGGACCCTTCATCTTGTAGAGCAGCTTGTGCTCGAAGATCATCACCGGATCGGGATCGGCGACGGCCGCCAGGAGCATGCCCTTGGCATCATAGGGCGTCGCCGGCTGGATGACCTTCAGCCCAGGCACATGGCCGAGCCAGGCTTCCAGGCTCTGGCTGTGCTGAGCGGCCGCGCCTGTGCCCGAGCCCGCGGGAAAGCGCATCACCACGGGAACCGAAACCTCGCCGCCCAGCATGAAGCGCATCTTGGCCGCCTGGTTGACGATCTGCTCCATGGCGAGCGTGGCGAAATCGGAAAACTGGAACTCGAAGATCGGCCGCATGCCGGTGAGCGCCGCACCCACCGCAACGCCCGCGCCGCCCAGTTCCGAAATCGGCGTGTCGATCACCCGCTCGGTGCCATAGCGCTCGACCAGATCGCCGGTCACCTGGAAGGCGCCGCCATAGACGCCGATATCCTCGCCCATCAGGAAGACGCGTTCGTCCATGTCCATGGCGATCGCCATGGCTTCCTGGATCGCCTGGGCGTAGCTCAGTTCACGCACCATCGCGTCCATCACGCCTGCTCCGTATACACGTAATTTCCGGTCTCGCTGACGTCGGGCGACGGGCTCGCCTTGGCGAACTCAATGCCATCGGCGATCTCCTGCGCCACCTCACTGCGGATGGCTTCGATGCCCTTGTCGTCGATGAAGCCGAATTCCCGCAGTTCGTTCTCGAATAGCGTGATCGGGTCGCGGTTCGACATCCAGTCCTCGATCTCTTCCTTGGTGCGATAGCGGTTGCGGTCGCTCTTGGAATGGCCGCGATGGCGGTAGGTCTTGGACTCGATCAACGTCGGCCCCTCGCCGGCGCGGGCGCGCTCGACGGCCTTGTACGAGGCCTCGGCGACCTCCGAGAAAATGTTGCCGTTGACGATGACGCCGGGCATCGAATAGGCGGCGGCGCGGTCGGCGATGTTCTTGACCGCGGTCGAACGGGCGGTCGAAGTCGACATGCCGTAACCATTGTTTTCGCAGACGAAGATGACCGGCAGCTTCCAGACCGCCGCCATGTTGAGCGCCTCGTGGAAGGCGCCTTCATTGTTGGCGCCGTCGCCGAAGAAGGAGACGACGACCTTGCCGGTCTTCATCATCTTGGAGGAGAGTGCCGCCCCGACGGCGATCGGAATGCCGCCGCCGACGATGCCGTTGGCGCCGAGATTGCCCTTGGCGACATCGGCGATGTGCATCGAACCGCCGCGGCCCTTGCAGTAGCCGGTGGTCTTGCCGAAGAACTCGGCGAACATGCGCTTGACCTCGGCGCCCTTGGCGATGCAGTGGCCATGGCCGCGATGCGTCGAGGTGATCTGGTCATCCTCGCCAAGCGGCATGCAGATGCCCATGGCGCTGGCTTCCTGGCCGATCGACAGGTGCATGGTGCCGTGGATCAGGCCGCGCGTGTAGCTCTCCTCCGCGCCCTCTTCGAAGCGGCGGATGAGGTACATCTTGTAGAGCACCTGCTTGAGCTGCTCGGCGCTGTACTGGCGATAGACGAAAGGCAGGTTGGCGCGACTGTCCGCGACGGCTTTGCTGGCTCCGGCCATGATCAGGCTCCCACGGTTCCGTAGACGAGCTTGTCCTGGCGGGCGCGCAGTTCGGCGATCTTGGAGCCCGGGGCCGGGGCGGCATTGGCATAGGTGATAAGCTCGCCCTTCTTGATCGGCGCGGTGACCGAGCCGCCCTGCAGCAGCCCGCAGGGAATGGCCCTGGCGGCATGCGCTTCCGGCGCCGTCATGATCCAGGCGCGGTAGCAATATTCGCCGATCGCATCGAGCTTCTCGCCGGGCTGCATGTCCTTCTTGGCCACGGCGGCGACTTCGGCCACGGGCTTGGCCAGCGGCACCATGTCGGCTTTGCCGTAGAGCACGACGCGGGCACAGGTCAGCGGCACTTCGAGCGAGGTCAGGTGATAGGGGCGGTGGAAGGTGAAATACGGGCCCTTGCCCATCTTCAAATCTTCCATGCGCTCCGAAATGCGCGGATGCGACATGTCGGCGACGACGAAGACGCCGGGCGCCACGCCCTTGCCGATCGAGTAGTCGACGACGCCGACCCTGGACAGCACGCCGCCATCCTTTTCAGGCACCAGTACTTTCGAGAGCTCGCCGAGTGTCGCGGCGGGGCCGTGCATGCCGGCCTTGTCGGGCACCAGCCCGGTGGCATTGGCGATCGCCGCCATCTCGACCATGGTCTTCGAGCCGTCGACGAATTCGACCAGCATGCGCACATTCATATGCCGGCGCCTGGCCTCTTCCTCATAGGCGGGCGGCGTGGCGTCGATGTTGAGCGGATTGTTCTTGCCCTTGCCGGCCGCGACGATGGGATGGCCCATGGCCGAGACGAATTCGATCAGCTCCATGCAGGAGGACGGCTCGTCGCCGGCGCCCAGCGAATAGGTGACGCCCAGCCGGTCGGCCTCGCTCTTCAGATAGGCGCCGATGGTGACGTCGGCCTCGACATTCATCATCACCAGATGCTTGCCATGCTCCATGGCGCGCAGGCCGATCTCGGCGCCGACGGCGGGAACGCCGGTCGCGTCGATCACCACGTCGATCAGATCATTGTTGATGACCAGGCTGGCGTCATTGGTGACCGCCACCTTGCCGGCCTCCATGGCAGCCGTCATCGCCGAAGCGTTCGACACTTCACGCGCATGGCCGGTTTCCTGGAAGGCGATGTCCACCGCCTTGCTGGCGGCCGGCAGGTTCAGTTCCGAGATCGCGCCGATCTCGATGCCGGACATATGGGCGACGCGGGTGACGATGTCGGTTCCCATCTCGCCGGAGCCGATCAGGCCGATGCGGATGGGCTTGCCCGATTTGCCGCGCTCATCGAGATCGCGGGCAAGGCCCGTCAACGAAATATTGGAAGCCATACCGCTCATTCCTCCCACATTGCAGGCTTGTTCATTCGCTTGACGGGTATTGAACATCTGTATTTCTGTCAAGACTAATGTCCAAATCCGAATGCTTTTTGACGTCGCTGCGCAGACTGCGAACAAGTGTAAAAGCCCGCAGCCGCGACGGCGGCACAGGACTTGTCCACCGGCCATGGCGACTGTGTCGTCAGGACCGCTATCCAGGGATGGACGGCCTTACGGAGCCCGCTCAGCAGCGCCGACGGGAAAATCGTGAAAATGCACGATCGCCCCCTCCGCATCGATCAAGATCACGGCATAGGCGGGCGGCTCGTGCCCCAGGCTCCAGCTCTGCGAAAAATCGAGCGCGGTCTGGTGGTTGGTGCTGCGCAGCGTGCTGACCGGTATTCCGCGCCAGCTGCCGGCGATCTGCCGGTGGACATGGCCGGCGAAGATATGGCGGACATTGCCGTGGCGCGACAGCACGTCATGGAAGGCATCGGCGTCCGCAAGCCTGACCTCATCGAGCACCGGCATGTGTATCCGGAACGGCGGGTGATGCATGAACAGGAAGACCGGCCGGTTGCCCGCCTCTTGCAGCCGTTCGTCGAGCCAGTCGAGGCGCGCCGGGCAGAGCCTGCCCTCGACATGGCCGCTGTCCAGCGTGTCGAGCAGGATCAGCCGGCCCTCTGTGCCATCGAACACGCTCTGCACGAACCCCTGCTCGGCGGCGGCATCGGGGAACATTTCGAGGAAAAGCGCCCGGTCGTCATGGTTGCCGAGCATCAGCCGGCAGGGCGGCGAAAATCGCGCCAGCCCGTCCCGCAACGCCGCATAGGCCGCACGCTCGCCGTCATTGGTCAGGTCGCCCGAGATCACCACCAGTTCGGCATCGCCATGTTTCTTGCCGATGTCGGCCAGGCAGGCCTCCAGCCTTGCGAGCGGATCGGAACCGTAGAGCAGCCCACCCGGCGTCATCAGATGCGGGTCGGAGAGCTGGATGATTTTCATGGAACTGTCCGTACCCTTCCCGCCGGTGCCGCGTGGCGCCGGCCAGAACACGCGACGCTCGATTGCCCCTCTACTGTGCCGTCCAGCCGCCGTCCATCGGCAAGGTCGTGCCGGTGATCTGCCTGGCGGCATCCGAGCACAGGAACAGCGTCAGCGCGGCAAGTTCCTCCACGGTGACGAATTCTTTCGTCGGCTGTGCGGCGAGCAGCACGTCATGCTTGACCTGTTCCTCGGTCATGCCGCGCGCCTTCATCGTGTCGGGGATCTGCTTTTCGACCAGTGGCGTCCAGACATAGCCGGGCGCGATGGCGTTGACTGTGATGCCGTCCTGCGCGACTTCCAGCGCCACCGTCTTGGTCAGCCCTGCAATGCCATGCTTGGCCGACACATAGGCCGATTTGAACGGCGAGGCGACCAGCGCGTGCGCCGAAGCCGTGTTGATGATGCGGCCCCATTTGCGCGCCTTCATGCCCGGCACCGCAGCCTTGATGGCATAGAAGGCCGCCAGAAGATTGATGCGGATGATGGCTTCCCATTTGTCGTCGGGAAACTCCTCGATCGGCGCGACATGCTGGATGCCGGCATTGTTGACTAGGATGTCGAGACTGCCGAACGCCGCCTCGGCATCATGCACCATGGCGCTTACCGCCCCCCCATCCATCATGTTGGCGTCGGAGTAGCGGCACTTGACGCCGAAATCCCTCTCGATGCCCAAGCGCTCCTGCTCGATGGCCGCGGGGTCGCCAAGACCATTGATGGTGACGTTGGCGCCCTCGGCGGCGAAAGCGCGGGCAATGGCCAGGCCGATACCGCTGGTCGAGCCGGTGACGAGGGCATTCTTCGAAGTCAGGGAACCCATGGTGATCTCACGAACGGTGGGAGGGGAATGACAGCATATAATTGTGCGTCGCAACATGACAATGACAGAGCCATGTGTCGGTGCGATTACAGCCAGACGACAGCACCGGCATGGCCTCGCCCCACTGCGAAACCATGGTCTTTCGGCTGACACGGCACTGTCATGGCGCCGTGCAACATAATCGGTTGCGCATTCGCGCGGTCATTCCTGAACGAAATTCATCCGACAGAACCTTGGGGGTGCAGCTTGGAAATCGCCGATGTCGTGAAGCGCGCCTATGCGATGCCGCTGACCAACCCGTCCTTCCCGCCAAGTCCCTACCGGTTCTTCGACCGCGAATACATCATCATCACCTATCGCACGACACGCGAGGCGCTGGAGGCCGTCGTGCCGGCGCCCCTGGAGATCGACGAACCGCTGGTCAAGTATGAATTCATCCGCATGCTCGACTCCACCGGCTTCGGCGACTATACCGAGACCGGCCAGGTCATTCCGGTGAAGTACAAGGGCCAGCATGGCGGCTACGTCCACTCGATGTATCTCGACGACGACGCGCCGATCGCCGGCGGCCGTGAGCTGTGGGGCTTTCCGAAGAAACTGGCCAATCCCAAGATCGTCCATGAAGGCGAGGTGATCGTCGGCACGCTGCATTATGGCAGCGTTCTGTGCGCCACCGGCACGATGGGCTACAAACACCGGGAAGCTGATCATGATTCCGTGCTCGCCGCGCTCGCCGCGCCCAATTTCCTGATCAAGATCATCCCGCATGTCGACGGCGGCCCGCGTATCTGCGAGCTGGTGCGCTATTACCTCACCGACATCACGCTGAAGGAGGCCTGGACGGCGCCGGCGGCGCTTGATCTCAGGCCCCACGTCATGGCCGACGTGGCCAAGCTGCCGGGTGCTCGACATCGTCTCCGCCGTCCACTTCAAGGCCGATTTGACGCTTGGGTTGGGCGAGGTTGTCCACGACTATCTTGCCGATCACAGCCGGCTCGCAACCAGCACAACCCAGCCGGAGAAAATTCGTGCTTGAACGCTATCGAAACAAGGAAGCCGCCGCCACGATCGCGGAGATCTCGGCGCAATATGACCGCATCGCTTTGGTGTTCCAGGGCGGCGGCGCGCTCGGCGCCTACCAGGCCGGCGTCTATCAGGCGCTGGCCGATGCCGGCTGCGAGCCGAGCTGGCTGTCGGGCGTGTCGATCGGCGCCATCAACGCCTCGATCATCGCCGGCAACGAGTCCAGCCGCCGCCTGCAGCGGCTCGAACAGTTCTGGCAGACCATCTCGGGCCGCAAGATCTGGGCCTATACGCCGGAAGGCGACATCTACCGCGACATCCGCAACCGTACCTCGTCGTGGATGACCATGACCATGGGCCAGCCCGGCTTCTTCAAGCCGCGCAATCCCAACCCCTGGTTCGAGCATCCCGGCGCCGAGGGCGCCACCAGCTTCTACGACACCGCCGAGCTGAAGGACACGCTGGAGAGCCTGATCGATTTCGACATCCTCAACGACGGCAAGAAACGGCTGAGCGTCGGCGCGGTCAATGTGCGGACCGGCAACTTCGTCTATTTCGATACCGACAAGGTCCGCATCGGGCCCGAGCACATCATGGCCAGCGGCGCGCTGCCGCCGGCCTTTCCGTCGGTCCGCATAGAAGGCGAGTACTATTGGGACGGCGGCATCGTCTCCAACACGCCGCTGCAATATCTGCTCGACCAGGAAGAGGACCGTTCGTCGCTGGTGTTCCAGGTCGACCTGTTCAGCGCGCGCGGCGTGCTGCCGCGCAGCATGCCGGACGTGCTGTCGCGCCACAAGGACATCATGTATTCCAGCCGCACGCGCCAGAACACCGACAATTTCAAGCGCATTCATGGCCTGAAGATGCGCCTGCTCGAGGCGCTGAAGCGCGTGCCCAAGGAGCAGCTGACGCCGGCGGAAGAAGCGCTGATCGCGGACTATTCGGATGCCGGCCTGGTCAACATCGTGCACCTGATCTACCAGCACAAGGGCTATGAAGGTCACGCCAAGGACTACGAGTTCTCCGGCACCTCGATGCGCGAGCATTGGGACACGGGCCTGGAAGACACGCAACGCACCTTGCGCCATCGCAAATGGCTGACACTGCCGACCAATGCCGACGGCGTCACCATCCACGATCTGCACCGCGAAGACCCGACCTGACATTTGCGTCCAGGACAAGCGGAGCAATCTTACGGAATCCTTCGCCGGTTGATCAACCGGCGCGGCGCATCGTGCCTATCAGAAGCGCTGCCAGGCATGCGGGACAAGGATGCGATCCGCCTGGCCGTCACCATGAGTTCCGCGGCAGGTCGGCGAAACTACGGTGCGACCGCGTAGGCACGCCTTCGAGCAAGCCCGGCCGGACTGTGAAGTTCTTCTTCACAGCCTATCAAGATTGTCGCGGATATTGGCTCGCTGAAAGCGGGCGTACATTTGAGCAGGCAAATGCGCTAGCGCGTTTCACCGTTTCATGGAAACGGCGAACCGCTCTAACTCTTTGTTTTGACGCAATTCCAGACGGAAAACCGCTCACACTTTTCCTGGAATTGCCCTGGGCTTAATGGAGTACCGCTGATGACCGTCGAAGCTGTTTCCCCTGCTATCGTTCCGTCGCGTGACGCCTGGCGCGGCCTGCTCTGGTTTGCGCCGCTCACGTTGCTTTGGCTTCTGGTGATCTACAGATGGCCGGCGATCCCGGCCACCGGCATTCCGACCACGGCCCACCAGCTCGCGGCCCACGGGCTCATCGCGCTGGGATTGTGGCTCGGCCTCGAACACACGAGCCTGACGCCAGCTCAACGCCGCACGACCTGGCTGGCGATCATGATCCCGGACACGCTGTGGCTCGCCTTCGCCTGGAGCGCCGCGATCAACGGCTTCTTCCACGCGGACACCGCGTCTTTTCCGGTATTGCCATCGGCGATCTTCCTGCCGGTGATCATCGGGGCGCCGCTCCTGCTGCTCTCGAAGCGGATCGGGCTGGTGCTCGATGCGATGCCAGCGCGCTGGCTCGTGATGCTTCAGCTCTACCGCGTGTTCGGCACCTGGGCTATCGCGGCCTGGCTGCGTGGCACACTGCCTGGCGTTTTCGCAGCGCCGGCAGGCATCGGCGACATGCTGACCGGTTTGTTCGCGTTGCCGGCTGCGATCGCAGTGGCGACCGGCACAGACAAAGGCCGGAGGGCGGCAACTCTCTGGAACATCCTCGGGCTTGCCGACTTCGCTGTCGCGATCACCATGGGCATGATCACCTCGCCCGGCCCATTGCAGTTGATTGTCCCGGATGTGCAGAGCATCGGCGCAGGCGATTATCCGGGTGTGCTGACCCCTGCATTCGTGGTGCCAAGCTCGATCCTGCTGCACATGTTGTCGCTACGCCAGCTGCGCCGCCGTAACAGGGCGGACGTTGTGCGGCGGTGAGCCTCGGCTGGAGCCGGCCAACCATTCCATCGAAAGCTGAACCGTTCGAAGCGGCGCGCCCGCTTGGGAAGACGCACGCTCTGACTCTTCATTGGTCTTCGCAGGATAGGCCGAGAAAGAGAACGGCGCCGCAGGTGGCGCCGTTCTCTTGAGGGTCTGACGCTCAGAACACCTGGCGGAAGACGATGAACAGCACGAAGGCAAGCGCGATCGAGCACGGCAGGGTCAACACCCAGGCCAGCAGCAGGTTGCGCACCGTCGACCATTGCAGGCCTGAGCCATTGGCGGCCATCGTTCCGGCGACGCCCGACGACAGCACATGGGTGGTCGAAACCGGCAGGCCGAGCCGGTCGGCCATGCCGATGGTCACCATGGCGACGAGTTCGGCCGCCGCGCCCTGGCCATAGGTCAGGTGGCTCTTGCCGATCTTCTCGCCGACCGTGACGACGATGCGTTTCCAGCCGACCATGGTGCCGAGACCCAGCGCCAGCGCCACCGCGATCTTCACCCAGAGAGGGATGAACTTCGTCGCATTGTCGACGGCCTTGTGGTAGTCGGTCACCGCCTTGAGATCGGCGCCCTGCATCGGCAACAGCTGCTTCTTGTCGATCAGCTTGAGCGCCTCGCCGATCAGATAGATGTCGTTGCGGGCGTTGCTGACCAGATCGGTCGGCACGTTGTCGACCGACGCATAGGGCTGCAGTCCCGCCGTCGTGTTGTGGATGTAGGTCTGCAGCGCGACCGTTGTCTTGTCGCTCCAGCTGCGGGTGCGCACGGCATCCTGGACGGCTGCCTTGGCATCCTTGGCATCCGTGACGGTGACGCCGGGCTTCGCATATTTGCCCAGCGCCGTTTCGACATTGGCTGAAGCCGACTTGTAGGCTTCGAGATAGTTGATGTCGGGCGTGCGGTTCAGCGCATAGGCCGTCGGCACCACGCCGATCAGGATCAGCATGATCAGGCCCATGCCCTTCTGCCCGTCATTGGAGCCATGCGCGAAGCTGACGCCGGTGCAGGTGAAGATCAGCAGGCCGCGGATCCACCAAGGCGGCGGAGCATTGCCTTTCGGGGCTTCGTAGAGGGCCGGATTGCGAACCAGAAGCTTCATCGCATAGAGCAGGATCGCGGCGGCGAAGAAACCGATGATCGGCGACACCAGCAAGGTCACGCCGACATTGGTCGCCTGTGACCAGTCGACGCCGCTGGTGGCGCTGCCGGACGGCGCCATGAACTGGTTGGCGAGGCCTACGCCGATGATCGAGCCGAGGAACCAGGTGCCGAGGTTCCACAGGATCGCGGCGACGAGCAGCGCGAACACCATGGCAAAGCCGGAGGAGGAGCCGACCTGCAGGATCAGCTCGACCGGCAGCAGCGACAGGATGCCGAAGGCCACCGCGCCGCTGGAGGTGAGAACGCCGAGGAAGTTGAAGACCCCCGACCACATGACGGCGAATTCGGCCGGCAGGGAGCGCGTGTAGATGACGGTCGCCACAGCATTGGCGGTGTCGTGGAAGCCGTTGACGAATTCGAAGCCGAGCGCGATCAGCAAGGCGATGCCGAGCAGGATCCACGGCACGGTCTTGGCCACCGCCAGGTCCTGGCTCAGCGCGTAGCCGACATAGACCACGCCGACCAGAACCAGCACGCCGAAGGCCGGCAGGAACCACTTCGCGCCGCCCGAACTGTCCAGCGGATGATCCGGTCTCGGAATGCCCGCCTCACTAGACACTATGTCCACCATGTCCCACTCCTATTGCATTGCAGCAAAGAACTGGAAAAGACGCTATGTCCGCACGATGAACCCTGTGTGACGCCGAAATAAGGGTCTCCGCCTTGGGAGCTCCTATGCCGGAGCGGAACGCGTCTTCAGGATCGCCGAGAACAGCGGATCGAAGGCGCGGCTGATCGGCGCCGCGGCCGCACCGAGCGCGATCGACCAGGGGTCGGTGGTGCCGAGTTGCAGGCGAGGCAACATTCTTGCGGGCCGGTCGGCGATCGACGGCAGCAGCGGGTGCATTGCCTCGACAAGCCGGCGCGCCAGCGCTTCCGGCGCGCCACTGGTCAGGATCACGGTCTGCGGATCGAAGATCGTCTCGATGAGATGCACGCTCCAGCGCAGATCATGCGCTGCCCCGTCGATCCAGGCCATCATCTTGGCATCCTCGGCCAGCACCAGGGCGTTCATCTGTTCGTAGATATCACTGTCCGCCGGATTGAGGCCTAGATGCTGGTAGAGCGAGGCCAGCGAGGCGCGGTGCTCGAGCGGCGTCGAGCCCGGTCCGGCGGGCGCCAGCAGCGCCATGCCGATTTCGCCGGCATTGCCATGGCCGCCGCTGTAGAGTTCGCCATTGAGGATCAGCCCGGCGCCGATGCCGTAGCCGACATAGAGACAGACCGCGTGGTCGACGCCATGTGCCGCGCCGACGATACGTTCGGCAGTGGCGCAGGCGGCGGCATCGTTCTGCAGGCCGACATTCAGCCCCGTGCCTTTGGCCAGCGCCTCCAGCAGCGGAAACTTCTGCCAGGCCGGCATCATCCATTTGTCGTCCGAATCCTTCAGTCCGAAAGGACCGGGCATGGCAACACCGAGACCGACCAGCCGTTTTTCCGACTGGACCGAAATGCTGGCCAGGTCACGGCGCACACCGGCGATCAGCTTCAGGATGATCTCGACACCCTTCGACGGCTCATCGAAAGGCAGGTTCGCCTCGGCCCGCGCCAGCACGCTGCCCATCAGGTCGACGGCCACGGCGCGCGTCAGATGGCGGTCTATATGCAAGCCGATGGCGAAGGCGCCTTCAGGCACCAGCCTGTAGGGCGTCGACGGCTGCCCCCTGCCCTTGCGCACCGCGTCGAGCGCGACGACCAGGCCGTCGCTTTCGAGATCTTCGATGATGTTGGAGACCGCCTGCTTGGTGAGCTGCGTCGCCCGCGCCAGGTCGGCCCGCGACAGGGCGCCATTGAGACGCAGCGCCTCGATCATGACCCGGCGGTTGTGTGCGCTGGTGCCTTCCTGGTTGGTGCCGCTTTTGGCGCGGATCGGGCTGATGTCATCCACCGGCTTTTCCCCTCTTGACTCCATTAGAATATTGATCGACTAATTAAGTCAAGCGAGTTGACTTAATGCAAACTGAATGTCCCAGAACAAGATGGCCAAGGGCTTCCGCCTGTCGCCACCGGTCAGCCGGGTAAGCATCAGGTCACGCGACATGGATCCGGGAAGGCGAAGCGAAACGCCCGCATCGCCGGCCCGTCAACGCCGGAAATGGGAGAAGAAGATGCTTAAGACAATCACCAAGACACTGGTCGGCGCGGTCTTCGCCGGAGGACTGCTCGTCCCTCACGCTTTCGCCGAAACGACGCTCAATGCGCTGTTCATGGCGCAGGCCGCCTACAGCGAGGCCGACGTGCGCGCCATGACGGACGCCTTCACCAAGGCCAATCCTGACGTCAAGGTCAATCTCGAATTCGTTCCCTACGAAGGCCTGCACGACAAAACCGTGCTGGCCCAGGGTTCGGGCGGCGGCTACGACGTCGTGCTGTTCGACGTCATCTGGCCGGCCGAATACGCCACCAACAAGGTGCTGGTCGACGTTTCGTCGAAGATCACCGACGACATGAAGAAGGGCGTGCTGCCCGGCGCCTGGACCACGGTCCAGTACGACGGCAAATACTATGGCATGCCGTGGATTCTCGACACCAAATACCTGTTCTACAACAAGGACATCCTGGAAAAGGCCGGCATCAAGACGCCGCCGAAGACCTGGGAAGAGCTTGGCGCGCAGGCCAAGACCATCCAGGACAAGGGCCTGCTGAAGACGCCGATCGCCTGGAGCTGGTCGCAGGCCGAGGCCGCGATCTGCGACTACACCACGCTGGTCAGCGCCTATGGCGGCGACTTCCTCAAGGACGGCAAGCCGGACTTCCAGAATGGCGGCGGCCTCTCGGCGCTGAAATACATGGTCGACAGCTACAAGTCCGGCCTCACCAACCCGAATTCCAAGGAATTCCTGGAAGAGGACGTGCGCAAGGTCTTCGAAAACGGCGACGCCGCCTTCGCGCTCAACTGGACCTACATGTACAACATGGCCAACGATCCGAAGGACTCGAAGGTCGCGGGCAAGGTCGGCGTGGTGCCGGCGCCGGGTGTCACCGGCATCAGCGAGGTGTCGGCCGTCAACGGGTCGATGGGCCTCGGCGTCACCGCGGTCTCGAAGCATCCGGACGAAGCCTGGAAATACATCGAATACATGACCTCGCAGGCGACGCAGAACCAGTACGCCAAGCTGTCGCTGCCGATCTGGGCCTCGTCCTATGACGACCCGGCCGTCACCAAGGGCCAGGAAGAGCTGATCGCCGCCGCCAAGCTCGGCCTCGCCGCCATGTATCCGCGTCCGACCACGCCGAAATACCAGGAACTGTCGACCGCGCTGCAGCAGGCCATCCAGGAATCGCTGCTTGGCCAATCGTCGCCGGAAGACGCCCTGAAGACCGCCGCGCAAAACAGTGGCCTCTGAGGCATTGTTCTCCAGTTGCGGGCGGCACTACAGGGCCGCCCGTCCCTTGGACGCGCAAAGGACGCTGTAGCACTTCTGATCTTGCGCATGATCCTTTCCGGAAGTCGGTTCCGACTTCCGGGGTCATGCGCGAGTGCCGCCCGTGCTATGTCTGAAATCACCATGAATGAAGAGAGGCTGCTCTGATGTCGAGCACCTGGATGACGACCCGTGCCTGGTTGCTGATGCTGCCGCTGCTCGTGGTCATGGTCGCCGTCATCGGCTGGCCGCTGGTCGATACGGTCGGTCTTTCCTTCACCGACGCCAAGCTGGTCGGCACTGGCGGCAATTACGTCGGCTTCGACAATTACGCCAACATGCTGTCGAGCTCGAATTTCTCGCGCACGCTGGTCACCACGACGCTGTTCGCCGTCATTTCGGTGGCCGCCGAAATGGTGATCGGCGTTCTCGCCGCCTTGCTGCTCAATCAGCAGTTCCACGGCCGCGCCGTCCTGCGCGCCTTGATGATCCTGCCCTGGGCATTGCCGACCGTGGTCAACGCCACGCTGTGGCGGCTGATTTACAATCCCGAATATGGCGCGCTGAACGCCGCGCTGACGCAACTCAATCTCATCGACGCCTACCGCTCCTGGCTGGGTGAGCCGGGAACGGCGCTGACGGCGCTGATCGTCGCCGACTGCTGGAAGAACTTTCCGCTGGTGGCGCTGATCGCGCTCGCCGCTTTGCAGGCGGTGCCGCGCGACATCACCGCCGCCTCGCTTGTCGATGGCGCGGGACCGTTCAACCGCTTCCGCTTCGTCATCCTGCCCTATCTCGCCGGCCCGCTGATGGTGGCGCTGGTGCTGCGCACCATCGAGGCCTTCAAGGTCTTCGACATCATCTGGGTGATGACCCGCGGCGGCCCGGCAAACAGCACGCGCACGCTGTCGATCCTCGTTTACCAGGAAGCCTTCTCTTTCCAGCGCGCCGGCTCCGGCGCGTCGCTGGCGCTGATCGTCACCTTGCTCGTCACCGTGCTCGCCGTCGCCTATGCGGCATTGGTGAAGAAGACCGCCGGGAGTGCCGTCTGATGGAACGCAGAAGCTCCGCCTTCACCATGTTCATCTATGCCTGCGCGCTGCTGCTCGCCGCCATCATCCTGGCGCCGATCGCCTGGCTGTTCATCATGAGCATTTCGCCGGCCGCCGATCTCGCCGCCAAGCCGCTGCGCTGGTGGCCGCAGGCTGCCGACTTCTCGCGCTACCAGACATTGCTGTCGACCGCCGAAAACAGCGCCGGCGCGGCCTTCACCTCGTCGCTGCGCAACAGCCTGGAGATCGCTGGCATGGCGACGCTGGCAGCGTTGGCCCTGGCGATCCCCGCCGGCTGGGCGGTGTCGCGCACGCCGGCGATCGGCTGGTCGCTGTCGATGGTCATCGCCACCTACATGCTGCCGCCGGTGGCGCTCGCAGTGCCGCTCTATATGGGTCTGTCGCATCTCGGCCTGCTCAACAATGTCTTCGGCCTGGCGCTGGTCTATCTGACCATATTGGCGCCCTTCACCACCTGGCTGATGAAATCCGGCTTTGACTCGATCCCGCGCGAGATCGAGGCGGCGGCGATGATCGACGGCGCCGGCCTGTTCCAGACGCTACGCATCATCACGCTGCCGCTGGCGGCACCAGTGATGGCGACATCGGCGCTGTTTGCCGTGCTGCTTGCCTGGGACGAATTCTTCTATGCGCTGCTGTTCACTTCCGACCAGCGTGCCAAGACCTTGACCGTCGCCATCGCCGATTTGGCCGGCGGCCGTGTTTCCGACTACGGGCTGATCGCCACCGCCGGCGTGCTGGCCGCTTTGCCGCCGGTGCTGATCGGCCTCGTCATGCAGCGGGCGCTGATCTCGGGCCTGACCAGCGGCGGTGTGAAAGGATGACGATGACTGCAACAAGAATTCGACCGGCCGGACTGGTCGCCATCGACCGCGAAATGGCGCGCCAGCATGCGGATGCGCGTGCTTCGTTCGAGAACAACGCTGCGATGGCGGCTCAGGTCGCAGCCTCGATCGGGAAGACCGGCCGGCTGCTGCTGCTCGGCATGGGCGGCTCGCATGCCGTCGGGCGCGCCGTCGAACCGCTTTATCGCGCGCTCGGCATCGATGCGCTGGCACTGCCGCTCTCGGAACAGCTCGGCCAGCCGGTGCCGCTGGACGACAGGACGGTGCTCGTCACCTCGCAGTCCGGCGAGAGCGCGGAGGTCGTCAGGTGGTTTGCGGAAGCTGGAAGCACTGCTGATATTTTCGGTCTGACGCTCGAGGGCGGCTCCTTTCTCGCCCGCACCGCGCCTTGCCTGGTCGGCGCCGGCGGCACCGAACTGGCCTTCGCCGCCACCCGCAGCCTGACCGTGACCTTCGCCTTGCATCTGGCCATCCTGGCCGCGTTGGGTGAGGACCCAAGTGCCGCTCTTGTCGCACTGGATCAGAAGCAGGACAATGACATCACGCAAGCGCTCGCAGCGCTGGAGGAGGTGACGACCATCGTCACCTCCGGCCGCCGCCTGCAAGGCGTGGCCGAGGCGCTGGCGCTCGGCCTCACCGAACTGTCGCGGCTGCCCTGCTTCTCGCTCGAAGGCGGCCAGTTGCGGCACGGACCGATGGAGATGCTCGGCCCAAAAATCGGCGTCATCCTGTTTCGCGGCAACGATCCGACGGCGGAACTGGTGACGGCGATGGCCCTTTCCGTGGCCGACGCCGGCGCGCCGCTGATCATCTTCGACGCCTCCGGACAATCGCCGGTCGCGGGCGCTGTCACGCTCTCGTTCAAGCCGGCTTCGGGTCTCGCCGCGATCTTCGCCATGCTGCCGGTGGCACAGCGCCTGATGATCGCCTTCGCCGACAGCCGCGTCGACAATGCCGGCACGCCCGTGCGCTCGACCAAGATCACCAGGAGCGAGTGATGCGTCCGCTCGCGGTGATCGGCAATGTCAATGTCGACCTGATTGTCGGCCCGGTCGCGCCATGGCCGAAGGCAGGCACGGAAACCGTCGTCGATCACGACGATCTGCGCGTTGGTGGACAGGCCGGCAACACCGGGCTCGCCTGGCAGGCGCTGGGCATTGATTTCGAGATCGCCGCCAATGTCGGCGACGACCAGTTCGGCCGCTGGCTGCGTGAGGCGTTCGGCGCCCGCGCCGACAAATGGCCGGTGCGCCCGGAGAGCACGACGCTTTCGGTCGGCATGACCCATCCCGACGGCGAAAGGACGTTTTTCACCACGCGTGGCCACCTGCCTCGCTTCAGCCTTGCCGACGTATTTTCGGTGCTCGACGGCAAGCGCCTCACCGGCGGCTATGCGTTGCTGTGCGGCTCCTTCCTCACCGATGATCTGACCCGCGACTACGACGCGTTCTTCGACTGGGCGAGCGGGCACGACATAGCTGTGGCGCTGGACACCGGCTGGCCGATTGAGGGCTGGACCCCGGCGAACTGCAAGGCGGCCCGCACCTGGCTCGCGCGTTGCGACCTTGCTTTGTTCAACGAGGTGGAGACCGTGACCCTGGCCGGCCTGCCCGATCCGGTCGAGGCCGCGCGGCAAATCCAGTCCAGCATGAAGAAGGGCGCGACCGCCGTCGCCAAGCGCGGCCCCGAAGGGGCGGTCGCCATCGGGCCGGGCGGAGCGCTGGTCACGGCGACCGCGCCGGACGTCAAGGTCATCGACACGATCGGCGCCGGCGATGTTTTCAATGCGGCCTTCCTGGCCGCACTGGCGCAGGACCAGACGCTGACCGCCTCGCTTGCAGCCGCGACGCAGGTGGCGTCGCGCGCCATATCAACCTTGCCCCGTAACTACGGCGAACCGGTGCATCCAAGGGAAGCCACGCATGAGCGCGCTTGAAATCCGCAACGTCCGCAAGAATTACGGCAGCGTCGAAACGCTCAAAGGCATCGACATCGCGCTGCAGAGCGGCGAATTCCTGGTGCTGCTCGGCTCGTCGGGTTGCGGAAAGTCAACGCTTCTCAACATCATCGCCGGCCTCGCCGAAGCGACGAGCGGCGACGTACTGATCGGCGGCCGCTCGATCCTTGGCGTTCACCCCAAGAACCGCGACATCGCCATGGTCTTCCAGTCCTACGCGCTGTATCCGAACCTGACCGTGCGCCGTAATATCGGCTTCGGGCTGGAAATGCGCGGCGTCGCCGCCGACGAGCGCGAAAAGGCGGTGGCCGAGGCGGCAAGACTGCTGCAGATCGAAGCCCTGCTCGACCGCAAGCCGAGCCAGCTTTCCGGCGGCCAGCGCCAGCGCGTCGCCATCGGCAGGGCACTGGTGCGCAAGCCGCAGGTCTTCCTCTTCGACGAGCCTTTGTCCAATCTCGACGCCAAGCTGCGCCTGGAGATGCGCACCGAGCTGAAGCGCCTGCACCAGATGCTGCAGACAACCGTCGTCTACGTCACCCACGACCAGATCGAGGCAATGACGCTGGCGAGCCGCATCGCGGTGATGCGCGACGGCAGGATCGAGCAACTCGGCACGCCCGAGGAGATCTACAACGAGCCGGCAACGCTCTATGTCGCCGGCTTTGTCGGCGCGCCGTCGATGAACATGCTGCAGGCGACGGTTCAAGGGACCATGCTGGCCATCGATGGCGCCAAGGCGAGCCTGCCCTTGCCCGCCCATTTCCGCGACATGGTGTTGGACGGAGCGCGGGTTGTGGTCGGCATCAGGCCCGAAGCATTGCGGGTCGCCGCGGATGCGACCGCGCCGTCACTGCCGGTGGAAATAGAAGTCGTCGAGTTGACCGGTCCCGAACTGGTCACCACCGCACGGATCGGCACACAGCGGCTGACGGCCTGCCTGCCACCGGCGTCCCGCGTCGCGAAAGGTCAGGCGGCAAGCTTCGCCTTCAGCGAGAACGCGCTGCGGCTCTTCGATCCTGACACCGGCAAGGCTCTTTGAGTCTGCGACGGAAACCCGGTGCCTGCCGGCGGAAAGCCGTCAAGATTGCGTCCCGGAAGCTTGGTGGGCATCGGGCGAACTGGCGATCTCCAGCAGCGACGCCACCAGCAGTTCCCGTTCGTCCTTCGACAGCACATCGGAATCGAAAAGGTTCATGCTGCGCAGCCCCTCGATGGCGAGGTAACAGACCAGCAGCGATTTGAGATCTGATGTTTCGCCCTTCAGCCGTTCGAAAAGCTGCCGCTTGAATGTCTTTATCGGCGTCATGAAATCGGGATCCTCGGCGATCGCCGAAAAGATCCATGAGGCCGAGGGTCGCTTTTCCTCGCAATCATCGGCCGACAGCCTGATGTAGACGGCGAGCGGATTTTTACCATCGTCGTTGCTGTTGGCGGTCTCCAGCGCCTGCTCGAAATCACGCAGATAGCCTTCGACCAGCCCCTGCATCAATTTGGCCTTGGTTGGGAAATTGTAGAGCAACCCACCCTTGGACACACCGGCGCGGCTGGCGACGGCATCCAGCGACAGGCTGCCGGGCCCGGATTCCCGGGCAACATCAGCCGCCGCCGCGAGTATCTTCTCGCGCGAGTTCCGTCGTTGGGCTCTCATGGCGCCTCCCTTCGCAAGCTTAGGCCCAATTGACAAGACCGTCCAGACGGTACAGTAAAGCCGCCACCATTTGAAATCGGGACCCGCAGTCGATATGTGTCCCGGTGTCCGCGCTTCGCGCCGGATTTCGACTGAGGGGACTTCCTTGTTCAAGCGCATACTCCGTTTCTTCGTCATCATTCTCGTTCTGGCCGTTCTGGTCGTTGTGGTCGGCGGCATCGTCGGGTTCAACTTCCTGCGCGACAACGGCATCAAGCAGTTTTTCGCCACGATGAAGCCGCCGGCGGCGACCGTTTCAACGACCATCGCCAAGCCGTCGAGCTGGACGCCGGGCGTCGAGGCGATCGGTACGGTGCGAGCCGTGCGCGGCGTCGACCTGACGGTCGAGACCACCGGCATCGTCAAGGACATCCTTTTCCATGCCAACCAGAAAGTGGCGGCCAATGCGGTGCTGCTGCAGCTCGACGATGCCGTCGAGCGCGCCGATCTCGACGCACAGAAGGCGCAGGCCGCGCTCGATCAGACATCGCTGGCCCGCGCGATCGAACTGACCAGACGTGGCGTCGGTTCCGATTCGACGCTGGACACCGCACGTGCGGCGGCCTCGGCTTCGGCGTCCCAGGTCACCAAGCTGCAGGCCGTGCTCGACCAGAAGCAGCTGACGGCGCCTTTCGGCGGCACGGTCGGCATTCCGAAGATCGATGTCGGGCAGTATATGGCGCCCGGCACCGCCGTGGTGACACTGCAGGATCTTGACACGATGCGGGTCGATTTCTCGATCCCCGAACAGCAGCTGCCGCTGCTCAAGATCGGCCAGACGGTTCGGCTGGGCTTGAGCGGCGCGGACATGCCGTTTGCCGGCGAGATCCGGGGCATCGACCCCAAGATCGACCCGTCCAGCCGGCTGGTGAACATCCGGGCGGAAGTCGCCAATCCCGACGGCAAGCTGACCCCTGGCCAGTTCGTCCAGGTGCGTGTCGAACTGCCCGAGGAGCAGAACGTGCTGACGCTGCCGCAGACGGCGCTGACCACCAGCCTTTATGGCGACTACATCTTCGTGGTGCAGCCGGCCAAGCCCGCCGGCACGGCCCCGGCGCAGCCCGCCAAGCCGGAAGAAAAGCCAGCCGCGGCGGCTACCGACAAGCCGGCGGATGCCAAGCCAGCCGATGCCATGAAGCCTGCCGCCGATGCCACAAAGCCGGCGGACAAGACCGCTTCCGATGCCACCAAACCGGCCACCGACCCGGCCAAGCCGGCGGCGGAGGGCGACAAGCCCGCGCTGGTGCTGTCGCAGGTCTTCGTCAAGCCCGGCCGCCGCAATCAGGGCATGGTCGAGATCGTCGAAGGGCTGAAGGCCGGCGACGAGGTCGTCACCGCAGGTCAGAACCGCCTCTTCAACGGCATGTCCGTCAATGTCGACAACACCATCGACCCGACCAAATCGGCGAACAAGCAGGCCGACCAGCAATGAGCTTTTCCGATCTCTTCATTCGCCGGCCCGTCCTGTCGACGGTCCTTGCCTGCATGATCCTGCTCCTGGGTTTCCAGGGCATCTTCAACCTGTCGATCCGCCAGTATCCGAAGGTTGACGAAACCGCGATCACGATCACGACGGCCTATCCGGGCGCCAGCGCCGACCTGATCCAGGGCTTCATTTCCGCCCCGATCGCGCGCGCCGTCGCCTCGACCGAGAACATCGACTACGTCACTTCGTCCAGCCGTCCGTCCTCCAGCACCGTGACGGTGCAGATGAAGCTCGGCTCCAACCCCGACGTGGCGCTGACCGAAGTGCTGTCCAAGGTCCAGGGCGTGCGCGGCACCTTGCCGGATGCATCCAAGGACCCTGTCATCGTCAAGGGCACCGGCCAGCAGTTCGCGATGATGTACATCTCGATGCAGAATCCGAACATGACGAAGGAGCAGCTGACGGAGTATATCGAGCGCGTCATCCGGCCCCGCATGTCGACGGTCGAAGGCGTCGCCGACGTCCAGATCTTCGGCGCCCAGCAATACTCGATGCGCGTCTGGATCGACCCCGTCCGGCTTGCCGCACGCGGTGTGACGGCGGCGGAAGTGCTGACGGCGATCAACAATTCCAACTTCCTGTCGGCGCCCGGCAACACCCAGAACGAATATGTCGTCTCGTCGATCACCGTGCGCTCGACGCTGCAGACGCCGGAAGCCTTCGCCGAACTGCCCTTGCGCTCGACCGACGGCAATGTGGTGCGGCTGCGCGACGTCGCCCGCGTCGAACTCGGCGCGGAAAATACCGACACCAGGGTCTCCTTCAACGGCAAGCCCGGCACCTTCCTCGCCATCTTCCCGACCCCCGCGGCCAACCCGCTGACCACCGCGGCGGCGCTCACCAAGCTCGTGCCGCAGATCCAGGAAACGCTGCCGAAAGGCATGACCATCGAGGTCGTCTACGACGCGACCGGGCAGATCAGTGCCTCGATCGAGGAGGTGTTCAAGACCATCGGCGAGGCTGTTGCCATCGTCGTCCTGGTCATCCTTCTGTTCCTCGGCTCGTTCCGTTCGGTGATGATGCCGATCATCACCATTCCGTTGTCGCTGATCGGCGTCTGCTTCCTGTTGTTTGCGGTGGGCTATTCGATCAACCTTCTGTCGCTGCTGGCCATGGTGCTGGCGATCGGTCTTGTGGTCGATGACGCCATCGTGGTGGTGGAGAACATCCACCGCCACATGGAAGAGGACCACATGACGCCGATGCAGGCCGCGTTCAGCGGCATGCGCGAGATCGCCTCGGCCATCGTCGCCATGACCATGACGCTGGCCGCCGTGTTCGCGCCGCTGGCCTTCACCGGCGGCCTGACCGGCGCGCTGTTCCGCGAATTTGCGGTGACGCTCGCCGGCTCGGTGGTGCTGTCGGGCGTCATCGCCGTGACCATCACCCCGATGATGTCGGCGCGCCTCCTGAAGGCCGGCACACCAGGCCGTTTCCAGCGCATTGTCGACGGCATTTTCGCGCGGGTCGAGCACGTCTATGAGCGTGCCGTCACCGGTTCGCTGAACTATCGTCCTTTGACGCTGATCATCGTGCTCGCGCTCGTCGGCGTGACCGGCTTCATGTTCACCAAGACCTCGAGCGAGTTGGCGCCGGAAGAGGACCAGGGCTTCCTGCTCTCGCTCGTGACCGGACCGACCTATGCGACATCGGATTACACCGAAACCTATGTGAACCAGATGCTCGGCCTGGTGAGGGATATTCCGGAAACGCGGGCGCAGTTCTCGGCGGTCGCCTTCGGCGGCACGACAAACAGCGCCTTCGTCGGCTTTGCCTTCAAGGATTGGGCGGAGCGCAAGCGCAATTCGAAGGAACTGCAGGCCGACATCACGGCTCGTATCGCCAAGGTGGCGGGCGTGCAGGCCTTCGTCTTCGCCCCGCCGACGCTGCCGGGCTCCGGTGGCGGCCTGCCGATCGCCCTGGTCGTGCGCTCGACCGGCGATACCGCGGAAGTGTACAAGGCCGCCGAGCAGATCAAGAACAAGGCACAGGCCTCCGGCCGTTTCATCGTCGTGCAGAACTCGATGTCCTACGATTCGCCGCAGGTGACGGTCACCATCGACCGCGACCGAGCCGCCGCGCTGAACCTGCCGATCGCCGATATCGGCCGGACGCTGACGCTGCTGGTCGGCGGTGCCGAAGTGGCGCAGTTCGACCGCGACTCCAACAGCTATGACATTATCCCCCAGGTGCCGCAGCAATTCCGCGACAACCCCGAAAAGCTCGGCGAGTATTTCGTGCGCAGCGTGACGGGCGAGATGGTGCCGCTGTCGGCCGTGGTGAAGATTTCGAACAATGCCTCGCCGGCGGCGATCGAACAGTTCAACCAGCTGAATTCGTCGACCATCTCGGCACTGCCGCTACCCGGCGTCACCACGGGCGACGGGTTGAAGGTCCTCGAGGATATTGCCAGGGAGAGCCTGCCCGACACCTTCTTCATCGACTATTCCGGCCAGTCCCGGCAGGAGAAGGAACAGGGCAACACCATCCTGATCGCTTTCGCAGCGGCTGTCATCGTCATCTATCTGGTGCTGGCGGCGCAGTTTGAAAGCTTCCGCGACCCGCTGATCATCATGATGGCGGTGCCGCTGTCGATCTTCGGCGCGATCGTGCCGCTCAATCTCGGCCTCGGCACGCTCAACATCTACACGCAGGTGGGTCTGATCACGCTGATCGGCCTGATCACCAAGCACGGCATCCTGCTGGTCGAATTCGCCAACCAGCAGCGCGAGGCGCATGGCCTGCGGCGGCGCGACGCCATCATCGCCTCGGCCAAGGTGCGCCTGCGGCCGATCCTGATGACGACGGCGGCTATGGCGCTAGGCGTCGTACCGCTGATCACGTCGAGCGGCGCCGGTGCTGCTGCCCGCTATTCGATGGGCCTGGTCATCTTCACAGGCATCCTGGTCGGCACCATGTTCACGCTCTTCGTCGTGCCCATGTTCTACACCTTCATCGCCAGCAAGGATCTGCCGCATCTCGCGGAAAAGCCGGATCCGAGGCTGATGCCGGCATTGCCGGACTGATGGAAGCCGAAGAACAAAAAAGAGGCCGGAAAAATCCGGCCTCTTTTTTTGGCTGCGCTCGATACCGCCGGAATGTTCCGGCAGGAGTCCTGAACAGGCGCGGCGATCCGTCGGCCTGCTCACAGCCTGCTACTTGACGATGACGATGCTGGTGTTGGCCGGCCCGAAGGTCTCGACCAGCTGATAGAAATCGGCCGCATTGTCCGGATGCAGCCGCACGCAGCCATGCGAAGCCGGCTGGCCGAGGCGCTTGATGGCATAGGTGGCGTGCACCGCGTAGCCGCCGCTGAAGAACACCGAGTGCGGCATCGGCGCGTTGTCATACTTCTTCGAGTACCACATCTCATGCATGCGCGTCGGCTTGAACGAACCGGTCGGCGTCACATGCGCCCTGTCACCGGTGGAAACCTTCCAGGCGAAGGTCGGCCGGCCATCGACCGAAACCTCCATGATCTGCTGCGAAAGCGAGACCCGCGCCACGATCTTGTTGGCGGCATGGGCTGCATTGGCGCCGAACAAAAGTGCTGCACCCGTGAGCGCGGCGGCGGTGATGTTGATGAGCTTGGCGGAAATGGTGGTGTGCATGATGTCCCCTCTCTCTGCCGGTCAGGCCGGCTCCAAATTCGATGAGCGGCTTATCGTTGCGGCATGTTTCGGGGCGATTTCGCGAAATCCTCGTTTGTGTTTCGAATCTGTTTCCTCTGGTTAACAGGCCAAGCGGCCACAGCGACGACGATCGCACCCCGACGACGGCGGCGATGTGCAGCACATAGGTATTCCTCGCAAAACGAAAGTTCGAATTGCCTCTATATGAAAGATCCATAGGCAAACTCGAAACCAACCTGCAACAAAGCGCGGCTTCGGGCGGCATGATCCGGATACGGGCCGAACTCAAGGTTGACGTAACGAAAGCAGACGGCAACGACCATGGGAACGAAAACGAACACGCGGTCCTGGCTCTTCAGGATCAGCATCGCAACGGCAGTCATAGGCGGTGTCGGCACGGTTGCCGGCGGCCCCGTGGCAAGGCTGGCGGCGATGAGTTCGAGCGAGATCTCTACTGTGCACGTCGCCCTGTTTTCCGCCTCGGTCTGGATTGTTTCCAGCCTGCGCATCATCCGGCTCAAGGCCCTCTGGCGGGTTGGCCTTCGGTTGCTGGCATTGCGCGGCCCCTCCGGCAACTTGCTGCCGAGAGGACCGAAGGCCCGCGCCGCAGCGGGGGGCTCCGTGAGCGGCGCGGGCACTTCGGGAGTTTCCTGAAGCGACCCGCGACATACTCATTTTGAAGAATTGGCATTTCTGGGGAGTTGCAACGATGAAGACGAAATTCGCCGCCTCTGTGCTTTCCGCACTGCTCTATGCGCAGGGCCTGCTTGGCTTTGCCGCCCTGGCCACAGTGCTCCTCAAGGAGCGTGCCCACGCAAACGGACTCGTCGTGAGCAGCGACATGCCATCGGGTCCGTCGCTGCTGGTGGTGCGCTGAACCGCGGGAGCATCGGCAGGAGGAAAATCCGATGCTCAGCCAGCAAGATAGCCCGGATACGCCGCCGTCAGTCGGTGAACTGCTGCGGCGGATCGAACCGGTAGCCCGCGCCACGTATGGTGGTAATGGTCTCTGTGTCGAGCTTGCGGCGCAGCCGCACGATGCGCGAATCGATCGAACGATCGAACGCGTCGGCGTTCTCGGCCGGTGCCGCGGCGATGATGTCGTCACGCGTCAGCACCTTGCGGGGGCTCGCCAGGAACAGCCTGAGCAGCGCCACCTGGCCGGGCGAAAGCTGTTCCTCCGTACCGGACCGGTGCATGACGATGGCGGATCTCAAATCGACGGTCGCGTTCTCCAGCACGATCAGTTCCTGCGTGCCCCTGCCACGACGCGACAGCAGGCCGCCGACCCTGGCGGCAAGCTCCCTGACATTGAGCGGGCTTTCGACGACGTCGGCCGCACCCAGTTCGAGCGCCAGCACCTTGTCGACGAGATCGGCCGGCCGGCAGATCAGGATGAAATCGGCCCCATCCCGGCCGCCCTCGCCTTGGCCGCCATGACGCCTGAGCAGATCCCGCCCTTCCGCCTGGCTGAGACTGTCACCGACGACGACGACATCGATGCCTCCTCCCGCCAGCAGCGATTCCGCCTCCCAGGGCTGTCGCGCCTGGCGCACATCATGGCCACGCCGCTCGAGATGGTCGGCAAGTTCGGTCGCGACCACGTCGGCGACGCAAACAAGTGCAATGACGGCTCGTGCGGCCATGTTTTCCAACCGTTCCCTTGCAACCGGATATGAGTGCTGGACATGATGTTTATACCCAATCTACTTTCCACTGAAAGTGGGAGCGAGAGCATCGTGCGGGCAAGAATAGTGATCGTCGAGGACGAGCCCGACCTGAGGGACGCGGTTGCCGAGTATCTCGGCGCCGCCGGCTATGATGTGGCGACCGCTGAAACCGCCGCCGCCGCGCGCAGCCTGATCGAGACCCAAGCCTTTCATCTGGCCATTCTCGACATCGCCATGCCCGGCGAGGACGGGCTGTCGTTGGGCCGCTGGCTGCGCTCGAGAATGCCGATCGGCATCATCTACGCGACCGCCGCCGGCACGGCGCTCGACCGCATCGTCGGGCTGGAGCTCGGCGCCGACGACTATATCGTCAAGCCATACGAACTGCGCGAAGTGCTGGCGAGGGTGCGCAGCGTGCTGCGCCGCGTTCCACAGCCAACGGAGCTGCTCGACAGGAAGACCAGGACGGACCGCCGTTCCGTCGCCTTCGGCCCGTTCCAGGCCGATCTTGACGGCAGGCTGGTCACCGGCGCCAACGGTACCGTGATCGACATGGCCAAGAGCGAATTCGATGTGCTGGAGGTTTTCCTGACCCGCGCCAACCGGTTGCTGACCCGCGCCGCGATCTCGGAGGCGATCGGCTTCACCGAGGATCCGGAATCATCGCGCGCCGTCGACATCCGCATCATGCGCCTGCGCAAGAAGATCGAGGCGGATCCGGCCAACCCGAAATTCCTGCGCACGGTGCGCGGCGAAGGCTATATTTTCTCGCTGCCGACCGGCGACAGCAACTGAGCGCCAGGCCCACAGGGTCTCGGGTTCACAGCCGTTGCTCGCCGATCGAATGGCCGACCGGATTGGCATACTTTGGAATAACGGCTGAAATGACGGGCGAAGCAACAAGCAGGGATATGCAGGGTTTCAGGCAAGGTGCTGCGATGGCGGCCGTGCGCGTCGTTCGCCGGCTGCGCGAGGCCGGCGACTGGCAGCGCGAGATGGACGGCATACTGGAAACCCTTTGCCGGGCCATCGAATGCCAGCGTGGCATCCTGTTCCGCTTGCGCGAACTGCCGGGCCAGGGTTTTGCCCAGTCGGTTGCCGCCTACTGGATCGACCCCGACTTTGGCGGCGAACTGGCCTCGCCGACCGTGATCATGCAGTCGATCGTCAATTCGGACCCTCTGCTGGAGCGCGTCGCCGAGGACGAACGGCAGGGCAAGATCTTTGCCGGGCACACGCGCAATCTCGAAGGATTCCTGAGAACCGATTTCGAAAAGCAGAACATCAAGTCGTTCCTGTCGGTGTCGGTCTTCGCCCATGGCCATCTGTGGGGCACGCTCGCCGTCAATGACTGCGTCGACGAGCGCGAGTGGACCGACGAGGAGGAGGCGACGCTGCACATCATCGCGCTCGCCATCGGCGACGCCATCGAGCACTCGCCCTCCGACGCCCATGCCAGCGAAGTGATCCGCCGCACTATGCTGCAGGCTTCGCTCGACGCCATCATCGTCATCGACGAGGCTGGATCGATCATCGAATTCAATCCTGCCGCCGAAAAGATGTTCGGCTTCCAGCGCAGCGACATCCTCGGCAAGGATCTGCTCGACACCGTCGTGCCGGAATACTACCGCAAGGGCTATTCCTCGGGCGCCGACTACATGTCGGGCCGCGGCGCGCCGATGGTCGGCCAGCGACTCGAGACCGTGACGCAGAATGCCGCCGGCGAGGTGTTTCCGATCGAGCTGACGGCGACCGAGATGCGGGTCGCCGACCGCCGCCTGATCTTCGGCTCGATCCGCGACCTGCGCGACAGGCTGCGTGCCGAGGAAGAGATCAACCGGCAGCGCGAGAAGCTGCACCAGAACGAGAAGATGGCGGCGATGGGCTCGCTGCTGGCCGGCGTTTCGCACGAGCTCAACAATCCGTTGGCGGTGGTGGTCGCGCAATCGACGCTGTTGCACGAATTCGCCTCCGACCCGCAGACCAAGGTCCGCGCCGAGAAGGTGCGCGCCGCGGCCGAGCGCTGCGGCCGCATCGTCAAGAGCTTCCTGTCGATGGTCCGGCTTCACCCCGCGGCCCAGGCCGAGACCGATCTCAACCAGGTGATCCGCGCTGCCCTCGAGGTGACCGCCTATGGCGCACGCTCGAGCGGCATCATCATCGACACCGATTTCGCGCCGGGTCCGCTGCTGGCCATGGCGGACGCCGACCATGTGACGCAGGTGGCGGCCAATTTCCTCATCAACAGCCAGCACGCCCTGGCCGGCATTGCCGGCGACCGGCTGATCAAGGTACGGACCTTCCGCGGCGATCGCGGCAATCCCGGCTTCTCGGTCGAGGACAACGGGCCCGGCATTCCCGAAGCGATCCGCAACCGCATCTTCGAATCCTACTTCACCACCAAGCCGGTCGGTGTGGGCACCGGCATCGGCCTGTCGATCTCGAAATCGATCATCGAGCGGCACAATGGCAATGTCTGGTTCGAGGAAGTGCAGCCCCGAGGCGCGCGTTTCGTTGTCCAGTTGCCAGCCATTTCGGCGGGCATCGCTGCTGCCGGCGAGAGCCAGCCACGCTCGAGCGGCCTGCGCCATGCCTTGATCATCGACGACGAGCCTGATGTCGCGGGCTCCTTGTCCGACATTCTCGAATTGATGGGCATCAAGTCGCGCATCGCGCCGGTCTGGGAATCGGGCACCGCCACCTTGAGCGGCCATATGCCGCCTGACATCGTCTTTTCGGACCTGCGCATGCCCGGCACATCGGGCATGGCCATCTACCGCGAGCTGCTTGCCGAGCGGCCCGAACTGGCACGGCGTTTCGTGCTGGTCACCGGCGATCTGATCGGCGCCAAGGCGGAAATAGAAGCCTTGCCGGCGCAGCAGCGGCCGCAGATCCTGGAAAAGCCGTTCAGCACGCTGGATGTGCGCAGCGTGCTTTCAACCATTGCCGAGCAGACCGTGTTGAAGGGCTAGAGCGGTTCACCGTTTCATGGAAATGGCGAACCGGCTCTAACCCTTTGTTCTGACGCAATTCCCAAGGGAAAGCGCTACGCGCTTTTCCCGGGAAAACCGCTCGCGCTTTTGCTGGAATTGCTAAAAAAGAAGCTCCCGGCCGACTGTGCGGCGGGAGCTGAATGGAGCGCTGGAGGAGCGCTCGGGGAGGTCAGAGCAGGACCCCGAAAGGGAACGGTTCCGGGATCACGCTTCGACGGAAATCAGAAAATGTTTGGCGTGGTGGTCAGCGGCGCGGCATTGGCGATCATCCGGATCGCGCGGGCCTTGTGCATCCCGGACTGTTCGGCGATGGCGCGCAGGCAATCGACGCTCTCGGCGCCCCATGCCTGCCCCTTGCAGGCAAAGTCGAGCGCCGGCATCGGCAGCCGAGCAGTCTTGACTGTCGTCGGCGCCCCGTCGACCACATTGGCCGGCGGATTTAGCGAGGCGAAGGCCGGCCCGACTGTCGGCGTGAGCGCCATGCCGATGATGGCGCAAGCAGCCAGCCCCATGAACATGGCCATGGGGTGGTCGCTGGCGCGTTGGCGCAGCGCCAGTTTCGGACGGCGGTCAGCGCGCTCTGGAGCCTGGAGGCGGTGTTCGCTGGTGACGATCTCGACTTTCGCATGCATTGCCTTCCCCTTCGCTGCGTTTCTTTTTGATGATGAAACGAACTTAATCGCACTTTGTAACAGCACAAAATTGGTGTAGCTCTGGCAATGTAACGGAATTGAAACAGCGGTATCGGGCAAAACCGGGCAGAATCGGTCATTCCGGCTCACACTTCGCCGAGGCAAGGTAATCCCAGTTCGCCTTCAGCCAGGCAGCGCCACCCCAACGCCTGCCGGACGGCAGATCGACCGCGGCGCAGCGAGCGCTTTTTGCAACCGGCAAGGCGTCTTGTTCGTCTGCTTCCGCGCTTGTGAAACGACGTGGCAACGGCATTTCGGAACCGGGGCTAACATCCGGATTCTCCGCGATTTTCCCGGGCAGTCGCCGCGTCGAAATCATTCGAATTTTCGCAACCCATTGCATTTCAATGCAAAATATGATTTTATTGAATGATTATTCAACAAAAAGAAGAGACGTTTTATGAACCCGCACCTCCGTGACGTGGCGATCCCCAACGGTTGGGACCGGCGGGGACTACCGGGCTGGAGCTACCATTCCGATGCCCTTCTCGAGCTCGAGAAGGAGCAAGTCTTCCGCAACCATTGGCAGATCGTCGGCCATGTCAGCGACATCCCGAACGCCGGCGACTATCTGACCATGGACGTGGTCGGCGAACGCGCCTTGATCGTGCGTGGCAAGGACGGCGTCGTGCGCGGCTTCAACAATATGTGCCGCCACCGCGGCAGCCGTGTCGTCGCCGACAGCCAGGGCAATTGCAAGAACGCGCTGGTGTGCCCGTTCCATGGCTGGGTCTACAATCTCGACGGCACGCTGCGCGGCGCCGCGCGCCCGCGCTCCTTCCCCGATCTCGACAAGACCGAGTTCGGCCTGATGCAGCTCGACCTCGAAGTCTGGATGGGTTTTATCTTCATCCGCTTCCGCAATGGCGGACCGCAGCCTTCGGTCGCCGAGCTGATGAAGCCGATCGAGCCCGAATTCGCGCATTACAACGCCGCGGACATGGTGCCGTCCTGGGGCATCTGGACCCAGAAGACGCCGGTCAACTGGAAGTCGGTGCGCGATGTCGACAATGAGGGCTATCACGTCGCCATGGCGCATCCTGCCCTGCAGGATCTTTATGGCGCGACCTATTTCGATGAGCCCTTCATCAATGGCGTATCGCGCTCCTTCGCCACCTACAATCCGCATGCCGGCCGCCGCTGGAGCGTCAAGAACTACGTCAAGATCGCGCCAGAGCCGGCGCATCTGCCGGACTATCTGAAAAAGGCCTGGGTCTATTACGGCATCTTCCCCAATGCGGTCATTTCGGTGATGCCGGAATCCGTGCAGTTCTATCAGGAGTTTCCGCTGTCGACGGGCGAGACCCTGCTGCGCGGCGCCATCTACCGCTACCGCGACGAAAGCCGCGAGCAGGCCGCCGCCCGCTACCTCTCCTTCCGCATCGACCGCGACACCATGTCGGAAGATGTCCAGCTGTCGGTGTGGTCGAACGAATCCATGCTGTCCGAAGCCTTCGAGGGCTTTTATCTCTCCGACCTCGAATATGGCGTGCGCACCCACCACGATCATCTGCGCAAGATGCTGCCGGTGCTGGGCCTGGAAACGGCGCCCGAGGAGAAGGACATGTGGAATTTGAACGACGCGCTGAGGTCGCGGCCGTAGCTTCCTTCTCTCCGCCCTACCGAGAGAAGGAAGGACCTTCACCCCCGCCACATTCCCTCTTTCCTCAGATCATCCATGGTCCGCGAAATGCCCTCGCGCAAAATGCCGACCATGTCGTCGATCTGCTCGCGCGTGATGATCAGCGGCGGCGACATCACGCACATGTTGATCAGCGGCCGCACCAGCAGGCCGAGCTCATGGCAGTGGGCGTCGATGCGTTTGCCGACATCCTTGTCGAGCTGCAGCGGGTTCTTGCTTTCACGGTCGGCGACGCATTCGACGCAGCCCATCAGCCCGGCGCCGCGCACCTCTCCGACCAGCGGCAGCTCTTCCAGCGTCTTCAGCCGCGCCTGGAAATAGGGCGCGACCGCGCGCGTGTGAGCAAGCACGCTCTCTTCCAGCAGGTCGAGGTTTTTCAACGCCACGGCGCAGCCGATGGGGTGGCTGGTATAGGTCAGGCCATGGCCGAACATCGCGTCGGGATGGTTCGAACGGCGCAACTCCTGCAGCAGCCGTTCCGAGATGATGACGCCGCCGAGCGGGAAATAGCCCGAGGTGACGCCCTTGGCGAAGGTGATCATGTCGGGATCGATGCCGAACACGTCGCCCGAGGCGAAGACATGGCCGAGCCGGCCGAAGCCCGTCACCACCTCGTCGGAGACATAGAGGATGTCGTTGTCGCGGCAGATCTCGCGGATGCGCTTGAGATAGCCGTCGGGCGGGATCACGACGCCCCCCGATGCCTGCACCGGCTCGCCGACGAATGCGCCTATTTTGTCTGCGCCGACACGGGCGACCGTGTCGCGGAACTGGTCGACGAGAAAGTCTGTGAAGGCGGCAAGGCCCATGCCTTGCGGGCGGCGGAACGGATCGGGTGAGGACAGCTTGATCACCAGCTTGTCGGCGCCGTCCATCCAGTCGCGGTCGCGCGGGCGGCCGTTGAGCGAGGCCGACAGATAGGTCGAGCCGTGATAGGCGCCGCCGCGCGACAGGATCAGCTTCTTTTCCGGTCGGCCGCGCACATTGTTGTAGAACTGCATGAAGCGCAGCGCCGTCTCCACGGCGGAAGAGCCGCCGGTGGTGTAGAAGACATGGCTGAGATCACCCGGCGCATGGCCGGCGACGCGCATGGCAAGTTCGGCCGACGGCGCGTTCATCGTGTACCAGGGCGTGTTGTAGGACAGCGCCATCGCCTGCTCGTACATCACCCTGGCGAGTTCCTCGCGGCGGTGGCCGACATTGACGCACCACATGCCGGCAGGCCCGTCGATCAGCCGCTTGCCGGTGCTGTCGGTGATGTAGATGCCGTCGCCCTCGCCGATCAGCGCGCGGGCTTCGGCACCGACGGAACCGGCATAAGGCCAGGGCTGGATGAGATGGCGCTTGCCCAGTTCAATGGCATCGTCACCGCCGGACGCCGCCATTTCGGTCGCCTTCAGGTCCCTCACCGCAGCCATTGTCGCCTCCACATCTCTATCGATTTTCTCTTGAGCTTAAAATTCGGCGGCAAAGGCCGGAAATGGCGGCTTTCTTCACCTAATTTTGAATGTCCGTTCAATCAATATCTCAGAAATAGCGCTTGATTTCAATCCACGGATGCGCGCATGATGAAAGAAAGCCGGCAAGCCAGGAACGCGACCAGCAAAAGTGGTCACCGGTTTTGTTTTCGATCGCGTTCCAAGGATAAGTGGGAACAAACAGCCGGTATCAGCACAATGGGATGCGCATGGCGGAACAGTCCAGGCCAGCAACCGCGATCACGCCCGGAGCCCTGCCCCCCGGAGTCTGGCAATGACGGCGACCGTGGAAGGGTCGCCCCCGTTGCGCATGACGCGGGCCAGACGAAATGCCCTTCTGCAATCCGAACCTGTCCAGGGCTTTGCCCTGATCAGCCCGACCTTTCTCTACGCCCTCGTCCTGCTGGTCCTGCCGATCCTGGTGGTCATCGCCCACTCCTTCTGGACGCAGCACTACCTGACAATCGACCGCACCTTCACGCTGGAAAACTACCGCGTGGCGCTGACCGAGCCGATCTACCGCGATCTGTTGTGGCGCTCGCTCTACATCTCGCTGACGGTCAGCCTGTTCACCGTCATCCTGGCCTACCCGATCGCCTACTTCATTTCCTTCCATGGCGGCCGTCACAAGAGCCTGTGGCTGTTCCTCATCACCATCCCGTTCTGGACCAGCTATCTCCTGCGCGTCATGTCGTGGAAGGTCATCCTCGGCTACAATGGCGTGCTCAATTCCGGCCTGATCGGCCTCGGCTTCATCGACGAGCCGTCGACGGCGCTGCTCTACAATTCGAGCGCCGTCATCATTACCCTCACCCATGCCTGGGCGGCCTTCGCCATCCTGCCGATCTTCGTCTCGCTGGAAAAGGTCGACCGCACGCTGGTCGAGGCAGCCACCGATCTCGGCGATGGTCCCTTGCGTTCATTCCTGCGCGTGACCTTGCCGCTGTCGGCGCCGGGCGTCATCTCGGCGGCGCTGATCGTCATGATCCCGACCGTCGGCGACTATGTCACGCCGAAGCTGGTCGGCGGCAAGGACGGCGTGATGATCGCCAACGCCATCCAGGCGCAGTTCGGCAAGGCGGCCAACTGGCCGCTGGGGGCCGCCCTTTCCGTCACCACCATGCTGATCGTCACCCTGATGGCCGGCGCCACGGTGCTGATCATCCGCGCACTGCAGAGGCTGGCACGATGAGGGCGCGGCGCCTCCTGTCGGGCGGCTGGCTGTCGGTCTATGCGTTTCTCTATATCGTCTTCCTCTATCTGCCCGTCATCTTCCTGCCGATCTTCTCGATCAACACGGCGCCGACGCCGAAATTCCCGCTCACCGGCTTCACCCTGCAATGGTATGCGGACCTGCCGCACACGCCGGCGCTGCTCGACGCCGCCTGGAACAGCCTGAAGGTCGGGGTCTGCGCGTCGGTTCTCGCCACCGTGCTCGGCATCCTCGCCGCCCGCTCGATCACCCGCTACCGCTATCCCGGCCGCCGCGCCATCAACGGCCTGATAATGGCGCCGCTGGTGCTGCCCGAGGTGATCGTCGCCATCTCGATGCTGCTGGTGATGCTGCAGCTGGGCTTGAGCCTCTCCCTGTTCACCGTCGTGCTCGGCCATGTCCTGATCTGCATTCCCTATTCGATGACGGTGCTGACCTCCGGCTTCGAGGGCTTCGACCGCAGCCTGGAGGAAGCCTCCGCCGATCTCGGCGAGAGCGCCTTCGGCACCTTCCGCCGCGTGACGCTGCCGATGGTGGCGCCGGCCATCATCTCCAGCCTGCTCGTCTGCTTCACCATCTCGCTCGACGAGTTCATCATCGCCTTCTTCCTGACCGGCACCGAAGCGACGCTGCCGATCTACATCTGGGGCCAGTTGCGCTTCGCCTCGAAACTGCCCGGCGTGCTGGCGCTGGGCACGCTGCTTCTGGTTGCCTCCTTCGTTTTGATGACCGTCGCCGAAGTCCTGCGTCGCCGCGCGGCCAGGCGCACCCAGAACGAGGGAGGCCTCTATGCCTGAACAGCCGCCGATCGAGCGCCCCCAATCCGATCCAGCCCAATCTGATCGGTCGATGATCGAGATCCGCAACGTCACCCGCAGCTATGGGTCGTTCAAGGCGCTCGACGACGCGTCCCTGACCATCAAGGAAGGCGAATTCTTCTCGCTGCTCGGCCCGTCCGGCTGCGGCAAGACCACGCTTTTGCGCATGATCGCCGGCTTCGACAACCCGACCAGCGGTTCGATCGCGGTCGGCGGCCAGCCGATGGAAGGCATTCCGGCCAACCGCCGGCCGACCAATATGGTGTTCCAGAGCTATGCGATCTTCCCGCACCTTAATGTCGAGCAGAACGTCGCCTATGGGCTGAAGCGGCTGAGGCTGCAGGGCGGAGAGGAGAAACGCCGCGTCGAGGAGGCTCTGGCGCAGGTCTCGCTGACCGGGCTTGGCAAGCGGCTGGCCACTGAACTGTCCGGCGGCCAGCGCCAGCGCGTGGCACTCGCCCGTGCGCTGGTCATGCGGCCGAAGGTGCTGCTGCTCGACGAGCCGCTGTCGGCGCTCGACAAGAAATTGCGCGAGCAGATGCAGGTCGAGCTGCGCCGCCTGCAGCAGGCCGTCGGCATCACCTTCGTGCTGGTCACCCACGACCAGTATGAGGCGCTCGCAATGTCCGACCGCATCGCGGTGATGTTCGGCGGCAGGATCGCGCAGGTCGCCTCGCCCAAGGAAATCTACCAGCGCCCGGTCAACCGCCAGGTCGCCGACTTCCTCGGCGGCATGAACTTCGTCAAGGCCGAGATCGTCGAGGAGAACGGCGCCTCGCTGATCGTCGACACACTGGGATTCGGCCGTGTGAAAACCGACAAGCCGAAGGCCTTCATGCGCAATGGCGGCGCGGCCACGCTGGGGATCCGCCCCGAGCGTCTGCGCGTGCTGTGGGACAATGCGACAGCTAAATTCGAGGTTGCCGGCAAGGTGGTCGAACGCCACTATTTCGGCGAGATCACCCATCTGATCGTCGAGATACCGGGGCTGGAAAAGCCGCTGTCGGTGACCGAGACCAACGATTTCGGCGCCGACGACATTCCGGTCGGCACACCGATCCGCCTTGCCTACGATCCCGAGGCGCTGGTGGCGATGGGGGATTGAAGCATGATCCCCAAAAGTGGAAACTGGTTTTGGGAAAAGATCATGCTCAGCTAACAAGCTCAGCAATTATGTTTCTCGCTGCGATGCGCCCGGCGACGATCGCGCCTTCGACATAGCCGGGGAATGACGGCGACAGTTCCGAAGCGGCGAAATGCACCGGCGGTGCACCCGCGAGAATCGTCCGCTCGGCATCCCTGGCCGTCGCATCGACGATGAGGTCACTGTAAGCGCCGCCGCTCCAGCGGTCATGGATCCAGTCGCGCTGGCTGAAATCTTCACTATCGGCCGCGCCCGGACCAAGAGCAGCCACCAGCCTTGCCGTCACTTCCGCGCGCAACGCCGCATCGCTGAGTGCACGCCATCGAAACGCTAGCGGTCCGCCGACAAAGACGACGAGCGCGGCATGCTCCGCGTCCCTGCTGGCGTCGCAGGCAAACAGCCCCGGCAGGTCGCGCCACATCACCATGCCGCTCAAACCCTGCTCGCGCCAGAATGGCTTGGGATAGCGCACCAGGATCTTGATCACCGCGCCGCTCTCCCAGACGCCAAGTGCCTTCGCGAGTGTCGCCGGCAAGGCCGGCGCGAAAGCGAGCTTCGCGGCCGTCGCCGGCGGCAGGGCGACCAGCACCCGGCGCGATTGGGTCACGCCATTATCGGTGACGACACGAACGCCTTGCGACCCATTTTCGACGCGCGTGACCGGTTCGCCAAGCCGCACCCGATCGCCGAGATCGCCAGCCAGATCCTCGGCCAGCGATTGCATGGTCTCGCGCAGGGAATACTGCAGCTCCGGCACCTCGTTGGTGATGCGCCGGTCATTGTCGATCAGGTGCCAGAGCGGCACCTGATCCATCGGTAGGCACCACAGGCCTTCGATCAGAGAGCGGAAAGCCGTCTTGGCATCGATGGGATCAGGCTGCTGTTCCAGCCAGGCCGCGACGCTCATGCCGGCGATCGACGGGTCGTCCGGCTCGACGCCGTTCATGCGCTCGCGGATCGCCATCGCGCCGTGATAGGTCTGCTTGGCGTCCTTGGGCCGCATCGACGGATGTGTGGTGAAGTCGCCCTCGACATAGGTTTCGACGAATGTCTTGCCGCGCGCCTTCGCCAGCGCCATCACTTCGGGCATGTCCTCGCACAGGAATTGGCCGCCGCTGTCGATGCGCTCGCCAAGTCCATTCCGAACGGCTTCCACCCGCCCGCCGACACGATCGCGCGCCTCGAGCAGCACGAAATCGATGCCGGCCTGCTTCAGCTCAAGCGCCGCCGACAGGCCGGTGAAGCCGGCACCGACGATAACGACGTCGGTTCTTTCCAGTTCGTCCGTCAATAGCCGGCCTTGATCTTCTCAAATTCGTCGACCATGCGCTTCTTCAGCTCGGGCGCGATCGGTTGCTGGAACAGCGTCTTGTCGAGGAACTTGTCGATATCGTCGAAACCGCGCTCGGCCAGCACCTTGTGGTCGATCGCGGCCATGCCGGCGCTGTTGCCATGGCCGTAGCCGAATGTCGTGACCATGTATTTCGAAATGTCGGGCGCATTGACCGCGTTCAGGAAATCATAGGCCTGGTCGAGCTTGCCCGGCGCGTCCTTCATCACCACGTAGCCGCACACCCAGGTGGACATGCCTTCCCTTGTGTCGCGGTTCATGGCGATGGGAACGCCTTGCCCGCTCATCGCGATCAGTGTCTGGCCCCAACCCCAGGCAAGGTCGACCTCATTGCCGGAAAAGGCCTGATCGATGTCGCTCGAGTCGGTCCAGTAGAGACGCACGTTCTTGTGCACCTGGCGCAGGAAATCAGACGCCTCCTTGAACTGCGCGTCGGTCATCTTGGTCCAGTCCTTCAAGCCAATGACCAGGCTCGCCAGCGCGTAGGCATCGTCGACATTGTCGCCGATGGTGACGCGGCCCTTGAATTTCGGGTCGGCCAGGATCCGCAGCGACTGCGCCTCGTCAGCCGTTACATTGTCGGTGCGGTAGAGCAATGCCGTGTTGCCCCAGTCGAACGGCATGAACCAGGCCTTGCCGTCGGGCGTGGTGGCGAGGTTCTTCATCGCCGTGATGCCGGGATTGAGGTCTTTCCAGCCCGTGATCCTTGACGTGTCGAGCGGCTGCAGCAGGCCCGCGTCGCGCCACTTCGCCACGCTTTGCGAACAGGGATGCGCGATATCGGTCTTGAAGCCCGCCCGCATCTTCTCGAAGGCTTCGTCCTCGTCGCCGAAGAAGGCGAAGGTCGGCTCGGCGCCGTGTTTGGCGGTATAGGCGGGATGCAGCAGCGGGTCCTCGTAACCGGACCAATCGAACACCACGAGATCGCCGCCGCCTTGCGCCCAAGCATAGGCCGCGCCGGCGCCGATCGTGCAGGCGGCGGCAAGCGCCAGGCGGCGTAGCATCGGCGTCATGGCAAACTCCCCCATCGCGAAAAAGCTTCTGCGAGGTTAGGAGAAATCATCCGCTTTGGCGAGGCCCGTCCGCCGTCGTGCCGGCAGCGTGCGGGCAGCCGGGACGAGAGCTTACATTCCTTGTTTGAGCACGATCTCTGGACAAAACGGGCTCCCGTTTGTCCGAGAAAACCGGCCCCCGCTTTTCGGGATCATGCTCAGTACCCGGCCTTGATCTTCTCGAATTCGGCGATCATCTTCAGCTTGAGATCGGACGGCAGCGGCGACTGGAACAGCGTCTTGTCGACGAATTTCTGCACGTCGTCATAGCCCTTTTCCCTGAGGATCGCCTGGTCGACGCCGGCCATGCCCTTGGCGTTGGCCTGGCCATAGCCCCAGTCCTTGACCAGCACCTTGGCTGTCTCCGGATCGTTGATGGCGTTCAGATAATCATAGGCCTTGTCGATGTTGCCGGGCGCGTCCTTGAACAGCACATAACCACAGACCCAGGTCGAGATGCCTTCATTCGTATCCTTTATCGACTTGATCGGCACGCCTGCCTTGACGGACTGCACCGTGGCATCGTTCCAGGCCCAGGCGAGGTCGACCTCGCCACCGCTCAACAGCTGCACGATATCGGTGGTGTCGGTCCAGTAGGAGCGGACGTTCTTGTGCACCTGGCGCAGGAAGTCGGAAGCCTGCTTGAACTGGTCGTCCGTCATCTTGGTCCAGTCCTTGAGGCCAATGGCGAGGCTCGCCAGCGCATAGGCGTCGTCGACATTGTCGCCGATCGACACCCGGCCCTTGAACTTCGGATCGGCAAACGCCTTCAGCGACTGGACGTCCTTGGCGTCGATCTTGGAGGAGTTGTAGGTGAGCTGCGTGTTGCCCCAATCCCAAGGCATGAACCACGCCTTGCCATCATCGGTGGTGGCGAGATTTTTCATCGCCATGATACCGGGATTGAGGTCCTTCCAGCCCGTGATCTTCCCCGTGTCGAGCGGCTGCAGGAGGCCTGCCTCGCGCCACTTCGTCACGCTCTGCGAGCAGGGGTGGCCGAGATCGGCCTTGAAGCCCGAGCGCACCTTCTCGAACGCCTCGTCCTCGTCGCCGAAGAAGGCGAAGGTCGGCGAATCGCCGTTCTTCTCGACATATTTCGGATGGAAGCTCGCATCCTCATAGCCGGACCAGTCGAACACGATCAGGTCCTTGTCGGCGGCAACGGCAAACGCTGCCGCCGAAGCCGCAAGCGCGCCACCCAGCGCCAATGTCAATGTCAGGCGTCGGCTAAGCTTTTTCATGCTGTTCCATCCTCTTTTGGTCTTGCCGGTCTTGGCGGCCGGATGTTGCTAACCGTAGTGCTTCGGGAAGGCAGCGGCCAAAAAAGCGTTGGCGGCCTGCAAGGCAGTTTCGCGCGTTGTGTCCTCGGTACCCATCATCAGCCGCAGCCACAGCCCCTCCAGCATGGCCGACAGCGCCAGCGCCATCACCTGCGGCTCATAGGCATACGGGCCGCTGTGCTTGAGCGTCGTGCAGAGATCGACGAAGACCTGCTGGTAATAGGCGTCGCGCGAGCTGCTCAGCGCCTGATAGGTCGGCCGCGACTTGGCCTCGCCCCAGAAGGCCAGCCAGGCGGCGAGCTTGCGCTTGTTGCAGATCGAGCGGTCGAAGTCGGCCCACACCAGCTGTTGCAGCTGCCGCGCCGGATCGTCGCCTGCCTTCTGCAGGGCGGCGCGCCAATGCGCCGAATACTCGTCATACATGTGCTGCAGCGTCGCGATCAGCAGCTTTTCCTTGCTCTCGAAATGGAAGTTGACGATGCCGCGCGACAGGCCCGCGCCATCGGCGACATCGGCCATCGTCGTCTCGGCATAGCCGCGCTTGGCCAGCGAATCGATCGTCGCCTCGATCAGCTGCAGCTGACGGACCTCCTTCGAAGCCTTGCGTCCCCGCTTCTCGGTCTCGGCTTTCCCCGCCGGTTCAAGGAGGGCATCCTTGGCGTCTGCCGTTTTCATGGGTGTGATCGTCTCCAGCATCGCCGGCTATCCAATCGCATCCGGCTTCCACCCGCGAAGATGAGTGGGACGGTGCTCGCCACTGTCAAGGACCTTCTGCATGGCCTCCCAGGTTCTGATGTTCTTGTCGACATAGGCAGCGCCGACCACGGCGGCGACCGGCGCATAGAGCGGTCCTTTCAGCCTTTCCAGCTCGCCACGCGCCACCTCGCGGTACCAGGGATTGCGGTCCCTGACGGTGACATTGGCAAAGCCGGCGTGCCGCATCGCTTGCGCATAGCGCACCGGCGAGGCCATGGCGAAGGACAGCCCTTCCGCCGCGATATAGGCCTTCATCTGGGGCGACGGTTCGCCGTCATGACCGATCATCCAGTTGGAGGCGGCAAAGACGCCGCCCGGTTTCAGCACGCGGAAGATCTCGGCGAACAGGCCGTCCTTGTCAGGCACATGCAGCAGCGCGTCCACGACGTCGAAACAGCGATCGGCGAAAGGCAGCGGCCCGGGCGGCGCCTGAATGAAGCTGGCACGCTCGGTGCCACCCGCGGCGGCTCGCCGCCTGGCCGCCTCGATCACCGGCTGTTCGACATCAAAGCCGGTGGCGTGGGCGACGCCATGGCGCTCGACCAGATGCAGCGTGATGCCGCCGGAGCCGCAGCCAATATCGAGAATCGTCTTGCCCTTGAGCGAGAGCCCTTCGACAACCCGGTCGACTTCTTCAGGTCCACCCGGCGACAGGTAGCCATCGCCCCACAGCGCCTCGAGGAAGCGGATGGCGGTATCGTCATACTCGGCATCTGCCGTTTCGATCATCAGCCCTCGATCCCCAATCGATGAATGCTCGTTTCGAACGCCGGCAAAGCGTAGCGCATACCGGGGAAAACGCAATATCATTTGTTGAACATTCATTCAGAATGACTGGACAGAATGGCCGATACCATGCCAAATTCCGCGTATTCGGGAACAGATCACGCAAAAATGAACAGCGGGTCGCACAGGGCAATTCCAGGAAAGGTGCGAGCGGTCTTCCCGGGAAAAGCGCGTAGCGCTTTCCTTGGGGAACTGCTTGGAAACAAACAGGCCGGGCCACAATGAAAGCTTGGGACGCGATCGTCATCGGCGGCGGACACAATGGCCTGGTCAATGCCTGCTACCTGCAGCGCGCCGGGCTCGACGTGCTGGTGGTGGAGAAGAACGGCTGGGTCGGGGGTGCGGCCACCAGCCGCGAGGTGACGCCGGGCTTCGTCTATTCCAATTGCTCCTATGTCTGCTCGCTGTTTCGCCCGGAAATCATGCGCGACCTCGAACTGCCGCGCTTCGGCCTGCAGGTCATTTCCTATGAGGGCGGCGCGGTGTTCACGAGGGATGGTGACTATCTCGCCAACTACCGCGACCATGATGCGCACCGCCGCGAATTCGCCCGCTTCTCCAGGCGCGACGCCGAGGCCTATGACCGCTACGCTCGCGACGTGACGCGGCAATGCCGCTTCATCCAGCCGCTGCTGATGCGCACCGCGCCCGACCCGACCAGTTTCAAGCCGCGCGACCTTGGCGAACTGCTCTATCTCGGCAAGAAATTCGCCGGCCTGTCGGCGGAAGAAATGGCGCTGACGCTGCGCTTCTGGACGATGTCGATCTCGGACTTCCTCGATGAGTATTTCGAGACCGATGTCATCAAGGCGAACTTCGCTTTGTCGGGGATCATCGGCACCGCGCTCGGACCGATGTCACCCGGCACGGCCTACGTGCTCTTGCATCACTATATGGGCGAGGTCGACGGCTCGGTCGGTGCCTGGGGCTATGCGCGCGGCGGCATGGGCGCGGTCACCAAGGCATTGGCCGCATCGTTCAAGGCCTCGGGCGGCACCATCCGCACCGGCGCCGAGGTCGACCATGTGCTGGTGAGCCGAGGCAAGGCCAGGGGCGTGGTGCTGGCCGGCGGCGAGGAGGTTTACGGCAAGCTCGTCGTCTCCAATGCCGACGTGAAGCGCACCTTCCTGAAGCTCGTCGGGGAAAGGGAACTGCCCGACATTTTCCTGCGCCGGGTGAAGAACTTCAAGATCCGCGGCTCCTCCGGCAAGGTCAACATCGCGCTGGATTCGCTGCCGGAATTCCCGGCGCTGCCGAAGGATTCGCCGGTCTATCGCGGTGACATGCATTTCACCGATTCGATGGAGCGCATGGAGCGCGCCTATGACGACTGGAAGGCCGGGCGCTGGTCGGCCGATCCCTTCCTCGACATGGTCATCCCGACGACGCTCGACCCGACCATGGCGCCGCCGGGCAAGCACTTCATGAGCTGCTTCGTGCAATACGCGCCGCCCAAGGTGAACGGCCGCGACTGGACCGATGCCGACCGTGACGGTTTCGCCGAAAGCGTGATCGCGCAGATCGCCGAGTACTCGCCCGGCTTCCGCGACCGCATCGTCCATATGGAGGTGCGCACGCCGCGCGAAATCGAGGCCGAGGTCGGCTTGACGGAAGGCAATATCTTCCAGGGTGAACTGACCTTCGACCAGCTTCTGTTCAACCGCCCGGTGCCGGGCTACGCGCAATACCGCTCGCCGGTCGGCGGGCTCTATATGTGCGGCTCCTCGACCCACCCGGGCGGCGGTGTCATGGGCGCGCCCGGCCGCAATGCGGCAGCCGAAATCCTGCGCGATCTCGCCAAATCCACCTCGCATATGAGCCCGGCCCATGACGTCATTTGATGCAATCGTCATCGGCGGCGGCCACAACGGCCTCGTCGCCGCCGCCACGCTGGCCAAGGCCGGCCGCAAGGTGCTGGTGCTGGAGGCAGGCAGCGAAGTCGGCGGCGCCGCGCGCACCGAGGAATTCGCCTCGGGCTTTCGCGTCTCGTCGATCGCTCACCTGCTGAATCGGCTGCACCCCGACGTGGTGAAGACGCTGGAACTGGAGACGCATGGGCTGCAATTCGCCCGCGCCGACTTCCTGCCGTCTGTGGCGCTAGCGATGGACGGTCCGGCGCTGATGCTGCATGGCGCCTATGGCGAGGTGCTGACCGGCGCCAGTTCCTCCGAACAGTCCGCCTGGAAGGACTTGCGCGCGCAACTGCTGCGTTATGCCGGCATCCTCAAGCCCTTCCTCTCCCGCCGGCCGCCCGATCTCGCCGGCATGTCGTTGATGGAGACCGCAGGGCTTGGCCAGACCGCGTTGGCGCTGAAAAAACTCGGCAAGGAAGACATGCGCGACTTCTTGCGCGTGCTCTTGATGAACGTCGCCGACCTGCTCGACGAGCAACTTGAAGATATCAGGCTGAAAGGCCTGCTCGCCTTCGACGCCACCCTCGGCAGCCATCTCGGCCCGCGCTCGCCAACCTCGTTGCTCGGCCTCTACTATCGCCTGGCCGGCGAGACCGGCGGAGCGGCCGGTGCGCAGGTCCTGCCGCAAGGCGGAATGGGCGCCGTCGTCGCCGCCATTCGCGCCGCGGCGGAGAAGGCCGGCGTCGCCATCCGCACGTCGGTTGCCGTGGCAAGAATCACCGTCGAGAAGGGCCATGCCGTCGGCGTCGCGCTCGACAGTGGCGAGGAACTGCGCGCCAGGACTGTTGTCTCGGCGATCAATCCGGCAACGACCTTCCTCGACCTTGTCGGGCCGCGCGAGATCGACACCGGTTTCGTGCGCAAGATGAAAAGCATCCGCATGAAGGGCGACGCCGCCAAGCTTCATCTGGCGCTCGACCGGCCGCCGCAATTCACCGGTGCCGATGCCGCCGCTCAAAAGGGCCGCCTGGTCATCGCGCCCTCGCCCGATCATGTCGAGCGCGCCTTCAACCCATGCAAGTATGGCGAATTCTCGCCTGAGCCGGTGCTGGAAATCACGCTGCCCAGCCTCGCCGATCCGTCGCTCGCGCCCGACGGCGCCTGTGTGCTGTCGGCAGTGGTGCAATACGCGCCCTACGCGTTGAAGGAAGGCTGGGTTGCCGGCAAGCCGAAATTCCTCGAGGCGATCATGGCGCAGCTCGAGGCTTACGCGCCCGGCATCGGCAAGAGCGTCGTTCACGCCGAGCTTCTGACACCGGCCGATATCGAGATGCGCTACCGCATGCCCGGCGGTCACTGGCACCATGGCGAGTTGCAGGCCGACCAGATGCTGATCTCGCGGCCCGTCTCCGGCTGGTCGGGCTACGACACGCCGCTCGAAGGGCTGTTCCTGGCCGGCGCCGGCTCGCATCCCGGTGGCGGCGTCTCCGGCGCCCCAGGCCTCAACGCGGCGCGGCGCATCATTGCGATGAAGGGATAGGTCATGGCCCAGGCAACCAGGAAGAAGTCCGTTGCAAAGACGGCCGATGCGGCTGTCTCCGCCCGCATCGCCGCGCAATCGCATTTCCGCACGCTGCGCCTCGGCACGCCGTTCCAGCCCCGCCTCGACGCATTGGCCAAAACCCAGGACTGGTACAATTGGGCCGGCTACCACGCGCCGCATTCGCTGTGGGACGAGGAACTCGAATATTTCGCCATCCGCAGCCAGGCGGCGCTGTTCGACATCTCGCCGATGACCAAATACCGGATCGAGGGGCCGGATGCCGAAGCCTTCCTCGACCGCGTCACGCTGCGCGATGTGACAAAACTCAGGCCCGGCCGTGTCCACTACACGGCATGGTGTGACGACGAGGGGTTTGTCCTCGACGACGGCACGCTGTTTCGCCTGTCGCCGACGCGTTTCCGCCTGTGTTCGCAGGAGCGGCATCTGCCCTGGCTGCTCGACAGCGCCATTGGTTTCGACGTCATCGTCGAGGAAGAAACCGAGGCCGTCGCCGGGCTGGCATTGCAGGGGCCAACCTCCTTCGCAGTGCTGCGCGATGCCGGCTTCGCTGGTGTCGAGAAGCTCAGGGTTTTCGACCTTGCGTATTTCCCGCACGACGACACTTCCGTCACCATCTCGCGCACCGGCTTCACCGGCGATCTAGGCTACGAACTGTTCGTGCCAGCCGACAGGGCGCTGAGCCTCTGGGACCGGCTGATGGCGGCGGGCGAGCTGCGCGGGATCCGCGCCATCGGCTACACCGCCCTCAATCGCGCGCGACTCGAGGCCGGGCTGATCGTTGCCAATGCCGACTTCACCACCGCCGAGCACGCCATCCGCGCCGATCGCTTGCGCAGGCCCGACGAGATCGGTCTCGGCTTCATGATCGATCCGCGGAAAGCCCATTTCAACGGCCGCCGCGCCATCCTCGAGGCGCGCGCCAAACGCAGGCTGCGCCATGTGCTGGTCGGGCTGGAGATCGAGGGCAACATCCCGGCCGAACACGCCATCGTCTATCACAGGAAGCATCAGGAGGTCGGACTGGTCAGCGCCGCCATGTGGTCGCCAATGGCCAAGCGCAACATCGCCATCGCCTCGCTGGCGCGGCCCTATGGTGATACTGTCGTGGAAGACCTTTGGGTCGAGATCTACGCCATGCGCGAGCTGCAGTATCAGAAGCTGATGAAACGGGCCACGGTGGTGGCGCGGCCCTTCATCAAGCTCGACCGCCGCACCGCCACTCCGCCGGCGGATTTCTGACCATGACCGACGAAGCGGAGCTGGAGGCCGCCGAGCAGTGGGAGCTGGTCAACACGCCGCTCGGCGAAAAATGGTCGGGCCGCACGCGCTATGCCGCCGCCATGTTCTTCTACAAGCGCGGCGAGATGAGCGCCGAGACGCTCGAGGTCTACCGCATCTGCGCGCGGCTCGACAAGGAGAATCCGCTGCCGATCATCCGCGACCGCGGCGTCGGCAAGGATTGGCTCAAAAGGATCGGTTTCGAGTAGCGCCAGCGCGCTACCCAATGGTTCTTTCGAGCATGCTCAGCCAGTTGCGGTAAGCGATCTTCTCGATCAGGGCACGGCCAAAACCACGCGCGGCCAAGGCGTCGATCAGCTTCGGCAGGCCGGCGACGTCGCCGATGACCGCCGGGATCATGGCGCCGTCGAAATCGGAGCCCAGGCCGACGCCGTCCTCACCCAGCGCCTGCAGCAGGGAATCGACATGACGCACCATTATGTCGAGGCTGGTGTCGGCATTCATGCGGCCGTCCTCGCGCAGGAAGCCGGTGGCGAAGTTCAGCCCGACCATGCCGCCGGACTCGCGTATGGCGCCGAGCTGCCAGTCGGTGAGGTTGCGTGAATGGGTGCAGAGAGCATGCACGTTGGAGTGGGTGGCGACCAGCGGCGCGTCGCTGAGACCAGCGACATCGCGAAAACCTTTCTCGTTGAGATGCGAAAGATCGATCATGATCTTCAGTTCGTTGCAGGCCTTGACCAGCGCCTTGCCGGCATCGGTCAGCCCCGGGCCGGTATCCGGCGAGGATGGAAAGCGGAACGGCACGCCGTGACCGAAAGCATTCGGCCGGCTCCAGACGATGCCGAGCGAGCGCAGGCCGGCGGCATGCAACACGTCGAGCATGGTCAGTTCGGGATCGATCGCCTCGACGCCCTCGATATGGAACACCGCGGCGATCGTGCCCTTGGCCATGGCGTTGTGTATGTCGCCGGCTGTACGGCAGACGGCCAGAGCCCCAGCCCGCTCCAGCCGAAACAGGATCGAGGCCATCGCGATTGTCGAGTTGAGCGCATCGGCGCGCGGCACCTCCGGCGGCAGCGGCTCGCTGTCGCTCGGCGCCAAGGGTACGGCGCTGCGCCTGGCTTTCTCGACCGGCGGCGGAAAGATCGCGAACATGCCGCCGGCGAAGCCGCCCGCCTTGGCGCGCGGCAGGTCGATATGGCCGCCCGACTTGCCTTCGACGAACAGCTTTTCGACGTCCCTGTCCTTCGATTGATACAGCCTGAGCAGCGTATCGTTGTGGCCGTCGAAGACGGGGACGAGGTCGGTTTCGGTCATCGGGGGATCATTCAGTTCGTTTGTCGGCACGGCGAGACATCATATCTAGGCAAGATATCCGGTCGCGGCAAATGACAAAGCCAACCGGCAGCGGGGACTGCCCCTTATCCCCGCTGCAGCCTATCGATGACGTGCTGCGCTCCCCTACTGTTTCAGCACGTCGGCCCATTCCGCGTGGCGGCGGAACTGGGCGTTGGCAAACGGGCACAGCGGGATGATCTTCTTGCCCGCCGCGCGCGCATCCTCGACGGCGCGGGTGACGAGCCGAAGCCCGGCGCCCTGGCCGCGAAACGCGTCCGGCACTTCGGTGTGGTCGATGATGATCTGGTGTTCACCGATCTTGGTGAAGGTCATCTCGGCCTCGGCGCCGCCGGGGCCACGCAGCACATAGCGCCCTTTGGAGCCGCGGTCTTCCAGTTCGATTTCAGGCAGTTGGTCGGGCATGTCTAAACTCCTTGAGCGACACCGGCAAAGAGCCGCCGGGCCGCTTCGATTTCATTTGGCCGCACCTCGTGCCCGCCTTCGTGCCATTCCACTGTGACATCTGCACCGTCGGCACGCAAATAGGCCTCGAGCCGCGTCGTCAGGTTCGGCGGGCAGATCGGATCGCGCTTGCCGGCGGTCAGCAGCATGTGGCGGCCAGCGAGGCTGCCCTTGACCCGCGGTTCGAACGGGATCAGCGGATGCATCAGCACGGTAGCGTCGAACAGTTCGGGCTCGGCGAACACCACGGACGCCAGTATGTTGGCGCCGTTGGAATAGCCGAGGCCGAGCACCGCCGTGGGCTTCGCAGCCTCGACATGCGCCTTCACGAATGCCGCCATCTTGTCCGTTGCCCGCGCAAGGTCGCTCATGTCGTAGACGCCCTCGCCGGCGCGACGAAAGAAGCGCGCCGCACCGTATTCGGAGACATCGCCGCGCGGCGAGATGATGGTGGCCTGGGGCACGAGATCGCGCCCCGGCGACAGAAGCTGGCTCTCGTCACCTCCGGTGCCGTGGAAGACGAAAAGCATGGGACCGCCCGGCGAACCGGGCAGCACCTTGTGGATGTAAGTGTCCTTGCTCATGGCTCAGCCTTCCAGCTTCTGCAGATGCTGTTCGAGATAGGGCCGCAAATGCTGATGCTGCGTCGGCAGCTTCAGCGCTTCACCCAGATGCGCGGTGTCTTCATCCCTGTCGAAACCCGGCTCGTTGGTGGCGACTTCGAACAGCACGCCGCCCGGCGTGCGGAAGTAGATCGCCCAGAAATAGTCGCGGTCGATCACCGGCGTCACCCCGTAGCCCGTATCCATCAACGCCTTGCGCACTTCGAGCTGCTTGGCGCGGTTCTCGACGGCGAAGGCGACGTGATGCACCGAGCCGGCGCCAAGGTCGGCGAAGGCCGCGGTCGGCAGCGATTCGATATCGACGACATCGGCGCCGTTGCCGTTCTTCACGGCAAGCCGTCTGACATTGCCCGATTTGTCGACTTCCTCGTAGCCCATGAATTTCAACAGCTCCTCGGTGGCGCCGCCATCCTTCAGCCTGAGCGAAACCGAGTGAAAGCCGCGGATCGCCTCGTCGGTCGCGATGCCGCCTTTGGCCCACGGCGCTCTGCTATCGGCCTTGTCCTCGACAAGCGCGAAACCGTCGCCATCGGGGCCGGCGAATCTGAGCCGCTTCTCACCAAAACTCTCCTCGCGGGAAACACCGCTCACGCCTTCGTCGGCGAAGCGCCTTTCCCAATAGGCGAGCGTGCCTTCCGGCACTGAGTAGACCGTGGTGCCGACTTCGCCGACGCCGGGACGGCCCTTGCCGATGTTGGGAAACGGAAAATAGGTCATCACCGAACCGGGCGTGCCAACCTCGTCGCCATAATAAAGATGGTAGACGTCGGGCGCGTCGAAATTGACCGTCTTCTTGACGCGGCGCAGGCCGAGCTTGTGGGTGAAGAAATCATTGTTCTGACGGGCATCCCTGGCCATCGAGGTGACGTGATGGAGACCCTTGATCTGGTCGAGCATTGTCTTGCTCCTTCCCTTGTTGTTTGTGCGGCCCTCGCCGCTGTCCACGCCAATATGAGGACGCGACCGCTTGCGGCAAAGGCGCCAAACACAGAATGGACTGTGCTGTAAAAGTGAACGATGGAAAGAATTTTGTTCACCAATCGACTGACACGGGCGGTCTTGCGCCCTTGGCGGAAATCGGTTCCATGAATGGCATTCGACCATGCAGCGAAAGGTATCGCGAGTGACAGGAAAAGCCAGGCGCCCGAACGTTCTCCTGATCACTTGCGACCAATGGCGCGGTGACTGCGTGTCGACCGCCGGCCATCCCGTGGTGAAGACGCCGAATGCCGACGCGCTGGCCGCCGAGGGCGTGCTGTTCAAGCAGCACTATGGCGGCGCGGCCCCTTGCTCGCCGGCGCGTGCCTGCCTCTACACCGGCCTCTACCAGATGAACAACCGCGTCTGCCGCAACGGCTCACCGCTCGACGCCCGTCATGGCAACATCGCGCAGCACGCGCGCGGCATCGGCTACGATCCAACGCTGTTCGGCTACACCGACGTGTCGCTCGACCCGCGCCTGCTGGCTTCAGGTGATCCCAGGCTGAAAACCTATGAAGGCGTGCTGCCCGGATTCACGGTGCGCCAGCTGCTGCCGGAGCATCAAAAGCAGTGGCTCTCCTGGCTGAAGCAGCAGGGCATCGATGCCAGCGCCGGTTCTCCCGACATCCACCGTCCTGCCGGCGAGGAAGACGATGACAGCGTGACCGAGGCGCCGCCAATCTATTCGAAGGACCATACGCCGGCGGCTTTCCTTGCCGGTGAGTTCATCCGCTGGCTCGGCGAGCAGGAACAGGCCACGCCCTGGTTCGCGCATCTGTCCTTCATCAGCCCGCACCCGCCCTTCATCGTGCCAGAGCCCTACAACACGCTATACGATCCGGCCGACGGCCCGGCCTTCCACCGTGCGGAAAGCTGGCGGGCCGAAGCGCAGGGCCATCCCTATCTCGCCTATGATCTCAGCCGGCGGTATCGCGCGAATTTCCGCCCCGGCGCCACTGGCAAGGTGCACGACTGGAGCGAGGATGATTTCCGCCGCATCCGGGCGATCTATTACGGCATGATCTCGGAGGTCGACACCCAGCTTGGCCTGATATGGCAGGCGCTCAAGCTTTCAGGCGCGTGGGACGACACCATCATCGTTCTCACCTCGGACCATGCCGAGATGATGGGTGACCATTTCATGCTGGGCAAGGGCGGCTACTTCGACGGCAGCTACCACATCCCGCTGATCATTCGCGACCCGCGGCATCGCAAGGCGGCCGGCAGCACGGTCGATCGCTTCACCGAAGCGGTAGACATCTTGCCCACGCTTATGGACCTGCTTGGCGAGCCCCCCGAACCGCATCTCGACGGATGCTCGCTGAAACCATTCCTGAGCGGCGGAAGCCCCGCCACCTGGCGCGACGCCGCGCATTGGGAGTTCGATTTTCGCTCGATCGCGGACGGCGACGCCGAAGCGCATTTCGGCATTGCCTCGCGCCAGTGCAACCTGGCGGTCATCCGCACCAAAAAATTCAAATACGTGCATTTTGGCGGCGGTTTGCCGCCTTTGCTTTTCAACGTCGAGGCAGACCCTGGCGAACTGACCAACCTCGCCACCAGCCCTGCGCATCTGTCCACCCGTCTGCAATTCGCCGAGCGGCTTCTCGCCTGGCGCGCCGAACATCTCGACCAGTCGCTGGCGCTGGCGGAGCTGACGGAAAATGGCGTGGTGGGACATGTGAGCAAGGGAATAGGCAGTAGGCAATAGGGCGCGCCTACTGCCTACTGCCCTACTGCCTACTTCACAATCAACCGCTGCTGGTCGCGCTTCTCGGCATAGCTGCCCTTGTCATAGGCAGGCTGCGCCTCGAGCTGTTCCTTGGTGAAGGTCGTGTAGAGGTACTTCTTGCCGTTCTTGTCGGTCATGAACTTCAGATTATCCAGGCCGACCGCCACCTCTTTCTCGCCGATGCCGAGGAAGCCGCCGACGTTGACGATCACCGCATCCGTCTTCTTGTCGGGCGTCAGCACAACATCGCCGATCTCGCCGACCTTGGCGTCATTGGCGCCGTAGACCGTGGTGCCCTTCAGATCGTCGGCCTTGATTTCGCCGACCGGCATCGCGGTCAGTTTGGACTTGTCGATGGCGGCGGTCTGCGTCTGGTCAGGAGCGGTGGCATCAGGGGTCGTAGCCGCCGGTGCTGCGGCCGTCTTGTCCGCTGGGGCGGCGGCGGGAGCGGTGGTCGCGGCCGGAGCTGTTGGCGCCGGCTCATTCGATGCCGTCGTTGCCGGTGCCGGATCATAGGCCTTGCGGTTGAAATCCGGCTGCGCCTGCAGCTCTTCCTTGGTGGTCTGCGCCACCAGCCAGCGGTCGCCGTTCTTCTCCGCCCACTGGGCCTTGTTGAAATCATAGGTGACATTCTTGGCGCCGAGGCCAAGGAAGCCGCCCACGCCGATCACCAGCGATTCGGCCTTGCCTTCCTTGGACAGCACGATGTCGTTGACGCTGCCGATCTTCTGCGCGTCGTCGCCGGTGCCGTTGTAGACAGTCTCACCAATGATGTTGGTGGCTAGGTTGCCGTCGGCGCGCTTCACCGGCTCGGCCGGAGCGGCTGCGGGAGCCTGTGCGGTATCCGTCGTCGCAGGCGCTTTCGGTGCTGCCGCGTCGGTGGAAGTGGCAGGAGCCGGCGCAGGCCCGTAGGGCTTGCTGTCGAACTCCGCATGCGCCTTCAGTTCGTCCTTGCTTGTCTGGGCCACCAGCCAGCGGTCGCCGTTCTTTTCGGCCCATTGCAGCTTGTCATAGTCGAAGGCGACATTCTTCGCCCCGACGCCCAGAAAGCCGCCGACGCCGATGACGACGGATTTGGCCATGCCGTCTTTGTCGAAGACGACATCGGTGACCTTGCCGATGTTCTCGGCGTCGTCGCTGGTGCCGTTATAGACGGATTCTCCAATGATGTTGGTGACGATGCTGCCTTCGGCGCGCGCCACCGGAGCGGCCGCGGCCGGCTCCTGAACGGACGGTGCGGCAGGTGCGGGGGTCGTCGTGCTCTGCGCGAACGCGCCGGTCGCGATCAACGTTGCGAGTGCGGTCGTGGTAAAAAGGGTGCGTATCATGGTAGTCTCTCCTGGTGCCTGACTTCATGCACGCCGCGCCCGATTGAACCGTCGCTGGGAAGATCGGGCGCGGCATCTCCACGGGTTCACAACGTCGTGACCATGCCGTTGTTCCGACAAAACTGGCGTGGATTTCGCGCCGGAAAAACACGCAGCAGTTGCGCGAGCGCTGATGAACACGCGCTGAATTGCGCCGTTTCCAGCGGAACCTTTCCGGTATCACCACGTTTCAGCCTGCGGCTGGGTTCGTCCTGGCCCGTTTTGACATAACGGAGCGGGGCATGAAATTTGCAGCGGTGCTGAACCGGGATGGCGGCACCTTGCGCGCCACCGACCTCGCCGCCTTCTCCGACCGGATGCGCCAGACGCTGGAAACGGCAGGCCATTCGCTGAGCATCGACGTGGTTGCCGGCAAGGACGTCGTGGAGAGCCTCGACAGCGCCGCCTCGCGCGGCACCGTCGATGTCGTGCTGGCGGGTGGCGGTGACGGAACCATTTCAGCGGCGGCCGCTAGGCTGATGGGCAAGAAAAAGGCGCTCGCCATCTTGCCGGCCGGCACCATGAACCTGTTCGCGCGTGGCCTCGGCATTCCGCAGTCGCTCGATGCCGCGCTGAAATCCTTCGCCGACGGTGAGATCATCGCCGTCGACATGGCCACCGCCAATGGCCGTCCCTTCGTTCATCAATTCTCGATCGGCATGCATGCGAAGATGGTGCAACTGCGTCAGGGAATGGAATTCGGCTCGCGCCTGGGCAAGATCGGCGCTTCGGCCAAGGCGGCATGGGCGACAATCAAGAACCCGCCGGCGATGAACGTCACGCTCGCTATCGGCAAGGCCGAGATGACGGCGCGCATCTCAGGCATCGGCGTCACCAACAATCTGTTCGGTGAAGGCCATCTGCCCTATGCGGACAATCCTTCGGGCGGCGTGCTCGGCATCTACGTCACGGTGGCGCAACAGCGCGCCGAACTGATGAAATTCCTATTCAACGTGGCGCGCGGAAAATGGCGCGACAATGAACATGTCGAGATCCACCAGGCTGACTGCGCCGTCCTGAAAATCCATTCCGGCAGCAGAAAGTTCCGCGCCGTCATGGATGGCGAACTGGTCAGGCTCGAGCCTGAGACGACGATCGAAATCCAGCCCGGCGCGCTGAATGTCCTGGTGCCGGCCAGCATTGCCGCGGCAAAGGCCGCCTGATGAAATCTCCAACCGTGACGGCCGAAAATCTAGCCGCTCGGCGCACTTCCTTGCTGCGTGGCCGGTGTCTTGGCCACCTCGCCATAGATTTCGGCGATGCCCCAGGCCGCAAAGGCCAGAAGCAACCCGGCGATCAGGATGCGCAGGCCGTGCCAGCCCCACCGCCCCTGCCGCGCTTTGTCCTCGGGAATGATCTTGGGCATGGCCGATCCTTGTTTCATTTTGCGCCCGTTGGCGCACTCGGCAAATCACGGTCGGGTAACGGTTCCTCGCTAGGATGGTTCCGGGGCAAGCTTGTCACGGGCCGGTGCGTCGGCAGGACGGCGAAGACCGGCATGGGCATTTGGGGTTTGGGGTGGATAACAAGGTAGAAATACGAGCGAGCCTGCCGGCTGAGGTGGCGCTCGCGGTCAATGCCGAAAACCGGCTGGACGTGCTGCACGGGCTGGAGATGCTCGATACGGCGGCTGACCCGGATTTCGACCGCATCACCAGCCTTGCCGCGGCCGTGATGCAGGCGCCCACCGCCCTTGTCACGCTCGTCGATATCGAACGGCAATGGTTCAAGTCGTGCTTTGGTCTCGACGAGACCGAAACCGCGACCGGCATCTCCTTCTGCGCCCATGCCATCGCCGCCGGCGACGAGCCCATGGTGGTGACGGACGCAGCGACGGACCCGCGTTTCAGAACCAGCCCGCTGGTCACCGGCACACATCATGTGCGCTTCTATGCCGGCGCGCCGATGGTGGTGGCAGGCGCCAGGATCGGCACGCTGTGCGTGCTCGACCGCAAACCGCATGCCTATCCCTCCGGGGCCAAGCTCGACCAGTTGAAGACGCTGGCCGGCCTCGCCGCCAGCCTCTTCACCTTGAAGCACGCCACCCGCAGCGGCGCCATGGCCGAGGCAGCCCTGGCGCGCGAGGAAAAGCGGCGCGCCATCGCGCTGGATGCCGCTTCGCTCGCCAGCTGGGCATGGGACATCCGCACCGACATGATCGAATGCGATGTCCGCCTGTCGGAACTGTTCAACCTGCCGCGCTCCACCCGGCTGCGGGCGCACGACATCCTGACCGCCATCGATCCGCGCGATGTCTACCAGACCGAAACCCGCTTTCGCGATGCCCTGTCCGGCAGCGACGACTATTTCGGCGAATACCGGGTGAAAGGTTTTCATCCGCCGCGCTGGGTGGCCACGCGCGGCCGCGTCATCGAACGCGACGGCGACGGCAAGCCGACGCTGATCTTCGGCGTCAACTACGACATCTCCGAACGCAAGCTCGGCGACGAGCGGCAGCGGCTTCTGCTGCGCGAGCTCAACCACCGCGTCAAGAACACGCTGGCGACCGTCCAGGCGCTGGCGACGCAGACCGTGCGTCATGCCCGCCAGCCAAGCGAATTCCTCGAAGCCTTCGGCGCCCGGCTTCAGGCCTTGGGCATCGCCCACAACCTTTTGTCCGACCGCGAGTGGCGCGGCATCGGCATCCGCGAACTCGTCCAGATCGAGATCAGGCCGTTTGACACCGCCGACCAGCCGCGCATCACGATCTCCGGCGCCGATTTCTTGCTGTCGCCGGACCAGGCCGTCGGGCTCGGGCTTATCCTGCACGAACTGGCCAGCAACGCGCTGCAGCATGGATCGCTGTCGATTGCATCGGGCAAGGTCGCCCTCGACTGGAAGACGCAAGGCAGGAAGGGCAAGCGCCGCCTTGTGCTGACCTGGCGCGAAAGCGGCGGCCCTGAAGTCGCCCCGCCGGAGCGCCACGGCTTCGGCTCGATCCTCATCCGCCGCAGCCTGGCCAAGGTCATCTCAAGCGAAGTGACCCATGAATTCCGGCCGGAAGGGGTGTTCGCCGAAATATCGATGCCGCTGGAAGATCTGTCCAAGTGAGGGATCTTTGATCTCAGGCCGGGGTGCCGGCGCTATTTCCCCTCGCCGGCATCCGGATCGTCGGGCTTCACATTCTCCCGATAGATGGCATAGGCGGCGAGCGCCACGGCCGGGCCTAGAATGACCCCGAGGCCGCCTTTTCCCTTGAGCAAGGTCGGCAGCACGGCGAGTGCGGCGGTGATGCCGATCGCCTTCATGTCGGCGCTGCGCCGCCTTGCCTCGCGGCGGGCACGGGCGCCCGACGTCAAACGATGGACCAGGAGAACGAGACCGGCGATCACCAGAAAGCCGACACCGAAGTCAAGCGCCGCGGCGAACGATCCATAGCGGGCGGCGGCCCAGATATAGGCTGCCCCGATCAGAAAGCCGAGACCGCACAAAGCCGCCAAAGCGGCGAGCGCATAGACGATGGCCGCCGTACGTACGCGACGCACGGCGGCCACGGTTTCGCCCGAGGCGAAACCCGAGAGCAGGGATGCCAGAAGTCCCATTTGGGGAACTAGCGACGTGCGAGCAGCGCGAAAAGGAAGCCGACACCGGCGGCGATCGCCAGCGACGTCACCGGCTTTTCGCGGACATTTGCCAGCAACTGCGCCTCGATGTCCTTGGCACTGCCGCGCAGGCTGTCGAAGGCGGCTTCGCCCTGCGCGCGCAATTGCTCGACGCCCTCGGTGGCCGCGCGGCGGGCAGTGCCATAGCCGTGTTCGCCAGTCTTGGCCAACTGCTTGGTGAGCTTGTCGATATCGGCCTTCAACTGCCTGATGTCGGCTTCGAGGTCCGAATTCGCCCGCGCCTCGTTGGCGGTCTTCCCTGCGGCGGTTGCCATTGCTTAACTCCTTGTGATTGCTCGATTTCAAACGCGCCTTGCGTCTCATGGTTCCGGCATCGTGGCAAACTAGCCGAAAACACGCGCATACGCACCAATCGTCGATCCATGGCCAGAAGCGTCTCAGATCAGGGGGCGACGCCCCTCGCCCAGCCCTTCCCAGCCGGCGAGCTGCTTGAGCCTTTCCGCATCGACCACCTCGCAACCGCCATCGCGCCAGAGGATCAGCTTGCGATCCATCAGTTTTCGGATCGTCTTGTTGGTATGAACCAGCGAAAGGCCAAGCGTGTCGGCGATATGTTGTTGGGTGATCGGAATCTGGATGGATTGCTTGCCGTTCAGCCCCACGACCTTGGCACGGCTGCCGATGAAGGCAATCAGATAGGCGGCGCGCTCGATCGCGCTGCGGCGGCCGACACTGAGGAGGTTCTCGTCCAGCATGCGTTCTTCGCGCGACGCGATCCAGGTGATGTCGTAGGCGAGACCCGGATGGTTGCGGTAGAGTTCATGCAGGCTGTCGCGCTCGAAGACGCAAAGCAGCATCGGCGACAGGGCCTCGACGGAATGCTGCATTTCCCCCATGACGCTGCCTTGCAGGCCGATGAGATCGCCGGGCATGAGATAGTTGAGGATCTGTCGGCGACCGTCCGGCAACAGCTTGTAGCGGAACGCCCAGCCGGACAGCACCGTGTAGAGATGGGCGCTGTGGCTTCCTTCCACGAGGACCGTGGCGCCCTTGTCGACCGCCAGTTCGCCCTTCTTGAAGCTGCTGATGAAGGCCAGCTCCTGCTTTTCGAACTCGCGGAAAACCGGCAATGGCCGCAAAGGACAATTCTCGCAAGGATACTGCCGACTGGATAAGTTACGCCCATTCTGGCCTGGCATTTCGACCCTCTTCGAAAGCCTGCCGGTCAGCAGGTGTGCCTAAACGTTTTGCCTGAATCGGAGTTCCGCGAAAGGGCATGTCTTTTTTAAATGACAGCGCGCCGAATTGCGATCATGACTCCCCAGCGTTTCAAGGAGCGAATTACCCGTGCCCCACTTGCTTGACGGATTGCGAATTCTTGTCCTGGAGGATGAATTCCTCATCGCCATGGATGTCGAGCAGCTCTGCCGCGACCACGGCGCCGGCGAGGTGGTGGTTGCCCGCGACCTGGCCGAGCTCAATGGCCGAAAGGTCGCGACGCAATTCGACGCGGCCATCGTCGATCTGATGCTGGGCGGCACATCGACGCTCGAATTCGCCGCCGGCCTGCGTGAAACAGGCGTGCCTTTCGTGTTTGCCTCCGGCTATTCCGATGCGGACGAGATCAAGGCATCCTTTCCAGGGGTGAAGCTGGTCACCAAGCCCTATTCAGGCGAAGATCTCGTCGAAGCGGTGGCGCTGGCCTATGGGCGCGGCTCTCCAGGGTGAGATAGATCCGGGTTCCGCGACCCGGATCCACCTCAATGCGCCGCAGTCCCCGTGACCTGGGCCGAGATCGCATCGGGACCGTATTCGTCCTCGCCGGAAATCTTGAGAATCTCCTGCAGGCGCGTGCGCGCCCTGCTGACCCGGCTCTTGATCGTTCCGACCGCGCAACCGCAGATTTCAGCGGCCTCCTCATAGGAAAAGCCGGATGCGCCAATGAGAATGATGGCCTCGCGCTGGTCCTCCGGCAACTGCTCCAGAGCGCTGCGAAAATCCTTGAGATCGAGTTGGCCGTGCTGGGCCGGATGCACCGCGAGCCTGGCCGTCATGATGCCGTCGCTGTCCTGCACTTCGCGGCCGCGTTTGCGCATCTGCGAATAGAATTCATTGCGCAGGATGGTGAAAAGCCATGCCTTGAGGTTGGTGCCGGGCTGGAAGCTCTCATGCTTGTCCCAGGCCTTGACCAGCGTTTCCTGAACGAGGTCGTCGGCCTTGTCCGCATTCTGCGTCAGCGACACGGCAAAGGCCCGCAAGCTCGGGATTGCCCCAAGCAGATCGGTCTTGAAGCCTTGGGAGACCGCTGCCATGCCTCAGTCCTTCTTCTGTGCGGGTTCGGCTTGTTCCAGCTGGCTGAGCAACTGGGCAAAGCGATCCGGCACATCGTCGGAGACCAGCTCGTCATAATATTGTTTGAGTTTGCGTCCGATTTCGGAGTTGGGCCCGAGCGGGTCGCCGACACCGTTCCGGCGCCTGCCCTCGGCGCCAGCCAAAATATCTTTCGTCATATCCTTCATTTCGCCCTTATATTCCCAGCACTAGGCCGCCCATACTCAAACTCAACACAAGCGGCACCCTCGTCTGGTTGCCCATCCCGACCCCAAACGCCGTTCCCGGCTTTTCGTTCCATACCGGCCGGAACTTTTTGAGAAAGCCCGCGTTGTATTAGTGGGGCTTGCGATCAGCTTGGCCTGCATTTCGGGCAATCGCGTCATACTGAGGGAGACGTCTTATCATGAGTTTATCCGCCACCATCGCACCGCACCTGCCGTTCCTGCGCCGCTTCTCGCGCGCCGTCTCGGGATCGCAAGAGAGCGGCGACGCGCTGGTCGCTGCGATGCTTGAGGCCATCATCGCCGATGTCGACATCTTCCCCGAAGCATCGAGCGACCGTATCGCTCTTTACAAGGTCTTCGCAAAACTTTTCACGTCCGTCGCCATCCGCGTGCCGCAGGAGCAGGCCCAATCGGCGTGGGAACAGCGCGCCGCCGCCAATCTCAACGCCATCGCGCCCCTTCCGCGCCAGGCCTTCCTGCTGGTTGCCGTTGAGGGTTTCAGCGAGGACGAGGCAGCCGAGATCCTTGACGTCGGCGACCAGCAATTCTCCGAGTTGCTTGCCCAGGCAAGCAACGAGATTTCCCGCCAGGTGGCGACCGATGTGCTCATCATCGAGGACGAACCGCTGATCGCCATGGACATAGAGGAGATGGTCGAGAGCCTCGGTCATCGTGTTGTCGGAACCGCGCGCACGCACGCCGAAGCGGTGACGATGTTCGGCAAGACGCGGCCGAAAATGGTGCTGGCCGACATCCAGCTCGCCGACGGCAGTTCGGGCATCGAGGCGGTCAACGAGATCCTGTCGTCAACCTCTGTGCCGGTGATCTTCATCACTGCCTTTCCCGAACGCCTCCTGACCGGCGAGCGCCCCGAACCGGCCTTCCTGGTGACCAAGCCGTTCAATCCCGACATGGTCAAGGCACTGATCAGCCAGGCGCTGTTCTTCGACCGTCAGGCGAAGGCCGCCGCATAGGTCGCTTCCAGCCGGGAAGCCAACCCAAAGGCCGCCCGATGCGATGCGTCGGGCGGCCTTTTTGGCAAACCGGACCCATCCGTCCCGAATTTCGCGGCGCTTTGCCTCGAGCGGTTCACCGGTTTCACGGAAACGGCGAGCTGCTCTAAGTTGTTGTTTTGGCGCAATTCCCAAGGGAAAGCGCTCACATTTTTCCTGGAATTGCTCTAACGGTTTGCAAGCATCGCCTTTTTCGGCAAAGGGTGGAACAAACCGCACCCACCCACGTTTTCCATGCAGCATTCGGAAGGAGATGAACCATGCTTTACTGGGCGCTCGTATTTCTCGTTGTGGCGATTATCGCCGGCGCGCTTGGTTTCGGCGGCATCGCCGGTACATCCGCCGGCATAGCGCAGATATTGTTCTTCATCTTTCTCGCCTTCTTGGTCATTTCGCTCCTGGCCGGCCTGTTCAGACGGGCGTGAGGCGAACGCTTCTTCGAGCGAACACTGGAAGCCGCACCCCTCAAACGGTTTCCAGCCACCGCCGGGCGGTATCCTTCAAAGGAGACCGTCCGGCGGACCGTTTTTAGGGGGATGGTTTCTCGGAAACTTCATTTGGGAACCCATTTCATAGTGAGCCGTTCAGCGTGAGTTGAGTGGACAGATCGGCCGATGCGTTCCAGGAGTGAAGATAAGACGGAAGGCGCACGGAGCGACGAAGTCATCGCCATGCATCCGGCCGAAAGTGGCATGCAGCTTGGCCGGGCGCTTCTCCACGCGCTACATAATGCCGGCATTTCCGTCCTCTATCAGGACCGCGACATGAAAACCGTCTGGGCCCGCAATATGCGCGCGCCCTGGATTTCGGACAGCTCCGACGGCAATGGCATCCTGCCGATGGCGCAGGCCGACCGCATCAGCACCGCCAAGCGCGACGTGGTCGCCACCGGCAACCCGGAGCGCCTTGAGATCAGTGTCCCGGTCGAAAACGGCGTACGCTGGTTTCAGGTTTGGGTCGATGCCGACCGGGGCGACGTCGGCGACGTGCAAGGTGTCGTCACCACCATGGTCGAGACGACCGAGCAGAAGCGGCGTGAACAGACGTTGACGACGCTGCTGCGCGAGGTCAGCCATCGCTCGAAGAACCTGCTGGCGATCATCCAGAGCATCGCGACGCAGACCGGTCGCTATTCCGACGGCATCGGCGACTTCCTCACGCGCTTTCGCGGCCGGCTGCAGTCGCTCTCCTCCTCCCAGGATCTGGTGACATCCTCCAACTGGCGAGGCGCGGCCCTTCATGAACTGGTGACGAGCCAGGTCGGGCGCTATGGGACGAACACATCGCACAGCCTTCGCCTCCGGGGTGCCAACCCCTATCTCAATCCCAATGCCGCGCTGCATATCGGCCTGGCGATGCATGAGCTTGCCGTAAACTCGGTCAGCTACGGCGCTCTCTCCCGGCCGGATGGATTCGTCGAAGTGACCGCCAATCTCGACATCATCACCCCTGGCGAGGTTACACTCTCGCTGACATGGGCCGAAGCCATCGGAACCAATGGCGGCCGGGGGAGTCAAAAGCGTTTCGGCAGCATCGCGCTGGAGCGGGTGGTGCCGGCATCCCTGAGCGGAACCGCAAGGCTCGACATCGCGGACGGCCGCCTTGAATACCGTCTTGTCGTCCCACACAGCAATTTCGAGACGCACTGAACGGCCGGCGCAATCAACGATCCTTAACCGGCTGTTCACCATAAGGGCGGATTTTACCCAGATGCCGCTGCAATCCGCTGGGTTGCGGCACGGTATGGGAGGAATGCTTGACGGTCACCGACATGAACAGACTGGAACAGGCTGCCCGTGTTTCGATGGGCGAATTCCAGGATCCCGAAGCGTCCGCGGAGCCGCTTACGCCGCATCACACATTGCTGTGGGGCATCGTCCTTGCGGCAGCCTCGACAATTCTCCTCATCGCTATGTTCCAGCTGACCTGACCGAATCCCCTGCTGGCAACAGTGCGCGCTGTTAACCGTTTGCAGCGCCGGGCACTATTCGCATGTCACGCCGCCCGCTCAGGAACTTTTGGCCGATATGGGCCGTTGTTGTGGCGAGAGGACATGTCGCCATGGAACACATCGCTGCATTGTTGCTTGTCATCGGCTGCAGCAACTCGATGACCGATTGTCGTGAGCTTCAGGTGCCGGTGAGCATTTTCGAAACCGCCGACGAATGCACTGCCGAACGGCCGTTTGCCATGGGCGACGTGCAGGGGCAGGCGCAGCACATCGTCGCCAGCTGTCTCGCTGTCGATCCAGCACTTGAGGATGACTACGACCAGGTCGTCTGGAAGGTGCGTCCGACGGGAGCCTCGACGCCTCTCTTGCTATTTCCAGCCTTGTCATGGCATCGAATGCGGTGCGCCCAGAAAAAGACTATCTTAGCCAAGAATAAATTCGCGCGGCAAAGGCCGTCATTTCATGCTAAATGACTGCTGGAGCTTACCAAAGTGTGGACACAAGTGAGGAGTGACTCAATGCGGAAGATGATTATTGCCATGGTTGCGGTGGCCGCTCTCAGCGGCTGCACCACCACCGAGCAGGACGTGGTTGGCGGCGGCTTGATTGGCGCCGGCGTCGGCGGTCTGGTCGGTGGCGGCAAGGGCGCGCTGATCGGTGCGGCTGTCGGTGCCGGTTCCGGCCTGCTGGTGCGCAACCTGCGCAACGGCTATTGCCAGTATCGCGATCATCGCGGCCGGATTTACACGGCGCGCTGCAACTGATTCGGCGACAGTCGAAACTTCGATCCGGAGGCCGGTCCGCCGGCCTCCGGATTTTCCACGTATGGGCGTGCCGTTTGCCATCGCCCTGAATATTCGTCTCAGCCTGTCAGCGGAATTTTGATTTCCACCTTCAGACCGTCGGCCCGAAAATCGCGCCTGATCGTGCCGCGCAGTTCGCGCGTGACGTTGAGGTCGATCAGCTTGGTGCCGAATCCGGTCTCGGCCGGCGCCTCGACTTTTTTCTTCCCGGCCTCCCGCCAGTTCAGCACCAGTGTCCGCTCCCGCCCGCGCCCTTCCACCGACCACTCGACCTTGAGCGCCCAGTCGCTCCTGAGCGAATTGGCGGAATTGCCGGCTTCGCCATATTTCAGCGCATTGGTCGCCAGCTCATGGAAGGTCAGGCCAAGCGCCTGCGTCGTGGTCTCGTCGAGCAGCACCTCCGGTCCCGACAACAACCCCTCGGGCAGGTCCTTGCCGAACACCTGGCCAAGCTCGATGCGCAGGAGGTCTGCGAGATCGGCCTTCTGCCAGCGCGAGCGCGTCAGCATGTCCTGGGAGGCTGCCATCGCCTGCAGCCTGGCCGAAAAAGACGCCGAAAACTCGTTGACGTCGGTCGCCCGCGACGCCGTCTGCCGCGCGATCGCCAGCACCCGGGTGATCGAATTCTTGATGCGATGCTTCATCTCCTGCAGCATCAGATCCTTTTCGAGCAGGCTCTTTTCGGTCGTCTCGTGCAGGCGCGAGGCCGCCTCATAGGCGCGCTCCTGAAAGCGCGCCACCAGCGCGATGGCGCCCGCCGCGAGCAGGCCGAACAGCCCCAGCATCATCGGGATGGCGCGCGACGAAGGCTGCGAGAAGGCGCTGGTCGGCCGGAACAGTACAGTCCACGGGCGGCCGGCTACCGTGATCTTGCGGGTGACCAGCAGCCGGTCGCCAAAGGCGGAGGCCGGCGGCGTCTCCGACCGGAACAAGAGATTGTCGCCGTTCACCGCGCCGTCATAGATCTCGGTGTTGACCGGCAGCAGCGGCGCGCGGCTGAGCGCGATCTGGAACAGGTCGCTGGCCCGGAAAGCCGCATAGAGAAAGCCCGCGGTCGAGGATCGTGATGCGTTGATGACCTCCGGCGCGGTTTCGACGTTGAGCCGCACGAAAACCAGGAAGCCGGGGAAGGTCTGTTTCGCGCCTGTGCCCTGGCCCAGTTGCACCAGCCCGCTCGCGTGCTGGCGGTCGTCGGCCATCGCCTTTTCGATCGCCGCGCGCCGCACCGGTTCGCTGAACATGTCGTATCCGATGCCGCTCTGGTTGGACGGATCCAGCGGCTCGAAGAGCATGATGGGCGCACGCCAGGGCTGCGTCGTGTCCGGATAGACCGGATGGCTGGCGCCAAAATCGTGCAGGATGTCGCGTTCGACCGCCGCCTCGTCACCTGTCTTGACCAGCCTGAGGAATCCGATGCCACGCAGGCCGGCGAAATTGTTGTCGATGTCCAGCGCGTTGAAAAACGCCTTGAACTCGCTCTGAGAAATATCCCCATTGCGGGCGTCGAACAGGGCCTGTGTCGACCGCAGCAGCGACAAATGCAGGTCGATACGGCTCTCGATCCGGTTGAGGGCGTCGTCGGCCGCCGCCCCGAACTTGATGCGGGAGGCTTCCTGCGTCGCGAAATAGGCGAACCCCGCCATGGTCATGCTGATCAGCGCTACGGCGATGAACGCAACGATTGGAAAAAGTTTCTTCAACGGATGATGCGGTCCATGAGCAATACCGGACCTTTATGGGCAAGTCATCAGGCCAACACAATGGCAAGGCCAAGCCATCGCGATCACTGGCATATCGTGTGAGCGGCAACCGGCCACGCCGATCAGCCCATTTCGGGCCGTCGGCAGGCCTCAGGCGGCGATCTTCAGCGCGCCCGGCCCGGGGATGGCGCCCGGAGGACATTTGCCCAGGATGATCATGCCGAGCACCTCGTCCTGGGTGACATCGGTGGTACGCGCGGTGCCGACGACCTGGCCGTTCTTCATCACGCAGACCCGGTCGGCCAGCTCGAAGACATCGTGGATGTCGTGGCTGATCAGGAAGATGCCGATACCATCGGATTTGAGCTGCCTGACCAGTTCGCCGACCTGCGCCGTTTCCTGCGGACCAAGGGCTGCCGTCGGCTCGTCCATGATCAGGATGCGGGCGTTGAACAAGATCGCGCGCGCGATCGCCACCGACTGGCGCTGGCCGCCCGACAGCTTGATCACCGGCTCCTTGAAGCGCTGGAAGCGCGGATTGAGCCGGCCCATCACCTTGCGCGCCTCGGCCTCCATGGCAACGTCGTCGAGCGTGCCCCAGCCCGTCATCAGCTCGCGGCCGAGGAACAGATTGGCGGCGGCGTCGACATTGTCGGCCAAGGCGAGCGTCTGGTAGATGGTCTCGATGCCGTATTTCTTGGCGTCGCGCGGGTTGGAGATCGAAGCCTCCTCGCCATTGACGAAGATCTGGCCGGCATCGCGCTTGTAGGCGCCCGACAGGATCTTGATCAGCGTCGATTTGCCGGCGCCGTTATGGCCGAGCAGCGCCACGACCTCGCCGGGGAAAAGATCGATCGAGGCATCGTCGACGGCGCGGATGCCGCCAAAGGCGATCGAGATGTTGCGCATGTCGATCAGCGGCGTGCCAATGGGGGCAGTTGTGGGAGCGATTTTGTCGGCCATGATCGTTTCTCCCCTAAACCCGCTTGCGATAGACGGTGTCGAGCCACACCGCGATGACCAGCACGGCGCCGACGACGATGCTCTGCAGCGGTGAGTCGATGCCGAGCAGCACCATGCCCGACTGCAATGACTGCATCAGAAGCGCGCCCAGCATGGCGCCCATCACCGTGCCGGAGCCGCCGGCGAGCGACGTGCCGCCGATGACGGCGGCGGCAATGACCAGAAGCTCGTCCAGCGTGCCCAGCGCATTGGTCGACGCGTTGAGCCGGGCCGACGAGATCGCCGCGCTGACCGCGGCCAGCACGCCCATGATCATGAACACGTTCATGGTCACCCAGCGGGTGTTGATGCCGGCAAGTTCGGCCGCCTCCGGATTGCCGCCAATGGCGAAAACATAACGGCCGAAACGCGTGCGCTTGGTGATGAAGGTCATGATGATGCCCACGGCCACCGCCATCAGCACCGGTATGGCAATGCCATGCGCGATGTACAGCCCGCCTTCGGGAACGGTAATGCCGTTCTGCTGGGCGTACTGGCGCACGATGCCGATCGGCCATGGATAGGAATTGGCGATCCAGACGGCGCCAAGGATAGCGGCGCAGGCAACCACGCCAAGCAAGGTCTCGGCCCAAACGGGGCGCAGCGGAAAGTGGAACCGCTTGCGCTGCGACCTGCCGTTGAGCAGCATGAAGGCGACCGCCACACAGGCGACGACACCGACGATCCAGCTGGCGGTGGCGCCGATCGAGCCGCGTGGTCCGCCGCCCATCAGCTGGAAGGTCGTGTCGAGCGGCGCGACCGTGCGCCCGCTGGTGATCAGCCACGCCATGCCGCGCCAGACCAGCAGGCCGCCCAGCGTCACGATGAAGGCCGGGACCTCCATATAGGCGATGATGAAGCCCTGGAACGCGCCGATCAGGAGACCAAGCGCCACGCCGGCCGCCAGCGCGATGATCCAGAGCCAGGGGTTTCCAAGCTGGAAACCGACGACGCGGATCAGGAATTCGGCCTGCGCCACGCCCATGATCATGCCGATCACACCTTCGACGGATCCGACCGAGAGGTCGATGTTGCGCATGACGATAACCAGCACCATGCCTGTCGCCATGATCGCGACCGACGAGGTCTGCACCGACAGGTTCCACAGATTGCGCGGCGTCAGGAAAAGCCCGCCCGACAATATGTGGATGCCGACCCAGATGACCAGCAGCGCGCCGATCATGCCGAGCATGCGCGTATCGAGCTCGGTAGCCTTGAGGAACCGTCCGACGGCGCTGAGTTCGGATGCACGCGCCCTGTCCGCTGCCGTGCTGCCGACCGGTTGATTAGAGGTCGTGTCGGTCATGCTGTCCTCCCACCGGTTTACCGTCTGGCGCGGGTACCGAACATGGATGCTATTTGCTTTCCGCGGTCATTTGAAGCGGGAAGCCCCTCGAGAAACGCCGCGGCTTTTGGGCCGCGGCGTCGATATCGAACGGTATTGCGCCGTTTAGTTGCAGGCGGCGACGCTGCCGGCGGCAACGCCCGCGCAGACTTCGTCCTTCTTGATCCAGCCGGCATCGATGACGACGTTGAGATTGTCCTTGGTGATGGCGACCGGGGTCAGGAACAGCGACTTGACGGTGTTGCCGCCAGGCGTCGTGAAGTCCTTCACACCGGCGATATCGGTCATCTTCTTGCCGTCGGCCAGCTGCGAGGCGATCTCGGCGGCGTTCTTGCCGAGTTCGCGCGCGTCCTTCCACACCGACACGGTCTGGGTGCCGAGCGCGATACGGTTCAGCGCGGCATGGTCGCCGTCCTGCCCCGAGACCGGCACGGTGCCGGCAAGCCCCTGCGCCGTCAGCGCCGCGACGACGCCGCCGGCGGTGCCGTCATTGGCCGCGACGACCGCGTCGACCTTGTTGTCGTTGGCGGTCAGGAACTGCTCCATGTTCTTCTGGGCGTTGGCAGGCAGCCAGCCGTCGGTATAGGCCTCGCCGACATTCTTGATCTTGCCGCTGTCGATGGCGGCCTTGAGCACTTCCATCGAGCCTGCGAACAGGAAGTCGGCATTCGGATCGGCGCCCGAGCCCTTGATGAAGACATAGTTGCCTTCCGGCTTGGCCTTGAACACCGCGCTGGCCTGCAAACGACCGACTTCCTTGTTGTCGAAGGTCAGGTAGAAGACGTCCTTGTTCTCGATCAGGCGGTCATAGCCGACGACCGGAATGCCTTCGTCCAGCGCCTTCTGCACGGCCGGGCCGATGGCCGAGGCATCCTGGGCCAGGATGATCAGCGAATTGGCGCCCTGCGAGATCAGGCTCTCGACATCGGTAAGCTGCTTGCCGGGATTGGACTGCGCGTCGGCGGAAATGTACTTGTCGCCGGCGGCCTCGATCGCCTTCTTCATGGCGGCCTCGTCGGTCTTCCAGCGCTCTTCCTGGAAGTTGGACCACGAAACGCCGATGACCTTGTCTTTCGCCTGCGCGACCGACGCAAGCGTCAGCGACATGGCGACACCCGCCAGGATGGCGGCCGTGAATCTCTTCATGATATTCCTCCCTGCGCCGCGTATGGCGCGACCAAACTGGCCCTAAGGCCGGCACAGAGGCCCTATTTTTTCGAGCCCCGAAAAAACACTGATCCAACACCGGAACGCTGTCAACAACGATTCTGATGGATTTTGATGTCCCTCTGAATTTTTTTCGAGCTTCGCAATAAATAAATGACAGCACCGGCCGCTTCTGCCAGTATTTGACCGTGTCGCCGGCAGCGTTCGAGGGAGGCCGGAAGAACCGCGGCGACCGGGAGGATGTGAAAAAACATGTCGGTCGGAATCCGCCACGACGATCTGCGCCGGCGCAACCGCGCGATGGTGATCGCGGCCGTGCGCCAGGCTGGCCGGCCCTCACGCACCGAGATCGCCGCGACCACCGGCCTCAGCCATTCGACCATATCGGCGATTTCCTCAGACCTGATCGGCGAAGGCATCCTGGCCGAGGGCAAGCCGAGCGAGGCCGGCGCGCTGAAACGCGGCAGGCCGCAGGTCGGCCTCGGCCTCACTCCGGAGGCCGCGGCTGTGATGACCGTGGTGCTGTCGCTGAATTTCCTGTCGGTCGCAGTCATCGACTATGCCGGCCAGGTGATATCGGAAGAACAGCGCCGGCTGGACACGCTGACCATGTCGCGCGAGGCGTTGATCGGCGAATGCGTGGCCATCGTAAGGCGGCGCCTCGAGGATCCCGACATTGACGTGCGCAGCGTCGCCCGCATCGCGCTGGCGATCCAGGGCATCACCGATACCGAGGCCCGGGCGATGCTGTGGTCGCCGATCACGCCGCAGACCGACATCGCCTTCGCCGACATACTCGAAGCCGAGTTCGGCATCCCCACCACCATGGAAAACGACTGCAACATGATGGCGGTGGCGCTGCGCAGGCGCGATCCCGAGCGCTACCGCGACGACTTCATCGCCATCCTGCTTTCGCACGGCATCGGCATGGGGCTGGTGCTGAAGGGCGAGCTGTTCACCGGCACCCATTCCTCGGGCGGCGAGTTCGGCCACATGATCCATCGGCCCGGCGGCGCGCTCTGCCGCTGCGGGCGGCGCGGCTGTGTCGAGGCCTATGCCGGCAATTACGCCATCTGGCGCAATGCCAGGCAGCTCGGCGAGGACACCGAGCCGGTGGCCGATGTCAGCGACGCGCAGATGCGGGCGCTGGCCGCGACGGCACGGGAACGGGACGGACCCGAGCGCGAAGCCTATCGCAAGGCCGGCGAGGCGTTGGGTTACGGCCTCGGCAGCCTGTTCGCGCTGATCGATCCGGCGCCCGTTGCCATGGTCGGCGTCAGCGCCGCCGCCTTCGATCTCATCGAGCCGGCATTGCGCGAGGCGATCGCCCAGACCGCCGGTGGTCAGCACTCGGAATCGATCTCCTTCGACACCGAACCGAACGAACTGCCGCTGATCCGCGAAGGTTGCGCCATGCGCGCGCTGACCTTCGTCGACCAGGAGATTTTCGCGCCGGGCGTGCCAACGAAATCGAGCGCCGGGAAAAACGTGGCGTAGCCAGCTTTCGGTCGTTAGTTCCGAGGGTCATTGCAGACATCGGAGATTGGCGGAGCCCCTGCCAGGTCGTCATCCCTGGGCGGAGCAGCCGCGAAGCGGCGTCGCGGAGACCCTGGGATCCATTCCGTTACCTCGGACGTAGAGGGCAACGGAGCAGAATTCTGGACCGTGGCAACGCTCGGAAGTCCCGGCATGGATCCCTTGGGCTGCGGAGTAGCTCCAGGGGTATGCGCCGCGTCGCTACGCTCCTTGCTCCGCCCGTGGATGACGAAGCACAAACGGCTCGGCTACTCACCAGCGTGGATGTTGGAAGTGCCAAGCCCCTCAGGACTTCCGCGCCAAAGCGCTCAATCCTCGCGGATCGCGTAGCCCGCCCCACGGATGGTACGGATGACATCCGGCATGCGGCCATTGTTGACCGCCTTGCGCAGCCGGCCGACATGCACGTCCACGGTGCGCTCGTCGATGTAGATCGTCTCGCCCCAGACATTGTCGAGCAGCTGGCTGCGCGAGAACACGCGGCCGGGATGGCGCATCATGAATTCGAGCAGGCGGAATTCGGTCGGCCCGAGCCGGATCTCGCTCTTCTTGCGGTAGACCCGGTGCGATTCACGGTCGAGCACGATATCGCCGACCTTGAGCACGCTGGACAGCACTTCCGGCTTGGCGCGGCGCAGCAGCGCCTTGACTCGGGCCATGAATTCCGGCGTCGAGAACGGCTTGACCAGATAGTCGTCGGCGCCGGTGGAAAGCCCGCGTACACGGTCGCTTTCCTCGCCCCGCGCGGTCAGCATGATGATCGGCAGCCGCTCGGTCTCGGGCCGCATCCGCAATCGCCGGCAGAGTTCGATGCCGGATACCGCCGGCACCATCCAGTCGAGCACGAGCAGGTCGGGCACGTTCTCCTGCAGGCGGATTTCGGCTTCGTCGCCGCGTGTCACCACCTCGACCTGGTAACCCTCCGATTCCAGATTGTAGCGGAGGAGCACGCCGAGCGGCTCCTCGTCCTCCACCACCATGATGCGTGGTGCGATCATCGGTTGGTTACCCCTGCGCTCAGGCCGCCGGCGCCGACATCGCCGTCTCGTCCTGTTTTGGACGGTTGGCGGGCAGCTGCGTGCCGGTCAGGACATAGTACGCATTCTCGGCGATGTTGGTCACGTGGTCGCCGATGCGTTCGAGATTCTTGGCGCAGAACAACAGATGCGTGCAAGCCGTGATGTTGCGCGGATCTTCCATCATATAGGTCAGCAGTTCGCGGAAGACGGAGGTGTATTTGACGTCGATGCGCTCATCGTCGGCGCGCAGTTTCGCCAGTGCCGCGGCATCGCGCGCCGCATACTCCTCGATGACGCCCTGCACCTGGATCAGCACCAGCTGCGCCATGGCGTCGATGGAATGCGACAGGTCGCGCGGCGTGGCGCTGAGGCCGACAGTGCCGACGCGCTTGGCGATGTTCTTGGCAAGGTCGCCAATGCGTTCGAGGTCGCCGGCCATGCGGATCGAGCCGACGACATGGCGCAGATCGTCGGCCATCGGCTGGCGCTTGGCGATCAGCGTGATGGCGCGGTCGTCGAGTTCGCGCTGGCGCGCATCCATGATGGCGTCGTCGGAGACGACGCGCTGGGCGAGCGCATTGTCGGAGTTCAGCAGCGCCTTGGTGGCGCCGCCGACCATCGAGCCGGCGAGATCGCCCATGTCGCTGATCAGCCTGCTGATCTGTCCGAGATCCTCGTCGAAGGCTGCGACTGTGTGTTCGGCCATGATCCTGGTCCTCGTATGCGTGCGATCAGCCGAAGCGGCCGGTTATGTAGTCTTGCGTGCGCTTCTCGCGGGGCGACGTGAAGATCTTCTCGGTGCGGTCGAATTCGACCAGTTCGCCCAGATACATGAAGGCGGTCTGCTTCGAGACGCGCGCCGCCTGCTGCATGTTGTGGGTGACGATGACGATCGTATAGTCGGCCTGCAGCTCGTCGATCAGCTCCTCGATCTTGGCGGTCGACAGCGGGTCGAGCGCCGAGGCAGGCTCGTCGAGCAGGATGACTTCTGGCTTCACCGCCACGGTGCGGGCGATGCACAGCCGCTGCTGCTGGCCGCCCGACAGGCTGAGGCCGCTAGCATTGAGCTTGTCCTTGACCTCGGTCCACAGTGCCGCGCGCTTGAGCGCCTGCTCGACGCGGCCGTCCATCTCGGCCTTGCTGATCTTCTCGTAGAGCCTGACGCCGAAAGCGATGTTCTCGTAGATCGACATCGGGAACGGCGTCGGCTTCTGGAACACCATGCCGATCTTGGTGCGCAGCAGGTTGAGGTCCTGCGAGCGGTCGAGAACGTTCTGGCCGTCGAGCAGCACCTGGCCCTCGGCGGTCTGCCTGGGATAAAGCTCGTAGATGCGGTTGAAGACGCGCAGCAGCGTCGACTTTCCGCAACCCGACGGGCCGATGAAGGCGGTGACGCTGCGCTCGGGCAGCGACAGCGTGATGTCCTTCAGCGCCTTCGACTGGCCGTAGTAGAAATTGAGGTTCTTGACCTCGATCTTGGCCTTGGTCGCCGCCTCTGCGGCGATCGTCATGTCTGGAGACAACATCTGGCTCATTTGTCCTCTCTGCGTCCGGTCAGGCTGCGCGCAAAGATGCTGAGCGCGAGAACCGTCAATGTGATTATGAGTGCACCGGTCCAGGCCAGCTGCTGCCATTCCTCATAGGGGCTGAGAGCGAACTGGAAGATGGTGACAGGCAGGCTGGCCATCGGCGCGTTGAGATTGCTCGACCAGAACTGGTTGTTCAGCGCCGTGAAAAGAAGCGGTGCGGTTTCGCCGGAGATGCGGGCGATGGCCAGCAATATGCCGGTGACGATGCCCGAAAGCGCGGCACGATAGGCAACCGAGCGGATGACCACCCAGCGCGGCGCGCCGATCGCGGTGCCGGCTTCGCGCAAGGCGTTGGGCACCAGGTTGAGCATGTCCTCGGTGGTGCGCACGACGACGGGGATGACCAGGATGGCGAGTGCCACGGCACCGGCGATCGCCGAGAAATGCCCCATCGGCCGCACCATCAGCTCATAGACGAACAGGCCGATGATGATCGACGGCGCCGACAGAAGGATGTCGTTGATGAAGCGCACCACCGTAGTGAGCTTCGAGAAGCGACCATATTCGGCCATATAGGTGCCGGCCAGCACGCCGATCGGCGTGCCGACGATGATGCCGATGATGGTCATCACGATGCTGCCGTAGATGGCGTTGAGCAGGCCGCCGGCGTCGCCGGGCGGCGGCGTCATTTCCGTGAAGACCGAGAGGGAGACGCCGGCCAGGCCCTTGTAGAGCAAGGCGCCAAGGATCAGCGCCAGCCAGGCAAGGCCGATGCAGGCGGCGATGACGCACAGCGCCATCATCACGCCATTCTTGCGCTTGCGGCTCTGGTGAAGCGATGCGGCTGTCGACATCGGTCAGGCTCCCGTGCGGGCGTCGATGCGCATCAGCATGTAGCGGGCGATGGCAAGGATCAGGAAGGTGATAACGAACAGGATGAGGCCGAGCGCGACCAGCGAGGAAGTGTAGAGGTCGCCGACCGCTTCGGTGAATTCGTTGGCGATGGTCGCCGAGATGGTCGTTGCCGGCGCAAACAGCGACGTCGAGATGCGGTGCGCGTTGCCGATGACGAAGGTCACCGCCATCGTTTCACCGAGGGCGCGGCCGAGGGCGAGCATGACGCCGCCCATGATGCCGATGCGGGTGTAGGGAATGACGACCCGGCGCGTGACCTCCCAGGTCGTGCAGCCGATGCCGTAGGCCGATTCCTTCAGCACCGACGGCACCGTATCGAAGACGTCCTTGGTGATCGAGGTGATGAAAGGCAGAATCATGATGGCCAGGATCATCGCCGAGGTCAGCAGGCCGATGCCATAAGGAGGGCCTGCGAACAGGCTGTTGAGGCCCGGAATGCCGTGGAACACGCTGATGATGAAGGGCTGCACCGTCGTCTGCAGAAACGGCGCCAGCACGAACAGGCCCCAGATGCCGTAGATGATCGAAGGGATGCCCGCCAGCAGTTCAACCGCCATGCCGATCGGACGCCGCAGCGGGCGTGGGCAAAGCTCGGTGAGGAAGATGGCAATGCCGATGCCGAGCGGCACGGCGATCAGGATGGCGATGGCCGAGGTGATGATGGTGCCGTAGATCGGGGCCAGGGCGCCGAACTTCTCCGTCACCGGGTTCCAGCTTTCGCTGGTCAGGAAGGAAAAGCCGAAGGTCGACAGGGCTTGCCAGGAACCGGCAAACAGCGAGATCGCAACGCCGCCGAGCAGGACCAGCACCAATATCGCGGCGGCGCGGGTTGTCGCGTGGAAGATTGCGTCGGTCAGTGCGAACCGTCGAACGGTGGCATCGCGCGAACTTCTAACGGCTGGCAAGGCTTCCTGGACAGCGCTCATGTCAAGCTCGGCTCTTTCGGTTGAAGGAAAACGAGCGCCGCGGGCGCGGCGCTCCTTTGGAGGATGTTACTCGCCAACGTAGACGGGCTTGCCGCCGGCCTGGATGTCGGCCTTCCACGAAGCCTTGACCAGGTCGACGACGCTGTCGGGGATCGAGACGTAGTCGAGCGCCTTGGCGGTTTCCTTGCCGTCCTTGTAGGCCCATGCAAAGAACTTCAGGGCTTCGCCGGTGGCAGCGGCATCATCCGGAGCCTTGTGGATCAGGACCCAGGTCGAGGCAGCGATCGGCCAGGTGGTGTCGCCGGGCTCGTTGGTGATGATGACGTTGAAGTTCTTGGCGCCCTTGAAGTCGGCATTCGAAGCGGCAGCGCCGAAGGATTCGAGCGACGGCTCGACGACCTTGCCGGCTGCGTTCAGCATCTTGGAGTAGGACAGGTTGTTCTGCTTGGCATAGGCGTATTCGACGTAGCCGATGCCGCCGTCCGTCTGCTTGACGGTGTTGGCAACGCCTTCGCTGCCCTTGGCGCCGACGCCCGTCGGCCATTCGACGGCGGAGTCCGAACCGACCTTGTCCTTCCAGTCGGGCGAGAGCTTCACCAGATAGTTGGTGAAGTTGAAGGTGGTGCCCGAGCCGTCCGAACGATGCACGACGGCGATCGCGGTCGACGGCAGGGTGAGACCGGGGTTCAGCGCCTTGATCGCGGCATCGTCCCAGGTGGTGATGGCGCCGAGATAGATCTGGGCGAGCGTCTTGCCGTCGAGGACGAGTTCGCCCGGCTTGACGCCGGTCAGGTTGATGATCGGCACGATGCCGCCCATCACCATCGGGAACTGCACGAGGCCGTTCTTTTCCAGATCGGCGTCGGACATCGGCTTGTCGGTGGCGCCGAAGGTCACGGTCTTGGCGATGACCTGCTTGATGCCGCCGCCCGAACCGATCGACTGATAGTTGAGGCCGATGCCGGTGTCCTTCTTGTAGGTGTCGGCCCACTTGGCGAACACCGGATAGATGAAGGTCGAGCCAGCGCCGGAAAGATCAGCTGCGATGGCTGCGGAAAGGGTGAAGGTAGACGCTGTAGCCATTGCGATCGCAACGGCCGCCGAGCGGATGAAATGTCTCATGTGGCCTGCTCCTGTTCGGAAGATGGTCTCTCGGCGCCATTCCAAACCAGCGCCCGCTGAGGCCAATAGCCTTGGATTATTACAGTCGCATGACAGTTTCGTGTCAGCCCGGTAACGCGTCGCCGGCTGTGCAAAAGGCGGTCGCGTCGGATGGCCGTGGCCTGATCCGGGTTTGCGCCCGGAATCAGGGACTTGAGCCATCCACCGGCCGGAGCCGCCGCCGGATTCGACGGGGCTTTCTCGGATGAAGAAAATCCGGACGGGAGCGCGTTGCTCAAGGCCAGAGCGTGTCATGGCCGGGCCATCGCCAAAAACAGGTCCGTTGGGGTAGGTTGACGCTGTTTGTTGCCGGCGGTCGCTGCTCCCGCCCGTAACTGCAAGGGCGGAATTCGATTTTGCCATTGTCCCGGCTCGGCGCCGGCTTTGGTATGGTGCGATCGCACCATAGGCATTGCACGCAGGGGTAGCAGCATCATCCGCGATTGATTCGGATCCTTGGAACCGGGCGACGCCGGGCTATCCCGCGTTGCGCTGGACCTGGCGGCCGGCGCCGAGCCAGCGCTCGACTTTGTCCAGCAGGGCCCTGGGGCTGATCGGCTTGGGCAGATAGTCGTCCATGCCCGCCTCCAGGCAGCGTTCGCGATCGCCCTTGAGCGCATGCGCGGTCACGCCGATGATCGGCACATGCGTGCCGGTTTCCTGCTCCAGCCGGCGGATCGCGGCGGTCGCTTCGAGCCCGCTCATCTCCGGCATCGAGACATCCATCAGGATCATGCATGGATTGAGCTTGCCGAAAGCCTCGAGCGCCTTGCGGCCATTGCCGACGATCTCGAAACCATGGCCGGTCTCGCCAAGGATCTGGGTGAAGACCATCTGGTTCACCTCATTGTCCTCGGCCACCAGTATATCCAGCCTGTGTCCATCACCGCCAGTGACGGGCAGCCGAGGCCGAACCGGCGGCGGCTGCAATTGCGCGCGTTGTTCGGACAGCGCCAGCGGCGGCGGCTGGGGAGCATTGGGCCTTTCGGCTGCGAGCGGCTGGACGGCCTGGCTGTCCGTGGCGTGGCGATGACGCTGGATAGTCGCCACCAGCGTCTCCAGAAGCACCGAGGAGCGCGCCGGCTTGATCAGCTGGGCGTCGATGCCGAGATCGCGGTAGCTGGTGTTGGCGAGCGACTGGTCGACCGAGGTCAGCATGATGATGGGCGTGTCGGCTAGGCCTTCGGTGCTGCGCACGACACGCGCCATTTCGGCGCCGCTCATCTCGGGCATCTGGTAGTCGAGCACGACGCAATCCACACGCACGCCATAGGCGGCGGCCGCGATCAGCACCTTGAGGCCCTCCGCGCCGCTTTCGGCCGCGCAGGAATCGAACGTCCACGAGGTCATCTGCTCGGTCAGGATGGCCCGGTTGACGGCATTGTCGTCGACGATCAGCACGCGTGCGCCCGTCACATCCACCGGCATGATGCGCTGCCCGCTCTGTCCGGCCCTGGGCAGCGTCACGGTGAACCAGAAGGTCGAGCCCTTTCCCTCGGCGCTCTCGACGCCGATGGTGCCGCCCATCAGTTCGACCAGCCGTGAGGTGATGGCAAGGCCAAGCCCGGTGCCCTCGTGCCGCCGTGTCGAGGAGGTGTCGACCTGGCTGAATTTTTCGAACACCAGCTTCAGTTTTTCCTCGGGGATGCCGATCCCGGTGTCGGTGACCGAGATCGTCAGCCTGGTTCCGGTCGGAACCCTCTCACCGGTCACGTCGACCAGCACATGGCCTTCGTCGGTGAATTTCACCGCATTGCCGACCAGATTGGTGACGATCTGCCGGATGCGGCCGACATCGCCGATGAACAGGCTTTCGAGCCTCGGCTCGACACGCACGATGAGTTCGAGATCCTTTTCCTTGGCGCGTGTCGACACCAGCGTCGCCACGTCCTCGATCGCCTCGGCAAGGTTGAAGGGCGCCGGATCGAGCACCATCTGGCCGGCATCGATCTTGGAGAAATCCAGGATGTCGTTGATGATCGTCAACAGCGCGTTGCCCGACTTGACGATGATGTCGGTGAACGTTTTCTGCTTGGGATCGAGATTGGATTTGGCCAGGAGTTCAGCCATGCCCAGCACACCGTTCATCGGCGTGCGGATCTCATGGCTCATATTGGCGAGGAATTCCGACTTGGCGCGGTCGGCGAGCACGGCACGCTGGCGCGCCTCGCTGAGCTCCGCCTCGCGCATTTTCAGTTCTGTGATGTCGGTGGTCGATCCGATCAGGTAGAGCGAACCGTCCGACGCGATCATCGCGCCCTTGCGCGCGAACTGATGCCTGACGCTGCCGTCGGCAAGCCGCACCGTCTCCTCGACCTCCTGGGTGTCGCCGGTGCGCAGCACGGCGAGATCGCCGGCCACGAAAGCCTCGCCGTCCTCCCCGAAAATCTCGATGTCGGTCTTGCCGATCGCATCTTCCCTGCTGAGACCGGTCAGATCGCACCAGCCCTTGTTGACATAGAACTGCCTGAGATCGGAGCGCTTGGCGTAGATCGACACCGGTACATTGTCGATCAGGCTGCGGAACACCTCGTTCTCGCGCATGCTCTCTTCCAGAGCCTTCTCGCGCGCCTTGACGTCGGTGATATCGGTGCTGGAGCCGACCAGATGCACCGATCCGTCTGTCGCCACCAGGCGGCTCTTGCGCGTCATCAACTGCCGCACCGTGCCGTCGCTATGGGTGACAGGTTCTTCGACCTCGAGGCCCTTGCCGGTTACGACGACCTGGGTATCGTCATGGCTGTAGCCTTCCGCGTCTTGTGTGCCGAACAGCTCACGGTCGGTCCGGCCGATGACGTCTTCCTTGGCGATGCCGGTCAGCGCGCACCAAGCCTTGTTGACGAATTCGATGCTCAGGTCCTGCGCCTTGATGAAGGCGGCCACCGGCAACTCGTCCATCACGTGGCGGAAGAGATCGATCTGGCGCATCGAGTCGCGCAGCGCCGCCTCGCGGCTCTTGATGTCGGTGATGTCGACGCGCACGCCGATGAACGTCCCGTCATCGGTGCGCATGTCGTAGACCTGGTACCAGCGCCCATCGGCATTGAGGCGCTCGTAGGAAGAATTCGGCAGGTGGTACCGGGCCAGTATGCTGTCGAGCCAGCGTTCGGGTTCGACCCCGTACAGCCTGTCGATCCCGGCATCGCCGCTCGAGCGGAAATAGCCGACCGACTGGCCGAATTCCAGCGCCTCGCGGAAGCTGCAGCCAGGCTGCCAGAAGGGCTTCAGCGCCGGCAGCGTGTCCTGCAGTTTGCGGTTGGCGAAGACGAACTTGTCGTCGCGGTCGTAGATGATGACGCCGGCCGGCAGCGATTCCAGCACGCTGGCTAGGTACTTGCGCGCGTCCTGTGCCTCGGTCTCACGCCCCTTCATGTCGGTGACGTCGACATAGGAGATGAGCCGCTTGCCGCCGGGCAGCGGTGCCAGCGACGCGACAAGCGTGCGCCCGTCATTGTGCGGCAATTGTCTGGAGCCGGCGACGCCGGCCCTGATTTCGGCTTCGCGCTCGGCGGTATGACGTTGCCAGGCAGCGTCATCGGCGCCGTAAGGGTCAATGGCGCGGCTGGCTTCCATGAGTTCGCGAAAGGCCGAGCCGATCCCGGCGCGGCCTGGATCGATCCTCCAGAAGTCGTAGAAGGCGCGATTGATGACTTCGGCGCGCATATCGGCATCCAGCACGAGAACACCGATCGGCATCTCATCGACCATGGTGCGGAGATTGACGAAGGTCTCGGCGATTTTGGCGTTGGCGCCTTCGATCTCGGCGTCGCGACGCTTGAGTTCGGTAACCTCATAGTAGGTCAAGAGCCGCTTGCCGCCGGACAGCGCCGTCACCGAGAACATCATCGTCCTGCCGCCGGCATGGACAAATTCGCGAGGCGCGACGGAGCCGGCGCGAATCTCCTCGATACGGCCGGCGAGGTAGCGCTGCCACTGCTGTTCGTCGATATCGCCATAGATGCCGTTGCGGCGGTTGAGTTCCATCAACTGGCTGAAGGGAGCGCCAACGGTTACAACCCCGTCCGGAATGCTGGACAGGTCGCGATAGGCCTTGTTGACGATCAGCGTGTCGAGCTTGCCATCGAGCAGCACGACGCCCATGTGCATGGCGTCCATCGTCCGTTCGAGGTCGGCAAGATGCCGGTCGGGATCGCTGCCCGACGACCGGTTTTGCTCCATGGTCTCGAAGGCGCCGGCCAATGCGGTGACGTTGCGGCCTATGCCGCGGTAGCCGGCAAATTTTCCTTCGTTGTCGAACCGTGGGAAGCCTGACGTCAGCACCCAGCGGCAGGCGGCGCCGCCTCCCTTCAGTTCATAGACGAAGTCGCGGAACGGCCGGCGCGCCTGCAGGTCCTCCAGATGCGCCGTCGCGCTGTGGTTACCCTTCAGGACCTGGTTGAGGAAATCGAAGCGGAACCGACCCAGCACATCAGCCGGATCGATGCCGGTGGCCGCCTGGTAGGTGGGTGAAAGCCAGGAGAACCGCAGTTCGGCATCGGTCTCCCAGACCCAGTCCGAGCCTGCATCGAGCAGTTGGCGAAGCGCGTCGGGCGAATCCATGTCCGCGCGTGGCGGCGCGTCGCCGCGATGCACCGGCTTTTCGGGCCCACGCTTGCCGCGCGCGCCGACTTCTTCCGCTTCCGCCATCCTGTCCCCACCCCGAAAATCAAGGCCGAACCCTCCCTCCGCGGTTCGTCGGCGGAATGTGCCCGAGAAGCATTAACGATCCGCTAACCTTAACGGCGCAACCGGCACGCTCTTCCTGCGTTATTCCGTCCGGTTGTCGGGCGGCCCGAGGCCGCGTTATAAGCCGCGCAGGGGTGTTGCTCATGTATCGACGGATAGGGCCTTTCTTGCTGGGCGTGGCGCTGCTTTTCGGCAGTGGCTGTGCGCGCAGCTATGACGGCACGGTCATCATCCCGCGGCCGCTCGACGCCAGGCGCTTCTGGGACCGGCCGCCACCCAATGTCGACTACACGCCGCCGGCCGACAACGGCGCCTTTCCGGTGCCGCCACAGCCGCCCGGACAATTTGCCGAACGCAAGGTTTCGAAACCTGCCGGGCACAGACGGCATCAGACGCGATATTCACCGCCGCCTCCCCCGCCGTCGGGTCCGGAAAAACAACTGGCATGCAGGAACGTGAGCGCACCAGGCGAGCGCGTTCGCATGGTTTGCGAATAGGCGCAATTCGGGGAGAGTTCCCCGCAGCCTTACAGCGATGCCGCGCCCTTCTTCGGTTGCTTCGCGCCAAGCTTGTCGAGCGCAAGGCGAACCTGGCGCAAATCGTCCTGCCAGCCGTCATCATCACCCATGGAACTCTCCGACGCGGCCCGTTGCAGGCCGCGCGCCTCGGATTCGATCTTACGCAGTTCGGCGACCTTCTCGTCATGGGTCAGGGAGCCGTCTTCGACGATCTCCAGAACCCGCATTTCCCTGAACGTGGCCATGGCTTTTCTCCCGGCTGATGTCGATCACAACGCCGTGAGCGCCCCTCCGTTCCAGACAGGCCCCATAGCCGGCTTCATCATGACGGCGCGCTGCAGCGCCTGTCCCGGGCCGGCGACTATCGGAATTGCCGGGCCGTGGGCTGCCCGAGCGAGCGATCAATCCGATGTTACCGAAGCTTGACGCTGAACCTTTGCCTGACTGCCGCGTTCAAGGCATAGGGAGAACGCAGATGTCGATCCACTTCACGGTATCGGAACTGACAAGAGACCTTCTTCATTCTCTCGGGCTGGACCACGAGCGCGCGCCACGACCGCTCAATCCCGAGGAAAACCTGTTGCTTGAGTGCTATCTGGCCGGGCACATCCCGGAATCGGCCTGGAGCGACTATGTCTTCGAGACCCCGGATCTGGCGCGGCACGCCAAGGCACGGCGCCCGAGCCACTGAGCAATTGGCTCCGAAGCGGCCGCGCCAGCCGCTATTTCTTTGGGGAAACCAGTTGCAACGTGAAGACGTTGCCACCAATGCCTTGCGCCAAAGCCGGTGAAAAACTCAGAGGCGTGCAATTCTTGACGGCGGCGATGGCCGCGTCGATGAACGCTTTTCGCGCCTTGTCATCGCCGGTCACCTTGGCGGCGGTCGGCCGCGGCGGACCGATCAGCGAGCCGTCGCGCTTGAAGCTGAAACTCAGGGTTACTGTGGAATTACCCGCGTCCGCCGGCGGCGTCCAGCATGCCTGGATCGCGTCCCCCGACATCATCCATTGTGTTGAGCACTGCTGCTTGTGCAGGCAGGAGCGTCCCAGCCAGCATTCCACCGGCGATCGTCAGCATTGCCGCCACGCATTTCATCGCAAGCCCTCATCTTATTCCAAGCCGGATCCGCTCAACGGGATGTTAGAGGCAACGTCGGCGATGACAATATCCCGACGCGAAAAGTTGACGTTCCGGCGCGGCCCTATCATCGCCGCGCGAGGTCCCGGCATGGGGTCCGAAAAAGCAAAAAAGGCCGGCACGGAGCCGACCTTTCCTTCCACCGATAATGCGCCAGTACATCCGTGGTCGCGCGGTGAATTCCCGCCAGTAGACAGGGCTTTGGTTAACGAATCCTTAAGCTGAAGCCTTCGCCTGCGACCGCACATAGGCGATATAGCCGCGCACGTCGCCGGCCGGCTCGGCATAGGCCTTGCCGAGCTTCTTCTCGATGGCCGCCATGTACTCCTGCGCCCATTTGGGCAGCGGGTAGTCGATGACCGCCAGGAATTCGAGAGTCGCCGCCAGCCTTATGTCGGCGATCGACGGGTTCGTACCGCCGATGAACGGCTTGCCGTCCCTGAAGAAGCTGTGGAAGACCTCCAGCGGCTCGGCGATCGCCGCCATCGCGGCCTTCTGCGCTTCCGACTTCTTGTCGGGATGGGCATCGCTGTGGCCGACCTCGCCGGCATATTGCGGGAAACCCAGCGCCGGATAGGTGGCGCGCGCCACATAGGGGTAGAGCGTGCCGATCAGATAGAACATGGCGCTGTCGATCATCGCCCGTCTGGCCGGCGCCTTGGGATAGAATTTCTCCAGCCCGTGCTTGTTGGCGAGATACTGCATGATGGCGCAGCTTTCCCAGAGCACGCCCCTGGGCAACCCCTTGTCCTCGATCATCGGCGTCAGATGCGCCGGATTGCGCGCCAGATATTCGGGCGAACGCGTGTGGCCCCAGGCGTCGGTCTCGGCGGCGTCGAAGCCGGCCGCGCGAGCAAACACCCGCACCGTCATGTTGTTGACGCTCGGCTTCAGCATGCTGAGCTTCAACGCCGGCTTTTTCGCCAACTTGGCCTTGGCGGTCTTGGCCGCCGACTTTTGCGCCGCCGGTTTTGCCGCGGCTTTCGCGGCCACCTTCGGCGCAGCCTTTGCGGCTGCCTTCACCGCCGGCTTCGCTTTTGCCTTTGCCTTGGCAGCCGATTTCCCAGCACTCTTGGTCACTGTCTTTGCCATTTTTTGTCCTCCCTTTGTTTCGTTGGCCGTCAGTATGGATTCTTCGGCGCCCGGTCATCCGACAAGGTCGCGCGGGAGCTCTCGACAAGCGCCTGGATCGCGTCCGCAAGATGCACCTCGGCGATATTGTAGTCGCCGCGCCCGACACGCAGCCTGTGCGCCTGCATCAGCACATCGGCATGAGTGAAACCCGCCGGCGGTTCGAAGCGGTAGGACGCGAGTTCGATCAAAAGGCCAAGCGGATCCTCGAAATAGATCGAATCCATGAAGCCGCGATCCTTGACGCCGCTGTGCTTGATGCCGCGCTCGTCGAGCCGGGCGACCGCCTGCAGGAAGGTGACCCGCGACACCGCGAACGCGATGTGGTGGACGCAGCCCGGATCGGTCGGCGTGCGCCGCTTCAGCGGCACGCGGCTTTCATCGGTGAAGATGGTGATCAGCCGGCCGTCGCCCGGATCGAAATAGAGATGGCTCTCGCTGGCCTTGTCGAGGTTGGGCTGCTCGAAGACGAAAGGCATGCCGAGCACGCCTTCCCAGAAATCGATCGAGGTCCGGCGCCCGGCGCCGACAAGGGTGATGTGGTGGACGCCTTGTGCTTGCAGTTTCTGCATTGGCCTTCTCCCCGCGGCATCGATTGGTCGTCAGGATCTGCCTGGCACTAGGCGTTCTGCGCGCCGCCTGAGCCGTGCCCTCGAAATCCATGACGTGATGCTAATGCAATCGGCCCCGCCGCGCCAGAAGCCGCAGGTCCCATCGTTGCAGGACGGCGATATCGCCTTGAAATTTGGATAAGGCTGTTTCCTTCATCTATTCGGCCGATGCGGCATCTCATCTTGAGGACTACATTGAAAAATGATCCTACGGATCTATGAGTAGTCCGAAGCCAGTCCCCTTTTGCGGCTACTCCAAGGGCCCCGCTTGACTCCCGGTCGGCGGGGCTTTTCCGTGCATTCGCCTGCACGACCTTGCGGCGCAAAAGCCGATGGTCGAGCAGCCCGGAATGAGCCCCCCGATCAAGGATTGAAGACGTGCGAAGCAGTCAGCCCGGCAAGCAGCACGCCCGCAAGGAGAGCGATGATCGAGGCGAGGAACCAGCGCAGCGTGACCTGGTAGACCGGTTCGTCGTCGTCGCGCGGGAGCAGCGAACGCCACAATGCGACGAGTTGGAGGACGATGGCCAGGGCGAGCAGGAGCGTCGCCAGGATCGAGGCCGTCGTCCATCCGCCATCAGCTTCGAAATTCCAATAGCGCAGGAAAAGAAGCGAAAACCCGAGCAATACGGTGATGGCGGAGATCACACCCTGTCGGTAGCCGACCGGCAAGGGAACTCTGCGCGCCTCGGTCGCCTGGAAACCCGGCTCGTTGGTCTCATCGGGATCCTGACGCTTGGGTGTGTCGATCATGGAGGCAACATCTATTTTGACAGGCCCTTGGAAGTCGGCGCAGGTCTTGTTCGATCGATACGACCGGGGAAGCGCTGCGGGCTGTCATCATCATCCCTGTGCCTTCCTCGCGCAAGGTGAGCGACGTGATGGAGGCGATTCACCTGGAACCTACTGAGCATAAGGAAAGGAACGATTCGACCGGCGTTCGCGTTATTTACGATCGAACCGATGGAGGTAACCGTGAGGAAGCTGATACTCGTATCCGTGCTCGCGTTTGCTACCACAGCAGCCGTCGCTTCTCCGACCCAGGCGCAGTTCCTCTTCTCGCCCTTTGGCGGCTATTATGGTGGTTTCGGAGGGTTCCCGTTCCCCTATCGCTATAGCGGTCCGTACTACGATGACCCGTACTACGCGCCATATCGCCCATACTACCGATACCACCACAGGTACTACCACCGCTACTACTACCCGCAACGGTACTATTACCACCATAGACACTACTATCACCATAGGCACTATTACCACCACCACCACAGGTACTATTAGAGGTAGTCCATTGGGCATCTGCCCGCTTCACCGTCGGCCGGCTAAAGCGCCAGGTTAGGCGCGTGGCCGACTTGTGTTTCCAGTATCAGCCGCGAGAAGGTCGGACCTCACCTCACGGGCATGAGCTATGTCTTTGCGGGGATCGCCCCCATCAGCTTGCCGGCTGCCATCCAGGTCGGAGTAGCGACGCTGATCGCCTGGATCGCGCAGACATTTTTGCGGCTGGTGCTGCTTGTCGGTAATCATGGTTGGCCAAAAGGCTTCGGTCGCCGCCTCAGACAAGCAGGCGCCGCAGACCTACAAGGATGCCGAAGCGCTCTTGAAAATCCAGGATGAGGTGCACCGGCTCGTCGAGGTCAACAACAGCGTGACCGAGGAAATCCATCGCGCCGTTACGGTGAAGGGGACGCCGGCCGCTAGCCGCCACCCGCAGTTCCCACCTGGGCAACCCCTGAGCGGTATCGACCAGACAGCATATTTGACCGTTACTTGACGGTCTTGATCCACATTCAGCTAAATCATTGAGTCTCTTGGTACGCCCAAGGGGAATCGAACCCCTGTTCCCGCCGTGAGAGGGCGGTGTCCTGACCGCTAGACGATGGGCGCGCTCAAGAACCGGCGATATAGGCTGATGGCTGGGAAAAAGCAACTGGGGTTTGGCCAGCTTTACCACATCCAAGAAAAGCTGGCCGCAAGCCTAGCGTTTCGGCTCGATCAGGTCCCAGAGATTGCCGTGCAGATCGGCGAAAACCGCGACCGTGCCATAGGGTTCGAAACGCGGCGCCTCGCGGAATTCGACACCCTTTTCCAGCATCGCCGCATGGTCGCGCGCAAAGTCGTCGGTTTCGAGGAACAGGAAGACCCGGCCGCCTGTCTGGTTGCCAATGCTTTGCCTTTGCGCCTCATCCGCGGCCTCGGCCAGCAGCAGCCGGGCGCCCTGCCCGTTGGCCGGCGCTACCGTAACCCAGCGCTTGCCGCCGCCGAGATCGACATCCTCGAGGAGCAGGAAACCCAGCCGCCCGACATACCAGGCGATCGCCTCGTCATAGTTGGCGACGACCAGCGCCACGGTCGCGACACGACGATGTCCGGCAAAGTCAGTCATGACTGAGGCCTGTTCATTTCTGCGGCAAACTTGTTTGTTGCATTGCTGCCGGTCATTTGTTGCGAATTGCGAACTGCCCGATCAGGCGGCGCTCGGCTATATCATAGACGAAGATCGCACGGCCGCCGTCGGCAAGCTCGGCGTCGATTGAGACGCGATTGCCGGACAGCGACTGGCTGACCACTTTCGCCCCGACCGGCAGCACGATGTCGCCGCTGAGCGGTTCGCCGGCCGGTACCTGGATGTCACCGGCCAGCGGCGGGTTTGCCGGCGGTGCCTTGCGGGCTTTGTAGACAATCGCCGCGATCACCACCATAAGAGCCAGCAACAGCAGGCCGAGATTGATGGCCATGAAGCGGACGAGTTTGCCACGCATCTTTTCGACCTCGGGGTCGAGCGGCTTTTCCTGATCTTCGTCGGCATCGGGCCGGGCCATGGCAAATATTCCGGAACGGTTTTCGATGAGCGCTCATAACGAACAGGCCCCCGAATTGATAGAGGATCGATTCATCGCGGCCGAGCCGAGGGTGCTGGTGGTGGGCGCGGATGCGGCCGGCCAGCGCCTCGACCAGTGGCTGGCGGCCAGCCTCGGCCCTGACATGTCGCGCAGCCGCGTGCAGATGCTGATCAGGCAAGGCGCCGTCAGCGTCGACGGCGAGCCGGCCGACGAGACCAAGCGCAGGATGATCGCGGGCGAACGCGTGTCGGTCGCCATGCCGGAACCGGAGCCGGCCGCGCCGCAGGGCGAGGCCATCGCGCTCGACGTGCTTTATGAGGACGACGCGCTGATCGTCATCAACAAGCCGGCGGGACTGGTCGTGCATCCCGGCGCCGGCAACTGGACCGGCACGCTGGTCAACGCGTTGATCCATCATTGCGGTGACAGCCTGTCGGGCATTGGCGGGGTGCGCCGGCCGGGAATCGTCCACCGCCTCGACAAGGAGACCAGCGGCGTCATGGTGGTGGCCAAGACCGACCGCGCCCATAAGGCGCTGTCGGAAGCCTTCGCCGATCACGGCCGGACCGGCGATCTCGAACGCGCCTATCTGGCGTTGGTCTGGGGCATACCGCAGCGGCCGACCGGAACGGTCGATGCGCCGCTTGGCCGCGCCGCCGACCGGGTGCGCCGCGCCGTGGTGCCGGAAGGCCGCGACGATGCCCGCCACGCCGTCACCCACTTTGCCGTTCAGGAGCGTTTCGGCGAAAGACAGCAGGAATTCGCCACCGCCAGCCTGGTCGAATGCCGGCTGGAAACCGGCCGGACCCACCAGATCCGTGTCCATATGGCCCATATCGGCCACCCGGTCATCGGCGACCCCGACTACGGCCAGGCCTTCCGCACCAAGGCCAACCGGCTGCCGGAACCCCTGAAAAGTCAGGTCAGGGCATTTTCCCGGCAGGCTTTGCATGCCTGGCTCCTTGCATTTCGCCATCCCGATACCCATCTGACGATGAGGTTCGAGGCGCCGATACCGAGGGACATGGAGGAACTCGTCGGCGGCTTTCGCCATCTCTGACCCGCCATCAACAAGCTCGAAATCGACCATCAAAAAACTTGACTGGCATTGTTCACTTCAGCGTGACACACTGTTTCGTGTTGAACAAATGCCTGTCGTTTCTGGTTTTGTTCCTGTATAAGACCTTTATGTCGCGAGCGAGCCTTTTGGTGTTCGCGTCACATGCCCGCCGCGTTTCGGGGGCATCACTCCAATAGAGAGGGGGCGCTATCATGGCCCAGTCACTACCTAGCATTGTTTCCGGCGAAGGCGGCCTCAGCCGCTACCTGGAAGAAATCCGCCGCTTTCCCATGCTTCAGCCGCAGGAAGAGTACATGCTCGCCAAGCGTTATGCCGAGCATGAAGACACGTCCGCCGCGCACAAGCTCGTCACCAGCCATTTGCGGCTCGTCGCCAAGATCGCCATGGGCTATCGCGGCTACGGCCTGCCGATCGGCGAGGTGATCTCGGAAGGCAATGTCGGCCTGATGCAGGCCGTCAAGAAATTCGAACCCGAGCGCGGTTTCCGCCTGGCGACCTACGCCATGTGGTGGATCAAGGCCTCGATCCAGGAGTACATCCTGCGCTCGTGGAGCCTGGTCAAGATGGGCACGACCGCCAACCAGAAGCGTCTGTTCTTCAACCTGCGCAAGGTGAAGGGCAAGATCCAGGCGCTGGATGACGGCGACCTCAAGCCCGACCAGATCACCGAGATCGCGACGCGGCTGAACGTTACCGAGGCAGAGGTGGTGTCGATGAACCGCCGCCTGTCGGGCGACGCTTCGCTCAACGCGCCGATCCGGGCGACGGAAGGCGAATCCGGCGAATGGCAGGACTGGCTGGTCGATGACCACGAAAGCCAGGAAGAGATGCTGATCGAGCAGGACGAGCTGGAAAACCGGCGCGGCATGCTGTCAGGCGCTCTTGCCGTGCTCAACGAGCGCGAGCGGCGCATCTTCGAGGCCCGTCGCCTCGCCGAGGAGCCGCTGACGCTGGAAGAGCTGTCGGCCGAGTTCGACATCAGCCGCGAGCGCGTGCGTCAGATCGAGGTGCGCGCCTTCGAGAAGGTGCAGGATGCGGTCAAGGCCGCCGCCAAGCGCCAGACCCAGGCGCTGCGCACCATCGAGGCACAGCCGGCGGCTTAAGCCAGCTTCGGCGACAAAACATCAAGGCGGCGTCAGGAAACTGGCGCCGCCTTTTTCGTGAACCTCGGCCGGTGTCACGATCGCCTCAAAGCGCATCCAGCGGAAATTTCAGATACCGCCGGCCATTGGCTTCCGGTTCCGGCAGCCGGCCGCCATTCATGTTGACCTGCAGCGCGTGCAGGATCAGCCGCGGCATCGGCAACGTCTTGTCGCGAGCCTCGCGCAGCGCCACGAATTCGGCTTCGCTGCGCGCGGCAACGAGATGGATATTGCTGGCCTTCTGCTGGCCAACCGTGCTCTCCCACAAGGGCTCGCGGCCACCGGCCTGATAGTCATGGCCGACGAAGACGCGCGTCCCATCGGGCAGCGCCAGTATGTCCTGGATCGAGCGCCACAGCCGCGCGGCACTGCCGCCGGGGAAATCCGCTCGCGCCGTGCCGCTGTCGGGCATGAACAGCGTGTCGTGCACGAAGGCGGCGTTGCCGATCACATAGGTGATCGAGGCCAGCGTATGTCCGGGTGAGAACAGCACCTTGACCGGGACTGTCCCGACCAGGAAGGTCTCGCCTTCCCTGAACAACCTGTCCCACTGCGAACCGTCGGCGGGAAAATCCGGCCAGTTGTAGATCGCCTTCCACAGGTTCTGGACGTCGACGATCCTGTTGCCGATCGCGGTCTGCGCACCGGTCTTCCGTTTCAGATAATGCGCTGCCGAGAAATGGTCGGCATGCGGGTGGGTATCGAGGATCCACTCGATCTCCAGCCCGTTCTCCCCGACGAAATCGAGCAGGGCATCCGCGCTCTTCGTTCCCGTCGCGCCGGATTTCTCATCGAAGTCGAGGATCGGGTCGATGATGGCGCATCGCCTTGTCGCCGGATCGGTGACGACATACTGAATGGCCCCGGTCGGCTTGTCGTAAAAGCCCCTGACCTCAGGTTTTGCCAAAGCCAAGTCCAACCCGAACCCCCCAACCCAGCCAGCAGGAACGATTTTCTCCGCCAAGCTCCAACAAGAGCATGGTTGTCCACCCAGGCGAGCCAGTCAAGCATGACTTGGCCCGCCTGGGTGGAAAAGGCAAAAACCGTTCCGGCGCCCCCGTTTCAGGCGGACGGCTGTTTGGTCTTCCTGAGATAAGGCAGGATGGTGTCAAAGGCGCCAAAGCGCTTGATCGCATCCTCGTTGGAAACGGCGGCGGTGATGATGACGTCCTCACCCTGCTTCCAGTTTGCCGGCGTCGCCACCTGATGCTTGGCGGTGAGCTGCATGGAATCGACCGCGCGCAGGATCTCGTCGAAGTTGCGGCCGGTGGTCATCGGATAGGTCAGCACCAGCTTGATCTTCTTGTCCGGCCCTATGACATAGACCGAGCGCACGGTGGCGTTGTCGGCGGGCGTGCGGCCTTCCGAGGTCTCGCCGGCGCCGGCGGGCAGCATGTCGTAGAGCTTGGCGACCTTGAGGTCCTTGTCGCCGATCAGCGGATAGTGCACCGTTTGACCGGTCGCCGTCTTGATGTCGGCCTGCCATTTGTCGTGGCTGGCAACCGGATCGACGGAGATGCCGATGATCTTGACGTTGCGTTTCTTGAACTCGCCTTCCAGCCCGGCCATCGTGCCGAGCTCGGTGGTGCAGACCGGTGTGAAATTCTTCGGGTGGCTGAAGAGGATCGCCCAGCCGTCACCGATCCAGTCGTGAAAGCTGATCGTCCCCTGCGTGGTCTCGGCCGTGAAATCCGGCGCGATGTCGTTGATACGAAGGCTCATGGTTCCTACCCCTGTGAATGCCGCCTGTTGGCGGGCTGCCACCCTTTTATCACTCCATCGGCGACGTTCAAAACGGTCAGGTCGCCGCCAGTGATGCAGGCCGCGAAAAATTTTCGCCTTTTCCTGGGGAATGTAGAAATTTCGCTGTCGGCGTGGCCAAAAGTCTAGGATTTCACGGCCAGCGACGTGGCGAGATCTTCCATCCGCTGCGCCAGCGCGCCAAGCGCGTTGGTCAGCACGCTGTCGCTCTTGTCGGCCTTGGTCAGCGCCTCGTCGCGCGTCTTGCGCAAGGTCAGCACTTCGCTTTCCATGCCCTTGACGCGCTTCTGCAGCTCCGAAAGTTCGTCCATCACCATGATGCCGGCCATGACGGTCAGCCGCTGGTCGCCGATCTCACCGAAAGAATCCTTCAGATGCGAGACATAACGGTCGAAGCGTTCGGCGAGGTCGATCAGATGCTCTTCCTGGCCTTCGTCGCAGGCCATCCGATACTGTTTGCCGTCGATTGAAACCGTGACCTGTGCCATGGGCCAGCTCCTATCTGTCCAACACGGCGCGGATGGTTTCCATGGCGGTCACCAGCCGTCGCGATACTTCCTTGTTGGCGTCCTCCAGCCGTTCGGCGCGCGCTTCCGAATTGTCGAGTTCCTGCGCCAGCCGGGAGCGGTCGGCATTCATCCGCTGCACCTCGGCCTCGGCTTCCGAGTAATCGCGTTCATGCTCCAGCTTGGCCGCGACGGCGTTTTCCAGCCCCTCGATGGCCTTGCCCAGCCTGGCGATGACTTCCTTGAGTGTGGTTTCCCCGGTCATGGCCTTCGTCCTGTGCCCTGCCCATCACCGAATCGTTCGCGTTCAGAACGCGTTATCCCTGAAACATTAGGCACCGGGTGAAGGCAACGTCAACAAAGCTCTCACGACTGTCCCCTGCTAACGCTAATGTAGGGCCGCCGCCAGCATCACAAGACCGGCAAATCTGCGCCCGATTTGTTGACTAAAAGCCCGCGCCTGCTATGTGTCGCGCACCTTTTCAAGGGCGCTCCCAAGCCCCCAAACCCCCACCTTTGGAGGAACCATGACGTCGCGTGAACAACATGACCGGATGGCCAATGCGATCCGCTTTCTCTCCATGGATGCCGTCGAGAAGGCCAATTCCGGCCATCCCGGCCTGCCCATGGGCTGCGCCGACATTGCCACGGTGCTGTTCACCCGCTTCCTGAAATTTGACGCCAAGGCCCCGCACTGGGCCGACCGCGACCGCTTCATCCTGTCGGCCGGTCATGGTTCGATGCTGCTCTACTCGCTGCTCTATCTGACCGGCTACGAGGACATGACCCTCGACCAGATCAAGAATTTCCGCCAGCTCGGCTCCAAGACCGCCGGCCATCCCGAATACGGCCACGCCGCCGGCATCGAGACGACGACCGGCCCGCTCGGCCAGGGCCTTGCCAATTCGGTCGGCTTCGCGCTCGGCGAGCGCATCATGAACGCCGCCTTCGGCAACGACCTCGTCAGCCACTACACCTATGTGCTGGCCGGCGACGGCTGTCTGATGGAAGGCGTTTCCCAGGAGGCCATCGCGCTGGCCGGACATCTCAAGCTCAACAAGCTGATCGTCTTCTGGGACAACAACAACATCTCGATCGACGGCCCGGTTTCGCTCGCCGACAACACCGACCAGGTTGCCCGCTTCCAGGCCTCCGGCTGGAACGCCAGCCATATCGACGGCACCGATCCGGAAGCCATCGCCTATGCCATCGAGGCCGCCCGCCATTCCGACAAGCCGACGATGATCGCCTGCAAGACGACCATCGGCTTCGGCGCCCCGACCAAGGCCGGTACCAACAAGGCGCACGGTTCGCCGCTCGGCGCCGACGAGATCGCCGGCGCGCGCAAATTCTTCAACTGGGGCTCGCCGCCCTTCGAGATTCCGGCCGACATCCTCGATGCCTGGCGCGCCGCCGGCAAGGCCGGCGCCAAGCCGCGGGCTGACTGGGAGGGCCGTCTCGCCAAGGCAGAGCCGAAGCTGAAGGCCGAGTTCGAGCGCCGCCTCGCCGGCAAGCTGCCGTCCAATTTCGACGCCGTCATCGCCGACTACAAGAAGAAGCTCTCGGTCGACAAGCCGAAGGTCGCCACCCGCAAATCGTCGGAAATGGCGCTTGAGGTCATCAACGGCGCCGTGCCGGAAACCATCGGCGGCTCCGCCGATCTGACCGGCTCCAACAACACCAAGACCAGCCAGACCAAGAACATCACGCCGGACGATTATGGCCAGCGCTATGTCCACTACGGCATCCGCGAGCATGGCATGGCGGCGGCCATCAACGGCCTGACGCTGCATGGCGGCCTCATCGCCTATGGCGGCACCTTCATGTGCTTCTCCGACTATGCCCGCCCGTCGATGCGGCTGTCATCGCTGATGGGCATCCGCTCGATCTTCGTCATGACCCATGATTCCATCGGTCTGGGCGAAGACGGCCCGACCCACCAGCCGGTCGAGCATCTGGCGGCCCTGCGCGCCATTCCCAACCACAATGTTTTCCGTCCGGCCGACGCCGTGGAAACCGCGGAATGCTGGCAGATCGCGCTCGAATCCGAAAAGACGCCGTCGACGCTGGCGCTGACCCGCCAGAACCTGCCGACCGTGCGCACCGAGCATTCGGCCAAGAACCTGAGCAGTCAGGGCGCTTACGAACTGGCCGCGGCCAGCGGCGAGGCGGCGGTGACGATCTTCGCCACCGGCTCCGAGGTCGAGATCGCCCTCGGCGCCCGCGACCTGCTCGAGAAGCACGGTCACCCGACCCGCGTCGTGTCGGTGCCTTGCTTCGAGCTGTTCGACAAGCAGAGCGACGACTACCGCAAGAAGACGATCGGCAACGCGCCGATCAAGATGGCGATCGAGGCCGGCATCCGCCAGGGCTGGGATCATCTCATCGGCTCGGACGGCATCTTCGTCGGCATGACCGGCTTCGGCGCCTCCGGCACGATCGAGCAGCTCTACCCGCATTTCGGCATCACCGCCGAGGCAGCGGCCAAGGCGGTGGAAGCCCGCCTGCACGCCAAGTAAGGCTGTGCAGGCCGCCCAAAACTGTGTCGCGGTTTGAGATGACGGCAGGCACCAAACAAAAACGCCCCGGCGAAACCGCGCAAAGCGATTTCGCCGGGCTGGCCCAACCTAATCGATTTAAATCTACATCGCTTTGGCTGGATTCTTTGCCCGTCCGCCGCTATGAAGCTGCGGACCCATCGTCAGCCTTCCAGCTCCCAGGGAGAGAAAAATGACCGTCAGAGTTGCCATCAACGGATTCGGCCGCATCGGCCGCAACATCCTGCGAGCCATCCATGAATCCGGCCGCAAGGACATCGACGTCGTCGCCGTCAACGATCTCGGCCCGGTCGAGACCAATGCGCACCTGCTGCGCTACGACAGCGTGCATGGCCGCTTCCCGCATGAAGTGTCGGTGTCCGGCGACCAGATCACCGTCGGCAGGGAAAAGTTCAAGGTCACCGCCATCAAGGACCCGACGCAGCTGCCGTGGAAGGAGCTCGGCGTCGACATCGCGCTCGAATGCACCGGCATCTTCACCGCCCGTGACAAGGCCGCCGCGCACCTGACCGCCGGCGCCAAGCGCGTGCTGGTCTCCGCACCTGCCGATGGCGCTGACCTGACCGTGGTCTACGGCATCAACCACGACAAGCTGACCAAGGACCACATCGTCATCTCGAACGCGTCGTGCACCACCAACTGCCTGGCGCCGCTGGCGGCCGTGCTGCACGAGACGGTCGGCATCGAAAAAGGCATGATGACGACCATCCATTCCTACACTGGCGACCAGCCGACGCTGGACACCATGCACAAGGATCTCTACCGCGCCCGTGCAGCGGCGCTGTCGCAGATCCCGACCTCGACCGGTGCGGCCAAGGCGATCGGCCTCGTGCTCCCCGACCTCAAGGGCAAGCTCGACGGCATCTCGATCCGCGTGCCGACCCCGAACGTCTCGGTCGTCGACTTCAAGTTCATCGCCAAGCGCGCCACCACGGTGCAGGAAATCAACGAAGCGGTCATCGCCGCCTCCAACGGCAAGCTGAAGGGCATTCTCGGCGTCACCCATCACCCGAATGTCTCGATCGACTTCAACCATGATCCGCACTCCTCGATCATGGCGCTCGACCAGACCAAGGTGATGGACGGCAACTTCGTTTCGGTGCTGTCGTGGTACGACAATGAGTGGGGCTTCTCCAACCGCATGGGCGACACCGCCGTCGCCTTCGGCAAGACCATCGCCTGATCGCGCGGCTCCGTCTCGCGACATCGAAACGCCCGGCTTTGGCCGGGCGTTTTTCGTTTGCCGAAGCAGCAATCGCAAAACCGTCGAAAATCAGCGGCATAGGGTAAAAAACCACCCCCGCGCCTTGCACTGGCCATGCCTTCGCCCCACTCTCCCGTAAATCGATAGAAAGAGGAATTCGAGGGGCAAATCACGGATGGAGCATGCGATCTATCTCGTCACGCTGGTCGGCACGGCGCTCGTTGTCGCCGCCGCGTTTTCGAGCCTGATCGCCTTCCGCTTCGGCGCCCCCCTCCTGCTGCTCTTTCTCTGCATCGGGCTCGCCACCGGAACCGACGGCCTCGGCATCGAATTCGACAATGCCCGCATCGCCTATTTTGCCGGCTCACTGGCGCTGGCGGTCATCCTGTTCGATTCCGGCTTCGGTACACCGCTCAACGCCTTGCGGCAGGCGGCAGGCCCGGCGCTCTCGCTGGCGACCTTCGGCGTGCTTCTCACCACCGGCCTGTTCGGCGCGGCCGCCTACTATCTGCTTGACCTCAGCTGGCTGGAATCCTTCCTGCTCGGCGCCGCCGTCGCTTCGACCGACGCCGCGGCGGTGTTCTTCCTGCTGCGCGCCGGCGAGATCAATCTGCGCGAGCGCGTCCGCTCGACGCTCGAAGTGGAATCCGGCACCAACGACCCGATCGCCATCTTCCTGACCATCACCCTGGTCGAGGTCATCGCCGCCCACGCCAACCCCGAAACCAATGTCCTGGTCACCAGCCTGATCCTCGGCTTCCTCGTCAATATGGGCCTTGGCGCCATCCTCGGCGCACTCGGCGGCCTTGCCATCGTGCGTCTCGTCGACCGGCTCAATCTCGACCACGGCCTGCTGCCGATCTTCGTGCTGACGCTGTCGCTGATGGTCTTCGCCGCCGCCGGCGCCGTCGGCGGCTCCGGTTTCTTGGCGGTCTATATCGCCGGCCTCATTGCCGGGAATTCCGACATCCGCGCCGTCACCATCCTCAAGCGTTTCCAGGACGGCATGTCATGGCTGGCGCAGATCATCATGTTCCTGATCCTTGGCCTGTTCGCCACCCCTTCGCAATTTCCGGCGATCATGGTGCCGGCGATAGCGCTTGGTCTTTTCCTGATGTTCGTCGCCCGCCCGATCGCTGTCTGGCTCTGCCTGATCCCGTTCCGCCTGCCGCGCCCCGAAGTCGCCTTCGTCTCCTGGGTCGGCCTGCGCGGCGCCGTCTCGATCCTGCTCGCCATCACCCCATTGCTTGGCGGGCTTGAGAACGGCCGCACCATCTTCAACGCCGCCTTCATCATCGTGCTGGTGTCGCTTGTCATCCAGGGCTGGACGGTCGGCCCGCTGGCGCGTCGCCTCGGCCTCATCGTGCCGGCGCGCCTCGGACCGCTGGACAAGGTCGAACTCGAACTCCCCGGCTCCGCCCACCACGAGCTCCTTGCCTATCGCGTGGCGCATGGCAGCCCGGTGGCGCGCGGCGAGCGCATTCCGCGCTGGGCGCGGCCCTCGCTGGTGCTGCGCGACGGCCGCTCGATGCGCTTTCAGGACATGGGCCGGCTCGCCGCCGGCGACCAGGTCTACATCTTCGTGCCGGACCGCTATCCGCGCCTGCTCGACAAGCTTTTCGCCAGCCGCGCGGTGGTCGACCCGGAAGACGCCGATTTCTTCGGCGCCTTCGCCGTCGACCCGGCGCGCTCCGCCGCCGAGCTTGAGGCAGCCTACGCTCCGGGCCTGACCGAGGCGGAGCAGAAGCTCACCGTCGGCGCGCTGGTCACGGCGCGGCTTGGCGGCCATGCCGAATATGCCGATCGGGTGCTGATCGGCTCGATCGAGCTGATCGTCAGGGATGTCGACGACAAGGGCAGGATCACGGGTCTGGGTCTTTCCTTCGAGCCGACCGCGCCGGTGGCGCGGGTACCGGTGTTCCTGAGCGCGGGCGAGATGGGCGACCGTCTCAGCGCCTTCATCCGCAACTGGCGCAAGCCGACCGAGACGCAGGAGGCGGCAGCCCAAAAAGATGAGCCGCCCGAGCCGCCGGTCGAAAGGGCCACGACAGGGAGCTGAAAAGAGCGATCGTTTGCCTTGCCCCGGCGGCGGGGGGCGATCTTCACGGACTATGTTCGCGCCCGCCTCAAAATTTCGCACCGCGCCGCGGCCAAAGCCTTGCATCGTCACCGATGCGGGGTATGGTCCCGGCGATTTTTCCGAGGAAAGGAACCCGCATGGCCGCCTTCAAGACACTGGACGATATCGGCAACATCAGCGGCAAGCGCGTGCTGGTGCGCGTCGACCTCAACGTTCCCGTCGCCGACGGCAAGGTCACCGACGCCACCCGCATCGAACGCATCGCGCCGACCATCGCCGAACTGTCGGGCAAGGGCGCCAAGGTCATCCTGCTCGCCCATTTCGGCCGGCCCAAAGATGGGCCATCGCCGGAATTCTCGCTGGAGCCGATCGCCAGGGCGACGGCCGAGGTGCTCGGCCGCCCCGTCGGCTTTGCCTCGGATTGCGTCGGCGACATAGCGGGAAGTGCCGTCGCGGCCATGAACAAGGGCGACGTGCTGCTCTTCGAAAACACCCGTTTCTACAAGGCCGAGGAGAAGAACGACCCGGCCTTCAGCGAGCGGCTCGCCGCCAATGGCGACATCTTTGTCAACGACGCCTTTTCCGCGGCGCACCGCGCCCACTCTTCCACTGAAGGGCTGGCGCATCTGCTGCCTTCCTTTGCCGGCCGCACCATGCAGGCCGAGCTCGAAGCGCTGGAGAAGGGGCTGGGCAATCCGGTCCGCCCGGTCGTCGCCATCGTCGGCGGCGCCAAGGTCTCGACCAAGATCGACCTGTTGATGAACCTGGTGAAGAAGGTCGACGCGCTGGTGATCGGCGGCGGCATGGCCAACACCTTCCTTGCCGCGCGCGGCACCGATGTCGGCAAGTCGCTGTGCGAGCATGACCTTGCCGCCACCGCCAAGCAGATCATGATCGAGGCGGCCGAGGCCGGCTGCGCCATCATCCTGCCGGTCGACGGCGTCGTCGCCAAGGAATTCAAGGCCGGCGCCGCTTGCGAGACTGTTGCCATCGCCGACGTGCCGGCCGACGGCATGATTCTGGATGTCGGCGAAAAGACCGTGAAGACGATCGGCGAATGGATCGACCGCGCCGCGACCCTGGTCTGGAACGGCCCGCTCGGCGCTTTCGAGATCGCGCCGTTCGATCACGCCACGGTGGCGGCGGCAAAACACGCGGCCGCGCGCACCAAGGCCGGCAAGCTGGTCTCGGTCGCCGGTGGCGGCGATACGGTGGCGGCGCTCAACCACGCCGGCGTCGCCGATGACTTCACCTATGTCTCGACCGCCGGCGGCGCCTTCCTGGAATGGATGGAAGGCAAGCCGCTGCCAGGCGTCGACGTGCTGAAGCGCTAAGCAATTCCAGCAAAAGCGTGAGACGGTTTTCCCGGGAAAAGCGCGTAGCGCTTTCCCTTGGGAATTGCGTCGAGACTCAAGCGCATTTTGCAGCCAGGCGGAAACGCCTGGCGGTGCAGACATGCGGCTGGAACAAGCAAGGCGATCGACACAAAGAGACGCCCGGGACTTTCAATCGATTCGAGCTTTCCGATGCCATTCCTTTGGCGGTAGACTTCCGTTAAGCGCGGAACGAACCCCTCTCAGGAGAAGCATGATGAGCGAACGTCTCGAAGACATAGCCGCCGCGATCGTGGCCAACGGCAAGGGCCTGCTGGCCGCCGACGAAAGTTCCGGCACCATCAAGAAGCGTTTCGATGTCATCGGCGTCGAATCGACCGCCGACAGCCGCCGCGACTATCGCGAGATGATGTTTCGCGCCAAGGACGCGATGACCAAGTACATCTCCGGCGTCATCCTCTATGACGAGACCATCCGCCAGAAGGCCGCCGATGGCACGCCTCTGGTCGACATCATCAAGGCGTCAGGCGCCATCCCCGGCATCAAGGTCGATGCCGGCGCCAAGCCGCTCGCCGGCTTTCCCGGCGACACCGTTACCGAGGGCCTCGACGGCCTGCGTGAGCGCCTTGCCGACTACTACAAGCTCGGCGCCCGCTTCGCCAAATGGCGCGCGGTGATCGACATCGATACCGGCAAGAGCGTGCCTTCGGCCACTTCGATCAGCGCGAACACCCATGCGCTCGCCCGCTATGCCGCCCTTTGCCAGGAAGCCGGCATCGTGCCGATCGTCGAGCCGGAAGTGCTGATGGACGGCGCCCACGACATCGGCACCTGCTACGAGGTCTCGAAGGCGACGCTGATCAAGCTCTACGATGAACTCCATGCGGCGCGCGTCGTGCTCGAAGGCACGATCCTCAAGCCCAACATGGTCCTGTCGGGCAAGAAGTCGGGGACGGTGGACAGTCCCGAAAAGGTCGCCGAGATGACCATAAAACTGTTCCGCGAGACGGTGCCGGCGGCGGTCCCGGGCATCGCCTTCCTCTCCGGCGGCCAGGAGGACGAGGAGGCAACCGCCAACCTCAACGCCATCAATGCCATCGGTCCGCATCCGTGGAAGCTGACCTTCTCCTATGGCCGTGCGCTGCAGGCTGCCCCGCAGAAGGCATGGAGCGGCAAGGCGTCGAACGTCGCCGCCGGCCAGGCCGCCTTCACCCATCGCGCCCATATGAACTATCTGGCTGCGCTCGGAAAATGGAAGCCTGGCCTCGAACAGGCCGCCTGAGCCCAGCTTTTCCATCCCCGTTCAGACCCGGGCCAACGCGCCCGGGTTTTTCCTATCCGCGATTTGGGGGAAGACCTCCTCATCCCTATTTCCTCTGGGCGTTGCCGGTGGTGTCGGTTTGCGCTCGTCCCGAACGTCCTTGGGATGAGAGACAGGGAGAGGTTCATGCATCGCAACAAGGTCGTTTCACGCGAAGACTGGTTCCAGGCGCACAAGGCGCATCTGGCGCGTGAGAAGGAACTGACGCGGTTGCGCGAGCGTGTCGCGGCCGAGCGGCGGGAACTGCCATGGCTGAAAGTAAGGAAGGACTACGTCTTCGAGACGGAGCAAGGGCCGATGAAACTGGCCGATCTTTTCGCCAACCGCAGCCAGTTGATCGTCTATCACTTCGTGTTCGCGCCAGGCTCCACCCATCACTGCGAAAGCTGTGCCTTCGTCGCCGACCATATGGACGGCGCCAACCGGCATCTCAGGCATCGTGACGTGTCGCTTGTCTCCATATCGCGGGCGCCGCTGGCCGAGCTGCAGCCCTACAAGCAGCGCATGGGCTGGACGTTCGACTGGGTCTCTTCCTATGCGTCGGACTTCAACTTCGATATGCAAGTGTCCTTCACCGACAAGCAGATCGCGTCCGGCGAAGCGGTCTACAATTTCGAAACACCGGTGCTGACGTCGAAGGACCTGCCCGGCACCACTGTCTTCTACAAGGGCGAAACCGGTGACATTTTCCTGACCTTCATGTCGCGCGCCCGCGGCAGCGAGCAGTTCATCGGCGCCTATCAGTATCTCGACATTGCACCGAAAGGTCGTGACGAGACCGGTCCTTACGGGACCTTCATGGACTGGGTGCGACTGCACGATGAATACGGGAACAGGTCGCTGCGGGGCGATGAATGCCCTTAGGGTACCGGCCGGCGATGCAAGGATCCGTTCACCTCGGCCCAAACATGCGCTAAGCCTGCCGCAGATCATTCCACGGTTCCGCCATGCGCTTCCCGGCCTCTCTCACCTGGCTCGCCTTCCCCGTCTATGTCTGGCAGGGGCTCGGCGTGCGCCGCCGCACAACGCGCATGCTGCCGGCACAGGGACCGGTCATGCACGAACTCGCCGGCAAGGCGCCCGGTATCTCGCTTCTGGTGCTGGGCGACTCCTCGGCCGCCTCGGTCGGCATCGGCAATTCCGAGGACGGGCTTGCCGCGCAGCTCGCCGTGCTGATCTCGCAGCGCACCGGCCGCGCCGTGCGCTGGCGCGCCGCCGGCTTCAATTCGGCGACATCGGGCCAGATCCGCGACCATGTCCTGCCCAACCTGTCGGCCGATCCGTGGACGCATATCGTGCTTGCCATCGGCACCAACGATACCAAGAATTTTCATTCGGTGCCGCGCTTCAAGAAGGAGTTCGGCGGCTTGCTCTACGGCCTGCGCGCCAAATGGCCGGAGGCACGCGTCGTGTGGTCGCCGGTGCTGGAGTTCACGCGGGCGCCGGCCATGCCGCCGCTGCTCGGCAAGATCCTCGAGATCCGCGCCACCGCAATGAACCGGATGGGTGAACGGCTCTGCCTTGAACGCGGCGCGGTGCCGGCCCCGCGCTTGCCGATCACCAATCCCGAACAGGGTTTCGCCTCGGACGGCTTCCACGCCTCGGAGGCGGGCTACCGCGCCTGGGCCGCGCATCTCGTCGACCTGGTGCTCGCCAGCTGAACACCGACGGCCGATGCGGCCTGCAGACCTATGTCAAATGCCCGAGCACGGCCGCCAGTGAGATCGCGGCCATGGCCAGCAGCGCCAGCTTCCAGAAATCGCCGCGGCGCTTGAGCCCTGGCCAGCCGATCGGTTTGATCAGCTGGATGACCATGAAGCCGACGATGACAAGGGCGAGAAGTTTCGTCATGCCGCCTTTGACCAGCAACGCGGCCCGCTGTCAAAGCCGAGAAAGAACGGACGCCGCGTTCCCCAACCGGACCGCGGCGCCCGCCGTTTTGGGAGGACGACCTACTTCAGCGGCTTGAGGCCGGCTTCGATCGAGGCGCGCTTCGGTTCGAGGAACGGCGGCAGGGCCAGGCTTTCGCCCAGCGTCTCCAGCGGCTCGTCGGCGGTGAAGCCCGGCCCGTCCGTGGCGATCTCGAATAGGATGCCGTTGGGCTCACGGAAATAGAGTGAGCGGAAGTAATAGCGCTCGACCTCGCCGCTCGACGGCAGGCGGAATTCGGCCAGGCGGGCGGTCCATTGATGCAGCGTCTCCTGGTCCGGCGCCCTGAAGGCAACATGATGAACCGCACCGGCGCCCTGCCTTGCGGGAGCCAGCCCGGGCTGCACGGCGACATGAAGCTCCGCAGCCGGCCCGCCAGCGCCCATTTCGAAGACATGGACCTGGCCTTCGCCATCCGGCGAAGCATAGTCGCGGGCCTTGCGCATGTTCATCACCCTGGTCAGCACCGTCTCGGTGTTGGTGATGTCGGGGACGCTGATGACGATCGGCCCGAGCCCGCGGATCTGATGCTCGGCCGGCACCGGGCTTTGCGCCCAGGGATGGCTGCCGCCCTTGCCGCCATCGCTGACGAGCCGCAGACGCTGGCCTTCGGGATCCTCGAAATCGAACGACGGGTAGCCGCCGATGTCGGCAATCTCTCCTGTCGCGATGTTTTCGCCGGCCAGGTGCTGTTTCCACCAGGCCAGGCTCTCCGGGCTGCCGACCCTGAGGCTGGTCCGCGCGATGCTGTGGGTGCCGCGCCGCTCGCGGCCAACCGGCCAGTCGAAGAAGGTGAGGTCGGTGCCCGGCGTCGCTTCGCCGTCGGCATAGAAAAGGTGATAGGCCGACGTGTCGTCCTGGTTCACCGTCTTCTTGACCAGCCGCAAGCCCAGCACCTTCGTATAGAAATGAAGATTGCCCGGTGCGTTGGCGGTGATGGCGGTCAGATGGTGGATTCCTGTCAGTTGCAGGCTCATGGTCGTCTCCCTGGTTTTGGGGAAGAATTTTCTCCCTTCATATCAGAACTGCGGTCACCTCGCTGAAGGCCGCCTATCCTGACAGTTCGTCGCCGTGAATTGAACAGTGTCGGCTCCATAGGCACCCCGGCGTGAACAATCCCTCATCCGCAAGGCTGGGTCGAAGATCACGGCCGGGGACAATTTCCGCCAGCCGGAACGATCGCCGCGCGCCCTGCCATCCTCCTGACAGACTGCTGTCAGGAGGGGTGTGCGATACTGCATCCAGTTAGAGAGAGGAGAATAGCCATGAACGGTTTCACCATCCTGCGCGGCATGCAGCACTATGTTGGCAAGGTTCGCACCATGCGCAACGAAATTCGCACGCAGCGTTTCATGAACGCGCTGCCCGCGGACATCCGCAAGGATATCGGCTGGCCCGATATGTATGTGGAACGTCGCTCTCGCGGCAATTGAGGCGAATTTTTCGACATCGATATTGGACATGGGCGCGGCAATGCCCAGATATAGCTGCGGCGCGCTGGGGGACGGAGCGAGCTTATGCCTGATCAGAAGACAATCGGCTTCGTCTTCATCGAAGGTTTTGCCGACTGGGAATATGGATTGCTGGCCGCCTCGGCGGTTGAGTGGTTCGGTGCTCGTGCCGTGTCATTGACCCCTGGAGGCAAGCCGGTGACCGGGATAAGCGGCTTTCGGCTGACGCCCGACCGCTCGGCCGGCATCGACGAGAATGCCGATCTTGACGCAGTCGCCGTCATCGGTTCCGACCAGTGGGCGGGCAAAACACCTCCGGATGTCGCTCAATTGCTCAATGCCGTTGCAACGCGCGGCGGCGTCGTCGGCGGCATCTGCGCTGGCACGCTGGCGCTGGCCCGCGCCGGCATGTTCGAACAAGCCAAACATACCAGCAATGGCCGCGACTGGATCAACGGACACGAAGCCGGTTATGCCGGCGACAACAACTATCAGGACGTGCCGCACGCGGTCGCCGACGGCAAAATCGTCTCCGCGCCGGGTTCGGCGCCCGGCACCTTTGCCCTTGCCTTTCTGAAGACGCTCTATCCCGAGCGAGGCGCCGATCTCGCGCAGATGCGGACGCTGTTTGCCAGGGAATATGCTGAAGCCTCCTGACAGTATGCTGTCAGGAGGGATGTGCAACGATGAGATAATGCGCATGGCCAGCCGAGAGAACGACCGATGAAAAGCTGGAACGACAGGCTGAACACGCCTGGCACCAACGGCGTGAAACCAACGCCGCGCACGGTGGGTGACGTGGTCGAGGGCCAGCCGATGCTGGTGCCGACCGCGCGCCAGGTCGACGCTTTCATCCGGTCGATTCCCGAAGGCGTCGAGATGGATGTCCGTGCGCTGCGCACGGCGCTCGCCATCGAACACGGCGCCGAAGTGACATGTCCGGTGACCATTGGCTATCATCTGCGCACGGTCGCCGAAGCCGCCAGGGAAGACCTCGATCGCGGCATGACTACGAGCGACATCGCGCCCTTCTGGCGCGTGCTCGATGCGAGGACGCCGACAACGAAGAAACTGTCCTTTGGCGCGGAATTCATCGCCGCGCAGCGCAAGCGCGAAGGACTGAAACCGTAATGAATGTCGTCAGGAGCGGCTCCGGTCCAGGAGCCGCCCTAGCAACAACACTGGGGAAGCAAACGATGCGCCGCGCCGACAGGCTCTTTCAGATCGTGCAGCATCTGCGGGGTGGCCGTCTGGTCACCGCCCAGAAGCTCGGCACGTGGCTCGAGGTTTCCGAGCGAACGATCTATCGCGACATTGCCGACCTGCAGTCGACCGGGGTGCCGATCGACGGCGAGGCCGGCGTCGGCTACATGATGAGGGAGGGCTTCGACCTTCCGCCGCTGATGTTCACGCGTGACGAGATCGTGGCGCTGGTTGCCGGCGCGCGCATGGTGCGCGCCTTTGGCGGCGCCGCAATGGCACGCGCCGCCGACGAGGCATTGGTCAAGATCGGCGCGGTGCTGCCCGATGCCGAGAAGGACCGCATCGCCCGCACCGAGATCCACACACCGATGTGGGTGGTCAGCGACGCCGCCCGCGAGGCGATCGACCTGATCGAGCGTGCGGTCGAAAAGCGCCAGGTGCTGACCATCGACTATTGCGACGAGGCCGGGCGCGGCACCGCGCGCGACATCAGGCCTCTCGGCCTGTGGTTCTGGGGCAAGGTGTGGACGCTGGTCGCCTGGTGCGAGATGCGCGACGACTTCCGCGCCTTCCGCATCGACCGCATCGCCTCGGTGGTGATCGCCGGCCGCATCTTCAAGCCGGAGCGCGGCAAGCAGCTTGCCGACTTCTACCGGGCCGTGGAGCGCAGCGAGGATTACGGCATGGCGCCCGACCGCGTGGCGCGAAGCTGAGATAGCATATGGAATAAAAAAGCCCGCTCGAAGCGGGCTTTTTTCATGAACTGTCGCAGACCTTATTCGTCGTCAGCATCTTCGTTCTTCGACTTCAGCGCCGAGAGCTTGGCGAACACGGCGTTGGCGTCGAGTTCGGCATCCTCGTCCCTCGGCTTTTCGGGGGCCGGCACCAGCCGCTCGGTCAGGGCCGCCGGCAGCAGCGTGTCGCCGACCGGCTGCGCCTGTTCGCGGCCGCGCGAGGCGCGGTTGACTTCCATGTCGAGGTCGATCTGCGAGGCGAGACCCAGCGTCACCGGATCCATCGGCTGCAGATTGGCCGAATTCCAGTGCTTGCGTTCGCGGATCTGCTCGATCGTCGACTTGGTGGTGCCGACGAGACGCGAAATCTGCGCGTCCTTGAGTTCGGGATGGTTGCGCACCAGCCACAGGATGGCGTTCGGCCGGTCCTGGCGCTTCGACAGCGGCGTGTAGCGCGGGCCCTTGCGCTTGGATTCCGGCACCCGCACCTTGGGGTCGGAAAGCTTCAGGCGCTGGTTCGGGTCCTTCTCGGCGCGCGCGATCTCGTCTCGGGTCAGCTGGCCGGTCATGATCGGGTCCATGCCCTTGATGCCTTGCGCCGATTCGCCGTCGGCGATTGCCTTGACCTCGAGCGGATGCAGCCCGCAGAACTGGGCGATCTGCTCGAAGGAGAGCGCGGTGTTGTCGACCAGCCAGACGGCGGTCGCCTTGGGCATCAACAGCGTATTGGCCATTAGAAAAATCCTTCTCGTTCGCCCGCGTTCCCGCGCGGGCGGTGGTTTAGAGCCACCAAAATGGGAAATTCGCGGCCTGTATAACCGTTCCCTTGCCGTTTCGCAATGTTTTTGGAAGCGCGGCCGCCCCGATGGGTTCGAGAGCCGGTAAGCGCGTAGGGGACAGGCACTTTTGAGCAGGCCGCACAAGTGCCGCGCCGCTCCTGGAATCGCCAATTGCACTGGCTCCAAAAAGACAAAACCCGCTGGACAAGGTCCAGCGGGTTCGAACCGGAAACGGGGAACGTCTGCGACGGCTCTACTTCTCAACATGAGCCGGCCCTGCGGCCGGATCATGCTTGCAATCAGATCGCCTGGCGGGCGATCCGCTCGATGTCGGCGCGGTTGATGCCGAGATCGCTGAGCTGACGTGCGTTGAGACGGTTCAGTTCGCGCACGGTCTCGTTGTACATGCGCCAGTTACGGAAAGCGCGGATCGGGTTCATGGTAGTCCTCCTGAATGGGGTGTTTGTTTCGATGCTGCACAGATAGTGATCATCGATGAGGACTTGAACGGCCGATTTTGCATAGCAATGATGCAAATGCTGCATTGCACCATTAAGCCTCTGTTCATCTTGTAGGCAGGGACGAAAGGCGCTGTCCCAGGCCGTGTCGAGATTCCGGTCAGGCCGAGTCGGAGTCGAAGACGGGCGCGAAGCGACCAAACTGGGTTGATACCGAGAACCAGAGCGGAGCGTACTTTTCGTAGGCGAGCACCGGCCTACGCCGGCCATAGCCTTGGCTGCCACGACCGCCCACATGAGTGCTTCGGCCGGCGGAGGCCGGAAGCGCAGGAAGCCATCATTTGCAGGCCGGCCTTGCCTGAATATCGCCGTCCTAGCCGACGTCGAGCACGATCTTGCCGATATGCTCGCCCTCCTCCATCCGCTCATGCGCGCGCCAGGCATCGGTCAGCGGATAGATCATGTCCATGACGGGTGCGACCTTGCGCGTGCCGAGCAGTGGCCACACCTGTGCCTCCAGAGCCGCCGCGATCGCCGCCTTGAACTCGACGGTGCGCGGCCTGAGCGTCGACCCCGTATGGGTCAGCCGCTTGACCATGATCTTGGAAAAATCCGCGCTGGCGACGGCACCAGCCTGCACGGCGATCTGGACGATGCGGCCCTCGACCGCCGCCGCTTCGTAGTTTCGCTGGACATAGTCGCCGCCTACCATGTCGAGGATGACATTGGCCCCCTTGCCATCCGTCGCCTCCTTGACCGCCGTGACGAAATCCTCCTCGCGGTAATTGATTGCCCGGTCGGCGCCGAGCTTCAGGCAGGCGTCGCATTTCTCCCTGGATCCGGCGGTGGTGATGACATAGGCGCCGAAGGCCGAAGCCAGCTGGATCGCCGTCGTGCCGATGCCGGACGAGCCGCCATGCACCAGCAGCGTCTCGCCTTTCTTCAGGCCACCGCGTTCGAACACATTGTGCCAAACAGTGAAATAGTTTTCCGGCACGGCCGCTGCTTCCGTGTGGGTGAAGCCGGCGGGCAGCGGCAGCACGCTGCCGGCATGAACCTTGACATATTCGGCATAGCCGCCGCCGGGGGTCAGCGCGCACACCCGGTCGCCGATGCGCCAGCGCGATATCTCGTCGCCAAGGGCAGCCACTTCGCCAGATACTTCGAGGCCCGGCAGGTCCGATGCACCGGGCGGCGGCGGATAGGCGCCCTTGCGCTGCTGCACGTCGGGCCGGTTGACGCCGGCGGCATGCACCTTGATCAGGATCTCGCCGGGGCCGGGCAAGGGGACATCGCGCGTTTCCGGTTTCAGCACCCGTGGGCCACCCGGTTCCGAGATCGCGATTGCCGTCATCCTCGCCGGAATTTTCTGTCCGCTCGCCATGGAGTTTCCCGTCTTCCTCGCCGCATTCTTACCGGCTGTTTGCATCGACGCCCTTGCCCTATGTATGCTGATTGCCAAATCAGGCAAATGGCCAATCTGGTGTGGCGGAGGAGGAGCAACGATGGCGATCTTCGACGACGAACCCAAGAAGAAGGCACGGCCGCACGAGATCGGGCAGGATCTGTCGCTGCTTTCCGTCGGCGAACTGTCGGAGCGCATCGGCATCCTGCGCGACGAAATCGCAAGGCTGGAGGCTGAGCTCAAGGCCAAGGACAACACCAAATCGGCCGCCGAGGCACTGTTCCGCCGCGGATAGGCAGACGGGCGCAACAGCCCGCCGCCGAAAAGCCCGAATGCGACTGTCTTCAGACCTTGTCCCTCCAGAGTCCAGCCGGATCAATAAATGCTCGCATCCTACAGACCGATCCTCTCCCTGCTTCGCGGCACTGCCTTCCTGCTGGCGGCATCCGGTCTGCATGGGCTGCTGCTTCCCCTGCGCGGCCAGGTGGAAGGGTTCTCCACCGCATCGCTTGGCCTGATGGGCACGGCCTGGGCCGGTGGCTTCGTCACCGGCTGCTTCTTTGCCCCACGCATCGTGCGCCGCGCCGGGCATGTGCGCGCCTTCGGCGCCTTCGCCGCGTCCGGCGCCATCGTGGCCCTGCTCACCGGCCTGATCATCGATGAATATGTCTGGATCCTGCTGCGCGCCTTTACCGGTTTCACCATGGCCGGCGCCTTCATGGTCATCGAAAGCTGGCTGAACGAGAAGGCCACCAACGAGAACCGCGGCACCGTCTTCGGCCTCTACATGATGGTCACCTACGCCTCGATCATGGGCGGCCAGATGATTGTCGCCGGCGGCGACGTGAAATCGGCGTCGCTGTTCATGATCACCGGCATCCTGTTCTGCCTGTCGCTGATCCCGACCGCGGTTTCGACGGCGTCGCACCCCAAGCCGCTGCAGGACGTCAAACTCGACGTCAAGGGGCTCTACGCCAACTCGCCGGTGTCGGCGATCGCCTGCGTTTTGATCGGCATCGCCAATGGCGCCTGGGGCACGCTGGGTGCGGTCTATGGCGCGCGCATCGGCATTCCCACCGCGGAGATCGCCTTGATGATGAGCCTCGTCGTCGTCGCGGGCGCTGCCATGCAGCTACCGGCCGGGCGTCTCTCCGACAAGACCGACCGGCGTTTCGTGCTGGCCGGCGCCGCTTTCGGCGCGGCCCTGTTCGCGCTCCTGATCTTCCTGTTCCAACCGCGCTCCGGCATTTTCGTCATCGTCTTCACCGCCGCTTACGGCGCTTTTGCCTATACGCTGTATTCGATAGCCGTGGCGCATGCCAACGACCACGCCCGTGCCGAGGACTTCGTCAAGGTGTCGGGCGGACTGCTGCTGCTTTACGGCTTCGGCACCATGATCGGGCCCTTGCTGGCGGCAGCGCTGATGGGCTGGATGCGCCCGGAGGGCCTGTTCCTGGCCACCGCCTTCGCGCATCTGTCATTGGCAGGCTACACGCTGCTGCGCATCAGCCGCCGCGCTCCGGTGCCGATCGGCGATCGCGACGCCTTCAAGACGCAGCCGGCCGACCGCTCGGTGACGCCGGAAGCATTGCGGCTTGACCCAAGAAGAAAAGCAGAAGCAGACAGTTGAGATTCGAAAAACTTTGCCTCACAAATGAGGCATGATGTTTTCCGACGCCTTCATGGCGATCGCCGACCCCAATCGGCGCCACCTTCTGGAAGAACTTCGACGCGGTCCGAAGACCGTCAACGAGTTGGCGGCCGGGCTTCCAGTCTCACGCCCGGCCGTATCACAGCATCTGAAAGTGTTGCTCGACGCCGGATTGGTCAACGCCAAGGCTGAAGGCACGCGGCGTGTGTACACGGTAAGCAATTCCGGCTTCCTGAGACTCAACATCTGGCTCGATCAATTCTGGGAAGCCTGACCGTTTCTGGCCGGCGACCGATCAGCCCTTTCAGGTCTTCTCGTTCAGAAATGCGCCGAGCAAATCGAGCAACACCCCCGTCCCGTGCTCGCGCGACGACGATGTGTCATGGCCATCGAGGAAAGCGCCCTGCTCGGTCAGCACCAGCCGCGTGCCCTTGCCCTCGGCAAACAGTTCGATCGTGGCCAGCGACACGGAGATGCGAGTTGCGCCAAACAGCATGTCATAGCTGTAGACGATGCGCTGGTCCGGCACGATGTCCTGATAGGTGGCTGTGTAGACGTGGATCGGGCCATCTTTCGGTCCACCCGCATTGAGCTCCTTGCCGCCGACGCGAAAGTCCATTTCAAAACGGCCGGGCATCGGATTGTCGGGATCGGTGAACCAGCGCCGCTTGGCGTCCGCGTTGCTGAGCGCGAAGAAGACTTTCGACGGCGTCGCCGGATAGAGACGCTCGATGATGAAGGTGGAATGGACGACGGATCGTTCGGTCATGTTGGTCTCCTTCAGTTTTCGTCGTCGGTCTGCGCCAGAAAATCGCCGAGCCGATCCAGCCGGCGCTCCCAGGAGAGGCGCCGCTCGTTGATCCAGTGTTCGGCTGCTCTCAACGCCTTCGGCTCGATCTGGCAGGTACGCACGCGCCCCAGTTTTTCCGAGCGCACCAGACCGCTTGCCTCCAGCACATTGAGATGCTGGACGACAGCCGACAGCGACATTGCCAGCGGCTCGGCCAGCTGGCTGACCGAGGCCGGACCGCGCGACAGCCGGTCGACCATCTGCCGCCGCGCCGGATCGGCAAGCGCCTGGAACATCAGGTCGAGCTGGGCGGGATCGTGCAGCATCGCTGTCAGCCATTATTGTAGGGGAAGAACTTGAAGTAGGGCTGCGCCTCCTCGATCACCCTGGCAAAGGCAGGGCGCTGCAGCAGGCGGTCGTGATAGCGCTTCACGGCGGGATATTTGTCGCCGAACGGCTCGACCTTGTTGGCGTAGAAGAGTGCCGGAGACGCCGCGCAATCGGCCAGGCTGAAGGCGTCGCCCACCGCCCAGGTCGTCGACTGCATCTCCTGTTCGACGATGGCGTAGGAATTGCGCAGCTGGCCGCGCGCCTGCTCGACGCCGAGCGGATCGGTTTTGTCCTGCGGCCGCAAACGGTCGCCGACGATCTTCTGCATCGGCTCCTGCACATAGAAATCATAGAAGCGGTCGGCCTGGCGGACCGCCAGCGCCAGGTCGATGTCGGCGGGAACGAGTTCGACCGGCCCCGGATAGTGCGCAGCCAGATATTCCACGACGATGGTCGATTCCAGCACCGTGCGGCCGCGCGCATCGTCGCGCAGCGCCGGCATCTTGCCGCTCGGCGATATCTTCAGGAACGCCGCGCGCGAGTGCTCGTCGCCGAGATCGACGATGACCGGGTTGAAGGCGGTGGCGTTCTCGTAGAGCGCGATCAGCGGCTTCCAGCAGAAAGAGGCCAGCGGATGGAAATGCAGGGTCAGGGACATTCTTTGCTCTTCCGTTTCGGGGATCGTCGGTCAGCGGGAAATCAACACTGAAGCATTCACTTAACTATTGCGCCGTGCCTTGCCCGTCAAGACCACCCGCGAAGGCTCAATTGGATCGGATATGCGCAACGATCGCGGCTGATATCGCCGGCCAGTCTTGCGGATGCAGCTCATGGCCGCCGCCCGCGATACGAAGGAGTTTCGCGCCGGCGACCGTTTTGGCCAGCGCCTCGCCATGTTCGACCGGAAAGATCGGATCTGATGTGCCATGGATGACCAGCAGTGGCGTCGCCATCTGCGGCAGCCGCCCCTTCCAGGCATCGCCACCCTTGAGTGAAAAATGATTGGTCGCGCTCAAGAACCCACCGGATCGGTCGTAATCCTTTTCGATGAAAGCTCTCATCTGGACCTCGTCGAACGGATGTGTGGTGCTGGCGATCGCCCGCGCATCCTTGACCACGAAATCGATCGCCTGGCCGCGGTCCGACCAGTCGACATCGGCGCCAGCGGCCGAATGCTCGATATAGGCGCCGGTTGTCTGCGGCAGATGCGAAGTGTCCATCCCCACCGGCGAACTGCTGATCACCGTCAGCGACGCGACGCGGGAGGGATGCTTGAGCGCCACGATTTGCGCGATCATGCCGCCCATCGACATGCCGGCGACATGGGCCTTGCCGATGCCATGGCTGTCGAGCACGCCAATGGCATCGTCCGCCATGTCGTCGAACGTGTAAGGCGGCTTGCCCGGCGGATATTTGGTCGAACGGCCGGTATCGCGATTGTCGTAGCGGATCACATACAGGCCGGCATCCGCCAACTCCCGGCAAAACGCCTCCGGCCACCACAGCATCGAGGCCATCGCGCCCATGATCAAAAGCAGCGCGGGATTTTCAGGATCGCCGAAGGCTTCGGATTTGATCTCGGGACGATTGATCGTCGTCATTGCTCGGTCTCCCAATCTGATTGCATTTTGCAATCGGTTGCACCATAATAAAACTGATACGATAATGCAACTGGTTTTGTGTGGAGAGAATCGAATGAGCCTCGATCGCCGGTCCGGCTGCCCAATCAACCTGTCGCTGGAAGTGTTCGGCGACCGCTGGAGCCTGATCATCCTTCGCGACATGATTTTTGGCGGCAGGCGGCATTTCCGCGAACTGCTCAACGGATCGATTGAAGGCATTGCCTCCAATATCCTTGCCGACCGGCTGAAGCGGCTGATGGAGTTGGGCATGCTGACCAAGGCCGACGATCCCAGTCACAAGCAGAAGGCGATCTACAGCCTGACCGAGATGGCCATCACGCTGGTGCCGATCCTGGCCCATCTCGGCGCCTGGGGCCGCGTTTGGTTGCCGACAAGCGAGGAACTATCGATCCGCGCCGAGTTGCTGGAAAAGGGCGGACCGCCGATGTGGGAGAAATTCATGGACGAGTTGCGCCATGAGCATCTGGGCATGCCGCTCGACACGGCATCCGGTCCTTCTGTCCGCGCGACCCTGCAGGCCGCCTATCAAGCCGTGGTCGCCGGCAAGGCTCTCGGCGCCAGCCCGGTCGCCTAATCAACTATTTTCCCCGTTTGGAGGCCGGCTCTGCTAGAACAAGCGGAAACCGCAATTCACGGGATTGGATAAGGTCTTGGTTGAGAACTCTCGGGATGCCGCCCGCGCGCGCGCCGATCTGCGTTTCAAGAAGCAGGAAGAGGCGGCCACCGTCCGCCAGAAGGCGATGGCGGAATATGCCGCCGAGAGCGACGCCCGCAAGGCCAAGACCGACAAGCTACGGGCTCTGCGGCTGGCCAAGGAAGCCGAAGACCTCGCCAACGCGCCGGCGGTGCCCGCCAAGAAACCTGCCCGCGCCAAGAAGAAATAGCCGCACGGCCCTTCGGCAACCCGGCCTGACCAGCGGCACCGTTCGCCTGTCGATTCAGCCGCTCGCCGGCGCCGCCCTGGCGGCAGTTGGCCCCATCCCGCCGCTTCACAAGAAGCAATTTCAACCGAAACCGGGATTGCTTCGGCCGGCTGGCCATCGATGATTGTCCCTTTCCCAACAGGAGATTGCCATGACCGCACTGCCGCTCGAAAAAGCCCGGCAAATCATCGATGCCGCCTTCGCCAAGGGCGCCGAACTCAAGCTCAAGCCGCTCGGCGTCTCGGTTCTTGACGCCGGCGGCCATCTGGTCGCCTTCGAGCGCCAGGACGGCGCCTCGTTCCTGCGCCCGCAAATGTCGGCGGGCAAGGCCTATGGCGCGTTGGCCATTGGCATGGGCTCGCGCAAGGTCGAGGCCTTCGCCAAGGAGCGCCCGCATCTGGTCGCCGGCATCTCCGACGTGTCGGGTGGACGTGTGCTGCCGGTCGTCGGCGGCGTGCTGATCCGCGACAAGGCCGGCACTATCATCGGCGCCGTCGGCATTTCAGGCGACACGTCGGACAATGACGAGGCCGCGGCCATCGCCGGCATCGAGGCCGCCGGCTTCACCGCGGATCCGGGCTGAGTACTTAGTTGAGGTTGATGTCCCGGCTCGCCGACCGCATCGACACGGCGAACCCGGCCAGCACATCGAACAGCGCGATGATCATCAGCGTGAAGAAGATGGAATGCGCCGCGCCCTTGACCAGCAGGAACTCGACCAGGAAGGCGACGAAGACCAGCGTCGACAGGAGATGGTCCATGATCGAGGCGCTGGTCGTGCGCGCCGACTTCACCATTTCGAGGAACAGGAAGATCAGGCCGATCAGTATCATCAGGTCGCCGAGCGTCATCGAGAACACCCCGCCCGACATCATGCGGAACGAGAAGATCTCGCTCGCCCACGGGTCATCGCCGCCGCCGAAAATTCCGAGCAGGCCAAGATTGTAGAGAATGAAAGGCACGATCAAAAGCGGGACGGCACCGAACATCTGGCGTCTCCATATGGGGGCACCTTCTGTAGAATGCGCCACAGCCACGCCGTCAAGATTTTTCGTGCCAAGCCGCAAACACGGTCGAAGACCGAATGCAACAACCATGTCAGCCGACACGGAGCGAGCGTAGGAAAGAGGCTCAGCGCTTGAAGGAGCCGGCGCGCGCTACCCGCCAGTGGGATGGCAGTCTGGCCTCGGCCGTCAGGTTCGCCAAACGCAAAAAGACCGGCCTGAGGCCGGTCCTTTGCAACTCAGCCCTTCAAAAAAGCTGGTCTCAGCTTTCCTTGGGGGTCAGCACCTGGCGACCGCGATACATGCCGGTCTTCAGGTCGATGTGATGCGGGCGGCGCATTTCGCCGGAATTCTTGTCCTCGACATAGGTCGGGGCCTTGAGGGCGTCGGCCGAGCGGCGCATGCCGCGCTTGGACGGAGAGGTTTTGCGTTTCGGAACGGCCATGGATATGCTCCATTACATGGTCAAAAGCCCCGCCCGCCCTCGTGAAAGGGCCATGTCGGGGCCTAAATCTGAGAAAGTCGGGTGCCTATACACGCCTGACACCGTTTTGGCCAGCACTGCCATGAATTTTTTTGAGTCGGTTACTCCAGACAGCCGACATAGGCGCCTGAGCGACCGGCACGCCGTTCGATCAGATTGGCCAACCTTCTCAAGCCCGGCCCGGGTTTGGCCGGATTGCGGGCGATGGGGTTGGGCAAGGCGACGGCGAGAAGTGCGGCCTGCCGGCGCGACAGCTGTTTTGCCGGAATGCCGAAATGGTGCTGCGCCGCCGCCTCGATGCCGTAGATGCCCGGCCCCCATTCGGCGATGTTGAGATAGATCTCCATGATACGGCGTTTCGACATCACCGCGTCGAAATAGACGGCCAGCGGCAGTTCGACGACCTTGCGCACCGAGCCCAGCGGACGGGACCAGAGAAAAAGGTTCTTCACCGTCTGCATGGTGATGGTCGAGGCACCGCGCGTCGCCTCGCCGGCCAGCGCATCGTCGACTACCCCTCTGAGTTCGCCGAGATCGACGCCACGGTGGAAGCAGAACTGCCCGTCCTCCGACATGATGACGGAGTGAGCCAGCACCGGCGCGACATCGTCGATCGACACCCAGCGCCGGTCATAGCCGGAGAAGGTCGCCAGATCCTTCAGCATCAGCGTCGACACCGGGTGCACGAAGGACGGCAGGTAAAGGAAGGTCAGCACGGTCGGGATCAACGCCAATACGGCGGCCACGACAAGGCCGCGCCGGACCCGGCGCCTGAGACCGCGACGGTTCACGCCGCGCGATCTCGTCGCCATGTCCAGCTTTTCGGTTTCATGATCGACGATCGGTTCCGCCAAGCCGCCCAACCCGTGCTTCTCCTCGCTCCGGCATAATGGCGCTTGCCTTCTTGCGCAACGTCTGAGTGTCGGCTACCGGTCCCGACCATGACGAATGACGACGAAATGGCGTTCGAAATGGCGCTCATCAGGCGAGCAGCGGCCGTCGAGGTGCTGTTGCGGCGCTTGCTCGACGATCGCCCGCTTTCGGGTGAGATCGCGCGGCCCGATCGGCTGATGGCGGCGATGCGCCATGGCGTGCTGAACGGCGGCAAGCGCCTGCGCCCCTTCCTGGCCATGGAAAGTGCCGCCCTTTTCTCCGCCGACGGCGAAGCAGCACTGCGCGTCGCGGCGGCACTCGAATGCGTGCATTGCTATTCGCTGATCCATGACGATTTGCCGGCGATGGATGACGATGATCTGCGCCGTGGCCAGCCGACAGTGCACAGGGCCTTCGACGAGGCAACCGCGATCCTGGCCGGCGACGCATTGCTGACCCTGGCCTTCGACATCATCGCCGGCGAGGCGACCGTACTGCCGGCGGAGCGGCGAGCGGCCTTGGTGCTGGCGCTTGCCCGTGCGGCCGGAGCCGGCGGCATGGTCGGTGGCCAGAAGCTCGACCTCGAAGCCGAGCAGACGCCGCCCGACGAGGCGGGCATCATAACGCTGCAGGCAATGAAGACCGGCGCGCTGATCCGCTTCGCCTGCGAGGCCGGCGCCATCATCGCCGGCGCTGCGGCCGAGGACCGCGAAAGACTGGCTGAGTTCGGCTCGGCCATCGGCCTTGCCTTCCAGCTTGCCGACGACCTGCTCGACCTGACCGCCGACGCCAGCCAGATGGGCAAGGCGACCGGCAAGGACGCCGCCGCCGGCAAGGGAACGCTGGTGGCGCTGCACGGTGCGAATTGGGCGCGCAGCCAGCTGCACGGCCTTGTCGGGCAGGCCCACGCGCTGCTCGATCCCTTTGGTGACAAGGCGGCGCTGCTGAAGGAGGCTGCGACCTTCATCGCGACGCGCAACAGCTGAGTGCCCACCGATGTCGGTGCGGGTTCAGAGACAAATGGGAGATCAGCTTCGATGTCGGCCAATCTGTTCGATCTCAGCGGGCGCCGGGCGCTCGTAACCGGCTCGTCGCAAGGCATTGGGCTCGCTCTGGCCAAGGGCCTGGCGCAAGCCGGCGCAAGCGTGATCCTCAACGGCCGTGACGCGGCCAAGCTCGGCGCCGCGGCGGCACAGATCCCCGGGGCGCAAACGCTTGTCTTCGACGCGACCGACCATGACGCGGTTCGCGCCGCGATCGACAATTTCGAGCTGTCCGGCGGACCCATCGACATATTGGTCAACAATGCCGGCATGCAGTTCCGCACGCCGCTCGAGGATTTTCCCGCCGATGCGTTCGAGCGCCTGCTGCAGACCAATGTCGCCAGCGTCTTCCATGTCGGCCAGGCGGCTGCGCGCCACATGATCAGCCGCGGCCGTGGCAAGATCATCAACATCGCTTCCGTTCAGACCGCCCTTGCCCGCCCTGGCATCGCCCCCTACACGGCGACGAAGGGCGCGGTCGGCAACCTGACCAAGGGCATGGCAACCGACTGGGCCAAACATGGCCTGCAATGCAACGCCATCGCCCCCGGCTATTTCGACACGCCGCTCAATGCAGCCCTCGTCGCCGATCCGGCTTTCACCGGCTGGCTCGAAAAGCGCACCCCGGCGGGCCGTTGGGGCAAGGTGGAGGAACTGGTCGGAGCCTGCGTGTTCCTGGCCTCCGACGCCTCGTCCTTCGTCAACGGCCATATCCTCTATGTCGACGGCGGCATCACCGCATCGCTCTGATCTTCCCGCCGCGCGGACGAGCAATCGCGCTGGTCGCGCGAACGAAATCTTAATGTAAATGAAGCGTAATCCCGGTCGTTAAAATAATGCGTATGTGTTGGGGTTGCGCATGCCGGAATATTCTTCCTTCATCCGGTTTGTCCGGATTCGCTATCTTTCAGGATTGCTGATTTTCGCGCTGGCTTCCACGGCCATCATGGTTGCGCTCAACCGTGTCAATTCCTTCCGTCATGAGGTTGACGCGCTGAGCAGCAACCTCGTCGTCTTCACCCGCGACCTGCGCAACGCGACCAGCTTCGCCGAGACGACGGGTTCCGCCTGGCGCAACGAAACACGCGACGCGTTGACCGCCTCGGCCCGCGACCATTCCGAACGCCTGACCAACGAAATCGACACGCTGACCGCCCAGTTCGCCGCGCTGCGCTCGCGCCTGTCGGCCAAGACCCTCAACGAGCTCGAAACCGCCTCGGTCAACGGCGACCTGTTCTGGTCGGCGCATGACATGGTGCGCAACTTCAATCTGATGTCGGTGGCGCAGAAGGCCGATGAATGGAGCTATCGGGAAATCCGCAACCAGAACGACCTGTTCGTCCAGCCGATGCTGGTCCGCGTCCGCACCGCCATGGACGAAGAGCGCCATCTGGCCGATGCGTCCAGCGACCGGTTGCTGCTGTGGGCGAGCGGCCTGTTGTTCGGCGTCCTGGCCATCGTCGCCTTCTGGATCTTCCGGCCGATGGAGCAGGCGATCCGCCGCGCCTTTGCCCAGTCGGCCGAATCCCTTTTCAAGGCAGAGGCCGCCGATCGCGCCAAGTCGGAATTCCTGGCCAATATGAGTCACGAGATCCGCACGCCGATGAACGGCGTGCTCGGCATGGCCGAACTCTTGGCCAAGACCGAACTCACCCCACGCCAGAAGACCTTCACCGACGTCATCGTCAAATCCGGCAATGCGCTGCTCACCATCATCAACGACATCCTCGATTTCTCCAAGATCAACGCCGGACAGCTCACCCTGGACCCTGCCCCTTTCCGTCTCACCGAAGCGGTCGAGGACGTGGCGACACTGGTCTCGGCGCGCGTCGCCGAAAAGAACCTCGAACTGATCGTGCGCGTCGATCCGCGCCTGCCGGCCCATGTCGTCGGCGACGCCGGCCGCTTCCGGCAGATCGTCACCAATCTGGTCGGCAATGCGGTGAAGTTCACCGAGAAGGGCCATGTGCTGATCGATGTCGGCGGCGAAACCGTCAACGATGTCGTCCAGCTCAGGCTGCGGGTCGAGGACACCGGCATCGGCATCCCGGCCGAGAAACTGCAGAACGTGTTCGAGAAATTCGCGCAGGTCGACGGCTCCTCGACCCGGCGTCACGAAGGCACCGGCCTTGGCCTTGCCATCGCCGCCCGCCTCGTCGACCTGATGGCCGGCAAGATCGGCGTCGAGAGCGAGATCGGGCGCGGCTCCGTCTTCTGGTTCGCGGTGCCGCTGCCTGTGCATCATGCCGAGGCACGCGAAGCGATCGTGCCTGTCGACGTCACCGGCGCGCGCGTGCTGGTCATCGACGACAATCCGGTCAACCGCGAAATCCTGCTCGAGCAGCTCAGAAGCTGGAGCTTCGACTGCGCCGCCGCCGAAAGCGGCGCGGTGGGGCTGGCCTTCCTCGATCGCGCCTGCCAGCTGGGCGCCAGCGTCGACTGCATCATCCTGGACTACCAGATGCCCGGCATGAATGGCGCCGATGTCGCCCGGGCCATCGCCGCCGACAGCCGGCTGTCGGCCATCCCGATCGTCATCCTGACCTCGGTCGACCAGGTCGATTTCGGCAAGATGATCATCGATTTCGGCATATCGGCGCATCTGACCAAGCCGGCGCGTTCGGCGGTCCTGCTCGGCACCGTCATCTCGGTCATCCAGAAGGCTCGCTCGCAGGTCGGCAAGGCGCAGTTCATCCGCGAACCGGTCCAGCCGAAACCGGTGCCGCAGGCGGCTCTGCCCGCCTTCACCGTCATCCGTGGCCCGGCCATGCCGGTCATGGCGGTGCCGGAATCGACCGCCACGCCGAACGGCCCGATCGACATCCTCATCGCCGAGGACAATGAGGTGAACCAGCTGGTGTTCGGCCAGATCCTCAACGGCCTCGGTCTGAGTTACCGCATCGCCGGCAACGGCCGCACGGCGGTCGAGATGTACCGGTCGCTGCATCCGAAACTGATCCTGATGGATGTCTCTATGCCCGAGATGAACGGCTACGAGGCAACCCGGGCCATCCGGGCGATCGAGACCTCGTCGGGCGGTCACATCCCGATCATCGGCGTCACCGCGCATGCGCTGAAGGGCGACCGCGACAAGTGCATCGAGGCCGGCATGGACGACTATCTGCCGAAGCCGGTTTCGCCCGACCGGCTGGGGACGAAAATCGGCACCTGGCTCAGCGAGACGGTGGTGGCCAAGACGGCGTGAGATACGTCCGGCCGGGCTGGCTGATCAGCGTAGCCGACCGACCGGGATGATTTCCGGAGAGGTGTCCGCATAGGGTTCGCCCTGCCAGTCGCCGAGCCATTGCTCCACCAGCAGGCCAGCGTCATCCAGCATCCCGGCAATATCTTCCTTCTTCGGAAACGCTATTTTCGATTCAGCGCCCAGAATTGGTCTGCCGCCCGGAATTTCATAGAAGGTCGAATAGGTGACCACCGCACTGGCGGCATTCCAGTCGGCATCATACCAAGCCCTGACCGTGCCAAGGCTGGGATGCTCCACAATCCTTTCCGAGCGCTGCGGGGTCCATTCCAGCCACGCCTCCACGGCGGGATTTCGCGTGTCGAAGATAAAGCGCCCACCAGGACCGAGATGTTCGGCGATGGTGCACAGCACTGCCCGCTGATCCTGTTCGGTCAGGAAAACCTGGAAAACGTGACCGGTCAGCAGCACCAGATCGAACCGTTTTCCGAGCCGCACCGTTCGCGCGTCGGCAACAACCCAGTCGACCTTGTCACCGCCGGTCCTGCGTCGCGCGATATCGAGCATGGCCGATGCGGGATCGACACCGGTGACGTGGCGCCCTTGGGCCATTTCGGCGGCCAGTTGACCGGTGCCGCAACCAAGATCGAGAACCGAGCCGCCATCCCGGGCAAGACCGACGCAATAGTCAAAATCGGCGCGGCCATCCTGATTCTCGATGTCGTAGAACTGAACGAAGTCGGGATCATTGTAGATCGGATCGGTCATGCCGCCGCCTATAGCCCAAATGCTTGCCATGCGCGACAGGCGCAATCTACGTCGTCGATTAGGTTGCGACCTTGCTCGGCCTTCATACTCAGCCGGCCGCATCCAGATGATAGCGGCGCATCCAGTCGAGGCTTGTCTCGTCGGCGAGCTTTGCGACGCCCGGCCGGATGTCCCCGGCATTCGGCGGCGGAACGCCGAGGGCCTCGCAGATGCCCAGCAAGGCCGCCGCGGGATCGGCGGAGAGACGATCGTAGCCGACGCGCAGCGGCGTCAGGCCTTGCGCCGCGAACCAGATGTTCCACGCCGTGTCATAGGCTTCGAGCGTGGCGAGTTCCTCTTTGATCCGCTCGAAATCATATCGGGGTTCTTGCGCCGGTGCGACCCTTTCGATCTCGGTGCCGTCCGGCGCAATATGCCAAAGACCGGTCTGCTGCGCCTTGATCAGCGATATCGCCTGCGCAAGCTTGTTCTCACGCGACAGGTGGATGTAGAGAATGCGGCCAAAGGCCTTTTCGAAGCGCGTCGTGTCTGACGCCAGCCCTGGGAAAATCCGGTCGAGGATCGCCGAAAGTTCATCCAGGTTTTCGCGCATCAGGCGCAGGCCGAAGATGCCTGTCCCGCCCTTGCCGGCGGTGATTGCCGCATCGAGATAGGCAACGTCGAATTCAAGCTCGCGCATCGTATCGCGGGCCGGCAGTTTCCACTCGTCAGCCCATTCCGACAGGTCCTGCCGCCGATAGAAGGAGTGCGGATCGCCTGATGTCCCGGTGGAGGCCAGGAGCTTACACAGCAGCGTGCTGCCGGTTCTCGGCGTGCCGCAGATAATGTAGGCGTCGAACATCCTGCTGCCCTCGTCGTTCATCACAGGCAGGGCAACCCGGCCGACCCACCGCCGCGAACTACCGGTTGCGTACCACCACGCATGCCCCGCCGACGCTCTGCAATTTCTGGCAGATGACATTAGCGGCGGCACGATCGTCGATCCCGATCCTGACGGCGTAGATACCACGCCGGCCGATCGGCGTGCGCACCCGGCTCACCACCGGATCATGCCCACCGAGCAAGGCCGGAAACCGGCTCCTGACCCTGAGCCACTGGCTGATAGCTGCACTGCGGCGGAAATTGCCGGCCACCTGGACGCCCCATGGTTTGACGTTGATCGAGGCCATCGCCACGGTCCGCGACATGATGACAGGCAGTTTGCGGCAAGCGACGGCAAAATCCGTCTTGGTATCGAGCGGTTCGATTTTTCCGGCATAGGCGGGGTCGGTGAACTTGTCGACCGGCTCGCCCATGACGTCGAAGACATAGCTCTCGGTCTCCATCGGCAGGAAGCCGCCCGAGGCCAACCAGCGGGACACCCGGCTTTCGCCGGCATTGTAGGCGGCCGCCGCCAGGCCAAGATTGCCGTAGCTGCTTTTCATGTCGGCGAGATATTTCGCCGAAGCCGGGATCGCCTGGTTGATGTCGAAGGAGTTTTCGAGCCCGCGCATCTTGGCGGTGCCCGGCATGAACTGGGCGATGCCTTCGGCGCCGACGGGGCTGACGGCATTGGGGTCGAAACGGCTTTCCTTCCAGATCAGCCTGGCGAAGAAATCCCGCGGCAGGCCGTTCTGGTCGGCATGGGCCTGGATCAGGTTGCAGACCTTGTCGATCAGTCGTTGCTTGGCCGATTGCGGCGGATCCGCCTGAACCGATGTCGACCACCCCAGGGCGCAAAGCAGAACCAGCGTCACCGCGAGGAAACGCTGCATTTCGTCTACTCCGCCGCGGCTTTGCCGCCGCGCCCAAACCTCTGCTCGATATAGTCGGCGACCATTTTCTCGAAATCCGCCGCGATCGACGGTCCGCGCAGCGTCGCCGCCTTCTTGCCGTCGACGAAGACGGGCGCCGTCGGCGTCTCGCCGGTGCCGGGCAGCGAAATGCCGATATCGGCATGCTTGGATTCGCCCGGGCCGTTGACGATGCAGCCCATCACCGCGACCTTCAGGTTCTCGACGCCTGGATATTTTTCGCGCCACACCGGCATGTTCTTGCGCAGGTCGGCCTGGATGTTCTGGGCAAGCTCCTGGAACACGGTGGAGGTCGTGCGGCCGCAGCCGGGGCAAGCCGCGACGATCGGCACGAACTGGCGGAACCCCATGGTCTGCAGCAGTTCCTGCGCCACCTGCACTTCGCGCGTGCGGTCGCCGTTCGGCTCCGGCGTCAGCGAGATGCGAATGGTGTCGCCGATGCCTTGCTGCAAGAGGATGCCCATGGCGGCGGACGAGGCGACGATGCCTTTCGAGCCCATGCCGGCCTCGGTGAGGCCGAGATGCAGCGCATGGTCGGAGCGGGTGGCAAGCTCGGTGTAGACGGCAACCAGGTCCTGCACGCCGCTGACCTTGGCCGACAGGATGATCTTGTCGCGGCCAAGGCCGATCTCTTCGGCCATTTCGGCCGACAGGATCGCCGACTGCACGATCGCCTCGCGCATCACTTCCTGCGCCGTCAGCGGAAAACCCTTGTCCTGGTTGTCGTCCATCAGCCGGGTCAGAAGCTCCTGGTCGAGCGAACCCCAATTGACGCCGATGCGCACCGGCTTGTCGTGCTTGATCGCCATTTCGACGATATCGGTGAACTGCCGGTCCTTCTTGTCCTTGAAGCCGACATTGCCCGGATTGATGCGGTATTTGGCCAGCGCCTCGGCGCAGGCCGGATGATCAGCTAGAAGCTTGTGGCCGATATAGTGGAAGTCGCCGACCAGCGGCACATTGATGCCGAGGCGCTGGAGCCGTTCGTGTATGCGCGGAACGGCGGCCGCGCTCTCGTCGCGGTCGACGGTGATGCGCACGATCTCGGAGCCGGCGCGGTGCAGTGCCGCGACCTGCGCGACGGTCTGATCGATGTCGGCCGTGTCGGTGTTGGTCATCGACTGCACCACGACAGGCGCGCCGCCGCCGACGACCACGCCGCCGACATCGACGCCGACCGAGGTGCGGCGGGGGAAGGGAAAGGAAAAATATCCGGTCATGCCGGCAGCCTTTTGTCTCTGGAGCCCCATGCGTCCGCTCGGACGGACAAACACTCCCCAGGGCCGATGCGCTGAGGTTCGGGCATGAGGTGGAGGAGCAAAGATGGCTTGTCAATGGCGACAGGTCGCCACTGGCAGCAATTGATCCCGGCCGGCGAGCTGAAACAGAACAAGACCCGGCTGTGGCCAGGGGAAAAAAGGGATCGGAAAGGATATTAGCCGCGGCTTATGACATAGTGCTGAAAATCAAACCACCTGTACCGGCGGCGGGTGCCGCCGGCAAGGAAGACCGCATAGTGGCGGCTATGTCAGTCGGGCATCAATGCGTGGTCGGTTGCGCTTTCAGTTTCTCAATCGCATCCTTGAGTGCCAGCTTGCGTCGCTTGAGATTCACGATTTCGAGGTCGTCCACCGACGGGTGGTTCATCGCGTCATCGATTTCGCGTTCGATGTCGCCGTGTTTCCGCTGCAACTCATCAAGATGGGATGCAAGAGACATGATTGGTTCTCCCTTTCATGGTTTCCTCGATTGCAGCCGTCACGGCGCGTCCACCGCAGGTCGCTTCTGTGACGGCACAATGACACTTTGCCACCTTCCGACTGCGATGTCGAATGCTGCGTGGTAGCATTCCACGACAAGGTGAAATGTGATATGGCCTGCGCGCCGGTGGCAGAAATTGCCACCCCCGCCCAATCAGGCCCATTTTTTTGGGCGCCGCAGACGTGCAGACGGTAGAGAATGTCCGATCAGGAACAGGCCGATATTCGCCTCGAATTTTCCCGGCTGAAGCAGGAACACGCCGATTTCGATGCCGCGATCAACGCGATGATCGCCACCAATTGCGACCCGCTGCAAATCCAGCGCATGAAGAAGAAGAAGCTGGCGCTCAAGGACCGGCTGATGAAGCTGGAAGACAAGATCATTCCAGACATCATCGCCTGAACGCTTTCCCCTATCCGCCGATCGAAAGCCTGGCCGCGCGATCGCGCAGCAGGCCGATGAGACTGCCGGTGCGCTCGTCGGACGTATCGATGGGAACCACCAGGCACATCGTCGCCTCGACCTTGCCCGGTGCTGAAAAGACCGGCACGGCAAGGCACTTCGTATAGGCATCGACCAGGCCCGAGGTGACGCAGTAGCCGGTCACCCCAGCCTTGGCGATGTCGTCGATGAAATCGTCGAGCCGCAGCTTGCGGCCGTCGGGCAGCACGAGATCGTCTTCCGACACCATGGCTTCGACCTCGGCCCGCTCCAGCCCCGCCAGAAGCAGCCGGCCAGACGCGGTCCAGGGCAGCGGTATCTGCAGGCCGGTGGCGGAGCTGATGCGAAACGGCCTGGTGCCTGGGCTGGAGTGGACGATGGTGTAGCGGCCGCTCTGCAGCATGCACAATTCCGAGGTCTCGCCGGTCTCGCGCGACAGATGGTCGACCTCCTGGCGCCCGCGCCGCAGCAGGTCGTTGCCGCGCACATAATCCATTCCATAGAGATAGAGCTTCTTGCCGAAATAGACGCGGTTGCCGTCGCCCGCCATTTCCAGCAGGCCGGCGTCGACCAGCGACCGCACCAGCGTGTAGGTCGTCGAGCGGGGAGCATTCACCCCCTTGGCAAGGTCGCCAATGCCGATCGCCCGCTGCGTCGTGTGCAGGAAGTCCAGGATCTCGAGCACCCGGTTGAGGCCCTTCTCGCGGGAGGCCGTCGTCTTTTCGTCGGCCGAAACGGCCAAGGCATTGCCATCTTGCATTGTCGATTCCTGGTGTTAGTATCTGTCTTGTACAGGATACATGCGTCTCTTGTAAGAGACAATCGCTTTGAAATCATCGACGTGTGTCTTTGCCTGTGCATGGGGAACACAACACGAAAGGAGGTCGCCGTGAACGACACATCCGGAAGACGTGATTTTCTGAAATTGGGAATGGCGGGACTGGCCGCCACCGGCGTGCTGGCAACCGTCGATGCGCAGAAGGCGGCCGCCCAGGCGGCATCAGACAGCCTGCTGCGCACCGTGCTCGACCGCGGCAAGCTTATCGTCGGCACCGGCAGCACGAACGCGCCCTGGCATTTCGAGAACGATGCCGGCGAACTGGTCGGCATGGACATCACCATGGGACGCATCCTGGCCAAGGGTCTGTTCGACGATCCGACCAAGGTCGAATTCGTCATGCAGGATCCTGCGCAGCGCATTCCCAACGTCACCACCAACAAGGTCGACATCACCATCCAGTTCATGACGATGACGGCGCAGCGCTCGCAGCTGATCAACTTCTCCCGGCCGTACTATGTCGAAGGCGTCGCCTTGCTGACGCTGCCCACCGCCGAGAACAAGACCTTCGACAAGCTGCTTGCCGGCGGTTCGGCGACGCGCATCTCCATCCTGCAGAATGTCGATGCCGAAAGCTCCGTCCACTTTGCCTTGCCACAGGCACAGGTGCTGCAGATCGACACCCAGGCCAACGTGCTGCAGGCGCTGGAATCCAAGCGCGCCGACGCGGCAGCCGTCGACCTGTCCACCGTGCGCTGGCTCGCCTCGCGCAATCCGGACAAATATTTCGACGCCGGCAAGAGTTGGTATTCGATGCTCTACGGCGCGGCCTTGCGGCAGGGCGACCTCGACTGGCTGACCTTCGTCAACCAGACCTTCACCATCGCCATGTTCGGCCATGAATCGGCACTCTACGACGCCGCCTTCAAGGATTATTTCGGTCAGGAACCGCCGGCACGCCATCCCGGCTTCCCGGTCATCTGATCCCGGATCGCGGAAGGGCGGCATTCCAGCCCTTCCGCGATCCATTCGACGGCCTTCACACCGAGGCGCACGCATGGGCTATGCCCTCAATTTCAACCTGATCTGGCGGCATTTCGACAAGCTGTGGGGCGGTCTGCTGCTCAGCCTCGAGCTTGCGGTGATCTCGATCGCCATCGGCACCGTCATCGGCCTGGTGCTCGCGGTCTGGTACGTCTCGGCCGGACGCGTGGTACGGGCCATCATCGCCGCCTATGTCGAATTCATCCGCAACGTGCCGCTGATCCTGCTCGTCTATCTCGTCTTCTACGGGGTGCCGACCGTGGTCGACCTGGCCTACAGCGCGCCGACCTCGTTCGTCCTGACGCTGTCGGTCTATAGCGGCGCCTATCTGGTCGAGGTGTTTCGCTCGGGCCTCGAGGCCGTCCCGCGCGGCCAGCTCGATGCCGGCAAGGCGATCGGCCTGACGCCCTGGCAAAGGCTCATCCATGTGCGCCTGCCGACCATGCTGCGCATCACGCTGCCGGCGCTGTCCAACACCTTCATCTCGCTGTTCAAGGACACCTCGATAGCCTCGGTCATCTCGGTGCCCGAGCTCACCTTCGGCGCCCAGTGGATCAACTTCAACACCTTCCGCATCGTCGAGGTCTATCTGGTGACGACGGCGATGTATCTGGTGACCGGCTACATCCTGCTCTTCGGGCTCAGGCTCGTCGAGCGCCGGTTCAGGGCGGCGCGCTGACATGGCGAGCCAGATCCTCTACGCCCTGCCCTTCCTCGCCAAAGGCTTCGCCTTGACCCTTTGGGTGTCGCTCCTGGTCGTCACCCTGTCGCTCGTCGCCGGCGTCCTGCTTGGCGTCGGCCTGGTCTATGGCCCCGCCCCGCTGCGCTGGGCGGTGCGCATCTTCTCCGACACCATCCGCGGCATTCCGATCCTGGTGCTGATGTTCTTCGTCTATTACGGCCTGCCGGCGGTCGGGCTGCATCTGCCGTCCTTCTGGGCGGCCGTGCTGGCGCTCACCCTGTTCAAGACCGCGCAGGTCATCGAATATCTCAGGGGCGCGGTCGCCTCGATCCCGAAAGGCCAGTCCGAGGCCGCGATGGCGATCGGGCTGACCTTCCGCCAGCGGCTCACCTCCGTCATCTTCCCGCAGGCCTTCAGGCGCTTCCTGCCGCCCTGGATCAACGGCGTCACCGATGCGGTCAAGGGCAGCGCGCTAGTTTCGCTGCTCGGCATCACCGATCTGATGCAGGCCATCAACCAGGTCATCGGCCGCACCTATGAGGCGATGCCGCTCTATATCCTCGGCGCGCTCATCTATTTCGCGGTCAACTATGCGCTCTCGCTCGCCAGCCGGCGGCTCGAGCGGCGCTTTGCCTTCATTCGGGAATAGCACGATGTCCGACGCCACAAACGCCAGTCCCGCGCTGCTCGACGTGCGCGATGTCTCCAAGGCCTTCGGCGCCGTCGAGGTGCTGCGTTCCGTCAGCCTTCAGGTGAAACGTGGCGAAGTGGTCACCGTTATCGGCCCCTCGGGCAGCGGCAAGACCACGTTGCTGCGCTGCGTCAACTTCCTCGAAAGCTACGACTCAGGCTCGATCCGCATCGACGGCAAGGAGGTCGGCTATCGCGAGGCCGGAACGCGCCAGCGCCGCAGCGAACGCGACTTGGCTGCGATGCGCGCCGAGACCGGCATGGTGTTCCAGAGCTTCAACCTGTTTCCGCACCTCACCGCGGCCGGCAACATCATGCTCGGGCTCACCAAGGTGCGGGGAAAGAGCCAGACCGAGGCGCGCCAGATCGCCGAGCATTGGCTCGGCCGCGTCGGCCTCGCACACAAGGCCGACAGCCTGCCGGCCGAGCTCTCCGGCGGCCAGCAGCAGCGCGTCGGCATCGCGCGCGCCGTCGCGATGGAGCCGAAAATCCTTTTGCTCGACGAGATCACCTCGGCGCTCGACCCCGAACTGGTCGGCGAGGTGCTGGCCGTGGTGCGCAGCCTGGCCGAAGATGGCATGACCATGCTGATGGTGACGCATGAAATGGCCTTCGCCCGCGACGCTTCGAGCCGCATCGTCTTCATGGCCGATGGCGGCGTCAGCGCCGTCGGCCCGCCCAAGGAAATCCTGGCGGCGGAAACCAGCAATGAGCGCCTCCGCACCTTCCTGGCGCGCTTCCGCGCCTCGCATTTCTGACATTGGACGGCCGGTGCCGTCCCAAGGAGCCTGCTTCCATGACGCCTTACATCCGGCTCGCCGAACTCGGCCTGACGCTGCCCGAGCCGCCGACGCCCATCGCCAACTTCGTTACCCATGCCGAGAGCGGGCGATTGATCTTCCTGTCGGGCCAGGGGCCGCTGCGCGCCGACGGCACGCTCTGCACCGGCAAGGTCGGCGAGGACGTGACCGTCGAGCAGGCCTATGAGCATGCGCGCCTGACCGGGCTTAATCTGCTGGCCGTCATGCATGCCGCCGCCGGCGATCTCGGCCGCATCGTGCGCGTCGTCAAGCTGCTCGGCTTCGTCAACGCGACGCCGACCTTCAGCGACCATCCGAAAGTGGTCAATGGCTGCTCGGACCTGTTCGCCGATGTCTTCGACAAGATCGGCGGCCATGCCCGCTCGGCGATCGGCGTCGGCTCGCTGCCTGGAAACATCACTGTCGAAATCGAGGCGGTCGTCGAGATCGCCGCCTGACCTGCTACTCACGGGATCCGCTCACATGAAAACCTATTCCGACACCGGCTCCAACACCACCATTCGCGAACGGCTGGGTTTGCGGCCGATCATCAATGTCTCCGGCACCATGACCGCGCTCGGCGCATCGATCATCGTTCCGGAGGCGATCGGCGCCATGGCGGAGATGGCCTCGCAATGGGTGGAGATGGATGATCTGCAGCGCGCCGCGAGCACGGTGGTGGCGCGCCTCACCGGTGGCGAGGCCGGCTTCATCACCGCCTGCTGCGCCAGCGGCATCACCATGGCGATCGCCGGTGCAATGACAGGAACCAGCCTGCTCGCCATCGAGCGCCTGCCTGATGACACCGGCGACCTCAAATCGGAGGTCGTCATCCAGCTTGGCCACATCGTCAATTACGGCGCCCCGATCGACCAGTCGATCCGCGTCGCCGGCGCCAAGGTGGTGCCCGCGGGCACGGTCAGCGTCACCCAGGACTACCATGCGCGCGAAGCAATCAACGAGCGCACGGCGGCCGGCCTCTATGTCGTCGCCCACCACACGGTGCAGTACGGCATGCTGTCGCTGGAGGAATTCTGCGAGATCTGCCACGCCAAGGGCGTGCCGGTGATCGTCGATGCGGCGTCCGAATATGATCTGCGCGTTTTTCTCGCCCGCGGCGCCGATGTCGTCATCTATAGCGGCCACAAGTTCCTGAGTGGGCCGACCAGCGGCATCGTCACCGGTCGCAAGGATCTGGTGCGGGCCGCCTATTTGCAGAACCGCGGCGTGGCGCGCGCCATGAAGGTCGGCAAGGAAAGCATCGCCGGCACCATGGCGGCACTGGAAGCCTGGGAGAAGCGCGATCACGCCGGCATCCGCCGGCGCGAGGAGGCGGCGCTCAATCTCTGGAAGGACGCGTTGCAGGGACTGTCGGGCATCCTTGCCAAGATCATCCCGGACCCGACAGCCAATCCGCTCGACCGGCTGCAGATCTTCGTATCGCCGGAGAGCCGCTTCAGCGCCGCCGGCCTCGCCTCGGCGCTGGCGGCCGGCACGCCGCCGATCATCGTGCGCAACCACGAAGTCGAGCGCGGCCACTTCTTCCTCGATCCCTGCAATCTGCATCCCGGCGAGGCCGAGATCGTCGCCGAGCGGTTGCGTGCCGTGCTGACCGCGAAGGACCGTCCCGCCGATGCGATGAAGACCGCGCGGAAGGATTCTTCTGGCGCACTGCGCTGGCCGGATTGAGCGCCAGGCCAACCATCCCAAACCACCCGCGATCACGCGACTGTGAACAGCCGGATCGCGGGCTTTGGGAATAAATCGGCACCGCGACAAATCTCCTCCGTATACGCCACGGCTGACGTTGAGGAGACCGGCATGCCCCATCATTGCAAGGACAGCGAACACGGCGTCGGCCGTGGCGATGCGCTGGCAAGCATGATGGTCGTCAGGCTCTCCTTCGTGGCGCTTGACAGCGGTGACGCAGATGAATTCAGTTTCGGCAAGGCAGGCGGCTCTGCCTGTTCCCGGGGGCTTTGCCCCTGCGAGCAGGGCAAGGTCGCCGTCGCATCTTGAGGCGGCACGGCCTGGAGTATCGGATCATGGTGCCGCTTTGAGCGAGAGGGCCCTGGCAGAACGCTTCAACGAAGTGGTGCTGCCGCATCTCGGCGACGCGCTGGCGCTGGCCCGATGGCTGACCGGCAATGCCGCCGATGCCGAGGATGTGGTGCAGGACGCCTGCATCAAGGCGCATGCCGGCATATCAGGCTACGCCGGCGGCAACGCCCGCGCCTGGCTGCTGACCATCGTGCGCAACACCTCCTACACCTGGATGGCGCGCAACCGGCCGCGTGTCATGATGGCCGTCGGCGATCTGGGCGACCTCGATGACATGGCGGCGGCGCACGGCACCAGCATGCCCGACGAGGACGGCCCGGAGGCGAGCCTGATCGCCAAGGCCGATAGTGCAGCGCTGGAGGCGGCAATAGCGGCTCTGCCGCAGCCATTTCGCGAGACATTGGTGCTGCGTGATATCAACGGCCTGAGCTATCGCGAGATATCGGCCATGCTTGCCGTGCCGATCGGCACGGTGATGTCCAGGCTGGCCCGCGCCCGTGGCCTGCTCGCGTCAGAATTGGGGAGAGCGTCATGACGCACGACGACGGACTGCCCAACGATCCCGAAGGTATCAGACTGATGATCCATGCCCTTGTCGATGGCGAGCTTGATGCGGCGGCCGCTCTTGCAGTGGAGCGTCGCATCGCCGCCGACCCCAGGCTTGCCGCCGAGCATGCCCGCATTGTCGCCCTGCAAGGCGCCGTCAGCCGCTTGCCGCGCCCCGATGTCAGCGACGCGTTTCGGGCCCGCATCGCGTCGATCGGCATGGCCGGCACCGAACGGCAGGCGCCGGTCGAGGCGGAGCCGCAGCACGGTACGCCGTCGACGCTGCCGGGGTTGATTGCCGGCGCTGGCGGCGGCCAGAGACGGGAAGCCGGGACACGTCCTTCTGAGGCGCGGCCATCACCGAGAGCGCGCCGCTTCGGCTCGTTCGACTGGCGCGCCATGGCCGCGTCGATCATGATCAGCGCAGTGCTGGCCAGCGGGGCGACGCAATGGGTGATGCAGAGCGGTGTCGATGACGGCTTTGCCGCCGCGGTCGCCAGCGGCCATCGCCGCAGCCTACTTGCCGCGAGCCCGATCGACATCGTTTCGTCCGACCGCCATACGGTCAAGCCCTGGCTCGACGCCCGCATCGGCGTCTCGCCGCCGGCCCCCGACCTTGCCCAGGACGGCTACGCGCTGATCGGCGGCCGGGTCGAGGTGATATCCGGACGGCCGGTGCCGGCCCTGGTCTACCGCCACCGCGAGCATCTGATCACGCTGGTCGCCGAACCGCAGCAGGGCGTCAAGACCACGCAGCCGGGCGACCTTTCCTCCGGCGGCTTCTCGATGGTGCACTGGAGCGACGGCGCCTTCTCCTATTGGGCGATCTCCGACATGGAGCGCCCCGAACTCGACGACTTCGTCGCCCGCTTCCGCAAGGCGGCGGTTTAGGCTGGATTATGGCCACCGGCCTTGCCGGTGGCCTGATATCCTTGCCGTCGCTGCCGAATTCCGCTAAGGCGCGCCTTTGTCGCCGGGGAGCAACAAGCTTGAACGACCAACGCGCCGACGTCGCCATCATCATGGGCAGCCAGTCCGACTGGGCGACGATGCGCCAGGCGGCCGAAACGCTGGAGGCGCTGGGCGTCCCGCACAAACGCCTGATCATCTCAGCGCATCGCACGCCCGACCGGCTCTATGAGTTCGCCAAGGGCGCCAAGGCCGCCGGCTACAAGGTGATCATCGCCGGCGCCGGCGGCGCGGCGCACCTGCCCGGCATGACGGCGGCGATGACGCCGCTGCCGGTGTTCGGCGTGCCGGTGGAATCGAAGGCGCTGTCGGGGCAGGATTCGCTGCTCTCCATCGTCCAGATGCCGGCCGGCATTCCTGTCGGGACACTGGCCATCGGCAAGGCGGGTGCGGCCAATGCGGCCCTGTTGGCAGCCGCCGTTCTGGCGCTGAACGACGACAAGCTTGCCCAGCGCCTCGATGCCTGGCGCGCCTCGCAGACCGCCAAGGTTGCCGACGAACCGACGGACACGCCGTGAGCCTGCCCGCCGGATCGACCATCGGCATCATCGGCGGCGGCCAGCTTGGCCGCATGCTGGCGATGGCCGCCGCCCGCCTCGGCTACCGCACCATCGTGCTGGAGCCGCAGCCGGATTGCCCGGCGGCACAAGTCGCCAACCGGCAGATTACGTCATCCTATGACGACCCGGCCGCCCTTGCCGAGCTGGCGGCGGCAAGTGCCGTCGTCACCTACGAGTTCGAGAATGTTCCCGTTGCCGCGGCAGAAGCGCTTGCCGCCAGGGTTGCGGTCTATCCGCCGGCGCGCGCGCTCGACGTAGCGCAGGACCGGGTGAGCGAAAAGACATTCCTCAACGGCATCGGCATTGCCACCGCCGATTTTCGTCCGGTCGACACCGACGAGGACCTGACGGCGGCGCTGAAGACATTCGGCGGCAGCGGCATATTGAAGACGCGGCGCATGGGCTATGACGGCAAGGGCCAGCGTGTCTTCCGCAACATGGAGGCGGGCGGCTTCGCCGGCACCTGCGAGGCGATGGGCAATGTGCCGCTGATCCTGGAAAGCTTCGTGCCCTTCGAGCGTGAGATCTCGGTGATTGCAGCGCGTGGCCTGGATGGCGCAGTGGCAGCCTACGACCCGGCCGAGAATGTCCACCGCAACGGCATTCTCCACACCTCGACGGTGCCAGCCGGCGTCAAACGTGAGACGGCTGAAGCGGCGCGGACGGCGGCGGCAAAAATCCTGTCGGCGCTCGATTATGTCGGCGTCATCGGCGTCGAGTTCTTCGTGCTTTCCGACGGTTCGCTGCTGGCCAATGAGATTGCGCCGCGCGTCCACAATTCGGGCCACTGGACCGAGGCGGCCTGCATCGTTTCGCAGTTCGAGCAGCATATCCGCGCCGTTGCCGGCCTGCCGCTCGGCAGCCCGGAGCGCCACTCCGATTGCGTGATGGAGAACCTGATCGGCGACGACGTGCTGCGCGCCCCTCAACTGCTCGCCGAGCCCGATCTGATGCTGCATCTCTATGGCAAGGCCGAGGCGCGGCCCGGCCGCAAGATGGGCCATTTCATCCGCGTCAGCCGTCGCGTTCAATAGCCGGAAGCGAACCTATTGCAGCTCGTCGCTGTCCTCGTTGGGGCTGGCGCAGCTCGCATCGCCTTCCTCGCAATTGGCCGAGGCCGCAAGCTGCTTGATGCGGTCATTGGTCAGCCTGGCCAGGCACTGCGAAACCTCCATCGCGTGGATGGAACCGCCCACGCTGGCGGCCGTGCTGTGCGCGCACTCGGCGTCGCGGAAGGTGATCCAGGCGCGTTGCGCCGCCTGCAGCAATCTTTTACCGTTGGCATCATCGGAGCTGATCAGGTCCTGATAGGCCGCATTGAGCTTGGCGTCGGCGGCCTGGTAGTCCTCGCCGGCGCAGATGTTCATCATCTGCTGGCTGTCGTCGGAGCGGTCGCATTCCTGTGCGCGCACGATCGACGTTCCCGCCAGGACGACAAGGCAGGCGGACAGTAATATTCGGCGCATGATCGTCCCCAAATCACTTGAAACACTCCGCATCATCCCAGCCGGCCCACGGCCGCGCAATGCCGCAAGGCCGACATGGCGGATATTTGATGATATGGAGGTATGGCGCATGCTTGCGGTTGACACGGACAAGGCTCCTCGTTTATGAGCCACCCACCGTTGAAAAGGCGCGTCTTCTGGCGCGCCTTAAAATTTCGACCCGGAACCGGGTCCACACCGACAGGCAAGACCATGAAGATCAAGAATTCGCTCAAGGCGCTGAAGGCGCGTCACCGCGACAACCAGCTGGTTCGCCGCAAGGGCCGCGTTTACATCATCAACAAGACCGCCCCGCGCTACAAGGCGCGCCAGGGCTGAGCTTTCGGCCGGAGGCTTTTCGCCTCCGCCCCTTGATGCTTGTCGGTCTGCCGACCTTCTCACGCTAAAATCACTTTGCTGTTCCGCCGCCCGGGACTAGGATCGGGCGATGCGGATTCTTTTTGCATTTTTGACAGCCCTGCTTGTTTCCGGCGTCACAAGCTTGCCGGCCAGCGCCGCGGACGATCAGCCGGCGGCGCCGGCTGCCCCGGAGGCTCCTGCCGCGCCGATGACGAAACAGGCCCGGCTCGACAAGCTGTTTTCCGACCTCAAGCGCGAACGCAACGAAAAGGCCGCCGAACGCATCGCCGGCAACATCTGGAGCGAATGGTTCCAGTCCGGCAGCGCCTCGGTCGACTTGATGATGCTGTGGTCGCAAAAGGCGATGGACAACCAGAAATTCGACGTCGCGCTCGATTTGCTTGATCAGGTTGTGACCTTGCAGCCGACCTATTCCGAAGGCTGGAACCGGCGCGCCACGGTGCATTTCATGATGAAAAACTACGGCAAGTCGATGTCCGACATCGATCACACGCTGCAACTCGAGCCGCGCCATTTCGGCGCGCTGTCGGGCCTGGCGCAGATCATGGCGCTGACCGGCCACAAGCAGTCGGCGCTCGAAGCCTGGCAGAAGGTGCTGGCCATCTATCCGATGATGCGCAGCGCCCAGGACCAGGTCGCCACGCTTTCGGAAGAGCTTGCCGGCGAAGGAATTTAGTGCAGGCAGTATGGAATAGGCAGTAGGCAGTAGGGAGAAAGATTGAGCGGCAAACACCAACCTACTGCCTACTGCCTACTGCCTATTCCCTACCC
>NZ_NSFV01000008.1 GCF_002295115.1 Mesorhizobium sp. WSM4311 | reverse complement strand
TGATGCCTGGCGACAACATCACGGTCGATGTCGAGCTGATCGTGCCGATCGCCATGGAAGAGAAGCTGCGCTTCGCCATCCGTGAAGGCGGCCGCACCGTCGGTGCCGGCATCGTCGTCACCATCAAAGAGTAATTTGGACTTAAACCGATCTGTCGCGGGCGCGGAAGTTGCCCGCGCCGCGCCAGAACAAGGAAGTGACGCATGAACGGACAGAATATCCGCATCCGCCTGAAGGCGTTTGATCACCGCGTGCTCGACGCCTCGACGAAGGAAATCGTGTCGACGGCCAAGCGCACCGGCGCAAACGTCCGCGGCCCCATTCCGCTGCCGACGCGGATCGAAAAGTTCACGGTGAACCGGTCGCCCCACGTCGACAAGAAGAGCCGCGAGCAGTTCGAGATGCGCACGCACAAGCGTCTGCTCGACATCGTCGATCCGACCCCGCAGACCGTCGATGCTTTGATGAAGCTCGATCTGGCCGCCGGCGTCGACGTCGAGATCAAGCTCTAAGGGAATGAGAGCGCGGTAAGGGGCGGTGCCCCTGGCCCGGAACTCTAAAGGAATTGAACCGATGCGTTCAGGTGTGATTGCAAAGAAGGTGGGAATGACCCGCATCTATAACGATGCCGGGGAACATGTTCCCGTCACCGTTCTCCAGATGGAGAACTGCCAGGTCGTGGCGCAGCGCACGCAGGAGAAGAATGGCTACACCGCCGTTCAGCTCGGCGTTGGCCTCGCCAAGGTGAAGAACACGTCGAAGGCGATGCGCGGCCATTTCGCGACCGCTTCCGTCGAGCCGAAGGCGAAGGTTGCCGAGTTCCGCGTCTCGGCCGACAACATGATCGATGTCGGCGCCGAGATCACCGTCGAGCACTTCGTCGCCGGCCAGAAGGTCGATGTGACGGGCACGACGATCGGCAAGGGTTTCCAGGGCGTCATCAAGCGTCACCACATGGGTGGTGGTCGCGCAACGCACGGTAACTCGGTCTCGCACCGTACGCACGGTTCGACCGGCCAGCGCCAGGACCCCGGCAAGGTGTTCAAGGGCAAGAAGATGGCCGGCCACATGGGCGACACCCGCGTGACGACGCAGAATGTCGAGATCGTCTCGACCGATGCCGACCGCGGCCTGATCCTGATCCGCGGAGCGGTTCCCGGGTCGAAGGGCGCCTGGATCCTGGTCCGCGATGCGGCCAAGGTGGCACTGCCGGCCAATGCGCCGAAGCCCGCCGCGATCCGCCCAGTTGCAGCAGGAAGTGCTGCTAAGAACGAGGCTCCGGCCACAGAGGGAGCGGAATAATGGATCTCAAGATCACAACGCTTGGCGGCAAGGACGCCGGCAAGGTGAAACTCTCCGAGGAGATTTTCGGCCTTGATCCGCGCGAGGACATCCTGCAGCGCGTCGTGCGCTGGCAGCTTGCCAAGAAGCAGCAGGGCACGCACAAGGCCAAGGGCCGCGCCGAAATCGCGCGCACCGGCGCCAAGATGTACAAGCAGAAGGGTACGGGCCGCGCCCGTCACCATTCGGCACGCGCTCCGCAGTTCCGCGGCGGCGGCAAGGCCCACGGCCCGGTCGTTCGCAGCCACGAGCACGATCTGCCGAAGAAGGTGCGCGCCCTGGGCTTGAAGCACGCTCTCTCGGCCAAGGCCAAGAGCGCGTCGATCATCGTCATCGACGAGCTGAAGTTGACCGAGGCCAAGACCAAGGCGCTGATCGCGAATTTCGCGACGCTGGGCCTGAGCAACGCCCTGGTGATCGGTGGCGCCGAGCTTGACAAGAACTTCAAGCTGGCCGCGACCAACATTCCCAACATCGACGTGCTGCCCATCCAGGGCATCAACGTCTACGACATTCTGCGCCGCGGCACGCTGGTCCTTTCCAAGGCCGCCGTCGAGGCTCTCGAGGAGCGCTTTAAATGACCGACCTTCGTCACTACGACGTGATCGTCAGCCCGGCGATCACCGAAAAGTCGACCATGGCTTCCGAGCAGAACCAGGTCGTCTTCAACGTCGCCAAGAAGGCGTCGAAGCCGGAAATCAAGGCCGCCGTCGAAGCGCTGTTCGGCGTCAAGGTGATGGCCGTGAACACGCTTGTCCGCAAGGGCAAGATCAAGCGCTTCCGCGGCACGATCGGCCGCCAGAGCGACGTCAAGAAGGCGATTGTGACGCTGGCCGACGGCCAGTCGATCGACGTCGCGACGGGTCTCTGAGCAAGGCCGCGAGGACAGAACAATGGCACTGAAAAAATTCAACCCGGTAACGCCGAGCACCCGCCAGCTGGTCATCGTCGACCGCTCGGGCCTCTACAAGGGCAAGCCCGTCAAGGGTCTGACCGAGGGCCTGACCAAGTCGGGCGGCCGCAACAATTACGGCCGCATCACCGCCCGCTTCATCGGCGGTGGTCACAAGCGTTCGTACCGCATCATCGACTTCAAGCGCCGCAAGTTCGACGTCGTCGGCACGGTCGAGCGCATTGAATACGATCCGAACCGCACCGCCTTCATCGCGCTGATCAAGTACGACGATGGTGAGCTATCCTACATCATCGCCCCGCAGCGCCTTGCCGCCGGCGACAAGATCGTGGCTGGCGAAGCGGTCGACGTGAAGCCGGGCAATGCGATGCCGCTGGCCTCGATGCCGGTCGGCACGATCGTCCACAACATCGAGCTGAAGCCGGGCAAGGGCGCCCAGGTCGCCCGTTCGGCCGGCGGTTACGCCCAGCTCGTCGGTCGCGACCAGGGTATGGCGATCCTGCGCCTCAACTCGGGCGAGCAGCGTGTCGTTCACGGCTCCTGCATGGCCACCGTCGGTGCCGTGTCGAACCCCGACCACGGCAACATCAACGACGGCAAGGCCGGCCGCACGGTTTGGCGCGGCAAGCGTCCGCACAATCGCGGCGTGACCATGAACCCGGTCGACCATCCGCACGGCGGTGGTGAAGGCCGCACCTCCGGTGGCCGTCATCCGGTCAGCCCGTGGGGAAAGCCGACCAAGGGCAAGAAGACGCGGTCCAACAAGGCGACCGACAAGTTCATCCTGCGCTCGCGCCATCAGCGCAAGAGCTAAGAAGAGGTAACGCCAAGTGACTCGTTCTATTTGGAAAGGCCCCTTCATCGACGGCTACCTTCTCAAGAAGGTGGACAAGGTTCGTGAAGGTGGTCGCAATGAGGTGATCAAGATGTGGAGCCGTCGCTCCACCATCCTGCCGCAGTTCGTCGGCTTCACCTTCGGTGTCTACAACGGCCAGAAGCATGTTCCCGTCTCGGTGAACGAGGACATGGTCGGTCATAAGTTCGGTGAATTCGCTCCGACGCGGACCTATTACGGTCACGGCGCGGATAAGAAGGCGAAGAGGAAATAATCATGGGCAAGGCCAAAGCTCCGCGCAGGCTTGCTGACAACGAAGCGCGCGCCGTGTTGCGCACGATCCGTATCAGCCCGCAGAAGCTGAACCTCGTTGCCGCGCTGATCCGCGGCAAGAAGGTCGCGACAGCGCTTTCCGATCTCGAATTCTCGGCCAAGCGGATTTCCGGCACGGTCAAGAAGACGCTGGAATCGGCGATTGCCAACGCGGAAAACAACCACGACCTCGACGTCGATGCGCTGATCGTGGCGGAAGCCTATGTCGGCAAGTCGATCGTCATGAAGCGGTTCCACGCTCGTGGCCGTGGTCGCGCCAGCCGCATCGAGAAGCCGTTCTCGCACCTCACGATCGTCGTTCGTGAAGTCGAAGAAAAAGGGGAGGCCGCATAATGGGCCAGAAAGTCAATCCGATCGGTCTTCGCCTCGGCATCAACCGCACCTGGGATTCGCGCTGGTTCGCGAACACCGGCGAGTACGGCAAGCTGCTGCATGAGGACATCAAGATCCGCAAGTATCTTGAGAAGGAACTCAAGCAGGCCGCGATCTCCAAGGTCGTGATCGAGCGCCCGCACAAGAAGTGCCGCGTCACCATCCATGCCGCGCGCCCGGGTCTGATCATCGGCAAGAAGGGCGCCGACATCGAGAAGCTTCGCAAGAAGCTGATGGAGATGACGAAGTCCGAGACGCACCTCAACATCGTCGAAGTGCGCAAGCCGGAAATCGACGCGACCCTGGTCGCCCAGTCGATCGCCCAGCAGCTCGAGCGCCGCATCGCGTTCCGCCGCGCCATGAAGCGCGCCGTGCAGTCGGCGATGCGCCTCGGTGCCGAAGGCATCCGCATCAACTGCTCGGGCCGTCTCGGCGGCGCCGAAATCGCCCGCATGGAGTGGTACCGCGAAGGTCGCGTGCCGCTGCACACGCTGCGCGCCGATGTCGACTACGGCACGGCCGAAGCGCATACGGCGTACGGCATCTGCGGCGTCAAGGTCTGGGTATTCAAGGGCGAGATCCTCGAGCACGACCCGATGGCTTCGGAACGTCGCGCGACCGAGGGTGATGCTGCGCATGGCGGTGGTGGTGATCGCGAACGCGGTCGTCGTCGCGAAAACGCCTGAGACATTTAGGAATTTGGAGTTAGAACGATGCTGCAGCCAAAGCGCACAAAGTTCCGCAAGCAGTTCAAGGGCCGTATCCATGGTACCGCAAAGGGCGGCACCAACCTGGATTTCGGTGGTTTCGGGCTGAAGGCGCTTGAGCCGAACCGCGTCACCGCGCGTGAGATCGAGGCGGCCCGCCGCGCGATCACTCGTGAAATGAAGCGTGCTGGCCGTGTCTGGATCCGTATTTTCCCGGATCTGCCGGTCACGTCGAAGCCGACCGAAGTCCGCATGGGCAAGGGCAAGGGTGCCGTCGACTACTGGGCGGCGCGCGTCAAGCCGGGCCGCATCATGTTCGAGATCGACGGCGTCAGTGAAGAAACCGCCCGTGAGGCGCTGCGTCTCGGCGCGGCCAAGCTCTCGGTCAGGACGCGCTTCGTACAGCGCATCGCAGAATAAGGACGGGCTGATCATGAAAGCCGAAGACATCCGGACCAAGACCCAGGACCAGCTGACCGACGACTTGGCCAGCCTGAAGAAGGAGCAGTTCAACCTGCGCTTCCAGAAGGCCACCGGCCAGCTCGAGAAGACCGCGCGCGTGAGGCAGGTTCGTAAGGACATTGCGCGTATCAAGACCATCGCTGCGGAAAAGTCCGCGGCCAAGAAGGCTTAAGGACGAAAACCATGCCAAAGCGCATTCTGCAGGGCACCGTCGTCAGCGACAAGAACGAGAAGACGGTTGTCGTCAAGGTCGAACGGCGCTTCACGCATCCCGTGATGAAGAAGACCGTGCGCATGACCAAGAAGTACAAGGCGCACGACGAGAACAACGCCCACAAGGTTGGCGATCAGGTGTTCATCCAGGAATCGAAGCCGATTTCCAAGGACAAGCGCTGGATCGTCGTGTCTTCGGACCAAGCCTGACCTCTGGGCGTAAACAACGAATTTTGGACAGACCGGGGAGGGGCTTCGAGCCCGTCCCGTTAGAAAAGAAGAAGGCGGCCAGTCATGATTCAGATGCAAACAAACCTCGACGTGGCGGATAATTCCGGCGCGCGTCGTGTCATGTGCATCAAGGTGCTGGGCGGCTCGAAGCGGAAATACGCTTCCGTGGGCGACATCATCGTGGTGTCCATCAAGGAAGCCATTCCGCGCGGCCGCGTTAAGAAGGGCGATGTGATGAAGGCGGTCGTGGTACGCACGGCCAAGGACATCCGCCGCCCGGACGGCAGCGTGATCCGTTTCGACAAGAACGCGGCCGTTCTCGTCGACAACAAGAAAGAGCCGATCGGCACGCGTATCTTCGGACCGGTTCCGCGCGAACTCCGCGCCAAGAACCACATGAAGATCATCTCGCTCGCGCCTGAAGTGCTGTAAGGAGCCGGACCAATGCAAAAGATTAGAAAAGGCGACAAGGTCGTCGTGCTGGCCGGCAAGGACAAGGGCCGTTCGGGCGAAGTCCTCTCGGTTCAGCCGAAGGATGACACCGCGCTGGTGCGCGGCGTCAACATGATCCGTCGTCACCAGAAGCAGACCCAGTCCCAAGAGGGCGGGATCATCACCAAGGAAGCGCCGATCCAGCTGTCGAACATCGCGCTGGCCGACCCCAAGGATGGCAAGCCGACCCGCGTCGGTTTCATCTTCCAGAAGGACGGCAAGAAGGTGCGCGTCGCCAAGCGCTCGGGAGAAGTCATCAATGGCTAAGGCTCAAAGCAAGCAGGCGACTGCCACCAACACGCCGCGTCTGAAGCAGGTCTACAACGAGACCATCCGCAAGGCGCTGCAGGAGCAGTTCGGCTACGACAACGACATGCAGGTTCCGCGCCTCGACAAGATCGTCCTGAACATGGGTGTCGGCGAAGCGACCGCCGATTCGAAGAAGCCCTCGGTCGCGGCCGAAGACCTGGCGCTGATCGCCGGCCAGAAGGCCGTCGTCACCCGCGCCCGCAATTCGATCGCCGGCTTCAAGGTCCGCGAGAACATGCCGATCGGCGCCAAGGTCACGCTGCGCAAGGAACGCATGTACGAGTTCCTCGACCGCCTCGTGAACATCGCGCTGCCGCGCGTCCGCGACTTCCGCGGACTGAACCCCAAGAGCTTCGATGGCCGTGGCAATTACGCCATGGGCATCAAGGAGCACATCGTGTTCCCGGAGATCAACTACGACAAGGTTGATCAGATCTGGGGCATGGACGTCATCGTTTGTACGACTGCGAAGACGGACGACGAAGCCAGGGCATTGCTCAAGGCTTTCAACTTCCCCTTCCGCCAGTAACGGCAGCGAGAAAAGGAAAAATCTGAAATGGCAAAGACCAGCTCAGTCGAGAAGAACAACAGGCGCCGCAAGCTTGCCGACCAGTACGGTCCCAAGCGCGCCGCCCTGAAGGCGATCATCATGGATCAGTCCAAGCCGATGGAGGAGCGCTTCCGCGCTCAGCTCAAGCTTGCTGCCCTGCCGCGCAACTCGGCCAAGATCCGCATCCGCAACCGCTGCGAAGTCACCGGCCGTCCGCGTGCCTACTATCGCAAGCTCAAAGTATCGCGCATCGCGCTTCGTGATCTCGGCAACAACGGCCAGATCCCGGGCCTGGTCAAGTCGAGCTGGTAAGGAGGACATAACATGTCATTGAGCGATCCTCTCGGCGATATGCTGACCCGCATCCGCAACGCCTACGGCCGCAAGAAGTCGAGCGTCTCGACGCCGGCCTCGCGTCTGCGCACCCGCGTCCTCGACGTGCTGAAGGCTGAAGGCTATATACGCGACTACAGCCAGACCGACTTCGATAACGGCAAGTCCGAGATCGAAATCGAGCTGAAGTATTTCGACGGCGCGCCGGTCGTGCGCGAAATCGCCCGCGTCTCGAAGCCGGGCCGCCGCGTTTACGTCTCGGCCAAGTCGATCCCGCACGTCGCCAACGGCCTCGGCATCGCCATCCTTTCGACGCCGAAGGGCGTGATGGCCGATCACGAAGCCCGCGAACAGAACGTCGGCGGCGAGATCCTCTGCCAGATCTTCTGATCTGGCAGCGACCGCAAATTGGAATCCGGTCTTCGGATCGTTCCGAAGACAGAGACCTGAAACAAGAGAAGTGACGAGGACAACAAAATGTCTCGTATTGGAAAGAAACCCGTTTCGCTGCCGCAGGGCGTGACCGCGACCGTCAACGGCCAGACCGTGACGGCGAAGGGCCCCAAGGGCGAGCTGAAGTTCGTGGTGAACGACGAAGTCCTGGTCAAGATGGAAGGCAGCGAGATCGCTGTCCAGCCGCGCGACCAGACCAAGACCGCCCGCTCCAAGTGGGGCATGTCGCGCACGCAGATCGTCAACATCCTGCATGGCGTCAAGGACGGCTTCGAGAAGAAGCTCGAGATCACCGGCGTCGGCTATCGCGCCGCCATGCAGGGCAAGAACCTGCAGCTGGCTCTTGGCTTCAGCCATGACGTCGTCTATGAGACGCCGGCCGGTGTCACCATCGCTGTGCCGAAGCCGACGGAAATCACCGTGACCGGCATCGACAAGCAGCAGGTTGGCCAGGTCGCCGCCGAGATCCGCGAATATCGCGGTCCGGAGCCCTACAAGGGCAAGGGCGTTCGCTATGCTGGCGAGAAGATCGTCCGCAAGGAAGGCAAGAAGAAGTAGTGGACCTGGTCCTGAAAAGTCGCAGGCTTTTCGGAAAGGACCAAGCCAAGGAAGTGTAACGCCGCGGGGAGCGGCCGCGGGAGGCGCTTTCGCCTACCGCACAGGGCGGCCCCCGTTTTTTGAAGGCAAGGAAGACCATCATGGGTACCAAGGAATCCACGCAGCGCCGTGCGCAGCGCGTTCGCCGGCAGATCAGGAAGGTCGCCGGCGAGCGTCCGCGTCTGTCGGTTCACCGCACCTCGAAGAACATCTACGTCCAGGTGATCGACGACGCCAAGGGCCACACCATCGCCGCCGCTTCGACGCTCGAGAAGGACCTCAAGGGTTCGCTCAAGACCGGCGCCGACACCGCAGCCGCCGCCGCGATCGGCAAGCTGATCGCCGAGCGCGCCACCAAGGCCGGCGTCAAGGAAGTCGTCTTCGACCGTGGCCCGTACATCTATCACGGCCGCGTCAAGGCGCTGGCTGAAGCTGCCCGCGAAGGCGGCCTGAGCTTCTAATCTTTCACCGTCGGCGACCCAAAGCGGCGCCGGCAATCAGCAACCCGTGCTTCCGGAAAAGAACAAGGAACAGGATATGGCACAGGAACGTAGGGAAGGCGGCCGCGGCCGCGAGCGCGAAGAGCGCGACGACGGCATGGTGGACAAGCTGGTCCACATCAATCGCGTCGCCAAGGTCGTCAAGGGTGGCCGTCGCTTCGGCTTCGCCGCACTCGTCGTTGTCGGCGACCAGAAAGGCCGCGTCGGCTTTGGTCACGGCAAGGCACGCGAAGTGCCGGAAGCCATCCGCAAGGCAACCGAATCGGCCAAGCGCGACATGATCTTCGTGCCGCTGCGCTCGGGCCGTACGTTGCATCACGACGTCGAGGGACGCTGGGGCGCCGGACGCGTTCTGCTGCGCGCCGCCAAGCAGGGTACCGGCATCATCGCCGGCGGCCCGATGCGCGCCGTTTTCGAGACGCTCGGCATGCATGACGTGGTCGCCAAGTCGATGGGTTCGTCGAACCCCTACAACATGGTTCGCGCCACGTTCGACGCGCTGAAGAGCCAGATGCATCCCAAGGATGTGGCTGCCGCTCGCGGCATCAAGTATTCGACCCTTCAGGCCCGCCGCGGCACCGCCGTTGCGGCTGAAGAATAGTCGATCTGACCAGGGATTTTGACCATGGCCAAGAAAGCAACCAAGACCATCACCGTTGAGCAGATCGGTTCGCCGATCCGCCGTCCGAAGGAGCAGCGCGCGACGCTGGTCGGCCTCGGCCTCAACAAGATGCACAAGCAGCGCACGCTGGAAGATACGCCTTCCGTGCGCGGCATGATCGCCGCCGTTCAGCATCTCGTCCGCGTCGTGGACGAGGGCTGAGCCAAAGCGCAGGAGAACTCAGATGAAACTCAACGATCTGCGTGACAAGGACGGCGCGACGCATTCCAAGAAGCGTCTCGGCCGCGGCATCGGTTCCGGCTCAGGCAAGACCGCCGGTCGCGGCGTCAAGGGTCAGAAGGCGCGCTCCGGCGTCGCCGTCAACGGCTTCGAGGGTGGCCAGATGCCGCTCTACCGGCGCCTGCCGAAGCGTGGCTTCAACAACATCTTCGCCAAGAGCTTCGTCGTCGTGTCGCTGGCCCGTATCCAGGAAGCCGTCGACGCCAAGAAGCTCGACGCCAAGGCAACCGTGACGGCAGAGGCGCTTGTCGCCGCCGGCGTCATCCGCCGCGTCAAGGATGGCGTGCGCGTATTGTCCGATGGTGAACTGAAGGCCAAGCTTGCCTTCGACGTCGCCGGCGCGTCCAAGGCGGCGATCGAGAAGATCGAAAAGGCCGGCGGCTCGGTCAAGTTGCCGGAAAAGGCAGCTGCCGAGTAACGGCAATTTGAAGCGCGATCGGCAAGAGTGGGATCCCGTTTTTGCTCACGATTGCGCTTTGATCTGCTCAATTAAGCGGCCGCGTCAACGCGGCCGCTTGCATGTTTAGAGCCCGGAGCTTATCTCGTGAGCTTCGGTGAAACGCACCGCCTGACCTCACGGGCCATCAAGCGTTACCAAGCGGAGAATCAGGCATGGCTTCGGCTGCTGAACAACTAGCCTCGAATCTGAATTTCTCGGCCTTCGCCAAGGCAGAGGACCTGAAGAAACGCATCTGGTTCACCATTGGCGCGTTGCTCGTCTACCGCCTCGGCACCTACATTCCGCTTCCCGGAATCAACCCCGACGCCTTCGCCCAGGCCTTCTCCTCGCAGAGCAAGGGCGTGCTTGGCATGTTCAACATGTTCGCCGGCGGCGCCGTGCAGCGCATGGCGATCTTCGCGCTTGGCATCATGCCTTACATCTCCGCCTCCATCATCATGCAGCTGATGACCTCGGTCATCCCGTCGCTGGAAGCGCTGAAGAAGGAAGGCGAACAGGGCCGCAAGGTCATCAACCAGTACACGCGCTACGGCACCGTGCTTTTGGCACTCGTGCAGGCCTATGGCATTTCGGTGGGGCTTGAGAACGGGAACGGCATCGTCAATGATCCCGGCATGTTCTTCCGCATCTCGACCGTCGTCACGCTGGTCGGTGGCACCATGTTCCTGATGTGGCTCGGTGAGCAGATCACCGCCCGCGGCATCGGCAACGGCATTTCGCTGATCATATTCTCCGGGATTGTCGCCGGCCTGCCGCGCGCCATTTCCGGCACGCTGGAGCTTGGCCGCACCGGCGCCCTGTCGACCGGCCTCATCCTGGCGATCATCGTCCTGGCCATCGTCGTCATTGCGCTCATCGTGTTCTTCGAGCGCGCGCAGCGCCGCCTGCTGATCCAGTATCCGAAGCGCCAGGTCGGCAACCGCATGTTCCAGGGCGACACCTCGCATCTGCCGCTGAAGCTCAACACGTCGGGCGTCATCCCGCCGATCTTCGCTTCGTCGCTGCTCCTGCTGCCGGCCACAGTCGCCGGCTTCTCGCAGACCACAAACATGCCCGCCTGGGCGAGCACCATCCTGGCCTCGCTCGGCCATGGCCAGCCGCTCTACATGGCGTTCTACGCGGCGATGATCGTGTTCTTCGCCTTCTTCTACACAGCGATTGTCTTCAACCCGAAGGACACCGCCGATCAGCTCAAGAAGCATTCGGGCTTCATCCCGGGCTATCGTCCGGGCGAGCGCACCGCCGATTACATCGATTACGTTCTCACCCGCATCACCGTCGTCGGCGCCATCTATCTGGTGCTGGTGTGCCTGCTGCCGGAGTTCCTGATCTCGGCGACTGGCGTACCATTCTACCTTGGTGGCACATCGCTTCTGATCGTGGTCAGTGTCACGCTCGATACGGTTGCGCAGATTCAGGGCCACCTGATCGCGCACCAGTATGAAGGCCTGATCAAGAAGTCGAAGCTGCGCGGGGGGAAGAAAGCCAGATGAGGTTGATTTTGCTTGGGCCGCCAGGGGCGGGCAAGGGGACACAAGCACAAAGACTGGTAGACAAACACGGCATACCCCAGCTCTCGACGGGAGACATGCTGCGTGCCGCCGTCCAGGCCGGTTCGGAAGTCGGCAAGCGTGCCAAGGCGGTGATGGATGCCGGTGAACTGGTGTCCGACGCCATCGTCAACGCCATCGTCGCCGAGCGGATCGACCAGGCCGACTGCGCCAAGGGATTCATCCTCGACGGCTACCCGCGCACACTGGTGCAGGCCGATGCGGTTGAATCGATGCTTTCGCAGCGTGGCATCGGTCTCGACACGGTCATCGAACTGGTCGTCGACGACAGGGCCCTGGTCGGCCGCATCGTCAAGCGCGCCGAGGACGCCAAGGCCGCCGGGCAACCGGTGCGCAAGGATGACAATCCCGCGGTGTTCGAGGAACGCCTGCGGGAGTACTACAAGAAGACCGCTCCGCTGACCGGCTATTATTATGCCAAAGGCAAGCTCAAGACGGTCGACGGCATGGCCAGCATCGACGCGGTGACCGCCGAGATCGAGGCCCTGCTCATGGCGGCCGCCGAGGCGCTGTAAGGGAATCTAAAGATTAGGCTTGACGGGGGCGGCCCGCTGCGGTATGGCGGCCCGTCTTCCTATCAGGTGCGAACTTTGCTTGTCCGCAAGGGCAAGGCAGTCGCTTTGAACTGGAAACTCCCGCAAGGGCCGGCCTCCACCGGACGCGGGGCAACTTTGACAGCGCCAGGCCTGCCTTGTTTGAAAGGTTGGTCGGCCCACATGGAGAAGGAAAGAACATGGCTCGTATAGCCGGCGTCAACATTCCGACCAACAAGCGCGTCGTCATCGCGCTTCAGTACATTCACGGAATTGGCAAGAAGTTCGCCCAGGAGATCGTCGACAAGGTCGGCATCCCGGCCGAGCGTCGCGTCAACCAGCTGACCGACGCGGAAGTCTTGCAGATCCGCGAGACCATCGACCGTGACTATCAGGTCGAAGGCGACCTGCGCCGCGAAGTGTCGATGAACATCAAGCGTCTCATGGACCTCGGCTGCTACCGCGGCCTGCGTCACCGTCGCTCGCTGCCGGTCCGCGGCCAGCGTACGCACACCAATGCACGCACCCGCAAGGGTCCGGCCAAGTCGATCGCCGGCAAGAAGAAGTAATTTGAAGCGAGTAGTCGGTGGTGAGTAGTGAGAAGCAGCGTCAACGCCTGCGCCTCGTCACTACTCACCAATTCACTACTCGCTTTCCAGGTGGAGCCGCTGGCATTACGGCGGTGTAGAGATCAACTGAAAGGAATACCATGGCCAAGGAAGCCGCTCGTGTTCGCCGTCGCGAACGCAAGAATATCTCGTCGGGCGTTGCCCACGTCAATTCGACCTTCAACAACACGATGATCACCATCACCGACGCGCAGGGCAATTCGATTGCCTGGTCGTCGGCTGGTGCCCAGGGCTTCAAGGGTTCGCGCAAGTCGACCCCGTTTGCCGCCCAGATGGCTGCCGAGGACGTCGCCAAGAAGGCCCAGGAACATGGCATGCGCATGCTCGAAGTCGAGGTCTGCGGACCAGGCTCCGGTCGTGAATCGGCGCTGCGCGCCCTGCAGGCGGCGGGCTTCACCATCACCTCGATCCGTGATGTGACGCCGATCCCGCACAATGGCTGCCGCCCGCGCAAGAAGCGCCGCGTCTAAGAAATTACCGAACGCCGCGCGAACGCTCACAGGGGCGTTCCTCCGCGGTATTCCAGGTCGCCCGCCACGATTGGATGGTGGCGGGTCAACGGAAGGAAAGCATCATGATCCAGAAAAATTGGCAGGAACTGATCAAGCCGAACAAGATCGAGTTCTCGTCGAAGAAGAAGACGCTGACCACGCTGGTCGCCGAGCCGCTCGAGCGTGGCTTTGGTCTCACCCTCGGCAACGCGCTGCGCCGCGTGCTTCTGTCTTCGCTGCGCGGTGCGGCCGTGACCGCCGTGCAGATCGACGGCGTTCTGCATGAATTCTCGTCCATCGCCGGCGTGCGCGAGGACGTGACCGACATCGTCTTGAATATCAAGGAAATCGCCATCCGCATGGAAGGCGATGGCCCCAAGCGCATGGTCGTGCGCAAGCAGGGACCGGGTGCGGTTCTCGCCGGCGACATCCAGACGGTTGGCGATGTCGAGATCCTCAACCCCGATCACGTCATCTGCACGCTGGACGAAGGCGCTGAAATCCGCATGGAATTCACCGTCGACACCGGCAAGGGCTACGTGCCGGCGGAGCGCAACCGCGCCGAGGACGCGCCGATCGGCCTGATCCCGGTCGACAGCCTCTATTCGCCGGTCAAGAAGGTCTCCTACAAGGTCGAGAACACCCGCGAGGGCCAGGTTCTCGACTATGACAAGCTGACCATGACCATCGAGACCGACGGTTCGATCTCGGGCGAGGACGCGGTGGCTTTCGCCGCTCGCATCCTGCAGGACCAGCTTGGCCTGTTCGTCAACTTCGACGAGCCGCAGAAGGAAGTCGCCGCCGAAGCCGTCACCGAGCTCGCCTTCAACCCGGCGCTGCTCAAGAAGGTCGACGAACTCGAGCTTTCGGTGCGCTCGGCCAACTGCCTGAAGAACGACAACATCGTCTACATCGGCGATCTCATCCAGAAGACCGAAGCCGAGATGCTGCGCACCCCGAACTTCGGCCGCAAGTCGCTGAACGAGATCAAGGAAGTGCTCGCGGCGATGGGCCTGCACCTCGGCATGGAAGTGCCGGACTGGCCGCCGGAAAACATCGAAGACCTCGCCAAGCGTTACGAAGATCAATATTGAGCATGAATTCCAAGGATCGGCGGCGTGGGCCGCTCGATCCGACGGTCATGCGGAAAACCATCAGAGGCCGTGGCCTCTTGAACAACTGAAGAAGGAATTGAGCCATGCGCCACGGTTTCAAAGGCCGTCGCTTCGCCCGAAGCATTAGCCATCGCAAGTCGATGTTCGCCAACCTCGCCGTGTCGCTGCTCGAGCACGAGCAGATCGTCACCACCCTGCCGAAGGCGAAGGACCTGCGTCCGATCGTCGAGAAGCTGGTGACGCTCGGCAAGCGCGGCGACCTGCACGCCCGCCGCCAGGTGATCGCGCAGATCGGCAATGAAGGCGTCGTCAAGCGCCTGTTCGACACCATTGCCCCGCGCTACGCCAACCGCAACGGTGGCTATCTGCGCATCATGAAGGCAGGCTTCCGTCACGGCGACAACGCCGCGATGGCCGTCATCGAGTTCGTCGATCGCGACACGGATGCCAAGGGCGCCGCCGACCGCGCTCGCCTCGAAGCCGAAGGCACCGACACGGAAGCCGCGGCCGCATAACGCCACGTCTTTCCGGAATGAATTGAAGGGGCCTGCGGGCCCCTTTTTCATGTTCTGCGCGCGCCGAGGCGTGACCTAAACGATCTGCCGGCGCGAAAATAATCGGATTTCAGCGGCTTAGCCTTTCATTTTGCACAATCGTCGGGACAATGCGCCCGAACTTGCCTTGGAGGATTCGCGAATGCGCGCCAAAAGACTGTCCCTTGTTCTGCTCTGCGCCTTCATGGTGTTCGCAGCCGCACCGGCAGTCCGGCAGGCGCTGGCAGAAGACGCCGCAAAGCCCGCCGATCCCGGTCTATCCGATGTGTTGACCGATCTGTTGCATGGCGTCGAAGGCGAGAACGCCACCTCGGGGCCTGACAAGCGCGTGCCGTTCGGCCGCGAGGAGGTGCAGCTTTCGTTCGCGCCCCTGGTCAAGCAGACGGCGCCGGCCGTGGTCAATGTCTATGCCTCGCAGACGGCCAAGGTCACATCGCCTTTTGAAGGCGATCCGTTCTTCGAGGAGTTTTTCGGCCGTGCCCAGCCGCGCGCGCAGTCCTCGCTCGGCTCGGGCGTGCTTGTCGATCCGAGCGGTGTCATCGTCACCAATTTCCATGTCATCAAGGATGCCGACGAGGTCAAGGTGGCGACCGCCGACGGGCGCGAATTCACCAGCAAGGTGATGCTCAAGGACGAGACGCTCGATCTTGCAGTGCTCAAGATCGAATCCGACAAGCCGTTCCCCGTCATCGCCATTGGTGATTCCGACGCGCTTGAGGTCGGCGACCTAGTGCTGGCCATCGGCAACCCCTTCGGCGTCGGCCAGACCACCACCAGCGGCATCGTCTCGGCGCTTGCCCGCAGCCATATCGGCGTCTCGGATTCGGGCTATTTCATCCAGACCGACGCGGCGATCAATCCCGGCAATTCCGGCGGCGCGCTGATCAACATGGGCGGCCAGCTGGTCGGCATCAACACCGCCATCTACAGCCGCAGCGGCGGCTCGATCGGCATCGGCTTTGCCATTCCCGCCAACATGGTTCGGGCTTTCGCCGATGCCGCCAAGGCCGGCCTCGATTTCTTCGAACGCCCCTATATCGGCGCCGAGTTCGAGGCGGTAACGCCGCAGATCGCCGAATCGCTCGGCATGGAAAAGCCAACCGGTGCGTTGGTGTCTTCGGTCGATGCCGCCGGTCCTGCCGGAAAGGCCGGGCTGAAAGCGGGCGATGTCGTGCTGCAGATCAACGGCAAGCCGGTCGAGACCATCGAGGCGCTGGACTATCGCATGGCGACGCTGTCGATCGGTACCAAGGCGAATTTCGCGATCCTGACCAAGGGCCAGCAAGCAGCCATGGACATCGCTCTGGAGCGCGCGCCGGAAGGTGCGAAAGCCTCGGAAGTGACGTTGCATGGCCGCAGCCCGTTCTCGGGCGCCAAGGTTGCGGAACTGTCGCCGCGCCTTGCCCAGAAGCTTGGCCTGCGCACCGATCTCAAGGGCGTGACGGTGATCGATATCAACCGCGATTCGCCGGCCGCCGATTTCGGCTTCATGCCGGGCGACATCGTGCGCGAGGTCAACGGCACCACCATCGATACCGCCGCGACGCTGGCGCAGGTAGCCCAGCAGGATACGCGCTGGTGGCGCTTTACCGTCGAACGCGGCGGGCAGATACTGCGCCAGGTGTTGCGTTACTGAGTTCGATCTGAAGGGATCGCGCTCCAAACCAAAAGAAGTACATGGCCGATCTGTTCAGTGTCGATGAACCGGAAAAGGCGCCGCCCGGGCGGCCGCTGGCCGACAGGCTGCGGCCGAGAAATCTTGGTGAGGTCGTCGGCCAGGAGCATCTGACCGGCCCCGACGGCGCACTGACCCGGCTGATCGGCTCGGGCTCACTCGGCTCGATGATCTTCTGGGGGCCGCCGGGGACCGGCAAGACCACGGTGGCAAGGCTGCTCGCCGGCGAGACCAGCCTTGCGTTCGAGCAGATTTCGGCGGTGTTTTCCGGCGTCGCCGACCTGAAGAAAGTGTTCGAGACGGCCAAGCTGCGCCGCGCCAACGGCCGCCAGACCCTGCTTTTCGTCGACGAGATCCATCGCTTCAACCGCGCCCAGCAGGATTCCTTTCTTCCTGTCATGGAGGATGGGACGGTCGTCCTGGTCGGCGCCACGACCGAAAACCCGTCCTTCGAGCTCAACGCGGCGCTGTTGTCGCGCGCGCGCGTCATGGTTTTCCATTCGCTCGGCGAGGAGAGCATAGCCAAGCTGATGGTGCGGGCGGAGGAGACGGAGGGCAGGGCGCTGCCGCTCGACGACGAGGCCCGCGCCATGCTGATCCGCATGAGCGACGGCGACGGCCGCGCATCGCTGACCCTCGCCGAGGAAGTCTGGCGCGCCGCCAAGCCCGGCGAGATATTCGATCCCGAGGGACTGCGGCGCATCGTCCAGCGCCGTGCGCCGATCTACGACAAGGGCCAGGACGGCCACTACAATCTGATCTCGGCGCTGCACAAATCGGTGCGCGGTTCCGATCCCGACGCGGCACTCTACTATCTCGCTCGCATGTTCGACGCCGGCGAGGACCCGCTCTATCTCGGCCGCCGGCTGGTGCGCATGGCGATGGAAGACATCGGCCTAGCCGATCCGCAGGCGCTGGTCGTCGCCAATGCCGCCAAGGACGCCTACGACTATCTGGGCTCTCCGGAAGGCGAGCTCGCCTTTGCCGAGGCCACCGTCTATCTCGCCACCGCGCCCAAATCCAATGCCGTCTACACCGCCTTCAAGGCGGCCACGCAGGCAGCCAAGCAGCATGGCTCGCTGCTGCCGCCGAAGCATATCCTCAACGCGCCGACCAAGCTGATGAAGGAAGAGGATTACGGCGCGGGCTATCGCTACGATCATGATGAGCCTGACGCCTTTTCGGGCCAGGACTATTTTCCGGAGAAGATTGGCCGCCAGACCTTCTACGATCCGCCTGAGCGTGGTTTCGAGCGCGACATCAGGAAGCGGCTCGACTATTGGGCGAAGCTGCGCAAGGAACGGGAATAATAGGATTGCGCGGCCCGGCGGTCGTCACGCTTCGAAGCGAGGCCTCGCCATGGGGCATCTCAACCTCGGTTGCTCTCCACGCCCTGCTGGCTGCGATGCTGGCGCTCATGCCGCTGCCAAAGCGGCCGAAGCGGCTGGACGAGGAACGGGTGTCGGTCGACATTCTGACACCCCAGCAGTTCGAGGCCTCGACAAGGCCGCCGCCGGCGCCAGCACCGCCTTCAGCACCCGAGGCACAAGCGCCCGCACCAACGCCAACGCCGAGCGCTCCTCGATCTACACCATCCACCGCGCCGACCATGATTCGGCCGACCGAAATGCTGTCGGCCAAGACGCTCGCCGATCCGCGCAGCCGGCAGGCGCGCGCAGATCTCGCGACCTTCGCTTCCGATGAACGCATGGTGCAATTGTGCAATCTCGAGGCCATGGACCAGATCCGGCGATGGCGCGCGGACTTTGAGCCGGAACGCGTCGTGCCTTATGCAACGGCCGAGGAGAAGATCAGCGGCACCGCGATCACCGCGGACGGCGCGGCTTTCCGCAGTCGCAAAAACTGGTATGGTCTGAAGTTCAAATGCCAGCTCGCGCGGGACGGCGAAAGCGTCATCGGCTTTGAGTTCCTGGTCGGCGATCCCGTGGCCAGGGAGAAATGGGACGAGCTCAGCTTGCCAGCGGTGCATTGACCGACGGCTGGTAAATTCCACCAGGCAACTGCCGGGCCACGATGTCGTGGCGTTGTGCGGCGACCCAAAAAACCTTATCAAGGCGCACGACCGGGCGGTGGTCGTTGCCGAGATTTGGCACACTCATTCGCAACAGGATCGCGCTCCGCGCGTGGAAAAATGACAAAAGCCCTTCGCAAATCCCTTCGCAAATTCGCCATCGCCATCCCGCTTCTCGCCCTTGGCTTCTACTTTATCCCCATTCTGACGACGATCTTCATCGTCTGCGGCCTGATCGACGTGCTGCGCAACGACAGGAAGGATCTGGCGCTGTTCTCAGGCTACTTCCTCGGCAACGGCCTGTTCACCTGGCTCTTGTCGCCGTTCAACCTGCTGGTCGATCTGCTCTGCTACCGGAATCCCGGCGTGTGGAAGCTGGAGCAGTTTCCGGAGGATTATCAGCGCGAGGTCAATGAGGTCCTGGACATCTTCAAGGCGCGCAAGGATGAGATCATCGCCGACATCGACGCCAATTTCGGCGCCGGCCGGCGTGGCATGTATGTCTACCAGTGGTACGGCAAGCACCGGATCGACAACGTCGCCGAGTTCAACAAGGATTTCAAATACATCAAGACCATCGCCGTTTCGGTCTTCAGCAAGCGCGAATCGACTTCCTGGCATTTCGGCCCGCTGCGGCTCAGCCTGCGTATCCTCTACAACCTGATCCCCGTGAAAGCGGAAATCTTCGTCGAATGCGGCAACGTCAAGAACTACTGGTACGACAATCCGCAGTTCATTTTCGACGACACGCTGTTGCACCGTTCGGTCAACGAATATGACGGCCGCCGCTACTGCGTGTTCATGGACATCATCAGGCCGTCCCCGTTCCCGAGACTCATTGCCGGCATGCTCGCGGTTGTCTCGGTCAGCGTCGAGCGCATCAATTCGATGTTCTACAAGAACTGGAAGATGATCGGCTCGACCAAGCCGAAGAACGCCGAAACCACCTGACCTGAAAACGTCGACGCTGCCGGCTCTGCTGGCAGCGTCAGGGCGCGATGCATTTTATCTCTGCCGCGCGCACGGCTTCTGTATATCACATATGTATAATATATCGAACGGCCGTTTGGAAGAAGCGGTCCCTTCGGCGGTATTACTGTGCGTCGTCGACGCTTGTGATGTCCATGCGTTTAAGTATACATATTTATCAAGTTATCAATAATTCGTGATACGAATTTGGTAATCCCGATTGGTGGAACGGCACTTCGAGTGCATTAGAAATAGCTTAAATTAGACTGCTACAAACCCGTCTCTTCCTTTGTTGGCGGCTTCAGGTGATCGGGAAAAAAATCTTCGGATTCTGGGGTGCTTACATCTGCACCGTGTTACTTGGCGCCGCTCTGAGCGCCGCGTACATAAATCTCGAAGAGCCCGTCTACTACTGGGACTTCGCGGCCTATTTCAACATGTTCAACCAGCAGGGCGCTCTGCTTGTCGAGAGCCCTTTCGAATGGCTGAGCCAATTGGGCACCTCCATCGCCACGGAAGATTACGGCGTGGCGATCCTGGTGCCCCTGATGCCGTTTCACCTTGTTTTTGGCGGTTCAAGGCTTTCCTTCGTTACCGGAATAGTCGCGGTCTACCTGGTTCCGGCGGTTCTTTTGATAGGCAGAATAAGCTATCAGGAGGCGGTCTCCGAGACGCCCTCCCGTAGTTGGATCGCCGTATGGATCGCGGCCTTCCTGTACACGCCATTCTGGGCGCCGACGCTTCGGGGAATGCCTGACATTGCCGGCTGTCTCGCCTTGACCGCGGCAACCTATTTTCTCTGGAAATCCAAATTCCTGACCCGCGAACCGGTGATGAGCGGAATATCCGTCGGCGCCTGCCTGTGGTTGGCGTTCATGCTGCGCCGCTGGTACGCCTATGCGGACATAGGGATCACCGTGTCAGCGGCATTCCTGGGTTTGCTGCAGATTGCAAGGGAGCGGGATTTGCCGGCCCTCCGCAACGCGGCCCTGGGCGGCGCGTGCGCGATTTTCCTTATTGCCGCGACGGCGTTGAACTTCCAGCTGCCGTTGATTGCCAAGATTCTGCAAACCAGCTACGCTGACCTTTACAGCGGATACAAGACGACCTTTGTCACTCAGCTCGGTGACGTCGGATCCCGGCTCAGCTATCTGAACTGGGCGTTGATTGTGGTGGGCCTCCACATCTCGGTTGTGCGCCGCAACAGATTTGCGGTGTTCTGTGCCATGGCCTCGGTGCTTGCCTTCCTGGCTTTCATCCGGACGCAGGACCCGGAACGTCATCATTCCTTGCCGATGTTTCTTTGGCTCTTTCCCGCCTATGCCCAGGCAATTGTTTCGATCGTCTCCGTGCCGGGCCTGAAATCACGATGGCCGACCGTCGCTATGGTCGCTGTTGCCGGATTTGCTTTTTTGGGCACGTTTTTTCCAGCCGGCCGTCAGTTGTTGTCCCCGGTTGGCTTCGTCTTCGCCAGGGAAGCCACGCTTCCCCTTCACCTCGACAATCTCGCCGAATACAGCCGCCTGATCGATGACCTCGTCGACAGGATGGAACCGAAGGACCGCTTTTCGGTATTTGCGTCGGGTCCTGTGATGAGCGACGCCCTGTTGTTCGGCATGAAACGGGATCTTGTTGCCCATGTCGGATGGATTTGCCAGGTGGACAGTCGTGACCGGTTCCGACCGGACGCATTGAAATCCAGATACGTTGTCGTGACCGACCGGCCGGTTACTCATCTGCAACCGGGCGCGCAGATCTGCGTCACGCTCCCGAACCAGTATATTCTTGAAGGCAAGGGTATCGGTGCCGCGTACGGGCGCATTGCGCAGTACCAATTGTCAGGCGGCGTCGCCGGCTATCTCTACGAACAGGTGCGCCCGGTCAGCAAAGCCGAGGTCGACGCCCTCTACGCTGAATTCAGGAAGAAGTATCCGGACTGGGCAGCGCCTGAATGGTGACGGTGAAGGGATTGACGCCACCGCCTCGACACGGGCAGTAGACCATGATGTTCAATCTGCTTCTCGTGGTCGTCGGCGGCGGCATCGGCGCCGGCATTCGCCATCTCACCAGTATGGGCGCGCTGCGTCTTGTCGGCCCCAATTATCCCTGGGGCACGATGGCCATCAACATCGTAGGCTCCTTTGCCATGGGCCTGTTCATCGCCATCCTGGTGCGGCGTGGCGGGTCGAACGAAGTCAGGCTGTTCGTCGCCACCGGCATTCTTGGCGGTTTCACTACCTTTTCCGCGTTTTCGCTCGATTTCGCGACGCTGTGGGAACGGGGAGCCACGCTGCCGGCATTTGGATATGCGCTGGCCAGTGTCATTGGCGCGATCATCGCCCTGTTTTTAGGTCTTTGGCTCGCAAGAAGCCTGCCTTAATGCTATTGCCGCGCCAAGCGCAGGCCGAGCCCTGCTTTGGAAACGGATAAGCGAAGAAAAAATGGCAGGCGTTGAACAGATCACGGTGGAGGCCGGCGAGGCGGGCATGCGGCTCGATCGCTGGTTCAAGACGCATTTCCCGGGCCTAGGTTTCGGCCATTTGCAGAAGCTGCTGCGCTCCGGCCAGATCCGCGTCGATGGCGGCCGCGTCAAGGCCGACAGCCGTGTCGAGCCCGGCCAGGTGGTGCGTATCCCGCCGCTCGAGGTCGACAAGAAGGGCGAGAGCGCGCTGACTGGCCATTCGATCCGCAACCAGGGCGATGCCGACGTCCTGGCGAAAATGCTGATCCACGAGGACCCAAAGGTTTTCGTCTTCAACAAACCGGCGGGCCTGGCGGTGCAGGGCGGCTCGGGCGTCACCCGCAATGTCGACGACATGCTGGAGGCCTGGCGCAACCAGAAGGGCGAGAAGCCGCGGCTGGTCCACCGGCTCGATCGCGACACGTCGGGCGTGCTGGTCGTCGCCCGCACGAGACTGGCCGCCATGAAGCTGTCGGAGGCGTTCCGCGCCCGCGAAACGAAGAAGACCTACTGGGCCTTGGTCAAGGGCGTGCCGCCGAAGCGCGAGGACAAGATCTCGACCTGGCTGATCAAGGAGCCGACCGAGGATGGCGACCGTGTCCGGGTCGCCGCGCATGGTGAAAAAGGCGCCGACCATGCCGTGTCCTACTACCGTATCATCGAGCAGGCGGCGCAGACCATGACCTGGCTGGAGATGGAACCTTATACGGGCCGCACCCACCAGCTTCGCGTCCATGCCGCCTATATCGGCTGCCCGATCATCGGCGACCCGAAATATTTCGAGGCCGACACCAACTGGGACTTCCCCGGCGGTATTCAGAATCGCCTGCATCTGCATGCGCGCCGCATCATCATTCCGCATCCCGACAAAGGCGTCATCGACGTCACCGCGCCGATGCCGCCGCATATGCGCCAGAGCTGGAACCTGATCGGCTTCGACGACGCCAGCGCGGAGGATTGATCTTGAGCGGCGCCACTGACGCGCTCGATCGGCGCGACACGGTCGACATGGCCGCCGCCGCCATCATGGTCGGTCTGACCTTTTCCTGGGGCTTGAACTACGTCGCCGCCAAAATCTCCTATGCCGGCTACGACCCCGTCTTCCTGTCGATCGCACGCTCGATCATCGGCGGCGTCTGCGTCTTCCTCTGGTGCCGCTGGCGCGGCATCGCTCTGTTCAGGCGCGATGGCACATTGCTCGCCGGCATTGCCGTGGGCGTGCTTTTCGGCATCGAGTTCCTCTGCCTCTATGTCGGCCTGGAGCATACGACCGTTGCCCGCAACACGCTGCTGGTCAACTCGATGCCGTTCTGGATGCTGATTGGCGGTCACTTCCTGCTTGGCGAACAGATCACCATGCGCAAGTTCCTCGGCCTGCTGCTGGCTTTTGCCGGCCTCACCGCCGTCTTTTCCGACAAGCTTGGCGGCGGCGACATGCTGTTCGGCGATCTGCTCAGTCTTGGCTCCGGATTTTTCTGGGCTTTGACCAATATCCTCATCAAGCGCTCGAAACTGGTTGAGGCGAGCGCCGAGAAGCTGCTGCTCTACCAACTCGCCGGCGCGGCGATCGTCGGCATATTGGTGCTGCCTCTCGCCGGCCCGCCGGTGCGCGATCCGTCCTTGTTGCCGACTTTGGCGCTGCTTTTCCAGGCGATCTATATCGTCGCCTTCACCTATGTCCTGTGGTTCTGGCTGCTGCGTCGCTATCCGGCCTCCGGCCTGTCCAGCTTTACCTTCCTGTCGCCGGTTTTTGGTGTCCTGTGCGGCGCGATCATCTTGAACGAGCCGCTGACCATTCGCATTTTCCTGGCACTTGGCTTGATTGCGGCGGGCCTGATCATCGTTAACCGGCCGGCGCGCAAGCTGACACCGGTGTGAGAGAGGCTTTTCATGCGTGACATCCTCAACGACCTCGAAGCGGGCAAGTATCTTTCCGATCCGGATCCGGTGCGCCGCGCCCAGATCCAGATGAAGACGCCGCTGCCCAAGCGCTTCTACAAAACCGCTTCGGTTGCGCCGATAGCGGGAGGTTTCGCCGTGCATCTCGACGGCAAGCCGGTGCGCACGCCGGGCAAGACGCTGCTGGCGCTGCCGACCGAGGCGGCGGCAGTGCTGGTTGCAGGCGAATTCGCGGAACAGGGCGAGACGATCAATCCGGTGACGATGCCGGTGATGCGCCTGGTCAACACCGCCATCGACGGCGTTGCCAGCGATCCGCAGGCGGTGCTGGAAGACATACTGCGGTTTGCCTCATCGGATCTGCTCTGTTACCGCGCCGACGCCCCCCAGGGGCTGGTCGAGCGGCAGAACGAGCAGTGGGATCCGGTCATCGATTGGGCGCGCACGACATTGGGGGCTCGCTTCAACCTTGCCGAGGGGATCATCCATGTCGAGCAGCCGCGCGAGACGATCGCCGTTCTGGGCAGTCATCTCAATCAGCGCGCCGAGCCGCTGCGGCTGGCCGCCATCCACCTCATGACCTCGCTGACGGGTTCGGCGCTGCTGGCGCTGGCGGTCGATTTCGGCAAGCTCGATGCCGAGACTGCCTGGGCCGCCAGCCATGTCGACGAGGACTGGCAGATCGAGCATTGGGGGCAGGATGCCGAAGCGGTTGCGCGCCGTGCCTCCCGCAAACGCGATATGATGGCTGCCGTCAGCCTTCTCGAAGCACTCAGGGGCTGACTATGCGGCGATTGCCGCACCGCACCTAATACCAAAGTCATAATCCCATCGTCGCTCTGCCGTCGGCGGGCGCTTTCTGTCATTTTTCCCGTGATGGCCCGGCATTTTCCGAGTCCGCGTTCGGAGGAGAGCGCTGACACTGGCGCCCGGCATCGAGGACAAGGGTCTCACGGGAGGACAACTCTATGGCAATGGCATCGACCGCCGGCAAAACGAGCCGCGGCATGACTCGGGAAGAGAAGAAGGTCATCTTCGCTTCCTCACTCGGCACCGTTTTCGAATGGTACGATTTCTATCTCTACGGTTCATTGGCGGCCTTCATTGGCTCGACCTTTTTCAGCCCGACCATTCCGGAGGCGACGCGCAACATCTTCGCGCTGCTGGCCTTTGCCGCCGGTTTTCTCGTCCGCCCGTTCGGCGCCCTGGTGTTTGGCCGTGTCGGTGACCTCGTCGGCCGCAAGTATACCTTCCTCGTCACCATGACGATCATGGGTCTATCGACCTTCCTGGTCGGCTTGCTGCCCGGTTATGCGACCTTGGGTATCGCGGCTCCGGTGATCCTGATCGGGCTGCGCATGCTGCAGGGCCTAGCCCTCGGCGGCGAATATGGCGGTGCGGCGACCTATGTCGCTGAGCACGCGCCTGATGACCGCCGCGGTTTCTACACGTCGTGGATTCAGACGACGGCGACACTTGGCCTGTTCCTGTCGTTGATCGTCATTCTGACTGTTCAGAGCTCCCTGAGCAAGGAAACCTACGCCGCTTGGGGCTGGCGTATTCCGTTTATCGTTTCCTTCGTGCTGCTCGCCGTCTCGATCTGGATTCGACTGTCTCTCTCGGAGTCTCCGACCTTCCAGAAGATGAAGGACGAAGGTAAGGGCTCGAAGGCACCGCTTTCGGAAGCCTTTGGTCAGTGGAAGAATGCCAAGATCGCATTGCTGGCGCTGCTTGGCCTGACTGCTGGCCAGGCCGTCGTCTGGTATAATGGCCAATTCTATGCGCTGTTCTTCCTGCAGAACGTGCTGAAAGTCGATGCGCAGTCGGTCAACATCATGATCGCGATCGCGCTGGCACTCGGCTCGATCTTCTTCGTCGTGTTCGGCTGGCTTTCCGACAAGATCGGCCGCAAGCCGATCATCATGGCTGGCCTTGCGCTCGCCATCGTCTGCACCTTCCCGCTGTTCAAGGCATTGACCTGGGCCGCCAATCCGGCACTCGCCAAGGCGCAGCTGGACACAAAGGCAACGGTCACGGCAGCACCCGGCGACTGCAGGTTCCAGTTCAACCCGGTTGGCACCGCCAAGTTCACGACGTCATGCGACATAGCGACTTCGTTCCTGACCAAGAACTCGGTTCCCTATGACGTGGTATCGACGGCGGCAGCCGGAACGGCTGCTACCGTCAAGATCGGCAACGAGACGGTGCCGTCCTACGACGCGGTCGCTGCTGGCGATCAGGCCAAGGCCAAGGACGCCGCCTTCGTCAAGGCGGTCAACATGTCGCTGCAGGACGGCGGGTATCCGCTGAAGCGTGCGGCGATCAAGGTAGCGGACCAGAAGCTCGACGCCTTCGTCGCGGCCAATCCCGAACTCAAGCTCGACGCGGCTGCCATTCGCGGCGGCGAAAAAACCGCGGTGCCGACCGATCAGGCGGTCAAGGACAAATTGTTGACGTCGGAGGAGGCCGCCGGCGCGCCAGAGGTCACCGTCTACAACATACCGGGCGGCGGTGCCTTCGCCATGTTCGCCGATCCGGCCGCCGTGAACTGGCCGATGACGATCGGCATCCTGTTCATCCTGGTCCTGTTCGTGACCATGGTCTACGGGCCGATCGCGGCGATCCTGGTCGAGATGTTCCCGACCCGCATTCGTTACACCGGCATGTCGCTGCCCTATCATATCGGCAATGGCTGGTTCGGCGGTCTGTTGCCGGCAACAGTCTTCGCGCTCAGCGCCTACAAGGGCGATATCTACTATGGCCTGTGGTATCCGGTGGTGATCGCGGCGATGACGCTGATCATCGGCATGATCTTCGTCAAGGATACGCTTGGCACCGACCTGTACGGCAAGGAGTAGCCGTCCTCGGCCAACAGAAAGCCCGGCGTGATCGCTCACGCCGGGCTTTCCGTGTCTGAGACTCCGAAGAAGCGGATCAGCTCTTTGGCTGATTTTCTTCCTCGATGGCCGCTTCATGATACCAGCCGTCAAAATCGGCGTACGTGCAGCGCAACGAGGCGATCTCTGCCGCGAATTTCGCCTTTGCGCCTAAATTTGAGGCAGAATTTCGCGCTGCCAGAGGGAACATCAGAATTTTTGCCGACGGACGGGAGGGGACGACTTCCATGGGCGGTCTCCTTTCGTTTTCAGGAGCTTGTCGATTCAGCTTTCGCACAAGATAGGTCCTGCGATTCCTTTAGGCAATATGCCTACGAAAAGATCAGCAATTGCCTAATATTTATGCATAATTCGAGCTTGATTGATTTGGGCCCAGTGTTGAGGCGGCTCATGAAATTCGACGCGATACCCCTGCCATTTTGCCGCACCCGCCGAAGTCGGAGTGGCACATGAATTGCATTTTAGGGATCGGCAGCGCCGGCTGCCGACGGCAGACGTGTGTCGAGGCCGTTTGGTGTTCGGTGAACAAGCAACGAGAGGCTAGAATGACGAAATACAAGCTCGAGTACATTTGGCTCGATGGTTACACCCCGGTCCCCAACCTTCGCGGCAAGACGCAGATCAAGGAATTCGCCGAATTCCCGATGCTCGAACAGCTGCCGCTGTGGGGCTTCGACGGTTCCTCGACCATGCAGGCCGAAGGCCGCAGCTCCGATTGCGTGTTGAAGCCTGTGGCGCTTTACCCGGATCCGGCCCGCACCAATGGCATTCTCGTCATGTGCGAGGTCATGATGCCCGATGGCGTCACCCCGCATGAATCGAACAGCCGCGCGACCATCCTCGACGACGAGGACGCCTGGTTCGGCTTCGAGCAGGAATACTTCTTCTACAAGGACGGCCGCCCGCTCGGCTTCCCCGAGAGCGGTTATCCCGCACCGCAGGGCCCGTACTACACCGGCGTCGGCTACAAGAATGTCGGCGACGTCGCGCGCAAGATCGTCGAGGAGCATCTCGACCAGTGCCTTGCGGCCGGCATCAACCATGAAGGCATCAACGCCGAAGTGGCCAAGGGCCAGTGGGAATTCCAGATTTTCGGCAAGGGCTCCAAGAAGGCCGCCGACCAGATCTGGATGGCGCGCTACCTGCTGCTGCGTCTGACCGAGGCTTACGGCATCGACATCGAGTTCCACTGCAAGCCGCTCGGCGACACGGACTGGAACGGCTCCGGCATGCATTGCAACTTCTCGACCAAGTTCATGCGCGAAGTCGGCGGCAAGGCCTACTTCGAGGCCCTGATGGCGCAGTTCGACAAGAACCTGATGGACCACATTGCCGTCTACGGTCCGGACAACGACAAGCGCCTGACCGGCAAGCACGAGACCGCGCCGTGGAACAAGTTCAGCTATGGCGTCGCCGACCGTGGCGCGTCGATCCGCGTGCCACACTCCTTCGTCAAGAACGACTACAAGGGCTATCTGGAAGACCGTCGTCCGAACTCCCAGGGCGACCCCTACCAGATCGCTTCGCAGGTGCTGAAGACGATCTCGCAGGTCGCGACCGACGCGAAGGTTTCGGCCGCCGCCTGATTGTTCGCGGCGCCGAACGCAAGGTCTTCGCCTCGACCAGAACTCGATAACAAAAAGCCCTGGCGGAAACGCCAGGGCTCAGGTTTCTGACAAACCCCTGGCAATTGCCGGGGGTTTTTGATTCAATGGGTCATGTTGAAGCGACCCGCCCCCGAACCGCGCTTGAGATGGTAACGTTGGATCAGTTGGATCCTGCTGACCACCTGTTACGCAAGATCGACCGCGCAGTCGACTTTTCCCTCATCCACGATCTGACGGCACCCGGTCTACTGCGCCGACAATGGCCGGCCGCCACTTGATCCGACTTTGATGTTCAAGGCGCTGTTTGTGGGCTACCTGTTCGGCGTGCGCTCGGAAAGGCAGTTGCTGCGCGAGATCGAGGTCAATGTCGCCTGGCGGAGCGAATACCCCCAAAAAAAGTCAGGTTGAAAAAGACCGGGCAAATTTGCCGGATGGAGAGGCTTTTGGCTGATACTACTTGCCGCCACCGGTGTGGTGCGCTTTCCACTTCGCCGGAAAAGCCCGGAAAACGGCCTGTTTCATCTCATCCGTAGTCCAACGATCCTTTCTATAAGCCTCTGTTCATACATCGAAATCGGCGATTTATGCCTTCGTCCGGCGACGTTGACAGATCACGCTGCGGCATGCGTATTCGTGGCCATGTGGTTACGCCAAAGCGATGCTGTTCGAACGGGGCGGGGTTTCTTGAACGACGGCATTGGCGGGGGCGCCGGACGAGCGGGCATTGCAGCCTGAGGCAGTGCGCCGCTCGCTCCTGGCGTTCGATTGCGCGCTCGAAACTGCCACCCACAAGCCTTCATTTGTGATTTCCGCCGGTGGTCACGACCCTGGCACGGGACATCAAACGATCTTTGGAACGAAATAGCAGCGCTTGCGTGGCTGGCGACGTGCGCGCCCATCGGTGAGCATTGGTCGATGAGCATTGACGAACAGCAAAAGGCCCTTGAAGGCGGATATCCTTCAAAGGCCTTTTCAACGCTACCGGTACGGGTTCTTACACCGAATAGTACATGTCGTATTCGACCGGATGCGGGGTCATTTCGAAGCGCATCACCTCGGCCATCTTCAGCTCGATGTAGCTGTCGATCTGATCGTCGTCGAAGACGCCGCCGGCCTTCAGGAAGCCGCGGTCCTTGTCGAGGCTCTGGAGGGCTTCACGCAGCGAACCGCAGACGGTCGGGATCTTCTTCAGCTCTTTCGGCGGCAGGTCGTAGAGGTCCTTGTCCATCGGCTGGCCCGGGTGGATCTTGTTCTTGATGCCGTCGAGGCCGGCCATCAGCATGGCGGCGAAGGCGAGGTAGGGGTTCGCGCCCGGATCGGGGAAGCGGACCTCGACGCGCTTGGCCTTCGGCGACGAGCCGAACGGGATGCGGCAGGAGGCCGAACGGTTGCGCGCCGAGTAGGCGAGCAGCACCGGCGCTTCATAGCCGGGCACCAGACGCTTGTAGGAGTTGGTCAGCGGGTTGGTGAACGCGTTGATCGCCTTGGCGTGCTTGATGATGCCGCCGATGTAGAACAGGCAGCTTTCGGACAGGCCGGCATATTCATTGCCGGCGAAGGTCGGCTTGCCGCCCTTCCAGATCGACTGGTGGACGTGCATGCCCGAGCCATTGTCGCCGAAGATGGGCTTCGGCATGAAGGTGGCCGTCTTGCCATAGGCGTTGGCGACTTGATGCACGACATACTTGTAGATCAGCATCTTGTCGGCGTTGCGGACCAGCGTGTCGAACTTGATGCCGAGTTCGTGCTGCGCAGCCGCGACCTCGTGGTGATGCTTTTCGACGCGTACGCCCATTTCTGCGAGCACGGTCAGCATCTCGGAGCGCATGTCCTGCGCGCTGTCGATCGGCGGCACCGGGAAATAGCCGCCCTTGATGCGCGGGCGGTGGCCGAGATTGCCGGTCTCGTAGTCGGTGTCGTCGTTGGACGGCAGTTCGGTGGAGTCGAGCTTGAAGCCGGTGTTGTAGGGATCGGCCTTGTACTTGACGTCATCGAACACGAAGAACTCGGCTTCCGGGCCGACGAAGATCTGGTCGCCGATGCCTTCCGACTTCATGTAGGCTTCGGCCTTCTTGGCCGTGCCGCGCGGGTCGCGGTTGTAGGATTCGCCCGAGACCGGGTCGAGGATGTCGCACAGGATGACCATGGTCGACTGGGCGAAGAACGGGTCCATGTGGACCGTGTCCGGATCGGGCATCAGCACCATGTCGGACTCGTTGATGGCCTTCCAGCCGGCAATCGAGGAGCCGTCGAACATGACGCCATCGGCAAACATGTCTTCCTCGACCTCGACGACATCCATCGTTACGTGCTGCAGTTTGCCCTTCGGGTCGGTGAAGCGCAGGTCGACGAATTTCACGTCGTTGTCCTTGATCTGCTTCATGATGTCTTTGGCTGTCGTCATGTCATGTATCCCTGTTTGATGACGTTTTTTGATGGATGACGTTTCTTGGAAGGCTGGTGGCGTCAGACCGCGTCCATTCCGGTCTCACCGGTGCGGATGCGCACGACTTCCTCGATATTGGAGACGAAGATCTTGCCGTCGCCGATGCGGCCGGTCTGGGCCGCCTTGCGGATGGCCTCGATGGCGCCTTCGACCGCGTCGTCGCCGAGCACGACCTCGATCTTCACCTTGGGCAGGAAATCGACGACATATTCGGCGCCACGATAGAGTTCGGTATGGCCTTTCTGACGCCCGAAGCCTTTGGCCTCGGTCACGGTGATGCCTTGCAGTCCGGCCTCCTGAAGCGCTTCCTTCACTTCGTCCAGCTTGAATGGCTTGATGATCGCTTCGATCTTTTTCATGTAAAAAGTGGCCTCCACTGCCAAAAAAACGGGTTGTGAACCCCCGCTTGCGCCTCCATCAAGCACGAACTGTGCCAGATAGCTGGATTCGAAGCGGTTTCATACGATTTCCAACCTATGCCGCGCCGAGATGCAAATTCGCGTCATTCGCAGTATCGGATGCGGCATGGCCTGCTGAAGCGACACAGTCCCCATGATTGCGTCCGCCTAACAATTAGGCAGGATGCTCATCTGGTGTGCGATTTTGCCTTGATACCCGCCTTGGTGGCATGGCCGCAGTTGGTGATGCGCTCCTCTTTGTTTGCGTCGGCTCGAAAACTGGACAATGCTTGATCGAATGCGGATCGGCAATCCATGAGCGATGAACTTCTTACTTCCGCCGAAATGGGCGAGGCGGACTGGCTGACGATTGCCGCCGGTCCAATCGACGGCATCGGCCTGATGCGCCGTGCCGGCGAAGCGGTCGCGGGCGAAGTTCTCAGGCGTTACCCGTCAGCGACGCATGTCCATGTGTTGTGCGGGCCCGGCAACAATGGGGGCGACGGCTATGTCGTCGCCCGCATCCTAGCCGGCAGCGGCGTTGCCACGACGATCTGGGCGTCCGGTGCGCCGAGGCCGCAAAGCGACGCGGCACTAGCCGCGGCCGAGTGCCCGATCGCGCCCCGGCCGCTGTCCAGGTTTGAAGCGGAGCCCGGCTCGATCCTGGTCGATGCGCTTTATGGGGCAGGGCTGTCCAAGCCGCTGTCGGGCGATGCCGTCAGGGCGGTGGGGGTCGCCACTGATCGGCGTTTGCCGGTTGTCGCGGTCGATCTGCCCTCGGGCGTTTCCGGCGACAGCGGCAGAGTTTTGGGCTTGGCGTTTGCCGCAGCCGCCACTGTGACCTTCGCGCGCAAGAAGCCAGGCCATCTGCTTCTGCCGGGCCGAGAGCGATGCGGCGACATCGTGCTCGCCGATATCGGCATCGGCGACGACATCATTGCACGGCTCCAGTCCCGGATATTCGAGAACAGGCCGGCGCATTGGCTGCGCGATTTCCCGGTGCCGGCTGTCGACGCACACAAGTACAAGCGCGGCCATGTGGGCGTCTTTTCCGGCGGGCCGAGCGCTACCGGGGCCGCGCGGCTGTCGGCGCTTGCCGCGGCTCGAAGCGGAGCAGGGGCGGTGACCGTGCTGTCGCCGGGCAATGCCATGCAGGTCAATGCCGGCCATCTGACCTCGATCATGCTGCGCAAAACCGATGATGTCGCCGACATCAGGGAATTTGTCGGCGAACGCCGGCCTTCGGCCTTCGTTCTTGGCCCCGGCTTCGGCGTTGGTGACAAAACGCGGACCTTTGGGCTGGCACTCCTCGCCTCCGGACAGGCTCAAGCTGCTGCCACACAGGTTGATGGCCTCGTGTTCGACGCCGACGCGATCACCGCGTTTCGCGACGCGCCGGACGTCCTGTTCGAAGCGGCGCGCAGGCCACATGCGCCAGCCCTGGTAATGACGCCGCATGACGGTGAGTTCGCCAGGCTGTTTCCTGACATCGCCTCTGACAATGCCTCGTCCAAACTCGACAAGGCACGCGCGGCGGCCGCACGAGCCAATGCCGTTATCGTCTACAAGGGCGCCGACACGGTGATCGCTGCTCCCGACGGCCGGGCGGCGATCAATTCCAATGGCGCGGCCTGGCTTGCCACTGCCGGGTCTGGCGACGTGCTGTCCGGCATCACCGCCGGTCTGCTGGCGCAAGCCATGCCGGCGTTCGAAGCGGCCTGCGCCGCGGTCTGGATCCATGCCGAGGCCGGCAGCCGGTTCGGTGCGGGGCTGATTGCCGAGGATCTGCCGCTGGCGCTGGTGCCGGTGCTGCGCGAACTGGTTGCGGATCGAGGCGGGCGCTGAAGGCCGTCGCCTCACAACGGGATGTTGTCGTGCTTCTTCCAGGGGTTCTGCATGTCCTTGTTGCGCAGCATCCGCAGCGCCCGGGCGATACGGCGGCGGGTCGAGTGCGGCATGATCACCTCGTCGACATAGCCGCGTTCGGCGGCGACGAAGGGTGACAGGAAGCGATCCTCGTAAGTCTTTGTATGGGCTGCGATCTTTTCCGCATCGCCAATGTCCTTGCGGTAGATGATCTCGACCGCGCCTCTCGCTCCCATCACCGCGATCTGCGCCGTCGGCCAGGCATAGTTCATGTCGCCACGCAGATGTTTCGAGGCCATCACGTCATAGGCGCCACCATAGGCTTTGCGGGTGATGACGGTGATCTTCGGCACGGTCGCTTCGGCATACGCGAACAGCAGCTTGGCGCCGTGCTTGATCAGCCCGCCATATTCCTGCGCGGTGCCGGGCAGGAAGCCCGGCACATCGACGAAGGTGACGATCGGGATCGAAAAACAGTCGCAGAAGCGCACGAAGCGCGCCGCCTTGCGGCTGGCGTCGGAATCGAGCACGCCGGCCAGCACCATCGGCTGATTGGCGACGAAGCCGACGGTGCGGCCCTCGACGCGCCCGAAGCCGGTGACGATGTTCTTGGCGAAACTCTGCTGGATTTCGAAGAAGTCACCCTCGTCGGCGACCTTCAGGATCAGCTCCTTGATGTCGTAGGGTTTGTTGGCGGTGTCGGGGATCAGCCGGTCGAGCGACAAATCGTGGTCAGTGACTGACTGGTAGCATTCGATCTCGGGAATGTCAGATGTGTTCGAGGCAGGCAACAGGTCGACCAGCCGGCGCATCTGCAAAAGCGCCTCGACGTCATTGTCATAGGCGCCGTCGGCGATGGAGGACTTCGTCGTGTGCACCGAAGCGCCGCCGAGGCTTTCGGCGGTCACCGTCTCGTTGGTGACGGTCTTCACCACATCCGGGCCGGTGACGAACATGTAGGAGGTGTCGCGCACCATGAAGATGAAGTCGGTCATGGCGGGCGAATAGACGTCGCCGCCGGCGCACGGACCCATGATCACGGAAATCTGCGGAATGACGCCGGAGGCCAGCACGTTGCGCTGGAAAATCTCGGCATAGCCGCCGAGCGCCGCCACGCCCTCCTGGATGCGCGCGCCGCCGGCATCGTAGAGCCCGATGATCGGCGCGCGGTTGCGCAGCGCCATCTCCTGCACCTTGATGACCTTTTCGGCATGCGCTTCCGACAGCGAGCCACCGAATACGGTGAAGTCCTTGGCGAAGAGGTAGACCGGACGGCCGTTGACCGTGCCCCAGCCGGTGACGACGCCATCGCCGGCGATCTTGGTCCTCTCCATGCCGAAATCGGTCGAGCGGTGCTCGACATACATGTCGAACTCTTCGAAGGAGCCTTCGTCGAGGAACACCTCGATGCGTTCGCGCGCGGTGAGCTTGCCCTTCTTGTGCTGGGCGTCGATGCGCGCCTGTCCGCCACCCATACGGGCGATGTCGCGCCGGCGCTCGAGTTCCTTCAGCACGTCCTTCATCGCTCGGTCCCCAAAATAGAAGCTGCATTTGTGGTAATGATGCCCGTCGGGGAGTGCAAGCGTCGGCTTTCCCAGCCGGTTTTGCTGCGCTGCAACATGACGCCCCTTGCATTCCGGGGCGAACTCAGCCATATGCAGCCCATAGGCGCTTGGGCCGGGAGATTCCGGCCTTCTCGACAAATGAGACTGGTTGCGTCTGTTTTCCCTCTTTCCGGCAAATCGGTAAGGCGGCGAAAAAGCCCCGTGGCATGATGCCTGCGGGCACGACAGCGCAGCCGAGCGGACGCACGCGTCCGCCCGCCTTGTCGTTTCATATCAGTTTTTCGACGGCAGGTTGCGCCCTGCCGCCATTGATGTTTGCGGCCAAGAAGCCGCGTGAAAGAAGAATATTTTGACCAACGAAAACACATTGCCCAGCAACGAAACCGTGGAACTCTCCGGCTTCGCAGCGCTGGGAATCACGGGTGCGCTGCTCAAGGCCACCCACAATGCCGGCTTCACGGAGCCGAAGCCGATCCAGATGCAGGCCATCCCGCCGCAGCTGGAAGGCCGTGACATTTTTGGCATCGCGCAGACCGGCTCCGGCAAGACCGCGGCCTTTGCGCTGCCCATCCTGTCGAAGATCATCGCGCTCGGCACCAAGCGGCGCGCCAAGACGACCCGTGCGCTCATCCTGGCGCCGACCCGCGAGCTCGCCGTGCAGATCGAGGATACGATCAAGATCCTCGCCAAGGGCGCGCATGTCTCGACGGCACTCGTGCTGGGCGGCGTCTCGCGCTTCAGCCAGGTGAAGAAGGTTGCTCCCGGCGTCGACATCCTGATTGCCACGCCCGGCCGCTTGACCGACTTGGTGCGCGAGGGCGACCTCATCCTCTCCGACACCAAATGGCTGGTGCTGGACGAGGGCGACCGCATGCTCGACATGGGCTTCATCAACGACGTCAAGCGCATCGCCAAGGCGACCGCGCCTGACCGCCAGACGGCGCTGTTCTCGGCCACCATGCCGGACGAGATCGCCGAGTTGGCCAAGGGTCTTCTGAAGAACCCGGTTCGTATCGAAGTCTCGCCGCAAAGCACCGCGGCGGCCGAGATCGTCCAGGGCGTCGTCTTCGCCCGCACCAAGCAGAAGCGGCAGGTGCTGTCGACGATGCTTGCCGACGAGGCGATGAAGTCCGTCATCATCTTTTCGCGCACCAAGCATGGCGCCGACCGGGTGACCAAGGACCTCGAGCGCGATGGCTTCAAGGCCGCCGTCATCCATGGCAACAAGTCGCAGAATGCCCGTCAGAAGGCGTTGAACGATTTTCGCGATGGATCGGTCCGCATTCTGGTCGCGACCGATATCGCGGCGCGCGGCATCGACGTCCCCGGTATCAGCCATGTCGTGAATTTCGACCTGCCGGACGAGGCTGAAAGCTATGTCCACCGCATCGGCCGCACCGGCCGCAACGGCATGGACGGCATTGCGATCACGCTTTGCGATCCTTCGGAAAACAGCAAGCTGCGCCAGGTCGAGCGCATCATCCGCACCAAACTGCCGATCGTCGCCGACCATCTCGGCAGCCCCGATCCGCAGCGCAATCCGGCTGAAAAGCACGAACGCTTCGAGCCCGCCAATGATCGCAACGACCGCAATGGCCGTCGTGACGGCCGGCGGCCGGGCGGCGAGAACAAGGGCAACGGCTTTGGCAAGAAGCGCTTCGGCGACAAGCCGGCCTTTGCCGGTGAGCGCAAGCCGGAAGGCGCTAAGCCTTTCAAGGGCAACAACAAGCGCCGTTTCGGCGGCAAGCGTCCGGCAGCGCGGGCTGCCTGACCAGCCTCATGAAGGCCGGCCAAGCCTTGGCGCTTGGCTGGTTGCGTGATTGACACAGAAAAAGGCGGCCGAAGCGATGCTTCAGCCGCCTTTTTCGTCTGCGCACCTTACTTCGCCACCGCCGCGATCCAGACGGCAATCCGTTGCGCCAGAAATGCCGTGGTCGATGGCGACAGCGCATCGCCGGCAATGACATGGTTGTCCGGGTCGCCGGTGTCGTCGACCGGCACCAGTTCGTGGGGTGCCCTCCAGCGCCCGGCGATTTCGCGGGTGCGATCTGGCCGCACCACCCTGTCCGAATCCGAGAAGATGAACAGGGCAGGGATATCAGCCTTCTCCACCCGCGCCCTATAGGCGAGTTCCGTCAACGCCTGCATCGGCAGCGTCGCGGCAACCGGATATTTGGTGGTCCAGAATTTCTCGTGCAGCGCGTTGCGCGCCACGAAACTGCGCTCCTTGCCGATGACGAGTTCCGCGATCTGCTTGCCCCAGGGCATCGTCAGGATCTCGGCGCCGGATGCCTTGACGCCGAAATTGGGCGAGATGAATGCAATCGCCGCCACCCCATCCGATGCACCCGGCTGCGTTGCCGCCCATGCCGCCAGCGAGCCGCCGGTCGAGGTCGAGATGACGATCACCTTGTCGCCGATCGCCCGGCCGATGGCGAGCGCTTCCTCATAGTCGTTGATCCAGGCGTTGACGCTGCCTTGCGTCATCGCCGCGCCGTCCCGCCCGTGACCGGTCAGGCGGGTGTAGAAGAGATTGGCGTCCAGCAGGTCGGCCACGTCGTCGGGCAGGGGGCGGACCTCGCCCTTCGAGGCCGAGAAACCGTGGATGTAGACGATCGACAGCGGCGTCTTGGCATGCACCATGGGGTTGGCCCAGACGATCTCCTTTTCGAGCCCGTCGCGGATACCGGGCACGGCGGCTTCCACCTTCGCCACATAGGCCTGCGGATCGTCACCGATGACGGAAGGATCGAAGCGGATCGTGGTGTCGACGGGAACGCGCGGGCCGAAGACGAAAGCCAATGCGAGGACGGCGACCAGGGTCAGCACAGCAAGCACGATCCGTCGCCCCATCGCAGACTCCACGCAACAACAACAAAGCCTATGGCGGTGGCCATGAACAGGCAACGACCGTTCAGGCCGTCGCACCACCAAATCCTGTGGGCATCCTATTCGTTGGGTGACTTGCGCTCGTAATGCAGCGGCCGTGCCTTCCAGCTGGTCATCAAGCTGATCACCCATCGGCTTATCGGCCTGGGCAACAAAGCGAGAAATTTCAGCGGCCAGCTCGTGCGGTACGGGAAAGTGACTTCGAAGCCGCCGGATTTGATTGCCTTCACCATGCGGCGCGTCGCCCGGGTGACCGGCATCAGGCCTGGCATTGGCAGCATGTTCTTTTCGGTCAGCGGCGTGTCAACAAAGCCGGGGTTTATCACCTGGACGCGGATGTTCATCTTGTCGAAATCATACTTCAGCGATTCGGCCAGGATGTTGATCGCCGCCTTGGTGCCGCCATAGGCGGCCGTGGTTGGCCAGCCGAAATAGGCGGTGACCGATCCGACCAGTACGACGTGGCCGCGCGACCGCACGCGCATATACTCCACGACCGGCACCAGGCCGTTGATGATGCCGAAATAGTTGACCTCGAAGGACCGGCGAAAGTCTTTGACGACGAGAGCCTCTCCAGGCGTCGAAATGTAGTTTCCGGCATTGAAGACGGCGAGCACGATGGGGCCGAGCTCCTTCTCGATCGCGGCCACCGTTCTTGCCATGCGCGGCTCGTCCGTGACGTCGCAGGGAAAGGCCGTGACGCTGCCCGGCATCTGCGCGGTCTCGACGATGAGCGTGTCGATCGGATCGTCGTCCAGAGCCGTTACCGCCACCGCATAGCCCTGGGACGCCAGATCCCTGGCCAGCGAGCGGCCAATGCCGCTGCTGCCGCCCGTGACCCAGGCGACGCCGTGTTTCGGATCGGCCCGATAGAGTGTCATGCTGCGCCCTGCCGAGTTGTTGGTGCCTTGCTCTAGCGGTCAGGGAATCGAATGAAAAGAGTGCTTTTCGACCACGGATGCAAATGAACTGTGGGATATCGAGCAGGCTGCAAAGGGTGTAGACGCACAGCAGTGCCGGAAATGCGACTGGACCAGGCGAATTCTTGCCTTGAAACCGAAGCTTCGGGTTTCTAGGGTTTCGGCGCACGCACACAAGGAATCCTGAATGCCCCGTTCTGTGATCGACGCGATCGGCAACACGCCTCTGATCCGCCTTAACAAAGCGTCCGAAGAAACCGGCTGCGAGATCCTGGGCAAGGCCGAATTCATGAATCCGGGGCAATCGGTCAAGGATCGCGCCGGCCTTTTCATCATCCGCGACGCCGAACAGCGCGGCCTGTTGAAGCCGGGCGGCGTCATCGTCGAGGGCACGGCAGGCAATACGGGCATCGGGCTGACGCTGGTCGCCAAGGCATTGGGTTATCGCACCGTCATCGTCATTCCCGATACGCAGAGCCAGGAGAAGAAGGACACGATCCGGTTGCTCGGCGCCGAGCTGATCGAGGTGCCGGCCGTGCCCTACAAGAACCCCAACAATTACGTGAAACTGTCGGGGCGGCTGGCCGAGCAGATGGCTAGGACCGAGCCCAACGGCGCAATTTGGGCCAACCAGTTCGACAATGTCGCCAACCGCGATGGGCATATCCGCACCACGGCGGAGGAAATCTGGACCCAGACCGGCGGCAAGGTTGACGGTTTCGTCTCGGCGGTGGGTTCAGGCGGCACGCTGGCCGGCGTCGCTTTCGGGCTGAAGGCCAAGAGCAAGGATGTGAAAATCGCGCTTGCCGACCCGCTTGGCGCCGCGCTCTACAGTTTCTATACCAGCGGCGAATTGAAGTCCGAAGGCAGTTCGATCACCGAAGGCATCGGGCAAGGGCGTATTACCGCCAATCTCGAAGGGTTCACGCCGGATTTCTCGTTCCAGATCAAGGACGAGGACGCGCTGCCAATCGTCTTCGACCTGATCCAGGAAGAAGGCCTGTGCGTCGGCGGCTCGACCGGCATCAACATTGCCGGCGCTATCCGGCTCGCCAGGGAATTGGGCCCGGGCCACACCATCGTGACCATTCTTTGCGACTACGGCACACGCTACCAGTCGAAGCTGTTCAATCCGGAATTCCTGCGTGAGAAGAATCTCCCGGTGCCGGGCTGGATGGAACTGCAGAGCAAGATTTCGGTGCCTTTCGAAAAGGTCGCATGATGGCGCACAAGACGGAAGCGCTGTTTCGCGACGACGCCTATCTGCGTACGGCGGATGCGGCGGTTGCCGCAGTCAATGATCGTGGCGGCATCATCCTCGACCGGACGATCTTCTATGCCACCTCGGGCGGCCAGCCGGGCGATACCGGCTATCTCGAACGTGCCGATGGCAGCCGCATCGCCATTGCCGCCACCATCACAGGTGAGACCAAGGACGAGATCATCCATGTGCCGGCGCCGGAGCAGGCGGATCTGGCGGTTGGCGAGAAGGTCAACCTCGCGATAGACTGGGAACGTCGGCACCTGTTGATGCGCATGCACGCGGCTTGCCATCTGCTTACCGTCGTTTGTCCGTTTCCAATCACCGGTGCGGCGGTTTCCGAGGACGATAGCCGGGTCGATTTCGACATTCCGGACGCCAGCTTCTCGAAGGAAGAAGTCACCGCCAGCCTGATGGATCTGGTGCGCGCCGATCATCCGATTTTCACCAGGCTGATCAGCGACGAGGAACTCGCCGCTAACCCCGGCCTGGTCAAGTCGAAGAACGTCCGGCCGCCGGTCGGCACCGGCAGGATCCGCTTGGTCTGCATTGGTGAGAATGGCGCGGTCGATAGCCAGCCCTGTGGTGGCACACACGTGAAAAGCACCGGCGAAATCGGTGAAATCCACATCGGCAAGATCGAAAAGAAGGGTCGCGAGAACAGGCGCTTCCGCATCCGTTTCGGCCCGATGCCGGCCGCCTGACACTTAACCCTTGCCCTACCCGCAATAGAGAGAACCAGAATGGCCGAAGACAGTCCTTTCACCGTCGACGCGGACTGGCTGCAGGCGCGCCTGGGCGAGCCCGGCCTGACCATCGTGGACGCGTCCTGGTACCTGCCGGCGCAAAAGCGCGACGCGCGCGCCGAATACGATGCCGCCCATATTCCAGGCGCCCGCTTCCTGGACCAGGACGCGGTGTCAGATCCCGACGCTGCCTTGCCGCACACGCTGCCTTCGCCTCAGCATTTCGCGCAATATGTCGGTGCGATGGGCGTGTCCGCCGACGACACCATTGTCGTCTATGATGGTCCGGGTTTCTTCTCGGCACCCCGGGCATGGTGGATGTTCCGCATCATGGGTGTTTTCCAGACCTATATCCTGGATGGCGGTTTCGACGCTTGGAAGGCGGCCGGCCGCCCGGTAACGTCTGAGCCGACGAAGATCGCGCCAAGCGTGTTCCATGCCGATTTCGACGCCGGCCGCGTCGCCAGCCTCGCCGACATGCGAGGGATCGTCGAGACCGGCGCCAGCCAGATTGCCGATGCCCGTGGACCCGGCCGCTTCACCGGCGTCGAGCCCGAGCCGCGCGCGGGTGTCCGCTCCGGCCATATGCCGGGCGCACGCAACGTGCCGTACTCCGCACTGTCGGAAAACGGCATGCTGTTGTCGAAGGACCGTTTGCGCAAGGTGATCGAGGACGCCGGCATCGACCTGTCGAAGCCCGTCGTCACGTCTTGCGGCTCCGGTGTCACCGCCGCGGTGGTTACGCTCGCGCTGGAGACGCTTGGCCACACCGACAACAGGCTTTATGACGGCTCATGGACGGAATGGGGCGGGCTCTCCGATACGCCTGTCGTGACCGGCCCCGCGACGGTTGGCCCCGCCAAGACCGGCCCCGCCAAGGGCGGCAAGGAATGAACGCGATGGAAAACGGTGTGCTGCAGGACATTGAAGTCACGGTGACTTTTCTCGAAATGCATGCCCCTCCTGCGGTCTCCCCGCCAGTGCCCTACAACCGCCAGATCGCGCTGCTGAAGACCAGGGACATCCCCTTGCATTTCTATCGCTATCTGATGGACCGGGTCGGGCGCAAATGGCATTGGGTGAATGTTCTCAGGCTGGACGATGAGGAGCTTTCGGCCGGCATCCACCGCGAGGACCGCGACATCAGGGTGCTCTACCTCGACGGCGCGCCTGCCGGCTTCTTTGACCTCAAGCCGCATCTGCCTGATGAAGTCGAACTCGCCTATTTCGGCATGATGGAACATGCCACCGGGCAAGGCATTGGCCGCTGGTTCCTGGGTTCGGCGATTTCAGCCGCCTGGTCGCATGGGCCAAAACGGGTAACGGTGCAGACCTGCACGCTGGACCATCCGGCAGCTCTGCCGCTTTACCAGAAGCTCGGCTTCAAGCCGGTCGCGCAGAAGAACGAGGTCGTGCATCCGCTGCCTTTCGCCGAGCGCTCGGCCAGCGTCATGCGCCCGTGACATTGGCCGGAACCTGAACCGGCCGTTCATCGGCGCTTCAGCCTGCCTTTGGCATCTTGCCCGCATCATCAATGCGGCCGAGGCCGAAGGAGAAATAGATATGCTGACACGCCGTACACTCGTCGCCGCGCTGATCGCAGCGATCGCCATGCCGAGCCTTGCCGCCGCCCAGGCGACGACGCCTTCGGCCGCGACGATCGAGCGCAAGCTCGAGGCGGCACCCCGGGTGAGGCTGCGGCCCAACGAGCGTGTCACCATCCGCGAATTCAAGCGCCGGCCGGATTTGCGCCGCATGGCGCGCTCGATCGACATCCAGTCGATCAATTTCGCCTTCGGCTCGGCGGCTATTTCCAGTTCGCAATACGACAAGATCGAGAATATCGCCGACGCGCTGCGGCGCATCCTGCGCCGCGATCCCGGCGCCCGCGTGCTGATCGAAGGGCATACCGATGCCGTCGGTTCCTTCCAGTCGAACCAGATCCTTTCCGAACGACGGGCCGCTTCGTTGAAACGTACGCTGGTGCGCGAATTCGGCGTGCCCGGCTATGCCCTGGAAACCGTGGGCTACGGCGAGGAGTTCCTGCTCGTGCCGACGCAGAACGAAAACTGGCAGAATCGCAGGGTGACATTGCGACGCTTCGACGATTTCATTCGGTGAACCAGGTTCGATCAACTTTAATTAGCTGGCTTGTTTTAATCGGTCGGCCCTATCGATGATGCTTTTTGATCTATGGGAGGGACCGACATCGGATCGGTCCCTCGATCCCTTAGCAAGAATCGGGTGGGAAACATTGGCCCGAGCACATAATTTCCGGTCAGCAAACCGGAGGTTTTCATCATGGCCATTCAGTTCAAGGCGCTACCCAGCGAACAAGTCAGGACGCTGCAACGCGGCGGTCTCGACGCTTACGGCCAGAGGCCAGAGCGGAGGATTTCCGACGGCGACGGCATGCCTTGCCGGCATTGCCTGAAGAACATCGCCGCCGGCGATGCCTATCTCATCCTTGCCTACCGCCCCTTTCCGGAGCTTCAGCCCTATGCTGAAACCGGGCCGATCTTTCTGCATGCGGAAGAGTGCGAGCGTGCGGCCGAGACCGAATTGCTTCCCGAGGTCCTCGAAAGCCCGGACTACATCGTGCGCGGCTATGGCAGGGATGATCGAATCGTCTACGGCAGTGGCGGGGTCATTCCTACCGAAGCGATTGCGGCACGGGCCGAGACTTTGTTCGAGCGCGACGACATCGCCTATGTGCATGTCCGCTCGGCGCGTAACAACTGCTACCAGTGCCGGATTGAGCGGGCCTGAAACGCAAAGGACTGCGCTCGGGAAGCCTGTCGTACTCCCGTCGCATAGATGCGATAGAACGCGATTGTCGATAGATTGGCCGACCGCGGATGAACCGGCGGCAATCTCGATACCGAGGAAGCGGGGCTTTGGCTCCGCTTTTTTGTTGCTTGGGTCCAGCGCAAAAGCCTTCAGCGCAAAAAAAGCCCGCCGGCTAGGCCGGCGGGCCGCAACTTTTACCTGGAGAGCTTTAGTTGAACTTGTACTTCGCGCCGAGACGCACGGTATGGAAAGAAGAAGTGGATGTGATGGAGTCGTCGGGCAGCCCCAACTCCGACGAGAAATCCTTCTTGGCAAACTGCGAATAGCGATACTCGACACCGACCGTGACGTTGCTGGACACTGCCGTTTCCAGACCGCCACCAACCGAGAAACCGCTGGAACCCCAGTCGAGGATATCGCCGATCGGGTCGGAAGCATTTATGTCGAAATGCTGCCAGCTGTAGCCAGCCAGTGCGTAGGCAAGCGTCGATTCGTTCATCTTCATGCCGACGCGGCCGAGCACGTCGAAACCGTAGTCGGTGTCGACATTGATCGATCCGCCGCCAAGGTCCAGCTTCGAGGTCATGCCGGAGTAGCGGGCGTCGACCATAACGCCTGCAACCCAGTTGCCAAAGTCTTGGTCGTAACCAACGTTCAACTCGCCAAACGCGCCTTCGCCACCGAGGCCATTGAACTTGGCGCCGCCGAGCGGCGGGATTTCGATCTGGTGCACGGACGCACCCGCGCCAGCCGCGCCGCCGATATAGAAGCCGGTCCAGTTGTATGCAGGGGTTTCAAAAGTAGCACCGCCGCCATTCCGGGCGCCAAAACGATAGTTGGCCGCAATCTGGAACGTATGCCGCGACGTATCGAGGTTGAGAAGGCCATCCGGAGCTCCGATAAGGCCGGCCTCCGAGAGGAGGTCCCCCTTGGTGCCGAAGCGCGTATAACGGTACTCTGTCTTGATCGTCCAGTTGCTGTTGATGGCCGTTTCAATGCCGCCGCCGACGAAGTAGCCGCTCTGGTCCCAATCAAAGCCGAAGCCAGCATTGGTATCGAGCTTGTACTTCTGCCAGGAATAGCCGCCGAGCACGTAGCCCAGTGTGTTCGGGGTAAACAGATAGCCGACGCGCAGGCCAGCGTCGAAACCGTATGTCTCCTGGATCGAGGCGTTGAAACCGGCGGCATCGATCTTGGTTTTGATATCGCCCACGTGGACGTCCAGCAATCCGCCGAGCAGGAAGCGGGGAGACACCATATAGTCGTAACCAGCGGTCAGCTCGCCGTAAACACCCTCACCGCCAATGCCGTTCAGTGAAATCGGAATAAAGTCGCTGCTGAGTTTATGAACGTTGGCACCTGCACCCACACCGAAGCCGACATACAGCCCACTCCAGTTGAGACCGGACGCCTCGACCGGCTGCACCACATCGGCAGCATGCGCGGCAGACATCAAAGCCACTGCAGAAACTGCGCTTAAAAGGAAAGATTTCGCGGAAACGCGAAGAAACATAGCCCAAACCCCTAATCAATAAACCCACCGCGTCTCTAGCAGGGAGTCGGTCAGATTAGGAATGACAAATGTGCAACAGTTTTGGGCAAACCAAAACCTGCGGCTGACACTGTTCTGCCCAGTAACCAGGCCACCGCCCTAGATCGGCCAATAATAAGCCCGCCGGCGTGGACCGGCGGGCAACAATAGCAAGTTGACTTTTTCTGGGTGTATCAGGCGGCCAGAACAGCTTTCGGCTCGACCAACTCGTAGCCGAGCGCTTCGGCGACCGCCCGGTTGGTGATCTTGCCCTTGTGGACATTGAGGCCGTTGCGCAGGTGATGGTCGTCGACCAGCGCCTTCAGGCCCTTGTCGGCGAGCTGCAAGCCGTAGTGCAGCGTCGCATTGTTGAGGGCGTGGGCCGAAGTGACCGGCACCGCACCTGGCATGTTGGCGACGCAATAGTGGATGACGCCATCGACCTCGTAGGTCGGCTCGGCGTGAGTCGTCGCATGCGAGGTCTCGAAGCAGCCGCCCTGGTCGATGGCGACGTCGACCAGCACCGAGCCCTTCTTCATGCCCGACAGCATTTCGCGGGTGACGAGCTTCGGTGCTGCGGCACCGGGAATCAGCACGGCGCCGACGACGATGTCGGCCGAGAAGCATTCTTCCTCGAGCGCCTCGACGGTGGAGTAGCGGGTGTGCACACGACCGGCGAAGAGGTCGTCGAGCTGGCGCAGGCGCGGGATGGAGCGGTCGATGATGGTGACATCGGCGCCAAGGCCGGCGGCCATGCGGGCCGCGTGCAGACCGACGACGCCGCCGCCGAGCACGGTGACCTTGCCGGGCAGCACGCCGGGCACGCCGCCGAGCAGCACGCCGCGGCCACCATTGGCCTTCTGCAGCGCCGTGGCGCCGGCCTGGATCGACAGGCGGCCGGCGACTTCCGACATCGGCGCGAGCAGCGGCAGGCCGCCACGATCGTCGGTCACGGTTTCGTAGGCGATCGCCGTGACGCCCGAAGCGAGCAGGCCCTTGGTCTGCTCCGGATCCGGAGCCAGATGCAGGTAGGTGTAGAGGATCTGGCCGTCGCGCAGCTGAACCCACTCATTGGGCTGCGGCTCCTTGACCTTGACGATCATGTCCGACTTGGCGAACACGTCGGCGGCGGTCTTGGCGATGCTGGCGCCGGCGGCGCGATAGGCGTTGTCATCGGCACCGATGCCGGCGCCGGCGCCGGCTTCGACCAGAACTTCGTGGCCGTGCGCCACATATTCGCGGACCGAGCCTGGTGTGAGGCCGACACGATATTCGTGGTTCTTGATTTCCTTGGGGCAGCCGACGCGCATTTTCTTCTCCTGATCCGGGCCCTTTTGGGCTCACTCCCTGTATTGTCGGAGTGAACCATGAATCGGCTCGCAAGTGTTTGCGAATGCGCTTGCGCGGACAGGCAGGTTTCGATAATCCTTGCGCGAAATAGCAGGATATTCGCAGGATTCACGAAAAATGCCGCTCGACAGGATCGATATCGCCATTCTTGAGACTTTGCAGAAGGACGGCAGGATACCCAATGCGGCGCTCGCGGAGAAGGTTGGCCTGTCGCAGTCGGCCTGTTCGCGCCGGCTCGATAATTTGGAAAAATCCGGAACCATTCGTGGCTACCACGCCCGGCTGTCCAATGCCGCGCTCGGCCATCGGATGACGGCCATCGTGCATATATCGCTGTCGGGCCAGTTCGAGAAGACGCTGTCGGATTTCGAAGCAGCCATCAAGCGTTGCCCCAATGTCTTGTCCTGCCACCTGATGTCGGGCGAGTACGACTACATCCTGCGCATCGCAGCGAAAGACCTGGTCGACTATGAGCGCATCCACAAGGAATGGCTGTCGGCGATGCCGCATGTGACCAAGATCAACTCGTCCTTCGCTTTGCGCGAAATCGTCGACCGCACCGCCATGGGCATGAAGCCGGAGATGGCTTGAGCTTGCCGGCCTGACCTTGCTCTAAACAGGCTTCAGGCTTCAGTGACGATCCGATTCATCGGAATGTCGTGCGGCTGCGGATAGATGGTGGCGATGCGCTGCAGTTCGTAGCCGACGCCGATGACCAGCGGCTTGGACGGTATGGCGGCCAACGTGCGGTCGAAGAAGCCGCCGCCATAACCCAGGCGATAATTTGCCGGATCAATGCCGACGATCGGCGCGATGACGATGTCCGGCAGCACCGGATCGCCCTCGGCCGGGATCGGGATATTCCAGACGCCCTTTTCCAATCGGTCGCCCGGTTTGTAGGCACGGAAGATCAGGGGGTGCCCTTTCTCGACGACGATGGGCAACGCCGTGCTGCCGCCGCGCTCGTTGACGGACGCCATCCATGGCCGCAGATCCGGTTCACCGCGAAACGGCCAGTAAAGGCTGACCATGCGACCGCGGATCTCGCCTATGATCGTGTCGAGCCCTTCGGCGATGCGCCGGGACATTGCCGTTCGCGCGTCGGCCGAAACTCCAAGGCGGGCTGCGATCAGCCGCTCGCGTTCGGCCTTGCGCCAGCGCCGCACATCGGTCCAGTCGGACAGCGGCGCCCGGAATTCCGGATCGAGTTCATGCATGAAACAGGGCGGCGAGGCATACTGTGCCGGACCCTGGTCGTCATGATTGTTGGCCATGCGTCACCTCATAGCGTATTCGGTGACGCTATACCTCGCGACACGATACAACTTGTGCATTCACGACATGGGACGGCGAGTCCCGGGCACTATCCTTCTGTTGTTGCATTGCACAAAAATACCTACATCCGGGACAGGCATCTTGCCATTGGGGTGAACGAGATGAACCAGGTCAGCCACCATGTTGTCGTCGTCGGCGCGGGGTTCGGCGGCCTCGAACTCACCCACGCGCTGGCTGGACAGCCCGTGCGCATCACCATGATCGACAAGCGCAACCACCATCTTTTCCAGCCGCTGCTCTACCAGGTGGCGACGACCGCGCTGGCGACCTCCGAGGTTGCCTGGCCGATCCGCCATCTTCTGCGCAAACGCAAGGACGTGACGACGCTGCTGGCCAATGTCACCGGCGTCGACCGTACCGGCAAACGCGTATTGCTCGACGACGGCAGCACAGTCGCCTATGACACGCTGGTGCTCGCCACCGGCGCCCGTCACGCCTATTTCGGCCACGACGAATGGGAGCCTTTCGCGCCAGGCCTGAAGACGCTGGAGGACGCCACCACCATTCGCCGGCGCATTCTCACGGCCTTCGAGCAGGCGGAGCGGGAAACCGATCCCACCAGACGCCAGGCGCTGCTGACCATTGCGATCGTCGGCGGCGGGCCGACTGGCGTCGAACTGGCCGGCACCATCGTCGAGCTGGCGCACGACACGCTGCGCGGCGAGTTCCGCAACATCGACACGCGGCAAACGCGCGTGGTGCTGATCGAGGCCGGTGACCGCATCCTGGCCAATTTCGCGCCAGAACTCTCAGATTATGCCAGCAAGGCGCTCGAGCGGCTCGGCGTGACGGTCGAGCTCGGCCGGGCCGTCACACGCTGCGACGCCGAAGGTGTCGTGTTTGGCGACAAGCAGCTGGCAGCCCGAACGATCCTGTGGGCAGCTGGCGTTGCCGCTTCGCCCGCCGCCGAATGGCTGGGAGCGAAGGCGGACCGCGCGGGCAGGGTGCTCGTCGAGCCTGACCTCAGCGTGCCGGGCAGCCCGGAGATTTTCGTCATCGGCGACGCCGCCCTTGTGCTGCGGCCCGATGGACGGCCGGTACCCGGCGTGGCGCCTTCCGCCAAGCAGGAGGGTCGCCACGTCGCCGCGACCATCAAGTCCAGGCTCGGCGGTGACGACACCACGCGGCCATTTCAATACAAACATGCCGGCGATCTGGCGACGATCGGCAAACGCGCCGCCGCGATCGACTTCGGCTGGATCAAGCTCACGGGCTGGCTCGCCTGGTGGCTGTGGGGCATCGCGCACATCTATTTCCTGATCGGTTTCCGCAACCGACTTGCGGTTTCCCTGAGCTGGCTATGGATCTACGTGACGGGCCAGCGCAGCGCCCGGCTGATCACCCAGGGTGACAACGACAAGACCTGACTCTTCTTTGCTGTCCCATTCATCCGCCCGTCATCTGGTGCTGATGGATTGACGTGCGGATGCGCGCGACTTCTTGAATGGACTTGAGCTGATTTCGGCGCGAAGTTCGCTTGGGGCAGGGCGTGTCACGTCGTCAATGAGGAGAAAACATGTCGCAACTGCTCCAGCCAGTCTCCCGCCGCGGTTTCCTCGCCGGCGCCGCAGCCACAGGGGCGCTGATCGTGCTTCATCCCTTCTCCGCCCGCGCTCAAGCCAACCAGGCGCATCTTCGGATCATGGAGACCACCGACATCCACGTGAACGTGCTGCCTTATGATTACTACGCCGACAAAGCCAACGACACGATGGGTCTCTCGCGCACGGCGTCGCTGATCGACGCGGTGCGCAAGGAAGCCGTCAATTCGATGCTGATCGACAATGGCGACCTGCTGCAAGGCAACCCGATGGGCGACTACATCGCTTACGAGAAGGGCCTGAAGGACGGCGATCTGCATCCGATCATGAAAGGCATGAACCTGCTGGGCTACGAGTGCTCGACGCTCGGCAACCACGAGTTCAACTACGGCCTCTCCTTCCTGGACAAGGTGCTGGCGGGCGCCAATTTCCCCTTCGTCTGCGCCAATCTGATCCGCGGCACCGAGCTTGCCGCCAACCCGCGCGACGACAAGCTCTATCTCAAGCCCTATGTGATCCTCGACAAGAAGATCAAGGACGGTTCGGGCGCCGAACAGCCGATCAGGATCGGCATCATCGGCTTCGTGCCGCCACAGATCATGGTCTGGGATCTCAAGAATCTCGAAGGCAACGTCAAGACGCGAGACATCGTCGAGGCGGCCAAGGCCTGGGTGCCTCAGATGAAGGAAGAGGGCGCCGACATCGTCATCGCGCTCTCGCATTCCGGCATCGACGTGAAGCAGGGCGACATGATGGAGAACGCCTCGTTCTTCGTTGCCGGCGTCGATGGCATCGATGCCGTGTTCACCGGCCACCAGCATCTGGTGTTCCCCGGCAAGAAGGACTTCCAGTCGCTCGAAGGCGTCGACACGCAGAAAGGCACGCTGCAGGGCAAGCCCGCTGTGATGGGCGGTTTCTGGGGCTCGCATATGGGTCTGATCGACCTGATGCTGGAACGTGACGGATCGAAATGGAAGGTTGTCTCCGCGACCTCCGAAGCGCGGCCGATCTTCGAGCGCGTCGACAACAAGAACAAGCCGACTGTCCCCGACGACAAGCGCATCATCGCCGCCCTCGAACAGGACCACCAGGCGACATTGACCTATGTGCGCCGTCCGGTCGGCAAGACCTCCGCGCCGCTCTATTCCTATTTCGCGCTGGTCGCCGACGATCCGTCGGTGCAGGTCGTCAGCCAGGCGCAGACCTGGTACTTGAAGGATATTCTCAAAAGTACGCAGTGGAAGGACGTGCCGCTGCTGTCGGCCGCTGCTCCCTTCAAGGCGGGCGGGCGCAACGGCGCCGACTACTACACCGACGTGCCGGCCGGCGACATCGCCATCAAGAACGTCGCCGACCTCTATCTCTACCCGAACACCGTGCGGGCCGTGGAGATCACGGGGGCCCAGGTGAAGGAATGGCTGGAGATGTCGGCCGGCATTTTCAACAGGATAGAGGTGGGGAAGGCCGACCAGGCTCTCATAAACACCGATTTCCCGTCCTACAATTTCGATGTCATCGATGGCGTCTCCTACAAGATCGATCTCGCGCAGCCGCCGAAATATGACACCAAGGGCGGAGTGGCAAATGCCGGCGCCAATCGCATCGTCGACTTGATGTTCGCCGGCAAACCAATTGATTCCAATCAGAAATTCGTCGTTGCGACCAACAATTACCGTGCCGGCGGCGGCGGCAATTTCCCCGACATCAATGCCTCGAAGATCATCTACGAGGCGCCGGACACCAACCGCGACGTCATCGTTCGCTACATTGTGAGCCAGGGCACGATCAACCCGTCGGCCGACGGCAACTGGTCGTTCGCACCACTGCCGGGAACCAGCGTCGTGTTCGAGACAGGCGTAAAGGCAAAGGATTTCATTGCCGATGTGAAGGCGCTGAAGATCGAACCGGCGGGCGAGGGCGAAGCAGGGTTTGCGAAATATCGCATCCTTCTTTGAGGGTATCGGCGATCCCTTGGAGACAGGCCCACGCCATACAAGCGTGGGCTTGGTCGCGAAACGGCGGCTTCCGTTGGTTGCGGGGTATCGGCGTCTGCCGCAGGCAAATGATACCGACGCGTGTAAAGCCTACGCCTTGTAGACCACCTGCCGCACGTCGATGTAGCTGGCGCGGAAACCGGCTTCGCAATAGTGCAGGTAGAACTCCCAGAGCTTCTTGAAGCGGTCGTCGAAGCCGAGAGGCACGATCTTCTCCCAGGATCCCCAGAAGCGGTTGCGCCATTCGGCGAGCGTGCGCGCATAGTCGTTGGGAAACACGCGCTCACACAGATGCGCGAGGCCATGGTCCTTGCCGAGCGCCTTCAGGATCGACGGTGTTGGCAGCATGCCGCCCGGGAACACATAGCGCTGGATGAAATCCGGCCTGGCGCGATAGGTGTCGTAGGAGGCCTCGTTGATGGTGATGATCTGCAGGCCCGCGGTGCCGCCGGGCCTCAGGCAGGACTTCATCTTCGAGAAGAACACCGGCCAGTATTTCTCGCCGACCGCTTCGAACATCTCGATCGAGGCGATTCGGTCGTAAGTCCCTGTTTCGTCGCGGTAATCCTGCAACTTGATGTCGACCTTGTCGGCAAGCCCGGCCTTGGCGATGCGTGCCTTGGCGAAATCGTGCTGTTCGCGGCTGATCGTCAGCCCGGTTACGCGGCAGCCGATTTCGCGTGCCGCGAATTCGGCAAAACCGCCCCAGCCGCAGCCGATCTCCAGCACATGGTCCTTTCCGCCGATACCCGTGTCCCTGGCCAGCGCCCGATATTTGGCGGCCTGGGCGCTCTCCAGGTCGTTGGCGCCATTCGCGTAGAGCGCCGAGGAATAGGTCATGCTCGGATCGAGCCACTCCTTGTAGAAGGCGTTGCCGAGATCGTAATGCGCCGAGATGTTGCGCTTCGAACCGGTGCGTGTGTTCTCGTTGAACCAGTGGCGGATGCGCTGGACGGTGTTGATGAGCCAGCTGGCGCCGCCAGCGACGCGTTCGCCGATCGCCGAATTGACCACGAACAATTCCAGGAAGCTGGTGACGTCGGGGCTTTCCCAATCGCCGTCCATGTAGGATTCGGCAACGCCGATCGTACCGCCGGAAAAGGCGCGGCCTGGCAGGCGCCAGTTCTTGAGCACCAGCTCGGCGTCCGGGCCGGGCCCCTTGCCGCCAACCAGAACGGCGCGGCCATCCGGCATCCTGACCTTGAGCGAACCGCGCGGCAGGTTCATTGCCGCCGACAGCACCATGCGCGCCTTGGCGGGCAGGCCCTTGACGATCTCGGCGAAATTGAACTCGTCGAGCCTGACCGCTTCGCCCGGCGCTACGCTTTGATGGTCCCCGTCTGCCATTTCACGCCCCTGGATTTCCGTGGTGCCGGCGCAAATTGCCGGGTCACGGTTCTCTTGGATCATTCGCCAGGTTCGAAAGCCTTGCCTGTCCAGGTAGCTCCCAGTGCTTCCCAGTGAATGCCTGCCACAATCTTCCACGTGATGAGGGGGAACTTCAAGAGGCAGGCCACTGGCTGGGCTGTGCCACGTGGCGTCTGGCATCGGCGCCTTGCGTCAAGTTGCTGCTGTCCACGATCCAAAACGTCTATGGCCGTCGCAGCGCATGTGCGATAGCTTTAGCCATGCGTTATGTAATCGTCATTGCGGCAATCGCGTTTTTCCTGATCTGGGACGGTCTCTACAACCAGGGCCGGTATCTCGACATCTCGGTCAGGGAGCTCAACCACGTCGTGCGTTACGTGACCGGCAAGGCCTGAATTTCCCTCCCGAAGAGCGCAGCCTGGCGCGTCGCACGACGTGCCCGGCGCCGCGGGATTGGCACCCGCATCGTTTGGGGCGCGTCGCAAGGACGCGTGGCGCCATGAACGGTTGACGCGACGAAACCGCCATCACAAAAGACCCCGGCATTCAGATCGAGGAGGCGGGATTGATCCGGCATATCGTTTTCTTCAGCGCGCGGCGCAAGGAGGATGTGGAGGCGGTGCGCACCGGCCTGCTGGCACTCGGCAAAATTCCGCATTCCAGTTTCTTCGAGGTCACTTTGAACACCAAGGTCGACCCGCTGTCGGATGAAATTGATGTCGTCGTCTACGCCGAGTTCGCCGACGACGCGGCGCTGGCCGCCTACAAGGCGCATCCGCTCTATGCGCAGACCACAGCCAAGGTCAAACCGTTACGCGAACTGCGCTATTCCGCCGATGTCGTCGCCGGCAGCTGATCCCGGGCGCGGTTCTGGATCTCGACAAGTGCCTGCGGCCGCCGACCGGAAACGGCCTTGAACCGCGCTCCCGAATGATGCACACCGCGCCCGATGACCGACAGACCAACCACCGGCACGCATCCGCTTGACCATCTCGTTCTGCCGACGCAGAACCTCGAGGTGGCGCGAGCCCGGCTCACTGCGCTGGGCTTCGTCGTTGCGCCGACCGGTGTCCATCCCTTTGGAACGGTAAACTGCTGCGTCTTCCTCGCCGACGGCACCTATCTGGAGCCGCTCGCGATTGGCGATGAGCAGGCAGCGATCGATGCGACGGCCGCCGGCAACGTCTTCGTCGCGCGCGATCGCCTCTATCGCGACAGCCGTGGCGATGAGGGGTTTTCGGCTGTGGTCCTGGCGACCGACAATGCCGATGCCGACCATGCACGCTTTGTCGGCGCCGGTCTGTCGGCGGGAGACATTCTGAGCTTTTCGCGCGCTTTCGCCGATACGTCGGGCAAGAGCGATATCGCATCGTTCAAGCTCGCCTTTGCTGCGACCCGCGGAGCAACCGACGCGTTCCTGTTTGCCTGTCAGCGGATCAATGCGCCTGACTTGGACCGTACGGCTTTGCAGGCCCACGCCAATGGCGCCACCGGCATTTTGGAGGTGGTGGCGATCAGCGACCAGCCCGCCGAACAGCATAGGCTGGTGTCCATCGCGGCGAACGATCCTGCTGCCAGCGGCGAGGGCGGGGCGTTTTTCCTGCCAAACGCAACCTTGAGCGTGCTCGACCCCAAATTCTTCACCGCTCGCTTTGGCATTCCGGCGGGTTCGTCCACAAAGCTGCGCTTCGCCGCGATCGTCTTTGCTGTCCGCAGCATCGATGCCACGTCGAGCCTGCTTGCAGCCAAAGCTGTCCAGCACGATATAGCGGGCACTGATATTGTCGTGCGGCCGGCATCCGGACAGGGCGCGGCTTTCATCTTCCGGGAGATACAATGAACAAGCCCCAAGTGCCCAATTCGATGGCACCCAATTCGTCGGTAACGGTCGGTAATGTCGTGTTCGACAACAAGGCGGCTTTGGCGCTGATCGCCGGCCCATGCCAGTTCGAGTCGCGCCAGCATGCCTTCGACATGGCCGGCGCGCTGAAGGAACTGACTGCCAAGCTCGGCATCGGCCTCGTCTACAAGACCAGCTACGACAAGGCCAACCGCACCTCGCTGTCGGCAACGCGCGGCGCCGGCATGGACGCCGCACTTCCGGTCTTCGACGAGTTGCGCAAGGAATTTTCGCTCCCCGTGCTGACCGATGTCCACACCGAGGAACAGTGCGCGATCGTCGCGCCGCATGTCGATGTGCTGCAGATCCCAGCCTTTCTGTCGCGCCAGACTGACATGCTGGTCGCCGCCGCGAAAACGGGCAAGGTCATCAACGTGAAGAAGGGGCAGTTCCTCGCGCCCTGGGATATGAAGAATGTGGTCGCCAAGATCACCGGTTCCGGCAACGCCAATGTGCTCACCACCGAGCGTGGCGCGTCCTTCGGCTACAACACGCTGGTGTCTGACATGCGCGCGCTGCCTGTCATGGCCGAGATCGGCGCGCCGGTGATCTTCGACGCCACGCATTCGGTCCAGCAGCCAGGCGGGCAGGGTGGCTCGTCCGGTGGCGAGCGCCGCTTTGTCGAGACGCTGGCCCGTGCGGCCGTAGCCGTCGGTGTCGCCGGCGTCTTCATCGAGACCCATCAGGATCCTGACAATTCGACCTCTTCCGATGGGCCCAACATGCTGCCGCTGAAGAATATGCCGGCCCTCCTGGAAAGGCTGATGGCTTTCGACCGGATCGCGAAGGGCCGCTGAGCCCTGCGCTTCCTGCCCGTGCTTGTGGTCGGGAGGGGCCGGTTGTACGCTTGGCCGGCAAATGAGCGTGTTGCCAGGAGGAAGCCATGTCCGTCGCCCGCGTCACCGAAATCACCTCGTCGTCGAAGAAGAGCTTTCAGGACGCCATCGAGAAGGGAATCGCCCGCGCTGCGAAAACCCTGAAGAACGTGGAAGGCGCCTGGATCCAGGATCAGAAGATCGTCGTCGAGGACGGCAAGATCGTTGCCTATCGCGTCAACATGAAGGTGACTTTCATCCTCGCGGAGTGATTGGCCGACGCCGAAAAAGTCGGGAACTTTCACCCGCGCCCCTCATTGTCAAAGCAGAGTTCAACGACAACGAGGAGCAGATTATGACAACACAGACAGGCCACACCGAAGCCATAGCCGCTTCGCGCGTCATCGGCACGTCAGTCTACAATACTGAAGGCAGGAGCATCGGCAGCATCGAGGACATCATGCTCGACAAGACGTCGAACGGCATCATGTTCGCGGTGATCGGCTTTGGCGGTTTTCTAGGCATCGGCGAGAAGTACCACGCCATTCCCTGGGCCAGCCTCGACTACGACGAGAACAGGGGCGGTTATGTCGTGCCCTTCTCGAAGGAGCAGCTGAAAGCAGCACCCGCCTATTCGATCAACGAATTGGCCGGCGCGGATGGCGAGGCGGCGCGAGACGCATCCTATGAGTATTACAAGGTCACGCCCTACTGGCATTGATGCAACCGCAATCAAAAGGGCCCCGTCTCGACGGGGTCCTTTTTTATTCAACACGAACGCCTATTCGCTGGTGCTCAACGCCGACAAAGGCGCAAGGGCCTTTGGCGGCGATTGCTGTGTGTCGCACGACGTCAGCAACGCCGCCGCGATCAGGAACAAACTCACGATACCGCTCAACTCGGACATGGCGAAACTCCTCCTGTTTCGCCCCGCGCGACAACAGCCATAACCCGAAATGGATGTCCGGGCGCATGACTTATGATGACAGAAATTTGCGCTTCGTGAATCGGGCTGGTGACACTATTCGGCCATGGCCGGATTGCCTTTTGCGTCGCTTTGGCTAAGACGGGCGCGACCTTTCGTCAGATCAATCGGGGACATCGCAATGACCGCCATCATCGACATTGTCGGACGTGAAATCCTGGACAGCCGTGGAAACCCGACCGTCGAGGTCGATGTCGTACTCGAAGACGGTTCGATGGGCCGCGCCGCGGTGCCGTCGGGCGCCTCGACCGGCGCCCACGAAGCCGTCGAGCTTCGCGACGGCGGCGCCCGCTATCTCGGCAAGGGTGTGCTCAAGGCCGTAGAGGCGGTCAATGGCGAGCTGTTCGAGGCGATCGGCGGCATGGAAGCCGAGAACCAGATCCATATCGACCAGACCATGATCGAGCTCGACGGCACGCCCAACAAGAGCCGGCTCGGCGCCAATGCCATTCTCGGCGTTTCGCTGGCGGTGGCGAAGGCTGCTGCCGACGCGGCCGGCCTGCCGCTCTATCGCTATGTCGGCGGCACCAAGGCGCATATCCTGCCTGTGCCGATGATGAACATCATCAATGGCGGCGCCCATGCCGACAATCCGATCGACTTCCAGGAATTCATGATCCTACCGGTCGGCGCGCCGACTTTGCGCGAAGGCGTGCGCTGGGGCTCGGAAATCTTCCACACACTGCGCAAGAAGCTGAAGGATGCCGGCCACAACACCAATGTCGGCGACGAGGGCGGCTTTGCCCCGAACCTGAAGAGCGCGCCGGTGGCGCTCGATTTCATCATGGAATCGATCGAAAAGGCAGGCTTCAAGCCGGGCGAGGAAATCGCGCTCGGCCTCGATTGCGCCGCCACCGAGTTCTTCAAGGACGGCAATTACGTCTATGACGGCGAGAAGAAGACGCGCGATCCCAAGGCCCAGGCCAAGTACCTCGCCAAGCTCGCCGCCGACTATCCGATCATCTCGATCGAGGACGGCCTTGCCGAGGACGACTGGGAAGGCTGGAAGTATCTGACCGACCTGATCGGCAAGAAGACGCAGCTGGTCGGCGACGACCTCTTCGTCACCAACACGGCGCGTCTACGCGACGGCATCCGCATGGGCGTTGCCAATTCGATCCTGGTCAAGGTCAACCAGATCGGCTCGCTGACGGAAACGCTCGATGCCGTCGAGACCGCGCACAAGGCCGGCTACACCGCTGTCATGTCGCACCGTTCGGGCGAAACCGAGGATTCGACCATTGCCGATCTCGCCGTCGCCACCAATTGCGGGCAGATCAAGACCGGTTCGCTCTCGCGCTCCGACCGCATGGCCAAATACAACCAACTGATCCGCATCGAGGAAGAGCTTGGCAAGCAGGCGAGTTACGCCGGCAAGTCGGTATGGAAGGCCTGATCCGGGCCAAATTCCAGGGAATGTGTAGGCGGGTCATTCGCTGCCGCCAACGCGCGTCACACGGCCTCGTGTGACGCGCTGCGCACCCTCGGTCCTGGCCCATGAGCAAGCTTTGGGCGACATGCGCTGCCGAGCTCGAACTGGAACGCTTCTGCTGTGGCGGGAAGCGCTCAAGCGCTTTCCGTGCGATGCACGCCTAGCGCCAACGAGAGGTCTGCAGTGATTTTCTGCATCATATCCGGCGAGTCTCGCTCGACACCGTAGACGAAGCCTGGGAAATCGAGCGGTTTCTGGTGAGACCAGATCGCTTCATGCTGGTCCGGAGGCAGAATCTGAGCTGGATTGCCGACGGCAATCCAGCCGATCGGTACGACCGTACCAGGTTCGAGGCGGGTACGCAGGTGAACGATGCCATTGATGCGGACTTCCGATCCGCGGCCTACGTGCGCACCATGGAACACCGCCGCGCCTGTAGCGACAAAAACGTCATCGCCGATTTCCGCGCCAACCACGTGGCTGTTAGGGCCTACAAGGCAATGGTTCCCCATGGTGCAAGGATGACTCGCTGTGGCCCGGATCACTGCATTTTCCAACACGATACAGTCGCGGCCAATGCGAATTGAGCCGCCAGCCTCCGCCACAAGGCGGGCGCCGTGCATGATCCGGCTGCCAGCGCCAATGACGACATCGCCACATACTGTGGCATCCGGGGCGACCCAAGCATCGGTGTCGATCGCAGGCGAATGCCCTGCATAAGAAACGATCATCGCTCGCTCTCCTCTCTCTCGATCTCAGCCGCGCGGCAGCCGATCGGGCAAATCTCATGCCCGCAAAGGTCATGCTCGCAGAGGCGACACGTTGTTCTCGCGAAAGCGCGGGAAGTCGTCGCGCCGGCAAGGATCTCGTCCAGCATGGAAGCAAAGTGCCGCCGCTTGTCCGGCTGCAGCGCAGACAGCAATCCGTCGAGCGCGGCGAGCCGAAGAGCTTGCATTTCCCTTACCTGGTCGTGGCCAGTCTCCGTCAGCGACAGCGGAGTGACGCGACCCACCGGGCTGCCACGCACTATCAGCGCCTGCCGTTCCAGGCCGTCGATCAAACGCACGGCTGTCGGTTGACTGACGCCGACGACCTCGGCGAGTTCTGTCGTCGTCAACCCGGGTTTGAAATGCAGCATCGACAGCACCGCCGCAGCGCTTGGTGAAAGCTCTCTCAACGAGGCTTCCGTCCTGTCGCGAATCATGGCGCCGAGCGCGCCGAGTTTGTTGGCGTCCAATAATTGCATAGCGTATGCATATGTTATTTCGGCAGAACGTCAACCGCTTTTCCGCATGCAAGCTGCACGACTGCAAAGGATTGAAAAAAAACGACGGCCGGATGCAACTTGCCGGGCCAGGTCATGCCCCGCTCGCCAAACCCCACGGCACGTAACCGTCCGTTAAGCACAATCGGGCGAAAAAGATGCGAGCCGCATGAGTTCGCGGCCGCGGGGATTCGGATCATGTGGACGCGTCAGCACAAGCAGAGAAATACCGGCCGGCTGATCATCCCCTCGCTTTGCGTGGTGTTTCTCGCCTATTTCGGCTTCCATGCCTATCACGGCGAGTTCGGCATCAATTCGAAATATCAGCTGGAAGCCCAGACCGTTGCTCTGCAGGCTCAGCTTGATGCGATCAAGGCGCGCCGGATGGAACTCGAACGGCGCGTTCGGCTGATGCATGACGGCACGCTGGAGAAGGACATGCTTGACGAACAGGCGCGCAGGGCGCTCAATCTGTCCCAGGCCGATGAAATCACCATCATGCTGCCGGCCTCGTCGAAATAACTGAATTTCAGTTAATCGGCAATATTTTCAATGATTTTAATCGCTTAGGCGCATGCCAGCTATGCAAATTCGTCATGGCGCAACGCTCTAACGCGTGTTAGCCTTGCATAAATCGGTGGGGAGAGCTGATCTTCCCAGGGCGGATTTCATCCTGCCCTAATGTCCGCAAAGAGACGCCAACAGGGAGTGATGCATGGCCACCGCAGCCAGAAAAGCGCCTGCCAAATCCAAATCCGAAGCCAAATCAGGGCTTTCCGCGCCCAAGCCTGCTGAATTCACCAAGGATGAGGAGCTTGCCGCGTATCGGCACATGCTGCTCATCCGCCGCTTCGAGGAAAAGGCCGGCCAGCTCTACGGCATGGGCTTCATCGGCGGCTTCTGCCATCTCTATATCGGCCAGGAAGCTGTCGTCACCGGCATGAAGATGGCGCTGATCGATGGCGACCAGATGATCACGGCCTATCGTGACCACGGCCACATGCTGGCCATGGAGCTTTCCCCGCGCGGCGTCATGGCCGAACTGACCGGACGCCGTGGCGGCCTATCCAGGGGCAAGGGCGGCTCGATGCACATGTTCTCCAAGGAAAAGCATTTTTACGGCGGCCACGGCATTGTCGGCGCGCAGGTGTCGCTCGGCACGGGCTTGGCGTTCGCCAACCGCTACCGCGACAACAACAACGTTTCGCTGACCTATTTCGGCGACGGCGCCGCCAACCAGGGCCAGGTCTATGAAAGCTTCAACATGGCCTCGCTGTGGAAGCTGCCGGTGATCTACATCATCGAGAACAATCGCTACGCCATGGGCACCTCGGTGTCGCGCTCGTCGGCCGAAACCAATTTTTCGCATCGTGGCGCCTCGTTCAAGATTCCCGGCATTCAGGTCGACGGCATGGATGTGCGCGCGGTCAAATCCGCCGGCGATCAGGCGACCGAATGGTGCCGCGGCGGCAACGGGCCGATCATTCTCGAAATGCAGACCTATCGCTATCGTGGTCACTCGATGTCCGACCCTGCGAAATACCGCTCGAAGGAAGAAGTGCAGAAGATGCGCTCCGAGCATGACCCGATCGAACAGGTCAAGGCGCGGTTGACCGAGAAGAAATGGGCGACCGAGGACGAACTCAAGGCCATCGACAAGGAGGTTCGCGACATCGTCGCCGACGCCGCCGAATTTGCCCAGAACGATGCGGAGCCGGATCCGTCCGAGCTCTGGACCGATATCGTATTGTGAGGGAGGGCCAGGACATGCCGATCGAAATTCTCATGCCCGCTCTCTCGCCGACCATGGAAGAGGGCAATCTTTCCAAGTGGTTGAAGAACGAGGGCGACAAGGTCGTCGCCGGCGACGTCATCGCCGAGATCGAGACCGACAAGGCGACGATGGAAGTCGAAGCCGTCGACGAAGGCACGCTTGCCAAGATCGTGGTTCCCGCCGGCACCGAAGGCGTCAAGGTCAACGCGGTGATCGCCGTGCTTGCGGTTGACGGCGAAGACACCGACAAGGCCGGCGAAGGTATTGGCGAAGAGCCCGCCAAGGCTGAAACGGCTGCGCCGGCGCCAACTGCGGCGAAGAACGAGGCCGCGGCACCTGTCGCGGCGGCGCCGAAGACCGAGATTGCCGCTGACCCGGATGTCCCCGCGGGCACCGAGATGGTCTCGACCACGGTGCGCGAAGCACTGCGCGATGCCATGGCCGAGGAAATGCGCCGCGACGGCGATGTCTTCGTCATGGGCGAGGAGGTCGCCGAATACCAGGGCGCCTACAAGATCACCCAAGGGTTGCTGCAGGAGTTCGGGCCGCGTCGCGTCGTCGACACGCCGATTACCGAGCATGGGTTTGCAGGCGTCGGCGTCGGTGCGGCGATGGCCGGGTTGAAGCCGATCGTCGAGTTCATGACCTTCAACTTCGCCATGCAGGCGATCGACCAGATCATCAATTCGGCCGCCAAGACGCTCTACATGTCCGGCGGCCAGATGGGCGCGCCGATCGTGTTCCGCGGACCGAACGGGGCTGCTGCCCGCGTCGCCGCCCAGCACTCGCAGTGTTACGCCGCGTGGTACAGCCACATTCCTGGCCTGAAGGTGGTGATGCCGTATACGGCCGCCGACGCCAAGGGTCTGCTCAAGGCAGCCATCCGCGACCCGAACCCGGTCATCTTCCTCGAGAACGAAATCCTCTACGGCCAATCCTTCGACGTGCCGAAGCTTGATGATTTCGTGCTGCCGATCGGCAAGGCCCGCATCCACAAGCAAGGCAAGGATGTCACCATCGTTTCCTTCGGCATCGGCATGACCTACGCGGTCAAGGCCGAAGCCGAACTGCGCGGCATGGGCATCGACGCCGAGATCATCGATCTGCGCACCGTCCGCCCGCTCGACCTCGACACCATCATCGCTTCGGTCAAGAAGACCAACCGGCTTGTCGTGGTCGAAGAAGGCTATCCGCAGAGCTCGGTCGGCGACCATATCGCCAACCAGGTGTCGCAGCGCGCCTTCGATTTTCTCGACGCACCGGTCATCACCATTGCCGGCAAGGATGTGCCGATGCCTTATGCGGCCAACCTCGAAAAGCTGGCCTTGCCGAATGTCGGCGAGGTCATCGAGGCAGTCAAAGCCGTTACGTATCGCTGAACCGGCCGGGAGGACAAAATGCCAATCAACATCACCATGCCGGCGCTCTCGCCCACGATGGAAGAGGGCAATCTGTCGAAGTGGCTGGTCAAGGAAGGCGATAAGGTTTCGCCGGGCGATGTCATCGCCGAGATCGAGACCGACAAGGCGACGATGGAGGTCGAGGCTGTCGACGAGGGCACGGTCGCCAAGCTCGTCGTTCCCGCCGGCACCGAAGGCGTCAAGGTCAACGCGCTGATCGCCGTGCTTGCCGCTGAGGGCGAGGATGCGGGCGCCGCCGCGAAAAGCGGTGGCGGTACCGCACCGGCGAAAGCCGAAGCGCCGAAAGCGGACGCTCCCAAGGCTGAGGCACCAAAGGCTGAGGCACCAAAGGCTGAACCTGCTGCCGCAGCCGCTCCGAAGGCTGAGCCGGCTCCGGTCGCCAATGGCCATGCGACTGGCGAGCGCACCTTCGCATCGCCGCTCGCACGCCGTATCGCCAAGGAAGCCGGCGTCGATGTGTCAGCCGTGACCGGCACCGGCCCGCATGGCCGCGTGGTGAAGGCCGATGTCGATGCCGCGATTGCCGGTGGCGGGGCCAGGGCTGAGCCCGCCGCCAAGGCTCCTGCCGGTGCACCTGCCGCCGCTGCTCCGGCGGTGAAAGCGATGTCGGACGACCAGGTGCTGAAGCTGTTTGAACCCGGCTCCTTCGAACTCGTCCCGCACGACAACATGCGCAAGACCATTGCGCGTCGCCTGGTCGAGGCCAAGTCCACCATCCCGCATTTCTACCTCACGCTCGACTGCGAACTCGATGCGTTGCTGGCATTGCGCACGCAGATCAATGCGGCCGCACCAATGAAAAAGACCGAGAAGGGTGACGTGCCTGCCTACAAGCTGTCGGTCAACGACATGGTCATCAAGGCGATGGCGATGGCGCTGAAGGCGGTGCCGGATGCCAATGCCTCGTGGACCGAAAGCGCCATGGTCAAGCACAAGCATGCCGATGTCGGCGTCGCCGTGTCGATCCCCGGCGGCCTGATCACGCCGATCATTCGGCATGCGGATGAAAAGACGCTGTCCACCATCTCCAACGAGATGAAGGACCTGGCTAGCCGCGCCCGCAGCCGCAAACTGAAGCCGGAAGAGTATCAGGGCGGCACGACGGCCGTCTCCAATCTCGGCATGTTCGGCATCAAGGATTTTGCCGCCGTAATCAACCCGCCGCATGCGACGATCCTGGCGGTCGGTGCCGGCGAGGAGCGGGCGGTGGTCAAGAATGGCGAGATCAAAATCGCCACCGTGATGTCGGTGACGCTGTCGACCGACCATCGCGCGGTTGACGGGGCGCTCGGCGCGGAACTGCTCGTCACCTTCAAACGGCTGATCGAGAACCCGATGGGCATGCTGGTCTAGGAAAGGAAAAGGCTGTGCGGAAGTTCTTCACCAGCCTTTTCGCCTTTTTCATTTCCTGGTTTGCCGGCGGTCTGACGGCGCTGGGACCGGCCACCGCAACGGAAGCCCGGGAAGAATACATTCTGGTGTTCATGGCGTCCGCGCTTGTCACCATTGTCGTGACGATTGTGTTTTTCGTTGCGAAGTTTTTTTCGAATGCACCCGCGATCATCGACTCGTCGCCGGCCTGGTCTTGCCAAGCTTGGCCACGGTGCTGGTCCACTGGCTGTTCGTACGCTGGCGGTTGGGGCGCGGTTTGATGAATGCACAGGTGAACGCATGAAGACGGTGCTTTGCTACGGCGACTCGCTGACCTGGGGTTACAACGCCGAAGGCGGGCGTCATGCGCTGGAAGACCGCTGGCCAAGCGTCCTGCAGGCCGGCCTGGGCAGTGGCGTCCAGGTTATCGCCGACGGACTCAATGGCCGCACCACGGCCTTCGACGACCATCTGGCAGGTGCCGATCGCAACGGCGCGCGGCTGTTGCCGACGGTGCTGACGACGCATGCACCGATCGATCTGATCGTCATCATGCTCGGCGCCAACGACATGAAGCCTTGGATCCACGGCAATCCGGTCGCGGCCAAGCAAGGCATCCAACGGTTGATCGACATCGTGCGCGGTCATGACTATCCGTTCGACTGGCCGGCGCCACAGATACTCATTGTGTCGCCGCCCGTTGTAAGCCGCACCGAAAATGCCGACTTCAGGGACATGTTTGCCGGCGGCGACGAGGCGTCGAAGCAGCTCGCCCCGCAATATGCGGCGCTCGCCGACGAAGTCGGCTGCGGCTTCTTCGATGCCGGCACGGTGGCGCAAACCACACCCCTCGACGGCGTCCATCTCGATGCCGAAAACACGCGAAACATCGGCAAGACGCTGACATCGGTCGTGCGCGTCATGCTGGAATTGTGATTGAAGGAGAAAATCCGTGGCTGAGAACTACGACGTCATCATCATCGGCTCCGGCCCCGGCGGCTATGTCACGGCGGTACGTTCCGCCCAGCTCGGCTTCAAGACGGCCATCGTCGAGCGCGAACATCTCGGCGGCATCTGCCTCAACTGGGGCTGCATTCCGACCAAGGCGCTGCTGCGCTCGGCCGAGATCATGCACTATTCCGACCATCTGAAGGACTATGGCCTGAAGCTCGACGGCAAGGTCAGCGTCGACACCTCGGCCGTCGTTGATCGCTCGCGCAAAGTCTCGCTGCGGCTCAATGGCGGCGTTGCCTTCCTGATGAAGAAGAACAAGGTCGACGTCATTTGGGGCGAAGCCAAGCTGTCGAAACCCGGCGAGGTCGTCGTCTCCAAGACGGCCAAGAAGCCGATGGAACCGCAGCCGCCGGTGCCGAAGGGCGTCAAGGGCGAGGGCACCTACACCGCCAAGCACATCATCCTGGCGACCGGCGCGCGGCCGCGCGCGCTGCCCGGCATCGAGCCGGACGGCAAGCTCATCTGGACCTATTTCGAGGCCATGGTGCCAAAGGAGATGCCGAAATCGCTGCTGGTGATGGGCTCGGGCGCCATCGGCATCGAATTTGCTTCCTTCTACCGCACCATGGGTGCCGAGGTGACGGTGGTCGAGCTGTTGCCGGCGGTGATGCCGGTCGAGGACGCCGAAGTCTCGAAATTCGCGCAAAAACAGTTCGAGAAGCAAGGCATGAAGATCATTCTCGAAGCCAAGGTGACCAAGGTCGAGAAGGGCGCCAACTCGGTCACCGCGCATGTCGAGATGAAGGACGGCAAGGTCGAGAAGATCACCGCCGACCGCATGATCTCGGCCGTCGGTGTCCAGGGCAATATCGAGAATCTCGGCCTTGAAGCGCTCGGCGTGAAGACCGACCGCGGCTGCGTCGTCGTCGACGGCTACGGCAAGACGAACGTACCCGGCATCTACGCCATCGGCGATGTCGCCGGCCCTCCCATGCTTGCCCACAAGGCCGAGCATGAGGGCGTTGTGTGCGTGGAAAAGATCGCCAACTTCCCCGGCGTGCACGCCATCGACAAGCTCAAGATCCCCGGCTGCACCTACTGCAATCCGCAGGTCGCCTCCGTCGGCCTGACGGAAGCCAAGGCCAAGGCCGAAGGCAAGGATATCCGCGTCGGCCGCTTCCAGTTCGCCGCCAACGGCAAGGCGATCGCGCTTGGCGAGGATCAGGGCTTCATCAAGACCATCTTCGACAAGAAGACCGGTCAGCTGCTCGGCGCCCATATGGTCGGCGCCGAGGTGACCGAACTGATCCAGGGCTTTGTCGTCGCGATGAACTTGGAGACGACCGAGGAAGAGCTGATGCACACCATCTTCCCGCATCCGACGCTGTCGGAGATGATGAAGGAGAGCGTGCTCGACGCCTATGGCCGCGCGCTGAACGCATGATAGATTCGCCGCAAGAGACTCAACCGCGAAAGCCGCAGGAGTTCGACGGCAAGGCAGCTCGTTTCCGCATGCATTTTTACGCGCGCAAGGAGAAGGCATATGCACTTGAACGGCGTGGGCTGGATCGCAGCCATCATTATCGGCGGCCTGGCAGGCTGGTTCGCCGAAATGGTCATGAAGAGCAACACTGGCATTTTCATGAACATTATCATGGGCATCGTTGGAGCGATCGTGTTGAACGCCATCCTGCAGGCGCTCAATTTCGGCCCGTTCGGCGTCGGCTGGACCGCCTATCTGATCACCGGCTTCATCGGTGCCTGCCTGCTGATCTGGGTCGGTCGCCTGGTGCGCCGCTAGTCGGTACCGTTCCCGGCTATGCGAAAACGGTTGTAGCGGCATGCGCCGCCGCTGCCTTTTTCTTTGCGCCGAAAAGTCCTAGATGACGATGAAGTGACGATCGCCGACGGGCGGTCGCGAGAAAAGCCAGGGTCCAGATGGTTACTGTCCTCGACACGATCGCCAACGCGCCACGGCTGCGGCACCCCGAGAAGGCGCACAAGCCCGACCAGGAGGTGTTGCGCAAGCCGGACTGGATTCGCGTCAAGGCGCCGGTCTCCAAGGGCTATGCCGAGACACGCGAGATCGTCAAATCGCACAAGCTGGTGACGGTCTGCGAAGAGGCTGGTTGCCCCAACATCGGCGAGTGCTGGGACAAGAAGCACGCCACCTTCATGATCATGGGCGAGATCTGCACGCGCGCCTGCGCCTTCTGCAATGTCGCCACCGGTATTCCGACCGCACTCGACCCCGACGAGCCGGCCCGCGTCGCGCATGCCGTCAGGCAGATGGGGCTGAGCCACGTCGTCATCACCTCCGTCGACCGCGACGATCTTGCCGATGGCGGTGCGCAGCACTTTGCCGATGTCATCCGCGCGATCCGCGCGGCAACGCCGTCGACGACGATCGAAATCCTGACGCCTGATTTCCTGCGCAAGGACGGCGCGCTGGAGATTGTGGTGGCGGCCAAGCCCGACGTCTTCAACCACAATCTCGAAACCGTGCCGTCGAATTATCTGAAGGTTCGGCCGGGTGCCCGCTATTTCCACTCGATCCGGCTGTTGCAACGGGTCAAGGAACTCGATCCGTCGATCTTCACCAAGTCCGGCATCATGGTCGGCCTGGGCGAGGAGCGGAACGAGATCCTGCAGCTGATGGACGATCTGCGCACGGCCAATGTCGACTTCATGACCATCGGCCAGTATCTGCAGCCGTCGAAGAAGCACCATCCGGTGATCCGCTTCATCACGCCCGAAGAGTTCAAGTCCTTCGAGACGATTGGCCGGACCAAGGGTTTCCTGCTGGTGGCATCGAGCCCGCTGACGCGCTCATCGCACCATGCCGGCGACGATTTCGCCCGGCTCCGCGCGGCGCGGGAAGCACAGCTTCAGAAGTCGGTCTAGCGCTGGTTGAATGCCGAAATTCGAAGCCACCCGCCGCGTCGCCCATACGCCGCAACAGATGTTTGCGCTGGTAGCCGATGTCGAGGCCTATCCGCAATTCCTGCCGCTTTGCGAAGCGCTGACGGTACGCTCGCGCAAGGAGCGTGACGGACGTACCGTTCTCCTGGCCGACATGAGCATAGGCTACAAGGCGATCCGCGAGACCTTCACGACGCAGGTGCTTTTGAAGCCCGACGAGAACGCCATCGACGTGAAGTATATCGATGGTCCGTTCAAATATCTGAGCAATGTCTGGCGTTTCGAGCCCGATGGCGCCGGCTGTGCCGTTCGCTTCTTCATCGACTATGAGTTCAAGAGCCGTATCCTGGGCGCGCTGATGGGCACCATGTTCGACCGTGCCTTCCGCATGTTCGCCGAGGCTTTCGAAAAGCGTGCCGACGTCATCTATGGCGTCGCGTCGTCGACCTAAATCCGGCCAAGCGCTCGCAGCCCAAGCTCCAGGGCGTGCCCGACCGTCTCACGGCGGATGAAATCGCGGCCCTTATCTGCAAACTGCCTGTGTTCGGCCGTCACGGTTTGGCCTTCCAATCCGACGCCGAACCACACCAGGCCGACAGGCTTCTGCGCCGAACCGCCGCCTGGCCCGGCGATGCCGGTGACCGCAAGGGTTAGTCCCGCTCGCGAACGGGCAAGTGCTCCGGCCGCCATCTCGATCGCCGTCTCGCGGGACACCGCGCCATGCGCCTCGAGCGTCGCCGCTGAAACGCCAAGCATGTCCATCTTGGCGTCGTTGGAATAGGTGATGAAGCCGCGATCGACCACGGCCGAGGAACCGGCAATGTCGGTCAGCGCGGCGATGATCATGCCGCCGGTGCAGCTTTCCGCCGTCGCCACCATGATGCCGCGTTCGCGGCAGGCCTCGAACAGGGCAATGGCCAGTTCGGCGTTGCTCATTCCGGCACCTCGCCGGGGAACACCACGCTGGCGGTGGCGATCGCCGCAATGCCTTCTTCACGACCAACAAAGCCCAATTTTTCGTTGGTTGTCGCCTTGATCGAGATGCGGTCGGCGGAAATCCCCAGCATCCGCGACAGGGCTGCCGTCATCGCCTCGCGATGCGGCCCGACGCGCGGCGCCTCGCAGATCAATGTGACGTCGGCATTGGCGATGCGTCCGCCGCGCTCGCGCACCAGCTTCGCCGCGTGTTCGACGAAGATCCGCGACGCCGCACCTTTCCACTGCTGATCGGATGGCGGAAAATGCGTGCCGATGTCGCCGGCGCCGCAGGTTGCCAGCAGGGCGTCGGTCAAGGCGTGCAGGCCGACATCGGCATCGGAATGACCGGACAGTTTCTTGTCATGTGGAATGGCGACGCCGCACAGTGTGACGTGATCGCCGGGCTCAAAGGCGTGGACATCGTAGCCGTTGCCGGTGCGGATGTCGGGGAAATGCGTGCGTTCGCTGGAAAGCCGCTGGTGCGCCATGGCGATGTCCCGTGCCCAGGTGAGTTTGACATTGTCCGGCGAGCCCGGAACGAGATTGACTGGTATCTGCGCCCATTCGGCGATGGCCGCGTCATCGGTGAAATCCAGCCTGCCCAGTTGGTAGGCCCTGTCGTGCGCGGCAAGGATCGGCCCGTAGGGAAAACCTTGCGGCGTTTGCGCCGCGTGCAGCCCGCTGCGGGAAACGGTCTCCGCGACCACGCCGGCGGCCGACTCGCGCTTCAGCGTGTCGGCGACGGGCAGGGCGGGCAACGCCCCCTCGTTCTCGCCGATGGCGGCGATGGTGCGGTCGATCAACTCCGCATCGACGAACGGGCGGACGGCGTCGTGAATCAGAACCTGGCCCGGCGCGTGGTCCTTCAGCGCCAGCAGCCCGAGCCGAACGGACTCCTGCCTGGTCGGTCCGCCAATGATGGCAGTGACGCGCTGTGCCTGTGCGCCCGCCGCTTGCCGGAACAATTCGTGGTCGTCGGCGTGGATGGCGACAACGATCCGGCCGGTTCGCGGATGGGTCAGAAACATCTCCAGCGTGTGCGCAATGACAGCGCGGCCGCCAATGTTCTGGTACTGCTTGGGTCCGTTGGCCTGCCCGGCACGAGCGCCGCGGCCGGCGGCGACGATCACCACCGCAACCCCACCTGTCGCGCTCGAGTTTTCACTTCCGTCAGTCATGGCGATTGGCTTAGCGCACGATCCCCAAAAGTGTAATTGGTTTTCCGAAAAGATCGTGCGTCAAATATGAACTCAAAAGCCTCCTTCACACGGCATGAAGGACGCGCGGCGCCTTGGCCGCGGCAAATCCCCAAGGCTCTGGAATTTTCCCGATTGCGCCTCAATGTGACGTCATTCCGCGTTGCACATTGCCGCTGATATGGCTAGAGAATGTGCAACGAATGGACATGCTTGGTTTTTGTGCATGGTTAACTCAACCAGATTGGCCGCGCCTTTGAACGTCGGCGGCGTGGAAATCCGCAACCGCGTATTCCTCGCGCCGATGTCGGGAATCACCGACGAGCCTTTCCGGCAGCGCGCCCATGCGCATGGCGCGGGCCTGGTCGTGTCCGAAATGGTGGCAAGCGGCGAACTCGCCAAGGGTAGGGCCGGCTTCGACCTGCGCATACGGCATTCCGGCCTGCCGGTCCATATGGTGCAGCTAGCCGGCCGCGAAGCGATCCACATGGCCGAAGGCGCACGGATTGCCGCAGGCGAGGGCGCCGACATCATCGACATCAACATGGGCTGCCCGGCCAAGAAGGTCACCGGTGGTTATGCCGGCTCGGCATTGATGCTGGATCTTGACCATGCGCTGTCGCTGATCGAGGCTGTGGTCGGCGCGGTCAAGGTGCCGGTGACGGTCAAGATGCGGCTCGGCTGGGACGAGGGCGCGTTCAATGCGCCCATCCTCGCGCGCCGTGCCGAGCAAGCGGGCGTCAAGATGGTGACGGTGCACGGCCGCACGCGCTGCCAGTTCTATCAGGGCAAGGCCGACTGGCGCGCCATCGCCCGTGTCAAGGAAGCCGTGTCCATTCCGGTCGTTGCCAATGGCGATGTCTGTTCCCCGGCCGAGGCAGCCGCCATTCTCGGCCAATCCGGCGCCGACGCCGTGATGGTCGGTCGCGCGCATTACGGCGCGCCCTGGATCGCCGGTGGCATCGCGGCAGCTGCGGCAGGCCAAACGGCGGCCAACGTGCCGCAGACTCCCGCGGCTCTGGCCGACTATATCGTCGGCCACTACGAGGACATGCTGGCGCTTTATGGCGTCGAGAGCGGTTTGCGCCAGGCGCGCAAACATCTGGGCTGGTATCTCGATCGCCATGCCGTTGGCGTCGCCGACGACCACCGAAAGGCCATCCTGACGACGTTCGATCCGGCCCGCGTCATTGCCTTGCTGCGCAATGTGTTTTCGCGCGATCCGCAACCCTTGAGCCTGCGGAGCGCCGCATGAACGCCACTGCTGGCCAGGGAACTGAAATGGTGGATGCCGCCCAGATCGTCCTCAACACCATCCGCCGCCCGGTGATCATGATCAGCGAGGACGGGTTCATCACCTTCGCCAATGCCGATGCCGAGGATTTCTTTCGCTCCAGCGCGACCATGCTGGCGCGCAACACGCTGTCCAAGCTCGTCCCCTTCGGCAGTCCGCTGCTGACCCTGGTCGATCAGGTGCGCGAGCGTCGGGCTCCGGTCAACGAGTATCGGGTCGATGTGTCGTCGCCACGCCTCGGCATCGAGAAGGTCGTCGATCTCTATGTCGCACCAGTGACGGAATTCCCGGGCTCCGTCGTGGTCATGTTCCAGGAACGGTCGATGGCCGACAAGATCGACCGGCAGATGACGCATCGCGGTGCCGCACGCTCTGTGACCGGCCTGGCAGCGATGCTCGCCCACGAGATCAAGAACCCGCTCTCCGGCATCCGCGGCGCCGCGCAACTGCTCGAGCTGTCCGCCTCCGATGAAGACCGCGCTCTGACCCGGCTTATCACCGACGAGACGGACCGCATCGTCTCGCTGGTCGATCGCATGGAGGTGTTTTCCGACGAGCGGCCGATCGATCGCTACCCCGTCAACATCCATGTCGTACTCGACCATGTGAAGGCGATCGCAAAGAACGGTTTTGCGAAGAAAATCAGGATATTGGAGGACTATGATCCATCATTGCCTCCGGTATTCGCCAATCGCGACCAGCTGATCCAGGTGTTCCTGAACCTGGTCAAGAACGCCGCCGAGGCTATCGGCAGCGACCCGCATGGCGAGATCGTGCTGTCGACCGCCTTCCGGCCTGGCATCCGCGTTTCGGTTCCAGGCACGCAGGACCGCGTGTCGCTGCCGCTCGAATTCTGCGTGCGCGACAATGGCTCCGGTGTCTCGGAGGATATACTGCCGATCCTGTTCGATCCCTTCATCACCACCAAGCCGAACGGCTCGGGGCTGGGCTTGGCGCTGGTCGCCAAGATCGTCGGCGAGCATGGCGGCATCATCGAATGCGAATCGACCCCGCGCGGGACCACCTTCCGCATCCTGATGCCGGCCTGGAAGGAAACGCCGTTCGGCGCTGAAGAAGACGGTGAAGGAGACCGCAAATGACCGCTCGCGGCAATATTCTCGTCGCCGATGACGATGCGGCGATCCGCACCGTGCTCAACCAGGCTCTCTCGCGCGTCGGCCACGAGGTGCGCGTCACGTCCAACGCCTCGACCTTGTGGCGCTGGGTGGCGGCGGGCGAAGGCGACCTTGTCATCACCGACGTCGTCATGCCGGACGAGAACGCCTTCGACATGCTGCCGCGCATCAAGAAGGCGCGGCCGGAGCTGCCCGTGATCGTCATGAGCGCCCAGAACACGTTCATGACGGCAATCCGTGCATCCGAGACCGGTGCCTATGAATATCTGCCGAAACCGTTCGACCTGACCGAACTGCTCAATATCGTCAACCGGGCGCTGTCGGAGCCCCGCCGGCCGAAAATCGATGCGCGGCCCGACGAGCAGCCCGAAACGATGCCGCTGGTCGGCCGCTCGGCGGCCATGCAGGACATCTATCGCATGCTGGCGCGCATGATGCAGACCGACCTGACGGTGATGATCTCGGGCGAATCCGGCACCGGCAAGGAACTGGTGGCGCGCGCGCTGCATGAATATGGCCGCCGTCGCGGCGGACCGTTCGTTGCCATCAACATGGCGGCGATCCCGCGCGACCTGATCGAATCGGAACTGTTCGGCCACGAGAAGGGCGCTTTCACCGGCGCCCAGAACCGCTCCACCGGCCGCTTCGAGCAGGCCGAGGGCGGCACGCTGTTCCTCGACGAGATCGGCGACATGCCGATGGAGGCGCAGACGCGCCTGCTGCGTGTCCTGCAGCAGGGCGAATACACGACGGTCGGCGGCCGCACGCCGATCAAGACGGATGTGCGCATCGTCGCCGCCACCAACAAGGATCTGCGCACCCTAATCAACCAGGGATTGTTCCGCGAGGATCTGTTCTATCGCCTCAATGTCGTTCCGCTGAGGTTGCCGGCGCTGCGCGAGCGCTCCGAGGACGTGCCTGATCTCGTGCGCCACTTCTTCAAGCTCGGCGAAATGGAAGGGCTGCAGACCAAGCGTATTTCATCCGGCGGCATCGAACTGATGAAGCGCTACCCGTGGCCGGGCAATGTGCGCGAACTGGAAAACCTGGTTCGCCGGCTGGCCGCGCTCTATTCACAGGATGAGATCTCCGCCGAAATCATCGAGGCGGAGCTGAAGACCGGCGAGCGCCCCGTGGTCCCCGGCGGCGGCAACCTCATTCCCGACGACCTTTCCATCGGCCAGGCGGTGGAGCATTTCCTGCAGCGCTATTTCGCCTCGTTTGCCGGCGAATTGCCGCCAGCCGGGCTCTACCAGCGCATCCTGTCCGAAGTCGAATATCCGCTGGTCCTGGCCTCGATGACGGCAACCCGCGGCAATCAGATCAAGGCTGCGGAACTGCTGGGGCTGAACCGCAACACGCTGCGCAAGAAGATTCGCGAACTGGGCGTCAACGTCTATAAATCGTCGCGGCCGGGCTGAGTGCTGGTCTGACGCACTCTTTTCAGGGGACTGAGCGGCGAAAGATTTCCGCCATTGTCACACTTGTTGCATAATCGCCACAATGCGTTGCATAGATCGGACGCAATCATTGGCTCCCAGACGGCGACATGGCTCCGCAGGCACCTGTACTCAACCAACCGCTATTCAGCGAACCCGGCGCGCGCGACGGACGCCGCTTGCTGGCGCTGCCCGGCGTGGTGGCGGTCGTCGGCGCGCTGGTCATGGCGGCCATTTCATTCACTATCCTGGTCGGCGCGACGCCGATCGCGCCTGACGCCAGGACGACCTGGGCGCTGATCGCGCTTAACGCCGCTTTCGTGCTGTTCCTCATGGCGCTGGTCGGGCGCGAGGTGCATCGCATCGTCATGGCGCGCCGGCATGGCAAGGCGGCCTCGCGGCTGCATGTGCGCATCGTTGCCATGTTCGCGCTGGTTGCCGCCATTCCCGCCATCATGGTGGCCATTATCGCCTCGATCACGCTCGATATCGGCCTCGATCGCTGGTTCGAGATTCGCACCAAGACGATCGTCAATTCCTCGTTATCGATCGCCGATGCCTATGTTCAGGAAAATGCCCGCAACTTGCAGGGCACGACGCTGTCGATGGCCTATGATCTCGACGCGTCGCGAACACTCTACGGCCTTGATCGCACAGGCTTTCTCGACCTCTTGAACAAGGAGGCGGTGGGCCGGTCGCTGGCCCATGCGGCGCTGATCAAGCCCGACGGTTCGTTCGTCATGAGCGCGCAGACCGATGCCGATTTCGCCATGCCGGAACCGCCGGAAGGCGCGGTCAGTAGCGCCACCGACGGCAAACCGGTGCTGATAGAGCCTCGCACCCGCAACATCATGGGCGCCATCGTCAAGCTGCGCGAGATCGAGGGCCTCTACCTCTACACCATCCGCCTTGTCGATCCCGAGGTGATCAAGGCGCGGCAGATCGTCAGGTCCAACACCGACGAGTATCGCAATCTCGAAGACAACAGGCGCACCTCGCAAGTGGCCTTCGCGCTGCCCTATCTGTCGCTGACCCTGATCATCATCTTGTCGGCAATCTGGACCGGCATCGCGGTCGCCGACCGTCTCGTGCGGCCGATTCGCCAGCTCATCGGCGCTGCCGACGAGGTGGCGACAGGCAATCTGGACGTCGCGGTTCCGGTCAGGCCTTCCGACGGCGACGTCGCCTCGCTGGGCGACACCTTCAACAAGATGCTGCTGGAGCTCAAATCGCAACGCAACGAGATCCTGTCGGCAAAGGACCTGATCGACGAACGGCGGCGCTTTTCCGAAGCCGTGCTTGCCGGTGTCACCGCCGGCGTCATCGGCGTCGATCCCTACGGCATCGTCACCATCGTCAACCGTTCAGCCGAATCGATGCTGGCCGTCTCCGCCAGTGCCGCACTCGGGCAGAACCTTTCCGCCATTCTGCCGCATGTTGGCCGTGTCTTCGAGATCGGTCGCCAGTCGGGCAAGCCCGTCTACCGAGAGCAGGTGACGTTTTTCCGCGCCGGGACCGAGCGTACTTTCAACGTGCAGATCACCGTCGAGGCGGGCGATGACGGCTCGGAGGAGAAATCCTACGTCGTGACCGTCGACGACATCACCGATCTGGTCCAGGCGCAGCGTTCTTCCGCCTGGGCCGATGTGGCGCGGCGCATCGCCCACGAGATCAAGAACCCGCTGACGCCGATCCAGCTTTCGGCCGAGCGCATCAAGCGCCGCTATGGCAAGGTCATCACCGAAGACCGTGAGGTTTTCGACCAATGCACCGACACCATCATCCGGCAGGTCGAGGACATCGGCCGGATGGTCGACGAATTCTCCGCCTTCGCGCGCATGCCCAAGCCCGAGATGAAAGCCATCGATCTGCGCGAATCGCTGCGTGAGGCGTCCTTCCTGGTCGAAGTCAGCCGCGCCGACATCACCTTCGAGCGGATTTTCGGCAACGAACCGCTCAAGGGCACGTTCGACAGCCGCCTTTTGGCGCAGGCTTTCGGCAATGTGATCAAGAACGCCGCCGAGGCGATCGACGGACTGGAACAAAAGGACGGCTCGCACGGCATAATCCGGATTCAAGCCGGCCGTCAGAATGGCGCGATTCGAATCGACGTCATCGACAATGGCAAAGGCCTGCCGCGGGAGAATCGCCAACGGTTGCTCGAGCCCTATATGACCACGCGCGAGAAGGGCACCGGGCTTGGTCTCGCTATCGTCAAGAAGATCGTGGAGGACCATGGCGGCAGGCTGGAACTTCATGATGCGCCTGCGGACTTCCATGGTGGCCGCGGGGCGATGATCAGCATCATCCTGCCGCCCGCGGCCGTCACGCCGTTGCGCGGCGAAGGCAAGACGGAACACGAAAGAGAAACTGAAAAGGTCGGTAATGGCGTCTGATATTCTCATCGTCGATGACGAGGAAGACATCCGCGAGCTCGTCGCAGGCATACTGAGCGACGAAGGTCACGAAACCCGTACGGCATTTGACGCCGACAGCGCGTTGGCGGCCATAGCCGATCGGGCGCCGAGGTTGATTTTCCTCGACATCTGGCTGCAGGGCTCGCGCCTGGACGGCCTGGCGCTGCTCGACGAGATCAAGACCATGCATCCCACTCTGCCGGTGGTGATGATCTCCGGTCACGGCAACATCGAAACGGCGGTCTCGGCCATCCGCCGTGGCGCCTACGATTTTATCGAGAAGCCGTTCAAGGCCGACAGGCTGATCCTCATCGCCGAGCGTGCGCTCGAAACCTCGAAATTGCGGCGCGAGGTTTCCGACCTCAAGCAGCGCAGCGGCGAAACCTTCGACCTGATCGGCATGTCGTCGGCGATGAGCCAACTGCGCCAGACCATCGAGCGCGTCGCGCCGACCAACAGCCGTGTGATGATCATCGGCCCGTCCGGATCAGGCAAGGAACTGGCGGCGCGCGCCATCCACACGCTGTCGGCCCGCAAGGGCGGGCCGTTCGTGACCCTGAGCGCTGCCAACATCACGCCCGAGCGCATGGAGATCGAACTGTTCGGTACCGAATCGAACGGTGTCGAGCGCAAGGTCGGCGCGCTGGAAGAAGCCCATCGCGGCATCCTCTACATCGATGAAGTGGCCGACATGCCGCGCGAGACGCAGAACAAGATCCTGCGTGTGCTGGTCGAGCAGCAGTTCGAGCGGGTAGGGGGCACCAAACGGGTCAAGGTCGATGTCCGCATCATCTCCTCGACCTCGCAGAACCTGGAAGCCATGATCGCCGACGGGCGTTTCCGCGAGGATCTCTATCATCGCCTGGCGGTGGTTCCGGTGATGGTGCCGGGGCTGGCCGAACGGCGCGAGGATATTCCCTATCTCGTCGACAATTTCATGAAGCAGATCGCCCGCCAGGCCGGCATCAAGCCGCGCCGTATCGGCGACGATGCGCTTGCCGTGCTGCAGGCGCACAATTGGCCGGGCAACGTGCGTCAGCTGCGCAACAATGTCGAGCGCCTGATGATCCTGGCGCGCGGCGACGACGTCGATGCGCCGATCACCGCGGACCTTCTGCCGTCCGAGATCGGCGATGTCATGCCGCGCACGCCGAATCAGTCCGACCAGCACATCATGGCGCTGCCGCTGCGCGAGGCGCGCGAACAGTTCGAGAAGGACTATCTGATCGCCCAGATCAACCGCTTTGGCGGCAACATCTCGAAGACCGCCGAGTTCATCGGGATGGAGCGCTCGGCGCTGCACCGCAAACTGAAGTCGCTGGGCGTCTGACGCGCGGGACCTGTGCTGAACAGCGCGTGGTCCAAGCATTTGCCGGTTACGGCGGCGGCGGAATCGCATAAGAAGGCCCGAGATTTTTCAGGGGTCGCCAATGCCGCGCATTGCCTATGTCAACGGGCGCTATGTCGCTCACGCGAACGCTTCCGTGCATATCGAGGATCGCGGTTATCAGTTCGCCGATGGCGTCTATGAGGTCTGCGAGGTGGCGCGCGGCTTCATCGTCGACATGCCGCGCCATCTTGCCCGGCTCAACCGCTCGCTGACCGAACTGTCGATTGCATGGCCGGTCGCGCGCAACGTGCTGCCGCTCATCCTGCGCGAAGTGGTCAACCGCAACCATGTCGTCAACGGCCTGGTCTATGTGCAGGTAACGCGCGGTGTCGCCAGCCGCGAGTTTGTGTTCCCGTCGGCGGACACCAAGCCGTCTTTGGTGGTCACTGCCAAAAAGGCCGATCCGGCGGCTGGAGCAAAGCGAGCCGAGACCGGGATCTCGATCATTACCGTGCCAGAGAATCGCTGGGACCGGGTCGATATCAAGACCGTCGGACTGCTGCCCAATGTATTGGCCAAGCAAAAAGCCAAGGAGGCCGGCGCGCAGGAGGCATGGTTCGTCGACCCCGAAGGCAACGTCAAGGAAGGCGGCTCGTCTAACGCCTGGATCGTCACCAGGGACGGCGTCCTGGTTACCAGACCGGCCGATCACGGCATCCTGCGCGGCATCACCCGCACGACCATGTTCGAGGTTGCGGCGAAGCTCGGCCTGAAGATCGAAGAGCGCGGTTTTTCCGTCGCCGAGGCCAAGGCGGCGCGCGAGGCGTTCATCAGTTCCGCCACGACGATCGCCATGCCGGTCGTGGCCATTGACGGCGATCCTGTGGCCAACGGGCACCCCGGCTCAGTGACACTTTCGTTACGGCAGGCCTTTTTTGACATTGCGGAAAAAAGTCCAGCCTGATAACCGCACAGGTGGAATGAACATCAATATATCTCGTTCTGCTTGTCGTTACTGACGACAAGACGGTGTTTGCGCGCTTGACATGTGCCCGACAATTTGGCGCATTGGCTTGCAAACCGAAGGGGATCGGCGAAAGACAAGAACAATGGCGGAACGATCGCAAAATCTTCAGGACCTGTTCCTGAATTCAGTTCGCAAGAGCAAGAACCCGCTCACCATCTTCCTCATCAACGGCGTGAAGCTGACCGGCGTGGTCACTTCGTTCGACAATTTCTGTGTGCTGCTGCGCCGCGACGGTCACTCCCAGCTCGTCTACAAGCACGCCATTTCCACGATCATGCCGAGCCAGCCGGTTCAGATGTTCGATGGCGAGGAAAGCCAGGGCGCCTGATTGGCACGTGAGAAGGACGCGGACGGCACGGTTCGCGGAAAACCAGCGCATCATCCCGGGACGGAAGCCAAGGGGCCGACCCGGGCTGTCGTCATTGTGCCTGTACTTACTCGTCAGCCGCGCGGCGACGACGACACCAACCGCCCGCGGCTGACGCGTTCGGCCGACGCTCGCCATGACGAGGCGATCGGCCTTGCGCGCGCCATCAATCTCGACCCTGTCCACACGGCTGTCGTGACGGTCAACGATCCGCGTCCAGCAACCTTGCTCGGCAGCGGCAAGGTCGAAGAGTTCGCCCAATTCGTCAAGGACAACGACGCCGAGCTGGTCATCGTCGACCATCCGCTGACCCCGGTGCAGCAACGCAATCTCGAGAGGGAACTGCATGCCAAGGTTCTGGACCGAACCGGGCTGATCCTAGAAATCTTTGGCGAGCGCGCCCGCACCAAGGAAGGCACGCTGCAGGTCGAGCTTGCCCATCTCAACTATCAGAAGGGCCGCCTGGTCCGCAGCTGGACCCACCTAGAACGCCAGCGCGGTGGCGCCGGCTTCCTCGGCGGTCCCGGCGAAACCCAGATCGAATCCGACCGGCGGCAGTTGCAGGAAAAGATCATCAAGCTGAAGCACGAGCTGGAAACGGTGCGTCGCACCCGCGACCTGCATCGCGCCAAGCGCAAGAAGGTGCCGTTCCCGGTGGTGGCGATCGTCGGCTACACCAATGCCGGCAAGTCGACGCTGTTCAACCGGCTGACCGGGGCGGACGTACTGGCGCAGGACATGCTGTTCGCCACGCTCGATCCGACGCTGCGCCGCGTGCGCCTGCCGCATGGCACGCCGATCATCCTGTCGGACACGGTCGGCTTCATCTCCGACCTGCCGACGCATTTGATCGCGGCTTTTCGCGCCACGCTGGAAGAGGTGGTCGAGGCCGATCTCGTCATCCATCTGCGCGACATTTCCGATCCCGACACGGCGGCACAGGCCGAGGATGTCGAGCGCATCCTGGCCGACCTCGGTGTCGACGCCGGTGACACCAAGCGTGTGATCGAAGTCTGGAACAAGATCGATCTGCTGGACGAAGGCAACAGGAGCCGCCTGCTTGCCGATGCCGCGGACGGCAGCAAGGGTCCGCCGATCGCCATATCGGCGGTGACCGGCGAGGGCATCGATGCGCTTAAGGCGCTCATCGAGACGCGCATGGCCGGCGAGCTCGAAGATCTGACGGTGACGATCGAGCCGGCACAGTTTGGCCTTGTCGATTGGCTGTATCGCAATGGCGATATCGTTTCGCGCACCGACAATGAAGACGGCAGCGCCACCATCTCGCTCAAGGCTACACAAAGCGCTCGCGAAGAGATCGAAAGCCGATTGCGTCGCAAAAACAACGGCTAGGCCGGAGCAACTATAGGAAAAGTGTAAACGCGTTTCCGTCCCGGATTGCCGATCTACAGGCCTACTTCGCGCTCTTCGCTTCCTGCCAGAGCGCTTCCATCTCGTTCAGGGTGGCCTTCTCCAGTGTGTTGCCGGACTTCTCGAGAGCCTGCTCGACATAGTGGAAGCGCGTCCGGAATTTTTCGTTGGTGCCGCTCAAAGCGGCTTCCGAATCGAGCTTGAGATGACGGCCGAGATTGACGACGGCGAACAGCATGTCGCCGAACTCGTCCTTGATCGAGGCCGTCTCGCCCTTCGCCAGAGCCTCGCGCAACTCGCCGATCTCCTCCTCGATCTTGTCGAGGATGGGGGCTGCCTCGCTCCAGTCGAAGCCGACACGGGCAGCCTTCTCCTGAAGTTTTAGCGCTCGCGTCAAAGCGGGCAGGGCGACCGGAACACTGTCCAGAAATCCCTTGCCATTGTCTTCGGGGTCGAGGCCGCGCGCGAGACGGCCTTGCCGTTTCTCCGCCTTCTCCTCGGCCTTGATCTTCTCCCACATGCCCTTGGCCATGCCGGCGCCGCGGGCTTCCTCGTCGCCGAAGACATGCGGGTGGCGCCGGATCATTTTGGTGGTGATGGCCTGGACGACATCCGGGAACGCGAATTCGCCCGCTTCCTCGGCCATTTGCGCGTGGTAGACGACCTGCAGCAGGAGGTCGCCGAGCTCATCGCGCAGATCGTTGAGGTCACCGCGCGCGATGGCATCCGCCACCTCGTAGGCTTCCTCGATCGTATAGGGCGCGATGGTCGAGAAATCCTGCTCGATGTCCCAGGGGCAGCCGGTCCTCGGCGCGCGCAGCGCGGCCATGATCTCGATCAGGCGCGAAATGTCTTTGGATGGCGTCATGCGGCGGATGCTATCCTGCGACCCGACGCACGGCCAACACTGTCAGCCGGCGAGGGGGCCTTGTCCACAGCTGAGCCGCTTCAGTCGAGCACGGAGACGATCGCCTTGGCGAGGTCGTCCATGCCGTCCTCCGGCAATCCAGCGACGTTGATGCGGCTATCGCCAACCATGTAGACGCCGTGCTCGGCACGCAACCGCTCGACCTGCGCTTCCGTGAGACCAAGCCGCGAGAACATGCCGCGATGGCTGGCGACGAAGTCGAAGCGGTCGGAGTTGGACTGCCGGCGCAGCGCCTCGGCGAAAGCCACGCGAAGCCTCAGCATGCGCAGGCGCATCTCTTCCAACTCGGCTTCCCAGTCGGCGCGCAGGCTTGCATCTTCCAGCACGATGCGCACCGCCGCCGCGCCATGGTCCGGCGGCATCGAATACATGGCGCGTGCGGCCGACAGCATCTGGCTCATCGCCACGTCGGCCTGCGCGCTGTCCCTGGCCAAGACCATCGCCGCGCCGACACGATCGCGATAGACGGCGAAGTTCTTCGAGCAGCTCGAGGCAACGACCATTTCCGGAACTTTCGCCGCCAGCAGGCGCAGGCCGAGAGCGTCGGCCTCGAGGCCGTCGCCAAAGCCCTGATAGGCGATGTCGACGAACGGCAGCAGGCCGCGCTCGACGACCAGATCGGTGACGGCCTGCCACTGCCCCGCATCGAGGTTGGCGCCGGTCGGGTTGTGGCAGCAGCCATGCAACAGCACCACGTCGCCGCTCTTGGCCGTTCGCAACGCCGCCAGCATGTCGTCGAAACGAACAGCACCGGAGGCCGCGTCGAAATAGGGATATTCGCGGATCTGCAGGCCGGCTGCGCGCATCACGGGCATGTGGTTCGGCCATGTCGGGTCCGACAGCCAGATCGTGGCGTCCGAACGCGTCCGCTTGAGCAGCTCCGCCACCAGGCGAAGCGCACCGGAGCCGCCGGGCGCCTGTGCCGCCCGGATGCGCGTCATGTCCGCGCCCGGCCCGAAGGCGAGCTTGGCCATCACCGCGTTGAAGCCGGTGTCGCCGGCGAGCCCGAGATAGGTCTTGGTGTCCTGGCTGCTCAGCAGCCGCTTTTCAGCCTCACGCACCGCGCGCATTACCGGCGTCTTGCCGTCGCGATCCTTGTAGACGCCGACGCCGAGGTCGACCTTGTTGGGACGCGGATCGGCGCGATAGAGGCCGATCAGGGCCAGGATCTTGTCGGCGGGAGCTGGCTGCAGGTCTTCGAACATCGTTATGGTTCCGTTTGCGCGGCGGAGTGATACGCAAATCGAAGGCGCTTCGCCAGCGGTTTTAATTGCGCAAAACGGAGGGCGGCACCCCGGGGGCGCGGCCTTTCGAAACGATAGCAGCTATTCTAATTGCAGCGTATGCCTCGCTTCGAAAGCGGCTCAAGGAATGACTGCCTCATGCTCGTACGGCTGACGATGATCTGCAACGGCGCCACGGCCGCGACCCGGCGGGGTTCGTTTCCGCTCGATGAGCCGCTGGACCCGCGCTCGCTGACGCAGGCGAAGGCGATGCGCGGGACGCTGCGCCGCGCCGACCGCGCATGGACAGCGCCCGCGCTTCGCGCCCGCCAGTCCGCCGAGGCGCTATCGCTGGACGCATCGGTCGAACCGCTCCTGGCGGACCAGGATCATGGAGGCTGGGCCGGGAAGAGTTTTGAGGACGTGCAGGCCCAACAGCCCGGCGACATCGCCGCCTGGCTGACCGACCCCAACGCAGCGCCGCATGGCGGCGAGTCGCTGGCCGACGTTGGCCGCCGGGCTTCCGAGTTGATGGACCGGTTGATGGCAGAGCCTGGCCACACCATCGCGCTGACCCATGCCAGTGTCATTCGCACCGCGATCGTGCATGTTCTGGGTGCTCCGCTTGCCGCCTGTCGGAAGATTGATATCGAGCCGCTGAGCATCACCGATTTTCGCAGCGACGGCCGCCGATGGGTGTTGCGCGCTTGCGGTGTGACTACACCCAAACCGGCAAAACCACTTCGCCCCTAAGAGCCGGGCGGGCGGAGGGGCAATCCTCCGGGGAAACCGCCAAAGAAAAATGGCACGGGTCGGGATTAACATCCCCACATGCTCCGTAAACAGGGCATGAAACGGTCGATGCCACGCTTTGACATCATAGGACAGCTCGGGTCGCTGCGGCGCTATGCGCAGTCGCTGACGCGCGACAGCGCGGATGCCGAGGATCTCGTGCATGACGCGCTTGTGCGCGCCTATGAGCGGCGCGGCACCTTCCGCTCGGGCGCAAACCTGCGTGCCTGGCTGCTGTCCATCGTCCACAACGCATTTGTCGACCGCATGCGCTCGCGCCGCTCGGAAGCGATGCGCATCGAACAGGCCGGATACCTCGCCGACGCCGCTACGCCGGCGCCGCAGGAACATTCGGTGCGCCTGGCGCAGGTGCGGGACGCCTTTTTCAACCTGCCGGAAGAGCAGCGCTCGGCGCTGCATCTGGTCGCCATAGAAGGGCTTTCCTACCAGCAGGCGGCCAATGCCACCGGCGTGCCGCTGGGCACGCTGATGTCGCGCATCGGCAGGGCGCGCGCGGCACTGCGCCAGATGGAAGACGCCGCCCCGGCGCGCGGAAGAAATCATCTCAGCATCGTGGGAGGTGAGCCATGAGCGCTCTTGTCGACCCTGTGACGGAAACTGACCTCGACGCCTATGTCGACGACCAGCTGGATGTCACCCGCCGCATCGAGGTCGAAGCCTTCCTGTCGACACGCCCGGAGGCCGCCGCGCGCGTCATGTCGGATCTGCGGACCCGCGATGAACTGCGCGTGGCGCTTGCCGGCTCCAAGGGCATGGCACGGCCGGCCACCGCTGACGCGGCGCGGCGGCTGGAGAGGGGACTTGTCCGTGGCCGCATCTTCGGCGTGCTGCAGCGTGCTGCAGCCGTTGCCGCCTTCGTTGCCGCCGGCTGGCTGGCAAACGGCATCATCGGGCCGATGTCGGTGACCAAGGTCGTCGCGTCGCCGCAGCCGCCCGCCTATGTCGACGAGGCGGTGCGCGCGCACCGGACGACGCTGGTGCGCGAGACCATGCCCTCGCAGCCGGAAGCGCCCAACTACAGTGCCGGCGAGATCCGTGCGGCGACCGCGATCGTCATGCCGTCACTGCCAAAGGACTGGAAGGTGCGCGACGTGCAGATCTACCCGTCGCGCTTCGGCCCGAGCGTCGAGATGGCTGTCGACACCAAGGATATGGGCCTGGTGTCGCTGTTTGCGATCCGGCCGGGAACCTTCGACGTGGTCAAGCCGACCGTCGCGCCGTCGGGCGACATTTCCTCGGCCTATTTCCAGATCGGCGAGGTCGCCTATGCGGTGGTCGCGCGGAGCGGGGTTCATGATCTCGACCGCGCCGCCGAGACGCTCGCCAGAACGCTTTACTGACCGATCCACAAAGGAGACTGCAAATGAACACGCCCAATCTGGGATATCGCGTCGGCGCCGGCGCCCAGGCCGGAGCCGTCTTTGACGAGGGCCTGCGCCAGCATATGCTGCGCGTCTACAACTATATGGGCCTTGGCCTCGTGGTCACCGGCCTGGTCGCGTTCCTGGTGTCATCGACGCCGGCGCTCTACGTGCCAATCTTCTCCAGCCCGTTGAAATGGGTGGTGATGCTGGCGCCGCTGGCCTTCGTCATGCTGTTTTCGTTCAAGATGCAGACCATGTCGGCGGCCAGCGCCCAGGCGATGTTCTGGGCCTTCTGCGCGGTGATGGGCCTGTCGCTCGCCTCCGTGTTCCTGGTTTTCACCGGCACCAGCATCGCGCGCACCTTCTTCATCGCCGCCACCATGTTCGGCGCCACAAGCCTCTACGGCTACACGACCAGGCGCGACCTGACGCAGTTCTCGTCCTTCCTGATCATGGGCCTGATCGGCGTGGTGATCGCCAGCATCGTCAACATCTTCCTCGGTTCGACCGCGCTGCAGTTCGCCATTTCGGTGATCGGCATCGCCGTCTTCATCGGCCTGACCGCCTGGGACACGCAGACGATCAAGGAACAATATGCCGAGAATTTCGATGCGGAATCGCGCCAGAAGCTGGCTGTTTTCGGTGCTTTCTCGCTCTACCTGAACTTCATCAACATCTTCCAGCTGCTGCTAAACTTCACCGGTGAGCGCGAGTAGCGACCGTCCGCCATGGGCAAGGGCGGGGGTTCTCGCCCTTGATGCGGAGAGGTGGCCGGAGGAGAGATCCTCCGGCCATAAATCGTTCCGGCCGCACCTTGAGTCCCCAATAGGTTTTGCTAGTCTGCCGCCGCACCAGCCTTCAACACCGGCCCGCGAGGACATGTGGCACAGGACAGCCAAACGCTTCATGGCGACGGCATCTCGGCTGTCATAACAGGGCAGGGTGCCGAACTGGTTTCGCTGCAGGATGGGCGGGGATTTGAGTTTCTGTGGCAGGCCGGGCCGGAGTGGCGGCGCCATTCGCCGGTGCTGTTCCCGATCGTCGGCCGGCTAAAGGGCGATCGACTGCGTCATCGCGGCCGAACCTATCCGATGACGCAACACGGCTTCGCTCGAGACAAACCGTTCACCTGGGAGGAGAGGGGACCCCGCTCCTGCACGCTGGTGCTCACCGATGACGCCGACACGCGTGCGCATTATCCCTTCGCCTTTCGCCTTGGCGTCACCTATACGCTGGACCGACAGCAGCTCGATGTGACCTTGCAAGTGACCAACACCGGCGACGAGAAATTGCCGGCCTCGATCGGTGCTCATCCTGCATTCAACTGGCCGTTGCTGCCGGAGTTGCCCAAGGAGGCCTATCGGCTGACCTTTGCCGCGAGTGAGCCGGCGCCGGTTCGTCGCCTGAAGGATGGCCTTCTGCTCTCGGAAACGCGGCCGACGCCCATCGATGGCAGAACGCTTGCGCTGTCCGAACGGCTGTTCGATGACGACGCCGTCATCCTGGATCGGCCCGCCAGCACCAGTGTGCGATATGCAGCCGAGCGCGGTCCGGCAATCGAAATGTCATGGCAGGGAGCCGAAGAGTTGGGCATCTGGTCCAAGCCCGGCGGCGCGCCCTTCCTGTGCATCGAACCCTGGCGTGGTATTGCGAGCCCGGCCGATTTCAACGGCGAGTTCAGCGACAAGCCCGGCGTGATGCTGATCGAACCGGGGGCGAAGCGTTCGCTAAGCTACCGGATCGGTCTGGAGCAGGGGCGGCGGTGACCGACCGAGCCGCTGAGCCAACACCTGGGAGTACCCAATGAAACTCGGCTTCATCGGCACAGGTGCGCTGACTTCAGCCATTGTCACCGGGCTCAAATCCCTCGATGGCGATCCGGTATCGGTGGTGTTGTCGCCACGGAACGAAGAGATCGCGGCGAACCTCGCTTCCCGCTATCCGAACATACGTGTTGCCGCCGACAATCAGGCGGTGCTCGACGATTGCGATACCGTCATGCTGGCTGTCCGACCGCAAGATGCCCACCAGGTGCTGCGTCAACTGAAATTTCGGAGAACCCATCACCTCATCAGCCTGATCGCCACGTTGTCACGCGAGGAAATAGCCGGCCTGACCGCACCCGCGAGCCGCGTGACCAAAGCGCTGCCGATGCCGATGATCGCCCGGCGGCGGGGGGCGACGATCATTTATCCGCCTGATCGGGACATGACCGCTTTGTTCGGCGGGCTGGGGACCGTGATCGAGGTCGAGAGCTCCAGCGAGTTCGATGCGTTGAGCGTCGTTACCGCGACCTATGCCACCTATTTCAAGTACCTCGATACGATCCATCGCTGGCTGAAAGCGCATGAGGTGCCGGACACCAAGGGGCGCGACTATATCGCCGCGCTCTTCATGGCGCTCGGACACGCTCCGGAGACGGCGCCCGATGCGGACTTCACGCATCTGGCGCAGGATTATGCGACCCGTGGCGGCATCAACGAGCAGGTCCTGAACGAACTTACGGCCCGCAACGTCTTCGATGCGCTGGCGGAAAGCCTGGACGGCGTGCATCGGCGCATTTCAGCGGCCGGCGCTACGTGACGGGAAAGCTTGCGAGGATGGTCCGGGGTTTCAAACCTGCCGGGCGATGGTGCCCATCACATTGACCAGAAGGCGCGCGACGGTCAGCGCCGACAGGCCGTCAATGTCGGCGGGCGGAGGAGTTTGAGGATCACGCATGGGGCAAGCGCAACGTCCAGCGTTTACGACGTCCGAAAGTCGCATAAGATAGATTATGGAACTTATCTGTTGGCCAGCATCTGGAAATTGCCGTTGATTTTCATGGATTTGGCTCGATCGGGGCGTGTTGCCTTGAGCTAACGGCCGACGCTGCGCGAATGATGATAGCAAAGCGTGGAGATCGAACTGGCCGATTGAAGTGTTCGTGCATGACGGGCTATGAACGGATGTGAACGCTGCTGATATTCGCCCCAAAACGCAGAGCACCTTCATCAGAGCCCGTTCGTATCACGCTGATTCAAAGGGAATTTCGATCACCATGCCGTCATAGGCCGGGGTGACGTTGGCCGGCAGTTCGCCCTTGACCGTGGCATAGTCGAGCGGCACGTGCATGTGGGTCAGCACGGCCTTCCTCGGTGCCAGCCTCTCGATCCAGCCGAGCGCCTGGGCCAGCGACAGATGGCTGGGATGCGGGTTGTACTGCAACGCGTCGATGACCAGCATCTCCAGGCCGCGCAGCCGCTCGGCGGTGGCGTCGGGAAAGTCGCTGATATCAGGGCAATAGGCCAGCCCTCCAACGCGGAAGCCGAGTGAGATGATGTCGCCATGAATCTGCGGCAGCGGTTCGAGGGCGAGGGCGCCCCCCTCGCCTTCGATGATGACAGGCGTTGCGTGGTCGATGATATGTGCCCGCACGATCGGCGGATAGGAACTGCCCGGCGGCGTCTCGAAGCAATAGCCGAACGCCTGCCGCAGGCGCAGCATCGTCGGCTGGTCGGCATGGATGTCGATCAGGTGGCGCTGCTCGAGCACATAGCCGCGCAGATCGTCGATGCCGTGAATGTGGTCGGCATGTGGGTGCGTGTAAACGACCGCGTCGATGCGTTTGACCGACGCAAGCAGCATCTGTTCGCGGAAATCCGGCCCAGTGTCGATGACCACGGTGGTACGGCCGCCGTCGGCCGCAATCCGTTCGACCAGCGCTGCCGTGCGCATGCGCCGGTTCCTCGGATTGGTCGAGTCGCAATTGCCCCAGTCGCCAGTGATGCGCGGCGTACCCGGCGACGAGCCGCAGCCGAGAATGGTGAGGCGCAGCCGGTCAGCCATCGCTCAGGCGCTCAGTTCAGCAGGTCGCGGCATCTTGCCGAACAGGCGGAAGAAATTGTTCGTCGTCAGATCGGCGATTTCAGCTTCGCTGACACCAATTGTCTCCGCCAGCACCTTGGCGGTGTGCGCGACATAGGCCGGCTCATTGCGCTTGCCGCGAAACGGGATCGGCGCCAGATAGGGTGCGTCGGTTTCGACGAGCAGCCGGTCATGCGGCACGTCGGCGGCGATGGCGCGCAGTTCGGCAGAGTTCTTGAAGGTCAGGATGCCCGAGAACGACACGTAGCCGCCGAGCGAGACGCCCACCTCGGCCAGCCGGCGCCCAGAGGAGAAACAATGCAGGATGAAGGGGAAGGTGCCCTTCCCTGTTTCGTCCTCAAGAATGGCTGCCATGTCGTCATCGGCATCGCGCGAATGGATGACGAGAGGCAGGCCGGTCTCGCGAGCGGCGGCAATGTGATTGCGAAAGCCCTGTGCCTGCGCATCGCGCGGCGCCTTGTCGTAGAAATAATCCAACCCCGCTTCGCCGATTGCCACCACCTTCGGGTGTGCCGACAGGCGGATCAGCTCCGCCGACGTCACGTCCAACTCTTCCGCCGCATTGTGCGGATGGGTACCGATAGAGCAGTATACATCGTCGAAAGTTTCCGCGATTTCAAGTATTTGCTGAAACCGCCTCACACGGGTTGAGATCGTCACCATGCGGCCAATTCCGGCCGCTTTGGCGCGGGCGACAATGGCCGCCCGCTCCTCGGCGAAATCTGGAAAATCCAGATGGCAGTGGCTGTCGACAAGCATCAGGCGTTCGCGCTCGGCTGTTCGACGTAACGTGGAAACACGCCTTCCGGCACCGGCAAGGCAGTGCCCGGCACCAGCGCATGGTCGGCGTGGACATGCGCGAAATCACGTCTGTCCGCGGGCACCGCCAGCAGGTCGAGCAGCTTCGCTGCCGATCCGGGAATGAAGGGCTGGCACAGCACCGCCACGCGCCGCACCAGTTCGGCGGTCGTCCACAGCACCGTTTCCATGCGTTCCGGATCGGTCTTCTTCAGCGCCCATGGTGCCTGTCCAGCGAAGTATCGATCGGCTTCCGCCACCACATCGAAGATCGCCGCCAGTGCCAAATGAATGCCTTGCCCGGCCATGGCTTTGCGCGCGGTGGCGAGAGCGGTCACCGCCTGATCCAGGATCGCGCTGTCGGCTTCCGCCAAATCGCCGCGCTTCGGCACCACGCCGCCGCAGTTCTTGGCGATCATCGACAGCGACCGCTGCGCCAGATTGCCGAGGCCATTGGCAAGATCGGCGTTGGTGCGGTTGACGATCGCTTCATGGCTGTAGCTGCCATCCTGGCCGAACGGCACCTCGCGCAGGAAGAAGTAGCGCACCTGATCGAGACCGTAATGCTCGATCATGGTGAACGGGTCGATGACGTTGCCGACCGATTTCGACATCTTCTCGCCGCGGTTGAACAGGAAGCCGTGGCCGAAAACCCGCTTCGGCAGCGGGATGCCGGCCGACATCAGGAAGGCTGGCCAGTAAACCGCATGGAAACGCACAATGTCCTTGCCGATGATGTGCGCATCGGCCGGCCACAAGCGCCATTTCTCATCGTTTTCATCGGGATAGCCAACACCGGTGATGTAATTGGTCAACGCGTCGACCCAGACATACATCACATGCTTGTCGTCGCCCGGCACAGGCACGCCCCAGTCGAAGGTCGTGCGCGAGATCGACAGATCCTTCAGTCCCGATTTGACGAAACTCATCACCTCGTTGCGGCGCTCGGCCGGGCCGATGAAGTCGGGCTGGCTTTCATAAAGCGCGATGAGCTTGTCCTGGTAGGCCGAGAGGCGGAAGAAATAACTCTCTTCCTCGACCCATTCGACCGGCGTTCCCTGCGGTCCGTAGCGGACATTGTCGGGACGGACCTCCGTCTCCTCCTCGCCGTAATAGGCTTCGTCGCGCACCGAGTACCAGCCGGCATAGCCGCCCTTGTAGATGTCGCCATTGGCGTCCATCGCCTTCCAGATCGCCTGCGAGGACGCATAGTGCCGCTCTTCCGTGGTGCGGATGAAATCGTCATTGGAGGCGTTGAGCGCGGTCGCCATGCGCTTGAAATCGGCCGCGTTGCGATCGGCCAGCGCGCGCGCCGAAATGCCTTCGCGCTTCGCCGTCTGCAGCATCTTGATGCCGTGCTCATCGGTACCGGTGAGGAAGAAGACCTGCTTGCCGTCGAGGCGCTGGAAGCGCGCAAGCGTGTCGGTGGCGATCAACTCGTAGGCATGTCCGATATGCGGCTTGCCGTTTGGATAGGAAATCGCGGTCGTGATGTAGAATGTGTCGCGTGACATGAATGAACCGTCATGAATGTCCGAATGAATGTGAGGCGGTGGATATCGCATCGAGACAGCGATTGCCATCCCGACACGAGGCTGGGCCTGTCACATTCGCATTGCGGAATTCAGGCGGTCGATCATGATCAAGGCGTGCTGCTTCTTGTCGAGATTGTAGGTGTCGGTTTCAGATATCGCGTCCAGCGCCTCGTGCCAAGTGTCCGACAGCGTTTTCGCCCTTGCGAGGTCGCCTGCGAGCGCGGCCTGGCTTGCAGCATCCGACAAAAGGTCGAGCGCCCGGCGGTTGAAGATATCGAACTGGATCGCCTGGTCGCGGCCGGCGACGGCTTCGGCGAGCCGATAGGCGCCGCCGATGTCGTTTTTTCCCTTCGCAACCAGCGCGTCGAGCGTCGAGGCGATCTCCAACCCGCCATATTGTGTCAAAAGGATCGCGTTGCGGGCGCTTCCACCTGCCCGCTCGACCAGTGCCGCCCGCGCGGCCGGATCGTCCGGCGGCGGCGGTTCGGCTGTTTCCAGCACCGCCATCAACTCGTCGGCGTCGAGCGGTGTCAGGCGTATCACCTGGCAGCGTGAGCGGATCGTCGGCAGCAGGCTGCCCGGCGCATGGACGATGAGAATGAACAGCGTTCGCGCCGGCGGCTCCTCAAGATTCTTCAGCAAAGCATTGGCGGCATTGGCATTCATGTCGTCGGCCGGATCGACGATGACCACCCGGTAGCTGCCGTCATGCGAGGTCATCGACAGGAAGCGGCTGACCCGGCGGATCTCGTCGACGGTGACGACCGTCTTGAAGCTCTTGGTCTTGTCGTTCATCGGCCGGGTCAGGTGCAGCACGCCAGGATGTGCTCCGGTCGCGATCTGGCGAAACAGCGGTGAGGCCGGATCGGGACTGGCAAGGCTTTCCGGCGCCTGCCCGAAGGCCGGGTGCTTCAAGAGATGGTGCGCCAGGTGGAAGGCCAGCGTGGCCTTGCCGATGCCGACCGGTCCGGTGAAGATCAGCGCATGGGGCAGCTTTCCCGATCGATAGGCGGCGGCGAGCATTTCCGCCGCCTGCCTGTGACCGACCAGACGGGGTGTTTCGGAGGGTTCGGGAACGCCGTCCAGCGTGTCATGCTGTTCCGGCGCGATGCGTTCGAAGATCATACGGGTGCGGCCTGCCTGTTGCGCGCGGGCGCCCTCGCCTCCAGCGCCGCGAAGACGGCCGCGGTGACGACGTCCTCCACCATATTGGGATCGACGGAGGCATCGACGACGATGCAGCGTTCCGGCTCGGCCGCGGCGATCGTCAGAAAGGCCGCGCGGCGGGCTTGATGAATGGCCAGCGTCTCCTTTTCGAAGCGGTCGGGGTCGGCGTCGCTGCCGCGCCGCAGCGTCGCGCGCCTGAGGCCCTCGGCCGGATCGATATCGAAGATCAGCGTCAAATCGGGCATCATGCCATTGATGGCGACCTGTTCCAGCGTGGCCATGAACGCCGGGTCGATCCCGCCGGTGACGCCCTGGTAGACGCGCGAGGAATCCAGGAAGCGGTCGCAAAGCACGATGGAGCCGCGCTCGACCGCCGGCCGGATGACCTGCTCGACATGGTCGGAGCGCGCGGCGGCAAAGAGCAGCGCTTCCATCTTCGGTCCGAAGGGCTCGGCGGCACCCGAAAGCAGCACATGCCGGACCGCTTCGGCGCCCGGCGAGCCGCCCGGTTCGCGCGTCAGCAGGACATCATACTTCTTGGCGCGCATCTTTCTCGCCAGCCGCTCGATCTGCGTCGACTTGCCTGCGCCCTCGCCGCCTTCGAAGGTGATGAAAAATCCGCGCGCCAATCGAAAGGGCCTTTGTCCAGGTGGATTGTTGCGCTCTAGATAGTCCGCGTTCGGGAAAACGTCCATGCCGTCGGTGCTATCGCAGCCAGCCGATCGCCAGTTCCTTGACGGCATCGAGCGCGCGCTGCGGCAATGTGCCGACGCCGATCGATTCGGCAGCGAAAAGCGGCGTCTCCTGGCTCAGCGTGTCGCCGATCCAGACGCGCAGCGCCCCCACCGGCTGGCCCTCCTCCACGGGCGCCGCAACCGGCCCGGTGTAGACGATCCTGGCCGTCAGCTTGTCGCGGTTGGTGATCGGCAGGAAGATGTCGATCGGCCCTTTTGCCTTCAGCGTCAGGCCGGATTTCGCACCGCCGAAAACCTGGGCCTCGCCGACCACCTCGTCCTTGGCGAAGATCTCGGTCTTCTCGAAGGAGCGCGCGCCCCAGTCGAGCAGCTTTCGCGCCTCCTCGGCACGCTCCTTGTCGTTGGCCAACCCACTCATCGCCATGATCACCCGCGTGCCGTTGTGAGCGACCGAAGCGACGATGCCGAAGCCGGCCACCTCGCTGGCACCGACGGCCAGACCGTCGGCGCCGATGTCCATGGCCAACAGCGGATTGCGGTTCTTCTGCGAGATCTTGTTCCAGGTGAAATCCTTCAGCCCGTAGTAGCGATAGAAATCCGGATAGTCGCGCCACAAATGCAGCGCCAGCAGCGCCAGCTCGCGCACCGTCGTCTGCTGGCCGTCTGCCGGCAGGCCGGTCGAATTGACGAAGGTCGATGTCTTGAGCCCGATCTGGCGGGCGCGCTCGGTCATTTGCGCGGCAAAATTGTCCTCGGAGCCGGCCATGCCTTCGGCGATGACAATGCAGCCGTCATTGGCCGCCTGCACCGTCACGCCCTGGATCAGGTCTTCGAGTCGGATCGCGGATTTGAGCTTGGCGAACATCGTCGATGTGCCCGATGGCGCGCCGCCCCTGCGCCAGGCGTTTTCGCTGACCACGAACGTGTCGTCGAGCTTGAGGCGCCCGGACTTGATGGCGTTGAAAACCACCTCCATGGTCATCAGCTTGGCCATCGAGGCCGGCGGGATCGGCTTGTCGGCGTCTTTCGAGAACAGGACCGTGCCGGTGTCGGCATCGATCATGAAGGCCTGAGTGGCCTTGGTCTCGAAAAGCTGCGCTTGAGCTGGTGCGAGGCAAAGCAGCAGCAAAGCCAGTCCCAGAAAGCCGGCAAATGGCGGAAAGGCGCGCAACTGCATGAAATCTCGACCCGTTTGCCGGTTTTGGCACAGCCAAGCTATCAGGGTTTTTTCCGCCGGATCAACCGCGCGGAGAAAATAGATCAGTTGCGCACAGCCAGCGCATCGGGTGCGCCGTGCGACCATGCCGCCTGCAGCAATTCGTCCAGGCCGCCATGGCCGTTCGGATAGAGATTGACCGCGTACCAGTCATTGCCGTCGAGGTCGGAACGCTGGATTTCCGTTCGGCCGAAGGGCTGAAGTGCCGTTGCCACGCGCTTGGCTTCGGTGGCGTCGTCGAACGTGCCGGCGGCGACATAGTCGGCGCTGGACGGTGACGCCTGCGGATTGGACTTTTTCCACGACCGCAGGATATCGGCGGGCGACATGCCGCTGTCATCCAGCGCGGCAAAGACGTCGGCGCGCTGCACGCGTTCATCCGCATAGGACAGCGAGGCCACCGCGAACGGCGACTGCGGCGGCAGGCCGATCTCCGGACGCTCCGGCACGATCGGTCCGAAATCGGGCAGCGCCAGATCGCCGAAAGCCGGCGCCTGCGCCGACAAAGACGGTTGCGCGGCCTCGCTTGAATCCGTCAGCTGACCGGGGAACGGCACGGCGGCCGCGCCCACCGGCAGGCTTGGCGACGGTCCGTTCATGGCCGCCATGACGCCGGTCGGCAGGCCATCCGACGGATCCGGAATCCTGTTGCCGGGATGGTAGGAGGCCATCAGATACTGGTCGTCATTGCCATCGAGCGGCGCACGACCGACATATTCGACCTTGACCTTCGCCGTGCCGACTTTGTCGTAGTCGAGCATCTGCGCCGCGCGCTCCGAGACGTCGATGATGCGGCCCTCATGATACGGTCCGCGGTCGTTGACGCGCACGACGACCGAACTGCCGGTTTCGAGGTTGGTGACACGGGCGTAGCTGGGCAGCGGCATGGTCGGGTGCGCGGCCGTCAGATGCGTCATGTCGTAGACTTCGCCATTGGCGGTCAGCCGGCCATGGAAGGCGTCGCCATACCACGAGGCCAGGCCGACCTTGGCATAGTGCCGATCTTCCTTGGGATAGTACCACTTGCCGCGCACCTGGTAAGGCTTGCCGAGTTGGTCGCGACCACCGCCGCGCCGCATGAAGCCAGCGCGCGGGCTCGCCTTCACGCCATATTCGGTTTCGGCGAAATATTCCTTGGAGCGATGCTTGGGATTGACCATCCCCTTCGGCTCAGGCTGCGACGCGCAAGCCGCCAGCAGAGCAGCCGACGCAGCAAGCAGCGTAAGCGTGGAAGCGCGACGAAGACGCGGGCGCGTCATAGCCTGCATTGTCCTGAAATCCCCTACAGTCTCAATCAAGACGCCGTCGTATGAACAGCAGAGGAGCCAAAGCACTCGCTCGACAATACCAACGGCACCCTGAACCCCGATCCTTTGTGCGCAGGAATTGTTTATCACGGTATTAATTGATTGTGGCCGGAACCGGGCAAGATTGTGGCGCTGCCCTGCTGCATGGTTCAGTGAAGGAACACGCGCGGCCACGCATGCCGGTTGACAGGCCTTTGCCGGGCACACTAGAGCAGTCGCATGTGACTGATGTCACTGGAGGGATGGCCGAGCGGTTTAAGGCACCGGTCTTGAAAACCGGCGTGGGCGCAAGTTCACCGTGGGTTCGAATCCCACTCCCTCCGCCACAATATCAATAAAAACAAATGGTTAGGGTTATGGGATGGGCCTTGCCATAACTTTTGCCCCAATCCCCTACATAAAAAGCCGGGAAGCCGAGCCGGCGGGCTAAGAGTTCGCCCCCCGTTTCGATCCACGCTGACCTCGACTTCGGTGGACCAATGATCTGTGATTGACGGTAACCCTTCCGCAGCGTTAACTTCGTATTAGCTTTTGCTAAAAGAGGGGCTTCTAATGAAAACCGCTATTCTTTGCGCGGCAATTGTGCTTGCCGCGTCGAGCGCCGCCATGGCGCACGACAAGAAGGCAAAGGTCGTTGCCGACGCGTGTGCCGGCCTTTCGATCAAGGCTGCAGTTGCCGCGAAATTGGACTGTGCGGCAACCGGTACGGCCATTTCACCACAGGCCGATTCAAGTAGTCCTAAGCCGCACCTTGGGTACGATACCAACCCTTGGACTCCCTCATTCGGACTCTAGGCGCTCCATAACGCGGAAGGCCCGTAACTGTTAGGCAGCGGGCTACTGTGGGTCTGCATCGGCCACTCCCGTGCCGCGTAGGCGGATATCACTTCCTCCCGGCTCATCGTGTGGCCTCAGCCACCTCCTCGCTATCGACTGGCTTCCGTGTGCGGCGCAAAGAAGCAGCGGATGGTCATATTCGGGGAAGACGTGCAGATGTGATATTGGTTGTCTTCGCTCTCTAGGACGCGGTTCTTGGGGATGAAGTATCGACCCTTGGACCCCGTGCGGATATTGAAATCGCCGCCCGGTAGCGGCTCGACATAGCGCGAGCTAATGACCCTACAATCCTTCTTGTCGTCGCAGCATTCATATCCGGTGACCGGATCATGGTAGCCGGTATACCAGTTGTGAGCGACAACGAGTGCGATCAAAAAGAGCCTCATGTGTCAGAAAATCTTGCGCCTCCAGTCGAATATTAGCAAGTTCTTGGCGTGTAGATCAGGCCGACAGCGCGGCCCGCAGAAACGCTCGCTGGCCGGACTACTAGCGGCCCAGCGGCCAAAGGCTCCGTCCTACACCGGCGAAGCATCCCTCCCACCGCCGAAGCCTCTGCCACGCTCTGTTGCTTGCCGAGGAACAGTTCCACCCCTCGCGAGTTTCTAATGCAGGCGGACGCGCAACGATTTAAAGGCGGCCATTGCATGCAACAGATCGACGACACCAAAAAGCCGGTTGAGTTCGATGAACGGGAGCGGCAAAGCCTCATCCGCATTAAGGAAACTCAGGAACTCATCGAGCGGAACCGTAGGCTTATAGAGCGGTCTCGTGAAATCCTTTCGAGGGCTAATAAACGGGCTTGAGAGAGCCAGCGCCTAGATGCTTTACGCGCCCAGGTTTTTCCTGTGGTTGCAATCGTGGCAGCCCGCGCGGCCGCTGGCCAACGTTCGGCATGACCTTAGCTGGTCGGCCGCGTCAAATGGCGCCTGCATCACGTTGGCGGGGGTGATGCGGGCCGAGCCAAGACCGCACGGATCCAGGCGCTGATCCACGAACTGGGCGTTCGATCCAGCCGTTGGGGCGACACCATAATGTCGGTTTGCCGGGCGGCCTATCCACGGCGATGAGCGCGTGCGGCGACGACAGGCCCGTGCATGCCAGGCGATTGCTCAATCCGACGGCTGGGTACGCTCCGCGATGGCGAATGCCTGAAGGTTCTTGGCCTTGCCGATGTCCTGATCCGCATTTGCGATGATCGAAAAGAAGGCCGCTCTGGCGATGTCCTTCTTCGAGGCCTTGGGGTGCGCTTTTTGGGCTGCCTTGACAAGCTGTTTGGGAGACATGTCGGGCGTGACGATCCTCATGAGGGTGTCGCCGATCGCGCTCATTTCACTTGCGTCCATGACGGGTGTCCTGTGCTGACCGTAGACCACGATAGCAAGGATAATTCGCGACTGCCAAGATGGTAGCTGAAATAGAAAACCCCACCGGCAGGGAACCGGAGGGGTTGGTCCTGGGAGGACGCACGGCACGCGCTGCGTTCGCCGACCGCGCCTTGTCTTCATATCGCCCGGTTGCGACACCGATGTGACACTCTGGTCAGCGGCACAATTCCATCCTCGGCCATGCGTATAGCTCGGACGCCGGCATCAAGCCTTTGGAAAGGAGAAATGTGGTTCTGTTCGGAAGCTGAGGCGCGTGCGGTGCTGGCCAGGCTAGGCAATAGAGGCGAGCGAATGGATATATTTGGCATCAAGGGGCTGTTGATCTGCGCGCTGATCTTCATTCCGTTCGAACATCTGTTTCACGAACGGCCCCAGAAGGTCCTGCGCAAGGGCCTGGGTGTCGATCTGATCTATGTGCTGTTCAATGGCCTCATCGTAAAATTGGTCATCGTTCTGATCGCGGCCAACACACTCGAAGCCGCTGCGATCCTCGTTCCGCAATCAATCACGCAGACCGTTGGCGGCCAGCCCGTCTGGCTGCAGGTTCCCGAAATCATCGTGATCACCGATATCGGCGTCTACTGGGCACACCGGGCTTTCCACACGATCCCGGCGCTTTGGAAATTCCATGCGGTACACCACGGCATTGAGGAACTGGATTGGCTCGGCGCTTTTCACTCCCACCCGGTCGACGCCATCCTCACAAAGGCATTGTCGCTGACGCCGATCTTTTTCCTCGGCTTCTCCGAAGCCTCGATCGCCGTCTTTTCGGTCATCTACTTCTGGCACACGCTGCTCGTTCATTCGAACGTGCGGATTCCGTTCGGTCCCTTGAAGTGGCTGATCGCCAGCCCGCAGTTCCATCGCTGGCACCATGCCAACCAGCGCGAGGCCTATGACAAGAACTTCGCCGGGCAATTGCCTGTCCTCGACATGGTGTTCGGCACCTACAATGCCACCGGCGACAAGGTGCCGGAAAAATACGGCGTCGATGATCCGATCCCCTCCAGCTATTTCGGGCAGGTCAGCTATCCGCTCCTGCCGGACGAGAAGCGATCGAACCGTCCAGTGCCGAGCACCGAAGCCTGACGGCTGACACCGACACGCAGGTCTTTCGCCGCTCGAAACCGGCGGTGTCGCCAGGTGGCAGCAGACGTTGCGTCGCGGGTTGGCTTTGGCTGATACCGGCAATAATTGTGGGTCCCGCGCGTTCGCCTCGAGGCATTCCCGGCATGGACCATCACGATGACGATCTCAGGAAATTCGAAGCGCATGGCGCGACGCCCCTGCCGGCCGCAAGGGACGAAGGCCGGGTGGCACATGATGGCGCCGAAATCTGGTACGCCACGTTTGGCGCCGGCCTCCCCGTGATCCTGCTGCATGGCGGCCTCGGTCACAGCGGCAATTGGGGATTTCAGGTCCCCGCGCTGGTCAAGGCCGGCTATCGGGTCGTGGTGATCGACAGCCGTGGCCATGGGCGCAGCAGCCGCGACGAGCGGCCATACAAATATGAACTGATGGCTTCCGATGTCCTGGCCGTGATGGACAGGCTGCACTTGAAAAAGGCGGCTATGGTGGGTTGGAGCGATGGCGCCTGCGTTGCCCTGATCCTCGGCATGAAAGCCGCCGACCGCATCACCGGCGTGTTCTTCTTCGGCTGCAACATGGATCCGAGCGGCACCAGGGAATTCGAGCCCAGTCCGGTCATCGATCGCTGTTTCAACCGGCATGCCAGGGACTATGCCGAATTGTCGGCGACCCCGGACCAGTTCGACGCATTCGTCGAAGCCGTCGGCCTGATGATGAAGTCCGAACCCAATTACACCGCCGCCGACCTGGCGCGGACGCGCGTGCCCGTGGCAATCGTTCAAAGCGAGCATGACGAGTTCATCAGACACGAGCACGCGAGCTATCTGGCCCGCAGCATCCCGGCATCGCAATTGATAATCCTGCCCGACGTCAGCCATTTCGCACCGCTGCAACTGCCCGGGCAGTTCAACAGCGTGCTGCTGGCCTTGCTCGAAAAAATGCATTCTTGAGAGCTCGGTGCGCAGCGCGCGCCGATGCGGGAAGGCTTTTTTTGTCGAATCGGCTAAGCCTTGCGGCATGAACGAGACCTCACTCTATGCGCCGGTGAAGCGGTTCCTCGAAAGCCTCGACTTCGTCGTGAAGGGCGAGATCGGCGGGTGCGACATCGTCGCGCTGCGCGACGGTGAGCCGCCAATCGTCGTCATCTGCGAGTTGAAGCTGCAATTCAATCTGGAATTGGTGCTGCAGGGCGTCGACCGTGCGGCCGCTTGCGACGAAGTCTGGCTGGCGGCGCGCATGTCGGCGCGCGGCAAGGGACGTGAAAGCGACGCCCGGTTCCGCAACCTCTGCCGCCGGCTTGGCTTCGGCGTGCTTGGCGTGACAGCCAACGACAAGGTCGAGGTGCTTGTCAGTCCCGCCGCGCCGGAGCCGCGCAGGAATGCACGGCGGCGCTCACGCCTTGTCGACGAGCACCAGCGCCGCCGCGGCGATCCTGTCGCCGGTGGAGGATCGCGCAATCCGATCATGACCGCCTATCGCCAGAGTGCCCTCACCTGTGCGGCCGCGATGGCGGACGGACCCAAACGACCACGCGATCTGAAGGCCTTGACGCCGATCGCGCCGAAAATCCTGCAGCACAATGTCTATGGCTGGTTCGCGCGCGTCGATCGCGGCGTCTACGACCTCACCGACGCCGGCCGCGCCTCGTTGATCCGTTGGCCGCAGGCCTCGGACAGTTCGGCGGGATGACCGTGAACGTGCTCTAGCCGTCATCCAGTTCGCGCAGGATTTGCCGATCGAACGGACGTTCCGATCAACTTTCTGACAGGGAGGCATGATGACGGTACGCATTCAGGGCATGCGAAATCTTGGACCGGCGACGGCGCGGATGTTGGCGGAAATCGACATTATCGACGATGAGGATTTGCGCCATCTTGGCTCGGTCGAAGCCTATCGTCGCCTAAATTTTCGATTTGGCCGACATGTGACGATCCTCGCGCTCTATGCGATGGAAGCTGCATTATCCGATTGCGATTGGCGGGATCTCAAACCGGACACAAAGGCGTTTCTCCGACAACAGGTTGGCGCGGCCAAGTCTTAGAGGACGGCGCTCCAAACGTTCACCAGGAATTCGGTCCGACGACGAAACACGACACGGGATTTTGAACGCGAGGGCCGCCTGAACACGGGAACCTGCCGGGTCCTTTGGTTGATTTTTCAGACAAAACATGCTGCTAGTCCCGCCCATGAAGACACTCTGCATGATGGCCATTGCGTCCCTGACGCTGACTTTCCCGGCCAGCGCGATGGACAATGCTTTGCGTGCCGGGCTGATGAAACTTGACCCGCAAACACGCCTCGAACAGCGGTGCGATGCCGAAGTCCTGGACCGGATCACCCACGATGATCGCAAGTTCAAGGCCGACCGGGTCGTCGCCTACGCCTTTGCGACGCCCGAGATGAGCGCCGATGCGATCAGGAGTCCGGGTGCGGCATTCCGCAGCAAAGGACAGTGGTACCGGCTGAAATTCAAATGCCAGACCGGGCCGGACCATATGGAAGTCCTGCAACTGCGCTACCGGATCGGCGACGAAATTCCGGAAGCCGACTGGGCGAAGTACAATCTCTACGATTAGTTTTTCGCGGGCTTGCGTAGGCTTTGGCTCACGTGCCGGCAGCGGCTAAGAATCCCCTGTAATACCCCTGCCACGAAAGTGGTTTTCCAGTGGTGTCCGTCGCGGCGTCTTGACGCCAGCGGACCATGCCTTTAGGCCCGTCTGGACAATCGACAACGAACACTCGGCGAAGGGCTTCCCGGTCGATGGAAATATTTACCGCCGCGGGCATATCGGCTCTTTTTCAAGTCATCGCTATCGACCTTGCACTTGCGGGCGACAATGCCATCGTCATCGGCCTCGCGGCGGCCGGCCTGCCCGCCGCCCAGCGCAAGCGCGCCATTTTGGTCGGCATCGCGGCGGCCACCGTGCTTCGCATTTTCTTTGCCCTGATCACGCAATGGCTGCTGACCATCGGCCCGATGCTGCTGATCGCCGGCGGCCTGCTTTTGCTGTGGGTCTGCTGGAAGATGTGGCGCGAATTGCGCGTCAGCCAGGATGAGGAGCGCGACGCGACCGAAGCGCTGTCGAATGGCGATTTCGACAAGGACGGCGTCATCGGCGGCAAGGGATCCGGCAAGACCTTCTCACAGGCCGCCTGGCAGATCGTCATTGCCGACGTGTCGATGTCGCTCGACAATGTCCTGGCCGTGGCCGGCGCGGCCATGAACCATCCGACGGTGCTGATCATCGGACTGGCCCTGTCGATCGCCTTGATGGGCTTTGCCGCGTCGTTCGTCGCGCGCCTGCTGCACAAATACCGTTGGATTGCCTATGTCGGCCTGGCAATCATCCTCTATGTCGCGGTCAAGATGCTGCTTGACGGGGCCGTGCAGCAATTCCCCGAGCACTTCGCCTTCCTGGCGCCTTGGTTCGGATCCGGGGGCCACTGAGCCATCCGATGGCGCGGACCAGCCCGTCGGCCGGTTTGCTTGATTGCGCAACCCATGCTATTGCGCCGCGCGTATTGGCTCCTGCCATGCGCCATAGACCGACATTTACAGCGATTTGAGGCCGGATCAGCGTTTCGGCCCGTGCCCCCATTGGAAGCTTGCCTATGTCCGCCCCTCGCGTCAGTTTCGTTAGCCTTGGATGCCCGAAGGCGCTCGTGGATTCCGAGCGCATCATCACGCGCCTGCGCGCCGAAGGCTATGAGATCGCCCGCAAGCATGACGGCGCCGATCTCGTCGTGGTCAACACTTGCGGTTTCCTCGATTCCGCCCGCGACGAGTCGCTCAACGCCATCGGCTCCGCGCTTTCGGAAAACGGGAGGGTCATCGTCACCGGCTGCCTCGGCGCCGAGCCGGAGGTGATCCGCGAAAAGCATCCCAATGTGCTGGCGATCACCGGGCCGCAGGCCTATGAGAGCGTCATGGCAGCCGTGCATGAGGCAGCCCCGCCCTCGCATGATCCCTATATCGACCTGCTGCCGCCGCAGGGCGTCAAGCTGACGCCGCGCCACTACGCCTACCTGAAGATCTCGGAAGGCTGCAACAACCGCTGCACCTTCTGCATCATTCCCGCCCTGCGTGGCGATCTCGTTTCGCGCCCGGCCGCCGATGTGCTGCGCGAAGCCGAAAAACTGGCCAAGGCAGGCGTCAAGGAACTCCTCGTCATCTCGCAGGACACCAGCGCCTACGGCATCGACATCAAGTACCAGACGTCGATGTTCGGCGACCGCGAAGTGCGCGCGAAATTCCTCGATCTCTCCGAGGAGTTGGGCAAGCTCGGCATCTGGGTGCGCATGCACTATGTCTACCCCTACCCGCATGTCGCCGACGTCATCCCGCTGATGGCCGAAGGAAAAATCCTTCCCTATCTGGATATCCCGTTCCAGCATGCCTCGCCGCAAGTACTGAAAAACATGCGCCGTCCGGCACATGGCGAAAAGACGCTGGAGCGCATTCGCGGCTGGCGTGACGTGTGCCCGGATCTCGCTATCCGCTCGACCTTCATCGTCGGCTTCCCCGGCGAGACGGATGAGGATTTCGAGATGCTGCTCGACTGGCTGGACGAGGCCAAGATCGACCGCGCCGGCTGCTTCAAATACGAACCGGTCAAGGGCGCCCGATCCAACGACCTCGGCCTCGAACAGGTACCGCAGGACGTCAAGGAAGCACGCTGGCACCGCTTCATGCAGCGTCAGCAGAAGATTTCGGCGACGCAGTTGGCCAGGAAGGTCGGCAAGCGCCTACCGGTACTGATCGACGAAGCCCATGGCAATTCGGCGAAGGGCCGCACCAAATACGACGCGCCCGAGATCGATGGCTCGGTCCATATCCAGTCGCGCCGCCCGATGCGTGCCGGTGACATCGTCACCGTCAAGATCGAGCGCGCCGACGCTTACGACCTCTACGGTTCGGCCGTCTGAGCGTTTCGTCACTTTCTCCCAGCAAATGAAAAGGGCGCCTCGCGGCGCCCTTTCCTGTTCGAAATGTGATGCGCCGCTTACTGCGGCAGCTTGTCGTCGACGCCCTTCACGTAAAAATTCATGCCGAGCAGTGTGCCGTCATCGGCGACTTCACCGTCCTTGAGCCACGGTGTACCGTCCTGCTTGGCGATCGGTCCGGTGAAGGGGTTCCAGCCGCCGGCGATCTTCTTCTCGGTTGCCTCGGCCATCGCCTTCACGTCGTCGGGCATGTTGGTGTAGGGCGCGAGCTTGACCGCGCCGTCCTTGATGCCGAGCCACACATTGTCCGGCTTCCAGGTGCCATCGATGGCTGCCTGTACCCGGCTGATATAGTACGGACCCCATTCGTCGGTTAGCGAGGTCAGCTGCGCGTTCGGCGCGAACTTGATCATGTCGGACGACTGGCCGAAGCCATGCAGCTTGCGCTCCTCGGCGACCTGCAGGGCGGCGGTCGAATCGGTATGCTGGACGATGATGTCGGCACCTTGATCGAACAGCGCCTTGGCGGCGTCGGCTTCCTTGCCCGGATCGAACCACGAATTGACCCAGACGATCTTGGCCTTGAAGTTCGGGTTGATCGACTGCGCGCCGAGCATGAAGGAGTTGATGCCCATCACCACTTCGGGAATCGGGAAGGAGACGATGTAGCCGGCAACGCCGGACTTCGATTCCTTGGCGGCGATCTGGCCGAGCACATAACGGCCTTCGTAGAAGCGTGCGTTGTAGATGCCGAGATTGTCACCGGTCTTGTAGCCGGTGGCGTGCTCGAACATCACTTTCGGGAACTTCTTGGCGACCTTCACCTCGGCATCCATGAAGCCGAAAGAGGTGCCGAAGATCAGCTTGCAGCCTTCGCGCGCCAGACGCTCGAAAGCACGGTCGGCATCGGGACCTTCGGAGACGTTCTCCAGATAGGCGGTCTCGACCTTGTCGCCGAGCGCCTTCTCGACTTCGAGCCGGCCCTGGTCGTGCTGGTAGGAGTAGCCGAAATCGCCGATCGGGCCGGTATAGACCCAGCAGGCCTTCAACTTTTCGGCAGCCTCCGCGGACGCGGCCAGCGACAGTGCCGCTGTCGTCGTCATCAGGGCAATAAGCAGTTTTTTCATCGTGTTACCTCTCTGTGTTAAGCCTTGGAGCTTCCCGTCTTTTTGTTTTTGTCAACGATCCGGAACGAATGGCTGCCCCAGGGATGCCGGCGTGTTCATCATCGTCAGACGCTTGTTGCGCGAGATTAGAACGAGAACCACGACGGTTGCCAGATAGGGCAGAGAAGAAAGCATCTGCGAGGGCACCGGAATGCCAAAAGCCTGTGCATGAAGCTGGCCGATCCACACCGCGCCGAAGATGTAGGCACCGGCCAGCACCCGCCACGGCCGCCACGACGCGAACACCACCAGCGCCAGCGCGATCCAGCCGCGGCCCGCGGTCATGTTCTCGACCCACTGCGGCGTGTAGACCAGCGACAGATGGCCGCCGGCAAGACCGGCGCAGGCCCCACCGAAGATCACCGAGAGATAGCGGTAGCGGATGACCTTGATGCCGAGAGCGTGCGCCGAGGTGTGGCTGTCGCCGATCGAGCGCAGCGTCAGCCCGGTCCGCGTCTTGAACAGGAACCACATGACGGCGGCGGTCAGCACGATCGAGATGTAGAACACCGGATCCTGGCCGAACAGCAGCTTGCCCACGACCGGGATGGCGCTCAGGCCTGGAATGTCGAGATTGGGCAGCCTGACACCGGGCTGGCCGACGAAGCTCGTGCCGATCATGCCGGAGAGGCCGAGGCCGAGCAGCGTTAGCGACAGGCCGGTCGCCACCTGGTTGGTGGCCAGCGACAGCGTCATGACGGCGAACAGCAGCGAGAACAGCGCCCCCATGGCGATCGCCGCCAAAAGGCCGATCCAGGGCGAGCCGGTCAGATAGCCGGCCCCGAAGCCGCCGACCGCACCCATGATCATCATGCCTTCGACGCCGAGATTGAGCACGCCGGAGCGCTCGACCACCAGTTCGCCGATCGCAGCGATCAACAGCGGTGTCGCCGCCGTCGCGATGGTCAGGAGGATGTTGACGGTGATGTCCATCAGCGGGCTTCCTTCAACTTCGGTGCAGCGTCGAGCTTTGCCGCGCCTTCTTGTTCCGTCAGCGCCAGGCCGATCAGGCGGATGCGGTAGTGGATGAGCGTGTCGCAGCCGAGCACGAAGAACAAAAGCATGCCCTGGAACACCCGCGCCACCTTGTCGGAAATGCCGAGCGCGCTTTGCACCGCCTCGCCGCCGAGATAGGTCAGCGCCAGAACCAGGCCCGCGGCGATGATGCCGAGCGGATTGAGGCGGCCGAGGAACGCCACGATGATGGCGGTGAAGCCGTATCCGGGCGAAATCACCGGCTGCAATTGCCCGATGGCGCCGGAGACTTCAGAAATGCCGGCAAGTCCGGCCAGCGCGCCCGACAGCAAGAAGGCGAAGAACACCATGCGGCTGAGGCCGAAACCGGCAAAGCGCCCTGCCCGCGGGCTGGAACCCAGCACACGCACCTCGAAGCCCTTGAGCATGCGACCCATCAGGATCCAGATCAGCACCGCGGCAACCAGCGCGAAGACAAAGCCCCAGTTGGCGCGTCCGGCGTCCGGCATCAGTTCCGGCAGCACGGCGGAGTCGCCGAACTGGATCGTCTGCGGGAAACCATGGCCCTGCGGATCGCGCCATGGGCCGCGCACCAGCCAGTCGAGGAAGAGCTGGGCGACATAGACCAGCATCAGGCTGGTCAGGATCTCGTTGGTGTTGAAGCGGGTCTTCAGAAACGCGGGTATCGCCGCATAGGCCGCGCCGCCGACCATGCCGAGCAAAAGCATCAGCGGCAACACCAGCGGGCCTTCGAATTGCGGAAACAGCACCGGAATGGCCGAGCCGAAGATGGCGCCGAAAATAAACTGGCCCTCGGCCCCGATGTTCCAGATGTTGGCCTTGTAACAGACTGACAGGCCGACCGCGATCAGGATCAGCGGTGCCGCCTTGATCGCCAGTTCATGCAACTGCCAGACCTGGCTGATCGGTTCGATGAAATAGATCCGGAACGCGGTCAGCGGATTGACGCCGAGCAGAGCGAACAGAATGGCACCGGCGATGATCGTCAGGGCGAAGGCGATGAACGGCGACAGGGCTGAAAACAGCGCGGAGCGCTGCGGGCGTTTGACGAGTTCGAGGCGCATCATGCCGTCTCCAGCGTATGTTCGGCGTGGCCGGGCTCGGCGCCGCCCATTAGCAGGCCGACCTTCTCGAAGGTTGCTTCGGCGATCGGCATCGGCTTGGACAATTCGCCATTGTGCATGACCGCGATCGCGTCCGAAATTTCGAACAGCTCGTCGAGATCCTGGCTGATCACCAGCACCGCCGATCCGCTGCGCGACAGTTCGATCAACGCCTGGCGGATGTGTGCGGCGGCGCCGGCGTCGACGCCCCAGGTCGGCTGGTTCACCACCATGACGCTGGGCCGGCGGTCGAGTTCACGGCCGACGATGAATTTCTGCAGGTTTCCACCCGAAAGTGCCGCAGCTTCCGGATCCGGCGCGCTCTTGCGCACGTCCATCGCCTCGATGATGCGTTGGGAGGCAGCGTAAATGGCGCCGCTCTTGACCATTCCACCGGTGCCGACAAACGCCTTGCCGTCAGTGGCATGGCGCGACAGCAAAAGGTTTTCCGAAAGTTTCATGCGCGGCGCCGCACCATGGCCGAGGCGCTCTTCCGGCACGAAGGCGGCACCCAGCAAGCGCCGTCCGGTGATGGTCAGCCCACCCGCATCCTTGCCGCGGATGCGCACCGAGGCGGCATCCTGCTGCAACACTTCGCCTGAAACGGATTCGAAGAACTCGCCCTGCCCGTTGCCGGCGACACCGGCGATGCCGATCACCTCGCCGGCACGGACATTGAGGCTGATGTTCTTGAGCGGAATGGAGAACGGCGTTGCCGGCTTGCGGGTGAGACCGCGGACTTCAAGCAGCGGCTGCGCGGTCTCGATCCCCTCGACCGGGGCACGCACCACGGCCTGCACCTCATTGCCGACCATCATGCGGGCGAGCGAGGCGGCTGTCTCCTCGCGCGGATTGCAATGGCCGACCACCTTGCCGTGCCGTAATACGGTGGCGCGGTCGCAGATGCGCTTGACCTCTTCCAGCCGGTGCGAAATGTAGAGGATCGATTTGCCTTCCGAGCGCAGCCGCTCCAGCGTCTCGAACAGCTTGTCGGCTTCCTGTGGCGTCAGAACCGAGGTCGGCTCGTCCAGGATGATGAGCTGCGGCGTCTGCAGCAGGCAGCGGATGATCTCGATGCGCTGGCGTTCGCCGACCGACAGGTCGCCGACCAGCGAATCCGGATCGAGCGGCAGGCCGTAGCTGTAGGAAAGCGCCCTCGCCTTGGCGGCGATGCTGCTGATGGGCGAGCCGTCGTCCAGGGAAAGCGCGATGTTCTCGGCCGCGGTCAGCGCCTCGAAGAGCGAAAAATGCTGGAACACCATGCCGATGCCTAGCTTCTTGGCGACACCCGGGCTGGTGATCCGCGCCGCCTGGCCGTTCCAGAAAATCTCGCCGGAATTGGGCTCCAGCGAGCCGAACAGCATCTTGACCAGCGTCGATTTGCCGGCGCCGTTCTCGCCGAGCAGCGCGTGGATTTCACCTTTGGCGATGTTGAGATCGATATGGTCGCACGCCGTCAGCGTGCCGAATATCTTGGTCAGGCCACGAACCTCGAGCAGGTTCGCCCCATCGTGATTTGCACTCACAGTGCCTCCCATCTGGTTCACCAGATATGTTCTGTGTTCCCGCAAACATGGTAGGCGCCGCCGGCTCTCAACGGAAAGCGGCACGCGTCTTGAAAGAGCTTCAAGAATTTCAGCGGAAATTCAAGGGATAGCAAGCCCGGCGGGACTAAGGGATGAGAATGGTCGTCCCTGTGGTTCTGCGCCCCTCGAGGTCGGCATGCGCCTTGCCCGCATCCTTCAGCGCATAGCGCTGGTTGATCTGGATCTTGACGGCGCCGCTGAGCACCACTTTGAACAACGCGGCCGCGGAGGCGTCGAGGTCCTCGCGTTTCGCGTTGTAGACGAACAGCGTCGGCCTGGTGGCGAACAGCGAGCCCTTCTGTGCCAGCAATGACATCGAGAAGGGCGGGATCGGTCCCGACGACTGGCCGAAGCTGACGAACATGCCGAGCGGCCTGAGGCAGTCGAGCGAGGCCGGGAATGTGTCGTTGCCCACCGAATCGTAGACGACGTCGCATTTCTTGCCGCCGGTGATGGCCGCGACGCCGGCGACGAAATCCTGCTCCCTGTAATTGATGACATGATCGAAGCCGTGCGCCTTGGCGAGCTCGATCTTGTCGGTCGAGCTTGCAGTGCCGATGACGGTTGCGCCCAGATGTTTCGCCCATTGGCCGAGAATGAGCCCGACGCCGCCGGCAGCGGCATGGAACAGGATCGTGTCGCCCGCCTTCACCTTGAAGGTTCGGCGCAGGAGATATTCGGCGGTCATGCCCTTCAGCATCATTGCGGCCGCCTGTTCGTCACTGATGCCGTCCGGAACCTTGACGACCCGGCTGGCATCGATGACGCGTTCCTCGGCATAGGCGCCTGTCGTTACGACATAGGCGATCCGGTCTCCCGGCTTCAGCCAGTCGATATCCTGGCCCACCTGCAACACCACGCCGGCGGCCTCGCTGCCCGGAATGAGAGGAAAGCCTCCGGGCGGCGGATAAAGGCCGGAGCGATGATAGACATCGATGAAGTTGAGGCCGATCGCCGTATGCCTGACCAGGATCTGCCCAGAACCCGGTTGGCCGGGATCGGCGTCCTCATAGGTCAGAACTTCCGGGCCGCCATGGGCGTGGATGCGGATAGCTTTGGACATGGACCGGGATTCCTCTGGGAGCGGCTCGTCAGGCCTTTTTGGCGCCGAGATTTGGAAAGAACTGCATGATGCCACCGATACAGGCCAGGTAAAGCCCGGTAATGGTGATGCCGATCTTGATGAAGGTGCTGACCTGTGCGCCCAACACGCCGATCTGGTCGTAGAAGGCGGCAAGTGCCGCCTGTGCGAGAGCAAGCGCGCCGAAGGCGCACCACAAAAGGGTCATTGTGAGATTGATGGGCCGCAGCCGCACGACCCGCACCGGATGAATGAAATTGATGGGGATGAAGGTCAGAATACCGGCTACCACCACCACCGCGAACGATACCCATTGTCCGGGCTCGATGACGAACAGCGTGAACACCACCATGTTCCAGACCACGGGGAAGCCCTTGAAGAAATTCTCCTTCGTCTTCATGCCGGTGTCGGCGTAATAGATCGCGCTGGAGACGACGATGATTGCCGCCGACAGGAACGACAGACCTTCGCCCATGAAGCCGCGCTGGTAGAGCGCGAAGGCCGGGATCAGCACGTAGGTCACGTAGTCGATGATGTTGTCGAGGAGCTCGCCCGACCAGGTCGGCAGGATTTCCTTGACCTCGAGCTTCCTGGCGATAGGCCCGTCAATGCCGTCGACGAACAGCGCCAGCCCAAGCCACCAGAACATTGCCGTCCAGCGTTCCTCACTCGCCGCCACCAGCGACAGGAACGCGAGGAACGAGCCTGACGCCGTCAGCAGATGGACCGAGAACGCCCTCGCCTGCGGCCAGGTGACCTTCTTCTTCGGTCGCGGAATCCGGTCCGTGAGCTTCTTGGCGGCTTTCCGTGCCGCCATGTTCCTGGCCGATGTGTTCTTGCTCACGGGCCCCGCCAATCCAGCTTGCAGATTTCGGCCGAGCGACCGGCAAAATTCCAGTTGCGGCCAAAGGCTCGCATCTTGCTCTTGTCGGACCTCGCCACGATGATCTCCGGTGCAATCCAGTATTCCGAATTGGTGATCACCGTATCCTTCTCGCGATCCTTGCCCGCGATTGGCGTGACCGCGCCATCGATGATCTTCGGTATCTGGAAGATACGCGTCTTGTCCCGTGTCTCATAGGTGATCGGCACCTGTTCGACACCCAGGAATTTTCCGACCAGGATCGACAGCAGCGATGTGGTTCCGCCGGCCTTGCCGGTGAAAATCCTCGTCAAGGCCTTGACCGCGTAGATCGAGGCGCGTTTGTCGATGAAGAGGCCCGCGGTCCAGTTGCCGCGGCTCATGTAGCCGGGGATTTCCATGATCAGCCCAAGGTTGAGGCCGGACAGGTCGACCTCGCCGAAATGGCCGGCATCGATACGGAAACCTGCCCAGGTCTGGCAGTAGCCCTCGGTCGGAGGGTGGCTGCCGAGCGACAGCACGCAAGGGCAAAAAACCGTGCAATTGCAGGAGAGTACGAGCTCTCCTTTCATTGCCCAGCCCTGATCTGTCATTGAATTTCCCCCACTCACAACGAGATTACTAACAGCGCGGCTGCCCAGACAAGCAGTATCGCACCGGCCAGCCGGGTTGGAAGACGGCCCGTGGTTTGTTTTTCAATCAGGGTGAACACGCCGATCAGCGCCATCCAGAAGATGTTCATCACGCCGACTGCGAACATCACCAGCATCAGCGCCCAGCAGCAGCCGAGGCACCAGATGCCTTGCACGGCACCAAGGCGGAAGACGCGGATCGGCGTGGCGCTCCAGTTCGAAAACAGGATCGAGAACGGGTTGCGGCATTTTTTCAGGCAGGCCTCCTTGAGGCCGCTGAACTGGTAGAGGCCTGCAACCAGCAGTGCAAGCGCCCCGGCAACGCCAAGCAGCGGATCGTAGATTTCGCCGGACGCGGCGAATGCATGCACGCCCAATGTCAGCGCCGCAAACAGCATCGAGGCGGCGAGCCAGACACCGAGATAGCCGGCAACCAGTACCAGCGGATGGACGACCGGCTCGCCTTTGATCCGGGCCGTATCGGCGATCTCACAATAGGTGCGGATCATCGGTGCCACCGACGGCAGCATCGCGGCGACCGCCATCAGGAACCACATCAGGATCAGCGCCAGGGCATGCGGGACGATGCTTGCATCCAGCGGCGCCGGCGACAGGCAGAGCGCGAAGAACCGCTCCAGGAAATCGGGCAGCGGCAGCTGCGGCAGACCGCGCAGGAGCATGTCGCCGGGCGCGCTGCCCCTGGCCTCGGCGCCGCGAATCGCCATCGTGGCCAGCGACGACCAGGCGAGCAGAATGCTGGCGCCGACGACGATATTGACCGTCAAACGCGGGTTGCGCGCAATATCAGCCGTGGCGCGGCCGGCGCGGTCGAGATGGCTGAAATCGTCCTGGGGGCCGGTCATGACACCCGAATGAGCCGAATCGCCGCGTTGATCAAGCCGCATGAACTGACCTATATGCTTCTCGACTGGCAGGTCTGGTGGCCCGCCTCGCATCGCAAGCCGGAAACCGATCTTGGAGCATCACGAAACAGCGCCGATACTGATTGCCGGCACTGGTCCGGCAGGACTGATCGCGGCGCTTGCTTTTGCCGATGCCTGCTTCCCGGTGACGCTGGTGGGGCCCGAGGCGTCGGCCCCCGATGGCCGCACCACGGCGCTGATGAACCCTGCCCTGAAGGTGCTTGAGCGGCTCGAGGTCCTCGAAGTCATCAGGCCCAAGGCCGCTCCCTTGAAAGTCATGCGCATCGTCGACGCGACCAGCCGGCTGATCCGCAGCCCCGTCGTCACCTTCCGCGCCAGCGAGATCGATGAGGACCAGTTCGGGCTGAACCTGCCCAACAGCGTGCTTAGCCCGGCGCTTGCCGACAAGGTCGCCGCCCATTCCGGGATCGAATGGCGCAGGTCGATGGTGAGGACCTGGCATCTCGATGCCGATCGGGCCCATGCCGTCCTCGCTGACGGCAGCGAGGTTGGCGCGTCACTGGCGGTCGCCGCCGATGGTCGCCAGTCGCCTGCGCGCGAGGCGGCAGGCATTTCGACCGGCTCGCACGCCTATCCGCAGGCCGCGCTCGTGCTTAATTTTGGCCATAGCCGTGAGCACGCCTCCACCTCGACCGAGTTCCACACCGAAACCGGTCCGTTCACTCAGGTTCCGTTGCCCGGCAATCGCTCAAGCCTCGTCTGGGTGGTGAAGCCCGAGACCGCCAAGGAGCTTGCCGCCCTGGATGACGCAACGCTCTCGTTGCGGGTCGAGCAGCAGATGCAGTCGATGCTGGGTCGGGTGACGGTAGAGCCGGGCCGCCAGATCTATCCGCTTTCGACCGTGACGCCCCTGCGTTTCGCACGGGACAGGGTGGCGCTTGTCGGCGAAGCCGCGCATGTGTTCCCGCCGATCGGTGCGCAAGGCCTCAATCTTGGCATCAGGGATATTGACGATCTGGTTGGAATTGCAAAAGAAAATAGCGGAGATCCAGGCGCGGCCAAGGTCCTTGCCGCCTACGATTTCAAGCGTCGTCCCGACATTCTGGCGCGCAGCAGCGCGGTCAACCTGCTCAACATGTCGCTGCTCTCCGACATGCTGCCGGCGCAGATGGCACGCGGCGCCGGTCTCGGCGTGCTCGGCGGCTTTGCACCGCTGCGCGCCTTCTTCATGCGCGAAGGGCTTCGCCCCGGCAGTGGTTTTGCAGCACTCGCGGGCGGCCTGCGGAAACCCATGCGGCAGCAGTAGCGATTTTGCGGATTTTTATCGCGACATCGCGACATCAATCAAAACCTTTGCGTCGCATTCTGCGTAGCTTGAAGGCGCTCGAACGCTTCGGGATTGAATTGACTCGGAGTCTGCGCCAAATAAAGTCAAGGAATTCAGTGGTGAGTACGATGAAAACGGCCAAATTCGCGATCGGACAGGTGGTTCGCCACCGGCTGTTTCCGTTTCGAGGCATCATTTTCGACGTCGACCCTCAATTCGCCAACACCGACGAATGGTACGAAGCTATCCCCGCCGATGCGCGGCCGCGCAAGGATCAGCCATTCTACCATCTGCTCGCCGAGAATTCGGAAACCGAGTACATCGCCTATGTGTCGGAGCAGAATCTCCTCGAGGATCGGTCAGGCGAGCCGGTCCGCCATCCGCAGATCAAGGAGATGTTCGACAAGAGGCCGGACGGGCGTTACGAGCCGAAACGCCAGTCCAGGCACTGACCTTCCGGCATTCCGGCCGCCGTCAGGAAAGGCCAGACACGAAAAAAGCGGGGCATGACCCCGCTTTTTCATTGGCTTGGGAGCGACCGAAGCCGGTGATCAGTTGGCGGTCTTGGCCTTGTCCTGCTCGTCCTTGAGCTTCTTGGCGAAGTCCTGGTTGTTCTTGGCAACGAAGTCCTGGAGCTTCTTCTGCCGGTCCTCGATGTCCGACTGCTGCAGCGGAGGGCCGTCATAGGCGCCGCTGAAGCCCTGGAGCGCGATCTTGATCGGGTTGGCCTGATTCTGGAAATTGATCGAGGTCAGCGTGATCCCCTGACCCTTCTTGAACGAGGCGACGAGCTGGTCGGTCAGCGGCACTTCGGCCACGCAACGATCCGGAAAGCAGATGACATAGTCGAGCTTTACGGCCTTGCCGGTGTCGATCTGCAGGCCGATGCCGGGAGGCACCAGGCGGCCGGTCGGGACCGTCACCTGAAACACCTTGCGGTTCACCTTGCCCTTGAGCTCGATCAGGCTGACACCGGTGACGAGCTGGCCGTTGCCGGCAGTGACGATGTTCTGGACGTTGCAGATATCAACGTCTTCCTGCTTGGTGCAGGCCTTGAACCAGCCCTGAGGGATCTGTTGCTGCTGCTGTGCGGAAGCAGAGGGAAGTCCTGCGCCCAGAAAGCCGACCACGCCCGCGGCCATGACCGAAAGGCGGTACGCATTGCTGTTCAGGCTCGTCATGTCGTGCACTTCCTCTCAAATAATCCCGGAACCGGCTTCTCTACGCCGTGTGGTCCAGCTACCTGTTGCCGAAATGAGGCAACAGAATGACTTCGGACGGCGTGTTACACTGCAAGCGGTGCCGAATCCAGCCCCGCTCACTTCTAATTCTTGATGACACGATTGGCCGGTACGCGACTGCCTCATGCTAGGCTGCGCACCGAATCATCAAGCCGACCTGTTAAGGAGACGGTCATGGGCCGCGTTCTTGTTTGGCTGGTCACCGCGATATCGCTTTTCACCCTTTCGCTGCGACCGGCCATGTCGGAACCGAAGCATGCCATCGCCATGCAGGGCGAGCCGGCACTGCCGCCCGACTACACCCATTTCGACTACGTCGATCCCGATGCGCCGAAGGGTGGCAACATCACCTATTGTGTTGTCGGCAGCTTCGACAACCTCAACCCTTTCATCCTGAAAAGCCTGCGCACGACGGCGCGTGGCATGATGGATCTGACCTACGGCAACCTCGTTTTCGAACCGCTGATGCAGCGCAACTACGACGAGCCCTTCAGTCTCTATGGCTTGCTCGCCGACAGCGCGGACATGGATTCCGACCGCAAGTCGATCGAATTCCATCTCAATCCCAATGCAAAGTGGTCGGACGGCGAGCCGGTGACGCCGGAGGATGTGCTGTTCACCTACGATGTGTTCACCGACAAGGGCCGCCCGCCCTACAACGCACGCATGAGCCTGATCGCCAAGCTTGAAAAGACCGGTGATCACAGCGTGCGCTTCACCTTCAATGACAAGGCCAATCGCGAAACGCCCATGATCATCGCGCTGACGCCGATCCTGCCGAGACATGCCTTCGACAAGGAGACTTTCGACAAGACAACGCTCAAGCCGTTGATTGGCAGTGGACCTTATACCATTTCCCAGGTGGCTCCGGGCCAGCGCATCGTGTTCAAGCGCAACCCCGACTATTGGGGCAAGGATGTCCCGGCCAAGCGCGGCTTCGACAATTACGAACAGATCACCATCGAATATTTCCTCAACGCCAACGCCAAGCTCGAGGCTTTCAAGAAAGGCCTTTGCGCCATCGACGACGACGGCGATCCTGTCAAACGGGAGCGCGATCTGGATTTCCCGGCCTTCCACAGAGGTGAGGTGGTTTCCGAAACCTTCGATACCGGCATTCCGCCCGTGGTGACCGGTTTCCTGTTCAACACCAGGCTGCCGAAGTTCTCCAATCCGGTGGTTCGGCGCGCGCTCGGCATGCTTTACGATTTCGAATGGGCGAACAAGAACCTGTTCGGCGGCAAATACACCCGCACGATGAGTTATTGGCAGAATTCCGAGCTTTCCGCGCTCGGCCATCCGGCCGACGATAGGGAAAAGGCGTTGCTCGCCCCCTACCCCGGCCGTGTGCCGCCTGACGTCATGGACGGCACCTGGAAACCGCCCGTGACCGACGGTTCGGGCCAGGACCGCAAGGTTTTGAAGACAGCCTTCGATCTCCTGAAGAGCATCGGCTACCACGTGCAGGACGGCACGATGCTCGATCCCGACGGCAAACCTTTCGGGTTCGAGATCCTGACCGCTTCGCAAGACGAGGAGCGCCTGGCCGGCATCTATCAGCGCACGCTGGAGAAGATCGGCATCAATGTCAGCATCCGTAGCCTCGACGGCGACCAGATCCAGTCACGCAAGCAGCGCTTCGATTTCGAGGCTCTGATCGGATCCAGCGGCTTCAGCAATTCACTGTCGCCAGGCTTCGAACAACTCGGGCGCTGGGGCTCCGAGGCGGCCAGGGCCGAAGGTTCGTTCAATCTCGCCGGCGTTGCCGATCCGGCAGTCGATGCGGCGATCGAAGCGATGCTGCGCGCGCGCTCGAAGGAGGATTATGTCGCCGCCGTTCGCGTTCTCGACCGGCTGCTGATTTCGGGCAATTACATGGTGCCGATGCAGTACAACACGCAGCAGTGGCTTGCTTACTGGAATTATCTGGAACATCCGAAGAAGACGCCCATATTCGGTTATCAGCTGCCGACATGGTGGCGCAAACCGAACTGAAAATCCGGAGATCGAGATGAGCGAAGCGAACGCCATAACCGTCGATGTGGTGTCGGATGTCGTCTGCCCCTGGTGCTTCATCGGTCAGAAGCGGCTGGACAAGGCCGTTGCCGCGGCCGGCGACGTCGATGTGCGTATACGCTGGCGGCCGTTCCAGCTCGATCCGACCATTCCGCCGCAAGGCAAGGACCGCCGGGAGTATATGCGGGCCAAGTTCGGCAGCGATGAGCGCATTCGCGAGATTCATGCCCGCATCGAGCCGCTCGGCGAGGCAGAGGGCATCTCCTTTGCCTTCGATGCCATCAAGGTGGCGTCGAACACGCTGGATGCGCACCGCCTGATCCGTTGGGCGGGTGCTGCCGGTGAAGCCGTGCAGAACAGGCTGGTCCGCCGCCTCTTCCAGTTGAATTTCGAGGAAGGCGTCAACATCGGCGACCATGCCGTGTTGGTCGAAGCCGCTCGCGAGGCCGGCATGGACGCATCCGTGGTCGCCACGCTGTTGCCGACCGACGCCGATGTCGAGGCGGTGCGCACCGAGATCGCCACGGCGTCGCGCATGGGCATATCGGGCGTGCCGTGCTTCCTGCTTGAAGGCAAATATGCCGTGATGGGCGCTCAGGACGTCGACACGCTGGCTGACGCCATCCGCCAGGTGGCGGCGGCGAAGGCGCGCGGCGAATTGGACAAGGTCGGCTGAAGCCGGTCATTCCTTCGCCTGCGACGAGACCGTTTCAGGTCACTTCTCGGCTCCCGGAAAGGCCGATCGCGCCAGGAATCAGACGTCAAAGGACGGCCGGTTTTCGGGAATTTGGTTAGCCCCAACGAAAAATCGGCTCGCCGGACAAGCCAAAATGAGTCACGAAATCGTGTGGACGCCTTCCCTAAGGGAAGGTTGTGGCTCACCGCGTCGTAACCAAGTAACCATCTGACATTGTTATGTTAAGTCGCCTTCCTGCCGGCTTACGCGAAGCAGTTGGAAAGCCTGCTCTGTTGCCTTCCCGACACGGCCGGATCTTCAAATCTCGCTGACCCCCTATAAAAATTAATGGAAAATGATCAATTGGTGTTACCATCCGTAACAAAACAAAAAAGGTTTGGGCGGGATCGTGATTCGGATCGGCAGACGATCGCAGGAGTCAGTACCGGATAGACTACACCGCGGCGCCGCAGGGCGGTCGCATTTGACGCCGGTATCCTCGATGCGCAGTTTCTGGGGGCTGATGAAGGCCTACTGGTTCTCCGAGCGCTGGAAGGAAGCCTGGACGCTCACCATCGTCATCGCTCTGCTGACGGCGCTTTCCAGCAAGGCCGGCGTCTGGTTTGCCCTGGCATTGGGCGAGTTGGGCAATTCGATTGCCTTCTTCCACGATGCAGCCAACACCAGCCCGCTGCAGGCAATCCTGACCAATGCCGGCATATTGGTTCTGCTGGTCGTGCTCAAGGATGCCGGCTTCACCGGCGTGCGTGGTCTTGTCTCGGCAACCCTGCACCGAAAGTGGCGTGGCTGGCTGAATAGCCAGTTCAACAAGGCTCTGCTCGACGGCAATCACACCCACTTCCATGCTCAGCATGGTTCGGCGGCTGGCGGTATCGTCGCGCCCGACAACATCGACCAGCGCATCCAGGAATCGATCAAGGACATGACGGGCGGGGCGATCGGTCTCGCCATGGGCGTTCTGGGTGTCGCGACCTCGCTCTATTTTATCGGCGAAAATCTGATCGGGTCCTCGGTTGAGGTCAAAGGACTGGAGTTCCTCGGCAGTTATGGCAGCGCCGTGCTGGCCTTCCTCGCCGTCGCCATTTACGTGCCGCTGAACACCTGGATCGCGGTCAAGCTCGGCCGCTTGCTCGAGCGGCTCAATATCCGCATGCAGCAGGCCGAGGGCAGCTACCGCAGCGAACTGACGACGTTCCTGCGCCGCAGCTTCCATGTCGCCGCCTCGCATGGCGAAGACGTGCAAAAGTCGATGCACGACAAGCTCTACGTCGATATCGACAAGACCTGGGGCAAGCTCAATGTCGTCAACAATGGCTACACGTCGTTCGAGCTGATCTACAACTTCCTCGGCGCCCGGATCGTCGCCTATGGCCCCGGTCTGGTGTCGTTCATACACAATCGCCTGGACTACAAGGGCTACATAACCGGCTCCGAAATGGTCGCTCAGCTGATCAGCCAGTGCTCGTGGTTCATTCATGTCATGCCCGCCATCGCCACGCTGCGCGCCAACAGCCAGCGTGTCACGGAACTGGCGAACGCGATCGAGAACGTTCAGCATCCGCAGGCGTTCTACAGCCAGACCGGTCAGTCCGACTTCCATTATGCCAGCCAGAACCCGGTTTTCGGCCTGACCATCCAGAAGCTCGAACTGGCGCATCAGGGAGAGGACGCGACACCGTTCCTCAGCGCCGCCAATTTGCGCTTCCGGCGCAGCGAGTGGACGTTCCTCAAAGGCGAATCCGGTTGCGGCAAGACTTCACTGATCAAGGCGATCAACGGTCTTTGGCCTTATGGCCGCGGTACCATTGTCTTCCCCGACGGGGTGAAGAGCTTTTATGCCGCCCAGGAGGTCAAGCTCCAGCAGGTGTCGCTGAAGCAGCTGGTCTGCCTGCCGGGCTCCGAGCACGACCACGGCGATGCGCAGGTCGCGTCCGCGCTGCACAAGGCCGGCCTTGGCGACTTCATCGAGCATATGGCCAATGAAAGCCGTGAAGGCAAAAGCTGGGATCAGGTCCTGTCGGGCGGCCAGAAGCAGAAGCTGGTGGTGGCCCGCATCATCCTGCAGCAGCCGGGGCTGCTGTTCCTTGACGAGGCGACCGGCGCCCTTGACCCGGAAGGCAAGATTGCCTTCCACCAGGCGATCAAGGACAACTGCCCCGATGTCACTGTGATCAGCGTCATGCACGAAGCGGTGGCGCCACGATCGGCTGCCGGCACCGAGTTCTACCATTCGATCGTGTTGATCGCCGACGGCGTCGCCACCAAGAAGCCGCTGGTTCCGACCCTGCCGGTCGAACTCACGACGATTCTGACCCAGCCACGTCCGGTCGAGGACAAATGGCTGCGTTTCTCACGTCGGCTGAAGCAGAAATAACGTTGATTTCACCGCGACTTGCCGGGCAGCGCGGCAGTCGGCGATCACAGTATCGCGATCGGAGCCATCAGGCGCCGTTTTCCTCACTCACCGCGATTGACTCGGCAAGGCGCGCTCCTATGTTGCGCCGGCTTGCTGACAGTCAAACGCGAACCCGCAAGCGGAAAGGTCACCGCGCCATGCCTGGCGACAGTATTAGTCGAACGCAACCGCCGTCCGCCTAGACGTGACCTGACATGGTTCATGTCCTGCCGGACGGCTAGGAGTGAACCATGAACGATTTTTCCCCCGTAGCGGACGACGAGGCCATCGCCATCGCCCGCATCCTTGCAAACGACCATGTCGCCGACGTGGTCGAGGGGCTCAACCATGAATCGCGCGAAACCGCGACGGATCTGCTTTGCGCCGTACCGTTCGAGCGGCTGGTCGAGATCTTCGACCAGCCTGAACTCGACGGCGCGCCCGAACTCGCGGAGGCCCTGCCCCGCGCCAAGGCAAGCAAGCTGCTCACCGCCATGTCGGTCGACCGTGCGGCCGACATACTGCGCGAGCTCGATGAGCCGGCACGCTCCGAACTGCTCGGCGCACTGGCGCCGCCGCTGCGCGCCACCCTGCTGTCCATTCTGGGCTATCCCGAAGGCAGCGCCGCATCGATCATGACGACGGAATTCGTCAGCGTTCCCTCCGACTGGACCGTCGGACGCACGCTGGACTACATCCGCAAGGTCGAGCGGACGCGCGAAACCGTCTACGCGATCTACATCGTCGATCCGCAAACGGACCTCCTGGTGCGGTCGACCGGCCTGCGCCGGCTCATCACCGGTGAGCCGGACGACCCGATCCTGTCTGTGGCGCCGGACCGTGTGCCGGTGACGGTCACCCCGCTGACCGATCGTGAAACCCTGGCGCAGACGATCTCCAAATACGATCTGCTCGCCGTACCCGTCGTCGACCACGGCAAGATCCTCGGCATCGTGACAATCGACGACATCATCGACACGATGATCGAGGAAACGACGGAGGACGTGCATCGCTTCGGCGGCATGGAAGCGCTCGACGAGCCCTATATGAAGATGAGCTTCCTCGCCATGATCCAGAAGCGCGCCGGCTGGCTGTGCGCCCTGTTCCTCAGCGAAATGCTGACCGCGAACGCCATGCAGAGCTACGAAAGCGAACTGGAAAAAGCGATCGTGCTCACCCTCTTTATCCCGCTGATCATGAGCTCCGGCGGCAATTCCGGCTCGCAGGCGACCTCGCTGGTCATCCGGGCGCTGGCTCTGCGCGAGATTGGGCTCGGCGACTGGTGGCGGGTTGCCTTGCGCGAACTGCCGACCGGCCTGGTGCTGGGATCGATCCTTGGCGTGGTCGGCGTCTGCCGCATCACGCTGTGGCAGTATTTCGGTTTCTACGATTACGGTCCGCACTGGCCGCTGATTGCCGCGACGGTCGGGGCCGCATTGGTCGGCATCGTCACCTTTGGTTCACTCTCGGGATCGATGCTGCCCTTCGCGCTGAAACGGGTCGGTTTCGACCCCGCCAGCGCATCGGCGCCGTTTGTCGCCACACTGGTCGATGTCACCGGGCTGGTGATTTATTTCTCGGTGGCGCTGGTCATCCTGCGCGGCACGCTGCTGTAGCGCATTGCTGTCTCCTCCGCTGGCCATGGCCGGCGGCGGCTTCCGCCCTAGGCTGCCTGCCTTAGGTGGTTCAGTCGACCTTCATCGAGCAAAACGCGCCCGTCACTGGACGCGCTGGCCGTCCTTCACGCGGTAGGTCGGCTTGTACATGGTGACGAGTTCTTCCGCCGCGGTCGGGTGCACGGCCATTGTGCGGTCGAAATCATCCTTGGTCAGGCCGGCCTTCAGCGGAATGCCTAGCAGCTGCGCCATTTCGCCGGCATCCGGCCCCAATATGTGGGCGCCTAGCACTTTGCGGGAAGCGCCGTCGACCACCAGCTTCATCAGCATCTTCTCGTCGCGGCCCGAAAGCGTGTGCCGCATCGGCCGGAAGCTGGCGCGGTAGATTTCGACATCGGCGAAACGCTTGACGGCTTCGTCTTCCGACAGGCCGACAGTGCCGATTTCCGGCTGCGAGAAGACCGCGGTCGCGATCGTGTCGTGGTCGGGCGCGGTCGGGTTGCCCTTGAATGCCGTCTCGACAAAGCACATTGCTTCGTGGATCGCCACCGGTGTCAGCTGCACGCGGTTGGTGACGTCGCCGATCGCCCAGATATTGTCGATGTTGGTGCGGGAATACGCGTCGACCTTGATCGCGCCGACCTGGGTCATCTCGAGGCCGATGCCTTCCAGGCCCATATTCTCGGTGTTGGGGATGCGTCCGATGGCCAGCATGACCTGATCCACCGTCAGCGTCTGGCCGCTGGTGAGAAGGGCATCGAGCCGGCCGTCCGGCCGCTTGCGGATCGACTCCGATACGGCGTGGCAGAGGATCTTGATCCCCTTCTTTTCCATGGTCTCGTGCAGCGTGCGGCGCAGATCCATGTCGAAGCGGCTGAGGATCTCCTTGCCGCGATAGACCAACGTGGTGTCGACACCGAGCCCGTGAAAGATGTTGGCGAACTCGACCGCGATGTAGCCGCCGCCCTCGATCATGATCGCCTTCGGCAGTTCCTTGAGGTCGAAAGCCTCGTTGGAAAAGATGCAATGCTCATGACCGGGAAGCGCTGGGTGGGCCGCCGGACGGCCACCGGTGGCGATCAGGATCTGGTCGGAGGTGACGGTGCGGTCGTCGTCCAGGAGATGCACCACATGCGGGTCGACGATCATCGCCCGCGAATGGAAGGTCTCGCCGCCGGCGCCCTCGACATTCTTCTTGTAGATCGCCTCCAGCCGGCTGATCTCGCGGTCCTTGTTGGCCACCAGCGTCTGCCAGTTGAAACTGGCTTCCGGCACCGTCCAGCCATAGCCGGCGGCATCGGCAAAATGCTCCGGAAATTGCGAGGCGTAGACATAGAGTTTTTTCGGCACGCAGCCGCGGATGACGCAGGTACCGCCAAAACGGTATTCCTCGGCGATGCCGACGCGCTTGCCGAGTGCGGCGGCAACGCGCGCCGCCCTCACCCCGCCGGAGCCGCCGCCGATGACGAAAAGATCATAGTCATAACCGGCCATGAGGCGGCTCCTTGAACGTCGGAAAATGCGAGTGACAGGTAGGCCGCCAAAGGCCAAAAGAAAAGCCCGGACAAGCCGGGCTTCGCAGATGGCCGCAAGGCCGCATTTGAAAACGCAGGATCAGTTCTGCGTGCCGTCGGCGGGAGCCGAACCGTCGGCCGGTGCAGCGCCATCCGCCGGAGCCGCATTGTCGGCCGGAGCAGCACCATCAGCGGGCGCAGCAGGCGCAGCCGGAGCCTTTGCCTTGGCGGCCGCGGCCAGCGTTTGGCCGACCTGCTGGGCGAGATCGCGGGCAAGGCCGTTCTGCCAGATGTCGGCTGCCTTGACCAAGTCACGCGTCACGGTCGGGCCGCTGTCGAGCAGCTTCTTGCCGGACTCGGAGCTGTAGAAGGCTGCGATGTCGTTGAGTTCCTTCTCGGAAAACACCTTCGCATAGGCAAGGGCCGCTTCCTTCTCGAGATCGGCGCGGCGCGACGCCATCGCCAGCGCCTTCTCGCTGATCGTCTTGCCAATCAGTTCCTGCATGTCCGGGTTCTTCTGGATGAGCTGCGATTCGAGCGCGGCGGCCGCCTGCGGCAGGATGTTGTCGAACGGGTCGGTCGCATGGATCGCCGCGACCGCGGCGCGGGCCGCCTTCAGGTGCGATTCGGTGACGTCCTGCGAAAACGCCGGCGACGACAAGGCCAAAACGGCCGAAGCCGCCAGAACGACGCAAAGGCCGCGAACCCGGTTATGCAACATCATGGTTGGTAGAACTCCCTGGTTTTCGGGCGGCATGGACGGTTTGGATACCGTCGCCGCCGGCGATGATGGCCGCTGACGCCAGCCCGATGAAAAGACCATGCTCGACCACGCCCGGAATGGCGTGGAGAGCATTCGAAAGCGCTCTTGTATCCGGAATGCGGCCAAAAGATGCATCGAGGATAAAATGGCCGCCGTCTGTAACAAAAGCCTGGCCTCCCGTCATCCTCAATGTAATCGGACCGGAAAGGCCGAGCTCTGCAGCCGCCTTGGCTACGGCGATCTCGGTGGCGCGCAGGCCGAACTTGTTGACTTCGATCGGCAGCGGAAACCGGCCGAGCGTCTCGACCATCTTCGAGCGGTCGGCGATGACGATCATGCGCTGCGAGGCCGCGGCAACGATCTTCTCGCGCAGCAGCGCGCCGCCGCCGCCCTTGATCAGGGTCAGCTCCGGGTCGACCTCGTCGGCGCCGTCGACGGTGAGATCGAGCTCGGGGGTTTCCTCCAATGTCGACAGCGGCACGCCAAGCTCGCGGCAAAGTGCTGCGGTGCGCTCCGAAGTCGGCACACCGATGACGGTCATGCCGGTGGCGACCTTGTCGGCGAGCAGCCGTACGAACTCTTCCGCAGTGGTGCCGGTACCGATGCCGAGCCGCATGCCGTCGCTGACATGGGCAAGGGCGGCCCGCGCGGCCTCGACCTTCAACTGTCTTGCATCCATGCCGCTTGCTGCCCCGGGGAACCTTGTGTTTCGGGCTCCTAGCATTTTTGCCGGCCGGGTCAAAGCTTTTGACCGTGGCCAAAGCCTTTGACCATTGGGCGCCTGTCCACCGCTTTGCTTGCCTTGACGCGCCGCAGCCGCTATCGCCTCCGGATGTACAAACCTGCGCAGGATGGATCATGAGTCGCCCGATCATCGTGTTCGACCTCGACGGAACGCTGATTGACACGGCGCCGGACCTGCTCGACAGCCTCAACCACAGCCTGGCTGCCAGCGAACTCACGGCCGTCGACGAGGCCGGCTTCAGGCGCTTTGTCGGCCATGGCGGCCGCGTGATGATAGAGCGGGCGCACGCCGCCCAGCAGCGCTCGCTTGACGTCGCCGAGCATGACCGGCTGCTCAAGCTGTTCCTCGATCACTACACCGACAACATCCCCGGCAAATCGCGCCCCTACCCCGGTGTCGTCGACGCGATCGGGCGTTTCGAGAAGGCTGGCTATCTCCTTGCCATCTGCACCAACAAATACGAGGCCAATTCCCTGGCGCTGATCGAGGCGCTCGGCCTGACCAGGCATTTCGCGGCCATCGCCGGCCAGGACACGTTCGCCTTCCGCAAGCCCGATCCGCGTCACCTGACCGAAACCATCCGGCTGGCCGGCGGCGACCCGCACCGCGCCCTGATGGTCGGCGATTCGCAGACCGACATCGACACCGCCAAGGCCGCCGGCATTCCGGTGGTGGCCGTCGATTTCGGCTACACCGACCGGCATGTCCGCGAATTCGAACCTTCGGCGGTGATCTCGCATTTCGACGCGCTGACCGTGGAACTGGCCGAGCGGCTGATCCGCGCCGCGGGCCACTGAGCCGACGGCGACCGGCATCCCATCGGGACGGCTCGAGGAGCGAAGAATCCGATCGCTGTGAGAACGCCAGACAGCGCCTTGACTTAACCGGCCGGCCTCCCTTATATCGCGGCTCGCTTGGCCTTCGGGCAACGAGCGGGCGATTAGCTCAGCGGGAGAGCACACCCTTCACACGGGTGGGGTCGCAGGTTCAATCCCTGCATCGCCCACCATTTTCCCAAATGGTTTTCCAGCCTTAGCCCGTTGACGCTCTGTTGGCAGCGGCGCGGCGAATTGCAGCTTGTGCGGACATGGCCGGGCACGCATGGCGTCCCATCCGGAACCAACCACCGCACCAGCTCGTTTCCTTGCGTCGAAACTTGAGGGAAAACTATGTCCAGATTTCTCGTGGCAACCAGCGTTGCCGTTCTTCTCGCCGCCGGACCGGCCCTGGCGGCGGATGACAAGCCGTTGCCGCCGCCCAATGCCAAGAAGCTGTCGGAGATCCTCGCCAAGGTCGAGCACCGCGACGGTTTTCGCTATGTGAAAGAGGTCGACTGGGACGATGGCGCCTACACCGTCACCTATTACACGTCGGACAAGGCGAAGGTCGAAATCACCTATGATCCGGTGACCGCCGAGCCCAGGTAGGAGCCGCCGGCAGATATCCGATAGACGGATCCGCTTTTGCACACGCTCGATGGACCAATCGGCGTGCCGCAAATTGTCCATCCTTGGCGTGTGATATGTACGCCGAGGCGCGGCCGTGCCTTGCGCTATCCTGATGCTTGGGGGCACCGATGCGATCTTCCATCCAAACCAAAGTCTTGCTTGTGCTTGCTGTCATCCTGGCTGGCGGCATGCTTGCGGCGCCTTCGGCGCGCGCGGACGGGCCATCCTTCGATTGCGCCAAGGCCAGCCTGCCGGCGGAGAAGGCGATCTGCGCCGATCCGCAGCTGTCGGCGATCGATCTGCTGGTCGCCAAGGCCTACAAGGGGTTCGAGCCGGCCTTTGGCGGCGACAAGCGCAAGATCGCCCGCGGGCTGATTGCCGACCGCAATGCCTGCAGGAGCGATACAGCCTGCATCGTCAGCGCGCTGAACAACGCCTTGCAGACCTATGGCAATGCGCCCTCATGGGTACAGGACTACAACATCGCCCTGATCGGCAAGAAGGCTCTGGATACCGCCGCGGGCAATCCCGGCAACAACGATCAGCCCCTGCCCTCGGCCGTCGGACAATGCGCGTCCACGCACATCAAGACGCTGACCACGCGGCTTGGCGACGATCCGCTGGAAACCGCCTCGCCCGACGCCGGCAGCGCAGCCACCTTCACCAATGGCGGTGGGGCCGTCTCCTATGATCGCGAACCGGGCCTTGCCGCCTCGAAGGTCGGCGAACCCGTCGTGACTTGCCTGATCGCGATTCCCAGGGATTGTCCCAGGGATGACGACCGCGGCCGGGTCTATTATTCGATCGATCTGGTTGCAAAAGGTTCCTGGGCCTTGCCGGACTCCGAGCATCTGTGCGGCGGCGCCTGATCGGCGTGCTTCCCAATCCACGAAGCCTGCCAAAGCATCCGCTCTGTGCCTGCCCTTGCGCCGGATCGTCTTTGATGGCTGATTGGAACGGTTGACTGCGCCGCATGGGGGATGGGCATGGCGACGGCGAAGCATGTGATGAAACGCATCCTGATGATGCTGGCCGGCTATCTGGTCGCCGTGCTGGTCGGCCTGGTCGCCGTGGCGGCGATCTACGCCGCGCTCAGTTCGCTGCCCAACGCGCCGGCCTATTTCGACATCATGGGCGTCAGCCCGATCGCCGTCCTGGTGGTGCCGCCGCTCGGCATGTTCGTCTACTTCCTGACGATTGTCGTGACCGGGCTGCAGACACTGATCTTCGCGCTGATCGCCGAGTTCTTCTCGCTGCGCAATGCCCTGATGCACATGGTCTTCGGCGCCGCTGCCGCCGCCGGCGGCTTCTTCCTGATCTGGCCGAGTTCAGCGGAAGACATAGACCCGGAGCGCTGGGCCGATATCGGCATCATCGCCGCGGCCGGCCTCGTCGCCGGATTGATCTACTGGCTAATCGCCGGGCGGGAGGCGGGGTTCCGCCGCCCGTTGTCGCAATTCTAAACGATCAGCTCGACGGCGAGCGCACGGCCTCGGTGGCGTCCAATGCCTGCTTCAACCGCGAATCGCGGTCGTAGACGTCGCTGAAATACTCGACCTTGCCGGACATGTCGGGCCATGCGGTGAAATAGGCGACATAGACCGGAATCTTGCGCGTCACATCCTCGGTCGAATGCCCGTGCTTCAGCTTTTCGGCGACATAGTCGACCGTGGTGCCGAGCACCGCCGCCGCCATGCCGCGCGGATCCTGCAGGCGCACGCAGCCATGGCTGAGCGCGCGCATGTCCTCCTTGAAGAACGATTTCTGCGGCGTATCGTGCATGTAGATCGCATGCTTGTTGGGGAACAGGATCTTCAGTTCGCCCAGCGCATTGGCCTCGCTCGGCTGCTGGCGCACGCTGTAGGGAATGTTGGCGCCATAGCCGCCCCAATTGACCGCCGACGACGGAATGCGCTTGCCGCGCGAATCCGTCACCTCGTAGCCGGCCCGATCGAGATAGCCGGGATCGCTGCGCAATCTGGGCAGCATCTCATTGACGATGATCGACTGCGGCACGCCCCAATAGGGATGGAAGTCTACCTGCTTGATCTGGTCGTAGAAGAAAGCCGTCTGGTTGGTCACCCGGCCGACGACGACGCGCGTCTTCAGCTTCTCCTCGCCGTTGTCGATGTAGCTCGCAGTGAACGCCGGCTGGTTGATGAAGACACGTGGGCTGCCGAGATCGGAAGGCAGCCAGCGCAGCTCCTCCAGCGCCACCTGCACCTTGAGCAGTTTGTCAGCCTTCGACGTGCCGGCCAGCAAGGCGACAGTGCGCGGACCGATGACGCCGTCGCCCTTCATGCCTTCCTTCACCTGCACCGCCTTGATCAGCGGCACCAGCTCGGGGACATAAACCTCGCTGGTCGCCAGCCGCGACAAGAGCTCGCCATAGGTGCCGCCCATGCCGTCATCGAGATTGCGCGCGATCAGCGACAGCAGCTTCGGCAGTTCGGGGCTGGTCTCGCCCGGCTTCAGCAGCAGCTTGGGATCGACGACGATCTCATTTTCGGCACTGGCCTGCAGGGCCTCCAGCTCGACGCGCAGCGCCTGATATTCCGCATTCTGCGGATGCCGCGATTCGAGGTAGGTGCGCACTTCCTGTGTATGCGCCAGCGTCTTCAGCACGCCGACCATGTCGAGCGGCTTGGCCGGGAAATCATAGTAACCGGTCATCCGGTTGGGCTCGACACGGCCGTTCTGGGCGTCATGGGCATAGCGCAGGACGCGTGCCGACAGCGCCATCTCGAAGCGCACGAGTTCCCTGAGCTTGGCCGCGTCATCCGTCGACGCCGAAGTCGTGGCCGGCACATCGACGGTGTAGTCGGTGGGCGTCAGGCCGTAGCTCGCGGCCTCGCCCAGCACCCGCACCGCATCCTGGGCGCGGTTGTTGGGGCTGGGTCCGTTCACCCAGATGAAGTCCGGATTGGCCGAGTAATAGGCGATCAACGCCTTGGCGATGTCGGGCTCGGCGTAGAGTTCGTAGTCGCTGAGACCGGCAATGGCATCGTGGAAAGCAGCCCCCGTTGCTGACGGAACGAACGCCGCGTCCTGCGCCGTCGCCGGCTGCGGCGCGGCGGACAGCGTCGAGAAGTCGACGCGAATAAGCTTGTCAGCCTTGTAGGTGTAATAGGACGGCCCGCTGATCTTTGCGCCGCCGCCGCCGCCAGCCGGGGCTTTGGGTTTGTGCGTTGGCGGAGGCGGAAATTCGCCCTGCGGCTCATGCCTGATGCCGCCGCCGAACAGCATGTCGAAGAGCCCCTGGGCGCCTGCCTGAGGCGCGCCCAGGGCGAGCGTTGCCGCGATCGCCACAAGCGGCATCGCGGTTGCTTTTTTACCGAGGAATTTCATGGATCACCCGCTCCGGTCGCAACCGGTTCCCGTTCCGCACGCTAGACCGTCTCGCTCACCGCATGGCGGATGTAAGGCGCGACTATACCGATTCATACCGATTTGGTTAAGCTTTCATAAATTTTGGAAAGCCTGTTGCAGAACGGTTTCACAAGATCGTGTCGGCTGGAGCGCGGGCGTTTCGCTCCAGCCTGGAGAAATCCCCAAAATTCAGGCGTTGGCGCAGCCATCGATGGTCAATGCGGCACCGGTAACGAAACGCCCCTCCGGACCGGCGAGCCAGGCAACCATGCCGGCGATGTCATCGGCCTTGCCGAATCGCGGTGCAGCACGGCATGTCGATCCAGGCGCGCGACGGCGCGTCGCGCCCAGCGCTGATGGCCACCGTCACTGGCGCGATGGCTGCCTGGCAAACTCTGGCAGGCCCCGACTGAGCGTGACAAACGCTGGCCATTATGGTGGAAATCCAGCCAAACGCGCGGTCGGGAGGAACAAGCTGTGAAAAAGGGTTATCGCGAACTGCTGGATGAAGCCAACGCCGAGATCGAAGTGGTTTCACCTGAAGAAGCCGCGGGACTGCTCGAGGACGAAGGCACCATCTTCGTCGACCTGCGCGACCCGCGCGAGGTCGAACGCGACGGCAGGATTCCCGGCGCCAAACATGTGACACGCGGCATGCTGGAATTCTGGATCGATCCGGAAAGTCCCTATCACAAGCCGTTCTTCGCCTCGGGCAAGAGCTTCGTGTTCTTCTGCGCCGGCGGCTGGCGTTCAGCGCTCGCCACCAAGACGGCGCAGGACATGGGGCTTGTGCCCGTCAAGCACATCCTTGGCGGCTACACCGCCTGGAAGGCGGCCGGACTGCCTGTCGAGCCCGGCGAGAAGAAGAAATAGCCCCAATGCATGTCGCTCGAGAGTGGTCCCGGTTTTGAGACAACGACATGCCTGGAACGAGGATTGCGTCTCAATGCAGCCGCGACGGCTCGCGGTGTTCCGCGACGAAGGCAACGGCGCGTTCGACAACGCCCTTGTCCGCAAGGATGCGGCGGTGGCCGAGACCGTCGGCCCAGTGCAGCCGCACATGGCCGCCAGCGCCGGCGTAGCGTTTCGCGTGCTCGGCCGGCACCTCGCGATCGTCAGGCGCGTGGATGACCAGCGTCGGCACCGGCGCCTGGGCGAGCTGGCGGTCACCGGTGAATTCATGCAGCGGCCGGCCGGACAGGTGCTGGACGCGGTCCGCCATCGCCACCTGCGAGCGCGGCCCGACGTTGAGCATGCGGCTGAAATCGGCGAAGATAGCCGGCAGGGAGCTGGGTGCGGCGATCAGCACGAGACGTCCGGCCGCCAGCGGCGGAATGTTCTTGACGGAACCGGCAATGGCATTGGCGGCAACGGCGCCGCCGAAGGAATGACCCACCGCCGCGACGAACGGGCCGAACCATTCGCCGGCGACCCGCACCGCGTCGACCGCGTTGACCATGTTCAGGTGCCGGCCCTGCGAATGGCCGTGCCCCGGCAGGTCCAGGGAAACGACCCTGTAGCCGGCGGCGCGATAGCCCTCGATCAAGGCGCGCATATATTCGGTGCGCGAACGCCAGCCATGAACGACAAGCACCGTGCCAAGTGCGGCCCCGCCCGGTTCCGGCCGGAATTCGTGCACCATGACGCAGCCGGTTGCCGTCTTCAGCCGATGATGGCGCGCCTCGGTCATGAACTCGGCGGCCCGGCCGATGGCGCGGCGCTCGCCATCGGTCAGCGCCTTTGTGCTCGGCGTGCGGCAGAACAGTTCGAAAGCCGCGCGCCCGGTGATGCGTGGCGCAATATGCTCGGCCGCACCAAATACGCTCCGGATGACCTTCAGCCCGATTGATGCCATAGTGAGAATCCATCCATACGTTCAAGCATGAACATAATAGTTCAAAGATGAACAATAAACAAGAGCTACCCTGGGACAACCCGCGTTTTCGCAACTGGGTCGCGGTGGCGCGTGCCTGCCATGTGCTGGAGCGTACGCTGGCGGTGAAACTCGCGCCGCTCGACCTGAAGCCGGCGCAGCTCGACGTGCTGATGAACCTCTACCGCCATCCCGGCATGTCGCAGCACGATCTTGCCCGCAAGCTGCTCGTCGGCCGCTCCAACATCACCATGCTTTTGCCGCAGCTGGAGACGCGCGGCCTGCTGCGCCGCGAAGGCGACGAGAAGGACAAGCGCATCCTGCGGCTCGCCTTGACCGAGGCTGGCGAGGCGTTGCTGATGCAGGCGCTGAAAGTGCATATGGCGCTGATCGAGAAAGCGATGAGCCAGTCGACGCCGGAGCAGTGCGACATGATCGGCGAACAGATGCGCAAGATCTATGAGGTGCTGAAGGAGGCCTGACGGCCTTTTCGGTCACTCACCACATGGTTTTCTTCGCCCGCTCCGGCCATTCCTTGTCGTAGGCCTCGCCGTCGATGTTCTTGCGGCTGGTGATTTCCAGGATTTTTCCCGGCGTCGGCAGCGATTTTGGATCGACATGTTTTGCCGGGTTCCAAAGCTCCGACCGCACAATGGCGCGGGCGCACTGGAAATAGACCGAATCGACGTCGATGACGGTCACCGAGCGCGCCGCCTTGCCGTCGACCATGAAGGATGCGCAAAGTTCGGCGTCCGTGGTGATGCGCGCGCGGCCGTTGATGCGCAGCGTCGTGCCAGAACCCGGCACCAGGAACAGCAACCCGACACGCGGATCCCGGATGATGTTGCGCAGCGAATCGGCGCGATTGTTGCCGCGCCGGTCCGGCATGATCAGCGTCTTCGGATCAACGATACGCACGAAGCCGGCGAGATCGCCGCGCGGCGAACAGTCCAATCCCTCCGGGCCACTGGTGGCAAGCGCAACAAAGGGCGACGCCTCGATGAAGGCGGCATATTCGGGAATGACGTGATCGAGTTCCTTGACCAGCGAGGCTTCGCCTGGAACGCCGTAGAGCGCCTCGAGCTGTTCGACCGTGGTGATAAGCGACATCTTTTTCGTCTCCGAACCCTGGCCGGCGCTACTCCAGATGTGTGACGCCTTTACGACGTCGGCTTAGCGATCGCGGCTCAGTCCTTTTTCGGCAAGCTCCGCCAGATAGGCATTCCAGCGCTCATCCTTCTCGTGGCCAAGCGTGTGCAGATAGTTCCAGGTGAAAATGCCGGTGTCGTGGAAATCGTCGAAGGTGATGCGCACCGCATAGTTGCCGACCGGCTCGATCTTCAGGATGGCCACATTGCGCTTGCCGGGAACCGTCACACGCTGGTCGGGCGAATGGCCCTGCACCTCGGCCGATGGCGAGGCGACGCGCAAAAGCTCCGCCGGCAGTTCAAATGGCTGGTGATTGGGAAAGGTGACCGACAGCAGCTTGCGGTCCTTGGAGACCCGGAGTTCTTTTGGCGCGGTCATGCTGTTTGATCCCGTATCGATTGCCCTTCCCTACGCCGCTTCGCGACAGGGGAAAAGTCCTGGTAGACGACCGACGCAAGGTGTCGGCTCCGGGATGTTACCAAAGATCGAGAAGCGGTATCTTGAATGGTGGGCTGGATCGTATCACATAGCTGTATATAACGACGCCGGTAACGGCCACGGGAAACGCTCGAACATGAACATGATCGACCCTTTCGGTCGCACGATCAGCTATCTCAGAGTGTCGGTCACCGACCGCTGCGATTTTCGCTGCACCTACTGCATGGCCGAGGACATGGCCTTCCTGCCGAAGAAGGACCTGCTGTCGCTGGAAGAGCTGGATCGGCTCTGCACCGTTTTCATCGAGAAGGGCGTCAGACGGCTGCGCCTCACCGGCGGCGAGCCACTGGTGCGCAAGAACATCATGCATCTGGTGCGCCAGCTCTCGCGCCACCTCGATAGCGGCGCGCTGGAAGAACTGACGCTCACCACCAACGGCTCGCAGCTGTCGCGCTTCGCCGCCGAGCTCGCCGATTGCGGCGTCAAGCGCATCAACGTCTCGCTCGACACGCTGGATGCGGACAAGTTCCACCAGATCACCCGCTGGGGCCATCTCGACAAGGTCATGCAAGGTATCGATGCCGCTCAGGCGGCCGGGCTCAAGGTCAAGCTCAACGCGGTGGCGCTGAAGGATTTCAACGACGCCGAACTGCCCGACATGATGCGCTGGGCGCATGGCCGCGGCATGGATCTCACTGTCATCGAAACCATGCCGATGGGCGAGATCGACGCCGACCGCACCGACCAGTATCTGCCGCTGTCGCTGCTGCGCGCCTCGCTGGAACGCCAGTTCACGCTGGCCGACATTCCCTTCAAGACCGGTGGCCCTGCACGCTATGTCCACGTCGCCGAGACCGGCGGAAAGCTCGGTTTCATCACACCCATGACGCATAATTTCTGCGAAAGCTGCAATCGCGTCCGGCTGACCTGCACGGGCACGCTCTATATGTGCCTCGGCCAGGAAGACGCGGCCGATCTGCGCGCGCCGTTGCGCGCATCCGAAGGCAACGAACTTGTCGCCGACGCGATCGACGAGGCCATCGGCCGCAAGCCGAAAGGCCATGATTTCATCATCGACCGCCGCACCAGCCGTCCGTCGGTGTCCCGGCATATGAGCGTCACCGGCGGCTGATTTTTTCTCCGATTTGGTGCAAGACTATCTTTGGTCACAAGGCCAAGGGGGCATCGTGCTGCGTCTTTATCGTATAGGCTTGTCGTCGCTGACCACTGTTCTGTTCTTGGCGACGCCCGTCACAACAAGTGCAAACGCCAAGCCCTTCACCTATGCGAACGCGCGTTTCGGCACCGTCTGCACCTTTCCCGATGAGATATTCACCGATCGCCAGCCCGAGCCGGAAAATGGCGACGGACAGGTTTGGCTGAGCGCGGATGGCGCCAGCCTGACCTGCTCCGGCATCCTCAACGTCGATGACGACACGCCGAAAGGCTTTGTCGCCGATGAAAAGGCAAGCAAGGAACCTGACTACACCGTTACCTACAGCAAGACCGGCAAGAACTGGGCGGTGCTGTCGGGCATGAAGGATGGAAAGATCTTTTATGAGCGGCGCCTGTTCGGCAGAGATGGCGTCATCCGCACGGTCTGGATCGATTACCCGCCAGCCCTGAAGTCGAAATACGACCCGCTGGTCGGCGCGATTGCCGGCAGTCTGAAGGGACAGTGAGTATTTCGGATCACACCCCAGAAAAAGTCTTGTCCGCGAACCGCCGCCGGATTTACGGCCACATTGTTCCGGCCTAGCCTTCCCCTGAAAGCGGCTTTTCGCTGATAGGGGGAAACGTCATGCGCAAACTCATTCTTTCTCTTGCATTGCTCGGCCTTGCGGCCGTGCCCGCGGCGGCGCAGTCGATCGGTGGAACCTATACCGTCGCCGGCACCAATTTCGACGGATCGAAATATGATGGCGAAGCCACCATCACGCTGACCAGCGGGACGACTTGCGCGATCCACTGGGAGACTGGCGGTTCTTCGTCCGATGGCATCTGCATGCGCAACGACGATGCATTCTCCGCCGGCTATGTCATGGGCAAGGACATCGGCCTCGTCGTCTACAAGGTCGAGGATGACGGGTCGCTGCATGGCCTGTGGACCATCGCCGGCAAGGAAGGCAACGGCACCGAAGTGCTGACGCCGAAGCAATAGACATCGGCAGCCGGTACGTTCCGGGAGGCGAAGCCGCCTCCCGACCAGATCCGCGCCGAATTGAGGACGTGATTTCACGCCGGCGATGACGAATGCCCGGTCCTGGCCCAGCCCTTTGCCATTGCTGTTTCGTGGCGGGCTGTTACAGGCTTGCTTCCCAAGCAACCGGTGGATGTCTTGCCTCTTTCCCCAAATCTTCGCGGCGCGTTGTTCATGATGGTGGCGATGGTTGGCTTCACGCTCAACGACGCCATCACCAAATACTCTTCGCAATCGATGAACATGGCGCAGGTCATGCTGATCAGAGGAGCCTTTGCCTCGCTCTTCGTCGGCCTGCTGGCCTGGCAACGCGGCGCGCTTTTGCGGCCGCGCCTGATGCTGCAGCCGCTGGTGGCAATCCGCGTGCTGGGCGAAGCTGGCGCCACCGTGTCGTTCCTGGTGGCGCTTGCCCATTTGCCGATCGGCAGTGTCTCGGCCGTTCTTCAGGCGCTGCCGCTGGCGGTGACGATGGGTGCCGCGCTGTTTTTCGGCGAAGCGGTCGGCTGGCGACGCTGGCTGGCAATCGCAGTCGGTTTTGCCGGCGTACTGGTCATCGTGCGGCCCGGCTTTGATGGCTTCAGCATCTATTCCCTTTGGGCGCTGGCCAGCGTCGCCTGCTGCACCGTGCGCGACCTCGCCACCAAGCGCATCCCCCAAACCATACCGACCATGCTCGTCTCGACCGCGACCGCGCTGGCAATGACCGGCGTCGGCGTGGTGCTGTTGTCGCCGATGGGTGGCTGGACGCCCATGACCGGCAAAAGCACGGCGCTGCTGGCGCTGGCCGCGGTGCTGGTGCTCATCGGTTATCAATTCATCATCATGGCGATGCGCTCGGGCGAGATCTCCTTCATCGCGCCGTTCCGCTACACAGCGCTCCTCTGGTCCATCCTGCTTGGCTTGATCGTCTTCGGCGACATTCCGGACATGCCGATGATCGTCGGCGCGACAATCGTCGTCGGTTCGGGTCTCTACGCGCTCTATCGCGAGCGCGTGGTCGGTCGGCGAAGGATCGTCGCCGAAACCACCGGGCCGGCCATGGCGCCGGATGGAATCTAGCCGGGTCTTGTGATTTCCGGCGGCTGGCGTACAGGCTCGATGCATGAGGCGAGATATTGCAGGGATCGTTCTGGCCGGTGGCCAGTCAAGGCGGATGGGAGGCGGCGACAAGAGCCTGTTGCCGCTCGGCGGCGGCAGCGTGCTTGAGCAGGTCCTGTCGCGCCTTGGCCCGCAGATCGAAACCCTGGCGCTGAGCGCCAATGGCGATCCCGAACGCTTTTCCCGTTTCGGACTGCCGGTGCTTGCCGACACCGTCGAAGGCTTTGCCGGGCCGCTTGCCGGCATTCTGTCCGGCCTCGAATGGGCGGCCGCTGGCACACCTTGCAAAGCGGTCGTCACCGCCGCCGGCGACACGCCTTTCCTGCCGCTAGACCTCGTCGCGCGTCTGGCGGCGGCAGCCGGCGAACATCCAGGTTCAATTGCCGTCGCCTCCTCGGCCGGCCGGCTCCACCCGACCTTCGCGCTGTGGCCGACGGACTGTCGCGACGCCTTGCGGCATTTCCTGGTCGATGAGGACAACAGGCGCGTTTCGGCCTTCATCGAGCGACATGGCCATGTCGAGGTGGAATTCCAGGTCGTGCAATTCGCTGGCCGGCCGCTCGATCCTTTCTTCAACATCAATGTGCCGGACGATCTTGCCCAGGCCGGGCGCCTGTTGCAGAGCATGACATCATGAACGTCTTCGGCATCACCGGCTGGAAAAACTCCGGCAAGACCACCCTCACAGAAAAGCTGGTCGCTGAGCTTGTGCGGCGCGGCTGGAAGGTCTCGACGGTCAAACACGCCCATCATGATTTCGACATCGACAAGCCGGGCGCCGACAGCTTCCGCCATCGGCAGGCCGGCGCCACCGAGGTCGCGATCGTGTCGGGCAACCGCTGGGCGCTGATGCATGAATTGCGTGGCGAGGATGAGCCGCCACTGGAGAGCATCCTCTCGCGACTCGCCCCATGCGACATCGTGCTGGTCGAAGGCTACAAGCGCGAATCACACCGCAAGATCGAAACGCGGCGCCTGGAAGCGAGGGACCGGGCGCCGCTTTCGGCAGGCGATCCCAATATTGTCGCCATCGCCGCCGATTTCGCCGTCACGGACGAGAGCCTGCCGGTATTCGACCTCGACGACGTAAAATCGATAGTCGACTTCATCGAGCGCATCACCGGCCTCGTTGCTTGGGATGTAACGTAACGGCAGAACCCCATTGCCGATTTCGGTGGTTTTGCAGTTGCTTTTTTCTTGGAAAGAGTGGGAGTATCGCCTCAGCGGGCGGTCAAAAGCACCGCCCCATAGAGCCGTTTCGGAACGACGGCCGGGACCATAAAGAGAGGACTATCATGCGTATTGCACTGCGTATCGCGCTCGCCGCATCGGCTGCGCTGCTGACGCTCGGCGTAGCCCAGGCCCAGGAAAAGACCCTGCGGATCGGCACCGAAGGCGCCTATCCCCCGTTCAACAACCTCACCTCCGACGGCAAGCTCGTCGGCTTCGACATCGACATCGCCCAGGCGCTTTGCGATCAGATGAAGGTCAAGTGCACCTTCGTCGCCCAGGATTGGGACGGCATCATCCCGGCACTTCAGGCCGGCAAGTTCGACGCTATCGTCGCCTCGATGTCGATCACGCCGGAGCGCAAGGAGAAGGTCGACTTCACCCACAAATACTACAACACCCCCTCGGCTCTCGCAGTGCCGAAAGACAGCACGCTGAAGGGTGTGACCAAGGAAGATCTCGCCGGCAAGACCATCGGCGTCGCCACGACGACCACCCATTTCAACTATGCCTCGAAGACCTACACCGACAGCACTGTGAAGGGTTATCCGAGCAGCCCCGAGGAGCAGGCAGATCTGGCCAACGGCCGCCTCGACGCCATCGAGGACGATATCGTGGTGCTGCAGCAATGGCTGGACACGCCAGATGGTGCCTGCTGCAAGATTCTCGGCCAGCCCTCGCCGCAGCCGGTCGAGATCTTCGGACCGGGCGCCGGCATTGCCGTGCGCAAGGGCGAGACCGATTTGGTCAACAAGCTCAATGAGGCCATCGACGCCATCCGCGCCAATGGAAAATACAAGGAAATCAACGACAAGTACTTCAAGTTCGACGTCTTCGGCGCCGAGTCCTGATAGACAGGATCAAGACGGCGGGGAAATTCCCCGCCGTCTTTCTATTCATCCTGGGAACGTCGTGGGGATAACACCTGTCAATGCCAGCCCAAAGCATATGGACACTTCTCAGTTGGGGACCTGATGGCTGGAGTGACGACATTGCCTATGGCGTCATTGTAACGGTTCTGCTTGCGCTGGCGACGCTCCCCATTGGGTTGACGATCGGTTTTTTCATTGCGCTGGGCAAGCAATCCGAGGAGCCGTCGCTGCGCCTCGCCGCCAATATCTACACCACGGTCTTTCGCGGCCTGCCGGAACTGGTGACGCTTTTCCTGTTCTTCTTCGGCATGCCGATCCTGCTGCAACATCTCATCCGGTATTTTCGCCCCGAAGCGACCATCGACGTCAACAGTTTCGTGGCCGGCATGATCGTGCTCTCGCTGATCTTCTCGTCCTATGCCAGCGAGGTTTTCCTCTCGGCCTTCCGCGCCATCCCGAAGGGGCAGTATGAGGGTGGCTATTCCATTGGTTTGTCCAGATGGCAGACAATGCGCTTGGTGATCCTGCCGCAGCTGCTGCGCATTGCCTTCCCCGGTCTCGAGAATTGCTGGCTTAGCCTTCTCAAGGACACGTCGCTGGTTTCGGTCGTCGGTCTTGCCGAGACGCTGCGCAACGCCGGTGTGGCGGCTCGCGTCACCAAGCATTCGTTCCTGTTTTACAGCATTGCGGCTCTAGTCTTTCTGGGTCTGGCCGTCGTGTCATCCTTCGCCACCAGCGCCATTTTGCGCTCGCTTGGCAAACGGGAGGCACAACGATGAGCGCCACAGCCGCCATGGTCGAGCGGCCGCCACCGCGGACCCGCGGCTGGCCGCGACCGCGCATCGTCGGCTACGCGCTGGTCTGCCTGTGGATCGCCTTTGGCCTCGGCATCGTCGGCTATCTGTTTTTTGCCTGGAACCCGGCCTTCTTCGCCAAATATGCGCCGGCCTATCTGAGCGGGCTGGGCGTTACCTTGTCGCTGGTCGCCATTTCGATGGTGCTTGGCGCCGTCCTGTCGATGCCGGTTGCTTACGGGCGTATGTCCAGGAACCGGATCCTGTCCGGTCTTGCCTACTGTTACGTCTATTTTTTCCGGGGCACGCCGCTGCTGGTTCAGACGTTCCTGGTCTATTACGGGCTGGGGTCGTTCAGGCCGGAACTCCAGATGATCGGGCTTTGGGATTTCTTCAAGGACGCCTTCAACTGCGGCGTCTTCGCCTTTGCGCTCAACACCGCTGCCTACCAGGCCGAAATCCTGCGCGGCGCCGTCGAAAGCGTGCCCAGGGGCCAATGGGAAGGCGCCGCCTCCCTCGGCCTGCACAAATTGCAGACGCTGCGCAAGATCATCCTGCCGCAAGCTCTGATCGTCGCCTTGCGGCCCTACGGCAATGAGCTGATCCTGATGGTCAAGGCGTCCGCCATCGTCGCCATCATCACCGTGTACGACCTGATGGGTAATGCAAAACTCGCCTTTGCCAATTCCTTCGACATCCAGGCCTATATCTGGGTCGCCCTGGTGTACCTGGTGATGGTCGAGTTGTTGCGCCATGCGATCGAATGGATCGAGCGCCGGATCACCATCCACCTGAAGCGTTGACGGATTTCCATATTGCCTGCACCAGTCGATCAGTCCGCAGGCGTCTTGACGAATTGAGCGCAGGGCCTAGAACGGTTCACCGTTTCGCAGAAACGCCGAACCGCTCTATCTCTTTGTTTTGATGCAATTCCGGAGGGAAAACCGCTTCACACTTTTCCTGGAATTGCTCTAGAGCTTCCGCAGCAATTTCGTTTCCGTCTGAAGGGCAAGTTCATGGCATCTGTGGCATTTCTCGGTCTTGGCGTGATGGGCTATCCCATGGCCGGCCACTTGAAGAACAAGGGTGGTCACGACATCACCGTCTACAACCGCACCAAGGCCAAGGCCGAGCAATGGGTCGGCCAGCATGGCGGCGGCCTTGCAGTGACGCCGGCAGAGGCAGCCAAGGACAAGGACTTCGTCTTTTCCTGCGTCGGCAATGACGACGATCTGCGCTCGGTGACGACAGGTCCCGAAGGCGCCTTCAAATCGATGAAGAAAGGCTCGGTCTTCATCGACAACACCACGGCTTCGGCGGAAGTCGCGCGCGAACTGGCGGCAGCAGCGGAGGCAGGTGGATTTTCATTTCTCGACGCGCCGGTCTCCGGTGGCCAGGCCGGCGCCGAGAACGGCGTGCTGACCGTCATGGTCGGCGGCGATCAGGCTGCCTTCGACAGAGCGAGGCCCGTTATCGACGCTTTTGCCCGCATGGTCGGGCTGATGGGCTCGGCTGGCGCCGGCCAGCTCACCAAGATGATCAACCAGATCTGCATCGCCGGGCTCGTGCAGGGACTGTCGGAAGGTATCCATTTCGGCAAGAAGGCCGGGCTCGATATCGAGAAGGTGATCGAGGTGATTTCCAAGGGAGCCGCCGGTTCCTGGCAGATGGAAAACCGCCACAAGACAATGAGTGCCGGCAAGTATGATTTCGGCTTTGCCGTCGACTGGATGCGCAAGGATCTTGGCATCTGCCTGGCGGAGGCCGACCGCAACGGCGCCAAGCTGCCGGTGACCGCGCTTGTCGACCAGTTCTACAAGGATGTGCAGGCCATGGGTGGCAAGCGCTGGGACACCTCCTCGCTGCTGGCGCGCCTGGAGAAGTAGGCGATCATGTCCCTGCCCGCTCCAGGCTGGACCGCGCTGGACATCGTCGCGCATCTGCGCTCGATCGGCACCGAGGAAAACCGCGCTGGCATGGCGCGGTTCGGCATCAACATCGCGACCGCGCTCGGTGTCGGCAACACGGATTTGCGGCCCTTGGCGCGCAAGCTGAAGCGCAACCACGAACGATCCCTGGCGCTGTGGACCAGCGGCATTCGCGAAGCGCGGATGCTGGCGGCTTTCACCGGCGAACCGAAGAAGATCACCATTGAGGAATGCCGTAGCTGGGCCGACGATTTCGATTCCTGGGAAGTCGTCGATACCGTCTCCGACCTGTTCGTCGATACGCCGTTCTGGCGCACGCTGATCGAGGAGTTTGCGGTCGACGAGCGCGAATTCGTCCGCCGCACGGCCTTTGCCATGTTGGCATGGGCGGCCGTGCATTTGAAAGAGGAGCCGGACGCGACTTTCCTGTCCTATCTGCCCTTGATCGAAGTCCATGCCGGCGATCAGCGCAACTTCGTCAGGAAAGCCGTCAACTGGGCGCTGCGGCAGATCGGCAGCGATCGATGAGCCTGCACGCCCCTGCCCTGACCCTGGCACAGAAACTCGCCGACTCCCCAGACAAGACCGCGCGCTGGATCGGCAAGGATGCCGTGAAGGAACTGTCGGATGCCAAAACGCTCGAACGCCTCGCCGGCAGAAACGTTTGACCTCGCCAACATCCGCTTCACCGAGGTGACGCCGGCAACACGCGGCAGCTTTGAGACCCTGTTCGAGCAGCCGGGTGCGCCAAAATATTGCTGGTGCATGGCCTGGCGGAACTCTGACCGCGAGCACATCAAGAACGATGAAAAGAAGCGTCAGATGATGGCGCTCATCGATGCCGGCACCCCGGTCGGCATCCTCGCCGAGATCGACGGCAACACCATTGCCTGGTGTTCGGTCGCTCCGCGCGAGACCTATCGCAGGCTTTCAAGGCGGCAGGACGACAGCGAGACGGGCGTATGGTCGATCGCCTGCTTCTATGTGCCGAGGGCCTTGCGCGGCGGCGGCCTAGCTTCGGCCTTGCTTGATGCAGCCATCGATCATGCTTTCGCCAAGGGCGCGCGCATCATCGAGGCCTATCCCGTGGCGGAGGCGTCGCCGAGCTACCGTTTCATGGGCTTTCGCGACATGTTCGCGTCGCGCGGCTTCCGTGAAGTCGGCATGGCTGGTTCTCGCCGACATGTGATGCGGCTCGCGCATTGACGTCATTGGCCGCGGCGTCTTTACTTGGCCGCAAAGGAAGCGGCATGAGCATTCATCTCAAATCAATCCTGGCTCTGGCGACCGCGCTGTCCCTCTGGGCTGCCGGCGCTTCGGCCGAAACCATGCACATCTTTTGGAAGGATTTGCGCCCGGCGAGCCAGGCCGTCGCGGAAGACGCCGGCCTGCCGATGATTGCGGCTAAACTACCCGATCATGGTGAGACGCTGTCGCTCGGCTTGCAGGACAAGACGGTACAATTAGCCGGCTACGCGTTGCCGGTCGATCGCGATGGCGACCTCGTCTATCAGTTCCTGCTGGTGCCATGGACCGGCGCGTGCAGCCACATGCCGACGCCACCAGCCAATCAGATCGTGCTGGTGACGCCAGCCCATCCCTACAAGATGTCGCAAGCCTACCAGTCGGTCGCCGTCACCGGCGCCCTGAAGCCGGACATGGAGAAAAGCCAGCTGTTCATTCTGGATGGCGTCAGCGTCATCCAGTCGGGCTATAGCGTGCACAGAGCAGAGGTGGTTGGGGTCGACACCGTGCCTGATGCCGTCACCCTGCCGGTGAACTCGCCCTGGACGTTCCTGAACAAAAAGAAGAACTAATCGGGCTTGCGCTCAGGCGGCGTTGGCGCCCGATTCCTTGTCCAGCACCATGTAATCGAGCGGGATTTCAGTGGTGTACTTGATCTGCTCCATGGCGAAGGACGACGACACGTCACGGATCTCGATCTTGGCGATCAGCCGCTTGTAGAAGGCGTCGTAGGCGGCGATGTCAGGCACCACGACGCGCAAGAGATAGTCGACGTCGCCGCTCATGCGGTAGAACTCGACCACCTCGGGAAACTCCTGGATGACCTCGGAAAAGCGGCGCAGCCATTCGTGGCTGTGCGAATTCGTGCGGATGGAGACGAAGACGGTGACCCGCACATTGACCTTCTCATGGTCGAGAATGGCGACGCGACGCTTGATGACGCCTTCCTCCTCGAGCTTCTGGATGCGGCGCCAGCAGGGCGTGGTCGACAGGCCTACTTTCTTGGCGACATCGGCCACCGCGAGTGTCGCGTCCTCCTGCAGGAGGCGGAGAATTTTTCGGTCAAGGCGGTCCATTAGAGGCTCCTGAGGAATAGTTTGGCTATATTCCCCTTTATTTCGGGCTTTCACAAGAAAGAAATTCTGCCAATCGCTATGAAAGCGAGTGATTTCTTGCTGAATGCCTAACCGAGGCGATAGCGGATTTCCGAGCGCAGGAAAGGCAGCAAATCCATTTCAAACCACGGATTCTGCTTCAGCCAGCCGCTGTTGCGCCAGGATGGGTGCGGCAGCGGCAGCACCTTTGCGCCGACGGAATTCTCCCAGATGGCCCGCCAGTCCTTAACCGTCTCCGTCAGCGAGGGCCGGCGCGCGGCGCCCATATGCCAGGACTGCGCGTAGATGCCGATCGTCAGCACCAGGTCTATCCGCGGCATCAGCGCCATCAAGGGCGTGCGCCAGGCCGGCGCGCATTCGCGCCTTGGCGGCAGGTCACCACCCTTGGCATCCTGGCCGGGAAAGCAGAAGCCCATCGGCACGATGGCGAATTTCTCGATGTCGTAGAATTCGTCGCTGGTCACGCCGAGCCAGTTGCGCAGGCGGTCGCCCGAAGCATCGGTGAACGGCATGCCCGACAGGTGAACCTTGGTTCCCGGCGCCTGGCTGGCAATCAGGATGCAGGCACTGGACGAAGGCCGCAGCACCGGCCGCGGCTCATGCGGCAGCGGCCTGCCGGCGGGGTTTTCGACGCAGATGCGGCACGCCCGGACTTCTGCGGCAAAATTGTCCAGTTCCAGGGTCAAGCGGCGGCACTCGGCCGGCTGGAGATCGCCTGATGCCAACGCAGGACATTGGTGCACTCCTCCGGTACGTTGATGCGCGCCGGCTTCATGAAGTCGATGGCGATCAGGCCGGTGATATCGGCGATCGAATAGCTGTCGCCGGCGGCGAATTCCCGCTTCGCCAACTCGCCGTCGAGGATTTTCAGGAACTCCAACGCCTTCGGCTTGTTGGCCTCGCCCCATTCGGGGATTTGTGGGATTTCCCATTCCTTCATGGCCGGATGAATGTGGCGAAACGCCTGCGCGACGCAGCTGAGCAGGTTGAACTCCATCCGTCTCTGCCACATCTCGACCTGTGCCTTGCCGAGCGCGCCGCGTCCGAACAGGGCCGGCTCCGGATGCAACTCCTCGAAATACCGGCAAATAGCGACGGATTCGGTGATGACGGTGCCATCGTCAAGCTCCAGCACCGGCAGGCGCTGCAAAGGGTTGCGAGAGCTCACCGTTTGGCCCTTGTGCTCCAGCGCGCCCATGTCGACGGACACCAGCGGAACCGCGATCCCCTTTTCGGCGAGAAAGACGCGTACCCGCCGCGGATTGGGCGCCCGGCCACCGTCGAAGAGCTTCATTTCGATCCTCCCTTTCCTTCCAAGCCGATACGCTTCACCAGAAGCGAAAAATCTCCCGCACGGCGTCGCCGATCGACGCCAGCGTGCCGTGTTTTCGCTCCACCACTTCGCCGTGATGGCTGTCGCGCCAGTCCTGCGGTTGATCGAACGTACCAGCCCAGATACCGACCTTGGCGGCCCGGGCGGTCGCTTCCTCGCTTTCGAAGTCGCCAAAGGCAACCGCCCAACCCGCCTCGACCTGAGCGCGGTTGAGGTCGGTGCCGCCGGCCTTGCAGTCGCCGAGCAACCGGCCATAGCGATCCCGCTGCCAGCCGCTGCAGGTAACGGGCCTGCCGGCGATCAGGCGCACTAGCGACTGGCGCGCAAGCGTGCCGCAGGCATAGTCGGCGCCGTTCCTGCGGCACGTCTGTGTGTATTCCGGGGCGTCGATGCCGCGCATGCGGATGCGCTCGGTGCCGAGCGTGATCGAGTCGCCATCATTGATGATGGCAGCGCCTTGAGTCTGGCGCGTCTCCACCTGATCGAGGCGCGCCGCCAACAGGATCAGCAGCCCCAGAATGATGATGGCCAGCCCATAGTCCAGCACCTTGCGCCACAGGCTTCTCGGGCGCGGCGCCGCGTACCGCCGGCGCGATCTTGGCGACCAGGAACGGCTCATATGGCAAACGGTTGGTTAATCATTCGAACGTAGCTTAACACCTTGGAACCGCTGCACGCATAAATCGAAGTTTTTGATGCCCTTGCAACGCTCGAACACAGCGGACAAGTTCATTGTGGACCGCAGGAAACGGCATCGCAACAGCGATGTCGCGCGTGCGGTGCGCAAGACGCGCGACCGTCTTTCGCAGCAAGCCGGCAATCCCGATTTCGACCGCGAATTGTTGAAACTCCACGCCGGCGCCATGACAAGCGGCGCCGTGGCGATCCCGCTGTTCGTCCTGGCGATCGCCGCTGGCGGCTGGCTCGCCGGCGTCGGTAATGAGATCGGGCTCTGGGCGTTGTTCACGCTCATCTGCTATACGATCGTCGCCTTCATGGCGCGGCGCATCGAGCGCACGGAAGCGTCGGAGCTTAACCCCTTGCAAACGCGACGGGAATTCCTGGTCGGTCATTTCCTTTGCGGCCTCGGCTGGGGCTGGTTCGTCGTGCTCGGCTGCGGCGCCTGCGCTGTCGACCAGTTTCAGGTGGTCAAGGCGGTGGTGCTGCTTTTTGCCATGGCCGGGACGGCGCTCGTGGCTTCATCGCTGAGCGGCGCGCTGCTGGCGACTTTTGCCGTGCCGGTGGCGCTCTACGCCTATGTCGGCACCAGGCTGTGGATGCCGGTCGAGGCGGTCATGGCCGGGCTGCTTGTCCTGTCGCTGCCTTTCTTCGTCTATGTCGCCCGTCAGCTCAACCGCGCTTCGCTGATGCTGTTGTCGTTCCGCTCCGAAAAGGATGCGTTGATCGCCGAACTGGAGACAGCGAAATCCATGTCGGATGAGGCGCGGCGGCGGGCCGAGGATGCCAATCTGGCAAAGTCGCGGTTCCTCGCTTCGATGAGCCATGAATTGCGCACGCCGCTCAACGCCATTCTCGGCTTTTCCGAGGTGATGGCGAACGAGGTGCTGGGGCCGATGAGCAATCCCACCTATCGCGATTATGCCCATGACGTGCATGATTCCGGCCAGCACCTGCTCGACCTGATCAACGAGATCCTCGACCTGTCGCGCATCGAGGCCGGTCGCTACCAGCTCAACGAAGAGCCGGTGATGCTGCTCAACATCGTCGAGGATTGCTGCCACATGATGGAGTTGAAGGCGCGCAACAAGGATATCCGCGTCATCCAGGATTTCGAACAGACATTGCCGCGGCTGTTCGCCGACGAGCGTGCCGTGCGCCAGATCACGCTCAACCTTCTCTCCAACGCCATCAAATTTACCGCCACCGGCGGCGAGATCCGCGTCCGCGTCGGCTGGACGGCGGGCGGCGGGCAATACATCTCCGTCAAGGACAATGGCCCGGGGATTCCCGAGGACGAGATCCCGGTCGTGCTCTCGGCTTTCGGCCAGGGCTCGATCGCCATCAAGAGCGCCGAACAAGGCACCGGGCTCGGTCTGCCGATCGTGCAAGGCCTGCTTGCCATGCATGGCGGCGAATTCGAGCTGCATTCCAAGCTGCGTGAAGGCACGGAGGCGATTGCCATCTTCCCCCTGAGCCGGGTGATGGAAGAGCTGCCGGCGTTGCCAACCGCGGCGGTGGCGGCGCGAAGGCGTTAGGCGACCGGCCTCAAAGGGGAACGCGGACCGCAATGACCGCAGACTGGGATGCCGGCAGCGTCGAAATCAAATCGCAGCGGCTTCGCCTCGAGCTGTTTACGGCCGTTGATGCTGACGAGGTCTTTGCCGCCATCACGCCCGCAATCACCCGTCTCATGCAGTGGGAACCACTTCGATCATCAACGGCCTTTGCCGAGGTATGGCGATCCTGGTTGGCGCCGATCCTCGACGGATCGGATCTGCATTTTGTTGTGCGCTCGCTGGCGGACGATCGCTGTCTGGGTCTTGTCGGCCTGCATGCGGCGAAGACGGCCTGTCCAGAAATCGGAATTTGGATAAGGGAGGACGTCCATGGAAACGGCATCGGCCGAGAGGCCGTCGCCGCCGTGGTGGCATGGGCGTCCGAGGAACTCGATCCGGATGGCTTCGAATATCCTGTCGCCGAAGAGAATGTGGCGAGCCGAAGAATCGCGGAAAGCCTCGGCGGCTCGATCGTCGAGACCCGCTCCAATCCGAAATACACCTCGGTCGTCTATCGTCTCCCCAATCCCAGGCGGTGATGCGCCGGGTGGGAAGCCTCTAGATCCGAACCGCCGCCGCCATGCCTGAACTGGTCAGCGCCGCCGCCTTGACCAGGCCCGCGCCAAGTGCCGCCCCCGCCCCCTCGCCATGGCTTATGCCGAGGTCTAGCAGTGGGCGCAGGCCAAGCAGTTCGGCGGCCCTTGCATGCGCGGGCTCCGGCGACAGGCTGGCGAGAAGGCAATGCTTGAGCGCAGCGGGGTTTGCGACATAAAGCACCGCCGCGGCAGCCGTTGCGGCAAAACCGTCGAGCAGCACGGGTATCTTCTGCATCCGCGCGGCGAGAATGGCGCCGGCTATCGCGGCGAACTCGCGGCCGCCGACCCGGCGCAGCACTTCCAGCGGGTCGTCGAGATGGCCGTGGTGAAAAGCCAGCGCCGCATCGACCAAATCGGCCTTGCGGACCTGCATCGCCGCGTCGGCGCCGGATCCCGGACCGACCCAGTCGGCACCCCTTCCCCCGAACAGGGCGGCGAGCAGGGCGGCGGCGACGGTGGAATTGCCGACGCCGAGATCGCCGAGGCAAAGCAGGTCGGTGCCGCCCGCGATCGCTTCCATGCCGAAGGCCATGGTCGCCGCGCAGCCGCGCTCGTCGAGCGCGGCATCCTCTGCGATGTCGCCGGTCGGGATATGCAGGGCAAGATCGAACACCTTCAATCCGAGATCATAGGCAATGCAGATCTGGTTGATCGCCGCACCGCCTGCCGCGCAAAGCTCGACCGCGTTGGCGGTTGCCGCCACCGGACGCGGCGAAATACCATGACGGGTCACGCCGTGATTGCCGGCAAAGATTGCCATCAGCGGCCGTGTCACCGCGGGCGGAGCCCGGCCGCTCGAGGCGGCAAGCCACGCCGCGATGTCCTCGATGCGGCCGAGTGAATGCGCTGGCTTGTCGGCCTTGGCAAACAGCGCGCGCACGCGCGCTTCGGCTTTCAGGTCGGCTGCCGGCAGATTGTCGAGCAGGTTGCGAAAATCGTCGAAAGGCAGAGCGCTGGTCATGTCGTGAGCAATCATTCCTGGATTTGGTGAGCGGCATAGCCGCGTTGCGTGATCGGCACAACCTCTCCCAAACATCAGCCTTGATTGCCGCAAAGATGGCCCGGGAAGGCGCGATCGCGAGGGCTTGCATTGGCTTTGCCGTTGCACCATGTGGAGGTGGAAGAGCGGAGTCCGCACGGATCCCTCGAGAGAAAGTCATGACGGCCATCGAATCCCCCTGCATCCTGGTCTGCTCGATCGACATGAAAACCGGCTTCTGCTTCGGTTGCGGCCGCACGCGCGAGGAAATCGGCGCCTGGATGGGGATGACGCCCGAATCACGCCGCAATGTGATGGCCGAACTGCCGGCCCGACTGGAAACGGTCGAGCGCCGGCCGCGCCGCGAAACGCGCCGCACCCGCATGGCGCGCGAACGCGACGTACTCTAAAGCCTTCACCGTTTCACGGAAGCGGCGAACCGCTCCAACTCTTTGTTTTAACGCAATTCCTATGGAATACCGTTTTCACACTTTTCCTGGAATTGCTCTAGCGAGGCACGGATGAGCAGCCGACTGTTCTGGATTCTGATGGCGGTGATCGGCGTTGGAGCGGCCCTGCTCGTGCTCAATGATTCCGCCGGCAGCACGCTTGGCGTCGAGAATTACGATTTTGGCAGGCTGATATGGCTTGGCGCCTTCGGCGCCCTGATCGCCACCGGCCTGCTGCGATCGGGCCGCCCGTTGGGCGACCTGGCACGGAATTTCGGCGCCTGGGCGGCAATCGTGCTGGCGCTGATCGCCGGCTACCAGTACCGCTACGAACTGCAAGACGTCGCCAGCCGGGTGACCGCGGGCCTCGTTCCCGGCAGCCCGCTGGCGCTTGGTGTCGAAGACGGCCACGCCACGGTGACCCTCGACAAGGCCGACAATGGCCATTTCGAAGCGCGCATCCTGGTCAACGGCAACCCGATCCGGGCCGTTGTCGACACAGGCGCGACCAGCACTGTGCTGACGTCGGAAGATGCGCAGGCCGCCGGCTTCAATCCGGCGGCGCTCAACTACACGATACCGGTTTCGACAGCCAACGGCATGGCGCGCGCCGCCGCGGTGAAGACCGACGCGGTGGCGATCGGCGGCATCGTGCGCAAGGACATGCCGGTGATGGTCGCGGCACCCGGCATGCTGAGCCAAAGTCTGCTCGGCATGAATTTCATTGGCTCGCTGTCGGGCTTCGACGTGCGTGGCGACCGCATGATCCTCAGGGACTGAGCTCAGGCCGCCTCGGCGGCCCTTCCACCGAATTCGACGGCCGCGAAAGCCGTCTTCAGCACGTCGGGCCCGGCACCGGGCCGGTTTGCGTCGGTCGACAGGATCTGGCGGTAGCGGCGTGCACCGGGCAGCCCATGGAACAGCCCGACCATATGGCGGGTAACATGGCCGAGCCGCCCGCCCCGTTCGATGTGGCGCGCCGAATAGTCCGCCATGGCATCGATCAGCCCAGCGAAATCGAACGCCTCGGGCCTTGCGCCGTAGAAGGCTGCGTCGACGCCGGCCAGTATGCCTGGCGTGTGGTAGGCGGCGCGGCCGAGCATGGCGCCGTCGACATGATCGAGATGCGCGCGCGCCTCTTCAAGCGACTGAAGTCCGCCGTTGATCCCAATGAATTCGTTCGGCTTTTTGGCCTTCAGGCGATAGACCCTGTCATAGTCGAGCGGCGGGATGTCGCGGTTTTCCTTGGGGCTCAGCCCTTCCAGCCACGCCTTGCGCGCATGCACCCACAGGGTGTCGGCGCCGGCCGCGAAAACCCCGTTCGCCAACGCATCCAGCGCCAGCTCCGGATCCTGTTCGTCGACGCCGATTCGGCACTTGACGGTGACGGGGATTGTCACGGTCGCCTTCATTGCCGCGACGCAGTCGGCGACGAGGTCGGGCACCTTCATCAGGCAGGCGCCGAACGTGCCCGACTGAACGCGGTCGGACGGGCAGCCGACATTGAGGTTGATCTCGTCATAGCCGAAGGCTTCGCCAATGCGCGCCGCCTCGGCAAGTTTCGCCGGATCCGAGCCGCCGAGCTGTAGCGCGACCGGATGCTCCACGTCATCGAAGCCGAGCAGCCTCTCGCGCGCGCCCTGTATGACCGCGTCGGCCACCACCATTTCGGTGTAGAGCAGCGCATGGCTCGTCAGCTGGCGATGGAAGAACCGGCAATGCCGGTCCGTCCAGTCCATCATCGGGGCCACGGCGACTCTATGATCTTGATTTTTCAGCATTTTTTCTTTAACATCAAATTCTTAGGTCCTGGCGGCCCAACCCGAATTTACGCCAGAATACGACCCTTTTCGCCACGTTTCGATCTCTCAGTGCACACGGAGCGCACACGAAAAAATGGCCACCTACACAAAGCTCTCGTCCGGTTCCTCCAGGTCCGTCGCAAAGGACGCTACGCTAGCGAGACCTTCCTTCGCCGAGACGACGCACGGCGCTGGGCGACCGACACCGAGCGCCAGGTCGATCGCGGTGAGACGCCGACCGAGTCCCGCATAGCGCGCCTGAAAACTTTCGGCGACCTCATCGACCTTCATATCGGCGACATGAGCGATGTAGGCAAGTCCCCTCGCCGCTCCAAGGCCGCAGCCCTCAATATGCTGCGAAGACATCTGGGGAAGTGCAACATAGCGGCTCTCGATCGCGAACGGATCATTCGTTTCGGCCGAGAGCGGGCCGTCCAGGGCGCCGGGCCGATGACTCTTGGTATCGATATCGGCTTTGTAAAACTTGTCCTCTCTCATGCTGCGGCGGTTCACGGTCTGCCAGTCAAGGTCGAACCGGTTGATCTGGCGCGTATCGCCCTGACAAGGCTTGGCCTTGTGGGTAAAGGGAACGAGCGAGACAGACGTCCCACCCAAGATGAGATCGATGGGCTCATCGCCCACTTCAATTCAAACCCTCTGCAGATAGCGCCTGTCGGTCGCATCATACGCTTTGCCATCGCTACGGCCATGCGGCAGGAGGAGATTTGCAAGGCGCGTTGGTCTGACGTCGATTCTCGCACGCGGATGCTACTCATCCGCGACCGAAAAGATCCTCGGAACAAGAACGGGAACAATCAGCGCATACCGCTGTTCGCCGCAACCGGCTACGATGCGTGGGCTATTATCGAGGAGGAACGCGCAAGGCGCAGCAACGACGATGATCGAATTTTCCCGTTCAATCATAGGTCAGTCGGCACCGCCTTCCGTCGGGGGTGTGCTGACCTTGGCATCCACGACCTTCATTTTCACGACTTGCGGCACGAAGGAACGAGCCGTCTGTTTGAAGCTGGGTTCACAATTGAACAAGTCGCGCTGGTCACAGGGCACAAAGATTGGAAGATGCTACGGCGATACACTCGTCTAAAGCCGGAGATGCTTCATACCATCCACGCGACAAAGGCTGCATGATGGTGGTGAGGGGTGGCAGCATCAGTCGGGACCGCGTTGAGCGCTCCATGGACCGAGCAGCTGTTTGAGGACGACTTTGTCATCGTCGCGCATCAGGGCCATCCGATCCTGGCTGCGGAAACCCTCGCGCCGCGCGACATGACGGGCTTCGAGTGGGCCTTGGTTTCCTCTTCTGGGGATCCGGTCGGACAGGTCGACGATGCACTTCGGCCCTTGGGGCTAATGCGCCGAGTCCTTCTCACGGTTCCGAACTTCCTCCACGCTCCGCAGATCGTCGCCGAAACAGGGCTCGTCATCGCTCTCGGCCGGCGCTTCAGCAAGATGGCGGCGGCACATTGGCCGCTAGGATTGCGCGAGCTGCCGCTGCCTGTTGCTGGCTTCACAGCCAATATGATGTGGCTCGCGCAAAGAGATGGCGACCCGGTGCTCGGCTGGATACGGTCCCTGCTGCGGTCGTCCGTCTAGTCGTCAGAGGGTTTGTTGGAGCTCGGGCAAGATCTCGAAAAGATCGGCAACGATTCCGTAATCGGCGACTTGGAAGATTGGCGCGTTGGCGTCGGTGTTAATCGCCACGATCACCCTAGAATCCTTCATGCCGGCCAAATGCTGTACGGCGCCGGAAATCACTCAGGCGATGTAAAGGTCCGGGGCGACTATCTTTCCGGTCTGGCCGACTTGCAAGTCTTTCGGCGCGTAGCCCGCGTCTACCGCGGCTCGAGACGCCGACGGCGGCGCTGAGCCTGCCGGCGGTCACTTCGGCAAACTTTTCCGGCGAGCCAAGCGCCCGGCCGCTGGAGACGATGATCTTCACCGCTGCCGAAATGCCGCCGCTGGCAGCATAGGCAGCGACCCAGATCCGGAATTCCGAAATCCGGAGTCAGCCGTCCGGTTACCTCAGACGGCATAAAGCGCCCGGCCGAACCAAGTCCGGCTCAGCACCAGCTCTGCAAGAACCAAGACGAGCGCCAAGAGAAAGACGACCGGCGCCAGGCATCGTCGGCCAAAGCGACTGCGAGAGAATCATTTTCTGGTCAGAAGCGGCAAGAACGAAATCTGTCGCTGGCACGGCTGGATGCGTCTCCATCAAAATCGCGGAATCGATCTTATCCGCGACGACCTTGTCGCTAAGATCGGCTTGTGCCCTCATTCTGCGAGCGCTCCACGTGTCCGCAGAAATCTTGCCAGACCCTCGACGAAGGCGCGCACCTTTCTAGGAACATAGCGATTCGAAAGATAGACGGCCTGAATGACCTGTGGCTCGTGCCGCCAATCGGGAAGCACGCGTTCAAGTGTGCCCGACGCAATCATCGGATCCAGAAGGACGTCATGGACGAGTCCAATACCCATGCCTGCGACGATCGCCTCGCATATAAGATGTGAATTGTCAGATCTGAGTACTGGCTTTACGAGAACTTCCGTGACCTCTGCGGATCGCGTCAGACGGATCTGTTCGGCGCCTTCTAGATACGAGCGTACGACGTAATCGTGATGCTTCAGATCCGCAGGATGGCTCGGCCGTCCATGCCCATCAAGATACTGAGGCGTCGCCGCGAGACTGCGCTTCAGTAGCCCTATCTTTCGCACGATCAGCTGACTTTCCGTAACCGGTCCCATTCGAACCGCGAGATCGAGGCCGTCGGCGGCCAGATCAACGAAGCGATCGGAGAGTGAGACGTCCAAATCGATGCCCGGGTGCTCTTCCCTGAACTGAAAAAGGTATGCGCCCAGAATTTGGGTCCCAAAGCTAACAGGCGCGCTAACGGCCAATCGACCCGTGATTCCTGCGTCTAGATCACTGACGATCTGGTCGGCTTCCTCCATGCGCTCCAGTACGCCTCTGACATGCTGCAGATAAAGAGCACCCGCCTCCGTCAAAGCAACTTTTCGCGTTGTTCGATCGAATAACCGAGTCTGCAGCTGGGTTTCTAAAGCCCGGATTTGCTGGCTTACGGCAGACTGCGCGCGCTGAAGATCACGAGCCGCAGCCGAAAAGCTGCCGCTTTCTGCGACGCGCACGAAACACGACAACATCGAAAGACGATCCAAGGTGGCGGTCCCATTTATAAGTAGCCGAGATAAATGTTATCAAGTTTGGCGGAATTAATCAGCGGCGATAATCGCGATATAGCACTTCAGCCAATCGTCCGAAACTTCCAGGAGCTGACATGTCTATCTCACGTCGAAACCTTTTCGCCGTCTCTGCCGGCCTCGCTTCGCTCGCCGTTCTCCCCGGGTCCCCTGCCGCTCTTGCCGCGGTTCCCCCTGCCGCAACCCCGGTGCCCGGCGTGATCCGCCGGAAGGTCGGAAAGATCGAGGTGACCGCTCTTCTTGACGGTTATATGGAAATGCCCGCCACCCTATTCAAAGCACCGGAGGAAGAAGCTGCCCGCCTCGCCCGCGAACAATTCCAGCCGCCCTCGCCGCGCTTGAGCCCGGTCAACGCCTATCTAATCAACCTGGGCGACCGCCTTGTGCTGATCGACACAGGGGCAGCTGATCTCTTCGGTCCAACGCTCGGAAAGGTGTCGCAAGCACTTGCCGCGGTCGGGGTCAAACCCGAGCAGATTGATGCGGTCCTGCTCACCCATATGCATCCGGATCACGTTGGCGGCGCCATCGATCCGCATGGGAAGGCCGTGTATTCAAACGCGGAGCTGATTGTTTCGGGAGCTGACTTTCGCTACTGGCACGACGAGGGCGCTCTTGGCCAGGCTCCAGCAGCATTCAAGCCATTTTTCTCTGGAGCTCGCGCCGTCGCCAAAGCTTACCAAAAGCGTCTGACACAGTTTTCCGATGAAACCGAGGTATTCGGCGAGCTAAGGACCGTGCCGCTCCCCGGCCATACACCCGGCCACACCGGCGTTATGGTCCGTTCCGGAGACGATGCCCTCTTCATTTGGGCCGATATTGTACACCATGCCGCATTTCAGTTCGCCCATCCCGAATGGGGTCCTGCCTTTGACGTTGATGGAAACCAAGCTGCAGCGTCCCGCAAGCGCGCGTTTGACCAGGCAGCTTACGATCGCATCCTTCTAGCCGGGATGCACATGCCGTTTCCCGGTTTTGGCCACATCGCTTCCGAAAATGGCAGCTACCGTTTCGTGGCCGCCGAATGGCCGTACGCGCTGTAGCTGCAACCCAAGTTGGACGGATCGCTGGCGAAATCTACGCGAGTTCTGGCGGACTCTACGCGAGTTCCATCCGCCAGACCGCTAACATTGCGCCTCGCCTGGCACGTTGAGGTTAGCTGTCATTGTCGAAGCCACGGACTGAGGCACGAGAACCTACCCGTCAGACGAGTCAGCGGTCAGGATTGTTTCGAAGAAGCAGCCCGGGAAGCTATTTCGCTGCGACGGCGGCAATGTCGTCGACGGCCAGACTGCCGACGCGATGCGTCATGGCGCTAGGTGAGGCGTCTAGTCTAGTCCCTGCTGGGGGCGTCCGGCTTGCAGAAACAGTAAAAAGGGGGCTGGCCTGGCGTCGGTTGCTGCTGCGACTTTCGGCCCATTTCAGATACTTGACCCGATTCATCGAGCGGCCTCCGTCGCGCGTCCGTTCCCTTTTTGGATGAACCAACCATGTGCGCGGTGTACGACGCGCGACTAACCCGCCTTTAAAGGTGCATAAACGAGCAGCCCGCCGCCGCCGAACGCAATCCAGGCAAGATCGCGGCGTCGCACCGCGCGCAGGCCGGCGACCAGCTCTCGCCAGAGCAATATCAGGACAAGCCTGTCGTGCAGCATCGGTCCGTCAGCATGTTTCCGATGTTGAAATAGGTCACGGCAACTGTGCCGCGAGTGCGGCGACCGCTCATCCGCCGCCGGCCGGCTTCGCATTGACGTTCTTCATGGCGGCAAGCAGATAATCCTGGACCGTTGCCTGAAGATTGGTCGTGGCGGCGCGCACCGCGACCATCGCCTGCCTGACCGCCGCTTCGTCGAAGGGTCGGGCCTGCTCGGCCGCCGCAAGGTCGGCGCGCGCCGCGCGCAGCTGCCGCAGCGCTTCGAACGTGCGGGCGCGGTTGTCGCGCATGACCGCACGGAACTCCTTGCGCACCTCAGGTGAATAGGCGCCCGCGACCTCCGCCAGCAGCCCGCGCGCAACGGCCGCCTGGCGCAGGCCATGCGTGGCATAGCCAATGAAGAAGAAGTTGAGGGCAAGCGACAGCGCGAGCACAACCAGCACGGCCGCCCAGGTCCATGAGCGCCTGGTCATAGCGGATCCCCCTCGCCCGGATCGGCCGTGATCGCCGACCCTCCGTCATCTGCAAGCCTGGCGCCCGCAGCGAGCGCCAGAAGTTCGGAATCCTGGGACTGGTCCTGAAAGCGCGCCACCTGGTAGCCGGCGATTGTCGCAGTGACAAGCAAGGCGGCGGCGCAAGCGGCGAGGCCCGTCGGCGCAAAGAGGAAGCGCGGCACCAGCGAAGGACGCGCCGCGCCGCGATCGATGCGCGCCATCACCTTGCGCGCCAAAGCGCGGTCGTCGCTCTCGACCAGCGCGGCCTGCCGCACGAGCCTGTCGAGCGCCGCGTCGGCGCCGGCATCGCCTTCCAGCGCCATGAATGCCAGGGCCGGGCCTTTCAAGGACGCCGGCCAGGCGTCGATGTCGTCGCCGAAGCGGCGCCGGTTGTTCTCGAATTCCTCGCGTGTCATGAGGACTTCCTTTCGCGGCCCCCGGCCGCATCTGCCAAATGATCCCTGAGCGCGCGGCGTCCGCGCACGAGCAACTGCTCGACCGAGCCCGCGCTGGCGCCCATCACCTCGGCTATCGCCGCGATGTCAAGCTCGCCCACCGCCCGCAGAAGCAGCGCCATCCGCTGGCGCTCCGGCAGGCGCGACAGGCCATCGCGCACGATCGCCAGCTCCTGCCTTGCCGCCGTCGCAGTCTCGGCATTCGCTTCCAGCGCGGCCGGCTCCTCGCCGATGTCGTCCAGGCCGAAGAAATTGCGCAGCGCGCGGCGCCGGCGCTGGTCGATGCAGCGGTTGGCCGTGATCCGGTAGAGCCATGTCGAGGCGCGCGCCCTGCCGGGATCGAAGCGCGCGGCCTGTTTCCAGACGGTCACGAACACCTCCTGCACCACGTCCTCGGCATCGGCCGCATGGCCGAGATAACGCGTGGCGAATGTCCGCAGCCCACGGCCGTGACGGGCCATGAGCGCGGACAAAGCCGCCTGGCTGCCCGCGGCGATGCGGGCCAGAAGCTCCTCGTCGCCATTGGAGGCTTCATCCCGCACGGCGGCGGGCACCGGTCGAGGAGCCCCCGGCGGCGAGGGAGAAATCTGCGACGATCCGGCTCGGGAGAAGAACGAATTCCGACGTCAAGTCCACCACCAGATATCAGCGGCGCCAACGGCGGAAGCCGTGAACCGTGTTGCCGTTCGGGCCCGTGAAGCTGCCGACAGAACGGCCGCCAAACGGTCCGGCCGCGCTGTAGCGCTGACCTGAAACGGTCTTGCCGTTCGGCCCGGTGGCAGAATAGCTCCTGGAGCAGCGGTCAACAACGCCGGCCTTGCAGGCTGCATTGGACGTGTAGGTGCCGCCGTTCGGTCCGGTGCGCGTGGTCGAGCCGGTGTAGATATTGCCGTCCCGGTCGACGCTGCGGCTCAGTTCGCCGCCATGCGCGGTCTTGCGCGTCCACTCCTCGGCGGAGGCCGGGGAAGCGGCCGACCAGACGACCATCGCGCCAAGGCAAAGCAGCGGAAGTTTGAGTCTTGAAAGCATGTCATTTCCTTTCTGGCAGGCAGGTTGGTCAGTTGGCGTGAGCAGCCACGATCTTGCGGATCGCCGCGATCTCGTCGGCGGAGAGCCTGCCGTCGCCATTGCGGTCGGCGAGATCGAAGAGCGGCGTGCTGGCCTGGAACTCGCTCTCGGTGACCTTGCCGTCGCCATTCCTGTCCATGCGCCGCCAGCGATTGCCGAGGCGGGCCTCGGCTGCCAGGGCGCGGTCATCGATGGCCTGGCGGGCGGTCTCGATCTCGTTCTCGTCGATGACGCCGTCGCCATTGCGGTCGAGCCTTTTGAAGAGACGTTCACGGGCGCCAAGGATCTCGTCCTTCGATATCGCCCCGTCGCCATTGGTGTCGAGGCGCTGGAGGATGCGCTGGCCGGGCATGTCCTGCGCCGCGGCGGCGCAGATCGGCGTGAGGCCTAGAAGCAGGCCCGCAAGGATCGCTGAGCGTTTCATGGGTGGTTCCTTTCGATTGTGACGTCGCGGGGGAGCGACTGTCGGCCAATACGCAGCCCGGTTCGTGCTCCTACGCCGACGTCCGGATATTTTTGGCGGCCGCCATACCGCGGTGCCCCGTGCATCGACCTTCCGAAAAATTCGAAGACGGCGCGTAGGAGCCGGCGAACTCTTGCGTAGGAGACGCTGCAAGGACGGTCCGCGGCGGGCCGTCGATTTCAGCGGAGACCCAGATGACCAAGATCGTGACCGCCTTTGCGGGGCTGCTTCTGTGCGGCTGCAGCGCATTCGCAGCCGACCAAGGCGCCAGGGAGGCGTTCCGGCGCATCGACACCAATGGCGACCGAAAGCTCGAATTCAGCGAGATCCAGGCAGCGCGGGCGCTGATGTTCGACCGGCTGGACGCCAACCACAATGGCGTGCTCGACCCCGACGAGGTGCAGGCGGCCATGGCACAGGTCAAGGCGAAGCGCGACGTGCAGGCCGCACGGTTCACGGGGCTGCAGGCCGAGGCGGGGCGCATGGACCGCAACGGCGACGGCAAAATCTCGCGCGACGAATTCACGGCCGCCATTCCCGACCGGCTGCTGCAGGCAGACACCGACGGCGACGGCGCGCTTTCGATTTCCGAACTGCGGGCGCTGAAGCGCCCGTGATCCATGCCAAACCAAATCAGAGGAGACTATCGATGAAGAGAATGATCACTGCTTTCTGCGGCCTGATGCTCGGCGCCGTGATCTTGGCCTCGCCGGCCGAGGCCATGCCGCTTGCGGCGCCGGCAGTTCCGGCGTCCGTGACCAGCCAGGCAACGCCGGTCTGGTACCGGCGCGGTTTCTACGTTGTCGGCGGCGCCTATTACTACAATGGTTACCGGGGTTATTGGCGTGTACGGCCCGGCTACCGCTACTACAATGGCTATTGGTTCCCGGCCGCCGCCTTCGCGGCCGGCGTGGCGGCCGCCACGGTAGCGCCACCGCCGCCCCCCGCGGCGCGCCTGGCGGCCGCCCATGTGCGCTGGTGCTTTGACCACTACCGCTCCTACCGCGCCTGGGATAACAGCTACCAGCCCTATGACGGCCCTCTACAGCAATGCCGGTCGCCCTATAATTGAAACGCGGCGCTGCCGTCATCGACCCCGGAAGGAGGCTCGCCCATGCAGAACCGCTCCATGCCTGCCAATACGGTCATACCGGTGCTTGCCTACCCAGATGTGGAAGCGGCGAGTCGTTGGCTCTGCGAAGCCTTCGGATTCGAATTGCGGCTGACGATCGGCAATCATCGCGTCCACCTCGGCTTCGGCGACGGGGCCGTCGTGGTCACGACCCTGAAGAGCGGCGGATCCGCGCCGTCGCCCGGCGACGAGGAATTCTCGGTGATGGTGCGTGTCGAGGATGTCGATGCGCACCACCGCCGCGCGATGCGCCGTGGCGCCATGGCGCTGACCGCGCCGACGAGCTACCCCTATGGCGAACGGCAATATTCCTGCCGCGATCTCGCCGGCCACGCCTGGACTTTCTCGCAGACGATCGCCGATGTCGCGCCCGAGGAATGGGGCGGCAGAACCGAGCGTCACGTCTCAACGGATTCAGACGACACGCTTTAAGCGTTGTTTTGACGTATGCCGCTGCCTGCATGGGCGCAAAGCTGTCGTTGGGAATACTTAGGCGCTCGTGCTGACGCTCGCTATCAGCAAGGCACACGTGCCAGAGGTCGACACCTCTTATCCGAAATCGAATCTACTGACCCACCTTGTCCATAAGCAACTGCAACTCGGGCTGCGGCGCGATCCAGAAAGTTCGAAAAGCTTCCAGGAAGGCCCAGGCGAATTGGATGCGCTCTGTGGCTTGGTCTCCGTGACATCCATCTAACAGTATCCGCTGGTGGAATTTCTCTCGGCATCGCTCAAAATTGCGATATACGACAGATGCGTGGGGCGAGCTTTATCCCTATCGTAGGAGCTGATACTTGAGCGATCAAAACGAAGCCCAGACGGCCGATCTCGTCAGGCTGACTGCAGACATTGTCTCTGCCTATGTAAGCCAAAATCCACTACCCGTTGCTGCGTTGTCAGATCTCATCGCGTCGATCCATTCGTCACTGACAGGCCTTGGCCAGCCGAATGTGGCCGAGCTGCCGAAACAGGAGCCAGCCATCAATCGGAAACGGTCGGTAGCGCCGGACTACATCATCTGCCTCGAAGACGGGAAGAAATTCAAATCGCTAAAACGGCATCTCTCGGTACACTACGGACTCTCTCCGGATGAATATCGCGAGAAATGGGGATTGAAGCCGGATTACCCGATGGTTGCGCCGAATTACGCGGCTCAAAGATCAACACTTGCGAAGGCGGCGGGGCTAGGACGCAAACCGCGGCCGGTCTCTGCTAAAAAAGTCCCTGCCAAGCGCAAGTCCAGGGCCTAGTAGAGACAGGCTTCTGGAGCGTCCCACCTCGGGCGCTCTGGTTTTTCGACCAAAACGACCCACCGGCGACGTGCCGGGGGCGCACCACCTTATACCAGGCCCTCTTCGACGTTTAAATTCTCGACTGAGCATCGCCGATAGTAGAAGAGTGCTTCCTCGATAGTGGGTCTCGCTGTGTAGCCCTCTCCCGACTCCAACCCTAGAATTCGTATTGCTCAAGTTCGCATAGCTGCGGATAGAGACATCGAACTTCCATCATAAGCGAACGCAATTCACCTGGAGGCGCAAGGCAGAAAGTTCGAAAGGCTTCCAGGAACCCCCAAATTGCAGAACCGCTTTTGGGGTCGCAAGCGGACTGACGGGTTCGGGGCTAGACCTGAAAAGCCGACGGATGCTCCCAACATGTCTCGGTCGTCAACTTCCGAACATGAGGACAACGGTATCGCTGGATGCCAGAACCGCTGCTATCACACCTTGAAAGTGCCCGCATCCGCTTTGGCGTCGACGTCGGTAATCAACATATGCCCTGGCGATACCGTGATCGAGATCGCGAGTTCGGCGCGAGCAAGTGCATCTTGCGCGGTCAGGCTGCTGGCCCAGAACACTGGGACCTCCCCTTCCAGGATTTCGACCGCATCGCCCCAATCGGGAGCGGTCAGATCTCTTACTCCGATAATCGATGGATCTCCGACATGGATGGGAGAACCGTGGGCAAGCGGGAAGCGTGCGGTGAGGGCGCGAACCTTGTCGACATCGCAGCGTCTCATGGGACGCATGGACACGACCATCTCGCCACCAAAAGGTCCCGCGCCGCGCGTCATGATCTTGGTCCGAAACTTTGGGAGGGCTTTGCCGTGGCCGATGCTGCGGAGCTTGACGCCCTTTTCCACGAGGGCCGCTTCGACGGTAAGCGCACTGCCGAGCGCGAAGGCGGCAAAATCGTCCCGCCAAAGGTCGATGATATCTGTCCTCTGACGGATCACCTCCCCAAAGTGATAGATATTGTATTGCGGAGCATCGGTGCGGATATCGATATCGCCTAGCGCTGGAAGCAATGGGCTGCCGGCGCGGCCTACCGCGACCAAGGGGCAGGCTTTAGGGTTGCGGACGCAAAACTGATGGAAATCGCTTGCAAAGCGACGGGGCACAATCACGACGTTGGCTTGAAGCTTGCCTCCTGCAAGCCCTCCTGTGCGCCCTTCATATTCGCCCGTCCTGACCAGTGTCCGCAGTTTGTCTGCATTGACTAGCCGCAAATTGTCATAGAACAATGAAGTGACTTGGCGAGGCATGGTTTCCGAAAATACGCACGTTTCAGGAAAGAGTGTAGGATCATAGCGACCTAGCGGATTGTCAAATCAACAGAATCTTTCCTCGTCGATAAATTGTATTTATTGCTTAGATGGCAAAGTCTAAGTTATTAGCAGTTTTGCATAGACATACTGACTCTCACTGACAATCGCGGCAGCCGATCGCTTCGATCTGCCGGCCCGCTTCGTGCAGAAAGGCGAGATCGCGATTCATGTAAGAGAGAAGGAAAGCCGCGTAGAGGACGAAGACGAGGCTGAAGACCAATGTCTTGACGACCAGCGAAAGCGCAAAAACATTCAGGTGCGGTGAGGCACGCGCCAGGAAGGCCAGCACAATATCAGACAAGAGCATGCTGATGATGAGCGGGAAAACGAGGGTCAGCGCCATCACCAGGATGCGGTTCATGAGATCGAGAAAGATTCCAGCCGCGTCCTTGCTGAACACAGGCAGAAGATGATCGATCGGCCAAAGACCATAGCTGTCGTAGAGGCCTGTCAGCGAAAGCTGCAGGCCGCCGGCTGCAAGGTAGATCGTGACCATGATGATGGCGAGCAAGGTGCCCGTGGCCCCTGTCTCATGGGTCATCATCGGATCGATCAGCGCACCCATCGAGGAGCCGCGCTGCAGATCCAGTATATCGCCCGCCGCTTCCGCCGCCCAGAACGGTATGCCCATCGCCAGCCCGAGTGTCACCCCGACCACGACCTCCTTGAGCATGTACAGCACGATCATCGTCATCGGCAGATCGGTGGTCGTCAGCTTGCTCACGATCATCGGAAAGACCGGAACCGCCAGCGCCAACGCAACACCATTGCGCAGAAGCCCTGACAGGGGCACACGCGAAAAAAGCGGCATGAGCAGCATGAACCCGGTCATGCGCGCCAGCGCGAAAGCACCTGCCAGAAGATAGAACTGGAGCTCTTTGACCGAGGTGAAGAGCGGTTCGACCGGCATCCTCGTATCTCAGCGGGTGACGATGGGAAACTCGTCCAGCGCGGTCGACGCCTGTTGCGCAATCTGCTGCGCGAGCAATGGACCAAAGACGATGATAACCAGAAGGATGACGACGAGCTTTATCGTCTGCGGCAGCGACTGATCTTGAATCTGTGTCAGTGCCTGGGCAAGGCCGACGAGCACGCCGACGGCCAGTGCCGCGACGATGGCCGGGCTGGAGGCCAGCAAAACCGTGAGAAGAGCGCCTTGGACCTTCGCCAGAATAAAATCATTGCTCATGCGAAAACCCCGGCGGCGTCATGAGTAGCTCAGGATGAGGCCATGCATCAGCCGCGACCAGCCGTCTATCGCGACGAAAAGGAACAGTTTCAGCGGGATCGAAATCAGGACCGGCGAAACCATGATCATGCCGAGCGTCATCAGCACGTTCGCAACGACGATATCGATGATCAGGAAAGGCAGATAAAGTAGGAAGCCGATCTCGAAGGCACGGGTAAGCTCGGATGCGACAAAGGCAGGGACAAGGATTGACAGGTCGTCGTCCTTGAGGTTTTGCCGCGCCTGTTCCGGCCAAAGGCGGTTCGTTCCGTCGAGAAAGAATTGCCGCTCCTGCGGCTGGGTGAACTTCATGAGGTGGCGCTGCAACGGCTCCCTGACGAGTTGTGCTGCCCTGGCAAGGTCATCCGTTGTCTGGAACTGCACCTGCCCTTCCTGAAGCCGGCTCGACATTTCGCTCAGCAATGGCGTGGTGACATAGACCGTCAGCACGAGCGCTATGCCATAGAGCACCAGATTGGGCGGCATCTGCTGAACGCCGAGCGCGTTGCGGATGAGGAACAGCACGACCGATATCTTCAGGAAGCCCGTCATCGTGACGACTGCCAGAGGCAGCAACCCAACCACACCGACGGCGATAAGGATTCCAAGCAGGTTGGGCGAGTTATCAAGCATTGTCGAACATGCGCAGGACCCGCACGCCCAGGCTTTCTCCGATCCGCGCGATCTCGCCGCGGCCGACACGCCTGCCATTGGCAAGGATGTCGACAGTCGCCTCGGTTACCTCGACGAGCGGAATGATGGCGCCGGGCGCAAGCTGCCTTACTTCTCCAAGAGGCATTGCCGTGCGGCCGACCTCGAAGGCAAGGACGACCGGCAATTCGTCCAAAGTCGATTCTTCCAAGGTGTCCGGCGGCGGCGTATTCTGGTTCATGGCCCACTCCCAGTTCGATCCAGTGATTGCGGTCGGCGCGGCAAGCAATTGCGGGCCGCCGGCGGTCAGGCCCACCGGCGCGAAAAGGCGCTCGGCAATGATGAGCGTCGCCACGCCCTCTTCCGCCGTGTCGTCGAACAGCACCACATCGTCAGCCTGCAGGCTTTGAAGCTCGCCAATGGTGATCGCAAGCGGACCGCGCCAAAGACGGACCGACAGCGGAAATTCGGCCGGGATCGGCGGCCTGGTTTTGCCGAGCTCGTCGAGAAGGCGGCCGATCCGTACCGGCAGACCGGTGTCATTCGTCGTCAGGACGCAGCCTATGGTGTCATCCTTGTCGGTCAGGGCGAAAGCGAATGGAGTTTCCCCCGAAACGGCATCTGCCGGTGCCAGCGAGGTGATCGCGATCTTCTCGCCCAGTCTGGCCTCGATATATTCGAGATCGTCTTCGAACGTGGCCTCCAACAAGAGCGCGGCGTGGGCCGGCGCAAGCCGTTTCATATCGACCGCCCCGTCGACCCTGGCGAGACCTCGCTCGACAACAGAAAGCGGCAGGCGCAATTGCCCGGCCATGTCCCCGACAGTGAAGCCAACAGCGCATAGCGGCTGGTTCGCGGAATTCAGCCCCGGCCAGGCGGCCGCGATCGCCATGGCCTTCCCGGCAATCGTGATCTGCGCGGCAGTGCGGCGACGGTAGAAGGCGTTCAACGCCCCGACATCCGCGGTCGCTACGGTTGCTAAAGTCAGTGGCTCTCCGCTGCTCGACTGTGCCGCCGCGCGTTTCGCCGGTTTTGCCCGCGCTTTCGTTCTTGCCGGCGCGAAGTCTTGAGGCATCACATCCATATCAATCACGGATTGGGCTATCGTTCTGTGGACAAGCGCGGCTGGCCGCGCTCCTCTTCCTCGGAAAGCTCGGCGAGGGCCTGGCGGCGACGCGCGTTGCGTTTGGCCAATTGCTCCGACAGCCTGTCCAGCTTGGTCACAGCCTTGATGCTCGCACGGTGGTCGTTGCGGGCTGCCGACAGCTCGACTTTCCGTCGCTTCTCGACGACGCCGGCCATTTTCTCGCCTTCCCGCAACTGCCCGGTTTTCCTGGCGGCGACCTCGAACCGTCCCTGCAGCCGGTGGAGGCTGGCGGCATTCACCGGCTGCCCGACCAGCGCATCGAAGGCCGCATCCTCGGCGTTAGCAGTGCGCAGGAGGTGTTCCGTGACGGCCGCGGCCGCCTCCTGAACTTCCCTCGCGGCCTGGTTGGCGGCGGCGCGCCTTATGATCACCTCTTCCTGTGCGCGCTCCTGGCGGCGGCGTCTGAGGTCGCGCAGTCGAGCGATCATGTCAGGCTCCTTCATTGACGATCTCCCGCATGCGCTGGCGTGTCCCGTCGATGGTCTCATATGTTGCGGACGGCTGGCGCAGGAAGGCGTTGATGGCATCGATCTTCGCTACCGCCTCGTCCGCCACGGCATCGCTGCCCTTTTCGTACTCGCCGACGCGCAGGAGCAGTTCGATGTCGGCATAGCGGGCGAGCAGTTCGCGCAAGCGGCCGGCGTCAGCCCGATGTGCCGGCGGCACGACGGCATCCATCAGGCGGCTTCGGCTGCGCAGGACGTCGATGGCGGGAAAATGGTTGCGTTGCGCAAGCTCGTTCGACAGGAAGACGTGGCCGTCGAGCAGCGCCTGGATTTCCTCGGCGACCGGATCCAGCGTGCCGTCGCCTTCCAGGAGAACGCTGTAGAGGCTTGTGATGGACCCGACTCGACCGGGGCCCGAGCGCTCGAGCAGACGCGGCAGGACCGCAAACAGCGAAGACGGGAAACCACGGCGCGTCGGCGGCTCGCCCGAGGCCAGGCCGATCTCGCGCTGCGCACGCGCAAACCGCGTTATGTTGTCCATCGCAAGCAGCACATGCTTGCCCTGGTCCCGAAAAAATTCGGCTATGGTTGTCGCCACATAGGCGGCCTTGACACGCTCGATGGCGGGCCGGTCCGAAGTCGCGACGACGACGATCGCCCGCTCGCGCCCTTCCGATCCAAGCTGGTGTTCGAGGAATTCACGCACCTCGCGCCCGCGCTCGCCAACCAGGGCGACCACGGCGACATCGGCGTCGGTGCCGCTGACGATATCGGAAAGCAGGATGGACTTGCCGACGCCTGGCTCGCCGAAGATACCGACGCGCTGCCCGCGTGCGCAGGTGAGCAGCCCGTCGAGGGCGCGGATTCCGAGCTGGATCGGCTCGGAAATCAAACTGCGCTCCAGCGGGGATGGCGGATAGGCATTGACCGGATAGCTGCCGACAATGCCGTCCGGCGAAAGCGGCTTGCCATCCAAAGGTTCGCCGAACGCGCTGATCACCCGGCCCAGAAGGCCGGGGCCGACGGGCACCAGCTGGTCCTTCCCGGTCGCAACGACTTCGGTTAGGCTTGAAAGCCCGGCCAGATCGCCCAGTGGAACAAGGACCGCCATCTCATCCATGAGGCCTACGACTTCCGCCTTGGTCGTCCGGCCGGTTCTGGGGTCGACCAGCTCGCATATCTCACCGATCCTGGCTTCTTCGACGGTCGCATGAATGACCGTTCCGGTGACCCGCCGGACACGTCCTTTGCGGGGACGGCTCGAATCGTCGCGAAGGCCAGAACGGAGGTTTGGAATGATGGACGCCAGACGGCTTTCGATATCGATGGCGGGACCTGTCATGCCGGCGCCTCGGCCCTTGACCGGATTGCGGCGGCGACGGCATCGAGCTGGGCGTCGATGCTGGCGTCAATGACGGCGATATCGGTCGAGAGGATGCAGGCCGGCGGCGCCAGCGCATCATCCGCATCGATTTCAACCATCATGCCCAGATCGCTGTTGCGCAAGACCGTGTCCAGCTCCTCGCGGACCCGGTCCACGGAAGCGGGATGGACACGGATTTTCAGATATCTGGCACGGCGAATTTCGGTCACGGCCTGTCCAGCAGCCCTCGCGACAAGCGTGCCGACGTCGAACTCCCCCAGAATTCGCCTGACGACCTCGAGGGCGAGCCCGGTGACTTCGGCTTCGAGCCCGCCGAGATAGCGATCCACCTTGACTGCCGTTTCGCTTATCAGCCGGCTGGCATCCGCGTCGCCTTGCGCCTTGCCGTCCTCATAACCCTGAGCGTATTCGGCTGCGTAGGCGCGCCGGGCGGCTTCGCGCATTTGCTGGGCATCACGCCTCGCGGCATCGAGAAATGCATATCCATCCTGCCAGGCCCGCGCTTCAGCGGCGCGCAGGATGCGGGCATAGGGGCGCCTTGGTATTTCAACGGTCGCGGTGTCCGCTTCGGCCATCGCGCTAACCCATCGCTCGCCGCACAATTGCCGGACCGGCCTCGATGAACGGCTTGGCGGTCCGGTCGACGAATTCGTGCGGCATGAGCTTGATGCGGACGCGCGCGCCTGTCTCGCGGGGCATCGCCTGGCACCATCCGCCAAGGCAGCTCAAACCATCGGCATAGACACGACCGCGGATATCCTCAAGCGGGTGCAACGGCCGCGTTGGACCGGCCAGATCGCGATTGGCAACCGCAAAAGTGCAGAGATCCGCGCCCAGCGCAGTCTGCAACGCATCGGCTTCGCGCCCGTCAATGGCGGCGGCAAGATTGCCGGCCCAGTAGATCGCACCCGAGCGAAGAGCTAGGTCCTCCAATTCCTCGCCCGACGACAAGGCAATCGCCCGATCCACGTAGTCCGACGGTTCATCGGTCGCGCAAGAGAGCCGGTAGTGATCGAGCAGAAGCTTCGACAACCGCTCATGCAGGCGTTGCGACTGCAACATGCGCTGGCACGCAGCTTCGCTGATCGCATCGTCAAAGCATTCGGCGAGTCGGGCCGCGTCCGCATAGGATGCGAGGCTAGAGATGAAGGCCTGCCATTCCGGGCTGGCCGCTTGCTCCGAGCCGGCCCCGGTCATGCCTTCCTCGCGGGGATTGCGGAAGCTTCAAGGGCGTAGACATTAGGCCGTCGGTACCACTGCAGGTACGCCAACCGGGCGGCCAGCGCGAGTATCGCGGCCGCCATGCCGTAGAACAGCCACATCGCCGCCGCCACGCTGTCCGGATGCAGCCAGAGACCAAGGAAAGTTATGAACCCTGGCTCAGATTCCTGCTCCGGGGCGGTCGCGGCGACCGAAATGAGCGTGACGGAGACATTGTCGTAGGTCAGCCCGGCGATGCCCTTGGCCACCAGCATCTTGACCTGCGGGATCAGCTCGTTCATCGGCACCGATGCGCGATGCCTGATGAATACCGACGCGGACGACGGCACCAACTGCTGCCTCAGCGGATCATTCTCGGGCAGGACCAGGTGAACCCGCGCGGAAAGCACGCCGTCGATTTCGGAGATTGTCTGCGACAGCTCCTGGCTCAGGCCATAGATCATCGTTGCCCGCTCTTCCACCGGCGAGGATACGAGCCCGCCTCTCTTGAATACGTCGCCGAGCGTCTGGAATTCCTGTTTGGGTAGACCGCTTTCGTCGAGAAGGGCCATTGCCTCGGCAAAGCGGCCCTTCTGCACCGAAACCGTCATCTTGCCGTCCTTGCCGGCCTCGCGCTGGGCCAAAATCCCGTGACGCATTAGCGTGGCCACGATTTCGTTGGCCTGCCGCTGATCGAGGTTGGAATAGAGTTCCACCGAACAGGCCTGGAGCATCAGCATGCCGGCGACGACAAGCGCCACGCGGCACCGTGCGGCACATCGATTGAACAGCGCCGACCGTCGCGACGGGAACAATTCGGGCACGAGCATTCCGCGGCGCCTACTGTTGCTTGATCAACGTGCTGGTGGACGACGTCACGGCCTTCACGCTGCTGGTCACGACTTCCAGATTGGCTGCTGCCCACATCACCGAAATGGATCGCTCGAGCAGGTGCTGGGCATTCTTTGCCGGCGCATTTTCGGCTTCCTTGCCTGCCGCGGCGGCATCCGGCGTGGCGGCGGTTTCGGCTTGCGCCGGGATGTTCGCCTTGCCAAGGGCCTTTTGGACCTGCTGCATGGTTCCTTCCAGCGACTGGACAGCGGAGCCGAACAAGGCCGAGGGATCCGTGGCCGGGCCCCCTCCGGTCTTTTCCACCTCGGCCAGATAGTCGAAGAGTTTGCGCTCAACGATCGGCTCCGTTCTTCCCGGTTTTGAGGACTGTCCAGCCGTTGCCGGACTGGCGCCGGACGATGCCTGTGCCACCTGCTGACCCGCACGTGTGGCGACATCACCGCGCTCAGGCGTGTTGACCTTCGCGGCGTCGTGCTTTTCCTGCTTGGCTCCGACCATTCCGTTGCCAGGCTGCGCTGCAGGGCCGGCGGTGATCTGCTGTTGTGAGCTTATGCTGGTGGTCAAGTTTGCAAGCGTAGCTTCCAGAGCTCCAATCGGCGCGATTTGCATGGACCTGCCCTCCTCTTTCCTAGTTCGGTTGGGCGGAGGGGACATTATACACCTCCGCCTGCGTTCCGCGGAAAACGCGGACCGAAACAACTTTGCCCGGCTCTTGCTTGGTGCCCGTCGCCGCAGGAACTCCGAGCGTTTTCCTGACCAGTTCGATGTAGGAGGGCGGCCCCGACACCGAGACGACGTCATCTTGCCTGGAGACCTTGGTCGGAAACCTCGGATCGATGACGCCCAGCCGCGAAAGCCGATCTTCCGCGCCAGCGACCGTGTTGGCATCGAGCGGGATCAGTTCGGTCTGGATTTCAGCTTCGGTGGCGACGTTCATGACGATACCGTCGAAATGCCAGACCAGACCGTATCGATTGCAAATATCTTCCAGAAATTCGCGCGCCGTTCCAACTTGCATACCGGCGCTCAAACGTCCCTTAACGAGCTTGCTGACGCGCATCGGCACCCGCATGTTGCGGCCAAGCTCGGCGAGCGCATCCGTCACCGACTGGTCGATGGTGATATATTTGTAGGGGCCCGCGGGCCAGCGCGGCTCGGCGGCGTTCGCCTGCGAAGCAGCAAGCGTGAACAGCAGGATCACACCAGCCATGAAGGCAGCGTTGGCTCCCGATAACCGGTCCACGAGGCAGGTAACGCGACCCGTCAAAATTGATCCTATCACGGACGCGCGGAGCTAGCCCGCGTCGCCCGTCTCATGGGTTACCCGCCAATTTCACCCTATCGCGTGCGTCGCTAAAATGGAAGTCCAATTGGATTGAACTCACGTAGTTAGTTCCAAATGTTGCGGTCAGTGAGCAAAGCGATATGGTGCGGGCTGGAATCGGGCAGCGAAGGCTCGCGGTCGCCGGTTTGTTGCTCGGATTTGAAGGGATCAGCCCAGGTGGCGGCACGCAAGAACCTGCTCTTGAGCCTGAATGGTCCGACCGGCATTGCTTGGCAATGGCCCCTGATCGGGGAGCGGCTCGGCAAGGGCTTGGGTGAATCGGTTCTGGTCGCTGCCACGTTGACTGCCGCGATGGCGCCGGCGCAAGGTCAATCGAACAGCGGCTACGACCCGAGAAGCTGGAGCTACGATCAAGCCCGAAATGTGCTTGTCTCGCCATCCGCCCCCGGCCAGGCCTCGGATGGCGAAATACGGCCGGCATGGTCGGCAATACCGAGGGAGATCGTCGATTTCGCTGAGACGCAACCGAAGGGATCAATCGTGATCAACACCAGGGAGCGGCGTCTCTATTACATATTGGGAAACGGCAAGGCGCTGCGATATGCGGTCGGCGTCGGCAAGGAGGGTCTGGAATGGTCCGGTCGCGACACGATTTCGAGCAAGAAGGACTGGCCGGATTGGCGACCACCGGCCGACATGCGGTTCAGGGAAGCATCGAAGGGCCATTTGCTGCCGGCGCGCGTCGCAGGAGGACCGAACAACCCGCTGGGCGCACGCGCGCTCTACATCGGCAACACGCTTTATCGCGTTCATGGCACCAATCAGCCATGGACCGTCGGGCAGGCCAATTCCTCCGGTTGCATTCGAATGACCAATGAAGACGTTATCGACCTATATGACCGAGTGAAGATCGGCGCCCAGATTATTGTCCGGCATTGAATCGTGATCCCTTTCAACATCAAGCAGCTTGAAACCTTTCTCCTGGTGGCGACTTTCGGAAGCTTCCGAAAGGCTGCGGAACGCTTGAACACAACGCAGCCGGCGGTATCGACCCGGATAGCCAGTCTGGAAGAAGCGCTCGGCGCCAAGCTGTTCGAAAGGCAGAGCAGCACCGTAAGGCTGACCGCCGAGGGACAAAGGCTGCTGCCGCCGGCGCAGCGGGTCCTGCGTGTCGCCGAACGGCTGCAATTGACCGCAAGCTCCCTTTCGGAAACAGCGGGCGTGCTCAGGCTCGGGGTTGCCGAGACCATCGTGCACACCTGGCTGGCGGATTTCCTTAAGGAATTGCAGGCGAACTATCCGCTCGTCGATACCGACATCGTCGTCGACACGACGACGACGCTGCGCAATGAGCTCATGTCCCACCGGCTTGATCTTGCGGTGCTGATGGGCCCCATTCAGGAATACAGCATCGAGAATATGGAGCTGCCCTCCTTTCCGCTCGTATGGGTCTGCTCGCCGTCCTTGAAATTGCCCAATCGAGGCAAGCTGACGCTAAGCGACCTGATGCAATTTCCGATTATCAGCTATGCGCGCACGACGAGACCCTACAGCGAACTTTACCGCAAGCTGACCGGCGAGCTTGAAGCGACGCCGCGTATCTTTCCGGCCAATTCGCTGGCCGCCTCCATCACGATGACGCTGAACGGGATCGGTATCGCCTCCCTCCCCAGGGAAGTCGTTCAGGATCATACTGCCAGCGGCTCGCTGCGCATCGTCGATTGCGAATGGCATCCCTCCGACCTGCGGTTCACCGCTTCATACTCCTCCGAACCGTCCAATCCGATAGCGGAGCGTGCGGCAAAGCTGGCCGGCTGCATCGCACATGCATTCGCCGCAAGAATCGGCAAGGCCCAACCTGCCGATTAGAACCCGCGCCGTCTCAGCCAACCGCCGCAATCGGCAGGTAGATGCGGTCGCCGGAGAAAATCATATCCGGGCTTAGAATATGATCCATGTTCAGCACCACCGTATCGGCAACATCGGCTGAATGCGCCTTGGCGATCAGGCGGATGCTGTCACCGTTCCTGACCTCGACCCACTGATAGCCGTCCTGCTCCAGTGTCGGGTTCGTGCGGCCCTGCGGATTGCTGCTGCCTTCGGGATGAACCTCGACATAGTTGCCGGAAGCCCAGCCGCTGTGCATTTTGCCATCCGTTCCGAAACCTTCGACGGCTATCCAGGCCTTTCCCGACGGGTCGGTCGAAGGCCTCGCGGTCTGTTCGACGAATGAGCCGGGTCGCAGCACCGTCACCACGGCGGCGTCGCCCTCGGGCTGGCTCCGCAAATTCAGGCCATCGTCCGCCGACACCACAAGTTGCGGGAAATGTTCGGGCGGGGTCTTCGGTTCGTCTGGGACATCCGGGTGATCGTCGGGCTGCTGGGAGGACGCATCGCCATCCGGCTTGTTCGGATCGGGCGGGGCGACCGTCTTGGGGTCCCAAGGTTGGGCGAGCAGCGAGTCCAGTGAGAAGAGAAGCATTCCGATGCCGAAAGTGATGCCCAGCGTCCAGCGATCCCATGCAGCCCATTTCTTGTCGGACTTCGCAGCGGCCGCGATATCGGCATCGGTTCGCGGCACCGAACGGCGGTTCATCCGGTCCGTCCTTATCGCCGACGCCCAGAACTCCGCGCAGCCGAACGTGAACATGGTGCCGGCGACCGTGGCGATCGGCGCCGGCCAGGAGTGAAGTGTATAGACAGCGCAGCCGAGCACATAACCGGGGCCAGCCAGATGCTCGGCCAGGTTCCGGATCACCGGCCTGCCGGTGAACGACTGCAGCATTGACTTCGTGCCATAGACGACGTTGCCGAGCGAGAACGTGCTGTTGACGACAAGATCCTTGCCCTGGACCATTCCGGTCGCGGCCCCTGGCGCCGCGGCAATGAACGTGGCGCCGCCAAGCGCATTGAGGAACCGCCCGAACGGCCTGTGGCTTGCCGTCGCGTTGGGAAAGATCGCCTGCGTGCCGAACACGAAGCCCCGCACGCCAAACGCAACCGCTCCGGCGGTGGCGGTCCAGGTCGGAGGCAACGAGCTCCACAGCACGTAGGATGTGGTCGACATGCCGCCAAAGGTGGCGAGAGCCTGAGCGTTTTCGCGCATCCTGGTGTGGCTCAGCGCCAGATCGACGCCGGCCGCCTGATCCGGCGTCAGCGCCTTTTTATGGGTAGCCCGAAAGGTTGTCACCTGCAGCACGGAAAGCGCATTCGTCTGCTCCGTCGACATCCAGGTAAACTGCGTGGGCGTGAACTTGCGCAACTGGCCGGGGCTCAGTTCGCCAAGCTGCTTCGGCGTCAGGGCGCCGATCTGTTGCCTGGTCAGCGCCTCGATCTGATGAACGGTCAGGGTCCCTAGCTGCTCACGCGTCAGCGCCGATATATGGTCCGGCGACAGCTTTGCCGTTGTCGCGGGATTGCGTGCCGCGACAAGGTCGGGATTGAACGCCGCGAACTGCGTCCCATCGAGATGGCCGAACTGGGCAGGTCTCATGGCCGCGAACTGTTCCGACGTAAAGGCGTTGCGCTGCTCATCGCTGAGCTTGGCGATCTGGTCAGGCGTCAGCTTGCGCACTTGCTCCAAGGTCAAGGCAGCGAGCTGCTCGGGCGAGAAGGCGGCAACCTGATCCGGTCGCAAGCCGCTGATGCGGCCAGGCGCAATGGCCTGTAATCTGCTTGGCCTGATCGCCTGGAGCTGTTCGCTGCTCAGCGCCCGCAACTGCTTCGGCCGCAGCGCCGCAAGTTGATCAATCGTCAGTTGCCCGATCTGCTCTGGGCTCAGTGTGGCAACCTGCTCGGGCGTCAGCTTGGCGATGTGCTCCGGCTTGATGGCGTGCAACTGCGCGCCGGTCAGCCCTGAAATCTGATCGGTGGAAAATGCCCTGACTTCCAGCCCGGTCGGCGCCCGTACCGGTTGGGCATGTCCCGGTTGCGCTGCGGAACTCGCCGGAAGCTCAAGGCTGACGATCCTTCCGCTTGCCGGGTCAAAAACCGCCCTGCCGTCGTCGGACGCGGGCGGCCAAGTGACGCTCGGCGAGGACGTGTCGGCCGAAGTGTCCACCACCTGCGGCGTTTCGTTGGCCGTCACGGATGGCGTCTCGTCGACCACCGCTTCGGTTACCGGCGCCTCCGTCGGAGCGCCGACATCCCAGAATTCGTCGGCTGGCCGCAAGATGATCTGCGGGCGTTTCGGCGTCAATGCGCCTGGAGCAACGGCATCCTCGTTGCGGGTAAATCCGCTGACGAAGGTGCCGTCTGGGCCCATCATCCGCCAACCATGGACCTCGCCCCACGGTATGCTGCCGTCGACTGCGGTCTCGTCGACACGGGCCATCCTGTCGCCGACAGGCCGGCCCATCGCCTCGAACTCGGTCGGTACGTGGAGGCGCGGCCGGCTCGGATTCAATGTGTAGAGATAGGTGTAGCCTTGCTGGCGCGCGGCCCGCGACTCCTCCGAGACGAAGGCCTTCGCCCCTGAGACCGACTGGCTCGTGCCAACGAAACGGCCATGGGTATTGCCCATGACATAATTGCTCAGCGCGATGCCTTGCGGGTTGTCCACCCAGATCCCTGTCGGCAGCGGCGGCGAGAAGCCTCCCGCGTCCCTGATCTCGCCCGGCGAGCGCGTGTCGGCGCGGAAAACATAGGGGCCGACATTGCCGCGCAACGGTCGGCCGACATTGCTTGCTCCCTCGTCTACACCAGCGGGCTGATCGCCCTCTTCCGGACGATCCAGGCTTCCCGGCACGTGTTCGTCGGAAGCACCGCGTATCCAGGGCAGCACCACAGCTTCGCCCGTACTGGGGTCGTACACCAGTATGTGCGTCTTGTCCGCTAGCTCCGGGGCGTCGCCCCACGCCCGTGGACCGTCGGAAGGCGGAACATAGACCCGTTCCGGTCCCCTTGGCTCGGTGCCCAGCATCGCCGCCGTGATCACCTTGCCGCTCTCGTCTTCGAGCTGGATAGTTCGGCCCGAACTGCTTTTGGTCGCCGCGGACTGGGATGGTGAAGTTGCAGCGGCAGGTTTGTTGTGTCCGAAGATGTTGCCGACGATCCCGGCATCATCGAGCGCCCCTTGCAACTCGGGCGAAGGCGGCGCGTCAAGGAAAACCCAGCGCGGTTGATAGCCCGGGTTCTCATCCCGCAGCGCCACATCCTTGTTGATCTGCTCCTGCAATTTCGGCGTGAGCGGCACTTCGCGCATCTGCGCGACACCGTTGATCGTCGTCCAGCGATGGTAGGTCTTGACCTCGATGGCTTCGATCACGTCGTCGCTCTTGAAGACGGGCGCATCCACATACCGGCCACCCGCGCCTGAGACGGGGTGGGCTCCACCCGGGTTGGCATCGACCGGAAAATGCGCTTCTCCAGGCGACCCATTGAGTTCGCGCGTATAGATCTCGCCGGCCTTCCATTTCTCGGGCTGCCGCATGTTGCGGACCTGTTGCAGCGAATAGGTCGTTGGAGGCGCCGTCTCGATCGCCTTCCTGACCGGCGTTGCCGCCGGCGACACGGCCTCGCCCTCCGGCCGACTGCCCGGAACATGGTCCTCGGAGGCGCCGCGCATCCATGGCAGGACGTATGCTTCTCCGGTCTCCGGATCGCGGAACAAAATATGCGACTTGTGCATCAACTCCGGTTCGTCGCCACGCGCCGGTGGTCCGTCGGCGGGTGGCACATAGACATTCTCCGCGCTCTTCGGCAGCGGTCCATAACGGGTTGCCGTCACGGACTGCCCGTGCTCGTCCCTGATCTGAATCGGGCCGTTTCGGCGGCTGCCCACCTGCGAGGAGAGGAACGTCAGCACACCGTCGGCGACGTTCTGGCGCATGAAGCCGCCATCGACGATCGACGGGCCGAATTCCGTCCGGAACTGCTCGATCGCGGTGCGCTGATCAGGTCTTGCGTTTTTTTCCAGTCCGCCGAGGAACTGCTCCAGGGAGGCTTTGCCGCCCTTCGGGATGCCTGTCGCCGCGCCGTCATGCGAGGTTTCCACGGCATGGGCAAGCCAGGCCGGGACCGTCAGTTCCTCGGTTTGCCCGTCGGCGCGATCGAAGGTCAGTGTCGCGGTTTCGTTCTTGGCGATCGAAGGAGCCATGCTGGCCGCCTTGGACTTGTACTGGACCCTCACCTCGGCGCTGAAAGTCAGCGCACCCGCGGGCAGAGGATGCGTCGACAGTGAAACCGTGTAGCGCGTGGCCGGGCTGCCATGCGAACCGTAGAGGTTCTTGTAGATGTTGCCGGCGCTCGGCATGTACCGGGACTGAGGCGGTCCGTCGGGTTGGAAGCGTGCCGGAAGCCATGATTGTACTGTCGATTTCACCTTGTAGGTCGCGGACGTGACCATCCGGTCGGGATTGAAACCCAGCACGCCCGGCAGGTTGTTGTGATCGTTGAAGATGACGTCGACCAGCATCGCCTCGGGATTTACAACGCGAGCCTTCTCGCCGGTCAGCAAAACGATGTCTGCCCTGGCCGCCTTGCCCGGCACTGCCGAAAGACGCAATCCGCTCAGCGTCGGCTCATCGACCAGAGAAACCGTGTTCGACGGATCGATCTGACCGGCCTTGACGAGGTCACGGATCGAGCGGATGCCATCGCCCTGGCCGATGGCTGCGATCAGTTCGGACGCCTTCGCCGGGTCCTTGACCGCGAACTGGATCTTCAGGCTTGTCGAGCCGAGCGCGGACTGGATCTGGTCGAATGCCTGCGTCGACACTATGTCGCCCGGCTGCAACGTGTCCTTGACAGACAGTTCCGGGCGCCTCTCGAAGCCGACGCGTGGCATCTCGCCCACCGCCGCGACGTGATTGGCTACGATCGGCAGGCGTATGCCGGCCTTGGTCTCGGTCATGACACGATCGAACGGAAGCGCGCCTTGCAGCGTGACATGGCCGGAGCTGTTTTCCGCCGGCACCCCAAAGAAATCATGCTGGCCGGGCGCGAGGGTAGCCTCCTTGCCAGTCAGCGAAGGCTTGTAGATCATCTCGATCACAGTGCCTTCGCCGTCGGGTGTCACCCCGACGATAGCGGCATCGACCGGATTGGCCTCATAGCCGCTGGCATCGTGGAATATCGCCTTGCTCGCCGCCGCCGACAGATCGCTGCTGCGAACCGGGAAGGCCGTCTGGTTGGACACCGGCCACACGCCGGCCTGGAGGCTTGTGATATTCCTGTATTCGCGTGCCCGGTAGGATACGACGCCCTGGGTGCCGAGCGCGTCCTTGAACGGCGTCAGGCTGCGTTGGCTGACGCTGTCGACGATCGACCACCCGATCATGCCGAAATCGGTCTTGGTTCCGACACCGAAGCCAACGGCCGCAATTGTCGGCGAGCCTATCCCGAATGCGTCGCCGGTGTTCAACCGGACCCGGAAGGTGAGGCCGGCGCGGAAGTCCGGCAGTACGTCACGAAGCGGCGTGCGTGGAACCTGGACGCCGTCCGGGCCGTAGCGCTCGGCCATCTCGGCGCTGGAATAATAGCTTTTCTCCTGCTCGTAGCGAGCCACCAGCTGCTCGGCGCTCAGGCCGTCGAGATAGGCCGAGGACGTCTTCGGATCCTTGCCGCTGGTGTAGACGTAGCCGCTCGTGTCGCGTTCGGGCATGCCGGCAAAGCTGCGTGTCTGCGGATCCCAGACCAGGCGTACCGGTCCGTCTTTTCCTGTCGGCTCACCCGGCACCACGATGGAGTCGCCATCAGCGGGATGCGGTGTGCCCTGGGCAGTCGAGCCATCAGAATCGCGGCCCGTCAGTACCGTCGGATCATTGCCGCCGGCGTCATCGCCCTTGATCGCTTCTCCCGGGATCACCAGGTGGCTGGGGTCATGGAAGACCTGCTCTCCCGTCGGCCGGTAAACGCCATCGGCGCCCATTTCATAGATATTCATCGGGCGCCCGGAGGAGCCGGGGCCAAGCGCCGGCGGCGACTGCCTCGGTCCCTTGCCGCCGGGCGGCTGCTGATGCGGACCGCCATTGCCCGGCGGCGGGTTGGCGCCGGGGCCGTTGGAGCTCGCCTGTGTTCCCGTTCCTGGCCGCATGGTGCGCAGACCGTGGATGCCGAGCCCCGTGCCGGTGACGCCAGTGCCAAGACCCGTCAGCGCGTTGGCAAGCTGGAGACCGTTCATCTGGTCCCCGTTGGCGGCGAGATCGTACCCGGATGTCGCCAGCAAAGGTGTGCCGACAATCACCGAGCCGACGTCCAGCCCCCACGCCGTCTTGTTCAGTTTGGCGGTCGATTGCATGTAGGTGCGGGTTTCTGACGCCAACGCCCAGTTCGACCGTGTCGCGCCTATGCTTCCGGCGAAGGCGCGGGGGCTGGCAGCAAGGCCTGCCAGCAATGACTCGCTCTTCGCCGCCATGCCGATGGTGCGCAGGCCGCTGGAGGCCACGGGCAGAACTGTTGTCGCGGCGCTTGCGATATTCGTGAGCGATTCGGTGTCGTACCACTCGCCACCGTGATCCAGGTGGTTGGCCTCGTTTATAACGGCTCTGGCTCCGAGATAGGCCGCGCCCGTATAGGCCAGCGGCGCGGCGACCGGCGCCGCTGGCGTGAATGACAGGATGGTGGCAATGCCGGTACCGATGCCAACCAGCGGATCGACGACCTTATCCCAGACCGAGACGTTTCGCGCTTTCACCACCTCAAGCGCGATCTTGCCGTCGGCGCCGGCCTTCATCTCCAGGTTTTTGGGAACGACAAGCTTGCCGTTCTCGCCAAACTGACTGTTGTTGTCCTGGAAATCACCAAGGTCATCGAACTTCTTGCCAGTGGCATCGACATATCGGGTGTTGCCGTCCCCGTCGCGCACCGCAAAGAGAGTAACCTGCTGCGTTCCGACCTGGTCGTCGACATAGAAGATCGGCACGCTGCGCACATACGGATTGTTGCCGCCGATATCGCGGATCTCGTCCGTCACATTGTCTATCGCGTCGCGCCCATCATCGGTCGAACTGTCCAGGCCGAGCTTCTTGGCGACCGTTTCATCAAGGGCCGCGCCCGGCTGTTGCCTGAACTCGTTGTCGTAGCCGTTGGCGAGCAACTGCTGGAACCTCGGCTGATACATGCCGTCGAGCGCCTGCGGCTCATGCTTGTCCAGATAGGTCTTGTCGACCGTGGTGTTGTCATCCACCAGCAGCGAAGGCTCGCTGAGCCGAAGCTCGTGATAGTCGCTGAAGCCTTGCACCACCCTGCGCAGATCCTCGGCCTGCGATATCTGAAGCCTGACGGCACCCAGCTTGAGCCTGGCGACCGCGACTTCGGGGTCGACCCAGCGGCCGCTGGTATCGTCATCTTCCGTGTCAAGATCGATCCAAACCGCCTTCCCGCCCTTGGTCAGCGCATCGATCCCCGTCTTGGCGTAGTTTTGGGCAACGTCGGGCGCCACCTTGATCTTCTGCCCGCCGACATCGATCTCGACCGGCTGCGCGCCATCGGGTAGCGTGCCCGCGGGAGCATCGACCGTTCCTGGTTTGTGGTTCGTCAGCGCATTGTCGAAATTGGTCTGCAGCGTCGGCAGTTGGGTCTTGAGGTCGGCAATGCTGTTGCCGAGTTGCTTGTCGAGGACGTCGTTCAGGCTCTTTGCCGCCTGTTCCTCGCTGGCCTTTACCGATTGCAGACCATTTGCCGTGCAGACTTTTGCGTTGGCATCGTAGCCGGCCAGAAGCGTCTGCCAGTCCTTGTTGAGTTGGCGATCGCGATATTCGTCCCGGACATTCTTGTCGGTCAGGCTGTAGGTCAGCTGCTGTTCGGTGGTTCCCTCGTCGAAATGGTTGACCACCCAGAGCTGGCCGTCACGGATCTCCAGTGTCGAGCTCTTGTAGTGCCCGAGGTAATCGCCGCTGATGCGATTGTACTTCTCGTCAAAATTAAACTTCTGCTCGCCAAGATACTCGTTGGACAGCTTCTGCTCGAGATCCGTCTGCCGCGCATTGACCTTGGTTGCGTCGGCATGGGCGTCGAAATAGTTCTGGTAGGCCTGAGCCAGTTCGAGTTGGCTGCCTGCCGTCGTCTGTAGGCTCGTGAGCTCCTTGTATTCCTTCGAGTCCTTGGGAACGCCGTTGAGCTCGGCCTGCCCTACCAGGAAGTCGACGGTGAGCTTGTCGCCCTTGCTCAGATGCAGGCCGACCTCGGAAAACAGCTTGTCGACGGCAGAGTGGTCGGCGACGCTTTGATCGCGTTGCGGATGAAGGTCGGGAGTGCCCCGCGCGCTGACTGCCGGCGCGTTCGGATCGCCCAGCGGGGTTAGCGGACCCTGCCCGGCGATGGCGTCCTTAAGGACGCGCCCGGCGTTCTCATATTCGCCGCGGGCATCCCGCGCGTTCTGCAGCAAGGTGTTGGCCTTGGTCAGCCGCTCGCGCGCATCGGCAAGCGTGCCTTTCGGTTTCTGAGCGTTCCATTGCAGGCCGTGCGGCGCCAACGCCTTATTCAGGATGGTCTGCGCGCCACCGACGCCATCCTTGTAGGCGGGATCGAGCATATCGACGTTGAGCTGCTCCTGCTCCTGGCCCGCCAGAGCCCGCGTCTCGGTGACGCGCGACAGCGCGATGTTCTCGTCGATGATGGCCTGAGCAACCTGGGGATCGACCCAGGTCCAGACGCCGTCCATCTTCATCGGCATCCACTTTCCGCCGGAGGGCGCGTTGCCCTGCGGTGGATCGCCGAGTGGATCGACAACCCTGTTCTGTCCGTCAAGCTTGGGCGTGACGGGCTTACCCAGGTGGTATTTGTCGATCAGGTCCTGTTTGTCATGTCCGGCTTTTTGCGCGGCGGCGATCAGGCTGGGCAAGGTCTCCCCGGCCAACAACCCCTCGACGAAGGTCTTCACGACCTGGCTTTCTTTTGCCTCCTTGGCATCGCTGCTGTTGGGGTTTGCCGCCAGCAGTGTCTTGGCCAGCGATTCCTCCGTGCTTCCTGCCTCGATCTGCAGGTCGGTGCCGGTGGTGTTGTTGTGCAACGTCGAGCTGCCATCGGGCTTGGTGGTCAGGGTATAGCCGTTGAAGGTAACCTTCACGGTCGTGCGCGTACCGTTATCGATGGTGACCTTTTCTCCGGTGTCGATGATGTCCGGATCGCGGTGCGAGCTGAAAAGCTCCGGATTCGCGCGCCTGAGATCATCCAGCGTCACGCCATATTGCTGCGCGATAAGGGTCAGGTTGTCGCCCGCCTTGACCTCGTATTCGACAGGCTTGCCGCCATTGATCTTCTCGGTGATCGTCGTCGTCACCCGGCCGTCCTTGTCGGTGACGGTCTTGGTCTCGGTTCCGTTACCATCGACGGATTGCGAGGTTTGCTTGCCGTCAGCCGTGGTGGTGACGGTGCGTACGTCGTGCTGATAGTCGTGGGAGTAGACGGTCTTGTCGCCGCTGCGCGGATCGACGATCTCGACCGACTGCGCGTCGCTGCTGTCGGTGGCCTTGACCTGATAGCCGGCGCCTTCAATCTCGGCGATCACCTGTTGGTCGGTGAGGCCATTTTCCTTTGCGATCTGGTCGATGCTTTTTCCGTCGGCAAGGCCTTGCCTGATGTTCGGCGTGTCGGATCCGCCTGGATCCTGGGCGGGCGCCAATATGGTTTTGCGGCCGTCCGGACCTGTGACCGTGGTCACGGGAAGAGAAGGACCGGCGCCCGGCGTCACGGTTTCCACCGACGCTCCATTGGGCAGCGACGTCCGCTCGGTAACGGTTCCGGTCCCGAGGTCGTCCTCATAGCGCGTCGTTAGGGCGCCGGTGTCTGAATTGTAGCTGGTGGTTTCCTTGCGTCCGAGCCCATCCCGGACCGGCGAGGTGGTCGTCGCGCCGCCGGGCTGTTCCTGGACGGTCGCATAATAGCTGTCGTGCTGGTAATCATAAAACTGCGTGACGGTGCGGCCGCTGGCATCCGTGATTTTCGTCGTCTGCGTGTCGCCGTTCGGCGCGCTTCCATCCGACACGGTCATCCCGCCGGACCTGAGCGCGGCGATAACCTGCTCGCGTGTCATATGGCGGTCAGACGCGATCTGGTCGATGCTTTTGCCTCCGGTGACGTCGTTGACGATATCGCGGGCGGTGTTTGCTGCTGCGGGATCGTCCCTGGTCGGACTCCCATCGAGGTCCACCAGAGTCACGGCCGGCGTCGCGAGATTGGTGTTCACGTAGAGTGCCGGCGTCACCGTCGTGCCATTGCCGGATGTGCCATTGCCGGCGTTCGCAACATTGACGCCCGGTGTCGCCGGTGCCGGTGCCGTTGCCGGCTTCGGCTGAAGGGAACTCAATTGCGTGTTTACATGCGCCAGTTCCTGGCGAGCCTGTGCCGCCCAATCGCGCTCGCCCATTCTGTTGGCGAGCCTGATCTGATCGCGCAGTGCCGCCGCCTGCGCCTCCAGCCGTGCTACCTGGGCGGCATCCGCGTTGGCATTGACCTTCTGTGTCTGGAGGGGCGGCTTGGTGAGCGTTATCGGGCGAACCATCTGGACGACCTCCGGAAATCACTGTTGCCGGCAGCCCGGCCGCCGTCACACCCGCCCCGATCGCAGCCTTCCGCTATTATCGAGGGGGCTTCCAATAGATGCCGAAAGCAGCAAGCTGTTCTTCCGACTGTTTCACGCGCTCCGCGGCATCCATTCCGGAGCGCGCCGCCGTCAGCGCCGCCAGGATTTCGACGGCGGCGAATGCCGGCGCCATGCTTCGGAAGAATGATTGCGAATTGGAGGTGACGATGATCGCTTCCCGCGCAATCCGGGTCAGCGGCGACACGCTGCTGTCGGTGATCGCCACCACGCCGACGCCCTGCCGGGCCGACTGGCGCGCCACCTCTATCGTCGTGCGCTCGTACGGCGACATGCCGACGGCAAGGAGCACGTCGCCGCGTCCCGCGTGCTGAAGGGCCTCCAGACCTTGTCCGGCCATCTCGCCGACCAGCATCACCTTGCGGCCGCCGCTATCTGCGAACGACATGATGTCAACGAAATGGCTCGTGACCGGATAAGCCGAGCGTAGGCCGAGGCCGAAAAGATTGCGCGATCCCGCAACGAGGTCGGCGGCTGCGATGAATTGCATGGCGCTACCGTATTCGCCAAGACTTGAGACCTGCGCGGCGAGGGCGTCGGCAACGACGCCGACCGTCGAGAATCCCGAACCGCCGTCCCGTTCGATGCCCTGTCGTGCCGGCAATCCTCCTGTCGTCTCGCGCAGCGCGCGCGCATAAAGGCTGCGCATGTCCTCATAGCCTTCAAGGCCGAGCCACCGCGCCAATCGCATCATCGTACTGTGCGAAACACCGGCCTGCTGGGCCTGCTCGCGCATCGACATCAGCGCCACATCCTTGGGATGATCCAGCACAAAACGCGCCGCGATCCGCAGTTGCGGCGGCATAGTCTCAAACCGTTCGGCCAACAGCTCCGCCAAAGGACCTTTTTCCATTCCCAATCACCCCATTCACCCCATCGCTCAGGCTACTCCGCGAACGCCTCGAACGCAACAGTTGGAACAAAAATGGCTCACATATTCCAAACGGACTTTCATTTTCGATCGCCCTGCCCTAGATTGCGACTGCAAGGTCCTGGACCGCATGCACGAGCCTGGGCTTGCAACCTGAACAGCCCCTCAAGGAGACAATGATGGCTGCCACCCCTCCCATTACATCCGGTTCTGCAGGGTCACCGGAACAAAACCTGGACAAGATGATCAAGCAACAGGAACGCATGTTTAACCTGGAGATCACGAAAGATATCGCGAAATCACAGCATGACATGCTGATGAGCACCGCCAAGACGCTCGGCGAGTCGGCTGAGAAGGCCTGACGCGAAGCATGCTCAAATCTATGCGCCGCCGACAGCAACCGGCGGCGCAGTTGCATGGCGGAAGCCCATCGTCCGGCTGCATTTGAAATCGCCATCGGCGGGAGATGAAGTGGCATGACCGCTAGTCCTATCGGCAGATATCTGGACGCTGTGCCGGCGCGTCGGCTGCGATCGATTATCGCCCCGTCGCCGTCATCCGCACAGTCCATCGCGCTCAGCGTAACCCACGGTTTTCATGCCGGCGCTGAACTCAGTCTGGTTGAGGCGCTGTATACGATCGGCTCCAGCACCGGATCTGACATCGTCCTCAGGGATGCCGGCATCGCTCCAATCCACGCCAGGCTGCGGCGCAAGGGCAACCAGTTTGAAATCGAAGCCGTTGGCGGCGATGTTGCACTCCTCACAGGCGAAATCATTCGTCAAGGACAGGGCAGTCGCTGCAGGTTGCCGTTCGTCATCGGTATCGGCGACGCCCGAATCCGGCTGGTCAATCCGGAACGCCCATCGAGCCGGTGGTCGCTCGGCAACCGCTCCATGTTGGTTGCCGGCAGCGTTCTCCTTGCCGTTTTTGCCGTTTCTGTCGCTGCCAACGGGTTCTCGCTCGCCAAGTCAGACATTGGCTCACAGGCATCTTCTCGGGACGATCAACCGGTCAGAATGGCATTCGCCGGTGAGCGCGGGCAGGAAGTGCTGGACGATTCATCGCCGGCGCAGATTCAAACAGTCGCCGATGCGGAAAGCCAGCTCAAACAACGTCTCGATCAGTCCGGCATAAGCACCGTCACCGTCCAGCGATCGCCCGGGCGCCTCGTGGTTTCCGGCGTGATCCCAGATGACAAGAGCGGCGTCTGGACCGAGACCCAATCCTGGTTCGACCAGACCTTCGGCGGTCAAGTTACTCTCGTGTCCAACGTCATGACCGGCAACGCAGTGCAGGCGCCGCGCCTGATGCTGCAGGCGATCTGGTATGGCGACCGGCCCTACGTCATCGCAGCCGACGGCGCACGCTATCACGAAGGCGCATTCACCGATGACGGCTGGACCATCAAACATATCGGCGAGACGGAACTTCTGCTGACCAAGGGCGGCGCCACGGTCGCGCTGAAATATCCGTGAACCGCCGGCTCGAAGGGCCGCGCCTCGATTCGGCGAGGATGGAGACTGCCGGCCGCGACGTGCATCAGGCCGAAGGCGTGCGCGGTCAAACGATCAGCCGGCGACGGATGAATGGCGCCGACAAAGCCGCGAAGGGTGCTCCGGGGACGAAATCGGCCGCTGCCGCCGAGAGGCCTGAGACGGCGGAATTCCAGGCCTCTGGAGAGGCCGCCGGCGAATCGCTGGATGAAATACTCAGCAACTTCGTCATGCCCGCCATTCCGGAGCCGGCCATCTTGCGCCGCTCGGTGCCTATTCTGCAGCATTTCATAGCGAACCTGGTCCCAGACCTTGAGGGCGGCGAGCAACTCAAGACGCTCGCCAGAACGCTGATCGAGGATGAAATCGAACGTCATCGCGACCTGCTTGGCCGCATGCAGGAAGGAATCGAAATCTGACAGACCCGCATGACACCGTCCATCTGCTGCATGTCCTGGGCTATCTCCACGGTTGTCATGGGCAGGCCAAGCGGGGCGCGGCGTACCTGCTTATCGCCGCGCAGCTCTCGCCGGGAAATGCCGGCGTTCTCAGGACACTGGCGCACCTGCTCATACTGGATGGCGAGGCCGAAAAGGCGCTTTCGACGATTGCCAGGCTGGAGACTTTGGAAGGAATGGACCACCCGGTGCTTGCACTGCTGAAGAGTCGGGCCCTGCTCGTTGCCGGGCGCAAAAGCGAGGCGCACAGCGCGTTGCTCAGCTTCCTGTCGCATCGGGCTGCCTGATGACCGCGTCGGAGCGACTTCTGCAATTCCTTGCCAGGCTGTCACGCCGCAGCGACCTGATCATCGCCGTCCTGATGCTGGTTGCAGTGGTGATGATGCTCATTCCCCTGCCGACCTTTCTCGTTGACTTCCTCATCACCGCAAATATCGCCATTAGCGTGCTCATCCTACTGGCGTCGTTTTACGTTTCTCACCCGCTTCAGTTTTCGTCGTTGCCGTCGGTCATCCTCATCGCCACCTTGTTCCGGCTGGCGATCACGATCACGACAACTCGGTTGATCCTGCTGCAGGCCGACGCCGGCAAGATCATCACCGCCTTCGGCACCTTCGTCGTCGGCGGCAGCATCGCGGTCGGCCTCGTTATCTTCCTGATTATCACAGTCGCGCAATTCATCGTGGTAGCGAGGGGTGCGGAACGCGTCGCCGAAGTGGCCGCGCGCTTCACGCTCGATGCGCTGCCGGGCAAGCAGATGAGCATCGATGCCGAGCTGCGCAACGGCGATATCGATCAAGCTGAAGCACGCCGCCTGCGCCAGCAGCTGGAGCGCGAGAGCCAGCTGTTCGGCGCGATGGACGGCGCCATGAAATTCGTCAAGGGCGATGTCATTGCCGGCATAGTCATCATCCTGGTCAACCTGATCGGCGGTTTCGCCGTCGGCACGCTGCAGCACGACATGTCGCTGGGGGACGCGGCCGCGACCTATTCGTTGCTCACCGTGGGCGACGGGCTGGTGGCCCAGATCCCGGCGCTGCTGGTCGCGATCGCCGCCGGCACGATGGTGACTCGCGTCGGCAGCGCGGACGGAACGGGCGACCTTGGCCGGCAGATAACCAGCCAGCTCCTCAGGGACTCGCGAGCACTGGCCCTCGCGGCGGTGATCATGGTTGGCCTTGCCATGGTGCCAGGTTTCCCCTTTATCGTGTTCCTGGCCCTTGGCGCCTGCTTCGGCGCGGGCGCCTATGCAATCAATCGCCGCGACGCCGGTGTTTCCGAACCCCAGGACATCGGCCAGATCGCGGCGCAGGAACAACGCGGTGAGTCGGCTTCGCTTTCAGCTATCTCCACCGGAACGCTGACTGCTTCCTACCGCGTCGTCGTGCGCTTCGGAGCCGAACTCGCGGCGGCGGTTCCAGAGCCCGAATTTGCTGCGCTTGCCGACGGCGTTCGCCGCGAACTCTTCGGCGATCTCGGTGTCGACGTGCCGGTCATCGGCATGCAGGCCGACGAGATGCTCTCCCCGCGAAGCATCCGCATCGATCTGGAAGGCGCGCCCATCCTGGACGCCGAAATCCCTGCCGGACGTGTTCTCGTCGAAGCCGACCCAACGCATCTCGATCTGCTCGAGTTGACTTACGAAAAAGCTGCTTCAATCGCCGGCCAGCGCAGGTTCGCGTGGGTCGATGACAGCCAAATATCGATACTGAAAGAAGCGGGCTTCGCTTTCGCCACACCCGCCGAAACCGCGGCCAGATGGACCGCAAATGCACTCCGGCTCTATGCGGGACATTTCGTCGGGATCCAGGAGACGCGCAGGCTTCTGTCGGACATGGAGCCGGACTATGCGGATCTTGTCCGACAGGCGCAGGAGATCGTGCCGCTGCAGAAAATCGCGGAAGTGCTTCGCCGGCTTGTCGGCGAAAACGTGCCGATCCGCAATCTGCGCCTCATCCTCGAAGCGCTGATCGAATGGGGTCAACGCGAACAGGACGTTGTCCTGTTGACGGAGTATGTCCGCACGTCCCTGAAGCGCCAGATCAGCTTCCGTTCCGCCGGCCGCAACAACATCATCGCAGCCTATGTGCTGCAACGCTCCGCCGAGGATATTCTGCGAAACGCGGTGCAAAGCACATCGTCAGGCACGTTCCTGAACCTCGCGGACGACGATGCGCAGGCCTTGGTAAGCGAAGTCGAGCGAGCCCTGTCGCACAATTCCACCGACGCCTCGCCGGTCGTCCTTGCAGCCATGGACGTGCGCCGTCACATGCGCAGCCTGCTCGCCCACAATGCGATCGAGCTTCCGGTCCTGTCCTTCCAGGAACTTGCGCAGGAATTCAACGTCCAGCCGCTGGCCACGATCACCGGCCGCAGCGGAAGAGCCGGCGGGCGCGCCCACGCGCTGCCGTCGGCTCAGGCGAAAGCCTCGCAGGAGACAGTCTCATGACGGCGGCCGGACGAATGAGGACATCTGGGGAATCAGGAGAGGAACGGCATGACGATCCACGATACAGCGGCAAGCGTCCGATCCGCAGCTGGGCGGACGGATATGCGCTGGCTCGCGATCGCGACGGCTGGCGTTTTGCTGGCCTTGTTGTTCACGATCGCAGGCGCGGCGGCGCAGAAAGCGTCGCCGCTGCCGAGCAAGCCAAGTCTCGATCTGCCGGTCGGGCAAGGACGCTTGCTGCGGTTCAATGAGCCGGTCGAATCCGTGCTGGTCGCGGACACAACGATCGCGGACCTGCAGGTCGTATCGCCAAGTTTGGTCTATGTCTTTGGCCTCAAACCCGGCCTCACCAATCTCATTGCGGTCACGGCCGATGAGCGGATCGAGGCAACCGCTCAATTCCGCGTCACGCCCGACATCACGCCCGCCAATGAGGCCAAGCACGCAATGCAGCCGAAGTCGGCGACAAATCTGCACATTTTCGGAACCCGCATCGCCATCACAGGCGAAGCACGAGGCGTCGACGAGGCAAAGGATCTGGACAATGTCGCAAGAACGTTCTCGCCGCCAGAACAGCCGCCGCTGAACAACATGACCGTGCAGGGCTCGCAGCAGGTCAACATCCGGGTCCGCTTTGCCGAAGTCTCGCGCACGGAGTTGCAGTCATACGGCGTCGACTGGTCCGTCGGCTACAAGAGCGGCGGCTTCGAATTCAACATGTTCCAGGACAATGGCGTGCCTTCGGGCAGCGATGGGAATTTTGGTCTGAGCCTCAACCAGGCGCACGGCCTCAATTTCGATGTCCTCATCGAAGCCCTGCAACGCAATGGCGTCGTCAAGATACTGGCCGAGCCGAACCTGACCGCGGTGACCGGACAGGCGGCGAACTTTCTGGCTGGTGGCGAGATTCCCGTGCCTATCGCGCAGGGATCCGACGTCACCACCATTCAATACAAGCCTTTCGGCGTGTCCCTCGGTTTCACCCCAACGCTCATCGGCCGCAATCGCATCGCGCTGCACGTCCAGCCGGAGGTCAGCTCTTTATCGGATTCCGGCTCCGTAAGCGCCAACGGCTTTGCCATGCCGAGCTTCGTGGTGCGACGAGCCGACACCACGGTGGAGGTGGCAAGCGGTCAGACCTTTGCGATCGCCGGCCTTTTCCAGCAGCGAACCTCGCGCAACCTGGAGAAATTTCCGGTTCTCGGCGATGTGCCCGTGCTTGGGCCCCTTTTTCAGTCGCAGCGGTTCCAGCACGAAGAAACCGAACTTGTCATCTTGATCACGCCCTATCTGGTGGCACCGGTGCGTGACAGCCTCGCCACGCCGCTCGACCGCCCGGCTGCCAAGCGTCTCAGTCGCAAGCACGCCAACGACGCGTCATCGACCGGTCTGATCATCAAGTAGCGAGAAACGACCATGATATTGCGCATCGCTTTCAGCTCCGTTTTTCCGCCGTTGTTTCTGGCCGGCTGCATGAGCAGTCCGCAACAGCGGCAGGATTACTCGCCCGGCTACAGCTATGTTTCGACCGATACCGACGACTCCGAGAAAGGCGTCAGCGGCTCCGTTCTGGCTCCCAACGCATGCCTGGCCGAACCGGCCGATGATGACAATTCGGCCGCCAGAACCAATCTGACGATCGTCTCCGGCGTCGGCTTCCACCTGCCGTCCGGCTGCGCTAATGCCTATAATCTGCAGCGCATGGCCGAAAGCCAACGCGACCTGGTCGAAGGCCGGCGCATGGGAGCCGCGCCTGCGGCGCCGACGGCGCGCGCGGCCCGTCGTTACCTCGATGGCGAGGAGGCTCCGACAGGCGGAGCCAACACAACTGCGCCGGCGACGCCGCAGACGACGCAGTCCGTCGAGTGAGCCTCTGCCAACTCCTCGCCCGCAGCACCGCTCCAGGCGTCAAGCTTGGTGCGAGATCGGCCCAGGTCTTACGCTCCGACGCGTTGGAACAGGTCACAGTTTCACGGAAACGGCGAGCCACTTCATCTCGTTGTTTCAACGCAATTCCGGACCGAAAACCGCTCCGCACTTTTCATGGAACTGCTTCAGCCCAGGATGGAGCCGAGCGCTTTGGCCTTGGCCTGCGTGCTGCCCTTCGAACGGATGGTCCTGGCACGCGCGAGCAAGATGGCCACCTCCTTGGTCGTCAGACCGATAGGCGGCGACCCCTTGACCTGATCGGCTTGGCCAAGAAGTCCATAGACCATCACGACATTGCGCTTCTGGTGCAATTGCGCATTGGGTGCGGCAGCAATCTTCTGCACCAGCGGCAGTGCCGCCGCGGAATTGTCTTCAAGGGCTGCCGCCAATACCATGTTGGTCTCCACGTCGAGATCGCCGGGAGCGAGTTTCAACGCCTGGGCGAAAGTCGTCTGCGCTTCGGCGGTCTGGCCGGCGAATGTCTGCGCCACGCCCAGACGGTTATAGGCAGCGCTGGTGTTGACCAGAGGCGCTGCCTGCGCGAGCGCGCGCATGCCGGCATCGATGTCGCCAGCCTCTATCATCGCCGAGCCAAGGCCGAGCATCGCCTTCCCGTCGTTGGGAGCTTTTGCGAGCGCGGCCTGATAGGCCTTGGCCGCATCGGCCGGATATCCGGCCCGCATATAGGCGTCGCCCGTTTTGACGAACGCGCCCGCGTTGGCGTCCGGTATCGTTGCCGCACGCTGATAGAGCGCTATCGCGGTATCACTTTCCCCGCGCGCATCGATATCGTCGGCAAGCTTGATCAACCGATCCGACTGCGAGGACGGACCTTGGGCCTTCGCGTCGATCGAGCCTGTTTTGGCCGTCTGGCAAGCGGACAGCGCCAGGGCCAGGGCCACAGGCAAGAATACGACATGCAACCGCATATCCACCTCTCCGTATTCAAGCCCGGCGCCACCTTACACAGCGCATGGGCGGACTGGAACCACAACAGTGCGGTAAGATTGCAACATGGCCGAAGAAGCTGAGGAAAAGAAACTACCGGCATCCGACAAGAAGCTGCGCGACGCGCGCCGCAAAGGCCAGGTTCCGCAGAGCCGCGACCTTATCTCCGGCTTCACTTTCTTCGCAGCGCTCGCATATCTCTATTTTTCCTGGCCGATGCTCTTCAGGCACCTTTCGGAACTGGTGCAGACCGTGACCGTGACCGGCGGTTCGTTCGGGGATGTCAGCCTGCGCGCCATCCATCAATTCTTCTCGCTGCTGGTACTTGCCACTCTGCCGTTGGTCGGCATCGTTGTCGTTCTCACCGCGGTCTTCGGCATGCTGGGGACGTTCGGGCCAGTCCTATCGTTCGAGCCGCTCAAACCGCAGTTCGACCACATAAATCCAGCCAAGGGCCTGCAGAAGATCCTGTCGCTCCGCAACGTCATCGAGTTTGCCAAGGGCCTGATCAAACTGGTGCTACTGGCATGCCTCTTCGTCTTTGTGCTGATCATATGGCTGCAGCCGCTATTCGATGCGCCGGGTTGCGGTCCGTCATGCCTGGGGCCGGTGATCCAAGCAGTCCTGACGCCGCTGGGAATCGCCGCCGGCCTGGCTTTCGTCGTCATCGGCGTGATCGACGTCCCTATTCAACGCTGGCTGTTTCTTCGCGACATGCGCATGACAACAACCGAGTATAAGCGTGAACACAAGGATCTCGAAGGCGACCCCTTGATACGCCATGAACAGCAGCGGCAGCGGCGCGAAGCGGTGATACGGCCGGCGAAGCTGGGCGTGAAAAATGCGGTTATCGTCTTCGTATCCGGCGACCGGGCCGTGGCGTTGCGTTACATCAGGGGCGAAACGCCGGTGCCGACGGTTGTCGCCAAGGGTCAGGGGCGCGTTGCTAACGAGATAACAGCTCAAGCGCGCCAGGCCGGAATTCCGGCGGTCGAGGATAACGCCCTTGCCGAAGCACTCTTCGAGAACACGAACATGGGATCATATATCGGCCAGCAGATGTTTCCGCCGGTTGTTCGCCATCTCGTTCGGCATGGCCTCACTTGAGGCGGGGTTCGCCTGCAAAACTCAACGTCGACTCAGTCTTGACCTGACTACCGGCAGCGCTCGATCCACACGGCCTTTATCGACTCGATCATCGACCTCATCGATATTAGGCGGCACTCCCGCGAAACGGATTCGTGCCTGAGGCGCAAAGCTGCCACTCACATTTGGATTCCTGTTGACGGCGTTATCAGGAGGGCAAACGCGCCAGGAAGTCGATGCCGGCCAAACTCGCCCCAAAAAACCGAATTTAGTGTCCCGCTTTGTCCATGAGTACCCGCAATTCGTGCTGAGGCGCGACCCAGAAAGTTCGAAAAGCTTCCAGGAACCCCAGGCCAAGTGAACGCCGGGGCGGACAATGATGTTCACGGATATCCCGGCGAACATTCGCGTTGGAGCGATCAATATCGTCGGCAGAAGAACGTCAGAAAAGGGCTACCGGCGGCTCCGTCGTGGGAACGAAAAAAGAAGAGAAGCAGAACTTTCGTGTGCGATTTTTGCACACACTGCCCCGTAAACATCTGATTCCATTTATCTATATGTCCAGTCCATCATAGGCGCAATGGCAAATTTCATATACTTGTCAATCATTTATCCGCATTATTTAAACTGCATTTAGGTTGGGCAGACTGACATTGCCGGCCTCTATGATATGTGGCTCGTTTCATTCTATTTTTCAAAGCGTAACCATCAATGTCACTCAGCACCGCTTTTCTGTTCATGGCGCAATACAACGGTAAGGCTATAATTCCGCTCGATGAGGTTCGGCGCGATTTCTTTGCCACCTGACGCTCCCGAAATTTCTCCGCAAGCTCAGTTCAGGCGACATCGCCCTGCCGCTCATGCGAATAGAAACAAGTCAGAAATTTGCCAAGGGTGTCCATTTGCAGGATTTGGCAGACTACCTTGATAAGCGCAGACAGGCGGCCCAGAGGGAGATGAGCGGTTGGAACTGAGTGCACTCGTCACCTATCAGGTACTCATGCAGGGCGGAAGCCTGGCAGTTCATGATGGCGACAAGATCGTTGTGATTCAGCCGCAGGGCAGGTTCAAGGCCGATAACGCTACGGCGCTTGCCGCTGCCGCGGCGGCAGGACTCGGCATCGCTTGACTCGCCGATTGCATCACGTATGGCTATGTGACCTCCGGAGCGCTCTCGCTCCGATTGTAGCGGAGCCAGATTAACTCTGCGTCGCGAGCAGACGTGCAGCTGACTTCAGATCAGCAGTATCCAAACCCTCAACGAAGCGCTCGAACCGCGGCTGGAGATGCGCCCGGGCGGTTTCGTGTTGTCTGCGATCGATCAGAAGGGTAGCCAGGTCGATCGCGGCGCGCAGCTCCCATCCCCATGCGCCCCAACCCTGGCTCATTTCGAGTGACCGCGTGAAGCAGGTTTCAGCCTCGTCGGTGCCAGACTGCACTGACGCCAAAACAAGGCAGCCCTTCACGCGCAGCAACTCCGGCATATAGCAGAGATCTCCGTTTGCCTCGACCGACAGAATCGTGTCGTCGAGCAGTGGGAGGGCCTCCGCGAGCCGGCCCGTGGCGGCAAGGCCTTGAACCAGGGCGACGTTGAGCGGAGTGGTGAGCAGTTCGTAGGGCGCTGCGTGGAGCTCCGCGAGACTGCGTTGCAGACTCTCGATTCCCTTCTCCGCATCGCCTCGACGAATGGCCAGTTCTCCCTTGAAGCCTCGTCCTAGCGCCAGATACGGTCCGAGCGAGTGGGGTTCCGCACGCAAGAAGAGACGGTCTATATGCTCGTCCGCGCGGTCGAGATCGCCGACCCAAATGAACACGGAAACGGCCCAAACAAGAGCGATCGAAAGCGTCAGCGGATGGTTCAGGATCTCGGCGTCCTTGATCGTCAGCAGCGCACGTTCCACCGCCCGATCCGGATGGCCTTGCAGCCAAAGCGTTCTTGCCAGGATCGCGCCGGCGAGGATTCTTCCGTCGAAACCGAGATAGTTGGTCGTGGTCCGGCCGGAATTCGGCCCGTATCGCAATGCTGCCGCAAGCGAGGTCTGTGCGCGGCCTAGTTCTCCTTTGAGGTGAAGCGATATTCCCATCAACGAATGCGCCAATGTCGTGGAGACGGAGTCCTCCAGCGCGCCGGCAATGACGGCGCAACGCTCCGCGTAGCGGAGCGCGGTCTTGAAATCTCCCGTACGCAAATGGAACATCTGCAGCGGCCCGAGAACCTGAATCTGATCCAGCGCATCGCCGCGCTGCTCGGCAATGGAGAAGCTTCTGTTCAGCGCCACGCGTGCTGCATCCCTTCCCCCGTGCGTGAACATCAGGGAGACCCCGAGGGCCGCCTGAAGGTGCATCTCCTCGCGTCCGCTGCGCATGGAGTCGTGGAGAGCGAAAATTGCGAGGGAGGTCCAGCGATGGCACTCGGTGAGCAAGGACATCGATAGGAAAAGCGGAGCAGCGGCGGCGGCAAGACGAATGCCGAGCCTGGCATCCCCGTTGGATCCGAAACACCGATCCAGAGCACCACGCACATTGGCAAGGCCGGCGAGGTGCTGTGATCGTTGCGACGCGCTCGACAACGTAGGCCAGTCATTCCCCGTATCCTCCAGCCATCGCAGACAGTAGGTCGCGTGCCGGGCGACCAGTTCCGTGAGTTCCGCATCCTGGACCTCGAACTGAAGGGCATAAGCCCGCGTCGTATCGAGCAGCCGGTAGCGCATCGTTGCACCGGCTGGCCTCGCCGCGACCATCGACTTCGCCACGAGGCTATCGATGGCGCTGAATACGAGCGCATCGTCCACGGTCGGGCTTGTTACTATTGTCAGCGCGGCATCGATCGAAAAATGACCGACGAAAACGGCAAGCCGGCGAAGCACCAGGCGCTCGAATTCGGACAGAAGCCCGAAGCTCCAGTCCAAAGTGGCCTGAAGTGTCTTCTGGCGCGGCGGTGCGCTGCGCTGCCCCGGCCACACGAGGGCCAGGCGTTCGTCGAGAAGCATCGCGGTCTTCTGCAGGCCATAGCTCGCAACCCGTCCTGCTGCCAGTTCGATGGCAAGCGGTACGCCATCAAGCTTCCGGCAGATGTGCGCCACGACCCCTGCTTCCGAATCGTCGAGGTCAAGACGAGCACCGCTCGCTGCTGCGCGCTCCAAGAACAGCTCGGTCGCAGGGAACGCTTGCGCGACTGCCGCGGTGGATTCCAGATCGTCTGGCGGGTAAGCAAGCGGCGCGAGCTTATAGACATGCTCGCCTTCGACCTGGAGAGCCTCCCGGCTCGTCGCCAGGATATGGGCCTGCGGCGCGGAAGCGAAGATACGGGCGGCCAGGTCCGCCGCCGCGACTATGACATGCTCGCAGGTGTCCAGGATCAGGAGGATTCTCTTGTCAGCCAGGTATGTGATGAGAGCGGACGCGGCGTCGTCAGACTGAAGCGACAGCCCCAGCATCGAGGCTACAGTCGGCGCAACCAGGTTGGGATCATTCAGCGCCCCAAGATCGACGAAATGCACGGCGCCCGCGAATGCATCGACCACGTGATGCCCGGTCGCCACCGCAACGGTGGTCTTGCCGACCCCACCCGTGCCGACGATCGTGACGAAGCGCGCGGCCGCCAGCTCCGCGGAAAGCGCGGCCGTGTCTTCGGTTCGCCCAACCATGCGGGCCAGTCGGCTCGGGAGGTTGGCCTGCGGGTAGCTGGCGGCGGCCTCGCTTCGCGCATCGTCGCGACCACCCGATCGCGAGATCGGTGCCACGAAGCAATAGCCCCGGCCCTTCAAGGTAGCGATGTAGCGCGCGCCGTCCTTGCCATCGCCCAACGCCTTTCTGAGATTAGCCATGTGAAACCGCAGACTACCCTCCTCGACGGTCACGTCGGGCCAGACGTTCGCCAATAAATCCTTCTTGCTGATCACCTCGTTGGAGCGGGCAGCCAAAGTAGCCAGGATATCGAACGCCCGCCCGCCCAGATCGACGGTGGTGCCTTGCCGCAAGAGCAGCCGTTCGCGGACGGCAAGCGTAAAGGGACCAAATGATATCGTGTCGCTTGCAGGTCCTATCATGACACTCCCTTGGCGGCCTGCTCATGCAGGCGACCACTCACCTATGAGAAGAACAAAAGTGGGGGCTTCGCTGCAAGCCTGCATTCGCCGACGAGCGCTAACGTTGCATCATAATGCATAACGGGCGCTTCGGGCGATCTCCTTCTATGTGTCGAAAACAGCAGAACCTCTCTGCCGACGGATCCAAGGAGAACGACCATGCCCGCATCATCGTCATCGCTCACGCGGCGAAGCCTGCTTGCCGCATCAGCGGTGGCAGGCGCCTTGAGCCTGCTTCCCGCGAGGGCGCGCGCGAGTGCCGACATCGAAGCCGTCCATCCCTTTCGCGCCGACATTCCGGAAGAGGCAATCGTCGATCTTCGTCGACGTCTGGCAACGTCGCGCTGGCCCCTGCGGGAAACCGTCACGGATCAGTCGCAGGGCGTGCAACTCGCAAAGCTCCAGAATCTCCTTCGCTATTGGATGACCGATTACAACTGGCGGAAGGTCGAAGCGAAGCTCAACGCTCTGCCTATGTTCGTCACCGAAATCGATGGCGTTGCTATCCACTTCATCCACGTCCGGTCCCGCCATGAGAATGCTATGCCGATGATCATGACGCATGGTTGGCCCGGTTCGATCCTGGAATTCATGAAGGTCATCGGTCCCCTGACAGATCCGACCGCTCATGGCGGTGCTGCCGGGGACGCCTTCCATCTCGTGGTACCGTCAATCCCCGGCTTCGGCTTTTCCGGGAAGCCGACGGAGACCGGCTGGGGCTCAGACCATATCGGCCGTGCCTGGGGCGTGCTGATGGGGCGGCTGGGTTACGACCGCTATGTCTCACAGGGCGGCGACTGCGGTTCGGTCATCTCTCATCGCATGGCGCTGCAGAAGGTGCCTGGGCTCATTGGCATACACGTCAACATGCCAGGTACCGTTCCGAAAGAGATCGCGGCGATCCTCACTGCCGGCGAACCAGCGCCAAGTGATCTGACCGAGAAGGAAAGCGCGGCGTTCGATGCGCTCGACACCTTCTACAAGGACAGTTCCGGCTATGCTGCCATGATGGTCACACGGCCGCAGACCATCGGCTACTCCCTAGTGGATTCGCCTGTCGGCCTGGCCGCATGGATCTACGAGAAGCTCGCGCAGTGGACCTACAGCGGCGGGGAGCCCGAGCGGGTTCTGAGCAAGGACGAGATGCTCGATGACATCTCGCTCTACTGGCTCACTGAATCCGGAGCGTCGGCGGCGCAGATCTACTGGGAAGACCACTCCAACAATTTCAATGCCGTGGACATTGCCGATCTCCCGGTCGCCGTGACGGTGTTTCCAGGCGAAATCTACTGCGCGCCGCGAAGCTGGGCCGAGCGCTGCTACCACAACCTTATCTACTTCCACGAAGCCGACAATGGAGGCCACTTTGCGGCATGGGAGCAGCCCCTGCTCTTCACGGAGGAAGTCCGCGCGGCCTTCAGATCATTGCGCTGATCGAACATCCGATTTCATAACGGGAATGCATACCATGACGACTCAAGCGAAACGACTCTACACGGGGAAAGTGCGTACCACAGGAGGTCGGGACGGTGCTTCACGCAGCTCCGACGGCCGCTTGGACATCAGGCTCTCGACGCCTGGCGGTGCGGGCAGCGGCACCAATCCCGAGCAGCTTTTTGCTGCAGGTTGGTCGGCATGCTTCGAAGGCGCGATGGCGATCGCCGCGCGCAAGATGAACATCGTGTTGCCTGCGGATCTTGCGATCGATGCGGAGGTCGATCTCAACAGCAACGACGGCGCCTTCTTTCTCAGCGCCCGGCTCAATGTGAGCCTGCCAGGGATGGATCCCAATGACGCCAGGGCGGTCGTCGATGCAGCGCATCAGTCATGTCCCTATTCAAAGGCCACGCGTGGCAACATCGAAGTCGAAATCAACCTGATCTAGTCCCTCGGTCTTGGCAATCGCGCTGCCGCGACTGCCCCGTAAGCAAAGGCAATACTCCCATGAACGCAATCAAGATTCCGGAAGTCATAGACCATCACCGCCGGCGCCTGTTCGGCATCGCTGCGGCTACCGTCGCCCTAGCTCAGCTAGGGGCGGTCCGAAGCTCGAATGCTCAGGACGGAGAGCAGACCGCTGTGGTCAGCGCAACAGGATCGCGCACCGCGTTCGCGGCGCTAAAGCAGATCGATGCTGGTCTGCTGAACGTTGGATATGCCGAGGATGGCCCAGCGGATGGGCCTCCCGTCATACTGCTGCATGGCTGGCCATACGACATCCACAGTTATGTCGATGTCGCGCCACTGCTTGCGGGAGCCGGCTATCGGGTAATCATCCCTTATCTGCGCGGCCACGGCACGACGCGGTTCCTGTCGGATGCCACGCTTCGCAACGGGCAGCAGGCCGCGCTGGCGGTCGATATCATCGACCTGATGGATGCCCTGGGCGTCGAAAAGGCGATCGTCGCCGGCTACGACTGGGGCGCACGGACGGCAAATATCCTTGCCGCGCTCTGGCCCGAGCGCTGCAAGGCCATGGTGTCAGTCAGCGGCTATCTGATCGGCAGCCAGGCGGCCAACAAGGCGCCGTTGCCGCCGCAGGCCGAACTGCAATGGTGGTATCAATTCTACTTCTCGACAGACCGCGGCCGCGCCGGCTATGCGAAATACACGGATGACTTCGCCAGGCTGATCTGGAAACTCGCCTCGCCGCACTGGAACTTCGACGACGCGACTTTCGCCAGAAGCGCCGCCGCGTTCCGGAATCCCGACCACGTCGATATCGTTATCCACAACTACCGTTGGCGGCTCGGCCTTGCAGAAGGCGAGCGCCGCTATGACGAGCTAGAGGAAAAGCTCGCCAAGGGCCCGGTGATCAATGTGCCAACGGTCACGCTCGAGGGCGACGCGAACGGCGCCCCACATCCCGTTCCCACGGCCTATGCGAAGAAATTCTCTGGCAAATACGAGCATCGGCTGATCACTGGCGGCATCGGGCACGACCTGCCGCAGGAAGCGCCCGAGGCGTTCGCAAAGGCCGTCATCGACGTCGACAAGTTCTGAGTGCGGACGGAACGAGCGCATGAGACGCAATCTTGTAATTGCAGCCGTCATCACCGTGTCGATCGCTCTCGCTATCGGCTGCGTGGAGATCGACATCGTTCGAGCTCAGAACAACACGGAAGCCTCGCCGATCTATGGCGTGACGATCCCGGACGGTTACCGCAGGTGGGAGCTCATCGCGCCAGCCCTGGAAGGCGACCCGCTGAACGAGCTTCGCGCTGTCGTGGGAAATACAGTCGCAATGGATGCCTATCGAAATAGCACGCTGCCGTTCCCGGACGGTACCGTGCTGGTCAAGCTCGCTTGGAAGCGCATGCAGTCGGCCGAGTTCGAACCCGCTTCGGTTCCTGGCGCCGCCACAACGGTGCAGGTCATGGTCAAGGATTCGAAGAAATACGCGTCGAGCGGCGGCTGGGGTTTTGGGCGGTTCATTAATGGCAAGCCCGTCGACGAAGCGCAGCACGAGACATGCTTCGCCTGCCACGAGGCGCGCGTCCAGGGACACGACTACGTCTTTACCCGCGACGCGCCGTAACTCGGTTCCCACGCAGAGAAACGCAGAGCGAACACGAGGGCGAGTTTGCGGCATCCCCGCCCCTCACCTGCGCTCGACGCGGTGAAGACCGCACCCCACAACGAAAGGATGTTCCAATGAAAATCTTGCTCGCAGGCCTCGTAATTATCGCGGCCACGTTCGGTAACGCACAAGCGCAGCCCGACAAACCTACCATCGTCCTGGTTCACGGCGCCTTCGCCGACTCTTCGAGTTGGAACGGTGTCGTTGAGATTCTTGAAAAGGACGGCTTTTCCGTCGTGGCGGCAGCCAATCCGCTACGGGGCGTCAGAAGCGACGGAAACTATGTCGCCAGCGTGCTTTCCTCGATAAAAAGCCCGGTCGTTCTCGTCGGCCATTCCTATGGAGGGTCGGTGATCAGCGACGCTGCCGATGGTCATGCCAATGTGAAGGCGCTGGTCTATGTCGCCGCATTTGCGCCGGAGGCGGGTGAAACCGCTGCGCAACTTGCAGGAAAGTTTCCAGGCAGCACGCTGGGTCCGACACTCGCTCCTCCTGTCGCGCTGTCAGGCGGTGGAAAGGATCTCTACATTCAGCAGGACAAGTTCCACGATCAGTTTGCCGCCGACGCTCCCGAAGCGCAAGCCAGACTGATGGCCGCAACGCAGCGGCCGATCGCGGAAGCCGCCCTCAACGAAGCTCAGGCCAAGGCTGCTTGGAAGAGCATTCCAAGCTGGTTCATCTACGGCGACGCGGACAAGAACATCCCGCCGCGAGCATCTGCCTACATGGCTGAACGGGCTCACGCCCGCGAAACGATCGCGATTAAGGGTGCTTCGCATGTGGTGATGGTGTCGAATCCTGGGCCTGTAGCGCGGCTGATCGAGAATGCCGCCAGGGAGATATCGCGATGAAAGCCGTCGTCATGAACCGCACCGGGGGACCTGATGCGCTCGAAATCGTCGAGCGCCCCGAAACTGCTCCCGCGAGCGCACAAGTTCTGGTCGAGGTCGCCGCGGCGGGCGTGAACTTCATGGACATCGGCGTCCGCCAGGGCATGGCCTGGACGGAAACGCCCAATCCCAAGGTTCTGGGCGTAGAGGGTGCCGGGCGGGTACTCGCCGTGGGCGATGGAGTCGAGCATTTCCGGCCCGGACAACGGGTTGCCTGGGTGTACGCGCCTGGAAGCTACACAGATCGAGCGATGGTACCGGCGGACGCGCTCGTGCCGATTCCGGACGGGATCGATGATCGTACGGCGGCGTCCGTGATGATGCAGGGGCTGACGGCCAGCCACTTCGCCACCGACTTCTATCCCGTTCAACCCGGCGACGTGGCGCTGGTCCATGCGGCGGCGGGCGGCGTCGGATTGCTGCTCACCCAGATCATAAAGCTGAGGGGCGGGCACGTGATCGGCCGCGTCTCGTCCGCAAACAAAACCGCCGTGGCAAGAGAGGCCGGAGCAGACCATGTGATCGTGGACACCGAGGGGCGATTCGCCGAGGAAGTCGTTCGCCTGTCCGGTGAAGGCGTGCACGTCGTCTACGACGGTTCCGGTCCGAAGACCTTTCAGGCTTCGCTCGACTCCTTGCGCCGCTCCGGCACCTTCTGCTGGTACGGCCCGGTGCTGGGCGGTCCCGGACCGCTCGACATCATGAGCCTGCCGAAAAGCATCAAGATCGGCTACGCAAGGTTCTTCGATCATATCCACACGCCGGCACTGCTTCGCGCCCGCACCGGACAACTATTCGACTGGATCGCCAGCGGCGACCTGAAGATCCGGATCGGCGGCGTTTACCCGCTCGCCGAAGCAGCATGCGCACATGCCGATTTGGAAAGCCGTGGCACGACGGGAAAGCTTCTGCTCATCCCCTGAGCCATCCGGTCTTCCTCACGATACGATATTCGCGAGGCGTCAATAGGCAAAGTTTCCGGGATCACTCCGCCGGTTGGCGCGCCGACATTCGCAAGGAAACGTCTCGTCGTGGCTGACCAGCGATCAGCGCGTCATAGGCCGCGCCATGAATGATCCGAGCGCGGGAGAGCCCGCCTACGACCCGCAGCAGCTAGAGCCCATGCTGGTAGCGAGACAGCATGCGGGCGACATCGATGGCATGGTCGCGCTTTCCGAGGCGGATGCCGTGATCGACTGCGGCGACGGACGTTCTCTGCGCAGTCATGAAGCCATTCGTGACTACTATGCGGAGATCGTTGCGTCTGGACGAAAGTTTGCGGTCGGAGGACAGCGGCCGGCGCTTATTTGCGGCGACCTTGCCCTCACCTCGACCCGACTTGCCGACGGCGACGTCACCAGCGAGGTTGCCCGGCGGCAGGCCGACGGCTCCTGGCTTTGGGTGATCGATCGCTATTCGGTCGCTTGGGATTAGGCCTTCCGGGAAACCGGCCGGCCACGTCGCCCCGGGCACGTCAACACACTGCGGCCGTCATGGCCGCAGTCCTTGCGTTCGGCAATCCGGGTGCGGCTAGCGCCGCAGCGCGTACACGCCCGCCATGGGTTCGCCGGGGACGGGCAGCGCCGTGTCGTCGTCCAGGAGTCGCGTGATCCGGGCAAAGCCGGTGAATGCCTTCCTGGCCTCCTCCGCCGACATCTGCCCCGCCAAAGCTGCCGCGCAGCAATTCAGCGCGCACTGATACACTGGCCCACGTCGTCCCGTCGGCCATTTACGCAAGAAAACCATCGCCTCGGCGACACTATCCACTTCTTCTACAGGGTACCCCTGCCCGCGCGATATCCGCACGGGCGCAAAGAAATGCAGGTAGTCCATCGTTTCCTCCCGGTCGATCGCGATGCCGCCCGATCGAACCTTATGAAACGCACAGTCTTGCGGTTGGTTCCATACAGAAAGCGGAACCTTTAAAAAATCTTTTGGTCGATGGTCGCCAGCTAAACCGTGGGGAAGTGGCAGGCCACTTTGCGGCCGGGTCGATACTCCCTCAGCTCCGGCCGCTCGGTGCGGCATCGCTCGACCGCGATCGGGCATCTTGGGTGGAAACGGCAGCCTGATGGCGGCTTGAGCGGGCTCGGCACGTCGCCGGTGAGGATGATGCGCTTGCGCGTCCCGCTGGGCATGGTCTCGACGACTGGAACCGCCGAGATCAGCGCCTGGCTGTAGGGATGGGCTGATGTCGCGAACACGTCCTCCGCCGGCCCTTCCTCGATGATCGAGCCGAGATACATGACGGCGATGCGGGTCGACACCTGGCGTACCACGGACAGGTCATGCGCGATGAAGATGTAGGTGAGGTTCAGCTTCTCCTGCAGGTCGGCCAGCAGGTTGACGATCTGCGCCTGCACCGAGACGTCGAGCGCGGAGACCGGTTCATCCAGCACGACCAGATCGGGATTGAGCGCGATGGCCCGCGCGATGCCGACCCGCTGGCGCTGGCCGCCGGAGAATTCGTGCGGATAGCGGATGGCATGGTCCGGCAGCAGGCCGACGAGCTCAAACAATTCCGCGACGCGTGCGGTGATCTCGCGCGACGAAAGCTTGCCATGGATGCGCAGCGGCTCGGCCACCAGATCACCGACGCGCCGGCGCGGGTTGAGCGAGGCCGACGGGTCCTGGAAGACCATTTGCAGGCGGCGGCGCAGCGGCCTCAACTCGGACAGCGATTTCGAGGTGATGTCCTCGCCTTCGAACAGCAGCTCTCCGTCGGATATGTCGTAGAGCCTCACCAGGCAGCGCGCCAGCGTCGACTTGCCGCAGCCGGATTCGCCGACCAGGCCGATCGTCTCGCCGCGCCGCACGGTCAGCGAAACATTGTCGACCGCATGGACGGTTCGCTTGCCGTCGGCGGAGAAACGGGTGCCGATCGAGAAGCGCTTGCCGAGTGAACGCGTTTCGAGGATAGGGCTGTCGATCATAGGTCCGCTCATGCCCGCGCCACCCGGAAGCACGCCGCGGCATGGGTGCCGATGCCAAGCTCTGGCTTGTCGGTCACGCAGTGCTCGTAGTGCACCGGGCATCGCGGGCCGAAGGCGCAGCCCTGCGGCAATCGCAGCAGCGATGGCGGCGAACCGGGAATGGCCGGCAGGCGGCGCGGCTTTTCGCCGGTCAGCGGCGGGATCGAACCCAGCAGCGCCCGCGTATAGGGATGCCGCGGGTCGGAAAACAGATCCGTGCGGCTGCCACGTTCCACCACGCGGCCGGCATACATGACCATCACCCGGTCGGCGAGTTCGGAGACCACGCCCATATCGTGCGTGATGAACACGACCGCCGACTTGTGCGTCGCGCGCAGTTTTCTCACGAGGTCGAGTATGCCGGCCTGCACCGTGACGTCGAGCGCGGTGGTCGGCTCGTCCGCCACCAGCAGCGCCGGATTGCAGGACAATGCCATCGCAATCACCGCGCGCTGCCGCATGCCGCCCGAAAGCTGATGCGGGTAGCGCGACATCGCCTCGTGCGGATTGGGAAAATTCACCTCGGCCAGCAGTTCTTCTACGCGCACGATCGCCTTGGCCTTGCTGATATTCTGGTGCGCGCGGATCTGTTCGGCGATCTGCCAGCCGATCGTGTAGACCGGCGTCAGCGCCGTCATCGGATCCTGGAAGATCATCGCGATTTCGTTGCCGCGTAAACGACGAAGCTCCCGCGCGGGCAGTCCGACGAGCTCGCGGCCCTTGTAGCGGATCGAGCCTTCGATGCTGGCGTTGGGATCGGTGATGAGGCCCATCACCGCCAGCAGCGACACCGTCTTGCCGGACCCGGATTCGCCGACGACGCCGAGAATCTCGCTTTCATCGAGGTCGAACGAAACACCATCGATGGCCCGGACCAGACCGTCATTGGTGCGGAAGGATACTTTGAGGTCGCGCACCGACAGTATCATGATGTCCTCAGGCGCGGATCGAGAAGGATGTAGACGAAATCGACGACCGCATTGGCGATGACCACGAACATGGACGCATACATCACCGTTGCCATGATCATCGGCAGGTCGAGATTCTGCAGCGCGTCATAGGTGAGCTTGCCGATGCCGTGCAGCCCGAACACCACCTCGGTCAAAAGGGCCGAGCCGCCCACCAGCGCGCCGAAGTCCAGGCCGAACAAGGTGACGAACGCGATGAGCGATGTGCGCAAGGCGTGGCGGAGCAGGATGCGCGTCTCCGACAGGCCCTTGGCCCGGGCCGTGCGGATAAAGTCCTCCTGCAGGGATTCGATGATGGCGGCGCGCAGCACGCGCCCGTAAATGCCGATGTAGAGAATGGCCAACGTAATCCACGGTATGATCAGCGTCAGGAACCAGCCTTTGGGATCGTCGGAGAAATTCTTGTAGCCAAGCGGCGGGACCCATGAGAATGCCCAGCTGTCGTGGTAGCGGCTCTGGGTGATCAGGTTCATCACCTCGCCCAGCCAGTAGACCGGCATGGAGATGCCGAGCAGGCCCAAAGCCATCAGCAGCTTGTCCAGCCAGCTGTCGCGGGTGGCGGCGGCAACGATGCCGATGATGATGGAGACAACCACCCAAAGGATCGCCGCCCCGAACACCAGTGAGAGCGTGACCGGGATCGAATCCATGACCGCCGGCACCACCTTCCAGCCGCGATTGACGAAGGAGGTCAGGTCGCCGGTGACGAAGATCTTCTCCATCATCTTCACATATTGCACGTAGAGTGGCCGGTCGAAGCCGAAATTGTGGCGCACCGCGTCCAGCACTTCGGGCGTTGCATTGCGCCCGGCGATGCGCGCCGCCGGGTCGGCGCCCGGCGTCGCGAAGAAGATCAGGAAGACGATGACCGAGATACCGAACATCACGAACAGCATCTGACCGAAACGGCGCAGGATGGCGTAGATCATCAGTCGCGCCCCAACCGAACCTTGGAGCGCGGGTCGAGCGCGTCGCGCAGGCCGTCGCCGAAGACATTGAGCGCCATGACGGACACCGCGATGGCCAGGCCCGGCACCAGCGCCACCAGCGGCCTGGTGTAGAGCAGCGCCTGCCCGTCCTGGATGATGGTGCCCCAGCTGGCGGCGGGCGGCTGCACGCCGATCGACAGGAAGGAAAGTGCGGATTCCGTCAGCATGTTCAGCGCCATCATCAACGGTACGAAGACGATGAGCGTGGTGGTGATGTTGGGCAGGATATCGCGCCACAGGATGCGCCATCCCGGCACGCCGAGATTGATCGCGGCCAGCACGAATTCGCTGTGGCGCAGCGACAGCACCTGCCCGCGTATCGGGCGCGCCACATAAGGCACATAGACGATTCCGATGATGATGACCGGCAACCATAGGCTGCCGGACTCGATATCGATCGGCCCGATCCTGATGCCTTGCGCGATGGTGACGATGGAAAGCGAAATCGCCAGCAGATAGATCGGGAACGCCCACAGGACATCCAGCAGGCGCGACAGCACCGTATCGGTGATGCCGCCGAAATAGCCTGCGATCAATCCCGCCGCCGTGCCGATAATCAGGGTGAAGATGGTGGCCGCCCCGGAGATCAGCAGGGAGCTCAGCCCGCCATAGAGCATTCGGGCCATGACGTCGCGCCCCTGGCTGTCGGCGCCGAGGAAATAATTGCCGAGCCGCCAGGTCGGACCGAGCGGCGTGTAGCCGAGCCCCAGCCCCTCGGTCGATTGTTCCATCACCGGAACGTCGGCGCCGTCGATCTGGATGACGGCGTCGAGCGTCGAGGCGAAGGGGTCCACGCCGGCCCACTTCGCATAGAGAGGCGCGCTGAGGCAGGCCAGCACGATGAGGAGGAACACGGTCAGGGATGCCATGGCAGCCCTGTCCCTTGCCAGCTTCGCAAACGCGACGGCCCAGGGCCCTCGCGTCTTGCGTGGCATGGCGACGGCTTGGTTCGACACGGACGTGCCCCTCCGCAGTTCGTTACTGCACCCAGGACTGGGTGATCATCCAGTTGAACTGCCGGTTGAACTTGAAATTGCCAACCCGTTTGCTGACGAAGTCAAGCCGCTTCGGCGTGAAGAGGCCGACTGCCGGTGCCTTGTCGGTGACCTGCTTGTCGATTTCGGCCCACATTTTGTCCGCGGCCTTCTGGTCGGTCACGCCGAGGTCCAGCGCCCTTTGCATCTTGGCGTCGATGTCCTTGTCGCAGAAGCCGGCGATGTTGATCGAGGCATCCGAACCCTCACGGAAGGAGGCGCAGCTGAACAGGATGTTCAGGAAGTCGGAAGCCGCAGGATAGTCCTTGTACCATTGGGTGACCGACATCTGCACCTTGTTGTTGGTGTTCTGGATGTAGGTGAACTGGATGTTGGACGAGATCGGCTTGACGTCGGCGACATAGCCGATGGTGGTCAGCACGCTCTGCAGGTAGACGCCGATCGACCGCGAAATGGCGGTGTCCTCGACGATAATGGTCACCTTCTGGCCCTTGGTGCCCGATTCCTCGACGAGTTGCTTTGCCTTGTCGATATCTGGCGCCGACCATTTGGCACCGGGGGTCTTGGTGAAGGGGCAATAGTCCTCATGGCCGGGGAAGTCCGGCGGCAGGACCTGACAGACCGGCGAGGCCAGCACCTTGCCGCCGAACAGCTTGACCAGCGTGTTGCGGTCGATCGCATAGGCAACGGCCTGGCGCGCCTTTTCGTTGTCGAATGGCGCGAGACGGTTGTTGAGGGGTGCATACCACCACGCCGAAAGCGGCGAGATGTGCAGCTGGTCCATGGACTTGCTGCCAAGTTCGCCCAGGCGGTCGCTCGGCAGCGCGTCGAACATCCAGTCCGCTTCGCCGTTCTGGATCGCCGTCACGGCCGCTTCCTCGGAGAGGCCGAAATCATACTGGACGACATCCGGGTAGCCGTCCGGTTGCGCTTCCTCGCTCCACTGCTTGAAGTTCGGGTTGCGCGACACCGTCATGCCCTTGTTGGGGTCGAAGGCGGAGATCATGTAGGCACCGGTGCTGGGAATGGGCTTGGAGCCCATGTCTTCGGCGGGCGTATCCGCCGGCAGCACCACGGCATGCGGCAAGGCAAGCTTGTAGAGGATCTCTGCGTCCGGCTTGGTGAGATTGAGGGTGATGGTTCCGGCCGCTTCATCACCGACGACGCCGCCGTCCAGCGTGCAGCTTTTGGTATCGGCCAGGCATTTGTCGGCGCCGACAATGCCGGCATAGAAGGTGCCGGAAGTCGGCCCGGAAACCTTGAAGATGCGCTGGAAGGAGGCGACGACGTCCTTGACGCCCATATCCTGGCCGTTGGAGAACTTGATGCCCTTGCGCAGCTTGAAGGTGAAGGTCTTGCCGTCATCGCTGACCTGCGGCAGCGCCTCGGCCAGATCGGGGACGATGGTGAAGCCGTCCATGCCCTCGGCCTTGCGGAAGGCCACCAGGCCGTCATAGATCGGCTGGTACATCTGCCAGCCCTGGTCGGTATAGTTGATGTGCGGATCGAGCGTTCCCGCCGCTGAGCGGGCCAGAAGGCGGATGGTGCCACCTCGGTGCTCCTTGAGATATTCAGCCTGTGCCGGAGCGAGCCACGTGCCGGCCAGCAGTGCCGCGGCTGATGCGGCCAAAAGCAGTTTCTTCATGTCTTGGTTCCCCTTTTCTCAGTTGTCGTTGTCGTCCAGGAAGTCGCCCACCACCCGCATGCACGCGTCCTGCTCTTCGACATGCGGCATGTGGCTGGAATGCTCGAATATCTCCCAGCGCGATCCCTTGATGCCGTCCTTGAAGGGCTGCACGGTCGCGGGCGTGGCCTCGTCGTAGCGTCCGGAGATGATCAGCGTGGGAACATCGACAGCCTGCAGGCGATCGACGATGCTCCAGTTCTTCAGCGTTCCGATGACATGGAACTCGTTCGGCCCGTTCATCAGATGATAGACCGTCGGGTTGCGCACGACCTGGTCGAAGGTCTCCGTCACCTCCGGTGGGAAGGGCACGACCCGGCAGACATGCCGCTCGTAGAACACCATCGTCGCAGCCTGGTAGGCCGGATCTTCCGTCGTGCCGGCCTGCTCGTGCCGGGTCAGTGTCTCCTGCACGTCCCCAGGCAGGTCGGCGCGCAACCGGTTGGCCTCTTCGACCCAAAGCTTCATGGAAGCCGGCGAGTTGGCGATGGTCAGCGACTTCAGGCCTTTCGGCCGCGTTACCCCATACTCGGCGCCCAGCATGCCGCCCCAGCTCTGACCCAGCACATGGAAACCCGCGCGGATGCCGAGATGATCGATCAGGTTTTCAAGCTCGTCGATGAAAAGCCGTGGCGTCCAGAAATCGGCGCCTTTCTCCGGCAGCAAGGTGGAATTGCCGCAGCCCAACTGGTCGTAGTGGACGACGGCGCGGTCCCGTCGGGCGAGATGCTTGTAGGCATCGACGTAGTTGTGGGCGGCGCCCGGCCCGCCATGCAGGATCACCACCGGGGCCTTGTCGGCATCGAGATCGCCAGAAATACGATACCAGGTCTCGTAACTGCCGAACGCGGCTCGTCCCTCTTTGCTAGCGACCTCTGACGACATCCCGGTTCCCATCACGTTTGAACGCATTTCGTTTCTGTCCCCGACAGCAGGCGCTTAGTTCAGCCTGGTCTGCACCCATTCTTCCAGCATCTGGACGCCGAACGCCGTCGCGCCTTCGCGGCCGAGCGGACGATCCGCGTCGGCCATTTCCTTGCCGGCGATGTCGAGATGCACCCAGGGACGATCCTCGGTGAAATGGCGCAGGAACGCCGCCGCGTAAGGCGCGTCACCGTCTTCCATGTCCTTGGCGTGGTGCCGGATGTCAGCGAAGGGCGATTGCAGGCCCTCGTCATAGGCCTTGTCGAGCGGCAGTTGCCAGAACCGCTCGCCAACCGTTTCTCCGGCAGCGATCATCTGCGACGCCATGGCATCGTCGGTGCTGAAAAGACCGGCAAAGACCGATCCCAGGCCGCGCATCACCGAATAGGTCAGCGTCGCCAGATCGACGATCACCGACGGGTTGAAGCGCGAGGCGGCATAATAGAGGCAATCGGCCAGGATCAGGCGCCCTTCCGCGTCCGTGTCGAACACCTCTACCGTTTGTCCTGACGCCGTGGTGATGATGTCGCGCGGCTTGAGCGCGGTGCCGGACGGCATGTTCTCGGCAATGCCGAGAACACCGACGGCATGCACAGGGCTGCCTTGCCGGGCAAGCGCGATCAGCAGGCCGACCACGGCAGCCGCGCCGCCCATATCGGCCTTCATGTCGAACATCTGCTCGCCGCGCTTGATGCAGAGGCCGCCGGAGTCAAAGCACACGCCCTTGCCGACGAAAGCCATCGGTTGGGAAGGAGCCCCCTTGCCGCGATAGCGCAGCACCGCGACGCGCGGCGGCCGCACCGACCCTGAGCCTACGGCCAGGATCGCGTTCATGCCGAGTTCCTTCAGCCGCGCCGGATCGAGTATCTCGACATCGATGCCGGCTTCGCGCAGCGGCTCCAGATGATCGTGGAAATTGTCGGGATGGAGATGGTTCGGCGGCAGGTTGACCAGCGTGCGCGCATATTCGACACCGTCCGCTATGGCATTGATCCGCGCCAGTGCCGGGGTCAGCTCCGCGCTGCTTGGTCCGACCAGCTGTACCCGCAAGGTCCGGTCCGCTCCCGCCCCCTGGCGCCGGTTGCGCATGTCGAAACGATAGCGCCGCAGCCGCATGCCCAGCGCGACGCGAGCCAGGATCTCGGCTGCGGGCAGGTCGATGCCATCAATGGGGTCGAGGACAAGCGTCGCGGCGCACTCGCACTTGCCTTCCAGATGCGCGGCAAGCAAACCGCCGGCGCGCGCCAGTGACAGGGCGGTTACGGCCTCGGCCTTGCCAAGGGCCAGGACGATCACCCGCCGGGCCGATAGGCCCTGGGGGGCGATGAGATCGATACAGGCGCCGGATTCGGCCAGGGTGGCCGGATCGGAGCAGGCACGCGACAGGATCCCGCTCATCTCGGCGTCCAGTGCCGCTGCCCGCGGGCCAAAGCCTGCCTGGGCAGTTCGCAAGATCACGACGACTGCGGTTTCCGCGGAAATCCCGTCCGCCGTTTCAAAGACCGGCACTGGCGATTGAGGCATAGGCTGGCATTCTCCCATTCGCTGACGACTCCGGCCTCGGCTCAGCGTGCATCGCTTCGCCCGCCAATGGCGAAAACCTGTTGCCAGTCTCTGCCGTTGGTGAATGGTGCCGGAGGCCCCAAAAAATCGTTTTCCGATGGCGACTTAGCCGCTCTTGCCTTTTGGGTAGCGCCGAACAGGCCAGGCGATCAAACGCCAATTTTGCCCAAGTCGATTGACAAAAACTCAACTGACAATTCATGATCGGCCAATGGCCCTACCTTCACTCAATGGCATGCGCGCTTTCGAAGCCGCCGCACGTCTCGGCAGCATCAAGGATGCAGCGGAAGAGTTGCACCTGACACCCTCGGCCATCAGCCGCCATATCCGTGCGCTCGAAAGAAATCTCGGCCAGGATCTGTTCGAACGCGGCTTCCGCCAGATAACGCCGACCATCAGGGGCTCCTACTATGCACGCGGCCTCTCCGAAGCGTTCGAGGCCATCTGGCGCGCCACCGACGACGTCAGCCTCGCCGATGGCCCAAGCCACGGCAGGACCCAGCGCGTCCGGGTCTTGTGCGTCCCGGCGGTCCTGAACCTTTGGCTGGCGGACCGGTTGCCGAACTTTCGCAAGCTGCATCCGACCGTGGAGTTGGAGATCTCGACGTCAGGCAAGCGCGCCAACTTCGATTTGGCCATTGTCGACGAGTTCGTCTACAAGGCCGGCCCGGCCTTGACGCTTTTGATCCCGCTGGTTCTGACGCCGGTCTGTGCACCCTCATTGCTGGATGGGCCTGTGCGGCTGCGATCGCCCGCCGATCTGGTCAACCATCATCTTATCCACGAATGCGAGAGCATGAGATGGAAGCGTTGGCTGGAGCAGGAAGGCGTTTTGGACACGACGCCGAAGTCCAGCACGACGCTGGATGACTGCACGCTGATCATGCGCGAGGCGATCAATGGTGCCGGAATAGCGCTCGCCGATACGATGATGGCACAGGATCTTCTGCAGCAAGGCAAACTTGTTGCGCCGTTTCAGGCCCGCCATACCTATCCGGCCGGCATCTACCTGCATCAGCGCCGCAGCATCGGCAACAAGCCCGGCACCGGCCTGTTTCAGGACTGGTTGTTGTCCGAAGTCGAGGACCACAAGCGGGTCATGGCCATCGCCTAGGCGGAGAAGCGGCACCCGAATTCGAATCACCAGAACTGTTGGTATTCAACTGCGGCCCACCATTGCGCCCCCTCGATAATCGCGGTTCGCATTGAATATCTTTAAGGCCAAAGCCGGCAAATGGATCGGTTGCCGGTTCCCCAACGTCAGGCTTAACCTGCACGGCTATCGCGTGGAGGCGCGTGGCCAATCAAGGGGAGGACATTGCAGTGACCATACAAGGCGCATCGCCTGACCTGTACAACGAGGATCTCGCTCCGGCCAAAGTTCGAAACTGGGGACCATTCTCGATCTTCAACGTCTGGACATCGGACGTCCACAGCCTGTGGGGCTACTATCTCGCCGCCAGCCTGTTCCTGTTCTGCGGCGGCTTCGTCAATTTCATCATCGCCATCGGCATCGGCTCGCTGATCATCTACGCGCTGATGAACATGGTCGGTTATGCCGGCGTCAAGACCGGCGTGCCCTACCCCGTGCTTGCTCGCGCGTCCTTCGGCATCTGGGGCGCCAACATCCCGGCATTGGTGCGCGCCATCGTCGCCTGCTTCTGGTACGGCGCGCAAACGGCCGCCGCCTCCGGCGCCATCGTCGCATTGTTGACCCGCCTGCAATGGTTCGACGAATTCAACAAGACCTCGCATCTTCTCGGCCATTCCACCCTGGAGGTGATCTGCTTCGTCATCATCTGGGCGCTGCAGCTGCTGATCATCCAGAAGGGCATGGAGACAGTGCGCCGCTTCCAGGATTGGGCGGGGCCTGCCGTCTGGGTGATGATGCTGCTCCTGGCCATCTATCTCTGCGTCAAATCGGGGAGCTTCGCCTTTACCAGCGATATTCCGATGGACGTGCTGCGCGAAAAGACCGCCGATGCCGGCATTCCGGGCGATCCCGGATCGTGGACGGCGCTCTTCGGGGTCGCGGCGATCTGGGTGACCTATTTCTCGGCGCTCTATCTCAATTTCTGCGACTTCGCCCGCTACGCGCCGGACAAGGCCGCACTGCGCAAAGGCAACATCTGGGGGCTGCCGGTCAATCTGATCCTGTTCTCACTGGTCGCCGGCGTCACCACCATTGCCGCCTACGACGTCTACCACGAAGTGCTGCTGCATCCCGACCAGATCTCGGCCAAATTCGACAGCTGGTTCCTGGCGGCGCTCGCCGCCCTGACCTTCGCGGTTGCCACGCTCGGCATCAACGTCGTCGCCAACTTCGTCTCGCCAGCTTTCGACTTCTCCAACGTCTTCCCGCGTCAGATCGACTTCAAGAAGGGCGGCTACATTGCGGCACTTATCGCACTTGTGCTCTATCCCTTCGCGCCGTGGGAAGGCAGTGCCGCGCATTTCGTCGGCATCATCGGAGCGACGATGGGGCCGATCTTCGGTGTCATGATGGTCGACTATTACCTGATCCGCAAAGGCGAGGTCGACGTCGAGGCGCTGTATCGCGAGGACGGCGAGTTCCGCTTCCAGGGCGGCTGGCACGTCAATGCCTTCATCGCCGCCGGCATCGGTGCTGTCTTCTCGTCGATATTGCCGAACTTCACCAACTGGCTGCCGTCCTGGTGGGGCGTCTATGGCTGGTTCTTCGGCGTCGCGATTGCCGGCATCATCTACTACGTGCTGCGCACCGCCGCCGTGGGTGCGGGCGCCAAGATAGCGAAGGCCTAAACAAGGGAATAAGGCAATAGGGCAGTAGGTGAGTAGGGAAATACTGCCCTACTGCCCTACCATCTCAGCCAATTTGCGCACCGTGTTCCAGTTGCGCGACGTGCCTTTGCCAAGGCGCTTGTGATTGGCGGCCGCAAGCAGCCGCGAGCTTGGCCGTTCGCGCGAAAACACAAGCCATATGTCGCCGCCGATCAGGAGCACCTTCTCGTCCTCGGCGGCATAGGCCTGAAGCCCCGACAGGACATCTTCGGCCACAGGCTTGCGCATCACACGCACCGCGACCTGATCGCCGGCTTCCTCCGATTCGGTTGGGAACGGATTGCGCGAAGCGAGTTTTCGCCAATCTCCAGCGCCACGGACAATGATGTCGACGTGGCGGCCAAAGGCCGTTTCGAAGGCGGCCTCCAGCCGCTTCTCAAGCGTAGCAGTCGCGGTCCTCTCAGCCTCGAAGACCAGGTTGCCCGTCGCCACCAGCGTGCGAACATTCCTCAAGCCGAGGCCTTCCGCCATCGCCTTGAGGTCTGCCATGACGACCCGGCGCCCCTCGCCCAGGATGATGCTGTAGAGGAGCGCGACATAGGTCTGCATGACAGGCTCCGCCCTGGCGGGCGCCTACACCAGGCGAGACTGTTCCACAGCAGCCTCGATGAAGCTGGCGAACAGCGGATGCGGATCGAGCGGCCGGCTCTTAAGCTCGGGGTGATACTGCACGCCGATGAACCAGGGATGGTCGGGATATTCGACCGTCTCTGGCAGCACGCCGTCTGGTGACATGCCGGCAAACACCAGGCCGCAATCCTCCAGCCGCTCCTTGTAGTCGATATTGACCTCGTAGCGGTGGCGGTGGCGTTCGGAAATCTGCGTGTCGCCATAGATCTCTGCGATCTTGGAGCCCTTGGCGAGGTCGGCCTGATAGGCGCCCAGACGCATTGTGCCACCGAGATCGCCGGTTTCCCGCCGCTTCTCCAGCATGTTGCCCTTCAGCCATTCGGTCATCAGGCCGACGACGGGCTCGTTGGTCGGACCGAACTCGGTCGAGGAGGCATGCTCGACACCCGCCAGCGACCGCGCCGCCTCGATGCAAGCCATCTGCATACCGAAGCAGATGCCGAAATACGGCACCTTGCGCTCACGCGCGAATTTCGCCGCAAGGATCTTGCCTTCGGAGCCGCGTTCGCCAAAGCCGCCGGGAACCAATATGCCATGCACCTTTTCCAGCCACGGCGCTGGATCCTCCTTTTCGAAGATCTCCGATTCGATCCAGTCGAATTTGACCTTGACGTGGTTGGCCAGGCCGCCATGCGAAAGCGCTTCGATCAGCGATTTGTAGGCATCCTTGAGGCCGGTGTATTTGCCGACGATGGCGATGGTCACCTCGCCTTCGGGGCTGTGGATGCGGTCCGACACCTTCTGCCAGGGCTCCATGCGCGGCTTCGGCGCCGGGTCGATGCCAAAGGCGGCCAGGACTTCCGAATCGAGCCCTTCCTTGTGGTAGGCCATCGGCACGTCGTAGATGTGCGGCACGTCGAGCGCCTGGATGACGGCACTTTCCCGGACATTGCAGAACAGCGACAGCTTTCTGCGCTCTTCCTTGGGAATGGCGCGGTCGGCGCGGACCAGCAGGATGTCGGGCGCTATGCCGATGCCGCGCAGTTCCTTGACCGAATGCTGGGTCGGCTTGGTCTTCAGCTCACCCGCCGTCGGGATGTAGGGCATCAAGGTCAGATGCACGTAGACGGCATTGTTGCGCGGCAGGTCGTTGCCGAGTTGCCGGATCGCCTCGAGGAACGGCATCGCCTCGATGTCGCCGACCGTGCCGCCGATCTCGCACAGCACGAAATCATAGTCGTCATTGCCGTTGAGGACGAAATTCTTGATCTCGTCGGTGACGTGCGGAATGACCTGCACAGTGGCACCGAGATAGTCGCCGCGCCGCTCGCGCTCGATGATGTTCTTGTAGATGCGGCCGGTGGTGATGTTGTCCTGCTGATTGGCCGAGCGGCCGGTGAAGCGCTCGTAGTGGCCAAGGTCAAGATCGGTCTCCGCACCGTCATCGGTGACGAACACCTCGCCATGCTGGTACGGCGACATCGTGCCGGGATCGACATTGAGGTAGGGGTCAAGTTTTTTGATGCGTGCGCGATAGCCTCGCGCCTGCAGGAGAGCCCCAAGGGCCGCTGCGGCTATGCCTTTTCCAAGTGAGGAAACCACGCCGCCTGTGATGAATACATATCGCGCCATGGGAGTCATCGCTTAACGCGGCTGGATTGATTCCGCCAGAGAAAAAACCACCGCGAAGGTTTTTTCCCAAGAAGGCGTCGGACCATGATCCCGAAGAGTGGAACCCGGTTTCTCGGACAAACGGTTTCCGTTTGTCCAGGGATCACGACCGGACAGGCTTGGTCGTGAACGAGGCAAAACAAAAGGGCCGGCTGAGCCGGCCCTTTCGGCAGGATGATGGAACCGTCAGATGATGACGACTTTGGTGCCGACCCGGACGCGGCTGTAGAGATCCATGACGTGCTCGTTGATCATGCGGAAGCAGCCATTGGAAGCGCTGGTTCCGATCGACTGCGGCGCGATGGTGCCGTGGATGCGCAGATGCGTGTCCTTCTTACCGTCATAGAGGTAGATGGCGCGGGCGCCGAGCGGGTTCTGGCCGCCGCCGGGCATGCCGTCCTTGTACTGCCCGTAATGCTTGGGTTCGCGCTTCTGCATGTCGAGCGTCGGGATCCAGCGCGGCCATTCCTGCTTGTCGCCGACCGCGACCGTGCCCTTGAACTGCAGGCCTTCACGGCCGACCGCGATCGCGTAGCGACGCGCGGTCGAAAACGATTCGACGAGATAGAGCCGGCGCGCGCTGGTGTCGATGACGATGGTGCCCGGCTCATAGCCGGTGAATTCCACATCCTGCGGCACGAATTCCGGCTTCACCTTGAACGGCTTCTTGGCGTCCTTCTGGGCGAGAGCCTGGTCGAGAGCCCGCGTCTCGGGCAGATAGCTGATCGACGAGCCGGACGAGGTGCCGCCGAACAGGCCGGCGAACAGGCCGCGACTCGGCTGCTTCTGGCCGATGACCTCGCTTCGAAGCTCACCATTGTTGCCGCTCAGAGCGACATTCATCGCCTCTGCCGGAAGCGGCTCGGCTGACTGGATCGGTGTGATCGGTTCGATCGGCTCGATGACCTTTGTGGTCTTCTTGGCCGGCTTGGCGTCAGTCACTTCGGCGGTTGCAAAAGCGCTCTTCCCCCTCTTAGCAAGGAAGGCCTGCCGTTCGGCGTCGGCCTTGGCCTTGGCAGCCTCGCGCATCGCCAGCTTCCTGGCTTCGAGCGCCTTGGCCTTGGCGTCTTCTTTGTCGGCGGCGATCTTGGCCTCGATTTTCTTGATCTGGGCGAGATCGTCCGGTGTCGGGCTTTTCTTCTTCTTGAGAGCCTTCAACTGCGCCGCATCGCTCTTGACTGCGACGTTGATTGCGTCGGTTTTGTCGACCGACTGATTGGCGGCCAAATTGGCCGGTACGCCGGCGAAAGCCGGGGAACTCAAGCCGAGTACGGCGCAAAGTCCCAGGAAAATGAAGCTGCGAAGCTGCATGGCGAAGATCCGATCGTTCAATGCTTGTTGCCCACGGCGTCGCCCGGCGTCCCCCAAGGACACCGAAAATGCCGCGCGCAATCTATAGTCGAATAAGCGCGGATGCCTCAAGCACGAGACCACGCTGCTGCCCGTTGAATCTTCGTGATCGCGCAGCATTTGCCGCGACTGTGTTCAAACGATCACAGGTCGCGGTTTGGACCAGATGGAGGTTACTGGTTCGGGACCTGCGGTGCCGCGGGCGCCGTGTTGTTGGTGCCGTTCTTTGCCGGCGGCGTCGCACCAGAGGCGGGCGCGGTGGCCGGAGCTGCCGGCGCAGGCGTCCTCGCCGCGCCATTGCCCGACGGCGGGGTCGGGGTGGTGCTGCCGGCCGGTGCCGGAGTCGTCGTGCCAGGCAACTGGTTGAGCACGCCCTTCCCGGCGGGGACGCGATCGAGAATATCGATCGGCTTTTCGCCGTAGCGGGCAATGATCGACAAGGTCAGCGACGTGACGAAGAAGGCCGCCGCCAGGATCGCCGTTGCCCGGGTCAACGCGTTGGCGGCGCCGCGCGCCGTCATGAAGCCCGATCCGCCACCAATGCCAAGGCCGCCGCCTTCGGAGCGTTGCAGCAGCACCACGCCGACGAGGGCGAGCACGACCATGAGATGGATGACGATCAGTACGGTTTGCATAGTTTATCCTGGCAAGGCCTTGCCCGGTCGCGGACACGACCGGTGAATTGGAGGCGGCTCAATACAATGCTTTCACGGCATTTCCAAGCCCGTGGCCGGAATATGGGAAGCAACGCGCCCTTTGCAACGAATTTGAACGGGACGAGCCCCGTCCTTCGTCGTGAAACTTAGCCTGAAATGCTGCGATAGGCCTCGGCGATACCGAGGAAATCGGCTGCTTTCAGGCTGGCGCCGCCGACCAGGGCGCCATCGACATTCCTGACGCCCAGCAGTTCCACCGCGTTGGACGGCTTGACCGAGCCGCCGTAGAGAATACGCATCCTGGCGGCAGCGGCACCAAGTTTCTCGGAGAGCTTTTCGCGGATATGCGCATGCGCTTCGGTCACATCGGCCGCGGTCGGCGTCAGGCCGGTGCCGATCGCCCATACCGGCTCATAGGCGATGACGGTGTTGGATGGCGTGGCACTCGGCGGCACCGAGCCGGCGACCTGGCGCGACAGCACGTCGAGCGTGGCGCCCGCTTCACGCTGTTGCTGTGTCTCGCCGATGCAAATGATGGCCACGAGCCCGGCACGCCATGCCGCGGCGGCCTTGGCCTGGACCGTCGCATCGTCCTCGCCGCGTTGTTCGCGGCATTCGGAATGGCCGACAATGACATGGCTCGCGCCGGCATCCTTCAGCATCTCCGCCGAGATGCAGCCGGTGTAGGCGCCGCTTTCCTTGGTGTGGCAATCCTCGCCGCCGGCATGGACCGGCGTGCGCGACAAAATCTCCGCTGCATGAGAGAGCAGCGTCGCGGGAACGCAGACCAGGGCCTCGGTCTCCGCGTCGAGCCCGCTCATGAACCCGTTGCCGATCATCCTGAGTTCGTTCAGCGAAGCGCTGGTGCCGTTCATTTTCCAGTTGCCGGCGACAAGCGGGCGAATTCCTGGCGTCATGGTCTGCTTCTCCGGGCAATATCAGGCTCTGGCCCTCACTACCAAAATCAGGCCACAAAGCAATCGACAGTGGGCCGGAAGGGCGCTATTGCGCTTGTTTCAGACTCGGCGCATGCGAAAATGCGCATAAATCGGAAGTAACGATGCTTGGTATATTGAGAAGCGCGGCGGGTACATGGGTCGCGAAGACATTGCTTTCGCTGCTGGTGGTCAGTTTCGCCGCCTGGGGCATCTCCGGGCGGCTGATGGGCGGCTTTGCCGGCCACGATTCGGTGATAACAGCGGGTGGCACCAAGGTGTCGATCAACGAATACCGCCTCGCCTACGATCGCCAGCTCGCCGTCATGTCGCAGCAGTTCGGTCAGCGCCTCACCCACGAACAGGCAAAGGCGCTCGGCATCGATAACCAGGTCCTGGCTCAGCTTGTCTCCGGCGCCGTTCTCGACGAACAGGCCCGCAAGCTTGGCCTCGGCCTGTCCAAGGACCGGTTGGCCGAATTGACGCGAGAGGACCCGGCGTTCAAGGGCCCAGGCGGCGAGTTCGACAGGAGAACATTCGAGTACATGCTGCGCCAGGTCGGCATGCGGCCCGAGGATTACCTGAAGAACCGCGCCCAGGTGGCGGTGCGCCAGCAGATCGTCGAGGCGGTCTCGGACGGCCTCAAGGCGCCGGACGCTTTCTTCAAGGCGGTCGCGCTCTATCGCGGCGAGGACCGCACCGTTGACTATCTGGTGTTGCCGAAGAAGCTCGTCGAGCCGATCGAGGCACCGGGCGACAGCGTGCTTAAGGCCTATTTCGAGGCCAACAAGAAGAGCTACGCCGCACCCGAGTACCGCAAATTCTCCTATGTCCGCCTCGAGCCGGTGGACATCATGGATCCGACTGCCGTCACCGATCAACAGGTCAATGACGATTACAACAAGAACAAGGCGCGCTACACGACGCCCGAAATGCGCACGATCGAGCAGCTTGTGTTCAAGACACCGGATGCGGCCAAGGCCGCGCTCGATTCGCTCAAGGCCGGCGCCACTTTCGAAAAGCTGGTGACAGCCGAAGGCAAGACCCCGGCCGACACGCTGCTTGGCACGTTGGCCAAGGACAAGATCGCCGACAAGGCGGTTGCCGATGCCGCCTTTGCGCTTAACGCCAATGAAGTCAGCCAGGTCGTTCAGGGTGCCTTCGGTCCGGTGCTGCTGCGCGTTACCGAGATCAAGCCCGAGGTGGTGAAGCCGCTCGCCGAAGTGTCCGACCAGATCCGCAAGGACCTGGCGCTGGGCGAGGCAAGCCGTATCCTTTTGGATGTGCACGACAATTACGAAGACACCCGCGCCTCCGGCAGTTCGCTGGCCGAGGCGGCCGCCAAGCTGAAGCTGAAGGACGTCACCATCGACGCCATCGATCGCAGCGGCCTCAGGCCGGATGGCTCCATCGTCAAGGACCTGCCGGAATCGCCGGCGCTGATCAAGGCGGTCTTTGACGCCGAACCCAAGACCGAAAACGAAGCGCTGACCACGGCCGACAACGGCTTCATCTTCTACGAGGTCGCTTCGATCACGCCGGCTCGCGACCGCACACTTGACGAGGTCCGGCAGAAAGTCGTCGCCGACTGGACGGCGGCCGAGACCACCAAGCGGCTTGCCGCCAAGGCGAGCGAGCTCGACAAGCGGCTCAAGGCCGGCGCAACGCTCGACGTCATTGCCGGCGATCTCAAGCTGGAGAAGCAGACCAAGCGCGGCCTGAAGCGCGAAGCCGACGACGCCGATTTCGGCAAGGAAGGCGCTGCCGTGATGTTCGGCGTCGGCGAAGGCGGCACCGGCTTGATCCCCTCGCCCACCGGCGACGGACAGATCCTGTTCAAGGTCGCCGAAGTGTTCGAGCCCGCCGGAGCCGATGCCAGCTCGGTGCCGGAGGATGCGCAAAAATCCTTCACTTCCGGCATGTCGGACGATCTGCTCGACCAATTGGTGGCGCAGTTGCAGACGCAGTATGACGTCCGCATCGACCAGGCCGCCGTTGCCCAAGCCTCGACAAGATGAGCGCGCTGAAAACCCATATCGCCAAGGTGGCGGCCGGCACCGCGCTTTCCTTCGAGGAAGCGCGCGAGGCCTTCGACATCATCATGTCGGGCGACGCGACCCCCGGGCAGATCGGCGGCTTCCTGATGGCGCTGCGCGTACGCGGTGAGACGGTCAGCGAGATTTCGGGCGCTGTCGCCACGATGCGGGCCAAGATGCTGCGCGTCGAGGCGCCCGCGGGTGCCATCGATATCGTCGGCACGGGCGGCGACAATTCCCACAGCGTCAACATTTCGACGGGCTCGGCCTTCGTCATCGCCGCCGCCGGCGTGCCGGTCGCCAAGCACGGCAATCGCGGCCTGTCCTCGTTGACCGGCGCTGCCGATGTCCTGATCGCGCTTGGGGTCAAGATAGACATTCCGCCGGAGACGATCGGCCGTTGCATCCATGAAGCCGGCGTCGGCTTCATGTTCGCGCCGGCGCACCATCCGGCCATGAAACATGTCGGCCCGACCCGCGTTGAGCTCGGAACCCGCACCATCTTCAATCTTCTCGGGCCTCTCTCCAATCCGGCTGGCGTCGTCAGGCAGATGGTCGGTGTGTTTCTGCCGGAATGGATCATGCCGGTGGCCGAGACATTGAAGGCGCTGGGCACCGAGCATGCCTGGGTCGTTCATGGCGACGGCTATGACGAAATCACCACCACCGGCGAGACGCAGGTGGCGGAACTGATCGGCGGTGAGATCCGCAGCTTCACACTGACCCCGGAAGAGGTTGGATTGAAGCGCCACACCAAGGACGAGCTGCGCGGCGGTGACGCCGCCTACAATGCCAAGGCCTTGCGCGACATGCTGGGTGGTGCTGCCGGCGCCTATCGCGACACCGTGCTGATGAATGCCGGCGCCGGGCTGGTGATCGCGGGCAAGGCGACGACGCTCGGCGATGGCATCGCGCTCGCAGCGCAAGCCATAGACAGCGGCCGGGCGCTGCAGGTGCTCGACCGGCTGGTCGAAATTTCGAACGGGTGAACCGTGTCTGACATTTTGCGCAAGATCGAGGCCTACAAGCGCGACGAGATTGCCGCCGCCAAGGCACGCGTGCCGCTGGCCGAGATCAAGGCGCGGGCGAAGGACGCCGACGCGCCACGCGGCTTTCTTGCAGCCCTTGAGGCGAAGCGCAGATCGGGTCGCTTTGCCCTCATCGCCGAAATCAAGAAGGCAAGTCCTTCCAAGGGGCTGATCCGTGCCGATTTCGATCCGCCGGCACTGGCGCAGGCCTATGAGAAGGGCGACGCCGCCTGTCTTTCGGTATTGACCGATGCGCCGTCCTTCCAGGGCGCGCCGGAATTCCTCACCAGGGCACGCCCAGCCGTCGCCCTGCCCGCGTTGCGCAAGGATTTCCTGTTCGACCCCTACCAGGTCTACGAGGCGCGCGCCTGGGGCGCGGATGCCGTCCTGATCATCATGGCCAGCGTCGACGATGCCTTGGCGAGCGAATTGGAAGCGACCGCATTCGAACTCGGCATGGATGCGCTGATCGAGGTGCATGATGAGGCCGAGACGCAACGAGCGCTAAAACTGTCGTCGCGGCTGATCGGCATAAACAACCGCAATCTGAGAACGTTCGAGACCAGCCTCGAAACCTCCGAGCGGCTGGCAACGATGGTGCCGGCCGACCGCCTGCTGGTCAGTGAGAGCGGCATCTTCACACATGATGATTGCCTCAGGCTGCAGAAGAAGGACATCGGCACCTTCCTTGTCGGCGAGAGCCTGATGCGGCAACACGATGTCACCGCGGCGACCCGCATTCTGTTGACCGGCAAGGCTCTGGCCGAGGCCGTCTGACGATGAAGGCCGCCCTCACCCATCTCGGCGCGCAGGGCGAGGCCAATATGGTCGATGTCGGCGACAAGCAAGAGACGACGCGCACGGCGATCGCCGAAGGGTTCGTCTCGATGCAGCCCGAGACGCTGAAGACCATCCTCGCCGGAAACGCCAAGAAGGGCGATGTACTCGGCACTGCCCGCATCGCCGGCATCATGGCGGCGAAGAAGACGCATGAGCTGATCCCGCTCTGCCATCCCCTGCTCTTGACCAAGGTTTCCGTCGACATCGAGCCCGACCACGCGTTGCCCGGCCTGAAAGTCACCGCGCTGGCGCGCGTCACCGGCAAGACCGGCGTCGAGATGGAAGCGCTGACGGCTGCCTCCGTTGCCTGCCTGACCATTTACGACATGGCCAAGGCCGTGGACCGCGCCATGATCATCTCCGGTGTCCGCCTGGTGGAAAAGACCGGCGGCAAGTCCGGCGACTACAAGGTTGGCGCCTGATGGCGCTGGTTCCGGTGACCGAGGCGCTTGAGCGCCTGCTGGATGGTGCAGCACCGCTGGCCGGCGAAAGCGTGCCTCTGTTCGAGGCAGTCGATCGGGTGCTGGCGGAACCGGTCGCGGCACTTCGCACTCAACCGCCTTTCAACGCTTCGGCCATGGATGGTTACGCAGTCCGCGCCGCCAATGTGGCGTCCGTGCCGTCGAAACTCTCGGTGATCGGCATGGCGCCGGCCGGGCGTGGCTTTGACGGTTCCGTCGGCGAGCGCCAGGCGGTGCGCATCTTCACCGGCGCGCCACTGCCCGAGGGCGCCGACACCATCGTCATCCAGGAAAACGTCCGCGACCTCGGCGGCGGTCGCATCGAAGTGATCGAACCGACGGCGGAGTGGCGCAACATCCGCCGCATCGGCCTCGATTTTTCGAAAGGCGATGTCCTGCTTGAAAGAGGTCGGCTACTCGATGCGGCGGCGCTCTCGCTGACGGCATCGGCCAACCATCCCAGAGTGAACGTGGTCAAACGGCCGCTGGTCGCCATCATTGCTACGGGCGACGAGCTGCTGCCGCCCGGCAGCGAACTCGGACCGGACCAGATCATCTCGTCCAACGCCTATGGCGTCGTCGCTGCCGCGCAATCGGTCGGCGCCCGCGCGCTCGATCTTGGCATTGCCGCCGACCGCAAGGAAGCCATCGCAGCGCTGGTCAAAAAGGCGGTCGCGGCCGGTGCGGATGTCATCGTCACGCTTGGCGGCGCCTCGGTCGGTGACCATGACCTGATCCATGACGTGCTGACCGGCGAAGGCATGACGCTCGGCTTCTGGAAGATCGCCATGCGCCCCGGCAAGCCGCTGATGTTCGGACGCCTCGGCGCTATCAGATGTATCGGCCTGCCCGGCAACCCGGTGGCCAGCCTGGTCTGCTCGCAATTGTTCCTGAAGCCGCTTCTGGCGAGGCTCGGCGGCCGCAATCATCGTCAGGACATCCGTCCGGCGCGGCTGGGCGCCGCAATGCCGGCCAATGATCTGCGCCAGGACTATGTGCGCGCGGTGGTCAGGGAAGACGACGGCGAACTGGTGGCGACGCCGTTCAGTATCCAGGATTCGTCCATGCTGAGGATGCTGGCCGACGCCAACGGACTGATCGTACGGGCGCCATTTGCCCCCGCATCCGCCGCCGGGGATTCGTGCAGCGTTCTAATGCTGCGCTGAAGAATTATCCCATAACTGACTGATAACAGGATAAAAACGATCTCACCTATTCCGAGATCAAGGTTCGCGTCAGTGCATGCGCCGGATCGGCGAGGCCATCGACAATGTCGTAATGGTGCCGGTCGGGCTCGACCACGCAGCTGGTGGCGGCGCCAAGTCCGGTCCAGATATTGGCCAGCAGCGCATTCTGCCGCAGGAACTCCGAACGCTCGCCGCCGCCGGCCCAGCAGGTGATGCGCGTGCCATCCAGGGGCAGCAGCAGCGCGGGGCTCTCGGCCTGGGCTTCGGCCTCGTCGATTGCCAAAGCGGCGTTCATAGCGGTGCGCATCAGCGGGCGCAGGTCGTGCAGGCCCGAGATCGAAACGACATGACGTATTCGCTTTGCCACATCGGTGGGCAGCGGCGTTGATGTGGTCACCATGCGGCTGGCGAGATGGCCGCCGGCCGAATGTCCGGTCAAAATCAGCGGTCCGTCGACCATCGCCGCCACTTTTTCGATCGCCGCGCCGATTTCACGGACGATGCCGGCGATGCGTATGTCCGGGCACTGCGTGTAGGACGGCATCGCCGCGGCAAAGCCGCTGCCGACAGCGCCCTTGGCCAGATGCGACCAGTCGCTCTTGTCGGACTCCAGCCAGTAACCGCCATGGATGAACACCACGAGCCCCTTGGGCGCGGCGTCGGGAAGGAAAAGATCGAAGCGATTGCGCGGTCGCTCGCCATAGGCGATGTCCAGTCGTGCCCGGCCCGCCGCCGAAAGCGCATCGCGAAACGCCTGCGCCGGCTCCGCCCAGGCAGCCGGCCAGCGGTCGCTGCCGGCGATATTCGCGCCATTGGCGTAGGCGTTATTCCAATCGGCAATGCGATGTTCGAGCATCCGTACCCTCCCGCAAAAGCGCATCCGTTTGGCGCTAGCAATGGCCGCCACCGTGCCATGCGTCAATGCTCCAGGGCAAAAACATTTTAGGCTTGAAACAAATTTCGACTGGTGCGATCCTGTCCGAAGAACAGCCGACAATGGGAAGTCTGCCGTGCTGCCCAAACCTGCGGATGCCACCCGTCCGGTGGCGTCGACAAACAAGGTGTAGCTGGCTGCACGAAGCCTCTCGCGAACGACGGGAACTTCATATCCACCACCTCGGCCGGATGCTTCGCGCACTGGCCAGGCAAGCAAATGGGATGGCGGCGACATGCTTGGGCCTTCAGCGCATATCGACACGTTCACGCGCGATCATCTGCCACCGCCGGATCAATGGCCGGATTTCCTGCTCGACGGCTTCGATTACCCTGAGCATCTCAACGCCGGCGTCGAATTGACCGACAGGTTGGTCGAGAAGGGCCTCGGCGACCACACCGCCTTGATCGGCAATGGCCGCCGCCGCACCTACAAGGAACTGTCGGACTGGACCAACAGGCTGGCGCACGCGCTGGTCGAGAATTACGGCATCAAGCCGGGCAACCGGGTCCTGATCCGCTCCGCCAACAATCCCGCAATGGTCGCCTGCTGGCTGGCCGCCACCAAGGTCGGCGCCGTCGTCGTCAACACCATGCCGATGCTGCGCGCCGGCGAACTCACCAAGATCGTCGACAAGGCGGAGATCACGACCGCGCTCTGCGACACCAGGCTGATGGACGAGATGACCGCCTGCGCCAAGGACAGCGCCTTCCTGAAGCAGGTGATCGGCTTCGACGGCACCGCCAACCATGATGCCGAACTCGACCGCGCCGCCCTCGACAAGCCGGTCACCTTCACCGCCGTCAACACCGGCCGGGACGATGTCGCGCTGCTCGGCTTCACCTCGGGCACGACGGGCGTGCCGAAGGCGACGATGCATTTCCACCGCGATCTCCTGATCATCGCCGATGCCTATGCCCGCGAGATTCTCCAGGTCACGCCGGACGACATCTTCGTCGGCTCGCCGCCGCTCGCCTTCACCTTCGGCCTTGGTGGCCTCGCCATTTTCCCCTTGCGCTTCGGTGCCGCGGCGACGTTGCTGGAACAGGCGACGCCACCCAACATGGTCCACATCATCGAGAACTACAAAGCGACCATTTCCTTCACGGCGCCGACCGCGTACCGCGCCATGCTGAAAGCCATGGATGAAGGCGCCGATTTGTCGTCGCTGCGCGTCGCCGTATCGGCCGGCGAGACCTTGCCGGCTCCGGTCTTCGAAGAATGGACCGAGAAGACCGGCAAGCCGATCCTCGACGGCATCGGCGCCACCGAAATGCTGCACATCTTCATCTCCAACCGTTTTGGCGACATGAAGCCTGCATCGACCGGCAAGCCGGTGGGCGGCTATGAGGCGCGCATCGTCGACGACACGATGCGCGAGGTGCCGCGCGGCGAGACCGGGCGGCTGGCGGTGCGCGGCCCGACCGGCTGCCGCTACATGGCCGACGACAGGCAGAAGGATTATGTGCGCGACGGCTGGAACCTCACCGGCGACACTTTTACCCAGGACGAGGACGGTTTCTTCCATTTCGCCGCGCGTTCCGACGACATGATCGTCAGCGCCGGCTACAACATTGCCGGGCCCGAGGTCGAGGCGGCACTTCTGTCGCATCCCGATGTCGCCGAATGCGCCGTGATAGGCGCCGAGGATGGCGAACGCGGCCAGATCGTCGAGGCGCATGTCGTGCTGGTGCAAGGCGTGGCGGCGGACGCGCTAACCGTCAAGCGCCTGCAGGACCACGTCAAGGCAACGATTGCGCCCTACAAATATCCGCGCTCGGTCAAATTCATCGCCGCCCTGCCCAAGACCCAGACCGGCAAGATCCAGCGCTTCCGGCTGCGCACGGAGAAAATCAATTGAGCGAGCCCTACGATCCGGCGTCCGAAGGCGCACAGATGTCGTTCAAGGAACGCATGTCCTACAGCGACTATCTGCATCTGGAGAAAGTGCTGGACGCACAGACGCCGCTGTCGTCGGCGCATGACGAGATGCTGTTCATCATCCAGCACCAGACCTCGGAACTCTGGATGAAGCTCGCTCTGCATGAGATCGGCGCCGCCATCCGCTCCATTCGCGCCGACCGGCTCGAGCCGAGCTTCAAGATGCTGTCGCGCGTCGCCCGGATTTTCGAGCAGTTGAACAATGCCTGGGACGTGCTGCGCACGATGACGCCCAGCGAATACACCGAATTCCGCGATGCGCTCGGCCAGTCCTCGGGCTTTCAGTCCTGGCAGTACCGCGCCATCGAGTTCATGGCGGGCAACCGCAACCTCGCAATGCTCGGACCCCACAAGCACCGGCCGGACCTCACCGGCAAGCTGGAGGCAATCCTGGCCGAGCCGTCGCTCTATGATGAAGCATTGCTGCTTCTGGCGCGCAATGGGTTCGACATCGGCGCCGACGCCAGACGCACGGACTGGCGCGAGACGCGCAGCGAAAACGAAGAAGTCCTGGTCGCCTGGCAGACCGTTTACCGCGATCCGCAGCGCTACTGGATGTTCTATGAACTGGCCGAGAAACTGGTCGATTTCGAGGACTATTTCCGCCGCTGGCGCTTCAACCATGTCACCACGGTCGAGCGCATCATCGGCCTGAAGCGCGGCACCGGCGGCACCTCGGGCGCTTCCTACCTGAAGAAGATGCTCGAGGTTGTGCTGTTTCCCGAACTGTGGACGGTTCGCACCCGACTTTGACTTTTTCCTGTGGGAAAACCGCCAACACTTTTCCTGGAATGCGCTGACCTCTCAGGTCACCGCTGTCTTGACCGCGAAACGCGCTTCCTGCCATGCGCCGGTGCGCAGGATGTCCTCAAGCACCTCGACCGCCTGCCAGACGTCCTTGTAGCCGACATAGAGCGGCGTGAAGCCGAAGCGGATGGTCGACGGCGCACGGAAATCGCCGATCACGCCGCGCTCGATCAAGGCCCGCATCACCTGGTAGCCGTGCGGGTGGAGGAACGACACCTGGCTGCCGCGCGCATTGCCGTTGCGCGGGCCTTCGAGTTCGAGGCCGTAGGCGCCGCATCTGGCTTCGACGAGCTGGATGAACAGGTCGGTGAGCGCGATGCTCTTCTTGCGCACCGCCGCCATGTCGACATCATCCCAGATATCGAGTGCCCCTTTCAGCGCCCGCATCGACAGCACCGGCTGCGTGCCGCACAGGAACCGGCGGATACCGCTGCCGGCCGTGTAGCTTTGTTCAAAAGCGAAGGGTCGCGCATGGCCCCACCAGCCGCTCAGCGGCTGGTGGACATCTTCGTGATGACGTTTCGCGGCATAGATGAAGGCGGGCGCACCCGGACCGCCATTGAGATATTTGTAGGTGCAGCCGATGGCGAAATCGGCGTTCGCGGCATCGAGCTCGACAGGCAAGGCGCCGGCCGTGTGGCAGAGATCCCAGACGATCAGCGCGCCGACCTGATGGGCCTGGCATGTCAGGGCGGCCATGTCGCGCAATTGTCCGGTTTTGTAGTTGACGTGGTTGACCAGGATGACGGCGACGCGCTCGTCGATCAGTTCCTCGATGGTGGGCGCATCGACGCCTTCGAGCCGCAGCACCGTGCCCGGCCGCGTCGAGGCCACGCCTTCGGCCATGTAGAGGTCGGTTGGAAAACTGTCGCCCTCGGCGACGATGACCGAGCGATTCGGCCGCATGCCGAGTGCCGCATGCAGCACCTTGTAGATGTTGATCGAGGTCGTGTCGCAAACCACCGTCTGGCCGGAAGCGGCGCCGATCAGCCGTCCGAGCTGGTCGCCGAGCGCGACCGGCATGTCGAACCAGCCGGCGGTGTTCCAGGCGCGGATGAGGTCTTGCGCCCATTCCTGCGTCGCCGCCTTCTGCAGCTCGTTGAAGACGGCGGGCGCCGCCGCACCCAGCGAGTTGCCGTCGAGGTAGATCACGCCTTCCGGCAAAATGAAGCGGTCGCGCATGGCGCGCAGCGGATCGGCCGCATCCATGGCTTCGACTGCTGCGAGATCGAGCGGTGCACGCATGATTTGTGACATTCCCTGGTTGTTTAGGTCCTGATTATTCACGGATGGCTTCGCGGGCCGGCGCGGATCCCCGGCCGCGCTTGAGGCTCGGCAGGGCAAGCATGGCGAGCACGAACAGGCCCGTGGCAAGCTTCAGGTCGGGAGGCGGCATGCCGGCGGCGAGGCAGAACGACACCAGCTGGTAATAGATGATCGCGCCGGCAAAGGGCGCCAGCAGCTGGCGCCAGACCGTCTGCTTGCCGACGACCGCCTCGCCGATCATCAGCGCGGCCAGGCCGTTGATGAGGATACCCAGCCCCATATTGACGTCGGCAAATCCCTGCGACTGCACCATCAGTGCGCCGCTCGACGCCGAAAACGCGCTCGCCAGCCCGACACCGCCGATGGTCGCCGCCCAGACATTGATGCCTTGCGCCTCGGCCATGTCGGGATTGGCGCCGACGGCGCGCACGGCAGTCCCCTTCTCGGTCCTGAAGAACATGTAGAGCGCCGCGAAGACGATGAGCGCGAGAAGGCCGGCGACAACGATCTTGCTGGCCGGAAAACCCGGCCGTGCGAACGGCACCCAGTCGAACACGGTCGGCGAGCCGAAAACCGAGAGGTTGGACTTGCCCATGATGCGCAGGTTGATGCTGTAAAGCATCGTCATCATCAGGATGCCCGCCAGCAGCGTGTGGATGCGGAAGCGCAGATGGATGAAGGCGGTGCAGCAGCCCGCCGCGAAGCCCGCCGCGAATGCGACGACGATGCAGGTCAGCGGCGATACGCCGGCGGCAAGAAGCACGCCGCAGACGCAGCCGCCCAGCGGAAAGGCGCCTTCGCTGGTCAGATCGGGAAAATTCAGCATGCGGAACGGGATCATGATGCCGAGCACGACAAAGGCCAGGATCAGGCTCTGCGCCAGGGTCACCGGCATGATCGCGACAAAGCTGGTGAGAACGTCCTGAATAAAGCCCATGGTGATCAGCTCGCCAGCAACATGCGGTCGGTCTTGATGGAAAAATGGCCGATCAGATCGATAACCGTGACCCTGGCCTTCTCCTCGCCAGTGACCTCCAGCAGGACCCGGCCCGCATCGAGCATGATCACCCGGCTGCCATAGTCGACGGCGTGCTGCATGTTGTGGGTAACCATCAGCGTGGTCAGTTTCAGCGCGTTGACGGCGCGCACCGTCGCCTGCATGACGATCTCGGCAGTGCGCGGGTCGAGTGCCGCGGTATGCTCGTCGAGCAGCAGCAGGGCCGGCGATCCGCCGACAGCCATGATCAGCGACAGCGACTGACGCTGCCCGCCCGAGAGTAGGTCGACACGGGTGTCGAGACGATTTTCAAGGCCGAGGCCCAATATCGACAGGCGCTCCTTGTAGGACGCGAGCCTCGCGGCGTTCAGCCCTTGTCGCAGCGTGCGTTTTCGGCTGCGCAGATCGGCCAGCAGCATGTTCTCCGCCACGGTCATGCTGGCGGCGGTGCCGCGCATCGGATCCTGGAAGACGCGCGCCAATCGCGTGGCGCGCTTGTGCACCGGCATGGCCGTCACGTCCGCGCCGTTGATCAGGATCTTGCCGGAATCCAGGACAAGAGCTCCGGAAATGGCGTTGAGCATGCTGCTCTTGCCGGCCCCGTTGGAGCCGATGACGATGCCGAAATCGCCGGTGGCCAATGACAGGCTGAGGCCGTCCAGCGCGACCTTCTCGTCGGCCTGCCCCTTGTAGAATACTTTGCGCGCGGATCGGATATCGAGCATCGTTCCTCCCTGGCCTGATGGGCGACGGCGACGGCGCCGTCGCCCGTCCAGCCCGATATCAGTCGACGATGCAGCCGCAATCGGCCATCGAGGCCGGTATCTCGATGCCGAACGCGGCCATCGCCTTGCGGGAAATCGTTGCCATATGGTCCTTATAGGCCGGGCGCGACGGCGCGATCGTCTTGGGATCCTTGCCCTTGAGGATCTCGGCCGCGATGTTGCCGGCGTTCATGCCGACCTGCGTGTAATTGACCGCGAAGCTTGCCGGCACGGTACCGTTGCGGACCGCGCTGTCATCGGAGTTGACGACCGGGATTCCCGCCTGGCGTGCGGCTGCAGAGACGGCGGCGATCGCCGGCTGGATCAGGTTCGAGGCCGGACCGTAGATCACGTCGGCCTTGCCTGCGAGCGAAGCGATGCGTTGCTGGATGTCATTGACGTTGTCGATGCCGACTTCGACGACTTCAAAGCCGGCGGCGGGTGCCGCCGCCTTGATCTTTTCGATCAGGGCAACGTCATTGGCCTCGCCCGGATTGTAGGGCACGCCGAAGCGCTTGGCGTTCGGCAGCAGCTTCTTGGTGAAGGCCATTACCGCGGCGACATCCTGCAGATCGCTGGCGCCGGTCATGCCTTCGTCTCCGGCGTCCCACGACGGCACCAGCTTGGCCGCCACCGGATCGGTGACCGCGGCAAAGACGATCGGAATCCCGGAACCGGCGAGCGCCTTCTTGGCGATCTGCGAGACCGGCGTGGTGATGGTATAGATCAGCTTGGGCTGCTCCGCCTGCAGCTTGGCGATCATCTGCGGCACCAGAGATGCATCGAAATTGGTGTGGCTTTCGGTGTAGACGACGTCCTTGCCCTCGACAAAGCCTTTGTCCGTCAGTGCCTTCTTGAAGCCCGCTATGGCGGCATTGAGCTGCGGATGCTCGCCGAAATTGGCGATGCCGATGCGTATCTGATCGGCTGCGGCGCTGCCGGCGCTGACCATCAACGCGCCTGCCAGGGCCAATCCCGACAGCCAAGCGGATTTCGACTTCAACATCATTTCCTCCCAGATTTGATCAGCGCCGCTCTCAAGGACGGCAACTGCGGCGATCATGGTCAGTCCCTCGCCGCGTGTCAAACATTATATATAATTCTTGCCATACTTCCCCTTCATATATAATTTTCAGGCTGATGATGGACCGACCGCGATGCAGGATCAGAACAATTCCACGAAGACCGAGGCGGCCTATCAGCTGCTGCGGCGCGATATCCTGACCACCCGCCTCATGCCGGGGGCGCCGCTCAAGCTGAGCGCGCTGCGCGGCACATACGGCGTCGGCTGGACGCCGCTGCGTGAAGCCTTGTCTCGACTTGAAGCCGAACGCCTGGTCACTGCCATCAGCAATCGCGGCTTTGCCGTCGCTCCCGTGTCGCGCGCCGAGCTCGAGGACCTGGCGCGCGCAAGGATGGTTGTCGAAATGCCGCTGTTCCTGGAATCGATCGCGAACGGCGGCAGGGAATGGGAGGATGCGGTCGTCACCGCTCATTACCGGCTCTCCCGCTGCAAGACCGCGGTCGATGACCCTTCCGATGCGGCCGTCGACAAATGGGACGAGAGCCACGAGGCCTTCCATGCGGCGCTGCTGAGCGCGGCGACGTCAAACTGGCTGTTGCGCTTCCGCTCGACGATCGCCGATCAGCTGCGTCGGCATCATCGGTTTCTCGGCCTGGCGCCGACTTTGCGGGCGGCGGCCGGCCTGAAGGACGGCTACGGCGAGGCAATGGACGCGCTGCGCGAGGCGATCGCCATCGAGCATCACACCGCGATCATGGAAGCGGCGCTCGATCGGGATGTAGAGCGGGCAAAGGCGCTGATGACGGCGCATATCGGCTACACGCTGCATGTCTATGTCCACAGCGAAGACAACGGCGCCAACACTTACACCGCGCGCGCCGGCAGCCTGAAAGCGGTTTCCGGATGATGCTTCCGCCGCGTCCGGATCCACGTGGCCGTGCCGACCCTGAACTCACGATCGTTGGCGTTTTGGTTTCGTTTCGTTCTGCCGGAATGGATCGATACGCCGCTCAAATCCGCCCCGCAGACGCCTCCCAAACACCTGATGCCAAACCGCATTCAGGGCTAGGCCACAGGCCATTAACCGAAACGATTTCAATGCGCGTACCGGCAGGGAAATCATTGATCGCGACCCTCTGCCCCGGTCAAAAAATTTCAGACGCGTTAACAAATTCATTAAACTTTAAACAGTTGCGGAACACAACTGGAACAGATAGTGTTTGTTCTGGGTTTGTTTTTCGATTCTGATTCAAATCCGTCGTTCAACGCCTCGGGGGGCCGCCATGCTGACACGCAAGCAACATGAACTGCTGATGTTCATTCATGAACGGCTCAAGGAAAGCGGCATTCCGCCGTCCTTCGACGAAATGAAGGAAGCGCTCGATCTCGCCTCCAAGTCGGGCATCCATCGCCTGATCACGGCACTGGAGGAACGCGGCTTCATCCGCCGGCTGCCCAACCGGGCGCGGGCACTGGAAGTGCTGCGGCTGCCGGATTCGATCGCGCCCGGCCTTAACGCGGCAAAGAAATTCTCGCCAAGCGTCATCCAGGGCAGCCTCGGCCAGGGCGGTCTTGGCCGCCAGATCAAGCCGGCGCAGTCGCGTTTGCCTGCGGCCGGCAATGATGACGATGCGGTTTCCGCCGTGTCGATCCCAGTGATGGGCCGCATCGCCGCCGGTGTGCCGATCGATGCCATCCAGCACCAGACGCATTCGATCTCGGTGCCGCCGGACATGATCATGGGTGGCGAGCACTATGCGCTGGAGGTCAAGGGCGACTCGATGATCGACGCCGGCATCTTCGACGGCGACACGGTCATCATCCGCAACGCCGACACGGCGAGCCCGGGCGAGATCGTCGTGGCGCTGGTCGACGAGGAGGAAGCAACCCTGAAACGGTTCCGCCGCAAGGGCGCCTCGATCGCCCTTGAAGCCGCCAACCCGGCCTACGAGACGCGCATTTTCGGGCCAGACAGGGTCAAGGTGCAGGGCAAGCTTGTCGGGCTGATCCGGCGTTACTGAGCAGGAGCGGCCGTCTTTTCGGGTTTTTGATAGGGCGCCAGCCCCCTCGCCTCACGCGAAAATTTTCGCTGCTCGTGCCAAGGCCGATACGGCCCGTCCACCGCGAAGCTGACGGTTGGCGGGCCAGTTGCCGATTGGCGGTCGAAGAACACGGCGGCACTGCCTTTGCGGGCAAGTTGCCGTTTGGTGACGACAAGAACCAGCGGATTGTGGCAGGCATCATAGCCCGTCGCGTCATTGACGACGATCAGGTCGGCGAAACCGCAGGCTTTCCAGGTATCCTTGCGGTCTTCGACATGCGCGATGATCGCACCCGACGGGTGCCGTGCAAGACAGACGCCATCCGTGCAGTAGAACGGTGCTCCCGGCGGCAGATTGACGGCATCGGCAATGTCGAATTGCCCGTCCGCCCTGTCGAACATCTCCGGCACGACGATGGTTTCGGACACCAGCGCGCGTTTCCAATTGTCGACGGTGAACTCGTTCGGGCGAGCCCGGCTGACCGCGAGTTCTCCACCGCCGATCGGCAGCGCCACCAACCGCGCATCCTCGGAAATCAGCACATCCGGGGTGCGCGTATCCGATACTGTCAGCAGGCCGGCAAGCGCGAATGGCACTGCCGCGAGCCGCAGCCAGGTCGTCGCCATCGTCGCGATGACCAGGGCGATGGTCACCAGCAGCACGGATCGCTGCGAAATCAGCCCGACCGCATCGACCGGGGAGCGTTCCGATATCCACGCCGATATGGCGATCATTGCGGTCAGGCCCTTGCCCATCACGTAAAGGAAGGGGCCGTCGGCACCAAAGGGCATCGCAAGAGAACTGAGAACAGCGAAAGGCATGACAATCAGTGACACGATCGGCATGACGGCCAGATTGGCGAACAGGCTGAGCGGCGACACACGCTGGAAATGCCAGATGGCAAACAGCGCCGTGGCGCAGCCGGCGATGATGGAGGTCATCGCCAGCCCGCCCGTCGCCAGCAGGAATTTTCGCGTGAGAAAACCCGGCAGAGTTCGCTTTGGCGGTGGCGGTCTTGCCTTTCCCGCATGGTGATCCGCCCAGCCGGCATAGGCGCCGACCAGCGCGGCGGTCGCGGCGAACGACATCTGGAAGCTTGGGCCGACAACCTCATGCGGCGACACCACAATGACGGCGATCGCCGAGATGGCGAGGTTGCGCATGGTCAGTGCCGCGCGATCGAACAGGACGGCAACAAGCATCACCGCCAGCATGATGAAGCTGCGTTCGGCGGCAACGACGACACCGGAAATGACGAGATAGGCGGCGATCGAGAACAGGGCGGCGGCGGCCGCATATTTCTTCACCGGCCGACGCGCGGAAAAGTCCGGAAACAGCGCGAAGGCACCGCGCAGCAGCCCCATGATGGTGCCGGCGACCAGCGCCATATGCAGCCCGGAAATGGAGATGATGTGATAGATGCCGGTGCGCCGCATCGCCTCGTTGATTTCATCGGGAATGCCGGCCCGCACACCGACGATCAGCGCCGCCGCGATCTCACCCTCGGCACCGCCAACCCTGGCCCTGATGTGGTCGGCAATGGCTTCACGAGCATTTTCTATCCCCGAGAAAAGGCGGGCCGTGAGCGGCACCTCGTCGTCCGTGGCTGAGACAAGCTTTGGATTGCCGAGAAAGAAGCCGCTGCCGCCAATACCGGCGAAATAGCTGTCGAAGGAGAAATCGTAGCTGTCCGGCCGCACCGGGCCGGTCGGCGGCAACAGTTTAGCGTAGCCGGTGACCATGGAGCCGGCGGTCATTTCCGCCGGGATATCTCGCGCCGAAAGCCTGACCCTTTCCGGCGCATAACGCAGTTTCGGCCGTGCGGTCGACGTCACGTCGATGGTCAGCCGGATGCGGCCGGTCTCCATCCGGTCGAGCGAAACGACGCGGCCGGTCACTTGCGTCGAGATTTCCGAACCCAGCATCTGGGTACCCGCCCGCCATGTCTCGACCTTGGCGACAAGCAGGCCAAGCGCGCACAACAATGCCGCCATGAAGCCCAGATGGGTTTTCGGCCAGGAGCGCGAAACAAGCGCACAGACCGCCATCAGCACGACGACCGCGACAGGCTTTGCAAAATCAGGCTCCGCCGCGAGCGAATAATAGCCGATCGCTCCAGCGGCCAGACAAACCGGCACCAGCAGGAAGGCGATGCCCCGGTCAAGCTCGAGCTCCGCTGCCGTCGCCGCACCATGGCGCAGGCGAGGCCAGGAAACCCGGGCGAGTCGCCGCCGGACACGCACAATCCGGCCTGAAGCAGGCGGCGGAAGTGTCGCCGGCATATCCGCCTGCGGCGGTTGACGATCGGAGCCCGGCACCAGAGGCGATAGCGGCTGCGAGACTGGCGGCGGAATCGCAAACAGGGACCGTTCGCTGACGCCAACACCAGCGTCCTCGCCCTGTTCCGAGCCCCGGCCTCGTCCAGCCATCGGGTCTGCCCCTTGCACCGCTGACGCCCTATGCTACATGAACGCGCGACGCGCGAAAGTCCGCGCAGCCGCACCCCGCTTCAGATGGTTTCCGAGAGTTTCATGTCCGACAAGGTCGTCACCCGTTTTGCCCCCTCGCCCACCGGCTATCTGCACATCGGCGGCGCGCGCACGGCGCTGTTCAACTGGCTCTATGCCAAACACACCGGCGGCACGATGCTGCTGCGCATCGAGGACACCGATCGCGAGCGTTCGACCGCCGCCGCGACGGCCGCCATCCTCGACGGCCTCACCTGGCTCGGCTTGACCTGGGACGGCGACGCGGTCTCGCAATTCGAGCGCGCGCCGCGCCACCGCGAGGTCGCCGAAGAACTCGTTCGCATGGGCAAGGCCTATTACAGCTACGAAACGCCGGCCGAGCTCGAAGCCATGCGCGAGGCAGCACGGGCCAAGGGCCTGCCGCCGCGCTACAACGGCCAGTGGCGCGACCGCAGCCCCTCGGAGGCGCCTGCGGGCGTCAAGGGCGCCATCCGCATCAAGGCGCCGACCGAAGGCGAGACGATCGTCCATGACCGCGTCCAGGGCGAGGTGCGCTTCCCCAACAAGGATCTCGACGACTTCATCATCCTGCGTTCGGACGGCAACCCGACCTATATGCATGCCGTCGTCGTCGACGATCATGACATGGGTGTCACGCACATCATCCGCGGCGACGACCACCTGACCAATGCCGCCCGCCAGACCGTGATCTACAACGCCATGGGCTGGGACGTGCCGTCTATGTCGCACATCCCGCTGATCCATGGCGCCGATGGCGCCAAGCTGTCGAAGCGCCATGGCGCGCTCGGCGTCGAAGCCTATCGGGCCATGGGCTACCTGCCGGAGGCACTGCTCAACTATCTGGCGCGACTGGGCTGGAGTCATGGCGATGACGAGATCATGTCGATCAAGGACATGATCTCCTGGTTCGATATCGGCGACGTCAACAAGGGCGCTGCCCGCTTCGATTTCGCCAAGCTGGAAGCCATCAACGGCGCGCATATGCGGCGCATGGCCGACGCGGAGCTGTTGGACATCTTCATCGCCACCCTGCCCTATCTCGAGGGCGGCCCGGCGATGGCCGCGCGCCTCAACGAACACAACAAGGCGCAGTTGCTGGCGGCGCTTCCGGGCCTGAAGGAGCGCGCCAAGACGCTGGTCGAACTCGTCGATGGCGCGGCCTATCTGTTCGCTACGCGCCCGCTGCCGGTCGACGAGAAGGCGGCCCTCCTGCTCAATGACGGTGCCCGCAAAATCCTGCGCGGCGCTCACGAAGCTTTGAATGGGCTGTCGAGCGACTGGACGGCGGCCGCGGCGGAAGCCGCGATCCGCGACTATGCGCTGGCCGGTGGCCACAAGCTTGGCGCCGTGGCCCAACCGTTGCGGGCCGCGCTGACCGGCAAAAGCACCTCGCCCGGCGTGTTCGACGTGCTTGCCGTGCTTGGGCGCGAGGAAAGCCTGGCGCGCATAGCGGATCAAATCGATTAGGAGCGAACTGGCCCAAGAAGATTGGCATTGAAAGGGGCGTTTCGCAGTGCAACATTAGGCCTTGGCCCAATCTGGCACGCACCTCCTAAAATGCGGTGGCGAATACGCGCATTGCGGTGATTTCGACGTGTCGCTCTGCAGAATTTGCCTTTGCCGGCATGAGGAAACAACAAGGAGTTTGCAATGACCGAAGCTGCGAAAAAACTGGATGTGGGCGGCGCGAACCAAGAGGCTATCGCAACGCTTCAATTCGCCGGCAAGACCCATGAATTCAAGGTGCGAAGCGGCTCCGTCGGACCCGACGTCATCGACATCGCCTCGCTCTACAGCACGACCGGCGCCTTCACCTACGACCCCGGCTTCACTTCGACGGCAAGTTGTGAGTCCGAGATCACCTTCATCGACGGCGATGCCGGTATTCTCCTGCACCGCGGCTATCCGATCGACCAGCTGGCCGAACACGGTGACTTCCTCGAAGTCTGCTACCTCCTGCTCTACGGTGAACTGCCGACAAAGGCGCAGAAGGACGATTTCGACTACCGCGTGACGCGCCACACCATGGTGCACGAGCAGATGTCGCGCTTCTTCACCGGCTTCCGCCGCGACGCTCACCCGATGGCAGTCATGTGCGGCGTGGTCGGCGCGCTGTCGGCCTTCTATCACGACTCCACCGACATCTCGGACCCATACCAGCGCATGGTGGCGTCGATGCGTCTGATCGCCAAGATGCCGACGATCGCGGCCATGGCCTACAAGTATCACATCGGCCAGCCCTTCATTTACCCGAAGAACGATCTCGGTTTCGCGGCAAACTTCCTGCATATGTGCTTTGCCGTGCCGTGCGAGGAGTACAAGATCAACCCGGTGCTGGCGCGCGCCATGGAGCGCATATTCATCCTGCACGCCGATCACGAGCAGAATGCCTCGACCTCGACGGTTCGCCTCGCCGGCTCTTCGGGCGCCAACCCGTTCGCCTGCATCGCCGCCGGCATTGCATGCCTGTGGGGCCCGGCCCATGGTGGCGCCAATGAAGCGGCGCTGAACATGCTGGGCGAGATCGGCCATGTTGATCACATCCCGGAGTTCATCGCCCGCGCCAAGGACAAGGACGACCCGTTCCGGCTGATGGGCTTTGGCCACCGCGTCTACAAGAACTACGATCCTCGAGCGAAAATCATGCAGAAGACGGCGCACGAGGTGCTGGGCGAACTCGGCATCAAGGACGATCCGCTGCTCGACATCGCCATGGAACTGGAAAAGATCGCGCTGACCGATCCCTATTTCATCGAGAAGAAGCTCTATCCGAATGTCGACTTCTATTCCGGCATCACGCTGAAGGCCCTGGGCTTCCCCACCACGATGTTCACCGTGCTGTTCGCGGTCGCCCGCACCGTCGGCTGGATCGCGCAGTGGAAGGAGATGATCGAGGATCCGCGCCAGAAGATCGGCCGCCCGCGCCAGCTCTACACCGGTGCGCCGGAGCGCGACTACGTGCCGATCGCCAAGCGCTGACCGAAGCTGTCTAGATCATAAAAAAGGCGCCTCTCAGGGCGCCTTTTTTATATGGCGCAGCACCACGCCCGCCGCGATCTCACCCGATGGCCTGTCCGTCGCCATGCGCCGCGCGATCTCGGCAAAGCCGTCCTTCTGCCAGGCGCGCATGCCGCTGTCGGCGAACAACGCTTCCAGTTGGCGAGCCAGATTGTTCGGCTTGACGTACTCGTTGTAGAACTCCGGGATAAGGGCGCGATCCGAGATGAGATTGGGCAGCAGCGCCGACCAGACCGAAACAAGATACGGCGCAACTGCACGGGCGACCGGATCGAGCCTGTAGGACGACACCATCGGCACACCAGCCAAAGCCAGTTCCAGCGATACGGTTCCCGATGCGATCAGCGCGGCGTCGGCCCTGCCGAAAGCCTGCCATTTGCGTTGCGGATCAACGATGATTTCGGGTTTTTCGTCCCAACGGTTGACCGAGGATTTGACGAGATCGGCGACATGCGGAACCGTCGGTAGCAGCAGTCGCAGCCGATTCCCGCGCGCGCGCAGCATCGACACGGTCTCGCCGAATGGTTCGATCAGCCGCCGTACCTCGCCGCGCCGCGAGCCCGGCAGGACGAGCAATGTCTTGATCCGGTCCTGGGCAAGATCGCGCGGCAAGGCCTGCGCCTTCTGGGCGGCAAGAACGCCCGCATCATGCGTCAGGCGATGCCCGACATAGGTGCCCGGCGGGCCGCCCAGCCGGTCGAGCTCCTTCACCTCGAACGGCAGGATGCAGAGGATGTGGTCGACATAGGGCTTCATCGCCACCGCCCTGCCCGGCCGCCAGGCCCAGACGCTCGGGCAGACATAGTGGATGATCGGTATCGACGGATTGGCCGCCCGCACCTTCCTGGCGACGCGCAAGGAAAAGTCCGGACTGTCGATGGTGACCAGGCAGTCCGGCTTTTCCTCGGCGATGGTTTTGGCCAGTTGACCGATCCGCCTGATGAGACGCGGCAGATCGCGCAGGACGGCACTGAAACCCATCAGCGCGATCTCACCGGCATCAAAGGGGGACACCAGGCCCAATTCGCTGAGATGCCGGCCGCCGAGGCCAACAAGCTGCACCTCGCGACCTGTTATCTGGCGGAGCGAGCGCACGATGTCGGCGCCAAGCAGGTCACCCGATTCCTCGCCGGCGACGATCGCGATCTTCAGCCCCTTGTCAGCCATGCGCGGGCTCCGCTGCGGCCAAGCCGACGATGAACAGGCCAAGTTCATTGGCGCGCGACAGTGTCGCGGGGCCTTCGAGGATCAGCGAGCGCCCTGCTTCGACGGCAATGCCGGCAAGCCCCGCCACATGGGCCGCTTCGACCGTCTGCGGCCCGATGGACGGAAGGTCCGCGCGCAGTTCCTGGCCAGGCTTGGCGCATTTGACCAGGACGCCGCGGGTCTTGCCGGCGATACGGCCGTGGCCACGCAGCGGTTTGGCGCGGTCGAGCAATCCGGCCGTACCCTCGATACCCTCGAGCGCGATGGCCCGGCCGCCGACCGCGATCGCCGCCTGGCCGATATCCAGCGCCCCGATGGCCTTCGCCGCCGCAAAGCCTGCCTCGATGTCGCGCCAATCCGATTTCTGCGGCGCCGCTTTGGTCAAGACGCCTTCGGCGGCGACCAGGCTCGGCACGATCTCGTGGGCGCCCATGACCTTAATCCCTCGCGCCTCAAGACCGCGCGCCACCACCTTCAGCAAGCCATCGTCGCCACGCGCCAGCGCCATGACAACAATTGGTATCACCGCCAGCAGGCTAAGGCTTGGGCGCAGATGCGTCAGCCTTGGCCGGCGCTTGATCTCGCCGGCAAGCACCAGATGGGTAATCCGGTGGCGTTTGAGCAAAGGAATAAGCGAGCCTATCGCCTCCAGGGCAAGGGTCTCATGCTCGTACCGGCACAATTCCGGCAGACGGTCGGCTTCGCCCTCCATGAGGACGATGAAGGGCGGATACCCTTGCCCGGCCGAGCCCGCCGCGACTTCGACCGGAAGACTGCCGCCGCCTGCGATGATGCCGACCCTGGCATCTGGCGGGAGATCAAGACCGGCGGAAGCGGCCTCAGTCTTCATCGTCGGTATCGTCGCCATCGCTGCCTTTTAGCGATGGCACTGCATAGTGCCGCTTGCCGCGACTGCTGATGAAGTCGACGATCTTCATGGCGGTCGGCGAAGAGGCGAACTCGGCCTTGGCGGATTCGATGTTCTCGCCGACGGTGCGGGAGCGGTCGAAAATTGTCTTGTAGGCTTTGCGCAACAGATGGATTTCGGAACGCGGTAGACCGGCGCGCTTGAGGCCGATGATGTTCAAACCGCGCAAGCTGGCGCGGTTGCCGACGGCAATGGCATAGGGAATGACGTCACCAACGAAGGCCGAGCACCCGCCAAGAAAGGCATTGTCGCCGACGCGCACGAATTGATGAACGGCACTGAGGCCGCCTATGTAGACGTTGTCGCCAATCTCGCAGTGGCCGCCCAGCGTCGCGCCATTGGCGAAGGTAGCGTTCTTGCCGACAACGCAATCATGGGCGATGTGGGCGTAGGCAAGGAAATTGCCATTGTCGCCCACTGTCGTTTCGCCGCGGCTGGTGTCGGTGCCGACATGCATCGTGACGCCTTCGCGGATGGTGCAGTTGGCGCCGATGACCAGCGTCGTGCGGCCGCCCTTGTGTTTGGTGTTCTGCGGCGGTGCGCCCAATGTCGCCATCGGATAGACCTTGGTCGAGGCGCCGATGGTGGTCGCGCCTATGACGGAGACATGGCTGACCAGTTCGACACCATCGCCGATCACGGCCTCGGCGCTGATGTGGCAGAACGGCCCTATGCGCACGCCCTGACCGATTTGAGCGCCCTCTTCCACGACGGAGGAAGGATGGATTGAAGTCTTGATTTTCATAAGCACTCGATCGTCAGTCGCCGGTGACCATCATGGCTGAAATCTCGGCCTCGGCCGCCTTGGTGCCATCGACCAGGGCTTCGCAGGCGAATTTGAGCAGGTTGCCGCGCTTCTTGATTTTCTTGACGTGAATCTTCAACTGGTCGCCGGGAACGACCGGTTTGCGGAATTTGGCGTTGTCGATGGTCAGGAAATAGACCAGCGACGGCTTCGACGCCCCAAGGCTGCGGATGCAGATGGCGCCTGCCGTCTGCGCCATGGCCTCGACGATCAGCACGCCCGGCATCACCGGCTGCTCCGGGAAATGCCCCTGAAAATGCGGCTCGTTGATGGTGACGTTCTTGATGCCGACGGCGGAATCGTCGCCATCGATGTCGACGATGCGGTCGATCATCAGGAAAGGATAGCGGTGCGGCAGGAGCTTCATCAGCCCCAGTATGTCGACCGCTTCCAGCGTCGTCGCCGCCACCATATCAGCCATTGTCCTTGCCCTGCTTGCGTGCCCTGGCCATCGTGCGCAACATGGCTATCTCCCGCATGGCTTCCGCCATCGGCTGTGCCGGATAACCGCCCCAGATCTCGCCGGCGGGAACATTGCTCATAAATCCACTTCTGGCGGCAAGCTTGGCCCCTGAGCCGATGGTCAAGTGATCCGCGAGCCCGACGCCACCGCCCATCGTAACGTTGTCACCCACGACCACGGAACCGGAAATACCTGAAAGCCCCGCCACTATGCAATTGCGGCCGATGCGGACGTTATGGGCGATCTGCACGAGATTGTCGATCTTGGTGCCCTGACCGATGATCGTATCGGACATGGCGCCGCGGTCGACGGTGGAATTGGAGCCGATCTCGACATCATCCTGGATGACGACCCGTCCGATCTGGGGAACGCGTTCCGGGCCCTTGGCACCGCCGACAAAGCCGAAGCCGTCCTGGCCGATCCTGGCGCCGCCATGGATGATGACCCGATTGCCGATCAGCGCATACTGGATGCTGGCGCCCGGGCCGACATAGCCGTCACGGCCGATCTGGCAGGATTGTCCAATGACCGCGTTTGGCGCGATGACGGTGCCGCTGCCGATCGAGACGCCTGGCCCGATGACCACACCGGCCTCGATTATGGCGCCAGCTTCGACATGGGCGGTCGGATCGATATGGGCATGCGCTGAAACACCGGTTTCACCGGTCATTGGGCCCGGCGTGGCGGCTGTCGGAAACAGCAGCCGGCCGACCAGCGCGAATGCCTGTTGCGGACGCGGATGGATCAATACGGCGACGCCGGACGGCGCCTTGTTGGCGAATTCCGCCGGACACAGCACCGCAGCCGCCCGCAATGACGACATCAGCGCGGAATTGCGCCTGCCGTCGACGAAGACGAGCGCATTTGCGCCGCCTTCGTGGGCCGGCGCCAGCGCCTCGATCGAAACGTCGGATTGGCCGGAATCGACAAGCACCGAGCCGGTCAGATTCGCGACTTCGGCCGCCGTATACCGGCGTGATGGCGCGAAGAACACCGGATCGGTCATTCCAGAAGCTATATCCAGCTAGGTCGGAACATTTCTCCCGGATCCAAAAAAATCCGGGAGCATCGTTGGCCGCCGATCAGAAGCGGGTCGATATGCCGAAGTTGAATTCCTGCACGTCGTCGCTCGCTTCCTTCTTGACCGGGATCGCATAGTCGATACGGATCGGACCGAACGGCGAGGCCCACATTAGGCCGACGCCGACCGAAGCGCGCAATTTCATGCCGGTCGAGTCCTGATCGACCAGTGTCTGATCAGCAATCTTGTTGCCGTAGAGCGTTGCAGCGTCGGCGAAGACCGCGCCACGCAGGCCGAAGCTCTCGGGAACGACCGGCAGCGGGAACTGGGCCTCGGCAGAGGCGTTGAAATAGGTCGTGCCGCCCAGATGGTCGCCAACACCGGAGGAGTCGACCGGACCGATGCCGCCATAGGCAAAGCCGCGGATCATGCGGTCGGTACTCTGGAACTGATCGAAGATGCGCAGACCACCTTCGTTGCCGTAACCCTCGACGTGGCCAGCGCCACCTGAAATGAGGCCGACAAGGTCGAGCTGTTCGGACAGAGTCTGATAGACGCTGCCGCGACCGGTGATCTTCACGAACTTGGCATCGCCGCCGAGACCCGCGACCTCCACCGTCGTGTTGGCATAGATACCCTCATGCGGGTTCTTCATGTCGTCGATGGTGTTGTAGACCAATCCCAGGCTGACCGAAGACTTGATCCAGGGGCTTTCTGCGATGCCATCCAGGATGGCTGGCGAAATCGTACAGGCGCCGTCTGGGTCTCCGACACTGGTAGGACCGCAACTGTCGTCGACCTTATACTTCTCCTGAGAGATATTATACGCCAGCTGGGTCGTGATGCTGTTGGTGATCGGCAGCCCGAAGCGAACCGTCGCACCTACGGTATCGCTGTCATAGTTGTCGTTGTATTGCCTCGTCGACTTGTAGATGTCGAAGCCGGCGGCGATGCGCCGTCCGAGGAAATACGGCTCGGTAAATGACACGCTGTAGTCGCGCGAATTCTTGCCGCCGCCCGCCGACAGCTTGATGAACTGGCCGCGGCCGAGGAAGTTGCGCTCGGTGATCGATCCTTCGACGGACGGGCCTGCCGAGTCACCGCCGGTCGAATAGCCGGCGCCAACGGAGAATTCACCCGTCGACTTTTCGACCACGTCGACCACAAGCACGACCTGATCGGGCTGCGAGCCGGGCACCGTCGAGATTTCGACTTTGTCAAAATAATTCAGGTCTTCCAGGCGTTTCTTCGCGCGCTGGATGAGCACCTGGTTAAACGCATCGCCTTCGCTGACATCGAATTCGCGGCGGATGACATAGTCACGCGTGCGGTCATTGCCGCGGATCTCGATGCGCTCGATATAGGCCTTGGTGCCCTGGTCGACCGTATAGACCACCGAAATCGTATGGTTCTCGAAATTGCGATCGCCGCGCGGCGTTACCTGCGCGAAGGCATAGCCTGAACCGGCCACCTTCTCGGTGAGAGCGATGATGGAGTCCTCGACATCCTTGGCGTTGTAGACATCGCCCTTGTGGGTCTCGACCACCGATTCTAGCGACTTGGAGTCGACTTCCGGGATCGTGCTTTCGACGCTGATATCGCCGAAATTGTAGCGCTCGCCTTCCTGGACGGTGATGGTGACCGTGTATTTGTTCGTCGCATTGTCGAGTTCGCCGACGGCCGACACGACCTGGAAATCGGCGTAGCCGTGGTTGTAATAGAAGCGGCGCAGCAGCTCCTGGTCGGCGCGCAGCTTGTCCTCGTCATAGACGTCGTCGCGCAGGATGAACGACACCCAGGACGAACGCTTGGTGTTGATCACGTCCGACAGACGGCGGCTCGAATAGGCGCTGTTGCCGACGAAATTGATCGCCGCGATCTGCGTACGGTCGCCTTCGGTGATGTGGAACACCACGTTCACGCGGTTGTCGCCGAGTTCCATGATCTGCGTGGTCACGCCTGCATCATCGCGGCCTATGCGCCTATAAGCGGCTTTCACGGCCTCGACGTCGGAATCGAGCGTCGCCTGCGAGAATGTGCCACGCGGCTTCAGCTGGACCGCCGCCTGGAGCGCGTTGTCCTTGAGCTTCTTGTTGCCCTGGAACAGCACCTGGTTGACGACCTTGTATTCGGCAACCTTGACCACCAGCGTCGAGCCGACCTGATTGATCTGCACGTCCGAGAACAGGCCAGTGCCAAACAGCGCCTTGACGGCCGCGTCCACATCGGAACTGGAGAAGGCCTTGCCGGGCTTGATGGTGATGTAGTTGCGGATGGTATCGGCGTCGACACGCTGGTTGCCGCTCACCTCGACCCTGCTGACGACAGCGGCTTCAGCCGCCGATGTGGCAACGAATTGTACTGCGAGCGCACCTGGCACGACCAGAGCGGCGGACAGTGCCGCCGCTGACGCGGCGCTCAGAAACTTGGATGCTGCCTTCATCGGGCTTAATAACCTTTTCTCGTAGTCCCCACGGCGAGAAAACCGGACGTGCGGTAATTTCCCCTACCGTATTAACCGGATTTTCCCTACACGCAAGGCTTCTGGTTAATTTGTATTTACTTAACCCTGGTGCGTGGCTTTCGCGTCACTCATATCCCCGTGCATGGTAAACGGCGTCTCAACATCGACCATGCCAAAGCCAAATTTCTTCATGATTTCAGCACCCAAACAGATCGTTCCAGAATACGAAACCCATGAAGCACAAGACCAGGAGCAGACCGGCCCGATAGGCCATTTCCATCATCCGTTCCGACACCGGCCGGCGAATGACGGCCTCCACCCCGTAGAACAACAGATGGCCGCCGTCGAGGGGGGGAATCGGCAAAAGGTTTAGAATACCTATGCCAACGGAGAGCAGCGCGACGAGCTGCACGAGCCATTCGAAACCGAGTTTCGCCGCCTTGCCGGCCATGTCCGCGATCTTGACGGGACCGCCCAATTGGCACTTGTCCTCGCGCCCGACGGCGAAACGCTGCAAGAACTGGCCGGTGCGTTCGATGACGTGGCCCGTTTCCTCAACTGCCGCCGCAACCGCCCCGACCGGTGTGTAGGTGATGAGACGCGGCTGACCGAGTTCCTTGTTGTTGACAACGCCGATCACTGCGACCTTGACCTTGTTGCCGAGCGCGTCTTGCTGCTCCATCAACTGCGGCGTCGCGGTCACCGTGATTTCCTTGCCGCCGCGCAGCATGACAAAGGTGATGGTATCGCCGGCGCGGCCCGAGACCAGCCGCTGCACATCGCCAAAGGTTTCGACCTTGCTGCCGTCGACACTGACGAATCGATCGCCAGGCTGGATGCCGGCCTTTGCCGCCGGACTGTCCGCTGTGACTTCCGCCACCATGGGCTCTGCGACATAACGCCCATAGGACGCAAACAGCACGGAGAAGACGACGATCGCCAGAAGGAAATTGAACAGGGGTCCAGCCACCACGGTCGCCGCACGCTTCCAGATGGCCTGGGTGTGGAAGGCAACCTTGCGCTCCTCGTCGGTCAGCGTTTCGAGCTCTTGCGAGGTGGGCTGGCTGGAGGTGGCGTTCATGTCGCCGACAAATTTGACATAGCCGCCAAGCGGTATGGCGCAAAGCTTCCAGCGCGTGCCATGCCGGTCGTTGAAGCCGATGAGTTCGGGACCGAAGCCGATCGAGAAGGCCCTGACTCCGATGCCGCACCAGCGACCGACGAGGTAGTGGCCCATCTCGTGGACGAACACGACCACGGTCAGCACGAAGAGAAACGGCACGAGCGTGCCGAGAAAAAAGCCTTCGGTGCTGAAAATCGCGTGAAGAATCCCGTTCAACTCATGCCCTCAAATTCTTCCGCTGTCGCGGTGACTGTGACATCAATCCAGGCGAATCCAAGGCACGCCCGCACCAGATCGTGAAACGACACCGTTCAAATCGGAAATAGCCCCTGCGCCGGATGATCGGCGCCCGCCGAAATCCAGCCAATGACGTATAGGGCAAGAGCCGCCGCGACAAGCCCGTCGACACGGTCCATGACACCGCCATGGCCTGGAATGAGCACGCCCGAATCCTTGCGGCCATGCCGCCGCTTGACCCAGGATTCGAACAGGTCTCCAGCCTGAGCGATAATCGAAAGCACAAGCGCCACGAGGCCAAGCAAGGCCAGATTGCCGGCACCGGCGGCTGCTGCCAGCACGACCCCGGCGACAACGCCGCCAACCGCGCCGCCGACCGCGCCGCTGCGCGTCTTGCCGGGCGAAATCGACGGCGCCAGCTTGGGACCACCGACGGCGCGCCCGACGAAATAGGCAAAAATGTCGGTCGCCCAGACGACCGCGAACAGGAACAGGATGGCGACGAGGCCCGGAAGGTCGCCATCACGCAACAACGCAAGCGACAGGCCGGACACGCTGGCATAGGCAAGACCGCTTGCCTCCCACTGCCCGGCCTTGCGAACCAGGGCGGCAGTCGCCGTAACGGCGATCAGAATCGCGACGAGCAGCAGCAGCCACCATGCGGCAAGCCCGGCAATCAAGGCACTGATGAAAACGACGGCCAGCGCCTCGGGCAGGAAGCCCAGCCCATGGGCCGCGGCTGGCCGCGACATGCGTGTCCACTCGTAGAAGATCATCGCCGACATGGCCGCGCACAGCAGTCGGAATGGCAGGCCACCAAGCCAGGTCAGGCCGAGGGCGATGACGGCAAGCACGACCGCTGAAATGACGCGGAGCTGAAGGTTGCTCATCCCGCGGCCGGTCGCGAAGCGACGTCTTGCGGGCCCACTCCGCCGAAACGGCGCTCGCGGCCGGCAAATTCGCGCAACGCCTCGGCAAGGTGTTCGCGGCTGAAGTCAGGCCAATAGCAAGGCAGGAAGACGAGCTCGCTGTAAGCGGCCTGCCACAAGAGGAAGTTGGACAGGCGAAGCTCGCCGCTGGTGCGTATGACCAGTTCCGGATCGGGAATGCCTTGCGTGTCGAGACAGCCGGCAAAGCTCTCTGCTGTGATCGATTCGGCGTCGATTTCGCCGCGCGCCGCGGCCAAGGCAAGCTTGCGCGCCGTGCGGACGATCTCGTCGCGCCCGCCATAGTTGAAGGCGATCACCAGCGTCAGGGACTCGTTACGCGCGGTCAGCGATTCGGCCTCTTCGAGCAACCCTCGGATGTCGGCCTGCAGCCCTGCCCTGTCGCCGATGATCCTGACCCGCACGCCGCTCTGGTGCAGTTCGGCGAGATCACGGCGGATGAACAGCTTCAACAGTCCCATCAGGTCGCTGACCTCGGCCTTCGGCCGCGACCAGTTTTCCGACGAGAACGCATAGACGGTCAGGTAGGAGATGCCGAGATCGGGCGCCGCGCGCACCGTTTTGCGCAATGCCTCGACGCCGGCGCGATGACCGGCAAGCCTCGGCATGCCGCGCGCCTTGGCCCAGCGTCCATTTCCATCCATGATGATCGCGACATGCGCGGGCGTTGTCATGATCTCGCTTTCGGGTCAGCCGGCCGCCAACCCTAAACCTGCATGATTTCAGCTTCCTTGTCGGAAAGCAGATGATCGATGGTGCTGATCGTTTCGTCTGTAAGCTTCTGGACCTGATCCGAACGCTTGCGCTGATCATCCTCGCTGATAACGCCGTCCTTCTCGGCCTTCTTCAGGAAGTCCATGCCGTCGCGGCGCACATGGCGCGCGGCGACACGCGCATTCTCGGCATAGCCGTGCGAGATCTTGACCAGTTCCTTGCGGCGCTGCTCGTTGAGCTCCGGCAGCGGAATCCTCAGATTGGTGCCGTCGACGATGGGATTGAAGCCCAGGTTGGATTCGCGGATGGCGCGATCGACGGCGCCGACCATCGACTTGTCCCAGATCGACACCGAGATCATGCGCGGCTCCGGCACCGTGACGTTGGCCACCTGGTTGATCGGCATGGTGGTGCCATAGGCCTGCACCTGGATGGCATCGAGCAGATTGCTGGAGGCGCGGCCGGTCCGCAGCGAAGCCAAATCATGCTTGAACGCGGCGATTGCCCCATCCATGCGCCGCTTGAGATCGTCGTACTCACCACTCATCTTAGTCTCCTCGACCCGTCTGCCGCGGGTTCACTGCCTCGGGGCAAGGCCCTGTTCGAGCCTGATTTTCGAAAAGCCGGTCTCCCTTTCCAGGGATCAGGCTCCGGATCAACCGTCCGCGACGACCGTGCAGCGGCCGCCGCCCCTCAGAATATCGCCGAAACCACCTTTTTCGTGGATCGAATAGACGATTATCGGAATGTTGTTTTCGCGCGCAAGTGCAATCGCAGCCGTATCCATGATGGAAAGGCCTCGATTTATGACTTCGGCATGGCTGATGCGCTCGAAACGCGTCGCATTCGGATCCTTTTTTGGGTCGGCCGAATAGACGCCATCGACCTGCGTGCCCTTGAACAGCGCATCGGCGCCGATTTCGGCCGCGCGCAGCGCCGCCGCCGAATCAGTGGTGAAGAACGGATTGCCGGTGCCGCCGGCAAAGATCACCACCTTGCCCTGGTTCATGTAGGCGGTGGCCTGGCGCTGCGAAAAGCTTTCGCACAACTCCGGCATGGCGATCGCGGACAGCACCACGGCGTCGACGCCGATCTTGTTCAGCGAGGTGCGCAGCGCCAGCGAGTTGATGACCGTGGCAAGCATGCCCATGTGGTCGCCGGTAACGCGGTCTCCGCCCTTGGAGGCGACAGCCACACCACGGAAGATATTGCCGCCGCCGATGACGACGCCGACCTCGATGCCAAGCGCTCGGGCCTCGGCGATGTCAGCGGCGATGCGATCCACGACGGAGACATCGATGCCGAAATGCTGTTCGCCCATCAACGCTTCGCCCGACGCTTTCAGCAAGACACGTCGGTAGAGGGGCTTCACCGTCATCTGGTCCTCGTCATTTTTCATGTGGTCGCGCCTGGGCTGGCCGCCCTCGCGCAGGCGCCGCGCCCGAACATTGGCATGATGCCGAGTTCCGATACACGAAGGGCGCCGCGATGTCACGCGGCGCCCGACCGGCAAATTGGTGGCAAGCTGCGGGATCGATCAGTCGGTCGACACGCTGGCCGGCTCGCCCTCGACAAGCACCGGCGTTGCGTAGCTGGAGGGCTTGTCGCCGGTTGCTGCACCACCGGTGACGCGCGCCTGTATCAGCGATCCGAAATAGGAATAAGGGAACGGCGCCGGCGTTCTGCTGACCGCATCCAGCCGGTCGCGAAGCCCTAGCGGAATCTCGAAATCCAGCGCGCCAAGATTGTCCTTGATCTGGGCAAGCGTCGTCGCACCGAGGATGACCGTGGCGATCCCCGGCTGCGTCGCCACCCAGTTGAGCGCGACCTGCGGCATGCTGCGGCCGAGTTCGGATGCGACCTTTTCGAGTTCGGCCACGATGGCCCAGTTGCGCTCCGTGAATTTCTGGAATCCCGGATGAGCCGAATTGCGGAAACCGTCGAGCCGGCCGGCATTTCCGGCCTGGGCCGGCCGATACTTGCCGCTGAGCAGCCCACTGGCGAGCGGGCTCCAGACCATGATGCCGGCGCCATGGCGCGTGCCGAAAGGCACGAACTCGTTCTCGATCGAGCGCTCGGCCAGGGAGTATTCGAGCTGCAGGGCAGAAACCGGCTCATACCCGCGCAGCTCGGCGATCGCCTGTGCCCGTCCCGCATACCAGGCCGGCACATCGGACAGGCCGACATGGCGAATTTTCCCCGCGCGCACGAGATCGTCCAGCGAGCGCATGACCTCCTCGGCCGGCGTCAGCCTGTCCCACACATGCATGAGATAGAGATCTATATAGTCGGTGCCCAGCCGCTTCAGCGAGGCATCGACCGCCCGCATGATGTTCTTGCGGCCGTTGCCGCCGGCATTCGGATTGCCCGGCTGCATGTTCATGGTGAACTTGCTGGCGATTACCGCGGTGTCGCGCAAGCCCCGCTCGGCGATGAATTCGCCAAGCCAGGCTTCGGCCGTGCCACCGGTGTAGAGGTCCGCCGTGTCGAAGAAATTGCCGCCCGCCTCGACATAGGCGTCGAACATCGCGCGGGCTGTCTCCCTGTCAGCTCCCCAGCCCCATTCCTTGCCGAAAGTCATCGTGCCGAGCGCCAGCCGGCTGACCCTGAGGCCGCTATTGCCGAGGGTGTAATAGGTCATGGTCATGATCGTTTTCCAATACTTGCTGGTGAAAGCTGTGGCCTCACAGGCCTGGGGTCGCCTTGACCCAAGGATTGCCGCGCTCATGCGTCATGCGGAACGTGAAGCCGTCGACTTTCCAGCCGGAGGAGGAGCGCGTCAGGTGATGCTCATAGGTGCCCCAGACTTCCCAAAGCGGGTCGCCATTGCCTTCCATCCGGTTCCAGGCATAGCCATTCGAACAGACGGTCGCCGTGTCCGCCTTGAGAACGACCTGGTGATTGGTGCGCAAATGCAGGCTCCTCTTCGAGCCCTTGAGATTGCCGGCCCAGGTGCCGATCAGCTCGTCGGAGGCGATGTTGGCCGCAGGCTGCCCGGACAGGCTGCTGAAATCAGCGATAACCCGATCCGCGAAGTAGCTGCGCGCCAGTTTCCAGTCCTGCGCGTCGACGGCGCGGTCGATGGCGTCCGCAATGCGGATGACCGCGCGTTCGTCCGCGAGCGCCTGCCAGCCGGAAGGTTCGGCCCCGCCGGCATCGATCGGCGCCAGCGCCATGCCTGCCGCGAACGTTACGTGCTTCAATGCATTCATGTCTCTTCTCCTTGATGCCATCGGCCGATTGCCGATGTGTGGGGGCGCCGACGTGTTGGCGACAATGTGGATCACCGCGTCGGCATCGATAAGATTGCATTGTCTGCAAACACCATGCGATATCGTGCATGAATGGATCGGGATCTCCTCACGCATCTGCCTGTCATCGTGGCCGTTGCCCGGCGTGGCGGCTTCGCGCTTGCCGCCGCCGAACTTGGCATGAGCCCGTCAGCGGTCAGCCATGCGGTGCGGCTGGTCGAGGAGCGCATCGGCCAGCCCTTGTTCGCGCGCACGACGCGCAGCGTCTCACTGACCGAAGCCGGCAAGGCGCTGGTGGAGACCGCGGCTCCTGCCCTTCAGGATATTGGCGAGCGGATCGATCGAATCCGCAGCGTCAAGGGCAGGCCCTCCGGCCTGCTCAGGATCAACGCCTCCACCATCGCGATTCCATTGGCGGTGACGCCTGTCGTCGCGGCGATGGCCGAGCGCTATCCGGACGTTACGGTGGAGATTTTCGCCGATCAGGGGCTGGTCGACATCGTCGGCGAAGGCTTTGACGCCGGCATCCGGCTGGGCGAGATGATCGCGCAGGACATGGTGGCCGTGCGGCTCACGCCTCCGTTCAAAACCGTCATCGTCGCTTCTCCCGCCTATATCGGGCGCCGCGGCCGTCCGCGCAGCGTCGCCGATCTCGCCAACCACAATTGCATCGGCTACCGGCTTGTCCGCTCCGGTGCCCTCTATCGCTGGGATTTGACCGAAGACGGCAAGGATGTCGTGATGCAGACCGGCGGTACGGTCGTCGTCACGGATTCGCTCGCGGCGATTGACCTGGCGCTAGCCGGAGTGGGCCTTGCCTATATGTTCGAACCGCTGGCGCGCGCCGATCTTGCGGCCGGCCGCCTGGTGCAGGTCCTGTCGCAAACGGCAATCGAGGAACCCGGCCTTTTCCTCTATTTCCCGCGCCGTGCGGCGATGGCGCCGAAACTACGGGCCTTTATCGACACCGCACAAGAAATCGGCCGGACATCCCTGCGGACATCCGGCCGAAAAACGCTTTCGGCATAAAGCGGTAGGAAGTTTACTTCTTGACCGCCGCCGCGACTTCCGCCGCGAAGTCGGTCTCTTCCTTCTCGATGCCCTCGCCGAGCGCGAAGCGCAAATAGGCCGTGATCTTGGCCGGCGCGCCGATTTCCTTCTCGGCATCCTTCAGCGCCTTCTCGACGGTGATGTCGGGATTGAGCACGAAGGCCTGCTTCAAGAGCACGACTTCCTCGTAGAACTTGCGCATGCGGCCCTCGACCATCTTTTCGATGATCGCTTCCGGCTTGCCGGACTGGCGCGCCTGATCGGAGAAGATCGCCTTCTCACGCTCGACCGCTGCCGGATCGATCTGCTCCGCCGTCAACGCCATCGGGTTGGTGGCGGCGACATGCATGGCGACCTGACGGCCGAAAGCATTGGCGGCATGCTCGTTGCCGGTGGTTTCGATCGCAACCAGCACGCCGAGCTTGCCGAGGCCGTCGGCGACCGCGTTGTGGACATAGGTCGCAACCGCGCCGTGCGGAACCGTCAGCTTGGCCGAGCGGCGGAAGCCCAGATTCTCGCCAATGGTGCCGACCGCATCCTTGATGGTGTCGGTGACCGACTTGTCCGAACCCGGATACTTCGCGGCAGCCACGGCTTCCGTCGTGCCGTAGGCGAGAGCAACCTTGGCAACGTTGGCGACGATCTCCTGGAACGCGGCGTTGCGGGCGACGAAGTCGGTCTCGGAATTGACCTCGACGACGGCAGCTTCGCGCACGCCGGCATCGACGCCGATCAGCCCCTCGGCCGCGGTGCGGCCGGCCTTCTTGTCAGCCTTGGAAATGCCCTTCTTGCGCAGCCAGTCGACGGCTTCTTCCATGTTGCCGTTGGTCTCGTTCAACGCCGCCTTGCAGTCCATCATGCCCGCGCCGGTCAAGTCGCGGAGTTCTTTGACCTGTGCAGCCGAAATGCTCATTGTCGCCTCTTTGTTTTAAATGCACCGACGCACCACCGCTACTCGATGATGCGTCCGTTTAGCGTGCCAAAATATTAGAAAGATGAAGGCCGGAACCGGCCCTCGCCGTTTTACGCCTGAGGGGTCTCGGTCGACGGAGCCGGATCGAGCGCCGGCTCGACCGGGGCTTCGACCGAAGCGCCGATATCAACGCCGAGCGCGCCCTGCTGACGGGCGATGCCGTCGATCGCAGCCTTGGCGATCAGGTCGCAATAGAGCTGGATGGCGCGGGCCGCGTCGTCATTGCCAGGGATCGGGAAGTCGATCTTGTCCGGATCGCAGTTCGAATCGATGATGGCGACGACCGGGATGCCGAGACGCTTGGCCTCGAGGATGGCGATCGCTTCCTTGTTGGTGTCGATCACGAACATCAGGTCAGGCGTCGAGCCCATGTCCTTGATGCCGCCCAGAGCCTTGTCGAGCTTCTCGCGCTCGCGGTCGAGGTTCAGGCGCTCCTTCTTGGTGAGGCCCTGGGCCTCGCCGGCCAGCATCTCGTCGAGCTTGCGCAGGCGCTGGATCGAATTCGAGATTGTCTTCCAGTTGGTCAGCATGCCGCCGAGCCAACGCGAATTGACATAGTACTGGGCCGAACGCTGCGCCGCATCGGCAACGATGTCGGACGCCTGGCGCTTGGTGCCGACGAACAGCACGCGGCCGCCCTTGGCAACGGTGTCGGAAACCTGCTTCAGCGCCTGGTGCAGCAAAGGCACCGTCTGCGAGAGGTCGATGATGTGGATGTTGTTGCGGGCGCCGTAGATGTAGGGCGCCATTTTCGGGTTCCAGCGGTGGGTCTGGTGGCCGAAGTGAATGCCAGCTTCCAAAAGCTGGCGCATGCTGAAATCAGGCAGAGCCATTCTCATTTTCCTTTCCGGTTAGCCTCCACGGACACAGGCATTTTTGGACGATGTCCTCTAACGCCACCGGAGGTTTCAGCCGGATTTCTCCCGGGCAGACACCAAAGTCCGTGTGTGGAATGAGCGCGCATATAGAGGGGAAGCGCGACAAACGCAAGCGGGGCGGCGTTTTACCGCTCAACGTGCGGCAATCAGCGCTCCGGTGCCGATCATCGCGCTGCCGGCAAACCGGTTCATCAGCCGCATGCGCTTCGGTGTCCTGAACCAGCTAGACGCCCGGCCGGCAAGCGCCGCATAGACCCCCATGGTCAGGATATTGACGCTGATGACGGTGGCCACCACCAGCAGGCCGTCGACAAATGTCAGCGTGTCGAGGTTGAGGATCAGCGGCATGATCGAGGCGTGGAACAGGATCGCCTTGGGGTTGCCCAGCGCAATGGACGCGCCAAGGAAAAAAGACCGGGACAATCTCGCCTCGGCCGTCCGCGGCCCATTCGATTGCGCGGTCGAGGCGCGCCACATCCTGATGCCGAGAAAGATCAGGTAGGCGGCGCCGGCATATTTTAGCAGGAGAAAGATCCATTCGAAGGTTTGCGCCAGCGCCACCAGGCCGAGCAGCGCCAGGGTGACCAGCACGGCATCGCCGGCGGCGACCCCGACGCCGGCCATGAAGGCACGCAGGAAACCGCGTGACACACCATTGGTGATGACCGTGAACATAGCAGGCCCAGGCGTGGCGGCAGCGAGTGTGACGGCGGCGCAATAGGCGAGAAATGCTGTTGGTGTCATCGTTTGGCCTTTCCATTGGGCACCCGCACCCGCCGGAAGATCGCGACGATCTCCTCGCGGCTGCATTCGATGGCGCCGAGCCGCACCGCGCGGTCGCGCTCCAAGCCGGTTATGTCATAATGCGGAGCCGATGTCTTGGGCGGCCCCTGGTAGGATGAACGCTTGACGCCAAGCGCGGCGGCGAAACGATGCAGTTCGTCAGTGTCGTCGGCCATCAGGTGGCACCAGCGATGGCCGGCCCATTTCCAGATCGCCGCATCGACGTAGACCGCCATCAAGCCCGCCGCGGCCAGTTCAATTGAGCAACCCTGCTATTTCGAGACCGGGCAAGGCTTGGTCTGGTCGAACAGCGACAGGTTGACCAGCTTGCCGGTCATCGAGAAGTCGCCATAGTCCATGGTGAGATCGCGGGTGATGCCGTTGTCGTGCAGCTTGAAGCTGATCCGGTATTCCGGCACTTCTTCGCCGTTCTGGGCGCTGTCGTCGAAATAGGCGATGTCGACCGGCCAGTATTTGTCGGTGGCGAGCTTGGCCAGCGCCGGAGCCTCCGGATCGGCCTTGTCGGCTTCGGTCTTCTTGCCGACGACGACGGTGGTCGCCATTACCTTGTTGGCGTCCTCCGACCCGTCGAACAGGTTCGTCTGGTAGAAATTCTCGCCTTTTTCGGCCTTGCCGATCAGTTCGACCAAATGCTGGGTCGGAAACTGGGTCGCGGCGAGTTCCAGACTGCTCTTCTCGGGCTTGTCGATATCGACCTTGAGCCCCTTCTGATCTTTCGTGGCGATACCCTTGACCTCCTTGTCGAGGTTCTGGTCGACAAAGGATTTGGTCACAAATGAGAAGGTCTTGCCTTCGGCATCCTCGAAAGTCGTCGTCTGCTGGTCGGTCAATCGCGTATTGTCGTTGGTGACGATCTGGGTGACGAACCGGAATTTCACCGTATAGCCTTCGCAGGCCGAACCGTTGAATTCGTAGACCATGCGACCGGATATGCCTGTTATGCCGGAGCGGTCTGAGGCCTTTTTGAGGGTAAGGTCATACACGGCGCGATGCGCCTGCAGCGCCGGTACGGCGAAGGCGGGAACTATCGGGAACACCGCCGACAACAGAACGGCATGGAATGCAAGGCGCGCTGCGCGCATGGGGTACTCCGATCGTCGCGGCTGATGGCAGGCCGCAGGGAAAGATGGTCCAGCTTAAAAAAAGTCGTGGCGGAAGCGAGGCAAAAATAGCAATTTCGGCCCCGCCAGCGCGGCGCCTTCCAGCAATAGGGAAAAGCAATGAGTGAAACAATCGAAAAGCGGCTAAGCGATCTCGGCGTGACGCTTCCTGTCGCCGCCGCACCTGCCGCCAACTACGTCCCCTATTGCAGGTCGGGCACTCTGCTGTTCACCGCCGGGCAATTGCCGCTCAAGGACGGCAAGCTGCAGGCGAGCGGCCTGCTCGGCCGCGACGTCGACACGGCAGGCGGCAAGGACGCGGCGAAATACTGCGCGATCAACATTCTGGCGCAGGCCAAGGCCGCGCTCGGCGACCTGGAGAAGATCCGCCGGCTGGTGAAGATCACCGTCTTCGTTGCCTCTGCCCCCGACTTTGTCGAGCAGCATCTGGTTGCCAACGGCGCTTCCGATTTCCTGGTCGCCGCCCTTGGCGAGCGCGGCAAGCATGCCCGCTCCGCCGTCGGCACTGCCTCCCTGCCGCTTAATGCCGCAGTGGAAATCGAAGCCATCTTCGAAGTCGAATGAACGAAGGCCTGACATGACCGACCTATCCTGGCTGACTGCCCGGCCCGTTGCCCATCGCGGCTTCCACGACATGAACAAGACGCGCTGGGAGAACACGCTGTCCGCTTTCACCGCCGCGGCCGAACGCGGCTACGCCATCGAATGCGACGTGCATCTGTCGTCTGATGGCGTTCCCGTCATCATCCATGATGACGACCTGAAAAGGCTGACCGGAGAGGACGGTTTCGTCTGGCAGCGCAGCGCGGCCGAACTGACCGCGCTCAAGGTTGGCGGCACATCCGACCGTGTGCCGACGCTGCAGGAAGCGCTCGACCTCGTCGACGGCCGCGTGCCCATGGTCGTCGAGCTGAAAGGGGTTCCAGGCCGCGACGAAGGCCTGGTGGCGCGCGTCGGCAAAATGCTCAAGCGCTACAAGGGCAAGGCGGCGATCATGTCGTTCGATCACTGGCTGATCCGCGATTTCCCGAAACATGCAGCCGGCATTCCCGCTGGCCTGACCGCCTACGGCAAGGACCTCAAGCTGATCGAGGCGCATTTTTCGATGCTGGCGCATGAGTTATCCTTCACCTCCTACGCCGCCGGCGACCTGCCGAATCCGTTCGTCAGCTTCGTGCGTGAAAAGCTCAAAATGCCTGTCATCACCTGGACGGTGCATGATCAGCCCGCGATCGACTTGACCTTCAAATATGCTGATCAGATGACATTCGAAGGGTTCGAACCCGAGCTGGTCAAGGTCGCGTGAGTGGGGTGTCTGAAATGTGACTTGTAGCGGCCCGGATGGAGCTTAAATAAGCCTCATGGATCAGGGCGACGATGGCGACGGGCAAACTGCAAATGCGGACTATTCGATCCGTATCGCCGCAGGCATCGGCGCGTTCACCTGCGATGAGTGGAACGGCTTTGCGGGCACCACGCGCGGCGATGCGGAAAATGGTTATAACCCGCTCGTTTCATTCGCTTTTTTAAGCGCGCTGGAAGATTCCGGCTGCGCCGTGCGACGCACCGGCTGGCAGGGGCATCATTTGCGGCTGGAGACCGCGCAAGGCAGGCTGCTGGGCGCCGTCCCCTGCTATCTCAAATCGCACAGCCAGGGCGAATATGTGTTCGACCACGGCTGGTCTGACGCCTTCGAGCGCGCCGGCGGCCGCTATTATCCAAAACTGCAATGCGCCGTGCCGTTCACGCCGGTCACCGGTCCTCGCCTGCTGGTCGGCAAGGGCGAGGATCCGGATGCGGTGAAGGCCGGGCTTGCCGCTGGCCTCAAAATGGTGACCGACAAGCTCGGCGTGTCCTCGGCGCATGTCACCTTCGCGCGGGAGAGCGATGTCGCAACGCTCGGGGCCGCCGGTTTCCTGCACCGTACAGACCAGCAATTCCACTTCTTCAACGAAGGCTTTTCGACCTATGACGACTTTCTCGCCACGCTTGCCTCGCGCAAGCGCAAGGCGATGAAGAAGGAACGGCGCGAGGCGCTCGCCGATGGCATCACCATCGACTGGCTGACCGGCAAGGACCTGACGGAAAAGGCCTGGGACGACTTCTTCGCCTTCTACATGGACACCGGCAGCCGCAAATGGGGCCGCCCCTATCTGAACCGCCAGTTCTTCTCGCTGATCGGCGAACGCATGGCCGACGACATCCTGCTGGTGATGGCCAGGCGAAACGGGCGCTACATTGCCGGCGCCATCAATTTCATCGGCTCCGACGCGCTCTACGGCCGCAACTGGGGCTGCATCGAGGATCACCCCTTCCTGCATTTCGAGGTCTGTTATCACCAGGCCATCGACTTCGCCATCGAACGCAAGCTGAAGGTGGTCGAGGCGGGCGCCCAGGGGGAGCACAAGCTGACGCGCGGCTACCGGCCGGTTACGATGCATTCGGCCCACTACATTTCGCATCCCGGCTTGCGCAATGCGGTGGCCGACTATCTCCAGCGCGAGCGGCGCGAGGTGGAGCGGATGAGCGGCTATCTCGAAGAACACACGCCGTTTCGCAAGGATATCGAGGAGTAGCAGGCCTTCTGGCATGGCCGATCTCGCCCGATCGCCCGTCCCATCGTCTTGCCGGTCCGGGACAGCTTCGCTACACGGGACGCGAGGCACAATCCGGAGTGTTCGCCATGGCTGAAACCGCCTATGAGACCGACAACATCTTCGCCAGGATCCTGCGTGGAGAAATTCCCTCGCACCGCGTCTACGAAGACGACGCCGTCGTCGCCTTCATGGATGTGATGCCGCAAGGGCCCGGCCATACGCTGGTGGTGCCAAAAGCCCCGTCGCGCAATCTGCTCGACGCCAACCCGTCGACCTTCGGCCCGCTCTTCAACGTCGTCCAGAAAGTGGCGCGGGCAGTCAAGAAGGCGCATAATGCCGACGGCGTTACCATCCTGCAGTTCAACGAGCCGGCCTCCGGCCAGACCGTCTATCACCTGCACGTCCATGTCATTCCGCGTTTCGACGGCATCCCGTTGAAGCCGCATAGCGGCGTGATGGAGAAACCCGAAGTGCTTGCCGGGAATGCCGAGAAAATACGGGCGGCGCTGGGAAGTTGAGCCGCAACTCGTTTCGCGGGCAGGAGAAAGTCTAGCTGGCGGCTCGAGCCAACCGCTCGATCGCGCCCGGCTGGGCGCCATCACGCAGGCGCCGGCAGATCGCTTGGGCGCACTGTTCAGGGCTGAGGACCGAGGTGTCGACCTCAAGATCGTACACGCCCGGTCGATGCACCGCTTCCTGCCACAGACGCACGGGCAAAGGGGTGGCATCGCCCGAAGAGCCGGTGACATACCCCCTGCCCGCCTCGCTGGCGGCTCGCCTTTCCATGATGATTTCAATCGGACAGAGAACGCCGACAAACAGCACCGGCAGGCCGGCGAGACGGCGCGCGCAATCGGCCAGGCAATCGAGCGGCCTCGAATAGGCATCGTGATGGCCGACATCCGTCACGACGTTCAGCCCCAGCCGACTATGCGCCCCGATCGATTCGTAAAGGGCGGCATAAAGGCGTGGCACGAACGCTTCGAGGTCGGGGCGTTCGCCGCCGGGTCGCAGCCCTATTCCCGGGCGAAGTCGCGGCGGTATGATCTGGGCATAGCTGTCGACGCCCAGATTCATCCATGCGCCTTCGAAGCTTTCCTGAATGGCGCGAGCGATGCTCGATTTTCCCGACCGCGGCGCGCCGTTGAGGATGACGATCTGGCCGGGCATAGCTACCCCATTGCTCAAAATGAAAAAGCCCCGTTGCCGGGGCTTTTTCGGGTGCGTGCCGATCAGCCCTTGCGGGGCAGTTGCGGGACCAAGCTGCGCTTGCCGCCATCCTTGCCCTTGGGCTCCGGCTTCTGCGCCACGACCTTCTTGGCGGCTGGCTTCTTGGCCGCGGCCTTGCGCGGCTTCGGCGCGTCTTCCGGCTCTTCCTTCTTCGGCTTGACAGGCGCCTCGTCGGCCAGCGATTCGAGCTTCAGGCCGGTCTCGCCGGTTTCCTTCTTCTCGACGGTGACGCGCACCGTGCCGCCCTTCTTGAGCTTGCCGAACAGCACCTCGTCAGCCAGCGGCTTCTTGATGTGCTCCTGGATCACACGGCCGAGCGGCCGCGCGCCCATGCGCTCGTCATAGCCCTTGTCGGCCAGCCACGCGATCGCATCCGGCGACAGGTCGAAGGTGACGCCACGCTCGGAGAGCTGCGCCTCGAGCTGCATGACGAACTTCTGCACCACCTGATGGATGACCGGCACCGGCAGCGAACCGAACGGGATGATCGCATCAAGACGGTTGCGGAACTCCGGCGTGAACAGCCGGTTGATCGCCTCGACATCGTCGCCTTCGCGCTTGGTCGATCCGAAACCGATCGCCGCACGCTGCGCATCGGATGCGCCCGCATTGGTGGTCATGATCAGGATGACATTGCGGAAGTCGATCTGCTTGCCGTTGTGGTCGGTCAGCTTGCCGTGGTCCATCACCTGCAACAGGATGTTGAACAGGTCCGGATGCGCCTTCTCGACCTCGTCGAGCAGCAGCACGCAGTGCGGATGCTGGTCGACGCCGTCGGTGAGCAGGCCGCCCTGGTCGAAGCCGACATAGCCGGGAGGCGCGCCGATCAACCGCGAAACGGTGTGGCGTTCCATATATTCCGACATGTCGAAGCGGATCAGCTCGACGCCGAGCGAGGCAGCGAGTTGCTTGGCCACTTCCGTCTTGCCGACGCCGGTCGGACCCGAGAACAGATACGAGCCGATCGGCTTTTCCGGTTCGCGCAGGCCGGCACGGGCCAGCTTGATCGCCGAGGTCAGCGCCGTGATGGCGGTGTCCTGACCATAGACAACGCGCTTCAGCTCGATATCGAGGCCCTGCAGCACCTTCTCGTCATCGGCCGAAACCGTCTTCGGCGGGATGCGCGCCATAGTGGCGATCGTTGCTTCGATCTCCTTGATGCCGATGGTCTTCTTGCGCTTGGCTTCCGGCACCAGCATCTGCGAGGCACCGGTCTCGTCGATCACGTCGATCGCCTTGTCCGGCAGCTTGCGGTCGTTGATGTAGCGCGCCGACAACTCGACCGAGGCCTTGATCGCTTCGCTCGTGTAGCGGACCTTGTGGAACTCCTCGAAATAGGGCTTCAGGCCCTTCATGATCTCGATGGCATCCTCGATGGTCGGTTCGTTGACGTCGATCTTCTGGAAGCGCCGCACCAGAGCACGGTCCTTCTCGAAGAACTGGCGGAACTCCTTGTAGGTGGTCGAGCCGATGCAGCGGATCGCACCCGACGACAGAGCCGGCTTCAACAGGTTCGACGCGTCCATGGCGCCGCCCGAGGTGGCCCCTGCTCCGATCACCGTATGGATCTCGTCGATGAACAGCACCGCGCCCGGATAATCCTCGAGCTCCTTGACGACCTGCTTCAGCCGTTCCTCGAAATCGCCGCGGTAGCGCGTGCCGGCCAGCAACGTGCCCATGTCGAGAGCGAAGATGGTGGCGTTGTGCAGCACTTCGGGAACGTCGCCCTCGACGATGCGCTTGGCCAGACCTTCGGCGATCGCCGTCTTGCCGACCCCCGGGTCGCCGACATAGAGCGGGTTGTTCTTGGAGCGGCGGCACAGCACCTGGATGGTGCGGTTGATCTCCGACTCGCGGCCGATCAGCGGATCGATCTTGCCGGCCTTGGCCTTGTTGTTGAGGTTGACGCAATAAGCGGTCAGCGCATCCTGCTGCTGCTTTTTCTTGCCGCCTTCCTCCTGCGGCTCGGCGCCGTTCTGGCCGCCCTGCTCGTCATCGGCACCGCGCGGCGAGCGCGTCTCCGATGCGCCCGGACGCTTGGCGATGCCGTGCGAGATGTAGTTGACAGCGTCGTAGCGCGTCATCTGCTGTTCCTGCAGGAAATAGGCGGCGTGGCTTTCGCGCTCGGCGAAGATGGCGACGAGCACGTTGGCGCCCGACACTTCCTCGCGGCCGGACGACTGCACATGGATCACCGCGCGCTGGATGACGCGCTGGAAGCCGGCGGTCGGCTTGGAATCCTCGTCGTAGCCGGTGACCAGATTGTCGAGCTCGGTGTCGATATAGGTCAGAACAGTGTGCTTCAGCTCGTCGAGATCGACGTTGCAGGCGCGCATGACGGCGGCCGCCTCGGTGTCGTCGATCAACGCGAGCAGCAGATGTTCAAGGGTTGCGTATTCATGGTGCCGCTCATTGGCGAGCGTCAGCGCCTGGTGAAGCGCCTTTTCCAGGCCTTGGGAGAAAGCCGGCATGTTACCTCACTTCTTCTCCATCACGCATTGCAGCGGATGCTGATTCTGTCGGGCGAAATCCATGACCTGAGACACTTTGGTCTCGGCCACCTCGAATGTATAGACCCCGCACTCGCCCACTCCATGATTGTGAACATGAAGCATGATGCGTGTGGCGGCTTCGCGGTCCTTCTGGAAAAAACGCTCCAGCACGTGAACCACGAACTCCATTGGAGTGTAGTCGTCGTTGAGGATGAGGACCCGATAAAGGCTGGGCTTCTTGGTCTTGGTTTTGGTGCGCGTGATGACGGCCGTCCCGCGGCCGGCCTCATTGCCGTCGCCGCCGCCGTTTTGCATCCGCGCCACTTGTCTCATGGCAGTCAAACCGATCGTCACGTAGTCCTGCCTCTTTCGAATCCCCATGCGAGTTCAACATGTAGGTGTTCGATGGACGATTTTAAGCCCTTCTGGTTAGCTGACAATATGGCTAGGTGACCAAACTTGGCGGATTTTCGCAATCGTGAAGCGCCACGCCGCCGCAAACCGGAAATTAGCACGAAAAAACCCGGCCGCGTTTCCGCGACCGGGTTTTGCCCCAGGCCCAAAGGGGGCCGGATCTGAAACTATCGGCCGAAATTACTTCGCCTTGGCAACGATCGATTCGAACGGCTTGTAGGCTTCCTTGGCGAGTTCGGCGTAGAGATCGCCGATCTTGGTGGCCTCGGCGACGAACGCCTCGTAGGACTGCTTGGCGTAGTCGGACTGGATCTCGATCGCCTTGTCCAGCGACTTGGCCGAAAACAGCTTCTCGAAGGCGGCGCTGCCGGCTTCGAAGCTCTTCTTGGTGTATTCACCGGCTTCGGTGGCGATCGCCTGAGCGCCCTTGGAGAGCGAAGCGAAGCTCTTCAAACCGGTGTCGGCGAATTCCTTACCGTATTTGCTGAAGTCCTCATAGGTCTGGGTCATTTCACGATTCCCTTGACGGTTGAGGCGTCCTTCTTCGGGGCGCCCTTGTGCAATGCACTAGAGTATATTGTGCGCCGCACAAAAGTCAATATTTCGCCGGCGAGCGGCGCCGCCTGCGCAGGCAATGGCTAAAAATCAAATAAAGTGCGTTTCAAGCCCGAAGAAAATGGTGAACGCGGCGGTTACCATAAACGGATTGGTAACGCTGCCCCGTTAGCTTGGCTGAAAGTGAGGCAGGACCCTTTGCCGCCTCCAACGCAACGAAGAATTCAAGGGAAATATCAGTGCGTAAGGCGTTGTTGGGCATCGTTTCCAAATCCACCTCCCCCCTCAAAGCGATGATGGTCTTCGCCCTGGCGATGACGTTCGTTTGCGCCGACGTTGCCTCCTCGCTGGCAGCACGGCCGGCCGCCATCGTCGTGGACGCCAAGACGGGCAAGGTGCTCTACTCCGCGGATGCCAACGGCAGGCGCTATCCGGCGTCGCTGACCAAGATGATGACGCTTTATCTGACCTTCGAAGCGATGGCGAAGGGCAAGATCAGCCGGAACACGCCTGTCGTGTTTTCCGCCAAGGCCTCCGCCGAAGCGCCGACGAAACTCGGCGTGAAGCCGGGCGGTTCGGTCTCGGTCGAAACCGCGATCCTGTCGATCGTCACCAAGTCCGCGAACGACTCGGCCACCGCACTTGGTGAAATGATTGGCGGCGATGAAACCACTTTTGCCCGCATGATGACCGCCAAGGCGCGGCAGCTCGGCATGAACGGCACCGTCTTCCGCAACGCCAACGGCCTGCCCGACCCTGGCCAGTTCACCACCGCGCGCGACATGGCGACGCTCGGCATCGCGCTCAGGGAGCATTTCCCCCAGTATTATGGCTACTTCTCGCAGCGTTCCTTTCTCTATGGCCGCCAGCGCATCAATGGCCACAACCGTCTGCTCGGACGCATCAAGGGCGTCGACGGCATCAAGACCGGCTACACCCGCGCCTCCGGCTTCAACCTCGTTTCATCCGTGGCCGACGGCAACCGTCGCCTCGTCGCCGTTGTCATGGGCGGCACGTCGGGCGGCAGCCGCGACAACCAGATGGCATCGTTGATCAACACCTACCTGCCGAGGGCCTCGACCCGCGGCGGCGGTGACCTGGTCGCCAAGGCCGACGGCAGCAACCCGATCAAGGCCCTTGCCAAGGTTCTCCTGCCCAAGCACGACGCGCCGACCCCGGACGAGAAGCCGGTCGCGGTGGCCAGCGCCGATGACGCCGTCGCCGACGACGCAACGGTTGCCGAGGATGACACCGCCGACAGCAATGCCCAGGCCGAAGCGCCCACGCTGGTCGCCCCGGCAAAGAAGGTGAAGACGGTCATCGTCTCCGCCCCCAAGGTCGCCACGGCGCAGGTCGTGGCCGCCTATGCCGAGCCGACGCAGGCCGCCGAGCCGGCGTCAAGCGTCGATCCGGTCAACACCGCTTCGGTGCCGTCGGGCTGGGCCATCCAAGTCGCCTCTTCACCGAAGCAGTCGGAAGCCCAGGCCGTCCTCGACAAGACCAGCAAGCAAGCACCAAAAGCGCTGGCGGATGCTTCCGGCTTCACCGTCGCGTTCGACAAGGACGGCGTCACATACTACCGCGCCCGTTTCGGCGGCTTTGGCTCGAAAGACGCCGCCTGGAAGGCCTGTACCGCTTTGAAGAAGAAGAAAATCGAGTGCTACGCCGTCCAGCAGTAGGGCGGCGTGGAAGCATCTCCCGGAAAATTTTTTGCGTCGAAGGAGACTAGTTGTGATTGGAGAGCAAGACGTCCTTGGCTTCGTTGATTCGCGCCGCCAGGAAAGACGTGCCGCCGATATCGGGGTGCAGGCGCTGCATCAGGCGGCGGTGCGCCTTGCGGACATCCGCCGCGGCGGCCCCCGCTTCAAGACCAAGGACCTTGTAGGCCTCCTCCTTAGTCATGGCGCCCGGACCTGGCGCAACACCCAGCCCTTCGCCACCGTTCGTCTCAGTGTTTTTGCGCCAGACGGGAAATCTGCCGTCAAGATACGCCTCTAGCAGCTGGCGGCTCTCCGCATCGGCGGAGAGTTCGCGGTAGAGATGCTGCAACTCCGCAAGGCCCATAGCGCCAAGCATCTTGCCGTCATGGCGGCCGGCCAGAACCAGCCCTTCGAGGCCGCCGGTATCGTGATCCAGCTCCATTTCGAGCGCTGCCGTCCGCACCGTTGAGCGTTTTCCCGGCGCCGGCCTGGCATCAGGCCGGTTCGTGCGCGTGGCGGCATACCAGCCGATCGCCACGAACAGCATGATGCTGCCGATTCCGCTTCGGCCGACCAGAAGCACGGCGGTGCCTACCAGCGCCAGCAGGATCGGTCCCAGTGTTCTCATGCCGGTTGCCAGCCGGGCCGGATCGGCCCGCAGGAAGGCCGAGGCTATGCCCAGGAGCACCAGCAGCAATGCGACCAGACCGATAATTGCTGCTAACATTTCCCACCGCCCCGCAGATGCCCTGTCCGCCTGGACAGCCGCGTGATGTCATCCAACACTTTTTCTGCGCCGGAATGATGGCTTTCACCTGGACAGGACGAGAACCGCCACGCGGGCTGGCTCTCCAGCCCATTGGCCCTTGTCGGCTTCGTCAGCTTTTCATTGCGCATGAATTTCAAGATGTGGCGTTGTCGCGCCGCTTGCAAGTCCAGTGCGAAGCAAGATGGAGGGCCAGAAAAGCCCGCGCCAAAACAGGCAGCGCCTGCGTGCGACGGCCTACAGCAAGCCGAGATCGGCAAGCTCGCGCCTGAGTTTCGGCGGCATCTCGACCAGTCCCGCCTTGCCTTTGCCGAGATCAGGTGGTGCATCCGACGGTTTCAAATAGCGCCAACCCTGGAAGGCCCGGCGCGGCTGCCAGTCGGTGCGCACGACATGCGGATCAAGCATAAGGTGGCAGCGACCGATGCCCTCGTCGTCAATGAACGGCCGGATCTCGGTGATCAGCTGCCGGCATTGCACATTGCCCTTGATCACCCAGTAGAGCGAACCGCCATCGGTGATCTCGGCGCCACGCGTGGGCACCATGCGGGTGGTGTGCCAGTGTTCGGCCGGCTCGCCGGCCCGGCGCCGTTCGTCGAGACGGAACTCGATCCATTCCTCGAGATCCTCGACGCTGTCGCAGCCGACGCACAGTTTTAGGAGATTGAGAGCCATTCGCTAAGGTTAGTCCGGAGCGCCGGGACGTCAACGGCATGAAGGGGCTTCTCCACAGTGGCCAGCGTTGCTCAGCACTCCACGACATTGACGGCGAGACCGCCGAGGCTGGTTTCCTTGTACTTCTCGTTCATGTCGAGCCCGGTCTGGCGCATGGTCTCGATCGCCGCGTCGAGCGGCACGAAATGGACGCCGTCGCCCTTGATCGCCAGCGACGCGGCCGTCACCGCCTTGACCGCGCCGAGCGCATTGCGCTCGATGCACGGCACCTGGACCAGCCCGCCGACCGGATCGCAAGTCATGCCGAGATGGTGTTCGAGCGCGATTTCGGCGGCATTCTCGACCTGCTCGGGCGTGCCGCCCATGACGGCGCACAGGCCGGCCGCGGCCATCGCCGAGGCGGATCCGACCTCGCCCTGACAGCCGACCTCGGCGCCCGAGATCGACGCATTGGTCTTGATGATGCCGCCGACGGCGGCAGCCGTCAGCAGGAAGTCGCGAATGCTGGGCTGGTCGGCCTCGGGATGGAAATGCAGCCAGTAGCGCAGCACTGCCGGCAGCGTGCCGGCCGCCCCGTTGGTCGGTGCGGTGACGACGCGGCCGCCGGCGGCATTCTCCTCGTTGACCGCCATGGCGTAGATCGACAGCCAGTCATTGGCGAGCAGCGGATTTGGACGATTCTGCTGCCACTGTTCCTGCAGCTTGTCGTGCAACTGCCGGGCCCGGCGCCGCACCTTCAGCCCGCCCGGCATGATGCCGTCCTGCGACAGGCCACGGTCGATACAGCTCTTCATCGCCCCCCAGATGGCGTCGAGGCCGGCGTCAAGGTCCTCGCGCGACATCTGCGTTTCCTCGTTGACGCGCTTCATCTCGGCGATGGAAAGCCCGCTCTTGGCCGCCATCTTGAGCATCTCGACGGCGTTCTTGAAGGGATAAGGCACTTTCTTGCCTTCCGATGTCACCGACCCCTTGGCCTTCATGCGCTGCAGCTCTTCTTCCGACACCACGAAGCCGCCGCCGATCGAATAGTAGATGCGCTTGAGCAGCAGGCGTCCGCCGGCGTCATAGGCATGGAACGCCATGCCGTTGGCGTGGCCGGCAAGCGGTGTCTTGCGGTCGAGCACCAGATCCGTGGCCGGGTCGAAATGATAGGACGGGTGACCTGGCGGTGAAATCATCTTGTCGGCGGTGATGCGGCCGATGATGCCGTCGGCCTGGTCCGGATCGACCGTCTGCGGGGTCTGGCCGGCAAGGCCGAGGATGACGGCGCGGTCGCTGCCATGGCCGATGCCCGTATAGGCGAGCGAGCCATGCAGGCTGGCGCCGATGCGGGCGACCTTGGCGCCGGCGGGACGCGGCCAGTCGTCGCCCGCGACCTCGTCGAGAAACCGCCGCGCGGCCGTCATCGGCCCCATCGTGTGCGAGCTCGAGGGGCCGATGCCGATCTTGAACAGGTCGAAAACCGAAAGGAACACACTGTCTCCTGGAGTCGCGTCGAGGATCCTACATATAGGAATTCCACGGAATGTTTCCGCTCTTTTGACGGTCGCGGCGCAGCACCTGCCGACCTTGTTTGCTCCGGCAGCGACATTGCTGCCGATCGCGGGAGCAGGCATCGAAGCAACCACGCTGGATGTGATAAATTCAGCCCATGGGCGATTCCTTCTATCTTTCGATGGCTGATTTCGGGGCGCTGGCCTTCTTCCTGATCGCGTGGCTGCTGCACACGCTCGCCTCGGACGGCAAGCTGGTCAGCCGCATGTCGCTGACGACGGCGATGAATGCGCAACGCGGGGCTTGGATGCGCACCATGGCCGAGCGTGAAATCCGCATCGTCGACACCGCCATCATGAGCGGTCTGCAGCAGGGAACCGCCTTCTTTGCCTCCAGTTCATTGATCGCGCTCGGCGGCTGCTTTGCCTTGCTCGGCGCGTCCGACCGGGTGCTGGAAGTGCTGAGCAACCTGCCGCTCGGCGGGGCGCCATCGCGCCCGGCCTTTCAGATCAAGGTGCTGGGACTGGTGCTGATCCTCGCCTTCGCCTTCTTCAAATTCGGCTGGGCCTACCGGCTGTTCAACTATTGCTCGATCCTGATCGGCGCGGTGCCGATCCCGCATGGCGAAGCCTCGCGCAATCCGGTCACGGAAACCGCGGTGTGGCGCGCGGCGCAGATGAACATGCTGGCCGGCAAGCATTTCAACTCTGGCCTGCGCGGCGTGTTCTTCTCGATCGGCTATCTCGGCTGGTTCGTCGATCCGGTGGTGTTCGTCCTGTCGACGCTTCTGCTGCTTGCCGTGCTGGTGCGGCGCCAGTTCTTCTCGGCGGCGCGGCGCGCCGTCATCGGTCAGCCGCCCGGTCCTGGGAAAGGCTGATCGATGCGGCCGGAAAGCCAATAGGCGAAAAGCCCGATCCATTCGCGGAGCGCTATGGTGGTGTTCTGCACGGAATCAATCGCATTGTCGCGAAACAAGCCGACACCTTCCTTGCCGGAAGTGTGATAATCGACCGGCCATGGGATGGTTGGAAAACCAGCCTTGTCGAACAGCGCCTTGGCCCGCGGCATATGGAAGGCGGAGGTCACCAGCAGCCAGGTCTCGCCCGGCTTCGGGTCGACAAGTTTGCGGCTGAAGACGGCATTTTCATAGGTGTTGCGGGACTTGTCCTCCAGGACAAGACGATCGGCCGATACACCGAGCGGAACGAGCAGGCGGGACGCGGTGTCGGCGTCCCCCTCGGCGTCGATGAAAAACGCGCCGTGACCGCCTGATACAACCACCTTGGCCTGTGGGAAGCGCCGGGCGAGGATTGCGGCCTCGACCATGCGATCGCCACTGCTGCTCAGTTCATAGCCGCCACGCGCGAAGTTGATGGCGCCCTCGAAGCCGCCGCCGAGCACGACGATGCCGTCAACCTTTTGCGGCAGCGGCGGGCGCGCAAAGCGCTCCTCCAGCGGGTTGAGCATCATCGCCCCAAGCGACGTCCAGGTTGAGAGCGCCAGGATCAGAAACGCCAGGACACTGCCGGTGACGGCCAGCCGCCGCCGGCCGATCAGCCCGGCGATCAACCCGGCCAGAAGCAGGAAAATCGTCAGGTTGAGCGGCTGGATGAAGAACCAGAAGACCTTGGAAAGAAGAAAGAACATCGCTCACCCCTTCAGATGATCGATACCCTTACCACCACTTCTCAGGCTGAAATGTGCCAGCCGCCTGCTCGATGACGGCGGCAGTCTGGAACAGCGTCTCTTCCTCGAACGGCCGGCCGATGAGCTGCAGCCCGAGCGGCAGCCCCTTGGGGTCCAGGCCGGCAGGCACGGCGATGCCCGGCAGGCCGGCCATGTTCACGGTGACCGTGAAAATGTCGTTGAGGTACATTTTCACCGGATCGGCGGCCATGTCCTCATCCGCGATGCCGAAGGCGGCGGACGGCGTCGCCGGGGTCAGGATGACATCGACGCCGGCGGCGAACACATTTTCGAAGTCGCGCTTGATCAAATTGCGCACCTTCTGCGCCTGCAGGTAGTAGGCGTCGTAATAGCCTGCCGACAGCACATAGGTGCCGATCATGATGCGGCGCTTGACCTCGCGGCCGAAACCGGCGGCGCGGGTCTTTTCATACATCTCGACAATGTCCTTGCCCGGCACGCGCAGGCCGTAGCGGACGCCGTCATAGCGCGCCAGGTTGGACGAAGCCTCGGCGGGCGCCACGATGTAGTAGGCCGGCAGCGCGTACTTCGTATGCGGCAGGGAAATGTCGACGATCTCGGCGCCGGCATCCCTGAGCCAGGCAATCCCCTTCTGCCACAGCGCCTCGATCTCTTCCGGCATGCCGTCGACGCGGTATTCCTTGGGAATGCCGACCTTCATGCCCTTGATCGGCTTGCCGATCGCAGCCTCGTAGTCCGGCACCGGCCGGTCGACGGAAGTGGTGTCCTTCGGATCGACCGAGGCCATCGACCTGAGCAGGATCGCGGCGTCGCGCACGTCGCGCGCGATCGGGCCGGCCTGGTCGAGCGACGAGGCGAAGGCGACGATGCCCCAGCGCGAGCAGCGGCCATAGGTCGGCTTGATGCCGACGGTGCCGGTGAAGGCGGCCGGCTGGCGGATCGAGCCGCCCGTATCAGTCGCCGTCGCGCCGGCGCACAGGAACGCCGAGACGGCGGTCGCCGAGCCGCCGGAAGAGCCGCCTGGCACCAACTGCGCATTGTCCAGGGTGCGCTGGGTTTTCGTACCGCCGGCCGTCACGAAGCCGCCATCGCCCTGATGCGTCGTTGGCATCACCACCGTGTCGAGCCGCGAACGCCGCCACGGGTTGATGACCGGGCCATAATAGGACGTCTCGTTGGACGAGCCCATGGCGAACTCATCCATGTTGAGCTTGCCGAGCATGACCGCGCCATCCGCCCACAGATTGGCGGTGACGGTCGATTCGTAACGTGGCTTGAAGCCGTCGAGCACATGGCTGCAGGCCTGGGTGTGGACGCCTTCGGTGCCGAACAAATCCTTGATGCCCAGCGGAATGCCTTCCAGCGCACCGCCCTCGCCCTTGACCAGCCTGGCGTCGGACGCCTTGGCCATGTCACGCGCTCTGTCGCCGGTCACCGCGACATAGGCATTGAGCGCCGGATTGGCGCGATCGATCGCCGAGAGATAGGCCTCGGTGATCTCGGTCGCGGTGATTTCCTTGCCGCGCAGCTTGGCGCGGGCCTGCGAAATCGTCAGTCTGGTCAGGTCGCTCATCAAAGGCTCTTTTCGTAAAACACCGACCACTTGGAATCGGGATAATCCAGCACCGGGCCGCAGCGCGAAAATCCGGCACGTTCATAGACGGTCCAGGCGGCGGGGTGGCGGTCGCCCGTCTCCAGCACCAGCCGCTTCAGTCCTTCCTGCCTCGCCAGTGCCTCGACGCGCTCAACGATGCTGGCGCCGATTTTCTGGCCGCGATGCGAAGGCCGCGTATACATGCGCTTGACCTCGCCAATGGCATCGCCATGGCGCTTCAACGCGCCACAACCGATGGCGATGCCATTGTCGCGGGCGATGAAAACGGTCGTGTCCTGGCCGGCCATCTGCTCCACCGTCAGATGATAGCAGTGCTCCGGCGGCGTCAATTCGAGCAAGGTCTCGTTGAGCTCCTTGACCAGGCCGCGCACATCGTCCTGCAACGGTGTCTCGATGGCGATCTCGATTGCCATCGACGCGTTACTCCACGACCTTCGGCACGAGGAAGAAATTCTCTTCGGTCGCCGGCGCATTGGCGACGATGTCGGCCGCCTTGCTGCCGTCGGTGACGACGTCCTGGCGCTTCTTCATCTCCATCGGCGTCACCGAGGTCATCGGCTCGACGCCGGAGACATCGACCTCGTTCAGTTGCTCGACGAAGCCCAGTATGGCGTTCAGTTCGCCGGTCATGCGTTCAGCATCTTCCTCGCTCACCGCAATGCGGGCGAGACGCGCGACGCGCTTCACAGTCTGAAGATCAACGGACATAGATTTGCCTCGGGGAAAACCAGTCCGGGCTATAGCGGCGCCGCGCGCGCGGCGCAACATGCATCATGCGAGAGACCAGGCGTGATGGCGGCCTGGTCTCGGCCATCGGTCCAAGGACAGGTCTATGGCAAGGCAACGCCCTCGCACAGATAATAGCTGCCGCTGTTGCCGCTCGCTTCGCTTTCGTCATCGATTGGCCGGACCGATACGAGATCGATCTGCGTCGGGCTGATCCGCGTCACCGACAGGACATCGGGAAAGACATAGCCCGGTTCCTGGCAGATGGCCGTCACCGCCCAGTTCGGCGAGCGTGTCGCCTTGCTGACCTGAACGAATTCGCAATTATATTCAACGCCCTGCAGGCCATGCACGGAAAGCACGACGTTGCCGGCATCGATCAGCGTCTGCAGCGTGTCCTTCCTGGCCTGCGTGCAAAGCTCCTCGGACTGCAGGTAAACGCCTTCGATGAAGTCATCCGCGGCGAGCGCGGGCGATGCCGCGACAAACATCGACACACAAAGAGATCGCCCCAACACCATGGATTTGTTCCGCTTTGGTTGTTTCTAGATCGTGATCGTTTCACCGATTTTCGGCAACGCGACCTTCACACCGGACCCTTCGAGGCCGGCCTCGAATTTCTCGGACGTCGGATCGATCATCGGAAACGTGCCGAAATGGCAAGGGACGACCGTGTCGAACTTGAAGAAGCGCCGACAGGCAAGAGCCGCCACCGCGCCGCCCATGGTGAAACGATCCCCGATCGGCACGATGCCGATCTTCGGCTCATGCAATTCGTTGATCAGCGCCATGTCGGAAAAGATGTCGGTATCGCCCATATGGTAGAGCGTCGGGTCTTCCGGGAAATGCAGGACCAGCCCGCCCGGATTGCCGAGATAGACGTTCTTGCCGCCGTCTTCGCCAAACGAGGAAGAGTGCAGCGCCTCGACGAAAGTGGTGGTGAAGCCGCCGCAATCGACCGTGCCGCCGATATTGCCGGGATTGATCTTGCTGCCGTCGGCGCCCTTGCCGACCAGATACATGCAGATCTCGAAATTGGCGACCAGCTGCGCGCCGCTCTTGCCGAGCACTTCCAGCGCGCCGCTGATGTGGTCGCTGTGTCCATGCGTCAGCAGGACATGCGTGATCCCTTCCGCCGGCCCTTCCCAGCCGCCCGTCCAGGACGGGTTGCCGATCAGATAGGGGTCGATGAGGATCTTGGCGTCGCCGGTTTCGATACGGAAGGCCGAATGGCCGTACCAGGTCAGTTTCATGAAATGCATTCCTCGATTATTGCCGGGCCAGAGGTTAAAACGCCGATGACCCCGATATCAAAGGGTATAGTGTCCGCCGCGCATCCGGAAGGACGCATGCTGCTGAAAAAGACAAGGAAAAACCGTTGGCTATCATCACGATTGAGCAATTGCCGGCATGGCTCGCCGACGGCAGGACGCTGGCGGGGCTCGATCTCGGCGACAAGACGATCGGCGTCGCGGTTTCCGACCGGGGATTCGCCTTCGCTCACCCGCGCCCGGTCATCATGCGGAAGAAATTCTCGCTCGATGCCGCCGTGCTTCTGGCCTTGCTGAAGAAGGAGAATGTCGGCGCGGTGGCGATCGGACTGCCGATCAACATGGATGGGTCGGAAGGTCCGCGTGCGCAGAAATCGCGCGCCTTCGTGCGCAACATGGCGCAGCTGAGTGACCTGCCCTTCGTGTTCTGGGACGAACGGCTGTCGACTGTGGCGGCGGAGCGGACGCTGATCGAAATGGATTTCTCGCGCGCCAAACGTGCCGGCAAGATCGATTCGGCGGCCGCGGCCTTTATTCTGCAGGGAGTCTTGGACCGGCTTCAGTCGCTCGATTCAGGCGATCGAAGGGAATTGGGCGGTCAAGCGGGACCGGGCCCGACCGACGCCGCCTGACCCAGTCCAGAATTTCGCGGCGACGGCGAAAAGCCCATATCGCCATCAGCAAAAAACCGTCGAAGATGCAGGCCTTCGCCACCATCCCCGGGATGATTGCCGGATCGATGCCGAGCATCTGGCCATAGAGCTGGAATACGAAATCGTGCAGCTGCCGGGTCAGCATCACATAGCCGAAATTCATGTCGTTGAGCGACAGGTAGAACCAGCCCCAGAACAGCGCCATCGGGGCCGCCCACAATGCGAAGATATAGCGCATCAGCGGCCTCCCTTCCCGTTCGGCCCGGTCCGGCCCGATATAAGGGAAAGCAGCGAATTATGCGCCGCTGCCTTCGCCATGCCGTGCGCCGTGGCGCGAAAATCAGCGTCATCAGACGCGGCCGCGGAGCGCCGCTCGGCGAGCATCGCGACATAGGAGGCCAGAAGCGCCGCCAATTGCACCGCAACGACCATGAACAGCCCGTTGATGCCTTGCGCGGCGCCACCGATCAGGATCATCGACAGGACGCCGGACGCGGAAATGAAGGCGATGCGAACGACGCTGTCGGCGCCCGGGCTGGCCGGATCGTTGATCAACGTATCGACAAAGGCCCAGAAGAACAGCACCGCCACGACCAGCAAGGCGATCGCCAGCGGCGCGACCACGACGACGTTCTGCAGATCGACGAACCGGGCGCTCTCGACGGTCACTCCAAGCACGCCGAGGGCTGCCGTCACACCGCGGTCTCCATCGATGCAGATCAGCGCCAGCAGGGCGAAGACGATCGCCCAGTGCACAGACAGAAAGGAGGTCAGTACGTGTCGCATCGTGGTTCCTGCTTCGGCAGGAATGACAGTGGGCTTTGCCGCCCGCCGCCGCAATGGAAACCATTTGTTAAGGTTAACGGCGATCCACAGGACGCACCCCCTGTTCTCAGATGCGCTCAACTCATCGAAGAATCGGGCGATGCGGCCGCTCCCGGCTCAGGTCACCGGCGGATAGAGCGTGTCGATGATCATGCGCGCGTCATGGCGCGAATCGATCATGCCGTAGGTGTTACGCCACTGGCCGGCCAGGCGGGTCTCGACGAAGGCATCGGCAATCCGCCCTGCCCCCAGCCGGCGCAGCTCCGCAGCGGCGGCCGACAACGCCAGCTGTTCGGTCAGCAGCCGTGCCGAGCCCTCGTCGGTCGATGCCACCTGCATCGCCGCCTTCAACACGCCGATCGTGCCGCGCCCACCGGCCCCGAGGTCGCGGTCGATACCGGCCAGCACCTCTTCGAACAGGCCGGGCGCGCGCCCAAGCACGCGCAGCACGTCGAGCGCCATGACATTGCCCGACCCTTCCCAGATCGCGTTGACAGGCGCTTCGCGATAATAGCGGGCGAGCGGCGCCTCCTCGACATAGCCATTGCCGCCGAGACACTCCATCGCCTCATAGAGCAGCGGCGGCGCGATCTTGCACACCCAGTATTTGACGACCGGTGTCATGGCGCGGGCAAACGCCGCTTCGCCGCGATCGCTCGCCGCCTCGTCGAACGAGCGCGCCAGCCGGAACGACAGAGCGGTTGCGGCCGCAACATCCAGCGCCATGTCGGCCAGCACGCGCTGCATCAGCGGCTGTTCGATCAAGGTGGAGCCGAACACCTGGCGATGGCGGGCATGATGAACCGCTTCCGCCAGCCCTGCCCGCATGATCGCCGAGGACGCCACGGCGCAATCGAGCCGGGTCAAGGTCACCATGTCCATGATCGTCTTCACGCCGGCGCCGGGCTCGCCGACCATCTCGCCGATGGCGTTGACGAACTCGACCTCGGAAGAGGCGTTGGAGCGGTTGCCGAGCTTGTCCTTCAGCCGCTGGAAGCGGAAGCCGTTGCCCGACCCGTCGCCGAGAACGCGCGGCACGAGGAAGCACGACAATCCCTCCGGCGCCTGCGCCAGCACCAGGAAGGCGTCCGACATCGGTGCCGACATGAACCATTTGTGGCCGGTCAGGCGATAGAAGCCGCTGCCGGCGCGCTCGGCCCTCGTCACATTGGCGCGCACATCCGTGCCGCCCTGTTTTTCGGTCATGCCCATGCCGAGCGTCAGCCCGGTCTTCTCGACCGGCGGCTTCTGGCTCTGGTCGTATTTGCGCGTCGTCACGCGCGGCGCCCATTCGCGAAACAGCTTTGGGCTGGCCATCAACGCCGCCAGTGAGGCGCTGGTCATGGTGATGGGGCAGAGATGCCCGGTCTCGAGTTCGGCGGTCAGGTAGAAACGGGCGGCGCGCACCTGGTGGCGGCGGCCGATCTCCGCGTCGCCATTTTCCCAGACCGAGGAATGCAACCCGTTCGCCACCGAGCGGCGCATCAAGGCGTGGTAGGCGGGGTGGAACTCGACGAGGTCGATGCGCCGTCCCTGGCGGTCATGGGTCCTGAGCTTCGGCGTCTCGACATTGGCCAGGCGCGCCAGCTCCTGCGCCTCCTGCGTCAGGACGAAACGGCCGAGACCGTCGAGGTCCTTGCGCACCGGGTCGGAAAAGCGCTCGGCAAGCTGGATCAGCAACGGATCGCCTCGCCAGGCGTTGCCGCCCGTCAGCGGCGGCGGCTGGTTCGTCACGTCGTCGGTCACAATTCGTCCCTATCGTCGGAAAGCCTCGAATCCGGGGCCACCGGCTAGATATAGCCAAGCGTTGCCGCGTGCGCGACGAAAATACCGGGGAGAAAGGCGCCAATCCAAAGCTGGTGCTTGCGGGCGCAAAATCCGCACCCTATAGCAGCGCCTTGAGATGACCGACGCTTCGTCCCTGCCACTCTACCCTCACCGCCATCTTCTAGGCATCAGCGATCTTTCGCCCGCCGACATCGAGCTGTTGCTCGACCGGGCTGATCGGGCCGTCGCGATTTCGCGGCAGTCCGAGAAAAAGACCTCGACGCTGCGCGGCCGCACCCAGATCAATCTCTTCTACGAGGCCTCGACCCGCACGCAGTCCTCGTTCGAGCTGGCTGGAAAGCGGCTCGGCGCCGATGTCATGAACATGTCGGTGGCGAGTTCTTCGGTGAAGAAGGGCGAAACGCTCATCGACACGGCGATGACGCTGAACGCCATGCGGCCCGATATCTTGATCATCCGCCATCAGTCGGCGGGTGCCGCCGCCCTGCTGGCGCAGAAGGTCGGCTGTTCGGTGGTCAATGCCGGCGACGGCGCGCATGAACACCCGACCCAGGCGCTGCTCGATGCGCTGACCATCCGCCGCGCCAAGGGGCCGCTGTCGAAATTGATCGTGGCGATCTGCGGTGACATCCTGCATTCGCGCGTGGCGCGCTCCAACATCATGCTGCTCAACGCGCTTGGCGCGCAGGTGCGCGTGGTGGCGCCTTCGACGCTGCTGCCGTCCGGCATCGAGAAGATGGGCGTTATCGTCACGCGCTCGATGGCCGAAGGCCTCAAGGACGCCGACGTGGTGATGATGCTGCGCCTGCAGCGCGAGCGCATGGAAGGCGCCTTCGTGCCTTCGGTGCGCGAATATTTCCGCTATTTCGGCCTCGACGCCGAAAAGCTGAAGGCAGCCAAGGACGACGCGCTGGTGATGCATCCCGGCCCGATGAACCGCGGCGTCGAAATCGCCTCGGAAATAGCCGACGGCCCGCAAAGCGTGATCCAGGAGCAGGTGGAGATGGGCGTCGCCGTGCGCATGGCGGTGATGGAAGCACTGCTCGACCCCCGTCGCAACCAAGAGGGCCGCAATCAAGAGGGTCGCGGCGCATGAGCACGACAGTCTTTGAACGCGCCCGCATCGTCGACCCCTCGCGCGGCCTCGACGAAGTCGGCTCCGTCATCGTCGAGGGCCGCAAGATCGTTGCCGCCGGCAAAGCGGCGTTGAACCAGGGCGCGCCCGATGGCGCCACGACAATCGATTGCGCCGGCAAGGCGATCATTCCCGGACTGATCGATGGCCGCGTCTTTATCGGCGAGCCGGGCGGCGAACATCGCGAAACCATCGCCTCGGCAAGCGTCGCCGCAGCCGCCGGCGGCGTGACTTCCGTCGTCATGATGCCTGACACCGATCCGGTGATCGACAATGTCGCGCTGGTCGAGTTCGTGCTGCGCACCGCCAAGGACACGGCGATCGTCAACATCTTCCCGGCGGCGGCGATCACCAAGGGGCTCGACGGCCGCGAGATGACCGAGTTCGGCCTGCTGCGCGAGGCCGGCGCCGTCGCCTTCACCGATGGCCGCCACACCATCGCCAGTTCGCTGGTGATGCGCCGGGCGCTCACCTATGCCCGCGATTTCGGCGCCACCATCGTGCACGAGACGCAGGATGCAGATCTCGGTTCGTCCGGCGTGATGAATGAAGGTCTCTACGCCAGTTGGCTCGGCCTTTCCGGCATTCCGCGTGAAGCCGAGTCGATCCCGCTCGAGCGCGATCTGGCTTTGGCGCGACTGACGCGCGGCTCCTATCACGCGGCCAAGATTTCGACGGCGATGGCCGCAAACGCCGTGACGCGCGCCAAAGCCGATGGCGCTGATGTGACATCGGGCGTGTCGATCCACAATCTGTCGCTCAATGAAAACGATGTCGGTGAGTACCGCACCTTCTTCCGCCTGACGCCGCCATTGCGCGCCGAGGAAGACCGGCTGGCGATGATCGAGGCGGTCAGGGACGGCACGGTCGACATCATCGTCTCCTCGCACGATCCGCAGGATGTCGACACCAAGCGCCTGCCCTTCGCCGATGCCGCGGCCGGCGCGATCGGGCTGGAGACGCTGCTGGGTGCCGCCTTGCGGCTCTACCACAATGGCGACGTGCCCTTGCTGCGGCTGGTCGAAGCGCTGTCCACCGCGCCGGCAAGGCTGTTCGGACTGCCCGGCGGCGCGCTGAAGCCGGGCTCAGTCGCCGACCTCGCGCTCGTCGATCTCGACGAACCCTGGATCGTCAGTGAAGGCGGCATCCGCTCGCGCTCGAAGAACACCTGCTTCGAAGGCGCGCGCCTGCAAGGCAAGGTCTTGCAAACGCTGGTGGCGGGCCGCACAGTGTTCTCGGCATAGACCGGCAACGGGCGTCGCGCCCGATCGGGTTTAGTTGGGGGAAATGCGGGGGAAACAATGACTTACGGCCTGATCCTGGCGCTGGTATTCGGCTACCTCTTAGGCTCGATTCCCTTCGGGCTGCTGCTGACCCGCGCCGCCGGCCTTGGTGATGTGCGCAAGATCGGCTCCGGCAATATCGGCGCCACCAACGTGCTGCGCACCGGCAACAAGGGCCTGGCCGCCGCGACCTTGCTGCTCGATGCGCTGAAGGGCACCGCCGCCGTGGTGATATCAGGCCATTTCGCGCCGGAAACGGCGGTCTGGGCCGGCCTCGGCGCCTTTCTCGGGCATCTCTTCCCGGTCTGGCTTGGCTTCAAGGGCGGCAAGGGCGTCGCGACCTATCTCGGGGTGCTGATCGGCCTTGCCTGGCAGGTGGCGCTGATCTTCGCCGTCATCTGGCTGGCGATGGCATTCCTGTTCCGTTACTCGTCGCTTGCGGCACTTGCAGCGGCCGTCGTCGTGCCGATAGCCCTCTACTTTATGAGCGCACCGCAGATTGCCGTTCTGTTCGTGGTGATGAGCATCATCGTCTTTATCAAGCACAGGGCGAACATTTCGCGGCTGCTTGCCGGCACAGAGGGCAAGATCGGAGCCAAGGGATGAGCGAGCCGGCCGCCGGGCCGCGCCTCAGCGACCGGCAGCGGCTGAGCTGGCTGCGGCTGATCCGCACCCAGAATGTCGGCCCCGCCTCCTTTCGCGACCTGATCAACCGCTTCGGTTCGGCCGAAGTGGCGCTGGAAATCCTGCCGGAACTGATGATTTCGGGCGGCGCCAGCCGGATCGCCCGCATTCCGTCAATCGCCGAGGCCGAGTCCGAACTCGAGGCGGCCCGCCGGGTAGGCGCGCGTTTTGTCGGCATCGGCGAGCCCGACTATCCCCCGCTGCTGAGAAGCATGGACAATCCTCCGCCCCTTCTGGCGGTCAAGGGCAATGCCGCTGTGTTCCGGCTACCTGGGGTCGCCATCGTCGGCGCCCGCAACGCATCGCTTGCCGGCATCAAGATGGCGCGCATGTTGGCGGCCGAGCTTGGCGGCGACGGCTATGGCATTATCTCGGGGTTGGCGCGCGGCATCGACACGGCGGCGCATCAGGGCAGCCTGCAAACCGGCACAGTCGGTGTGCTGGCCGGAGGCCTCGACCTTCCCTACCCGCCCGAAAATGCCGGCCTGTGCGCGGAAATCGCCGAGCGTGGCGCCATCATCTCCGAAATGCCATTCGGCTGGCAGCCGCGCGCCCAGGATTTTCCACGCCGCAACCGTCTTGTCGCTGGCGCGGCCCTCGGGCTGGTGGTGGTCGAGGCCGCCCAGCGTTCGGGCTCGCTGATCAGCGCCAGGCTTGCCGGCGAAATGGGCCGGCTGGTTTTTGCCGTGCCCGGCTCCCCGCTCGATCCGCGCGCCGCAGGCACCAACGGCCTGCTCAAGGACGGCGCCACGCTGGTCACCGAGGCATCGGACATTTCCAGGGCGATCGCGCCGCTGACCGGCATGCGGGCGCCTGCCGTGCCACCATTCGAGGACCCGCCCGACTTTTCGGCCACACCGCCACCCGGCGAGAGCGACCGCGCCAAGGTCATCGAAGCGCTAGGCCCGACACCGGTGCCAGTCGACGACATCATCCGCCACACCGGCCTTCACCCGGCCCAGGTCTTCATGGTTCTGCTGGAACTCGACCTCGCTGGCCGGCTCGAACGCCATGCCGGCGGTAATGTTTCGCTGATTTTCGGGGAAGGCTGAGCACGGCCGTCAATGACGGTTAGGCTTCTTCTCCCCGGTGTCGGCATAATCCGGCGTGTTGGCTCCAAACAGATCGTTTTCTACGGCCTTGCGCCAGACTGCGTCCGCATCTTCGGGACGCAGCGGCTCAGCTGTCGCCTGGCGATCTCGGCTGTTCGTCTTGGATTGCCGCCGGAGCCAGACGGGCATGATTTCCTCGATGAGGCTGGTCAGTTGGGTCATTGCAACTTCTTCCATGCGCGTGAACCGGCAATTAGGGCAGTCCGGTTCATTTGGACGTTGCGGCAAGCGTCGCCGCTTTCGCGGTCTCGCGTCTGCTCATCTCGTTCAGCCAGGCCAGGGCCGCATCCACGCCAGCCAGCGAAAAAGGCGCCGCTGTCGATCCCTGCGGCTTTATGCGAACCGAAATGCCGTCCAATTCGTTGACGGTCTCGAACCCGTTCTCGTCGGATGTATCGTCCCCAAGGAACACCGGGCGCCGTCCCCTGAAGGCCGGAACTTGCAGGAAGCGCCGGATGGCCGCTCCCTTCGCCGCCTCCAGCGGCATCAGTTCCACACCGGCATTTCCGGCCAGGATCCGATATCCCGCAGGCAATCTGTCCAGTGCCTGTTCGACCAACTCGGTCGCTCGCTGCAGCAGATGCGGTGCCGCGCGCGTATGAATGGCCAGGATTGGTCCCTTGCGCTCGATATAGACATCCGCATTGTCCAGTTCCGTAGCGATTTCGTTGGCGAGCGCGGCAATATCAGCCGGTTCGTCGGCCGCCTCGACCGGACCATCGCGCGCCAGCCTGTGCTCGAGGCCATAAAGCCCCGCGGCGCGCAATCTGAGAGGCTGGAAGAGATGGTCGACGGCAGCGATCGACCGTCCCGTGATGAACGCCAGCGCTCCATCCAATTGCGCTTCGAGCCGCACCAGCAGCGTGCGCAATTCGTCACCGACGACCACCGCATCGGGATGCGCGGCATGTTCGAGAAGCGTGCCATCGATATCGAGGAACAGGCTCCATGGCCCTTGCGGAACGACAGGCACGGCGAGATTCGGCGAGATCGACATCATAGCGCCGCCACGCGTCTGCGATCGAGCAGCGATATCACATTGCCTGGGGCCGTTGGAGCGGTGGCAACGGCGCGATCGACGGCGTCGCGCTTGCGCAAGCGCGCCGCATCGAGAAGCATGCTGCCCGCCCACCGATAGACATTGTTGTCGCGCACGATTTCGCGCATGCGTCGCATGCGCTGGCTTTGCTCTTCCGGCGACATGGTCAAGGCCTGCAGCAAGGCATCGCCCATCATCGCCGCGTCATAGGGATTGACGATCAGTGCGTCCAAAAGCTCCTTGGAGGCGCCGGCGAACATGCTGAGCAGCAGCACGCCCTGTTCGTCCTCGCGCGCCGCGACAAACTCCTTGGCGACCAGGTTCATGCCGTCATGCAGGCTGGTGACCATGCAAACGTCGGCGGCACGGTAGATTTCGTAGACCTGCTGCTGCGAGTGATGTTCCGTTATCATCAGGATGGGTGTGTAGCCGTCGCGACCATAGCGCCGGTTGAGATCCTCGGCATGGCGCAGGCACTCCTCGTAGAGTTGCTGATAGGCTGGCAAGGTGCCCCGGCTGGGCGCAGCGATCTGCAGGAACGCCACCTTGCCGATCCATTCGGGATGAAGCGTCAGCAGTTCATCAAGTGCATTGAAGCGATCGAGGATGCCTTTGGTGTAGTCGAGACGTTCAACGCCCACGCACAGTTTGACATCTTCGGCCAGGCCGAATTTCTCCTGAACCTGCCGGCGGCACTGCGCCACGTCAGGCAGTTTGCCCAGTTGCGCCGGCGGCCATTCGATTGAGATAGGATAGGCATGGACCAGGCTGATCTGGCCACCATAGGAAATGGCCGAATCCTCGCGCTCGATCCGGCTTTCCAGGAAACGGTCGACGCTGTCGATGAAGTTGTTGCAATGGAACTGGGTGTGGAAACCGACGATCGAACTGCCGAGCAGGCCCTCGAGAATCCTCTCGCGCCATGGGCAGATGCTGAACACTTCGGAATTCGGCCACGGGATATGCCAGAAGGTGATGATGATCGCCTCCGGCAGACACTCACGGATCATTCGCGGCAGCAGCGCGAAATGATAATCCTGGACCAGCACGATCGGCCGCTCGTTGCGGGCTTCCGCGATGACGGTGTCGGCGAATTTGCGGTTGACCGCCTCGTAGGCCTCCCAATCCGAGGCGCGGAATATCGGCCGGGTGAAGGCGATATGGCACAGCGGCCAGAGTCCTTCATTGGCAAAGCCGAGATAATAGCCTTGCTGTTCTTCCTCGCTCAGCCAGACACGGCGCAGCGTGTAGGAAGGATTGTCCGGCGGCACCTCGATCCGATCGTTCTTGTCGACCACCAGCTTGTCGGCCGAACCGCCGCCATAGGCGATCCACGTGCCCGCACAGGCGCGCGTGATCGGCTCCAGGGCCGAGACGAGCCCGCTCGCGGGTACGACCAGTTGGATGTCGTCGCCCTCGCGGTTGTGGATATACGGCTCACGGTTTGAGACGACGATCACCTGGGCATCGGGAAGTTCGGTCGCCAGGATGTGACGCAGCGTTTCGGGCGACCACTGTACCAGTGCCGCGGCCGCCGACTGCCCGTTCTTCGCGAATTCCGGCAATGGGCCGCGAGCAGGGTCAACCTCCGCAGCGGCCAACCTGCCGCCCTTGCGCGCCCGCAACACCATCGTCACCAGCACAATAACCAGGACGCCGAGGGCTGCAACAACAAAGAGCCACAATGCGAATACGGGAACGACTAGATACGAACTGTTGTCGGGCATTGAAATCGATTACCTTTCAATGGGATACTGCTGCGGCTTTATGGACTGGAGTTTCGGCATCCCATGGCGTGGTGGTCCAACGCTCACGGTGCAGGATGGTTCCGATTTTTCAGCTCCTGACCACGAGTGGCACCAGCCCCTCATGCGGTTCGGCAAGGAAGGCGCCGACGCGATCTCCCACGCGCTGGAACGTCAGATCCACTGCCGCCTGCCCCACCGAAAGATGGCGGATGACGAGGTTGTCGATGCCGATCGGCAGGCGCGGCCGGGTCACATGGATCTCGCCTGTCCAGCCGTCGATCTGCAGGCCGAGGCACGATTGCATGAGCATGAAGGCCGAGCCGGCGGACCAGGCTTGCGGCAGGCAAGCCACCGGATAGGCGATCGGCGCTTCGCCGGCCGCGCGCGTGAAACCGCAAAACAGTTCCGGTAACCGCATGTTGAAATGGACGGCGGATTCGAAGGTGCCGCTCATCAGCCGCACGACGCTGTCGCGGCTGCCGTACCGCGCCAGTCCGGCAGCGCAGATCGCTGTATCGTGCGGCCAGATGGAGCCGTTGTGATAGGACATCGGATTGAAGAAGATCGCATCGTCCGCCAGCGTCCGCAGCCCCCAGCCGGAATGAAACGAGGCCGACAGCAGCTGGTCGGCGACCATGCGCGCGCGATTCGGGTCGGGAAGGCCGACATAGAGCAGGTGACCGGCATTGGACGTGCGCACCTTGCAAGGTTGACCATCGCCGTCCAGCGCGAGCGCATAGTAGCCGAGGTCTTCCATCCAGAAATGGCGCTCGACTGCTTGGCGAATGGCGTCGGCGCGTATTTCCCAGCTCTCGGCGCGTTCCGCCTCGCCACGCAGCCGTGCCAGCTTCGCCAACCCCTGGAACGCTGCGAAGACGTAGCCCTGCACCTCGACCAGCGCGATCGGCCCCTTCGGGATGCGGCCATCGGCGTGGAAGACGGAATCGAAACTGTCCTTCCATCCCTGGTTGGCAAGGCCGGATTCCGCGGCGCGCTGGTAGGTGAGGAATCCAGTCGAACGGCTCGCCGTTTCGATCCATTCGGCCGCGGCGCACAGTGAGGGCCACAGCGTATCAAGGAAGGCCGTGTCGCCCGTGCGGTCAGCATAGGCGCAGGCAAGATGGATATAGAGCGGCGTCGTGTCGACGCCGCCATAATAGCGGCCGAACGGCAACTCGCTCAGCGCCACCATCTCGCCCTTGCGGGTCTCGTGCATGATCTTGCCAGGTTCGGAATCGCTGAACGGAGAGGTTTCGGTCGCCTGGTGCTGAGCGAGAAACGCCAGGACGCCGCGCGCCAGGCCGGGATTGAGCCAAAGCATCTGCAAGGCGGAGATCACACCATCCCGGCCGAAGGCTGTGGAGAACCAGGGAATGCCGGCATAGGGATAGGGCCCGGTCGCCAGTTCCGTGGTGAGCAGCGCGACATCGGCGCGCGCCCGCTCCATCCAGTCGTTGAAGACGCGGCCGGAACTGTGCAGCGTCGCGCCATGCCGGCGCTTGGCGCGCATGCCGAAGCGAGCGCGGGCGGCAGCCGCGCGAAACCGGCGGCTTTCGGGGCGATCGTCCGTCGCGTTGCCCACTTCCACATAAAGCGTCTGGCTGCTGCGCTTGGTGACGGCGATGACGAAATCGGCGCGCTCGGAAGTCAGTTGATCGGGCGTCTGTGAGAAGGAAATCGCCGATGTCCGCACGACCTTGTCCAGGCCTTCGTAGCGAAGCACGACCGCATTCCCTGTGATCTCGGCCGTATGGGCGGTTCCACGCTTCGAGCGGGTCGAACCGCGGACCTCGAACATGTCGCGGAAATCGGCGGCAAAACGCAGCGATAGCAGGATCGTCGAATGCTCGCGGCTGTAGTTGGACAGTGTTATGCGCTCATACAGCCTTTCCTCCCACAACAGCCGCACGCGCTCGATATGCATAGCGCCTTGCGGAATCTGGCGGCCAGCGGCGCTCTCGATCGGCAGATTGGTGAGGTTGGTGGTGAAGAGCACGTTGTCCTGGCTGAGCGACGCGCCCAGCAACGACGTCGACCGCCCGCCGACGGTGAGGCGAAATTCGGAGAGCACGCGCGTGTCGTCGCGGAAGAACCCATCGCCGACACCGCGTATGTCGCCATAGGCATCGGCTACGGCAAAGCAATCGCCATGCTTGAGGGCGAACAGCCGATGCGGCTCCCTCGGCGCGGTTTCGTCCAGGGAAGCCAGAGCTATGGCAGGATCAAGCTTGCGCTCGTCGAGTTGGGTGATGGTCAACAGGATTGTCCCGTGCTGGGTTTTTCGGACGGGTGAAGGCCTACGAAGCTCTGCTTTGCTCATGGCCGTTGCGCAGCCGGGAATAAGCCTCGACGTAGTCCCTGGCCATTCTGTCGGCTGAAAACCGCCTTTCGAACACCGCCCTTATGCGCCGCCTGTCGAGCTGCAGGAGAGCCGGCATCGTGGCGACCGCATCCTCGATGGTCTCGACGACGAAGCCGGTAACCCCATAGTCGACGATTTCGGGCATGGCGCCGCAACTCCAGGCCATGACCGGAGTTCCACAGGCCATGGCTTCGATCACGGCAAGACCGAAGGGTTCGGGCCAATCGATCGGAAACAGCAGGGCGGCAGCATTGCCAAGAAACCTGCTCTTCTGGTCCTCGCCGATTTCGCCGACATATTCGACCCGGTCGCCATCGATCATCGGTTGCACGACTTCCTCGAAATAGGCGCGGTCGCCATCGCCGATCTTGGCCGCTAGCTTGAGTTTCAGCCCGGTGCGGCGGGCGATGTCGATCGCCCGGTCCGGCCGCTTGTCGCGCGACATCCTGCCGAGAAAGGCAAGATAGCCGCCATCCGAACCTGCCTCGAAATCGGGTTCGTAGAGATCGACGGGCAGGCCGTGATGGATCGTGGCAAGCCAGTTGGCGGACGCAAACCGCGCCCGCTGGCTGCGCGATATGGAAACCATCGGGAAGCGTGGGAACCGGTCATAGGCCTGCGCGAGATCCGCGTAATCCAGCCTGCCATGCGGCGTCGTCACCGTGCGCTGCGGCATGTCGCGGAAAAACGGGAAATGCAGAAAATGGCTGAGGTGGAAATGAATTACGTCAAAATCGTCGGCGCGTTTCCTCACCTCGTCGAGCATCGACAGATGCGCCGCGATCTCGGACTTCAGCGGGCGCGGATCGAGACGAAGCGCCCGCTCGCGGCATGGCACGAGTTTGGCGGAGGTCTTCGTGTCGCCGCTGGCGAACAGCGTCACGTCGTGGCCGAGGTCGACGAGGGCTTCGGTCAGGTAGGAGATGATGCGCTCGGTGCCGCCATAGAGCCTTGGCGGAACGGATTCGTACAGCGGCGCGACATGAGCGACCTTCATGGCCCGGCCTTCCCTCAATGCACTGGTCATGGAACGAAATGCTTCAGCCGCAGGATCGTTCCGGCCCATTGGCGGGTGCGACGAAATGATCGAAGGACGTTTGATGTCCGATCAAGCCGCCCTATTTCCTTTTGGCCGCCGAATTTGCGCGCACGGCAGGCCAGGGAGGCTCCGGTGGAACCCAAGGATGTGCAGGAACCCAGGGACATTGCAGCCCGCCGCCTGAGGATGATCATCGAACAATATGTCGAGGCCAGAAAACGGAGTTATGACTTCGTGTCGACGGATCTGGCCGCCAGGGTGATCCGCAAGATCCTGAAACCCGCGGACCCAGCCCTCTCCGACCGTAAGCTCGACGATATGGTCGCCGCCGTCGCCGTCAAGAACGGCCTTGCGGTCGTCTTCGATCGTGGCGTCAGAGCACCGACCGATGGCACCGTGGCCGACCTGAGCAGAAAGGAACCGACCATGCGAGCACCAAGGGAGACTCCCGATGTTGCCGGCGCGGTGGATGCCATTCTGGCCACCCAGACCGCCCCGATTTCCCAAAACACCCCGCTTTCCCAAATTACTCCGCTTTCAATGAGCGCAGTGATCTCGTTGCTGCGCGAACGAACCGGCACCAAGCGATCGGACGCGGATCTGGAAGGCCTGATCGCCAAGAAGGCTGCCGTCCTGGACGTGCATTTGTCGCGGAACGGCTGAACGGTCGGTCGCAACGCGCTGCGGAGGCCTGCGAGCGAGGCGAATGTCCTCCCTCGCGACATTCGGTTGCAGCCGAAAGCCACGGACCGGCCCCACAACGCCCTCGAACGAAACAAATCCTGTGTCCGGCCTTTCCCATGATCGGCACATCCTGTAATTGCCCGCAGGTTCAGGCTGCCGCGCTTCAACTGGCGTCTGGCTGGCCTTAACCGGAACGTTATCCGATCGGATTTCTTACCTACAAGAACGTGTGTTTCGTCCAATGGCCGATAATTTTGGTTCGACGTCGGAACGCTCGTCGAAGGACTATCTGGCTTTCCTTGACGGGCTCCGGGCCATCGCGATCCTGTCAGTAGTGTTCTACCATCTGTATGGCGACCGCTTCCCCAATGGTTTTTTAGGGGTTGATGTTTTCTTCGTAATTTCTGGTTTCGTCGTCAGCTATACCGTGTCGAGGCGCTACCGCGGCCAGTCCGCTTTTCATTTTGTCTTGGAATTCTATGCGCGCCGATTCACAAGAATCATGCCGGCCCTGTTGCTGTGCTTATTGGTCAGTGCACTCGCCACCTTTCTGTTTGTTCCGGACGCATGGCTGAGCACATCAATCAGCAAAACCGCTTCTTCGGCCTTCGTCGGCCTGAGCAACATCTTCCTGGCCAAGGGAACCGACTATTTTTCACCCGTGACCGAGTTTAACCCATTCACCCACACGTGGTCTCTTGGGGTTGAGGAACAATTCTACGTCGTCTTCCCGCTGCTGTTCTTTCCTTGGGTCATGGGACCGCGCGGGAAGAGATTCTCGGCGCTTGTATACGGTGCGCTCGCCGTCGCGTCGGTGGCGATATGGCTTCATCTACTGGATGCGAATCCGCTTCAGGCCTTCTATATGCCCCATGCTCGCTTTTGGCAGTTGGCATGCGGCATATTGTGCTTTCAGCTTGTCAGCCGGATAGGGGAACGGACGGGCTTCGAAAGGCATTGCAATCTTGCAGCCACGACCGCGCTGATAGGACTCGTGGCAACGTTCGCGCTCGACTTTGGCCAGGGCTCCGAAGGGCTTGAGAACATCGCTGCGGTTGCCTGCACAACAGTCTTGATCGGATGCCTCTACTACCTGGGAAGCGACCGTGCGCCACACTTTGCGGTGTTGGAAATAAAGCCCGTCAGGTTCGTCGGATGGATCTCTTATTCTCTCTACCTGTGGCATTGGCCAGTCTTCGTGATCGCAAGATGGACGATGGGCACCGAAACCACCGCCACAAAATTGGCGGCGTTGCTGGTCGCCGTGGCGTTCAGCCTCGGCTCGTATTTCTGGATCGAAACACCCACGCGTCGAATGCGGCTTCTGAGAACCGCCCCCCGACATAGCCGTTGTCGCCCTCTTTCTGGCTGTCATCGTTGCTGCATTTTTTAGCTTCAAACTGATGCGCGACAATCGATATGAAATCGCCTTGAGCACGGTCATGAGGAATCGAGGCGAATGGTATGCGACCTCACCAGACACCTCTCCCCAGTCTCCTGGTTGCGCCGTCGTCACGGAAACTGTGGAAGAAGCACTGTTCTTCACCAAAGGTGGGTGCCCGGCCGAAGGGCGTAGCGAGACCATGTTCGTGCTGGGCGACTCTCACGCGGGAGCCTACATTCCTCTCCTGAAGCGCTTCACGCTCGAAACCGGTATCCGAACAGTGGTGGTGTCGACCGCCGGTTGCCCGTTTGTCAGCTTGGATCTTCGCCACGACACTGAGCCGACGTGCGCTCATGCCACGGCTGCCGGTGCAGCCTACATAGCCAAGCTTGCCAAGCCTCGCGACCTGCTGTTCCTGCCCTCGCTCCGGCTGACTCGACTTAGCCTTCAATGGGCTTCTGGCCCCGACAGCAGCCCGCAGAGCAGCGAGCAGCAGAGGAAACAAGCCGTCAAAAACGCTATCGATCAACTTACCCCCCTCACCAAGGCGGGACTGTCGATTGTTTTCGAAGGCCCAAAGCCAATCTTCAGGGCCCCGGCCTTTCGATGCAGTGATTGGTTCAATTCAATGAACCCGTCCTGTACCAACGGATTCGACATCGATCGAAAGCTGATAGAAAATCTTCGATCACCAATTTTGAAGGGCTACGCTGAGATATCAGCGGCTGTGCCGAATGTTCACGTCTGGGACCCTTTGCCTACGCTGTGCCCACAAGTTACATGTTCGGCATTCAGGAACGGACACCCGTTGTTCTTCGACGGCGATCATGTCACGGCCTATGCCAATTCGCTTCTGGTGGAGGACTTCGTGTCGAAGATCGAGTCCACAATCTCCAAAGACCAAGCAGCACGCTTTGGGATGTGAACCACGTGCCGGCCGGCTTTGATCGCAGCAATGCCACAAGGGCGGCCTGGTTGTGCGCCTTGGCTTTGGACGCGGAACCGTGACACGCGGGTTGTAACGATCGCCATTCCTCTGATCGAAATTTGCGGTGCATTTCTGGTCACTGCGACGGCCTACCACGGTGGACTGCTTGTCTACGAACTTGGCGTGAACGTCGCCAAGACCGCGATAGCTGGTCTACCGGTTCGCGCCCTGTCATTCACGGCTCCAGCCTTGGACCATTTGCCTCCACCGACAAATGATTCAGATCAAGGCGCTTCGTGCATATGAAAGCTAAAGAAGCCGGACGTTGGAGAAACTCCGGAGAGCGAACATGCAAGCCGAAGCCATAATGAGCAAGCCAGTCGTCGGCATAGACCCGTCAGCATCGATCGCCGAGGCCGCCGGGTTGATGCTCTCCAAAAAGCTCAGCGGCCTCCCCGTCATTCGCAACGACGGCAGGCTGGTGGGGATCGTCAGCGAGGGCGATTTCCTGCGACGCGGGGAACTGGGTACGGAGCGCAAGCGCTCGCGCTGGCTGGAATTTCTCGTCAGCCCAGGAAAGGCCGCCGACGAATATGTCCGCGCCAATGGTCGACGGGTTGAAGAGGTGATGTCGCAGGATGTCGTGACGGCATCCCCTGCGGCATCACTCGCGAAAGTCGTCGAGCTCATGACGCGTCACCATGTCAAACGCATTCCCGTCGTAGAAGCTGGGAAAGTCGTTGGCATCATCACCCGCTCTGATCTTCTGCGGGCATTGCTCGGCGTCCTTCCGGATGGAGGCGCTACGGTCATCGATGACGAACAGATTCGGCAGAACATCGCTACCGAGCTTGCGAGGCAGAAATGGGCTGGCAACGATTTGATCAACGTGATGGTGGACAAGGGCGTGGTGACATTGAGCGGCGCCATCTTCGATGAACGCGAGCGCCAGGCAGCAATAGTCGCCGCCGAAAACGTCGCCGGCGTCAATGCAGTCAAGGACAATCTCTTCTGCGCCGATCCCGTGTCGGTCGTCCTTGTTTCGTAGCGGAGCTGACATTGATCCGCAGCAAGGCACCATTGCCCTCTGTGTTGCCAGTCCTCGCCCAAGGCTTCGCCGCGCCTAGGGCGCGACCATGGGTATCAATGGTCGAAGGAGCAACAGGGCAAAGGCAATAAGCGCCGTGCCCGCAACTTTTTCTGCCAGTGTTTTGCCTCCGCAGAAGCGCCGCCCCAGCAAAAGCCACACCCGGTGGAACGTAAACCTATCAACTGCAACACGTGGCTCGCGTTGACTCTCGTCAAAAACACGGACAGCACGACATCGTCCAGGCTGAGTATTCGAATGATTACCGTTGACCGGCCGCATGCCGCAACCGAGCGATCAGGTCGCTGTTGCGGCAATAGTCTGGCGGGTTATCGGCTTGCTGATGTTCGTCGAGCCAAACCGAGCATTCGTCCTGGTGCCCGCAGGATTGGCAGCGGTCCACCGCCCGGTTGGTGACGGCGGTATGGTCTGCCACGACCTTCAATTGTCTGTCGACGCCCAGCTTCCGCATCATGCGGTCCATCAAGGTGGTTCTGGCATCAATTGAAATCAGGTAATCGAGAAAGGTCATGGTGATCACTCCTGCCTACTGGCCATCATTGGCATGTTGGCGGCAGGCGGCGTTGATCTCGATCAACAGGCGGCATCGTTGCCGATCCCTGAGCCCCCAACAGGGAGCATGGCGCTAAACCTTGGCCACAAGGCGATCGAGAAAGGACCGCTGACGGGCAAGCAACTTCTTGCGGGCCCGACTCTCTTGTCCGAAAAACCAGCGCTTGGTCGCCTCCGAGGCGAGTAGATAGAGCGCGGTAATTGCGACAAGTCCGGCAAGTACGGGCAGAGGCAAGGGCACGAAGCCGAACCAGGCCGCAAACGGCAGATAGGGGATCATGATCGCGATAATCCCGACAGCCAATGTAAGCCAGGCAAGCAACGGGCTTGGACGGCTCGCCCAGAAAGCCCTGTGCGTGCGCACAATGAGCACGATGGCAAGCTCCGTCAGCAACGACTCGACAAACCAGGCGGTCTGGAATGCGGCCTCCGTGGCATGCGCGAAGAACAGAAGGAATGCGAAGGTCGCGAAGTCGAACAGCGAACTGACCAAGCCAAAGCTAATCATGAACCGCCGCACAAAACGGATATCCCAGTGGCGAGGTCTGTGCAGTTGGTCGGGATCGACGTTGTCACTTGCAATGGCGAGTGAAGGAACGTCGGAAAGGAAATTGTTGAGCAGGATCTGCTTGGCCAGAAGCGGCAGGAAAGGCAGGAACAGTGAGGCGACAGCCATGCTGATCATGTTGCCGAAATTGGCGCTGGTGGTGATGGAAATGTACTTCATCGTGTTCGCGAAGGTCTTGCGGCCATCGTCGACGCCGCGCACCAGCACGCCGAGATCCTGCTTGAGAAGGATGATATCGGCCGCCTCGCGCGCGACATCGACGGCGCTGTCGACCGAGATGCCTATGTCTGCCTCATGAAGGGCGGGCGCATCATTGATGCCGTCGCCCAGGTAACCAACGACACGGCCCCTGCTCCGCAACGCCTGAACGATGCGCTCCTTCTGGTTGGGGTCGATCTCGACGAAGAGGTCGGTGTGCTGCACGCCTGCGAAGAGCGCGCTCTTCGTCAATTTCGAAAGCTCCTCGCCGGTCATGATCCTGTCGGCCCGCAAGCCGATCGCCTGGGCGAGATGCGCGGCAACGTAACGGTTGTCGCCAGAAATGACCTTTACCGCGATGCCGCGCTGGGCGAGTTCGGCAAGCGTCTCCTTGACGCCTCTCTTTGGCGGGTCGAGGAAAAGCAGGAAGCCCGCGAAGGCGAGATCGATCTCGTTTTTCCTGCTGAACGTTTTCTGGCGCTCAAACCGACGGATTGCCAAGCCCAGAACGCGGTAGCCGTCCGCGCTCCAGCGTCGGAATTTTTCCTCGATTGCCGCCCGGTCCATTTCATTGAGAGGTTCCAGCCCCTTGGCTGTTCGGACGAAGCTGCAGGTTTCGAGGACATTTTGTACGGCACCTTTGGTAATCAGAAGATCCTGGGCGTCCTTGTTCCGCACCACGACCGATAGTCGCTTGCGAATGAAATCGTAGGGGATTTCGTCGACTTTCGTGAAGGCCGCCAATGATGCGCCCTCGCCTGGCGCACCGGCGATTGCTTCGTCCAGTGGATTCTTCAGTCCGGTCTGCAGGGTCGCGTTGAGACGTCCCCAGAGCAGGATATCGGTTGATGGATTGCCGTCGACATCGAGCCATCCATCCAGGTGGATAACGCCTTCAGTCAGCGTCCCCGTTTTGTCGGTGCACAACAAATCCATGCTGCCCAGGTTCTCGATGGCATCGAGACGGCGCACGATGACGCCATTGACTGCCATCGCGCGAGCCCCTCGAGCCAGCGTCACGCTGATGATGGCCGGGAGAAGTTCGGGCGTAAGACCAACCGCCAGTGCCAGCGAAAACAGCAGCGATTCAATGAGCGGCCGATGCAGCATCAGGTTCGCGAAGAACACCAGGATGACAATCGCCAGCATGATCTCAGTCATCAGATAGCCGAACAGCCTGATGCCCCGGGCAAACCCTGTTTCGGGGATTTGTCGCTCCAGGGCCGCGGCGATCGACGCAAATTCCGTGCGGGGGCCCGTTGCTGCTGCAAGCACGGTTGCGGTGCCGCTACGGACGGATGTTCCCGTAAAGACCGCGTTGGTGCGCAGCGTGAGCGCGGCATCCGGCGCCGAGCGTCCCGGTGTCTTCACGGCGGGAAAGGTCTCGCCGGTCAGCACGGCCTCGCTGACATTGAAATCGCGCGCTTCCAGAATGATACCGTCGACTGGGATGAGGTTTCCGGCCGAAAGCCGGATCACGTCGCCCGGCACGATGTCGTCGGCGGCGACCGAGCACTCGGCGCCGTCGCGCAACACAATAGCCTTGCGCGAAATACGCTGTTTCAGTGCTTCGGTCGCCCGCGACGCACCGTACTCTTGGGTGAAGCTCAGGACGCAGCTTGCCAGCACGATCGCGCCGATGATCGCAGCCTCCTGGCCATCCCCGACGAAGGCCGATACGCAGGCCGCGAAAATGAGGATTAGGACCAGCGGGCTGCGGAACTGGCGGGCAAACACTGCCATGGCCGACGCGCTTGACGTCGACGCGGGTGTGTTTCGGCCGAATTTTGCGAGCCTCGATGCCGCCTCGGACGAAGCAAGCCCCGAGACTGAGGTCTCAAGGCGTAGCAGGAGGTCATTGGTCTCGATCGACCAATAGGCACCGTCCTCTGGTGAGACGGATCGCTGGTCAGCCTCGCCTATCATCAATACGACATGAAGCGGTTGATGCCGCTCTCTTCGATCAGCGTGCGGGTAACGCCGCCGAACGCCCATTCCCGCAAGCGACTATGGCCATAGGCGCCCGAGACGATGAGGTCCGTTTGGATCGAGCGTGCGAATGTCAGCAACCGGTCGCCATCAGCCTCACCGGCGATCAGCTCGGTTCGCGCCTTGATGCCATGGTGCTCGAGAAAGACCGCGACATCGGCGAGGCTGTCGCGAATGCTTTCGTCGCGGTCGGTGTCAATCGTGGCAATCACGACTTCGCTGGCTTTGGCCAGGAAAGGCAACGCATCAGCCATCGCCCGCCGCGCCTCCCTGGTGTCCTTCCACGCGACAAGAACGGTTTTTGCAAGGACGTGCTCGACGTTGGTTGCGGCGACCAGGACCGGACGCCCGGTGCCCAGTGTCAGGCTGCCGACATCCACGGCGCGAAACACATTGTCTCCTGCCTGGCCGGTAACGACGAGGTCGGCCGCTCTGGCGGAAACACAGAGGAACCGGGTCGGGCTGCAAACAGCTTGCCCCCATTCGCTGAAGATCGAAGCCGGAACCAGCCTTTCGAACTCGGCTCGCAGTTCTGCAAGCCGCTTTTCGATTTCCGTCCGTTGGATCTGCATGATCTCGCCTTCGTAGACCATGCCCTGGCCAGTCGCGACCAGGGGCGGAACATCCGCTGCCGCCAGACCGATGAGACGGGCTCCAAACCGTTCCGCCAGTTCGACCCCAACGTTTACGATCGGTGCGGGAGGTGCATCCACCGCAAGGTTTACGATGATCGACTTGTAGCACATTGCCGGCCTCTTTTCTGAAACGCAGGAATGCGCGATGAATTGCATTCGCGGGCGCCCGGCACCTTGATGCGCATCAAATGACCCGACGCTGGCATTCCACGCGGAAGCCCCGATCCGTTTTGCGTGTGTGGCGAGAAGTGATAACTACGCCTTCGGCAAGTCTTTCGAATCCAGGGGCGTCAGCAGGTGAGCCAAGACGAAGCGCTTATTTTGTCGGCCGACGGGACGATGCTGAAATCCGTCTTGTCGCAGATGTTCGAGCAGGCCCCGGGCTTCATGGCGCTGCTGCAAGGACCAGACCATGTCTTCGAACTGACCAATGCGGCCTACCAAAGGCTCATCGGAGACCGGCAAGTCGTTGGAAAGTCCATCCGCGATGCCTTTCCGGAACTCGAGGGACACGAATTTTTCGAACATCTGGATCAGGTGCACAAGACCGGCGTGCCCTACAGGGGACAAGGTGTGAAGGTCGGCCTCCGCAACCATGAAGACGGGCCGATCGAAGAGCGCATCCTTGATTTCGTCTATCAGCCGATCAAGGGCGATGACGGGCGGATCACCGCGATCTTCATTGAAGGCACGGATGTCAGCGAACTCTCCTTTGCCAACGCCGCCCTTCGGTTGCGTGAGGATCATTTGCGTTCGATCCTGGCCACGGTGCCCGACGCCATGGTCGTCATCGACGAACAGGGGCGGATCCAGTCCTTCAGCACCGCTGCCGAATCGCTGTTCGGCTACCAGTCAAGCGAGGTCATCGGGCAAAACGTCAATCTGCTGATGCCCTCGCCCTATCGCGACGAGCATGATGCCTATCTGCTTCGCTATTTGACGACAGGAGAGCGTCGGATCATCGGGCTCGGCCGCACCGTTACCGGGGCACGCAAGGACGGCACGACTTTCCCGATGGAGCTTTCCGTCGGCGAGATGCACCCGGGAACCGGACGCTTCTTCACGGGCTTCTGCCGCGACCTGACCGAACGCCACCGGGCGGAAGCGAGAATCCAGGAGCAGCAGCAGGAGCTTCTCCATATGGCGCGGTTTACCGCTCTCGGCGAAATGGCTTCCACCTTGGCCCATGAGATCAACCAGCCGCTTACGGCGATCACGAACTATTTGAAAGGCAGCCGGCGACTTCTCGAAAACAGCAAGGAAGAAAATGCGCCAATGCTGCGGGATGCCGTGGATAAAGCCGCCGAGCAGGCCCTGAGGGCGGGAAACGTCATCAGGCATCTGAGGGATTTCGTTGCAAGAGGCGAAAGCGAGCGCCAGGTCGAACGACTGCCGACGCTGATCGAGGAAGCTTCGTCCCTGGCACTGGTCGGAGCACGGGAGATAAACGTCCTCGTCAGCTACAAGCTCGACCGTGCCGCCGAACTGGTGTTGACCGATCGCATCCAGATCCAGCAGGTTCTGCTCAACCTGATGCGCAATGCCGTAGAGGCAATGCAAGGCTCGCCGCGCCGCGAATTGAAGGTCACAACTGTCGCCCGCGATGATGGAATGGCCGAAGTGAGCGTGATCGATACTGGCCCAGGCCTTGCCCCGGAGGTCTCGGCGCAACTCTTCCAGCCCTTTGTGACCACCAAGAAGCACGGCATGGGCGTCGGGCTTTCGATTTGCCGCACCATCGTTGAATCGCATGGCGGTCACATATGGGCCGAGGCAATGCCGACCGGCGGGACGGCTTTCCGGTTCACCTTGCGTATCGTGGAGAAGGAAGAGGTCTCAAATGGCCGATAGTGATCTGGTGCATGTGGTCGACGACGATGTGGACGTTCGCAAGTCGCTCGGTTTTCTTCTGGCGACAGCGGATTTTGCGGTGCGCCTGTACGAATCGGCCACCGCTTTTCTGTCAACGGCAACGGGCAGGCTCGAGGGCTGCATCGTCACCGACGTACGCATGCCGGGTATAGACGGTATCGAGTTCCTGCGGCAGCTCAGAGCCGGCGGCCATACGATTCCGGTTATTGTCATGACAGGCCATGCCGATGTGGCGCTCGCCGTCCAGGCGATGAAGGAGGGAGCCGCCGACTTCATCGAGAAGCCGTTCGATGACGAGATGCTGATCGAATCGATCCGTTCCGCATTGGCCAACCGCAACCAGGCGCATGCGGCGCATCCCAGGTCGGCGGATATCCGCGATCGCCTGTCCACCTTGTCGGAGCGCGAGCGCCAGGTGCTGGATGGGCTGGTGTCCGGCCTGCCGAACAAGACGATCGCATATGATCTGGGCATCAGCCCGCGCACCGTCGAAATCCACCGGGCCAATGTCATGAGCAAGATGGCGGCAGGCAGCCTGTCACACCTCGTGCGCATGGCACTTATCGTGGAGACCAAATCCTAGACTTATCGGCCAGGCTGAAGTCCGTCTTCCTCGTTGAGCGTTTTCTCCATCGCCCAGTCGCGCCAATGGGTCGGTCGGATATCGACACGCGCGCCGGTGGTCACGTTCTTCCAACCCTCCCCCACCCTTTGGCAGGGAAATACAAGCGCGTGCGCGCCGTCCTCGTCAAGGACGGCAAGTTCGAGATCGCGACCAAACGGAGCGTTTAGGATTGGCTTCCACATCGTATCAAGATGTCCGTAAACGATGGGCCGCGCTTTGATCTGCATCATTTTCTGGAATCGCCCCGATTGCCGTCGGAATGAGGTCGTTCTTGCCGCTCCTGATCGGATCCACCCCAGCTCTGCCTACTCTGCTGGTGTCTCGATCACGGTTGCTGCAGGCTGCTGATATAGGCGATGATCGCCTCGATCTGGTCAGGGCTCGCAACCCACTCGGGCATGTCCGGATGTCCCGTCGAGATGCCTTCCGCGAGAGCTTCCTCGAGATCCGCGATAGGATAGCGCTTCGACAAGGTGCGAAAGGCGGGCGCATCCGGATGGCTGCTCTTGTCGGTTCTGCCAACCGCGTGGCATCCGGCGCAATTGAACTCAACCAATACCTTGCCGCGTTCGACCGAGCTATTTGCCAAGGCTGGCGGTGCGCAGCCAAGCCAAACCGCCACCAACACGGAAATCGCCGCGCAATATCTGCGGCTGCTATTGTCCATACGGGTGTTCATGGCTGCCAGCCTCCGCATTTCCGCTCAAGCGACTGTCCTCGCCGCTATGTCTTCAATCGCGGTTCTGGCTTCCTTGCGCACCAGCCCGGCCGATTCCGATGCAAGCTTGGACGTCAGTGTCGCAACCTTGCCGGCTTCGGTGACATAGTCCGAGGCTGCATTCTGCAGGAAGGTGGAGACGACCTCGAAGGCATCATTGAATTCAGGACCACCGATGAGATCGTCCGCCAGCTTGATATCCTGCTCGCAACGATGCCTCAGAAAGGCAAGCGTTTCGATCTGATAGCGCATCATCGCCTTGAAGGCGTGCGCCTGGAGTGACACGGCGGCAAGAACCGCCTTCTGGCCATTTTCCGCCATTGGCAGCAGCTGCGTGCCGGATCGCGGCGGTCCTGGATAGCTGTGCATGATCGGCTGCTCCGTTGCGAGATGCCGCAACGCTAATGCCATTCGCCTCGGGGTCGTTGATCAGGATCAAGCCCTTTGACCTTTGCCGGGTGGGCAGCCCTTCAGATTGGTCGACAGATTTACGGCTGATCTGATCATTGCGGGCGGTTACGGCCACAGCCGTGTCCGTGAAATGGCCTTTGGCGGCGTGACGCATTCTGTGCTGCGCAGCGGATCGCTGCATCGACTCATATCGAACTGAGCAAAAACACCTTCGCCCCTGAAGTTGACCTGAATCAAGGTCGCCCCTTCCCGCAAGGGGTTACGTCTAGCCCCGCCAAATGAGCGAGGAACCGGTGCGGCGACACCTGCGATCGTTCCACAGAAAAGGAGTTCGGACATGAACTACCAGCGGTTCTTCGAAGAAGCGATCGACCAGCTCCACGCGGAGCGGCGCTATCGTGTCTTCGCCGACCTCGAGCGCATCGCGGGCAAGTTTCCGCGTGCCATCTGGCGCTCCAA
>NZ_NSFV01000007.1 GCF_002295115.1 Mesorhizobium sp. WSM4311 | reverse complement strand
GGCTCAAGACAGGGGCGGGGAAGGCCACGCCGCCTCATGGACCAGAATATTTCGTGCTGCGTCCACCACGTCATCAATCATATAGCCAATTCCCGATTTATTAACCAACCGGACTGTTCATCGTTATCGCCGCCAATCACAGCGGAGCATGCATTGCAACTAAGCCGCATGAGGAACTTGTTAGGACTGCGAGTTGAAACTTTGCCAAGCTTGACAGTTATGCTATTTCTGGACTGGGGGATGTGGATTCGCATTGCCTATGGAGGTGGCTCTTGTACCCAGAGGCATCAGGCGTCGGCACAGAGAGTGAGGGGCCTTCCTCGAGCGATGGTCCTCGTGCCGGCGAAGGGCTTCTCGCCGACCTTTTGGCGAACACGACCGAACTTTTGTCGTTCTATGACCGCGACTTCCAACTGACGCACCACGCGGCTGTGCTCAAAGGCATGTATGGAGGCGCCGTGGCGCCCGGCGCTGCCATCTGGGAGATCTACCCGAGCTTCCTCGATTCGAGGTTTCGCGACGAATTTCTTCGGGTGTTCCAGGGCGGCACTCCGGCAAACATCGACCTGCCGGGGTCACCGGGCAAAGCGCCCCGATCCGTTTTCGTCTTCGGCACTGCGAATGGCGTGGGAATCATCGAATCAAGGGGGCGCGGCGGGCGGAGCGCCGCGGAGGAGCAAGAGCATGTAACTCTGCTCCACCAGGCGACGCACGACGTGCTGACCGGGCTGCAGAACCGCCGGCGATTCGGCGACCGGCTGCAACTTGCACTGGCGGCCGCCGGCGGAGCAAAACCCAAGGCTGCCCTGCTGCAAATCGACCTCGACGATTTCAAAGCGGTCAACGACACGCTCGGCCATGGAGCGGGCGACACGCTTCTCCAGCTCGCGGCGGGTCGTATCCGCGACGCGCTGCAGGACGGCGAATCCGCGTACCGGTATGCCGGCGATGAATTCGCCGTCATCCAACTGGGAAAGGACCAGCCCGCGGAAGCCGAGCGCCTTGCGGGATCGCTGGTCGACGCGTTCAAGGAGCCGTTCGTCATCAACGGCATTTCCGTCTTCGTCGGCTCGAGTATCGGAATTGCTTTCGGGCCGGAGCACGGGACCGATGGCGAGCAGCTGATGAAAGCCGCCGACATTGCTCTTTACGCAGCCAAGACGGATGGCCGCGGCTGCGCTCGAACGTTCAACCGTTCGATGCTGCTCTTGCTCGAGCAGCGCGAGAATCTGAGGCGCAGGCTTCGAACCGCGCTGGAACGGGACGAACTTTATCTGGAGTATCAGCCGCTCATTCGGTCTCCCGCGTCGGTGACCGGTTTCGAAGCGCTGCTCCGGTGGCGGCACCCGGAGATCGGGATCATTCCACCCAGCGTGTTCATACCGATCGCCGAGGCCGACGGCCTGATGGACGAGATCGGACGATGGGTGCTCGAGGAAGCCTGTCGCCAGGCGTTGACGTGGCCCTCCTCGCTGACAGTCGCAGTGAACCTGTCGCCGGCCCAGTTCCTTAGCGGTTCGCTGACGGATACAGTCGCTCAGATCATCGATGCGGTTGGAATCCGAGCAGACCGGCTTGAACTCGAGATAACCGAGACGGTCCTCCTCGAGAAGACGATCGACAATATCGACACGTTAAATACCCTGAACGTCTTGGGAATACGAATATCGCTCGACGATTTTGGAACATACTATTCTTCGTTGAGCTACCTAAAGAACTTTCCTTTCGACACATTGAAGATAGATCAGTACTTCATTGCCGACCTGGATACCGATCTCAAAAGCCAAACAATCGTGCGATCGATCATAAATCTGGCGCACGGCCTGGGAATAAGCGTCACAGCCGAGGGAGTCGAGACGTCGGCACAGGCCCGGTGGCTGATCAAGGAGAATTGCGATAGCCTGCAAGGTAATTTCCTGGGACGGCCGCTCGGAGCCGAGGCAACCGGCAATTTCATCAGACGGTCCCCGTTGAGGGTGGTACGAACGATGGAGGAAGCAAATCGGGCGGTTTAGCGCCTTGCACCCTTTGTTAACCTTGAAGTGGAGATTTGTGGAAGCGATCGAGGCGGATACCGCGCAATTCATCGAGTCGGTGCAAGAGTGACTTAATCACGGCGCGCGGCGAAATTTTCGCCGCGGGGCTCAGTACTGATGGAACAAGGGGAGGATGCCGATGGAACCTGTTCATCATGAGCTGGCTGGCGAGCCGACTTTTGCGCCCATGATCCAGATCGAGATGGAAATCAAAACGTTCGTCTCCGCATGGAGACACTGCGATTATGTCTCGACATACATGGCCCGGATGATCAGTCAAAACAGGTCCGACTCGGTCCGGCATTCAAATCTCTTTTCCTCTGCCTTCAACGAATTGCTGGAAGTCGCGTTTCGTAGCCGCCATGGCGACGGCGAGCTGGCATGTAGGGTGTCCCGCCATGGCGCGACGGACAGGATCGAGTTGACATTCCCCTGTGTCCCGGAGGAGCGCCAATTCTACGAAGAAGCCATGTCGCAAGCCACGGGAACCGAGGCCAGGGAGCGCTACCTCAATTCCGTGTCCGGGGATCTTGCGCCCAGTCGGGAGATCGTGCTCCTGGAACTGGCTGTCGACTACAATGCGATACTCAGGGTCGAGGAAGCCGACGGGAATGCTATCAGGCTCGTCGTGGATCTTCCGCTCGAGGGCCTGCGACATTGAGCCCTTACGACCTTCTCCCACGCTTCAAGGCGCAATACGACGCCAACAACCAGGAGTTCTCCATATCGGGAGTGGTCCGGCCTCAGGCGATCGATGAGCTTGGGCCCAGCATAGCATTGCTTCGTGGCGCGATCGACCGCGTGCGCGGCGTTCTCTACGTCAATGTCAGACGTCTCACGCAGATGAATAACGCTGCATTTCATGCCTTTTCAAGGATCATCATTGACGCTTGCCGCGCTCGACCCGATCTCAAATTCGTGGTCATCACGTCAAGCGTCGTCGGATGGACCTCGCGAAAATTCGGTCGCTTGAGCGGAATCGAACCGAACATAACGATCGAGGAATATGACAGCGAATTCTATCCGGGACAGGGCTTCCTCGAGGAGGGCGGATTCGTACCTATCCTGCGCTCACAGACAAAGATGACCTGGCGCCACGAGCGCGCAATCTTGCCCCGACACGGCATGAGGCAGGGGATCGTCATGGCCGACATCTGTTGCGGGATCGGTGATTTCGCCGTGCTCGTGCAGAAGGAATTCCAGCCAGCGCGGATCGTCGCCCTCGACCACTCCAAATCGAGCCTGGATTATGCTCGACAGGTGATGCGGGAGTTCGATATCCGGGGCATCGAATATACCTATGGCGATGCGTCCGAGATGCTGCTCGACGAAGCGCAGTTCGACCTGGTGACCTGCCGGCATTCCCTTCAGATCTTCAATCGGCCTGAACTCATCCTCAAGGAGCTCTACCGCGTATGCAAGCCGGGCGGTCGGGTCTACATCACCAACGAGAAGAATTCGCATTGCCTCGGCGAGCCGCGCGCCGAAAGCATTCGCTGGACCTACAACGAGGTGGCGAAGCTGTTCGGGCATTTCGAGATGGACGTCGAGCTTGGGCCCAAGAGCCGGCGCTATCTCATGGAAGCCGGATTCGAAGACATCCGTGTCGAGACCTTCATGGTCACTAACCTGGACGGCGATCCGCAGGATTTCGCTGATATCATTGCGGCCTGGGCGGATGTCTATGCGGGCGAGATGGCGACCAGACGCGGCGACGGACCAGAGTTCGTCGCACGGTTCCGGCAGGGCTTCCAGGACCACATTTTCGCAGCGCTCCACCCCAAGGGTTACGCGGGTTGGCCGATCTGGGTCGCATCGGGGCGACGGCCGCAATGAAAGCCGACAATGAGCCCGCCCCGCGCTTCGGCCTGCGCTCCTTTCGGGCAAAATTCGTATTGGTCGTTGGCGGCGCCGTATTGTTCGACCTCCTGCTGAGCGGTGGCCTGGCGCTTTGGAACGTTCAGAAGCTGTCGCGCGATGCCACATCGGAAGTCGGTGAGGGCCTGACGACCGCAAACCAGGAATACATTCGATCCTATGCCGAATCGACGGCGTTGAGCGTCGACCTGCTGCTCGATCGGGTTCATGGGGACGTCAAGGCGCTGGCCGGCGTGCTGCAGGCCCAGATCGACGATCCGACGAGGCAGCAACAGGTTGGAGCGACGCTGTCGCATGAGGCGCCCGGCTCCGTGAAGGTCGTCTACGACGCGCGGGGCGATTGGGCGCAGAATCTGCCGGGCGCGCCTTCGGTGGTAAGCGTTTGGGGCTACCTGCTGGGTGCCGACCACACTCCGCTGCCGGGCGTTCAGAAGGAAATAGACGACAGCACCGTGATCGATCTCGTCGCGCCAACTCTCATGGCCAGCGGGTCGTCCAAACTGCAGATGTACTATATTGGTCCAAAAGAACGGCCGATCTTCAGGACAGTGCCGTATACGAACCAGGCACAGACCTTCGACCGGCTCTATCCAGGCCACAACAAGTCGGAATTCTGGGAGTTCTTTTTTCCGGGGATCTATGGGTCATGGCAGCAGTGGGCCAGGGATCCGGCGTCGCGTCCGGTCCCTGACGACATTACCCAGACTGCGCCTTACACCGATGCAATCACGGGAAAGCTGATCGTCAGCTTTTTCCAGCCGCTGTGGACGCGCGAGCGCTCCGGTATCGCCGGTACGGCGGGAGCAGACATCACTCTCGACCAGCTCGCGGAAGTCGTCGAAAGGGTGAAGATCGCCGAAACCGGGTTCGGCTTCCTCACGATGTCGACTGGCAACGTGGTGGCGATCAATCCGTCGGGCCAGGCGATCATCGGCCTGACTTCATCGAACGACGCGGGCACGCAGGGCGTCACCGGCCTGGAGAGGTCCTTGCGGGGAAGTGTGCAGCCGGCAATCGCGTCACTGCCTCTCGACCAGAACAATGACGGCGTCATTCAGCATATCATGCTCGACAACAAGGGCGAGCGCGTACCCTACATCGTCGTCCTCAAGAGATTGAAGCCGACCAATCTGTGGAGTTCGGGACCGATCAAGTCCGAAACGATGTCGGTCGGGATCGTCGTCCCCGAACGGGAGATCTATGCGTCCTTGTTCGCGGCGCAGGAGAGTATTTCGCGCGCAACCAATCGTATCCTGCTCTTTCAGATGGGTGCGATCATCGTTTCGCTTCTGATTGTTTTCGCGGCTGTGCTCGGAATTTCGAAGCGGATCACCGCCGGCCTCAGGGCGCTTGCCGGTGCCGCCCAGCGGCTCCAGACCAAGGACTATTCAGTCCGCGTGAGCATTCCGACGCGTGACGAAGTTGGAGCGGCGGGGATCGCTTTCAACCGGATGGCTGAGCAGATCAGCTTTCACACCGAAAACCTCGAGCAACTCGTCGACGAACGCACCAGGGAGCTCGGGGACGCCAATCAGGAGATTTCCGCACTCAACGAAAAGCTACGGGACGAGAACGTCCGCCTCGGCGCCGAGCTCGCGGTTGCCAGGCAGATCCAGATGATGGTCCTGCCGAAACAATTCGAACTCGAAGCGATTCCGGGACTGGAGATCGCAGCCTACATGCGGCCGGCCGACGAGGTCGGCGGTGACTACTACGACGTCCTGCAGAATGGGTCACGGGTCAAGATCGGCATCGGCGACGTGACCGGTCATGGTCTCGAAAGCGGCGTTTTGATGCTGATGGTCCAATCCGTTGCACGCGCGCTGCAGGAGACCAACGAGCGGAATCCGCACCAGTTCCTGGACCGGCTGAACAGAGCGATCTACAAGAACATCGAGCGGACGAAGACCGATAAGCATCTCTCGCTGGCCTTCCTCGACTTCGAGGATGAGCGCGTAACGCTATCCGGTCAGCATGAGGACGTGCTCATCGTGCGCGCTGACGGGGAAGTCGAACGCATCGATACGCTTGATCTGGGTCTGCCGGTTGGCCTTGAGAATGACATCTCGAAGTTCATCGACACGCGTGACATCCCGTTCGAGAGTGGCGACGTGATCGTGCTGCACACCGATGGTGTGACCGAGGCGGAGGATCAGGACAAAAGGCTGTTCGGGTTCGAGCGCCTCTGCCAGAGCGCACGAAAACGTCAGGGCGGGAGCGCCGAGGAAATCAAAACCGGGATCGTCGAGGATCTGATGGCCCATATCGGAATCCAGAAGATCCACGACGACATCACCCTCGTGATCATAAGGCACACCTAGGCAATGACAACGCTGTTCGGGACCCCTGACATTGCAATCGGGATGATGGAAAGCGTCAGTCGCGTGCGGCTGTTCGACGGACCTCTCGACTTGAGCTGGCGTCATTGTGCCACGACGTCGGACTTCATCGCCGATCTTTTCGCTTTGCGCTTTCAGGCGTCCCGCAATGACTACAGAGAAGTGCGGCACTCCATCGGATATCTGGTCAACGAGCTCATCGAAAATGCCGTCAAGTTCCGCGCGCCGGGTGAGATCGTGATAGAGACGTCGATGGATTCGGAGTGCTTCAAGATCAAGGTGTCGAATGACGTCGACGGTGAAAACGCGTCCGGGTTCCAAAGCCTCCTGGCGGACATCACGGTTGGCGACCCCAGGGACCTGCTGATACAGCGAATTGAAGCGAATGCCGCGAACCCCGACGTGTCAGGCTCCGGACTCGGATTGCTGACGTTGATGAGCGACTATGGCGCACGCCTGGCCTGGATATTCAGCCCGACCGACGAAAGCGATCGGATTTGCCTGGAGACATACGCCTCCATTCCGATCTCGCAAACGCACAACTAGAAGAAACGAACCAGGCCATGGAAATCAAGACAGACGACTACCGCGTGTGGATTGAAGGAAGCGATATTTTTTTCGACGGCGCCATGCGGCTCGCGAGTTCCGAGGCCGGTGCGCCTATTACGGCTTTGGCAACCAGCGTCCTTGCCTCGAATCCCGCTTCCATTACGCTCAATCTGAAGGACCTTCACTTTCTCAACTCTTCCGGCATCAACCTGCTGGCGAAATTCACCATCGAGGTGCGCAAACATCCCGATGTTCGACTCGTCGTGCGTGGAACGCCCGACATACCCTGGCAATCGAAATCATTGCCGAACCTGAAGAAGCTGCATCCCGCCCTGGTGCTTTTGATGGACTAAGGTCGCCCGAAATCAGCCTACGACGCACCGAGTGAGATATGTACTCCATGACAAGTATTTGGATGCGAAGGTAACGACAATTCGGCCTGGTGCGCAGATGCTGGCAATTGCCCGGCGGGGGCTCGGCACAGGCGGCAGGCGTCCATGTTGGGGGGATGTCGGGCTGCCTGTGCCGATTAGCCGCCGCTGCGCGATCAAAGGTGGCGTCATTGAGTAAGCGTGCCAAGGTGACCGGCGGCCGGCTGGAGTTCATTCCGCCGCAGATCCCGACTCGGGTCGAGGAGCCGCCCCGAGACGAGGGATGGGTTCACGAGGTCAATCTCGATGGCTACCGCACGCAGATCATCATCGATAAAGGCAGCGTGCGCCTTTACAGCAAGAACGGCCGTGACTGGACCACCAAATATTGGCCCATCGCGCTGGCTGTCGAGCTGCCATGCCGGGCCGCCATTATCGACGGCGATGTCATTGTGCCAGACGAGCAGAGCGCTCACGATTACCCTTCGCTGGAAGCCGCGATCTGGAACGAACCGAACCGGCTCGCGTTCGTCGCGTTCGACATCCTCCATCTGGACGGTCGCAATCTAGTCTCCTTGCCCCTGCTGCAGCGCAAGCAGGCGCTATGGCAACTGGTTGAGCACGGCCTCGGCAAGATCCAGTACAGCGAGCATTTCGAGAGCAGTGCGCCAGCGATCTTTCGCGCCATCGAGAATGTGGGGCTCAAGAGCATCATCTCGAAGCGCGCCGACAGCAGCTACACGAGCGGACCATCGAACACATGGTTGAAGGCCAAATACTTCGAGGAAGCCGATTTCTGAGCATCGACGACGCTTCTGGCGCAACCGCGGCCTCAGCGCCGGCACCAGCAATGTCCTCGAGCAGGAGGTCGTGCGCGAGAAGCAAGCAGTTCAAACCTACGCCGCTTTCTGCTTGAATACTTTCGACATCCCGCTGGAGCACCACCCCATCTCAAACGATCCTTTCGCCCCCTTGCGGCAACGCTTCCTTGCCCGATGCGCCGATCAGCTCGGGCAGCTGAAGGTCATCGCATGTGAGGGCGGTCCTTTGCCCCGCGGGGCGGGCGATCCGCTGGTCAGGATAGCGCACTCGCTGGCGGGTGCGGCGGGGACATTCGGCTTTCCGGATATCGGCGCGCGGGCGTCGGCGCTGGAAACGCTGCTGATCGAACAGCCGGATGAAGGAGCCGCCCAAGCCGCGCTCGATGCGCTCATCGCGGAGATTGAGCAAACGCTGAAATGAAGCGGGCGTTATTTCTTCGCACCGGACAGGCCAGTCCTGGTCATTTCGCCCCAGCTCTGGTCGGCCCGCAGATATTGCCACCAGCCCTTCACGCGCCAGAAATTGTTGAGCTGGCGGTAGCCGAAATTCTCGATCACCGCCACCGCCGTCAGCACCGCCAGGTCCCTGGCGCGCGGAAAACGCTGCAGCTCGGCCTCTTCGAGGACCAGTGAGCACACGCTGACGCAGACGCCATAGGTGAAGATGAGCGAGGTGAAGGCCAGCAGATACTCGGTCGACAGGATGCCGAGCAGCCAGAATGCCGGGATCAGGATGTAGCCCAGCACCTCCGCTACCGGCCCTAGCACATCGACAATCAATATGTGGCCGAAGCCCAGGAATCCGACGCGGCCATAGCGCGGGTTGAAGAGCATGGCGCGGTGGCGGAAGAAGCACTCGAGCGCGCCGCGCTGCCAGCGCGTGCGCTGCCGTGCGAGCACGCTCAGTGTTTCCGGCGCCTCGGTCCAGCACACCGGCTCCGGAATGAACTGGATGCGGTATTTGCGCCCGGCATCTCTCATGTGGCGGTGCAGCTTGATGACGAGGTCGAGGTCCTCGCCCATCGAGCCCATGGTGAAGCCGCCCACCGCCACCACCTCCGTGCGGCGGAACATGCCGAAGGCGCCGGACACCAGCATCAGCGTGTTGATGTGGCTCCAGGCCAGCCGGGCCATGAGAAAGGCCCTTAGATATTCGACGACCTGGAGCAACGGCAGCAAGCGGTTGGGCAGGTGGATCTCGCGCACCCTGCCGGCTTCGATCCTCGATCCGTTGGCGATGCGGATCGTACCGCCGACGGCGATGGTGCGCTCGGGGTCGTCGATGAAGGGCTGGGCGGCGCGCATCAGCGCGTCGGGCTCGAGGATGGAATCGCCGTCGATCACGCAGAAAAGCGGCGCGCGGCAGACATTGATGCCGGCATTCTGGGCATCGGCCTTGCCGCCGTTTTCCTTGTCGACCACGAACAGCCGCTCGGTCATTGGCGAGGAATAGAGGCCGCGGATCGGCTTGTGCGCCAGCGCCTCCTCATAAGGCCGATGGAATTTCACCAGCTTGAAGGCCCCGATCAGGCGCTGCAGCGTCTGGTCCTTTGAGCCGTCGTTGATGACGATCACCTCGAAATTTGGATACTCGAGCGCCAGCATCGAATGGACGCTCTCGACCACGTTCAATTCCTCATTATAGGCGGGTACGAGGAGCGCGATCGGCGGCGCGACATCGCCATAGCGGTGCCACAGCAGCGCCGAGCGCGCGACCGGCGGGCGCTTGGAAAGCGCGTAGGCGGCAATAATGAGTTGCAACAGATAGATCGTCGTCTGCGCCAGCCCCGCCCCGATGATGAACCAGGACAGGATGGAAGCGGCCAGAACGATCTCGTGGCTCCAGTCGGACATCATGCGGCCGGCCCCTCGGCAAGGATGAGCGAGGCGGTGCGCTGGCTGCGCGAGACCTCGCTCGCAGCGATGTCGCGCAGCAGCCGTTCTCCCGGCTGGCCAAACGAGCGCAGGGCGTTGGCGGCGGCATAGCGCACGGTCCACGCCTCATCGTCCATCAGCGCGGAGAGCGGCGCGGCGAGCCCGGCGAGCCCGAGGCGGCCGGCGGCATCGGCGGCGGCGGCGCGCACGTCCCAGTCGCCGTTGGCCATCGCGCTTGCCAGGATGGCAGGCGCCTCGGCGTGCCCGGTGAGGCCCAGCGCGCGCAGCGCCGCGGCGGCGACCTCGGGCGATTGATCACCGGTGGCGCGGGCGAAGAAATCGGCGAAATGGAACCCGGCGGCACGAGCCAGCGCGTCGATCGCGGCCGCCCGGATGAAGGGCACCGCGTCGGTGCGCGCGGCATGATCCCTGAGCTCCTCGAAGCGCGCCGGCGGAAAGCGCCTGAACAACTCGATCAGGCGCCGCGAGCGCTGTCCCACCACGCCGACCTTGCCCAGTGCGATATCGAGCGGCGGCAGGCTGCCGAGATCGCAGAGCGCGATGGCGGCGGCGATCCTCACCTCGCGCGAACGGTCACGGTCGAGCGCCGAAAGCAGGCTCGCCACCGCGTTTTCCGAACGCAGCGCCGCAAGCATCTCGGCCGCGTGGATGCGCTCGGCGCCGTTGCCTTTTTCCAGCTGGCTGCCGACAAGCGCCGGCAGGCCGCATTCGTTGAAGGCGGCAAGGACGTCGTCATACTCCTCGCCGCGAAGCAGCGAAATGAACTCGAAGCCGGCATTGATCGCCACGCCCGCCGGCACCGCGAGCACCACCACCTTCAAGGCCTCGCGGTCCCGGTTTTCGGTGAAGGCGATCAGTGCTGTGTGAAGCTGGCGCCGCTGATCGATCTGCACCCTGCCTCGGCGTTCCTGCAGCACCCGCCGGACGATCAGGAACAGCATGATCACCAGGGAAACGGCGCTGAGCAAAATGGAAAGATCCCAGACGTACCACATGATCAGAACCGCGCGGTCAGGCCGAGCCCGAATATGCTTCGGTCGAATGTCGGGCGTTGCTCATGTGCGATACTGGCGCGGACCGTCAGCGGATCGTTGACGTCCCAGGAGATGCCGCCGAAGACGGTGCGCGTCGGCACCAGCGTGCCGTCGGAGATTTCGGGGGCGTCCGCATAGCCGCCGAACAGGTTGAAGCGCTGCGTCACCGCAAGGTCGACCCTAAGCACATAGCCGTCCGCGCGCGTGCCGATATCGTCGGCCGCATGCACCCAGCGGGCGGAAAGCCCCAGGCGGCCGTCGAAGATATAGCCCTGCACCCAGGGCGAGACGCTGGTGACGTTTGTGTTGGTGAAATTGTCGTAGCGGGTGTCGATGTTGAGCGACAAAGGGCCGAACGCCTTCGCCGCCGCCATGACCTGCAAGGACGCGCCGGCGCCGATCGCATAGCGCGCCAGGAAATCGGCATCCGGCGTCGCCGCGGCGAGCGCATAGGCGGAGAAGGCAGGCGAGAAGGCCTCGTCGATGCGGCCCTCGATCTGAACGTCGGTACGGCCGAAGCGGGTTGCCACGCGGGTGCGGCCTGAAATCGTCGTGCGCGGCGACAGCCGATAAGCAAGGCCAGCCGAGCTGTCGGTCCAGTCGCTCAGCCCGTTGGTGAGATCGCTCACCTCGGTGCCAAGGTCGAGCCGCCATCTGCGCGGGGGCGGCACGGCCAGTCGTTGCTCGATGTCGGAAGAGCCGGGCTCGATGGCGAGCGCCTCTCTGTAGGCCTGGCGCGCTGCATCGTCGTCGCCTAGGGCGCGGCGCACATCGCCGATCCCCACCAGCGCCTCGGCATTGCGCGAATCGATCGCAAGCACGCGCTGGAACGACTGTCCGGCCCGCGTGTAGTCGGCCTCGAGCAGGGCGACCTTGGCATCGAGGTCGAGCGCCTCCACATTGTCCGGCGACGAGGCCAACACGTCATCGACCAGCGCGCGGGCGCCCGGCACGTCGCCCTGCCAAATCGCCAGGCGGATCTTGCCGATCCGCGCGTCGAGAAGGCCGGGTTTTATGGCCAGCGCCCGGTCGAAGAAATGCCCGGCTTCGTCGAACCGCTGGCTGGAGCCCAGGATAAGGCCAAGGGCAACCAAGATGTCGGTGTTCTTCGGCGCCAGCCCAAGCGCGCGGCGATAGACCTTCTCCGCTTCGGGCAGCTTTCCCGCTGTTCGCAACCGTCGACCTTGCTCCATCAGGCCGGCGACGGGATCGGGCCGTGGTTTCGCCCTCGGCGCCGCCGCCGACGCCTTCCTCGCCTCACCGCCGGCGGCCTGCATGGCCTTGCGGATGTTCTCCACAAGCGCGGCGGCGTCGGTGTTGCCGGGCTGGGCGCGCGCCACCGATTCGGCGAGCGGCAGCGCGGCATCCAGATTGCCGGAACGGAACTCGATCTCGGCCAGGCCAAAGCTTGCATCTTGATAGGCCGGAGCAAGGGAAAGCGCCTTGGAAAAGGCGTCGTGCGCCGCCGCCAGATCGTTGCGGCCGAGTTCGGCGAAACCGAGCTGAACCAGGGCGTCGGCATTGTCGGGTTTGAGCGCGAGTGCGCGCCGAAGCAGATCCACCGCCTCGTCGAAATGCCGGGCCTGCCTGGCTTTCACGGCGGACGCGTAGAGCTCATCGACCGTCTGCGCAAGCACCGCACCAGGAGTGGCCGCGATTGCCAGGATCAGGCATGCGGCAAGCGCTGCGCGCCGGCTGCGCCTCATCAGCGTTTCCCAGTCTTGCGCGCGATCAGACGCGCCAGCCGGGCCAGCAGTTCCTCGGGGATGAATGGCTTTACCAGATAGTCGTCGGCTCCCTTCTCGAGGGCCGAGACGATGTCCCTTTCGGCCTTGCGGGCGGTCAGCATCACCACCGGCGTGTCCGACAGGACCGGGTCGCCCTTGAGGCGAGCCAACACCTCCAGGCCGTCGGCCTTGGGCATCATCGCATCGAGCACGATGATATCGGGTCCGTCCTGTTCCGCCTTCGCCAGTGCCTCGGCACCGTCCACTGCCGTGATGACCTCGTATCCCTTCGCCCTCAGCCTGAATTCCATCAGTTCAAGCAACAGGGGATCATCATCGCAGATCAGAACTCTTGCCTTCGCTCCATTCACCTGTCCGGCTCCGGTTCACGCCTCGTTGCCCCCCGGAGTGATCAACTCATGAACCGACATCCGCCAATGTGGTCCATGCCAACGCCGGTGCGGGTCTCCCGCGCCGGCCGATGCCGCGCAATCATAAATAAAACCGATTCGCGACTGCCGTATTTCGATACAATCAGTAGATGAATATTGGGGTGTGGTACAGGTGCCGTAAACGGCAAACGGAGGTTGCTGACAGGCTTGTTGCCGCTGCCTTCGACCCGGCGGCTATGCCTGCCCGGGTCGCTCCGGAAGCAGCTTCCTGACTTCGCCGGCGAGCGCCAGCGGATCGAAAGGCTTGGCAATGACCCCGACCGCTCCCATGGCGAGATAGCGCTCGACCTGATGCGTCTGGGTGCGCGCGGTGATAAAGGCCACGGGTATCGACGCCGTCAGCGGTGAAGCAGCCAGGCGCTTCAGCGTCTCCGGCCCGTCCATGTCCGGCATCATCACGTCGAGCAAGATGAGGTCGGGATGCCATGCGGCGGCATCGGTCAGCGCCGCGGCGCCCGAAGAGCAGGACCGCACCTCGAATTCCGGCTCGAGCTCCAGCGACATCTGAGCGATTTCGCGGATATCGTGGTCGTCATCCACGTAGAGGATTCTTGCCGGCATGATCGTCACTCCTTGGCGCGGGCGGCGGGTCTGGTGCCATCGCGCGATGAGGCCAACATGGTTCTGACAAGCTTTGCCACATCGATCTCCGACGCCCTGGTCTTGGTCATCATTGCCTGCACCCGATCGCCGAGTTTCTGGTCCGGTTCCGCCGCCGAGAACACGATCACTCCGGTCTCCAGCGGCAGATCGGCGAGCAGGTCCAGTCCCGATCCGTCTGGAAGTGCTATGTCCAGGATGACCAGGTCGAAGCGACGCTTCGCAACCGCCCGCCGTGCCTCCTGCAGCGTTTTCGCCGAGATGATCGAGACGTCCGAGCCCAGTCCCGCCGACATCACGGCTAGCACACCCTCGTCGTCCTCGACATGGAGGATCTTCGGCCTCTGTTCATTCCTGCCGGCGACGATCTTGGCAAGAGCGGCGTGAAGCCGCCCCGAATCCACCGGCTTCTCCAGCCAGTCGACGATGCCGACGGCGGTGCCGTTCAGCGAGCGCCTGGCCTCATCGGCGACGGCGGAGATGACGATGACCGCAATGTCGGAATTCACCGGTGACGCCCTGATGTCATGGAAGAGCTTGATGCCCGATTCTTCCGCCAGCTTGATATCGAGTGTCAGTGCCACATAATCGCGAGACTGCAGAAGCGCCTTCGCGGTGGCGATGTCCGGGGCGACGTCGCTGGAAAAGCCTTCCGCGTCCAGGAGTGCCGCAATCACCGCCGCGACGTCGGTCTCGTCTTCGCAGATCAGAACCCGTAGGCGGCCATCGGGCTCCCGTGGCGGGCGCGGTGGCGGATACGGCCTCGGTTGGAGCCTGCGGGCTTCGGCAAGGTCGACATGGAACGAGGTTCCTTTCTCTTCCTCGGTTTCGAAGGAAACGGCGCCGCCCAGCTTTTCCACGATGGTCTTGACGATGCTGAGGCCGAGGCCGGTGCCGCCTTTCTTGCGGGTGCTGGACGCGTCAGCCTGTTCGAACTTGCCGAATATACGGCTGCGAAACGCCTCGGGGATACCCGCCCCCTGATCGATCACCGAGATGCGCAACATGTCGCGATCACGACGCTGCAGCTTCACCATCACGGTGCCGTCGGCGTGCGAGAACTTGATCGCGTTCGACAGAAGGTTGGCCATCACCTGGTGCAGGCGGTCCGGATCGATGTTGGCTTCGGCGCGCGGGGCATCGTCGACCAGGACGATGCGTATCCGGCTCTCGGCCATGTAGTTGGAACTGGCGGCAATGGCCTGCTCCATGATCGGGCGCACAGGCATCTGCTTGATCTTGAAGGCGATGACGCCTGACTCGATCTTCTCCATATCGAGGATGTCGTTGATGAGAAGAACCAGTCTCTCGCTATTGGTGTGAGCGATATTGACGAGGTTGGCGGCCTTCGGCGGCAATTCGCCCGCCACGCCCGCCGCGATCAGGCCCAGCGAGCCTCGGATGGATGTCAATGGGGTGCGCAGCTCATGACTGACCGTCGAAATGAAATCGTTCTTGAGCTGAGCGTTTCGCTTCTGCTCGGTGATCTCGCGATTGTAGGTGATGACACCGGTGATCTTGCCGACCTCGTCGCGGAACGGCGCCTTGAGCGTGTAAAGCCAGCCCTGTTTGCCATCCGGAAACACCGCAGGCTGTTCGATGCGCAATGTCTGCCCGGCCTTCAGTGCGCCCATCTCGTCCTGCCTGAAGCGCTCGGCCACGTCCTTCGAATAGAAATCGAAATCGGTCTTGCCGATGAGCTCCTCGACTGAAGCGGCCCCCAGCATTTCGGCGGTGGCGGGATTGGCGGCGATGAAGCGGCCGTCCACATCCTTTATGTTCAGGCAGTCCGGCAGTTCACGAACCATGGCCCGATAGATCATGTTGGACATGGAGAGATCGCGCCGCCGCTGTTGCCGGTCGAGCAGGATGCCGATCACCATGGTACTAAGGAAGCGGAACAGGAGGGACGGGAACGTGCTTTGCTGGATCAGGCCTGTGACGACTTGCGGGGGTATGACCAGGAGCGTGATCAGCCCGGCGAGTGCAACTGACACGCCGAAGCCGAATATGTCGAGCATCGTGCGCGACCGGGCCGCGACAATGTGGTGCCATGCCAGGCCGACGACGGCGGTGATCAGGATACCCATGACGCCGACATTGGCCCCCTGCCCGCCAAGATAGAGGCGATAGGCAATGGAGCCGATCGTGGCAACGAACATTGCCGGCCATCCGCCGAAGAACGCCGCGGCGCCGATAAAGGCGGCGCGCAGATCGACCACGAAGCCAGAGACAGACAAGGCGGTCGCCATTGAAAAGACCGCCCCCACGCACATGACCGCGCCCAGAAGCAGCGACTGTATTCGCGGCGAGAGACGCCCGGTGAAATCGGCCACAAGGTCCCAGGCGACGACCAGGACGGAGACCAGAGCAAGATTGGCGAGGAGTGATTGCCAGATCTCGGTCATGACTTTCCGGCTCCTTTTTTCCGATGAATATCGGCTAATCCTATCCGATATCTAAAGAAGCTGCGCATCAGTCCGCAGGGCCGGCACGCCGAGCAGAGGCGACATGGGCAGCCACATGGCAGGCGTCTTCGTACCGGGCGCTTATCGGGCATCAAGTTGAAGCTTGATCTTCGGCGCCGCGTACTGACTATGGCCCCGACGTGCCCGGCCGCGCCGCCGTGAGGGTTGATACGTCCAAGCCTGCCTACGGGCTCACGGACTACTACAGCTGGCACCTTTTTTCTGGAAGCCCCTGCTCCGCTCAATGCCGAGAGGGGCTCCTCTGGCCTGCCGCCGGTTTCGTGGACACCGAGACAAGGTGTTTAACGGAACTGGAGGGTGGGAATGCAAAGAAGGAAGTTCGGCCGCAAGTTCAAGCTTGAGGCGGTGAGATTGATCAAGGACCGGGGCGTTGCAGTGGCCCAGGCCGCCCGCGACCTCGATGTCCACGAGAATGTGTTGCGCAAATGGGTGCGCGAGCTGTCGACGGATCCGCAGCACGGCTTTCCTGCGGCCGGCATCGCAGGTTCGTCTGGCGGTTCAGGGTGGGGATCGCGTCGTGCGGCTGGTGACCCGCAAGCCGATGCTTGGCGAACCTTTTGGCGAACCTATCCGTAAGCCATTGATAAATAACGATAATGGTGAGCCCGGAGGACATAGTAAGGACGTTGATTCTATTGCGTTTTTCGTGGGCCAAAATTAGAAAGTTTCCCGTATCGTTCCGTATTGTCTTGCGATTGATCCCGACATCAGATTTCGACACGCTAGCGCGAAACACTATCGGCTTGTGGCGACGTCATTCCTATCAAGCCATGCCATCGGCCTACCCCGCCGCCAAAGCCGTCACTTCTCGCCGGAACGGCAGCGCGTCGCCGATATCGAGTTCGTCCATCTCACGAGCGAAACGATGGCCGGCGTAGGTCGCCCAGGCAATCGGACCTGGCGCCTCGGCATCGCCTATGACCTTGATCGAGCGAATGCCATTGTCGGCCCATTCGTCGCGCCGCGCTTTCAGGTCGCGCCAGACCTGGTCGTCCTGTTGGCGCGACGTCACCAGCACGACGGCGTCGGCGGCAATGTCGCGTTCGGCATGGGTGTAGGCGCAGGCGGTGGCGACGCCTCCCGGCACGACGCGTGTCACGATCCGGTTTAGCACGATCTCGACGCCGAGCTCGGCCAGCCGTCGATGGATGGCGCCTTGCTCCAGCGTGTTGCGGGTCCAGTCGGACACATAGGCGGACGGCGTCACCAGCGTCACCTTCGCGCCCCGGCGCGCCATCAGCTCGGCCAGAACGCCACCCATGTAGTAGTGGTCGTCGTCGAACAGCACGACAGTGCCGGTCGGTACATTTCCGCCCATCAGGTCGTCCGGGGTATAGAGCGGCATGGCCGGGTCCACCGGCATCGGCATGACATGCGCACGCGCCACGCCGTCACGGCGCCATGCCGAGCCGGTGGCAATGGCGATGTTCTGAAACCCGAAGGCCAGGATATCCTCGGCGGACAACCGGCTTTCGAAATAGACGTCGACATTGGACATCTGGCTGAGCTGATACTGGCGATAGTCGCGTACGCGACCCCAGGCGGAGAGGCCAGGCAAGCGGCACTCGCGCGACACGCGGCCGCCGAGCTCGGTGCCTGCTTCGGCGATCGCCACCTGGTAGCCGCGCAGGCCGAGTGCGCGGGCGGCCTCAAGCCCGGCGGGACCGGCGCCGACGATCAGCACGCTGTCGCTGTCGCCCTTGGCCTGCATCCGCTCCGGATGCCAACCCTTGCGCCACTCCTCCATGAAGGTCGGGTTCTGCGTGCAGCGCGAGATCGACATGGTCATGTCGCCGGTGATGCAGATGTTGCAGCCGATGCATTCGCGAATGTCCTCGATCCGTCCCTCCTCCACCTTCTTCGGCAGGAAGGGATCGGCGATCGATGGACGGGCGCAGCCGATGAAATCGAGCGTGCCGGACTTGATCATCCTGACCATCACGTCCGGCGAGGTAAAGCGACCGACGCCGACGACCGGCCTCGACGTCAGCGTCTTGATGCCGGACACCAGGCTCTCCTGTGCCGCCTCCTCCTTGAACCGCGACGGCCCCGAACAATCCTCCCAGGCGCCATGCGCCAGGTCCCAGAGGTCGGGCAGCTCGGCATGCATCTCGATCATGTCGCGCACTTCGGAATTGGCGAAGCCAAGTTCGCCGATCATCTCGTCCAGCGACAGCCGCAGCGTCAGGCCGCAAGTGTCGCCGATGGCGTCGCGGCCTTCTTCGATCAGCTCGCGCATCAGCCGTGAGCGGTTTTCCAACGGGCCGCCATATTCGTCGCTGCGCTGGTTGGTGGCGGTGGACAGGAAGTGCTGGATAATGCCGAAGCCATGCGCACCATAGAGACAGACTAGGTCGAAACCCGCCAGCTTCGCGCGTTTGAAGGCATTGCGGTGCCAGCGCCTGAGGTCACGTATATCCTGCTTGTCCATGGCGCGTGCCTGGACTGGATCGTTGGTGAAGGTGCGGATCGGCAAGGCCGACGGTCCGCGCGGCACTTCCTTGGTGTAGAGGTTCGGGCCGTTGATACCGGAATAGGCGAGCTGGATGCCGGCCAGCGCGCCATGCTGGTGCATGGCCTTGGCCATCTTCGCCAGCGCTGGGATGTCGGCGTCGTCCCAAAGCCTGAGCTCGATGAAGGGCGTGATCTCTGAGGTGTGGTGCATCTCGGTCTGCTCGGTGAAGATGACGCCCCAGCCGCCTTCCGACTTGATGCGCCGCATCTCGGCCGCGGCGGACGGATCACGATAGCCGCCGCCATTGCAGTGCGGCACTTGGTAGAAGCGGTTCTTGGCGGTCACCGGGCCGATCTTCACAGGCTCGAACAGAATGTCGTAGCGTGGGTCACGCATGGTGCTTCCTTCCTGCCAGCGTCGCGTCGCGGCATGCGCGGTGATGGTTTCAAACCTGGCGCAAGCCGGTCTGCCCGGTGGGTAGACGCCGTGAACCTACTCATAAGTTGCGGCGCGTGCCGGAAAACTACAGATTTCTTCTGTGCCGATTAGGACGCGCCTAATCCGCCCCCCGCCGCCTGGATTAGCATCCGAAGAATCCCGGCTGAGCCAAATGCGACTTCAAGGCCGCGGCCACGCGATGCTAGATAGCGCACACGGCCAACGAGACGTGAGACGCATGGACAGCATCCAGATCCTTGAAAAGCTGATCGCATTCCCGACGGTGAGCCGGGACTCGAACCTCGACCTCATCGGCTACGTGACAGACCTGCTGGCGACGCGGGGCATTGCATGCCAGATCATCCGCAGCGCGGACGGCCACAAGGCCAACCTGTTCGCCACCATCGGGCCGGCCGACGCGGCCGGCGTCATGCTGTCCGGCCACACCGATGTCGTCCCGATCGACGGACAGGACTGGACGCTGCCGCCTTTCGAGATGAGCGCGCGGGATGGCAAGCTTTACGGCCGTGGCGCGGCCGACATGAAGGGTTTTGTCGCCTGCGCGCTTGCCGCCTGTCTCAAGGCCTCGAAAATGGGCCTGCAAACGCCCTTGCATCTGGCGCTTTCCTACGACGAGGAGATCGGCTGCATCGGCGTGCACAGCCTGATCGACATGCTGCGTTCGGCGCCGCATCGGCCATTGCTATGCATCGTCGGCGAGCCGACCAACATGCAGGTCGCGACCGCCCACAAGGGCAAGCTTGCGGCGCGCGCCATCTGCAGGGGACGCGAAAGCCATTCGGCGCTCGCTCCCCTGGCGCTCAACGCCATTCATCTCGGCTGCGACTTCGTCTCCGCACTGCGCCGGGAACAGGACCGGCTGGCCAGCGATGGCGCGCGCGACGGTGACTATGACATTCCCTACACGACCGTCCACGTCGGCAAGATGCATGCCGGCGTTGCGCTCAACATCGTGCCGAACCTGTGCCAGCTCGACTTCGAGATCCGCAATGTCGCGGCCGACAACCCCGACCAAATCCTCGATGGGTTGCGCGCAGAGGCAGCGCGCATTGCCGCAGCCGCTTCAGCGATCGCGCCGGAGGCGGCCATCGACATCGATATCACCAACACCTATCCGGGTCTGGACACGCCGGCGAATTCGCAGGCTGTGGCTTTCGTCAAGTCATTGACCGGGGCCAACGACACCATCAAGGTTGCCTTCGGCACCGAAGGCGGATTGTTCAGCCGCGACCTCGGCACGCCGACCATCGTGTGCGGGCCGGGCTCGATGGCGCAAGGGCACAGACCGGACGAATTCGTCAGCATCGAACAGATGCGCCGCTGCGACGACATGCTCGACAATTTGCTGCGGCGGCTTGCCGGACAACAGTTGAAGGTCGCCTGACAAAGGCCGCTGCTATTCCACGACCCGTCCGCTGCCGAACACGCCCTGTTCGACAACGAAGCGGCGGCAATGATCGATGAATGCCTGCACCGTCTGGGTGCGGTGCTCGGCGTTGGGCAATGCGACCCCCATGGTCAGAGGCCGCAAATCCCCTTCCAGGGGCACGAAGACCAGCGGCTTGCCGTCCGGCGCCAGGGTGTTGAGCGGCCGCATGTTGGCGATGCCGTAGCCGAAGCCATTGGCAACCATCGACCGCATCACCGCGATGTCGCCGGTGCGCTCGGCAATGTTCGGCCGGATGCCCCGCATTTGGAAGGCCGAGAGAAAATATTCGCGGCTGTATGGCAGGTCGAGCAGCACCATGGGCTCGTCGGCCAGTTCTTCCGTCGTGATCGAAGCTTTGCCGGCGAAGCGGTGCCCCTGCGGCAGCATGACATAGGCCGGCACCAGCATAAGCGGTTCGAACGTCGTGTCCTGCGACAGTTCGAGATCATAGGTCAGCGCCGCATCGATTTCACCTCGCTGCAACATTTCGAGCAACTGACCCTGGTTGCGTTCGAACTGCCGGAACCGCACCTCGGGATAGGCGCGCTCGAACTTCGCGCGCAGCGTCGGCATGACGATCTGCGCGAAGGTCAGCAGGCATCCGACTGCCAGCGGCCCACGCACCTTCTCGGCGATGTCGCCGGCGATATCGTGCAGAGCGTCGGCGTCGGCCAGCAACCTGGCGGCCTCCTTGAGGAAAACACGCCCGCCGGCCGTGAGCGACAGGCCATGCGAATGCTTGCGGACAAAAAGCTGGACGCCGAATTCGGCCTCGAGCTGCGCGATGGACGCCGAAATCGAAGGCGGCGAAACATTGACCTGCTCGGCCGCCTTGGTAATGGAGCCGGCTTCGCCGACGGCGACGAAATATTCCAATTGTCTCAGGGTGAAGCGTAGCGGCATGGGCTTCTATGTTGCCGGTTTGGGCGCTGCGATCAAGCGCCCGCTCCGCCTCAGTACTTGATCCATGTCGTTTTCAGCGCGGTGTACTTGTCCAGCGCGTGCAGCGACAGGTCGCGGCCAAAGCCCGATTGCTTGATGCCGCCGAACGGCGTCATCGGGCTCAGCGCATCGACCGTGTTGACGGAAACGGTGCCGGCGCGGAGCCGGCCGGCAACGCGGTGCGCGCGCGAAAGACTGTCGGTCCATAGTGACGCGGCCAGCCCGTACGGGCTGTCATTGGCAATGCGGATGGCCTCCTCCTCATCGTCGAAGGCAATGACCGACAGCACCGGTCCGAATATCTCATCCCTGGCAATCGGGTCGTCATGGGCAACATCATCGAAGATGGTGGGCTGTATGAAGCTACCGCGACCGTTGACCGTGACCCGATCTCCGCCGGCAACCAGGCGCGCGGTCTTCTTGCCGGCCTCGACGAAGCGCATGACGTTGGCGGCGTGGCGGGCATCGACCATGGCGCCCATTTTCGAGGCAGGGTCGAGCGGATCGCCAGGCTGGGCGGCCGCCGCGAGCTCAGCCAGTTTCTCCACGAAGGCATCCTTGATGCCGCGTTGCACGAGCAGGCGCGAATTGGCCGAACAGACCTCGCCCTGGTTGAAGAAGATGCCGAAGGCCGCCATGTCGGCCGCCGCATCGAGGTCGCCGCAGTCGGCGAAGACAAGGTTCGGGCTCTTGCCGCCTGTTTCGAGCCAGACCTGCTTCATGTTCGACTGACCCGAATATTGCAGGAACATCTTGCCGACCGAGGTCGATCCGGTGAAGGCAAGGCAATCCACGTCCATGTGACGGCCAAGCGCCTGCCCGGCCGTCTCGCCAAGGCCGGGCACAACGTTGAGCACACCGGCGGGCAGCCCCGCCTCCATGGCGAGTTCCGCCAGCCTGAGCGCCGAGAAAGGCGACTGCTCCGCGGGCTTCAGCACCACCGAATTGCCCGCCGCCAGCGCGGGCGCGCACTTCCATGTGGCCATGTCGAGCGGGAAATTCCACGGCACCACGGCACCGACCACGCCGAGCGGCTCGCGCCGCACCAGCACCAGATCACTGCCGCCGGTCGGCGCCACTTCGTCATAGATCTTGTCGATGGCCTCGCCATACCACTGGAAGATAGCCGCGGAACCCGGGACATCGACAGTCGCGGCATCCGTGACGAGCTTGCCCATGTCAAGCGATTCCAGCAGGGCAAGCTCCTGCAGGTTTTCGCGCAGCAGCCGCGCCAGCCTAAGCAGCACCTCCTTACGGTGCGCCGGGCTCGCGCGTGACCAGGCACCAGCCTCGAAACTGCGGCGCGCCGCGGCAACGGCGAGATCGATATCTTCCTCGCCGCAGGACGCCACCTCGGCGAGCGTTTCGCCAGTGGCCGGATTGATGCTGGCGAAGGTGCGGCCCGAACGCGCGGCAACCGTCTTACCGTCGATGAACGCCCTGTCGCGAAACCGGATCGCGGATGCCTTGCCGATCCAGTCCTTGTGACTGAATTCGCTCATGCGGATGCCTCCCCCTGCGTGATGGCTACTCGTCGCCCGGCACGCCGTAGCTCGGCGCGTCGGACGGATTGATCGCGCGGGTCACATAGGCATCGAGCTGGGGCTTGTAGCGGTCCCACAAGGCCGCCAGTTCCTCGATCGGGCAGCCGTCGGTCCAGTCGCAGCGCAGGTCCGCGACGGGCCATGCGACCTCGCGCACCAGCTTCATTCCAGCCGAATGCACCGGACCCGCCTCGCCCCCTGCCTTCAGCGCGGCGCGCATGGTCGCGATCAGGCGGTCGCCGAGGTGCCCTTCCGAGGCCAGGAAAGCGTCGACCATGGCTTGCGGCACGCCATCATGGGCCAGCATGTTGCCGCCGCAGGCGACATTGTCCGCACGCGCTTCCGCCCAGATGCCAAGCGCCCTGGGTCCTGAATGAATGGCGGTGGTGCCGGCGGCATCGACAGCCAGCACCTGCCGGTAGTCGCTATAAGCGCCGGTGCGCTTCAGGATGGCGACCGCGTCGGCGGCCGAGGCGCCCCGCGCCAGCAGTTCGAGCCCTCTTGCGCCGAGCGTCGGATCGGTGACGTTCTGGCTGGCGACCGCGCCGACGCCCGCTTGCGCATAGGCGCAGCGCGCCGCCACCGCCGGTGAGGAAGACGACACCGCGACGCCGAACATGCCGGTGCGGCTGCACCGCGCGACAATGGAAAAGGTCATGAGATCAATCCGGGATGACGGCGGTGCCGTCGATCTCGACCAGCCAGTCCGGCCGCGCCAGGGCCGACACGACGAGACCGGTCGAAACGGGATGCACGCCTTTGATATACTCGCCCATGGTGCGGTAGACTGCCTCGCGATGGCGCACGTCGGTGATGTAGACCACCACCTTGACCAGATGCTCCATGGTGCCGCCGCACTCTTCGATGAGCTGCCTGACGTTCTGCATCACCTTATGCGTCTGCTCGGCCGGATCGTGGCTGCCGATATTCTTGGCGGTGTCGAGATCCTGCGGGCACTGGCCGCGCAGATAGACCGTCCGGCCGCCCCGCGTGACGACCGCCTGGCACAGATCATTGTCGAGCTTCTGCTCGGGATAGGTGTCCTTGGTGTTGAACTTGCGGATTCTCGTATGCGCCATCCAGGTCTCCATCAGATCGGGCTCGTGGCTGTTGTCAGCGTCGGTCAGGCGTCCACCGTCTCGCGCTGCGCCGCAGCGTGATAGGCCAGATATTTGCGCTGCGTCGAAATTCGGTCGGCGACATGCTTGGCATCATGCCAGACGCCCCAGATGAAACTCGACCCTCTTCGCGACTGCCAAGGCAGGCCGAGAAAATAGATCCCAGGCTCGACCGAGACGCCGCGTTGGTGCCTTGGCCGGCCCCTCTCGTCAAAAGCATCGACCTTCAACCAGCTGTAGTCGACGGCAAAGCCTGTCGCCCAGATGATCGCCGCTATCCCGGCGCCCGCCAGATCGAGGTCACGAAGCGGGTTGGTCAAGCAGTCCGGATCCGGGTCGATCCGACGGGCCGCGGGCTCCTGCGGAAGGTCGAGGCCGTTGCGCGCGACATAGGCATCGGCCTCGTCCAGCAGCGACATCAGGTTGGCGTCACCGCGGGCAATGTTCTTCGCCAGATCGGGCGCGAAGGTCAGTATGCCGTCCTGATATGCTTTTGTCATGCCGACCAGGGTAAGCCCCTGCGCCGCCAGCCGACGGAAATCAATCGTTTCGCCGCCACGCGCGCCGCTCACCGCAATCGTGACATGCTCCGTGCCAGGCCCCGGGGTTTCGAGGTCCCATTTGCCGAGAACGCCAAGCCACCAGCAGAAATCACGCCCGCGATAGGCACGCGGCGGGCGGTCGTGCGGGCCGACCGAGAGGTAGACGCGCCGCCCCGAGCGCTGCAGCTCATCGGCGATCTGCACACCTGACGATCCTGCCCCGACCACCAGCACCGCGCCCTTTGGCAACTGCCCGGGATTGCGGTACGCGCTGGAATGAATCTGCAGAATGCCGGCATCGCCGGGGACAAGGGCGGGGATGACGGGGACCTGGAAAGGTCCGGTCGCCGCGACGATGCTGCTGGCTTCGATCACCCCGGCCGACGTCTCGACGCGAAACCCGGGTCGACCGACATTTCTTTGCGCGAGCTTGACCTCGACGCCGCAGCGGATCGGCGCATTGATCTGCCTTGCATAGGCGGCGAAATAGTCCGCAACCTCCTCCTTGGAGGGAAAGCCGTCAGGACCCGTCACGGGAAATTCCATGCCTGGGAAACGGTCATGCCAGGCCGGGCCATTGGCGACGAGCGAGTCCCATCGCTGCGAACGCCAGCGCTCGGCGATCCGGCCACGCTCAAGGACAAGATGCGGCACGCCGCATTTGCTCAAATGCTCCGACATAGCCACTCCCGCCTGGCCACCGCCGACGACAAGCGTGTCTATTTTTTCCACCGACATTTCTGCGTCCTTTCCCCCCAAGAGTTTCTGATGCGAGGAGGTCAGATCGCTGGTGTACTGGAGGGACTGATTAGCGAAAATTACGATTTCACGTGGCAGTGGTTAGCTTGTCCCTAAATGCCGGGACACGGGCCGACGCGCGGCTACGACAGCATCGCCCTGGCCGCTTTTTCGCCGATCATCATGGACGGCGCATTGGTGTTGCCGCCGATCAGCGTCGGCATGATCGAGGCGTCCGCCACACGCAGATTGTCGAAGCCGCGCACCTTGAGACTGACGGGATCGACCACCGCCATGCTGTCGTTGCCCATCTTGGCCGTGCCGACCGGGTGATAGACGGTCAAGGCTTCGGCACGCAGATAGGCGAGGATCTCGTCGTCGGTGACGACATCGGGTCCGGGCAGGATTTCCGGTCCGCGGATGTCGGCGAAAACCGGCGAAGCAAGGATGGAACGCGCGACCTTTATACCTTCGACAAGGGTCAGTGCATCCTGCCCGTCGCTGAAGAAGCGGTGATCGATCAGCACGTTGCGGCGGGTGCCGTCACGCTCGAGCGTGATTTCACCGATGCTTCCGGGCCGCAGCACGCAGGTGTGCACGGCATAGCCGTGGCCATATTCGACAAGCCGGCCGCGATGGCTGCGATAGCCGGGGACAAAGTGGAATTGGACATCGGGAATATCGCCGGCATATTTCGTCTTGGCGAAGCCGCCGGCCTCGACGTAATTGGTCGTCAGCATGCCTTTGCGGCGGACGAAATACTGAAAAGGCGCCGCCAGCATCGCTGGCAGATTGGCGAGCGACAGGCCGAGCGTCCTGGCGCTGTTCGATCGCATCGTGATCATTCCGTCGACATGGTCGCGCAGGTTCTTGCCGACGCCCGGCACGTTCATGACCGGTTCCACCCCCGCCGCCTTCAGCTCGTCGGCTGGGCCGATGCCGGAAGCAAGCAGGATGCGCGGCGATCCGATCGCGCCTGCGCTGAGCACGATTTCGGCGCGGCACGTCAGCCTTTGGGCTGATCCGTCCCTGATCACATTGACGCCGGTGGCGCGTCCGCTTTCGATCGCCAGGTCAAGCACCTCGACGCCTGACAGGACCTGGAGGTTCGGGCGGCCGAGAACCGGCCGGACGAAGGCAGTGTAGGCTGAGAAGCGCTCCCCCCTGTTCTGGGTCACATTGTAGATGCCGAGGCCGAGTTGGCCATCGGCGTTGAAGTCGCGGTTTTCGGGCAGGCCCACGCCCCGACCCGCCTCTACCCACAGCCTGGATACGGCGTTGGGGTCACGCGGATTGTCGACCAGCAGTTCGCCCTCGAAGCCATGATAGGCCGGGTTTTGCGACAGGAGATTGCGCTCGAGCTGCTTGAACACCGGCAGCACGTCGGCATAGGACCACCCCGCGCAGCCGAGTGCCGCCCACTCATCATAGTCCTGCGCGGCGCCTCTGATATAGACCATCGAATTGATCGAACTCGACCCGCCAAGAAGCTTGCCCCGGTTGACCGGTATGCGGCGGTTGTTGAGCAGCGGCTGCGGCACGCCCTTGTAGCCATAGTCGAAGTTCGGATTGCCGTAGAGCGAGAGAATGCCGGCCGGTACCCGCACCCTTGTGCGGTCGTCGCTACCGCCGGCTTCGATCAGGCAGACGCGGTTGGCGGGGCTAGCGCTCAGCCTGTTGGCCAGGACACAACCGGCCGAGCCCGCGCCGATGACGATGTAGTCGAATTCCGCGGTCGCGATGCTCATGCCATGCCTGCTAGTGCTCTTCGTCTTCGTCGTTTTTCAAGAGCTCGAGGATTTCCCGCTTCATGGCGATGAAGCTCGGCTCCATGACCAGATCCATGCTGCGTGGGCGCCGGAGGCCGACGCGGATTTCCTTCTTGATCTGGCCGGGCCGGCCCGACATGACGAGCACCCGGTCCGCCAGCAGGATCGCCTCGTCAATGTCATGCGTGACGAACAGAACCGTCTTCTTGGAATGGTCCCAGATCCTCAGCAAAAGCTTCTGCATTGAGTGGCGTGTCTGGCTGTCGAGCGCTCCGAAGGGTTCGTCCATCAGCAGCACCTGCGGATCGTTGGCGAGCGCACGTGCAATCGCCACGCGCTGCTTCATGCCGCCCGACAGCTGCGAGGGATAATGGTTGGCGAATTTTGCCAGGCCGACCTCATGGAGAAAATGTTCGACGATGGCCCTGCGCTCGGCCGCCGACATGCCCTTGCGCTTGGGACCGTATTCGACGTTCTGCGCCACCGTCAGCCAGGGGAACAGCGTGTAGGCCTGAAACACCATGCCGCGATCCGGACCTGGCTCGGTAACCGGCTTGCCGCCGACCGAGATCATGCCGCCGGTGCGCTCCTCGAGGCCAGCGATGAGATAGAGCAGGCTCGATTTGCCGCAGCCGGACGGACCGACGATCACGCAGAACTCATTGGGCACGACATGGAAGGAGATGCCGTCCAGCGCCAGCACCGCGTTGTCGCCCTTGCCGTAGCGCAGGACCACATTGTCGATGGCGATGTCGGAACTCTTCGGTTTCGTCGCGAGTGTCAGGGCGTCCATGTCGGCAAACTCCTCAATTGGCCCAGGGAGCGACGAGGCGGCGAATGCCCCGGAACAACTGGTCGGTGCAAAGACCAAGGATGCCGATCATGGCGATGGCCATGAAGATGACGTCGACCTGGAAGCCGCGCATCGCCTTGAGCGAGATGTATCCAAGCCCGCTGCGGGCGGCGACGAGTTCGGCAACGACGAGATAGGTCCAGGCCCAGCCCATGGTGACGCGCAGCACGTCGAGCACGTTCGGAAGCGTGGCCGGAAAGACGATGTGGAAGACCGTGTCGCCGCGTTTCGTGCCGAGCGTATAGGCAGCGTTGACGAGGTCGCGCTGAACGCCGCGGGCGCTGTCGGCGATCATCACCAGCTGCTGGAAGAAGATGCCGAAGATGATCACGGCCACGCGCTGCTCGATGCCGATGCCGATCCACAAGATGAAAAGCGGCACGAAGGACGTCACCGGCAGATAGCGGATAAAGTTGACGAGCGGGTCGAGCGCCGCCTGGACGATGCGGTAGGTGCCCATCGTCAAACCGAGCGGCACCGCCACGACGCTCGAAATGACGAAGCCGATCAGCACCACCTGGACGCTGGCGAGCACGTGCTCCCACAACGACCCGTCAAGCGCCATGCTGATGGTGGTGAACAGTACGGATTCCGGGCGCGGCAGGAACATTTCCTTGACCGCTCCGGAATAGGTCAAGGCAAACCAGCCGCCGATGACCGCGCCCCAGACCAGGACGCTGAGCGTGATGGAGAGAGGGCGCGACACGGCCTGAAAAGGCGTGGTGATGGCTTTCCAGGCGGATCGACCGGGCTGATTTTTTTCCACGCTCGTGGTCACGATATGGCTGATGGGAGACGTTGCATTCGGTGCCAGTGTCACAGGGAAACCTTTTGGGCTGGATGGACCGCAGGCGAGAGGCTCGGCCCGCGGTCCAGCGAGCTCACTTTACCAGGATAGGTTACTTCGCAGGGCCAGATCACTTCGCAAGGAAAGACGTATCGACGAGGTCGTCGTATTTGATGTCCATCTTGAGCTTGCCGAAGCCGCCCCAGATATCACCGCCGAGCTTGATCAGCTTGCCGGCTTCACCACCCTCGCCGCCGGCGAAGAATTGGGCATTGCGCTCCTTGCCATAGAAGTTCACGCCCGCGGCGGAGGAGGCGAAGTCCTTCGGCTCCTTCAGCCAGCCGCCGACGCCCTTGGCCATCACCTCGTAAGCCTTCTCGGGATTTTCCTTGATGAACTCGTTGGCCTTGTAGAGCCCCTTCACCAGCGCCTCGACATCGCCGGGGTTCTTCGTGATGTAATCGCAGTTCAGCGCCACCACATCGACGATCAGGCCGGGTGTCTTTGAGGAGTCGATCAGCACCTGTCCCTTGTTTTCCTTCTTGGCCAGCGTCAGATGCGGTTCCCAGGTGACGGCAACGGGAATGCGGTCGGCCATGAAGGCGGCGGCGGCATCATCCGCGGTCATGTTGGTGATCTTCACATCGGCCTGGCTGAGACCGGCCTGCTTGAGCAGGATGTTGAACCAGAACTGAGAGACCGAGCCTTCGTTCAGCCCGACTTCCATGCCTTTGAGATCAGCGACGCTCTTGACGTTGCTGGGCGCCAGGACGCCGTCGCCGCCATGGCTGTCGTCCAGGGCATAGACCGATTTGAAGCAGACGTCCTTGGAACGGTACTTCATGATTTCGTCGATGGTCGAGGCGCTGCCGTCGAGCTCGCCGGCGGCGACGGCCGCCATGTACATCGATGCTTCCTCGATGACTTCGAGCGAGACATCGAGGCCGCCTTCCTTGAAGTAGCCCATGTCGCGCGCAAGGAAGAGCGGGCCGTATCCGACCCAGGTCGTCATGCCCAGCTTCAAGCTGCCGGCTTCGGCGTGGAGGCTCACCGAAAGCGCGCTGAGGGCAATGCCGGCCGCAAGCGCGGCACGGCGAAACTTCGAGATTATTGTCGTCATTATGTTCCCCTGTCTTTTTCTGAGGGCAGGCGCTGTCCGCACCAAAATAACCCGCTTCGGACGCATCGCCGAAGGCTGCCACCTGACGTTCTTTTTGTTCTCTTTCAGCCGGCGGATGGAGCAAAGCACGCTGTGTGCGATGCACAAATAATGATTTTCGATAATTCTGCTTAGGCTGGGCCTAACCAAGCCGGCACTGCTGCGTCTGCGCCACCCACAGACTTTGGCGTGAGACGGGCTGACGATCCCGATGACCTCATCGTCGCTTTCAGAGAGGTCAACGACGGTCGCCTCCTGGAATTGGCGAAGCTAGCTATTGACCTGGCCTCTAGACCGCGACCTGCCCTCGCGCATTCAATGGCGACATCAATACCAACGCCTTCTTCCGTGTGCTCGCTGACGAAGGCCGGCACGCTTGTGGGATCGAGGCAGACCGCATCCAGCATTAGCTATTTTGCCAGACCGCGGCGATGGGCATTTTGGCTCGCTCACGAAGATCACCGCGGCACCAGCCGCGGACGGCTAGCAATGTCAGTGCGCCAATGGGGTCGAGGCCGGAAATCAGCACCGTATACCTGACGTCACACAAGAGTCAAAAACTTACCCAATAATGTGGGAAGAAGCCGTCGAGATCAGAAGACAAGGTTAAGCCTGACCGATGTCTTCAGAGTTTTGCTCATATCTTTCAAAGCCGCATCCAATTTATAACATCAGTTCGAACTCAGCTTGAAGATGCCTTGAATTTCGCACCAGCGGATGCATGCATCGGAAACTACTGGATTCTGCGGAGATTCAGGAAGTCAGGCGGGAGTAGAGGAGCTTCGCGTTGCTTTGAACTGTGAGCGGCTCCCCCGCTTCCGACGCGAAGCGGGGGAGTATCCGTCTCATGCCTGATCCGTCCAGGTCTTACGTCTTGGCGGCGTTCCGGGCAGCCTCGAATACATCGCGTGCGGACGTCGTACCCGCTACGTGCTCCGTACCCTGGACCCCGAGGGCCATCCATCCCGCGTTGACGGCCTCAAACATCGCTTCGGCCGGTCCTGTCTGGCCCTTCGGAATGCCGAACTGCTCGAATGCTGCTGGCCACTCGGCCCGCGGGACGGCAAAGGCTTTGACGTCGAGCTTCATGACTTCACCCAATTGCGCGGCGACCTCATCCGCGCTCACCATCGAACCGAGTTCGATGACCCGATGCCCCGACCACGCCGGCCCGCTCAGAAGCCTTGCAACCTCAGCGCCGATGTCGTTGGTCGCGACCATGGTCGATTTCCGATTTGTCGGGTTGTAGTAGACGGGCAGCGTGCCGCCCTGGACTACGTGCAAGCCGTAGAGGAAGTTTTCGAAAAACCCGCCGGCCCGTACATATGCGATCGGCAGTGTCAGGTCGCGAAAGCCCTGCTCCAGAAGCGACAGGGCCGTGATCATCCCCAGCCCGCTGGTCCTGTTCGCGCCCATCGACGAGAGTGCGACCATCCGCGGCGGCGCCACCTTGGTGAGCGCCTCGACATAGTTCGCGATGACGCCCTTGGCTTCCCTGAAATCCGGCGAAGGTGCCCAGACGGCCGGCAACATGATAAACGCGCCGTCGATGCCCTCGAGCGCCCGCTCGATGGCGGTCGCATCGTTCCAGTCGCCGTCGACCAGTTCGACGCCCTGGTCCGCCCAGCTTGCCGCCTTGGCGCGGTCGCGGACCAGCGCGCGTACCTTCTTGCCTTGCGCCAGCAAATGCCTTGCGGCGGCACCGCCAACATTTCCTGTGATTCCCGTCACTAAAAGCATGTGTTTTCTCCTGATCTTGGGGGACAGAGGACTGCCCTTATTGGTTCAACGGATGAGCGGCAGAACGGCCCGGATACGGGGATGGCGCGCGTAGAGGCCGCCCCATGTCATCGCGCCCAGAAGCAGGGAGATGATTTCCGGCGCCGACCCCAACTCACCGATGCGGACATGGGCGCAGATGGCACCTCCCAAAAAGCCCGTCACCAGGATCGCGCCGAGCACGGTGGTAGCTGGGATGGCGTAAAGGATGGCGCAGGCGAGTATGATCGGACCCACGACATGGGTCAGGTCCATCGAGAACCCGGTTTCCTGCAACATGCCGGCGATCTGTGCCGGCGCGAAAAGCTGAATGGTGCCGTCTGCCGCCAGAGCGACAACGACAAACGCGCTCATGATCCGGCCGGCCCACAGGGCGCCATGCAGGGCCACAGTTTTAGGCATCTGACGACGCAGGTTCATAGTTTCGGACACTTGTCATTCTCCGATGGGAGGATCCCATATTCGAAGCTTACTGTGCCTCTTAGGCATGATAAACACCGAGAAAACGAACCAACTGTTCTCTTTTTTGGACACAATACCGAGGCACGAAAATGCAGAATCTCGAACCCGTCCTCATTTTCATAACGGTAGCGGAAATGGGGAGCTTCACCCGCGCGGCGGATAGCCTGGGTATCCAAAAAGGGAGGGCCTCAACGGCGGTCCGGAAGCTGGAGGAAGATATCGGTGTCAGGCTCCTGCACCGGACGACGCGCAGCGTGCAATTGACGGAGGACGGACGCGCATTTCATGCCCGTGCCCGCGATCTGCTTGCTGAAGTCGATGACCTGCACTCGATGTTCGCAGGCGATCGCGTGGCACTTCGTGGGCGTTTGCGGGTCGATCTTCCGACCGAGGTGGCGCGCACAACGATCGTGCCGGCCTTGCCGGATTTCATGGCGACACATCCCGAGTTGGAGCTGGAGGTGTCGAGCACGGATCGACAGGTGGATCTGGTTCAAGAGGGGTTCGACTGCGTATTGCGGCTTGGCCCCATAAGGGACGACACGCTGATTGCCCGCCCACTGGGCCTGTTGCGTATGGTCAACGCTGCCAGTCCCGCCTATCTCGCGCGCTTTGGCGTCCCTCGATCGCTAGACGATCTCCAGCGTCAGGAACATCGGACAATTCATTTTTCGACGACACTGGGCGCAAGGCCCCATGGATGGGAATATCCGGACGGCGACAGCTACGCGACGCTTCAGTTGCCAGGTGCGCTGCACGTCAACAGCGCGCAGACCTACGAAGCCGCTGCCCTCGCCGGCCTTGGCCTGATACAAGCGCCGCTCTTGGGGATTGGTCGATACTTGGAGAGTGGCACGCTTGTGGAGATCCTACCCGATTTTCGTCGCCGGGCGCTCGCCGTGTCCCTCGTCGTGGCACATCGGAGCAATCTGTCGCGCCGGGTCCGCGCATTCATGAAATGGATCGAAGATGTGCTGGCGCCGTATATGGAGTAGCGAGACGAACATCTCCGTGCCGCCGTCGAAATCAACATTCTGAAGCTATGTCTGCCGGTCGGCGGTCCAACAGAATGCGGCACTGAAACCGGCGACCTTTGACGTCCGACATGAGATGTCCTCAAACTTTCCGCCTTCTGTCTCCCCAACGCCGTGCCCATGCACAGAACCATTCCGTATCAAGTTCGGAGGTATCCGGTTGCTCGCAACCCTATCCGGGGCCGCCGTCGATCTCCGTAGCGTAGCAAAACGGGCAATCGAAACGAATGGCCGTTTTCAGGCCCGGGAACGGCGAGGATGGGGCGCGAAGCGGTCATGCCGGACGTCACCTGCGAGAGTTTGCTTCGGGTCAGATCAAGTCGATACGCGCGACGAGCCTGAAGGTCCGCTTCTGGCCTTCCGAGCCTCGAACTCGCCAGTCCGCTTTTTCGGCCCAATAGCGGTCGCTTACAGGGGCACGTTCCGAAGGTCAGCACCTGACGCGAGCAGATCCTTGCTAGAGGTGAACGAGGCCAGTTTGAATCCTTACCGCAAAGGCAAACCTACGTTCTCAACGAGTTCGTCCAGTCCTTGCTCGCAAAATTGCAACACCCCCTCTTGACGGTCGGCGTCAGATTCAGTTTTCGTGACGCACGATAATCGCGAAAATACCATGGCCGACGACACGCCCAAACGGAAGCGAGGCCGCCCACTGAAGGGCAGCGCTCCGATGTCCCCAGCCGAGCGTCAGCGGCGCCGTCGCCAGCGGCTCATTGAAGCCGCACAGGTGGGGTTCCTGGTGCGCCTGTATTCCGAGCGGATGGCGGGACGGCTTGAAATGGCGGAGAAGCAAATCCGGGAGTTGACAATCGCGCTGCTGGAGAAGGACCGCCCAGCCTATCCTGGTCTGGTGACCAAGATCGAATTCTCGATTGAAGTCCTAAGGGAGAACCTGACGCTGCTCCAGAAGGCACTCCCACCAGACGGAAAACGCTCTCCGACTTGATTTCGTACCGAGCCACGGCATCGAATAGCTCAAATCGGCATTCTGGGTTTACATCGGTAGCCAAGCCCCTAGTTTTAGAGCTTCGCGCCGTGCACCCCGAGTGCGTGGATGATCGAGAACGGGACCGTGAGCTTAGGCCGGCCCCTCAAGAACTTCCGAAAGGATGACTGCTATGACACAGGCCAAGAATGGCGACACCGTGCGCATCAATTACAATGGACGCCTAGTCGACGGCACTCAATTCGATGCTTCCGGCAGCGAACCGCTGCAATTCACGCTGGGTGAAGGACAAGTGATCCCCGGTCTTGAAACCCATGTCGAGGGCATGGAGGTGGGTGCGAAAAGCACCGTCACCGTTCCAGCCGACGCCGCCTATGGCCCTCACCGCCCCGAAGCGGTCATGACCATCGACCGCGCCAAGGTGCCAGACAACATCAACGTTGATATCGCCACTCGATTGCAGGTCAGAACCCGCGACGGTCGTCCCATCCCGGTAACAGTCGTCGAAGTTGACGACGCCAGCGTCAAGCTCGACGGCAATCATCCATTGGCCGGAAAGGATTTGGTGTTCGACGTTGAACTGGTCGAGATCGTTCAGGCGGCGTAAGGCACGAATCCGGCGCAGAATTGGTCGGCTTCGCGGGCTTGCTGATTTGCGAGATGACGGGCCGGTGGTCATGGGGATTCCTGTGGACGTCGCCAAGGCGACTAACCAGACCCTGGCGCGTGCGTGGTCCGTTGCTCTCGATGATCATCCGGACGAACCGGATGGCATTCTCTATCTCTCCCGACTGAACGGGCACACCAATCTGGCTGTCTATGGCCGCGCGGTCGCACGCCTTCGAGCCGTGCGTATCATCAAGCTCATCGCCGCGTGAGGCGTTGCCTCCGCGGTGATTGCGGCCCCGGCCCGACACATCGGGCGCCTGTCGCGCGGGAGATGGTCTTCCGCCTCCAAGACAGGAGCCGGCAAGATATCCCTTTCGCGTCGGTGCCTCCCGGTGATGAAATGTCGCAATTGCCCGGTCGGATCCACGGAAAATTGCCGGCGCCCATTTGCTCGTGAGAAATTGTGTTGCATGACCGACTAGGCTAATGTGTTAGGTCCTTCATGGCGGAGCAAATTAAGAGCGCCTCGCGCGAGCGTATGACGATCCTTGGCGACGTCGATGCTGTCTCCTTCGTGCCGTGGATCCGGCGCCATGCCGCCAAGCTCGGGCTTGTGCAGACCATATCCAGCACCAGTACCGGCCGGATCGAACTCGACGTTGCCGGCCCAGTGGAATTGATCGATATGATGGAAATGGGATGTTCCCTCGGTCCCATCGATGTCTGGGTCGAGGCAATCCACCGCGCGCCGATCAAGGGAGAAACCGGCTAGCTTGAACCTCATGCAGGGACCGGCTCCTCGGCGCATTGGACCAGTCTTGCCTTTTTTTTAGTCATTATTGCCAGTGCGAAAACATTGTGCAAACGTGACAACGCCGGTAGGAGGTCGTCGGCCACGAATTTGCATTCAGAAGATGTCGATCCTGTTCGGAAAGTTGAAGCATGAAGTCACGTACGACCGGCTCTTGGACGCCAGTCGCCCTTTCCGCCGACTTGCCGGTGGGAACCGTAATTCCGGCAAGGACGCCGACCGGACCGATTGCCCTTTGGCGAAGCCAGTCCGGGGGCGTGTCGGCATTCGCGGATAGATGCCCGCATCGCGGCATGCGGTTGTCCCATGGATTCGTGCGCGGCGAGGCCCTTTCCTGCATCTATCATGGCTGGAGCTATGCCCAAGCCGGAAACTGTGTGCGCATCCCGGCCCATCCGGGCCTGACACCGCCGGAGGCGATCCGGGTCGCGACGCGGCAGGTCGAAGAAGGCGACGGGATCATCTGGATTGCCGCGGATCAATCGGCAACTCGTCCTCCGCGACTTGACGGTCTCGCTCCGCTGCGCTCCCTGACGGCATGTGCCGGGATTGCGGCGATAGAGGCGGCCGCTGGCACCGATGCCTCCCCCGGGGGCATTGTCGGATTTGCCAACAATTCACAGACGATCCGGATGCTGGTTGCCTCGCTGGAAGACGAACAGGCGCTGATTCATGTCCTTGTGGAGGGTGACGCCAGCCCACCGGAGCGGATCGCCGCGTCACGGGCAGCGGAGGCCCTACGGCGCATGGCCGAGCATATTCAGCGGAAAGGGATCGCATGATGATCCCAAACGCAATGGTCGACGAATGGTATCCGGTCGGCCTTTTCAGCCAACTGGATGTGAGTGGGCGCAAGACGGCCCTCATGGGCGAGCCGGTCGAGGTGGGACGCGACGCCGAGGGAACCGTCAGGGTTACATCCGCCGATGGCCGCATGCTGCCCGTCTGCGTGCGCTACGGCCATATATGGACGTCGCTCGGCGAACCGCGGAAGCCGCTCTTTGCGATTCCCGAGGCCGACCAACTCGGCCGCCGGCTTGTCGATGTCGGCGTGGTCCGGGTGCGCTGCTCGCCGCTGCGCGCGGTGGAAAACTTTCTGGACATCGCGCACTTTCCCTTTGTGCACACGGACATCCTTGGTGCCGAGCCGCATACGGAAGTTCAGAACTACAAGGTCGACATACGCGAGGACGAAGACGAGGTCTGGGCAACGCAAGTGAAATTCTACCAGCCGCAGGCCGCCAAATCGGCAAGCGGGGGCGTCACCACGGAATACATGTACCGCGTGCCGGCGCCAACCTGCTCCATCCTCTACAAGACCTGCCCGCCGCGTCCCGGTGAATGGGACGTGATCACCCTCTTCGTCCAGCCGCTCGCGGAAGACCTGTGCGACGTCTGGCCATGGATGGCGCTCTTCGACGATGAGACGTCGATGACCGACCTGATCCACTTCCAGCAGACCATCTTCGTGCAAGACAGGTCGATCCTCGAAAACCAGATCCCCCGGCTGCTGCCGCTTGACCCCGGCATGGAGATCCCGACCCGGGCCGATCTGACCTCGGTCGCCTACCGGCGCTGGCTGAAGCGCCACGGCTATACCTATGGCGCGCAACTGGTGGCGCAATGAAGCTTTACGACTACATTCTTTCGCCCAGTTGCTACAAGGTTCGCCTGATGGCGGCGCTGACGGATGTGCGGATCGACATCCGCGCGGTCGATTTCCATCCCGGCGCCGAGCATCGCGGTGCCGAACTCCTGGCGCTCAATCCCGCCGGTGCCATTCCAATTCTGCAGGATGGCGACCTGATCCTAACCGAATCTTCGGCCATGCTCGTCTACCTCGCCTCAAAGGTCGACCCGCGATGGCTTGGCGGCGGTACGGCCGAGGAAGCAGCGCGTGTCCAGCAATGGCTTTCCTTCTCGCATCGGCTGACGGCCAGCCTCGGAGGCGCGCGCCTCCACGAGATGCTTCTGCGTCCTGGCGATATCGCCGGCCTACAGGCACAGGGAACCGCAGCCTTGCGCGAATTGGAAGCGGGTCTCGTCGAACAGAGTATCCGTGGCATGCGGTTCCTCGCCTCGCAACGGGCGACGATTGCCGATATCGCCTGCTTTCCCTATGTGGCGCTGGCGCCGGACGGCGGCGTCTCGCTCGATCCCTACCCCACGATCCGGCTCTGGTCCCGTGCCGTACGCAGCATAGAAGGCTTCATCGAGATGCCCGGCATCCACCGGTTGCACGATTTGAAGCCGGAACCCCTCCCTGAAACCAGTGGGTTCTGACGTGGCAGGCTACCTTTTTGAGAATTGCGTGGCAGTCATCGTCGACACGGGCGACGGCCTTGGTGTCCGGCGCAACGTGGACGTGCTGACCGATGGCCCCGCGATCAGGGCGATCGGCGAAGGTCTTGGCAAAGGACCGCTGCCCGCCGGGACCATCACGCACGACGCCGCTGGCTGGTTCGTCTATCCTGGGCTCGTGAACACCCACCACCACTTCTTCCAGTGTTTCGTGCGCAACCGAGCGGATCTCGACTGGACGAAGTTGTCGGTGATGGAATGGCTCGACCGCATCTATCCGATCTTTTCGCGGCTGACCGAAGACTGCTTCTACCACGCCTCGGTCACCGCGATGGCCGAGATGATCAAGCACGGCTGCACCACGGCGTTCGATCACCAGTATTGTTTTCCACGCCATGCCGGCAAGCGGCTGATCGACCGCCAATTCGAGGCCGCCGACCTCCTGGGCATGCGCTTCCATGCGGGCCGCGGTGGCAACACTCTGCCGAAGTCGGAAGGCTCCACCATTCCCGACGCCATGCTGGAAACGACTGACGAGTTCATCGCCGATTGCGCCCGCCTTATCGACACCTATCACGACGCCGGCCCGTTCAGCATGCGCCAGCTTGTCGTCGCCCCTTGCCAGCCGGTCAACTGCTACCGCGAAACCTTTGTGGAATCGGTGGCGCTGGCACGAGATCGGGGCGTCCAGATGCACACGCATGTCGGCGAAGGCGAAAGCCGGGTTATCGAGGCCCGGTACGGCATGCGGACCGTCGACTACTGCGCGGAACTCGGCTTCGCGGGGCCGGACGCCTTCTATGCCCATTGCTGGGAACTGACCCACGACGAACTGCGCAAGATGGCTGCAAGCGGAGCCGGCGTCTCCCATTGCCCAGAACCGGTCTATCTGGTTGGCGCGGAAGTCACGGACATTCCGGCCATGTCGGCCTTCGGCCTCCGTGTGGGGCTCGGTTGCGACGGTGCCGCCTCGAACGACAATTCCAACTTGATGCACTGCATCCACTCCGCCTACGTGCTGCAGTGCCTGGCGGCATCGACGCGTGCGCATCCTGTCCCGCCACCGGCCGACTTCCTCGGCTATGCCACGACGGGCGGCGCGGCGCTCCTGGGCCGAGGTGACATCGGCCGGCTTGCGCCCGGCATGGCCGCCGATCTCTTCGCCATCGACACCCGGCGCATGGACTATGTCGGCACCCGGCACGATCCGCTGAGCCTGATCGCCAAGGTCGGCATCGGCATGCCGACGGACCTGACCATGATCAACGGCCGTGTCGTCTGGTCGAAAGGCGAGTTCACCGGGCTCGACGAGGGGCGGCTATTCGCCGACGCCGAGGCGGCACTTGCCTCGGTTCAAATCTAGAAACTTGAAAACAGGGGAACCTAAATGCTGAAAAATCTCAACCGCAGAATACTGATGAAGGCCGCCGCCGCCTCCGGCCTCGCCGCGGTGCTGGGCGGTCGCTCCGCGCTCGCCGCCGACGAACCCTTGGGCATCACGCTCGTGGTCCCCTCGCCGGTCGGCGACGTCGGCTGGGGCCGGGCGCTTGCCGACGGCCTGGAGCCGGTAAAGGCCGCTTATGGCGACAAGGTAAAAGTCACGATCATCGAAAACATCGCGGAAGGCCCGGATGCCGACCGCATCATGAACAAGACCGTTGCCGACGGGAACAAATTCCTGATCGCCGGCTCCTTCGGCTACCAGAACGGCGCCCTCCAGGCCGCCCACCGCAATCCCGGCGTCACCGTGCTGCACGCCTCCGGCTTTCAGGTGGCGCCGAACTTCTCGCCCTTCGCCGCCAAGTATTTCCAGGGTACCTATCTGATGGGAATGGCCGCTGCCGCGCTGTCCAAGACCGGCAAGCTCGGTTCGGTCTCTGCCTTCGCCATTCCAGAACTGATCACCTCCATCAACGCCTTCACGTTGGGCGCGCAGGCGGTGAAGCCTGATATCGAGGTCTCGGTCGTCTGGGTAAACTCTTGGTTCGATCCGGCCAAGGAACAGGAAGCCGCCAAGGCCTTGCTGGCGCAGAAATGCGACGTGATCTTCTCCAATGCACAGGACACGCCGTCGGTCATCGCGGTCTGCGAGGAGGCCGGCATCTACACCTTCAACCTCAATTCCTCGATGAAGAAATACGCTCCGAAAACCTATCTCGGTTGCGTCGCGACGGATTGGTCGCCTTTCTTCAAGGCCTCGGTCGACGCCCATCTCGCTGGCACGTTCAAGGGTGCCAACGCCTTCCTCGGCGTCGGCGACAAGGTCGTCGAGGTCGTCGACTGGAGCCCGGACGTGCCCGCCGACATGATGGCCAGGATCAAGGAGGTCGAGACCAAGATCGCTAATGGCGGTTTCTCGCCATTCACCGGACGGATCGCCAAAGCCGATGGCAGCGATGGCGTCCCCGCCGGCGCTACGCTCACGGATGCCGAGATTGTCGCGATGGACTGGCACGTCAAGGGCGTCACCACCCCTCTGCCGAAGTGATCCTATGACTGCTTCGCTCCTGTCGCTTCGCGGCATCTCCAAGAAATACGGCCAGATCCATGCCAATCAGGACATCGATCTGGACGTGGCTCCACGGTCGATTCACGCGATCCTCGGGGAAAACGGGGCGGGCAAATCGACGCTGATGAAGCTGATTTACGGCGTCGAACAGCCAGACGGCGGAACCGCCTTCTGGGACGGCGAACCCTTGCGCCTTGCCTCCCCCGCGGAGGCGCGGCGTAAGGGGATCAGCATGGTTTTCCAGCATTTTTCGCTCTTCGAAACCCTGACCGTTGTGGAGAACATTCGACTGGTCGTGCCAGGCCGGAAAGCCCGCCTGGCGGAGCGCACCCGCGCGCTCGGGGACGAGTTCGGCTTGGAGGTCGATCCACTCGCCCAAGTGCATGCGCTCTCCGTAGGCGAGCGGCAGCGGGTAGAGATCATCCGTTGCCTGATGACCAATCCGAAGCTGCTGATCCTCGACGAACCAACCTCTGTCCTGCCCCCGCAATCGGTGGGCAAGCTTTTCGAGACGTTGCGCCGGCTACGCGACGGCGGCGTCTCCGTCCTGTTTATCTCGCACAAACTGGACGAAATCCGTGCAGTCTGCGACCGGGCGACCATCCTGCGCGGCGGGCGCGTGACCGGAAACGTCGACCCGCGCGATCACGATACGCACGACCTTGCCTGCATGATGATCGGCCGCGACATGCCGGAGCCAGCGCCGGCACTTCCCATGCCCCGGGGGGAAAAGCGGCTCGAGATTATCGGCCTGGACTATCGGCCCCACGACCTCTTTGCCGTTGCGCTCTCAGATGTCGACCTCACGCTGCGTTCCGGCGAAATCCTCGGCATAGCCGGCATTTCGGGGAATGGGCAGAGCGAGCTCGCCGCGCTCGTCTCCGGCGAGACGCTGCTGCCGAAGGGACAGCGCGACCATATCCACATGATGGGCAAGGATGTGAGCGCGCTCGACGCGGCCTCGCGCAGAAAACTCGGATTTGCCTTCGTCCCTGAAGACCGGCTCGGTCGCGGCGCGGTACCCGAGATGTCGCTCGTCCGCAATAGCCTGCTGACGGCTCATCCGCTCGGGCTTTTGAGACGCGGTCTGGTCGACAGGGCGCGGGCGACGGCGTTCACCAATGACTGCATCCGGCAATATGATGTGCGCACGCCCGGCCCGGACGCGGAGGCCGGCGCGCTTTCGGGCGGCAATCTGCAGAAATTCATCGTCGGCCGCGAGATCATGCTGTCCCCGAAACTGCTGCTCGTGGCGCAGCCGACATGGGGCGTCGACATCGGTGCCGCATCCGCCATACGCAGGCGCCTCGTCACACTGCGCAACGGAGGCATGGCGATCCTCGTCATCTCCGAGGAACTGGAGGAACTCTTCGAACTCTGCGATTCCATCCAGGTGCTCCATCACGGCCGGCTGAGCCCCCCGCTGGTCACGAACGACACCAGGCCGGAGGACATCGGGCGATACATGATCGGAGCATCTGCAACCGCCGGTCAGGTTCCCGCATGAACGCTTTTCCAGTATCTATCCTCCCGGCCCTTGTGCGCCGGGAGCACGCCTCGCTCGCTGCTACGCTGCTTGCCCCTCCCGCCGCGCTCGCCGTGGCGATCCTTTTCAATCTTGGGCTCTACGTGCTGATCGGCCGGGACCCGGCAGCAGTCGTCTATGCGATGCTCCTCGAGCCGTTCCTGTCCTGGGCCTCATTCTCGGAAGTGCTGCTCAAAACAGGACCGCTGCTTCTCGTCGCGCAGGGGCTGGCGATTGGTTTTCGCGCAAAGGTGTTCAACATCGGGGCCGAAGGTCAGTTTATCCTCGGCGCCATCTTCGCCTCGGCCATTCCCGTATGGTTTCCGCTGGCAACGGGCCTTTGGATCTGGCCATCGATGCTGCTCCTCGGGGCCATAGGCGGCGCCCTCTGGGCGTCGATAACCGCCTTCTGGCGCGTCCGGCTCAACGCCAACGAGATTCTTGTCTCCCTGATGCTGAGCCTCGTTGCCGTACAGGTGCTCAACTACCTGCTGCTTGGCCCGTGGAAGGATCCCAATGGCTTCAACTTTCCTCAATCCGTGATGTTCCAGTACGATGCGATGGTGCCGATCCTGATCCCCGGCACCCGCGTCAACGTCTCGCTGCTTCTGGCATTTGCCTTGTCCATCGCGGCATGGGCATTCATACAGAAGAGCTTCACCGGCTACAAACTGCAGGTTGGCGGCCGCGCGCCGCGTGCTGCCGCCTATGCCGGTTTCGCCGAGGGACGGGCGATCTGGCTCTCTCTGCTCATCGGCGGCTTCGCCGCGGGACTGGCGGGCGCGGCCGAGGTGGCCGGCCCTATCGGTCAACTGCAGCGCTCGATCTCGACGGGTTATGGCTACGCGGCTATCATCGTCGCCTATCTCGGCGGTCTGCATCCCCTGGGCATCGTCTTTTCCGCGCTCATCATGGCGGCGCTCTATATCGGCGGCGACAACGCCATGGTGTCGGCCAATCTGCCGGTCGCCGCGGTGCGCGTCTTCCAAGGCAGCCTGCTCCTCGCCTATCTCATCGCCGCTGCCTTCGTGCGCTACCGTCTCGAATGGCGCCGTCCCGCCCACCGGAGCCCATCATGAACGCCGTCGAGTTCGTCCTTGCCGGCATGCTCGCGGCCGCAACGCCGTTTCTTCTCGCGTCGCTGGGCGAGCTGGTGGCCGAACGCACCGGGGTGCTCAATCTCGGTGTGGAAGGATTGATGGCATTCGGCGCGGTCCTCGCCTTCATCATCGTCTATCATGGCGGCGGGCATTTCCTGGGTTTCCTCGCCGCGGGCGCCGGCAGCGCGGCGTTGTCCCTCGTCTTTGCCATCGTCACGCTCGGGTTTCGTGCAAACCAGGTGGCGACTGGCCTCGCCATCGGCATCCTCGGCCAGGGCCTCTCGGCGCTGTTCGGCAAGACCTATGAAAGCCTTACTGTCCGGGGGCTTCCAAAGCTCGCCTTGCCCTGGCTTTCCGATATCCCGGTCGTCGGCGGGCTTTTCACGCAGGATGTCGTCGTCTGGCTTTCCCTTGCGGCGACCTTGGCCATCTGGGCGATGTTTGCCTATACGAAGGCCGGGCTCGTCATCCGGGCCGTCGGTGAAAACCCCAAGGCGGCGCACGCCATCGGCTATCCGGTCATCGCCGTCCGCCTCGCCGGAGTCACGTTCGGCGGCGCGATGGCAGGCTTTGCCGGCGCCTACGCCGCAGTGGTTTATACGCCGCTTTGGGCAGATGGAATGATCGCCGGGCGCGGCTGGATTGCCATTGCCCTCGTCGTTTTCGGAACGTGGCTCACCGGTCGGATTTTCCTGGGTGCATGCCTCTTCGGCGCGGTGTCGCTTTTGGCTCTCGCCGCGCAGGCAACGGGACTGGACGTGCCGTCGCAACTGCTTTCAAGCTTGCCCTACCTGGTCACGATCATCGTACTCGGCATCATTTCATCAGACCGCCGCATGATGCAGCTCAACGGCATCGCCTCGCTCGGTGACCCCTTCGAGCATTAACAACAGCTAAATTTAGTTTCCATGCGAGTTGTGGCTCAGCTTTATCCCAAAGCGGGTCAATCAATGCATTTTAACCACGGCGCTATGAGCGCGGCCGCATTGGGGCCGACAGCGGGCCGGCAGCTTTAAGCTACAAATAGCTAGAAGCGGACATTGCTGCACGCCGCTTGCTTCGTCGAGAAGCTGGCCTGGGCGGACACTCGGATCTCCAGACTGAAAGGTCGGAATGCGCCCTGACCCGGATATTGTCTTGGTTGCCGGTTCGGACATTCCCGTCGCCGCGAGCTTCCTTCTGCAAATCGCCGGCCACAGCGTCGCAGTTCAGGGGAACGAATGGGTTCGGAGTATCTGGGCCGGATACGCCTTAGATCTTCAGATGCTGAAGAACTCGGCTCGCCGTTCCCTCGGTTACATCCCCAGCATCGTCGATACGGCCAAGTTTTAGCACCGCCCAGTTGTCGGCGACGCCAAGCGCGAAGGGCAGGTTCTGCTCGACGATCAGGATCGTCGTGCCGTTGGCCCGGCGTTCTTCCTTGAGAGCTGTGGCGATGCGTTCGACGACGGAGGGCTGCAGGCCTTCGGAAATCTCGTCGATCAAAAGCAGCTTCGGCTGCAGCATCAGCGCACGGCCGAGGATGAGCATCTTCTGCTCGCCGCCGGACAGCGTTCCGGCGCGTTGCGACAGGCGCTCCCGCAGGAACGGAAAATGCCCGTAGACCCGCTCTACCGCTTGCGCAAAGCCGCGATCCGAACGCAGGGCGAGCCGCAAATTGTCGCGCACGCTGAGATCCTGGAACAGGGCCTGCTCCTGTGGCGCATAGCCGACGCCCGATGCGATCAGCGAGGCCTGGGAAACGCCTGACATCGACGCGCCATCAAGGCTGATGTCGCCCGAACGCAGCGCCACGAAGCCTAAAATGGTTTTAAGCACCGTGGTCTTGCCCATGCCGTTCTTGCCCATCAGCGCAAAAATCTGCCCAGGCGCGATGGAAAGCGACAGCGCCTCGATGACGGCAACCGGCCCATAGCCGCTCGAAACGTTCGACAGCGAGAGTTTCGGCAAGGTGGTTCTGGCCTCTCTGGTCTCAAGCATGGGCGGCTCCCGAATAGATCGTCCGGACCGTTTCGGAATTGACGACCTCGGCGACGCTGCCGTCGAGGACAAGCTTGCCCTGGTGGAGAACGACGATCCTGGTCGAGATGTCGCGGACGAAATCGAGATCGTGCTCGACCAGGATGGCGGCAAAGCCAAGCTCCCCGGTCAGCTTCTGCAGCGTGCCACCGATGGTGGTGCGCTCGACCTTGGTCAGTCCGGCCGTCGGTTCGTCGAGCAGGATGAGTTTTGGCTCGAGCGCAACCACCATGGCGAGCTCAAGGCTCTGTTTCTGCCCATGCGACAAGAGCGACACCGGCTGGCCGAGCATACGGTCGAGCCCGGTGGAGCGCAAAATATCGGCGGCGGCTGCCGGCAGTCCAAGCGTGGCGGAGCGGCGCAGCAGGCTCGGCGCCTGGCGCGAGGCGCGTGCCATGCGCAGGCAGTCGGCGACGGTCAGGCTGTCGAAGACGCTCGCCACCTGGAATTTTCGGCCGACGCCGAGCGTCACGATTTCGTCCGGGGTCATGCCATCGATGTTCTGGCCGGCGATGCTGACGCTTCCGGTGGTGGCCTCGGTGCCGTCGCTGAGGCAGCGCATCAGCGTCGTCTTGCCGGCGCCATTGGGGCCGACGAGGCTGACCAGTTCGCCGGGGCGCACATCGAGGTCGATGCCTTGCAGAACCTGCAGGCTGCCGAAGGATTTGCCGAGGCCGCTGACGGAGAGCACGCGGTTGTCGCCGGTGCTGCCGTTCCCGGCCGGCGCGACGGTGATGGCCGGGCTGCCGGCGGCGTTGGCCTGCTCACCATTGCGGCGCGGCAGGGCCATTCTGGCCAGTTGCGCCAACCCGTTCGGCAACAGGATGATCATGACCACGAACAGGGTTCCGACGACCAGGTTCCACAGGAAGGGCAGATCGCCGGACAGCTGGGCGCTGAGATAGTCGATGCCGATCGCACCCATGACCGGCCCGATAATGGTGCCGCGACCGCCAAGGGCGGTCCAGAGGACGATCTCGGTGCCGAAGACGAAGCCGGTGTTTTCCGGCGCCACCACGCCGGAGGCATTGGCATAGAGGAAGCCGGCAATGCCGGCGACGCCGGCCAGCAGCGCCGTCAGCACGATCTTGAGGCGCTGCGGATTGAGGCCGAGATAGGCGCAGCGCGCTTCATTGTCGCGAATGGCGACGAGCAGCTTGCCCGCATCGGAGCGGGTGAAGACCAGGGCGACGACTGTGGTGACGATCAGGCAGATGCCGGTGAGCCGGAAATAACCCGGCAGGCCGAGCGGCAGGCCGGAATAGCCGACCAGCCCGCTGCTCGATCCGGTCCACACTCCGCCCGAAAACACCAGTTGCGTCACCACGATCGGCACCACCAACGAGATCACCGTCGCATAGAGCGGTGTTGAGCCATGGCCGAACGACAGCCAGCCGACGAAACCGCCGAGCAGCACAGGCACGATGACTGCCAGGGCAAGCGCCAGCGCCAGAAGGGCGGGCGTCGAGCCGAGATGGCTCAGCACCATGGCACTGGCATAGGCGCCGGTGCCGAAGAACGCCGCCTGGCCGAAGGTCAGGATGCCGGTGTAGCCCCACAGAATGTCGACGGTCACCGCCAGCATGGCGTAGATCATCGAGCGGGTCAGCACGTTGAGCGTAAAGCGATCGAACAGCGCAGGTCCGATGACGACGACGACCGCGGTCGCAAGCGCAATGGCTGCAAACAGCCAGACCCTCGGTGGGATGGAACGGTTTTCAGGCACGGGCAAATCCCTTCGGGCTGATGCGCAACACCAGGGCGCACAGGACCGCCACCGTGATGCCGCCGAGAATGGGGCTGACGAAGGTGCTGACCAGAACCTGGGCGCCACCGAAGACGATGCAGGCGATGGCCAGCGTCGAGAAGGACGATCCGGCGACCATGACCAGCATGAACGAGCCGATCAGCCAGGCGACGCCCATATTCGGATCGACGCTGGTCAGCGGCGTCAGCAGCACGCCGGCAAGTGCCGCCAGTCCGGTGCCGACGATGAAGGTGGCCAGCCGCACGCGGGCGGTGTCGACGCCGAGCGCGCGGGCCAGCACCTCGTTCATGATCACCGCTTGCGCCGACAGGCCGAGCCGCGTGCCTTCGAGAAGAAAGGTGAAGGCAAGCCCGATCACCAGCGCGGCGGCCACCGCGAACAGCCGGTAGAGCGAATAGCCGACACCGAAGACATCGACCGTGCCCGACAGGAGATTGGAAGTGAATTGCACGTCGCGCCCGAACCACAGCGTGATCAGCTGGCCGATGACGATGCCCAGCCCCCAGGTCGCCAGAATGGCGTCTAGCGGCCGGCGATAGAGCGGCCGCACGATCACCAGTTCGGTGATGCCGCCAAGGATTGCGCCGACGGCAAATGCGATCGGCAGCGCTGCCCAGGGATTGAGCCCGAGGCCGGCCGTCGCCACCGCGCAATAGGCACCGATCGTCAGCCAGGCGCCGTGGGCGAAATTGATGATCTTCAGCACGCCGAAGATCGCAAGCAGGCCGGCGGCAACGATGAACAGGATCGCCGCCGTCGTCACCATGTCCAGGAGAAGCGTCATGGCAGGTCCTCGATGATGTGGAACGGGGCGGCTCAGGGCCGCCCCGTTGCGAACAGAGGCGCGACTACAGGTTCGGGCACTGTTGCCCGGGGTCGACGCCTTCGAATTTGTCGACGACGGTCGCCGAGCCATCCGCCTTTACCTGGCCGAGATACATGGTCAGCGGAGCGTGGTGCTGCTTGCTCATCGAGACCGTGCCGCGGGGGCCGACGAAGGATACCTCGGCAAGCGCTGCGAGCACAGCGGCTGTGTCGGTCGACCCGGCTTTCTCGACCGCGGCCTTGTAGAGGTAGATGCCTTCATATTCAGGCACTGAGAGGTCGTTGGGGGTGCGCAGGTCGGCGCCGAACTTCTTCTCGATGGCGGCAAGGAAGGCCTTGTTGGCGTCGCTGCCGATGCTGGTCACATAGGAAGCGGAAATGAAGATGCCGGCAGCATCCGCACCCATGCTCTTGGCGGTCCCTTCGTCGACGGCGAGGTTGCCATAGGGGATGGTAACACCAGCGCCGCGCAACTGCTTGGTCAAGGTGACGTTCGGCGCGCCGCCGGCGGTCGAGGTGATCACCGCATCGGCGCCGGAACTCTTCAGGTTGGAGATGATCGCCGTCCAGTCGCTGCCTTCCATCGGCAGATACTCCTCGCCGACCACACTGGCGCCTGACTTCTCGATATAGGCCTTGGCGAATTCCAGCATGCCGCGGCCGAACGCGTAATCCGAGCCGATCAGGAAGAATTTCTTGGCGCCTTGCGTCTTGATGAAATTGTCGACGATCGGCGGCACCTGCTGCTCCGGCACCCAGGCATTGACGAACAGGTTGGCGTTGCAGGATTTGCCCTCGTAGAACGAGGTGTAGATGTAGGGTATGTCGCCCTTCGAGATGATCGGCAGGCCGGCATTGCGGGCAGCACTCGTCTCCATGGTGATGACGGCGTTGACCTCCTTCTGGAAGACCAGCGAATCGAAGGCCTTCTGCGCCCCCGCCGCACCCGAGGCATCGTCGGCGATCTCCAGCGCAAGCTGGCGCCCGAGCACGCCGCCGGCAGCGTTGATTTCGGCAACCGCCAGTTCCGCCGATTGGACGACCGAAGGCGCGACGACGCTGTTGGCGCCAGAGAGACCGACCGGGATGCCGATCTTGATCGGTCCGTCCGCGGCGAAGGCGGCGCTGGTCAGGGCGGCGCTGGCGAATGCAAGGATCACTGCTCTGTTCTTCATGGTATTCCCCTTTCTTTGGTTGATCTTACCGGGTGGTGCCGGCTTCTTCTTGGTTATCCGTAGACGTCACTGCGGCGGTCGCCGATGGCGTCGTTGCGCTCACTCAGCGCGCGCGCCCTGGCGACCTCGCCGAGGTTGATCGTGGCGATGAGGATTTCCTCGTCGGCTTCGCTGGCCGGCCCAGCAATCGGCCAGCCGGTCGGGCCGACGATCAGGCTCCTGCCGACAAAGGGCTGGCCGCGCTCGATGCCGACACGGTCGGCGCAGGCGATGTAGATGCCGTTGCTGTGGGCGGCGGCCTTGTGCAGGATGTTGGCCATCGGCTCCGGGTGGTCGCCCTGGGCGGGCATCGGCACCCAGTTGGTCGGCACGCAGACCAGCTCGGCGCCCTTCAGCGCCAGCTGCCGATAGGTCTCCGGGAACCAGCCGTCATAGCAGATCGCCACGCCGATCCGGCCTATCGCGGTCTCGAACACCGGCAGGCCGAGATTGCCCGGCTGGAAGTAGAGTTTTTCGCGGTTCCACAAATGCAGCTTGCGGTAGGTGCCGATGGGACCCGATGGCCCGCACAGCATGGCTGCGTTGAAGAAGCGGTCGCCGTCGCGCTCGGCAAGACCGCTGACGATGTGGAGGTCAAGCTCGTTGGCCAGCGAACAGAGCAGCGTGGCGCTGCGCCCATCCGGGATGGGCGCTGCGAGCTCGGCAAGCTCTTCGTGGCTGTCGAAGACATAGCCGCTGTCGGCCAGCTCCGGCAGCACCACCACAGATGCGCCGAGACCGGCGGCCTGGCGGATCAATCGCTCCATCGATTTGAGATTTTTGTCCAGCCGGCCGATCGCCGGCTGGAACTGGATGCAGGCCAGACGTAGGTCCGCCGTCGCTTTCGCATGTGTCGTCAAGGCCTGTCTCCAAACGCAAAAAACCCCTGGGCGCGGAAGTCATCCGCGAGCCAAGGGCTACATAGCCATCAATGTGAAACGGCATTCCTGCCGATGAGCAAACCTGCTCGTGCTTTAAGAAATTGCACGGACGGGAGATCGCGTCAAGGGCCAAAGATTCTGGCCAAAACCGCTGGTGTAAAGTTCGATTTATGGAAGCAAAATCAGCTGGTTATACCAGCTTTTTTGCCGCAGCATATCGCTAGGGGCCTATCGATCGGTCGGCTGTTTCTGATTGCCTTGCGTGGCAATTCCGAAGCCGAAAGCCCGCATCGCTTCCTGGGCCGCGAGGATGCCGTCGGCGACAGAAACCAGCGCCACCCGCTTCGATGTCGCCTGATCGCGGATGAGCTTGTAGGCAGTCTCCTCGTCGACGCCGTTCATCTCGACCAGCACCTTGACCGCCTTCTCGATCGTGCGGCGACCTTTCAGCGTATCCTCCAGCTTGCGCACCTTGTTGGCCAGCCGCCCTTCGTAGCCGTAGCGATAGCGGGCCAGCGCAAATTGCGTTAGCACGCCCAGTTGTCGCAGCGGTTTGGTGATGACACCGTGGGCGTTGAGGTCAATGATCGCCTTGATCGAAGTCGGGCTTTCGTAGGTGACGATGGCGACGACTGCTGCATTCACGCCTTCTATGAGTGACACCATCGCATCGGTCGGCGCTTCGCCCACCTGCACGAACACCGTGTCGATATCGCCCGGGATCGACGCCGGCGGCGGCCACGCCGCCCGGACCTCGCAACCCAACCGCCTGAGGTGATCGACCAGGGCAGCGCCATCCTCGTCCTTGGGGTGGATGACCAAGATCTTCGCTTGCCGCAGATCGTTGAGGATGCGTTTGAGCGTCGCCGTCATTACAGCCACGGCTCCTCGAAATGGGTGGCGGCGAGATAAGGGTCTGGCCGGATCGGCGCCTGCGACTGCCATGCGATGTCGAACTGGCCAGCAGCGTTGGCGATGCCGATGCGCGGTGTCGACCAGACATGGCGGTTTTCCTGGTCGAACATCATCCTTCCCTCCGGCGACGCATAGTCGACTTCGAGCGCCGCCTGGCTGAGGCGGAATGTGTCGAGGGTTCCCGCCTTCTCCAGCGCGCGAGCGAACAGATGCACCTGCGTATAGGCCGTTTGCGACCACATGGTCGCGGTTGTCCTGTCGCCAAAGCGGCGGGCGAGGTCACCGACAAAGCGCTGGTTCTCGTCGCTGTCGACACTCGCCAGATAAGGCGCGGCCAGCACATGGCCGGTGCAATGCTCGGCCCCGATCACCCGGATCTCGCCTTCCGCGAGCGTCAGGCTGGCGATCGGCCGCTTTGTCCGGTCGATGCCGGCTTCGGCATAGAGCCTGTAAAGGATCTGCGCGCTACGCCCGATCACCGTCGAGAAGACGGCGTCCGGCGCGGCCTTTTCGATGTCGGCCATTAGCCGTCGCATCCGGCGTTCGTCGGCATCGAGCGGCACATATTGTTCCTCGACGATGGTGCCGCCCCTGCATTCCAGCAGGTCGCGCATCACCCGGTTGGATTCATGCGGGTAGATGTAGTCGGACCCGGCCATGAACACGCGCGGCCCGTAGCGTTGCAGGATGAAGTCGGCAAGCGCGAAGGTGTTTTGGTTGAGCGTGGCGCCGGTGTAGAGGACGTTTTCGGAATATTCGAAACCCTCGTAGATCGAGGGGTACCAGAGCAGGCCATTGTAGCGCTCGACGATCGGCAGCACGGCCTTGCGGCTGCCCGACATCGAACAGCCGAAGATGACGTTGACATCGTCCTCGGTCAAAAGCTTGCGGGCGAGCGACCGAAACGCCTCGGGGTCGCTGCCCGGGTCGTAGGCAATCGGCTCGATCTGCCGCCCCAGTACGCCACCGCCGGCATTGATCTCTTCGATTGCGAGCGCCGTGCCGTAGAAATGCTCGCTTTCGGTGACCGAGGTGATGCCGCTGCGCGAAAAAAGGATGCCGACACGCCATGTCTGGGCTGTTCCTGGCACGGCAATCCTCCCCTGCGTTTTTCCGGGAAAGGCCTATTGCACATGAGACGTTATGGCAATCGTCATTGGATAGTTGCTCTAGTTGCGTACAGATGACGTGCCGTTTGGTCAGTAGTTAATGCAAAGCGCCGCGCACGTCTCGTTTGAGCGAATGTCAAGAATGCCACCAAGCAGCCGCCATTGTAGCGGCCACTTTGAACGAGGTTGGCGCAAACTCGCCTATATCCAAAGCACCAGCGATGTCCGCTTTTGGTAGGCGAACCGCACTACTAGAATGACCGAAATGAGGCGCAAAGCTGCCATCAAAGTCGGAGAATATCGGTTGTGGAATTCCACTGCGAGAGATCCGCTTCTGGCCCAAAGCCGGCCTTCGCGACCGGATTGCGGGTGACCCCTTTGCGCCTCTAACCGGACTCTCGGAGCCGACTACCGAGCTGGTCTCGCACCACAGCGGGGCAGCGCGACGCCTCCAGGCTTGGCGATGCTCTCGCCACATGCTGCAACATGCCGCCGTCCCATAGATGTCACCGTTCTCGACAACCTCAAATTGGCTTGAACTGGCTTTACCTACGCGCGACAGCGGGAGGCGCTCGTCCCGTTATCTTAAGTGACGCTTGCGCCATCCTAACCTCCGAGAACACTACTTCACCGGGCCACGTGTGATGGTCGTGAGTCCCGCGATCACGTCAAACGCCTTGATGCTCAACGTCGGATCACCTTTCATCTCCGCAATAATTGGCCCGTCCAAGAAGGCTTGCACTGTGGCGCCATCGTCGAAAAGATAGATCCCTCCGGCTTCGCTTTGGGCCTCGTTTATGATCCAGACCTTCCAGCGCAGGCCAGGTAGGTCCGCGATGGGTTGAGCATAGGGCAGGTTTTCTCGCTCATACTCGGCCCTCGGGCCGGTGAGCTTGTAGTTGATTTGCAGGATTTTGGCCGACATGTCTTCCCTCCCTTATTTCCTCTGTAGTAGGCGTTGCGCGGCTACGAACGACCCTCCGCGCGTGAGCCTGCAACCTCAGTGTGGTTTTCAAGAAAGCGGGACGATTCCCTCGAGCGCCGCATAGACCAAGGTTCGCAGCCAACGGTCCATGCTGCGTGCAAGGCCGGGGTCGCCGCTCAGGAAAAGGCCGCCCTCTTCTTTCTCACGCTCGATGCTGGAGCGGCCCTCCAGGATGGCCCCCAGCGAAACAACGCCGGTCTCGACGTAAAGGTCGACGTCTCGGCGGGGGTCGAGCGAGCATAGCTCGGGCAAGTCCGCGCCCGGCTCGACCACAAACCAGTAGTGGGGGCACTTCGGTGGGGGATCGTCGCGGAAATGGAAGCGGATGACGGCGCGCCGCCGCGGCAGTTCAGCGAGGTCGATCTTTCGCCGCACGAACCACATGAGGGTCGAAACATCCACGTCGGCGAGCGCGATCTCGGCCTCGATGTTGCATTGCGCCCATTCCGCCAGCGCGTTCATCGCCGGCTCGAGCTTGATCGACTTCTCGGTGCGGAAATAGGCGACGTTGCCCGACGCCTCGTCCTCCACGCGCTCGACCAGGCCCAACGCTTCCATCTCCTTGAGCCGCCTCGACAAGAGGGCGGACGAGATGTTGCCTACCCCCTGCGAATGTCATTGAAGCGGGTCGAGCCGTTCCAGAGCTCGGTCAGGATTTGGATCGTCCAGCGCGGCTCCGGGAACTCGCAGGCGCGCGAGATCGGGCAGAGCAGTCCGTAAGGCCGTCGCGTCATCGCTGAGCGCTCCTTTGCCGCAAGTTAGGCCTTGCGGAGGACTAAGGCCAGTTCACAATCTGAAGCGGAGCGCTTCCGAAGCTGCCCTGGCGCCTTCCCGCCTTCTGCCGTCACGGTGATCGTCATTCGAGCAACCCGGCCAACGGAGGTTTACCATGACCAGGCGTAACGTGATGCAAACGACACTAGGCCAGACCGCACGGGGCTTGCCGGGCACTGCTCTTGATCGTCCGCTCGAACGCCTGCCGGCCCTTGTCCATGAGTGGCGGACCCGCCGCAACATAGAGCGCGGGCTTGGTCACCTGTCCGACTTCCATCTGCGCGACGTTGGCTTGACCAAAGCTGACGTCGAAGCGGCCTGCGCAGACAGCTTGGATCGATCCGCCTCTCGCGCGCTCAAGAGTGCAGCGCAGAACCGCACGGGCAATTGGTGAGAAAGGAAAGCTGCGTGCGAGGCGATCGTTCTAAATCCCCGTTGATCCAAAGACAGGAACCACTTGAAGGCGGCAAATGATCAGCCGAAGCCGGGCCGCCATCAATCTCTAAGCCCTAATTTCCAGAAAACTGGCGCGCCGCAAGGGATCCGAACTGATGCGTCCGCTTTCGGCCAGATGCTTTCATTCCACAGCATGAATCCGAACCGCGGTCCAAGGCGCTAAGCTGGCATTCGCAGTCGCAGAACATCCGTTTTGGAATTTCACTGCGATATGGCCGCTTCTAGCCGGCAGCGGAACGGCAGCATTTGGTCGGCCAATGCGCAAAAGCGGACCTTAGTAAGTCAAATCGCCTCCATGCACGCTAGCGACTAAGCCGGTCATCCAACGGCGCATTCTGCGTGCCTCAAAGTGGACCGTCGGATATCGCCTAGACGGACGTCCCTTTGCTGTTGATGCTTTGGGCCGTAACTTTACTATGGCGTTTCAGCATACCGAATGATGCTTTGATTTTGAACGCTTTCGATCAACTCGTCCGCACGGGACAGAAGTCGATGGAGCAAAGGTGATGAGTTAGCGTCGGCATATCCCAAAGTAAGATCGACTGTCGGAGGCACACCTTCGAGCGCCCTGGCAACGACGTTCGGCGTCAGCATATTCTGTGCATACAGCGGAACGAGCGTCACGCCTCCAGTGGACGCGACCAGTGACATCGCCGACGATATGTTCTCGCCTTCGTACCTAGGTTTCAGCGTGATTCCAGCGCTCGATGCGTAGGCCTCGATCACTGCTTGCAATACCGGAGACGTCCTCGCTGAGCTGACGTAAATTTCGCTGGCAAGGTCCCGCGGCCGGACCTTTTTGCGCGAAGCCAGGTGATGGCCCGCTGGCAGGATGGCGATCAAAGGCTCCTTCGTCAGCAATTTAAAGGTCAGGCCCAGGCTCTGTTTTTCGGGGCGAAGGAAGGCCATGTCCAGCTTCCCGCGCATCACCGCGAGGGCAAGTTCAGGGGAAGACAGGCTGCACAGCGTGACTTCCGTTTCCGGTACTTCTTCGCGGATGATGCGCAACAGATGAGGCAACCACGTGACCTCCAGCCCTACAAGAAATCCGATGGAAAGTACGGGCCTATTCGGCTGCGCCGCCCTCTGAGCACCATCGACCGCGGCCTCGACCTGCAGAAGTGCGAGCCGGGCATGATCTAGGAAGACGCGTCCCGCAGGGGTAAGCACTACGCCGCGTGCCTGCCGCTCGAGCAACATCACACCGATTTCGGCTTCCAAATCGCGAATCTGTCGGCTCAGCGAAGGCTGCGATGTGTTTAGCCGCCGCTGGGCAGCAGTTAGCAGACTACCCTCCTCTGCGACGGCAACGAAATAGCGTAAATGTCGGAGTTCCATGGGTCACCGTTATACTTTTAAGGCATAGGTCGAACGTACAAAGTCTTTGTCGCCGGTGGAAGACAGCTCTAGGTCTCTTTTGATCAACCAGGAGACCGCAAAATGTCGACAATATCCAAGCTGACCATCGTGTTCTGCCACGGCATCTGGGCCGACGGTTCATGCTTCAACAAGGTGATTCCAGCGCTCCAGGCAGACGGTCACGAAGTCATCTCTGTTCAATATGGCCTGGATTCGTTTGAGGAGGACGTGGCGACTGTAAAGCGGACACTTAACCGCGTCGGCAATCCCGTCCTCCTTGTCGGGCATTCCTACGGTGGCGCTACCATTACCGCCGCCGGCGTTGACGATCGCGTCGTGGGGCTCGTGTTCATCGCGGCAGTTGCCCCGGATGCCGGCGAAACGGTGCAGAACCAGCTCGATAAGTACCCATCGGATATCTTCACGCGGGTCGAGGTCGCGGATGGACGCGCCTGGATGTTGCCGAATGGCCCTGAATTCTTCGCGGGCGACCTATCCGAGGCAGACCAGAAGCTCATATGGGCTACCCACTATGCGCCCGTGTTCGATCTGTTCCATCAGCAGAATCTCAGCGCCGATCGAATCGCATGGAAGTCAAAGCCGAGCTGGTATGTTCTAGCCACGAAAGACCATACCGTGCATCCCGACCTGCAGCGCTGGGTCTCGAAACGCATGGGCGCTGATGTCACCGAGGTGGTGAGTAGCCACGTGCCGATGCTTTCCCATCCTGCCGTCGTGATCGACGTGATCCGGAAGGCAGTGGCCGCAGTTTAGAACAACTGACAAAGGCCTAATCGGGAAGGGAGGAGACCGCGCGAGGCGGCCCTCTCCCTCTCTCTTTTGCCCACGCGAAGGAGCGCATGACGCTAGGCTCGTGGTCAAAGTTCCTATGATTGGATAGAATTTTAGGTGGGTCAGCTCGAGGCCGAGCGCCACTGCGCACAGGCGCAAAACGGACCCGCCTTTGCGCACGCCATTCTACGCCAGAGCCCTCTCACCCTTTCAAACGCTTTACATCAACCGCGACATGGGCGCAGATCGAACCTGCAAGTTCAGAGAGAAAGAAATGTACAGCGTAGCGGAAGTAAGAAACGGAACGGCGCGGCAAGCGAAAATCGCCACCGAAGCTTTGCTTTGCCGCAGGTTGTATCCGGTCATTCCCACTCGATTGTTTAACCAGCTTATAACTCGTTGAAATTACTGTCAAATATTTTTCGGAATTGTGCAAAGTCCGACACCAGAACCGTCAAAAAATTACGGCGTTGATTCTAAAAGGAAAATCGCCGCAAAAAATATTTTGAGGTTTCACCAACTATCGAGAACAATCGGGCGATTTTTTTCACTTTGTGGCGCTCGACGACGCGCCTTACCCGCTTCAAAAAGTACCGTCACTTCTCCAACCAACAGATTTTTTCGGTGCAAAATCAATAGTCATGACCCGGGAGACATGCCAGAGTCGGTGATTTCATTGACTTTTTCGCGGGCCGAAGTCAGAAATCTTCCCATGTCGTTCGTGTGTTTCGGCAGCCCAGAAAAATCCGTTTTCACGCTCGATCCAAATCTCGCCTGGGCGTTCCAACCATGTTTTCCGGAGGGCACATTGGCACTCTGATATTTCCAGTCTGCATCAATGGTGAGTGGATCGGACGGCGGCGAGCGAATCCGGGACGGCTTGCCAGTCCGGTCTGTCGGGCGCGAAACGCGCCCTCAGATAGTTCACGAGGTCGACCAGATCGGCATCGTCGAGGGCGCCGCCGAAGGCAGGCATCGCCATGACACCGAAATCGGTCGCGTCTGTCCTGAGCGGCGAGGCAGCCGGCGCAGACACGCCTTCCAGGATGGCATGGAGGAGATTGTCCGGCGCATCGGCATGAAGATTGGTGTTGAGAGCCAGCGACGTGATGGACGACGCTTCGGAATGACAGGTCTCGCAGGCACCTGCGAACATTCGCGCACCGCGAGGAAAGGCGGCCGCAGCTTTGGGGGCAGCAAGATTTGCAGCATCGATGACGCTTTGGATCGATCCGCTGGCCGCGAACGTTTCGCCGCCAACGTTGAAACTGGCGAGATAGACCGCCAGCGCCCTGATGTCAGCATCGGGAAGCGGTGCCAGCGAATCCACCACGTGAGCCATCGGTCCCGCCGCCGCGCCATGCTGGGCCGAGTGGCCGGTTCGCAGATAATCATAGAAAGCCTTTTCGCTCCAGGCGACCGGCGCGAAGGATTTTGCCGTCAGCGAATGTGCGTGCCAGCCGTCGGCGACGCCGCCGGCAAGATGCATCGCGCCCTTGATCTCTCCGCCGATGACATTGCGCGGCGAATGACAGGCACTGCAATGGCCAAGGCCTTCGACCAGTTCCGCGCCGCGGTTCCAGGCCGCGCTTCGGGCCGAATCGGACGGTGCCGGCGGTGACGACAGGAAAAGCGCGTTCCACCCTGCCATCAATGGCCGTACACCGAAGGGAAAACGGAGCTGTGTTTGCGGTACTTTGGCCGTCACGGCGGGCTGTGCCATCAGGTAGGCGTAGAGCGCCTGGAGATCGGCCTCGCTTGCTTTGGCGAAAGATGTGTAGGGGTGCGCCGGATAGAGATGGTGTCCGTCGCGCGCAACACCCTGGCGCATCGCCCTGGCGAAAGCCGGGTAGGACCAGGTGCCGATGCCGGCCGCTTCATCGGGGGTGATGTTGGTGGCATAGACGATGCCGAAGGGGGTTTCGAGAGCCCTGCCTCCGGCAAAGGGCGTGCCGGTGACGCCGACATGGCAGACGTTGCAGGCGCCAGCCGCTGCGGCCAGCCGGCCACGCTCGATCGTGGCAGGCGAAAAGACATCGGATAGCGGACGCGCCACAGGGGCAATGGCCGCATTGAACGGGAAAATTCCTGCGCCAAGGGCGATCGCGCCGGAAAAAGCGCCGGCAAGTGGCCAGGCAAACCGCAGGCGCGAACGTTTGGCTCGGGCCGTTCGCCTGTTCCCGTTCGATGGCGACGAAGCCGGCAGCGGATTCAGGGCGGCGCGCACGCACTCCGGCGTCAGCGGCAGTTCGCGAAAACGCATGCCGGTGGCGTCGAACACCGCGTTGGCGATCGCGGCCGCACTTGGTACGGAGGCGGACTCGCCGGCACCCAGCGGCGGCTCGTCGGGGCGCGGGATCATCAGCACGTCGATGTCCGGCACCTCTGGAAAGCCGATGATCGGATAGGCGCCCCATTCGAGGCTGGCGACCGCGGTGGAAGAAAAATTGACCTCCTCCTTCAGAACGCGGCTGGTCGACTGAATGACATTGCCATGAATCTGGTGGCGAACGCCGTCCGGGTTGATCACCGCGCCGGTATCCTGACCGCAGATGACTTTGGTCACCGCGATCTCGCCCGTCACCTTGTTCACGGCCACGTCGGCGACCCAGGCCGCCCAAGCGGCTGCCTTGCCCGGAAAAGGACCGTGGACATAGACGGCATAGGCAAAGCCGCGCCCGTACAAAATATCGCCCGCGCGGCCATGCGTGCCCGGCTTGGTATGCGGTTTCCACTTGGCGCGTTCGGCCACGGCCCGCACCAGATCGATTGCGCGCGGATCGGTTAGATAACGCAAGCGGTATTCGACTGGATCGACTTTGGCCGCCGTCGCTAGCTCGTCGATGAAGGATTCATGCGCAAAGCTGTTTGGCAGCGCCGAGACACCACGAAACCACGAGGCGCGGGCAAGTGTGGGCATATCGTGGACGGTGACGCGCAGATTGCCGAATGCATAGGGAGGCACCGCCGTGCGGTCGCCCATCAAGGCGACCTCCGCGACTGGTGAAACCTTGCCGGTCAGGATCAGCGGCAGGGTCGGCGCCAGATTGGACGGGTAACGCGTTTCAAAGTCATAGGCCGCCGGACCACCCTCCTCGTCCAGGCCGCCGCGCACATCGATGACCTGCGCGGCACCCTTTGGCTCCCATGCGTGTTCCTGCTCGCGAGTAAGCTGGACCCGCACCGGCCGGCCGACAGCCCGGGACAACAGGGCGGCGTCAGCCGTCACGTCGTCGGCGCAGTTGCGTCCGTAGCATCCGGCCGCTTCCAGTCGTTCGACAACGATCCGGTCTTCCGGCATGTCGAGAAGTTGTGCCAGGTCGGCGCGCATCGGAAACGGGTTCTGCGTGCCGGACCAGACCGTCAGGCCGTCGTGGCGCCAGTCGGCGACCGCACAGGACGGTCCGATCGACCCATGCATCTGGTAAGGCCAGACATAAGTGCGTTGCATCGGCTCGGCTGTCGCGCCGAGCGCGCGTTCGACATCTCCCCGATCGGCCAGCTTGCGGGCCGTCGACGGATTCCCGCGCAGCGCCGCCTGCGGTGCATTGAGGTCGGGCATGTCCGGTGCGGCGCGCCATCGCACCTCGAGACGTTGCATGGCCTCGACGGCCTGCTCTTCGCGTGAGGCAACCACGCCGACGAAATCGCCTACGGCCACCACGGCGACGAGGCCCGGCACATTGGCCACCGAGTTCTCATCGACGGAAATCAGGCTGGCACCGACGTGCGAACCGGAATCGAAGCCGGCATAGGGCGGTCGGACAACGCGCCCGTGCAGCATCTCAGGCAGACGCACGTCATGGACGTAGGTGAATGTGCCGGTGGCTTTAGCCGGTATGTCGGTGCGTGGCTGCGGCCGGCCGACGATGCGGTATTGCGAAGCATGTTTTTGAGGCGCGTGCGGATTGATGAACAGGCGCGTGTGGGCGCCGGCGATGAGATGACCAAAGCTGACCAGGCGGTTTGTTTCCGTATCTCCCGCGCGGACCACCCCTTCCTCGATGACCAGATCTTCCGCCTTCAAGGCGAAGCGGGTCGCTGCCAATTGCAGCAAATGAACGCGCGCCGTCGCAGCCGCCGCGCGCAGCGGCTTTGCGCTGATCTGGATGGTTTCGCTGGCGATGGTCGCTCCTTGATCCGGCGTGGCCGAGGTCGACCCAAGCACCATGCGGACGCGGTCGAACGGAACATCCAACTCCTCGGCCACGATCTGGGCCAGTGCAGTGCGAATTCCGGTGCCGAGATCGACATGGCCATTGAACGCCGTAACGTTGCCTTTAGCGTCGAGCGCAAGGAACAGTTCATCGTCCCTGCCCTCCAAAGGATTTGGGCGCAGAACCAGAAGCGTATCGGGATCTGCCAGATAGGCCGCGGCAGGCCGGTCGCGCGGGCCGGTCATGAAGCCGTCTCCTCTGCCTCAGCGACTGCGACATCGGATGGGGCCAGAGCCGCTTCGCGAACAGCAGCAAGGATTTCAAGATACGTGCCGCAGCGGCATAGATGGTGGCGCAGGGCAGTTCGAATAGCGGTCTCGTCCGGCTTGGGATTGCTTCTCAGCAACGCCACGGTGGCGATAATCATCCCGTTGATGCAGTAGCCGCACTGGGCGGCGTTGTTTGCAACAAACGCGGCTTGAACGGGATGAAGGTGCTCAGGCTTTCCTAGCCCTTCCAATGTCGTGATCGACCGGCCTGTGACCGCCCCGACAGGCACCGTACACGAGCGAACCGCGGTATCGCCGACGAGCACGGCACAGGCGCCACACTCGGCCAGGCCGCAACCGTATTTCGGGCCATTCAGGCCAAGGTCGTTTCTTAACACGTGGAGAAGCGGCGTCGACGGTGCGACGGAGACTTGCACATCCATGCCGTTGACGCTCAGCGCAATCAATGCCGCCATCCAGACTTGCTGAAGGCTGCAAGCACTATGGCGTACTTCAGTCGTTCGGATCCGTATCCTCTCCGAGGAGGCGAAGCGTGTGGAGAAGTGCCATTCGTTCGGCAGGATTCAGGGGCATTAAGGTCAGTTCGGTGACATCTCTCGCATGCGGCACGACTGCTTCCAGCAATTGCAGACCGGCGGTCGTGATGGAGACTATTACCTTGCGCGCATCCGCGCCGTCCTTCGAAAACGCAATCAAGTCGCGATTCTTCAACCTGTCGATGATCCCACGAATTGTGCCCTGGTCGACGCTTGTTGCCTTCACGAGTTCGCTTTGCGACTGAGGGCCGCTGTCCTTTAGCGCACACAGTGTCGAAAATTGAACTGCCGTCAGTTGCGGATCGCCAACATTCGCTTGGAAGATTGCGAGATGTCGCTGGTAGGCCCGCCGAAGCAGGTAGCCGACCTGGTCCGTGAAAACATAGGGATCCGCATTCTCGATCCGATCCGCTTCGTTTGGCCTGTGATCCGGCACCGCGCGTTCCGCTCCAAAGTCGTAGCACCCGACGCATGCATAAAACGCCCGCGTTGCGCAAGGCAAGACAGCTTCCGTTGCTGCTTTTATGTCCGATTTGCGGGCCGCATTGCGCGAGAGTCTTTCGGCAGCCGGATCTGCGGGAGCCAAGACGCGGTTGCCCACGCTGCGTGCCTTTTGTAGGGCCGTAAGCCGTAGGGGAGTTCGGTCGTACAGGCGTGATAAAAAAGTGCATACACTATAATATCTGTTTTGCAGACGATGTCAAATCCCCATGTTTCCGCAGATTTTTTTACCGTCGTTCTATTTTTCGATTGACATTTAGAGTGTGTACTCTATAAATACACAGATGATCGTGGTTTCTAAATTCACACGGAGGGTCAACGAGCCCATGCAAACGCAAATTGCCGTCATCGGCGCTGGTCTCGGGGGCGCTGCCGCTGCCAGCCTACTTCAGCAAGCCGGTTTTCATGTCGACGTCTTCGAACAGGCTCCAGCTTTCGCACGCATCGGCGCCGGCATTCACATGGGTCCCAATGTCATGCGGGTGTTTCGTCAACTCGGAATGGAAGACGCTGTCGTTGACATGGGGTCGAAGCCCGATTTCTGGTTCAGCCGTGATGGGCGCTCCGGCGAGTATCTTTCCCGAATTCGGCTCGGCGCGTTCGCCGAAAAAGAGTATGGCGCTCCTTATGTGACCGTCCATCGCGGCGATCTGCACGCGCTCCAGGTATCGCTGTTGCGCCCGGAAAACCTGCACTTCGGCAAGCGGCTGGACGCGGTGATGGACAATGGCGCCGGCGTCGAACTCAGCTTCGCCGACGGCACTCGAGTCACAGCCGAGATCGTTATCGGCGCCGACGGCATCAATTCGAAGGTGCGCGAAGCACTGCTCGGCAAGGAAAAGCCTAACTACAGCGGCTGGGTCGCCCACAGGGCGGTGATTTCGTCCGACAAGCTAAGCCGCTACGGCCTCGACTTCGAAGATTGCGTGAAATGGTGGTTCGAGGACCGCCACATGATGGTCTACCACACCACGGCGGACCGCAGCGAATACTACTACGTCACCGGCGTCCCACACCCGGCCTGGGACTTCGATGGGGCTTTCGTACCCTCCAGCCGCGAAGAGATGCGCGACACCTTTGCCGGCTGCCATCCGGTGGTGGACTCACTGATCGACGCGAGCGACGAGGTCACCAAATGGCCGCTGCTCAACCGCAAGCCGCTGCCGGTATGGAGCGAGGGGCGGCTGGTGCTGCTCGGCGACGCTTGCCATCCAATGAAGCCGCATATGGCACAGGGCGCGGCCATGGCCATCGAGGATGCCGCCATGCTTGCGCGGTGCCTGGGCGAAACCGGGACCAGAGATCACGCAGCCGCCTTCGCCCTTTACGAAGCGAATCGCAGGGATCGCGCCTCGCGCGTGCAGGCGGTGTCCAATGCCAACACCTGGCTGCGCAGCCAGGAAGATCCGGCCTGGGTCTTCGGCTACGACGTCTATGGCGCCACGTTGAAGAGTGAGGTTGCCTGATGAGCGCCATGGCAACGTCGGGCGCGAACGTTTTCGCGAACGGCATCCGCCAGCACTACCGGCACCATCTCGGCGCGGGAGCGCCGCTGGTGCTGGTGCCGGGCATCACCAGCCCGGCCGTGACCTGGGACTTCGTCGCTGAAAGGCTTGCTTGCGAATTCGATGTCTACGTCCTCGATGTGCGTGGCCGCGGTCTGTCGCAATCCGGCCCAGGCCTCGATTACCAACTCGACTGCCTTGCCAATGACCTGACCGGCTTCATCGCCGCGCTCGGTCTTTCCGGCGTGACGGTGCTCGGCCATTCCATGGGCGCGCGCATCGCAATCCGCGCCGCGACGCGAAACCCGGCCGGTATGGCGCGGCTCCTGCTCGTCGACCCGCCCGTCTCGGGGCCGGACCGCCGCGCCTACCCGTCGAAGCTGTCCTGGTATGTGGATTCGATACGGCAGGCAGAAATGGGCATGGATGCCGAGGCGATGCGTGCGTTCTGTCCGACATGGAGCCACGAGCAGCGCGCGCTGCGCGCCGAGTGGCTGCACACTTGCTACGAACCCGCTATCGTTACCGCCTTCGAGGGCTTCCACACCGACGACATCCATCAGGATCTGCCCGGCCTTCCCGTCCCCGCTGGCATCATGGTGGCGACGCGCGGCGGGGTCATCGAACCTGCCGACGAAGCGGAAATTCAGTCGCTCAACCCCGGCATCTGCATCGAGCGCGTGCCCGATGCCGGACACATGATCCCCTGGGACAATCTCGAAGGGTTTCTGGCCGCGGCTGACCACTTGCTCGGAACCGCTCTGGCAGCGAGGAAAACGGCATGACCACGAAACCGTTCCGGATCGGCCAGATCGTGCCGAGCTCCAATACGACCATGGAAACAGAGATCCCGGCTATGCTGATGGCGCGCCAGGCCATCCGCCCCGAGCGCTTCACATTCCATTCGAGCCGCATGCGCATGAAGACGGTGAGCAAGGACGAGCTTGCCGCCATGGACGGCGAATCCGACCGCTGCGCGGCCGAGCTTTCAGATGCGAAGGTCGACGTGCTCGGCTATGCCTGCCTGGTCGCCATCATGGCGATGGGGCTCGGCTACCATAGGCAGTCAGAGGCGCGGTTGCGCGGTCGCACGCAGGAGAACGGCGCCGACATCCCGGTCGTCACCAGCGCTGGCGCCTTGATCGACGGCCTCAAGGTGATGAAGGCCAAGCGCATCGCCGTCGTGGCGCCCTATGTGCGGCCCCTGACCGAACTGGTGGTCAACTACATCCGCGAGGAAGGTTTCGACGTCGTCGACTGGCGCGCGCTGGAGATCCCCGACAACCTCGACGTGGCGCGACACGATCCGGAAAACCTGCCCGGCATCGTTGCCGGCATGAACCTCGAAGGTGTTAATGTGGTCGTGCTGTCGGCTTGCGTGCAGATGCCGTCGCTGCCCGTCATCGCCAAGGTCGAAGCCCTTACCGGAAAACCGGTATTGACGGCGGCGGTCGCCACCACCTACGGCCTGCTGAAGGCGCTCGGCCTGGAGCCAGTCGTTCCCGGCGCCGGCGCGCTGCTTTCCGGCGCGTACTGAGGGAGACGGCCATGACTCAGCCGACAATTTCCATAGAGGCTGAAACGCAGTCGGCAGCCGACAACTACGGCGGCGTCTGGGGCAGTCGCATCGGCTTCGGTCGCAAGCCGGCGCTGTTGGTGATCGATTTCATGAAGGCCTACACGACCCCTGGCGCGCCGCTCTTCGCACAGGGCGTGGTGGAGGCCGTAGCGCGCACGCCCGAACTGCTGGCGGCAGCGCGCCAAGCCGGCGTACCGGTGGTCCACACCAACATCCTCTACCGCGCGCCGAGCTGCGCCGACGGCGGGATCTGGGTGAAGAAGGCGCCGGTGATGGCAGCCTTGGTCCCCGGCAGTCCGCTGGCCGAATTCTGCGACGGCGTCGAACCGTTGCCGGATGAACTGGTCGTCACCAAGCAGTATGCCAGCGCCTTCTTCGGCACGAGCCTGGCGCCGATGCTGCATGCCGACGGCGTAGACACCGTCATACTCGCCGGATGCTCGACCAGCGGCTGCATCCGGGCAACCGCAGTGGACGCAGTCCAGCACGGATTCCGAACCATCGTGGTCAGGGATTGCGTTGGCGACCGGCACGCCGGGCCGCATGAAGCCAACCTGTTCGACATCGATGCCAAATATGGCGACGTCGTCGGCCTGAAAGAGGCGCTGGACGAAATCGGGCGCGCCGGCCAGCGAAGAGCGCCCAAGCAGAACGCATAACTGAATCCCATGGGCCGCGATGCCGCCCACATTGCAAAGGAGATCGCTGGATGGACCGCAACGTTCTGACTGAAATCTGCCTGCACCAGCTCACGCTCAGCGGCGTGCACGAAGGCGAGAAGGTTATCGTCCTGTCGCAAGGCAGCGAGCGCCTCGACTATGCCGATGCGTTCCTCGCCGCCGGCCAGCGCCTCGGCGCACGCATGTACCACATGCGCCTGCCCCCGCCGCTGCCCGGCAATGGCGCCTGGGCGGTCGGCGAGACCGGCCTGGCCGCCAATCCCGAGGCGGTCGAAGCGCTGAAGCAGGCCGACATGGTCGTCGACCTCATCTTTCTTTTGTTCAGCCCGGAGCAGATGGCGATCCAGGCGGCCGGTGCGCGCGTCTTGACAGCCGTCGAACCCGCGCCGCTGCTTGCCCGGCTGCTGCCGACCAAGGAACTGCGCGAGCGCGTCGAAATCGGCGAGGCGCTTTTGTCGAAGGCCAAGACCATGCGCATCACCTCCCCCCACGGCACCGACGTGATCTACAGGCTTGGCGTTTATCCGACGGTTGGAGAATACGGCTACACCGACCAGCCCGGACGCTGGGACCACTGGCCAGCGGCCTTCGTCTTCACCGGCGGCGCTGACGACGGTGTCGACGGCAAGATCGTGCTGGCGCCTGGCGACGTGCTTTTGCCATTCAACACCTATGTGCGCGAACCGGTCGTCTACACGATCGAAAAAGGCTTCGTTCAAGACATCCGCGGCGGGCTCGAAGCCGAGCTGATCAAATCCTACATGGGCGAGTTCAAGGACCCGCGCGGCATGGGCATGAGCCATGTCGGCTGGGGCCTCGACCACCGGGCGCAGTGGCACGGCCTGACACAGTTTCCCGGCGGCATGGGCATGGAGTTGCGCTCCTTCTACGGCAACGTGATGTTTTCGACGGGCCCCAACAACGAACTCGGCGGCCCCAATGACACCGCCTGCCACCTGGACATTCCGATGCGCGGTTGCAGTCTTTTCCTGGATGACGAACCGATCGTGGTGGACGGAGACATCGTCGTTAAGGAAATGCAGCAAAGCCAATAGAGGAAACTGCCGGCACTCACGGAGTGCACCAGCGTCGTTCAAACCAACTCTTTCAACATTGGTGGGACATGCAACAGACACGATGCAGTTTTCTGACAATTGGATATGATGAGGTCGAACGACCGACCATCGGGCAGGAGCGCATCAGCGCAAGCCCGGACGCTCGTCAGTGAGACGAGGTCGAGCTCGACCAATCGTAGGCCCCATTCGCGGCATCACGCACGATTTCGGTCGCGGTGCGCGCCTTGTCGAGATTGCGCGCCGCCCCCACCACCTTGGCGCCGTACGCCACCACGCTTGCGCCGTCTCGATACCCAGCCCCCCAGATACCCAGGTTACGAGATTCGTTTAGCTGAAAGGTCGACGCGGGAGCGCTCCATGCTTCAATCGGCGGATCTAAATACCCAAAGTGACGCCGACCGTGCCTTAGAACCGGCTGGCGCGCTCTTCCGGTTGAGGCGACTTCAAACCATGGCAAGAGCATTCCGGATTGACCGGAAGTCGTGCCGCGGTCTCGACGCATTGCTCTACAACTTCTCGTGCAGAAGGATCAGGCGAGCGCCGCCCGTCTCGCCGGCTATAAGAGGGCTATGGCCGAGGCCGGTATCCCGATCGACCAATCGCTGATCGGTGACGGCACGTTCACGATGGAATCGAGCGCGGCCTGGTTCGATCGCCTGCTGGCATCGTCGGATCCGCCGACGGGCCTGGCATGCGCCAACGAATTGGGCCTGCTGGGAGCGTTGCACGCTCTCGGCAGGCTGGGTCTTACACCGGGCCGCGACGTCCACATCGTCACGCGCGACAACACCCGGCTGGCGCGCTTCCTGCCGGCGAAGATCGGCGTTCATTCGGTAGACATGGCAAATGTCGGGCACAAACTCATCGAGGGCCTGGCGAGCCGGATCGCAAATCCACTTGGGCCGGTCGCGGCAATCTTGGTGCAAGGCAGATTCGACCCGGCCGAATAGTCCGGCCGAAAGCAGACCGACGGCTTCGAGGTCTACCGGCGTCTTCATTGCCGCGGGCGGTTTCCCAGATCGCCTGCAGGCTGAACGGTCTAGATAAACTCGCGGTCGGATCGGCCGCGCGGGACTGAACCCGGATGCGGCCGATGCTGTCAGGTCGGCCGCATCTTTGCTTCTTAAGACACCGCCTAAGCCCCAGCCTGCTGGAAGCCCGCTTCCTTGAAGCGCCTTGGCAGCAGGAAACAACGTTTTGGAATCGATGCGTAGTGCTCCACGGCGTTCCAGGGGGCCGATCAAACCCTGCAATGTTCTGGGCGATGGTGCCGGCGAAGAGCCTATCATCCTGTAGAACGCAAGCCACCACCTCGTGCTCCGCAGTTGGCTTGAGTCCCATGCAATATACCCGTTGGACGGCCGTCAGTTCAAAGTCGGAATCCGAATGCCCTGTTCATCGAAACGATGCAGGTGCAGTCGGTCAGGTGTCATCCGAAGCGTCCCTTCCTTCCTGCAGCAGGCAATCGAACCAGGCGAACGGCTCGCCCTGGATTATCTTGGCGAAGTCGGCCGCGAGATCGGTCATCGGCTCAGCGGCCTGATCGATCTCATCGACCCGGAAGTCGTCATCGTCGGCGGAGAAGCGGCCCGTTTTGGTCCGGCGCTTATCGAGCCCCTCCTTGCCACTGTCCGCGAATCCTCGTTCGCGACCCCGCCGCCGATTGAAATCGACTGGGACAACAACGTCTGGTCCCGCGGCGCTTCGGCACTCGCGATTCAGCAGTTCTTCGACTTCGAAAGCACTGCGGGATTTGAGCGCGAGAGCGGAACCCGCCCAACCGGACATACCTGACCTCGAGGTCCATATCGATCTTGGCGGCGGCACACGTCCCGTTCGGCGGGCTTCTGACCAACGCGACTGAGAGCCGTGTAGAGCGCTTGCTTATTAAGGGGTTCGAGTCCCTTTGGGCAAGGCAATAACAATATATATACCCGGCCTTGCTGTTTCTGCAGTCGCTCGCGACGGATGATATAGAAATTTCAATCGCGGACGTGGCAAAAGCAGGGGTCGAACTGGCGCGCTTCCAAGAGGTAGTCGCCGTCAAAGGTGTAACGTGCGATCTGGAATTTACAGATCTTGAGAAGGTGCCGGTCGGCGCTGAGCGGCTAGTTTATTCCGCACATATAACAGTGGGCGAAGCGACGTTCTGCGCCATCGTCGAACGACCCGTGATCAGCGAAGATGCTACAAGCCCACAAAGACGACTCGGACTTGGAAGCCCTCGCATTATCGAAAGCTATGCAGGGACAGGAGAGGTTGAGGTTCTCCAAAGGCAGTTGCAAGCTGATGTTAAACGGGAGATCAACCAAAGCAACCTTACGCTGGGCATTGCTGACATTCAGCCTGCCTTTGAGGGCAGCGAAATACGCATCTATGGGTCCCCGGGCTTCGACCGCGCTGACATTTAATTGCACCTGTTTCGGCTCGGTAGGTCGCTTGCCGACGGCCGCTACTACGGTGCGACTGTGAGCGCGGCAACCAACATGCAACTGGCAGATATCAACCCGGCAATCATCGCGAGCCAAACCTATTGATCCAGCGAATTGACAAAACCTTGGTGAAGTCGGCGAGGACCGCAGGCAGACTGAGGCACGGGTGGCCCACAATGGGCCCAGAACGTTTTGGGTTGAGTCGAATTTTCGTCAACAAAATCAAAGATCATGGTGGGCCCGGAGGATGTTTGGAAAAGAAGCATAATCAAGTGGTTAGGGATCAGTGGGATCGCGAAGCATTCAAATCTGTTCCAATGTTTTTCGATGTTTTTGTCCCACCTACAGCGCGACATTCATCCGATAAGCGCCTCACTTTAACGCGCGGTGAAGACCGTGACGGTGTTTCAGTCTCACATTGGAAGGTCGCGGTAGCGCCATTGACGACGCTCCGGGACGAGTAAGGATCGTCTCGATCGGGGCCGGAAGCGGACTCGCCGCTTCTGGGGGTTCAACTCGAAACAGCCGCCATCGGATCCTTCGGTCGCTCAAGCATTTGGACGCGGCCGACGCCGGCCATCCGTAAGGCGGTGGCCGCAGTTCAGCGTAGCTGACGAGCCCCCTACCCGCTGGATGGAGAGAGACTGCCGCGAGGCGGTCTCTCTGTCTCCGGCTGCCTGTCTATGAGTTACGACAGGCCACTAATTCGTCTGGGCGGCCACGCCGGCGATGAAGTCGGCGACTTCCTGAGGATGCGAGAGCATCACCGCGTGGCTGGAGTCGATCTCCACCACTTTTGCTTTCGCACGTGCCGCCATGGCGCGCTGCTGGCTGGGTGGGATCATATGATCTCCAGTTGTCACCATGAAATAGGTCGGCTTATCCTTCCAAGCGGGGGCAGTGATCTTTGCCTGCACGGCTCCCAGACCCCAGGGCACCTGCGCATCCGCCATGAAGCGAGTCTTCGTGGGATCGACCTCGGCAGCGAAGGCAGCTGGAAACTTCTCCGAATCTACGAGAAGGAAACCATCACTTGGCGGGAGCAGCGGCGCCTTATCCTCGCCAGGCGTGGGCACGGTTGCGATGTCGAAGACGGATTCTCCGGCCTGCGGTGCGAAGGCGGCGAGGTAGACCAGACTTTGGACCTTGGGCAGATCGCCAGCCTCGGTGATGACCGCGCCGCCATAGGAGTGGCCTACCAGCACGACCGGCTTCTTGGCCCTGGCGATAACCTGGCGGGTCGCTTCAACATCGCCCTCAAGGGTGACAGTCGGGTTCTGCACCGCCAGCACCTCGTAACCCTCCGCAGACAGGATGTCATGGACGGCCTGCCACCCGGAGGCATCGACGAAGGCACCGTGAACGAGCACGATTGAGACAGCCTTTTCGGCAGCCGAGGCTGCGAGCGCGGAAGCAGTTGCGATCATGGCTGCGAGCAATCCCGTAATTGCACGTTTCATTGTCCTGTTCTCCTAGCGTTTCAAGTGACCTCGACCGGGTCGAGAACGATCGGTGTCCGTTCTGCCAGATCGCCGATCTTGCGCGCATACTCCTTGAAGTGCGGCGTCTCGCGATGGGCCGTAAGCGCCGTGTCGTCCAAGTAGAGCTCGTCCAGTATGAAGCGGTCCGAATTGGCCCGGTCGTGCCAGATGTCCCACCGCAGATTGCCGGGCTCCCCCCGGCTGGATACCCGCGTGGCGGACAGTAACCGCCGGAGCTCCGCGGCCTTGCCTGGCCGAGCGGTAAGGATTCCCACGATCTTGACGCCGGTCGACATGATTCAGTTCTTTCTCCGAGAGAGTGGGTCGACGCCGAGGCCGACCCACAGGACCTCAGGCGGCGCGCTTGCCTTCGCGCTTGCGGTCGAGCGCAGCGATCAGCGCTGCCCCTATCGGATGATCCGAACGCGGGTTCTGGCCCGTGATCAGTTCGCGATCCTCGACCACATAGGGCTCGAAATCGACCGGAGTTGTGGTCACGTTGGCGCCTGCGAGCGTCAGCGCGTAAGGCATGTGGAAATAGATTTTCGCGTGCAAGATGTTGTCCTCGATCACCTTCTCTTCGGTCGAAGAGAATATTGTCATCTTGTAGCCCGCATACTGCCAGCCTTTGGCCCACTCTGCCGCCTTGTCCGGATCTTCGGCAATCAAAGCCGCGCGAAACTCGCGTGCGTAGGGCATCGCGGCGACCGCTGATATGGGCCCGTGGCAAAGCAGGGCCGTGGGCTTCGCCTTCTCATGGAAATGGCGCAGCACATCACCGACGTCCTGATCCTGCATGAGGTCGACGACCGGGGCCTGCCCACCCGGAGCGAATACGCCGGCGTAGTTGTCCAGCCCTTCTTCGATTACCGACCGGAGCATTCGCGGGGTCATTGATGGATGGTTGGCGTAGAAGGCCTTGGCGCGATCGTACGCCGCCTTGTCGCCGCCGAAATGCGCCGGCGCATCAGAAGCCCTGTCGATAACAGGTTTTTCGCCATTCGGCGTCGCGAGCACGACCTCATAGCCGGCATCGATGACGGCCATTGCCGGAACGACCGTCTCATTGAGGTACTGTCCCGTAGCGCCCCACCGGCCACCCTTGATCTCGATCCTGGTCGCATTGGACCCGAGAATAAGCACTTTTCCTTTGCTCACAGTGTCCTCCATTACGTGTCTTAGGTGGACTTGGCCTCCAGCGCTCGGTGGAGGGCACCGTTTCAGGTCGGTAGGTGGACGATAGGTTGGAAGGGCTAAGCCGGCGAGTGAATCGATGTGAAAAATTGCTGCGCTAGCTGCTTCGGCGTTCACATCGATTCACTCGCTTCACGGAGCGCCATGTATCATCCTGGAGGTAGTGCGCGAGCCAACCAGCCCATGCCCCTCCGACCAGGTCCGAGCAGTCTTGCCGATATCGAGTATGCCAGGATCGGCATCATTGGCTGCGGGCGGCTCGGGTCAGCCATCGCGCGCCTCGCAGTGGGGGCCGGTATGGTGGCGGTTGTCAGCAACAAACGAGGAAGGTCAACCCTTCAGGATTTTGCAAGGGAACTCGGGCACCTGGCCGTCGCCGCTAGCGTGACCGAGGCGGCGCAAGAGGAAATCGTCGTGCTCGCCGTACCATGGTCCCAGCTTCCCGTGGCGCTACTGGAAGTGCCCGATTGGGACGGCAGGATCGTGATCGATGCAACGAACCCCGACATGCCTACCGCCGCACTCCCCGATTTCCTGGCGAGGAACTCCAGCGAGATTGTATCCCGCCTCGTCCCCGGCGCACGGCTCGTAAAGGCCTTCAACACGCTGCCGCCTCAGTTGCTACTGATGCCCCCGGAGGCGGCGACGGGACGGCGTGTCATCTTCTTTTCTGGCGACCATGCGCGTGCCAAGGCGGTGATCGGCAGGATGATCGCGCATCTGGGCCTGGCCGGCATCGATCTCGGCCGACTCTCCGAAGGCGGCAGGTTACAGCAGTTTCCCTCGGGCGCTCTTGTCGGTCTCAATCTCATCAGTATCGCCCCGTCGGCTGTCTTCTAGCCGCGAGAGCAGCTGTGCGGCTTCGACAAGATCGACCGTCTCGAACCCCCCGTAAATCTCGCCCGCAGCTCAGACAGCAACGCGTGCGCCGCGTCGATCCTGCCCTGTTCCGACCAGAGACGCGCCAGGCTGATGCCCGTGCGGAGCTGCCATGCAAGCGCCCCTTGCCGCCGCGCCCAGTCCAGCGAAAGCAGAAAAATCTCCTCGCCCGCATCGACTGCCCCTCGCGCGGCCAGGAACCCTCCTTTGATCCGCAGCAACTCTGGAAGATACCAGACGTCCCCCGACCGTTCGGCGAGTGCGAGCGCATCCTCGATCACCGTCGTCGCCTCGTCAGCCCGGCCCGCCGCGTGGAAGCCCTGCGCCAGGGCGGCCCGAAGCGACGCGTAGTGCGCGTGAAAGGCCGCTTTCGGGAGCTCAGTCAGAGCCATCTCCAATAAACGCGAACCAGCTTCAGGATCGCCGTCGCGGATCATGATCTCGCCTCGGTAGGCTCGAATCCAGACGCCGTAGCTGACCTGCCTCGCTACCGCGCCCTGCAGCAAGGCAAGCAGCCTATCGGCGGAAGGCCTGTCGCCCGCGAGCAGCGCTACCCGGCAACCCGACAATGCGGTCGCATGAAATATCGAAGGATCGTGGGCAAGGTTTTGTGCCAGTTGCGCACTGGTCTCGACTATCTTCATTGCCTGCTCGGGAAAACCCTGAAGCCAAAGCGTCAGAGACAGTGCCGAATAGGCCGTGACCCGTTGATCGAATTGGAAGCGGATCAGGTGCGAACGGTCGGACGGAGCCACATATGAGCGAAGGACCTGTTCCATCGTGTTGCGAGCGGCCTGCAGTTCTCCCTGAGCCCAGAGGACCGTTCCAATGATCCGATCGCCGACGATGGGATCGGCAACATCCGACGACAGCGTTGCGACCTCTCTGAACTGGCGCGCCGCCTCGAGGGCCTTGGCCTGGCTCTCTCCGGTGTGATGGCCAATCCAAATGCCCCATAGTGCGCGCAGTTGATAATCGATGTCGCCGATCCGCTCAGCGATCTGGAGCGTCGCTGACCAGGCTAGTTCCGATTCCGGTCCCGGTCCCTTGGTAAGGGTCGAGGCCGCCGCAAATGCTGCAAAGAGCTGCATCTCGCGCTTGCCTCCGCGAGCGACATCTGGACTCAAGACTGAAAGGGCGCGTTCGACGCGAGTTCGGCATTCCTCAAGGAGCGTCAGGCGAGTCCACAACGGAACGGCGTTGGCAGTCAGCGCCACGCCGACATCACCGTCGCCATCAGGCGATAGAGCCCAATCAATGGCAACGTGGACGTTGTCGATGCAGCTGCTGTACTCGGCCATCCACTCGGCTAGCGGCTTGCTGAGAAACTCTGAATTCGCTCGATCAAGTAGCGCGGCGTAGTAGGAGGCATGGCGACGCGCCGCTGCGGGGCTCTCGCCTGCCTCGATCAGCTTCTCGCGAGCATAGCTTCGGGTCGATTCGAGCAACCTGTATTGAGTCGCCGGTCCAGTGGTGTCCGCCGCCACCAGCGACTTCGATACCAGCCCTGCAATGACGGCCGCTGTCGTGGACTCGGATTGGCCGCTGCCCGCCGCTACGGCAAGCGCGGGCTCCATCGAGACGGCTCCGACGAACACCGAGAGGCGCCTGAGGACGCTCTGCTCGCTTTCCGACAGCAGTTCATAGCTCCAATCAAAGGTTGCGCTCAAAGTCTGCTGACGCGGCAGAGCCGTTCGCCTGCCGCGGTTCAGCACGCGAAATCGTTCGTCCAACAGGGATGCAAGCTCGCGGGTGCCAAACGCGTCGACGCGGCCAGCGGCAAGCTCGATAGCAAGTGGGATTCCGTCGAGGCGACGACATATGTCGGCGGCAAATGGCACCGTCGAATCGTCGAGCTCGAAATCGCTTCGCGTCGCCTTCGCACGATCGAGAAAGAGTTGCATGGCCGGAAAGCTGAGCGCCTCGACCGTTGTGAGGCCTTGCAGCCGGGTTGGGAAGCCGAGCGATGGCAATCGTGCCACCGTCTCGCCGAGAGCCCGAAGGGGCTCGCGGCTTGTGGCGAGGACGCTGACTTGTGATGTGTTTTGGGTGATCCGTTCGGCCAGCTCAGCCGCCGCGTCGATAAGATGCTCACAATTATCGAGCACGACCAGCATATGTTTGTCCTGGAGGAACTCGAGGAGCTCGGGGGTCGCATCTTTGGAGCGCACCGGCTTGCCCAGCGCCGTGGCGAGCGCCGTAGGGGCGAGTCGTGGGTCAGCCAAGCGCGCGAGTTCGACGATAAATGCCCCGTCGGAGTAACGCGGCGCGACACATTCCGTGACAGCGAGTGCGACGGACGTCTTCCCCATGCCTCCTGGACCGACCACGGTGACCAAGCGCCGTTCGTAAAGAAGGGCGTCCAGCGAGGCCACGAAGTCGTCGCGGCCGAAGATGCGGATTCCGGTGACGACTATCCCGTCGCTTCGCGGTCGTGCGGCGGCGTCTGTTTGGCGCGGCGCCGGTTGCCCAGATGTTGCGACTGGCGCAACGAAGCGATAGCCACGACCAGGAATTGTGGCGATGTAGCGGTTATCGCCTTCACCTTCGCCGAGCGCTTTGCGCAGGGCAGCGACATGGACCCTGAGACTACTCTCCTCGATGGCCGTGTTGGGCCAAACGATGTCGAACAGCTCCCTCTTGCTGACTACTTCGCCAGCACGTTCGGCCATTGCGACGAGGATCCCCAAGGCGCGGCTACCAATCCGCACAGGTTGATCCCCGCGTACGAGTAGCTCCCGCGTAGGAACCAAGTGAAAGGGGCCGAATGACAGCGTTCTGCGATCTGAATCAGTGCCCACGGGACCGCCTCGCGCTTTCAACAGTCGTGCTGCAAGGTACAACCGCGACTGTCATTCCTCGCCGACACTTCAAATGAGCGTTTTTTGGCCTAGTGCGCAAGCCACTCGATCGGCAACGAGGTCCTGAGAAGGATCGAGCCCGCATGTCCCATGCTCAACGCCGACGCGACGCGCCGCCTCCTTGAAACAGAAACGCCGACGTCCGCGGTGTTCGAGCTCAATCTCGGCGGTGGCGGGCCGAAGTTCGAGATCGTGCATTTGCTGCGTCAACGCGACGTGCCGTTCGCATTTGTCACCAGAGACGCGCCGAAGTGATCCCCGCCGAGCTGGCGGATGTCGTGAGGCTGCAGAAGCCGATCCCATTGCGCGACATGGTAGAGGCCATGAGCCGCTCGCAGGCTCGAATGTCCCACTTGCGAAGTGGATCGGGCGCCGAGTGAGGCGTAATCGGCTTCGTGGCCCCGGTGACCGAGTTCAGAGACGTGTGCCGCGCCTGTCAATGTCTGCTAGTGGCGCAAAAGGGCCGCCGCACCTAGTCGCGCGGGTGACTGCTTTCAGAATCTTGCGGCGGACTTCTCAACGACCGAACTGGCAACGCAAAGCGGTCGTCCAAGCCACGGCCGACCTCAGTCGTCTTCGGGTCGAATTCCGGCTCAGCAGAAGTCACAGATGCTGGTATCGACACCAGCTTAATTGCCGTCGCGGCATGCTCGATCGGTCGCGGCAACCATCCCATTCGCACGTCGTTACCGCCTTTTGCCGCACGCATCGCCCGAGGGTCTTTCCAGCCTCGAAATAGCTGGACTATACATGGCTGCACAAACCTGACTGACGAACGGAGGACAATCGAACTTAAGAGCAGGCATAACTCGCCCTTCCCCGCTCATGGATTGAGTCAATGCACCTGAGTCCTGGGACATAGCGAATCTAGATTGGCCCACTTCTAAGCGGAATTGACCATAACTAATTGATATTAAACAATTTTGGTGGGCCCGGAGGATGTTTGGAAAAGGAGCTAAATCAAGCAGTTAGGAACTAGTGGGACAGCAAAGCATTCAAATCTGCTCCAATGTTTTTCGATGTTCTTGTCCCACCTACACCGCTGCATTTCGCCCGATGAACGTCTCACTTGCCCTATCTCGCGAAGAAGGATCGTGACGGTGTTTCAGTCTCTCATCGGAAATTTGCGCTAGCACCATTAACGACGTTCTTGGACGAGCAAGGAGCGTCTCGATTGGGGCCGTCTCCAGACAGTCCGGATTCGAGCATCGAGGATCCGATAGCTGCCGTTTACCGCTGGTGAGTTGGCGGCGGCTGGACTCAGTAATCGTCTCGAGCTTGGTCAATCTAGGTATGGCTAAACCGCGATGCAGGCATCAAAGTGTATATTTCCTTCCGCCGGTAGCAACCCGGCGTTCTCCTGCTAAAGTGCGGGCGGATTCACTGATTCAGTCAATGTGGGGGGACGTGTGAAGCTGCTGGATCTGGGAGCGGACTTCCGAGACGTCACGGGCTATGCGGGCCGTGCGTACTACCGACTTGCTACGATCACATGGTCCGAACCACTCGTCTGGCATCCCGATGACCGATCCTTCCCTGTTCCGGTAGGATGGGCCGGCCACGGCGGGGTATATGCATTCACACGCAAACACTGGCGACAGCAAGGCAGGGCGCGGATCGCCTATATTGGGAAGGCTATCTCGTTCAAGGGAAGACTGATCAATACTCACGACCACTTTGACATCGTGAAGCGTCGCGGCGACACCATGGTTTCATGCGGTCGGATTGCCTTTGAACGTGTTCGCTCTCGTCCTGGCTACTACCTCGAAATAGAAGACATCATCAAATTCGCAGTCTATGCCCACCTCGAAAACACGCAGGGTTTCGAGAGCCTACCTGGGTTTCGGATCTCCAAGCCTACTGCAATGGTTCCATGGGTTATCACAAACGAAGGTCATCGCTTCGGTGGCATCATGCCTCGGCGAATAGTCTACCCTGCTATTGGCATCGAATACCGCACTCGATCCTAGCGACCTAGCCTAGCCTGGATTTACCCCAACGGCCGAGCTTTGAAAGAGGCCGCAGCCCCGCCGGGCCAGGCGACGGTCTTTCCATGCACGCCGCCAACCTTGATGTAATTGATGTGAACTTAAGAGGCCTCCGACCAATTGCAGAAGGGTCATGATAGAGGCGCGAAGCAGCGACCACGCGCGGCGGCGTCATTGGATGTCCGGCATCGGCCCCAGACGTCCGCTTTTGGCAGAGGAGTGGAGCCTTCGAAACGACCGAAATGAGGCGCATTGCAGACTGGCTGCTCTGGGGCCGTAAGCAGCTCGTCCGTTTTCGGGATCAAGACGCCAACAAGCTGTCGTTCCGCTGACGACTTCACTTGCCACTGTCCGCTTGGCGATTCATTGGCTCAAATAGCATCGCAACCCTCTGGCGATCTTGCAGGTCGTTCCAGTCTAATAGGATTGAACACATCACTAATTATCACTGATCAATAATTGACAAAACTTATTACACGGCCTTCATCCCCGGATGAGCCGGGCCGTGGGAAAACCAAATGGCTGCTTTTGACCCTACCATACCAGCAATTCCCCAATGGACCGCTGACGCCGCAAACGATCCAACGCCTTGTGGCGGTCAAACAAAGAACCGGGATGGCTTATGCCGCTTTGGGTGGCAAACTTGGTTTTAGTGGAACAATCTTGCATAACCTGATGAACAGGAATGCAAACGTTGGCACTCAGCATGTTGAGCGGATCGCTACTGCAATCGATCGCCTGGAAAACCCGGATCAGTTGGCCGAGGCTCCTGCGAATGAGGCGGGTCTGCTCCAACACAGCTTCCATCTCCGCCCCGGCCTTCAGATTAGAATCGATCTGCCCGACGATCTGACAGACCGGGAAGCCGACCGATTGGCCCGGTTTGTTCAATCTCTCCCCGTCGCATGAGCAGAAAGCAAGACCATGACCTATATTGCCGCCGCACGCGCCATGAAGATGATAGAGGGGTGCGTTGATCCGAAGAGCCTCAGGCAAATCGCTGCAAATGCCCGTCGAAAAGGTGAGCAGGCTGTTGCCCGCGCAGTTGATTTGCGTCTCTATGAAATCCTTCCATCGGAAAAGCCGGGCACATTTGAGCATGATGTATGGCGAAGCATCCACGCGTTGGAAGGCACCCTTACGGGCGAACGCGAAAGAACGACACGGTTGGGGCGAACACGTCCAAAGATCGCCCGAGTGGGCGAGTTAGAGACCATCAAGGATCTGATCCTTGGCGCGAAACCATCGGAGGGTTTCTTCATGCTCATCGAACGCCAAATGGCCGAGCTGACTTTCGAAGCGGTCGCCCTGCGACATCCTGAAAGGTTTGACGACTCGGTGTTGGATGCCGCAGCGGCACGATTGCGATCGGTAGGAATTGAAGTCGATCGGCCTTAACGACGGTTGGTGGCTTTCATCAAGCTGGAACTGGCTGCCCTCCGCAACCCACAAACAGCAGCCCTGAAGCCGGACAAACGCCGCAGGCCCGCTATGGCATCGGGTCTCAGTTCCTTCCGCCAGGACGAGCGTATCCCCTTCTGAAAACTGACCTAGTATGGGCCGACGCGCTCGGCGACCATGATGCTGGGCCACTCTCTTCGATGATGTCCGGCGGCGCGCCTGGCGCGTTGATCTAGTTCGGCACGCTTGCAGGGCTCGGTTACAATGAGGCTTTCTAGTCAACGGAGATTGCGATGGAAGAGAAAGACATTGCCGACTTCATGTTGAAGGCCTCGAAGTTTGAGTTCTTCTTAGTCAATCGAGACACATCGTTAGCCCATACAAACGCCGTTGGTGGGCTCATCGTCATCTCCGGCGTCAATTGGACACGAGTGGCGCAACGCGTCGAAGCAAATTTCCCTTTTCACTCGTTCGACTTTGCCAGTTCCGGTTTCGAGATTTTCGCTCAAGCGGCGCCGCAATACCTCGTCATAAAGCACGACGGTCGCCTTGGTTGGGATTGCGACGACGAGCCAATAGCATCTTGGGACTGGCTCCTCTCGCGTAGCTACGCTCAACTCCGCAACAACGCCGCTCACGGCAACAAGCACCAGATGCCTGCACCTTTCACCTACGATCGAACAGCACGATTCTTGCCGGCCGGTATCGCCCTCATGAACTTCATCGCAAACCGAGTTTTCTCAGAAATCGATTGGGATACTCCAATTTTCAGCTAGCCTTTCAACGTTGCGTGCCCCCTTGCAGCGGACGTACTCTATCTCACATTCGCCCGGCCGAACCCGCTGCCAGAGTTTTCGGCACACACGGGCGAAGATCCCCGGCGCGACGGATCGGAGAAGCGTGCGGCTCCCGCTTCGCTTGTGCGCCAGCCGCGTCTATCCTTGTCCGTGCTACCCCCATCCTCGCCGAAGGCGGTTCAACTTTGTTCCGTTTTCGCTCGCCACAGTCCGTCGGATCGAACGCTAGCAGATGCCAGTCAGGTGCATTCACTTGCCGTCGAAAGGCCGTGGCGGGAGACCCTTCGCAACCCTATCGGCCGAAAGCCAGTCCTCATAGTTTCCACGTTCAAGCTCACCCGGCGTCGCCCAACGCATTGACAGATTCAGGATGTTAAGTCTCGCTGCGGCGCGGAGAATTAGCTCATCGGCCCTGCCGAACATTGGCCCCGGGTTCCTATTGACCGCGATCCATTGCGACCGGGTGAGGATGAAGGCAGCGAAGTCGGCCAGCTGTATGCCTGGGACATCTGCAGATCTGCGGAAGCACGCCTGCGGCCCCTCGATTACGTCCGACCAGTTTGGCAACTTGCGATCGCGGCCCGCAGTCATGACCCCCTCGTCGACGTAGAGGGGGAGAGGAAGTTCGAAGGCCTGGGGGCTATCGTCCTTCATGGTGCGGATTTGCATCGAAACCTGGGAGCAAAGCAGCAAGAGTCCGAAGTGGGAGATGTCTTCTAGATTCCAGCCGCCGACACGCTTGCCTTCAAGGGAGCGCACAAGATCCGGATGATCAAGAAGTGTAAAGTCGCTGACAGTCTGGTGCACGATGGGGAGGCTGAGCCGATCCATGAGATCTGCCATGATGCCGATCATCTCCGCGCGCCTATGGGGGTTGACCGACTTCCACGGCCCCTCGCCGCTGTAGATATTGGTGAAGTGCAATTCCCCGGCGCCAAACTCGTCCCGTACGCCCGTCAGGAAGATATCCATGGCGCCCTGAACGACGCCGGCGATCGCCGACGGCACGATCACGGCGGTCCAAGATTTTCGCGAGGAGGGCAGGAATTCCGACCCCGAATCGACACCAGGATTTCCGGAATCGTCGACGTAGATACCTCCTTCTATCAACGGGCGCCTCCTTGCAATCCGCTAGAATTTAGCCGGAATCCCGGCGGACGGCTGAGTCCGACCTGCCCCATTCGTACACATTCACGGACGTGGTTACGAGCGAGATGAACCGACCGCAGCTTTTGGGCAGAAGCGAACGGCGCTGAATGGCCAAGGGGCGGCGCATTGTTGCTCGGCAGCCTAGGGGCCGGCTTGGCAGCTTCAGGATCACTGGCAAGAGAATGCCGACCTAGGTGAAGTTAAGCGGGGAAATGTGCCCGCAGACGCTTACGAACGCCAGAAAGCTCCATTACCATAAGCCCGACCTGCATTTTCTGTCGGGCGCAGGTGGGGGTTGTACGTGCCGATCGGGTATCACTATTCAAACGAGGACTATGAAGATGGCCGGATCGTTGTGTCTGGCCGCGATAACATGGATGGTTTGACCGAAATCGAGAAAAAGGCCGAGCTGTTTCTAAGAGCTGCACACGAGGAGGGTGAGGCTCTGAGAAAGGGCGCGCTGTATCTGTGGCAGGACTTGCGGGTAGCAAAATACCTTTGGGAGTTTCGTGGCAAAACTTCTGACCCGAGAAAATATCTCTACACAATGAAATACGATGAGGTGGATTTCATTCACGCTGGCGACCTGCGACACTACACAGTGCTTAAAGATGCCGTGAAGGAGGGTAAGCCACTCGAAGACGCCACTGCAGCACGCTATTGGGATGGCCCGCCGGCCGAGGCGCCTCAAATGGAAATCCTTGTGACGAAAGCCACTGTCAAAAGCCGAATAGAGCTTCCGCAAACTCCCGCCGACGTAATGCGCAAATTTTTTGAGCAGGCGAAAAAGGGATAGTCAGTCGTCGTCGCGAATGCGGTAAATCCAACCATCATCCTCCTCGTCGTCGCGGACGGGCTGGTCGGGCGTTTCGTCGGTAATACCCTCTCGAAAGAATCTCTCGGCTTCCAGATACGCCTTAGCTTCCGGCCTCAAAGAAACCAGGAGGGTAAAGATGTCAGCTTCGCCGGAAACATCCCATTTGGTAGAATCGTCCTCGTATTGATAGGTGAGCCAGGGGAATAGATTCTGCATGGCGAGGCCAATGTCATCAGTAGGATACCAGCCTCCCACTTTTATCGGCTCTTCGTCCTCAAAGATGAAGCGGGCGTTGCGGAGGCTCAGGCTTTTATTGAACCAGTATTCCCAGATCATCTTGGCATCGGCGCCAACAAAGCGCTCCATCAGGGGCGCGTCCAGGCTGAAGCGGAGACGCAGCTGGCCTTCTTCGTCTAGGTCGGGGCCAGCTGCAAGGTCCCCCGCGGCGCTGGCATTGAGCGCGTTGTCGCGGGGAACGACAATGCTCCACCCTTTATCTGTTACCTTGCAAAGGCGCTCTTCAATTCGCTGGTAAAGGGTAACGCCGGTTTCCGGGTTATGGAGAATGAGAAACATGGGTAGGACGTGGTTCGTCCAATATTTTAAGTGGCGCATTTCTCCGTAAAACACGTACCCTTCTTTGATTTCCCGCTTGAAGAACGAGGTGCCGCTCTTGATTTGAAGCGCGATGAGTTTGCCAGTGGGCATATCGTCTTCAGTAATCTCGACTTCGGCATCGACCCCGAAATCCAGAACCTTTTGCTCTCGAAAGAGCCAGCGGAATTGCTTCGTAAAGATCGTGTCGGCGGCAATAACGCCTTCTCGCTCCTTTAGGGCGGAACCAACGACGCTCGCCATTGGCTATTCCGCAGCAGGCGATCGCGAAGCGCTGTGCTTCGCATAGGTCGCCCACGTCCGCTTGCAGTTATCGTCGGGCACCCCGATAAGATCTGCCCACTCGTTCGGATGCGCGGTCGAAATCCCGCCAGCGGCGTTGCGCCACTCTTGGATCTCGTGTGTTTCGCGGATATCTCCGGGAATCAGATGCACCGTGACCATAGCGGGCGGAGATTGCTTGCACGCGTTCGAAAACGCAATTCACCTGGAAATAAGAAACGGCATTCAAGAGTGCGCCTGTGTAGTCTAGCCCTAGCCTAAGCCTTTTTCACCATCATCCATACCTTCTCCAAGTCCAGGGTTTCCATGTGATGCAGGCGCAGCTTTACTGCGGAGCCCACATGAACGACCTTATAGGTGACCACCGCGTGTGGAGGCAGCACGTTCCTCATTTGTGGAGCGAATGCCTGTCTCGCTTTTTTCCCGGGCAACGGATCGGTGCGCCCCAAAGAAGAAATAGCGGATAAGCGCAGTCCTGCGCCCGTTCGCAACAGCGAACGATTGGCGAGCACTGGACGAAGGAAATTCGCTTTCGCCGCTGGCGGCCCCCTTGCATTCAAACCGCCTGTAACGCCCGTGTCACGCCACTGGTGAGACAACGCGCTCTGTCAGCAACCCGCAAGCGAACGGCGGGCTGCGGCCAAGGCATCCAATGCCGGTTCGTCCTCAGCACAACGGCTCCTTCCGTCGCGCTGGCATCCTCCCAAGCGAACCGGCTTGCCTTGCGATCTTGAAACGCGGTCGAGGCACAGGTGGTTCAAATGCGCGTCCTCACATTGCTTCTCTTCATCTTCCTCGCCGTAACGCCGACTGGCGCGGCAGGAATTGTCATCGGTGACTTCTGCATCGACGGTGCCACCACGCAGGCAGACAGCCACCAGACGATTTATATGGCTGACGGCAAATGGACACGCATAGTTCTGAAGCCGTCTAGCCAGAGAGGCCGCGACAGGTTCCTTGTTGTCTTCGCGGCGAAGCCGCAAATGTCTGGTCCGGTCGAATCGTGTCACGCCCTAGCCGGCCACGAGGCGGCAGCTGGACGGCCGGCGTTCCTAGCCGGCCAAGTCGAGCAGCTTAACGTCGGCGGCTGGATTTTCGAAGCCAACACAGGCACCAACCGCTACTATATCGATGCAGGCGCCTTCCAAGCAAAACTTGGACGCATTGAGTCCGGCGTCGTACCGGTTAGCGGCGGTACGTCCGATCTGGCTGGATCGAAGCTGTGGATTGCCAACAGCAAGCCTATTTTGATTGATCCTTCCGGCGTCTCCGGGGAACTCGAGATCGAGGCCTGGAACCGCACGATTGAACACGCTCGGTTGACGGTGGATGGCAGCGACATTGCCGACCTTACTTTGGCCTCCGCCCACCCGGGCACCGAAAACATCGTCTATCGCCTTGACCTCAAAGCCAGACAGGGCTGCCTGTGGAAGGGTCAACTCGCGTCCAAGCCAATCGCCCTTGAGGGCAATTCGCTCGCACTGGATGACATCTTCCTTAGCAATTTCAAGATGAGCGCGCGGTCCGTGCGGATCACGGCGGTTGCTGGTGCGGCCACCGTCGACCTCGTCGAAGTTGCGGGCGCATCCGGCGAAGCTGGCATGCGTGGCAATGCTGCCAGCTTCAGCGCCGACCGGCCCACTTTTGACGTCGCCCGGGTCACCGCGGCAATCGCGCAGTCCGATCATGGCTTTGCTGCCAGCGATTTCGCATTCCATACACTGAAGTTCGCTACCGACCGGGGTGGCATTGCCAGTCCGTCCAAGGAAAGCCTGCTTCAGGGCGCCGTGGCTGGAACCGTCGACAGCATTGCGGCGACTGGCTTTCAGGCTGATCTGCGTTTCGCCTCGCCCGTGTCAAGCATCCTGAGCATGCTGACCGATGCACCGGGCACGGCCGATGTGCGCATTGCACGCGCAGCCGATCTCATCAAGGTCAGCGGCAAGCTCGACACGGCCGCATTGCTGTTCGGCAAAATGCAGGTCGAAGCGAACCAAAGCATGGCGTTCGCAGAAAGTGTGATGAGTGCCAATGCCACCGCGCCTACCCTTGAATTTCCGGTCAGTTTCGCGATCCCCCCGGCCTCAGGTGCGGTGAAGTTTCTGACAGACGACCACCGCGTCTCGCTTACCGGCGCCCTCAAAGCTTTCCGGCTCAAGGGGCTGCTCCGGGTCCCGCTTGCGGATATCGAGGCGAGCCATCTGTCCGTCAAAGTGGGCGACTTCGAACTTGCATTAGGCGCCACGGCGTTCCTTGAACCGGTGATTGCCGGCGTCGTGCCCACCTTGTCGACGGCCGACCTGGCGATTGCAAGCGCCACCGACCTGACGATTGGCAAGGCCAGCAACGGTTTCCTCGAGACCAGCGTCGGCGCCATGATCGTCGGCGAGCCCATCCTAAAAATCGGCGAGGATGGCAAGAAGGCCAAAGCGAGCCTGCGGTTGAAAACCCGCGCAGGTGCCGACCTTCTGTTCGACCTGGCGACGGGCCGGGTGTTGATCGCACGCGCCGAGCTCGTGGCTGAAGACACGCACTTCCATTTCCTGGAGCCCGGCGCGGAGATCGACCTTGATGGCACCCACCTAGTTGATCCCGACGTCCGTTTCGATCTGTTCGAGGTGTCGATAGCACGATCTGCGACCGTGGAGATCGCGATGGCCCGATTGGTCAATCTGAAGGCCGGGGCTAGCCGCCTCTACAAGCCAGCCAATCCTGACAGCCCGACCGAGGTGAGCTATTCCTCCACCGTTGTTTCGCCGCTCTCCGTCGGCCAGGCACGCGCGGCGAGGGTCGACTACAAAGATAGCCTATCGCTTGAATATCTCCTCATCGACGATTTCAGCCTTGCAGTCGCCAACGGTGATATCCGTTTCGGCAAGGACATGCGGGCGCTCGATGCAAGCATCAGCCTGAACGCACGCCGGATCGAACGGCTCGGGGCGAATGATGGCGAGTTCGTCCATCTGACGGCAGCGCGCATCGCCGCTGACGGCAAGCTGGATGCCCAGCAAAACAACCGCCCACACTTTGCCGTCGAGCTCAATGCCGAGGGCCGCGCTGACCAGCTATCCGGCAACGGCCACATATCGCTCGGCGCTTTCACTGGTTCGAAATCCGGCGATCTGGACATGGGATTCGAATGCGATGACGGCAATAAATTGAAGGTCCCGGTCGAGTACAACTACGGGCTTGGGCCGACCAGCCTAAATCTGACAGCAGACAAGGGGAACTTCTCGGCTTCCGGCTCTACCGGCCCATTCGGCCTTGCTTTTCACACGACTTCGGGACGCGAGTGTCACGGACCGACGAAGAAGTGGGTTGTCATTCCAGAGCAATCGGGCTGGACGTGGGGCATCTGCGGCTTTCCACCGAAAAAGTGCAAATGGTCTTGGAGCACCCCAGAGGTCAACTTCAAATACGACATCAAGCTGGCGGTGCGAGCGGCCGGAGCGACCCTGTTTCTTAGCAATCCGATCGTCCTGCTCAAGCAAGACGAGATCAAGGCCTGCAACCGCGGGGTAGCGATCATGCAACCCCCACCATTCGTCGTGGGCGGCTACTCGCCACAGATCGTTAGCAACTTTCGCGACGCCGACAACATCATCAATGCCTTCATTTCAGCGTCTCTTGAGCCGGCCCAGACCCTGTTCGTGGCGGGCTTGCTCCAGACCGTCGGTCAGATCGCAGAGTCCGTCATCAACGTAGGGCAGGTGATTTGCTATGGCTAAGCTTGATTGGACCCTCGCGTGGCCGGCGCTAATCTCAGCGACACTGGTCTGCCAATCACTCCCGGCAGCGGCAGACAACGTTGTGGAGGCCATGCTTCCGCAAGGTCGCCAATGGTGCGTGGTGTCGCAACCGCTCACCAGGGAAGAGCTCGAGCAGACGAAACCCGGCGAGGCACAGCCTGGACAGAAGCTGCTCCAGGCGGCGCTGGAAGCCATCGGGCGCGCAGCGATCGAGGCAAAGCTGCCGGGTTTCGGGAAACCGGAGATTGCCGACTACGACATCGTCGAAGGCAACAAGGTGAGCATGGTCGTTTGCTCGCTGGTCGAAACAGACAAGCCGCCACCCACCGCCGCGCTGATCGGCCGTACGCGTCCGGCGTTGAAGGTTTGGGCGCTCGCCTGCCCAGGGCGCGATATCGAGACCTGCGATGCGGAACTGTCGCGCCAACTCAAATCCGATCGTTGGAACCTCGATGGGGCCACGATCGACGCCGCCGAACGGCTCTCCGCGAGGGTGCCGCGCCCTCGCGCCGGCGGCGTGGATTTTCCCGCCGCATTGACCAGCCCCGGCGCCTTCATCGCTGACCCACTGACAGGCGCTATCACACCCGCTCCGCTCGAGGGCGAACTCGTCACCATCGACGCGATCGTCGCACCCGATGATTAGCGTCTTCTCAGCGGGATGCTGGGTGTCTCGCAGAACTAGCCGGCTCTGTCATGAACAAACCAAGGAGAAGAAAAATGCCAATATCGTTCCGCGTATTTTCCAAGATAACCAATGTTTGTGTTGGTGCAGCCTCGCTGCTTGGCCTGTGTTCCTGCGCAGCCTACACCCCCGTCGACGTGTCGAAACCTAGCAACATAACGCTGGTCGACGCGACGCGCGAGATCGGCAAGAGTTTGGTCGTGTTGAAGCAGGAACTCGATCAAAATCATATGCGGGCAGGCCTTCTCATCGACGAGGTCAACGCGACATTGAAGGTGACGGCAAACGCCACCCAGGGCGGCTCGCAGAAGCTCACCGTAGACGTCGCCAACACGGCCTTGGCTGGCGTCGGTCTGGGCGCCACCGTGACTGGCGAACAGACTTCTACCGGCTACCGCGAGAACACGATCAACCTGAAGTTCAAGAACATCTACACGACGACGCTTAATGCGCCGGGGACCGCCAAAATCGGCAAGGACGGCGGCGGCATCACAATATTTTCCTGCACCGAATCCGGTGCGTGCGGAGGCCGGTGATGCGCTCCCCCAAAACGATCCTCTGGACGCTGGCGGCGCTTGCCTCCATGCTCCCCAATTACGTTCTGGCCGCGGATTTTTCGATCTCGTCGACGTCGACGAACACTACGTTTTCCTCAGTATCCGATGGCCAGCCGCAAACCGCCAGCGGCACCGGCCCGGTTAGCACACGGGCCGACGGGACGATGGCGAGCATGTGCACCCCTTATGGGCGCATCAGTACGGCATCCGCCGACGCCGGCGTCTCCTACTCCGATCAGAGCGCCGATGGTATGTTCGTCGAGCTGCGTGCCTCCGCCTTTGCTGCGGGCGGACATTACCGCACGTGCGGCTTCTGCGGTCCGAACGATCAATGCGTTCTTATCGACGGACACGACACAACTGCGCGCAGCGAGGGCGGTGCCGTCAGCGTAACCAAGATCGAGTTCAGCAAAGAGCTCAACCATTCCGCCTATACGATAGCCGTGGCCGCGACCGGCGCCACGGGCGAATTGTCGATTGCGCTCAAGGCGCCGGACGGCACGACCACCTCGGTCGACTCAAGCCACGCGGCTGCGTTGAACGTGGAGCCCAAGGAAGGGGACGTCTACTTCCTGACGGTCGGCACTCACGTGGCGGCAAGCAATGCCGGCGGTTGTTGCGAGAGCCGAGCTGAGCATTCGTCGGCCGTCAAGGTCAGCGTTACCCCCAATGCGATCATTGCGTCCGAAGAGCCGCTCGATCCGTACATTCTTGGCGGAACGCCGGTGGCGGACGGCCTGTACGATTCCGTCGTCGGTATTCTGCTTGACGGCAGGATCCATTGCTCGGGCGTGGTGGTCGGCAAACGCACGGTGTTGACTGCGGCGCATTGCATCGACGGCTACGAAACCGCGATAGCTGAAGGCAAGGTTCAGCTGTTTCTTGGCAATAGCATCTTCGAGCCTGGCGCCCTGAAACAGGTAGTCGACGCGGCCTTTCCGAAGGGCGAAATGGGCATCCAATACAAGCGCACCAAGAACTCAATCCAGCATGACATCGGCCTCATGTACACCGCCGCGGACATCGGCGCTCCCAATGCCGCGCTACACAAACTCAACCCGACCTGGTCCGATATCAAGAAGAGCTATTCCGCCGAGCTTACCTTTGTCGGCTTTGGCCTCAAGGTTATGAAAGGCGGAAAGGGATCTGGCGCCGGCGTCAAGCGGGAAGCGACATGGCGTTATTCGGACCTGGACACCTTCAATTTCTACTTCAAGGGGCAGGCATCAAACACCTGTAGCGGCGATTCAGGCGGCCCAGCCTTTCTGCGTGAGCAGAAGAGCGGCGACCTTATCTTGGTCGGCATTACCTCGGCTGGAGATCAGAATTGTACGCGCGGAATCGAGATGCGCGTTGATGCGCATAACCAGTGGATCGACAGCCGATTGCAATAGGGGCCGGACCGGCTGCCAGTATTTGTCCTTCCAACTCACCGGCTTCTTGACCACCGGAAAAATGGGGCACCCAAGCAACCGGTCGGTCCCAAAAAAACGGCACATAAACCGCAGTCCCGCGCATGTCGGCAACAGCGGACGATTGGTGCCGCGTTACCAAGACTACCTGTGGCGGAGCACGCCGTGCACCGGTAAAGGCCTCAAGCGTGCGTTTCCGGCGATGTGAGCCGCAGAACCGTGCGAGACGCACACGGCTTGCCGCTAAGACCGACATCCTCAAGGATGCCCGCACACGATGACAGCGGCGCACCGGCTGTGCTCGCGCCTTTCCTGGCGTCGGTCGAGCATGAGTGCCACACGTCGTGAATTGTGCGGAACGGCAGCCGTTGCACGAAGCGATTGCGCGGCGCGGCCGCGCCCTCGGGAAATACAGATCAAGCCGTTAGCTTGACCTATTGGTGCGGTATCTGGGACTATCGCAACACGCATACACTTCAATCGTCAGGAGCGTCCTTGACCTTAGTGCCGGTGACCACCGCGCCGACCGAAGCCGATCTGGAGGCGCGGATTCACGCTGTGCTTCTCTTGGCCTTCCCATGGCTGCCCCCTGGCAGCCTGAAACATCAATTAAAATTCACGTTCAAGTTCGGCCATAAGATTGTCGAGGTGGACGGCGCGGCGGCTTCACAAGCGCAGGCGCGCGCCGACATACTCGTGTTTCACGGTTCGACGCCGCTGGCTGTTCTGGAATTAAAGAGGGAGGGGCTTCCGCTTACCCAAGACGACACGGATCAGGGGCTGTCATATGCGCGGATGGTTGACCCGCGTCCTCCTCTCGTCGTCATCACGAACGGCGTGGACCTTACCTTAATCGAAACACATGCCGCCAAAGAATGGCAGCCGGGTACGCCATCGGAAGTTGCGCTCGGAAAGCTGTTCTCTGCCGCCGGCATGCTCGCCGCTTCCGACCTGCAGCGGGCGGTCGAGGTACTGATGGGGCCTAGCTCCCGCGTGTGGATGAGCGCCGTTCGCGCTGCTACCGACACTACGCTTGCTGACATGACTGGGCGCTGGGACGAATTTGAGAAGCCTTTTGTAGAGGGGTTTCTCATTCCCCGCTCTGCGACAGCCGAGGTACTGGACAATGTCCGTGCAAGGAAACGGATTACCATTGTCGAGGGCGCACCGCTGGCGGGCAAAAGCAATGTTCTGCGCGAGGTCGCTCTGAGCCAGTTCTCCGTTGATGACATGGCTGTTCTCTTCGTAGAGGCGGACAGCCATGGTGGAGGGATAATTTCCATGATTTCCGCAATCCTTGGGGATGCCTTGGGCTGGCACGTCTCTGCTAACGATACGCGAAACTGGCTTGCCAGCCTTTCCAAGCAGGATGGCCCGGCACTTGTGCTGGCGATCGACGGTTTAGGGACGGCGCGCGACGAAGTCAGAAGAGATATCGAAGAGCTGTCCGGCGATCGGTATGGCAGTAATCTCCGGCTCGTTATCGGGGTGGATGATACAGTCACCACCCGTCTGACCATGAACGAGACAGGACGAAAAGCCACCAAGATAGGAAGGCGCTCAACTGTCGTAACACTGGACGTTCTGGCAGCATCGGAGTTCGGCCAAGCCGTCAATCTTTTGTCAGACCACCGCATCGGGATCATGCAGGGCGGACAGTCGGCAATCGAATATAGAATTCCATGGGTACTGCGCTCTCTGGGCGCTGATATTACGACTTCGCCGCAATATGCGAATGAAGCGTTGGCCGCAGCCCTGCCGCCCCTATTGGGGGTGGAGTTGCTGAATCGTGCCCGGGAGCGCTTTGATGAAAACAGCGTCATTCGTCATAGCTACCGGGCACTCGCCGAGGCCGTGATGGTGGACACGGCGGACAACAGCCGGCTGCCGGCAACCGTACTGCAGTCGATGGAGACGTTCGTCATCCGCCGCAAGACACTAAAAGACCACATCGACACCAGGGAGCTGAAGGAACTCATAAGTAGGGGATTTGCCAAGGAGAGCGTGAACGAAGACCAAGATATGGTGATTGTCGCTCGTCTTCCTGAACTGCTGGCTTCGGAACTGGCTTTCCATTTGGCTCATGACCTGAAATCGCGAATAGCCAACCCGCCAAGCGCCGCCGCGTGGTTCATTGCCGCGTGCGCGCGATTGCCGCTGGGGGACATAATTGGCGCGCAAGCGCTGTTCGATTTTGTAACCATTGGCGGGTCGATACCTATGAACTTCATCACAGAGATGCTGAGCGTTAAGCCCCGCGCCGAGAAGTTAAGGCCGGGGATGAAGTTTGCCATGAATGTGCCAGGCTCAGGCCGCATCGAGTTCACTGTCCGTGAGGATGGTCAGGTCATGGTGGAAACCGGTGCAGTCCAGGAGGTTTTTGCCGCGGAGGAATTTGCGGACGGCGAGATGTACGCTGATATGGATAGTTGGATGATCCTTGCGCACTTGGCGGGATATCCATTTGTGGCGCAGACCCCGGACGGCACGGTAGCTAGCCGCGCTGATCCCATGCTTCTTACTGAGATCGGTACAGCGCCCATGGCTCTGCGCCGGCCTGTTTTGCAGGAGGACATGAGCGGGGTTCTCATGCACCATATCGAGGGGCATGGATCGATCGTCTGTCACAATGCGGGCATCGTCGAACCGATCACCTATTCAATCCATACGTTCCTGCGCCGCGACCATGCCGGCGTGGAGGACTGGATCGATGAAGCTATCGAGCGCAAGTCATTCCCCTTGTTGGCGCGCATCGAAGTTGCGCTTCTTGCGCTGGTAGAGGGCGGCAACCCACAAGTTGCATCCTGGGCAAGCGAAATGCTGGTCAGCAAAATTCGACCTGCCTTGCAAGAATTCCCGGGTCTGCATTGATCGGTTAATGGGCGCTGCGTGCGTTGTCCCTAGGTGCCCCGGCTCATTCGGTAGTGTTCGGCCATAAGGAAGGTCACGTAGCTGCGGATCAGGTTGCAATAGAGTCGCCCCTCATCCGCGTTGATCGTGATGCCACTCTTAAGGTCAACGCCATGCCTGACGCCGCCGCCCGTCGGTGATGAAAGATAGCCATGCAGCGTCGTGAGCCAAGTAAGAACTTGTTCTATCGTTTGTCCCTTCTTCTTGGCCCGGAGTTCCTGCGCGATCTTGTTGAAGTATTTTTCTTCAATCGTCGAATTGCCGGCGCTGAGTCCTTTGAAAGCCGTTACGACTGATTCCATCAGCCATAGGATTTCCTGGACGGCCTGCCGGGGGTGTCCTTCGGCAAGCAGCTTCTCGGATTGCTGGAGCGATTGCTGCACAATGTCCTGCGCCTGTTCATCGAGCGACTGATAGCGCTCGGGGACGGAGATCGGCTCATGGAACCCGACTGCCACCAGCTCCGGCGGCCTGATTTCGTATCCGACGCCGTGCTCCTTCAGAATGCGGTTCATACGGCCGACATCAGGGACAGCAATACCGTCGTCGCCGCGCAGCGCCTCACACCCCTCGTAAAAGGCTTCGATGAACAGCGGCGCATTCTCTGCTGTCTGCGACATGAAACTGTTCAGGTCGGATTCCGCCCAGCTCTCAGAAGAGCTGCTGCCCGATGCCCCGAAGTATCCCTTGAAATGTTCAAGCATTCGCCAGCGGTTGCCTTGAGCCACGACCTTGCCGATGAGGGTGTCGAACTCACGCACCGCTTCAGATGGCATGGGACCGGGTGTATCGAATCGCCAGGAACTCTCCATTTTCATTGATCGGTTCTCGATATCAATAAGGTGTTGTCGCTATTGCATACAAGTAGGGCTTGGTAACACCCGTCGTCAAACCGCAACAGGATAATGGCATTACGTAGCTATCGGCGCGCATCTTTGCGACAATGAAGCTAGTGCCGTGGCGCTCCATCAATAGATATGTTGGCCAGCTCTCGTTCCGGCTTCGCACCCAGCGTGCTGATGGCGATGTCCGCTTTCAGCTAGCGGCAAACTTGCCGCACCGGCCGAAATGAGACGCAGAGCGGTCATACACGGCCCCGTACGCGAAAGTCTGCTGCGGGGTCGGATGCTGGCGTTTCACCCGTTTGCCGCCTCGGCATTCTCGATCAGGCGCTCCAAACTATCCCATTAGTAGGTCGTTACCGCCCTTTGCCGCACGCATTGAGCAATGGGCTTTCCAGACTTGAAATAGCTGCGCTATGTGCGGCCATACAGAGACTGACTGGCGAACAGCAGCAAGAATCGAAGATAGATGAAGCAGGCAGAGATCGCCCTCCCCGCTCCCGGATCGTCTTCATGAGAACAATCATTCTGAGAGTGCTGGGGCACAGTGAAGCTCGATTGGCGAAATTGGCCATAAGCAATTAATATTAAAAGACTTTGGTGAACCGGAGGATGTTTGCAAAACAAGGAAAATAAACGGTTATCGATCGGTGGGATCGCGCGGCATTCAAATCTGCTCCGATGTCTTTCAATGTTTTTTGTCCCACCACATCCGTGCCGTCGGCGAGGCACTCCGCCACGAAGTGAAGCCCACCTCACACGGCCGGGCGCGACCTTTGCCGAGTTGCCACGATCGGCGAAGGCACAACGGGCGGGCAGGAGGCGATACCTGATTCCCATCAAGATCAGGCAATCCGGCCTCGATCATCGCCCGCGCTGTCCCGATGGGGCGACCCAAGGACCTTGGAAATTGACGAGATCCGGTTTTCCCAACGAAGCAGGCGATCTGATCTCCACGATAGGGCTTAGGCCCCTGCCCATCTGACCCCTCGCTGCGAGACCGAAATCTCGCCGTGGTGGCCAGGTAGGGGACTGCCTGTGACGGGCGAGTACGCAACCCCTAGGAAAATCGATTTCGATTGCGCCGAAATCCCCACCAGGCTCTATTTCTCGGGGCAGGATTTCTCTGGAACTCCGTCGCATACCGACTTCAATCTTCGCATGCTCGCAAAGTACTTTTTCAGGCCGCTCACGGAGTCCGAAAAGCAGCCATCTTTGTCGGGCCAGAATTCATCGTTCTCTCCGTGATGCCAGCTTGGTGGCATGGTGTCGTTGGCGGCGTTGCCAAGGACCGTCGAACAGTAGGAAGTGCGCGTACGTGGAATATCGTGGCACCTCATGCAGGCGCCGCCTTCTCCGGTCGAATCCACAGGCGCCGGGTTGATCCAACTCAGCAGCGGCGCGCCGAACTCGACGAATGCGAACTGATCGCTATTTGTCTTGTCGGCATTCGGATTGAGAATTTCGCCCAAGCGCATTCCTGGATGGACGATGAGCGGATTGTCTCCAAGATGGCACAGGTTGCAATCATCATCGTAATCGGCTGGATGTGCAAGTTGGTCAAAGCTGGTTGAAAGCATCGTCGCTTCGTCGATGCGCTGGGTACTTCCATCTTTTCCGTAAACTATATTGTCAAAGAAACAGGCATATTTTCGGCCTGCATCCGTACAGATCGTTCCAATCAGCGGGACGGGTTGATTTCCATGCTCGTCCGGATACGCCTCGCGCAGCAAGGTCACGCACATGCCCTGACTGCCCGCGTCGTATTTCCAAAGCGTCAATTTCTTCTTTATGTCCTTGCCGAAGAAGTATTTGCCTGCATCGGCTGCGAGATCGAAGGGGCTGGACCAGTGCCCTCCGCTGGATATCGCGTCAGGCACGGGAACCTGCGCCGTTCGGCAGTTGTCCAGGTATTGCTTGACGTACTGCGCGTATTTGCCCGGCGTCTGCCCGACCCAGCCATTCGCGGCCAACAGGTCTCTCGCGCCGCTGTGCTCGACGATTTCGTTGACGTTGCTTCCTCCGATCTGAGCCAAAAGGCGCCGGGCGATGCGGCTTTGCTCGTCCACCGTGACGTCGACAGAGATTGCTGCCGCGAGTTCGACCAGGACAATATCGCGTTCCATCGCGTGGGCGCCGGCGCTTGCGATCGGCAACAGCTGGCTCTGTTGCGCATATCTGCTTCGCTCGGCATCAGCCAGGCGATCTTCGGCGCAATTGCGCACCTGCGTCATCGCCGGCCCGACGGTATCCGGAGTGACCTTGACCTCGTCGCCCGTCGCCAGGTCGTACACCATTCCGTAGGCAGCGCCATATGCGCAGGGTTGTCCTTCTTTGCCGGCAGCGGGCACCGGTCGAAGATACCAAACGACCGGAAGGGTGACGAACGCGAGCACCAGCACGGCGCCCGCCGTAAAACGTCCACGCGTGTCCATCATCCATCCCCCATCCCGGCTATCAGCTTGGAAAAGAACCTTGTTTCCAGGAAAGCCGTGTCGATACGGTCGTCCCGGCGCCCGGTTCCAGGCAGTGCTTCGAGGAGCAGCTGGGCGTCGCGGGCCTTCAATCCCGGGCCGTTGCTTGCAATCCAGCGCGTGATCCTTTGCGAGCAGCCAGTGTCCGCTCCGGCTGCCGATAGCAGGCTGGGCCACGTTCGCGACTTGAAGAACATGGCTCTCGCCTGGCCAACGATCTCGTCGCGCAATGTATCGGACAATTCTCTGGCCGCGTGCATGCGGGCGACCGCGTCTTCCACATCGACCAGCGCTACGCTGAGCGGGACATAGCCGAGCTCCATCGGCCCATGGATCAGGGCGACGTCCGCATCGGCGCTTCGCCTGCCGGCGAGAAAGTCCTCGAACACCTGCCCGATACCGATCATGCCGAATGCCGCGCACTCGGCTGCTCGAATGGCCCCCATGCTGGACGCCCCCAGGACCGTACAGCCGGACGCCAAGGCGAACAGGATTTCCTTGTGCCAGACGGCCGGGCCGGACTCGAACGTTCCGTCGATGAGCCCGATGACGCCACGGCCCTCCCTGGCCGCCCTCAGCAGATCGCCGCAACCCGCCGGCGGCGCGAACTCGACGCGGCTTTCGCTCGGCAACTGGAGGCCGTGCAGGCTGGGTCCGGCAAAGACAATGGGCTTCACGAATGCATCCACCTGCGCAACAGCTTGTGGCCAGCTCGGCCGGTGCGGGCGCTGCCTCTCACGACCTCGAAGGCAACCAGATCGTCGGCCAGGACCCGCACAACTTCGAAGCCATAGCGGCAACCGCCGAGAGGAAAGGCATAGACGTCGCCAATGCCTGCTGCGAACACTGCCGCAAGCAGCACGGCGAGGTCATCCGATCCATCCTGGCCAGATTCTTCAGCAGGCCGCTCGTCGGAGAACCGGTGGCCGCCGAAAAGAGCTTCGGTCCCCGGTCTCAGTTGCCGGTGATACTCCTCGGCATAGAGATCGTCTCGCGCCCCGGAGATATATGTCAGCCGGCTTTGCACAGCCTCGAGCAGGGCCGCCAACGCGGCATCCTCCACGGTGGACCTGCAGGCTGATCCGCAGAAATACGCAAGGCCGGCCTGATCTCCATGTCGAGGCTTCAGGGCGGCCATGACAACCGGCATGGCGATGTCGTCCGAGACTTGCACGAAGCGTGCCTCGATATCCCGTTCCGCCAACTTTTCGATCGCCCAGGCGATCCCTGTCGCGCGGGGACGATTGAAGATCACGTCGCGACGCTCGGCCGGCGCGCCGCCGGCAAGCGGACCGAAAATGGCATCCTCCTCGACCAGTTCCCGCAGCCCGTGCAGGATGGCGCTCGCCAGGTCGCCCCCCGCGGCAAGGCCGAGTGACGACATTCGAAAGTCGCGCGTATTCCACGGCGCCGAGGAAACCATATCCATGCCGACGAGCTCATAAGGCGCGAATACCGGCTCGCCCGTCCTCAGTGACAGGCCCATCACCCAGCCAAGCTCGGCCTCCTGGGTCAGGCGGCGAGCTGCGCAGCGGGCCTGCCGCTCGAGTGGTATGCTGCGCAGCCCCTTCCGGGCGACGGCGGCCCGGCTGGCAACGAAGCTGACGAGGAGCGATGCCTCCTCCGCGATGGCTTGTTCGGCGCTCTCCATCACTGCCGAAAGCCATGCGCCCTCTTCGGTGACCCCTTTGCCGTTGGCGATGCATAGCGACCGCGAGGCAGGCCTGGCTGCGAACCAGACCGGAATGCCGATGTGGTCCAAGCCAGTGATATCCCCGACGCGTGAGATGCCGAGCCGTGCCAACTCCGGCTCGAGCATCGCGCGCGACAGTCTTTTGCACGCCGCTGGATTGCCGCATTGCAAATCTGCGTAAAGCATCCGAAGCGCGGCCAGCGCTGCGGCCACATCGGCCGCCTGCTTGATCACCGGTTCAGGGCTTCCACGGTTCCAGCGGATCGAGCTCGCTGGGCGCAAGATTGCCGATGTGGAATTGCTGCGGCTTGCTTGCGTTGGCTGCCAGGTAGTCCGCAATCTCCGAGGCCGGCTCAGTGTTTCGCCCCTTCGCGACTATTTCCGCAGGATCGACATCCAGCGCGACGCAGAAATCCACATCGCACACATTGCCACCGTTTCTGATGATCCTGCCGATAGTCCTGGCATAGTCAGCCTCGGCGAACGCGGCCTCCTCCTGAGCGAGCGAAAAGTCGCCGTGCTTGCCTTGGTCGATCTGATTCAATCTTTGCTTCAGCTGCACCACCTCGACCCCACGCAGATGCGGCACCAGATCCTTGACTATCGCTGCCATGGAGACGATGGGCTCCTGCCCACTCATGTCGTTGTGTTCCGCCTTTTTGAGATCTTCGGCAGAGTAGTAAACAACCATCACCGGATCGGTAATGACGATTGTGAGACCGAGATCGCGATCTCCGATGATGAAGGCCCTAGATGGCTTCAGATTTTTCATTGCACTTCCCCTTCCCTCTTCTCACTTGATACCTGCCAACCGCAGTCCGTCGATGAATGGTTGCAGGTCCTGCCTGCTGCGGTGCGGCTGCAGGCGCGTCATGCTCTCGGCGCTCTCGCCGGGATACATCTCCATTAGTCGGTGGCCGTACTCTCGCGCCTCGACGACGTTTCCCAACTGCCCATGGCACGCGGCCAGCAGTCGCAGAACGGACTCTTCGTGGTCAAGCCGGCTACATAATTCGATGGCCTTGAAATAGTCCGCCTTGGAAAAGGCGATGCTCGCTCCGGCCCACCAGTAGTGGTCGGGCGGTGTGGGATTGAGATCGATGGCGCGCTCGTACATCCGCCATGCATCGTTGGCGTCGCCGACGAAGCCCATGGCGTCGCTGTGGTCGAGCAGGATGTCAGCGGAGTTCGGATGCAGGTCCCGCGCCCGGTGAAAACACTGTTCCGATTGAGCGAAGTCGTGTTGATAAAGCGCGACCATTGCCTTGCGCCAGTGGCCGGACGAGCTGTTCGGATCGTAGCGTATCGCCTGATCGGCTAGTTCGCGCGCTTCCGACAGCAGCTTCGGATCGTTGCCGCCGAGCAAGAGCCACTCGAGATAGAGTGAGCAGGACACACCGGAGTAAGCTTCTGCGAAGCGGCCATCTTCTTTGATCGCATTGGCGTACGACCGCCGCGCCCGTCGCACGCTTCGCAGGTCGCATGTCTTCAGCGCGCTTTGAGCTCTCAGGAAATGCAAGTACGACGAGGCGTTCCCGGTTCGCTCCAGTTGCTTGAGCGAATCGCTTTCCACGGCACCGGACACTTCGGCAGCAATCCGCGCGACGAGCACCCGACTGGAGTGGACAAGCACCTCATGTTGCAGCGCGAAGTCACCAGCCCAGACGATGGCGCCGGAATCGCTGTGCACGAGGCGCACACACAAGGTACCAGGACCGGCTGCGGGCCGGACGAAACTGCTGACCGTATAATCTGCCCGCAACAAGCTGTTCTCCTGCAGAACGCCGCCGTCGTGCATTACCTGAAAGCTGCTGTGGGGTGCCAGCGTCAGATGGCTCTTGTATCGTGCCAGCTCGTTCGCGATGTCTTCCACAAGAGCGCGAAGGAAATTGTCGCGATCCGACATCCGTGATGCCCAATTAGGTGCTAGCAGGGCGACCCGCATCAGGCGTGTTCCGGCTTCGCCGACGTCATTGGGTCGACCGAATGTCTGATCGATGAGCCTTGCTGTCGCGTGCGCAAGCGAAACGCGTGTATTCAGGACGGGACTGTCGGCGCCGTCCATGTTCAGCACCGAAGCTAGGAGGCCGTAAATCCGCCTTGCTTCTTCGGGCCTGCCGATTGCGCCGTAGGCCATGATCAGTGCGCGGTAGGTGTCTTCCCTGGCGTTGTCGATGGAAAGGCTGTGTCGTTCGACGGCGCGAAGCAACGTCAAGTCAGCAGTCCCGTAGCGGGTGAGCGCCTTCAGCGCCTCTTGAACAAGGGCGAAATAGCGCTCTCGCAAATAGGTGCTGGCTATAGCCAAGGCGTCATCCGGTTGATTGGCCGCGGCGGCCAGGCCTTCCAGAAAATCGCCCCGGTAAAGTGCGACTAGCTCCAGGAGAGTTTGATCCGCAGGCCCGTCACCCAGCTCCAGAAATCTGCAAACATCGATCTGGCCGGCGGCGTTTGTCAGCCAGAGTGATTTGTCGTCCACCGCAAGGATCGTGTTCAGATCGGGTAGAGCCTTCTGCATGCGCAACAGCAGTTGGCGCAGGTTGCCCAGGCTTGCAGTCGAGTCGGCACTGTCCCAAAGCTGCGCGGCGACCCGAGCACGCGTCAGCTTTTTGACCGGCGCCAAACAGAGCAACGCCAAAAGGCAGAAGCCCCGCGACGGAAACACGCTCGTTTTTTTCGAGGAACCGACCTGGGGGAAACCAAACAATCGAAACGAAACAGTATTCTCAGGCTGTATCGACGCCATTTTCCCAACCCCCAAACCCGATATTCGATCAAAAAATCAATGAAGGCAAATGCTTTCGCGCTGGTTCGGCATAAATGCTTGAAGTCGGCAAGTTGAAATGATCGACGTGCTGACGGAACCACGATGCCGCCGGTCAGGAAGGGTGCTAATCCGTAACATCAAATACAATCTACCGCGCGGGGGCGCGCATCGCAGAGTTGAGCCGGCTTCGAATCTTTCGGCGTGAAGTTCAAGAGTACACACTCGCGCGCACAATCCGAGACCTACGCTTTTGCCCCCACGACCATGTAACGGCGGTGTAACGCCTGTGGCGAGATGACTCTGGGGTCAGGCGGCGAGTTGAACACGCAGCCGTTCAAGAACCCAGTCCCGTGAGGCCAAGCTCTGCTTGGGTGAAAAGATGTGGAAACATCTCTATCTGCCGTCGTCTGCTGTTCCGGTTGGCGGGCTCCAGCGGCCGCTGCCTCTGAACAGACGCCATTTTCTTGGCCTTCTTGCCACGGCACCGGCTATTCCGAGTCTGTCAGCCGCCTTTGCCGCAGATCGAGCCGACGATTCGAACCTCGATCTCGCATTTGATCTTTCGGCCGACGGGAGCAACCTGCGCGTGCTTCGCGTCGATCACGAAACCCGGGAACCCGCGCCCGGGCTGAAAACGCTCGACATGTCAGTCGACATGTTCGGTGAAAAAAGCTGGTTCGACATTGCGCGACCCGGGCCGGACGCGAAGAAACGCACACTCTACATCAGGAACATCAGCTATGGCGATCTCGTTGACAGGAAGATCGAACTGTTTTTCGAGAATGTTGCCGGCTGGAAGCTTAGAATCCTCACCGACGTCTGGCTGGACAGCGACGGCAAGTCGCTCGAATACGAGACGGAACATCCCGTATGTCTCGACGATTTCATCAACGAAAAGGCCGAGGCCACCGAAACCCTATGGGCGTCGCGCGTCAACAAGACATTCCTGCGCATGTTCGCTGGCCGGATCGATGCAGGCAACGGCAAGGACGACGTCGCGATCGGACTGACCGGCAAGTTCCAGTGGCACGTGAGTACGATAGGCAAGCCGCTTGGTGCCTTTGCGGGCCAGATCGCCGTTACCGACTTCTCGCTGGGCTGGCATGAGAAGGCCGCAGACGGCACAACGGCCGGGCCTCATTTTGGCGGGATCGGTGCCATTGTGTCGGTCGCGAACCTGCGTGCGGGCAACAGCGCCGGACTCAATTTCCGTCTCATCCGTCCCGATCCGCCTGCCGGCGGGAAATGGCAATTCGAAATCCGCCGCGGCCCCTCGGCCTTGCTGCCAGGCGCCTTCCAGACTGTATCCCGGATCGTCGTCGGCACCACGACGGCAGAATTCGTCGAAAAGGGCGCGCAGGTCGCCGGCCCGCTTGAACTCCAGCAACTGGTCGCGACAGAAACCAGCATCGTCTTCCCCGGCAAGGATGAGATTGTCCGCACCGTTATCTCTGCCGCCGGCGCGGTCGATATGGAGAAAGTCGATGCCGACGGGGAGTCGGTTGCCGTTCCGAGGAAGACGGAGATCACCACGGCAATCGGCCGAATTCGAGCAACCGGCGCATACAAGGATCATGAAGAGGGGGTGGCCAAGGCCGATGATGTCCCGGCCGGCGGCTCAGCCTCGGCCTCAGATGCGGTTACGACGACCGGGGACGATTTCGGCAAGGTGATACTCGCCGCCAGCGGCGACCGCGCTGGCGCACCGGGCCAGACGGTATGGATCGTCGCGGATCGCGGCGCCAAAGCTGGCGATCAGCAGCGTCTGCGCCGGGCTGCCGTCGACCTTCATTTGCTCGAGGCCGACACGGCTTTGCCGGATGTCAGCCACAGCAGGCTGCGCTTCGAGCGGGCCGAATTGCGCCTGTCGTTTGCAGACGGACTGCCGCTCGCCGGGCCGATCGCTGAATCGCCCACCGCCGGCTCATCCAGTTTCATCTGGCTTGGAACGCTGACGGCCGGCGCGCGCCAGGCCACGCTCGACCTATCGCGCGCATCGCTGATGGCGGCGCGCGATTACGACCAGATGCGGCTCCGGTTCCGCTTCTCGGACATGATCCTGGCCTTCACGCCGCAGCCGATCATCCTCCCGGCGCGTGAGGACTGCGGGGTGGTTGTCGCGCCGCGCCAAGAGCGTGCCGACATGTCCGAAGAGGAGCGGGGGGCGCTTCCAGGACCGGTGCGCGTCGACACGCGCCCGGTCCTGGTTGTCGAGTTCGACCCCCAGCATGTCATGGAGGAAGCGATCTTCCGGCCCGAACTCCCGCCCCTGCCGGATTTCGGTCTCGACAAGGACCAGCAGGCTGCCGCAGCTCAACTGAAACCTGAGCTGGTGCAAAGGAAATTCATCCAGGACGAAAAGAAGAAGAACGAACAAGCGGCTGGCTCGGATCTCGGCAATCCTTTCGCAAACTTCTGCGGCAAGTTCGCGACCGCCACCGAGACCGCAGAACTCTCCGAAGAGCAGCGTGTCTATATCGGCCCCGACGGCCTGCAGCCGGATGCATTCGAAGCCGCTCGGAAACTGCAGATGCAGTCGATCGACGGCACAATCAGAGCGGCGATCGACCAGCTGATAGACGTCCAGGCAGCGGCGCAGATCACCGCCATTCAGGCGGCAGAATCCGGCCCCGACAATCAACCCAAACCGCTTCCGACCGACTACGACCTGCGGCTCGAACTCGAGCGCAAGCTGGAATCGAGCCTGCCGCTCTACTCGCTGTTCCGCGGCTTCTATCGCGATCTCTTCACCGGCAATTCCAAGATGAAGCCGGCTGATCCAGCGACCGATAGCGCCATGGAGGCAGAATATTTCCACCCGATCAATCTGGCCGGGCTTTCGACCGAACAGCTGACGATGGCGGGCAGGCGCGACAAGGACGCGCGATCGAAATTCACAACGTTCGCGTCGGGCCGCGACGGCATTCCAGACATCGTCGAGGCGCGGCTTTCTGGACCGACACGGCTGGCCTTCAGGGTCAATTGCCGACCGGGACTCGGCGATGGCCATGACGCCAACGGGATGCCCGCATTCCCGCCCGCGTCGGCGACCAAGCCAGGCGCCGCAGGCATCGCGTTCGGCGCAATCCCCTTCACCTTCGCCTCGCTCACCGACTGGTCACATCACGAGCCGGCGGTCACGCGGCGCGCTGAAAAACTGTTTCGCGAAGCGCCTTCGGGCATGATGCCGCCGCTCGGCGAACAGGCGGCCGACCTGGATGATCACCGCATGCTCGGCCATCAGGGCTTGAGCGCCGGCGAGGACGTAACCGGTGCCCAGCGCATGAGCGAGATCCGGGCCTCGCTGGCGCAGAATCCGACCACGCTCGAGACCGCGATCGAGATCCCGTCGCGGCTCGTGCTGTCGACGGCACAGGACGCGGTCTGGCAGGCCACCAGGCGCTTTCCCATTCCGCACGGCAACCCTGAATTCGCCAGTCCGCCGGCGGTGCTGGAGTATGGCGAGACGCCGACGCAACTCAAGGCAAGGGCCTTATCGCACAGCAGCGATCTTTGGACCGCCCGCCTGCTGGTCGACGACATATTGCCCAGTCTGCGTGTGGTCGGCACGCCGGACTTCCGGCCAATGGCCCTGCAGCCCTCGCCTGGCGACGGCGAGTCGCCGCTGCCGGGTCATTTCGCTCCGCCGCGCGGCGCCTACGCACCGTGGTTCCTCGGCGCGGAGCAGTCGAACTCCGGCGTGAACTCGCCGCTCGCCACGCATGTTGCTGCATTTCCCGAGGACCAGGGCAAGTGGGGCGATCACGATGACCAGGCGTTCTGCAAGGAGGAGAAGAGTTTTCCCGCACCGAGGAAGTTGCGGCTGGTCGACTGGCTATGCCGCCGATTGGGCATCCGCAGCGAGACGGAAGCCGACATCAAGTTCTTCCGCACCTCGCTCGACGCCTACGACCGCCACGAATTGCTGCTGCTTGGCTCGGCCTACGGGCTGCCTGTCACCGGCAAACGCAAAGCGATCGGCGAGAATGTCGAGGAAGGCGGCGCCCTGATCGACGGCTCCGGGCAATTCGAGCCGGGGAAAGAATTCGCGCTGCTCGACGGCCGCAACGACGAGGCGATCTATCGGCCGGTACCGCTGAATGCAACCGAACTGACGCTGTCGACGCTCGGCGGGTCCTTTACGCACGACACGCACTTCAATCCGCCGGCGACAGCGCTCGACACCAATGGCCGCCCGTTCTTCACCGGCATGTCGATCGAACGCTGGCAGCATCAGATCGTGCTTGGCCGCGATATCCGCGCCGAGGTCGTCTACAAGGGCTATCTGTTCCCGCTCGGTCATCGCGCTTCACTGGTGAAGCTCACCGAACGTATCTTCCTGCTGACGGAGAAGCAGGGCTACAAGGCGTTGCTGCGCCAGCATATGTTCTTGAGGATCGGCAAGCCCGACAAGAAATATCCCGCGGTCGGGCAGCCGAATGCCGGGCGCCAGTGGTGCGCCAGTGACGTGCTGATGCTTACCCGGCGCACGCCGGACATCGTCGACCCGACGACGCCGGTGAGCGCCACCGGTCAATTGGCAGAAGAGCCGAATGGCAAGCTGAACCTGGGTGACGCCCCTGGGCTCGCTTTCTGGCCGAAAATCGACCTCACGGATCAAGGCAGGATCGCGTTCCAGTTTGCGCTCGACGGCAAGCCGACCTCGATGCCGCTGCTCTTCCTGGACAATGTTGCCGCGACCACACCGGCGAGCGTCAAGAAGGTCGCCGACTACTACAATACCTTGACGTCGGACCTCCGCTCCATGCCGCTCCGGGGGCAAAAGCTGCGTTTTGCCGAAGAGATGGAAAGCGGCGACACGACCTTCGCAACCGATAGCGTGTTGGTTCAGGCGCAGGGACGGCGCAGCCCTGGCGGTGCGCAATGGGGCGGCGACAATTCGTTGTATGCGACGACTGGCGTCCTCGAAGGAGCCGAGCAGCCTCCGTTCTATCCGATGGTCGAAAAGGCCTTCATTCATATCGAGCAGGTGGAGCGATTCACCGGTTCCGGCGCCAACCCAACCGTAGTCCGCTATGACGGACATTTCCTTGAGGAGGGCTTCCAGGGGGAGAAGAAGGCCTCGGACGGTGCCGGCCAAGTAGCAGACAACGGCAATCCGCTTGAAGTGTTTCTGGATCTCGTCACGCCGGTACCGCTGAACATGGGCGGCAGTGGCGACCGCTCGGGCGGCATCGCACGACCGAATTCGATGATCTACGCACTGTCGCGAAGCAAGGGTCCGCTCGGCGCTGACAAGCCCGCGTATGCAGCCAAGCCAGACCCTTTGAAAACCATCGAGACCGAAATCGTCTCGCTGGCGGAGTATTTCCGCAAGGCCAAGCCGCCCACCGCTGCCCCGCCTACCGGCGCAATGGCGGTTGCGAACAGCGACAACGAAGCCAACGACGCCGAGCAGCTCAAGGTCTTCGAGAGCTTCTTCTCGTCGGACGCCAAGCTGCTTGGCATCATCAAGCTCAGAGATTTGATGAAATGGTTCAACCTTTCAGGCGCGAACCTGCCGCTGCTCAAGGAGACGATGGAGTTCGGCTCGGCGCTGCAGGACGCCGCGGCTGATGCACTCTCGCTGGTGCGCATCAATGTGCTGTTGCCGCTGAAGGCCGTCGTCAAGACGATCGCAGAGCAGTGGAATGCTCTCGACGAACGTCTGGCCAAGGAGCAAGCGAAGGTTGCTGAGGGCGCCGAAAAGCAAGAGAAGATCTCGATCAAGAGGTATTTCCCGGAGATCGATGAAGGGCTGACCGGCCTCTCACAGATGCTCGATGCGGCGCTCGCCGAGAATGATCTCCTCAAGCTGCCGAAGAAGCTGTCGGCGATCTACGAAGCAGGCAAGCGGTTCGCGCGCCTGCTGGCGACGCTCGCCGCCAATGCTCCAGAACGCCTGCAGGAGGCGGTCCGCGACCAACTGCTCAACGGTATTTCGAACATTCTCGGCGCCAAGGCGGCGCTCGAGACAACGCTTGACAAGCTTGAAGCGATTGGAAAAGGCGACGCCAAGGCAGCCATTGCCGACGTCGTCGCACAGATGATCGGCACTATCGAGTACCTCGACGACTTCATTCCGCTGCCCGTGCCCGTGCCCGATCTCGTCGCCGCTGTCCGCGTGGCCGGCGGCACGGCCTCCGAGGTGGCGGCGGCCGAAGGCCAGGCGCGCGAGGCCGCCACACTGCTTCGCGCGGCCGTCGCGACTGCCAAGCAGGAACTTAACGATGCGGTGAAGCAGACAACCATCGAACTCTGCACCGGCGTCATCACGCTCGAAATGGCGGTGGCGAAGCTCGCCAAGACGTTGATCGGTGCGGCCAAGGGCGCCATCGAGGACGCGCTCGACTACATCGAGCAGAACACAGACGCGCCTTACAAGTCGAGGCTGCTTGGCGCGGTCCAGGCCTATCGGACGCGCCTGGAGGAGGTCGAAAAGCGGATAGACGCCAGGCCGTCACAGTTGCCTCCTGCCGTTTCGCAACTCCTTGCCGAGCTGCGCCGCCTGCAGACCGGCGCTCTAGCGGTCGAGAGTCTCGTGAACGCTGTCCATGCAAAGAACATGGACGCGGCGCTGGCTGCCTCGGCAACGGTCTCTCGTCAGCTGTTTGGCGCCGAACTCGATCTGACCGCTGTACTCCAAACGCCAGCCACCGAGGCAGCGGGCGCGCTCGACGGGCTCGCCAAACTCCTGGGCTTCGCAGTGGTCGGCACGCCCCAGTGGCCGACGGACGATGAAGCCGACACCGCAGATATGCCTGACCTTCCGGATGTGCTGCCCGCGGAGGGCACAATCCTGAAAAGAATTGCCGACGCATGGACGTCTGTCGGCGAGATCGACACGCAGCTCGCCAAGGCGCAGAGCGAATTTGACGACCACAAGAGCGATTTACCGCTGAACCTGCAAGAGGCCGCTCAAGGTGTTTTGAAGGATACCACAACCCTCGACAGCATCATCAAGACCCAGATCGGTTCGATCTATCGGCATACCGTTCACCTCGGCCGCGGACTTCAGGCGGTTCAGCGGTCATTGGACGACATCAAAGCTCAATCCATCGGCGACGGCACAGGCGACACTCTCAATCCGGCAAAACTGCTGCAGCGGCTTGAGGCAGCTCGCGCAGTTGTCGAGGTTGCGCTGGACGGCCTCGAGGCGGCGCTCAAGGAGATCGCCGCGGCATTCTCCAACTATCTCAGTAAACCCAACAACCAAGCTGCGCTGGCTGGCGGGTTCGCGGCAACGTTGATTGCTTCAACCGACATCGCCGACGCGGTGAAGAAACTGGAGGCAGCTCTTCAGTCCGCCCAATCAAAAGTCGCCGATTGCCTAACGGTTGTGGTCAGCCTCTCCCTCAAGCTTCTGTCCAAGGGCAGTCTCCTTGCCACCGCCGGGATTTCGGAGGTGAGCAAGATTGTGGCCGCATTGCCCGAGATTCTCAATCCCGAGCGCAATAGCGTCGTGGCAGCCCTCACCAAGCTGACGAGCACTCTACCAGTGAACCTTCGCGAGGACTTCGACGCTGGCGGAAGTCCAGAAACCATTGAAAAGCTTCTCGTTTTGCCGGTGAAGACCGGTGAGGGAACCAGTGTCCAACAGTTCTTCATGGGTGGAGGCGCCAGCACCGAATTCGACACCATCCGCGACGGTCTGCGAAATGCCGAAATCACTGCTGTGAACGCATACCGCAGCTTGCTCGACCGCGCGTCGGCGCTACCGGCGGCGCTTCGCGACAAAGCGTTCAACCTCATCAAGCCCGCTCTCGAGCCTCTCGCCACGGGTTACGCCGCCATTCTCGAGGCCCGCAACAAGGTGCTGAAAGACCCGTCGCTGGCGGAAGGTTTGGCAACCGGGCTTGTCGTCCAGGCCCTGACTGTGCCCAAGCTCGAGGGTTTCGCCTGCGATGGAGAAGGCTGCGACCGGCTTCAGCAGGAAGCGGACTGGATCAGCGATGCGGCCAACGCCACCGATTTCGGGCAGACGGAGGTTCGCAAGCAGCTCGGCGCCTTTCTCGACGGTTGGCTGGGCGGCCAGGCTGCGCCACTTCTAATCATCAGGAATCTGAAGGATCTCGTCGTCAAGGCGACCAGTGGCGACATATTGAGCATGATCGATGTCGCGGCGCTGCGTGACGAGATCGAAGACACGCTCGCCAATCTCGTGCCGCTGCGCACAACGCTCGCCTACGATCTCAACCTGGCGACCGGCAGCTACGGCGCCGGCCAGAGCCAAGGCAAGATCTTCAGCCTTATGAATGGCAGCCGCTTCGATGTCGCCGTCAGGGTCAATATCGATCTGCTTGGCAAGGACCCGGTCAAGTTCCGTGCCGATGGCAAGCTTGGTGCGTTCGAGGTCAACCTGCTCGGGGGCATCTTCGAAGCCGTCGCGCTGAAATTCCACGGCGCGTCGTTCCTCATCGAAGACGGCGGCAAGCCATCCTTCGACGTCAACTACAATACGTTCGAGATCGGCAAGGAACTCGAATTCGCCCAGCAGTTGCAGTCATTTCTCAGCCCAAGCGGCAGCGGCTTCTATCTGCAGCCACTGGACGGCCTACCGGGCATCGAAGCAGGCTACGGCATCAACCTGGGGACCATCCAGCTTGGCGGCATCTCGTTCTCCAACGTCTCGCTGAATGTCGCGGCGCTGCTGCCGTTTACCGACAGCGAAGCCCTGTTCCGCGCTTCGCTGGCGCGCCGGCTTGCGCCCTTCACCATCAGCGTACCGCCGTTTGGCGGCGCCGGTTATTTCGCCATTACCGCCAGTGCCAAGAAGATCGTGGGCTTCGAGGCGTCGTTCGAATTCGGCGGCAGCGCCGACTTCTCGTTCGGCCCGTTGGTTGCCTACGGGCGCATCATGAGCGGCTTCTATATCCGCACGCAGGAGCTCGCCAGCGGCCATCGCGTCACCGAACTCTCGGGCACGTTCTTTGCCGGTGGCGCCGCCAGCATCTGGATCTTCAATTTCTACGCGTCCCTCTATGTCAAGCTTGGCATGGCCGAGGGCGGCGCCATGGAAGGTGAAGCGATCTTCAGCTTCGCCTTCTCAATGGGCATCGTCGACTACGACTACAGCGTGCGCGCTGCCAGCAGCCAACCTGCGATGGGCAGTGGCGGCGGCGGTGGTTCAAGCCAGTCCGGCGCGCTGGAGAGCCCGACGCGATTTGCCGGCATCTCGGCCGATGGCATCGACCGCTCGATCATCACCGGCGCCACCGGCGCGACCATCACGCCGGACGAATACGGCTTCGTCACGGGCGTCAAGGTCACCACGGTGTGCCAGGGCAAAGACACGTCGAAATACTTCGACTACTTCGACATCGCACTTCTGGAGCAAGCATCATGAGCGAACCAGTTCGCCCTTTCATGCGGGTTGTCGCCAACGGATATACCAAGAGCGGAGCCCGACAGCTGACCTTGATCGTCACGCCGGAACCAGCAACTGCCGGCGCGCCAGGCAGTTTTGAGTTGTCGGAATGGCCGAAGAAAATGGCCATGCTGATCGCCGGCGGGATCGGCTTGCCCGGCAGCTCCAAGACTGCGGCAAAGTTCGCGGTCGAGATCGCGGTCGCTCCGAGGGCCGCACAAAGCTTCGACGGCGAATGTTGGACGGCGGCCGAACCCGACATTGCACAGTCTTCGACGTTGATGGCAATCGCGGCGATCAAGACGCTCGGCGATCCCAAAACCTCCAAGGCGTGGGACGAGATCAACGCGGTTTGGAGGGAGGCCTTCGAAACGGCCGGAGGCGCCGACCCATGGACGGATCTGAGGAAACTCATCAGCCATTCGCTTGAGGGCGCAAGCTTCAACGCCGCCCTGACGGACGAGGCCGACCCCGCCGAGTTGCAGCCGGGCGGGCGCGGTCAGATGCGCGCTTCCGCCGTCAAGCCTGGCGAAACGGTAACGATCAAGACCATCATTCCGGCACGCCAGAGCGACCTGGCATTTCAACTCGAGATTGACCGGGCCAAGCGCGTCGCGGACCGCATCCGCGAGCCGCTGCCGGATCTGGACGACCTGCCGATTGAAGGCATAGCGGCGGCTCCGGCAACCGACCTCAAGGAACTGAGCAAGGAGCAAGCCCTGGCCGAGCTGCGTGAAAAAAAGAAGCTGGAATTGGACAGCGTCGTCAAAGCAACCAACGACGACCGCAAGCAAGCAAAGCAGACCTTCGACAAGACGACCCACAAGCTTTTGAGCCGGCTTTGCAAACCTGTTTCTCCGGCGGAGCTTCCTGTTCAGAATCCCGGCCAGCCGGAATCTGACAGCCCTGGGACGGCCGCGAAGACGCAGCTCTACGGAAGCTGGGCTCAGGCCCCCCAGACGCCGCTGGAAGAGCAGAAGCGCCTCGAGCGCATTGCGCAAACCTTCTATGCCCTGCAGGGCGACGCCGGTTTCGCGCGCCTGTTCTGTCTGGCGATCGACTTGGAACTCGAGCCGATGGAGATGGACCCGTATATGTTCCTCGCCGCCGAAGCGGACGAGGCAGGCCGCTCGACGCCGCGCGTCTGGACCACCGCAAAGGTGGCCGACGATCATTTCTGGCCTGCGCCGAAGGACGAGATCGATGTTCCGGGGATGATCCAGGGCGAAAAGGGCTGGGAGGCCCGGATCATGGATCTGATAACCAACCTCGACCAGTTCGACGGCGTATCGTTGACCGGCTCCGGCGCCGCCAAAGGTAACCCCCGCTACGGCCTCGTGTCGCTCGACATGCGCCGAGCCGTCGAACCGACCGGCAAGGACGACGTCATCAACAAGGCGGAGGCGATTGCCAACGCCTTCCAGACAGCGGGTTTCGTCGTCATGGATCGGTTGCGCGCCGACGAAGCAATCCGCACCGCTGCCCGCACGGCTGCGCAGAAGAGCACAAAACCGGAAGAAGGCGAGCAGCGTGCGCGGGCCCTGCTCTTTGCCGAAGATCTGACCATCGGCCGCCGGCTCGACGTCGCGGTCCGAATGAACAAGGTGGATCGCTGGCGCAGCCTGATGAGCCGTACAGTAAGTTATGACTTCCGCGTGAAGCGTGAGCCCAAGCCGGCTGTCAAGGCCGCGCTCGACAGATTGATCGGAGCACCCGGCTCCGCTGAGCGCCGCGAGATCGACGCCGCCAGCATGGTCTTCGCCTCGCGGCTGGTTCCGCGCGGCAGCGGCGGCGCGGACACCGACGCGGTTGTCGAGGAGGCTGTTGCGCAATGGGACGGCACGCCGATGGCAGTACTTTGCGCGCCCGAGCGTCCGGTGCCCGACGATGCTGCCGGGAAAGCCGCGCTTCCCTTCCGCCGAACGCTCGGTCTTCCCGATGCCAAGAACGAGCCGGCATCACGGCCACCGCCGCTTCGCTATGGCGTTGGCTACCGTTTCGCCATGCGCTCGACCTTCCTCGGCGGCCGCGCCATCCCGTTGCGTGAGGATGGCGCGCATTTGAAGCGGCAATACGTGGCGAACACCCCGCAAGACCTGGAGAGCCTGCTCGCCTTTCCCGCAAAACTGACTGAAGAGCCGACGCCGGCATCACTGCGGCGTTTCCTGCGCCAGGAAGCGATCGGCCGCCCGGACGTGCTGCTGCCGAACCACATTGCACTGCGCAGCAACGCGCCGATGGGCTTCGAGCAGGCCGATCGTGCGGCGCTTCGCCTCAACAATTCCGAGCCGGCAGATGGCGGCGAGTTCATGGCTGGGGCGCCCTACGTGCCGGCGAGCAGGCGGGCTAACCCATCGTCCACCATGCGCATCATCGTGCCGCCGATCATCTCGCAGGACGAGGCGACGCGTCACGGCGTGTTCGATACGAGCGACTTTCGCGAGCGCCTCAAGGGCGGACTGCGCGACGTACGTCGCGATCGCCAGGCGCCGAACATGAACGACAAGAATGCTTCCCGCGCCCGCCGGCCGGCCGGCTTTCCGATCGCCGTCACCCGCAAGCCATATGGCTTCGGCATGATTCCGGCTGAACAGTTCCGCGAAATCGTCTACGACGCGCCCGACGAACAGGGCGAGACCGTGTTCATCGCGGGCCATGATGTCGGCGAGCGGCAAGCGTTTCTGCCGGACCCCGCCGCCGAGTATTATGTGCTGCGTCTCAAACACCGCACCACCGGGGCGTATCTCGATGGCTCTCTGACAATCCCCGTCTACGATGGCGGGCTCAGCAAGTGGCCGAATGCCCGGCCGCTGGCCATCGTGATGTCGTCGGTGAACCGCCGGCCAAGGCCCAAGGCAGCGAGCGAGGTGCTGGCATTCGCCAAATCTCCCGATCAGCAGTTGTCGCCATCGGGCGAGTTCGGCAAGACCGGCGCTCGTGTGAAGGTGGTCGAGATGAAACTCGCCCCTTCGGAAGACTATGACCTGGTGGCCTTCTGTCTGCCGAGCCCGGAGCACCTGGCGAAATGGTTTTCGCTGACAGAGGTGCTCGGAGCGCTCGTCAATCCGATGGGGTCTCCGGCAGCGCCGGCAAAGCTCGCCGCGATGTTCGGCGATCAGGCTGCCGAAACGCTGCAAAAATGCCTCGCCGCACAGGTTGGAGACGCAGCCGATTGTCACTGCTCCATCGGCGGCCACAGCGGCGCGAGCGACGATCTGCTGCTGGATATCGCGAAGCTTCTGTTGCAACACGCGACGTGCGTGCGGCCGATCGACGAGCTCTCGGCCGTGGCGCCGGTGCGTGTCGCCTGTGCGGCGAGCCGCCCGGCATCGGCGCCGCGATGGGCCGTATCGCCACTGCCCGGCGGGTTCGACCAGGCAATCGCCGCGGTGCAGTGGATTGGCGAAGGTGCTTCGGACAAGTATCTGGCGAGGAACCTGTTCGGTGCAGCCGACGCCGTTCGGCCGGCGGCCATTGCCGCGCAGACGACTGAAGGGGCCAAGCGGCATATCGAGGCGCTGGCGCTGGCGCGAGATGTGTTCCGGCCGGCAACAGCAGTCGGTTCAAAGGACTACCTGCTGACGGGCGCGATCTCCATCGACCTTACGGACGCCGACGGGTTCGAAATCGTCGCGGAAACGGTGGCGCCGCGCAGCTCCGTCATGGATGACATCAGCCGGCGGCGCAGCCTCAAGGCACGCCGCGCGGGCCGTTGGCCGAGCCTGCTCGACGAGGCGGGCAAACGCCGCTTTTCTTCGGTGCTCGACGTCTACGGCTTCGCGGATATCGACGACCGAAACCGTGTCTCCCTGCAGAGGTCTGAGGTCACCCTGCTGCGTTGTGAAGCATTGCCGGCTGAGGGGGCGACGCCATTGTGGCCGCAATGGGAGGGGAACTCGACCATCAGCCTGGCCATGGTGCACGAAGCCGCGCGGCGCGGCCTGGTCGTCCTGAACAAGGAAGAGGCAACACCCCGCAAGCCAGCGGGCAGCGGACAGGTGCGGCGTCTAATGTTCAAGTCCGACCAGGTGCACACCTTCCCGGACGCGAAGGCACGTCGCCTCGTCGTCAAGGCGGTGGCGTTCTCGCGTTTCGCGGCCGATTGGGAAACCGTCGACCGCTGGCGCGGCCCGAAGGAACCTACACAGCAGGAACTGGGGCGGAGGCAGCCGCTCAACCGTAAGCAGCAGATCAGGGAAAGTTTGCCGCACGAAATCTGGCTTCCTGCCAGCGAGCGCCCTGCGAAGTGTGTCGTCCGTTCGCCCATGCCGGTGTTCCGGACCGAGCGGTTGACGGTCGACAAACAGGGGCTGGTCGTCCACACGCTCAAGCGCAGTGCGGTGACCCGCATCTATCTGTCGCGCGGCTGGTTTTCATCTGGCGAAGGCGAACGGCTGGGCGTCGTGGCTTGGCCACCAAACCATTTCGACGAGCTGGAGGCATCGCTGTCGCGCAAACTCGGCGATTACTACAAGCGCAGCGTTGCGCTGGATGAGCTGTCCGACGAATTTGTCGGACCCGGCGGCGCCTTCATCACGCGCTGGGGCGGCGATCCGATCCGCTGGGACAGCGCTCCCAGCACCGAGCCGCTGATCGGCCCGTACAATTTCGCCGATGTCGCCCATCTCATTCACAGGCCGCAGGATCCCCCTATTCCCCCGGATATACTGCAGCGTCTGAACAACTCTCCGCACGACCCGCGCATTGTCCGTAACGTGAAGATGCCAATCGCCAGGGCGGACGACGAAGACAGCACGACGGCCGCCGACCAGGACAGCACCAAGCTCAAGCTCGACATGATGGACGTCAGTCTCATCACCTACGAGCCGTGCTTCGACGCAGACCGGGAGGAATGGTTCGTCGACATCGAGATCACGCCCTCGAGATCGACCGACCCGTTCGTTCGGTTCGGCCTGGTTCGCTACCAAGAGCATACCGAACCGGATCTCCAGGTCTCGGAGCCGGTGGTCGCATGGAGCCAGATCCTGCCCGGTCGCACCGCCGAGGTTACGCCGATCCGCGGAGAGAAGGGCGGTCTCATGGTGTTCGCCAGCGTTTTCGGTCAGGCGTCCGAAAGGGTCAAGCACCACAAGCGCTACGAGAAAGCAGGGCACCCGATCTACGACGCACTCGACAAGCCTCAGATGCGAATGAGCGTGGTCCATGAAGGTAAGGACAACGGAAATCGGTGGAGGCGCACGCCGGTCAACGCAGCGGAGTTCCATGCGTTCGACAACAACCCGCACATCGCAGACGGCGTAGGCCGCTGGAATTTGCAGTGTTCGATCGACGCCGAGCGGCTGGCGCAATTAGGCCCAGGCCGGTTCTATGCCTACCTTGAGGAAATCGAGCAGCGGATGCCGGCGACTTACCCGGCCGAGCCGATATCTCCCGAAACGATGTTCGAGCCAAATACCCTGGTCGATTCCGGTCCACGCTTCTCGGCACGCATAGCTTTCGACCTCCCGATGGAAAGCGCGAGCGCGCCGCCAAAAATGCAGCCCGAAGATGCGACCTCAAAGTAGCAAGTATCGAAATTGCCCGAAGCGAAACGCGCACGACAGCGGAGGAAATCACATGAGGAATTCACTGAGACTGGCCGGCGTCGCAGGATTGCTGTGCATGGCGGCAACAACCGCCCGCTCCGACGCATTTGACGCGTACCGCGTTGCATGTGATGCGGGACAAAATGCCATTGCATCGGCCGCGGTAGTGGAAGCGCGCTCGATGCTGTCGGACACCATCAACAGTCTGCCGACCACCAATTCCGCTAGTGGCGCGAAGTTCAAGCGCTGGTTCGGGGGGAATGAAGGCGACGACGATCCCGTACTCAAGCAAGTCTCCGAAGAGGTCCTCGGCTTTATGGTGTTCCAGAGCTATTGGTGTCCGAACAAGACAATGCCAGACGACGACCCGGGTACCTTGGCCTTTGTTCCCAAGGGGGGCTTCTCCGAGATTTTCCTGGAGTCAGGTTTCTTCGACCTATCGGACAAGGGCGCCGATTCCCGAGGCGGGACCATCGTCCACGAGGCGTCTCATCAAGCCACCAGCGCCACAATCGTCGATACCGACGTCACGGGCGACGGCAAGCCTGACTATACCATCGCCGACGCCGAGCAATTGGCAAGAACGGAGCCCCAAAAAGCAAGGCGCACAGCCAACAACCTCGAATATTTCGCCGAGGACATCGTTGCCGGCATCCCATAGCCGCCGGGCGGTCGATCCGGTCGGCGGTACATCGTCAACCTAACCATTCGACCGATCCGGTCTCGATCGGACAAAGGAAGGATAAGAAAATGGGTGCGCTAAGCATATGGCACTGGTTGCTCGTCATCGTCGTCGTGATGATTTTCTTCGGGCGCGGGCGAATCTCCGCCCTCATGGGAGATGTGGGAAAAGGCATCAGGAACCTTCGGCAAGAATTGACGGCAACGGATGATGCCGTGCCTTTGGCACGCGAGCCGGAGGCTCGTGGTCTCGCGCGGGGCAATTCCTCCACGAAAACTTCCCAAAGGTTGCCGGGGCAATGAATAGTATTGTTACGAGTAACGATACCAGCGCGATCAGTAACTTATGCGGAACGCGCTGCACCCTCTTCTCACAGTAATTCGTGAATAGAATTAAGACATGGGGAAACATTATGACGATCGCGAAAACTCGTCTCCTATTGCTGGCGCCATCGGTTTGTATCTCGCTGGCAGCCTGTAACGGCGATCAACTCTTCCAAGCGCCGCCTCATGGTGGCGAGGCCGTTCCTCCTCCCACTATCTCAGATAGCGTCATCACGCTGGTGGCGTCGATTCCTTACAGTGCACTCGTTCAGGCCGGGGAAGCGAAAGTCCCAAACTCGGTCCCGCTGAACGGGGATGGCCACGTTGCGTGCATGAACATACCGTTCGTTAATCCAGGCCACGTGGGATCGCACCAGGAGTGTTTTGACAAGCCATACCTGGACTTTCGAGGCGCTGGAATTGAGAGGGTGTGCATAAACGTGCCAGACATCGTTGGTCCTAGTATCGGCACAAGGAATCAATGTGCCGATTATCACTGGGACGCGAGCGTGAACAAGGATGGGTCTCTTCGGATCGCAAAATCCGGCGCCGATATCCAAGTAGGCCAGAGTGTCCACATAACGGGCAAGGCCGGTCTTGGCGGCGACCTCGCAAGAGTGCTCTCTCTATCTGGGAAGAGCTTCGACGCTCGGGTTTCGCCGCAGATCAATATGAATGTCGGTCTAGACAGTGGATGGTGTCCGATCGTCAAGGCTGCCCCCGTCGGAAAATGGGTAGATAGTGCATCCGTCGAACTCGTCGGGAGGAATTGCGTTGGGATTGATCTCGGTGCTCTCGGTCACCCTGAAGTGTGCGCCGGTCCGGTAAATCTTGGGCTTGCGGATGTTCTGAACGGCGAGTTCGACAAGCACCGCGACGACATACAGAACGCGGCTCAGAGCCTTCTTCCCTGTGACGCTGTCCGGTCAGGCGTTTCGAAGCAGTGGCACCCGTTCTCGATCAAGATCGACCGACTCAAGCAGACTCCCCTCTTTCTAAATATCGAGCCCAAGACAGCGGGCTTTTCTGGGCTCATAGCAGAGGACGACGCGATAAGAATGGTCGTTCGCGTCGGCGCGACGACAGTCCTTTCGCCATCTGAGATCGCGACGACCGGCACAGCCATTCCTCCTTTGAATTCCGCGTCTGCCGATCATGGCGGGCTCGATGTGAACCTTCAGGCAATCGCTCCATACGACTTTCTCAAAGCCGAATTGGCGGCTGCCCTGAAAGGGAAAACCTTCAAGCAGAACATCGCGTCCAACACGATCGAGATCCGGATTGACGACGTGGACCTCTATCCCAGCAATGGATCACTCGCTGTTGGGCTGAAGATCGATGCCAAGTTGCCAGGCCAGTGGTTCGACACAACTGGCTGGGTCTATCTGTCTGGTAAGCCGACGCTGGTTCAGGGCGGCAAAGCCATCACAGTGGAAGGCATTCACTTTGCGACTGTCATCGACAACAAGTTCTGGATGATCGTCCAAAGTCTTTTCGAAACGGAGATTCTTTCGGCGCTCAAAGAAGGCTCTAAATTCGATCTCACCAAGCCGATCGACGAGGCTGCATCGCAAATCACAACCGGCATCGCGAAGGCCAATGTGCCCGGCCTGAAAATCACCGCTGGAACTCCCACGATCCAGCTGACAGGTGTCCATATTGCTCCCGACAATCTCGTCGTCACGACGAAGCTCGCCTTGACCTTCGACACCGAGATCACGTCTGCTCTTCTTAAGTGAACTTCGACAAGGACCGACGCTACGTTACCTCCGGAAAACCCTCTGACTGGCCAGTTTTTCGACGGGAGAACAAAGAGATGAGGGCCATCGTTGCAATGACGCCAGCCGCGAGCGGCAAGCCGTAGAAAGTTAGCGGAGTTAGAGAACGGGGAAACAGCTCGACGCCGGACAAACAAGGCTCTGCACCAGTTCCAGCTTGGCGAAGCCTCATCTGATTTCCTTCCTTGGCCACCGGAGCCCACAGCAGCATGGTCTCGGAGCCCTCGTAAAAGTACCGGGTGTCCTGTTCACAGATGTCGCCCGATTCAGCCTCGGCCATGCAGCACATAACTCCAGCGACCGGAACAAGAACGAAAATCACGAGAACGCAAATCTGAAAGATCTTTCCTTCCCGTGTGGCCGTATCAAGTCCGTCAAGCCAAACCACTGGTATGCGAGCGTGCCAGTGGTCGCCATGGCGCCGTGCGTGCAAGAGGAAGACGCTTGATGACAGCACAAACAAGCCTCCGCCAACAATTGCCCCAAAATAACCGGTGGCCGGCATGTTGTCGTCTACGCCAACTTTGTCGGCAAAGAGGCTTCCCAAAAACTCTGAACCTCCCTGTAGGGAAACCACGCTCGCCACCAAAAAGAGGACGCAGACAACAGACAGCCATTGCCACAATTGCGTAAGATGCGCCTTGGTCATCCCCTGGTATCTAAATCCTCACTTGATCTGTTTCTGCGCAGGGCCTTGCAAAGCGCTCTACTATCGTCAGGCGCAGAATCGCTCTGTCAGCCACTTGGCGCAAGAGCCTTTGTGCGATCTCACATTGCGGGTGACGCTCGCTGCGAGTCGAGAACGGTCGCAGCCATGCTGCCGCGGAGATCAGCAGTCCGCGGCATACGTGGGCCTCTTCAGGGCCTGCCGAGATCACGATCTTGGTCCATGTCTCGCAAGATGTTCTCATGCGGAGGACGAGAGAAGTCGTCAAATCAGTCGGTCGCAGAAAGGAATAGCAAGGCGTGCTAGTCGGAGGGCCGTGAGCCGGATCGGCTGTCGGCAAAAACCGCAAGTCCAAATCACGGTCACGCAACCACCGATAGCGACCTTCACTGGTCGTAGCGATTTAGGCGCGCGTTTCGCCGCCTGCTTCAGCCGACCCGTTTTTTAAGGCGCCGTTGAGCTTTGCCCATGCCGACGCTTTTTCCCACAGTCGATCGTTGATGATCCAGCGAGAATTTGATGAAGTACCGTCAAAACTGACAGGATCAATACGCCTACCTCCATATTTGGATCGATTGATCACTGGAGTCGGGCCGTGGACGCGTGGGCGGAAGAAGAGGTCGAGAGGGTGAGGACGGTTTCTCGCGAGAAGCTTTACGAGCAGGTCTGGTCCAAGCCGATGACCAAGGTTGCTGCGGATTACGGCGTTACGGGTACGGCATTGAAGAAGACCTGCGATCGCCACCACATTCCAACACCAGAACGCGGATACTGGGCAAAACTGAAATACGGCAAGCGCGTCAACAAGCAAGCGCTGCCCCCATCGGCCAAACCAAACTTGGCGTTGGTGAGGATCGCAGGAAGTTCCGAGCAGCACCTGTCGCCGTCGGTCCGCGAAGCCACAGAAAAAGCCCGAGATAGGCTCAACAAGCACGCTGCGACTGATCCGATGGTGGCCCCTACGCCGGAGTCTACGCCCAGCTTCGTTGAGCTCCCGTCTCTCGCTGTCACAAGGCGCGCGATCTCAAAGGCGCGTCCGGACGATCAGGGCTTCGCGATCGTTCGGTCCAGGGGCGTTGTCCCTCTCAAAATTGCAGTGGCCTCCATTGAAAGGGGAATTCGCATCCTAAGTCAGTTGTTCGCTCTTGCAGAAACGCAAGGCCATTTGCCCAAGGCAACCGAGACCGGGTTGGTGCTCGTTGTCGAGAATGAATCAGTTGCGTTCGGCTTGGAGGAGCAGCCCGAAAAGACCCTGCATCAACCGACGCCGGCAGAATTGAAACGGCGGGATGAAAGAACGCGTTGGGGCAACACCAACGATGCTTGGCCCAAGTACGACGAGTCTCCATCCGGGCGGCTCGCTATCGTCATTCACGCCAACCCGTATTCAGGCCTTCGCCGCAAATATTCCGACGGAAAGACGCAAACTTTGGAAAGCATGCTGCCGGACATATTGGCAGGCTTCGCTGGACACGCGGCGTTCATCAGCGAACGCAGGAGACAAGGCGAGGAACGAGAGCGTCGTCAACGAGACGCCGAAGCCCAGCGGCAACGCGAGGAAGCGTTCAATAGCCGCGAGAAGCGCCGTATGGAATTTGTGGATGCGATCCATGAACAACTGACCCATCGGGACAAGTTGAACGCGGTGCTGACCCATCTCGAGAATGCGACGCCTGAGGATGTCGGCAGAATGAGCGCGATGGCGACTTGGATCCGGCAGCGCCTGAAGCAGATCGATGCTCTGATCAGTCCCCATTTCCTCGATATTTCGGCAAGATCATCGAAAGTCGACTTCGATGAGCCAGACCCTGAAAAAGAGGCAGACAGCGGCAATCGCTACTTTGGTTATTCGCCTTCCGTCAGCCTTCAACTTTGGTCGATTGACAACGAAAAGAAGCTGGCCACCGCGTGCTCACCGCTGGAATGGGCGAGCGCTGTAGGGTCGATGGTCGAGAAAAATCCGGCGGATTAGAGGAAACTATTCCGGATGTGAGATGCGTGATCATCAAGACCACGCTGAAAAGCTGCCGCTTTCTGGTCGTCTATTGCGAACGGGTCGTGTCTCCATGTTGGCCGCTGAGGGGGTCGATCATGATCCCGGGAAGAATTTCTGCCTGACACGGCGATTGCGCCCTAGCGCCCGTTCGAGCTCCAGAACCGACAAGTGGTATTGGTCGACTCGGCGTTTGGAGCAGATCGCGTCGACCTTGTCGTAGAGTGTGGCGTCCATCTGAGCTGAGGTGATCACGCCGAACCCTTGGGCGCCGTATTGGTCGAGCATATCGCCGACGTCCGTCAGGCGTGTGGCTCCGAGGGACGAACCGTTGGTAACAAGCTTGCACTGGAAGATCCATTTCTTCGGTTCCACCCAAGGGCCTATTGTCGCCTCATGGATGATGATATCGCGGCCGCCATCCCTCGACCTCGATTTGCCGAGTTTCCGAATGGTATCGGAATTGAACTTCGGGTTGTCGAAGATCAGCTGGTAGCAAAGCTCTTCGAAGGCCTCGTCGTCCAAGCTCGTCCAGTCGCACTGAAAGAACGGCGCGCCGGTCGCGGTGGACAGCTCTTCGGTCATTTGGGCCGAAGCCTCGCGGAGGGCCTTGGCCGTTTGCAGCTGCGCCGGCCGGATGTCGTAGAGGAAGTGGAGGAAGTAGCCATCATTGACGAACGCAAGCGTTCCAGTCTCGTGAAGGTAGCAGCCTTGCGCTAGCGTTGACGTGCCTTCTGGCGCGTCCAAAGTCGAGATGCCTTCGGGAGCGGCTTCCTCTGCTATCGGTGAACGGAGCGCGCTGAAAGGGTCTGATGACCAGCGTTCGGCATACTCGTCGTCCTGGGTCACGAGCCCCGCGCAGACCTGGGATTCGAAATACAGACCTGATGGGAAGCGGACCAGGAGACCCCTGTGATGCACGAACGACTCGCCGTTGATGGTGACGAAGTCGGCGGGCAGGAAGTCATTCAGACGGTACTTCTGATCCGTTCCCACGAAGAATCGGTCGGGGCCTATCGCAACCGGCACAAGCCACCCGGTCCGCGAAGCATAGCAGCTCCCTCCTAGTATGCCGCTGAAGCCGCTGCGATGGAACCCGAGGCGACGCTCTGGGAAGCGCTCCATCTGACGGCTCCATGCCTCCGGCGCTTCGGATCGTAACTCGCTGTTCGCGACGTGAAGGTTGGCGAAATACCAGTCGATAATCTCCGGCGCTCGGGGAACCAGAGCCTCCAGGTTGTCCTCATAGTCATTGACCTGTTCGCGAAGGTTCTGCAGTTCCTCCAGTTCTGCATCCTCTGTGAAATCCTCGAGTTCCCCGAGTAGAAGCGCACAGTCGGCGATGGCGCCGAATAGTCCCGATCTTGGTCCAGTGAGGACGGCCCTGATGCAGCGGTAGTCTCCGGGTGGGTTTTCGGTCCTGACACACTTCGCATGTGCAGCCATCCGTTCGATTGCCCACACGCGTCAAGAAGATCTCCGCAGATGTCGCGATAGGACTGGGTTGATCCGAATGAAGGGAGCGGCACGTAAACGGAAATCCGATCGTAGGCACGTGGATCAAGCGTCGCCAGATCCATTTCGAACTCCTCGCCGAGATCGATCTCGAGCAATCGAGCATTGCCCCCGGCATCGTCCTCCATCTTGTTCATCCCTTGTCCAAGGTACCAGCCGCACCGGCTTCCGTTTCTGGCTTGCATCCCGGTTCAACGAGTATTGTAGGCTGTCGGTCGAAACACAGCGTCAATCGGATTGGCGAGCTGCCGACAGGTGCCATTTACAGCAGATACGTCGGGATTACGGGCCACGATTTAATTGTCAGACGATCTGATGCGCGCGCACGATGGTCCCACCAGTGCCCAGACGGCATCCACAACCTCCCCCAGCGACAGGCCCTCGTGGTCGATTGATTGTGCGTAGGCATGCCATTGGCGCTGCTTGGTCGCATCGTCCAGCAATGTCGTTGAAAGACCAGGTGGCCTACCGTCAGGAATGTCAGTATGTCGCCGCTCGAAAGTCGCTCGGATAGCAGCATCCAGATCCGTATCTGCGAGAGGGACTGCCTTGGGAATCGCCCACAGATCGTAGTAATCTTTCATGCGACCGTTGGCGATGCCCAGCGCGACCATGGCCTGAAATTTCTCAGCGACAACAGTTGCCGGGGGATAGGTCCGAATCTGCGGCGTCTCCATGCCAAGCAACGATGGATAGGCGAGCGGTTGCGCCTCTGCAGCTAGAGCGTCGCCAAACCCTATGTCGATCGTAACTGGGATCCTGGACCGCTCCAAGAAGGCTGTTGTGCGTAGGCGAACCCCGCCATATTCCATCTCGTCGCGGATCGTAGTTGCAGTCAGGCCTTGGGTATCGAATACAAGCCCATCGTCGGCAGCGATTGCCATGATTTCGGCAAATGTAGCCCTGAGCTTTTCCGGGTTGGCATCGCCATGCCCAAGAAAGTCAGCGTCTCGCGTCTCGCGATTGCCACCGTCGATCCATAGGGTAACGAGCATCCCTCCCTTCAGAATGAATCGATCGTGCTGGTCGGAGACAGACAGGCGGTAGAGCAGCCGTTCCAGCGCGTAGCGCACCAGCACGACCTCATAGATCCGGCCTTCCTTGCGCGCGAGGTTCAGCAACCGCTGCTTGATCGAGGCAGCCTGATTTGTAGTACCTTTAGCCATTCGAGGTCAGAGCCTCGAGATAGGGGCGCATGATCTTCCAGGAGTCGCCTGCGATTGCCGCCTCCGCGATTGTACCAGGTGTGGCCTTGCGCTGGTCGAGGGCAGCTCGCAGCCCCTCCACTGCAACCGAGCGGTCGACCAGCTTGCGGTTGCGGAAGATATCGGCGAGCGTCTTCGGGACCGAGAAGATCGGAACGTCGACTCCCGAAATTCGATGATGCTCGATTCCCTGGTCCATGTATTTGTCACGAAGTTCGACGATGCGGATCGGCGGATATGAAGGAACCGGTGCCCAGTCCCTCGCGCTGATTGCGACCCATATCTTGCGAGGCATCTGGTCGGTCAGCCCGTGAAAGGCGAGCGCCGAAACCATGGCAATGACGCCTTTGGGGACCCTCTTTGCAGCTTCTGCGAGCGCCTGCTCGGTTTCGACTTCACTGTCGGCGCGTTGATAGAGGCCGCGGGAGATGCGGATGAGTTGGCCATTGTGGACAGCGCGCGAGATCGTCTCGGGCGCAATCCCGGCCTTGCGGAGTTCATATGCGCGCATGATTGGCTGGGTGTCCAGGAGGGCAGCCAGTTGTTGGCGTTGGGTTGTTTGAGTCCGGTCCATGACGTGACATATCCTGGGTCTCGTTTCGATCATACCCAGGATATGTCACATTGTCGCTCCGTGACAAATCCTGGGTCTCATTTAAATCATACCCAGGATTTGAGCTAGACTAGCGTGCTGCCTTCCTGCGTGATCGTCGCGGCGGTGCGACCTTGTCCTAATAGACATCTTCGCAATGTCACGAGCGAACTGCGCCAGGTGCTCGAGCGGTCGCGCCGGAGTTTCGGAGCATAGCAGAAGAATCTCGGGCGGTGGCGCGGCGGCCAATCCGCGCTATCTGCTTTATTACGCAACTGACCAAACGCGTGGGGCAGCCATGTGCAATGATTACGAGCAGCATATCGCCTGGGCCGAATATTGCCGGATGATGCAATCGCTGGCGCTCGACATTCCCACCCATCAAACTGAACTGGATCTGCCGCAGGCCGATGACATCCGCATCAGTGATCCAGCACCGATCATGCGCGCCGGCGGCGAAACGATCGAACTCGCGCGCATGGCCTTTGCCTTTCCGCCTTCCGGGCCTAAAGGCGGGCCGGTCTTCAACTTCCGCTCGGAAGGGCGAAATTTCTCCAACAGCAAGCGCTGCCTTATTCCAGCATCGGCTTTTTTCGAATTCACCGGCAAGAAGTCTCCAAAGGCTAAGCATCGCTTCACGCTCAACGGCGCGTCGTTCATGGCGATCGCCGGACTGTGGCGCGAGGGCGAAGGCAACAAACCACCGACATTCGCAATGCTGACCACAGAACCCGGGCCTGACGTAGCACCCATCCACAATCGCCAGATTGTCGTGCTGCGTCCGCAAGACTGGGCGGCATGGATTCATCTCACAAAACCGGAGGCTGATCTGCTGACGTGCCTGCCGGCCGGGTCGTTGGCGGTCGAGACCGTTCGGGAAGGGAGCGACTGACTTTGCGCCAACGCCGGCACCCGTCGACCCAAGGTTATGGCGGCAAAACCGTTCAGCAGTCCGGTTCTGAGCCTCAGCATCCTACGAAGTGATGCCCGCATGACTGCTTTGCGCCTCGTTTCGGCCGTTCAAGTCTACCCAACCGTTTCTCGAAAGCGGATATTAATGCGCGGCGGCACAAGGGCACGCTCTTCGCGCAGGCTATACTCGGCCGCTTATCGTGGCCTGCAGTTCTTGACAAAAAGGGCGCGTATCATTGTCTGTTTGCACCGTTCAATTTTTCCTCCACCGGTGAGTTGGTCACTTTATGATGGCGGAGCAATCCCCAGACTTGCGTAAATGGCCTTTAGCTTCGTCCATGCTGTGTCTAGCATTTCTTTAGCCGGGACCAAGCTATAGCTATAATCATCGTTTGTTGGATTTGTTTTGACGACAAGGCACATCTCACCCTTTGCAATTGTGTGACTGGTGTTACGCCGACATTTTCTTTGTCGTTGTGCCTCTTCGACAGATACGTGAATAAGGATATCTCTGACCTTGGGCATTACGATCCGATCTCCTTTCTAATGGCGTCCCGAACCTGATCGCCGAGCACGTCCAGAGCCGCCAGTGCATCCTCATTGTCGCCGGCGCCCGGCTCCTTCCGGCTACCCGAGCCGATGCCAAGATGCTCGTTAACAGCGGTGTGCAAGAGGCTGGCGACTGCTGCCCGATTGTCGCGGCCAGCGACCGCCTTGATCGCCTTACCGACTTCACGGCCGGCGATCGCATATCCAAGGTCCTTCAGGATGCGGGCAACGACAGAATTCGTGCGCTGCGAAAGCCGCTTGCGGGCTTGAACGCGCCGGCTTTGCGGCTGCACTGGCAGGCTCGCGACCTCGGCCAAATCGGCGCGGTCTTGTTGTTTATTCCGCAAGGTTTCGCGCAGCACTTCTTTCTTGATGAGGTCGCGGAGCCGAATCCCTCCCCCAATTTCGTGGTTGAGCATTTCTTCAAGAACGCGGTCGTCTTCGGGGTCGAGAAACGAGCGGTTGATGAACGATCCAATGATCTCGCTGTCGACTAACATCCCAACGTCGAAGCGACGCGGCTCTCCGCTGCCGTCCCTTTCCGGCTCGTCGTCCTGACCCTGCAGCCATTTTCTGATGAGGGCCTGGTCATCGAAGTCGATCTCACGGAAATCGTCCCAATGGGCATCGGTGTTCAACCCGATGTGAGAGACGACATAAGCGTTGTTATCCTGGTGTTCGGGCTTCGCCTCATGCACGACACGCATCACGCGGCCGACGAATTGGATGTAGGGAGAGAGACTGGCGAAGGGTCGGAAGATCGCGGCGACGCTAAGCGGAGGATGGTCGAAGCCCTCCCCCAGCATCTGCACCTGCACGATGCAATCGAGCTTCCCGCTGCGGAGGTTTTCGATGACCCGGTCCTTTAGCTCGTCAGTCATCTCGCCATAAATTTCCTGCGCTTTCAGCCCGCGCTCTTCGTACAAGGAGCGCACTTGGCGAGCGTGATCGACGGAGCAGGCGACCGCTATAATCTGGTGCCTGAAGCCGGTGCGCTCGCGTAGTTCCCGGAGGTACTTAATGCTCGCGTCAACGATGTGGGCGTTGCATTCCGGCGCCAGCGCGACGCCCCGGCGGAACCAGGCGTTTTCCCGCAATGTCATCACCTCTTCGAGGGTGTGACGACGGGTATCGTCCCTGTATGTGAAATACAGTTCGGAGGGTGCGACGTTGCGCGAATGAATCTGCTTAATGTATCCCTTCACCATCGCTCTGGTATAGGGATAGCGATAGATTACCTTGCCGAGCGGACGTGTGCCATCGCCGCGGAACGGCGTCGCAGTGAGGCTGATGACCTTGGCATTCGGAAATTTCTCGAAGACCTTGGCCCAGCTCGGCGCGACATTATGGTGGCCCTCGTCCACCATGATCATATCGAAATAATTCGGTGGGAACTGCGGCAACCACCTGTCCGCCGAACTGGCGAGCTGATGAATATTTGTGATGACAAATTGGCTGTCATTGCAATCGTGAAGGTTGGCATCGACACCGTCCAAAACAGCACGGAATGGACCAGCTGAGAAATCGTGCAGCACGGCGGTGCGCCGCCAGAAGTTTTTGGGATTCGTGATGTCCAGCGCTTCTGCGACGCCTTTCCTGATCGTCAGATTCGGGGTGATGACGAGTGTCCGTCCCTGCGCAATGCCAAAGGGCAACGTGGCGATGACACCCGTCTTTCCGCAACCAACCGGTATCTGAAGGATCACGGAGTCGTTCGATGCCGCGAAGTGGGTGCGAACTGCCTTATGTGCCCCCTGCTGCGGCTCGCGTACCAAGACGTTTGCCTCGATGTCGGCCGTCAGAGTTTGAAACAGATGGTCATCATTCGAAATCGCTTGCTCGGCCCGCTTATATTCGAGACGAAATGGTTCGAGGTCAGCGCGTCGATAAAAGCGGTAGCCGCTGCCCGGCCGCCTTACGGGTTTCAGCTTCTCGGCGGCATCCCAACGTCGAAGAGTATCCTTTGAGACACCGACATAATCGGCGGCGTCTGCAAGCGATAGAAAATCAGGTCGATCATTCTGCATCATGCCGCAACATCATGCAACCTTATGCAAATGTCAACAGCTCATCTAGAAGCTAAGATTACCGCTTGGGCGCCTCGCAAGTTCGTGGCCTTGGAATACACGGTTGAATGCTCGGGTCCCAACATCGTCGGGATGGATGCAAGCCTGCCAGTTCTAAAGAAGATGCACGGAAACGGACAAATGAACCTTTTAAGTGCTTTCGAGCAGATGCAAGATGAGACGGCGACACCCGTGTCGGTCACCGATCGCAACGGTCACGCGCGCGAGCGCCTTGCAGAAGCCTTTGACACGACCTTTAATGTCTTGATCTTGGTCTACCCGGTCTAGGAACTTGGTTCGAGGCAAAAGGCCAGCTAAACGGGTCATCTTAGTTTTGTTGTCTGTGGGGAGCGGCGATGGTGTGGGCAGATCGCCGCGAGGCATGGCAACAACGATCATTCGACGCGCGCACGCCAGGCGATGTCGATTATGCGCGCGTCATCCACTCAGCTTCATTTCGGCGCCTCCAAGGCAAAACCCAGATCTTGAACTTGGGCGACAGCGACTTTTACAGAACACGTCTCACGCACTCGCTCGAGGTTGCGCAGATAGCAGTCGGACTGACGATCCAACTCCGGCACAACCTGCCCAGCCACGAAGCAATTCATTATCTGCCCGAGCGAAGCATGATGCAGGCGATCGCCTGCACTCACGATCTCGGACACCCGCCGTTCGGTCATGGCGGCGAGGTCGCGCTAAACTACTGCATGCGCGATGACGGCGGCTTTGAGGGCAACGGGCAAACGCTTCGTATCCTCTCGAAGCTTGAGAAGATGTCGAAAGCGGCCGGCTCCAACCTGACGCGCGAAACGATGCTCGGCGTACTCAAATACCCTGTGGCGTTCAAAGAAGCCGCAAACCCAAGCAAGAGGCCGAAGCTCCTGGAAAATACTAGTGGTACGCCGATCCTCGATCGAAAGGCGTCAAAACCACCGAAATGCTACCTTGATTGCGAACAGGCCGTCGTCGACTGGCTTCTCGAGCCGCTCGCACCATCCGATCGAGATGAGTTCCAAGCGTTCAACGAGGCGCCGGGGAAGCATCATGAAGCTCGGCATAAATCGTTCGCATGCAGTCTCATGGATCTGGCAGATGACATCAGCTTCGGCATTCACGATCTCGAAGATGTACTGGCGATGCACCTTATTTCCCGGGCTAATTTCGAGAAGCACGTAAGGCCTCAGCAGTGCGCCGCGCTATTGGATTACCTCAATTCGGAGTACCCGGGCCAATACGGCAATGACGTCTATGCAGGGTTTGCTGACCGGCTCTTTGGCGATGGGAACGAGAGGAAACATCAGATCAATCGCGTTCTAAATATGGTGATCCCTTCCGTCGATATTCACGAGAAAGCGGAGTTCGCCGAACCGCGGATAAAATATCAGGCCGTGCTCCCGGCGCCGGTGATGGCATTTGTGGTGGCGATCAAGAACCTCGTACGGGAGGAGGTTATCTACAGCCCAAGCGTCCAACACCTCGAGTTCAAAGGCCAGATGATGGTCATCGCTGTCTTTGAGGTGATGCGTTCAGACCCGGAGAAATTTCTGCCAGCCGACGTCTTTGAACGATGTAAGGAGGCTTCCGATCCCTTGCGTCACATCTGCGACTATGTCGCCGGCATGACGGATGGGTACTTGCTGAGGACCTATGACCGGCTGTTCAGCCCTAGGATGGGCTCCGTATTCGATAGACTTTAGCCGACGTGCCATGATGTTGTCGCACGGCAGGGAATACGATCATGCCCAGGGTCGTACTCCAGCATGATCTTTTCCATGGTGCGGCACCCCGCTCCCACCGATTTTCCGCCCAGAACTATTTGAAATCCCGTGTCTTCACCTTGATCTGGTCGATGTGCGGATAGGGATCGATGATATCCCGCGGCCTCGGCCCCTTCGGTAGCCCGCGCGGGTCGGGCGTCGGACTGCCGTGGTGGAACTCGTCGCCGCGCCCATGCGGCAGCGGGAAGGCAGCATCGCGATCACCAACGCTGGCCAGCTCCACTGAGAGATCGCTCAACCGATGGGCAACGAGATGCACCACCTCGCCTTCCCGCTGAATGCGCCCATAAACGCCGATCATACCGGCGCCGAGCACCACCCGACGGTATTTTTCGAAGACCTTCACCCAAACCACCAGGTTGGCGATGCCGGTCTCGTCTTCGAGCGTGATGAACATGACGCCCTTGGCCGAGCCTGGCCGCTGCCGGACCAGCACAAGGCCCGCTGCTTCCAGCCATTGGCCGTCGCGCGCCTGCATGGCCTCGCGGCAAGAAACGATACGCTTGCGCCGCAGGTCGGCGCGCAGGAAGGAAACAGGATGATCGCGCAGCGTCAGCCCGACGTGCCCGTAGTCTTCGACGACCTCACCGCCTGATGTCATGGCGCGTAGCGCGACAAGGGGCTCGTGGATCTCCGGCACCGTCCGATGTTCACGGGCGGAGGCGGCGGCAAACAGCGGCAGCGGCTCGTCACGCAGCGCCTTGATTGCCCACAGTGCCCCACGCCTCGCCAGCGACAGGGACGGTTGGAACGCGTCAGCCTAGGCGAGTTCAACGAGCGAGGCAGCGGGAACACCAGCGCGATGCCAGAGGTCATCGACCGACGCGAAGGGCAGGTCGGCGCGGGTGGTGACGATTGCCGCGGCGTCGGCGTTGGCAAGGCCGCGAACCATGCGCAGGCCCAGGCGAACGGCGAACCGGTCCTCGTCCTCGGTGGGCTCGAGCGTGCAATCCCAGCGTGAGGCGTTGACGCAGACCGGACGCACCTCGACGCCATGGTCGCGCGCATCGCGAACGATCTGCGCCGGCGCATAAAACCCCATCGGCTGGGCATTGAGGAGCGCGGCGCAGAAAACGTCGGGGTGATGACACTTCATCCAAGAGGATGCGTAGGCGATCAGCGCGAAGCTCGCCGCATGGCTTTCGGGAAAGCCATAGCTGCCGAAGCCTTCCAGCTGCTTGAAGGTCTTTTCGGCGAACTCGCGCTCGTAGCCGTTCGTCACCATTCCGCCGATCAGCTTGGCGCCGAAGCTCGAAACGCCTCCGGTGTGCTTGAAGGTCGCCATGGCGCGGCGAAGCTGGTCAGCCTCTCCTGGCGTGAAGCCGGCGCATTCGATCGCCACGCGCATCGCCTGCTCTTGGAACAGCGGCACGCCCAGCGTCTTTCCGAGCACCTTCTCGAGTTCGGGTTTGGGATAGACGACCTCTTCCTTGCATTCGCGCCGGCGCAGATAGGGATGCACCATGTCACCCTGGATTGGCCCGGGCCGCACGATCGCGACTTCGATGACCAGATCATAGAAGGTCCGCGGCTTGATGCGCGGCAGCATCGACATCTGGGCACGGCTTTCGATCTGGAAGGTGCCCAGCGTATCGGCCTTGCGGATCATCGCGTAGGTGCGCGGATCCTCGGCCGGGATCGTGGCGAGATCGAGAGTGATGCCCTTGTGTTGCGACAGGAGATCGAAGCCGCGCTTCATGCGGGACAGCATGCCAAGCGCCAGCACATCGACCTTCATGAACTTCAATGCGTCGATATCGTCCTTGTCCCATTCGATGACCTGCCGATCCTTCATCGCCGCCGGCTCGATCGGCACCAGGTCGTCCAACCTATCGCGGGTCAGGACGAAACCACCGGGGTGCTGTGACAGGTGGCGCGGGGCGCCGATCAATTGCCTGGCGAGGTCGAGCGCCAGGCGCAAGCGGCGGTCGCCGAGATTGAGGTTCAACTCTTCGGCATGTTTCGGCTGGACACCTTCGTCCGACCAGCCCCAGACCTGCGATGACAGCATCTTGATCAGGTCTTCGGGCAGGCCAAGCGCCTTGCCGACGTCGCGCAAGGCGCCTTTCGAGCGATAACGGATGACGGTGGAGCACAGCGCCGCGTGCTCACGACCGTAGGTTTCGAACACCCATTGCATGACGATTTCCCGCCGCTCATGTTCGAAATCGACATCAATGTCGGGCGGTTCGCGGCGCTCTTCCGAGACGAAGCGTTCGAACAGGAGATCGTTGCGGTCGGGGTCGATCGAGGTGATGCCGAGCACGTAGCAGACTGCGCTGTTGGCCGCCGACCCCCTGCCCTGACACAGGATGTCCTGGCTGCGGGCAAAGCGCACGATCGAATTGACCGTCAGAAAATACGGCGCGTATTGCAGCTTCTCGATGAGCTGCAGCTCATGCCTGAGCGTGCGAACAACCTTATCCGGCAGGCCTTCAGGAAACCGCTCCTTCGCGCCTTCCCATGTCAGTTTCTCCAAGGCCTGCTGCGGTGTCAGACCCGGCAGCATGCGCTCCTCGGGATATTGATAGGCAAGCTCGCCCAATGAGAACCGGCAGCGCTCGGCGATTTCAAGCGTCCGCGTAAGCGCCTCGGGGTTGCGACCAAAAAGCCGTGCCATTTCCCCGGGCGATTTCAGGTAGCGGTCGGCATGCCGCTCGCGACGAAACCCGGCATTGTCGATCGTCACATTGTGCCGAATACAAGTGACGACATCCTGCAGGATGCGGCGTGACGGCTCGTGGAAAAGGACATCGTTGGTGACGACGGTTGGTACGCCGGCCTGTCCAGCAAGGTTGGACAGATCGTGCAGCCGTAGTGCGTCATTGGGACGGCGGCGCAGCGTCAGGGCCATATAGGCTCGGTCGCCAAATGCCTCGCGCAGCCGCCGCAGCCACATCGAGCATGAGTCGTCGGCCTGGTCGGGAACGAGCACTGCAATGAGGCCCTCGCCATAGGCGACAAGATCTGCCCAATGGAGCACGCATTTCGCCTTGCCGCCTCGCCTCTTGCCCAGCGACAGCAACCGGCACAGCCGGGAGTAGGTCGCGCGATCGGTCGGATAGACCAGGATCGAGATCTCTTCCGCGAGATCAAGGCGGCAGCCGACGATCAGCCTGACACCGGTCGCCTTCGCCGCTTCGTGTGCCCGGACGATGCCGGCCAGGCTGTTGCGATCGCAGATGGCAAGTGCGGGCATGTCCATGAGGGCGGCCTGCGCAAACAATTCTTCGCAGGAGCTGGCGCCGCGCAGGAAGGAGAAATGCGAGGTGCATTGCAGCTCGACGTAACGTCCGGTCATCCGAAGACGCCGTGCAGAAACCAGCGATGCGAACCCGTCGCGGCATCCTCGCCGTCGCCGGCGCGATAGATCCAGAACCGTTCACCGGCGTCGTCCTCGACCTGGAAATAGTCACGCACGGCGGCAAGCTCGGCGTCGCGTTTCCACCACTCGCCGAACACTCGCTCGGGACCATCGGCGCGCTTGACCCGTCGACGGATGCCTCTCCAGGTGAAGCTGGCCGGCGGATGGTCCGGCAGCAGCGCGATCGCCTCGATCAGTTCCGGCACCGCCAACAAACGGGCCGGACGCGGCCAATGGTCTGGCCATGCCTGGCCAGTCTCCGCCGAGGCCGGCGCGACGCGCCTAAACGATCGCTCGGGCACGTCGCTTGCCACCGGGGTAAACCGATAGAGCTTTTCCTCTCCGACACGATTGCCGAGGACGTCGATCAGGTTCGAAATGTCAGCATCCCGTTGCTCAATGAGCGACGAAATGGTCTGCCTGGGCGTCAGCGGTTCCGCCAACGGCGCGGACAGGCGCATCAGCTCGATGCCGAAACCCGGATCGATCTTCTCGATCTTGTCGCAGAGCAGCCGCGTCAGCCGCTTCACATCGCGGACAGGCAGGGCCGTGCCGACGCGAACGGCTTCGATGCGATTGTCAACGCGGTAGAGCAGCAGGTCGAGCCGTCGGGCGCCGAGGCCCATGGTCTCCAGTTCAACACACAGCGCTTGAACAAGCTTGCCGATGTAGCGGACGATTGTCTCGGCGGCACCAATGGGCTCGCCAAAGGCACGTTTCACCTCGACCACGTCGGCGGGCCGCACGGGCTCGATCGGCTCGGCAAGGCGCCCAGCAGCTTGGTCAAGGCGCCGGCCCAGTTCCGGCCCAAAGCGCAGCGTCAGTGGCGCGCGAGGCTGCTTCAGGAGTTCGCCAACCCTGTCGAAGCCCAGGACCCGCAGACCGCCAACGATCGCATCGGGCAATCGCAGTGCCGCGATGGGAAGAGGGACGATCGCATCATAGGCTGCGTTGACGGCCACCACACTGACGGCCTGCTTGACGTATCGCGCAACGGCATGAGCGGCGCCCCAGCTATCGGCTACCGCTGCCCGCGCCGAAAAGCCGACCTGGCTGAGCCGTTCGACCATATCGGCCAGCATCAACTGCTCACCGCCATGAAGGTGATCGGCGCCCCTGGTGTCCATGACCAATCCGTCCGGATGATCCATAGCGACGATCGGCGCGTAACGCCGCAATGCCCACAGGGCCAGCCGCTCTAATGCCTCCGCATCGGCATCGGGCTCCGCGTCCATAACCGCCAGCCCCTGAACGAGGGCCTGCGCCTTTGTCGCAGGCATTCCGACGCGCAAGCCCGCTTCCATTGCCGCGCGATCTGTTGCTGTCACCAGGCGACGATTGCCATGGCGCCCGACCAGCACCAGAGGCCTATCCAGCGACGGCGAGACGTCGCCCAATTTCCTTCTGAGCCGGTCGGTCGACCAGCTTGGAAGGAAGAGCGAGACGACCCTTTGCATCACAAGCCTCCACTTCGATATCGAGCGTTTCCCCTCCACGTGATCGGATCAATTCAAGTTGCCATCGTGCCCGGCCGACGCCCGGCACCGGAAGCGGCCGCGATGGCAAGACAGAAACCCGCCAGCGCGTGACAGACGCCGTCGGCTGCCCGAAATCGGCGGCTTCGGTCTGGCGGCGCCAGCGACGGATGGCGATGCCCATGGCGCCCGAGCCTTCCGATGCAAGCTGCAAGCGTCGCGAGGCCGTCATCGACAGACGGGCAACCTCGGCAACCACAGCCCCAAGCCCGACGTGCCGCAGGCCTTCCTCGAAGCAGGCGAGCAGGGATTTGTCGTCACCGGCCTCGACGTAGATCACCCGATCGGGATGGAGCCCGACTTGGGCGATTGCCGGTGCAAACAGATCCTGGCGCGTCACGCACCACAGCACCTTGCCTTGCGTCCTGGCAGCAATCCCTGCAGCAAAAAGCGACGCCGCAGCGCCATCGATTGCTCCATTGCCGCCGCCAGCAATTTCATGCAGAGCGCCAAGTGCCACACCGCCGCTAGGCAGGTGGTCGTCGATAGAGGAAATGCCGAAAGGGAGCACCGCTTTTTCGCGTGGATTGCCGCCTTCGAGACGCGCAATGCGATTTCGAAGATCGGAAATGGCAGCGTTTGGCGCCGATGCACTCATCTGTCCCCTGAACGCGAAATGCTGATGGTATGTTCCTCATTTGTTCCCTTCCTGATGAAGAGTCAATGGGATGGTGAGGTGGCGCTGCGGAAGAAATGTTTGTCGCGACCGCCCGCCCGGTGGCACCGATGGGACGCCTGCAAAGAGGACGATGCGGTCGAAAGCCACGATGCCCAGCTGGGCGTCGCGCCGGCAACTGGCGGCGCCCAAAGGAAAAACGGCGCATAAACCGCAGTCCTGCGCGTGTCCGCCAATGCGGACATTGGCGCGCGCGGGACGGAGGAAATTCGCCCCCCGCCGCGGTCGGTTAACAGGACAGCCGTAGGAGCGTCAGCATAGCGCCGGCCGCAGGACGGGACGCGGGACCGACTGTCCCCGTCCGCGGCGGTCCGCATCATGATGGGCGATGGAGGCATTTGCCTTGGAAATCGGAATGGAGTGCCGATCCATTGCCTCGTTGGCTATCGCGTTGAAAAAACAGACCCCATTCCTCTGTTGCCAAGAGCCTATTGACCCCAATGTTCTTATTTTGTTCACTGTCGACACGATTGGCACAGGAGGCGAACCATGGAACTTCGCTTGAACATTGAAGGCGCAACGCCCGAAGAACTGGCCCGAGGAGTCGCGGCAGCCGAGGCAGTCTTCGCGCGAGCCGGCATTACGGCTTTGCAAGGCGCGGAAGGTTTGTTCGCGTTGGAAGGGTGGGATATCAAAGGCTTTCCAGAAGACGACCAGCCAACCGAGGACGAGGACCATGCTGCTTCAGTCTGGATGGAAGCCGACGAGGCCGCGACGATAGCATGTTGTGCGGGCTGGCCGGAGGACAAAGTTCCGCGCCGCCAGATCATGGAACTGATCAACGTGCCCCGGACGCGGTTGCAAGCCGAGGCCATTCCAGACACCTGGCCGGAGCGCAAGAACCTCTATCCCGACGTCGTCAAACGGCTGGAGGTTACAGCTGGCCCGGACCGCCAGATCGACTTCGATATTGCCTTCGTTCTTGGTTGGGTTCCCGAGCGGCCAACGCTGGATCGGGTCGAGCCCCTTTCAGAAGATGGCGACCGTATTCCCTTCTTCACCAGTGACCTTGCCCAGGTTGAAGAAATGGCTCGCAAGGCGCTCAAGGACTGGACGATTGAAATTGACCGCGATCCCTACGATGCCCACGTTTTCGACCCTGCAGCCGCCGATGACGGTGACGAATTGCGGATGGCGGCGTGGCGCGATTTCGACGGCTCCTTGCTTATGGAGAGTCCGCCTGCAAATCCTGCAATCGCACTGACCCTGGCAATGATGCGCGGCCAGTCGATGCATTTCGATTAGTGGTGAGCCGGTTACACGGCCGCCATCGTCCATCGGTAGTGCTTGGCCACTCCAGGTCGTACGGCCAGATGGCCGAACGTGTGACGGGGCCAAACCGCATCTGAGGAGAGAGACCATGTCAGAAAAGCCACCCTATATGCCGACCGGCATTGGAATGGGCGTGATGAGCGACGATGAGACAAGGTCGGCGTTCTGATATTTGAAACCGCGCAAGGTAACTTCGACTTCGCCGTCAATCTGCAGGCAGTCGATGTCCTCACCAAGGCAATCAATAAGATCGAGATGCATCTGCGCTCCGGCAGGACGCACTGAGTGTCCGACGATGCGCCAGATCAGAGAAAGCCGAAGCTGATCGTTGTCGTGCGTTCGACCGCGGCGAGGATGGCGAACTGTTCACAGCATACGGCCCGACCGACCAGCAAAGCGAGGACCGCGCCGTTCGCATCGCCAAGGCGCTAGCGGGGAAGCATATAGGCGTCATAGCATGGAGTCGCGACGCCGATCCGGCGCTTGGCGAATATGGACCGCCAACGGTACTTTTCACCGACGGCGACGTGGCGGATATGGAGTGAAAATGATCAATCCACCCAGAGACCAATTCGACCATGACTATGCAGACCGCTCGCTGGATTGCGAGGAGGCCATGGAGCCCGGCTTTCAGGCGATCATCGATTGCATGCTGGAAGTGGGCTGGACCCGAGGGGAGACATTGCGGGCGCTTAAGCGGTTGATTGCCGCCGACAACATGACCCAGAAAGAAAATGCAAAGACCGAAGCCCAACTCGCGATTGCGCGCGCCATGATACGCGCCGGCAAGCTGCTGTAGACTGCCAGTTACAGTTTGCTGACCCCAGCTTCGTCAACCTCCGCTTCCATCTGATCGCCGACCGGCTCCGCCTTGCCGGCATCCTGGATCGACTGGCCATCGAAGCCCTGCAGCCAAGAGTCTGCGTATTCCCTCCAGAACTCGGGCACGACGCGCTCCCTTCCGTCCTTGCGCGCTTGTGCCCCATAGAGCCAAGCATATCCGACGCGCTCCTGATCCTTCTTAGCCACGGCCATGGTCGTTCTCGCGCAAGATGTCGGCATCGGTCGCGGCCTTCACGAATGCTGCCCTTGCCACACTAGCTTCTTTGATCCCCTCCAGGGCGGCCAGACACGCTTTTCGAGCCGCCACATGGCTTTTCCCTGTCGCGAACGGCCAACGATTGAGAAGGATATCGGCCGCCTGCGCCACTCGCTCAACCTTGTAAACAGTGTTACCGGACCGGCCCAACGCGACCGAAACGGGCATATCGAAACGCTGGTCTTGCATCACGTCACCCCTGAGTTACTCGAACGCGATTCAAGCATCGGCGCGCGATTCAGTTCCGCTGCCATTCCGGAATGCCGCTGCGCTGTTGGGCGACGGCCTCGACCATGCGCGGAAACGCTGTCGACTTCCTCATTATCACCCGTAGCAGCGAGCCGGAACCGATGGTTCAATGAGTGAGAGAAAGTGGGTAGCGCTCTCACTCTAGCGCTACCATTTACGACCACGCCGACTTTAGTGTCGATGAACCCGAACCCTTCCGAAACGGACAACAATTGATGGCCGCGTCATCTGACAGCGGTATGCAATTGACCCTTTCGCAGGCCGCAATGTCCTAATTGCTGCCCCGGCGATCTGATGCCGTTCCCCAATTGCTCTTGGTGCGTACATTGCCAGCGCAACCATCGGAAAAGGGAACGACCCACGTGATCCAGAAGCGACTTATGCCACACGCCGACCCAAGAATATTAGCGGTGGCAATCTGATGATCATAGCGCATCTGCTCGACATGGATGGGGTTCTGGTCCGGGGCGGCCAGGCGATTGCAGGCTCGGTCGATTATGTTGCCGGGCTGGTCGCCACCTGCAAGCCGTTTCAGATCTTTACCAACAACTCCCGCTTCACGCCGGAAGATCATGCCGAGCGTTTGCGGGCGGTTGGCTTCCCCGTACAGCCCGAGCACATCTATACGTCGGCGCTCGCGACTGCCCGGTTCATGGCGTTGCAAAAGCCTGGGGCGTCCGCCTATGCCATCGGCGACCATGGGCTGGTCGAGGCTTTGCGGTCTGCAGGCTGCCGGATAACCGAATTTGCTCCCGAGTTCTTAGTTGTTGGCGACACAAAATCATACCACTACGAGCACATCGCCTTCGGCGCCGAGCTCGTGGCAAAGGGTGCCTGGTTCCTCGCCACAAATCCGGATGCCACTGGGCCGACCGAGCGTGGCTTCCATCCTGCCTGCGGTGCCGTTGCAGCATTGATAGAAAAGGCCACCGGCCGTCACCCCTATTTCGTTGGCAAGCCTAACCCGTTCATGATGCGAAGCGCGCTGGAACGCCTGGGAGTTGGTGCGGCCGATACGATCATGGTCGGCGACAGGATGGATACGGACGTTGTCGCCGGATTGGAATCGGGTCTGAAGACGGCCCTTGTTCTTACTGGGGTGAGCACGCGGGCTGACATGGAGCGGTTTCCATTCAGACCGGACCACGTGATCGAGCGCCTCGCCGATCTTGGCGATATCCTCATGAAGGAATGAACATGTGGAAACGATGCGCGTTGGAGCCCACTCGGTCGTCCGCAATCTCTTCGTGGGCTTCCGTTGTCCCGAACCCGTCGAGCGCACCCGACGGGATTCGAACCTGTGACCTCTGCCTTGGGACGGCATCGGCTAGCCTCTGTCCCCAAATTGGAAAGTTTTGGGCTAACCCGCGTGCCGCCGATAGCAGAAGAAAGCCTCTTTGATAGTGGGTGTTGCGATGTAGCGGTCTCCCGACTCGAACCCCCGCAGCCGCGGTCTGCTATCCTATTTTCACGCCGCTACCGCCGTTTGCCGCATTGGCCGGACAGATCCATTCCAGGCATTGCAAGGAAAGGGTAGCGTGATTGTCTTAGGTGAATGCTCCACTGTCGCGGAACTCAGCCCGCGAGGCGATGTGCAGCGAGAAAAGCAATGAAACGCGCACTTGGCGGGCTCCTGCTGTTCGGCATTAATCGAGAACAGGCAGCGGTCGCTATCGGCGTCAGTCCAACGACGTTCGACCAGATGGTCGCGGATGGCCGTATGCCACAACCGCGGATGCCCAGCAAAGAGCGCTATGTCTGGGACGTGGAGGAACTGGCAGAGGCATTCGGGCGGCTACCACACCGCAACAGCAAACTTGACGGCGTGTCCTCCAGCGATAATCCTTGGGATCGCAGATGATGGACGTGGCGAGCACCATGGTGAAATTCAATCTGAAAGGCGTTGTCGAAGACAGGGATCGGCACGGCAATATCCGGCTGTACTTCCGCGCACCGGGAAGAAGAAAGATCCGTCTGCGAGAAAAGCCAGGTTCAGCCGAGTTCCACGAAGAAGTGCGCTGCGCGCGAGATGGCGTTCCTTATGCTTCGGCTCAGAATGTGGTCAGGCCTGTAGTGAGGCCAGTGGCCCCTGGGGGCAGTCTGATGTGGCTTTGCCAAGAATATTTCCGGCGCGGTGGCGCAGAGGTCGGCGAAGGCACGATGCTTCGACGACGAACAATACTCGAAGGCGTTTGCAAACTGCCTCACCCGCTGAGCGGGCCAGTCAATCCGGACTTCTCGACGAAGGGTTCATTACCATACGCGGCCATGAAGCGGGCTCACGTCAAGGAGCTCCGTGATACCCGGTCAGACGCCCCGGGGGCAGCCAACAATATTACAAAAGCCATTAGCGCGATGTTCGCTTGGGCCAAGGATGCCGAGATGGTCGAGGTCAATCCGGCAAACGGAATAAAGCGCCTGACTTCGGGCAATGGCGAAGGTTTCCACTCATGGGAAGTGTCGGAGATCGTCCAGTATGAGAAACGGCATGCGCGCGGCACCATGGCTCGTATGGCGCTGGCGATTTTCATGTTCACAGGTTTGCGACTGTCCGATGCAGCAATCTTCGGCAGACAACACATTACCCAGGTTCGCAACAAGGATACCGGGATTTGGGAGAAGTGGATCAGGATCAAGCCTGGCAAGACCGACAAGAGCAAGGTGCGCAAGGAAGCGATTGTCGTCGAACTGCCTCTGCTCCCAGAACTCGAGGATGAACTTTCCGTCGCCCCGGCCGGCAACCTGACATTCCTCGTCACCGAGTATGGTCGGCCTTTCTCGGAAAACGGCCTTGGTAACAAGATGCGCCAATGGTGCGATGAAGCGGGGCTCCCGGGCTGCAGCGCCCACGGGGTCCGCAAGGCAGGCGCCACCGTTGCCGCAGAAAACGGTGCCACGCATGAACAGCTGAAGGCGATTTACGGCTGGACGACGTATCAGCAGCCCGATCATTACATCCGCAAGGCACGCCGCCGGATAGTGGCGCAGTCTGCCCGGACGCTTCTGGTATTCGATCGAAACGAGAACGAAAATGTCCTACTTTTGGAGGGGGTGGAAGAGAGTGGGACAAAAAAGTACAGAAAACCCAATTAAATCAACGGCAGCGAAAGCCAATGGTGGGCCCGGAGGGACTCGAACCCCCAACCAAGCGGTTATGAGCCGCCGGCTCTAACCATTGAGCTACAGGCCCCACGCGGGATGGATTAGTGTTTTTCGCTTTCCGGCACAAGGCTTTCCCGACGGGCTTTCGCGGATCGCCCAAATCACCCCATAATCGCGCTCTACGCGACCTGTGCGACTGGATCGCAGACCAAGGAGATTTTCATGACCAGACATCTTTTGCCCCTCGCGCTCGCCGCTGCAATCGCTTTTCCGGCGATGGCTGGAGCCGCCGATTCGCCGACGCCCGCCCGCATCATTGTTTCGGGTGAAGGCGAAGCGACCATTCCTCCCGACCTGGCTTTGCTGTCGCTCAGCGTGATGCGCGAAGCCAAGACGGCGCGTGCCGCCCTCGATGCCAACAACGACGCCATGGCCGCCGTGATCGCTGCGATGAAGGCGGCGGGCATCAAGGATCGCGACCTGCAGACGGCGGGCATCCAGATCAACCCGCGCTACAACTACACCAACAAACCCGACGGGAGCCAGGAAGCCGAGTTCGTCGCCTACCAGGTGACCAACACGCTTTCGGTGCGCGTGCGCGACATCGACAAGACAGGCGAGATCCTCGACAAGGCTGTTTCGCTCGGCGTCAACCAGGGCGGCGGCATCGCCTTCACCAATGACGATCCGGCGGCCACCGTCACCGAAGCGCGCAAGAAAGCGGTGGCCGACGCCATGGCCAAGGCCAAGACGCTTGCCGCGGCGGCCGGCGTCAGCCTCGGCAAGGTGCTCGAGATCACGGATCAGAACATCAGGCCGGCACCGATGCCGATCAACGCCAAGGCTTTCGACGCCGCGGCAGGCGCGACGCCGGTGCAGGCCGGCGAGAACGCCTATAACGTCCAGGTGACCGTCACCTTCGAACTGAACTAACCAGCTTCGACAATCCATGGCGGGGCTCTTCGCCCAGCCATGGATTGTCCGCCGGCGCGCATGAAAAACCCCGCGGGATCGTTCCCGCGGGGCTTTTTCGAGCCGCGCCCGCCCGATGGGACAGGGGCTCCGCTAGTCCAGGCTCATCTTCGAAGAAGATGATGCCTCCAGACCGACCTTCGCAGAAGGTCGTGTCTCCAGACTGCCCCCCCTAGGGGTCATGTCTCCAGGCTCATCTTCGAAGAAGAGGATGCCGCTCCGATTTGCAGCCTCAGCGATAGATAACCGGGCAACCGCGTTGGTTGGCGAACACGATGACGACGCGGTCGCCGTCCTGGCGGCCCATGACCTTGACCACGCGGCGGTTGACGTCGACGATGCGGGCTCGGTAGAGGCCCATGCGCTCCGCCTTGTCGAGGGCGCGATCCGGCGAACAGCCGCGGCGCCAGCCGTCGCGGCGCCAATCGTCACCCCGCCAGTCGTCGCGGCGCTCATCGCGGCGATGCCGATAGCCGTCGTCGCCGGTGTAGACGCCGAAGCGCGGATCCTGGTTGTTGCCGAAGCCGAGATAGAGGCTGTCGGCATGGGCAGGAATGGCCGTCAGCGCGCCGAGGCCGACCAGGGCCGAGAGGGCTGCCGTTTTCACCGTGTTGAACATGGTCTTCTCTCCTTGTTGCGGGCTTGTGCCCGTCCTCTTGAAAGCGATGATGGGAGAATGCGCCAGCCTGGCTGAACTGTTTACGAACCCGGCGTTCATCTGCGGTTCATGTGGCGGGAAAAGGAAATCGTCGCCAGGTTTCGGACAATGCGCGCCCAAAAATTCCTGCTCGTGTTCCTTGTCGGGAGCCGTATTGAGGCGGACCTCAAGGCTCGTCGTCGAGCATATAGTCAAAATAATCTTCGGGCTCGGCTAGATCGGTTTCGCTCGCCTTGACCCGGCCGCGCATCGAGATGCCGGCCTCATGCACGGTCTCCGCACTGCCCGACACCAGCCGGTGCCACCAATAGAGGTCGCGACCCTCGGCCACCAGCCGGTAGGCGCAGGTGCTTGGCAGCCAGCTGATGGTACGCACATTCTGCGGCGTCAGCCCGACGCAATCGGGGACGCGCGCCAGCCGGTTGGCGTAGTCTGAACAGCGGCAGGTCTGCGCGTCGAACAGCCGGCAGCCGACACTGGTCCAGTAGATCTCGCCGGTATCCTCGTCCTCGAGCTTCGACAGGCAGCATTTACCGCAGCCATCGCACAGCGATTCCCACTCGGCCGGGCTCATCTGCTCCAGCGTCTTTGTTTTCCAGAACGGCGTTTTCATTTTGGGGATGTGGCCCCAGCCGCCGCCGAGGTCAAGCGCGACGACGGTTGAAATGCGGCCGCAACCCGCCCGAATGACATGAAGTTGCCTTCAAAAGGCCGGCCAATCGCCCTGTACGGTGTCTATCCCCGCCAAACCGGAACCAATCGGGCTAAGATCGGTTTCGGCAAGGATGGGACCCCACAAGGAGAGTTTTCGATGAAACGCCAACCATGGATTCTGGCAGGCACCGCACTTGGCCTGTTGATGGCATCCGCGCCGTTGGGCGCGTTCCCGCTTCAGGGAAGTGCCTCGTTCGGCCCCATGCAAGGTGGTGGAACGCCGCTGATCCTGGCACAGGACGCACCGACCGACGAGGCGCAGCCGGCCGACCAGGAGCAGCCGCGCAAGAAGAAGCGCGATCAGCAGGCCCGACAGGCGCCGGCCGAGCAGGCAGCCCCGGCCGCCGAACAGCCTGCTCCACCCGCCGAGGAGCAGCAGCCCCGCAAGAAGAAGCACGAACAGCAGCAGCAGACCGAGCAGGCGCCGGCCGAGCAGGCGGCACCCGCCGAAGAGCAACAGCCGCGCAGGAAGAAGCGCGATCAGCAGCAACAGGCCGAGCAGGCGCCGGCCGAACAGGCGGCACCCGTCGAAGAGCAGCAGCCGCGCAGGAAGAAGCGCGACCAGCAGCAGCAGACCGAGCAGGCGCCGGCCGAACAGGCGGCACCCGTCGAAGAGCAGCAGCCGCGCAGGAAGAAGCGCGACCAGCAGCAGCAGACCGAACAGGCGCCGGCTGAACAGGCGGCCCCCGCCGAAGAGCAGCAGCCGCGCAGGAAGAAGCGCGACCAGCAGCAGCAGACCGAACAGGCACCGGCCGAACAGGCGGCACCCGCCGAAGATCAGCAGCCGCGCAAGAAGAAGCGCGACCAACAGCAGACCGAGCAGGCGCCGGCCGAACAGGCTCCGGCTGGTGAGACACAGCCCGCCAACGACAACCAGCCAATCAAGCCCGGCAGGAAACACAAGCAGGATCAGCAGAAGGAGGCGCCTGCTGCCCCTGCAGTGACGCCGGAAGCCGCCCCTGCGCCGAAAGAAGCTCCGGCCGGCGAAGCAGTGACGCCGAAGGTTGAACCCGCGCCTGCCGGCGAACAGCCGGTCCAGGGCGAGCAGCCCCAGGACAAGACAAAGAAGCACGGCAGGAAGCCGGCGGGCGAACAGCCCGCGAATGGCGAGCAGCCGGCGACAGGCGAACAGCCGCAGACCGGCAAGCAGCCCGCGACGGGCGAGCAACCGGCCAATGGCGTGAAGCCGGCAACCGGTGAACAGCCCGCCAATGGCAACGCGGCCGCGCCTGCCCAGGGCGAAAACCCCGTGCAGGGCGAAGCGCCCGCCGACAAGAACGCTGCGCCCATCCTCGACAGCCAGAAGGATGCCCAGCGCAAGGGCGGCGGCCGCAAGCATGGCGACCAGAACGGCCAGCAGAATGGCGAACAGCAGAATGGTGGCCAGAACGCCCAGCAAGGCGGCGACCAGGGCCAGAAGCCGGCGGTCGCTCCTGTCGACCAGGGCCCGCCTCCAACCGACGACAAGTCAGCCCAGCAAGCGATCAAGCCTGAAACGCTCGTCCCGGTAACGGAAGAGAAGGGCAAGCGCCTCGACCGGGCCCCCGACGAGAACATCCGCGACCGCCGTCGTCCCAAGGGCGTCGACGTGCTCAAGGAGATCGGCGACCGCGTCATCATCCAGCTCGGCGGCCAGACGATCGTGCAGAGCAATGAGGGCTCGCGGATGAACCGCGGCGCCAAGGACGTCTATTACGAGGATCTGTCGCAGGGCCGTACACGCGAGACGGTCCAGCGCGACAATGGCGTCCAGATCGTCACCATCCGCAACCGTTACGGCGATGTCATCCAGCGTTCGCGCATCACGCCGGATGGGCGCGAATATGTGCTGAGCTATGTCGACGAGCGGGACTATCAGGATGAGGGCGACTGGCGCGATCCCGGCGACGACCTGCCGCCGATGCGGCTGACCATCCCGCGCCGCGATTACATCCTGGATTCGGAGGATGTCGAGAGTCCCGACGACTACTACACCTTCCTCGACCAGCCGCCGGTGGAGAGGGTCCAGCGTCTCTATTCGATCGACGAGGTCAAGCGTTCGGCCCGCGTGCGCGACATTGCACGCCGCGTCGACCTCGACACGCTGAACTTCGAATTCGGCTCCTCCTCGATCTCCGACACCGAGGTGCAAAAGCTCGAGGGCGTCGCTAGCGCCATGGAGAAACTGCTGAAGAAGAACCCGGCCGAGACCTTCCTGATCGAGGGCCACACCGACGCCGTCGGCACGCCGGAAGCGAACCTTGCTCTGTCGGACCGCCGCGCCGAAGCGGTTGCCGAAGCGCTGACCAATGCCTTTGGCATCCCGCCGGAGAACCTGACGACGCAAGGCTATGGCGAGCAGTATCTGAAGGTCAACACCTCGGCGCCCAACCGCGAGAACCGGCGTGTCGCCATCCGCCGCATCACCTCGCTGGTGGCACCGGTCGCCAGCAACAATTAGGTCATGATTTCAAAACCATGACCTGGCTTGCGGACTCAATGCGAAAAGCACCCATCCCCGGCTCGATCGGGGATGGGAAAGGCTCGGGTCCAGCCCCCGGGCTCAAGAAGATTTGTACCGGCATCGGAAGCCGCTCATTGAATCACAGGCTTGCTGACCCCAGATTCAGGGCTGGGCGTTCCCTGCCCCGTCCCGACTCCAGCGGGACGTATTGAGCCCCGCCGGCCCTCTCCGGCGGGGTTTTTTGCTTTGGATCCATCTTGCAAAGAGCGACGGCCTGGTCTGACCATCATCCACCTCGCCTTCGTCGTCTCGGCGCTGATGCTGGCCTATATCGATCGGCTTATGGGTCTGAGCAAAGGCAAGAAGGGCAAGGCAGGCTGACCCTCGTCACAGACTGGCCAAGGTGGCCCCGACTTCGTCATCCTAGGGCGGAGCAGCCGCGTAGCGGCGTCGCGAAGACCCTAGGATCCATTCCGTGCTCTCGGCCGTAGAGTGCGGCGGCGCAGAATTCTGCACCGTGGCGACACGCCAGAGTCCCGGCATGGATTCTGGGGCCTGCGCCGCGTCGCTTCGCTCCTTGCTTCGCCCCAGAATGACGAAACTGTTGGAGCCAATCTCGAAGTGATGTGTCCTGCGTTGACGAGCTAGTAGATGCTCTTGATCTTGCTGTCCGTGCGGGCGAACACCTCGTCGGGCACGAAAAAATCGCCTGCCAGCGGTCCGGCCGCGCCGGGCGCATAGATCGAAAAGTCGCCGACGCCCTCGGCGCGCAGCACTTCTTCGTCGATGTAGAAATTGCCGGATGCCTCGCGCGACGGCCGCATGAAGATGGCGTGCGCGGCGTCGGCCATGATGTCGGGCGAACGGCTCATCGCCGCGACCGTCGCACCGCCGAGCAGGTTGCGCACCGCCGCCGTGTCGATGGTCGAGATCGGCCACAGCGAATTGACCGCGATGCCGTCCTTGGCGAACTCCGCGCTCATCCCCAGCGTGCACATCGACATGCCGAACTTGGCCATGGTGTAGGCGACATGGTTCTTGAACCACTTGGCCTTCATGTCGAGCGGCGGCGCCAGATTCAGGATGTGAGGATTATCGGCTAACTTCAGGTGTGGAATGCACATTTTGGAGACCAGGAAGGTGCCGCGCGTGTTGATCTGATGCATCAGGTCGTAGCGCTTCATGTCGGTCTCCAGCGTGCCGGTGAGCTGGATGGCGCTGGCATTGTTGACGCAGATATCGATGCCGCCGAATTTCTCCACCGTCTTTGCAACAGCCTCGGCCACCTGCGCCTCCTCGCGGATGTCGCACAGCACAGGCAGCGCCTTGCCGCCGGCGTGCTCGATCTCCTGCGCCGCGCTGTAGATCGTGCCCGGCAGCTTGGGATGCGGTTCGGCGGTCTTGGCGGCGATCGTCACATTGGCGCCGTCGCGCGCCGCCCGCAGCGCGATCGCCAGCCCGATGCCGCGCGACCCGCCGGAGATGAACAGCGTCTTTCCCTTGAGCGACATTTATCCTCCGCTTCCCTGATATCTCTTCGTCCGCGCGATCCTTGCCCGTGCCGCTGCCGGATACAAGGGCCTGGGGTGCCGTCGGATGGTGACGTTGGGGAGGCTTCGTTCGCTGCCGGCCTGTTGGACTTTCGCGATCGGTCCCTATATCTTCTATACAGAGAGGTGGAATATATAATGGCTCTATCGATCAAGAACATGGAAGTCGAGCAACTGGCGCGCGAGCTTGCCCGCCGCCGTCGGATCTCGGTGACGGAAGCGATCCGCCAGAGCCTCGAGCGTGAGGTGGCGCGCGAGCGGCTGGTGCCACGCGACAAGGGCGATGATCTTTTCCGGCGCTTGATGGCGATCTCTGACAGCGCCGGCCAGATCCCAAAACGCGAAAACGCTATGACTGAGGACGAGATTCTCGGTTACGATGAGCTCGGAATCCCGACGCGATGATTATCGATTCATCCGCGCTTGTCGCTGTTCTGCGCGCCGAACCAGGTCACGACCAATTTGTCCAGGCTATCACCAGTGCCCAGAGAAGGCTTATTGCCTCTCCAACCCTGTTGGAGACAACGATGGTGCTTGTTGGAGGTTGGCAGGACGAGATTGCCGATCTTCTCGATGCTTTCCTTCGCGTTGCCTCGATCGAGACAATCTCGTTCACGGCCGACCATGCAGCCGTGGCCCGTCAGGCCTTCCTGCGCTACGGGAAGGGTCGGCATCCGGCCGCGCTCAATTTCGGCGATTGCATCGCTTATGCCGTAGCCCGGCTCGAGGCCATGCCGCTACTGTTCAAAAGCAATGATTTCCGCCTGACAGATATCGAGGCGGCGGTTTGATCTGCAGCTAAACCAGCACCAGCCCCTGCCGCATCGCAATCGCAATGGCATCGGTGCGGTTGGCCGCCCCCAGCTTGATCAGGATCGCCGCGACGTGGAATTTCGCCGTGTGCACGGAAATGTTGAGCCGCCGCGCGATCACCTTGTTGGGCGCGCCTTCGGCGAGCAGCGCCAGCACTTCGGCCTCGCGCGGCGACAGCGCTGGCCGGGTGGCATGCTCGTCCAGGACGTCATCCTCGAACGGCTCGCTTTCGCCCGTATGGAAATCCTCATGGTGTCCGCTTCTGCCCTCGCCCGTGACGCGATAGCCGGCCGCCGCCAGCCGCGCCGCCGCGGCGATCAGCAGATCGTCGGCGCCCGCCGGAATGACCGCAAACACCTCACCGGCGGGCCGCCCGCCGCCGGTGCGTCCTGACAGCAATACGCGCGGTGTGGAGGCCGGCACGGCATCTCCGCTCCTGTCATCGATGATGGCGACATCGGCCCTGCCGCCGCCGGCCGCCACCGGCAGCAGGTCGTCGCTGGCGGCAAGCGTGGCGGCCAGGCGCTCCGCGCGCGCGGCATCGCCAAGCGCAATCAGCACCACCAGTTGCCGCGAAGCGGCCCTGTTGCTCACGATCCGGTCGCCGGCGAGCGTTTCCATCAATCCTCTCAGCTCAGCGGCTTTTCGCCGATGGTCAATGTCACGTCGCGCTGTTCACCGCCACGCACCACGCCAAGCGTCACGGAAGCACCGGCGCTGTCAGGGCCGAGCCGACGGATCAGGTCGCGCGGGCCGTGCACGGCCTCGCCGTTCCACGCCACGACGATGTCGCCCAGCGACAGGCCGGCGGCCTTGGCCGGACCGGCGTCGTCGAGGCTCATCACCATCGCGCCATGGGCGTCGCGGTCGCGCACCGGATGGAGGCCCGCGCCGAGATAGCCGCGCGCGACATGGCCCTTTTCACGCAATGTCGCCACTGCCCGCTCGATCGTCTCATAGGGCATGACCAGCGCACGCCCGCGCGGCCCGAACAACAGCATGCCGATCAGCGCGCCCTTGGCGTCCAGCACCGGGCCGCCCTCGAAGCGGCCGCCGGCGCCGACAGCCAGATGGATGCGCCTGTCGATCGTGCCGCCGCGCATCGAGCGCCAGGCCGGCCCGACTTCACCGACCGAGCCCGACACCGCCAGCGCCGAGCCCTGGCTGTTGCCGATGGCGATGGCAATGTTGCCCGGCCGAACGGCATCGGCCCTGGCAAGGATAGGCACGCCGGCCGCATCCGCGGGCTTCAACAGGGCAACGCCCGTCGACGGGTCGCGGCCGACCAGTTCGGCCTTCACCGTCCCGCCAGAGGCCAGCGTCAGCTCGATCTCCTCGCCGGCCTCGACAGCCTCCTCGGCGGTGACGAAATAGCCGTCGCTCCAGTGGAAGGCGCTTGCCGTGCGATGGTGGTGGGTGGCGAAGCTCGCCATTGCTGGCGCCGCCTTGGCGGCGAGGTCGGCAACGGCTTGCGAAAATGCATTCAAATTGAAATCGCTCATGGATGTCTCCTGGGGTTCGTCATGTCCCAGATATCGCCCGACGGCGCCCCTGGAGGTACTCGCCTGACGGCTAGTTGGCGGTTTGACTGGCCATCTGGTCAGGTCGCGGCCGTTCCAGCCGCTCCGCACATATAGTCACGATCAAGCCTGAAAACACGGAGCCCATCCATGGCCCTCGCCATCGCCAATTTCCAAACCGATGACACGCTGCTCGACGCCTATTCCATGACGGTCGCGGACGCGGTCGACCGCATCGGCCCGGCCGTCTGCCGCATCGAGCGCATTGGCGGCCAGGGCGGCCATGGTTCCGGCTTCGTCATCGCGCCGGACGGGCTGGTCGTCACCAATTTCCATGTCGTCGGCGACGCCAGGACGGTGCGCGTGTCGATGCCCGACGGCGCCTCACGCGAGGGTCGCGTGCTCGGCCGCGATCCCGACACCGATATCGCGCTGGTGCGCGCCGATGGCAGCTTCACTGACGTCGCGCCGCTCGGCGATTCCAAGCGGCTGCGTCGCGGCCAGATCGCCATCGCCATCGGCAATCCGCTCGGCTTCGAATGGACGGTCACCTCGGGTGTCGTCTCGGCGCTCGGCCGCTCGATGCGCGCTTCGACCGGCCGGCTGATCGACGACGTCATCCAGACCGATGCCGCGCTCAATCCCGGCAATTCCGGCGGCCCGCTGGTGTCGTCGGCCGGCGAGGTCATCGGCGTCAACACCGCCATGATCCACGGCGCGCAAGGCATTGCCTTCGCGGTCGCCTCCAACACCGCCAATTTCGTCATTTCGGAGATCATCCGCTTCGGCCGCGTGCGGCGCGCCTTCATCGGCGTCTCCGCCGACACCACCAATCTGCCGCGCCGCGCGGCGCTGTTGTCGCAAGTGTCGACCAGCACGGCCGTGCGGCTGCGCAGCGTCGAAAAGAACGGCCCGGCGGCCAAGGCAGGGCTGAAGGAAGGCGACATCATCGCCGCGATCGACGGCCGCCCGGTCACCGGCGTCGACGACCTCGTGCGCATGCTCGACGCCGAGCGCATCGGCCGCGAGACGCTGTGCACGGTGGTACGCCGCACCGGCGTCAGCCAGGTGGCGGTAACGCCTGTGGCAAGGGCGGGCTGAGGCTCAAACCCCCGCCGCGCCCTGCGCGTACTGCGCCAGGAACGCCTCGCTGGGCGGGATCGGCTTGATGACATCGATCAGCACGCCGTTGGGGTCCCTGGCGATGAAATGGCGCTGGCCGAAGGGCTCGTCGCGCAGCGTTCGCAGGATCGACAGGCCGGCGGCGAGGATCCGCTCATAGACCGCATCGGGGTCGCGTACCTCGAAATTGATCAGCAGGCCGCAGGTGCGCCCCCGCCCCTCTTGCGGGATCGTCTCGTGGTCGCCCTGGACGATGCCGAGATTGACGCGTTTGCTGTCCACCGATTGCAGGTGCACATACCAGTCGCTTTCGAACAGCGGCCGGAAGCCGAAATGCTCGACATAGAAGGCCGCCGTCCCGGCGACGTCGCCGGTCATCAGCACCGGATAACAGCTCGTGGTCTTCATCTTTCCTTCTCCGTGGACATAACATACAGTCTGCATGTAAATCGAATTAACATACAGGCTGCATGTATGCAACAGGAATCCACGCGCCGTTCCAATCGCGACCGCACCGAGGCGACGCGCGCCGATTTGATCGCGGCGGCGCGAAAACTGTTCACGGAAAAATCCTATGCCGAGACCGGCACGCCGGAGATCGTCACCGCGGCCGGCGTGACGCGCGGCGCGCTCTACCATCACTTCGCCGATAAACAGGCGCTGTTCGCCGCCGTGGTCGATCAGGAGGCACAGGCGGTGGCGCAGGAGATCGAGCGCGCGTCGCCATCCTCGCTCGAAGCCCGCGATGCGCTCATCGCTGGATCCGACGCCTATCTCGACGCCATGCGCGCGCCCGGCCGCACGCGGCTGCTGCTGCTTGATGGCCCCGCCGTGCTTGGCCGCGCCGCCATGGATGCGATCGACAACCGCCACGGCAACCGCTCGCTGCGCGAGGGCCTGGTCGCGGCGATGCGGGCCAACACGATGACGAGATTGCCGGTGGATGCACTAACCGCGCTGCTCGCCTCCGCCTTCGACCGCGCCGCGCTGGCCATCGAGGCCGGCGCTTCGGCGCAGGATTACCGCGCCGTGCTCATGGCGCTGATTGATGGATTGTCTCCGGCGCTTCCTCGTCAGGCACCTCGCCCGGCTCGAACTCGTTGAAGCAGCCGAGTTCGCTTTTGAACCGTTCGATCAGCCAGGCGGCGGCCGGCTTCGGGCTGCGATCGTTGCGGTGCATGGCAAACAATGGCGAACTGATTTCCTCGTAGGGTTCGAGATCAAGTTCCACCAGGCGGCCGGTGGCCAGGTCGTCGGCGATCAGCCAGCGCGGCAGCCCACCCCAGCCCAGCCCCTCGCGCATCAGCGTATGCTTGGTGCGCATGTCCGAAAGCCGCCAGGTGCGGTAGGCAAAGACGCCGTAGTCGCGCCCCTTGGTGCGTTCGGACTGATCGGTGACGACAAGTTGCGTGTGCTCGCGCACATCCTCGATCTTCACCGGCTTCGGCAGCAGCGCCAGGGGATGGCTGGGTGCCGCCGCCGGCATCATCGACATGAAGCCGATGCGCACGAGATGGACGTCGACCTTGCCCAGCAGGCCGCCAATGCCGAGATCCGCCTGTCCATTGACGACATGGTCGGGGATCAATCCAAGCGAGCCTATATGCAGGCGCAGCATCACGGTCGGAAACTGTGCCTCGAACGCCTTCAGCACCCGCACCAGCACGGGCGAAGGCAACGTCGCATCGACCGACAGCGCCACTTCGGCCTCCAGCCCATGATGATGGCCATCGACGCGCGAACGCATACGCTGCAGCACGCCGATCATGCGCCTTGCATCCTCCAGCATCGCCCGGCCGATCTCGGTCAGTTGCGGCTCGCGCGTGCCCTCGCGTTCGAACAGCTTCAGCCCCAGCTGTGCCTCGAGATTGGCGATGCCATAACTGATGACGGATTGCGCCCGGTTGAGCTTGCGGCCGGCGGCCGAGAAACTCCCGCTATCGGCGACGGCAACGAATATCTGAAGCTGGTCGAGTGTTGGATTGGGCTGCATCGTTGTATCTATTTTGTGGATGGATCGTATATAAAATATACCAGTTTATCTGATGGATAGATATCCCATATCTAGCGGGACAATTCATTCCACTGGAGAGACCCGCCATGTCCATTCTTCTCGTTACCTCAAGCCCGCGCGGCGCTGCCTCGCACTCGACCCGCATCGCCATCGAATTCGCCGAAAAGCTCCTCGCCGCCGATCCGTCGAACACGCTTGTCGTGCGCGACCTCGTGGCCAATCCGCTGCCGCATATCGATGCCGACTATTCGACCGGCATCTACACGCCGGCTGAAGCGCGCACCCCGCGCCAGGCTGAAGTCGTCGGTGTCTCCGACGTCGTGCTCGACGAGCTGTTCGCCGCCGACACGGTGATCCTCGCCACCGGCTTCATCAACTTCAACATCTCCTCGACGCTGAAGTCCTGGGTCGACCACATCGCCCGCTCCGGCCGCAGCTTTGCCTATGGCGAGAACGGCCCCAAGGGGCTCGTCACCGGTAAGAAGGTCTATATCGTGCTGGCTTCGGGCGGCATCTATTCCGAGGGTGCGGCCGTGCAGTTCGATCACGCCATTCCCTATCTGCGCGGCGTGCTCGGCTTCCTCGGCATGACCGACGTCGACGTCATCCGCATCGAAGGCGTCGGCATGGGCCCCGACGCGGTCACCGCGGCGCTCGCCAAGGCGACCGCCAAGGTCGACGCCGTGGTCGCCAGCCAGCAGGCCGCCGCTGCCGCGTAGGGCGCCTCGATCATCGGAACTCGAAAGGCAGGCGTTCGCGCCTGCCTTTTTCATTTTAGCCCATGAAATGCCTCAGCAGCCCCGCCGCAGCGACGCCGATCAGCACGGTCGGGAGCATGGAAAGCCGCGTCGCCGCGATGAAGGTGATGGCCAGCGCCAGAAGGTCGGCGGGATTGCGCGACACGAAGGCCGGCGCGATGACCGAGATCAGCACGCAACCGGGCGCCGCCTCCATCGTCGCGGTCGCCCGCGCGCTGAGCACGCGGTTGCGCAGCATCACATAGCCGCCGATCCGCGTGAGATAGGTGACGCCGGCCATCAGCACGATGGTGACAAGGGTTGCCATGTCGATCACGCGTCACCTGCCATCAGCCAGCCAGCAAGCGGCCCCGACACCGCGCCCGCCGCGACATACCAGGCGCCGGGAATGAAGAGATGGACAAGGGCCGCGACGACCAGGCTGACCAGCCAGGGCCGTGCCGCCGCCACGCTTTTCCACATGCCGCGCATCAGCACCAGGAAAACAGCCGGAAACGCCATGTCGAAACCATAGGTCTCGACATGACCGAGCATCGGGCCGAGCAAGGCGCCGAGCGTGGTGAAGGAAGCCCAGGTCAGGTACATCACCAGTGCCGCGCCCATATAGTAGCGCGGGCTGAAGACCGGCGTGATATCAGCCGCGGCACGCTGTTTGGCGTCGGCCAGGCCCAGCGCCCAGCTTTCGTCGCACAGGAAGAAAAGTGCTGGAAACGCCTTGCGCCGCGGCAGATCGCGCAGGAATGGCGCAAGGGCTGTCGCCGCGAATTCCGAGCCGCCGGCGAAGTTCAGCCCCGTCATCATGGACAGTTCGAGCGTGCTCAACCCTTTCTGGGCCGCCTGGGCGCCAAGCACCAGCGCATAGGGGATGGTGCCCAACAGCACCGGCGCGCAGGACGCCACGCCCCGGCGGAACTCGGATCGCGAGCCGTAGCCCGCCGCTTCGACTGCCTGTGAAATGCTCATGCTCTGCCGTCGGCCGGCCTCGCGGCCAGCGCTTCCCTCGGTTTTGAACTCTCATGATACCGGCGGCAAACATACCCACACTTCTCGGCAATTTGGTTGCGAAGATTGTTGCATTCTCTCCATTTTTGGCACTGATTGTCACAAATATCCGATAAAATGGAATCCAGAGCCATGACGCTCGACGACATCGACAAGCGCATCCTGCGGGCACTGCAACGCAACGGCCGCATGGCCAACAACGATTTGGCCAACGAGGTCGGCCTGTCGCCCTCGCCTTGCCTGCGGCGCGTCAAGCTTCTGGAGGAGGCCGGCGTCATCGACCGCTATGTCGCCGTGCTCAACCCGGCCAGCATCGGCAAGGGCCTCACCTTCTTCACCCGCATCTGGCTGAAGACGCAGGACGAGGACACGGTCCAGCATTTCGCCAGCGAAGTGGCCAAGCTGCCCCAGGTCATGGAATGCTACCTGATGCTCGGCGACTGCGATGCCCTGGTGCGCGTGGTGGCGGCCGACGTCAACGACTATCGCCGCTTCCAGTCGGAGCATCTGAGCCGCATCAAGGGCGTCCAGAACGTCAAGACCGACGTGCCGAGCTGGACGATCAAGTACACGTCGGAACTGCCGATCTGACTGGTGCCACAGAGCGGCCAGGATGCCTGGAGCAGCGTTTCAGACTGGATAAAAAATGCAACCGGATTGTAGGATCGGTTTCGGTGCCATCGTCCTTCGGACGCAAGCAGCGCTGGGCGCTGCCCTCTGGCATGGGAGATTTGCATGAACCTTTCCTATCGTTGGGTCATCGTCGCCGCTGGTGCGCTGATGTCCTGTGTCGCCATCGGGACGATGTTTTCGCTGGCGATTTTCCTCGAACCGATGGCGATCGACACGCAGTGGTCGCGCGCCGGCATTTCGAGCGCCATGACGCTCAACTTCCTGGTCATGGGCCTTGGCGGCTTCGCCTGGGGCGCGCTGTCCGACCGCTTCGGCGCCCGCATCGTCGTGGCGATCGGTGCCGTGCTGCTCGGCCTGGCACTTGTGGTGGCGAGCCGCGCCGGCTCGCTGCTGACCTTCCAGATCAGCTATGGTGTCCTCGTCGGGCTTGCCGCCAGCGCCTTCTTCGCGCCGATGATCGCGCTGACCACGGCCTGGTTCGACACCAACCGCGGCCTTGCGGTTTCACTGGTCTCGGCCGGCATGGGCGTCGCCCCGATGACGATCTCGCCTTTCGCCCGCTGGCTGATCTCGGCCTATGAATGGCGCACCGCCATGTTCGACATCGGCATCATGGCCTGGGTGCTGCTGCTGCCGGCGGTGCTTCTGGTGCGCCAGCCGCCAAAGCCCGCTGTGGCGGATGTCGGTTCCGCGCCTGTCGCCGAAGGGGCTGGCATGAGCGTGGGCCAAGCGCTGCGCTCGCCGCAATTCATCGTGCTCGGGCTGACCGTTTTCGCCTGTTGTGCCGCCCATTCCGGGCCGATCTTCCATATGGTCAGCTACGCCATGCTGTGCGGCGTCGCCCCCATGGCAGCGGTGACGATCTACAGCGTCGAGGGCCTCGCCGGCTTGGGCGGCCGGCTTCTCTACGGCGTGCTGGCCGACCGGCTCGGCGTCAAGCCGGTGCTGATCGCGGGTCTGGTGATCCAGGCGATCGTCATTGCCGGCTATCTCTCGGTCAGCCAGCTCGACCAGTTCTATGTGCTGGCCGTCATCTTCGGCGCCACCTATGGCGGCGTCATGCCGCTCTACGCGGTGCTGGCGCGCGAATATTTCGGCCAGCGCATCCTCGGTACCGTGTTCGGCGCCGCCACCATGCTGTCCAGCCTCGGCATGGCGCTCGGTCCGCTCGCGGGCGGCATGGTGTTCGATGCCTATGCCAGCTACCACTGGCTGTTCATCGGCTCGGCCCTTATCGGCCTGGGCGCCGCCGGCATAGCGATCGCCTTCCCGCCGCTGCCGCGCAGGCAGTTGCAGATGGCCTGAAGCGGAGACGGGCGCTGGTGATAACCCATCGGCGCCCGCCTTCGTCGAAGCCCGGGTTCCTTGCCGTGTGGGAAGCGCGCGGCGTGCAGCGCCGCGCCGAGCGTAACAAAACCCGGGCCGTGGCGGCGTTCAAGAAAGCAGCCACACACTTCGCCGCGCTTGGCAGGCCGATCGACGAGGTGCGCTGTCGGGCACGGATGGCCGATCTGGGCTAGCACCACCCACCAGCACGAGCCAGGCTTAAACGAATAATCCCAGTTGCTTACCCGGGATCATTCATTCGCGAAAAATGGCTTTGCATCACGGTGCGAAACTTCTGCATCGTCCTTTCGGTCGTCTGCGCATCGGCGGCCGCGAAGCCCATGACAAGGCCGTTCTGCTGCGTGCCGTAGCGGTACTGGATCGACAGGGCCGACACGTTGATGCCTTGCTGGAGCGCCGCCTCGGCAACTGTCCTGTCGCTGCATCTGTCGCGGAAAATGCCGACGACCTGGATGCCGGATTCGGTCGCATGGAAATCCAGCCATTCCCCGAGGTGCCGTTGAGCGCTTTCCAGGAAGAACTGCCGTCTCTCCGCGTAGAGCCGCCGCATGCGCCTGAGATGGCGGGTGAAATGCCCCTCGTTCATGAAGTCCGCCAGCGCGGCCTGGGTCAGCAAGGGGGCGAACTGGCCGCTCACGCTCAGCGCCGACACGATCGTATGGTCGATCGCCTTGGGCGCCACCATGAAGCCCAGCCGCATGGCCGGGAAAAGGATCTTGGCGAAAGTGCCGACATAGACCACACGGTTCGACGCGCCGATGCCCTGCAGTGCCGGAATAGGCTGGCCCTGGAACCGGTATTCGCCGTCATAGTCGTCCTCGATGATCCACGAACGCCAGGTCTCGGCCATGTGCAGCAGGTTGAGCCGCTGTTCCATCGGCATGGTTATGCCGAGCGGGTGATGGCAGGAGGGCGTCACGAAGATCATGCGGGGCACGACATCGGGCGGATCGAGATCCCAGCCCGCGTTGCTGACGCGCAGCGGTGCCAGTTTCGCGCCGGCCGAGACGAAGGCCGAGCCGGCGCCGTAATAGCCCGGCTCCTCCATCCACACCGTGTCGCCGTCATCGATCAGCAGCCGGGCCAGGAGATCGAACGCCGACTGCGCGCCATTGGTCACGACGATCTGCTCGGCGGTGCACTTCACCCCGCGCGAGGCGGTGAGATAGCGCGCTATGGCCTCGCAGAGCGGCGGATAGCCCTTGACGTGATAGGTGCCGAAAAGATCGATATGGGCGAACTTCGCGCGGCGGCTGAGCAGTTTCGACCAGGTGTTGAACGGAAAATTGTCCGGGTCCGGCATGCCGGGATGGAAGGCAAGCATACCCGGCCGGCCATGATGATAGGGTTGGGCAAGCATGGTCTGGCCGCGCCGCGATAGCGGATTGGCGTCCTCGACCGACATTTGTTCGGCAACTGCCGAACGCGTCGGCAGATCCATCACCACCGAGGGTCGGCGCGGACGTATCGCCAGATAACCCTCCAGCGCCAGCTGGTCGCAAGCGGCAATCACCGTGTTGCGTCCGACATTCAGATCCCGCGCCATGACCCGTGTCGAGGGCAGTGCGTGCCCGCTCGGCAGCACGCGCCGTTCGATCAGGCCGCGCAACTGGACATAGAGCTGCCGGTGCAGATTGGCGGGACTGTCGCGATCCAGGGCAATGCCGTCGACGGGAAAGCTGGTCTTCATCTGGTTCCCAAAAATCAATGGAATCTGGTTCTAACAATGGAACCAAAGGAGGCCTACCCTCAAGAAAAAAGCGTTCGGGTTCAGATGGGGCTGGCCGATGCAGTGCATAAGGGTGGGAGTGATCGGGGCGGGCGGCGTCGCCCAGGTCGAGCACATTCCGAACCTGCTCAAGCTGCACCGGCAGTTCAAGATCCTTGGCGTCTACGATCCGTCGCGAAAAGTCCGCGCTTTCGTCGCAGAGGAATTCGGCCTCGAAACATTTTCCGATCTCGACGCGCTGCTCGCCATGCCGCTTGACGCCGTGGTCATCGCTTCGCCGGATGCGCTGCACCGCGAACAGAGCCTCGCCGCCTTTGCCAGGGGCCTGCATGTCTTCTGCGAAAAGCCGCTTTGCTATGGCGCGCAGGACATCGACGAACTGATCGCCGCCAGGGATCGCGCCGGAAAGGTGCTCCAGGTCGGCTATATGAAGCGTTTCGACCCGAGCTACGAGGCGGCGCTGAACTTGCTGCCCGGTACGGCGCGGACGCTTCGCTACATTTCGGTCGAGGTCAACGATCCCGACGCCTGGCCCTTCATCCGGCACGCCTCCACTTGCCGGGGCGACGACGTCGCGGCGGAACTGATTGCCTCGACCGAAGCCAGGCAGCGCGAGCAGGTCGACCGCGCGGTGCCCGGGATCGACGATCCCGAGGCCTTTCGGGGCTTTGTCGGCGCCTATTCTTCGTCGATCGTCCATGATGTGAACGCCGTCCATGGCTTGCTCGATGCGCTCGGCGTCGCCGACGGTGAAATCGTCGGCGCCTCGTTCTTCGCCAAAGGCGAAGGCGGCCAGGGCGCCGTGCGGCTGCTCGACGGCCAGGCCCTGTGGACCATGGTCCATGTCGCCACGCCGGGGCTGCCCGACTACCGCGAGCGCATCACGCTCCATTTCGATGATGCCTCGCTCGAGCTGGAATTTCCCTCGCCCTATCTCAACCACCAGCCGACGCGGCTGACCATCCGCGGCGCCGACGGCCACACGCTTTCCAGCCGCGACATCCGCAGCGGCTATGAAGAGGCTTTCGTCGAGGAGCTGACGGGCTTCTGGTCGGCGATCGTCGAAGGCTCAACCGTGCGCAACACTGCCGAGCAGGCGCGCCGCGACATGACGCTGCTGGCTGGGCTGACCCGCCACCACCTTGCCCAATCGAAGCAATCAGGAGCTCGCCCGTGACGGTTCGCATCGGCATCAATCCGATCACCTGGACCAATGACGACGTGCCGGAACTCGGCGGCGATACGCCGCTTGAAGTCTGCCTCAGCGAAACCAGGCAGGCCGGCTACGCCGGCACCGAACTCGGCGGCAAGTTTCCGCGCCGGTCGGCCGAGCTCAGGCCGATCATGGACCGCTATGGCCTCGCGGTGATTTCCGGGTGGTATGATGGCCGCTGCGACGAGAAGGATATTGGCGCCGAGATGGATGCGATCACGCCGCATCTCCAGCTCTTGAAGGATATGGGCTCGACCCATGTCGTCTATGCCGACACCTCGCGCGGGCGCCACAACGCCATCTGGGGACCGATCTCTCAACGCCCGGCCCTGAGCCCGGAAGAATGGCCGGCCTATGGCCGCAAGCTCACGGCACTCGCCGAAAGAATGGCGGAGTTCGGCGTGCGCATGGCCTTTCATCACCATATGGGGACCATCGTCGAGACCGATGCCGAGGTTGGCCTGCTGATGCGGCATACCGGCGAAGCGGTCGGCCTGCTTTACGACACCGGCCATTCGATATTTTCGGGCGGCGACCCGCTCGCCTTGATCAAGGCGCAGGTCAAACGCGTCGTGCATGTGCACTGCAAGGACGCCCGCAAGACTGTGCTCGAGCGTGCCCGCGCCGAGGACATGAGTTTCATGGGCGCGGTCATGGACGGGATCTTCACCGTGCCCGGCGACGGCTTCATCGACTATCCCGCCATTCTGCGCGTGCTGGCCGACAATGGTTACAGCGGCTGGCTGGTCGTCGAGGCCGAGCAGGACCCCAACAAGGCCAATCCGCTGACCTATGCGACGATGGGATTCAAGAACCTGTCGCGCATGGCGAAAGAGGTTGGATTTACCGTCATGGAGTGATCGAGGCCACTATTCGGCCTCCAGGAAACCAGTGCTGAGGAATGAAACTGGAATGAAGGGGCAACTGGACTGCCGACCGTAATTGCGGCGGCGGAAAACAAACAGGAGGTTGTTATGTTTTCGCTTGCGAAATTAATAAAGCCCGCGCTCGGCTTGCTGGCCGGCTTCACGATGATGGCGGCGGCCACGACCCTTGCGGCCGCCGACGAAACGCGGGTGGTGTTCGTCACCCACGGCCAGAGCGGCGACCCCTACTGGTCGGTCGTCAAGAACGGCATGGACGATGCCGCCAAGACGCTCGGCGTCAAGGCCGAATATCTGGCGCCCGAAACCTTCGACATGGCCAAGATGGGGCAGATGATCGACGCCATCGCGGCCTCGAAGCCCGACGGCATGGTTGTTTCGATCCCCGATGCGGCCGCCCTTACAACTCCGGTCAAGAACGCCGTCGCCGCCGGCATCCCGGTGATCGTCATCGATTCCGGCGGCTCGAAACTCACCCATGACCTTGGCGGCCTGCTGTTCATGGGGCAGGATGAATTCCAGGCGGGCGTCATGGCCGGCGAGCGCATCAAGGCGCTCGGCCTCACCAAGGCGGTCTGCGCCAACCACGAGGTCGGCAATTCGAGCCTCGACGACCGCTGCGCCGGCTTCGCCAAGGGTCTGGGCGTCGACGTGCCGGTGATGAACGGCGTCATCGACCCGACCGAAATGAAGAACCGCGTGATCGCCTACATGACCGCTCATGCCGATACACAGTTCATCCTCGCCGTCGGCGCCAGCGGCGCCGAACCGACGCTGGCCGCGCTTGATGAATTGGGCCTCTCGGGCAAGGTGAAGACCGGCACGTTCGACCTCTCGCCCACGATCCTGCAGGCCGTCGTCGGCGGCAAGATGGAATGGGGCATCGACGCCCAGCAATACGCCATGGGCTACATCCCGGTCGCGATGTTCGATCTCTGGAAGAAGTACAAGATCATGCCGATCGCCGACTATCCGACCGGCCCAGGCTTCGTCACCAAGGATACTGCCGCCTCGGTCATCGAGCTGTCGAAACAAGGCAAGCGCTAACACAGGCGGCCGGGGCCACGCCCCGGCCGCTACACTCTTGAGGGCAAGCAGCCATGGTTTCAGAGATTCGCGACGAGCGGGTCCGGTCCGTCTCACGCCTCAGCCGCCTGCTAAGCAGGCCGGAGCTTGGCGCGGCCGCCGGCACCGTGCTGGTCTTCGTGTTCTTCGCCATCACGGCGGGAAGCACGGGGCTTTTCAGCGCCAAGGGCATCGTCAACTTCCTCGAAGTCTCGGCCCAGCTTGGCATTCTCGCGGCACCCGTGGCCCTGCTGATGATTGCCGGCGAGTTCGATCTGTCGGTCGGCTCGATGATCGGCTTTGCCGGCATCCTCATCGCCATCCCTGCCGTGTTCTGGGGCTGGCCGATCTGGCTTTCGCTGCTGTTCACCTTCGCCGTCTGCGGCGGCATCGGCGCGCTGAACGGGCTCGCCGTCGTCAGGACCGGCCTGCCTTCCTTCATCGTGACGCTCGGCAGCCTGTTCATGCTGCGCGGCCTGACGCTCGGCCTCACGCGCGGCATTTCAGGGCGGACCCAGGTGTCGGGCGTGCACGAGCTGGCGCAGAACGATCCCCTCAACAGCCTGTTCTCCGGCCAGGTGTTCACCGGCCTGATCGCCTGGCTTTCCGATCTCGGCCTGATCGGCAAGCGGGCTGACGGAATGCCGTCGATATCGGGCATTCCGGTGTCGATCGTGTGGTGGATCGCGCTGACCTTGGCCTGCACCTGGCTCTTGACGCGCAGCCGCTTCGGCAACTGGATTTTTGCAGCCGGCGGCGAAGCCAATGCCGCGCGCAATCTCGGCGTGCCGGTGGCGCGCACCAAGATCACGCTGTTCGTCATGACGGCGCTCGCGGCCGCCCTGTTCGCGGCGGTCCAGGTGCTGGTCACCGGCTCCGCCGACACACTGCGCGGCACGCAGAAGGAATTCGAGGCCATCATCGCCGTCGTCATCGGCGGCACGCTGCTGACCGGCGGCTATGGATCGGCCATCGGCGCCATGTTCGGCGCACTGATCTTCGGCGTGGTGCAGATGGGCATCTTCTACACCGGCATCGACACCGACTGGTTCAAGCTGTTCATGGGCGCCATGATGGTCATCGCGGTGCTGTTCAACAGCTATGTGCGCAACCGCGCCATGAGGAGCCGGTGATGGCCGAGCCCTATGTCGAACTGAAGTCGGTCAGCAAGTATTTCGGCTCGGTCGTGGCGCTGAAGGACGTGTCCTTCGATGTCTGCCCCGGCGAGGTGCATTGCCTGCTCGGCGACAATGGCGCCGGCAAGTCGACGCTGATCAAGACCCTGTCCGGCGTCTACTCGCCGGACGAGGGCGAAATCCGCGTCCAGGGCAAGCCCACAAGGTTCGCCTCGCCCGCCGATACGCGCGACAGCGGCATCGCGACCGTCTACCAGGATCTGGCGCTGGTGCCGCTGATGAGCGTGGCGCGCAACTTCTTCCTCGGGCGCGAGCCGATGCGCAAGTTCGGGCCGATCAGCCAGTTCGACGCCGAATTCGCCAACCGCACCGCCTATGACGAAATGTCGGCGATGGGCATCCAGCTGCGCGATCCCGAACAGCCGGTCGGCACGCTGTCGGGCGGCGAACGGCAATGCCTGGCCATAGCGCGTGCCGTCTATTTCGGCGCCAAGGTGCTGATCCTCGACGAGCCAACCTCGGCCCTGGGTGTCCACCAGGCATCCGTGGTGCTGAAGCTCATCGTGCAGTCCAAGGCTCGCGGCATCGGCGTCATCTTCATTTCCCACAACGTCCACCACGCCTATGTCGTCGGCGACCGCTTCACGCTGTTGAAGCGCGGCAGAAGCACCGGCACCTACGCCAAGGGCGAAATCACCCGCGACCAGCTGCTCAACCTGATGGCCGGCGGCAAGGAACTGGTGGACCTGGAACAGGAACTGACGAAGTCGGCCAGGAGCGGCCAGGCTTAGGCGCCGCGCTGATCGGATGCCTGTGGCTGACCAGTCTGGCCGGTACGCATCGGTATCGCGCAGCCGCGAATCTGTGCTAAGCCGCCGCCCAATCAACAAGAGGACGACAGCTGTGAGCGAACCGACCGTGGCCGAGGCGACCGAGAATATTTATGCATCGCTTCGGGCGGACAATGCCGACATCGACGCACATATCGCGACGCTCAAGGCCGCGCTGGCACGCGAGGGGATGAAACAGGCGGTGTTCGATCCGACCAAGCTGGCGCAAAACAACCGCTCGGGCCGCAAGCTGATGCAGGCCTATTTTCGCCAGCGCGGCGTCAGTGTAAGTTTTTCGGATTAAGAGCCCCGAACGGAGTATTCGCCTCTTCGCGGGCGGTTTGAGGGATTGATCCAGGCATTGTAGAGCCGGCCAGTTTTACTCCTCAGCTCGCCGCCGACTCTATCGCCCGCGAACCAGCGATCGCTGAGGCGAAGTCGCGATATGGGCGCAGTGGGCGGCCCAGAAGCGCAGTCAGGCGCTCGACGTCGCCGGCCTCGGGCCGCATCCCGTCGGTGAAGAAGCGCTCGCCCATCAAGCGCATGTCGTAGGCCATCCAGGCGGGCAAGAACTGCTTGAGATTTTGCTCAAAGCCCTCTGTATTGTCGCCGCCGTAGTGGATCGGGCGGGCAAGCACGTCTGACCAGATTGCGGCGATATCCGTCCCAGTCAGTGTCTGCGGACCGACGAGGTTGATCCGGTCGAGCGCAAGCGGCTCTGCGGACTGTTCGCGGCGCAGCAGCTCAAGGGCGGCGATCTCGGCGATATCACGCACGTCGATCATGGCAAGACCCTTGGCGCCGATCGGCATTGGGTAGGTGCCGTAGCCGGTGATAACGTCTTCGATCATCAGATCGTTCTGGATGAAGTAGGCCGGGCGCAAGATCGTAGCCTTGAAGTTCATCTGCTCGATCATTCGCTCGACGCCGAACTTGCCCGCGAAATGCGGCACGTTCACATAGACGTCAGCGTGGATCACCGAAAGATAGACGAGCCGCTCGATGCCGGCCGATCGGGCGACGTTCAGTGCGATCAAAGCTTGGGTGAATTCGTCCGGCACCACGGCGTTCAAGAGGAAAAGAGTGGAAACGCCAGACATGGCTTTGCGCAGCGAATCGACATCGAGAAAGTCGCCTTGCACGACGGATACGCCTGCCGGGAAGCTGGCTTTCGACGGATCGCGGACGAGAGCACGGACATCGGCGCCGCGCTTGACGAGGTGTTCGACGACTTGGCGGCCAATATTGCCTGTGGCGCCGGTAACGAGAATGGTCATGAAATTTCTCCTGTTGGGTTGCTTGACACCTCCAATATGTGTGGCTCACTGAGAGCCCAATAGACGGAAACTCTAGACGCACCGTCTCACTGGTGGAACACCAATGGATCTTCTTTCGCTCGCCGATTTCAATCTCGTCGCCCGCCATGGTGGCTTCGGCAAAGCGGCAAGGGCCACCGGCCGGCCCAAGGCAACGCTGTCCCGGCGCGTTGGAGAGTTGGAAAGCAGTCTTGATCTGCGCCTGTTTGAACGGGGTGCGCGCAACCTGAAGCTCACTGAAGAAGGACGGGCGCTCTTCGAGCGGACGGGGGCGTTGCTTGCCGAACTGGACGAGACGGCTTCGGCGATTGCCTCGGGCGCTCAGAGACCCAAGGGGAGATTGCGGATCAGCGCACCTTTACATTTTTCGCAGACGGCAATGGGGAGGATCGCCGCGGGATTTGCCCTCAAGTATCCGGAGGTGAAGCTCGAGGTGACGACCGAGGACCGGCCTGTCGACATGATCGAGGAAGGCTACGACCTGGTAATCCGGGTCAATCCAGATCCCGACGAAAGCCTGGTCGGACGGGCGTTTCTCCGCGATCGTCTGGTTGTTGTGGCGAACCCCGACCTTCCTCGCACGACCGGTGAGCGTGCCGCTCCTGGCGTTGCCCGCGGCGCAGGCGAACTGCAAACATGGCACGTGAAGACACCCGGTGGCCGGTCAACGATTACAATCGAGCCGGTCCTCGTTCTGTCAACGCTCATCATGGTCCGGGATGCCGTGCGAGCCGGCGTCGGTGCAGGACGTCTTCCCATTTCGTTGGTGAGCCACGACTTGGCTGACGGGACACTGGTGAATTGGGGGGATATTGACGGTCCCGAAATCTCGATTTGGACGCTGTACCCATCGCGGCGGCTGCTCAGCGCGCGAGTGTCGGCGTTCTTGGACTTTCTAAAACAGGCTTTCCCAAATGGGACGCCGGACGAACTGGCCGCCTACATCGGCAAGTGATGGCCGAAGCCGCTTTCGGGCGCCGACAGTCCTATGCAAAAAACAACGGAAGCTGGAAGCGTCCCCCAATACCTTCGCTCACCGCTGCTGCGCGTTACATCCGTGCCCTGGCCGAAGAGGGATCATGGGGCGAATCCGCGATGACCTCGGCGGTCTTCCATTCCCCCAGAATGGCGACGTCGAGCTTCGTGCCGGGCGTGCCGAGACGCTCGGGCAGCAGCGCCAGCGCCACATCGTGGCCGAGCGTGTAGCCATAGCCGCCCGATGTGATGCGGCCGACCAGTTCGCCGCCGATGTACAGCCCTTCACTGGCAAGCGTGCTGGCGCCGTCGGTTTCTATTCTGAGCGTCACCGACCGGCGCTGGTCGCTCCTCGCCTTGTATTTCACGACCGCGTCGCGGCCGACGAAATCGCCCTTGTCGAGGCGGATGAAGCGCTCGAGCCCGCTCTCCAGCGCGTTGAGTTCGGGATTCATGTCGCGATACATGGCGCGGTAGGATTTCTCCAGCCGCAGCGATTCCAGCGCATGCAGCCCGACGAGCCGCATGCGGTGCTTCTCGCCCTCTCTCAGGATCGCGTCGAGCAATTGCCGCTGGTAGGCCATCGGATGGTAGAGTTCCCAGCCGAGTTCACCCTCGTAGTTGACGCGCAGCAGCCGCACGTCGCTGGCAAGCGCCACGCTGCCGGTCTTCACACCGAACCAGGGAAAGCCCGCATTCGACAGGTCGATCTCGGTGAGTGGTTGCAGCACGTCTCGCGCTTTCGGCCCGACGACCGTGAAGCAACCGCGATCGTTGGTGACGTTCTTCAGGCTGACGCTGCCGTCGGCGGGAAGCAGCCTTGAGAGATCGTCGAAATTCCAGCGTTCCGCGCGCGGCGTCGAAATCAGGTAGAAACTGTCGTCGCCAAGGCGCGCCACCATATATTCGGCCTGCACGCCGCCGGCAGCGGTAAGGTGATGCGCCAGCACCGCCCGGCCGGTCGCCGGCAGGCGGTTGGCGAGGATCGTGTCGAGCCAGGCGGCCACGCCTGGCCCCCATACTTCGAACTTGGTCATCGGCGTCATCTCGACCAGGCCGACGGCGTTGCGCACCGCCTGCACCTCCTCGCCGACGAAGACGCCCTTTTCAGTCCAGCGCCAGCTGTACTGGTCCTTGGCCTCGACGCCCTTGGGCGCGAACCAGTTCGGCATTTCCCAGCCGTTGAGCACGCCCCAGACCGCACCCAGTTCGGTCAGCCGCGCATAGGACGGCGCGGTCTTCTGCGGGCGGGCGGCGGGCATGTCCTGTCCCGGATATTTCTGCTCGGCATGCGTGCCCCAGGCCTCGCGGACCTTCTCGCGCGTCCAGGCCTTGTTGGCATAGTCGCCGAAGCGGCGCGGATCGAGATCGGAAGTGTCGAGGCTGTTGCCGCCCTCGACGATCCGCTCCGACAGGTAATAGCCGATCGTGCCGCCCCACAATATGCCGCCCGGCACGCCCTCGGCCAGCCACACATTGTGCAGGCCCCAGGCCGGTCCCATCAGCGGAAGCTCGTCCGCCGTCATCTGGAAGGGACCGCGGACATTGGCCTTGATCCCGGCACGTCCCAGCGCCGGCACGAGCTGCGTTGCCTGCTCCCAGTTCCACGACACCGCCTCGAAATCCTCTTCGACGAGGTCGGCGCCGAACCAGGCGGGAACGCCGTCCTCGGCGAACAGCTTGAGGTGTTCGGTGCGCTCGTAGGGCCCGAACATGAAGCCGTCGCCTTCCTCGCGCAGATAGCCTTCAAAACCCTCGTCGCGCAGGATCGGCATTTCGGCACGTCCCTGCTTTTTGCGCTCGACGATCTCCGGCACGGGCTCGGTGATCCAGTACTGGTGCAGGATCGGGATGGCGGGGATGTCGAGGCCGAGCAGCGCGCCGGTCTGGCGCGCATAATTGCCGGTGGCGCAGACCACATGTTCGCAAATGATGTCGCCCTTGTTGGTGGTGACCCGCCATTCGCCGCCGGCGGTCCGCTGAAAGCCGGTGACCTCCGTGTTCAGGTGGATCCTGGCACCCAGATCCCGCGCGCCCTTGGCCATGGCATGGGTCACGTCGGCCGGCGCGATATGGCCGTCGTCGGGATGATAGAGCGCGCCAAGCATATGCTTGTTGTCGAGAAGCGGGCAGAGCGCCCTCGCCTCCGCCGGCGACAGCAAATGCGCCCGCATGCCCTGAACGTCGGCCACGCTCATATAGCTCTTGTATTCGTCGAGCCGGTCCCTGGAATTGGCGATCCGCAACTGGCCGCATTTGTGCCAGCCGACCGGCTGTCCGGTCTCGGCCTCTAGCCCTTCATAGATCTCGATGGTCTTGTTGATCATCCGGCCGATATTGATGTTGCGGGCATAGGACGGGACGAGGCCCGCCGCATGCCAGGTCGAGCCGGCCGTCAGCTGCGTGCGTTCGAGCAGCGCGACGTCGGTCCAGCCGCGCTTGGCCAGGCCGTAGAGGATGCCCGCGCCGACGCACCCGCCGCCAACAATCACCACCCGCGCATGTGTCTGCATCGACCCACCAAATCTCAGTCATTTCCAATGTGTAGGGTCGAAGCTACAGACGGCGAAAGACCCTGTAACGTCTTCAAAAACTAGGGGTGATGATAAGCTGGATTTATGCAGGCTCCACGTGGCCGAGCCCTAGCCGAAAATCCGCTCGCCCTGTTCATCGACCAGCTGGATGCCCTTCTTGATCGAGATGTCGACGGCGTCGTCGAGGCCGGCGAAGCGGTCGGCGCGGATGAATTTGTGCTCCTTCACCACGCCGTCGATCTCCTTGGAGACGATGCCGCAGGTCTGGTACTGGCCATCGTTCTTGTAGGGTGTGGCACTGATCAGGAAACCCTTGTGCTCGACCTGCTTGGCGGGTGCGGCACTCTTGGGCTCGGCCGCTTCACCGCCGCCACCGCCGAAAAGACGTTTCAGAAAAGACATGGCTCAAATCTCCTTGTTCGCCCTGCGATCGCGGCCTGCCCTGTTCGCGATTCACGACGCTGTTGTCCCAGCATGCGCGAATGTGCCGCCGCGTTCCAGCCCCCTCTCACTGTTCCGCCGCTGTCCTGACGACCGGTTCTGCGTTGCGGGAGGCGCATGGGAATTCAATCACGATCGGCAATATACCGCTGCGTGCCATGAATGTCCTTGAATATGGGTGGCGATATTTCGTACCAGTAAGCCGTTCATGACCAGCGAGTTGCGACCCCGTTGCTACACCGGCTTCGGCAAGTATCTTCTGAACCGCCAACCGACCCGCTCACGCTGTGTCGCAGCGGCATACCGCATAATCGGGTTTGACGTCGGCTTGAAGGACAACCGTATGATTGAACGTCTTGCCACCGGAAGCGCATTGCTTGGTGTACCGCTTGCGACGATTCAAGACGGCACCTTGCGCTACACCTACAAGGGCGTGCCCACCTACAAAAATCCATTCGATCTGGCGCTGTACCAAATGCTGCTTTGGCAGCAGAAGCCCAGGACATTGATCGAGATCGGCTCCAAATGGGGCGGCAGCGCGCTCTGGTTTGCCGATATCATGCGCAGCTTCGGCGTCGACTGCGTCATTCACTCGATCGACATCACGCCGCCCTCGATCAGCGTGCCGGGCGTGACGTTTCATCGTGGCGACGGTCGCGACCTGGCGGCAACCTTACCGGCGGATCTGATCGAGAGCCTCCCCAGACCGATGTTCGTCATCGAGGATGCGGACCATCATTGCGAGACGACGCTCGCCGTGCTGCGCTTCTTCGATCGTTGGCTGGTTGCGGGAGAGTATATTGCCGTCGAGGACGGTATTGTCGACGATCTTTATGGTCCAGAATTTGTCGCCAAGCTGATGGGCGGCCCACGCCGTGCGGTCGAGCTGTTCTTGCGCGATCGTGGGCAGGACTATGAAATCGATACCGGCCTTTGCGACCACTTCGGCACCAATGTGACCTGGAACGTCAACGGCTATCTCCGTCGCGTTCGCTAGAGCAATTGCAGAAAAGTGTGAAGCGCTTTTCCCGGGAAAAGCGCTTAGCGCTTGCCCTTGGGAATTGCGTAAAAGGAAAATACTCTCACTCCTTGCGCCACCAGGATCCGGTCCAGTCGACCTCCTGCATCGGTGCCGTGATGCCGTGTTGATCGCGAAAATCGATCACCGCGCGCTGGCATGGATCGAGAGCGCGATCGTCGATGATGACAACACCGCCCTGGGACAATTTGGGGTAAAGGGAATTCAGCGCCACAATGGTCGACTCGTAAAGATCGCCGTCGAGCCGCAGCAGCGCGAACGGCCCGGCCGACAGCGACGGCAGGGTGTCGCTGAACATCCCTTCCACGAACACGACCTGCTCGTCGAGCAGCCCATAGCGTGAGAAATTGTCCTTGACCGTCTCCAGCGAGACGGCCAGTTCCTTGAACACGTTAAGGTTCCACCCGGTATCCCAGGGATAGAGCTCTTCGTTTGGCGCCGGCAGGCCGGCGAACGAGTCCACGACATAGACCTTGCGGTCGTGGATCTGGTTCGCGGCAAGAACGCCGCGCATCAGGATGCAGCAGCCACCGCGCCAGACGCCCGTTTCGATGAAGTCGCCAACGATGCCGTCGTCCAGCACCTGCTGTGATAGATTACGCAAGCTCTCGAGACGCGCCTGGCCGACCATCGTGTGAGCCTGCGTTGGCCAATCCTTGCCGATCGCGCGGGTTTTCGGGTTGAACGGCTCGACCACAATCGGCCGAACCTCCGGGTTGATGGCGGGATCCTGGTAAATCGTGTTGAGCAATATCCTGATCAGGAGATCAAGATACAATTCCCGCGCTGCAGGAGTTGAATCGTTGGCTGTCGTCATCATCCGGCCCTTCATTGCTCCGATCTGCCACGTTCGCGAATCCGCACGACGCGTCAACCCTCAACGTCAAGCCAATTGCTCAGGACGATGTCCTGCGCGAGCGTTTGGAATGCAGCCGAGCCGAAACGAGTTGACAATGGTGAGCAGACGAAGACCGTCTGTTGCAAGGCCGGTGGCTCATAGGTCTGGTCAAGGCGCCGGCCTTCAGCTTGGCTTGCCGAAGGCCTGCAAGCCTTCAACGTCTCGATTCACGACGCTGTTGTCCCAGCATGCGCGAATGTGCCGCCGCGTTCCAGCCCCCTGATGAAGACGGCGACCAGCAGTTCGATCTGCCGGTCGATCTCGTCGGCTTGCCGGCGAACGGACCTGCCGGCGTAGCCGCTGGTGACGATGCCATGCACGCTTGACCACAATGTGCGCGCGGCGATCCGGCGGGTGTCGTCGTCGAGGTCGAAATCGCCGCCGGCGAGCACGCCGGCAATGATCTCGAACAGCTGGTCGAGCCGCGCCTCATAGGCATCCGGCTCGGTCAGCGTCGGACGCCGCCTGTTGAAGGCGAGCAGCGCCGGCCAGCTGCCGGGATGCGCTTCGACAAAACGCACATAGGCGCCGGCCAGTGCCAGCAGGCGCTGGCGCACGTCGGTGATGCCGCGCTGGGAAAGATCGGCCATCGCCGCCGCCCCTGCCGCGCCGAGCCGGTCGAGCAGCCGCATGTTGACGGCACGATGCACCCCGTCGAGGTCGGAAAACAGATTGTAGACCGAGCCGACCGAAATGCCCGCCTGCTCGGCGATGGTCCTGGCCTTCAGATTGTCCATGCCGCCCTCGTTGAGCAGCACCTCGGCAATCGCCAGCACCCGCTCGCCTGTTTCTTCCCTGTCCAGCGCCATGCTTGTCCTCATGGATGCCGTGCCCTCGGCCCGGCTGTTCGAACCACGATCGTCCCTCCGTCTACCACATCCGGGATTTCGTGAACAGTGTTCAAAAACAGGTATGAACGATGTTCATTTCCTGGTACGAGCGCCTGTCGGCCGAGATGACCGCCAAGATCGAGAAGGCCCGCAACGAAAGGCTGATCAGCGAATATGTCGGCAAGGAATGATCCGCATTCGCGCTGACGCAAAAAAGCCCGGGTCGACCCGGGCTCTTTTCATGCATTTATTGCATCTGGATCAGCGGTGCGTCAGAGCTTCCAGCGCTTCCGCCGCGGCTTCGAGAATGGCGATCGCCTCGGCCTGCTTTTCGGCCGGGGCATCGACGATGTCGCCCAGCGCAGCGCGCAGGCGGTGGCGGACGGCGCGGAATTCGTCGCGCGTTTCGGAACGCTCGCCACGCCCGCCCCGGCCACCGCGGCGGTCCTCGCCATCATCGTTCCAGCCGAACCAGTCGCGTGCCTTGGCCATCTTGCGGCCAAAGCGCTCGAGGTGGTCGAGCACGCCGTCGATCATCTCGCGATTGTCGGCAAGATGCGCCTGCCCGGCCTCGGTGATGGAAAACACATTCTTGTTGCCTTCGCTCGACGAGACGGCATAGCCGGCCTCTTCCAGGAAGGTCAGCGTCGGGTAGACCACGCCCGGGCTCGGGCTATAGATGCCGCTGGTGCGCTCTTCCAGCGCCTTGATGATGTCGTAGCCATGGCGCGGCGCCTCGGCCAGCAGCGAAAGCGTGATCAGCTTGAGGTCGCCGTCGGCCAGCATGCGGCCGGCGCGGAACATGTCGCCCGGGCCACCGCGTCCGCCGCCGCGACCGCCATGGCCGAACGGACCAAAGCCGCCGCCTCTGCCACCGAATTTGCCGGCCATGTGCATGAACATGCGTTCGCCGAAATGACTATGTCTGTGCATGATTGCTCCTTGAGTTCTATCTTACGATATATCTTAATTAGGCACCTGCCCTGCTGGTGTCAAGATATATCTTACGATGTATCGGAATGCGCCGCCAGCCGGATCGGCCTTCCCGTCCGGGTCTTGTCGTTGCAGACAACGGAGTTGGATGCGTTCGGCTACCAGCGGCCCTTGCGCCGGTTCCAGGCGTAGAGCAGGTCGGCGAACCGGTCATAGGCAAGTCGTGTCAACGGCAAGGCAACCGGATTACCGAAAAGCGCGGCCAGCCAGCCCTCGCCCGGTGTCGCTTGCCATATGGCAATCGCGACATCGGCGCCGACCAGCAGCCGGCCGGCCGCGTCGGTGGCGTGCAGCCGGCGGCGGATGTCTTCCAGCGAGGCGCCAAAACGGCCAAGCGCCGCCGGCTCCAGATTGATGTCGCGAAACTCGATCCGCCCCGCCTGGACCGCTTCGATCAGCCGCCGCTTTTGCCGGCTGATGCCCGCATCGCAGACAGGGCATCGCGTGTTGTACCAAACGGTTAGTTCAGGCTTGGGTGTTTGCTTGAGCATGATGTTGGCATGCTCAGCCGTGGCTATGCCGATGATGCAGGTCCGGATAATGCGGATGCCGGTGGCGCATCGGCGCGTGCCGGTGCCAGTGCGAATGCGGTTCGCTCACCGGCCCGTCATGATCGTGCTGGTGGTGCTCGTCATGCACATGGCTGTGCTCGTGTTCCAACGCCTCATGGTCGTGCTCGTGCTCATGGCGTTCCGACAGATGCAACCACAGGCCGACGCCCATCAGAAGCCCCGCGATCACCAGTTTGAGGGTGACGGCATCACCCAGCATGACGATGGCCAGCAGCGCACCGATGAACGGAGCGAGCGAATAATAGGCGCCTGTGCGCGCCGTCCCGAGATGGCGCAGCGCCAGGATGAACATCACCAGGCTGACGCCGATACCGAGGAAGCCGACCGCGGCCGTGGCCGCGACAATCGACATCGTGGGAAACGACGCCCCGGCGGCAAGCGCCAATCCGACATTGGCCGCACCCGCCACCAGGCCTTTCAGCATGGCGATCACCACGGGGTCGGTGGCTGAAATCCTGCGCGTGAAATTGTTGTCCAGCCCCCAGGCCACGCAAGCCCCCGCCACCAGCAGGGCGCCCGGGTTGAAAGCAACGCCGCCGCCGTCCCATGACAACAGCACCGCGCCCGCCAGAATGGCGAAGGCGCCAAAAAGCAGGCGCCGGTCGACATTCTCGCGATAGACGAGCCAGGCGATCGCCATGGTCGCCAACCCTTCCAGGTTGAGCAGCAGCGCTGAACTGGATGCCGTGTTGAGGCTGAGGCCGAACATCAACAGCACCGGCGCGAGGATGCCACCCATGCCGATTGCCAGCGCCAGCCAGGGGATATCCCGGGCGGCCAGTTGCGCTTCGCCAGCCGCCGCCTGCCTGCCGCGAAGCAAGCGATAGAGAGCGAGGCCGAGACCGGCGCCAAGATAGAGCAGGCCGGCCAGCATGAAGGGGTTCACGGCGTCGAGCAGCAGCTTGGAAAGCGGCGGCGTCGCGCCGAACAGAGCGGCCGAGCCAAGGGCGAGCGGCACGCCGGGCCAAAGATGCGAATGTGTTTCGGACATCATCTCACCCTATGACAGCCGCGCATGGCCTCGGTGCATCCGTTGTCGCGAAACAGCGCCCACTCTTATCAAGGCAAGGCTGCCAGCCAGTATCGAGACTTTCTTCATCGCGATCCTCTGGCCGCAGTTTATCACGGCAAAGCGTCCTGTCCTGCGGCAAAGCGCCGTCAGGCCGGGTATCTTGTCGTCGCCTTCGAACCCTGCCGCCTGCTATCCAAGCGACGAGATGATCTCGCGGTAGGCGAATTCGGGGAAGGCTTTCAGCGTCCGCGTCCGGATGTTGCCGGCGGCCGCCAGCATCAGCGAGAAACGCGCCAGGACCGCATCGTCGGGTGCTTCCACCACCGCCACCATGTCGTATTCACCCATCGTCAGGTAGAACGCCTTGAACGAGCCGCCCATGTCGCCCAATTGTTTCCTGGCGGCATCAAGCCGTTTCGGCGAATCCCGCACATTCTTCGCGCCCTGCTCCGTCCAGTTCATCAGCACGATGTAGCTTGTCACGGCACACCTCCCTCCGGGGCCACGGAGCACGGCGTCTTCGCCGGGGCGGGCATCCGGGTTGTCGCCCAGAAAATGCATCCGACCTGGAAATTATCCTCCCGATGGATGCGAGCCGCAAGAGCGCGTGTCACAAACGAAAAAGGGCGCCAGGGGGCGCCCTTTTGTTCTTGTTGTCGGTATGTCTCAGCTGTCGAGGAAGCTGCGCAGCTTGCGCGACCTGCTCGGGTGCTTGAGCTTGCGCAATGCCTTGGCTTCGATCTGGCGAATACGCTCGCGGGTGACCGAGAACTGCTGGCCGACTTCTTCCAGCGTGTGGTCTGTGTTCATGCCGATGCCGAAGCGCATGCGCAGAACGCGCTCCTCGCGCGGCGTCAGCGAGGCCAGAACGCGCGTGGTGGTCTCGCGCAGATTGGCCTGGATCGCGGCGTCGATCGGCAGGATTGCCATCTTGTCCTCGATGAAGTCGCCCAGATGCGAATCCTCCTCGTCGCCGACCGGCGTTTCGAGCGAGATCGGCTCCTTGGCGATCTTCAACACCTTGCGCACTTTTTCGAGCGGCATGGCGAGCTTTTCGGCCAGTTCCTCCGGCGTCGGCTCGCGGCCGATCTCGTGCAGCATCTGGCGCGAGGTGCGCACGATCTTGTTGATCGTCTCGATCATGTGCACCGGAATGCGGATGGTGCGCGCCTGGTCGGCGATCGAACGCGTGATCGCCTGCCGGATCCACCATGTCGCGTAGGTCGAGAACTTGTAGCCGCGGCGGTATTCGAACTTATCGACCGCCTTCATCAGGCCGATATTGCCTTCCTGGATCAGGTCGAGGAACTGCAGGCCGCGATTGGTGTATTTCTTGGCGATCGAGATGACGAGGCGCAGATTGGCCTCGACCATTTCCTTCTTGGCGATCGCGGCTTCGCGCTCGCCCTTCTGCACCTGGTTGACGATCTTGCGGAATTCCAGGATCGAGATCGCCGTTTCAGTGGCCAGATGCTGGATCTCGGCACGCAGGTCCTTGATCGCATCCTTCTCGTTCTTGGTGAATTCCTTCCAGCCGCGCGAGGTCAGGTTGCCGATCGCGCGCGTCCAGTTGGGGTCGAGTTCGGAACCCTGATATTCCTTCAGGAACTCCTCGCGGCGCACGCCATAGCTTTCGGCGAGGCGCAGCAGCTTGCCCTCGTTCTGCACCAGGCGTTTGTTGATGTCGTAGAGCTGCTCGACCAGCGCCTCGATGCGCGCCGTGTTGAGCGACAGCGACTTCACCGCCTTGATCAGCTGGTCCTTCAGCTCCTTCAGCCGGCGGTCCTGGCTGGGCGACAGCGTGCCGGCGGCGGCCAGACGGTTCTCGACCTGCTGGTCCTGCAGCTTGCGCAGCTTCTTGTAGGTGTCGGCGATGACGTCGAGCGTCTCCATCACCTGCGGACGCAGTTCGGCTTCCATCGCCGCCAGCGACAGGCTCGCTTCGTCCTCGTCTTCCTCGTCATCGTCCCCGATGCCGCGCGTATCGGTGCCGACATTGGTGATGTCGTCTTCCTCGTCGCGTCCGCGCCGCGGCTTTTCCTCGGCCTTGGGCGCTTCCTCGATGCGCTCGACCACCGGCGCCTGCTTGGCCTCCGGGCCGGCATAGGTGGCTTCGAGATCGATGATCTCGCGCAGCAGGATCTTGGATTCGTTGAGCTCGTCGCGCCAGATGATGATCGCCTGGAAGGTCAGCGGGCTTTCGCACAGGCCCGCGATCATCGTCTCGCGGCCGGCCTCGATGCGCTTGGCAATGGCGATTTCGCCCTCGCGCGACAGCAGCTCGACCGAGCCCATCTCGCGCAGATACATGCGCACCGGATCGTCGGTGCGGTCGGTCGGCTCTTTCTTGGTTGTGGTGGCGGCGACCGCCGTGCCGGTCTGTTCGGCCAGCTCGTTGGCGTCTTCCTCGGCGTCCGCCGCGGTGTCGCCGGCCTCGGCCTCTTCGCCCTGCTCGTCATCCTCGACGACGTTGATGCCCATGTCGGACAGCATCGCCATCGTGTCCTCGATCTGCTCGGAGGTCACTTCCTCGGAAGGCAGCACCGAATTCAGCTCGTCCATCGTGACATAGCCGCGCTTCTTGGCGGCCTTGATCATCTTCTTGACAGCATCATCGGAAAGGTCGAGCAGAGGGCCATCGGTGGCGCCTTCGCGTTCGGTCTCGACCTCTTCCTTTTCCTTAGTCGCCATAATTTTTATCTTCTCCTAGCGGCCGGGCATCGGGGCCGCGTAAGCTGTCGGACCAGTCAAATCGGATAGGCTCGTTTTGAAACGCGCTTCACCGGGCCACTAACTTCATTGATCGTTAAGTCCAGATTAACCCTGATATCTGTGGCAGGCTGCCTGCCTGTCCAGTGACCAGTACTTCACATCGCTCATTTCCCGTCGGCGCGGGTGCGGGTTAACGTTTCGAATCGTCCTGATTCCGCCATTCTGTCTGAAGGTCAAGCGCCTCTGGCATGATTCGCATGAAAAAAGCGAATCAATTACCCGACTTAGCGCGCCTTGCTCCCCTGGGAAGCCCGGCCACGCTCTCATTCTTGCACTCAGCTGCACTTAGGCTCGCCCAGCCCTGCCCGACGAAACGCCAAATCCTTCGATCAGCGCTTCCGTCGCCTGCACATCCTGAAATTGCGCCTGAATTTCGATCAGATGGCGGAAGTTTTCGTCCGAGGGATCCGCTTCGAGCGCCGCTTCCGCCTGTTTCAGCTCCTTATGTAAGGTGCGCGCGCTGCGCTGCAAGTGCAGTGCCTGGTTCAGAGCGTCACGGGCGTCGTCAAGTGCTGCCGTCTCCAGCGCCGGCCATTGCCGCGCCCGCCGGATCAGGCCGACCGCGCGCTCCCAGATCTCGGCGCAGCCGGCACGCTCGATCGTCGCCACCACGGCGTGGCGGTCATTGGCCATGTCATGCGCCATTGCGTCAAGGATGGCGGCGTGCAGCCGCTGCAGATCGGAATTGGCGAGGTCGAGAAATTCGACATGGGCGAAATTCTCGTCGATCAGCGCCGGATGGTTGACCAGCGCCACGATGATCGTCGCCTCGCGCATAGACATCCCTTCGCTGCCGCGCTTGACCAGCGCCGACTGGCCGAGGCTTTCGGTGATCGCCATGCGACCGCCGCCAGGCTTGGCGAACTGGCCGCCGGGTGCGACTGCCTTGCCCTGCCCCGGTTTCCAGTCCTGGCGTCCTTGCCGCGCATCGCGCTGCGAGCCGAAGAAGCTCTTTTCCCGCTCGCGCATTTCCTGCTGGTAGTGAAAGCGCGTGCTTTCGTCGCGGATGCGGCTGGTCAACTCCCGCAGCGTCTTTCCCAGTTCCGCCCGCCGCTCCGGCGTGTCGAAGACACCGCCAGCTGTCTCGCGCATCCACAAAAGGTCGACCAGCGGCCGCGCATCGGCAAGCACTGCGCGGAACGCGTCCGGCCCTTCGGCCTTGACGAGGTCGTCGGGATCCTTGCCTTCCGGCAGCAGCGCAAAACGCGCCGAGCGCCCGGCCTGCACCGACGGTAACGCCAGATCCGCCGCACGCCATGCCGCCTTCAACCCGGCCTTGTCGCCGTCGAAGCACAGCATCGGTTCGGGCGCCATGCGCCACAGCAATTCAAGCTGGTTTTCGGTAAGCGCGGTGCCAAGCGGCGCCACGGCATTCTCGAAGCCGGCCTGCGCCAGCGCGATGACATCCATATAGCCTTCGACCGCAATGACCGTGCCGCCCTTGGCCAGCGCCTTTCGCGCCCGGGCGAAATTGTAGAGCACGTTGCCCTTGTGGAAGAGCTCGGTGTCGGGCGAGTTCATGTATTTGGCCAGCGCATCGGGCGCCAGCGCCCGGCCGCCAAAGGCGATGATCTTGCCGCGCGAATCCGGTATCGGGAACATGATGCGGTCGCGGAACCAGTCATAGGAGACCGGAATGTCGTCGCCATGGCGCACCAGCCCGCAGGCTTCGATATCGGCCTTCGGCACGCCTTTTGCCGCGAGATGCTCCTTCAGCGCGTTGCGGCTGTCCGGCGCGTAGCCCAGCCGGAACGACTGCTGCGTCGCCGGCGTCAGCCCGCGGTCCCTGAGATAGGCTCGGGCCTTTGCCCCCTCAGGCCCCTGCAGCCGCTCCTGGAAGAAGGCGGTCGCCATCTCCATGACGTCGGTCAGGCTGGCGCGTTCCTGCTCGCGCCGCTCTTCCTGGGCGTCGCGCACCGGCATCGGCACGCCGGCCATGTCGGCGATCTTTTCGACCGCTTCGGGGAAACTCATTCCGTCGAGTTCGGTCAGGAATTTGAAATGATCGCCCGAGACCGAGCAGCCGAAACAATGATAGCGGCCCTTCTTGTCCTCGCAGTGGAAGGACGGGCTCTTCTCGCCATGGAACGGGCAGCAGGCCCAAAAGTCGCCACGCGACGCGTTGGTCTTCCTGCGATCCCACGCGACGCGCTGGCCGATAACCGATGAAATCGGCACGCGGTCGCGGATCTCGTCGAGAAAGGCGGGCGGAAAGCGCATTGAGGGAACTCGTTTCCCCACCATATAATCATGCCAGCGAAATCCGACGACCCCCAATACCGGCCATACCCGGTTTCCACAGGGTAAAAGGAAGGGCGGCCGTTACAGGCCGCCCTTCCTTCTCAGCCCGGTTGCGGCGCTTACTGCGCGGCGAGCGCGCCGAAGATGACGCCCGAGAGGATGCCGACCAGCACATAGTCGTTGCCGACGCGGATCCATTCCTGGCCGCGGCCGGGACGATGCAGGCCGTAGCGGCCATAGTCGCGGATCGGCCGGTGCTGCCTCCAGCCGGAATATTTCTGGCCATTGCGCCAGTGGTTCCGCTTCACGACGACTTTCTTCTTGAAGACGCGCTTCCTCACATCATCGTGGTGGCCCGGCTTCTGCCAGTCGACCTTGGTGTAATTCGACTGCGGCACGACCGGCGCGTTCATCGGCGCGGCCTGGCCGGCAAGTGAGGTGGCGGCCAGCATCGAGACGGCGACGACAGAAAGAACAATGCGCTTCATGAGAAATCTCCTTGGTTGTCGATGCCCGAGGAATAGCGGCCGGCGGATGAACTGAAACTGAACGCCGGCATTACAATTGTGTAATGAAATCTTCTGCTTATTGCCGATACTTGAACATCATCGCAAAGATGAGTGTCGGCCACTCGGCAAAACAACCGTTCCAGACCGGCCAAAGCCCGGCTGTGCAGCCATTCGCGCACCCATCCATTTCCCGACACGGCCTGTCGCGCCGCGACGGCCTCTTGAAATCGACAAAGTTTTATTACCCGGCTAAAATATTCCGGCTATTATTCACAGTGTCATGACCATGATTCGAACCCTTGCTTTTCCGCCTGTTGGCCGCGCCGTCCGCACTGCGTGCCCTGTCCGCATGCAGGCGCCGAAATGAGCGGTTCCGTCGTCCTTTTGCATCTGGCCGGCGCCGTGGCGCTGATGCTGTTTGCCACCCGCATGGTGAAGACCGGCGTCGAGCGCGCCTATGGCGATGTGCTGCGCCACAGGCTGCGCGCCACCATGCGCAATCCGATCATGGCGGTGCTGGCCGGCACCGGCCTCGCCATCGCCCTGCAGAGTTCGACCGCCGTGACGCTTTTGGTCGGCTCCTTCGCCGGTTCCGGTATCGTCTCGGGCGCCGCCGGCCAATTGGCCGTGCGCGGCGCCGAGATCGGCTCGGCGCTCGTGGTCAAGCTGCTGACCTTCGACCTCACGCTGCTGGTGCCGCTCTGCCTGATCACCGGCACGGTGATGTTCATGGCGACCGAGCGGCGCGACTGGCGCCAGACCGGCCGCATCCTGGTCGGCATCGGCCTCTTGATCCTGTCGCTGGAAATGATCGGCCAGGCGTCGGAGCCGCTGCGCAACAGCCAGCTGATGCCGGTCATCATCAACTACTTCTCCAGCGATTCCATCACCGCCTATCTCCTGGCGGCGCTGATCACCTGGCTGTTCCAGTCGAGCATCGCCGCGGTGCTTTTGATGGCGACGCTGGCCGGCCGCGGCCTGATCAGCCCGGAACTCGGCGTCGTCCTCATCCTCGGCGTCAATCTCGGCTCCTCCATCATCGCGCCGATGCTGACCCGCTCGGCCGGACCCGCCGTGCGCGTCGTGCCGATCGGCAATCTGCTGATGCGCGGGCTCGGCTCGCTGGTCATTTTGGTCCTTTTCATGATCGTCCGGCCGCATGTCGGCTTCCTCGGCACCACGGCGGCTGACCAGATCGTCAACGCCCACATCCTGTTCAACGTCATCATCCTGCTGGCAGGCCTGCCGCTGGCCGGCTTCGTCTACCGCGCCTCGGAGAAGATCGTCGCGCTCGGCACCAAGGCAGCGCCGGCTGCCTCGCTCGACGTCATCGAACTGTCCGCGCTCAACGAAAGCGCGCTCGATGTGCCGAGCCAGGCGCTGGCCAATGCCACGCGCGAGGTGGTGCGGGTCTGCGAGACGGTCGAGATCATGCTGAAGCGCATCATTGAGCTCTATGAGAGTGCCGACGCCGACAAGATAAAGGCGCTGGCCGCCCTCGACGACCGTGTCGACCGTAAACATGCGGCGATCAAACTCTACCTCGCCAAGGTCACCAAGAACCCGCTGACCGAGGACGAGGCGCTGCGCTGCCAGGAACTGATCGGCGCCTGTGTCAAGCTCGAGCAGGTCGGCGACATCATCGTGCGCAACATGCTGGTGCATGTGAAGAAGAAGGTCGATCGCGGGCTGGAATTCACCGACGAGGGATGGAGCGAATTGTGCGCCTTCCACGGCTCGGTGCTGGCCAATGCAAGGCTTGCCTTCAACGTGCTGGTCTCGCGCGACCCCGAAACAGCGCGCCAGCTGGTGCTGGAGAAGGACCAGTTGCGCGACCGCGAGAAGGAAACCAGCGCCAGCCATTTCCTGCGGCTGCGCGAAGGCACCGCCAAAAGCGTCGAGACAAGCTCGATCCATCTCGACACCATCCGCGACCTCAAGCAGATCAATTCACTGCTGGCCTCGATGGCCTATCCGGTGCTCGAAGAGCGCGGCCTTCTCACAGGATCCCGACTGAAGGCCAGCTAGCGAGAAGGGATTTGCCACGGCGGCGTCAACTTGGGAACAAGCTTGCGTCGTTCCGGCTCGAACGGCAAAATTAGTCTTTGCTCACCCTGCCTCCCGTCGGCTAAGCATCCGATGCCCCCGGGAGGAAATCGATGGATACCCATTCGCGCAGTTTCGCCAAGGCGCTTTCATGGCGCATGACCGGCACCATCGACACGATCATCATCTCGCTTGTGGTGACTGGCAGCGTCAAGCTGGCGGCCGCCATCGGCGTGACGGAGGTCTTCACCAAGTCGCTGCTCTATTATTTTCATGAGCGCGCATGGCTGAAGATCCCTTACGGCCGCAGGACCCCGGTCTAGGAGCTTGCCCACTGCCGGCATGCGCTGCGTGACCGATCGCGCCGGCGGCAAGGGGAGCAGTCAAGAAAAGCTAAAGTCGCGACAAAAATTTCTGGATTGCCCGCGCCTCCTATCCGTGGTTTGACGCTGTTCCAGCCAAGGCTTTCCCATGTCGCTTCCGCTCATTGCCCTGTTCATTGCCGCTTTTGCCTTCGGCACTACCGAATTCGTCATTGCCGGCGTGCTGCCGCAGGTGGCGGAAGGGCTCGGCGTTTCGGTTCCCTCCGCCGGCTACCTCGTCTCCGGCTATGCCTGCGGCATCGCCATTGGCGGCCCGCTGCTGGCGCTCGCCACCAAATCCCTGCCGCGCAAGACCTTGCTGCTCGGCCTCGCCATCGTCTTCACTATCGGCCAGGCGGCCTGTGCACTGGCGCCCGACTTTACCTCGATGCTGCTGCTGCGCATCGCCGTTGCCGTCGCGCACGGCGCCTATTTCGGCGTCGCCATGGTGGTCGCCGTCGGCCTGGTTCCCGAGGACAAACGCGGCATGGCAGTGGCGGTCATCCTGTCCGGCCTCACCGTCTCCAACGTCATCGGCGTGCCGGCAGGCACCGCCATCGGCAACATCTGGGGCTGGCGCGCGACCTTCTGGGTGATGTGTGCGCTCGGCGTGGCGGCAACGCTGGCGATGACTGCCCTTCTGCCGCGCACCGCCGGATATCAGGCCAAACCGGCCGGGCTGGCGCGTGAGGTCCGCGTGCTGGCGCGCCAGCAGGTCTGGACCTCGCTGATCCTGATGCTCATGCTGATGCTCGGCCAGTTCTGCCTGTTCACCTACATCACGCCGACCTTGCTGGAGGTCACCGGGCTCGACGAAGATCTGGTGCCCTGGGTGCTGCTGCTCAACGGCGTCGGCGCCACGCTTGGCGTCTTCCTCGGCGGCAAGCTGTCGGACTGGAAGCTGATGCCGTCGCTGATCACCATGCTGGCCCTGCAGGCGGTGACGCTGGCGGTCATCTATGCCGTCAGCCCCTATCCCCTGCCGATGATCGTGGCGATCGTCATCTGGGGTGGCCTCAACTTCGCCATCGGCACGCCGATCCAGACCCGCATCCTGGCGTGGACGGCCGATGCGTCCAATCTCGCCTCATCGCTGATCCCGTCCGGCTTCAATGTCGGCATCGCGCTGGCAGCGTCATTGGGCGCCGCCATGCTCAATGCCGGCTATGGCTATCGCAGCTTGCCGGTGGTCGGCGCTTTCGCCATGCTGGTCGCCGTGGTGGTGGCTGTCACCTCCCAGGTCTGGGAAGCGCGCAGCAATGCTACTCCGCCGCTGACGGCACCGGCGGAGTAGACCACAATCCGCATCGCCTCCTGCTGTGACGGCAAGACGGTCGGCGACTGCTATGTCATCCGCGCGCTGTCAGACCACGCGCTGTGTGCAGACGAGCATGTCTGATACTGAGATCCGGTCCGACGCGGGCCTCGGCCTGGGCGCGTGCCGTTCGTGAGACCAGGAGCAGACATGACGAGCACTGTCAGCGATTTCGGCTTGAGCTGCGGCAGCTTGCCGGCCGGCGCGCGCAATGCGATCACCGATGTGCCCGGTGTACGCGTCGGCCACTGCACGCTGCGCGACGGCGACACCAACACCGGCGTGACCGCGATCCTGCCGCATGGCGGAAATCTGTTTCGCAAGAAGGTGACGGCGGCAAGCCATGTCATCAACGGCTTCGGCAAGACCACCGGCCTGGCGCAGGTGCAGGAGCTTGGCACCATCGAAACGCCTGTTCTCTTGACCAACACGCTCTCGGTCGGAACCTGCGCAACGGCGCTGATCCGCGACGCCATCCGCCAGAACCCGGATATCGGCCGCACCACCGGAACCGTCAATCCGGTGGTCGGCGAATGCAATGACGGTCCGCTGAACGACATCCAGGCCCTGGCGATATCAGAGGAACACGCCCTCGCCGCGCTGGCCGACGCGCATGCGGGCGAGGTCGAGCAAGGCAATGTCGGCGCCGGAACGGGAATGACTTGCTTCGGCTTCAAGGGCGGCATCGGCTCGGCGTCCAGAAAAATCGCGCTCGGCGGCGGCCATCATCTCGGCGTTCTCGTTCTGTCGAATTTCGGCAGACCCGGAGACCTCGTTCTGCCCGATGGGCGCCGGCCGGACCCCGGACAACCGGCCGGGGACGAGCGCGGCTCGGTCATGATCGTGCTGGCAACCGATGTGCCGCTCGAACACCGCCAGCTTGAAAGAGTGGCGCGCCGCGCTGGGGCCGGCATCGCCAGGCTCGGCTCCTTCTGGGGCCATGGCAGTGGTGACATCGCCATCGCCTTCAGCACCGGCAATCTGGTCGACCACGATGAAAGCCGCGATCTGGTGCCGCTGCTCGCGCTCAATGAGGCGCGCATCGACATCCTTTTTCGCGCGGCGGCGGAAGCCACGCACGAGGCGGTGTTGAACTCCATGCTGTCGACCGTGGCCTTCACCGGCAGGGCCGGCAAGCATCGCGCATCGCTGGCCGACTGGCTGCGCGATCAGCAACGTTGATGCATGTCGCCCAAAAGTGACCTCGGTTTTGGGAAGGCGACATGCATAAAAAGACAGACCCGAAGCGCGCCATGCATCCGTTTCGATGTGACGCGCTTTAAGGCGACCTACAGCTCGATCCGGAACCGCAAACTCTCCGCCCCGCCGTAGGCGGCGTCCTCGAAGAAGCGTGCGACCAGCCTGCCGCCATTGGCCAGGATCACCTTGTGCGAGGCCGGATTGCCTGGCTTGGCGGTGATCTCGACACAGGGCAGGCCGACCGCCCTCGCCTCGTCCAGCATCAGCCGCAAGGCCTGCGTGGCGTAGCCGCGCCGCCGCTTCCACGGCACCACCGCATAGCCGATATGGCCAAGCACGTGCGAGGGCAGTTCCGCCGTGCCCTTTTGCCAGCGAAAGCCGATCGAGCCCGATGCCTCGCCATCCCAGATCCAGCGGCGGAAGCCCGGCAGGCGCGGCACTTGCGTGCCGTCGGGCAAGGTGATCGGGCCGCCCTTCGCTTCTGGGTCGTCAAGGCTGGCCAGGAAGGCCACGGGATCCTGCTCTATCTCCGCCAACTGCTCGCGGGTCGCCTCCTGGAGCCGCACATTGTCCGGCGACCAGCCGCGCTCGAGCGCCGCCTTGTAGGACGGCAGATGCTCAAGCGCTGGTTTGACGATCTCGATCATGATCCATGCTCCCTGGCAGCAGGCATAGCCGTGGCCATCCGAGCGCTCAAGCCACCTGAAAGCGGATCTCGCCCTTGTTCAGGAAGCAGGTCTTGTCGAACAGCGACAGATCGAGCGGGTTGGGCAACCTGATGTCGCCGATATCGGGGACCGGCTTGGTCTCGGGATCGTAGGACCGGTCGATCTGCGAGATGAAAACCAGTATGACGCCGCTGACGCGCGCGAAAGCTTTCAAGGTGCGGACCTGCTCCATCAGGCTGGGGTTCTCACGTCTCTGGTCGAGCAACTGCAGATAGTCGATGACCGCCAGCGTACCACGCGGCGCCGATCGCAAGATCCTGACGATGTAGTCGGCGCTGATGGCATCGGAAGTGTCGAATTCGAACAGCCGGTCGAACCGGGCCGGCTCCACGCCGATGGCATGAAACCGCTCCAGCACATCGCGTTGCGTATATTCCAGCGTGAAGAACACGCTGCGATGGCCGCATTTCATGGATTCGACCGCGAGTTCAAGGCTCATCAGCGTCTTGCCGTGGCCGGGTCGCGCGCCGACCAGGACCAGATCGCCCGGTGTCAGCTGCGCAAACAATCTGCCGGCAGGCGCTGCCTCGGACAGCTTGGCCGCAAGCAAACCCCAGCTGGTAAAACCTTGCTGCGCGGCAACACGATCAAGCGCCTGGTGGAGCGGAATTCCTGCCTGGCGCGACAACAGCCTGGCCTGACGTTTCAGATGGTAGATGGGCGCGGATAGTTTCATGGCAAAACCTTCTGATGCGAGCCGTTTTCGCAACCCCTCCTTATGCCGTGCGCTCGAACAGTCGGTTCGGTGATGAGAGTGCCCCGCATGAACTGATGCTTTCCCATTGGAGGGAGGAGGCGTGGGCCACGCCAGAATCACATCATAGCTCAACCCTTGCGGATCGAAAATCGGGCATGTCGGTGGAGGCATCGGCCGCAAGCCTTGGACCAGCGTCCCGGTCTATGGGCGGTGCGCGCGCCGGCCCCGGTTCTTCGTGCGGACTTGCAGGCTCGCTAAACAAGATGTGTTTCGCCGATTGCCGCGAGACATTTTATGATTGGTTGCGGATATAACACAGCAGGGATTCGCATGGCTTCGGCAGGAGAATTGAACCGGTGCGGTTGAGATTTTTTCCCCTGGGTGTAGTCGTCACCCTCAGCCTTCTTGTCATCGTCATTGCGCTGACCGCGACGGTCCGGTCCATTGCCGCGCCCTCGGCCGTCCCGGCCTGGCTGCAGGCCCATGTCGGCGACAGCGACGGCCAGATCTCAACCGTGGTGCTGGAGCGGGCGCGGGGGCTCTACCTGAAAAAGGTGGCGCAAGGCGTGGTCAGGAACCCCTGTTACTTCGCCATGGATGCGACACGTCCCGGCGACATGGGCAACGGCGTGCTAGGGCGCCGGTACTACGTCATTTGCGAGGCCAGCCAGTCGTTTCACGCCATCTCGTCGGGTCACGGCGGCGGCCGGAATCTGAAAGGCACGGTCGATTTTTCAAACGGCAGGCGGTGCTCCAAGAACTTCGGCAATGCCATGGATTCCGAACTGACCGCCGGCGGCGCCTACATGACCAGCGAGGCAAAGACCTCCTTCAAGGGTTTTTATCGGACCGGCGCGAAACGGGACGTGGCTTTCCAGCGCACCTTCATCCAGTTCGACGGCGAAGGCGAAGCCGCCAATGCCAGGCAGCGGGTGATCGGCGGCCATGCGGCGCAGGTGCTGCGCGGCATGTGCATGCGCAAAGGCCCCAACAGCTCCTACGCCGACCATGACGGCCTGGTGCCGTTCGGCAAGCTGGTGGACTATGCCGGCGGCCGCAGCAATGGCTGCACCAGCTGGTCGCCAACGGATGCGCAGCAGATCATCGCGATGGTGAAGGACAATCCGACGACGCTCTACATCTATCCGGAATCGCGTGATATCGCCGCCGTCGCGCAGGCGGCAAAAAGCCATTCGCCATCGGGCGAAGCACCCTATTGGAACGCCTCCTGCCTGCAGGAAATCGGCGCGCCGAAATTCTGGCCGCGAAAAACCCTCGAGCCGATCATCGCCCAATACAAGCAGGACCACCCGGCACCGCCACCGCAGCCGGTGCCGATGTGCAAGGAGCCGTGAGGTCCGCTCCACGTCGCGAGACAGCAGACCTCACCGGGGTAGACTCTCGCTCAGCACAGAAAACCGACCACGGCCTCCATGAACTCCGCCGGATACTCCACATTCGACAGGTGAACCGCCGGCAGCACGACCAGCTTCGCGCCGGGCACGGCCGCCGCGATCAGTTCGCTGTGGCTGGCGGCCGTCACCGTGTCGTGCTCGCCGGCGATCACCAGCGTCGGCCGGTTGATCAGCGACACCGTGCGGCGAAGATCGGCATCGCGAACGGCGGCGAACAGGCCAGCCAGGCCTTGCCGGTCGATAGCGAGCAGCATGGTGCGGAATTCCTCGATGACGGGTTCGTTGGCCGTCACCATCCGCGCGGGGAACCAGTTGTTGAGGAAGACTTCGGCGGTTTCCGACATGTCCGGCGCCTGCCGGACAACGGCAATCCGCTCGTCGAAATAGCTTGCCGGCGCCAGATGGGACGAGGTGTTGCTCAGGATCAGCCTGTCGATCCGCTCCGGTGCATGGATGCCGAGCCACTGCCCGACGAAGCCGCCCAGCGACAGTCCGAGGAAATGCACACGTCCAAGCCCGAGTGCATCGAGCAGTTCGATCACGTCGCGGCCGAGCCGGTCGAGCGAATACGCACCGACCGGGGCGCTTGATCCGCCATGGCCGCGAAAGTCGTAGCGCAGGACACGGAAATGTTTTGAAAGCTCGCCGGCCTGCCCGTCCCACATGTGCAGCGTGGTGGCGATGGAGTTCGACAGCACCAGCACCGGCTTGGCGGCATCGCCATCGAAACGATAGGCGATGCGCGTGCCGTCGCCGACGGTCACGAAATTCGGCTCATTCATGATGAAAAGTCCTTCTGGAACGATGAATGAGGCGGAGCGTAGTCGCGTCGAGCTTTTGTTGATATTACAAAGATAGGACAAATTCTGTAGAAAAAGCTGACATGGCCGAATTCACCTTGCACGACCTGCAATGCTTCGATGCGGTGATCCGCACCGGCGGCTTTCAGCCGGCGGCGAGCTTGCTGCACCGCTCGCACCCGGCGGTGTTCGCCGCCATTGCCAAGCTCGAACGGCAGCTCGACCTCGTTCTCCTGGATCGCAGCGGCTATCGCGTGCGCCCGACCGAGGCAGGGCTGTCGTTCCACCGCCGGGCGCAATCGCTGCTGCGCGAACTGGAAAGCCTGCGCGTCCACGCCGCCCAGCTCTCGATGGGCGAGGAAAGCGAGATCCATGTCGTGATCGGCGACCTCTGCCCGAGGCCGCAGGTGCTGGGCATGCTCGGACGGTTCTTCGGCCAATGCCCGGGCACGCGCCTGCATCTGCATTTCGAAGCCGTCGGCGGCCCTTGGGAGCGGCTTTTCGATGACGAGGCCGACCTGATCCTGCACTGGATCGACAAGGGCGACGCGCGGGTGGAATGGATCGATTTGTGCAAGGTGCCGTTCATTCCCGTGGCGGCGCCGGGCTTTTTGCCCGAGCGCCTCAGGCAGCCGATCACGCTGGACCAGATGCGGGCGCTCACCCAATGCGTCATGCGCGACACCGCCCGCCATTCGCCACGGCAGGACTACTTCATGGTCGAAGGCGCGCCGCAATGCCTGGTGCCCGACCAGGGCATGAAGAAGGAAATCATCCTGCAGGGCCTTGGCTGGGGCCACCTGCCCCGCTTCCTGATCGAGGAAGAATTGCACGATGGACGCCTGCGCTCCATTGCCGGTCGCCATATGCCGGGCCGCACCGACGAGCTGGTGGTGGCGCGCCGCCGCGACCGGCCGCACGGGCCGATCGCCAACCGGTTGTGGGATCACATCCAGCAGGAGGCGCCGGCATTGCGACGCGCGCTGGAGCCGCCAAAAACAGCGTCTTAAGGCAAGTCCAGACCTGGCGGTTGCCCTTAAACGCCCTACTGCAGCAGGCCCTTGACGATGCCGCTGGCCTTGCCGAAATCCATCTGGCCGGCATATTTCTGCTTCAGCGCGGCGATCACCTTGCCCATGTCCTTCTGGCTGGCGGCACCCGTCGCCGCGATCGCGTCGCGGGCTGCCGCCGTGACCGCCGCGTCGTCGAGCTGCGTCGGCAGGAAGCCGCGGATGATCTCCATCTCACCGCGCTCCTGCGCCGCCAGTTCCGGTCGCCTGCCTTCCTCGAAGGCTTTCGCCGATTCCTCGCGCTGCTTCACCATCTTGGCCAGTATCTGCAGGATCTCCTCGTCGCTGGCGGGATCCTTGCCCGACCCGCGATTGGCGATGTCGCGATCATGAATGGCGGCCTGGATCAGCCGCAATGTCGGCAGCCGGTGCTTGTCCTGCGCCTTCATCGCGCTCTTCAGGGATTCGGCGATTTTTGCGCGCATCATGCTTTCTCCTTCGATCGGCGCGGACAATAGCGCCGGGGCCAAGCCAACGCAAACCCTGATATTGCGAGGCAAGCCTATGATATTGCTTGATGAAATAAATCGGAGCCGCATTTCGCATGATCATTGACCGCCCTGCCCCCTTCCCCTATGTACTGGGCCTTGCATGAACTGAAGCTTGAGTGCGTGGAGGCTGCGAATTCGCCGCTCCGCGCCGTATGCTGCGCGGATGGCCCGCCGGGCCTTTGCAACGCGCAGCCTGATAGGAGTGCCGCCATGGCCGAGATGACGCCCGCGTCGACCGCCCCTTGGGCCGCCGAAAAGCCGACCGCCCTTCTGGTGCTGGCCGACGGCACCGTCATCGAGGGCCGCGGCCTCGGCGCCACCGGCTCGGCTGTCGCCGAAGTCTGCTTCAACACCGCGCTCACCGGCTACCAGGAAATCCTCACCGATCCGTCCTACGCCGGCCAGATCGTCACTTTCACCTTCCCGCATATCGGCAATATCGGCACCAATGGCGAGGACATCGAGGACCTCAATCCGGCGGCCCGCGCCGGCGCAGTCGGGGCCGTGTTCAAGGCCGACGTCACCAACCCGTCCAACTACCGCGCCGCCGGCCACCTCGACCAGTGGCTGAAGAAGCGCGGCATCGTCGCGCTCTCGGGCATCGACACCCGCGCGCTTACCGCGCTGATCCGCGAAAAAGGCATGCCCAACGCCGTCATCGCGCATGCGCCCGACGGCGTGTTCGACCTCGACGATCTGAAGCGGCGCGCCGCCGCATGGTCTGGTCTGATCGGCCTCGACCTCGCCAAGGAAGTCACCTCGGGCCAGTCCTCGGTCTGGCGCGAGACGCCCTGGGTGTGGAATGAGGGTTTTGGCGAACAGGCGGCGCCGTCGCTGCACGTCGTGGCCATCGACTACGGCGTCAAGCGCAACATATTGCGCCTGCTTGCCGGCCTCGGCGCCAAGGTGACGGTCGTTCCGGCCAGCACCGGCTCGGAAGAAATCCTCGCCATGCAGCCGGACGGCATCTTCCTTTCCAACGGCCCCGGCGACCCGGAAGCCACCGGCGACTATGCCGTGCCGGTCATCCAGGACCTGCTGAAGACCGACATTCCGGTGTTCGGCATCTGCCTCGGCCACCAGATGCTGGCGCTGGCGCTCGGCGGCAGGACCGCCAAGATGCACCAGGGTCATCACGGCGCCAACCATCCGGTCAAGGACCACACCACCGGCAAGGTCGAGATCGTCTCGATGAACCACGGCTTTGCCGTCGACGCGGACTCGCTGCCCGCGGGCGTCGAGGAAACCCATGTCTCGCTGTTCGACGGCTCGAACTGCGGCATCACGCTCACCGGCCGTCCGGTGTTCTCGGTCCAGCATCATCCGGAAGCCTCGCCCGGCCCGCAGGATTCGCACTATCTGTTCCGCCGCTTCGTCAACCTGATCCGCGAAAAGCGCGGCGAGGAATTGCTGGCCGAGCGGGCTTAGCCGGAAGCGACGCGACCCGCCGCGACAGCGACAGGCCGTCCCCTGGTCAGCGCGATCCGGCTGTCGTGGCTCATACCTGCGCCGCATCTTCCGCGACGCTGGTCGCGGCGTTCCTCAGCCGCGAGGGTCTCGCGACTTTCGTGACGAAGACGATGAGCGCCAGCATCAGGAAGCATGCGCCAACCAGATAGGGTGCGCCACCGAAGGTCACCGGTGCGCTTGGCCCGGTGAACCAGGAAAAGATCGCCGTGTAGAGCAGCGGCGTGATGATCGAGGTGATCGAGAAGAGCGAGGTCATCGCGCCCTGGAGTTCGCCTTGCGCCGAAGGCGGGACCTTGGCGGCGGCGAGGCTCCTCAGCGGCGGATCGGCAAGTGCCTCCAGGCAACCGGCGACGATCACCGCATAGATCATCCAGCCCTGCGTCGCGAAGGCGTAGCCGAAGGCGCTGAGCGCCGTGAATGTCAGGCCGATGACCGCCGTCTTCCACTCGCCGAGCCTGGGGATGACGCGCGGCAGCACCGTGCCCATGACGATCGCGCCGCACAGGCCGAAAGCGCCGAGTGAGAAGCCGATCTGCTGCTCGCTCCAGCCATAGCGGTAGCTGGAGACGAACGACCAGACCGCCGGATACATCATGTGGCCGAGCGTCATCAGGAAGAAGACGAGCCCGATCCAGCCGATGCCCTCATACCTGCGCATCTGCAGCAGCGTGCCGACCGGGTTGGCGCGTTTCCACTCGAACCGGCGGCGATGCTTCTCGTCGAGCGTTTCGGGCAGGAAGACCATCGCGATCAGGAAGTTCACGAAGGCGAGCCCGGCGGCGAAAAAGAACGGCACGCGCGGCCCGAACGTGCCGAGCAGCCCGCCCAACACTGGGCCGATGACGAAGCCGACGCCGAAGGCGATGCCGAGCAGGCCGAAATTCTTCGCTCGGTTCTCGTCGTTCGAGATGTCGGCGATGAAGGCCGAGGTCGTCGAATAGCTGGCGCCCGAAATGCCGGCCAGCACACGACCAATGAACAGCATCGGATAAGACCAGGCGACCGCGCAGATCAGATTGTCGATCGAGAAGGTCAGCACCGAGGCAAGCAGGATCGGCCGCCGCCCGAACCGGTCGCTCAACCCGCCCATGATCGGCGCGAAGAAGAACTGCATGGCCGCATAGACGAAGAACAGCCAGCCGCCCTCGATCGCCGCGCCGCTGATGCTGACACCGGACAATTCCTGCAAATAGGCCGGCAGCACCGGCATGATGATGCCGAAGCCGATAATATCCAGCAGCAGCGTGGTGAAAACCAGCGCGAGGCCCCGCCTGGCGGTTTTGGGGTCGATCATGATGGGTCAGGCTCCTTTGGTCGCCCGGGGCGCAGGCGGACGCACCTTATAGGCGAGCCCGCAAAAAGGAACAATGCGGGAACAGCCAGGAATCGTTGATCCTGACTCTCCCTGACTGCGACTTCGTCGTCAGGCCGGCCAGGAAACGCTAGCCGAGACCGCTTCAAAATTCGCTCCGGCTAGATGGCCGCAGGAGTAGAATTTCCAGATGGCCTCGTCAGATCGGGCCGCTCAGCGTGTTGCAGTCCGAAAGCTTGCCGCTCTTGTAGCCGCGCGCCAGCCAGGTCTGGCGCTGCTGCGAGGTGCCGTGGTTGAAGCTTTCCGGCACGACATAGCCCTGCATCTTCTTCTGCAGCGTGTCGTCGCCGATCTGCTTGGCGGCGTTGAGCGCGCTTTCGATGTCGCCCTGCTCCAATATGCCCTTCTGCGCGGTGTAATGCGCCCACACGCCGGCGAAGCAGTCGGCCTGCAGTTCGATGCGCACCGACAGTTGGTTGGCATCGGCCTCGCTCATGCCTTGCCGCATCTGGTTGAACTTGGACATGATGCCGGTGAGGTTTTGCACGTGGTGACCGACCTCATGCGCTACGACATAGGCCCGCGCGAACTCGCCCGAGGCGCCGAATTGCTGATCGAGCTGCTGGAAGAAGGTCATGTCGAGATAGACCTTGTGGTCGCCCGGACAATAGAACGGTCCAGCCGCCGCCGAGGCAAAGCCGCAGGCCGAGCGAACCTGGCCGGAAAACAGCACCAGCTTGGGATCCTCATAGGTCAGGCCCTGCGACTTGAAGATGCCGGTCCAGGTGTCCTCGGTTTCGGCAAGCACGGTCGCGACAAACTGCTTCATCTCGTCATTGGCGGGTGCCGTGCCGCTGCCCTGGCCGCCGCTGTTGTCTGATATCTGGCCACCGCCCCCCGGCAGCAGGCCGCCGTCGCCACCGCCCAGGATCGCCGAGGGATCGAAGCCGAAATACCATCCGGCCAGCACGACGAGGATAACGAGGAGGATGCTGCCGCCGCCACCGGTCCGGCCGCCGATGGGGAGCTGGAATTGGCCGCCACCGCCGCCGATCCCGCCGCCGCCGCTATCGCTGCGGTCGTCCTCGATATTGTCACTCTGACGACGGCCTCTCCAGAGCATGGCAACTCCCCGTGATAAACTTCCTCATTGCTCCGGCAAGGCCGGCTCAACCCAACAAACAATTATCCCAATGGTTGCGCCAAGTCACAGTGTTTTTCGATGGCCAAGGCGATGCCGGCATGACCGCTTCACCACTCTGGCCGGAACCTTTGAAGGCTTGTAGCATCGGCCGTGACGGAGGATGCGAGGGGCGGTTGCGAACGATCGGTCAAATAGTGTTGGTTGTGGCACTGAGCTGCCTGGGCTTGCGGGGGGCCGGATCGGTGACGCTCGACTCCGGCGTCGCGGTCACCGATCCGGCCACCTTGCAGGCGCTGGAGCGCGGCGGCTTGTCGATCAGCCGGCTGCTCGGTCCCGCGCTCGGCCTCACCCGCGACGTCGACAATCACGGTCTGTTTTCCGTGCCGGCGCTGGCCAAGGTGCGCGACACCGTCAAGCAGGAGATATCGGACGAGCCGAGGACCAGTCCCGACCCCTATGTCGCCGCCATGGCCAAATCGAGCGACACCAGCCAGAAATTCAATCCCAGATACATCGACGACGACGGCTCGACGCTGGACCTCACCGGCGTCGTCAACCGCATGGATCGCGGCTATCTCGGCCACACCGAATGCGGCGAAATCAGGCTGATCTACCGCTTTCACTATTCGGTCGCCGAAAAGCCGGCCAAGGGCAAGGTGGCGCAGCGCATCTCCTCGCGCCTGCCGCTGACCATGAGCCTGGTCTTCAACGCCAAGCCAAGGCGGGCGCAGGCGCGCGCCTCGAAGGATCTGCCAAGTGCAACCGACGTCTCCTGCGCCGAAATCGCCCAGCGCTGGCTTGCCGCCGGCCAGAAAGACCTGCCGCCCGAGCAACTGGCCGCCTGGCTGCGTTCCGACGAAGGCCCGCTGTCCGGCGCCATGCTCAATTCCTCGCAGATCATGCGGCTCGAGCTCAACATGCAGGTGCTGCGGCTGTCGGCCTCGACGCGGCGCGATTTCGGCGGCCACGCCGAATATCTCCTGAAGATCTTCAAATGGGATCCGGCGATCTCGAGCTTCTATGAAGCGAGGATGGAGAACCAGATCGACCGGGCGACGGTGCTGGCCGACGTCAAGTCCTTCGCCAAATGGCTGCTCACCGACCGCAACATCTACGATCTCGACCATGGCCGGCTCGTCATCGACGAAAAATTCCTGGCCAAGAGCGCCGTTTCCGTCGCGCCTGGAGGCTTGAGCCGCTCGCAGAACAACATCGCCTATGGGCTGGTCGACGATACCGATATCGACAAGGCGCTGAAGGATTACGTCGCCAGGGGCAACACGCTCGTCACCATCAAATCGGTCGCCGGCTTCAATTTGCGGCTGAACGAAATGAGCTGCACTGGCTGCCATCAGACCCATGGCATTGCCGGCTTCCACTACACCGGCGCCGACCCGGCCAGCGAACCGCGCCGCAACGCCGTCTTCGTGCCGGGCTCGGCGGTGTTCTTCGCCGACCTGCCGCGCCGCCGCGCCATCGTCGAACAATTCGCCGCCGGCGGCCATCCTGATTTCACGCGCGGCTTCGCCGCCCGCCCGGACCGGAAATATGCCGAAGCGCTGAAGGGCACCGATCTCTACAATGGCTGGGGCTCGATCTGCTATCGTGGTGACGACGCGAGCTTCAAGGACTGGACCTGCGGTGCCGGCCTGCGCTGCGCCGGCGTCCACGAAAGCGCCATCCATCCGGGCTTCGGCACCTGCGTCAGCGAGAAGGGTACCGCGGTCGGCGATCCCGTCGAGTTCGGCGAGATCAAAATGTCGACCTGGGGCAACGACCAGTATTGCCGCCTGTCGCCGGCCACCGCCAAGGCCTGCGCCATCGACCCCGCGCGGGACAAGAAACCACTGGTCAAACTCGCCGGCTATGGTGCGGCGCGCCAGCGCTACGACAATCCCGAGCAGAAGACCGGCGGTTTTCCCGGCGGCATGTTGCGCAAGGCAAGCTGCGACAAGCTTCCCGACGAGGCGACCTGCGGCCGGCTGGCCAAGACCGGCTTCAACGACTGCATCGCGTCCGGCAGGGACCACAAATTCTGCACCGGGGAATTCACCAAGACCGCCGGCCTGCGCGCCTGCGACAAAGCGCATGCCTGCCGCGAGGACTATATCTGCACCGCCGGCTATGACGATTTACCCCAGGCCAAGCCCGGCGAAGGCACCTGCATCCCGCCCTATTTCATCTTCCAGTTCCGTGTCGACGGCCACCCCAGAAGCTGGGTGCAGGATGTCAGCGAGTGAGAACGGTTTGCCGCGGGCAAATTGAAAGGTCCACTGGACCTTTCAAAGGGCTCGAACGCCCGGAACCATAGCGGAGGGCAACCGGCCGCTGCACAGACAGCTTCCGCCTGCCACTGACCTCGGCGCGCCCTCAGCTTTTCTGCTTGGCGCTGGCGCTCTTGCCGTCGGAGCTTTTCGAGCGCTCCTCGAAACGCGCCGCACCCTTCCTCAGGGAATGGCCTGTCTCGGCCTCGGTTTTGCGCTCGTCCTTCGCCGCCGCCTGCTTCAATCCCTTGGCGGCCTGCTTACCCTTCGCGGTCGGTGCTTGTTCGACGCCCATTGCTTCCTCCCTTGGCGCGATATCAGCGCTATGTGAGGAGCAACGTGCATAAGGGACTGCGGTTCCGGCGACCGCACTGAGAACGGCTGAGCAATTTAGCGCGGCGCCGTCATCGCCTTGCGGAACGCTTCCAGCGTCTCGGCGCTGACATGGTGCTCGATGCCCTCGGCATCGATACGCGCGGTCTCGGCGCTGACGCCGAGCGAGCGCAGGAAGGCTTCCACCGTCTGATGGCGAATGCGGCTTTCCTCCGCCACCTTGCGGCCAGCCTCGGTCAGGAACACGCCGCGATAGGGTTTTCTCGACACCAGCCCGTCGGCGCACAGGCGCGTCAGCATCTTGGCCACCGTCGGCTGCGCGACGCCGAGCCGCGCGGCGATGTCGACCTGGCGCGCCTCGTTGCCGTCCTCTATCAGATCGGCGATCAGCTCGACATAGTCCTCGACCAGCGCGCTGCGGCGCGCTTGGCGCTGCTGCCGGAACCCTTCCGAATGGACATCGGCGTCGGGCAATGGCTCACGCGGGACGGGTTTGTTCTTCAGCGCCAATGCGCGCTCCTCCTCGGGAGTTTAGCCGTTCCTGCTTTATAGCACGGGCTCTGATTCTTCAGGCCGTTTATTTGCATTCCCCACAGGAGCAACCGGCGTTCCGATTGCGGTTTCGCAAACCCGAGCGAGCGCGCGGCAAAAAGCACAAACAATGAAATATAGCCTATTGCATAATGTTGAGCCATGGCATAGCTTATGGGTATTCGCCGGAAGTCTCGGAAAGCCTTTTCATGTCAGACGCAGAAGCCACAGCCCCTCGATCCTCATGGCGGTTCGCCGGACGGGACGAGGACGATCAGCCCAGCCTGCGCGAAGTCAATTCCACCATTGCCGTGCCGAGTTCGGGCGTCTGGTTCCGCCGGCTGTTCGCCTTCATGGGGCCGGGCTACATGGTCTCGGTCGGCTATATGGATCCCGGCAACTGGGCGACCGACCTCGCCGGCGGCGCCCAGTTCGGCTACACGCTGCTGTTCATCATCATGCTGTCCAACCTGATGGCGATCCTGTTGCAGGCCCTGGCCGCGCGGCTTGGCATCGCCACCGGCCGCGACCTCGCCCAGGCCTGCCGCGCCTATTATCCCCGCCCCGTCAATTTCGTGCTGTGGATCGCCTGCGAACTCGCCATCATCGCCTGTGACCTCGCCGAAGTGATCGGCACGGCGATCGCCTTGAAGCTTCTGTTCGGCATTCCGCTGATCGGCGGTGCCATACTCACCGCGCTCGACGCCTTCCTCGTGCTCATGCTGATGAACAAGGGGTTCCGCTATCTCGAAGCCTTCGTCATCGCGCTTTTGATCATCATCTTCAGCTGCTTTGCCATCCAGATCTTCGTTGCCGCGCCGCCGGCCGGCACGATCCTGCACTCGATGTTCGTGCCATCCTCGGAGATCGTCACCAATCCGGCGATGCTCTACATCGCCATCGGCATCATCGGCGCCACCGTCATGCCGCACAATCTCTATCTGCACTCCTCGATCGTGCAGACCCGTGCCTATGAGCGCACAGAAAAAGGCAAGCGCGACGCCATCAAATGGGCGACGACGGACTCCACCATCGCGCTGATGCTGGCTCTGTTCGTCAACGCCGCCATCCTGATCGTCTCGGCCGTCGCCTTCCACAACACCGGCCACCAGGATGTGGCTGAGATCGACCAGGCTTTCGAGCTTCTGTCACCGCTGCTCGGCCTCGGCATCGCCTCGATCCTGTTCGCCGTGGCGCTGCTCGCTTCCGGCCTGAATTCGACGGTGACGGCGACGCTTGCCGGCCAGATCGTCATGGAAGGGTTCCTGCGCCTGCGCATCCCCAGCTGGGCGCGCCGGCTTCTGACGCGCGGCCTCGCCATCGTTCCCGTGGTGGTCGTCACCGCGCTCTATGGCGAGAAGGGCACCGGCCAACTGCTGGTGTTCAGCCAGGTGATCCTGTCGATGCAGCTGCCCTTCGCGGTGGTGCCGCTGGTGCAGTTCGTCTCCGACAAGAAGAAGATGGGCAACCTCGCCATTCCACGCGGCGTGGCCGCGCTGGCCTGGGTGGTCGCGGCGATCATCCTCGTGCTCAACTTCAAGCTGCTCTACGACACGATGTTCGGGGTCGGCTAGAATTCCGCCAGACAGCGCGACAAACCGCCAAATCGCGCTATCTTTCCCGATGCCATGAGCAACATCGAAGACATCAGGAAATTCTACGCCCGGCTGATGGCGGCCAATGCCGCCTCATCGGATCCACGCCTGGAAGAGGTCTTCGCCGAGGTTCCGCGCGAAGCCTTTCTTGGCCCGGGACCGTGGACGATCGTCGCCGGCAGCGGCAAGGTCACGACGCCGAGCGCCGACCCGGCGCATGTCTACCAGAACGTGCTGGTGGCGCTCGATGCCGACAAGGGCATCAACAATGGCGAGCCTTTCCTGCACGCCATGTGGATCGGAAGGCTGGCGCCGAAACCCGGCGAGGCCGTCACCCATATCGGCGCCGGCACCGGCTATTACTCCGCCGTGCTGGCCAGGCTGGTTTCACCTGGCGGCACCGTCACCGCCTTAGAGCTCGACGGCAGGCTGGCCGAGCTGGCGCGCAAAAATCTTGAGCCCTACCGCAATGCGACAGTCGTCCAGGGCGACGCCGTGACCACGCCCTTGCCGCCATCCGACATCATCTATGTCAACGCCGGCGTCGTTGCCCCGCCGGTCGGATGGCTGAAGGCGTTGCGCCCCGGCGGCCGCATGATCTTCCCCTGGCGCCCGTCCGAACGCGTCCCGCTGGCGGTGATGGTGACCCGCACCGAAAAGGGCTTTGCCTGCGATCCCTTCATGCGCTCCTGGTTCATCCCGTGCTTCGGAGCCTCGGTTGCGGATCTTGCGGCAAAAATCCCGACACGCGAGCAAGCCACGCGCAGCCGCTCGATCTGGCTGACGAGCGATAACCCGCCGGACCGCACCGCCACGGCCATCTTCGGCGACGTCTGGTTCTCGTCGAAAGACGTCCGCGCCAAACCCGGCAACTGACGCATCGATGCGCGGATTTGGCCAGAATTTCTCAGGCCCTGTCGGGATAGGGGCCGGCCAGCCGTCCTTGGGCCACAATCCGGCCGCGACGGCGTGGATGGAACAAGGGAGAGACCCATGAGAAAGATCATCGCCGCCACCTTCGTCAGCCTCGACGGCGTCATGCAGGCACCCGGCGGGCCGGAAGAGGATCCGGTCGGCGGCTTCAAGTTCGGCGGCTGGACCTTCCATTACTTTGACGAGGTGGGCGGTGCGGCGATGGATGAACTGTTCTCCAAGCCCTTCGCCCTGCTGCTCGGCCGCAGAACCTATGACATCTTCGCAGCGTACTGGCCGTATCAGAAAGATCCGATCGCCGATGCCTTCAACCCCGCGACCAAATATGTGGCGACACATCGGCCCGACACCCTCACCTGGCAGAACACGCAATGGCTTGGGGAAGATATCGTCGCGGCGTTGCGCCGCCTCAAGCAGGAGGATGGACCCGACCTGCTCATCCAAGGATCGGCCGACCTCATCCAGACCTTGCTCGCCAACGGGCTGATCGACGAGATCCGGCTGATGATCTTCCCGCTGTTGCTGGGCAAAGGCAAGCGGCTGTTCGGCGAAGACGCGATGCCTGCCGCCTTCAAGCTTGTGAAGTCGCAGACGTCCAGCACCGGCGTCATCATCGCGAGCTACGAACGCGCGGGCGAAATCGAGGTCGGCTCCTTTGTCACGGGCGAACCGTCCGACGCCGAGCTCGAGCGGCGCAGGAACTGGAAGTAGCGGACGGCCTTGGCACCTTTCCTCTCCCTCCGGAGGGGGGAGAGGTGGCGCTGCGAAGCAGCGACGGAGTGGGGGAAGCCATCGCCAAACGTACCGCCGTAAGACAGGCAGAACCAGGCGGGCAAGAAGACTGGAGGCCTGCGGTAATCAAGCGGAAAAAGATCGACCCCCACTCCGTCGAGCTTCGCTCGACACCTCTCCCCCGATCGACGGGGGAGAGGAACCCAAGTTCTGCTTGGTCTCAAGCCGCCTGTGGCCGTCGCGCCAACCCATCGCGTATATGCCGCGCGAACTCCTGTGCCGCAGGCCCGACGCCATGCCGCGGCAGATGCAGATTGATGGCAAAATTCGGCAGTGGCGGCAGCCCGACATCGAACGGCAAGATGTCGAGATCGGCCGGCACGGTGGAGGCCAGCCAGGTGGTGACGGCAAGATCGGAGCGCACCGTCGCCGTCGTGGCGTCGATATTGCCGTTTTCGAACACGGTGCGCCATTCCAGCCCATGCTCGTTGAGGGCTGACAGCACCACCGGGCGGAAGGCGCAGGTGTCGGCGACGATCGACACCGGCAGCGGCCGCTTGGCGCTGGCGGTGCCGCCTCGGGCGCCGACCCAGACCAGCCGGTCGATGGCCAGGCACTCGCCCGATGTCGGGCCGACGCGTTCCTCGATCACCGCGAGGTCGATGGTTCCGGCCGAAAGCGCTGACGCCAGTTCCGGCGATGACGCGCAGACCAGCGATATCTCGACCTGCGGATAGGTCTCGGCACAGGCCTTCAGCACCGGCGCCAGCAAAGTGCCGACGAGGTCGTAGGGCACGCCAAGCCGCACCTGGCCGGCGACGGCCGAGCCCGCCATCTCGGCCCAGATCTCGTCGTTGAGGCCGAGCAGGCGCTTGGCCTTGCCGAACAGCCGCTCGCCGGACCGCGTCAGGCGCAGGCCGCGCCGGTCGCGCTCGAACAGGCTGCAGCCAAGCGTGTCCTCCAGCCTTTTGACCTGCTGGCTGACGGCGCCTTGGGTCAGGTGCAGCGCATTGGCGGCCGCCGTCATGCTGGCCTTGTCGGCGACGGTGACGAAGGTGCGCATCAGCGCCGTATCGAGATTGCGGATCATAGTTGCATTATAAATGCTAATGCTAATCATAGCAAACATTGCATTTGCTGATGCACGCACCCAGCCTACGATGGAGCTCCGATAAAGGACGCCCCATGCTCCAGCCGATCCTGCCGCTCATCCTGTTTGCCTTCGTGGCCACCGCCACGCCTGGGATTGCCACGACCTTGTCCACCGCCTCGGGCGCGCAGTTCGGTTTTCGCCGTTCGGTTCCGCTGATGATCGGCAGCGCCGCTGGCCTCGCTACCGTGACGGGGGCGGCCGCCGCCGGCCTCGCGGGCCTGCTGCTTGCGGTGCCGTCGCTGCAACTGGCGATGAAGGTGATCGGCTCGCTCTATCTCCTGTGGCTGGCGATCAAGATCGGCCGTGCCGGGCCACCCAATCTCGACGTGACCATGGCCAAGCCCAACAGCTTCCTTGGCGGCGCCGGCATCCAATGGATGAACCCCAAGGGTTGGGCGATGGGGCTGGGCGCGGCGGCCTCGTTCGCCGCGCTGGCCGATGGGCCGGGACAACTCGCCTTGCTGCTCGGCTCAACCTTCGGCCTCACCGCCGCCATCTCGCTCTCCGTCTGGTGCATGGCCGGCATGGTGCTGGCCCGGCTGCTCAAGACCGAATGGCAGTGGCGAGCGCTCAACATCGTGCTGGCGCTGGTGCTGGCCGCATCGATCATTCCGATGTGGCGGGCGGCGTAGCTGAGGCCTTGCAGAGCCTGGGTTCCTCGCCCTCGCCAGAGGCGGGGGAGAGGTGGCTCGGCGAAGCCGAGACGGAGGGGGGGAATAGCGCAATGCTGTCCGTGAATGGGCTTCCAGAATCCTTTCCACCGCTGGCGCAGGCCCCCTCTCCGACCGCTTCGCGGCCACCTCTCCCCCACTCCCGTGGGGGCGAGGAACTCAAGTCCTGAAACCCTCAACCCGCGTAACGCGCCGCCGGCTTGTCGGCGTGCAGGCTGCCGTAGAAGGCTTGGCGGGCGCCGAGGAATGTGTCCAGCTTGGCGACATCGGCAAGTGCCGGCACGGTGACGGCTTCGCCCCTGGCCAGGCCGACAAGCGCGGCATCGACCATATCGTCGGCGGACATGATGATTTCCTTCGGAAGCTGGTCGATATCGCTGCCGGCGAGTTCCCAGAAATCGGTCCGGGTCGCGCCCGGCAGCACAACCTGCACCTTCACGCCCGTACCCGCGACCTCGCGGTGCAGAGCCTCGGTGAAGTTGACGACATAGGCCTTGGTGCCGCTGTAGATGCCGCCGAACGAGGTTTCATAGGCAAGCACCGAGGCGATGTTGACGATGGCGCCACGGTTGCGTGCCAGAAGACCCGGCAGCACGGCACGGGTCAGGCGGGTCAAGGCGATGACATTGACCTTGATCATGCGCTCGGCCGCGTCGGCGTCGGCCGTAGCCACCACCTGCTGGCCGCCAAGGCCGGCATTGTTGACCAGCAGCGTCACGCTGTCGTCGGCCGACATCGCCTGCTCGACGCGGCGCATATCGTCGTCGTCGGAGAGATCGGCGCTGATCACGCTGACCTTGCGATCGTAGGCGTAGCGCAGCTTTTCGGCCAGTTCCTCGAGCCGGTCGGCGCGCCGCGCCACCAGCACGAGATCATAACCCTGCCCGGCCAGCCTGTCCGCATAGACCGCGCCGATGCCAGACGAGGCGCCGGTGACGACCGCCGTTCCCTTGTTTGCCTGTCCACTCATTGTCCTGTTCCTTCCATCTCTGTTCGCTTCGACCTGGCCGCCGGCGCCGCAGGCATTCGCCCCGGCTCGCCGGCAAGCCGCCTGATTGATTTAGTGGCATATACCACTTTCAACGAAGTAGGCATATGCCACTATCTTGTCAATGAGTGCGTTGGGGATTATTTGTCGGGCAGCGGCCGGACAGAATTCTCACGGGCGCCGAGGAACCACCATGCCGAAAGACACCCTGCCCGGGCTGACAGCCTGCAACTACGCCATGCTGCGGCGCGCGACGCGCAAGCTCGGCCAGTTCTATGACGACGTGCAGGCGCCGTCAGGCCTCAAGGCCACGCAGCAGGGCCTGCTATACCAGATCCATATCGGCAACGAGCCGGCGATGGGCGCCATTGCCGCTGCCCTGGTCATGGACCTGTCGGCGCTCGGCCACACGCTGAAGCCGCTGATCCGCGACGGCTATGTCGAGACCTTCGCCGACCCGGACGACCGCCGCATAAAGCGGGTGCGGCTGACCCGGCAAGGGCGCATCAAGCTCGATGAGGCGATGAAGCTGTGGCAGCTCGCCCAGCAGCGCTTCGAGGATGTGGTGGGCAAGGAGAAGGCGGAACGCCTGCGCGCGGTGCTGGATGACATCAGCGCGCTGGATTTCGATCTGCCGCCGGCTACCTAAGCAATTCCAGGAAAAGTGTGAAACGGTTTTCCGTCCGGAATTGTGTCAAAATGGATTGGCAGCCGGCGGCCTTCGAAGCGATTATTCGGCAGGCATCGCGACCGGCCGTGCCGCCCAGCGGCCGGCCAGCACGATGCCCAGCCCGATCAGCGGGAAGGCAGCCGCGACCAGGCCGAGATCGGCCGGCGCGCCATAGCGCAGCACGCCACCGCCGACCACCGCGCCCAGCGCCACGCCGAGATAGAGCGCCGAGCCGTTGAGCGACAGCACGATCGGGGCGGCATCGGGTGCCAGCTTGATGATGCGGCTGGCCTGCGCCGGCGGGAACGCCCAGCCGACAATGCCCCACGGCACCATCATCGCCATCAGCGCCGGACCGGCAATGTGCTGCGGCAGGAAGGCCGGCACGACCGACAGCATCACCAGCATGGCGGCACTCAGCGTCAGCGACCAGCCGACGGTCCGGGTGGCGCCGAACCGGTCGGCCGCCTGGCCGCCGGCAATGTTGCCGATGACGGCGCCGACGCCGAAGGCAAGCAGCATGCCGGGCAGCGCGATCTGGCTGAGCCCGGCGCCCTGGATGGCGAGCGGCGCGACATAGGCAAAGACGGCGAAAGCGCCGGTCAGCGCCAGCAATGTCGTCACCAGGATCGGCATCACGCCCGGCCGCATGGCGGCCGCCAGCCGGCGCTTCAGCGGCAGCCTGGTGCCGACGATGCCGCGCGGCAGCCTGTACCAGAGGATGGCGCCGGCAAGCGCGCCGAGCCCGGCAATGGCATAGAAGGTGCCGCGCCAGCCGGCGATCGTCGCGACCAGCGCGCCGAGCGGCGCACCGACGGCGACGGCCACCGTGGTGCCGCCGACGACCACGGCGATGGCGCGTGCCCGGTGATGGTCATCGACCAGCGCCACCGCCGTGCCTTGCGCCGTCGCGGCGAACAGGCCCGACGACAGCGCCATGATGATGCGCGCGATCAACAGCACTTCGAATGAGGAACTCAAGGCGGCGGCGATGTTGCCGATGACGAAGAACACCAGCGTCCAAAGGATGACGCGACGCCGGTCCCATTCGCCGGTCAGCGTCGCCAGGATCGGCGTGCCGATCGCATAGGCGAGCGCGAAGGCGGTGATCAGCGTGCCGGCGAGTGGAATGGAAATGCCGGCATCCCTGGCGATGTCTGGCAGAAGGCTGGAGATGACGAAGCCCTCGGTCGAGATCGTGAACGATCCGAGCGCAAGCCAGAAGAGCCGCTTGTCCATGGCGCGTGTCCTTAGTTCAAAAGTTATTGAACAATTGGACATAACAGGGCATGATGTCAATGAAGCCATGGCAAAATAGCTGAACCATCCTGACAGCCCTGTGTCAGCACAATCGTTCGGTACGGACAAAAATGGAGAAACAGCGTGCACGGGCCGGCGAGGACGGATGCGTTGAAATCGACCCGAACTGCGCTTAGGTTCCAGCCATGACGTTACCTCATCCCAATACGGACCAGATCAGCCTCCCGATCGTGCTTGGCGTGCTCGGCGATCCGACGCGGCTCGCCATCGTGCGCTATCTCGCCAGCAAGGAAGGCGTGGCGCTGAACTGCAGCCGGTTCCTCGATCTCGGCTCGAAGACCAATCTCAGCTACCACCTTGCCAAGCTGCGCGAGGCCGGCGTCACCCGCGCCGAAGTGGTCGGCACCAACCGCATGATCACGCTGCGCCGCGCCGATCTCGACGCCCGCTTCCCCGGCCTGCTCGACAGCGTCATCGCCGCCGCCGTCGACGACCCCGCTCTGCCGGCGGTCGGCGGCCACGATATCGAGATGCCGGCCTAGATTTGCAGGTTCAAAGGTAAGGTGCTGTCGCCCTAGCGCTGCCAAAAACCGATATGCGGGGCGAGAAGCTCCTCCTCCATCTCGGGGATGGGGCCGTGGACCTCGACCGGCTTCTGCCCGGAGCCGAGGACCGTGCGCGAGGAGAGGTTCATCGTCGGATTCTCGGCATGGTCGCCAGTCAGCGCGAGAAGCTTGGTCTCCTCGAAGCCGTAGACCAGCCGGCCGATATTTGCCCAATAGAGCGTTCCCGTGCACATCGCACAGGGCTCGCCGGTCGAGACCAGTGTGCAGGACCACAGGAATTCCGGCGGATAGGCGTCCGCGGCACGCCGGCTGAGTTCGGTTTCGGCGTGGCGCACGGTGTTGATGTTGCCTTGCCGCATCAGGATGCGGTCATCGGGGCCGACGAGCACACAGCCGAAAGGATGGTGCCCATGCGCGGCGGCGTCGCGCGCGACCTCATTGGCAGCGCGCAGGTGGGCGAACATCTGGTCGCGGGTCATCGCTTGGTGCCTTCCGAACCTGTCTCAGCGGATATCATGAACTCTGGGACGGCGTGGATGGTAGCAGATGGAATGCTGCCTCGCGATAGCCATGGGCGGGCTGCGCGGTGGTTCCGGCTGCCCCAAAGGTGGGGACTTGATTAGGAAGGCGGTGGCTTGATAACGAAGATGGGCCGGCGTCCCGATGGGCCGCACCAAGGGAGCCCGTCGCATGCGCATAGCCGTCCTCGCCGATATCCATGGCAACGTCCTTGCGCTTGACGCGGTGCTGGAGGATTTGGCGCGTCGCGGCGGCGCTGAGCTCACCGTCAATCTCGGCGACAGCGTTTCAGGACCGCTCTGGCCGCGCGAGACGTTTGAGCGCCTGGAAGCGCTGAACCTGCCGACGGTGCGCGGCAACCATGACCGCCGCGTCGCGGTCGATCCGGCCGACGAGACCATGTGGGCGTCCGACATCTATGCGCAGGAGCGGCTGACTGAGGCGCAGCGCCAGGTGCTGTTCGCGCAGCCGCTGACGCTGGAGATCGCGCCGGGCATCGTCGCCTTCCATGCCCGTCCCGACCATGACGAGAAATACCTGCTCGACGCAATCGTCGATGGCCAGCTGGTGCGCGCGCCGCTGGCGTCGATCAGGCGGCGGCTCAAGGCGCTCGACCGGGCCTGCCGCATCGCGCTGTGCGGCCACAGCCACCGCCCGGAACTGATCCGCATCCCCGACGGTCCCGTCATCTTCAATCCGGGCAGCATCGGCTGCCCCGCCTATGATGATTCCACCCCGCCGGCGCATGTTTCCGAACAAGGCTCGCCGCATGCGCGCTACGGCATCGTCACCTTGGGTGGCGAAGGCCGGCCCGACCGTTTCGAGACGATCGCCGTCGACTACGACCACGCGGCGGCGGCACGGCAGGCCGAGCAGGCGGGACGGCTGGAATGGGCCCATGCGCTCAGGACCGGCTTCATGCCAGGCTGAAGCTTGCTTCATGCCGGGCTGAAGCTTGCTTCATGCCCCGGGCTGAGCGAAGCTCATGCCCCGGGGAATGCCTTGCGTTCATGCCGGTAGCCTCATCCGACCTGCTCAAACGCCTTCGCGGCCAAGGCGTAAAACATCTCGCTTGTAGACACGGCGGCGCAGCGTCGCTTATAAACCGGCTTCGCGTGCGGCAGCGTTTTCTGGCGGTGCCTTTGGTAATGCAATTGATCGCCGACAGCCAAATGATGAGGCGCACAGTTACGCTCCGAACAACCCTGTACGCGCTGATGGCCGCTTCGTCGCTGATGGCGGCGTGGTTCGCCGTTGTCCCGGCCCATGCCGAAGAGACGCCCTTCATCTCCGTTGTTACCGGTCTCGCGCCTGACGACCTGCTCAATGTCCGCGCCAAACCATCGGCGATCGGCAAGACCGAGGCGCGTCTGGCCGCCGGCGCCAGCGTCAGGAACCTCGGCTGCAACGACATTGACGGGCATCCCTGGTGCAAGGTCGAGACAGACAACCCCAAAGCCAGCGGCTGGGCCCCGGCGCGCTACCTCGTCCCCCTCAACCCGGCAACGGTGCCCGTCGACCAGGCGCCCGATGCAGGCGCGGCGCCCGATGCGCCGCCGCCGGCACAACCCGACCTGACGGCGCGGCTCGGCGGCGCCGCCCATCCCGTCACGCCGGAAGCCCCGGTCAAGTCAGCCGCCGAGATCGCCATGCAGGATGCCTACGGCCTGGCGCTGGCGGCGAATGAAACCCCGCCGACCGGAGAAATCCCCGCCCTCGCCCAGGATGCAGCCGCGGACAGCGGCTCGCCGGCCGGATCGCTTCCCGTTCCCACGCCGCGTCCTGATGGCGCCGCGCCCGCCGTCGACACGCGGACCGTCGCCGAACTGCCGCCGCAGCCGACCTCGCTTGCCCAGGGCGGTGGCGTCGAAATCCCCTGCGCCCGCTATGTCGGCCAGCCGATGCAGCGCTGCGCGGCCGCCATCGTGCACAAGGGCGCCGACAAAGCCGATATCACCGTGACCTGGCCCGACGGCGGCACGCGCCTCATCTCCTTCTATGCCGGCCTGCCGGCCGGCTCGGACACCAAGGGCGATTTCCGCTTCACCCGCGAGGGCAGCCTGAGCATGATCCGCATCGGCGTCTCCGAACGCTTCGAGATCACCGACACGGTGGCGTTTGGACGCTAGGGATTGGGCAGTAGGCAGTAGGGAATGGGCAGTAGGGGCGTACGTCCAAGGCGCTTGAAAAGCCCTACTGCCTACTGCCCAATCCCTACTGCCTATTTCCTACTGCCTAATCCAGCATTTTCGGGGTTACATCCGCCAAAACTCTTCCCTATAAGGCCCACCTAGCCTGATACCAGAATCGCGAGCACAACCGGCCGGGTCTTCCCGTCCCGGTTTTTTGTGCAAGCCGCCCGCCGAACGGACCTATGACATGCCAAGACGCACCGACATCAAGTCGATCCTGATCATCGGGGCCGGCCCCATCGTCATAGGTCAGGCCTGCGAGTTCGACTATTCCGGTACCCAGGCCTGCAAGGCGCTTAAGGAGGAAGGTTTCCGCGTCATCCTGGTCAATTCCAACCCGGCCACGATCATGACCGACCCGGAACTGGCCGACGCCACCTATATCGAGCCGATCACGCCGGAGGTGGTCGCCAAGATCATCGCCAAGGAGCGGCCGGACGCGCTGCTGCCGACCATGGGCGGCCAGACCGCGCTCAACACCGCTTTGTCGCTGCGCCGCATGGGCGTGCTCGACCGCTACAATGTCGAGATGATCGGCGCCGACGCCACGGCCATCGACAAGGCCGAGGACCGCGCGCTGTTTCGCGAGGCGATGAGCAAGATCGGCCTGGAAACGCCGAAGTCGATGCTGGCCAACGCCACCGACGTCAAGAACGCCGACCGCAAGACGCATGAGGCGGAGCGCGCCGCGCTCAAGGCCGAGAAGCCGGACAACCTCGACGCCGAACTCGACGCGCTGGAAACCCGCTGGAACCTCGGCGAAGGCGACCGCAAGCAGCGCTACATCAGCCACGCCATGGCGATCGCCGCCCAGGCGCTCGACCATGTCGGCCTACCCGCCATCATCCGCCCCTCCTTCACCATGGGCGGCACCGGCGGCGGCATCGCCTACAACCGCGCCGAATTCTACGACATCGTCCAGTCCGGCCTCGACGCCTCGCCGACCACCGAAGTACTGATCGAGGAAAGCGTGCTTGGCTGGAAGGAGTACGAGATGGAGGTCGTCCGCGACAAGGCGGACAACTGCATCATCGTCTGCTCGATCGAGAACATCGATCCGATGGGCGTCCACACCGGCGACTCCATTACCGTCGCACCGGCGCTGACCCTCACGGACAAAGAATATCAGATGATGCGCAACGCCTCGATCGCGGTGCTGCGCGAGATCGGTGTCGAGACCGGCGGCTCCAACGTGCAGTTCGCCGTCAACCCGGCCGATGGCCGCCTCGTCGTCATCGAGATGAACCCGCGCGTCTCGCGCTCGTCGGCGCTCGCCTCGAAGGCGACCGGATTCCCGATCGCCAAGATCGCCGCCAAGCTCGCCGTCGGCTACACGCTGGACGAGCTGGAGAACGACATCACCGGCGGCGCCACGCCCGCCTCCTTCGAGCCGTCGATCGATTATGTCGTCACCAAGATCCCGCGCTTTGCCTTCGAGAAATTCCCCGGCGCCGAGCCGGTGCTGACGACAGCCATGAAGTCGGTCGGCGAGGTCATGGCCATTGGCCGCACCTTCCAGGAATCGCTGCAGAAGGCGCTGCGTGGCCTGGAAACGGGCCTGACCGGCCTCGACGAGATCGAAATCCCCGGTCTCGGCCATGGGGCGACGGCTGCCAACCACGCCGACGACCGCAATGCCATCCGTGCCGCACTCGGCACGCCGACGCCGGACCGGCTGCGCATGGTGGCGCAGGCGATCCGCATGGGCACCTCGCTGGAAGACGTGCACGCAATGTGCAAGATCGACCCGTGGTTCCTCGAACAGATCGCCGGCATCCTCGCCATGGAAGCCCGCATCCGCGAGCACGGCTTGCCCGCCGACGCCGTCAACCTCCGCATGCTGAAGGCCATGGGTTTCTCCGACGCCCGCCTGGCATCACTGACCAGGACCGACGCCGAAGTGGTTGCGAAGATCCGCGACAAGCTCGACGTTCATCCCGTCTACAAGCGCATCGACACCTGTGCGGCCGAATTCGCCTCGCCGACCGCCTACATGTACTCGACCTATGAAGTGCCGTTCGCCGGCGCGCTGGCCAACGAGGCGCAGGTCTCGTCGCGCAAGAAGGTCGTCATCCTCGGCGGCGGTCCGAACCGCATCGGCCAGGGCATCGAGTTCGACTATTGCTGCTGCCATGCGGCGTTTGCGCTGCGCGATGCCGGCTATGAAGCGATCATGATCAACTGCAACCCGGAGACGGTCTCGACCGACTACGACACGTCGGACCGGCTCTATTTCGATCCGCTGACGGCGGAGGACGTGCTGGAGATCCTGCGCGTCGAGCAGGCCTCGGGCGAACTGGTCGGCGTCATCGTCCAGTTCGGCGGCCAGACGCCGCTGAAGCTGGCGGATGCGCTGGAGAAGGCCGGCATCCCGATCCTCGGCACCTCGCCCGACATGATCGATCTGGCCGAGGACCGCGACCGCTTCCAGAAGCTGCTGCACAAGCTCAACCTCAGCCAGCCGAAGAACGGCATCGCCTATTCGGTCGAGCAGGCCCGCCTCGTCGCCGGCGAGCTCGGCTTCCCCTTGGTGGTGCGCCCGTCCTATGTGCTCGGCGGCCGCGCCATGCAGATCATCCATGACGAGAGCATGCTGCAGTCCTACCTGCTCGACACCGTGCCCGGCCTGGTGCCGGAGGACATCAAGCAGAAATACCCCAACGACAAGACCGGCCAGATCAACACGCTGCTGGGCAAGAACCCGCTTTTGTTCGACACCTATCTCTCCGGCGCCATCGAGGTCGATGTCGATTGCCTCTGCGACGGCAAGGCGACCTTCGTCTCCGGCATTCTCGAACACATCGAGGAGGCCGGCATCCATTCGGGCGACAGTGCCTGCTCGCTCCCCGTTCACTCGCTGCCTTCGGAGCTGGTCGACGAGCTGGAGCGCCAGACGGCGGCGCTCGCCCGCGCGCTCAATGTCGGCGGGCTGATGAACGTGCAGTACGCGATCAAGGACGGCACGGTCTATGTGCTGGAGGTCAACCCGCGTGCATCGCGCACCGTGCCCTTCGTCGCCAAGACCATCGGCCGTCCCATTGCCAAGATCGCCGCCCGCATCATGGCCGGCGAGACGCTGGAAGACGCCTTCGCCCACTACGGCGCGATGCCTGACCCCAGAAGTCCCGGCCACATCGCGGTCAAGGAAGCCGTCTTCCCCTTCGCCCGCTTCCCCGGCGTCGACATATTGCTCGGCCCGGAAATGCGCTCGACCGGCGAGGTCATGGGCCTCGACCGCGACTTCGCGCTGGCCTTCGCCAAGAGCCAGCTCGGCGCCGGCGTCGACCTGCCGCGTTCGGGCACGCTGTTCGTCTCGGTGCGCGACGAGGACAAGAAGGGCATCTTGCCGGCGGTGAAACGCCTGGCTGGCCTCGGCTTCAAGGTGATGGCGACCTCAGGCACGGCCCGCTTCCTCGCCGAAAACGGCGTGGTGGCCGAAAAGATCAACAAGGTCCTGGAAGGCCGCCCCCACATCGAGGACGCCATCCGCAACCGCCAGGTCCAGATCGTGTTCAACACGACGGACGGCCAGAAAGCGGTGTCGGACTCGAAATCGCTGCGGCGCGCGACGCTGATGCAGAAGGTGCCGTATTATACGACGCTGTCAGGCGCGGCCGCGGTGGCCGAGGCGATCGCGGCGCTGAAGGCGGGGAGCCTGGAGGTCAGGCCGCTGCAGGAGTATTTTGCGTGAGTCTGCTAGGTGCTGGCGTTAGCACACATGCCGCTCGTCGCTGCTAGGTGCGAAGGCTGCCTCACAGTTAAGTGAGCCTAGAAAACGGGCCGGCGTGAAGAGTTTCTTTCAAAGCCAGGATACATTCGCATGTTGCCGCCAATCCAGCTATTGCGCGAGCTTGACTAACAGAAATATTGCTATTCAATTCCGCGAGGGAGAGCGTTCAGATGGCCCGGTTGGAATCATTCTCAGTTGAGGGCCTCTTTGGCCTGTTTGATCACGACATCCATTTCAAATTAGGCGATCGAATAACTATTATTCACGCTCCAAATGGTTATGGCAAAACTATCGTATTAAAACTCATTTCTGGTTTCTTCGGGGGATCGTTCTCCATATTTAGAAAAGTAGATTTTAGGCAAGTAAATTTTCGATTTGATGATGGGCGAATTCTTACCATTACAAAACGGCCGGATGAACAATCAAACGACAAGAGAAAAGGGAACTCGACCCCTCCCTTCACTATCAGGTTGCACAAGTCGCGCAAGACGTTGCAAGAGTGGACCGGGTGGAAGCCCGAAGGGAATGTTAAGGACAAACGAGAGATATATTCAATAGATAGATATATACCTCATCTATATAGATTAGGACCTCGAGAATACAGAGATAGCCAGTCTGGAGAATTTTTGAGCTACTATGACGCTATAGAAAAATATAGCGACATACTGCCACCACAGATTCGCGCCGATCTGGCCCCCCCTGAATGGGTTCGAGACCTTAGAGGTTCTATACATTGCCAACTAATTGAAACCCAGCGACTCTTGTTACAGCGGGCGTCAAAAGCAGCTTACGAACGTAGCGAGCTGACGTGGGTTTCTGCGGTTCAAGACTATTCTAAAGAATTAGTTACGGCGATCGCCGTAACGCTAGCCGAATCTGCTACAGTAGGCTCTGCGCTCGACCGAACTTTTCCAAATCGTGTACTTGCCCGCTTGCGCGAGCCTACAGCGCCTCTGCCAGAATCACAGCTGCGATCTCGACTCGGTGAACTCGAACAAAAACGCCGAAGGCTAACAGCTGTTGGCCTGCTAGACGATTCTGATGAGGGCGCCATCCATTCAAACGACCGTTTCGACGAGCCAACACGGAAGTTTCTATCCGAATACGTAAGCGACGCGGAAAAAAAACTTGAAAATTACTTACGACTTTTGCCAAGGATCGAACTGTTTATAGACATAATCAATCGTCGCTTTCAGTTTAAGAAGCTTTCCATCAGCAGAACAAGCGGATTTGTATTCAAGAACTCTCGAGGAGGGAACCTTGATCAGACTCCCTTTCTTCTGGAGAACAACATGAGCTCGTATTGGCTTATGGATTGATTTTCAAAACGAAGGAGAACTCACTTCTTCTAATCGACGAGCCAGAAATATCCTTGCATATCGCTTGGCAGAAGAAGTTTCTTTCCGACTTGAGGCAAATAATTTCACTTTCCCCAATGGATGTTGTGCTGTCAACGCATTCACCACAGCTTATAGGTTCAAATTTGGACCTTGCGGTCCAGTTAACCGGTCCTGACGATGAAGAAAATGATTGATGAAATCGACGAACATACTGTGGTAGCTGAAGTTGTTATGCTTCGGGCAGCCTCTGATAGTGCAATTGTTATCGTTGAAGGTGGATCTGACGAGAAATTTTTAAGCCCACACCTTGAAGAATCGTGTATTTTTGTTTTTTCATTTGGAAAGGAAAGGGCTATCTCCGCCATTGTTAGGACGAACGCCATGCCAGTGGCAGGCGTTCTTTGCATCGTAGATCAAGACTATGACGGATTATTCGAGGACGGACCCGCCATTCCCAACATGATCAGCGTTGAGAATGATGTCGAAACTGTTTTGATCCGATCTCCCGCCTTTGACCGACTTCTAGTTGAATTGGGCTCAAAGCCCAAACTGACAGCGATCCGCGAAGCAGGCCAGGACACCCGAGTTTTGGTGCGTGATGCTGCGAAGGATATTGGGTTGCTTAGAATTTACTCACGCCGGATCGGAAATAAGTTGCGATTCGATGGTATGAAGTATCAATTTGTCGGTAAGAATCTGCTCTGCGATCGCGCAGAAATGATACGATCAATAATGAATCTATCGAAAATCGGTAGATATAATAATACAGAGATAGAGAATGAGATCGAAAAGATAGAAGCGGAGGGATTTGACGTATGGCGTATTGTCAACGGTCACGACATGACAGCAATTATTGGAAAAGCCCTTCAGTTCAAATTCGGTAATTTATTATCCGGATCTGCAAAGCCAGATGAAGTCGAAAAACATTTACGAATGGCTTACGCCAAGAATAATTTTGACGATTCAAATCTTGGTAAAAATTTGAAAGACTGGCAAGAGGCAAACTTGGATTACCCTGTATACGACGCTGCATAGAAGTAGCACAGCGCGAACATCAAGGATTGCCCCTTGACTTGAGGAAGCTGAACCATCGGTGCCCACACTTGAGTGGAGAGAAGCGATATTCCTCACGCCACCGCCACACACTCGATCTCGATATCAAACTCCATCGGCCACGACGCCACCGGCACAAAACTCCGCGCCGGCGGGTTCACGCTGAAATACCGGGCATAGACCCGGTTGATGGCGTTGTAGAAGCCGGAATTGACGGCGTAGATGCGCACCATCACGACGTTGTCCAGCGAGGTGCCGGCCGCTTCCAGGCAATGTTTCAGTGCCTTCAGCGATGCCTCGGTCTGCGTTTCGATGTCGCCGCGCACCATCTCGCCGGTCACCATATCCACCGGCGGCGTCGCTGAGATGAACACGAAGCCGTTGGCCTTCACCGCCGTCGAACAGGGCAGGCCGAGCGCCCGCACCTTGTCCGACATGACAGGCACTTCGATGATTTGTTTTTTCATGGTGATGCTCCCTGGGTTGGCAGGGAGCTTATCCCGGCACTGGCGGAACGCTAGTCTTTCCCTTCTCCCCTTGTGGGAGAAGGTGGATTGCCGCGAAGCGGCAAGACGGATGAGGGGTGTTCCAGCGGAGTGAGACGCTGGCGTTCCCTGGAGCACCCCTCATCCGTCGCCTTCGGCGACACCTTCTCCCGCAAGGGGAGAAGGGGGAGCCCAGATCACCCCTGCCCCGGATACGGCGTGCCATCCTTGTGCAAAAACCGGCCATCCGAGCTCGGGCTCATCATGTCGATGTCGGAGCAGGTGATGACATCGTCGCGATTGCGCGAGCCGACCTCGAGGTAGCGCGCCGTGGCCGACGAGCGGTTGATCAGGTGATGGCCGTTGCCGCTGTTCTTGGCGAAGGCAGCACTATCGCCGGCCTTGAGCAGCGTCTCGCCGCCATCCTCGACCAGCGTCAGTTCGCCCTCCAGCACATAGACGAGTTCGTCCTCATGGCTGTGCCAGTGGCGCTGGCTCGACCATCCGCCGGGCGGCAGCGTCATCAGGTTGACGCCGAAATCGCTGAGCCCGCCGGCATCGCCCAGGCGCCGGCGCGTGCGCTCGGCGCACGGGGCGTCGAACGGCGCGGGATAGCCGGAGCCTTTGCGGACGGGTACGGCGGAGAGGTCGATCCTGGGCATGGGTGGCTCCATGGTGGTGGGCGAAGTTTATACGACCGCTCACCACCAAACCATCGAAGTCAGCGCTGCCCCTCATTGCCCTGCCGGGCATTTCTCCCCGTAAACGGGGCGAAGGGGCTGTCGCAACGCCGGCTCTTCTCCGGCAGCGAACAGGATTAGCGAAGCCCGGCGCAGGCGTCTTTCTCCCCGTTTACGGGGAGAAATGCCCGGCAGGGCAATGAGGGGCAGCGCAAACGTCAAATGGATGGTGCCGCAGTGGCCGCCTCGCTCCCCTAATGCACAGCCGCCAAATCCCTCAAATGCATCTCGTGCATCTTCAGCGTTTCCAGCGTCTTCTTGGCGAATTCCTTCAGCGCCGGATCGTCGCCGGACCGCGCATAGGTCGAAACCATCGCCACGGCCTGCTTGTGCGCCTGCGTCTGCAAGGTGATGTATTTGGCCTGGAAGGCGTCGCCGTCGAGCGCCTTGAGCTGGTCGAGCATCGCCTGGTCGTTCGGCAGCAGCGGCGGGCCTTGCGGGGTGACGGACGCCGTGGTCTGGCTCTTTTCAAGCGCCGCCTTGAAATCTTCGCCGGCCTTGGTGTGGTCCTTGACCATCAGCCCGGCGAAATCCTTCACATCCGCCGCGACGCCTTTTTTCTCGGCCAGCTTGCCGCTTTCGATCTCGAAGCGGTCGGCGCTGGCCAGGGTCCTGGCGAAGGTTTCGGTGTCGACCTTGTTCTCGGAGACCGGCGGCACGTCGCTGGACGGCTGTTGGGAAAAGGCTGAAGGCGTTCCGGCCAGAAGGGCCAGCATGGCGGCGGCGAGATGCGGTTTCATCGAAGCGCTCCGTGAGAGGTGTCCTCGAAGGCCCAACGCGGCAGAGGCGGTGAGGTTGCCGACGCGCCGCTTCTCCCTTCCGGGAAGGGATGAAAGCGGCCTCGCGATTGCGGCGTGACCGCTCCTCTACGGGCGGCGAGGCCCCAGCATGAAGGCCGTCATCGTTGCGCTCACGCAGGCCACCGCCAACAACGCAACGACGCCCGAAGCGCCGGTCCTGCGACGAACTGAAACAAGGTTTTCTGAAACGGGAGCATTGTGAACCAGCCCGTACAGATCGGACCTGCTGCCATGCCGAACGGAATAGGCTCGGGTCAACTCCGCACCGAGCAGAAAGATTTGTGATGAATAGTAGACCCAGAGCAGTATGACGAGCAGCCCTCCGGCCGCGCCATATGAGGAAGCGATTGCACTTGTGCCGATATACCAGCCGATAAGCGACTTCCCCAATGTGAACAGAGCGGCGGTCACGACAGCACCGATCGAGACATCCCGCCATTGCAAGGCACGGTCCGGCAGGACCTTGTAGATCGCGGCAAACATCACGGTGATCAGGGAAAAGGATATCAGGGTGTTGATCGCGCTCAGGACAAATTCGCCGAACGGCAATCGAGCGCTGATCACGCTGCCCAAAGCCGAGATCGCCGCGCTCGCCACCAAGGAGACCAGCAACATAAAGCCGAGGGCGGCGACCAGGCCAAGACTTGCCGCACGGGCGCGCAAGAGCCGCGACAAAGAACCCCCTTTCGCTTCAACCTTCCATATTGCATTCAGGGCCTGCTGCATCTCGCCAAACACCGCGGAGGCGGTGACGAGCAAAGTGGCCGTGCCGATGATTGCCGCCACGGTCCCCGATGATTTGCTGGATGCCCCTTCGAGCGCGGTTTGAAGCAGCGCCGCACTTTCTGAACCCATCAGCCCGGAAATCTGAGCAGACAAAGCCAGCTGCGCTGCGTCATGCCCAAACGCAATGCCTGCTATCGCGATGACAATTATCAGAACCGGGGCCAGCGACGTGGCAGCATAGAAGGCCATCGCCGCGCCATGGCTAAGGGCATTGTCGTTGACAAAGCCAACCAGGCTTTCTCGCACCAGGTCCCACAGGCTGCTAACCGTCGGTCGCATTTCGAATCCGTGAAGGGCGTCGAAACCGTCTCCTATCAATGCAGCGGGCCTTCCGATGTTCCGGCCGAAGCAGGCACGAGCCCCGCCTGGCTCATCGAGCAGGTGGGATAGCGACCGCTTGCCGAAAAGCATTCGAAGCTGAAGCGCGGCGACTGAAGCCGAAACGTCCTGATCTCAGTGACAACACCCCGCCCCATACTGCAGCTGCTCATGCCAATCGGGCCGGCCTTGCGGGGTAAAATCCATCAGGTTCCACAGGATCTCGCAGGTGCCGATGGCGCGCGGGTCCTGGCCGGGCTCCGGCGGCGCGAAGCCGAGCTCGGACGACCAGAAATGCCTGATGCCGTCGCCGTCGCGGTGGAACACCGACAGCAGCGGGATCTGCGCGCCGTCGGCCGTCTCCGCATTGTAGTCGCGCTTGAAGCTGTTGGCGGCCGACGACACCAGCCGCATGTTCTTCCAGCCGCGATCGCGGCCGAGCGTGACCAGGTTTTCCAATGCGGTCTTGGCCACCACGGCAAAGTTGAAGCCGGCGGCTTCGAGGTGGCCGACGGCGCCGTCCCACTGGTCGAGCAGCGCCGTGCAGGATGGACATGGCTGGTCCGGCCGGGCGAGCCTGGCCGTGCCGCCAGATGTCGCCACGTCGCGTCTTTCCTGGGGATGGCGCGGAAACATCATCTGGTAGAGGATGAGCGTATCCTTGCCCGGCGCGAACAGCTCCGACAGTTTTGTCTTCGCCGGCCTGCCGTCGACATCCAGCGCATCGAATACATAATCCTGGCGGATCAGCCCGCCCGGCGGCAGCGCCCGCCGCGCCTCGGCCACGGCTTCCATGGCGCGGCGCAGCTCGATTTCCTTCGTCAGCAGCTTTTCGCGGGCGGTGCGGTATCTGGCGGATTCGTTGGGAAAGGTGATCATGATCGGCTCCCTTAAATCGGCGCCGGCGTCCCGGCGCTGTTGCTCTGCGACCCAAGGACGTTTGGCGACGATCGGTCCCGACATTTTCGCACGCCGCCCGGCGACGGGAGGGGCATATCTTCCCGATGGGATGGACGAACGCTACTGCGCCGTCGGCACCGGGCAGTTCAACTCGCCTTCAGGGCAGTTGAGATAGGTCTGGAAATCCTTCAGCCGATCGTTGGTGAGCGCCGTCCGGCAATTGGCGACGACCATCGGATAGACGGTACCCGCCTGGTCGATCGGACCACCCTGGAACTTGCATTCGGCGTCGCGGAAGGCGACCCAGCCGCGCTGCGCGTCGACCAGCAACTTCTTCGATGCCGCATCGTCCTTCAGCCGGCCCTCGATCTGCTTGTAGGCGTCGTTGAGCTTCTTGTCTGCCGCGTCGAAATCCTTGCCGGCGCATTGATTCATGGTCGTCTGGTCCTGCGCGTTGGCGCAGTCGGCGGCGGCCCGCGCCGGGACGGCAAGCAGCGGAGCGGCAAGGAGCAGAGTAGCAAGGCTGGAAAGCAGAAACCGCATCGTGTTTCCTCCTGTTTCAACAAGCCCCACGCAGGCGGACCTTAGCAACCGAAGGAGTGGAGGCAAGACACGGCCTGCCGTCTTGGTGGACAGTTCCTTTCCAGATCTGCCGCGGGGAAACCGTGTCACCCCTTGACCCCGCCGGCGGTGAGGCCGGAGACGATCTTGCGCTGGAAGATCAGCACCAGCACCACCAGCGGCACGGTGACGATCACCGATGCGGCCATGATGTTGCCCCAGGGGATCTCGAACTGCGAGTTGCCGGAAAGCAGCGCGATCGCCACCGGCACGGTCCGCTGCGCATTGTTGGAGGTGAAGGTCAGGGCAAACAGGAACTCGTTCCAGGCACCGATAAAGGCCAGGAGCCCGGTGGTGGCCAGCGCCGGCCACATCAGCGGCAGGAAGATCCGCGTGATGATGATCCATGGCGTGGCGCCGTCCAGGATCGCCGCCTCCTCGACCTCGGCCGGCAGGTCGCGGACGAAGGCGGTGAGCACCCAGACCGTGAACGGCAAGGTGAAGATCATGTAGGAGAAGATCAGTGCGAACAGCGAATTGTAGAGGCCGAACATGCGCACCAGTTCGAACAGCCCGGCCAGCACCGCCACCTGCGGGAACATCGAGACCGACAGGATGGCGAGCAGCAGCGCCGAGCGGCCGCGGAAGCGGATGCGCGCCAGCGCGTAAGCGGCGGTGACGCCGAGCAGCAGCGAGGACAGGACGACCGCGCTCGAGACGACCAGCGAATTCACCAGGTTGCGCACGAAGCTGCCTTCGGTCAGCACGTTGCGGTAGTTGGCGAGGCTTGGCGTCTTCGGCCAGAGGTCGGCCTGGAACAGCTCGGTTCCCGATTTCAGGCTGGTGACGACGGCGTAGTAGAACGGGAACACCGCGACGAAGGCGATCACCGCGACCAGCAGGTAGAAGGCCGTTCGCTTCAGCATCCGCATCTCAGCGGCCTCCGTCCAGGCTGATCCGGCCGATCCGGATATAGGCGATGGAAAGCAGGGCCAGGATCAGGAAAAGCAAGGTCGACGCGGCGGAGCCATAGGCGAACTTGTCGAACTCGAACAGGTTCTCGCGGGCGAACACCGACATCGACTTGGTGTGCACATTGTTGGGCGTCAGCACGTAGATCAGGTCGAAGATGCGCAGCGCGTCGAGCGCGCGGAAGATCACGGCCACCATCACCGCCGGGCGGATCAGCGGCAAGGTCACCCGCCAGAAGATCTGCCACGGATTGGCGCCGTCGAGCTTGGCGACCTCGATTATCTCGCCCGGCAGCATCTGCAGTGCCGCAAGGATCAGCAGCGCCATGAACGGTGTCGTCTTCCAGATGTCGACGATGAGGACGGCCACCATTGCCGTGTCGGCGCTGGCCGTCCAGGCGATCTTGCCGCTGATCAGGCCAAGGTTGACCAGCACGACATTGATGATGCCGAACTGGTCGTTGAGCATCCATTGCCACATCTTGGCCGAAACGATCGTCGGGATCGCCCACGGGATGAGGATCGCCGCCCTGACGATGCCGCGGCCGGCGAACTGGGCGTTGAGCACCAGGGCGACGATCGTGCCGAGGATCGTCTCGCAGGTCACCGAAATCACCGCGAAACGCACCGTGTTCCAGACGGCGCGCCACCAGACCGGGTCGACGAGCAGCCCGTCATGGATCACCCGGCCGCTGGGCAGGCGCAGCACCGAGAAATAATTGTCGAAGCCGACAAATCGGCGGGCATCGAGATCCGCCAGCGAGGCGTCGGTGAAGCTGAAATAGACGGTGCGGGCGAGCGGCCAGCCGGCAACGGCGGCAAGCACCAGGAGCATCGGCGCCACGAACAGCCATGCCGAGCGCACGCGCTGCGCCATCAGTCGCGATCGCTTCACAGGCGTGACGCTCACCAGCCCTTGCCTTTCAGCTTGGTCAGTCTCGCTTCGAGGTCGGCCAGATTGTCCGCGGCGCTGCCTTCGCCGGACAAGGTGTTGTGCACCGCCGTCCAGAACTGGCTCGATGCTTCGTTGTATTTGATCTTGACGGTGGCGGAGGGACGCGGCACCGCGTTGAGGAATATCTGTTTCCAACGCGGCACGATCGGCTGTTGCCTGGCGATGTCGGCATCGTCGTAGAGCGCCTGGATGGTCGGCAGGTTGGATGTCTTGAGCGTCCGGAATTTCTGCATTTCTGGCGAGGCGATGAACTTGGCCAGCTCGATCGCCGCGCCGGTGTGCTTGGAATATTTGGAGACCGCAAGGTTCCAGCCACCCAGCGTCGCGACCGGCCGGGCGCCCTCACCTGTGCCGGCCGGCAAAGGCGCCACGTCGAATTTGCCCTTGATCGGCGAGGCTTCGCTGTTGCCAAGCGCATAGGCATACGGCCAGTTGCGCATGAACACGGCGTTGCCGGTCTGCCAGACGCCGCGCGATTCCTCTTCCTGATAGGCAAGCACGCCGGGCGGCGAGATGGTTCCAACCCACCCCTTGGCCATGTCGAGCGCGGCCGCCGCTTGCGGGTTATTGATGGAGACGGTGCCGTCCGGCTCGATGATCTGGCCGCCGCCGTTCGACATCGCCCATTCGAGCGCGTTGCAGGTCAGCCCTTCATAGGCATTGCCCTGGAAGACGAAGCCCCAGATGTCCTTGTTGCCGGCCGCGCGTTCCTTATCCATGACCAGCTTGGCGGTGTCGGCCAGCTCCTTCCAGGTTGCCGGCACCTTGGCGCCGTATTTGTCGAGGAGATCCTTGCGATAGTAGAGCGCCGGCGCGTCGGTGAAGATCGGCAAGGCGACGAGCTTGCCATTGACGGTCTGCGACTGGATGATCGACGGGAAATGGGCGCCGACGACATCCTTGGCCGCCGCGGTCAGGTCGATGAGCTGGCTGGCGAGCTGCGGCGCCCAGATGACGTCGGTCTGGTAGACGTCGATATCGCTGTTGCCGGCTGCAAGCCACAGTCTGTACAGGCCGAACTGGTCGGTCGTCGACGGCGGCAGCACGACGATGGAAACCTTGTTGCCGCTCTCTTTCTCGTAGCGGTCGAGTATCTCGCGAAGCACCTTGATGCCGTTGCCGGTGTCTCCCGACACGATCGAGAGGTCGACGGCATGCACCGGAGCGGCCGAAAGCACAACACCTACCGCAAGCGCCAGAAATGCGTGGAAAAGCTTCACGGTGGCGGGTCTCCCTTTGGAGCCGGCAACGGAAACCTCCGCGTGTCAACAGCTCGTCAGATTCCCACCCAGTCCCTGAATGCGGAACGACGCTTTGGGTTCCCAAAACCGGAGCGGAGCGTCCTTGACGAGGTGAGCATCGGAAGTGAAGGGGTTCGACGCTCGCAGGCCGGCATCACCTGAACATCAACGCACCCTAGCCTTCCCAGGCTACGGGCATCATCCCCAGCCGCTCGTAGAGCCGCACCGCGGCGGCATTCTCGACCGTGTTGGTCTTGAGGTCGACATGGGCCGCGCCGCGACCGCGAAAGGTGGCGAAGGCTTGCCACATCAGCGCCTCGCCGATGCCCTTGCCGCGCGCCTCGGGATGAACGGCGAGATCCTTGACGAAAGCCCTTGTCCAGCACAGCGCCGCTGCCGCCAGCCGGCCCTTGGCGTCGATGACGAGGAAGCACAGCGCCGGGTCGAATTCGGGATCGGCCGATATGCGCGGCCACCATTCGTCGAACGGGCCGTCGGCGCCGTCGTCGAACACCTCGCTCAGCAGTGCATGCAAAGGCGGCGCGTCGCCTGGCTCGAAGCAACGCATGGCAAAACCATCCGGCCAGTGCGGTGCAACGAGCGTCTCGTCGAGAAGCTTGCGCAGCCGGATGTCGTTGAGGGCCGGCGGGCGCGGTTCAGGCATCGCGCTCAGGCGTCGGGCTGCGCACGCCGCCTGCGGTCGACACCGAGGCCGGTCGCCTCGAGCAGGCCCCTGCGCTTGGCGTCGAAATAATAGCCGGTCTGGTAGAGCCAGTCCGCCTTCTTGGCGTTGCCGCCCGCCACCAGCCAGGCGCCGCGCAGATATTTGACCGCGTATTTCAGATTGGTTTCGGCGTCGAACAGGCCCTTGGCCGGGCCGTCATAGCCCATGCCGCGCGCCGTCGCGTGCTTGATCTGCATCAGCCCCCAATGGCCATTGTTGTAGGCCTTGGGATTGAAGGTGCTCTCGCGGTTGACGACATGGCGCACCAGATCGACCGGCACCTGGTAGAGCGCGGCGTATTTGACGATCAGCCGGTCGACGTCGCCGCGCACGCCCGTATGCTCCTCCTGCGCCGGATCAACCGGCGCGGAGGGAAACTGCACCAGGGAAGCCGGGTTCTGCGGCACGACATAGGCAACCTGCTGCACCGCAGGCAGTTTCTGGCCGCTGCCGGCGACCGCCGGCACGATGAGCCCGGCGGTGGTGTAGGTCTGAACCGCCTGAGCCGCCTTGACGGGCTGGCCCGCCTTGGCCGGCGGCGGCGCCTGCCAGGCGTTGGCGGTCATGACAGCGGGTACGGCGAGTGCGGCCGGCGTCGGGCCGGCAAAGGCGGCGGTCGTCGCGGCCGGCTGGGCGGCTGGATCAAGCGCCGGCGGGGTCGCTGCGCCAGGCGTCAATTCGGCGGTCTGGACGGGGGCGATACCGGAGGATTGCGGCAGCACGGAAACCGTCTCCGGCAGCGGTATGGTGAAGCCGGCATCGCTGCCGGCAACGGTCGCGGTTTCGGTCAGGGACGGCGCGGCTTTCATCTGCGAAGTCGAGGTGCAGCCACTCATGCCGGCTGCCGCCACGATCACGCCGATCGCGATAAGGGTTTGTTTTGCTGGCAAGCCGCGCTCGGGTCCGGTTCGTCGGGATGTTAAGAAATCCCTTACACCAGCGATTCCAGGGTAGCAATCGGGGCCATCTGGTGGTTTTCGGGTGGCGAGACGCGGGCGGTGATGCCATATTGTTCCTGATATGTACCGGCGGGAATCCCGGATTTCGCCGTTTTGCGGAAAGGAGCGCATCATGGAAACGACACCGTCGATCACAGCCGGCCACGCAGTGTTAGAAACAGTGATCGGTTTCATGGGCATCGCCTGGAGCAAAAGGGGCCTGATCCGGCTCTGCCTGCCCGAACGCAGCCGTGAATCAGTGGAGCGGCGGCTGATGCGCCATGGCGGCGTTTCCGCCTCGACGGCCCAGCCGCCATGGGTGGTCGAGCTCATTGCCTCGATCAAGGCATACGCCGCCGGCGAGGACGTCGATTTCTCCGATGTCCCGGTCGATCTCGACGGCGTCGACGATTTCCGCCTGGCCATCTACGACGCGGCACGCAAGCTCAGCTATGGCGAGACAACCACTTATGGCGAACTCGCCAAGCGCGCCGGCCATGCCGGCCTGCCGCGCGAAACCGGTGCCGCCCTTGGCGCCAACCCCGTGCCGCTGGTGATCCCCTGCCACCGCATCCTGGCGGCAGGCGGCAAGATTGGCGGCTTCTCGGCGCCGGGCGGCTCCGTCACCAAGGAAAAGATGCTGGCCATGGAAGGCGTGCGCGTCGGCCCGCCCCCACCGGCGCAGGTATCCTTCGGGTTCTGAACCGCCGGCGCGGACGCTGCCCCTAATTGGCGCTGCCCCTAATTGTTGTGGAAAAATCGCCGGCGGAAATGCCGGTCATTGTCCGGCCGCTTGCAGTTGTAGACCGGGCAGGACTTGGTGTCAGCGCTCGGCACATAGGCGCGCGTCCTCACCTCGCCCATTGTGCAGAATTGCTGGCTCTGCACATAGCGGTCATAGAGCGGCAGCCCCGGCACCCGCTTCGACTGGTAGCGCAGGATGACCGCGCCTTGCCTGGCGATCGTCGACTGCACCTTGCCGCAGCTCATATGCGTCGGGTCATAGCGCGAGATGGCCTGCGCCTCGGCGGCCACCAGCGTCAGACAGGCGGCAAGCACTATGGTTTTCATGGTCTCCTCCCCTGATCCGCCGCCCACGGACAGCGCGATCTGCCACGACGGTTTCACCAGATTGGGGCGGCGGTTGGGCAGTTCTCAATCACGGCTTTCTCACGCAGTCTTGTTTTTGGAACGAAAGCAGCCTATATCAGCCCCATTGATATTTCGGCCGATCGATCCGGGCCTCGCGATCTTCGCGTTTGCTGACGTCTATCTCCAAAATCTCGATGCACACCGGCTGGACTTCGGTCCGGTCAAACCAAAGCAAATGCAAGGACTATTTTTATGGCAACTGGAACGGTCAAGTGGTTCAACGCCACCAAGGGCTTCGGCTTCATCCAGCCTGACGCGGGCGGCGCGGACGTTTTCGTCCACATCTCCGCTGTCGAGCGCGCTGGACTGTCGACCCTGGTCGAAGGCCAGAAGATCAACTTCGAGATCGAGCAGGACCGCCGCACTGGCAAGTCGTCCGCTGGATCTCTGAGCAAGGCAGCCTGATTTTGCGAATGGCGCGCGCCGGGCGAGAGCCCGGGGCGCGCGGCAAGTCACGGATGTACTGACGGTCGCGCGAGAAGCGCGCCCGGAGCGGAAAGACCCGACAAGCTGGAACAGCAGATAGCTGCCAGCCCGGACCGGACGCTCCCGATCAGGCTACCAAGCATGGGAAGGCGGGATTTATCCCGCCTTTTTGTTTGTCTGGGGTTAGGGTGCCGCAACTAACGCAATAGTCCCACCGGTGGCTTCTCGGCCGGAGGCCGCCAGCCCAACCGGGCGTCGCGCCTGTTGGCGCGCCCCGTCCGGAGCGAGCCGCGAAGCGGCGACGAGCGTGAGGACAAGGGTTTCCTATCCCGCCCACTCGATCGGCACGTGCCCCGGATCCGCCTCGACACGGCCAAGCCAGGCCATGACAGCCGGATAGGCGTCGAGCTGGAACCCGCCCTGCTCGGCCGTGTGCGTGTAGGCGTAGAGCGCGATGTCGGCGACGCTGAAGGCGTTTCCGGCGAAGAAAGCGTTGTTCTCCAGATATCTATTCATCACGCCGAGCGCCTTGTGGCCGCGCTCCAGCGTCATCGCCAACCGCTCGGGCGTCGCATCCCTGGCGCGTTCGGGGAAGGTCAGCAGCGCCTTGCGCACGGCGATATAGGGCTCGTGGCTGTATTGCTCGAAGAACAGCCATTGATAGGCGAGCCCACGCTCATACTTGTCCGCCGGCAGGAAGCGCGTGCCTTCGCCGAGATAGAGCAGGATGGCGTTGGATTCGGCCAGCCGGCGGCCGTCGTCGAGTTCGAGCAGCGGCACCATGGCGTTCGGGTTCTTGGCGACGAAATCGGCTTTTCGCGTGTCGCCAGTATGTGAACTCACCTCGATCGTGGTGAAGGCCAGGCCAAGCTTGGCCATCAGCAGGCGCGGCTTGTAGCAATTGCCGCTGTCGATCATGCTGTAGAGTATCATGGAGGGTCCCCGGAGCTGCCTTGACCAGGCGATTATCGCAGCCGCCGTGCCTTCAACCAATGATTTGTTTTGGTGGGACAATCAGCGGCGCTGATGAGAGCATCCTTCTCCCCGTTTACGGGGAGAAGTGCCCGGCAGGGCGATGAGGGGCGGCGCTGACGTTTCAAGAGGAATGATCATACAGCCGATAACAACGAAGGCTGGCGCCGCCCCTCATCTGGCTGCCGCCATCTTCTCCCCGTAGAGCGGGGAGAAGGACGCTGTGGCACCGCTTTCGCCAGTCGCCGAAGTCGCTTAGCCGAACAGCGGCACGACATTGTTCTCCCTGCCCAGCAGAGCATCGACTGATAGCGGCTCTTCGTTGAAGATGGTGCCGGCCAGCGCCGGACGGGCGAGGAGATAACCCTGCAGCAGGTCGACGCCGCCGTCGAGCGCGACGCGCAGGTGGACGGGCTGCTCGATGCCTTCGACCAGCACCCTGGCGCCACGGTCATGCAGGCTGGAGACCAGCGGGCGGAAGAAGCGTTCGGCGGCGGCATGGCGGCAGAACTGCGCGAACCAGCCGCCATCGATCTTGACGATGTCGGGCTGAAGCAGGCTCACCCGCTCCTCGGTCGAATGGCCGGTGCCGAAATCGTCGATGGCGATGCGGATGCCGTCGCGCCGCATCTCCCGCACCAGCCGCGCCAGAAGCGCGTCGTCCGCCGCCTGTTCGGTGATCTCGCAGACCAGCATGCTAGGGGCGAGGCCGAGCTCGCCCAGATGCCGGCTCATCAGCCGGATCTCGGCCAGCGCCCGCCCGGAATGGTCGTTGACCATCGGATTGTAGTTGAAGAACAGATCGAGCCCGTCGACGCCGATATTGTGGAAGTTCCTGAGATGCAGCACCCGGCACATGGTCTCGACAAACAGCCGGTCCGCCGGGGCAACGCTTTCGAAGAACGCCCGCGCCGACCCTGCCCTGCCGGCGCGGTGCGGCTCGATCAGGCCCTCGACCGCCACCGCGTGCAGCGATCGCCCAAGCGGCGCGAAGATCGGCTGGTAGGCACTGCGCAGGCGGAACTCGCCGTGGACGCCGTATTCGATGCCTATCTCGTCGACGAAGATCGCCTTGCCGACATTGCGCCGCCGCTCGATCCTCATGGCGCGACCCTGCGCCCGAAGGCTTTTGCCGGCCGCGCTGCACGTGGGGCGACGGCGGTGGACGCATCGCTTGCGGCCGCAACCGGGTCCGGAGTTTTTCCGAAAACACGGAAACTCGTCGGCGCCAGTTCCGGCCGCGCAAGCACGAAACCCTGGACCATGGAAGCGCCGGATTTCTCGGCGAGTTCCAGCTGCCACCTTTCCTCGATGCCCTCGAACACCGTGCGGATGCCTTGTTCCTCGAAGCTTTTGACCATCGTCGTCAACAGCGCGAAGCCGGCGCCGGACTCCATCAGCTGCGTGATCCAGGTGGCGTCGAACTTGACGATGTCGGGCCGCAATTCCTTGATGCGGTTGATATCGGAATCGTCGGCGCCATAGTCATCGACGGCGATGCGAAACCCGTTGCCCCGCAACGCCGCGACGAAGCTGTGCAGGACCTCCTGCGAAGCCGACCTCTGCTCGGTCACTTCGCACACGACGCGGCCCGGATCGATGCCGGCCTCGTGCAGCACCAGCCGCATTTCGCGCAGGGCATTGTCGGCAATCGACCGCTCGGTGAACACCGACGGGTCGAAATTGATGAAGATCGACGCCTCCTGCGGCAGGCAGGCGCCGGCATTGAGCAGATGCAACGTCCTGGTCAGCGCTTCGACATGCAGGCGGTCGGCGGCCGGACAGGTCGAGAAGAAGGCCATCGGCGATTGCGGCTCGCCGTCGCGAAACGGCCGGATCAGCCCTTCGAAGGCGGCAATCGACAGCTTGCCCTGGTTGAAGGCGAAGATCGGCTGGAAGGCGCTCTGCAGCGTGTAGATGCCCCAGACACCTGACGAGGTGCCGTCATCATGACGGATGATATGGGCAAGCCCGACGCTGCGTGACAAGGGTCCCTCGCTCCGCGAAATGGCGGAATGGATTGCGATCCTGCCACTCAAGCCCTTACCGCCCGTTAATGAATTTTTTGTTGCCGCTCACAGGTGGCAATCACGGCTCCTTGAGGTCTGGATCAGCCGACAAAGCTTGCACTGAGCGGAATCATGCGACATGAGAAGCGCCGCGGCCGCTCCTGGCCGCGCCGATCTTCTCAAGGAGAGATATCTGGTCATGGCCTTTCTTGCCGACACCCTTTCCCGCGTAAAGCCTTCCGCCACCATCGCGGTGACGCAGAAAGCGCGCGAGCTGAAAAATGCCGGCCGTGACATTATCGGCCTCGGCGCCGGCGAACCGGATTTCGACACGCCCGACAACATCAAGAATGCGGCGATCGAAGCCATCCGCCGTGGCGAGACCAAGTACCCGCCGGTTTCGGGCATCGTGCCGCTGCGCGAGGCGATCGCAAAAAAATTCAAGCGCGAGAACAATCTCGACTACAAGCCCGAGCAGACCATTGTCGGCACCGGCGGCAAGCAGATCCTGTTCAACGCCTTCATGGCGACATTGAACCCCGGCGACGAGGTCATCATCCCCCGCCCCTACTGGGTCAGCTACCCCGAAATGGTGGCGATCTGCGGCGGCACGTCGGTGTTCGCCGACACCTCGATCGAGAATGGTTTCAAGCTGACGCCCGAAGTGCTGGAAAAGGCGATCACCCCGAAGACCAAATGGCTGCTGATGAACTCGCCGTCCAACCCGTCGGGCGCGGCCTACACGCAAGCCGAACTGCGCGCGCTGGCCGACGTGCTGTTGAAGCATCCGCATGTCTGGACGCTGACCGACGACATGTACGAGCACCTGACCTATGGCGACTTCGTCTTCAAGACCATCGCCGAGGTCGAGCCGAAGCTCTATGAGCGCACGCTGACCATGAACGGCGTGTCGAAAGCCTATGCCATGACTGGCTGGCGCATCGGCTATGCCGCCGGTCCGGTCCAACTGATCAAGGCGATGGACATGATCCAGGGCCAGCAGACCTCGGGCGCCTGCACCATCGCGCAATGGGCTTCCGTCGAGGCGCTCAACGGCCCGCAGGACTTCATCGCCAGGAACAAGGCGATCTTCCAAGGGCGGCGCGACCTCGTCGTCTCGATGCTCAACCAGGCGCGCGGCATCACGTGCCCGTCGCCGGAAGGCGCCTTCTATGTCTATCCTTCCTGCGCCCAGCTGATCGGCAAGAAGACCAAGGCCGGCAAGGTGATCGACACGGACGAGGCCTTCTGCTCGGAACTGCTCGAGGCGGAAGGCGTGGCGGTGGTGTTCGGCTCGGCCTTCGGCCTCGGCCCCAACTTCCGCATCTCCTATGCGACCTCGGATGCACTGCTGGAGGAAGCCTGCACGCGCATCCAGCGCTTCACGGCATCGCTGACCTGATCAGATCGATCTGACGACAAAAGAAACCCGGCGCCATCATCGCCGGGTTGTTGTTGGCGGCCAGGCACCTTACGCCTGCTGCTTTGCTTGCCTGGCCGAACGCGCCTCGGCCGGCGCCAGGACCATGATCAGCAGAGCGGCAGTGAGGAACGCGGCGATCGCCGCCGTCAGCATTGCGGCGTGGAAGCCGCCGGCATAGGCGGTGGCGAACAGCCGATGCACGCCATCCTCGCCGATTGCCGCGTCGGTCGCGAAATCATGCCGTGATATGGCGGCACGCGCCACCGCTTCGGCATTGCCGACACCGGCGTCACCGAGATATCCGGTCAAGAGGCTCGTCGCCCGCATGCTCATCAGCGCGCCTAGCAGCGCGATGCCGATGGCCAGCCCGCCCTGGCGGGTGGCGTTGATGACGGCCGACACCATGCCGGAGCGCTCGCGCGGCGCGTAGGACATTGCGGCGGCACTGCCGGTCGGTATCGCCAGCGAGTTGCCGAGACCGTTGATGATGAACAGCGCGCAGAGCAGCGCGTATGGCGTCGACGGCCCGGCCCAGCACATGCCGAGCATCGAAAGCCCGATCAGCACGTAGCCCGCCGTCATCAAGAGCGAATGCCCATAGCGGGCGCTCAGCCGGCCGATCCAGGGCGACACGACGATCTGGATAAGAAAGGCCGGCGCCATGCGCAGGCCGGTCTGCGTCGGCGACCAGCCCTGCACCTGCTGCAGGAACATCGAGAAGAAGAACACGCAGCTGTAGGAGGTGAAGCCGAGCGCGAACGAGGCGACGTTGGCGACGGCAAAGCGCACGTCGCGGAACAGGCCAAGCGGCAGCATGGGCCGTGGCGTGCGCGCCTCGAAGCCAAGGAAGACCACCAGGCCGACGACGCCGGCAAGGATGGCCGTGATGGTCCAGGCGTCGCCCCAGCCGCTCTCGCCGGCCGAGATCAGGCCGAAGGTCAGCGCGCCGAGCCACAGGATCGAGAGCGCCAGGCCGACAAGGTCGAGATGGGCATGTTCGGGATGCGCCGTCTCCTCGATCGACACAGCGCCCAGCGCGATGGTGAAAAGGCCGAGCGGCAAATTGATCAGGAAGATGCTCTGCCAGCCGACCGTCTGCACCAGAATGCCGCCAAGCACCGGGCCGACGACCAGAGAAACCGCGGCGAACGAGGCCCAGCCGCCGATGACGCCGGCCCGCTGGCGCGGATCGGCGAAGGCCTGCGTCAGGATCGACAACGCGCCTGGAATGAGCAGCGAGCCGGCGATGCCTTGCACCACCCGGCCGGCGAGCAGCGCCGGCAAATTGGGCGCGACGGCACAGATCAGCGAACCGGCAACGAAGATGCCGACGCCGGCCAACCATGAGCGCTTGCGGCCATAGCGGTCGCCGATCAGCCCCGACGACAGCATGAAGGCCGACAGGCACAGCGTGTAGGCATCGACCACCCATTGCATGCCGCCGAAATCGGTGTGCAGCGCCTGCTGGATGGTCGGCAGCGCGACATTGACGATGCTGACGTCGAGCAAAGCGACAAACGTGCCGAGATAGACGGCGGCGACGAGCGGCAGGCGATTCTTCGGCATGGTCCATCCCAACATGAAACGTGCAGAGCTCGCTGCAAACCTTTCCGCTCTGTTCCTCAGGATGGTGCGGCCCGAATAGGCCTGCCGTCCGCGGATGGCCAGGACTCAGCTGCCATATTGCTCGCCGGAAACCGCTTCCAGCCAATCGGCATGGACGCCGTCGCGCGCTTCCTGCATGGCGATATGCGTCATCGCCGTCTTCGGCCCGGCGCCATGCCAGTGCTTTTCGTCGGGCGCGAACCAGATCACGTCGCCTGCCCTGATCTCCTGGACCGGCCCGCCCCATGTCTGGGCAAGCCCGGCGCCCGAGGTGACGTAGAGCGTCTGACCGAGCGGATGTGTGTGCCAGTGGGTGCGCGCCCCCGGTTCGAAGCTGACCAGTGTCGCCCTCAGTCGCGCCGGCGCCTCCGCCTCGATGATCGGCGTCTGCAGAACCCGGCCGGTGAAGTATTTTTCCGGCGCTATGATGGTCGACACGCTGCCGCAAGCAATGATCTTCATCGTCTGATCCTGAAACTGGTGGTGAAGCGACCGGCCGCAAACGCCGCTGCTCGTCGAGGCAAACGCATTGTCGGCCGATATCGCCCGAGGCGCAACCGGCTGTTTCGGCTGCCTGGCGGAAGAAGCGGTTTTCTCTCCTTAACCATGAACCTTTCACCATCGTGGCGGAAGGCGTGGAGACGCAGGAAGAGTTCGCGCTGGCCAAGGCCGCGGGCTGCAACCGTTTCCAGGGCTACTTCTTTGGCAGGCCGGCGCCGCGCGACAAGGCGCCCTTTCGCGCCATCGATGCCGAACCCCTGGCGCTGAGCGCCTGAGACCACCACACGGCAGCGGATTTCTATTTTCCTTGCCCTGCCGGCAAACAAGTGGGACGATGCTTCAGGGCAGGTGGCAACAGGAAAAGAACCCCGCCCGCGACGGTCGAACAGGCCGGCCGCCGCTCAGGACCGACTGACCACGCCTGAACCATGCAAGCAGTCGGTCCCTAGGGAAACGCCTGAGTGGAGGTCAGCCATGGGTACTCGCGCCGGAGGACGACGCACGGGACCGAAATGCATTGCCATAGTCGGTCCCTTTGCAAGCGGTAAGACGACACTTCTCGAAGCTATATTGGCCCGCACGGGCGCCATCCCCCGACAAAATCCCGTTTCATCAGGCAGCACCGTCTCGGATCATTCGCCGGAGGCGCGCGCCCACGCCATGAGCGTCGAGGCGACGATCGCCACCACCGAATTCATGGACGAGCAGATCACCTTCGTCGATTGTCCCGGCTCGATCGAATTCTCCTTCGAGGCCGAGCCGGTGCTGGCCGCCTGCGACCTCGCGGTGGTCGTTGCCGAGGCCGACGAAAAGAAGATCCCTGCCCTGCAGCTCATCATCCGCAAGCTCGACGATCTCGGCGTGCCGCGGATCCTGTTCCTCAACAAGGTCGACAAGGCGATTTCAGGCGTACGCGACACGCTGAAGATGCTGCAGCCGGCAAGCTCGGTGCCGCTGTTGCTGCGCCAGATTCCGCTGCGCAAGGACGGCGTCGTCATCGGCTCGATCGATCTGGCGCTGGAACGCGCCTACATCTACCGCGAATATGCCGAAAGCGAGGTGGCTCAGATACCGGGCGACGACAAGGCGCGCGAATTGGAGGCGCGCTTCTCCATGCTCGAGACCCTGGCCGACCACGACGACCAGCTGATGGAACAGTTGCTCGAGGAGATCGAACCGCCGAAGGACGCGATCTTCGACGACCTCGCCGCCGACCTGCGCGAAGGCGTGGTGACGCCGGTGCTGATCGGCACCGCCGAAAAGGGCAATGGGGTGCTGCGCCTCTTGAAGGCGATCCGCCACGACGCACCCGACATCGAGGCGACCCGCAAGCGGCTTGGTGCCTCGGACGGCGGGGCCACCGTGGTCCAGGTGATGAAGACCATCCACACGCCGCATGGCGGCAAGCTGTCGGTGTCGCGCATCCTGTCCGGCCAGGTCGCCGACGGCTCTGAGCTGTGGCTGCCCGGCGGCGACACCGCCAAGGTTTCCGGCATCTACAAGATGCTCGGCAAGGATCAGTTCAAGCTCACCGCCGCCAAGGCCGGCGACACGGTGGCGCTGGGCAAGCTGGACGAGGTCAAGACCGGCCAGACGCTGACCTCGGCCAAGGGCGGCACCAAACAGCTGTTCACGTTCGAGCCGCCGCAGCCGGTCTTCGCCTTCGCGCTGCGGCCGAAGGAACGCAAGGACGAGGTCAAGATGTCGGCCGCCATCCAGCGGCTGGCCGAGGAAGATCCCTCGCTCAGCCTGCGCCACAACCAGGACTCGGCCGAGACGGTGCTGTCGGGCCATGGCGAAATGCATCTGCGCGTCGTGCGCGAGCGGCTGGAGGGCAAGAACCAGATCCCCGTCGAAGGCCACGCGCCCGCGGTGCCCTACCGCGAGACGATCCGCAAATCGGCGCAGCAGCGCGGCCGCCACAAGAAGCAGTCGGGCGGCCATGGCCAGTTCGGCGATGTGGTGATCGAGATCAAGCCGCTGCCGCGCGGCTCAGGCTTCCAGTTCACCGACACCATCACCGGCGGCGTCGTGCCGAAGACCTACATCCAGTCGGTGGAGACAGGCATACGCGACTACTTGAAGAACGGCCCGCTCGGCTTCCCCGTCGTCGACGTCGCCGTCAACCTGTCGGACGGCTCCTACCATGCGGTGGATTCCTCCGACATGGCCTTCCAGATGGCAGCGAAGCTCGCGATGAAGGAAGGCATGGCCGCCTGCTCGCCGGTGCTGCTCGAGCCGGTGATGAAGGTCGAGATCGTCACGCCGTCCGACGCGACGTCGAAGGTCATCGCGCTGATCCCGCAGCGGCGCGGCCAGATCCTCGGCTATGACGCGCGGCCGGGATGGCCGGGATGGGACGTCGTCGAGGCGACCATGCCGCAGGCCGAGATCGGCGACCTGATCATCGAACTGCGCTCGGCGACCGCGGGCGTCGCCAGCTATCGCGCCGTCTTCGACCATATGGCCGAACTCACCGGCCGTCTCGCCGACGAAGCGATGAATACCAACGGCAAGGCCGCCTGATCCTGATTTCGACACACCATCCCCTCGAACCCTTGTTCGAGGGGATAAATACCAAAAACGACGCCCGGGGAGCCGGACGTCGTTTTGTTTGCGGACCGTTTTCTCGGGAGGGGAAACGGCAGGCCCGCCGCATGTACAGTCGCCGCTTTCGGCGGAAAAGGGTTCGGACGCGGTAGCCGCCTGAGCCCGGGCCGTACGAGTGATGCCCCCATCTCCCGTCCGAACCACACCGCGTCCTAGCCTCTTCATAGCAGCGGAAGGCATCGTTGTCATGTTACCAGAGGTTACATGACACTGTTACGCGGCAATTCTCGTGGAATTCCCAGCCATCCCGGCAGGGTCCGGGCAACAAAAAAGCCGGATCAGTGAAGATCCGGCTGAGTTTGATTGGAAGTGCCTGTTAAGGCTAACCTCCAGAGGGGAACACTCGAGGGCGCTAATGGGAGGAGAACGCGCCCAGGAGATGATCTATATATGTGCTCAACATGCCCAAGAAACAAGCATCTATTTTGCAACACACGCATGCAAAAAGACATAGGCTGTGGTCCAACCCATTCCACGAGCCAATAGGACCAGCAGAATCGTCAAAAATGGGGCGCTCAACCACGCAATCGTCACTACAGAAGCGTGAATCGCGACCGGTTTTCGCCCCAAACCACCAAAATTACGCAATGATGTCGAAGCAGGCAGCAGACGTTCATTTCTGAGGCAATCGGAGAGAAAGCAGCCAATGCGGACGTTTTCGGCGATCGCCGGCAGCACGGCCTTCTTCATCGCGGCACCCGGCGTGGTCGCCGGGCTGGTTCCCTGGCTGCTCAGCGATCATTATCGCCTGCCGTGGTCCACCATGCCGGGCTTTGTTCCTGCCGGCGGCGTCCTCATCGTCGCCGCGGCTGCTGTTCTGCTGCATGCTTTCGCCAGCTTCGCGCTCGAGGGGCTGGGCACGCCGGCCCCGGTCGCGCCGACGGAGAAGCTCGTGATCGGCGGCATCTACCGCCATGTCCGCAACCCCATGTATGTCGCCGTGCTGTCGATCATCCTCGGCCAGGCGCTGCTGTTCTCGAGCTGGACGCTTGTCGGCTATGCCGTCATCTGCGCTGTTGTCATGAGCTCCTTCGTCAAATTCTACGAGGAGCCGACGCTCGCCCGCCGCTACGGCGCCGACTATGAAACCTATCGACGCAACGTCCCCGGCTGGCTGCCGCGCCTGACGCCCTGGCGGGGCGAACAGATCACCAGTGCTGCCGATCGTCCGCTAGGGCTAGAATGACCAACTGCGCGCTTTGGCGATAATGAAATCGCGGAACACGTGCAGCTTGGCCTGGTTCTTCATCGCGTCGGGATAGGCGAAATAGGTGTCGAAGGACGGCACCTCGGTTTCCGGCAAAAGCTGCACCAGGCCGGAGTCCTTGTTGATCACATAATCGGGCAGCATGGCGATGCCTGCGCCGCCCTGCACGGCGCGCTTGATCGACAAGATGTCGTTGATCTGCAGCGACGGCACACGTTGGCCGCCCTCGAAATCGCCGACCGTCTCCAGCCAGTTCAACTCCGACAGATGCGACGGCACCGGCAGGCCGAAGGTGACGATGCGATGGTTTCTGAGCTCCGCGACCGAGGCTGGCTTGCCATGCTTGGCGACATAGGAGGGTGCCGCATAGAGGTGGAAATGCACGGTGAACAGGCGGCGCTGGATCAGGTCCGGCTGCTGGGGCTGGCGCAGCCGGATGGCGCAATCGGCCTGGCGCATGGTGAGGTCGAGCTCCTCATTGGCGAGGATCAGCTGCAGGCTGACTTCCGGATAAAGCTCGATGAACTCCTGCACCCGTTCGGTCAGCCAGCCGGCGCCGAGGCCAACCGTTGTCGTGACGCGAAGCACGCCGGAGGGCCGGTCCTTGGTCTCGGTCAGGCGCGACTTGATGGTCTCGAGCTTCATCAGCACGTCATGCGCCGTGCGAAACAGCATCTCGCCTTGTTCGGTCAACACCAGGCCGCGCGCATGGCGGTTGAACAGCGGCACGCCGACATCGTGCTCGAGCGCACTGACCTGCCGCGAGATCGCCGATTGCGACAGGTGCAATGTCTCGGCCGCGTGCGTAAACGACCCCGCTTCCGCCGCAGCGTGAAACACGCGTAGCTTGTCCCAGTCCAACGCCATGATTCCCCTCGTTCTGTTTGGCGTCTGAATGAAAAATCAGGCTTTTACACGGCGTTTCTAAGCCGTTTTTTTAACAGTTTAAAGCGGCCGTTATTCGGCTGCTTCGCGGTGCACCTCGATGCCGGCGAGATACTTTTCCGCTTCGAGTGCCGCCATGCAGCCGAGCCCCGCCGCCGTCACCGCCTGGCGGTAGACATCGTCGGTCACGTCGCCGGCCGCGAACACACCGGGCACGTCGGTGCGGGTCGAATTCGGCGCCGTCCACAAGTAACCGTTCGGCTTCTGCTTCAGCTTGCCGACAAACAGCTCGACCGCCGGCGCATGGCCGATCGCCACGAACACACCGTCGACCTTGAGGTGGGTTTCGGCACCGGTCACCGCATGCTTGAGCTTCAGCCCTTCGACTGACGGTGGCAGCGGCGCCTTGCCGGGGCGGCCGGTGATCTCGTCGACCACCGTGTCCCAGATGACGCGGACATTGTCCTTCTGCAGCAGCCGCTCGCGCAGGATGCGCTCGGCGCGGAAGTCGCTGCGCCGATGGATGACCGTGACGCTCTTGGCGAGGTTCGACAGATAGAGCGCCTCTTCCACCGCCGAATTGCCGCCGCCGACCACCGCGACATCCTTGCCGCGATAGAAGAAGCCGTCACAGGTGGCGCAGGCCGAGACACCGAAGCCCATGAAATCCTGCTCGGTCGGAATGCCCAGCCACTTGGCCTGCGCGCCGGTTGCGATGATCAGCGCGTCGGCGGTGTAGGTGGTGCCGGAATCGCCCTTGGCGCGAAACGGCCGCACGTTGAGGTCTACCTCGGTGATGATGTCGTTGATGATGTCGGTGCCGACATGCTCTGCCTGCTTCAGCATCTGTTCCATCAGCCACGGTCCCTGGATGGGATCGGCGAAGCCGGGATAGTTTTCGACATCGGTGGTGATCATCAGCTGGCCGCCTTGCTGCAGGCCGGCGACCAGCATCGGCTTCAGCATGGCGCGCGCGGCATAGACCGCCGCCGTATAGCCTGCGGGGCCGGAACCGATGATGAGAACGGGCGCGTGCTTGGTGGTCATCTAAAACCTCTGCGGGCGGACGATGCCTTGGAAAAAGACGTGGAATTCGCGCTCAATGTAAGGGTTGCCAACCACGCCAGCAAGACGAACGGGCCGTCGTCCCCGGAAAGCTTCGGCCCAAAGCGCTTATTCGCGCCATTGCCGCTTTCGTTACCATTCAAAAATCGCGTTGATGAGGGCTGGCGCCGACACAAAAGTCGTTTAATTACAAAATCGCGAAAGATTCTTGCGCCGAGCTGAGACCGCCATGCCGCTGAAAGCCGACCTCGACGCCATCGACTGGAAGATCCTGCGCGAGCTGCAGGCGGATGGACGCATGACCAATGTCGAGCTGTCGAACCGCGTCGGCATTTCGGCCCCGCCCTGCCTGCGCCGGGTCAAGCGGCTGGAGGAGGCCGGCATCATCCGCGGCTACCGCGCGCTGCTCAATGCCCCGGCGCTCGGCCTCGATGTCGTCGCCTTCTGTCTGGTCGGCCTGCATCACCAGGCCGATGCCGAACTGCGCACCTTCGCCGAGCGCACGCGCGGCTGGCCGATCGTGCGCGATGCCTGGATGGTCTCGGGCGAATCCGATTTCCTGCTGCACTGCGTGGCAAGCGACCTCGGCGCCTTCCAGACCTTCGTCATCGAGGAGCTGACCTCGACGCCGAATGTCGACACGGTGCGCACCGCTCTCACCATACGCCGGGTCAAGGATGAGGGCCTGGTTTCCTTCGAACGCCCCTGAGGCGAGGCGAGCGCCTGTGCGCTGGCGAATTCCTGGCCTTCGCCACACCGGCGCCGCGTTGGTATTCGACAGACGCTGATGTACAAGGCTGGACGGCTCTGCCGGACTTCGTCGCTTGGCTGACCGCTAATTGGTTTCTCAAGCGATTCCAGGAAAAGTGTGTAACGGTTTTCCGTGCGGATTTGCTTGGGTACAGATGGCGATAGCAGCGTTGCTCTGGGGGCGGCCCGCCATGGGAGGGGGACCATGACTCGATTTGCAAGCCCGGTCTCGGCGCTTATCATCTGCGTGAACGAGGCCGACATGATCGGCCCGTGCCTGGAAAGCATCGACTTCTGCTCCGAGATCATCATCGTCGATTCCGGTTCTACTGATGGCACCATCGAATGCGTCAAAAGCTATATCGCCAAGGGCTACCCGATAACGCTGCTGCACAATGACTGGCCGGGTTTTCCCCGCCAGCGGCAATTCTCGCTCGACCACGCGACCCAGCCCTGGTGCCTTTCGATCGACCCGGACGAGCGCGTCGACGACCAGTTGCGGCAGTCGATCGTGGCCATCACGGAGGCCGCCGATGGCAAGATCCGCGGCTGGTACATCCGTCGCCGCGATTGGCTGAAGGGCTATGGCTATGCGCATCGCTGGGTGCTGCACAACAGGCTGATGCGGCTTTTCCGTCGGGAGGGCGCCACCATCGATCTCACCGCGCGGGTGCACGAAGCCTTCCACGTGCCGGGCGAGACCGGCACGATCGAAGAGGGCGTCCTGCTGCATCGCCGTGAAATATCGATCGAGGAAGGTCTCGCCCGGGCCAACGCCTATTCCAGCCTCAAGGCCGTCACGCTGGTCGAGAAGGGCAAGAAGCCCGGCCTTGTGCGGCTGGTGTTGTCGCCGCTCGGCAACTTCCTGAAATTCTACCTGGCCAAGCGCTATTTCCTGTGCGGCCGGCACGGCTTCGTCTACTCGATGTCGGTGATGATCTATTCCTTCGCCACCGAGGCAAAGCTCTACGAAGCCTCGGAACGCAACGATCCTGCGTGAGCCGTCAGGCCGGGATCAGGAACGGTTGTCCCGGCCGAGCGCTTCAACGGCGGCGAGCAACTCACCAAGGTCGCTGCTGCCCCGCAGGGGCCGAATGGCGAAGCCGGGCTGGACCGCAGCCTCGCCGTCGACCAGCCAGCCCAGTGCCAGACCGGCGCGCTTTCCCGCCTGCATGTCGGCAAGCTTGTCGCCGACGATCAGCGAGCGCTGGAGATCGAGAGCAAGGCGTTTGCCCACATCGACCAGCATGCCTGGATTGGGCTTGCGCATCGGATGATCGGGGATGGCGAGTGGTCCGACGCCGGCCTCGTGGTAGGCGCAGGCAATCACCATGTCGACGAACACGCCCTCCTCGCCCAACAGCTCGAGCACGCGGCCGTTCACCGCCGCAAAGGCGCTCCAGCCGAAATAGCCGCGCGCGATGCCGGACTGGTTGGTGACCACCACAACCGGGATTCCCGCCCGGTTGGCGGCTGCGATCGCCGGCAGCATCTGCGGCCTGAGCTCTATCTCGGCCGGGTCGCTGGGATAATCGGTATCGACGTTGATGGTGCCGTCGCGGTCGAGGAACAGCGCCGGCAGGTGCGGCGGGAAAACCCGGTTTCCAATGCGCTCGATCCACACGCCCGGCTCGGTCAGCGGATGTGGCGGCGCCGTCCTGTCAGCCATTGCTGAGACGCGCTTCGACCACTTCGCAGAGGTGATGGTAGAGGCACAGATGCCCCTGCTGGATGATCGGCGTAGAGGTCGAGGGCACGTTGAGCAGGATGTCGCACAGCGGCTTGAGTTTGCCGCCGGTGTCGCCGGTCAGGCCGATCACCGTCATGTCCATCATCCGCGCCTGTTCGGCGGCGGCCAGGATGCTCGGCGAATTGCCGCTGGTCGAGATCGCCAGAAGCACGCCTCCGACCGTGCCATGCGCCTCGACCTGGCGCGAGAACACCGTGTCGAAGCCGTAATCATTGCCCCAGGCCGTCAGCACCGCCGCATTGGCCGGCAGCGCGATGACATTGTAGGCCTTGCGCTCCTTCAGGAAGCGGCCGACCAATTCGCCGGCTATGTGGATGGCGTCGCTCGCCGAACCGCCATTGCCGGCGATCAGCAAGGCCTTGCCCGATGAAAGTGCCGTCACCACGGCGCTCGCCGCCCGTTCCATCTCGCCGGTCAGGTCACGCTTGACCATCGCCGTGATCGCGGCCGCCGAGCGGACCAGATAGTCGTTCAGTTCAGACATCAAAACCTCAGCTTGTAGAGCCGGCGCGCAATTTGCCGATGGTGCCGGTGGTGCTCTTGCCGGCGACGAGATCGACCAGCACGACGCGCCCGCCGGCCTTCTGCACCACGTCGGCGCCGACCACGGTGTCGATCGTATAGTCCGCGCCCTTGACCAGGATGTCGGGCAGTAGCGCCTCGATCAGCGCCAGCGGCGTATCCTCCTCGAAGACAACGACGGCATCGACCGAGGCAAGGGCCGCGAGCACGCAGGCGCGGTCGTGCTGGTCGTTGACAGGACGGCCCGGCCCTTTCAGCCGCCGCACCGAAGCATCGCTGTTGAGGCCGAGCACCAGCCGGTCGCACTGGCTGCGCGCCGCGTGCAGCAGGCTGACATGGCCGGCATGCAGAATATCGAAGCAGCCATTGGTGAAGCCGACGCTCAGGCCCTCTTCCTTCCAGGCCGCCACCATGCGCGCGGCCGATGCGGCATCGAGAATGGCATCCTTGTGGGCGGTCGGTCCGTGCGAGCGAAACAGCGCCCCGGTCAGCTCCTCGACCGTCAGCCGCGCGGTGCCGCGTTTTCCGACCACGACGCCGCCGGCGGCATTGGCGATCGAGGCCGCCGCGACGGGATCGGCTCCCGATGCGAGCGCCAGCGCGAACGTCGCGATCACCGTGTCGCCGGCGCCAGAGACATCGAACACTTCGCGCGCCTGGGTGGCGATATGGCGCGCCTCGACCGGGCCGACGACGCTCATGCCCTTTTCACTGCGCGTGGCGACGACGAAGTCGAAACCATGCGCCGAAATCAGTTCGCGTGCGGCAGCCACGATCTCGTCATCGGCGAACACGGCGTGGCCGACGGCCTCGCCAAGCTCCTTGCGGTTGGGGGTGATGGCGGTCGCGCCGGCATAGCGCGCATAGTCGCGGCCCTTCGGATCGACCAGCACCGGCTTGCCCGCCTCGCGGCAGATGGCGATGAGTTCGGCGGCGACGCCGTCGAGCAGGATGCCCTTGCCGTAATCGGACAGGATGACGATGTCGGCCCCCGCCAGTGCCGCGCGGAAATGCCGGATCAGCCCTGCCCGCTCAGTCGCGTCCAGCGGCTTGATCTCTTCCTCGTCGAAGCGCAGCACCTGCTGGTTGAGCGCGCTGAAGCGGCTCTTCGACGACGTCATGCGGCCGCGCTGCTGCCAAAGCCCCGCTGTCTCGGCGCCAAGCTCGCCGAGCATCCGCACCAGGCTGTCGCCGGCGGTGTCCGTGCCGATCACCGAAACCGGAATGGCCCGCGCGCCAAGCGAGACGATGTTGGCCACGACATTGCCGGCGCCGCCCATGGCCGAGGTCTCGCCGCGCCCATGCAGCACGGGGATCGGCGCTTCCGGCGAAATCCGCTCGATGACGCCGTTGACGAAGCGGTCGAGGATAAGGTCGCCGACCACCAGCACGGTGACGCCGCCAAAGCGGGCAATGGCGCGGTGCAAGGGTTCGGGAGAAGGCGGATTGTGCTTGATCATATCACTGGCAACGCGCGGGGAAAAACAGTCGCTGAAACATATGGGGTGTCGGCTGGCGGTCGTTCATGCCTGCCGATATACCGCAATTCGAACCGGCGCAACGGCGGCGCCGCTTCAGCTCTTCTGCAAGGCAACGTGGACGCCGAGCCCGACCAGCACGGCACCACCGGCCCGCTGCATCAGCCGCTGCGCCCGGCTCGAACGCCGCAGCCGGCCGATGACGAGGCCGGCCAGGAACACGCAGACGATGTCGGCCGAGGAGAACATCAGGTTGACGATGGTGCCTAGCACCACGAATTGCAGCCACACCGGGAGGGCCGCAGAGACATCGATGAACTGCGGCAGGAACGCCATGAAGAAGATCGCGGTTTTCGGATTGAGCACCTCGACGGTGATGCTCTCGAAAAAGGCGCGGCGGGCCGATTTCCGCTCGATGGCGGGCAGCGCCACATCGCCCTCCACGCGCTTGCGAAACAGCGAGATGCCGAGCCAGATCAGGTAGAGCGCGCCGATCAGCTTGACCGCCATGTAGAGCGGCGGCACGGCATGGAACAGCACCGAAAGGCCGGCGGCGGCGGCAAAGACATGCACATAACCGCCGAGATGGATGCCCAGTGCCGCCGTCAGTCCCGACCATCGCCCGCGCGCCATCGTCTGCGCCGCGGCATAAAGCATGGCCGGACCGGGGATATAGGCGAAGATCGCCGTGGTGGCGAAGAACGCAATGAGCAGTTCGGTCGACGGCATTTTCTGTCCCTTATGATCGGTGCTGACTGAGCGGAAGCTTTGCGGCGCCACTGTGACGCCTGCACCTGCTTTGTCGACAGCCCGGCTGGCCTCCCTTATAAGGACCGGAATCGCAAGCAACCAGAGGCCTTCATGATCATCGTCACGGGCGGCGCCGGCATGATCGGCTCCAACATCGTCGCCGCGCTCAATGCCGAAGGCCATGACGACATCCTCGTCGTCGATGATCTCACCGACGGCCACAAGATCGCCAATCTCGCCGATTTGAAAATAGCCGACTATCTCGACAAGGATGAATTCCTGTCGAGCTTCGAGGCCGGCTCGCTCGGTCGTGTCGAGGCCGTGTTCCACCAGGGCGCCTGCTCGACCACCACCGAGTGGAACGGCAAGTTCATGATGGAGGTGAATTTTGCTTATTCGAAGCGGCTGCTGCATGCCTGCCAGGCCCTGCGCGTGCCCTTCCTCTACGCCTCCTCGGCTTCCGTCTACGGTGGCGGTTCCGAGTTTCGCGAGGAGCCGGCGCTCGAGCGGCCGCTCAACGTCTATGCCTATTCGAAGAAGCTGTTCGACGACTATGTCAGGCGCACCGTCTTCGACACCGACCATTCGCAGGTCTCGGGCCTGCGCTACTTCAACGTCTATGGTCCGCGCGAGGCGCACAAGGGCGCCATGGCCTCGGTCGCCTTCCATCTGTTCAACCAGGTCGAGCGCGGCGAGAATCCGAAACTGTTCGGCGCCTATGACGGCTTCGGCCCCGGCCAACAGAGCCGCGACTTCATCCATGTCGGCGATGTCGCCGACGTCAATCTATGGCTGTGGAAGCGGGGTTCTAGCGGCATCTTCAACTGCGGTACCGGCCGTGCCCAACCGTTCCGCGCCATCGCCGAAACCGTCATCGATACGCTGGGCAAGGGCGAGATCGAGTTCATCCCCTTCCCCGATCACCTCAAGGGCAGCTACCAGAGCTTCACGCAAGCTGATATGTCCCGTTTGCGCGCGGCCGGTTACAACGGCCAGTTCCGGACAGTGGAAACCGGTGTCAGAGACTATGTCGAATGGCTGAAAGCCCAACGATCCTCGTGATCGGCCCACGCTGGGTGGGCGACATGGTGATGGCGCAGTGCCTGTTCTCGGCGCTGAAGGAGCTCCATCCCAACGCCGCGATCGACGTGCTCGCGCCGGCCTGGGCGGCACCGCTGGTCAAGCGCATGCCCGAGATCCGCCAGCAGATCGACTTTCCGCTGAAACCCGGCGCGCTCGAATTTACCCATCGCCGCCGCTTCGGCCGCCTGCTGCGCGGCCGCTACGACATGGCCTATGTCCTGCCGGGCAGCTGGAAATCGGCGCTGATCCCCTTCTTTGCCCGCATTCCGCGCCGTGTCGGCCATCTGCGCGAAATGCGCTATGGATTGCTGACCGACATCGTGCCGCTGCCGAACGCCGTGAAACGGCGCACCGCGCAGGCCTATTTCAGTCTCGCCAGGGGCGGCAGTTTTCGCGCGCCCCATCTGACCGTGGATGCCGGCAACCAAGCCGCCCTGCTCGACCGTTTCGGGCTGGCGCGGCAGAAATTCGTCGCCCTGATGCCTGGCGCCGAATTCGGCCCGGCCAAGCGCTGGCCGAGCGAAAGCTATGCCGGCCTTGCCCGCGAGTTCGTGGACAAGGGCCTGAAGGTCGCCCTGTTCGGTTCGAAGAACGACCGCGACGTCACTGCCGAGATCGCTGCCCTTGCCCCCGGCGTCGTCGACCTCGCCGGCCAGACACGTCTGGAGGACGCCATCGACCTGATCGCCGCGGCAAGGCTGGCTGTGTCCAACGACAGCGGACTGATGCATGTCGCGGCAAGCGTCGGCACGCCGATCGTTGCCGTCTACGGCTCGACCTCGCCCGAAAACACGCCGCCGCTGGCGGAACGGCGCGAGTTGGTCTGGCTGCACCTCTCCTGCTCGCCCTGCCACCAGAAGATCTGCCCGCTCGGCCATCTCAACTGCCTGAAGACAATGGAAGTCGGCCAGGTAGCGGCGGCGGCGGAGCGGCTGCTGGAATTCCCGGCCGCGGCATGAAGGTCCTGATCGTCAAGACATCGTCGATGGGCGATGTCATCCACACCTTTCCGGCCGTCGAGGATGCCAGCCTGCACCGGCCCGACGTTTCCTTCGACTGGTGCGTCGAGGAGGCGTTTGCCGGCATTGTCGCCCTGCACCCGGCGGTCGGCAGGATCCATACGGTGGCCATCCGGCGCTGGCGCAAGGCGCTTTTCAGGGACAGCACCTGGCGCGAGGCGGCCGCGCTACGCCGAACCTTGCGCGAATGCCGCTACGATCTGGTCGTCGACGCACAGGGCCTGCTGAAATCGGCCCTGGTGGCGCGGCAGGCGCGCGCACCGATCGCCGGCTTCGACCGGTCGAGCGCGCGCGAACCCTCGGCGACCATGTTCTACGACGTCACCTACGGCGTGCCGCGCAACCTGCACGCCATCGAGCGGACGCGGCGGCTGTTCGGGCTGGCGCTTGGCTATCAGCCCGATCTGTCGACGCTCGCTTCAGGCATCGTGCCCCCACCCGGCGCTCTCGCCGCCATCACCGGAAAAACCGCCTTCCTGTTGCACGGCACCAGCCGCGAGGACAAGAAATGGCCTGTCGAGGACTGGATCGGGACCGCCCGCCTGCTGGTCGAGCGCGGCATGATGCCGGTCACCACCTGGTCGAACGAACGTGAGAAGTCCGTGGCCGAAGCCATCGCCAGGGTCGTGCCGTCCACGGTCGTGGTGCCAAAATCGCCGCTGGCCGACATCGCCGCCATCCTCGGCCGCTCCACGCTGGTCATCGGCGCCGACACCGGCCTGACCCACCTCGCCAGCGCCTTCGGCCTGCCGACGGTTGCTGTGTTTTTGGCGACGGAGCCGGGTTTGACGGGTCCGCGTGGGCAATTTGCGTCGACACTGCTGGCCGCCCCTGGTGGACGTCTGACGCCCGCGGAGGTGGTGGCGGAAGCCGGCACGCTGCTTAATCTCAAATTGCAGGCGCCAGCTTAGGGCCTTTTAAAAATAGAACTATCAAGAGGCCCTAAATAAACTGCACCTGGACGATCTCATACCCCCTGGCACCGCCGGGCGCATTGACCTCGATGGCGTCGCCAACTTCCTTGCCGATCAATGCGCGCGCGATCGGCGAGGAGATCGAGATGCGGCCGGACTTCACGTCCGCTTCCTGGTCGCCGACGATCTGATAAGTCTTCTTTTCCTCGGTGTCCTCGTCGACCAGCACGACGGTGGCGCCGAACTTGACCTTGTCGCCGCTGAGCTTGGTGACGTCGATCACCTCGGCGCGCGCGATCAGGTCCTCGAGCTCGTTGACGCGGCCCTCATTCAGGCTCTGCGCCTCCTTGGCGGCGTGGTATTCGGCATTTTCGGACAGGTCGCCATGCGAGCGCGCCTCGGAGATCGCCTCGATGATGCGCGGCCGCTCTTCCTGCTGGCGCCAGCGCAGTTCTTCCTTCAATGACGCGAACCCCTCGCCTGTCATCGGGACCTTGTTCATGATGCCTGACCTTTCCTGCCGCCACCCCCGCGTTTCGGGGGAAGCCTTGTCGTTGGGTACAAAAAGAAAACGGTCCGGCAGCCTCGGGCTAACGGAACCGTTTCACCGCAATTTCCCCCAATATAGCAACCTTCGCGGGTTTTTCACGCCCAAAAATCGGTTTTGCAAAAATCATCCCCGCTTTCACCAGAGGCGGTGGCAGGTGAGGCGGGCGGCAACAAAAAACGGCCGCGATCGCTCGCGGCCGCTTCGATAAGCCTGGGGAGCCTGATCAGCTCCGCATGAAATGCTCGATCTGCTCGGACAGCATGCCGTATTCGCGCGAGCCCTTGCCGGTGCGCTTCTCGATTTCCATCAGTTGCTGCTGGGCGCCGGCGAGGTCACCGATCTGCAGATGCGCCTCGCCGAGATATTCGCGCACCAGGGTGTAGTTCGGGTCGATGCGCAGCGCTTCCTCGTAATAGCCGAGACCGACCGTGACACGGCCGGAATGGCGGTGCGAATAGCCGAGATAGTTGAGGATGCGCGGATCCTGCTTGTTGGCGGCGAGGGTAAGCACCGAGATCGCCTCGTCATAGCGCCCGGCCATCGCCAGCGCATGGCCTGCATCATAGATGCTGTCGTCGTCCAGCATGCCTTCCTGAGGAGCGACACACTTTTTCTTCTTCTTGTCCCAGACCTCTCCCTTCTTGCACTGGGTGACAGTCTGGTCGCTGCCACCACTACTGCCCGCGGCGAATACCGGGACAGCGAAGAACTGCAGCGCGACAAGGGCAGTCGCGGCCTGGATCAGCATTCTTTTGTGCATCGAAGCCTCCTTGAGGGGTGAGAATGCAACACTAACGCCAAGCGTCCCGCGTTTCATCCCGGAAAAATCACGTTGAGAACATCAGGTGACGGAGGCCGGAAATCCGCTATCATCCGGGCAAACGACTGACGGAGACGGCCCGTGCAGCGGCGGCTTGAAAAGGACTGGGATCTTACGATCGGCCCCGATACCGTGCGCCTGTTCATCCTCAAGGCCAAGGCGTTGAGTGCCGCTGTCAACGAGGACTATGCCGACGGTGCCGAACACGAGATCGAGTTCGACGGCGACACGCACGACAATCATCACCATGACGGCCTTGTCGAGGAAAGTTCGGAAAACCTGACCGAAGAGGAACTGCGCGAACTGATCAACGACCTCAATGTCGATGAAGCCGCCGAACTGGTCGCGCTCGCCTGGGTCGGCCGCGGCGACTACGACGCCTCGGAATGGGTGGACGCCGTGACGGCGGCGCGCGAACGCGCCAACAAGCGCACGGCCAAGTACCTGCTTGGCATGCCGCTGCTCGCCGACTGGCTGGAGGAAGGCCTCGAAGCGATCGGCGCGTAACGCCGTGGTAACCGATTGTGATCGGCGCAAAGCGTTCGTCGAGGCAACTTCCAGCATGCCGGCGCCGTTTCGGAGCGATGGCAACGCTGAGCTTTTCCCGACTTTGCACCTTGGCGCTGCTTCTGGCGGCTGCGGTCCTGCTGGCGACACCGGCCGACGCCAGACATCGTCACAGGCATTACCAGCCACTATCCCCTCGGATGGATCAGTCGTCGACGCAGCGTCTGGACCAGCCGCGAAGGCCGAGGTTCAAGCACCGCGTGAGAGCGCGGGGCAAGCAGCCGCCAAAGCAGGCGCCACAGGAAACGCCGGAGCAGCAGACCTCGCCCGCCGAGGTTCCAGTGCCGGAGCCGCGTCCCGCGGACGCTCCAAAGGCCGACGCCGCACCGGCGGAAGAGCAAAAGACGGAAGGTCCAAAGGCCCCGGACGCCTCCAACCAGCTCAATGAGGAAAAGTCTCGTCATGCAAAGCAGGCACATCCCGAGCCGTCAGCCCCCGAACCTTCGTCCCGAACGCCGTCAACCAAAACGGAGAGCGAGCCGGAGCCGCCAGCCGAGGTGCCGATCCCGACACAAAGACCCGACACTACGGAACCAGAGGTTGGGCCTCCTGCCATGGCCCCGCAGCCGCCGCCAAAACCGGCGGATGCCGGCGATGAGAAAATGCTTCCCGACCCGCGCTCGGCCGACCGGCCTGGCGAAAAGATGCCCGCCGAGGAAGTCGCCTGCCGCGAACGGCTGAAGGCGCTCGGCGTCGAATTCGAGGAGCACAATGCGGAAAGCAATCCCGAAATCGGCTGCTCCATCCCCTACCCCCTGGTGCTGAAGAGCCTTGGCAAGTCGATCGCCATCGCCCCCGGCACCGAGCTCAACTGCCCGATGGCCGAAGCGGCGGCGCGCTTTGCCGCCGAAATCATCCAGCCGGCGGCGAAAGCCGAATTCGGCGCCGACCTCAAATCGATCGGCCAGGCATCGGCCTTCGTCTGCCGTCCGCGCCACGGCACCGGGAAACTGTCCGAGCACGCCTTCGGCAATGCGCTCGACATCGCCAGCTTCACCTTGTCCGACGGCCGGAAGGTCGAGGTCGGCCCAACGCCGCCCGAGAAGGATGCCAAATTCCTCAACGCGGTGCGCAAGGCCGCCTGCGGTCCATTCAAGACCGTGCTCGGACCGGGAGCAGACGCCGACCACGCGCTGCACTTCCACCTCGATCTCGAGCCGCGCAGGCATGGCGGCACGTTCTGCCAGTAGGCCCTCAACGATCGCCGCCGCATTTCCGCCGCAGGCGTGAATGCGGGCGCTGAGTTTTCCTTTACCCTTGATCGTTAAAATGCCGGATATCCGGCCATGATCCCGAAAAGTGGAACCCAGTTTTCGGAAAGGATCATGGCCAGGCAAAAGGTAGAACCTGATCGGGATCAGGTTCGGGGACAGGATTCCGCCAATGGCCGGCAAATTTCGCGCCGTGTTTTTCGCCACCGCGCGCCGATCGAAACCCGCGACGCTGCTGGCCGCCGGCCTTACCCTCGCCGCGGTTTCGGCCTGCAACACCGGCAGCGTGCTATCGCTGCAGCCGGCGGTCGATGTCGGCGCGCAAACCGCGGCCGTGCCGCAATATACCGGCATGCAGCGGCTTGTCCCCTCCAATCCCTACATGACGCAGGCCGCCTATCCACGCATGGATGAGCCGATGTCGCCGGTCGAGCAGATACCGGCCAGCGAAGTCGATTGCCGCCAGCAGCTGAAGCGCCTCGATGTCGCCTATACCGACCTGGCGCCGATCCATGAAGGCCAGTGCGGCATCGACTATCCCGTAAAGGTCACGGCCATCGGCAGTGTCGAGATGAAGCCCGCAGCGACGCTGACCTGCGACATGGCCGCCACCTTTGCCGCCTGGACGAAGAACGAACTCGTTCCCTCCGCCCGCTGGCGCTACTTCTCCGGCGTCAAGACCATCCACCAGGGCTCGAGCTATTCCTGCCGCAACATCGCCGGCGAAGGTGTTTTGTCCGAGCACGGCAAGGGCAATGCGCTCGACGTGATGAGCATCGAACTCAACAATGGCGACGACATCGACGTGCGCAAGCCCGGCCTGTTCGCCTTCCGCACGCGCGGCTTCCTCAACAATGTACGCGCCGATGGCTGCCAGTATTTCACCACCGTGCTGGGACCCGGCTACAATTACGACCACCGCAACCATTTCCATTTCGACATCAAGAACCGCAGGAACGGCTATCGCGCCTGCCGGTAACAGATGATCAGGCGGCTCATGCGCCAGCGGTGGAAGCGATGATTTGCCGTGCCACCAGATCCTGGACGCGCCAGAGGTTCCGGTCGTGGATACCGCTGTCCTCCAGCTTGCTGACGGTCCGGAAGAGATACTGCGCCGACGAACCCCAATGTCCGGCAGCCCGCGCCAGCGTATCGGCGACCTGCTCCGGCGGCAGGCGTCCTGCATAGGCCCTGCCATCCGGCGCGGCGACGAAGGCCAGGGCGCGTAGCGGACCGTCCCTCGTCTGAACCTTAATCCAGCGCGGCACATTGGTTGGCGGGTTGGCATCGATCTCACGGCGCATCAACTGGCCGAGTTGCCCGAAATGATCTTCCACGGGCAGTCGGTAAACAATGCCGTTGCAACTGCCACCGCGGTCGAGAGCCAGCATCAGGGCTGGCAATTCGCGGGTCCCACGCCAGCGGGTCAGTTTCAGACAGAATGAGCGGTGCCATCCTGGCGCCGTGGCTGGGCGCTGCTCGACAGGAACGAATTCAGGATTCCAGATCAGCGAGCCGTAGGCAAAGACCCACAGCGCCTCAGGCCGGTATTGCGACAGGAGTTGCTCGACAAGGCCGTCGAACTCCGCGTCGCTATGCTCGGCTGTCCCAGGCTCGGGGCCGGGATCCGGTTCGATGCGTTCGACCCTCGCGACAAGGTCGGCGGTCAACGCCATTGGTCCGCGGCCTGCCGGTTTCCCCTTCATTCTCGCCCCCGCGCAAAAACGATGGCCGACGATAGACCGGCTGACCATTGATTTCCAGGGACCGTCGGGCAACAGATACGGCACGAATCGAGCCTCTTTCATGAGCCAACGAAGCCTTCGGCGACGCGCGACAATCTGGCTGGCGTCCTTGCTAGGCGCCTGGGTCGTTCTCGCCTATGTCGCCGCGCCGGAATTCTGGACGTTCCGCGAGCGCGGCTTCCGCGACCAACGCTTCGAAATGGTGACGCACACGCCGCAAGGCATTCCAGGCGACCCGATCAATGTCGGCCTTGTCGGCACCGGGAGGGAGGTGGTCCACGCCTTCGCCATTGCCGGTTGGGATACAGCCGACGCGATCACTTTGAGAACGGCGATCGACATCGGCGAAAGTGTGTTGTTTTCCCGCCCCTATCCCGATGCGCCGATGAGCCGCCTGCTGTTCGAGGGCCGCGCCCAGGATCTCGCTTTCGAAAAGCCGGTCGGCGACAGCGCCGACCAGCGCCATCACGTGCGTTTCTGGCAGACCGATACGGTCGGCGACGACGGCCGTCCGCTCTGGCTGGGTGCCGCCAGCTTCGATCGCGGCGTCGGCCTCAGCCACGACACCGGTGCCATCACCCATCACATCGGTCCCGACATCGACGCCGAACGCGACTTCCTGATCGGCGACCTCAAGGCGGCCGGTCTGCTGGCATCGACCAGCGACATGGCGGGCATCGGCGCCACCAGGACTGGCCGCAATGGCGGCGGCGACCCCTATTTCACCGACGGCAAGGCAATCATCGGCGTGCTGAAGCAGCAGCAATGATCGGATGCCGAGGTCAGGTCGTGCTGATCACGATCTTGCCGAACGGCCCTTTTTCCAGATGCTGCAGGGCCTGCGGCACCTCGTCGAAGCCAAAGACCTTGTCGATGACCGGCTTGATGCCGAGCGCCTCGATCGCCTGGTTCATCCGCTCGAAGGACCGGCGATGGCCAATCGACAGACCCTGCACGACAATGCGGTTGCGCATGAAGGGCACGATCGGGAAATTGAGCTCCATCGCGCCTAGGAGACCAATGATCGACAGCCGGCCGCTGGCGGCCAGCGCGTTCAGCGATCGCCGCGCATTGTCGCCGCCGACCATTTCCAGAATATGGTTCACGCCCAACCCACAGGTCAGTTCACGCGCCGCCTCGTCCCATGCCGGCCGGGTGCGATAGTTGATCACCTGCCAGGCGCCGAGCTTTCTTGCACGCTCGAGTTTCTCGTCGCTGCTCGAGGTGACGATGGCGCGCAGGCCGAACGCCTTGGCGAACTGCAGCGCAAACAGCGACACGCCGCCAGTGCCCTGGATGAGGATGGTCTGGCCCGCCACCGGCCTTGTCGCCTCGGCCATCGCAAACCAGGCGGTCAAGGCGGCGATCGGCAGCGTCGCCGCCTCGATACCGCTGAGCGATGGCGGCGCCAGCACGGCGGCGTCTTCGCCGAAAATAACGTGGTCGGAAAGCACGCCCGGCAGCGAGAACCCCAGCGTATGCTTGTGCAGTACCGGCGGCGCGTCGCCATCCGGCCAGTCGGCGATGACCTGGCCAAGCACGCGCTGCCCGACCTGGAAGCGGCTGACCGCACTGCCGATGGCGACGATCTCGCCCACCGCATCCGATGTCGGCACGAAGGGAAAGGTAAGGTCGGGGATCAGCGTCCCGTCCACGATCAGCCTGTCCTTGTAGTTCAGCGACACGGCTTTCGTGCGCACCAGAAGCCCGTGCGGCCCGGGTTGCGGCATCTTGCCCATCACCTGGCTCAGCCTGGACAGGCCGAAACCGCTCATCTGCCAGGATCGGTTGATTTGGGTGCTCATCTTGCTCGCGCTCCGTGATTGATGGCCACGCGAGACATTTATGCTCTTCGGCTATGGAAAATAGAGCTCCAATGCGGCATATCTGACGATTGATTGAGGAGCAATATTCACCAATTGGAATCATCATGGAAACGACCGACCTGCAGGGCATCATCGCATTCGTCCAGGCCGTGGAGGCCGGCAGCTTCACCGGCGCCGGCGAGCGGCTGCATGTGACGAAGTCGGCGATCGGCAAGTCGGTCGCCCAGTTGGAGCAGCGCCTTGGCGTTCGGCTGCTCAACCGCACCACCCGCAGCCTCAGGCCGACCAGCGAAGGCGTGAGCTACTATGAGGCCTGCGTCAGGGCGCTGGCCGAGATCGAGGCGGCGCAGTCGCTGCTCGCCGCCCGCCGGCAGATCCCTTCCGGCCGGCTGCGTGTCGATGTTCCGCTCGCCTTTGGTCGGCGCTGCGTCGCGCCCGTCCTGTTCGAGATTTCCAGGAAATTCCCCGAACTCACGGTCGAGATCTCCTTCAACGACCGTCGCGTCGACCTGATCGAGGAAGGCATCGACCTCGCCATCCGCATGGGAGAACTGGACGACAGCCTGTCGCTGGCGGCCAGACGCATCTATGCCCAGCGCTCGGCCATCTGCGCCGCTCCCGCCTATTTCGACGAGCATGGCAGGCCGCGATCGGTCGAGGATCTCTCCCATCACAGCGTCATCGGCTACGGCCGCGACGGCGTCGTCCGCCCCCGGCTGATCAGACATGGCGACGGCCGCCAGACGACCTTCGCCCCCAAGGCGAGGCTTGTCCTCGGCCATGGCGAACCGATGCTCGACGCCGCCCTTGCCGGCTGCGGCATCGCTTTCCTGCCGACCTGGCTGGCGGCCGACAGCCTCAGGCAGGGCGACCTCGAAATGGTCCTGTCGGATTGTGCGGTGGAAAACGTCGTCGTGCACGCCGTCTGGCCAGTGACGCGCGCGCTCACGCCAAAGGTGCGGGTTGTCGTCGACGCCCTCGTCGAACATCTTTCGGCGCCGCCTTGGGACAAGGCCTGAAAGACACGCGTCATATTCCAAGATACCTCATGCATGTCGCCCAAAAGTGGCTCCGGTTTTGGGATAACGACATGCACCAACACAAAGACTGAAAGCGGCCGCGTGTCATCCATTTGCGCGTGACGCGCTTTCACTATTTTCGAGCGGCCCGCCGCAATGCTATTGAGCCCTCATGCTATACGTCGAAATCGCTATCGTGGTCGTCCTCATCTGCGTGAACGGCCTTCTGGCAATGTCCGAACTCGCCATCGTTTCATCGCGCCCGGCACGGCTCAAGGCGATGATCGACCGTGGCGTCAACGGCGCCGGCCGGGCGCTGGATCTTGGCTCCAATCCCGGCAAGTTCCTGTCCTCGGTGCAGATCGGCATCACTCTGGTCGGTGTGCTCTCCGGCGCCTTCTCCGGCGCTACGCTGGGCGACCGGCTGTCCGTGTTCCTGGCCTCGGCGGGCATGCGCGAAAGCGTCGCCGATCCGCTCGGCGTCGGCATCGTCGTTGCCATCATCACCTATTTCTCGCTGATCGTCGGCGAACTGGTGCCTAAGCAGATCGCGCTGCGCGACCCCGAGCGCGTTGCCGCCCGCGCGGCGCCGGCCATGACCATCCTCGCCACCATCTCGGCGCCGCTGGTGTTCCTGCTCGACATTTCCGGCCGCGCCATATTGTGGCTGCTCGGCCAGCGTGGCGAAAGCGAGGAGAAGGTCACCGACGAGGAGATCAAGATGCTGGTCGCCGAGGCCGAGCATCACGGCACCATCGAATCCGACGAGCGGCGCATGATCGCCGGCGTCATGCGGCTCGGCGACCGCGCCGTGCGCGCTGTGATGACGCCGCGCACCGAGGTCGACTGGATTAACCTGCAGTCCGACGACACGACGATCCGCAAGCTCCTCATGGAAACGCAGCATTCACGCCTGCCGGCGGGTGACGGCGGCGTCGATGTCATGGTTGGCGTCGTCCAGACCCGTGACGTGCTGGCGGCGATCCTTGCCGGCCGCACGCTCGACCCGCGCAAGCATGTGCGCGCCGCCCCCATCGTCTACGACCAGGCCGACGCGCTCGACGTGCTGCACAAGCTCAAGGAATCCGACGTGCCGATGGCGCTGGTGCATGACGAATACGGCCATTTCGAAGGCATCGTCACGCCGGCCGATATTCTCGAAGCCATCACCGGCGTGTTCCGGGCGGACCTCGATGCCGGCGACGAGGAAAACGCCGTCAAGCGCGAGGACGGCTCATGGCTGCTCGCCGGCTATATGCAGGCCGACGAGATGGCCGAGATTCTGGGCTTCGACCTGCCCGAAAACCGCGACTACGAAACCGTCGCCGGCTATGTGCTGTCGCACATGCACCATCTGCCGGCGACCGGCGAATGCGTCGACGCGCAAGGCTGGCGCTTCGAGGTGGTCGACCTCGACGGCCGCCGCATCGACAAGCTGATCGCCACCCGCCTGCCCGGTACCCACCGCGAGGCGGTGCGGTGATTGTCTGAATGTCGGCCCGGCGGATTGCGCGGCCGGCGACAGCTACCGCTCCGTGAACGCGCGAGCGAAGGAATCGAGCATCGGCCGTGCCAGATACTCGAAGAAAGTCCGGTCGCCCGTGTTGATGAACGCCTCGACCGGCGTTCCGGGATAAAGCTGCTCGGGCTTCACGCCGGGCGGCAGGTCGGCCGCAATCCTGAGTTTGACGCGGAAATAGGGCTCATGCGTAGCCTCGTCGACGAGTCGGTCCGCGGAAATCTGTGCCACGGTGGCTGAAACCTCGGGGGTGAGCCGCATGTTCAAGGCGGACAATCGCAGTTTCGCCGGTTGGCCGACACGGACCTGATCGACGTCCTTCGGCCGCAGCCTTGCATCGACAATCAGGCCCGGTGCGGTAGGCAGGATCTCCATGATCTTCTCACCGCGGGCAATCACACTGCCCTTGGCATTGTAGGTCGAGGACACCACGATGCCCGCGGCCGGTGCCTTGATCCTCGTCCGCCGCAGCACCGCCTCGGCCGCCCTGACCTGTTCCTCGATGTCGGCCAGGTTGGAGCGAACCTCGTCCAGCTTCGTCAGCGCCTCTTCCACGCGCTGCGTGGTCAGGCGCTCGATCTGCTCCTGGGCCTCGACGATCTGGGTGTTGACCGCCGCCAGATTGGCTTCCAGCGCCCCGGCCTGCCCGACGAGATCGGCCTCGCTGCGCAAAAGCTGCGAATATTCGGTGCGATTGGTGAGGCCCTTGTCCAGCAGGCTTGTCTTGATGCCGAGTTCCTTCTTCACGATTTCGGCTTGTTGCCGAACGGCCTCTTTCTGGGACTGCAATCCCACCACGGACTGCCGATGCATGGCCAGTCGTTGGGCCAGGATCGATTGTTCCGATCGGAACCGGGCGAGTCTGGCGTCGAATTCCTTTTGCTGTTCTCGAATGAGGGCTTCGAAATCGGCCTGGAGCGGTGCCGGCGCCGGTTTGGTGATTGGCGCGAGCCTGTCCAACCCGTCGCGTTCCGCCTCCAGCCGTGCCGCACCAGCCCTGAGCGCGATCGACTGTCTCGTCAGCCGGTTGAGCTCGGCCTGCGCGGCTGTCGGATCCAGCACGATCAGATCCTGGGCCTGTTGCACGCGATCGCCGTCATGGACCAGCAACGCCTCGATGATGCCGCCGTCGGGATGCTGGATCAGGATGTTTCCGCCGGTCGCCGAGATCGTGCCTTGCGTGATCACCGCTCCGGACAAGGGCGCGCTGACGGCCCAATAGCCGAAGCAACCCACCAACAGCGCCGTTGCCGCGTATCCGGCGAATGCGACGCGCCTTATGTTGGTACGCGGGTTGCCTTCCTCCCAGGCGAGGCTCTGCGCCGCCATCATCTACGACCCAAAACGGATGTTATGCGTGCGGATCGTCGTGGCGAATGATCCTGTCACCACCGTATTCGGCTGCGCGGGAAGGCCCTTGCCCGAATGCCGCAGCACCTCGCTGCTTGGGCCGAAGGCTTCGATCGCGCCGCCACGCAGAAGCATCACACGGTCGCAGGACGCGGCAATCGAAGGGCGATGCGTGATCACGACCATCGTGACGCCGGCCGCCTTCGCGGCGGCGAGTACCGCCTCGAGCGCCGCTTCGCCGGTGCCGTCGAGATGGGTGCTGGGCTCGTCCAGGACGAGAATTCTGGGATTGCCGTAGAAGGCGCGTGCCAGCCCGATCCTCTGGCGTTCGCCGCCCGACAGCGTCCTGTCCGAAGGACCTATCAATGTCTGGTAGCCGTCCCGCTGCGCCAGGACCAGTTCATGCACCTCGGCCCGCCTTGCTGCCTCGATGATCGCGACGTCATCTGCATCGGGGTCGAAGCGGGCGACGTTTTGCGCGATCGATCCTGGAAAGAGCTCGACCTCCTGCGCGAGGTAGCCGACATGCTTTCCGAGCTGGTTTTCGTCCCAGGTCCTGAGGTCGGCGCCGTCGATCCTGACCGCACCGCCGGTCGGCCGCGCAGCGCTCACAAGCAACCGCGCCAGCGTCGATTTGCCGGCGCCGCTCGGGCCGACGATGGCCAACGCTTCGCCGGCACCGATTTGAAAGTTCAGCCGCTTGAGGATGGGTTCGGTGCCGGGCTGCGCATTCGGCGCCATGAAGAAAACGTCCTGCACGGAAATCGCGCCTGCCGGATCGGGCAGGATGAGTTTGCGCGCTTCAGCCGGACGCGCCGCAAGCGCTGTCTCCAGCCGCTTCCACGCCCGCCGGGCGTCGGCGATCTGCCGCCAGGCGCCGATCAACTGGTCGAGCGGCTGCAGCGCGCGCGACGACACCAGCGAGGAAGCGAAGATCATGCCCGCCGTCATCTGTCCCTTGAGCACCAGCCATGCGCCGGCGCCCAGGATCGCCAGTTGCAGCATCATGCGCAGCGCCCGCGAGGCACCGCTGAAGACCGCATTGGCACTCGAGGAACGGTCATGCAGGGTGAGCGCTGCCGCCACGTGCCGTCCCCAGATCTGCGCGGCGTTCTCCACCATGCCCATGGCGCGCAGCGTTTCGGCATTGCGGGCAAAGGCCTGTTCCGCCTGGCTGGCCAAGGCCGAACGCTCCGCGGACAAGGCGTCGTTCCTGCCGATGGCAAGCTGGTTGGCCACGACCAGCAAAAGCAGAAGCGCCGCGCCGGCGACCGTCACCCAGAACAGCACCGGATGGATGAGATAGAGCAAGGCGAGGAAGACAGGGGCGAAAGGCAGGTCGAACAACACCGCCACGCCGCGCGACCTGATGAAGGCGCAGACCGAGGCGAGGTCGCGCAGCGGCGACAGGCCGCCCGCATGTTTCGCGCCAAGCGAAACAGCGAATGTGCCGGCGCCCAGTTTCTGGTCGACGGTCGCCGCAACGCGCTGCGTGTACACGGCGCGGATCGCGTCCAGAAGCCCGAGGAAAGCGAGCGTGAGAACCGCGATGGCCGAAAGATACACAAGCGTCTCGACGCTGGAGGACGGCAGCACGCGGTCATAGACCTGCAGCAGGTAGAGCGGAATCACCAACAGCAGGACGTTGATCAACAGCGAGAAGACGCCGACATCGGCGATGGCGCGCATGAAGACCGGACGCAGGCCAGACGGTCCAGTCATTTCCACATTCCCCGACGCTGCATGTTCCAGAGACCCTACGCGTGGCCCCCGAACTCGGAACCGCCGTGCAGCGTGCTGTTGCCGTGCGTTGCGACACTGTGCGTGCCGATGCTGCTGCTGGTGATGTTCAGGGCGTTTGCCGGCGCACTGTCCAGCGTATAGGCGCGGACGTAGTCGATCTTCATCTCGGCCGGCGTGGCCAGATGATCAGGAGGGGTGCCGGCCAAGCCGCCGACCGCGAGATCGACCAGCATGTACATGGGCTTGTTCATGTCGGACGGCGTCGCCGTTTCCGCGACCTGCACGCCGTCATAGGTCCAGACGAGCTTGTCCGGCGTCCAGAGCAGGCCATAGGTGTGGAAGCCGGCGGGGTTCGAGACACTCACTATCGACGTGACCTTGGTATGCGTCCCCGTTTCATTCGAGTGCGCCGTCATGATCAATGAGTTCGGGGCCTGGCCGATCGTCTCCACGACATCGAGTTCCGGCGGCCACGAACCGTCTTCCGGAAGCAGCCAGAAGGCCGGCCAGGCACCGGCATTCTCGGGCAGGTCGGCCCGTATTTCGAAATAGCCATAGGTCTGCGAGAAGGAATCGTGAGTGGTCAGTATGCCTGAGGTGTATTCGTAGTTGTTGATCAGCGGCTTGATGTCCGCCGGCGCCTGCGCCGCGGTGATTGTGAGCACGCCGTTGTTCACGCTGAACGGATGGACGGAGCTCGTCGGTGCGTAGTTGGCGTCGATATACCATTGCAGTTCGTTGTTGCTGCTCAACGTGCTGCCGTTCGGTGCTCCCCACCAGAAGTTGGAATCCCACGTGCCGCCCTGGCTATTGTGAAGGTTCAGCGTGTTGAAATCGTCGCTGAAGGAGAGCTGCATCCCGGATTTGTCGATCGGCAATTCGAACTGGCTGGGCTGCAGCTTGTCGATGGTCGTGTCCTTGAACTCGAGGATCTCGCCGGACCCGAGGTTCAGCAGCACGTTCGATCCCGCCTGGATCATGTTTGAATGGATGGCGTCGAACGACATGAACCCATAGCCATTAAGGCGGACCGTGTCGGTGGCGGCAAAATTCGCTATCAGGTCGCTGCCGTTGCCTTTCGAGACGATGAACGTGTCGTAACCGCCGCCGCCATCGATCAGCACATCGTTTCCCGCGCCGCCGTCCAGAGTCTGGTGCCCGGCCTTGGCGGTGATGATGTTGTCCAACCCATTTCCGAAAGCATAGTTGTTGGCGTTTGTGACGACGAGATTCTCGACGTTGTCGGGGAGCTTATAGCTCATCCATGTGCTGATCGTGTCGATGCCTGCCCCAGGGGCCTCCGCCACCTTGTTGCCCGCCGCATAGAGGTAATAGATGTCATCGCCCGTGCCTCCGTGCATGGTGACGTTGACACCGGATGCTCCGTAGAATGAGTCGTTTCCGGAGCTGCCGTACAAGTCCGGCCCGGACCCTGCCGCCGAGTACCAATGGCTGGAAGCGCCGCTGTAGGGAAGCGGAACGCCGAGGGCGTTGACGAAGAAGCTCATAGGACAAATCCTCCTCGTGATGCCTGGCCTGCTCGGATCGTTCGATTCCAGGCGGCCGCATCCGGACCAACGTTGCCATGCACGATACCGTTCCAGGAACTTGCCACATAGTTCACCATTACATCGACCATTGAGTGACGTTTTCCGGGACTGGAAGCACAACAACCCGACGAATGGTGTACAGGCAGTAATTCGCCCGACGAAATATTTAATAAAATTTTACAATAGGCACCGATCTACTTGCGCGCTTCCCTCAAACCGCGACTTCGATCGGCTCGGCAAGTCTGGGGTTGGAGCGCGCGGCGATCAGGCAGCTGGCCACGATGAGGCCGGCTCCCGCCAGCGTCGTCCAGGTCACCGCCTCGTCGAAGAAGAACCAGCCGAGCGCGATCGCCCAGATGAAGGCCGAATATTCGGTCGAGATCAGATATTGCGCTTCGGCCCGCGCATAGGCCCAGCTCATCAGGAACTGGCCGGCGAGCGACAGTGCCGTCACCCCGGCAAGCGGAAGCCAAAGATTGCTGGGCAAGGCGATAGCGAGCCAGGGCGCGGCAAGACCAAGCATGACCGCGACACAAAGGTTCTGGAACAGCATGATCTCGATTGGCTTGGCCAGCATCGCCTGTCGCCGCGCGAGGATCAGATTGTAGGCATAGAACACCGTCGAGACCAGCACCGCAGCGGTGCCGAGCAGCGCATCGCCGGCATAGGTCTTCTGCCCGAACTGGCCCGCCACTATGACTGCGACACCCGCAATACCGGCGAGCGAGGCCCAGATGGCCTTGCGCTGTATCCTTTCGCCCAAAAGCAGCGCGGCCAGCAGGAGCGCGAACAGCGGCGCCACGAAACTAAGCCCGACCGCCTCCGCCAGCGGCAGCCTTGCAAGCCCCCAGAAGAATGACAGCAGGACAATGCCGACAACCACCGCGCGCAGCGCATGCAGCCTCAGCACCGAGGCAACCGGAAGCGAGCGCGGCCCCGCCAGCCAGCCCGCCCCCGCGACCAATGTCGCCAGCATGCTGCGCCACAGCACCGTGTTGTAGACACCGACCGCGATGACCAGCACCTTCATCGCCGCATCCATGCCGGACAGAAGGAAGATACCGAATGCGCAGACGAGCACCGGGACCATAGGGGAAACGGCGCCGGCCAGGCTGGATGATTTCACGCGGGCTTTCTCGAGGATGACGGATGCAAGCTGACATATCAGGGCAAAAGGACAGGGCCAGATGGCAGCCTCGCCCATGTGGCGGTCCAACGCTGTCGGTCCGGGGGCAATCGCGATTCGAACTTTTTTTGCGGCACCTGTCGATTCCGCCACCCGTTGTTCGTCGTATCATCGAACCAACCCAACCAAGGAGAAGACCATGCGGTTCATGATGCTGATGATCCCCGGCGGCTACGCCGAGGCAGCGCCCGACGTCAGGCCCGACGCCAAGGGGGTGGAGGGAATGATGAAATACAATGAGGAGCTCAAGAAGGCCGGCGTGTTGCTGGCGCTCGACGGGCTGCATCCGCCGTCATCGGGCGCGCGGGTCAGCTTCAAGGGCGGCAAGCCCGTCGTCACCGACGGGCCGTTCGCGGAGGTCAAGGAAGTGCTGGGCGGCTATTGGGTCATCGACGTACGCTCGCGTGAAGAAGCCATCGAATGGGCCCGCCGCTGCCCCGCAGGGGAAAATGACGTGATCGAGGTTCGCCGCGTCTTTGAGATGAGCGATTTCCCCGAGGACGTGCAGAAGGTGGCGGAAGGTTTTGGCGAGCTGATGGGTTGACGGCCACAACTACCATCGAAGCGGTCTGGCGGATCGAGCAGCCGAAGCTCACCGCCAGGCTCGTCCGCTGTCTCAGGGATGTCGGGCTCGCCGAAGAGGTCGCCGGCGATGCCTTCCTGCTGGCGCTGGAGCGCTGGCCACGGGACGGCATCCCGCGCAACCCGGCCGCCTGGTTGACCGAGGTCGGCAGGAACCGGGCGCTCGACCGGCTGCGCCGCACCACCATGATCGACGGCAAGCACCGCGAACTCGCCATCGACCTCGCCGAGCTGGAGCGCGAGATGCCCGACATCGAGGCCGCGCTGGACGAGGATATCGACGATGACCTTTTGCGGCTGATCTTCACCGCTTGCCATCCCATCTTGCCGGTCGAGCAGCGCGCGGCCCTCGCCCTGCGCCTGCTGGGCGGGTTGTCGACGGCCGAGATCGCCCGTGCCTTCCTGGTGCCCGAAGCCACCGCCGCCCAGCGCATCGTGCGAGCCAAGCGGGCGCTTCGCGATGCCGCCATCGCGTTCGAGACCCCGCGCGGGCAAGAGCGGCGCGAACGCCTCGCCGCTGTGCTGGAGGTGGTCTATCTCATCTTCAACGAAGGCTATGTGGCGACCGCTGGATCGGACTGGCTGCGCGCCGATCTCTGTGGCGAGGCGCTGCGCCTTGGCCGTTCGCTGGCGGCGCTGATGCCTGATGAGCCCGAGGTGCAGGGGCTGGTGTCGCTGATGGAACTCAACGCCTCGCGCTTTCCTGCCCGCACCGGCAAAGCGGGTGAGCCGATCCTACTGCTCGACCAAGACCGCACGCGCTGGAACTGGTCGCTCATCCGGCGCGGCCTCGACGGCCTGAACCGGGCGATGACCCTGACATCGACACCGGGCCCCTATCAGTTGCAGGCGATGATCGCCGCCTGCCATAGCCGCGCGGCAACCGCCGCCGACACCGACTGGATCGCGATCGCCGCCTATTATCAGGCCCTTGCCTTGGCGGCCCCCTCGCCCATCGTCGAGATCAACCGGGCGGTGGCCGTCGGCATGGCGTTCGGACCGGCGCAGGGCCTCGCCATCGTCGAGGCCTTGAAGGACGAGCCGCGCCTGAAGGGCTCGCATCTCCTGCCCACGGTGCGCGGCGATCTTCTGGAGAAACTGGGACATCGGGCGGAAGCCCGCGCCGCGTTCCGCCAGGCCGCCGAATTGACCGGCAATGAGAGGGAGCGCGCGCTGCTGCTCGCCCGCGCGGGTTCACCCTCGGGCGGCCGCTCCTGACGTCTTCACGCCAGCGGCGCCTTGGTTCGGTCTCAGTTTCGATACCGCAGTACATCGACGACAACAGCCATCGCCGGAGACACCTGCCGCCTGCTTGGATAATAGAGAGGATAGCCAGGGAACGGCGGGCTCCAGTCGTCCAGCGCGAGTTCCAGCCGCCCCTCCAAGAGATGGTGGCTGACCAGATCTTCCGGCACGTAGGCGATGCCGTAGCCGCTCATCGCGGCGTCAATCATGACGATGGACGTGTTGAAGGTGAGTTGGCCTTCCACCCGGACACGCAGATCACGGCCCTCTTTTGCGAACTCCCAAGCATATAGCCCGCCAAACGTGGCCTGGCGCATATTGATGCAGTCATGCCCGACGAGATCCTGCGGCGCCTTCGGAGCCGGACGACGCCGAAAGTAGTCCGGCGACGCCACTGCCACCAGCCGCCAGTCCGGGCCGATGCGGACGGCGATCATGTCCCTGTCGATGCTTTCACCGAGCCGCACGCCGGCATCGAACCGCTCCTCCACGATGTTTCTCATGCCGTTGTCGCTGTGGAGTTCGACGCGCAGGTCTGGATAATCGAGCAGGACAGGTCGCAGCTTTGGCCAGACCGTCGTCTGCAGCGCATGATCCGACAGCGTGATGCGATGAGGCCGTTTCCCTTCTCCCGTCACTGTACGAGAAGGTTCCGGCAGGCGGATGAGAGGCAGCGTCGCATTTGAAGCAAATTGATCACCTCTGAAACGCGATCCATATGAAAAAGGGCGACGCAAGCGCCGCCCCATATCCCTTGGGAGGATAATTCGGCTGGCGGTCAGGCCGCCTTGATTTCCTCGTCGACCACGTCGGCATCGCGCGCCTTCTTCAGCGCCTTTGCCCACCAGGCGACGTCGTTGACCAGCGCGGTGGCCGCCTGGTTCAGATGTTCGAGGTCTTCGAGCTTCTTCTCGCCCTGGCGCACGGCGAGGAAGTCGCCCCAGGCGATATGAACGGCCGACTTGACCGGCGCCATCTGCAGTTCGACGGCATGGAGACGGAGCTGCTCGACTGCGCGGGCGCCGCCGACGCTGCCGTAGCCGAGGAAGCCGGCCGGCTTCTTGTTCCATTCGTTGGCGGCGTAGTCGATGGCGTTCTTGAGCACGGCCGTCGGGCCGTGATTGTATTCGGCGGCGGTGAAGATGAAGCCGTCAAATTCGGCGACCTTCTTCTGCCAGCGCTGCGCCACTTCGTTGGTCGACGGCACCCAGGCGGAAGAGGCGACTTCGTCGAAGAAAGGCAGCGGGAAGTCCCTGAGGTCGACGACCTCGACATCGATATCGGCATGCGACTTGGCGATCTTAGCGATCCATTGGGTGGGCACATCGGCGAAGCGCGCGGCGCGCGTCGAACCGACGATGATGGCGATTTTCGGCTTTGACATGGGGGGCTCTCCATTCCAGTAATAAGCTGGTATCATTTGGATACCGGCGCTATATGAGATACTGTCAACTCGATGCGCAAGGAGGCACCTTTTTGTTACTGAGGAACCCGCTTAACACCGAAGACTGCCGCGCCGTTTCGGAAATCCTGCAGCGCGTCGGCGACAAATGGACCGTGCTCGTGGTCGGCAAGCTCGGCCAAGGACCGTTGCGTTTCAACGAGTTGCGCACCGCTGTCGGCGGCATCTCGCAGAAGATGCTGACGACCACCTTGCGCGGACTGGAGCGCGACGGCTTCGTCACCCGCACCGTATTCCCGACCATACCGCCGCGCGTCGACTACGAGCTGACCGAACTCGGCCATGAATTGCTGATCCCGGTCAGCGCGCTTGGCGAATGGGCGCGCAGGAACACGCAGCGTGTGCGGGAGGCACGCGAAAAATTCGACGGCGTGCATGGCTGAAACCCTTGCGCGGCAACGGATCCGGAGCTTCGCATCAGGTGAAATTGCCTGGCAGCGGGGAAGTCGTGGTTCTCTAGACGCGGGCTCGCAACTTTGTCCTATGGCGCCGGTGGCAGACCGGCACACATGCTACTTTGACGACGACAATCGCGGACCATAGGCGGACCATTCAACTTCTCGGCGCCAGGCGATCGCCGGGCGCCGTGGTCAGGGCGCGCATGTCGCGGCAGGCTTGCGGTCACCCTTGTTGCCATGCGTGCAGGCGATGGGCCGAAGGTCGTTTTTGACTTCGGCGTAGGCCGTTACGCCGAGCAGGCAGACCAAGGCGACAAGCGCTGCCACGAGCCAGCTGTTCAGTATGTGTTGACGCATTGTCTCTCCCCCAACGCCGGCACAGTCGGGCGTCAAGGCAACCATTGGATGTCGGCAAACGCATCGCCCGCACGGGCGATGTTACAATTGCCCTGCGCTGGGAAAACGGAGCGCGAGAACGGGCTGGTCAACCCTCGGCCGGAACGGCCTTCGGCTTGCCCTCGCCGTCCAAAGCCACCATGACGAAATCGGCCTGGGTGACCTTTTCCATCAAATCGGAGAGATAGCGCTGCGCCCAGGCTTCGACCTTGAGCGTCATCGAGGTGCGGCCGACGCGTTCGACATGGGTGTAGATGCACAGCGTGTCGCCGATCTTCATCGGCTTGGCGAAGGACATCTCCTTGACCGCCGCCGTCACCACGCGGCCCCTAGCGCGCTCGGCGGCGCGGATGCCGCAGGCAAGGTCCATCTGCGCCATCACCCAGCCGCCAAATATGTCGCCGGCCGCATTGGCGTCCGAAGGCATGGCCAGCGTGCGCAACGTGAGGTCTCCGATCGGCCGTCCGTCCGCGTAATGCACCATGCGAGAAATCCCTCAAGGTCGATGGCTTGAGATCGACTGCCCTCGATCCCGTAGCGTCATGGCGCGGACGCGTCAACGCGCCCCGGGCAATGCTTCGCCTGGCTGCTAGAAGAAGCGCGCCAGGTTCGAACGGATGCGATCGAGAACCGTGTCCCCGGAAAGGTCGGGAACGAATGCCTTGCCCGTGATCGCCTCGTAGGCCTGGGCATAGATGCGCGAGGCCTGTTCGACGATCTCGTCGGGAATCCGGGGGATCGGGTCCTTGTAGGGATCGCAGCGCGCCGCCACCCAGGAGCGGATGAAATCCTTGTCGAAGCTGTCCGGCCGCGTGCCGCTTGTAAGCGCCTGTTCATAGCTCGCCGCGATCCAGTACCGGCTGCTGTCGGGTGTATGGATTTCGTCGGCCAGGATGATCGTGCCGTTCTTGTCGGTGCCGAATTCGTATTTGGTGTCGGCAAGGATCAGGCCGCGCTCGGCGGCCCGCGCCTGGCCGCGAGCGAACAGCTTCAAGGCGTAATCCGAGACGGTGTCCCATTGTGCCTGTGTGAGCAGGCCCTGTCCAAGGATCTCCGCCCTCGACAGCGGCTCGTCATGGCCGCCATCCGCCGCCTTGCTCGTCGGCGTAATCACAGGCTCGGCCAGCTTCTCATTGTCGCGCAGGCCGTCCGGCAGGCGCATCCCGTACATCTCCCGTTCGCCGCGACGGTAACGGGTCAGGATCGAGGTGCTGGTGGTGCCGGCGAGATAGCCGCGCACGACGATCTCGACCGGCAGGATGTCGAGCCTCGTGCCGACGACGACATTGGGGTCGGGATATTCGAGAACATGGTTCGGACAGATATCGGCGGTTTCCTCGAACCAGTAGCGCGCCGTCTGGGTGAGGATCTCGCCCTTGAACGGGATCGAGGTCAGGATGATGTCGAAGGCGCTGAGACGGTCGGTGGCGATGATGATGCGTCGTCCGTCCGCCAGATCGTAATTTTCGCGAACCTTACCCTTGTAGTGGCCCGGCAACTCGGGAATGAAGGCATCCGACAAGGTCCGCATATGATGTCCTGCCTTCCGCAGATTTGGCTGGTGCCCTCGCATAAGCTGTCGACCCCATGCTTATCAAGCGCGATTGTCGGTATTCCCCGCAACTCGACCTGACATCGCGGTCGCATTTTTCACAACGCATGCCGGAAGGCCCGGCGACGCGGCGAAGCCGTCGCGTCTAGGCTGCGGCCAGATTTCCGGAGCCGCCTGTTTCAATCATGCAGACTTTTGACTTCATCATCGTCGGCTCCGGCTCGGCCGGCTCGGTGCTCGCCGACAGACTGTCCGCCTCGGGGCGTTTTTCCGTGCTGGTGCTGGAGGCCGGCGGCACCGACCGGCGCTTCTACGTGCAGATGCCGCTCGGCTACGGCAAGACCTTCTTCGATCCCGCGGTCAACTGGAACTACAAGACCGAAGCCGATCCCGGTCTCGGCGGCAATGTCGACCACTGGCCGCGCGGCAAGCTGCTCGGCGGATCGAGCTCGATCAACGCCATGGTCTGGATCCGGGGCGCGCGCGAGGATTTCGACGACTGGCGCGCCGCCGGCAATCCCGGCTGGGGCTATGACGAACTGTTGCCGATCTTCAAGGCGCTCGAGGACAATGAGGCCGGCGCCGACAGATGGCGCGGCACCGGTGGTCCCCTGCACATCAGCGACACGGCCAACGCCGTCCACCCGCTGACAAAGCGCTATCTCGCCGCCGGCCAGCAGGCCGGCCTGCCGCTCAATCCCGATTTCAACGGTGCCGCCCAGGAAGGCGTCGGCACCTACCAGATCTCGACCAAGAACGGCCGCCGTATGTCCGCGGCGCGCGCCTTCCTCCACCCCGCGATGAAGCGCGGCAATGTCCGCGTCGAGACCAACGCTTTGGCCACGCGCATCCTGTTCGAAGGCAAGCGCGCAATCGGCATCGAATATCTGCAGAACGGTCAACCGAAGACGGCGCGCGCCGGCCGTGAAGTGATCCTGTCCGCCGGCTCGATCAACTCGCCGCAACTCATGCAACTCTCCGGCATCGGCCCTGCGGCTTTGCTAAATGGGCTGGGCATCCCGATCGTCCACGCCAACGAGAATGTCGGCGCCAATCTGCAGGACCATGTCGGCATCAACTACACGTTCAAGGGCAAGGTGCCGACGCTCAACCAGATCCTGCGTCCCTGGTGGGGCAAGCTGCTGGTCGGCATGCAGTACATACTGACGCGCTCGGGACCGCTGTCGCTGTCGATGAACCATGGCGGCGGTTTCTTCCGCACCGACCCGGCGTTCTCGCGCCCCAACATGCAGCTCTATTTCCAGGCCTTCTCGACCGTCATCCCGAAGAGCGGTGAGCGGCCGATCCTGACGCCGGATCCATGGCCGGGCTTCTCCATCGGCCTGTCCAATTGCCGCCCGTCGAGCCGGGGCGCGATCATGATCCGCTCCAGCAATCCGCTGGACTATCCAAAGATCACCGCCAATGCCTATTCGACCAATGCCGATGTCGAGGAGATGCTGGCGGCGGTGAAGTTCGTGCGCAAGATCGCCTCGATGCCGGCCATGGCCGAAATCATCCAGGAGGAAGTCCTGCCCGGCCCGTCGATCCAGTCGGACGCAGACCTGATCACCGATTTCAGGAAACGCTCCGGCACCGTCTATCACCCGGTCTCCACCTGCCGCATGGGTCCCGATTCCGCGCGCGCCGTCGTCGATCCGCGCCTCAAGGTGCACGGCCTCGAAGGCTTGCGCGTCATCGACGCCTCGATCTTTCCCGACAACATCACCGGCAACACCAATGCCGCCTCGGTCATGACCGGGTGGAAGGGCGCCGAACTGGTTCTGGAGGACCAAAAATGAAGATCACCGACGTCAAGACCTGGGTTGTCGGCAACCCGCCGCCCGGCATCGGCGGCAAGTATTTCATCTTCGTCAAGCTGACCACCGATGGCGGCGTGGTCGGTTATGGCGAAGCCTACAACGCCACCTTCTCCGCCCATGTCACGGCGAAAATGGTCGAGGACATGGCCGAGCGCTATCTCGTCGGCCGCGATCCGCACGACATCGAGAACTTCTTCCGCCGCGCCTATTCCTCCGGCTTCACCCAGCGCCCTGACGTCTCCGGCATGGGCTGTTTCTCGGCGCTCGAAATGGCCTGCTGGGACATTATCGGCAAGGAGGCGAACAAGCCGGTCTACAAATTGCTCGGAGGCCAGGTACATGAGACGCTGCGCTCCTACACCTACCTCTATCCGCACACCGGCAGCGTCCATTCCGAGGATGCGCCGGACGGCCGGAACGTCTACAACGACCCCGAAATGGCGGCGGCTTGCGCGCTCGAATATGTCGAGCAGGGTTTCAATGCCGTCAAGCTCGACCCGGCCGGCCCCTATACCGCCTTCGACGGCCATCAGCCGCGCCTCATCGACATCGACGTCTCCACCCGCATGATCAAGGCAATCCGCGAGGCGGTGGGCAACCGCGCCGACATCCTCTTCGGCACGCACGGCCAGTTCACCGCGTCAGGGGCGCTGCGCATGGCACGCGCCATCGAGCCCTACGATCCCTTGTGGTTCGAGGAGCCGGTGCCGCCTGACATGCCCGAAGTGATGGCGCAGGTCGCCCGGGGCACCTCGATCCCGATCGCCACCGGCGAGCGGCTGACGACCAAATTCGAATTCGCCCGCGTCATCGAAAACCGCGCCGCAACCATATTGCAGCCGGATCTCGGCCGCTCCGGCGGCATCCTCGAAACCAAGAAGATCGCGGCGATGGCCGAGGCTTATCACATCCAGGTCGCGCCGCACTGCTATTGCGGGCCGATCGTCGGCGCCGCCAACATCCAGCTGGCGGTGACGTTGCCCAACTTCCTCATCTTGGAATCGCTGAAGCAGTGGGACGGCTTCCACGCCACGCTGCTGAAGAAGAAGATCGAATGGCAGGACGGCAATGTCATCCCCTCGAAGGAACCGGGGCTGGGGGTCGAGCTCGACGAAGCGGTCTGCGATGCGCATCCCTACACCGGCAAGGATCTGCATCTGCAAATGATGCAGACCCCGTTGATGCCGTGAGCGAGAGTTACGCGTTCATCGGCCTCGGTCATCTCGGCGGCAACCTTGCCGCCAGCCTGATCCGCAACGGCTTTGCCGTCACCGTCTTCGACCGCGACCCGGCTGCCGGCGAGCGTCTGGTGGCGCTCGGCGCCACCACTGCCGACAGCCCTGCCGAGGCGGCGGCGCGGGCCGGCAATGCCATAACCTGCCTGCCCTCGCCGAAGGTCAGCGAAGCGGTGCTTGCCGGTCCCCGCGGCTTGCTCGAAGGCCTGGCCCCGGGCGGCACCTGGATCGAGATGTCGACCAATGGCCGCGACGAGATCGTGCGCCTCGCCGCCCTCGCCTCGGCCAAGGGCGTCGACACCTTGGAATGCCCGGTCACCGGCGGCGTGCATCTGGCGGCGGTCGGAAAAATCACCGCCCTGGTCGGCGGCGATGCCGCGCTTTACGAACGCCATCGCACGGCCATCGAAGCGATGTGCGCGCGTTCCTTCCTGATGGGGCCGATCGGCTCGGCCGCGGTGATCAAGGTGATCACCAACATGCTGTCCTTCATCCATCTCGTCGCCGCCGGCGAGGCGTTGATGCTGGCCAAGCGGGGTGGCCTCGACCTCGCCCAATCCTACCACGCCATCGTTGCCTCCTCCGGCAACAGCTTCGTCCACGAGACCGAAAGCCAGCTCGTCCTCAACGGCTCCTACGACATCGGCTTCACCATGGACCTGGCACTGAAGGACCTCGGCTTTGCGTTGGGCATGGGCAAGGATTTCGGCGTGCCGCTGGAGCTGGCATCCCGCGTCAACGCGATTTTCGAACAGGGCAAGGCGGCCTATGGCGGCAGCGCCTGGTCGACCCGGATCGTCAAATTGCTGGAGGATGCCGTCGGCACCGACCTGCGCGCGCCTGGTTTTCCAGCCAAACTGGGAATCTGACCGGAGACCGGAAAACCAAGCAATTTCATCTGCTTGAATCGATAGCCGGATTCAGTTTCGAAAAGACCTGAATCAATTTGGCAACGCCTTGATTCAATATCTGAGCGTCAGCGCGCCAGGCAGGATCTCGAAGGTCGCCGGTATGCGTCCGGGCGACTCACCGTCTATGTCGACCAGCGCGCCATTCTTTTCCACATCGTCGAGCGGTTCGACAACCACTTTCTTGCCGCGCAGGATGGTGATCGCCGGATGGTTGCGGTGCCGGCCGCCATAGAGCAGGCGGATGTCCCAGATCAGCTTCAGCTTGCCAGCCGCGCGCAGGATGACGATATCGAATTGCCCGTCGGTCAGCTCGGCGTCCGGCGCGATCATCATGCCGCCGCCGAAGAATTTGCCGTTGGCCACCGCCACCAGCGCCATGCGCGCCTCGACCGGCGCGCCGTCGTCGACGGTGATCCGCACACGCTGGAAGCGGTAGCGGATGAACTCGACCACGGTGCGCCACAGGAACAGCACCTTGGCCGACGTCTTGCCCTTGCGCTTGTCGGCATTGACGGCGCGGTCGGTGGCGCCTGACAGGCCGAGGCTGGCGATATTGATGAAATGGCGGCTGGCGAGCGCGCCATGGTCGTCGATGTAGCAGATGCGGCCGGCATCGATCTTGCGGCCCTCTGCCCCGGCGATCCGCTTCAAGGTCGCGTCCACCGCCTTCGGCAGGCCAAGCCCGCGCGCGAAATCGATGCCGGTGCCGCATGGCAGCAGGCCAAGCTCGGTCGTCTTGCCGCTCTCCTCGAATGCCTGCAGCAGCCCGTCGGCCACTTCGCTGGCGGTGCCGTCGCCACCGGCGGCGATAACCAGGTCGAAGCCGGTGGCGGCGAGGTCGATGGCCAACCGTTCGGCGTCGCCCTCGGCCTGCGTCTCGCGCAGCTCGAAATCGCCAAAGTGCTCTTTCAGCGAGGCGGAGACTTCAGGCCAATGCCGTTTCAGCCGGCCGCCACCGGCTATCGGATTGAGAACCACCCCGACTTTCAAGACGCACCCTCCCCGGCGCCGGACATCCATGCCCGATCGTTTGCCGGCATTGAAGCCCGCGCCCGCCGGCGGAGCAAGGGGCGCTGTCGATTGCGACGACGAAAAGAGGGGCAGGCTGTCTAAGGCAGTGGGCACCGAAGTTCCCGAGCTCTCGCCAAACGGTCCCCGATAATCCCGCTATCCACAGGCCCAGGGCCATTCCCCGGGACACTTACCCGGCGTATGTTGAACCCATCTCAGGCGGCTACCGATCGCCAAGCCGAAAGGCGGAAGTGAAAGGCGGATTTCCTGAGGCCCGTACGGCCCGAAGCGAGAGCAGGCTTGCCTGTTTCGAGGGACGGTAGCCGAGACCTACGGGGCCGCGGAAAGCGTGCCAACGCCGACGGCGGACCGATGCTGCCATGAAGGACGGCAAGAACCTTCGATGGCACGCAGGGCAAAGCCCGCAAGGGCCAAGACCAGCGTGGTCTGGAACGGACACTGCCTTGGGGTGGTGGCTGGCAGGACCGTCAAAATCAAGGCCGGCATGGCGCGACGACTTTACGGAAGTTGCTGCCGCGACCGTGTCCTGATCTGACAGGGAGGCGCTGGGAGAAATCCCAGCGCCGACTGTCGTTTTTCCATCCCGCACAATTTTTACGGTGTTTCCGCTTGGGGCTGCAACCGGCGGCAAAATCAGCTAACGTTCGACGTCGATTGAAGGGGGATACTTCATGACGCTGATCCAGAAGCTGGCCGTTGCCTATGCTTTCCTGTTCTTCGCCGTCGTCGCCATCGGCTACATACCGGCGTTCAACGATGCCAATGGCAATCTGTTCGGCTTGTTCTCATTGCAATGGTACGACGACCTGCTGCACGCCTTCTCCGGCGTCTGGGCGCTGGCCGCCGCCTTCATCTCGCACCGCCAGGCGGTGTTCTATTTCAAGCTGTTCGGCTCGGTCTATCTGTTCGACGGCGTGCTCGGGCTGATCACCGGCTCCGGCTGCCTCGATGCCGGCATCTTCATCAACGGTTTCCGCTCCCTCAACGACATCGAGTTCCCCGCCCGCTTCTTCGCCAACCTGCCGCACATCGTCATTGGCGGCTTCGCCGTCTATGTCGGCTTCTGGCTGTCGAAGCGCATACACGACCACTTCGCCACGGCCTGACCGGCCATGTTGCTGTTCCGATGGCTGAAGCGCATCATCAAGACGATCATCTGGCTGATCGTCATCATCATCCTCATCCCGGTCGTCGGGCTGAGCTACGGTTTCCTGACGACGCCGGCGCCCGACAAGACGCCGTTGCCAGGCATTACCGATGGCGCGCCGCCCAAGGCGCTGGCCGACAAGGTCCGCGCCGAAATTCCCGGCTACCAACGGCCGGAGGAATCGACCTTCCTCACCTACCCCGAATGGGCGATCGTCTACGCCGCGCGCGAATATGCCGGCTTCGTCGCCAAGGACCAGCCGAGCGGCTTTCCCTACTGGTCCTATGTCGGCCGCTTCTGGCAGGATTATGTGACGGTGATCCGCGCCAGTTCCCCCTACAAGTTCAACTATGCCAACCACCAGATGCTGGTCATCATCGGCACCAGCCACTCAATTGAGCATATATTGCAATGGGCCTATGAGAACACGGTCGGCCGCGTCACCGAGGCGACATCGGCCAAGCGCACCGCCGCCGACATCTACCAGGCCAAGGTGGCGGCGGACTACGCCGCCTTCCTCGACCAGGTGCCGTGGTACCAGTTCGCCTATGCCGAAAAGCGCGCCGGCCTGTTTGCCGTGCAGCCGGCGCCAGGCGACAGCTCCGTCCGCACCAGCGAACGCAAGCTTGCCTTCGGCCTCGCCGACACCATCAAGCAGGGCTATGCCGACCTGATCAAAAAGGCACTTGCCGCGACCTCCGACCCGGCCTTCCTCGATGTCCATGTCTGGGCCAAGGGCCCGGTCGGCGAAGCCACCCGCAACGAGCCGGACACATTGCTGGAGCGCGACTACGGTGCCGACGGCACCGTCTTCGTCACCAGGCGCTATCAGGTCTTCACCGACATGATCCCGCGGCTGATCGACAAGGGCGTCTCCTTCGTCGAGATCGGCGGCAATGACGAGATCATGGTCACCATGCTGTCGACCGACTCGATCGCTGTTCCCGAAGGCATGCGCATCCTGTTCAGCTATCCGCTGCCGGCGGATCCTTCGACGCGCCGCACCGGCATGGTCGTGGCCGTGCGCAAGCTGCATCTGGTGCTGCCGTCGCTGATGAAAGCAGGCGCCAAGCTTGAACACGTCTACGATTATTGAGGCCTTTCGGCCACGCCCGGCAAGGATCAGACTGCCGCCATGCTCATTTCACAATCGGGGCCAAATCCCGCCTTGTTCGCGCGCGATGGAACGGTGCATGTTGCCTGACGGGCGACATGCACCTCTCGAAGGGACAAGACCGTGATCAAGACCGCCCTTGTCGCCATGACCATTGTCGGCTGCGACTGTGACGCCAAATTGTGCGAATATATCGGCGAGACGCCGGCCAAGTGGTCGACCATCGCCGAGTGCGAGGCCGCGATGAAGAGCCAGATCCTGCACCAGCGCAATTTCGACTATCCGCTGGTGTCCGGCATCTGCCGCACCAAGGGTTCATCATCCTCCTCGCAACTGGCCGCCACCGCATCGCGCCCCGAACTCAAGCCCGCCAGCAGGGTCGTGCGGACGGAAAGCCCGCTGCCGCCGGAACTGAGCCATCGGCCGAGCGTGCCCGTCGGCTCGCCGACGACGACCGTCGACGCGGACGCTGCCCGGCCCGTCGCCTACGAACAGATGGTCGATGGCGGAACCGGCGTGCTCTATCGCACGAAGAACGGCTATGCCGTGGTCAAGACCGATCTTGGCCGTGCGGCTTCCGCGACGGCTGATGCCGCAAAACGCTCCGTGAACTGGCTGGCCGGCCTGGTGCCGACGGGGCTGTAGTCAATGCATGTCGCCCAAAAGTGCGCAGCGGTTTTGCGACAACGACATGCATAAGGGAGAGATTTACATCTTGACCTTCAGGCTCTCCCAGAATTTATCGATCAGCGGCTGTTCGGTGGCCAGGTCCTCGCTGCCGACGCGCGTGACGAACAACAGCCCCTGATCGGCGAGGCCGTAGCCGACGATCTCGAAATACGCGGTGTCGGTGCGCGTCTTCACCTCGGCGCGGATGCCGGTCAACTCCTTGCCGTCGGCGAGCTTGCGCGTTGTCGGCTGCTGCGTCAGCGCCGCGCCGGCCTGCACCGATTCCCTGGTCATCTCCTGCAGCATCAGTTGGTTGAGCGACACCGGGTTCATCTTGCCATATTCCTGCACGACGACGATCGTGCCAAGCGCCGAAGCCATCAGATATTGCGTGATGTTCTCGCCGAGATCGGTCTTGGTCACCGAAATGCCGCTCGGATGGACGAAGGAGAAACTGTCGCCCGAAAAGGTGGCGAAGTCGTTGCGCTCGAGCGTCACCTTGCTCTGCTTACCGCCGGGCAGCGTGATGGTCCTGCTCTCGCCGGGGTCGATATCGACCGCCACGCCGTCGATGGTCAGCTTGAACGCCTTGAGGTCCTCGGCTCCGGCCGGTCCAGCGCACAGCGCGATGAGAGTGAGGGCTGCCGCTGATACCATGCGCATCGACTATTCTCCTGCTTATGCAACCCCGCTCAGCGCCTTGATGCCACGGTAGAAGGTCGAGGAAAACAGTTCCGTAGGGTCATAGTGCCGTTTCGCCGCCAGGAAGGCCGGCAGCTCGGGATAGCAGGCCTGCAATTCCTTGGCCGTGTAATGCAGCTGGTAGGGCAGGAAGAAGCGCCCGCCATGCTTGATCGTCACGTCGATCAGCGCCCGCGTCAGCGCCCGCATCCTCGCATTGCCGTCGGCATCGGTCGGCTGGTTGATGTAGAGCACCAGCGAATAGGCCGGCTCCGGCGCGTAGGTCAGCGCCACATCCTCCTTGTGGACGATGCGCACCGAGGCGTTGAGCACCGGCAGGGACTGATGGCGCAGGATCTCGCGCGCTTCGGTGATGAACGGATTATACGCAGCCCGTGGAATAAAATATTCGTGCAGTATGTCGGTTTCGTCGGTCAGATCGTTGAACAGATACGGCACCGAATCATGCATCGGGTTGTTGCGGGTGACGAGGCACGCCTCGCCTTGCGCCATGGCTGCCGTGCGCGCCACCGTGCAGCTCTCGAATTTCGGCTCCAGCGTCTTCTCGGTGAACCACTTCAGCTCCTGGAACAGGCTGCCCCATTTCGCCAGGTTGATGATCACCCGCTTCAGTCCGACCGAGCCCGGCTCGCCGATATCGGGCTGGTCGGCCGGCGGCTCTTCGGCCACCTTGTCGTAGCGATAGACGATCATGTCCTCGAGGAAATTGCCCGGCGCCGTCGACAGATGGCCGTAGAACAGGCCGATATCCTTGTTCGGCTCCAGCACCTCGGCGAAGAACTTTGGGAAATCGTCCGATTTGATGATTTCGCGCGAGGTGCGGTAGACGGCGTTGTCGACGATATCGAGCGTTGCCTCCACCACCACGCCGAACAGGCCGTAGCCGCCGACGACATGGCGGAACAGGTCGCTGTTCTGCGTGGCAGAGCAGGTGGTCACCGACCCATCGGCCAGCATCACCCGCATCGAGCGGATCGAGCCGGCAACCGAACCGGCCTGATGGTCCATGCCATGCGCGTTGACCGACAGCGAGCCGCCGACCGAAAAAATGTCGGTCGACTGCATCGCCTTCACCGCGAAGCGCGGATGCAGCATGTTCTGGATGTCGTGCCAGCGCGCGCCCGGCTTCAGCGTCATGGTCCTGGCCGCCGCGTCGACGCTGACCTTGTTGAATTTCTTGAGGTCGAGCACCAGCGCATTGTCGTCGAAGGCATGGCCGCCCATCGAATGGCGGATGGCGGCCAGCGACACTTTCAACCCGTTGGCGCGGGCGAAGGCCAACGCCCTGGCGATATGGTCCTCCTCGCTGACCTCGACCACGCCATAGACCGGCGTCCGCGACAGGCCGCTGGCATCGTTCATGTCGCCGCCCTTGGCCGACCAGGGTAGCGAAGGCTCAAAGGCTGGCGGACTGGCAATCGGTTTCAGCGGCAGGGCAATGCCATCGATGTCGGCGATGCGTCCGGCATTCTTCGGCCCTGAAGGCCCGCGCGCCAGCCGCGCCATTGTGGTTCCGCCCCACAGCACCGCGCCGCCGACGACAGCCGCACCGAGCACCAGCCGGCGCGATAGGCGAAACCCCTTCTGTTCGTCAGCCATGCAGATCCCCCGTTGGCCAAGGGATAGCGCGGCTCTTCGGCGAAAACCATAGGGGCCGCTACCGGGGCAGCGTTCCGCCACCTCAGTGGCCTGGCATGAGTGAACAGGAGCATGAAAATGGCCGATCCCCGAAGGAACCGGCCAACATTGGAGCAGGGTCTGAAAAGTACGGTCAGCAGGTCTGCCGACGCATGACGCTCGCGGCTACGAAGCCTTCTTGACCGACGTCACCATGCCGGTCTTGTCATCGACGGTTACCGCCACCTTGGCGCCGACCTTGAGTTTGCCGATCTTCGCTTCCGGCGACAGCTGATAGATCTTGCCGTCGTCGAGTGTAATCGACTTGGTCGTCGGATCGACCGCCTGGATGGTGCCCTGAACGGACGCGGCATAGGCCGTACCGAGGAAGGCGAGCAGAGCGGCGGTGGTTGCGAGGGTCTTCTTCATCGATAGCACTCCGTGCTGTTTCACTTTTCCGGGCTGCCGCCTTGCGCAACGACAGCACCGAACGAGCCGACACTGGGCCTGAAAGCCTGCTGGCCGCAAATCACGTTGAGTGACTTTTCGCAAAGGAAATCATAGGCTTAATTCTGACACATTGCTTGCGGCTGACGCAGTTTCCTGCCTTATCGTTTGCTTCGACGCGCGCCGTTCGTCCACGAAAAGAATCGTTTAGGCCATTGCAGCGGGCGCCTCGCGGCCATCACGCAGCCGCCATAATCCGCCCCGGATTGCATCACGAAACAGCCTGCTGATCTTCGGTTGATACAAGTTTTGTTGCATGGATCAGCTCAACCGCGATCTCAAAAAGGCGGATGAAACTCGCGCTGTGGTTGCAAATCCGAAATGAATGCGCGATGATTTCAACCGTCGCGACGGGGGACACGATGAAACTTGCAGTCCGGACCATGATATCCCTGATGCTGGCGTTTGCGCCGGGATTGGCCGGCGCACAAGGCCTGGATCCGGGCGACAAAACCGTCATCGTTACTCCCGACGATCCCAATATGGCTCTGGCTACCGCGAAGGCGCGCAGCAGACTGGATGAATTCCTGGCCTTGTCCGAGGCTCCTCCCCCTGGGACAGACACGTTCAAACTGAAGGTTAAGGTGCGGGATGGACACGTCACCGAACATTTCTGGGTCATCCCGTTCAGCCGCATCGGGGCCGGATTTGTCGGCATCCTGGCAAACCAGCCGGAGGGGGTGCACAATGTCGTCCTCGGCCAGGCCATAGAATTCACCAGGGACGACATTTCCGACTGGGGATACAGAAGCGGTGGACGTCAAGTTGGCAGCTTCACCGTCTGCGTGATGTTCAAGAAAATGTCCAAAGAAGAAGCAGACGCCATGCGCGAACAATATGGCTTCGACTGCTGACGGCGATCAACCCATCTCGTCCTTCGCGCCGATCTTGCGCACCAATGCGGCCGTCGCCAGCATGGCGCCCATGTCGGAGATCATCGGCGCGACATGCCTGGTGTAGTCGAGCGGCGCCGAAATCTCCGGCAGCTCGAAGAAATTCTTTGCCTGCGGCAACAGCAGGAACCCATCGCCGCCGTTGAGGGCGACGCGGGCCGGATCGTCCGGCCAGGTTTCGCCGAGCCATTTCAGCGCCTGCGCCAGCCGGCCGGTCACCAGCGGCCGCGCCGCCTCGACATTGTCGGTGCGGAATTCGTAGGCCGCGTCGAGCAATGGTTCGCCCGATGACAGCTCCTGCAGCTTGGAGCCGAACAGGCCGCGGAAAAAGCCGACGACCGCATTGGTCCGCCGCGTCGCCACCAGGATCCCCGGGAACGGCTCGACGGCCTCGAAAGCGACGATGACGCCCTTGAACGCCATCGATGAGCCCTTGCCGGTACCTTCGCGCAATTCGGCCTCGTAGAGCTCGAACGGAAACCCTTCGTAGCGGCCGGACACGACATCGTCGAAGGCTTGCCGGTTGAAGGGCCCGACCGCCTCGCGCGGCAGCCGGTCGAACGAGTTCGGCCTGCCGCCATGCTGATAACTGATGTCGCGGATGAAGCCGAAGATGATCGGCAGCAGCGTGTCGCGGAACGATTGCTGCAGCCGCGTCGCCGGCTTCATGGCCTGGAAATACAGCAGGATCGAAGCGGCAAAGCCGATGCAATAGAGGAACACATGCGGCGTCGAGAACCATTGCTCGTTGGGGTCGGCGACCTTGTTGAACAGCCAGGCGATCGCCGCCACGGCCACCAGCACCAGCCCGACGAACAGCGGCACCCGCCAGCGCACCTGCCGCACCGCCGAGGCCCGCGCCGCCTCATAGGCCTCGATGTTCTTCCGGATGCCGGCGATGACAGTCTCATCAGGCATGAAATCCGCTGCTTCCACCACCACCCCCCGCAAGCCTGACTACGATCATGATAGCTGGTTTTGCAGGAGCGGCGCCAGACGGATGAAGCGGTGATCCCTTCTCCCCTTGTGGGAGAAGGTGGCCGAGCGAAGCTCGGTCGGATGAGGGGTGTTCCAGCTTGACGCCGACGGCGCTTCGTCACCCACCCCTCAACCGTCTCGGCGCTAACGCGCCGATCCACCTTCTCCCACAAGGGGAGAAGGAAAGATCGCGCCCAACCGCCTCTCGACCCTTTCCCTCATCGCGCCCTCCAACCCTTCCACCGGCACGAGCCGCTCATGGCCGCTGCCCCGCAGCCGCACGAACGGATGCATCCGGTAGGCCGCAATCGCACCGCGCGTCTCGACATCCGCACTGACATCCACAACGAAAATCCCACCAATGCGCCCCGGCCATGGCTGTCGCGCCAGGGCGGTGCCGAGGAAATCGCCGAGCCCATAGGCGACGACGGTCTCGCCGATCAGCTCCACCGGTTGCACCACATGCGCGTGATGGCCGGCGATCAGGCCGACGCCCTGCCCGGCCAGGCGCCTGGCCAATGCACGCGTCCCGGCGCGCGGAAAGTGCCGGAACTCCCAGTCCCAATGCGGCACGGCGCAAAGAAGATCGAACCCGCGCCGCCAGCCGGCCGGATCACTGCCCATCGACACACGCCCTGCAAACAGGCTCTCATCTGCATTGCGCCACAGCGTGAAGGCCGCGAAGCCGACATTCAGCAGCCCGACTTTGATCGGCTGCACCGGGCCATCGGCGGCAAGGCCTATGCTGCCGATACCGAGCCGCTTCAGCGCCGCCACCGTCTCGTCGAAACCGGCGACGCCCTGGTCGAGCGCATGGTTGTTGGCCAGCGACAGCACCAGCTTTTCGCGCGCAAGACCGGCCGCGGCGAGCGCCTCTGCCAGAAACCGCTCGCTCATCGCATGGTGCGTGCCGAGCCTTGTGCCCAGCACCGCGCTCGGCCTGTCCACGACAGGGCTTTCGCAATTGCCGATCACCAGATCGGCGGAGCCAAGCAGCGCCTTGATCGCCGGATCGAAATCCGGCGTGCTGCCGTTGGCCACGGCCGAGATGTCGCCGATGAAGGCAAGCCGCACCGTCCGCCTTGGCGGCGGCTCCATCAACATCCCCGCCATCGGCGCAAACCCATTGCCGTCGCCGCCAAGCGACGGCTTAAGGAAACGCGGCAGCCAGGACAGTTTGTAGGAAAGCGGATAGTTCGACACGCAATGCCCAATCGTTTGCCTTGTTTAGACTGTCCCGTGGGCGGGTTGAAGCCGTCGTCAATCAACGATGTGGACAGCACATCGGCACTGACGGGCGCGACACCGCAAATAGCCGCAAATCTGTGTATGGTCGTCGGCGGCAAATGCTTGGGAGGGAAAGATGACACGAATAGCAAGCCTGATGGCATCCGCATTCATTCTGCTTGTGCCGCTGTCTTCGGCGCACGCCGCCGTGCCCGAAGGGGCAACCGCGCTTTTCGAGGCTAAGACCGTGGCCGCGCGCGACAGCGCCCTGTCGACGCTGGAGGCGGCCGCACCGAAAGATCCGGCATCGGCCTATGCCGCCGGCGCCGGTGAGTTCTTCACCGCACTTGAACTGCTCGCCAGCGGCCTGCACCGCCACGGCTTCGAAAGCCCGCAATCCTTCATGCTGCCGCTGATGCAGCTGCCGGTGCCCTCCAATCCCAATCCCGAGCCGCTGACCTACGAAGAGTTCCGCGCCATATTGGCGGCCTTCCGCGACAGGTTGGCAAAATCCGCCGCGACCCTGGGCTCGGTGCCGGCCGATGCCGATATCGGCATGGTCATCGACCTCACCCATGTCGGCATCGACCTCAACGAGGACGGCACGATCGCGCCGGACGAAAGCATGGCGGCCATCATGGCCGCGCTGTCGCACGGTGGCCTTTCGCAGGGCGATACCGCACCGGCGCTGACCTTCCGCTTCGACCGCGCCGACGGCTATTGGCTGCAGGGCTATGCCGAGTTCCTGACGGCGCAGGCCGATTTCTGGCTGGCGCATGATTTCAGAACCACTTTCGATGGCTCCTTCCACATGCTGTTCCCGCGCGCCAAGCTGCCCTTGCAGGATATTCTCGTGCCGCCCCCCAGCGAGATGGGCTCGAGCATGTTCGCCTCGGAATGGCGCATCGCCGATTTCATCTCGATGGTGCACATGATCAACTGGCCGGTGGTCGAACCGGAGCGCCGCAAGGCAGCCCGCCGGGAATTGCTCGAAATGATCCGGCTGTCGCGCGAGGACTGGAAGGCGATCCGCGCCGAGACTGACAATGACCGCGAATGGCTGCCTGGGCCACAGCAGAAGGGCGAGAACCCGCTGACCGGCCTCGACGTCGGCGAGGAGCAGGTTCAGGCCTGGCTCGCCACCTTGACCATGGCCGAGGACCTGCTCGAGGGCCGCGCGCTGCTGCCGCATTTCCGCATCGCCGGCAAGGGCATCAACATGAAGCGCTTCTTCGACGAGCCGAAGCCCTTCGACCTGGTGCTGTCGATCACCGGCCCTGGAATCGCGCCTTATCTCGAAAGCGGCAGGATCCTGACCAGCGAGGATTTCGACCAGATCCAGCGCGAATTCGGCAGCGGCGGGTTTTTGACGTTCGCGCTGTGGTTCAACTGAGCGGCCTATCAGAACCTGGGTCCCTACCCTCGCTGGGCGCGGGAGAAGTATCCAATATCCACCGGAACCGCGCCAGCAATTCCGGGAAAATCGTGAAACGGTTTTCCCGCGGGAATTGTGTCAAACAAAGAGTTGGAAAAGCCATCGCTGGAGCCGCAGCAGCCCGGCCATGGCGGCGGCTATCAGTGCGTTCGATATCACGCCGATCGCCGCGGTCGTCCAGGCGATGTCGCCGGATTGGCCAAGGACAACGAACGGAAATCCAGCGGCGATGACGACAATCGCCGCGCACAATCCAAGCCAGGCCACGCCCGCCCATTTGATCGGCCGGCTCAGGAAATAGGCGATCCCGACCAGCAGGATCCTGAGCGGGTCCAACAGCTGGGCGATGACGATGGCGGTCAGAAGCATGAACGGGGACTTGGACTGGAGTACCAAAAGCCTTAGCGCGGAAACCCGTGCAGCCGGCCAAGCAGCCACTGCAGCGGATTGCCGACGAAGGCGCGGGTGACGAACGTGTCATGGGCGGCATCGGAGGCGAGCAAGGCGATGGTTCCGGCTTCGAGCCGACGCGGCGGATCGGTGCTAGCGTCGATGCCCTGGCCCGCCAGCAACTGCCTGATCTCGGCATTGCCGGAGGCCGAGGACTTGCCATAGGCGCTGACGAAGAAACCCTTCCGGTGCTGCGTGATCCAGCTGGCGAAGATGTCGGCATCGTCGAAGACCGCGTCGAGCAGGATGACGCCGAGCAGGCGGCCGCCGATGTCGCCGTTCCTCAAAATGAAGGCGGCCGGGTTGTAGCCGCCGCTATACGCCGCCAGCACCACCGGCATGGTGTCGAATTTTATCGCCTTGGCGCCGGTCAGTTTGGCCAGGCCTTGCGCCGCCTCGGCCATGAACCCGGCAAAATAGCCCGGCGTCCAGAAATTGCCGGCGCTGGAATCCTGCGCATTGCTGGCGAATTGCGGCGCCACCAGAACGGCGTTGAGGCCGGACGCCTCGACCTGCGCGACGACACGCTGGCGGCCGACCACATCGCGCTGCAAGGTGGCGCCATTGCCGTGGAAGAACACCACGATGACCGCCGGCTTGGCCGGATCGAACCCTTTCGGCACCGCCAGCAGCGTCGAGCGGTCGGAATAGGTCTCGTCTTCCCAATAGATGCCGCCGCGCGGCGAGGTGTGGCCACGCCGTCCGTCCGCCGCCGTGACGTCGAGAAACGGCGCGGAGCCGTCGGGCAGCTTGCCACGGTAGGGAAAGGGCGACGCCTTGAACGGCACGATGGTGGATATGGCCTTGCGCAAGCGCGCCCCCTGGCTCGCCACCGGAAACACCGCCGTGGCCAGCAATCCGGCGACGATGGCGCGCCGGTCCGGCATCAGGCCGCCACCAGCCGGATGGACGGCGCCTTCGACGGCAACAGGACGGCGAAGAAGGCCGGGATGGCGATGAGATAGGCGATCGCCGCCCATTGCAGGACGGCGCTTAAGCCAAAGCTGGTGGCGACGATCGGCACGGCGGCCGAGCCGATGACCGAGAAACAGCCATTGATGCCCCAGGCCCAGACGAAAAGATGCTCCTTGCCGAGCCGCGCCAGCCAGGTCATGGCGGTGGCCATCGGCATGCCCATCAGGAAGGCCGGCGGCGACACCAAAAGGAAGCAGAGCAGCAGGCGCACCGCATAGGGATAGGCGCCGATCCGGTCGAGCACCGGCGACAGATAGAAGCCATAGGCGAGCAGCAGCCCGCAGACCGCCAGCAGCACGATCGGCAGCAGCGTCCTGGCGCGGTCGAAGATGCGCTCGGCAAACAGGCTGCCGAGCCCGGAAAACACCAGCATCGAGGAGATCAGCACCGAGGCCGACACGGTCGGGTTGGCGAGCGCCACCGTAAAGCGGCTGATCAGCCCGACCTCGACCATGATGTAGCCGAGGCCGAGACAGGCGAAATAGAGGACGGTGCCGAGCTTGCCGCGCGAGCGCGAGAACACGATGCGCCAGCCGAAGATGACCGGCAGCAGCACCAGTGATGCCGCCGTGATGCAGGCGATGCCGAGCGTCGCCCAGATCAAGAGATAGCCCCAATCGTCCTGGAACAGGTCGAGCCGGTCGAGCGTGCGCGGCAAATCGGCGACCTTCACATAGGCGGCGAAATAGGGCTGGTCGTTGCTCAGCGCCCGGGTGTCGAAGACGTAGTCGCCGGCAAGTTTTTCCCAGCCGCCGGTCAAAAGCGCGTGCCAGCTCATGCGCTGCAGTTCCGTCGCCGGCAGCACTTGCGGGCCGGCATCGCCGCCGGCCCCCGCACAGGCGTCGAGCGTCGGATCGGCCGGCGCCGTCGGGTCGCAATCGGGATTTGCCGGCGCGGTCGGGTCGGCAGGCGCGGTCGCGCCGGCGGCCGGCTGCTGCGTCAGTGTCGCGTCCTGTCCGCTGCCGAAGATCGAGGCGCGATAATCGTCGAGCACCTTTTGTGCGCCCGAACCGTCATAGGTCATTCCTGGATAGTAGACCTCCTCCCAGGACATCGACTTGGTGTAGTCGCGCAGCGTCTTGATTTCGGCCTCGGTAAAGCCGCCGCGCTTGAACAGCACGGTCGTGGTCGAGAGGTAACTCGAGACCGCGAAGATGTCGTTGGCGGCGCCCTGGCTGTCGAAGGTCCTCGCCGCCTCGGCGACGGTCGAATAGAGCTTCAGAACCGATTTCGGCGGCTCTTCCTTGTTCCACAAGGTGATCGACAGCACGCCGCCATCGGCCAGCGCGTGCATGTAGCTAAGCATCGCTTCGCGCGTGTAGGCGTATTTTTCCGAGATGGCGAAGCCGCCGGGATTGGACAGGCCGACACTGTCGGCGAGGCTGAGGTCGATAACGTCGTAGCGCTCCGTCGTGTTGGCCAGGAACAGCCGCCCATCATAGTCGATGACCTTGAGCCGCGGCTCGGCCAGGATGTCGCCGGTGACATCCTTCAGCACAGGGTCGCGGAACGCCCGCAATGTCATCGGATTGCTCTCGGCGACGGTCACCGAGGTCGAATCGGCATTGAGCGCCGCCTGCGTAGAGATGCCGCCGCCGAACTGCACGACGAAGGTTTTGGGCTTATCCTTGATGACATAGGGATAGTGCATCGGCAGATAGCGGAAATAGACCTGCTCGGCCGGCGCCAGGTTGCGCATGATACCTTCAGGCCCGTCGCCGTCGCGATACATGCCGACATAGGTGTTGGCCGGCACTTCAGGCATGCCGAAGGCGGCATTGTCGCTCAGGCCCGGCGCGAAATGCATGTAGGAGCTGGCATAGACCTGCAGATCGCCGAAGGGCGAGACGCTGCGGTAGATGCGCTTGCCGTCCGGAAAATTGCGGGCATAGGCGACGCCCTTGTATTGCGATACGGCTATGTCGGGTATGCCGAGCAGGCTGGGCAGCATGAGATAGCCTGATATCGACAGCGCCGCGACCACGACGCCGGCGACGACGCTCTTCCAGGCGCCGAAAGCAACAAACCACAGCAGCGAACCGGCGGCCCACAAAAGCAGCGGCACGACGATGATGGTTTCCGGCGCGAACAGATAGAGCGAGACCAGCACGGCGAGGCCGGCAAGCCCCGAACCGGTGAGGTCGGCGAAATAGACGCGGCCGAAGGCCATGCGGCTTTTCAGGAAGACGATGCCGAGGAAGAACGCGCCGGCCAGGAACGGCAGGAGATAGAGCAGGAAATTGGCGAGCAGCCGCCATTTCTGCGCCGGATCGGACACCAGGAAGATGGCGTTGAACGGTACCGTCTGGGCAACCAGGTTGGAGCCGACGGCGAGCGGGCCGATGAGCAGCAGGGCCGCAGTGGCGGCCCCTTGCCAATGGCGGTCGAACCAGCCCTTGCCGGCGAAGATGACGACGCTGGACAGCGAAAAGCCGAGCATGGCGAGGCTGACCACCAGCGAGCCGAAATGCGACCAGCTGCCGACCGCGAACACCCGCATGACGGCGATCTGCAGGGCGATGATGGCGCCGGCGACCAGCCCGACCGCGAGGTAGTGCGCCGGCCGTGGCGCCTCCAGGGAAGGGATGCTCAGGCGGGAATTCGATGCAACGGCTGCCATTCAGGTCCCTTGATGCCGCAAATGCTCAGCCGTTGTGCGTGCCGACGATCTGGTCGCCCTCGAGCTTCGTGAACGGCACGAATGGCACCACCTTGCCATTGTAGATGTCCGAGCGGACGATGTTGAACGTGCCGTCGGCGAGCTGCTGCTTGGTCACCTTGAGCACGTGCTGCGCGCCCGGCGGGCCGACCGGAATGACCATCACGCCGTTGGGCTTCAGCTGCTGCAGCAGCGACGGCGGGATGTGGTCGATGCCGCAGGTGACGATGATCTTGTCGAACGGGCCGACGCTTTCCCAGCCATAATAGCCGTCGGCATTGCGGCTGGTGACCGAACCGAACTCACTGTAGCCGCGCTCGACCAGCCCGTCATAGGTGCGCCGCGTGCGCTGCGCCAGCGGATTGATGATCTCGATCGTGTGCACCTTGTCGGTGAGGTTGGCGAGATAGGCCGACTGGTAGCCCGAGCCGGTGCCGATCTCGAGCACGGCCTCGCCGAATTGCACGTCGATCGACGTCGTCATCCGCCCGACGAGGTGCGGACCCGAAATCGTCACGCCATAGCCGATGTCGAGGAAGGCATGGTCATAGGCGCGCCCCACATTCTGCGGCAGCACGAATTCCTCACGCGGTGTCAAAAGGAAGGCGCGCTTGTTGCGGTCGTCCAGCACGTCCTTGTTGTAGACCATGATCTGGAAGCGATCGAATCGCTGCGCCAAAAGCTTCGGATCCTCGCCGCGATTGGCCACCATCCAGTCAATGAACGATTTCTTGTCGTTGATCGGCACTTCGGCGTTGCGGTCGTAGGGCACGGGCACGTTGGCCCTGACCGCGGCCGGAAGAATGGAGAACGCCGCCGCACCCGCCGACAGCGTCAAGAAATCTCGACGCTTCATGGAAAAAGCCTCCAAAAGTGGCCTTTGCCACCCCAAAACCAAGCACTTCAACCCGATTGCACCGCCTCCCAAAACGAGTCAATGGGCGTCGGGGGACGACCGTGCGGGCCGAAAAAATGTGGCAAGCGGGCAACAGTTTCGCCGATGCCATCGGCTTTTTCAGGGCCGTGTAACGGCACGCCGCATTGCCGCAGGGCCCGCCGGAGCGACCTTGCCTTATATTAGCAATGGCTGTTTTGCTTGACTCGGTCGCCAAAAACAGGCAGCAAACCTGCATCGGAAGGGCTGAAATACCGCGTGCATGATCGTGGACGAGCCTTTTTTGGCACAAAGTCCACGTCTCTCGGTTGGTTTTGAGAGGGATTGGTTAACCAACTTTGTCCATATTTTGAAGCAATCGGCAATCAACGACAGGCGCGGCAAACGCGTCGGGGACCACCCTGGGATCACTCGCAGAATGGTCGTCGCGGCTGACAAGGCCACGTACGGGGAAAACCGATTGGAGCGAGATTGGTTGCATGGCGTTGTCGAGTAAACACAAAATAATCCGGGACCAGCGCGAGGGCGGCGAGTTCGTCGATGCGCAGCGCACCCCTTCCTTCAATCCGAAACGGATCGTCCGCTGGGTCGCGGTCCCCGGTGCCAGCGCCGCCGTCGGCCTCTGGCTGATCGGCACCATGGCCGGCCTCAGCTCCGTCGGTGCGTCGCTGTCGGCGACATCGAGCGGCCTGCCTCAGACGCTGGCCATGCCGGGCTCGCTGGCGATGGCCGATCCGCTGAAACAGCATTTCCTGAGGTCTTCGGCGCCGTTCGTGCTGGCCAATGCCCATGGCGGCAGCCAGGCCTTGCATGACCATGCCGTGCAATGCGGCGCCACCTGCTTCAAGCTGGCCCGTGTGAGCCCGCTGGGTGAGAAATCCGCGCGCCTCGCGGCCCACGCAAGGCCGGAACAGCCAATCTTGAAGTCGAAGGCGCAGGAACGCTTCGACCGCATGGAGGCGTCGCTGTCGCCGACCAAGCTCGCCGCCGCCTTTGCCGGCGCCGGCAAGCCCGTCGCCACGGCCGACGCCCGCCCGGTGATTTCCACGGCCGCGCCGCAGATTACCGAGGCCTCGCTGGTTCCGTCGGTCCAGGTGATGGCCAGCCTGTCGAGCGACATGCCGGCTCCGGTGGCGGAACGCTTTGCCCGTGCCGATACCGGCGCCGTCGTCCAGACCGCGCCGGCGCCGATGGGCCTCGCCCAGTCGCAGGCGCCTGACAACACGCAGCTGGCGCTGGCCCTCGTCCAGTCGCTGCCCGTCGAGGACGAAGCATTTGCCTCTCCGCTGCCGATGACCGAATCTTCTGCCGATGTCGCGGTTGCGCCTGCCGAGACCCAGCCGCAACAGCCCGGCGACGCTGCCTCGCTGCCGGATGCGCTGACCGACGACGTGCCGCTGCCGACCCGCCGCCCGCAATATGACGCGCCGCGGCAGCCAAGGGCCGTGGTGGATCAGGATGAGCCGGCGCCGCAGCCCAAGATTGCTCAGCCCAAGATCGCGCAGCAAAAGCCGGCGCCGGAGGCAAAGCCGGTCCAGCAGGCCCAGCCCGCAAGGCCGGCCCGGGCCGGCCGCGACGGCGGCGATGTGCTGGCCTATGCCAAGCCGGACACGCCTTCGGGCGGCCTTGGCCAGGCGTTCAGGAACCTCTTCAACGGACCGAGCGGCGGAAGTGGAGCCGGCCACGGCGTCGCGGTCTATGACATCAGCGCCAAGACCGTCTACATGCCGGACGGCCAGCGGCTCGAGGCCCATTCCGGCCTCGGCGCCATGGTCGACCAGCCGCGCTATGTCCATGTGAAGGATCGTGGCCCGACGCCCCCCAACACCTACAATCTGTCGCTGCGTGAATCGCGCTTCCATGGCGTCGAGGCATTGCGCCTGACTCCGGTCGGCGGTGGCAACAAATACAACCGCAACGGCCTGCTCGCCCACACCTACATGCTGCGCGGCGGCCGCGCCGAGTCCAATGGCTGCGTGGTCTTCAGGGACTATTCCCGCTTCCTCGCCGCCTTCAAGAAAGGCAAGGTCACACGCCTCGTCGTGGTGCCGCGCCTCAACGGATCGCCGACCCAGGTCGCGACGGACAACGCCCGCGGCGCCTGACCGCGGGCGGATGCCCCTCGGCAACTGCCTCCTCCTGACAGCCTGCTGTCAGGAGCTGCATCGGGGCATGCGCCTAGCCGCATCGCGCTCTTTCCATTTTCGCCAAGACCTCCCATATTCGGGGCATGGCCAAATCCCCCGATAAAAGAACGCCGCCGACGGCGAATGACGATCGCGCCGCGCCGAAGCGGCGCAGCCCGCTGACCGATTTCCTCGACGCCTCCGAGCCGCTGCATAAAGGTGGCTTTGCCGAGATGCCGCAGCCCGAACTGTCGGGCACGCCGCTGACCGGTTCGATCGCCGACTGGGCCGAACAGATCGAGCAGGAGGCGGAGCGCGAAGGGCGCCAGGCTGGCAAGGGCGACGGCGGCAAAGCGCCAAGACCATCCAAGAAGGTTCCCGAGCGTTCCTCCGCGCCCGGGCGCACGGCGCGCGGCACCTCGATGGGCGGCGCGGCCACCGCTCGCGAACGCGCCGCGGCCGGCCTCAATCCGGTCGCCGGCCTCGATATCTCGCTGGAAGAAGCCGAGACGATGACGTCGAGCGGCGTCACCGCGACGGTCGCCGCGCTCTCGGCGCTGATCGAATCCGGCAATCCGCTGCACAAGGATGGCGTGCTGTGGACGCCGCACCGCCCTGCCCGGCCGGAAAAGTCGGAAGGCGGCATCGCCATCAAGATGGTGTCGGACTTCGAGCCGGCCGGCGACCAGCCGACCGCCATCAAGGACCTTGTCGAAGGCGTCGACAACAACGACCGCACCCAGGTGCTGCTCGGCGTCACCGGCTCGGGAAAAACCTTCACCATGGCCAAGGTGATCGAGGAGACGCAGCGCCCTGCCCTGATCCTGGCGCCCAACAAGACGCTGGCCGCGCAGCTCTATTCCGAGTTCAAGAAATTCTTCCCCGACAATGCGGTGGAGTATTTCGTCTCCTATTACGACTACTACCAGCCGGAAGCCTACGTTCCGCGCACCGACACCTTCATCGAGAAGGAATCCTCGATCAACGAACAGATCGACCGCATGCGCCACTCGGCGACGCGCTCGCTGCTCGAGCGCGACGACGTCATCATCGTCGCCTCGGTGTCCTGCATCTACGGTATCGGTTCGGTCGAGACCTATACGGCGATGACCTTCCAGATGCAGATCGGCGACCGGCTCGACCAGCGCGCTTTGCTCGCCGACCTCGTCGCCCAGCAATACAAGCGCCAGGACATCAATTTCGTGCGCGGCTCGTTCCGCGTGCGCGGCGACACGATCGAGATCTTCCCGGCCCACCTTGAGGACCGCGCCTGGCGCATCTCGATGTTCGGCGACGAGATCGAGCAGATCACCGAGTTCGATCCGCTGACCGGCCAGAAGACCGGCGAGCTGAAAAGCGTCAAGATCTACGCCAACTCGCACTATGTGACGCCGCGCCCGACGCTCAACCAGGCGATCAAGTCGATCAAGGAAGAGCTCAAGCAGCGGCTGGTGGAACTGGAGCGCGCCGGCCGCCTGCTGGAGGCGCAGCGGCTGGAGCAGCGCACCCGCTTCGACCTCGAAATGCTGGAAGCCACCGGCTCCTGCGCCGGCATCGAGAACTATTCGCGTTATCTCACCGGCCGCCAGCCGGGCGACCCGCCGCCGACCTTGTTCGAGTATATCCCGGACAATGCACTGGTGTTCATCGACGAAAGCCACGTCACCGTGCCGCAGATCGGCGGCATGTATCGCGGCGACTTCCGGCGCAAGGCGACGCTGGCCGAGTATGGCTTCCGCCTGCCCTCCTGCATGGACAACCGGCCGCTGCGCTTCGAGGAATGGGACGCCATGCGCCCGCTGTCCGTCGCCGTTTCGGCGACCCCGGGCGGCTGGGAAATGGAACAGTCCGGCGGCGTCTTCGCCGAGCAGGTCATCCGCCCGACCGGCCTGATCGACCCGCCGGTCGAGGTGCGCCCGGCGAAAAGCCAGGTCGACGATGTCGTCGGCGAGATCCGCGAGACCACGGCCGCCGGCTACCGCACGCTGGTCACGGTGCTGACCAAGCGCATGGCCGAGGATTTGACCGAATATCTGCACGAACAGGGCGTGCGCGTGCGCTACATGCACTCCGACATCGACACGCTGGAGCGCATCGAGATCCTGCGCGACTTGCGCCTCGGCGCTTTCGACGTGCTGGTCGGCATCAACCTTTTGCGCGAAGGCCTGGATATTCCCGAATGCGGCTTCGTCGCCATTCTCGATGCCGACAAGGAAGGTTTTTTGCGCTCCGAAACCTCGCTCATCCAGACCATCGGCCGCGCCGCCCGCAACGTCGACGGCAAGGTCATCCTCTATGCCGACCAGGTCACCGGCTCGATGGAGCGGGCGATGGCCGAAACCAACCGCCGCCGCGAAAAGCAGATGGAGTGGAACGCCGCCAACGGCATCACGCCGGAATCGGTCAAGTCGCGCATCTCCGACATTCTGGACTCGGTCTACGAGAAGGACCATGTCCGCGCCGACATCTCGCAGTTCACCGACAGCGCCGGCGCCATGATGGGCAACAACCTCAAGGCGCATCTCGACGCGATGGAAAAACAGATGCGCGACGCCGCCGCCAATCTCGACTTCGAGAAGGCCGCCCGCATCCGCGATGAGATCAAGCGGCTGCGCGAGATGGAACTGTCGATTTCCGACGACCCGCTGGCCAAATACGCCGACATGGAAAGCCCGGTCTCGGGCCGCGAAAAGGGCAAGCACAACGAGGGCGTGGCCAAGCATCGCACGGCTGAGGAACAGGAACGTTTCCGCAAGCTCGACGAAGCACGCGCCGCCGAAGAGGCCGCCAGGGCTGCCCGGCCCAACCTGTTCCGCAAGCCTGATCTCGACGAGATGGGCGCCGACGGCGCCGTGCCGGTGAAGAAGCCGCTGTTCGCCAAACCCTCGATCGACGATATGGGGCCCGGCACCGACATGCCGACGCCCGCGGGTGCGGTGTCACGCTCGCTGTTCAAGAAACAGTCGGCGTCCGAAGCGCACGGTTCCGACTTCGGTATTCCGGGCGAGCCGGTCAAGCCGCTGTTCAAGAAGAACTCTCTGGACGAGATGACCGTGCGGCGCACGGAAAAGCCGGTCGAAGGAAAAGTGCCGGCGAAGCCCCAGCCGATCTCCCCCCTCGTGGGGGCCGGTAGGACAGGCGCGACAGATCGCGACGACAAACCAATCATCCGCCAGCGCGCCGGAATCGGCTCCTACGAGGACCCAGGCGACGCCCGCCGCGAAAAGCGCCGGCCTGGGAAAACGGGCAGGCCGGGGAAGTAGCGGCCTGTAAACATTACGTTTCGATCGGTTGCGATTTTCAAGCGCCATCACCTAGAATAAGTGATGGTGGTCGTTCGCAGACTTGATGAGAAAGAGTTCAAAGCCTGCTTCGCTGAGCCGATGACGAATGTCACCGCCACGGTGAATGCCGTCGTAGACATATGGCCCTATGTCGACGCACTGGACCTCAACGATATCGGTGTGCCCTACCTGAACGACGTACACTATGTTTACCGGGATGCCCAAAATCGGTTTGACCAGGTTTTGATTGGCACAGGCAGGGGTCTCAGGTGACCGCCGCTTAGTTCATATTCCTTGTTGAGGTCGAGCAGGAAATGGCCGAACACCTTTGCCGGCCGACTGGACCATGCGCCTTCCCTTGTCAGTCGCCGGCCGAAGCGATACGGCCGTGGGGCTCTCGTCTCCCGCCTAAACCTCACGCAGCCGCGCGAAATGAAACCCAAGGATATCGCAGCCTACGCCTTCCTGGCCGTCACCTGGGGCCTGTCGTTCCTCGTGCTGCTCAAGGTGGTACACGCATTCGGCTGGGTCGGCGCGGTGACCTTGCGCTCGCTGATCGCCGGCATCACGCTCTTCCTGCTGGCGGCGGCGACGCGGCGACGGCTCGATTTCAGCGCCGGCTGGCGGCACTTCGCCATGGTTGGCGCGACGACCGTCGCGGCGCAGCTGATCGGCCTGTCCTACGCCACGCCGCGTATCGGCACGGCGATGGCGGCCATTCTCGTTGCCGCGATCCCGCTGTTCTCGATGATCCTTGGCCAGTTATGGGGGCTCGAGCGCATCACCGTTCGCGGGCTGGCCGGCTTGCTGCTCGGCGCTGCGGGCATCGTGGTCTTGGTCGGCTTCCCTTCGGTGCCGATCACGCCGTCCTTCGCATTCGGCTGCGCCGCCTCGCTGTTCAGCTCCTTCTCCGCCGCCTTCGGCAGCAACTACGCCAATCGCCATCTGCGCTCGGCCGGCTCGTTCGAACTCACCGGCGCCGCCTTTCTGTTCGGCGGGCTGATGACACTGCCGCTGCTGCTGGCCGTCCCGGTGCCGGCCATGCCGCGCCCTGTCGATTTCCTCTATCTCGCCCTTCTCGCTTGCGTGATGAGCGCGCTGACCTATGTCGTCTACTTCCGGCTGGTGGCCAGCATCGGCGCGACCAGGGCGATCAGCGTCGAATTCGCCGTGACCACGATCGCCGTGCTGGTTGGCACTGTCATGCTCGGCGAGTCGCTGACCATCATCCAGGCCTTCGGCGCGGTAGCAATCATCGGTGGCTGCATATTGGTGCTGGATCCGTTCCCGCACCGGGCGAAAGCGGCGGCCTTGCCATCCGCACCGCCCTTGGTGTAATCGCTTCGCACACTCGAACGTCTTGAAAGGAGGGCTGCGTGTCTATTGATCACCATCGTCAGCGTGGCCCGATTTCTGCCCTGCAAGCCAGCTTGCAGGGCTGACCAGGGACGGTCCGGGTTTTTCCCGCTTCGATTTTTTGGTCTGCCCTTCGTGGTGCCGCAACGCCGAGCCTGATGGCCAGCACGCGCGCCGTCAAGTGCATCCGGAGTTGGTTCCGGCAAGACCAGAGAAATCACAATGGCCCTGATCACCCTCAAATCCCTCGGCGTCACCATGAGTGCGCCGCTCTTCGCAAACCTCGACCTCACCATCGGCAGTGGCGACCGGCTCGGCATCGTTGCCGCCAACGGCCGCGGCAAGTCGACCTTGCTCAAATGCCTGACCGGCGAGATGGAGCCGACCTCTGGCGACATCACCCGCACGCGCGGCTTGCGCGTCGGCCATGTCGAGCAGTCGGTTCCCCCTGCCCTTCTCAGCCGCAGCTTCCATGAGGTGGTGGCCGACGCCTTGCCGTCGGAGCAGGCCGAAAGCGAGATGTGGCGCGTCGACGTGGTGCTGGATTCTCTCGACGTGCCTGAGGCGATGCGCGAGCGGGAAATGCAGGCGCTGAGCGGCGGCTGGCAGAGGCTGGCGCTGATCGCCCGCGTCTGGGTCACCGATCCCGATGTGCTGCTGCTCGACGAGCCGACCAATCATCTAGACCTTGCCCGCATCAGCCAGCTGGAAAGCTGGCTGAACGCGCTGCCGCGCGAAGTGCCCGTCGTCATCGCCAGCCATGACCGCGCCTTCCTCGACGCCACCACCAACCGGACGCTGTTCCTGCGCCCGGAACAGTCGCCGGTGTTTGCGCTGCCCTACTCCCGCGCCAGACAGGCGCTCGACAAGGTCGACGCCTCGACAGCGCGAAAATTCGAGCGCGACATGAAGGTCGCCCAGCAGCTGCGAAAGCAGGCCGCCAAGCTCAACAACATCGGCATCAATTCCGGCAGCGACCTTTTGACGGTGAAAACCAAGCAGCTCAGGGAACGGGCGGACAAACTCGAAGAGGAGGCGGTATCGGCGCACCGCGAAAAATCGGCCGGTGCGATCCGGCTGGCCAATCGCGGCACCCACGCCAAGGTGCTGATCACGCTCGACGACGCGGTGGTCGAAACGCCCGATGGCACGCTGCTGTTCAAGACCGGCAAGCGTCACATCTGTCAGGGCGACCGTATCGTGCTGCTCGGCCGCAATGGCGTCGGCAAATCGCGCTTCGTCAGCCTGATCCGCAGCGCCATCGCCGAGCCCGACACGGTGCAGAACGTGAAGGTGACGCCGTCGACGGTGCTCGGCTACAGCGACCAGGCGCTGTCCGGCATCAGCGGCGACGACACGCCGCTGGCGATGGTTTCGCGCCGCTACGACGTCGGCGAACAACGCGCCCGCTCGTTGCTTGCCGGCGCCGGCGTGGTCATCGAGATGCAGGAGAAAAGGATCGGCGCGCTGTCCGGCGGCCAGAAGGCACGGCTGATGATGCTTGCGCTCAGGCTCGCCAATCCCAATTTCTATCTGCTCGACGAGCCGACCAACCATCTCGACATCGATGGCCAGGAAGCGCTGGAGGAGGAATTGCTCAAGCACCAGGCAAGCTGCGTGCTCGCCTCGCACGACCGCTCCTTCATCCGAGCCGTCGGCAACCGTTTCTGGCTGATCGAGAAGCGAAAGCTGACGGAGGTCGAGGACCCCGAGGGCTTTTTCCTTGAGGTAGCGGAAGGCGGCGGTTGAGCGGCGAGACAGGTTCGTTTTGCCTGTAAATTATTTGCTTACACATCTTGATCTGTGTAAGCAACCTGTTTACATAGATCGATGATCAAGTCCTTCAAGAACAAGGAGCTGTCGGACCTCTTTCAAACCGGAAAAACCGGTAAGATCGACGCCAAAATGCACAAGCGCATTCTGGTCCGGCTTGACCGCCTGGAAGCTTCGGAGAAGCCGGAGGAGATGAACCTCCCCGGCTTCGACTTCCACCCGCTGAAAGGCTTCGATCCAATTCGCTACACGGTCCATGTCAACGGCCCGTGGTGCATCACATTTGAATTCGACGGTAAGGACGCCGCCCGCGTCGATTTCGAGCAATACCACTGAGGCGGCCAGATTGGAGAAGTTCGACTTATGACCGTGCACGAGCCGATGCGTCCGATCGAGCGTTGTCCCTCCCACCCGGGAGCGCTGCTTGAGGACATTATCCCGGCAACCGGAAAGACCAAGGTGGAAATTGCAAATCTGCTCGGGATCTCCCGGCAACAGCTTTATGACATCATCCGCGAAAAGAAGCCGGTTTCGCCGGCTGTGGCCGCTCGCCTTGGGAAGATGTTTGGCGACGGTGCCGCGATCTGGCTTCGGATGCAGGCGGCTTTCGATGCCTGGCACGCCGAGCGCGAGGTTGATGTTTCAGCGATCCCAACGCTTAAGGTCGCATAGCCGCCGCCCTGAGCGACGAAGGCTTCTTCGATCGAATTCGGAGTCGTAACAAAAAGTTCGGCGCTCTGTCGGATCGCCTGAACCTGCCACGTCCTTGGGATGCCGACGCGATGATGCCGGCGTCAACCCAGGGAGAGAACATCATGTCGGTCCTTTCATCCATCGGTCGCATCGCAACCCAATACGCGGCGGCACGTGCCCGCCATCGCAGCGAACGCATCCTGCTCTCGCTGCCAGCCGAATTGCGTAAGGACATCGGCTTTCCGGACCTCTTCGACGCGCGGAACAGCCGTCGTGCAACGACCTTCTCGACCAAGGTCATATGACCGCGATCAGCCTGTTCATGCGATTGCCGCTTCAATCCGCCGGTTGCCCGGTCCGTCCGGGTCCGGCTCGAAAGAAAATTCGCGCCGCCATGTAGGATTGCCGTCACCTCGCGCGTCCTGTGGTTCGTAAGGCCAAGCCGAACGCAAAGAGGAGCAAGACATGACTGACCAGACCCCCATTCAGCCCAGGGCAGAAGTGCTCGGCGGGTTAACCCCTTATCTGCAGGTGGACGGCGCCTTCAAGGCCGCTGATTTCTACAAGAAGGCCTTTGGCGCCAAGCAGGTCTTTGCCTATCCGGCGGATGAAAAAGGCCGCACCATGCACATCCATCTCCACGTCAACGGCTCGACGCTGATGCTGGGCGACGCCTATCCCGAGCACGGCCATCCACATAAGGCCGCGCAGGGCTACACGCTGCAGCTCCATCTCGAAGATGGCGACATCGAGACCTGGTGGCAGCGCGCCGTCGATGCCGGCTGCGAAGTGGTCACGCCGCTGCAGGTGATGTTCTGGGGCGATCGCTGGGGCCAGCTGAATGATCCGTTCGGCGTCGCCTGGGCGATGAACGCGCCGGTGAAGTAGCGAGCAGGCGTCGCCCGTCAGGGCTGACGCGCTCACCGCGCCGGGTCGTATCCCCGCCGACCCGGCGCTCGGTTTTCAGCAAGGAGCTCACCATGTCCTATGTCGATGGTTTCGTGCTTGCCGTGCCAAAGGCCAAACTCGATGACTACAAGAAGCTGGCCAACCTCGCAGGCCCCATATGGATGGAACACGGCGCGCTGGCCTATGTCGAATGCATCGGCGACGACGTGCCCTATGGCGAACTCACCTCGTTTCCACGTGCCGTCCAGGCAAAGGACGACGAGATCGTCGTCTTCGCCTGGGCGGTCTATGAATCCAGGCAAAGCCGCGACACGGTGATGGCCAAGGTGATGGCCGACCCGCGCCTGACACCCGATTTGGGTCCCATGCCCTTCGATATGAAGCGCATGATCTTCGGCGGCTTCCAGCCCTTCATCGAGCTTTGAGCAGCTGAGCCCCACCGCTTCGTAATCCTATGGCGGAGCAAGGCGCGAAGCGACGCGGCGCAGACCCCTTGAGCTGCTCCGCCCGTGGATGACGAAGCTGAGGACCTCGCGCGCTAATCCAACTTGTCCAATAGCGGCTTCAGCCGGTCGCCATAGCGTTTCCACAGGTCGACCGAGCCTTGATACATCGGCTGGCGCACCTGCGCGGCGGACGCCGTGCGCACCGGGCGGTCGGTCTCGTGGAACGACAGCACGGCATCGTCCCATGGCAGGCCGAGATAGTCGATGAGCGCCCGGCTCTGGCCTTCCTGATCGGCGACGAAATCCTCGTAGCGCACATCATGCACGACGCCGGGCAGCACCTTGTGCCAATGCGCCATGATGTCGGTGTAGAGATTGTGGAAGTCGGCGAGTTCGCCGAGATCGTAGCCATAGCGGTGGCTGTCGCCGCGGAAATGCACCTTGTAGATCGACAGGCAGGTTGCAGCCGCATCGCGGGCGCAATGGATGATCCTGGCTTTCGGCATCATCATGTGGATGAAGCCGACAAGCAGGAAGTTGCCCGGCATCTTGTCGGTGACGTGGCTGACATGCGGATAGCGGGCATGCAGCATGTCGAGATAGGCCTGGCCCGCCTCGGCGAAATCCGCATCGTCCGTATCCGATACGCCCCACGGAAAGCCACCCGGCATGGTCGCCGGGAACTGCTTGCCGACCGCGTTCTTCAGGATGCTGAGCTCGCCCGCGCCATAGACCTGCGGATGGCTGGCGATGATCTGCTCGACCAGCGTCGTGCCCGACCGCGGCATGCCGACGACGAAGATCGGCGCGTCATCGGTGATCGGGCTCGGTCTGTGCCTTTCGAAGAAGCCGGCATCGAACACCGTCTTCATCGCCGCGAATTCCTCGCGCGTCCTGACGGGATCATAGTTGATCCCCTTGCGGCGAATGGCATTGCCTTCGGCAAAATAGTCGAAGGCCTTATCATAGTCCTTCAGATCGTCATTGGCCTTGCCGAGGCCGAACGACAGCTGCATGCGCGCCAGGCTGTCCTGCGGCGCCTTGGCATGCTGCGCTTCCATGCCGGACAATTCGGCATCGCGCTCCTTCTGGCGCTTGACCTGCGACAACATCAGCCAGGCCTTGGCCATGCCCGAGTTGACCGCCAGCGCCTGCCGGAACAGATCGGCCGCCTCGTCGAGCTTGCCCTTTTCCATCAGCCCGACTCCGAGCCCATGCAGAAGCTCGGCATCCTTGGGACGGATGGTCAGCGACTCGCGAAACACGGCCAGCGCCTCGTCCAAGCGAGCGGCTTCCTGCAGGGTTTCGGCAAGCCCGATGCGGGCGCGCACATGGAAGGGATTGCGCGCGACCGTGCCGCGATAGATTTCTTCGGCCTCCTCGAACCGGCCGAGCTGCTTCAGCGACGAGCCGAGATTGTCGCGCGCGGCGAGCTGCTCCGGCCGCAGATCCACCGCGCCACGGAAGAAGTCGATTGCCGCGGCGACGCGGCCGAGATCGCGCATCACCGTGCCTAAATTGTTGAGGAAATCGGCATTCGTCGGCTGCAGGCTCACCGACCGCTCGATGAGGTCCAACCCTTCTTCGCTGCGTCCGGTCTGGTGCAGCAGCAGCCCCAGGAAATGCGCCGCCGCCGCGTGCTTGGGCTGACGCGCCAAGACTTGCCGGTAGATGGTCTCTGCCTCTTGCCGGCGCCCGGCCTGGTGCAATTGCAGGGCCTGCTGCACATACTGGTCGAGACCCAGCGGCGGCTGTCCGCCTGCACCAGACCTGGTTCCCGCACTCGCCGCTCGTCTTTGATCTCTGTTAATGGGAAACCTGCCGTGTTTGTCCGCCTGCTGCGATCTAGGCCATTGGCGCGACAGGTTCAAGTCTTCGCGGGGTTGCGAGCTCGTTCGGAATGCATTGAGCGATCAGATCAGGCGGTTGGTCTCGGCAACCTGCCTCGCCCGCCTCACCGTGCCATCGGTATCGGAGATCGTTCGCCTTGCCGCCTCATCGCTTCTGATCGTCAGCCGTGCCGACTTGACGATCATCGGCTGGCCGGTCGGGCCAACGGCAATGGCGTGGATGGCGATTGGCTTGATGATCGGATTGACCGCAACGGTCTTCCCCCTAGAGCCTCTTGTGGAAACCATGGGTTTTCCTCCTTACTATAGTAAATAAAAGCATGGGCGCAGAGGAAATACCCCAGCGTGCGTTCAAGATTTTTTAGAAATATGTACAACCCATAGCAGAAATATCTGAACGTATATAGCGATCTATTTTTCAATCGGAACGAGATTGATTTCTGAATCACCTTGAACAGGGAGCCAAATCGATCTATATAGAGAGGATCGTTTTGGCCAGAATTGGCATCTCGCGGCGTCAGAGGTTCTCGACCCGCCAATCTCATTCCAAATCGTCGACATTGGACGCACGGCACATTCGCCTTGCGACGATTTTTCAATCCGCGAAAGACAGATATGACCACCGGAATCGTGAAGTTCTATAATGGCCAGAAGGGTTTTGGCTTCATTCAACCAGCTGACGGCGGCAAGGACGTTTTCGTCCATGTCAGCGCTTTGGAGCGTGCCGGCTTTCCCGGCCTCGCCGAAGGCCAGAAGCTGGAGTTCGACCTGGAGCGTGACGGCAAAGGCCGCGAGTCCGCCGCCAATCTGCAACTGATCTGATCCGGCCGAATTCGATGAACGCTGACCACGGATGTACTGGCAGCTCTCGAAAGCGGCTTATTTCCAGCGATTGCGGGAGATAGAAAAGCGGGGCTCGTCCCCGCTTTTTTGTATTCAGGTCGATGACGCCAAAGGCGTGAACCAACCAAGGCCAGGACAATGCCGGACCGCACCACCCATTCCATCGCCCATTTCGCGGCATCCTTCATGCTCGCAGGCCTGGAAGGACCGTTGCCGGCCGGCGACTACGACATCGATCATGATGAAGAGCTGATCGAGGGCATGTCACGCATCGGCTGGCGCCGCGTCGCCACCTTCATCCACCTGCCGGCAAGGGCGGTGAAGAACCCCACGACCAGCCAGCTTGTCGCCATCGACCACCTCGAACTCGAAACCGCGCTGAAGCGCGACCGGGAGAATGCAGCATGATCCGTTTCCAGCAGAATACGCGCCCGCGCACCGACACGCCCTCGCACCTTTTCGCCATCGGCCAGACGGTGCGCATGAAGAGCCGCACCGGCCTCGTCCAGAAGACGGCGGAGCTGTTCGAGATCAAGAGCAGGCTGCCGGTCAAGGACGGCTCGCCGCAATACCGTATCCGCAGCGAGTTGGAGACCCACGAGCGGGTCACCACGGAAGACAATCTCGAGCCGGCCGACAATCCGGCCGTCGCCAGCAATCCGGTCGTCTGAGAACCTCGAAAAGCCAGCCAACACGCACAAGGAGCAGTCCATGTCCAAAGGTCAACAGCGAAGCAATCGCGAAGCGCGCAAGCCGAAGAAGGATAAGGTCGTGGCCAAGCTCGCCTCCCGGTTCGGTTCGGCGGTCAAGCAGGCGGAGAGCGGCCTGAAGCCGAAGTCCAAGGGCTGACAGCCTTGGGGTGCTTCGCATGCGCCCCATCCCCGATGAACTGACAACAGGCCCATGCCAAGTCCTGCCACGGAGGCTTGCTTGAATTTCGTCATCGAGTTCTACCGGTCACGCGACGCCGAGGAGGCAACGCTCGACAAGGTGTCGCTGGAAGCGCCGACCTTGCGCGCCGCCTTGCAGGCCGCCGCCGCGCTCTTCCACACGCTCGCAATGCCGCAGATCCCCGACCGCCTGCGCATTTCCGATGAGCACGGCAGCGAGCTCTACGCCGGGCCGGCCGATGGGGCTTATCCATCCTAGGCAACCTGGCTATCGTTCCGGAGCAACCGCATGCGCCTCGCGGCGTTGAGCCTGCAGCCATATGCAGGAGCCGCCGAATGTCCCTCACCGCCTTTGCCATCAACTGTTCGCTGAAAGCATCCAGCGACAAGGAAAAATCCTCCACCGACAGGCTCATCGCCGACCTGCTCTCAGCGCTCAAGCCGCATGGCGTGAAGGGGGAGGTCGTGCGCGCCCTCGATCATGATATCAAGCCCGGAGTGCTCTCCGACATGGGCAAAGGCGACGACTGGCCTGGTCTGCGTGAGAAGATTATCGCGGCCGATATCTTCATACTCGGTCTGCCGATCTGGATGGGACAACCCTCCAGCGTCGCCAAGCGCGTCATGGAACGCATGGATGCCTTTCTCGAGGAAACCGACGGCAAGGGCCGCATGCCGGCCGCCGGCAAGGTGGCACTGGTGGCGATCGTCGGCAACGAAGATGGTGCCCACCATTGCCATGCCGAGTGCTTCCAGGCGCTCAACGATGTCGGCTTCACCATTCCGGCCAATGGCGGCGTCTATTGGGTGGGCGAGGCGATGGGCGACGTCAATTATGTCGATCTGCCAAAGACCCCCGAAAAGGTCGCCGGCATGATCGAGATGGCCGCGTCTAATGCCGCCCACCTGGCAGCCCTGCTGAAAGGCAAAGCCTATACTGGCGTGGACCGGTAGGACGTTCTCAGCACGGGCCATCGCCGACGACCCGGTAGTCCGCGGCGCGGGCTTCGCAGGCATTGGGGAAGCTGCGCATCTCGCCATGGCGGCGGGCGCAGACGGGCGCGTATTCACGGGTGCAGAACGTCTGCTCTTCGCCACCACCACCACCATTGCCACCGTCGCCGCCATCGCTGCGGCAGGGGCCGTCGCGCACGATGCGGTATCCGGCGCGGTCGGCAAGGCAGGCATTGGCGAAGGTCTGGCGGTCGCCGCCGCGCCGGGCACAGACGGGCTCGTATTGCCTGGTGCAGAATTCCGGTTCGGGACGCGGCGGCCGCGGTCCTGGCCCATCATCGACGACCACGGTGCAGGCGGCCAGAAGCGCCGACAGGAACAGGACGGCAAACCCTTGCCGCGAAAAAACCGACGCCAGGAAGTTGATGCTGATTTCTCCCTCGATCCCATCCCCGATCACGATCCTCGCCATTCCCCTGTCAAATGCAACCCCGCTCGCGGATGCGACCGCGTTCGCGGGGACGGAAACGCCGGTTACAGCCATGGCCGGCGTCCGCCGGCAACACTGGCCCATGCGCGACCCTCTCTGTGGGTCAATGACCGGCCCGGCAACGGGGCCTATTTGCGGCCCGTCGACGCTCAGATCGGTCGATTCTTGCGTCGGGATGCGCTCAGTGCGGCGGCCCGCGGCGCTATCTTGCAACCTTCACGTTTCCGTGCGATAAATTCCGTGTTCGGGCATTTGCGACCCGGAGAGCGGAACGTTTTGGACGACCTTTCCCCGATACTGTGAATCTCTGACGGCCCCGTTTTTCGGCGGGGGGTTTGACCATGCGCCAATGCATGACTGCCGAAAGCAACCACCGGGAACTGCCCTCGACGCCAGGTGGCGGGCAGGACCAATAAAGACTGAACGGGTGAAGGAGTTTCCCCAATGGCCCAGACCGGCACCGTTAAATTCTTCAACGCGACCAAAGGCTTCGGTTTCATCACGCCCGACGGCGGCGCCAAGGACGTGTTCGTCCATATTTCCGCGATCGAGGCATCGGGCCTGCGCACGCTCGTCGACGGCCAGAAGGTCACCTTCGACGTCGAGCCGGACCGCATGGGCAAGGGCCCGAAGGCGGTCAACCTCCGCGCTGCCTGAACCATCGGCGCCCCGCGTCCCTGACGGCGGGCGAACGAGGGTTCGAAGCCTGCCCAGCCTGTGGGCACGCAGACAGATTTTTAAAAAGGCGCGGCGATTTTCGTCGTGCCTTTTTTCATGTCCGTGGCGCGGCATCAATGCATGTAGCCCGGAAGTGGATCCGGCTCCGGGTCAACGACATGCATCACAACAAAGGCTTAAGGCGCTTTAAGTGCCCGCAAAACTTTCTCTTGCCGATGACGCTAAAATAAAGGACAAATTTCCTCTCGGGCATTTGCCGGCCCGAGACTGGAGTTTATGGGATCAAAGGAGCTTCCCATGCCGCAGACCGGCACCGTCAAATTCTTCAACCATGCCAAAGGCTTCGGCTTCATCACGCCGGACGATGGCGCGAAGGATGTCTTCGTCCATATTTCGGCCGTGCAGGCGTCGGGTCTTCCCGGTCTCGAAGATGGGCAGAAAGTAACATTCGACACCGAGCCGGACAAGCGCGGCAAGGGACCCAAGGCCGTCAACCTGTCGGTCGGCTGAGCCGGCTTCAGACTGTCGGCTCCAGCAGGGCTGCCCAGCTCGATCAGAGCCTGGTTTTTGACGCCCCTCTTGGATCGGCACGTCGAAATCCGTTCAGCCTCCGTTCAGCCACGGTCGCATATTAATCTTGGGTAAAGCCGGACCGCATCCCCTGCAAAACTGCACGGTCCGGACCGAAGGAGACCAAGATGAACAGAATTTTCAAGACTGCCGTGCTGTCCGCCGCCATGGCGGCCACCATGCTGGTGGCCTTGCCCGCGGCCAACGCCGATGAATGGCGCCATCACCGCCACCACGGCAATGGCGACGCCATTGCCGCCGGTGTGCTTGGCCTCGCCGCCGGTGCGCTGATCGGTGGCGCGCTGGCCAATGACCAGCCACCGCCTGACGCTGACCGCTACTACGATGACGGTTACTACGATCGTGACGTGCGGATCCGCCCGGCACCGGTCCGTCGCTACTATGTCGAACCGCGGGTGGTCTATGCCGATCGCTATGCCGAGCCGTGGACGCGTGACTGGTACGAATACTGCTCGGACCGCTACCGCAGCTTCAACTCCCGCACCGGCACCTTCACCGGCAATGACGGCGAGCAGCATTTCTGCACTGCCAACTGAGTGCATGTCGCCCAAAAGTGTGCACCGGTTTTGGGACAACGACTTGCACCAGACAAAGACCTAAAGCGCGAAAGCGCTTAGGGCTTCCCTGCCCCGGACAAAAGCGCTGACCGCAAGGCCAGCGCTTTTTGCTGGTGCTGATCCTAAACAAGGAACGGATTGGTTCGCCGCTCCTCGCCAAAACGGCCGCCGGGGCCGTGGCCGCAGATGAAACCGATATCGTCGCCGAGCGGCAAGAGCTTGTCCTTGATCGAGGCGATCAGCGTCGCGTGGTCACCGCCCGGCAGGTCGGTGCGGCCGACCGAGCCGCGGAACAGCACATCGCCGACATGGGCGAACTTGGCCGCGCGGTTGTAGTAGACGACATGGCCGGGCGCGTGGCCGGGGCAATGCAGCACCTCGAACACATGACCGCCGAACGACACGGTATCGCCTTCGGTGAGGAACCGGTCGGGCACGCAGTTACGCGCCCCGGCGATGCCGTAGAGTCTGCCCTGTTTCTCCAGATTGTCGAGCAAAGGCCTGTCGGCTGCATGTGGGCCGATGATTTCGAGGCCGAGCGCATCCTTCAGCTCCATGGCGCCGCCGGCATGGTCGATATGGCCGTGCGTGATCCAGATCGCCTCGGCCGTGATCGCATTGTCCTTCAACACCGCCAGCACTTTGTCGATATCGCCACCCGGATCGACGACGACGCCGTGCTTGTCGACCATGTCGAACAGGATGGTGCAGTTCTGCTGAAACGGTGTGACCGGCACGATGCCGGCATTGAGCTGACCCATGATCGTCCTTTCGATGTTCACGCGGTGATGTAGAACACTTCCAGGCAAAGTGTGAGACGGTTTTCCCGGGAAAAGCGCGTAGCGCTTTCCCTTGGGAATTGCGTCAAAATAAAGAGACGGAGTGGTTCTGCGTTTCCTTGAAACGATGAACCACTCCGGCGGCGCGAATGAAGGGCGTCCACGCTCGAAACACGAACAGTCAGTCGTTGCAGAAACAGAAATGGGCGGCCGAAGCCGCCCATTTGAACAAACCTGAGACCGTCAGGCTTACTTCTTCATGGCGCCCATGACAGCGCCGATGATGCCGGTCAGGATCGCGCCGCCGCCGGCGCCGCCGACGATGTTGTTGAGGTTGAGCGCACTGCCGAGACCGCTAGTCGCTGCAGCGGCCGCTGCCGGATCAACCGCGCCGCCGCCAAGCAGGCTGCCGAGGATTGCCGCGCCGCCGACGCCGCCAATGGCGCCACCCAGGATTTTGGGAAGCTGGCCCATCGCCGCGTTCTTGAGTGCAACACCGACCGCCTGACCACCGATGATACCCGTAATCACCTGTACAATGATCGGAAGAAGCGTTTCCATATGATTAGTCCCTCCATAGCTGCCAGCCTCCCGGGCCGACACCATCATGAGACGCCGAATTGACTGAAAGTCAAATGCAGAAACGCTGAAATAAAAGGGGCGGCCCGAAAACCGCCCCTGCTTGCGCGAAAAGCTGTGACTATTGTTATTCTGCGGCGATTGCGTGCTTCGGCTGAACGGCCGCAGAATAGTCATTCATAAGGTTCTTGGCGATTTCGCCAACCTCGAATCGGTAAGGGCCGATCTCCGAAACCGGCGTTACTTCCGCCGCCGTTCCGGTCAGGAAGCATTGTTCGAAGCTTTCGAGTTCTTCCGGCAGGATGGCGCGTTCGATTACGTCCAGGCCACGGTCCCTGGCGAGCCCAATGACCGTGCGGCGGGTGATGCCGTCGAGGAAGCAGTCGGGCTTGGGCGTATGGATCTTGCCGTCCTTGACGAAGAAGATGTTGGCACCGGTTGCCTCGGCGACCTGGCCGCGCCAGTCGAGCATCATGGCGTCGGCATAGCCTTTTGCTTCGGCGGCGTGCTTGGACATGGTGCAGATCATGTAGAGGCCGGCGGCCTTCGACTTCGACGGCGCCGTGCGCGGGTCGGGTCGGCGCCATTCCGCGACATCGAGGCGGATGCCTTTCACCTTCTGCGCCGGATCGAAATAGCTCGGCCACTGCCAGATGGCGATGGCGACGTTGATGCGGTTGTTCTGCGCCGAAACGCCCATCTGCTCGCTGCCGCGCCATGCGATCGGCCGGACATAGGCGTCCTGGAACCCTTGCTTCTTCAACAGCGTGGTCGAGGCGTCGTTGAGCTCGGTGACCGAATAGGGAATCTTGAAGCCGAGCAGGCGGGCCGATTCATGCAGGCGCTCGGTGTGCTCGTTGAGCTTGAAGATCTCGCCGCCATAGGCGCGCTCGCCCTCGAAGACCGCGCTGGCATAGTGCAGACCGTGCGTCAGAACATGGATCTTGGCGTCGCCCCACGCAACGAATTCGCCATTCATCCAGATGAAGCCGTCCAGTTGATCGAAGGGAACGGATGCCATGGTAACCTCCCGCGGGTCGCGGCCCGCATATCCTTGGTGTCGTAGCGTGTTCTTTTTGGCCGCGCCGTGTGATTGGAGACGCCGGCCGGTGTTGCGAAGCGTAGGCGGATAATCGCGCTCTGGCAAACTCAGGAAGTTCCGGAAAAACCGGCCTGCCTTGCCTTTTCGTTCGCAATCCGCCCAAAAGCTTGTCAAAAATTACCATTGCGGGGAAATTACGTCAATAGTACTGACATAATCTCCCGTTCCCATGGAGAAATGATGACGGATCGAAGCCCAGCCGCCGGAAAGCCGATCAGGACCGCGATGTCAGTCGAGGACGGCATAGACTTCGCCATCATCGAACTGTTCTTCTTTGCCTATCGCGACTTCACCTCCGATCCCGACCAGATCCTGGCCGACTATGGCTTCGGCCGCGCCCACCATAGGGTGCTGCATTTCGTCAACCGCCGGCCGGGGCTGACGGTCGCCGAACTGCTCGACGTGTTGAAGATCACCAAACAGAGCCTGGCGCGCGTGCTGAAGCAGCTGATCGACACCGACCATGTCGTGCAATTGCAAGGTCCGCGCGACCGCCGCCAGCGCGAACTCTATCCCACCGCCAAGGGCCGCGCGCTGGCGCTCGCCCTGGCGCGGCCACAGTCACGCCGCATCCGTGCTGCATTGGAAGATTCCGGCGCCACCGAACGGGCCTTGGTGGAACGCTTCCTCGAAGCGATGGTCAATCCGGAACTGAGAGCTCAGATCGACGTTGGGTCCGCAAAAATGTCAGGAAAAAGCCATGGAGAGCACTGAGAGGGTCGATCAGGCGGCCGCACCGGACGACGACGCGCCGCATCTGCTTGTGGTCGACGACGACACCCGCATCCGCAATCTTCTCAAACAGTATCTGACCGAAAACGGCTTTCGCGTCACCGTCGCCGGCAATGCCGGCGAGGCCAGGCGCAAGCTCGCCGGACTCGACTTCGACCTGCTTGTGCTCGATGTCATGATGCCCGGCGAAAGCGGCGTCGATCTCACCAAATCGCTGCGCGCCGAAAAGAACGTGCCGATCCTGATGCTGACCGCGCTTTCGGAAACCGACAGCCGCATCCTAGGGCTCGAGGCCGGCGCCGACGACTATCTGCCAAAACCCTTCGATCCGCGTGAGCTGATCCTGCGCATCAACAACATCCTGCGCCGCGGCGGCCCCGCGACCACGCCCAAGGTCGAACAGCTGGTCTTCGGTCCCTACACGTTCCAGATCGCCAGGCGCGAACTGAAGCGCGGCGGCGAGGCGCTGAAGCTGACCGATCGCGAGCAGGAGATCCTGGCGATCTTTGCCGCGCGGGCCGGCGAGACCATCCCGCGCCACGAACTGGTCGGCGACGATTCGGAGGTCGGCGAGCGCACCATCGACGTGCAGATCAACCGGCTGCGCCGCAAGATCGAGCGCGATCCGTCCAATCCTGTCTGGCTGCAGACCGTGCGCGGTATTGGGTATCGGCTCAGCGTGGAATAGAATGCCGGACGCGGCTCTGGAGCATGATCCCGAAAAGCGGGAACCGGTTTTCGGAAAAGACCATGCTTTAACAAAGAGTTAGATCAGGATGGCGATTGAACCAAACGTCGTTCTGATCTAGTGCCGCGGACGAAATGAAAAGAGCCAATGGCAACGACGCAACTGGAAGGGCCGGGACCTGACGGCTTGAGCGCACGCGCCACGCGAACGCTCAAGGCGGTGCCGCGCATCTGGAACCGGTTCTGGCGCCTGATTTCGCTTTACATGCCCAAGCGCCTTTACGCGCGCTCGCTGATCATCGTCATCGCGCCGATGATCCTTCTGCAATCGGTGGTCGCCTTCGTCTTCATGGAGCGCCATTGGGCAACGGTGACCCAGCGCCTGTCGCAGGCGACCGTGCGCGACATCGCCGCCATCATCGACCTGATCGAGACCTACCCGCACGACGCCGACTACGCCAACGTCATCCGCATCGCCCAGGACCGCATGCAGCTGAAGGTCGATCTGCTGCCGCCGGATCCCTTGCCGCCGCCCGGTCCGAAACCGTTCTTCTCGATCCTCGACGACGTTCTCTCGGCCGAGATCACCCGCCAGATAAACCGGCCGTTCTGGATCGACACGGTCGGCAATTCCAACATCGTCGAGGTGCGCGTCCAGCTCGAGAACAAGGTGCTGCGCGTCTTCGTGCGCCGCAGCCAGGCCTATGCCTCCAACACCCACATCTTCCTGATCTGGATGGTCGGCACCTCGCTGGTGCTGCTGATGATCGCCATCCCCTTCCTGCGCAATCAGATCCGGCCGATCCTGACGCTTGCCGAGGCCGCCGAAAGCTTCGGCAAGGGCCGGCCGATGCCGCGCGATTTTCGCCCGCGCGGCGCCGAGGAGGTGCGCCGCGCCGGCTTTGCCTTCATCCAGATGCGCGAGCGCATCGAGCGCCAGATCGACCAGCGCACCGCCATGCTTACCGGCGTCAGCCATGATCTCAGGACCATCCTCACCCGCTTCAAGCTGCAGCTGGCGCTGGCCGGCGGCAAGGCCGAGACCAAGGCGGCGCTCAACCAGGACATCGACGACATGCAGTCGATGCTGGAAGGCTATCTCGCCTTTGCCCGCGGCGAAGCCTCGGAGGATCCGGGACGTTTCGATCTCGAAGCCTATTTCCAGAAGCTCAGCGACGAGGCCGCCTTGCGCAAATGCAAGCTGTCGACGACGCTTTCCGGTGATCCGACCGTGCATGTGCGGCCGAACGCCTTCGCGCGGCTGTTGTCCAACGTCATCGGCAATGCCTTCCGCTATGCCAAGACGGTGGAGGTCAGCGCCGATCACGGCCGTGGCTCGCTCGTGGTCACCGTCGACGACAACGGTCCCGGCATTCCGGCCGACAGGCGCGAGGACGTGTTCAAACCCTTCGTGCGGCTCGACGAAGCCCGCAACCTCGATTCCAGCGGCACCGGGCTCGGCCTGTCGATCGCCCGCGACATCGCCCGCAGCCATGGCGGCGACATCACCCTCGACGACAGTCCGCTCGGCGGCCTGCGCGCGGTGATCAAGGTTCCAGCCTAGGCTGGCCAAACATCGGGCTTCATCCGCCCGTCATGAAATCATGGTGAAGAGCGCGCATGAAACGCGCGACATCACTTGATTCGGCCTTGCCGCCCCATTTCGATCCCGTGCCCGCCCGGGTGCGCTGGAGCGAAGCGAGGCCCGCCGGCTGGTCGCCGTTCCGGCATCGTCTCAAGGCTGCCGTCGACCTTTCCAGCAAAGGGCCGCCATGCGCATATTGATGGTCACCGACGCCTGGCGCCCGCAAGTCAACGGCGTCGTCCACACGCTGGAGCGGCTCACCGAAACGCTGAAATCCTTCGACGTCGCGGTGGATTTTCTGACACCCAACATCTTTCGCACGCTGCCCCTGCCGACCTACCCCGACATCAGGCTGGCGCTGACCACGCCAGGCCATGTCGCGCGCCTGATCGACGCCTACAAGGCCGACCATATCCACATCGTCACCGAAGGACCGCTGGGCATCATGGCGCGGCGCTATTGCCGCAATGCCGGCCGGCCGTTCACCACCAGCTATCATACGCGCTTTCCCGAATATCTCAGCGCCCGCCTGCCAGTGCCGGAAAGCTGGGCCTATCGCTGGCTGCGCGACTTCCACAATTCCGGCCAGGGCACGCTGGTCGCCACCCAGTCGCTCGCCGACGACCTTTCGGCGCGCGGCTTCAACAAGCTGAGGCCATGGACGCGCGGCGTCGACACCGACCATTTCCGCCCGGACAAGCGCAAGGAGCTCGGCCTCCCCGGCCCGGTCTTCCTCTGCGTCGGCCGCGTCGCCATCGAGAAGAACCTCTCCGCGTTCCTCGACCTCGACCTGCCCGGCAGCAAGGTGATCGTCGGCGAGGGACCGGAGCTCGCCAAGCTGAAGGCCCGCTACTCCAACGCGCATTTCCTCGGCCATCGCCCCAATGACGAACTGGCGGAGATCTATGCCTCGGCCGATGTCTTCGTCTTCCCCAGCCGCACCGACACCTTCGGCAACGTCATCATCGAAGCGCTGGCCAGCGGCACACCAGTCGCCGCCTATCCGGTGACCGGACCGATCGACATTGTCGGCGACGGCTTTGGCGGCGCGGTCTCCAACGATTTGCGCGAAGCCGCGCTCGCCGCCCTCGAGGTCGACCGCGGCCAGGCGCGGGAACGCGCCCTGCGCTACAGCTGGAAGGCTTGCGCCGAGATGTTCCTCGACACGGTCGAGGAAGCGCTCGGCAGGACGCGCAAGCTGGCGGCCTGACGGCGGCAGTTGTGTGACCTCTTCGATGGCGCCCACTCATGCGTTTCCTTCAGGAAATCCAGACCTTCGACAACTTGCCGATACTTTTAGACAAGTCTTCCGCGTGAAGTTGATGGAATGCATTGGAAGATCGTGCACCGGCAAGCTTTAGTTCCCGTGAGCGCGCTCCTTGCGAGAGCTTGCGCGACAGTTCCTTGCGGTGCATTATTCTGCATCTGTAGTTCGCTGCGGGATTGACACCGATTTCAACGCTGGACCAGTCGCCTGCCGTATCGCCGAAGCGTCGCGTCTTGCGCATCAGCAGGACCGTTGCGAAGGTGTTCGGCTATTGCCGTGCGAATGCCTGGCCACTCTTCGTGGCCGCCTGGTTTCCCTGCTTTCTGACGACGCTCTGTCTGGCGGCGCTTGCTCTTATTCTCTTTGCCAATCCGGGGCAGGTGCCTGGCTGGCTTCTATCGCGAGGCTTTGACTCCAGGACCTGGCTTTCCGCGATTGTGGCGGCGCCGTTCTCGGCGATGGTCATTGCGTTCGTTCTGGACCGCATGGCAAACGCGCCCGAGCGCGGCCGTGTCGTTGTTCGGCGCGGCGTTGAACGTGTCAAACGCTACGCTATCCCGGGCATGCGCTTTGAGCTTGGCCAGCGGATTCTCTTGGCTGCGTTGCTTCTCGCAGTGATCCAGCTTGTTTGCGGCTTTGCCGTCGCCGGCGAGCACAGACTGCTTGCGGCCCTGCTGGCCACACGTGACCTACCGCTCAACCCTGAGGACGTGGCGCATTGGGTGTCGGCGATGGGAGTCTTCAACCTGTTGGCGGGTGCTTTCGTACTTGTCTGGACATATCTTTTTGTCGGTGATTTTCTCTGGACAGGATCGTTTGATCCAATCGGGTGCTGGCGCGCGCTAGATGGCAATCATCTGCGTTTCCTCGTCATAATGTTCATCGTTTTCGCAATAGTTGCCATAGTCAAGTATGGGCTGGTCCTGGCCGGAGCCTTGATTCTCATTCCTACGGATGCGGCGTCGCCTTCCTTCCTGACCCTTATGCTGGTGCATTTCGGACTCGCCTGGCCGTTCGACATCCTCCATCTCGTACTCTCGGCCGCAACGGTCGGAACCATTCTCGGCGCGTTTCGGCCACCAGCTAGCGCTTCAATCCGGTCGGCTGTGCCGCCATGACGGCGCCCGCCGGGCGTCCTGACAGCGCTGCGCCAGGCGAGGTTCTTTTGAGCAGGCGGGGGTAAAATTCTAGAACAACCGCCCGCCGTCCGGCACCTTGCGCTCGATGGCGCCGAGCACCACGGCGCCCTCCTCGTCGGGAAAGCCGAGCGTCAGCACTTCCGACATGAACGGGCCGATCTGACGCGGCGGAAAATTGACCACGGCGAAGACCTGCCGGCCGACCAGCGTCTCGGGCGTATAGTATTTGGTGATCTGCGCCGATGATTTCTTGATACCGATCTCAGGCCCGAAATCGATCTTCAGCTTGAATGCCGGCTTGCGCGCCTCGGGGAACGGCTCTGCTTCGATTATCGTGCCGGCACGGATGTCGACACGATCGAAATCGGCGAAGCTGATTTCGGGCTTTCGCGTGGTGCTTGAACTCATCCAGTGCGACTCAGGCGTTGCCGTAGGTCTCGAACAGCACGCCGGCCAGCGCGTCCTTGGCCGAGGTTCCCGACCAGACGACGAACTGGAACGCCTGGAAATAGCATTCACAGGCTTCCAGCGCAGAGGACAAAAGCACCTCGACCTGCTGGCTCGACGGCTCGACGCCACCGGCCAAAAGCAGCGACTGGCGGAACATGATCGCGCCTTCCTGCTCCCAGAGGTCGAAATGGCCGAACAGCATCTGTTCGTTGATCAGCGACAACAGCCGCATCACTTCCAGCGCGCGGGTCTCCGGCACCTTGATGTCGAAGGCGCAGGCCAGGTGCAGCGCCTCGAAATCCTCCATCCAGGAGAAGGAGACGTGATAGTCGGTCCAACTGCCTGCGACCGAGATCGAAATTTCATCGTCGCCGGCCCGTTCGAAGGACCAGTCATTGTTGTGGGCCACCTGCTCGATAACATCCACCGGATGGATTTCGCGGGAGAATTCGAGTTCGAGAAGTTCCATGGAATGCTTCCTGTCGTTCTGAGGAGCGCCGCCACACGCTCCGCGGGAGGGCACACACAACGAACAATCTGATCTAGAACTCGGACGGCCAGGACTTCTCGACGCAAAGACCCCAGACCGGACCCCACCGCCCGGCCGCATGACCCTGCTCCGAATCATGCAACAAATTCAGTCTATTGATCGGGAGTCGCGTGAACAGCCCAATTTTTCGCACTGCGTCATTCGCATGTGGAAAGGCGCTGTCACAAAGATTCATGCAATGCCGTTAAGCGATTCACGGCAAAGCGATTTTCAGGATCGGACTATGTGGAAAAGTTTAACGATTATTTTTTTGCGCGGGGCTTCGCCGCCGCCGCTGGTGCGGCATCGCCGGCGAGTTCGGCGAGCTTCGCCTCGAGCGCTTCGATGCGGGCGGCAAGCCTGGCATTCTCGTCCCGGGCCTTGGCGGCCATCTCGCGCGCGACCTCGAATTCCTCGCGCTGCACCACGTCCATCGAATTGAGGATGCGCTCCGCCTGGCCCTTGAAGGCGGTCTCGACCTCGCGGCGCACGCCCTGCGCGGCACCCGCGGCGTCGGTCATCAGCTTGGCGAATTCATCGAGAATGCGGTTCGGTCCGGTCGACATGGCAAATCCTCGCTTTGCTCGAAATGACGTAGTGGCGCGGAGCGCCGAATGCAAGAACGTTGAGGGCTGGTGCGGCCTCTGCGTTGCTATGGCGCATGGCGATGCCTTGCCTGCGCCAAGCTTTCAAATGGCCCCAAGCTGTACTTGAGGACGCCAAATCGCCTACTGTGCGGTCATCACGCAGTGCCGCAGCACGCTCCAATCAGGGTCACCCAATGGCAACGCCCCCGCGCCGACCGACAAATCCGTTCGCAGCCGCCGAAGCGGCATTCAAGCCGGTCAACAAGCCGGCAGCGCCCATTCGCGAACCCTCGACCGCCCCGAATGTCCGCGAGCTTGTCTCGATCCGCATCGACCGGGCCGTGCTCGACCATTTCCAGGAAGACGGCCCCGGCTGGCAGGACAGGATCAACGACGCATTGCGGCAGTGGGTGGCCGCCAAGGGTTGAACTCACCACTCATGGCGCGATGGCTCGCAATGGCGATCCGTCGCGACCCCTGACGGCGGCCGGCTTGCCTTGACCCTGCCAAAACCCTGCCGCATGGTCCGCGCCCGAATGCGACCGCAACCGAGAGCTCCCCGTTGAACGAATATTTCCTGCTGCCGCTGGCCTCGTTGCCCTTCCCCAACATCAACCCGATCCTCATCCAGATCGGGCCGCTGGCGGTGCACTGGTACGGCGTCGGCTACATCGTCGGCATCCTGTTTGCCTGGTGGTATGCCAAGCGGCTCGCCGCCAATCCGAAGCTTTGGCCCGACGGCATCCTGCCGATGAAGCCGGAGGACCTCGACGATTTCATCGTCTGGGCGGCCATCGGCGTCGTGCTCGGCGGCCGCACCGGCTATGTGCTGTTCTATGACCTGGCGCGCTACATCGCGCATCCGCTCGACATCTTCGCCGTCTGGCAAGGCGGCATGTCGTTCCATGGCGGCCTGCTCGGCGTCATCCTCGCCATGACGCTGTTTTCCATCAAGCGCGGCATCCGCACCTGGTCGCTGTTCGATGTCGTGGCCGCCGGCGTGCCGGTTGGGCTCGGCCTGGTGCGCGTCGCCAACTTCATCAATGCTGAACTCTGGGGGCGGGTAACAGACGTGCCGTGGGGCGTCATCTTCTGCAACGAACGGCTTCAACAAGCTCAAGCACTTTGCCCAGCCGGCCTGGATCCTCGCCATCCTAGCCAGCTCTACGAGGCCCTGCTCGAAGGCCTGGTGCTGTTTGTCGTGCTACGCGTCCTCACCCATTCGCGCCTCAAGCTGAAGACGCCCCGCTTCGTCGCGGGCGCCTTCATCTGCGGCTATGGCTTGTCGCGCATCTTCGTCGAATTCTTCCGCCAGCCAGACCAGCAGCTCGGCTACCTCCTCGGCACCAACTGGCTGACCATGGGCATGATCCTGTCGACGCCGATGGTGCTGGCCGGCATCTGGGCGATGGCGACAGCCAAGCCGGTGAAGCAAGCGCAGCCGCAGGCGACATGACGCGGCTGAAGACCCGCATCGTCGACCTGATCGAGGCACTCGGCCCCCTTCCCGTCAACGAGTACATGGCGATGTGCCTGTTCGACCCCGCGGACGGCTACTACACGACACGCGAGCCCTTCGGCGCCGCCGGCGACTTCGTCACCGCGCCCGAGATCAGCCAGATGTTCGGCGAACTCGTCGCCGTCTGGCTTTATCAGGTTTGGGCAGCGATTGGCCGGCCGATGCCGGTCACCACCGCCGAGATCGGCCCGGGTCGCGGCACGCTGATGAAGGACATGCTGCGCACCCTGTCGCGGCTCGACCCGGTCCTGGCCAATGGCGCCGCCTTCGCCATGATCGAGACCAGCCCGCGCCTGACTGAAATCCAGAAGCAGACGCTGGGCGCGACGCCTTTCGCGGTTCGGTGGCACGAGACCATCGACACCCTGCCCGATCAGCCGCTGCTCATCGTCGGCAATGAATTGTTCGACGCCGTGCCGGTCCGCCAGTTCGTCCGCGCCGGCACGGGCTGGCGCGAGCGCATGGTCGGCCTCGACGATGAGGACGAGCTGCGCTTCTTCGCCGGCGCCGGCTCGATTGACTCGGCCCTATTGCCCCTCGACGCCGCTGAAGCGCCGCAAGGCGCGATCGTCGAAGTGGCACCGGCTCGCACTGCCCTGATGGCCGCCATTGCCGGGCGCATCGCCCGAAACGGCGGCGCTGGGCTGTTTCTAGACTATGGCCATCTCCAGCCGGGTGTCGGCGACACGCTGCAGGCCTTGCGCCGACACGATCACGAAGATGTGCTGGCCAATCCCGGCGAGGCCGATCTCACCTCGCATGTCGATTTCGCCGCCCTTGCCGCCACCGTACGCGCGCATGGTCTCGACGCGCATCTGTCGACGCAAGGCAATTTCCTGCTCGGCATGGGCATTCTCGAGCGCGCCGGCCGGCTTGGCGCCGACGGCGACCAGGCGGCCCGCGACAAGATCACCGGCGATGTCGAGCGTCTCGCCGGACCGCAGGCCATGGGCGAACTGTTCAAGGTGCTTGCCGTCCTGCCGCGCGGTGTGCCGATCCGGCCCTTTGCGACGGCGGATTGACTTTTCACCGCTGCCCCTCCCAATCTCCCGTCCGGTAGAAGAGCGGCAGAACAGCCGGCCACCTCGCTTCCGGACTTTTTCTTGACGAAACCGCCCACACGGACAACAACGCCCGCATGCTGAATCAGACCAAACCGGATCCCGTTCGGTCGCCGCTGCTGGACAAGGCGCAGGCACAAGGCATCCGCCATGGCTATTTCACCCGGATGGGCGGCGTCTCGACGGGCATCTATCAGGGCCTCAACATCGGCACCGGGTCGGATGACGACAAGGCCCTGGTGGCCGAGAATCGCGCCCGTGTCGCCGCCTGGATGGGCGTGCCGGCGAACCATCTGCTGACCGCCTGGCAGGTCCATTCGCCCGACGTCATCGTCGCCAGGGAACCCTTTGCCGGCGAACGGCCCAAGGCCGATGCCATCGTCACCGACCGCCCGGGCATCGCCATCGGCGCCTCGACCGCCGACTGTGGCCCGGTGCTGTTTGCCGATTCCGGCGCGCGCATCATCGGCGCGGCGCATGCCGGCTGGAAAGGTGCCTTTACGGGCGTGCTGGAGAACACCGTTGCCGCCATGGAAAGCCTGGGCGCCCGGCGCGAAAACATCGTCGCCGTGCTCGGCCCCTCGATCGGCCCCGCCAATTATGAAGTCGGGCCGGAATTCGTTGCCCGCTTCGTCGAGGCCGACGCGCAGAACATCGGCTATTTCGCGCCCTCCGCCACATCAGGCCATGCCATGTTCGACCTCAACCGCTACACGGTCGACCGGCTCATCAGGGCCGGCGTGACCGCCGAGGGCCTCGGGCGCTGCACCTATGGCGAGGAAGATTTGTTCTACTCCTACCGGCGCACCACGCACCGCAAGGAACCCGATTACGGCCGGCAGGTTTCGGCCATCGTTTTGGAGAGTGAATAATGGCGCTGCATTTTGAACGATCGGAATTTGACGCGCGGCGCGACCGGCTGATGATCGAGATGGCCGAGAAGAAGCTCGACGCCATCCTGCTATTCGCGCAGGAAAGCATGTACTGGCTGACCGGCTACGACACCTTCGGCTTCTGCTTCTTCCAATGCCTGGTGGTGAAGGCCGACGGCTCGATGGTGCTTTTGACCCGCTCGGCCGACCTTCGCCAGGCGCGCCACACCTCGATCATCGACAACATCGTGCTGTGGACCGACCGCAACGGCGCCAACCCGGCGGTCGACCTGCGCAATCTGCTCAACGACCTCGACCTGCTTGGCGCCCGCATTGGGGTCGAATACGACACCCATGGCCTGACCGCCTATAATGGCCGCCGGCTGGACGAGCAGTTGCAGACCTTCGGCCAGATCGCCGACGCGTCCGGCATTGTCGGCCGGCTGCGCCTGTTCAAGAGCCCGGCCGAGATCGCCAAGGCCGAGAAGGCCGCCAACCTCTCCGACGACGCGCTGGACGCGGCACTGCCGCTGATCAAGCAGGGCGGCGACGAGGCGCTGATCCTGGCCGCCATGCAGGGCGCGGTCTTTGCCGGCGGCGGCGACTATCCGGCCAACGAATTCATCATCGGTTCGGGCGTCGATGCGCTGCTGTGCCGCTACAAGGCCGGCCGCCGCAAGCTCACCAAGAACGACCAGCTGACGCTCGAATGGGCCGGTGTCTTCCATCACTATCACGCGCCGATGATGCGCACCGTGCTGACCGGCAAGGTGTCGAAGCGCCATCAGGAGCTGTTCGATGCCGCGCGTGCCGCCCTTCTCTCGGTGGAAAAGGCGATGACGCCGGCCAATACGTTCGGCGACGTCTTCGACGCCCACGCCCGCACCATGGAGGCGCACGGCCTGACCAAGCACCGGCTGAACGCCTGCGGCTATTCCGTCGGCGCCCGCTTCACGCCGTCCTGGATGGACATGCCTATGTTCTACCAGGGCAATCCCGAGCCGATCGCGCCACACATGACGCTGTTCGCCCACATGATCATCATGGATTCCGAGACCGAGACGGCAATGACGCTTGGCCGCACCTACCTGACCACCGAATCCCAGCCGAAGCCGCTTTCCCGCCATGATCTCGACTTGATCGTACAGTGAATCCATAATGGGAGGCGTTCTTCGCCAAGGAGTTAGAAGGCAAATGAGACGATCGCATGTGACGACCGTGTCATTGCTTGTGGCATTGGCTCTGGCTGCCTGCACCAACGCAAAGGACGTTCTCGAACCATCCGCCATCACCCCGCCGGCCGCCTCGGCGCAGCCCGTGCCGGGAGCCCAGGGTGGCACGACGGCCACCGTTGCCGCGACGTCACCCACCGCGCCTGCCGCCACCACGAGCGCTGCTGCAACCACCACCACGCCGCTCACCTCGGCGCAAAGTGCTGCCATCCTGTCGAAGACCCGGCTGCAGATCGCGCCGATCGTCGGCGCTTCGGTCGAGGCCGCGACCCCGCTGACGGCGGAACTGCAGACGCGCGCCAGGCAGCGTGGCATTACGCTCGCCGGCAGCGCCGACCAGACCGCGACCCATGTGCTGAAGGGTTATTTCTCGGCGATTTCGGAGGGCAAGGACACCACCGTCATCTATGTCTGGGACGTCTACGACCCCTCAGGCAACCGCCTGCACCGCATCAACGGCCAGATGAAGGCGCCTTCCGGCGCCGGCGCCGGCGCCGACAGCTGGAAGGGCGTCTCGCCGGCCACCATGCAGTCGATCGCCGACCAGACCATCGACCAGTTCGCGGCATTCCTGGGTGGCAAGGCTGGCTAGCAGGGCATGCTTGAGTGTTGCCTCTCGGCGATGGCACGAACCTTTCTTCAGCTTAGCCGGCGGATTCCCGATCTCGGCGCTTGCAATACCAGCGCGGGCCGCTAAAAGCCCGATTAAAAGGTCCGGGAGAGTCTGTCAGGCCTTCCCATCCTCCACCAGGAACGGTGCATGAAACTCTTCGCGGGCAATTCCAACAGGGTGCTGGCCGAAGCGGTCGCCCGCTATCTCAACATCCCGCTGGGCAAGGCCACTGTCAGGCGCTTCGCCGACCAGGAAATCTTCGTCGAAATTCAGGAAAACGTGCGCGGCGAGGATGTCTTCATCCTGCAGTCGACCTCGTTCCCGACCAACGATCATTTGATGGAGCTGCTCATCATGATCGACGCCTTCATGCGCTCCTCGGCCAAGCGCATCACGGCGGTGATTCCTTATTTCGGCTATGCCAGGCAGGACCGCCGGGCGTCGGGCCGCACGCCGATCTCGGCCAAGCTGGTCGCCAACATGATCACCCGCGCCGGTGTCGACCGCGTTCTGACGCTCGACCTGCATGCCGGCCAGATCCAGGGCTTCTTCGACATCCCGACCGACAACCTGTTTTCCGTGCCGGTGATGGCCCGCGACGTGAAGGCGAAATACAAGCAGCTCGGCAATGTCGTGGTGGTGTCGCCCGACATTGGCGGCGTCGTGCGGGCACGTGCGCTGGCCAAGCGCTTCGACGCGCAGCTCGCCATCGTCGACAAGCGCCGTGAGCGCCCGGGCGAATCGGAAGTCATGAACATCATCGGCGCGGTCGCCGGCAAGGATTGCCTACTGATCGACGACATCGTCGATTCCGGCGGCACGCTGTGCAATGCCGCCGATGCACTCCTGGCCAACGGCGCCACCAGCGTCACGGCCTATATCACCCATGGCGTGCTGTCGGGCGGCGCTGTCGCCCGCATCAGCGGCTCGAAGCTGCAGGAGTTGGTGATCACCGATTCCATCCAGCCGACGCAAGGCGTGCTCGACGCCCCCAATATCCGCGTCATCTCGATCGCCGACCTGATGGGCGAGGCGATCTCGCGCACGGCGACCGAGGAATCGGTGTCGAGCCTGTTCGACTAACCCCCCGCGATCGACGAAACGTCGGCCAGGTAGAGCGGACGCCTCCTATTGTCGGCCCCTTGTCTGCGCCGCCCCGCGAGCAGAAATTTCTCCTGACGCGCCTGCCGTGGCATACTGCCCCCGTAGACAATGGAGGAGTAGCATATGCCAATCCGGCGAAGGACTTTGCTTGGGCTTGCCGTTTCTGTCGCGGCCCTCTTTTCGGCGCCAATGGCTTGGGCGGCCGATTTTCCGGACCGGACCATCACGATGGTTGTTCCCTTTTCCGCGGGCGGCTCCACGGACCTGGTCGCCCGCCTCGTCGCCAACAAGATGTCCGAAAACCTCGGGCAGCAGATTGTCGTCGAGAATGTCGGCGGGGCCGGCGGCAGCATCGGCGCGGCCCAGGTCGCCCGGGCCGATCCTGACGGCTACACGATTCTGATGGGCACGGTTGCGACACACGCGCTCAACCCGCTCATCCTCAAGACCAAGCCCTACGATGCGGAGAAGGATTTTGCTCCGATATCGCTGCTTGTGCTGGTGCCGAACGTCCTGGTCGTGAACCCTCAATTTCCTGCCCAGAACGTCAAGGAACTGATCGACCTGTTGAAGAAGGACCCGGACAAATACGCCTACGCCTCATCGGGTAACGGCACCCCGCTGCATCTCTCGGGCGAGCTTTTCAAGACGATGGCCGGCGTGAGCATGCAGCACATACCCTATAAGGGCGCCGGGCCGGCCCTGAACGATGTCATCGCCAACCAGGTGCCGATGATGTTCGACAACCTGCCGTCTTCATCGGGGCATATCAAGGGCGGGACGCTGCGAGCCCTGGGCGTCACCACCAAGGAGCGCGTTCCCTCCTTCCCCGACGTCCCGGCAATTGCCGAAACCATTCCTGGCTATGAAACCTACAGCTGGAACGCCCTGTTCGCGCCCGCGGGCACCCCCGCGGACGTGATCGAGGTTCTCCATAAGGCAGCAGCCAAGGCGCTGCAGGACCCCGATGTGATTGCGCGCATGGGCCAATTCAGCGCCTCGATCGTAGCCTCCACTCCGGAAGAGCTGGCAACGCATGTGAAGGCTGAACTCGCCAAATGGGAGCCGATCGTCAAGGCGAGCGGCGTTCAGATGGACTAGGCGTTAATGCGCTCCGGCATTGCTTACTATGGCGCCGGGGCCTCAAGGCGAGGCGGGGCTCGCCGCATGCCTTCGCTGTTGTCTCGCGCGCCGCGCATATAGCCGCGCGGCGACGAGCCCAGCATGCGCTTGAACATGGTGATGAAGGCCGGCACGCTGTCATAGCCGAGATCGAGCGCCACCCGGGTGATCGGCTCGCCATCGGCGAGCCGCGGCAGCGCCGCGAACAGGCAGGCCTGCTGGCGCCATGTCGACAGCGACAGGCCGGTCTGGCGCTGGAAGGCGCGCGTGAAGGAGCGCCGGCTCATGCCGGCGGCGTCAGCCCATTCGTCGATCGTCGCATGCGGCGACGGTGCGGCGACGAAGCGGCGGCACAGCGCCGCCAGCCTCGCATCGGACGGGAATGGCAGGCCGAGCGGCCGTTCCGGCAAGGTCGGAATCTCATGCAGCAATAGCTTCATGATCAACCCGCCGCGTCCTTCCAACTCGCCGCCTTGCGGCAGCTTCTCCGATTCCACGATCAGGCTGTGCATCAACGCGGTGACGCCGACGACACGCAAGCCCTCCGGCAGCCCCGGGATCGCGCCCGGCATGACATAGACCGAGCGCATCGAGACATCGCCCAGCATCTCGACGGAATGCTCGATGCCGGCCGGAATCCACATCGCGTGGTCTGGCGGCACCATCCAGCGCCCATGCCGCGTCGTCACCAGGACGACGCCGACCAGCGCGTGCAGCAACTGGCTGCGCCTGTGGCGGTGTTGCGGCACGTGGTAGCCGTCGGGATATTCGGTCGGCAACGCCACCGCCGGCCCGGCGACCTCCTCCAGCCATTGCCAGCGGCTCTGGTGCAACTGCCCGAGATCGGCATTGCCGGCGCGGAAGATTTCCCTGCCATGCGGCATCTTGTATGGCCCACTTGCGAAACTATTGGACCAAACCACGAAAGAAATCGCGCGGCAAGCGGCTTATAAGGCAACCGTCCCTGAGGCGGCCGCGGGAGCGTCCGCCAGATTGCCCGCGGGCGTGCCCGCCAAAAAGACCACGGAGCCTGCCTTGACCGATACGACAGCCGCCAGCGTCGCGTCACCAGCGACCGCCAGTCACGCCTCAGCCCAGGCGACGGCCTTCACCGTCATCCTGGCGGTGAGCTTCTGCCATTGCATCAACGACATCATGCAGTCGCTGCTATCGGCCATTTATCCGCTTCTGAAACAGAATTACGGCCTCGATTTCTGGCAGATCGGCCTGCTGACCTTCACCTTCCAGGTGACGGCATCCTTGCTGCAGCCGGTGATCGGCATGATCACCGACAAGCGGCCGATGCCCTATTCCCTGCCCTACGGCATGGCCTCGTCGCTGATCGGCCTGGTCGTGCTGGCCTATGCCGGGCATTATTATCTGCTGCTGATTGGCGCCTCGTTGATCGGCATCGGCTCGGCGATCTTTCATCCCGAATCCTCGCGCATCGCGCGTTTCGCTTCGGGCGGCCGGTTTGGCCTGGCGCAGTCGCTGTTCCAGGTCGGCGGCAATTTCGGCCAGTCGATGGGGCCGCTGCTGGCCGCCTTCATCGTCGTGCCGTTCGGCCAGACCAGCATCGCCTGGTTCGCCGTCGGCTCGCTGATCGGCATCGTCGTTTTGTGGCAGGTCGGCGGCTGGTACAGCCGCCTGCGCGCCGCGCAAGGCACCCGCAAGGCGGCAAGCTTCGTCTCGCCCTTCCCGCGCCGCAAGGTGATGTGGGCATTGATCGTGCTGACGCTGCTGGTGCTGAGCAAGAACGCCTACATCGCCAGCCTTGCAAGCTACTACACCTTCTACTCGATCCATAAGTTCGGGGTGTCGGTGCAGATGAGCCAGGTGATGCTGTTCCTGTTCCTCGGCGCCTCGGCGCTGGGCATCCTGCTCGGCGGCCCGTTCGGCGATCGCTACGGACAGAAGGCGATGATCTGGTTCTCGATCGTCGGCGTGCTGCCCTTCACGCTGGCGCTGCCCTACGCCAATCTGGAATGGACGATGGTGCTCACCGTGCTGATCGGCCTCATCCTGTCGTCGGCCTTCTCCAACATTGTCGTCTTCGCCCAGGAACTGGTGCCGGGCCGCGTCGGCATGATCGCCGGCATCTTCTTCGGCTTCGCCTTCGGCATGGGCGGCATCGCGGCGGCCGTGCTCGGCGTCGTCGCCGACATGAAAGGCATCGATTTCGTCTTCCAGATCTGCTCGTATCTGCCGTTCCTGGGCCTGCTGACGGTGTTCCTGCCCAACATGAAGGAAGCCCGGAAGGCGCTGGCAGCAGCCTAGCTTCGGCTGCCCCCGAACGGATACGGAAAGGCACCCGCCAAATGGCGGGTGCCCCTTTTTTCTTAGAGAACTCAGGCCTTGAAGAAGGCCAGCAGGTCGGCGTTGATGACATCGGCGTGGGTTGTCGCCATGCCGTGCGGGAAACCCTTGTAGACCTTGAGCTCGCCCTTCTTGAGCAGTTTGATCGACAGCAGCGCTGAGTCGGCGATCGGGACGATCTGGTCGTCATCGCCATGCATGACAAGCACCGGCACGTCGATCGCCTTCAGATCCTCTGTGAAGTCGGTTTCCGAGAAAGCCTTGATGCAATCGTAATGCGCCTTGGTGCCGCCCATCATGCCCTGGCGCCACCAATTGTCGATGACGCCCTCCGACACTGCCGCGTCCGGACGGTTGAAGCCATAGAACGGGCCGGCCGGGACATCCCGGTAAAGCTGGGCGCGGTTGGCTGCGACGCCGGAGCGGAAACCGTCAAAGACCTCGATCGGCAAGCCGCCGGGATTGGCCGCCGTCTTGAGCATGATCGGCGGCACCGCGCCGATCAGCACCGCCTTGGCGACGCGGCCACCTGAGCCGTACTTCGCGACATAGCGCGCCACCTCGCCGCCTCCGGTCGAATGGCCGACATGGATAGCGTTCTTGAGGCCGAGATGCGCGGCGAGTTCAGCGACATCGGCGGCGTAGGTGTCCATCTCGTTGCCGGTGTCCGTCTGCCCCGAGCGGCCATGGCCACGCCGGTCATGGGCGATGACGCGGTAGCCTTGTGCCAGGAAGAACAGCATCTGTGCGTCCCAGTCGTCGCTGCTCAACGGCCAGCCATGATGGAAGACGACGGGCTGACCGGTTCCCCAGTCCTTGTAGAAAATCTGCGTGCCGTCCTTGGTGGTGATCGTGCCGCTGCCGGAACCGGATTTCGTCTGCGAGGCCATCTCAATCTCCTTTAATTGTTTTTCACGATAAACAATATCGCGACATTTATATCGCTAGCGCAACCCTAAAGCCTTGTCCATAGAAATATGTATCGCGATATCATTTTTCGTGGTATTGAATTCCTACGTCGGCAAACAAGGAACGCGTCGTGCCACTCCCTTTGGACAATCAGCTCTGCTTCACGCTCTACGCCACCTCGATGGCGATCAACCGCACTTACAAGCCGATGCTGGACGAGATGGGGATCACCTATCCGCAATATCTCGTGCTCAACGCGCTGGGCGAGGCCGACGGCATGTCGGTCGGCAGGGTCGCTCATCGGCTTGCTTTGGAATCGAGCACCGTCACCCCCCTGGTAAAGCGCATGGAACAGGCCGGGTTGGTCACCCGCCAGCGCAGCCAGGCGGACGAGCGCCAGGTCCAGATCGACCTGACATCGGCCGGGCGCGCGCTGCTCGTCCAATGCACCTGCCTCAACGAGACCTTGATCGAGCGCTCGGGCATGACGCTGGCGGAGCTCGATGCGCTGAACCGGCAAATCCAGGCGCTGCGCGATGCGTTGAGCGGCGTTCGGTAGCCACCGGCTGAAGCTTGAGTGCCTCGGCGCGGCTTGAACTGCGCTCGCACGGCATCGAAATGCTCCTTGGTTCGCCTCTCGTGCCCAGGCTGGCACGAAACGAAATTTCGAGCATGAGGAGTTACGGGGAATTGACCCACAGGCTCTCGATTCTGCTATAGGGCTCTCGATTCTGCTGTAGAGAATGCCGCGGCGAAGATGAGATGAATGGGTGTCAGCAGCCCCAGGATAAATGGCTTCGTCATGACCTCCGGCAGTGGAGAAATTCCCAAGACTTGCTTGCGTTCTCTGCGCTTTTTCTGGATTCGCCATGCACGCCCAGCCGCTTCGTGTTCTGACCCTTCTGGTGCGTCACGGGACCGAGAAGTATCCGACCGCGTGGCAGGACTTGCGAGCTATGTTCGCTCGCCAGATGCCGGACGTTGCGCATCGCATGCTCGTGATCGACAATTCGCTGCCGGTCGGTCATGGCTCTGATTTGGACCGCGGCGTCGAGCTGATCGGCGCGTCGAACGAAGATTGGGAATTCTCCGCGTGGGACCGCGGCATCAACCATACCGGCGCCAAACTTCATCACTATGATCTGGTCCACCTGGCCACTTCGGCTTTCGCGGCATCCGCATCTGACCATCTCAAATTGATCGATGGTGGCTCGTTGCGGTCGTTGCTTGGTTTTCAGGGAGCGCTGGGTTGCATTGATTCTCGCCGTGAGGCTTTCTCGATTTTCGGAATCGGTTCGCAGGCTTGGCTCCGCAGCTCGTTCATCCTGATGACCCCGCGGCAACTCAGCAGCCTGGGATCCCTGGTAAGCGTCGGCAGGGACGCGCCGATTTTTAGCGGCAACCCTCGACAGCCCTTCCGTGAAGACGCACCGATCTCGCAAGCATATCAGCAGTTTTTGCTGCATTGGCTCACCGGCGACGGCGACGGCGAAGAGGTAATCTGGCATTCAAGGTTCGATCTCACACCTGAAACGCTGCCGTTTTTCGAAAGCAAGGCGCGGGCTATTCTCAATGAGCTGATGCTCACCAACCGGTTGCTGGCCAATGGATGCGCGCTTGTTGACATGACATGGTTGGCGCAAAAGGTCCGTGCGGCGAGCTCGGAATCCGAGATTGATATTCCGGACTGGCGCGTGCAAATCAGCTCCCGAGCGCGAGTCAAACGCACTTTGATCCAAAAGCTTCGCCGCTGGTTGTCTAAACATATGCCGCGGCAAAGATGACTGCCATCGCTGGTTGCCCACCGCAGACACGGCAAATGCTGGCGGACTGTCAGACGAAGATCGGTCCTCGATCTGCCCTTCATGCCTTCCAGCCCGACCGCTTGCGCCTCTCGCCACCTTCCGCTATAGAGCCGCCACCCGCGTAGACACCCTTGGAGGCAACGCGGCGGAAGGCTGCCTTCCCTTGTGATCCCGAACAAAGCTCCGTCTCAAAGCGGACGCCCTCATTCGGACATCGAGGTCTGGCGGCTTTCGACGTTTTCGGCTTGGGCAATCTGCCCTCCGCAAACGCTCCATAACACGCGAAAGGAAAAGCCATGAGCCACGATACTTACGAGCTCAAGGCCGAAGCGCGCGAACAGGTCGGTAAGGGGTCCGCCCGTGCAGTTCGCCGCAACGGTAAAGTGCCTGCAGTAATCTATGGTGACAAGCAGCCTCCCCTGGCGATCGCTCTCACCTACAAGGACATCTACTACAAGATCCACGGCGGCGGGTTCCTGACCACGGTCGCCACGATCGATGTCGACGGCAAGAAGATCCAGGTCCTGCCCAAGGACTTCCAGCTCGACCCGGTCAAGGATTTCCCTGTCCATGTCGACTTCCTGCGCATCGGCAAGGACACCGAAGTCAATGTCGACGTGCCTGTCCACTTCATCAATGAGGACAAGTCTCCCGGCATCAAGCGCGGCGGCGTGCTCAACATCGTGCGTCACGAAGTCGAGTTCCACTGCCCGGCCAATGCCATCCCGGAATTCATCACCATCGATCTCACCGGCACCAACATCGGCGACTCGATCCACATCTCGGCGGTGAAGCTGCCGGCCGGCGTCAAGCCGGTCATCTCCGACCGCGACTTCACCATCGCGACCATTGCCGGTTCGTCGGCGATGAAGCCGGAGGTCGAAGAGACGGCCGAGGTGGCTGCACCTGAAGCGGCACCTGTCGCCGAAGAGAAGTAACTCTTTCCCGCCCGGAGCAGACGATGCTTGTCTTTGCAGGCCTCGGCAATCCGGGCGCGAAATACGCAGATAACCGGCACAATGTCGGCTTCATGGCGGCGGACGCAATTGCCCGCCGCCATTCCTTTTCGCCCTGGTCGAAGAAATTCCAGGGCCTGATCGCCGAGGGCACGATTGCCGGCGAAAAGATCATCCTGATCAAGCCGCAGACCTTCATGAACCTGTCCGGCCAGTCGGTCGGCGAGGCGCTGCGCTTCTACAAGCTCGAGCTTTCCGCGCTCACTGTCTTCTATGACGAGATCGACCTTGCCGAAGGCAAGCTGCGCATCAAGACCGGCGGCGGCGCCGGCGGCCACAACGGCATCCGCTCGATCGACGGCCATGTCGGCAACACCTATCGTCGCGTGCGCATCGGCGTCGGCCATCCCGGCGTCAAGGAAATGGTCCAGCACCATGTGCTCGGCGATTTCGCCAAGGCCGACCGCGAATGGCTCGATCCCTTGCTCGAGGCGATCGCCGACAACGCCGCCATGATCGTCAAGGGCGACGAATCCGGCTTCATGAACAAGGCCGCCCTCGCCATCCAGGGCAAGGCGATAGCCGAGCTGGAAAAGCCGGTGCAGAAGCAGCAGCCCAAACAACAAAGCCACATCCGCCAGGCGCGGTCGCAACAAGCACCCGCCAAACTGCCGGAGACCGGCCCGATGGCTGCCATGCTGAAGAAACTCTTCGGCAACAAGGACTGAGCGCGTAGGCATGCGGCCTTACGGGGCTTGACGTTGATCACCCCTATCGCCCATAGCCCTCATCAAATTTCGCTTTTCCGATAGGACTGGACAAAATGGGTTTCAAATGCGGCATCGTTGGCTTGCCCAACGTCGGCAAGTCGACGCTCTTCAACGCGCTGACCAGAACGGCGGCGGCGCAGGCCGCCAACTATCCGTTCTGCACCATCGAACCGAACACCGGCGAGGTGGCGGTGCCCGACCCGCGCCTGCAGAAGATCGCGGCTATCGGCAAGTCCAAGGAGATCATCCCGACCCGCATCTCCTTCGTCGACATTGCCGGCCTGGTGCGCGGCGCCTCGAAGGGCGAAGGGCTGGGCAACCAGTTCCTCGCCAACATCCGCGAGGTCGACGCCATCGTGCATGTGCTGCGCTGCTTCGAGGATGACGACATCACCCATGTCGAGGGCCGCATCGACCCTGTCGCCGACGCCGAGACGGTCGAGACCGAGCTGATGCTCGCCGACCTCGACAGCCTCGAGCGCCGCATCGTCCAGATCCGTAAGCGCGCCGGCAGCAAGGACAAGGAAGCAACGACCGTGCTGCCGATGATGGAGGCAGCGCTCGAGCTGCTGCAGGCCGGCAAGCCGACCCGCATATTGCTCAAGGGCATCTCGGCGGAAGATTTGCGCATCCTGCAGGGCCTGAACCTGCTGACCTCGCACCCCGTGCTCTATGTCTGCAATGTCGCGGAGGCCGATGCCGCGACCGGCAACGAGCACACCAGGGCCGTGGAAAAGATGGCTGCCGCGCAGGGCGCCGGCACGGTGGTGATCTCGGCCGCGATCGAGGCCGAAGTCGCCCAGCTCTCCGACGAGGAAGAGATGGAATTCCTGTCCTCGCTCGGCCTCGACGAGCCCGGCCTCAACAAGGTCATCCGCGCCGGTTATGAGCTTTTGCATCTCATCACCTATTTCACCGTCGGGCCGAAGGAGACGCGCGCCTGGACCATCCACAAGGGCGACAAGGCCCCGCAGGCCGCCGGCGTCATCCACACCGACTTCGAACGCGGCTTCATTCGCGCCCAGACCATCGCCTATAACGACTTCATCACGCTGGGCGGCGAAGTGGCGGCCAAGGAAGCCGGCAAGGCGCGAGACGAAGGCAAGGAATATGTCGTCCAGGACGGCGACATCATGCTGTTCAAGTTCAATACCTGACGCCTGGCGGGTCGTCACCAGGATCTGGTGCTCGCCGGCCGGAGCATCCGCTACAATCTCGGCTCGAGCTGGATAGAGCCTTTTCTCGAACGGTACGGGCCGCCGGAAACCGAGCCGGCGAAGCTTTCCTGGTATCGGCTGCTCGACGAGTTCTTCTGAGCGGTCGATCCCGGCCCGGCTCCCGACGCTTGTCTTGATTTTGTCATGGCACGGGTCTAAGCGGCTGGCACACGGTCGCGCACGCGACGAAGAGCCGTGCAATCCGACACGACGCGCAATCCGAACGAACCTTCGCAGGGGAGATCTGGCGATGATCAAGGCATTTGTCGTGGACAATGATCGCCTGCGCGTCGTCGACGACCTGCTGGCCGATGGCGACAGGGTCGTCTGGGCCGACCTGATCAGTCCGACCAAGGAAGAAGAGGCCACCATCGAGAACTGGCTCGGCGTCGCCGTCCCTACCCGCGAGGAGATGGAGGAGATCGAGATTTCCAGCCGCCTCTACATAGAGGATGGCGCCTACTTCATGACCGCCACTTTGCCTGCCCAGACCGAGGTCGACGATCCCCTGATGTCGCCCGTCACCTTCGCGCTCGCCGGCAACAGGCTGATCACCATTCGCTATCATGAACCCAAGGCCTTCAAGACCTTCCCGCTGCGCGCCGAGAAGGTGGCGACCGGCTGCACCAGCGGCGACACCATCCTGATCGGCCTCCTGGAAGCGATCGTCGACCGTCTGGCCGACATCCTCGAACGCGCCGGCCGCGATATCGAGACGATTTCACGCGACATTTTCCAAGCGCGCTCGACCAAGGTGTCGAAGCGCAACCGCGACTTCCAGGAGCTCTTGAAAGCCATCGGCCGCAAGGAAGATATCGCTTCGTCCGTGCGCGACAGCCTGATCTCGCTGCAGCGCCTTGCCGGCTTCCTCGCCCATGTCGCGACCCAGACCAAGATGAGCAAGGATGTCCGCGCCCGCATCAAGACCTTGTCGCGCGATGTGCTGTCGCTCGCCGACCACGCCACCTTCCTGTCGCAGAAGATCTCCTTCCTGCTCGACGCCACGCTCGGCATGATCTCGATCGAGCAGAACGCCATCATCAAGATCTTCTCGGTCGCCGCCGTCATCTTCCTGCCGCCGACACTGGTCGCCTCGATCTACGGCATGAACTTCGACGTCATTCCCGAGCTGAAATGGGAGTTTGGCTATCCCTTCGCCATCGGCATGATGATCCTGTCGGCGATCCTGCCCTTCTGGTATTTCCGCCGCCGCGGCTGGCTCTGACCGCTGCCGCCGGCGCCGGCTGCCTCAGGCTGGCTCACCAGAAAGGACTTGACCAAATCGCTGCCGGCCTGCATCCGGGTTGCCCGATCCTTGGGATTTGACCGGATTGCCGACATGAGCGCAAAGACATGGGCCTATGAGGATTTCGTCGAGGGCGCCTCGTTCGACCTCGGCACGAAACAGGTGAGCGCGGCCGAGATCATCGAGTTCGCCAGTGAATTCGATGCCCAGCCGATGCATCTCGACGAGGAAGCCGGCAAGGCCAGCATCCTCGGCGGCCTCTCGGCCTCGGGCTGGCACACCTGCGCCATGTTCATGCGCATGCTGTGCGATGCCTTCCTTTTGGACTCCACCTGCCAGGGCGCGCCCGGCGTCGACCAGGTCAAATGGAAGAAGCCGGTCCTGGCCGGCGATACGCTCAGAGGCAATTTGGTTGTCCTGGCCAAACGCCTGTCGCGATCGAAGCCGCAACTCGGCTTCATCACCATGCGCAGCGAACTGGTCAACCAGCGCGGCGAAAGCGTCTTCGAGCTTGAGAATTCCGTCATGTTCCTGACGCGCGATGCCGCGGGGTATCAGGCATGACCCTGGATGAATTCTTCCGCATCGGCACCACGATGACGCTGGGCTCGCACACATTCGAGCCCGAGGCGATCAAGGCGTTCGCCCGCAAATATGACCCGCAGATCTTCCATATCGACGAGGAGGCCGCCATGAAGAGCGTGCTCGGCGGGCTTTGCGCCTCCGGCTGGCACACCGCCGCCACCTGGATGAAGCTCAACCTCGAAGCGAGCATGGATGCCGAGGGGGCCAGTTGGAGGGGCCCCGGCCCGGCCCCGGAATTCGGCCCCTCGCCCGGCTTCAAGAACCTCAAGTGGCTGAAGCCGGTCCATGCCGGCGAGACCGTCACCTTCAGCCGCACCGCGCTGTCCCATCGCGCCATCGCCTCGCGCCCCGGCTGGCGAATGCTGTCGCTGCGCGCGGAAGCTTTCGATTCGACCGGCGACAAGGTGCTGGAGTTTGAAAGCGCCGTGCTGGTGAAGGTAGAGTAGCCGCAACGCCCCTTCCTTCTCCCCTTGTGGGAGAAGGTGGATCGGCGCACAGCGCCGAGACGGTTGAGGGGTGTTCCAGCGGAGTGAGGCGTTGGCGTTCCCTGGAACACCCTCATCCGTCGCCTTCGGCAACACCTTCTCCCACAAGGGGAGAAGGAAGAACCGCCTCTCAATGTCCCTCCAACCCGATCAGCGTCCTTACCGGCACGCCAAGCGCCTCGAGCTTGGCGCGGCCGCCGAGATCGGGCAGGTCGATGACGAAGCAGGCGGCAAGAATATCGGCGCCGATCTGGCGCAGCAGCTTGACCGCCGCTTCCGCCGTGCCGCCGGTGGCGATCAGGTCGTCGACCAGGATCACCTTTTCGCCTGGGGAAATGCCGTCCTTGTGCATTTCCATTTCGTCCAGCCCGTATTCCAGGCTGTAGGCGACGCGCACCGTCTCGAAAGGCAGCTTGCCCTTCTTGCGGATCGGCACGAAGCCGGCCGAAAGCTGGTGGGCGACGGCCCCGCCCAGGATGAAGCCGCGTGCCTCGATGCCGGCGATCTTGTCGACCTTCTGGCCGGCATAGGGATGCACCAGTTCGTCGATGGCGCGGCGGAAAGCGCGCGCATTGCCAAGCAGCGTGGTGATGTCGCGAAACAGGATGCCGGGCTTGGGATAATCCGGGATGGTGCGGATCGCCGCCAGCAGCGTGTCTTCGAGCGAAGGTTTCATGAGGCGGCTCCGGATGATCCAGCTGACAGGTTTGGAACGCGCGGGAGGCTGATCGTAGCCCGACGCGACCGACAACGGCTAGCGCGATGTGGCGGCCGAGACAAGCGCGTCCGGCAAAGGATTGGCCTGGCCAGGCGCAGTGACCGTCCGCGCCGATGCTCTGCTGGTCACCGGAAGCGCAGGTTCTCGCGCGACAATTGTCCGATCGAACTGCAGCCCATCAGCTTCATGCCGCGTTCGATCTCGACCCTCATCTGTTCAAGCGCCCGTTCGACACCCAGCTGGCCGGCCGCCGCCAGCGGAAACAGATAGTAACGGCCGATGCCGACGGCCTTGGCGCCGAGCGACAGCGCCTTCAGCACATGCGTGCCGCGCTCTACGCCGCCATCCATGATGACGTCGATCCGGTCGCCGACGGCATCGACGATCTCGGCCAACTGGTCGAATGCCGCCCGCGAGCCGTCCAGCTGCCGGCCGCCATGATTGGAAAGCACAATGCCGCTGCAGCCGATCTCGACGGCGCGTTTGGCGTCCTCGACCGACATGACGCCCTTGAGGCAGAACGGGCCCGACCACTGCCTGACCATCTCGGCGACATCGTCCCAGGTCATCGACGGGTCGAGCATTTCGGTGAAATAGCGGCTGATCGACATCGTGCCGCCGCCCATGTCGACATGTTCGTCGAGCTGCGGCAGCTTGAACCCCTCATGGGTGAAATAATTGATCGCCCAGGCCGGCTTGAGCGCGAACTGCGCCATCCCCGCGAGGTTGAGCTTGAAGGGAATGGCAAAGCCGGTGCGCTTGTCGCGCTCGCGGTTTCCCCCGGTGATGCTGTCGACGGTCAGCATCATCACCTCGACGCCAACTTGCTTCGCCCGCTGCATCATCGCCCGGTTGAGGCCGCGATCCCGGTGGAAGTAGAACTGGTAGACCTGCGGACTGGCACTGATCCCGCGCGCCTCCTCGAGGCTGACCGTGCCAAGCGAAGAGACACCGAACATGGTGCCGTATTTGGCGGCGGCCTTGGCCACCGCGCGCTCGCCCTGATGATGGAACAACCGCTGCAGGGCGGTCGGCGAGCAATAGAACGGCATCGCCAGCTTCTGCCCCATCACCGTCACCGACATGTCGATCTCGCTCACCCCGCGCAGCACGTTGGGAACGAGGTCGCAGGTCTCGAAGCTTTCGGTGTTGCGGCGATAGGTGACCTCGTCGTCGGCCGCGCCATCGATGTAGTCGAAGATCGGCCCGGGCAGCCTTCGCTGCGCCATGCGGCGGAAATCGGAAAAGTTGTGACAGTCACGAAGCCGCATCATCGATTCCCAGGCCCATGGCAGGCCAGCATTCGCCGCCCTTCTATGCCTCGAATATCAATCCGATGCAGCCCTGCCAACGGGCTAATTGCGGAACTCGCGCCGAGCATGGCCGTGAACAGAAAAGGGGCGCCTGGAGCGCCCCTCGCGTCGAAGCCGACTGCTGACGGAATTTACATGCCGAGATCGGAACGAAGCTCTGCCCTGGCCACTTCGTATTCGGCCTTGAAGTCGTCCCGGTTGAGCAGGACAGCGGCAATGACGCTGCCGGAAATCCTGCCCATCTCGACGTCGGACGCATAGTGGATACCGCCAACCTCACGGTTGTGGGCGTATTCGGCCGCCCGCGCCATGATCTCGGCGCGCTTCTCCGGAACCATGTCGGCCAGGATGATGCCCATCATGGTTCCGACGGTGGCGTGGCCGGATGGCCAGGAGCCGGAGCTCGACAACTTGACCACAGGCTTGACGAGGTCGCTGAGCTGATGCGGACGCGGGCGCTTCCAGACATCCTTGGCCGGATCGACGACAGCGCCTTCGGTCTCGACCACGCGATCGAAGAAGGCGCTGAATTTCGGCAGCTTGTCCTTGTTGAAATTCGGCCCCATCACATTGGCAAAGCGCCAGACATTCTCCTCGGAGTCGGCAACGGCGCTGGCCACCATCTCGGGCGTGCGTGTCACCTGCAGCGTCAGCACCTCGCCAAGTTCGGCCTTGGTCTGCGCCGAATCGTTTGCCGGTGGCGGCGGCAGGATCATCGTCAGGTCGATGTCCTTGTACGTGACGAAGGGTTTTGCGTCTTCGGCCCGGGCGGCAGAGCCGATAACCAGCAACAGCAGACCGGCTGTCAGCGATGCGTATTTCTTCATGGGTGCGATCCTTTTGTGCGAATGGCGCAGGATCGCTGTTGGCGGTGACGGTCATGTGACACAGCCTGTCGCCGGACATGCAAGAAAGGCGCCTTTCGGCGCCTTTCTTGGTCGTTGGCTACGCCGGCTTAGTGGGCCACGCCTTCCCACACCTTGCGCTTGGTCAGGTAGACCAGCGCGCCGAAGAGCAGCAGGAACACCAGCACGCGGAAGCCCATCTTCTTGCGGTCTTCCATGTGCGGCTCGGCGGCCCACGTCAGGAAGGCCGATACGTCGCGGGCATACTGGTCGACTGTCTGCGGCGAACCGTCATCATAGGTCACCTGGCCGTCGGAGAGCGGCTTGGGCATCTTCAGCGACACGCCAGACATGAAGTACGGGTTGTAGTGCGTGCCCTCGGGAATGACCATTCCGGCCGGCGGCGTCTGGTCGTAGCCGGTCAGCAGCGAATGGATATAGTCGGGGCCGCCCGCGTCATACTGGGTGAAGATATCGAAGACGAACTGCGGAAAGCCGCGCTCGACGCCGCGCGCCTTGGCCAGCAGCGACATGTCGGGCGGGGCAGCGCCACCATTGGAGGCAGCCGCGGCTTCCTCATTGGCGAACGGCGCCGGGAAATGGTCGGACGGCTTGCCGGGACGGTCGAACATGTCGCCGGCGTCGTTGGGGCCGTCATGGATGGTGTATCCGGCGGCCAGCGTCTTGACCTGGGCTTCGTTGTAGCCGAGGTCCGACAGCGTGCGGAACGCCACCAGGTTCATCGAATGGCAGGCCGAGCAGACTTCCTTGTAGACCTTCAGGCCGCGCTGCAGCTGCGCCTTGTCATAGGTGCCGAACGGGCCGGTGAAGCTCCAGCTCATTTCCTTCGGCTCGTCGATGGGGAAATGCGTGGGTGCCGCGGCGTTGTGCGCCTCTTCGGCCGCGAACGCTGCGGTGCCGGCGGCCACAAGGCCGACCAGCGCCAGCGAGGTGAGAATCTTTTTCATGCCAAATCCCCTTAGATTCTCTACCGCTCAGCCCTTGGTCTCTGGCGCGGCCGTGGCGCCCGCCGGATGCCCGCTGCCACCCTTGTTCTTTTCGAGCACCGCCTCGGTGATCGAGTTCGGCAGCCTGCGCGGCGTCTCGATCAGGCCAAGCACCGGCAGCGCGACCAGGAAGAAGGCGAAGTAGAAAAGCGTCGCCATCTGCGCCATGAAGACATAGCTGCCTTCCGCCGGCTGCGAGCCCAGCCAGCCGAGCAGGATGGCATCGGCCACGAACAGCCAGAAGAACAGCTTGTACCAGGGCCGGTAGACCGCCGAGCGCACCTTGGAAGTGTCGAGCCAGGGCACCAGGAACAGCATGACGATGGCGCCGAACATGCACAGCACGCCGCCGAGCTTGGAATTGATCGGCCCGATGTTGAAAGTGATGGCGCGCAGGATCGCGTAGAACGGCAGGAAGTACCATTCCGGAACGATATGGGCCGGGGTCTTCAGCGGGTTGGCGACCGTGTAATTGTCAGGATGGCCGAGATAGTTCGGCAGGTAGAAGACGAAATAGGCGAAGACGAACAGGAACACGATCATGCCGAATGCGTCCTTGATGGTCGCGTAGGGCGTGAAGGCCACGGTATCGGTCTTCGACTTGACCTCGATGCCGGTCGGGTTCGACTGGCCCACGACATGCAGTGCCCAGACGTGCAGCACGACGACGCCGGCAATCATGAACGGCAAGAGGTAGTGCAGCGCGAAGAAGCGGTTCAGCGTCGGATTGTCGACGGCAAAGCCGCCGAGCAGCAGCTGCTGGATCCAGTCGCCGACCAGCGGAATGGCGCTGAAGAAGCCGGTGATGACGGTGGCGCCCCAGAAGCTCATCTGCCCCCATGGCAGCACATAGCCCATGAAGCCGGTCGCCATCATCAGCAGATAGATGATGCAGCCCAGGATCCACAGCAGCTCGCGCGGCGCCTTGTAGGAGCCGTAATAGAGGCCACGGAAGATATGGATGTAGACGGCGACGAAGAAGAACGAGGCGCCGTTGGCATGCAGGTAGCGCAACAGCCAGCCGGAATTGACGTCGCGCATGATCTTTTCGACGGAGCCGAAGGCGAGATTGGTGTCGGCCGTGTAGTGCATGGCCAGCACGATGCCGGTCAGGATCTGCGCCGCCAGCATGATCGACAGGATGCCGCCGAAGGTCCAGGCATAGTTGAGGTTGCGCGGCACCGGATAGGCGACGAAGCTGTCATAGACCAGCCGGGGCAGCGGCATGCGGGCGTCGAACCAGCGTCCGAGACCGGTTTTGGGCGTATAGGTCGAGTGTCCCTCGCTCATCGAAATATCCCCTGCCTCAACCGATAAGGATCTTGGTATCGGAAATGAATTTGAATACCGGCACAGCCATGTTTTCCGGTGCCGGGCCTTTGCGGATGCGGCCGGCGGTGTCGTATTGCGAACCATGGCACGGGCAGAACCAGCCGCCGAAATCGCCTTCCTGGCCGAGCGGGATGCAGCCCAGATGCGTGCAGACCTGAACCATCACCATCCAGGCTTCCTTGCCGGGCGTGGTGCGGTTGGCGTCGGTCGCCGGCGCATCGGCCGGCAGATTGGCGTTGCGGGCGATCGGATCCTTGAGATCGGAGAGGTTGACGGCCTCGCCGTCCTTCATTTCCTTTTCGGTGCGGTTGCGCACCACGACCGGCTTGCCGCGCCACTTGACGATCAGCGACATGCCAGGCGTCAGCGAGGTGACATCGACTTCCACCGAGGCGAGCGCCAGCGTCGAGGCATCGGGGCGCATCTGGTCGATGAAAGGCCAGGCGACGGCGCCGGCTCCGACCACGGCAGCCATGCCCGTGGCGACATAAAGAAAATCTCGACGATTGGGATCGTGGATGTCGGTTGCGCTCACGGGTGCCTGATCCTTTCGCCTCTTCCGCGCCGGTGGCCGAGCCTTGTTCCCCGCTCAATCACGCCAACCCGACAGCGCATGGCGAACAGGCTAGCGAATTCCTCCGGCATTTGGACTTCGGTTTATGCGTGAAGCCCGTTTTTGTCCAGACGGCTCAAGGCACAAGGGCAGATTGTCGCGGGGACAAAATCCCCTATTGTCCGGTGGAACGGCAAAGGGCCGCAAAAGGCTGCTAAACAACCGGGAAATATCAGCAAAATCCAAGGCTCAAGCTTGCCTCGACACGGGGCGCCGGTGTGATCTATCCTCCATCGCATGGCGCACGTCATAGACCGCGACGAATGGGCAGTTCGCTCCGACCATTGGAAGGGCGAGTTGCAAGGCGGCGCCTACGGCTCCAGCTCCTGCCTGATTTTCAACTACCTGCCCGATGTCGGCGGCGGCCCACGGCTGCATTCCCACCCTTATGCGGAGATCTTCATCATCCGCCAGGGCACCGGGCTGTTTACCGTGGGCGACAAGGAAATCGAGGCTTCCGCCGGCCAGATCGTCATCGTGCCACCCCACACGCCGCACAAATTCACCAATCTCGGTCCGGGCCCGCTGGAAACGACCGACATTCACGAGAACGGCACGTTCATCACAAAGTGGCTCGAGTGACGGTTCAAGGCCCTGTCGAATTCCCGATTGCCGCCTAGATCTATGGCAGAGGCAGTCGGCAGGATCAGGACATGCAAGTCTCGACCGTCGAAATCGAAGGGCTGAGCATTGCCATCCGCGAGGCGGGTCCGGCCGAAGCGCCGGCATTCCTCCTGCTGCACGGATGGCCGCAAAGCTCCTACGCGTTCGAACGGGTGATCGGCCGGCTGGCAGCCGACTACCGGGTCGTCGCCCCCGATCTGCCCTGCATCGGTGGCTCACAAGGCATGCCCCGGGCTGGCGACAAGCGGACCCTGGCAAGGCTGATGAGAGGCGTCGCCGAGGCTTGCGAGCTGCGGCACCTCGTGGTCGCCGGCCATGATGTCGGCGGCCAGATCGTATTTGCCCTGTTGCGCGACCATCCGGACATTCTCAGCGGCGCGGTGATCATGGATGTCGTCATTCCAGGCGTGGCGCCGTGGGAGAAGGTCATTCGCAATCCGCAGATCTGGCACTTTGCATTCCATGCCGTACCGGCCTTGCCGGAAACGCTGGTGAGCGGCCATCAGAGCGCCTATTTCGACTTCTTCTTCAATGTGCTTTCGCAGGATCGGGCCGCGATCCCCGACGATGCCAGGGAAATCTACGCAAAGGCCTATTCCCGGCCCGAAAGCCTCCAGGCCGGTTTCGCCTGGTATCGCGCTTTCCCCGAGGATGCCAAGGCCAATGCCGCGCGGCCCGCCACGCCGATCGCGGTTCCGGTGCTGTATCTCAGGGGTGCGGCCGAGCCCGGCGAGATCGGCGACTATGTCGATGGCCTGCGGGCTGCCGGGCTCTCGAATGTCATCGGCGACGTCATAGCCGACAGCGGGCACTTCGTCGCCGACGAGAACCCCGAAGCGCTCGCCATCCGCCTGGCGCGATTCCATAGGGAAATCAGCGCTGCAAGCGCCGAGCCTAGCGGGCGCCGAGCCTGACCAGCACGGCCCTGGGGATGTCGTATTCGCGGATGACGCCATCGTGCTTGCGCAAGCCGCACAGCTCGCGCTGGATGAAATAGCCGTGCACCGCCTCGGCGGCCTGCTTGAGAAGCTTGGGGCGCAACTCCTCATCGGCATTGTCGCGCAACATGGCCAGCGTTTCCTCGACCTTTTGGCCGGCGCGGCCGAGTGCGGCCGCCTTTTCGGCCAGGACTTCGTGGCCAAGCGCGTCGAAGGCCGCTTCAGCGGCCGAAGAGCCGGCAAGATGGGATGGCGGACGCAAGGACATGTCAGTTCCTCTTCCCCAAAAGCATGCGGTGGGTGACGAATTCTTCGCCTTCCACGCGCCGAAAGCCAAGCCTTTCATAAAAGCCGAAGGCGTCCCGCGGCGCGCGGGTGTTCAACGCGGTGAAATGGCGGCGTGCCCGATCGATGACAGTCTCGACCAGCATGCGGCCGAGGCCGGCGCGGCGGTGAGGCGCGCTGACGAACAGGTGCCGGACCCGCCCCTGGTCCCTGCCCCCGGCATAGGGATCGATGTTCAGCCCGCATACACCGGCAAGTTCGGCGCCATGCCACGCCCCGAACAACGCCTCGCCCCGCTTGAGGAACTTGTTGCGGCCACTTGCCCAGCCATCCGCCAGGCGCACCAGCATCCAGTAGCCTTCCAGCCGGCTCTCATCCTTCAGCCTGTCGAAGGCCGGCGTGGTCGGCCGGAGCCGCTTGAGCACATAACCGACTTCCGGCGTCCCGCCCATGCCTTCACTCCGCCGGCCGCGTCTCTTCGAGCACGCTGTCCTCGTGAGAGAGGAAGCCGCCGGACTGCCGCCTCCACAGCCGCGCATAGAGCCCGCCGAGCGCCACCAGTTCGTCATGCGTGCCTTGCTCGACGATGCGGCCGCCGTCCAGCACCACAAGACGGTCGAGTGCGGCGATGGTCGACAGCCGGTGGGCGATGGCGATGACCGTCTTGTTCTCCATCAGCCGGGCGAGATTCTCCTGGATCGCCGCCTCGATGTCGGAATCGAGCGCCGAGGTCGCCTCGTCGAGGATCAGGATCGGCGCGTCCTTCAGAAAGACGCGGGCAATCGCCACGCGCTGGCGCTGGCCGCCCGACAGTTTGACGCCGCGCTCGCCGACATAGGCCTCGTAGCCGGCGCGGTCCCGGTTGTCGCGCAGGCCGAGGATGAAGTCATGCGCCTCGGCCTTCTTGGCCGCCGCGATCACCTCGGCGTCGGTTGCATCCGGCATGCCGAGCTTGATGTTGTCACGCAGTGAACGGTGGAAGAGCGCCGTATCCTGGCTGACGACGCCGATATTGGCGCGCAGCGAATTCTGCGTGACTTTGGCGACGTTCTGGCCATCGACAGCGATCGACCCGCCTTCCAGGTCGTAGAGCCGCAGGATCAGGTTGGCGAGCGTGGTCTTGCCGGCACCCGATGGCCCGACCAGCCCGACCTTTTCGCCGGGCTTGACGACGAGGTCGATGCCGTTCAGCACGCCGAACCCCTTGCCATAGTGGAACTCGACCCCCTTCACGTCGATGCGTCCGCCGGCAACGACAAGCTCCCTGGCATCGGGCGCATCGACGAGCCCCAGCGGCTGCGAGATCAGCGCCTTGGAATTCTCCAGCACACCGAGATTCCGCAATATGCCGTTGAGCTGCATCATCACCCGGCCGAGCAGCATGTTGAGCCGCAGCACCAGCGACAGCGTGAAGGCGACCGCGCCGACGGTGATCGAGCCTTCGACCCAGAGATAGACGGCAAAGCAACCGATCGTCGTGATCATGACGCCCGACAGTGTCGTCAGCGCCATGCGCACGCCGGTCAACCGGCGGGTGAAGGGGCGCAGCGCGTCGAGATAGATGTCGAAGCCGTTCTTGATATAGCGGTCGTCGCCGTCGGCCGAGAACAGTTTCAGCGTCTGCACGTTGGAATAGGAATCGACGATTCGGCCATTGATCATCGAGCCGGCCTCGGCTGTCGCCTCGGCATGCTTGCGGATCGCCGGCAGATAAAGTTTCGCCAGCCAGCCGAAGGCGGAAATCCAGATCACCACCAGCACCGCCAGTCGGAGATCCAGTCCGGCGACCAGCGCCAGCGTCGTCACCGTGTAGACGACCATGAACCAGATGACCTCGATGAAGCTCTCCATCAGGTCGCCGGTCGCTTGCCCCGCCTGCCAGACTTTCGTCGCGATGCGGCCGGCGAAATCGTTCTGGAAGAAGGCGTAGGACTGGCGCGACACATGCCGATGCGCCTGCCAGCGCACCAGATTGTAGAAGCCGGGCGTGATCGTCTGCTCGTCGACCAGCGCCGACAGGCCGACGATGATGGTGCGGATGACCAGCACCACCGCGATCATGAACACCAGCTCGGGGCCGGCGGCGGCCCACAGCGCGTGCCAGCTGCGCCCGCCGGGAAGCTGGTCGAGTATGTCGACCAGCCGCCCGACGAAGTAGAACAGGCCGGCCTCGACCAGCGGCGCGATGCCGCCGATGACCAGCATGGCGAAGAAGGCGAACTTCGCCTGGCCGACATAGTGCCACAGAAAGCCGCCGACACTCGACGGCGGCCGAAGATTCGCCGGCTCCCTGAACGGATAGACCCAGTTCTCGAACCAGCGATAGATGGCTGTCATCATGCGGCGGCCATCATTCTGCGGCTTGCCCTTTCGCGATCACGTCATTGGCGACATCGGCCGGTATGTCCTCGAGCAGGAACCCGCCCGACTGGCGCTGCCACAGCTGCGCGTAGAGCCCGCCCTTGGCGACCAGTTCCTCGTGCGAACCTTCCTCGATGACACGGCCTTGATCCATCACCACAAGCCTGTCCATCGCCGCGATTGTCGACAGCCGATGGGCGATGGCGATGACGGTCTTGCCCTGCATGAGCTTGTAGAGGTTCTCCTGGATGGCCGCTTCCGCCTCGGAATCCAGCGCCGATGTCGCCTCGTCAAGGATAAGTATAGGTGCATCCTTCAACATAACGCGAGCAATGGCGATGCGTTGCCGCTGGCCGCCGGACAATTTGACGCCGCGGTCACCGACATAGGCGTCGAACCCCTTGCGGCCCTTGTGATCCGCGAGCCCGCCAATGAAGTCCAGCGCCTCGGCCCGCCGCGCCGCCTCGACAAGCATCTCGTCCGAAGCATCGGGCCGGCCGTAGAGGATGTTCTCGCGCACCGAACGGTGCAGCAGCGAGGTGTCCTGCGTGACCATGCCGATCTGGGCGCGCAGCGAATCCTGCTTCACGCCGGCGATCTCCTGGCCGTCGATCAGGATCTTGCCGCTTTCCAGATCGTAGAAGCGCAACAGCAGGTTGACCAGCGTCGACTTGCCGGCGCCCGAGCGGCCGACAATGCCGACCTTCTCGCCCGGCTTCACCGTCAACGACAGGTTTTCGATCACGCCTTTCTGCTTGCCATAGTGGAAGCGGATATCCTCGAAGCGGATCTCGCCCCTGGAAACGGCGATCGCCTTCGCATCCGGCCTGTCCTCGACAAGGCGCGGCAGCGAGATCGAGGCGATGCCGTCCTGCACGGTGCCGATGTTCTCGAACAGGCCCGACATCTCCCACATGATCCACTGCGACATGCCCCACATCCGCAGCACCAGGCCGATGACCACGGCGACCGCGCCGATCGTCACCACTTGCCCCATCCACAGCCACAGCGAGATGGCGGTGACCAAGAACAGCAGCAGGGCGTTCAGAATGTAGAGTGTGCCGAAAAGCACCGTCACCAGCCGCATCGACCGGTAGACCGTGTCGAGGAAGCCCATCATGCCTTCCCTGGCGAAGGTCGCCTCGCGCTTGGCATGACTGAACAGCTTGACCGTCTGGATGTTGGAGTAGCTGTCGACGACACGGCCGGTCATGACCGAGCGCGCATTGGCCTGCTCCTCGCCGACCTTGCCCAGCCGGGGAATGAAGTAGCGCAGCAACAGCACGTAGCCGACCAGCCAGACCGCCAGAGGCGCGGCCAGCCGCCAGTCGGCGGAGCCGACGATCAACAGCATGCCGAGGAAATAGACGATGACGTAGTTGAGCACGTCGATCACCTTGATGACGCATTCGCGCACGGCGAGCGCGGTCTGCATCAGCTTGGTGGCGATGCGGCCGGCGAACTCGTCCTGGTAGAAGCTCATCGACTGGTTGAGCAGGTAGCGGTGCACCTGCCAACGGATGCGCATGGGATAGTTGCCCATCAGCGTCTGCTGGTTGAGCAGCGAATGCACCCATACCGTGCCCGGCAGTGCGAACAGCACGATGAAGGCCATTCCGGCGAGCTTCCAGCCTTCCGTCTGCAAGAAGGTTTCGCGATTCTGCCCCGACAGCCAGTCGACGATGCGGCCGAGGAAGCCGAACATCCACACTTCCGCGATGGCGATGGCCGCCACCAGCACCGCGTCGACAAGGATATAGGGCCAGGCGCCGCGCGTATAATGCAGGCAGAAGGCTACGAGCGTCTTGGGCGGCTCGACCGGTTCCGCAGCGGGGAACGGATCGAGCCTTCTTTCAAACCAGCTAAACAACAACATAGGTCATGCCTGTGAAAGTCTGTTTTCCGCTTACGCGGCGCGTGAACGTACGAAGTCCTCGGACCGTGTGGCGCCGAGGGCCGACGGTCCGGAATCGTCCGGACCGTCGGCCCCGCTTCGCCCAATATAGGGGTTCGCGGGCTTTTCGCCGACAGGCTCGTTCGCCGATCCCGTCGACGCGGTGTCGACAAGCCGGATTTTCGTGCCCGGCCGGATCAGCCGGATGATCCGGCGCACCAGCGAAGGCCGGCTGGGATCCGGAACAGCATGCGAGAAATCGACATCCGGCAGCATGCCGCGATGCGGCCGGCGTCGGACTTCGGCATGGACCGCGGACGAATAGGTCTCGCCGATCAACAGCGCCCAGGTCGGCAGTCGGTGGATATGCAGGCTCCTCGAGCCCGGTATTCTGTAGGGATCGAACATCGGTCCGTCCTCCGTATGAAAATAAAGATGAAAAGGCCAAGCAACATCGTCCGCCGGCATTCGGCCGGAGGCGCGGATTGCCTCGGTCCGCAACCGACGCTCGGCATCGGTCTGGACACGATAAGCGTCGGTCCGGACACGACTGAACGAGTCGGTCTGGACATGTTCAGCTGGGGCGTTCAGCCCTTTTGACTTTTTGAAAAACATCGCAGGATTCCTTCAAGAGCCGAAAAATCGTCTCGGCGGGAATCGGTGCGATCAAGTCTTAGAGAGTCAGGTGAATCGTCGTACCGAAGCCGCCGGCAGGCGTACAAGCCCACGAGAGGGGCGCTGGATGTGCATGGTCATCATGAGTGTCCCCTCCATCGGTTCGGGTTGACAATGCGACTGACATACCCGACTTCGCAGAAAATGGCCACCCGCAGGTCCAGGAATTTCCAAAACCGGGAAGCTCCTGTGGCCGATCTGCCACTTATTAGAAGGATGCGGAAATGAACCGTCGTCTCCGCATCGCACTCTACCAGCCGGACATTGCCGGCAATACCGGGACAATCCTGCGCTTCGCCGCTTGTCTCGGCCTTGGCGTCGACATCATCGAGCCGGCCGGCTTTCCGCTGTCCGACAAGGCGCTCAAGCGCGCCGGCATGGACTACCTCGAAATGGCTGCCCTGACCCGGCATGTCGACTGGAACGCCTTCGAGGACTGGCGCAACAAGGACGGGCGCCGGTTGGTGCTTCTGTCGACCAAAGCTGCGACCCCCTACACCAGCTTCAGCTTTGCGGACGGCGACATCCTTCTGTTCGGCCGCGAATCCGCGGGCGTGCCGGATCCTGTCCATCAGGCGGCGGATGCGCGGCTGACCATCCCCATGCAGGGCATCGCGCGCAGCATCAATGTCGCGCTGTCCGTCGCCATGGTGGCGGGCGAGGCCATCCGGCAGCTCGGATAGGATCGGCGGCCCATCGACAGCCTTGCCGTCGCCGACGACAGCGGTTTCTCTGGCCATTCTCACCCAGGCGCACATCGCCTTCTCCTGTCATTTGCCCAATCAGTATTTCTTCGCTACAAGCTCAACTTAACTTGAGGTCAAGCGGAAAGTCGGAAATGGCTCCAGCAACGGAATTGACGGTCGGCCAGGTGGCCATGCGCAGCGGCGTAGCGGTGTCGGCACTGCATTTTTATGAGACGCGCGGGCTGATCCGCAGCCACCGCACGTCAGGCAACCAGCGCCGTTACGGCCGCGACGTGCTGCGGCGGGTGGCAATCATCAAGGTCGCGCAGGAGGTCGGCATCTCGCTCGCCGAAATCGGCGAAGCCCTTGCGTCGCTGCCCGAAAGCCGCACGCCGACGCGCGACGACTGGGGATTGCTGTCGACCGCATGGCGCGACGCGCTCGACCACAAGATCGCCCAGTTGAAGAAACTGCGCGACGGGCTGAGCGACTGCATCGGCTGCGGCTGCATGTCGATCGACAAATGCCCGCTCAGGAACAAGGGGGACCGGCTGGCAAATGAGGGAGCGGGCGCGCGGAGGCTGTTGGTCGGACCCTAATCGGCCGCCGGCAGCCGCCTGATGGTGAACTCGATCAAATCCCCCGGCCGCTCGAACCAGCTTTCGATCTCCGTCCAGTAGGCTTGCTTGGGAAAGCGCTCGAACCATTCCTTGGCCTTGAGCCGCGCATCGGAGCGCGGCAGGACGAAGGTCTCGCGCAGAAAGCCGTCGCGCGGCATGCGTGCGCGCTCGGTCCGGCTCTGATCGAGCCTTTTCTTCAGGCCATCCAGCGGCGGTCTTGCCGGGGTGCGCACGAAACAACTCCCTGCACCTGGCACATGCCCCCGAAAGGATCATGCGCAAAAGCAAAGTGACTTGACCCTGTCCCCTAAGAGATTAGGGATCGCGCCGGCAAAAGACGAGTCATTTGTAGGGGCGGGCCACCCCGCAACCGGAGACGGCACTTTGGAACGACCTGAAATACCCGCTGGCCTGCCCGCCGACATTGAAGAGAAGAAGATGAAGGCGCGCCTGTGGTTCGAGGCGCTGCGCGAACGCATTTGCGGCGCTTTCGAGCAGATCGAGCAGGATCTCCAGGGCCCCCTCGCCTCATGGTCGCCGGGCCGTTTCGAAAAGACGCCGTGGGAGCGTGACCAGGGCAAGGGTGGCGGCGGCACCATGTCGATGATGCATGGCCGCGTCTTCGAGAAGGTCGGCGTCCATACGTCGACCGTCTACGGCGAGTTCTCGCCCGAATTCAGGAAGCAAATGCCCGGCGCCGAGGAAGACCCGCGCTTCTGGGCCTCCGGCATCTCGCTGATCGCGCACCCCTGGAATCCCAACGTTCCTGCCGTGCACATGAACACGCGCATGGTCGTCACCTCGAGGCAATGGTTCGGCGGCGGCGCCGATCTGACGCCGGTGCTCGACCACCGCCGTACCCAGGACGACCCCGACACTGTCGCCTTCCACCGCGCCATGCAGTTCGCTTGCGAAAAGAACGCCGCCGTCGCCGACCACCCGAAATTCAAGGCCTGGTGCGACGAGTATTTCTTCCTGCCCCACCGCAACGAGCCGCGCGGCGTTGGCGGCATTTTCTTCGACTGGCTGCATTCTGGCGACGACAGAGGCGGTTGGAACGCCGATTTCAACTTCGTCCAGGACGTCGGACGCTCCTTCCTCGTCGTCTACGGCCACCTCGTGCGCGCCAATTTTAACGAGAACTGGACGGACGGCGACCGCGACGAACAGCTCATCCGCCGCGGCCGCTATGTCGAGTTCAACCTGCTTCACGATCGCGGCACCATCTTCGGTCTGAAGACCGGCGGCAATGTCGCCTCGATCCTGTCCAGCCTGCCGCCGGAGGTGCGCTGGCCGTAGGATCAGCCGGAGCAATTCCATTCTGGAATCGCGTCAAGTCGAGGAGACAGGGCGGGCGGTGCACGATGCTTTGATGCAACCAGACCGCTCCTCCCGTGTTATAGCTCTCGCCCCGCCCACGTGGAATGGACCGTGGGCTAAAAAAGTCGCGGAGCCTCGACAGGCTCCCTGGAGGAAAAGGAGAAATCCGATGAAGCAATTCCACTGCGGCTCGCTTGTTCCCGGCTGTGAGTGGCACACCCGTGCCGACGAGGAAGCCGAAGTGATGCGCCGTGCCGTCGAGCATATGCGCGAGACGCATGGCGAGACGACCATCCGCGAAACCATGATCGAGGCGATCCGCTCGCGCATTGAAAAAGTCCGCGACGCCGCCTAGGCTTTGGCCGGCCTGCTTTCGCCAGCGTTAGCAACCAGCCGCGTTGGCGCTTCGAGATCGGGGCGCCGCCGCGGGCGCCTCGGAGCCGGACCCTACGGGGTCAAAAAATCACATTTGCATCAGCTAAAATAAACCACGCGGTAACCGAACCCGTGCCACCGTCACGAGGATAATCCGGCCACAGTGGGCTGCCAGAGGAGCCCGTCGCCACCAGGCGCTGATCCGGAATCAGGTGGGCGAGGTGTTTCGCGCATGCGCGAAAAGTCCGGCAGTCGAGTGAGGTTCCGCACGATGGCGCTCCTGCTGTGCGCGCTCATCGGGGCGTCGCCGGCAGCCGCCCAGGACATGACGACATCGTTGGTCGACATACATCAGGGCTCGCCGCTCAGCGACCGCGCGAGGAGCCTTGGCAATGGCGGCTACGAACTGCAGAACGGGACCTTTGTCTCGTTCAACCAATGGTACCGGGCAAACTGGGTCGACATGCATGTGGACCTGCTCACCCAGATCACGGAGGATACCGGCATCCTTTGGGGCTTTGGGACCGGAGAAGAGGGCGTGAAGTATCGCATCGAGCCAAGCCTCAAGCTTGGGTTCCTCACCCAGATGCATCCGAACCCGAACAGCACTCTTTCCCTTTCGCTCACCACGACCATCGGCGGCAAGCTTACCGAAAAGTCCTGCGAAGCCGATTACGGCGATTTTGGCACCTACAGCGTCAATTGCCGGCTCGCGGCCAGCCGGATGGCGCCTGAGGAAACCTTGAAATATCTGGTTAACGCTAAACCGGAGAGCCAGCACATCTGGCTGAATTACCGTGTAACTTTCTGATCGCCGGGAGGATGCAAATGAAAATCATCTCGCCCCGAAACTCGCGATCACCCCGTCTTGGTTCTTGTTTGAACGGAGTAACAGCATGTCAGGGAGTTGCTTCAAATTCGGCATCGCCACGGCTCTCGCCATCCTGTCGGCGCCGATGGCATCGGCACAGGAGGCCGTCAATGCGGACGAGATGGCCGCGCTGTGCCACGGCGGCGGCTTGTCCACATGCGTGAGCGCAACGATCCCGGTCGCGGGCACGCAAGCAGTACAGCGGTGGATGAGCCCCGAAATTGGCGCGGCTTGGGCCGCCGGATACAAGGGCAAGGGCGTCACGATAACGATCGTCGACGATTTCTCCAGTACATCGCGGTTCTCCGGCAATTTCGGTGTTGGGGTTCAAACCCAGCGCCACGGTGAATGGACGCGTGAGGAAGCCGGCATGATCGCGCCCTTGGCGACCATCAGGTCGAAGGACTTCTCAACCGGTTCGGCCGTCGGCCTTGCGCCCGGCCTGAACGTGCTCAATCTGAGCTACGGCATGTACGCCAGGGCGGGCTACAGCTCGAACCAGATCGGCTGGGCCCCGGAGGAAGCCTCCATCATCTCCTACGCCACCAGGGGGACGGCTGTCGTTTCGAAGGCCGCGGGCAACGATTCGGTCGCCGTGGGCGGGGTCACGAACGGCCAGCAGGACTATCTCGACCTTGCCCTGATCGGAAAACCATCCGCGATCTTCGTCGGCGCGCTGTCCACCAACGGCACGACGTCCAGCAAGGCCCAGCTTGCCTGGTATTCGAATACCGCCGGCTCCAATGCGCTGGTGCAAAGCCACTTCCTCGTGGTTGGTGTCGATGGAAGCAAGACAGGCCTTTATGGCACCTCCTTCGCCGCGCCGATCATTTCAGGATATGCGGCGATCATAGGCAGCAAGTTCACCACGGCCACGGCGACCCAGATCACCAACGATCTGCTCAACACGGCTCGTACCGACACGCTGGTCAACTACAGGGCCTCGGTCTACGGCAAGGGCGAGGCAAGCCTTTCGCGCGCCCTGGCTCCCACGGCGATCAGGTAGGAGAGCGACCTTTCGCCCGATCAAATCGTCGCCTCGGCTATGCCTTTTGATCGGCACGGTCGTCCGGGCAAGCTCCAGTCTAAGTTTCAAGCGCCTTCGCGGCGCGGCCCAGCAGCGTGCCGCGATCGGCGGCAAATCCCGCCTCGATCCATTCCGTTTCGAGGTTCTTGAGGATTTCGCCCAGCTTCGGCCCTGGCGTGGCGCCGAGCGCCGTCAGATCGGCGCCTTTCAGCGGAAACACCGGTTTTTCCCATTTGAGCGCGAAGGCCAGCAGGCGCGAAAAGCCGCCGGCTTCGAGCAGCGCGTCATTGTCCTCGACGGCGCGCACCCGGGCTCCGGCAAGCGATAGCCGCAGGCGGTCGACAACCCCTTGCCGGTCGCCGCGATAGAGCCTTTTCGCCAGTTCGCCCTCGGTCGTCTTCGGCTCGACCGCCGTCGAGAGCGCCCAGTAGCGCAAACGGTCCGATTCCGCGGTCGAAAACCTCAGCCGCTCGGCCAGCGTCTTCATGCGCGCGGCATCCGGCGGCACGATCGCCTCCAGCCGCAGCATCGGATCGGCCGCCCAGCCCAGATCCTTCTCGGCCTTGGTCAGCCCGTGGATGGCGTCGATGCCCCATTTCTCGCTTTCCGGCAGCGCGGCGGTCAAGACGCCGGCCTGCCGCATCCACAGCAGCGCCCGCGACGGATCAGGCGCCGAAAGCAGTTTCTTCAACTCGGACCAGACGCGCTCCGCCGAAAGATGGGCCAGGCCTTCCTTCAGCCGGGCGCAGGCCTTCAGCCCCTCGGCATCCGGCCGGCCTTCGCCATACCAGGCGAAGAAGCGGAAGAAGCGCAGGATGCGCAGATAATCCTCACGAATCCGTGCTTCCGCATCACCGATGAAGCGCAGCCGCCGCGCCTCGATATCGGCGATGCCGCCGACCAGGTCGACGATGGAGCCATCCGCGTCGGCGTAGAGGGCGTTGATGGTGAAGTCGCGCCGCTCCGCATCCAGCTTCCAGTCGCGCCCGAACGACACTTTGGCGCGGCGGCCGTCGGTCTCGACATCGGCGCGCAAAGTGGTGATTTCATAGGGTTTGCCGCCGGCGACCACCGTGATGGTGCCGTGCTCGATGCCGGTCGGCACCGGCTTGAAACCCTCCGTCTCGGCGCGGCGGATGATTTCCTGCGGCAAACAGGTGGTGGCGATGTCGACATCGGCGACCGGCTGGCCCATCAGCGTGTTGCGCACGGCGCCGCCGGCGACACGCGCCTCTTCGCCGCCTTCAGCCAGGGCGGCAAGCAGGCGCTGCAAATGCTTGTCGGCGAGCCAGTCGGCCCTGCCCGCGATCGAAACACTCACGCATAGAGCCTTTCATAGAGCGTGCGGATGATGCCCGCGGTGACGCCCCAGATACGCTGGTCGCCATAGGGCATGTCGTAGAAGAACCATTCGAGATCGTTCCACATGCGGCTGTCCCGCTTGTGATTCACCGGGTCCATCAGGAAGCGCAGCGGCACTTCGAAGGCTGCATCGACTTCGTCGGCATTCAAGGCCAGCTGGAAGCCGGCCCGCACGATGCCCAGTACGGGAGCGATGCGGTAGCCGCTGCCGGCGACATAGTCGGGCATGCGGCCGATGATCTCGATGCGATCCTGGTCAAGGCCGATCTCCTCGAAGGTTTCGCGCAGCGCCGCCGCCTCCGGGCTGGCATCGGTCGCATCGATGGTGCCGCCGGGAAAGGCCACCTGCCCCGAATGGTTGCGCAGCTTTTCGGCCCGTTTGGTCAGCAAAACCGTGGCCTCGTCTTCGTGATCGACCACCGGGATCAGCACCGCTGCATTGCGCAGCACCTTGCCTTGGTTGAGGCGCGGATGACCCGGATTGAAGCGATGGTCGCCATAGTCGTCGCCGGCATGCGCCTCTGGCTGCGCGGCGAAGCGCGCGCGAAAATCCGCCGATGAAAACGGCGCCAATGAAACGCGATCCATCATGCGCTCAGCCGCTTCAACTGGTCCGCCGGCATGATCGGAAACACCGCGCCCTTCGAGCGCACGGCAAACATCTCCTTGCCGCCGATCTCGATCTCCTCGCCATGTCCGACCAGCTCGTACATGACAGGCCGCCCCACCAGCGCTTCCAGCCTGCCGCGCACCAGCACATAGGGCTTCAGGCCCCCGGTCTCGTTCTCGTCGACGAAACGCAGCGGCCGTTCCGGTCCGGCCTCGACCACGTCGCCGACATTGGTGCGGAAGGTGATGATCTGTTCGTCGCCACTGCCCGAAACATCCATTTCGACGGCGATGAACGGCGCATCGGCGACGCGGATGCCGACCTTTTCCACAGGCGTCACCAGATAGGTCCTGCCATCCGCGTCCTTGCGCAGCACGGAGGAGAAGAGCTGCACCAGCGGCATGCGACCGATCGGCGTGCCGAGATAGAACCAGGTGCCGTCGGCCTTGATCTCCATGTCGAGATCGCCGCAAAAGTCGGGATTCCAGCGCTCCACGGGCGCCGCGCCCTTGCCGGCGCGCGCCGCGCGCGAGATCAGCGCCTCCAGGCCGCGCGCCTCGGTTGCCTGCGTAAGGCTTTGTTGGCGATGTTCGTCGTGTTCCGTCATCGTCACGAAATAGTCACTGTTGTTCCGCTTGTCAGCCTAAGTCTGTGATTTAAGTTCGGCCATAGGCGCCACGCGAGGCCGAATCGCGGCAACCTATGATATGGTGCGGGCCGGTATTTCCAAGCGAAGGGATCGAGCCGAATGAGCGTGATGGTCAAGGAAAGCCCGATCAGCGAAACGGACATGATCGCCGAGGCCGAAAAGGCACTGGCAGACATTTCCAGGATCCGCGACGGGGTCGGCCGGGTGATCTTCGGCCAGGAGAATGTCGTCGAACGCACGCTCGTGGCGCTGCTGGCCGGTGGCCATGCGCTGCTGGTCGGTGTTCCCGGCCTTGCCAAGACCAAGCTGGTCGAAACGCTGGGAATCGTGCTCGGCCTCGATTCGCGCCGCATCCAGTTCACGCCCGACCTGATGCCGTCCGACATCCTCGGCTCCGAGGTGATGGAACAGGACGAGACCGGCAAGCGCTCCTTCCGCTTCATCTCCGGCCCGATCTTCGCCCAGTTGCTGATGGCCGACGAGATCAACCGCGCCTCGCCGCGTACCCAGTCGGCGCTGCTGCAGGCCATGCAGGAATACCATGTCACCATCGCCGGCGCCCGCTATGACCTGCCCGCACCGTTCCATGTGCTGGCGACCCAGAACCCGCTGGAGCAGGAAGGCACCTATCCGCTGCCGGAAGCCCAGCTTGACCGCTTCCTGATGCAGGTCGACATCCTCTATCCCGAAATCGAGGCCGAGCGCCGCATCCTCCTGGAAACCACCGGCATCGAGGATGCCAAGGCGCAGAATGTGCTGCAGCCGGCTCGATTGAAGGAAATCCAGACGCTGATCCGCCGCATGCCGGTGCCCGAAAGCGTCGTCGAGGCGATCCTCACTCTGGTGCGCTCGGCCCGTCCAGGCCAGGGCAATGCCGATACCGACAAGCATGTCGCCTGGGGCCCCGGCCCGCGCGCCAGCCAGGCGCTGATGCTGTGCACGAGGGCGCGGGCGCTCTATGACGGGCGCCTGGCGCCCTCGGTCGACGATGTACGGGCGCTGGCCGAGCCGGTGTTGCAGCACCGCATGGCGCTGACTTTCGCCGCCCGCGCAGAAGGCACCAGCGTGCGCGACGTGGTGGCGAAGCTTGTGAAAGGGATTTGATGGCGCGCATCGGCGAGGTCCAGGCCCCGGCAGCAACGCGCGACGCGCTCGCCCGTGGCCGGTTGCGGGCTTCGCTGGTGCCCGACCTGCTGGTCGAGGCGCGCCGCATCGTCAACACCGTGATCGCCGGCTGGCATGGCCGCCGCAAGCGCGGCATCGGTGAGAATTTCTGGCAGTTCCGGCCCTATGTCGAGGGCGATTCCTCGCGTATCGACTGGCGCCGCTCGGCCCGCGACGACCACACCTATGTACGCGACCGCGAATGGGAAGCCGCCCATACGGTATGGCTGTGGGCCGACCCTTCGCCGTCCATGCTCTACAAATCGACCGGCGCCAGCGTCTCCAAGCAGTCGCGCGCGCTGGTGCTGGCGCTGGCCATGGCCGAACTGTTGTCGCGCAGCGGCGAACGCATCGCCTGGCCGGGCCTGACCGATCCATTCACCGCCCGCAACGGCGCCGAGCGCATCGCCGCCCAGCTGATGCATGCCGGCGACTTGCCAGCCAAGCCTGACCTCACCGACATCAGGCGCTTCTGCGACATCGTCATCGCCAGCGATTTCCTCGACCCGGTCGAGGAGACGATGGAATGGCTCGACGTGCTCGCCCGCCACGGCGTGCGCGCCCATCTGATCGAGGTTGCCGACCCGGCCGAGGAAACCTTCCCCTATGCCGGCCGCACCGAATTCACCGATCCCGAGACCGGCGAAAAGCTGACCGCCGGACGCGCCGAGATGCTCGGCGACGAATACCGCCTGCTCTACACCGCCCGCCGCCAGGAGCTGGCCGGCTGGTGCAAGCGGCTCGGCTGGAGCTTTACCGTCAACCACACCGATCGGCTGGCGTCCGACGCGCTGGTGCGCCTGCACATGGCGATGACAGCCGATGGCGGCTATGCCGGTAGCGGTCGTACCGGTCGGCCTGGAAAGGCGGTCGCATGAGCTGGCTGCCGCTCTCCTTTGGCGCGCCCATGGTGCTGTGGGGTCTGCTGGCGCTCCCGGTGATCTGGTGGCTGCTCAGGCTGACGCCGCCCAAGCCGCAGGCCGAGATTTTCCCGCCGCTGAAGATCCTGGCACGCGTCTTGAAGCGCGAGGAAACGCCGCATCAAAGCCCTTGGTGGCTGACGCTGCTCAGGCTGCTGATGGCGGGCCTCATCGTCGCGGCCCTGGCCGAACCGGTCTTCAACCCGCGCGAAAAGCTGCCGGCCGAGGGCGCGGCCCTTGCTCTGGTCATCGACAATGACTGGGCGAGTGCCGCCGACTGGAACAAGCGCGTCGCCACCGCCGAGCGGCTAATCAAGGATGCCGGCTCGAACGGCGTGCCGGTCATCATCGCGTTTACCGCCGAAAAGGCCAATGCGGAGATCGGCCCCTTCGATGCCGCCGCCGCGCTCGACCGGCTGCGCGCCGCCAAGCCGCGGCCGATCCCGACCGATCGGCCCGCCGTCTATGCCCGCGTCGCCGGCGTGCTGGAGACCTTGCCCGGCGCCAGCGTCGCCGTGCTGGCCGACGGCCTCGCGGCCAAGGGCGACGAGGCCGCCTTCAACACGCTGTTGTCGAAGAATGCGGCACGCGTGGTTTGGGCAACGGCCGATCGGCTTTCGCTGACAGGCCTCACCGCCGCCGACAACCAGGTCGACGGTTTTGCGCTCACCGCCATCCGCGCGCCGGGTGACCCGGCACCGGCGCAGGTCACCGCCGGCGCCTTCGACGACAAGGGCCGCCGCATCGCCGATGCGACGCTGACCTTCGCGCCCGGCGAAGCCACCGCCACCGGCACCATGGCGGTGCCGTTCGAGCTGCGCAACGACTTCGCTTCGATCGCCCTCGACGGCGAGCGCCAGGCGGGTGCGGTGCGCGTGCTCGACGAAAGCTCCAAGCGCCGCCGCGTCGGGCTGTTATCGCAGGCCGAGGCCGACCAGGCGCAGCCGCTTCTGTCACCGCTCTATTACATCAGGCGCGCGCTGCAGCCCTTCGCCGATCTGGTCGAACCCTCCAGCGCCGATCTCGCCGACGCCATCCCGCAGATCCTCGACCAGAAGCCGGCGATGATCATCATGGCCGATATCGGCACCATTCCGGCGCAGGTCCGGCAGCGATTGGTCGACTGGGTCGACAATGGCGGGACGCTGGTGCGTTTCGCCGGCTCGCGGCTGGCCGCCGCAGGCAATGACGACGATCTGCTGCCGGTCCGCCTGCGCACCGGCGAGCGTTCGCTGGGCGGCGCACTGTCCTGGACCTCGCCGCAGCCGGTCACCGAATTTCCCAAGGCCGGTCCTTTCGCCGATCTTGCGCCGCCTACGGAAGTCACCGTGAGCAGGCAGGTGCTGGCCGAACCGACACCCGATATCGTCGAGCGCACCTGGGCCGCTCTTGCCGACGGCACGCCGCTGGTCACCGGGCTGAAGAGAGGCAAGGGCACGCTGGTGCTGTTCCACGTTACGCCCGAGGCGACATGGTCGAACCTGCCGATCTCGGGCAGCTTCGTCGAGATGCTGCGTCGCATCGTGCAGCTGTCGCGCAACCAGGGCGCGGCGATCGCCAATGCCGAAGCCGCCGCCACATCGCTGGCACCCTACCGCATGATCGCGGCCGACGGCTCGCTGGTGCCGCCGACGCCGGATGCACGGCCGCTGGTGCCGAGCGCCGGCGCGCGGGTGACCTTGGAGAACCCGCCCGGCCTCTACGGCTCGGAAACCGGCGTCTTCGCCCACAATTTGCTCGATGCCGCAAGCACCTTCGTGCCGCTGGCGCGCCCGCAACTCACGGTTCCGGTCACATCAATCCAGTACGCCTTCGATGAATCCCGCAATCTGAAAGGTTCGCTGGTCACCGCCGCCCTGTTGCTGATGCTGCTCGACACGCTGGCGGTGTTCTGGATGGGCGGGCTGTTCTCGCGCCGGCGGCGCCGTGCCGGCGCTGTGGCCACCACCGCTGCGATCCTGATCGCACTTGGCGCATTGTTCGGCCATGCCGATTTCGCCCGCGCCGACGACGCCAAGCCGGGCGACGAGGCGGCCATCACGGCGATTTCGAAAACCCGCATCGCCTATGTGCTGACCGGCGTGCCGGGCGACGATTCGATCAGCCGTGCCGGGCTCGAGGGCCTGACCCGCTTCCTGATCGAGAAGACCGCGCTGGAACCCGGCGCACCGGCCGGCGTCGACATTGCGAAGGACGAACTGTCCTTCTATCCGCTGATCTACTGGCCGATCGATCCGGCCGCCCCCATGCCGAGCCAGGCCGCGATCGCCCGTATCGACGCTTATATGCAACAGGGCGGCACGGTGCTGTTCGACACGCGCGACCAGTTCGCCAACGGCATCGGCGCCGATTCGACCAGCCCGGCGACAGAGCGGCTGCGCGACATCCTCGGCAACCTCAACGTGCCGCCGCTGGAGCCGGTGCCGTCGGACCACGTGCTGACCAAGTCCTTCTTCATCCTGCCGGAGTTCCCTGGTCGCTTCGCCGGCAGCCCGCTCTGGGTCGAGGCATCGCTCGACGCCAGCAACGCCGACAACCGGCCGGTGCGCACCGGCGATGGTGTCTCGCCGATCATGATCACCGCCAATGATTTCGCCGGCGCCTGGGCCGTCGACGAGAACGGCGACCCGCTGCTGCCGACGGTGCCGGCCGACCCGATGCAGCGCATCTATGCGCTGCGCGCCGGCGTCAACATCATGATGTATATGCTGACCGGCAACTACAAATCCGACCAGGTGCATGTCCCCATTCTGCTTGAACGGCTGGGGCAGTAACCAATGAACTGGTCGATCTCCTTCGAACCGCTGATCTCCTGGCCATTGCTGGCCCTCGTGCTGGTACCGCTGGCGCTGCTGGCGCTTGTCGGCCTGTGGTTTCGCCAGCGCGGCGGTGTCCTGCGCTTCATCGCCCTGCTGGCGCTGGCCGCCGCCCTGTTCAACCCGGTGTTCCTCAACGAGGAGCGCGAGCCCCTGAAAAGCGTCGTCGCGCTGATTGTCGACCGCAGCCAGAGCCAGGACATCGGCGACCGCACCAGGCAGACCGATGAAGCGCTCGCCGGACTGCAGCAGCGTCTAGGCCGCTTCAAGCAGTTCGACGTCCGCGTCGTCGAGGCCGGCAAGTCCGATGCCGCCGAGGAGCGTACCGAAACACGGCTGTTCGGCGCGCTGGAAGGCGCCTTGCGCGACGTGCCGCCGTCGCGCATCGGCGGCGCCATCATGATCACCGATGGCGAGGTGCACGACGCGCCCCCGGGCGCGCCCGACTTCAACGCCCCGCTGCACGCCTTGATCACCGGCAACGACCACGAAAAGGATCGCCGCATCCGCTTCGAGAACGCGCCGCGTTTCGGCATCGTCGGCAAGCCGCTCGACATGACCTACCGCGTCATCTCGACGGAAAACGAAGCCGGCCCGGTCGATGTGCGCGTCTCGGTCAATGGCGAGCAGGTCGCGGTCGAGCATGCCACCGTCGGCCAGGCCATGCCGCTGCAGGTGACCATCCCCGGCGCCGGGCGCAACATCATCGAACTCGCCATCGACCGCGAACCCGGCGAACTCACCGACACCAACAACCGCGCCATCGCGCTGGTCGACGGCATCCGCGAGAATTTGCGCGTGCTGCTCGTTTCGGGCGAACCGCATGCGGGCGAGCGCACCTGGCGCAATCTGTTGAAATCGGACGCCTCGGTCGATCTCGTCCATTTCACCATTCTGCGGCCGCCCGAGAAGCAGGACGGCACGCCGATCAACGAATTGTCGCTGATCGCCTTCCCGACGCGCGAACTGTTCGTCGAGAAGATCAAGGATTTCGACCTCATCATCTTCGACCGCTACCAGCACCGCGACGTGCTGCCGATCCTCTATTACGACTACATCTCCGAATATGTCGAAAAGGGCGGCGCGCTGCTGATCGCCGCCGGCCCCGAATATGCCGGCGAGTCTTCGATCGCACGCACGCCGCTGATGTCGGCTTTGCCCGCCATGCCGACCGGCGAAGTGCTCGAAAAGGCCTTCTATCCGCGCCTCACCGACCTCGGCCAGCGTCATCCGGTGACGCGCGGCCTCGACGGTTCGGCCACCGAGCCGCCGCACTGGAGCCGCTGGTTCCGCACCATTGGCGTGCAGAACCCGCAAGGCGAGGTGGTGATGAAGGGCGCCGACAACCGGCCCCTGCTGCTGCTCGACCGCAAGGGCGAAGGCCGTGTCGGCATGCTTCTGTCCGACCAGGGCTGGCTGTGGGCGCGCGGCTTCGAGGGCGGCGGTCCGCACGTCCAGCTCTATAGGCGCATCGCCCACTGGCTGATGAAGGAACCCGAGCTCGAGGAAGAGCGGCTGACCGCCGAGGGACGCGGCATGGTGCTGGAGATCCGCCGCCAGACCATGGCCGACGATCCAGGCTCCGCGCAGATCATCACGCCCTCGGGCAAGACGGTGACCGTCAAGCTCGATAAATCCGAGCCCGGCGTCTTCCTCGGCAGCGTCCAGACCAACGAGATCGGCCTCTTCCAGGTCGCCAATGGCGATCTCACCGCGCTCGCCCATGTCGGACCGGTCAATGCGCCGGAATTCGCCGATGTCATCTCCACCGAAAACCGGCTGAAGGCACCGGCGGAAGCCACCGGCGGCAGCGTGCGCCGGCTGGCGTCATCGACGGCCCTTGGCAGCGACGTGACCCTGCCGTCCATCGTGCCGGTTCGCTCGGCCGGCGATGCCTCCGGCAGCGACTGGATCGGCCTGCGCACCACCGACGACAGCGTCTTGAAGGCCGTCTCGCGCGTGCCGCTGTTCGGCGGCTTCCTCGGCCTCGGCCTGCTGCTCCTGGCGATGGGATCGATGTGGTATCGCGAGGGACGGTAAGCTTCCCTTTTCCCCGGTTTCACGGGTGCCCGAAGGGCGGATGAGGGGCGGCGCTGACCTCTGAAGCATTGATGCTAATCAGGCGTTGGCGCCAAAGCTGTCCGCGCTTTATGTCAAACGGCACCTGCCGAGGCCCCGTTGCCTGCGGCAACTCCTGAGCGTTCGTGACCTTTCATCGTGCCACTGGCACGATGAATTCGCCTGTGGCGAACCGATCACTCACTCCTCCGGCTCGGTCGTGAACAGCAGCGGGTAGCCCTTGGCCTTGCCGGCGTCGGTGGCTCGCGTCGCCTTGGTCTCGGCGACATCCTTGGTGAAGACCGCGACCACGCAGACGCCGCGCCGGTGCGCGGTGATCATGATGCGGTGCGCCTGATCCTCGCTGAGCTTGAACTCGCCCTTCAGCACCGTCACCACGAATTCGCGCGGCGTGAAATCGTCATTGATGAGGATGACCTTGTAGAGCTTCGGCCGCTCGGTCTGTGGCTTGACCTTGGTTCGCGGTTTTGTGGTGATTTCTGGCATCGGAACCGACAGTTTCGCGATCGGGCTTTACCCGGTATTTTGCCACGGGCGGCAGCGATCGTCCATTTTGATTGGCATGCGGGCGGCCGGCGGGCCGGCCCGGTCATTTGCAATCATGTGGGAAATTGTCGGGCGCCGTTCAACGGCCCTGGCGGCCGAAGATACGGCGGTTCGCGCCGGCATCCGCCCGGCGCTCCACCCAGGCCGCGATCAGCCATCCGACAACGCAGACCAGCGTCACGGCAAGCAGCACGATCAGCAGCCACGCCTGGACAGGCGTGATGTAGTCCCAGTTGCTGGAAATTATCGGCGCGAACAGCGAGGGCTCGGTGCGGCCACTGGCAGGATCGGGCACGGGGCTGGCGGTGAGCAGAATCAGCCCCCTGGCGACACCGGTGGCAACCAGGCCGCCGATCACCATCGAACGCAAAATGGACGAAAGCCGCTTCTTCATGCGGATTGTCCTACACGACCGGCGTTGCAAACGGGTTAAGCACGATCGAGATGCGCGGCTGCAAGCCGCCGGTGTTCAGCTCATCGACCATGCATTCGGCGCAAGGCCGCCCCAGCCGGTTGCGGCGGGGCGGCCTTGCTAGAACTGACCTCGAAACTGATCAGGGCTTCTTGGCAGCAGCCTTCGGGGCCGCCATGGCGGGGGCTGCCTTCGCGGGGGCCGCCCTGGCAGGGGCCTTCTTGACCGGGCACTTGTGCTTCTTGGTCACCTTGCAGGCGCCCTTCTTGGCAACCTTCTTCGGAGCAGCCTTGGCCGGTGCGGTGGTCGTCGCGGCAGCGGCCGGAGCTGTGGTCGTGGTGGCGGCAGCCGGGGCAGCGGTCGTGGTGGCGGCAGCGTTGCCAAGAGCCGGCATCGAGAAGGCAAGAGCAACGGAGAGACCGAGGGCCGACAGGAGGGACTTTTTCATGGCTTCATTTCCTTTTTATGCGGGTCGATTTTGAGCGTCACTGGACCGGGTCGTTCGGTGTCACTCCAAGCAGCTTCAAAGCGTTGGCGAGCATCCGGATGCCCTGTGCCTGTTTCTTGGCAGCACAATACCGGTTGCCCTTTCTCTGAAGTGCCTTTGCCGCGGTGACCTGCGTTGCCGTGGCATGGGTTTCGAGGGCTTCATCAAATTGGTGGCTGAGATTGGCGCACCGTTCGCTCCGGGTGAGCGGCGCCTTTGCGTCCGATTGTCCAGCAGCGGCGGTGACCAGGCCAAGGCCCAGCAACGCACCCAACAAACTGATCGACAAGCTTGGCATCGGTTTTTCCGTGAACCCGGAGATTTTGCGTCGCAGCCGGTAATCTGACCGCCACGGCACCGTTATGCCGCCCTACCTTTTCAGGAGTTTTTCCCAATTGTAGAATTTTGTTTCTGGATTGTGTCTGTCCCGCCCGCCTCATGCGTATCGTCCAAATCGGTCCCGGTTTTGGGAACCGCACGCATGGAAACAGAGAGCTTCAACAAGGCCGAATTCGTTCTCCCTTGAAAAGCAAGGCACTGGCCAACATATGGCCCGAATTCTATCGTGTGGCTCACCTGCCAGGAATGACTTGGCCGGCAATCGAGACAGGGCACCTCGTGAAATCCGACGCACACATATTGATCGTCGACGACGACAAGGGCATCCGCGACCTGCTTCAGGAATTCTTCCAGAAGCGGGGCCTGCACACTTCAGTTGCCGCCGACGGTACCGAGATGGAGGCCGTCCTGCGCCGCGCGCAGGTGGACCTCATCGTGCTCGACGTGATGTTGCCCGGCAAGGGCGGGCTGGAACTGTGCCGCGACCTGCGCGCCCAGTATACGACACCGATCATCATGCTGACCGCCGTCACCGAGACCACCGACCGCGTCGTCGGCCTGGAGATGGGTGCCGACGACTATGTGCCCAAGCCCTTCGATCCGCGCGAACTCCTGGCGCGTATCCGTGCCGTGCTGCGGCGCAATGGTACTTCCGAACCGAAACGCGCCACTACCAAGCAGATCTACCGTTTCGCCGGCTGGACGATGGACTGTTCGCGGCGCCGGCTGACCGCGCCCGACGATGTCAGGGTCGAGCTGACCATGGCCGAATTCAACCTGCTGCAGACCTTCGTCAAGAGCGCCCAGCGCGTGCTGACCCGCGACCAGCTCATCGAGCTCTCCGGCGGCGACAGCGACTATTCCTTCGACCGCAGCATCGACATCCTGGTCAGCCGGCTGCGGCGCAAGATGGAAGATGACCCGAAAACGCCGAAACTGATCCTGACGGTGCGCAGCGGCGGCTACCAGTTCCTGCCCGAGACGACCTCCGAATGAGACGTTTCCTGCCGCAGACCTTGCCTGTCTGGGTGCTGCTGATCGTCATTGCCGGCCTGCTGATCAGCCAGGTCGCGACCCTCTATATCGTGTCGCGCGACCGCGCCGCCGCCAATGACGTGGTCGACCTCTACCGGCTCAACGACCGCGCGTTCTCCTTGGTGCAGCTGATGAGCGGCGCCACGCCCGAGGAGCGCAAGGCAACCGCGGCGGGCCTGTTCAACTCGACTTACGCCCTTACCGTCTCCGACACGCCCGCCGTCACCTCCTCGATCGCCGGCGACGACGAACTAGCCGAACTCGAGGACATTCTCGTCGGCCGGCTGTCGAAGTTCGGCATCACCGATGCGCGCGTGCGGCGCGATCCGGCAACGCGTGAGGCCGACGACGCCAGCGGCACTGCATCCGGCCCCGATATCGGCCAGGTCGAGCGCGACCTTCTGGTGCTCGCCGCCGATTTCGCCCAGAGCGACAAGCTGACGGCCTCCTTGCGCTTCGCCGACGGCCAGTGGCTGAACTTCACCGAGCCGATCACGCCCGTCGGCCCGATCCTGAGCTTCGACAGCCTGCCGCTCTATTCGCTGATCGCCGGCCTGGTGGTGATCATGTCGATCTGGTCGCTGCGCCGGCTGACCGCGCCCTACCGGATGATGGAAACCGCCGTGAACCGGATCGGCAAGGACCTGAAAAGCCCGCCGATCGCCGAGTCGGGCAGCCGAGAGGTGCGGGCCGCCGCCAGGGCGATCAACGCCATGCAGAAGAGGCTGCGCGAATATGTCGAGGACCGCGAACATCTCGCCGCGGCACTCGCGCATGATTTGCGCACGCCGATGACACGCATGCGGCTGCGGCTCGAACTGTTGCGCAAATCGGCGGTTCGCGAGGCGCTGGCGCATGATCTCGCCGATGTCGAGAGCATCGCCAGTTCAGTGATCGACTTCGCCACTTTCGAGGTGAACGAGGAAAAGGCCGAGCGCATCGACTTCTGGTCGCTCGTGGAATCGATCGCCGACCCCTATCCGGAAGTCTCGTTCGACAATGACGACACCCGTTCTCGCGGCCTGATCTGCATCGCGCGGCCGGTGGCACTCAAACGCTGCGTCACCAATCTGGTGCAGAACGCCGTCACTTACGGCAAGAAGGCGCATCTCAGCCTGCACCGCTCGGACGGCACGATCACGCTCACCATCCGCGACGAAGGGCCTGGCATACCGCAGGCACAGATCGATGCCGTCTTCGGCTCCTTCGTGCGCCTCGAACAGTCCCGCAACCGCCAGACCGGCGGCCTTGGGCTGGGCCTCACCATCGCCCGCAACATCGCGCGCGCCGCCGGCGGCGAGATCCGCCTGTCCAACCATCCGGACGGCGGGCTGCTGACCGAGCTGCGCCTGCCATTGGCGGCCTGACGCAGGTCGCCTCGGATGTGTTCCCGTTTTGCCGTTTTTCAACGGATGACGGCGATCTTCCATGCCAGCAGGGCAACTATCGCTGCGCCGCTGAAGAGGGTCGCCCAACCATGCCGCCCGAATGCATGCAGGACAAGAACTGCGAATGCGGCAATGATGGCTGCGAGCGTCCCTTCGATATAAAAGAGCTGATTTGCACTCAGTTGCGTGCCGCTCGCACCGCCGATCCTGAAAAACTCCAGGATCGATCGCATCGCAATCACGAGCAGTACCCCGAGCGCAGTTTGCGCGGTCCGCGGTTTAGACAGCCAACCCAAAATCCGCTCCAAAGCGCCTTTTCCTGATAGTTGAAGGAGGTCTCGCCGCTCCTCTATTGCTAGCGCCGCAGCACCGCCCTCAGCACGTCGCGGATCCCGATGGCGCCGACAAAGCGGGACTGGTCGTCGAACAGTGCCACGGGTGCTGTCTGCGAACGGTGCATGGCCAGCATGACGGTTTTCAGCGACGTGCCGGGATTGGCCCAGAACACTTGCGCCACTTCCTCCGGCTGGCCCTCGACATCGGCGCAGGACACCCACACCGCCGGCTTGCCATCGCGTTCGGCCGCCGCCACCAGGCCGTGATCGTCGATCTTGAAGCGCGTCGTCTTGCGCCGGTCTAGCCACACCCAGCCATTGTCGCCGTGCTCGAGGTCGCGGCGATCGCGCATGACGTTCCAGGCGGTCAGCACCGAGAGCGGGTTCACATTGGCGATGAAGTCGCGGACATAGTCGTTGGCGGGGCGCAGCACGATGTCTTCCGGCGCGCCGGTCTGGACGATGCGCCCGCCCTCCATGATGGTGATATGGCTGCCGATCTTCAGCGCCTCTTCCAGGTCATGGCTGACGAAGATGATGGTTTTCTTCAGCTCGGCCTGCAGCTGCAGCAGTTCGTCCTGCAGCTTGGTGCGGATCAGCGGGTCGAGCGCGGAGAACGGCTCGTCCATCAACAGGATCGGCGCTTCGGTGGCGAAGGCACGGGCCAGGCCGACGCGCTGCTGCATGCCGCCCGACAGCTCGTGCGCGTATTTCTTCGACCACTGGTCGAGATTGACCAGCTTGAGCTGCCTGTGCACGCGCTCCTTGCGTTCGGCGTCCGGCACGCCGGCAAGTTCGAGGCCGAGGCCGACATTTTCCTCGACCGTGCGCCACGGCAGCAGGCCGAACTGCTGGAACACCATCGCAACCTGCTTCTGGCGCAAGCGCCGCAAGGTCGGCTCGTCGCAGGTGACGACGTCGACGATCTTGTCGCCGTCCTTGACCAGAACCTGGCCGCGCGACACCACGTTGAGCCTGTTGACGGCCCGAAGCAGGGTCGACTTGCCGGAGCCCGACAGACCCATCAGCACGGAGATCTCGCCTTCATGCACGGTAAGGCTGGCGCCGGCGCAGCCCAGCACATTGCCGGTTTTCTCCAGGATTTCGGCGCGTGTGGCGCCCTTGTCGATCATCGCAAGCGAACCGGCCTGGTCGGCGCCGAAGACGATATCGACGTTCTTGAAATCGACGGCGACGGTCATTTCTTGCCTCCAACGCCAATGCGGGTCATTCGGTCGAGCACGATGGCCAGCACGACGATGGCAAGGCCCGCCTCAAGCCCGAGATCGATGCGGCGCGAGCCGAGCGCGCGGTTGATCTCCGTGCCCAGCCCACCGGCGCCGATGAGGGCCGCGAACACCACCATCGACAGCGACAGCATGATCGACTGCGTCAGCCCCGCCATGATGGTGGGCAGCGCCGACGGCAGCTCCACCTTCCACAACAGCTGGCTCTTGGTGGCGCCGAACGCTTCGCCCGCCTCGATGATCGACTTCGGCACAGAAACGACGCCGAGATGGGTGAGCCTGACCGCGGTCGGGATGACGAAGATGATGGTGACGATGAGGCCGGGCGCGTTGCCGAGGCCGAACAGCGTCAAGACCGGGATCAGGTAGACGAAGGTCGGCAGGGTCTGCATCAGATCGAGCACCGGCAGCATGACACGGTAGACCTTCGGCTTGTGCGCCGCCCAGATGCCGAGCGGCACGCCGATGGCCATGGCCATGGCGGCGGCGGCGACGACCAGCACCAGCGTCTGCACGGTCTGCTTCCACAGGTTCTGGTTGATGATGAAGATCAGGCCGAGAAAGACGCCGATGGCGAGCGGCCGCGAGCGCTGCAGCAACCAGGCAATACCAGCGATGACCAGCGCCAGCAGCACCGGCGGCACCATCAGCAGGAGGTCGACCAGCCCGTCGAGAATGAAATTCAGACCGTTGGAGAAGGCTCTGAAGATGGTGTCGAAATTATCGGTCAGGAACCCGAAAAAGGACTTTCCCCAAGCGCCGATCGGGATCTTGTGATCGACCATGAATTTGGAAATCGGATCCATCTCACCCCTCTTCCACCAGGGCTCTGACTTCGGCCCCGCGCTGTCGCAACGTCATCTTGTCACAGGATGTGAAAAAGGGCAGCCCTTTGTCAAACGGCTGCCCATCTTCATCCGGTCATGCCGGATGCGAAGTCGGCTCAGCTTCCGAGCGCGGTCTTGACCGCCGCTGCGGCGTCGCCGCCGTCGAAGGTGGTCACGCCGGCGATCCACGGCTTGACCGCGTCCGGGTTCTTCTTCAGCCAGTCGGTGGCGACCGTCTGGGCGTCACCGCCCTTCAGGATCGCGTCCATCATCTGGCCTTCCATATCCAGATTGAACTTCAGGTTGGTGATGAACTTGCCGACATTCGGGCATTCGGTCGTGTAGCCCTTGCGCACATTGGTCGACACGGTGGCGGCGCCGAAGCCGCTGTCGCCCATGCCGTCGAGATAGGTGATCTTCATGGCGCCCATCACCGGATGCGGCGTCCAGCCGAGGAAGGCGATCCATTCATTGTTCTTCATCGACTGCTCGGCCTGCGTCAGCATGCCGGCCTCCGAGGACTCGACCAGTTCGAAGCCCTCAAGATTGTCCTTCGGGTTCTTGATCATGTCGAGGATGATGCGGTTGCCGTCATTGCCGGCCTCGATGCCATAGATCTTGCCGTTGAACTTGTCCTTGAACTTGCCAAGGTCGGTCAGCGTCTTGACGCCGGCGTCCGCGACATAGGTCGGCACGACGATGCCATAGCCGGCGCCGGAGAGGTTCTGGCTGACGGTCTCGACCGAACCGTCGGCGGTATAGTCCTTGATGTCGTTGGTCATCGACGGCATCCAGTTGCCGAGGAAGACGTCGAGGTCCTTGTTCTTCAGCGACGCATAGGTCACCGGAACCGAGAGCTGGATCACCTGCGGCTCATAGCCGAGCGCGGTGAGCAGCACCGAAGCGAGCCCCGTGGTGGCCTGGATGTCGGTCCAGCCGACATCGGAAAGACGCACCGCCTTGCAGCTCGCCGGATCGCCGGCAAAGGCGGCACTCGTGGACAGGAAAGCCGCCAGGCCGAGGCCGGCGACGAAGGAATTCATACGCGACATAGACAGTCTCCCATTGTGATTCTTTGGCGAAGCGTCGTAACGGTTTCTCTGCCCGCCTTGTTTCGTCAGCCAAACACCATTCTGGTGTAGTTTCAAGCGCTAAGGCAATCACGATCAACGGCGCGGAATGGCCAATCAGCGACACGGCTGACGCTTTTGTCACGCCGCTCATCTTTTTCAGCGGCGAGCCGGCTTTTTCAGGGGAATGCGCCAGCGGCCCCTCCCCGCGCAGAGGCAACTCGGCTTAAGGTCTGTTTGGATTCAGGTCAGGCCGAGACGAAAATGGTGGGCCCGAGAACCGGAGCGGAGCGTACTTTTGGGCATGTGAGCACAGATCTACTGCGACGCAGTAGAACGGGGAAGCGCAGGGCACGGCCATTTGCAGGCCGGCATCGCCTGAATATCAACGGACCGTAAAGGACGGCATGGCCAAGCTCTACTTCAACTACGCAACGATGAATGCCGGCAAGACGACGATGCTCTTGCAGGCCTCGTACAATTATCGCGAACGCGGCATGACGACGATGCTGTTCGTCGCCGGCCATTACCGCAAGGGCGACAGCGGCCTGATCTCGTCGCGCATCGGGCTGGAGACCGAAGCCGAGATGTTCCGCGACGGCGACGACCTGTTCGCCCGCGTCGCCGAACATCACGACCATACGACGGTGCACTGCGTCTTCGTCGACGAGGCGCAGTTCCTCGAGGAAGAGCAGGTCTGGCAATTGGCCCGCATCGCCGACCGGCTGAACATCCCCGTCATGTGCTACGGCCTGCGCACCGATTTCCAGGGCAAGCTGTTTTCCGGCTCGCGCGCGCTGCTGGCGATCGCCGACGACCTGCGCGAGGTGCGCACCATTTGCCGCTGCGGCCGTAAGGCGACGATGGTCGTGCGGCTCGGCCCGGACGGCAAGGTGGCCCACCGGGGCGAACAGGTGGCGATCGGCAAGGATGTCTATGTCTCGCTCTGCCGCCGTCACTGGGAAGAAGAAATGGGCCGCGCCGCGCCTGACGATTTCATCGGCTTCATGAAATCCTGACCCTGCGACCCGCGTCAGGCCGCAGAAACACGCCTCAGCGGAAACCGCCAGCCCAGCCGGACACCAAGCGTCGCCACGGCGATCGGCGCCATGCCGGCGGCCTGCGCCGGCCCGAGCGGATGCCCGTAGACCGCCCAGTCGACGATGATGATGGCAACGACCGGATAGATGAAGGTGATGATGCCGATCACCGGCGTCGTCAGGCGCGGAAAGGCCGAGTTCATCAGCACATAGGCAATGCCGGTGTGCAGCACGCCGATGCTGACCAGCCAACTCCATGCATGAGCGGGAACATGCTGGCCGATGCCGGCGAAAGGCGCGAGCAGGTACGACCGTCTCCACTCGCCACGATGCAGCGTTTGTTAAGGCCTCGGTCCTATAAGGCCGTCAGCCAGAGCTCTCCGGGGTCAGCCATGCTTCGAGCCGTTTCCTCAGCCAGCCTTCTTCTCATTGCCACCTCCATTGCCGCCCATGCCGGCGGCGACCCCGTACAGGGCAAGCACGTCTTCAACCGCTGCATGGCCTGCCATGAGGCGGCCACCGACCGCGACAAGGTTGGCCCGCATCTCAAGGGTGTCGTCGGCCGCGCCGCAGGCACCGCGGAAAGCTTCCTTGGCCATTATTCCGAAGCCATGAAGAGTGCGGGCGCTGCCGGTCTCGTCTGGGACGAGGCAAATCTCACCGAGTATCTCAGGGCCCCTAAGCTCAAAGTTCCCGGCAACAAAATGGCTTTTGGTGGCCTGACGAATGATGACGACATTGCCAATGTCATCGCCTATCTGAAGGCCGATCCGAAGCCCTGAGTGGCGTCTGTGCGGTGCGGCCGCACTGATGTGTTTGCCTGCAACCGGTTCAATCCCCTGCCGAATTCAGCATTTCCGCGTCGGCGGGGGCTGACTGTCTTGCCGGCATGAAAGTTCAATGACAGCTGAACTAGTCCCGACTGACCGGCTAATCACGCCATGACCCCACCTGCATTGTCTTTCAAGGCCTTGGCGGATTCTTTTGTTTTCACGCGGCCCTTGTCTTCACGTCTTTCAATCCCCGGATGCCCCACATATATTCGCCGCTGTTCGCAACCAGCGACCGGAAGCCGAAGCGGGAGGCCCCTATGGCGACATTGCAGAATTTCGATGCCGAAATTGCCAAGACCAAGCAGGTCGTCCAGGACATGCGCACCAAGATCGAGCAGTCCGGCACCGTGCTCGACACGCTTGCCACCGCTGACAAGAAGATCGGCGACGCCAATTTCGACATCGAGAACGCCCGCATCGAGGACGTGCTGAAGCAGCAGAAGGTGATGGAAGGCAACATTGCCGACCTGATCATCGGCCTCGAGGACGCCACCAACGTCTTCGGCGCCGAGTTCGAGAGCATGAAGAACTACACCGGCTGGGAGAACTTCGTCGGTGTCTTCTCCAGCCAGCGCAAGCAGCGCATGCGCACCGACCGCGTCCGCAACATGTCGCTGGCCGGCAATCTGCAGGAACTTCTGGCCAAGTCCGACACCATCGTCGGCATCCTGAAGGCGCAGAAGGAGGTTCTCGACCAGCGCTACAAGACCTCCGAGGCCAGCCTGTCGCAGGTCATCGAGCGCCGCAAGACCACCATGTCGAACCTCGAAGCCGTGCAGAAACGCATCGAGGAACTCAACCCCATGCTGCTCGACATCGAAAACAAGATCGCCGCCTCGACAAGCCAGAAGAACCGCACCCAGCTTGAGGGCGAACGCTCCAAGCTCGCCACCGAATACAACGAGAAGCAGGCCAAGGAGCAGGAACTGCTGGCCGAAAGCCAGACGCTCGAGCGCTACACCTCGATGTTTCAGACTTTCGTCGATTCGCTCAACAACCAGATCGCCGCGCAGTCGACGCTGATCAACAAGCTGACCATCGATACCGAGCAGCGCATCGTGCTCTACAAGGCGCTGGAAGATTCCTTGAAGACCGCCGCGCAGCAGGACGTCGCCCACAAGATCAACACGCTGGGCAGCCAGGTCGACAACACGGCGGAAGAAACCATGGCCGGCATCGGCGCCGCTTCGCAGAAGCACATTGGCGACCTGCTCGAAATGCACGAGAAGAACATGGTTGCCAGCGCCGACATCCAGCGCCGCAAGAAGCTCGCCGACGATGCCTTTGCCCGGCGCTTCGACGAGGTGCTGAAGAAGCACAATTCGGCCAACTACGTGCAGTCATAAATTGCCGCGCGCACCGGTGCGACAAGCCCAGGGCTGACAGAATGACCCCCGAAAACGACGCGGCGGCGCGGTATTTCTCGGCAATCACGGCCGCGCTTAGCGGCCTTGAAGTGTTCATGCGCGACGACCGCTCGCCGCTTTACCGGCACGGCATCGTCGCCAAGATCGTTGCCGAATACATCGCCCGGCTCGACAAGTCTTTTGGCTGCTGGCGCAACCGGCTGGGCTTCATGGACACGTTCCGCATTTCGCGCGCCGAAAGCGGCTTCCCGGTGTTCCAGAACCTGCTCGAACTGGAAAACGACCGCCGCCAGGCCGATGCGCGCCTTGCCAACATCCCTCTGGCCGGCGAGCTGCGCGAGGAGATGGCCGACTTCATCCTGCGCCACAAGGAATTCCCCGAGGCGCTGCAGAAGTCGATGGCCGAGCGGCTCTATCTCGAGGACGTCAGGAGCGAGCAGACTTTTGGGCCGTTCACGCTGGCGCAGACGGCCAAGGTGTCGGTCAATCCGAAGACGGCATTGCCCTACTATCTCGTCCATTGGGCGACCTTCGACGGCAGCGCTAACCTGCCGCTGGTCTACATGGTGACGGTGGAGGATTCCTCCGAGAACATGGTCCGCCAGCTCGTCGACCGAAACGGCAAGCTCAACGACAAGGTCGATATCCCACTGCCGGTCGACGGCCTGCTCAATCCCGAGCTCGCCCACCGTTTCGACGATTTCACCGAGAAGAACTCCGCCTACACGCTGTCGCCGGCGACGATTGCGGTCAATCTCGACAAGGATTTCGAGCCGCTGCACCCCAAGCAGTTGCGCCGCGTCGTGCTTGGCCCCTTCTATTCCGCGGGCATTACCGACAACAATTCGACGGTGACCGAAGTGCTGGCCAAGGTGCGCAAGCCGGAAAACGCCTGGCTGCTGACCTGGACCATCCAGGAGGTCTATTCCAAGGGCGAGAAGCCCGGCCGCAAGGGGCTGTTTTCCAGCGAGAAGACGACGCAGGAATTCTTCATCAACACCGACGATTTGGAAGCCGCGCGCCAGGGCGTGTCCAGCTACGAGAACCACGCGCTGATCCCGCACGAGGCCTACCAGGCGCTCTACGCCGCCGGCGAAGCACAGAAGATCTTTGGCGGCTACAAGGTCCACATCCTGTCCAACGGACAGGTCATTTCAGACGTCTGACCGTAACACCACGGAGCACACTTCATGGACACCGGCCTGACCACCATCCCGGAAGCGGCGATCGAGAAGCACCGCGCCACGGCGCAGAGCTTCATCACCCGCATCGTCGTGCTGGAAGACCCGTCGCGTGAGTCCGGCGCGGCACTGGCCGGCACCAATCGCCGCTTCGTCTCCACCGTCTCGGTCGGCTCGGTGCGTCGCACGCGCGAGGTCGAGCTGTCGAAGACCGTCGGCGCCGTCCATCCCGACGACCAGTTGCTCACCATTCCGCAGCACACGCTTCTGTTTCGCGCGCGGCGCGGCACGGCGATCGCGCTGGCCATATCGGATGTCTTCGCCGAAGGCTCCGACCTCGAAAGCCTGCAGGCGAAGAACACCCGCGCCCCGCTCGAGGGCGACGAGGCGTCGGCCTTCAAGAAGCTCCTGTCGGCCTCGGCCTATATCTCGGCCTTCAGCCTGGCATCCTATCTGTTCCAGCTGATCGACAGCGACGGCGAGGCACCCAACGACATCCCCGAACCCGACTTCCTTTTCGACACGCCGCAGGATGCGGTGAAGTCGATCCTCGCCGGCCTCGACAAGGCGATAGCGGGCTCGAAGGACGATGCCGACCTGGCGACACGGGCACGCGCCTTCGCCCGCGTCGCCATCGATGGGCTGCTGGCCAGAAAAGGCCGCTTCGACGGCATCGGCCCGTTCGAGAACGCCCATATCCGCATCGATGCCGACGACTTCACCCTCGACGGCTTCGACGTCGCCCCCGGCAAGCGGTCGAAGCCGCTGGTGATGACCTTCAAGAAGCCGGAAGAGGTCGTCGGCAACCACATCGCCAAATACCAGTCGGTCAAGCTCGCCAAGATGCTGATGGCCTATGATTTCGAGCGCGAGCTGAACCCGTTCGTCGAACTCGGCGGCTTCCTGTTCACCTTCATCGGCGACGGCGCGCCCGGCACCGGCAAGACGACGCTGATCCAGATGATCGCCGGCCTGGTCAACGGCTATTGCCAGGTCGCCGGCTATCCTTTTGCTTATGAGAATTTCGGCGTCGACCAGATCTCGTCCTATCAGGGCAAATCGGGCCAGAACTGCCGCCAGTTCATCAACAACGTGCTCAACCCGCGCGTCATCGGCTTCGGCACCATAGACGATATCGACCAGGTGGCGGCGCGCCGCTCCGACGACCGCGCCTCGGCCGGCCAGCAGGAGATCACCGGCGTCCTGATGGATGCCTTCGCCGGCGCGTCAACCGTGGTGCGCGGCAACTGCTCCTTCGGCATGTTCTCCAACTATCCCGAAAATGTCGACGACGCGCTGCGCCAGCGCGCCGGTGCCCGCTGGCTGGTCGACGGCCCGCAGACCCGCGACGACTATATCGACATCTTCGTGCTGCTCGCCGGCAAGAACCACGAAATCCCTCTGGGCAAGCACGAGCTTTACGCCGCACAGGAAATCCAGCGCGCTGTCGAGGAGGCTTATGAGGAGCACGAAAAGCCGCAGGAGGACGGCCTGATGAAGGTCTATGAGCGCTACATGAAGGAGAATGGCGCGCCCAAGACCATGGCCGACATCGGCACCTATCTGCACCTGATCAAGGACGCCGAGCCGCGCTTCACTGGCCGCGCCATCAAGAACGTCACCGACGCCATCAAGATGCGCGCCATGGACATCGAGCTTCCCGACGACTGGTTCGAGAAGCCGGAAGCCTTCATGCACAAGGGCTATGACGAGAAGAAAGCCATGATCGAGGAACTGCGCGGTCCGTTCTCTCTGGACATTGTCATGCAGGAGATCAACCGCTACGCCGATTCCGAATTCCGCTACTCCGACAAGTCCGACGACGCCGCCGTGGAAAAGCTGCTGCGCGACGCGCGGCTGCGCGAGCGGGCGGCGCGCGAGATGGAGGAGATGAAGCAGAAGGGGCTGTGGTGATCTTTTCCTTCTCCCCGTTTACGGGGAGAAGGTGCCCGAAGGGCGGATGAGGGGCAGCGCCATGCGTGGAAGAAATGAGCCAAAGATTGTGAGAGCCCGCGAGTTGCGGAGAGTTGAGAACGATGCCGAGGAAAGGCTTTGGCATGAATTGCGCGGACGGCGATTGAATGGTCACAAGTTTGTTCGCCAACTATCGATCGGCCCCTATTTCGCGGACTTTGCCTGCCGCGAGGCGAATCTGGTTGTGGAAGTCGATGGAAGCCACCATGCCAGTCAATTCAGTGATCGGTACAGGGACGAGACGATGAACGACAACGGCTGGTCGGTATTGAGGGTCTGGCACGCGGATGTTTTAGCCAATCTTTCGAGCGTGCTGGATACGATTGTCGCGGCGCTGGATGGTCGACTCGATCGCAAGATGATCGGTGTCGGTGCGAAATTTCTGCCGGCCACGGCGTTGGAGCAAGAATAATGAGCGCTTGCGCCGCCCCTCACTCGCCCTTCGGGCACCTTCTCGCCGTGAACGGGGAGAAGGAAAGATGAGCGCCAAAAAACCCGACCTCTTGCGCGACAACGAACTCATCTACGGCCGTCTGCTCACCGTCGACGAGCCGCATCTCGTCCAGCGTTACAACAAGGCGCTGGCCGCGTTTGGCCTGCCTCCGACCAAGCTGAAGAGCTTCCAGATCGACCGCACCGGCTTCTCGCCCGAGATCGCCGACGAGTGCGGCGACCCTGACTATCTCGACCCCAACGAGGTCAATCGCCGCTTCATCATCCTGACGCCGTCGCAGATCGACCTGCCGGTGGTGCACACGGCCTTCTCCAACACCTCGCAGCTGATGTTCGAGTTCATGTCCAAGAATCAGCGCGCCATCGACGCGCTGACCATCAAGGACGTCATCTACGGCGAGATCGAGGATTCCGTTCCCAAGGTCATCGACATCGAGGACCTGCTGTCGATCAACCAGGTCGAGTTCAAGGTTCTGTCGGCCGAGGATGTGCTGGGCAAGGCAGCCGAACTCGGCAAGCTCGTCGACCGGCTGAAGCAGGAGCCCGATGCCTGGCGCGACAACGCCATGCTGACGCGCATGGTGGAATTGGCGAAAATCTGCGGCGACATCCGCGAGAACGCGCTGGTGCCAGACCAGGTGATCTTCCGCCACAATGCCTACTGGACCAGCCATTTCGGCGGGCTCTACGTGTTCGTCGATCCCGACATGACGACGGTGATCAGCGATCCGGCGGCCCCGGGCTTTCGCCGCTCGCGGCCGTGGCAGGTAAGTTATCTCTCGATCAACGACGCTGACAAGGTTTTCAAGTTCCTGGCCAGCACCGGCCGCATCGAGCTGCCGCGCGCCTCCTGGGTAGAAACGTCCGGCTATCTCGAGCACCGCGCCGAGATGGTGGTGCGCGCGCTGATCCGTGACGCCGAGCCCAACCGCAATCTGACCGATGTCGACAAGGTCTGGCTGCAGACCTGGATCCAGAGCCATGCCGACCTGATTACCAAGGACGGCAATTTCCCCTTCCTCAACGCCGCCAAGCGCGAGATCGCCCAGCTTGGCCATCTCAAGATCGAGGATGTGTTCCCGCAGCAGCGCTTCCTGGTGGTGCGCGCCAAGCCGGACCATCCCGACGCCTGGCTGACCAACCGGCTGATCTCGGATTTCGTGCCGACCGACTTTGTCTCGCGCTACATCTTCAACAAGCAGGGCTTCTACAAGGACTATGACGGCTTCAGCGACGCCTGGAGATCGCATGTTGTGGACGTTCTGAAAACCACATATTTGAAGGACAAGGTGGCGTTTCGCACACGCCTCTACGGCCTGACCGACTAGAACGAAACGAGCTGTCATTTTGTTCTAACTTATTGTTTTAGCACATGATGTTATCCAAAAAGTCTGCAACTTTTTGGCATCATGCTTTGAGGGGGTGACACAGCCATGCTCGATCCGATCGTGAACTTCTTCGTCAGGATTTTTCAGTGGATCGGCCGCGGCATCGGCCTTCTGATCGGCGCCATCCTGTGGCCGTTCCTATGGGCCGGCCGCTGGTACACGCAGCGCGGCTGGATCCTCAAGGCCGTGCTCGGCCTGGCCCTGCTGGTGCTGATCGGCCTCTACGCCAACTTCTTCTATGCCACCCAGTGGTGGAACAATTTCAACCCGAACTATCCTGACACCTACACTTTCGAGAAGCGCAATGTTTCCGCCGGCGAGCAGGTGGCCGCCGGCACTGGCACCGACACGGCAAAGACCTGCGGCAATTCCGGCATTGCCCAGATCGCGGCGGACCTGACCGACTTCAACGTCAACCAGAATGCCTGGATCTCGTCGATGATCCTCTACAAGCTCGGCCTGTTCGGCATCGACTGGGACAACACGCCGTGGATGGACAACAAGGCGTCCTTCCAGCGCGGCATCAACCAGGCTGTGCGGCGCACGGCGACCGAGCTCGCCGACAATCTCGGCCGCGTGCGCACGACTTCGCAGATCGATGCCGATCTGCAGGATGCGCGCGGCAATCTGCAGTTCGACGAATACACCTGGTATTTCGGCGTCAGCCCGTTCGGCCCGAAGACACCGACCCCGAGCTATTATCGCGACGCGGTGCGCAAGCTGCGCTCGTTCAATGCCCGCCTCGCCACCTGCCAGGCCACTTTCGATGCCCGCGCCGACAATCTGAAGCAGTATATCGACCGCATCGCATCGGACATCGGCTCGACTTCCGCCATCCTCAAGGAACGCGCCGAGAACCACAACAATGGCTGGTTCGACACCCGCGCCGACGACCGCTACTGGTTCGCCTATGGCCAGCTCTATGCCTATTACGGCCTGATGAAGGGCGCGCAGGCCGACTTCGAGGACGTCATCAAGGAAAAGCACCTGCAGAGCCTGTGGGACACGATGGACGCGCAATTCGTCTCGGCCCTGCGTATCCAGCCCTTCATCATCGCCAATGGCCGCGAGGATGGCTGGCTGCTGCCGACGCACCTAACGACAATGGGCTTCTACATCCTGCGCGTGCGCTCCAACATGGTCGAAATCAGCAACGTGCTGACGCAATAGCGTTCGCCGGTCGCAGTGCATGTCGCCCGAAAGTGGCCCCGGTTTTGGGCGAACGACATGCATAAGAACAAAAGGCTAAAGCGCGATGCGCTTTAGCCTGGCGATGGCGAATTTGCGCCGTCGCCTCTGTCGCATTCCGTGCATTGTGCGGCTGTTTTGAGACGGCGGAACGGCGCGTCCTCTGGCTTCTATACGGCGCGGCAACGGAGCCGAAAAGAACCCGAGAACAGGTCGGCCGGTCCGCAGAGGAATTTTCTTCATAGGAAACATAGTTGCATGCAAGTTGACGCCGCGGCAGCGACAGGGTTAAAACAGCCCGCGCCCGGTTCCAACCTGCCTGCCAGTGAGATCAAACCCGTCCCCTCCACAGTCCAATCCAGAGGAAAGCCGTCATGGCCGAAGTGAAGTCCGACATCGAGATCGCGCGCGGCGCCAAGAAGAAGCAGATCCAGGAGATCGGCCAGAAGATCGGCATTCCAACCGAACACCTTTTGCCCTACGGCCACGACAAAGCCAAGATTTCCGCCGAGTTTATCAAATCGGTGAAGGGCAACAAGGACGGCAGGCTGATCCTCGTCACCGCCATCAACCCGACGCCCGCCGGCGAAGGCAAGACCACCACCACGGTCGGTCTCGGCGACGGCCTGAACCGCATCGGCAAGAAGGCAATCGTCTGCATCCGCGAAGCCTCGCTCGGCCCGAATTTCGGCGTCAAGGGCGGTGCAGCCGGCGGCGGCTACGCACAGGTCGTGCCGATGGAGGACATGAACCTCCACTTCACCGGCGACTTCCACGCCATCACCACGGCGCACAACCTTTTGTCGGCGCTGATCGACAACCACATCTACTGGGGCAATGAGCTCGGCATCGACACCCGCCGCGTCGTCTGGCGCCGCGTCATGGACATGAACGACCGCGCGCTGCGCGAGATGATCTGTTCGCTCGGCGGCGTCGCCAACGGCTTTCCGCGCGAGGGCGGCTTCGACATCACCGTCGCCTCGGAAGTCATGGCCATCCTGTGCCTGTCGACCGACCTCAAGGACCTCGAGAAGCGCCTCGGCGACATCATCGTCGCCTATCGCCGTGACAAGTCGCCGGTCTATGCCCGCGACCTCAAGGCCGACGGCGCCATGGCCGTGCTGCTCAAGGACGCCATGCAGCCGAACCTGGTGCAGACTCTGGAAAACAACCCGGCCTTCGTGCATGGCGGCCCGTTCGCCAACATCGCGCATGGCTGCAACTCGGTCGTCGCCACCACGACGGCGCTCAAGCTTGCCGACTATGTCGTCACCGAAGCCGGCTTCGGCGCCGATCTCGGCGCGGAAAAGTTCTTCGACATCAAGTGCCGCAAGGCCGGCCTGAAGCCGGCGGCGGCCGTCATCGTCGCCACCGTGCGCGCCATGAAGATGAACGGCGGCGTCAAGAAGGAAGACCTCGGCAAGGAAAACATCGAGGCGGTGAAGAAGGGCTGCGCCAACCTTGGCCGCCACATCGAGAACATCCGCCAGTTCGGCGTGCCGGCGGTGGTTGCCATCAACCACTTCTATTCCGACACCGACGCCGAAATCCAGGCGATGAAGGACTATGTCGCTTCGATGGGCGAAGAGGCGATCCTGTGCAAGCACTGGGCCAACGGCTCGGCCGGCATCGAGGAACTCGCCAACAAGGTGGTGGCGCTGGCCGAATCCGGCGCCTCGCAATTCGCGCCGCTCTATCCCGACGCCATGCCGCTGTTCGAGAAGATCAACACCATCGTCCAGCGCATCTATCGCGGCTCGGAAGCGATCGCCGACAAGTCGGTGCGCGATCAGTTGCACGCCTGGGAGCAGGCCGGCTACGGCAACCTCCCGGTCTGCATGGCCAAGACCCAGTACTCCTTCTCGACCGACCCGAACCTGCGCGGCGCGCCGACCGGCCACACCGTGCCGGTGCGCGAGGTCAGGCTTTCGGCGGGCGCAGGCTTCGTCGTCATCATCTGCGGCGAGGTCATGACCATGCCCGGCCTGCCCAAGGCGCCGTCCTCGGAAAAGATCTTCCTCAACGAGGTCGGCCAGATCGAAGGCCTGTTCTAGAATCTTCAAATCCCAAACGGAAAGGGCGCCGCAGCGATGCGGCGCCCTTTCCGTTTGCGGAGTGGTCCTACGCCGCGTTGCGCGCTAGCGCCCGCTGGTTGGAGGCGTAGATCGTGTCGCGTTCCGGCAAGGCGCCGGTCTTCAGGCAGTCGACCCATTCGGCGGTCTTCAGTACGGCCGCGAAACGTGACTGCAGGATGATCGTGACGACGCGGTGGATCTCCTCGGCCGAGGCATAGCCGGCGCTGTTGGCATAGGGCACCGAGCCGGTGGCATCCGACAGGAACTCGACGGCGAAGCCCATATGCACCGCATGGATGATGGTCGACAGGTCGCAATTATGCGTCATGTAGCCGACGACCGTGAGCGTATCGATGGCATTGGCCCGTAGCCACGCCTCGAGGTCGGTGCCGGTGAAGGCCGACGGCAGCGTCTTTTCGACATAATGGTCGCGGCTTCGCCTCGCGACCTCGGGATGCAGTTCGCCGCCGTGGCTACCCTTGGCGAAGATCGGCGAGCTCTCCGGCGCCATCTGCTTGACGACCACGACCTTGATGCCGGCGGCGGCAGCCGCATCCATGGTGCGTGCTACATTGACGACGCTGTCGCGGAACGGCGGATGCTGGATGGCCAGATTGCCGCCATCATAGTCGTTCTGGACGTCGATGACGATGAGCGCGCGGCGTGGCGTGGTTTTGGCTGGGGCAGACATGGTGCTTTCCTTCCGGCTTGAATGCGATGAGCCGAAAATAAGCGGCTTCAGGAGTGATCGAAAGTGGCCCGATTGACATCATTCGAAAGAATTGGGACAATCCAGCTTTCGAACCGGAAATGCCCATGACCGCCCCGATCATTGCCGCCCTCGCCTTCGACGGCATCAGCCCGTTCCACCTTTCCGTGCCTTGCCTGGTGTTCGGCGCCGACCGCACGAGGCTCGGCCTGCCGCGCTTCGACTTCCGCGTCTGCGGGGTCGAGCAAGGCATGATCCGGACCGATGCCGGGCTGAGCATCCTTGTCCCGCACGGTCTGTCCGCGCTCGACGATGCCGACATCATCATCATCCCGAGCTGGAAGGATCTCGAAGCCCCGCTGGCCGGGCCGCTCGACGAAGCGCTCGGTCGCGCGCACCGGCGCGGCGCGCTGATCGTCGGCCTGTGCCTCGGCACCTTTGCCATTGCCGCCGCCGGCCTGCTTTCAGGCCGGAAGGCGACCACGCACTGGGCCTATACGGACCAGCTGCGCGCCCTGCACCCCGACATCTCGGTCGATGCCGACGTGCTCTATGTCGACGATGGCGACATCGTCACCTCCGCCGGTGTCGCCGCCGGGCTGGATTGCTGCCTGCATATCGTGCGCGCCCGCTATGGCGCGGAAGCGGCACTGCGGCTCGCCCGGCACGTCGTGCTCTCACCGCACAGGCAGGGCGGGCAGGCGCAGTTCATCGAACGCCCCGTGGCAAAGAGCGCGAATGCCGATCGCTTCACCCAAGCGCTTGACGCGGTGCGCGCCACGCTCGGCGAGGCGCACAGCCTCGACAGCGTCGCCGAGGCCGCCGGTCTGACGCGGCGTACCTTCACCCGCCGCTTCCAGAAATCGATCGGCACCAGTTTTGGCGATTGGCTGACCAGCCAGCGCATCGAACTGGCGCAGCGGCTGCTGGAAGCGACGGAAAAATCGATGGACATCGTGGCCTTCGAGGCCGGCTTCGGCAGCGCCACCTCGCTGCGCCAGCATTTCGCCGCAAGGCTGAGGACATCGCCGGCGCAGTATCGGCGCGAATTCTCCCAGCGGATTGACCAGGAAGAACGGATGGCGCAGGCCTGATTGCTTGCGGCGGAAATTCAGTCACGCTTGACCGGCCGCGCCGGATTGCCGACCACCGTCTCGTTTGCAGGCACATCACGCGTCACCACCGCGCCGGCGCCGACGATGGCGCCCTCGCCGATGCTGACGCCGCCAAGGATGACCGCGCTGCCGCCGATCCAGGCATGGGCGCCGATCTCGACCGGCCTGGCGATCTCCAGCCCCGCCTGTCGGCCCGCGGCTTGCCTGTGGTGCTCGGCGCAATAGATCTGCACATTGGGGCCAAGCAGCGTTCCCTTGCCGATGCGCACGCTTGCCGTGTCGAGGATGGTGCAGCCGGCGTTGAGGAAGACGCCATCGCCGAGAACGATGTTGAAGCCATAGGCGCAGTGGAACGGCGCCTCGATGCGGGCGCCCTCGCCCACGCCGCCGAGCAATGCCTTGAGGTCCGGCCCGAGATTGCCGCGCTGCCTTGGCGGCAGGCAATTGTGCTCGAACACCGCGTCGCGCGCGAGGGCACGCAGCGCCTCCAGCTCGTCATCGAGGCAAGAGTACCATTCGCCGGCCGTCATCTTCGCGCGCTCGCTTCCAGCCATGGCGGGTCCCCAATTGACGTCCTTGCGTCCTTGCAAAGCATAGTTGCGACCAGCAGAAAAGCGCCAATCCAAGTACTGGTCAAATATCGGACCTATGGTAGCCTGCCGTTCAGGCCGTCCTGGCCTGGTGATCGAGGGGATCAACATGCTCTATCTTCTTGCACTTCTGATCGGCGTCATCGCCGGCCTGCGCGCCATGACCGCGCCGGCCGCGGTCGCCTGGGGCGCCTATCTCGGCTGGCTGCCGGTTGCCGGCACCTGGGCAAGCTTCATGAGCCATTGGGCCGCTGTCGGCATCTTCACCATCCTCGCCATCGTCGAGCTGGTCACCGACCAGCTGCCGTCGACGCCGAGCCGTAAAGTGCCGCAGCAGTTCGGCGCCCGCATCATCATGGGCGCCTTCACCGGCGCGGTGATCGGCGCGACCGCCGGCGCCACCATCGTCTGCCTGATCGCCGGCGCCATCGGTGCCGTCATCGGCACGCTGGGCGGCGCCGAAGCGCGCGGCCGGCTTGCGGCTGCTTTCGGCAAGGACCCGCCCGCCGCCTTCATCGAGGACGCGGTGGCGATCATCGGCGGCCTGCTGATCGTGGCGGCGGTGGCATGACGGCAAAAACTTTCGACGCCATCATCATCGGCGCCGGCCAGGCCGGCACACCGCTCGCCGGCAGGCTGAACGCAGCCGGCATGAGCGTGGCGCTGATCGAACGCAAGCTGGTCGGCGGCACCTGCGTCAACACTGGTTGCATCCCGACCAAGACGATGGTGGCGAGCGCCTATGCCGCGCATCTGGCGCGGCGCGCCGCCGACTATGGCGTGACGCTCAGCGGCCCTGTCGGTGTCGACTATGCCAAGATCAAGGCGCGCAAGGACAAGGTTTCGGGCGCCTCCCGCACCGGGCTGGAAACGTGGATCGCCGGCATGGACAAATGCACGCTCTACCGCGGCCATGCGCGCTTCGAAACCGCCAATACGGTGCGCGTCGGCGACGACCTTCTGACCGCCGACAGGATCTTCCTCAACACCGGAGGCCGCGCTTCCGTGCCCGATTTGCCCGGCGTCCACGACATCGACTATCTGACCAATTCCTCGATGATGGATCTCGAGGTCCTGCCGCGCCATCTGGTCGTCGTCGGCGGCAGCTACATCTCGCTCGAATTCGCGCAGATGTTCCGCCGTTTCGGCAGCGAAGTCACCGTCATCGAGAAGAGCCCGCGCCTGACCGGCCGCGAGGACGAGGACGTCTCGGCCACCATCCTGTCCATCCTCGAAAACGAAGGCATCACGGTCCATGTCGGCGCCGACGACATCGGTTTCGCCAAACAGGGCGACGATATCGCCGTGGCCTTCTCGGCCGGCAAGCCGCCGGCCGTCGGTTCTCATGTGCTGCTGGCGCTTGGCCGAACGCTCAACACCGACGATCTCGGCCTCGACCGAGCCGGCGTCGCCGTCGACAAGCGTGGCGCCGTTATCGTGGACGACCAGCTGCGCACCAGCGTCCCAGGCATCTGGGCGATGGGCGACTGCAACGGCAAGGGCGCTTTCACCCACACCTCCTACAATGACTACGAGATCGTCGCCGCCAATCTGCTCGACAACGACCCACGCAAGGTCAGCGACCGCATCGAGGCCTATGCGCTTTACATCGATCCGCCGCTCGGCCGCTGCGGCATGACCGAGGCGGCGGTGAGGAAATCCGGACGTCGCGCGCTGGTCGGCCAGCGGCCGATGACCCGCGTCGGCCGCGCCGTGGAAAAAGGCGAGACGCAGGGCTTCATGAAGATCCTCGTCGATGCCGACACGCGGCAGATCCTCGGCTGTTGCGTGCTCGGTCCCGGCGGCGACGAGGCGGTGCATTGCGTGCTCGATCTGATGTACGCCAAGGCGCCGGTCGACACGCTGGCGCGCGCGACGCACATCCACCCCACTGTCTCGGAACTGCTGCCCACGATTGCCCAGGAGCTGAAGCCGCTGGCCTGAGGCACCTAAAGCTCCAGACATTCTGCATTGGTGCATTGCAGCAATGTGCATTGCGCATAGCTCAACTCCTCGCGCAATCTCTGGATTGAACCGATTCAGTCTGGACGCTCCATGCCTCTGCCGATCCTTGCGCTTGCCATCGCGTCCTTCTGCATCGGCACCACCGAATTCGTCATCATGGGCCTGCTGCCGGAGGTCGCCGCCGACCTTCGCGTGTCGATCCCTTCGGCCGGCCTGCTGGTCACCGGCTATGCGCTCGGCGTCGTCTTCGGCGCCCCGATCGTCGCCATGGCCACCGCGCATCTGCCGCGCAAGCCGGTGCTGGTGGGGCTGGCCGCGTCGTTCGTCGTCGGCAATCTGTTCTGCGCCATCGCGCCTGACTACTGGACACTGATGGCGGCGCGTGTCTTCACCGCTTTTGGGCACGGCGCTTTCTTCGGCATCGGCTCGGTCGTTGCCGCTAGCCTGGTGCCGCGCAACAAACGCGCCAGCGCCATGGCGCTGATGTTTGCCGGACTGACACTTTCCAACATTCTGGGCGTTCCCGCCGGCACAGCGCTTGGCGAGGCTTTCGGCTGGCGCTCCACATTCATCGCCGTGGTCGGCATCGGCCTGATCTCGGTCGCCGCCATCGCCTGGCTGGTGCCGTCGGATGTCACGGAGCCGAGCGGCGGCGGCCTGCGCGGCGAGTTGCGGGTGCTGGGCAGGCTGCAGGTCTGGCTGGCGATGCTGATCGCCTCGCTGGCCTCGGCCAGCCTGTTTGCCGTCTTCACCTATATAAAACCCTACCTCACCGACGTGTCCGGCCTGTCGACCTCTGCAGTCACCTGGGTGCTCCTGTTGTTCGGCGCCGGCATGACGATCGGCAACATCATTGGTGGGCGGCTGGCGGACTGGAAGCTGATGCCGACCGTCATCGGCACACTGCTGTCGATGGCGGTGCTGTTCGTCGGTTTCACACAGTTCGGCGCGATTGCCGGTGTCGCCATCGGCATCGTCTTCCTTTGGGGCATGCTCATCTTCGTCGTCGTGCCGCCGCTGCAGATCCGCGTCGTCGAGGCCGCTTCCGAAGGGCCGAACCTTGCCGCCACGCTGAACCAGGGCGCCTTCAATGTCGGCAATGCCAGCGGCGCCTGGATTGGCGGCGTGGCGCTTTCGGCGGGCGTCTCCTACGCCCACCTGCCGCTGGTCGGCACGGTGCTCGCCTTGCTGGCGGTCACCGTCGCGGTGCTGTCGCAGGCGCTGGACCGGCGCGCGTCTGTCCCGCTCCAGGCTGCAGCCGAATAGGCATCCATTCGCCAAAGCGACGGAAATCTTGCGCCCATAGCGCGGCCGACTGGACCAATCGACAGCGATACCTCAAATGGGCATGTCTTCTCGCTCCAATGGAGGAAGTCATGCAGAAATCGATCGAACGCATCGCCGGCGACAGCGAGGGCGTTTCCTACGAATTCCCGGTGTTCCGCTTCACAGGTAGCGACAAGGCGGCGCCCTCGGCCTATCTGCAGGCCGCCCTCCATGCCGGCGAACTGCCGGGCGTCGTCACCATCGACGCGCTGATGCCGGCGCTGAACAAGGCCGCTGCCGAAGGCCGCATCAAGGGCGACATCACCATCGTGCCCTGGGCCAACCCGATCGGCCGCGCGCAATATCATTTCGGCGAGCATCAGGGCCGCTTTCACCTGGGCACCCGCACCAATTTCAACCGCGCCTTTCCGCTGCTTGCCGCGCCCGACGCCAAGCTCTTGCCCGACACCAGCTTTGGCAGCGCCGACCAGCGGCTGAAGTCCCACCTGGTGCAGCTGTCGCTCGGCCACGACATCGTGCTCGACCTGCACTGCGACGACGAGGGCCTTGCCTATCTCTACATCCACACCAGCCTGTGGCCGGCCATGGCCGATTGCGCCGCAGCTATGGGCGTCGACGCGGTGGTGCTGTGGAGCGAGGACACCGACGGCACCTTCGAGGGTGCCTCGATCATGCCCTACCAGAACGTTCCCGCCGACGTAGCGAAGTTCGACCGCCGCGTCGCCGCCACGGTCGAATATCGCGGCATCCTCGACGTCGACGGCGCGCTCGCCGCCGCGGACGCCGACGGGCTCTACCGGTTGCTGGTGGCACGCGGTGTGATCGTCGACAGCGCGCTGCCCGCGCCCGGTCCATTCAAGGGCGTCGTCGCGCCATTGGAAAATATCGACATGATGCCGGCGCCACGGGCCGGCGCAGTGCTCTATGACGTGAAGCCCGGCGACCGCGTCATCAGGGGCGATCGTCTCGCCACAATCGTCCATGCGCCGGGCGAAGCCGATGGCCGCGCGGAAGTGTTCGCGCCGCAGGACGGCATCATCCTGACCCGCCGCTCGCGTCGCATCATCCGCGCCGGCGAGGATCTGCTGAAGCTGGTCGGCGACAGGAAAAGCGCCGATGCCAGGTCGGGTACGCTGGAGGACTGACCTAGCCCGAGATCGCCAGCCGCGCCTTGGCTTCCAGCCATTCCGCCATTTGCCGGTATGGCACCGGACCATGGCTGACGCGGGCGACGCCGAGTTCGGCCAGCCGCTGGCGCGGCGGCACATGCGCCAATGCGATGATGTTGACCGGCAGTGCTGTCGCCCTGCACAGCGCCTCGATGAGACCCTCGTCGCCAAGGCCCGGCGCAAAGAAACCGCTCGCTCCGGCCCTTTCATAGGCATGCGCCCGCTCGATCGCCTGGTCGAGCAGCGTCTTGTCATGCGCATCGGGCTTGGCCTTGAGGAAGATGTCGGTGCGGGCGTTGAGGAAGGCCGGGATATCCGAGGCCTTGACGGCGGCCGCGGCCGCTTCGACCCGCTTCACCTGGACAGCAATGTCGTGCAGGCCGGTGCCGCCAACGATCTGGTCCTCGAAGTTGAAGCCGACAGCGCCGGCCTGCAAGGCGCGTGTCACCGTCCGGGCGACGACTTCCGGCTCGACGCCGTAGCCGCCTTCGAGATCCATGGTCACCGGCAGATCGACCGCCTGCACGATGCGCCTGATGTTGTCGAGCGCCAGTTCCAGCGGGATTTTCTCGCCATCGGCATAGCCGAAGGCGGCCGCAACCGGCCAGCTTCCGGTGGCGATGGCCTTGGCTCCTGCTTTCTCGACGATCCTGGCCGAGCCCGGATCCCAGGCATTGTAGAGAACGATCGGGTTGCCCTTGACGTGAAGGGAATGGAACGTCCGCGCGCGCTGGGCCTGGTCGGTCATGGGTGTTTCCCGTCTTGGTATCGTTGGAAGTCCAGCCTAGCCGGGACCGCCGGCCCTGGCGATGTGCCATGAGCCCTTGAAGCGGCGGCCACCGGACGGACCTTTCAAACCTGTTGCGCATCCGGTTTTTCGCCGCTATGGATTTCGCCATGAACATGCGTTCGACCAAGACCATTTGGTGGTGGGCCTGCTGACAGCGGCCTGTTCGAACGCGCGTGCGTGAAAAGAGAGGGTGGCCGCAACGGAAAGTCCGGGCGGCCATTTGTTTTTTAAAAGCCAGTCTCGGGTCCGTTGCCCCAACAAGCTGATGGAGACGGCAATGACGATGAAGGTTCTGGAAAACGGCGCTGAAAGTTTCGTGACCGCGGGTGGCATCACCATTGCGCGTGAGCGCCACGACCGGCCCTATGCGGGGGCGATCGACGCCTATGTCGATGGCTTGAACTCGCGCCGGGGCGCGGTGTTTTCCTCCAACTACGAATATCCCGGCCGCTACACACGCTGGGACACCGCCATCATCGACCCTCCTTTGGTCATCTCCGCGCGCGGCCGCGCCATGCGCATCGAAGCGCTGAACCGCCGTGGCCAGGCGCTGCTGCCGGTCATCGGCAAGACGCTGGGCAGCCTTGCCGACATCACCATCGCGGAGACGACGAAGACGCTGATCCGCCTCGACGTCGCCAAGCCCGGCCGCGTCTTCACCGAGGAGGAGCGCAGCCGCGTGCCTTCGGTCTTTACCGTGTTGCGCGCCATCACCGCTTTGTTCAAGACCGACGAAGACGCCAATCTCGGCCTCTATGGCGCATTCGGTTACGACCTCGCCTTCCAGTTCGACCCGGTCGACTACAAGCTTGAGCGCAAGCCGAGCCAGCGCGACCTGGTGCTGTTCCTGCCCGACGAGATCCTGGTGGTCGACCACTATTCGGCCAAGGCCTGGACCGACCGCTACGACTATTCAGGCGAGGGATTTTCGACCGAAGGCCTGCCGCGCGACGCAATCGCCGAGCCGTTCAAAACCGCCGACCGCATCCCGCTGCGCGGCGACCATGAGCCGGGCGAATATGCCAACCTTGTGCGGCGCGCCATGGACTCGTTCAAGCGCGGCGACCTGTTCGAGGTCGTGCCCGGCCAGATGTTCTACGAGCGCTGCGAAACCCAGCCCTCCGAGATTTCGCGCAAGCTGAAATCGATCAACCCCTCGCCCTATTCCTTCTTCATCAATCTGGGCGAAAACGAATATCTGATCGGCGCCTCGCCCGAAATGTTCGTGCGCGTCAACGGCCGCCGCGTCGAAACCTGCCCGATCTCCGGCACCATCAAGCGCGGCGACGATGCGATCTCGGATAGCGAGCAGATCCTGAAACTGCTCAATTCGAAGAAGGACGAGTCTGAGCTCACGATGTGCTCGGACGTCGACCGCAACGACAAGTCGCGGGTCTGCGAGCCGGGTTCGGTGCGCGTCATCGGCCGCCGCCAGATCGAGATGTATTCGCGCCTGATCCACACCGTCGACCACATAGAGGGCCGCCTGCGCGAAGGCATGGACGCCTTCGACGCCTTCCTGTCGCATGCCTGGGCAGTCACCGTCACCGGCGCGCCGAAACTGTGGGCCATGCGCTTCATCGAGCAGAACGAGAAGAGCCCGCGCGCCTGGTATGGCGGAGCGATCGGCATGGTCAATTTCAACGGCGACATGAACACCGGCCTCACGCTACGCACCATCCGCATCAAGGACGGCATCGCCGAGGTGCGCGCCGGCGCCACATTGCTGTTCGACAGCATTCCCGAGGAAGAAGAAGCCGAAACCGAACTGAAGGCATCCGCCATGCTCTCCGCCATCCGCGACGCCAAGATGGGTAATTCCGCCAGCACCGAGCGCACCACCGCGCGCGTCGGCGACGGCGTCAACATCCTGCTCGTCGACCACGAGGACTCTTTCGTCCACACGCTGGCCAACTACTTCCGCCAGACCGGCGCCAATGTCTCGACCGTGCGCACGCCGGTGCCGGAAGAAGTCTTCGAGCGGCTGAAGCCGGACCTCGTCGTGCTCTCACCCGGACCAGGCACGCCGAAGGATTTCGATTGCGCCGCGACCATCAGACGAGCGCGCGCCCGCGACCTGCCGATCTTCGGCGTCTGCCTGGGCCTGCAGGCGCTGGCCGAAGCCTATGGCGGGGAACTGCGCCAGTTGCACATTCCCATGCACGGCAAGCCCTCGCGCATCCGCGTCTCCAAGCCCGGCATCATCTTCTCCGGCCTGCCCAAGGAGGTCACCGTCGGTCGCTACCACTCGATCTTCGCCGATCCGGTGCGCCTGCCCGATGATTTCATTGTCACGGCCGAGACGGAGGACGGCATCATCATGGCCTTCGAGCACCGCAAGGAGCCGATTGCCGCCGTGCAGTTCCATCCGGAATCGATCATGACGCTCGGCCACAATGCCGGCATGCGCATCATCGAGAACATCGTCGCTCATTTGCCGCGCAAGGCGAAGGAAAAGGCAGCCTGACCTCGATGGCCGAAGCCGAGAACACGATGGCGATCGCAGCCAGGGAGGCCGCGAAGCGCAAGGTCGCCAACCTTGCCTTCTGGTCGATCGTGGTCGCCTTTGTCGTGCTCGCGCTGAAGCTGGCCGCCTGGTACATTACCGGCTCCGTCGCGCTTTATTCGGACGCTCTGGAATCGATCGTCAACGTCATTGCCTCGGTCGCCGCCTTCTGGGCGATCCAGGTCAGTTACAAGCCGGCCGACCAGGATCATCCGTTCGGCCATCACAAGGCGGAATATTTCTCGGCGGTGCTCGAAGGCGTGCTGATCGTCGTCGCCGCGCTTTTGATCCTCAACGAGGTCTGGCGCTCCTGGCAAGCGCCAGCGCCCCTGGAACGGCCCTGGAATGGCCTTGCCGTCAACGGTATCGCCACGCTGATCAACGCCTTCTGGGCCTGGACGCTGATCCGCGCCGGCCGGGCCGAAAAGTCGCCGGCGCTGGTCGCCGACGGCAATCACATCATGACCGACGTCGTCACCTCGGTGGGCGTCTTCGGCGGCCTGGTCGGGGCAATCCTGACCGGCTGGCAGATCCTCGATCCGGCGCTCGCCGTCATCGTCGCGCTCAACATCCTGTGGCAGGGTTGGCATGTCATCGGCTCGTCGATGAATGGCCTGATGGACCGTGCCGTCGACACGCAGGAAAACATGCGCATCCGCGACGTCATCTCGGCCAATTGCAAGGGCGCGCTGGAGGTGCATGACCTGAAAACCCGCATCGCCGGCCGCGCCACTTTCATCGAGTTCCATCTGGTCGTCGACGCCGACATGTCGGTCGGCGCCAGCCACGTCATCTGCGACCGGATCGAAGACGCGCTGAAAGCCGAAATCCCCTCGGTGCGCGTCACCATCCATGTCGAGCCCGACGACGAGGCCAAGCTGCCCAAGGGCACGACGGCCGTGCCGTTTGCGTGATGCCCTTCAGCTTATGGTGCGCAGGCCGATTGCGGCATTGGCTCCAGCCGATAGACCTTGTCGTCCGACTTCGTCTTGCCGTCGGCTGCCTTCGAGCAGAGATCGACGATCGGCAGGCTGCTGTTGGGGTTGGCCAGCATCATTGAGCCGTTGGCGCCGCGCTTGAGGAAGATTTCCTTCTGCGCGATGTCGCAGGAGAAATCGCTCATCTTCGAGCTTGCCGCGCAGCGCCACTGGTCGGCCTCGCCCTGGCAGGAATAAGTCTGCGTGATCTTGCCGGACTTCAGCCGCGCCGTGACCGAGACGGCGATGTCGGCGCCGTCAGGCCAGTTGGCGATGTCGCCGCCCGAAGCGAAGGACGCCAGTTCCACCGGCCCGCGGAAAACCCGGATCGACTGCGTCAGTTGCTCGGGATGCGAAGCCAGATGCGCCGCGTCATAGTCGCGGCCGTAGCAGAAGGCCTGGTCAGGCTTCAGCCGCTCGCGCAGCGGCGGGCCGAGCGCCGGATCGATCGGGTCGATGCGCGCGAACTCGGCCTTGCAGGTCGCGGCCGGCATCGGGTCGAGGCGGAAATTGTCATCTTCTGAGCCCAGCGCCTGCCTGTCATATTCGGCCTTGCCGAGTTCCTCTTCTGATCCGGCATCGAGATAGAGGTCGGCCGAGACATCGGTGACAATCAGGCGGCCTTTGTCATCGACCTTCAGCGAGGCCATGGTGCGGTCGCAGTCCATGCCGCAACGGATCGGCCCTGATGTGCCATCCTCGGATTCATGATTGCACCAGCCGCCGGCCCATTGCGGCGCCTTGGCGCCACGCACCGTCGTGGTGAGAAAGCCATTGTAGGACGTGTCGGCATTTGCCGTGGGCTCTTCGTTCGGCCGGCTGACCGGGTCATGGCCATAGTAGAAGAAGATCCGTGCCACCTTCTGCTTCGGATGTGCCTTGAGATGGGTCGCGTCATAGACCCGGCCGAAACAGACGTCCGCCCCGTTCGGGCTGAGTTCCCTAAGCTTGAGCGCGCCGTCGGCGACGGCCGTGCCCGTCAGCAAGCCAAGCAACGCGGCGCCAAATCCGGCGCCCGCGATTGTCTTCCATTCCCCTGCCCTGAACGTCATGACCTCTCCTCGCATCGACAGGACGCAGCGTCAATTTATGCTAGTATTGCGGCCGCAGCCACGCAAATCGCGGTAAGATCTAGGAGGATGCCATGCGCCGACGCGACATGTTCCGCGCGGTTCTTGCCGGGACCGCAACGTTTCTCGGCCTGCGGGCCGCGCAGGCCGCGGCCACGGAGCCCGCCAGGCTGAAGGTCGCCTATCATCTGAGCGATGTGGACAAGGTCAACTTCGTGCTCGGCAACATCAAGAACCATTATGAGGGCACCGGCGGCAATGTCGACATCGCGCTGGTCGTGCATGGCCCGGCCCTGGCGAGCTTCAAGTCGAAGGGCATATCAGCTGCTATCTCCGGCCGCTTCGCCGGCCTGGTGCAGCAGGGCCTCGAGCCGCAAGCCTGCGGCAACACCATGCGGGGCATGGATATTTCGCTCGCCGACCTGCTCGATGGATTTCATGCCGCCGACAAGGGCGGCGTCGTCAAGCTCGCGGAACTGCAAAGCCAGGGCTATGCCTATCTACGCCCCTGAGGCTTGAACACCGGGGTGGCAAAGGCCTACGAAGGGCGGCAGACATCCCGGAGGAACAACAGTGCCAGCCACCAACACGCTCAGCATTCCCGATCTCGCCGGCAAGGCGGTGCTGGTGACCGGCGCCTCGACCGGCATCGGCGCGGCACTCGCGCTGGCCTACGCCGCGCAGAAATCCAGGGTGGCGCTGCATTACAATTCGAGCCGCGAGGCCGCCGAGAAACTCGCCAAGACCATTGCCGACAGCGGCGGCGAGGTGTTCCTCGTCCAGGGCGATTTTTCCGTCCCCGCCGACGTCGAGCGCGTCGTCGAGGACAGCGCCCAGCATTTCGGCCGCCTCGACGGGCTGGTCAACAATGCCGGCGGCATGCTCGGCCGCGTACCCTACGCCGACCAGACCGAAGCGCATTACGACGCAGTGATGGACCTCAATGCGCGTTCGGTGCTGACCGCTTCGCGCAAGGCGATGCCGTGGTTGAAGAAGCAGGGCGGCTTCATCGTCAACACCTCGTCCATCGCCGCGCGCAATGGTGCCGGCGGCGGCGCCGGCCTCTACGGCTCGGCCAAGGCCTTCGTTTCCAATGTGACGCGCGGTATGGCCAAGGAGCTGATCGGCTTCGGCATCCGCGTCAACGCCGTGGCGCCCGGCACGATCCTGACACCCTTCCACGAGCGCTATTCGACCGAGGAGCAGATCAAGGGCATGGTCGCCACCATTCCGCAGGGCCGCGCCGGCACGGCGGAAGACTGCGTCGGCGCCTATCTGTTCCTCTCCTCGGACCTGCTGAGCGGCTACATCACCGGCCAGGTGATCGAGGTGAATGGCGGCCAGTTGATGCCGTGACCGGCTATCTGCATACTGACGGTCCGCGTACTCTTGTCGAAGATTTTGAAGGGAGACAGCTGAATGTACGGACTGATCGGCAAGATGCGGGCGGCGCGCGGCCAGCGCGACGCGGTCATGGACGTGCTGCGCGCCAGCACCGGCGCCCTGCCGGGCTGCCTGAGCTATATCGTCGCCACCGACCCGGCCGATGCCGACGCGATCTGGGTGACCGAAGTGTGGACCGACCAGGCAAGTCATAAGGCCTCGCTGCAGCTTCCGGAAGTCCAGGCGGCAATCGCCAAGGCGCGACCCTTCATCGCCGGCTTCGAGTTCCAGGTGGAGACCAATCCCGTTGGCGGCTTCGGGTTGCCTGACGGCAAGACAGGCTGAGGCCTTCGGGCAGCTTTTTCAGCACGGCGGGGTTCGCATCGCCGTGCTTCGGGTCTAAGACCGACACATGGATTCCTCGGTGCAGCCTCGCGACCAGCCCGCCACCGAGCGCATGGCGCGGATGGGCACGCCCTGGCAATGGATGGTCCTGCTCACCATCTCGGCCCTGTTTGCCGGCGCGCTCGAATTCGCCGCCCTGCCGGCGGCGTTGCTGATCGGGCCGATGCTGGCAGCCATCGTCGCCGGCACCAATGGCGCCACGGTGCGGGTGCCGCGCCTGCTGTTCGGCTCCGCCCAGGCCATTGTCGGCTGTCTCGTCGCCGCGTCGATCTCGGCCGACATCTTTCCCGTCTTCCATGCCGAGTGGCCGCTGTTCCTGGGCGTCGTGATTGCGACAGTCGCGGCCTCCAGCCTGCTTGGCTGGCTGATCAGCCGCTGGCGCATCCTGCCCGGCACCACCGCCGTCTGGGGCTCCTCGCCGGGTGCGGCTACCGCCATGGTGCTGATGGCCGGCGCTTTTGGCGCCGACCAGCGCCTTGTCGCCTTCATGCAGTATCTGCGCGTCATCTTCGTTTCGATGACGGCGGCAATCGTCGCCAAAATGTGGGTCGACACATCGGGCATCGAAATCCCGCCAATCATCTGGTTTCCGCCGATCGATGTCCAAGCCTTCGCCGCCACGTCAGGCATCGCGCTGGTCGGCGGCCTGGCGGGAAAGCTGTGCCGGCTGCCCTCGCCCTTCTTCCTCGGCACCTTCATCTTCGGCGCCGTCGTCCATCTCGGCCTTGATGTCGAGATGCAGCTGCCGCCCTGGCTGCTGGCAATCAGCTACGCCATGGTCGGCTGGTCGATCGGACTGAACTTCACCAGGCCGATCCTGCGCCATGCGACGCGTGCGCTGCCGCAGATCATCGCCTCGATCGTAGCGCTGATCGCCTTTTGCGGCGGGCTCGCCTTCCTGATCAGCCATCTCCTTGGCATCGATCCGCTCACCGCCTATCTGGCGACCAGCCCCGGCGGCATGGACAGCGTGGCCATCATCGCCGCCGCGGCGCAGCACGTCGACATCTCTTTCGTCATGGCGCTGCAATCGGCGCGCTTCCTGATCGTGCTGCTCGTCGGCCCGAGCGTCGCCCGGCTGGTTGCCAGAAGCATCGGGGACTGACAGGCCACTCTTCACCGCCGGCTACCTATCGCGCCGCAAGCCGCTCGGGAAGGAAATCGACGAAGACGCGCACCTTTGGCGACAGATGGCGATTGGAGGGCCACAGCATCCGGAACTGACCACGACCGTCGATATGATCGTCCAGCACGGTGCGCAGCCTTCCGTCCAGCAACGCCTCGCGGACCAGGAAATCGGGCATGCAGGCGATGCCGAGCCCGGCGATCGTGGCACCCTTCAAGGCCTCCATATTGTTGCAGGTCAGCTTCGAGCGGATCTGCGGTTCGGCGCTTCCGGTCATGAATGGCCACTCCAGCAGCCTGCCGCTGTTGAGAAAGCGGAAGTTGATGCCGAAATGCCGGACGAGATCCGCCGGCTCCCCGGGCGTGCCGTGGCGGTCGAGATAGGCGGGCGCCGCACACAAAAGCATGCGAAAGGGTGCGACTGGTCTCGACACCAATCGTGAATCGGGCAGCTCGCCGCTGCGGATCGCGACGTCGATGCCTTCCTCGATGACGTCGACAATGCGGTCGTTGAAATCGATGTCGAGTTCGATCTCGGGATAGCGGGCCATGAACTCCGACAGCACCGGCAAAAGCAGATGGTAGGTGACGATTGGCGTCGAGACGCGCAGCCGTCCGTGCGGCGTTTCCCGTGTCCGCGACAGCATCGCCTCGGCATCGTCGATATCGTCGAGGATGCGCCGTACCCGCTCGTTGAACAGCCTGCCCTCTTCCGTCATGCCGACGCGCCGCGTGCTGCGCTGCAGGAGCCGCACGCCGAGCTCCTGCTCGAGCCTTGCGACGCTCTTGCCAACGGCGGAGGCCGAAATGCCGAGCGCCCGGCCGGCGGCGATGAAACTGCCAAGCTCGGCGGTGCGGGCGAAGGCCAGGAGGCCACTGAGACGATCCATCGTAGTCTTCCATTCGAGCGCTTCAGTCCGGTATGTCAGGAGATATAATACCATTTTTCCGGAAAGACCGCCGACCTATCTTGTCGTTGCGACCGGCGCTGCGACCCACGCCCATGCCGGCGGATGCTGCTTCAGATAGGAAAATCCATGACCTCGAACCCCTCAACCGGCCCGGCCGAGCGATGGCTCATGCTCTTGTCGGTATGCCTTGCCGCGATGACCATGCCCTTGACCTTCACCGGCCCGGCCGTCGCGCTCTCCCGCATCGCGGCCGATCTCGGCGGCAGCCCGATCGCGCTCAACTGGGTGACGAACGCCTTCATGCTGACCTTCGGCGCCAGCCTGATGGCGGCTGGAGCGCTGGCCGACAACCACGGCCGCAAGCGCATCTTCCTCGCCGGCCTCTGCCTCTATGTCCTGGCGTCGCTCGGTGCGATGCTGGCGCCCGGCATCGTCTGGTTCGACATGTTCAGGGCGGCGCAGGGCATCGGCAGTGCCCTGGCTTTCGCCGGCGGCGCCTCCGCACTTGCGCAGGAATTCGAAGGGCAGCTGCGGCTGCGCGCCTTCTCCTTCCTCGGCACCAGTTTCGGCATCGGTCTCGCCTTCGGTCCGATCGCCTCCGGCCTGCTCATCTCCGCATTCGGCTGGCGGTCGATCTTTCTTCTGGTGGCAGTGCTGGCGATCGCCTCGGCGCTGCTGGGCCTGCGCACCATCCGGGAATCGCGCGACCCGGATGCGACCGGCCTCGACTGGGCGGGAGCCGGCACTTTCACGATCGCACTGGCTTTGCTGACCTATGGCGTCCTGCAGGCGCCGCAGAGCGGTTGGGCCGACCCCATCGTCATCGCCCTGCTTGCGGCGGCCGCCCTGTTCTTCGCTGCGTTCGTTATCGTCGAGCGGCGCGTGCGCAGGCCGATGCTCGACCTCACGCTGTTTCGCTTTCCCCGCTTCGTCGGCGTCCAGTTCCTGGCAGCGGCGCCCGCCTATGGCTTCGTCGTCCTGCTGGTGCTTTTGCCGATCCGCTTCATCGGCATTGAAGGGATGAGCGAGATCCAGGCCGGGCAGTTGATGATCTGCCTGTCGGGGCCGCTGCTGATCCTGCCCTTGCTTGCCGGCCAGCTGGCGCGCTGGGTCGCTCCGGCCACGATCTGCGGCGCAGGCCTGCTCATCGCCGCCGCCGGGCTCGTCTGGCTGAGCCTGACGCCGCCGGTCGCCGTCGCACTGGTGGCCCCGCTGATGCTGATCGGCGTCGGCATCGCCTTGCCTTGGGGGTTGATGGACGGGCTTGCCGTCAGCGTCGTGCCCAGGGAGCGCGCCGGCATGGCGGTCGGCATCTTCAACACCACCCGCGTCGCTTGCGAGGGCGTGGCGGTGGCGATCGTCATGGCGACCCTGTCTGGTTTCACCGCCACGCAACTCGGGGTTCAAGGGCTGGCCTCGCCCACCGAAGCGGCCGCGGCAGCGCAACTGCTGGCAACCGGCAACATCGGCGAAACAGCGCAGCGTCTGCCAATGGCCGACGCCAGTGCCTTGGTCCATGCTTACGAAACGGCCTTCTACCGGCTGCTGGTCGTGCTGGCGACAATCACCGTGCTTACCGCCATCGTCGTCTTCCTCGGTCTGCGTCGCGGTTCGGCGCCGGAACAAGACGCTGCTCCTGTCCCGGCCTGCCAGGAAGGCTGACGCCACGTGACGCCATCAAGTCCGGCAAGGCGTCAAAAAATACTTGACTCTTATACTCATATTTGAGAGCGCGGAAGCGCAACCAAAACATGAGAGTTGGAGACAGGTTAATGTCGAAGCAGTCGAGGACATGGCGCCGGGGATTATCATTGCTGGCGGGCAGCGCCATCCTCTGCCATGCTTGGCCGGCAATTGCCCAGGATGGCGGCGACGCCACCATTCTCGACCGGATCGAGGTGACAGCCGAGAGCAATGAGATCCTGAAACAGGACGGCTACGTCGCCAAGAAGGACCGCATCGGCACCAAGACCGACACCCCGATTGCCAGGATCCCGCAGGCGGTCTCGGTCGTCACGCAAAAACAGATCGAGGACCAGAAGCCGCGCACGCTGAACGACGCGCTGGGCTACACGGCCAGCGCCAACCCCAACAGCTTCGGTTTCGATACGCGCTACGACGCCTTCTTCCTGCGCGGCTTCCAGGCCTTCTACAACGGCATGTTCCGCGACGGGCTGCGCCAGTACAACGGCCCCTCTGCCTGGTTCAAGACCGAGCCCTACGGCATCGAGGGCGTCACCGTCCTCAAGGGTCCGGCCTCCTCGCTTTACGGCGTCAGTGGTCCGGGTGGCATCGTCAATGTCGTCACCAAGCGGCCCAAGGACGAGCCGTTCCACGAGATCGAGTTGCTGGCCGGCGAACACAACCGCTTCCAGGCGGCACTCGACGCCTCCGGCCCGGTCAACGACGACGGCAGCATCCTCTACCGCTTCACCAGCCTTGGCCGCCTGAGCGAGACCGGCCTGCCCGACTATCCCGACGACAAGCTCTATCTGGCGCCGGCCGTCACCTTCAAGCCGGACGAGGACACCAAACTCACCATCCTCGGCGAATATTCCAAGTCCGTCACCGGCGGCACCGCGGCCTTCTACAATTCGGCCTATGGCGTCCTGTCGAATGTCTATGAGGGCGACGCGGCCTGGAACGACTTCACCCAGGACCAGGGGCGCATCGGCTACGAGTTCGAGCATCGCTTCAACGACTGGCTGACGGTGCGCCAGAACCTGCGCTACAGCGCCGTCGATTCAGACATCGAATACAGCGGCCACTATTCGGTCGGCGCCGACCAGCCGCTGCAGCGCTATTGGGGCCACTACGCCGAGGCGATGAAGAACTTCGTCGTCGACAACATGGCGCAACTCGAATTCGATACCGGCTCGGTCAGGCACACCGCGATTGCCGGCATCGACTATGCCTGGTCGGACTATGACGCCGGCAGCGGGCTTTCCTACGTCTCGGTCGACGACATCGAGGCCGCCCCCGTCCCGCATTCCGGCGGGCAGGAGATGAACCAGCTCGGCGTCTACCTGCACGACCAGATGGAGTGGAACGATCTCACCCTGTTCACCAGCGGTCGTTACGACTGGGTCGACACCACCTCAACGGCGGCCGATTTCAGCCAGTCGAAACAGAAGGACAGCGCCTTCTCCGGCCGCGTCGGCCTGTCTTACCGGACCGAATGGGGCATCATTCCCTATGTCAATTATTCGACCTCCTTCTCGCCGAACATCGGCCTTGTCTATGACGACGTCTCGAGTTCTGTCGGCCGCGTCGCCCGCCCGACCATTGCCACGCAGAAGGAGATCGGCGTCAAATACGAGATCCCCGACCATAACGCGACGATCAGCGCCGCGCTGTTCGACATCGACCAGAAGGACGGCGTCGTCTTCGACGCCTCGACCGGCATCAACAAGCAGCGCCAGCTCGACCTGAACTCGCGCGGCGTCGAGCTGGAAGCCAATGCCTCGTTGGACAACGGTTTCAGCGTCATCGCCTCCTACACCTATCTGCGCGTGAAGATCGAACGCGGCGCCGAGGGCACCGACAGCAAGGAATTGTCGGCGACGCCGAACCACATCCTGTCGCTCTGGGGCCATTATCAATTCGAGAACGGCACGCTGGAAGGGCTCGGGCTCGGCGCCGGCGTACGCTTCGCCGGCGCGAGCTACGGCGACGACGCCAACACTTTCGAGAACGACGCGCGCGCCTTCGTCGACACCTCGCTGTCCTACGACTTCGGCTACCGCAGTCCGAAGCTCGAAGGGGTCAAGCTGCAGATCAACGCCAAGAACCTGTTCGACAACCAGCAGACGATTTGCTCGGCCGGCTATTGCTACCGCGACGAAGGCCGCTCGCTGTTCGGCAGCCTGCGCTATCGCTTCTGATGTCGGTCTCGGTCCCAAACCAGGCCGCGTCGTCGCCGGCCGCCGTCGTCGCGGCGATCGGCGGCCTCTATGTCGCGCAGAGCGTGATCGGCGGCATCACCTGGACCGGCCTGCCGGCCGTGATGCGCGACCAGGGCCTGCCGCTCGACCGCATCGGCCTGCTCACCCTGATCGCCCTGCCATGGGCGCTGAAGTTCCTGTGGTCACCGGCGGTGGAGCGCCACCGCCTTCCGCCGACCGGCGAAAACCGCACGGGCGCGATCGTCCTTGTCGGCGGCCTGGTTTCCATCGCCGGATTGCTGGCCGTTGCCCAGCTCGGCCCCACCGCCTTCTGGCCCGTGATTGCCTGCCTGACAGTCGTTGCCTTTGCGGCCTCTACCGTCGACATCGCCTGCGACGGTTTTGCGGTGCAGAACCTTGCCGGGGAAAATCTCGGCTGGGGCAATGCCGCCCAGGTCGGCGGTGCTTATTTCGGCTCGGCGATCGGCGCCGGCCTTTTCCTCTATCTGGTCGAAATCCATGGCTGGCGCGCGGCGGTTTCGGCCATGGCCTCGCTGCTGGTGTTGCTCGGCCTTCCCTTCCTGCTCGGCATCGCCAGCCGATCGCGCGAGGAAATGCGCGAACACGTTCCTGCGCTCGCCGCGGCGTTGCGGCGCCCGCAGATACGCCGCGGCCTTGCGGCATCGGCGATCTACGTTCTGGCGCAGAAGGCGGCGCTGGCCATGCTCGGTCCGTTTCTGATCGATGCCGGGCTCAGCCTTGCCACCATCGGGCTGGTCAACGGCGCCGGCAGCATGATCCTCGGCGTCGCGGCCGCGCTTGCCGGCGGTGCTCTCGTGCGATGGCTGGGCACGCGCAGTGTGCTTGTCCTGGCGCTCGTCCTGCAGGCCGGATCGCTATTCACCCTCTCGGCCTTCGCGCTTTCGGGCACTTTCCCGGCGGGTCCGCTGATGGCGATAGCGATGCTGAGTTCCTCGGGCATCATGGCGCTCGGCTTCGTGGCGCTTTATGCGCAGTTCATGCGCTGGTCGGACCCGAGGCAGGCGGGCGTCGATTTCACGCTTTTCCAATGCATGGACGCATTGGTCAGCATGGCGGGCGGCGTCCTGGCCGGCTATGTGGCGCAACATCTCGGCTATGGCGCGCTGTTCGGCGGCGCCGGCGTGGTCGCGCTGCTGGCGGCGCCGGCGATCGCCATGGTCAGCGACCGCGACTGAAGACAGCGCTATTCCTCGCCGGCCCCGTCCTTGCCTTGCGCGTCTCGGCGCCAATAGGCGGTGACCAGGTGCCGGTCGCGCGACAGGTCCCATCCCTTGCGCACGATGCTGCGGATTTCTCGGAAGTCCGCGAACTCGCACCCGGCCCAGACATAGAGATCGTCGGCCGCGGGACCACGCTCACGCAGCGCCGCGGGCAGCAGGCCGGCGCCGCCCGCTTCGCGGCCATGCCGGTAAAGCCAGCGGACGGCGATGTTGTTGCCCGCCGCCAGCGCCATCCGGTCTCGCGGACCATCGACCTCGATGATGGCTTCGGCGCGAGCGGACGGCGCAAGCTCTTCCAGCATCCGGCCGATCGCCGGAAGCGCGGTATCGTCGCCCAGCAGAAGCAGGTTCGATGCCTCGGGCAAGCCGCCGCCGCCGGGGCCGATCATGCCGATGACGTCGCCGCTCCGCGCATCCAGCGCGAAGGCCGCGGCCAGCGTCTCGGCACCAGGATGCAGCACGAAGTCGATGTCGAGCCAGCCCTCGGTCACGTCCAGCGCGCGAATCGTGTAGACCCGCACGGTCAGCGCATCCTCGCCGGACGGCCAGACGATCAGGCCGTCGGCACCCATGGTCGGCCAGACCGCTTGCCGTCCGGTCGGCGGCAGCAGAAGCCGGACATGAAATCCGCCATGGCTGAAGCGGTCGAGGTCGCGGCCTGAGAAACGCAGGCGCTGCATATGCGGCGACAATCGCGTCGAGGACAGGACCGAAATCTCGCGGAAGAACACCGGCGTGCCGGCATCCGCGCCGTCGCCATGCCAGCGCAACCCTTCGGTCGTGCGCAGATGCGCGGCGATGTGGCCAGCCAAGATCATCTTCATGTAGGAGAGGCAGGTCTCGTCCTCCGCCGCGACGCGGATCAGCACGCCACCGTCCTCGAACGAGGCATTCAACGAGCCGTAATGCGTGCGCAATTCCCATTGGCCGACAACGCCGGTGTCGATCTCATAGTCGCTATGCTCAGCGCACAGCCTGTCCATCACCGCGCAGATGCCTTCGCTTTGGATACGAGTTTGCGCGCTCAAGGGCTTCATCGTCGGCCTTTCCACACCGAGTGCAGCGACACCGGCTGAAGCTCGGTGTCGACAAGCGTCGGCATGCCACAGCGCCGGCGGCATTGCCACTAAAACATGATTATGACAGTCATATTTTCGGACGAAACCGCGGGAAGGCGCCTTGACGCATCCGGTCTTCAGCTGATGACCGGGCTTGCGATCCGATCGCCGTCCAGCGTGAAAGGGCATGTCGCCCTCGCCGTTTGAAGCCGTTGCCCGTCACGGCGACGCGGGCATGATAGACGCCGTCGCGTTGCGCGACGCGTACGATGCGAAGGTTGGACTGGACGCCGATATTGTCCGACAGGTTCCACCGAGCGATCCCGTCGCGGCCACGGAAATCGCGACCCCGGTCGCTCAGGAAAGCATCGTCGCTAGATGCGGCTAGAAGGCTTCGGTATCGCCGGCATTGGTGGCTTGGACAAGGCGGCGGATCGCGTCGGGCGTGGTCATCAGTCCAACCTGTGCATCAGATCATCATCCAGCCAGCGGCCGAAGAAATAGACCAGTTGCTTGTGCCACCACGGCCAGTCATGGCTGACGTCGCCGCCCCAATAGTCGACCCAGGCGGGAATGGATTTGTCGCGCAGGATCTGTTCCAGCTGGCGCGTCTCGACCAGCATGCGTTCTTCCCAGGCGCCCTGCCCGCAGCAAAAGATCAGCCGCAGCGCCTTCAGCCGGGCCAAAAGCTTCGGATCGACGATGCCGGGCAGGTAATCGAGCGGCGAGTTGTAGAAGATGTCGCCCTCCAGCGCCTTGCCGAAGAAATCGCGGGCCGAATAGACCCCCGACAGCGAAATGACGCCGCTTGCCAGTTCCGGAAAGCGGAAGACGAAATTCGAGGAATGGTAGCCGCCCATCGAACAGCCTGAAAACAAGGGCTTCAGCCTGCGCCCGCCATTGGCGGCCGATGCGGTGGAGAGGATTTCCGGCAGCGCCTCCTCGCGCACATAGCGGAAATAGGCCTCGTGGCGGCCGATGCGATGCGCGGCGTCGGCATGCTTGTCGAAGAAGGATTCCGAATCGATGCCGTCGACCGTGAACAGCTGGATACGGCCGGTGTCGATGAACTCGGCCAATGCGCCGACGCCACCGGAATCCTCGAACTGGTAGAACCGCCCCTGCGAGGTCGGGAACACCACCACGGGTCGGCCGGCATGCCCGTAGCGCTTGTATTCCATGTCGCGGCCGAGCTTGCCGGAGAAATGCTTGTGATAGGAGATGTCCATCGCCTCAGGCCTTTTCCGCGTGGATATAGGCAACCGCCTCGCGCAGCGCCGCCTGATCCTTCGAGCGCATCTGGTAGGCGTAATTTCCCATGGCGCGGCTGAAAACCTCTTCGATGGCCTGATGGTGGACGATCTTGTCGCGGTGCGCCGCTAGCACGTCCTCGTGGCTGTGCAAATAGTGGAGGTGCCGCTTGCGGCTGGCATAGGCGGTGAAATACTTGCCCTCATAGGGTCCGCCGGCGGCATCCTTGACCACCATGTCGGCCCATGCCGCGTAGACGTCGATGTCGAACGTGTAGTTGATGGCGTCGGTCATCCAGGCGCCGGGCGGCCGCATGTTGACCTCCAGCGCGATGATCCGGTCGTCCCTGGTCTCGAACAGCTCGATGTGGAAGAAGCGCTCGCGCACGTCGAACGCCTTCAGGATCTTGCGGCCGGCCTCCTCGACCGCTGGCCTGATATGGGGAAAGCAGGTGTAGCTCATATGGCGGTCCTTGTTGACCACCTCCATGACGCTCTGGTCGTAGCGGTGGCTGGCCGCCAGCACCACCTCGCCGTCGCGGTTGACCAGCCCGTCATAGGTCACCACCAGCCCCTCGATGAACTGCTCCATGACGAAGGTCACGTCCTCGGGCTTGTCCCGGAAGAACTGGTCGAGCTCCCCTGTGTTGGAGATCTTGAAGGTATTCGAGGCGCCTGAGCCGCTATCGGGCTTCACCACCACCGGGTAGCCGACGCGCCGGATGAAGGTCATCGCGCCGGCGCGGTCGGAGCATTTGCGCTGCGCGATGGTCTCGACGCCGCTCTTGCGGAAGAAGGCGCGCATGCGGCTCTTGCGCTTCAGGTTCTTCACGAAATCGAGCTTGGTGCCGTAGATGTTGAAGTCGGTGCGGATGTTGGCCTCCAGCTCCAGCCAGTGTTCGTTGAGCGATTCGAACCGGTCGATGCGGCCCCATTTGTGGATGAAATGCCCCATCGCCCGGAACACCGGATCGTAGTCCTCCATGTCGGCGACGCGGTAATATTCCGAAAGCGCTGCCTTCAGCCTGCCGTCCAGCACGTCATAGGGCGCATCGCCAATGCCGAGCACGGTGGCACCGGCCTTCTTCAGCCGGTCGCAGAAATCGGCGCCGTTGGTCGGAAAATGCGGCGAGAAGAACACGAAATTCATGGACACCCCCTCATGGCGGCGGCGCACCGCAGCCCCGCCGGCGCGCAAGTCTGGCGCATTTGCGCCGCCTGGGGAAGAGCACCCGCATTTGGGATAATGTTCAACGGATTCAGCCCCCGCTTGCCTCTGCGGGGGCGCTCCTGTATGAGAACCGGCATGAACACACGCGCCACCATCGCTTCCCGTCAGACCGGCTTTGCCGGCGAGACCGTGCGCGCGCTTGCCTCGACCCTGCTTCTTCTCGGCCTTATCGGCGATCGCCGGGTTCGCTGAAGGAGCGCCCGGCGGTCGAACCGCCGCGCAAGCGCATGCTCCTTGGCCAGTCTCAAAATTGGCAGTCACATCAAGCGAACGAAAATCTGGTAGAGGCGCCACTCGCCAGCCATCCGTCCGAGACGGATCCGAGGGCCGCCGGGAGAACAAGACGATGAACGCACGAGAACAAATCCGCCCTGACGCCGCGGTCGCCGGCGAGCATGTGGAACCAGCCCGCGGCATGCCCGACGCGGCCCGCAAATATCAACCCTATCCGACGGTTGGCCTCACCGACCGCACCTGGCCCTCGAAGGTCATCGACAAGGCGCCGATCTGGTGTTCGGTCGACCTGCGCGACGGCAACCAGGCGCTGATCGATCCGATGGGCCATGAGCGCAAGGCGCGCATGTTCGGCCTGCTGCTCGACATGGGCTTCAAGGAGATCGAGATCGGCTTCCCCTCGGCCTCGCAGACCGACTTCGACTTTGCCCGCTGGTGCATCGAGGAAGGCAACGTGCCCGCCGATGTGTCGCTGCAGGTGCTGGTGCAGTGCCGGCCCGAGCTGATCACGCGCACCTTCGAGGCGCTGAAGGGCGCCACCAACCCGATCGTGCATTTCTACAATTCGACCAGCGAATTGCAGCGCCGCGTCGTCTTCGAAAAGGATGTAGGCGGCATCAAGCGCATCGCCACCGATGCGGCCAAGATGATCACCGACATGGCGGCCAAGGCCGGCGGCGGCTATCGCTTCGAATACTCGCCGGAAAGCTTTACCGGCACCGAGCTCGAAGTCGCGCTGGAGATCTGCAACGCCGTCACCGAGATCGTCAGGCCGACATCGGACAACAAGCTGATCATCAACCTGCCGTCGACGGTCGAGATGTCGACGCCCAACATCTATGCCGACCGCATCGAGTGGATGTGCCGCAATCTGGACAACCGCGAGAACCTGATCATCTCGCTGCATCCGCACAATGACCGCGGCACCGGCATCGCCACCACCGAGCTCGGCTTGATGGCGGGCGCGGACCGCGTCGAAGGCACGCTGTTCGGCAATGGCGAGCGCACCGGCAATGTCGACATCGTCACGCTGGCGCTCAACATGTACACGCAAGGCGTCGATCCGGGCATCGACTGCTCCGACATCAACCGCATGAAGGACGTCTACGAATACTCGAACCAGTTGAAGATCCCCGAGCGTCACCCCTATGTCGGCGAGCTCGTCTACACCGCCTTTTCCGGCTCGCACCAGGACGCCATCAACAAGGGCATGAAGGCGCTGAAAAAGGCCAACACCGGCCTGTGGGAGGTGCCCTATCTGCCAATCGACCCGGCCGATGTCGGCCGCAGCTACGAGGCGATCATCCGCATCAACTCGCAGTCCGGCAAGGGCGGCATCGCCTATGTGCTGCAGGCCGATTACGGCCTCAATCTGCCGCGCAACCTGCAGATCGAATTCAGCCAGGCGATCCAGGCGATCACCGATGCCGAGGGCAAGGAAGTGCCGGCCAAGCGCATCCATGAGCGCTTCCTCGAAACCTATGTCGACCAGCCGGGCGCGCGCCTGAAATTCCTCGACCACCACACCTATCCCGATACAGTGGTCAAGGGCCGGCGCGTGATCGAGGCAGTGATCCTCGACAAGGGCAAGGAAGTGACCATTACCGGCACCGGCACAGGCCCGATAGACGGCTTCGTCGATGCGCTGTCGCGCCATGTCGGCATCGAGATGTCGGTGCTCGATTATTCCGAACACTCGATGCAGCGTGGCTCCAATGCATCCGCAATTTCCTATGTCGAAATGGAATATCCCGGCGGCAAGCTGTTCGGCGCCGGCATCAACACCAACATCGTCGCCGCCTCGCTGGAAGCGGTGACGTCGGCCGCCAACCGCATCGTCGGCCGCAAGCCGCGGTAGCGTCTACCGACGATTGGCGCGAGAGATCACAACCGCTCTCGCGCCAGCCGTTTTTTCGGCCTTGGCCTCAAACGGCTGACACCGGCGACCCACCAATCCTGTAGCCGGCATCGGCCGCGTCATTAACCACCGGAAAATTATCCGGTGAGGTACGCGATCGCATAAGGGGTGTATACTTGTGTGGTGATGCGAGCCCTATATGATCGCGCCTCAACCTGTGCCGACTTCGAGAGGATCGACACTTGCAGCATGCCACGCCTGCCGCCCCCGCAGTGCGCGAGACACTGGAGCGACTGCTTGCCAGCGAAACGTTCGGACGGTCCGAGCGCGCGCGCAAACTGATCCGTTATCTCGTCGAACGCGAACAGGCCGGCGAAGCCGACAGGCTCAAGGGCTTTTCCATCGCCATGGACGTCTTCGGCAAGGACGGCGATTTCGATCCATCGACCGATGCCGTGGTGCGGGTGCAGGCAGGCCGGCTGCGCGAATTGCTGCAGCAGTATTTCGCCAACGAAGGCATCGCCGACCCCGTCCGCATCGCCATCCCACGCGGCGGCTACGTCCCGGCCTATGAGCTCAACGCCATTCGTCTGCCGGAAGCAGCCAAACCCGCCGAGCAGACGCCGGCGGCGGCTCCGGCCGAGCACCCCAGTGCTGCCGAGGAGGCCGTGGCACCCGCCGCATTGCTGGCGCCGGCGGCAGCACCCGCGCCTTCGGTGGCGCGCCACCTCCGCTTCTTCTGGATGGCGATCGCCGTGGTCATCGCCATGCTCGGCGTCCTGATCCTGCGTCAGGGCGGCGGCGCGCTGCTCGCCGGCGGCGATCTGCCGGCGACGTTCGAGAGCGCCGGCCTGACCAGCAGCATCGGGCCGTCCCCGGTCAGCGAGGCCCTGCCGCTCGTCTACATCGCCGTCAAGGCCAGCGGCGCGGACGCCACCCGCGTCGCCGCGTCGTTGCGCGCCGGCCTGAGCGGCTTCGATACGATCGATTTCATCGGTCGCGACACTGTCGACAAGACCGATCCGGCCGCCGGTGCAACGAGCTTCATGTTCGATGTCCTGCCTGGACCGGGCGCTGGCGAGATCACCATCGAACTGCAAAGCGTGGCGACCGGACGTGTGCTTTTGTCGCGCAAGCTGACCGTCGCCGACAGCGCGCCATCGACCGTCGAGGACCGTATCGCCGGCATCCTGAGTTCGGCGCTGCCCGCGTCCGGCACGATCTACAACTACATCGAGCAGAGCGGCATTCAGAACGGCCTGACGCAGTGCCTGCTGCTCAACGGCAAATACTATCTCGACCAGAACGCCAGAACCCACGAGGCCGCCTATCGCTGCCTCGAAACCCTTGCCGAGAACGGCGCAAGATCGTCGCTTGTTTATTCCGAGCTCGCCTCGTTACACCTCGAGGCCGTGAACGACCACTACGCCTATCCGCCGGATGCGACGATCGAGAAGGCGATGACATTCGCCCATCGCGCCGTGCAGATCGGTCCGACCAGTCCCTATGCGCATCGTTCCTACGGCTACATCAATTCGCGTCTTGGCAACGCCGACGAAGCGCTGCGCTGGATGCGCAAGGCCTATGACCTCAACCCCTATGACGTCGCCATGGCGGCCGCCTATGGTTATGGGTTGGTTTTCGCCGGCCGCTACGCCGAGGGAACCCCCCTTCTGGCCCATGCCGTGGATGCCTCCAGCGGCCATCCGACATGGTGGGATTACGGGCTTTTCGCCGGGGAATTCATGCTTGGCGACACGAACAAGGCCGCGATCGCCAGCTCTGCCCTGAGAACCACCGCAACAAAGTCACACTATCTTGCAGCCCGGCTGATCGGCGCCAGGATCTCCGGTCAGGACAGCCTGGCACGTAAGCTGCTCGATGAACTCACCACCAAATTCCCCAAATTCGCCGCCAACCCTCGCGCGACCTTCATTGACCGAAAATATCCGGCCGACCTGACCGAGCGGCTGATCGGCGCCTTGCGCGCCGCCGGGCTCGGCAACGCCAGCTGACCTCGTTTGGACCAATGGAATTGTTGGGCGTTCGCGCCCACAGGACGAAGCGCCGATCCGGCTGATTTCCCGGCTTTTGCCGGACGAACCCTTGGATGACATGCCAGCGCTCGCGAAAATCGCGAAAGGTTTACTGGCCATGGACAAAGAGCAATCCAGTCGCATTTCAAGCGTTCCCGCAATTTGATACCGTCCGCTTTCATGATCTCATCGCTCCACGCTGCCGAAAAGGGTGCCGGGTCCAAGACCATCGTCTTGCTGCACGGTTTCGGCGGTTGCGCTGACGTCTGGCGCGACGTGATCGTCCCGCTGGCGCCCTCCGCGCGCACGCTTGCTTATGACCTGCCGGGACATGGCCTATCGCTCGACTTTCCCGATGCCGGGCCTGCAAAGGTGGCGGCAAGGGCCGTTCTTGCCGACCTTGCGGCCCGCAGGGCCAAACGCATCCATCTCGTTGGCCATTCGATGGGCGGAGCGGTGGCGACCTTGATGGCTCTGGCCGAGCCGGAGAGGGCGGCCTCGCTGACGCTTCTGGCGCCTGGCGGCTTCGGCCCGGAGATCAACGGGCCGCTGTTGCGTCGTTATGCCGGCGCACAGAGTCTGTCCGAGATCCTCGCCTGCCTTGCCGCCATGTCGGGTCCACGGGCGCCGCCTTTTGATCACACCGCCGATACGCTCCGCGAAATGCGCCAGCGACCCGGACAATCGGAAAAACTCGTCGCGATCGCCGCCGCCATGACCAGGGACGACCGGCAAGGCGTCATCCCGCGTGGGCATCTGGACAGGCTGACCATGCCGGTGATGGTGGTATGGGGCAGTGATGACGCGGTGCTGCCCTTCACCCAAGCCGACGACCTGCCGGCGCGCTTTCATGTGCATCAAGTGCTGGAGGCCGGCCATATGCTGATCGAGGAAGCGCCCGATCTGATCGCCAGCATCATCCGGCGCAATATGAACCGTCGGGCCAGACCCGTTCGCCCCAAACTCGCCGCCGCGGCCAGTTGAGTTGCTTAATGCATGTCGCCCAAAAATGACCTCGCTTTTGGCAGCACGACATGCATGAAACAAAGATCTGAAGCGCGTCGCGTAACGCGACGCGCGTCGGCGCAACATCCCACAGCGCGTCGGTCCGCTTCATCTCGCCAGTGCATTTTGCCGGCGTCTGTGTTAACCCCGTGTTAACCAAACCCGCGAGGCAGACGCCGATGAAGGACACAGGCGAAAAGATCGATCCGTCAAGCAAACTGTCCGATGCCGTCCGTGATGTGAAGAACGCCTTCGCCGACCGCGACGATGTCGTCGTCGACATGCGCGAGGCGCATCGCATGCGCCTTGATCTCCTGGCCGCCGAACTCGCACCCGTCTTTGCCGATGTGCCCGCCGACATGGACAATTTCGACTTCGTCGTTTCGTCAGGGCTGCAGCCGCGTCTGTGGATCGATGCCGTCAGCCATGTCGCCATGGGGCGCGACCGCCGCACCTACCGCTTCCTCAAGGACACCCGCATCGGCCGTGTGGTGCTTGCCGAATCGACCGAGATGAAGCCGGTTGCCGATTCGGTGACCCGGTATGTCGCCGAGCGCATCGTCGAGCGCCAGAGGATGATGGAGGGCGGGGTCGAGCCGGCCGTCGCCAGCATGAGGCGCGCCGAGGTGGCGGAGGCCGAGCCGCCGCTGCGGTCGCCGCAACGCGGCAAGGGCTGGTCGGCCTTCCTGTCAGGCCTTGGCCTGGTCGCCGCAGGCGCACTGGTCGGCCTGGCGGTGTCGGTCGCCCTGTTCTGGGACCGCCTCGTGGCGATGGTGTTCAGCCTGCGGCCATAGAAGCGCTGGCCTCCACACCCAGTTCCAAGGTCTGCAGATCGGCAGGCGGTATCGCCGGCCCGGTTAGGCCGCGCCGCGTCAGCCGGATGCGCCAATTGCCCTTTTCGCCATCGATATCGAACAGATTGTACTGTGCGGCCGGATGCTTGCCACCCGGCGCCTGGCCGGCGGCGGCGACCCCGACCACTGGAACCTTGGTGCCGCGCAGCCCGATCTGGAACAACGACGGCAGATGCGAATGACCGTGCAGGACAAGTTCCGCACCGTTCTTGCGAATGACCTTGTGGAAGCGGGCGATGCCGAACAGCCGCTTGTGCTGCGAGACGGCGCCGCGCACCGGCGGATGGTGGATCATGATCGCGCGAAACAGGCCTTGCCCGGCCGCATCGCGCAGGATCTTGCCGAGCCGCTCCGCCTGCCCTTCCATGAAGAAGCCGTTGGCCATGAAGGGTGCCGTGGCGCGCGCCGTCGAGACGCCGATCAGCGCGACATTGCCGCGCACGCGCAGATACGGGAACGCGTTGCGGTCGACCGGCGTGTTGACGCCGTCGCCGCTCATCCAGGCCGCCCATGCGCGGCAGACCTTGTCGAAGGCGCCGGGCACATAGGCGTCGTGGTTTCCGGGAACCACGGAAACGTCGTTCGGCGATCCCAACGTCTCCAGCCAGTGCTTGGCCATCTCGATCTCGCCGTCGAGCGCCAGATTGACGAGGTCGCCGGTGACGGCGAGGTGGTCGGGGTTCTGCGCCTTGATGTCGGCGGTGATGGCATCGATGACGGCGTCATGCATGTGGCGCCGGCGATTGCGTTGCCAGTTGACGTAGCCGAGCACGCGCTTGGAGGCGAGATCGCGATAGGATACATCGGGGAGCGGCCCCAGATGGACATCGGAAATATGCGCGAGCCTGAACATCCATCCCTCATAGGCGACCAGCGCCGCGCTTTCCACTCAAGGTTTTCTTACCGGTTTCGCACCTGATGGCAAATCCGGACGACATCTTCCGACAGACCGGCTGGCCGGGTTTGCGGGCCAGGCTGTTCCATCTCTATTTCGTGCTGCGGCGGCCAATGACGCTCGGCGTGCGCGGGCTCGTCCATGATACCGCGACGAATTCCGTTTTCCTGATCCGCCATACCTATGTGCCCGGCTGGCAGCTTCCCGGCGGCGGCGTCGAGGTCGGAGAAACGCTAGCCGAGGCGCTGGTGCGCGAACTCGCCGAGGAAGGCAACATCGCGCTGAACGCGCCGGCGGTGCTGAAGTCGATGCATTTCAACTGCCGCTCCAGCCGCCGCGACCATGTCGGCTTTTACGTCATCGAGCATTTCAGTCAGACGATACCGAAGCTGCCGGACCACGAGATCGCCGAGGCCGGCTTCTTCCCGCTCGATGGTTTGCCGGAGGGAACGACGCCGGCAACGCTGCGACGGATCGCCGAAGTTTTTGGGGAGGAACCCGCGTCGCCCTATTGGTAAGCTTGCCTTAGCCGTTAAGTCGCAAACTGCGACGCTCGTCGATGTCGAGATTGTCCGCAAACCGAAGTATCAGATTGGGTTCGCCGTTCATCCCAAGCGGTGGGTTGTTGAACGCTTCTTAGCGTGGATCAGCCGAAAGCGGCGGCTCTGGAAAGATCCGCAAGCGACATCAAGTCCGCAAAAGTCTTCCTTTGCGCGGCATGCATCATGACCCTCGTCAGACGCATTGCCCGTGCATCATGAATTCTCGCACGGGCTCTCAGATCGCGAACCTTGCCCGGTCATGCGGCGCGCCATAGTCGAGCTCCGGCCCCACCGGCACGATTCGTGTCGGATTGATCGTTTCGTGGCTGCCGTAGTAGTGCGCCTTGATGTGATGCAGGTTCACAGTCGCGGCGACACCAGGCACCTGATAGAGATCGCGCAAATAGTTCGACAGGTTCGGATAGTCGGCGATGCGCCGCAGATTGCATTTGAAATGGCCGACATAGACCGGGTCGAAGCGCACCAGCGTGGTGAACAGCCGCCAGTCGGCCTCGGTGATGCGGTCGCCGACGAGATAGCGCTGCTTTGACAACCGCTCCTCCAACGTATCCAGCGCCGCGAACAATTCGCCGAACGCCTCCTCATAGGCACGCTGCGTGGTGGCGAAGCCGGCGCGGTAGACGCCGTTGTTGACCGCGGGATAGACCAGCGCGTTGACGCGGTCGATCTCATTGCGCAGGTCCTGGGGATAGAAGTCGAGGCTTGCATCGCCCCATGCGTCGAACGCCGAATTGAGCATCCGGATGATCTCGGAAGACTCGTTGGAGACGATGGTCTGCTCCTTCTTGTCCCACAGCACCGGCACGGTCACCCGGCCGGAATAGGCGGGATCGGCCTTGGCATAGATCTGGTGCAGGAAATCGAGACCGTAGAGCGTGTCGCCCGTGGCGCCGTCCTCGGCCAGGAATGTCCAGCCGTTGGCGCCCATGAAATGATGCACGACCGAGACGGAGATGATGCCTTCGAGCCTCTTCAGCGCGCGAAAAATCAGCGTCCGATGCGCCCACGGGCAAGCGAGCGAGACATAGAGATGGTAGCGCCCCGGCTCGGCCTTGAAGCCGCGCCTCCGGCCTTCGGCCGGCGCCCCGTCGACGGTGATCCAGTCACGCCATTGCGACTGCGTTCGCACGAACCTGCCGCCATTGTCAGCCGTATCGTACCAGCGATCCTGCCACCTGCCCTCGACCAGCAATCCCATGCGAATCTCCTTGCATCCTTCCGCATTATCTAGGCGCAAGTTTGCCCCGCCGAAGACGTCAGGCGCTGAACAGACCGTCACTTGACGGAGACGGCGAACACATCAGGCCAATTGCGGCGGCCGAAAATTGATGCTAGCGGACACTCCGCATGTTCGACTTTGCTTTGATCCGGTTTGACCGACGACGAAAGGGCGCCCGCGCTTGATGAAGCGCTGACTGGCGAACGCTGCCGTTTGCAGCAACCTTTCCTCCTCTACCGGAACGCAAAGACCATGAGCCTTGCCGACGTGAAATACCTGCCGGAAACTCCGGCGCACGACCCCGAAATCGAAGCCATCAATGACGAGGCCTTCGGGCCCGGCCGCTTCGTGCTGGCCGCCTACAAGATCCGCGAAGCCGGCGGCCACGAGCGTGCACTGTCCTTTGTGGCGGTCGATGGCGATCTCGTCGTCGCCTCGGTGCGCATGACCCGCATCGCCGCCGGTGCCGGCCGCGCGCTGATGCTCGGGCCGCTCGCGGTGCGGCCGGCCTTCAAGAATCTCGGCATCGGTCGCCGGCTGGTGGCGATCGCGCTCGAAGCGGCTGCAAAGGCCGGCGCACCCGCCGTCATACTGGTCGGCGACGAGCCCTATTACGGGCCGCTCGGCTTCAAGCGTATCCCGCGCGGCCAGATTTCGATGCCGCGCCCTGTCGATCTCGACCGCCTTTTGTCGCACGAGATCACGCCGGGCGCGGTCGCCAGGCTCACCGGCGAGGTCGGTCATGCCAGCCAGGCCAGGGTCGCCGAGCACGTCTAGGCGATGGCTTGACCTTGGCCGTCGATCCAGGCCTGATCCATCCCTGTTTTCTGGGAGCAATTCCAGGAAGATGTGAAACGGTTCGGCGCTTTTGTGAAATAATGAATTTCTCCGGGAAAGGATGACGCCATGAACCCGAACGGCCAGATCGCGATCGTCACCGGCGGCGGCTCCGGCCTTGGCGAGGCGACGGCGCGCGCGCTTGCCGCCAAGGGTGCCCGCGTCGCCATCTTCGATGTCGGCATCGATCGCGCCGCCAAGGTCGCCGCCGAAATCGGCGGCATTGCCGTCCAATGCGACGTCAGCAACGCCGACAGCGGCGCCGCCGCCGTCGCCGAGACGGCGAGCAAGCTGGGCGAGCCGCGCCTCCTGGTCAATTGCGCCGGCATCGCCATTGGCGTGAAGACGATCGGCAAGGACGGGCCGCATCCGCTCGATCAATACCGCAAGGTGATCGAGGTCAATCTGATCGGCACCTTCAACATGATCCGCCTGGTCGCCGACCGCGCCGCCAGGCTCGAGCCGCTGCAGGGCGGCGAACGTGGCGTCATCGTCAACACCGCTTCGGTCGCCGCCTATGACGGCCAGATCGGCCAGGCCGCCTATTCCGCTTCGAAGGGCGGCGTGGTCGGCATGACCCTGCCGGTGGCGCGCGACCTTGCCCGTTCCGGCATCCGCGTCTGCACCATCGCACCCGGCATATTCAAGACACCGATGATGGCCGGCATGCCGCAGGAGGTGCAGGATTCGCTCGGCGCCGCCGTGCCCTTCCCGTCCCGCCTCGGCGAACCGTCCGAATATGCCGCACTTGCCCTGCACATCATCGAAAACCAGATGCTGAACGGCGAAACCATCCGCCTCGACGGCGCCATCCGCATGGCGCCGAAGTAGTATAAGTCCGGAAGTGCGATGCGGTTTTGGCCGACTTGCATAGAACGCTTGCCAGGACCGGCATCATCGTCTGATAAGTGGAATAGGAAAATCAACTTAGCAGGACGAGACCCTTGGCCGATCGAAAGAAGGACGTGATCCGCCAGACCGACGCCGAGGCGATCCGCTTGGCGAAGACGCTTCTGCGCAGCGCCCGCTTCGGCGCCCTGGCGGTGCTGGAGCCGCAGACCGGGTCGCCGCTGGCGAGCCGGGTCGGCGTCGCCACCGATATCGACGGCGCACCGCTGATCCTGGTCTCGATGCTCTCGGCCCACACGCCCGCCATGCTTGCCGATCCACGCTGTTCCCTGCTGCTCGGCGAGCCCGGCAAGGGCGACCCGCTGGCGCATCCGCGCCTGACGCTGATCTGCCAGGCGTCGCGGCTTGAGCGTGGCTCTGACGCACACGCCCGCGCCGAGCGCCGCTATCTCAACCGCAATCCCAAGGCCCGCCTCTATGCCGGGCTCGGTGACTTCTCGATCTTTCGCCTCGAGCCGCAGCGCGCCAGCCTCAATGGCGGTTTCGGCAAGGCCTATCTGCTCGATCGCTCCGATCTCGTCACCGTCGGCCCCATCGTCGAAGAACTTGCGGTAAGCGAACAATCCGCCATCGAGCACATGAACGCGGACCATCTGGACGCGGTCGCCATTTACGCGCATCATTACGCTGGGGCATCTGCCGACGGCTGGGGCATCGCCGGTTTGGACGCCGATGGCATGGATCTGGTGTCGGGAGACGATGTTTGCCGGGTATTCTTCCCACAACCTCTGGTAGCGACGAGGGAATTGCGACCCGTTCTGGTCGAAATGGCCAGGGGCGGCCAGGCGGCCGGACGGGCAGATGATGAAACTTAATTGCATTTGATCAAAAGCAACACTTGAGATTTGAAGGAAATGTTCTACCCTTCACAGGTGGCACTGACTCGTCAGTGGCCTTTCGCAAGTGAATTTATGGATTCAGGCACCATTGCCCCCATGGCGCCTTGATGAGCAAACAGCATGGGGCATTCATGGTCTCGACAAAGCTAATCGCCAACGCCGAATCTGCTGCCGAATTTTTGATGCTCATGGGCAACGAAAAGCGGCTCTTGATTATGAGCTATCTGATCGACGGTGAAATGTCGGTCGGCGCCATCGCCGACAAGGTGATGCTCAGCCAATCCGCGCTCTCGCAGCATCTGGCCAAGCTACGGGCGCTTGACCTCGTGGAAACCCGCCGCGACCGTCAGATGATCTACTACTCCTGCAAATCCGACGCGGTGCGCGAGCTGCTTGTCGTGCTGGATGGTATTTTCGGTACCGGCAAGGAGGACCTGTCCCAGATGGCACAGAGATTGCGCCGCGCCGGGACTTGACCGGACGCTGCTGCGGCCGCTTACCTCGCTGACGATTTTCGGAGCGTGGCTTGTGCGTCTCTCCAACGCACGAACCACGCTCTCGATGTTTGAGCGCAGGACATGGACCCAATTCGCATCGACGACCCACGGGATTCACGCGTCGCCGCCTATCTCGATATCCGCGAACGCGATCTTGCAGGCCGACAAGGCCGTTTCGTCGCCGAAGGCAAAGTGGTTCTCGATCTGCTTCTGTCGTCCGGCCGCTTCGGCGCCGAATCCATTCTTGTCCTGGAAAACCGGCTCGGCGGCCTGGAGGACATCCTGCACAAGGCGCCGGCGGACCTGCCGGTCTACGTCGTCACCAGCGCGGTGATGGATGCGATCGCCGGCTTCCACATGCATCGCGGCATCCTGGCCATCGGCCGCAAGGAGGCGCCGCAAGCGGCCGGGCCGTTGCTGGATGCGTTGCCCGACCAGGCCTTGGTGGTGGTGCTCGTCGGCATCGCCAACCACGACAATATGGGCTCGATCTTCCGCAACGCCGCCGCCTTCGGTGCCGATGCGGTGCTGATGGATGCGACATGCTGCGATCCGCTGTACCGCAAGGCGATCCGCGTTTCCGTCGGCGCCGCGCTCAAGATCCCGTTTGCATCCTTCACCGACACATCAGGCTTTACGGCGATGCTCGCCGAACGGGATTTTGAACAATTCGCCCTATCGCCGCGTGGACGAACCGACCTACGCGATGCTAGGCAGGCCGAACGCTTGGCGCTCTATCTCGGCACCGAGGGCGAAGGCCTGCCAGAAAGCCTGCTTGCGCGCCTGCAAACCGTGCGGATCACCATGTCGAAAGGCTTCGACAGCCTGAACGTCGCCGCCGCGTCAGCCATCGCGCTGCATCACTTCTCGCATCGTTGAGCAGCATGGGCGACGGCGGCGCACCGCCGTTTCAGTTCGCGTCCGCCTTCTGCAAGGCCCGCACGCGGTCGGCGAGGCTACGATCGCCGCCGTTGGATCGGCTGTCCTGTGGTGCCGCCAGCGCCTTGGCGATCGGGGAGTCAGGCCCCTCGAGCTTGGCCGTCAGGTGGACGACTTCAGCCGCAAGCTCGTTCATCTGCTCGCGCAGCGCGGCACTGGCATTCGCCGTGCCCGACGATGCCGCGGCGCCGAGATCCGCCTTGAGCCGCTTGTTCTCGCGCGCCAGCGCCGTCAGCCTGGCCTCCAGCCGCTCGCGGTCGCTGTCGAGCTTGGCGATCGCCTGGTCCAGATCGTCGCGCTGTTTGGCCTCGTCAGGCCTGCCCGCTTCATCCGGCTTGCCGACCAGCCGCAAGGCCGGTCCGCCGTCCTCGGCCTTCGCCTTTTCGCGCAGGCGCGCCAGCTCCCTTTCGCGGCGGTCGAGCTTGTCCTCGCGATCGGCTAGCGTCGCCAGCAGCCGTTCGACCTTCTTGTCGAGTTCGGCCACCCTTTTCTTCTCCGCCTTGAGCGCATCGCGTGCGGCCTTGCTTTCGGCCGCGATCTCCTGCTGGCGCCGGTCCGCTTCCTTGCGCTGGCCGCGCAGCAGCGCGATATCGCTGGCTAGCTTCTGCAATTCGGACTCCCGCGCCACGAGCTCGATCTGCCGGCTGGAGGAGGAAAAACTGGCATCGTCATACATCTGCTCCAGCTTTTCCAGCTCGAGCGCCCGCTTCTCCAGCTTGCGTTCGGTTTCCTTGAGCCGCTCCGAAAGCCGGTGCAATTCCTCTTCGCGCTGCCGCAGCGCCTCGTTCTTGGCGCCGAGTTCGGCGAGCGCGTTGTTCTTGTCCGTGCGTTCGATCGCCAACCCCTTCAACGCCTCGTGGCCACGATTGATCTCGACGAGCTGTTCGGCCGCTTTCTCGCGCAGCGCCTTGACGTTCATTTCGAGGCGGCGCGTCGCCATGGCGTATTCCGCCCGGATGCGGTCCTTGTCTGCCTGGATTTCGGTCTGTGTCAGCGGGATGGAGGCCTCGATGCGCCTGCGGGTCAACGCGACGGCACGGCGCCAGACGGCCGGAGCCACCATCAGCGCCAGAAAGCCGGCGCAGAGAAAGCCGAGGGCAAAGAACAGGACCGACTGAACCAAAGGACTACCCGCTATCGGCGGCAACCGCCGGAACTGGACCGCATCACACTGGCATGGCGGAAATCCGGCGCTGCGGCAAGAGCTTGCCGCAGCACGCGGAGGGTCACAGGCCTACAATTCCCATCGAAAACTTGGCATTGCGGTCATGACCGGTCGGACTTTAGAACGGATTCCAGGTCGCCCGCTCGGTCAGTTTCAGATAGCCGAGATTGACGCCGAGCCGGGCGCCGACGCCGGTGCGGATCGGCACCAGGAGCACATTGTTGTTCTTCAGCACATTGAAGCCGACGCCTGCCACCACATAGGCCGACCCCGCGACGCCGCCATACCGGTTGTAGAGGTTGCTGACATCGTCGAGATTGTAGACCAGCATCATCACCCGGGACCCCTCGCCGCCGAAATCCCAGCCCAGCGACGGGCCTTGCCAGAACACTTTGTGGTCGCCGGCATTCTTGGTGTAGAGCGTGCCTTCGCCGTAGGTCAGGCCGCCGATCAGCGCGCCCGACCCCTCCTCACCGAGCAGATAGCCATTGGGCAGCCCGTAGGAGGCAAAGATCTTCTCGACGACGGTGGCGAGCCCACCCGATGTCGCGCCGAAGAACTTGTGACCGGAATCGATAATCTCCTGAGCGGTGTACTCCTGGGCCCGCAGGGCTGAAGTCGAGAAGACGAGGACGCCCATGAGCGTGATCGCCATTGAGCAGACACGGAGAAACTTCCGGCCTGAGGTGACGCGGAGGAAACTCCGGTCGTAGAATCGGGAAAACATGCTTCCAATCTCCGTCATGGAGCACTTTCGCCGACGCCTCGCATCCGGTCCGGCTCTTTAGGCGGCCGTTAAGGATGACTGTTAGGGGCAAACTATGCCGTAATCCTTTTTCAACCATTAACTCCCACAGGAAGATGGCGGTTCGAAGGCTGGCTTTTGGGGTCGCGCGGCTCTGAAAGCCTGCGCAAAGGCGCCATTTGCCGGACGACAATTTTGGATTTGTTGCTGTACGTACAGCTGCTGTGTATTCAGAAAGCCTCGGGTTGAGGCGTGATTCGTATAGGCAGGCGCGACGATCGCTCGCTCGGCCAGGAATTGTGGAATTTTGCAGGGATTTTCACCGATGGCCGATCTGTTCACCCTTTCCGCGCCCGACCTCGCGGCGCTTCTGTGCAGCCGTGTCTGCCACGACATCATCTCGCCGGTCGGCGCGATCAACAACGGGCTTGAACTGCTTGACGAGGGCGGCGCCGACGAGGACGCCATGCGGCTCATCCGCCAGAGCGCCAAGAACGCCTCGGCCCGGTTGCAGTTCGCCCGCATTGCCTTCGGCGCGGCAGGCTCCGCCGGCATGCTGATCGACACCGGCGACGCCGAAGCGGTGGCGATCGCCTTCCTCAAGAACGAAAAGCCGGAACTGACCTGGAATGGGGCGCGCGCGCTTCTGCCCAAGAACAAGGTCAAGCTGCTGCTCAACCTGATCCTGGTCGCCAACGCCGCCATTCCGCGTGGCGGCAAGCTGGTCGTCACCCTCGAGAATCTCGAGACCGAGCCGCGCATTTCGCTTTCGGCAAGCGGCCCGATGCTGCGCGTGCCGCCGAAATTCCTCGAACTGCATTCCGGCCACAAGCCGGAAGAGCCGATCGACGCGCATTCGGTGCAACCCTACTACACGCTGCTGCTGGCCCGCGAGGCCGGCATGACGATATCGATCCATGCGACGGCGGAAGAAATCGTGCTTTCGGCAGCCTGAGCGTCCGGCCGGCTTGCCGGGAGAACAAAGTATTTCAACGGCGTAATATTGCCGTGACGGCTCAATCCGCGGCGGCAGCGAAGCATTCGCGAAGAAAAGCCTGTCCGGCGTCATCTTTCCAAAAATTTTACCTAAAGACTTTTCGGGTTCTTTACCAGATCGGCCTAGGGTGCTTGTCAGATGCCCCGCACGACCGGATTGCCCCAAGGCAAAGAGGACCCGGAAATGAAACGCTGCATGTTCGTCGACGATTCAAGCGTCATCAGGAAGGTTGCAAAACGCATCCTGGGCGGTTCCGACATGGTGGTCATCGAAGCAGCCAGCGGGCTTGATGCACTGGAGATGTGCGCCGCCGACATGCCCGACATCATCGTCGTCGACGGTGCCCTGCCGGACGTGCAGGCGGTTGACCTCATCCGCCGCGTGCGCGCCATGGAAAGCCCGATAAGACCGCAGATCCTGATCTCGCTGGTGGAGCTCGACATCGCCTCGATCATGCGGGCCAAGCGCGCCGGCGCCCAGGGCTATCTCCTGAAGCCGTTCAATCGCCCGCAATTGCTCGAGCGCTTTCGAAACCTGAAAATCGCAGCTTGAGGCGGCAGAGGCCTCTCATCGCTGATCCATGACGCAAAAACCCGGCCGAAGCCGGGTTTTTTGTCGATGATGGCAATGATTCGGGCGGCGCGCGCCGCTCAGGCGCTGACGCGGATGTCTTCGGGTTCGCGCAGCACGTAGCCGCGACCCCAGACGGTCTCGATGTAGTTCTGGCCACCGGATGCGGCGTCGAGCTTCTTGCGCAGCTTGCAGATGAAGACGTCGATGATCTTCAATTCCGGCTCGTCCATGCCGCCATAGAGGTGGTTGAGGAACATTTCCTTGGTCAGCGTGGTGCCCTTGCGCAGCGAGAGCAGCTCCAGCATCTGGTATTCCTTGCCGGTAAGGTGCACGCGCTGGCCGCCGACCTCGACGGTCTTGGCGTCGAGGTTGACCACCAGGTCACCGGTGGTGATGACCGACTGAGCGTGGCCCTTGGAGCGCCGCACGATGGCATGGATGCGCGCAACCAGCTCGTCCTTGTGGAACGGCTTGGTCATGTAGTCGTCAGCGCCGAAACCGAGGCCGCGCACCTTGTCCTCGATGCCGGCCATGCCGGAAAGGATCAGGATCGGCGTCTTTACCTTGGAGAGGCGAAGCGTTCTCAAGACCTCGTAGCCGGACATGTCGGGCAGGTTGAGATCGAGAAGGATGATATCGTAGTCGTAGAGCTTGCCCAGATCGACACCCTCTTCACCGAGGTCCGTCGTATAGACATTGAAACTTTCCGATTTCAGCATCAGTTCGATGCTTTGTGCGGTTGCACTGTCATCTTCTATCAGCAGAACACGCATTTCATTCCCCTTTTCTGCTGCCGGGCCATTTCACGACCCGTCCTGCCCCGGAGCAGTGGTTGCCTTGTGCAGAGGCTGCCATTGAATGGTTAACAAAACCTAATTTCCCGTCCATGACGGTATCAGATTTTTTAACCCCTTTCTACACCCTCTTGAATCTAATAACGAATCTCATGCCCAAATTCCTAATGCAACACATTAACAACCCGGACTAAGCGACTCCAGGGACTCATCGACGCGCCTTCGCTTCGGCGGCCGGAATTTTTACCCGGCCTTAAGTCCTGACCCGTATGATTAACAATGCCCGTAAACGAATGGTTACCGCCGGCAAAAAACTTTAGGGTTTTGTTTCCCATAGTTCGGGAGATGCCGGTGGACACGGGCAAAGCCTGGGCCTTTCCAGGTGGTTTGGACGATATGTGCGGGTGTGCGTTTCCGGGAGTACCGAATCATGAAGTCACGTGAAAACCTCGTTCGGCTGAAACAGTTTCAGGTGAATGAGAAGCGGCGCCAGCTGCTGCAGCTCGACATGATGATCGCCGAGTTCGAACGCATGGCCGTCGAACTGGAGCTTCAGATCACCGCCGAGGAAAAGAAAGCCGGCATCACCGACATCAATCATTTCGCCTATCCGACCTTCGCCAAGGCGGCCCGCTTGCGCCGCGACAACCTCAGAAATTCGCAAAGCGACCTCGCCCAACAGCGAAGCACTGCCGAATCATTACTCGGCGAAGCTGAAGCGGAGCTTTCCAAGGCTGAAATGCTGGAATCGCGCGACACCAAGGTCCGCGAAGCCGAAACCGGTGGCCGCAGCGCCATGATCGGCTGAACCGGCGAGATCGGCACCGGCGCGGGCGGGGAGTTCATCGGGCCATCGGCCCGAACCACCCCCTTGCCGCGAGATCCCCGCTCTAGGCGGCCCAATCCCCTTCACTTACGGCAATCGCCCTGGCCCGGGCATCCTTGATGTCAGGCGCGTGCTGCTCCGCCCATGCCCTGATCTGGGTAAGCAGCCCTCCCAGATTCTGGCCAAGCTCGGTCAATTCATATTCGACGCGCGGCGGAATGACCGGAAAGATCTCACGCCGCACAAGACCGTCGCGCTCGAGCACGCGCAATGTCTGCGCCAGCATCTTGGGCGTGATCCCTTCGAGTTTGCGGGCCAGCTCGCCATTGCGCAGCCGGCCTTTGCGCAGCGCGCAAACCACCAGATAGACCCATTTGCTGGCCAGCATCTCGAGCACGGTGTGGGAAGGACACGTCCGCCGGAACGCATCATAGCCGAAGGGGGAGTCGTCATCGCTATCCATGAGGTGAGTATATATCAAAAAGGTACATACTGGACAAGGGAATATTACTATCCAAATGATAGCGGCACCAACCAAGCAGGAGAGATACCATGCGTGCCGTTATCCAGAATTCCTTCGGCGGACCCGAAGTTCTTGTCATCGCCAACCAAATCGATCCCTCTCCCAAGCCCGGCGAAGTGCTGGTCCGGGTCAAGGCAGCCGGCATCAATCCGGTCGACGGCGCCGTCCGCTCTGGTCACTACAAGCTTCTCGGAGAGCCGCCCTTCATCGTCGGGTGGGATATTTCGGGAACCGTCGAGGCGCTCGGCGCCGGCGTCACCGGCCTCAAGGTCGCAGACGAGGTGTTCGGCATGCCACGCTTCCCCAAGCAGGCGGCGGCTTACGCCGAGCGAGCAGCAGTGCCGGCCGACGAGGTCGCGCTGAAGCCGAAGGCGGCGGACCATATCCAGGCAGGCGCGTTGCCGCTGGCCGGCCTGACCGCCTGGCAGGGCCTTGTCCGCCATGGCGCCTTGAAGTCGGGCCAGCGCGTGCTGGTGCATGCGGCGGCCGGCGGTGTCGGCCATCTGGCAGTGCAGATCGCCAAGGCGCGCGGCGCCTACGTCATCGCCACCGCCAGTTCCAACAAGCTCGATTTCGTCCGCAATCTCGGCGCCGACGAGGTCATCGACTACACTCAAGGCGATTTTGCCGGCCGGATCAGCAACATCGATCTGGTGCTGGACCCAATCGGCGGCGACCATGCGGAACGCTCGCTGAAGGTCATCAGGAACGGCGGCGTGCTGGTGTCCTTGCTGGATCTGAACGACACCACCAGGGCGCTGGCCAGCGCGCGTGACATCCGCGTCGAGCGCATGTCCGTCGTGCCTGACCGCGAAGGCCTGGTGGAGCTTGGCCGGTTGATCGACGCGGACAAGCTCACCGTTCATGTGGCGAAGAGCTTCCCGCTCGAAGAGGCCGGGGCTGCTCACGCCTTTCTCACCACCAAGCCAATCGGCAAGGTGGCGCTGACGATCTGACCGGCAAAGACACGACCCAAAAGCAAAAGGGCGCGGCATGCCGCGCCCTTTTGTATCTTCAGCCCGGCCCTAGTGCCGGTATTGCTGGATGCGCGTGGTGCGCAGCCCGGCAAGGCCATATTCGTCGATCGACGCCTGCCAGGACAGGAATTCCTCGGTGGTGAGCTTGTAGCGCTGGCATGCCTCTTCGAGGCTCAAAAGCCCGCCGCGCACCGCCGCAACCACTTCCGCCTTGCGCCGGATAACCCAGCGACGCGTGTTGGTCGGCGGCAGATCGGCAATCGTGAGAGGGCTGCCGTCAGGCCCGATAACATACTTAACTCTAGGTCTAACCAGATCGGTCATCGTACTCTCTACAAAAAACTCAAAGACCCAATCCCCGCCACGTTACCGCCACAGCTTTAAAAATTGCCTAAGCAGACCCTAATGACTAGGTAAGGATCGTGAACGCCGCGTTAGTGTTTTCGCAGGCATTTGAAATATCCGGCTGGAAGCCTTGAATTGGTTGGAAAAAATCCGGCCGATCGCGGATCACGCGCAATCGGCCGATCGCCTTGCAAGCTGGCGCCGGCGGAAAGCTTGACCTATATTCTCGACATTGGCATTCAGACGCCGCGCAGAATGAAAGCATCATGAACAGTCTCGACCTTCCCGGACGTCCCGAAAACACCCGCATTGTCGTCGCCATGTCGGGCGGCGTGGATTCGTCCGTGGTCGCCGGCCTGTTGAAACGCGAAGGTTATGATGTCGTCGGCGTCACCCTGCAGCTTTACGATCACGGCGCGGCCACGCACCGGGCCGGTTCATGCTGCGCGGGACAGGACATTGACGATGCCCGGCGTGTTTCCGAGACGCTGGGCATCCCCCACTATGTACTCGACTATGAGGAGCGCTTCCGCAAGGCGGTCATCGACCCCTTCGCCGAGAGCTATGTCGCCGGCGAGACCCCGATCCCTTGCGTCTCCTGCAACCAGACTGTGAAGTTCGCCGATCTGCTGGCCACCGCCAAGGAACTGGGCGCCGATGCGCTCGCCACCGGCCACTACATTCGCTCCGGCGCCAATGGCGCCCACCGCGCGCTCTACCGGCCGGTCGATGCCGATCGCGACCAGAGCTATTTCCTGTTCGCCACCACGCAGGCGCAGATCGACTATTTGCGCTTTCCCCTGGGCGGCCTGTCGAAGCCGCAGGTTCGCGCCATTGCCGAGGAGATGGGGCTGACGGTGGCCGCCAAGCAGGACAGCCAGGACATCTGCTTCGTGCCGCAAGGCAAATATTCCGACGTCATCGCCAAGCTGAAGCCAGCCGCCGCCAATCCGGGCGACATCGTCCATATCGACGGCCGCGTGCTCGGCCGCCACGAGGGCATATTGCGCTACACGATCGGCCAGCGCCGCGGCATCGGCATCGCGTCGGGCGAGCCGCTCTATGTCGTCCATCTCGATGCCGAACGGGCCCGCGTCGTCGTCGGCCCGCGCGAGGCGCTGGAGACGCACAAGATCTATCTGCGCAACATGAACTGGCTTGGCGACGGGCCGCTCAGTGATATTCCCGAAGGCGGCCTTGAACTGTTCGCCAAGGTGCGCTCGACCAGGCCGCCGCGTCCGGCAGTGCTGCGCCACATCGCGGGCGTGACGTCGGTCGAACTGGCCGACGGCGAGTCCGGTATCGCGCCCGGCCAAGCCTGCGTGCTCTATTCCGACGACGGCAACGAAGCGCGCGTCTTCGGCGGCGGCTTCATCGAGCGCTCCGAGCGCGGCGCCGAGGCCGAGGCCATGCTGACGAAGCTTGCGGCAAGGCCGGCGCAAATTCCCGCCGAATAGACGGTCGCGCTTTTTCAGTCTTTCGACTTGGTGTGGGTGACCGTGCCCGCCGTCAGGATGCGCAGCACCCTGATTGCTTCCTCGCCGCTGGTGCGCGGCTCGGCCCGCGTCTCGATGCAGTGGATGAAATGCTCAAGCTCGCGCGTCAGCGGCATGCCTTGCGCGACCGCGACATAGGACGGCTCGTTGGTGGTGAAGGCCCATTGGCCGCTGTCCTGCCAGACCGCATGGCGGTAGACGGCAAGCTTGCGCTCCCACGGCTCGACATCGTCGAACACCGCCATCGCCTTGGTCCCGACCACGGTCAGCCGCCTTTCGCGATAGGGATTGAGCCGCGACGTGAAAAGATGGCTGCGCAGGCCGTTGGGAAAGCGCATGTGCAGATGCGCGAAGTCGCTGAGATTGTCGAGGAGGGCCGCACCCTCGCCGCGCACCTCGATCGGCTCGGTACCGGTGATGGCCAGGATCATCGACAGATCGTGCGGCGCCAGGTCCCACAGCGCATCGTTCTCAGTATGGAACTTGCCAAGGCCAAGCCGGTGCGAGTGGATGTAGCGGACCTCGCCAAGTTCGCCATTGTCGATCAGCCCCTTCAGCGTCTCGAAGGCGGGATGAAAACGCAGGACATGGCCGACCATGAAGACCCGGGCCTTGTCCTTGGCCGCCTGCACCGAGCGCTCGGCATCCGGCACCGTCAGTGCGATCGGCTTCTCCACCAGCACGTCCTTGCCGCTCTCGACGGCGCGCACGGAGAGTTCGGCATGGTATTGAGGTGGCAAGGCCATGACGATGGCGTCGATGTCGTCCCGGCCGAACAACTGGTCCGGCTCGATCGCCAGGCAATCCTGTTCGCTGGCAAAGCCTTCGGCACGCGCCCGGTTGGCGTCGGAAACCGCGTGCAGCGCGCCAAGCGCCTTGAGGGTGCGGATATGGTTGCTACCCCAGTATCCGCAACCGAGGACTGCAATGCGCGGCTTCATCTGTTTCAAACTCTAAAAACTCGTGGCCGAGACATAGCGACGTGCCCCTTCGAACTCAACCCCGGCGGTTGCAACCAAATGTCCACGCGGCAAAGCTTTTTTCGGCAATGAGAATATGCAGCGATATGGAATGCTTCGAAGCTTGACAGGCTCGCCCTCCCAACCTTATATCCGCGCGACCTTGGCGAACGCCTCGAAATGCCTTTTGATTTGAGGCGGATTTCGGGCCTTTCGCCGCCCTGGCGGGGTAGCTCAGTTGGTTAGAGCACGGGAATCATAATCCTGGGGTCGGGGGTTCAAGTCCCTCTCCCGCTACCAAAATTCCTCTAAACTATTGAAATCACAACGAAATCGCGGATATATAATAGCGCCGCGCTTGAAAATCCTCAATGATTTCAAGGCCCGAGGCCATACTTATCTGCTGACATTGTGGTGCCGACCAACGTCGTGGATGCCGCCAGTTTGCGACATTGGTAGTCAGCTTCGCGCGTGTTTCAGTTCCCAAAGCGAGTGTCGGATCTATGACGCGAGGCCGCGTCGGCCTGGTTGCTGCATATTGCATGACGTTTGTTTCGGCACGCCGCTTAGTACGACTTGCCGAGGGCTTTCAGAATGAGGCGAATCTGCTCACGTAGGCCCGCTTCGATGTCTTCGCCGTGTTGAAGGCAGTGCTCGATCAGAATCGGGTGGAAGAACGGTGTGAACGCGGTCTTGACCGCGCGCGTCGCCTCGGCGGGATCCTCGACCTTGAATTCGCCCGCTTCGATGCCTTCGCGGATGATCACCTCGAAGATTGAGATCAGCCGCTCGATAAGCGCCTTGATGATCGCCCGGTTCTCCTGCATCGCGGCGACAATCATGTCGTGCATGCGCTTTTCCTTGATCAGGGTAGTCGTGCCGTGGTGGTGAATGGCGCTCAGAAGCCGGTTGAGTTTTTCGGAGGCTGGCGCGCTCGTGCGTGCGATCGCAAAGGCGATCTCGGCGACCTCGTTGACGACCCGGCCACAAATGGCCTCGATGATCGCACCCTTGGAGGGGAAGAAACGGTAGACGTTTGCCGAGCTCATGCCGAGCTCCGCGGCAATGTCGGTCACCGACGTCTTATGGTAGCCGATGCGGCGAAACTGCTCCTCCGCCATCTCCAGGATGCGTGCGCGCATCTCATCGGGATCAGTTCGCGTTCGGAGCGGACGATTCACGGATGTCTCCAGAATTGATGAAGCACGAGCCTGCGGGACAGGCCTGGACGATCAGCAGTAAGTGGTAAGTCCGAGCCGTTGGCCTTGCCTTGGTCGGGCAAAGCCAACGGCGGGAACTGAACAGTTTCCTGCGATTGCCGGCCCCTACTCAGCCGCCATTGCTACTGGCACTTCCGGCTCCTGCGTCGAAACCTCCTGGACCTCATCCGCGGTCGGCTTGATCCGGAACCACGCGACATAGAGCGCTGGAAGAAACAGCAGGATCAGCACCGTGCCGGCCGCCGTGCCGCCGATGAGCGTATAGGCCATCGATCCCCAGAAGACGGAGTGCGTGAGAGGAATGAAGGCCAGCACAGCGGCAAGTGCGGTCAGGATCACGGGCCTCGTGCGTTGCACCGTGGCCTCGATAACGGCTTGATAGTCGTCAAGGCCGGCGGCACGGTTTTCCTTGATCTGTTCCGTCAGGATCAGCGTGTTGCGCATCAGGATGCCGGCCAGCCCTATCAGGCCCAGAATGGCGTTGAATCCAAAGGGCTGGTTGAAGGTGAGCAACATGGGCACGACGCCGACGAGGCCGAGCGGCGCCGTCAGCATGACCATCGCCATCGTCGAGAAGGATCGCACCTGCAGTATGATGACGATCAACATGGCGGCGATCATGGCCGGGAAGACTTTACCCAGCGCTGTATTGGCCTTGGCCGCCTCCTCGATCGATCCACCCATTTCGATGCGGTAGCCGGCCGGAAGGGATCTGATCACCGGCTGAAGGGCCGTCATGATCTGCTTGGAAACCTCTGGAGGCTGCGTCGCCTCGTTGATGTCCGAGCGGATCGTGATGACGGGTGTGCGATCGCGTCGCTTCAGGATCGGCTCTTCCAGGCGGACGTCCGAGTGACCGATCTGGTCGAGCGGAATCTGGCGGCCATCCGGCTCATCAGCGAGAAGTCGGCCAGACGCGTCGGATCCAGCCGCTCACCGCCGGCGCTGCGTGCCACGATGGGAACATTGCGAATGTCCTCGCGGACCTGCGTGACGGGGATGCCGATGAGGAGGAACTGGAGTTGCTGGGCCACCTCCGCCGGTGACAGGCCGATGAGGTTCAGTCGATCCTGATCCGGGATGAAGCGCAGTACCGGCGTGCGATTGCCCCAGTCGCGATTGGCCTGCCGCACGTCCGGCACGCCGCGCATGATGTCGAGGGCTTTTTCGGAGATGGTGTACAATTGCCGCTGGTCTGGCCCCATGACCCGGAACTCGACCGGGAACGGCGTGTAGGGTCCGAACACGAGTTGCGTGACACGGACGTTCGCTTCGGGGGCAAGCCCTGTCGCAACCGCCACGCGGAGCCGGTGCTTCAAAGCCTCGCGCGCCTCCGCGTCCGGTGTCAGCACGACGATCTTTGCGAAGGCGGGATCAGGCAATTCGGGCGCCATGGCGAAGAAGAAGCGGGGAGCGCCCTGACCGATATAGCTCGTCACGATCTTGGCCTCGGGCTGGCTGCCAAGCCAGTGTTCCAGCTTCTCGACCGTGCCGGTCGTCGTCTCGATGCTGGTGCCTTCCGGCAGGCGAACCTCGACCAGCACTTCAGGGCGATCGGATGTCGGGAAGAACTGCTGCTTGAGACCGCCCATGCCAACAACCGAAAGCGCGAAGACGATGCCGACAGCAGCGCACGTCAAAAACTTGTGGCGCACCGCAAAGGTGATGAGCCGGCGAAGGCGCCGATAGTTCGGTGTGTCGTATATGGCGTGAACGCCGCCTTCGACTGGTTTGATCGCGGGCAGCATCTTGATGCCCATATAAGGGGTGAAGATCACAGCAACGATCCAGGAGACGATGAGGGCGAACCCCACGACCCAGAAGATGTTGCCGGCGTATTCGCCCGCCGTCGAGCGCGCGAAGCCCACCGGCAGGAACCCGGCAATCGTCACGAGCGTGCCTGAGAGCATCGGCGCCGCGGTGTGGCTCCACGCATAGGCTGCTGCCTTGATGCGGTCCATGCCCTCCTCCATTTTCACCACCATCACCTCGATGGCGATGATGGCGTCGTCGACGAGGAGGCCAAGCGCCAGGATGAGGGCACCGAGCGTGATGCGGTCGAAGAACCGGCCGGTTTCCAGCATGATGAGAAACACGACGGCGAGCGTCAGTGGGACCGCGGCCGCCACGACGATGCCGACGCGCCAGCCAAGGCTGAGCAGGCTCACCAGGAGCACCACGCCGAGCGCCATCGCGAATTTGAGCATGAACTCGTTGACCGACGAGCCAATGTTCACGGCCTGGTCGCTGACTTTGGCCAGCGTCATTCCGAGCGGCAGCGTCTGTGCGATGGAAGCGGACTTCTCCTCCAGCGCCTTGCCGAGTTCAAGACCATTCCAGCCCTCCTGCATCACTGCCGCGAGCATGATGGTCGGCTCACCCTGGTGCCTGATGATGTAGGTGGGAGGATCCTCGTAGCCGCGCCGGACCTCGGCGACGTCGGAGAGCTTCAGCGTCCGTCCCGCGGCGACGATCGGCGTGTCGGCGATCGCCTGGACACTGTCATAGGCGCCGGCGACCCGGATGAAGACCTGCGGCCCCTCTATGTCGATCGAGCCCGCCGGCGTGACGGTGTTCTGCCGCTGCAAGGCGGCAATGATGTCTTGTGCCGACACGCCGAGGGTTGCCAGCTTGGCATAGGAGAACTCGACGAATATCTGCTCGGGACGTTCGCCGAGGATGTTGATCTTCTTGACGCCGGGCACATGCAGAAGGTCCTGGCGAATGGTCTCGGCCTGCCTCGCGAGTTCCCGCATCGGCATGCCTTGGGCCTTCAATGCATAAAGCGCGAAGCTCACATCCGAATACTCGTCGTTGACGAAGGGACCGAGCACGCCGGGCGGCAGGTTGCGGGCTTCATCCCCGAGCTTCTTGCGGGCCTGGTAGAACTCCTCCTGCACGCTGGATGGCGGGGTGCTGTCCTTCAGCGTAACTGTCAAATAGGCATAGCCTGGCCGTGTCGTCGTCTCGACACGGTCGTACCAGGTCAATTCCTGAAGCCGCTTCTCCAGCGGTTCGGCGACGAGGTCCCTGCATCTCGCGAGCCGTTGCGCCCGGCCATACCGTCGTGACCGTCAGGGTCTTGATGGTGAAGTTGGGGTCTTCGGCACGTCCAAGCATGAGGAAGGCGTAGGCGCCGGCGGCGACCAGCAGGATGATGAAGAAGAGCGTTACGGCTCGCTCACGAACGGCGATCGCGGAAAGATTGAGGTTCATCAGTTGCTCCCGCTTCCAGAGGCGGTCCTGACGCGGGTGCCCTCCTGCAGGAGATGTGCGCCGAGCGCAACAATCGAATCACCGGAACTCAGCCCGGAGATCACGGCGGTTTCGCTGGTCAAACGAACAAGTTTGACGGGCCGGAAATGTACGGTCGAGGTTGCGCCGTCCAGAATCCAAACGCCGGTCTTCTGGCCATCATCCAGCACGGCTCCCAGCGGCACCTGGACTTCCGGTTCACTCGCCTGGCTTGCAAGCCGAATGGTTACCGTCGCGCCAAGCGGTGCTGCCGCGGCCTCACCGTCGAGCACATAGCGGGCCTCATAGGTGCGGGTCTGGGGATCGGCAGCGTCCGACAACTGTCGCAGATGCGCCGTATAGTGCTGCCCATCGGCCCCGTACATCGCCGCCTCGGCTACCGAGCCGATCTCCGGCCGGATCGTTTCGGGAAGCGCTACAACCGCTTCGCGGGGACCGGCGTCGGCGATCCGAACCACGGTCTGTCCCGCAGTGACAACCTGTCCAGGCTCACCAAGCGTTTCGATGACCGTTCCATCTGCGTTCGCGTCCAGAATGGAATAGGCCGCCTCGTTCTGCGCGACCTTCGCGTCCGCTTCCGCGGCCGCGAGCTGTGCGGTCGCGGTATCGAGTGCTGCCTTCGCCTGCTCATGGCGCTGCGGGGTTGCCGCCAATTCCTTCTGGACCAGGACGGCATAGCGCTTTTCGTCGGCGCTCGTCTGGACCAGGACAGCGCGCGCCGCAGCGACAGCGTTGCGCTTCGCGGTGAGCGCAAGGACGAGATCGGTATCATCGATCCGCAGCAGCGGTTGGCCCGCCTTGACCTGTTCGCCGACGCTCACAAGTCGCTCGATGATCTTACCGGGGACGCGAAAACCAAGATTGCTCTGCACCCTCGCCGCAATTGTGCCCGTGAAGCCGCGGTCAGATCCGGTGACCCCCGCTGCCGTCACCAGTTTGACCATCGGAGGTTCCTGCCTCGGGTCAGCCGCGGCAGCGGCCGTCTGCGTGCGAAGCGTAATGAATGCGGCCACCCCTAGCCCCACGACCAGGATGCTCGCCAGTCCAATAACAAGTCGCTTTTTCATGCCCATCGCCCTCTGTGAAAATAGATTGCATTCGTACTCTATAGCTGATATAGATTATGAACGCAATCAAAAAGGAGATGGATGATGCGTGTGACTCGCAGCCAAGCTGAGCAGAACCGGCAAACCGTGATCGATGTGGCGAGCCGGCTTTTTCGGGAGCGCGGATTCGATGGCATCGGCGTCAAGGATTTGATGGAGGGCGCCGGGCTGACACAAGGCGGGTTCTACAAGCAGTTCGCGTCCAAGGACGACTTGGTCGCGCAGGCGTCCAGAAGGGCATTGGAGAGTTCTGCGAACCGATGGTCGACAGCGGCCGCGGCGAGCCCTGAGGATCCGCTTGGCGCCGTGATCGACTTCTATCTCAGCACCGGGCATCGCGAGGAAAAGATGGACGGCTGCCCGGTGGTTGCGCTTGGCTCGGATGCTGCCAGGCAAGGCGCCGAGGTGAAAGCATCATTTGAGGCCGGCATCCGAGAATACCTCGAGATGCTGGGCTCATGGGTTGGCAAGACCCGCGGCGAGGAGGCCGGCGTTAAGGCCATGGCCGTTCTCTCGACAATGGTCGGTGCGGTCGTCCTCTCGCGCGCCGTCAATGATCCCGACCTCGCGAGGGCTTTTCTGGGTGCAGCGTCCGATCAAGTTCTCGAAGCAGTCGCGGCTTGAAAGCCGCACGCAGCGCTGGCGACGCACCCAAGTGATGGGAGAATAGATGCGACGGATCGTTATTACGGGCATGGGAGCGGTCACGCCCCTTGCCGCACATGTGGAAGCCTCCTGGTCGCGTCTGCTTGCCGGTCGCTCGGGCATCCGCAGGCTGCCGGACGATGTCGTGGGAGACCTGCCGGCGAAGATCGGCGGCACGGTTCCTTCCCTGGAAGAGGATCCCGAAGCCGGCTTCGATCCCAATACCGTCCTGGCGCCGAAGGACCAGCGCAAGGTGGATCGCTTCATTCTCTTCGCACTGGCGGCAGCGGAAGAGGCGATTGCCCAGGCGAACTGGAAGCCGGTCTCGGAAAATGACAGGGTCCGCACCGCGACGATCATCGCATCGGGCATCGGAGGGTTCCCCGCGATAACCGAAGCGGTGCGAACGGTCGATCAGCGCGGCGTTCGACGTCTTTCACCGTTCACGGTGCCATCCTTCCTGGTCAACCTGGCGGCAGGACAGATTTCGATCCGTCACGCCTTCAAAGGTCCGCTCGGAGCGCCGGTGACGGCGTGCGCGGCCGGCATTCAAGCGATCGGCGACGCGGCCCGTCTTATCCGCGCCAATGAAGCTGACATCGCGGTGTGCGGCGGAACGGAAGCCTGCACAAATACGGTCAGTCTCGGTGGGTTTGCCGCGGCACGCTCTCTTTCGACGTCCTTCAATCATCGTCCAGAGGAGGCCTCTCGCCCGTTCGACATGGCGCGCGACGGCTTCGTCATGGGCGAAGGCGCCGGCATCCTGGTCATCGAGGAATTGAGCCACGCGCTTGCGCGCGGCGCCAAACCGCTCGCCGAACTGGTCGGCTACGGCACGACGGCGGACGCCCATCATGTCACTTCCGGTCCCGAGGACGGCGATGGCGCGCGTCGAGCCATGGAGATCGCGATTGCCCAGGCCGGCATTTCGGCGCGCGAGATCAGCCACCTCAATGCGCACGCGACGTCCACGCCAGTCGGCGACCTGGGGGAAATCGCCGCGATCAAAAGCGTCTTCGGGGAAGATTACGGCATAGCGGTCAGCGGCACGAAGGCGGCCACCGGACACCTGCTTGGAGCCGCCGGCGGGCTTGGCGCGATCTTCGCGATCCTGGCGCTCAGGGATCAGATGGCACCGCCCACCCTCAATTTGAACACCGCTGATCCAGCGGGTGAAGGGATCGACTTCGTCGCAAACCGGGCCCGGCCAATGGAGATGGAGTACGCGATCTGCAACGGCTTCGGCTTCGGAGGCGTCAACGCCAGCGCGCTGTTCCGACGGTGGGATTGGCGCGCCGGTTGATTGAGATGCGCTTGCCTCATTTGCCGTCACAAACAAAGAAGAGATATGAAATGCTAACGGCCACCAAATCCCAGCCAAGCCTCTTGCAAATATCGGACGCGCTCAGCCTGCGTTATGAAAAGAGCGGCAATGGCCCGCCATTGATCCTTGTGCATACGATCCGCACACAGCTTGAATATTTTCGCGGTTTGGCCCTTCTCCTCGCCAAGTCGTTTACGGTTTATGCTATCGATCTGCCTGGACACGGCCATTCGCCGATCGACCCGCTCGCGTCCTTCGATGAGCCGTATTTCAGGCAGAGCGTCATCGGCTTCATCGAGAAGCTCAACCTCACCGGCGTCACGCTTGTTGGCGAATCGATCGGGGGTGCGTTGGCTCTCACGGTCGCTGCCGCCATTCCGCGGCGGGTCGAGCGCGTCTTCGCCAGCAATCCTTACGACTACGAAACCCGTTATGGCGATGGCCTGCGACGTGGCAACTGGTTCGCGAACCTCATCATCGGAAGTTTGCAGATCCCAATTCTTGGTCCGTTCAATGCGTGGATGGAAAACCAGATGGTACTCGGCAAGATCATGGGTGGCGGATATCACGATCCGCGCAAACTGCCTTCCGAGCTTCTGGCCGAGTTCGGCCGGGTGGCGCAACGCCCTGGATATAAGCGCATCGCGCGCAAAGTGCTGGCAGGTTGGCGATCCTGGAGCGAGGCGCGGGACCAGTATCGGCACGTCTCAACGCCCGTAACGCTCATCTATGGCGACAGCGACTGGTCGCGCCCCAACGAAAGGGAGCGGACCAGGGCACTGCTCCCTGACGCGCGCATGTTCACGCTCAAGGATACCGGACACTTTTCGGCGGTCGAGAATCCATTGGGACTGGCACGCATCATACTGGGGAGTTAGCTGCCGAATCTCAACCGCCTTATGACGGGAGATGGCGACGCCTAGGCTGGTCCAGCAGGCGACGCGGCACGTACATGAGCTTTGCTGCATCATGAGATGCAAGACAATTCGAGTCCTCCGTTGTCATGTCTGGACCGTCGCGGCGACCTTCGGGAAAGGCGGTAGCGCTCTCCCGCTACCCAATCTAATCACATAAGAATCAGCTACCTGGATTCCCTCAACTGCATCCGGGTGGATGATTTCAAGTCGCGTCCGGAGCTGACGCCGCCCGATGTCGCTGAAGAAGTGGCTTGAAGCCCGCGCTCTCTGACAGAGGCACGCGGGCCGATCCGGGCCAGATCTTCGGGTGAGGATGGAGGGCACCGTCCTGCCGCACGGATAAATTCTTAGAGACAACCAATGTCTCGATACACATTTGATATTGAAAATGGATTCGCGCGACCCTTAACAAAATCGACGTTCACCGTTGCATTCTATGGAACTTTGCGATGGATCGCGTGGCGTCTGACGGCGAGGTCAATCCTTGCGTTGAAGTGATCGAAGCCTGCGGAGAGTGGTTCGTCCGTGTGGTCGATGGCGACGAAGAACTAACCCGAGCGTTCGAACTGGAGTCGTTTGCCCTGGCATATGCAGAGGGCCAGCGAAGACGTCTCGGGCTGGCTGATTTCGATCGGCTGTAGGTTAACCGTTGGGGAATGGCCGGTGCGGGTGGGCTTTGGGGCGCGACAGACGCCGCACCGGCCATTGCGGTGAGTTTTCGGGTTCCTCCCCGCTCCAATGAGTTTGTCCATATATTAGCAAATTTGCAACTAAGCCTGTTGGGCTACCATGTCGCACGGCCTTCAGCCGGCTTTGACTTCCTTCATTCGCATGTTTCGCTGTTGCCAATTGGAGTGCATATATCCCGCCAGCCGGCGCCGCCCGTCCTCAAGGCCCTGTCGGTCAGGCCCAGCGGCCTTCCGCTGCCAGTCCCCCTAGCAACCCCAGGCGCTGGGCCGTTGCCTGAGATCGCGGCCCGCGGCCCTGCAGTTCGAGCACCCGGAGATCCTCAAAAGATCCTGATGCATCGAACCGGCTCAAGGCTCTCGCCGCGACGACGATTCCGACTGCTGCCCTGCGAGGTGCCCATGCCGGGCGCCTCAACAGCATTGGCTTGCTATTATAGCAAAATGCATATTAGCTGTTGCTTGACAAACTGCTTAAGCTCTGGTTTCCTGATTTTACGGATTTTTAGACAAGTTCGTTGCGTTTTTTACGGACGGTTCGCATGTCAACTTTGGTTGTTGCGGACCCGCGGGGGGTTTATCTCGCCGGTCTGGAATGGGTGCTGCGCAAGGCTGGACACGATGTTGTCGCCCAGTGCCGCCGCCCTGCGGACGTTCTCCCTTATGTGGCGCGCCATCGGCCCGATATCGTCATCGTCGGGCTGGACATTGCCGATCCGCAGGCAATCGGTCTTTCCTCCCGGCTGAGAGCCTGCAACGACAGTCTCGGCGTCATCTTCATCGTGCAGCCGAACGGCAGGCTCGATATCAAGGAAATACAGGCACTCGACGGCGACGGTCTGCTGCTCGACGGCATCAGCCACCGCTATCTCGCCGAATGCGTGAATGCAGTGGCGGCGGGCAAGAAGTGGATCGACAACAAGATCGTCCAGCAACTGCTGATGCCTCGATCGCAGCCCCAGCCGAAATCCAGGCTGACCGGGCGGGAGACCGAGATCGCCGATCTCGTCTCGCGCGGATTGCGCAACAAGACCATCGCGCAGCGGCTGCATCTATCCGAAGGTACGGTGAAGATGCACCTGCATCACGTCTACGAGAAGCTGCACCTCGACGGCCGGGCGGAATTGGCCTGGGTAGCGCATGGCGAAGATGACGAGCGTCCAGGAATAGGCCGAAGCGGCCTGCTCTGACCATCTCTCCCTCTTTAGCTTGGCATCGACATGATGCCCGCAACGGGCCGGAAAGCCGCCTGATGCCAATGGCCGCGACAACAGCGCCTCCGCCCGCGCCGGCATGATCTATCGAAGGATATATATCGTTCGATCAGCTATGGGCATCCACCCTAATACTATCGAAGCGCAAATGGACGCGTCCTCTGCGTCGGCGGCACAATCGCGTAGGAGGGCCGCACAGCGCGCGACCGGATGCACTCGGGTAGGGGCATTCCGGCCGGACGTGCGGATCGTTCTAATAAAACCTCGCCATCAAACCTCTCCAAAGGGGACGACGACCATGGCCACCACCATCACCATCAACGGCACATTGATCCTTGATCAGACTTCGGGGCAGCAGACGCCGGTAGACGGCAACGACACCGTAATCGGCAGCGATCTCAGCGGGCTTTCCTCCGCTTTCCAGACTTTCCTGAACGGCCTTGCCGGCGAGCTGCAACTGTCTGCGGGCCAGCGCGCCTATGCCGACGATGTCGAGGCCGCGGTCAGCGCGGCCGGCCTCGTCACGGTCAATCCTGACGGGGCGACGATCAGCAAGCTGTTCTTTTCCGATGGTAGCGGCGCGCCGCTTGACGGCGACCAGGTCATCTTCAATGGCAGCCCGCTGCAAACGGTCGATGGCGACGCCATCTATCTGCATTCCTATGCCAACGGCACGATCGTGCTCGCCACGACAAGCGCCATCGAAGGGTTAGGCGATGTCGTCGCTGCTTTCTACCTGAAAGCGGCCGGGGACAATCTCAGCGCCAGCATCGAGATGGTGACCTTCGAGGCCATTGCTCATCCCAATACCGCGAATCCAGATGACCGGATCGACTGGACCAACCTGCTCAATGTCTCTGCTTCGGGATCGACCTCATTCAATTTCGACAATCTCGACTCTGGCAACCATCTGTTCGTGGCAGTCGGCACATCGGGCGCAGGATTGTTGGTGAGCGGCATACATCCGGTCATCCAGGCAGACGGATCGCTCGACAATTCAGGTGACAACATCAAGACCAGCCAGGGCGGCATTGGCGCCACGATCGGCGTCAACAACCAGATGTTCGATCCGGGTGAGACGGCCGTGTTCAGTTTCGTCAAAGGCCAGGCACCGGGCACTTATGGCGACATCGACAATATGAGCTACACCGACTTCATCGATGTCACCGACGCCAAGCTCTTCATCTCGCAGACCGAGGGCAGTCCGGGCACCAACTTCACCGTCAAGATCGGCGCGTTCAGCGCCGGCGGCGCGACAACCTCTCCCGAGCAGGGCCGAAGCTATATCGACAACAACCTCGGCAGTGGCAGCAACCTTGGCAACGACGCCGGCCAAAGCGCGCTTGCCGACGATGCGGCGGTGGCTATCGTTCGCGTCGTCATCAGGGACGGCACCGGCCAGCAGGTCACCGACACGACGTCGTCGAACGGCTTCGTCACCTTCAACGGGGACGGAACCATAACCGCCCAGCACCTCAACGATGCCTATACGGTGCAGTGGTTCACCGACAACAGCAGCACACAGGCAGTGGAAACCTTCAACCGCTTCCAGGCGACGGCGGTGGTCGGCAAATTCGACGTCGGCCGGGTCGACCTGTCGCAAGGCGTGACGGTGACCCAATCGGTCGGCGACAAGCTGTTCACTGACGACGATGGCCCGACGGCGGGCTTGACCGAGAACGCGGCCAAGGTACTGCATGACGAGACGGCCGGCGTCGATGCCAGTTCCAATGACCAGGCCGGCGCCTTGCCCGCCGCCTTCGCGGCGCTCGGCACAGCGCTCGGCTGGGCGGCCAGCGCCTCGGCGGTGGTCACACCCAATTCGAGCTTCGGCACCGACGGCGGCACCCAGACGCTTTCGCTGGGCGTCAGCGGCGCGAATGTCGATTCCGGCTTCGATTCCCTCGCCGGGCACAATATCCTGCTCAATGTCGAGGGCGGCCTTGTGGTCGGCCGGGTTGACGTCGGCAACGACGGCAGCACGACTGGCGATCCCGTCGCCATCGCCATCTCCATCAGCCAGGCCGGCATTCTCAGCATCGCGCAATATGTCGCGATCGCCCATCCGGATACGACCAACCCCAACGATGTGAAGACGATGCTCGACGGCGCCTTGCTGGCGATCATCACTGCCACGGACGGCGACGGCGATACCAGCAGCACCAACATCGCCATCGGCGACAAGGTGCAGATCAGGGACGATGGACCGACGGCGGGCTTGACCGAGAACGCGGCCAAGGTACTGCATGACGAGACGGCCGGCGTCGATGCCAGTTCCAATGACCAGGCCGGCGCCTTGCCCGCCGCCTTCGCGGCGCTCGGCACAGCGCTCGGCTGGGCGGCCAGCGCCTCGGCGGTGGTCACACCCAATTCGAGCTTCGGCACCGACGGCGGCACCCAGACGCTTTCGCTGGGCGTCAGCGGCGCGAATGTCGATTCCGGCTTCGATTCCCTCGCCGGGCACAATATCCTGCTCAATGTCGAGGGCGGCCTTGTGGTCGGCCGGGTTGACGTCGGCAACGACGGCAGCACGACTGGCGATCCCGTCGCCATCGCCATCTCCATCAGCCAGGCCGGCAT
>NZ_NSFV01000006.1:12500-444385 GCF_002295115.1 Mesorhizobium sp. WSM4311 | reverse complement strand
TCGCCGGGCACAATATCCTGCTCAATGTCGAGGGCGGCCTTGTGGTCGGCCGGGTTGACGTCGGCAACGACGGCAGCACGACTGGCGATCCCGTCGCCATCGCCATCTCCATCAGCCAGGCCGGCATCCTCAGCATCGCGCAATATGTCGCGATCGCCCATCCGGATACGACCAACCCCGACGATGTGAAGACGATGCTCGACGGCGCCTTGCTGGCGATCATCACTGCCACGGACGGCGACGGCGATACCAGCAGCACCAATATCGCCATCGGCGACAAGGTGCAGATCAGGGACGATGGCCCGACGATCACGGTGCCGTTTGACGGCGACCAGAACACCGGCAACGGCACCGGGACCCACGAGGCTCTGGCCAACACGCTCAACGCGTCGGCTACCGGAGCCTTCGGGTACGACATCGGCACGGACAGCCACCCGGCCTCGTTCTACGACGCCACGCACTCTGACTTCGTCGATGCCAACGGAGCCCTTGATGGTATCCAGATCGGGCTTACAGGTAACCTCACCGGCCTTGTGCCGACGCCAGGGACGACCCCGTTCCTTAGCTCGTTCGCGACGCTTCAGTCGGAAAGCGACACCTCGGCGTCGTTCAACTGGCAAATCTCGTACGATAGTGACCCGAACACGGCCGGCAACCAGACTGCCACAGCGGGTGGCACCCTTGTCTTCAACAAGGTTGCCGACACCTACACCATCACATTGAACGACACGGTCGAGGGCTTCACCAAGGACATCCTGCACACCTCTGAGCTCTTGTCCAAGGAGCCGGTGAGCAACGTCGGTCACCCAAACATCGTGGTGGAGAAGCTTTTCGACGCTAGCACCACGAGCGATCAGACCGACCGGGACTTCTTCGTGCAGTTCACCGGTAACTCGAATCCCAACGGGAACCCCTTCGGGTTCAACGCGACGGGTGACGGCAATCCGGTTGTCGGCGGTGTTAACGACACCATCTTCAATGCCGGCCAACAGATCAGCAGCAACTTCGAGGATTGGGTTTCTGCAACCCAAGCCACGAACGGGGTTGCCGGTGACACGATCCAGAAGGGTGAGTTGCTGACGTTGCGGTTCTTCGACCACAGCCCCGGCATCATCACCGACGACGGCGCCAATAGCGTCCCGAACCAGACGGCCAACGATATGGCAATCAAGTTCGACGGTATCGGCAACAGCGAGGACTTGATGCTGATCCTCAACCTCGTCAATTTCGGTACCGACGGGGTCGCGGGTGGCACAGGCACCGCCGCCGACACGTTTACCACGAAGGCGATGTACGTCTCAAACGCCGACATCTTCAAGACAGGGCAGGTGCCTACCGCCTACGCTGCCGACTTCCCGCTCGACAACAACGACGGTCTCGTTATCGTCGAGAGGAATGACTACAACGGTGCAGGCGAGAACTGGGTACTTCAGGGTGTCCAGATCATGCAGTCTGGTAACGGTCTCACCGGCCCCGATAGCAACCCGAACTTAGCCGGCCTTCAGGAGACACCGACGGCGATCGACCTGCAGCGGGCGACCGGCTCCGGTGGTGGTAGCACAACCTTCGCCCTACAGAACTGGGACCCCACCGACAACGATGTGCTGAAGATCACGGACATCGGCTTCACCTCGACGCAGACCACGACGCCGGATGCCCATCTCGACTTCGCCTTCCAGGTGGCGGACGCGGACTTGGACCAGACGACGCCGCAGCACATCCTTGTTGATGTCGCCTGACGCGTAACCAACGGGGGCAGCCATGGCTGCCCCCGTTGCGCCTCCCGCAATCCGTTGCACGGAGATGTCATCCCGATGATGAAAAACAGACAACAGCCCCCTGCCTTGCAGGTGGTGATGAAAGAGGCCAGACGCGCCATCCGGCCGCTTATCTGGTTCAGCGGGGGCATCAACGTACTGATGCTGACCGGGGCGCTTTATATGCTCCAGGTCTACCATCGCGTGTTGTCCAGCCACAGCTTGGAGACGCTGGTGATGCTGTCGCTGATGGCGGCAGGCGCACTCGCGACAATGGCGGGGCTGGAGGTGGTGCGCGGGCGTCTGCTGGCCACCGTCGGATCGTGGATGAACGCGCGATTGGCACCGGTTCTCCTGACCGCATCGGTGGAATATGCCGCCTCGGCGCCCGGTCATGCCAACGCACGTCCCCTGCGCGACCTGGATCAAGTGCGGAATTTCTTCACCAGCCCAAGCATCTTCCCGATCCTTGACGCGCCCTGGGCGCCGCTATTCTTCGCCGCCATATTCGTCATGCACCCTTGGCTGGGCTGGTTGGCGCTGTGTGGCGGGATCGTCCTGTTTGCCCTGGCGGTGCTCAACGAATACCTCACACGCAAGCCCTTGACCGAGGCTGCGAACGCACAGTCGCGGGCCTATGTGCAGGCCGAGGCGGCGATCCGCAACGCCGAGGTCGTGCAGGCGATGGGCATGCTGAAGCCACTGCTGGAGGGCTGGAAGGCGCAGCAGGACGAGGCAAACAAGGGACAGGTTCTAGCCGCCAACCGTGGCGGCGTCATCGCGGCCATCGCGCGTTGCCACCGGCTGGCCCTGCAAATGGCCATACTGGGCCTTGGCGCCTATCTGGTGCTTCGCAACGAGGCTTCGCCCGGCATCATGATCTCAGCCTCGATCCTGATGGGGCGCGCGCTCTCCCCGGTCGAGCAAGCGATTGGCACATGGAAGGCGACGGTCGGAGCGCGTGCTGCTTACCGGCGTCTCACCGCGGTTGCCGGAGAGCACCGGGAAGCAACACCGGTTCTGCCGCTGCCACGTCCGAAAGGCAGGTTCGAGGCCGAGAACCTCGTGCTGGCCCGGCCGGGTGGCGAGCACATACTAAAAGGGATCAGCTTCCGGCTCAATCCGGGCGAAGCCATGGCGTTGATCGGCCCGAGCGGGGCCGGCAAAACAAGCTTGGCGCGGATACTGGCCGGCGCCTGGCGCCCATCAGGCGGTCGCGCATTGCTGGACGGCATGAGCGTCGCCGAATGGGCATCGGAGGACCGTGGTCATTATGTCGGTTACTTGCCACAGGACATCGAACTCTTCGCCGGCACTATCTCCGAAAACATCTGCCGCTTCGCGACTACCACCCCAGCGGTCTTCAACAACGTGGTCAAGGCCGCGCAGCTGGCGGGTGTCCACGAACTGATCAAAGGACTGCCGAAGGGTTACGCCACCGAGATCGGCGAAGCCGGAGCGGTGCTGTCGGGTGGCCAGCGCCAACGCATCGGGCTTGCGCGGGCGCTCTATGGTGACCCGGCACTCATCATCCTGGACGAGCCCAATTCCAACCTCGACCGCGAGGGTGAGGACGCCTTGATCGCCGCCCTCGGCGCGGTCAAGGCGGCGGGCACGACCATTATCCTGATCGCGCACCGGGCGAACATGATGGACAAGGTCGACAAGATATTGGTTCTCAACCGGGGCCAACAAGACCTCTTCGGTTCACGCGACCATGTCTTCAACGAACTCGCCGCGCGCGTCCGCCAGGTAACTCAGATACCCTCAAATCCGGCGCCGGAAATCTCCACCGCCGTAGTCGGCGTCGACAACGGGCCACGGCCCTCTTCCAAGCGTACGTCGCGTCAGAACGCAATGAGCACGGCTGTCGTGGCGAACCAGGCATGAAATGAGAACAGCTATGAACGTCGTGCCGTTACCCGTTCCGCCTCCCTCCCTGCTGGAACCGGTCCCCCTGCGTCTTACGGGCGTGACGTACACCGGCTTCGCCATCCTGTTCCTGTTCTTCGGCGTGGCCGGGGGCTGGGCGGCCCTGGCGCCGTTGGACAGCGCCGCGGTGGCCCCGGGCGTTGTCAAGGTCGCCGGCGACCGCAAGCTCATCCAGCACCTCGAGGGCGGCATCATCGCGGAGTTGAACGCCGCCAACGGTGATATCGTCAAGGCGGGCAAGGTCCTCGTCCGGCTCGACGACACCCAGGCAAAGGCGCAGCTCGACCTGATCCAGAACCGGATAGCCACGCGCGAGGCGCTGGCCGCGCGCCTCAGGGCCGAGCGCGACGGCAAGGACGAGATCGCGTTTGACCCGGCGTTGCTCGCAAATCCCGCCACCGCCGCGAAGGACGCGGTTGCCGCGCAGCGTGACGTGTTCGCGGCCAAGCATCACAACTTGACGGACGAGCAGGAAATTCTCAATCAGCGCCGTCGCCAGACCGCGGAAGAGATAACAGGACTGCAGCAGCTTATCGTCACCAAGGACAGGCAGATCGACGCGATCGAGGGTGAAACCAAAGATCTCGAGACCCTGCTCGCGAAGGGGCTGACCACGCGCGAACGGAACCTTTTGCTCAGGCGCCAACAACAGGAGATCGAGGGGGATCGCGCCACCAACATCGCCGCGATCGCCCGCGCCAGAAGTGCCATGGCCGAGATCGACATGCAAATCTTGAACCTCGGCACAGTGCGGCTGAACGAGGCCGTCGACGAGTTGAGCAAGGTCGAAGCGGAATTGTTCGATCTTAGACAGGAGGAACGTTCCGCCAGGGACGTGCTTGCCCGTACCGATGTCGTCGCCCCGGTCGACGGCATCGTCATGGACCTGAAGGTCCACACGGCTGGTGGCGTCGTGAAACCCGGTGAGACGTTGATGACGATCGTACCGCTCGGACAACAACTCGTGGTCGAGGCCATGGTCAAACCGGAGGATGTCGAGACGATCGCTCCCGGACAGCCCGCGCACGTCAGCTTCCCGGCCTTCGCCCGCTACAATCTGCCGCCGCTCGACGGCGTCGTGGAGATCGTGTCGGCCGACCGCATGGTGGAGGAGCGCAGCGGCGCACCCTATTTCGCCGCGACCGTGTTGATCGACAGAAACGAACTCGCCAAGCTGGAGGGTCGCAAGCTGCTGCCCGGCATGTCGAGTGAGGCGATGATCCGGACGGGCGCCCGCACAGTGCTTTCCTACCTTGCCGAGCCGATCACGCAGAACTTCCGCCGGGCGATGCGGGAAAAATAGTCAGAGGCGGCCCAAGCTGCATCGCAGGTCCTTGTCCCTACCGTGCGCTCAACGCGACCATGCGGTCGAGCGCCGCGGTCAGGCCGTGCAGCGACACCGGGAATGTCAGTGGCGTGTCCGCATCTGTCGTGACATTGAGCTTCAGCACCTCGCCTACCCTCAGCTTTCCGAGCACGGATCGGTCAATGGAAAACACCGCGATGCAGCCTGTCGGCAGGCAGGTCCTGAAGCGTTGCGGGGACAATGGCGGCTGATCGTCGATCTGGGGCGTCACGCCCGGATCGAGCAGGATGCCGAAGGGCAGAAGCAGGGTGGCCGTCGTCGACCCGTCCGCGCGCCTCTGTATCTCCATGGCAAGCAGCCTTTGGCCATTCTTCTGGACCTGGTCCTGCGAAAGCGAGCAGACCCTCGCATTCTCCTGGACAGAGCAAGCCACGCTCCAATCCTCATAGACTTCGCGCAACGATGACGGTCCATCTTGAGCAGCCGCGGCCTTTTGTTGAGCCGACGCTGGCGACATCAATGAGAATGCGATTGCCCCGTATGCGCAGGCGGCCTTGAGGCCACGCTTCATGTGCAGACCCATTCGCGAATCTTGCATTTGGCCCCTGACGCCTCGCAGGCCTGCAAGGCAAGGTCTTCGGCCTCCCGGCGGGTCTCGGCCGAGTTCACGCCCCAGGGCGTGAAACGGTTCTCGACCTTGTCGGCCATGGCGAGCGCGCCGCAGTGCTTGTAGGGAAAGCCGGTCTCGTCGTCATCGGTCCAATGGCGATGGTTGCGGAAGACGGAGACGACGTTGCAGGCCTTGCCACCGGCGTTCTCGCAATATTTCTGCGCGATGTCCTTCGCCTCCTGCCGCTTGTCGGCGCCCCAGAAGAAGCCGTATTTGCTGTCGGACTGCGAATAGGCGATGGCCGCCCAGATGCCTTTTTCCTCCTGCTGCGGTTCCGAAGGTGCCACCAGGTCGGCCGAGACGACGTGTCCGCTCCACAACAAGGTCAAGCCCAAAACTGCCAAAGCCCGTAATCTCATGGTCGGCACCCCTTTCCTTCATCCTGTCGCTTTACCTACTTCGCCGCTGAAGCGACGGAGATCACCACGCAGCTTTTGCCTGTCGGCAAGAGAAGGGCCTCACCCGCATTGCCGCCGAGCTCGTAAACCTCGACCTGCCCGAGATGGTCGGTGATCTTGCTGCCTTGCGGAAGAATGGACGGGAGATCGGCGCACGGGCTGGCGAACGGCGCCACCCGCACCATCGTCCCTTCGCAACCCGAAGCGGTGGGCGATGCGAAAACGACGCCCGCGGCAGGTCCGCTATAGCGTTCCGTCGCATAATCCATGCCGACGAAGGCCTGGACCGCATGCTTGTCGGCGGCCTGGTCGTTCCACAAGGATTTGACGCTGTATTTGGTGCCTGTCGTCAAGATCTGCCCGAGCACCGGATAGATGGTAGAACAGGCCTGCACCCCGGCCTGCTTGACATGCTCGAGGAAAGGCGTGTCCGGAAGCGCCGGGTTGGCTGTCTCAGCCTGTGCGGCCGTCGCGCTGCCGACCAGATTGGCGATCGCGGCATAGTTCCCGGCGGCGAAGCCAAGGCCGGCCACGGCGAGCCCCAACAATGAAAATCCGACGACGCGCGGCCATCGCCGCCGCGTCGGTTCGACGAGCCGCTGCCGATCCGCCTCGACGGCCGGGCTGCTGCGTTTTGCGGACATGAACTGGTCCTGCTGGCTCATTGTGCTGCCCCGGTCATTTGAGTGGCGAAAGGGCTGCCGTCAGCCCCTTGAGAGTTGCTGCGGTCACCGTGATCGTCTTGCCGTCGACGGTCGGATAGGAAATCGCCGGCGTCGCATTCTGCGAGATCTGCTGGCGCATGACGGGGCCGACCGGCAGCATGCCGACGCAGACCACTTCATTGCAGCCGTTCAGGTGGACGTCGATCGCCTGGTCCCGCCCGTCGAACTTCAGTGAGACCAGGCCGTCGCTCCTGGCGTTCGGCGCGGTGCGAACGATCATGTAGGGCTTGCCGTCCTGCGTGGCGGCAAGCGACCAGCTGAAGGCCATCTTGCCCGAGGTATCCTCGATCACCTGCGAGACATTGCAGACCTTCTTGCGGGCTTTGAGGTTCTCGTCGCAGATCAGCGTCCAGTTTTCGAAGGGACGGATCGTCCGCTGATAGGTTCCCAGTTTCACGTCGGGCGGCAGCACCACATCCGAAGGCTTGATCCTGTAGGGCGACGCCACCTGCCCCGCGGCCGGCGCGAGGCCGCCGCAGAGCACCAGGCAAGTCAGTACGGCAAGTCCTTTCATTCCTGCCTCAGTTCAAGGTGAAGCTGATGCCGGCGCCTACGCCGACATGACCGCCGGCGGCCGTGCCCGACACGTTGCCGCGGATGCGGCCGTCCTCGCTGGTGTAGCCCGCACCGAAGGCCAGGGCGCTCGAATCCCGCCAGAAGCCGCCGCCCGCCGCGACGCTCAGCTTGCCGGGCCGGTCATCGTAGCGCAGCGAGGCCGCGGCAAGGCCGATCGCCGCCGCCTGGCGGGCTTCGTCGCGTATGCCGTCGATGTCGGTATTGAGCTGGCTGAGCTTCTGGTCGGTATAGTTGTTGGCCTGCTGCAAGGTCGTGGCGGCCACCTTGTCGGTGTAGCTGTTGGACGTGTTGATGGCGTAATCGACGCGGTTGTTCATCTGGGTGACGTTGACCGCATCGGTGCCGGCAACACCGGGGCCGACATTGGAGATGACCACCGGCGCGTTGACGTCGCCGCCCTGCAGCGTGATGCTGTTCTTCTTGCTGCCGTCCGGATTGGTGTCATAGGTGACGGCATTCTGGGTGAGCGATCCGAGGCCCGATTTCAAATCCTCGACCGCCGTGTTGGTGGCGTAAAGCTGCGAGCCGTTTATCGCGTCGGTGCTGCCGGCGTTGACCCGTCCGGCGGCGACATTGGTGATCGTGCGCTCGGCGCCGGCGTCGCCGACGCTGACGGTCCCGGTCGGGGTGGTGCCGGCGAAGGCATAGGTCTTGCCGTTGATGACGGTGCTGGAGGTGCCGACCGCGGCCTGCGTCACCGAGCCCGAACCCAGCGCCACGTCATTGGCGTTGTTGGCCTTGGCGCCCTGGCCGAGCGCCACCGCGCCCTGGCCCGTGGCTGTCGAGCCATTGCCGGCGGCAAGGCTGTTGGTGCCGCTGGCCACGCTGGCCGGCCCGATCGCCACGCTGTCGGTGCCGCTGGCGGTGGAGTCGGCCAGCGTCGAATTGGCGTGGAAATACTTGATGCCGCCGCCATTGCTGATGTTGGTCAGCGCATTGTTGACGGCCGTGAACCCGTCATAGACGGTCGAATAATTGTTGCCCTGGATGGTATAGGTCGGGCCGGTGATCGAACCGTCGGGATTGACCGTGGTGCCGCCGCCGAACAGGTTGCTGATGTTTTGCGACACGCCCTTAAGCTGCGAGACGTTGACGGCATCGGTGTTGGCCGAGCCCGCCGCGACATTGGTGAGCTTGCGTTCGGCTCCGGCGCCGCCGATCGACACTTCGCCGGCCGAGGCCTGTGAGCCCGACAGCGCATAGGCCGTGTAGTTCGCCTGCGCGCCGACCGTGGTGACGGATTGCGCTCCAAGCGCCACGCTGTTGGCGAAGGTGCTGTTGGCGCCCGCGCCGAGCGCCACCGACTGGACGCCGGCCGCGGTCGAATTGGTACCGAGCGCCAGCCCGTCGGCCAGCATCACATGGGCATTCTGGCCGATGGCCGTTCCGCCGGGCGCGATCTGGTCGACGATGGCGCCGTTGCCGATGCCGATGCCGTTATCGCCGTTGACGACCGTGGTCGGGCCGACCGCGACCGATTCCGCGCCGACTGCCAGCGAGTCGCCCGCCGTCGAATTGGCATGGAAGTACTTGGTCGAGGTGACCGATACGGCGGCGATGGCGCCGGCGAGCTGGCGCACCGTCACCGCGTCCTGATCCTGCGTGCCGTCGGCGACGTTGGTGATCTGCCGGTACGCCGAGGTGGTGCCGACCGACACGGCGCCGAGCAGCGTCTTGTCGGTGGTGTTGTACTGGATGAAGTTGGATGGGCCGGCCGCGATCTGGCCGGTGGCGGGCGCCACGGCCCGGTCGGATACGGAACCCGAACCAAGCGCCACGCTGCCGTCGATGCTGGCCAGTGTGTCGCGGCCGAGCGCCAGCCCGCTGACACCGGTCGCGGTCGCTTGGTAGCCGACGGCGGTGGAGCCGACCCCTTGCGCGAAGGAATCGGTTTGCGCCAGTCCGGCCTCGTTGGTGCGGGCATAGCGGATGCCTATGCCGTTGGCGTCGGTATAGGCGGTCGAGGTGTCGCCGGCGATGTTGTTGATCGTGTTGCCGAGATTGGTGACGCCACTGCCGATATTGGCGATATCGGTCGTGTTCTGCGTGACCTGCTGGTTGGTGGCGAAGAGCTGCGAGCCGTTGACCGCATCGGTCGAGCCGCCGTTCAACTGTCCGGCCGCGACGTTCTGGATCTGGCGCTCGGCGCCAGCCGACCCGACCGAGAAGGCGCCCGCCGGCGTGCCGCCGGCGAAGGTGTAGTTCACGCCGCCGATCGTCGCTCCGCCGACATTGGTCGTTGCTCCTGACGTGGAATTCAGGCCGATCGCCACATCGCCGGCATTGTTGGCCACGGCGTTGGGTCCGACAGCGACGGAATTGGTTCCAAGGGCCTGGGAATCCGGCAGGGCCGAATTGGCATGGAAATACTTGATGCCGCCGCCGACATTGATGTTGTTGAGCGTCGTGCCGATGGCGTCGACCGCCTGGTTGGTGGCGAAGAGCTGCGAGCCGTTCACCGCATCGGTCGAGGAGCCGCTGATCCGCCCCGCCGCCAGATTGGTGAGCGTGCGTTCCGCACCGACCGCGCCGATGCTGACCGTCGAGGTCGGATTCGTGCCCTGGAAGGCATAGGTCGTGCCGTTGATCACTGCATTGGGCGTGCCGACCGCCGCCGTGGTCACCGAACCGGAGCCGAGCGCCACGTCGCCGGAGCTTGCCGCCGCGGTGGCACCGTCGCCCAGCGCGACATTGCCGGCGAGGCCGGCGGCACCCGCCGTCGAGCCGTTGCCCAGCGCCACGGAGCCTTGCCCGATAGCCTTGTTGTTGTTGCCGATGGCGACGGCACCCGCCGCCATATTGGCCGCGGAGGCACTCGCCGTGCCGTCGCTGTTGGCGATATTGTTGGCGCCGCCGGTGAAGGCGCCGGTGCCGCTGGCGTAGCTCGGATCGCCGATGGCGACCGCACCGTCGCCATAGGCTTCGTTGCCGTAACCGATGGCGACCGCCTTGCCGCCGTCAGCCACCGCGCCCGTGCCGATGGCGACGGAATCGGCGGTGATCGCGCTGGCGGCGGTGCCCATGGCGACCGCGTTTACGTCCTGTGCCACCGCGCCCGCTCCAAGTGCTGTCGAGCTTGCCCCTGTCGAGACGGCCGTCGTGCCGATGGCGATGGAATCGTCACCGCCGGCAGTGGACGAACGGCCGCCTGCGAACGCACGGGCGCCGGTGGCTTTGGAGGTGGAACCAAGCGAAGTGGAGTACGTTCCACTAGCCGTAGCGCCCAACCCCAGCGCGCTGGCATTTGCGGCGGTCGCCGCGGCGTTGTTACCGAGCGCCGTTGTCGAGACGTCCGTGGCCTGGGCTCCAGAACCAGCCGCGACGGAGCCGACCCCGCTCGAGACGGCCGAATTGCCCAAGGCCAGCGCGAAATTGCCCGAAGCCGTGGCGACGTTGCCGAAGGCTGCCGAGTTTGATGCCGATGCATTTGCCTGGGGACCGATGGCGGCGGCATTGGTGCCGGCGGCCTGGGCCTGGAAGCCGACGGCCGCCGAACTGGCGCCGCCGGCAGAGGTGCCGATACCAAGTGCGGTACTGCCAACTCCGCTGGCGTTGGCGCTGACGCCGGCAGCAAGAGAATTGTCGCCTATCGCATTCGATCCGGTTCCGAAGGAGGAGGCGTTTATGCCGCTGGCAGCGGCCTGGCGTCCTACGGCAGTGGAATTGGCGCCGCTGGCGACGGATCCCCAGCCTGCGGCTGTCGCATAATTGTTGCTGGCCGTGGAACTGGTGCCGAGGGCAGTGGAGTTCCCACCCGAAGCAACGGAGAAGGTGCCCAAGGCGTTGGCGCCAGCCCCGAGGGCTTGGGCCTGAACACCGAGCGCGACCGAGTTGACGCCGCTTGAGATCGTGCCCTGGCCCAGCGCCATCGCGCCGCCGGTGCCCGTGGCTTTCGCGTTTAGGCCGAGAGCCACCGAATATTGTGCCGACGCAAGGGATGACCGTCCGACCGCGATGGCATCGGCCTGCGAAGCGGTGACATCCGTACCGATGCCGATAGCGCTCTGGGCGGTGACACCTGTCCCGGGGGCGGTGCGCGAGCCAAGATAAATGGAATTTATCGCGGAGGCGATCGTTCCGAAGCCAATCGCCACGGCATTCTGGCTGCCGGCGCTGGCATTGGTGCCCTCGGCTATCGAGTCGGCTCCGTTTTGCACGGCTCCGGATCCAAACGCGATACCGCGTACCCCGTTCGCCGTGCCGCCGCCGCCGAAAACCTGTGCTGATGCCGGCGTGGCGATGCTGCCCAATGCGATGGCACCCAGCGCCGCCGCCAACATCTTGCCGATGCCGAGCATGCCGAGTCCAGATCCGTTGCGCCGCATGCCGAGCACGCGGTGCGCCATGCGCAGCACCGCCATCAGGCGGCGGCGAACCGAGCGGGAGCCGTGCTCGGCCCCCGCAATCCAATGCCTGGCGAAATGCGCCGTGCGATGCTGAACAAACGAGCCACTCGAAATGCGATTGTCGGTCATGGTCCCTCTCCGTTCGCCAGCGGTCGACAAATGTCTGACAAATTCCAGCACTCGCAGAAAGCCATGATTCTGGTTTGCCGTATTTCACGAAATTGCTGTTTTGCCAGAAAAAATCGCGGCAACTTCACGGGAGTTAACGGATAGTTACTTTAGTTAGAGCTTTAATAAGGCAAAGTAAAACAATTAAGCGGTCAATATATCACCTAAGCTTCGAATTAAGCTTGCCGAAGCGAGCCTGCAAAGGCGTCAATCGCCGGTATTTCTTCATCACGGTAGTAAAATGGCTCTGACTCGAAAAGCCGCTCAAATGGGCGATATCGGTGATCGTCATGCGGCTTTCGGCAAGCAGCCTCTCAGCGAAGTCCAACCGCAGATCAAGCACATATTGATGCGGCGGCACCCCGAACGTCCGCGAGAAAGCCCGCACGAAATGGTAGGATGACAGCCCGCAAACCGCTGCCATTTCGGCAAGCGCTATCTTGCGTGTAAAATTCTGATCCAGGAAATCCTGCACCTTGCGCGCGCTGTGGGCGGAAAGGCCGCCTTTCACGTTCAGCGCCGGCTGTCGCGCGGGACCGGGTCCGGATGCCGATCCCGGAGGGCCATCATCAGACCGCATCTTTCGGTCCCTTGATATTTCGCAGATGGAATTCAACCCGAGACCGCCCTCCCCGTTCCCCCCAAAAACAATTCGTGATTGATCGAGCTGTGGCCGCATTGTCGCTCCGGTTCATTCGATCAGTCCGGCCAGATGGCGAATAATGCACAGGCTGCATGCTATTTCGAATGACTCCCGTAATGCCTGCGGCATTGTGGCGACGGACGTATTTTGGAAAACTCCGGAAGCTTAGTAGAAAATTCCGGTCTTGGATTATCGGACGGCAGGTGTTGCCACTTTGCCATCCCGGGCTTTCAGTTTCTGCCCGGCGCATATCCGGTCATGGTCGGTGTTCTGCCCCTGTACTTCTTCATGGTCGCGGCCAGATGACTCTGATCCGAAAACCCTGCGAGGTAGGCGACTTCGGCGATTGCGAGCTCGCCGTCAACGAGTAACTTTTCCGCGAAGTCCAGGCGCAGGTTGATCAGGTATCGGTGCGGCGGCATGCCGAACGTGCTGGCGAACCTTGCTATGAAATGATTGGGCGAAACCCCCGCGACCGAAGCCAGCTCGGCGACCATGACCTTTCGCGCGAAATTCTCGTCGAGATATTCGCGCACGCGTCGGGCGCCGGCGGCGGAGAGCCCGCCCTTGGGCGACGCGGTCCGCCGGCTGCGGCCGGTGTAGGTGCGCAGCAGATGCACGCCGAACACGGTGAGCAGCGAGTCCAGGTAGAGCTCGTTCGGCGGCAGCGTGCCGGTCAGCTCCGCGGTGATCATCTGGGCGATGTTGAGCGCCCTCAGGTCGACCTTGCCGAACGCAGGCGGCTCGAGCTCCAAGTCGGAGCGATCGAATTCGTGCGCGGCCAGCTCCGACAGCGCTTCGGGAGAGATGGAAACGACAGCGTTTTCCCTGGTCTGCGTCCAGGCGAAGGTGCTGTCGACTCCAGCGGGATTGATGATGAGGCATCCGACCGGCGCATCGTATTCTGTAACTCTGTCGGTGCCGAGCGAGGCTCTGAATTTGCGCCCGGGCCTCAGCACGATGCCCGCGGAATGTTCCCTGGCCAGGAACGTCTGCGAGCCTGGGCCGCGGACGGAATGGATGACGCTGCCACGTGCGGTGGCTCTTCTGGGACCGGCACTTTCTGGAATGATGTCCAGGACATATCGGGCCACCCGATCGACGCCTCGGGAAACGCCGCTTTCCCGAGCTTCGTCCGCATTTTTCATTTGCGTTGCCTCAGCCGCCTGCCGCCGCCTGAAATCCCCTTGCCCCACCCCGTAACCAACGTAACGCAGGCGTCTCGGCTAGGGAAGAACTCTCATGCGCAAAGAAAAATTCTTATTCGCGAAAAGAGAGAAAAAATGACCGATCGACGAAGTTGGCGAGCATTCTATTTCAGGGCGATGGCCGATCTTCGCCATCCCTGAGATCCGTTTGTCACCCGTGGGCGCGGCTTCGGCGAATCCATCTTCATTTTTTTGGCGCCGAGATCGGCGGCCAGGCACGACGGGGCGCCGAGCCGACCGGCTACGGCCGGCTGCTACAGATCACCGCGACGTTTCTCGTACAGATCCCAGGTGAGTTCGACAAAGGCCAGAAGGACATCGTCGCGGTTCCAGCCTGCCGCGACCGCCGCCTGGACGATCTCACGGAGGGGAGGCAGCAACTGGCGCTGGCATTCGGCAGACAGGTCGCCATCCCCCACGGGAGGCCCCTCGAAGTTGAATTTCGTCATTCGGCGCCCCTCCCGCCTCGGATCAAGTTTTATACCGCTAATTTCGTTCCCGCTGATATACAACAGATGTGATACCAAAGTACAGGAAGCCTTGGGCCACAAGGGCAGCACAGGACGATGCAGGACCACGCCGTCTCTTTGCTTTCCCTCGTGTCAAGTTGGTTTTCGAAGGCGGGCGTTCAGGGGGAATTAATTGGTGCAAACCCTGACTGGGGCTAGATATCCTCGGCCAGGCGGCAACCGCCATCCGCCGAATGCGAGGCATGAACCGGCCGCATTGCCTTCTGCAACCGCTCGCTGGATAGTCCCGGCAATGTTCGAGACCATTGCGACTCACTGGACCCAAATCCTGGCGATCATCTCGGTGGTGATGGCGACCGTCGGCATCGCCCACGCCGTCATGACCAAGGAGGACGTGCGCGCCGCCACCGGCTGGGTCGGCGTGATGGTGCTGTCACCGATTCTTGGCGTGCTGATCTATGCCGTGGCCGGCATCAACCGCATCCGCCGCGCCACGATCACGGCGCAGCGTCCGCTCACCGGCGACGCGGTATCCGCCAAGGACGAGCGCGACATCGCCGCCGAGGAGGCCCTGATCGTCGAGCGCTACGGTCAGCGCTTCACCGGCCTGCGGACGCTGGGCGACAGGGTGGCGCGGCGCGCCCTCAACCCCGGCAATGCCATCGACGTGCTGGAGACTGGCGACGAGGCCTATGCCGCCATGTGCGCGGCGATCGACGGCGCCGAGCGCAGCGTCCTGCTCGAGACCTATATTTTCGACAATGACGCCGTCGGCCTGCTTTTCGTGGAATCGCTGGCCGGTGCCGTCCAGCGCGGCGTCACCGTTCGCGTGCTGATCGACGCCGTCGGTGCCCGTTACTCCGTTCCCAGCATCCTCGGCCATCTGCGCCGCGCCAACATCCCCGCCGATGTCTTCAACGGCAACATCGTCATAGGCCTGCGCCTGCCCTACGCCAATCTCCGGACCCACCGGAAGATCCTTGTGGTCGACGGCATCGTTGCCTTCACCGGCGGCATGAACATCCGCAAGGGCTTTTCGGCCGAGTTCGCAGGCTCCAACAGCGCCAGGGACACGCATTTCAAGGTCACCGGACCTGTCGTCGCCGACCTGTTCTCGGTCGCTGCCGAAGACTGGCGCTTCGCCACCAACGAAGCGCTGAAGGGCGATGCCTGGCGAATTGCCCCGCTGTCGCCGGCACCCGGCCAGCCGATGCTGGTGCGGGCGGTCGCATCCGGGCCGGATGCCAGCAATGAGACCAACCACAAGCTGCTGATCGGCGCCTTCTCGGTGGCGCGCAAGTCGATCCGCCTGATGTCGCCCTATTTCCTGCCCGACCGCGAACTGATCAGCGCCTTGATCACCGCCGCCCGGCGCGGCGTTGAGATCGATGTCGTGGTGCCGGCGGTCAACAATCTCTTCCTCGTCGACCGCGCCATGACCGCGCAATTCGACCAGATCCTGAAGAATTATTGCCGCATATGGCGCACGGAGGGCCCATTCGACCATTCCAAGCTGCTGTCGATCGACGGCGTGTGGGCCTATGTCGGCTCGTCCAACCTCGACGCCCGGTCGCTGCGGTTGAACTTCGAGATCGATCTGGAGGTCCTCGATGCAGGCTTTGCCCGCGAGATCGAAGCCCGGATCGGATCGGCAATCGAAACGGCCAGTCCCGTCACGCTGGACTCCTTGCGGGCCCGCCCCTTCATCATCCGGCTGTTCGACCGCATCCTGTGGCTGGGATCGCCCTATCTCTAGATGGGTTCTCACCCTATCTCTAGATGGGTTCTCACCCTATCTCTGGATGGGTGCTCACCCTATCTCTGGATAGGCTTTAACAAAACGACGTGTTTGACGGATAGTTTGGTGTCGGCCGTGGAACATAAGCGCAAAGACTCTATTTGAGGTGCATGGTGAGACCAGCAGGCATGGCAGGCACACGGTGCGGATGAACGGACGCAGCCTCCCGGCAACCATGCTTTTGTCCATTCGCGACAGGCGGATGCGCAAGGCAAACGCGGCTGCGCACAAGGCAACCGCCACCACAGGCACCTTGGTTGCCTCCTACAACGTCCACAAATGCATCGGCGTTGACCGCAAATTCGATCCCGAGCGCACCAGCCGCGTCATCCGCGAAATCGACCCCGACGTCATCGCGCTGCAGGAAGCGGACAACCGTTTCGGCGACCGTGACGGGCTTCTCGACCTGCCCCGCCTCGAGCGGGAAACCGGCCTGGTGCCGGTGCCGATTTCAGCGACCGGCAAGGGCCATGGCTGGCACGGCAATGTCCTCCTGTTCAAGAAGGGCGTCGTCCGTGACGTGCATCAGATCAGGCTTCCGGGCCTGGAACCGCGCGGCGCGGTGGTGGCGGAGATCGACCTCGACGGAAACCGCACCTTGCGCATCATCGCCGCCCATCTCGGCCTGCTGCGCCACTCGCGCTCGCAACAGGCCCGTGTCGTGCTGGACATCATGAGCAGCGCCGATGAAAAGCCGACCTTGCTGCTCGGCGACCTCAACGAATGGCGGCTCGGCAACCGCTCGGCGCTCAACACGCTGCACGCGACGTTCGGGCCTCAGCCACCGGCGGTGCCCACCTTCCCCTCGAACCTGCCGCTTTTGGCGCTCGACCGGATCATGACCAATCGGCACGGAATGATCGCAGCGGTCGAAGCCCATGACACGCCGCTTTCGCGCGTCGCCTCCGACCATCTGCCGCTCACGGCCTTCGTTCGCCTGGACCACATGGTTTCCGCCGATAACGCCATGATGTCCCCGGCGTCGCAAAGCGTGTAGATCTACAGTGGAACGCTCCGGGTCATCCGCGAGTTTATGTGTCAAGTTTATATGTGTTGAACGCGCAGGAGGACAAAATGAAAAAGTTGATTTTAGCGTCCCTTTTGGCATTGGCCGCAACTGCATCGGTCATTGCGCCGACGCAAGCTGCAAGTGTGATTATCCAGTCCGACGACGGCAACCAATATTCACCAGACGATTCCGACAATGGCGGGATCGTTATTCGCCGGCACCATGACCGGCGCTATGACAACCAATATGAGGACGACCAGAGCGTTCAGTACGATAATTATGGCCAATATCGGCGTTACCACCGGCACCATCGCTGCCATTTGGAAACAGTCGTGCATTGGCGCCACCACCATAGGGTGGTCGAAGACGTTCGCGTTTGCGGCTAACCCACGCCTTACCCCGTTCTGACAGGACGTAGTCCTCGGCGGCGGCATGGCCACATTCCTTTCAAGGACGTGGCTATGCCGCATTGCACAATTTCGCGACCTTCCCCACAATGCAGGCATGGTCCGATCCTCCCTAGCCGTCCTGGTGATCGATGAAAATCGCATCCGTGCCTCGATCATCGAGGCCGGCCTGCGCGAGGCCGGCCATCAGCTTGTCACTGTCATCCATGACGTGACCGGCATTGCGCGGCGGATCGCCGAGATCGAACCCGACGTCATCGTCATCGACCTCGAAAACCCTAACCGCGACATGCTGGAAAACATGTTCCAGCTGTCGCGCGCCGTGAAGCGCCCGATCGCCATGTTCGTCGACCGGTCCGACCAGGCCTCGATCGAGGCTGCGGTCGATGCCGGCGTGTCGGCCTATGTCGTCGATGGCCTGCGGCAAGAGCGTGTCAAGCCGATCCTCGACATGGCGGTGAGCCGCTTCAATGCCTTCTCGCGCATGGCGCGCGAATTGGAAGAGGCGCGCAGCGAACTCGAGAGCCGCAAGGTCATCGATCGCGCCAAGGGCATACTGATGAAGTCGCGCGGCCTCTCCGAAGAGGCCGCCTACACGCTGCTGCGCAAGACGGCGATGAACCAGAACCGCAAGATCAGCGACATCGCCCAGAGCCTGGTGACCGCTGCCGGGCTGCTGGGGCCGGCGGAGGACGAATGAGCATGAGCCATCAGATCACCGCCGGCTTCATGCCGCTTTTCGACAGCGCCGTGCTGGTGGCCGCGAGCGAGCTTGGCTTCGCCGCCCGCGAAGACATTGAGCTGACGCTGCACCGCGAGACGTCCTGGGCCAACATTCGCGACCGCATCGCTATCGGCCATTTCGATCTCGCGCATATGCTGGGGCCCATGCCGCTCGCCTGCAATCTCGGGCTGACGCCGCTCGCTTCCGAGACCATCGTGCCGTTCTCGCTCGGGCTCGGCGGCAATTGCGTCACCATCTCCAACGCTGTCTGGGCCGGCATGGCGGCGCATGGCGCCCAACCCGATCTCGATCCCGCGCGCGCCGGCGCGGCCCTGCGCGCATTCATTCGCGATCGGGCGGCCGCGCGCCGCGAACCGCTGCGCTTTGCCGTGGTGCACCCGCATTCCGGGCACAATTACGAACTGCGCTACTGGCTCGCCGCTTGCGGCATCGATCCCGACCGCGAAATCGAGATCGTCATCGTGCCGCCGCCCTTCATGGCCGACGCGCTCGCCACTGGACGCATCGACGGCTACTGCGTCGGCGAACCCTGGAACAGCGCTGCGGTCGCCGCCGGCACCGGCCATATCGTCACCGTCAAGGCGCAGATATGGCGCAACAGCCCGGAGAAGGTGATCGGGGTGCGCAAGGCCTGGGCCGACGAGAAACCGGAGGCTCTGGCGGCGCTGCTGCGCGCGCTGCATCATTCGGCGCGCTGGTGCCAGGACCCGGCCAACCACGCCGAATTGGCCGCGGTGATGGCGCAGGCCCGCTTCCTCGGCTTGCCGCCGGCCGTGCAGATGCCGATCCTGACCGGCCATCTCCGATTGGGCGGCGGAGCGGAGCTGGATGTCGACGACTTCTTCCTGCCCTTCGACAAGGCCGCGAACTTTCCGTGGAAGAGCCATGCGCTGTGGTTCTACACGCAGATGGTGCGCTGGGGGCATGTCGCGCACACGCCTGACAATCTCGCCATCGCCCGGGATTGCTACCGGCCCGACCTCTACCGCTCGGCGCTGAAGCCGCTCGGTGTCGCGCTTCCCGGGGCCAATGCGAAGGTCGAGGGCGCGCTCAAGGTCGCCACCGCGGTCGGCGCGACCGGCGCCGGCCTGGTGCTCGGCCCGGACGGTTTCTTCGACGGCCAGATCTTCGATCCCGATGAGATCGACACCTACATAGCGCGCCAGAAATCGGCCCGCACGGAAGCCTGATCATTTCCGCGCCACTATTGTGCATTGCACAAAAATTGTGCGTGCATTTGCACCCATGAACAATCTTTGGCTTGTCCACCCTGCGGGTTCTTGCGCCGATAGCTGTACTATATAGTTGATTTTATTTGTGTTTGTCATCTGCTCCGAAACTGGCACGGTTCCTGCATTGCAATAGGCAGACCCTTCTCGGGTCACGTAACAGGCGTCCAATGGCGGGCGCTACAGGCAAAGCTGCCGCTCAGGTCAACACGCGATCCCGGATGGACGGACGCGCGCGGCCTGGCCGGTGGCTTTTTTGTTTTGACCGAACACGCAATCGACGGCGCTGATCCGAGCAGTGCCCAACGGGAGATGACGATGACGAAACGCATCAAGACTGAAACCTCTCTTGAGGGCATGACCCGTCGCGGTTTTCTGATGGCAGGTGCTGCCACCGCGGCAACCCTGGCGGCCGCGCGTGCGCTGCTCCCCTCGGGCGCCTATGCCACGACCGCCGCGCCGGAAGTCACCGGCGCCAAGCTCGGCTTCATCGCGCTGACCGATGCCGCGCCCCTGATGGTCGCCAAGGAGAAAGGTCTGTTCGCCAAATTCGGCATGCCCGATGTCGAGGTGCTGAAGCAGGCCTCCTGGGGTGCGACGCGCGACAATTTGATGCTTGGCGGTGCCGCCAACGGCATCGACGGCGCCCACATACTGACGCCGCTGCCTTACCTCATGCACACCGGCAAGGTGACGCAGAACAACCAGCCCATGCCGATGGCGATCGTGGCGCGGCTCAACTACGACTGCCAGGGCATCTCGGTCGCGCAGGAATATGCCGGCACCGGTGTCGGCCTCGACGCCTCAAAGTTGAAGGAGACCTTCGCCGCCAAGAAGGCCGCCGGCAAGGAAGTGAAGGCCGCCATGACCTTCCCGGGCGGCACGCATGACCTCTGGCTGCGCTACTGGCTGGCCGCCGGCGGCATCGATCCCGACAAGGACGTCTCGACCATCGTCGTGCCGCCGCCGCAAATGGTGGCCAACATGAAGGTCGGCAACATGGACGTCTTCTGCGTCGGCGAGCCGTGGAACGAGCAGCTCGTCCACCAGGGCGTCGGCTTCACCGCCGCCACCACGGGCGAATTGTGGAAAGGCCATCCGGAAAAGGCGCTCGGCCTGCGCGCCGAATTCATCGAGAAGAACCCGAACGCCACCAAGGCGATCCTGATGGCCGTCATGGAAGCCCAGCAATGGTGCGAGGCCAAGGAGAACAAGGACGAGATGGCCGCCATCATCGGCAAGCGGCAATGGATGAACGTGCCGGTCGCCGACATCATCGGCCGCCTCAAGGGCGACATCAACTATGGCAATGGCCGCGTCGCCAACGGTACCGATCTCTACATGAAGTTCTGGAAGGGCGGCGTTTCCTACCCCTTCAAGAGCCATGATTCTTGGTTCCTCGCCGAGAACATCCGCTGGGGCAAATTCGCACCGACCACCGACGTCAAGGCGTTGGTCGATCAGGTCAACCGCGAGGATCTCTGGCGCGAGGCAGCCAAGGACCTCGGCGTGGCGGCGGCCGACATTCCGGCCTCCTCGTCGCGTGGCGTCGAGACGTTCTTCGACGGCAAGGTCTTCGATCCGGCCAACCCGTCCGCCTATCTCGACAGCCTGAAGATCAAGGCATCGGCTTAGGCCCAACGGCACTCGCGCCGTTGTCGCCCAGCGCCCAGGAGTGTTTCCAAGACATGTCCATCCAAACCATCGAGGACACCAAGGTGAAGGCGTTTCCGGCAAAGCCCGCCGCCGAACTGGTTGCGTTCACAGCCAAGAGCCGACGCCGCATCGACCCGCTCGCCATTGCCGGCAAGGTCGCGACGGCGCTGGTGCCGCCTGCCGTCGTCATCGCCCTCCTGCTCGTCGTCTGGCAGGTCGCCTGCTCGTCACCGACCGCCAGCCTGCCGCCGCCGAGTCAGGTGTGGAACGAGGCCTATGACCTGATCGCGCATCCGTTCTTCGACAATGGCCCGCAGGATATCGGACTGGCCTGGCGGGTGCTGATCTCGCTGCAGCGCGTCGCCATCGGCTTTGGCCTGGCGGCGATCGTCGGCGTGGCGCTCGGTGCGCTGGTCGGCCAGTCGATCTGGGCGATGCGCGGCCTCGATCCGGTGTTCCAGATCCTTCGCACCGTGCCGCCGCTGGCCTGGCTGCCGCTGTCGCTGGCGGCGTTCCGCGATTCCAGCCCGTCGGCGCTGTTCGTCATCTTCATCACGTCGATCTGGCCGATCATCATCAACACCGCCGTCGGCGTGCGCAACATCCCGCAGGACTACCGCAACGTCGCCCTCATCCTGCGGCTCAACCCGTTCGAGTTCTTCGTCAAGATCATGGTGCCGGCCGCAGCACCCTATATCTTCACCGGCTTGAGGATCGGCATCGGCCTGTCCTGGCTCGCCATCGTCGCCGCCGAAATGCTGACCGGCGGCGTAGGCATCGGCTTCTTCATCTGGGACGCATGGAATTCGTCGCGGCTGCCCGACATCATCGTCGCGCTCGCCTATATCGGCGTCACCGGCTTCTGCCTCGACCGCCTGGTCGCTGGCGTCGGTGCCTTCGTCACCCGCGGCACTACGGCAAAGTGAGGACAGCGCGATGACCGCCTATCTGAAACTCGACCATATCGACAAAACCTTCGCCCGCGGCGGCCAGGTCACCGAGGTGCTGAAAGACATCCGGCTGACCATCGACAAGGGCGAATTCGTCTCCATCATCGGCCATTCCGGCTGCGGCAAGTCGACCTTGCTCAACCTGATCGCCGGCCTGACCAAGGTGTCCGCCGGTGCCGTGCTGCTCGAGAACAAGGAAGTCGACTGCCCCGGCCCCGAGCGTGCCGTGGTATTCCAGAACCACTCGCTGCTGCCCTGGCTGACCGTCTACGAGAACATCAACCTGGCGGTGTCGAAAGTCTTTGGCCGAAGCAAAAGCAAGGCCGAGCGGCATGACTGGATCATGCGCAATCTCGACCTCGTGCAGATGGCGCACGCCAGGGACAAGCGCCCGGCGGAAATCTCGGGCGGCATGAAGCAGCGCGTCGGCATCGCCCGGGCGCTCGCCATGGAGCCGAAGATCCTGCTGCTCGACGAGCCGTTCGGCGCGCTCGATGCGCTGACGCGCGCCCATCTGCAGGATGCCGTGATGGACATTCATTCCAGGCTGGGCTCGACGACGATCATGATCACCCACGATGTCGACGAGGCGGTGCTGCTCTCCGACCGCATCGTCATGATGACCAACGGTCCGGCAGCGACCATCGGCGAGGTGCTTGCGGTGCCGCTGGCGCGCCCACGCCGGCGCGTCGAACTTTCTTCCGACCGGACCTTCCTGCGCTGCCGTGAGGCGGTGCTGAAGTTCCTCTACGAACGCCACCGCTTCGTCGCAGCCGCCGAGTAAGGCCATGACCGAAAAGCGCAATCATCGGCAATTGGCAATGTGCATCGGTAATAGGCAGCCTACCGCACTGCACAAATATTATGCTGCCGTGCAAGGCATTCTGACTAATCTTTGATCCGCTGCCGCGCTTGGTCAAAAGTCGTTCGGCTACGGTTCACATTGATTTCATTCGATAATCCAGGGAGCTCTCGAATTGGCACGCTTCCTGCATTTCAGAACATAGGCCCGCAAGGGCCAAGTGACACGGCGTCCAATGACGGGCGCCACAGGCAAAGCTGCCGCTCAGGTCAATGCGCGATCCAGGATGGACGGACGCGCGAAGACCTGGCCGGCGGCTTTTTTTGTTTTTCGCGCGATCGACGGCGCTGGCCCAAGCGGCGCCCAAAAGGAGACGACGATGACCAAACGGATCGGAACTGGCGCGTCCCTCGCGGACTTCACGCGGCGGGATTTTCTGGCCAGCAGCGCGCTGACGGCGGCACTGTTCACCGCCGCGCTCCTGCTGTTTCCGACAGGCGCCAAGATTCAAGGCAAGGACCTGACCGTCGCGAACTCCGTGTCGTTGCATCCATCGATGCCGCGCCGCTGATCATTCACCCACAAAATATCCGCGGTGCCTCCCACGCCGCAGACCGGAGCCAGACATTGACCGCAAATCTCCCAGCCCCGCCCAGCCAGGACAATGCCCCCCGGCAGGCGCTTGTGATGTCCACCATCGCCTTCACCGTATGCTTCGCGGTGTGGACGATCTTTTCAATCATCGGCGTGCGCATAAAGCAGGATCTCGGGCTGAACGAGACGCAGTTCGGCCTGCTCGTCGGCACGCCGATCCTCACCGGTTCGCTCGTGCGCATGGTGCTCGGCGTCTGGACCGACCGCTTTGGCGGACGGCTGGTCTACACTGCGACCATGCTTGCGGCGGCGGCGGCGACCTTCCTGCTGGCTTTCGCGCACACCTACGGGCAGATGCTGGTCGCCGCGCTTGGCGTCGGGCTCGCCGGCGGCTCCTTCGCCGTCGGCGTGTCCTATGTCTCGCGCTTCTTCCCCGCAGACAGGCAGGGCACGGCCCTCGGCATCTTCGGTGCCGGCAATGTCGGGGCCGCGGTCACCAAGTTCCTGGCGCCCTTCGTGCTTCTCTCCTGGGGCTGGCAGTCGGTGGCGCTGATCTGGGCCGCAGCGCTCGTCGTCATGGCCGCCATCTTCTGGTTCACCACCGGCGATGATCCCGTCATCCGCGAGCGCCGCGCCGGCAAGGCAACACCCACGAGAAGCTTCTGGCAGGAATTCGCGCCGCTCAAGAATGTGCAGGTCTGGCGCTTCGCCTTCTACTATTTCTTCGCCTTTGGCGCGTTCGTGGCGCTGTCGCTCTGGCTGCCGCGCTACCTGATCGGCGTCTACGGCTTCGGGCTTGCGACCGCCGGCATGATCGGTGCGGCCTATTCAATTCCCGCAAGCGTCTTCCGCGCCTATGGCGGCGTGCTTTCCGACCGGATCGGTGCCCGCACCGTGCTTTATTCGACGTTCGCCGTCAGTGCCGTCGCGACTCTCGTTCTGTCTCTCCCCTCGGCAGACTATGTCGTGCGCGGCATTAGCGGGCCGATCGCCTTCCATTTCGAGATCGGCCCGCTCGCCTTCATCGCCGTCGCCTGCGTGCTCGGCTTCTTCATGAGCCTCGGCAAGGCCGCGGTGTACAAGCACATCCCGGCCTACTATCCGCAGAATGTCGGCGCGGTCGGTGGTGTGGTGGGCATGATCGGCGGGCTCGGCGGCTTCATCCTGCCAATCGCCTTCGGCGCGCTCAACGACCTCACAGGCGTGTGGTCGAGCTGCTTCATGCTGCTGTTCGTCATCGTCGCCACCTGCCTTGCCTGGATGCATGTCTCCATCCGGCGCATGGAGCGCGCGGCATCCGCCGAAGTTTCACCCCTTTCCTACGCGGCTGAGTGAGAGAGCGGACATGACAGAAAAACTCGTCATCATCGGCAACGGCATGGCCCCCGGGCGCATGCTGGAGCACCTCCTCGAGCAGGCGCCGGGCCGCTACGCCGTCACCATCTTCAACGCCGAGCCCCGCGTCAATTATGACCGCATCATGCTGTCGCCGGTGCTGTCGGGCGAAAAGGATTATGAGGAGATCATCATCCATGGTGACGGCTGGTACATCAAGCATGGCATCACCCTCTACAAGGGTCACAAGATCGTTGCCATCGACCGGCAGGCGAAAACCGTCACCTCCGACCATGGCGTAACCGAGCCCTACGACAAGCTCGTCATCGCCACCGGCTCGGTGCCGTTCATCATTCCGGTGCCGGGCCACAACCTGCCCGGCGTGCTGACCTACCGCGATCTCGACGACGTGCGAGCCATGATGCTGGCCGCCCAGTCGCGGGCCAAGGCGGTCGTCATAGGCGGCGGGCTGCTCGGCTTGGAGGCGGCGGCGGGCCTCAACGCGCAAGGCATGGACGTCACCGTGCTGCATGTCATGCCGACGCTGATGGAGCGCCAGCTCGATCCGGCCGCCGGCTACCTGCTGCAGCGCGCGGTGGAGCAACGCGGCATCAAGGTCATCACCAAGGCCAACACCCAGGCAGTCACCGGCAACGGCAAGGTCGAGCAGGTGGAACTCGCCGACGGCACCGTCATTCCGGCGACGCTGGTGGTGATGGCCGTCGGCATCAGGCCGAACGCGACGCTGGCCAAGGAGGCTGGCATCGCCGTCAACAGAGGCATCGTCGTCGATGCCGGCATGCGCAGCAACGACCCCGACATCTACGCGCTCGGCGAATGCGCCGAGGTCAACGGCATGGTCTATGGGCTGGTCGCGCCGCTCTACGAGATGGCGCGCGTTGCCGCCCACCAGCTTGCCGGCAACGAGGCCGCCGCCTTCGTCCATTCGGACACGCCGACCAAGCTCAAGGTCACCGGTATCGAGCTGTTCTCGCTTGGCGACTTTGCCGAGGGCGAGGACCGCCAGGAAATCGTGCTGCGCGACGCAGCAGCCGGCGTCTACAAGCGGCTCGTTCTGAAGGACGACCGCATCATCGGCACCGTGCTCTATGGCGAGACGGCGGATGGCGCCTGGTTCAACGACCTGAAGAAGAAGCAGACCGACATATCGGAGATGCGCGATACCTTGATCTTCGGCCAGTCCTATCAGGGGGGTGCCCCGCTGGACCCTATGGCGGCCGTTGCAGCCTTGCCGGATGATGCGGAAATCTGCGGCTGCAACGGCGTCTGCAAGGGCAAGATCACAGGCGCTATCACGGCCAAGGGCCTGACCTCGCTCGACGATGTCAGGGCGCACACCAAGGCGTCCGCCTCCTGCGGTTCCTGCACCGGGCTGGTCGAGAAGCTGATGGTGCTGACGCTCGGCGACACATACAACCCTGCGGCCGTGCAGCCCATGTGCTCCTGCACCACGCTCGGCCACGACGAGGTGCGCCGGCTGATCAAGGCAAAGCACCTCAAGACCATTCCCGCCGTCATGCAGGAACTGGAGTGGAAGACCTCCTGCGGCTGCGCCAAATGCCGTCCGGCGCTCAACTACTACCTCGTCTGCGACTGGCCGGACGACTACGCCGACGACTACCAGTCGCGCTTCATCAACGAGCGGGTGCATGCCAACATCCAGAAGGACGGCACCTATTCGGTGGTGCCGCGCATGTGGGGCGGCGTCACCAACGCCGCAGAACTGCGTGCCATCGCCGACGTCGTAGACAAGTTCGAGATCCCGATGGTCAAGGTCACCGGCGGCCAGCGCATCGACATGCTCGGCATTCGCAAGGAGGACCTGCCGGCGGTGTGGGCCGATCTCGGCCAGGCCGGCTTCGTCTCCGGCCACGCCTACGCCAAGGGCCTGCGCACGGTGAAGACCTGCGTCGGCTCCGACTGGTGCCGCTTCGGCACGCAGGATTCGACGGGGCTGGGCATCCGTATCGAGAAATTCATGTGGGGCTCGTGGACCCCGGCCAAGGTCAAGATGGCGGTGTCGGGCTGCCCGCGCAACTGCGCCGAGGCGACCTGCAAGGATGTCGGCGTCATCTGCGTCGATTCTGGCTACGAGATCCATTTCGCCGGAGCGGCAGGGCTCGACATCAAGGGCACCGAAGTGCTCGGCCTTGTGAAGACCGAGGACGAGGCGCTGGAGCATATCGTGGCACTGACGCAGATGTACCGCGAGCAGGGCCGCTATCTCGAACGCATCTACAAATGGGCCAAGCGCATCGGCATCCCCGAGATCAAGCGCCAGATCATGGACGACGATGCCAAGCGCAAGGCCTATTACGACCGCTTCGTCTTCTCCCAGAAATTCGCCCAGGTCGACCCGTGGTCGGAACGCGTCTCCGGCAAGGACAAGCACGAGTTTCGGCCGATGGCTTCGGTCGGGTTTGCGCAGGCGGCGGAGTGATGGAGATGTTTGCGCGAAGCACCCCCCTCTGGCCTGCCGGCCATCTCCCCCTCAAGGGGGGAGATCGAATGTCGTTTCGGCTTTCGCCAATCTCCAACGTCGCAGGACGGTCGCCGTCATCGAGGCTGCCAATCTCCCCCCTTGAGGGGGAGATGTCCGGCAGGACAGAGGGGGGTGCCTTGGCGCAATCCTATCAAGCAAAGGCAGCCCAATGAACTGGATCGCCATCGGCACCATCTCCGAAATCCCCCGCCGTGGTGCGCGCTGTGTCGCCACCCCGCAAGGCAAGGTCGCCGTCTTCCGCACCCAGGACGATCAGGTCTATGCCATCGACGACCATTGCCCGCACAAGGGCGGGCCGCTGAGCCAAGGCATCGTCCATGGCGCGGCGGTGACCTGCCCCCTGCACAATTGGGTGATCTCGCTGGAGACAGGCAAGGCGCTCGGCGTTGACGAAGGCGCAGTACGCACCATCCCGGTCAAGGTCGAGGGCGAGCGCCTGTTCCTGGCGCTGGAAGCGCTGGCCAGCCGCGCCGCCTGACCATGGAGATCGACGCAGCACGCGAGGTGAGGACCACTTGCCCCTATTGCGGGGTGGGCTGCGGCGTGCTGGCGAAAGTCGCCGCGGACGGGCAGGTGTCTGTCCGCGGCGACCCCGATCATCCCGCGAATTTCGGCCGGCTCTGCTCCAAGGGTTCCGCCCTGGCCGAGACTATCGGTCTCGACGGCAGGCTGCTTCATCCCGAAATCCACGGCCGCCGGACAGGCTGGAACGAGGCGCTCGACATCGTCGCTTCGACTTTCTCGCGGACCATTGCCGAGCACGGACCGGATGCGGTCGCCTTCTATGTCTCGGGGCAACTGCTGACCGAGGATTACTACCTCGCCAACAAGCTGATGAAGGGCTTCATCGGCTCGGCCAACATCGACACCAATTCGCGCCTGTGCATGGCCTCGTCCGTCGCCGGCCACCGCCGCGCCTTCGGCTCCGACACGGTGCCGGGAACCTATGAGGATCTGGAACGCGCCGACCTGATCGTGCTGGTCGGCTCCAACCTCGCCTGGTGTCATCCCGTGCTCTACCAGCGCATCGCGGCGGCCCGGGAAAAGCGGCCGGAGATGAAGATCGTGCTGGTCGATCCGCGCCGCACCATGACATCTGATATCGCCGACATGCATCTGGCGATCGCGCCCGATGGCGACGTCGCCCTGTTCACCGGCCTGCTCGCCTGGCTCGGCCAGCACAATGCGCTCGACCGCGCCTATATCACAGAGCATACGACCGGCTTCGGACAAGCTCTTTTTGCAGCATCGGCGCTCGATCTCACCAGTGTTGCCACCGCAACAGGCCTGAGCGAAGACGAGCTTGCCCGCTTCTACAGCCTGTTCGCCGCGACCGCGAAGACGGTGACCGTTTACAGCCAGGGCGTGAACCAGTCGTCGTCCGGCACCGACAAGGTCAACGCCATCATCAACTGCCATCTCGCCACCGGCCGCATAGGCAAACCGGGAACCGGCCCGTTCTCGGTGACCGGCCAACCCAACGCCATGGGCGGTCGCGAGGTCGGCGGCATGGCCAACATGCTCGCTGCCCATATGGAGATCGAAAATCCCGAACACCGCGATCGCGTCCAGCGCTTCTGGAATGCGCCCGACATCGCGCAAAAACCCGGGCTGAAGGCCGTCGAGATGTTTCAAGCCGTGGCCGACGGGCGCATCAAGGCGCTGTGGATCATGGCCACCAACCCGGTCGATTCGATGCCGGACGCAGACGCCGTCGAAGCGGCAATCAAGGCTTGCCCGTTCGTTGTGGTTTCGGACGTGCTGGCCAGCACGGACACGGTGCATCATGCCCATGTCAGGCTGCCCGCCGCCGCCTGGGGCGAAAAGGACGGCACCGTCACCAATTCGGAGCGCCGCATCTCGCGCCAGCGGTCGTTTCTGGCGGCGCCCGGCGAGGCGAGGCCCGACTGGTGGATCATCGCGGAGGTGGCGCGGCGGATGGGTCTTGCCGAGGCGTTCGGGCATGAGACGCCGGCGGAAATTTTTGGCGAGCATGCCGCCCTGTCCGGGTTCGAGAATGACGGTGCGCGGGATTTCGATATTGGCGCTTATGCAAGTGTCGATGATGAGACCTATGCAGCGCTTGAGCCTTTCCAATGGCCAGCGCCGAGCCAAGGCACCCCCCTCTGGCCGGCCGGCCATCTCCTCAAGGGGCGAGATCAGCTGTTGTCCCGGCTTTCGTCAATCTCCAAGGTTGCAACGGGAGAGCCAGCGTCGAAGCTGCCTATCCCCCTCCCTGAAGGGGAGATGTCCGGCAGGACAGAGGGGGGCGATCAAGCTCGACATTCGCAACAAGCGAACAGCACGACGGAGCAGCAACCCGCGCGTTTCTTCGCCAACGGCCACTTCTACACACCCGACCGTAAAGCCCGCTTCATCGCCATCCGCGCCACCACGGAAACCCGCACCGCCGCCGACTTCCCGCTCATCCTCAACACCGGCCGCATCCGCGACCACTGGCACACCATGACGCGCACCGGCAAAAGCCCGCGTCTGTCCCAGCACATCGCCGAGCCCTTTGTCGAAATCCATCCCGTGGACGCGCAGCACCACGGCATCGGCGACGCCGACATCGTGCGGATCTCCAGCCCGCGTGGCGACGTACTGGTCCGCGCCTTGATCACGTCACGCCAGCGCCAAGGCAGCGTCTTCGCGCCGATGCACTGGACCGATCAGTTCGCGGCAAAAGGCCGGCTCGACGCATTGACCGCACCGCTCATCGATCCGGTTTCAGGTCAGCCGGCGTTGAAACATGTCGCGGCCCGTATCGAGAAATTTGCCGCAAAGGCCTTTGGTTTCGCCGTGATGCGCCGCCGTCCCGAGGCGATTGCTGCTGACTATTGGGCGGTCGCTCGTTGCAGGGGCGGATGGCGGGTCGAGCTTGCCTTTGCCGACGACGACGCGGACTGGACAGCCTTCGCCGGCTCGCTTTTCGAGGCTCCTTCGGCCGAAATGCTTGCCTATCACGACCGCGACGCCGGCCAGCACCGCATCGCTGCCTTCGACGGTGAGCACCTCACGGGTGCTTTGTTCGTCGCCCGGGGCCCGGTTGCGGTGTCGCGCGGCTGGGCGGCCGAACAGCTCGAAGAGGTCCACGCCAGCCAGCCCGAGCGCTTCAGGATCGTCGCCGGCCGCGCCGGTGCCGAACGGCCGGATGCCGGCGCCACCGTCTGTTCCTGCTTCAACGTCGGGGCCAACCAGATCGTGGCCGCGGTGATGGCCGGCTGCACCACTGTCGAAGCCATCGGCGGCGCGCTGAAGGCCGGCACCAATTGCGGCTCCTGCCGGTCCGAGATCCGCGCCCTCATCCAGGCTGGCCGCGTTCAAGCGGCCGAGTGAGCCGCAATCCTGTATGATTTGAGCTGTCCGCGAGGCCACGCCAAACCTGACCAACTGTTAATTCGACTTCAGGCTTCGACCATATTGGTGGATGGGGTGATGCCACCGTGGACCAGCAATTAGAAATGGTCACCTACCCGCTCATCCAGGTGAATTTCAAGGAGGGCCAGGACGCACAGGTCGCCCTTCAACGGGCAGCCGTTCGCCTGGCTATCGTTGCGAGAGGTTTTCCAAGCCATAGCAATCAGTTAGCGGACTGAACCACGAACCCGCCACTCTCGATCCATGCCTCGGCTGGCCCTGTTGTCCGCAAATGGTACGTCTGGACACAAGTGTTGAAGGCTGAAAAATAGGGAACGCAACTATCCGAGTTGATTCAAGAGATCGGGAGATCCGCGCTGAATCTGGAAGACATAGCCGCCCATCCGGCCTTGCACCGCTACGTACAGGAACAGTCGCAGTCCCTGATCCGAATCTATGAGGAAACCCCGCGACTGGCTTCCATCTTTGCCACGCAGCAGCGTTGGCTGATGGCTCATGTCGGCCTTTCCATGCATTTCCGGCGGGACCCGAACGACCGCCGCAAGGAGTTGACCGTCTCGCGTTTCACCGAGGTCGTGCACAAGAACGCCGTGGCCAGCCGCAATACGGCGGATGCTTTCATCAAGGAGATGCTGCACTACAACATCGCCGAGTATGTGGCGGGTGGGGACGGCCGCACGCATCCCCTGCAACCGACGGCCGCCACCATCGAGAGGTTCACCGGCTGGGTGACCGCCCATCTGCGCACGCTTGACCATATCGATGGCGGCGACCGGCTGGGTAGATATCTGGAACGGCCCGACATGCTTGCCACGCTGCAGCCACTGATCGCTAACGGCCTGCTGGCCTCAAAGCCGGTGCGCGAACCCAACCAGACCTTTTCCCTTTTCATCTGGCTTAACAATGGCGGTATCGTCATGGACTGGCTGATGTCCGGCATCGATCCGGATCATGCCGGCCTGGAGCGGATTCCGACCAGCGTCGTTTCGATCGGCGATTTCGCCAAATGGCTCAAGCTGTCGCGGACCCATCTCGGCCGCAAACTGCGCACTGCCGAGGAACTCGGCAGCATTGGCTGGCTTGGCCAACGCGGCCATTCGGTGATGTGGGTGTCGCACGGGTTCTACGAGGAATACATGACCGTGCAGGCCGCCAAGCTGGCTGTCGTCGACAACGCCTTCAAGGCTTGTTTCCCGCCACCGCAAGGCGGTGACTGAGCAGCGCCCTGCACAGGGGCCGATTTTGGGGAACGCGTGAGGCGGATTGCCCTGTGTCGATTGACGCTCGCCGAGCATCACCGACACTGATCTTGGGCAGACCTCGGCGTTCTCAGTCGATGTCGAACGAAACACCCTGGGCAAGCGGCAGCGCCTTGGAATAGTTCACCGTGTTGGTGGCGCGCCGCATGTAGGCCTTCCACGCATCCGAGCCGCTCTCGCGGCCGCCGCCGGTCTCCTTTTCGCCGCCGAAGGCACCGCCGATCTCGGCGCCCGACGTGCCGATATTGACATTGGCGATGCCGCAGTCCGAACCGTCGACACCGAGGAAACGCTCCGATTCCTGCAGATCACGGGTGAAGATCGACGACGACAGGCCCGCACCCACCGCATTGTGTTCGTCGAGCACGGCGTCGAAATCCGAATATTTCATCACATAGAGGATCGGCGCGAAGGTCTCTTCTGTCACCGGCGACACCTGCTTCGGCATTTCGACCAGCGCCGGGTGCACGTAGTAGGCGTCCGGGTGGCCGTTCTCGACGCGCGCGCCGCCGGTCACCTTGCCGCCATGGGCGGTGGCTTCCTTCAGCGCCTTCTGCATGGCATCGAAAGCCGCCTTGTCGATCAGCGGCCCGACCAGCGAAGAGGTCTCCAGCGGATTGCCGACCGAGACGCTCTGATAGGCCTTCTTCAGGCGCGGCACCAAGGCATCGTAGACGCTCTCATGCACGAACAGGCGCCGCAGCGTCGTGCAGCGCTGGCCGGCCGTGCCCATGGCGCCGAACGCGATGGCGCGCAGCGCCATGTCGAGATCGGCGGTCGGGCAGACAATGCCGGCATTGTTGCCGCCGAGTTCCAGTACCGCGCGCGCGAAGCGCTTGGCCAGGCGCGGACCGACGTCGCGGCCCATGCGGGTCGAGCCGGTCGCCGAAACCAGCGGCACCTTGGGATGGTCGACCAGGATTTCGCCGACGGCGCGGTCGCCGATCAGCACCGGCGCCAGCCCCTGCGGCGCGTCGGCGCCGAAACGCTTGACCGCGCGCTTGAAGATCGCTTCGCAGGCAAGTGCGGTCAGCGGCGTCTTCTCCGATGGCTTCCACACCACCGCGTCACCGCAGACCAGTGCCAGTGCCGCATTCCACGACCACACCGCGACCGGGAAGTTGAAGGCGGAAATGACGCCGACGACGCCGAGCGGATGCCAGGTTTCCATCATGCGATGGCCCGGACGCTCGGTAGCGATGGTCAGACCGTACAATTGCCGGGACAGACCGACGGCGAAATCGCAGATGTCGATCATCTCCTGCACTTCGCCGAGCCCCTCGGATGGGATCTTGCCGACCTCGATCGACACCAGCCGGCCAAGTTCGGCCTTGTGCGCACGCAATTCCTCGCCGAGCAGCCTTACCAGTTCGCCGCGCTTCGGACCGGGCACCAGCCTCCAGGACTGGAACGCCTTGTGCGCGGCATCGATGGTCTTTGCCGCGTCGGCCGGCGAGATGGTCTTCAGCGCCGCGATCTGTTCGCCCGTCACCGGGCTGCGCACGATGAGGTCGCCGCCGGCAAGCGCGTCCTTGGCTACACCCAGTTTCGCCAGAAGCTCGGCCGTTTCCTTCGCAATGGTCATTTTTGTCCCTTTCAGATCCCGTCGTCATCATCTGGCGTCGGATCAAAGCCTCGCACCATTCGCCCGCGTGCCGAAAAGGCACTTCGGGCACAGTCATGGCGTGGCCTTACTCGTTTCAAGGGAAAATCGCCACCCCGGCATGGTCTAAGCCCGGGCGACACGATTGAGCCAGATGGGCAAACGCGGCTCAGTTGGCCTTTTTCGCCGGCACGCGCACGGCGCCGTCTTTCATCAAACGGTCGATATGCATGCGGATATGGGCCGCTTCCGCCGCCGTGTTGGCCAGCGCGATGGCGCGGTCGAAGGCAACCCGCGCCTCCTCACCCCGGTCGAGTTGCATCAGCAGTCCGCCCTTGAGGCCGAAGAAGTGGAAATAGCCGGAAAGCCTTTCTTCCAGCGGCTCGATCATCGCGAGGGCGGCTTCCGGGCCGCGTATTTTCGAGACCGCCACCGCGCGGTTGAGCGTGATGACGGGCGACGGCTGCATTTGTTCGAGCAGGCCGTAGAGCAGGTCGATCTCCACCCAGTCGGTGTCCTCGGCCTTTTCTGCCCGGGCATGCAAAGCGGCGATTGCCGCCTGCACCTGATAGGGACCGGGCTTGCGATGGCGCAACGCCTTGTCGACCAGCGCCAGCCCCTCGTCGATCATCTTGCGGCTCCACAGGCCGCGATCCTGGTCCTCCAGCAGCACGATCTCGCCGTCTTCGTCGAAGCGGGCCGGCGCGCGCGCATGTTGCAGCAAAAGCAGCGCCGTCAGCCCCATGATCTCCGGCTCGGTCTGGAACAGCCGCAGCAACAGCCGGGCAAGCCGGATCGCCTCCTCGCACAGCGGCGCGCGGGCCGGCGCCTCGCCGCTGTTGGTCGAATAGCCTTCGTTGAAGATCAGGTAGACCATCGCCGCCACCGCGGCGAGGCGCTCGGAGCGCTCGACAGCGCCCGGCGTCTCGAACGGCACACCGGCGTCGGCGATGCGCGCCTTGGCGCGGGTGATGCGCTGCTCCATGGCGCTCTCGCCGACCAGGAAGGCGCGAGCGATCTGCTTGACGGTCAGACCGGAGACGATGCGCAGCGCGACCGCGATCTGCTGCGTTGCCGGAAGGTCCGGATGGCAGCAGATGAACAGCAGCCGCAAGATGTCGTCGCGATAGTGCGCGCCGTCCAGCCGCTCGGCGATGTCGCTCTCGGCATCCTCCAGATCGGAGATCTGGTCCTCTTCCGGCATCGGCGCCTGCTTGGCGCGCTTGCGCACCGCGTCGATGCCGCTGTTGCGGCCGACGAAGATCAGCCACGCCGCCGGGTCGCGCGGCGGCCCATTCTGCGGCCAGTTCTTCAACGCCCTGAGACAGGCATCCTGGAAAGCTTCCTCCGCCGTATCGAGATCGCGGAAATAGCGCAGCAGCGCGCCCATTGCCTGCGGGCGGGCGGCGCTGATCGCGGAGCTGATCCAGGCAAGTTCGGTCATACGGCAACACCGGTGGGATTGAACACCGAGACCGGCCGGATCTCATAGGAGCCGCCGCTCGGGTTGACCTCGGAGAGCTCACGGGCGAATTCGACGGCCTCGTCGAGATCGGCGCAGTCGAGGGTGTAGAAACCTAGGAACTGCTCCTTGGTCTCGGCGAAGGGCCCGTCGATGACGACCGATTCGCCTTTCACTTTCCGCAGCGTCGTCGCCGCCGTCGTCGGCAAAAGCCGCGCCACCGGGCCAAGTCGGCCAGCCTTGGCGTACTTGTCCTGAACGTTGAGGAGATTGGCCATGACTTCGTCGTCCTGCGCCTTGCTCCAGGAGCTGACGACGTCTTCGGAGGCATAGCAGAGTATGGCGTAGAGCATGGCTGGTCCTTTTCTGTATCAAAGGACGAAACAGTATGACCGATCCCGACACGACGTCGACAAAAAAGACGGATTGAGCGACCGTCAATCGCCGCCAGTCAGCGTTGATGCGACTTCAACCATCTCAGCACGATCGCTTCCTCGTCATCGAGACCCTCGATCGGCCGCTTGCGCTTGTTGGCTTCCGCCATTTCTGCCAGCAGCCGTCCCTGCGACCAGGCCTCGAAAACCAGCGGATGAATATAGCATTTGCGGCAGACGGCGCGCGTGTTCCCCAGCCGCTCGGCCACCTTGTCGATGACGCTGTTCATCACCCGCTTTTGCTGGGCCTGGGTTTCGGGCAGCTCCGTCTGCGCAAACAGCGACGCGGCATGGATGGTGCCGCCCCAGGTGCGAAAATGCTTGGAGCTGAACGCATCGCCGGCGGCATCCCTGATGTAGCGGTTGACGTCGTCGGAGTGGATCGGGCGTCTGTTGCCTTCCTCGTCGAGATACTGGAACAGTTTCTGGCCCGGCAGGTCCTGCGCACCCCGCACGATGCCGGCGATACGGCGATCGACCAGCTTCAGTTTCCATTCCTTGCCGGACTTGCCCTCGAAGGCGAAGCGCAGCCTCGATCCCTTGATATCGACATGACGGTCGCGCAACGTCGTCAGGCCGAAGCTCTTGTTGTCTCGCGCATAGGCGGCATTGCCGACGCGGATCATCGTGTTGTCGAGCAGCCAGACGACCGCGGCGACGACGCGCTCGAACGGCAGGCCGTGGCGGCGCAAATCGCTGTCTATCGTGCGCCTCAGGCTGGCCAAGCTCTCGGCGAAGGCAACGAGGCTCGAATATTTGGCACCGTCGCGTTCTTCGGCCCATTGCGGATGATAACGATACTGCTTGCGCCCCCGCTGGTCCCTGCCAGTCGCCTGGATGTGCCCGTCGGCATCAGGCGAGATCCAGACATCCGTCCAGGCCGGCGGGATGACGATCGCCTCGATACGCGCCCTGGCGGCAGGGGAGACCGCTTTCCCGTCCGGCCCCTTGTAGGAAAATCCCTTGCCTGTCTTTAGCCGGCGTATACCGGGCTCGGCATCGCTGACATAGGTCAGTGCGGCGTGCCCGGCCGCGCTTTGCGCCCCGTTCTTCGGCGCGGCGTCGCCGTCGGTTGACCGGCAGGGCGGCAATCCGGATCTCTGCAGCATGCAAGCTCCACGCAAATATGAGTAGATAAGCTACTGGCCGACAGCTGGTTCCACGCCCTGCCGCGAAAGTCGGCTGGCGCGGCAAGCGAATGACGGAACCTTACGAGGCGCCCTGCAGTTCCACCCGCGGCGCCGACAGCCGCCGTCGCACCGCGAGCTTGAGCCTGTAGCGCAGGCAGCGCCAGGCTTCCGACCGCCGCTTTGGCGCGGCAGCGGCCACTGCCAGGAAGCGCGCGGCAATGTCCAGGTCGCCGCGCGCATAGTGGACGCGGGCGATCTTGAGGGCGACAAGCCCCTCCCTGGTCTTGAGCGCCGAGACCGGGATGCCGCAATCGGTGAGCGTGCGCAATTCCCGGCGCCACTCCAGGAAGCGCCGCACCGGGTTGATTGCAAAGCGGTCGTCGGAACGGGCCGGCGAAACCTCATAGACCATGACGGGTTGCGGCGTCATGGCCAGCGAAGCCTTGCTCATCAGCCGCGCCCAGAACAGCGTGTCCTCGTCATAGGCAAGGCCCACCGGAAACCGTGTATCGCGGATCAGTTGCCGGGACGCCAGAACGCTGCCCACGGCGACGGAGCGTATGTCGCCTTTTACGTAGGCCGAAGCATTTGCCAGGCACGCAGCCTGATAGCCGTTCGGAATCTTGATCTGCCGATCCTGGCCGTTCACCCGCCGCCGGTAGGCGCCGACGATCATGCCGGCTTTCGGCTGGTTCTCCGCCTGCCGCAGCAGCGCGCGCAATCCGCCCTGAAGATGCAAATCGTCGGCGTCGATCAGATACACCCAGGGATGGAGCGCCTGGGCCAGCGCCACGTTGCGGGCGCCGCCGGCGTCGCGGCATTCGGCAGGCAGCACGCGCAGCGGCAAGGCCAATTGCGCCGCTGCCTGCCTTGCGACATCAGCCGTGTTGTCGGTCGATGCATCGTCGACCAGCAGGACCTCGCCGATGACGTCGGCCTCACTGCTAAGCGACGCCAGCGTTGTCGCGATCGTGGCCGCCGCATTGTAGGCCGGGATGACGACGCTGACCGCTTTCAATTAAAAGACCCCGCGCCCGCGCCCATTGGCAGCAAAAAATGGCTGTCCCTCGAAACAAATAGAGATTAGCGACCCCTTCGATGTTTGAGAAGTCGCTTCCTCCACCCACAATTGCAGTGGCGGAACGCTTCGCGCTTTTCAGCTCGCTCTCATACCTTCTCGAGCGCAGCCGGAATGACGTCGACGGCCTGCTCGCCGACCTGCCCGCCAGTGGTCTTCAGCACCCCGACGATCGGCGCGACGTCGGAATAGTCGCGGCCGTAGCCGACGGTGATATGATCGTTGCTGGCTCGCATGCCGTTGGTCGGGTCGAACTCCTGCCAGCCGGCGTCACGTCCGCACCAGACCTTGACCCAGGCATGCATGGCGTCGGCGCCTTCCAGCCGCGGCTTGCCCTTGGGCGGGATGGTGCGCAGGAAGCCGCTGACATAACCGGCCGGAATGCCGAGCCCGCGCAAGCCCGCGATCATGATGTGCGAAAAATCCTGGCAGACGCCGCGCTTCAGCCTGAAGGCATCGCTGGCCCGGGTCCGCACCGTGGTCGCCTCGCCGTCATAAGTGAAATCTCGATGGATGCGGTTGCACAGATCCATTGCCGTGCCGGCGGCCGAGGTGCCGATGCTGTCCTGCGCATAAGAGGTGATCGCCGCGTCGATACCGGAGTGAGCGCTTCCCGCCAGAAAATGGTGCGGCGAGTCAGACGCCAACGACCGCACCGCGGCCAGTTCCTGCCGCAGCCGCCCTATATCGGGCGACACGTCGAGCCCGGGCTCGGGCCGCGACACCGAAACGCGGGCGCTCATCCTGATGTCGAGCGCGTCATGGGCATCGCGAAAAGCAATCGAAGTGACGTTGTTGCCGAAGAAATCCGAGAAATCCGATCGTTCATTGGGCGCCGGGGCAAAGGACAGCGATGCGGCAATGACGCGCTGCACGCCCGATATCGTCGATGGCAGCACGCGGATCTGATGGCGACCGCCGCCTGCAGCGGCTGCATAGTCGTAATGGAGATGAAGCCTGATGTCGTAGAGCATGAACTAGCCGAAATAGGCTTTGGCGAGGCTGTTGTAGAGACCGCCGATTTCATAGGCGAGTTCGTCCAGCGCCTTTGCCGTCATATCCGAAGGCTCCTTGATGGCTATGGCCGTGTTGAGCTGCAGGATCTCCTTCGCCGCCGTCGACATGTGCCCCTCGCCGCCGACCGACGGCAACAGGCCGATCTCGGCCTTCAGCCTTTCCAACTGGAACAGGATCGAGCGAGGATTGAGCGGGTCGAGCGCCAGAAGATCGATCACCGTGCGCCGGCCGGCCTGCACCGGATATTGCCGGCGATGGGTCATGACGCTGTCGCCGATCTCCAGCATCATGTCGAGCGCGCCGTCCGGCGCCTTGGGGTCGGTCAGCCGGGACAGCGTCCGGGCAATCTGGATGCCGCGTTCCAGCCGCCGGCCGATCTCAAGGAACCGCCAGCCGGCGAAACGGTACATGTTCTCATGCAGCAGGCCGGAAAAACCGGCGAGCTTGCGCAGGATCACCGTCATGGCCCGCGTCGCGTCATCGCCCGGCGCCACCGTCGTCGCGAACTGGTGGATGGTCTTCGACAGGTCCTTGAGCGCCAGCCAGCCGTCGGGCGAGAAGCGGTCGCGGATCTGGCCCGCGCTGTAGACCGCGCTGTCGAGCGTGCCGATCAGCCCCGACGGGATCGCCGTCTCGACGTCGATGCCGAACGGTTCGAGATAGTCCCTGATGTCGGCCAGCAGCGGCATGTCCGGATCGGATGTCTCGGCCAGCCGCACATGGTAGGCGCGCAGGATGCGCACCGTGTCTTCCGAGCGCTCGATATAACGGCCGAGCCAGGTCAGGTTTTCCGCAGCGCGGCTCGGCAGGCTGCCCGGCCTGGTGCGCGTGAAGCTGTCACCCTCCTGCGGCAGCAGCGTCTCGCGCTCGACGGGCCTGTCGCTGACCACCCAGACGTCGGCCGCCTGGCCGCCGCGCTGCATGGCGATCGCCGTCGGGTCGAGCGACAGGCCGACACGGGCGAACCCGCCCGGCATCACCGTCCAGCCATCGGGCGTGCGCGCCAGGTAGACGCGCAGGCTCGCCGGCCGCGGCTCCAGCCAGCCGCCGACAAAGACCGGTGTCGTCGACAGCGTCACGGCTTCCTGGCCGACGAAGGCGCCGCCATCGCGTTCGATGCGCGCCACCAGCTCGGCCCGTTCGCCTGCCGACAGCGCCGAACCGAGCGTGGTCTGGCCATCATCCTCGAAGGCAAGTCTCGTCGACAGCGCCGGGCCGACCACCATGCGGTCGATATTTGCAAGCACATGGGCGCGTTCGGTCGCCTGCCCGCACCACCATGTCGCGACGCTCGGCAAGAGCAGCTCCTCGCCACGCAATTCGCGCGCGATCTTGGGCAGGAAGGCGAGCAGCGCCCGCGTTTCCATCAGGCCTGAACCCAGCGCATTGACTGTGGCTACCGCCCCCTGGCGGATCGCCTCGACCAGCCCCGGCGTGCCGATCTGCGAATCCGACCGCAATTCGAGCGGATCGGCAAAAGCCGCGTCGAGACGCCGCCACAACACGCTGATCGGCATCAGGCCGGAAACGGTGCGCACCATCAGCCTGCCGCCGGAAACGGTCAGGTCCTCGCCTTCGAGCAGCATGATGCCGAGATAGCGGGCGATATAGGCGTGTTCATAGTAGGTTTCGTTGAGTGGCCCCGGCGTCAAAATGGCGACGCGGCCATCGCTTTCCCTGGCCATGCCGATCAGCGCATCGCGGAAACGACGAAAGAAGCCGGCGAGCCGATGCACATGCATCTCGCCATAGATGTCGGACAGCGCGCGCGTCGTGGCGACGCGGTTCTCCAGGGCGAAGCCTGCGCCCGACGGCGCCTGCGTACGGTCGCCCAGCACCCACCACTGGCCGTCAGGCCCACGGCCAAGCTCGAAGGCACAGATATGCAGGTAATGGCCGCCGGCCGGCGTGGTACCCACGACAGGCCGCAAATATTCGGGGCTGGCCGCGATCAATCCCGCCGGTAGGATGCCTTTTTCGATCAGCCGGTTGCGCCCATAGATGTCGGCGATGGTTTCCTCGAACAGTTCGGCCCGCTGCACGAGACCGGCGCTGATCGCGGCCCATTCGCTGTCTTCGATGAGCAGCGGCACATGCGCCAGCGGCCATTCGCGCTCATTGGCGCCGGCCTTGTCATACACGCGGTAGTAGACGCCGGCATCGCGCAGATACTGGTCGGCGCGGGCAAAACGCTGGCCGAGCTTCTCGGCGCCGAGATCGTCGAGCGCCTCGATGAAATGCTTCCAGACCGGACGGGGATTGCCTGCGGCGTCGACCATCTCGTCGACGACGCCGTCGATGGGCTGGTAGTGCTCCAGCAGGCTATGGATCTGCGGCTTGCCGCGTATCCTTTTGTGATTCCCCTTTGCCATCGCTGATCAGAGTCTTGCCGGTCGCCTGAGGTCAAGGGTCATCGGGAAATCTTCCGCCGGTTGTTCCTCGCGCAGCACATAGGCCGATGGTGTATGGCCGCGCGGCTCGAAGCGGGCGAGCCGCCGCGCCTCCGCCTCGTTGCCGTTGACCGGGAAGGTGTCGTAATTGCGGCCGCCGGGATGCGCGACATGGTAGACGCAGCCGCCGACCGCCCTTCCTGACCAGCGGTCATAGATGTCGAACACCAGCGGCGTGTTGACCGGCAGCGCCGGATGCAGGCCCGAAGCCGGCTGCCAGGCCTTGAAGCGCACGCCGGCCACCGCGACCTCGCGGTTATCGGTCACCTTCATCGGCACGATGCGGCCGTTGCAGACGATGGTATGGCGTTCCGGATTGACGCCTTCGGTCTTGACCTGCAACCGCTCGACCGAGGAATCGACGAAGCGCACAGTGCCTCCGATCGCGCCCTGTTCGCCCATGACATGCCATGGCTCCAGCGCCTGCCGCAGCTCCAGCTTGATGCCGGCATGCTGAACCTCGCCGCAGAACGGGAAGCGGAATTCGAGCTGCGCATCGAACCATTCGGGACGGAACTCGAAGCCATTGAGCTTGAGGTCGTCCAGCACGTCGAGGAAATCCGCCCAGACATGATGCGGCAGCATGAAACGGTCGTGCAGGGAAGTGCCCCAGCGTACGAAGCGGCCGTCGAGCGGGTTCTTCCACGCACGGGCAATGATCGCCCTGACAAGCAGTTGCTGCGCCAGGCTCATGCGCGCATTGGGCGGCATCTCGAAGCCGCGGAATTCGACCAGTCCCAGCCGTCCTGTCGGGCCATCCGGCGAGAACAGCTTGTCGATGCAGATTTCAGAGCGGTGCGTGTTGCCGGTGACGTCGGTCAACAAATTGCGGAACAGCCGGTCGACCAGCCACGGCAAGGGTGCCGCGCCCTGGTCCGGATGCGGTACCTGCGCCATGGCGATTTCGAGTTCGTAAAGCGAATCGTGACGCGCCTCGTCGAAGCGCGGCGCCTGGCTGGTCGGGCCGATGAACAGGCCGGAGAACAGATAGGACAGCGACGGATGCCGCTGCCATTGCAGCACCAGGCTCTTCAACAGATCGGGCCGGCGCAGGAACGGGCTGTCATTGGGCGTCGCACCGCCGACCACGACATGGTTGCCGCCGCCTGTGCCGGTGTGGCGGCCGTCAATCATGAACTTGTCGGCGCCAAGCCGCGTCAGCCGCGCTTCCTCATAGATCGCCGTGGTCGTCGCCACGCAGTCCTGCCAGTTGGAAGCCGGATGGATGTTGACCTCGATGACGCCGGGGTCCGGCGCCACACGGATGACGTTGAGACGCGGGTCATGCGGCGGCCCGTAACCCTCGATATGCACGGGAAGACCGATGGCACGCGCCGCATTCTCGGCGGCGGCGACCAGTTCGAGATAGTCTTCCAGCGCCTCGACCGGCGGCATGAATACGCACAGCCTTCCGTCGCGGGGCTCGACGGAGAGCGCGGTGCGCACCGCGCCGCCGATCTCGGTGATCTCCTGTTCGACCCGGTCCTGCTGACCGGTCGCTGCGGTGAACGACGCCGCCTGCTGGCGGCGCGCCATCTCGTCGGCGCCTTCAAGCTCGGCCGGCGCCGCGGTGGGCAGGATCGCTTCGCGGGCCGGCAGCGGGCCGCGCGGCAGCGACGGATCGACCGGCACGATGTAGGGGAATTGTGCCGGCGGCACGTAGGGCAGCGTTCCCAAGGGCAAGCGGTAGCCGACCGGCGAGTCGCCCGGCACCAGGAACAGCCGGCCGCGCCGTGTCTTCCATTTTTCCGAACGCCAGCGCGGTCCCGAAGCCTGGCTGTTCCAGCGCTGCACGGGCAACACATAGCCCGACGGTTTGGTCAGCCCGCGCTCGAACACTCTTGCCATGCGGCTGCGCTCTTCCGGATCCTCGAGCTTCGAATTGGACGGATCGACATTTTCCGGCAGCTTGCCTTCCTTGAGCAGCCATTCGGCCGGATCCTCATAGGCTTCGCTGACCATGGCCTTGTCGATGCCGAGCTCGCCGGCGATCGCCGTCAGCAGGCTTTCGGCCTGCTGCGGGCCAACCTTGGCTTCGCTTTTCTCCCGCGCGATCAGCGACGGATCGCTCCACACCGGCTGGCCGTCGGCACGCCAGTAGAGCGAGAAGGTCCAGCGCGGCAGGCTCTCGCCCGGATACCATTTGCCCTGGCCGTAGTGGAGGAAGCCGCCCGGTGCGAAGCGCTCGCGCAGCCTGCGGATCAGCGCATCGGCCTTTTCGCGCTTGGTCGGACCGACGGCGGCGGTGTTCCATTCGGCGGACTCGAAATCGTCGATCGACACGAAGGTCGGCTCGCCGCCCATCGTCAGCCGCACGTCGCCGGCCGCAAGTGTCGCATCGACCTTGTTGCCGAGCACATCGAGCGCCTGCCAGCTTTCGTCGGAGAACGGCTTGGTGATGCGCGGATGCTCGGCGATGCGGTCGACCCGCATGTCGAAGCCGAACTCGACATTGGCAAAGCTCGCCATGCCGGAAATCGGCGCGGCATTGCGGAAATGCGGCGTGGCGGCAAGCGGCACATGGCTCTCGCCGGTGAGGAGACCCGAGGTCGGGTCGAAGCCGATCCAGCCGGCGCCGGGAAGATAGACCTCGCACCAGGCATGCAGATCGGTGAAATCGACCGATGTGCCGGCCGGCCCGTCCAGCGCGACGAGATCAGGCTTCAGCTGGATCAGATAGCCCGAGACGAAACGCGCGGCGATGCCGAGATTGCGCAGGATCTGCACCAAGAGCCAGCTCGAATCCCGGCACGAGCCCTTGCCGGCGGCCAGCGTCTCCTCCGGCGAGAACACGCCGGTCTCCATGCGCACGATATAGGCGATCTCGCGCTGCAGCCGCGCATTCAGGTCGACGAGGAAATTGACGGTGTTTTTCGCGCTGGTGTCGATGGTTCTCAGGAAGGCCGACAGCAGCGGTCCGGCCGGCTCAGGTGTCCGGTAGATGGCGAGATCGTCCCTGATCTCTTCTGGATATTCGAACGGGAATGTCTCGGCCGACGGCTCGACGAAGAAATCGAACGGATTGTAGACCGTCATGTCGGCGACGAGGTCGACCTCGATCTTCAGTTCCGTCACCGGCTCGGGAAAGACGAAGCGGGCAAGGAAGTTGCCGTAGGGATCCTGCTGCAAATTGACGAAATGGTTCGCCGGCTCGACCTTGAGCGAATGGCTCAACACCTTTGTCCGGGAATGCGGCGCCGGCTGCAGCCTGACGATCTGAGGCCCGAGAACCACCGGCCGGTCGTATTTGTAATGGGTCAGATGGTAGACGGCTGCCAGAATTGCCATGGGGCCCCGGAGATCGGCGTTTCAAACGAATTCGCCGAACCCTGACACATCTGCTGGCCATTCTCCAAGCACAGATGTTGCGGTGCACCTAATTTAAGCAGCGAAGTCGGCTTAAGGCACGGCTTAGAAGAAAGCCTGGATCCCGGTCTGCGCCCGTCCCAGGATCAGCGCGTGCACGTCATGCGTGCCCTCATAGGTGTTGACCGTCTCCAAATTCTGCGCGTGGCGCATGACGTGGTAGCCGATCTGGATGCCGTTGCCGCCATGCATGTCGCGGGCCTGGCGGGCGATGTCGAGCGCCTTGCCGCAGTTGTTGCGCTTGACGATCGAGATCATCTCCGGCGCCATCTTGCCTGCATCGAGCAGCCGCCCGACGCGCAAGGATGCCTGCAGCCCAAGCGCGATCTCGGTCTGCATGTCGGCGAGCTTCTTCTGGTAAAGCTGCGTGCCGGCCAGCGGCTTGCCGAACTGCTTGCGGTCGAGACCGTACTGGCGTGCGCGGTGCCAGCAATCTTCCGCCGCTCCCATCGAGCCCCAGGAGATGCCGTAGCGAGCCCGATTGAGACAGCCGAACGGGCCGCCAAGGCCCTTGGCGTTGGGCAGCAGCGCGTCCTCGCCGACCTCGACGCCTTCCATCACCACTTCACCGGTGATCGACGCGCGCAGCGACAGCTTGCCACCGATCTTAGGCGCCGACAGCCCCTTCATGCCCTTTTCCAGCACGAAGCCGCGGATCTCGTCCTTGCCGGTCTCGCCCTTCAGCTTGGCCCAGACGACGAAGACGTCTGCGATCGGTGCATTGGAGATCCACATTTTGGAACCGGAGAGCTTGTAGCCGTTCGCGGTCTTCTCGGCGCGCGTCTTCATGCCGCCCGGGTCCGAGCCGGCATCCGGCTCGGTCAGGCCGAAGCAGCCGATCCACTCACCGCTGGCAAGCTTGGGCAAGTACTTCTTGCGCTGCCCTTCCGAGCCATAGGCGTGGATCGGATACATCACCAGCGACGACTGCACCGACATCATCGAGCGGTAGCCGGAATCGACGCGTTCGACCTCCCGCGCGACCAGCCCGTAGGTCACATAATTGGCGCCGAGGCCGCCATACTCTTCCGGGATGGTAATGCCGAGCAGCCCGGCCTCGCCCATCTCGCGAAAGATGCCGGCATCCGTCTTTTCATTGAGATAGGCATCCTCGATGCGCGGCGCGAGCTTGTCGGCGGCGAAGGCCGCCGCGCCGTCGCGCACCATGCGCTCTTCTTCCGAAAGCTGGTCCTCGATCAGGAACGGGTCTTCCCAGACGAATGCATTCTTGTCGGCGGCCATGGCTTGTCGATCCTCAAACAGGTGAAGCCCGGCTTATCGGCCCGTGGTCTTAAAAAATCAAACGAAATTGCCTCACAGATCAATGAGCGTTAGGAATGGATCATGAGTGTCCAGCGCCGCCTTCTGCCCAACATCAGCGCCCTCGCCGCCTTCGAGGCAGTGGCCCGGCTTGGGTCTTTTACCGCCGCTGCCCAGGAGCTGGACCTGACCCAGGGGGCGGTCAGCCGGCAGATCAGGCTGCTCGAAGACCAGTTCGGGCGCCGCTTGTTCGAGCGCGACAGCCGCAATGTCCGGCTGTCGACGGCAGGGGAAATCTACGCCGAAGCGGTGCGTTCAGCCCTCGGCCAGTTGCGCGACGCAGCCCTTGGACTGATGAGCAATCGGCATAGCGGCATCCTGAACCTCGCCATTTTGCCGACCTTCGGCACGCGCTGGCTGATGCCGATGATCCCCGATTTCGTCGCGAACAATCCCGACATCACCATCAACTTCGTCACCCGCGTCGGCCGCTTCGACTTCGCCAGGGAGAGGCTGGACGCCGCCATCCATTACGGCCTGCCGGATTGGCCGGAGGCCGATTCGACGCTGCTGGTGCGCGAAACCGTGGCGCCGGTGGCGTCGCCGGAATTCCTCGCCGGTCGCGCCATCGCCACGCCGGCCGATATCGGCCGCCTGCCGCTGCTGCACATGGCGACGCGCCCCGGCGCCTGGACCGAATGGTTCGAGCATCAGGGCCTGAGCGCGCCGGCCGGACCCGGCATGCAGTTCGAGCAGTTCGGCACGGCCGCCCAGGCGTGCATGGCCGGACTTGGCGTCGCGCTGTTGCCGCTGCTCCTTATCGCAGGCGAATTGCAGCGCGGCCAGTTGGTGCCGGCGCCCGGCCAGCCCATGCAAAGCCGCAGCGCCTATTACCTCGTCGTCCCGCACGACAAGCGCGACCATCCCCCCGTCGCCAGCTTTCGCGACTGGCTGCTGGAGCAGGTTGAGAAGGAGCCGGCTGTTCTGGCCTGGTAGCTACTTCCGCTTCAGCGCATCCGCCAGTGCCGCACCGAAGGCCCCTTGCTGGGCCGGCCGTTCCGGCTGGCGTTGCGGCGCCGGCGATCGCGGCGCCGGCCTGCCGCCGCCATTGTCGCGCGGGCCACCACGCGGCGCACCACCCTCGCCGCCATCCTTGCGCATGGAGAGCGCAATGCGCTTGCGCTTGATATCGACGTCGACGACGCGCACCTTCACCACATCGCCGGCCTTGACCACTTCATGCGCGTCCTTGATGAAGCGGTCGGCCAGTTGCGAGACGTGCACCAGCCCGTCCTGATGGACACCGATATCGACGAAGGCGCCGAAGGCCGCGACATTGGTCACGGTGCCTTCCAGCAGCATGCCGGGTTTGAGGTCCTTGATGTCATCGACGCCGTCGGCGAAGGTCGCCGTCTTGAAGCCGGGGCGCGGGTCGCGGCCGGGCTTTTCCAGCTCCGCCAGGATGTCGCGCACCGTCGGCAGGCCGAAACGCTCGTCGACGAAGACGCGTGGATCGAGCGCCTTGAGCGCGGCACTGTCGCCCATCAGCGAGCGGACGTCGCGGCCGCAGGCGGCGACGATCTTCTTGGCCACGCCATAGGCTTCCGGATGCACCGACGAGGCGTCGAGCGGCTCGCTGCCATTGGCGATGCGCAGGAAGCCGGCGGATTGTTCGAACGCGCGAGGTCCAAGCCGTGGTACCTTGAGGAGATCTTTCCGGCTGGCGAAGGGGCCGGTCGCATCGCGATGCGCGACGATGGCGTCGGCGAGCGATGCGCCGAGGCCCGAAACCCGCGCCAGCAATGGCGCCGAGGCGGTGTTGAGATCGACGCCGACGGCGTTGACCGCGTCCTCGACCACCGCCTCCAGCGAGCGGCCGAGCCGGTACTGGTCGACATCGTGCTGGTATTGGCCGACGCCGATCGACTTGGGTTCGATCTTGACCAGTTCGGCCAGCGGATCCTGCAGGCGCCGCGCGATCGACACCGCGCCGCGCAACGACACGTCAAGGCCGGGAAATTCGGCCGCCGCCGTCGCCGACGCCGAATAGACCGAAGCGCCCGCTTCGCTGACGATCACCTTGAGCGGCTTCGGCCCGCCGTCTGAAGGCATGTCGGACAGCATGTCCGCCACCAGCTTTTCCGTCTCGCGGCTGCCGGTGCCGTTGCCGATCGAAATCAGCTCGACCTTGTGCAGGCGGATGAGCTTGGCGAGTTCGGCCTGCGTCCCGCGCACATCGTTCTTGGGCGGAAAGGGATAGACCGTCGTCGTCGCCACCAGCTTGCCGGTGCCGTCGACCACGGCCACCTTGACGCCGGTGCGGATGCCGGGATCGAGCCCCATCGTCGGCCGAGATCCGGCCGGCGCGGCCAGCAGCAGATCCTTCAGGTTGCGGGCGAAGACATGGATCGCCTCTTCCTCGGCCCGCTCGCGCAGATCGCGCATCAGATCGAGCGTCAGGTGCAGCGAAAGCTTGATGCGCCAGGTCCAGCCGGCGACCTCCATCAGCCAGCGGTCGCCGGGCAGGCTGGCGCCGATCGCATAGGCGTTGGCGATCATCCGTTCGACCGGTTTCACCGGCGACGCATCGTCGGCATCGACCTCGATGTCGAGCGACAGCACCTCTTCGTTGCGGCCGCGCAGCATGGCCAGCGCGCGATGGCTCGGCACGGTTGCCCAGCGCTCGACATGGTCGAAATAGTCGGAGAACTTGGCGCCGGCCTCCTGCTTGCCGTCGACCACCCGGGCGCGCATGAAGGCACGGTCCTTCATGTAGGTGCGCAGTTTGCCGACCAGGTCGGCATTCTCGGCGAACTGTTCCGACAGGATGTCGCGCGCGCCTTCAAGGGCTGCCTTGGCGTCGGCCACTTCCTCGTTGACATAGGCGAGCGCCAGTTCGGCGGGCACGAGCGAACGGTTGGCAAGGATGGCCTCGGCCAGCGGTCCCAGCCCACGCTCGCGGGCGATCTCGGCCTTGGTCCGGCGCTTCGGCTTGTAGGGCAGATAGATGTCTTCGAGTTCTGCCTTTGTGGCCGCCGCCGCGATCTTGGTTTCCAGCTCCTCGGTCAGCTTGCCCTGCTCGCGGATCGAACCGAGGATGGTGTCGCGGCGGGCGTCGAGCTCGCGCAGATAGGCGAGCCGCTCGGCAAGGTCGCGCAGCTGCGTGTCGTCCAGCCCGCCGGTCACCTCCTTGCGATACCGTGCCACGAACGGCACGGTCGCACCCTCGTCGAGCAATTCGATGGCCGCCGCCGCCTGTTCGGGCCGCGCCTTGATCTCGGCCGCGATGATGGCTGCGATGCGCTTGATGTCGGATGCCATGTCGTTCCTGCTCTCATCGAAAAGAGCGGCGACCATAGGCGCAGACACCTGCCTCGCCAACCGCGACGTTTTCAACGGTCGCGGGCGGTCCACAGGAAACCACGCGGCAACGAGGCCGCGACGGACGGTCAGACCAGTTGGGTCAGCGCCTCGAAGAAGGCGACGATTTCGAGGTCAAGCGGATCGTCGACCGGCTCCGGCTGCGACGACATCTTGGCGATGACCACTTCCGCCTTCGGGTCGACATAGAGCCATTGGCCATGAATGCCGATGCCGCAATAGGCGCCGTTTGGCTTGCCTGACTGGTACCATTTGTTGCGGTAGCGGCCTTGCGGGAACAGCGGCAGCATGGTGCCACGCTGCCAGGCTTCTGCACTACCGCCGGTGCTGACGGTGTCACGCACCCAGGCCTCCGGCGCGATGCGGCGGCCATTGGCGGTGCCGCCTTGCCGCATCATCTCGCCAATGCGCGCCAGGTCGCGCGGCGTCACCGAAATGCCGCCGGCGGTGCGGGCCGTGCCTTCCATGTCGACGCCGATCGAGGCTTCGCTGACGGCGCCAAGCGGGAGCCACAATTTTTCGCGCATCAGGTCGCTGAAGCGCTGGCCGGACGCGCGCTCCAGCAGCAGGCCGAGCAGGTCGGAATTGGGTGAACGGTAGCGAAAAACCTGGCCATGCGGCTCGGCAAGCCGCTGCAGGGTCAGGATGAATTCGCGCAGGCTTTCCGTGCCGCCACCCGGATTCCACAGCGTGGCGCGGCGATAGCGGGCAAAGGCACTCTCCGGATCGAGATAGGCCTCTTCGAAATCGAGGCTGACGCTCATGTCGAGCACATGCCGCGTGCTCGCATCGCCATAGGCCGAGCCGGCGGCTTCCGGAATGTAGGTGGTGACCGGCGCTTCCGGATCGAACACCCCCTCGCCTTCCAATATGCCGGCTATGATCGCGGTCACCGACTTGCTGATCGAGAAGACAATGTGGCGGGCGCCGAATTCCATGTGCGGCGCGAACCAGTCGCCGATCACCTTGCCCCCTTTCATCACCGTCAGCGCATCGGTGCTGGAGCGTATGAGGAATTCGGCGACCGTCTCCGGCGCGCTGGCCACCGACACCTTTTCGCCGAGCAAACCACCGAAATCCTTGGCGGGTGCCTCGGCACCAGCCGATGCCGCGGCCACGCGCGCCGTGGGCACCAGTTCGCCAAGGTTCTGGAACGACCATCGGTTGAACGGGCTTTCGCGCCAGTTGGAAAGCAGCACCTCGTTGCGGCGGAAGCCGTGGCGAATCTCGAACGCGGTCTTGCCGGTCATGGCGTTTCCTTCCAGGTCGTTTCTTGTGGGAGCCTAGAGCAGTGCGGCGGCGATGGTGTGCACGGCCTTCAGCGTCGCTGTGGAGTAGGCGAGATTGCTGAAATCCGGCCAGGTCGAAAGCTTCACCACGACCGTTCCTGTATTCCAGTCGATATGGATCATCTGCCCGAACACGCCCCGGCACATCAGCGCGCGCGAACTGGGGTTCTCGATCCAGAACTGGTTGCGGTAGCTGCCCTGCGGCAGACTGGGGGAGAAATCAGGGCCATGCCTGCCATTGCGTGTCGCCTCGATCCAGGCGGCCGGCACGATGCCGCCGCCATTGTCGAGGATCATCTGGCCGAAGCGGCCATAGTCGCGCAGTGTCGCGTTGAAGCCGCCGTCGGCCAGCGCATAGCCGGCGCCGTCGACGGTGAAGCAGGCGCTTTCGTCGGCGCCGAGCTTTTGCCAGAGTTCCTCCGACACCAGCTGCGGCAGCCGCTTGCCCGTCACCCGCTCCATGATGAAGGCAAGCACGTCGGTCTCGATCGAGCGGTATTCGAACGCCGGACCGTGCGGCCGGACCGTGTCCTTCAAGCCCAGGATCAGCTCGAACATATGCGAGGGCCAGCGGAAGTCCGGATCGCTGCCCGGCGGCACCGGCTTCCAGCCGGTGGCGACATCGACCTGGCCGATATCGGAATAGCGGTCGGTATACTCTTCGGAAAAACGCACGCCCGTCGTCATGTCGAGCACATGCTGAACGCTGGCGCCGGCCCAGCCGGTCGCGCTGAGTTCAGGCAGGTAATCCGTGACCGGCCTGGCCGGATCGATCAGGCCGCGCCCGGCCAATATGCCGAACACCGAGCCGGTGATGGACTTGGCCATCGACTGCGACAGATGCAGCGTGCGCACGTCCATGCCGTTAAAATAACGCTCATAGGCGAGCCTGCCGTGCTTGAGCACCAGGAAGCCGTCCGTATAGGTCTCGTCGAGCAACCCGGCGAGCGTCGAGGGCCTGCCCTGGCTGTCCTCGACCGCAAGTCCGTCGAGATCGACCTCGGCGCGTTCGAGACGATGGCGGTGGCCGTTGCCGCGCCAGACTTCGGCGGTCGGCAGGATTTCCCGGATGTGCTGGAACGCCCAGCGGTTCCATGGCGGCCGGTCCCAGTCGAGCTTCGGCGGCACCATGGCGGGCGGCGAGCCCCGCATGATCGGCGGCCGCGGATCGCTGTTGCGATAGGAGTCCATGAAAGGCATTCCCGGAAAAGAAAAGACCCGGCGGTGTGTGCCGCCGGGTCTGGCATGCAGCGATTACTTCTGCAGTTCGGTCCAGATCTTGGTGTAGAGTTCCTGCGTTTCCGGCGCGCACATCTTCTGGAATTCGCCTTTCGGCTTGGCGTCGGCCGGAATGACGACTTCCGGCGCGTCCTTCATGTCGGCCGGCATGTATTTGTCCGAGCCGGTGATGGCGTTGGCGTAACGGTGGAAGGCCGAGAGGCCGGCCGCGTTTTCCGGATCCATGATGAAGTTCTGGAACAGCTTGGCGTTCTCGACGTTCTTGGCTTCCTTCAGGACGACGACATTGTCGCTCCACAGGCCAAAGCCTTCCTTCGGATAGTTGTAATGGATGGCCGCATTGGCCAGACGCTGGCGCAGCGCCGAGCCGTTCCAGTCGCTGGTTGCCTTGAAGTCGCCGGCACCCATCTTCTCGATGGTGTTGTACTCCATCGCGATCCAGTTCGGCTTGGCCGCTACCAGCAGGTCGCGCACCTTCTTCAGCACCGCCTTGTCGTCGGTGCATTGCTGGCCGCCGACATATTTGATCGCCGCGAAGATGACGTCGCCCATCTCGGGAACGACGTTGACCTTACCCTTCAGCTCGTCGGGCGTGTTGAAGACGATGCCCCACGTATCGGCCGGACCCTTGTAGGCATCGGTGTTGACGACGACCCCAATCGTGCCCCAGGCCCACGGCACGGAATATTTGCGGCCCGGATCGAATTCGGGATTGGCCCATTCCGGGGCGACGTTCTTGAAATTCTCCATCTTGCCCGGATCGGTCTCGAGCAGGAGCCCTTCCTTGATCCAGATCGGCACGTAGGTCTGCGACGGCACGGCGATGTCGAAACCGGTGCCGCCCTGCCGGACCTTGGCGAGCGCGGTGTCGTTGGAATCGTAGTCGGTGATGGTCACCTTGATCTTGTATTTGTCTTCGAACTTCTTGATCACGTCGGGGCTGGTGTAATTGCCCCAATTGTAGATGTTGAGCACGCCCTCGGCGCGGGCCAGGCCCGTCGAAGCGAGCAGCGCCAACCCCATGGCGGTCGCCGTTGTCTTCCAGTTCATCGTTCTAACTCCCATTTTCAGGTTCAGTCTCGTTTCCTGCTGACGAAGAAAAACAACGTGACGATCGCGACCGAAAGCAGCAGGAAAGCGGTCGATATCGCGTTGATCTCGGGTGTGACGCCACGGCGGATCTGGCCGAGCATGTAAGTGGGCAGCGTGTCCTGGCCTCCCGATTTGACAAACTCGGTGATGACGACGTCATCGAGTGAGATGACGAAGGCCAGCATCAGGCCGGCCAGGATACCGGGCCACAAAAGCGGCAGCGTGATGCGGCGGAAGGTCTTCCACGGGGTCGCGTAGAGATCGGCCGCGGCGCGCTCGAGGGTCAGATCCATATTCTCCAGCCGCGCCCGGATCGGCAGATAGGCGAACGGAATGCAGAATGCCGTATGCGCGGCGATCAGGTAGCCGAGGCCGGAATAGCCGGTGAAGATCTTGATGCGCGAGAAGAAGATCAGCAGCGCCACGCCGGTGACGATCTCGGGCACCATCAGCGGCTGGTTGATTGCCGCATATTTGAAGGTGAGTCCGGGATAGGGGGCGGTGCGCGTGGTGGCGAGTGCCGCCATCGTGGCGAAGATGGTCGACAGCACCGCCGCGATGGCACCGATCTGGAACGAGCGCAGCGTTGCGTCGATGACCTGCGTGTTCTGGTACGCCGACTGGAACCATCGCAGCGAAAAGCCACCCCATTCGGATGTCGAGCTCGCCGCGTTGAAGGCGTAGAGGACCAGCACGATGATCGGCAAATAGAGCACGACGAAACAGGTCGCCGCGATCGTCGTGAAGCCCGGCTGGTGCTTGATGGAGAAGTTGCTAGCCATGACGCACCCCTGACTTGCCGGCGTTGCGCACATAGGCAAGCAACGCCAGCATGACGATGACCATCACCGTGATCGACAGCGCCGAGCCAAGCGGCCAGTTGCGGCCTTGTCCGAACTGCAATTCGATCAGGTTGGACAGCATCATGTTCTTGCCGCCGCCCAGCACGACCGGCGTCACATAGGCGCCGAGTGCCGGAATGAAGACCAGGATCGAGCCGGCAATGACGCCGGGTTTGACGAGCGGGAAAATGATCTTCCGCAGCACCTTGAAGCGCGTCGCGTAGAGATCATAGCCGGCCTCGACCAGGCGGAAATCGAGCTTCTCCATGCTGGCGTAGATCGGCAGCACCATCAGCGGCAGGTAAACATAGGCCATGCCGATCAGGATCGCGGTGTCGGTATAGAGGATCTGGATCGGCGCCGAGATGATGCCGAGCTTGAGCAGGATCGTGTTGATGATGCCTTCGTTGCGGATGATCTGCAGCACCGCGAAGGTGCGGATCAGGAGGTTGGTCCAGAACGGGATGGTGATCAGGAACAGCCAGAGATCCCTGGTCTTCTCGCTGCGCGTCGCCATGAAATAGGCGGTCGGGAAACCGAGCGCCAAAGTGGCCAGCGTCGTCACCACCGCAAGCTTGATCGAGCGCCAGAAGATGGTGACATGCGCCGCCGCGAGCGAAAGCGTGTCGTCGAAAATGTCACGTTCCATGAACACCGATATCCAGGCGTCGGGCGAAAACTGCCATTTCACGTCGCCATAGGCGCCGGGCGTCAGGAACGAGTAGACGAGCACGATCAGCAGCGGGCCGGTCGCGGCGAGCAGGATGACCAGCAGCGCCGGCGCTGACAAAAGCCAGCGGTCACGGACATCACGCCGTTCCGCTGCCTTGGCGACTTCTTCCGCGGCGGCCATCAGTCCCTCAGCACTTGCGCGGCGTCGTTGCCGATCAGGATGCCGACCTTGTCGCCGCGCTCGAAACCGCAGCCTGCGCTGCGCGTGTTCTGCTGGCGCACGGTGAAGGCCTCGCCGCCGTCGAGCTGGACGTGGATATGCGTGTCGGTGCCGAAATAGACGATGTTTTCGACCGTGCCCGACAGGTCTCCCTTGTCCTTGGTCAGCTTGGCATGCTCGGGCCGCACCACCACGGTGGCATTGTCCTTCGGCTGGAACCCTTCGGCGACGGTCGCCTCGATGGTCGTGCCGGATTTGAGCGTCGCGCGGGCCTTGCCGTTGCCGGTGCCCGATATGGCGGCGGTGAGGAAGTTGGTCTCGCCGATGAAGTCGGCGACGAAGCGTTCCGCCGGCTTGTCGTAGATATCCCAGGGCGAGCCGACCTGGAGGATCTTGCCCGACGACATCACCGCGATGCGGTCCGACATGGTCAACGCTTCTTCCTGGTCGTGGGTGACGAAGATGAAGGTGATGCCGGTCTCGTGCTGCAGCCGCTTCAACTCGATCTGCATCTCCTTGCGCAGCTTGTAGTCGAGTGCCGAGAGCGGTTCGTCGAGCAACAGCACTTTCGGCTGGGGCGCCAGCGCCCTGGCCAGCGCCACGCGCTGCTGCTGGCCACCGGAAATCTGGGCCGTGCGGCGACCGGCAAGCGCCTCCATCTTGACCAGTTTGAGCATTTCGGCGACGCGCGCCTTGATCTCGCCCTTGGGCTTGCCGAGCATCTCCAGGCCGAAGCCGATATTGTCGGCAACCGTCATGTGCGGGAACAGCGCGTAGGACTGGAAGACGGTGTTGACCGGCCGCTTGAAGGGCGGCAGCGGCGCGATGTCCTGGCCGTAGAGCAGGATTTCTCCGGCGGTTGGAAAGTCGAAGCCTGCGATCAGCCGCAAAAGGGTGGTCTTGCCGCAGCCGGATGGTCCCAGCAGCGTGAAGAACTCGTTCTCGCGAATGGATACCGACACCTTGTCGAGGGCAGCGACCTGCCCCTCACCCGATCCGAAAATTTTACTGACGTTTACTACTTCAATCGCATTTCGATCCGGTTTGTCCGGCACGATTACGCCTCACTGTTGACCCCGCTCTTGCTGGCGGAGCTGTTCCCCTGTTCGATGTGACCACACGCCCGGTAGGTTGGCAAGCCCGGCATTGAATCACAGTTCAGTCCGTCTTTAGCCAGCAAGCCTCATGCCATTGTCAGGCCTGATAGGTGATCTTGCCGCCGCAAATTGTCGTCACCGGGCGCAGCTTGTGCAGATCGGCCGGCGCCGTCTTCTCGATATCCGCTGACAGAACCACCAGGTCGGCCATATAGCCTGATTTCAGCGTGCCTTTGCGGTGTTCGGCGAATTCGGCATAGGCGCCCTCGACCGTGTAGGCGGCGATCGATTCCTGCAGCGAGAAACTCTGGTCCGGGTCGCTGTCTGCCCATGGTTTGCGCATCACTGCCGCCTGAATGCCCAGGATCGGGTCGATCGGCGACACCGGCCAATCCGAGGCGAAGACGACGTGCGCGCCCGCATTCTTCAGGGTCCGCCAGGCATAGCTCAGCGGCCAGCGGGCCGGCCCGATGCGCGACACGGTCGGTTCGAGCGGGAAATCCATGGCGCCGGGCGGATGCGGCGGCTGCATCGAGGCGATGGCGCCGAGTTCGGCGAAGCGCGGCACGTCCGATGCGGTGGTGACCTCGATGTGTTCGACGCGGTGACGGCTGTCGCGCTTGCCATTGGCCTTTTGCGCCGCCTCGTAGCCGTCGAGCACCGCACGCACCGCGCCATCACCGATCGAGTGCACCGCGATCTGCAGTCCGCGCCTGTCGACGGCAACGGCGAGATCGATGAACTGCTGCGGTGTGAACAGCGGCTCGCCCACCCAGTCCGGACGGTCGGCATAGGGCTCGATCATCACAGCCGTCCAGGAATCGAGCACGCCGTCATAGAACACCTTGACCATGCCCGATGACAGCCACTCGCTGTTGTAGCGCTCGGCCATGACGGATGCCTTGTCGAGCATGTCGAGCGTCATGAAATTCTTGTAGTGGAAGGGTATCTGCACACGGCAGGGCAAGCCTTCCTCGGCGTCGATCTCGGCCAGCAGTTCGAGCTGGTAGAGATTGCCATCCATGTTCTGGATGGAGGTGATACCGTGACGCGCGCACCAGGCGAGGCCGCGCCGCATGATGTCGCGGTCGGCGGCGCGTTCGGCGGCGGACGGCATCGGATCCGGCTCGCCGCCGGTCGCCAGCCCCAGCCGCACCCGGCCCTCGCCGGCAAGATCGAGCACCGGGCCGAAGGCCTCGCCCTCGCGCAATTCGCCGGCTGCCAGGCCATCCTCGCCCATGACGATTTCATTGCCTGGACCAAGCGCGCGGCCATGCAGGATGCCGGCCATCTCCAGCGCCTTGGTGTTGGCCCACATCGTGTGGTGATCGGGCGCGGCCATGCAGAACGGGCGATCGGGCAGGATCTGATCGAGATGGTGGCGCGTCACCCGCTCGTCGCCGAGCACGGTGTAGTCGACGCCCTGCCCGACCAGCATTTTCGCGTCGGGCTTGGTCGACGCGTAGTCGCCGATCGCCTTTTTCAGCGCCTCGAAGCCATGGACCCCGCCAAGCTGAAGATGCGCGAGCTCGGCCCCTCCCGAGAACAGATGCATATGGGCTTCGATGAAACCGGGCAGGACCGAACCGCCCTTGGCGTCGATCACCTGTGTGCCCGTTCCCTTGAGTTCTTCGATGGCGGCGCGGCTGCCAACGGCGATGATGGCGCCGTCCTTGACGGCTACGGCCTCGGCTGCGGGATTGCCACCGTCCATGGTCAGCACACGACCATTGATGACGACCAGATCCGCATTGTGACCCGCACCCGTAACAGACATCGCGACTCCGCGCTTTTGATGACCGACTGAGACCGACAGCCCTGCGCTCAACGACCTGCCAACTCCACCGGAGCGGCGCCACGGAACAAAAAACGATGCCAGTCCGCTGCCTTCGAAATTCCCCTTGTTATCCCTAGGGACAGCGTGGATAAAGAATGCGACTGATTATTCGCGTTTGTCAACATGCGGAATTTAGAATGTATTGTGGACAGCACCCTGCGCCTGGCTTCAGACCAAGCGGGGAACGAGGGCATAGAGCAGTGAAGCGTAGTCTCGACCGCAAAATCAGGATAGCGCTCGAGCCGCGCAAGCAGCCTCGGCAGCAACGATCGAGCAAGGTGGTCGACCGCATTCTCGACGCGGCGCTGATCCTGACGCGGGAGCAAGGAACCAGGACGCCGACGACGCTCGCCATCGCGCAGCGCGCGGGCCTGTCGGTCGGTTCGGTCTATCAATACTTTCCCAACAAGGAAGCCATTCTTTTGGACCTCGCCCGGCGCTGGCTGTCCTCCTTTCCCGACGTGATCGAGAAGCGCATCAAGGCACCCCGGCCCGCCAACCGCGACGAATTCCGGCGCGAAGTGCGCAAGCTCTTCATCGACACGTCCAGTATCTATCTCGAAAACGCCACCCTGATGCCGGTGATCGAGGCCATTTCAGGCAACGCCGATCTCAGGCCCATCCAGGACGAATATGACGAGCAGATCATCGCGCTTTACGCCGCCTGGCTGCGCCATGTGAATCCTGCTCTCGAAGACAAGATCGCCAAACGGCTCGGGCTTGTGATGATGGAGGTCGGGCACGCCTGCCGGCTGGTCGGACTGAAGAGAGATCGCAGGACATACAACCTCATCGAGGACGATGTCGAAGCCATGTGGCTGGCTCTGGTGAGCCCCTATCTCAACCTTGACTGATCGCGCATTTCGAGAGGAATTTCATGAAGACTGTCTATTCGCCGCTTCATGCTGGCCATGCCGGCCAGATGGAACTGGTCACCTCGGCCATCGTGCCGGGTTTTGAAAAACCCTCGCGGGCCGAATTCATCAAGGCGAGGGTCGAAAGCGAGAAGCTCGGTCCGATCGTCCTGCCGCTCGAGCACGATCTTGCCGCCGCCAAGCGCATCCACAAATCGGACTATATCGACTTCCTGCCGACGGTCTGGCCGCAATGGGTGGCTTCCGGTCATGAGGGCACGGCCATGCCCTTCACCTGGCCGACACGCGGCCTGCGCGGCGACGTGCCGCCAAAGCGTGTCGATGCGCTGCTCGGCTACTATTCCTTCGATGCCGGCGCCACCTTCGTCGAAGGCACCTGGGCCGCGATCAAATCGTCCTATGACGTGGCGCTGACCGCGGCCGGCCTGGTCAAGGGCGGCGAGAGGTCGGCCTTCGCGCTCTGCCGTCCGCCAGGCCACCATGCCGGCGCCGGCTTCATGGGCGGCTATTGCTACATCAACAACGCCGCCGTCGCCGCGCAGTGGTTCCTCGACCAGGGCGCCAAACGCATCTCCATCCTCGATGTCGACTACCACCATGGCAACGGCACGCAGGAAATCTTCTATGACCGCGCCGACGTGCAGGTCCTCAACCTGCATGGCGATCCGATGGTCGAGTATCCTTTCTTCCTCGGCCATGCCGATGAACGCGGCGCCGGCGCCGGCGAAGGCTTCAACGTCAACTACCCCATGCCGTTCGGCACCGGCTGGGACGCCTGGAACGCCTCGCTTGAGGATGCCTGCGCCAGGCTCACCGCCTACGCGCCCGACATCGTCATCGTCTCGCTCGGCGTCGACACTTTCGAGAAGGATCCGATCAGCCAGTTCAAGCTGACAAGCCCCGACTATCCCAAGATCGGTCGCCGCATCGCCAGGCTCGGCCTGCCGACCCTGTTCGCCATGGAAGGCGGCTATGCCGTCGAGGAGATCGGCATCAACGCCGTCGGCGTGCTGACCGGTTTCGAGGACCGCTAAGCCCGCCCACAAACCCGGAGCGGACAACGCAGGTAGGAAGAAAAAGGGCGGCATATCAGCCTTTTTTGCAAGCTACGTTGCGGCGCCGGCGCTCGGCGCGGCCATCGGTGCGGCTGCCTTGCGTGAGCGGCCCAGATAATAGACGGCCGCCGCCGCGATGGCGCCGGCTGCCAGTATGCCTGCCGCCAGAACCGGCCGATACCAGAACCACGCAATCGCGATCGTCGTCGTGCCGGCCAGGATCGCCAGGAAGAAGGCGATGATGCCGGTTCCCATCCGCGCCATGCTGCCGAGGAACGGGATGACGTCAAGGATCACGCCGATCGGGCCGAGGAACAGGGCAAAGCCGATGGTCAGCAGCAGAAGGCCGGCGGCGCGCAGCAGCCAGGTGATCAGCGTGTTGGCGCTCACCGCCTCGGCGAACATCTTGTCGGCCGGCACATTGCCGGTATCGACCATCAGCAGCGCGTCGCCCGCTTGCGTCTGGTGCGGTTCCAAGCGGCTGCCGGCCTGCCGCGCCACAATGCTGACCACGCCGAGAGGCGCAAGTTCGTAGCCGATGCGGTAATCGCCCAATGCGGGCGTCGTGTTGTCGCTGCCGAGATAGATCTTGCCATCGACGATGCTGAGCGGCTTCGTGCCGGTATAGGCGGCCTTTATCGCGCCCGACTGATTGGCCGACAGTGAATACGCCTTGTCGCCGTCAATGCGATCCAGCACCGGCGTGTCAAGATCGAAGGCGACGAGCTTGCCTTCAGGGATCTGGAAGGCGCGACTGTGGATCGCCATCGGTGGATTCTGATGGCCGTCCGGCTTCCTGAAGTCCAACGAATCGATCTGGCCGTCGTCCCACACTTTCGAATAGCTGTAGGTGGTCTCTGTCTCCTCGCCGCCGCCAAGCTTCTTGGTGGTTTCGGATCTGGACTCTTCCTTCCACTGGTACATCTCGACGCTGCGCGACAGCCGCAGTCCTTGCGCGGCGATGCCGAAATCCGGATCCGACAGGCCGCTATCGGCCGTCACCGGCCCGCTGACATGCACCAGCCTGCCGTCATTGCCGGCGTCGACGCTGTCGGCGTTGATCGACGCCACGGCGCCGGCGCCTTCGGCCAGTGAGCGCGCCGTCTGCACCGCGCGGCCCTCGTTCCAGAACAGCCCGATCACCATCAGCACGATCAAGAGCAGGCCGAAGATGACCCCGCCGACCGCGCGCTTGATCCGCCCGAACCACGAGACGGAAGTAACTTCCCGAAATGAATCGCTCATCGTTTCCCCCGAAACAAAAGATGCCAGGAGCCCGCATGGCACTGCCGCGAACGACCGCGGCCGTAATGCAGCTACGAACTCCCTTGTCGAAGGTGCCCACCCCTTCGACACTTGCGAATCTATCGCATCGGGCCGAGCGCGGATATGGCCCGCTTGCGCAGTCCCGGCATTTTCGCACGCTCGAAGGCGGCGAAAATCGACCTCTGAGTCGCACGCGAGTCCGTCGGATTCGATTTTGTCAAATCGCGTTTGATGTCGGATTCATCTGCGGGTAGATTAGACCCGAATCAGCCGGTCCTCGGGGGGCGCGGCGACCACCCAAAGTCTCACGTTCCGGAATTTTCCGGCGCCAGACGCGGATGTTTTCGCGTTCCCTGATGGATTCCGTCTGGTTGGGCGCGACCCCGCGCCTCGTGTGTGTCTCGTAAAAGTAACGCGTTTTCGGGTTCGGCGGCTGGCCTCCAGCATCCGGACGGCAGAAACGATTCCGGCCAAAAGCAGCAAATGAGCAGTTCCGCCGCGCTTCTTCAATCCGACACATTGGGCTCGCGCCTGACGTCGCGCGGCGATCTGACCAGCTTCTTCATGGAGCTGACCGCCGAGATCGGCGCCGACAGCTACATGCTGGTCGCCATCGTCCACGACCAGGACCGCAATGACGCGCGCATTGTCTCCTCGAACTGGATCTTCGACGCCATCGAACTGATCGGCAAGCGGCTGATCGCCAGCCTTGCCCAAGGGGCCCTCACGGTCGCGCCCGGCATCCGGCCTAGACCACTGGTGGCCGCGCAGGCGCCCGATGCCGACGGGCTGGTCTCCGGCGAAGAGGCCCGCCTGCTCGACGTGCTCGGCCATGCCGAGATCTATTCGCTGCGGCTGAATGTCGGCCGCCAGCGTCTGTTCGCCCTGTTCTCGGCGGCGACAGCAGGCCATATCGACCAGCCGGCGCTGATGAAGGCGCAGTTGAAATGCTGCTACGCTCTCTCGCATATCCCGCAGCTGATCGCCGCCGCCGCCATGCAGGATCCGCTGTCCGATCGCGAACGCGAATGCCTGTTCTGGGTCTCGGAAGGCAAGACCACCGATGAGGTGGCGGTCATCCTTGGCGTCTCCTCCAACACCGTCAACAGCTACATCACCCACGCCATCCAGAAATTCGCGGCCAGCAACCGCGCGATGGCCATCGCCACGGCGATCAGGAGCGGCATCATTTGAAACACGCCGACATCAAGGACGCCGCGGAGGCCCTTTTCAACGAGCAGCGCAGCCCCTTCGGCGCCTTCTCGCTCAGTTCCGAGACACATCACGCCGTCACCATTCCCGATGCCGTGCGCCGCTGTCGCTGGGTATCGGTCGACATCAACGCCTCGGCCTTCGGCCTATACTTCGTCAGCCCGTCCCCGGAACGGGCGCGGCTGGTGCCGTGCTTCGATTCCGACTATCCCGGCATTGCCCTGGCGACGAAGTTCATCTCGGGCGCCAATGGCGAGGAGATCGTGCGCCACACCCACAACTCGACGGAGCCACGCTGGTGGACGGATGACGGCGTCGAGGCCATGGCCGAAATGTTCGGCAAGCTTGCCTGGACCGCGCAGATATCCCCCCTGGCGCCCGGCACCAGCGGCATTGCCTTTCCCGTCCACGCCGATCGCGGTCAGTGTGGCCTTGTCGTCTTCCTGGGATCGGAGATCGCGCTGCCGCAGGATATGCTCTACGAAATCCACGCCCGCTGCTTTTCCCTGTTCGCCGCTGTCGCGCGCATCCGTCCGAGCGATGCCGGCAGGATGCGAGCCATCTCCAAGCGCGAACTCGAATGCCTGAAGCTGACCGCCAACGGCAACACCAGCGAGGAGATCGCGCGGCTCCTGAAGCTGTCGGTGCATACCGCCAACCAGTACCTGACCCAGTCGACGCAGAAGCTCAACGCCGTCAACCGCAACCAGGCGGTCGCCAAGGCGCTGCGGTTGGGCCTGATCGAGTAACCAAACGATGAGCCGCTTAGGTTTGTTGAGATTCAGGTCAGGCCGAGTCGAAAATGGTTGATACCGAGAACCGGAGCGGAGCGCACTTTTCGTACGTGAGCACCGGAAGCGCAGGTGTCAGCCATTTGCAGGCCGGCCTCACCTGAATATCAACGGACCTCAGAACGCCATAGGCTCGACCTTGCGGATCCGGGCCTGTTCGATCACCGCCTCCAGCAGCGCCGTATTGTGCTCGGGGTCCTCGCCGGGCTTTTCGAACGACACATAATTGACCACGACCGAATTGCCGGCCTCGCTCAGCGTCAGCTGGAAATAGACGGTCACACCGGGTGGCCTGAGCTCCAGGTCGAGCACGATGCGCGGACTGCCGCTCCAGTCGACATGCGCCTCGCCGCCATGACCGAGTTTGAGCGTGCCCGGCATGAAGAACAGCTCCACCGCTGAATCGACCAGATCCGAAAGGCAGGCGAAATGCTCCAGCCGGATGAAGGCGATGTAGTCGGCGACATCGATCAATCTCAGTTCGCCGACCACCTGCTCGATGGCGCTGGCGACGATGATCTCGCGGGATTTTGCGTGTGGTTGGCGGTTCATGAAGTCTGTCTGCGCTCAGCCTTTTTCGAGTACACGATCCGCACCAGTTCGGCGACGGCCTGGTAGAATTGCGACGGGATCACATTATCGACCGAAACTTGCTTGTACATGGAGCGGGCGAGCGTCACGTCCTCGAAGATCGGAATGTTGTGCTCCTTCGCGATCTCGCGGATTTTCAACGCCACCAGATCCTGCCCCTTGGCCACCACGAGCGGCGCCGAATCCTCGTCGCGCACATATTTCAACGCGATCGAGAAGTGGGTCGGGTTGGCGATGATCAGCGTCGCGCGCGGCACCGCCGTCATCATCCGCTTGCGCGCGCGGTCGCGTGCCAGCGAGCGCAGCCGCGACTTGACGATCGGGTCGCCTTCGGACTGCTTGAACTCGTCCTTCACCTCCTGCTTGGTCATGCGCAGGTCCTGCTTCCAATGGAAGCGAGACCAGACGATGTCGATCGCCGCGATCAGCCCCATGACGAAGACGATCGCCACCAATATGTCGACCGCGATGCCGCGGATGACGAGGCCGAAAGCAACCGGATTGGTGATCATGCCGGCAAGCAGCTTGCGATGATCCTCCGACAGCGTGAAGGTGAGCACGGCAATGGCGAAGCCGACCTTTGCCAGGGATTTCAGGAACTCGACCCAGCCCTGGGCACCGAACATCCGGTTCCAGCCCTTGGTGATCGAAATGCGCGACAGCTGCGGCCTGATCCGCTCGCCGACGAATTGCGGCATGTTCTGGAGCACCGAGGCGCCGATGCCGGCGACGGTCAAAAGCACCAGCAGGCTGACGACCGCGCGGCCAACTTCCAGCATGACGATCTTGTAGAGATCGATGACATCGGTCTCGGTGTTCATCGGCCAGGCCTCGGGCTTCTCGAGGAACATCGACAGGAACATGCCGAGGTTGATGACGGCGTCCTTGGCATAGAAGACGGTGAACACCAGTATGGCGACGAAGGAGGCGAGGATCGCGGTTTCCCTGGAATGGGGCAGCTTGCCCTGTTCGATGGTGTCGCGGACTTTCTTTTCCGTCGCCTCTTCGGTTTTTGAGTCCTTGTCGGCGGCGTCGGACATGCCTTAGGCGGCGTTCTGCGTCGCGGGAAGTTCGAATGCGCCCTCGCGCGACAGCCGGATCGTCGTCGTCACGATGGTCTTGCGCGCCGCCAGTATGTCGGCGGCCGGAACCCCCTCCGACCCCTGTCCAAGTTCGGCTTCGATCATGCGCCGCGACCGCGCGCCGATTGCCGAGAGCACCGCTTCGGCGAGTGCCGCCGATGTGCCGCGCAGCGCCAGCGTGACAAGCTCGGTCGACAGTCCGTCGAACAGAAGGACGCGTGCCTTCTGGGTGAGCAGCGGCAGGTCGTCGAAGGCAAAAAGCCTAGCCCGCACACCGTCGAGGTCGGGCGTGCCGGCGGCTTCCAGGTCCTGCATGACCTCCTCGAGCAGCGGCTTGTCCAGCTCGTTGAGCACGCTGGCGACGCGCGCCTGCCCGGCCGAAGTGTCCTTGGTCGAGGTTTCCGAAAGCACGCTGGTGCGCAACCGGTTCTCGACGATCCTGGTGGCCGCGGCCGGAACATTGGCCATCGTCACCATGCGCTTGATGATTTCGCCACGCATCTCCTTCGTCAGCGTCAAAAGCACGCTCGCCGCCGCCTGCGGCGCAAGCTTCGACAGCACCATGGCCGCCGTCTGCGGATGTTCGCCGGCGAGGAAGGTGCCCAGCCGCGAAGGTTCGAGTTTTTCGAGATCGGGCCAGATCGGTGGCGGCCCTTCGGGTGCCGCCTCCGGCTTCTTGTTGCCCATGATGGCGTTCATTTCTTCAGGCGACAGCGATTCGTTGAGGATGGTATCCATCCTGTCGGCGGAATCGAGCAGGCCGGCACCCTCGGTGAACTCGGCCTCGAACTCGGCGACGATGCGCTCGAGATCGCTCTGCGGAATGGTCCTGAGCAGCCGGGCGCCGTCGATCAGCGCCTTCAGCTCTTCCTGCTTGAAGAATTTCAACAGGCGGCTGGCGGACGGCTTGCCCATCGCCACCAATATGGCGGCCGCCTTCTGCGCGCGCGTCAGGGTCGTCAGCGGCGTCATGCTGCCTCTCGCCTCCGCTGCAACCGGCAAGCCCCACCAGCCATGTCTAGGCGCCCTTCGTGCCGGCGATGATTTCGGTCAGCCTGATGCCGAAGCGCGAGGGATCGCTTTCGAGCACCGTGATCTCGCCGCGGGCGATCTTGCGGCCATTGACCACGACGTCGACCGGCTCGCCAATGCGGCGGTTGAGTGCAACCGTGGAGCCCTTCTGCAGCGCCATCAGGTCGGCCACCGCCATCTCGGTGCTTCCCAGGATGATCTGGACATCGACGGGGATGTTCATGATGACGTTCGAATTGGCGCCTGCGGCGGCCCTGAAAGCCGCATCTGGGCGTTGCTCCTCTTCATGCAGGACCCCACGCAATTCTTCGATGGCGCGGTCGAGCTGCTCGTCCGGCTGGTCGAGTTCTGCTTCCACTTTGGTCTTGGCCATGAATCGTCTCCAAAAGCTCAGGCGCGCCCGGCACCAGCCGGCATGAGCCCATCGATGAAATCCTGCCCGGCATCGAAGGGATGCTTGATTCGGACGGTGTAATTCTGCCCCAGTTTGCCGAACTCGCATACGAACAGCGTCTGGCCGCGCGCGCTGAGGCGAGCCCGTGACTGCGCCGTTTCGTCGAAGTCGATGACCTGGCCCACTTGGAGATTGGCAAGGTCGCCAAGCGTCAGCCGCGTCAGCGGCATGGTGGCTTCGAGCGCCACCGTCGAGCGCATCACCTCTTCCGAAAAGCGTGCGCGCCAACTGGTGCCATGATCGTCCTCGCCGATGCCGGTGGTGCCGTCGCGGCCGGCAAGGACGACACGCTGCGGCATCGTCACCGTGATGGAGCCGCTGTCGACCGGCGTCGAGATGCCAAGGACGATGCGGATGGCGGCACCGTCGCGCAGCACATGCCGTTTCGCCTCGGTACCCGACATCGCCCGCGGCACGGGCAGCCGTAGGTCGAGCGAGCGCCGCCCGGATCCGTTCAGCGCCTGCGCCACCTCCTGGAACACCATGGTCGAGACATCAGCCTCGATCGGCGACAGGTCGCGCTCGATCGGCGACGCCGGCATATCCGGATCGCCGCCAAACAGCGTCGAGACCATGATCGCGATCGCGGCAGCGTCGATGACGAGCGTCATCGCATCCGAGGATGCAGGCGAACCAACGACTGTCATGGCGAAATTGTCGCCGGCGCGCGAACGCGCCTCGGGGACGCGGCTGACCTCGACGGCCTTGAGGTCGACGATGACGGGAACGCCGAGTTCGCCCGAAAGGCCCTTCTGCAGCAGCGGCACGGCGCGTTCGGCCATGGCGCGGCCGGCATCGATGACCTGATCGGCCTCGCCGCTGTCGCCGACCAGGCGCTCGATGATCAGCGAGCGCGCTTGCGCAGGGCTGCCTGGGCTGGTCATGACCGTGTCGGCACCGATCTGTCGTGCATCGCTCAAGCGGCCTTCTTCTCGGCGCTGCCGGTGTTCATCGTGCTCTGCTCGACGGCGTCGATGGTCGGCCGCTCATAGGACGAAATGGTCTTGCGGCCGAATTCGATCGCCACCTGCGGCAGCGCGCCGTTCATGTAGGCGAGCAGCGTCTGCTTGACGATGATGTAGAGGCGGTTCTTCTTCTCGCGCACCGTCTTGATCTTGGTGGCGACAGGCCCGACCACGGCGTAGGACAGGAAGATGCCGAGGAAGGTGCCGACAAGCGCCGCGCCGATCAGGCCGCCGAGGATTTCCGGCGACTGGTCGAGTGCGCCCATCGCCTTGACCACGCCAAGCACGGCGGCGACGATGCCCAGCGCCGGCAGGCCGTCGCCGACCGCGACCATCGCGTGATAGGCCTTCATCTTGTCGGACTTGATGGTCTGGATCTCCTCGTCCATCAGCGCCTCGATCTCGTGCGAGCGGGCATTGCCGATGATGATGATGCGGCAGTAGTCGCAGATGAAATTCATCAGATCGTGATTCTTGAGCACCGTCGGAAAGGCCTGGAAGATGGCTGATTCTTCCGGATTGTCGATATGCGCCTCGACCTCGCTGCGCGACTTCGAGCGCAATTCGCGCATCAGGCTGTGCAGCACGCCGAGCGTTTCCAGGTAATCCTGTTCCTTCGGCACCGCCTGCTTGAAGGCCTCGATAATACCCCTGCCGGTATCCTTGACCGTCTTCATCGGGTTGGCGACCAGGAAAGTGCCCAGTGCTGCGCCACAGATGACCACGGCTTCCCATGGCTGGACCAGCACGTGCAGATGCCCGCCCATGGCCATGAAGCCGCCAAGGACGCAGCCGAGCGTCACCACAAGTCCAATCAGAATGCCCACGACAGGTCCTTCCGCATTTCACGACAGATCCAAGGGATAGTCCCCGTGCCTTGTGTGAGGCTTGAATCCGGGCCGCCACGGAACCGAATGTTGGGCGATTCAGTTTCGCGCAAGGAAGTGAGGTTACTGTCGCGACACTAAGCTTCGGCCGGAGGCATGACGTTGCTCAATACCTTTACCAGCTACCAGTTGATCACCAGGGACATCAACAAGTCGATCGACCGCATCGAGCAGCAGCCGACTGTCGATCGCGATACCAAATATTACCTGGCCAACATAACCAAGGTGAAATCGATCGACGATTTCGTCAAAAATGACCGGCTGTTCAAATATGCCATGAAGGCCTACGGGCTGGAGGACATGGACTACGCCAAGGCCTTCATGGTCAAGGCGCTCAAGGAAGGCGTCACCGACCCTAACAGTTTCGCCAACAAGTTGACCGACAAGCGCTACGCCCAGTTCGTCAGCGCCTTCAACTTCGCCGCCAATGGCGCCAACGCCACCATCTACAACAAGGCGCAGCAGCTGGTGACGAAGAATTACGCCACGCAGGCGACGATCGCCGGCCTTGATCCGAATTCGGACTATGTGAAGGGCGAGACGACCTACTACCTCGCCAACATCACCAAGGTGAAATCGGTCGACGACCTGATGTCGAACAGCCGGCTCTACACCTACGCGCTGGCCGCGTTCGGTCTCGATTCGGCGACGGAGAATAAGGACCTCATCAAACAGGTTCTGCAGGGTGGCGTGCGCGACCCCAACAGCGTCGCCAACAAGCAGACGAACCCGGCCTACGCGGCATTGGCCTCGGCCTTCAACTTCGAGCAGTACGGCGAAGCCGCAACCACCATCAATCCGGCGCAGCAGCCGACTGTCGACAAGTATATGCGCCAGACGCTGGAGGAGGATGCCGGCAAGACCAATGAGGGCGTGCGGCTGGCGCTTTACTTCCAGCGCAAGGCGCCCGACATCACCAGCTGGTACGACGTGCTGGCCGATACGGCCCTTGCCAGTGTCGTGCGCACCGCGCTCGGGCTCCCCGATTCCTTCGCCACCGCCGACATCGACAAGCAGGCGCAGCTCTTCGAACAGAAGCTCGACATCTCGGATTTCACCGACCCCGTGAAACTCGGCAAGTTCCTGACCCGCTTCACCAGCATGTACGAGATCAACAATCCGACCTCGACGGCCGTGACGTCAGTCAGCGTGCTCTTTGCCCAGCCGGTCACGGCGGGCATCTCCACCGACCTGATGATGGCCATGCAGAAGTTGAAGTTCTGATCATGCAGGACAGTCTCTACGTCGCCCTATCCGCGCAGATGGCGCTCGAACGCCGGCTCGACACCATCGCCGACAATGTCGCCAACGCCAACACTGTCGGCTTTCGCGCCACCGGCGTGAAATTCGAGGACATGGTGTCGGGCACCGGGCAGAAATCGGTGTCCTTCGCCTCGTCGGGCAAGACCTATCTTTCGGGCGCCCACGGTTCGCTGACCGAGACCGGCAATCCGTTCGATTTCGCCATCCAGGGTGACGCCTGGTTCGCCATCGACACACCGGCCGGCACCGTCATGACGCGCGACGGCCGCTTCTCGATGAACGAGAATGGCGAACTCATGTCGATCGAAGGCCATCCGGTGCTCGACGCCGGCGGCGCGCCGATCCAGCTCGACCCCCGAAACGGTCCGCCCAAGGCCGGCGCCGACGGCTCGCTGCGCCAGAACGACCAGCTTGTCGGCTCGATCGGCCTTTACAATTTCGACCCGGGCGAGAATTTCGTGCGCTACGGCAATTCCGGCATCGTGCCGGCGCGCACCCCCGAGCCGGTCACCGACCGCTCCGATGTCGGTATCGCGCAGGGTTTCGTCGAAGAATCCAACGTCAATCCGGTGCTGGAGATGACCCGCCTGATCATGGTCCAGCGCGCCTTCGAGAACACCGCCGCGCTGATGCGTCAAACGGATTCTTCCACCGACGAGGCGATCAAGACGCTCGGCTCGAAGTCGTAGCATGTCGCTCGACCGGTCCTCCATCCGTGCACCCGAAAGGCAGCTCCCACCGGCGCCCGAAGATCGGCTCGCCGCACTGGAACGGGTAATTCGGCGTTTCAGCAACACCGACGGGCTGGTCAAGCGTGGCGGTCTCGTCACCGAAGTCACGTCCACGCACTACAAGGTGCGCGGCCTTTCCGATTTCGCCAGGCTGGGCGACATCGTCGAGCAGCGCGGCCAGTCCGGCGCGCGCCGCGGCGAGATCGTCAAGATCAGCCGCGACGAAGTCGTCGTCGCCCCCTTCGAACGCAGCGCCGATGCCGGTATCGGCGATGCGGTGTTCCGCAGGGGTCCACTCGCGGTGGCGCCGCATGATTCATGGCGCGGCCGCACCATCGACGCGCTCACCCGGGCGATCGATGGCGGTGCGCCGCTGATCAGGGGCGAAGACCTGTCGGGCGGCGCCACGACGCCAGGCGCCATGGCGCGGCAGCGCGTCGGTACCGCCTTCATGACCGGCGTCAAGGTCATCGACATCTTCACGCCGCTGTGCTTCGGTCAGCGCATGGGCGTCTTTGCGGGTTCGGGCGTCGGCAAGTCGACGCTGCTCGCCATGCTCGCCGGCGCCGACGCGTTCGACACCGTCGTCGTTGCGCTGATCGGCGAACGCGGCCGCGAGGTCCGCGAATTCCTCGAGGACACAATCGGCGACAGCATGGCCAAGACCGTGGCCGTCGTCGCCACCAGCGACGAGAGCGCCATGATGCGCCGGCGCGCGCCCGACACCGCCATGAGGGTCGCCGAGCACTTTCGCGACCAGGGCCACCGCGTGCTGTTGGTGCTGGATTCGATCACCCGCTTCGCCCATGCCTTGCGTGAGGTGGCGACGGGAACCGGCGAGCCGCCGGTCGCCCGCGGTTATCCCGCCTCGGTATTCACCGAACTTCCCAAATTGCTCGAGCGCGCCGGACCGGGGGCCGAAGGCAAGGGGTCGATTACCGCCATCATTTCCGTGCTGGTCGACGGCGACGACCACAATGATCCGGTCGCCGATTCCGTGCGCGGCATCCTCGACGGCCATGTCGTGCTCGACCGCGCGATCGCCGAACAGGGTCGCTATCCGCCGGTCAATCCCCTGTCATCCATATCGCGCCTGGCCGGCAAGGCCTGGAGCGTCGAACAGCGCGCTTTGGTGACGCGGCTGAAGTCGATGATCGCACGCTTCGAGGACACGCGCGACATCCGCCTGCTCGGCGCCTATCAGGGTGGCGCCGACGCCGAGCTCGACATCGCCGTGCGCCAGGTGCCGCTGATCTACGAGGCGCTGACGCAATCGCCCAGGGACCGCCCGTCAGCCGATCCGTTCTCCGATCTCGCCCGCCATCTCAAGGGAAAGCTGAATGCCGAATCAGGAGACTGAACGCCAATACACCGAGCGCATCCTGAATGAGATGATCGCCGCGGCGAACGCCGCCGAGGAGGCTCAAGCCGAGGAGGAGAGGAGGGCCAAGGCAAAGGCCGCCAGCGCCATCGCAGCCAAGACCGCGGCTGTTCTGGCCAGAGCCGTCAAGCCGGTCCTGCCCCGATCCGAACCTGTCGCTCGGGCTGCCGCGCCCGTGGTTCCCCGCGTCGAGGCCGCCGAGATCACGCAGGCAAGCCGCGAATCGCTGATCGATGGCCTGTTTCCCGTCACCGAATGGCCGCAACCGCCAAAGGCGCAATTTCCAAAATTAAGCAAGAAGGCGGACCGGCGCAGCGACTTCGTCATCGCCGCGCTCGGCGTCACGCTCGGCCTGATCTGCGCCCTGTTTCCCTGGTATATCTTCTTCAACCAGGAGCAGTTCGGCGTTCAGGCGATCAAGTTTGGCGGCACCGGCACCAATTCGGGACGCGAGGGTGGCGGCGTGGTGACCTCGCGCAGCGCGCCGCTGACGGCCAAGGACCTTCCCAACACCAGCATCGACCTGCTCGCCACCGGGACGGTGCAGGATGACGCCACCCCGGCGCAGCCGCCCGGCGACCAGCCCTTCCCGGCCGATGTCGCGAAATTCCGCATGGTCCATGTCGCCAACGGCCGTGCCATGATCGAGGACGACACCGGCCTGTGGATCGTCCAGCGCGGCTCGATACTGCCGGACTCTAGCACCGTGTCGTCGATCGAGCAGCGCAACGGCAAATGGGTCATGCTGACCAGCACCAACCAGCTGATCCAGCTTTCCAGGTAGCGGCTGCCCGCAAGGTCCGCGCAAGACTGGCGGCCTAGTCTTTGGGCACATGCCCGGAGATTCCCATGGAGCCCGTTTCCCTTTTCGATCTCGCCGCCAAGCAAGCGCAGTGGCTTTCCGTGCGCCAGTCGGCGATCGCCGGCAACATCGCCAACGCCAACACGCCGGGCTACACGGCAAACGATGTCGAGCCCTTCGAGAAGGTGCTCGACCGCACGGCTGTGTCGTTGCAGACCACCGAGGCCGGCCATCTCGGCAGCGCGGCGACCAATGCCGGCTTCACCATCAAGCCGCAGGAAGATGACGGCGTGGTCATGCCGTCCAAGAACACCGTCGTGCTTGAGGACCAGCTTCTCAAGGCTGGCGAGGTGCGCCGTTCCTTCGAGCTCAACACGGCTATCGTCAAGGCTTTCCACTCGATGATGATGATGGCGGTGAAGAGCTGACATGGACGCACTGACCGCAGCCCTGAAAGTCGCAGCATCCGGCCTCGGCGCCCAGTCCGAGCGCCTGCGCGTGGTCTCTGAAAACCTCGCCAATGCCCAGTCGACCGGCACGACGCCCGGCGCTGACCCCTATCGCCGCAAGACCATCAGCTTCGTCTCCGAGCTTGACCGGGCGTCCGGCGCCTCAACGGTTGAAGTGAACTCGATCGACCGCGATCCAAGTGTCTTCCCCGTCGAATTCCAGCCTGGCAACGAGGCCGCCGACGAGAAGGGCTACGTCAAGATGCCCAATGTCAACGCGCTGATCGAAATGGCCGACATGACCGAGGCCAACCGCTCCTACGAGGCCAACCTGCAAGTCGTGAAGCAGGCGCGCGACCTCATTTCAATGACCATCGACCTGATGAGGAACCAATGATCGTGAACGGCATCGGCGCGCTCAACCTGAAGCCCGGGCTGGGCGATACGGCGACCGACCTGCTTCAGGGCGGTGTCGCGCCGGCGACATCAGGCAACCTTGGCACCTCCTTTGCCGAAGCGGTGAGCCAGGCAGCCTCCAAGACCGTCAACACGCTGCAGAATGCCGAACAGGTGTCGCTCCAGGCGCTCAAGGGCGATGCCGACACACGCCAGGTCGTCGATGCCGTGATGAGCGCGCAGCAGGCGCTTCAGACCGCCGTCGCCATCCGCGACAAGGTCGTTTCGGCCTACCTCGAAGTCAGTCGCATGGGTATCTGAGGAATAGGTCATGAAAGCACTTTCCATCGCCGCCACCGGCATGAATGCCCAGCAGACAAATCTGGAAGTCATCGCCAACAACATCGCCAACATCAACACCACCGGCTACAAGCGGGCGCGCGCCGAATTCTCCGACCTGCTCTACCAGGTTGACCGCACGCAAGGCGTACCCAACCGATCCAACGCCTCGCTGGTGCCGGAAGGCGTTTCGATCGGTCTCGGCGTCAAGACGACGGCCGTGCGCAACGTGCACACCCAGGGCGAACTGACCAGCACCGGCAACAGTTTCGACATGGCGCTGACCGGCAGGGGCTGGTTCCAGATCGAGGGCGCCGATGGCGGCACGCTCTACACCCGCGCCGGCGCCTTCAACACCAACGCCACCGGCCAGCTGGTGACGGTGGATGGCGCCAATGTCATTCCGGCGATCACCGTGCCGACCGACGCGGTCGAGGTGATCGTCAATAAGACCGGTCAGGTGTTTGCCCGCATCGACGGCCAGACCGACCTGCAGAATCTCGGCCAGCTCCAGATCGTCAACTTCGCCAACGAGGCGGGCCTCGCGCCGCTCGGCGACAATCTGTTCCAGGAAACGACCGCCTCCGGCCCGGCCAATGCCGGCGTGCCCGGCGATCCCGGCTTCGCCACCATCCAGCAGGGCTATCTCGAGGCCTCCAACGTCGACCCGGTCAAGGAAATCACCGAGCTGATCTCGGCGCAGCGCGCCTATGAGATGAATTCCAAGGTGATCCAGGCCGCCGACGACATGGCCTCGGTCGTCTCCAAGAACATCAGGTAAGGGATGATGGCCATGCCGATCTCCTGCTCCGCATTCCGCCGCACCGCGCTGATCCTTGCGCTGGTAGTCGGTGGCTTGCCGGCTTTCGCCCAGGAATCGGCAAATCAATCGACAAATCAGTCGGCAACGCAGATCGCCGGCAATCAGCCTGCCGGCGAAGTCGTGCTGATCCCCAGTCGCGTCATCTACCCCGGCGAGACCATCGAACTCGCCGCCCTGAAACAGGTGACCCTCATCGCGGGCAAACACAAGCCCGATGCGATGGCGACCCGCGCCGAAGAGCTTCAGGGCAAGATCGCCAAGCGCACGCTGCTGCCCGGTCGCTACATCCCGGCCGCCGCCATCCGCGAGGCCTGGCTGGTCGAACAGGGTGCAGCCGTGCAGGTCTTCTTCATCGCCGGCGGACTGACGATATCGGCCACCGCGGTAACCTTGCAGCCAGGTTCAGCTGGCGACCTCATCAAGGTTCGCAACAGCGATAGCGGCAAGATCCTCTCCGGCACGGTGATGGCCGACGGAACCATCCAGGTCAGCGCTTCATGATGCGCCCGCTTGCCCTTCTGCTTGCTGCCACGCTGGGCCTGCAGCCAGCGCTGGCCGACGGCCTGACACCCAAGGCCAAGCGCGAACTCGCCGCCAAGAACGGCGGCGTCTACGACGATCCGGAATATGATCCGGCGACCACCACCCGCATGTTCCGCGTTTCGCCCGGACCGAGCTCGCTGCCGCCTGGCCAGGTCGCCTCGCGCATCAAGGACATCGCCCAGCTGCAGAGTTCGCGCGACAACCAGCTGGTCGGCTACGGCCTGGTCATCGGCCTCGCCGGCTCGGGTGACAGTCTGCGCAATTCGCCGTTCACCGAGCAGTCGATCCGCGCCATGCTCGAAAATCTCGGCATCGCCACCGAAGGCGGCCGCGCGCGCGCCAAGAACGTCGCCGCCGTCATCGTCACCGCCAACATGCCCCCCTATGTGCAATCGGGCGCCCGCATCGACATCGACGTCTCCTCTATGGGCGACGCCACCTCGCTTGCCGGCGGCACGCTGATCATGACGCCGCTGAAGGCGGCGGACGGCGAGATCTATGCTGTCGGTCAGGGCGCGGTCATCGTTTCCGGCTTCACCGCCAAGGGCCAGGCCGAACAATTGACGCAAGGCGTGCCGACCGCCGGCCGGGTGCCGAACGGCGCCATCGTCGAGCGTTCGGTGAAGGCCGAGTTCGACGACCAGTCGACGCTGACGCTGCAATTGCGCAATCCCGATTTCTCGACCGCCATCCGCATCGCCGACGCGATCAACGACTATACCAGCCAGCGCTTCGGCATGCGCGTCGCGGGTGAGCGCGATTCTCGCACCGTGCAGATCAGAAGGCCAAAGGGCGTTTCGGCCGCGCGCTTCTATGCCGAGATCGAAAACCTGGTGGTCGAATCCGATACGCCGGCCCGCGTCGTCATCGACGAGCGCACCGGCACCATCGTAATCGGCAACGACGTCAAGATCTCGCGCGTCGCCATCAGCCACGGCACGCTCACGGTGCGCATCACCGAAGCGCCGCGCATCGTGCAGCCGGAACCTTTCTCCAAGGGCGAAACCGCTGTCGAGCCGTTCACCGCCATCGACGCCAGCCGGCCCGATGCCCGCGTCGCGGTGCTCGACGGACCCGACCTGCAAACCCTCGTTTCCGGCCTCAACCGCCTCGGCGTCAAGCCGGACGGTATCATTGCCATCCTGCAAGGCATCAAGTCGGCCGGCGCCCTGCAAGCCGATCTGGTCCTCCAATAGGCGATGCCGATGATCCCCTCCCTTCTATCCCACGAAAGACGCTCCTGCCGCGCAATCCTGTTCGCGGCCGCGGCTCTCGCGGCCATGGCCGTTGCCAGTGGCGGCGCACATGGCGAGGATGTCGTTCGCCAGGTTCTGCCCGGAGCGCAGCCCGCGGTGGCGCCGCAGCAATTGGCGCGGGAGAAGGCGCCCGACCAGAGCGAGATCGAGCGCTTCTGCTCCAACATCGCCGACGCCGCCCGCGACCGCCGCTACGCCTTGCAGGCCGAGGAACTGAAGCAGCTGCAGGCCGGCATCGACGAGCGCATGAAAGCGCTGGACGCGAAGAAGGCCGAATACGAGACCTGGCTGAAGCGGCGTGAAGTGTTCCTGGCCCGGGCCGAGGACGGCGTCGTCAAGATCTATGCCGGCATGAAGCCCGATGCGGCGGCCGAACGCCTGGCGATCGTCAACGCCGACCTGGCCGCGGCCATCCTGATGAAGCTCGATTCACGCAAGGCCGGCGTCATTCTCAACGAAATGGACCAGAAGGCGGCGGCGACTCTCACCGGCATCATGGCCAGCGCAGCCCGAAGGGTAGATCCGTCATGATCCGCAGAACGCTCATCCTGTGCGCGGTGGCAGCCCTGTCCGGCTGCGGCACCAACCTCAGGGAAGTCGGCAAGGAACCGTCGCTGTCGCCGGTCGGCTCGGGCATTGACGGCGGCAACACGTCTTCCCTGTACAGATACCCCGAGCCGCCTCGGGCACCGGTGAAAAAGTTCTCGCTGTGGGACGATCGCCAGAGCCGCCTCTTCACCGATCCCCGGGCGCTCTCGCAGGGCGACATCCTGACCGTCACGATCAAGGTCAACGACCGCGCCAATTTCAAGAACCAGAACGACAGGAGCCGCACCGCCAACCGCAAGCTCGGCTTCGACCTCAGCGCGCAATGGGACAAGTGGAGCACCGCCGGCAAGGGCGCCGGCACGCTCAACTCCGCAACGGACACGACGGCCGATGGCGAGATCAAACGATCGGAAACGCTTGAACTCAATGTCGCGGCGATCGTCACCGATGTCTTGCCGAACGGCAATCTGATGATCACGGGGTCGCAGGAAGTGCGCGTCAACGCCGAACTGAGGGTGCTGACCATCGCCGGCATCGTGCGGCCGGCCGATATCGGCGCCGAGAACACGATCCCCTACGAACGGATCGCCGAGGCGCGCATTTCCTATGGCGGGCGCGGCCGCATCACCGAGATCCAGCAGCCGGCCTACGGCCAGCAGATCCTCGACCAGGTTCTTCCGTTCTAGGGATTGGAGAACAGAGCGCCGTGGCCAATGTCGAACAACTCCAGCCTCGCAAGGGTCCATCCCTTGTGGTTCAGGGCGCCATGCTGCTGGTGGTGACGGTCGCCGCCATCGGCATGGGCTGGATGTCCGGAGGTTATCTCAAGGGCGCCGGCGCACCGCCATCGGTGCCGGCTGCTCCTGAAAATGCGGGCAAGGTTGCCGAACCCTCTGCTGCGCAACAGCCTGGCACGGGGCCGACGCTTGTCGCGCTGCCGCCGATCACCACGAATATCGCCTCACCCGCCGACACCTGGATCCGGATGGAAGCATCCGTGGTCTACGACGCGCCGCAGCCGCCGGCGATGACGGAGGACATCCATCAGGACCTTCTGGCCTTCGTGCGTACGCTGAAGATGCATCAGGTCGAGGGCGCCAGCGGTTACCAGCACCTGAAAGCCGATATCGAGGAACGCGCCTCGATCCGCAGCCAGGGGCACGCCAAACAGGTTCTCATCAGGACATTGCTGCTCGAATGAAGAAGTTCCTTCTCGCCGCGGCGCTGATCGGCGCCGCCACCTCCGTCGCGGCGGCGCAGCAGCTGGACCTGGGCGGCATCGGAAAGGCCGACGGTACCACCGTCGGCTACATCATCCAGATGTTCGGCCTGCTGACCGTGCTGTCGGTGGCGCCCGGGCTGCTGATCATGGTGACGAGCTTCACCCGTTTCGTCATCGCCTTCTCGATCCTGCGCGCCGGCATCGGCCTGCAGTCGACGCCGGCGAACCTCATCCTCATTTCGCTGTCGCTGTTCATGACCTTCTACGTCATGGCGCCGACGTTCGATCAGGCCTGGAACACCGGCGTCAAGCCGCTGATGGACAACCAGATCAGCCAGACCGAGGCCTTCGAGAAGATCTCGGATCCGTTCCGCACCTTCATGCTGCACAATGTGCGCGACAAGGATTTCGACCTTTTCGCCGACCTCGCGCGCGAGCGCGGCCAGGTCGTCGCCAAGGAGACGGTCGACCTGCGCATCCTGGTGCCCGCCTTCATGATCTCCGAGATCCGCCGCGGCTTCGAGATCGGCTTCCTGATCGTGCTGCCCTTCCTGGTCATCGACCTGATCGTCGCCACCATCACCATGGCGATGGGCATGATGATGCTGCCGCCCACCGTTGTCTCGCTGCCGTTCAAGATCCTGTTCTTTGTCCTGATCGACGGCTGGAACCTGCTCGTCGGCAGCCTGGTGCGCTCCTTCACCTGACCCTGCTCTCCGGCCCGAGGCCGCGTCTGCCCGACAGGACCGGGCAGTGCGCCGGACATCGTCGATTTTTTCTCGAATTATTTTCGATTAACCGTCCGATTTAGCCCTTTGGTAGGAACTCGCCGCCATAGTCGCTCGCAGATGGCGGGTGATCTCTCGACGATCATTGGCATGATGCCGCTCCGTCATACCGGAAAAGCCGGTATGTCAAAAAAACACCTGTAAAAACAAGGTACGAGTAGCCATGGCCAGTATCATGACCAACAGCGCCGCATTGACGGCCCTGCAGAGCCTTAACGCCACCCAGAACAACCTCTCCACCACCCAGGCCCGCATCTCGACGGGCTACCGCGTCTCCCAGGCTTCGGACAACGCCGCCTATTGGTCGATCGCCACCACGATGCGTTCCGACAACCAGGCCATGTCCACCGTTTCGGACTCGCTCGGCCTCGGCGCCTCGAAGGTCGACACCGCCTACACCGGCATGAACAGCGCGATCACCACCATCAATGCGATCCAGCAGAAGCTGACCGCGTCCTACGGTCAGACCGATGCCGCGAAGGAAAAGACCCAGGTCGAAATCGCCGCTCTGCAGCAGCAGCTGAAGGGTTACGCCGACTCCGCCACCTTCTCCGGCACCAACATGCTGTCGGTGTCCACCGCCACGGGCACGGCCGCCGACGTCAAGATCGTCTCGGCCTTCAACCGCAGCTCGACCGGCGCGGTTTCGCTCTCGACGATCGATGTCAACGTGGAAAGCATCAAGCTCTATGACTCCGGCGCCGCGCCGACCGCCAAGGGCCTTCTGGATACGGCCCGCCTCGGCACCACTGGCGCTGCAACCACCACGGCACAGAACCCGACCCTTGGTGCCGCTCCCGCTGCCGGCGATACCTATTCGGTCGCCTCGCTGAAAATCTTCTCGGGCACCACGGCCGCCAGCGACGCTCAGATCTCGCAGATGATGACCGTCGTCGACGCCGCGCTCAAGGACATGACGACCGCCGCCACCAAGCTCGGCGCCGCCAAGAGCTCCATCGACCTGCAGAAGACCTTCACGCAGAGCCTGATGGACTCCATCGACCGCGGCGTTGGCCAGCTGGTCGATGCCGACATGAACAAGGAATCGACCCGCCTCCAGGCGCTGCAGGTCCAGCAGCAGCTCGGCGTCCAGGCGCTGTCGATCGCCAACGGCTCGTCGCAGTCGATCCTGTCGCTCTTCCGCGGCTGATCGCTCTACACCGACCAACCAAGAAAACGGGCCGCGCCAAAAGCGCGGCCCGTTTTGCGTTTGCTCCAGCCCCGCGCAACCCTCGTTTCTTAACCCTCGAAAGCGAGCCTTTAACAGGCCGTTAACCATAACGCGCTAGTCATGGTTAACCAAAGCTTACAACGGATTGGCGAATCGGCCCGGTCGGGGCGACGGCAATCGACGGGCGGGCCAGCGGCTCGCGAGGGCAATGCCGGTTTTTGAGAAAGACCGGCCTGGGAAAAAGGAGCGAGTTTCTTGGCGAGCATCATGACAAACGCCGCGGCGTTGACCGCACTTCAAAGCCTCAACGCCACCAACAAATCGCTTGAGCAGACACAGTCGCGAATCTCGACGGGCTACAGGGTCTCCGAGGCCTCCGACAACGCCGCCTACTGGTCGATCGCCACGACGATGCGCTCCGACAACGCAGCCTTGTCGACGGTGCAGGACGCGCTCGGCCTCGGCGCCTCGAAAGTCGACACCGCCTATACCGGCATGAACAATGTTCTGACGTCGATCGGCCAGCTCAAGACCAAGCTGCTCTCCACCATTGGCCAGACAGCTGCCGCAAAGGCAAAGACACAGACGGAAATCACCACGCTTCAGGCGCAGATGAAGTCCTTTGCCGATGCCGCCACCTTCTCGGGCTCGAACTACCTTTCGGTGACGTCAACGCAGGTCGCTGCCCCCAATGACGGCGTTCAGGCCGACGCCAAGATCGTCGCGTCCTTCAACCGCTCCTCCTCCGGCGCCATCTCGCTCGGAACGATCGACATCGATGTCGAGAGCACGAAACTGTTCGACAACGGTCTTGCCACCGCCGTCAAGAACCAGGGCACGCTCGACCGCCAGACGTCCGTATACGCGACAGCGGCCGCCCAGAACCTGTACGACACAGCCTATGCGGCTACGATCGCTGGCGGTGGCACGGACATCGCCGCCAACACCGCTGGCCAGACGGCCGCGGGCGCGGTGGTCCCCAGGATTGACAATGTTTCCGCCTTCAATCTCGACATCACGGCGGCGGGAGTGACCGACGACATCATCACCCAGATGATCGGCAAGATCGACAAGGTCATGAGCCAGCTGACCGACCAGGCCACCATCCTCGGCGCCGCCAAGAGCTCCATCGACCTGCAGAAGACCTTCACGCAGAGCCTGATGGACTCCATCGACCGCGGCGTCGGTCAGCTCGTCGATGCCGACATGAACAAGGAATCGACCCGCCTGCAGGCATTGCAGGTCCAGCAGCAGCTCGGCATCCAGTCGCTGTCGATCGCCAACAGCTCCTCGCAGTCGATCCTGTCGCTGTTCAAGAACGGCTAATCCGGCTGTAGCCGACAGATACCCCTCCCTCCAATTCACGGGCCGCGCCGCAAGCGCGGCCCGATTTCATTTTCGCACAAGCTTCGAGGGCTAGTGTTCCGGCGGACAATCATGCTGGGAGTCGCTCTATCGTGCCGGAACAGATCCAGAGCATCATCTCGAATCTCCGCGGTTTTGGTGTGAAGCGCCTCGCCATGCTGGCGGGCATCGCCGTTCTGGTGATGGGCGTCATCGGCATCGCCTCGGTCTACCTCAACCGCCCGGCCTACGACACGCTCTATGTCGGGCTCGACCGCTCCGACGTGAACCAGATCGGCCTGGTGCTGGGCGAGGCGGGCATCGGCTTCGATGTCGGCGCCGACGGAACCTCGGTTCTGGTGCCGGCCGGCACCACGGCACAGGCGCGCATGCTGCTTGCCGAAAAGGGTCTGCCGACCAGCGCCAATGCCGGCTACGAGCTGTTCGACAATGTCGGGGCGATGGGCCTGACCTCGTTCATGCAGCAGATCACCCGTGTGCGGGCGCTGGAAGGCGAGATTGCCCGCACCATCCAGTCCATATCGGGCATCAAGGCGGCTCGCGTCCACATCGTCATGTCCGAGCGCGCCAATTTCCGCCGCGACGAACAGCAGCCCTCGGCATCGGTGGTCATCCGCTATGCCGGCATCGACGCAGAGAAGAGCGCCCAGTCGATCCGCCACCTGGTCGCCGCCGCCGTGCCTGGCCTGTCGGCCGACAAGGTGACGGTGCTCGATTCCAACGGCAACCTGCTGGCCGCCGGCGACGATCCCTCCAACACCAGTGCGGCCCGCACGCTCGGCGTCGAGCAGACGGTCGAGGCGCAGATCGGCGACAACATCCGCCGCGCGCTGGCGCCATACCTCGGCCCTGACAATTTCCGCGCCAGCGTCAAGGCCGAGGTCAACACCGACACCCGCCAGACGGAAGAAACCATTTTCGATCCGAACTCGCGCGTCGAGCGCTCGGTGCAGTCGGTGCGCGCCAATGAGAACAGCAACCAGAAGCAGGCCTCGACCCCGGCCAGCGTCGAGCAGAACCTGCCGGAGACCCAGGCGACCAGCACCGAGGGTCCGCAAACGACCTCGGCGAACGACCGCAAGGAAGAGATCACCAATTACGAGATCAACTCCAAGAAGATCGCCACCGTCTCCAACGGCTACACCGTCACCAAGATGTCGATCGCCGTCGTCGTCAACCAGGATCGGCTGAAGGCGATCCTGGGCAAGGACGCTACCCCGGAGCAGATCGCCAAGCGCGTCGCCGAGATCCAGAAGATGGTGACGTCGGCCACCGGCCTCGACGACAAGCGTGGCGACGTCATCGACGTCTCGGCGGTCGAATTCATCGACGGGCTCGACGGCGAAGCGATCCCGCAGGCTGGAATGCTGGATTCCATCGGCCAGCACGCCGGCACGCTGATCAACGCCGGCGCTTTCATCGTCGTGGTGTTCCTGGTGGCCTTCTTCGGCTTGCGGCCGATGGCGGCCGCACTGACGGCAAAAGCGATGCCCGCTTTGCCAGGCCCGAATTTCGATGAAGTCCAGCGGTCGCTGCCGACACCCGAGGCGGCTGCTTCCGTCGATGCGGGTGCCGCCATCGGCGCCTTGCCCGGCTCGCGGCCGGGCACCAATCCGCTCGATGATCTTCGCCAGAAGATCAGGCCGGCGCCACAGGAGCGGCTTGCCCGCATGGTAGACCTCAACGAGGAGCGCACAGCGCAGATCCTGCGCAAATGGGCGGCCCAGGAAGTCGCGGCGTAAACCATGGCCTCCGCAGCCCTTTTCGATCTTCTCCCTGATTTCGGTACGCGCGCGCAGCGTGTCAGTCAGCCCCAGGCCGCATCCGAGCACAGGCCGGAAGCATCCGCACCGCAGGCCGATATCGGCACGCTGATCGCCGAGGCGGTTGCCCAGGCAGAAGCAGCGCTGACGGAACGGCTTGTCGCCGCCCACGACGCTGCGCTGGAAGCGGAGCGCCAGGCGCATGTTGAGGAAGCGAGGGTTTTCCTCGAAAGCTTCGGCGGCGACATCGGCAAGGCGGTCTCGCTGCGCATCGACGCCATGGAGGCGCGCGTAACGGACCTTGTCACCGCCACGGTCGCACGCATCATCGGCGGCATTGTCAGCGACGATCTGCAGAAGCGCTCGCTCGAAGCGCTCGCCGGAGCGGTTCGCGAAGCCGTCGGCGATGGCGAAGCGGTGCGCATCGCCGTCCGTGGGCCACTGTCGCTGTTCGAAACGCTGAAGGCATCGCTTGGACCAAGCATTGCAAATCTCGACTTCATCGAGGCGCCAGGTTTCGACCTGACCGTGACCATTGACGAGGCCGTGTTCGAGACACGCATCGCCGAATGGTCGGCCACCCTTTCCGAGGTCTTGTCATGAGTGTCGCCGAGGCCGATCACGGCAGGCACGAGATCATCATCGTGCGGCGGGGTCATGACGACCACGACGAGGGCCATCACGGTGGCGTCTGGAAGATCGCCTTTGCCGATTTCATGACCGCCATGATGTGCTTCTTCCTGGTGATGTGGCTAATCAACGCCGCCAACGAACAGACCAAGGCGGCCGTCGCCAGCTACTTCAACCCGGTCAAGCTCGTCGACCGTGAGTCGAGCCGCAAGGGCCTTGAGGACCTCGGCAATGGGCCGCGCGCGGTCGGGATGACGACCGACGACCCGCAGGAGGCGACAAAAAAGTCTGGACAGGACGGCATCGGTGCGGCGGGCTCATCCAACCGCAAGCAGGACAAGCAGGAGCCGAACAAGGCTGAACAGTCGGATGAGCATCTGTTCGCCGACCCCTACGCCGTGCTCTCCGAAATCGCCACCGACACCGGCGTCATGCAGAATGTCAGCCAGAAGGGCGACGGCGGCGCGCAAAGCGCCGGGCCGGCGACGGGCGCCTCGGGCGGCGCGTCCTACAGGGATCCCTTCGAGCCGGACTTCTGGTCGCAGCAGGTGGCCACACCCGCCGCCGAGGCGAGTGCCCAGCGCCCCAAGATCGAGGGCGATCCGCTCAAACCAGGTGACAAGGCCGCCGAAACGCAGGTCGCCAAGGTCAAGGCCGTGCCGCCGGCGTCGCCCGTCAAGGAAGCCCCACTCGAGCCCCTGGCCGAGGATGGCAAGGACGCCGCCGCGACGATGGCCAAGGCCGGCGAAATCAAGGCCGGCGAAACCAAGGCCAGCGGCGCCAAGGCCGGTGACGCCAAGACGGGCGAGAGCAAGGCCGTGGCTGCCGCCAAGGCGGATACCGCGGCCGCCGTGCAAGAGACGACCGCGCCTGAAGCCGGGGAAAAGCAGCCGACCGCCGCTGCCGTGAAGGCCGCGGCCGACGTCAAGCGGCAGCTGGCTGAAGCGTTCAAGCCTGGCGACAAGCTGCATGACGGCGTCTCGGTCGAAGCCACCGACAAGGGTGTCGTCATCTCGATCACCGACCAGCTCGACTTCGGCATGTTCGAAGTTGGATCGGCGGTGCCGAGCCGCGAACTGGTGCTGGCGATGGAAAAGATCGGCCGCATCGTCAACAGCCAGAAGGGCACGATCAGCATCAACGGCCACACTGATGCGCGCCCCTTCCGCAGCGCCAGCTACGACAATTGGCGGCTGTCGACGGCGCGCGCGCATTCCGCCTACTACATGCTCGTGCGCGGCGGCGTCGACGAGCGCCGCATCACCGAGGTCGCCGGCTTCGCCGACCGGCAGCCGAAGGATCCGGCCGATCCGCTGTCGGCGGCCAACCGCCGCATTGAGATCCTGATGGCGACCGGCGGATGAAGCGGGCGGCCGTCACCAGCCGGCTGATGGGCCTGTTGCTGCTGGCAGCCGGATATCCGTCGGCCGGCTTCGCCCAGGACACGCTGCAGCCCTACCAGCTGGTGCGCTCGCTGCAGCTGGTCCAGGACCGCATCGCCGCCGGCGATCACGCCGCGATGCCGATGCAGGCCAAGCTGCTCGAGATGATCGATACCCGCTTGCGCGAAGCGGATGCGGAGGACTTCAAGGACCCCAAGAATTTTCGCGCACTCCTGGTCTACGGCATGAGCGGCGGCAATCCGGTGACCGTCGAGGCGGCGGTTTCCCGTGCCAAGTCCGTGGATGCCGAAGACCTCTCAATCGCCAAGGGCGTCATAAACTATCTGGTTGGCCGGCCCGCCAGTGCGATCGAAGTCCTGAGGCCAATCGATCCTATGACGCTGCCCAGCGACCTCGGCGCCTTTCTTGCCTTGGTCAAAGGATCGCTGATGGCGACGGACGACCCGGTGATGGCGCTCACGCTGCTCGACGAGGCCAAGCTGCTCAGCCCCGGCACACTGGTCGAGGAAGCGGCCCTGCGGCGTTCGGTCGGCATCGCCGTGAGCCGAGGCGATGCGGCACGGTTCGCGCGTGCCTCCACCCAATATGTCGAGCGTTACCTCTATTCGCCCTATGCCAGTCAGTTCGCCGATTCCTTCGTCTCCGGCGTCATCACCCTGCATATGTCGATCAGCCAGGACAAGCTCGCCGACATCACCTCGATGATGGATCCCGAGCGCGAGAAGGTGATCTATCTGCGCATCGCCCGCCGCGCCGCGATCGACGGCCTCAGCGAATTGTCGGCCTTTGCCTCCGCGCGGGCCGAGCAGGGCCGCGACGGCAACACCAACCAAGGCGATCCGCGCGCAGAGCTTTACTCGAGCCTGTCCACGGTGACCTCCGGTACGATCGAGGATGTGCGCACCAAGCTCGGCAAGATCGACCGCAGCAAACTGTCGGACGGTGACCGTGCCCTGCTCGACGCCGCTCAGGCGATCGCCGGTGAGGTGGTGGCGCCGCCTGCTTCCCTTCCGGCCACAACTCCGGCGTCTGCACCCCTAGCGCCGCAGCCCAAATCCGAGGTCGCCGCCACGCAGGCCGCCGACGCGGCCGGATTGCCGCCCGTCGAGGGTGCAGTCTCCGAACAGCCCGCCGCCTCGCCATCCCAGCCATCCGACAGGACGGCGGCCGCGACGAGCGCGCCGCCGCCTTCAGCCGATTCGGCGACGGTCCTGCCGGCATCGGCGCCGGCAACTTCTGCCGGTCCCGACACGACCGATCCGACCGACGCCGCCATGATGAAAACCCGTCGACAGCTCGACCTGATCGACCAGATGCTTGGAGCCGCCCCGAAATGACCCCCAGCCTCGGCCCGGCCTTGCCAGGATTTACCGCCGCGCGCACGGCGGAGCAGCCGACCGCCCCCGGCAAGAAGGATGATGCTGGTTTCGGCAAGATGGTGCATGGCCGCGCAGGCCAGGCGGAAAAGCAGCCAACCACCGAGGCAGGCGGGCGCGATCCGCGCTGGAGCAAGCTCGCCGCCGGCCTGGCGGCACAGGCAGGCGAGGACGAGCCGATGCCGACCGGCAAGGCGAGGACCACGCCCACCGGATCGACGGCAGCGAAATCCACGAAGGACGACAAGGGCGTTGAGGCGGACAAGGACGTCGATACCGAAAAGCCGGCGACCGACGCCGGTGCAACGCCGCTCGACGATCATCTGCCTTTGCTGATGGCGTTTCATGACCTGCGCCATTTCTCGACATCGGCCAAGTCAGCCGATGCAAGCGAGGCCGGACAGGAACCGGCGCTCGACGGGCAGCTCCTGTCGAAAGCCTATCGCGCGGCGTCCGTCGCTGGGCAAGACGACCTCGAACCTATGCCGAAGCCCGAGCGGGTCGCACTCGTCGACGGGCCGTTGAAGAAGCTCGACGGCCAATCCGGCCGCGACGCGAGCGCCGGCACTGGCGCGCCACGGCGTGACAATGCAACCGCCGCCGGCCCGCTGCCCGAGACGACAACCGCCGATGTGCCGGGCGTCGAACAGAAGCAGGCGGCGCCACAGCTGAAGTCCATCGCCGACGTCCAGTCCTCGTTGCGGTCGGAGCCAGGAAAACAGCCCTCGGCCCAGGCGCGCGTCGACGTGGTTTCCGAGCGCAGCTTCCCCGCCCCGCCGCAGGCGCCGATGAGCCAGGCAGCACTCAACGTAATCAACGCCGTAGCGGCCGATGTTGGCCCGCAGCAGGCGTTTTCGACAGCCGCCGCGACCACCCACATGGCCGGCTCTGTTGCCGTTCCGACACATGTGTTGAAGATCGAACTTCACCCGGCCGAGCTGGGCATGGTCACCGCCCATCTTCGCCTCTCGGGAGAACAACTCTCGATTGAATTGAAGCCCGAAACACACGACGCCTACCGCCGGCTTTCCAGCGACAGCGAGGCAATCGTCAAGTCGCTGCGCGGGCTGGGTTTCGAGGTTGATAAGGTCACCATCATGCAACCTTCGGTAGCAGTTCCAGTTGCAACCCGGACGGATGCGACCGCCTCGCTTACCGCCGCGCCTGGCCGCGACCAATCCGCCTTTCAGCCCGGAAACTCCAGTGGCGGCAACGGTGGAGCCGGCGGCCAGCAACCGGGCCAGCAGTCCGCAAGGGGTAATCATGATGACGCGCAAGCCCGCGGCCGCGCCGCTTCGCCATCTCGCGAGCACGCTGGCGGCGATATGTTTATCTAGCCTCGCAACCAGCGCCCTCGCCGCCACCAATCCCTGCGAGCCCGAGATCCTGCGCGCCGCCGATCGCTATGGCGTGCCCGCCGGCATCCTCTATGCCGTCGGCCTGACCGAGACGGGCAAGAAGGGCAGCCTTCAGCCTAACGCCTTGAATATAGAAGGAAAAGCGATCTTTCCAAGGAGCCGGGCCGAAGCGCTTGCCACCTTCGCCAATGCCCGGCGCGAAGGCAAGACGCTGATCGATCTCGGCTGCATGCAGATCAACCACCACTATCATTCCTCGCACTTCCGCAGCGTCGAGGACATGCTCGACCCGCGCCAGAACGTCGATTATGCGGCGCGTTTCCTGGCCAGTCTCCACGCCCGCCACGAGACCTGGTCGATGGCCGTTGCCCGCTACCATGCCGGCCCCGACAACGACCCGGCGCAGAAGGTCTATGTCTGCAGGGTGATCGCCAATATGGTTGCCGCCGGTTTTGGCAAATGGACAACCAACGCCCGCGCCTTCTGCAACCCGTAAGCGTATCTTCTGCTCCTAATACGCCCGTGGCACTGCTCAGGGCTTGCCGTTTTGACTTACCCAGAACTTCCCCCCGTAAGCATATCTGGCTGCACGCTAATGCAACCGGCACGATTCCAGACTCCCAAGAAACTAGTTACAAGAAATGACGGTTGTTCAGGATTCCCGCCAACGGTTAGGCCTTTCCCCACGGGGCAAATGTGTTGATTCGGAGGCGGGGCCGATGATCGTGATCGTTGACGAGCGAGAGCTCGTAACTGAGGGATACAATTCACTTTTTGATCGCGAGGGCGTCGCCTGCGCGGGCTTCGCGCCCGGCGAATTCGGCGAGTGGGTCAACTCGGCCGCCGACACCGACCTGCGATCGGTGCGGGCCTTCCTGATCGGCGACTGCCGCGACGGCGCCATCTCTCCGCGCCAGATCCGCGACCGCACCGGCGCTCCTGTCATTGCGCTCAGCGAGCAGCATTCCCTGGAAAACACGCTGCGGTTGTTCGAGAGCGGCGTCGACGACGTCATCCGCAAGCCCGTCCACATCAGAGAGATCCTGGCCCGCATCACCGCCATCCGCCGGCGCGCCCATGAGGATGTCGCCTACACCGAGATCGGCGCCATGCGCATCTTCATGGACGGCCGCGACCCCGAGATTGACGGCCAGCCGCTGCCCCTGCCGCGCCGCGAACGCCGCATCCTCGAATATCTGGCGAGCAACCGCGGCCGGCGCGTAACCAAGACCCAGGTCTTCAACGCCATCTATGGCATCTTCGACGAAGAGGTCGAGGAGAACGTGGTGGAGAGCCACATCAGCAAACTGCGCAAGAAACTGCGCGAGAAGCTGGGCACCGACCCGATCGATTCCAAACGCTTCCTCGGCTACCGGCTCGTCTTCTGATGCCGCGCCGCGCCAGCCTCGCGCAAGACAGGACGCGTAGCCTCGCCGCCAGTGGCATGGATATTGCGGAGACATCTCGATGAGCCTCTACGGAATGATGCGGACCGGCGTTTCCGGCATGAACGCCCAGGCCAACCGCCTGTCGACAACCGCCGACAACATCGCGAATTCCGATACCACCGGCTACAAGCGGTCCTCGGCCGAATTCTCGACCCTGATCATGCCGTCGACGGGCGGCGCCTATAATTCCGGCGGCGTCACCACGACGATCCGGCAGGCAGTGAGCGATCCGGGCGTGCTGCAGTACACGACCTCTGTCTCCGACCTTGCCGTCAGCGGCGATGGTTTCTTCGTCGTCCAGGATCCGAGCGGCACGCCTTTCCTGACCCGCGCCGGCGCCTTCGTTCCCGACGCACAGGGCAGGCTGGTCAACGCGGCCGGTTTCCAGCTGATGGCCTACAGCTACGCCAATGGCACGCCGGCGGCGACGGTGAACGGCTTCGAGGGTCTGCAGCCGGTCGTCATCTCCGACCAGGGCCTAACCGCGACGCCGAGCACCCTGGGTACTTACAGCGGCAATCTGCCGGCAGGTGCCACGCCGGTCGTCGCCGCCAACCTGCCAGGTGCCAACGCCGCCACCGCGCAGTACACCTCGAAATCGTCGATGGTCGCCTATGACAACCTCGGCAACAAGAAGCTGCTCGACGTCTATTTCACCAACACCGGTACCGGCACCTGGCAGGTCGCGGTTTTCGATCAGTCGAAGGCGACGCCGGGAACATCATTCCCCTACACCGGCGGCGCGCTCGGCACGGCCAACCTGACCTTCGACACCACGACCGGCAAGCTCACTGGCGCGACCACCAGCGTTTCATTCACCGTGCCGGGCGGCGCGAGCCTCAATCTCGATCTGTCGAAGCTGACGCAGCTCGGCACCGGCTTCACGGTTTCTGACGCCCAGGTCAACGGCAACGCACCCAGCACCATCGACAAGGTCCAGATCAGCAAGGACGGCACCATCTACGCCCAGTACAAGGATGGTTCCACCAAGCCGCTCTATAAAATTCCACTGGCCGACGTGCAAAGCCCGGACCAACTCAAGGCCCTGCCCGGCAACGTCTATGCGCAAGGCACCGACTCCGGCGCGATCCGTGTCGGCTTTGCCAATGAGGGCAAGGCCGGTTCGATCATCTCCGGCGCGCTCGAGAATTCCAACGTCGATATCGCCGAGGAATTGACCGACATGATCGCGGCGCAGCGCAGCTACACCGCCAATTCGAAAGTCTTCCAGACCGGTTCCGACCTGATGGACGTCCTTGTCAACCTGAAGAGATAAACCGGGCGCGGCCCGTGAAAGACCAGCATGTCGTTATCTTCCGCATTGAGCATCGCCCAATCTGCGCTTATGAGTACCGCGCGTCAGACCAGCGTTGTCACGCGCAACGTCTCGGACGCCTCCAATCCGGACTATGCGCGCCGCATCGCCGTCGTCACCAGCACGGCGCCCGGCGCGCGTTCGGTTGATATCCAGCGCGTCGCCAACGACCTGCTCTTCCGGCAGAATCTCGGTGCCTTGTCGGCCTATAGCGGCCAGAACGCGCTCTACAGCGGCATGGATCAGCTGGACGTTTCGGTCAATGGCGTCGACAATGCCTCCTCGCCCTCGACGGCAATCGCCAATCTGCAGCAGGCGCTGCAGCTCTACGCCACCTCGCCGTCCAACCAGAATCTCGGCTCGAGCGTCATCGACGCGGCCAAGCAGGTCGTGCGCTCCCTGAATGAAGGCTCCAAGGCCATTCAGGATTTCCGCACCCAGACCGACGGCCAGATCGACACGGCGGTCAAGGACCTGAACGCGCTGCTCGGCCAGTTCCAGGACGCCAACCAGGCGGTCATTTCCGGAACCCGTTCGGGCACCGATGTTTCCGATGCGCTCGACCAGCGCGACGCGCTGCTGAAGAAGATCGCGGACTATGTTCCGATATCGACCTTCACGCGCGGCGACAACGACATGGTCATCACCACGGGTGACGGCACCACGCTGTTCGAGACGATACCGCGCACGGTAAGCTTCACGCCGGCGGCCGGCTATGCCGCCGGCGTCCCCGGCAACACCATCTATATCGACAATGTGCCGGTCTCGGCGGGAAGCGGCGGCAACACCACCGCCAGCGGCAAGCTCGCCGGCCTGCTGCAGTTGCGCGACGGCGTCGCCTCGACCATGCAGAGCCAGCTCGACGAGACCGCGCGCGGCCTGATCACGGCCTTTGCCGAAACCGCGCCCTCGATGCCCAACGCCGCCGGTCTGTTCACCTGGTCCGGCGCGCCGGCGGTGCCGGCTGCGGGCACGCTGGTCAACGGACTGGCCGGCACGATCAGCATCAATGCGGCGATGGATCCGGGCGCCGGCGGCAATCCGACATTGCTGCGCGACGGCGGCGCCAACGGCGCGGCCTACGTCGCCAACACCACCGGCGGCCCTTCCTATTCCAGTCTCCTGATTGCCTATGGCGACCGGCTCGACAAGCCGATGACGTTCGACCCCGCCGCTGGCATTTCGGCAACATCAAGCGTTTCCGACTACGCTGCCAATTCGATCGGCTGGCTGCAGGGCATGCGCCAGCAGGCTTCGACCGCAGCCGATGCGAAGGAAGCGCTGGCACAGCGCAGCTCCGAGGCGCTATCCAATGCGACCGGCGTCAATGTCGACCAGGAAATGTCGCTGATGCTCGACCTCGAACATACCTATCAGGCATCGGCGCGGATGATGAAGACCGTCGACGACATGATGACGGCCCTGTTGAACGCGGTGGGATAATCCATGACCTCAGTCTCTTCGGCCGCCCTCACCAACGCCATGCGCTATCAACAGATGCGCATGCAGGCCGACCTCGTCAAAGCCACGAAAGAATCGTCGACCGGCAGGGTCGCCGATGTCGGCCTGGCACTGGGCGGACGCACCGCCCAGTCCGTCACTTTCTCGCGCGACCTCGACCGGCTGAACGTGATCGTCGATTCCAACGGGCTGGTCACCGCAAGGCTTGCGTCGACGCAGACGTCCCTCGCCCAGCTCTCCGGCGTGGCGCAGACCTTCCTGTCCGCCCTGACCACCGCGTCGTCCGGCGACAACTCCAACAGCCTGACCCAGTCGACCGGCCAGACGACCCTCCAGCAGCTGACCTCGATCCTCAACACCAGCGTCAACGGCGAATATTTGTTTGCCGGCACAAACACCGACGTCAAGCCGATCAACGATTTCACGGCCGCCGGCTCACCGGCCAAGGCCGCCTTCGACGCCTCCTTCGTCGCCAAATTCGGCTTCACGCCCAACGATCCGGCCGCGGCCAACATCACCGCCGCCCAGATGGACGATTTCATCACCAACGACGTTGCGCCGCAGTTCCTCGGCGCCGGCTGGCAGACCAACATGTCTAACGCCACCGACCAGCAGATCGTCAGCCGCATCGCGCTCAACGAAACCACCGAGACCTCGACCAGCGCCAACAGCGACGGCATCAGGAAGCTCGCCATGGCCGCGGCAATGGTCTCCAGCCTGATGTCCAGCAACATCAGCCGGGCGGCGAAGGACAGCATCGTCACCCACTCGCAGACACTGGTCGGCGAGGCGCTGAGCGGCATCGCCCAGGTCCAGTCGGAGACCGGCATCGTGCAGAAACGCGTCTCCGATGCCAGCGACCGCATGAAGACACAGATCGATCTGTTCGAGCGCCATATCCTCGATCTCGAAGCCGTCGACCCGGCCACGGCCGCCACCAGAGTCGCGGATCTGACACAGCATATCGAGACGTCCTTCGCCCTGACAGCGCGCCTGCAGCAGCTCAGCCTGTTGAATTACCTGACCTGACAACTTCCAGCGGAACGGTAGAGCCGACGATGTACCAATTCTCCTACGCCGACGTCCAAAGCACCTCCGTCTCGGACGCAAAGGACCGTGAGCGCGAACTCCTGACCCGCTCGATCGACATGCTGTCGGCGGCCGCCACGGCCGGCCAGGATTCGATGGAGGCGATCGAGGCGCTGAATTTCACCAACCGCGTGTGGACAATCTTCGTCGAGGATCTTGGCTCCAGCGACAATGCGCTTCCCAAGGAATTGCGTGCCAACCTGATTTCCATCGGCCTTTGGTTGCTGCGCGAGGCGGAGGACATCCGCCAGGGCCGCACCAACAATTTCGAAGGGCTGATCGAAGTGTCCCAGATCATCCGCGACGGCATTCAATGACCAACACACTGAAGATATCGCTGAAGCCCAACGAGAAGATCTACATCAACGGGGCGGTCATCCGCGTCGACCGCAAGGTCACCATCGAACTGATGAACGACGTGCAGTTCCTGCTCGAAGGTCATGTGATCCAGGCCGACCAGGCATCGACGCCGCTCAGGCAGCTTTATTTCATCGTGCAGGTCATGCTGATCAACCCGGCCGGCGCCGATGACGCCCGCGAGATGTTCCGCCGCTCGCTGCCGTTGCTCATCGCAAGTTTCGAGGATGCCGAGATCTGCGGCGCACTGAAGCAGATCGACCGTATGGTCGGCGAGGATCATATTTACGAGGCATTGAAGGCGATCCGTTCGCTCTATCCTCTCGAACGCCGCGCGCTTGGCGGCAATGACGATGTTCCGGGCGCACCGCGCCCGCTGGCCGTGGGAGCAAGCTACTGATGACCGTGGACATGACGACGACGATACCGGTTGGCGCCAATTCGACCACCAAGTCGACCTCCAAGACGGCGGTAGACTACCAGTCCTTCCTGAAGCTTCTGATCGCCGAGATGAAGAACCAGGATCCGACCAAGCCGATGGATTCGACGCAGTACGTCGCCCAGCTCGCCACCTTCTCGCAGGTCGAGCAATCCGTGCAGTCCAACACCAAGCTCGACCAGATCATGCAGTCCTCCGCACTGTCGCAGGCCGATGCGATCATCGGCCGCTCGATCACCTCGGCCGACGGCAAGACCACCGGAATAGTGGCTTCGGTGACGCTCGCCAGCAGCGGACTGATCGCGGTGCTGCAAGATGGCACCAAGGTCCCCGTCGGCCCAGGCGTGTCGGTCAAGCCGGCAAGCTAGGCCAGCCGCCCGCATGAACGAAGCCGACGCCCTCGACATCGTCCAGTACGCGGTGTGGACGGTGCTGACCGCGTCCGCTCCGGTGGTGCTGGTCGCCATGGCGGTCGGCATCGGCATCGCCCTCATCCAGGCGCTGACGCAGATCCAGGAAATCACCCTGACCTTCGTGCCGAAGATCGTCGCCATCATGCTGGTGGTGGCGCTCACCGGCCCGTTCATTGGCGGCCAGATATCGGCCTTCACCAACGTCATCTTCCAGCGCATCCAGAACGGGTTCTGAAGAAAGTCGCGGAAAACCGCTTCAGAACGTAATGGCTCGAAAAGCCGGCGCCGGCTATCGGCCGATTTCACCGCGGGCATGCAAGGCGTGTTGCGCGAAGGCGAGCCCGGCCCTCGCAGCAAAGCTGGCCTTCCTCTATCCTCTTGTTGGACCATGATCTTGCGCGCATGACGTTCGCCCTTTGCGGCGCGATGCCATAGTTTCGGCAAACGATGCGGAGAAACCGCAAGGATCAGCACGTTCTGGCAGGAACCCATCCATGATTGACGAGAAACCGGATAGCGAAGGCGTTTCGGCGCTGGCGCCGTTCCGGCATGGCATTTTCCGCGCCGTCTGGTCGGCAAGTCTCGTTTCAAATTTCGGTGGCCTGATCCAGGGCGTCGGCGCCGCCTGGATGATGACCACGATCGCCACCTCGCCCTATCAGGTCGCCCTGGTCCAGGCCTCGACGACCTTGCCGATCATGCTGTTCGCGCTTGTCGCCGGCGCCATCGCCGACAGCTTCGACCGGCGCAAGGTGATGCTGGTGGCGCAGACCTTCATGCTGGTCGTTTCGGTGCTTCTGACCGTGTTCACCTGGTATGGCCTGATCACGCCCTGGACGCTGCTTGCCTTCACCTTCCTGATCGACAGCGGCACGGCGCTCAACAGCCCGTCCTGGCAGGCGTCCGTCGGCGACATGGTCCCCCGCAACAAGGTGCCCGCGGCCGTCGCGCTGAACTCCATGGGCTTCAACCTGACACGTAGCGTCGGTCCGGCAATCGGCGGCATCATCGTCGCGGCCACGGGCGCCGCGGCCGCCTTCGCGGCGAACGCGGTGAGCTATATCGGCCTCATCATCGTGATGGCCCGCTGGAAGCCGGATGTGCCGGTGTCGACCTTGCCGCGCGAGTCGCTGGGTGCGGCCATGGGGGCCGGCCTGCGCTATGTCGCCATGTCCCCCAATATCGGCAAGGTGCTGGTCAGGGGCGCGGCCTTCGGCTTCTCAGCCGGCGCCGTCCTGGCGCTCTTGCCGCTCGTCGCGCGCGACGTCGTCAAGGGCGATGCCTTGACCTACGGCATCATGCTGGGCTCCTTCGGCATCGGCGCCGTCGGCGGCGCGCTGATCAGCGTGCGGCTGCGGCAGTTGCTTTCCAGCGAGACGATGGTGCGCTGTGCCTTTGCCGGCTTCGCCGTCTGCGCCTTCAATGCCGCGCTCAGCCATCATGCCTGGCAGACCTCGCTCGGCCTGCTGGTTGGCGGCGCCTGCTGGGTGATCGCGCTCTCGCACTTCAACGTCACCGTGCAGATGGCGACGCCGCGCTGGGTGGTTGGCCGGGTGCTGTCGGTCTACCAGACCGCGACCTTCGGCGGCATCGCGCTGGGCAGCTGGATCTGGGGCGTCGTCGCCGATGCGCATGGCGCCGAGACGGCGCTGATCGCCGCCGCCATCGCCATGCTGGCCGGCGGCGCCATCGGCCTCGTGCTGCCGCTGCCGCAGCAGCAGGTGCTGAACCTCGACCCGCTCAACCGCTTCAAGGAGCCGCATCTGGCGCTCGACCTGAAGCCGCGCAGCGGTCCCATTGCCATCATGATCGAATACATCATCCGGCACGAGGACGAGGCGGAGTTCCTTGCCACCATGGCCGAACGCGGCCGCATCCGCCGCCGCGACGGCGCCCGCAACTGGACACTGGCGCGCGATCTCGAAAACCCCTCGATATGGATCGAGCACTACCACACGCCGACCTGGCTCGAATATGTGCGCCACAACGGCCGCATCACCCATGCCGACGCCATGGTCGGCGAGCGCCTGCGGGCGCTGCACAGCGGCGACGAGCCGCCGCGCGTGCGTCGCGTCATCGAGCGTCCGACCACCGCCGGCACAGCATTGGTGATGGCCAGGGGGCCGATCGAGCACTGATCCCGGGTAGCTGGTATCAGTCGATCAGCCGGCCGACTGGATCATGTAGAGCTTGCGCGTGGTCTCGCGGATGCTCCATTCGCCCTTCCATCCCTGCGGCAGCACGAGCAGGTCGCCTGGTCCCAGTTCGCGCGCCTCGCCGTCGGCGCGGCTCACCTCGACCCGCCCCGAAATGATATGGCATATCTCCGACGAAGCCGAGCGGTCGGCGGTGAAGCGGCCGGGCGTGCATTCCCAGATGCCGATGTCGACGCTCCCGTCCGGCGATTGGAAAAGCGAGCGCACGGCCTCGACCTGGTCCCCCTCGATGGAGGTGGGCTTGGGTGAGAACGCGCCGATGTCGGCCTTGGCGAGATCGTGGAAGGTCGAAAGGTCGATCAAACTGGTCTCCATCAGTCAGTGGCCGGTAATGCCGTCGGCGAGCGCGGCCAGTTTCGACGTATGCGCAAGCCCAGCGGCCTCGCGCCCATCGGCGATGCGATAAAGCTGGTACATCGAATGCACGCCAAGCCAGCGGAACGGCTCCGGCTCCCATGGCCTGACCTTGCGGTTGACCCAGGGCAGCTTCGTAAGCTCGGTATCCTGGCCGAGGATCAGGTCGGCCAGCGTACGCCCCGAAAGATTGGAGCTCGACACGCCAAGCCCGACATAGCCGCCGGCCCAGCCGATGCGGGTCGCGGGATCGAGCCCGACGGTCGTGCACCAGTCGCGCGGCACGCCGAGCACGCCGCACCAGGCGTGCTCGATGCGGCAGTTCGCCGTCTGCGGCAGCAGCGTCGTCAGGATCTGATGCAACTGGTCGATCGTGGCCTGCTGCGTCTGCCCATTGACGTCGGTCCGCGAGCCGTAGCGATAGGGCACGCCGCGCCCGCCCATGGTGATGCGCCCCTCGCGCGTGCGCTGGGCATAGCAATAGGCGTGGGCGGCGTTGCCGAGAAGCTCGTGACCCTCCCAGCCGATCTGGCGCCAAAGCTCCTCGGACAGCGGCTCGGTGACGATCTGCGCGCTGTTGAGCGCCAGCCAGGTCCGTTCCTCGCCGGGAATGCCTGATGTAAACCCCTCCGTCGCGCGGATGATGGTTTCCGCCCGCACCGTGCCGCGGTTCGTCGTCACGCGGCCCTCGGCGATGGCCGTCACCGTCGTCTGTTCGTAGATCGGCACGCCCAGGCGCTCGACGGCGGCGGCAAGCCCGCGCACCAGCTTGGCCGGCTGCACCCGCGCCTGGCCGTGGACGACGAAGCCGCCCATGACATTGCGGATGTTGATGCGCGCCCGCGTCGCCGCTTGATCCAGCATTTCGACGCGGGTCGGATCGACATCCCAGGCGCGGATCGTTTCGCACTCCTCGCGCGCGCGTTCGAGCTGCGCCAGGTTGGTGGCCACCGTCAGATTATCGACCCGGCGGATATCGGCATCGATGCCTTCCGCGCTCGCCACCCGGATCACCTCGTCGACGCAGCCAGCCATGGCCGCCTGCATGGCGCTGACACCTTGCCGGGTCGAGGTCTTGAGATATTTTTCGCGCGACCAGGAGAAGCCGCCCGACAGCCAGCCGCCATTGCGGCCCGAAGCGCCGAAACCGGCAAATTCGCGTTCGATCAGCGCGATGCGCAGCGAGGGCCTCGCCTTCTTCAGATAATAGGCGGTCCACAGGCCGGTATAGCCGGCGCCGACGATGGCGATATCGGCCTCGATATCGCCAGGCAAGGGCGGCCGGGGCGCGGGAACCCCTCCCAGATCCGCATACCAGAACGATATGTCGCCGTTGCGCTTGGCTTGCATGGGATGACTTTCGAATTGATTGGATCAGGTCAGCGTCGCATCGGCCGAGCTGTCATCGGCCAGAAGCTTGGCGTCGGCACCGTCGAAGCAGAGCTCCACCTTGTCGCCAAGGCCGAAACTGTCGCCGGTCAGCGGTGTGCGCACGATCGCCATGGAGCCGTCGGCGAGCCTGACTTCGTATTTCGATCCCGAGCCGAGATAGATGGCTTCCGCGATCGTCCCCGGCAGCCGGTTGGAGGTGCCCGCCGCGTCCTGACCGGGCCGGCGGATGGCGAGCTTTTCGGGGCGCAGCAGCATGACCGGGCTGGCTTCGCCCGCGATCCGGCGCGGCGCAGTCACCGTCTCGCCGGCAATACGCAGCGCCGTGCTCACGCCGTCGCTGCGCGCCTCTCCGCGCAGCACCGTGGAGTCGCCGATGAAGCGGCCGACGAACAGCGTCGTCGGCTCATCGTAGAGCTCGCGGCCGGTGCCGACCTGCTCGATGCGCCCGCGATTGAACACGGCGATGCGGTCCGACAGGACCAGCGCCTCTTCCTGGTCGTGCGTCACATAGACGAAGGTCGTGCCGAGCTCGCGATGGATGCGCTTGATCTCGAGCTGAAGCCATTCGCGCAGCTTCTTGTCGAGCGCGCCGAGCGGCTCGTCCATCAGCAACAGTGGCGGATCGAAGACGATGGCGCGGGCCAGCGCCACGCGCTGCTGCTGACCGCCTGACAGCTCACTGGGATAGCGATGCGCGAAGTCGCCCATCTTGACCATATCGAGCGCCCTGGCCACGCGCGCCTTTCGCTCTGCCTGATCGACGCCACGCAGCGTCAGCGGATAGGCGACGTTGCGGCCGACGCTCATATGCGGGAACAGCGCGTAGTGCTGGAAGACGACGCCGATATTGCGCTTGTGCGCCGGCACGCCGACGACGTTCCTGCCGCCGACCAGCAGCTTGCCGCTCGTCAGGTCGGTGAAGCCGGCCACGACATTCAGCGTCGTGGTCTTGCCGGAACCGCTCGGGCCGAGCAGCGTCATGAACTCGCCGGGCTCGATGCGTAGCGACACGCCGTCCAGCGCCTTGAAGCCGCCATAGGCCTTGCTGATCGATTCGAGATCGATCGCCGCGCCCTTGCTCTCCTGTCCCGGCTTCATTGGGATCCTTTCCGCTCGCGGCCAAGAAGAAGCATGCCGCCGCCGATCAGGATCGTGGTGGCGAAAAGCAAGATGGTGCCGACGGCGGCAACGGTCGGGTCGGCGTCGCGGGTGATGGAAGAGAATATCTGCACGGGCAAGGTCTTGAGATAGGGGTTGGTGATGAACAGCGACACGACGATCTCGTCGAAGGAGGTGGCGAAGGCGAAGAGCAGGCCGGACAGGATGCCGGGCAGGATCAGCGGCAAGGTCACCGTGCGGAACGCGGTCAGCGCTCCCGCGCCGAGACTCGCCGCCGCCGTCTCGAGGCGCCTGTCGAACACTTCGAGGCTGGCCGAGACCGCGATCAGCACGAAGGGAAGCGCAAGGATGGTGTGGGCCAGCACAAAGCCGGTCAGCGTGCCGACGAGATGGGCGTCGAGATAGACCGCGTAGATTCCGATGGCCAGCACAACGCCGGGGACCACCATGGGCGTCAGCATGAGCATGCGCAGGAGGTTGGCCGGCCGCGCTTTCATGCGGTCGAGGCCGAAGGCGGCAAGCGTGCCGAGCACTGTCGCCAGCACCGCCACGATCGAGGCGACCTTCACCGAGTTCAGGAAGCTCGACATCCAGTCCGGATTGGTGACGAAGTTCAGGTACCATTGCCAGGAGAAGCCCTGCGGCGGGAAGGCGAGCGACTTGTTCTCATTGAACGACATCGGCACCACGACCAGCGTCGGCGCGACAAGCCATATCGCCACCAGCAGGCAGACGAGGCCGAGGATGACGCGTGTGAGCGGCTTCATTTCCATCAGCGCCGCCCCGCTTCCCGATAGCGAGAGCGCATCACCGGGGCCGCCAGCGCCAGGAGCACGAAGGTGGTGACCAAAAGCACCACGCCCATGGCACCGCCGCGGCCCCATTGCAAAAGGCTCAGCACCTGGGTCTGCACCAGGGTCGACAGCATGGTCGAGCGCGGGCCGCCGAGCAGTGCCGGCGTGATGTAGAAGCCCAGCGCCAGGATGAAGACGATGATCGCGCCGGCATAGACGCCCGGCAGCGACAGCGGCAGGTACACCGTGAAGAACGCGCGCGAAGGCCGGGCGCCCAGGCTTTGCGCCGCCCGCATCAGCCTGAGGTCGATACCTTTCATCACCGAGTAGAGCGGCAGGATCATGAAGGGCAGCAGCACCTGCGCCATGCCGATGACCACGCCGGTCTGGGTGCGGATCAGACGGATGCCATCGAACCCGGCCGCGCGCAGCAGCGAATTGATGACACCTGAATCCTGCAGCAGAATCACCCATGAGAGCGTGCGTACGACCCCGCTCACCCAGAACGGGATCAGTACGCAAAGCACCAGGACAAGCCGCACGCGCGGCCCGACGGCGGTCATCAGATAGGCATAGGGATATGCGCAGACCACACAGACGACCGTAACCCACGCCGAGATGACAAAGGTGCGCTGGAGCACCGTGAGATTGACGGGCGCGCCGAAGAACCAGAGGTAATTCTGCACGCCCCATTGCGGTTCCGAGAGGCTGCGCACCATGATGGTGAGCAGCGGATAGCCGATGACGGCTGCCAGCAGGATCAGCGCCGGCAGCGTGAGCGCGAAAGGCCGCGATACCCAACCCCGTTTCGCGACGGAAGGCGTTGTCGGTTCGAGCGCGCTCACGGGCTTTGCCTCCGTCAGCCGGTCAGTTGCCGGCCATCAGCGCCGACCACTTTTCCTGCGCCACCGCGAAGTTCGGAACCCAGAACTTGAAGTTCTGCTTGTAGCCCTGCTTCTGGCGTTCCGGCGTGTTGGTCAGGAAGGCGGAGACGGAAGCGTCGACCTTGGGCTGGGCATCGCTGTTGATCGGCGTGTAGGAGGTCTGCTCCGCCAGGACCTCCTGTGCGTGCTTGCCGAGATAGGCATTGAGCAGCGCGTAGGATGCATCCGTATCCTTGACGCCGACCGGGATCGTCATCTGGTCCATCACCACCAGCCAATCCTGCCAGGCCGGCGCGTATTTGGCGCCGTTCTTGACCGCGGTCATGGCGCGGCCCGTCCACATCATCAGCATGTCGGCCTCGCCGGATTCGGCGAGTTGCTGCGATTCAGCGCCCGTTTTCCAGAAGATGGTATCGGGGCCGAGCTTGCGGACCACATCGATGGCCTTGTCGATATCGGCCACCGTCATCGCCTTCGGATCGCCGCCGGCAACCTTGAACGCCTGTTCCAGCAAGCCGCCCGTCGGGCTGCCGGAGCCGTCGATTCCGCGCACGCCCGGGAACTTTGCCGTATCGAAGAAGTCGGCCCAGCTCTTGGGCGGATTATCCTTGTACTTCTCCTTGTTGTACATCAGCACGACGCCGTAATTCATCGCCGGCACCGAACATTCGCCAACCTGGCCTTCCGGGATTTTCGAGACGTCGAGCTTCGTCAGATCCAGCTTCTGGAACAGCTTGCCGCAATAGACATAAGGCGGCAGGTCGTCGGTATCGACAACGTCCCAGGTGACATTGCCGGACTCGACCTGCGCCTGCAGCTTGGCGATCTCGGTCGGACCGTCATTGAGCAACTTGACGCCGGACTTGTCGACGAACTCCTTCAGCGCCGCGGCCTGGCCGTCCTGGTAGATGCCGCCATAGGAGACGAACGTCAGGGTCTTGCCCTTCAGCGACCCCTCCTTGACTTCGCCCGCCACCGGCTTCTCCTGCGCGAACGCTGCGGTTGCCAGCACGCCAAGCGCCATCACGGCGCTGAGATACAAAGCTTTCGTCTTCTGCATGATTGTCATTCTCCCATTGATGCCCGCATTGGATTGGAGCTACCTGGCCGCGAGCGGTTTCCAGGCCGTATATTGATCGAGCTCGGCGCGCACCGAGGTCGGCGGCGCGATGATCCACATCACTTCGGCTCGGCCGCTGCCGATGTTCTCCGAGCGATGCGGTGTCGAAGTCGTGTATTCGATGCTGTCGCCCTCCTCGAGCACGTGACGGGCGTCGCCGAGCGAGACCTCGACGACCCCGCGCAGCACGACGAGCATCTCGTGCGCGTCGCCATGGGTGTAGCGATCGGGCCCGGTCGAGCCACCAATGTCGAATTCCCCGACATAGACCTCCATGTCGCTCAGCGGCGGGCGCGACAGCAGCATCTTGCGGCAGCCGTCGCTGGGCGGCAGGCTCGGCCGCTCGCTTCGCCTCAGAACGCCATGGTTTTGCGCCGTGCTTTCCTCGAACAGCATGGCGACGCTGACGCCGAGCGCCGAAGCCATCTGGTTGAGCGAGGCGGTGCTGGCCCCTGTCAGGCCGCGTTCGAGCTGGCTGATGAAACTTGCGCTCGTCCCGGTTGCTTCCGCAAGCTCGCGCAGGGACAGCCTGCGGGCGAGGCGAAGGCTTTTGAGGCGCATGCCCAGCACTTGGTGGGCGTGCGTCGCGACCGGTGTCTCGCCCGTTTTCGACGAAGCCTTGTCCGACCCCTTGCTCATGCCGTCTCCTCACCGCACTTAACAACATGTACAGTACCACTGTACAACTGACAAGCCATGTATGGGCGCCAGAACAGGGCCAGTCGCTGGGCCAGGCTGCAAGTCGGAAGGGTCACGTGAGCAAGCCGCGCCGCCGATTGACAAGGGGGCGCGTAGGGAGAAGCCTTATCCTTCGCCCGACAGGTCCCGGCGCGCCTTTTCGAGTTCCTCGGCATAGCGCCGCATCAGATGGCCCTCGGTCAGCAGACCGAGCACGATGTGGTCGGTGAAATCCTCGACGACGGCCAGTTCCTCGGCGCCGGCGCGCTGAAACGTCTCGGCGGCGGCCTGCACGTTCATGCTGGGCACCAGGACGGCATCCTTGTACTGCGCGAGATCGCGCACCGGCGCCTCGCCGCCGGCGGGATCGCTGTGCAGTTCGGCCACGATCAGCACGCCGACATACTGGTCGCCCGGGTCGACGGCGATGACGCGCTGCGCCGAACCCAGCGGGATCTGCTTGCGGAAGTCGGCCAGCGTCGTCGCGGCATCGATGGTCTTGATGTCCTTGCGCATCATCGAGCCGACGGTCAGGCTGCGCATCCAGCCGACATCGTGGGCGCTGCGGATCGTCTCGCCGCGCAGATGGAAGCGCCATGTCGAGAACGAATAGCCGAAGGTTTCGCGCACCAGGATCGCCGCCATGATCGAGGCGGCCAGCACGACGCCGGTGAGCGTCAGGTCGCGGGTCGATTCCAGCGCCAGGAAGGTCATCGTCAGCGGACCGCCGACGACACCGACGGCAAGCGAGGTCATGCCGACGACGGCGGCAACCGAAGGGTCGATGCCGGTCGCCGGCGAGACCAGCGCCATCACACCGGCGAATGCCTTGCCAAGCAGCGCACCGAGGAACAGCGAGGCGAAGAACAGGCCGCCGCGAAAGCCCGAGCCCAGCGAGATGGCTGACGCCGCCAATTTCAGCACGAAGACGCTGGCCACCACGGTCAGCCCATAGTTCATCGCGAATTCGCGGTGCAGCGCGCCATGGCCGCTGGACAGGACCTGCGGCGTGATCAGCCCCAGCAGGCCGACGATGACACCGCCGACGACGGGACGCAGCGAGGCATCGACCGACAGCCTGTTGAAACCGCGCTCGATCAGCGTCACCAGCTGCATGATGGCGATCGAGGCCGCGCCGCCCAGCAGCCCGAGCAGCAGGAACGGCACATACTGGCTGGGGGTCAGTTGCGGCAGCCCAGAAAGCTCCAGCGGAAACGGCACGCCGCCGAACATTTCCGCGGTCAGCGAGGCCGAGATCGCGGCCGTCATGACAGGCGCGACATTGGCGACCGAGTAGATGCCGATGACCAGTTCGAAGCCATAGAAGGCCCCGGTCAGCGGCGCGTCGAAGGCGGCGGCGATGGCCCCGGCCGCACCGCAGCCGACGAGGATGCGGACATCATTGCGGCGCAGCCTGAAGATGCGCGCCAGCCGCGACGCCAGACCGGAGCCGACCTGCGTGTAGCCGGCTTCCAGGCCGACCGAAGCGCCGAAGCCGCTGGAGATCATCGTCTGGCCGGCGATGATGAAGGTGTCGGTCAGCGACATGCGACCGCCATAGAGCGCGTTGGCCTCGATCGGATCGACGGGTGTGCGGAATTTCCGCAGCCGCAGCCATATCACCGTCAGGCCGAGCAGGGCGCCGCCGACCGGCGGGATCAGCGCCTGCATGGGATTGGCGAGCGAGAACATGCCCGAAAGCCGGCCACCGGGCTGAACGCCGAACAACAACCCGTGCAGATCCTGCACGATCTGGCTCATCGCGGTGACCAGTATACCCGCCATGACGCCGACGGCGCCCGCCAGCATGACCACTGCGATGCCGCGCGCCTCGAGCAGCGGAATTGACCTCAGAAGCACCGCACGCAGCCGGCGGGCGTAGACTTGTGGCTGGTTTCTGGAAAGCACCGGGCGGCTCGCCGATATCAAAAGGGACGTGGAAGGCTGATACGCCTAGGGATACCGCATGGCAACCGCGATGCCGGCTCCCCGAATGCCAGGATCGCTTTCGAACAGTCTGGAGGCTTCCTTTGATCAACCCGGAGCCAAAAAGGCATAAGTGAATTGGGCATCTGAAATCGGACACCGGATTCGCGGCAAAGGCCCTCCTCCCCCTCGCCTGCGAAATCGACGCAAGGCCTTAAAAGTGGTATTTTGGCCCGTCTCTATTTCCCTCCAGGAGGAGAACATGATTGCGCGGGGATTGTTTTCATTGGCTGCTTGCACGATTTTTTTGAGCTCGTCTGCAATGAGCCATTCAGACATAGACATGCCAGTTAAGTTGAGTATTTCATACCCCATGTCTCCTTTTGCGGGAGGCAATACGGAAAAACGGAGCCGGCCCGCAGAAGAACTTCTTCGGACCGCACAGCAGGATGTCTGCTGTCCTGGCGGTTATCCTTGGTACCGTAATTCAACGAACACGTGTTACGGCAGCTATGAAGATTGCCACGATACCGATGGCGGAGGTTGGTCCTGCAGGCAGGTCAACGCCTGCTAGGCGATAAGAGATTGGCCGGTGCGCAAGCGAGCTTGATTGCCGATCATATCGACGTCTCCGAATTCAGGCAGGCAAACGGAAGTCCGCGCGCCAACCCAGCTCCTCGACCGCCTTTTGCGTCGAGACTGCCGGGTTGGGTTCCGCCACGTTGAAGGCGCCAGGCGCCCCCTTGTCGAGCGCGAGCAGCGCGGCATAGGCGGCCGCATCGACATGCAGCGGCGATGCGCCGGCGGCCGTGTCGGTTCCTGTTCCCGGCCCATAGAGCTGGCCATATCGCAGCACGACGCCGGCGAATGGCGCGTTGAGAACGGCCTTTTCCAAGGCGATGACGCCACTGACGCTGATGCCGCGATTGCCACTCGCGCCACCATCCAGAGGGTCGGCCTCGCCATGCGGCTCCGAGCCCGGCGCATAGGCCCAGGCGATGCTTTGCGCCACCATGCGCCGGACACCGGACGCGAGGGCGACCGCGACCAGATTGCGCGTGCCTTCGTCGCGGATGCGGGCATTGCGCACGACCGCCTCGCCCATCCGGCTCGGATCCAGCCCTGGCGGCAGGTCGGTCAGCTGATGGACGACGATGTCCGGCTGGGCGGCGAGCATCGCGCGCGACAGCGCCTCGGCATCGAAGACGTCCACGACCGCCGGCCCGACTCCGAGGGCGCGCAATGTCGCGGCCTTGTCCGCATTGCGCGTGGTGCCCGTTACCTGATGACCGGCGGCCAGAAGTTGCGGGATCAGTCGCTGGCCGATGGCGCCGGAGGCGCCGGCAAGAAAGATTCTATGACCCATCGTCAGGGACTCCGCATTGTCTTAATATCAGTGCACGAACAAGATATAAGAGCTCTTACATTATGCGCAAGCCGAATCCGCACGCATCGATACCCGCCCCCGGCGAAGGCAAACGCGGCGAGGAAGGCTATCTCGGCTATCTCCTGCGCCAGGCCGCCGGCGCGCATCGGCTCAGAATGGACCGTGCGCTGGGCGATCTCGGCGTGACGCAGCCGCAATTTGCCACGCTGACCATGCTTGCGGCCTATCCCGGTCTCTCCAATGCCGATCTGGCCCGGCTGGCGCTGCTCACCCCGCAAACGCTCAGCGTCATCGTCGCCAATCTCGAGCGGGCCGGCTCGCTGGTGCGCAAGCCGCATGCCGTTCACGGCCGCATCCAGCACATCGATCTCAGCGACAGCGGTCGCGCACTGCTGCACGCCTGCCGCCAGCGCGTGCGGGCGATCGAGAGCGAGCTGACGCAGGGGTTGTCGGAAGCGGAAGAACGCGCCGTCAGGCGCTGGCTGGTCGGCGTCGCCATGGCCGCAACAGCCGAGTCCTGATTATTGCCGGTTGCTGACCAGCCGATCAGGTGGGCATGGGCTCACCGGCCTCGTAGAGCACAAGGTTGCGCTCGCCGATGCCAAGCGCCGGCCAGCTCGCGCGCCATTCGGCGATGTGCGGCGAGCGGAAATGCGCATCGAACGCCGCCCTGTCGCGCCACACCTCGGTAACCCGGATCAGCCCCGCATCCAGCACATCCCGCGCGTAAGAATATTCGAGGCAACCATCCTCGGCGCGGCTGCCCGAGATCATGCGCTCCATCGCCGGCCTTGCCTCCTCCAGCTTTCCTGCAGGCAAGCGGATCGTGCCGATGATGAGAAGCATGGGTCTTCCTCCTTGCGGGATCGTCGAGCTGGCCACTCTCCCACCCTCGCGCAAGCTTGGCCAGCTACCCTCGCCGGGCTGTCCCATGCGCGGCAGTCTATGGTTCGAGGACTTATATGGCGATCAGCGAAAGCATCCAGCCCGGCGCGGTGGCCAAGAACGGCCGCGACATCTTCTTCGCGCTCGGCATCGTCATCATCCTGGCCGTGCTGTTCCTGCCGATCCCGGCCTTCCTTATCGACATCGGCCTCGCCTTCTCGATCGCGCTTTCGGTGCTGATCCTGATGGTGGCGCTGTGGATCCAGCGGCCGCTCGACTTCTCCTCGTTCCCGACCGTGCTGCTCATCGCCACGATGCTGCGGCTGTCCCTCAACATCGCCACCACGCGCATGATCCTGTCGCATGGCAATGAGGGCACGCACGCCGCAGGCTATGTCATTGCCGGCTTCTCCAAGCTGGTGATGGCCAGCGACTTCGTCATCGGCCTCATCGTCTTCATGATCCTGATTGTGGTGAACTTCATCGTCATCACCAAGGGCGCCACGCGTATCGCCGAAGTCGGCGCCCGCTTCACCCTCGACGCCATCCCCGGCAAGCAGATGTCGATCGACGCCGACCTTTCCGCCGGCATGATCGACGACAAGACCGCGCAGTTGCGCCGCCGCGAACTGGAAGAAGAAAGCTCTTTCTTCGGCTCGATGGACGGCGCCTCGAAATTCGTACGGGGCGACGCCATCGCCGGCCTCATCATCACCGCCATCAACATCGTCGGCGGTATCGCCATCGGCTACATCAGGCACGGCATGGGCATGGGCGAGGCCGCCGACGTGTTCATCAAGCTGTCGGTCGGCGATGGTCTCGTCACCCAGATCCCGGCGCTGATCGTTTCGCTCGCCGCCGGCCTGCTGGTTTCCAAGGGCGGCACCCGCGGCTCGACCAACCAGGCCGTGTTCGGCCAGCTCGGCGCCCATCCGCGCGCGCTTTACGTGGCGGCAGCGCTGCTGGTGCTGCTCGGCCTGATGCCCGGCCTGCCGCTGTTCCCCTTCTTCGCACTGGCCGGCGGCATGGCTGGCCTCGGCTACATCATCCCGATGCGCGCCAACCGCGTCCTCGCCGAGGCCGAGGCGCTGAAGACCCAGGAAAAGGCGACCAAGGCCGAGGAAGAGAAGAACTCGGTCAAGGCCTCGCTCGCCACCGCCGAGATAGAACTGCTGATCGGCAAGCAGCTGTCGACCCGGCTGCTCGTGTCACATCAGGAGCTGGTCTTCCGCATGGCCAAGATGCGCAAGAAGTTCGCCCAGCAATACGGCTTCGTCGTGCCGGAAGTGCGCGTTGCCGACGATTTCGCCATCCCGCCGAAGAGCTATCAGATCAAGGTGCATGGCACGGTGGTCGCCGAATATTCGATGCGCGTCGGTGAGATCATGGTTCTGCTCGGCAGCCGCGAAGTTCCCGAAATCCCCGGTGAAGAGATCCGCGAGCCGGCCTTCGGAATGCGTGCCTATTCCGTCATGGAAACCTTCGCCGAGGATTTGAAACGCGAGAACTACACCTTCGCCGACAACATGTCGGTGCTGCTCACCCATCTCTCGGAAGTCATCCGCAACAACCTTCCGCAGCTCCTGTCCTACAAGGACATGAAGGCGCTGCTCGAGCGCCAGGACCAGGAATACCGCAAGCTGGCCGACGAGATCTGCACCACGCACATCTCCTATCCCGGCCTGCAGGCGGTGCTGAAGCTGCTGCTCGCCGAACGCGTCTCGATCCGCAATCTGCATCTGATCATCGAGGCCATCGCCGAGATCGCGCCGCATGTGCGCCGCACCGAGCAGATCGTCGAGCATGTCCGCATCCGCATGGCCCAGCAGATCTGCGGCGACCTCTCGGAAGGCGGCGTGCTCAAGGTGCTGCGGCTCGGCAACCGCTGGGATCTCGCCTTCCACCAGAGCCTCAAGCGCGACGCCAAGGGCGAGGTGCGCGAGTTCGACATCGATCCGCGTCAGCTCGAGGAATTCGGCCAGGACGCCACCAAGGCGATCAAGAAATTCCTCGAGGCCGGCGAGCGCTTCGTTCTCGTCACAGCGCCGGACGCCCGCCCCTATGTGCGCATGATCATCGAGCGGTTGTTCACCACGCTGCCGGTGCTCTCCCATGTCGAAATCGCCAAGGGCGTCGAGATCAGGGTGCTCGGGACCATATCGTGAGCCTTCTCTCGCAGAGCGTCGTCATCGCGGCGTTCCTCGCCTTCTGCCGCATCGGCGCCTGCTTCATGCTGATGCCGGGCCTGTCCAGCGCCCGCGTGCCGGTGCAGGTCAGGCTGTTCGTGGCGGTCGCCGCCACCGGTGGCCTGCTTGCGTTCCTGTGGGACCGCATCATTCCTTTCGTCGATCCGCGCCCGCAGATCCTGGTGCCGATGATCATCTCGGAACTCCTGGTCGGCGGGCTTATCGGCGCCATGACCAGGCTCTACATGGAAGCGCTGCGCTTCATGGGCTCGGCCATCGCCATGCTGATCGGCTATGGCGGCTCGGGCGGGCCGGCGATCGAGGAACCGGAACCGCAGGCAGCCCTTGCCGCCATCATCTCGTTCTCGGCGCTGTTGATGCTGTTCGTCTTCGACTTCGACCACGAAATCGTCCGCGCTTTGGTGGCGTCCTACACGGTCGCACCGGTCAACGTCTTCTTCAACCCGCAAGCGGCGCTGGTCGACATCACCGACACCGTGTCGGACACCTTCTTCCTGGTCATCCGCCTCGGCAGCCCGTTCGTCGCCTATGCCATTCTGGTCAATCTGACGATCGGCTTCGTCAACAAGCTGACCCCGCAGATCCCGATCTATTTCATTTCCCAGCCCTTCGTCATCGCCGGCGGCATGATCATCTTCTATTTCGCCATCGGCACCATGCTGTCGCTGTTCGTCGACGGCTTCGTCGACCTGACTTTGGCGAGGTGAGATGAGCACGCGCAAGGACCGTCTGCGGAAACTGGTCAAGGTGCAGGAGCAACTGAAGGCGCTGCACGAGACCCGCCACGCCACTTTCCTCGCCGCGGCAAACGCGGCGGAGACCGAGGCCAAGGAATTGATCGGCCATTTCGACCAGGACAATTCGCTCTCCGGCCTGTTCCCCGATCTCTATCACCGCCGCATCGCCCAGGCGGTGGTGCGCCAGGAGAAGAGCCTGGAAAGCGCCAGGCAGGAGGCCGGCCTCATCGCCACGGCAAATGCCCGCACCAACATGGTCGAGCGCGCCTACAAGGAGGTGCGCAACCGCGACGAGCGCGAACGCTCCGACCGCGAACGGCTGGATCTGATCGCGCAGAAGCGGAACGAGGAATAGCTGCGGGAATCGCTTCCCTCGCTACGATTCGTTCAACGACAAATGTGCGCGTTCGTGCCTCCAACGGCACCCCAGCTGACATCACTGGACGAAGGCGGCACCGCCTTTGCTCCGATCGACACAGTCATTGGAAGTCGCCTTGGTGTTTGAGATCACGGCAAGAAGCTCGTTCCATCTCGACTCCAAAGTAGGGTGCTCTAACGCGGGATCTTTCGCCCAGTCAAAAACCCTACTCGCGTCCTTCTGGTCATCGAACTTTGGAATGTCCCTGCTGAACAAAGCAACGACAAGCTTTTTGAGGTCAGCCGAATATAGCGTCACCGATCCCTGCGTCGGCTCCGTGAAGGTGAGTGATCCCGGCAGCAGCCAGTGCGTGCCGATGCCGTCGCGCAACACCCGAGGCATATCGAGCTCATGCCGGGTAGCGATCGATCGGTGCTCGCAATAGATGTCGTGTATGTCGGAGAACACTTCACCTTCCATTCCCAAGCCGAGTTGCCCACCCGCCTGCAGCACCGAATTGAAGCCAAAGCTCTCAGTATAGCCTCCAGCCGAAGCAGATACGTCGGCAATGACGATGTGAAGCGGCGCCAGAGGCACGGACTTGTCCAACGATTTCAGGGCGTCTCGAACAAAAAGGTAAAGCGTCATTGTACCGCGGTTTTCAACCGCGCCGCCGTCCGTCACCCAATAGCGCTGTCGGACAGAGTCTGTTCCATCCGGTAATACATCGATGGCTGCGTCGGAGAAAACGGGCGGAAAATTCGAACTGAGGGCGGCGGCGCGGGCGATTGAAAGGTTTACGTCATCGATAGGGACGACTTTCATCACGGCCGGTTCATTCGCCGCCGCCCCCTGGTTGGGCGCCTTGAGGTTCGTCAGCACCAGCCGCCCGCCCGCAACGCTGCCGTCAAGCAGTTTTGGACATTTCGCGGCGAGTTCTGGAAATGAAAGATTGTCATCAGTACAGGTTGTTGGCTTGGCTTCAAACGAACCCAGCAACGACGTGTTGAACATCAAGCCGAAAGGCGGCGATCCCATCACTCCCGCACCCATGTTGCAGACGAACGACTCTGCAAGGATATTGCCCAAACGGGTTCGCGCCGGGATCCATCCGTCCACGTGCTCATCTTTCAGGGGATTTTCACCGCACACAGCCGGCTGCCAGCTTCGCCGTCCAAAGGTTGTCCGCAGATCACCGGCTCTTTCGAGAACGTCCTCGATGAAGGGATCCGCCATGACCTTCGAAAAATTCCCCCAAGCGTCATTGTCTGGATCACCGGGTCGCCGCAGTTCGCGCTCATGCAAGGCAAAGTAGGCTAGAGCGGCACTGCCACCGGATACACCACTGACGAGGACGACGTTACAGATCTTGCCTTGTTGTGCGAGCCCGTGAAGGACTGATGCCGTGTAGATGGCGGCGCGAGTGCCACCGCCAGAAGCGGCAATGGCAATTCTGGCATCGCTCGGGCCTAAGGGCGGGCAAGCGCCTGTTTGCCCGGTCTCAGACCGCAAAAAGCTGGCGGGGTCGAGGTTCTTGGGCGCCATCGAATGGATTTCCAGTTCGGCAGGCTGAGCCGCGTGGAAGAACGAGACCCAAGACGGCCCGGCTATCAAAATGAAGGCCAAGGTGCTTGTGATTACCGGAAAGACCAGTGCGGAACGTTGAAAGTCGCGCAAGCTCGGCAGTGGGTCGGGGAATACGCTCTTTGATGCCGGCATCTGTTCGATCTGCCGGCGAAAAGTGGACAGCAGTTCCGATGGAGTCTGGAACTGTAAGGCTGCCCCCTGGGCTTCGTATCCCTTCTTATACTCGCCCTGAATTTTCAATCGTCCCGCCCCATGCAGCGCTACCAGGCGACCGTTCGGCTTGATGGGGCTGGTAGGCTGGTTACCGATGTAGTCGTATCGCAGCTCAAAGGGAGGCCCAGCGGCAACACTGCCACCAAGTAGATGGAGAATTCTCCGCGCCGCGAATTGATCGCACCAGAACGCGTAGTACCACGCCGCCAAATAGAAAAAAGCGAGGTAGCCCATGATCTTGGTATTGCCGTATCCGGTGCTGCCTGCGTTGAACAGATAAGTGATGTAGTGCACGTCACCCAAGCGCGCCAGGGCAACGACAATCACCAGCAAGCTTATGGCAAGTTGCGGGCCTATGAAGAAGAGACGACCGATAGTTTTAAGAACTTCCATCAATCTTTCGAAAAGCACGCCGAGGAAGAGCACTGCCCAGCAGAGAACGCCGACAATTGCAAACACCCACCAAAGAAATCGATCCGGTACAAAGAGCACCAATAGCGATCCAGGCAAAAGCAGCTCGACCGGGTAGCGGACGGGCACAATGAGCAAGGCGGAAACCAGCGCTGCGAAAGGGCTGGTCCCCATGAAGTCGTAGCGATTCGTCGGTGGAAACAGGTCGACTGCGGGAAGCGCCTGCGCAAGTTCACTTCGTCCTTGGGGATTGAACAATCGCACGGCTACACACCAGGCCATGCCGAGTGCGATCGCCAAGATGATGACAATCGCGACACCAATGTGCAGGCGTAGTGATCCTGAATGATCGTCGTAGGTCTCAGGTTGGGTGAAGAGAAGCATTGGGGCGATCAAGACACCCAGGATCGCAAGCTGCCCAGCGAGAAGGTATCGCTGGACCCATGGTTGCAACCACGCTCCGATATGTAGCGCCAGCAACAGTGAAAGCCCGAATATCAACAGTCCGATCGTGGCCAACGTAAAGTGGAATGTCGGGCAGCCGAGCGCGATAACGACGATTAACATGAGAGACAGGACCGGGACGAACCAGGCGTAGCCATCGGGCGCAATCCAGCTCCAATACCACGCTCTGCCCGTTGGCAACGGCTGGTTCACAAAACCATCAAACCTTCGCCACCAACGAACGAAACTCCTCGTCTTGGCACCCAACCAATTGTAAAGGCCTGGTTGGTCATTCGCGGTAGCAGCTTGATCCACAGCAAACCTCTTGGCTTTCGTCATGTCTGGATTGCCCATTGCTGTGCCATCCACCGTGAGGACGCGAGTACGAAAGCTGGGTGTTCTTGGAAGCCCATGGCTCAATGCGGCTTCTGGCCCTAGCGCGGCCGGGCCAGCCGACACGCAACTGCCATGGGGAACACTCAGCCGGGCCACTTGAGTAGGGCGACCCGTTCATGCAGGTCAATCTAGTGGGATTGTAGGCATTCCCTGGTTCCACTTTTCAAGCTTTCCCAAGAAGCCCCACGCCGCAAGGCCAAGAAATAACGGCATTGCGAAAGGGCTTAACCCCATGGCTGGCGTGATATTGGACAGTGCAGTGCCTACCGCGGTCAGATCACCCGACACGCCAGGCGAAGTCGCCAATTTGGAAAGCAGCTGCGTAATTATCGCCCCGCCAATACCAATCGCCGATTTCTTTCCGTCGAGCAGATTCCCGATCGTCTGACCGAGCGCACCGTTCACTGGGCCTAACGGCGCATCCTTGGCTTGGCCAGGGAGCAAGATGGCCGAGACCAGGTCGATCGCCCTTCGCAAGCGATCTTGCTGACTACCGCCCTGATTGACTGGCGGGACGGTGTTCGCCACGCGCTGAACTGCACCTCCCAACGCACTGACAATGCCCGCGAGGTCGCTGTTCACGCCAACCGTATTTACATGGACAGGTGAAGGCACCTTGTCCGATCTATCGGTCAAGGCGCGAATAGCGGCCTGCAAAGATTCGAGCTTCTCGCGAATATCACTTGCGGCGCCATCCGAGCTGGGCTGCAGCTGCCGGTCAATCGCCGCAATCGTAAGGGGATCTGCTAACCCCGTATCGTCCAGTCCGTTTTGTTGTTGAAAGCGCGACAGAGCTGTCCTGGTCAAAGGTCCGCTCCGCCCATCTTCGACCAATTGCGGGTCTGCTCCCAGAGCGTTCAACGAATGCTGAAGCCAGACAACATTCTTTGCCATCTCATCGTCTGGTTCCAAGCCCGGCAAACCGCCGTCTGAACCGATGCTGATCGTTGGGTCAAGGCTGAGGAGAGCCTTCAAGATCACTGCCGTCCCGAGCTGCGTATCCGCAAAATTGGGGTCGAAAACATGGTCTTTGACATACTTGCCGGCTCGCGCCTCGGGCGGCCCGTACAAGGTGGAACCACCGTAAAGGTACGGAGAATTCACACCTTTTCCGTGGTAGCCAAAACCATTGAACCCCTCGAGCCTGAACAGAGTTCGCGCAATCCCCCAATCGCTGGCGCCGACAAAGCCCTCCAGCCGCAAAGCGTCCAACGCTCCGTCGACAAAAGCGTTCGGCCCGGTGAATGGCCCACGGCCCTTCGGAACAATGGTGGTACGTTGGCCAAGTGGCTGGCCATTGCCGAGATAAGTGCCGAAATTCAGCGAAGACTCACGGTAGTGACAGACGCCGACAAACCACCATGGAACACCCGTCCGGCTTTCGATCTGAGTATAGATCGTCTTGCCATCCAGAATGCGCTTGGCTTCCTTTTTGACGAGGCTGGCTCGGTTGGATCGGATTTCCAGCCTCTCCCAGTTGCGCTCATATCCCTCTTTATATTCATCAAAGAGTCCCATTGCCCATATCCCCCTTCGAGTTGTGATTGACCAAATTCGACTGCGCTAAACCTCCGCCAAACTGGAAAGCCGGACACCTTTGTCAGGCGCCGGCAGGGGCGGACATCTCAAGAATCTCCGCCCTGTTTCGTCCCGCCGAATTGTCGAAGATTGTCACGACATATCCGGTCGTCCCCTGACTTCACCCGCTGCCAAGGACTGGTTGTCACCGGTAGTGAAGCGGCGGCCCCATGCCGAGCCCGTAGGAGACCAGGTCCTTCAGTCTGAAGCCTGCCCCGCTCACAGGCTTCCACAAAGGATCGAGCGACAGGTAAGACCTGCCGTCGCCAAACAGCAATCCGAGGAAGACCTCCGCCACAATCCGGCCGCCCACCGGTCCAAGCTGCGGCGTGGAACGTGTGCCGCCGCCTGTAATCGGGATAGCCATGTTGGTCTTGTGTGTTGCCGCTTCGGCAAGGACATAGGTCCAAAGTGGGCAGTTGTCGGCGAAGGCCTTGCCGTCGCCACCCTTGGCTGTGACGGCATCGATGATCGGGCCTACGACATCACCATCCTCGGGAGCGTCCACAGCCTTGCCGATTATGATGTCCGCATCGGCCAGGGGCTCGATGGCCATGGCACGTGCGACGCTCTGGCCGGACGGCAGGCCGAGGAGCCAGCCCCGCAAGAGATTGCGCTCGCCGAGGGAGGCCGGCGGGTCACCCGCCACAGCTTTCGGCAGATCGTGCAGGAAACCGACGAGGGATGTGTCGATCCTGTAGGCAAATTGCAGCCGACGCACGTTGGCAGGATCTCCAGTCTCGGGATCCGATCCGCCTGCGCGCTTGTCAATGTCGATAAATCGACCCCAGTCCAGGGCGCGACCCGGCTTCATCGTCTGGAAGCCGGTAAGCGCCTCCTCATGCGGCTTGCCGGCGCGTGGGAAGATCGGCAGCAGCTTGTCGTCGTTCAGCCGATAACCGGGCCTTACCATCGAATGGCCAAGCCTGTAGGCGGCGACCGAAAACTCGACTGGCATGAACGGCAGGTTGCGCCAGTGATAGTACCGCAATCGCTTTTGATCGAAGCGGCCGTCCGTCTTGAGTGCGTCAAGGATCGGTTGCGAAACGACCCTGGCGAGGAAGTCATTGACGACAACATACTGGTAGTGGAAGCGGACGAGCTGCTGGACCGCTTCAAAATCCAGGCCCGGATTGTCATCGACCATCCGGTTGTGCACGTTGAGCATCAGCCCTTGCAGTTGCGAAACCAGACTGTTTTCATCGTTGCGGGGGTCGCCGATGATTGCGCGTCCGGCGAAGCGCGGCAGATCGTGTCCGGGCTGGCCACCGGCTCCTGTCATTGCATCGCCGTGGCGGAAGCGGCCTTCTTTCGTATACATGTAAGGCTGGTCGGCGGGACCCCGGCCATAGACATTATCCAGATTAAAGCTCGGCGTGCGGAAATCCACCAGCCCATCGGGATCCAGCGATTTACGCAAGGTGCTGACGGGATCGAAGGTGATGTCGTGATCAACGAACTGGCCAAAATAGGTATAGAGGGCAGGAATCCCGCTTTCCTCGGCGTCGAGCCCATCTTTCGGCTCGTCAATATCAGCAGACATGGCGGCGCCGAGCGCCTTGAGGTTGCGACGGTTGTCATCGTCGTTTGCCCCGAACGTTGCGGGTGCCAGATTTCGGAACATGCGGCCGAAGCGGCCTTCGAACAACGGCGATCGTGTCGCATCAATGCCACGGGGCGGGGTGCCATGCGCTGCCATTTTTGATCTCCTGTCTTGTCGAATTTCTGATCCGAGGATGGCCTTGTGTCGACGAAGCCGCTTCGCCCTTCCGAGTGGGCCGCGAGGCACAGGCCGGCCCCATCCGGTCATGGCCCCGCGGCGCCGCTCCCGGGAGGAAACCCGAAATGGGCCTTGTGTCGAAGAAGCCGCTTCGCCCTTCCCAGTGGGCCGCGAGGCACAGACCGGCCCCATCCGGTCATGGCCCCGCGGCGCCGCTCCCGGGAGGAAATGAATTGGCGCCGATTTTCCATCGTCTCGTCCGGTGCGGGTCGTTCAGCTCCGGGGCAGTCGAGATGACGTCTCGGAAACAACCATTAGACCAGCTAGCGTGAAATCAGCGTGAGATGACGGCCATCTTCGGCTCTCGCGTTTTTCAGAGTTCGCTTTGCCTTGCCTGCGACGCTTGTTGACCCGATCAAAATCGTAAGGCGAAAGTGGCAGCCAGGAGTGAGAAGGCTTTCTTCAACAGCGAGGATGGTGAATTGACCGCCGCGAATGCGTTTGAACTGGCAGCGCGATTTTGTTCAAAGCCGCAAGATTTGGCACCTGACCAGGCTGCAATGGCACGCGGGTTGCTCACCTCACTTGGGTACTTTGGCTCCCGCGACACAGATCCCGACCCGGTGGTGGTCAACAACCGCCAAGGACTACTGTTGGCCGCAGCGAATTTTGGCAATCTGTTCCGCTTGCACGCCCGCTACGCACCGGGGCTGCACTTTTTTGGTGCGCAGGTACATCGCAGTTGGAGAGATTCGGCCTCACCCACTTCGGCGAGCTTCAGCGGTGTCGGCCTCACCCCGGGGCGCGCATTCGAGGCCTGCATCGGCGAGGGCATCGAATATCATAGCGAATGGCAAGTGCCGCACGGGACGACGCACGGCACGCCAGTAGATGGTGTAAGTCATTGGCAGGACATTCGGCTGGCTGAACACCTCGACGATTTCCAGATGCAATCCGGTTTCGGTGAAAGTGACCGATGGGTGCCCGTGCGCCGGCTGGACGACGGTCGGCAGGGCTATCTGCCCGAGACACTTTTCATTCGCGGCGCAAACCGAAGCGCCTGGGTAACCAGTTGCGGATGCGCCGCAGGGATAACCCACGAGGCTGCCCTGACCTCGGCGCTGCTGGAAGCAATCGAGCGCGATGCGGTTGCCGCCTGGTGGCGCAGCAGGCGCGGCGGCCGGTTGATCGGACTGGAAGCGCTTGCTGGCGCGGGCGTGCTCGATCTGCTTGCGCGGATAAGGCAGGAGAAGCTCGGCAGATGCACCCAGTTTCTCGACATATCGGGTGAGTTTCCCGCGCCTGTAATCGCGGCGCTATCCTTCGACGCGGATGGTCGCGGCCTGGCAGTCGGGCTGGCTTGCAGGCTGGACGCGGGCAACGCCCTGAGGGCGGCGCTGCTGGAAATGTGCCAGATGGAACTGGCTCTCGATCTGGCGGCAATGAAACGCGCAGAACAGGGGGTTGAGAGGCTCGACGAGGTCGACCGCCTGCAGGCGGAGCGCGCCGAGACCCCTGGCGCAATCGACACGGGCCTCGTCTCACACCTGTCCAGTGGCGTGCTGATGCACAAAAATGATGAAAGGGACTTGAATTTCGTATCCTTGGTTGGCGAAATGCTTAAGAAGCAATACCGCATATACGCAGCGGATCTGACCACGCCGATGTTTGACATTCCCGTCGCCAAAGTCTTCGTCCCAGGGCTGCAGCCATTTCCGTCGCCGTTCCAGTCGCGTCGGCTTCATTCCCTCATTGACCAGGCCGGCCCGAGCGGCCGCGCCGATCTTATGTAGACGGAGGCAGTTGCGGGACAACGATGATCGGGCACAACTCCCCAACGAGGACTGCGCCGCTGATCAGTGTCACGACGCTTGACAAGGTAGCGCTGAGCCAATTTGGGCGAGACGTCGCCGTGAGAAACCGCAAATCGCGTGCCGTCCTTGCCTATCTTGCACTGAGCCCTCATGGTTTTGAAACCCGCGAGCGCATCTGCGGCTTGCTCTGGAGTGAATCGGACGAGGCACGAGCGAGGGCCTCGCTTAGGCAAACCGTAGTCGATCTCAAGACCTGCCTGGCTGAAGTCGAAGGGGTCTTCCTCGGAGACCGGCTCAACGTGACGCTGAAGCAGTCGCTCGTCACAGTGGATGTGAGCGAGATCAGGCACGAGCTGAAAGCTGGAAGGATTCCGCCCGTCCTTCTGGAGAGGCAACGTGTCGCAGAAAGCTTTCTCAATGGCCTGGACGACATCGACCCCTCGTTTCGCAACTGGGTCCTCGTCCAGCGGCAATGCCTTCAGGACGAATTTATCTCATGTCTGGAAGCGATGGCCAAGGCCGCGGCAGACTGGCCAGCGCTAAAGCGAGCCGGACAAGCCCTGCTCAATCTCGATCCGACCAACGAGATCGGGTGCCGAGCAGTCATGGAAGCGTCGGCTCGGATGGGCGACCAAGCAACGGCCTTGAGGGCCTATAAGGGGCTTTGGGACCTGCTTGAAACAGAGTTCGACAGCGAACCTTCAGCCGCCACGCAGGCTCTGGTCAGTGACATCAAGCTCGGTACGATCGGGGCCACGGACAGGGGGGCGGTAACCGCGGTTGCCGCCGAGGCATTCGGGTCCCAGGCGCAACGGCTGCAAGAGCCCGCCGCCGGCGTGCTGCTGTTCGTGCGGGAGTTCGAATTGGTGAGCGGTTCCGTCCGCGCGCGGAACGCGGTGCAAATCTTCCGCAGTGAACTGGTCGCGTCGCTGGTGCGGTTCCGCGACTGGGCGGTAATGGAATGGGAAGGGCATCCCCCCCGCTTCACCGAGAATGCCTACTGCATCGAGGCGACCGGATTTGTCGACGGGCCGGCATTGCGTCTCAGCATGACGCTTAAGCAGCTTGCATCGGGGCGCTACATCTGGAGCGAGCAGTTTGTCATCGAAAACAGCCAGTGGTACCAGACCCAGCAGAGGCTCATCCGCCGCATCGCTGTCGCGCTGGGTGTCAGCATGTCGTCCGAACGGCTGGTTCAGATCGCCAGCATCCCGGACCTGTCGCTGGAGCAGTTCGACCGCTGGCTGAGGGCGCAGGAACTGATCTTTCAGTGGCGCCCGGAGTCAGAGGAGAGGGCCGAGGCTCTGTTCAGATCAATCATCGCGGAGTCACCGCGGTTCGCTGCCGCCTACGCCGGGTTGGCCGGCATCATCAATTCACGGCATCTGATCTTTCCCGGCATCGGCCGGCGACGCGAACGCCACGCAGAAGCGCTGACGTTTGCCAAGCAGGCGACCCAGATCGATCCGATCGATTCGCGAAGCCAACTGCATCTGGCGTGGTCCTACGCCATGAACGGCATCCCGCAGCAGGCGGCCATCAGCTTCCTTCTGGCCTGCGAACTCAATGGCAACGATCCCTGGACCTTGGTCTCCGCTTCTCTCGGGCTTGCCTATTGCGACGATCGCGAGAACGCGCGGCGTATCGCCACTCTGGCGTTGCAGACCGGACTCGGCGTTTCACGCCTGCAATGGAGCTATCAGGCGGGCGTGCGGTTCCTGCTTGGCGACTATGCCGGTTGCGTCGAAGCGGCCGAGCGCGCCGCCGATAGTGTGTCGTACATCGGCGGCTGGAAGGCTGCGGCGCTCGCCTTGCTCGGAAATGAGCAAGCCGCGCATCAAGAGGCCGACCGATTTTTAGCGCAACTGAAGACGACGTGGTTTGGAAATGAGTCACCGGAGCCGGGCAATGTCGGCACATGGCTCATGGACAGCTTTCCGATCTACAGTCCAGACGCCCTCGAGGCGCTGCGCCGAGGGCTAGCCGGGGCCGGCATTGTCGTCAGCCAGATACCTTTGCCAGAGCCCGTTCTATCGGCAGCCCCGAATGGTGTAGTCCGCGATGCGTGAGTAGAAGAAACTGTCGCGGTTGAACGGCACCGTTTCGAGAATCGCATCGAAATAGAATTCCGGAATGCCATAGTCGGCCATGCCGCCTTGTTCGGTCTGGAGCTTCTTTTGCGATTGCGTCACTTGATTGTTGGGCGGTAACCGCAGGAAGAAGACGTGGTCGTATCCCTGAACGATCTGGATTTCCTTATAGCGGTCCGGCACGACGACGAGCCCATCGAGTTGGGCCTTGAACTCGGCCAAGTCGCGCGGACGCGTGCTGGGGTCCTGTGCCCATTGCACCACCTTGCGGCCGGTCGCCTCGAAGTTAAGGGTTCGGATCGGTTCGGGAAAGGCGTCCAAATTGTCGACGGGGTCAGCCATGTTCAAGCTCCAGGAGTTGTAGGCGGGGTGATAAACCGGGGCCAGGCGTCGCCCAGATTGAGCGCGCTGGCGACGAAAAGGATCAGGTCGGCCATTGTTCGCGGGATGCCGGTGGGGAACAGTCTGGCGACGAGGTCCTGCGTAATTGGGTCGTCTTCGATCATGGCGCGCGAGGCCGCGAGCCTTGCCATGAAGACATCCCCTACAATCACCGATCCGATGGTACCGAAACACAGCCCGTCCTGTTCGATCGCGGCCTCCAACAACAGCCAGAACAGCAAAGGCGGATTTTCTGCCAGCTCAGTCGCCTCGGCCGCGGTGAAGGCAACGGTCGATCCTTGAAGCCAGGATCGAATAGCCTGGTGCCGTTTCCCGGCATCGCCGAGTAACGGCGCGGTCGCGAGAGCGGCCTGAGGCAATTGTTCGATCAAGGCATCGAGCCTTAGCAGGCCACCAATGGTTCCTCGGACCAAATCGCTGAACAAAAGTCCCGACGCATTCGGATCGGGTAGTGCAGCGCTGTCTGCTTCGCTCAACAGCCCCGCTGTGGCGGGGTCAAGTGGCTTTGAATCGGGGCCGACGCACAGGATCGGCATGCTGTAGGCACTCAGCAGCACGTCGTTGACCGTTGGTCCGATCCGCCGACTGAACTGCGGCGTCGAGCCGGCGATCTGGAAGAAATGCGACCAATCGGCGATCCAGTGTTCGGAGACCGGGAATCTATGCGGGCGTGACGAGGAGCGGTTGAGCAACACGTTCTCCAGCCCTTCGCCTTCCGGATGCTGGTCATTGAAGACATAGGAAAGCCTGACCATGGAATGGCCCAAGCGGTATGCCGCGTGGGAAAACTCAATCGGGATGCCTTGCGGCATGTCGACCAGTGGTCTGAACCCGTTCGCGTTGTAGAGGTCCCATATCGGCTTGGCGATGAGGCGCGGCAGCAAATCATTTTGCAGCACATTCCGGTAAATCGCCGTCGTGACGCGGCGTGTCCGGTCGAAAAGATACGCGCCTGCCGGCAGTTCGACGTCCTTTTTGGGTATTCCGCTGCTGCTCAGTGCACCGGCCACGGCATTGTGCAGGTGCAGGAAAAGCGCCGTCATTTGCGCAATGTTGGCGTTGTCGTCGCTACGCTGGTCTGCGACCAGGACATCCGTCCGACCCCTTTCGACTCCATCGCTCAGATCGGCCTGTTGAAAGCGTGGCAAGTCGCGTATGGCAAAGGGACAGGCGCCCGCGGGAATCGCCATGGCGTTCGGTGACGGCGGTGCCATCGGCCCGGTACGCATGAGCGACCTGACCACTTCACCAGGCTTGGCCACGACATACAAACCAGGGTTCGAGAACGGTCCTCCGCCGTAAAGCACGTCGAGCAGGAGTGCCTCCTCGCGTTCGTTGCGACGCTCTGCCTCGTGGGCCGCCAACAAGGGACTGAGCGAGGAATTGCGGATAATGTCGTGTGCGGCGAACTGGGCAAGATAGGTGTATCCTGCCGGAATCCGCTCGTTGGTTTTGTTGCCACCTCCGGCGGATGCCATACTCATCCTGCGCAGCAGCTTGGCAAACAGGCACTGAGTGGCCCAAGGCGTCTCCAGGCCATGATAGAGCTTGGCTTCGTCCGCGCCGGCAGCATTGCCGAAGTTGCGAAACTGCACCTGACGCGGATCGACAGCGCCGGCGATGCCTTGAACACCGCCCGACACGGCCAGCCCGGCGGTAGTCGTGCCGCGATGAGCGTTCATTCCGGTTCTCCCCGTCCCTTGGACCGTATTCCATACGTGTCGTGAAACCAGCGTGAAATGCTACTAATTTCGCGGCGCGCGAGGAAAGTTGACGGCCCAAGATCTGCCGGTCGGCAATGCGCCGCATGGTCGCCGTCCGCCGATCCCCGCCAAGCCTGGAAGCTGCCGTACTGTATCTTTGAACGGCGACATAAACAAAGTGCTTCGTGCCCGCTGGTGACCTTGGCCTCGAATCCAAGCTTCGCTAGAGTTCACGACATGCTGAACGCCATTCACCACGTCGCGCTCATCTGCACCGACTACGACCGGTCGCGACGGTTCTACGTCGAACTCCTCGGCCTCGATCTGATCCGGGAGGTCTATCGGGAGGAGCGACAGTCATGGAAGGCCGATCTGCGGATCGGGTCCGTCCAGCTGGAATTGTTCTCCTTCCCCGCCCCAGTGACGAGGCCGTCCTATCCAGAGGCGACGGGCCTGAGGCATCTGGCATTTGCCGTGGCCAATCTCGATCCCGTAATCATGCGCCTGGAAGCCGCCGGCGTCGCCGTTGAGCCAATCCGCATCGACCCATATACAGATCAACGGTTTACCTTCTTCAGCGACCCGGATGGATTGCCGCTGGAACTCTGCGAAGTCCCATAAGCAACGGTACGCTTTCGCCACCATGCCGGTCGCGGCCTGCCCGCGCCGTTGCATTGGCGCCGCCTCGGGTCGAAAATGCCCCCATGGAAGCAGTCCGATTTCCCAAACTCATGACACCAAGGCTCGTGCTTCGGGCGCCCAGCGAAAGGGATGTCCCGGCATGGTTTGCGCGCGCGACGGATGTCGAATCCGCCTCCCTCGCCGGTGATCCCATTCCCGGCGACATAAGCGCGGGCGAGCGATGGTTGGCCCGCTCGCGTCAGCGGTTCGCCGACGGCAAGGCGATCCAGTGGTCGATGGACCAGACGGGAGTATCGGACGCGATCGGGACGATAACCCTGACCTTCGGCGCAACCGATGCCAAGGCAGCCGCATTGGGATTTGTGCTGGCACGCGCGCATTGGGGGCACGGGCTGGGTAGCGAGGCGGTGCGCGAAGTCCTGCGCTACGCCTTTGAAACCCTGGCGCTTGAACAGGTGACGGCCGAGGCGGCGGCGCGCAATTTCGCGTCGCTGCGGATATTGGCGAAGCTCGGCTTCAGGCATATCGAGAGCTTCATCGATGAGTCCGATGGCGAGCGCTGCGAGCGTTTCGCACTCGACGCGGATATCGGATCGCCACTGTCGACGAGCGACCGCTAGGTCCCGTGCTTGCTCGATTCAATTGCAGGTATTCGCAGCCTTAAGCGCTTCGGCACGGGAGGGTTCGTGCAAATCCGCGATCCGGCGGACAGCAGCGTAGAACCTTGGATAGTCGCCGGAACACAAATCGAACAGATGAAGGAACGCCGGAACCTGTTCACCGTAGACGGCAGTCGCGGCGAGCTTTGCATTGTTGATCGGGGCATCGAACCAGGCATCGTATCCCCGGTATCCGGCCCAGCTTTTGTCGCGCATCTGTCGGTAGCGCATCCGCAGCCTGTCGATCGTGGCTGCCTTGGCAGCCGCCATCTGCTCAGGGGCGCGGGGACTTCCATAGACCTGCCGCAACTCATCCCGCGTTTTCGCGATCAGTCCGAGAAAATCCGCCTGGCGCTTGCGGTTCGTTTCGTAGCGGCGCAATCCGGCGCGATTTCCCATGGCGCGGAGCCATTTCCTCACACCGCTGGTTTCGACGGCTACCGCGAAAGCCTCGTTGAACGCGGAGTCGTTGTTCACATAGATTTTCTGATGCGCCAGCTCATGAAAGACAAGGCTGGCGATATAGGTGTCGTCCTGACGCAGCATGGTGCTGAGCAGCGGGTCGCTGAACCAGCCCAGCGTGGAGTAGGCGGTGACGCCTGACACATAAACGTCCAGTCCTTGCCGCTGCAGTTCGGCGGCGCTTTCAACCGCTGATTTGCGGGAAAAGTAACCCCGGTACGGAACGCAGCCGAAGACCGGAAAGCACCATGTTATCGGCGTAAGCGAGAATCGCGGCGCGGCAAAAACGGCAAGGGTCACATCGGCCCGGCCGATGTCGACATAGCTGCGATAGCTGCTGTTGTCGGGCAGCGCCAGTTCTTCCGTGGCAAAGCGGCGTATGGCGCTGGCCGACGTCAATTTGGCGCGCAATACCTCGGGCGTCGAGGGATCACGGATGAGCCTTCCGACATTTTTCCGCGCGGCCATGATCTGCACGTGGCCCTCCACCGACTGCGCGTAGTAGGAAATGCTGGTGCACCCGGCCAGGCCGGACGCCACAATCACAGCGGCAAGCATTCGAAGAACGCGCTTCACTGTTTGCCCACCGCTTGCCCATCTCCCATGCAGCAAATGTCTCGTTCTCAAACAGGCGCACCAATTCCCGTCAAGATGTACAGGGGCAGCGGGCCGGACTTTCGACGTTGGCAGGATTGGCGATGCGGCCATTCGCCTACGGCGTGCCGTGTCCCCCTGGCTGTCGTCAGCTTGCGGGCTGCCGCGGTCATTCGAGAACGGCGGCGGATGCCCGCTTCCGGCCCGAAGCCGACACCTCGTCTCCACCCCACATTCCGCCCCCTCCCCTCGCGCAAGCCTGCCACAAGCTTGTTGAGGCATGGTCTGGCCAAGGAAAACCGGTAAAAGGCGGACTTTCTTGGCGATTTCTCCACCCAGCGACATCGTTATGGATGTCGCCCGAGCTGCCGATCCGATGGATATCGAGGCTGCCCGTGCCGCGCTGACCAGGCGCGCGGGTGGCGCGGCCGGTGCCTTTTCGGTCGACACCTCCGGTTCGCTGGATACCGCGGCGTCGGTCGACGCCGGCTCGATTCTGTCGCGCGCCACGGCTGACAAGGCGGCGGCGACAGCCGATCCGGCCAAGAAATTCAAGAAGTTCGAGGCGATGGTCTTGCAGACCTTCATTCAGAACATGCTGCCCAAGGACACGGAGGGCGTCTATGGCACGGGTCTGGCCGGCGACATGTGGAAGTCGCAGCTCGCCGAGCGCGTTGCCGACGTGATGGCCGAGCGCGGCGGCATCGGCATCGCCAAGTCGCTGCTTGCCGACCACTATATGGACGGCAAGCGCAAGGTGCCGATCGGCCCGGTTTCAAACGGACCGGAAAAGACCGAGATCGATCAGCAGACCCGTCTGTCCAGCTCGCTCGTCCAGGAATTGCAGCGCAAGGCCGCCAGGTCGATGACCGGCGACGAGACAACCATAAAAACAGACATCAAGATCTAGACTGGGAAACACCATGGCCGATTCTTCCGAATTCACTGCCAACCTGCCGGCGCGCACGACCGCGTCGGAGGCTCCGATCCCGTTCGCGCGGCCCGGAAACCTTGCCGCCATCATCGGCCGCATCGAGGAGGTGGTCGAGGAAGAGACCGCCGGCATCCGCAGCGATACCGGCTATGATCTCAAGGCGTCGAACGCCCGCAAGAGCCGCTATCTCTACGAGCTGACCCGCGCCATGAAGGGCGGCAGCGAAGCCGAGTTCCTCGAACAGCACCGCGAGGGCCTGACCCGGCTGCGCCAGAAACTGGCGAAGAACGAGGCGGCGATCCTGGCGCATCTGAGCGCCGTCAATGAGGTCGCCGGCCTGCTGCGCAGCGCCATCCAGCGCGCCGAAACCGACGGCACCTACTCCGCCGGCGAGTTCGGCCGGATGAAAGGTTAGCGCGATGATCTCGGGCTCGGGCTCTGAATGATCAAGATCATCGCCATCGCGGTCTGGGTCTGCGCCGCCACGCTCGGCGCCGTCTTCTATTCGTTCCAGGCAGCCGGTGAACGCGGTGTCGGCGAGAAACCCAAGCCGATGCTGGGCGGGCTGGACTACGTCAAGACCGACGTCATTTCCGTGCCGCTGATCCGCGATTCCAAGATCGGCGGCTATTTCCTGGCCAAGCTCGTCTATACCGTCGAACCGGAGCAGATAAAGAAACTGTCGATTCCGGCCGAAGCGCTCATTACCGACCAGGTCTACAGCTACCTCTACGCCAATCCCCAGATCGACTTCACCAAGAAGGCGACGATCGACCTCGATGCCTTTCGCGCCGCCATTCGCGACACCGTCAATGCCCGCGTCGGCGCGAACCTGGTGCATGAGGTTCTGATCGATCAGGTCAATTTCCTGAGCAAGGACGAGATCCGCGACAACTGGCTACGCCGTCGGCAGGATTCCGACACCGCGGCTGCCGGGACCGTCAAGCCGGCCGAAGCGGACGCGCCGCCAGCCCACTGACCACCGGTGCCCCGACAGGCTACCTGGTGCGGCGATAGGAACCAGCCTCCAGGATTTGCGTTGACGTAAACGTCAACCAGAAGCTATATGCGGCAGCGACCGTGATCGCCAGAGATGCCGCATGGACTTCGGCCAGACCGAAATGCCCTGCGCGACAGGTGCAACCAGACAGGGAGAACAGCGTGAGCGTTCAGGAGATTGCCGAGAAGATCAAGTCGCGCGTGGCCAGCAGCGGGTTTGATCGTTCCGTGAAGTTCGACACCGGCGGCGACGGCGTCATCGTCATCGACGGCGCAACCGTCTCGAACACCGATGCCCCCACCGACTGCACCATCAAGCTCTCGCTCGACGATCTCGATTCACTGATCGCCGGCGACCTGAACCCGACCATGGCGTTCATGACCGGCAAGATCAAAGTCGAAGGCGATATGACGGTGGCCATGGCGCTCAGCCAGTTGATTGGCTGAACACACACGATTACCCGATCGTCAATGGATCGCAAAACGCCGCCGCTTCAGGCGGCGTTTTGTTTGAGGAATAGCGTGGTCGATTCCTCAGGCGGCCAGTGTCGGCGCCTGGGCCTTCAGCTTGCGGCCGCAGGCCTTCAGCGTGCCGTGCACGCCGTCGAGCGCACCGTCCACCAGTTCCAGCGCCAGCAGGCGATGCCGCTCATAGGGGCCTGGCATCGCCAGCCGGCCCGTCTTGTCGGCCGAGAAACCGAAGCGTCCGTAATAGGGCGCATCGCCGACCAGCAGGATCGCCGCGTGACCGAGACGCGCCGCCTCGGCCACGGCGTGGCGCATCAGCGCCGAGCCGATGCCGGCATTCTTGAGTGACGGATCGACGGCGAGCGGGCCAAGCAGCAATGCCGGCGGGCCGCCCTCGCCCAACCTGACATCCCACAGCCGCACCGTGCCGGCGACGCCGCCCGACGCGTCGCGCGCGACGAAAGCCAGGCCTTCCGAGGGCCGGCGGCCACGCCGCAGCTTCTCCGACGATTTTTTCCGCCGCATCGGCCCCATGGCACGATCGAGCAAGGCTTCGCGTGCCGCTACGTCGGCGACGGTTTCGGCGACCGTGGAGAAGGCCGGCGCATGAGCTACGATTTCAACTGACATTTCCATTTCCGCAATCCCTGGCAAGCGGAGATCTGTTCCACAAGCGAGCCCGGGCGGGCGGCAAGCGCCCACCTGGGATGATCTGATCGGCTCTCAGCGCATTTTCAGGCGAAGTGGTATCCGGTTCGCCGTCCGAAAATGCGCCAAATAAAGAACCGTCAGATCACGTAGGATCGGAGAGGCTCGAAGCCGTTGAAGGCGACCGCCGAGTAGGTGGTCGTGTAGGCACCGGTGCCTTCGATCAGCACCTCGTCGCCGATCGTCAGCGACAGGGGCAGTGGATACGGCGTCTTCTCGTACATCACGTCGGCCGAATCGCAGGTCGGGCCGGCGAGCACGCAAGGCGCGGTCTCCGAGCCGTCATGGCGGGTGACGAGGGGATAGCGGATCGCCTCGTCCATCGTCTCGGCCAGACCGCCGAACTTACCGATGTCGAGGAACACCCAGCGCACATTGTCATTGTCGGCCTTCTTCGAGATCAGAACGACTTCCGACTTGATGACGCCGGCATTGCCGACCATGCCACGGCCCGGCTCGATGATGGTTTCGGGAATGGCATTGCCGAAATGCTTGCGCAGCGCCGAGAAGATCGCCTGGCCATAGGCTTGGGCCGCCGGCACGTCACGCAAATAGCGCGTCGGGAAACCGCCGCCCATGTTGACCATCTTCAAGACTATGCCTTCCTCGGCCAGCGTCGCGAACACCTTCTTGGCGTCGGCCAGCGCACGGTCCCAGGCGGTCAGGTCGGTCTGCTGCGAGCCGACGTGGAACGACACGCCATAGGCGTCGAGGCCGAGCGCCTTGGCATGGCGCAGCACGTCGACGGCCATGGCGGGCACGCAGCCGAACTTGCGCGACAGCGGCCATTCGGCGCCTTCGCCGTCGGTCAGCACGCGGCAGAACACGCGCGCGCCGGAAGCGACACGAGCGATCTTCTCGACCTCCTCGACGCAGTCGACCGCGAACAGCCTGATGCCGAGCTGGTAGGCGCGTGCGATGTCACGCTCCTTCTTGATGGTGTTGCCGAAGGAGATGCGGTCCGCGGGCGCACCCGCGTCCATCGCCATCTCGACTTCGGCAACGGAAGCGGTGTCGAAGGACGAGCCCATCGCAGCAAGGAGGCGCAGGATTTCCGGCGCCGGGTTTGCTTTCACCGCATAGTAGATCTTGGAATCGGGCAGCGCCTTCTCGAAGGCGCGGAAATTGTCACGCACGACATCGAGGTCGACGACGAGGCAAGGGCCGGACGGACGTCGGGTGGCGAGGAAATCGAGGATGCGCTGGGTAGCCATCGGGTTCTCCAAACACGCCTTTCGGCGCGCACAAGGGTGCGGACGCGGGCTGTCGGCCTCGCGAACACGCGGTGGACAAAGGCGGGACGGAAAATCCATGGAACCAGCCGGTGGAGACCCCGGAACCATGAAACGCCGTCTCGCGGCGATGAACCTCGGCCTTGCCCGGCTTCGGTCCGCTTTGTCTGCCTTGGCTTGGATTGGGAGAACCCCGTTCCGCACTGCAGGCAATGAAGGTGTGCCTCTTCAGTAACCCCGGTCTTTGGACAACCGGCAGAGAACCAGAAAGGCCCGCACCGTCGTTGCTTCAAGGTGTCCTCGGTCAGGCGGTTGGCCGCTAAACCGACTGGAGGGGTTGGCTCCAGTTACCTTACCGATTTCCCTCACCATTCGAGGATCGGCGGACACCCACAGGCACGTGCGACTTTGGGCAAGCGCGATATAGGGGCGAAGGATTTCACAATCAATAAAAATCGTATCGCAGGTTGTAAAATTTCCGGCATCGAACAATGTAGGTGCAACCGTATCCGGATATCGAACGATGACAGGCACGCACGGCCCCTACAACGCCTTCCTCGATCTTCGCCAGATACCGGTGGCCCATGCCAACCTCGGCCCGCTCGCCGGCCTGCGGCTGGCTGTCAAGGACATCTACGACGTCGCCGGCTACCGTACCGGCTGCGGCAATTCCAGGAAATTCGCCGAAGGCATTGCCGCCACAAGCACGGCACCGGCCGTGCAGACGATTCTGGATGCTGGCGCGCGCTTCGTCGGCAAGACGCAGACCGACGAACTGGCCTTTGCGCTGTTCGGCCAGAACGCGCATTTTCCGTTTCCGGTGAACCCGGCGGCGCCCGACCGCGTCACCGGCGGCTCGTCGTCCGGATCGGCATCGGCTGTGGCTGGCGGGCTGGCCGACATCGCCACCGGCTCCGACACCGGCGGCTCGATCCGCGCGCCGGCGAGTTTTTGCGGCCTGATCGGATTGCGCACCACGCATGGCCGCATCGCGCTCGATGGCACCATGAAGCTGGCGCCGAGCTTCGACACGTTCGGCTGGTTCGCCGACGAGATGGTCGCTGGCCCCGCCCTTGCCGAATATGCCAGGATGAAGGCACTGGCGGGTGCGGTTTTCGGTACGCCGGCGACCTCCACCACGCGCTTCAGCTCTTCCCCTGATGAACTCTACTGGTGCTTTCGTCGGCTGCAGGCCAGGGAAGCGTGGGGGGTGCATGGCGAATGGATCACCAGCGGCGAACGCGACCTTGGTCCCGGCGTCGAGGAGCGTTTCGGCTTCGGCCGCGCCGTCGATGACCGCACGGCGCAGGCCGAAAACGTGCGCCGGCTGACCTTCCGCGGTGAACTCAGCGCCCTGCTCGGCAAGGACGGCTTCCTTGTGCTGCCGACCGTGCCGGGTCCGGCGCCCTATGTCGACTCGACGCCGGAGCAGTTCCAGGCCTATCGCGAGCGCGCCCTGCATCTTCTGTGCCTCGCCGGGCTTTCCGGCTTTCCACAGATCACCTTGCCCATCGGCTCGGTCGCCGGCGCACCGTTCGGCCTTTCGCTGCTTGGCCCTTCCGGCAGCGACATTGCCCTGATACGGCTCGGCCGAAAACTTCTCGACGCAGCACAAAAGGCCTGAACCATGGACACACTGACCCGCATGCGCGCCTTCATCGACGTCGTCGAGGCCGAGGGCTTTTCGGCGGCGGCGCGCAAGATCGGCCGCTCCAAGGCGCTGCTGTCGAAATATGTGCGCGAGCTGGAAGACGAACTCGGCGCGCTGCTGCTGAACCGCACGACGCGCCAGTTCTCGATGACCGAGGCCGGCCATACCTATTACCGGCGCGCCTCGGAGATCGTGCGCGAGGTCGACAGCCTGGCGGACGCCGTGCGCGAATCTTCCGGCGACGTGCGCGGCAGGATCAAGGTGTCGGCACCGCGCACCTTTGCCGACGCGCCGATCGGCCAATCGCTGATCGACTTCGCCAAGCAGCACCCCGACATCGTGCTCGACATTCAGCTCGACGACCGCTTCGTCGACCTCGTCGAGGAAGGTTTCGATCTCGCCGTGCGCATCTCACGCCTGGAGAATTCGTCGCTGATCGCGAGACGCCTGGCGCCGTTTTCGATAAAACTCTGCGCTTCTCCCGAACTGATCGCCAAGCATGGCATGCCGACGCGGCCGCAGGATCTCGGCCACATGCCCTGCATCGTCGACACCAATGGCCGCGGGCTGAACAACTGGCCGTTCAAGGGCGACAACAACGATCAGCTGAGCGTCGCCGTGTCAGGTCCGATCGAGGTCAACAGCCCGATGGCGGCGCGCGCCGCCGCCGTGTCGGGACTCGGATTTTGCGTCCTGCCGGATTTCATCGCCGGACCCGATCTTGCCAGCGGCCGGCTGGTGACGGTGCTCGACGACCGCATCCTGTCCGGCGGCGGCATCTTCGCCGTCTACCCGCACCGCCGCTATCTGCCGGCCAAGGTCCGTGTTTTCGTCGACTTCCTGGTGCAGTGGTTCAAGACGCGTGAGGTCGCTTGACCTGTCCAGGGCTTCTGTTGCGTGCGTGTCGTAGTTCCAAAGCCGCCACGCACTTTTGGCTGACACGCTTTGGGTTTGTGCGTGTCATAAATCCCAAAACCGCCACGCACTTTTGGGTGACACGCACCGGCGGTCCCACTTTCGCCCCCTTTCTGGTAACTTTCGGTTCCTCTCCAAGGCCAAGGGAATCGCGACCGGGAATGCAGCTCAAACGGCACGCAATCATACTGGGTTCGGCCCTGGCGGCGACCTTTGCCTCGACGGAGCCGGCTTACGTGCATCCGCACGTCTTCGCCGAGGCACGCCTGGATGTCATCTTGTCCCCGGATCACCAAAGTGTGAAAGCGCTGCGTCATCTCTGGCGCTTCGACGACCTGTTTTCGAGTACGGTGATGATGGAGTTCGACAAGAACTCCGACCTGAAGCTTGACGACAAGGAGCTGAAGGAGGTCGCCGACACCGTTCATGCCTCGCTCGCCGAATTCAACTATTTCCAGCTCGTCACGCAGGACGGCAAGGACGTGGCAATGACGCCACCGCCGCACCTGATGGCCAATTTCGACAACGACCAGTTGATCATCCTGTTCGAGTCCGAGCCGAAGGCGCCGATCAAGCTCAACGGCAAGATCGATATCGGCGTCTACGACCCGACCTTCTACACGGCGATCGACTTCACCGAGGATTCCAACATCACGGTCGAAGGCCTGCCGCCGAACTGCACCAGCAAGGTCGTGCGGCCGGATCCGGACGAAGCGATCAAGGAAAACCAGAAGACCCTGACGGATGCCTTCTTCAACGATCCGACAGGCACCGACATGAGTAAGATCTTCGCCACCAAGCTCGAACTGACCTGTCAGCCAGAAGGATGAAGCCAGTGACGAAACCGTCCCTGCGTTTGGCATTCGGCCTGTTGGCCCTCACCTTTGCCGCGATGCATTTCGCCAACGCCGCGCATGCCCAGTCCTCGCTCGGCATCGGCGTCAATGACGGCATGGCCCCCACCACCGGTCCGTTCGCCCACATACTGATGTGGATCAACCTGCGGCAACAGGAATTCTACCGCGCGCTGGCAACGGCCATGAAGGCGATGCGCCAGGACAACAGCAAGCTCTGGCTGCTCGTCGGCTTGTCCTTCGCCTATGGCATTTTCCATGCCGCCGGCCCCGGCCACGGCAAGGCGGTCATCTCGTCCTACATGGTGGCCAATGAAGTGGCGCTGCGGCGCGGCATCCTGTTGTCCTTCGTCTCGGCGCTGCTCCAGGGCCTGACGGCGGTCGCCGTGATGGCGGTCGCCTATTTCGTCCTGCGCGGCACCGCGATCTCGATGACCGACGCGGCCTGGTTCATGGAGATCATGAGCTTTGTCTTCGTCACCCTGTTCGGCGCCTGGCTGCTGTGGCGCAAGCTCGGCCCGTCCATCCTGCGCCTGTTCGGCAGGGCGCCCGCCTACAGCCTGTCGGCGGCGCACGCGGGTCATTCCCACGCCGGCCATTCGCATGCCGCGCACAGCCATTCGGCGCATGCCCATTCGGCGCACGCCCAGCACGGGCATGACGACCACGACCATGACCATTCGCACGACCATCACGGCCACGCCGCGCATGACCACCATCACGACCATGGCGCGCACGATCATGCGCATCATCATGACCATGCGCATCACGATCACGCCGCGGGCGAGGTCTGCGAAACCTGCGGCCACTCGCATGCACCCGATCCGGCGCTCCTGTCGGGCGACCGCTTCGACTGGCGCACGGCCTGGACGGCGGTGGCCGCCGTCGGCATCCGCCCCTGCTCCGGCGCGCTGATCGTGCTGAGCTTCGCGCTGCTCAACGGGCTCTGGCTCGGCGGCCTGCTGTCGGTGCTGGCGATGTCGATCGGAACCGCCATCACCGTCTCGGCGCTGGCGACGCTTGCCGTGACCGCCAAGAACTGGGCGGTGTATTTCGCCGGCGACGGCCGCATGGGCAACCGCATCCATTCGATCGTCGAGATCGGCGGCGCTGCCTTCGTCTTCCTGTTCGGATTGCTGCTGCTGTCGGCGAGCCTGACGGGCAGCGTCTAGGTCTGTCCTATCCCATTGAAATGGGATGGGCCGGCAAATTCCTAACCAATCTTCCCGCCCAGTTCATCCTCGATATGGGCTTGGATGATCTCGTCAAAACTCTTCTCGGCGCTGAAGCCGAGCTCCCGTGACCGCTTCGCCTCGAAGCGGGTCGGCCAGCCCTTGACGATCGCCCAGATCGCCTCGTCGGGTACCTCGCGGATCAGGCCTGCCGTCTTCGGCCCGGCGATGCGCTCCAGCGCCTCGATCTGCTCGCCGACGGTGACGGCGACACCGGGCATCGTCAGGTTGCGGCGCGGCCCGACGGCAGCGCCATCGATCTCTGCCGCATGGATCAGGAAATTCACCGCCGAGCGCGGGCTGGCATGGGTGTGCACGACCGAGCGCGGCACCGGCAGGATCGCCTCTTGCCCACTCAAGGGCTCGCGGATGATGCCGGAGAAGAAACCGGAGGCCGCCTTGTTCGGCTTGCCGGGCCGCACGCAGATGGTGGGCAGGCGGATGCCGATGCCGTCGAAGAAGCCGCGCCTGGTATAGTCGGCGAGCAATGCCTCGCTCATCTGCTTCTGCGTGCCGTAGGAGGTCAGCGGCGTCGGATGGAAGTCATCGGGAATGACATCCGGGAACGGTGCGCCGAAGACGGCGATCGACGAGGTGAAGACCACGCGCGGCGCAAAACCCGCCAGCCGGATGGCGTCGAACAGCGCCCGCGTGCCGTCGAGATTGACGCGGTAGCCAAGTTCGAAATTCGCTTCCGCCTCGCCCGACACGATGCCGGCGAGATGGAAGACGACATCGGGGCGCGACGCAACCAGGCTTTCGGCGGCGCCCGCCTCCGCGAGGTCGCCGGTGTGGGTGCCGATGCTGACGCCCTCTATGGCCGGGGCCTGCGGCGGCACGATGTCGTGCAGATCGAGCGCGGTGATCGTCTTGCCGCGCAGCGTGCCGTCCTTGGCCAGCCGGGCGATGAGTTTGCGGCCGACCATGCCCGCGGCGCCAGTGATCAGAATGCGCATGTCAAAATTCCCTTACTTGCCCTGATTTTTGCGCTGGCTGCGCGCGCGCAGCCAGAACACGAGGAAAAACGCCAGCACGAAGACAATGCCGAATATGCCGGCGAGCACGGTCGAAAGGCTGCCCAGTGCCAGCATCACGGTCGGCAGGTAGAACGCCGCGATACCGAAAAGGAGCATGATCCACAGCGCGGCGATGGCGGCATTCCTGGTGTCGCGATCCATCATGCCGCACCGGGACAGCAAGCATTCGTAGGACTGGCTTTCAAAGCTGTGGAACTCCTGAGGCAGGGCCGGTTACCGACCGGACCTAGTGATGGTGGCTGTGATGCGCGGTCGCATCATGCTCATGCTCATGCTCATGATCGTGGTCGTCGGCCTCGTCGGCGCATTGGCCGAATTCCGGTTCCACGGTGGCATGGCTGATGCCGTGCTCGCTGGCAAGCCGCTTCTTGACGGCGCTGACCGCCTTGTGCGCATCGACGCCCTCATCGAGGCAGGCGTGCAGCGTCGCCATGTTGCTCGATCCATCGATCGACCAGACATGCATATGGTGTACTTCGCGCACGCCCTGGATCGTGGTTTCCAGGTCCCTTGCGATAAGATCGCGGTCGAGGGTTGGCGGCACGCCTTCGAGCAGCACGTGGGCGGCGGCGCGCATCAGCGACCAAGCCGTCGACAGGATCAGCAGCGAGACCAGCACGGACAGGATCGGGTCGATCGGCGTCCAGCCGGTCGCCAGGATAACCAGCGCCGCCACGATTGCCGCCGCCGAACCGAGCAGGTCGCCCAGCACATGCAGGATGGCGCCGCGCATGTTGAGACTTTCGTGGTCGCCGCCATGCAGCACCAGGAAGGAGCCGATATTGACCAGCAGGCCGAGGATCGCCACCACCAGCATCGGTCCGCCCAGCACCGGCGCCGGTGTGAGCAGGCGCTGCCAGGCCTCGTAGACGATCCACAGCGCGATGACGAAGATGGCGATGCCGTTGGTGTAGGCGACCAGCGTCTTGACCCGGCCGAAGCCATAGGTGAGGCGGACGGTCGCCGGCCGCCCGGCAAGATGGAAGGCATACCAGGCAAGGCCGAGCGCGATGGCGTCGGCAAGCATGTGGCCGGCATCCGCCAGCAGCGCCAGCGAACCGGTGAAGAGACCGCCAAGCGCCTCGGCCACCATGAAGCCCGCCGTCAGGCAGGCGGCGATCAGCACACGCTTCTTGTCGGTCGTGCCATGCACATGGACGGCGACGCCGCGATCATGGCCGCTATGGTCGTGGGAATTCGCCAATGGCAGCTCCTGTCATGCGCCCCAAGCCGGACTTAAGCGCCGAATTCCGCGCGACAATCCTCAAGCCGTCGCTTCTGCTGGCCGGCGCCGTCGAAATTGGCCGGGTCGAGCCACGCTAAATAGGCTTTGCGCAGGGCCGGCCATTCCTTGTCGATAATCGAATACCATGCAGTATCGCGGTTTTCACCCTTGACGATGAGATGCTGGCGGAAAATGCCTTCGAACTTGAAGCCGAACCGTTCCGCGGCCCGCTTCGAGGGTTCGTTGCGATTGTTGCATTTCCATTCGTAGCGGCGATAGCCGAGTTCGTCGAAGATGTATTTCATGAACAGGAACTGCGCTTCCGTCGCGCCCGGCTTGCGCGAGATCAGCGGCCCCCAATAGATGTTGCCGATCTCGATGACGCCGTAAGCCGGATCGATGCGCATCAATGTCTGGCGGCCCGCGACCTTGCCGGTCGCCTTGTCGATGACGGCGAAGAACAGCGGGTCTTCGCTCGCCTCGACCTTGTCCAGCCAGGGTTGGAAGGCGGGGCGGGTTTCCGGCGGATAGTCGGGCAGCCAGGCGAAGCGGCCGTCGACATCGGACACGGAAGATGCCTCATAGAGCCCGTCACCGTGCTTTGCGGCGCTCAGCGGTTCGAGCCTGACATAGCAGCCGTCGATCGCCTTGCGCTCGGGTCGCGGACGCGGTTGCCAATCTTTGAGATTTTCCGACACCGAAGACTCCAATCCGTTTGACTTTTGCGGGCCGAAGCTCACAAAAACGCAACCCCACAGTAAGAACCACACGGACGGGAAAAATGCTCCACACGATTTCGGCCTTCGACCGTCTCGGCGAGGAAAATGCCTTCGCGGTGCTGGCGCGGGCGACCGCATTGGCTCAACAGGGTCGCGACATCGTCAATCTCGGCATCGGCCAGCCCGACTTCAAGACGCCGCAGCACATCGTCGAGGCCGCGATCAAGGCGCTGCGCGACGGCCACCACGGCTACACGCCCGCCAACGGGCTTCTGGCGACGCGCGAGGCGGTGGTGCGGCGCACGCTGACCACCACCGGCGTCGAGGTCTCGCCCGAGACGGTGATGATCCTGCCCGGCGGCAAGCCGACCATGTTCGCCGCCATCCTGATGTTCGGCGAACCCGGCGTCGAGATCCTCTATCCCGACCCCGGCTTTCCCATCTACCGCTCGATGATCGAATTCACCGGTGCCGCACCCGTTCCCGTGCCGATGCGCGAGGAAAACGGCTTTGCCTTTTCGGCCGAGGAAACGCTGGCACTGATCACCTCCAAGACCAGGCTCTTGATCCTCAACTCGCCGGCCAACCCGACCGGCGGCGTCACGCCGCGCGCCGAGATCGAGAAGCTGGTCAAGGGACTGGAGAAGCATCCCGATGTCGCCATCCTCTCCGACGAGATCTACGACGTCATGACCTATGACGGCGAGACACACTGCTCGCTGCTCGGCTTCCCCGAAATCCGCGACCGGCTGATCGTGCTCAATGGCTGGTCCAAGACCTGGGCGATGACCGGCTGGCGCATGGGCTGGTCGATCTGGCCGAATGGCGACAAGGGCGCCCATCTCTACGACAAGGTGCGCAAGCTGGCGGTCAATTGCTGGTCCTGCGTCAACGCGCCGAGCCAGTTCGCCGGCATCGCGGCCATCGATGGCCCGCAGGACGACGTCGACACGATGATGCGCGCCTTCGACCGCCGAAGGAAGGTCGTGGTCGAGGGGCTGAACGCCTTGCCCAACATTTCCTGCATCACGCCCAAGGGCGCGTTCTATGCCTTCCCCAACGTCTCGAAGACCGGTTGGAAGGCAAAGAAGCTCGCCTCCGCGCTGCTCGACGACGCCGGCGTGGCGCTGATCGGCGGCCCTGATTTCGGCATTCTCGGCGAAGGCTATGTCAGGCTCTCCTACGCCAACTCCGAGGAGAACATCTTGCGCGCGCTGGAACGGATCGGGGCGTTCCTGGCCAAGTGAGCTTCGAGGTAGGCCGGAGCTCCTTTCCCGGATGGTCTGCGGCCGGCCGGCATGTCGGTGTCATGATCCGTCGGCAGGCTCGCGGCCAAGACTGTGCGTGCATGTCGGGAACGGTTACCGTCCAACGATCAGGATCGGAGTGAGGTTCCTCGGATGTTCTATGCAATCCTTGCCTATCACGTGGAAGATGCGATCAAGGCGCTGACGCCGCAGGAAGATGCGGCACTGATGGCCGAGCTGCTGAAGATCAACACAAGGCTTCGTGAGGAAGGCACACTTGGACCGTCCGCGCGTCTGGGGGCGACGCAGGATGCCTTCACCCTGCGCGGCCCAGGCGACGGCGTGGTCATCGACGGCCCTTTCGCCGAGACCAAGGAACAATTGCTTGGCCTCTATGTCGTCGACTGCGCCACGCGGGACGAGGCCATCGCGATCGCCCGCGACCTTCGCCGTGTCAATCCGACCGCCGTTTACGAGATCAGGCCCATTCTGCTTTTCAAGCCCGGCGCACCGCTGGCGGGCAAATGAGTCGGCGGCGGAGGCCCTGCCAGCGTCCGCTGCTCACCCACGCCCGACGAACGGCATCTTGGTTGCCATCACGGTCATGAACAGCACGTTCGCCTCGAGCGGCAGGCTGGCCATGTGGACGACGGCATCGGCGACGTGCTGGACATCCATCACCGCTTCAGCGGCGATCGAGCCATTGGCCTGCGGCACGCCGACGGTCATCGGCTGCGCCATGTCGGTCAGCGCATTGCCGATGTCGATCTGGCCGCAGGCGATGTCGTAGGGACGGCCGTCGAGCGCCAGCGTCTTGGTCAGCCCGGTGATGGCATGCTTGGTCGCCGTATAGGGCACCGAGCCCGGGCGCGGCGCATAGGCCGACACCGAACCATTGTTGATGATGCGCCCGCCCATCGGCCGCTGCTTGCGCATAGCACCGAAGGCGGCGCGGGCGCACAGGAACGAACCGGTGAGATTGACGCCGACAATATCGTTCCACACTTCGACCGGGATCTCGTCGATCGGCGTCGACTTGTAACCCATGCCGGCATTGTTGAAGAGCAGGTCGACGCGGCCAAAGGCTTCCGCCACCGTCTCGAACAGATCGTCGACCTCGCCGGCCTTGCTGATGTCGCAGGCGACCGCCAGTGCCTTGGCCTCGGTCCGGCCGGCCTCGACGATCGCGGCATCCAGCACCGCCTTGCGGCGGCCACAGAACACCGTGTTCCAGCCGGCCTTGAGCAGCGCCGTGGCGACGCTCTTGCCGATGCCCGTGCCGGCGCCGGTGACGATGGCGGTTCTTTCTTCGGTCATGGCTGATGTCCTCCGGCAGCGCCGAGCGTGCCCGACTGATTTTCAGGATTTGGCTCAGCAGAAGGCATCGCAAATGACGGCAGCGATGGCAAGCGGACCGCACGAACATGCCTTGAAAAATGGCGCTCGTTTTGCGGAGCAGGCCCCGGCGTGGGCCGACAAAAAGGGCGGTCATTGGCGACCGCCCTGATCTGAACCGGGCTTGGGAGGAGGAAAAGCCGATCCGACTGTGTAGAATCATGCGCTTCCTGAGTTAACGAAAGGTTAACGCCGGAAAGACGGCCTGTCCCGATCTGACCCTACCAGCGTGGATTGGGCGAAGTCCCGGCCGTTGTTGCGGGAACCTTGACTGCCGAAACCGTCGCCTCGACATGGTCGACCAGCGCGTCCGGCAGGCCGAGCCGACCGGCGAGCAGGTCGAGATAGCCGCGCTCGGCGCGCGTGTCGGGATCGATGGTGAGACGCGACGCCGTGTAGAGTTCGAGCTTCTGCGCGTCGGTCTTGGCCTGCGCCACCAGCGCGTCGAGGTCGAGCGGGCTTTCCAGCTCCGCCATCAGGAATTTCTCGGCATCGGAGCCGATCCCCGAAAGACTGAGCTTGCCGGCGATCTTCTTGCGCTCCTCGTCGTCGACATGACCGTCGGCCTTGGCCGCCGAGATCATCGCCCGCACCAGGGTCAGCGTGAATTCATCCTCGCCCTGCGGCGCCTGTGACGGATGGAAGGCGGTGTCCTTGGGCGGCGGCAGCAATTCCGGTTCGCCGGCGGCGGGCGCCTGCTCCGGCGCGTTGCCGGCCTTGTAGTTCTGGTAGGCCTTGTAGGCGAGGCCGCCGATCGCGGCCAGGCCGCCGAGCTTCACCGCCGCACCTGTCACCTCGCGGCCGGCCCCTGTTCCAAGCAGCACGGCGGCCAGCGCACCCGCTGCCAGCGGGTTGTCCTTGGCCATCTGCACAGCCTGGCCCGCCTTGTCGCGGACGGTGCCGCTGGTGCCGGGAATTTGCGAACCGAGCAGATCGTCGAGAAGCTTCTTGGGATCGAACATTCAGTGCCTCCAGCATGTGCCCGGCCGAACGGGCAGGTTTCGAACGCCGAAGACGTAGGTCCCGAAACCTGACATTGCAATGACAGGCCGCCGCTTGCCGGGCTCGCTCTCCCGGATCAGGACCCGATATGCGGCCCCTTGCCCCGCGCCTGCGCAAGCTCGACCTGCCGCTGGCGCTCGGCGTAGCGCTGACGGTCCTCGTCGGTACGAGCGTCGAAGCAATGCGGGCAAGAAATGCCTGCGGCATATCTGGGCGATGCCAACTCACTTGCCGTCAGCGGATGGCGGCAGGCACGGCAGAGTTCTGCGTCACCCTCGGCGAGACCGTGCGACACCGAAACCCGCTCGTCGAAGACGAAGCACTCGCCTTGCCACAGGCTCTGCTCGGCCGGAACCTCCTCGAGGTATTTGAGGATGCCGCCCTTGAGATGGAACACATCCTCGAAGCCGAGCGATTTCACGTAGGCGGTCGCTTTTTCGCAGCGAATGCCGCCGGTGCAGAACATCGCCACCTTGCGGCCCTCGAGTTCCGCCCGGTGCGCTTCCACCCAGGCCGGGAATTCGCGAAAGCTCGCGGTGGCCGGATCGACCGCGCCCTGGAAGGTGCCGATAGAAACCTCGTAGGCATTGCGCGTGTCGATCACGATCGTGTCGGGCTCGGAAATCAGCGCGTTCCAGTCGGCGGGCGCGACATAGGTTCCGGCGCTTGTCGCCGGGTCGATGTCCTCGACGCCCATGGTGACGATCTCGCGCTTCAGCCGCACCTTCATGCGATGGAAAGGCATGTCCGTGGCCGCGCTGTATTTGATCTCGAGCCCTGCAAGCCCGTCGATGGCCTCGATATGGTCGATGAGCTCGGCGATCGCTGCTTCGCTGCCGGCGACGGTGCCGTTGATGCCCTCATGCGCCAGAAGCAGCGTGCCCTTGATGCCGCGTCCGCAGCAGAAGGCCGCGAGCGGCGCGCGCAGCCTCTCGAAGGCGTCGAGCCGGGCAAACCGGTAGAGCGCGGCGACGCGGACAGGCTGGGATGGAGCGGACAGTGTCATTGCCAGAGCAACTAGACGCTCGTAAAAGCCGATTCAAGGCGAAACCGGCTTCGGCGCCTGTCATGGCCCTGTCGGGAAAGAGCCGGTAAGCTGTCCGGTGGCGCGTGATATCGCGACGCGACCGGTTTCGTGGACAGGCAAACACCCGTCTGCTAATCGGTTGAAATCACCCCTTGGCAATGGAGAGACAGATGCCCAGCAAGACCGAAAAACTCCTGTCGCTCCTCGACGGCCAGCCGGTCATCCCGGTGCTGAAGATCAATGATGTCGCCAATGCGGTGCCGTTGGCCCGTGCCCTGGCACGCGGCGGCCTGCCGGCGATCGAGATCACACTGCGGACCGCCGATGCGCTGGAAGCGATCCGACGGGTGGCGGCCGAAGTCGAGGAAGCCATTGTCGGCGCCGGCACCATTCTGGACAGCAGGCAGTTCGACGAGGCCGCCAGCGCCGGCTCGCGCTTCATCGTCAGCCCCGGCATCACGCGCGAGCTTCTGGCAGCCGCCGCCGACAGCGAGGTTCCGCTGCTGCCCGGTGCCATCACGCCCGGCGAGATCATGGCCGCGCGCGAGGCGGGCCTGCGCTTCCTGAAATTCTTCCCAGCCGAACAGTCCGGCGGCATCGCCTCGCTGAAGGCTTTCGCCTCGCCTCTGGCCGATGTCAAATTCTGCCCGACCGGCGGCATCACCGGCAAGAACGCCGCCGACTACCTCAGCCTGCCCAACGTCATCTGTGTCGGCGGCTCCTGGGTCGCGCCCGACGACATGGTCAAGGCCGGCAAGTGGGACGAGATCGAAGCGCTCGCACGCGCTGCCAGCCAGCTCAGGAAATAGTCGGTCCCGGCTCACCAGGGCAACGGACCGTTCTCGTCGAAATAGCCGCCGGTCGGTCCGCCGGCCTCCAGCGTCGCCAGCTGCACGATGACCCCGGCGGCCTGCTGCACCGTACGGCCGCCTCTGTGCGCATTGAGGTCCGTCGCGGTGTAGCCGGGAGCGGCGGCGTTGATCATGATGCCGCGCGGCGACAGCTCCCGGGCGAAGGCCACGGTGACGGCATTGAGCGCTGTCTTCGAGCTGCCATAGCCCATGACATTGGGCGACGGGCTGTTGCCGGCGGCGCGCGCGATCGAGCCGAGATAGCTGCTGACCATGACGATACGGGCGGCGGGCGCTGCCAGGAGCAGCGGCAGCAAGGTCTGGGTGACGCGAACGGGTCCGAAGACGTTGACGTCAAAGGCGGCCTTCATATCCTCAACGTTCTCTCGGCTTGGCGGCCGTTCGTAGCGGCCGTCATCTCCGAGCGCGTCAACATAGCCTGGGGCAATGCCGGCGTTGTTGACCAGCACGTCGAGACTGGAGACCTGCGCCGTCAAGATCCTGGCCGCCGCCGCCACGCTGTCGTCGCTGGCGACGTCGAGAGCGAGCCATTCGACGTCGAGCCCTTCATTGCGCAACGCCCTTGCCGCGGCCTCCCCGCGCTCGGCATCGCGGGCGCCGAGCCAGACCTTGAACCCCATGGCTGCCAGCCGACGAGCGGTTTCGAGGCCGATGCCCTTGTTGGCCCCGGTGATCAGCGCATTCGTTTTCGTCGTCATGTCCACATCCCTTCTTTGAAACCCAGAGATGACGTGCGCCGGCCGATTTGGCGCGCCGGATACTCGCGTCCTCTTGCCTAATCCTCTCAACTGGTTGCGCAGCCTGCATGGATCGGCAATGCTGACGACATGAAAGACGCCTTGCAGGAACTGATCGCGATCGCCGGCCGCCATGCGCATGGGCGGCGCACAAGGACGGCCATCCCGCGGGTCACGATCGGCCGCAGCGAGGTTCCAACCGCGCCGCTGCCCGAGCTTTGTCAGCCGACGGCGCTGTTCGTTCTGCAAGGCGCCAAGACAGTGCTGATCGGCGACCGCACGCTCCGCTACGGCGCCGGCAGCTATTTCGTCTATGCGGTGGAGACTCCCGCCACCAGCCAGCTGATCGAGGCGAGCAGCGCCTTTCCTTACATGGCCATCGCCTTCGCCCTCGATGTCGGATTGATCGCCAGCCTGCTTATCGACCACAAGCCGGCGGTCGACGGCGACAACTTCGTGACCAACCGGGTGGATGACGAACTGCTCGATGCCTGGCGCCGCATGCTGCGGCTGCTCGACCGTCCGGCCGAAATTCCGGTGCTCGCGCCCATGCTCGAACGCGAGATCGCGTTCCGCCTGCTGCAGGGCCCGCAAGGCGCGAAACTGCGCCAGCTCGCGCGCGCTGACGGCCGCCTGTCGCAGATCCGCCGCGCCACCGCCTGGATACGATCGCACTACAACGAGCCTATCGATGTGACGGAGCTGGCGGCGCTCGCACATATGAGCAACGCTTCGTTTCACCGCCACTTCAAGGCGGCAACCGCCATGAGCCCGATCCAGTACCAGAAGCAGGTCCGGCTGCTGGAGGCGCGTCATCTGCTGATCGCGGAGCCAGGCAGCGCCGCGCGTGTCGCCTTTGCCGTCGGCTATGAAAGCACATCCCAGTTCAGCCGGGAATATGCGCGCCATTTCGGATTGCCGCCGGCGCGTGACGCCGCACGGCTTCTGGCCAGGGGCGAGGCAGCCACGCTGGAAATCGACTAAGGCTCGCAATCAGGACGTACGCGCTGCATCAGCTGGCACGAAAAAGGCCCGGCCGACTCCCGCCGACCGGGCCAATTCTCCCGGATCCTATCTGTTCCGGATCAGTGGCAGACCCTGACCTTCTCGGTCACCCTGTGATGGTACACCCAATGCGTGACCAGCCTGGTCCTGCAGTGATGCTTGCCATTCTTGATGATCACGGTTTCGGCTTGCGATGGAGCGATCGCGGCAGATGCTGCAACCAATGCCAGAACTGACGCCAGTAGAACCTTCTTCATGAATATCCGCAGGTTGGAACGCACCCACGCCAACCCGGAAATGAGGGTGCATTTCCGGCTTCACGAGAAGTTCAGCGATGTGTGATCCCCGGCATCGCGACATCGCATCCGCCGTATCCTGAAAGCAAAAAGCCGCGCTGATTGCCCAGCGCGGCTTTTGCTGTATCTGGCCAGCCGCTACTTCGTCTGGAAGCGGGCGACCGACAGGAACTTGACGGCATTGCCGGTGAAGCGGCTGGGGTCCGGCGCCTGGGCGTCGGTCTGGAAGCCGGCCGTATAGACCTCGCTCGGCGGCGTATGCACGATATTGTAGGCGTAGCCCGGCGCCGTCGTCGCGCTCGAAACGGTGGCGACGTTGTCGCCGCTGGTCAGCGCCCAGCGGGCGGCCTGGGGCGCCGCGGCGACCACCATGGCCCTGGGGCCCGGCTTCTGGTCGCGGGCGGTGGCCCTGGCTTCTTTGCGGGTTGTCTTCACGCCGGCGCCGATCGCTGCGGCCGGATCGGAACCGGCCGGACGGGCGGCAACGGCCTGGCGCGGCGATGCGACATCGACGTAAGACGGATCGTTGAAGGCCGAGCGCGGCTCTTCGGAGAGCGACGCAACCTGATATTGGTCGGCATTGCCGACCTGGGCGTTGGCCTCGTCGAGCACGGCCTTGACGGCGTCCGGCTTGGCCGGCTCGGGCCGTGCCGAGGGCAGCACCGAGAACGCATCAGTCGCGGTCTTCTCCTGTTCGGCCGTATCCGCCAGCGCCATCAGCACATCCTTGCTGGGCGGCGGCGCGAGATCCGCCGGCAGCGTGCGTTCGGGCCGCCATGTCGGCACGGGGATGTTGTTGACGGCAACCTGCGCCGGATCGGCGGCGGCAGCCGCAGCGAGCGCCGCGGGGTCAGCCTTGCCGAACGGCATGTTCGCCGGCGCCTGCGCGGTCGCCACGGCCTGTTCGGTGGTCGTCGTCGCGTCCGCCATGGCGAACGGAACGTTCTCGGGCTGCGCCCCGACATCGGCCTTTGGCCTCGGCGCGAAATCGGGCAGCGGAATCTCCTTGGCCGGCAAGGCGGCGATGATCGTCTCCGGCGTATCCTTTTCCGGGTCCGGTGCCGGTGCCTGTTCGTCGGCAATCTGCGGAACGTTGGCGCGCTGCGCATTCTCGGGCGCCACGATGGCGATGCCCGGCAGGTTGCCGCTCTTGGCGGTCGCCGCCGGCTTCAGGCTTCTGGGCTTGGGCGCGGGAGCGGCCGAAGCGGTCTCGACATCCGCGCTGTCGTCGGCTTCGTCGTCGCCGCCGCCGCCGAAGAAAGCGGAAAGGAAGCCGCCGGATTTCTTGCCGCTGCCGCCTGCGCTCGCAAGCTCGACATTGGGCGTACCAGCACCCTTGCGTGCCTTGTAGGCGGCCATCGCCTGCTCATAGCCAGGCAGCGGCCGGCCGTCGCTCGGCACATGCAGCGTCTTGCCGTTGGGGAACAGGCTGACCAGTTCCTGGCGGCTGATGCCGGGCCAGTGGCGCACATTGCCGACATCCATATGGACGAACGGCGAACCGGAGGTCGGATAGAAGCCGACGCCACCACCCTGCATCTTCAGGCCTATGTTGCGCAGCTTCTTCAGCGGCACGCCGGGAATGTAGAAATCCATCGCCTTGCCGAGCATATGCTGGCTCTTCTCGGCGACACCGCGGCTGCGGCTGCGCAGCATCGAGTTGGTCGCCGGCGAACGGTAGCCGCACACCACCTGGATATAGTCGGTGGCCCCGCTTTCGCGATAGGCCTCCCAGACCAGGTCCAGCAAGCGCGGATCCATCTTGGTCGGCTCATTGCGGCGCCAGTCGCGCAGGATGATGTTGATCTTGCGCAGGCCCTCGGGAACGTAGCGGCCGTTGCGCTTGTAGACGATCTCGGCCTTTTCGTGCGTGTGCAGGTGATAAAGCTTCAGCGAACGTGTTTCGGCGCTGGCACCGGTGGCCGCCGCGGCAACAAAACCAAAAGCGACAATCACCGCTGCCAGCCATCTCGGCCAGACGCTCAAATGATCATGACGCCCGTTTGTGAGTCGTTCGATTCTGTTCAAATCAAAAGGCCTTGCAGGCTGCCGTTTGTCCCCGGATTTGCCCAAACGGATGTGTCGTTTTCACATCCGAATATCGATCCTAATGGTTAATCATCGCTTATTGAAGCCGAAATGCGGTAACACCATGGCGATATCCCGTCAAAAATCGTTCACAAGGTTTCTTGGTAAACCGCTGGTTTAGATCAGGAATCCGGCTTTGGCCGAACACGATCTGTTACCGTTAGCGTTAATGCGTGAACAGAGCTGTCCACAGGCATGCCATATTCCAGCCGAAACCCCGATAGAGGCGCAATCCTGCCATTGCAAGCTGGTCCCGGCCTTGCATCGGGAACGTGATCCTGGTTTTGGAAGGGATCGAGCGCGCCCAAGGCGTGGAGAGATTCAGGTCAGGCCGGCCTCACCTGAATATCAACGCACCTAGGAAGCGAGGCGGTCGACACGGCCCGTCTCCGGGTCGATGCCATATTCCTTGAGTTTGCGGTAGAGCGTCGAGCGTCCGATGCCGAGGCGGCGCGCGACTTCACTCATCTGGCCGTTGTAATGGTCGATGGCGAGCTTGATCATCTCCAGTTCGACATCGGCCAGCGCGCGCACATTGCCGCGTTCGTCGAGCGCCCGCAGCGTGCCGAATCTGGGCTGAAGCAGGGCCGGCCGATCCGGCTCGGCGGCGGGAGCAGCATCGCCGACCAGGCCCCCCTCATCGCGGAGCTCCGGAGGCGATGGCAGGCGAGGTGCCACGTCGTCCGTTTCGAGATTGACGGTGCCTTCCACCTGCGCGCGGATCTGCGGAAAATCATCGACATCGAGCACGTCGCCTTCACACAGCACCGAGGCGCGGAAGACGGCGTTTTCGAGCTGCCTTATGTTGCCGGGCCAGTCATAGGCCTCCAGCACGGCAAGCGCTGCCGGCGAAATGCCTTGCAGGCGATGGCGCGGGTCGGCGGGCGCCACCTTCTCCATGAAATGCGCGACCAGATGCGGAATGTCGTCTCGGCGGTCGCGCAGCGGCGGCACGAAGATCGGGTAGACGTTGAGCCGGTAGAACAGGTCCTCGCGGAACTTGCCGTCCTTGACCTGCTGCAGGAGGTTGCGATGCGTCGCCGAGATCAGCCTGATGTCGACCTTGACGGTCGAACGCCCGCCGACCGGATCGACCTCGCCCTCCTGCACGGCGCGCAACAGCTTGACCTGCACATCGAGCGGCAGGTCGCCGATCTCGTCGAGGAACAGCGTGCCCGAATGCGCTTCGACGAACTTGCCGGTGTGCTTGTCGGTGGCGCCGGTGAAGGAGCCCTTCTCGTGGCCGAACAGGATCGATTCGACCAGATTGTCGGGAATGGCGCCGCAATTGACGGTGACGAAGGGTTTCGAGCGGCGGTCGCCGCTGCCCTGAATGGCGCGCGCCACCAGTTCCTTGCCAACGCCGGATTCGCCTTCGATCAGGATCGGGATGTTGGATCCGGCCGCTTTCTGGCCGAGGCGTATCACCCTGTCCATGGCCGGGCTGTGGGTGATCATGTCCCTGAACGTCAGCAATCCGCCGCGCTTGCGCGACGTGCGCTTGACCTCGCCCTCGACCGCCTCGACCTTGAGCGCATTGGCGATCGAGGCCTGAAGCCTGTCGGGCGACGCCGGCTTGACGACGAAATCGAAGGCGCCGTGGCGCATCGCCGACACCACGGTTTCGATGCCGCCCTGGGCGGTCTGCACGATGACCGGGACGGAGATGTCGCGTTCGCGCATCGCTTTCAGCACGCCGATGCCGTCGAGACCGGGCATGACCAGGTCCAGGATCACCACCACGATGTCGCGGTCGCCAAGCCCGTCGAGCACGGCGAGGCCGGCTTCGCCGCCGTCGACGACGATTGCCGTGTGGCCGAACCGCGTCACCGCCGCCTCGAGCAGCCGGCGCTGCACGGGATCGTCATCGACTATGAGTATGGAACCTGTCATGACTGTCTTGAACTGCCCGCGCCCGAAATCCCCATGGATCATCTTGGCACAGGGTTCTAAATAAGGTTTCAAAAAACCCGGTGAACGAATTCCTTACGATTTGACCGGCTTGCCTGATCCCCTTGATTCTGACCTCATAATTCACAGAAGGTATTGTCGATGCGCATGATGTTTGGTCGGCGGCTTGCGGCACCGGCGTCCGGTCAGGGTGCGGCCGAGCTTGGCGATCTGCCGGAATGGAACCTTGCCGACCTCTATGCCGGCATGGAAGCCCCGGAACTGAAGCGTGACATCGTAAAAGCCGCCGCCGACGCAATCGCTTTCGAGACCCGCTGGAAGGGCACGCTCGCCGCCGAGGCCGGGCGCGGCGGCGCCGGCAAGCTGGGCGAGGCGCTGGTCGCCTACGAGGCGCTGGAGGAGCTGATCGGCCGCATCGTCTCCTATGCCGGCCTGGTCTATGCCGGCAACACCGCCGATCCGCAGCGTGCAAAGCTCTATGGCGACATCCAGGAGAAGATGACGGACGCCAGCGCGCATCTCCTGTTCTTCGCGCTAGAACTGAACCTGATCGACGACGACGCGATCGAAAGCGCGCTCACCAGCGATCCCGCTTTCGGCCACTACCGGCCTTGGGTGCTCGACCTCAGAATGGACAAGCCCTACCAGCTCGAGGACCGCGTCGAGCAGCTTTTCCACGAGAAGTCGATCACCGGGCGCGGCGCCTGGAACCGGCTGTTCGACGAGACGATGACCGACCTTCGCTTCGACGTCGACGGCGAGGAACTGACGCTGGAGCCGGCCCTCAATCGCCTGCAGGATGCCGATGGCGAAGTGCGTCGCCGGGCCTCCGAGGCGCTGGCCGCGACTTTCCGCAAGAATTTGCGCACCTTCACCCTGATCACCAACACGCTGGCCAAGGACAAGGAAATTTCCGACCGCTGGCGCGGCTTCGAGGACATTGCCGATTCCCGCCATCTCGCCAACCGCGTCGAGCGCGGCGTGGTCGACGCGCTCGCCACCGCGGTGCGCGAGGCCTATCCGCGCCTGTCGCATCGCTACTACGCGATGAAGGCGCGCTGGCTCGGCACGGACGTGATGAACCATTGGGACCGCAACGCGCCGCTGCCGGAGACCCCGCAATCGGTGATCGGCTGGGACGAAGCGCGCAACACCGTGCTGTCCGCCTATCAGCGCTTCTCGCCCGAGATGGCCGAGATCGCGCGCACCTTCTTCGACCGCAACTGGATCGACGCGCCGGTGCGCCCGGGCAAGTCGCCAGGCGCCTTTGCCCATCCGACCGTGCCGTCGGCCCACCCCTATGTGCTGCTCAACTACATGGGCAAGCCGCGCGACGTGATGACGCTGGCGCATGAACTCGGCCACGGCGTGCACCAGGTGCTGGCCGCTGGCCAGGGCGCGCTGATGGCCTCGACGCCGCTGACCCTGGCCGAGACGGCATCGGTCTTCGGCGAGATGCTGACCTTCCGCTCGCTGCTCGAGCAGACCACCGACCGGCGCGAGCGCAAGGCCATGCTCGCCCAGAAGGTCGAGGACATGATCAACACGGTGGTGCGCCAGATCGCCTTCTACGAATTCGAGCGCAAGGTGCATGCCGAGCGTCGCAACGGCGAACTGACATCCGACAGGCTCGGCCAGTTCTGGCTGGAAGTGCAGGCCGAAAGCCTCGGCCCGGCGATCAAGCTGCGCGAGGGTTACGAGGTGTTCTGGACCTACATCCCGCACTTCATCCATTCGCCGTTCTACGTCTATGCCTATGCCTTCGGCGACTGCCTGGTGAACTCGCTCTACGCCGTCTACCAGAATGCCGAGCGCGGTTTTCAGGACAAGTATTTCGAGATGCTACGCGCCGGCGGCACCAAGCATCATTCGCAGCTTCTGGCGCCCTTCGGCCTCGACGCCACCGACCCTGCCTTCTGGCAGATCGGGCTCGGTGTCATCAGCGGCCTGATCGATGAACTGGAAACGCTCGACGGCTGAGACGCCTCTCGCCTGCAAAGAACAGTTTAGCCGGAATGCATGTTGGGACGGCACTGTTCTTTCGCTAAATATTTGTTCTTGAAGAACTCTAGGCGGAAGTTTTTCCCATAGCTTTCCACAAGCTCTATGATAGCCTTCGCCGCAAGCTCAGCCGGAGCCTACGCGGATCGGCGAGGGGAGATCTCAGCCGGCCGTGACGCTCAGGCGAACGCGACAACGGCCGTTGGCCATGGGCTTGAGAAGCCGATCGCCGACAGCTCGAACCGAAGCCGGCTGTTCTGCGAACCCGCGGAACCTTCACCGAGTAGTCCATCGCCGAAGGTCATGACCCACGGCAGACGGATCTGACTGGAGAGAGACAATGGGCACTTTTTTCTACGTGGTCCTGGCGTTCCTTGTAGGCGTTTTGGTTGGCTGGTTCATCTGGGGTCGCCTGCGTGGTGAGCTCGACGGTTTGCGCGGCGACCTCGACCGCACCCGCGGCGAGCGCGACAAGCTGCGTGCCGACAGCGACCGCCTGACCGGCGAACTCAATGCATGCGGCAAGACCCGCGCCGACCTCGAGCGCCAGTTGCGCGACGCGCAGACGGGTGGAGCAAAGGCCGCCAGTCAGCCGCCGGCCGCCCTGATGTCAACGCCGGCGGCCGCCAAATCCGCTCCGACAGCGGCCAAGGCCGCGCCTGCCAAACCAGCAGCCAAGGCTGCACCGGCGAAAGCCACCGCCACCAAGTCGGCTGCACCGAAGCCCGCCGCCGCCAAACCCGCGGCCTCCGCCGCTTCCTCGGCGAAGAGTTCGGCCGCGCCCAAGCCGGCAGCCGCCAAGAAGGCCGCACCGGCGGCAGCCAAGCCTGCGGCTGGCAAATCAGACAATCTGCGCCGGCTGATCGGTATCGGCCCGGTCAACGAGAAGCTGCTCAAGGCGCAGGGCGTCACCACCTTCGCCCAGATCGCCGCCTGGACCGCAGCCGACATCAAGCGGATCGAGGACGTGATGAATTTCGACGGCCGCATCGCCCGCGAACGCTGGATCGACCAAGCCAGGCTGCTCGCCGCCGGCGACGAGAAGGAATTCGCCAAGCAGTTTCCGACGGCCGGAACCGCCAGCAACACCTGAGCGCCAGAGTCAGATCATCAAGCCGGCGGGGTCACAGGCCTCGCCGATTTCTTTTTTTGGCAGGCAAGGCCGCCACGAGGTCGGCTTTGAGGGGCAAGGTGCCGTTCCCTCGATTGCACGCGAGCGGCCCCCCATATAGAGCGATCGACGGCTTCATCGATCCCGGTCCCCATGTCCCTGCCCGCCGCCATTTTCCGCAACGACGAAAGCGCGCGTCAGCTCGTGTTCGACCGGCCGGCCGATATCATCGTCGCGCATGAGGCCCGGGATTTCGGGCCGGCGCTGGAAACGGCACAGGCCGCGCACGACGCCGGCAAATGGCTGGCCGGCTATTTCTCCTACGAGGCCGGTTATCTGCTCGAACCGAAACTCGTTCCCTTGCTGCCGCGGGGACGTCGCGCGCCGCTGATCTGCCTCGGTGTTTTCGATGTTCCGGTCGAAGAAGCGGTGCCGCCGCGCGATGCGGCAACCCCGAACGGCCCGATCTTCGATGCGCGGGCGGCCTGGTCATTCGAGGATTATGAGAAACGCTTCTCGCGGCTGCACCAGCACATCAGGCAGGGCGATTGCTACCAGGGCAACCTGACCTTTCCGGTGCAGGCGCAATGGTCCGGCGACCCGCTTGCCGCCTTCGATGCACTGACCGAACGCCAGCCGGTGAAGTACGGCGCACTGGTGGCGCTGGGCGATCCGATCGTGCTGTCGCGCTCGCCCGAACTGTTCTTCGAGATCAATGCGGCTGGGATGATCGAGACGCATCCGATGAAAGGCACGGCCCCGCGCGGCGCGACCAAGACCGAGGACGAGCGGCAGAAAACCTTCCTGCGCAATGACGAGAAGAACCAGGCCGAGAACCGGATGATCGTCGATCTCCTGCGCAACGACATCTCGCTGATCAGCGAGGTCGGCACGCTGGAAGTGCCGGAACTGTTCCGCATCGAGAGCTACCCGACCGTCCACCAGATGGTGAGCGACGTCAGGGCGAAGCTGCTGCCGGGCCTTACCATCCGCCAGGTGTTTGCAGCACTGTTTCCCTGCGGCTCGATCACCGGCGCACCGAAGATCCGCGCCATGGAGATCCTGCACGACCTGGAGGGCACGCCGCGCGACGTCTATTGCGGCGCCATCGGCTGGATCGCACCCGGGGGCACGATGCGCTTTTCCGTGGCGATCCGCACCATCTCGCTCTTTGCCAGCGGCGAGGCCGTCTACAATGTCGGCGGCGGCATCGTCTTCGATTCGACGCCTGAGGAGGAGTATCAGGAGTGTCTGCTCAAAGCCCGCTTCGCGACGGGGACACCGCCGATTTCGAGCTGATCGAGACCATGCGCTGGCAGCCCGAGACGGGCTTCCTGCGCTTCGATCGCCATCTTGCGCGCCTCTATGGCTCGGCGGCGGAGCTTGGCTTTGCCTGCAATCCACAGAAGATAGGCGCCGTGCTGGGCAAGGCGGTCGACGGCGCCCGAACCGCCATGCGCACGCGGCTCGCCTTGGCGCGCAACGGCGACGCGACGGCCTCGGCACAGCCCTACGAACCGCTCGCCGCCGACAAGGTCTGGATATTGCGGCTGGCGCGGACACGGCTCGATTCGCAAAACACGCTGCTGCGCCACAAGACCAGCCGGCGCCAGCTCTACACCCATGCCCGTTCCGAGTATCTCGTCACCCAGGCCGACGAGCTGCTGCTGGCCAATGAGCGCGGCGAAATCTGCGAAGGGACCATCACCAATGTCTTCGCCGATTTCGGCGACGGCGTGCTGGCAACGCCACGGCTCGATTGCGGCCTGCTGCCTGGCGTATTGCGCGCCGAGCTTCTGGATGAAGGCCGGGCGGGAGAAGCGATCTACAGCTACGATGATCTGAAGTCGGCCAAGGCACTCTTCGTCGGCAATTCGCTGCGCGGCCTGGTTCCCGCAAAGTTGGTATGACTAGGAGAACGCCATGTTCGTCGTTTCGCTGAACTACAAGGTGGCCCTGACCGAGATCGACCGCTTGCAGGCAGCGCATGTCGAATGGCTGAAGGCCTGCTACGCGGAGGGCATCTTCATCGCGTCCGGGCCGAAGAAACCGCGGACCGGCGGCATCATCATCGCGCAATGCCCACGCGAGATCCTCGACGCCAGGCTGGCTGCCGACCCTTTCGCCAAGGCCGGCGCCGCGGACTACGAGGTCACCGAATTCCTGGCCAGGATGACCGCCGCCGGTCTCGACGCTTTCAAGGAAGCATGAGCTTGGTCGAGGCCCTGCCCACCCACACCCCTTATGACGGCTCCTCGAAGCTGTTCAACATCGGGCTGAAGCCGCTCGATCCGGCAAGCTGGATCGAGGTCGACGGCTATCTTCTGCCCTATCTCGCCGAGAAGCGCCGGCTTTATGCCGAAATCCCCGAACGGGTTTTCGTCGAGGAGGATGGCACGAGGGACGCCCAGCAGGAAGTGCTCGGCTTGCTCGGCGCGTATCTGCCGGAGCGATTTCCGCGCACCCATCGCCGCACCGATGCGGGCGTCGAGATCGTGGGCGCTGTGAACCACCCTGCCTTGCCTCCGGGTCTTGCCGACGCGCCACTGGTCGCGGCCTCGCTGCTGGTCCAGGAAGACCTGATCCTGATGCGGCGCGACGACAGCGGCTGGCGGCTCGCCGCCGGCTCGCTGTGCTTTCCCTCGTCCTGGTCGCTGCTCGAAAAATTCGGCAAGCCGCTGCAGCAGATTCACCAGCCCGTGCCGGGTTTCGGTCCGGGAACGCGTCCCGCCGAATTGATCAACCGCATGTTCGACGGCCTGCAGGGACAGGCGGTCGAGCGCTTCAACTGGTCGATCCAGGCCGACAATGCGCTCTACCATCCGCTGTCCAACGTCGAGCGCATCGACCGCGCCACCAGCCGGCCGACGCGCTTCCCCGACGGTGATGTCAAGGCGCACGCCTTCATCCGGGTCGAACGGCAGACGCTGCGCAAGCTGCCGTCCTCGCGCGACATCCTGTTCACCATCCGCATCCATCTCGATCCGCTCGCCGTGCTGGCGCGGCACCCGGACAGGGCGACGCTGGCACTGTCCTTTGCCGCCCAGCTCGAGGCGCTCGATCTCGACCAGCTCGACTACAAGGGCCTGACATCCGACCGCGACGGGCTGATCATGGTCCTTAACCACATGGCCAGGGACGGCTAGCCACGGGTTGGCGCTTTTCGCTGGTTTATGACAATGATCTGTGATGTAGCGCATGACCGTCGGGTGAAAATGCCCGGGTTTTGCGGGTGTTTGCCCGGCTTTTGCATGTGCCTGAAGGAGTGCTCGATAAAATGGCGAATGAAAACTGGCCCGTTTACGGTGAGATCACCGGCCCGGTGGTGATGATTGGCTTCGGCTCGATCGGACGGGGGACGCTGCCGCTCATTGAACGCCATTTCAAGTTCGACAAGTCGCGCATGACGGTCCTCGACCCACGCGACACCGACCGCACGCTGCTCGACGAGCGCGGCATCGCCTTCGTCCAGGAAGCGGTGACCGAGAAGAACTACAAGAAGCTTCTGACGCCGCTCTTGACCAATGGCGGCGGCCAGGGCTTTTGCGTCAACCTGTCGGTCGACACGGGCTCGGTCGATCTGATGCGTCTCTGCCGCAAGCTCGGCGTGCTTTACATCGACACCGTCGTCGAGCCGTGGCTCGGCTTCTATTTCGACGCCAAGGCCGACAATGCCAGCCGCACCAACTATGCGCTGCGCGAGGCGATGATCAAGGAAAAGCACGACAAGCCCGGCGGCGCCACCGCCGTCTCCACCTGCGGCGCCAATCCCGGTATGGTCTCGTGGTTCGTCAAGCAGGCGCTGGTCAACCTCGCCACCGATCTTGGCCTTGAGTTCTCGGAGCCGGCGCAGGAAGACCGCGAGGGTTGGGCCAAGCTGATGAAGAAGGCCGGCGTCAAGGGCATCCACATCGCCGAGCGCGACACCCAGCGCACCAAGAAGCCGAAGCCGATGGATGTGTTCTGGAACACCTGGTCGGTCGAGGGCTTCATCTCCGAGGGCTTGCAGCCGGCCGAACTCGGCTGGGGCACGCATGAGAAGTGGATGCCGAAGAACGCCAAGAAGCACAAGCACGGCTCCAAGGCCGCGATCTACCTGGAGCAGCCCGGCGCCAACACGCGCGTGCGCTCGTGGTGCCCGACGCCGGGAGCGCAATACGGCCTGCTGGTGACGCATAACGAGTCGATCTCGATCGCCGACTTCTTCACCGTTCGCTCGAAGAAGGGCAAGGTGCAGTACCGGCCGACCTGCCATTACGCCTACCATCCCTGCAACGATGCGATCCTGTCGCTGGACGAGATGTTCGGTGCCGCCGGCAGGCCTCAGCCGGTGCACCACGTGCTCGACGAGAACGAACTGGTCGACGGCGTCGACGAACTCGGTGTCCTGCTCTACGGCCACGACAAGAACGCCTACTGGTTTGGCTCGCACTTGTCGCTGGGCGAGGCGCGCAAGCTGGCGCCCTATCAGAACGCCACCGGCCTTCAGGTCACCTCGGCGGTTCTGGCCGGCATGGTCTGGGCATTGGAAAATCCCGATGCCGGCATCGTCGAGGCCGACGAGATGGACTACAAGCGCTGCCTGGAAGTCCAGTCGCCCTATCTCGGACCGGTCGAAGGCCATTACACCGACTGGACGCCGCTCGACCGACGCCCGGGCCTCTTCCCGGAGGACCTCGACCGCAGCGATCCGTGGCAATTCCGCAACATCCTCGTCCGATAGCATCCTGCGCACCATGCGCCATTGCCTTGCAATCGCCCGGAAATCGGGCGATTGAAGAGATGCGGCCTGGGGCAGCGCACGTCTTGCGGGACGCACGCCCGTTCCAGCACTTTGGACGTTCGCATCGTGCCTCTCAAAATCGAAACCGATTTTTGGGCCGATGCGTTTGGAGAGGATTTAAGATGACTATTGCGCGCAAAGTTCTTTCGATGGGCGTGGCGGGTTCCTTTGCCATGATCCTCGCCGCCTGCACCACAGGCGGTCCCGAGGCACCGCCGATGGCGGCCGCGCCGAAAGGCGTCGAGGGTTCCTGGATTGATGCCAAGGGCACCGGCCTGTCGACCTTCACCGGCGGCAAGTTCACGACCGTCGCCACCGACACCGGCCAGAAGCTGTCCGATGGCAGCTACACGATGACCGGAGCCACATCGGTCGAGATCAACGGGACGTCGCTGATCCGCCAGACGCCGGTCAGCTTCAACTGCCTGCTGATCTCCACCAGCCAGCTGAACTGCACCAGCTCGTCCGGCCAGAACTTCGTGCTGACGCGACGCGTCTGAACGAGCGAACGCTGGACTCATCGAGGATGGCGGCCGATTGGCCGCCGTCCTTTTTTTGCGCCTGCAAAGAGTGGCGGCATTTCCGCTTGCGTCAGCCGAAACGCGATGGGAACATGGTCAAAACATGGCTGTTACACCCCAGTCAAGCAAGGGTGCTAAACGCCTCTGATCAGCCTACCGGGAGACGAAGATGAAGAAGCTTGCCGCCATTGCCGCCCTGTCCGCATCGACGCTTGGCCTGTCGGCCGGCGCATCCTTTGCCGACTACACATTGAACATTTTGCATTTCAATGACTGGCACAGCCGCATCGAAGGCAACAACAAATATGAGTCGACCTGTTCGGCCGACGAGGAGACCAAGGGCGAATGCATCGGCGGCGCCGGCCGGTTGATCACGGCGATCGCCCAGGAGCGCAAGAAGCTCGAAGGCCAGAACGTGCTGCTGCTCAATGCGGGTGACAGTTTCCAGGGATCGCTGTTCTACACCACCTACAAGGGCACCGTGGAGGAGGAATTCCTCAATCAGATGAAACCCGACGCGGTGACGCTCGGCAACCATGAATTCGACGATGGCGAGAGCGCGCTGGTGCCTTACCTCGACAAGGCGATGTTCCCGATCGTCAGTGCCAATGTCGTGCCCAACGACAAGTCCGGCGCGGCCGGCAAGATCAAGCCGTCGATCGTCGTGGATGTCGGCGGGCAGAAGATCGGCATTGTCGGCGCCGTCACCAACGATACGCCCGAACTCGCCTCGCCCGGTCCCAACATCGCCATTGCGGACGACGTCAAATCGATCACCGCCGAGGTCGAGAAGCTCAAGGCGCAAGGCGTCAACAAGATCATCGCCGTGACCCATATCGGCTACAACAGGGAACGCGACATCATTGCCAAGATCCCGGGCATCGACGTGGTTGTCGGCGGCCACAGCCATACGCTCTTGTCGAACACCGATCCGAAGGCGGCAGGCCCCTACCCGACGATGGTCGACAACCCGGACGGCTACAAGGTGCCGGTGGTGCAGGCGGCCTCCTATTCGAAATATCTCGGCGAGTTCAAGGTGGTGTTCGACGACAATGGCGTCGTCAAATCGGCCAGCGGCGACCCGATCTTTCTTGACAAGTCGATCACGCCCGATCCCGCCGTGCTCGCCCGCATCAAGGAACTCGGCGCGCCGATCGAGGCTTTGAAGAACAAGGAAGTGGCCGAGACCACCGACGTCATCGACGGCAGCCGCGAGAATTGCCGCGCCAAGGAATGCGCGATGGGCAACCTCGTCTCCGATGCCATACTCGACCGCGTCAAGGGACAGGGCGTCGAGATCGTCATCTCCAATGGCGGCGGCCTGCGCGCCTCGATCGACAAGGGCACCATCACCATGGGTGAGGTGCTGACCGTGCTGCCGTTCCAGAACACGCTGGCGACCTTCCAGATTTCGGGCAAGGACCTGGTCGCCGGCCTCGAAAGCGGCCTCAGCCAGATCGAGGACGGCGCCGGGCGCTTCCCGCAGGTGGCGGGCCTCAAATACGCCTTCGACAAATCGGTCGCGCCCAATGCCGGCCGCGTCAAATCCGTCGAGGTCATGGAGAACGGCGCCTGGACGCCGATCAAGCCCGACAAGGACTATCTCGTCGCCACCAACAATTACGTGCGCCAGGGCGGCGACGGCTACAAGGTCTTCGCCGAAAAGGCCAAGAACGCCTACGACTACGGCCCCGGTCTCGAACAGGTCGTGGCCGACTATCTCGGCGCCCACCGGCCCTACACGCCCAAGCTCGACGGCCGCATCACCGAGATCGCCGCGACCGTCGCGGCGGCCCCGGCGGCGGAACCAGCCAAGCCTGCAGAGCCGGCAAAGCCAGCCGAGGCAACTCCGGCCCCCGCGCCGGCGGAACCTGCCAAACCGGCCGAGGCCGCGAAACCGGCTGAACCGGCAAAGCCCGCGGAAGCGGCACCGGCAATGCCTGAACTGCCCGCGAACTCAGGCGATATCGCCAACACGCCGCCGGCCGTATCGACGGAGAATGCACCTGCGCCACCGGCCCCGCCGGCTCCCGCTGCTCCGGCACCTGCACCAGCCGAGCCGGCAAAGCCGGCCGAGGCCGCCCCTGCACCGGCAGCGCCGGCCCCGGCGGAACCTGCCAAGCCGGCAGAGCCGGCAAAGCCCGCTGAAGCCGCACCAGCAACGGGCAGCCATGTCATCGTTACCGGCGACACCTATTGGGATCTGGCCAAGAAGGCCTATGGCGACGCCACCAAGTGGAAACTCATCTACGAGGCCAACAAGGGTCAAAGGCCGCATCGGCTGATGCCCGGCGCGACACTGACCATCCCGGCGAAGTAACCTCACTTCGCCTCTTCCATCCAACACCCGCCTGGGAAACCGGGCGGGTGTTCTGTTTTCAGCTGGACACGCGTTAAGGTGCGGCCAGACGCGGCATTGAAAGCCCGTGCAGGATGATTAGGTTCGCGCCTCCTGGAGGACCGCTATGACGTTCACAACCGCTGTCGATCCCAAAGCCGCGAAGGCCCTCGGCCCACTGCCGGCCGGGCATCCGCCGGTCAAGACCGGCAAGATCGGTGTCATGCTGATTAATCTCGGCACGCCTGACGGCACCGACTTCAAGCCGATGTGGCGGTATCTCAGGGAATTCCTGTCCGATCCGCGCGTCATCGAACTCAACAGGGCGATCTGGTATCCGATCCTCTACGGCCTGGTGCTTACATCGCGGCCGAAGAAGTCCGGCGCCAACTATGCCCGGATATGGAACCAGGAAAAGAACGAGTCGCCGCTGCGCACCTACACCCGCGCGCAGGGCGAAAAGCTGGCCGAGGCGTTGCGCGACCTGCCCGATGTCGTCGTCGACTGGGCGATGCGCTACGGCAATCCTTCGACCGCGAGTGTCGCCGAAAGGCTGGTCGCGCAGGGCTGCGATCGCATTCTTTCGTTTCCGCTCTACCCGCAATACTCCGCGACGACGACGGCCACCGCCAATGACCAGCTGTTTCGCGCCTTGATGAAGATGCGCGCGGCACCCGCCATCCGCAGCGTGCCGCCTTACTATGACGAGCCCGCCTATATCGAGGCGCTGGCGCGTTCGATCGAGCAGAATATCGCGACGCTGGATTTCGAGCCGGAAGTGGTCATTGCCTCATACCACGGCATCCCAAGGCCCTATTTCGAAAAGGGCGACCCCTACCATTGCCATTGCCTCAAGACGACCCGGCTGTTGCGCGACAGGCTCGGCTGGGACGAAAAGAAGCTGATCACCACCTTCCAGTCGCGCTTCGGCGCCCAGGAATGGCTGCAGCCCTACACCGACAAGACGGTGGAGAAACTCGGCAAGGACGGCGTCAAATCCATCGCCATCGTCAATCCCGGCTTTTCCGTCGACTGCATCGAGACGCTGGACGAAATCGGCCGGGAAGCGGCCGAGACCTTCCATCATGCCGGCGGCAAGAACTTCGTGCATATCCCTTGTCTCAACGATAGCGCCGAGGGGATGGCGGTGATCGAGGCGATGGTGCGGCGCGAACTGTCCGGCTGGGTCTAGGAGAAATTCCAGGAAAAGTGTGAAACGGTTTTCCCGGGAGAAGCGCATAGCGCTTTCCCTTGGGAATTTCGTCAACCAGAGAGTTGGAGCGGCCCGCCGCTCTGACACCGGAACAAGGGCCACTCCGGAGCGTTGAGCAGTTCCTCCGGAGAATTCGATGCCCCGCAAACTCGACCTCAGAACTGGCCGGCCCGTCTGGTCCGCCTATCGGGCACCTGCCGTGCCGACGGACAGGTTGACCCGCGACGTCAAGACCGACGTGCTGATCATCGGCATGGGCATCAGCGGCGCCATGACGGCCGAGGCGCTGACGGCGGACGGTCATCAGCTAATCTGCATCGACCGGCGTGGTCCGCTGAAAGGCTCGACCGCGGCGACCACGGCGCTGGTCCAGTTCGAAATCGACCAACCGCTTTCCGTGCTCTCGGAGATGATCGGCAGGATCAAGGCACAACAGGCCTGGCGCCGCTCGCGGCTCGCCGTTTCCAACCTGGCCGGCCGCATCGAATATCTCGCAATCGACTGTCGCCTGCGCCGCGCCCCGTCGCTCTATCTGGCCGGCACGCTGCTCGGACCGTCGGAACTGCGTGAGGAAGCCGAAGCGCGGCGACATGCGGGCATTGCGGCCGCCTATCTGACGCCGCAGCCGCTGGCGCAGACATTCGGCATAGACCGCGGCGGCGCCATCCTCAGCCATGGCAACATCGCGCTCGACCCGCGCAAGCTGACGGCCGGCTTGCTGCTCAAGGCGCTGGAGCGCAAGGCACGGCTTTACGCTCCCGCCGAAGCGACGGCGATCGAGGACAATACCGATGAGGTGGTCGTGACGACAAAGGACGGCCCGACCATCACCGCACGGCATGTTGTCCTGGCCACCGGCTACGAACTGGTCGACATCGTGCCGGCGGCCGCCCACCGGATCATCTCGACCTGGGCGATCGCGACACGCCCGCAGCCGCGAAAACTCTGGCCGGGTCCGTCGTTCATCTGGGAGGCGTCGGATCCGTATCTCTACATGCGCTCTACGGCCGACGGCAGGGTCATCTGCGGCGGCGAGGACGAGGATTTTGTCGACGAGACGCGGCGCGACGGACTGATCGCCGACAAGAGTGCCCGCATTGCCGACAAGCTGGGCCGGCTGTTCCCCCGTCTCGACGTCAGGCCCGAATTCGCCTGGACCGGCTCGTTCGGCACAACCAGCACCGGCCTGCCCTATATCGGCGCCGTCCCCCGGCATCCGCGCATCCATGCAGTCATGGGTTACGGCGGCAACGGCATCACCTTCTCGCGCATCGCTTCCGAAATTATTTCGGCTTCGATCAAAGGGATGACCGACATCGATGCGGAGCTCTTCGCCTTCAACCGCTGAGTGCAGAGCAACAAACAATCCTTCATCACCTGATTGTAACGTTCCTGAAACACACTTAAGTCTTTGGTGAAGTCGGCTGCGCGGGAATGGCTCTCGCGGCCCGCTTCTGAGGGAGAGCCAAATGGATTTCAGTGGTTTCGATATTGCGGTCGTTGTTCTTGTCGCGCTTGTCGTGCTGGTGCTGTTCAAAGGCATCAAGACAGTTCCCCAAGGCTACAACTATACGGTCGAACGTTTTGGTCGTTACACCAAGACACTGAGCCCCGGCCTCAACATCATCACGCCGTTCGTCGACCGCATCGGCGCCAAGATGAACATGATGGAGCAGGTGCTCGACGTTCCGAGCCAGGAAATCATCACCCGCGACAACGCCATCGTCGGTGTCGACGGCATCGCCTTCTACCAGATCCTCAATGCGGCGCAGGCCGCCTACCAGGTTGCCGGCCTGCAGAACGCCATCCTCAACCTGACGATGACCAACATCCGTACCGTCATGGGCTCGATGGACCTCGACGAGCTGTTGTCCAACCGCGACGCCATCAACGAGCGCCTGCTGCGCGTCGTCGACGAGGCGGCGCATCCGTGGGGCATCAAGATCACCCGCGTCGAGATCAAGGACATCAACCCGCCGGCCAACCTCATCGAATCGATGGGCCGTCAGATGACCGCCGAACGTAACAAGCGCGCCCAGATCCTGGCCGCCGAAGGCCTCAAGCAGTCGCAGATCCTCGAGGCCGAGGGCCGCAAGGAGGCCGCCTTCCGCGACGCCGAGGCGCGCGAGCGCTCGGCCGAGGCCGAGGCCCGCGCCACCCAGGTGGTGTCGGAAGCGATTTCCAAGGGCGACGTGCAGGCGCTGAACTACTTCGTCGCGCAGAAATACACCGAGGCGCTGGGCAAGATCGGCACGGCCACCAACAGCAAGATCGTGCTGATGCCTTTCGAGGCGTCGTCGCTGATCGGCTCGCTCGGCGGCATCGGCGAGATCGCCAAGGAAGTCTTCCGCAGCGAAGGCACGACCGGCGCACAAAGGCAGGCCGCGCGCCCGCCAGTTGTGCGCCCGAGCGACAACTGAGTCCGCAGGAGCTCACTCCCATGTTCGATCGCATCATTTCCGAACTCGGCCCGTGGAACTGGATGGTTCTGGGCTTCGTGCTGCTGGTGGTGGAGGTCATCGCGCCGGGCTTCTTCATGCTGTGGATCGGCATCGCCGCGCTCATCATCGGCGCGGCGTCGCTGCTGATCTGGGACGCGGCGATCTGGAGCTGGCAGGTCCAGGTCCTCGCCTTCCTGGCGCTGTCGCTGGCTTCAGCCTTCGTCGGCAAGAAACTCATGGGCGGACGCGACCAGCCGACCGACCAGCCGCTGCTCAACCGACGCGGCGCTCAGATGGTCGGCCGCATGGCGACGCTTGCCGAGCCGATCAAGGACGGCCGCGGCCGCATCAAGCTCGGCGACACGCTATGGCGCGTCTCCGGCCCGGACCTGCCCGCCGGCACGCAGGTGCGCGTGACAAGTGCCGCCGACACGGACCTGGAACTGACGGTGGAGCGCGTCTGAGTTTCCAGACGGCGCCGGTGCGAAAGATGTGTTGAGATCCAGGACAGGCCGAGCCGGAGTCGAAGACGGGCGCGAAGCGACCGAACAAGGCGGGTTACGAGAACCGGAGCGGAGCGTACTTAAGTACTTGAGCACCGGCCTAACCCGGCCGTAGCCTTAGTAGCGACGATCCCTCATGAGTGCTTCGGCCGGCGAAGGCCGGAAGCGCAGGTATCAGCCGTTTGCAACCGGCCTCACCTGAATATCGGCATGCCTAGGCAGCGCCGATGCGCAGCAGGTCGTGGAAATGCACCACGCCCAGCGGCATGTTGTTCCTGGTCACCACCAGCGCGCCGATATTGTGCTCGTTGAGTAGCGCGATCGCCGTGCCAGCCAGCGTCTGCGGGTCGACCGTCTTGGGCGTGCGGGTCATCACCTCGTCGACGATGACGTCGGCCAAATTGCGGTGCAGGTTGCGCGCGACATCGCCGTCGGTGATGATCCCCGCGAGTTCGCCATTGGCGTCGACGATCAGCACGCAGCCGACCTTCTTCTGCGACAGCGTCATTACCGCTTCCGGCATCTTGGTGCCGAGCACGGCCAGCGGCATCTGGTCGCCGACCCGCATGATCTCGGAGACCATGGTCAGATTGGCGCCGAGCTGGCCGCCGGGATGGAAGGTGCGGAAATGGTCTGGCGTGAAACCCCGCGCCTCGAGCAGCGCGATCGCCAGGGCGTCGCCGATGACCAGTTGCAGCAGCGTCGACGTCGTCGGCGCCAGCCCGTGCGGACAGGCCTCCGGGGTGCGCGGCAAAAGCAGCACCACGTCGGCGGCGCGCGCCAGCGCCGATGTCTCGCCTGACGTGACGGCGATGAGCGGAATGGAAAAACGCCTGGAATAGGCGACGATGCCGAGCAGCTCCTTGCTTTCGCCTGACCATGAGATGGCGATGATGGCGTCGTCCTTGGCGATCATGCCGAGATCGCCATGGTTGGCCTCGACGGGATGGACGAAGAAGGCCGGCGTGCCGGTCGAAGCCAGCGTCGCCGCGATCTTCGAGCCGATATGGCCGCTTTTGCCGACGCCGGTGACGATCAGCCGGCCTTCGATCTTCGAAATCATACCGACGGCCTGCGCGAAAGGCGCGGCCAGTCCGTTCTCGAGCGCCTCGGCAAGGGCGGCGATGCCGGCCTGCTCGGTCGTCACCGTTCTCAGTGCCGAATCGATCGACGCTTGCCTGTCCAGGGGCTTCTTATCGAGGGATCTCGCATGCATGGATGATGCGATTAGCGCGTTGCCGCCCGCCTGTCCAACAGAAATGCCGCTGGCGCCCAGGCGGCGGAGGCTTCGGACAGGTCACGGGATCGGCAAACAGCGGCACTTTAACCGGCCGAACGATCGCCGCCTCAACCCTCCATTAACCATCCCCATTTACGGTTCGGTAAGTATGGCGCGCACAGCGCCGCGCAAGCAGTGGTGGCGATGTCCGGGGCCCAGCCAGAGAAATCAAGAGGACGACAGGGCAAGGCGGTCTGCGCCTTGTTGCTGGCGACCAGCATGTTTGCCTTGTTGCGCCCGGGGCAGCTTCATGCCCAGGAAACCGAGCTGCGCGGCGAGGTGTCCGAATCGGCGATCCTGTCCGACCAGCAGCGCAAGGCAAAGCAGCTCGCCCTTGCCACCCAGCGCCAGCAGCAGTCGGCCAACTCTGCGCAGGACGATGCGCCGCCGCGCACCTATTTGCCGGCCAGTGCCGGCGCTGTCCCTGACGACACGAACACCGATGCCGCCACCGGCAGCATTTTCGATCCGCCGCAGGCGACCGACGACACGGCCACCGACAATCCGACGCCGCCCAAGCCTCGTCGCCGTCCGTCGAGCGCCGGCCAGAATGCTGCGGACCAGGACAAGACCAAGACGGACCGCAGGGCAACCGGCAAGTCGAAGAAAAAGAAGAAAGCGACCACCGCGACCACGGACACCACTCAGGCCGCGACCGACGATACCGACGGCGCGGACCAGGAAGCGGCCAACCGCCGTGCCCTCACCGTCGACAGCGCCGACAGGCAGAAGCTCGACCCCGGCGCCGAACGCACCGCCGCCATCGAAGGCCAGAACAAGAAGGCCGAGGAGGATCCGTTCCAGCCCACCGGCGTCAAATGGGGTTCCTTCGTCATCCGCCCGTCGATCGAACAGGGCATGACCGCCACCACGAACGGCGATTCGAGCAGTGCCGGCACCTCGGCGCTGCTGTCGGAGACGGCGTTGCGCTTTACCGCCGTCTCCGACTGGCGCGAAAACGCCGCCACCATCGACGGCTATGGCCTGTTCCGCGAGACGGTGTCGGGCTACCGCGTTCACGATGCGCAGGGCCGCATCGAAGGCCAGCTCAATGTCGACCTCGACAACGAGCTGCGCGCCATAGCCAAGCTCGGCTATGAGGCCGTGCCTGAAACGGCGTCCTCGCCCAACGCCATTGCCGGCGTCAGCACCCAGCCGCTGCGGCAGACCATCGACGGCAGCCTCGGCGTCGAAAAGGCCGTCGGCAAGATGCAGTACACGCTGACCGGCGCGGTCTCGCACGACTTCTACGGCGACGCCGAGCTTTCGGACGGCACCACGCTGTCGCAGAAGGATCAGGACAACACGCTCTATACGGCGACCCTGCGCACCGGCTACGAAATCTCCCCGGTCCTCACCCCGTTCAGCGAAATCGAGGTCGGCCGCCGGGCCTACGATCAACGCATCGACAATGAAGGCTTCGAGCGGTCCTCGACCCGGCTCGGCGCCCGCGCCGGTCTGCAACTCGATATGGGCGAGAAGCTCTCCGGCGAGTTCTCCGCCGGCTGGCTGAGGGAAGCGATCGACGACAAGAGCCTGGAGGCGATTTCGGGCGCCACCGTCAACGCCGATCTCAAATGGTCGCCGGAACGCGGAACCACGATCGGCCTGACCGGCAAGACCACCGTCGAGACCACCACGACGGCGGGTGAAAGCGGCGATATCCTCTATTCCGGCCGCTTGACGGCCGAACGGCAGATCCGTGCCAACCTTACCGCGAATGCGGCTCTGGGGCTCGACTGGCGCGACTATGTCGGCATCGACGGCCATGACAGGATCCTGAGCGCCGAGACCGGGCTGACCTGGTGGCTGAACCGCTATGCCGGCCTCACCGGCCGGGTCAGAACCGAAAAGCTGACCAGCAACCTGCCCGGCCGCGACTACACCGCCAACAGCATCTACCTCGGCCTGAAGGTGCAGCGCTGAAACACGCCTGCGCAGGGGCGGTCAGCCGCTCGCGCTGGCATGACCCATCCAGTTAAGATACCGCGACTCGCCGATCCGATGGCGTCATCTCGTCGAGAAGCGTGCGGATGACGCCGGCCATGTTCTCCTTCATATCGCTGCGCCACAGCGCGAAGGCGACATTGGCCTCGACAAAACCCTCCGGCGATCCGCAGTCGAAGGTGCGGCCCTGATAGTGATAGCCGTAGAAGGCCTGCTGCTTTTCCAGCTTCAGCATCGCATCGGTGAGCTGGATTTCGTTGCCGGCGCCCTTTTCCTGGTCCTCGAGGATGTTGAATATCTCGGGCTGCAGGATGTAGCGGCCATTGATGTAGAGATTGGACGGCGCCGTGCCTGTCTTCGGCTTCTCCACCATCTCGGTGATGCGGAAGCCGTGATGCGTATCCTCGCCACGGCCGACAATGCCGTATTTGTGAGCCTCCGCCGGATCGCATTCCTGCACGGCAATGATGTTGTTGCCGGTTTCCTCGTAGAGCTCGACCATCGATTTCATGCAGCTCTTTTCCGACTGCATGATCATGTCGGGCAAGAGCAGCGCGAACGGCTCGTCGCCGACCAGTTCGCGCGCGCACCAGACGGCATGGCCGAGTCCCATCGGCACCTGCTGGCGCGTGAAGCTGGTCTGCCCCGGCGCCGGCTGCAACCGCTGCAGGCGGGCAAGCTGCTCGTCCTTGCCGCGCTGGGCGAGCGTGTCATAGAGCTCGAACTGGATATCGAAATGGTCCTCGATGACCGCCTTGTTGCGGCCGGTCACGAAGATGAAATGCTCGATGCCCGCCTCGCGCGCCTCGTCCACCACATACTGGATGACCGGCCGGTCGACGACTGTCAGCATTTCCTTGGGAACAGCCTTGGTGGCCGGGAGGAACCGCGTGCCGAGACCGGCGACCGGGAAAACTGCCTTGCGAACTCTCTTCATGCTTTCAATTATCCGTTTGCTGCCCGGCTCCGCAATCCCCGTCTCGCGACATTTTCACGCCGGAATTGAAGATTAGTGCGAGCGGGTGAGGGAAACTTCCACCGGTTAAAGCATCGAGGTGTCTTTTCGTTCCAGGAGACACCTATGGTAAACTAATTCCTAACCCGGTTCGGCGATGAATGGTCTTTCCTGAGACAGAGAAGGAGGAAAACATGTCCGTTCGCAATGCCGCAAAACGTTTCACCAGCGTCATGACGGCTGCCAGCCTCTCGGTCGCTCTGCTGATGCCTGCCGGACCCGCTTTCGCCGACGCCGGTTTCCGCCAATGGGTCGCCGGCTTCCGCGCCACCGCCGTCGCCGGCGGCGTTTCCGGCGCTGTCTACGACCAGGCTTTCCGGGACATCAAGGAGCCCGATCCGGTCGTGCTGGAAAAGGCACGCACCCAGCCCGAATTCACGGCACCCGCCTGGGATTATTTCGACAACCGCGTCCACGACCAGTCCGTTGCCGTCGGACAGCAGATGGCGAAGAAGTGGAAGCCGTGGCTGGATAGGATCGAGGCGCGGTTCGGCGTCGATCGCTACATTCTGCTGGCCATCTGGTCGATGGAATCGAACTATGGCGAGATCCTCAAACGCGACGACATCATGCGCAACGTCATCCGGTCGCTGGCGACGCTGGGCTATGGCGATCCGAAGCGGTCGAAATATGCCGGCACCCAGCTGGTCGCGGCCCTGAAGATCCTGCAGACCGGCGACATCGACGAAAGCCATCTGATGGGCTCCTGGGCCGGCGCCATGGGCCAGACCCAGTTCATCCCCACCAGCTATCAGCACTATGCCGTCGACATGGACGGCAACGGCAAGCGCGACATCTGGAATTCCATCCCCGATGCGCTGGCGACATCAGCCAATCTGTTGAAGAAGAACGGCTGGCAGGCCGGCAAGACCTGGGGCTACGAAGTCGCCATACCGGCCGGCAAGCTGCCGGGCGGAGCGAAGACGCTGGCGCAATGGCAGGCGCTTGGCGTCGCCAGGGCCAGCGGCAAGCCGTTCAAGAACCTCACCGACAAGGCGACGCTGAAGGTGCCTGACGGCCGTGGCGGGCCAGCCTTCCTGATGATCCGGAATTTCTCGGTCATCAAGGCCTACAACAACGCCGACAAATATGCCCTGGCCGTTGGCCTTCTTGCCGACGAGATTGCCGGTGGCAACGGCCTTGTCCAGGACTGGAAGCGGCCCTTCACCAAGCTCACCTTCGAGGAACGGCAGGAGCTGCAGAAGCGGCTTTCGCAGCACGGGCTTTACGAAGGCAAGTTCGACGGCAAGATCGGTGACGGCTCCAAGACCGCCATCATGGCCTATCAGGCCAAGGTCGGCTTGACCCAGGACGGCTACCCGAGCATGGAAGTGCTCAAATGGCTCAGGCAAAAATAGAGCCGGCCACGGCGCCGCGCGTATTTTGCGCGCGCATATCAGGCGCCATGGCACTTTGAACTTGCGCCCGGCCGCAAAACCGGCTCCGGTTTGCCGGACCAGGCGCAAGGGGATGGAGGAGTGATTGGTTTCGGCCGCGCGTATCGCGATCCTTGCTCGTCGCACGCCGATCCTTTTTCTGGCGATCGTCCTGTTGACGATCGGCGCCGCCGGCGCCTTCCATGTGCCGGCCATGGCGCAGGAGCAGCCGCAGCAAAATCGTGGATGGTCGTTGCGTGACCTTCTGTTTCCGCGCCGCAGCGAGCGGGTTGAACCACCGCTCGACATCCAGAAGGCAAGACCGAAGGCCAAGGCGAAAAAGCGCGCCCCGCGTCCGCCGGCGGAGCCTGAAACCCCCGTGGTCGAAAAGGCGCCGGACGCCCGCACCGTGCTGGTGGTCGGCGACTTCATGGCGACAGGTCTTGCCGAGGGCCTGGACATCGCCTTCGCCGACAATCCAGGCGTCAGGATCGTCGTGCGCAGCAATGGCTCGTCGGGCTTCGTGCGCGATGATTTCTACAACTGGCCCGAACAGATCAAATCGCTGATCGAGACCGAGAAACCGGCCGCGGTGGTCGTCATGCTGGGCTCCAACGACCGCCAGCAGATGAAGGTGGGGGACGTGCGCGAGCAGCCCCGGTCCGAGAACTGGACCAAGGAATACGAGCGCCGCACCGACGAACTCGGCAAGGCCATTGCCAGCGCCAAGGTGCCTTTCCTGTGGGTCGGCCTGCCGGCCTTCCGGGTGCCGAAGATGACCTCCGACATGCTGGCCTTCAACGACATCTACCATCAGGCCGCCGAAAACCATGGCGGCGAATTCGTCGATGTCTGGGATGGTTTCGTCGACGAGAACGGCGCCTTCGTCACCAACGGCCCCGACATGAACGGCCAGCCGGTGCGGCTGCGCGCCGATGACGGCATAAACGTCTCCAAGGCCGGCAAGCGCAAGCTCGCCTTCTACACCGAAAAGCCGCTGGCCAAGATCCTGGGCCTCGCCGCGCCGGGCAGCGTGGCCCCGGCGACGGCACCGGCCGGCGCGCCCGTCGAGGCACCGGCGCCGGCCGCGGCACCCATTGTCGTCGACCGCACCGCACCCATGCTGCTCAGCGACCCGGCGCTCGACGGCGGCACCGAGCTGCTCGGCGCCGCCCCGCCGGCAAACGCCAATCCGGCTCTTCCCGGGGAGCGACTGGTGATCGAAGGCAAGGCGCCGGAGGCCGCGCTCGGCCGCGCCGACGATTTCTCCTGGCCGCCGAAGGCAGAGCCGCCAGCGACAGCCGCGGCGACCGACACGACGACGGCGATCACCCCTTAGTCACGCAGGACTCTTGAGATCGTCCCGCAACTCAGCGGGGCAATACGCTCGTCCCCATCAGCGCTTCATCGATCGAGCGCGCCGCCTGGCGTCCTTCGCGGATCGCCCAGACGACCAGCGACTGGCCACGGCGCACGTCGCCCGCCGCGTAGAGCCGGTCGACGCTGGTCTTGTAGTCGCGGTCATTGGCCTCGACATTCCGCGAGCGGCGGCTGTCGGTGACGATCTTCATCTCGCCCTCGAGTTCCTTCGCCACGCCCACCATCGCCGGTCCGGCAAAGCCAATGGCGATGAAGGCGAGATCGGCGCGGATGACGAATTCGGTGCCGGCGATCGGCTTGCGCTTGTCGTCGACCTCGCAGCATTTGACGCCGGTCAGTTGGCCGTCCTCGCCGATGAATTCGAGCGTCGCCACCTGGAATTCGCGCTCCGCACCCTCGGCTTGCGAGGACGAGGTGCGCATCTTGGTCGCCCAGTAGGGCCAGACGGCGAGCTTGTCTTCCTTCTCAGGCGGCTGCGGGCGGATGTCGAGCTGCGTGACGCGCACCGCGCCCTGGCGGAAGGCGGTGCCGACGCAGTCGGAGGCGGTATCGCCGCCGCCGACGACGACGACATGCTGCCCGCCGGCGATGATCGGGTGCGACGGCCACGCCACCGACTGGATCGGCTCGCCGCCGACGCGGCGGTTCTGTTGCACCAGATAGGGCATGGCATCATGCACACCGCCGAGATCGTCGCCCGGAATGTTGGCCGCACGCGGCGTTTCCGAGCCGCCGCAATAGAGCACCGCATCATGTTCGGCGAGCAGTTCGGCGACGGGCTTGTCGACACCGACATTGACGCCGCAATGGAAGGTCACGCCCTCGCCCTGCATTTGTTCGATGCGCCGGTCGATATAGTGCTTTTCGATCTTGAAGTCGGGAATGCCGTAGCGCATCAGCCCGCCCGGGCGGCTCTCGCGCTCATAGACATGGACGTCGTGGCCGGCGCGGCCGAGCTGCTGTGCGGCGGCCATGCCGGCGGGGCCGGAGCCGATGATGGCGACCCGCTTGCCGGTCTTCTTTTCCGGCGGATAGGGCCTGATATGGCCGGTCTCGTAAGCCTTGTCGGCGATCGCCTGTTCGACCGTCTTGATGGCGACCGGAATGTCCTCGAGGTTCAGCGTGCAGGCTTCCTCGCAAGGGGCGGGGCAGATGCGGCCGGTGAACTCCGGGAAATTGTTGGTCGAATGCAGGTTGCGGATCGCGTTGTCCCAGTCCCTGTTGTAGACGAGGTCGTTCCAGTCCGGGATCTGGTTGTGGATCGGACAGCCCGTCGGCCCGTGACAGAACGGGATGCCGCAATCCATGCAGCGCGCGGCCTGTTTCTCGACCTCCTTGTCCGACATCGGCAGCGTGAACTCGCGGAAGTGCCGGATTCGGTCGGAGGCCGGCTGGTACTTGTGCACCTGCCGGTCGATTTCGAGAAAGCCTGTTACCTTGCCCATAGTCCAGTTCCTGCTGTCCAGATGGTGCGGTTTTCGCCGCACCCGTTAACCTCTAGAGGCAGCCATGGCAACCTTGCGCCCGAGGTCAAACTGTCGATGAAGGGGGCCGGGAAGCCTGGGCTCCCCGGCAATTCTCGCAAATCTATTCGGCCGCGACGCCCATGCGCATGCGTTCCATCTCGATCAGCGCGCGGCGGTATTCGACCGGCATGATCTTGCGGAATTTCGGCCGGAACGTCGCCCAGTCGTCGAGGATCTCGCGGCCGCGCACCGACCCCGTATAGTGCACGTGGTTCGAGATCAGCTGGTAGAGGCGTTCCTCGTCATGGCTGGTCATGTCGCCGGACACGTCGACGCGACCCTTGTGGTCGAGGTCGCCGCCATGGTGCAGCAGCCTCTCCATCAGGTCGTCTTCTTCCGGCACCGGCTCCAGTTCGACCATGGCCATGTTGCAGCGCTCGGCGAAATCGCCTGCTTCGTCCAGCACATAGGCGACGCCGCCCGACATGCCGGCGGCGAAGTTGCGGCCGGTCTTGCCGATGACGACGACGACACCGCCGGTCATGTATTCGCAGCCATGGTCGCCGACGCCTTCAACGACGGCGGCGACGCCCGAATTGCGCACCGCGAAACGCTCGCCGGCGACACCGGCGAAATAGGCTTCACCCTCGGTCGCGCCATAAAGCACCGTGTTGCCGACGATGATGGAGTCCGCCGCCACGATCCTGGCCTCTTCCGGCGGCCGGATGACGATGCGCCCGCCCGACAGGCCCTTGCCGACATAGTCGTTGCCGGCGCCGACGAGTTCGAACGAGACGCCGCGCGCCAGGAAGGCGCCGAAGGACTGGCCGGCTGTGCCGGTCAGTCTCACCTGGATCGTGTCCTCGCGCAGCCCCTTGTGCTTGAAGCGCTTGGCGACTTCGCCCGACAGCATTGCGCCGGTGGAACGGTCGACATTGCGGATATCGACCTCGATCTTGACCGGTTGCTTGGCCTCCAGTGCCGGCTTGGCCAGCTCGATCAGCTTGCGGTCGAGGACGTCGTCGATCGGGTGCTTCTGCCGCTCGGTCCAGTGCACCGCTTCGTGCGGCGCATCGGGCTTGTAGAACATCTTCGAGAAATCGAGGCCGCGCGCCTTCCAGTGCTGGATCACGTCGCGCTTTTCCAGAAGATCGCTGTCGCCGATGATCTGGTCGATATGGGTGTAGCCCATCTCGGCCAGCAGCGCCCTCACCTCTTCCGCCACGTAGAAGAAGAAGTTGATGACATGCTCGGGCGTGCCCTTGAAGCGCTTGCGCAGCACCGGGTCCTGGGTGGCGACACCAACCGGACAAGTGTTCAGGTGGCACTTGCGCATCATGATGCAGCCGGCCGCGATCAGCGGCGCGGTCGAGAAGCCGAACTCGTCGGCGCCGAGCAGCGCGCCGATGATGACGTCGCGCCCGGTGCGCAAGCCGCCGTCGACCTGCAGCGCCACTCTGCTGCGCAAGCCGTTCAGCACCAGCGTCTGATGCGTCTCGGCCAGGCCCATCTCCCACGGGCTGCCGGCATGCTTGAGCGAGGTCAGCGGCGAGGCGCCGGTGCCGCCATCATAGCCCGAGATGGTGATGTGGTCGGCGCGCGCCTTGGCGACGCCGGCCGCGACCGTGCCGACACCGACTTCCGACACCAGCTTGACCGACACGTCGGCCGCCGGGTTGACGTTCTTCAGATCGTAGATCAGCTGCGCCAGATCCTCGATCGAATAGATGTCGTGATGCGGCGGCGGCGAGATCAGGCCGACGCCCGGCGTCGAATGCCGGACCTTGGCGATGGTCGCGTCGACCTTGTGGCCGGGCAGCTGGCCGCCCTCGCCGGGCTTGGCGCCCTGCGCCACCTTGATCTGCATGACATCGGAATTGACCAGATATTCGGCCGTCACGCCGAACCGTCCCGAGGCGACCTGCTTGATGGCCGAGCGTTCCGGGTTCTTGCCGCCGCCGGGCAGCGGCAAATAGCGGTCGGCCTCTTCGCCGCCCTCGCCGGTGTTCGACTTGCCGCCGATCTGGTTCATGGCGCGCGCCAAAGTGGTGTGCGCTTCCCTGGAGATCGAACCGAACGACATCGCCCCGGTCGAGAAGCGCTTGACGATCTCGGCCGCCGGCATGACGTCGTCGAGCGCGACCTTCTTGCGGCCGGTCTCTTCAGCCAGCCTGATCTTGAACAGGCCACGTATGGTCTGCGCGCGGGCGGTCTCGCTGTCGATCTGCGCGGAATATTCCTTGAAGGTCTCCCACGAGCCCTGGCGCACGGCGTGCTGCAGGGTGGCGACCGCGTCGGGCGACCACATATGCGCCTCGCCGCGCATGCGGAAGAGATATTCGCCGCCGACCTCGAGGCTGTTGCGCAGCACCGGATCGTTGCCGAAACCGTCCGTGTGGCGGCTGACGGTTTCGCCCGCGACCTCATCCAGCCCGACGCCTTCGATCAGCGTCGCCGTGCCGGTGAAATACTTCTCGACGAAATCGGACTTCAGCCCGATGGCGTCGAAGATCTGCGCGCCGCAATAGGACTGGTAGGTCGAGATGCCCATCTTGGACATCACCTTGAGGATGCCTTTGCCGATCGACTTGATGTAGCGCGACACGACCTCGTAGGCGTCGACCTCTTCCGGCAGCTCGCCGCGCTTGTGCATGTCGAGCAACGTATCGAAGGCGAGATAGGGGTTGATCGCCTCGGCGCCGTAGCCGGCAAGGCAGCAGAAATGGTGCACTTCGCGCGGCTCGCCGGATTCGACGACCAGGCCGACGGAAGTACGCAGCCCCTTGCGGATCAGGTGATGGTGCACCGCCGCCGTCGCCAGCAGCGCCGGGATGGCGATACGGTCCGGGCCGAGCTGACGGTCGGACAGGATGATGATGTTGTAGCCGCCGGCGACCGCCGCCTCGGCGCGTTCGCACAGGCGGTCGATGGCGCCCTGCATGCCGGCAGCGCCCTCATTCGAGCCATAGGTGATGTCGATGGTCTTGGTGTCGAAACGGTCCTCGGTGTGGCCGATGGAACGGATCTTCTCCAGATCGCCATTGGTCAGGATGGGCTGGCGCACTTCGAGCCGCTTGCGGCGCGAATTGCCGACCAGGTCGAAGATGTTCGGCCGCGGCCCGATGAAGGACACCAGGCTCATCACCAGCTCCTCGCGGATCGGGTCGATCGGCGGGTTGGTGACCTGGGCGAAGTTCTGCTTGAAATAGGTGTAGAGCAACTTCGACTTGTCCGACATCGCCGAGATCGGCGTGTCGGTGCCCATCGAACCAACGGCTTCCTGGCCGGTGGTCGCCATTGGCGACATCAACAGCTTGGTGTCTTCCTGGGTGTAGCCGAACGCCTGCTGGCGATCGAGCAGGCTGACATCCTTGCGCAGCGCGCGCGGTTCGACCGGCTTCAGGTCTTCCAGGATGAGCTGCGTGTTGGCGAGCCAGGTCTTGTAAGGGTGCCTGGTGGCGATCTCCGACTTGATCTCCTCGTCGGGCACGATGCGTCCCTTGGCAAGGTCGATCAACAGCATGCGGCCGGGCTGCAGCCGCCACTTCTGGACGATCTTCTCCTCCGCTACCGGCAGCACGCCGGCTTCGGAAGCCATGATGACGCGGTCATCGTCGGTGACGATGTAGCGTGCAGGGCGCAGGCCGTTGCGGTCGAGGGTGGCGCCGATCTGGCGGCCATCGGTGAAGGCGACCGCCGCCGGCCCGTCCCACGGCTCCATCAGGGCGGCGTGGTATTCGTAGAAAGCCTTGCGATCGGCATCCATGAGCTTGTTGCCGGCCCAGGCTTCCGGGATCAGCATCATCATGGCGTGGCTGAGGCTGTAGCCGCCCTGGAACAGGAATTCGAGCGCATTGTCGAAGCACGCCGTGTCGGACTGGCCGTCATAGGAGATCGGCCACAGCTTCGAGATGTTGTTGCCGAACAGCTCGGAATCGACCGAGGCCTGGCGCGCCGCCATCCAGTTGTTGTTGCCGCGCACCGTGTTGATCTCGCCATTGTGCGCGACCATGCGGTAGGGATGCGCCAGCTTCCATGACGGGAAGGTGTTGGTCGAGAAACGCTGGTGGACGAGGATCAGCGCGGTCTCGAAGCGCGGGTCCTTGAGATCCTTGTAATAGGCGCCGACCTGATAGGCCAGGAACATGCCCTTGTAGACGATGGTGCGCGCCGACAGCGACACGCAATAGGCGCCGATGTCCTTGTTGTCGTTCTCGGCATAGATGCGGCCCGAAATGACCTTGCGCAGCAGATAAAGCCGGGCCTCGTATTCCTCGTCATCTGGAATATCGGCCGTGCGGCCGATGAAGACCTGGCGATGGAACGGCTCGGACGCGACGATATCGGGCGCCTTCGACAGCGACGAATTGTCGACGGGCACGTCGCGGAAGCCGATGAGCGGCAGTCCTTCGGACTGTGCCGATTCGGCGATGATGTCCTCGATATGGGCGCGCAGCGCCGCGTCCTGCGGCATGAACCAGTGTCCGACGCCATATTGGCCCGAAGGCGGCAGTTCGATGCCCTGGGCCGCCATCTCCTCACGGAAGAACTGGTCGGGAAGCTGCACCAGCACGCCGGCGCCGTCGCCGACCAGCGGGTCGGCGCCGACAGCGCCGCGATGCGTCAGGTTTTCGAGCACGGCAAGCCCGTCCTTGACGATCTGATGCGACTTCACGCCCTTCATGTTGACGATGAAACCGACGCCGCAGGCGTCATGCTCGTTGCGCGGATCGTAGAGGCCCCGAGGGGCAAAACCGGTTCGGCCGATATCGGTTCGGCCAATGTCGGTTCGAGAGGTATTTTTGACGGCAGCCGCTTTCGTCTGCGCGGCCTGGCCGTTCGTCGCAGAGAGCGTCATGTCCGTCATTGTCCTGTCCTCCGTTCCAGCCCTTCAGGCGCTGGTTTGCCTCGGCAAGCGCTTGGCTCACCCTGATCCTTGCGGCACGTCTTGCGAAATCCTTGCCGAACCAGGCGGCTTTCCACATGGTTCGCGTCTGGTATCGTACAGGCCAGAGTCTGGCCGTCCACCTGTCGCTCGCAGCAACAGCCGGAGAGGCCAATATGTTACGCCAATCCAGCCTGTTTTGTGCGACAAAATAAGACAGCACTACTGTCCTAAATTTTTATGGCAGAATTCCCCGACGCACACAAGACCGATTCACAAAAAACTTGAGCCTTCCGCGACATAAAATTACGTGAAGTTGAGAGAAAACGTAAGCTTCAGTCGCCGATCCCTGCCTTGTCGGCATGACTGGCTTTAACGGTTTTCCGGCACTTGGCCCTTGCGGTTGGCGCGTGGAACCGTTCAACTCCGCGCTGATTTTCCCCGATCTTCCCCAGACATAGGCAGATGCATGTTCTTCGCTTCCGACAATTGGGCAGGCGCCCATCCCAATATCGTTGCCGGCCTGTCGGCCGCGGCCGGCGGCTTTGCCACCGCCTATGGCGACGGCGCGCTCGACCAGGCGGTCTACCAGCGCTTCAATGAGATTTTCGAACGCGAGGTCGCGGTGTTCTTCGTGGCGACCGGCACCGCCGCCAACGCGCTGTCGCTGACCACCTTCAACAAGCCCGGCGGCATTTCCTTCGCGCACCGCGAATCGCATGCCATCGAGGACGAATGCGGCGCGCCGGAGCATTTTTCCGGCGGCGCGCGCTTGCACGCCGTAGACGGCGCACTGGGCAAGATCGACGCGCACAATCTGGAGCGGACCATTGGCCGCTTCGCGCCCGAAATCGTCCACGGGGGACGGCCAATGGCGGTTTCGATCACCCAGTCGACCGAGGTCGGCACCATCTACGGCCTGAACGAGATCGAGACGATTTCGGCCATCGCAAAACGGCATTCCGTGCCGCTGCACATGGATGGCGCCCGCTTTGCCAATGCGCTGGTTGCGCTCGACACGACGCCGGCCGAAATGACCTGGAAGCGCGGCGTCGACATCCTGTCCTTCGGCGGCACCAAGAATGGTTGCTGGTGCGCCGAGGCGATCGTGCTGTTCGACCTCGACCGCGCCAGGGAATTGGCCTTTCTGCGCAAGCGCGCCGCCCAGCTGTTTTCGAAGTCGCGCTTCGTCGCGGCGCAGTTCGAAGCCTATTTCAAGGACGGCCTGTGGCTCGACACAGCGCGCCACGCCAACGCCATGGCCGCCCGCCTCGCGGCGGCGATCGAGGATTCGGCCCACGCGAAGCTGGCCTGGCTGCCGCAAGCCAACGAGGTGTTCGCCGTGATCAAGAAGACCGAGGCCGAGAGACTGCAGGCGGCGGGCGCCGTCTTCTATGATTGGCACAAGCCGCATGGCTTTGACGGCCATATCGGCGAGGAGGAACTGCTCTACCGCTTCGTCACCAGCTTCGCGACGTCAGCCGAGGAAGTCGACCGCTTTGGCCAATTGATCGCCGGATAATCGGCCCCCGAACAACAAAAAAGCGGCGCCTTTCGGCGCCGCTTTCGTCTCGGGAGGAGACGCTTCTATTCCTGGGCTACATTACGCAGCGGTCTTGGCCTCGATCTGCTTGGCCTTGGCCGAAGCCGAGGTGATCGCGATCTTGCGCGGCTTCAGTTCCTCGGGAATGTTGCGCTTGAGGTCGACGAAGAGCAGGCCGTTCTTCAGCGTGGCGCCGACGACTTCAACGTGGTCGGCAAGCTGGAAGCGGCGCTCGAAGGCCCTGGAGGCAATGCCGCGATAGAGCAATTCGGCGCCTTCACCGTCACCTTCGTCCTTGCGCTCACCCTTGACGGTCAGCACGTTGCGGTGAGCTTCGATCGAGATTTCCTCGTCCGAAAAGCCGGCAACCGCCATGGAGATCCGGTAGGAATCCTCACCGGTGCGCTCGATATTGTAGGGCGGATAGGTCTGCGCGCCATCGGGCTGCGCAAGCGAATCCAGCATGGTGAAGAGACGGTCGAAGCCGACGGTCGAACGGTAAAGCGGGGAAAAATCAACGTGACGCATGATGTGTTCTCCTGTTGAGCAACATGGTTTGCGTATGGCCGGTGCGAAACCCGTAAGCGGCGTTTCGGCAGGACCAGCGGCCCCGATATTGGCGACCGCACTCAACATTTGGGGAGCGCTCGAATGCATTTCAAGATTTCCCCCGGCTGCAAAAACTGAATGGCCTGCCCCTTGATGAACGGCAGATGAACCGGCGCTTCGGCGCCTGTTCAGACAGCCGCCGCTAGAGTGAGGTCAAGATCAAGGATTGGCGGCGCCGGATTTTACAGGGATGCCGCAACGAGGCCGAACCGGGTGTTAACGTCCCTTCCTCCCGGATCGACAGAGGCCGGAAGCACGCCCTCGGGCGGCTTCCGGCCTTCCCATTGCGATCCCGGCACGACCCGGATTTGCTTTGCTTTTAATGCATTGGCGTCTATCACCTTGACGAGGCCAGCCGCGACAGGCTGGCACCTGAAGACGCCGAGCACAAAGCGCCGCATGACGGACCTTCTCCACGACACGCCGCTTTTCCACGAAACCGAGGGCAATCCGCGACCGGAAAACGCCGCCGGTGGCTTTTTCATCACGCGCGACCGCAAGAAGATCCGCTATGGCCTGTTCCCGGCGGCCGCGCGCCCGATACGGGGCACCGTGGTGCTGCTGTCCGGCCGCAATGAGTGCATCGAGAAATATTTCGAAACCATTCGCGACCTTGCCGCCCGCGGCTTTGGCGTCGCCACCCTCGATTGGCGCGGCCAGGGAGATTCCGACCGGCTGATCCGCGATCGCCAGCGCGGCTATGTCAGGTCCTTCCGCGACTACACGGCCGATCTGGAGCAGTTTTTCGAGGAGATCGTGCTGCCCGATTGCCGCGGGCCGTATTACATCCTTGCCCATTCAGCCGGGGCCGTGATCGCGCTGCTTGCCGCGCCGTCCATGGTGAACCGCGTGCGCCGCATGGTGCTGATCGCACCGTTCCTGACCCTGCCCGACCTGCCGGTCTCGATCCGAACAGTCCGCCGTATCTGTTCGGTTTTCTGCGCTTTGGGGCTGGGCCGGCTCTATGCCGCCTGGGGTCCACGACCCAGACACACGCTGCCTTTCCTAGCCAACAAGGTAACGTCGGATCCGCGACGCTACCGCCGCAACACGCGCATCTACGAAGAGTATCCGCGAATGGCGCTTGGCGGTCCGACGATCCGCTGGCTGCAGGCGGCGGCGAAGGCGTCGGAAGCCATCAGCGACCCCGACTTCAAGGCCCGGATTCAGGTGCCTCTGCTGATCATCGCCGCCGGCACCGACCAGGTCGTGTCGACCAGGGCGGTGGAAGCCTACGCCAGAAGCCTGAGGCTCGGGTCGCTGCTGATGATCGACGGCTCCAAGCACGAAATCCTGCAGGAGGTCGATCTCTACCGCGAACAATTCCTTGCCGCCTTCGACGCCTTCATCCCCGGCTCGGACGATCCGACGGTCTGACAGGCACCGCGGTCCTCTCACAGGCCGGCATAGCTGACACACCGTTGTCAGGATGATCGGCCAGCCGCTTCCCGCGGCGCGCAAACCGCTAAAGATTCTGACAGCCGGCGCTCGCGCCGAAATGCTCATCTCAACGCGTCGAATTGAACGCCATGGAGATGAGATCATGACCGAGAAAACCTGCGCCGCCTGCGATTGCCAGTTGGACGCCGACCCGATCCGCGTCAAGGTCGGCGGCAAGACCGTCGAGGTCTGCTGCGAGGAATGCGCGACGGCGCTGAACGAAGCCGGCGTCTCGGCGGCCGGCGTGAGCGAGGATTGAGCCATGCGCACCGATCACGCGGCGGCACAACGCCTGGCTGGCCAGCCGCCAGCCCATACCGAAACCAGCCTGCAGGCCTTGCACGCCCAATGCATCGCGGCGGCGAGATGGATCAGCCGCCAGATGGAGAAGCGCCGAAGCCGGCTTGCCTTGTTGGAAATGACAGACCAACAGCTCAAGGACATCGGTCTGTCACGCGGCGAAGCCTATTCGGAATTCAGGCGTCGCTCGTGGGACTGAGAAGCGTCCGTCGAGAAGTCTCCTGACAGGATTGGGCAGGCCGTTTGGATAGAGTACCCACCGCAATGCCGGAATCATTCCGGCGCGAGGGAAAACGCAACGGCCATGTCGCAATTCACAGTTCAGCTCCTTCTGGACACCGGCACCGTCAGGGTGCGGGATGTCGTCTGCAGCGGCGAATGCCGTCACAGGAGCGATGAGGAGTGCACGTCTGCCACGCATCTGGTGTTCCCCTATCGCGGCGTCTTCGTGCGCCATGTCGGCCGCAATGATGCGGTCGCGGAAGCCAATCAGCTTCTGTTCTTCAATGAGGCGGAAGCTTACCAGGTCAGCCATCCCATCGAGGGCGGCGACGCCTGCCTCGACCTTGTCATCGAGGAAGGCCAATTGCGGGAACTGGCGCCGAAGGAGCAGTTGTTCGCCAGTGGCGTCCTGGCGTTTCGCCGCCAGCACCGGCGCATCGATCCGCGCGCGCAAGCCTTGGTGGCGCTGCTGCGCCACAGCCTGAGCTGCAATGTCGCCGAAACGCTGGAGGCCGAGACGCTGGCGCTAACGCTGGCGCGGCGCTCGCTCGGCGAGCGCACCTCGCATGTCGCGGGCGCCAGCCCCGGACGGCAAAAACTGGTCGACCGCGCCAAGCTGGTGCTGGCGTCGGATCTGTCGCGGCGCTGGAGGCTGGCCGAGATTGCCGCTGAGGTCGGAGTCTCGCCGGTCTATCTGACGCAAATATTCCAGCAGGTCGAGGCGATGCCGCTCTATCGCTATCATCTGCGCCTGCGGCTGGCGCGCGCGCTCGACCTGCTCGGCCGCTACGACAATCTGACCACGCTCGGCATGGACCTCGGCTTTTCAAGCCACAGCCATTTCAGCGCGTCGTTCAGACAGGTCTACGGACGCACGCCGGCGGCATTCCAGCGCTCGATCAGGTCGCGCTGAAGCGACTGCTTCGAAGAAAGCCCGGAGATATCAGCCGCGCAGGGCAGCCATGGCGGCCGCGTGAAGCTCCGGCGTCGCCGCCGCCAGCACATCGCCGCCCTTTTCCGCCGGTCCGCCATCGAAGGTGGTGACGACGCCGCCGGCCTTCTCGATGATCGGGATCAGCGCCACGATGTCATAGGGTTTCAGGCCGGGATCGGCGACGATGTCGACGCTCCCCGAGGCGATCATCGCGAAGGCATAGCAATCGACGCCGTAGCGGGCGAGTTGGACCTGTTTCTCGAACGTGTCATAGCGCGTGCGCGCCTCGCCCTGGAACAGCGCTGGCGTGGTGGTGAACAGCGTCGCCTCATCGAGCCTTGTCGTCTTGCGGGTCGCAAGCTTGCGCGGACCGCCCGGCCCCTCATAGTGCGAGCCCGAGGCGTTGGCGTAGAACAGCTCGCCAGTGAAAGGCTGCGCCATCATGCCGGCGACCGCGTCGCCGTCGACCGTCAATCCGACCAGTGTCCCCCACACTGGCAGGCCGGAGATGAAGGCGCGCGTGCCGTCGATCGGGTCGATCACCCAGACATGCCGGCTGGAGGTGTTTTCGCTGCCATGCTCCTCGCCGAGAATGCCATGGTCGGGATACTGCGCCGATATCAGTGCGCGGATGGCGCGTTCGGTCTCACGGTCGGCTTCCGTGACCGGGTCGAAACTGCCCTTTTCCTTGTTTGCGACGGCACCCTGGGCGCGAAAGCGCGGCAAGGTCTCGGCCGCTGCCGCCTGCGCGATGCGGCGCATGAAATCGATGCTGATGTCCAATTGATTCTCCCGCATTGCCCAGTGCCCAATCGGGCTCTGCCGACACTTTCCCGCCAAAACAAGCCTGTTTATCGATTTATTCGCGGCGACACTTGTTGCCCAAATGTCACATCCGCGTCATCGAAAGGCAATTTCCACATCACTCTGAATTAAAAAAGGCTGAACATCGCTTGACATTTGTGCACCGCACAATACCCTCAGCCTCGGACAGGGTTTCCTGTCCATGCCCTCCTTGGGCGTTTCCTCCCTAGACTTCGACCGTATCGTGCAAACGATGCGGTCTTTTTTTACACCTGCACCTCGGGCCGGCTATTTCACTCCGCGGCCAGCGGCAGGTCGATGAAGTGATGGTCGGGCATCGCCATCAGATCCGCTGAAAATCGCGTCAGATCGTCGGCTAGCGCGTCGAAGCCAGCGACTTTCTCGAACGTCCGCTCATTCATGTAGAGCCCGCGATTGACCTCGATCTGCAGGGCATGCAGATGGCGCGCCGGGCGGCCATAATGTTCCGTGATGAAGCCGCCGGCATACGGCTTGTTGTGGGCGACCGTATAGCCCATCGCGGTCAAGAGGCCGATCGCCGTCTCGGTCAGGGCGGCGGTGGCCGAGATGCCGAAACGATCGCCAATGATGAAGTCCGGCCGCAGGCCGCTGTCGCCGACGCGGATGCTTGCCGGCATCGAATGGCAGTCGATCAGCACTGCAAAGCCGAAGCGGGCATGGGTTCTGGTCAAAAGCCGCTTCAGCGTTTCATGATAGGGCTTGTAGACGGCCTCGATGCGGGCGACGGCTTCGGCGAGCGGCAGGCGGCCGGAATAGATGTCGAGCCCTTCACCCACCAGCTTGGGCACGGTGCCAAGTCCACCGGCCACCCGCGCCGAACGGATGTTGCAGAAGGACGGCACCGGCTCGGCGAACATGCGTGGGTCGAGTTCCCACGGCTCGCGGTTGACGTCGAGATAGGCGCGCGGGAAATTCGCCGCCAGCATCGGCGCGCCAAGCGCCACGGCGCCGCCGAACAGTTCATCGACGTAGCAATCTTCCGAACGGCGGATGGCGTTGCGGTCGAGCCTCGCCATGGCGAGGAAGCGTTCCGGATAGTAGCGGCCGCTATGCGGTGAGTTGAACAGGAAGGGGACGCGCTGTTCGACGCCCGATCGGATTTCGAAGGGTTGAACGACCGAAAAATCCTCGGCTGCCGTCTTCAATTTGCACGAACCCGAAAACACCGATGCATCATCGCATGAAAGTGCCACCTTGCTGGCCGCATGTCCAGCATTTCGCCGTCCGCATCGCCCTGCCGAATGCGGATAACGCTTCGCCGTATTCACTTGATGTTTACCGTCACCGCCTCATATACAGGATGGTTAACGGGCTGCCTGGGCGGCAGTCTCGGGCGGGTGATTCGGACGGGATATCATGGCACGCATTCTTCTGGCGGAAGACGACGACGATATGCGCCGTTTCCTCGTCAAGGCGCTGGAACGCGCCGGCTACCAGGTCAGCGATTTCGACAATGGCGCCAGCGCGTATGAGCGGCTGCGCGAGGAGCCGTTCTCGCTGCTGTTGACCGACATCGTCATGCCGGAGATGGACGGTATCGAACTGGCGCGTCGCGCCACCGAGATCGATCCCGACCTCAAGGTCATGTTCATCACCGGTTTCGCCGCCGTTGCGCTGAACCCGGATTCCAAGGCGCCGAAAGACGCCAAGGTGCTGTCGAAGCCCTTCCACCTGCGCGATCTCGTCAACGAGGTCGAGAAGATGCTGCAGGCGGCCTGAGCCGCCTTCAGCTGAGGCATCGGCACCTGTTTGCCGGTGCGGCGAGACGACGCCTTCTTTCCTTTTTCTCGCTATTGACGCGCCGGACCAAAAATGGTGTATGCGCGACGTCGGATGGGCGTGTAGCTCAGCGGGAGAGCACTGCATTGACATTGCAGGGGTCACAGGTTCAATCCCTGTCACGCCCACCATCCTTTCAACTACTTGGCTGACACCCTCCTCCGTTTGGCGCAGAAACGGATGATGTTTGCTTTTTAGGGGAAAAGCAAAATCCGCCGCCCGGGTGGACGATGGATCTTGACCCATAGGCCGATTTGTCGAGCGTCTTGGCCGACATGCCGCGTGAGCTACCGTTTTTATTTGGGGTAGACCGAGGGGCCGCCTAGCCGCACAGCGTCAACTTTCTCTGTCGATAAGAAATTCCTGTTACGCAAGTACCAGAAAATGCGCGTCGCCTCTGAATGGATTCTGTCGGCCATTCGCTTGTTTACATGGGGTCTGGGAGCAAGTTGGATCAAGCTCAAAGGTCCCTCGATGCCAACGACGGCCGCTTGCGCGCAGAGAGCCGGCATCAATTGGTAGACCGTGTTGCGCGCGGCCGTCATCTGATTTGGGCTGAAAAGGGCGACGTCGACTGCTGCCCTAAAGCGTTCCGTATTTCTGAGCAGGCCATAGGCGGCACTTTTGGAAATCACGTAGCCGCACGAACCTAAGTGTTGCCCGAGAAGCCGCCTTGCTGAGTATCCGTTTTTGACGGGGATGTGCCGGCTTCCGAGTCTTACTCGGCTGAGGAATGTTTCCAGCTTGATGATATCGGCATCTGGCGGGACCCAGGAGTCATCAGCCAAAACGCCACCAGCGTCCTGGCTGAAAACAACATCGTCCTCGAATACCGCGCCATACTTGTCGGGACCATCCGCGATGGTTTTCCAGCAGCGGCGGTGACTGAGAAAGCAACAGATTTCGGTTTCGGTCAGCGGCGGCGCGGTAAACGGAGCCCCGTTCATTGCGTCGATACCGGCGACGCGCTCGAAATCAATCCCAATACGAGAAAACTGAGCTGTAGCCGAGGCCATCCGATCAACTGATCGGTCAAGATTAATCACCAAACATTTCATTGTCGCCCCCGCAACCTACAAATAAACTATCAGCTATATTGGTGCCGCTTCAACGTCAATATTGGACATCGAACCAACTCGTCCTGCCGCTGGCGAAATGCGTCACCCTGATCCATTCGCCGGATGGTGGCTCCCGAACTGGCCTGGCAGCGATGCCGAAGCCGCGAAAACCTTTGGATCGGTGAAGGATGGCCTGAACCTCGGCACGCCTGATGGCGGTCGCGTCCCGGGAGAAATTGGTTCAAAAGAAGATTCGGATCTCTGCGCGAACCATCGTCAGATGCCTGCGACGGCACACAGGTTCTTCATCCGCGATGCGGCAAGGTCAGGGTCGGCCAGCAGGCCTGCCTGGTCGGCAAGGCGAAAGATTTCGGCATAATGGCGGATACCGCGCGCCGACTGCATGCCGCCGACCATGGTGAAATGATCCTGGTGGCCGTTCAGCCAGGCCATGAAGACGATGCCGGCCTTGTAATATTCGGTCGGCGCCTCGAAGATTTTTCGCGACAGCGGCACGGTCGGCGCCATCAGCGCGTCATAGCTGGCGCGGTCGCCCTCGGCGAGCCTTGCCAGCGCGGCATTGGCGACAGGCGCGATGGCGTCGAAAATGCCAAGCAGCGCGTGCGAATGCCTGTTGCCGTCGCCGGCGATCAGTTCGGGGTAGTTGAAGTCGTCGCCGGTGAACATCACGACGGCGTCCGGCAGCCGGTTGCGCAACGCGACCTCCTTGCCGGCATCGAGCAGCGATATCTTTATGCCTTCGACCTTGTCTGCGTGGCGTTCGATGATGGCGACCACCGTATCGAGCGCGGTCTCGAAATCGCCGCTGCCCCAGTAGCCCTTCAAGGCCGGGTCGAACATATCCCCCAGCCAGTGCAGGATGACCTTGCCGGAGGCCTGGCTCAAGATGCGGTCATAGACGCGCGCATAATCGTCCGGACCCTTCGCGACGGCCGCCAAGGCACGGCTGGCCATCATGATCGCCTTGCCGCCCTGTCCTTCGATGAAAGCGAATTGCTCGTCATAGGCAGCGATCACCTCGTCGAGCGTCCTGGCAGCGGTCGGCGCCAGCTGATCGGTTCCAGCACCCGAGGCAAGATCGGCGCCCTCGACAGTGCGCGCCTCGGCGATCGAGCGGCGGATCAATTCCTTCGCATTGGCCCAGTCGAAACCCATGCCGCGCTGCGACGTGTCCATTGCCTCGGCAATGCGGAAGCCGAGCCGCCACAAATGATGGCGGAATGCCATCGTCCTGTCCCAGTCGACCGCCGGCCGCGACCATGGATCGGTCATTTCGAGGGGGTCGGCAACGACATGCGCGGCGGCATAGGCGATGCGCGAGAACCGCGCGCCGACCGCCGGCTGCACCGGCTGTCCGACAAGCGCGTAACGGGCGCCGCGGCCACCTTCGCCAGGCAAGACAATATCCATCGACCTCTCCCTTCGCCGTGCCTATTAAATGGAACGTTCCAATAAATCAAGAACCTTTAAGATTCGGAGCGAATCTGGCGGCAAATGCTGCGTTGCAACACGGAAGGCCTTACCGGCCGTGCTATTTGAGTACGCACAATCAGTTTTTGCGCCTGAGAAAAATTCGCGATTGACTCAAGATTGAACCAGTGATTAGAACGTTCCAATAGATTTGAGTGAGAAAAGCTGGGAGGACGCATCGAGATGGCCAGCCGGGCCAAGGCCACGATATTCGACATTGCCCGCGAGGCGGGCGTGTCCAAATCGACGGTATCGCTCGTGCTCCAGGGCAGCGGGCTGATCCGGCCTGAAACCGCGGTCAAGGTGCGCAAGGCGATCGAGGATGTCGGCTACGTCTACAACCGCGGCGCCGCCAATCTGCGCAAGGCCCATTCCAATGTCATCGGCATGGTCATCAACGACCTCACCAACCCGTTCTTCGCCGAGCTGGCGGTCGGCATGGAACGCGTCTTCCAGTCGGCCGGCATCGTGCCCTTCATCGCCAACACGGCGGAGAATCCGGTGCGCCAGGAAGAGGTGCTGAAGTCGCTGATGGAACAGGGCGTCGCCGGTCTCATCGTGTCACCGGCGCGCGGCACCACGCCAGGCGCTTTCCGGCGGCTGGAATTGGCGGGCGTGCCGGTGGTCTTCGCCATGCGCCGCCTGCCTGAAAGCCGCATCCCTGTTATCGCGCCCGACAATCATCGCGGCGCCTATCTTGCCGCGGCCCATCTGATCGCCAAAGGACATCGCCGGCTCGCCTTCTTCGGCGGCACCTCGGATCTGGTGGTTTATCAGGAACGGCTGGGCGGCTTTCGCGAGGCCTGCGAGACGCTGGGCATCTCCGCCCGCGACGTATTGGTCGTCGAGGGCGAAACAAACCGCCGAGGCGGCCTCGCTTGCCTGGAGACCGCCCTTACAATGGCCGAGCCGCCGACCGCCGCCCTCTGCTTCAACGATGCCGTCGCGTTTGGCGTGATGCTGGCATTGCGCAAGCGTCGGCTTGAGCCGGGACCGGATTTCGCCGTCGTCGGCTTCGACGACGTGGTCGAGGCCGAACATTACATGCCGGCGCTGACCAGCGTCGCGGTGGACACAGCCGGCCTCGGCGAGCGCGCCGCCCACGTCATGCTCAAGCTGATCCAGTCGCGCACCACGCGGGCCGAAGACCATATCGGCGCGGTCAATCTCGTGGTCAGGGAAAGCTGCGGTCCGGATCTCCGCACGCGAAACAGGCCCACGGGAACGCGAGGCGCCGCGTGAGTGTCAAATGGGGGCTGATCGGCGCCAGCACGATCGCCAGGCAATTCATGATCAACGCCATTCGCGCGCAAGAGGGCGGCGAGATCGCGGCGGTGATGAGTTCCAATCCGGAACGCGCGGCGGCCTATGCCAGGGAAAACGGCATTCCAGCCGCGGTGTCTACGCTGGATGCCTTGCTGAAGTCCGACATCGACGCCGTCTACATCTCGACCACCAACGAACTGCATCTCGAACAGGCGCTTGCCGCCATCGCGGCGGGCAAGCATGTGCTGTGCGAGAAGCCACTGGCGCTGACCAGCGCCGACGCGCGCAAAATGGTCGCGGCGGCCAGGACGGCCGGCATCGTGCTCGGCACCAACCATCATCTGCGCAACGCCGGCGCGCATCGCGCCATGCGTGACGCCATCGCATCGGGGCGCATCGGCAAGCCAATCGCCGCGCGCGTCTTCCATTCCGTCTATCTGCCGGAGAATCTGCAGGGCTGGCGCATCACCAAACCGGAAGCCGGCGGCGGCGTGGTGCTCGACATCACAGTCCACGATGCCGACACGCTGCGCTTCGTGCTTGGCGACGATCCGGTCGAGGTCTCGGCCTTCACGCAATCGGCCGGCATGGCCGCCGGCGGTCTGGAAGACGGTGCCATGTGCATCTGGCGCTTCAAGTCGGGCCTCATCGCCCAGTCGCATGAGGGTTTCACCACCAAATTCGCCGGCACCGGCTTCGAGGTGCATGGTTCGGAAGGCTCGCTGATCGCCAGCGATGTGATGACCCAGAAACCGGACGGCTCGGTGCTGTTGCGCACAGCCAAGGGTGAGGAGCAATTGAGCTTCGACCGCGAGGATCTCTACGTCAGATCGGTGCGTCGGTTCCATGCCGCGATCCTCGGCAAGGGCCAGCCTGCCGCCACCGGCGAGGACGGCATCTGGTCGCTCGCATCAGCCGAGGCGGCGTTGCAGTCGGCCAGCTCCGGCAAGGCCGTCAAGATCGACCCGAAACTCGGGAGCATGAAGTGAGCAAGGTCGTTTCAGCGGGACAGGCAGCCAGCCTGATCAAGGATGGCATGACGGTATCCGTGTCGTCGTCGAGCGGCCTTGGCTGTCCGGACGCGGTGCTGGCCGCCATCGGCGAGCGCTTCGATGGCGAAGGTCACCCCAAGAACATTACCACGCTGCACCCGATCGCCGCCGGCGACATGTACGGCATCAAGGGCATCGATCATCTGGCCAAGCCGGGCCTCTTGAAGCGCACGCTATGCGGTTCCTATCCTTCCGGCCCCTCCTCGTCCGAGCCGCCGCAGATATGGAAGATGATCGGCGACAATTCGGTCGCCGCCTACAACGTGCCATCCGGCATCCTGTTCGACATGCACCGCGAGGCCGCCGCCAAACGGCCGGGCGTGCTGACAAAGGTCGGTCTCGACACCTTTGCCGACCCGCGCCATCAGGGCTGCGCCATGAACGCCGCGGCCAGCGAGCCGATCGTGTCGGTACAGCAGTTCGACGGCGAGGAATGGCTCTATTTCCGCTCGATCGTGCCCAACATATCGATCATCCGCGCCACCACGGCGGACGAGCGCGGCAACCTCACCTATGAGCATGAAGGCGCCTATCTCGGCGGCCTCGAACAGGCGCTCGCCGCCCGCAACAATGGCGGCATCGTCATCGCGCAGGTCAAACGCGTCGTCGAGAACGGCACGCTGAAGCCGCATGATGTGCGTGTGCCGGGCGTGCTGGTCGACCATATCGTGGTGGCGCCCGACCAGCTGCAGACGACGCTGACGCCTTACGACCCGGCGATTTCGGGCGAGATCTTCCGGCCGCTGTCGACCTTCCGCAACGCCGAGATGAACGTGCAGAAGGTGATCGCGCGCCGCGTCGCCATGGAATTGCGTGACGGCATGGCCGTCAACATAGGCTTCGGCATCTCGGCCAATGTGCCGCGCATCCTTCTGGAAGAAGGCCAGCACGGCAAGGTCACCTGGGTGATCGAGCAGGGCGCCGTCGGCGGGGTGCCGCTGCTCGACTTCAAGTTCGGCTGCGCCTCCAACGCCGAGGCGATCATGCCCTCGCCGCACCAGTTCATCTATTTCCAGGCCGGCGGTTTCGACGCCTCGCTGCTGTCTTTCCTGCAAATCGACCGCCACGGCTCGGTCAACGTGTCGAAACTGTCGGCGCGGCCGCATGTCACCGCCGGCGCCGGCGGCTTTGTCGACATTACCGCGCGGGCGAAGAAGATCGTCTTCTCCGGCTTCTTCAATGCCGGTGCCAAGCTTTCGCTGGCCGACGGCGGCATCCGCATCGACCAGGAGGGCAAGGTCAAGAAGGTGGTCAACGAGGTCGAGCACATCTCGTTTTCCGGCAAGCGCGCCGTCGCCCAGGGCCAGGACATCACCTATGTCACGGAGCGCTGCGTGATGAAGCTGACGCCCGACGGCCTGATGGTCACCGAGCTGGCGCCGGGCATCGACCTCGGGCGCGATGTCCTGGCGCAGGCCGAGATGCCGCTCGGTGTCGCCAACGACCTCAAGGTGACGCCGGCGGCGCTCTACCAGGACCGGCCGATCGGCCTGTCGCTCAATGGCGGCGCCTCGCTCGGAGGCGCGCATGGCTGAGCGCCTCGTTACATTCGAAAAGGACGGCGCCATCGGCATCGTCACGCTGCGCCGCCCGGAAAAGTTCAACGCGCTGGACATTCCGATGCTGCGGGCGCTCGAAGCCGCGCTCGACGAAGCGGAGCTGGCCGAAGGCGTCCGCGTCGTGCTCTTGCGCGGCGAAGGCAAGGGCTTTAGCGCCGGCGGCGATGTCGAGGCCTGGGGCGCGATGAGTGCTGCCGATTTCCAGGTGCAATGGGTGCGCTACGGCCACCGCGTCTTCGACCGGCTGGCGCGGCTGCGGCAACCGACCATCGCCGTGCTGTCCGGCCATGCGCTGGGCGGCGGGCTGGAACTGGCGGTCGCCTGCGATTTCCGGGTCGCCGAGGCGCATGTGAAATTGGGCTTCCCCGAAACCTCGATCGGCGTCGTGCCCGGCTGGTCCGGCACGCAGCGCGCCGTGCGCCGCTTCGGCGCACAGACGGTGCGGCGCATGGCCTTGGGTGGTGATATACTTCTCGCTCCCGAAGCGCAGGCCCTTGGCGTGGTGGACCGGGTGGCCGAAACCGGCAAGGCGTTCGACGATGCCAAGAGCTGGGGGGAAAAGATCGCCGAGCGCGGCCCGCTGGCGACGGAAGCGGCCAAGCTGATGATCGCGGTGGCCGAGGGCGAGGAAAGTGCGGCCGCTGCCGAAGCGCTGGCCAGCGGCTTTATCGCGCTCACCGGCGACCTCAAGGCTGGCGTCGACGCCTTCAAAACCAAGCAGAAGCCAGCATTTTCAAGAAGCTAGAGAAAACCTCCTGATGAATGCACCCCTCAACATCGCCATGCCTGCCGAGGCCTCGGCCGCGCCGAAATCTCACCGGCTGCTGATCGACGGCAAGCACGTCGATGCTCGCGACGGCCGCACGCTGGAACGCAAGAGCCCCGGCCACGGCTTCACCGTTTCGCGCTATGCACAAGCCGGCCAAGCCGAGGTGGAAGCGGCGGTGCAGGCCGCGCACAAGGCGTTCCAGACCGGCCCATGGCCACGCATGAAGGCCGGCGAGCGCGCCGCGATCCTGTTCAGGGCGGCCGACCTGATCGAGACACGGCTGGAAGACATCGCCCGGCTCGACGCGCTGGAATCCGGCAAGCCGATCGCCCAGGCGCGCGGCGAGATCGGCGGCGCCGTCGACATCTGGCGCTATGCCGCCTCGCTCGCCCGCACACTGCATGGCGAGAGCTACGCCAACCTCGGCGATGCCATGCTGGGCGTGGTCGTGCGCGAGCCGATCGGCGTCGTGTCGATCATCACGCCGTGGAATTTCCCGTTCCTCATCGTCAGCCAGAAACTGCCTTTCGCGCTCGCCGCCGGCTGCACGGCAGTGGTCAAGCCGAGCGAAATGACCTCGGCCTCGACCTTCGTGCTGGGCGACATCCTGCTCGAAGCCGGCCTGCCCGCCGGGGTCGTGAACATCCTGGCCGGTCTGGGCGCCGATGTCGGCGCGCCGATGGTCGGCCATCCCCTGGTCGAGATGGTGTCGTTCACCGGCTCGACCCGCGTCGGCAAGATGACCATGGCGTCCGCCGCGCAATCGCTGAAGAAGGTCTCGATGGAACTTGGCGGCAAGAACGGCCAGATCGTCTTTCCCGATGCCGACCTCGAGGCCGCCGCCGACGCGGCGGTGTTCGGTGGCTTCTTCAATGCCGGCGAATGCTGCAATGCCGGCAGCCGGCTGATCGTGCACGAGGCGATCGCCGGAGATTTTCTCAGCGCCGTCAAGGCACTCACCGCCAGGGTGAAGGTCGGCGACCCGCTCGACGAGCAAACCAAGGTCGGCGCGATGATCTCGTCCGACCATCTGGCCAAGGTGACGGATTACGTTGCGGCAGCGGCGGGCGAAGGCAGCAATGTCTTCAGCGGCGGCAAGCAGCTGGCCTCCAATGCCGGCCAATATCTCGACCCGACCATCCTGCGTGGCGTCACCGAGGACATGGCCATTGCGCGTGAGGAAGTGTTCGGACCGGTGCTCTCAGTGCTCACCTTTGAATCGATTGAGAAGGCGTTGCACATCGCCAACAACACGCCCTATGGTCTCTCTGCAGGCGTGTGGAGCGCCAGCATCGACACCTGCATGTCGGTGGCGCGTGGGGTGCGTTCGGGGACGGTTTGGGTGAACACATTCATGGAAGGTTATCCCGAGCTGCCTTTCGGGGGCTACAAGCAGTCCGGTCTCGGACGCGAACTCGGCAAACGCGCCGTCGAGGACTATACCGAGGAAAAGACAATCCAGTTTCATCGCGGCCAGCGCACCGGATGGTGGGTCGGCTGAGTTGGGAAGAACCCGGTGGGCTTCCACCGGTCGTGTAATGCAACAAGGGAGGAAGTACATGTTGCGCAAACTGCTTATCGGAACGGCTCTTGCGACGAGCTTTGCGTTCTCGGCGCACGCCGCGGACGTCAAGGAAGTGCAGATGCTGCATTGGTGGACGTCGGGCGGCGAAGCGGCTGCCCTCAACGTGCTGAAGGGCGACCTGGCCAAGGAAGGCTATGCCTGGAAGGACGTCCCTGTCGCCGGCGGCGGCGGTGATGCTGCCATGACCGCCCTGAAGGCGATGGTCGCGGCCGGCAACTATCCGACCGCCTCGCAGATGCTCGGCTACACCGTGCTCGATTATGCCGCGGCCGGCGTCATGGGCGACCTGACCGAGACGGCGAAGAAGGAAGGCTGGGACAAGTCGGTTCCGGCGGCCCTGCAGAAGTTCTCGGTCTATGAAGGCAAGTGGGTCGCGGCTCCGGTCAACGTCCACTCGGTCAACTGGCTGTGGATCAACAAGGCCGTCATGGACAAGATCGGCGGCACCGAGCCGAAGACCTTCGACGACTTTGTCGCCCTGCTCGACAAGGCCAAGGCCGCGGGTGTGATCCCGCTCGCTCTCGGCGGCCAGAACTGGCAGGAAGCCACCATGTTCGACTCCGTCGTGCTGTCGACCGGCGGACCCGAGTTCTACAAGAAGGCCTTCAACGACCTCGACGATGCTTCGCTCAAGTCCGACACGATGAAGAAGTCGTTCGACAACCTCGCCAAGCTCGTCACCTATGTCGACCCGAACTTCTCGGGCCGCGACTGGAACCTTGCCACCGCCATGGTCATCAAGGGCGATGCCCTGGTGCAGGTCATGGGCGACTGGGCCAAGGGTGAGTTCCACGCCGCCAAGAAGACCCCGGGCACCGACTTCCTGTGCTATCGCTTCCCGGGCACCGACGGCTCGGTGATCTACAACTCCGACATGTTCGGCATGTTCAACGTTCCGGACGACCGCAAGGCCGCCCAGGTCGCGCTGGCCACCGCCACCCTGTCGAAGAGCTTCCAGTCGGCCTTCAACGTCGTCAAGGGTTCGGTTCCGGCCCGCACCGACGTTCCGGACACCGACTTCGACGCTTGCGGCAAGAAGGGCATCGCCGACCTGAAGGCGGCCAACGAAGGCGGCACGCTGTTCGGCTCGCTGGCCCAGGGCTACGGCGCCCCGCCGGCTGTCGCCAATGCCTACAAGGACGTGGTCTCGAAGTTCGTCCATGGTCAGATCAAGACCTCGGACGAGGCCGTGACCGAACTGGTCAAGGCGATCGACGACGCCAAGTAAGCGCAACGCTCGAAATCACCTTCCCCGCTTCGGCGGGGAAGGTTTTATCTCAGGATTGGCCGGCTCGACACCATGCCGACCGAAGACCCGTATGCACGGGGCCGCCTTGCCGCCTGACGGCGGCGCACGGACGACCCGAAACGGGAGGAGCTCATGAGCACAGTAGCAACAAGCCAGATCAAGCTGACGCCGGAGCGGTCGCGCACCTCGGTGCGCTCGCGCCTGCAGGACGCCTTGCCGAAGATCGTTCTGGCGCCGAGCTTCGCCATCACCATCGTCTTCGTCTACGGCTTCATCCTGTGGACGATCTATCTGTCCTTCACCAATTCCAAGACCTTCCCGTCCTACGTCATCACAGGTTCGCGCGCCTATCAGCGGCTGTGGGGCTGGACCTTCGACACCGACCCGCCATCGAGCTGGTACACGTCGATAACCAATATGGGCATTTTCGGCTTTCTCTACATCCTGATCTGCCTGGCGCTTGGCCTGTTCCTGGCCATCCTGCTCGACCAGAAGATCCGCGGCGAAGGCGTGCTGCGGCCGATCTACCTCTATCCGATGGCGCTGTCCTTCATCGTCACCGGCGTCGCCTGGAAATGGTTCCTCGATCCCGGCCTCGGCCTCGAACAGACGCTGCATCAATGGGGCTGGACGAGCTTCCATTTCGACTGGATCAAGAACAAGGATTTCGTCATCTACACCGTGGTCATCGCCGGCGTCTGGCAGGCCTCCGGCTTCATCATGGCGATGTTCCTGGCCGGCCTGCGCGGCATTGACGGCGAGATCATGAAGGCAGCGCAGATCGATGGCGCCACAACCTTCCAGCTCTACCGCCGCATCGTCATCCCGCTGCTGCGGCCAATCTTCCTGTCGGCCTTCATCGTGCTCGCCCACCTCGCCATCAAGTCATACGACCTTGTCGTGGCGCTGACGTCCGGCGGCCCCGGCGGCTCGGCCTGGCTGCCTTCGAATTTCATGTACGAATACACTTTCAAGCGCAACGAAATGGCTGTCGGATCGGCCAGTGCGGTGATCATGCTGATGACCATCGTCGCCATCATCGTGCCCTATCTCTATTCGGAACTCAGGGAGAAGCCGCGATGAGCGCTGTCGCCACCCCTGCCCGCCAGGCCTCCGGCGGCATCAACACCAAGCTCGTCAACCGCATCGTCATCTACGGGCTTCTGGCGCTGTTCGCGCTGTTCTACCTGATGCCGCTGTTCGTCATGCTGGTTACCTCGTTCAAGACCATGGACGAGATCCAGAACGGCAACATGCTGGCGCTGCCCAAGGCGCCGACCTTCGACCCGTGGCTGAAGGCCTGGGGCGAGACCTGTGTCGGCCTCACCTGCGCCGGCATCAAGGGCTATTTCTGGAACTCCATCAAGATGGTGGTTCCGGCCGTGCTGATCTCGACCATGCTCGGCGCCCTCAACGGCTACGTGCTGACCAAATGGCGCTTTCGCGGCGCGACGCTGGTGTTCGGGCTGATGCTGTTCGCCTGCTTCATTCCGTTCCAGTCGGTGCTGCTGCCAATGGCGACGATCCTTGGCAGCGTCGGCCGCTTCGGCGTGACCTTGCAGAACTCCGTCGGAACCAGCTTCGGCCTCGGCAATTCGACGGTCAATCTGGTCTTCGTCCACGTCGTCTACGGCATCGGCTTCACCACGCTGTTCTTCCGCAACTATTACGAGGCCTTCCCGACCGAATTGATCAAGGCCGCGCAGGTCGACGGCGCCTCCTTCTTCCAGATCTTCCGCCGCATCATGCTGCCGAACTCGATGCCGATCTTCGTCGTCACCGTCATCTACCAGTTCACCAACATCTGGAACGACTTCCTGTTCGCCTCGGCCTATGCCGGCACCGGCGATGCGATGCCGATGACGGTGGCGCTCAACAATGTCGTCAACACCTCGACCGGCGTCGTCGAATACAACGTCAACATGGCGGCCGCGATGATCGCCGCCCTGCCCACCCTGATCGTCTATGTCGTCGCCGGCCGCTATTTCGTGCGCGGGCTGATGGCCGGCGCGGTCAAAGGCTGACCAATTCAGAAGGAACGACCATGGCTTTTCTGGAAATTGATGGGCTGAAGAAGCGCTTCGGGAATGTCGAGATCCTGAAGGGCATCGATGTAGAGCTCGAAAAGGGCGGCTTCCTGGTGTTGGTCGGTCCGTCCGGCTGCGGCAAGTCCACCTTGCTCAACACCATCGCCGGCCTGGAGCAGATCACCGAGGGCGAGATCCGCGTCGACGGCCGCGCCATCAACGATCTGCACCCTTCGAAGCGCGACATCGCCATGGTGTTCCAGAGCTACGCGCTGTACCCGAACATGACGGTGGCCGGGAACATCTCGTTCGGCATGGAGATGCGCGGCGTGCCGGCCGACGAGCGCCAGAAGGCGATCGACAAGGTGGCCAAGGTCCTGCAGATCGGCCATCTCCTGCAGCGCAAGCCGAGCCAGCTTTCGGGCGGCCAGCGCCAGCGCGTCGCCATGGGCCGGGCGCTGGTGCGCGACCCCAAACTCTTCCTGTTCGACGAGCCTTTGTCCAACCTCGACGCCAAGCTGCGCGTCGACATGCGCATCGAGATCAAGCGCCTGCACGCCACGACAGGCACCACAATCGTCTACGTCACCCACGACCAGATCGAGGCGATGACGCTGGCGACAAAGATCGCCGTCATGCGCGACGGCGAGGTGCAGCAGTTCGGCACCCCGGCCGAGATCTACAACAACCCCGCCAATCTCTTCGTCGCCGACTTCATGGGCTCGCCGGCCATGAACCTGATCCCGGCGACCATCACCACATCGGGCAATGCGCTCTCCGTCGTTCTGCAGCGTGAGGCCCGCGAGCCGATCACGCTGCCGATGGCCAATGCGCCAGCAGGTCTCTCGGCATTCCAGGGCAAGCCGATCATTTTCGGCGTACGGCCGGAAGCGCTGACCGATCCGGAGGGCGCCGAGCGCAACGCCTCGAACATCGCCACCGCCGACCTGCATATCGAGGTCGTCGAGCCGGCCGGTTCCGACACGTTCGCCGTCACCAATCTCGGCGGCAAGGGCGTGGTGGCACGGCTGCGCGCCGACGCCAACATCCAGCCTGGCACCAGCACGCCGCTCGCCTTCAACCTGACCAAGGCGGTGTTCTTCGATCCGGCGACCGAGAGCCGCATCCGCTGACGGCCATGGCAAATCCGGACATCGTCATCATCGGCTCCGGCATTGGCGGCGCCACGATCGCCTCCGGCCTGGCCGGCAGCGGCGCCTCGATCCTGATGCTGGAGCGTGGCGAACCCTTGCCGGCAACCCCGCATGCCCGCGACACCCGCTCGATCTTCGTCGACGGCCACTATCGCCCAAAGGAGATGTGGCGCGAGGCCGGCGGTGCCGCCTTCAACCCCGGCAATTACTACTATGTCGGCGGCAATTCGAAATTCTACGGCGCGGTGCTGATCCGTTACCGCAAGGAAGATTTTTCGGCCATGGAGCATTACGGCGGCGTCTCGCCCGCCTGGCCGTTTTCCTACGACGAGTTCGAGCCCTGGTATTCCAGGGCGGAGCAGCTGTTTCGCGTGCGCGGCACGCTGGGTGAGGATCCGACCGAACCGTTCCACTCGATCCCCTACGCCTTCAAGCCGGTGCCCGACGAAGCACCGATCGCGCGCGCCCGTGCTGAACTGAAGGGCCTCGGCCTGCATCCGGCCTCGCTGCCGCTCGGCGTCGACATCGATACCTGGCTGAAGGAAGGCAGAACCGGCTGGGACGCTTTCCCCAACACCGGCCTGGGAAAGATGGACGCCCAGACAGCGCCACTGGCGGCGGCGCTTGGGGACAGCAACATCCGGCTCGAGACCGGCTGCTACGTCGAGTATCTCGAGGCGGCGCCCGACGGCAAAAGCATCGCCGCAATCCACTACCGGCAGAACGGCGAACTGAAGAAAGTGTCGCCGAAACTGGTCATCCTGTCCGCCGGCGCGGTCAATTCCGCCGTCATCCTGCTGCGCTCGCCCTCACCGGGCAACGGCAAAGGAGGCGGCAAGGGCCTCGCCAACCGCTCCGACCAGGTCGGCCGCAACTTCATGAACCACAATTCCAGAGCCATGCTGGCGATCGATCCGCGCCGCAGGAACGATGCCGTCTACCAGAAGACGCTGATGCTGAACGACTATTATCTGTCGGACGGCAGGGGCGGCAAACCGCTCGGCAATGTCCAGCTGCTCGGCAAGATCGACGGCAACATGCTCAAGGCCAATGTGAGGACGATGCCGAAATTCGTGCTCGACTTCATGGCCGGCCATGCCGTCGACTGGTATTTGATGTGCGAGGACCTGCCCGATCCCGAAAGCCGCATCATGGTCGACTGCAAGGACATAGTCATGCAGTGGCGGCGCTCCAACATGCAGTCGCTCGACGGACTGACCAAGGTGATGCGCGAAAACTTCCGCGCCTGCGGCTACCCCATCGTGCTGTCGCGCCCCTTCGACAAGCGCACGCCCTCGCACCAGTGCGGCACGGTCAGGATGGGCGACGATCCGGCGACCGCGCCGCTCGACCCGTTCTGCCGGTCGTTCGACCACCGGAACCTGTTCGTCGTCGATGCCAGTTTTTTGCCGAACTCGGCTGCGGTCAACCCGGCGCTGTCGATCGCCGCTCAGGCGTTGCGGGTGGCTGACCATATCCGCAAGATGGAGCTTGCCGCATGACCCGCCCCGCAGCCATCGTCACCGGCGGCGCGCGCGGGATCGGGCTGGCTTGCGCGGAAGCGCTGGCCGATGCCGGCTTTGACATTCTGGTTGCCGACCTCGCCGAACAGGCGCCTGACGGGCTCGACGCAGACATCTCGGCGCGCGGTGCGAAACTCGCCTATGTCAGTTGTGACGTCGCCAATCTCGACGGCCACGCCGTGTTGGTCGATGCCGCGATGCGCGTCTTCGGCCGCATCGACTGTCTCGTCAACAATGCCGGCGTCGGCGCCGTGGTGCGCGGCGACCTGCTGGAACTGAAGCCCGAAAATTTCGACCGCACGCTTGATATCAACCTGCGCGGCACGGTCTTCCTCAGCCAGGCCGTCGCCAAGGCAATGCTGGCCACACCCGGCGGCCACGCAAGATCGATCATCACCGTCACCTCGGTCAGCGCCGAGATGGCTTCGCCGGAGCGCTCCGAATACTGCATATCGAAGGCGGGGCTTTCCATGTGGGTGAAGAACCTGGCGCTCAGGCTCGCCCCTGAAAATATCGGCGTGTTCGAGCTGCGCCCGGGCATCATCCGAACCGACATGACGGCAGGCGTGACCGCCAAATACGATGCCTTGATCGACAGCGGGCTGGTGCCGGCCAAACGCTGGGGCGAAGCGTCAGACATCGGCGCGGTGGTGGCGACGCTTGCCGCCGGCAGGCTCGGCTTTTCGACCGGCTCGATCATCAATGTCGACGGCGCGCTCTCCGTGCCGCGGCTATAGGTGGAAACGACATGACAGACTACATCATCGTGGGCGCCGGCCCGGCCGGCTGTGTTCTGGCCAACCGGCTGAGCGAGGATCCCTTGAATTCCGTGCTGCTGCTGGAAGCCGGCGGCAAGGACTGGCACCCCTACATCCATATGCCGGCGGGCTTCGCCAAGATGACCAAGGGCATCGCGTCCTGGGGCTGGTCCACCGTGCCACAGAAAAACATGAAGGACCGGGTCTTCTGGTACACGCAGGCCAAGGTGGTCGGCGGCGGCTCGTCCATCAACGCCCAGATCTACACGCGAGGCAATGCCCGCGACTACGACGCGTGGGAGAAGGAAGAGGGTCTCGCCGGCTGGGGCTATCGCGACGTGCTGCCCTACTTCAAGCGCGCCGAGAACAACCAGCGTTTCGCCAACGATTTTCACGGCGACCAGGGACCGCTCGGCGTGTCGAACCCGATCTCGCCGCTGCCGATCTGCGAAGCCTATTTCCGCGCCGGCCAGGAGATGGGCATTCCCTTCAACCCCGACTTCAACGGCGCTGCCCAGGAAGGCGTCGGCTATTACCAGCTCACCCAGAAGGATGCCCGGCGCTCCTCCGCCTCGGTCGCCTATCTCAAGCCGATCCGCGCCCGCAAGAACCTCACCGTCCGGACCGATGTGCTGGTGACACGCATCGTCGTCGAGAACGGCCGCGCTGTCGGCGTTGAAGTCGTCGACCGGCCAGGCGGCGAGAAGAAGATCCTGCGCGCCGGGCGCGAGGTGATCGTCTCGTCCGGCGCCATCGGCTCGCCGAAGCTTTTGATGCAATCGGGCATCGGTCCGGCTGACCACCTGAAATCGGTCGGCGTGACGCCGGTGCACGACCTGCCCGGCGTCGGCTCCAACATGCAGGACCATCTCGATCTGTTCGTCATCGCCGAATGCACCGGCGACCACACCTACGACAATTACGCCAAGCTGCACCGCACGGCCTGGGCCGGCCTGCAATATCTGCTTTTGAAGAAGGGGCCGGTGGCCTCCAGCCTGTTCGAGACCGGCGGCTTCTGGTACGCCGACCCGACCGCCGCCTCGCCCGACATCCAGTTCCATCTCGGCCTGGGCTCCGGCATCGAGGCCGGCGTCGAGAAGTTGAACAATCCGGGCGTCACCTTGAACTCGGCCTTCCTGCGGCCGCGCTCGCGCGGCACGGTGCGACTGAAGAGCGCCGACCCGGCCGACCATCCGCTGATCGATCCCAACTACTGGTCCGATCCCTATGACCGCGCCATGTCGATCAAGGGCCTGCGGCTGGCGCGCGAGATCATGCGGCAGAAGGCGCTTCAGCCCTACGTGCTGCGCGAAGTGCTGCCCGGCCCGTCGCTGGCGACCGACGACGAACTGTTCGACTACGCCTGCCGCAGCGCAAAGACCGATCACCATCCTGTCGGCACCTGCCGCATGGGCCATGACGAGATGGCTGTCGTGACGCCGGATTTGCGGCTGCGCGGCATCGAAGGCTTGCGCGTCTGCGACGCCTCGGTGATGCCGCGCGTGCCCTCCTCAAATACCAATGCACCGACCATCATGGTTGGCGAGAAGGGTGCCGACCTGATCCTCGGCCGCGAACCGCTGCCGCCGGCTGTGTTTTCCGGCAACCGGGCTGCTTGAAGGGATGGAGAAATGATCAGGCACTGTGTCTTCGCCCGGTTTCGCGGCGATGTCCCCGAAAGCGAGCGCACGGCGATCCATGCCGACCTCGAGGCGCTTCGAAAGGTGATCGACGGCATGGACACGGTCCACTTCAGTGCCAATGTCAGCCCCGAGCCCTTCGCCCGCGGCTTTGGCCATGGCTTCACCATCGATTTCCGCGATGCCGCCGCCCGCGACGCCTATCTCGTCCATGAGGCCCATCAGCGCGCCGGCGCCCGGCTGGTCGCCGCACTCGAAGGCGGCACGGACGGATTGATGGTCTTCGACCTCGACCTTACGAAAAAGTGACCGCCGGTTCCGGCTGATCGCTGTTCTCTTTTGCGAGAGGGGCGACATATCGTTCCTCTGGGGGCACCAAAGGAGGACGCCTTGAATCTCACTGCCGAGCAGAAGAAAACCGTTCTGGCCTCATTCCTGGGCTGGACGCTCGACGCTTTTGATTTCTTCCTTCTGACATTCCTGCTCACCGATATTGCGAGTGAATTCCACACCGATGTCCCAGCAGTCTCAAAGGCACTGTTCCTGACCTTGGCGACGCGCTTCATCGGCGCGTTTTTCTTTGGCATGCTCGCCGACAAATATGGGCGCAAGCCCATCCTCATGCTCAACATCGTCAGCTATTCGGTGATCGGCGCGCTCGCCGCCTTCTCGCCCAATCTCGGCATTTTCCTCGCCCTGCGCGCTTTGTTCGGCATCGCCATGGGCGGCGAATGGGGGCTTGGCAGTTCGCTCGCCATGGAATCCATCCCTCCCAGCGCGCGCGGCTTCGTATCGGGCATCCTGCAATGCGGCTATCCCGCCGGCTACCTCCTGGCGGCGGTGGTCTACGGCCTGCTCTACCAGCAGACGATCGGCGGCTACACGATCGGCTGGCGTGCCATGTTCCTGCTCTCCTTCTTGCCGGCGCTGATCGTGCTCTTCATCCGCTCGCACGTGCCGGAATCGCCGGCCTTCGCCGAGGCGCGGAAATCGGTCAAGCCGGGGCTCCTGGAAACGCTGCAGAAGCACTGGGGCGTCGCGCTCTATGCCGTCGTGCTGATGATGTTCTTCAATTTCTTCAGCCATGGCACGCAGGACCTCTACCCGACCTTCCTGAAGAAGCAGCATGGCTTCGATCCGCACACGGTGAGCTGGATCACCATCGTCGCCAATATCGGCGCCATCGTCGGCGGCCTGGCCTTCGGCGCGCTGTCGGAGAGGATCGGCCGCGTCAACGCCATCACGCTCGCCTGCCTGATCGCCCTGCCGTCGATCCCGCTATGGGCCTACAGCACCACGCCCTTCATGTTGGCCATCGGCGCATTCGTCATGCAGGTCGCCGTCCAGGGCGCCTGGGGCGTCATCCCGGTTCATCTCAACGAACTGTCGCCGGGGGCGGTCCGCGCGACCTTGCCCGGCTTCATCTATCAGGCCGGCAACCTTGCCGCATCCTATGGCGGTCCGTATCAGGCGGGCATAGCGGAGTCGGCCGGAGGCAGCTACGGCTATGCGCTGGCGCTTTTCGCCGGCGTGGTCGCCGTCTGCATCATCGTCGTCATCCGCTTCAGCCCGGAGCGGCGCGGCCAGGTGATGACAGTCCTGGGTTGAGTGCGGCCTAACCCATCCGGAGCGCGATAACCCCGGCAACAATGCTGAGCGCGGCGGCGCCGCGCCAGCCCGTCATCTTCTCGCCGAGCGCGTAGACCGAGATCAGCATGGCGAACAGGATCGACGTTTCGCGCAGCGATGCCACCGAGGCGATCGGCGCCTTGGTCATCGCCCACATCACGATCCAGTAGGCCGCGCCGCTGAGCACGCCGGTGAACAGCCCGGCCTTCCAGTCGCGCGCCAGCACGGGCAGTGACTGCGGCCCGCGGAAGATGAGGCACAGCACCAGCGCCCATGTCGCGTCGCAGACGAACAGCCAGGCCGCGTAGCTTTGCGCCGTCGCCGCCAGCCGCGCGCCGCTGCCGTCCGACAATGTATAGCTGGCAATGAAGATCGACGTGCCGAGCGCAAAGCCGACGGCGCGCAGGTTGAGCCTCTCCAGATGCGCGCCGCCGCGAAACGACATCACCAGCGTGCCGGCCGACAAAAGCAGGATGCCGAGAATGGCAAACGGCGCCGGCACCTCCTGCACCACCACGATGCCTCCAAGTGCTGCCAGCAGCGGTGCCGTGCCGCGCGCCAGTGGATAGGTCTGGGCGAAATCGCCGGCCTTGTAGGCCCCGATCAGGAAGGTTCGGTAGCCCATGTGGAAGACCACCGAAGCGAGAATGAACGGCCAGACCGCCGCCTTCGGGAACTCGACGAAAGGCAGCACGAACAGCGCGGCAAACCCCATGCCCAATGTCATCAGCGTGATCGACAGGAAGCGGTCGAGATGCACCTTGACCAGCGCGTTCCAGATCGCGTGCATGGCGGCTGCGGCAAGCACCGCGAAGAAGACGAAAAGCGTCATTTCGGGTCTATCGACCTCCCAAGCCGAGTGGCGTTTCGAGATCGATGTCGACCCGGACCGGGAAGTGATCGGACGCCACCTCGCCTGTATCGGATGCGACCGAGCGGACCCGCCCCGCGAACATACCGCCGACGAAGCAGTGGTCGAGCCGGCGCTTTGCCAGCCTGCCGTCGATGATCTTCTCATGCGTGTGGAAGTCATCAGCGGGTTCGATCGCCACAACGGCGGCATCGACGAAGCCGTCGAGATAGGCAGCACCCCGATGATAGGGCGTGCTGCCGACGATGCGGCGGTATTCGGCGCTGCCCGGCTCCATGTTGAAATCGCCCATCCAGATCGCCGCCAGCGGATTTTCCGGCTCGGCTTCGCCGCTGGTCCAGTTGCGCGAAGGCTCGTCATCGATGCCGCTCCACGGCCCGCCTTCGGACGGCGCACGGCGGTGTTCGGCCAGCAGATAGTCGATCTGCTCCAGCCGCTCTTCCGCCGCGATATGGGCGAGATGCAAGGACAGCACCCGCACCGGGCCGGCCGGTGTGCCGATCATGCATTCGAGCGCCGCGTTGCGCGTGTTGAGCGGCCTGAGCGTCCGGCGCATCGGCAGCGCATGCAGGCGCGACCAGACGATCGGCAGTTTCGACAGAACCATGGTGCCGAACTGCCGGCGCCGATTGACCAGGCGACCGTCCCGCCGCTCGCTGGCGTCCATGTCGAAGGCCGGGCCGTAGATCCAGTGATAGTCCGGCAGCAGGCGCGACAGCAGCTCCGGCTGGTCGTCGAAATGGCTGCGCTGCCAGTGCCGCTCGACCTCCTGCAGGGCAATGACATCGGCGCCGTCGACGATGCGCGCCGCGCGCGAAAGGTCATAGCGGCCGTCGCTGCCGAACCCGTACTGGATGTTGTAGCTGACCAGCTTCATTGCTTATCCGGCTCACCTTCGGCGATGGCAGTAGCGGCTCAGTGGATTGCTTGCAATGTGCAGGAGAATGCAAGCGGCTTGTGCCAGCAGCCTCCCCTGCCCCGCCGCGCGATCTTCTAATCCGTCGTCAACGGCTGGAACCGGCCCGCTGGCGACGCCGCCAGTTCCGCCCAGTCGATCTCTTCTTCCAGCCGGTGATAGGCCTCGTCGCCGATCGTGCCGTTGCTGCGCAATTCCTCCAGCGTGTCGCGCTGGCGGTTGATGGCGTAGAGGCGCAGCCGGTCGTATTCGGTTGCCGCCTGTGCGTCCTCCGGGTTTTCCGCGATCACGCGCTGAGCCTCGTACTGCTCGCGCACGACAGCCGCCGCGGCCGATGTCTTGCGGCTCAACACGTCAAGTGCGGCCTGCATGACGGCAACGCGCGCCTGCGCAACCTCATTGTCGACGGTTCTGTCGGGATCGAAGTTGAGTATCCGCAGCAGAGGCTTCAGCGTCATCCCCTGCAGCACCAGCGTACCCAGAACCACCGCGAAGGCGGCAAGCACGATCGGATCGCGGCCGGGAAAGCCGGCAGGCAGGGCAATGGCCACCACCAGCGTCACCAGCCCGCGCATACCGCACCAGCCGACCAGCACGGCGCCGCCAAATGTCGGCAAATCCCGCTTTCTGTCTTCGCCGCCGAGACGGGCAAGCCATCGGATGATCGCAACATAACTCGCCACCCAGACGAGGCGCGCCGCGATGACGACAACCAGCACCGTCGCGGCAAACAGAAAGGCCTCGCCCTGCCCTTCGCCGGAAAGCCGGCCGACGATCGACCGTGCCTGCAGGCCCATCAGCACGAAAGCCAAAACGTTGAGAACGAACACCGCCGACTCCCAGACCGAATAGGTGCTGACACGGCGTCTCGCCGACATGCGGCGCGGTGCACTGCGCGCAATCGTGATGGCGTAGACGACGATGGTGATGATGGCGGAAAGACCGAGCTTGTCGGCCAATATCCACACGCCGAATGTCCCGGCGAACTGCACCACGGTGCTGCTCGCCGCATCCTCGATGCGGGTCAGCGTCAAGAGCGAGAGGCGGCCAAGCAGATAACCTCCAATCAGGCTGCCGATCGTTGACAGCAGGATCACCGGAATGGCGTTGCTCAGCATGATCGAGCCGAGTGCTGCCGAAACCGCCAGCCGGTAGATCAAGAGCGCGGTGGCATCGTTGAGCAGGCTTTCGCCCTGCAGGATGGCGGTGATGCGGTGCGGCACCTTGAATTGCCCGAGAACGGCACTCGCCGCCACGGCATCCGGCGGCGCGACGATGGCGCCAAGCGCGATCGCCGCGGCGATCGGCAGGCCGGCCATCTTCCAGCCGACGAAGGCAACCACCACAGTGGTGAAGACGACGGCGCCAAGCGCCAGCAGCAGCAGCGACAGCCGGTAGCGCTTCAGGTCGCGCAGCGACGTGTCATAGGCGGCATCGAGAAGCACCGGCGCTATGAACAGCGCAAGCGCCAGTTCCGGATCGATCTCGATCATCGGTGCGCCAGGCACGAAGGCGATGCCGACCCCGGCCAGGGCCAGCAGCGACGGATAGGGGACCTCCAGCCGCCGCGACAGCGCCGTCAGCGCGACAGCCGTCAAAAGCAGGACAAGGGTGAGTTCAAAAAGGGCCATGGCTCATCGTAGCGGCGAAGAGCGACTGTTGGCAGTACCCCTCGGCAGGATACTGTTGATTGTCGAAGCCTTGGCCTGCCCTGGGATTTAAAAGTGACCTGAGGGGCGGCGCCGACGGTTCGTCACTACAGACATCGAACCCACGGCATCGAGGGTTGCGAGCATCGACGATCAAGACGCGTTGTTCGGCGCATTAGAGACCGCCGCGGAATGACGTTCGCTCCGCTAGTGCAAGACCAGCATGTCGCCCGATGAGAACGAAATCTCGGCCTTCTCACCGACCGCGGGTGGCGGCGTGGCCGAGTTGTTGAAGGTGTCGAGCGACACCGTGTTGCCGCCGATGCCGACGCGGACCCGGATCACCGAGCCGAGGAAGTGCACTTCGGATATCTCTCCGATCAGGCTGGAATCGCGGCCGGGCTGGCGGCCGAGCGAAATCGCCTCGGGCCGCAGCGCCAGCGACAGCGTGTCGCCGGACTTCGAGCCGTTGAGCTTGCCCTTGAGCGAGACTTCCTGCGTGTTGACCTGAACCGTGCCGGCCGCGGCATCGGTGACCTTGCCTTCGAGCACGTTGAGCGTGCCGACGAAATTGGCGACGAATTTGGTCGCCGGCCGGTTGTAGATCTCGAACGGCGTGCCGACCTGCTCGGCCTTGCCGCCATACATGACGGCGATGCGGTCGGAGATCGACAGCGCCTCTTCCTGGTCATGCGTGACGAAGATGGTGGTGATGCCGAGCTTCTTCTGGATCGAGCGGATTTCCTCGCGCAGCGACACGCGCACCTTGGCGTCGAGCGCCGACAGCGGCTCGTCGAGCAAAAGCAGCTTCGGCTTCGGCGCGATCGCGCGCGCCAGCGCGATGCGCTGCTGCTGGCCGCCCGAGAGCTGATAGGGATAACGGTCGGCCATCTGCGGCAGCTTGATGATGCCGAGCATCTCGGCAACGCGGGCGTCGATGTCCGCTTTGGGCATGCCGGCGACTTTCAGGCCGAAGCCGATGTTCTGCGCCACGGTCAGGTTAGGGAACAACGCATAGGCCTGGAACACCATGCCGACATTGCGCTGATTGGGCTTCAGCCGGGTGATGTCCTTGCCGGCGACGACGATCTTGCCGGCGCTCGGCTCTTCGAAGCCGGCGACCATACGCAGCACGGTGGTCTTGCCGCAGCCGGACGGCCCGAGGAAGGAGACGAATTCACCCGGCTCGACGTCGAGATTGAAATCCTCCACGACCGTGGTGGCGCCGAAGGATTTCCGGACGTGCTGGATGGAGAGGAATGGCTCGGCCATGGTGGTGTTCTTTCGATCAGTTCGGGCGGTTCGCCGATTTCGGCGCGAAGCGGGACAGGATCTGGATCAGCGACATGCAACCCCAGGTGATGGCGAAGGCAATGATTGCAAGCGCTGCCGGCTCATAGGCGCGGTTGGCGCCGATGTTCTGCAGATACGGGCCGAAGGCCGGCCGGTTGAGCAGGCTTGCCATGGTGAATTCGCCAATGACAATCGCGAAGGTCAGGAACGCACCCGACAACACCGCGATCAACACGTTGGGCAGGATAACACGGGTGACGATCGTCCCCCAGCCGGCGCCCAGAATCTGCGCCGCTTCCGTCAGAGTGCGCACGTCGATGGTGCGAAGTCCTGTATCCACCGCGCGGTACATATAGGGCAACGACAGTGTGGCATAGCCGATGACCAACAAGGCATTGGTGCCCGTGTCGGTCGCCAGGAACGGCAACGGCGAATTCGAGCCATACATTCTGATGTATCCGAAGACGATGACGATGGCCGGGATGACCAGCGGCAGCAAGGTGATAAACTCTACGATCGGGCGCAGTTGCGGCAGGCGCAGCCGGATCCAGTAGGCGGCGGGCACCACGATCAGTACGCCGAGAATGATGGTGAAAACTGCGGCAAGCACCGAATAGCCGAATGTCGCCTGGAAGCGTGCGTCGCCCAGCACGACCTTGTAGGCATCAAAGGAATAGGCACCGCGCCGCATGCGCATGGAAAACTCCACCGTCGCGATCAACGGGATGAAGAAATAGGCCGCGCCCAGCGCGAAGACGACCCAGGCCCAGAATCTGCCAGCCTTCATTTGAGCCACCTCTCGGAACGGGTGCGGAACCAGATGTAGAAGACATTGGCAAGACCGGTAATCAGGATCATGCCGAAGGCAATGGCATAGCCGAGATGGGCATTGTGCAGCACGTCGCCACGAATCTGGGCATAGAGCAGGATCGGCACGATGTTGAGTGACGAGCCGGTCAACGCATAGGCGGTGGCGATGGCGCCGAAGGCATTGGCGAACAGCAGGATCACGGTACCGAGGAAGCTCGGCCAGATCACCGGAATGACCACCATGCGCCAGTACTGGGACACGGTCGCGCCCAGCGTCGCGGCGGCCTCGCCCCATTCCTTCTTCAGCCCGTCAATGGCCGGCACGATGATGACCACCATCAACGGGATCTGGAAGTAGACATAGGTCAGCGTCAGGCCCCAGAACGACAGGATGTTGAAACCGTGTGCGTAAATGTTGAGGCCGAACAGGGTGTTCAGTATGACCGTCGCGAGGCCGAGCCGGCCGAGTGTGGCGAGGAATGCGAAGGCCAGCGGCACGCCGGCGAAATTCGAGGCCACGCCGGAAAACGTCAGTGTCGCCGAGCGTATCCAGTCCGGCAGGCCACCGCGCACGATGGCGATCGCAATCGCCAAACCCGCAAAGGCGCCAATCAGCGATGAGGCAAGACTGACCTTGATCGAAATCCAGTAGGCGGCAACGATCGACGGCTGCGCCAATGCGACTATGTTTTCGAGTGTGAATTCTCCGGCATCGTTCTGGAATGCGCCCAGCATAAGGTAGAGCGTGGGCAAGATCAGGAACATGATGGCGAAAATGAAGAACGGCGCGACGCCAAGCCATTGCGTCGGCAGCCTCACGCTGCGCGCCTCGGCGGGAGGCGCCGTCTTGCCGGTAACAGCGGGGTCGGACATTGAGATATCGGTCATGCGCCGGCTACCGTCTTCGAGAGAAAGAACCGGGCGACCGTGAAGCCGCCCGGTGGATCTCAACTGTTACTTGACGTTGGCGCCGACAACGGCGTCCCAGTTCTTGGTGATGGCTTCCTTGGCCTTGCCCTGCTCGTCGAGCGTCGGGAACACCGCGGCCGCATAGGACTCAGCCGGCGGCAGCTTGGCCAGCACGTCCGCCGGGATCTTGCCGTTCTTGGCGAGATCGTTGAAGCGGATCGGGTGGCAATAGCCCTTCAGCCAGGCGATCTGGCCTTCGTCGGAATACAGGTATTCCAGCCAGAGCTTTGCTGCGTTCGGGTGCGGTGCGTAGGCGCTGATTGCCTGCACGTAGACACCGGCGACGACACCTGTCTTCGGCACGACGACGTCGACGGGCGGGTTGCCCTTCAGCGTGTCGCGACCGGCGAGCGCGTTGTAGTCCCAGGTGACGAGGATCGGGGTCTGGCCCTGGGCCAGCGTCGCGGCCTTGCCGATGACCGGCACGAAATTGCCGGCGGCGTTGAGCTTCTTGAAGAAGTCGAGACCAGCCGTGCCTGCGGCTTCACCGGCTGCCGCACCACCGGAAAGGCCGGCGGCGTAGACTGCCTGGATGGCCTGGTTCGAAGCGCGCGGATCACCGGCAAGTGCGACCGAGTTGGCGAATTCCGGCTTCAGCAGGTCGGCCCAGTCCGTCGGCGAAACCTTCACCAGATCCTTGTTCACCTGGAAGGAAAGCACACCGTAGTAATCGCCCGTCCAGAAGCCGTCGGCATCCTTGGCGCTGTCGGGGATCGAGTCCCAGGTCGACACCTTGTAAGCCTGGATCAGACCGTCCTTCTTGGCGGACGGGCCGAAAGACAGGCCGACGTCGATGACGTCGGGAGCCTGCGGACCCTTGTTGTCCTTGTTCGCCTTGATCGCCTCGACCTCGTCGCCGGAACCGGCATCGGGGTTGAGTTCGTTGATGGTGATTTCCGGATACTTAGCCTTGAAGCCGTCGATGACCGCGCCGTAACCGCACCAGTCATGCGGCAGCGCGATGGTGGTGAGCTGGCCTTCGGCCTTCGCGGCCTTGACGAGATCATCCAGCGAAGCCGCGGACGAAATCACCGACGACACCATCAGGGTCGCGGCCGAAAGGGAAAGCACCTTCCCCGTGAATTTGAACATGTGTTCTCTCCGTTGAACTGACGCCGTTGGACGCCTGCGATGCGGTATCGTTTTCATGTGACAGCCAGATGAAAGCTTTGTGAAACCGGCTGCTCGCAGTGCGAAAAAGTAAACTCTTTTTAACCGGTTGTAGCAATCGCCTCGCGATTCTTTTTCCGGCTAATTAGTTTGTGCCTTGCCCTTCATCTCCTCCCCTTGTTTTTCTGCCCCTTTTTCAGATCAATTTTCCATGCGGAAAGCGTCTCAGATCGTGCCGGCGATGGCGTTTTCCAGCAGCGTCAGCGCCGCCTTCTTGGTCAGCTTGACGGGGTTGCCGCCGGCAGTCGGATCGACCACCGCCATGTCGGCGATCAGCGCCTTGCGCTTCTTGTCCATGTCGAGCCCCTTGATCAGGCCCGGCAGCGCGTGCGGCACCTTCAACTCCTTGCGCAGTTTGATGATCGCCTTGGCGAAGCCGTCGAAGCCGCCCTTGATGCCGCAATAGGCGGCGAGCCGGGCGATACGCTCCTCGATGGAGTCACGGTTGAAGGCGAGCACATAGGGCATGAACACCGCGTTGGTCATGCCGTGATGGGTGTCGTAGAGCGCGCCGATCGGATGCGACAGCGAGTGGATGGCACCCAGCCCCTTCTGGAAAGCGGCGGCACCCATGGCGGCCGCGCTCATCATATGAGCGCGCGCGACCAGGTCCTTGCCGTTGGCATAGGCCTTCGGCAGGTTCTCGAACACCAGCCGGATGCCCTCCACCGCGATGCCGTCGGCCATCGGATGGTAACCCGGCGCGCAATAGGCCTCGAGGCAGTGGGCAAGCGCATCCATGCCGGTGCCGGCGGTGATGAAAGCGGGCATGCCGACCGACAGTTCCGGATCGGCGATGACGATCGCCGGCAAGAGCTTCGGATGGAAGATGACCTTCTTGGTGTGGGTCTCCTCATTGGTGATGACGCCGGCGCGGCCGACTTCCGACCCGGTGCCGGCCGTGGTCGGCACGGCGATGATCGGGGCGATCGCATCCGAATTGGCGCGCGTCCACCAGTCGCCGACATCCTCGAAATCCCACACCGGCCGCGTCTGGCCGGCCTGGAAGGCGATCAGCTTGCCAAGATCGAGCGCCGAGCCGCCGCCGAAGGCGATGACGCCGTCATGCTTGCCCTTCTTGAACACGGCGATGCCGGCGGTGAGGTTGGAATCGACCGGGTTCGGCTTCACCTCGGAAAACACACCGTAAGGCACCTTGGCGTCGTCGAGGATTTTCAGCGTCGAAGCGACGACCGGCAGTTTCGCCAGGCCCGGATCGGTGACGAAGAGCGGCCGCTTGATACCGGTGGCTGCAAGCACCTCTGGGAGTTCCTTGATGCGCCCGGCGCCGAAACGGACGGTGGTGGGGTAGTTCCATTTGGAGATCAGCTTGGACATTTTTTGTCTTTCGAAAAATCAGATGGCTTCGCGCAGGTGGAAGGATTTCGGCCGAGTCAGGTTGTCGTAGCCGATGGCCGATAGTCCCGCGCCCTTGCCGGTGTCCTTGACGCCGGTCCAGACCAGCGCCGGATCGAGGTAGTCGCAGCGGTTCATGAATACCGTGCCGGTCTCGACGCGGTTGCCGATCGCCACCGCGTGTTCGGTATCGCGCGTCCAGATCGAGGCGGTCAGCCCATAGGCGCTGTCGTTCATCAGCGCGATCGCCTCCTCGTCGTTGCGCACCTTCATGATGCCGACGATCGGGCCAAAGCTTTCCTCGCGCATGACGCTCATCTGGTGGTCGACTTCGGTCAGCACTTCCGGCGCCAGATAGGGCGAACCGGCCTTGTCGTCAGCCACCTTCATGTTGATGTGCGCCTTGGCGCCCTTGCGCAGCGCTTCGGCCTTCTGCTCGCGGATCAGGTCAGCGAAACGCGCCTGCGCCATCGGCCCCATCGTCGTCGCCTGCTCCAGCGGATTGCCGACGACATAGTTTTTCGTCTCGGCGATGAAGCCTTCGACGAACTCGTCATAGACCTTCTCGTGCACGTAGACGCGCTCGATGCCGCAGCAGCACTGGCCGGAATTGTAGAAGGCACCGTCGACCAGATTGGCAACCGCATGGTCCATCTTGGCGTCGGGCAGCACATAGGCCGGGTCCTTGCCGCCAAGCTCGAGGCCGAGCGTCATGAAAGTGCCGGCCGCCGCCTTTTCGATGGCGCGGCCGCCGCCGACCGAACCGGTAAAGTTCACATGGTCGATCTTGCCTGAGCCGAGCAGCTTTTCAGTCTGCGCGTGGTTGAGCACGACATTCTGGAACACGCCCTTTGGCAGGCCGGCTTTGTCGAAGGCCTGCTGAAAACGCTCGCCGACGAGCAGCGTCTGTGCGGCATGCTTGAGGATGACGGCATTGCCGGCCATCAGCGCCGGCACGACGGTGTTGACGGCGGTCAGGTAAGGATAGTTCCACGGCGCGATCACCATGACGACGCCGAGCGGATCCTTCTTCACATAGCGGCGAAACCCATCCTTCGGGTTTGAGGCCGGCACGGATTTCAGCGCCAGCTCGGCGATCTCGACCATGTAATTGCTGCGTTCCTTGACACCGCCGAACTCGCCGCCATAGCGCACCGGACGTCCCATCTGCCAGGCGATCTCCGGCACGATCTCGTCGGTCATCGCCACCAGCGCTTCGAGCATCGCGAGAATGTACTTGCCGCGCTCGACGATCGGTATCTGCGCCCACTTCTCCTGCGCCGCCTTGGCGCGCTCGACCGCGGCGTTGACCGCCTGGTCCGTTGCCACGGGCCGCTCGGCATAGATCGAACCATCGATTGGGGATTTGAGTTTTACGGTTTCCAATTAAACGCTCCTGAACTTCATTCTTCCAACACAACCGACGTGCCGAACCAGACGTCTCCAACGTCTGGTTCGCGCATATTTTTCGACAGCCAAATTTTCACGACAGTCTCGATTATCTCTTCCGGTCTTGACCCATACTTGTGTTCCGCCACCCAGATCTTGTCCCGACCGGTAATCGGGATCGCTCCCTTTGCCAGGAGGCCCTTCAGGGCCGCCTTAGTGAACGTTTCCAAGTCCACACCGTCGAGACCGAATTCGTGCCGCCCGACCGGAATTATCTGCCACAAGCCGACGGCATCAACGTCAAGTTCATTTGGAACGCGCGCAACCCATTCCGCCGCCGACATGTCGTAGCCGCGATGGCGCTTGTTCCAATCCATCTTAGTACCGCTCGAACCCCCTGTGCAGTTCCCAATCCGTAATGCGGCGGTCGTATTCCAACTGCTCCCACTTGGCGGTGTGGACATAATGTTCGAGCACGTCCTCGCCGAGCGCCTGTTTCAGCATCTTCGACTTGGCCAGCGTCTCGGTGGCGTCGCGCAGCGTCTTCGGAATCTCCGGGAGGCGCGAAGCCTGATAGGCATCGCCGACGAAAGGTTTCTGCAGTTCGAGCTTCTCGTCGATGCCGGCAAGGCCGGCGGCGATCAGCGCCGCGAAGGCGAGATAGGGGTTCAGGTCGGCGCCGCCGATGCGGCATTCCATGCGGATGCCCTTGGTGCCCTCGCCGCACAGGCGGAAGCCGGCGGTGCGGTTGTCCTCGCTCCACATGATCTTGGTCGGCGCGAAGGTGCCGGCCTGGAAGCGCTTGTAGGAATTGATGTAGGGCGCCAGGAACCAGGTGAACTCCTTGGCGTATTTCAACTGCCCCGCCGCCCATTGCTGGCCGAGCGTCGACAGCGTCCAGTCAGCCTTCTTGTCGAAGAACAGCGGCGTCTTGCCGTCGGCGCTCCACAGCGAATTGTGGATGTGGCTGGAGTTGCCGGCGAGCCCGTAATTGTACTTGGACATGAAGGAGATCGCCTTGCCCTCGGACTCGGCGATCTCCTTGGCGCCGTTCTTCAGGATGACGTGGCGGTCGGCCATGTCGAGCGCCTCGGCATAGCGCACATTGATCTCTTCCTGGCCGGGACCCCATTCGCCCTTGGAGTTCTCGATCGGAATGCCGGCCGCTTCCATCTCGTTGCGAAGCCGGCGCATGACGCCTTCTTCCTTGGTGGTGATGCCGATCTGGTAGTCGCCGATATAGGGCGAGGCGGTGTCGAGGCCCTGCCAGTGCTTCTTGCGGGCCGAGTCGTAGGTCTCGCTGAACAGGTAGAATTCGAGCTCGGAGGCAAAGTAGCCGATATAGCCGCGCTCGGAGAGCCGCTTGACCTGCTTCTTCAGGATGGCGCGGGGCGAGTGTGCCAAATCCTCATGGTCGTGGTGATCGAGCACGTCGCAGATCACCAGCGCCGTCTTTTCCAACCATGGAATGCGCCGCAGCGTGGCGAGATCCGGCTTCATGACGAAATCGCCATAGCCCTTCGACCAGCTTGCCGCCTTGTAGCCCGGCACCGGCTCCATATCGATGTCGGCGGCCAGGAGATAGTTGCAGCCGTGCGTCTCGTCATGCGCGGAATCGACGAAATACTGCGCCAGGAACCGCTTTCCCGCGAGCCGCCCCTGCATGTCGACGATGCAGGCCAGCACCGTGTCGATCTCACCGCCGGAGACCGCTTTCTTCAACTGATCGAACGAGAAATTTCCGGCCATTCCTGTGGCACTCCAGCGCTGGTCGATTGAGAGGGAGTAACGAAACCATGGCCGGCACGATGCCGGCCATGGTCATGAAGAAAAGTATCAGTTTCCGGTCTCGCCGACCGCCTGTTCGGCGGCCTTGATCGCCGCCTGACGCGCTGCGATCTGGTCGCCAATCGGCGGCCCCTGGAAGCGGCGGTTCTCGAAGCCGTACCAGAGCACCGCGGTCAGCACGAGGAAGCCGATGGTAATGTAGAGCACCTTGTCGTTCGGCGGCTGAACGGCGATGTAGAAGATAATCGCCATGCCGATGACGGACAGGACGCAGAATAGTTTGAACAGGCCGCTGCCGAGATTCCAGGGGCCGGGATTCGGCCATTTGGCGGTTCCGAAAGTCATCATGCCGAGCACAATCGGAATGATGAAGGACAGGAACAGGAAGACCAGCGTCGAGTTGACGACGATGGTGTAGATGTTTGTACCGCCGATCGAGATGAACTGGGCCAGGAAAACATAGACGATCTCGAGAATCGCGGCCGTCCAGATCGCGTTGACGGGAGTGCGATATTTCGGCGAGACCTTCGCCAGTCCGGCCGATCCGACGGGCATGCCGCCGTCACGCGAGAACGCAAACAGCATCCGCGAGGCGGAGGTGACGGTCGCAAGGCCGCACAGAAACTGCGAGATCAGGATCGCAAGGTAGAGCAGTTCCTTGAGCCAGACCGGCAGGATTGTGTCCATGGTCGAGAAGAACACGCTCCAGCCCTGCTTGGCACCTGCCGCCAGGTCCGGAATGGCCAGAGTGATCGCGCAAACCATCACCCAGCCGATCAGCGACGACCACAGCACCGACGAGATGATCGCCCGCGGCACGGAGTGCGCCGCCTTCAGGGTTTCTTCCGAAGTGTGCGCCGACGCATCATAACCGGTGATCGTATAGACCGGCAGCAGCAGGCAGAGCAGGAACAGATAGGTCATGGAATCCGACTGCGGGAAAACGCCGCCGCCGGCATCGCCGGAATAGTTGGTGAAGGTCCACAGCCGCGTGACGTCGATCGCCGGAGCAAACACGAGGCAGGCCACGATCAGCACGGCCGTGGCGCCGAGGATCAGGAAGCCGGAGGCATCCGTCAGCATGGCAGTCAGTCTGATGCCGAAATGATTGCAGAGCGCCTGGATGACCGTGATGATGGCAACAAATCCGACGATCTCGCCCGGCGTGCCGGTGATGCCGAACCAGCTTCCGAACGTACCAACGAAGAAGAATGCGGTGCCGATATTGATGGCACCGAGCACGGTGATCAGCCCGAGCAGATTGAGCCAGGCGGTAAGCCAGCCGGTGAAGCGGTTTCCAAGAATCGACGACCAGTGGTAGAGGCCGCCCGCGGTCGGAAATGCGGATGCGATCTGCGCCATGGCAAGGGCGAAGAATCCGGACACGGCGCAGCCGACGATCCAGCCGATGCCGGCGCCGGCGCCTCCGATCGACGAGATGGCCTGGGCGAAGGAATTGATGCCGCCCGACAGAATGCAAATAATCGAGAACGATATCGCGAAATTCGAGAAGCGGCTCATGCTTCGCGACAATTCCTGGGCATAGCCCATCCCGTGGAGAACCTTTAGGTCCTCGTGCTTGTCGACTTCTGTGTAGTCTTGCGCTGACATTTTAGTCCCCTATTTGGTTTTTAGCTGGCCGATTGAACTGACTTTCCCATGGCGCGTTGTCGGGAGCCCCTGGCCTCCTCGGGCTCCAGATTCGAAAATATGCCGGTGAGCAGATCCGCCCATTTCCGCTGCCCGGCCTCACCGGAGATTTCATCGTTGCGGATTTCGATCATCGCGCAGGGCAACCCGCGCGAGCGTGCATGCCGTTCCAGCGTGAAATAGACGCGGTCGGCCGGCGAATAGGGCTCGTTGACACCGACGGTGATGCCGGCAAGCCGCTTGAGCGCCGATATCAGTGGCGACGCCAGCCGGCGATCCTCGTCATGGATGATGCCGATATGCCAGGGCCGGTCGCGGCCCTTGTAGACCGGTGTGAAGGAATGCACGGACACCAGCCGGGTCTCCTGGCCGCGCGCCAGCCGTTCCTCGACGATGCGTTCGATGGTGCCGTGAAATGGCTGCCATGACAGGGCGATCCGTGCCGCGCGCTGCTTTTCCGACAGGCCGGCATTGCCCGGTATGGATGTCGTCTCGCTGACCGGCGGCACGAGGTCCGGCGCGTCGAGCGGCCGGTTGCAGTCGATGACCAGGCGCGAAATGCGGGTTTCGACCAGCGTCGCATCGAGCGCTTGCGCCATGCGCGTTGCCACCGGCAGCGCGCCTGGATCCCAGGCGATGTGGCGGGACAGGTCTTCGGCGGCAAGGCCGAGCGTGCCGAATTCGGCGGGCAGGAAATTGGAGGCGTGGTCGCAAGTCAGCACGAAAGGGCTCGATCCGCCCGGGTTCGTGACCCTCACGGTATCGGGCGATGCAAGGCTGGCGGGCCGTGCTTTCTCCATAGTCTGTCGTCCCCGGGGAGCGCTGTATCGTATGTTACGTATTTTGCCTCATTGCGTCCCTATGGATGATTTCATACAGTTTACCAGGCTTTGTCAAATGCGATCTCATGGACCAGGCCAAGGGGTGGGGGAAAAGATGATTTCCAGCATTGCCGAACTGATAGCCGACCGCATCGGCACGATGCCGGCCGGCGAACGGCGCGCGGCGCAGACGCTGATCGCCAGCTATCCGATGATCGGCCTGAAGACGGTCGCCGAATTCTCGACTGCGGCCGGCGTCTCCTCGCCGACGATCCTGCGCTTCGTGGCCCGGCTCGGCTTCCAGAACTATCCGGAGTTCCAGTCGAGCCTGCAGGACGAATTGGCGGCGCAGCTGCAGTCGCCGGCAATACGAACGCTCAACCCGCCCTCGCCCGGCGGCGGCACGGTCTCGCCGATGCTGGAAGCGACGCTCGACAATATGCGCGAGACCTTCCGCCACCTCTCCGACAAGCAGCTGGCGGACATCGCGGCACGGCTTGCCGACCGGCGTGGCAAGACATTCCTCATCGGCGGACGCTTCACCGATCCGCTGGCGCGCTACATGGCCGCCCACCTTGCCGTCATCCAGCCCGACGTCTTTCACCTCGCCGGCCAGGAGAGCATGTGGCGCGACCGGCTGATCGACATGGGCAAGCGCGACGTTCTGGTGATCTTCGACATCCGGCGCTACCAGGACAGCCTCGTCCGCTTCGCCGAAAAGGCGCATCAGCGCGGCGTCCAGATCGTGCTGTTCACCGACCAGTGGCTGTCGCCGATCGCCCGGTTTGCCCGCCACGTCATCGTCGGACGAACCGCGGTGCCTTCCGCCTGGGATTCCTCGGCCGCGCTCTTCGTCGTCGCCGAAACGCTGATCGGCGCCGTCACCAGACAGCTCGAGGCCGACGGCGCCCGGCGCATCCGCGAGATGGAAGGTCTGCGTTAGCAAGGTCACCGGCCAATCGCATCCGCTCCAGGCGGGCATCTCGAGTTCATGTTACCGAGATTTAATGTGCACGATTGCGTGATAATTGCCATAAACCGCTGATACCGGGATGTGGCGTGGCCGGTTTTCGCCGCCAGCCCGTATCGTCGCTGCATCCGCTTCCGTCTGGAACCGGCAGGCGATTCTTGCCGCTGGAGTGTCGATGCCGAGCTGGAAACAGATTGTCCTTGCGTTTGTGATCGTGGTCGCGGCAGCGGCAGTGTGGGCGCGCTTCTACCCCGGCGCTCCTCAAGTGCTGGCGCGTTGGGGCATCGACTGGGCTTATGGCGCGACACCTTCGGCGCAGGACACTGCGGCGGCTGGCTCCCGGCAGGCGGGGCGCAACGGCCTCCGGATTGCCACCATCGTTGCATCGCCGGCCGCCTCGGCTGTCATCAACGACCGCCTGCAGGCGATCGGCACCGGCCGCGCCAACGCTTCGGTGACCGTCAATCCCTACAGTTCCGGCCGCCTTGCAGAATTGCTGGTCGAATCCGGCGGCCATATCGACAAGGGACAGATGATCGCGACGCTCGATTCCGAGACCGAGATCATCGCACAGAACCGCGCCAAGCTCGCCTTGCAGGATGCGCAGTCCAAGCTCGACCGCGTCAAATCGCTGCGCGCTTCCAATGCCGCGACGCCGGTCGCCGTCGCTGATGCAGAGGTGATTCTGGCGGGCGCCAAGCTGGCGCTGCAGGACGCCGAGCTTGCGCTGCAGCGCCGCTCCATTTTGGCGCCAATATCAGGCACCGTCGGCATCCTGCCGATCTCGGCCGGCAACTACGTGACAAACCAGTCGGCCATCGCCACGCTCGACGACCGCTCCTCGATCCTGGTTGATTTCCAGGTGCCCGAGCGCTTCGCCGCCGCCGTCAAGGTCGGCGCGCAACTGACGGCGACGCCGATCGCCAATCCGAGCAGCGCCTATACCGGCACGGTTTCGGCCATCGACAACCACATCGACGAGAAGAGCCGCACGCTGCTGGTCAAGGCCAAGATCGCCAATCCCGCCGATTCGCTGCGCGCCGGAATGTCATTCTCCATCACCATGAAATTCCCTGGCGAGACCTATCCGGCCGTTAGCCCGCTGGCGATCCTGTGGGGCTCGGACGGCGCCTATGTCTGGCAGATCGAGGACGGCAAGGCCAAGCGCGTGCCGGTGCGCATCATCCAGCGCAACACCGAGACCGTGCTGATCGATGCCGAGATCGACAGCGGCGACATGGTGGTCACCGAAGGCACGCAGAGCGTCAGCGAGGGCGGCGAGGTCCGCATCGCCGGCCAGGAGCAGCGCGCCGCCGACACCGCCGAAGGCTCATGACCGGACCCGTCAACGCCGCCGGCGATACCGGCTTCACCGCGCTGTTCATCCGCAGGCCGGTCATGGCCTTCGTGCTCAACGTCCTCATCGCGGTTGCCGGCCTCGCCGCCTTCTACGGCGTCGAGATCCGCGAACTTCCGGACGTCGACCGCGCCGTGGTCACCGTTTCCACCACCTTCCAGGGCGCCGCGGCCGAAACCGTCGACCGCGAGCTCACCGACACGATCGAAGGTGCCGTCGCCCGCGTCTCCGGCGTCAAGTCGATCTCGTCTTCCTCCTCGTTCGGCCAGAGCCGCGTCACCATCGAATTCAACGACGGCGTCGACCTCAACGTCGCGGCCTCCGACGTGCGCGATGCCGTCGGCCGCGTCGCCAACCAGATACCGGACACCGCCGATCCGCCGCGCATCGTCAAGGCCGATGCCAATTCCGATGCGGTGATGCGGCTTGCTGTGACGTCCGACAACATGTCGGTCCAGGACATGACCGTGGTGGTGCAGGATCAGATCGAGGACGAACTGGCAGCCGTGCCCGGCGTCGCCGACGTCCAGGTCTATGGCGACCGCGACAAGATCTTCCGCATCGACGTCGACCAGAACAAGCTCGCCAGCCTCGGCTTCACCGTCGCCGACCTCCGGACAGCCCTGGCGTCGGTCGCCTTCGATTCCCCTGCCGGATCGATCACCACGACCAACCAGGACCTGATCGTCCGCACCACGGCGGACGTGACCACGCCCGAGGAATTCGAAAACATCATCATCGGCGGCACGACGCGCATCCGCGATGTCGCCACCGTCACGCTCGGCCCCGATGTCGGCCAGACCACGCTGCGTTCCGATGGCAAGACCGGCATCGGCATGGGCATCATCCGCCAGGCGGAATCGAACACTTTGGACATCTCGACCGGCGTTCAGGCCGCTGTCGCCAAGCTGCAGGAAAACCTGCCCAAGGGCATGGCGATCAAGATCACCAGCGACGACGCCGTCTTCGTCAAGGGCGCGGTCCACGAGGTCGAGATCGCGCTCGGCCTGTCGGTGACCATGGTGCTGATCGTCATCTACATCTTCCTGCTCGACTGGCGCGCCACGCTCATCCCCGGCCTGTCGATGCCGGTCGCCATGATCGGCACCATCGCCGCCATCTATCTGGCTGGCTTCTCGGTCAACATCCTGACGCTGCTCGCCATGGTGCTGGCGACGGGCCTTGTCGTCGACGACGCCATAGTTGTGCTTGAAAACATCGTGCGACGGCGCAACGAAGGCATGGGGCCGCGTGCGGCCGCCGTGCTCGGCGCGCAGGAAGTGTTTTTTGCCGTCGTTGCCACGACGCTGACACTGGTCGCCGTCTTCGTGCCGATCTCCTTCCTGCCCGGCCAGACCGGCGGCCTGTTCCGCGAATTCGGCTTCGTGCTTGCCATGTCGGTGCTGCTGTCCTGCGTGGTGGCGCTGACGCTTTGCCCGATGCTCGCCTCGCGCATGCTGACCGGCGCCTCACTTCACCACGAGGGCGGCCACGGCTTCGGCGCCCGTATCGGCGGCGTGTTGAATACCGCCTACAGGCGCACCCTGCACGCTTGCCTCGATGCGCCCTGGATCGTGGTCCTGGTCGCGGTGCTGTTTGCCGGCACTGCCTTCACCCTGTTCGGCACCATCCGCCAGGAACTGACGCCGACCGAGGACCGCGCGGCCGTGCTGTTGCGCATCAATGCGCCGCAAGGCGTCAGCCTCGACTACACGACGCAGCAGATGCAGAAGATCGAGAAGCTGATCCAGCCGATGCGCGATTCCGGCGAGATCCGCTCGACCTTCGAGAATGCCGGCCAGAACGGCTCCTACAATTCCGGCTTCATGGTGATGACGCTGGCGCCCTGGAACGAGCGCAGCCGCAGCCAGCAGGAGATCATGGCCGAGATCAGCCAGCTGACCAGGCAGGTGCCGAGCGTGCGCATCTTCCCGGTGCAGCCCAACAGCCTCGGCATCCGCGGCGCCGGCAACGGCCTGCAATTCGCGCTGGTCGGCAACGACCGCAAGGCGCTCGGCGACGCGGCGGTGAAGATCATCGCCGAGATGCAGAAGGACCCGCGCTTCCAGACGCCGCGCCTGTCGATCGACCCGACGCAGCCGCAGCTGGCCGTCGCCATCGATCGCGAGCGCGCCTCAGACCTCGGCATCGACATCACGGGGCTGGCCAACACCATGCAGGCCATGCTCGACGGCAACGATGTCGTCGACGTCTACATCGCCGACCGCAGCTATGGCGTGAAACTGGTCTCGACCACCAATCCGATCAACGATCCGACCGATCTGGAAAACGTCTTCCTGAAGACGGGAGACGGCCGCTTCGTGCCGATGTCGACCATAGCCACGCTGACCGAACGCGCCGTGCCGCCATCGCTGTCTCGCGAACAGCAGCAGCCATCGGTGGCCATCACCTCCAACCTCTCGGGCAATTTCGCGCTTGGCGACGCGCTGAGCCGCGCCGAGGAGATCGCCACGCCGCTCTTGCCGCCGGGCAGCCGCATCCTGCCGCTGGCCGAAGCCGCCACGCTGGGCGAAACCAACAGCGCCATGGTCACCATCTTCGGCTTCGCGCTGGTCATCATCCTCCTGGTGCTGGCCGCCCAGTTCGAAAGCTTCGTCAGCGCCGTCATCATCATGGCGACCGTGCCGCTCGGCCTGGCCTGCGCGATCTTCGCCTTGCTGCTGTCGGGCACCAGCCTCAACGCCTACAGCCAGATCGGCCTGGTGCTGCTGGTCGGCGTGATGGCGAAGAACGGCATCCTGATCGTCGAGTTCGCCAACCAGCTGCGCGATCGCGGGCTCGGCGTGCGCGAGGCGATCGAGCAGGCTTCGACCATCCGCCTGCGGCCGGTGATGATGACGATGATCTGCACCATACTTGGCGGCGTGCCGCTGGTGCTGGCGGCGGGCGCGGGTGCCGAGGCACGCGTGGCGCTCGGCTGGGTCATCGTCGGCGGGCTGGGGCTGGCCACCGTCTCGACACTGTTCCTGACGCCGGTCGCCTATCTCCTGCTTGGCCGCTTCGTCACACCGAAGACCCACGAGGAAACACGCCTGAAGCGCGAGCTCGAGGAAGCCGCTTACGTCGGTGCGGAGCGGGCGCAGTAGCCGTTACTTCAGCAACCGGCCTTCGATCGACCAGCGCGCGGCAAGGAAATTCAGCACCGCCGCCACGATGACACCGCCGATCTTTGCCGGCCACACGCCTGCGATGCCGGCGAACAGCGCGATCGACAGGCTGGAGACGCCGAGCGAAATCAATGCCCCAAGCGAGACGAAACGCACGAAGGCGTCATGCAGCCGGATGGCCTGGTTGCGCTCGAACGACCAGAAGCCGTTGGCCAAGAAAGAGAAGATGACGGCGATCGACCATGAGACGACATTGGCCGGCAGCGGCGGGACATGCAGCTTGAGCAGCAGAAAAAAGCCGGCAAGGTCGATGGCCGTGTTCGCCAGTCCGACAGTGGCAAAGCGCACGATCTTGCTGCCGGTCGAACGCCGGGGCTGGTCGGCGCCGCTCATCCCTTGCCGTCCATGATCTCGACGCCGGCGCGTGCGAGGCTCGCACCGAACGCGTCGGAGGCCAGCACCGCGTATTCCACCTCGCGCACGCCTTGCATCGGGTCGCGCGCCCGCAGCGTCTCGTCAACATGGCCGGGATGGCACATGAACAGGCCTCGTTCCGGCAGCGCCTCGAGGGCGGCCTGCAGAACCGGCGCGAACCGTTCGGGCTGCCGCCAGTCATAGATGCCGGCGAGCGGCTCGAAAAGGGTAAAGCCGGCGCGTGCCATCGACCGGTTGAAGCCGGCGGCCACGGCGGCGATTGCCGCGACCTTCGGCGCGACGACGGCATCGCCCAGCGCCGGAGCGCCACGCAGCGCCGGCCGGCCGCCGGCTTCGGGAAAACACCCCCGCAGCCATGTGCGCACGACGGGCAGGAAATGCACGTGCTGATGCCCGTCGATGAAGTCGGGCTGGCGGCCAAGCGCCTCGACGAAGCGGCTGTGCTGCGCGTCCAGCTCGGCATGGACATCGCGCTCATCAATGCTTGCGCGCAGCACCGGCAGCGCCAGCGAACGCAGCGGCGGCAGCCGGCCTTCCGGCGCCAGGCTCGACCGGCCGGTGACGGCTGGCTGGTCGGTGAGGGTCAAGTGCAGCCCCACCGCTGCGCGGCCGCGCAGCGGCTTTATGCGCGCCGCCGCATCACGCCATTCCGGAAAGCCGGTCATGCAACTGGTGCCGGTCAGGCGGCCGCGATCGAGCAGGTCGAGAATTCCGGCGGAAACGCCGGGCGCCAGGCCGTAATCGTCGGCGATCAGGCGGATGCGCCGCGTCATGCGCCGGACGCGCCTGGCGGCCTGTCCGAAACGCCGCGCACGACGTCGCGCACGATATAGACCGGGCGGTCCTTGCTTTCCGAAAGCGTGACCCAGACATATTCGCCGATCAGGCCGAGCAAGGTGAGGTTGAGGCCGCCGAGCAGGACGACGGCGACCATGAGGCTGGGATAGCCGGGGACGGCGATGCCGTAGAACAGCACCTCGAAGAACACCTTGGCTCCGTAGAGGATCCCCGCCAGCGCCGCCAGCATCCCGCTCAGGCTGATGATGCGCAGCGGAATGACGGAAAAGGACGTAAACCCTTCCAGCGAGAAGGCGATCAGGTTGAGCCGGCTCCATTTCGACTTGCCGGTGACACGGTTTTCCGGCGAATAGCTTATGGCCTTCTGGCGGAAGCCGGCCCAGGCGAACAGGCCCTTGTTGAAGCGCCTTTTGTCACGCAGGCTGGTCAGTGCGCGTACCACGGCGCCACGCATGACGCGGAAGTCGCCGGCATTTTCTGGAATGTCGAAACGCTGGCTGCTGTTGATCAGACTGTAGAACAGCTTCGCCAGCTGGCTGCGCCGCCAACTGGCCTCGCGGCGGTCGTTCTGTGCGTAGACGACGTCGATATCCAGATTTTCCACCAGTTCGGCGATCATCTTCAGGCTGATGTCCATCGAATGCTGGAGATCGGCGTCCATGACCAGCGCCATGTCGCCGCGCGACTGGTCGAGGCCGGCGAGCACCGCGACCTCCTTGCCGAAATTGCGGCTGAGCCGGACGATCTCCCAGGAACCCGACAGCGCCTGAGAAAACCGCTCGGCGCCGTCGTCGCGGCTGCCGTCGTCCACCAGAATCTTGTGGACTTCCATGCCGAAACGCTGCGACACTTCGGCTTCGAGCTTGTCGAGCAATGCGGCAAAGGCCGATGCCGACTGGGCCTCGTTCAAGAACGGCGCGACGATATCGAGAACGGGCCGCGCCTCAGCCATTTGCGACAGGCCTTTCATTCATCACCTTGACTCCCCTCACCTTGCCTCGCGCCCTGGCCCAGAACCACCAGATCAGGGGACCTGCAATGAGGGTCACCGCGATCGGCCGGAACCAAGGGTACAGGAAATCATGGATGTGACGTTCGACGCCCGTCAATCCGGTCAGGAACAGCATCACGGACAGCACCGAAGCCAGGACACCACCCCGTTCCTCGCGCCACAACAAGGCGATAGCGAGACCGGCCGGCACGGCGATCATGGCATAGGTGTTGGGCTCGACGCGCGGGTTGAAGACGCACATGTAGAAGGTCGCCGCCAGGAAGATGACGAGACCAGCCGTCCCGCGTTCGAGCTTGCGATCGAACCAGATGACGAATGAAAGCGTGAACAAGGCCATGACGATGCGCACGATCGTGGCGCCGAATTCCGGGAGGGGCAAGCCGATTGTCGTGAAGGGCGCCGTGAAGTCGGTGGGAACAAAGTGGCTGGTATTGTCGACAGCCATCGAGGTCAGCATCCCGCCAAAGACACGATACTGGTCGTTGAGATAGCTCGCGGGAGCGAACGCATAGGGCAAGGCGAGCACGAACAGCACCGCCAGCACCAGCACCGGTATCAGCCGCAGGCGCAGGGCACCGACCAGCAAAAGCATGATGATCGCGGTCGGCTTGGCGATGATGGCGACCGAAGCCCAGAAGAAGGTTTCGGCACGCCGCCCTTCGAGCGCCGACAAGGTGAGAAGCCAGCAGGCGCCGGTCAGTAGGATCGTCGCCTGGCCGTTGCGGATCGCCCCCAGCGCCATCGGCAAGGCAAGGAACAGGCCGTAGGAAAGCAGCCATGGCAATTCCCCGCCGCCGAGCCTGCGCACCTGCCGCATCGCGGCGTAGGTCAGCACCGCGAAACCGATGATATGCCACGCCAGTCCACCCAGATGCGGTCCGAGCTCGAGTATGGGAACATAGAGCGCGGCAAAGGCCGGGGCGTAGAGATATCCCATCTCGGACTGGATATCGTAGAGCGGCCGGCCGGCCAGGAATTCCTGACTGCCGTATCTGTAGGCCTGCAACACCGAACGCGTGTCGGGCGACCACAGGATCATGGCAAGGACGACCAGGAACGCTCCCATCCACAGGCCAAGTCCCAGACGGTCGAAAACCGGCTTGGAAATCGTCATCAAAGGCACCCCACACATTCCGGAACAAGCCCTTGCCCGCACCGTCCGGCATTTCGATGGCGGCATATCACGGACAAAGCGAAGTGGCATAGGGGCTGAAAGACGCGGCCATCATCTCCGCGGGCCGCCGCGGATGGTTGGACGCCGCGGCTTCTGACCGGGAAGAACCTCTGAACGGCCTCGTATTCGCGTCTCTGGAGTTGCTTCGAACAGCATCAAGGCCGAATGAAAACCTTGCCGTTGGGCTTGGCCAGTTCCGCCGGCACCCGCGCGATCGCCTCGGCGAGCGGCACGACAGCCGTGACATCGGTCGACCAGCGTCCGTCGGAAAAGCGCTTCTGCGCTTCCAGGATCGCTGGACCGCGCCGCTCCTTGAATTGCCGCATCCATTCGCTCAGCCAGAAGCCCTCGATATGCTTGTGTTGGAAGATCAGTTGGCCGGGTTCGCGGATGATGGTGGCGTCGGCATCGAGCCGTCCATAGATGATCCAGCGCGAGCGCTTCGGCATGGCGTTGAAGATGGCCGAAGCCAGCGGCCCGGTGACCGCATCGAGGAAGATGCGCGGTTGCTCCGCCTTCATCACCTCGCGCAGCGTGGCCTCGAAATCCGGCGCCTTCTCGTTGAGCACATGGGCAGCGCCGATCTCCTTCAGCAGCGCGATCTGCTCATCGCGGCGCACGGTGACGATAGGCCGGAACCCTTCCTCCTTGGCCAGGCCGATGATCAGCTTGCAAAGCTGGCTGGCGCCGGCGGTCATGACGAAGGCCTTTTCGCCCTCCTGCTTGACGATGTCGAACATGGCGATGGCGGTAATCGGATTGACGATCATCGCAGCGCCGTCCTCGTCGCGCACCGTCTCGAGCAGCGGAATGCAGGCCGCCGCTTCGGCGACGGCATATTCAGCCCACGAGCCCCAGTTGCTAAGGCCGGTGGCGAAGGCGACGCGCTTGCCGACGAGGCTTTTGGCATAGGGGTCGTCGCCGCCGGCAACGACCGTGCCGACGCCCTCGAAGCCGGCTGGCCGGCCCTTGACGCGCGGCTGGCCGTACTGACCCTTGATGAAGGCGACGTCGGATGGGTTGATCGAAGCCAGGCTGACCCTGATCAGCACCTGGCTCGGGCCCGGCGTAGGCACCGCGATGCGGCCCGGCTCGAGATAGGGCTCCATCGACGCGAGCGCGCTGCCGCTCGGCGTCTTGGTGTAGCCGTCGCCGACCAGGAGCAACGCCTTCATTTCGGAGGGAATGGTCATCGGTGACACTCCTTGTTGTTGGCAGAAGGCCCATGGCACGGTTGACCGAGCGCCTGCTCAGAGCTTCTCCTGCGTGTACTTCTTCAGCTCCGTCCGCGCCACTTGCCGGCGATGCACGGCGTCTGGCCCGTCGGCCAGGCGCAATGTCCTCAGATGCGTCCACGAGCGCGCCAGAGGCGTGTCCTGGCTGATGCCTTGCGCGCCGAACATCTGCACCGCCTCGTCGGTGATCCTCAGCGCGACGCGCGGCGCGATGACCTTGATCTGGCTGACCCAGGGGGCAGCGGCGCGCGCATCGCCCTGGTCGATCATCCAAGCCGCCTTGAGGCAGAGCAGCCGGGCCATCTCGATCTCCATGCGGCATTCGGCGATGATGTCGAAATTGGCGCCGAGTTTCGCCAGCTTCTGGCCGAAGGCCTCGCGGCGCACGGAGCGCTGGCACAGCATCTCCAGCGCCATCTCGGCCTGGCCGATGGCGCGCATGCAGTGATGGATGCGCCCGGGACCGAGCCGCCCTTGCGCGATCTCGAACCCCCTGCCCTCGCCGAGGATCAGGTTCGAGGCGGGCACACGCACATTGTCGAAGCGCAGGTGCATATGGCCATGCGGCGCGTCGTCGTCGCCATAGACCTGCATGGCCCGAGCCTTGGTCACGCCCTTTGTGTCCGAAGGCACTAGGATCATCGAATGGCGGCGGTGCTGCGGCTCGCCGTCGCCGCCGGTCCGCACCATGACGATGTAGATGGCGCAGCGTGGATCGCCGGCGCCCGAGGCCCACCATTTCTCGCCGTTGAGCACATAGTCGTCGCCCTGCCGCTCGCAGCGCATCGCAATGTTGGTGGCGTCGGACGAGGCGACATCCGGCTCGGTCATCAGATAGGCCGAGCGGATTTTTCCGTCCAAAAGCGGCTCAAGCCACTCCTTCTTGTGGTCGGCCGAGCCGTAGCGCTCCAGCACCTCCATATTGCCGGTGTCCGGCGCCGAGCAATTGAAGGTTTCGGCGCCGAGATGCGCCTTGCCCATTTCCTCGGCGAGATAGGCATATTCGACGGTGGACAGGCCATAGCCGCGTTCCGAGCCGGTCAGCCAGAAATTCCACAGGCCGCGCTCCCTTGCGGTCTTCTTCAGCCCTTCGAGGATTTCGCCCTGGCGTGGGCTGTAGACCCAGCGGTCGCCTGCCTTGCCCACTTCGCCCAAGAATTCCTTGTCGAGCGGCATGATCTCGTCACGCACCATGGCCGCGACGCGCGCGTGGATCGGCTTCAGCCGCTCGGTCATGCCGAGATTCATCTCCGTCATCGGTCGCTAACCCTTCATAGAGGCCCGGCAATTTACCCGTGGCAAGGATGACCGTACTTCGGATAGCCTTGTCAACGCGAACTCTTTGCCCAGGGCAGAGCGCGGAGGATTGGAATGGCCTATCTCGACGAGCTGTTTTCGGTGGCCGGCAAGACCGCGCTGGTGACGGGCGCGGCGACCGGCATCGGCCGCATGGCGGCGACAGCGCTGGTCAAGGCCGGCGCCAGCGTGATGATCGCTTCGCGCAAGGGCCAGGATTGCATCAGGGTCGCCGATGCGTTGAACGGACTTGGCGCCCCTGGCCGGGCCGAGGGCTTTGCCGGCGACGTCTCCAGCGAAGCCGGCATCGCCGCACTCGTCGCCGAGGTCAAGGCGCGGACCGCCAAGCTCGATATCCTGATCAACAATGCCGGCGTTTCCTGGGGCGCGCCGCTGGAGAGTTTTCCTTATTCGGCATGGGCCAAGGTGCTCGGCGTCAATGTCACCGCCGTCTTCCACCTGACCCGCGAGTTGCTGCCGCTGCTCGAGGCCGCGGCAAGCGACGCCGATCCGGCCCGGGTGATCAATCTGGGTTCGGTGATGGGGACGCAGCCGCTGGCCGACGACGCCTATTCCTACACGGCGTCCAAGGCCGCGGTGCATCACCTGACGCGTACGCTCGCACTCGAATTCGCCGCTCGCCGCATCACCGTCAACGCCTTCGCCCCCGGCCCTTTCCAGAGCCGCATGACGGCCTTTGCCACCGGTACGGATGAGCAGGCCAAACATGTCGGCAACCATGTTCCGATCGGCCGTATCGGCGCACCGGATGACATTGCCGGCGCAACGCTCTATTTGTGCAGCCGTGCAGGCAGCTATGTCACCGGCGCCATCCTGCCGATCGACGGCGGGCAGTCGGTGCAGCATGGATTGACCTTGTTCAAGGAATGACATTTTCCGGCCGTAGAAGCCGGAGGTGAACTGGAGGACATGAGCGTGGAACCGATCAGTCTCGATGTGCTTCTGGCCAGTGTCGGCAAGGAGGTTGGCGTTTCGCCGTGGCGGGTGGTGACGCAGCGCATGATCGACCAGTTCGCCGACGCCACCGACGACCACCAGTTCATCCACTGTGATCCCGAGCGGGCCAAGCGCGAGACGCCGTTCGGCGGCACCATCGCGCACGGCTTCCTGTCGCTGTCGCTGCTGTCGGCAATGACGTTCGAGACAATGCCGCCGCTGGAAAACAGCAAGATGGGCGTCAACCACGGCTTCGATTCGCTGCGCTTCCTGGCGCCGGTGAAGACCGGCGCGCGCATCCGCACCCGTTTCGTGCTGGCCGACGTCAAGGTGAGACCCTCGGGCTGGGTGCAGACGGCGCACGACGTGACGATCGAGATCGAGGGCTCGAAGAAACCGGCCCTGACCGCCCGCTGGCTGACGCTGACGCTGATCGAACGCCAGCCCGAGACCGCATGATCGACCCCAACGCGCTCGACCAGGCAGCGCTTGCGCCTTACCTCGAGGCGGAAATACCCGGCTTTTTCGGGCTTGCTTCAATCGAAAAATTCAAATCCGGCCAGTCCAACCCGACCTATCTCATCACGGCGGCCAGTGGCCGCTATGTGCTGCGCGCCAAGCCGCCGGGGCAGTTGCTGAAATCGGCGCATCAGGTCGACCGCGAATTCCGCGTGATGAAGGCCCTTTTCGGCACTGCCGTTCCGGTGCCCGAAATGCTGCATCTGTCGGCCGAGGACTCGCCGATCGGCCGCATGTTCTATGTCATGGATTTCCTCGACGGCCGTATCTTCTGGGATCCGGCATTGCCCGAGGCACGTGACAACGATGAACGCGCCGCCATCTACGACGCAATGAACGGCACGCTCGCGGCCCTGCACGATGTCGATGTCGACGCGGTGGGTCTCTCCGATTTCGGCCGGCCGGGCAACTATTTCGAACGGCAGCTGGCACGCTGGACCAGCCAGTACCGCGCCTCCGAAACCGCCATCATTGCCGACATGGACCGACTGATCGCCTGGCTGGAAACGCACCTGCCCGCCGATGACGGCCTGATATCGCTGGTGCATGGCGACTACCGGCTGGACAATCTGGTCTTCGCGCCGGGCCAGCCAAGGGTCATCGCGGTGCTCGACTGGGAGTTGTCGACGCTTGGCCACCCCTTTGCCGATATCGCCTATCAATGCATGCAATGGCGCCTGCCGCATGCTTCCGGCTTTCGCGGCCTCGGCGGCGTCGACCGCGCCGCGCTCGGCCTGCCTTCCGAGGAAGACTACGTCGCTGCCTACTGCCGGCAGCGCGGCCTCAGCGGCATCGGCAACTGGACCTTCTTCCTCGCCTTCTCCTTCTTCCGGTTGGCGGCGATCTGCCAGGGCGTCTACAAGCGCGCGCTGGACGGCAATGCCTCCAATCCCGAAAAGGCCAGGACCTATGGCGAGGCGGTGAAGCTGCTGTCGCATCTCGCCGCCAGACTGATCGACGGGCAGACATGACGGGGAGCCATTATGGGCCGCTTTGACGGGGCAACGGTGCTGATCACAGGCGCCGCCGGCGGCCTCGGCCGGGGTGCTGCGAAAGGCTTTGCCACCGAGGGCGCGCGGCTGGTGCTGTCGGACATCGACGAAAAGGCGCTCACCGATCTCGCCGCAACCTTGCCCGCCGAGACGGCGTTCCTGGCCGGCAACGTAGCGGACGAAAAATTGTCCGAGGACCTGGTCCGGCTGGCGGTCGAAAGATTCGGCAGGCTGGATGTCGCCATCAACAATGCCGGCATCGTCCAGAGTCTCGTGCGCCTGCCGCAGGTTCCGTCGGACGAGGCCCGCCGCGTGCTTGAGATCGACCTGCTTGGCGTCTTCTATGCCATGAAGCACCAGATCCCGCAGATGGAGCGCCAGTTCGGGGCGACGGCCAAGGGCGGCGCTATCGTCAATATCGCCTCGGTTGCCGGACTGGTCGGCGCGCCGAAACTCTCGGTCTATGCGGCCGCCAAGCATGGCGTCGTCGGGCTGACCAAATCGGCGGCCGCCGAATATGCCACCAAGGGTGTGCGCATCAACGCCATCTGCCCGGCCCACACAAGGACGGCAATGGTGGACAGTTTCGTGCGCGCCTCGGGTGCCCCGGAGGCAGAAGCGTTGGCCGAACTGACACGCGGCGTGCCTATGAAACGCGTGGCGGAGGTCGACGAAATCACCGCCGCCATCCTCTTCGCCGCCGACCCGGCCAACTCCTTCATGACCGGCCATGCGCTGGCCATAGACGGTGGCGTCGGGGCGATCTGATGCCTCCCGCTTGGGAACCTGCGGCGCCCTTGTCCGTTTCCGTACAGCGTATATAATTTAGCCCAGATACCGCCAACCCCAGACACCACCGAAAGGCACCGGACTTGCCGCTGAGCGTCCAGAAACGCCGCGAAAAACAGAAGGCCGAGCTGCGTTCCGAACTGGTCGAAGCCGCGCATAAGCTCGTTCAGGAAGAAGGCTATGAGGGCCTGACCATCCGCAAACTGGCCAAGCGGGTCGGCTATGCGCCGATGTCGGTCTATTCCTATTTCGCCGACAAGCAGGACATTCTGTTCGCGCTGGCCGAAGACGCCTTCGAAACGCTCGCCCGCCGCATCGAGGAGCATCCGTCCGACGATCCGATCGAGGCCTTGCAGGCGGTGATGACTGAATATGCCGCCTTCGGCCTCGGCAATCCCAATGAATACCGCACGGTTTTCATGACCGAAAAGACCAGGCCGCCGGAAGGTCGGAGTTTTCAAGAAATGCACGAGGCCAACCCGGCGATGAAGGTGCTGATCACGCGGGTCGAAGCCTGCGTCGCCGCCGGAAAACTGCAAGGCGATCCGCGCGCCATCGCCACCATGTTGTGGGCGGTCGGCCACGGCACGATCTCGCTGCTGATCACCTTTCCCTTCTACCCCTTCGGCGACCCGCAGGCTTTCGTGAAACGCATGTGCGATTTCCAACTGGCCGCACTCAGCACCCAGAACGTGCCGCCATTGACCGACACACCGGTCAACTGCTGAACGACATCTCCTTCGTTTCCACGCTTCCTCGCCACCTTTCGAACCAAACCGAGGGCAAATTCTTGGTTAACAAAAAATTTATCGTACGCGTACGATCTTGACTTGAACTTCGCGATCGGCGGACGTATCTGTACGCAGCACCGTACATGTACGAAAGAAATTCACTCGTCGAAAAAGGAGACTGACGATGAAAAAGACACTCCTCACCCTCGCCGCCGTGCTGGCACTTTCCGGTTCGGCCTTCGCCGCCGGCACCACCCAGCCGGTCAAGCACCTGCCGGCCGCGACCTGCGTCGACACTAAGACCAATGTGAAGCTGGATTGCGCCTCGACCGGCTCGGTCGAGAAGAAGGGCGCCGCGGAAAATACTGCTGAAGGCAAGGGCCCGCGCCTTGGCATCAGCATCAATCCCTGGATCCTGCCGAGCGCCTTCTAAGATCGACCGCATACCCGCCCGGGGTTTCCCCGGGCATGGACGAGACTCACAGCCAGCCCAGGGTCTGCGCCTGAGGTCGTACGCAGCCAACCTTGCCGCTGAAGGCGGTGCTGAAGGCGCCAAGACTGCCAACCGCTGCGATGGCCGGATGTCAGCCGACCGAGATCGGCAGCCTGCTCGCCGAACTCTCGAAGGCGGCGTCGATAAGCTTCTGAATGTCGGCGGCGCGCCGAAAGGACGGGTCGCCATTCCGCCCGGCATCCAGCGCGTCGACAAAACGCCGGGCGTTGCGCTTGACATCCGGCAGGGCCAGCTCTCGCCAGAGCTGAACATCGACATCCTCTCCCAGGCACGCCGACAGCCGCGCTGCCTTGCCATCGGTCTCGACCTTGAGCGCTCCTTCGGTGCCGTGCAGCGTCAGCGACAGGTCATTGCCATGGCCGGTTGTGTAGCGGCTTGCAATGATCGTCGCCAGCGCGCCGGATGCCAGCCGTGCCGTCATCGCCACACTGTCATTGGCGTCCAGCACATAGTCGCCGATACGGTCGCCTTCGGCCTTCGGAAACGTCACCAGGTCGGCGTGCAGGCTGACAATATCCTGGGCCGCGCCATAGGTGGCGAAATCGAGGATGTGGATGCCGACATCGCCCAGAACCCCGGTCGAACCGTGCCGGGTCGACAGTCGCCACAGCCATTTGTCCTCGACGCGCCAATCGCCCCAGGATTTGCTGACCAGCCAGCTCTGCTTGTAGCTCGCCTCGACATGGCGCAATTCGCCGATCGCGCCCGCCAACACCAGACGCCGTGCTTCCTGGATCGCCGGTGAATTGCGGTAGGTGAGATTGACCATGTTGACGAGGCCGGCGGCCTCGGCCGCTTCGGTCATGGCAAGCGCATCGGCATGGTTCGGTGCCAGCGGCTTTTCGCAAAAGACATGTTTTCCCGCGGCAAGCAGCGCCAGCGTCGTCGCCTTGTGCACACCGTCCGGAGTGGCGTTGATGGCGGCGTCGAAATCGCCCCAGGCGATCGCCGCTTCAAGGCTCTCGAAAGAAGCGCCGATGTCGTTGGCAGCGGCAAACGCCGCGGCGCGGCCAGGCAGTTGATCGACGCAGGCGACGATGCTGCAACCAGGAACCTTTGCGAACTCTTCGATATGATGTCCGGCGATCCAGCCGGTGCCGAGCAAGAGCAGGCGATGCATCAGATCAGGTTCCCCATCAACTCAACCCCTTATCGCCATCGGCATGCAGGCGCAGGCCCTTCTGCACGATCTTCTCCTTGGCCTTATCCGTCGGCACGTTCGGCGCATTGGTGATGCCGGACCATGCGGGTGCCGGATTGTGCGCCCAGTGCACGGCATTGCGCAGCACCTGCTGCACGCCCTCATTGTGGTAGATCGGATAGGTCTCGTGGCCGGGTGAGAAATAGAAGATGCGGCCCGCGCCACGCTGGTAGGTCAGCCCGGAACGGAACACCTCGCCGCCCTCGTACCAGGAGACGAAGACCGTCTCCAGCGGCTCCGGCACCGCGAAGGGCTCGCCATACATTTCCGTCTCGCCGATCTCCAAGCATTCGCCGATGCCTTGCGCGATCGGGTGACCACGGTTGATCGCCCAGACACGCTCGCGCTCGCCCGCCTCGCGCCATTTCAGCGAACAGGGCGTGCCCATCAGCCGCTTGAAGATTTTCGAGTAATGGCCGGAATGCAGCACGATCAGCCCCATGCCTTCCCAAACCCGCTTCTGCACGCGCTCGACGATCTCGTCCTTGACCTCGCCATGCGCGGCATGGCCCCACCACAAAAGCACGTCGGTGGCGGCCAGGCGCTTCTCGCTCAGCCCGTGCTCCGGCTCCTGCAAGGTGGCGGTGGTTGCCTCGATGCCCTTGTCCTGGTTGAGCGCCGCGGCAATGGTGCCATGCATGGTCAACGGATAGAGGTCACGCACGGCGGCATTGGTCTGTTCATGGACGTTCTCGCCCCAGACAACAGCTTTTATCGGCATTTTTCCTCCTCCAAAGCGCTTTGAATATCCCAACTGGCGATGCCTTGGAAAGATGCCTGTCGACCAAAATTGCTGAAAATCAGGGCTTGCGGGTTTTTCGACCAGAAACGGCCTTGGCCTTGCCCGGCTTGGCGGGCGCGCCGGGGATCGCCGAACTGGTGATGGACACAGGATCGCTGGCCGGGAACGTGTCCTCCAAGCCTTCCTCGAGTTCCTCTTCGGCGTCGGCCTCGCGATGCCGCTCATGTTCAAGCGAGCGGACCGCGTCGGTTTTGGCATTCGACTGCGGCGATTTCGGCGCGGACTTCGACGGCATCGACACTTCTCCCTCGACCTGTTGCCGCACAACGAACGCGGGCGGCAAAACGTTCCGGGTCAGCCAGCCGCGTCGCGGGCTCCCTCGGACAGGAAAGTAAAGACATAGTCCGAGAACGAACGCCAGCACTCGACCCGGAAGGCATCGTCCGACGTGCGCAACAGCACGATCTCGGCCTTGCCGAGGATGGTGCGCGAAGCCGCGCCCGCCGGGAAGGCGTCGAGCGACAGGTCCTGCGGGCAGCCCGCATTGATCGTGGCTTCGGCCGCCGGACCGGCGACGGAGATCGCGATGTTGCGGTGTGAGATGCCGACAGCCGAATGAAGCGCGGCGACCGTCGCACAGTCGGCGAGCGGATCGTTTCCGCCTTCGTCGATGACAAGCCACTCGTCGGGGCCGAGCCACAAAGCGGTGCGCCCGCCCTTCGACGCGGAAGTCTTCGGCTTCTTCGGCAAGGTCAGGCCAAGCGCCTTCGACAGCGCCGCGACCGAAGCCTCCGGCGCGCGCAACGAGATGCGCTCGGCTGGCGGCAGCACTTCAACCTTCACGCCCGTCGCTGTCGTACTGCGTCCAGCCAATGCCGGACGGCGGTCGACCGAAGGCGATGCGGCCGCAGCCGTCTTCTTTGCAGCAGCCTTAGCCATTGAGGCGGCCTCCCGTCTCGTCGAAGAACACCATGCCGGTAACCTCCACTTCGATCACCCCGTTCGGCATCGGCACGTAGAGCGTATCGCCCATCCGGTCGCGGCCGCCGGCAACCAGCGCCAGCGCGATCGAACGGCCGCAATTCTGCGACCAGTAGCTGGACGTCACGTGGCCGATCATCTTCATCGGGATTGCCTGCTTCGGATCCTCGACGATCTGCGCGCCTTCCTCCAGCACCACCTTCGGGTCCTTGGTCTTGAGGCCGACCAGTTGCTTGCGGCCCTTGGCGACCAGGTCCGGCCGCGCCATGCCGCGGATGCCGACGAAGTCGGTCTTCTTCTTGCCGACCGCCCAGTCGAGACCGGCATCGTTCGGCGTCACCGTGCCATCCGTGTCCTGGCCGACGATGATGTAGCCCTTCTCGGCGCGCAGCACGTGCATGGACTCCGTGCCGTAAGCGGTGGCGCCGTGCTTCTGGCCTTCCGCCCACAGCGCTTCCCAGACGGCCTGGCCGTAATCGGCCGGCACATTGACCTCGAAGCCGCGCTCGCCGGTGAACGACATGCGGAACAGCCTTGTCGGCACGCCGCAGATCTTGCCTTCGCGCACCGACATGTGCGGCAGCGCCTCGTCGGACATGTCGATGCCTTCGACCAGCGGCGCGATGATGTCGCGCGATTTCGGCCCCTGCACCGCGATGACCGCCCACTGTTCGGTGATCGAGGTCAGCCAGACATTCAGATGCGGGAACTCGGTCTGGAGATAGTCTTCCATGTGGTTCATGACGCGCGGCGCACCGCCGGTCGTCGTCGTCACATGGAAACGGTCCGGCGCCAGCCGGCCGACGACGCCGTCATCGTAGATGAAGCCGTCCTCGCGCAGCATGATGCCGTAGCGGCAGCGACCGGGCTCGAGCTTCTCCCACGGATTGGTGTAGAGCAGTTCCATGAACTTGGCCGCATCCGGCCCGACCACTTCGATCTTGCCGAGCGTCGAGGCGTCGAACAGGCCGGCGGTCGTGCGGACCGCGACGCATTCGCGGTCGACCGCGGCATGCATGTCCTCGCCAGCTTTCGGGAAATACCAGGCACGCTTCCACTGGCCGACATCCTCGAAGACCGCGCCTTGCGCTTCGGCCCACGGATGCGTCGCCGTCTTGCGCGTCGGGTCGAACAGCGGCCCACGCGCATGGCTGACGATCGCGCCGAAGGTGACCGGCGTGTAGGGCGCGCGGAAGGTCGTCAGGCCGACCTCGGGGATCGGCTTGCCCAGCGTCTCCGCGGCGATCGCCAGGCCGTGCATGTTGGAGGTCTTGCCCTGGTCGGTCGCCATGCCGTTGGTGGTGAAGCGCTTGACGTGCTCGATGGAGCGCATGCCCTCATGCACCGCCTGGCGGATGTCCTTGGCGGTAACGTCGTTCTGGAAGTCGACGAAGGCCTTCACCGTCGTGTCCGGGCCGGCGCCGGGCGCGGCGCCCAGCATGCCGCGCGACCAGCTTTCCGAGGCGTCGACCTTCGGCTTGGCGCCCTTGGCGGTTTTCGCACCGGCATCCTTGGCCGCCTTGGCCCCGGCCGCATAGGCCTCGTCCACCGTCGCCGACAAGCCATCCGTGCCGTTGCAGGCGCCGACGGAGACGCAATCCTGCGCATAGGTGCCGGGCACGAAGCGCTTGGTCTCGTCGTTGAAGGCGACCTTGCCGCGCGACTGCGAGAACAGATGCACCGACGGTGTCCAGCCGGCCGACATCAGGATCGCATCGACGGAAATGGTGCGCTCGCCGCCGCCATTCTTCGGCTGCACGGTCATCGAGGACACGCGCAATTTGCCGCCGGCACGGATCACCGCGCGGCCGAAATTGATCTCGATGCCGAGCGCCCGCGCCTCGTCGATCACCGGACCGGTCGGGTTGTCGCGCAGATCGACGATCGCCGCGATGTTGACGCCGGCCTTTTTCAGATCGATCGCCGCGGCGTAAGCCGAGTCATTGGCCGTGTAGACGCCGATATTCCTGCCGACCGCCACGCCATATTGGTTGAGGAAGGTGCGCGCCGCGCCCGCCAGCATGATGCCCGGCCGATCGTTGTTGGCGAACACCATGTGGCGTTCGATGGCGCCCGAAGCCAGCACGACGCGCTTGGCCCGCACCTGCCACAGCCGCTCGCGCGGCAAATCATGGCCGGGAGCCTTCAGGTGATCGCTGACGCGCTCGACCAGGCCGACGAAATTCTGCGCGTAATAGCCGAAAGCCGTCGTGCGCGGCAGCACGCGGACATTGTCCATCGCGCTCAGCCTGGCGATCGCCGCTTGCGCCCAGGCAAAACCGTCCTGGCCGTCGATCCTGGCACCCGTCTCGAAACGCAGGCTGCCGCCGAACTCGGCCTGCTCGTCGGCGAGGATGACGCGCACGCCGGTTTCCGCTGCCGCCAAGGCCGCCGCGAGCCCGGCCGCGCCGCCACCCAGCACCAGCACGTCGCAATGCGCGTAGCGCGACGAATAATGGTCGGGATCGGGTTTGTCGGGCGAAACGCCAAGGCCGGCGGCTTCACGGATCTTCGGCTCGTAAAAGCTTTTCCAGGCCGCCTTCGGCCACATGAAGGTCTTGTAGTAGAAGCCGGCCGAAAACATCGGCGACGCCAGGTCGTTGACCGCGCCGACGTCGAAGGACAGCGACGGCCAGCGGTTCTGCGAATTGGCGGCGAGCCCGTCATAGAGCTCCTGCACGGTGGCGCGCACATTCGGCGTCTTGCGCGCACCGTCGCGCACGATCTGCACCAATGCGTTCGGCTCTTCCGCACCGGCCGACAGGAAGCCGCGCGGCCGGTGGTATTTGAACGAGCGGCCGACCAGATGCACGCCATTGGCAAGCAGCGCGGAGGCCAGCGTGTCGCCCTCGATGCCGGTATAGGACTGGCCGTCGAAGCTGAACCGCGCGGTCTTGGCCTGGCTGAGGCGACCGGCTCTCGGGATGCGGAACGCGCCGCTCATTTGGCAACTCCGGGCAGCTTGGCGGGTTTGGGTTCGCCGGCCTTGTAGGTCATGACGAACTTGTCGGTGACGGTGTCGCGCACTGCGTTGAAGAAGCGCGCGCAGCCATGCATGTGCCGCCAGCGCTCATAGATGATGCCCTTGGGGTTGGAGCGGATGAAGAAGAACTTCTCGAAATCGTCGTCGCTCTCGCCAGCAATGTCGGTCGAGCGCGCAATATGCGCCTCGCCGGCGTTGCGGAATTCGAGTTCCGGGCGCTCTTCCTCGCAATAGGGGCAGCGGATGAGAAGCATTCTGTTTGTTCCTACAATTCGCCGTGGCCGACGCGGGCGCCGGGGGGTTGGTCGCAAAGTTTCTGGCCCATCGTCACGAACGGCGCGACGAGCCGCAGCCGCTCCTCGACGTCAGCGGAATCGCGAAACAGGGCGCGGTGGGCCATGTTGCCGAGCGTCAGCTGCACCGGGTCGGTCGTGACGATGACGCCACGCGGCTTGAAATCCTCGTCTTCATCCAGGTCCTTCGGCCGGCCTTCGAAGAACATCACCATTTTCTGGCCGCCACCCCAGACGCAGGCGAGCGTTCCCTCGTCGACCGAAAACGGCCATCCGGCCTCGTTGCCGGCGCGCGTGATCGGCTGCAGCCGCACCTCTTCAGCCGAAGGCAGGTGGAACATGCCTTGTTCCCCCGCCAGCATCAGCGGCATCGCGACAGCCATCTGCGCCATCATCAGTGCGCCACTGCCGCCGCCGCCGCCTCGTCGATCAGCCGGCCGGTGCGGAAGCGTTCGATGGTGAAGGGCGCATTGATCGGATGCGGATCGTCCCTGGCGATGGTGTGGGCAAAGACATGGCCCGAACCAGGCGTCGCCTTGAAGCCGCCCGTGCCCCAGCCGCAATTGACGTAGAGGCCGGGCACCGGCGTCTTGGCCAGGATCGGCGAGCGATCGGGCGTCACGTCGACGATGCCGCCCCACGAGCGCAACATCTTCATGCGCGTGAAGATCGGGAACATCTCGCAGATGGCGTCCAGCGTATGCTGCAATATGTGCAGGCCGCCGGTCTGCGAATAGGAGACATACTGGTCGGTGCCGGCGCCGATCACCAGCTCGCCCTTGTCGGACTGCGAGATATAGGCGTGCACCGTGTTGGACATGACCACACACGGCACCACCGGCTTGACCGGCTCCGACACCAGCGCCTGCAGCGGATAGCTTTCCAACGGCATGCGCACGCCGGCCATGTTCATGATGACCGAGGAATGGCCGGCGGCAACGACGCCGACCTTCTTGGCGCCGATGAAGCCGCGGGTCGTGTCGACGCCCATGACCGCGCCGTTGGCCGCGCGCTTGACGCCGGTGACCTCGCAATTCTGGATGATGTGAACGCCGCGCGCCGAAGCGCCGCGCGCATAGCCCCAGGCGACCGCGTCATGGCGCGCCGTGCCGCCGCGCCGCTGCAGCGCGGCACCGACGACCGGATAGCGCGCATCCCTGGAGATGTTGAGCGGCGGGCAGAATTCCTTCGCCTGCTCAGGCGACAGCCATTCATTGTCGATGCCGTTCAGCCGGTTGGCGTGGACATGGCGCTTCAGCACCTGGATGTCGTGCACATTGTGGGCCAGCATCATGACGCCGCGCGCCGAATACATGACGTTGTAGTTGAGCTCCTGGCTGAGCCCGTCCCACAGCTTCAGCGCATGATCGTAGATGCCGGCGCTTTCGTCATAGAGATAGTTGGAGCGGATGATGGTGGTGTTGCGGCCGGTGTTGCCGCCGCCGAGCCAGCCCTTTTCCAACACCGCGACATTGGTGATGCCGTGCACCGTAGCGAGATAGTAGGCGGTGGCCAGGCCATGGCCGCCGGCGCCGACGATGATGACGTCGTATTCCTTCTTGGGCTCCGGCGAGGACCATTGCTCCTCCCAACCCTTGTGGCCGCGCATGGCCTCGCGGGCGATGGCGAATACCGAATATTTTTTCAACGTCCCAGCCTCGCGCCAACAGATCTCGCGGATTGCAGCCGGGCTTTTGTTCGGCCCGGCGCGCGAGGTGTATCACTAGCGAAACAGCGCTTCCACCCTTGCGCTGTTTGCGACGACACTTGCCGTTTTGCGCCACGGCGAAAAAAGACCCCTGCGGGCTGGCTGCCGTGGTTGCGTTCAGCCACATTATCCGTCGCGCGATTCTGGAGGACGAATATGGGCAATGCCTGGTGGAATCTGACCTTGCGCTTCCTGCTGGAGCTTGCCGCCTTGCTCGGTCTCGGCATTGCCGGCTGGCACCTTTCCGAAGGATGGTGGCGCTGGGTCCTCGCTTTGGCCTTGCCGATCATTGCGGCCGTGCTGTGGGGTACTTTCGCGGTGCTCAACGACCCAAGCCGGTCGGGCCGCGCACCTGTGCCGGTTCCGGGCACGGTGCGGCTGGCGCTCGAACTGGTCATCCTGTTCGGTGGCGCTGCCGGATTCTATGCCGCGGGTCACACGACCGCGGGCATCGTCGTCGCGCTGCTCATCGCCATCAGCTACGCATTTTCGCTCGACCGGCTGGGCTGGCTGCTAAAGCAATAGTTCAGGACGACGCGACCTTCGCAGGTATCGGGTGGCTCCGACCTGCTCCATCTGCAACCAAGCATCCCGATTGCCGGCCAGACTGGCGCGAAAAACAGGGATGCCAAAAATGCTCGCACTCGCCAACAAGATCGCCATCGTCACCGGCGCCAGTTCCGGCATCGGCCGCGCCACGGCGAAACTCTTCGCCGAGGAAGGGGCCAGGCTCGTCGTCGCCGCCCGCCGTCAGGCCGAGCTCGATACGCTTGTCGCCGAGATATCGGACGTGGAGGGCACGGCCATCGCGCTTGCCGGCGACGTCAGGGACGAAGCCTATGCGAAGGCGCTTGTCGATCTGGCGGCCGAACGCTTCGGCGGCCTTGACATCGCCTTCAACAATGCCGGCGCCGTCGGCTTGATGGCGCCCCTGCCCGACATGATGCCGGCGGCATGGCACGAGACGATGGACGTCAATCTGACCAGCGCCTTTCTCGGCGCGAAGTATCAGATACCGGCCATGCTGGAGCGCGGCGGCGGCTCGCTGATCTTCACTTCGAGCTTTGTCGGCTACACTGCCGGCATGCCGGGCATGGCCGCCTACGCCGCCGCCAAGGCCGGCCTGATCGGCCTGACACAGGTTCTGGCCGCCGAATACGGGCCGAAACGCCTGCGCGTCAACGCATTGCTGCCGGGCGGCACCGACACACCGGGCGCAACGACAACGACGCCCGAAGCCCGCGCGTTCGTCGAAGGCATCCATGCGCTGAAGCGCATGGCGCAGCCGGAGGAGATTGCACGCTCGGCGCTTTATCTCGCCTCCGATGCCTCGAGCTTCACAACGGGAACCGCGCTGTTCGCCGATGGCGGGGTCTCGATCAACCGGACGTGAAGGTTTTTTCGGCGAACAGACCGGTTCGCCGCTTTGACGCAGGCAGCCGGTCTTGCTTTTTCCGCGCGATTTGGCGATTCCGTTTCCTGTCGAAACGGGTCCCGAAACCATGATGCTGATCCGAACCTATGTGGCCGCGAGCGCGATCGAGGGCGTCGGCATGTTCGCCGCCGAGCCGATCCGGAAAGGCGCCTCGATCTGGCGGCTTAACCCGGATTTCGACCGGCTGATCCCGATGGACGAATACGAGGCCGCCCCCCAGCCTTTGAAGGAATTGCTCGACCGCTATGCCTATCCGAGCCCGGATCGGCCGGGCTTCATGGTCTATGAGGTCGACAATGGCCGCTTCATGAACCATTCGGCGACGCCGAACACCGATTTTTCGCAATATGGCGGCGCGACAGCGACCCGCGACATTGCCGCCGGCGAAGAGATCACTTGTGACTACGGCGAATTCTTCGAGGATTTCGAACGGCTGCACCTGGCCACGGCGTAGTTGGCGCCCTATCTCGGGGCGACCGTGGCAATTTGGCTGTTGTCTTGCATTTCGGCTGTGGACAGCGCGGCCTGATTCTGCTATCAGCCGCCACAATTCGTGGTGTCGACCGCCGCGGAGGCTAGTGGCTATGGCTACTTGCCTGTTGATATCAAACCCGAAAGACAGGATTGCCCGTGCAGGTACTCGTCCGCGACAATAACGTTGATCAGGCGCTTCGCGCGCTCAAGAAGAAGATGCAGCGCGAAGGCATTTTCCGCGAAATGAAGATGCGCGGTCACTACGAGAAGCCTTCCGAGAAGCGCGCCCGCGAAAAGGCAGAAGCCGTGCGCCGCGCCCGCAAGCTGGCCCGCAAGCGCGCCCAGCGCGAAGGCCTGCTGCCGATGACGCCGCGTCCGGTGGCTGCCGGTGGTGCTGCTGGCGCAGCGCGTCCGCCGCGCTGATTATCGCCAATATTTCGTCCTTTTCGAAGGATACCAAGGTGGCGCGATGCGGAATCGCCGCCACCTTTTTATTTTGATTGTGACCCGGCCCGGAGGGGGGATCCGGACCTGAACGACGCGGCATAAGTGAGGACAGGGCAGACATGAACGCAATAAGCGTGGAGCGCGGGACCGCATTGCGCGGTTTCGCCCTGACGGCAGCCCTGCTTTCCGGATTGGTGCTGGCCGGCTGCCAGACATCGGGCCCGACCGGCGAGTTCAACAACATCGACAAGGCGCAAGGGTCGAGCGAGAACATCTCCTCGCTGTCGGCCGTCATCCAGCGCAATCCCCAGGATCCCGAAGGCTACAATGTGCGCGGCTCGGCCTATGGCCGCGGCGGCCAGTATCAGGCGGCGCTCAAGGACTTCAACCAGGCCATCCAGCTCAATCCGAATTTCTACCAGGCCTATTCCAACCGCGCGCTCATCCAGCGCTTCCTCGGCAATCAGGCGGCCGCGCTCGACGACTACAACAAGTCGATCCAGATCAACGGCAATTATGACGCCGCCTATATCGGCCGCGGCAATCTCTACCGCAAGGCGGGCCGCACCCAGGACGCCTTCAACGACTTCCAGAAGGCGATCCAGCTCGACACGACGGACGCCCGCGCCTACCACAATCGCGGCCTGATCTATCAAAGCCAGGGCCAGCACAAATTCGCCATCGAGGATTTCTCGACCGCCATCTCGCTGGCGCCGGATGCCGCCGAGCCCTACAACGGCCGTGGCCTCTCCTATCTGGCGACGGGCGACGAGGACAACGCCTTCTCCGACTTCAACATGGCCATCAAGCTCGACGGCAAGAACGCCGAGGCCTGGGCCAATCAGGCGCTCATCTACGAGCGGCGCGGCGACAAGGCGAAGGCGGCGAAATCCTATAAGGAAGCCGTGCGCCTCAACCCCAATTACCAGCCGGCCAAGGACGGCCTCGCCCGCGTCAGCTAATATCGTCGTTAGCAGAGCCGGCTAAGCATTATGGCGACGTCGGCGTGTCCGAAAGGACACGCGGCGTTGCAGATCGCCGCCCATCCGGCAACCGCGCGTTAACCCCCGCACCAAGCCGTTGACCCTTGCCTTGTTCGCGCCAAGTTTTCAGCGGAACGGTCTGGTCACTCGAGCCGTTATTCCAAGCGATTTGCGAAAGGACCCTCCCATGATCAAGAAACTCGTCAGCGCCGCTGCCCTTGCAACGACCGTGTTCGCTGCCGCTCCGGCCAGCGCCGGAAAGCTGCAGCTCGGCACTCTCGACTGCACCATCGACGGCGGCACCGCCTATATCGTCGCCTCCAACAAGGGCGTGTCCTGCGTCTTCCGTCCCTACCACCACGGCCCGTCGGAGATCTACACCGGCGTCATCTCCAAGATCGGTGTCGATCTCGGCCAGACACATCAGGGCCAGCTCGTCTGGGCGGTTCTTGCCGCGACCCGCGACCGCGACGCGGGCGACCTTGCCGGCAGCTATTATGGCGTCAATGCCGAGGCGAGCGTCGTCACCGGCGGCGGCGCCAACCTGCTGGTCGGCGGCTTCGACGGCGCCTTCATGCTGGAGCCGCTCAGCGTCCAGGCGCAGACCGGCGTCAATCTCGCCGTGGCCGTGACCTCGCTTCAGCTGATTCATTCGCTGAAGTGATCGAACGGAGCCTTGCGCTCCTCTCTACCTTACGGCGCGGAACCATATAGGATGGTTCCGCGCCGTTTGATTTTGAGGGGGAACGATATGCCGAAGACAGCCATCGCCGCTGCCGCGATCGCACTCGTGCTCGGCGCGACACAGGCGCAGGCGCAGGACCGAGGCATCGAACTTGGTACCCTTGAATGCGCCATTGGCGGGGGCACCGGCTTCATCTTCGGCTCGACCAAGGATCTGAGCTGCACCTTCACGCCGACCGACAAGAGCTTCGCGCCGGAGGCCTATTTTGGCGCGGTCAACAAATACGGCCTCGACATCGGCACGACAAAACAGTCGGTGATGCGCTGGCTGGTGCTGACGCCGCTGAAGAACATCTACGCGCCGGGTGCGCTGGCGGGCGACTATATCGGCGCCAGCGCCGAGGTGACGGCCGCCGTCGGCGCCGGCGCCAATCTCCTGGCCGGCGGCTCCTCGCAGGCCTTCACCCTCCAGCCGCTCAGCCTGCAGACGCAGACCGGCATCAATCTCGCCATCGGCGTCAGCCAGTTCCAGCTGCGCAGCACCGAGAACTGACCTCCTTGAAAAAACCGCTTGAGCTCAACCGCGGTTGAGGTTCTACAAGCCCAGTCCGACCGGACCGGCACCCCGATGGGCACGCTATCCGGCGCTGTTGCCGCGCATGGTCCTGCCGGAAAGCCTTGCTGGCTTCTGGTGCCGTGCGCCGGCATCGCGATATGCAAAAGCATGGGGTGGACATGACTGAAATCAGCACAAACAGGGTCGACTGGCGCGCATTGTGGGCGAGCGGCGACCTGGCGCGCTTCTGCTTCATCAGCCTCGGCATCCTGCTGCACGCCACCAACGAGACGATGGTGGCAACCGTCATGCCGGCGATGGTCGGCGAACTGGCCGGGGTGCAGCTCGTCGGCTGGTCATTGGCGATCTACGAGCTCGGCGCCATCGTCGCCGGTGCCGCCGCCGGGCGACTGGTGAGCTACGTGGCGCTGCGCACCAATATGGTGGTCGCGGCCCTGCTCTACGCCGCCGGCGCGCTGATCTGCGCCACCTCGCCTTCCATGCAGTTGTTCCTGGCCGGCCGGCTGATCGAGGGGCTGGGCGGCGGCGCGCTGGTATCGCTCGCCTTCGTCTCGGTCGAGCGGCTGTTTTCGCGCACCATCTGGCCGCAGCTCTTCGGCATCATGTCGGCGATCTGGGGCGTCGCGGCGTTCAGCGGCCCGTTGCTGGGCGCTATCATGACCGAATTCCTGTCGTGGCGCTGGGCCTTCGGCGTCTTCACCCTCGGCGGTACCGCCATGGCGTTGGCAAGCTTCCTCGTGCTCAACACGCCGGAGGCGAAGAAACCCAGCACGAGCGCCGGCAAGACCCCGCCCTTCCCCTTCGCCGCCCTTGCCTGCCTGGCTGTCGCCGTGGTGCTGATCGCCTCGGCCGGCATCGACATCGCCCTGCTGCGTTCCTCTCTGCTGATCGTGCTGGGCCTCGCCGGGCTCGCGCTGTTCTTCACCATCGACGCGCTGAAGCCGCGCTCGCGGCTGTTCCCGGCGCGGCTGTTTTCGTGGCGCACTCCGGTCGGTGCCGGCATGACCATGGTCGCCGCCTTTTCCGTCGCGACCTGCTCCTTCGGCGTCTACGGGCCGCTGCTTTTGACCAGCCTGCACGACATCCCGCTGCTGACCACCGGCTACATCATCGCCGCCGAATCGATCGCCTGGTCGATCCTGTCGATCCTCGTCGCCAACGCGCCGCCGCAGCGTGAACGGCTGATCATTGTTACCGGCGCGCTGATGATCGCGGCGGGCATCGCCGGCTTTGCCTATACGATACCCCTGGGCTCGATCCCGCTGATCCTGGTCTGCGCCTTGCTGCAGGGCGGCGGCTTCGGCATTGCCTGGCCGTTCCTGACCCGCGTCATCGTCGCCTCCGCCCCGGACGACGAGCAGACCATCGCCTCGGCCGCGGTGCCGACCATGCAGCGCATCGGCTACGCCGTGGGGGCCGCCCTTGCCGGCATCGTCGCCAATGCCAGCGGCTTCTCGCAAGGCTTGAACCACGACGCGGCGGCCAATGTCGCGAGCTGGCTGTTCCTTGCCTTCGTCCCGCTTGGCATCCTCGGCTGTCTCGCCGCCTTGCGGACGTCGGTGGCCGCAACTCGGCCGTTGGAAGCCGTCGTCTGACTGGAGCAATTCCAGGAAAAGTGTGTACGGTTTCCCGCCCGGAATTGCGTCAAAACAAAAAGTTAGAACTTCAATTCGAGCTGTCTCAATCGACACGCAGCCGATAGCCGACACCGGTCTCGGTGGTGATGTAGCGCGGCTGGTCGGGGGTCTTCTCGATCTTCTGCCGGAGCTGCCTGACATAGACCCGGAGATACTGCACGTCGGTCGAATCATCCCAGATCTGCTTCAGGATGAAATGGTGGGTCAGCATCTTGCCGGCATGCTGCACCAGGATGCGCAATATGTCGTATTCCTTCGGCGAGAGTTTTATCTCCTCGCCCTCGACCTTGACGATGCGCTTGACCAGATCGACGCTGAGGTCGCCGCTTTGGAATACAGGCTTCTCGCCCTGTTGCTGGAACTTGTGCCGCAACGCCACGCGGATGCGCGCCACCAGTTCGTTCATGCCGAACGGTTTGGTGACATAATCGTCGGCGCCGAGTTCGAGCGCATTGACGATGCCGGCCTCGTCGGTGCGGCTGGAGAGGATGACGACGGGAATGTCGAGGCCCTCGTCACGCCATTTGCGCAGGAGCTCATGACCGCCCATGCCAGGCAGGCCGAGGTCGAGCAGCACCAGATCCGGCTTTTCTTGTTCCATCAGTTCGATCGCCACCTTGGCGTTCGGCGCCTCGCTGATGACATAGCCCTGGCTGCCGAGGCCGACCCGAAGCAGCTTGCGGATCGGCGGCTCGTCATCGACGACCAGTATCCTGACATTCGAATTTGTCATGAAGGCCGATCCACGCTGGTCTCTTCGCCGCGATTGCCGGCATCGGGTGCTTCCGCCGGCATCGGGATCCTGATGGTGAACGCAGCCCCTGTGCGGTCGGTCCGGTTGGCGGCCGAGATGGTGCCGCCCATCGATTCGACAAAGCCGCGGCAGATCGACAGGCCAAGGCCGGTGCCGGCGCGCACCTGATCGCCCTTGCGCGCCCGGTAAAAGGTGTCGAACACACGTTCCAAATCATGCCCCGGAATACCCGGCCCCTCATCCATGATCTGCACGATGACGGATCCATTGTCGGCCCATCCCTGCACGCGGATCGTCGAGCCGGACGGCGAATATTTCGACGCATTGTCGAGAAGGTTGAACAGAACCTGCTCGAACAGCACGGGATCGAGCTTCAGCATCGGCAGGTCGGGCGGAATATCGACCTCGATCTTGTGTTCGCTGGTGATCTTGCGGGCGCGGTTGAGCGCCGTGCCGACGATATCGCCGACATAATGCAGGGCATAGTTCGGCTCCATGGCCCCGGATTCGATCTTGGTCATGTCGAGCAGATTGGCGATGAAGCGGTTCAGCCGCTCCGATTCGTCGATCACCGTCGACAGGAGCTCCGCCCGGTCCGGCTCGGGCAGATCCGGCGCGAATTCCTTGAGCGTGCCCGCCGCTCCCATGATCGCCGAGAGCGGCGTTTTCAGATCATGCGAAATCGAGGTCAGCAGGGCCGAGCGTAGCCGGTCGGCTTCGGCGGCGAGCTTGGCGCGGTCGACATCGGCGACCAATTGGACGCGTTCGATCGCCACCGCCGCCTGGTCGGCCAGCGCATCGAGCAGGCGCTGTTGCTCAGGCGTCAGCAGCGGGCCCTGCTTGTCATTGTCGAGGCCGACGACACCGATCGCGGTGCGCCCGGTACGCAAAGGCAGATAAAGACGCTTGGCGCCAGGCAGCGTGTCGGCGCCGCGCCCGGCGGCGCGGTTGTGTTCCCAGGCCCAGCGGGCTGCGGCGATGTCGGCTTCGGCCAGCGTGTCGTCCGGCGGATAGCCTGCCTTGACGGTGATGGTGCCGTCTTCGGGCAGAAGCAACACCACGCGCAGCTTCAGCATCGAGGCGATCTGGAAGGCGGTGGCCCACAGCACGTCGTCGAGTGTGCCGGCGCCGGCGAGCTTCCTGGAGAAGAGGTAGATGTCCTCGGTGGCCCGTGCCCGCGAGCGGGCGGCGACGGCCTGGCGCTGCATGCGCGCGGCGAGATTGCTGGCGATCACCGCCACGGCAAGGAAGACGGCGAGCGCCACGATGCTCTCGGGATCCCGGATCGTCAGTGTGTAGCGCGGCTCGAGGAAGAAATAGTTGAAGGCAAGGGCACTGAGGAAGCACGCATAGAGCGCCGGCCAAAGGCCGCCGGCCACCGCCGATGTCAGCACCGCCAGGAGGAAGACGATCGCCAGATTGCGGACGTCCAGGAACTGGTCGAGGACGGCGCTGACGGCCAATGAACCCGCAACATAGGTCGTGGCCAGCAGATAGGGCCAGATCTGGAATTGCTTCTGCTCGGCCGCTGCCTTGACCCTTCTCGAGGTCGCTTCGGCATCCCGCTCGGTCCCCGAAATGACGTGGACGCTGATGTCGCCGGCGTTGCGGATCAAATCATAGGTGAGCGAGCCCTCGATCAGTTCGCGCCAGCGCGACCGGGTCGGCCTGCCAACCACGATATGGGTGAAATTGTTGGCCGCCGCGTGGCGCACGATGTCCTGCGCGACGTTCTGGCCGGGAATGGTCGTCACCTCGGCGCCGAGTTGCTCGGCAAGGCGCATCAGCGTGGCGAGCCGGTCCTTGTCTTCCTCGGACATGCCGGCCGAGCGCGGCGTATCGACATGCAGCGCCGTCCACGGCGCGCGAAGCCGGTCGGCCAGCCTGCGTGCGTAGCGGATGCGGGCCGCGCCGCCCGGACGCGCGTCGACGCAGACGAGCACCCTCTCGCCCGCGGCCCATGGGCCCTGGATGGCGTGCGACTGCATGTGATTGAGCAACTGCTCGTCGACACGCTGGGCGGTGCGGCGCAGCGCCAGTTCGCGCAAAGCCGTCAGATTGCCCGACGAAAAATAGTTCTCGATGGCGCGCTGCGCCGTGTTGGGGAAATAGACCTTTCCCTCTTCCAGCCGCTTGATCAGGTCGTCGGGCGTCAGGTCGATGATTTCGACATCGTCGGCCTGGTCGATGATGGAATCGGGAACCGTCTCGCGCACCCTGACCCGCGTGATCTGCGCGACGACGTCGTTCAGGCTTTCGACATGCTGGATGTTGAGCGTCGTGTAGACGTCGATGCCGCGCGCCAGGATCTCCTGGACGTCGAGATAACGCTTGGGGTGGCGGCTGCCGGGCGCGTTGGTGTGGGCGAGCTCGTCGACCAGAACCAATGCGGGGCGCCGGGCGAGGATGGCGTCGATGTCCATCTCGTCGAGGACGCGCCCCTTGTAGTCGATCTTGCGGCGGGGGATGACTTCGTAACCCTCGACCAGGGTCTGGGTTTCCCTGCGGCCATGCGTCTCGACGACGCCGATCACCACATCGATGCCGTCCGCCAGCCTGGCACGGCCCGACATCAGCATTTCGTAGGTCTTGCCGACACCGGGCGCGGCGCCGAGGAATATCCGCAGGCGGCCGCGTCCTTCCCGCTCGGCGTGCTCGAGCAGCGCGTCGGGGGAAGGTCGGTTTTCGTTGCTTCTGTCGTCCGGCATCAGGATCGATCATGGCGAGGTCCGGGGATGCTGTCGATCCCCGGACCTCTCCATCACCTATTTAGCCGCGTCGAGCGCCAGGTTGAGCGCCAGCACGTTGACGACAGGCTCTCCCATGAAGCCGAGCTCCCTGCCCTCGACCTGGCCGTCGACGAGCGCCTTGACCTTGGCTTCGTCGATGCCCCTGGCCTTGGCCACGCGCGGAACCTGGAAATAGGCGGCCTCCGGGCTGATCTGCGGGTCAAGGCCGCTGCCCGACGTCGTCACCAGATCCATTGGGACCGGTGCGTTCGGATTCTCCGCCTTCAGCTTCTCGGCATCGCCCTTGATGCGCTCGATCAGCTTGGGATTGGTCGGGCCGAGATTGGTGCCGCCGGAGGCGGTGGCATCGTAACCATTGCCGGCCGCCGAAGGCCTGCCATGGAAATACTTGTCGCTGGCGAAGACCTGGCCGATCAGCTCGGAGCCGATGACCGTTTTGTCCTTCTCGATCAGGCTGCCATTGGCTTGGTGCGGAAACAGCGCCTGGGCAATGCCGGTCATGCCGATCGGATAGATCAGTCCGGTCAGGACCGTGAAGAAGACGATCATGATGACCGCGGGTCTTATCTGGGTGAGCATGGATCTATTCCTTAAGCGAGGCCGAGGGCGGTGACGATCATATCGATCGCCTTGATGCCAACGAACGGCACGATGATGCCGCCGAGGCCGTAGACGAGGAGGTTGCGGCGGAGCAGCACGCCGGCGCCGATGGCGCGATATTTGACGCCTTTCAGCGACAGCGGGATCAGCGCGATGATGATCAGCGCGTTGAAGATGATGGCCGACAGGATGGCGCTCTGCGGCGTGCCCAGATGCATGATGTTGAGCGCCTGCAACGGGCCGGTCGTCTGTCCCGGCGCGACGTAGAAGATCGCAAACATCGCCGGGATGATGGCAAAATACTTGGCAACGTCATTGGCGATGGAGAAGGTCGTCAGCGAGCCGCGTGTCATCAGCAGCGCCTTGCCGATCTCGACGATCTCGATGAGCTTGGTCGGATCGCTGTCGAGGTCGACCATGTTGCCCGCCTCGCGGGCGGCGACCGTGCCGGTGTTCATCGCGACGCCGACATCGGCCTGGGCAAGGGCCGGCGCATCGTTGGTGCCGTCGCCGCACATGGCGACCAGCTTGCCCTTGGCCTGTTCGTCTCGGATCAGCTTCAGCTTGTCCTCGGGCGTTGCCTGGGCGAGAAAGTCGTCGACGCCGGCTTCCGCCGCGATCGCCGCTGCCGTCATCGGATTGTCGCCGGTGATCATCACCGTGCGGATACCCATCTTGCGCAACTCGGCAAAGCGCTCCCTGATGCCACCCTTGACGATGTCCTTGAGGTGGACGACGCCGAGCAGGCGACCATCGCGCTCGACCGCCAGCGGCGTGCCGCCAGACTTGCCAATCTCGTCGGCGATCGCCTGGAGATCCCTGACGGTATCGCTGCCGGGACGCGTGCCGTGGGCGGCCACCGTCGACTGATTGACGTGGGCAAGCACGGAATCGACGGCGCCCTTGCGTACCGACGAGCCGTCGATGTCGACGCCGCTCATGCGGGTCTGCGCCGTGAAGGGCACGAAGGTGGCGTGCAATGTCGCCATGTCACGGGCGCGGATGCCGTATTTCTCCTTGGCCAACACGACGATCGAGCGCCCCTCAGGCGTCTCGTCGGCGAGCGAGGCGAGTTGCGCCGCGTCGGCCAGTTCCTGCTCGGTGACGCCCTTGACCGGGCGGAATTCGGTCGCCTGGCGGTTGCCGAGCGTGATGGTGCCGGTCTTGTCGAGGAGCAGCGTGTCGACGTCGCCGGCGGCTTCCACGGCACGACCCGACATGGCCAGCACGTTGAAGCGCACCAGGCGGTCCATGCCGGCAATGCCGATGGCCGAGAGCAGCGCGCCGATGGTGGTCGGGATCAAGGTGACGAACAGCGCGACCAGCACAGTCACCGAGATATAGCCGCCGGAATAGGAGGCAAAGCTCGGGATGGTCGCGGTGGCCAGCACGAAGATCAGCGTCATGCCGACGAGCAGGATGTTGAGCGCGATCTCGTTCGGTGTCTTCTGGCGCGCGGCCCCTTCGACCAGTGAGATCATGCGGTCGAGGAAGGTGTGGCCGGACGCGGCTGATATGCGCACGCGGATCCAGTCGGACAGAACCTGCGTGCCGCCGGTGACGGCAGAACGGTCGCCGCCGGATTCGCGGATGACCGGTGCGGACTCCCCGGTGATTGCCGCCTCATTGACCGAGGCCACGCCTTCGATCACCTCGCCGTCGGACGGGATGATGTCGCCGGCTTCGACCAGCACGATGTCGCCGACCTTCAGGCTGGTGCCGGGCACCAGCTTGAATTTGGAGCGGTCCTCGCCGGCCAGCAGCTTGGCCTGGGTCTCGGTGCGCGCCTTGCGCAGCGAGTCGGCCTGCGCCTTGCCGCGCCCCTCGGCGACCGCTTCGGCGAAATTGGCGAACAGCACCGTGAACCACAGCCAGATGATGATCTGCAATGTGAAGCGCAGGTCGCCGCCGCCGGTGATGAGGTCCCCGACGAACAGCACTGACGTCAGCGCCGAGACGATTGCGACGACGAACATCACCGGGTTGCGGGCCAGCGTGCGCGGGTCGAGTTTGCGGAAGGCACCGCCAATGGCGGGCCAAAGAATGCTGGCATCCATGATGCTGGCTGATTTTGTGTGACTCATTTTGAAGCTCCGGCTTCGCTGTTGTTGGGCGGCACCGGGTGATTGGATGCCGAAAAGGGTGGGCCGTAGACCAGCAGCCAGATCACGATCATGACGGCCGCAATGCCGAGGAACGTCGAAACGGTCGGGAAGGGAGGAGGCTTGGCCTCCCCCTCGCTGCCGGCCTGCGGCCTGGCCTTGCGACGCTTGCTGCTGAACAAGGGCATGGCCGCCTCAGAAGGTTTGCCCATGGATCATCGCCAAGTGCTCGATGATCGGCCCGACGGCGAGCGCAGGGAAGAAGGTGAGGCCGCCGACGATGACGATGACGCCGATCAGCAGCCCGACGAACAGCGGCCCATCGGTCGGGAAAGTGCCTGCCGAAGCCGGCACGGTCTTCTTCGCCGCCAGCGAGCCGGCGATGGCGAGCGCCGGGATGATGACCAGGAAGCGGCCCATCAACATGCCGATGCCGATGGTGATGTTGTACCAGGGCGTGTTGCCGCTGAGGCCGCCAAAGCCCGAACCGTTGTTAGCCGCCGCCGAGGTGTAGGCGTAGAGCACCTCGGAGAAGCCGTGCGGACCGCCATTGGCAATCGAGGCCACGGCGCTCGGCAGGACAACGGCGATCGCCGTGAAGATCAGCATGGCGAGCGGCAAGCACAGGATGGCCAGCATCGCCATCTTGACCTCCTTGGCCTCGATCTTCTTGCCGAGATATTCCGGCGTACGGCCAACCATCAGGCCGGCAACGAAGACCGCAATCACGATGAACATCAGGATGCCGTAGAAGCCGGCGCCGACGCCGCCGACGATGACCTCGCCAAGCTGCATGTTGATGAGCGGGATCATGCCGCCGAGCGCGGTGAAGCTGTCATGCATGGCATTGACCGCACCGCAGGAAGCGGCCGTCGTGATGACGGCGAACAGCGCCGACAGAGCGATGCCGAAGCGGGTTTCCTTGCCTTCCATGTTGCCGCCGTCGATGCCCAGCGCATGGATCAGCGGATTGCCTGCGGCTTCCGCCCAGTAGCAGACGGCGACGCCGGCGATGAACAGCACGCCCATGGCGGCGAGGATCGCCCAGCCCTGGCGCTGGTTGCCGACCATGCGGCCGAAGACATTGGTCAGGGCAGCGCCGAGCGCGAAGATCGTGACCATCTGGATGAAATTGGAGATCGCGTCGGGGTTTTCAAAAGGATGCGCCGAGTTGGCGTTGAAGAAGCCGCCGCCATTGGTGCCCAGCATCTTGATGGCGAGCTGCGAGGCGACGGGCCCGACCGCGATCGTCTGCTGCGCCCCCTCCAGCGTCGTTGCGTTGACATAGGGTCCGAGCGTCTGCGGCACGCCGAGCCAGACATAGGCAAGGGTCAGGACGATACAGAGCGGCAGGAGTATGTAGAGGGTGCAGCGGGTCATATCGACCCAGAAATTGCCGATCGACTTGACCGAAGCGCGGGCAAAGCCACGGATCAGCGCGACCGCGATGGCGATGCCGACGGCCGCGGACATGAAGTTCTGCACCGCGAGGCCGGCCATCTGCACGAGATAGGACATCGTGCTTTCGCCGCCATAGTTCTGCCAGTTGGTGTTGGTCGGAAAGCTGACGGCGGTGTTGAATGCGAGAGTGGGTTCGACGGCTGTCATGCCGGCCGGATTGTACGGCAGGACGCCTTGCAGCCGTTGCATGACATAGAGCACCAGGAAGCTGGCCAGGCTGAAGAACATGATGCCTGCCGCGTAAGTGGTCCAGTGCTGCTCCTCGCGCTCGCTGGTTCCCGAGATGCGATAAAGCCCGCGTTCAATCGGGCCTAGAACCGGCGAAAGAAATGTCCGGTCGCCATTGAAGACGCGGTACATGTAGCCGCCGAGCGGCTTCACCAGCAAAACGACGATCCCGCAGTAGACGAGGATCTGTAGCCATCCGTTGAGAGTCATGGTTGTAGCTTTCCGTGCCTTGCACCAGTTGCCATCAGAAGCGTTCTGGGCGAACGAGGGCGTATGTCAGGTAGACGAGGAGGAACACTGTCACACCGCCACCGAGAATATAGTCGAGAAACATGTTTCGATCCTCCGGCTTAAAGAATGTCGCAGGCTTTGATGTAGACCAAGGACAGGGCAAAAAACAAAACCCCTATCCCGAGAACAATAATGTCCATTGTGCTTGTTCCTTGCTTTGATTTTTCTACTCGGCAGCTGCCGGAGCAGGCCTGCAATTACGTGAAAACGGCGCGCCGCATTCCTATTGGCGGCGTCCGACGTTTTTCCCATGCGGAATATGGAGCCGATCGCCATAAAGGTTCGAGACGGCGCGGGGCGGAAAGAAATAGGAATTTTATAAAGATTTTTGCCGGCCGTCGGTGTCGGGGGAGATGGCGTCCCCATGAGGATTTATCGGGTTGGACCGCTCGACCGCGCTATGCGGCGCGGATGGAACGAATCAATCTGCGGGAGATTGTCGACCTGAGGGTTCACGCATCAGAGGATATGACGATGGCAAAGCAGAAAATGCTCGACGACCTGTTTCATGACACGCTGAAGGACATCTATTTCGCCGAAAAGAAGATATTGGCGACACTGCCGAAAATGGCCAAGGCCGCGCAAAGCGCCGAGCTGAAGGCCGCCTTCGAAAAGCACCGCACCGAGACCGAGGGCCACGTCGCCAGACTGGAGAAAGTCTTCGGCGTGATCGGCAAGAAGCCGGTCGGCAAGACCTGTGCGGCGATCATGGGTATCACCGAGGAAGGCGCCGAGATCATGGAGGAGTACAAGGGATCTCCCGCGCTCGATGCCGGTCTGCTGGCCGCCGCGCAGGCGGTCGAGCACTACGAGATCTCACGCTATGGCACGCTGAGGACGTGGGGCGGTGAACTCGGCCTGAACGAAGCCGTGACGCTTCTCGAAGCAACGCTGAAGGAAGAGAAGGCCACGGACGAGGCCCTGACCAAGATCGCGGAGACGGCGGTCAACGTAGCAGCCGAAGCGGCTTGAACGTCTCGCCCACAGGATCGGGGAGCCGCGTCTGGAATAAACTAACGCGGCTCCCGCATCATGCTGAGATAGGTGGGATCGAACTCGGCGATTTCCTGCAGCCGGTGCCAGTCGAGAATGGTCACCGTGTGGTTTGCCCAGTTGACGACCCCGACCTTGCGCAAGGCGCCGATAACCCGGTTCATGTGCACCACCGACAAGCCTAGCACATCGGCCAGTTCAACCTGCGAGAGCGGCAGGTGAAAGCTCATGCCGCTGGTCCGCTGCACCACCTGCAGCCGCACGAAGAGTTCACAGACGAGATGGGCCAGATGCGAGGTCTTGGAGCGCCGCCCCATGGCGACGATCCACTCGCGGTGGATGGCGCCGTCGACCAGCGTGTCCAGCCACAACAGCCGGGTCAGGTGCGGCGCCTGCTCGGTGATGGCGCGAAGCCGGCTATGGTCCGCGAACATGACATGACAGGGCGACAGAGCGACGATGCCGTGATCCATGGTCTTCAGCAGGAAAGCGTGGAGATCGACGAAATCGCCGGACACCTGCAATGAGGTGAACTGCCGGCCGCCATTCTCCAGCACCTTGTAGCGCGCCGCCAGCCCGTCGAGGATCAGCGTCGAATAAGTCGGCCGCGCCCCCGATGCGACGATGTCCTGGCCGGTGGCGAAATGCCTCTCGAACGTCATGGCGCCGGCGAGCAGCGCCTTCTCGGCGTCTGACAGCGCGTCATGCTGCCCCAGGTTCAGATAGAGGGATTCAAGCACCGCAATCTCCGGCGAAAGGGCTTCGACAGCCGATCGCCATCTTGTTCTGTCGGAAGCAAAGGCGGCTTCGGCTGCATACGCCGTTGGCCGCTGCTAAGCATTAACATTTGTTAGCGCCTGCTTGTTCCGCGGCAAATGCCCCTCTGACGGAACAACTGGTTGGTCCGCGAATTGTCGGTTGAATATTTCGCCATCTCATCAGTCTGAGGTTCAGCCCATCATGCCTCGATATTATCTTGACCTCTACAATGGCGACGGTCTGACGGTCGATGATGACGGCCAGGTCTTCGAGACGCGCGAACGCCTACGGCGCGAAGCGATCCGCATTCTGCCCGACATCGTCCGCGACGAGATCATCGAAAACGGCCACACCGCCATCACCGTCAAGGTACGCGACGAGGAGGGACACCAGATATTCGAGGCGTCGCTCGTCGTCTCGTCAGGTTGGTGTGACTGACACCTCTATCCCGGAACATCGATGACAAAAGCCTTCCAACCATCATTTGTAATCGCCGCCCCCGCCGCAACGCTGCACCATGCGGGGCCGGAAGATGATGGAGGCGGCGATTTGTTCCAAATCAACGCTGGTTCGTAATGGAGTTAGCAGCACATGGTCCGTGCAAAAGTCGACACTCAGCGCGATGAGCGCGCCAAGCGTGAATCGCAGATCGTACTCGACGCCGAGCGGGCGGCCCGCGAAGCGAAGACAGCCAGATTGAGAGAGCTGCGCCTCGCAGCGCAGTCATCGCAAGAGCCCGATCCGACGAGGCCCAAGCCGACGCGTCGGCGCGCGCCTTCGAAAGGTTGATCGCCTACACCGTTGGGCAAAACATCATCGGCAGATGACGGCGATCCTTGTGATCGCCTTGCAACAAAGCGAAGCCCGGCTCGGGAAGGCCAAGCCGGGCTTTCGGTGGTGACGGCGTTAGCCGCCACGACGGGAGGTGGCCTCAAACTCAGGCGGCGTAGCCGCCATAGCCGCGCGCGACGGCGCGCGCCACGATGTCCGGCTCGACTTCGGGCCAGAGGATGCCGGTTGCTTGTGCGAACTCGACGAGCGCATGGCGCGCCTCGTCCCTGGTGATACAGCCTTCCAGCGCAAGGCCGCACGCCTCCACGGCATTGCGATGGAGGGGGCCACGGCGCGAGGTCGTCCAATCGGTCAGGAAATCGTGCATTTCGGCCAGCGAGGCAATCTCGCGCTTGAAGCCAAGGCCGACGGTCAGTGCGACCGGTGAATGAAACAGCTTGTCGTGCATGAAGCAGGCTCCTGATTATAGCAGCGCCAGGAGAAATATCCGGGCTGGTCCACGGACGGGACGCTTGAAACGCGCTGCGGGCCAAGAGGTTCCGGGCCGGGAGCATTTCATATGAAATGCGGCGGTCGTGCTCTGATCGCGATGCCCGCATCGTTCGCGTCAGCCCAGGCCAAACAGCGTTCGAATGGCCCGGAAATCATCGCTCTTGGGCGTTGTGCGCGGCCTGCAGACTGTCTTGTGAGACGTCCGCGGTGCGCCAGGGCTGCGCTGCGTCAGCGGCTGTCGTCTCACGCACCTCGCGCTGCGTCGACAGGCGAAGAACTGCCGCAAGACGGTTTCCCAGCGAGACGCCCGGCTTTTCGATCACAAGGTGCGCGACCAGCGCCATGAGGACCAGAAGCACCATCGCAATCAATATCACGAGCCAATATTGGGCGGCATTGTCCATGGCGAAGGCCCGCAGGGGGGCGATGGAGAACGTCGAGACGAAGGCAAGCCCTTGCAAGAGATAGATGCCAAAGCTGATCTCGCCCAGCCGCACTGAGCGGGAGGCCGTCAGCAGACCAAAGAAATCAGCGCCCGTCACCACCAGGAAGAAGGTGGCAATGCATAGCAGCATCGGCCCCGGCGCGTAGGCAGTCTTATAAACGGCGAAGATACACACCAGCATCACCAGGGCGGCGGCGGACAAGGCATGCCGATGCCACTTCACCAGCAGGCCTTGCGCTTCAAGCGTTGCGCACAACATTCCGCCCGCGAAAAGCCCCAGAAAGCCGTAGGCGGGGCGGCCCCCGTTCACTGACATGAGAATTGAAAACGCCAGGAGAAAGGCTGGCAAGCCCATGCGGGCCACCGGATGCCGGCTGAATATCGCCGCGATCGGCAGGCTGAAATACAACAGCCATTCATAGGGCAAGGTCCAGGTTACGCAGGCCAATACGCAGACGCGGGAACTCGAAAGCGGGACATAGCCGAAGACACCGAACAGCAGATTGAAAAATGCCCGCTCGTAGGTCGCGAAGGCCGAATAGTCGATCGCGCCATCGGCGACCTCCAAAGCCATCGCCGTACCGACGGCCAGAACATAGAGCGGCCCGATCCTGAAAGCCCGCTTGAGGAACAGGGTCGGAAAATCCACGGAGGACTTTGCCGACAGCAGTTTCCCCCAGAACAGATAGGCGGAGATGATAAAGAACAAGGATACGCCCACCTGTCCCAGTGGGCCATAGAAAGCCGAAGGCGGATACTTCCATGCGCCGGTCGCCAGCATTTCATGGTAGATGACGGCGTGGTGAAGCACGACGGCAAGCGCCAGATAGCCTCGCATTCCGTCTATTGCCCGCACCCTGGAGGAGTTCGATTCGAAACCTACCCGCTGAAACAGCGGCATGCCCGCAAGCGGCCAAAGCAGCGCGACGACCACGAAAGCGGGCCAGATGTCATAAAGTCCAATCACGATTGCTCCGAGCCGATGCGCACAGCACGCTGAGTCGCCTTGTTGGACTATGCAACCTTGCCCGGAGCCGGCACAAGCGTTCGCCACCATCCGCCAACCGAACAATCATTGGTTTGCCGGAGACCGGAGAAATCCCGACCGGGGAAGCTTTCGGGATCGAGGAGGTGGAGGCGGCTGTTGTCGAGGCTGGATTCAGCCAGCATCTGGACAGGAACATTCTGCGGCAGCATGGGCTGACGCTGGCGACATACTTTGAGCATGTCGACGAGGCTGACTTCCCGGCGCTGCGCAGGGCTGCGGCCAAGGGTGAGTGGCACGTCTTCCACGGGCACGCCCAAGCGATAGCAGCCGCCCGGAAGACCGGCACAGCCTTCACTGACTGACGCCTTTCCCTGCCCCCGTTGCATCGCCCCAAGAGGTGTAGCGGGGCAGGGCTTCCGGGGAGAAATCGCTCCACTGGCGAGCCGCTAAGAGCGATCATATCGTTGACAAACCTACCATCGCGGCTGAGTGAGAAGCCTCAGACAACAGTCAATCTTTAATATATAACTCGAATATGGATACAATTACCCCAATAATGACGCCTATATGAAGCGCCAAATAGACGTATAGAAGGAGCTTTCTCTCGGTGTTTCGCCACCTATTTGTTACGATATCTAATAGACTGAAATATATAAATATGGCGACCGGCGTGACAGCAAAAAGAAATATCGGAAGTGGCATAGGGCGCCTCAAAATATCTGCGGAGAGCGAACATACCGTGCGCAGCTTCCGAACGCTACCCAGCCGTAGGGGAACGGCAACTCGTGTGGAGGTCGGGGATTAAGTAAAGCTGTGGCGAGGGTGAAGCCTACGCCGAGGCGGTGCGGTTGCTTGACGATGACCCTTGGCAGGCCCTGCAGTGGCACGTCGAGGGCGTGAGGAAGGCCGCTTGAGGAATGATGCCAGATTGGTCTAAGTGATTGGTCTAATCCGCCAGCAGCCGGCCAGCCAAGATACTGATTTTGCTACAGAAATACAGCTATTCTGTGGAATGGCGGAGAGAGCGGGATTCGAACCCGCGTTACGGTCTCCCGTAAACACACTTTCCAGGCGTGCGCCTTCAACCACTCGGCCACCTCTCCGTCCGTGCCTTCGCGCCGGCCGGTTTCGCCGCGCGGGTTGGGGAGATGCATCTCCTTGGGGCAGCGGCGCGGAATGCCCGCGCCATGGATGCCGCCCAACCAGCGGACATCCTTCCCCGGCACCTGAGCCGTCGAAGCAACAGGCGCGGGGCTCATCTAGTCGATCCCGCGCCGAATGCCAAGCCATAACGGCGCTCTATTCGCTTTGCCCGGCCACATGGCGGTTCGCGGGGCCGCCCTCGCACCGGTTTCCCGGGGCGCCGGCGCCGAATGATGTGCACAGGCAAGGCCGCAAGACCCGTCGCGCTTGACTTCGCCGCCGGCCACCTGTCGAGTGAGGCAGAGGCTTTGCGGGGGCATCGTCCGGACATGACATCGAGCAGCGAACAACCGAGTAGGCAGGCGCCGGCCGGCCGCCCGGGCGGCGACCTTTTTTACGTCCCGGTGGGCTGGCTCATCTTCGTCATGGCGTGGTCGGTCTATGGCCTGGCGTCGGCATGGTGGCTGGTCGGCAATTCCGGCCTGCCCGACAAGATCTTCTATTTCCTCGTTGGCGGGCTCGTCGCCAATGTCATCACCATCCTGTGGGGGCTTTACCTGCTCGGTCTCGCCTTTGGCCGTTCGAGGCGTTTCCCCCGCCATTTCACCATCTGGCAGATTGCCACCATCGTCTGGGTGCTGGCGAGACAGGCCTATGTGCTGACCGTGCCGGAATTCGTCTTCTCCGCCAGGAGCCTCGGCATCACCGCCATCGAGATCGGCATCGGCCTGCTTTGCATCTACCTGTTGCGCCCCGGCTCCGGCGCCGGGACCGTCTACGCCAGGCCGCAAACCGAAGCGCCGCCGGTCTTCGTTTCCATCATCGCCGCCTTGCTCGGCATCATTCTGGGCGCCGTCATCGGTGCACTGGCCGGCTTCTTCGCCGGCTCGGTGATCGCCGATGTCGCCGAGGTGAGTTGCTTCGAGGGCGGCTGCGGCTATTTCGCCGCCTTCATCGGCCTGGCCGGGCTGGTGGTCGGCGCCATTGGCGGCGGCATTCTCGCCGTCTGGCTCGTCCATCGGCGCAGGCGCAAGCCTGTGGCATAGGGACGAAATGCGCGGCCTTCAAATTCGCGTATCGCGGTTGCGGGCGGGCCAGACAAATTCTATTTCTCGTTTCGGGACACGTGCCGGAGATCCCTTGGGAAAGCATCCAGGATCGGCCGGGGGAGAACCTGGATGTTTCGCTTCATTTTCCGCCTTGCCGCGATGGTCGCGCTGTCGGTCTCCGTCATCATGGCGGTGCTCGACACGACGCGCACGGTGGCGGCTTCGGCGCTTGTGCTGACCCCGCTCAATGCCAGCTGGCTGGCGGTGTCGCCGGAAACGCGGGCGGCCTTCGAAACCTTCGTCCGCGCCAAGGCCAGCCCGCTTTTGTGGGATGGCGCCATCGCCTGGGTGCTCGACCAGCCGGGATTTGCCGTGTTCGCGGTGCTGGCCTTCCTGCTCTACGCCATCGGCTACAGGCGCCAGCGGCGCACCGGCCAATTCGCCGCCAACTGATCGGCAAAGGTTCGCCAGGCAAGATCGAGCTGCGGCGCGGCCTGCCCCGGCACGCTTTTCCAAAAGGTCAAAATTCCGCGTGAATTTTGTTTCGGGCCGTGCCAGATTGCCGCCGAGCGGGAGGGGAATACACTCCTGGCTGACGTCGCATGCCGGCCGCAGAACCGGGCAGGCAGGCGGGGCGTAACGGAAAAAATAACCGACAGGGTGTGGATCACATGAAACGTATCGTTCTCGGCCTCCTGGCCGCAACCGCAATGGTTCTTCCGGCTTTCGCCGCGGATGTCCAGCCGGCCATCCTCTATGATCTGGGCGGCAAGTTCGACAAATCCTTCAACGAGGCTGCCTTCCATGGCGCCGAGAAGTTCAAGACCGAGACCGGCACGCCCTATGTCGAGTTCGAAGTGTCCAACGCCTCGCAGCGCGAGCAGGCGCTGCGCCGCTTCGCCGAGGACGGCCACAACCCGATCGTCATGGCGGGCTTTGCCTGGGAAGATGCGCTGAAAGCGGTCGCGAAAGATTATCCCGACCTCAACTTCGCCATCATCGACGATGCCGTCGATATGCCCAATGTCCGCTCGCTGGTGTTCAAGGAAAACGAGGGTTCCTATCTCGTCGGCATCATGGCGGCGATGGCCTCGAAGACCAAGAAGGTTGCCTTTATCGGCGGCATGGACATCCCGCTCATCCGCAAGTTCGAATGCGGCTATGTCGGCGGCGCCAAGTCGGCCGGCGCTACCGACGTCATTCAGAACATGACCGGCGACACCCCGGCCGCCTGGAACGATCCGGCCAAGGGCGGCGAGATCGCCAAGACGCAGATCGACCAGGGCGCCGACGTGGTCTACGCCGCGGCCGGCGGCACCGGCGTCGGCGTGCTGCAGGCGGCGGCTGATGCCGGCAAGCTCGGCATCGGCGTCGATTCCAACCAGAACGGCCTGCAGCCCGGCAAGGTGCTGACCTCGATGATGAAGCGCGTCGACATTGCCGTCTACACCGCCTTCATGGATGGCAAGAACGGCACCTTCAAGGGTGGCGTCGAGAATCTCGGCCTCAAGGAAGGCGGCGTCGACTACGCCATGGACGACAACAACAAGGCGCTGGTGACGGACGAGATGAAGGCGGCGGTCGAGAAGGCCAAGGCCGACATCATCTCCGGCAAGATCCAGGTGCACGACTACACGGCAGACAACGCCTGCCCTTATTGATCGGCAGAGACTGATTTGCGAACCGCCGGGTGAAAGCCCGGCGGTTCTGCGTCGGCCTATAGTTTTCCGACGAAATAGCCGAGCGCGAAGACCACTATCAGCACGACGGCGACGACAAATCCGCGCCGGCCGCCAAGCGAATGCACGCCAACGCCGTATGGTGACCGGGACAGGCTTCGGATCACCGTCTGCGGTTTGGCATCATTGCCGAGCCCAACGCTGCGCATCTGTGGCAATTCGGCGAGGCGTTGCGTCACCAGCGTCCAATGATTGGCAGGCAAGGCAGGCTTTTCGGCACGATCAAACACATGCATGCGTTCGGCAAGCTGCAGCACGGCGTCGCGGAAGGCAGGGTCTATCTCCAGATCGCGCTCGGCCCGTTCGCGATCGGTATCGTTCATCAGGCCGAGCACGTAGTCGCCGGCTCGCGCGATACGATCCCTTTCACCGACCATGGCTTGTTCCCTCCCCTCGTCCTCACCAATGCGGCGGCTTGGTCACCGGCACGTCGGGCGCCGCCTGCTCCTCCAGTGCCAGGAAGCGATCGGTCAGCGCGTCGAGCTTGCGCTGCATGCGCTCGATCACCGTCCACTGCTCGGCGATCTGTCCCGACAGTTCCTCGATGGTCCTTTCCTGCTCGGCGGCGCGGATTTCCAGCGTCGTCAGCCGGTCGGCGGGCATGTTCATTCGCAGTCCCTGATCTTGCACCACAATGCCTTGCGTCGTGATGCGAATTTCGACGCCGTCATATTAGCGAATATGAAGCCTGCGGACACGTTGGAAATTGACAAGCGCACCGGGATTTGCCGAGAGTGGATACTGCTCCGGCCAATTGGCACGGGCCGGGCGTCATGCTAGGCATTTTGACCAAGCGATAAAAAAATAAGAGTGGGACTGGCTGCATGGCGCAAGCCGCAATCGAACTGATCGGCATCAACAAGAGTTTTGGCGCCGTACGCGCCAACCGCGACATCAATCTGGAGATCGCGCGCGGCACCATCCACGGCATCGTCGGCGAGAACGGCGCCGGTAAGTCGACGCTGATGTCGATCCTCTACGGATTCTACCAGGCCGACAGCGGCGAAATCCATGTCGGCGGCAAGCCGGCATCGATCAAGACCCCCAATGACGCGATCGCGCTCGGCATCGGCATGGTGCACCAGCATTTCATGCTGGTCGACAATTTCTCGGTGCTGGAAAACATCATTCTCGGCGCCGAAAGCGATGCCCTCTTGAAAAGCAGCATCGCCAAGGCGCGCTCCGAACTCGACCGCCTCGAAAGGGAATATGGGCTCGAAGTCGACCCCGACGCCATCATCGAGGAACTGCCGGTCGGCCTGCAGCAGCGCGTCGAAATCCTCAAGGCGCTCTATCGCGGCGCCGAGATCCTCATTCTCGACGAGCCGACGGGCGTCTTGACGCCGGCCGAAGCCGACCATCTCTTCCGCATCCTCAAACAATTGAAGGAACAGGGTAAGACGGTGGTGCTGATCACCCACAAGCTGCGCGAGATCATGGCCATCACCGACAATGTCTCGGTCATGCGCCAGGGCACGATGGTGGCGACGCGCGAAACCAGCAAGACGACGGTGGGCGAACTGGCCGAACTGATGGTCGGGCGGCGCGTGCTTTTGAGGGTCGAAAAGGGCGAAGCGGAAGCCGGCGCCGTCAAGCTCGCGGTCAAGAACCTGACGGTGAAGGATTCGCGTGGCGTCACCATGGTCGACGATATCTCCTTCGACCTGCGCGCCGGCGAGATCGTCGGCATCGCCGGCGTCGCCGGCAACGGCCAATCCGAGCTGCTCGAGGCGATTTCCGGCATCAGGCATGCCGTTTCAGGCTCGGTCATGCTCGACGGCAAGCCGATCGACCTGACGGGTGCCGCCGACCCCGGCGAATTGCGCGACCGAGGGCTGGCGCACGTGCCGGAGGATCGCCATCATGTCGGGCTGGTGCTGGCCTTCGAGGAGAACGAGAATTCCATCCTCGGCTATCACGACGACCCTCGCTATCTCAAAGGGCCGTTCCTCAACGTCGATGCCATCATGGCCGACGCCAAGGACAAGATCGAGAAATACGATATCCGGCCTGGCAATCCGCGCCTGAAGACGGCGAACTTCTCCGGCGGCAACCAGCAGAAGATCGTCCTGGCGCGGGAGATGGAACAGGATCCGGGTGTGCTGATCGTCGGCCAGCCGACGCGCGGCGTCGACGTCGGCGCCATCGAATTCATCCACAAGCGCCTGATCGCCATGCGCGACCAGGGCAAGGCGGTGCTGGTGGTCTCGGTCGAACTCGACGAGATCCGTTCGCTCTCCGACCGCATCCTCGTGATGTTTGCCGGCCGCATCGTCGGTGAGCGCGGTCCGGAAGCGACCGAGGGCGAGCTTGGCCTGCTGATGGCGGGCGTCGAGCGCCAGGAGGCAGCACTTTGAGCACGCCATACGCCAAACTGCCGGCCTGGGCCGATTATGGGCTGATCCCACTGATCAACCTGGCGGTGGCCTTCATCGTCGCCGGCTTCGTCGTGCTTCTGGTCGGCGAGAACCCGTTCCGCGCCGCCGTCATCCTGGTCGAGGGCGCCTTCGGCAAGGGAACGGGCATCGCCTTCACCCTCTTCTATGCCACCACCTTCATCTTCACCGGGCTTTCGGTGGCGGTGGCGGCGCATTGCGGCCTGTTCAACATTGGCACCGAGGGACAGGCCTATATTGCGGGCCTGGGCATCGCCATCGTCTGCCTGTCCTTCGACAGCGTGCTGCCCTGGTGGCTGACATTTCCGATGGCCATCGTCGCTTCTGCGCTTGTGGGCGCTTTGTGGGCGCTGATCCCCGCCTATCTGCAGGCCAGGCGCGGCTCGCACATCGTCATCACCACCATCATGTTCAACTTCATCGCCGCCTCGATCATGGTCTATCTGCTGGTCGGACCGCTGAAGCCGGCGGGGTCGCAGGCACCGCAGACCCGCAACTTCCTTGCCGGCGCCGAACTGCCGAAACTCAACTGGATCATCGAGCTGTTCGGCGCCAAGATCCGCTCGGCGCCGCTCAACGTCACCTTCCTGCTGGCGCTGCTCATGGCCTTCCTGGTCTGGCTGCTGATCTGGCGCACCAAGCTCGGCTATGAGATGCGCACCTATGGCCATAGCCCCAAGGCGGCGCGCTATGCCGGCATTTCGGAAACCCGCATCATCATCACCGCGATGATGATCTCGGGCGCGCTGGCCGGCATGATGGCGCTCAATCCTGTGATGGGCGACCAGCACAATGTCGCGATCGACTTCGTCTCCGGCGCCGGCTTCGTCGGCATCGCCGTGGCGCTGATGGGGCGCCTGCATCCGGTCGGCATCGTGCTGGCGGCGGTCCTGTTCGGCATGCTCTATCAGGGCGGCGCCGAACTCGCCTTCGAAATGCCGGCGATCAGTCGCGACATGATCGTCATCATCCAGGGCCTGGTGATCCTGTTCGCCGGCGCACTCGAACACATGTTCAGGCCTTACATCCAGGCGCTGTTCGCCTCGTTCAGTCCGAGATCGGTCGGCATGGAAGCGGTCAAGGGAAAGGGCGCCTGAGATGGATGTCTTTATCGCCATCGTGCAGATATTGGACTCGACCATCCGCTTGTCGGTGCCATTGCTGCTCGCCTGCCTCGCCGGCCTCTTTTCCGAGCGCTCCGGCATCTTCGACATCGGGCTGGAAGGCAAGATGCTGGTCGGCGCCTTCGCCGGCGCCGCCGCAGCTTCCGTGTTCCATTCGGCCTTTATCGGCCTCGGCATGGCGATCCTGATTTCGGTCGCCTTCGCCATGGTGCACGGCTTCGCCTCGATCACCCACCGCGGCAACCAGATCGTTTCCGGCGTGGCGATCAATTTCATCGCCGCCGGTTCGACCATCATCCTCGGTCAGGCCTGGTTCCAGCAGGGCGGGCGCACGCCGGCGCTGCAGCCGGGCGAACGGTTCGACGCGATTGTCTGGCCCGGCGCCGAGGCGGTCAGGGACGTGCCGATCATCGGGCCGATCTATGCGGAACTGATCTCGGGCCATTCGCTGCTGGTCTACCTCGCCTTCCTGATGGTGCCGTTCACCTGGTGGGTGCTGTTCCGCACCCGCTTCGGCCTCAGGCTGCGCGCCGTCGGCGAGAACCCGGCCGCCGTCGACACCGCCGGCATTTCGGTCGCCTGGCTGCGCTACCGCGCCCTGATCTGCACCGGCATCCTCACCGGCGTCGCCGGCGCCTATCTGTCGATGGTGCAGAATGGCGGCTTCGTGAAGGATATGACCGCCGGCAAGGGCTACATCGCGCTGGCAGCGCTGATCTTCGCCAAGTGGAAGCCGGTCAACGCCATGTTCGCTTGCCTGCTGTTCGGTTTCCTCGACGCTGCGGCGATCCGCCTGCAGGGATCACCCTTGCCGATCATCGGCAAGGTGCCGGTGCAGTTCATGCAGGCCTTGCCCTATATCCTCACCGTCATCCTGCTCGCCGGCTTCATCGGCAAAGCCATCCCGCCGCGTGCCGGCGGCGTGCCCTATGTCAAGGAACGCTAATGCATGTCGCCCAAAAGTGACCTCGGTTTTGGGAGAACGACATGCATAAAACAGAGAGTTAAAGCGCATCGCCTGAATCCGTTTCGACGCGACGCGCTTTAAGGGTTGAGGGCCCGGCGCGTGCCTCGCGCCGGGTTTTGGACACGATCATCGGAGAGAACAACTGAAATGTCGCATGATCTGTTCGAAGCGGCCAGAGCCGCCATGGCCAAGGCCTATGCGCCCTACTCGAAATTTCCGGTGGGCGCGGCCTTGCGCACCGAGGACGGACGCGTCTTCACCGGCGCCAACATCGAAGTCGCCTCCTATCCGGAAGGCTGGTGCGCCGAGACCACCGCGCTCGGCCACTACATTATGGGCGGCGGCGGCAAGATCGTCGAAATAGCCGTCCTTGCCGAACGCATGGCCAAATGCTCGCCCTGCGGCGGGTGCCGCCAGCGGCTGGCCGAATTCTGCCAACCGGACACAAAACTCTACCTCTGCGACAATACGGGCGTGGCCGAGACCGTGACCATGGGTGACATGCTGCCCTATGGTTTCCGCGGCGACATCTTGAAATGAGGAATTGGCTCAAATGAAGAGCGGGCTGCAATGACCGAAAAGGCGGTGGACCATCTCATCGAAAGGCTGGACGGCCTGGCGCCGTCGACGGCGCTGGTGCTGGGATCGGGCCTCGGTGTCCTTGTCGACCGGATCGAGCACCCGATCCGCGTCCCCTATGCCGACCTGCCCGGCTTTCCCAGAAGCGGCGTCAGCGGCCATGCCGGCGAAGTGGTGGCGGGCCTGTTTGCCGGCAAGCCGGTGCTGATGCTGTCCGGCCGCGCCCATTATTACGAGCACGGCAACGCGGCGGCGATGCGCCCGGTGCTGGAAGTGCTCGCCGGCATCGGCATCACCAAACTGATCCTCACCAACGCCGCCGGTTCGGTCGACCCGGACATGCCGCCGGGCTCGGTGATGATGCTCACCGACCACATCAATTTCTCCGGCAGCAATCCGCTGATCGGCGAGCCCAGCGACCGCCGCTTCGTCGGCCTGACCGAAGCCTATGATGCCGGCATCCGCAAGGCGATCGAACGCGCCGCCAAGGCAACCGGCACCGCGTTGCACAAGGGCGTCTATATGTGGTTTTCCGGCCCGTGCTTCGAAACGCCGGCCGAAATCCGCATGGCGCGCATCATGGGCGCCAACGCCGTCGGCATGTCGACCGTTCCGGAAGTCATTCTCGCCCGCTTCCTTGGCCTGCGCGTCGCCGCCTGTTCGGTCATCACCAATCTGGCGGCCGGCATGACCGGAGCCGAGCTTTCGCACCAGGAGACCAAGGACATGGCGCCGGTCGGCGGGTCGCGGCTGGCAACGGTCCTGCACAGAGTGTTCCGCGACGGACTGCTGGAGAGCTGATGCTTCCGCAGGAAATCATCCGCCACAAGCGAGACGGTCACAGGCTCTCGGCCGGTGAAATCGCTGCCTTCATCGGCGGCGTGACCTCGGGCGCCGTCACCGATGGCCAGGCCGCGGCTTTCGCCATGGCGGTGTTCTTCAACGGCATGAACCGCGACGAGGCCGTGGCGTTGACGCTGGCCATGCGCGATTCCGGCGACGTGCTCGACTGGTCGGACCTGCCCGGCCCGGTCACCGACAAGCATTCGACCGGTGGCGTCGGCGACAATGTCTCGCTGATGCTGGCGCCGATCGTCGCCGCCTGCGGCGCCTATGTGCCGATGATTTCGGGCCGCGGCCTTGGTCATACCGGCGGCACTCTGGACAAGATGGATGCGATCCCCGGCTACATCACCCAGCCCGATCTCGCGTTGTTTCGCCAGGCGGTGCTGGAAACCGGCTGCGCCATCATCGGCCAGACCGCCGATCTGGCGCCTGCCGACCGCCGGCTCTATGCCATACGCGACGTCACCGGCACCGTGGAGTCGGTCCCGCTGATCACCGCCTCGATCCTGTCCAAGAAGCTGGCCGCCGGTCTGGGCTCGCTGGTGCTCGACGTCAAGGTCGGCAATGGCGCCTTCATGGAGAAGTCGCGCGACGCGACCGCGCTCGCCAACAGCCTGGTCGAGGTCGCCAGCGGCGCCGGACTGAAGGTCTCGGCGCTGATCACCGGCATGAACGAACCGCTGGCCTCGGCCGCCGGCAATGCCGTCGAGGTGCGCAGCGCCGTCGATTTCCTCACCGGCCGTCTGCGCGACCGGCGGCTGGAGGATGTGACGCTGGCGCTGGCCGCCGAAATGCTGCAGTCGACGGGACTGGTGTCGTCCAACCAGGATGGCTTGCGGCGCGCCACCGAGACGCTCACCAGCGGCCGCGCCGCCGCCACCTTCGCCCGCATGGTGGCGGTGCTCGGCGGCCCCGCCGATTTCATCGAGAAGCCGGAAAAATATTTGGCCGTGGCAGCCACGGAATTCGCGGTCAGGGCGACGACGGACGGCTTCGTCACCGGCATCGCCACCCGCGACATCGGCCTTGCGGTGGTTGGCCTGGGCGGCGGGCGCACGAGGCCTGACGACAAGATCGACCCCAGCGTCGGCATCACCAGGCTGCTGCCCATAGGCGCGGAAGTCCATGCCGGAGACGCGCTGGCACTGGTCCACGCCCGCTCGCCCTCCGGTGCCGAGGCGGCCGCCGCCACCGTGGTTTCGGCCTATGCGATTGGGCCGTCAAAGCCGGCCGCCGACAAGTCGGTCATCCGGCGGATACTTCCGCGCGGCTGACTACTGAACGAGCAGCAGCGTGCCATTCTCGGCCTGGAATTTGCCAAGCCGATTGAGGAAGCTCATACCGATCAGGTTGATGTGCAGCGCCTTGTCGTCGAGCACGATGGTCTGGACGTCATTGACCGTGATGCTGCCGATCTGCAGCCGGTCGATCATTGCCACGGCGGCCTTGATCGAGCCATTGGCGGTGCTGACCTCGTGACTGAAGTCGGAAGGGTTCAGCGACAGGCCAATCCTGCGTGCCGTCGAGGTGTTGATGGCGACCAGCGTGGCGCCGGTATCGATCATGGCGTCGACCTGACGTCCGTTGAGCTTGAAGGCCGACGAAAAGTGTCCGCGCTCGTCCGCCGTGACGACGACCTTGCGGCCGAGCGCCAACGGCGCCGCCGGCTTGTCGGGCACCGATGCCAGATTGACGTCCTGTTGGGTTTCGATCGCGGGTTTGCTCGTCGCCGTCGATTTCAGCAGGTTTTCGATGATTTGCGGGTTCGACTGATACACAACCGGTATCGATGCCGATGTACCGGCGAAAACGCCAAGGATGAGAAGCTTGCGCAGCATGGATCGGCCTTCGTGAGAGCCAATCGTTTAGCCCCGGCATGGTATTTGCCGCTTTAACGGGGGCTAAAACCGCGCCGTTGCGTAAATATTCGGTAAACAGTACGAGGCAACTTGGCCTGCTGCTATTTCGTCCCGTACATGCGGTCGCCGGCGTCGCCGAGGCCGGGCATGATGTAGCCCTTCTCGTTGAGCTGGCGGTCGATAGAGGCCGTGAAGACCGGAACGTCCGGATGCGCCTTGGTGAAACGCTCGATGCCTTCGGGCGCCGCCAAAAGGCAGAGGAAGCGGATGTTGGTGGCGCCGCGCCCTTTCAGTTTGTCGATCGCCGCGATCGCCGAATTGGCCGTCGCCAGCATCGGATCGACGACGATCACCAGCCGGTCGGCGAGATCGCTTGGCGCCTTGAAGAAATATTCGACCGCCTCCAGCGTCTCGTGGTCGCGATAGAGGCCGATATGGGCGACGCGCGCCGCCGGCACCAGGTCGAGCAGGCCTTCCAGCAGCCCGTTGCCGGCGCGCAGCACCGAAGCGAACACCAGCTTCTTGCCCTCCAGCGTCGGCGCTTCCATGGTCTCGATCGGCGTTTCGATCGTTGTCGTCGTCAGCTCGAGATTGCGCGTGACCTCGTAGCCGAGCAGCAGCGATATCTCGCGCAACAGCCGCCTGAAACCGGCCGTGGACGTCTCCTTCTTGCGCATGATGGTCAGCTTGTGCTGGACAAGGGGATGGTCGACGACGGTGACGCCCTTCATGATGTTCTCCTGATGCGTGTCGCCCGGCGCGCGGACGCGCTTCAGGCAGCTGGAACGACCCTAGCGACTATGGACCGGCCAAGGAACCGCTTGGCCGCCATCGACCACAGCTTTGTCGGAAGAAAATCAGCGCGCCGCGCCGTTCAGCCGGGCTAGAAGTGCCGCTTTGGTCTTCCTGTCGACAAAGGCGGCTTCGATGGCGGTTCTGGTGACGGCGGCAAGCGCCTTTTCGTTCATCGCAAAATGCTCCGCCGCGATATCGTATTCTCGCTTCAACGACGTCCAGAAATAGGGCGGGTCGTCGGAGTTGAGCGTCACCTTGCAGCCGGCCGCCTGCAAGGCGGGAAACGGATGGTCGTCAAAACTGTCGAACACCTTGAGCGCGATGTTGGAGCCGGGGCAGCACTCCAGGACGATGCCTTCGTCGGCGATGCGCCGGACAAGGTCCGGGTTCTCGATAGCGCGCACGCCGTGGCCGATGCGCGAGGGGCGGATATGGTCAAGCGCCGCCTGGACCGTCTCCCAGCCCGTCAGCTCGCCGGCATGGATGGTGATGCCGAGCCCGGCCTCGCGCGCGATCTCGAAAGCCCTGACATAGTCCTCCATCTCGCCCACGCGTTCGTCGCCGGCAACGCCGAAGCCAGTGACCAGCGGATTCCCGCAGCGCGCCGCGAAGCGTGCCGCCCGTTCGATCGATTCCACGCCGACATGGCGCACGCCGGTGACGATCATGCGGCCCTCAATGCCGGTCTTGGCCTTGGCGCGCAGCATGCCTTCGCCCAGCGCATCGGTATAGGCCTTGGGCGATAGCCCGGCTTTCGTCGCATGGTCCGGCGAGGTGAAGACTTCGGAATAGATGGCGCCATCGCGGGCAAGACTGGTCAGATAGTGATCGGCCAGCCGCGCGTAATCCTCTTCGGTGCGGAACAGATCGGCGGAAAAATCGTAAGCCGCGAGGAAGGACGTAAAATCGTGCCAGACGAAGGAACCGTTCTGGATATAGGGCGAGGCATCCTCGCCGTATTTCTGCGCCTGGCGGATGACGAGCTCTGGCGCCGCTGCCCCTTCAATATGGCAGTGCAGTTCCGCTTTCAAAGGCATTCAAACATCCCGTCGGTCAGTCCAGGTCTTGAAAACCCACCACCTGGAAGCGCGGCTGAACACCGCGCCTTAAACAATAGCGCCCACAGCATCGATCGGCTATGGTCCCGCCGGTTTTATGACGGATCAAAAAAATGTCAGTTGAGAGAACCACGGCCGCGGGCGGCATGGAAACCTCCTATGGTTTCAAGCGTGTGGGGGAAGGCGAGAAGCAGTCCCTGGTCAACGATGTTTTCCACAAGGTCGCCAATCGCTACGACCTGATGAACGACCTGATGTCGGCCGGCCTGCACCGGCTGTGGAAGGATGCCATGGTCACCTGGCTCAATCCGCCGAAGCGGGCGGGCTGGAAGGTCCTGGATGTGGCCGGCGGCACCGGCGACATTGCCTTCCGCATCGTCGATGCCAGCCATGGCAGCGCCCACGCCACCGTGCTCGACATCAACGGCTCGATGCTCGCTGTCGGCCGCGACCGGGCCGAAAAGAAAGGCCTGTCCGGCAACACCGATTTCGTCGAGGCCAATGCCGAGGAACTGCCCTTCACCGACGCCACCTTCGACGCCTACACCATCGCATTCGGCATCCGCAACGTGCCGCGCATCGATGTCGCGCTCGCAGAAGCGTTCCGCGTGTTGAAGCCCGGCGGCCGGTTCCTGTGCCTGGAATTTTCCGAGGTCGAGATGCCGTTGCTCGACAAGGCCTATGAAGCCTGGTCGTTCAATGCCATCCCCAAGATCGGCAAGATGGTTACCGGCGACGGCGAGCCCTATTCCTATCTGGTTGAATCGATCGCGAAATTCCCCAACCAGCAGAATTTCGCGGCAATGATTTCCCGCGCCGGTTTCGACCGTGTTTCCTTCCGCAACTATTCCGGCGGTATTGCCGCGCTTCATTCGGGCTGGAAGCTTTGAGGCTGGCCCGCATTTCCCATTCTCGATATGGCTCATGCCGGTCTCAAGAACCGGCCTTGGTGCGGCCATGAGCAGCGTCGGCGCCGGTTTCAGGCTCGCACGGGCCGGTTGGGTGCTGGTGCGCGAGGGCGTCATCGCCGCCCTGCCGGGCGAGGAACTCTCCGGCCTGCCGAAATTCGGCTGGCGGCTGGCGCGGCTGTTCACCCGCCGCCGCGCGCTCGCCTATCAGCGCAGCGACCGGCTGGCCAAGGCGGTGGTCCGGCTCGGCCCGTCCTATGTCAAGCTCGGCCAGTTCCTGGCAACGCGGCCCGACGTCGTCGGCAACGACATGGCGCTCGATCTCGCCATGTTGCAGGACAAGATGCACACCTTCCCGAGAACTGAGGCGGTAGCGGCCATCGAAGCCTCGCTCGGGCGCAAGGTGAGTGATCTCTACGCCGAGTTCGGCGACCCCGTCGCCGCCGCTTCGATCGCCCAGGTCCATGCCGCCGAAGCCATCCATGATGGCGCTGCCGCCAAGGTCGCGGTGAAGGTCATCCGGCCCGGCGTGCGCCGCCGCTTCTTCCAGGATCTCGAAAGTTATTTCCTCGCCGCCCACCTGCAGGAGAAATACATCCCCTCCTCGCGCCGACTGCGGCCTGTCGAGGTGACCGAGACGCTGGCGCAGACAACCAAGATCGAGATGGATTTGCGCCTCGAGGCGGCGGCGCTCTCCGAACTTGGGGAGAACACCAAGGACGATCCGGGCTTCCGCGTGCCATCCGTCGACTGGGAGCGCACCGGCCGTGACGTTTTGACCATGGAATGGGTCGACGGCGTCAAGATGAACAACATCGCAGGCCTGGAGGAGGCCGGCCACGATCTGAAGGCGATCGCCGCCAATCTCGTCCAGTCATTCCTGCGCCATACGCTGCGCGACGGCTTCTTCCACGCCGACATGCATCCGGGCAATCTGTTCGTCGAGGAGGACGGCACCATCGTCGCCGTCGATCTCGGCATTGCCGGACGTCTCGGCAAGAAGGAGCGCCGCTTCCTCGCCGAAATCCTCTACGGCTTCATCATGCGTGATTATCTGCGCGTCGCCGAAGTGCATTTCGAGGCCGGCTACGTGCCGCGCCAGCACAATGTCGCGGCCTTCGCGCAAGCGATCCGCGCCATCGGCGAGCCGATCCACGGCCAGCCGGCCGAGACCATTTCCATGGCCAAGCTGCTGACGCTGCTGTTCGAGGTGACCGAACTCTTCGACATGGCGACGCGGCCGGAACTGATCCTGTTGCAGAAGACCATGGTCGTGGTCGAGGGCGTGGCGCGCACGCTCGATCCGGCCTTCAACATGTGGAAGACCTCGGAGCCGGTGGTCGGCGGCTGGATCGCAGGAAACCTTGGCCCCCGCAGCATGATGATCGATGCGCGCGACGGCGCCAAGGCGCTGCTGACGCTCGCCCGCCAGGCGCCGGAGCTTGCCGCCCGCACCGACCGGCTGTCGCGCGAGATCGACCTGATGGCCGAGCACGGCCTGCGTTTCGACGAGACCACGGCGCGTGCCGTCGGCAAGGCCGAGGCGCGCTACAGCCGCTCCGGCCGCGTCGCGCTGTGGGTGATCGCGCTGACGCTGGTCTATATCGCATGGAAGATTCTTTAGACCTGAAAAACGAAGGTTGAGCCGCAACTTGCGGCAAATTGATTGCATTGCTATCATCGCCTTCGACCGGCATGAGCAAAGTGCAATCACATGGCAAGCATCACGATCCGCAACCTTGACGATGAGGTCAAGGAGCTGCTGCGCCGATTGGCGGCGGAAAACAACCGTTCCATGGAGGAGCAGGCCAGGGTGATGATCCGGGCCGCCGTCGACGGCCAGATCGGATCCGGCCGCATCGACCAGATCGAAAACACCTTGCGCGAACTGACCAGCATGCACAGTGCGGCGACCGCGGTTGCGGCCCCTGCGGGCAAGATCCTTCCGCGGGGCACGCTTTCCGGCAAGCGCATCCTGCTTATCATCGGTGGCGGCATCGCCGCCTACAAGGCGCTGGACCTGATCCGCCGGCTGCGCGAGCGTGGTGCGGCAGTAAGGGTGGTGATGACTGCCGCAGCGCAGGAATTCGTCACCACGCTGTCGGTTGGCGCGCTGTCGGCCGACCACGTCTTCACCGAACTGTTCGACCGCAATGACGAGCACGATGTCGGCCATATCAGGCTGTCGAGGGAGGCCGATCTTCTGGTCGTGGCTCCCGCCACCGCCGATCTGATGGCCAAGCTCGCCAATGGTCACGCCAACGATCTGGCCTCCACTGTGCTGCTGGCCACCGACAAGCCGGTACTGATGGCGCCGGCGATGAATCCGAAAATGTGGTCGCATCCGGCCACCCGCCGCAACCGCGCGACCTTGGGCAAGGACGGCGTCACTTTCGTCGGCCCTGCCAGGGGCGAGATGGCCGAAAGCAACGAGGCCGGTGAAGGCCGAATGGCTGAACCGCTGGAGATCGTCGCCGCGGTCGAGGCGCTGCTCGATGCCGGCCCCAAGCCGCTGGCGGGGCGTAGGATCATCGTCACCTCCGGCCCGACGCATGAGCCGATCGACCCGGTGCGCTATATCGCCAACCGTTCCTCCGGCAAGCAGGGCCACGCCATCGCCGCCGCGTTGGCAAGGCTTGGCGCCGATGTGCGCCTCGTCTCCGGTCCCGTGAGCATCGCCGACCCGGCTGGCGTGAGGACTATCCATGTCGAACGTGCGCAGGAAATGCGCGATGCGGTCGAACAGCTTTTGCCCGCCGATGCCGCGGTGTTCGTCGCCGCCGTCGCCGACTGGCGCAGCGAGAATTCGGCCGGCGAAAAGATCAAGAAGGTGGCGGGCGAAGGACCGCCGGTGCTGCGCATGGTCGAGAACCCCGACATCCTTGCCGGCGTCGGCCATCACAGCCAGCGACCCGGCCTGGTCGTCGGCTTCGCCGCCGAGACGCAGGATCTCTTGCGCAATGCCCAGGCCAAGCTCGCGAAGAAAGGCGCCGATCTGATCGTCGCCAACGATGTGTCGCACGAAAGCGGCATCGGCCCTTCAGGCGTCATGGGCGGCGATCGCAACCGGGTGCGGATCGTGTCGAAGGCCGGCGTCGAGGAATGGCCCGAAATGACCAAGGACGAGGTGGCGGCGCGGCTCGCCACCCTCATTGCCGAGCGGCTGAAAACGATCGTCGTTTGACGTGTATTGGAGCAATTCCAGGAAAAGTGTGAGCGGTTTTCCCTGGAAAAGCGCGCAGCGCCTTCCCTAGGGAATTGCGAACATCAAAGACTACACGCGACGCCAGCTGGACGCCGCGCATCTGATTCCGGACTGAGCCGTCAGTTTGACAAGAGCTCCGCCGTGCGGGCGAGCGCGCCGCCGAAACCGTTGAGCGGAATGGAAAAGCTCACCGCTTGTCCCGTATCCGCCGCGAAGGCGTCGATCTTCAGCGTCGTGCCATTCTTGAGCAGCGGCGTGACATTGGCGTCGAACGCCACCGGCACCAGGCAGCCGACGGCCTGGCAAGTGTTGAATGCCAGGCTGCCGTCCAGCTTCTGGTCATCGATGGTCAGGGTGACGCCTTTGGCGAGCGCCAGCCCAAACGGCAGGGCAAGAGTGCCTGTCGCCTCGTCGCCGGTCTTGCTCGACAGCTCGATCGCCAGCAGCCGCTGGTTGCTCTGTTTGTTGAACTGTTGGTGCGACAGGCTGCAGACCTTGTTCGTGCCCGATATCTGGCAATTGACCGTCCAGTCGCCATGGGTTTCGGACAAGGCCGATGCCCCGCCCGGCAGTTGTGGCGCATCGGCCGCGGCGGGCGGAGCCGCCACCTTGTCGCCTTTGGTCTGCGCGGCCACGGCCGGCACACCGGCGATGCAGGCCGCACCCAGCATCGCAACCAAATACGCGTATTTCCTCATCAAGACCTCTCCCGCCCGGCTCCGCCTCGAGCCAGCCTGGAAACTGACCTTGAGAGGCGCGCTGACTGCATTCTGTTTGACCGTTTCCCCGAAGGCGCCATTGTCCCTGGCGGACATGCCGGCGCCATTCAGCTCTAGGCCGGCGCCGACCCGATAGAGCGGCGAATCGATCGCTTCCGTCAAGTGCAATGCGAGGTTGCCGGGCAGATTCTCCGCCACCGCGAAGCGGCCTTCGATCTCCGCTCCTTGTGTTGGAGAAGAACTCTGCCCCCGGGCCTTCGATAGAGGCGATGCTGGCGCGATGTCCGTGCCGGTCTCCAGCGCTGGCGTCGCCTGCAATCCGTGGCCGCTGGCCGGATGGCCGGGACAGGGCGGGGTCACGATTGATTTCAAGGCGACCGATGGACCGCCATGGCATCGCCGGACAAACACCCTATATTGCGGGAATGAACAGGATTTTTAGCAAGAATGTGCCGATGTCGGCGCGCCGACTATTGATGAGACTTGCGTCGGCGGTGCTGGCCGCTACTTTTTTAGCCGGCTTTGCGCTGCACGCTTCCGCGCAGGTGGCCAATCCCGCGATCAACAGCAACGCGCCGATCCAGCAGAACGATCTGCAGGCCTTGCAGAGCCGCATTCAGCGGCAGCAATTCCAGCAGCAGCAACAGCAGTACCGCGACCAGGACCGCGTGATCGTCCAGCAGCCACCGCCGGTCGTGCCACGGGTCAGGCCGGGCTGCCAGACGCAGATCATCGGCAGCACGGCCGTGAGCAATTGCCGCTGACAGGCGGGCTTCTTTTATTTAGCCGACTTACATGGTAGGGGACCTTGAGGGTGCCCCTGCGGCAGTTTGGGTTTGCAAAGGCGCCGCGTCACGCTATGGGGCACTGACCGACTGGACTATTGCAGATGAAAACCACGAAGAAAAAGGCCGCACGCCGGGCCAAGAAAGGGGAAAGAATCCGCCAGGTGGCGGCGATCCCCTTTCGCTTGACCGCGGATGGGAGTTTCGAGGTGATGCTGGTCACGTCGAGAACGACGAGGCGCTTCATCGTCCCCAAGGGATGGCCGATGAAAGGCAAGAACGGACGCAAGGCCGCCACCATCGAGGCGATGGAAGAAGCCGGCGTGCTTGGCAAGACCCTGAAGCACCCGGCCGGCACCTATTCCTACTGGAAGCGGCTGGCCAACCGCTTTGTCCATGTCGATGTCATCGTCTACCTGCTTGAAGTGACCGAGGAACTGGCCAACTGGCAGGAGGCCAAGCGGCGACAGCGGGCATGGCTGACGCCGGCCGACGCGGCGATGTTGATCGACGAACCGGATCTTTCGACGCTGGTGAAGACCCTGACACTTCCCCAGCCCACGCCGACCGATGCAACCTGAGGACAATTCCTCAGCCGCTCCTACCACCCTTTTCGGGAAGAGGGCGTACCGGCATGCCGGTATAGACCCACAACCATTCGCGCGGCAGCGGCCCCTTGTTGCGCTCGCTTTGCTGCGACTGTTCCCAGGCGTGCGCCAGGATGCCGACGGAACGTGACAGCACGAAGAGCCCGCGCGTCAGCGGCGGCGGGAAGCCGAGTTCGCATAGATGACGGCCGTGGCGCCATCGATGTTGAGCGGTATCCCCTTGCCCTTGCGGCGTGCGACCTCCGCCTCGATCGCCTCGGCGATGTCGGCGAACCCTCCATTGACGACTCCACGCGCGGCAAATTCGCGGGTCAGTTCCGGCAGGCGCGGTGCGCGCGGATCGACCGGGTGAAAGCGGTGGCCGAGCCCTGGCACATAACCCCTTTCCTCGACGAAGAACCGGTCGAGCCGTGCCGAGACCGCCTTCCCCAACGCCGCCCCGCCATCGATCGCCTTGGCGATATTACCGTAGAAGGACAGCGCCTGTTCGCCGGCGCCGCCATGCACGTCGCCGAGTGCATTGCCGACACCGCAGGTTGCCGCCATGCGGGCGATGGTGATCGACGACGCCTGCGGCCCATGGTCGACGGCAGCGCCCAGCGCGATGCCGAGCAGTGCGGCCTGGTCGCTCTATCAGCGTTCGGTCGTGGCGGTCGACATCCTGCTGCCGATCATGCGCGACCTTTCCGAGCACAGCTGGGAGAGTGTTGCCTTCTATCTCCGCTCGGGCGACGTCCGCACCTGTCTCTACCGCGTCGAATCCAAGCACCCGATCCGCTACACCATACGCGAGGGCGACCTGTTGCCTTTGCTCGTCGGTTCGGGCGGACGCGTGCTTGCGGCATTTTCCGGCGAGGCGGGCGAGCCCTATGAGACCATACGCCGGACCTGCCTCGCCGTCGGCGACCGGGACCCCGAGACGGCGGGCGTCTCGGCACCGGTGTTCGGACCGGGACGCGTCCTGCTCGGCGCCTTGACGCTGGCTGGGCCGAGCACGCACGTCGATGCCGCCTTCCTTCAGCGCATGAAACGGCCGCTGCTCGAGGCGGCGGCCCGCGCCACTCGAGCCTTCGGCGAGGATGCCTCGATGCTCGAACAGGCATGTCTTGCAGCGGAGACCCTGCCCTAACCCGCGCGGTTATAGGCCGAAAAGGACTGATAAGCTTCGAATACAAACCGATTCAAGTTCAAACAGTCAATTGACGCTGCGTAATATTCAGTCACCCAACTCAAGAAAAGGCTTCAAAGCGAACGGAGCTATTTATTGGCTGTTAAGTCCCTCGTGATAAGCGGTTGTCGTCGCCATTTGCGCGACATGAGGGGCAGAGAATCGTCTTAACCGACGGGTGAAACAGTCGGACAGACGCGCTGACAGGATCATGGCACGTCCGTGAATTCGAAGACGCCATCATCGCTGGACGCCAGCCCCCGTCTTCTCGGGCTCGTCTGGCCGTTCATCGCCGTCGTCCTCGTCCAGGCGCTGGTCGCCAGCCTCAGCCTGTACACGCTTTCGGCGGTTCGCGCCTATGTCGGCGGGGAAAGCCAGTGGTCCAAGGGGCAAAAGCACGCCATCTATTTCCTCAGCCTCTATGCGGATACCGGCAATGAGGCGTTCTTCACCGAGTATCGCGAAGCGATCGCCGTTCCGCTTGCCGACCGCTCGGCCCGCCTGGCGCTCGAGCAGCCCGAACCCGATGCAGAGGCAGCGCGCACAGGCTTTCTGCAAGGCAGAAACCACGCGGACGACGTTGCCGGGCTGATCTGGCTGTTCCAGAATTTCCGGAAGTTCAGCTATCTCGATACCGCTATTCGGCACTGGGCGGCGGCCGACACAATGATCCTCGCCATCCAGCGGCTCGGCGATACGATGCATGCGACACTCGGCAAGGGGCCGGCGTCGACAGCCGAGATCAGCGCCTGGAAGGCGGAAATTCATCGGCTCGATCGTCAGGTCACTCCATTGTCCAAGGCCTTCTCGGACAGTCTCGGCGAGGGATCGCGCTTCATCCAGATGCTGCTTACCTTTGCCAATCTCGTCACTGCCGCATTGTTGATCCTGCTTGCCGTGTGGCGCACGCGCAAGCTCCTTGCGCAGCGCCAGGCCTTCCAGCTGGCGCTCAATGCCGAGCGCGAGCGCGCCCAGATAACACTGGCTTCGATCGGCCAGGCCGTCGTCAGCACCGGCCGCGACGGGCGGCTCGACTACATGAATGCGGTTGCCGAGAAACTGCTGGCCTGCCCGCTCGGCGCTGCAAGGGGCAAACCCATCGCAGCATTCTTTCGCCTCATCGACAAGGGCACCGGCGTTGAAGAAACGCAGTTGGTCGAGCGTCTCCTGGCCGGCGAAGCGCGCCGTTCCAGCGCCCGTCCACAATTGCTGCAGCGGCCGGACGGCTCCGTTGTTCCCGTCGCATTGACCGGCGCACCGTTGCTCGTTTCCGGCGAGGTCGTCGGCGCCGTGCTCGCCTTCCACGACATGACGCGCGAAGAGGATTACATCGAGCGGCTTTCGTGGCAGGCCTCGCATGATGCGTTGACCGGGCTCGCCAACCGGCGCGATTTCGAAAGCCGGCTGGAAAGGACAATCGTCGAATTGCAGGGCCAGCCCCGGCAGCACGCCTTGATGTATCTCGATCTCGATCAGTTCAAGCTTGTCAACGATACGTGCGGCCATGCGGCGGGCGACCAGTTGCTGCGCCAGATCTCGGCGCTGTTGACCTGCGAATTGCGGCCGGGCGACGTGCTGGCACGATTGGGCGGGGACGAGTTCGGCGTGCTGCTCGTCGATTGTGAAGCCGACGAAGCGTGCGACATCGCCGAACGGCTGCGCGCGGCTGTGCAGAATCTGCATTTCGCCTGGGATGGCAGGACGTTCAACACCAGCGTCAGTATCGGCATGGTGGAGATCGCCAATGCGCAGGTGACGATCGCGGAAACGCTGCGGGCCGCCGACGTCGCCTGCTACATGGCCAAGGACAAGGGCCGCAACCGCGTCCAGGTCCACAACGAGGGCGACGTGGACTTGCGCGAGCGTTTCGGCGAGATGGCCTGGGTGCAGCGTCTGCACGCCGCGCTGGTGCAAGACCGTTTCCGGCTTCATGCGCAGGAAATCTGGCCGCTCAACGACGACATCGTCGAGGTGGGAGCGCATATAGAGATCCTGTTGCGGCTGACCGACGAAGACGGCAGCTTCGTCACCCCGCAGAGTTTCATTCCCGCGGCCGAGCGCTATGGCCTGATGCCGTCGATCGACCGCTGGGTGGTGCGCAACACCTTCCGCATCCTGGCCGCCCGGCAGGCCGATCCGCGCACGCCGCCCATCGCAACATGCGCCATCAATCTTTCCGGCGCGACGTTCGGCGACGAAAGCTTTCTCGGCTTCCTGGGCGAGCAATTCCTCATCCATGGCATTTCGCCTGCCATGATCTGCCTGGAGATCACCGAAACCAGCGCTATCGCCAATCTCACCAACGCCATGCGTTTCATTGCCGATCTGCGCGGCTTGGGCTGCCGCTTCGCGCTCGACGATTTCGGCTCCGGCATGTCGTCCTTCGCGTATCTGAAGCACCTGCCGGTCGACTACCTCAAGATCGACGGCAGCTTCGTCAAGGACATGCTGGACGACCGCATCGACCGCGCCATGGTCGAGATGATCCACCACATCGGCAAGGTCATGGGCAAGCGTACCATCGCCGAGTTCGTCGAGAGCGACGGTATCGTCGCCGCGCTGAAGACCATCGGCGTCGACTATGCCCAGGGCTATGGGATCGCCAGACCGACGCCGTTCGATGCCTCGACGGTGCTGCTAGGCCGAGGCGTCACGCCGGCCGCCAAAAGCGTCGATCCATGGGCCGATCTGGCGCGGAAGCTGCGCCGCAAGGCGGGCTAGTCTACCTGATCTGCAATCCAGGTTCAGGACAGCCGCTCCAGCAGCACGGTCGGCGCGTCATGATAGGTGGTCCGCAACACCTCGCGATAGCCGACCTTATCAGCGACATTCAACGAGGCGGTATTCTCGGGATCGATGATGCAGACGGTTTTCACCCGTCCGAAGGTTTCTTCGCCCCAGGCCAGCACACGGCCGACGACCTCTGTGGCAAGGCCCGCCCCGTGCACTTCCGGTGCCAGCGCCCATCCGGCCTCTGGAATGCCTTCGATCGACGGTTCCATGTCGCGCTTCAGATCGTGAAACCCGGCCTCGCCGACGAAGCGGCCCGTCGCCTTCTCCTCGATCGCCCAGAAGCCGTAGCCGAGCAGCGACCACAGGCCGGCATGACGCAGGAAGCGCATCCAGCTTTCCTCGCGCGTGCGCGGCTTGCCGCCGATGAAGCGGGTGACGGCGGGGTCGCCCCACATCGTTGCATAGGCGTCGAAATCCTCCAGCCGGTGTGCCCGCAGAATGGTTCGCTGCGTTTCGATGACGGGAGTGACGGTCACTTTGCGGTTGTTCATTGGATTTGCCTTGCTGATCTTGTCCGCGCTTAGCAAATTGCCCCTGCGGTGCAAGGGCCAGCGGAAGACGCGCCATCATCCAGAACAGCGGCCGAAGCAGATCTTCAGCCGCGCCAGGCCATGTTCATGTAGACACCGCCACGTTGCAATTCGTCCAGCATCTGGTCAGCCGCTTCTGCCTGGTGTCCGGGCGCTTGGCGCGGGCAATCCAGCCGAGATAGTCGTTCTTCTGGTAGTCCGGCCGGGCCTCATAGGCAGTCTCATCAGCCCGCGTTCCGTCAAGACGGCGTGGATCAGGTCAGACATCGGATTCAGGGGGCGTTTCAGTCCGGTCATGCCTGCGAACCTAACGTGCCTGGACCGAGCGTCAACGCCGCCTATGACCAGGGAGCAGCTTTCTATGGGAATTCTGCCCGACGGTGTTAATTTCCCGGCAGGCTGATTCAGCACATTTGCGGCGCGACCTTTTCAGACGCGGGGCTGGTGCTCAACCCAGGAAGAAACATGGACACGACCGACCTTGTGCTTGCCATTATCCATCATCTGCTGGTGTTTTCCCTGGCAGGGATCATCGGCGCCGAATTCGTGCTGATCCGCGGCGACCTGCCCGCCGTAACCCTCAAGCGACTCGCCGGCATCGACCGCCACTATGGCATCATCGCCTCACTCATCATCATCGTCGGGATCGGCCGTGTCCTCTGGGGCCTCAAGGGATGGGAGTTCTACATCTACAACTGGATGTTCTGGGCCAAGATGGCGGCATTCGGCATTGTCGGCCTGCTTTCGATCATCCCGACCGTGCGCTTCATTTCCTGGAACCGGCAGGCCAGCGCCAATCCCTCCTTCGCCGTGCCGGCGGGCGAACTGGCCTCGGTAAAGACGTATATCCGCGCCGAGGCCTTCGTCTTCCTGCTGATCCCGGTGTTCGCGGCGGCGATGGCGCGCGGTTACGGCTACCAATAGATCTGGAATAGAACGAGAGCGGACAGAGGTCCGCAATCGGCATTTGCCGAACCCGCTCGACGATCGACCGTTTCGGATCCGGCCTTCTGGCTCGAACATCTATCCGTTGCATGCCGGCTGCCGCGGATATCCCGGTTTGCCATTTGAGTCCGATTGCAATCTATTGGCCTGCGCTGGTTGTTGTTTCATTCGCGGCCGGCATTGAGAGGAGTTCCGCGCAGCGGTTATTCATATCCCGGGAGGAGAATTACGATGCGAAAATTTGTTGCCGCTCTGGCCGCCGCTGCGGCCCTCACGCTTTATTCGTTCACCGCCGACGCACAATCCTATCCCGAACGCACCATCACCGTTGTCGTGCCGTTCGCGGCCGGCGGTCCGACCGACACCGTCACCCGGCTCGTCGCGGAAGCCGTGTCGAAGGATCTCGGCCGGCAGGTCATCGTCGAGAATGTCGGCGGCGCCGGCGGTACGCTCGGCGCGGGCCGCGTCGCCAATGCCGATCCCGACGGCTACACGCTGCTCCTCCATCATATCGGCATGGCGACGAGTGCCACGCTCTACAGAAAACTCGCCTACGACACGCTGAACGCCTTTGAATATGTCGGCCTGGTGACCGAAGTGCCGATGACCATCGTCGGCCGCAAGGAACTCCCGCCGACCGATCTGAAAGGGCTTGTCGACTACGCCAAGGTCAACAAGGACAGCATCACCGTCGCCAATGCCGGCATCGGTGCGGCCTCGCATCTGTGCGGCATGCTGTTCATGAGCGCCATCGGCACGCCGCTGGTCACCGTGCCCTACAAGGGCACCGGCCCGGCCATGACCGATCTTCTCGGCGGCCAGGTCGACATCATGTGCGACCAGACGACCAACACCACCAAGCAGATCCAGGGCGGCACGATCAAGGCCTATGCCGTCACCTCGCCGGAGCGCCTCGACGTGCTGAAGGATGTGCCGACGACGATCGAAGCAGGCCTCCCCGCGGTGCAGGTCGGCATCTGGCACGGCCTCTATGCGCCGAAGGGCACGCCGGCCGAGATCACCGACCGCCTGTCGAAATCGCTCCAGGTCGCCTTGAAGGACCCGAACGTCATCGCCCGCTTCGCCGAACTCGGCACTAGGCCGTCATCGGAGGCCGACGCGACGCCGGCGGCGCTGAAGGCAAAGCTGGAAAGCGAGATCGCGCGCTGGAAGCCGATCATCGAAGCCGCCGGCCAGTACGCCGACTGATGGCTTGAACCGGGCGCCAGCGGCGCCCCGTTCGCTTCGATCCGTTTTCACCTGCAACGGCAGGCCCGCTCCAAGGGTCAGGAAGGACCGCCATGAAACCTTTCGCAATCGACAGGACCAACGGCCTGTGCGCCGCGCTGTTCATCTTCTTCGGCGCGTTTTTCGCGCTGCAGTCGCTCAGCCTCGAAATCGGTACCGCGCTGCGCATGGGACCGGGCTATTTCCCGCTGGTCCTGGCGATCGTGCTGATCCTGCTGGGCGCCATCATCCTGATCCAGGCGATAAGCGTCGAGGACGAGCCGATCGGCCCCATGGCGTGGCGCGGCATGTTGTTCATCCTGCCGGCGCCGATCTTCTTCGGCCTGACGGTGCGCGGCCTCGGCTTCGTGCCGTCGATCTTCCTGACGGCGCTGATCGCCGCTTTCGCCAGCTGCCGCATGAAGGCGCTCACCGCGCTCGTGCTGTCGGCTGGCCTGACGCTGTTCTCGATCCTCGTCTTCAGCTACGCGCTCGGCCTGCCCTTCCAGCGCTTCGGCCCCTGGCTGCCCTCATGGCTGGCATTGTGAGGCGCTGACATGGACTTGCTCAACAACCTCGCGCTCGGCTTTTCGACCGCCTCGACGCCGGCCAATCTCGGTTTCTGCCTGATCGGCGTCCTGCTCGGCACGCTGATCGGCGTCCTGCCCGGCATCGGCGCCACCGCAACCATCGCCATGCTGCTGCCGATCACCTTCCAGATCGGCGACCCGGTTTCTTCCCTGATCATGCTCGCCGGCATTTACTACGGCGCCCAGTATGGCGGCTCGACCACCGCCATTCTCATCAACATGCCCGGCGAATCCTCGTCGGCCGTCACCGCCATCGACGGCTATCAGATGGCCCGCCAGGGCCGCGCCGGGGCGGCATTGGCGATCGCCGCGATCGGCTCGTTCTTCGCCGGCACGGTGTCGACCTTCCTCGTCGCCGTCTTTGCCCCGCCGTTGACGGCGATAGCCCTGCGGTTCGGCGCGGCGGAGTATTTTTCGTTGATGATCGTCGGCCTTGTCTCCTCCATCGCGCTTGCTCACGGCTCGATCGTCAAGGCGCTGGCGATGGTCGTGCTCGGCCTGCTGCTCGGCATCGTCGGCACCGACATCTACACCGGCGCGCCGCGCTTCACGCTCGGCATCCGCGAATATGCCGACGGGCTGAATTTCGTCGCGGTGGCGGTCGGCGTCTTCGGCATCGCCGAGATCCTGCGCAATCTTGAAAACGAGCATGAGCGCTCGGTGCTGATCAGCAAGGTCTCCGGCCTGATGCCGACCCGCGACGACTTCAAGCGTATGGCAGCACCCATCGTGCGCGGAACCATCATCGGTTCGGCGCTCGGCATCCTGCCCGGCGGCGGCGCGGTGCTTGCGGCCTTTGCCTCCTACACGGTCGAGAAACGCGTGTCGAAAACCCCGCAGGAATTCGGCAAGGGCGCCATCGCGGGCGTCGCCGGACCGGAATCGGCCAACAATGCCGGCGCCCAGACCTCCTTCATCCCGATGCTGACGCTGGGCATTCCGGCCAATCCGGTGATGGCGCTGATGATCGGCGCCATGATCATCCAGGGCATCGTGCCCGGCCCCAATGTCGCCACCGAGCAGCCGGCGCTGTTCTGGGGCGTCATCGCCTCGATGTGGATCGGCAATCTGATGCTGATCATCCTCAACCTGCCGCTGATCGGCCTTTGGGTGAAGCTCCTGACTATCCCCTATTACGTGCTTTTCCCGATCATCATGGCGTTCTGCTCGATCGGCGTTTACAGCGTCAACACCAATGCTTTCGATCTCTATGCCGTCGCCTTCTTCGGCCTGCTCGGCTATGTCCTGACCAAGCTGCGCTGCGAACCGGCTCCCCTGCTGCTCGGCTTCGTGCTCGGCCCGCTGCTCGAGGAAAACCTGCGCCGCGCCATGATCCTGTCGCGCGGCGACCCCAGCACCTTCGTGACGCGGCCGATCAGCGCCGGCCTGCTGCTGGTGGCGCTGGCCGTGCTCGTCATCGTCTTCCTGCCCTCGGTCAAGAAGAAGCGCGAAGAGGTGTTCGTGGAGGAGAGTTGAAGCACGGTCAGCTTTGGGCTTGAACCTCGTCCAGCGGATCGAGCGGAGCGATCGGCACCAACGGCGCTGGAATGCTGGTCGTCTTCTCCTGCGCCTTACAGATATCGGCGATGACGCAGGCCGGGCAGTCCGGCTTGCGCGCCTTGCAGACATAGCGGCCATGCAGGATCAGCCAGTGATGCGCATGGCGCATATATTCGTCCGGGATGATCTTCAGCAGCCCTTGCTCGACCTGTTCGGGTGTCTTGCCGGGCGCCAGGCCGAGCCGGTTGCCGATCCGGAAAATATGCGTGTCGACCGCCATCGTATGCTGGCCGAAGGCCATGTTGAGCACGACATTGGCGGTCTTGCGCCCGACGCCCGGCAGCTTGACCAGCTCGTCGCGGTTGTCGGGCACTTCCCCGCCATGGTCACGGATCAGCGCTTCCGACAGCGCGATGACGTTCTTGGCCTTGTTGCGCCACAGACCGATGGTCCTGATGTAATCGCCGACCTTGGCCTCGCCCAGCGCCAGCATCGTCCGCGGCGTGTCGGCGGCTTTGAACAAGGCCCTTGTCGCCTTGTTGACGCCGGCGTCCGTCGCCTGCGCCGAAAGCACCACCGCCACCAAGAGCGTAAAGGCGTTGACATGTTCGAGCTCACCCTTCGGCTCCGGCCGCTGGACGGAAAAGCGGCGGAAGATCTCGTGCACTTCGGCCGGACTGTAGCGTGACGTCCGTCGCACCGGCCGCGGGCGCGGCTTGGCGTTCGAGCCGTCACGTCGTCCGGCTGGCAGGTCTTTTTCGGGCATGGAAGAATCTTTGGACTTGGGGCTCGCCATTTCCTTCCTATAATATCCTGTCATGAGCGACACAAACGCCTCGTTCCAGGCTGACGAGCCCTTCTTTCACGCATTGCTGACCCCGCACCGGTCGCTGGGCAGGACGGGCTTCCTGGTCCTGATGGGCGCTTTGTCGTTCGGCTGGCTGGCGACCGGCGCGTTCTTCCTGTCGCGCGGCGCATGGCCGGTATTTGGCTTCTTCGGTCTCGACGTGGTCGCCGTCTACATCGCCTTCCGTGTCAACTACCGCGCCGCCCGCGCCCGCGAGGAGGTATCGGTCTCGCGTACCACGCTCGACATCCGCAAGACGGCCCCTTCGGGAAAATCGGAAGCCCACCGCTTCAACCCGTTCTGGGCACGGTTTTCAGTCGCCCGCCACGCCGAGATCGGCATCACCAAAATGACGGTCGAAGGCCAAGGCCGCAACGTGCCGATCGGCGGCTTTCTCGATCCCGAGTCCCGCGAGAGCTTTGCCACCGCCTTTTCGCGCGCGCTGGCGACCGCCAAGGCTCGCTGAACGGCTCTTTGTTTTGACGCAATTCCGGACGGAAAACCGTTCACACTTTTCCTGGAATTGCTCTAGAACCGATAGCGCAGAAGCCTGCCGACCTTGCGCAGCGCCGGAATGTGTTTCCACAGGCGAACGAAGAGTTTGGCGGACCAGCCCATGCGGGCGGCGTGTTCGGGCATGTAGGCGGAAATATCCTCGACGAACCGCAGTTTCGGAACCGCCAATTCCAGCTCGTGCGGATCATCGATCGCCCAGTGAACCTCTGCGCCAGTCGCCTTGATGGTGGGATTGAGACGAAGCAGCGTCAGACCGAAACGGCTGTAGGCGTCGAACATCAGCTCGCCGCCGGCAAGGTGCGAGACAAGCCGCGAAACCAGGCGCAGCCCTTCGTCTGCGGGAAGATAGGGCGTCAGCCCTTCCGCCACCACGATGGCCGGGCGGTTGCGGGGCACTTCGGCCAGCCAGCCGGGCTCGGTCACCGACGAAGCGATGAGATGATAACGGTCGCGGGACGGGTAAAGTTTTCGCCTGAGTTCGATGACCTGGGGATAGTCGACGTCGAACCAGTCCACGCCTGGCGGCGGATCGACACGGAAGATGCGCGTATCGAGCCCGCAGCCCAGATGCAGCACGATGGCGCCGGGATTCCTCGCCAGAAAATCCTCGACACGAACGTCCAGCGTCTTGGCCCGGATCGCCAGGCCGATGCCGAGATTCTCGTCGACCTTGAGCCTGGAGAAATCATAGTCGATCTTGTGCACCGCCTCGTCGGCGAAATGATCCCCAAGCAGCGAATGGGGCAGCCGGCTCTCCAGCGCCTTGCCGTACAGCGTCATCAGCAAGGTTTCCTTTGCCCCGGTCAGATGCACTTTCTCGCCAGCCATGAGCGACTCCTGGCATGAGCATGATCCCGAAAAGTGGATACCGGTTTTCGGAAAAGATCATGCTCGAACACAAAGAGAGAGCCCCGTCCCGACCCATCGGGATGGAACAGGCTCTCGAAACCCCGAGTCTATCTGGGTATGCGCGGCAAGAAGGCAAGTTTCGGGTGGCGATCGCCGCCCCGAGGGGCGATATTCCTGGCCAAGGAGACAGTTCGATGAGCACACAGACAGCCGTCCTCAAAAAGGACGTCACGCCGCAAGGCAGCGACTACGAGATCGTGCGCCGCGCCATCGAGAAGATCAGCCTCGACTATCGCGACCAGCCTTCGCTCGAGGAGCTTGCCGAGGAAGTCGGCGAGACGCCAACCGGCCTGCAAAAACTCTTCACCCGCTGGGCCGGCCTGTCGCCCAAAGCCTTCCTGCAGGCGGTGACGCTCGACCACGCCCGCCGGCTGCTCGATTCCGGCATGCCGCTGCTCGAAACCTCGTTCGAACTGGGCATGTCCGGCCCTGGCCGGCTGCATGACCTGTTCGTCACCCATGAGGCAATGTCGCCGGGCGACTACAAGACACGCGGCGCCGGCCTCACGATCCGCTACGGCTACCATCCCTCGCCTTTCGGCACCGCCCTGATCATGGCCACTGACCGCGGGCTTGCCGGCCTCGCTTTCTGCGACCCCGGCGAGGAGCGCGCCGCCTTCGCCGACATGTCCAGCCGCTGGCCGAACGCCATCTATGTCGAGGACCTGGCCGCGACCGGTCCTTACGCCGCGCGCATCTTCGATCCGACGCTGTGGCGCCCCGACCAGCCGCTGCACGTCGTCATGATCGGCACCGACTTCCAGGTTCGCGTCTGGGAGGCGCTGCTGCAGATCCCGATGGGCAAGGCCCGCACCTATTCCTCGATCGCCGCCAGCATCGGCGCGCCAAGCGCCAGCCGCGCGGTCGGCGCCGCCAATGGCGCCAACCCGCTCTCCTTCGTGGTGCCTTGCCATCGCGCCATCGGCAAGTCCGGCGACCTCACCGGCTACCACTGGGGCCTGACCCGCAAGCGCGCCATCCTTGGCTGGGAGGCGGGCCAAGTGTCGTCGTAAATATCGTTTTTCCAGTTTCCGGCGAAGAAATTTACAGATCTTGGATAGCAGAAAGTATTAATTGGATTCTATCGGAAATTCACGTTACAACCGGTGACAACCTTCGGTTCTTTATAAGATGTTATTTCCGCGAATTATTTAGGTTTACACTAAATTAACCACGATAAAGCGATCATGACTCCTGTTAATTCGGGCGATCCGACTTAATAGGAGGTCTCGATGAAGTTGTTTCGCACCGCCTTCGGTGCAACCCTGCTGGTCGCGTGTCTGGGCCAGCCTGCATCGGCTGCGACGCAAAATGTCATTTTCAATGGCACGATCACCCCGACCTGCACGCTTGTCATTGCCACCAATGGCACGATGACGGTCAGTCCCGACCTCCAGACCCTCAGTTCCCACAACAGCGGCGGCTCTGCCGGAACCGTCACGCTGACGACGACAGGCGGCGTGTCGCTGAGCGTCGATCCGGTTACCGCCACGACAGTGCCGTCGGCCGACACGACGTCGACCACCTGGACGCCAACCTACTCTTCCGCCGGTGCGCACTCCATCGTCGAGACCGGTTCCGCTACCGCCATCAGCACACCCGGCGCCGACCTCGTTTCGGTCCATCTCGCCGGCACCAAGGGCGGCAGCAACCGCTTCGCCAACGGCAACTATCAGGCAACGGTAACGCTTCGCTGCGAGTAGCGCCCGGGGAAGGAGGCATCCTTGACACCTTTTCGAACCCTGGCGACGGCGCTGGCCGTCGGCCTGATCCCTGCTGCCGCGGCGGCGCAGTCGATGTCGCCGATGCGCGGCGAGGTCAACAGTTTCACCGACGTCTTCGCGGTCCGCGTCTTCCCGGCCAATCCATACGACCAGAAGATCAAGATCGAAATCCACGTCTACGATCAGGATTTTCAGCCGGTGGACGCCAGGATATCACCGGCTGCCTTCCAGCTCGGCGCCCAGGCCTCCCGTCCCGTCCTTGTGGTCGTGCCCTTCGGCGGCGCCGCCGAGCGTAAAGTGCGTATCTGTACGGAAAGCATCCCCTTCCCCAACCAGCAGACGCAGATAAGGGCGCAGATATGCGGAAAGTTCTTTGGGCACCGCAAGTCCTGACGCTGGCACTCGCGGTTGCTGTCACAAGCACCGTTCCAACTCAGGCCCAGGACCAGATCTACAATCTCAACCAGAACGAGAACGGCTTCAATTTGCCCGGTGTCACCTTGCCCCAGGGCCAGGACGAGGTCCATGCCGCGGACGGCACCACTTGCCGTTCCGCCGTTTCCGGTTCTGGTGCCTATGTCGATCTCGGCGTTATCAGAGGCAACAACCAGACGGACAATGGCGTCGCCACCTACGGCCGGGTGGTGATCCCGATCGGGCGTACGCCGAAACGCCTCGACTGCAGCCGGCTGTATGAACTGGAGGTCCAGCGCCTGCAGATGGAGCTGAAACTGCTCAAAATGGGCCTCGGCGGCGACGGCCCGACCGGAAGCGTGGCCACGAGCGCTCCCGCGACCGCGGCCGCATCACCTGGATGGGCCAACGAAGGCTGGACCATCAGGACCGGAAACAGCGATGGCAAGAAGAAGAAGAAAAAATAGGCCCGCGCTGCTTACGATAGCAGCCCTTGCCGGCTTCAGCCAGCCCGCACCGGCGGCGATCATCGGCACCTGCACCATCATGGTCGGGGCATCGGGGACGATGACCGCAAATCCTGCCATAAGCATACTGGGTTCCAAACAGGCAGGCGGATCGAGCGCCAGCGCCACCGTGGTGGCGAGCTCGCTTCTGTGCACCCTGCTCAACCTGCTGGACTGCTATTCGGTTTCGGCGCCGGCGCCTGCCGCATTCTCGTCCGCGCCGAGCGGCGGCGGCACCAACGTCACCTTCGCCTCGGTCTTCCGGCTCGATGGCTCGGGGGTCGACATCAACGGAAGCGTGCCGCAAAGGGTCACCAACGGCACCCACGCCCTGCAGGTCGATCTCACCGCCACCAAGTCGAGCGGCGTCTTTCCCGCGGGCACCTATCAGGGCATCGTCACCGTGCGCTGCGAGTGAGGCGACAAATCGCCTTTTGATATCCACATGGTCTGGCAACTCATCGCATGAAGCGCTAGCTTCCCGCACAACCGGGGTGACGGCGCATCGATACGGATGCACCGGCGCAGCTCGTCATCTCGATCCACATTGTGGATCTCGATCCACATCGTGCTTTCCGAAAGTCGATCCTGATTTCCGGCCAGCGCTGGCAGGGAGGCACTTTCTTGATAGTCGTCATCGGCTCGATCAATCTCGACCTTATCGCCAAAGTCGACCGCTTGCCGAGCCCCGGCGAAACGATGAGCGGTTCCAGTTTCGCCACGGCGCCGGGCGGCAAGGGCGCCAACCAGGCGCTGGCTGCCGCGCGCGCCGGCGTCCAGGTGCGCATGGTCGGCGCCGTCGGCAAGGACAGTTTCGCCGGCGAGGCGCTGGCGTTGCTGCGCGAGGCCAAGGTCGACCTGTCGGGCGTGGGCGAAACCTTTGCCTCGACCGGAACGGCGCTGATCATGGTCGGTGCCGATGGCGAGAACATCATCGCCGTGGTTCCCGGCGCCAATGCGTCCGTGGTGCCCGGCGACCTTTCCAAGGCCTTCCTCCAAAAGGGCGATGTCGTGCTGCTCCAGCATGAGATCCCGCTGGCGACCGTCGATGCGGCACTCGACCAGGCACGGGCGGCCGGTGCCATCACCGTGCTCAACACCGCTCCTTTCCAGGGCGACGCGGCTGCTTTCCTCGGAAAGACCGATTATGCCGTCGCCAACGAGACCGAGTTCGACCTCTATGGCGAGGCGCTGGCGCTTAACGGCCGCGACCGCGCGGCACGCATGCGCGACTTCGCCGCGAAAACCGGCCGCACCATCGTCGTCACCCTCGGCGGCGACGGCGTCATGGCAGCGACACCGAGCGAGTTCCTCACCCTTGCGGCCATGAAGATCACGCCTGTCGACACGGTCGGCGCCGGCGACACCTTTTGCGGCTACTTCGCTGCCGGCCTGTCGGCCGGCCTAGCCCTCGACAAGGCACTGGCACGCGCCGCTGCGGCGGGCTCGCTCGCATGTCTCAAGCCCGGCGCCCAGCCGGCGATCCCGCTGGCCAAGGATGTCGATCAAGCCTTGCTGGAAACCCATTGAAAGTGATGCGCCCCGGGACGAAACATGCCGTGCCGCCGGCCGGTGATATCTGCCGCCTGTCCGCCCTCGACCTTGCCGGCGCGATCAGCCGCAAGAAACTGTCCGTGCGCGAGGTGGTGACGGCCTTCCTCGACCGCATCGAAGCGGTCAACCCGCTGGTCAACGCCATCGTCTCGTTGCGCGACCGCGACGATATCCTGCGCGAGGCCGATGCAGCCGATGCCAGGCAAGCGAGCGAAACCGGGACGCTCTTCGGCCTGCCGATCGCCATCAAGGACCTCGCCTCGACGACCGGGCTCAGGACCTCCTTCGGCTCGCCTATCTTTGCCGATTTCGTGCCGCAGGAAGACGATTTCTTCGTCGAGCGCATCCGCAACGCCGGCGCCATCATCATCGGCAAGACCAATGTTCCCGAATTCGGGTTGGGATCCAACACCTACAACAACGTCTTCGGGCCGACGCTGAACGCTTTCGATCCGGCGCTCACCGCCGGCGGCTCGAGCGGCGGCGCGGCGGTGGCGCTGGCGCTCGACATGGTGCCCGTCGCCGATGGCAGCGACTTCGGCGGCTCGCTGCGCAATCCGGCAGGCTGGAACAATGTCTACGGCTTCCGGCCATCGCAAGGGCTTGTGCCCGCCGGACCCGATCTTGAGGTCTTCCATGCGCAGATGGGCGTCGAGGGCCCGATGGGCCGCAACGTCGCCGACATGGCGCTGCTGCTCGACGTGCAGGCAGGCTACCATCCGCAGGCGCCCCTGTCCTATGAGAAACCGGGTTCGTTCCTCGAAGGGCTTGCACCGCCATCGACTGGCGGCCGCGTCGCCTGGCTCGGCGACCTCGGCGGTCATCTGCCAGTCGAACCTGGCATCCTCGATCTGTGCGAGGCGGCTCTCGGCCGCTTCGCGGATGCATCCTTCCCGGCGGAACCCTTGCTCCCGGATTTCGACTTCGAAGCGCTGTGGCAGGCCTTCGTGATGCTGCGCCAGGCCAGCAGCGGCTGCGCCCTCAAGGTCCATTACGACGATCCTTCCAAGCGCGGTCTGCTGAAGCCGGAAGCCATATGGGAAATCGAGAACGCCATGCGGCTGACGGCGCCGCAGATCCGCGCGGCCTCGGTCGTGCGCACCTCCTGGCATCGGATACTGCTGTCGATCTTCGACCGCTTCGGTCTCGTCGCCCTGCCCACCGCGCAGGTCTTCCCCTTCGAGGTCGGCATGCACTGGCCAAGCGAGGTCGCCGGACGGCCGATGGACAGCTATCACCGCTGGATGCAGGTTTCAGCCTTCGCCACGCTGGGCGGCTGCCCGGCGGTCAACGTGCCGGTCGGCTTCGACGACAAGGGCCGGCCAATGGGCATGCAGCTGATCGGCCGGCCGCGCGGCGACCTCGCCGTACTGAGGGCCGCCGCCGCCTATGAGGCGACGCTGCCCTGGCAGGCCGGCGCCTGACGCACGTGCAACGGCCCGGCGTTTCGCGTCAGGCTTGCGCGGAGGTTACCCGCATGCATTAATTGTCGCCTGCCACGCCGCATTGGCGGCATTTTGAGGAAGATCATGTCGCTGGAACTTTACGCCGCCTATGTTCTCGCCTGCATCGTTATCATCCTGGTGCCGGGACCGACGGTCACGCTGATCATCGCCAACAGCATCCGGCACGGAACCCGCGCCGGTCTGGCCAATGTCGCCGGCACGCAGGCCGGGCTTGCCATCATGATCGCCATTGTCGGCATCGGCCTCAACACGCTGATCGCGGCCATGGGCCACTGGTTCGAATGGGTCAGGCTGATCGGCGCCGCCTACCTGATCTGGATGGGCGTGCAGATGTTCCGCTCCAAGGGCACGCTGAATGCCGACGGAACCGCCAGAAAGCCGCGCGGCGGTTTCTTCCTGCAGGGCCTGCTGGTGGCGCTCAGCAATCCCAAGACGCTGGTGTTCTTCGGCGCCTTCTTCCCGCAGTTCATCGCGCCGGAAGGCAACTATTCGCTGCAGATCGTCGTCATGGGCCTCACCGCCATGATCTTCGCCGCCGTGTCGGATTCGACCTACGCACTCGCCGCCGGCCGCGCCGGGCGCCTGCTGTCGGCCCGCCGCATCAAGCTCATGTCCAGGATCAGCGGCAGCTTCCTGGTCGGCGGCGGCCTGTGGCTGGCGTTTTCGAGGTCGAAGTAACGGCGGCCGCGAGCCGGGCGACGCGAAGAGTTGCAGCGCCCTCGCATGGCAACCGATTGAAAGTCTGCTCTCCCACCACCACATGAATCTCTATCGGGGGATTCATGCCTGTCTTTTGGACTTGGGATGGTTTGAAGAGGAATGCGCCTGGCGTGATCCTCTTCATCGGTGCGTTTGCGATTATGCTCATGTTGGCGGCGAACAAATGGGCCAACGACGCAAGCCCGATTCGGTCTGTCGGTGCCATCGATGCAACGATCAAAAGTGCCCAATGGAGAGACGGTAAGTACATCCTCCATGTGCTTGTTCTCAACGATGGCTCGTCTGTGCTCATCGACGACGACCGCCCGCATCTGATTGGGTCAGATGCGAGCATCGAACGCGTCACGCGCGACAATGGCGTCGTCTTCTACCGGTTTCCCGAGTGAGACATGCCCAGAAGCTCTATGCCTCTGGGCAAACCGTCTGCATCGATCGGCGGAAGTGTTACAGCCGGCCCAGCCGCTCCACCAGCAGCGCGAAGAAGCCGTCATGGTCGATGTCGCGCATCACCATGGCATTCTTTTCCCGCTTGGTGACGCCCCACCAGTCGATCACGGTCATGCCCATGGTCAGTTCCGAGGCGGTCTCCACGCTGACATTGCAGTTGCGGCCCTTGAACAGGTCCGGCTTCAACAGGTAGGCGATGACGCAGGGGTCGTGCAGCGGGCCGCCATCGGTGCCGTATTTGCCCTCGTCGTAACGCTCGAAGAATTCCAGCATCTCGGCGGTCGCGATGCCGACCTTGGTGCCGAGCGCGCGGAAAGCCTGCGTGCGCTTGGTGGTGGTCAGCGCCTTGTGGGTGACGTCGAGCGGCATCATCACGATCGGGATGCCGGCCTTGAACACCAGATCGGCGGCCTGCGGATCGACATAGATGTTGAATTCGGCCGCGGGCGTGACGTTGCCGCCCTCGAAGAAGCCGCCCCCCATCAGCACGATTTCCTTGATGCGCGGCGCGATCCGCGGTTCGCGGATCAGCGCCAGCGCGATGTTGGTCAACGGCCCGAGCGGGCAGAGCGTGATGGTGCCGCTCTCTTCCTTCATCAGCGTCTCGACGATGAAGTCGACGGCATACTGCTCCTGCAGCTTCATCGTCGGTTCGGGCAGCTGCGGCCCGTTGAGGCCGGTCTTGCCATGCACTTCCTCGGCGGTGACCAATGTGCGCGCCAGGGGACGGATAGCGCCGGCATAGACCTTGACCTCCGGGCGGCCGGCCAGTTCGCAAATCTTGCGGGCATTCTTCTCGGTAAGCTTCAGCGGCACGTTGCCGGCAACGGCGGTGATGCCGACGATCTCCAGTTCGCTGCTGCCGAGCGCCAAGAGAATAGCGACGGCATCATCCTGGCCGGGATCGGTGTCGATGATGATCTTGCGTGGTTGGGGCATTTCAATTCCTTGTTTGGGAGGCCGTGAGCTCACCGGATCGATCGCACGCCTGAAGAACGACCCCGGCGCTTCTCCTTGCATCCGCGCGTCGTTTCAAGCGCCATGTCGATTATTCCTGTGAGTCCAAGGCTTGGTCTTTTTGGGCGGGTCTTGTGGTGGCTTGAACTTGGTCGCGGGGCGGACCATATCAAGGCCATCGGGAAAAATGCCATCCGGGTTTTTCCAGTTTATGTCGCTCTTGAGAGGACAGTGTAACATGAGCCGAATGACGCCTTTCTCCAGCCCGCTTCTCCTTGGTTTCGATGCCATGGAAAAGACCTTGGAGCGTCTGGCGAAGTCCGGTGATAGCTACCCTCCCTACAACATCGAGCGCCTCAGCGGTGCCGACGGCAAGGCCGAAAGGCTGCGCATCACACTCGCCGTCGCCGGTTTCGCCGAAAGCGATCTCGATGTGACAACGGAGGAAAACCAGCTGGTCGTGCGCGGCCGTCAGACCGACGACACCGAGCGCGAATTCCTTCATCGCGGCATCGCCGCGCGCCAATTCCAGCGCTGTTTCGTGCTGGCCGACGGCATGCGTGTGATCGCGGCGGAGCTGAAGAACGGCCTTTTGTCGATCGACCTCGATCGGCCGGAGTCCGAACGGCTGGTACGGAAAATAAATATATCGGTGAAAGACTGATCTTCACCGACGGCTCTCATGCGGGATGGCCTTGAGCGGCGTCCTCGCGCCAAGGAGGCTTGAAATGACCAGAACTGACGAGAATATCACCATGACGAGCGGTGAATTCGCCCATCTCGGCGAAGGCTCGGTCGCTTATCTGCGCAAGGTCTCGAGCGATGAGTTGCTCGGCCGCTTCCCCAACATCGGTGAAATCGCGCCCGGCCTGGAATTGTGGGCGCTGTTTGCCGCCAATGGCCAGCCGATCCTGCTTTCCGACGCGCGTGACCGCGCGCTGGCCGGCGCCATGGAAAACGACCTGACCACCGTCGCCATTCACTAAAAGCGACCGGTTGGCTGACACGAAGAGGGCCGCCCGCGGCGGCCCTTGGCAAGTCTTTTCAAAATCCGGCTTCAGGCGGCGTGCGAGGCCTGCGTGTCCGACAGCAGCGCGTGGATCGCCGCGGCATCGCGCGTCCCCCTGATCTTGGCCACCGTGTCGGCGTCGCGCAGCACGCGCGCGATGCGCGACAAGGCCTTCAGATGATCGGCGCCCGCCCCTTCCGGCGCCAACAGCAGAAACACCAGATCGACAGGCTGGTCGTCCAGCGACTCGAAATCGACCGGCGTTTCCAGCCGGGCGAAAACACCGGCGATGCGCTTCACGCCGGCGAGCTTGCCGTGCGGAATGGCGATGCCATTGCCGACGCCCGTCGAGCCCAGCCGCTCACGCTGCAGGATGGTGTCGAACACTTCCCTCTCCGGAATGCCCGAAATCGCCGCCGCCCGTTCAGAAAGCAATTGCAGAAGCTGCTTCTTGGAGTTCGCCTTCAACGCCGGCAAGATCGCCGGAACGCTGATAAGATCGCTCAGATCCATGCTTGAAAATCCCTTGTTCGCCTGCCGTGGCCAGTCCCCACCCCTCGTGCGGCTGGCTTTATCCCTGTGCGACCTTGGTCGTGGACGGGTCGATCCAGCCAATGTTTCCGTCGGGCCGGCGATAGACGATATTGAGATGATCGGTTCCGGCGTTGCGGAAAACGAACACCGGACTGTCCTTGGTATCGAGTTCGATGACCGCCGAGGCCACCGACATGGTCTTCAGCGTCATGGTCGATTCGGCGACGATGGCCGGCGCGAAATCCTCCGGCATCTCCTCGTCGTCATCGGCAAGCGGCGCCATCACCGTATAGGCGATGTCGGTCAAATCGCCATTGCCTGAATTGTGCGATTTGAGACGGCGCTTGTAGCGCCGAAGCCGGGTCTCCAGCCGATCGGCCGCGGCCTCGAAAGCCAGGGTCGGATCCTGGGCATCGCCGGTGGCCTGCAGCGAGGCGCCGGAATCCAGCCGGATCATGCAATCCGCCGAATAGCGCGAGCCCGATTTGATGACGGTGACGTGTCCCGCAAAGCCGCGATCGAAATATTTGCCGATCGCTTCGCCGACACGATCGTTGATGCGTGTGCGGAACGCATCGCCGATATCCATGTGTTTTCCCGATATGCGCAGATTCATCTGAAAACTGACCTTCCTTGCTCAGGCTTCAAACTGGCCCGAGTTTATACTCGTGATCCGTGCGCACAAGCTTTGCGGCGTCACTCGCGCCGATTTAAATCCGAACTTTCCGGTTGATCACAAGCCGCCTTTTTGACCATCCCGAGGCCATTGTCGTGACGGACCATCCGCTAGCGGGCATCGGGCCCGTCTCATGCGGGCGGGCTTCTAGCCACTTCCCCGCGGCTTGTCAATGAAGCTCGGCAGTTGTGGAAAATCGCAGGCGCCTAGCGCCCGGCGCTGGCGAGCGCCCGCTTCTCGCGCCGGCGCTGCACCGACGACGGAATATTCATGCCTTCCCGATACTTGGCGACCGTGCGCCGGGCGATATCGACGCCGCTCTCCTTGAGCATGTCGACGATCGCGTCATCCGAAAGTACATCGATAGGTTTTTCTTCGTCGATCAGCTGCTTGATGCGATCACGCACCGCTTCCGAGGAATGCGCGTCGCCGCCGCCCGACGCGGCGATCGAGGCGGTGAAGAAATAGCGCAGTTCGAACACGCCGCGCGGGGTCAGCATGTATTTGTTTGCGGTAACGCGGCTGACGGTCGATTCGTGCATGCCGATCGCGTCGGCCACCGTGCGCAAATTGAGCGGCTTCAGCTGGCGCACGCCGTGGACCAGGAATGCATCCTGCTGGCGCACGATTTCCGAGGCCACTTTGAGGATCGTCTTTGCCCGCTGGTCGAGGCTGCGCGTCAGCCAGTTGGCGTTCTGCAGGCATTCGGCCAGGAAATCCTTTTCCGCCTGGTTCTTCGCATGCGGCGACACCTGGGCGAAATAAATATGGTCGACCAGCACGCGCGGCAGCGTCTCGGCGTTGAGTTCGACGGTCCAGCTGCCGTCATTGGCCGCGCGCACCTCGACATCGGCGACGATGGCGTCACTGGCGCCGCCCGAAAACGCCATGCCCGGGCGCGGATCGAGTGCCCGGATTTCGGCCAGCATGTCGAGCAGATCCTCCTCGTCGACGCCGCAAATCCGCTTCAGCGTCTGGAAATCACGCCGCGCCAGGAGCTCGAGATTGGCGACCAGGGCCTTCATCGCCGGGTCGAGACGGTCGCGCGCCGCAAGCTGCAGCGAAAGACATTCGGCAAGGTCGCGGGCGAACAGACCGGTCGGCTCGAAGGTCTGGCACACCGCCAGCACCTTGGCCACGCTCGCTGCGTCGGTGCCCAGACGCGCGGCGATCTCCTCGATATCAGCCCTGACATAGCCGGTTTCGTCGAGGCCATCGGCGAGTTCGCCTGCGATCAGCCGCGCCGCGGGATCGACGAACGCGAGGGCGATCTGCTCGCCGACATGGTCGCGCAAGGTGATGGCGCTCGCCGCCATGTCGCCGGCGTCGAGCCCCTCGGACGAGGAGACGCCGCCATTGCCGGATGCCGATTTCCATTGCGCCGTCAGGTCGGGTCCGAGCCGCTCGCTGATGCCGGGATCGTCGGGAAACAGGTTCTCCAGCGACGTATCGAGTTTTTCCGATATCGCCTCGGCGCTCCACCCCGCCTCGTTCTCGAACCAGTCGCCCTCGGCGGCCGCTTGCGGCTCTGCCTCGATCTTCTGCACCTGGTCGCTCGCGGCGTCGTCCTGCGGCTCGGCGCGCTCCAGAAGCGGGTTGCGCTCGATCTCCTCGTCGATGAAGTGCTCAAGCTCGACATGGGTGAACTGCAGCAGCCGAATCGACTGCATCAGCTGCGGCGTCATCACCAGCGACTGGGACTGTCTGAGCTGTAATTTCGCCGCCAACGCCATGGTTCGGTTTCAAACGCCTCCTCTACGCGTCCGCGCCTCCCGAAACGAATTCGGCAGCCGGCCATAAAAACTGGCCCGGCTTTTGCTTGTCAAGGCAAAGCCTAGCAAAAGCCGCTTACCGGAGCGTTATCTCGGAGCAGAATCGCGAAAAATCAGCCCGCGACACGCAAAAAATCGTGCCAGGAAACAAATTTCACGCCTAAGGCAAATTTCCGGAAACGATCCTCCGGCCGGAATTGCATGAGAAAAAAGGTCAGAGCGTAAAGCCCTCGCCGAGGTAAAGCCGCCGCACATCCGGGTTCGCCACCACCTCGTCGGCGCGGCCATGGGTCAGCACCTGGCCGGCATGGATGATGTAGGCACGGTCGATCAGCCCGAGCGTCTCGCGCACATTGTGGTCGGTGATGAGGACACCGATGCCGCGCGCCGTCAAATGGCGCACAAGCTGCTGGATATCGGCGACGGCGATCGGGTCGATGCCGGCAAAGGGCTCGTCGAGCAGCATGTAGGCCGGGCGCGTCGCCAGCGCGCGTGCGATTTCCAGGCGCCGCCGCTCGCCGCCGGAGAGCGACATGGATGGCGCCTTGCGCAGATGGCTGATGTGGAATTCCTCGAGCAGTTCGTCGAGATTGCGCTCGCGCACCTTGCGATCCTTTTCGACCACTTCGAGCACGGCGCGGATATTCTGCTCGACATTGAGGCCTCGGAAGATCGACGCCTCCTGCGGCAGATAGCCGATACCGAGGCGCGCGCGACGATACATCGGCATCGAGGTGACGTCGAAACCGTCGATCTCGATCGTGCCTTCATCCACCGGCACAAGGCCGGTAACCATGTAGAAACAGGTGGTCTTGCCGGCGCCGTTTGGGCCGAGCAGCCCGACGGCCTCGCCGGCGCGCACGCCGAGCGTGACGCCGCTGACCACCTTGCGGCCCTTGTAGCTCTTGGTCAGGCCCTTGGCGATCAAGGTTCCCTTGAACTTCGTCTTGTCGACGGTGATCGTGGCCGGAGCCGAAACCTTGGCTGCGGCACGTCCCGGAAGACGCGCCGTCAGCGATGACAGGCTGGCCATCAGGGGTTCGTCGCTCCCGCCTTTGGCGCATCCGATTTCGGCGGGGTCATCGACATGATGACACGTCCCCCGCAACCATCGACATTGGCCAGGCCAGTCTTCATTTGCACGGTCAGCTTGCAGCCCTTGAGCACGTTGGGGCCCTGCGACAGCACCACTTCCTTGCCGGACAGGACCAGCACCTGCGTCTTCATGTCGAAGGTGCCATTGTCGCCGGTCGCAACCTGGTCATCCGACTTGATGTAGACCTTGCTGCTGACTTCGAGGTGATCGATATTGGCGGAGCCGGTCATCGCGGCACCCGCCGCTTCGGTACCCTTGGCGGCCGCGTTGGGATCCTTGACGTAATACACCATCATCTTGCCGGCCTTGAGCAGGGTTGGCCCCTGGACGACGGTGACGTTGCCGGTGAACACGGCGACGTTCTCGGCCTGCCGCACCTCCAGCTTGTCGCTTTCGATCTGGATTGGCTTGTCGCCGGACAATTTGAGCCCGGACACCTGGCTGCTGGCACCCGACTGCGCCACCGACGGCACAAGGCCCAGCAGGAGCAGCACCGAAGTTGCGGCCGCAAGCCGTGTCGAACTAGTGTGCCACATTCGATTCTTCGCCCTTTGCCTCAGCCGCCTTCACGCTGGCGGGATCGATGTTGACGCGCACCCTCTTCTCGAACACCAGGATCTTGCCATTGTCCTGGACCGACAGGGAATCCGCTGTGATTTGCGACCCGCCACTGCTGACGTCGACGGGGTCGTCCGTCTTCATAGTGCCTTTGCCCATGTCGAGGAAGACCGATTTGAACTTGGCTTGCATGCCGTCGGTCGTGGTGATCATGACGTCGCTGGTCATTTTCATCGTATTGCCGTCGCGATCGTAGATACCGTGCGAGGCTTTGATGGCAGCGACATTGTCCGGCCCGACCGGCACCTTGGCGTCTATGCCTTCGAGCTCGATGATGCCTTGCGTGCTGACATCCTGGATCGCCCGCAGGGCTGTCATCGAATAGGGCTGCTTCTGCTTGGTGAAACCGTTGAGCTTGGGATTGGCCATCACCAGCTTGCCGTTGGAAAAGGCGGCGCCTTCCGACTGCACCGCGACCGAGACGGGGGCGGCCAGATAGGAATAGATCGGGAAGGCGACGGCGATCAGCGCCGCGGCCAGGGGCAGGGCGAATTTGAGCACGCGCACGCGGCGCGAATGACGTTGGGCGCGGTCGAACGCATCGCCCCGCGTCCAGCCATCCGCCGGGGGAGCCAACGCCGTCTCGGGGCTGGTCGGTTCATTCGATCGCGCTAACATGACTGCTTTCTTCTAGACCCTGCCCGCCAAGGAACACCGCCTATAGGTGGGGGGCCGGCACTCTCAAGCAAGCACAAGCCCACGAAAACCGCAAAAATGTGACAACTGTGGTTGTACAAACGAAAACGAGGTCGGCACAACAGCCGGTACTTCATAGCAGAAATGGGCGCGCCTGCGCCTTTTTTTCATCACCGCTGTTCTTCCCCTTACCTCGCGTCCCTTGCACAGGCCAGTCACAAAAAGGACAGTGTTTGGATCGCCGCGGGCGATTGCCGCGCCACAGGCAAGCGGAACTGCTTCCCGATGAAGACATCATGGTCTAAAAGCGTCTCTTCCCGCCGACCGTGAGGCTGACCATGGCATTGAGAGCCGACGACCTGATCGACCGCCGCCGTTTGCGGCGCAAGCTGACATTCTGGCGTGTTGCGGCCATCGGCATCGTGGCCCTCGGAGTGATCGCGCTGTCGGCCTGGTTCTATCGCGACGATCTCGGCGGCTCGGCTGTCGACCATATCGCCAAGGTCAGGATCGAAGGCACGATCACCGAGGACGAGGACCTGATCAAGCGTCTGGAAGACATCCGCAAGTCGTCGAAGGTGAAGGGCGTGATCCTCGCGATCGATTCACCCGGCGGCACCACCGTCGGCGGTGAATCGATCTATGAGGAGGTGCGCAAGGTAGCCGCCGACAAGCCGGTTGTGGCCGAAGTCGGCACGCTCGCCGCATCGGCCGGCTATATGATCGCAAGTGCGGCCGACCACATCGTCGCCCGCAAGACCTCGATCGTCGGCTCGATCGGCGTGCTGATCCAGTATCCCGACGTCAGCGGCCTGATGGACAAGCTCGGCATCAAGCTGGAGGAGGTGAAATCCTCGCCGCTCAAGGCTTCGCCTTCTCCTTTCAAGCCGACCAATGACGACGAGCGCGCCATGGTCCGCAAGCTCATCCTCGACAGCTACGACTGGTTTGTCGGCATCGTCGCCGAACGCCGCAAGATGACCCACGAACAGGCGCTGGCGCTGGCCGACGGATCGATCTTTACTGGCCGCCAGGGTGTCGCCAACGGGCTGATCGACGCCGTCGGCGGCGAAACCGAGGCGATCAACTGGCTGGCGACCAAGGGTGTCGACGCCAAGCTCAAGGTGGTCGAATGGAAGGATACGGAGCGGCGCGGCAGCTTCCTGTGGTCAAAAGCCATGGTAAAAACGGTGGGCAGCGCGCTTGGCCTGCCGGACTACAGCAGTGATGTCATCCACGAACTTGGCGCCGACCGCTTGTTTCTTGACGGCCTCGTTTCTGTCTGGCACCCTTGAGCGCGGTTTGGGACAGCTGAAAAAGCCAATAAAATCATCCTCATAATTTCGACCGAACTGCTTTCACGGGGACCCGTCTGATGATCAAGTCCGAACTTGTGCAGATTATTGCTACGCGCAATCCGCATCTTTTCCTGCGCGACGTCGAAAACATCGTCGGCGCGATCTTCGACGAGATCACCGACGCACTCGCCGAAGGCAACCGGGTCGAGTTGCGCGGATTCGGTGCCTTTTCGGTGAAAAACCGTCCCGCCCGTACCGGCCGCAACCCGCGCACCGGCGAATCCGTCGAGGTCGAGGAGAAATGGGTGCCGTTCTTCAAGACCGGCAAGGAACTGCGCGAAAGGCTGAACGGCGGCAAGTAGGCGCAGCGCCAACTTCCGACGGAAAACATAATGCTCAATCGTTTCATGCTCATCGTGGTCTTCGTGCCCCTGGCGATCATCCTGATCGCGCTGGCCGTCGCCAACCGCGAACTCGTCGCCTTCACGCTGGATCCGTTCAATCCCGGCAATCCGAAGCTGACGCTCACCTTGCCGCTGTTCATTTTCCTGTTCCTGGCGCTTGCCATCGGCATGATCGTCGGCAGCCTGGCGACCTGGGTCAAGCAGGGCCGCTACCGCAAACTGGCGCGCCAGCGCGGCGTCGAGGCGGAAAACCTGCGCCAGGCGGTCAGCCGCGCGCCATCAGCGCCGCAGGGATCAGCCCAAGGACAGGCCCAAGGGTCGGCCCAACGGTCGGCATTGCCAAAGCCGACCAGTTGATGGGCCGGCCGGCGCCTTTCGTTCCGCGGAGCCATTCATGCTGACCATTTCGGCCGCCGAGGTCGACCGTGCGCTGACCTTTCCCGGACTGGTCGAGACGTTGCGCGCGGCATTCCGCGAAGGTGCGGTGCAGCCGGTCAGGCATCATCACGCTGTCGAACGGCCCGATGGTGCCGCCTCGACCTTGCTGCTGATGCCAGCATGGACCGATTTCAACGCCGCCGGCACGTCTTCCGGCGGCCATATCGGCGTCAAGATTGTCACCGTCTCGCCCGACAACAACGCCATCGGCAAGCCCGCCGTGATGGGGCTCTATCTCCTGCTCGATGGCGCGACAGGCGAACCGGAAGCCCTGATCGACGGCCAGCGGCTGACGCAATGGCGCACCGCCTGCGCCTCGGCGCTGGCGGCTTCCTACCTTGCCCGCGACGACGCCTCGCGGCTGCTTGTGGTCGGCGCGGGCGCCCTGTCGCCGTTCCTCGCCAAGGCGCATTCGGCCGTGCGGCCGATCAAAACCATCCGCATATGGAACCGCACCCCGGCAAACGCCGAGAAAGTCGCGGCCGATTTGCGCGCCGACGGCTTTGCGGCCAGCGCCGCGACCGACCTCGATACCGAGCTTGGTGAGGCCGATATCGTTTCCTCGGCAACGATCACCACCACGCCGCTGATCAAGGGCGCTCTGTTGCGGCCAGGCACCCATGTCGACCTGGTCGGCGGCTTCACCCCGACGATGCGTGAAAGTGATGACGACGCCATCGCCCGCGCCCGCGTCTATGTCGACACCCGCGCCGGCGCCACCAAGGAAGCCGGCGACATCGTCCAGCCGCTGGCCTCGGGCGTGTTAAAGCTGGACGCGATCGTCGCCGACCTGCACGAATTGGCGCGCGGCCGGAAAAAGGGCAGAGAGAGCCCTGACGAGATCACGCTGTTCAAGTCCGTTGGCGCGGCACTCGAGGACCTTGCAGCGGGCATTGCCGTCTACAAGGCTCTCAAGCCCTAGCTTCTGCAAGTTTCTTTGCAGCACCCATCGCCTCTGCGATCAGACGAAAATCGTGATCGGTGATTTCGAACAGGCCAAAGCGCAGCTGATATCCCCAGTTCGACTTGCCGGCGGTGAAGTCCAGCCGTTCGAGCAACGGTTTGATCGGCGCTTCTTCAGCCGCCATCCACTCGACATCGCGCCGGAACGGCGTGAAGCCGCCGCCCATGTCGCCCTGATAGGGTTCTCCTTCCCGCACCGTGCCGATTGCCGTGAATACCTGCAGGCCGTCTTTTTCACGCAAAACTGTGGTCGGCGAATAGTAGACGATGCCGTCGCCGGGCTTGACGCGACGCAACGGTGCCGCCTTGCCGTGATTGACCTGCATGAAACCGTCCTTTCGGCCGCGCCGGACATGTTCGGCCGACGCAACGGCGATCCAATACGCGCTCATTTCTGCTCTCCATCGGCCTGTTGCCCGTCGGACAGCCAGTAGACGCGCAGGCGGTGGTTGTCGGGATCGAGAGCAACGAAAGTGCGGCCGAAATCCATGTCGGTCGGCGTCTGCAGGATCTTCAAGCCACGTCCGGACCAGTCGGCGTGGGTTGCGTCGACCGCATCCGGCGTCTCCAGCGCAAACACGATCTCGGCGCCGCCACCGGCCGCGGCCGCCGCCGGCTCGACCGTATGGCGCGACCACAGGCCGAGCTTGAAGCCGTTGTCGAGCACGAACAGCACGAAGGTCGGCGCGCTTTCGACCGGCTCGCGCCCCAGCAGCGCGCTGTAGAAGGCACCGCTCTTGAGCGGCTGGTCGACATGGAGAATGACGAAATTCGGGCTTGCCATGACTGCTCTCCAAGCTGTTTCAACGTTTCGACTTGGCTGATATAGGGCAAGCTACTGTCAGATTCTGGCAGTAGGCATCATGGCCCGCGCGGCTTGTCGAGCGTTGCCCGCCACTCCTTGAGCAGCGCCTGGCGGCGACGCGGATAGCGCGCATCGACGGCGTCGAGGCCGGATATGCGATCGGCGCGAAAATGCCGGAAATCCTGTCGCATCTCGCACCACGCCACCACCACCCGCACCTTGTCGAAGAAGCCGAGCGCGAACGGCCAGACGATACGTTGCGAAGCAGCACCACCGGCATCGCGATAGAGAAAACCGAGTTTGCGTTCGTGGCGGATGGCCTGCCGCACGACGCCAAGATCTATGCCTTCAATGGCCGTCATCTGCGGCCCGACCAACAGGGTCGAGGCATCGAGATCCTCGCGCAGATCCTCCGGCAGCACGGCCGCGATCTTGGCCAGCGCATTGGCGGCAGCGGCCGAAAGACGCTGGTCCGGCTGCTTGGCAACCCAGCGCGAACCGAGCACGATGGCTTCGATCTCCTCGTCGCTGAACATCAGCGGCGGCAGCATGAAGCCGGGCTTGAGCACATAACCCAGCCCTGCCTCGCCCTCGATCGGCGCGCCCTGCCCCTGCAGCGTGGCGATATCGCGGTAGAGCGTGCGGATCGAAATCCCGAGCTCATCGGCCAGCGCCTGCCCGCTCACCGGCCGGCGGTGCCGGCGCAGCGACTGGATCAGGTCGAGCAGGCGTTCGGAGCGGGACATCAATGGCAATCCGTTGGCGACGAACGATAGGGCCGCCATGCTTGGCGCCGCAAGCGGCTTGATGGCTCGGAACTCCTCGGACGAGGGACCGTTGTTCCGGCATGCAGATATACGGTTTCCTGCTGTTCTGGTCTGTGCTGACTGCCATGGTCGCCGCACTCAGCCTCGGGCCGTCTTTCGCCCACGTCCTGGAATCGGCACCCCGGCTCACCCAGTGGTCGCCGGCCCTTTGGCGCGAGACCACCGTTTTCAACGGCCAGTTCCTGCTCTTCGCGGTGATTGGCGCGCCGCTGGACATCGCGGCAATCGCCTGCCCCGGACTGCTGGCCTGGCTGCTGCGCGACGATCGCCCGGCGTTCTGGTTCGCGCTGGCAGCCGCCTTGCTCTACGCGCTGTCGCTCGTGTTGTGGTTCGTTCTCGTCAAACCGGCCAATGATGTCCTCGCCACCTGGGTGCCGGGCCCGATCCCGGATGGTTTCGAAGCCATCCGGCTGCGTTGGGAAACCGGCCACATGGCCGTCACGGCATTCAAAACCGCCGGCTTCATTTCGCTGACTCTCGCCCTGCTTGCGATCAGGCGCGGCTGAATCGCCCGCCACCGCGCCGCCGTCGCAATGTCGCGCGGGTTTTGTTGCGCCGAAGGGCATAGCTGTGGCAGAAGCGGGCCGAACCGCCGGAGATGCTGCTTCTTGAAGTCTTTTCGCGACAAACGCCGCGACGGCCGCCCGCCCGCGAAAGACGGCGCGCAACAGGCGCGTGCGCACGACAATCGTGGTGCGGCAAGGTCGGAGGCAAGGCCACGGGAAAAGCAGGCCGGCAGCCCGGACAGCCAGCCCGCACCGAATTCCGCCCCGCGCATCCTTGCCCGCCGTGACGGCGCCCTGCCCGCCGAACAGCTTCCGCTGATTCTCGAAGTGGCGCCGAATGCCGATTATGCGCTGCTCGACAGCGGCGCCGGCCAGAAACTCGAACAATATGGCCCCTACCGCATCGTGCGGCCCGAGGGCCAGGCGATCTGGCAGAAGGCCTTGCCGGCGAGGGACTGGGAGCGTGCCGACGCCATCTTCACCGGTGACACCGACGAAGAGGGCATCGGCCGCTGGCGTTTCCCGAAGATGCCGCTCGGCGAGACCTGGCCGATGAAGCATGACGGCATCGATTATCTCGGCCGTTTCACCTCGTTTCGCCATGTCGGCGTCTTTCCCGAACAGGCCTCGCACTGGGACCACATGGCCGGGCTGATCGCGGCGGCCAGGCGGCCGGTCAAGGTGCTGAACCTGTTCGGCTATACCGGCCTCGCCTCATTGGTGGCGGCCCGCGCCGGCGCCGAGGTCACCCATGTCGATGCCTCGAAGAAGGCGATCGGCTGGGCGCGTGAAAACCAGGAGATGGCCGGGCTGGGCAGCAAGCCGATCCGCTGGATCGTCGACGACGCGGTGAAATTCGCCGAGCGCGAGGAGCGCCGCGGCAGCCGCTATGACATCATCCTGTTCGACCCGCCGGCCTATGGCCGTGGCCCCAAGGGCGAGGTCTGGCAATTGTTCGAGGATCTGCCTGCCCTGACCGATCTCTGTCGCGCGATCCTGACGCCAAAGCCGCTTGCCGTGGTGTTGACCGCCTATTCGATCCGCGCCTCCTTCTTCGCCATCCACGCTTTGATGCGCGACACGTTCGCCGGCATGGGCGGCAGGGTTGAATCGGGTGAGCTGATCATTCGCGAAAAGTCCGCTGGCAGGGCGCTTTCGACCTCATTGTTTTCGCGTTGGGTGGCCTGAATGAACGAACGGCATGTGGGCGCACCTGGCCAGGTGAAGGAAGTCACCAGCCTCGCCAATCCGCTGATCAAGGACATCAAGGCACTCGCCCTGAAGAAATTCCGCGACCAGCAGAACGCCTTCATGGCGGAGGGGCTGAAGCTGGTCATCGATGCGCTCGACCTGGGCTGGCAGATCAGGACGCTTGTGTTCGCCAAGGCCGGGCGCGGCAACCCGGCGGTGGAAAAGGTCGCCGCGCGCACGGTTGCCGCCGGCGGCACGGTGCTCGAAGTCTCGGAAAAAGTGCTTGTCGCCATCACCCGCCGCGACAATCCGCAAATGGTGGTCGGCGTCTTCTCGCAAAAATTCCTGGCGCTGAAGGACATCCGCGCCGACAATGGCGATGTCTGGGTGGCGCTCGACCGGGTGCGCGACCCCGGCAATCTGGGCACCGTCATCCGCACCGTCGATGCCGTCGGCGCCAAGGGTGTCATCCTGGTCGGCGACACAACGGACCCGTTTTCCGTGGAGACGGTGCGCGCCACCATGGGTTCGATCTTCGCCGTGCCGGTGGCGAAGGCAACGACCGAGGCCTTCCTTGCCTGGCGCGGCGGATTTTCTGGCCTTGTCGCCGGCACGCATCTGAAGGGTGCGGTCGACTACCGCTCGGTCGATTTTTCCCGTGGGCCTGTGCTGCTGATGATGGGCAATGAGCAACAGGGCCTGCCTGAAAGCCTGGCAGCGAGTTGCGACCGGCTGCTCAGGATCCCGCAAGCGGGCCGCGCCGATTCGCTCAATCTCGCCGTCGCCACCGGCATCATGCTGTTCGAGATCCGGCGCGGCGCGCTGAGGCTCGAACCAATCGCCGACCAGCAATGAAGGTTGCCCGCCCGTGAGATCATGGTCCCCCTACGCGCTGCTCGTCGTCGCGGCCATCGCGCTCGATCAGTGGATCAAGCATCTGGTCGAGGCCGGCCTGCCCTTCCAGGAAAAGCTCGATCTGGTGCCGTTCCTGGCGCTGTTTCGCACCTACAACACCGGTATCGCCTTCTCGATGTTCTCCTCCTTCGGCGATACCGGCCTGGTGGTCATCGCCGTTATGGTCGTGGCTTTCGTGCTCTACCTCGCCACCCGCACGCCATCGGGCCATGTCATCGCCCGCACCGGCTTTGCCCTGATCACCGGCGGCGCGCTGGGCAATCTGATCGACCGTGCCGTCTACGGCCACGTCATCGACTACATCTTGTTCCACACGCCGGTCTGGTCCTTTGCCATCTTCAACCTCGCCGACGCCTTCATTTCCGTGGGCGCGGCACTGGTCGTCTTCGACGAACTCATCGGCTGGCGTCGCGAGCCCAAAGCTTCGAACGCCAAATCTTCCAAAGATTGACCCCACGCGGCCATCGCCGCACAGTCAAGGACGCCAAGCAAGTTCGCGGAGAAAAAGATGTCCGAAACCTTCAAAGCCATCCTCGTCTCGCGCGACGCCGACAAGAACCAGTCGGTCGCCGTGACGGATCTCACCGAAGCCGACCTGATGGAGGGTGACGTCACCGTCGCGGTCGAGGCGACGACGGTGAACTACAAGGATGGGCTGGCCATTACGGGCAAGGCGCCGGTGGTCCGCCGCTGGCCGCTGGTGCCGGGCATCGACTTCGCCGGAACGGTCATCTCGTCCTCCAATCCCGACTGGCGCAAGGGAGACAAGGTCATCCTGAATGGCTGGGGTGTCGGCGAGACGCATTTCGGCGCCTATGCCGGGCGTGCCCGCGTCAAGGGCGACTGGCTGGTTCCGCTGCCGGAAGGCATCAGCGCCCATGACGCGATGGCGGTCGGCACCGCCGGCTATACCGCCATGCTCTGCGTCATGGCGCTGGAGCGGCACGGCATCCTGCCTGATCGCGGCCCGGTGGTGGTGACGGGTGCAGCCGGCGGCGTCGGTTCGGTCGCGGTCTCCATCTTGTCCAGCCTCGGGTACCACGTCATTGCGTCGACCGGACGCAATGCGGAAAGCCCCTATCTGATAAATCTCGGCGCCGCCGAGGTGATCTCGCGTGACGAGCTCAGCCAGCCCGCCAAACCGCTGGCCAAGGAACGCTGGGCCGGCGGCATCGATTCGGTCGGCAGCCACACGCTGGCCAATGTGCTGTCGATGACCTCCTATGGCGGCGCGGTCGCGGCCTGCGGCCTGGCCGGCGGCATGGATCTGCCGTCGAGCGTCGCCCCCTTCATCCTGCGCGGCGTCTCGCTGCTCGGCATCGATTCGGTGATGGCGCCGAAGGCCGTGCGCCTCGAGGCCTGGCGGCGCATCGGCACCGATCTCGACCTGCAGAAGCTCGCCAGCCTGTCCACGACCATCGGCTTCGACAATATCATCGATGCCGCGCGCGACATCGTCGACGGCAAGATCCGCGGTCGCGTCGTCGTCGACATGTAAGCCCGCCTCGCGGGCTCCAGCCAGCGGATGGATCGCCTAATCCGGTGGCGAATCCGCCGCTGCCGGGACAAAAACGCCTATCCGCTAAAATTCGAACGATCCGCCGCAATTTTCCATAATCTCTGTCTGGCAAGGGTTTTCGCATGATCGCGGAATCCGACAGCCGACAGGCAAACAAGGGCGACGATGTCGATGCGGTTGCGGCACCAGCGGCGGCGCGGCGGTTCATCGCCGCGCCGCCGCTGGTGCCCGAGCAACAATTGGTCAGGCGGGAAGGCCTGCCGCTGCTCACCTTCGTCGCCATCCTGGTCCTGGCGGGCCTCGCGCATCTGACCGGGGCGCCGATCTTCATCAGCCTCGCCTTGCTGGCAACCGGCCTCGCCGGCCTGGCCATGCATTTCCATGCCAGACGCAGCGCCCACCGCACCGTGGTAATGCTGGACGAGACCACCGCCCGAAGCCGCGCCGAAATCGAGACGCTGGCCGACCGCATGTGGGAAATGCAGGAAAGCGAGGAGCGCTTTCGCGGTCTCATCGATGCGCTGGGCGACCTCGTCATCCATCGCGATCGCGACGGCCACATCGTCTATGCCAACAAGGTGTTCGCCGATCTGGTCGAAGCCGATCAGCGCGATCTTGCCGGCAAGACCCTGGCCGAACTTGGCATCGAGGTCGGCATCGTCCCCGATGCCGCCTTTTCCGACCATGAGTGCCTCAGTTCCACCGATGTCGCCATCCGCACGCCAAGCGGCCCGCGCTGGTTCTCCTGGATCGAACTGTCGGTGCGCGACAAGGACAGCGGCACGGCATCGCATCGCGCCATCGCCCGCGACATCACTGCCCGCAAGCGCGCCGAATCCTCGCTCATCACCGCGCGCGAGCGCGCCGAATACGCAAGCCAGGCCAAATCGCGCTTCCTCGCCACGGTCAGCCATGAAATCCGCACGCCGATGAACGGCATCATGGGCATGGCCAGGCTGCTCGCCGACACCAGCCTGTCGCCGGAACAGCAGACCTATGTCGGCGCCATCTCGACCTCGGCCAGCGCCCTGCTCGCCCTGATCGAGGACCTGCTCGACTATTCCAAGATCGAGGCCGGTCGCTTCGATCCGGAACCGCAGCCCATGTCGGTGCGCGAGATCGCCGACAACATCATCGAATTGCTCGCCGCCCGCGCCTTCGCGAAGGGTATTGGCCTCGGCTGCCACGTCGAACCGGATGTACCGCAATTGATCACAGCCGATCCAGGCCGGGTCAGGCAGGTGCTGCTCAATCTGATCGGCAACGCCATCAAGTTCACCGACGGCGGCGGCGTGCTGGTCAGCATCGCGCGCGCCCGCACCGAGACCAGCGACCGCATCTGCTTCACCATCACCGACACCGGTCCCGGGCTGCGCGAAGAGGACATGGAGCGTATCTTCGAGGAGTTCGAACAGGCCGACGGCACCTCGACGCGCGCACATGGCGGAGCGGGGCTCGGACTTGCCATCTCCAAGCGGCTGGTGGCCGCCATGGGTGGCACGATTTCGGTGTCCAGCCGGCTTGGCCAAGGGTCGGAATTCGTCTTCGAAATCCCGGCCACGGAGGCCACCGAGGCGCCTCAGGGCCGGCAGAACGTGCTTGCCGGCAGGCGCGCGGTGATCCTGTCCAGGAACGCCGTCGAGGCAGACGCCATCGCCCGCACCATCCGCGCCAATGGCGGCGCGGCCGCCATCGCCACCACGGTGGCACAGGCCGCCTCCTTCGCCGACGGCTGCGACGTGGTTCTGGTCGACGCGGCCATGGAGGAGAGCGATGGGAGAGTGCTCAAACGGTTGCGCCAAGTCGGCTTTTTGGATTGCGAAGCCGTTACGCTGATCGCACCGACCGACCGCGGCCTGCTTGGCGAATTCCGCGCCAGCGGCTACGCGACCTTCCTGGCCCGGCCGGTGCGCGGTGGAACACTTTTGCGTGTTCTTTTGACCAGCCATGCGCCGGCCCTTGCCCAGCCGCAGCCGGAAAAGCGCCGCACCCCTGCGCTGCGCGCTTCAAGCGACCGCCAGTTGGGCTTGTCCGTGCTGATCGCCGAGGACAACGACATCAATGCCATGCTGGCCCGCGCCACGCTGTTGAAGGCGGGGCACCGCGTCAAGGTAGTCGGCAATGGCAAGGCCGCCGTCGAGGCCGTCACCAGCGCCGGGCACAAGCACCGCTTCGACGTGGTGCTGATGGACCTGCATATGCCGGTCATGGACGGGCTGGATGCCATTGCCGCGATCCGCCGCCATGAGGAAGAGACATCGGCGCCGCCCGTGCCGATCATGGTGCTGTCGGCCGACAGCCAGGAAAAGACGCGCCATGCGGTGCTTGCCCATGGCGCCAGCGGCTTCGTCACCAAGCCCCTCGACCCGGATGCGCTCGTCAACGCCGTCGAGGGCCAGGTTGCGGCCTGATCCGGTTTTTTCCAGCTGGGCGGCTGATGCACGCCAACCCAAAGAGGCCCCGATTTATCGAGGGCGACCCCCATCAAAACAAGGGTTTGAAGCGCGGCGAGTTGATCCGTGCAAACGAAAGGCGCCTCGCTCCTCCTCACCTAACGTAGCCGGTTGACCGTTTTCGCCAGCCGACGAAGTATTGCCCGCGACGCCTTATCACGGTACTGTCACAATCCTGTTGCACCTACACCGTATCCCCGTGCCAAGAGGGATGGCTCGAAGGAGAATCACTCGTGCATACAGTTATGCCGGAATGTGACACTCGGCCGAACGCCAGCAGCGCCTTGCTCGGCGGGCGTAATGTCGATTCCGTCATAAAGGGCGCCGCACTCGGCCGTATTGGCAATCTCGAAGTGCGGCTCGCCCGCAACGAGGCCGAGATCGCGGCCGCGCAGGAAGTGCGCTACCGCGTATTCTATGACGAGCTTGGCGCCCGCAAGGACCTGTTCCAGGCGCAGGACCGCCGCGACGCCGACCGATTCGATCCGCTTTGCGATCATCTGCTCGTCTTCGACAATTCGATTTCCGGCCCCGAACACCGCCGCATCGTCGGCACTTACCGGCTGCTGCGGCAAGAAATCGCGGCCGCCGCCGGGGGCTTCTATTCCGAAGGCGAATTCGAGCTGACCAAGCTCATCGCCCGCCATCCCGGCCAGCGTTTCCTCGAGCTCGGCCGATCCTGCGTTTTGCCGGAATACCGCTCGAAGCGCACCATCGAGGCGCTGTGGCAAGGCATCTGGGCCTACATCAATCACTACGAAATCGGCGTGATGACCGGCTGCGCTTCCTTCCACGGTACCGTGCCGGCGGCGCATGCTGAGGCGCTCACCTATCTCGCCCATCACTGCCGCACGAATTCGGCCTGGGATGTGCGCGCGGTGTCCGGGCGCTATTGTTCCATGGACCTGATGCCGATCGAGGCGGTCAACACCAAGGCGGCGATCGCGGCGATGCCGCCTCTGGTGAAGGGCTATCTGAGGGTCGGCGCCCGCATCGGCGACGGCTGCGTCATCGACCGCGAATTCTCGACCGTCGATGTCTTCGTGGTGATGCCGGTCAAGGAGATCGGCGCCCGCTACGTCAATTACTATGGCGGGGAAGCGCAGCGCTTTGCGGCGTAAGGGCAGCAGGCAAGACGCTACGTTCACGCTTCGCTGACTACTCACTACTGACTATTCTCTATCCCCTTCCTTACGGAATATCCTCCGGCCGCCGGCCAGGCCGGCTCCTGTACGACGGAAACGACCAGCCGAAACGCAGCGCGCCGCCGCGCACGGCGAGCGCCACGACGAAGCCGGCCAACCCCGAGACGATCTGCGGCAATCCGGCGACGTCGCCCAATGTGAAGATGGCGGCGCCCGCCAGAGCGGCCGTGACGTAGATCTCCGGCCTCAGCAGCACCGATGGTTCGCTGGCAAGCAGATCGCGCAATATGCCGCCGAAGGTCGCGGTCAGCATGCCAGTGATGATGGAAACCACCGGCGAACCGGTGATTGCCAGGCCCTTGGCCGCACCCATCACTGAAAAGGCGGCCAGCCCGATCGCGTCGAGCCACAACAGCAGCTTGTAGCGGGATTCGACGCGATGCGCGGTGAAGAAGACCAGGACCGCCACCACCGCGCAGATCAGCACATAGTCGCGGTTTCCGACCCAGAACACCGGCACGTTGAGGATGAGGTCGCGAAACGTGCCACCGCCAATGCCGGTGACGCTGGCAAGGAACAGGAAACCGATAATGTCGAGTTGCTTTCGCGAAGCAGCCAACGCCCCGGTCGCCGCAAAAACAGCGACGCCGGCATAGTCGAGAAGGGCGATGGGATGCATGGCGGTAAGGGAGTAGGCTTAGGGATTAGGAATTGGGCGTATGCATAGCACGAAGCCGCACGATTGATACGACTGCCTTATTCCCTACTGCCCTACCCCTAACTACGCATCCTTCTCCGCCTGCTCATTCACCGGCCCCGGCTCGACCGGCGCCTCGGCGGCAATCTTCGGGCCGCCCTTGGCGACGCCGACCATGGCCGGACGCAGCACGCGCTCGCCGATCGAATAGCCCGGCTGCACGACCTGGACGACGGTGTTGGCCGGGACATCGGGATTGGGCACTTCGAACATGGCCTGGTGGAAATTGGGATCGAACTTCTCGCCTTCCGGCGCGAGCTTCTTGACCCCATGCCGTTCCAGCGCCGACAGCATCGCGCGCTCGGTCAGGTCGACGCCTTCGATCAGCGCCTTGAAGCCGGCGTCGCCCGAGGCCTTCGCCTCCGCCGGAATGGCGTCCAGCGCGCGGCGCAGATTGTCCGACACCGACAGCATGTCGCGGGCGAAATTCGCAACCGCATAGGTGCGCGCGTCGTGTACGTCGCGCGCGGTGCGGCGGCGCAGGTTCTCCATCTCGGCCGCGACGCGCAGCGCGCGGTCCTTCAGCTCTTCATTTTCCTTCAGCAGTCGCACAAGCGCTTCATAGTCGCCATCGATGCTGCCTTCCGTGCGCTCGGCATTGGCCTCGGTCGCCTCGGCTTCACTGGGCGCGCGTTCGTCTTTTGCCTGGTCGCTCATCGCCGTTTCCCGTCATCTCGAATGGTATGGATTTTGTGCCCGATATCGAGGTTTGGCAGCCAAAAATCAAGGGGTAAGCGATCATTGAGCCTTGGGCCGGACCTGGGTCGTGATCAATGGCGATGCTTAGATTTTAATTCAAAGTTTACCGTACTTGCCGGCTTGGCTTGCCACGGAAGCGTGATGCGGGAACCATTCCCCTACTGGAGGAGTTTCGGAGCCGACACAGGATTTGAAATGATGACCCGCAACAAGGCTGAAAAGGCAGAAAGGCTCGCCGCAGAAGTCAGGCGCCAGTTCGGTGCCGAGGCGATGACGCGTTTTCTGCGTACCTTGCCGGCTTTCCGTATCGAAACCGATACTCATGACCGCTTCAGGCAATTGCTCGACCGCCTCGATCGGGTCGAGGATGGCAGTACCAGATTGCGGCGGCAGTAGCTCTTTACGCGACAATTACGCGCAGTAATTTTGCGTGATGGCTGCCTTGCGGTAGCCACATGCCGTGCCTATGCTTCCTGATGAACATGATTTCCCCCGATGCGGTCGCCAACAGCAAGCGTGCCTGGTTGAAGGTCCTGGCGCGCTACAAGAAGCCGGACCGGCGACGCAGCGCCGTCGAACTCGCCATCACCCTCATCCCGTTCGCCACGCTGTGGGCGCTCTCCTCGGCTGCCTATGCCTATGGCCATTGGTGGGGGCTGATCCTGATCCTTCCGGCAGCGGGGTTCCTGGTGCGCATCTTCATGATCCAGCATGATTGCGGCCATGGGTCCTTCTTCGCCAACCGCTATGCCGACGACTGGATCGGCCGCGCGCTCGGCGTCCTGACGCTGACACCCTACGATTGCTGGCGGCGCGCCCACGCGACACATCATGCCAGCGCCGGCAATCTCGACGAGCGCGGCATGGGTGACATCACGACGCTGACCGTTGCCGAATACCGGCAATTGTCCTGGCGCGGGCGCCTCGCCTACCGCCTTTATCGCCATCCACTGGTGATGTTCGGGCTTGGACCCATCTGGCTGTTCATCTTCTCGCAAAGGCTGCCCATCGGCATGATGCGCGGCGGCCTGACGCCCTGGGTGTCGTCGATGACCACCAATCTCGCCATCGCGCTAGCGGCGGCCCTGCTTATCTGGACGGTCGGTCCCGGTGCGTTCCTGGTCGTCCATCTGCCGATCGTCATTCTCGCCGGCTCGGCAGGCATCTGGCTGTTCTACGTCCAGCACCAGTTCGAGGAGACGGAATGGGCAAAGGATGACGACTGGGAGTTCCAGCATGCCGCCTTGCATGGCTCGTCCTATTACGACCTGCCGCCGGTGCTGAACTGGTTCACCGGCAATATCGGCGTTCATCACGTCCACCACCTCTCCGCCAAGGTGCCTTGCTACCGGCTGCAGGAAGTGCTGCGCGACTATCCGGAACTGCGCGGCATCGGTCGCGTCACGCTGCTCGACAGCCTGCGCTGCGTCAAACTGGCATTGTGGGACGAGAATCGCCGGAAGCTGGTGTCGTTCCGCGAGGCACGGGCGACGATGTAGAACGACGACCGCCGCGCCGTGGCGCGGCGGCGGAAGCAAACCCCTGTTCAGGCGGCCTGGCGCTCTTCGCGCATCAGGATCTCGCCATGGCGGATTTCGGTGCCAAGCACCTTCAGGCACTCACGGATGAAGTTGGACAGGCCCGGCCAACCCTTGGCCGACACCAGATTGCCGTCGACATGGGCGCCGGTCGGCGCGACGTCGATGTAGATGCCGCCGGCGAGCGTCACTTCCGGCTCGCAATAGTGGAGCGCCGCCACTTCCCTGCCCCGCACCACACCGTCGACCGCAATCAGGATCTGCACGCCATGGCAGATGGTGAAGATCGGCTTGCCGGCCTCGTGGAAATGCCGCACCAGCGCCTGCACCCGCTTGTCGATGCGGATGTATTCGGGACCGCGCCCGCCCGCCGCGTAGACGGCGTCATACTTGGCCGGGTCCACCTCGGAGAACGTCTTGTTGAGGATGTAGTCGTGGCCGGGCTTTTCCGTGTAGGTCTGGTGGCCTTCAAAATCGTGCAGCGAAGTCTTGAGGATATCGCCGGCCTTCTTGTCCGGGCAGACGACATGCACGATGTGGCCGACGGCATGCATGGCCTGTTCAAAGACGAAAATCTCATACTCCTCGCTGAACTCGCCAACGAGCATCAATATTTTCTTGCCAGCCATTTCTGGTTCCTCCCTTGTGGCCAAATTTATTTCGGGTCTCGAAATAATGTTCCCTATCCTAAGGGCAGGAGGGTCGCAGGGAAAGCGCAAATCGCCAAATTGGTATGACCAGTTTTCCGCCTTCTCGTCCGAAGGCGCTTCTCGGCAGACGAAAATAGCTTCGCTGGTTCGACCAGAGCCGCGGTCAGGCGGCGGCCTTGATCATGTCCGCCGCCTTTTCGGCAATCATGATGGTCGGAGCGTTGGTGTTGCCGCCGATCAGCGTCGGCATCACCGAGGCGTCGACGACCCGCAAGGCTTCAAGCCCGTGGACCCGCAATTGCGGATCGACCACCGCCAGGTCGTCGACGCCCATCTTGCAGGTGCCGGCCGGGTGATAGATCGTGTCGGCGCGGGCACAGATGTGGGACATCAACTCCGCGTCGCTCGAAACACCGGCGGTGTAGATTTCCTTGTGGCGATATCTGGCCAGCGCCGGCGCCTCCAGGATACCGCGCATCATCCTGACACCCTGGAGCAAAAGCCCGGCGTCGCGTTCGTCCGAAAGAAAGCGCGGATCGATGCGCGGTGGTGCCATGGGATCATGAGTCGACAGCCCGACCTCGCCGCGCGAATGTGGCCGCAGCACGCAGACATGGCAGGAAAAGCCATATCCCATATGCAGCTTGCGGCCATGATCATCCACGATCGCGATGCAGAAATGCAGTTGCAAGTCGGGCCGTTCCATCGCCGGATCGGATTTGAGGAAGGCACCGCCTTCGGCATAGGGCGTGGCGATCATACCGCCGCCATCTTTCCGCCAGCGCAGCATGTGCCGCAGCAGGCCAGGTAGGCCGCGCAGACCGATGCCCATCATGTCGGCATCCCTTGACGTCCAGCCCATGATGAAATCGAGGTGGTCTTGCAGGTTCTTGCCAACACCGGGCAGTTCATGAATGACCGGAATGCCATGCATGGCAAGCTCGGCGGCCGGGCCAATGCCCGACAGCAACAGGAGCTGAGGCGAACCGAAGGCGCCACCACAGACGATCACCTCGCGCTTGGCTTTCGCGACGGCTTCGCCCTTCCCCGCGCGATACCGCACGCCGGTGGCGCGCTTGCCATCGAGGATGACCGCCGTGGCATGCGCACCAGTGATGACGGTAAGGTTCGACCTGTTCATGGCCGGTCGCAGATAGGCAGCGGCCGCCGAGCAGCGCTCGCCATTACGACGTTCGCCCCAGAATTGCGTCACCTGGTAAAGTCCGGCACCTTCCTGTTCGACGCCGTTGAAATCATCGTTGCGGCGGATCTGGTTTTCGCCGCAGGCCTCGACAAAGGCCCGGGAGAGCGGACGTGGCTCTTGCTGCTCGGCAACCCGCAGCGGCCCCTCACCGCCATGCAGGGCATCAGCGCCGCGTTGATTGCCTTCAGCCCGCCGGAAATAGGGCAGCACCTCGTCCCATGACCAGCCGTCGCAGCCGAGTTCGGCCCATTCGTCGTAATCGCCGCGGTGCCCGCGCGTATAGAGCATGGCGTTGATGGCGCTGGATCCGCCCAGCGCCTTGCCGCGCGGCTGGTAACCCTTGCGGCCGCCAAGGCCCTGCTGCGGCACCGTCTCGAACGCCCAGTTGTTGATCTTTGGCCGGCCCGGCAACAATGCAATGATGCCTGCCGGCGCGCGGATAAGCAGGTTGCTGCCCGCGCCGCCGGCTTCGATCAGGCAGACCGTTTTCGATGGATCTTCGGACAGCCGCGCGGCAAGCGTGCACCCGGCGGACCCGCCGCCGGCGATGACATAGTCGAAATCCATGACTTCCTCCCTCGCACCCGGCGGATGTTTCCGTCCGGATGACCAAGAGAAGGCTCGATTACGGCCTATGTAAAGATGGGTGGAATTACCCCAACGTCAGCTGCGAACGCGCCGCCAGGAATATTTCGGGCCCTTGGGCTCCGGCACGGCGGCTGGCTGGTAGTAAAGCCCCAAGCCGCCGGTGCGTTCCTCTTGCAGGCGCTTCAGCAGCACCGGGTTGGAAATCTCGAACTCGTCGAAGCCGAGACGCAGCATATGCGGCAACGGATCGACCAGCACTTGGCCGGTGGCGCGAACGGCACCCTCGAAGCGGTAGCGGCCGCGCAGCAGTTCGGCCTTGGAGAAGGAGCGCCCATCGCTGAAGGCCGGGAAGACCAGCGCCACCAGCGACAGCTGGTCAAGCAGGTCGGCTATCTTCTCGAGCTGATCGCCCGGCTGCAGCAACACGCCGAGCCGCTCCTTGGCGGACCGGCGCACCTCGGGATCAAGGTCGAGGAACGCCTGCAGCGGCAGGATGAAGCGGCCATTGCCCGAAAGCGCGTCGGCACTTTCGGCATGGGCCCACTCGTCCTCGCGAAAACCCTGCGGGGTCCAGAGCCGGGTCTCCGGTGTCGTCGTTTCGGTCATCAAAATTCCTAAAGTCCCAAGATCCAGGTCCGCTGAGAGCCCCTCCCGCACAAAACCGGCGGCCTCCGGGGAGGTCGCCGTTCGCAGGCCGGCTGGATATCAGCATACCCTATAGTGATGCGTCGGTCAGCGACTTCTCCAGTCCCGACAGGTGAATGCCGCACTCGGTCTTGGCATGACCGGCCCAGCGGCCGCTGCGCGCATCCTCGCCCGGCTGCACCGGTTGCGTGCACGGAAAGCAGCCGATCGACAGATAGCCATAGGCGACCAGGGGATTCTCGCGCAGCGCATGCGCCCGCATGTAGTCTGCCTGGTCCGAGGTCGTCCAGTGCGCCAGCGGATTGATGCGGATGCGCGGGCCGACCGCCTCGAACACCGGCAGCGCTGCCCGCGTCGAGGCCTGAAAACGCTTGCGGCCGGTGAACCAGGCGCGGAAGGGTGCCACGCCACGCGCCAGCGGCTCGACCTTGCGCACGTCGCAGCAGGCATCGGTGTTGCTCTGGTGCAGATTGCCCGTCGGGTCGATCCGCGCGAGCGCCGCCTCCTCGGGCTTGATGACCTGGATGTTGGTCAGCCCGAAATCGGCGACGAGCGCGTCGCGGTAGCCGAGCGTCTCTTCGAAATGCTTGCCGGTGTCGAGGAAGATGACCGGCAGCGTGCGGTCGATCTCGGCGATCATGTGCAGCAGCACTGCCGAATCCGCCCCGAAGGACGACACGGCTGATATCTCGTCGTGAAACAGTTCGCGGGCCGAGCGCTCGATGATCTCAAGCGGCTTCAGATGGCCGTAGAGCGCGTCAAGTCCCGCCGCCTTGGCGGCGACGCCGTCATCAGCGTCGGCTATATGGTCAAGCGGCCTTGGTTTCGCCAGCATAGAGCGCCTCCTTGAACGGCGCGGGACCGACACGGCGGTAGGCGTCGATGAATTTTTCCTGAGGGTTGAGCCGAAGGCCGAGATAGGTCTCGACGATCTGCTCGATGGCGTCGGTGATCTCTTCCGACGAGAAGCCGCGGCCGATGATCTCGCCAACCGACGTGTTCTCGTCGGCCGACCCGCCCAGCGTCACCTGATAGAGCTCGGAGCCCTTCTTCTCGACGCCGAGGATGCCAATATGGCCGACATGGTGATGGCCGCAGGCATTGATGCAGCCGGAGATCTTCAGCTTCAGTTCGCCGATCTCGCGCTGCCGCTCCAGCGAGGCGAAGCGTTGCGAGATTTCCTGCGCGATCGGGATCGAGCGTGCGGTGGCCAGCGCGCAGTAGTCGAGGCCCGGGCACGAGATGATGTCCGATATCAGATTGGAATTGGCCGTCGCCAGCCCGATATCGACCAGCGCGTCATAGACCGCCTTGAGGTCGGCGCGCGCCACATGCGGCAGGATCAGGTTCTGCTCATGGCTTACGCGCAGCTCGTCGAAGGCGTATTTTTCCGCGATGTCGGCGACCGCTTCCATCTGGCTGTCCGAAGCATCACCCGGCACCTCGCCGATGCCCTTGAGCGAGATCGTCACCGCCGCGTAGTCGGGATGGCGATGCGTCACCACATTCTGGTCGAGCCACTCCGAAAAGCCTTTGGAATCAAGACGCGCCAGCTTGACCGCCTGGTCGCCTTCCGGCCGATCGGTGAGCGCCGGCGGCGCGAAATAGGCTTGGATGGCGCGGATATCGGCATCCGGCAGCTTCAGCTCGGCGTCCTTCAACTCCTGCCACTCGGCCTCGACCTGGCGGGTGATTTCCTCGACGCCGGTCTCGTGCACCAGGATCTTGATGCGTGCCTTGTACTTGTTGTCGCGGCGGCCATAGAGGTTGTAAACGCGCAGGATCGCCGTGCAGTAGGACAGAAGATCGGCTTCCGGCAGGAACTCGCGAATTTTCCTTCCCACCATCGGCGTGCGGCCCTGGCCGCCACCGACATAGACGGCGAAGCCAAGCTCGCCGGCGGCGTTCTTCTTCAGGTGCAGGCCGATATCATGCGTCTGGATGGCGGCTCGGTCGCGCTCTGCCCCGGTCACCGCGATCTTGAATTTCCTGGGCAGGAACGAGAATTCCGGATGCACCGAGGACCATTGCCGCAGGATCTCCGCATAGGGACGCGGATCGGCGACCTCGTCGGCGGCGGCGCCGGCGAAGTGGTCGGCGGTAACGTTGCGGATGCAGTTGCCGCTGGTCTGGATGGCGTGCATCTCGACGCTCGCCAGATCGGCCAGGATCGCCGGAATGTCCGACAGCGCCGGCCAGTTGAACTGGATGTTCTGGCGCGTGGTGAAATGGCCGTAGCCCTTGTCGTATTTGCGGGCGATGTGACCGAGCATGCGCAGCTGCTTGCCGTTCAGCGTGCCATAGGGCACCGCGATACGCAGCATATAGGCGTGCAGCTGCAGGTAGACGCCGTTCATCAGCCTTAGCGGCCGGAACTGGTCCTCTGATATCTCGCCGGACAGCCGGCGCTGGACCTGGTCGCTGAACTCGGCGACGCGGGCCTGGACAAAATCGTGGTCGAACTCATCGTAACGGTACATGCTTCGTCTTTCAGGGCGCGTCCGCCCGTTTCACTCAAACCTGGCTATGCCGCACGCTCGGCCTGCTTGCCGAGATCGCCGCGGATGGTCGGGCCGGCGGCGCGGATCTTTTCACGCAGCCGCACCGGCTCGACGACACCGTCGACGACTTCCGCGTCGATCAGATTGACGTCGACCACTTCATTGTCGGCATGAGCCTTGGCGCCGATCGCCTCGAGGCGATCCTCGGCCGCCTTGTCATGCGCAAGATCGGCCTGGCCCACCGTCTCGGCCCAGCCGCCATCGGCGTACCAGACGGCGATGCCATCCGTCAGGCGGTTGGCGGTCAGTATCTTCATGGCTGAACTCTCTCGCTGGCGGCTTTGGCCGCGCGTTCATTCTTGTGTGCTGCTGCAAGCGGTTCGGACCGTTCGAAGTTGGCGCCGGCGACCGCATCGCCAATGATGGTCATGACCGGCCCGGAAAGATCGACACGCGCTTCCAGCGATGGCAGGTCGGCCAACGTGCCGTGGAAACGGCGCCGGTTAGCAAGGCTGGCATTCTCGACCACGGCCACCGCCGTGTCCGGCGACAGGCCGGCTTCGATAAGCCGGCCGGCAACCTCGGCAGCGACGGAGCGGCCCATATAGACGGCGACGGTGGCGCCGGAAATCGCGAGCTTGGCCCAGTCGGGCAGCGAATTGCCCTTGAGGTCGTGGCCGGTGGTGAAGACCATGGACGAGGAGACGCCGCGCAAGGTCAGCGGCAGTTCGAAATCGGCGGCGGCGGCAAAGGCAGCGGTGACGCCTGGAACCACCTCATAGGCGATACCGGCATCGCGCAGTGCCGCCATTTCCTCGCCGGCGCGGCCGAACACCAGCGGATCGCCCGACTTCAGCCGCACCACGCGCTTGCCCTGCCGGCCAAGCTCCACCAGCAGCGCGTTGATTTCGGTCTGGCTCTTGCTGTGGCAACCCTTGCGCTTGCCGACCGGCAGGCGCTCGGCATCGCGGCGGCCCATGGCGACGACCGCCTCCGGCACAAGCGCGTCATGGACGATGACATCGGCTTCCATCAGCAGACGATGGGCACGCAACGTCAGCAGATCCTCGGCGCCCGGACCAGCGCCAACCAGCGCGATGTGGCCCGAAGCGGGTGCGTTCGATAGCAGAAGATCCACCGCCGCGTCATGCGCCTGCGACAGCTGGCCGGCTTCCATGGCATGGGCAGGCGCACCCTGGAAAAAGCTGTTCCAGAAACGGCGGCGGGCATTGCCTTTCGGCAGCAATTTCTCGGCTGCCCCACGCAGGGAGGCGGCGAGCGTCGCCAGCGAACCGAGCGATGGCGACAGCATCTGATCGATGCGGCTGCGCAGCATCTGGGCCAGCACCGGGCCGGCGCCTTCCGTTCCGATGGCGATGGCGACCGGCGCACGGTTGACCAGCGCCGGAGTGAAGAAGTCGCAGAGTTCCGGCCGGTCGACGGCATTGACCGGAATGCCCAGTTCGCGCGCATCGGCTGCGACACGGCGGTCGAGCGCCTCATCGCCGCTGGCGGCAAACACCATGACCGCGCCTTCCAGCTGCGAAGCGTCATAAGCTGCCGCGACATGGTTGGCGCCGGACTGGGCGATAAAGGCAAGCAGCTTCGGGTCAGCATTTTCGGCGATGATGCGTAGCACCGCGCTCGACTGTCCAATCAGCCGCGCTTTGGCGAGGGCTTCCTCGCCGGCGCCGACGATGGCCACGGCTTCGCCCTCGACCCGCACGAAGACGGGGAAGGCATTGAGCTTGGCATTGGCCTGCGGCATGGGAAAAGCAATCCAGGAACAGTGTCGCAGTTTTACGCCGGGGCGCGAAAAACCAGAAGCAAAGCACTCGCGCATCCTGTGATGGCAGGCAATCGCTTTTTCGCAACTGCGAAAGACAGGAGAAAAATATTCCACATCCGCGGTGCGGGCGGATTCACGTCCCTGGAGCGATCCTTGATTTCAGGTCTTTTTAGCCACCTGCCCTCTATCTGGCAAAACAGTTTTTTCTAATTTCTACCAATTCAGTAGATTAAAGTCGCCCACTCACGGATCGCCTGTTCAACCGTTGGCGGCACCGCCGTCGCTTCGCCGTAGGGGGGTGGAACGTTGCCGGGTTGATACGCGTTCCGAAGCGTAGCCATTCATCAAAAGGAGCGCTTTCATGGACACGATCAAACTGAGGCACGGCATCTGGGTCCTGGTGGCCGACGGTGAAAAAGCGCTCCTGCTCAAGAATGCCGGCGACAACAAGTTTCCAAATCTCGAAGTCGTGCAGGTGATGGAACAGGACAACCCGCCCACCCGCGAACAGGGAAGCGACAGCCCCGGCCGGTACAATGACGGCCCGTCCGTACACCGCAGCGCCGTCGAGGATACCGACTGGCACCGTATCGGCAAGGAACGCTTCGCGGAAGAGATCGCGGCCCGGCTCTACAAGCTCGCCCATGGTGGTGAGTTCGACAGCATCGTGCTTGTCGCCCCGCCGGTGATGCTCGGCGCCATGCGCAAGAAGCTGCACAAGGCGGTCGGTGACAAGGTGACGGCTGAAATTCCAAAAACCATGACCAACCACGCCATCTCCGAGATCGAGGCCATGCTGCAAGCAGCCTGACCGCAGGCGATGGATCCCAAAGCCAACGCAACAGTGAGTGCAAAACGGACCGGCGGCCTCTCGGCCGCCGGTCGAGCATTTTGCCGCCGCACCGTCGATTTTCGCACCTGCGGGTTGCATCACCGTCACCCCTTCCACCATATTGCAAAACAGGCGGCGGCTTAGGGCGGCGCACATCCGACATCGCAAACTTGAAAGGCGCTCCATAGACAATGCCGCATGACACGCCCCTTATCGCCACCATCGTCGCCGGTCTGGGGCTGGCTTTCGTCTTCGGGGCTCTGGCCAACCGTTTCCGCATTCCGCCGCTGGTCGGCTATCTCGTAGCCGGCGTCCTGGTCGGGCCGAATACGCCTGGTTTCGTCGCCGATGCCGGCCTTGCCAACGAACTGGCCGAGATCGGCGTCATCCTCTTGATGTTCGGCGTCGGCCTGCATTTCTCGCTGAAGGACCTGTTGTCGGTCCGCGCCATCGCCGTGCCTGGCGCCATCGTCCAGATCGGCTTTGCCACGGCACTCGGCGCCGGACTGTCCTGGATGCTCGGCTGGTCGATGGGCGCGGGGCTGGTGTTCGGCCTGGCACTGTCGGTCGCCTCGACCGTGGTGCTGCTGCGCGCGCTTCAGGAACGCCGGCTGATCGAGACCGAACGCGGCCGCATCGCCGTCGGCTGGCTGATCGTCGAGGATCTGGCCATGGTGCTGGCCCTGGTGCTGCTGCCGGCCCTTGCCGGCGTGCTCGGTGGCCAGGAACAGGCGGATGTGCACTCGAGCGGCCTGCTGTCGCTGCCGGCCGGCTACGACATCTGGGGCGTCGTCGGCATCACGCTCGCCAAAGTCGCCGCTTTCGTCGTCGTCATGCTGATGGTCGGCCGCCGGGTGATCCCCTGGATTCTGCACTACGTCGCCCATACCGGGTCACGCGAATTGTTTCGTCTCTCGGTGCTCGCCATTGCGCTCGGCGTCGCCTTCGGCGCGGCGAAACTGTTCGGCGTCTCGCTGGCGCTCGGCGCCTTCTTCGCCGGCATGATCATGAGCGAATCCGAGCTTAGCCACCGCGCGGCCGAAGAATCGCTGCCGCTGCGCGACGCCTTCTCGGTGCTGTTCTTCGTCTCGGTCGGCATGCTGTTCGACCCGTTCAGCCTGCTCAGCAACGGCCTGCCGATCCTGGCGACACTGGCCATTATCGTCATCGGCAAGTCGCTGGCGGCGTTCGTCATCGTCGTCGTCTTCGGCTATCCCCTGGCGACAGCCCTCATGATTTCGGCCAGCCTTGCCCAGATCGGCGAATTCTCCTTCATCCTGGCCGAACTCGGCGTCGGGCTGAAACTCTTGCCCGAACAGGGCCGCGACCTGATCCTGGCCGGCGCCATCCTGTCGATCGTGCTCAACCCGCTGATGTTCCTGGTCATCGACTGGATGAAGCCGTGGCTGGAGGCCCGCGCCGCCAGGACGGCGCCGCCGGCGGACGCCAAGCCGGTCGGTCCGGCGACCGAACCGGGCCAGGTCGCCTCGGTCGTCGCAACAGCCCAACAGGAAGACGGCCCTCCGCCGAAGACGGCGCTTACCGGCCATGCCATCCTGATCGGTTATGGCCGTGTCGGCGGCCTTGTCGGCGCGGCGCTGAAAGAAGCAGAGCTGCCCTTCCTCGTCATCGAGGACGCCGACAAGACACTGGCCAAGCTGAAGGCCGATGGCGTCGAGAGCGTCGCCGGCAATGCCGCCAACGCCGAAGTGTTCGCCGCCGCCAATCCCGAAGGCGCCAGCCGGCTGATCCTCGCCATCCCCAATGCGTTCGAAGCCGGCCAGATCGTGCTCAGGGCGCGCGCCGCCAACCCCGGCGTCAACGTCGTCGCCCGGGCCCATTCCGATGCCGAGGTCGAGCATCTCAAGGGGCTCGGCGCCGACACGGTGATCATGGGCGAGCGCGAAATCGCGCGCGGCATCGTCGAAGAGGTGCTCGGTCACAAGCCATCTGCGACCGAACCGTCCGCCGCCTGATCACCGCACGAATGCTGACCCGCCATTGCGTGCGATGCTGCTGAGATACTGTGCGGGAGGCTTGCCGAGCGCCTTCCTGAACATGGTGATGAAGGCTGTGACGGACTCATAGCCGAGATCGCCCGAAACCCGCTGAACGCTGGCGCCCGAAGCCAGTTCCCTGATCGCAACGATCAGGTGCAATTGCTGGCGCCAGCGGCCAAAGCTCAAGCCTGTCTCCTTGACGACAAGACGAGCAAGACTGCTCTCGCTGAGCGCGACACGCTTGGCCCATTCGGCCAGCGTGCTGCGATCGGCAGGATCGTTCGCCAGTGCTTCCGCGATCCGCTTCAGGCGCGGTTCGGAGGATATCGGCAGATGCAGTTGCTGGACAGGCATATCGGGCAATTCGGCCAGCAGGACGCTTCCCAGGAAAGCACAGCGCGCGTCATCAGGCGCGCAGTCCGACAGTTCGATGATCAGTTCGCGCAGCAGCGGCGAGATCGAAAGTGTGCAGCACCGATCCGGCAGCACAGCCGCGCCCGGCTCGATATAGACGAAGAAAATCCGCGCATTGGCCGTCGCGATGTTGCTGTGCTGCATGCGGCTTGGCACCCACACGCCGCAGTGCGGCGGCACCATCCAGAGGCCACTGGGCACGCGGCAGGTGACGCCGCCGCCAAGCGCGAAGACGAGTTGCCCTTTGCGATGCCAATGATCCGACACCTCGGCCTTGTTCTCGGTGACGTCGACGCGCACGGCGATCGCCGGAGCAAGGACGTCATCGACGTCGAAATCGAGCCATGGGTAGCGAAGCGGCTGTCTCATCATTGACGGTTTTTAGCGATGAATTGCCCTTATATCCAGATTGTTCGTCAGCACAAATCGATAGGCTTGGTCGTTCTCGCCAATCGGCAAAGATGTACCCCATGCTCGCCCTCACCATCTCTTCCGACAATGCCGTCAGACTGAAACTCGCCGAGGTGGACGAGCCACAGCCTTGCGCGAACGAGGCTCTGGTCGCCGTCGGCGCAACCTCGTTGAACCGCGGCGAACTGCGCCTGCTCACCATACGCCCGGACGGCTGGATACCCGGCCAGGACATCGTCGGGGTCGTGGAGCGAGCGGCAGCCGATGGTTCCGGGCCGGCCGTGGGCACCCGCGTCGTGGCTTTGGTCGACGAGGCCGGCTGGGCCGAACGCGTCGCCGTTCCGACTGAACGTCTCGCCGTCCTGCCGGATGAGGTCAGCTACGTTTCCGCGGCCACGCTCCCCGTGGCGGGCACGACAGCGCTGAGGACCTTGCGCCATGGCGGTGATCTGGCCGGCCAACGGGTGCTGATCACCGGCGCGAGCGGTGCGGTCGGCCGTTTCCAGATCCAGATCGCCCGTGCGCAAGGCGCTTCCGTGACTGCCATCGCCGCCGTCCGGCATGCCGGCGATCTCCGCGATCTCGGCGCCGAGCAGGTGGTCGAGGCGATCGAGCAGGCCGAGGGACCATTTTCGCTGATCACCGAGTCGGTCGGCGGCGAAAGCCTCGCCCGCGCGATCGAACGCGTCGCGCCCGGCGGGACCATCGTCATGTTCGGTTCAAGCAGTGGCGAGCTCACGCCCATCGGATTCCGCCAGTTCGTTCCGGGCCACGAGGGGGCGCGGCTTCAGACCTTCGCTTACTACACGTCCGGCTCAGGCATTGGCGCCGATATCGCCGCGTTGCTCGCCCTGGTCGCCGCCAGTCGGCTGGAGACCCGCATCGCCTTGACCGTGCCGTGGACTGATATTGCCCATGCGCTTGACGCCCTGCGGCAGCGCAGCTTCAGCGGCAAGGCTGTTCTCACCATGGCCGGATGAGCAACCCCAGCCGAAGTCGGCTTGCTCACACGTGCTGGCCGCCATTGATGTGGATTTCCGAGCCCGTCACATAGGACGCCTGCTGCGAGCATAGGAAGAAGATGATGTCGGCGACCTCGGCCGTGGTGCCCAGCCTTCTGAGCGGGATCGTCTCGACGATCTTTTCCGTGCCTGGCGACAGGATCGCCGTGTCGATCTCGCCGGGTGCAATGGCGTTCACGCGGATGCCGTGCGGGCCAAAGTCATGCGCCATCTCGCGCGTCAGCGAGCCGAGAGCCGCCTTCGATGTCGCATAGGCGGTGCCGGCGAAGGGATGCACGCGGGTGCCGGCGATCGAGGTGACATTGACGATCGAGCCCTTGGCCGTCGCCAGCTCCTTGAACAGGCCGCGCGCCAGCATGATCGGCGCGAAGAAATTGACCTGGAACACGTCGCGCCAGACATACATCGGCGTGTCGATCGAGTTCATGCGGCTGTTGCCGTCCTTCAGCTTGGGCGAAATGCCGGCATTGTTGACCAGAGCATTGAGCTGGCCGCCATGTGCTTCCAGCCGATGGCGGATTTCCGAGACGGCGATGCCGACATCTTCCTGATCGGCAAGGTCGACCTTGATGTGGTCCTCGGGACCTGCCGGCCACGGGCAATCCTCGGCGAAAGCCTGACGCGAACAGGTGATGACGCGCCAGCCCTCGCGCGAAAAGCGCTTGACCGTGGCATGGCCGATGCCACGGCTGGCGCCGGTCAGCACGATGGTTTTTCTGGTGTCGAGTTCGGCCATGTCACGGTCTCCGGCCGGAGGTGTAGCCGAACACCGTGGCGCTGGCGAGAGGCGGATTGACGCCGCTGCGAACCGCCGGGGCGATCGCCGTCAGCCGCCGCCCAGAATATCCAGGATCGAGGTCTGCTTCCTCTTCTTCAACGGACCGCCAACATTGCCCGGCGGCACCGGATGGCCGACCGAAGCAGTGGTGCCATCATCCGCTGGCATGTTGAAGCCATCCGCGTCGACGGTCTGGGCAGGCCGCGCCACCCGGGCCGGCGCCGGCGCCTGGGTTGCCTGTGCGGCTGGCGCCTGCTGGCCAACCGAGGCTGACGGAACCGGCGCTGGCTGGTTGTTGTCGGCCGACGGTATGTCGTCGGGCACTATCGTATCGGCCGGCGTCGACTTCCAGGTGCCGGGCAGCGGCCGCACCGGTACGCCTTCATGTGCGGCAACCATGAATTCGTGCCAGGCCTGCGCCGGCAGCGCGCCGCCGGTGACCTTCTTCATCGCCGTGCCATCATCATTGCCGAACCACACACCGGTGGTGAGATTGGCGGTATAGCCGACGAACCAGGCATCGCGCGAATTCTGGCTGGTGCCCGTCTTGCCGGCCGACGGCCAGGCGAAGGCCGCCTTCTTGGCCGTGCCGACCTCGACGGTGCCGGTCATCATCGAATTCATCATGCCGACGATCTCGGGTTTCACCACACGCGGCGCGCTGCCGCCGGCGCTGTCGTAGAGCACCTTGCCCTCGGCGGTCGTGATGCGGCGGATGAAGTGGATGTCGGGCTTGTAGCCGCCATTGGCGAACGGCACATAGGCCGACGTCAGCTCCAGCGGCGTCACTTCCGAGGTGCCGAGCGCGATCGAGGTGTTGGCCTGCAGTTCGGACTGGATGCCCATGCGGTGCGCCGCTTCCAGCACCGCGTTTGGCCCGACCTCCATGGTCAGCTGCGCGGCGACCGAGTTCAGCGACTTGGCCAGTGCCGTCGCCAGCGTGACCTTGCCAAAATACTTGCCGCCGTAATTGTCCGGCGTCCAGTTGCCGATCTTGATCGGCGCGTCGTTGCGGATGCTGTCGGGCGTGCGGCCGGCTTCCAGTGCCGCCATGTAGACGAACGGCTTGAACGCCGAACCCGGCTGCCGCCGCGCCTCGGAGGCACGGTCGAACTGGCTGGTCGAATAGTCGTAGCCGCCGACCATGGCGCGCACCGCACCGGAATCGTCGATCGACACCAGCGCGCCCTGGGTGACGTTGAGCTTCTTGCCGCTTTCGTCGATCAGCCGGCGGATCGACTGCTCGGCGAGTTTCTGCAGGTTCAGGTCGACGGTGGAGTCGATGACGATGTCGCCGCGCACGTCGCCGATCAGGTCGGGCAGTTCTTCCATGATGGTGTCGGCGACATAGTTTTCCGAGCCGGTCCAATAGGACGGCGCGCGCGTCGCCGGCGCGCTGAGCGCCGTCTTCAGCTCCTTGTCGCTGATCTTGCCCTCTTCACGCATGGCCGCGAGCACGAGCTGCGAACGCTCCTCCGCGGCCTTCGGATCGCGCGCCGGCGACAGCCGCGACGGCGCTTTCAGCAAGCCCGCAAGCAGCGCCGCTTCCGAGAGCGTGACGTCACGCGCGCTCTTGCCGAAATAACGCCGCGAAGCCGCCTCGACACCAAAGGCGCCGGAGCCGAAATAGACCCGGTTGAGGTACATTTCGAGGATCTGGTCCTTGGTGTGCTTGTGCTCCAGCCACAGCGCCAGCAGCACCTCCTGCACCTTGCGCTCCAGCGTGCGGTCGGGCTTCAGGAACAGATTCTTGGCCAATTGCTGCGTCAGCGTCGAACCGCCCTGCGAGAAATGCCCGCCCATGAGGTTGGTCACCATGGCGCGCGACAGGCCGATCGGATCGACGCCGAAATGCGAATAGAACCGGCGGTCCTCGATGGCGATGACGGCTTCGGGAATGTAAGGCGACATTTCGTGCAGGCCGACGGCTTCGCCGCCGCTCATGCCCCTGTTGGCGAGCAACTGGCCATCGGCCGAGACGATCTTGATGTTGGGGGCACGGTCGGGGATCGACCAGGTGGTGGCCGCCGGCATCTTGGCGCCGTAATAGACGACGACGCCCGCCACCGCGATGCCGCCCCAGATGGCAAGCACGAAGCACCAGTAGAACAGACGGCCGAGCACGCCGAACAGGCCGCGCCGGCTCCTGCCGCGCCCACCGCGCGACGATTTCGCCTTCGACGATTTGCGTTTTGCGGAGGCTTTGCGGTTGCTCGGCACGACGCGGTCCTCCTCGCTCACCGAAAGACCCGGCTGGGATCGCGCCTGCGGCGGTCCCTCGAAACTGGGCTCGATGCGGCTGTCTCTGCGGTTCGCCATGCGCTGCGCTTGCTGTCCCCGGTGCCAATGGCGCTCCGGTTGCAGAGTAGATGCGGCGATTTAAGGGCGGGTTAAGTCGGAAAAATTCGAGGCGATTGATAATCAAATGCCTTGGGCCTGCGGTCATCGCGTTGTTCGAGCCCCTGATTTTGGTGCTGGCAAACGATCGCGCCCGCCGCGATGGAACAATCCTCGCCGTGGCATTTTGTCCGGGCGCCAAGGCCCGAACCATTCTCAGCCGTGACCCAGGCGGTCGCGGACATGTTCCATGTTGGGGCGCGATCGCAAATGGTCGCGGCTACGCGTTCGACCGCACCCCAAATCACCCGTCACCAGGCAATCACCTGGTGGACATCAGCCGATCGCCGCACGAACCGAGAGCGCTGCCCTCGACGATTGCATAACCTCGCCGACATGGCAGTAGCAGACGATCTCGTGCAGTTGGTGGTCGGTCAGCTCGAAGAAGCGCTTGGCTTCGCCATAACTGTCGTCTTTCAGACCCTCGTCGTGCAATATGGGGTCAGTGAAGGCAACCGCTATCGGCGAGCTATCGGCTCGCATGACATCGCGTTCCGCCGGCGCGCGGTATTCGGTCCCGGCAAGCGCCATCAGGAGCCGGCTGGGCTCACGTTCAAGAAGCTCGGCCCAACGTATGAGACGTTGGGTTCGGCTCATTACCAGCTGTGTGTTGACCTCGGCCACTGCATGCAGTTGGTCTAGTGTTTGGTGTTTCATGGCAACCTCCTAGCAATAGGTTGGTTGATCCCAAACGCCCTGTATCCGCATTATAGCGCCAGAGCGCCGATCCGTCATTCTAATTCCATGCCGGGATAATGGCGCTTCCGGCACTACGCCGATGCAATGGCCCCGTCCTGCCGGCAGTTTTCAACTCCTCCGCGTATCGACGACAGCGCGAAAAGGGCCAGCGTCTGCTCCTCGCAGGTCATCGCCACGACGCTGTTCGACCGGTCGATATCAAGGCCTTTCGGGCCGCCTTCCTCGGGGCTGGCCCTGCCGCGCAGGAAGGCGTCCTCGTCGAGCATGGTCACCTAGCGCGCCGGCGTGCGATGCCCGCTCCAGTCACCGTCGCCGTCATAGACATCCACCATCCGGCTGCCGGCGACGGCGACGGCGATGTGCCGATCATGGCCTGTAAAGCGCACGCCATGCGGATAGCCGGCGTGCTGCAGGACGCCGGCGCGCCCGGTGTCGGGCTGACGCCGCGCCCCGTCGACGGGAACTCAGTTCTGCTGGATCGAAATGCCCTTGTCGTCGATCTTGAGTTCGACGCCCTTCGGCTTGGTCTGCTCGCGGTAGACATAGACGCCGAGCGCGATGACCACGACGACGAGCGCGCCAATGATGAGATAGAGCGTATTCTGCTTCATGGCGCGCCCTTTGTCGTTTCGAGCCTCAGGCTCGTTTCAGGACCTTGACCAGCACTAGAAGGATAATGGCGCCGATCGTGGCGTGGATGATGGAAGCGACGATGCCGCCGCCGATGGAGAAGCCGATCCGCGGTAACAGCCAGCCGGCGATGAACGCGCCGACGATGCCGACGATGATGTTGCCAATGAGGCCGAAGCCGAAACCGGAAACGATGAGACCGGCAAGCCAGCCGGCGATGGCACCGATGATGATGAAGACGAGAAGGCTTTCTACGCCCATGGCGATTTCCTCCGAGCAAGGGGGCGAGCGCGGAGCGAAAGGCTCCGAATCGGCCCCGATATCAACGGCTTCAGGCTATTCGAAAGCAGCTGGCCCCGCCAGCGGCGCTCGCTGGAGCAATTCCAGGAAAAGGGTAAAGCGGTTTCTCCCGGGAAAAGCGCGCAGCGCTTTCCTCGGGGCTTGCGTCAAAGCTAATCGTCGTTGCTGGAAGCGGGCCGCCAGCTGGTCGGCTCGACCTTCTTTTGCGTGTGGCTGTCGGTGTAGACCCACCAGCCATCATCGCGATATTGCCCGATGGATTCGTTGATGACGCCGTCGCCGTCCTTCCAGGTGACTGTGACCTTGGAGCCATCGGTCGGCGCGGTTGCAATCGGCTTTCTGTCGGCCATGTCGTCCCCTTTTCCAGCCCACAGAAACGCGACGGCTGGCATCTGGTTCCCAACCGGCCGTCGGGCGCGGATGTCGCGAAGGCGGTCAGCTGTGCGCGAAGATATCCTCTTCGCCCCAACCCATCAGGTCAAGCTTGGCCCGCGTCGGCAGGAAGCGGAAGCAGGCATCGGCCTCCTTTGTCCGCCCCTCGCGCGCCAGCCGCCCGGCCAGCACATCCCGCAGCCGGTGCAGATAGAGCACGTCGGAGGCGGCATATTCGAGCTGCTCGGGCGACAGCGTTTCGGCCGCCCAGTCCGAAGATTGCTGCGCCTTGGACAGGCCGACGCCGAGAAGCTCGAAGCAGATGTCCTTCAGCCCGTGCCGGTCGGTATAGGTGCGGGTCAGCCGCGAGGCGATCTTGGTGCAGAACACCGGTTCGGGCATCACCCCGAAGGCATTGTAGAGCACGGCAAGATCGAAGCGTCCAAAATGGAACAGCTTCGTCACGCCGCGGTTCTTCAGCAGGCTGACGAGGTTCGGCGCCTTCTTCTGGCCGGGTGCGATCTGGATGACGTCGGCGCTGCCGTCGCCAGGCGATATCTGCACCACGCACAACCGGTCGCGATGCGGGTTCAGACCCAGCGTCTCGGTGTCGATGGCCACCGCCCCGACATTGTAATGCGAAAGGTCGGGCAAATCATGCTTGTGGAAACGGATGTCGGCCATGGTCTTCTCCGGTCGCAGCGTTCCCCGTCCTCGCCGCGATCCGGTGAAAAATCAACAGGAAAACGTCTTTTCCGCCACTCAGCGCGTCAGAGCATCGAGAATACGGGCCCAGGAGCGCTGGCCCTTGTGGAAGGATGAGAGCTCATATTTCTCGTTGGGCGAGTGGATGCGGTCATCGTCGAGGCCGAAGCCGACCAGCAACGATTCCATGCCGAGATAGGTCTGGAAGTCGCCCACCACGGGGATCGAGCCACCGCTGCCGGTCGTCACCGCGGGCTTGGGCCATTCGTCGGACAGCGCGGTCTTGGCCTTGGCCAGGAATGGCGAGTCGTAGGAAAGCTGGATCGCCGGCGAGCCGCCATGCGGATGGAATTCGACCGAGCAGTCGGCCGGAATGCGCTCCTTGACGAATTTCTGGAAGGCGGCGCGGATCTTGGCTGGATCCTGCTTGTGAACGAGGCGGAACGACACTTTTGCCGAAGCTTCCGCCGCGATCACCGTCTTGAAGCCCTTGCCGGTATAGCCGCCGATGATGCCGTTGAACTCGGCGGTCGGCCGCGCCCATGTCAATTCGAGCACAGAGCGGCCTTTTTCGCCCGACGGGATGGACAGGCCGACAGGCCCGAGGAAGGTCTCGGCCGTTTCGCCGAGCGTCTCCCAGGATTTCAGTACCTGCGTCGGCGTTTCCTCGACGCCGTCATAGAAGCCCGGAATGGTGATGTGGCCATCCTTGTCGTGGATATCGGCCAGCACCCTGGCCAGGATGCGGATCGGGTTGGCGGCGGCCCCGCCATAGAGGCCCGAATGCAGGTCGCGGTCGGCGGCCTTCACCGTGATCTCCTCGCCGACCAGCCCGCGCAATGCCACGCAGATCGACGGGGTTTCACGGTCCCACATGCCGGTATCGCAGACCAGCGCGAAATCGGCCTTGAGCTCCTCGGCATTGGCCTCGAGGAACGGTTTCAGCGACGGCGAGCCGGATTCCTCCTCGCCCTCGAACAGGATGGTGACGCGGCACGGCAGATTGCCATGCACCTGCTTCCAGGCGCGGCAAGCCTCGACGAAGGTCATCAGCTGGCCCTTGTCGTCGGCCGCGCCGCGCCCGGTGATCACCTTGTGGTCGGGTCCGAGCTGCTTAATGGCAGGCGCGAACGGATCGCTTTCCCACAATTCGATCGGGTCGACCGGCTGCACGTCGTAATGGCCATAGAATAGCACATGCGGCGAACCGGCCGGCCCCTCGTGATGCGCAACCACCATCGGGTGTCCCGGTGTGTCGCGAACGCTGGCGTCGAAGCCGACCAGCTTGAGCTCCGCCACCAGCCATTCCGCCGCCTTGCGGCAGTCGGCGGCATAGGCCGGATCGGTGGAGATCGACTTGATCCTGAGCAGGCCGAACAGGCGTTCCAGGCTCTGGTCGAGATTCTGGTCGAGACGGTCGAGGACGGGGGAAACTGCGGACATGTGTGAAGCCTTTCGATTCAGTGCCGGAACCGTAAAGGCAGAGTGGGGAAACGAAAAGCCCGGGACGATTGGACCACGGCGCGAGTCGGTTGCTGCAGGCCAAAAAAGACCGCCGTGGTGGAGGGGGAACCACGGCGGCCTCATACTCGAAACGATGCGGCAGCCCGGAGAGGGGGGATAGGCTGCCGCAGTTGTCCGGGATAGGCGGGGGACGGGCCTTGCTCCGGACTTCGGCGAAAACTGCCGATGAGGTCTATTTGGGTCTCTGAACGTGGCGATTCAAGGGCACCAACGTTACACTTTTGTAACGTGCCCGTGATCGGGCCTGCATCCCCCGGTCTGTCAGGGTGTTGACGGAACCGATACCTGGCAATGTGTTTGGCATGGACCAAGCCACCGCGCCGCGCTATCCCTGCCGGCATGAAAAAAGGCGATCATCTCTTCCTTATCGACGGCTCCGGCTACATCTTCCGGGCCTACCACGCACTGCCGCCGCTGACCCGCAAGTCTGACGGCCTGCCGGTCGGAGCCGTTTCCGGTTTCTGCAACATGCTGTGGAAGCTGATGCAGGATGCCCGCAACACCGATGTAGGCATCGTGCCGACGCATTTCGCGGTCATCTTCGACTATTCCTCGAAAACCTTCCGCAACGATCTCTATCCCGAATACAAGGCCAACCGTTCGGCGCCGCCTGAAGACCTGATCCCGCAATTCGGCCTGATCCGCCAGGCGACCAAGGCGTTCAACCTGCCTTGCATCGAGATGGAAGGCTTCGAGGCCGACGATCTCATCGCCACCTATTGCCGGCTGGCCTGCGAGGCCGGCGGCGACACCACCATCATCTCCTCCGACAAGGACCTGATGCAGCTGGTCGGCGATACGGTCGGCATGTACGACCCGATGAAGGACCGCCAGATCGGCATCCCTGAGGTCATCGAGAAGTGGGGCGTGCCGCCGGAGAAGATGGTCGATCTGCAGGCGCTGACCGGCGATTCCGTCGACAATGTGCCCGGCGTGCCCGGCATCGGCCCGAAAACCGCGGCGCAGCTGCTTGAGCAGTTCGGCGACCTCGACGCACTGCTCGCCCGCGCCGGCGAGATCAAGCAGGATAAGAGGCGCGAATCAATCATTGCCAACACCGAAAAGGCGCTGATCTCGCGCCAGCTGGTAACGCTGAAGAACGACGTGCCGGTGGCCGAGGGGTTGGACGACTTCATCCTGCACGCGCCGGATGGGCCAAAGCTGATCGGCTTCCTCAAGACCATGGAATTCACCTCGCTGACCCGCCGCGTGGCCGAAGCGACCGGCACCGAGGCCGGCGACGTCCAGGCCGTCGCGGTGACCGTCGAGCGCGCCGACAACGCCCACGGCCCCGATGTCGGCGCCGGAGCGCCGGCTGTGGCCCGCGGCAGTGCCGAGAGGGGCCAGGCCAACGGCGAGGCAACCGCCGCACCGACGGCGGACAAGGCCAAGCAAGGCGATACTCCTTCCCTGCTCTCAGCCTTGCGGCTGGAGCGCGCGGCAACCAGCAAGATCGACACGGCGGCCTATCCCTGCATTCGCGATATCGCGACCTTGAAAGCCTGGGTCGCCGAGGCGACCGAGGCCGGCATTGTCGCCTTTGACGTCAGGGCCACCTCGTCCGATCCGATGCAGGCCGAACTGATCGGCCTGGCTATGGCCACGGCGCCCGGCCGCGCCGCCTACATTCCCTTCGCCCACAAGAGCGGCAATGGTGACCTGCTCGGCGGCGGCGCGCTCGAAAACCAGATACCTCTCCGCGAGGCGCTGGCGGTGCTGAAACCGCTGCTCGAGGACAGGTCGGTCCTCAAGATCGCGCAGAACCTGAAATACGATCTCGTCATCATGAGCCGTTACGGCATCGATGTCGCCCCGTTCGACGACACCATGCTGATCTCCTACGTGCTCGATGCCGGTACCCCGCACGGTCATGGTATGGACCAGCTTGCCGAGAAATGGCTTGGCCACACCCCGCTCCGGCTCAAGGACGTGACCGGCTCCGGCAAGAGCTCGGTCGGTTTCGACCAGGTCGACATCGACAAAGCGACGGCGCACGCCGCAGAGGACGCCGATGTCACGCTCCGGCTCTGGCTGGTGTTGAAGCCCCGGCTTGCGGCCAAGGGCCTGGTGTCGGTCTATGAGCGGCTGGAACGGCCGCTGGTGCCGGTTCTGGCGCGCATGGAACAGCGCGGCATTTCGGTCGACCGGCAGATACTGTCCAGGCTGTCAGGCGAACTGGCGCAGGGTGCTGCCCGGCTGGAAGAAGAAATCTACCAGCTCGTCGGCGAGCGCATCAACATCGGCTCGCCCAAGCAGCTCGGCGATATATTGTTCGGCCGCATGGGCCTGCCCGGCGGCTCCAAAACAAAGACCGGCCAATGGTCGACCTCGGCGCAGCTGCTCGAAGACCTTGCAGCCGAGGGCCACGAACTGCCGCGCAAGATCGTCGACTGGCGCCAGCTGACCAAACTGAAATCGACCTATACCGATGCGCTGCCCGGTTTCATCCATCCCGACACCAGGCGCGTCCACACCTCATATGCGCTGGCCGCGACGACGACAGGCCGGCTGTCGTCCTCCGATCCGAACCTGCAGAACATTCCGGTGCGCACCGCCGAAGGCCGCAAGATCAGGACCGCCTTCATCGCCGACAAGGGCAACCGGCTCGTCTCGGCCGACTACAGCCAGATCGAACTGCGCGTGCTCGCCCATGTCGCCGAAATCCCGCAATTGCGGCAGGCTTTCGCCGACGGCGCCGACATCCACGCCATCACCGCGTCGGAAATGTTCAACGTGCCCGTCGAGGGCATGCCTTCGGAAGTCCGCCGTCGCGCCAAGGCGATCAATTTCGGCATCATCTACGGCATCTCGGCCTTCGGCCTCGCCAACCAGCTGTCCATTCCGCGCGAGGAGGCCAGCAACTACATCAAGAAATATTTCGAGCGTTTCCCCGGCATCCGCGACTATATCGAGGAGACCAAGGCCTATGCCCGCGAGCACGGCTTTGTCGAAACCATCTTCGGCCGGCGCATCCATTATCCCGACATCAGGTCGTCCAACCCTTCGATCCGCGCGTTCAACGAACGCGCCTCGATCAACGCCCGCCTGCAAGGCACCGCCGCCGACATCATCCGCCGCGCCATGGTGAGCATGGAGGAAGCGCTGGACAAGGCCAAGCTGTCGGCCCGCATGCTCCTGCAGGTGCATGACGAACTGATCTTCGAGACGGTCGAGGCCGAAGTCGAGGCGACGATCCCGGTCGTGCGCCATGTCATGGAAAACGCGGCGATGCCGGCGGTGTCTATGTCGGTGCCACTGCATGTTGATGCGCGGGCGGCGAACAACTGGGACGAGGCGCATTAGCGCCAACGCTTCCTCATCCTACGAGGAGAAGACCTTAAGCGGCCTCGGCCCGACACTTCGCGCACGTCCCGCGAAACTCGATCACCGCCTTCTTGGCGGCGAAGCCGGTCGAATGGACCCATTCGTTCAGCCGGTGGTCGACGTCGTGGTCCGACATCTCGGTCACTTGCCCGCACGTGTCGCAGATGGCGAAGGCGGTCATCGAATGGCTGTGATCATGCGGTTCGGCACAGGCGACGAAGGAGTTGATGCTTTCCAGCCGGTGCACGAAGCCGGACTTCACCAGCGTGTCCAGCGCGCGATAGACCTGCAGCGGTGCGCGAAAACCGCGTTCGCGCAACTGGTCGAGCAAGGTGTAGGCGCTGAGCGGTCCGCTGGCGGTCTCGAGCTTCTCGAGCACGCACAACTGGTTCTTCGTCAGCACATCCCTTGCCGCCATGGTCCGGTTCCAACTTGTCCTGCGCCATCTCCAGGCTGTCTGCCCGCGCAAACCGCCTGATCCCATTCAGATAGCGACGAACCGTCGTCTTTGCTACTCTTCTGTTGTTGTCCCGGGCCGATGATAACGTGCCCGCGCATTTGATGACGGCAGGTTTCTTTGGCGCAGCGACATTCAAAATACTGACAAAATCCTCGGCGAGGATGGTTTCGCTTGGGAAATTCGATCGGGCTTGGGGAAGCAATATGATCAAATTGACACGCCGGACGCTGCTTGTCGGCACGTCCGCGCTGATGGTGGCCGGTACGCTCTCGTTTCGGGCGCTTGCGGCATCGCGCACCTATCACGCGCTGCTGGTCGCCTGCACCGAATATCCGGCCCTGCCACAAAGGAACTGGCTGATCGGGCCGAAGAACGATGCCGGCCTGGTGCATGAGTACCTGCTGAAGAACGTGCCCGACCCCGTGCGCTTCGCGCCCGAGAACGTCACGCTGCTTGCCAAGGACGTGCCCGGCGCCAAAGGCCTGCCGACCCATGCGGCGATCAAGGCGGCGCTCGCCGACCTGGCGGCCAAGGTTCAGCGCGACGATTTCGTCTATCTGCATCTGTCCGGCCACGGCGCCCAGCAGCCGGAAAGGGTCAAGGGCGACGAGACCGACGGACTCGACGAGATTTTCCTGCCCGTCGACATCGAGAAATGGATCAATCGCGATGCCGGCGTGCCGAACGCGCTGGTCGACAATGAGATCGGCGATGCGCTCGACGCCATCCGCAACAAGGGCGCCTTTGTCTGGGCTGTCTTCGACTGCTGCCATTCCGGCACCGCGACGCGCGCCGTCGAGGTCGATGACGAGTTGGAGCGCAAGGTCGAATTCGCCGACCTGGTCGGCGGCGACGAGGCCGCCAGGGCGGCCGCCGTCAAGGCCTATGAGGACACGGTCGCAAGCGCCTCGCGCGGCCTTGACGAGAATGGCGCGCGCAAGCCCGCCTTCAACCTGACGCCGACTGGCGGCGAAGCGATCACCAAGGGCAAGCTGGTTGCCTTCTATGCCGCGCAGACGGTGGAGACGACGCCGGAGATGCCGCTGCCCAAGGGAACGGCGGATGCGCCGCGCTTCGGCCTGTTCACCTTCACCATCCTGTCGAAGCTCGCTGAAAACCCTGACGTCACCTATCGCCAGCTCGGCCAGGCCGTGCTGCAGCAATATTCGGCCGACAGCCGCACCCGGCCGACGCCGCTGTTCGAGGGCGAGCTCGACGCGCGCGTATTCGGCACCGACAAGACCGACGCCGTCATGCAGTGGCCAATCGTCGTCAAGGAGGGTGAGGCGACGATCGGCGCCGGCCTGCTGCATCGCCTCACGCCTGGCAGCAAGCTTGCCATCCTGCCCTCGGCGCTGTCGTCGCTGTCCGAAGCGGTCGGCTATCTCGAGGTGGAGTCGGCCAAGAACCTGGAAAGCCGCGTCAAGCCGGTCGAGTTCGAGAAGAAGCCGGCACTCAAACTGGCCGACATTCCTGCCAACGCCTATGCGCGGGTGGCTGAGATCGCCGTCGACTACAGGCTCACGGTCGCTCGGCCGGCCGCGACCAAGGGACTCGAAAAAGAAACCGAACTGGTCAATTCGGTTCTCGACGAACTGGCCGCGGCCAAGGAAACCGGCTTCAACATCGAACTGGTCGCCCCGGGCAAGAGCGCCGAGCTGCGCTTCGCGGTGATGCGTGAGAATGCCATTGCGGGCGCCGGTAAGGACGCCAGCGACAAGCCGGCCCTATGGTTCCTGCCGGCGTCGGGCGACGTGACGCTGAAGGACGGCAGCAAGCCGGCGCTGATCATCATCCACCCGGACGACCGCCAGAAGCTGGCCGACGCCACGACCAGGAATTTGCGCACCATCTACCGCGCCACCGGGCTGTCACGGCTGGCGGCTGCCTCCGACTACAAGCCCGAGGATGTCGACGTGCAGTTCCAGGTCAAGCGCCGTGACAAGGACGGGCTCGAACCCTTGCAGGCTTCCGCAGTGCCGCGCGTCTCGCCGGGCGACGAGGTGCATGTGCTGGCCAAGAACAGCTCGGACCAGCTGGTCGACATCAACGTGCTCTATGTCGGCAGCGACTATTCGATCACCCACATCGTCGCCGAACGCCTGGCCCCGCAGGCCACGCTGGAGGAAGGGCTGCTCGCCTTCACCGACACCAGCTTCGGCATGGAACGGATGATCGCGGTGCTGACCGAGGCGCCGCCGGAAAGCGAGAAGGAAGATCTGAGCTTCCTGGCGCAGGACGGCGTCGCGGCGATGACGCGCGGCCTCGGCCCCGCCAGCTTCTCCGACATGCTCGCCGATATCGGCATGGCGCCGCCGACCCGTTCGGTGATGCGGCTTGCCGACAAGAGCGGCCCGAAGGGGGCAGTGATGATCTTCCCGATGGAGACGGTGCCGCGCGCCTGAGCTTCGGCCCCAGGGCCTCACGGCCTGGTATATCAGGCTCTTGCGCGATCGGCGCGATATGAGAACATCCCAGCCGCGGCCAAGGCTCAGCGGCCGACGAAGCAGGTAGGATCGATTGTGAAGAAGTCCTTTTTCTCCTGGCGCGCAACGCTTGCCGGACTTGCCGGCGCCCTGTTGCTGATCGCCAATGCCTTGGCACAGGACAGCTGCGGCCTTTGCGCCAAACAGGTGGTCATCAATTCGGAACTGGCGACGTGCTTCCTCGATCAGTACGACCAGTTCGCCAAAACCAGCAGTGACGCGGTGGTGGTCGATCTCTCGAGCTGCGCCTCGCGCGGCGTGGTCGAAGCCTTGCCCTCGCCCAACAAGGCGCCGGCGGAGCCTGACATGCAGTTCATAGTTTCGCGTCCGCAGCTGGTATGCCTGAAAAAGCAGCTTGAAGCGCCGGGCATAGTGCTTGATCCCTCCGCCACCATCGAACTGGACAGCTGCAAATGAAGAAGCCGGGGGGCACGACAAAGCAGACACCGGTGGCCGCGCCCGCAAAGGCGCCGGCGGCGAAGGAGTCGCTGCCGGAAACCACCGAAGGTTTCCCCTGGCCGAGCAGCCATGAGATCAAGAAGGAGAGCAATCCCTTCACCGATCGCGACTGGCGCATGCTGGTCTATGCCTGGTCGGGCTTGCTGGTGCGTTTCGCCATCATCTTCACCCTGGCATTCTCGGTCTACCAGTTCCTGGCCAATCAGGAGCAGAAGCGCGTCGAGCAGACGATGTCGCTGGTCGAGCTCTGGGAAACCAAGGACTACCAGCAGGCACAACGGGCGTTGAAGGATCGTCTTGCCGCCCTCAACGCCAAATACGACAATCTGCTCAGCGCCAACCCTTCGCCGACCGAGGAGCAGGTGTTCCGCCAGCGCATCGGCATCGAGGCGATGAGCGCTTCAGGCGGCGACATGCCGCTCGCCGACTTCAGCGAGAATTTCGACCGCATCGTCTATTTCCTCAACCGGCTGTCCTTCTGCGTCGACGGCGACCTGTGCTCACGCAAGGTGACCGATGCCTATTTCCGCGACTACGCCGTCTCGTTCTGGAGTTATTTTGCCGGCTATGTCGACAAGCAGCGCAAGGCGGGTTCGCCGACTTTTGCCACGGCGATCGAGACCTATGTTGGCAACGAGCAACCAGCGGCCGAAGCCAAATAGCGATGGGGAAACCCGGAACCACCTTGCGCCTCATGCATGCCTGCCGGTGGCTGGCCATGGCTGGAGTTTTGGTCACGGCCTCGGCCGCCCGCGCCGAGGACGCGCCGGGTTTCCACCTCGACATCGACACCGGCGGCCATACCGCCCGGATTGCCGATCTTGCCTTCACACCCGACGGCGAGGACGTTGTCTCGGCATCCGATGACAAGACCATCCGCATCTGGGACTGGCAGAGCGGCGTGACGCTGCGCACCATTCGCGGCTATCTCGGCAATGGCAGCGACGGCAAGATTTTCGCCATCGCGGTCTCGCCGGATGGCAGGACGATCGCCGCCGGAGGCTATTTCGGCGCCGGTCTCGGCGACAAGCCGCCCTATGGCGACATCAGGCTGTTTGACTTCGCCACCGGCAAGATGAAGGCCGTGCTCAAGGCCGCCGACTACGCGACCTACGACCTCGCCTTCTCGCCGGATGGCAAGACACTGGCTGCCGGGGGTGGCGACGGCATGGTCTATCTCTGGCGGCTCGACGACAAATCAGCGACCGGCTGGACGCTGGACAAGAAGCTCGACGCCGATTCCTGGCACATCGACAAGCTGGCTTTCGCCGCCGCGGGAACCCGGCTGGCGGCGACGACAACCGACAATGGCATCCGGCTGTGGGATGTCGCCAAGGGCGACGAGATCGCCTTGCCGGCAGAGACCGAGCCTTTGCGGGACGTCAGCGTCCTGGCGCTGGCGACCTCGCAGGACGGCAGCCTGTTTGCCACCGGCAGCAAGGACGGCCAGGTCCAGCTCTGGCGCGCCGCCGACGGCACGCTGGCGCACGCCATGCCGAAGCAGGATTTTCTTATCGGCTCGCTGACCTTCGCCAAGGGATCACGGCTGGTCGCCTCCTGCGGCTATCGCTGCGCCGACAAGCACCGCTCCATCGTCTGGAACACCGACACCGGCGAGAAGCTGCTCGACTACAGCGGCCATGACGGCACGGTCTATGCCAGCGCCGCCAATGCCGACGGCTCGCTGGTGGCGACCGCCGGCGGCACCCGCAACGCCATCCAGGTCTGGGATCCGGCGACCGGCGAACGCAAGGCCCTGCTCCAAGGGGTGGGCGCACCGGTGACCGCGATCGGCATCGACGCGGCGAACGGCATCATCGCCTGGGGCAATGCGAACCCCTGCCCCGAGCGCGTGGCTTGCCCCGAACGGCTGGGCGCGCTGGACAAGAGGCTGGAACTGCCCACCGCCGAGCGGTTCTTCGACGACCCGCAGCCGCTGACCGAGCTCGGCTCGTTTGCCCGCGCCGCGCTGACCGATGGGAAGTGGTCGCTGCACGCCACAGTGGGCGGCAAGGACGCGCTGGAAAACGCGGTGCTGGAGATCGCCAATGGCGGCAAGGTGGTGCGCTCGATCGAGAACGATGCCACCAACGGCTTTGTCCATTCGGCTTTCACGCTGATCGACAATGGGCTTGGCCTGATCACCGGCGGCAGTGACGGCACGCTGCTGGAATACAAGGCCGCGACCGCCAGGGTCTCCGGCGAATTCACCGGCCACACCGGCGAAATCAACGCCATGGCCGCCTCGGAGAAAGCCGGCCTGCTTGTCACCGGCAGCGCCGACCAGACCGTGAGGCTGTGGAACCTGAAGACGCACGAGCTGATCGTGTCGATGTTCTTTGCCGGTTCGCAATGGATCGCCTGGATGCCGCAGGGCTACTATTATTCCTCCGATGAGGGCGACAAGCTGATCGGCTGGCACGTCAACCAGGGCCGTGACCATGAAGGCCGCTTCATCCGCGCCGGCCAGTTGAAGAAGTACCTCTGGAGCCCGGAAATGGTGCGCCGCGCCATAATCCTGCGCAGCGCCAAACAGGCAGTCCAGGAGATGCGGCCGGGCGTGGACAACGAGTTGCAGAAGCTCTTGCAGCGCAAGCCACCGGAATTCGGCATCCGCCTCGCCGACGACCAGAGCAAGGTCCGCGGCGGTTATGTCGCCGTCGAGATCACGGGCGCCAAGGAAGCCGGAACCGGTGTCGCCGGCTACTCGATCCTGTCGAACAGCCGCTATGTCGGCGACATCGCCACGCGTTCGGTCGACGGCAACAAGACAACAGTCGAGGTACCGGTCGAGGATGGCCAGAACATCATCCGCATCACCGGCACCAACGAATTCGGCTATCTGACCGAGCGCAGCGTGACGGCGCTGGCGAGGAAGACCGAGAAGGCCGAGGCCAAGGGCAAGCTCTATGTCGCGGTGATCGGCGTCGACAAATATCCGTTCCTGACCGACGCCTGTTCCGGCCATCCCTGCGATTTGCGCTACCCCGTCGACGACGCCACCGAATTCCTCAAGGTGGTTGCACAGAAGTCGGCGCCCTTGTTCTCATCGATGGAGACGCTGGTTCTGGTCAATCGCGAGGCGCTCGACGAGAGCCCAGACAAGGCGCAACAGACCTACACCGTCGCCAGCGCCGACAACATCATGGAGCCGGACTCGCACACGATCGACGACCAGCTTGCCGATTTCCTCGACAGGCCTGGCGAGCACGACACCACCATCATCTTCGTCGCCGGCCATGGCATCAACATCGACGAGGACTACTATTTCATCCCGACGGACGGCCGCAAACAGGATGCCGATCGCTGGAAGCGCTCTTCGCTCGTCGACTGGGGTGACATCCAGAAATCGGTCGAGCGGGCCAAGGGAATGCGCTTCATGCTGCTCGACACCTGCCACGCCGCCAACGCCTTCAATCCGCGCCTGGAAAAGGACGCGCAGGACGCGCGCATCGTCGTGTTTTCGGCGACCGCGGCCAACAACAGCGCCGCCGAATTGCCGGAGCTCGGCCACGGCGTCTTCACCTATTCGGTCCTCGAAGGCCTGCGCGGCAAGGCGAAGACCTCGGATGGCGGCGTCACGCTGTTCGGGCTCGCCGATTTCATCTCGCACGAAGTGGTTCGGCTGACCGCGTCGAAGCAGAAACCGTTCTATTATGTCGGCGGCGTGGAGAACATCGTGTTGGCCGAGCCGTGACGCTCAAGCCTCTGCGCCAAGGCACCCCCCTCTGTCCTGCCGGACTGTCCGGCAGGACAGAGGGGGGTGCACTGGGCGCTACCATTCAACGAATATCGGCAATCATCCTCCTCGCCCTCCTCCCTTTCTCCGCCTTCGCCGCCCCGACCGTCTGCCCGCCCGGTACCGAAAACTTCCCGCCGTTTTACGACGACGCCACGCTGTTCAAGGACGCCATCGCCAGCGTCGCCACTGTCCAGCCCTCCAACCAGCGGCTGACCGGCATCACGGTGCCGCATCACCTGCTGGCCGCCGACCTCGTGGCACTCGGCTTCAGGGCAGCGTCGGGTTTCCGCTACAAGCGCATCGTCATCCTGTCTCCGGACCATTTCCACAAGACGAACAAGCTCTACGCCACCACGGCGCGCGGCTTCGACACCGTGCTTGGCCCGGTGGCGGCCGACAGCGATGCCGTGCGCCTTCTCGAAGCCCACGGCGACATGGTCGAGGAATCCTGCCTGTTCGACAAGGAACATGGCGTGCGCGCCATGCTGCCCTTCCTGCACCACTATTTCCCAGGGGCGAAGATCGTGCCGGTGGCGATGTCGGTGAAGGCGAAGCGCGGCGACTGGGACAGGCTGGCCGAGGCGCTGAAACCGATTGTCGACCATGACACGCTGATCGTCGAATCCTCCGACTTCTCGCACTATCTGCCGCAGCATGATTCCAGGCGCTTCGACCAGCAGACGCTGAATATGCTGGCCGCCGGCTCCCTCGACGGCATCGCAGCCCTTCGCCAGCCCGGTCATGCCGATTCCGTCGGCGCGCTCTACATCCAGACCCGGCTGCAGCGCGAACTGTTCGGCGCCCAGCCGCTGGTCGTAGCCAACGAGAACTCGCAGGAACACACGTCCGACTATGTCGAGCGCACCACCAGCTATGTCGTGGCGCTGTTCGGCGCCTTCGGTCCCGGTTTCAACAACCCCGCGCGGCCAAAGGACCGGATCTACTATCTCGCCGGCGACGTGAATTTCGGTCGCGCCATGAAGAAGATCCTGGTCCGCGACGGCGTGGCCGACAAGATCGTCGACAGCATCGTTTCACTGACCGGAGCGCGGCCGCTGATCGTCAATCTCGAAGGCGTCATCCTGCCCAACGTACCGGAAGCGATCGACGGCATGACGCTGGCCATGCCGGAAGACCTCGCCGCCAGCATGCTGAAACGGCTGCACGTCGCCGGCGTCAGCCTCGCCAACAACCACGCTTCTGATCTCGGCTCGTCCGGCTATGCCGAGACGGTGCGCGCACTCGACGAAGCCGGCATCCCACATTTCGGCCATGGTGAGACGCTGGCGCTTGCCGATCTCGACCTTGTCGGCCTGACCGACATCGACACCAACGGTTCGAAGAACACCGACCTGCTCACCCCCGCCTTGCTCGACCGGCTGCTGCACGAGAATGCGCAGCGCCCGGTGGTCGCCTTCGTCCATTGGGGCCGCGAGTACAAGACCGAACCGTCGGCGCGCGAAGAGATGCTTGCCGATGAGATGCGATTGCGCGGCGTCTCGGCCATTGTCGGCGGCCATCCGCATGTGTCGAGCGAGGCGATCGTCCCGCTCGCCGGCGGCGATGTGGCGGAAGTCTACTCGCTCGGCAATTTCCTGTTCGACCAGAATGCGCAACGCTCCTCAGGTTCGATGCTGGAACTGCGTGTCTTTCCCCAGGGCACGATCTTCATCAGGCTCATCCCATTGTCCAACTATTTCGAGATGGGTCGAAAGTAGGCAACTGCCGTTTTTCGACGGGAAGGTGTGTTGAGATTCAGGTCAGGCCCAGTCGAAAACGGCCTCACCTGAATATTGACATGCCTTAGCCGCAGCCGGTCATCTGGCGCGGCAGGTAGCACGCCGCCGGCTCGGTCTTGGTCTCGAACAGCGACTGCTTCGGCCGGAAATAGAAGAAGGTCACCGGCTTGCTCTCGCGCACGCTGCCGTCGGCAAAATGCGCGGCGATGCTGAAACTGTGGATCGACGACATCGCCGACCACATCTTCAGCCGCGCCGTATAGGCGCTGACATTCTTGTTGCCGCGCACCGGCATGGCGATCGAGTAGTCGTGCTTGCCGATCGGGAATTCTATGTTCTGGTAGCGCATCGCTTCCGGGCTGCCGCCACCGCCATCGCCGCATTCGGCCATCGATTCCGGAGTCTCGAAGACCGCCATGGTCATCTGGGCGCGGAACGGCTCGCTCTGCTGGTAGACATTGCCCTGATCGTCCGCCCATGAATAGTCAAACTTGCCGATCGCGTTCAGCGTCATCGCCTGGTTGAAATTGCCGAGATAGTCGCCGACCTCGCCGAACTTGATCTTGTTGGTGAACTGGCTGCGGCAGACATTGAGGCTGTCGACCGAGGGACAGGGGAAACGCCCGGTCTCAAGGCTCGCGGTATCGACGCCGGCCTCGTCCAGCACGCTCTTGATCGACACGTCGACGCCATCGCCGAAACCGCCGATATCCTTGGTGAACATGCGGCTTGGTTGGCCGGTCGGATTGCCTTCGTCGTCCACCGTGGTGAACTGGATCGACATCTTCATGCCCTTGGCGTCGCCCCAGCCATTGTTGACGATCGAGAAATCGGGCCGAAAGCCGATGCAGCCGAAATGCTCCGAGATCGACAGCATCGGTTTGCGGTAGGCGTCGCTGGCGGCGACTTTCATTTCCAGCCTGTCGAGCTTGACCCTGGACTCGTCCGTCGTCTTCAGGTCGACCTCGGCAAAGGCCGGCGTCTCCTCCCAGTCCGCACCTTCATAGACATTTGTGGTGTTGACCGTGCCGGTGCCGTTCCAGGCGTCGTTGTAGAGGCTGTCTTCCGGATAGATCGCGATGTCCTCGTCGCGCACCAGGTGCTGGTATTTCATGTCGGCCTGCTGGGTCATGCGCTGGTCGACGATGACGCCGATCTCGACCTTGTCGGCATCGCCGCCGCCGGACTGCGCCTTGAGCAGGCCTCCGACCCTGGCATCGGCCAGAACGTCGGGACGCGTGCCGCCGACCTCCTTGCCCATCACCCATTGCGATTCATAGACCGTGCCGCCGGCGAGCCGCGTGGTGCCCTTGCCATTCTTCAATCCGCCGACAAAAGAGCCGGCAAAGATCTCGCCTGCCTTCGACAGCAACCGGCCCTCGCCATTCGCAATACCGTCAACGAACTGCCCCTCATAGCGGTTGCCGTCGGCATCGATATGGATACCCTTGCCGTTGAGTTCTCCGCCAAGCCAATGCCCCTCGAAAACCTCGCCCGAGCGCAGTTCGAGCCTGCCTTGCCCGTCGGGCCGGCCGTTCCTGACATCGCCGAAATAGCTGGAGTAGACCGTCTTCGGATCATAGCTGGCGGAGCCGCGCACCCGCCACACCAGCCTGCCCTTGCCGTTGACGGTGCCGTCCTCGGCGATCGTCTTGTCGGGCGACTGGCCCACCGCCGGCTCCCAGACGAAGTCGAGGTTCTTCTCGGGATGGAAATCCCAGACACGCACGGCCCTGCGCAGCACCGAGCGTGTGTCGGCCTGATAGAGGATCTGCACGCGCTCCGCCCAGGCGCCGCCGACAGCGGCGGGATCGGCAAAAGCCGGTGAAAGCATCATCGCGCCCAGCATCGCTGCGGCCGCGATCCCGAACACTGCCCTTGTCCGCCCCATCCCTTGAGCCCCCTGGACGCCTCGCCCCTGGCAAGCCAAGCGTAGTCGGGGCGCCGGCCTCGTGCAAGGGAAGCCATGCGGAAGAAACGGCACGAAAAAGGCGGCAGGATTGACCCGCCGCCTTGTCTTCACTGCGAGCGCGCAGCGCCTATTTGTACAGGCTGTTGATCCACTGGACGTTGGCGGCGTTCAGGCGCACGGCGGTGTTCGCGTCGGGGCTTTCCGCCACGTTGACGCCGGTGATGATGCGCTGCTTGGACTTGGTGTCGTAGGCATAGACCGAGCTGCCGCTCGATCCCGGGAACGTATCGCAGTCATACTGGAAATATTCCGGAGCGATGTTCTCGGCATGCACTTCGCAGTTGGCCTTCCACATCGTGCCCATCGGCTTGTCGCCGGGATAGCCGACGAGGTTGGCGGTGAAGTCGCCGAGATCGTCATAATTGGCGTAACCCAGCCAGCCGAGGTTGGTGCCGACATCCTGCTTCAGCGTGATGATGCCGAGATCCCACGGGATCACCGAGCCGTAATAGCCCTGGTAGTTGTCGATGAAGCCCTGCAGCACATAGGCGCTTTCATAGGTGAAGGCGCCGAACGGTGCGTCGTCGGCAGTGCTGCCGTTGAGGCCTGGCACGAACAGATACTCGGAGAGCCAGTCCTTGTCCTCATGGCTGTAGAGGCAATGCGCCGCGGTGAGCACCGTGCGCGGGCCGATCAGCGTTGCAGAACAGCTGCCATAGCTGCCCGTCTTCGTCGATTTGGCTTCCAGATAGCCAATGGCCGAGAACGGGTAGGTCTTGGTGTTCTTGACCTGCTCGCGATCATCGGGGCCGAAAACCTGGCGCCCGGCCTCACCTTCGCCGAGCCCGGGGTCCTCGGTCTTGCGCTCAGCCCCGTCCGCGCCATTGGCCGGCGCGTTCAGTTCCTTGATGATGAGCTCGCGCAGCGCTTCGCTTGGTTCGATCTTGATCTCCTTGCCATCGGCGGAACGCCCGACGATGCCATAGGATTTGACAGCCGCCTTCTCGTCGGCGAGCGGCGCGGCGCGGCTGTCTTCATCAGTAAGCTGTGGTGTCGTCATCGGTTTTGCTCGGCCCGCCTTGAAGTCGCCCGAAGTAACGTCCCGCATGCTTTCGCCATTGCCGGCACTGGCGGACCCAGGGTCGGCGGCGAAAACCGGGACCGTCCACATTGCGGTGGAAAGCAAAGCGAACGCAAAGAGTGCGTTTGTCAGTTTTGTCATGGTGAGACTCTCCCAAAAGTCAGCAAGGACTGGATCAAAATACAGAAATATTGTCGAGATCGTGGTGACGCCGAAAAATGAGTCTACCCGCCGGCATTCCCCGCGAGCGTTGTTCTAGGCTGTCATTTTCAAGGCCCCCGCCAAAAAAACTCTGCAACGGTATACTGCCTAAAATAATCCAAGATTGGCAATGACAAATCGCTTCCACGTAGCCCGTGGGGGGCTATAGGATTTTGTGCGGGTTCTGCTCGCGGGCACGGTTAGCAAAAGTGGGATTCGGTTTCGTGACTGATCGCGGGCCATTTCGATACGGCACGCGTGCGGGTCGCTGAACCGGCAACACCTCCTTGCACAAATGCCCTGCGTCCGATCCGCGCGGGAGAACTGTCTGAGGAGGTTCAGGTGCACATCACAAATCGGTTCGGGCCAATCGTTGCCGCATCGCTGCTTGGTATTGCCGCTGCCTTCGTATCGATCAACCAAGGCCGGGCGGATGAAAGCACCGCAAGGCCCGAAGCGGCGGTCTCGCCGATGCAGCGGGTGACCGAGGCCAGGGCCAAGGCGGCCGCCGAGAACCCTGACGGCGCCGACCGGGTCTATGGCGGCAACCAGGCCGAAAAGGGCGCCTATCCGTTCCAGGTCGCGCTGCTCACCACCGCCAGGCTGGACGAGAACCCGGCCTCGCAGGCCAATGCGCAATTCTGCGGCGGCAGCCTGATCGCCCCGCAATGGGTGCTGACGGCGGCGCACTGCCTCAATGACAAGGGTCGGCCGATCTCGCCGGATTCAGTGACCGTGCTGACCGGCGCCACCGACCTCAGCGAAGGCAAGCGCCACAAGGTGGTGGAGGTTATCGTCAACGAAGGCTACAGCGAGCAGACGCTCGACAACGACCTCGGCCTGCTCCGGCTTGCCGAGCCGGCCGATGCGCCGACCATCAAGCTTACCCGCGAGGCGACACCCGACACCGGCAAGACCACCGTCACCGGCTGGGGCAAGATGCAGGACGGAACGTTCCCGACAACGCTGATGGTCGCCGACCTCGATCTGCAGCCGAACAGCGCCTGCAACACCGGCATCAAGGCCATCTATGCGCATGATTTGAAGGCGGCACTAGGCGATCTGTCCCACCGCATGCGCTATTCGGAAAAGGGCATCGATGCGGCCGCCAATGCGATTGCCGCCGATATGACCGACCCGCTGACCGGCAACATGATCTGCGCCGGCACCACCAGCGGTGTGCGCGATGCCTGCAATGGCGACAGCGGCGGCCCGCTGTTCATGACCGGCGCCGACGGCCCGGTTCAGGTCGGCGTCGTCAGCTGGGGCGAAGGTCCCGCCGACGGCAGTGCGGCCTGCGGCCACAAGGACGCCTATGGCATCTACACGCGGCTGGCCAACTACGGCGGCTGGATCGAGACGAAGATGAAGACCCTTGCTCCCGCGCCGGAAAAGCCGAAAGCCGGGCTGGGCACCGCGCAGAAGCCGAAGACGCCCTGAAGGCCTGGCCATTTTGCCCGACATTTTGCTTGTCGTGAAAACGGCGGGAGAGATTCCCGCCGTTTTCATTTGCCGGGCCGTTTTCATTTGCCGGTTTGTCCGACAGCTCTATTTCCTCGGCGGGCCTTTGCGCTCGGCGGAGGCTGCCCACAGGTTGATGTCGGATTCGCGCGCGTAGCTATCGATTTCGGCCAATTCGGCATCGCTGAAGTCGAGCACTTTCAGGGCGCCGACGCAGTCCTCGACCTGCTCCGGCCGGCTGGCGCCGATCAGCGCCGACGTCACCTTGCCCTTGCGCAGCACCCAGGCCAGCGCCATCTGCGCCAGCGTCTGGCCGCGCTTGCCGGCGATGGCGTTGAGCGCCTTGATGTTGGCGATGGTGCGGTCGTTGATGAAGGCCGACTTCAGCGACTTGCCCTGGGAGGCGCGGCTACCTTCAGGGATGCCGCCAAGATATTTGTCGGTGAGCATGCCCTGGGCCAGCGGCGAGAACACGATCGAGCCGACGCCGAGCCCCTCCAGCGTGTCGAGCAGGCCGTCTTCCTCGACCCAGCGGTTCAGCATCGAATAGCTCGGCTGGTGGATGATGCAGGGCGTGCCGAGCCGCTTGAGGATGTCGGCGGCTTCGCGGGTGCGCTGCGAGTTGTAGGACGAGATGCCGGCATAGAGCGCCTTGCCCGAGCGCACCGCATGGTCGAGCGCCCCCATGGTTTCCTCCAGCGGCGTGTCGGGATCGAAGCGGTGCGAGTAGAAGATGTCGACATAGTCGAGCCCCATCCGCTTCAGGCTCTGATCGAGGCTGGCCAGCATGTATTTGCGCCCGCCCCATTCACCGTAAGGGCCGGCCCACATTTCGTAGCCGGCCTTGGTCGAGATGATCAGCTCGTCGCGATAGGCGGAAAAATCGGTGCGCAGGATCTCGCCGAAAGCGGTCTCGGCCGAGCCGGGCGGCGGTCCGTAATTGTTGGCGAGGTCGAAATGGGTGATGCCGAGATCGAACGCCTTGCGCACGATCGCCTGCTTGGTCTTGTGCGGCGTGTCATTGCCGAAATTGTGCCACAGGCCGAGCGAGATCGCCGGCAGCTTGAGGCCGGAGCGCCCGCAGCGGTTGTAGATCATTTTTTCGTAGCGATTTTCGGCAGCGACATAGGGCATGGGAAAAGATCCTCGAAACTGAACAGACCGGGCAGCTTCATCGCAAAGGCGGTGAGACGGCCCGGCGCCCTTTTACCCTCTCCCCGGCCGAACGGGGAGAGGGACAACTCAAAATTATCGATAATCCTTGCGCCTACTTCTTCGCCAGCAGTTCCTTGGCCGCCTTGACGCCAAGTGCCGCCGGCCGCTCGCAAGTGGTCTGCATGGCCACGAACTTGCCAGTTTCGCCGGAACGCAGGATGCCGGTCATGACATCGACGGCATGCAGCGCCAGCTCCATCGAGCAACGATGCGGCCGGCCCTCGACTATTGCCAATGCCATGTCGGCGAGACCCGCCGTGCGGTAGTTGGCCATCATGCCCTGGCCGTGCATTTCGTTGGGCACGCCAAGCGGGTGCTTCCATTTCGGCAGCTTCTTGACCGGCTTGCCGTCTTCGGTGAAGCGCACGTCGCCGCCGAAGAAATTCGGATCCGGCACGAACACCGTGCCGGCTTCGCCATAGAGTTCCATCGGCGCGTGGCCGTGAGCCCAGACGTCCCAGCTGGTGTTCAACGTCACCACGGCGCCATTCTCGAATTCCAGCAGGCCATGGATCGTCGTCGGCGTGTTGACCGGGATTTTTTCGCCCGCACGCGGTTTCGATGAAATCGTCCGCTCCTTGGCCGGGGTTGTCGCAAAGGCCGCCACCTGTTTTACCGGCCCGATCAGCTGGATCAGATTGGTGATGTAATACGGTCCGATATCGAGCACCGGTCCGGCGCCCGGCTGGAAGAAGAAATCCGGATTGGGGTGCCAATGCTCCATGCCGTGACCCATGACATGGCAGGTGCCGCTGGTGATCTTGCCGAGCTTGCCCTCATCGATCAGCTCACGCACCAGCTGGTGCGCGCCGCCGAGGAACGTGTCGGGCGCCGAGCCGATGCGCAGCCCCTTCTTTTCAGCCCGCGCCTTGAGGTCCTGGCCCTCTTCGAGCGAGAGCACGAACGGCTTTTCCGAATAGACGTGCTTGCCGGCATCGAGCACGCGTTTCGACACCTCGTAATGCACCGCCGGTATCGTCAGGTTGACGATGATGTCGATGTCGTCGGCCTTGAGCAGATCCTCGACGGCTTCGGCGCGCAGGTTGAACTCCTTCGCCCGCGCCCTGGCCGCGTCCATGTTGATGTCGGCGCAAGCGCGCATCTCGATGCCGCGAAACAGCGGCGCCAGCGAGAAATACGCCTTCGAGATGTTGCCGCAGCCGATGACGCCAATACCCAGTTTCTTTGCCATGATGATTGTTCCTAGTAAGCCTTGACGGATGCGATCGAGCGGCTGGCGAAGCGCTCGATGTCGTTGGGGTTGTCCTGCTCCATGACAAAGTATTTTGCAGCGCTCTTGGCCCGCAACACCTTGATCAGGTTGGCCCAGTCGATCGTGCCGTGGCCGACGTCCGACCAACCATCCTCGTCCAGCCCTTCGCCCGGCCTGGCGATATCCTTTACATGCACGGCGACGATGCGCTTGCCGTGCCTTTCGATCCAGGGCAGCGGATCGGCGCCGCCGCGCACCACCCAGGCAAGGTCCATCTCCCAGCCGATATCGGGAGCGGAAGACAGGATGTGATCCTGCGGCACCGAACCGTCGGCAAGGGCCTTGAACTCGAAATCATGGTTGTGCCAGGCAAAGCCGTAGCCGGCTTTCGAGGCGACCTCGCCGACCTTGGCCAGGCGCTCGCCAAAGCCGCGCCAGCCGGCGGCGTCGGACGGCCTGTCCTCGGCCATCAGATAGGGGCAGATCAGAAGCTTGATGCCCAGCGCTTCGGCCGTTTTGCGCACGCCGTCGAAATCCTTCTCCAGCGCATCGATGGAGAAATGCCCGGTCGGCATCGAAAGCCCGTTCTTGTCGAGTTCCGCGCGGAAGGCCTTGGGATTTTCATAGACGCCGCCGAAGCCTTCGACTTGCGCGTAGCCGAGCTTGCCGAGCGTCGCGAGCACGCCCTCCCAGGGTTGAAAATTGCGGGCGCTGTAAAGTTGGAATGACCAGTTCATCGTCTCTGTCCGTTCTGCTTGGTAGGGTGGGTTCTTGGGAGGAGGGCTTGGGGGCTATAGGCGGTTGCCGGATGGGGTGTCGAACAGCGAGGCGCGGGCGGGGTCAAAGCCGATCCGGATTGGATCGCCGGTGCGCAGCGTCTTTTCCGCCTCTACGCGGAAGGAAAAATTGCGGCCGCCGAGCTTGGTCCACACCAGCGTGTCGGAGCCCATCGGCTCGACGATCTCGACGGATGACTCGGCGGTGAACGGCATGGCCTTGGCCGCATCTCCAAAGGCGACGTGCTCGGGCCTGATGCCGAACACACAGGGCTTGCCCGCGCTGCCGCGATCCTTGTCGAACTCATAGCGGTCGAGCGGTATCGAAACCCCGTCGGCGGTGAACGCCGCGGCATCGCCAGCTGCAAGTTGACCCTCGACGAAATTCATTGCCGGCGAACCGAGGAATCCGGCGACAAAGCGATTAACCGGACGGTTGTAGATCGTTTGCGGCGCGTCGAGCTGTTGGATGACCCCGCCCTTCATCACCGCGATCCGGTCGGCCAGGGTCATCGCCTCGATCTGGTCGTGGGTGACGTAGATCATGGTGTTCTGCAATCTGCGATGCAGCAGCTTGATTTCGACGCGCAATTCGGATCGCAGCTTGGCGTCAAGATTGGACAGCGGTTCGTCGAACAGGAACACATCGACATCGCGCACCAGCGCCCGCCCGATCGCCACGCGCTGCCGCTGGCCGCCGGACAGCGCGGAGGGCTTGCGTTGCAGCAGCGGTTCGATCTGCAAGATCTCCGCGGCGCGCGCGATGCGCTTGGCGATTTCGTCCTTGGGCAGGCCCGCGACGCGCAGGCCGAAGGACAGGTTCTTCTCCACCGTCATCTGCGGATAGAGCGCATAGGACTGGAATACCATGCCGATGCCGCGATCCTTGGGCTCTTCCCAGGTGACGTTCTTCCCCTTGATGAAGATGCGGCCCTTCGAAATGTCGAGCAGCCCGGCAATGCAGTTGAGCAAGGTCGACTTGCCACAGCCAGAGGGTCCCAGGAGCACGATGAACTCGCCCTCGGCGATATCGAGGTCGAGTGTCTGCAGGACCGACACCGCACCATAGTTCAGCGACAGGTTCTGGATCGATACGCTGGGGTTCGCGATTTCAGCCATCATCACCCTTTCACCGCGCCGGCAGCGATGCCACGCACGAAAAGCCTGCCGGAAATGAAATAGATAACGAGCGGCACCAGCCCGGTCAGGATGGTCGCCGCCATATTGACGTTGTATTCCTTCACGCCCTGCACGGAGTTGACGATGTTGTTGAGCTGAACCGTCATCGGATAGGTGTCGGGACGCGTGTAGACGACGCCGAACAGGAAGTCGTTCCAGATGCCTGTCACCTGCAGGATGACGGCGACGACGAAGATCGGCAGCGACATCGGCAGCATGATGCGCAGATAGATGCCCCAGAAACCGGCCCCGTCGACACGCGCTGCCCGGAACAATTCCTCCGGCATGGAGGTGAAATAGTTGCGGAACAGCAATGTCAGGATCGGCATGCCGAAAATGGAATGGACGATCACCAGGCCGCTCAGGCTGCCATAGAGGCCGATCTCGCGCAGGATGATGACGATCGGGTAGATCATCACCTGATAGGGGATGAAGGCACCGACGATCAGGATGATGAAGAACGTGTCGGCGCCCTTGAAGCGCCAGTTGGCCAGCGCATAGCCGTTTACCGAGGCGATCGCGATCGACAGGATCACCGAAGGTACGGTGATACGAACGGAGTTCCAGAAGCCGCGCGAAAGTCCGTCGCAGTTAAGGCCGGTGCAGGCCGTCGACCATGCCTTGACCCAGGGCTCGAAAGTGATCTCGAGCGGGGGCGAGAAGATGTTGCCGAGGCGGATTTCCGGCATGCCCTTGAGCGAGGTGACGATCATCACATAGAGCGGCAGGAGGTAGTAGAGCGCCGCCACGATGAGCGTGCCATAGAGGAAGATGTTGCGGCGCGAGAAGATGTGACGCGGCTTCGGTCCGCTCGGTCCCGAGGCATCGGCTTGGACGGCGCCGGACGGCGCGGACAGGGAAACGGCTTGGTCAGACACGCTTCCTGCCTCCGAATTCGAGATAGGCCCACGGCACGATGACGATCATCACCGAGAGCAGCATCATGGTCGAGGCTGCGAAACCCTGGCCGAGATTCTGGGCGAAAAACATGTAGTCGTAGACATACTTTGCCGGCACTTCGGAGGCGATGCCGGGTCCGCCGCTGGTCTGGGCGACGACAAGGTCGTAGACCTTGACGATGCCGGACGCGATGATGACGAGCGTGGTGATGAAGACCGGTCGCATCATCGGGATGATGATGAACAGATAGGTCTTCCACATCGGAATCCCGTCCACCCGCGCGGCCTTCCAGATATCCTCGTCTATGCCGCGCAGGCCGGCCAGCATCAGGCACATGATCAGCCCGGTGCCCTGCCAGAGCGCGGCGATCGATATGCCGTAGATGACGATGCTGGAATTGTAGAGCGGATCGAAAGCGAAGCTCGTCCAGCCGAGGTTTCGTATCACGCCCTGGATGCCGAAGTCAGGATTGAGCAGCCATTGCCAGACAAGGCCGGTGACGATGAAGGAAAGCGCGAAGGGATAGAGAAAGATGGTACGGAACGTATCCTCGAAACGGATCTTCTGGTCGAGCAGGGCAGCGAGGATGAAACCGATCACCAGCGAGAAAACCAGCGAGATCACACCATAGATCAGCAGGTTCTCGATCGAGATCAGCCAGCGCGGGGTCGCCCACAACCGGTAATACTGGTCGAGGCCGACGAAATTCAGCCGCGGCAACAGCTTCGAATTGGTGAAGGAATAGAGCACCGTCCACGCCGTGCCGCCGACGAATACCACCAGCGCGGTGAGGATCATGGGGATCGACGCGACCTTCGCATTGAGATTGCGAAACAGTCGGCTCGGGCGTTCGCTCTTGCTCATCGGTGCAGCCATGCTGGATCGGGTAAGAGCCCGCCCTCCCGGCCCTGGAGTTCACCGGACCGGGAGGAAGGGAGTTGCCGGCGGTATCAGTCCGCCGTGGCGATGATGTCGGCGAAGCGCTTCTGCGCCTCTTCCACGGTCATCTCGGGCTTGGCGAAGAATTCGGAGAACAGGTCCTCCTTCTGCTTCTGGCTGTCTTGCGAAAGCAGCTGATCGGTCCATGGGATCACGGCACCCTTGGCCAGGATGGCGAGACCCTTCTTCATGCAGTCATTGGCAGCGTTAAGGTCGACGTCGCCACGCACCGGCAGCGAGCCCTTCTTGAGATTGAAGGCGACCTGGGTCTTGGGATCGAGCAAGGTTTCGGCCAGGACTTCCTGCGCCTTTGACTTGTCGGCATCCTTGAGCACCGGGAAATAGAAGGCATCACCACCCGTGGCAATGACCTCGTTCAGGCCAAGGCCGGGAAGACAGGTATAGTCCTTGCCGGCGGTCTTGCCGGCAACCTGGAACTCGCCCTGCGCCCAGTCACCCATGATCTGGCCGCCGGCCTTGCCGGTGATGACCATGTTGGTGGCCTGGTTCCAGTCCTGCACATTGGTGTTCTTGGCCATCTTGCGCGCATCGTCGGCCGCCTTGAACACCTTGGCGACTTCGGGGCCGGCTGCGAACTTGGCGTCCTTGTCCTTGTAGACCTTGAGGAAGGTGTCGGTGCCGCCGACCGCTGCAAGCAGCACGTCGAAAGCGCCGGACGACTGCCAGGCCTGCCCGCCCACTGCCAGCGGCACGATGCCTGCCTTCTCGAGCGCCGGGGCGGCGGCCACATACTCATTCCAGTCCTTTGGCACCGGCACGCCGGCCTTCTGGAAGGCCTCGTTCGAGAGCCACAGCCACTGCCAGGAGTGGATGTTGACGGGCACGCAATAAATCTTGCCGCCGATGGTGCAGCTGTCGAGCAGGCTCTTCGGTCGTACGACCTCTGTCCACTTGCCCTTGGTGGCGACATCGGTCAGGTCGCGCATCAGGCCGGCCTGCACCAGTTCTTCCGCTTGCCGGCCGTGATTGAACTGGGTGGCGCCCATCGGGTCGCCGCCGGTGATCCGGCTGATCATGATCGGCCGTGCCGTGCCGCCGGAGCCGGCAATGGCGCCGTCGACCCAGTGGTTGCCGGTGGCGTCGAATGCCTTGGCGAGTTCCGCAACCGCCGCCGCCTCGCCGCCGGAAGTCCACCAATGAGTGACTTCCAGGTCCGTCGCGGCGGCCGGGCCGGCGAACTGCAGCGCTGCCGTGGCCGCCAGGGCAGCGGTCAAAAGTTTGTATCGCATTTCGGTTCCTCCCAGAATCTGAAACGTTACAGATTTTCGATACGGCAATTGCGTGGATGACGCAACCCCAGGCGTGGAGACCGTTCGATATTTTTTCGAGTCGCGAATAAAATCTGCCGAGCGAGCTTGTCGTTGTGCGCCGCAATATGAGCAATTGCAGTGCAAAATAGGAAAAGGTTCGTGAAAGCCGGCAAAGAGCGTCGCCAAGACGGCGTTTCGCTCTGGATTCTCAAGGGAATTCGCGACTCCATGTCGTCCTGCGAATTCGCTCGCCAGCGCGGTGCAATTGGCAATCTGTAACGTTTCAGTATATTGACGGATTGCCGGGCTTGAAATCATGCCACGCCGCCAATCACGGCGATTGCCGACCCGGCCTGCGGCTGCTATGCGCCTGATGGGCGGGACGAATGGACAGACGGAATACGGAAAAGAACGAGGAAGCGTCGGCGCAGGAGCGGCCAACGCTGAAGACGCTTGCCTTCATGACCGGGCTGGGCGTCACCACAGTGTCGCGCGCCTTGAAGGATGCCCCTGAGATCGGCGCCGAAACCAGGCGCCGCGTCCAGCTCGTCGCCAAGCAGATCGGCTACCGCCCGAACCGCGCCGGCGTCAGGCTCAGAACCGGCAAGACCAATGTCATCAGCCTCGTGCTCAACACCGAGCAGGAGATCATGAGTTTCGTCTCCGACATCATCTACGGCGTCTCGGAAGTCATTGCCGACACGCCCTACCATCTGATCGTCACGCCCTATTCGCGCTCGCAGGATCCGCTCGACCCGATACGCTACCTGGTCGAGACCGGCTCGGCCGACGGCGTCATCATTTCACGCACGCAGCCGAACGATCCCCGGGCCCGCTACATGCTGGAGCGCGGCATTCCGTTTGCCACGCATGGCCGCACCGAGATGGGGCTGGTCCACCCCTATCATGATTTCGACAATCACGCCTTCGCGGTCGAAGCCGTACGGCGCCTTGCGAGCATGGGACGCCGCAAGCTTGCTTTGCTGACGCCACCCGTCGGACTGACCTATTACGGCCATACGGTAAACGGCTTTGCCGATGCGCTGAGCGAGGTTGGCGCCAGCGAGATCCCGTTCAGCACCGTATCGATCGACCATTCGATCGAACAGATCAGGACGAGGACCGCGCAGTTGATGCGCCGCGACATCAGGCCGGACGGCTTTGTCAGCAGCGCCGCCGCCGCCACCCTTGCGCTCGTCGCCGGCATCGAGGATGCCGGCCTCAAGCTTGGCCGCGACGTCGACATCGTCTCCAAGCAGTCATCGGACCTTTTGCATCTGTTCCGGCCCGAACTGCTGATCGTCAATGAGAACTTCCGGCTGGCGGGCTCCGAACTCGCCCGCTCCGTGCTCGGTTGGATCAGCGGCGCCGCACCCGGCTCCCTGCAAAGTCTCAGCGTGCCGGGCGAGGTCCTGGCCTACAATCGCACCCCGGACTAACCGGCAGCGCCACTGCCCCACGGACCGTGGAAGGCACCCTGCTCGCCGATGCGTTCGAAGCCATGCGCGCCGAAGAAGTCACGCTGCGCCTGGATCAGGTTCGAGGTGCCGCGGCCCTGGCGATAGCTGTCGAAATAGGCAAGTGCGGAAGACAGCGCCGGCACCGGCGCACCGGCCTCGGAAGCCCTCGCCACGATACGCCGCAGCGACGGATGCGCTTCCTGCATCAAGCTGATGAAAGCGGGCGCCATCAAGAGATTGGTCGAAGCGCCGCCGCTGCTGAAGGCCTCGGCCATCGTATCCAGCATCTGCGAGCGGATGATGCAGCCGGCGCGCCAGATCCTGGCGATGGTTGGCATCGGCAGGTTCCAGTTGAACTCCTTCGAGGCGCCGCTCATCACCGCGAAACCCTGCGCATAAGCCGCGATCTTGCCGGCGAACAGCGCCAGTTCGAGATCTTTCAGCAGCGCATCCTTGTCGCCGGAAATCTTCGATACCCCGATGTTGCCATAGGCTTTCTCGGCCGCCAGCCGCTCGTCCTTGATCGACGACAGCACACGGGCCGCCACGGCCGCCTCGATCGCGGTCGCCGGAATGCCGAGTTGCTGCGCCTCGATGACCGACCATTTGCCGGTGCCCTTCTGGCCGGCGCGGTCGAGGATGATGTCGACCACCGGCTTGCCGGTCTTGGGATCGTCGGCGGCGAGCACCTTGGCGGTGATCTCGATCAGGTAGGAGTTCAGCCGGCCCTTGTTCCAGTTGGAGAACACCGCGCCGATGTCCTTCGGGCCCATGCCCAGGCCATCGCGCAGAATGCCGTAGATTTCGGCGATCATCTGCATGTCGGCATATTCGATACCGTTGTGGATCGTCTTGACGAAGTGGCCGGCGCCATCGGTGCCGAGCCAGGCGGCACAGGGTTCGTCCTTGAACTTGGCGGAGATGGCGGTCAGCACTTTTTCGACCCGCTTCCACGAATCCTCCGTGCCGCCGACCATGATCGACGGGCCATGGCGCGCGCCCTCCTCGCCGCCGGACACGCCCATGCCGATGAAGGTCAGGCCCGAGCCGGACAGTTCGGAGAAGCGCCGCATCGTATCGCGGAAATTGGCGTTGCCGGCATCGATGACGATGTCATTGCCGGACAGCACGCCGCGCAAGGCTTCGATCTGTTCATCGACCGGTTTGCCGGCCAGCACCATGATGATGATCGGGCGCGGCGGCCGGATCGCGGCGGCAAGTTCTTCCAGGCTGTAGCAGGGCACAACCATGTTCTTCAGCGCGCCGGCATTCTCGACGAAGGCGTCGGTGCGTGCCCGGGTGCGGTTGAAGACGGCAATGCGGTGCCCGTGCTCGGCGATGTTCAGCGCCAGGTTGGAGCCCATCGTACCAAGGCCGATCAGGCCGATTTCGGCTTTTTCCATCGTTTCTTCCCTGCTTTCGGATCTTGTTGGTTGGAGCCCGCGATTTTGCCGGATGCCCGTTCTTCCCGGGATGATTGACGGGCCTTTCGGGCCGCGTCAACCGCCTCGCCGAATTGTGTTGCGGTTGCACAATGCAGGCCGTTCGACAACAATCACATCTGTCGGCTACGGCCGGACGTCCACAGGCGCTTCGATCTTCACCATCTTGAAATCCGAGACCAGGATGTCGATGCGCACAGTCCAGCGCCCGGGAACCGGAATGACGAGGTTGTCGACACGCCAGCTGCCGTCGCCGGGCTTCGTCGCCGCGCGCTTCAGCGGCTCGATGCCGGAATCGGGCTTCGACAGCACCAGCGTCACCTCCTTGGCGTCAAGCGGCCCGAAATCGCCGGTCATGATGATCATCGAGGCCGCGACAGGCCCGGCATGGCCTGGCGTGATGCTGAGATCTGCCATCGCCTCCAGCGCGTGGATGTGGAGCGAGACCGGCTGCGCCGCCGCGATCGCCAGCGCCCGTGGGGGCGGCGTGAAGCGCCAGCCCGCGGCAACGCCGAAGATCGCCAGCACGATTAGCATTTCGACGCCGATCGAACGGGTGAGCCTGCGCTGCACCTCCGTAGCGCCCGCCTCGGCGGAAGCGGTGAGTTTCCAGCGATTGACCGCGGCCAGCGTGAACAGAAAGACCAGCAGCGCCAACTTGACCAGCAGCAGCCGGCCATAGGCGGTGCCGGCCAGCGCCGAGGGCGTCTGCACCTGAATGACGGCAAGCACGATGCCGGCCGCGGCAAGCACGGCGACCACAGGCAGGATCGCGCAGGAGAACCGGCGCAGGAACGCGACGGCGCCCGGCGTCTGGCGCTTCAGCGCGAGAGCGAGCGGCACCAGCGCGCCGCCCCAGAAGGCAATGCCGATACCGTGTACGAACACCATCGGCCGCGTCAGCCATTGCGGCTCGGCCGCGCTGGCGTGGCCGCTGGCGGCAAGCGCGACGCCGACGCCAAGGAGGCCGGCGAGCGCCAATGGCCTGGCGAGTACACGCGGTCCGGCCAACGAAAGCAAACCGAGCCCCAGCGCGGTCAGGGCGGCCAGCACCGTCCAGCCGAAGGAGGTGCCGAGCCCGGTCCGCCAGATCACCGGCTGCGCCAGATGGGAGAGCGGTGCTCCGAGTGCATCGAGCCCCTGAAAGCCGAGCGACAGGGGTGCCGCCATCAGGCCGCACAGGATCGCGGCCGCGACAAAACGCTGGCCGGCGCGTCCGTTGCCCGCCAGCCAGGCAAGGGCGAAGGCGCCGCCGACACCGAGGAAAAGACCGATGTAGAGAAAGATCTTGCCGATCCAGATCGCCGACCGCGACGGCCAGTCGACCGCTTCGGACACGGCGGGTGGTTCGCTTGGTGCGCCGATCGAAAACAGCAGCGAGCCGCCGACCGGATGGCCGTCGGCGGAAATGACGCGCCAGCTCAGCACATGCGTGCCGGATTTGAGCGCTTGCGGATTGTCGATCTCGAGCGTCTGGTCGGTGAGGCGGAAGGATGTCAGCCCAACCGGCGTGCCGTCGGGTTTCACCAATGTCAGCACCAAGGGCGAAACCGGTTCGCTGAAGGTCAGTGAGAACTGTGCCGGAGCCTGCGCCAGCACGGCGCCGTCGGCCGGGTCGGTCTTGATCAGCGCGGCATGGGCAAAGGCCTGGCTGGTCGAGGCTACGAAGATAACCGCCATGAGCAAGCCCAGCAGTCCGCCGGCAATCCGGCCGACGCGCTTGCTATTGGTATCGACCATCCGGGAAGATGTTACGGTCATGCCAGGCCACGAGGCTGCGGCGCGCTCCGGCAAGCAGAGCGCGCCAGGGGACAAACTATTTCTTCGATGTGAGCTTGATGCCGGGCGCCGGGGTCTCCAGCGCGTCTTCATCCTGCCCTGCCGCCGGGATCTCGATCCAGCGGTCGACGGCATCGCCGCATTCCTGCACCACTGGGAAATAGAGCTTCTGGCCGACGGGCAGATCCGCCGTCAGCGTGGCGCGGAAGATGAACTCGTCATAGAATTCATCCGGCAAATTGCCGCCGCTCCAGTCGACTTCCTTGACGCCGTCGGTCACCGCTTGGCTATAGAGCTGATAGGACTTTTCATATTTGCCCTTCTTGGTCTGCAGCGTCCAGCCGGGTTTCGGCATCGGCTTCACCGCGATCACCCCTTCCGGGATCTGCACGCGCACGGCGGTCGTCGCCTTGCCGTCGCAACCATGCGGCACCCGCAGCGCCGCCTTGTAAGTCGAGCCGACCGCCGCTTCCTGGGTTTCGAGTGTGATATGCGCGGAGGCGGCATTTGTCCCCAAAGCCAGAATCGCCCCGGCCGCCAAAAGATACTTGTTCATGATGGTCCCTCTAGAATTCTGATCGGTACGACGGCCGGTTCAGTCGTTGTCTTCTTGGGGCGCCGCGCTGCCAATGGCCTGCACGGCGAATTTGATCGTCACCGTCCCGGCCTTTTCGAAGGTCAGCGTGGCGGCGAACATCTCGCCTTGCTTGGGTGGCTGCTTCAAATCCATGAACATCACATGATAGCTGCCGGGACCCAAAACGACCTTGCCGCCGGGTGGAATCTCCAGGCCGCCGACAACGGGCCGCATGGTCATGACGCCGTCCTTGACACCCATCTCATGCAGTTCGGCCTTGTCCGAGATGTCGGACGAAATCGACAGCAGCCGGTCCGGTGCGCTGCCGTTGTTTGTAATGGTGAAATAGCCGCCGGCCACCTTGGCGCCCATCGGCGTGGCGCGTGACCAGGGATGGCCGATCTCGATATCGCCGACCTTGAACTCATGCGCCAGGACGGATTGGGCGCCGGCGAGCATGATTGCCAAGGCCACCACGGCAGTGCCGAGACGCTCCTGGACGTGGGACAGAATGCGGCTGAACAGAGTGCCTGCCGCTATGGGGGAAGAATGGGACATGATTGCTCCATGAAGTGATTATCGCGCCGTTGCCGGTCGCGAGCCGTTTGATCTTTGGATGGGTGCGCCCGCGAAAGGTTCCGCCGGGCGAGCAAGCTCAGGCCACCAGTGGCGGCGCGCGCGGATTCGACGGCGAGCGTTCGCGCGCGAAGTCGAGGTGGATGCTCACCGGAAAAACGAAGGCGACCGCTTCGAATGCAAGGCTGGCCAGGGCCAGCCCGGCGTCGGGCGGCGGCGCAAAGGCGGATGAAAACATGCTGCAGCCAAGCGCGCAGCAGGCCGGCAGATGCGACGGGTGCTGGTCACCGCCGGGAAGCTGGGTGGCACCGTCGTGGGTACAGATGACATTGCCGAAGGCGTCGAGCTGCGCGGCATTCGGCCCGGTTACGAAGGCGAACGCGCCGAGCGCCGACTGAAGCAGCAGCAGGCAGGCCGCGACAAGCGCGGTCGGCATGCTCCAGCGTCTCCCCCGGCGGTTCAAGCCATCTGCCTCTTCAAGCAACTCCTGGAAGGATACCTATCATGGCAGCGGCAGGTCGAAAATCGCCAATTCGATGCTGCGGCAACGCGGCGCGATCAGGATTTCTGCAAGGGGATGGAGGTCAACAGCGTCTGGCGCGCCGACTTCAGGTGCTTGCGGCAGGCGGCGTCGACCTTGCCGAGGTCGCGCGATTTGAGCGCCTCGATATAGGCAAGGTGCTCGCCGACCGCGACTTCGTTACGCTCGCGCTCCTGCGCCTTGTTCCACTGGTAGTGGTAATGGAAGATCATGGCGATGACGTCGTAGAAATCGACGATGAAACGGTTGTGCGAGGCCCGGTGGATCAGCCGGTGGAAGCGCTCGTCCAGCTCGGAAAACGCGTTGAAGCGCGTGGCGATCTCTCGTGCCAGCAGACGATGTTCGTCCTCCAGGCGGTCGAGATCGGCCCAAACCGGGCTGTCCTGCGGCAGGGCGGCGAAGGCAGCCGCCGAGCGCAGTTCGAACATCTCGCGGATCTCGGTCAGTTCGAGCGCGAAAGCCCGCGTAAAGCCCTTCAGCACCCAATGGCTGTTGCGGCGCTTCTCGATCAGGCCGAAGCGCGAGAAGCGGATCAGGAACTCGCGCACGCTGGTGGTGCCGACGCCGATCTCGCGCGCCAGTTCAAGCTCGTTGATCTGCATGCCGGCCTCGGCGCCGCCGGCGAGCAGGCGCCGCATGAACGACCGCTCGATGATTTCGGCCAGTGTGTCTGTCTCTTCCTCGGGGAAAAAATCGTCGGGTCGCGGATCGCGCAGCACTGTCTTGGCACGCTTGTTCCAGGCGATCAGCCCGGTCTCCTCCATGCGCGCCAGGATGCTGCGCACGGTCGTGCGGCTGACGCCCAGCAGCGTGCCCAGTTCCGGTTCCGACGGCAGGCTGCGCGTTTCGTCGAGCAGCCTGAGGCACCTGTTATAGGCGTCCTTGTAGACGTTGTTGCTCTTGGACATCCCCTGACCCATTCATGCCGGCGCTTGCGGCGGCCGGCTTGAAGCGCAATATGACGTTCCCACGACCCTGAAAAGCAGGAATTGCTTTCGCCGGGGCACGGTCCATTGTCTGCAGCGCCGCCGCCAGCCAGAGGCGTGCGGAACGCCCGTGAAAAAACAATTGACGCAAAACTGTTTTTTCACGATAAAAGACATTAGCTCTTAACAAGCGCGTGTCAATCCGCGCATCCCAGGATCACCCAGGAAACCGCCCGTGAACGTCTCGAACACCATTCTTCTGTCCCCCGCCGACAATGTCGCCGTTGCCAATGGCCGCATCGAGATCGGCACGGCTCTGCCGGGCGGCGCGCTTGCCACCGCCGTCATCGAGCCCGGCCACAAGGTGGCGATCAAGCCGATTGCTGCCGGTGAAGCCGTGGTCAAATACGCCCAGGCGATCGGCCGCGCCACGCAGGACATCGCACCGGGCGAGCATGTCCATTCGCACAATCTGGTGTTCGAGGCCGGCCGCCTGCCGGTGGTGCCGCCGAGTGAGGCCGAGCATGCGACAGCGGCCGACCGCGCCCGCACCTTCATGGGGTATCGCCGCGCCGATGGCCGCGCCGGCACGCGCAACTTCATCGGCATCATCGCCAGCGTCAATTGCTCGGCCACGGTCTGCCATTCCATCGCCGACACCGCCAACCGGACCTTGCTGCCGAAATATCCCGGCATCGACGGTTTCGTGCCGATCGTCCACGGTCAGGGCTGCGGCATGAGCGGCACTGGCGACGGCATGATGGTGCTGCACCGCACGCTTGCCGGCTATGCCCGCCACCCGAATTTCGGCGGCGTGCTGATGGTCGGCCTGGGATGCGAGGTCAACCAGCTCACCCTCTATGGCCAGAAGGGTGTTGCCGCGGGAAAACGCCATTTCAACATCCAGGACGCCGGCGGGTCGCGCAAATCGGTGGAGAAGGCGATGGCCGTGCTGGCCGAGATCGCCGAGGAAGTCGGTCAGTTGAAGCGCGAGCCAATTCCGGTCAGCGAGATCGTCGTCGGTCTGCAATGCGGCGGCTCGGACGGCATGTCGGGCATCACCGCCAATCCGGCGCTGGGTGCCGCCGTCGATATCCTGGCCGGCGTCGGCGGCATCGGCATCCTCTCCGAGACCACGGAAATCTACGGCGCCGAGCATCTGCTCGCCTATCGCGCGGCAACGCCGGAGATCGCGCAGAAGCTCGACGGTTTCGTGAAGTGGTGGGAAGATCACGTCGCCAAGCATGGCGCCTCGATCGACAACAACCCCTCGCCCGGCAACAAGCGCGGCGGCCTCACCACCATCCTGGAAAAGTCGCTCGGCGCGGTCGCCAAGGGCGGCCAGACGCCGCTCAATGGCGTGTTCGGCTATGCCGAGAAAGTCACCGGCAGCGGACTGGTGTTCATGGACACGCCCGGCTACGACCCGGTCTCGGCCACCGGCCAGGTCGCCGGCGGCGCCAACGTCATTGTCTTCACCACCGGCCGAGGCTCCTGCTTCGGCTGCCGGCCGACACCGTCGATCAAGGTCGCCACCAACTCGACCATGTATCACCAGATGGAAGAGGACATGGACGTCAATTGCGGCGTCATCGCCTCGGGCGAAAAGACCATCGCCGGCATGGGCCGCGAGATCTTCGAACTCATCGTCGAGACGGCTTCCGGCCGCAAGACCAAGAGCGAGGATTTCGGCTATGGCGACAACGAGTTCGTGCCCTGGCATCTCGGCGCGACGCTCTGAATTCAACGCATATGTGGTAGAACTGCCGGGCGGGACAGCGGCCGGCAACGGGGAGGGTTTGCATGGAAAAACGCCGCATCGGCAGCACGGCGCTCGAAGTCACCGAAGTCAGCTTCGGCGGCGCCGCGATCGGCGGCCTTTACCGCGCCTGTTCACGCGAGGCGGCGATGGAGACGCTGCAAGGCGCCTGGGAGGCGGGCCTGCGCTATTTCGACACCGCGCCCTTCTATGGGTTCGGCCTGTCGGAACGCCGCTTCGGCGACTTCCTGCGCTACAAGCCGCGCGAGTCCTACGTGCTGTCCACCAAGGTCGGCCGCCTGTTCCGCCCGGTGCCAGAAGATCAGGTGCCCGACCACTCCTATGTCGATCCGCTGCCCTTCGCGCTCGACTATGACTATTCCTATGACGGCATCATGCGGTCGGTCGACTTCAGCTATGCGCGGCTTGGGCTGAACAAGATCGATATCCTGTATGTGCACGACATCGGCGCCTACACGCATGGCATCGAGAAGACCAAGCTGCACTTTCGCCAGCTGATGGATGGCGGGCTCAAGGCGCTCGAGGAGTTGAAGCGGGCCGGCACGATTTCCGCCTATGGTCTCGGCGTCAACGAAGTCCAGATCTGCCTTGACGTGATGCGCCGGGCGCCGCTTGACTGCATCCTGCTCGCCAGCCGCTATTCCTTGCTCGACCGCAGCGCCGAAGCCGAACTGCTGCCGCTGTGCCGGGCGCAACAGACGTCGCTGGTGATCGGCGGCGTCTTCAACTCCGGCATATTGGCGACCGGGCCGGTGCAAGGCGCGCATTTCGACTACCAGCCCGCCAGCCGCGATATGCTCGATCGGGTCGACGCCATGGAGAAGATCGCCGGCGAAGGCGGTTACCCGCTGGCCGCCGCCGCCTTCCAGTTTCCCCTGCACGAGCCGGTGGTCGCCACCGTACTGACCGGTACCGCCAAACTGGCAAACCTGACACGTAACCTCGAACTGCTCGACATCAACGTGGCGGAGACGGAATACGCCAAATATCGTCCCTACACGGTGGTGCAGGGCCTGGCGTGAAGCCGGCGTCCGCCAGCGTTGACAGGCGAGGCTCGGCTTCACAAATGCGCGACTCCGCGGAAAGAATGAATGTTCCATATTGACTAACAGATGGAATTAATATTCCATGTATTCACGAAACGGGAGCGTTCGGCTGCGTCCAGGGAGGAGGGGCGCGTGATTGTGTCCGTGCCTGACATGGGAATCAGGTGCGAAACACCGCTTGCATCGTCCAGATCGATGCACTATCAAAACAGCGTAAATGTTTTTTATTGATAAAGTTCTGTTTGGGCCACGCCTATCCGAACGGAGCTTCCGTAACGTTCACCGGGCGACTTAGGGAGGTATCCTATGAAATTCGTGACCAGCATTCTCAACCGCCGCGCCGTCATGGCCCTGGCAGCAGCGTCGATGCTCGCCGGCGTCATGCACTCAGCGCCGGTTTCGGCGGCGGATGTGACCATTCCGATCATCGTCAAGGACACCACGTCCTTCTACTGGCAGATCGTGCTCGCCGGCGCCCGCAAGGCCGGCAAGGATCTCGGCGTCAACGTGCCGGAACTCGGCGCCCAGGCTGAAACCGACGTCAACGGCCAGATCTCCATCCTCGAGAACGCCGTCGCCGGCAACCCGGCCGCCGTCGTCATCGCGCCGACCGAAGCCAAGGCGCTCGGCAAGCCGATCGACGAGGCAGCGGCCAAGGTCAAGGTCATCGGCATCGACTCCGGCGCCGACTCCAAGGCCTTCACCTCGTTCCTGACCACCGACAACGTCCAGGGCGGCCGCGTCGCCGCGGACGGTCTTGCGGCAGCCATCGGCGCGGCCAATGGCGGCAAGGTCGAAGGCAAGGTTGCCCTGATCACCGCACTGCCTGGCGCCGGCTCGCTCGAGCAGCGCGCCCAGGGCTTCAAGGAACAGCTCAAGGCCAAGTATCCAGGCCTCGAACTGATCGCCGACAAATATGCCGACGGCCAGGCCACCACCGGCCTCAACATCGCGACCGACCTGATCACCGCCAATCCGGACCTGAAGGGCATCTTCGCCTCCAACCTGATCATGGCGCAGGGCGTCGGCCAGGCGATCGCCGAGAACAAGCTTGCCGGCAAGGTCGGCCTGATCGGCTTCGACAGCGACGAGAAGCTGATCAAGTTCCTGAATGACGGCGTCATTTCCGGCCTCGTCGTCCAGGATCCCTACCGGATGGGCTATGACGGCATCAAGACCGCGCTCGCCGCTTCGAAGGGCGAGAAGGTCGAGGCCAATGTCGACACTGGCGCCAACCTTGTCACCAAGGCCAACATGAAGGATCCCAAGATCGACGCGCTGCTCAATCCGAAGCTCAACTAAGCCTCGGTTGAGACGCACTGTTTCCGGGGCCTCGTGCCCCGGAAACGACAGCGACGTCGTTTGGAAATAGGGCAACCTGGGCTAGGTTGCCCTGGCAGGCATTTCGAAGCCCGCCGCGGGCCCAGATCGTGAGGCCAATCAGGGAGGATTGTCATGACATCGACGGCTCAAGACCTGCACCCCGCCCCTGTGCTGGAGCCTGGCAGGACGATCCTCGAACTGCGCGGCCTCGAAAAGAAATATCCCGGCACCCATGCGCTGAAGCCGGTGACGCTGGCCTTCAAGTCGGGCGAAATCCACGCCATCGTCGGCGAGAACGGTGCCGGCAAATCCACTCTGATCAAGCTTCTCACCGGCGTCATGCCGCGCACCTCCGGCGAGGTCATCTGGGAGGGCAATCCGGCGGCGCTGGCGACCCCGCATGAGGCGATGGCGCTCGGCATCAACGCCGTGCACCAGGAAGTCGTGCTCTGCCGTCATTTGACGGTCGCCGCCAACATGTTCCTCGGCGAGGAGAATTCGCGCTTCGGCATCCTGCAGCAGCGCGTCATGGTCAAGGAAGCGCAGAAGATCATCGACGATCTCGGCTTCGACCTGCCGGCGCATGTCATGCTCGGCGACCTCACCATCGGCCAGCAGCAGCTGATCGCCGCCGCCCGCGCCACCGTGCGCGGCACCAAATTCCTGATCTTCGATGAGCCGACCGCCTACCTGACCCGCAAGGAGGCCGACCAGCTCTTCACGCTGATCCGTCGGCTGAAGTCCGAGGGCGTGACCATCATCTACATCAGCCACCGCATGGAGGAGGTCTTCGAGCTCGCCGATCGCGTCTCCGTGCTGCGCGACGGCACGCTGGTCGGCACCAGAAACATCGCCGAGACCAACGATGCCGAACTGGTCAAGCTGATGATCAACCGCTCGATCGAGCAGGTCTATCACAAGGAGCACTTCACGCCGGGTGCCGCGATCGTGGAGACCAGGAACCTGTCGGGCAAGGGCTTCGAAAATGTCTCGATGACCGTCCGCGCCGGCGAGATCGTCGGGCTCTACGGGCTGATCGGCGCCGGGCGCAGCGAATTCGTCACCACGCTCTACGGCCGCCATCGCAAATCGGCCGGCCAGATCCTGTGGGAAGGCAAGCCGGTTCAGGTCAATTCGGAGCACGATGCGATCAGGCTCGGCATGGCGCTGGCGCCGGAAAGCCGCCGCGACCAGGGCCTTTGCCTCAATTTGCCGGTTGGCCTCAATCTCAACCTGCCGATCTACAAGCGCATCTCCAAAAACCTGTTGATCTCCGGCGCGCAGGAGAAGGCCCAGGCCGACCGCCAGATCGCCGATCTCCGCATCAAGACGCCGACACGCCATGCGCTGGCCTCCAGCCTGTCGGGCGGCAACCAGCAGAAGATCGTCATCGGCAAATGGCTGGCGCATGGCGCCAAGCTGTTCATTTTCGACGAGCCGACAGTCGGCGTCGATGTCGGCACCAAGGCCGAAATCTACCGCCTGTTCGGCGCGCTCTTGTCGAAGGGCGCCGGCATCATCCTGATCTCGTCCTACCTGCCGGAAGTCTATGAGCTGGCCGACACGCTGCATGTGTTCCGCCGCGGCAAGCTGGTGGCGACACACGGATTCCGCACCGCCGATCACGAGGAAATTCTCACACAGGCGCTCGCCGAGAAACAAGAAAAGCTGGGAGGAAAGATATGAGCACCGAGGCGATCCCTGCCGAAAAATCCAAGCGCAATTACAACGCCCTGTTCGGGCTGACGCTGCTGGCGCTGCTGGTGCTGCTCTGGGTCATCCTGTCGCTGTCGACATCGAGCTTCGCCTCGGCCAACAACATCTCGAACCTTTTGCGTCAGGGTTCAATGATCGCCATCCTGGCGGTCGGCCAGACCTTCGTCATCATCACCGGCGGCATCGATCTGTCCGTCGGCGCTGTGGTCGGCTTTGCCACCGTCATTGCCGCGATGCTGATCAACGCCGGCATACCGGTCTTCCTCGCCATCGCGATCACGCTGCTGGTCGGCGTTGCCATCGGCCTGTTCCACGGCTTCGGCATCGTCAAGATGGGCCTGCCGCCCTTCATCATCACGCTGGCGACGCTGACCTCGCTGCGCGGCATCGGCCTTCTGATGACCAACGGCAACTCGATCTCCATCAACAATGACGCCTTCCAGGAATTCTCGCGCAACTCCTTCCTCGGCGTGCCCAATCTGTTCTGGATGGTTATCCTGGTCGGCATTCCGGCCTACATTTTCCTGCATCACAGCCGCTGGGGCCGCTACCTCTTCTCGGTCGGCTCGAATGCCGAGGCCTCGCGCCTCTCCGGCGTCAATGTCCAGCGCACCATCTACATGGCCTACACGCTGTCGGGCCTGTGCGCGGCTTTTGTCGGCGTGCTCCTGGCCTCGCGCATCGGCATCGGCAACCCGACCCAGGCCGAGGGCTGGGAACTGCAGGCGATCGCGTCCTCGGTCATCGGCGGCACCTCGCTGTTCGGTGCGGTCGGCTCGGTGCATGGCCCGCTGCTCGGCGCCTTCATTCTCGCCACCATCAACAACGGCGCCAACCTGCTCAACGTCAACGCCTTCTGGCAGCGCATCATCACTGGCGTGCTGATCATCGTCATCGTCTATTTCGACGGTCTGCGCCGCCGCGGCGGCAAGTGACCATTGCTGAAATCGATCTCCGGCCCGGCGTGAAGACAGGTCGGAAAGCCAATCGGACTGAGACATGAAAGCCGTTATCTGCCGCTCGCCCGGGGAACTCATCCTGGAAGACCGCCCCGCGCCCGGCGCGCCCCCTGCCGGCTGGGCGCTGGTCGCGGTCAGCCATGTCGGCATCTGTGGCACCGACTACCACATTTTCGAAGGCAAGCACCCGTTCCTCGCCTACCCCCGCATCATGGGCCATGAAGTCTCCGGCACCGTCATCGAGACCGGCGAGGGCGTCGATCTTGCCGTCGGCGAACCGGTCGTCATCAACCCTTACCTCTCCTGCGGCAAGTGCATCGCCTGCCGGCACGGCAAACCGAATTGCTGCGTCAAGATCGAGGTCTTGGGCGTCCATCGCGACGGCGCCATGTGCGAACGCATTCTTGTCCCGGCGCAGAATCTCTATCCGGCCAATGGCCTGTCGCTGGCCGACGCAGCCGCCGTCGAATTCCTGGCCATCGGCGCGCACGCGGTACGTCGCGCCCGTGCCGATCCCGGCGCTCGCGCTCTGGTCATCGGCGCCGGCCCGATCGGGCTCGGCAACGCCATCTTCGCCCGCATTGCCGGGCTCGACGTGACGCTGCTCGACATGAGCAGTGAACGTCTCGTTTTCGCCGAAAACGAACTTGGCTTCAGGATCCTCGACGGCTCGCGCGGAGCGGTGCCGGATCTGGTCAAGGAAGCGACATCGGGCGAAGGCTTCGACCTGGTCTTCGACGCCACCGGCAACACCCGGTCGGTGCAGTCGGCTTTCGCCCACGTCGCGCATGGCGGCACACTGGTGCTGGTCAGCGTCGTCAAGGACGACATCGTCTTCTCCGACCCTGAATTCCACAAACGCGAAATGACGCTGGTCGGCAGCCGCAATGCACTGCGTGCCGATTTCGATCATGTCGCAGACTCGATCCGCAACGGCGCCGTGCCCTTGGCCAAGCTGGTCACCCACCGCACGACGCTGGCCGATACGCCGAGCGATCTCGCCCGCTGGGCGCATGAGAAATCCGGCCTGATCAAGGCCGTGATCGAGATCGGATAGTCGGCAGGGTTCGGCTCACAGCGCCGACAGTTTGAGCTCGACCCGCTCCGCCGGAAAGCGCGACTCGGAGAACTGGATCGGCTGACCGTCCGGCGTGATGTTGACGGCCACCGTGACCAGCACGATGGCGCCTGGCTGCAGGTCGAGGTCGGCGAGATCGGCCGCATCGGCATGGCGTGCCGACAGCACGGTCGATTGCCTGAGATAATCGTCTATGCCGAAGCGGGCCAGCGACGCGGTGATCGAGCCAGTCTCAGCCATCGCCTTGTCGATGCCGGCAAAGCGCCTGGCATCGAACCAGCCAGCAGCGCGTGACACAGGCCGTCCATCGGCCTCACCGCGTGTCTCCAGCCGGATCACCTCGGCGCCCTTGGCAAGGCCAAGCCCTTCGGCGACACGCGGGCTGGCCGGCTCGACCGACGAGGCAAGCAGCACGATGTGCCGTTCCGAGGTTTGTCCCTGCAGGCCCGTTGAAAAGCGTGTGCGCGCCCCGATCGGATAGGACAGCCGCTTGCGAGACAATACGAAGGTGCCACGCCCCTGCTCGGCCCGCAGCACACCTTCCTGCACAAGCGCCGATATGGCGCTGCGCACCGTGTGGCGATTGACGCCATAGCGCTCGGCGAGCGCCACCTCCGGCGGCAGCGCGGCATTCTCGGCGAAATCGCCGGTGGCGATCGCCTGCAGGATCTTGTCGGCGATCTGCCGCCACAGCGAGACGCCGCTGCGCCGTTCAATACTGTCGGCTTCCTGTCGCCCGATCATGAGTTGGCCCCTGCCTTCCGTCCCCTGTCATCCACTCGTCATGGACTCGCGCTAGGTAATATGTATAATTTGTATAGTTGTCTATATCAATAGACAAATTAGCGAAGAGGAATGCTGCCGATGCGAGGACAGGAAGCCCGCGACCAGGCCGGACGCAAAGCCGCGATGGCGACCCTGGCGCAATCGAGCGGCGACGATATCGTCCGGCTCTGGAACGGAGCCGGCCTGCCGTCGCAGGCCGAACTGCTGCGCGGTCCCGAGACCGGGCTGGTGACGCTGCGCGGTCGCATCGGCGGCGGCGGCGCGCCGTTCAATGTCGGCGAGGCGACCGTCACCCGCGCCACTGTCCGGCTGCCGTCCGGACAGGTGGGCCATTGCTACGCGCTTGGCCGCGACAAGCAGAAGGCGAAGCTGGCGGCGATCGCCGACGCGCTCTGGCAGGACCCTGCCCGCCGCGCCGAGGTCGAGACCAGGCTGATCGCGCCTTTGAGGTCGGCGCTCGCCGCTGCCCAGGAAAAACGCCGCGCCGAGACAGCGGCAACGAAAGTGGATTTCTTCACCATGGTTCGCGGAGAAGACTGATGGATATCGCAGCACAATCGATCGAGGGCGGCTTTGCCGATCCGGTGTTCAACGCCCAGACGGTGTTTCGCGCGGTCATGGACGCGATGGCGCGGCCGGGCAGCGTGCAGCCTCTGTCGGCCCTGGCCCGCCCGCCGGCGCCGCTCTCGCCAACCGCTGGCGCCGTGGCACTGGCGCTGTGCGACAACGACACGCCGCTCTGGCTCGACCCGGCCCTGCACGCCTCCGCCGCGATCGGCTCCTGGCTTGGTTTCCACACCGGCGCGCCGCTGGCCAACACGCCTGCCGACGCGCATTTCGCCTTTGTCGCCACGCCGGCCGAGATGATGGCGCTCGACGGCTTTGCGCAGGGAACGCAGGATTATCCCGACAGGTCGACCACCCTGATCCTGCAGGTCAGCGACCTCGTTTCAGGCACTCCGTTGCTGCTGGAGGGTCCCGGCATCGAAATCAGCGCCACGATCGCGCCGGCGCAGATGCCGCGTCATTTCATCGAGCAGTGGAAGCAGAATATCCAGCGCTTTCCGCGCGGCGTCGACATCATCCTCGCCACATCAGAAGGCGTAGCCTGCCTGCCGCGCACGACGCGCATCAAGACGATGGAGGCTTGAAGATGTATGTCGCGGTAAAAGGCGGTGAAGCCGCAATCGCCAATGCCCACAGCCTGCTCGCCGATCGCCGGCGCGGCGACCGTTCGGTGCCGGCACTGCGCCTCGACCAGATTGTCGAACAGCTGGCGCTCGGCGTCGACCGGGTGATGAGCGAAGGCTCGCTCTACGACCGTGAACTCGCGGCACTCGCCATCGTCCAGGCGCGCGGCGACATGATCGAGGCGATCTTCCTGGTGCGCGCCTATCGCACCACGCTGCCGCGCTTCGGCTACACCAAGCCGATCGACACCGGCGCCATGCTGGTCGAACGGCGCGTCTCGGCGACCTACAAGGATCTGCCAGGCGGCCAGTTGCTCGGGCCGACCTTCGACTACACGCACCGGCTGCTCGACCCCGAACTTGCCGCCGGCGCCGGTGTCGCCGAACCCTTGCGGCGCGAGACGGAAGCGCAGGCCATGCCGCGCGTCTCGGCGATCCTCGCCCGCGAAGGCCTGATCGAACCGGATGGCCAGATGCCGCAGGACCATGTGCCCGGCGACATCACCCGCGAGCCGCTGGAATTCCCGATGGCGCGCGACATCCGCCTGCAGGCGCTGTCGCGTGGCGACGAGGGTTTTCTCCTGGCGCTCGGCTATTCCACCCAGCGCGGCTATGCCCGCAACCATCCCTTCGTCGGCGAAATCCGCATCGGCGAGGTCGAGCTGGAACTCGATGTCCCCGAACTGCCCTTCGCAGCACCGCTCGGCACGGTGCGGGTCACGGAGTGCCAGATGGTCAACCAGTTCAAGGGCTCGGCCAAGGCGCCGCCGCAGTTCACCCGGGGCTACGGCCTGGTCTTCGGCCAGAGCGAGCGCAAGGCGATGGCCATGGCGCTCTGCGACCGCGCCCTGCGCGCCTCCGAGCTCGGCGAGGACATCATCGCCGCCGCCCAGGACGAGGAGTTCGTCATCTCCCATTCCGACAACGTCCAGGCAACCGGCTTCGTCGAACACCTGAAGCTGCCGCACTATGTCGACTTCCAGGCCGAACTCGACCTCGTGCGCCGCATGCGCGCCGAATATGAGGCCCGCGAAAACCCCGCGAGGGTCGACGAGAAGCGGGAGGCCGCGGAATGATCGAAGGCCTGTCCCACATGACCTTCATCGCTCGCGACCTCGAGCGGATGACAAGGATACTCGAGGGCGTCTTCGACGCGCGCGAGGTCTATGCCAGCGACACCGAGCAGTTCTCGCTGTCACGCGAAAAATTCTTCCTGATCGGCGACATCTGGATCGCCATCATGCAAGGCGAGAAGCTTAACGAACGCAGCTACAACCACATTGCCTTCAAGATCGATGACGCCGATTTCGACCGCTACGCCGAGCGCGTCGGCAAGCTAGGCCTCGACATGCGCCCGCCGCGCCCACGCGTCGAGGGCGAAGGCCGCTCGATCTATTTCTACGACGACGACAACCACATGTTCGAACTGCACACCGGCACGCTCACCGAGCGGCTGGCGCGCTATGCCAAAGGACTTGAGGTCGCATCATGACCGATATCGCCACCTACAACTTCGCCTATCTCGACGAGCAGACCAAAAGGATGATCCGCCGGGCGATCCTCAAGGGCATCGCCATCCCAGGCTATCAGGTGCCGTTCGCCTCGCGCGAAATGCCGATGCCCTATGGCTGGGGCACCGGCGGCGTCCAGGTCACCGCCTCGATCATCGGCCCCGATGACGTGCTGAAGGTCATCGACCAGGGCGCCGACGACACCACCAATGCGGTGTCGATCCGCGCCTTCTTCAAGAAAGTCGCCAATGTCGCTGTCACCACCGACACAGCCAGCGCCACCATCATCCAGACCCGCCACCGCATCCCCGAACATCCGCTGACCGCGGGCCAGGTGCTGGTCTATCAGGTGCCGATCCCCGAGCCGCTGCGCTTCCTCGAACCGCGCGAGACGGAAACGCGCAAGATGCATGCGCTGGAGGAGTATGGCCTCATGCATGTGAAGCTCTACGAGGACATCGCCAAACACGGCCGCATCGCCACCACCTATGCCTATCCGGTCAAGGTCGAGGGCCGCTATGTGATGGACCCCTCGCCGACGCCGAAATTCGACAATCCCAAAATGCACCGCTCGCCGGCCTTGCAGCTGTTCGGCGCCGGCCGCGAGAAGCGCATCTATGCGGTGCCGCCCTTCACCGATGTCGTCAGCCTCGACTTCGAGGACCATCCGTTCGAGGTGCAGACCTTCGACCAACCCTGCGCACTTTGCGCGGCCGAGAATGTCTATCTCGACGAGGTCATCCTCGACGATCATGGCGGCCACATGTTTGTCTGCTCCGACACCGACCATTGCGAGAAGCGGCGTGAAGAGGGCCATCGCGGCCATCTTGCTCCGGAAATCCATCTCGCTTCCGAAAAAATGGAGCCCGCACAATGACCGACGAACCGCTGCTGCGCGTCTCGGCGCTCTCCAAATTCTACGGTTCGCGCGTCGGCTGCGACAACGTCTCCTTCGACCTGTGGCCGGGCGAGGTCCTGGCGGTCGTCGGCGAATCCGGCTCCGGCAAGACGACGCTGCTCAATTGCCTGTCGACGCGGCTCTTACCGTCGTCGGGCACCGCCAGCTACCGCATGCGCGACGGCCAGTTCCGCGAGCTCTACCGCATGAGCGAGGCCGAGCGTCGCTTCCTGATGCGCACCGACTGGGGCTTTGTCCACCAGAACCCGGCCGACGGCCTGCGCATGACGGTGTCTGCCGGCGCCAATGTCGGCGAACGGCTGATGGCGGTCGGCGACCGCCATTATGGCAAGATCCGCGCCACGGCCGTCGACTGGCTGTCGCGCGTCGAGATCGAGCAAGACCGTATCGACGACGAGCCACGTGCCTTTTCCGGTGGCATGCGCCAGCGCCTGCAGATCGCCCGCAACCTCGTCACCGGCCCAAGGCTGGTGTTCATGGACGAGCCGACCGGCGGTCTCGACGTCTCGGTGCAGGCGCGCTTGCTTGATCTCTTGCGCGGGCTGGTCACCGATCTCGGCCTCGCGGCCATCGTCGTCACCCACGATCTCGCGGTGGCGCGCCTGCTGTCGCAGCGCATGATGGTGATGAAGGACGGCCGCGTCGTCGAAAGCGGCCTCACCGACCGCGTGCTGGACGATCCGCGCGCGCCCTACACGCAGCTTCTCGTTTCTTCCATTTTGCAGGTGTAACGATGCCAACCCCGCTCGTTGTTTCCGACGTCGCAAAAAGCTTCACCATGCATCTGCGCGACGGCATCAAACTGCCCGTTATCGCCGGTGTCTCGTTCTCGATCAAGGCAGGAGAATGCACCGTGCTCGGCGGCCCGTCCGGGGCCGGCAAGAGCTCGATCCTGAAAATGCTCTACGGCAACTATGCCGTCGACGAGGGGCAGATCATCGTCAGCCACGAGGGCGGACTGATCGATCTTGCCAACGCCAGCCCACGCACCGTGCTTGCCGTTCGCCGGCAAACGATCGGCTATGTCAGCCAGTTCCTGCGCACCGTGCCGCGCGTCTCGGCGCTCGATGTCGTCGCCGAGCCGCTGGTCGAGCGCGGCGAGGACCGCGAGGCCGCCAGAGGCAAGGCGCGCGCCCTGCTGTCGCAGCTTAACCTGCCGGAAAAACTCTGGGCGCTGCCGCCGGCGACCTTCTCCGGCGGCGAGCAGCAGCGCGTCAACATCGCGCGCGGCTTCATCACCGAGCATCCTATCCTGCTGCTCGACGAGCCGACCGCCTCGCTCGATGCCACCAACCGCGACGTGGTGATCGAACTCATCGCCGCCAAGAAGGCGGCGGGCGTCGCCCTGCTCGGTATCTTCCACGATCATGATGTGCGCGAGGCCGTTGCCGACCGCATCATCGACGTCACCGCTTTTGCTCCAGGAAAACTCGCCGCATGACCAGGAAATTGTCGGAGACGCCGCTGGTCCATCCGACGGCGGAGGTGCACAATTCGACGCTTGGCCGCTGGACCGAGATCGCCGACCGCAGCCGGGTTTCGGAAAGCGAACTCGGCGACTATTCCTACATGATGCAGGATTGCTCTGTCTGGTGCGCGACGATCGGCAAGTTCGCCAATATCGCGGCAAGCGTGCGCCTCAACGCCACCAACCACCCGACCTGGCGGCCGACGCTGCATCACTTCACCTACCGCGCCTCGGACTATTGGGACGACGCCGAGCATGAGAGCGAGTTCTTCGCCCAGCGCCGCGCCAAGCGCGTCACCGTTGGTCACGACACCTGGCTCGGTCATGGTTCGACCGTCCTGCCGGGCGTCACCGTCGGCGATGGCGCGGCGGTTGGCGCCGGGGCGGTTGTCTCGAAGGATGTCGCGCCCTACACCATCGTCGCCGGCGTGCCGGCCAAGCCGATCCGCGAGCGCTTCGACCGCCGCACCGCCGAACGCTACCAGGCGCTTGCCTGGTGGGACTGGGACCACGTGCGGCTGCGCGCTTCGCTCGATGATTTTCGCGAACTGTCGGCGGAGGCCTTCCTGGAGAAATACGAGGGATAGCTCCTCACATCATCGTCATTAAGGGGCTTGTTCATATCCCTGACACAGGACTCGGACAGGACGCCATCTCCCAAGGAGATTGCCATGCTCGACACCGTCAGACCCTCGCTCGCCGGATTCTTTGCCGGCTCCAACCCGACCCCGCCGGCGCATCTCGGCACGCGCTACGACACCTCGGGCAATTTCCTGACCGAGCCCGGCAACACCGTTGTCAGCCATCTCGTCAGCGGCTCGCCCTCCGAGGCCGTGGTGCTTGCGGTGCGCGAGAAGATGCTGGCGATGCCCGACGCCGACCGGCTCGCCTTCACGCCCATTTCCAGCCTGCATATGACGCTGTTCCAGGGCATCATCGAATATCGTCGCCGCTTGCCTTACTGGCCGCAGGACGTACCGCTCGACACCAGCATTGACGCCATGACCCGCCTCTATCTGGAGCGCCTTAAGGGCTTCGAGGGCTTCGGTCCTTTCAACATCAAGGTGATCGAAATCGTGCCCACCGGTCTCACCGTGGCCGGCGCGACCGACGAGGACGTGCGCATCATGCGTCAATGGCGCGATGCGTTGGCGGTGCCGTTCGGCTATCGGCACCCCGATCATGACGCCTACGTCTTCCACATCACCTTTGCCTATCAGATCCAGCGCCTCGCCTCCGATCGCGCCGCCGCGTGGCAGGCTCTGTTCGACGATTGCCTGGCGCTTTTCGCAAGGCAGGCTCCGACAATCGAGATCAAGGCGCCCGCCTTCTGCGCCTTCCGCGACATGAAGCACTTCGAGGAATTGCTGGTGCTCGGCTGATCGCCGACAAGGCGCCAATGCAGTCGCCCGAAAGTGGCCCCGGGAGAACGACATGCATAAAGCCAAAGACCTGGAGCGCGTCGCATGAATTCGTTTCAGCGACGCGCTTCGGCCGTCGCGCCTGTGGAGCGTAACAAAACTGACATGCTGGCGACATGGCAGGTTCATGTGGCTGCGTTAGGCGAGTGCCTGACGATCAACAAGGTCGGGACTGGAACCTGCTCATGTCAGCAAGCTCTGCCACGCTCGAAATCCGCGGCGTCAGCCGACGATTTGGCAAGAACACAGCCGTCAGCGACGTCAATATCTCGATCCCGCAAGGTCAGATGGTTGGCGTCATCGGCCGTTCGGGCGCCGGCAAATCGACCCTTCTTCGCATGATCAACCGTCTTGTCGACCCCAGCCAGGGGTCGATTTTTTTTGACGGCGCCGAGGTCTCCCGGCTGCACGGCTCGCCGCTGCGGCGCTGGCAGCGCGATTGCGCCATGATCTTCCAGCAGTTCAACCTGGTGCCGCGCCTCGACGTGCTGACCAACGTCCTACTCGGCAAATTGAACCACCGTTCGACCCTGTCCAACCTTCTCGGCATGTTCTCGCGTGCCGAATGCGCCGAGGCGGTCGCCGCGCTCGAGCGGCTCGACATAGCCCGCACCGCGCTTCAGCCCGCCGGCACCTTGTCTGGCGGACAGCAGCAGCGTGTCGCCATCGCCCGCGCCATGATGCAGCAGCCCAAAGTGATCCTCGCCGACGAGCCGATCGCCTCGCTCGACCCGCTCAACGCCAAGGTGGTGATGGATTCGCTGCAGGACATCAATCTGCGCGAGGGCATCACCGTCGTCACCAACCTGCACACGCTCGACACCGCCCGCGCCTATTGCAACCGCATTATCGGCATGGCCGCCGGCAAGGTCGTCTTCGACGGCCCGCCGGAAGAGCTCAACCGTGAGGCCGTGCGCGTCGTCTATGGCGCCGACAGCAATGGCGCAGAGATATCGGAGGCCATCACCTCCACCAGCGTTGCCTTCAAGCAGAAGATCGCAGCATCCGCCGGACCGCTCGAACCCGCATTCCCGGGTTACTGAGCCCATGATCCCGAAAAGTGGAATCCGGTTTTCGGGAAAGATCATGGGCCGAGAAAGGGCGGTTGGGATCGTCCGCCCGCGTCAAGGGCACTTGTCAAGATCAAGAACGCTGCCGGCGCGGGGCCGGAACTTACAGGAGAGACATCAAATGTTCAGGAAGATGGTTTTCAGCGCCGTTTCGGTGCTCGCCATGGCAACCAGCATGGCCCACGCCGCCGACATGAAGGAATTCCGCGTCGGCATTCTGGGCGGTGAAAACGAGACCGACCGGCTGCGCAACTACCAGTGCCTGGCCGATCATCTGAAGGCCGAATTCGGCTTCGAGAAGGTCTCGCTGTTTCCTGCCGCCGACTATGACGGCGTCATCCAGGGCCTGCTCGGCGGCACGCTCGACTTCGCCGAACTCGGCGCATCCGGCTACGCCAGCGTCTATCTCAAGGACCCGAAGGCGGTGACCCCGATCCTCACCACCAAGCAGACCGACGGTTCCACCGGTTATCATTCGATCGGCCTGGCTCTGAAGACCTCGGGCATCACCGACATCAAGTCGGCCAAGGGCAAGAAGCTCGGCTACGCCGATCCGGACTCCACCTCGGGCTACCTGATCCCGCTGACCCAGATTCCGAAGGAAACCGGCGCCTCGAACGAGGCCTTCTTCGCTTCGACCCAGTTCAACGGCGGCCATGAGAACAACATCCTGGCCGTGCGCGACGGCAAGGTCGATGTCGCGGTCGATGATTCCTCCGGCATCGGCGACTTCAAGAACGGCTTCACCTCCGGCACTTTCCACAAGGTCGTCGCCAAGGGCGCCGTCGACCCGAACGACTTCGTCGAAGTCTGGCGCTCGGGCCTGATCCCGAACGGCCCGCTGGTCGTGCGCACCGCGCTCGGCGAGGAGATGACCGCCAAGCTCGCTGCCTTCTTCACCGAGTTGCCGAAGAAGGACAAGGCTTGCTTCGAGGGCGTCGAAGGTGGCGATTTCACCGGCTACGTTCCGGTCAAGCCGGACTTCTACAACGTCATCGTCGAAGCTCGTAAGGCAGCCATCGGCGGCTAACGGCGAAATCGAAAAGGGCGGTGTCAAACACCGCCCTTTTTGCATCTCCGATCATGACCCTTTCCGTGACAGCCCCTTCTTTGACAACCCCTTTTGGCGCGCCCCAGCAGATGGCCGATGCCTGGCGACGCCAGACGTCGCTGCGCCGGTTCTATACAGTGCTCGGCGTCGGCCTGCTGCTGGCCGCGATGTTCGCCAGCATGTGGTTCGCCGACGAAGCAAATGCCGGGCACTTCTTCGACAGGCTGCCGCATATTCTGGATTTCCTAAGCTGGCTGGTCCCCAAGGACTGGAACGACGTCTGGCGGGCACTGTTCGACATTGCCTCGCCGCATGACACCGGCACCCAGGAATACAATTTCCCGCTCGGACGGATCTTTGTCTGGGGCGGATTCTACATTCCCGAATATTTCGAGCTGATGCTGACCACGGTGAACGTGGCGCTGGTCTCGACCTTCATCGGCTTTGTCTTCGCGGTGCCGTTTTCCTTCATCGCGGCGCGCAATCTGACACCTCATCCGGCCCTGCGGCTGATCGTCAAGCGCTTCATGGAGCTGCTGCGCGCGTTCCCTGAGATCGTCATTGCCGGCCTGTTCGCGGCCATCGTCTCCATTGGCCCGATCGCCGCCATCATCGCCATCGGCCTGCATTCGATCGGCGCGCTCGGCAAGCTGTTCTATGAGATCAACGAAAACATCGACATGCGCGCCGAGGAAGGCCTGCGCGCGGTCGGCGCCAACTGGTTCGAGCGCGTGCGCTTCGCCGACCTGCCGCAGGTGCTGCCCAATTTCATGTCCTACACGCTGCTGCGCGTCGAGATCAATGTCCGCGCCTCGACCATCATCGGCGCCGTCGGCGGCGGCGGCATCGGCGAGGAATTGAAGCTCTCCATCTCTCGCGGCTTCGGCGCCAAGACGCTGGCGCTGGTGCTGCTCTTGTTCACGACCATCTTCATCATCGACCAGTTCTCCGCCTGGCTACGCCGCAAGCTGGTCGGCGAACAGGCCTTTATGATGGGCGCATAAACCATGGCGACAATGACCGCCGAGGAGATATTGTCGATCGAGGAGCGATATCCGCAAGTGTTCCGGCGGCCGCTGTACAAACGCTTCGCTCCGCTGTTCCTGTTCATCGGCATCCTGACCTATCTGGTCTATGTCCTGTGGTTCTTCAGCCTGCCGCAAGTGCTGCGGGAATCGCACTGGGAACGTCTGCCGCTGTTCCTGACACAATGGATCAGCTACGACCTGCAACCGGAATTCCGCCTCGACCAGCCTGAGATCACGCCAAAATACCCGCGCTTTTCCGCGCTTGGCGAGAACCCCAACCCCGACTGGGTGATCAGGAATCGAGACGGCACCTTCACCGTGCTGATCGATGGTCCGGCGAAATCCGTCACCTTCGACAAGGCGCAGGCAACGATCGTGGCCAACGGCCAGACCGTGCCGGTTTCGCTGACAAGCGGCAAGCCGGTGATATCAGGCCCGATGCCGGACTGGATCACCGCGCACGACGACGAGGTGGTTGCCAAGATGGGCTTCGTCGGCGAGGTGCGCGTCACCGTCGACCGCGTCAAGGTGCGCAAGCGCTTCCTCGGCTGGGCGAATTTCGTCTTCGATACGCGCTCGCCCTTCTTCGGCAAATCAACGGGAGAGGTGATCTCGCTGATCGTGTCCGGGCCCGAACTGAAGCCGGGCACGTCGAACCTGACGCTGGCAGGCGACAACATCTGGAACAACGCCCAGTGGCAGCATGGCGACGTTTGGACGAAGCTGCTGCAGACCATCGTCATGGCGTTCCTGGGCACGCTGCTTGGCGGCATCGTCGCCTTCCCGCTCGCCTTCTTCGCCGCCCGCAACATCACGCCGAGCGGCGTCCTCAGCCAGGTCCTGAAACGCTTCTTCGACTTCATGCGCTCGGTCGACATGCTGATCTGGGCACTGTTCTTCACCCGTGCGTTCGGCCCCGGCCCGCTTGCGGGCAGTGCCGCGATCTTCTTCACCGAGATCGGCACGCTCGGCAAAACCTACTCCGAGGCGCTTGAGAACATCGACGACAAGCCGCGCGAAGGTGTGTTGTCGACCGGCGCCAACGGCCTTCTGGTGCAGCGCTACGGCGTGATGCCTGAAGTCATCCCGGTCTTCATCAGCCAGACGCTCTACCAGTGGGAGTCCAACACCCGCGGTGCCACCATCATCGGCGCCGTCGGCGCCGGCGGCATCGGCCTGAAATTGTGGGAAGCGATGCGCACCAACTCCAACTGGGCCAACGTCTTCTACATGGTGCTGCTGATCCTGCTGGTCGTCTTCATCTTCGACAACATCTCGAACTTCCTGCGCCGCCGGCTGAGCCGGACGATTCACGACTACAACAGACTCCAGGCCGAGCAGGGGTGATGCCCTCGGCTCCAGGATCGACAGCGGCTCAAAGCGCCTTCGTGGTTCTAAGCGGCTTTCCTCCACCCATTCCTGATATGCTTATAGCCCTCGCGATAAACTGCTTCCGGCGTTTCGGAAAAATCGCGCCACACCTTTGTCGCCGCCGCCAGATCCTTCAGCGACCGTCCGAAGGCCTCGATCGTCAGCCAGTCGTCATAGCCGCTCTTGCGGATCGCCGCGAACGTCTCTTTCCACGGGATGTTACCGCGCCCCGGCACGCCGCGATCGTTCTCCGATATGTGGATGTGCACGACATTCCTGCGATGCTTCGTATAGGCGCCGATCGGGTCGGCCTCCTCGATATTGGCATGAAAGGTGTCGTACATCGCCTTGATATGCGGTCGGCCGACGGCATCGATGTGCTCCGACAGATCCGCCATCGTGTTGAAAAGATAACATTCGAAGCGGTTCAGCGCCTCCAGCCCGATGGTCACGTTCCGCGTGCCGGCATGGTCGCCGATGGCGCGCTGCGAGGCGATGGAACGGTTCTTCTCGGCGGGTGTCGGCCCTCTGCCGGAAAAGGCGCCGAGCGTCGAGTGCAGCGGCCCGCTGAGCGTCCTGGCGCCGAGCGCGTCGGCGCAATCAACAGCCCATTTCATGTAAGCGATACCGGCCTTGCGCGTTGCCGCATCCGGCGAAATCAGGTTCATTGCCGGATCGCCCATCGCCGAGACCGCGGTGCGCTCCAGCCCGATGCGATCGAGCAGGTCGCCGAGCTTTTTGTAGTCGTCAGGCGTACCGGCGAAAATCGGTATCTCGACACCGTCAAAGCCTGTCGCCTTGATGTCGCGAAGCAGCGGCTCGTGTTTTTTCGAGACGCTGGTCGTCCACAAGAACATGCACATGCCGATTTTCATCGACAGCCCTCCCCCGTTCGATCCCCCCGGATCATTCTTGTTTTAGAGCTTCGTCCACGCCCCATTCTTCTTCGACGATTTCACGCAGGCCTCGATGAAGGCCATGCCTTCGACGCCATCCTGGATGGTCGGGAAGACGACGTCCTTGGCCGGCTTGCCACCCTTCTTGCGCGCCGCGCGGATGGCGCGTGCAGCCTCCTGATAGATATTGGCGAAGCCTTCGAGGTAGCCCTCGGGATGGCCTGACGGTACGCGGCTCACACGGCCCGCCACCGGCAGCGCGCCGGCGCCGTTGCGGGTGATCAACTGCTTGGGCTGGCCGAACGGCGTGTACCAGAGGTAGTTCGGATCGGCCTGCACCCATTCCAGCCCGCCCTTCGAGCCATAGATGCGCAGCTTCAGCCCGTTCTCGTGGCCCGGCGCCACCTGGCTGGCCCAAATCATGCCCTTGGCCGGATGCGTCTTGCCGGTGGACTTGAAGCGCAGCATGACGTTGACATTGTCGTCGAGCAGCCGCCCCGGCACGAACGCATCGAGATCGGCCGACAGCGAATCCAGCTCCAGCCCGGAGACGAAGCGGGCGAGATTGTAGGCATGGGTGCCGATGTCGCCCAGCGCGCCGCCGGCGCCCGCCTGCTTGGGATCGCCGCGCCATGAGGCCTGCTTCTGGCCGGTGGCGGCGAGATCCTCGGTCAGCCAGTCCTGCGGATATTCCGACTGCACGATGCGGATGTCGCCAAGGATACCCTTGGCCACCATTTCGCGTGCCTGCCGCACCATTGGATAGGCGGTGTAGTTGTGGGTAAGCACGAACACCTTGCCGGTCTTCTCGACCACCGCGGCGAGCTTTTTCGCCTCGGCCAGTGTCGTCGCCAGCGGCTTGTCGCAGATCACGTGGATGCCGGCCTCGAGGAAGGCCTTGGCCGCCGGCACATGGACATTGTTGGGCGTGACGATGGCCACCGCCTCGATGCCGTCGGGGCGCTTGGCCTCGGCCTTGGCCATCTCGGCATAGGAAGCGTAGCTGCGGTCCGGATCGAGCCCGAGTTCGGCGGCCGAAGCCTTGGCGCGCTCGGGGTTCGCCGACAGCGCACCAGCCACCAGCACGAACTCATTGTCCAGGCGCGCCGCGATGCGGTGCACCGCGCCGATGAAGGCGCCTTGCCCGCCGCCGATCATACCATAGCGGATCGGGCCGCCTCCCGTTTCCGATTTCGATGCGCCGACCATGTTTTCTCCCTCGTGTCTTGGATGCCCCCCTCGCGGGGGGAGCAAGTCGCTTCAAATTCCCATCATCGCGCGCAGCACTTTCTTGTCCGTCGCGCCACCGGCGAAGTCGTCGAATGCCTTCTCCGTCACGCGGATGATGTGGTGCTGGATGAAAGGCGCCCCTTCGGCCGCTCCGTCCTCGGGGTGCTTCAGGCAGCACTCCCATTCCAGCACCGCCCAGGAATCATAATTGTACTGCGTCAGCTTGGAGAAGATGCCGCCGAAATCCACCTGCCCGTCGCCGAGCGAGCGGAAGCGTCCTGCGCGGTTGGTCCAGCTCTGATAGCCGGAATAGACGCCTTGCCGGCCGGTCGGGTTGAACTCGGCGTCCTTGACGTGGAAGGCCTTTATGCGCTCGTGGTAGATGTCGATGAATTCGAGATAGTCGAGCTGCTGCAGCAGGAAGTGCGACGGGTCGTAGTTGATGTTGCAGCGCTTGTGGCCACCGACCGCGTCGAGGAACATCTCGAAGGTGGCACCGTCGAACACGTCCTCGCCGGGATGGATTTCGTAGCCGACATCGACGCCATTGTCCTCATAGACGTCGAGGATCGGCTTCCAGCGCTTGCCGAGTTCGGCGAAGGCCTCCTCGATCAGACCGGCCGGCCGCTGCGGCCAGGGGTAGAGGTAGGGAAAGGCCAGCGCGCCGGAGAAGGACACCGAAGCCTTGAGGCCGAGATTCTTCGAGGCTTTGGCGCCGAACTTCATCTGTTCGACCGCCCATTTCTGCCGCGCCTTGGGATTGTTGTGGACCGAAGCCGGCGCAAAGCCGTCGAACTGCGCGTCATAGGCAGGATGCACCGCCACCAACTGTCCCTGCAGATGCGTCGACAATTCGGTGATCTCGACGCCGGCATCGGCGCAAATACCCTTCACCTCGTCGCAATAGGCCTTGGAAGACGCCGCTTTCTCGAGGTCGAACAGGCGCGCGTCCCAGGTCGGGATCTGCACGCCCTTATAGCCGAGACCGGCGGCCCATTTGGTGATCGCGGCCAGCGAATTGAACGGCGCTGCGTCACCCGCGAACTGCGCCAGAAACAGTCCAGGGCCCTTCATTGTCGTCGGCATCGGCATCCTCCCTCATTGTGTCGCGACCAAGCATAGCGCCGATTGGAAGCAGGGCCAGCCATTTTGGTCTTTTTGCATCGGGCGCTTTGCAGGCACTGCCATTCTGGTATTACCAAATAGGGGAATTTGGTCAAGCCTGACAATGCATCGGCCGAGCCAATCGGATGCCCGAAGCATTGGCATATATCACAATATAATCAATGTAATAATTCACGCGGCGAGTTGCGCCTCCACGCTTCTTGCCGTTCCAGGCAATTTGCTGTAGACCTCGCTTAAGGCCCAATTGGTCGAACCAGTTTGCAGGAAAAGGCTGGGGATGCCTTGGGGAGGAACCCTTGCGCCGTCTTTCGGCGACGCATGCCGAAGGCAAACGATACGGACGAATTTGGGAAGGACAGACCATGCATCTTTCGACGCACAACTGGATGCGGGCGGAACCATTGGAGACGACGCTCAAGCGCATCAAGAAGTTCGGCTATGAGTCGATCGAGATTTCCGGCGAGCCCGAGCAGTACAAGACCAAGGAGACGCGGGCGCTGTTGAAGGAGCATGGCATTCGCTGCTGGGGCGCGGTGACCTTGATGCTGGGCGAACGCAACCTTGCCGCCAAGAACCAGGGCCAGCGCGAGCGCTCCGTGCAGTACGTCAAGGACGTGCTGACCATGGTCAGCGAGCTCGATGGCGAGATCATCACGCTCGTCCCCGCGACGGTCGGCAAGGTCGTGCCGGACGGCACCGAGGAAGAGGAATGGAAATGGGTGGTCGACGCGACCCGCGAATGCTTCACCCATGCCAAGAAGGTCGGCGTCAAGATCGCCGTCGAGCCGCTCAACCGCTTCGAGACCTACCTGTTCAATCGCGGCGCCCAGGCGCTGGCGCTAGCCGACGCGGTCAGCCCCGAATGCGGCGTATGCCTCGACGCCTACCACATCCATATGGAGGAATTTAACGTCTACGACGCCATCCGTAAGGTCGGAAAGCGCTTGTTCGACTTCCATGTCGCCGACAACAACCGCTTCGCAGCCGGCCTCGGCCAGATCGATTGGGCGAAGATCGTCGCCACCTTGAAGGAAGTCGGCTACGACGGCGCGCTGACCAATGAATTCGTCGCCCCGGTCGACCGCACGCCGGCGGCACCCTATCCCGAAATGGTCGAGCGCCACCCGGTCGATATCTCGCCTGAGCAGCTGAAGTTCATCCAGGACCACGGCTCCAGCGTGCTGACCGAGAAATTCTACACCGACCAGATGCGCATCACCGCCGAAACGCTGCTGCCGCTGATCAAGTAGTCGACGACTGTTGGGAAATTTGCCCTTTCGCCCTGACCGGCGGCGGGGCTGGGGAAAGACATGCGCATCAAGACCGTCCAAGCCTGGTGGGTCCGCATCCCGATCGAAGCCGCTCGGCAGCACCGCAGCGACTTCGGCCAGGTGACGACCTTCGACGCCGCCATCCTGCGCATCGAAACCGATGACGGACTGGTCGGCTGGGGCGAAGGCAAGAACGCAGCCGGCAGCGCCGGCAGCTACGGCGCCCTCGTCCATATGCTGAACCAGGAGGTCGGGCCGCAGCTGATCGGCCGCCATCCGGCCGACATCGGCATCATCTGGGAAATGCTCTACAATGGCGTGCGCCACGACAGTGCCGCCCGCGCCGGCCACGCCATGCCGCAACTGGCGCGGCGCGGCGTGAGCATCGCCGCCATCAGCGCCGTCGACATCGCGCTTTGGGATATCCTCGGCAAGTCGCTCGGCCAGCCGGTCTGGCGGCTGCTCGGCGGCCGCAAGATCGACCGCATGCAGGCCTATGCCTCGGGCGGCTGGGCGTCCGCCGATGCTATCGGTGAACAGTTGAAATCCTACATCGCCCGGGGCGGCTTCAAGGCGCTGAAGATGCGGGTCGGCGCCATGGATGGCGCCGCCCACGTCTCGGCGGCCCGCGTCCGCGCCGCGCGCCGGGCGCTCGGCCCCGATGTCGAGCTGATGGTCGACGCCCACGGCACCTATACGGTGGCGGAGGCCAAGCGCTTCATCCACCTCGTCAACGACCTCGACCTCGCCTGGTTCGAGGAACCGGTGATCGCCGACGACAAGCCGGGCATGGCGGAAGTGCGTGCCTCCGGCGCCGTGCCGATCGCCACTGGCGAAAGCGAGGCGACGCGCTATGCCTTCCGCGACCTTGCCGTGCTCAAGGCCGCCGACATCTTCCAGCCCGATCCCGCCTTTTGCGGCGGCATCAGCGAGGCGATGAAGATCGGCACCATCGCCAGCGCCTTCAATCTGCGCTTTGCGCCGCATCTGTGGGCCGGCGCGCCCTGTTTCTTCGCCGGGCTGCATGTCTGCGCCGCCTCGCCGTCGAGTTTCACCGTCGAATATTCGCTCGGCGCCAACCCGATGATCCACGATCTGATCGAAGAGACTGTCGAAGCACAGGACGGTATGATAGCGATCCCGGAAAAGCCCGGATTGGGATTCACCGTTTCTGAGCGATTCCTGGAGGCGCACGCGCAACGCAATTGACGATGAAAGAAAAGAACCTTCTCGCGGAACTCGCAGCCTATCTGTTCTCCCACTCGGACAAGGAGAGCGGCCGCACCCCATCCGAACGTGAACTGGCGGAGCATTTCGCCGTCAGCCGCGGCCAGATCCGCGAGGCGCTGGCCATCCTCGAAGCCATGCGCATCGTCGAGCGGCGCGCCAAATCCGGCATCTACATCGACACCAAGCAGGCGAGCGTCGAGGCGCTGGCGCTGTTCGCGCGCGCAGGCCTGCCGCTCGATCCCTTGCAGATTTACGAGACGGTCGAGTTGCGCAAGATCCACGAGATCAAGGCCGCCGAGCTTGCCTGCTCGCGCGCCACCGAGGAGAATTTCGAGCGGCTGCGCGAGATCCTCAAGGCTTCCGAGGAACGCATCGCCGCCGGCGAAGGTCTGGCCAAGGAGGACCGCGAATTCCACCTCGAGATCGTGCGCGCCACCAAGAACAGCGTCTTCCACAACATCTGCAGCGTCTACTATCTGATGGGCGAACAGCGCCTGCCGATCTACTTCAATGACCCCGAACGAAGCGTGCGTTCGCATGCCGAGCATGTGCAGATCTACGAGGCGCTGCTGCGCCGCGACGGCAATCTCGCCCAGGCGCTGATGAGCGCCCACCTGCAAGGGGCGGAGAGCTACTGGAAGGGCCTGATCGAGGGCGGCATGGCGGCTGCGCCCGCGAGCCCGACGCTCGAAAAGGCCTGAGAATGGCCCAGACCTTGCCGAAGATCCTGTCGACCCATCCGCTGCACCCGCGCGCCTCGGCCAAGCTCGCCGGCGCCGGCCAGCTCGTCATCGCATCGGCCCTCGATCCCGCCACCTTGACCCGGGAGGCCAAGGACGCCGATATCGTCATCGTACGCGCGCCGCTGCCGCCGGCGCTGTTCGAGGGCGCCTGGAGGCTGAGGGCAGCCATCCGCCATGGCGCCGGGCTCGACATGATCCCTATGGAGGCGGCGACCGCCGCCGGCGTGCTGGTGGCCAATGTGCCGGCGGTCAATGCCCGTTCGGTTGCGGAACACGTCATGTTTGCCGCACTTGCGCTGCTGCGGCAATTCCGCAGGGTCGACCGCGACCTGCGCGCCAAGGGCTGGCTCGCCGGGCGCGAGCATGCCAACGCCAACATCGAGCTCGCCGGCAAGACCATCGGCATTGTCGGCCTCGGCGCCGTCGGCCAGGCCGTCGGCCATATCGCTGCGCACGGTTTCGACCTCAAGGTGGTGGCAACGACGCGCAGCATGCAGCCGGCGCCCGAGAAAGTCGGCTTCCTGTCGATCGACGCGCTGGTCGAGCAAAGCGACATCATCGTGCTCTGCTGTCCGCTGACGCCGGAGACGCGCGGTCTGATCAGCCGCGAGCGCATCGCCCGCATGAAACCCAATGCGCTTTTGATCAACGTTTCGCGTGGGCCGGTCGTCGATGACGACGCCCTGATCGAGGCCCTGCGGGAGCGCCGCATCGGCGGTGCGGCACTCGACGTGTTTTCGACGCAGCCGCTGCCGTCCAATCATCCCTATTTCGGCTTCGACAACGTCATCATCACCCCGCATATGGCAGGCATTACCGAGGAATCGATGATGCGCATGGGCATCGGCGCGGCGGGCGAAGCGTTGCTGGTGCTAGACGGCAAGCTGCCGTTCAATCTGCGCAATCCGGAAGCGGCCGATCACTACCGGCGGCGTTTTCCGCTCGACCTATAGCAATCGCGGTTTCGCCCCAATTCTCCGCGACGGTGCGGCCATGTCCGGTCTTCGCCTCGCATTCCTGATTGCCGCAGCCTCGCCCATCGGCGCCCTGCCGGCATTCGCCGCGGCTCAGAGCAGCTATGTCTATTGCGACAATGGGTTGCGCTGCTTCAAGGCGCCCTGCCCGTCGAACAGCGCTCTCGACCTTGCCACCGGCAACATCATCAAGGGTGTGTCGATCGACGCCAGCGGATTGCCGCAGGCCGACAAGGCGATAACGGATCAGTCCGACGTGCTTTACAACGGGAAGATCGTCGTCAGGGGTTCGATCGAGCACCGCACCCAGACCATCACCGGCAAGGATTACAGCCGGCCATGGCTGGTCGCGACGCGCATCGTGCGCACCGCCAAGGACAGCGAACGCAAGCATTGTTCATCGCCCTGATCCGCAACTGAGATTCACGACCGGTCAGCCGCCAAGCAGCCTCTCCACTTCGGCGGCTATCCGCAGCAGACGCCGGTCATGGCCGTTGCGCGCAACCAGCATCAGCCCAGCCGGTAGCGCCATGTCGGGCATGGGCAGCGAGATCGCGCAGAGATCGAACTGGTTGGCGACCTGCGTGTTGCGCAGCAGCAGGCCTTCGATGCGGTCGCGCAACTCGGCATCCTTGGCCATGGAAACGATGGTCGGCGCCATCAACGGCGTGGTCGGCAAGGCCAGCACATCCACCGAGGCCAATCGCTCATCCATGGCAGCGATAAGCGCGGCGCGGCGGCGCAACGCCCTGATATAGACCGGCGCCGGCAGCATCGCCGCCCGCGACAAAGGCCCGCTGACATGCGGATCGACCGGCACCGACGCCCCTGTCGCCAACCAGTCGGCATGCACTTCGGCCCCTTCCATGGCAGCGATCGAGCCCCGCTTGGTGGCGGTCCTGAATTCCGCGATCATGTCGTCGATCACCAGATCGGCCATGCGCGCGCCGGCCTGTTCGATCTTGCCGAGGCAATGCTCGAACGCCGCGGCAACTTCACCTTCGGTGTCGCCAAAAAGAACGCCGCGCGGCACACCGACCCGAAGTCCCGCGAGCGATACGGCCGCCAGTTCGGTCGGCACCTCGCCGGCCATCACCGCGTCCGCGGCGGCACATTGCGCAACGGTTGGGGCAAGCGGCCCGATCGAGTCCAGGGTGCCGGACAGCGGAAAGGCGCCGGTCAGCGGCACCCGCCGCGCCGTCGGCTTGAAACCAACCACACCATTGAGCGCCGCCGGAATGCGGATCGAGCCGCCGGTATCGTAACCGATGGAGATATCGCTCGTCCCCTCGCCGACGGAAACGCCGGCGCCTGAGGACGAACCACCGGGAATACGGCTGGCATCGACGGCATTGCCTGGCGTGCCGTAGTGCATGTTGTCGCCAATCGCCGTGAAGGCGAATTCGGTCATGTTGGTCTTGCCGATGATGACCGCACCGGCTTGCCGAAGCCGGCTGACGATGGCGGCGTCGCGCGCGGCGGGCGCAGCGGTCTTTCGCATCAGCGAGCCGGCCGTGGTCGCCTCGCCGGCGACATCGAACAGATCCTTGACCGAGACGATCGTGCCGTCGAGCGGTCCGAGGGTCACGCCGGCTCGGCTACGGGCGTCGCTGGCATCAGCCGCCGCCCGCGCGGCGTCGATATAGAGCTTGGTGAAGACCTTTTCGTCGGCCGCACGATTGGCAAGACGTGACAGGATGATTTCGAGACGGTCGCGGATGGATTGCATGTCGATGTCGGACTCCGTCAGGATGCAACGTCTTTAAGGCAGGCAGCCGGTTGGGCCTGCGAAAGGGATGACCCGCCCGCATACCTTTGCACCTGCCAGCGATAGGAAGATACTGATGCTCTACAAAGGCAGCTGTCATTGCGGCAAGATCGCCTTCGAATTCAAGGCGGAACTGACCGGCGCCATCAGGTGCAATTGTTCGATCTGCTCGCGCAAGGGCGCGCTCTTATGCGCCATCCCGCATGAGAGCCTGACGGTCCTGGCCTGGGGCGATGACCTTGGCACCTATACATTCGGCAACCACGCCATGGCGCACCGCTTCTGCCGCGCCTGCGGCATCCACCCTTTCGCGGAGGACGTCCGTGAAGGCACTGAGCGCAGCGCCTATATCAACCTCAACTGCGTCGCCGATGTCGACCCATCCACCTTGTCGATCTTCGACTTCGACGGACGCTCGGCGTGAAGCGATTCCGGATTGCCTTACCGGTAGCCGGTTGCGTCGGCGGGTTTGCCGGCGTGCGTGATCTTGCTGATCAACGAGACGCCCTACGAGACCTACCTGGCGAAGTAACCGGACGCTCTATCCGGCGTGACGCAAGCTGACGCCACTGCCCTTGTCGACAAGCACCACCTTGTCCGGGTTCCAGGCAAAGCGCACGGGCTGCTCGATAGCGACATCGGTCTTTGCCGGCACCGTGGCGCGCAGCGTCGTATCGCCGACGCGCAGCGTCAGGATCTTTTCGACGCCATGGTTCTCGACATCATGGACGCGCGCTTCGACCGGAACGCCGCTCTCGAGATAGACGTCTTCCGGACGGATGCCGAAGACGAGCGGGCGACCGTCGGTCGCTCCACTCGCCTTGGCCCCCTGAAAATGGCAGTTCGAACTTCAACGGCGCCATCACCGCGCGGCCGTTTACCAGCTTGCCCTCGATGAGGGTCATCGGCGGCGAGCCGACAAAGCTCGCCACATAAGTGTCGCGCGGATTGTTGTAGATCTCGTGCGGGGTGCCGGTCTGGACGATGCGGCCGTGGTTCAAGACGCCGACCTTGTCGCCCATCGACATCGCCTCGATCTGGTCATGGGTAACGAACAGGAAGGTGGCGCCGAGCTGTATCTGCAGGTTCTTCAGTTCCGTGCGCAGCGCCTCGCCCAGCTTGGCGTCGAGTGCCGACAGCGGTTCGTCCATCAGGAACACGCGCGGCTTGCGCACGATGGCGCGGCCGATCGAGACCCGCTGCATCTCGCCACCGGACAGGCGATCGGTCTTGCGGTCAAGCAGATGTTCGATCCGCAGCGTACGGGCCGCGCGGTCGACTCGGTCCTTGATCTCGGCATCGGGTCCTCCGGTCAAGCCGGAGGATGACGGCGTGAGAGTTGAGAGGGCGACGCACACCGACCGGCGCGGACCGGCGCGAGCGCGACCTGCCGGATAGCGTCAGCTGCTGATCATCGCGCTGTCTTGTTGAGAGCGGTGACGACCAGCGCGAGAATCACCGCCGCGGCGGCGATTTCCCACACGAAAGCCTGCTTGTAGAAAGGCGGCGTGGCGAGCTGCGCCTTGCCGGCGAGAGTGTTGGGGTCCGGTGGATTGAGGAAGAAGACGCCGTAGAGATGCGCCGCCGTGATCGAAACCAGCAGCGCAATGCAGAACACCAGCGCCACGACCAGCGCTACGGTCACCACACTGCGCACCTTGACGCCCGGCTGGGCCAACGGCAGCAGGTTGTTGATGAGTCCGGCAAGCACCACGAGACCGCTGCCGACCGCGTACAGGCCGATGGAAAAGGGTTGGAAGATCAGCATCAGCGCCATGACGCCGAGGCCAATGATGAAGACCTCGAGGCAGAACGCGCCGGCGCGGCTCATGCCGGAAGAACTGTCGCTCATGACCGCACCGCCTTTCCAGCGCCATCGAAGACATGGGTTTGCCTGGGATCGGGGCGTAGATTCAGCGCCTCGCCGACCTTGACCCGCTGGCTTCTCGTCACCACGACGCGGATGTCGGCGCCTGCCGCCGTGCGGGCATGAATAAGGGTTTCGGCGCCCATGGGCTCGATGAGCTCGGCCCGGGCGGAGATGGTGCCACGGTCCCCCGTATCGGTCGCGGTGAAGGCGCGGGGGCGGACACCGATCGTCACCCTGCCGGGCTGCAGGCGCCCGACCGCCGCGTCCGTGCGGATCGCCAGATTAATGCCGGCCACGGCCATCTCCGCCGTGCCATCGGCGAAGGTCTTGAGGTCGGCCTCGAGAAGATTCATCTGCGGCGTGCCGATGAAGCTCGCCACGAAAGCATTGGCGGGCTTGGCAAAAACCTCGTGCGGTGAGCCGACTTGCTCGATCAGGCCGTCCTTCATGATGGCGATGCGGTCGGCCATGGTGAGCGCTTCGAGCTGGTCATGGGTCACGATCACGGTCGCTTTGGAGAGGCCCTGCAGCACTTCCTTGATCTGGCCACGCATGCTCTGGCGCAGTTCGACATCGAGACGCGACAAGGGCTCGTCGAAGAGGAAGCAATTGGGGTCGCGGACGATGGCGCGGGCCATGGCGGCGCGCTGCTTTTCGCCCTCGGATATCTGGTTCGGCAGCCGGTCGAGAACGTGCTCCAAGTGGAGGATCGCGGCGACGCGGTTGACGCGGGCAGTCCGCTCAGCCCTGGAAATGCCGTCATGATAGAGCGGGAAGGCGATGTTCTCGCCGACCGATGCCGACGGGTAGAGCGCGTAGAACTGGAACACCATGGCGATGTCGCGCTTTTCGGGCGGCAGGTTGTTCATCACCTTGCCGGCGATGACGACCTCGCCGTCAGTGACGCTTTCCAGCCCGGCGATGACGCGCAGGGTCGTCGTCTTGCCACATCCGGACGGGCCGAGAAGGCAGACGACCTCACCGGCGGCCACCGACAGGTCAACGTCCTTGACTGCGGTGAAAGAGCCGAAACGCTTGGTGACTTTGCGGAGTTCGATGGTTGACATCTCAGCGCTTCACGGTGCCGAAGGTAACGCCGCGCAACAGATGGTTTTGCAAGAAGAAGGTGACCAGGAAGACTGGGACGAGGAACAGGGTTTCGATGGCGGCAAGCAAAGTCCAGTCGGTGCCGCGTCCACCCGACGACACGGCCTGGTTCATGGCGACCGGGACCGTTCTCGTGTCGGGCCCCGAGAGCAACAGGGCGAAGAGGAACTCGTTCCAGGTGAGGATCAGGCCGAACACGAACGTGGCGGCGAGCCCGGCAATGACCTGGGGCAGGCAAATCTTGAAGAACACCCGCATTCCGGACGATCCGTCGATGCGGGCGGCATCCTCGACGTCTGGCGACAATTCATCGAAGAAGCTCTTCATCATCCAGATGGTGAAGGCCAGGTTGAAGGCGGTGTAGAGCATGATGATGCCGAGATACGAGCCCGACAGGCCCACTACGCGGAACATCAGGATCACCGGAATGATCACCACAATCGCCGGCAGCATCCGCGTGGTCAGGATGATGAACAGGTAGGTGTCATTGCCTTTCAGCGGATAGCGCGAGAAGCCGAAGGCCGCCAGGGTGCCGATGACCAGCGCCAGCAGCACCGACGCCGAGGCGATGAAGATCGAGTTGAAGAAATAACGGTCGAATCCTGTCGCTTCCGGGGCACCGTCCGGCGTCATCGAGCGGGAAAAGACGGACCCAAAATTTTCGAGCGTGGGCTTGAACACAAAATGGTCCGGAATCAAGCCGAACAGCGACGTGGGCGACAGCGTTGGAGGCACCAGGAGCGCGTCGCCCTGCGGTTTGAAGGCGGTGAATATGATGAACAGCACCGGCAGAAAATAGATAAAGGCGACGATGGCCACGCCGAGCGTCCGCCCCCAGCCGGCCTTGTCTACTCCGCTGGCCCTGCCGAAGCCGAGCTTTCCCAATATCGATTCGGCCACGGGTCAGGCTCCCTTCGTACGGCGGTTTGCGAGGTACAGGTAGAGGTTGGTGAGAACGATCACCATGAACAGCATCAGATAGGAGATCGCCGCGCCCTCACTCGTCTTGTTCTGCTCGTTGGCGATGCGGATCAAGTGATAGGAGATCGTCAGTGTGTCGTTGCCGCCCTTGGTGAGGAGGATGACGAGATCCGCCAGCTTGAATGCCTCGATGGTGCGGAAGAGAAGGGCCAACATCAGAAGGCCGCGGATGTAGGGGAAGGTGATCATCCAGAATTGCCGCCAGCTGGAAATACGGTCGATGGCAGCGGCCTCGTAAAGGTATTTCGGCACCGAGACGAGGCCCGCCAGCACAAGGAGCATGACGAAGGGCGACCACATCCATGCGTCGGCGAAAACGATTCCCGCCACGGCACCGACTTTGTTGCTCATCAGGATGAACTGGTTGCCGGAGATGGAATTGATGACGTAGCTGAGAATCCCGAATGTCGGGTCATAGTAGTAGGTGAAGAACACGCCAGAGGCGACAACCGAAAGCATCATCGGTGTCAGCACCAGGATCAACAAATACTTGCGCAGCGGAAATTGCTTGGCGAACAGGATGGCCAGCAGAAAGCCGACGATCATCTGCGCGGAGACGGTGAACACGACGAACATGGCGGTATTGATCAGCGCGCCCCAGGTCGCGTGAGCAGCGAGATCGTTGGTAAGGATCCGGACGTAGTTCCCGAGTCCGACGAAGCGGATCGTCTGCTGGTTTGCCTGGTAGGCGAAGAACGAAAGGCCCAGCGACCACAGCAGGGGGAAGATATTCATCACAAACAGAACGGCGATTGCCGGAGCGACCAGCAGGGCGCCGAAGTAGTGGCGGCGATACGCGTTGACGGTAAATGCGGCCGCGACCAACGCCGCCGCGGCGCCCACCACCCAGAAGGAGACAGCCGCCGGCAAGCCCGCCATTGATATGGCCGACACGACGACAGCGACAGCGATGGCGAGTTTCCAGTTGTGGGCAACAACCGCGGTAAGGCGTGGTGTCAGCAGCGTGCTTGAAACAGCGGTCATGGGAGTCCGAAATATGGAGCGCCTGGCGTGGCAATGATGGGGAGCGGCTTTGCCCGCTCCCCGCAGCTATGTCGGAAGGTTACTGGATAAGGCCAGCGTTCTTCAGGAGGTCCTCCTGGAACTTGGCGATGTTATCCAGGGTGGTCTTGGCGTCCTGCTTGCCAGTGATGGCTAGGTCGTACTGGTCCTGCTGCTGGGTGAGCAGTTCGAAGAACTGCGGCACGTGCCACATGTCCTTCTGCCAGTCGAGCGAGTTCGCCCAGGCGCGGTCCCACGGACGATAGGTCACGTATTTCGGATCGCTGTAGACCGACTTGATCGCGGACTGGCCGCCGGCGGCGGCGAACTGGTGCTGGATATCGGGCGAGAGCCACCACTTCACGAAGCCCACCGCTTCCTTGATTTGCTCAGGCGTCGTCCAGGTGGTGAGGACGAAAGGCTGTCCGCCGATCTGTGACGTACGATTCACCTTTCCGTCGGGGCCGCGCAGGCCTGGCGCCAATCCGAACACCAGCTTGTCGGCAACCTTCGACGTCTTGGGATCGAGCGAGGCTTCGCCGAGACCGATCCAGTCGATGTTCATGGCCACCTTGCCTTCACGGAACAACTGGTCCGAGACGAAGATGTCCATGGTGCCCGTCTTGACCACCGGCGGCATGTACTTCAGCAATTTGAGGAAATGCTCCATGCCCTCGATGGACTTCGGGGAGTTTACGACGCCTTCGGCATGTCCGGTCGGGGCCTTGGTTTCATCCCAGATGCCGCCGCCATGCTGCCAGACGAACGTGTGGACCGAGCTCGTCGAGAAGTCGTAGCCTTTGCCTGCCTGATAGGCGATGCCGTAGAAATCGTCATCCAGCACCTGGCCGGCGAGCTTGTCGCCCTTCTTGCGCTGGAAGAATTCGCCAACATGCTCGAACGTGTTCCAGTCCATGGCGTCGATTTCTTCGCCGGTGCAGGGCAGCTTCTCATTGTACTTCGCCTTGAAGGCGGCCTGCTCGTCGTCGTTGCAGAGCACGTCCTTGCGGCCGTAGGTGACCAGCACGTCCGGGAACTGCGGGAAGCCGTAGTAGTTCGGCGTGCTGTTGGGATAGGTCGAGTAGGCGTTGAGCACGGCGGGATGCATCGACTCCATCGCCGCCTTGAGTTCCGGGTCGGCATCAATGAGATCGTTGATCTTGCGGAAGTAGCCGCCTTCAACGAAGGCGCCCAACCACTGCGAGTCCGACACGATGAAGTTGTACTTCTTTTCGCCCGAGGTCAACGAGGCGTTGACGCGGGTGTAGAAATCCGGCCACGGAATGAAGTCGACATCGAGCTTCACGGTATTGCCAGACTTGGGCTTGTACTGCTCGTCGAAGAACTTCTTCATAATGCGGGTCGGGGGCCAATCCGGCACCGCCATCGTCAACGTCACTTCTTCGGCAGAGGCATAGGTCACGCCTCCCACCAGTAGCGTGGCAGCGAAGCTTGCGGCTGTCGCTAGCCCTTTCACTTTGGTCATCGCCGTCATTCGCGTTTCCTCCCTTGGTTAACCGGATTGCTTCTCGCCGTTCGCGTCAGGTCATTGCCTGGCCGCTCACGGCGCGGAAGACGTGGATTTTCCTGTTATCGATGGCGATCGATGCCGAATCGCCGGTCCTGATGCTGGCGGCGATCGCTTCCGGCAGCACCATGCGCAACATCTCGCCCCCGGCCTCGACCGAGACGATCGTGATGTCGCCGAGCGGTTCGACCAGATGCACCTTCGAGGCAACCCCGGCTTCGCCCTTGGCGGCGAGCCGAATGTCGCTCGGGCGAATGCCGATCAGCGCGGCCTCGCCGGCATCGGCAGTCTTTGGCGCCGTCGCCGGAACCAGAGTCCCGAGCGGCGTGTCGAAAGACCTGGTGTCGGCGCGCACCGAGGCCGTGAACAGATTCATGTGCGGCGAGCCGATCTTGCTGGCGACATAGGTATGGATCGGGTGCTCGTAAAGCTCGTCCGGCGTGCCGATCTGGACGATGCCGCCATCGCGCATGACGGCGATCGTCTCGCCCATCGAAAGAGCCTCGAGCTCGTCGGGCGTGGCATAGATCACGGTCATCCCGAACTGGCGGTGCAGCCGCTTCAGCTCGGCGCGCGTCTCGTGCCGAAGCTTGGCGTCGAGATTGGTGAGCGGCTCATCGAGGAGAAGAATCTTTGGCCGGCGGATCAGGGAGCGGCCGAGCGCGACGCGCTGCTGCTCTCCGCCGGACAGGGTTGCCGGCTTGGCCTTCAGGCGGTGTGTCAGCTTCAGGATCTCGGCGGTCTCTTTCACCCGCTTGTCGATCTCGGCGCGCGCGGCTTTCTCCTCGCGCAGCGGATAGGCGAGATTGTCGTAGACCGTGAGGTGGGGGTAAAGCGCGAAAGACTGGAAGACCATCGAGATGCCGCGGCCGGCGATCGGCGCATGGGTCATGTCGCGGCCGCCGATCTCAAGCCTGCCGGAGTCGGCCTGGACGAGGCCGGCGATAGTGCGCAGCGTCGTTGTCTTGCCAACCGAGCTCGGCCCGAAGAGTACGAAGAAGCGGCCTTCGTCGACGGCGAAGCTCAGGTCGTTGATGGCGCGCACGGATCCATAGGCTTTGCTGAGCCCATCGAGGCGCAGCGCAATCCCTTTGCCGGCACTGGCGCGAGGCGACGTCTGCGTCACGATGCGCCACCTCGTGCGGACGGAACACGCGCCATCCGTGTGATCCTCCTCGCCCTGCCGAAATGGACTGCGGCTGTCATTCCCGATCCGCCTTTTCTTTCCTAATCTGGTATTACCAATTTAAGATGCTCGTCAAGCGCTTTCTTGAAATTCGCCGTCACCAAAATAAGCTGAACACGTCCGCTATATGTGGGTATTTCCTTCATTTTTGGCAATTCTCCACCTTCATCCCCTTCGCAAAACGCCAATCCCCAAAATCACTGAAATCGCCGACCTTCAAATCTGGTCGAACCAGATTCGCTCCGAGCTACCGCGGCGACCGCCCCGGATTGCCCTCGACGCCCCCCCAATCCGGTCCGCGTCGGGAGAAGTCTCATATCCTGCATCCGCCTTCGTCCAACCCTCCTCCATGCCCAACTCACGCCGCCACCACCACTGGTCAGGATGGCGTCCGGAGTCGCGCCTGGCGCACCAGCGCTGAGGCCGCCCACCGGGCGACGGCCAGGGCCTTGCCGCTGTCCAGGCCCCAGATGTCCTTCAGCACAATCAGCAGTTCGACGCCGAAAATCAGCGACAGCGCCTGCGCCAGGCGCTCGAATTCGCGCGGCGGCAGCTCGCCCCTCAGTGGCGCAAGCGCATCCTCCAGCAGGTCCATGCGATGGCCACGGGTGAAGGGTGGCTCGCCGCCCAGCGTGCCGGCCTGGCGCCGCGCCCATTGATCGAGCGACAGCTTCAATGCCGCCTTGAATGTGGCTTCGAACGCCTCGATGCGCGGCATGGCGGTGTCGAACAATTCGATGACCCGGCGCTCGGCATCGGCGGAGGTCGATTGCCAGGTGAGGATTGGCCCCAGCCCCTCGTCGACGACGGCCTGCACCAGTGCGGCCTGGCTCGGAAAATAACGATAGGCGGTGGCGCGGGAAACCTCGGCCGCCTCCGCAACCTCGCTGACCGACGGCGTGACGCCCGCCTGCATCAGTCTTGTCGCTGTCTCGAGCATCAGCCGTTTCGTACGCGCGCGCGGTCCTCGCTCCAGCGCTGGGCCGCTTCCCCGCTCGGCGTCGTCGCTCGCCGTGGATTGTTGACGTGAGACATCCATATCAATACGATACGCGCGTCTCAAAAATTTGCAATGACCTTCGCATCGTCGAACGGCCGGGCAATGAGCGGCAGACGCATCGCGCCTGCCTGGATTGGGGAACGCAATGAAGCGCATCTATGTGGTGGGCACCGCCGACACCAAGGGCGAGGAACTCGCCTTCCTGGCCGATGCGATCGCTGCAACGGGTGCCGCCGTTTCCCGCGTCGATGTCGGAACGCGCGACGCAACAATACCCGTCGACATCAGCGCGAACGACATTGCCGGCCACCACCCCGGCGGCAGTGACGCCGTGCTCGGCGGCGATGATCGTGGCGCCGCGGTAGCCAGCATGGGCGTCGCCTTCACCCGCTTCGTCCAGTCGCGAAACGACATCGCCGCCATGATCGGCATTGGCGGCGGCGGCGGCACGTCGATCATCACAGCGGGCATGCGCGCGCTGCCGCTCGGCCTGCCGAAAATCATGGTCTCGACGCTCGCCTCGGGCGACACGGCTCCCTATGTCGATGTCTCCGACATCATCATGATGCCGTCGGTGACCGACATGGCCGGGCTGAACCGGCTCTCCCGCGTCGTGCTGCACAATGCCGCCCAGGCGATAGCGGGCATGGCGGCAAGGCCGGCGCCGCCGCCCGATGGCAGGCCGTCGATAGGGTTGACCATGTTCGGCGTCACCACGCCTTGCGTCAGCGCCATCGCCGACCAGCTTCGCTCCGCGTATGATTGCATGGTCTTCCACGCCACCGGCACCGGCGGCCGCAGCATGGAAAAGCTGGCCGACAGCGGCCTGCTGTCCGGTGTCATCGACATCACCACGACAGAGGTCTGCGACCTGTTGTTCGGCGGCGTCTTGCCGGCGACGGAAGACCGCTTCGGCGCGATCGCCCGCACCGGCCTGCCCTATGTCGGCTCGGTCGGCGCGCTCGACATGGTCAATTTCTGGGCGCCCTCGACCATTCCGGAACGCTATCGCGGACGGCTGTTCTACGAGCACAATCCCAACGTCACGCTGATGCGCACCACTGCCGACGAGTGTCGCAAGATCGGCGAGTGGATCGGCGGCAGGCTCGCCCTCTGCGAGGGGCCGGTGCGTTTCCTCATCCCGGAGAAAGGCGTCTCGGCGCTCGACATCGAGGGCGGCGCCTTCTTCGATCCGCAGGCCGACGCCGTGCTGTTCGACGCCATCGAGCTCTCGATCAAGCCGAGTGCGACGCGCCGCGTCACGCGCTTGCCGCTGCACATCAACGACCCCGAATTCGCCAGGGCCGCGGTCGCGGCCTTTCTCGAAATCGCCAGACACTGAGGTTCCAGAATATGCCCGCAATACCGCGCAAGGACATACTGAAGAAATTCAGGGGAATGATCGACAAGGGCGTGCCGATTGTCGGCGGGGGCGCCGGCACCGGCCTGTCGGCCAAGGCCGAGGAGGCCGGCGGTATCGATCTGATCATCATCTACAATTCCGGCCGCTACCGCATGGCCGGACGCGGCTCGGCCGCCGGCCTGCTCGCCTATGGCAATGCCAACGAAATCGTCAAGGAAATGGCCTATGAGGTGCTGCCGGTGGTCAGGCACACGCCGGTGCTGGCCGGCGTCAACGGCACCGACCCGTTCGTCATCATGCCGCTGCTTCTGGCCGAGCTGAAGACGATGGGCTTTTCCGGCGTGCAGAATTTCCCGACCATCGGCCTGTTCGACGGTAGCATGCGGCAGAGTTTCGAGGAGACCGGCATGGGCTTCGGGCTCGAGGTCGACATGATCGCCGAGGCGCACAAGCTCGACCTCTTGACCACGCCCTATGTCTTCAACCCGGACGAGGCGCGCGCCATGACCAAGGCCGGGGCCGACATCGTCGTCGCCCATATGGGCGTGACGACTGGCGGCTCGATCGGCGCCACCTCGGCCAAGTCGCTCGACGATTGCGTCGTCGCGATCGACGCCATCGCCGACGCCGCCCGCTCGGTGCGCAAGGACGTCATCTTGCTTTGCCATGGCGGGCCGATCTCCATGCCGGACGATGCCCGTTACATTCTGTCTCGCGCCAAGGGCCTGCATGGCTTCTATGGCGCGAGCTCCATGGAGAGGCTGCCGGCGGAAGCCGCGATTGCCCGGCAGACGGCCGATTTCAAGGCGGTGACGCTTGGCGGCGACAAAACGACCGCAAAGAAAAAGAAGGGATGAGATCATGACCGACAAGAGCAAGCTGTTTGTCTATCCGAAGGACGTCGGCGCCTTCGGCTTCGATTGGGGCCGACTGGCCCTGACAGTCGCTCCGGAAGTGAATGGCGCTGAGCGCTTTTCCGGCGGCGTCGTCGATCTGCCCTCCGGCAAGGGCCACACCCGCCACAACCATCCGGGCGCCGAGGAAATCATCTTCGTCATCTCCGGCCATGGCGAGCAGATGGTCGAGGACGAGAAGGGCAATCCGGTGGTCGCGAAGGTCGGCCCCGGCTGCACCATCTATGTGCCGGAGAGCCGTTTCCATTCGACGCTGAATACGGGCGACGGGCCGATGCAGCTGTTCGTTGTTTACTCGCCGGCTGGGCCGGAACTGGTGTTGCGCGAACTGCCGGATTTCCGGCTGATTCCCGTGGGGCAGTGATAAAGTTTTATAGGGCGGCGCCGCCCCTCATTGTCCTGCCGGACATTTCTCCCCGTAGAACGGGGAGAAAGACGCTGTCATCGACGACTGCTCCCTTCTCCCCGTTCTACGGGAAGAAGGTGCCGGCAGGCAGATGAGAGGCGCCGGCCTTGGTCTTAAAAGGTCCCACCCCTGTTCCACCCCCGACCCCGGTCGCCGAACATCACATAGCCGGTGTCAGTCACCGCTAGCGTGTCCTCCAGCTTGATGAAGCCGCGCGTCGGATGAAGCATGGTCGTCTCGACCGACAGCACCATGTTCTTTTCCAGCGGCTTTGCCGCATAGGTGCCTTCATAGGCCACCGGGTGGTTGGTCATCAGGAACGGCGCTTCATGCGTGATCAGCCCCATGCCATGGGCGAAGAAATCCGTATAGGACGCAACCTTCGATGCCTTCAGCACACCCTCGGCGTGAGAAATCATGTCGCCGCCCAGCGTGCCGGCTTTCACCTTGGAGAACGCCGCCTGCTGCACGGTTTCGACCTCGGCCAGCAGGTCCTCGAGTTCGGCATCTGGCTCGCCCAGAATGCCCATGCGGCAGAGGTCGCCGATATAGCCGTGATAATTGCCGCCGGAATCGATCGACAGCACCTCGCCCTTCTTCCATGCCTGCGGCGAGGCGGCGCGGTTGTGGCTGGAGCCTAGCGTCAGCAGGCAATATTCGAAATGCGCGCCGCGATTGGTCTCCTCGCGCCGCAGCTGTTCGATCATCTCGGCCTTGGTCGTGCCTTCGCGCGCCCAGGCGATGGTTGCCAGCATGGAATCGGTGATCAGTTCGGAGGCCGTGCGCAGCTTCTCCAGCTCCGCATCGGTCTTGATGGCGCGCATGCGCTCCAGCATGTCGGTGGCGTCGATCAGCTTCGCTTCCGGCAATGCCTTGCGGATCAGCGCGTAGGCGTCCGACGGCAGGAAGCCGGGCTCGATGCCGATGCGCGCAGCAACCTTGCCGATTTTTTGCAGATGTTCGACGGCTAGGTTGGCGGCATCGAGCGTGCCCCAGCAAGCGGCATGCAGCGTCGGTGTCCAGAACGGGTTGTTCTGATGCTCGCCGCCTTCCATGCGGTTGCCGATATAGGCCGCATGATCCGGTCCGCCTTTTTCGTACACGACGATCGGCAGGTAACGGCTATGGCCGATCGCATCCATGGCTGCGAAGAAGATGAATTTGTAGCCGCCCAGCAGATATTGCGTGTTGTGCTTGGAGGTCGCGAGCAGCACATCGATACCGGCCTCCTCCATCAGCCGGTCGACCCTGGCCTGGTCGAACGGAATATTGCTGACGGCATTCTTGCCCGGCGCAATGTTCATCTCTCTCTCCCTGAATTTGCCTGGGATCGACGCTGTTCCGCTGCCAATCCTCTGGCTGTGGATCAAATCTGCACCATTTTGCCCGCTCTGGTCTAGCCAGAAATACGCCAGCGGCGCAGCCAAACGGTCACCAACTCGCCATCTGTCGCATATTCGCCAAATCTGGTCATACCAGATAGATCGAATCGAACCCGTTCTCTTGAACTGGTCCAGCGGACGAAAATTTCAAAGCCAAGCAAGGATGCGCCAATTCCGTCTCTGGCGAAACCCTCGGCAAGGCCCATAATCGCTCTCGCAAGGATGTCGATGCACGCGCCGGCATCCGAGGGGTGTTGTCGCGCCGATCGGGTCGCGGAGAGGACGGAGTTCGATCATGTCAGGTTTCACGATTTCGAGACGCAAGATGCTTGCCGGCTCGGCGATGCTGCTGGCCTCCACGGCCATGCCGACATTGGGCTGGGCGCAGACGCCCAAGAAGGGCGGCCGGCTGGTGCTCGCCGCCGATTCCGAGCCGCGCAACCTCAACCCGGCGATCGTCGCCTCCAACGGCGTCTTCTTCATCTCCAGCAAGATCGTCGAGACGCTGGCCGAAGCCTCCTTCGACGGCAAGGACGGGCTCGCGCCACGCCTGGCGCTGAGCTGGGAAGGTGCCGCCGACGGGTTGTCGGCGACGTTCAAGCTGCGCGACGGCGTCAAATGGCATGACGGCAAGCCGTTCACCTCGGCCGATGTCGCCTTCTCGGCGCTGCAGATCTGGAAACCGCTGCAGAATCTCGGCCGCACCGTGTTCAAGGATCTGGCCAGCGTCGAGACGCCTGACGATCTCACCGCGGTGTTCAAATTCGCCAAGCCGACGCCGTTCCAACTGATCCGCAACGCACTGCCGGCGCTGAGCAGCGTCGTGCCGAAACACATCTACGAGGTCGGCAAGATCGAGGACAACCCGGCCAACACCGCGCCGATCGGCACCGGCCCGTTCAAGTTCGGCGAGTACAAGGCCGGCCAGTATTACCGGCTGACGAAGAACACCGACTACTGGGGCAAGGACGAACCCTATCTCGACGAGATCATCTACCAGGTGCTGCCCGACCGCACCTCGGCCGCCAGCGCGCTGGAAGCCGAGGAGATCCAGCTCGCCGCCTTCTCCGCCGTGCCGCTGGCCGACCTCGACCGCATCTCCAAGGTGCCCGGCCTGAAGGTGATCACCAAAGGCTATGAGGGGCTGACCTACCAGCTCGTCGTCGAGATCAACCATCGCCGCAAGGAATTGGCCGATTTGAAAGTGCGCCAGGCGATCGCGCACGCCATCGACAAGGACTTCGTCGTCAAGACGGTATTCCTCGGCTATGCCGTGACCGCCACCGGCCCGGTGCCGAAGAACGATCCGCAATTCTACACCGCCGATGTCCCGACCTATGCCTTCGACGTCGCCAAGGCCAACGCGCTGCTCGACGAGGCCGGCTACAAGAAGGGCGCTGACGGCAACCGCTTCTCGCTCAAACTTTTGCCGGCGCCCTATTTCAACGAGACCAAGCAGTTCGGCGACTATCTGCGTCAGGCGCTCGCGGCCGTCGGCATCGACGCGCAGCTGGTCAACAACGACTCCGCCGCGCATATCAAGGCCGTCTACACCGACCACGCCTTCGACCTCGCCGTCGGCCCGCCGGTGTTCCGTGGCGACCCGGCGATCTCGACCACCATCCTGGTCCAGAGCGGCATTCCCGACGGCGTGCCGTTCTCCAACCAGGGCGGCTACAAGAACGACGCTCTCGACGCGCTGATCGCCAAGGCCTCGGAAACGCTCGACACGACGGCCCGCACGGACCTCTACAAGGAGTTCCAGAAAGAGGTGGCCGCCGACCTGCCGCTGATCAACGTTGCTGAATGGAGTTTCATCAGCGTCGCGCGAGACACGGTCGGCAATATTGCCAACAATCCGCGCTGGGCGGTCTCGAACTGGGCGGACACGTATCTGGCGGACTAGCGGTATCATCGCGGATGCTTGCGCATCGTTTGAGTGAGTGCTCATCATCGGCGATGAGAGTTCCCTCACGCTCCCTCTTGTCCTGCCGGAAAGCACCCGCCTTACCCTCCCCCTTGTGGGGAGGGTCGACGAGTGGATGCTGCGAAGCGGCAGCCAGTCGGCGGGGTGGGGGTACTGGCGCGAACCGGAAGACCCCACCCCGCTCCGCTTCGCGGATCGACCCTCTCCATAAGGGGGAGGGTAAGCCAACGTGACCCGCGCCCTCATCCTTCTCCGCCGCCGTCTCGTCGGCAGCGTCTTCGTGCTGCTGCTCGTCGTCATCGGCACGTTCCTGCTGCTCGAAGCAGCCCCCGGCGATGCCGTTGACGCCTACATCGTCTCGACCGGCGGCGACGCCGGCATGATCGAATTGCTGCGCCATCGCTGGGGCCTCGACCAATCGGAACTGACGCGGCTCGCCAATTATCTCTGGGCGCTGCTGCATCTCGATCTCGGCCAGTCGGTGACCTTCTCCAGGCCGATCCGCGACGTGATCCTCGAACGGTTGCCCAACACACTGCTGCTGATGGTCAGCGCCACCGCGCTGTCCTTCGGGCTGGGCTCTGCGCTGGGCATCTATGCCGGCGCAAGGCCCGGCAGCGCCCGCGACCGCGTCCTGTCGATCGGCTCGTTGGCGCTCTATGCGGTGCCGGGTTTCTGGCTCGGCCTGGTGCTGATCGTCGTCTTCGCCGTCGACCTGCGCTGGCTGCCGATCGGCGGCATCGAGACGGTCGCCTCGGACAAGACCGGCCTCGACCGCGCCTCCGACATCGCCATCCATCTCATCCTGCCGGTGGCCGCACTCGGCTTCATCTACCTCGCGCTCTATCTGCGCATGATGCGCGCCGGGATGGCCGAAGCCTGGCGGCAGGATTTTGTCCTCGCCGCCCGCGCCAGGGGACTGTCGCGCCGCCGCGTCGTGCTCGCCCACGTCGCCCGCAATGCGCTGCTGCCGCTCATCACCATGCTCGGCCTGCAGTCGGCGCAGATGCTGGGCGGCAGCGTCGTCATCGAGAGCGTCTTTTCCGTACCGGGTCTCGGCCGGCTGGCACAGGAAGCGGTGGCTTCGCGCGACACACCCCTGCTGCTCGGCATCATCCTCACCAGCGCCGTCCTGGTCGTCGTCATCAACCTGCTGGTCGACATCGCCTATGCCTTCCTCGATCCGCGCGTCGGCGCCGGCGAGGCCGGCGCATGAGCCCGATCCGCCGTTTCCTGCGCACGCCCGAGGCGGTCGCCGGCGCCATCCTGCTGGCCGCACTGATTGCGATGGCGCTCATCGCACCGCTGCTGTTTCCCGGCGATCCTCAAGCCATCGCCGGCCCGGCGCTGCTGCCGCCCTTCCAGGACTGGTCGCTGCCGCTCGGCACCGATCGGCTCGGCCGCGACGTGCTGGCCGAACTCTTTCACGGCGCCCGCACCTCGCTCGCTGTCGGCCTTGCGGCTGCCGCGGCGGCACTTGCCATCGGCTCGGTGGTCGGCACGCTTGCCGGCTTTGCCGGCGGCGTCGTCGACGAGGTGCTGATGCGCATCACCGATGCCTTCCAGACCGTGCCGAGCTTCCTGCTGGCGCTGGCTTTCGTCAGCGTCGTTGGCCCATCGCTCGGCATTGTCGTGATCGCCATCGCGCTCGGCACCTGGCCCGGCCCGGCCCGTATCGCCCGCGCGGAAGTCCTCTCCATTCGCGAACGCGACTATGTTGCCAGCGCGCGTGCCATCGGCATGCATCCGCTCGAAATCGCCTTTCGCGAGGTGTTGCCCAACGCCCTGCCGCCAGGGCTGGCAATGTCCTCGGTGATCGTCGCAGCCGCCATCCTCACCGAGGCGGCGCTATCCTTCCTCGGCCTCGGCGACCCTAACCGTGTCACCTGGGGCGGGATGATCGCCGAGGGCCGCGCCGTGCTGCGCACCGCGCCCTTCCTGTCGATCATCCCAGGTATTGCGCTGGTGCTGACAGTGCTCGGCGTCTATCTCGCCGGTGAAGGCATTGTCGAGACGACAGCGGTCAGGAGAGGTCTGTCGTGAGCGCGCTCGTTTCGATCCGCGACCTGACGGTGACCTATCGCCGCGACGGCAACGTTGTGGCGGCGCTGAAGAACATCAGCCTCGACATCGTGGCTGGCGAGCGCCTGGCCATCATCGGCGAAAGCGGCTCCGGCAAGAGCACGCTGGCGCTGGCGATTGCGGGATTGCTGCCGGCTTCATCAGCGGTTGGCGGAAGAATTGAATGGCCTGGCCTTGGTCGCGCACCCCTCCTTGGCCGCGACATCGGTTTCGTCTTCCAGGATCCGTCCGCGAGCCTCGATCCCGTGATGACCATCGGCAAACAGATCGCCGAAGTCGCCCGCACCCATCTCGGCCTCACCTGGTCCCAGGCATACGCCAAGGCCAAAACCCTGCTCGAACGCGTCCGCCTGCCCGACCCGGACTCGGCCCTGCACGCCTTCCCCCACCAGCTCTCCGGCGGCCAGAAGCAGCGCGTGGCGATTGCCGCCGCAATCGCGGCCGGGCCGAAACTGCTGATCGCCGACGAGGCGACCAGCGCGCTCGACACCATCGTGCAGGCAGAGATCGTCGCCTTGATCCGCCATCTGGTGGCTGAAGACGGCATGACGCTTCTGTTCATCAGCCATGACATTGCGCTGGCGGCCCAACTCGCCGAGCGCATTGCCGTGTTCCGCCATGGCCAACTCGTCGAACTTGGCACGACGGCACGGATTGTCGACGCGCCAACTCAAGCCTACACCCGCACCTTGCTCGACGCCCATATCGGCCTCGACGCCGCACCGCTGCTGAACCGAGCCGGGCTGTCCGCATGAGCCTGCTCGCCGTGTCCAGCCTCACCAAACGCTACCGTCGCGGCGGCAAGACCGTCATCGCGGTCGACGACGTCTCTTTTCACATCGAACCCGGCGAAACACTGGCGCTGGCCGGCCCTTCCGGCAGCGGCAAGTCGACGATCGCCCGGCTGGTGCTGCGCCTGATCGAGCCGGACGCCGGCGCCATTGAATTCGAGAGCGACGACTTCCTGGCCTTGCGCGGCGCAACGCTCAGAGCGCGCCGCGCGCGTCTGCAAATGGTGTTCCAGGATCCGCTTGCCGCCTTCAACCCCCGCGCCACCGTGGCGCGTGTCCTCGAGGATCCCTTGCGCATCCACGGCATCGCCTCCCGCACCGAGCGGCCGCGCCGCATCGCCGCCTTGCTCGAGCGTGTCGGGCTGGCGGCCGATCTCGCGCCGCGAGCCATCCACGAAATCTCCGGCGGTCAGCGGCAGCGCGTCGCCATCGCCCGCGCCATTGCCACAAGACCATCGCTGATCGTGCTCGACGAGGCAGTCTCGGCACTCGACGTCTCGGTGCGCGGCCAGATCCTCGACCTTTTGCTGGACCTGCAAAGGAAGGAACGGATCGCCTATCTCTTCATTTCCCATGATCTCGGCGTCGTGCGCGCCGTCGCCCACCGCGTCATCCTTCTCGATGCCGGACGGATCGCCGAGAGCGGCGATGCCCGCGCCGTCATCGACGCCCCGCAATCGGCCATCGGCAAGGCGTTGGTGGCGGCAGCACCAAGGCTCAAAGGAACCACACAGGACGCATCATGACCGCTCCCGAAGCCAGAGCCGAAAAGCTGTCGCGTGAACTCGATTCCGCCTTCCGCAACCGCGCCGACCTCTACCGACTGTTCCTCGAAGAACTGACCGGAGAGCTGGGTTCTGACAAGGCGGAGGCGATCATGATCCGCGCTATCGAGCAGCGCGGCAAGGAAGTGGCGGCGGCTGCCTTCGCCAGCTTCGGCGCCAACGATGCACGCGCCATCGGCGAAGCCTTCCTGGCGGTCAGCCCGGATGGCGGCCTGATGTATCCGACCGATGTCGAACGCGGCGATGACCGCATCGCCTTCAAGGTCAAACGCTGCCCGCTGAAAGACGCCTGGGTCGAGGCTGGCGTTGGGGACGAAAGGCTCGCCACGCTCTGCCGCATCGCCGGCGCCTTCGACCGCGGCCTGTTCGAGGCGACCGGCGTGCGCTTCGACAATCTCACCTGGACGCCCGGCCACGGCTCCGGCTGCTGCCACATCGCGCTGACCAATCGCGATGCCGGCTAAGCAGTTCTAAGGTGTGTTGAGATAGGTGAGCACCGGCCTACGCCCAGCCGTAGCCTTAGCCTGCCACGCCGTTCACGAGTGCTTCGGCCGGCGAAGGCCGGAAGCGCAGGAAACCACCGTTTGCAGACCGGCATCACCTGAATATCAATGCACCTAACCGCCGACCATCAGCTTGACGACCTCATCATGGTTGGTCTCGGAAATCTTGCGCTCGCCGGCCTGGACGCCGCGCCGCAGCACGACGATACGGTCCGACACCGCAAAGATGTCCTGCAGATTGTGCGAGATGAAGATCACGCCGCGTCCTTGCGCCTTGAGCTGGTGGATCAGCGAGATCACCTTGCGCTGCTCCGGCACGCCAAGTGCGGCGGTCGGTTCGTCCATGATCAGGATCTGCGCATCCCAGTAGACGGCGCGGCCAATGGCGACGGCCTGGCGCTGGCCGCCGGAGAAATTGCTGACCGGAGCCTCGAGCCGGCTGACATGGAAATCCAGCCGCCCCATCGTTGCCTTGGCCGCTTCGGCCATCGCCTTGCGGTCGAGCACTGGCAGGAAGCCGAACGCCTTGCGCATCGGTTCGCGGCCGAGGAAGATGTTGGCGCCGATCGACAGATTGTCGGCGAGCGCCAGATCCTGGTAGATCGTTTCGATGCCCTTTTCGCGCGCCTCTTGCGGCGTCGCGAACGTCACCGGCTGACCCCGCAGCAGTATCTCGCCACCCGTCGGCTGAAACACCCCCGATATCGCCTTGATCAGCGTCGTCTTGCCGGCACCGTTGTCACCGGCCAGCGCCACCACTTCGCCCGGCCGCACGGCCATGGAGAAGTCGTTGAGCGCACGCACGGCGCCGAAGTGCTTCGACAGGTTGCGGACTTCCAGCAGGGGCGCGTTCTGGTTGGTGCTATTCATCCTGACGGGCTCCACTGAACCGGCGCTGCGCCTGGTCGATAAGGACGGAAATGATGATGACGACGCCGACGGCGATGAACTGCCAGAACGGCTCGACATTGACGAAGACCAGCCCGTACTGGATGACCGCGATCACCAGCGCCCCGGCGACGGTGCCGAAGATGGTGCCGGAGCCGCCGAACAGGCTGGCGCCGCCGATCACCACCGCCGCGACGCTGTCGAGCAGCAGGGGTTCGCCGGCCTGTGCGGCGCCCGCCGTGAAGCGCGCGGCATAGAGCGCGCCGCCAAGGCCGGCGCACATCGCCGACAGCACATAGAGCCGCAATATGTGGCCCCTGATGTCGATGCCGGCCCGCCGCGCCGCCTGCACATTGGCGCCGATGGCGTAATTGTGCTGGCCGAACCGGGTCTGGCTGAGCAGGTAGTGCATGACGATGACGAAGATGGCGGTGATCAGCACCAGATAAGGGATGCCATAGAACTTGCCGTTGCCGAGCAGCGCGAACCAGGAGTTCTGCACTGGCACGGTGGTGCCGCCGGCAAGCAGGAAGGCGGCGCCGCGCGCGACGCCGAACATGCCGAGCGTGCCGATGAAGGGCGGCACCTTGAGCCGCGAGATCAGCAGGCCGTTGATGACGCCCGGCACGCCGGCGACGATCACCGAGGCAAGGATGCCGGCCAGCATGGCCAGCGGCAGGGGAATAGCTGCGCCCGCTATATTGGTGGCATGCGCGGCGATGACGGCGGCCAGCCCCATGATGAAGCCGAGCGACAGATCGATGCCGCCGGAAATGATGACGAAGGTCTGGCCGGTCGCCAGCAGCAGCGGCGCCACGGCGAAGATGGCGATGGACTGCAGGTTGAACGGGTTGAGGACGAAGGTCGCGCCGAAGGCGAGCCGCGACCAGACCTCGAAACAGATGAGCAGTCCGGCCAGGAACAACCAGGCGCGCGCTTCGGCGATGCGTGCGACCAGGCTTCGGGCCGGATCGCCATGGTCGGCCTGAGGGGCGACATGCTTCTCGGCAGGCTGGGCTGGTGATGTCGAGGTCATGGATACTCCGCGGCGCCTTCAAACAGGTCTCGATTGGCGAGGGACCCGGTGCAGGCTCCTCCCGGCGGGCCGGGAAGAGCCAGACTGTGCTGGACTTACTCGGAGTAGAGATACTTCGAGATGTTCGGATCCGCGATGTTGGACTTGTCCATGATCGTGAAGCCGGTGCCGATGGTGACCGGGATCGAATGGCCGGTCAGGTGGGCATAGGCCGAGACGACGCCGTAATAGCCGATCTCGGCTGGATGTTGGGCGATCGCCACGTCGACCAGGCCGGTGTTGATGTTGTCGACGATGCTGGTCGGCGCATCGAAGGCGACGACCTTGACCGTGCCGGTCTGTCCCGCCTGCTTGACGCCGTTGGCGGCACCCAGCGCCGAGAACAGATTGGCGCCGAAGACGCCGACCAGGTCGGGATTGCGCGCGAACACCGCCTGCAACTGCGAAGCCGCCTTGTTGGCGTCGTCATCATTGAACTGGGTTTCCAGCACGGTGATGCCCGGATGCTTGGCCATCTCCTTCTTGAAGCCTTCTTCACGCTGGTCGGTGGTCGAGATGCCGGGCTTGACGTTCGAGACGTAGACCTTGCCCTTGTCGCCAATGGACGTGGCCAAAGCCCGCGCCGCGATCTCGCCGCCCAGCACATTGTCCGACGCGATGTAGGACAGCGGGAAATCGGCATCGCCGGCGCCGGTCTGGTAGACGCCGCTGCCGATGAAAGTGTCGACGGTGATGACCGGAACGCCGGCGTCATTGGCCTTGCGCAGCGGCTCGACCAGCTGAACCTTGTCGGTCGGCGCGATCAGGATCGCATCCGGCTTCTTGGCGATGACCGCGTCGAGCACCGGCACCTGGGTGACGGGGTTGAAGTCCGGCGCACCCTGGAAGACCAGATTGACGCCAAGCGCGTCGGCCGCCGCCTGGGCGCCCTTGCGCATGGTGATGTAGAAGCCGTCCGTGGTCAGGCCCGGAATGAGCGCAATGGTGTATTTTTTGTCCTGCGCCTGCGCGGGCGCGATCAGCACCGTGGCACTGACGGCGAGCGCCGCGAGCGCGGCAACGATCTTTTTCATGACATCCTCCTCATTGTTGGCAGATCTGCCGTTGCAAGTGACATTGGAATGGCCGTCATCCGTTCGGATGCCGACGGCCGGGAACGCCTGTTTGCCTTTCGCGGGCAGCTCCTCCCAAGCGCCCTCCAGTCGATATGTCGGCCGGTCAGTCGCCGGCGCACCGGGCCACAGCCCCGTTCCCTAGCCTCCGCGAGGTCCGGCAAACCGTGTCCCACGCCTCGCCTTGCCGGCGGGCGTTCGAACTTGTAACACTTTGCAGAAATAAATTGCAACTCGGTTTTTCCGAGTTGGCAGTGCCGGGCTTTTCACACCGAACGACATCCGACTGCTCCGCAGAGCCCCGGTCAACTATCACCCGCGGCTTTCGGCGGCACAACTGGTTTCGTGACGGCGTCCTGCCTGGATTATTCCGTTAAGCGAACGCCGCGAGGATGGCCTGCGCCGTCTTGGTATCGGTCACCAACGTGTTGATGAGACCGGCGCGAACGGCGGCGATAATCGCCGTCGCCTTTTCCGGCGACGCGGCGAGGCCAATGACCAGCGGCACCGCGCGCAACTGCGCCGGCGACATGGCGATCATCCGGCTCTCCCCTTCCCAGGCAATCAGCGTGCCTTCGGCATCGAAGTAATGGCGAAGCACGTCGCCGGCGGCATGAACCAGCGCCTGCTCGCTCGGCGTGGCGGCGCTCGCCTCGGGGGCGTTGATGGCATGCGGCAGGCCGATGCCGACGATCGCGACATCGGTCCTCTCCCACAAAGCGACGGCATCGCGGATGGCGGTGTCGCGCAGGAAGACCTCTCGCAATTCGCTGGAAGGCAGATAGGGGGCATGGATGAAATGCGGGGTGCCGCCGAACTCCTCGGCGGCGAGCCGCACGAATTCATTGACCTGAAAATGCGCCGCCTGCTGCTGCATGCCGCCAGTGGCGGCCACGGTCAGCACGCCGGGCATGCGCGGCAGTCCGGCCCGGATGACCTCGCGCACGGCGCGCCCCCAGCCGATGGCGACGACGGAGCCCGCCACCAGCTGCGCCTGCCGGAGCAGCCCGCCAAGGGGTGCCGCGAGCGCCGCCAGCGTGCCCGCCGCCGGCGTCTCGACCACCGCGGCATCGCGCAATTTCAAGCCATCGATCAGTTGCCTGGTGATGTCCTCCGGCGTTGCCAGGTCTAGAACCTCGATGCGGACAATGCCCTCGGCCCGCGCCCGCTGCAGCAAGCGCGAAATCGTCGCGGTGGACACTCCGAGCCGGCGAGCGATATCGACCTGCGACATCTCCTCCACATAATGCAGCTTGGCCACCGTATGCAGCATCGTCCGCGATGCGGTCGCATCCTGGATGGGAGGGGAAGACAGCTTGCAATTCCTTTCAGCAACGTGTTACATACACATAGGCCGACGGGAGTTATCGCGCAAATCCAGCCAACTCGCAACGTGCGGCGGGCCGCGAGCCCGGCGAGGCGCTTTCTTCAAAGGCGATGGCGCGTCACGGCTCACTGCCGGCCAGAACTGAACATCGTTGTTTCCACGGGATCCGCGCCCTTCGTCTGGAGAGCGCCAACATCGGATTGAGACCATGACCAAGATGACCACCGCGGAACTGCGCGGCTATCAGCAGATATGTGGCAAGGACGGGGCCATGGTGGCCATCGCCTGCGACCAGCGCGGCGGCATGCGGACCCTGCTGGCGTCGGACCCGGACCAACAGGCCAAGATCACCAATGACATGCTCGGCGACACCAAGGCCGACATCACGCGCTACCTCGCCAGTGCGGCGTCCTGCGTGCTGCTCGACCCGCTCTGCGCGGTGCCGCGCATTGTCGACGAAGGCGTCCTGAACCGCGATACGGCGCTGCTCATCGGCCTCGACGCTTCCGGTTTCGATATCTCTCCCGAAGGCTACCGCCTTTCGCGCCTGGTTCCCGGCATCGACGCGCGCCGCGTCCGCGCACTCGGCGGCACAGGCGGCAAGATCATGGTGTATCTGCGGGCCGACAAGCCTGAGGCGAATGAGCACAACATCGCCATCCTGCGCCAGTGCATCGCCGATTTCGGGCAGGAAGACCTGCTGCTGGTCGTCGAGTTCCTGACCTACCAGCTCGACGGGGAAAGCCCCGAGGACTATGCGGCCAACACGCCATGGCTTGTCGAGGAAGGCACCAGGATTTCGCTGGAGTGTGGCGCCAAGGTGCTGAAGCTTCCCTACCCCGGGACGCCGCAAGCCTGCGCCAACATCACCAAAATGGCCGGCGACGTGCCCTGGGCGGTGCTTTCGGCCGGCGTCAACCACGCGACCTTTCTCGGCCAGGTCGAGATCGCCATGCAGAATGGCGCCTCGGGCGTCATCGCCGGCCGCTCGCTGTGGAAGGATTGCATCTCGCTCGACCGTGACATCCAGCGCGAAAGGCTTAAGACCATCGCAGTGCCGCGATTGCGTGAAATCCAGGCCGTGATCGGGCACTACCGGCAGAAAGCCGCTGCCTGACAGCTGCGTTGGACGAGAGCTGTTCCGGCGAAAGTGTGAAGCGGCTTTGCGTCCGGAATTGCGCGAAAACAGATGCGGGACGCCATGCCTCAGAGCATAGGAATAGATATCGGCGGCACCAATCTGCGTGCCGCCCGCATTTCCGGTACCGGTGAAATCCTCAAGCGTGTTTCCGAAAAGAGCGCGCCCGACCCGGAGCTGGTGCTCGGCCGCATCGCCGACATGGTGCGCCTTCTCGACACGCCGGATGTGAAGGCCATCGGTGTCGGCGTGCCGGGCCGCGTCGATGCGCGGCGCGGCGCGGTGTTGTCTGGCGGCTATGTCAACCTCGCCTCGGTTGCGCTCGCCCAGCGCCTGCAAGACATGACAGGCAAGCCTGTCGTCATCGACAATGACTGCAACATGGCGCTGGCCGCCGAGATGGCGCTCGGCGCCGGGCGCGGCGGCGGCAACATCGTCATGTTCACCATCGGCACCGGCATTGGCGGCGCCGTCGCCCAGGATCGGCGGATTACGCGAGGTTCGGCAACGGCGGGTCAGCTCGGCCACATCACCGTCGACGTCAATGGCGAGGTCTGCGCCTGCGGCCGGCGCGGCTGCGTCGAAACCACCAGTTCGGGCACCGCGCTCGGCCGTCACATTGCGCGCGCCGGCCTCGGCGCCGACATTTCAGTCGATCAACTCTTTGCCCGCGATACGGCCGGCGATATCCAGGCGCGCGGCATACTGGACGCCTGGGTGAAACCGCTGCGGGCCGCCATCGACACCGCCGTTGCCATGCTCGCTCCCGACCTGGTGCTGCTTGGCGGCGGGCTTGGCCGGGCGGCCCACGCAGCACTCGGCCGCGCGCCGGCTCTGGCGCCCTGGTATCAATGCCAGGTCGAACCGGCACAACTCGGCGACGACGCCGGGGTGATCGGCGCCGGCCTCCAGGCGCTGGCGGGGGAGTTGCACACGTCGCCCTCGACCCAGCCCAGCCGCTCGCGGCGCGCTGTGCTCGTCAACGGCATCCCCGCCAGCGGCAAGAGCAGCGTCTCGCGCGGTATCGCTGATCGCATGGGCTGGCCGCTGCTGGCGCTCGACACGATCAAAAACCCTTTTCTCGAAGTGCTCGGTGGCGGCGACCGCCTGTTCAACCGCACGCTCGGCCGCGCCAGCTACCAGGCGATCTGGTCGGTGGTCGGCGAAGCGCCTGCCGGCACCACCTTCATCGTCGATGCCTGGTTCGGCTTCCAGCCGCGCGAGGTCCTCGAGGATCATCTGCGAAAGGCCGGCGTCGAGCAGACTTTCGAAATCTGGTGCCACGCGCCCGGCGAGGTCCTTGCCGAGCGCTATAGCGCCCGCCTCGACCAGCGCCCCGCCGGCCATCCCGGTGCCGCCTATGTTCCCGAACTGATCGAGCTCGCCAAGCGCGCCGAACCGCTGCGGCGCGGGCCGCTCTTCGACGTCGACACGACGAAGCTCATCGACTTCGATGCCATCACGGCCTGGTTGCGGGCGACGATGGCCGGCGGCGCATAGACAGTCGGAAGACCCGTTCAGTCGCCGCTACAGACGTGAAGTTCCGTTCCGGCCGCTTCGATGACCGCGCGTAGTGCCGGTTGCGGTGCACGATCCGTGACGATGTCGGAAAGCGCGCTGAGCGTGCAGATCCGTTCGAGGCTGTTGCGGCCGAACTTGTCGTTGGTCACCACAAGCGCTGTGGACAGCGCGCGAGCGATCATGGCCCGCTTGACCGCCGCCGCTCCCGAGATCATGTCGCTGGGTCCGTCCGCGGACAGGCTCGACGCTCCGATGATGGCAATGTCGGCATTGTAGCGCCTGACGAATTCCACCGTATCCTCACCGACCACGCTGGCTTCTCGGCTGTCATAGGTGCCGGGGCACAGGATAACCCGAAAGCTCGGATTGGCGCCGGCCACCGAGGCCACGCCGATAGAGTTGGTGATGATGGTCAGCTCCCGCTTCAGCTGCGAGAGACTGCGCGCCACCTCATAGGTCGTCGAGCCGCCATCGATCATCACGATCTGGCCTTTCTCGACCAGTCCGGCCGCGCCGCGCCCGATCTGCGCCCGCTCCTCGATCATGGTCTGGCTACGCTCGGCGATCACCGGCTCGGATGTCACCAGCGAGATCGTCGCGCCGCCATAGGTTCGGTTGAGCAACCCCGCATCGCCAAGCTCGATAAGGTCGCGCCGGATCGTTTCGCCGGCGACACCCAGGCGCAAAGCGAGCCTGGAAACACGGATCGAGGCCGAGCGGCGCACTTCCGACAGGATGAGCTCATGCCGCTCCTTCTTCGACAGCCGGCTCTGTTCCATGATCTGCCCTCCGCGAAGCCGACAGTATTATCCATGCCGACGCTGGTGGGGAAGGAGTCTCGCAAGACCCGGCTGGGCTGCCTTGATTCGAACGATTGAAGCGGGGATGCCGGCTGGCCCTGATGCGGCTGGCGTCGGCCGGCCTCGATCGAGACACGGCCGCCGCCGGTTGATCAATAGCCGACGGTAAAACGCTGCCTGATGTGGGCAGGCTTCTCGATCTCGTCGACCATGACGATGGCGTAGTCCTCGAAAGAGATGCTGCTGCCCTTGTCAGAGGCCAGTAGCGTGTCCTTGCCCAGGCGGAATTTGCCGGTGCGCTCGCCCGGGACGAACATGGCGGAGGGCGACAGGAACGTCCAATCGAGGTCGCCGACGGCTTTCAGCCTGTCGAGGAAGTCGGCGCCCTTCTGTGCCTCGGCCTTGTAGATGGCGGGGAATTCGGGGGTGTCGACCAGCCTTTTACCGGGCGCGACCTCAAGGCTGCCGGCGCCGCCGACGATGAGGTAGCGCTTCACGCCGGAAGCGCGCACTGCGGCAATCAGCGTGTCGGAATCGCTGTCCAGGAAATGCACTGCGCTGATCACCAAATCATGGCCACGGATCAGGTCGGCGAGACCTTGCCTGTCGAAGACATCGCCCTTCCTCGCAGTCACGCCGGGCAGCGCGGCAATCTTTTCGGGGTTGCGGGCAATACCGGTGACAGTATGGCCACGGTCGGAGAGTTCCTTGAGCAGGCGCGAACCGACGGCGCCTGATGCACCGATGAGAGCGACTTTTGCCATGTCCTTTTCCAGTCCTTGTTGGGGTCAGTTGGGGGATCACGCCGCCGCGATATGGGCGACGAGATTGTCGAAGCTGCCGAACAGCGCGTTCGAGCCGATGAGGCGCGGTGCATCGTTGCGGATAATTGCGAGGGAAGGCACGCCATTGGCGTGCAGGCGCTGGAACAGCGTGCGGCCTCGACCAACCAGCTCGCCGTGAGCCGTCAGCAAGGTTTCGGTCGGCGCCTTCAACATTGCTGCTGCATCGGCCATGCCGGCATCGGCGAGCACGGCGGCCACGCCTCCGACAGTCACGATATCCCGGCCATCGACATAACGCGCGCGCTGGATAGCCTTCAGAGCGCTCAGCCGACGGTTGGGGTCCTCGAGGCCGGCAGCGCTGATGCCGAGCGTGGCGGCATGCGAGTCGAGCAAGGTGCCACGAATATTGAGGACATTGTTTCGGTACGCCTGCGTGAACTTCTGTCCGGTCAGACGCTCGATGCGCTGGTCATTCGCCCAGGCATGGGCGGCAAAGCCTTCATCCATCGGCCGCGCCCCGGCACCGGAGAACAGGCCGGTCGGCAGCAGCTCGATGCGCGAGCCGCTGGCCAAGAGCCTGTCCAGCATCGGCGTGGCGCCGTAACACCAGCCGCAGAGCGGATCGAAAAGGTAAGTTACATCTGAATTGCTCACGATCGCTGCCATCCTCGGTACGGATTGTCGGCTGACGAGCCGCCAAAAGTCTTGGCCGTATGTGGCAGACGGAGGCCTTGCGATAAATGCCACCCAATAATACAAACTGTCCGATCAGATCAGACAAAAGCAGTCGCCATGGCCGACCTTCTGAACCTCAATCGGCTCGTCTACTTCACCACCGTGATGGAAACCGGCTCGTTCACATCAGCCGCGGACCGGCTTGGCGTCGCCAAGGCCGTGGTCAGCCATCAGGTCGGGAGGCTCGAGGAGGAACTGGGCGCAACGCTGCTGCAGCGCACGACACGACGCGTCACCCCGACGGAAGACGGTCGCCTCTTTTATGATCGCGCGATGATCATCCTGCGCGAGGCGGAGGCGGCCTATGGCGAGATCTCGCACGGCGCGGTCGAGCCGAGCGGAACTCTGAAGCTGACCGCGCCGCTCGACTACGGCACCAGAGTGGTGGCGCCGGTCATGGCGGCATATCTGAAGGCCTATCCGCAAATGCGCGTCGAAGCGATCTTCGACGACGCGGTGAGCAATCTGGTCGATGAGCAGATCGATCTCGGCATCCGCGTTGGCTGGCTTACCGATTCCTCCAACCAGGCGCGGCGACTGGGCACGATTAGGCAGATCGTCGTTGCGAGCCCGGCCTTCGCGGCAAGCCTGCCCGCGGATGCGAACCCGAACCAGGCACGATCGCTGGCCTGGGTCGGCAATGCCCAGCTGCGCGGCGTCGGCCAATGGCTGTTTTCCAGAGAAGGCGAGACGGTGCTGACCGAACTCAATCCCGTCGTCGTCTGCGACAAAAGCCCGGCGGCCTATGCCTGCGTGCTTGCAGGTATCGGTCTGGGTATATTTCCCGACTATGCGGTCGATGAGGATATCGTCGGGGGTCGGCTTGTGCGGATATTCGCGCAGTGGGCCTTGCCGACCGGCGGCATCCACGCGGTGTTCCCGCCGGCCCGCTTCCGGCCTGCCAAGGTGCGCGCCTTCGTCGAATTGCTCGTCGCCGCCGAGAGAAAGCGAGCACGCGGCAAGGCCAGGGGGTGACGCGGCACACAGCTCGCAATGTCAGTGGAGACTTACATCGGGGCGCCTCGGCTTTGCCTGCTTGCGGACCGCTGGGCGGGAGGCAGTCGTCGGCGATCGTTGCCCTAAAAACCAAAAACGGCCCGCTGGTTTGAGCCAGGCGGGCCGTTTTGTGATTTGGTTGCGGGGACAGGATTTGAACCTGTGACCTTCAGGTTATGAGCCTGACGAGCTACCGGGCTGCTCCACCCCGCGTCACCACTAAGCGAGCTTGCTTAGGATGTAAGCGCAAGCCTACGACTAGGCTGGCCTACAGATAGGTATATGGCTCACCAAATGAAAGGGCCGCTTACGCGGCCCGTGGTCCCTTGGCGGGCCATTTTCGTAGAGAGAAGATTTCACTCGATCCGGTTGGATGTGAGTTCAACGTGCGTTTAGCAGACCTGGCAGCGACCTACTCTCCCGCGTCTTGAGACGAAGTACCATCAGCGCTGGAGCGTTTCACGGCCGAGTTCGGAATGGGATCGGGTGCAGCCGCTCCGCCATAACCACCAGGTCGGCAAAACGCACGTTGTTCGAGAAGCTGTTTTTTGTGCCAAGGCGACGTTTGTGGCTTTCGGGCGTAAGCCCGCAAGCGCGACTGCGCGTCGCCGGTTTTCCGGCGCCCTCGCGGAGCATAGGCCCGTAAGGGCCGCTCATGCGTGAGCGCTGGTCAGACCATCGTGTTACACGATGGGCATAAGGAATGAGAACGATCAAGCCGATCGAACTATTAGTACCGGTAAGCTTCAAGCGTTGCCGCTCTTCCACACCCGGCCTATCAACGTGGTCGTCTTCCACGGTTCTCAGGGAATACTCGTTTTAAGGTGGGTTTCCCGCTTAGATGCCTTCAGCGGTTATCCCGTCCGGATATAGCTACCCTGCTATGCGGCTGGCGCCACAACAGGTCCACCAGAGATCCGTCCATCCCGGTCCTCTCGTACTAGGGACAGATCCTTTCAATATTCCTACACCCACGGCAGATAGGGACCGAACTGTCTCACGACGTTCTGAACCCAACTCACGTACCGCTTTAAATGGCGAACAGCCATACCCTTGGGACCTGCTCCAGCCCCAGGATGCGATGAGTCGACATCGAGGTGCCAAACAACCCCGTCGATATGGACTCTTGGGGGTCATCAGCCTGTTATCCCCGGCGTACCTTTTATCCGTTGAGCGATGGCCCTTCCACGCGGGACCACCGGATCACTATGACCGACTTTCGTCTCTGCTCGACTTGTCAGTCTCGCAGTCAGGCAGGCTTATGCCATTGCACTCAGCGAACGATTTCCGACCGTTCTGAGCCCACCATCGCGCGCCTCCGTTACTCTTTAGGAGGCGACCGCCCCAGTCAAACTACCCACCATACATTGTCCCGGACCCGGATAACGGGCCGCGGTTAGACATCCATAGTAATAAGGGTGGTATTTCAAGGGTGGCTCCACCTGAGCTGGCGCCCAGGTTTCAAAGCCTACCACCTATCCTACACATGCCACTACGAATGCCAATGTAAAGCTATAGTAAAGGTGCACGGGGTCTTTCCGTCTAACCGCAGGAACCCCGCATCTTCACGGGGAATTCAATTTCACTGAGTCTATGCTGGAGACAGCGGGGAAGTCGTTACGCCATTCGTGCAGGTCGGAACTTACCCGACAAGGAATTTCGCTACCTTAGGACCGTTATAGTTACGGCCGCCGTTTACTGGGGCTTCGATTCAGAGCTTGCACCCCTCCTCTTAACCTTCCAGCACCGGGCAGGCGTCAGACCCTATACGTCGTCTTGCGACTTCGCAGAGCCCTGTGTTTTTGATAAACAGTCGCTACCCCCTGGTCTGTGCCACCCTCCTCCACTTGCGTGGAAAAGGGTCACGCTTCTTCCGAAGTTACGCGTGCAATTTGCCGAGTTCCTTCAGCATAGTTCTCTCAAGCGCCTTGGTATACTCTACCAGACCACCAGTGTCGGTTTCGGGTACGGTTTATAAGGAGGAGCTATTTCCTGGAACCACGCAGCAGCCCGTTCAATCCGATAAGATTGGACTACCTCAATGATCCGTCACTACCTCCAAGCCCACGAATATTAACGTGGTTCCCATCGACTACGCGTTTCCGCCTCGTCTTAGGGGCCGGCTAACCCTGCTCAGATTAGCTTTAAGC
>NZ_NSFV01000006.1:2500-7500 GCF_002295115.1 Mesorhizobium sp. WSM4311 | reverse complement strand
TTGATTCGGACTATTCCGCAAAGGCTTGATTCGCCGATTCTGCACAACCGAGATATCGCCTCAGCTCCGCTGACGCCGGCCCGATCGAGGAAACGGGTCTGCAATTGACGGTTCCGACGATCGGCTCTCCGTCATACAGGCGAGACGACGGCACTGAAGCAGGCCGAGAAAGAGGCCCGCCTGCTGAATTCATTTCGCATTTGGTTGCGGTCGCCGCTCCGATTCGGCTTTCGGCTCCGAACGGAAAACGGCCCGCTGGTTTGAGCCAGGCGGGCCGATTTGATGTTTGGTTTTGGGAAGAGGGATTTGACTTATCTGTCCCGAGGCTTCGGCAAGGCGTAAGCGGTGTCGCTGCCGCACCTTGACCAAGATGCTTTAGGTAGTTTCGATGATTGTCGCCATGACGGGACGGCTGCGTCGCGCCTTCAAGTCAGTCGTTAGGGCGTCCGGCTTGCCGATCCGCAAGCTGCCGGTCGGCTACAGAGTCTCAGCGCCTCCAGTGAGCCGTTCAGGCGGCTAGACTAGCGTCTTCCCGCAATACTCAAGTGCTTCCCATCCCATTCACGATGCGTTCAGGGTTTCAGGCGAGTTGAGCGAGGATATTGTCGACGATGCTTGGGACCGCACCCGCCGTGTCGATATCGATGCCAACGGGAAGATATTCCCGGCTTTGATGGTAGCGCAGTACCAGCCGCCGGTCGGCCGGATCGAAACCTGGCTCATTCGGTCGCCCATCTAATCGTCGGTTCAACGTCTCAACGTCTACGTCGAGCACAAACACCTTGTCGAATAAGTCCAGGAATTTATGGAAATTGCGCGAGCCGCCACAGAAGAAGGTGGCAGGATGGGTGGTATCGGCAGCAATGGCCCGGACCTTGTCGACGGGCCAAATCCAGTGCGCGTATTCCCAAACGATGCGCTCCTCGCCCTCGGGTGGTCCTGGCAGTGCCTTGCCTGTTTCGGGGTCGCCTACATAGGCCAAGACCCGGTCACCATGGACGACATGGTAACCCCGCCGCTCCAGTTCGGTAGCGACAGACGTTTTTCCAGTGCCGGAACCGCCTTCGATCAGATAGTTCTTGATTCCCATAACCGCCGTTTATCATGTCGTTCAAACCGGCGCGAAGAGAACTCTGAAGACGCGAAGCAGCCGTCCCGTCATGGCGGCAATCATCGAAACTACCTAAAGCATCTTGGTCAAGGTGCGGCAGCGACACCGCTTACCTTTGACCTCGTCCGGCCAGTGCCGGCGTCCTCACGGGGCGCTGATGCAGGTTAAGATCCGGGGCCCCCGGCAAAAACAAAAACGGCCCGCTGGTTTGAGCCAGGCGGGCCGTTTTGTGATTTGGTTGCGGGGACAGGATTTGAACCTGTGACCTTCAGGTTATGAGCCTGACGAGCTACCGGGCTGCTCCACCCCGCGTCACCACTAAGCGAGCTTGCTTAGGATGTAAGCGCAAGCCTACGACTAGGCTGGCCTACAGATAGGTATATGGCTCACCAAATGAAAGGGCCGCTTACGCGGCCCGTGGTCCCTTGGCGGGCCATTTTCGTAGAGAGAAGATTTCACTCGATCCGGTTGGATGTGAGTTCAACGTGCGTTTAGCAGACCTGGCAGCGACCTACTCTCCCGCGTCTTGAGACGAAGTACCATCAGCGCTGGAGCGTTTCACGGCCGAGTTCGGAATGGGATCGGGTGCAGCCGCTCCGCCATAACCACCAGGTCGGCAAAACGCACGTTGTTCGAGAAGCTGTTTTTTGTGCCAAGGCGACGTTTGTGGCTTTCGGGCGTAAGCCCGCAAGCGCGACTGCGCGTCGCCGGTTTTCCGGCGCCCTCGCGGAGCATAGGCCCGTAAGGGCCGCTCATGCGTGAGCGCTGGTCAGACCATCGTGTTACACGATGGGCATAAGGAATGAGAACGATCAAGCCGATCGAACTATTAGTACCGGTAAGCTTCAAGCGTTGCCGCTCTTCCACACCCGGCCTATCAACGTGGTCGTCTTCCACGGTTCTCAGGGAATACTCGTTTTAAGGTGGGTTTCCCGCTTAGATGCCTTCAGCGGTTATCCCGTCCGGATATAGCTACCCTGCTATGCGGCTGGCGCCACAACAGGTCCACCAGAGATCCGTCCATCCCGGTCCTCTCGTACTAGGGACAGATCCTTTCAATATTCCTACACCCACGGCAGATAGGGACCGAACTGTCTCACGACGTTCTGAACCCAACTCACGTACCGCTTTAAATGGCGAACAGCCATACCCTTGGGACCTGCTCCAGCCCCAGGATGCGATGAGTCGACATCGAGGTGCCAAACAACCCCGTCGATATGGACTCTTGGGGGTCATCAGCCTGTTATCCCCGGCGTACCTTTTATCCGTTGAGCGATGGCCCTTCCACGCGGGACCACCGGATCACTATGACCGACTTTCGTCTCTGCTCGACTTGTCAGTCTCGCAGTCAGGCAGGCTTATGCCATTGCACTCAGCGAACGATTTCCGACCGTTCTGAGCCCACCATCGCGCGCCTCCGTTACTCTTTAGGAGGCGACCGCCCCAGTCAAACTACCCACCATACATTGTCCCGGACCCGGATAACGGGCCGCGGTTAGACATCCATAGTAATAAGGGTGGTATTTCAAGGGTGGCTCCACCTGAGCTGGCGCCCAGGTTTCAAAGCCTACCACCTATCCTACACATGCCACTACGAATGCCAATGTAAAGCTATAGTAAAGGTGCACGGGGTCTTTCCGTCTAACCGCAGGAACCCCGCATCTTCACGGGGAATTCAATTTCACTGAGTCTATGCTGGAGACAGCGGGGAAGTCGTTACGCCATTCGTGCAGGTCGGAACTTACCCGACAAGGAATTTCGCTACCTTAGGACCGTTATAGTTACGGCCGCCGTTTACTGGGGCTTCGATTCAGAGCTTGCACCCCTCCTCTTAACCTTCCAGCACCGGGCAGGCGTCAGACCCTATACGTCGTCTTGCGACTTCGCAGAGCCCTGTGTTTTTGATAAACAGTCGCTACCCCCTGGTCTGTGCCACCCTCCTCCACTTGCGTGGAAAAGGGTCACGCTTCTTCCGAAGTTACGCGTGCAATTTGCCGAGTTCCTTCAGCATAGTTCTCTCAAGCGCCTTGGTATACTCTACCAGACCACCAGTGTCGGTTTCGGGTACGGTTTATAAGGAGGAGCTATTTCCTGGAACCACGCAGCAGCCCGTTCAATCCGATAAGATTGGACTACCTCAATGATCCGTCACTACCTCCAAGCCCACGAATATTAACGTGGTTCCCATCGACTACGCGTTTCCGCCTCGTCTTAGGGGCCGGCTAACCCTGCTCAGATTAGCTTTAAGCAGGAACCCTTGGTCTTTCGGCGGGGGAGTCTCTCACTCCCCTTACGTTACTCATGTCAGCATTCGCACTTCTGATACCTCCACCACCCCTCACGGGTATGGCTTCATCAGCTTACAGAACGCTCCGCTACCGCTCGTGATTGCTCACGAACCCTAAGCTTCGGTGTATGGCTTTAGCCCCGTTACATTTTCGGCGCAAAGACCCTTATTTAGACCAGTGAGCTGTTACGCTTTCTTTAAATGATGGCTGCTTCTAAGCCAACATCCTGGTTGTTTTGGGATCCTCACATCCTTTCCCACTTAGCCATAACTTGGGGACCTTAGCTGTAGGTCAGGGTTGTTTCCCTTTTCACGACGGACGTTAGCACCCGCCGTGTGTCTGCCGACTAGTACTCCCAGGTATTCGGAGTTTGGTTAGGTTTGGTAATCCGGTGAGGACCCCTAGCCCATCCAGTGCTCTACCCCCTGGGGTATTCGGTCGACGCTCTACCTAAATAGATTTCGCGGAGAACCAGCTATTTCCGAGTTTGATTGGCCTTTCACCCCTAGCCACAAGTCATCCCGAACTATTGCAACAGTTATGGGTTCGGTCCTCCAGTAAGTGTTACCTTACCTTCAACCTGCTCATGGCTAGATCACTCGGTTTCGGGTCTAATGCGACGAACTGAACGCCCTGTTCAGACTCGCTTTCGCTGCGCCTACACCTAGCGGTTTAAGCTTGCTCGTCACACTAAGTCGCTGACCCATTATACAAAAGGTACGTGGTCACCCTTGCGGGCTCCCACTGTTTGTAGGCAATCGGTTTCAGGTACTCTTTCACTCCCCTTGTCGGGGTGCTTTTCACCTTTCCCTCACGGTACTAGTTCGCTATCGGTCATGCACGAGTACTTAGGCTTGGAGGGTGGTCCCCCCAATTTCAGACAGGATTTCACGTGTCCCGCCTTACTCGAGGACGATTGATTGCATTACGCGTACGGGGCTGTCACCCACTATGGCCCTACTTTCCAGAAGGTTCCGCTTGTCTCTCAATCGCCACTGGCCTGGTCCGGGTTCGCTCGCCACTACTTCCGGAGTCTCGGTTGATGTCCTTTCCTACGGGTACTTAGATGTTTCAGTTCCCCGCGTTCGCCACTTTATCCCTATGTATTCAGGATAAGTTACCTATAACAGATACTTGGAAACCACAGCGGCAAGTCACCCTGCCGCTCTGATTTTCCAAGCACCTTAGGTGGGTTTCCCCATTCGGAAATCTACGGATCAAAGGGTATTCGCACCTCCCCGTAGCTTATCGCAGCGTATCACGTCCTTCATCGCCTGTGCATGCCAAGGCATCCACCAATTGCCCTTAAGACACTTGATCGTTCTCATTGCCAATGCCCACCTGCGCAATCTCGAAGGGATTGTCGCTTCAGCCTCGCCCTTACGGGGTTGGCATCCGCGCAATCCGAAGGATTGTCGCCTGAATCGGATCCTGTGCGGGATCCAATTCGATGTCATTGGCACAAAAAGACCAGCTTCTCGAGATCGGTTCGAGGGTGCGGTTAGGCAAACCCATCATATGCAAGGGATTGAGCGTCCCTTGCGACAAATCACGAGACCTTGCGGCCCATGAAGTTCGAACAAATCTTCTCTTTACGATGT
>NZ_NSFV01000005.1 GCF_002295115.1 Mesorhizobium sp. WSM4311 | reverse complement strand
CCGGGCTCGAGTTTCGCCGCGGGCGCCCGTGACGGCGTCTCCGGGCCGGCATCGCCATCGGCCTGCGCGCCGAACTCCAGCGCCTCGATCTTCTGGCCGCGCTTGGTCACTTTCGATGTCGAGACCAGGATATCGTCGATGTCCTTGGCCGACTGGCCGAAATGCACCTGCAGCTTGCGCACGACAGCAACAGCAGCGACGGCATTGGCTGCTGAAATTTCAAGGCGTGACGACCATCGAGGATCAGTAGTAGCGGTCGACGAATTTCCCTCGCCATTAACCCTCAACTATCCTAGCGACGGATATCGATCCTCGGAATGAGGCGTATCCCACATGCTTCGACAGAGTGCAGGCTAGAACGGCACTTGCACACAAAAAAAGTCCCGACTCCACCTAGATTTGGGGACGTACATAGTATCGAGTGGCGGCGGGAAAATCGAAACGGGGAGGCTTGAGATGAAAATTGTATCCGTCATCAACTATAAGGGCGGCGTCGGAAAAACTACGGTCACAGCCAATATAGCTGCTGAGTTGGCTATGAGGGGGAAGAAGATACTAATTATTGATTTGGATCCCCAAACAAACCTCACGTTTTCGTTTATTAGACCCGCCGATTGGGAGAAAAATTTCGCTGAAAGAAGGACAATCAAGGAGTCTTTTGACAGCTTGTTGGAAGGGAAGAACTTCGACATAACAAAATTGATATATGCCCCCTCGCGAGTGAAGGTCGCCTTGGCTGGGCGGGGCAATATCGACATAATATGCTCGCATCTAGGTCTGATAAATGTTGACCTGGAGCTGGCAACCCTTTTGGGTGGTGCCAATATGCGCCAATCAAAGCAAAATTTTATTAGGGTGCACAGAAGATTAGCTGACGGTCTTGCGGAAATGGAAGACGATGCCTATGATGTAGTTTTGATAGACTGCCCGCCAAATTTCAATATTGTGACGAAAACTGCGATAGTTGCCAGTGATTATATTCTTGTTCCCACTAGGCCTGATTATTTAAGCACTCTTGGAATAGACTATTTGATACGAAACGTCGCCAGCCTCGTAGCCGATTACAACGACTACGCTAAGGAAGGACCGGCAGTTACTGAAGAGATACAGCCTGCCACCATCGGTATTGTTTTCAATATGATTCAGGAGCGCTCGGAGGCCCCTATTTCTGCGCAACAGACCTATATGCAGCAAGTTAGACGGCAGAGTGGGCTGACCGTTTTTACCTCTTATATAAAGCGAAATGATACGCTTTTCGCCAGCGCTCCGGAATCCGGCGTTCCGGTAGTTCTACAGAGCCACTCCGGTGGAACATACCGGAGTGTGGTTGAGGGGCTGGAAGAGGTCACTACGGAATTTGCGGGTAGCATCGGCTTGGTATGAGATGGCAAAAAATCCTTCAATTTCCACTATGACCGCAGCTATATTGCGGCGTCTTTCCGAGGCTGTGAAAAATGGCGATACGGAATATCTTTTCCGTATCTATAAGCTTTCGGAGACAGACCTCAAATCGAGGCTATCTACTTCTTTTGACAGAGGTAAACAAGCTGCAGAACTGAGTAGAGGGAAATACGGCCACAGGATAAACGTCGAAAATGACGAGTTATACAGGGAGTTTTCCAATTTTGAATCTAGGGATGAGCTGGAGAATATCATTTCTGCCCGATACGACAGTAAGGTAAAATTGGTCGATTTGGCGAAGAAACTTCAGGTTCATGTTACGAAAGATCACGATGCAAAGGCTATTGTGGAGAAAATAGTAGATGCAACGCTTGGTTACAGATTGAGAGCGAAGGCGATAAGAGGGGAAGATTACTAATGGCCTTACCGGCTAGTCGTCGCCTTCGACGACCCGCAGCCTGAGCTGCCCGGTCTTTGAATCGGCAGCGCGCGGTCCGGGCTCGAGTTTCGCCGCGGGCGCCCGTGACGGCGTCTCCGGGCCGGCATCGCCATCGGCCTGCGCGCCGAACTCCAGCGCCTCGATCTTCTGGCCGCGCTTGGTCACTTTCGATGTCGAGACCAGGATATCGTCGATGTCCTTGGCCGACTGGCCGAAATGCACCTGCAACTTGCGCACGCGCTCGTCGACGCGCGCGACATCCTCCATCAGCCGGATGACCTCGCCCTGGATCAGATGCGCCTGTTCGCGCATGCGGGCATCCTTGAGGATCGCCTGGATGACCTGGATCGACAGCATCAGCAGCGACGGCGAGACGATGACGACGCGGGCGCGGTGCGCCTTGTGGACGATCGCCTCGAAATTCTCGTGGATTTCGGCGAACACCGATTCCGACGGCACGAACATGAAGGCGGTGTCCTGCGTCTCGCCCTGGATCAGGTATTTTTCCGAGATATCGCGGACATGGATCTCGATGTCGCGGCGGAAGGCCTGGGACGCGACCTTCTGCAGATCGGCGCCGTCGGCGGCGCGGATGGCATTCCAGGCTTCCAGCGGGAACTTGGCATCGATGGCCAGCGAGGGCGCGCCGTTCGGCATCTTCACCAGGCAATCGGGCCGGCTGCCATTCGACAGCGTCGCCTGGAATTCATAAGCGCCATGCGGCAGGCCGTCGGCGACGATCGCCTCCATGCGCGACTGGCCGAAGGCGCCGCGCGTCTGCTTGTTGGAGAGGATCGCCTGCAGCTGCACGACCTGGCCGGCGAGCGACTGGATGTTGCCTTGCGCGACATCGATGATGGCCAGCCGCTCCTGCAGCTTGGCCAGGCTCTCATGCGTCGATTTGGTCTGCTCGGTCATGGTCTGGCCGAGGCGGCCGGTCATGGCGTCGAGGCGCTGGCCGATCGACTGCGTCAGCTCCGCCTGGCGCGCGCCGAACACTTCGGCGATGGCGCCCATGCGGCCCTGCATCTCGGCCTGGCTTTGCAAGATGCCGGCCATCCGCGCCTCGGCGTCGCGGGCATGGTCGGCGGCTTCCGCGGCAGCGATCGCGCGCGCCTTGGCCGACCGCCACAGCGCGACGACCAGCGCCACGAACAGGCCGAGAAACAACAAGGCGCCGAAGGCCAGGGCGTGGCCCAGCGTGATTGTCGAGGCGCCAAGCCGTGCGACGGGCTGCGAAAGGATGGTGCTCAGATCATTCATGTGGACAGCATAGCCGATTCGGTGGGCTGGCACAGATCAAAACGTGAACGATACTCAGCTCCACCGGTTGACGCTTTTCGCTGGACGTCTTACGTGGGACGCCATGCCGATCAAGCCGCTCATCATCCTTCCCGATCCCATCCTGCGCCAGGTTTCCAAGCCGGTGGAGCGCGTCGATGCGCCTTTGCGCAAACTGGCCGACGACATGCTGGCGACCATGTATGACGCGCCCGGCATCGGGCTGGCGGCAATCCAGATCGGCGAGCCGCTGCGCATGCTGGTGATCGATCTCGCCAAGGAAGACGAAACGCCGGCGCCGCATGTCTTCATCAACCCGGAGATCCTGGAAAGCGCCGATCAGCGCTCGGTCTACGAGGAAGGCTGCCTGTCGATTCCCGACTATTACGCCGAGGTGGAACGCCCGGCTTCCGTTCGCGTGAAATATCTCGACCGCGACGGCAAGTTGCAGGAGATGGAGGCCGAGGGGCTGATGGCGACCTGCCTGCAGCACGAGATCGACCATCTCAACGGCGTGCTGTTCATCGACCATATCTCGAAGCTGAAGCGCGACATGGTGGTGAAGAAATTCAAGAAGCTCGCCAAGGACAAGGCGCCGGGCAAGCTGGTGGGATAGGGGAACATGCCCCTGCGCGTCATCTTCATGGGCACGCCGGAGTTTTCGGTGCCGACGCTGCGCGCGATCGCCGAGGCCGGACATGAGATTTCCGCCGTCTACACGCAGCCGCCGCGCGCCGGCGGCCGGCGCGGGCTGGAGCTGACGCCGTCGCCGGTGCAGCGCGAGGCCGAGCGGCTGGGCATCGCGGTGCGCACGCCGACATCTCTCAAGGGCGAGGCCGAGCAGGCGGCGTTCAGCGCCCTGCAAGCCGATATCGCCGTGGTCGTCGCCTATGGTTTGCTGCTGCCGAAGCCAATTCTCGATGCGCCCCGGCTTGGCTGCATCAACGGCCACGCATCGCTTTTGCCGCGCTGGCGCGGTGCCGCCCCCATCCAGCGCGCCATCATGGCTGGTGACCTGGAAAGCGGCATGATGGTAATGCGCATGGAAGAGGGGCTGGACACCGGACCGGTGGGATTGCTTGAAAAATGCACCATCGAACCCGATATGACAGCCGGCGATCTGCATGATCGGTTGATGCGCGTCGGTGCTGCCCTGATGGTGGAAGCGCTGGCGCGGCTGGAGGGGAACACCCTGACATTTACCGCGCAAGCGGCGGAAGGGGTGACTTACGCCAGAAAAATAGATAAATCCGAGACGCGGGTGGACTGGACGCGGCCTGCGGCCGAGGTCCACAACCATCTTCGCGGCCTGTCGCCCTTTCCCGGCGCCTGGTCCGAAATAGACATTGGCGGCCGCATGGAACGGCTGAAACTGCTTCGCTCGACGCTGTCCGAAGGCCTGTCGCTTTCGGAAGGTTTGGGCGAGTCGGGAGGAATTCTCGATGACCGGCTGACGGTCGCCTGCGGGGCAGGCGCGATCAGGCTGGTCGAAGTTCAACGCGCGGGCGGAAAGCCCGCCGCCGCGTCGGAATTCTTGCGCGGAGCCAAGATCGTAAAAGGAATGAAGTTCTCATGAGCATGATGTCGATACGCGCGGCAACGCCGCGGGATCGCGAGGCAATTCGCCTCGTCGAGGAACACGCCTTCGGCCAGCAGGCGGAGGCCGGGCTGGTCGACGCGCTGGTGACCGGCGGCGACGCCGTCGTCGAACTGGTGGCGGAAGAAGACGGCCAGGTGGTCGGCCATATCCTGTTTTCGCGGCTGTTCGTCCAGAATGGCGGCAAGAGCTTCGCGGCCGTGGCGCTGGCGCCGCTGGCGGTGGAGCCTTCGTTTCACGGCAGCGGCATTGGCGGCGCGCTGATCCGCGAGGCGCATATCCGCCTCAGGGATGCCGGCGAGACGCTGGCGGTGGTGCTGGGCGACCCGGCCTATTACGGCCGGTTCGGTTATAGCCATGCGCGGGCCGAGAAGTTCGAGAGCGAATATCAAGGCGAGGCGCTGCAGGCGCTGGCCTGGGGCGACGCTCCGGAGGCCGGCAGCCTGGTCTACGCTTCCGCCTTCACCGCTCTCGCCGCGTAGAGCAGTCCACCGTTTCACGGAAACGGTGACCTGCTCTATCTCGTTGTTTTAACGCAATTCCGGACGGAAAACCGTTTCACACTTTTCCTGGAATTGCTCAGGGTTTTAACGCAATTCCGGACGGAAAACCGTTTCACACTTTTCCTGGAATTGCTCAAGGCGAGAGCTCTAGCCGCAAATGCCGCGTTTTCGCCTCGACATCGAATATGACGGCAACCTGTTTGCCGGTTGGCAGCACCAGGCCGACCAGCCTTCGGTGCAGCAGACGATCGAGCAGGCGATCGAGAAATTCTGCGGCGAGGCGGTGCGGCTGCGCGCCGCCGGCCGCACCGATGCCGGCGTGCATGCGACCGCCCAGGTGGCGCATGTCGACCTGGCCAAGCCATGGCCTGGCGACAAGGTGCGCGATGCCGTCAACGCCCACCTGCAGGCAGCCGGCGCGCATGTCGCCATCCTGAAGGCGGCGATGGTTCCCGACGATTTCGACGCGCGCTTCTCGGCCACCGGCCGCCACTATCTCTACCGCATCCTTAACCGCCGCGCGCCCGCGGCGCTGGAAAAGGGCAAGGTGTGGTGGGTGCCGAAGCGGCTCGACGCCGGCGCCATGCACGAGGCAGCAAAAATCCTGCTCGGCCGGCATGACTTCACCACCTTCCGTTCGACCCAGTGCCAGGCCAACAGCCCGGTCCGGACGCTGGAACGGCTCGATGTGAGCCGGGCTGGCGACATGATCGAGGTGAGAGCCTCGGCCCGTTCCTTCCTGCACAACCAGGTGCGCTCCATGGTCGGCTCGCTCAAGCGCGTCGGCGATGGCGGCTGGACCGAGGCCGACCTCAAGGCAGCGCTCGAAGCGCGCGACCGCGCCGCCTGCGGCCAGGTGGCGCCGCCCGACGGGCTTTTTCTCATTGGCGTCGATTATCCCTGAACAGAGTGCAGAAGCTCTGTCCGGAATAGAGTCCGAAGGCTCTATTCCGAAAAGAACCGGTAGGCCCTATTCAGAGCCCGGCAGGCTCCAACCCCGGAAACGGTCCGGAAAGGCTCTGGGCCCCGATATCGTCCGGCACGGTGATGCCAAGCAGCATCTGCAGCCCGAACAACACCAGCAGCGAAGCGATGAACATGCCGACGAAAACGGCGGTGCCGACCGCCGCACCCTTGCCGATCGTGGCATTGGTCATGCGCCAGGTCAGCGCCATCGACAAGGCGAACAGCAGCAGCGACACAAGGCTCGAGACCTGGCTTGCCGACGACAGGAAAAGCCTGATCAGCGCCGAGGGCAGCATGAGCCAGGCAGTGATGGCCGAGGCCCAGTTGCTGGCGACGACATAGTGGACGAAGCGCCCGCCAATGCCGGCGCGCGGCGCGACCAGGGCAAGCACGACCAGCGGCAGCACCCAGGAGCCGATGTCGACCGTCGCCAGGCGCACCAGCATGCCGAAACGGCCCACGAAGGCGTTGGGATCGCCGATCTCGTTGGCGATGCCGACCCAGCCCACGATCAGCGCCGGCGCGGCAACGACGATGGCGAAGAAGGAATTCCAGAAACCGTCGGCCGACAGGTCGAGCAGGCGCAGGCCGTCGGCCTTGCCGAGCATAAGCCGCCAGGCACCGGTCAACGAAGCTTGGGTTTCATCCGCCGAAAGCATGCTGCTCAGCCCTGTCCGAACCAGTCTTCGATGAAGCACTGGTAGATCCGCGTCAGCGTTTCGAGATCGGCAAGGGCGACGCGCTCGTCGACCATATGCATGGTCTTGCCGACCAGACCGAACTCGACCACCGGGCAGTAATCCTTGATGAACCGCGCATCCGACGTACCGCCGGAGGTCGACAATGTCGGCTCCTTGCCGACCGCCGCCTTGATCGAGCCGGCAAGTGTGTCGACCAACTTGTCGTCGCGGGTCAGGAAGACATGGCTTGGCCCGTCGCGCCAGACAAGGTCGTAGTCGACCGGCGCCTTCTTGCCCGGTCGGTACTTCTTGCGCTTGGCCGCCTGGTCGAGCCGGTTGTGGATTTCGGCCTGGACGGTCTCGGCCGTCCAGGTGTCGTTGAAGCGGATGTTGAAGGTCGCGGTCGCCTTCGCCGGGATGACATTGGTGGCCGGATTGCCGACATCGATGGAGGTGACCTCCAGATTGGTCGGCTGGAAATCCCTGGTTCCCTTGTCGAAGACGGGATGCAGCAAGGCGTCGACCAAGCCGATCAGACCGCGCACCGGATTGTCGGCAAGCTGCGGATAGGCGGCATGGCCCTGGCGGCCGTTGACGGTGACCGAACCGGACAGCGAACCGCGCCGGCCGATCTTGATCATGTCGCCCAGCGCATCCGGGTTGGTCGGCTCGCCAACGATCGAGGCATCCCATTTCTCGCCCCTGGAAGCCGCCCATTCGAGCAGCTTGACCGTGCCGTTGATGGCCGGGCCTTCCTCGTCACCGGTGATCAGCAGCGAGACCGAGCCCTTGGGGCCGCCATGCTTCTCGACATGGCGCGCTATCGCCGCGATGAAACAGGCGATGCCGCCCTTCATGTCCACGGCGCCACGGCCATACATCTCGCCATTGGCGATCTCGGCGGCGAAAGGCGGATGCGTCCAGGCGGCCTCGTCGCCGACCGGCACGACATCGGTATGGCCGGCGAACATCAGATGCGGGCCGTTGCCGGACCGCCTTGCATAGAGGTTCTCGATGTCGGGCGTGCCGTCTTCCGAAAAGACCGGCCGGTCGACCAGGAAGCCGAGCGGTTTCAGCATCGTTTCCAGGGCGCTCAGCGCACCGCCTTCGGCTGGTGTCACTGAGGCGCAACGGATAAGGGCGGCGAGGTTGGCGGTGGGATCGGTCGGCAGCGTCATGGCAAAAGCGATAGTCGAAAGCTGAGGGCCTGTCACGGGCAGACATAGGAGCCAGCGCAATGGCAGACGATGCCGCCGACATTATGGTTTTCATGTCGTATAGTCGGGCCGGTGCGGAGCAAGAGATGGCAGACGGGGAAAAACGGATCGTCATCGCCGGCGCCGGCAGCATCGGCTGCTATGTCGGCGGCTGCCTGGCGCTTGCCGGGCGGCCGGTTGTGCTGCTGGCCCGGCCGCGCATCGAGGCAGCGCTGCGGCAAGGCGGATTGCGCGTCAGCGACCTTGAAGGCCGCGATCGCCTGGTCAAGCCTGACGCGCTCGGGATCACCGCCGATCCCGCCGTCGCTCTGCCGCAGGCGGATGTGATCCTGGTGACCGTCAAGAGCGGCGCGACGCAGGCGATGGCGGCGCTGATCGAGGCCCATGCCCGACCCGACGCGGTGGTGGTCAGCCTGCAGAACGGCGTCGACAATGCCGACAGGCTGCGCGCCGGGTCTGGCCTGCGCACCGTGCTGGCCGGCATGGTGCCGTTCAATGTGGTGCAATCGCCTGACGGCGAGCTGCCGCTGCGCGTCCACCGCGCCAGCGACGGCAAGGTGATGATCGAGGATGGCGGCCCTGCCGGCCGTCTCGATGTCGCCGGCCTTCTCGATGTCGCCAGTCTTCTTGATGTCGAAGGGCTGGCGGTAGAGACGCATGGCGACATGAAGGCCGTGCTGTGGGGCAAGCTTTTGATGAACCTCAACAACGCTCTGGTGGCATTGTCGGACCTGCCGCTGGCGAGCGAACTCGCCGATCGGCGCTGGCGGCTGATCCTGGCCGGCCAGATCGACGAGGCGCTGCGGGCGATGAAAGCCTCCGGCATCGCGCCGGCGCGGATCGCCGGACCGCGGCCGGCGCTGCTGCCGAAAGTGCTCCGGCTGCCGGACTGGCTGTTCAAACGGCTGGCGCGGCGCATGCTGGCGATCGACCCTCAGGCACGCTCGTCGATGTGGGACGATCTGCAGCGCGGCCGGCCGACGGAAATCGGCGAGCTGCAAGGCGCGGTGCTCGGCCTCGCCGAAAAGACGGGGACGCCGGCGCCGCTCTTGAAAAGCGTTACCGCTTTGGTGCGCGCGGCGGAAGCGGCGCGGCTTGGCCCGCCCGGCCTGGCGCCGGAACAGGTCGTGCCGCCGGGTGCCTCTCGATCAGCGTGATCTTCTGCCAGATCTTGCGCGACAGGTTGGACGCCAGGTTCTCGATGTCATTGACGCCGTCGATGACGACATTGTCATTGACCGACTGCGCGAACAGCGCGGCGATCTTACCGGTGATCGACAGCATTTCGGAGCAATAATCGAGGTAGCGAGCGAGATCGGCGGCATTGGTGATGCGGGCCGGGGAATGCGCCGTCGGCTTGAAATCGGCCGAGAGCGCCGCCGGATCCTTGGTCAGCTGGTGCATGTCGATGACATGGATCAGCGAGCGCAGGCCGTGCAGCTGGCGAAACACCCGCTTGCGCTTTATGCGCTCCTCGGTGCGGATCAGCGCCAGCAGGCCGAGCACGGCAAGGATGATCATGTTGATCGTGGCTTCGATGCCTTGCACCGACTGCACCGCATCGTCAGCCTGGGAGATGTGAATGAGCGGCAGGATGGTGCCGACGAACAGGAAGATCAACGCGCCGGCGAGGACGGCGGCGATGATGAGCCCGCGCAGCCACCAGATCGGCGCTTCGAGCGCCTGGGCCGCCTTGGCCAGATCGCGTGACAGCGACACCAGTTCGGCGGCGACGCCGCGCAGCCCGGCCTGGGGAAACCGTTCCGCAACGCGCTCCTCAAGCCGTTCGGCGGTCTCGATGATCAGTTTCGGATCAAGCGTGCGGTAGCGCATGTCCGATCGGCCCTCAGAGCATGATGCCGAAAAGTGTGAAGCGGTTTTCGGACGACATCATGCTCTATCTCTTTGATTTAGAGACGGATTCAGATTTCAGGTCGATTCGACCTGAAATCATCCGGCTCTAGCGTTGCGCCGGCTCGTTGGTGCGCCGGCCATAGCGGTTGGGCCCAGGCTGCCCTGGAAACAGGCACAACACAAGAAAGGCGACGATCGAGACGACCGGTACGAACAGGATCAGCGCGGCAATGCCCGGCTTGTCGAGGTCGTGCAGCCGCTTCACCGCCAGCGCGATGTTCGACCATAGCGAGGCAATGAAAGCGATGAAGAAGATGAACGACCACATATTGCCCTCAGCCGAACCTTCCGGCACCAGCGTGAAGCGGTAGAGCGGGAAGGCCTGGATAATGGCGACGAGCAGGCCACCAAGAAAATAGGCCGCGCGGCTGACGCGGCCCGATGTCTTGAAGAAAAGCCAGGTGAGATTTGGACTGTCAGGCAAGCGGGTCCGGTCCGTATTGATTGGCACCGCTGGTGCCTTGGAGGATGCCGAGTTCGACCAGCAGCCAGATGCCGCCGATGACAGGTACGAGGCCAATCAGCGTCCACCAGCCCGACTTGTCGCGGTCGTGCCAGCGTTTCGCGTAGAGGGCAATAGCGAAATAGATCGATGCCAGCGCGAAGAGGATGCCGATGATGCCGACCTGAGCGCCGCTGCTGGTGGTGAAACGCGTGCCAAGGATCGAGTCGAGAATGAAGGCGACGATGCCGATAACGATGAACACGCCGATGCCGGCCCAGAACTTGGCGCGATTGATGCGGCCGTCGAAACTTGTCAGCAGATATTTCCAGTCCATGTCACCCCTCCATGTTGAACCAGCGCGACGGATTGTCGCGCCGGCGGAAGGTGCGCCCGCTTTGCGGAAAGATCAATCGCGCAGCAATTCGTTGATCGAGGTCTTGGACCGGGTCTTGGCGTCGACGCGCTTGACGATGACGGCGCAGTAGAGGCTAGGCCCCGGCTCGTTGTTCGGCAAAGGCTTGCCCGGCAGCGAGCCGGCGACGACCACCGAATTGGGCGGCACTTCGCCGTAGAAGATCTCACCGGTGGCGCGGTCGACGATCTTGGTCGACTGGCCGATGAACACGCCCATGCCGAGCACCGAGCCTTCGCGCACGATGCAGCCCTCGACGACTTCCGAACGCGCGCCGATGAAGCAATTGTCCTCGATGATGGTGGGGCCGGCCTGCATCGGCTCGAGCACGCCGCCAATGCCGACGCCACCCGACAGATGCACGTTCTTGCCGATCTGGGCGCAGGAGCCGACCGAGGCCCAGGTATCGACCATGGTCCCCGTATCGACATAGGCGCCGACATTGACAAAGGATGGCATCAGCACGGCGCCCGGCGCGACATAGGCGGAACGGCGCACGATCGACGACGGCACGGCGCGGAAGCCTGCCTTCTCGAAATCGACCGCACTCCAGCCATCGAACTTGGACGGCACCTTGTCCCACCAGACGGCCTGGCCCGGGCCACCCTTGATGATCTCCATCGGGTTGAGCCGGAAGGAGAGCAGAACGGCCTTCTTCAGCCACTGGTTGACCTGCCACGTGCCGTCGGCCTGGCGCTCGGCGACGCGCGCCGTGCCGCGGTCGAGCAGGTCGAGCGCGGCCTGGATGGCGTCGCGCGTCTCGCCGCGGGTCGCGGTCGAAATCGTATCGCGTTCGTCGAAGGCCTTCTCGATGGTCTTTTCGAGGCTCGCCAGATCGGGCTTCGACATGAATTCGCTCCATTACCAAGCTGTTAAGGGGCCGCGCCTTAACCTGTTTTGAAGTCGCGTGGACCCTGGGCGTGCTTCGCCTGCCTGGGTCTTTGCATAAGCAGGTTCTTGTCGCAAAACCGCCGGACACGTTTGCGGAACCTGCTTATGTTAAGGCTCAGTGAGGGTCAATCGCACCTGCGTCATGGGACGGCGCAGTCAAGGAAATCTGGACGGGTAATTTGATGACACCTATGGAAAAGGCGGGGTGGACGCCGCTGCCGCATTCGGACGAGGATCTGGAGCGGTCGAAAAGCGTGCCGGACACGCCGCAGACGCGGGCCGAGACCTACCGGCTTGCCTGGAACGATCCCGACTTCATGACGCGGCGCGAATTGCGCGCGGTGCGGCTGCAGCTCGAACTCTTGAAGCCGGAAATGATCCTGGCCGAGCGCGGCATCCGTTCGACGGTGATCCTGTTCGGCGGCGCGCGCCTGCCGGAACCCGGCGGCGTGGCCTGGGCGGCCAAGAACGAGACGCAGAAGAAGAACCTCGAGGAAAACAGCAAATATTACGAGGAGGCGCGCAAATTCGCCCGCCTGTGCTCGCGGCAATCGGCCGCCTCATACTACCGCGAATATGTAGTGGTGACCGGCGGCGGCCCCGGCGTGATGGAAGCGGGAAATCGCGGCGCCGACGATGTCGGCGCGCCGTCGATCGGACTCAACATCGTGCTGCCGCATGAGCAGGCGCCGAACGTCTATGTGACGCCGGAGCTGTGTTTCAACTTCCACTATTTCGCCATCCGCAAGATGCACTTCGTCATGCGCGCCAAGGCGGTGGCGGTGTTTCCCGGCGGCTTCGGCACGATGGACGAGTTCTTCGAGACGCTGACGCTGATCCAGACCGGACGCATGGAGCGCGTGCCGGTGATCCTGTTCGGCAAATCGTTCTGGAAACGCGCGATCAACCTCGACTTCCTCGCCGAGCAAGGCACGATCAGCCCCGGCGACCAGGACATCATCGATTTCGTCGACACCGCCGACGAGGCCTGGGGGATTGTCAGCCGGTTCTACAAGTTGGGGGAGTGAGGGAGGAGTTGGGGAACTCGAGAATTGAGGAATTGAGGAATTGAGGAGGATCGTGGCCCCCGCATTCCCGATCAAATCTCCAATTCTTCAGTTCTTCAATTCCCCTACTCCCTCTCCACAATCGCGGTCAAAAACCCCGCCAGATCGTCAGTGACGAAATCGACGTCGTCTTCCTGCGTGGGGTCGCGTTCCCAGATCTCGGCGAAGGTCGGCTCGAAATTGCGCGGCACGACGAGCACGGTGGTCATGCCCAGCGCCTTGGGCACCTCCAGGTTGCGGGCGAGGTCCTCGAACATCACCGCATTGTGGCCGGTAACGGCATGCAGCTCGGCGAACTTCTCGTAGGTCTGGCGCGCGGGCTTGGGATTGAGGCCGGCGGCGACGATATCGAAGATGTCGTCGAAATGGTCGAGGATGCCGAGCTGGCGCGCGGTGCGCTCGGCATGCCGGCGGTCGCCATTGGTGAAGATGAACTTGCGGCCGGGAAGCTGGCGGATAGCGGTGCCCAGGACAGGGTCGGGCACCAGCCATGAATAGTCGATGTCATGCACCTTCTCGAGGAAATCGTCGGGATCGATGCCGTGGCGCGCCATCAACCCGTTCAGCGTCGTGCCATATTCGCGATAAAGCTCCTTCTGCAGCTTGCGCGCCTCCTCGCGCGGCAGCGACAGCAGCTCCCCGACATAGGCGGTCATCTTGACGTCGATCTGCGAGAACAGATTCGAATGATGCGGATAGAGCGTGTTGTCGAGGTCGAACACCCAGTCGGTGACATGGGCGAAGCGGGCGGGGTCAGGCTGCGTGGTCATGCGCTCCTTATGGCATGAAACGCGGATTCTGAAATGGACTTTATCCACAACTTCCACGCGCTTTTGGTGGCAGAAATGGCCGCAAGATTCAAATTTTATGCAACCGGGAAAGGTGGCCTTCAGGGCTTGCTGGCACAGAGAAAGTCCTGTGGGGAGCCCGCGATGAACAGCATCATTCTGAAATCCGCCGCTATCGCTTTCGCCTCCGTCGCCGCCTCGCTTGTTCTGACGCTGATCATCGTTCCGGCCTTGGGATTCCCGATCAGCCGAACGATCTGGCTGAGTTCGACGCTCTGTCCGCTGGTGCTTGCATGGGCGGCCTGCGCCAGCACCTTCTGGCAGAGCGACAGGCTGAAGAACGCGCACCGCGAACTGGCCCGGGCACACGCCCAGCTTGCAGCCGCGCACCGCCGCCTGTCGGAGAAGGCCAGCCGCGACGACATGACCGGCATGCTCAACCGGGAAAGCTTCTTTGCCGCGTTGGACGGTTCGCGGCGCAAGTCCGACCGCGGCGCGCTGCTGATCATCGACGCCGACCATTTCAAGAAGATCAATGACAGTTTCGGCCACCTGACCGGTGACGACGCGCTGCTGCTGATCGCCAGCGCCATCGAGCGCGGCGTGCGCAGCGGCGACGTGCTTGGCCGCATCGGCGGCGAGGAGTTCGGCGCCTTTCTGGTCGGCGCCACCGAGCAGGAAGCCAAGCGTGTCGCCGAGCGCATTCGCCGAGAGGTCGAGCTGATCCGCTTCCGGCCGGTGGACGAACGGACCATTCCGCTGACCGTCAGCATCGGCGGCACCGTGTGCGGCGAGGACGTCAACGTATCGGATTTGATGCGCGCCGCGGACCGGCGCCTCTACCAGGCCAAGCATGGCGGCCGCAACCTGACGATCCTCGATACGGACATTTCCGCGGCCGCGTGAGCCGGCCGGTCGGGCACACCTCGCCCGTTAAGGAATTTCTAACCCTGTTTGCATTCGGTTGTAGCACTTGCCCGCCTTTTCACGCCTTGGGGCCGGGCTTGGCACGATACTGGCGTCTGTGACGATGCGTGTGCCGTTTGGGGAATGTCATGCGCGCATCGAGGCCCTTATCCGAGAGACCCGGCATGTGCTTCTTCAAGAAAATGTCGCGCCGCACGCTCGTGCAGGCGCTGATCGCCCTGCCTGCCTTGTCCTTGTTCCGCAAGCTGCCTGAAGCCGACGCGGCCCGTGCCGGTCCTTCAAGGGCCGATCCGTCACCGGCCGACCCGAATGAGATCGTCGAGGTCAATGGCTGGATCCTGAAGCGGAGCGACCTGGCATGATCTTCGACAGTCATGAGGCGTATCTCGCCGCCAACTTCAAACCCAAAGTCTGCATCCTCGGTTCGGGTCCGGCCGGCACCACCATTGCCCGCAAGCTGGGCGCCGCCGGCATCCCCGTCGTGGTGCTGGAGGCCGGCTCGCGCGAGTTCAGCGACGAGTCGCAGGATTTCTACCGCGGCACCACGGTCGGCGATTTCTATTTCGACCTCGACATCACCCGGCTGCGGTATATGGGCGGCAGCTCCAACCATTGGGCCGGCTGGTGCCGCGTGCTCGACAAGCAGGATTTCGAGCCGAAGGCCTGGGCACCCGACACAGGCTGGCCGATCCGACGCACCGACATCGAGCCCTATCTGCCGGAGGTGCACGATATCCTCGAACTTCCTGATTTCCGGCCTGATGTGCCGATCTCGGACGACATTCGCTGGGTGCAGCTGATCAAGAGCCCGGCGGTGCGCTTCGGCGAGAAATTCGCCGACGAGCTCGACAAGAGCCGCAACATCGCCGTCGTGCTCAACACCTATGCCACCGAGCTTGCCGGCGACGGCAAACGGGTGACCGGCGCCAAACTATGGTCCAACGGCCAGGACGCGGGCGCCTTCAGCGCCGACTATTTCATCGTCTGCACCGGCGGGCTGGAGAATTCACGGCTGCTTCTGTGGTCGAACCAGCGTTCCAATGGCGGCGTGGTCCCGAACGCCACGGCACTTGGCAGCTACTGGATGGAACACCCGACCTTCGAGGGCGGCAATGCCATTCTTGCCGACTATGGCGAGTTCGAGGTGGATGCCGTCAACGAGGCCTTCTTCTCGCCGACGCTTGCCGCGATGGAGCGCCTGCGGATCATGAATTTCGGCATCAGGCTGATCGAGACGCCCTATGCCGGCGTCAAACATGTGATTGCCGACCTCGCCTGCACGGCGCCCGACATGGCCGAATGGGTCGCCTATCGGCTCAGCCAGAACCTGCGCTGCGCGGCGCAGCTCTACGTCGCCTGGGAACAGGCGCCGCTGGCCTCCAACCGGATCGAGCTGTCCAAGACCGATGTCGACCATGCCGGCGTGCCGCGCATCGAGATGCACTGGAAGAAATCGGAGCTCGAGCGCCGCACGCTTGTCGAAGGCCTGAAGCTGTTCGGCACGACGCTCATCGAGAAGAATCTCGGCCGTGTCCGTCTCATGGACTGGATTGCCAATAGCGAGGATTATCCGACCGACGAGGAGACCGCCGGCCACCATCACATGGGCGGCACACGCATGGGCACCGACATCACCAGAAGCGTGGTGGACGCCAACTGCAAGGTGCACGGCATGGACAATCTCTATGTCGGCGGCTCCTCAGTGTTCTGCACATCCGGTCAAGCCAACCCGACGACGACGATCACCGCGCTGGCCTGCCGGCTGGGAGATCATCTGAGCAAGGTGGTCGCTGTCTGACATTCCACGGTAGCCGGCGCCAGTGATGGCGCCGGCAGATGCGCGGCATCGTGCTCCAGCTCAGAAGCCGTAGATGGCGATGCGCACCAGTACCGCCGCGGCGGCCAGCGCGACGAGCAGGATGCCGAGGCCGATGGGGGAACCCCAGCCGTACCATTCCATCGCCAGCTTGGCGTATTTGAATTCGTCCTCATGCGAGAGAGGGGTACGTTGTTCGATCGAGCTCATTTTTCACTCCGTGTCGGCGGCCGGCCCTTGCCTTGTCGGCAGTGCCGCCGCATATTGCTGCGATAGTCTAAATGTTAGACGGATTGATAGTTAGATGGTCGAAATAAATTCGTCAAGCGGATATCGCGACGAAATGGCGGCCGCGATCGGCGTTGCCGTGATGCAGTGGCAGGACGCCACGCAGGCCTATGACGAGGCGGTGGGAACGCGGCTCGGGCTGAACGTGGCCGAGCGCCATTGCATCGGGCTGCTCCATGGCGGCCCGCAATCGGCTGGCGCGATCGCGACCGCGACCGGCCTGACGCCGGCCGCCGTGACGGCGCTGATCGACCGGCTGGAGGCGCGCGGGCTGCTGACGCGCACGCGCAGTCTCGAGGACAGGCGCAAGGTGGTGATTGAAGCGACCGAGGCGACGCGGGAGCTGTCGGCGCGCTATTACGGCGCCATCGCCAAGGAGGGCGAAAAGGTGATCGCCACCTTCAGCGACGCCGAGCTCGCGACCATATCACGCTTCGTCAACGCCGCGCTCGACCTGCAGCGTGCCCAGCTTGCGCGGCTGAAGGCCGAGGGGCCGGACACCCCTGGATGATTGGGTGCGGTATGTCGGCGGCGTTGTCGCAAACGTCGGCGGGGAACGGCACTATTTCGGCTGGGCCCCGTAGACGGCCAGAAATGCCTCCACTGAGGCATCCGCGTGCCGTTCCAGTTCGGCCTTGGAGCGCCGGTTGCCGCCCGTGAACATGGCTTCATTCATGGGGATCCAAAGAAGCATCCCAAAAAGATGGCTGGCTGCCAGATAGGGATCGCTTGTTTGTAACAGTCCTCGATTGGTGAGCTTTTGAAAGCAGGACGCCGTCGAGGCAAGCATGCGCTCAAAACCTTTTTCGTACCAAGCGCGGCCAAGCTGCGGCATTCGATCCGCGTTGGCGATGATCAAGCGTCGCAGCTTCAACAACTCTTCATCCATGAGAACCGCTATCAGGCGTCTGGCAAGCTGCTGCAGGCCGCCTTCCATGAATTTCGCCTCGGAAAGCAGCGTCGTCACGGCCTCGATGATGTCATTGACCTGGGTAGCGGTTGACAGAACGACTTCGCCGAACAGCGTCTCCTTGTCGGTGAAATGCTTGTAGATGGTCTGCTTGGAAGCCCCCGCCTTGGTGGCGATTTCTTCCATGCTGGTCCCGTCATAACCCTTGCTGATGAACGCCGCCGTGGCCGCCTGGATGATCTCACGATCCTTGCGAGCCGATCTGGTCTCACCGTCGGTTTTCATTGCGCCCTTCCAACCAGTACTAGACGGTACCGTTCTCTCATGGTAGCCATGAAACGGTACTGGACTGACTAGTACCTGTCAACGAAGGCAAGGCTTAGACCGATGACCAAGATGATCTTCATAAATCTGCCGGTGCGCGATCTGCAGGCAGCGACCAACTTCTATCTCGCGATCGGCGGCACGCTCAATCCGCAGTTCTCGAACGACCAGGTCAGCTCGATCATGTTCTCCGACGCGATCGGGGTGATGTTGCTGACGCACCAGCATTACGGCCAGTTCACAACCCGCCAGATCGGCGACGCCAGGCGTGACAGCCAGATGCTGATCGCGCTCACCGCCGGCAGCAAGGACGAGGTCAATGCCACGATCGAGAAGGGCGTCGCGGCCGGCGGCCGCGCCGATCCCAACCCCGCGCAGGACCTCGGCTTCATGTTCAACCGCCACATCGAAGACCCCGACGGCAACGTCTGGGAGCTCCTGTGGATGAACCCCGCCGCCATGCAATAGCCCAGCGGGATCAAAGCGTCCAAAGCGCGTCGCGTTGAAACGGATTCATGCGACGCGCTTTGTGTTTTAGACCGTCGCCGGGTCGAGTGCCGGCTGGTCCTTGCGGCGCGCGACGATCGCCTCGAAATCGGCCGTCTGGAAAGCATCGCGCAAGGCGTCGAAGGATGGCAGCACGAAATAGGCGCGCTGGAACTTGTCGATCTCGTAGCCGGTGCGCATCACCGTTTCGAGATCGAAAGGCACATGGTGGGCGTCCTTGCCCTCGACGGCGAACTGCAATTCGGTGAAGGACGACATCAGGCCGGCGCCAAAGGCCTTCAACGGCTGGCCGGCCTCCTGCATCAAGCCGTATTCGGCCGTGTACCAGTAGAGCCGGGTGATCATCTCGTCACCGCCGAGCGCGATGATGTCGCCGGCCTTCTTGCCATACATCTGCATGAAGTCGGCGAAGACCGGCTGCGATAGCACCGGCACGTGGCCGAAGAAATCATGGAACATGTCCGGCTCGACGATGTAGTCGAGCTCCTGCCTGGTGCGCAGCCAGTTGGTGACCGGGAAGCGGCGGTTGGCGAGATGATCGAAGAAGGGGGCGGCGGGAATGAGGCCCGGCACCGCAACGATCTCCCAGCCGGTCAGCTTGCGCAGCTTGGTGCTGACGTCCTCGAAGTCGGGAATGCGGTCGAGCAGGCCGAGTTTGTCGACACCGTCGAGATAGGAATGGTGGGCGAGCTTGCGCGTCAGCTTGGTCTGGCGGTCGCACAATGTGCGCCACACCGCCTGTTCCTCGCCGCTGTAGTCATAGCCCTGGGCCACGGTGAAATCGGCACGGCATACCGAATAGTCGCCGCGCAACCCCTGCGCCGCGCAATCGCGGGCATATTCGGCAACGCTCATCGTCGTCATGGTTTTTCTCCTCGCAAATCGGCAATGGCAGACGTGTCCGAAGGGTAACCGGATTTGCCGAGGCAATTTGGTTCCGATGGTGGCTCATCAGCGATATTCGGGATAACATTCACTCACAATCCGGATCGGAGGAGTGAAAATGCCTCAATTTGACGACTTCGAGATCAAGATGCTCGATGTGCTGCAACGCGACGGGCGCAAGCCCGTCTCCGAACTGGCGCAAGAGATCGGCCTGTCGACGACGCCATGCGCGCGGCGCTTCGAGGCGCTGCAGGATGCCGGCATCATCAAGGGCTTTGCCGCGGTGATCAGCCGCCGCGCGGTCGGCCTGATGGTCGAGGTGTTCATCCAGGTGCGCCTGGTCAGCCACAGCGACGGCTCGCCGGAAAAATTCATTGCCGCGGTGCAGCGCATGGACGAGGTGTCCTCGTGCTGGACGATGACCGGCGACCACGACTTCCTGCTGCATGTGATGGTGCCTTCGGTCGACGAGCTCAACGCCTTCGTCATGCATCGGCTGATGCGGCTCGACGGCGTGCGCGACGTCCACACGCAGCTCGTGCTGCAGAACATCAAGGGCCCCGGCCACGTGCCGCTCGCGCATCTCAGGAAGTAGCGCCATCTCCAGCGCTCCTGCGGAAAAGCTGCACGCAAACTGCTGAAACGGGCCAATCGGGCGGCTAGATCGCCGGCCAGCATGCGCGGACCAATCTCTCGGAGGTCCGCCATGAAAATCGTCCTGATCAATCCGCCGCACACCGCCATCGGCAGCCGGGTGCCGGATGATCATCTGCCGCCGCTTGGACTGCTGGCGATCGGCGGCCCGCTCATCGATGCCGGCCACGACGTACGCCTCGTCGATGCCGAGTTCGGGCCGATGCCGCTCGACAAGGTGGTGGACGACGCCTTGGATGACATCCCGGACTTCGTCCTGATCGGCCATTCCGGCTCGACCTCGGCGCACCCGACCGCCTTGCTGATCGCGGAGATGATCAAGGAGCGCGAGCCGGCGACGATCATCATCTATGGCGGCGTCTTCCCGACCTACCACTGGTGCGACATATTGGCGGCGACCGACGTCTTCGACTTCATCGTGCGCGGCGAGGGCGAAGCGACCGTGGTGGCGCTGGTCGAGGCGCTGGAAATGCACCAGCCGCCGGCGAGCGTCGCCGGCGTCGCCTTTCGCGACGATCTGCGCCGGCCCTTCGCCACGCAGGCGGCCATGACCATTGCCGATCTCGACGCCTACCGCGTCGGCTGGGAGCTGATCGACCACCGCCGATACAGCTACTGGGGCGGCAAGCGCGCCGTGGTGATGCAGTTTTCGCGCGGCTGTCCGCATCTGTGCAACTATTGCGGCCAGCGCGGCTTCTGGACCCGTTGGCGGCATCGCGATCCCAAAAAGTTCGCGCAAGAGATCGCCTGGCTGCACCGCGAACATGGCGTCGAGCTGGTCAATCTCGCCGACGAGAACCCGACGGTTTCGAAGAAGGCGTGGCGGGCCGTTCTCGACGCCCTGATCGCCGAGAACGTGCCGGTGCTGATCGTCGGCTCGACGCGTGCCGACGACATCGTGCGCGACGCCGACATCCTGCATCTCTACCGCAAGGCTGGTGTCATCCGCTGGCTGCTCGGCATGGAAAACACCGACGAGCAGACGCTGCAATTGATCCGCAAGGGCGGCAGCACCTCGTCCGACCGCGAGGCGATAAGGCTGCTGCGAAAGCATGGCATATTGTCGATGGCGACGTGGGTGGCCGGCTTCGAGGATGAGGGGTTTCGCGACCTGTGGCGCGGTTTTCGCCAGCTCATCGCCTATGACCCCGACCAGATCCAGGCGCTCTATGTGACGCCGCATCGCTGGACGCCGTTCTTCCGCATCACGCGCGACCGCAAGGTCATCCAGAAGGATGCCCGGCTGTGGGACTACAAGCACCAGGTGCTGGAGATGACACGGCTGAAGCCGTGGATGCTGTTCTTCAGCGTCAAGCTGATCGAGCTTGCCGTGCAATCGCGGCCGAAGGCGCTGGCGCGCATCCTGTTCCACCCCGACCCCGAGCAGCGGCATTCGATGCGCTGGTACACCAGGATGGGCCGCCGGGTCTGGTTTCGCGAGGTCTGGGGTTTCCTGGTCCGAGACATCAGGGTGAAGGACGGCCCGACGCTTGCCGAATTCTGGGGCGCGCCGCAGGACGCCGAGGAGGAATCGATGATCGTCGCACGTCCACCGCGCAAGCCGGCCGAAGCTGCCGTCGCGATTTCGCCGGGCGCCTGACCGGCTTGCCGCTCTCTCACAAAAATACGCGGCGTATCTATATTGACATACGCCGCGTATCCACCCACATCCGGCATACGGGGCGTATGTAAATTGCCCCGGACAGTGGAGCGCAGGTCGCGATCGTCGGGAGATCGGGCCTGCCTTTGTTTGAACGGAGTGAAAATGACCAAACGTGACGCGATCTTCCCTGCCGGCCGGCAGGCTCTCTATGACATCAACCGCTATTCGGCGGCGATCCGCTCGGGAGACCTTCTGTTCGTCTCAGGGCAAGTGGGCAGCCGCGAGGACGGGTCACCCGAGCCTGTCTTCGAAAAGCAGGTCCAGCTTGCCTTCGACAACCTCGCGGCCGTACTGAAGGCCGCAGGCTGCACGTTCGACGACATTGTCGACGTCACCACATTCCACACCGATCCCGCCGCGCAGTGGCAGGCGATCGACGCCGTCCGACTGAAGGTGTTCGGCGAACCGCCCTACACGAACTGGACCGCGGTGGGCGTGAACTGGCTGGCGGGCTTCGACTTCGAGATAAAGGTCATCGCGCGCCTTCCGCAATCCGCCTGATCGGCTGAGCGGGAGCGACGAGTGTGCTGCTCAAGGCACGATCAGCGTGCCGGCGCCGTGTTCGGTGAAGAGTTCGAGCAGCACCGCATGCGGCGTCTTGCCGTTGAGGATGACGACGCCTTCGACGCCGCGCTCGATCGCCTCGATGCAGGTCTCGACCTTGGGGATCATGCCGCCGGAGACCGTGCCGTCCTTGATCAGCGCCCTGGCCTCGGCGACGGTCAATTCGTCGATCAGCTTCTTGTTCTTGTCGAGCACGCCGGGCACGTCGGTGAGGAACAAAAGGCGCGAGGCCTTGCAGGCGCCGGCAATGGCGCCGGCGAAAGTGTCGGCATTGATGTTGTAGGTATGGCCGTCGCGCCCGGGCGCCACCGGCGCCAGCACCGGGATCATTTCGGAGCGGGCCAGGAGGTCGAGCAGCGTGCGGTCGACCTCGACCGGCTCGCCGACGAAGCCCAGATCGAGCACCCGCTCGATGTTGGAATCGGGATCGATCATGGTCTTGCGCGCCTTTTCGGCGAACACCATGTTGCCGTCCTTGCCGCACAGGCCTATCGCCCATTCGCCCTCGGCGTTGATCAGCGCGACGATCTCCTTGTTGATCGAGCCGGCCAGCACCATCTCGACGATCTCGACCGTCTTCTGGTCGGTGACGCGCAAGCCGCCCTCGAATTTGGATTCTATGCCCATCTTGGTCAGCATGGCGCCGATCTGCGGCCCGCCGCCGTGAACGACGATCGGGTTGACGCCCGATTGCTTCAGCAGCGCGATGTCGCGGGCAAAGGCCTTGCCGAGCTCGATGTCGCCCATGGCGTGGCCGCCATATTTCACCACGACGGTCTTGTGTTCGTAGCGCTGCATGTAGGGCAAAGCGCGAGACAGCAGGGCGGCCTGCATTTCGGCGGTGGCGGCGATGTCCGTCATCGGGCGGTTCCCTGGCTTTTTGGTTTATGCATGTCGTTGCCCCAAAACCGCCGGGCACTTTTGGGCGACATGCATCAGGTAAAGACGGCGGCGTCTTAGCGGGAATTGGCGCGGGGGGCAAATGGCATTGCTGTCATATTCGCCGCGTTCACGGCCTCGTCATCATGACGGCACCATCAGCGGCGCCCGCCGTTTCAGCCAACCCGAAAGCTTCTCCATCTGCGCGGCGAAGGACAAAAGCGTCTCCTCGTCCCCCGGGCGCCCGGCGGCCTGGATGCCGAGCGGCAGGCCGGCCTCGGTGACATGGACGGGCAGCGCGATCGATGGCTGGCCGCTGACATTGTGGATCGCCGGCCAGTGCGTGAACAGAAGGCTCTTGTCCATCAACTGGCCGAACAGTGGCTTGAGCTTCAGCAAAGGCGTGAGATGAAGCTTGTCGAGCAGGTTTTCGATCAGCTCGTCGGCGCCTTTCGGGTCCATGGCGCCGCAGGCGAGCGGCGGGTGCGCGATAACAGGCATCAGCACCGCATCGTAGTGCGCGGTTTCCTCGATCATCCGGCGCGAGGCGGCGTGTAGCCGCTGCAGGCCGGCATAGATCTCGCCGGCAGAGACCATTTCGCCCAACCGGCCGAGCACCCGGGTGGCGCGCTCGACGTCGCCGGTAACGGAACGGCCGACGCGCAGCGCCTCGGCCCGCAGCGTGCCGGCAACAGCGGAAGCGACCGTCCTGCAGAAATCGGCCATGAAATCGCGGCCGATGAAGGGCAGGTCGATCTCCACGACGGTGTGGCCGCCCTCGCGCGCAAGCGCCACGGCGGTGTCCAGCGCTTTCATAGTTTCGGCCGAGATCGGCAGGCCAAGCGGCGACTCGCGGTAGACGGCCAGGCTGAGCTTGCCCGGGTCGCGCGCGGCAGCGGCGGCGAATGTGCCCTTCGGCGGCAGTGCCGCATAGGGCGACAGGGAGTCGGGACCGTGGGTGAGGTCGAGCAGCAGCGCGCAATCGCGCACCGAGCGGGTGACGGCATGATCGACCACCATGCCGTACCAGCTTTCGCTGACCAGCGGCGTCAGCGGGATGCGGCCGCGCGAGGTCTTGAGGCCGACCAGGCCCGTGCAGGCGGAAGGCACGCGGATCGAGCCCCCGCCATCGGAGGCATGCGCCACCGGCACCACGCCGGCAGCGACCAGGGCCGCCGCGCCGCCCGACGAGCCGCCACTGGTGTGGCCGGTGTTCCAGGGATTGCGGGTGATGCCGAAGGCCTTGGATTCGGTCATCAGCCGCAGCCCGTGCTCCGGCGATGTCGAAGTGACGATCGGGATCAGCCCGGCGGCGAGGTAGCGGTCGGTCATAACCGAATTGACGTCGGGCACCGAGGCCGGAATGCGGCTGCCGCCATGCGAGGGCACACCCTTGACGGCGATGCCGAGGTCCTTGATGGCAAAGGGCACTCCGGCCAGTGGCAGCGAGCGGTCCATGGTTTTCGCCCGCGCCCGCGCGGCCTCGTAGAGCGGCTCGGCCGTGGCATTGATTTCAGGCCTTGTGGCCTCGGCGCGCGCGATCGCCGCGTCGGTCAGCTCGATCGCCGACAGCTCGCCCTTGCGCACCAGACCGGCGAGGCCGGTCGCGTCTTCTTGCCACAGGATCCATTCGACCGACATCGGCGCTTCCCCGTTCCCCGCCAAGCTAGCCAGCGGCTCATCCCTTGGCAATCGAAGCCTGCGCCAGGACGCCGGACTTTAGGTGCACCGAATATTTCCAGCGTTGCAAATACAACGCAATCGCCTAACTTGGCGCGCATGACGCCGCAGGACATCACCAAGCTGATCGTCCGGACTTCGATGAAGGATCGGGCCGCGTTCGATCTGCTCTACCGGCAGACCAGCGCGAAACTTTTCGGTGTGTGCCTTCGTGTATTGAACGACCGGGGAGATGCTGAAGAAGCGCTACAGGAAGTCTTCGTCAAGATATGGACGAAGGCGGATCGTTTTGCCGTCTCCGATCTGAGCCCGATCTCCTGGCTGGTGGCAATCGCCCGCAACCACGCGATCGATCGCGTCAGGGCGCGGCGCAAGCCTGCCGCCGATATCGATGCCGCGCTTGACGTGGCCGATCCGGCACCGGGACCTGAAGCGATGGTGGTGGCGGGCGACGAATCCGTACGCATCCATCATTGTCTCGAGGAACTGGAGAAAGACCGGGCGGCGGCCGTCCGGGGCGCTTATCTCAAGGGCGAAAGCTATGCCGAACTGGCGGAGCGCCACGGCGTGCCGCTGAACACGATGCGTACCTGGCTGCGCCGTAGCCTGATGAAACTGAGAGAATGTCTGGAACGATGACACTGGCAGAGGACAATGGACCGGAACGTGGAGGCGACGACCTGTTCGCCGCCGAATACGTTCTCGGTGTTCTGCCGGTGGAAGAGCGGCAGATCGCCTCCAGGCGCATCGACAGCGAGACCGATTTCGCACGGCTCGTCGATGGCTGGGAGGTACGCCTGTCGCCATTGGCATCAGCCTATGCGGAGGTCGAGCCGCCGCCTTCGGTGAAGGCTGCTGTCGACCGCCGGCTGTTCGCATCGACCGCGGCCACATCGGCCGAGGCACGCGCCGGCCTGTGGTCCAGCCTCGCCTTCTGGCGCGGCCTTGCCGTGGCTGCGGTCGCGGCCCTGGCGCTCTATATCGCCGTGCCCTATGTCAATCGGCCGGCCGAACAGCCGCAGGCGCGGCTTGTCGCCTCGCTGGCGGCCGACGGCAGCGATGTAAAATATCTCGCCGTCTATGATTCCGAGCGGCATGACGTCAGCCTTTCGCATGTTTCCGGCACGCTCGCTTCCGGCAAGGACTTCGAACTTTGGATGATCGAGGGCAAGAACGCTCCGGTCTCGATGGGCGTCATCCCGGCCGGCGCGACCGCGCATATCGGGGTCTCGCCCGCCACGCAGCAGAAGCTGGCGCAGGGCGCGGTGCTGGCCGTTAGCCTGGAACCGGCCGGCGGCTCGCCGACGGGACAACCGACCGGACCGGTGGTTGCCGCTGGCGACCTGAAGGGCATCTGACCTGCTGCATATCGCAGCGAAGCCGTCTCCGGAATGTTCCCAATATATCTTATGTAACACATGCCTAGAACAGGTGTGCGTGCCGGCAAGAAGGCACGCCAGCAGATCTCTTTGCCCGAGCGAAAAAATCAAAAATCTGAGAATATTCTGAAACTCGTGCGTTTGTGTTCCGTATCTCCTCGCGTTCCCACAAATGGGAAGAGAAACCCGAGGAGTTTGAACATCATGCGTAGATACGCCACCCTTTTGCTTGCCGGTACGATCGCTATTTCCGCTCTTACCACCGCGGCCTATGCCGAAAACCCGATGGTTGGCGGCGCCGCCATGTATGCCCAGAAGAACATCGTCGAGAATGCCGTGAATTCGAAGGATCACACCACGCTGGTCGCCGCCGTCAAGGCCGCCGGCCTGGTCGACACTCTGCAGGGCGCCGGTCCGTTCACCGTCTTCGCGCCGACCAACGAGGCCTTCGCGGCACTGCCGGCCGGCACGGTCGACACGCTGCTCAAGCCCGAGAACAAGGACAAGCTGACCAAGGTCCTGACCTGCCATGTCATCGGCGCCAAGGCGATGGCGGCGGATGTGGCCTCGATGGCCAAGGCTGACGGCGGCACGCACAAGGTCAAGACGGTCGGCGGCTGCGAGCTGTCGCTGAAGGCCGAGGGCGGCAAGGTCACCGTCACCGACGAGAACGGCAATGTCGCCAATGTGACGATCGCCGATGTCGAGCAGTCCAACGGCGTCATCCACGTCATCGACAAGGTTCTTTTGCCGAAGATGTAACAAGGGGCTTGCCGCGTACGAACCTGCGGCAAGAGCTCTCCGCCGATTGCGTCATCCCGCTCCCGTGATCCGCAATCGACGCGCACGCTCCGCGCCGCGCATGGTCAACCATGGAACGGCGCGGAGTGTCGTTTGGGGCAACCGTCACCGGCTTTTGATTTTGGCGTGGCGGTATAGTTTGGCAAAAGGACAACCGGAGGAACTGGTCATGAACCGTCGCGACTTTCTTTTGAGCGGGGCCGCCGCCATTGGCGTCGTCGGAGCCGCCGCGACCATGCTGCGCATGGGCACTCCGCAGCCCGCGCTGGCGGCCGAGAAGTTCGAGATCACCAAGACGGACGACGAGTGGAAAGCCATATTGTCGCCCGCCGCTTTCGACGTGCTGCGCAAGCAAGGCACGGAATATCCGGGCACCAGCCCGCTGCTCAACGAGCACCGCAAGGGCATTTTCGCCTGCGCAGGCTGCGACCTGCCGGTCTACCCCTCTGAGACGAAATTCGATTCCGGCACCGGCTGGCCGAGCTTCTGGCAGGAGATCGCCAACGGCATCGGCAAGACCGAGGACAGGTCGCTCGGCATGACCCGCACCGAAGTGCATTGCCGCCGCTGCGGCGGTCATCTCGGCCATGTCTTCGACGACGGTCCGGCGCCGACCGGCCTGCGCCACTGCATCAACGGCGTGGCGCTGACCTTCAAGCCTGCCACGGCCTGACGAGTTAGACCGGAAACGAAAACTCCGGGTCTTGCGGCCCGGAGTTTTTTTGCGCGGTCAGAGCTTTTCGGGCGTGGACTGGAGGAACTTCCCGAAACCGCTGCCCACGTGTTGGTTATTCTGTTTTGGCGCAATTCCTGACGGAAAACCGCTTCACACTTTTCCTGGAATTGCTTAGTGCCCGCCGCCCCCACCTCCACTGGGCGCGGCCGGCTTGTTGATCAGCATGGTGAACAGGCCGAGCGTCGCGAACAGCACCGTCAGCATGTAGAACACGTCCATGAAGGACAGCAGCGCCGCCTGCTGATGGACCATGCCCGACAGCTTGGAGATCGCCGCACCGGCCGCGTCGAGGCCTGATGTCTGCTCGAAGTTCAGCGTCATGTTCTGCAGCTTGGTCTGCGCGGCGGCACTGCCCCACTGCACATGCTCGGCCAGCCTCGCATAGTGGAAGGCGTTGCGGTCGATCAGCACGGTGTTGATGAGGGCAAGGCCCACGGCACCGCCGAGGTTGCGGGTGAGGTTGAACAGGCCGGACGCGTTCTTCAGCCGGTCGGGCGGCAAGGTGCCGAGCGCGATGTTGTTGATCGGCACCATGCACAGCATCATCGAACAGCCGCGCAGGATCTGCGGGATGAGCAACTCGTAGAAATCCCAGTCGGCGGTCAGATGCGTCATCCACCAGGTGCCGGTGGCGAAGCCGAAGAAGCCGATCATCATCATCAGCCGCAAATCCATCTTACTCGACAGGATGCCCGAGATCGGCGCGGTGACGAACATCGCCAGGCCGCTGACGAACAGCGCCTCGCCGATCATCATCGAATCATAGCCGCGGATACGGCCGAGGAAGACCGGATAGAGATAGGTCAGGCCGTAGAGGCCGATGCCGATGACGAAGGAAAACAGCGAGCCGAAGGCAAAGTTGACGTTGCTGAAGGCCCTGAGATCGACGATCGGCTCCTCGGCGGTGAAGACACGCCAGAAGAAGATCACCGCGCCGACGCTCATGACGATGGCGCAGATGAACACACCCTGGTCCTGCAGCCAGTCATTGTTCGGACCCTCTTCCAGCACATATTCCATGCAGCCGAGGAAGGCCGCCATGCCGGCGAGGCCCCACCAGTCGAACTTGTTGAACAGCTTGAGATTGGGCTTGTCGAAATCGATCAGCGACCAGGCGGCGGTCGCCACCAGGATGCCGGGTACGACATTGACCAGGAACAGCCAGTGCCATGAAAAGGCGTGACTGATATAGCCGCCGACGGTCGGGCCGATGGTCGGCGCCAGCGTCGCCACCAGACCGATCATCGGCGAGACGACGGCGCGCTTGGAGGGCGGAAAGATGGTAAAGGCCGCGGCAAAGACGCTCGGGATCATGCCGCCGCCGATGAAGCCTTGCACGGCGCGGTAGACAATCATCTGGTCGATGTTGGTGGCGGTCGCGGCAAGCGCGCTGGCCGCGGTGAAGCCGGCAGCGGCGATGGTGAACAGCACGCGCGTCGACAGCATCCGGCTGAGGAAGCCCGACAACGGGATCATGACCACCTCGGCGATCAGATAGGCCGTCTGCACCCACGGAATTTCGTCGGAGCTGGCGCTGAGGCCCGCCTGGATTTCGGCCAGCGAAGCCGACACGATCTGGATGTCCAGGATCGCCATGAACATGCCGAAGACCATCGCCAGGAAGGCGATGACGCGGCGTGTGGAAATGGTGTCAGGGACCGCCGGCCTTGCCGGCGGCGCTCCTGCGGTGATGGTTGCGGTTGCCATTTCATGGGCCTCCTTGAGGCAGGCCGGGCGGCCCAGCGCTTCATCAGCCGCCGAGCCGCCCTCCGAAAGCGCTTAGTTGGTCGTCGCGGCAGGTGCGGTGCGGCTGTCGACGTTGACGACAACGCTCAAGCCAGCACGCAGCTTGCCGGCCTTCAGGGCATCGGCCGGCACGTCGATGCGGACCGGGACGCGCTGCACAACCTTGGTGAAGTTGCCGGTGGCGTTTTCCGGCGGCAGCAGCGAGAAGACCGCGCCCGAGGCCGGAGCGAGCGACGAGACGGTTCCCTGGATGGGATGGCCGTCTATGGCGTCGACCGAGATGTTGACCTTTTCGCCGGGAACCAGGCGGGCAAGCTGCGTCTCCTTGAAGTTGGCGACGATGTAGAGCTTGTCCAACGGCACGACGACGGCGAGCTTCTGGCCAGGGCTGACGAGGTCGCCCTGCTCGACGGAACGGTTGCCGACGACGCCGTCATAAGGCGCCTTGAGCACGGTGAAGGACAGGTCGCGCGCGGCCTTGTCGTGGCTGAGCTGCAGCGAAGCGAGCGTGCTCGCGGACTCGGCGCGCTGCGCCTCGAACACGCCGATATTGGCCTGCGCGGCGGCGATCTGCGCATCGGCGCCAACCAGCGCTGCATCGGCCTGGTCGAGCGCGGTCTGCGCGTCGTCCAGTTGCGCCTGCGTACCGACATGGGTCTTGACCAGCTGTGCGGCGCGCTGCTGGGCACGCGCGGCGTTGTCGGCAGCGGCCCGGTCGGCGACCTTCTGCGCCTGGGCCTGTTGCAGGGACGCCTGTGCTGCCTTGGTCTGCGCGTCGATGCGGTCGAGCGTCTTGGCCAGCGTGGCGATCTGCGCCTCGGTCTGGGCGACGGCGATCTTGTAGTCGCCATCGTCGATCGTCAGCAGCGGGTCGCCGGCCTTGACCAGCTGGTTCTCGCTGACCTTGACCTGGTCGACATAGCCGGAGATCTTGGGCGAAACGAACGCCATGTCGGCCTGGACATAGGCATCGTCGGTCGAGATCATGAAACGGCCCGTGGTCCAGTAGTCATAGCCGTACCATGCGCCGCCGCTCAGGAGGGCAAGGCCGATGATCGGCAGCAGGAAGGAGCGCACCGAGCGCTTCTTCTTGGCCGGAGCTTCAGCCGCCGGCGGCGGTGCCACCGGCAGGACGGGAATTTCCGGTGCTTCCGTCGCCGGAGCGACCTTGGCGTTGGGGAAAGGGCGGACTTCGGCAGTGCTGGGCGCGTTCGAGGACATGACATCTCTCTAAAGTAATAATACTGAACCGTTCGGTTCGATCCGGCCGTTGACATAGCGTGAAAAGAGGACCATATCAAGAGGCAATCGAACCGGTTGGTTCGAATTATTTTCGAGGTGTGACTTTTATGGCCGAGACAACGCCCGACGTCGAAAACGACAAATGCGGCGATCTGCTGGAGAGCCTGCGCCGTGGCAGGCCGGCGGCCGGACAGGACCCGGTCAAGCGCAGCCAGATCATCGATGGCGCCCGCCGTGTCTTCATAGACAAGGGCTTCGAGGCCGCCTCGATGAACGACATCACGCGCGAAGCGGGCGTGTCGAAGGGCACCATCTATGTCTACTTCGCCAACAAGGAAGAGCTGTTCGAGGCGCTGATCGAAGAAGAGCGCGGCACCATCTTCAAGAACATGTACGACATGCTCGACCGCGCCGACGATCTGCGCCAGACGCTGGTGAAGTTCGGCACGGTGCTGTCGATGAAGATCACCTCGGCCAAGGTCATCCAGGCGCAGCGCACGGTGATCGGCGCCTCCGACAGGATCCCCGACATGGGCGCGCGGTTCTACGAACGCGGCCCCAAACGCGGCCATGACAAGGTGGTGGAGTTTCTCAATGCCGCCATCGAACGCGGCCTGCTCAAGATCGACGATGTCGATCTTGCCGCCTACCAGTTCACCGAACTGTGCCTGGCCGGCCTCTTCCGGCAGTGCATCTTCGCCTACCGCACCAAGGCTCCGAGCGACGAAGAGATCGACCACATCGTCAGGTCGGGCGTCGGCATGTTCCTGAAGAACTACGGCACCGAACGGCTCGCCGAGGAAGAAAGCCACCAGATGATAGCGCTGGAGGCAAAGGCCCAGAGCGTTTCACCGTTTCATGGAAACGGCGAACCGCTCTAACTCACTGTTTTGACGCAATTCCCAAGGGAAAACCGCTCGCACTTTTCCTGGAATTGCCCTAGCCGCCATTAGCGGCAAGCACGATCGCGGCCTGCAATTCCTCCAGCCCCTCGCCCTTTTCCGATGACGTCGCCAGGACGAACGGAAACGCCGCCGGCCGTTTCTTGATCTTTTGCAGCGTCTCCTCGATCAGCCGCGGTACGCCGGCGACCTTGATCTTGTCGGTCTTGGTCAGCACGATCTGGTAGGACACCGCCGCCTTGTCGAGCAGCGACAGCACCTCGTCGTCCTTGGCCTTGATGCCGTGGCGGGCATCGATCAGCACATAGACCCGCTTCAGCGTCACCCGGCCCTTGAGATAGTCGAAGACCAACTTGGTCCACTCGTCGACCTTCTCCTTGGGCGCGGTGGCGTAGCCGTAGCCCGGCATGTCGACCAGTGCCATCGGCGGCAGGTCGGCGCCCTCGCCCGAAAATCCGTCCGGCACGAAATAATTCAATTCCTGCGTGCGCCCCGGCGTGTTGGAGGTGCGCGCCAGCCCTTTCTGGTTGACCAGCGCGTTGATCAGCGACGATTTGCCGACATTGGAGCGGCCGGCAAAGGCGATTTCCGGCGGCCCTTCCGGCGGCAGGAACTTCATGGCCGGCACGCCGCGGATGAAGATCCACCCGCGCGTGAACAGGTCGGTGGTGATCACAGTGCTGTTCAGAGCGTTCAAGCTGCTGCCTCCAGAAGAGAGATGTTGGCGCCCCTGATGGCATCGAGGTTGCGGCCGATCTTGTCCACCGGCCAATGCCACCATGCCAGTGCCAGCAAACGCCTGATCGTCCTGTCGTCGAAACGCATCTTCACCACCTTGGCGGCATTGCCGGCGACAATGGCATAGGGCGGCACATCGTGCGTCACAACCGATTTGGCGGCGATGATGGCGCCATGGCCGATTTCCACGCCGGGCAGGATAACCGCCTCCATGCCGATCCAGACATCGCTGCCGACCACCGTGTCGCCGCGCACCTCCTTCGACCATGTCGCCGGGTCAAAACCCTGTTCCCAGCCATGGCCGAAAATGTTGAACGGATAGGTGGAAAAGCCGGACATTGCGTGGTTGGCGCCGTTCATGATGAAGCGCGCGCCTTCGGCGATGGCGCAGAACTTGCCGATGATGAGCTTGTCGCCGATGAAGGGATAGTGGTGCAGCACGCATTTCTGCGCGAATTTGTCCGGTCCGTCCGGGTCGTCATAATAGGTGAAGTCGCCGATCTCGATGTTCGGCTCCGTCACCAGCGGCTTCAGGAAGCCGACGCGCGTGTGCATCGGGATCGGGTGCTTGATGTGGGGGTTGGGTCCGTCCATGTCGGTTCGTCCGGGAATTGGCAGACAGGCGCGTCCGCTGCCGGAGGCGCCTGGTCAAAATAACGTGATCCGCCCTATAGCACCAATCGGCCGGGGAGCGAGTCTTCCGTGCGTGCCAGGCTCATGTGTTGCCGCTCTTGCTGCGCAAGCCAGGCACGCCGGCCAAGCTCGACCATCGTGCCGTGATGGAATGATGCGCCGGAAACGGTTGATGTTCGATCGCTGAAGACCAGCGTCTTCAAGGTACGCAAAAAGAAACCGGGGCCCTGTGAGTGACTACAGGACCCCGGCCTCGCCGATTACGACTTCCCCAAGAAACTTGGCACCTCGTCATGAGGCGGGGATGGCAGGCCAAGAAAGCCCCAACGACCTGCCACTGCCCCCTTTCGCCGGAAGCCGCTACTTCGGCAACAGCACCTTGTTGACGACATGGATGACGCCGTTCGACTGGTTGACGTCGGCGATGGTCACCTTCGCCTCGCCGCCGGACTCGTCCACGATGTAGAGCTTGCCCTTCTTGACCTCGGCGGTCAGCGTGTCGCCGGAGACGGTCTTCATCTCGTATTTGCCGCCCATCGCCTTGGCTTGCTTCATCATCTCGGCGCCTGAAATCTTGCCGGCCACGACATGCGCGGTCAGCACCTTGGTCAGCTTGTCCTTGCTCTCGGGCTTGAGCAGCGTATCGACCGTGCCGGCCGGAAGTGCCGCGAAGGCCTCATTGGTCGGCGCGAAGACGGTGAACGGGCCGGCGCCCTGCAGCGTGTCGACCAGGCCGGCGGCCTTGACGGCGGCGACGAGCGTGGTGTGGTCCTTCGAATTGACGGCGTTCTCGACGATGTTCTTGGTGGTGTACATCGGCGCCCCGCCGACAACAGGGTTCTTGGCGTAGGCGGGGGCGGCAATCGCCACGCCGGCGACGAGAGCGGAAACGGCGATGATCCTGAACGACGGCAAGCGCATATAGTCTTCCTCCGGGTGAGGGCTGATCGGAATTGATAGCCTTTGGAAATGCACACGCAGTCACGCTCCGCGACCGCTTGCAGTTTCGCCGATCACGGGAACGTGAACGAATGTCCGCCCAAAGAAAAAGCCCGGACGAACCGGGCTTTTAGAGAGAGGGGAGCTTTTATTCCGCCGGCGACGGTTTCTTTTTGAACAGTGCCATCAGATTGTCCCATAGCTCGATCTTGGCGCCCTGGCGCTTCATGATCACACCCTGCTGGAGGATCGACAGCGTGTTGTTCCAGGCCCAGTAGATGACGAGGCCGGCCGGGAAGCCCGCCATCATGAAGGTGAAGATAACAGGCATCCAGGTGAAGATCGCGGCCTGCGTCGGATCCGGCGGCGTCGGGTTCATGCGCATCTGCAGGAACATGGTGACGCCCATGATCAGCGGCCAAACACCGATCATCAGCATGTGCGGCAGCGTGACCGGGACCAGGCCGAACAGGTTGAAGATCGACGTCGGGTCGGGCGCCGCCAGATCCTGGATCCAGCCGAAGAACGGCGCATGGCGCATCTCGATGGTGATGTAGAGCACCTTGTAGAGCGAGAAGAAGACCGGGATCTGCAGCGCCACCGGCCAGCAACCGGCAAGCGGATTGATCTTCTCGGTCTTGTACAGCTCCATCATCGCCTGCTGCTGCTTCATCTTGTCGTCCGCGTATTTCTCGCGGATCTCCAGCATCTTGGGCTGCACCTTCTTCATGTTCGCCATCGACGCGTAGGACTTGTTGGCGAGCGGAAAGAAGATGGCCTTGACGATGACGGTGGTGGCGAGGATCGCCAGGCCGAAATTGCCGAGGAATTTGTAGAGCGTGTCGATCAGCCAGAACATCGGCTTGGTGATGAAGTGGAACCAACCCCAGTCGATCAGAAGGTCGAACCGCTTGATGTGGCGCTCTTCGGCATAGGCGTTGATCTTGGCGACTTCCTTGGCGCCGGCGAAGACCTCGGTCTCGACGGTCGCCGACTGGCCGGCCTCGACATTGATCGCGTCGGTCAGGAAGTCGGACTGATAACGGTGGCGGCCATCCTCGAAATAGGCATAGCGCGGCTGGAACGGCTGCTTCTCTGTCGGCACAAGCGTGACGGCCCAATATTTGTCGGTGATGCCGAGCCAGCCGTCGCTCGACTTGCCCGGCTGGTACTGCTTGTCCTTCTCGATGGACGCGTATTTGTGTTCCTGCAGGCCTTCGGTGCCGGTGAAGCCGATCAGGCCCTCATGCAGAACATAGGTGCTGGCGACGGCAGGCTTGTCGTAGCGGGTGACGCGGCCGTAGTTGAACAGCGAAACCGCGCTGGTGCCGGAATTCTGCACCGTGTCGGTGACCGTGAACATGTAGTTGGCGTCGACGGAGAAGGTGCGCTTGAAGGTCAGGCCCTTGTCATTGGTGTAGGTGAGCGTCACCGGCGTCGACGGGCTCAGCGTCGGATTGCCGTCGACATTCCACACCGTTTCGGCACCCGGCACCATGCCGGTCTTGTCGTTGCCGACGAAGCCGATCTCGGCGAAATAGCCGGTAGGCAGCGCCTGCGGGTTGAGCAGTTCGATCTCGGGCGAATTCTTGTCGACGGTCTCGGTGTAGTGCTTGAGCTTGAGGTCGTCGAGGCGGGCGCCGGTCAGGTTGATCGAGCCCTCGAGGCTCGGCGTGTCGATCTTGACGCGCTTGGAAGCGGCCAGCGCCTGATCGCGGCCGGCCGCGGTGACGGTGTCACCGCCGGGCGCGTTGGGAATGGTGCCCGGCGCCGGAGCCGGTGTTCCAGCACCCGGATTGGCGGCCTCGGCCGCCTTCTTCTGCTCTTCCACCCGCTGCTGCTCGATCTTGGCGGCCTCGCGCTGCTGCTCGACGCGCGGGTTCATGTAGAAAACCTGCCACAAAGTCAGGATCAGCACCGACAGCGCGATGGTGATGAAGAAGTTCCGGTTGTTTTCCATCGAGAGCCCTTGGCCTATCGTGTTCCGCGAAGTCGGCGGGAGAGTTCGGCCTTCAACTGGCCGAAGGGGGCGCGCAGCGCATCATCGCGCCCGACGATGACATAATCATTGCCGGGCACCATGTCATCTGCGGCATGGACGCGGACGGCCTCTTTAAGCCGCCGCCTGACGCGGTTGCGCACAACAGCGTTGCCGACCTTCTTGGTGACGGTGTAGCCGACGCGCGGCACCCCGCCATCGCCGCGGTCGAGGACCTCGACGAGGAAAAACCGTCCGCGTCGCTTTTCACCACGACGGACGGCCAGGAATTCCGCGCGTTTCAGAAGCCGCTTGGGATTTTGCCCCACTGGCTTGCCGGTTGCGGGCAACGATATCGTCTCGCTTAGGCGCTGAGCCGCTTGCGGCCGCGGTTGCGGCGAGCTGCGACGACGCCACGACCACCCTTGGTGGCCATGCGGGCACGGAAACCGTGCCGGCGTTTGCGGACGAGTTTGGACGGTTGGTAGGTACGCTTCATTTGTTTTAATACCGCGGGGTGCGGCCCTTCTTGATTCTGTCACTCTGTAACAGGAGCTTTGCCGGGCCGGCTTTGGCGCGATCGAAACCGCGCCGGGACGAATGGCCCGAGCGTGAGCGGGCTTATAGAAAGAAGGGTTTTGGAAGTCAATCCGGCGCCGGTGCGGCGTGGACGCAGGCTTCATGACGGTAATTTAATGTTCCGGCCAAAGGATGAAATTGGCAAAAATGCCGTAATCGCCTAATCTTGGCCGATCAAGTGATTGTGAAGACAGGAACGCATGAGCGAAACCAGCCAAGCGGGGGAAGGGAACGGAACGGCGCCCGCCGCCGTCCGCACGGTACCCCTGTCGCGCGGCCTGTCGACGAAACTGCTGCTGCTGACGATCGTTTTTGTGCTTCTGGCCGAAGTGCTCATCTTCCTGCCCTGGATCGCCAGCTACCGGCTGAGCTGGCTCAAGGAGCGGCTGAGCACGGCGGCGGCCGTGTCGATCGTGCTGGTGCAGGGCGAGTCGACTTCGCTGTCGCGCACGGCGCAGAATGACGTGCTGATGGCGATCGGCGCCAAGGCGATCGCGGTGCGCGACGGCGGCGTCTCGCGGCTTCTGGTGGTGGCGGACATGCCGCCGCAGGTCGACGAGCATATCGACCTCGCCAGCGTCGGCATGATCAAGGGCATGACCGGCGCGCTCGATACGCTGTTCTTCGGCGGCGACCGGATGCTGCGCGTCTTCGGTCCGGTCGGCGACAGCGACAAGGAATTCGAGCTGATCATGCCGGACTACTCGCTGCGCAAGGCCATGCTCATCTATTCGCGCAACGTCGCCTTCGTCTCGCTGCTGATCTCGCTGTTCACCGCCATGCTGGTCTATGCCGCGATCGACCTGATCATGATCGGGCCGATCCGCACCATGACGCGCTCGATGCTGTCCTTCTCCGAAGCGCCCGACGATCCCGGCCGCATCATCCGTCCCGCCGCCCGCTCCGATGAGATCGGCGTCGCCGAACGCGAGCTGTCGCAGATGCAGGAGCGGCTGCAGAAGATGCTTTCGGAGCAGAAACACCTTGCCGATCTCGGCCTGGCGGTGTCGAAGATCAACCACGACATGCGCAACATCCTGGCCTCGGCGCAGCTGATATCGGACCGCCTGCGCCAGGTCAGGGACCCAACCGTGCAGGCCTTCGCGCCGAAGCTCTTGCGCGCGCTGGACCGGGCCGTCTCCTATTCGGAAGGCGTGCTGCACTATGGCCGCACGCAGGAGCCGCCGCCTTCGCGCCGCCGGGTGCGGCTGCGCCAGCTGGTCGAGGACGTGCACGGCCTGCTCGACATCGAGGAAGGCATCGAGTTCATCAACGCCGTCGAGGCGGCTTTCGAGGTGGACGCCGATTCCGACCAGCTGTTCAGGGTGCTCACCAATCTGTGCCGCAACTCGGTGCAGGCGATGGCGGCCGACACGGAGAGCGCCGTGGTGCGGCGGCTCGCCGTATCGGCCGAGCGCATGGGCAGCGTCAGCCGCATCGCCGTCACCGATACCGGCCCCGGCCTGCCGCCGAAGGCGCGCGAAAACCTGTTCGCGGCGTTCCGCGGCTCGGCGCGCAGCGGCGGCACCGGCCTTGGCCTGGCGATCGCCCACGAACTGATCCGGGCGCATGGCGGCACGGTGGAGCTGGTCGAATCGATCGGCGGGCGCACCACTTTCGCCGTCACCATTCCCGACCAGCCGGTGCGGCTCGATCAGGCCCGCGGCAGCCTGCGCCGCCCGGCGTGACGGCCTCGGCGCTGTTTTCCCGAGGCTTCTGCCCTTCGAGCCTGACGCTTTCGATGAGCTTCGCCCGAGACTTTTCCCCTCTCTGCCTGAGCGAGACCGGCTTCGCGGCAGCTTCAAAGCCCTGGGATCGGGGCCGTCGTCACCGGATGACACGCCCACGACAAAACTTTTGCCGGATCGGCTTGCTTTTCCCAAATTCAGTCGTTAGGGAACTGCACACATTCGCGGCCGGTCCTTGGGATCGGATCGCGGGGCCGTTGAAAACATGGCCTGATGCGCGCCCGTAGCTCAGCTGGATAGAGCACCAGACTACGAATCTGGGGGTCAGGAGTTCGAATCTCTTCGGGCGCGCCATTTCATCCACTGCCACCGCGCGACGCCACAATTTCCCGCCGATAGCCGCCGGAACCTCACCCGAGCCGAGATCGGGAAATGGCGGAAGGCGAAAAGCGCAGCAGCACGCTACTCCGGGAGCCCGGCGGTCCGCAGCGCATCGCCAAGAGTTGCCGCAAGCGCCGGGGCACAATTCACCCCGGCGAACTGGCGGCCATAGCGGAATGCTGGATGCAGTTCGAGCACCCTCGCGGCGGCTGCCTTTGCTTCTTCCAGCCGTCCGAGTTTCACGAGTGCCGCGGCCAATTGCACATAAGTGATGCTGTGCGCGGGATTGGCCTGAACTGACCTGTAGGCCGCACGGCAGGATTCCTCATAGCGGCCGCGCAGCAGATGGCTCATCGCCTGTGCGTCGAACGCGGCGAAGGTCCATGGATCGAACGGGCTGAGCCGCATGCCGCGCTCGCTCCATTCGATGGCCCGTTCGGCGTCGCCGGCCCACCCGAGAATGACGCTGCCAAGGATGTAGGTCAGTGCCGACGATGGACTGATGGCGAGTGCGGCTTCCAGCGCGGTGAAAGCAGCGCCGCGGTCGTGCCCATCCATGCCAATGGAAAACCCCGCGAGCGTCAGCGCCGCCGCATCGTCCTGTCCGTGCAGAATCGCGGAACGGGCGTGGCGGATCGAAGCGGCACGGTTGGCTTCCTGCAAGCCGGCGCGGAGGAAGAGGCAATGGTGGCACATCGCCGCGCTGCCGTGCGCCAACGCGTAGGCGGGATCGAGTTCGATCGCACGTTCGAGCAACACAAGCGCTCGCGTGATCTGCTCAGGCATGCCGGAATCGACATCGAGCTGGGCCCGGAGCACGAGATCGTAGGCATCGAGACTGTCGGGACGCTTGCGCTTCACCCTGTCGATTTCGGCACGCCGTATGCTTGGTGCAATTGCGCCAACGGCCGACAGCGCGATCTCATCCTGAAGCGCGAAGATATCGTCGGAGCTGCGGTCGTAGCGTTCGGCCCACACATGAGCGCCGGTCGATGCATCGATCATCTGGCCGGTCACACGCACGTTGCAGCCCGCCTTTCGCACGCTGCCTTCGAGCACATAGCGCACGCCAAGTTCGCGACCGACCTGCTTCACATCCACGGCACGACCCTTGTAGGCGAAGGTCGAGTTTCGCGCGATGACGAACAGCCACTTAATGCGTGCGAGGCCCGTGATGATGTCGTCGACCATCCCTTCGGCGAAGTAGTTCTGCTCTGGATCGCCGCTCAGGTTCGAGAACGGCAGAACCGCGACGGATGGCTTGTCGGGCAATGTCAGTGCCGACCCGGCAGGGGCAGGATCATTGGCCGCAACGGCCGGTCCGACATAGCGATAGCCGCGCCGCGGCAACGTTTCGATCCAGCTCTCCGCATCCGCCTCCTGCGCCAGCACCCGGCGCAAGGCTGCGATCTGAACCGTCAGATTGTTGTCGGCAACCGCCAATCCGCCCCAGCCGGCCTCGACCAGCGCGTCCTTTGACACCGGTACGCCCGCGTTTTCGAGCAGTTGGCGCAGCAGCGCGACGGCGCGCCGCCCAAGCATGGTCGGCTCGGTCCCTCGGTAGAGAATGCCCGCCGCCGGGTCGAGGCGGAACGGGCCGAACCGGTAGATGTCGCCTCCGATTGTCATTCAACGCTTTTAGCAGATTTTTAGGAACGGATTCACGACTTCCCGGCACGGAGCACCGATCTTACGCACGTGCCTGCAGAAGTCAGCACATGGTCGATGGAGGATCACATGAGCGCCGATGCCGTCATTCGCATGCCCGATGAGAAGAACGGAGTCATGCTGCGTGGTCATCCTATGGTCTTCCTCGTCACCGGCGAACATACCAAGCACACGAGCATGTTCGACTGGACGATCCCGGCGGGGTTCGCCACCGGGCGGCATGTTCACCGGGTGCAGGAGGAGACCTTCTACCTGCTTGAGGGCGAGTGTGAGTGGCATGTCGGCGACAAAACGATCCGCGCAACGCCCGGAACCTATCTGTTCATCCCGCCATGCGTGCCACACAACATCACGAATGTCAGCGAGAAACCGGCCCGCGTGCTGATGACAGTCTCTCCGCCCGGGCATGAGCACTATTTCGAAGAACTCGCGAAACTCGCTGCGCAGGGTGCGCCGGACCCAAAGGCGCTCGCCGATCTGCGAAACCGCTATGACACGGATCAGCTCTCGACTTTGACGACAAGACCGTGAGATCGATCAGGGCCGCAACGTCGCCAGTCGCCGGTTTTCCGTCTTCAACTGAGCGCCCTCAGCCACATCGAGAAGGCCGCGAGGGCCGGCATCCGCGGACTGTGGGCCATGGAGACGAGATAAAATCCGTAGCCGGGCAGGGAGAGCGGATGCGCCTTCACCAGCAGTCCGTTTCTCAATTCATTGCTCACGACCACGTCACTGCAGATCGCAACGCCCTGTCCGCCGACAACGGCATCGATCGCATGGAGCTCCTCGCGGAAACTCAGGTCCCAGACCTTTTCGAGGGGGGTGAAATCGGGATCGATCGACCGTGCAACCGCCAGCCATTGCCGCCAGGTCGGCGCTTCCGGATCGCGGTTCATCCAGTCATAGTGGATCAAAGGAAGACGCAGGAGATCCGCAGCCCGCGTGATCGGGCCATGGCGCTCCAGCAGATGTGGGCTGCAAACGGGAATGTATACGTCCCGAAACACCTCGTGTGCCACAAAATCGAGCGGCGGCTTTCGCGCATAGCGGATTGCGACGTCCGCGGCGCCCGCCCTCAGATCGAGGACAGTGTCCGTGCCGATGATCTCCAAAGGGACGGCGGGGTTTGCTTCACGCCATTTCGGCAGTTGCGGAACCAGCCATTTGCTGGCGAACGCGTTCGGGCTCGTCACGCGCAGCGGCGCTTGTACATCCTCTTCGATCAATAGCGCCACCGCCGAGGCCAACGCGTCGAAGCCATTGCGCAAGGCCGGATAGAGACGAGCGCCCGCGCTCGTTAGGAGCAACGGCCGCGGGCGGCGTTGGAACAGCTTGACACCGCAGGCCTCTTCCAACTGTCGGATCTGGTGGCTGATTGCCGTCGGCGTCACGCCGAGCTCCTTCGCGGCGGTCCCGAAGCTGTGATGCCGGGCTGCGGCCTCGAAGGCATGGAGCGCGCGAAGCGGTGGAAGCTTCCTCATTCCATCAGCGTAGATGAGATTTTCTCATCCAGCACCTGAATTCTTCGATTTTGAAATGGTTTGGCACTCCATGAGATGATGGCATGGGCATTTGCGGCGAGGAGCAGATCGGATGGAGCAGCGACAGCCATATGACGGCCTGATAGGCAAATCGCGCCCCGGACCTCGGCCCACCCCACGGCCACGGCTCAAGGGCAATGTGATCCTCGAGGGGAACGCCGGTTACGACGAGGCGCGTAAGGTCTGGAATGGCGCCATCGATAAAAAGCCGGCCATGATTGCCTACTGCGCCGATGCCCAGGATGTGGTTGAGGCTGTGACGTTCGCGAGATCCAGCGCGCTCCCGGTAGCCGTCCGCAGCGGAGGCCACAATGTCGCTGGCCTCTCGGTCTGTGACGGCGGCATGGTCATCGACCTGTCGCGGATGAAACGCATCGATGTCGATCCGGTCCGTCGAACCGCGCGCGCGGAGGCCGGCCTCGATCTGGGCGAATTCGATCGTGCCACGCAGGCGCACGGACTGGCGACCACCATGGGCGTCAACAGCGATACCGGTATCGCCGGGCTCACGCTTGGCGGCGGCTTCGGCAAGCTCGGGCGAAAATACGGGCTGACCTGCGACAATCTGATTGCCGCCGAAGTGGTGACCGCCGAGGGACAGATCCTGAGGGCCAGCGCGACCGAACACCCGGACCTGTTTTGGGGCTTGAGGGGCGGCGGCGGCAATTTTGGCATCGTGACGGCGTTTGAATACCAGTTGCATGCGCTCGGCACTTCACTGCTTGTCGCGTCGGCGCTTCATCCTTACGATCAGGCGCGTGGCGCCATGCAGTTCTATGATGAATTCGCCCGAAACGCTGCCGATGAGGTAAACGTCGATGCAGCTCTCGTAACGCTGCCGTCGGGCGACCGGTTCTTCAGCATCGCCGGCAGCTATGTCGGTTCGCAACATGACGGCGAGCTTGCCCTTTCACCGATCGTCAAGTTCGGCTCGCCCGTCGAGACACGCCTGGCAACTGTCCCTTATCTTGAGATTCAGTCGGGCGGCGATGCCCTGTTTCCGCGCGGCCGCCGCTACTATTGGAAGGCGCAATTCCTGCGCCAGATCAGCATAGGCGCGATTGATGCGCTGCTCGACGCCTATGCGCGAGCTCCCAACACCTCGTCTTTGCTGGTTTTCCAGCACGTCGGCGGGGCAATCGCACGGGTTCCGATAGCGGATTCACCCTACGCCAATCGCGATGCGGCCTTCGACTGCTTTCCGATCGCGATCTGGAACGATCCGGCCGATGACGACGCGAACATGGGTTGGGCGCGCGAGCTGTGGAGCGCCCTCAGGCCCTATTCGACCGGCGGTGTCTATGCCAACAATCTCGGTGACGAGGGCGAGGACCGGGTGCGTGACGCCTATGGTGAAAATTACGCACGCCTTGTCGCGCTCAAGGACAAATACGATCCGACCAATTTCTTCCGTCTCAACCAGAATATCAAGCCGACGGCATAGTCTATGGCATTGGGCGAAATCCAGGTGCGAAGCCGCTGGACGATTCTTGCTGTCCTGTTCGTCGCTCGTGCCGCCATCGCTTTTCAGTTTCAGAGCGTCGCGGCCGTCGCGCCACAGCTCAGCCAGGCTCTCGGCGCGAGCCTGGCCGATATCGGTGTTCTGATCGGACTCTATTTTGCGCCGGGCGCCATGCTGGCCTTGCCTGGCGGCGCGATCGGCCGCCGCTATGGCGACAAGGTGACGGTCCTCGCCGGACTGGTGATGATGCTGGCCGGCGAACTGCTGATGACCGCGTCACCGTCATGGAGCGCGCAGATCGCGGGCCGACTGACGGCGGGCATCGGCGGTGTTCTCCTGAATGTTCTGATGACCAAGATGGTCGCGGACTGGTTTGCCGGTCGGGAAATCGCCACCGCGATGGCCGTTTTCATCAACTCGTGGCCGGCTGGCATCGCAATCTCGCTGATGCTGTTGCCAGCAATCGGAGCGACATTCGGGCTCCATGCCGTCAACCTTGCCGTCGCGGGGTTGATCCTGATCGGTCTCTGCCTCGTGACTTTGGTCTATCGCGCGCCAGATGCGCCCGTCGCGGTCAAAGCAGAGCGCGGCAACCTGACCGCCGGCACGGTCTGCGCGGTGATTGCCGCCGGCTTGATCTGGTGCCTCTACAATATCGGCTTTGCGATGATCTTCAGTTTCGGGCCGTCGATGCTTGTCGAGCGAGGCTGGTCCAGTGCGGCCGCCGGACCAACCATCAGTATCGTGCTCTGGCTCGCCGTGCTTTCGGTTCCGTTCGGCGGCTTCCTCGCCGATCGGACCAAACGCGGAGAGACCATCGTCGTCACAGGCTGCATTGCCTTCGCGCTACTGACACTTCTCCTGTCGCGAAGCGGCGCCGTGCTTCCCATCGTCGTCGCTCTTGGAATCTTCTGCGGCTTGCCGGCTGGTGCGATCATGAGCCTGCCCGCGCGCGTGCTCGAGCAGAAAACGCGGCCGATCGGAATGGGATTATTCTACACGGTCTACTACGCCGGCATGCTGGCCGGACCGGCGATCGGAGGAAAGCTCTCCACATCGGTCGGCTCCGCGAGCGCCGCGCTCGACTTCGGCGCCGTCGCGCTCCTGGTTTGCCCGGTCATCCTGTGGCTCTTTCGTCGTATCGTTGCCGGCCGGTATCGGCCGGCCGCTTCACCGACTTGAGCGCGAGGCGGAGGTCACGCAAGGTCTGCGCTCCGGCTATTGTCGGTCGTAAAGTCCACAGGCCGCGATAAGGCGCACCAACTCCGCCTGTCGCCGCGTCTCCGTCTTTTCGGATAGGTGCTGCAGCTGGGTGCGGGCCGTGCCCGGGCTGATTTCAAGCTCATCCGCGACCACCTGAAGCCCTTCGCCCCGTGCGATCACCATGGCCGCGGCGGCTGCGGCCGCGGTCAGCCGACAGAGATTGCTCAACTGGTCCTGCGCGGTCTGCGGCGCGCTGTCCGGATCGGCCACGAACACGATCGCGGCGGGGATCGCAGGCCGGACCATTCACTGTTTGAGGGACCAGAGCGCTTGGAATGCGCTTCCGCAGGGCGTGAACCGCAAGGTCGCGTCATAGCTGGTCCTAACCGTACACGAAAGGCCGCCTAGCTCCCGCGCCTAAGGCACTGCGCCGGACAACATTAGAACGATGCCGACCGCTATCATTAGCAGCCCTGGCCAGTTGCGCGAGAAGCCGAGAAACCCGAGCCCACGCCGGCGCGGCTCAAGAGTTGGGCCAGGCGTTGCCAGCCTTGAGGCCGACCGGTCGGCTGGAGTGCCGTGCGGTGCCAAATTGCTGAGCCGACCGTATGAGAGTGCCGCGCCTGCCATGTAGACAATGCCAGCGATGATGAGTAACGCACCGATGAGGATGACAGTCAATTTTCGTCCTCCTCTCTTTAGCTTTCCAAGCCTGGCCCCGCAAATGAATGAAACGATCGTGACGGCTGACAGTTCCGGCAGGAGTGCCCAATCGGCTTGGACGTGTCGGGCCCGATGAAGGTGAGCGACCGTATGAGGCCGGCGCTTTCGCCACCTACGCAGGACCGGAGGTCAGTGCCGCGGGGAAACTCAGCGTTCTGGCTCCAATCGGCCAAACAACTGCTCGGCGACCAGCATAAGGACCTTGCCCACCATCGCGATGCCGGAAATTTGGCTGACGATTTGGGCGGCTCGCGGTCGCGTTCGCAGCAAAGATTGTGACGAACTGAGACGGTTCAGAGCGGCCTCTTGGGACCCATAGACCTGCCAGTGACCATTGATTGACCATGGCCTCCGCGACAGTCCTGAAGCGAAGTCCTTTTGGAATATCTTAGCCAATCGAGCCTAAACCGACGTCTGATTACGGCCCCTCAATAACCGCTGAGGACGAGGCCGCAACCGGGTGGTGAGCAGATTCTGTCGCGCGGCACGGTGTCTGCGCGGCTACGGTCGAGACCCGTAATGGCCGATTCTCGCGACATGTGCTCTCCGTCGCTAGTGGGAGACTACAGCGCCCTTGTCGGTCCAGGTGGGCGGCAAGCCAAATCGGGCGGCGACGAGCCCCGAAATGCCGGGAGCCCTCCCGAACGCCTTGCAGGCGTCGTATTTCGGATTGCCGCCCAGCGAAGCGCGCAGTCTTTGCATGGATGGTATCGCCGGCATTCCCTTGAATGGGTCCTTGCCCGTGACCACCATGCGGGCGAAGTCCGCGGCGAAGGCCGAAGAGAGGGCGTACGCATCCCCGACAGCGGACACCCGAGGCTTTGTCGTGATCATGTTGGCACCGCGCGACCAGAGCATGGCTGCCCTTTGCGAGCCTTCCTTGTCGATCGCCTCGGCCTCGATCGCCAGGCCGCCGAGGCCGATCGGAAGGCGCGGGATTGGAACCCCGAGCCCCGCCGCCGCGCCGCCGAGCGACGCAACGACTGAACCCGCCGCTGCCGTACGGTTCGTCGCAACGATGTTGGTGACCGTCGCTTGGACGGTGAGGTCCGCCGGCTGGCTCGCGGACACGACCTTGAAGCGGTCGGCAAGGTCGGTGCAGAGTGCCCGGTCGATCGCGTTGGTCACCAGCGTCAGGTCGTTGGTATCAAAGCCACGGCTGCCGACCTGCGTAGAGGTCGGTACGATGCGCACCGTCTGCGCGGCGAGCACCGGTGCCGAATCCACGCGCAATTTTGCATGCGTGAGGGTGCCGCCCGATGGGCGCATTCCGGCGGAGGAATCGAGGGACGTGCCCTCCGGCAAGGGCACATTTGTGCAGGCGGACAACCATGAGAACAGGGCCACGCTGAGCGCTGCCCGCGGCCGCATTTCAAGTCGCCGAAGCTTAACGATCATTGTCAAAATCGCCTGAACCGGGGATCATGGGTTCAGGCTTTACCGGCCCCAGCGTTAATGGCGGTAAAGGCAGTGTAAAGTTCGGTAAAACTTGCCATCAGCCTCGATCTTTAGCCGGCGCATACATCGCCGGCTGCCGGGGAAGCGCCAGCGTGATCGCGCGGCCCTGCAACCGCACGCAGGTTCGAAACCGTCTCAACGGGCGGGCAGCCGCTATCAAAAAAGGGGCAACATAGGCTTGAGGAGTCTTGCAAATCGCAACGTCTCGATGAGTTCGGACGCGGGGATTGCCAGGAGAAAGCAAGAACTGTCGATTGCAGTACGCTTCAGCGCAGCTGGGTTGAACGTCATGGGCAGCTGATCTGCGGCGTCGCCGGCGCTTCGTCCGAGGCGGGGGAAGAAGGCGGGAACCTCGCGGCAATATTCCCGGTAAGCATTGCCGAAAAGCCCGTGCAGGGCAATCGATTCGCGGGCGCAGACATAAGCGAAGACCAGATACCCGAACAAAAAATAGAAGGCCGCGATAGCGATTGACCCAAAAGTCAGGCCGATGCCGGCAAGCCCCAGGGAAGAAAAGAAGTACAGCGGGTTGCGGGTGTATCGATAAGGGCCGTTCGTAATGAGGTCCCGATTCTTGTGTCCGCCTATATACAGCGATGCCCAGCACCGCCCGGCGATACATAGGAGGATAAAGGCGCAACCCATGAATTCCATGCCTTGGCGAGGACGGCTCTCCGGCGGCCAAGCGCTCTGCGACAACAGGATTGGCATCAAAAGCAATGGGACGGCCAGCCAGAGGAACCGCATCCTCTTGCCCTGCTGGAACACCGCATCGGTCGCCGACATCAGTCCGTTCTCTCGCATTTGAAGAACCGGGATCACGGTCCAGCTTTAGCGATGCCGGCGTTAATGGCCGTAAAGGCAGTGTAAAGTTGGGTAAAACTTGGGTAGTGGGTCAGTGTATTACAACTTCGTCCGCATCCATAAGACGCTGCGCGTTCCCCCAGCTATGGCCGCTGGCGTCACTGACAGGCTTTCGGAAATTGGTGATATGTCGCGCTCGTTGAAGCTAAGGAAGCCGAGAAACCGACGGTGCGCGGGCCCTACAAAGCACAGGCGCGCCAACCTCTCAGCGTTGGAGGCGCTTAATGATTTCTGCGGGTAGCATAGTGACCGTCATTGGTGCGCCTGAGGACCTTAAGGATGATCTTCCGGGCGATTACATGCGCACCAAAGAACTTTTCCTCGGATGTGTCGGGCGAAAATTTGAGGTTATCAGCGTCACGAATGATTCGGGGACACACTTGCTGGAGTTGGAGGTCGGTGAGGTCTTTGGAGAACCCGCCTACATGCATTCGATCTGGATCGAGGAGAAATATGTGTCGGCGGTCAACCCGCCAACGCATGAGGCTGAGTAGGCCGCCTGCCATGGTGCTTGTAATTCAAACTGACCCACTACCAAAACTTGCGATCAGCCTCGATCGTTCGCCGGGCCGCTCGTCGCCGGCCGCCGGGGAATCTCCAGCATGATGGCCAGGCCGCCGACATCCGGTAGCGACGCGTATACCCGCCCGCCATGGCACTCGATCGCCGCCGTCCGTGCCTGTCGCGACGTCATACCCTTCTTCGACCAGGTATTCCTGCAGCAGCGTCGTCAACTCGACATCGTCGTCGATGAGGAGGACCTTGTTCATTGCACTCCGTCCGTCATTCACGCCGGTCACCCATAAGGCACAAACGCGCGCGGGCGGCGGGATTTTACCCAGCTTAACACAACTTGACCGCGCTCAAGGTTCACCCGGCTACGCATGCACCGGCGACACCGGTCGCGTCCGACCACCGCTGAGATCCGTCCCCTTTCAATTTGGCTTCGCCGGCCCGCCCTGCTTTCATGGCGGCGATGGGATCGGCGCGCAGCGCCGATCACCGCGCCCATGCCGGCGAAACTCAGACCCGCGGCACCTGACTATATCCGCCTGAACATGTAGGTCGTCGCGTGCAGCGCCTTGCCGTCCGGGTCCCAGGCGAAGCCAGGGATCACACCAGCCACCTCGAAGCCAACGGAAACGTATAGCGGCTCCGCGGCGTCCCCGGTTCGCGTGTCGAGGGTTACGAGGGTTTTGCCCAGTTCACGCGCACGATTCAGCGCTTCATTCATCAGGGCTCGCCCGATGCCGAGCCTGCGTGCTTGCGGATGGACGATCATCTTTGCGATCTCGCAGCGATGCGGCTGGTTGGGCGGCATGGCGGTGAGAAGCTGGACGGTTCCGACGATCTCGCCGCCCCGCTCCGCGCCGAAAAGCACTCTGCGTCCCGCAGCGACCCCACGCTGAACATCGCCCGACCAGAACCGAGCCGCGTCCTCGTAGGGCATGGGCGCCATGAAGCTGATCGCCGCGCCATCGGCTACGCTGTCTGCGAGAACCCTGGAAAGCTCCCCCAGCCTTTTCTCGATGGCGAGACCGTCGAGTTCAATGATCTGCGTTTCCATGTATGGCGGTTCCTTAAGCCATGGCGATAATGTAGCGGGCCGATTGTTCGCCGGTCTCAAAGGAAGAGGCGCCGCGCAGCCGATAGCGCAGGCAGTCACCGGGACGCAGGTCGTGCCGAACGCCATCGGCGATCAAAACAAGCGCACCCGCCAAAAGCACCAAGTGGTGTTCGTGCCCCGGAAGAGCGGGCCGCTCGTAGACGATGCGCTGGTTGGGCGCGATCTCGCACTCGATCATTTCCAGCTTCAGTCGCCCGCTGGGCGGCGAAAGAGCACGGCGGGTGAAGCCCTTCTCCTGGTCCGACCATATGCTTTGGTCAGCGCGGCGGACAAGCGGGGGAAAGTCCGGCTCGAGCGGCGCCAGAAGCTGGGAAAGCGGCAACGCGAAAGCCGATGCCAGACGACCAAGCGTTTCCGCTGTTGGGCTGACTTCGCCATTCTCGATCCGGGACAGCGTCGCCCGACTGACCCCGCTGTTTGCCGCGAGCTCCTGAAGGGTAAGTCCACGAACTGCCCGGAGCAGGCGAAGATGGTCGGCCAAGGCTTTGAAGTGGGGTGAGGCTGTATCCATATGTGAGAAAATATCCCAAATAAGGGAAATTGCAAGCTTGACCCGACCATGAATTTGTCTATCGCACGCACCCAAAGGCAGTTTCCGGGTAATGCCGGAAGCGGCCGTGAACGTCTCGGAAGCGGTCGGAAGCGGCGGCAGGCCACAGCACATAGCCGGCCTCTCGGAGCCTGCGCCATCTTCAGCAAGGAGGACCTGGAGGCGTCCGCTTTGACAATTCATCCTCTTCATCCTTGAGGCACCCACGCGGAAAAACGGGAGCGTTTCCAGGCTAGCCGATCTCTTCAGGGAGAAAGCCACCTGTCTGGCGCTTCCACAGCCGTGCAAACAGGCCGTCCCGCTTGACCAGTTCGTCCGGCTTTCCTTCTTCGACGATCCGGCCCTGCTCGAGCACGACTATCCGGTCCATCATGGCAATCGTCGAGAGGCGATGTGCGATTGCGATCACCGTCTTTCCCTCCATCACGAGGTTAAGCCTCTCCTGGATGGCAGCCTCGGACTCGCTGTCGAGGGCGGAGGTTGCCTCGTCGAGCACCAGGATCGGCGCGTTCTTCAACAACACGCGGGCGATGGCGACCCGCTGGCGCTGGCCGCCTGACAGCTTGATGCCGCGGTCGCCGACGAAGGCTTCATAGCCCTTGCGGCCTTCGGCGTCCGAAAGATCGGCGATGAAGGCATCGGCGGCGGCCATCTTGGCCACCTCTTGGATCTCCTGTTCGCTCGCCTCCGGCCGGCCATAGCGGATATTGTCGCCGACAGAACGATGCAGCAGCGCGACATCCTGCGCGATAACACCGATGGCGCGCCGAAGGCTTGCCTGGCTGACGGCGCGGATATCCTGTCCGTCGATCAGGATTGCGCCCTCCTTGACATCGTAGAAGCGCATCAGCAGGTTCGCGAGCGTGGTCTTGCCAGCGCCCGAGAGGCCGACGAGGCCGACCTTCTCGCCCGGGCGGATCCTCAGCGACAGATCCTCGATGACCGGCTTTCCGGCCTTGTAGGCGAAGCGCACGTTTTCGAAACGGATCTCGCCGGTCTCGACCTTGAGATGGGCCGCATCCGGCCAGTCGGTGATGGTGGGCGGGGTCGTCATGACCGGCATGGCGTCCTTGATCGTGCCGATCGCCTGGAAGATCTGCTGGCCCATCTGCAGGAATGTGAAGATCTGTGTCGACAGGCGCTGGAGGATGTAGACGGCGCCGACAAACTGGCCGATGGAGAGAAACCCATTGACGAGACCGGAAAATCCGATCGAAAGCGTGGTCAGCCACAGCGTCATGTTGAGGACGACGACAGTCAGTTCCGAGGTACGGTAGATGCGTTGTTCGCTGTGTTGGGTGTGCACGGTCTGCTGGATGATGCGACGGATAGCGCCCGCCTCGCTGTCCTCGGCGGCGAACTGCTTGATCATCTGCATGTTGGTGTAGAGATCGGTGATGGCGCCCGCCACCATGCTGCGCTGCCTGGCGGTGCGGCGCGAGCGCTCGGCAAAGGTGGGAACGACCCTGACGGTGAATGCCACGTTCAGCGCGATCCAGACGACCACCGGCAAGGCAAGCTGCCAGGACAGCGCGCTGAGCAGGACCACCGAACCAACCAACTGCAGCAGGAAGCGTGGAATGGACTGGAACGCGGCAATGATCTGCTGCTGGACGGCAGATGCCACCTGCTGCAGGCGCGAGGCGACCTGACCGGCATAGAGGTCATGGAAGAAGGAGAGATCCTGCCGTTCCACCGCCTTGTGGCCCTGCCACTGGATGGCGGCCGGCATGCCGACGCCGAGCGTGTGCGAGGTCAGCGTGTTGAGCAGGAACGAGACCACCGGCATGGCCGGAAAGATCAGCAGGCCGAGGAACGTCAAAAGCGGCCATTCGTTATGCAGGAAGGCTGAAGCGCCCTGTTGCGTGACGCCATCGACGATAACCGAAAGCCCCCAGACGATCGTCAGATTGATGGCTTCCATCGCCATGGAGGAAAGCGCCAGGGCAATCAGCACGCCGCGAAACATCGAAATGAAGTGCAGGAGGACGGCGGCAGGCCCCTTGGCGGGCAGCGGCCGGTAGGGAATATCCAGCGGCCGGATCAAGTTTTCGAACGGGCGGTAGATCGTATCGGAAATCGACATGGTGCGCTTGAGCTCTGGATGGAACCGAGGGCGAGGACTCAACTGCCGCAATAGGATCACCTGCCGGCCGCAACCACAATTAGAACATCTCCGGCAAATGTCATGAAGGGGTAGCTGCTTTTCCAACAGCGGCGCCGCCATGCGCGATGTCGTCCGGGCTCGCCGCCAAAGCGAACCCGTCCCCCGTCGCCTTGGCTCAACACAAGACCGGACTTCAGCGGCGAATTTCCATCCGGCGGGCCGCGAGATTATGCGGGAACGTAGGTCAACCTGATCACATCCTCGCCGATCCGATCATGGGTCATAAGGCGCAGTGGTGGCCGGGGTCCGGCGAAATAGGGCTTGCCGTGCCCCAGCACGACGGCGTGCAGGTAGATCCGATACTCATCGATCAGGCCAAGTTCGGTGAGGCTTTGCGCCAGGTTCGGGCCGGCAACTTCAATCTCCCCGTCGCGCTCGCCCTTTAACTCCCGGATCGCGCCCTCGAGATCATCCGCGACAAGCCTGGCGTTGGGGCCAACCGACTTCAACGAGCGCGAGACGACCCATTTCGGCTGTCTCCGCCACGCCGCCGCGAAGGCGCGTTCGTCCGCATTCCATTCAGGATGATCGTCGTCCCAGTATCGCATGATTTCATACATCTGGCGGCCATAGACACTGCCCGCCTGCGCCTGAGCTTCCTTGATGAAGTGGCGCAAGAGCGTGGGGCCTGGCGCAAATGCCATATGGTCGACATAGCCGTCCAGGGACTGGTTCATTCCGAACACGAGCTTGGCCATACCCCTTCCTCCTCACCCGGCACGTCCGCGGTTCCGATTGTGTTATGCAATCGGTTATAGGCTAGATCGACTGATTTTGGATCGCAATTGGTTTTTGGGACCACCGCTTGCAAAACAGGATCAGTCCGCTGATAAATGACCGCTTGCCAGTTGCAATCAGTTGAAGGCGTACGCATGATCACGGTGTTCGGGGAAGGCAGAGGCTTTCGGGTTGTCTGGCTGCTGGAGGAGATGGGGCTCGCTTACCGTTTGCGGCCCGTGGACCTGGCGGCCGGCGTGCAGGACGACACGGAGTTCCTGGCCATCAACCCTGGCGGGTTCATCCCGGCTATTCGGGACGGCGACGTCGTCATGGTCGAGTCGATTGCGATCATGCAGTACTTGATGGCGCGCTATGGGCCGACGCCGCTGGCGCCAGGCGCGCAAGATCCTGCATTCCCCGCGTACCAGCAGTTCCTCCACCTCGGCGAAGCCAGCCTCGCGGCCCCCATTTATTTCGTCGGCGGCGCCCGCAATTTTGCACCCGAGGTGGAGCGAAGGAACTGGAGCGCCCGCCAGGCTCTCCGCGTGTTCCAGACCCGGCTGGGACTGGTGAGCCGGCAGCTGGCGCTTTCGCCATATCTGGCCGGCGACAGGTTCACCGCCGCCGACATCTCGGTTTACTACGCATTACAGCTGGCCCGCGGATTTGGCGGAGTCGCCCTCGGTGCCGCCGAGCAAACCTACATGGCCCGGCTCAGCGAACGCGATGCCTTCGGGCGGGCGATGGAAAGCTGTCAGGCCACGCGGGCGTGGGTCGAGGCGTCCGCCAAAGCGTGCCGCGCCTGAACGGATTCATGCCTCGCGCTTTGGTCTCCTCAGGACGCCTTGGCGAGAAAACTCTGGTAGTCCGACTTCGCCTGCAGCAGGCGCAGCACGTTTTCGCGTGAGCCGCGCACATGGGCACGGGCCAGGGCGCCGGCCCGGGCGGCATCGCCGGCGCAGATCGCTTCGACGATCTCGGCATGCTCGTCGCGGGCGATCTTCCATTCGTCGAGCCACAAGAGTTCGGTCCAGACATAGTGCTGGCACTTGTCGAGGATGCCGCACAGCATGCCGTGCAGCATGGCATTGCCGCTGATCTCGGCGATGACGCGGTGCAGGCCGATGCCGACCTCCAACTCCTGGAATTTTTCCTTTGTGGTGCGGTCGGGAATGGCGGCCAACCGCTCGCATTCGGCCAGCATGGCGCGCAGCCGCGCTTTGTCCTTGTCGGTCGCGGCGGCCGCGGCCAGTTCGGTCGCATGGCCGTCCAGCAGTTCGCGGATGGCGAAGGCCTCACGGAACATGTTGATGTCGAACTCGGTGACGACATAGCCCTGGCGCGGGCGGCCTGTGACGAGGCCGTCGCGCTCGAGGCGGTTGAAGGCCTCGCGCACCGGCGTGCGGCTGACATTGAGCTTTGCGGCGATGTCGTTCTCGGTGACGCGCGAGCCGGGTGGAATCTGACCGGTACGATCATCGCCTTCAGCGAAGTGTAGACCGAGTCGCGCAGCGTGTTTTTGGTTTGCTTGGCCCCAGATTGGTTTCCAATTTCGCGCTTTAGCCTGTTGTCGTCCCATTTGGAGTCGTAGCCGGTCTGATTTGCCACGCCCAGGGCGGCACCATCCCAAAGACTCGCCCGGCCGGAAATAGATCGTGCCGGTGGTGCACTGCACCGGTATCGGTTTCTGAACGTCGTCACCGGGGGTATTGACGATGAAATAAAATTTGGATTTGATAATACGTGGATACAAAAATATTTTTTAGGTGCGCCGTGCCAGCAGCCTTTCCGGCAGAACCACAGATGTCCTCCACTGCGGAGGAAGAGGCGTACAGGCACGTTCAGAGAGCCCTTCGCCTCGGCCGCTACAAACCGGGCGACAGGCTTATTCCGGAGGAGATTGCCGCCGAGATCGGCATGAGTCGCATGCCGGTGCGGGAAGCCTTTCGGCGCCTGGCCTCCGACGGGCTGGTGGTTCTGAGGCCCAATCGTGGATGCGTGGTCGCAGGCCTGACGGTCGATGAGCTTTACGAGATTTTCGAAATTCGCTCGGTTCTGGAGGGACTGGCCGTAAGGCTGGCGATGCCCCGGATCGATGAGGAGGAGTTCGAGGAACTCGATCGCCTGCTCGAGCGCATGGAACGCGCGGGCCAGAGCGGCAGCAGCGACTGGGTGGTCCGCCACCAGGAATTCCATGGCCGTATCTGTGCGCTAAGCCGGAGGCCCAAGCTTATCCATCAGATATCGGCGCTGCATGTGGTGATAGAGCCCTACATGCGCATCTGGTTCGACGACTGTGACAAGCCGCATTCTGCGCGCGAGGAGCATGCCGCCGTGATCGCGGCCTTGCGTTCAGGCGACGAACTTCACGCGGAAAAGGTGATGCAGGATCATATTCTCAGCACAGCACCGATGCTGGCCGAGTTCGTGAGTCCGAGTCGGTGACCAACGCCGGCCGGACAAGAATGGCCTCGAACCGGCAATGCGGCCGGACGTAGGAACAGATCGATCACCTATCAAAAAAGGGGAACCACATGAAAGTTTGTCGTTTGGCCGCAGTTGCCGCAGCACTCAGCATGCTCGGCTTCATGCACACCGCATTGGCCGAGGATGCGCCCAAGGCCATAACCATCGCCACGGAGGGCGCCTACGCACCGTGGAACTTCACCAACGCAGAGGGCAAGCTCGACGGACTGGAGATCGAACTCGCCAACAATCTTTGCGAGCGGATGAAGGTCAAATGCACCATCATCGCTCAGGACTGGGACGGACTTATTCCTTCGCTGAAGGTCGGCAAGTTCGATGTGATCATGGCCAGCATGTTCATCACGCCGAAACGCCTCGAGACCATTGACTTCACCCAGCCTTATGCGATCGACCCGGGCGGGTTCGCAGCCGCCAAGGATAGCGATCTGGGGAAGCTCGGCGCTTCGACCGAGAAATTCAAACTGGACGATGAGGCTGCTTCCAAGGCCGCGGTCGACAAGTTGAAGCCCCTGCTGAAGGGCAAGGTGGTCGGTGTCCAGGCGGCCACGGCCATGCTCGAATTCCTCAAGAAATACTTCGGCGACACGGTGGAGATTCGCGAATACAAGACGACCGAGCAGCACGATCTCGATCTGGCCGCGGGCCGCATCGATGCAATATTCGCTCAGAAGACAGCGCTCGCCGCGACGCTCGCAAAACCCGAATTCTCGGGCTTCACGATTGCAGGTCCGGGCTTTGTCGGCGGCTTGTTCGGCGCCGGAACGGGTGCGGGACTCAGGAAGGAAGACGCCAAGCTCAAGGAAATGCTGAACGACGCGATCAGCGCCGCCATTACCGACGGGACCATTAAACGTATCTCGGAAAAATGGGTGAAAACGGACGTGACGCCGGTCAAGTAGCCACGTGTGTATTCTGTCCGGCCGATTGGTATCAACCGATCGGCCGGGTGCCGCGCTGAACGATCAGGTTTCACATGACGGACGCACTCCATATCCTTTCCGTGGGTAAGGGCGGCTGGGGCGGAGCCCTGCTGCTGGCAGCTGGCGTGACATTTGCGCTGTCAGTCCTCGGCTTCCTGCTCGGCGCTCTCTTCGGCGCGGTTGCAGCAGGAGGCCGGCTCTCCACGAGAGCCTTACCGTCATGGGTCGCCAAGGGGTATGGCACGGTGTTCAGGGGCGTGCCCGATCTGTTGACGATCTACCTGCTTTACTATGGCGGCAGCATAGCATTGACTGAGATCGGTAAATTCTTCGGCAGCGCAGGCTTCGTCGGGCTGCCGACATTTGCGACTGGCGTCCTGGCGATCGGCATCATTTCGGGCGCCTATCAAGCCGAGGTCTATCGCGGAGCATATCTCGCGGTCGATCTCGGCCAGCTTGAGGCTAGCAAGGCGCTCGGCCTGTCCCGGTTCCAATCGCTGCGTCTCGTCATCGTGCCTCAACTGATGCGGCACGCCCTGCCGGGCCTCGGAAATGTCTGGCAGCTTGTGCTCAAGGATTCGGCCTTGATCTCCGTGATCGGCTTGGTGGAATTGATGCGGCAATCTCAGATCGGCGCGGGATCGATGCGGGAGCCCTTCGTCTTCTATATAGCAGCCGCGACGCTGTATTTCCTCATCGCTACCGTGACCGGATCGGTCTTCCGCTACGGCGAGGCACGGGCGTGGCGAGGCACGGTCCACGCATGATCGACTTCGCCTTCTTTGTCGAGATCATTCCCACCCTTCTCTCCGGCTTGCCGTTAACCTTGCAACTTGCGGGGTTGTCGATCGGAATAGGCTTCGCCTTGGCCCTGTTGCTCGCGCTGGCGCAGCAGGGAAATCATCGGATGCTGGTCTGGCCCATACGCTCCTTCGTTGCCGTCTTCCGCGGCACGCCATTGCTCGTCCAGATATTCCTCATCTATTACGGCCTCGGCCAGTTCCGCCCCACACTTCAGGCAGTTGGGCTCTGGTGGCTGTTTCGCGAGCCCTATTGGTGCGCCATCATTGCGCTCAGTCTCAATACCGCGGCCTATGGCAGCGAAATCCTGCGGGGTGCGATACAGGGTGTGCCGCGCGGCCTTGTCGAGGCCGCCTCTGCCTTCGGCATGACACGGCTCCAGACCCTGCGTCTCGTCGTTCTGCCTTTGGCGCTGCGCCAAGCCATACCGAGCTACGGCAACGAGATCATCCTCATGGTAAAGGGTACGTCGCTTGCATCGATCGTCACCCTGATGGAAGTGACGGGCATCGCCCAGGGGCTTATTTCGCAGACCTATCGCGCCGTAGAGGTTTTCGTGGCCGCGGGCACGATCTATCTCACCATCAATTTCACGATCATCTCGGCACTGAACGCGCTGGAAACCTGGCTAACGCCTTATCGAGCCCGAGCCTGATACGCGTCTGGCGTAACGAGGAGAATTGGCAAAATGAGCAGTGTCGAGAAGCCGAAGCGATCCGTTGCCGTGTCGTGTTACGCCATGGCGGCAACGTCGCATCCATCAGACCAAGGGATACAAAGACAGAATGCGTGATTTCCAGTTTCCCGGCCGCTCGCCGGTTCGTGCCACGCAAGCGGTTGCCGCGACCTCGCACCCGCTTGCGACCCTTGCCGCGATCGACATGCTGCGCGCCGGCGGCAATGCCATGGACGCAGCCGTCTGCGCCGCCGCCGTGCAGGGCGTCGTGGAGCCGCAATCGACCGGCATCGGCGGCGATTGCTTTGTCCTCTACTGCCCGAAGGGACAAGGCGACGTGCTGGCCTTCAACGGTTCGGGCCGCGCGCCCGCTGGCGCCACCGTCGACTGGTACCTCGACAGGGGTTTCAACGAGCTTCCGAAACAGGGACCGCACGCGGTGACCGTGCCGGGCGCCGTCGATGCCTGGAGCCGTCTGTTGGAAGACCATGGCCGCAAGAGCCTGGCCGAAGTTCTGGCGCCCGCCATCCACCATGCCGAGAACGGCTATGTCGTGCATGACCGCGTCGCCTTCGACTGGGCCGATCCGGAGACCGACCTGTCGGCCGACGAGCATGCCGCGCGCATCTTCCTGCCGGGCGGCCAGGCGCCGAAGGCCGGCGATGTCCACCGCCAGCCCGAACTCGCCGCCACCTTGCGGATCATTGCCAAGCATGGCCGCGCCGGCTTCTACGAGGGCGCCGTTGCCGACGACATGGTGCGCCGGCTCAATGAACTGGGCGGGCTGCATAGCCACGAGGATTTCGCGGCGACCAAGGGCGACTATGTGACGCCGGTCGGGACCACCTATGGCGGCCATGAGATCCACCAGATGCCGCCGAACAATCAGGGGTTGACGGCGCTGCTCATGCTGAACGTGCTGTCGGGCTTCAGGCTCGCCGGGCTCGACCCCAACGGCGCCGAGCGCCTGCATCTGGAGATCGAAGCCGGACGCCTGGCCTATCAGGACCGCGACCGCTTCGTCGGCGACCAGGACCAGGTTGATGTGCCGGTGCGGCAACTTCTGTCCGGCGCCTATGCCGACCGGCTGCGCGCCGAAATCCACCGCGACCGCGCAATGACGCACCTGCCGCGCCTGGAGCTGCCCGGCAGCGACACGGTCTATATCTCGATCGTCGACCGTGACCGAAACGCGGTCTCCTTCATCAACTCGACCTACTATTCCTTCGGCAGCGGCGTCGTCGGCCCGAAGACCGGTGTCGTGCTGCAGAACCGTGGCTCGAGCTTCCGCCTCGACCCGGCGCACCCGAACGCGATCGCGCCCGGCAAGCGGCCGATGCACACGATCATGCCTGGCATGGCGACGAAAGACGGCCGCGTGGTGATGCCGTTCGGCGTCATGGGCGGCGGCTACCAGCCTTTCGGCCATGTCCATCTTTTGACCAATATGATCGACTTCGGCATGGATCCGCAGCAAGCGCTGGATGCGCCGCGTGTGTTCTACAATGATGATACCGTGGAGGCTGAGCGCAACGTTCCCACCGAGGCGATCGAAGGCTTGCGCAAGCGCGGCCATCGCGTCGTCGAACCGCAGCATCCGCTTGGCGGCGGGCAGGCGGTGCTGATCGACTGGGAGAAAGGCACGCTCACCGGCGCTTCCGATCCGCGCAAGGATGGGATGGCGCTGGGATATTGAGGGGCGATCGGGGAGCCGGTTCGTGGACGTTGGCGATGCCCCTCATCCACCCTCCGGGCGTTCGTCGTTCGAGGAGCCAAGCAGTTGGCTTTTCGTCCTGCGCGGACCACTCCTCAACGCCCCGTGAACAGTAGAAGGAAGCGGCGCTTGTCCCCAGGGCTTTCTAGAAGCAGTCGTTTGACACATAGTCGGTGACCATGAGCACGAATTCAAAAGACCTCTCCCATCGTCTCGCCGCCGGCGCCGACGACGCGCCGGCGATCCTGGCGCCCGACAGGGCGACGCTCAGCCATGGCGGGCTGCGCCGCCTGATCGCAACCACGGCTGGGCGGCTGCATGCGCTCGGCATCGGCCGGGGCGACCGGGTGGCGATCGTGCTGCCGAACGGACCGGAGATGGCCACCGCCTTCGTCGCGGTGGCGGCCGCCGCGTCGACGGCGCCGCTCAATCCCGCCTATCGCGCCGACGAGCTCGATTTTTACCTCACCGACATCGGCGCCAAGGCGATCCTCGTCGCGGAGAACGAGAGCGGTCCGGCGGTGGCGGTGGCCGGACGTCTCGGCATCGGCGTGCTGCGGCTTATCGTTTCGCCGGGCGTGCCTGCCGGCTCCTTCACCATCGAGGGCGCGGCGATCGGCCCGCAGGCGGCGGCCGACGTGGCCGGAGATGACGACATCGCGCTGCTGCTGCACACGTCGGGCACGACATCGCGTCCAAAACTGGTGCCGCTCAGCCATGCCAACATCGCCGCCTCGGCGCGTCATATCGGCGCCACGCTCGGCCTGAGCGCCGATGACCGCTGCCTCAACATCATGCCGCTGTTCCACATCCACGGCCTGATCGCGGCGGTGCTGTCGTCGCTGGCAGCGGGCGGCAGCATCTACTGCACGCCGGGCTTCAACGCGCTGCGCTTCTTCCAGTGGCTGGGCGATGCCAAGCCAAGCTGGTACACGGCGGTGCCAACCATGCACCAGGCGATCCTGCCGCGGGCCGCGCGCAATGAAGAGGTGCTAGCCGCGGCACGCCTGCGCTTCATCCGCTCGTCCTCGGCGTCGCTGCCGGCGCAAGTGATGGCGGAACTGGAAGCGACCTTCGGCTGCCCGGTGATCGAATCCTACGGGATGACCGAGGCCGCCCACCAGATGGCGTCGAACCGGCTGCCGCCGGGCCTGCGCAAGCCAGGCAGCGTCGGCGCCGGCGCCGGACCGGAGGTCGCGGTGATGGCGCCGGACGGGCGGCTGATGGAAGCCGGCGAGACCGGCGAGATCGTCATTCGCGGACCCAATGTCACCGCAGGCTATGAAAAGAACCCGGATGCCAATGCCACGGCCTTCGCGCATGGCTGGTTCCACACCGGCGACCAGGGCGTGCTCGACGAGGACTTCTATCTCCGCGTCACTGGCCGGCTGAAGGAGATCATCAACCGCGGCGGCGAGAAGATCTCGCCGCTCGAGGTCGACGACGTGCTGATGGACCATCCCGCGGTCGCGCAGGTCGTCACCTTCGCCATGCCGCATGACAAGCTTGGCGAGGAGGTGGCGGCGGCCGTGGTGCTGCGCGAAGGCATGAGCGCCACGGAGAGCGACATCCGCAGCCATGCCGCGACGCGGCTCGCCGACTTCAAGGTGCCGCGCAAGGTCCTGATCCTGGACGAGATCCCCAAGGGCGCGACCGGCAAGCTGCAGCGCATCGGGCTCGCCGCCAAACTCGGGCTTTGACGATGAAGATCACCATTTTCGGCGCCGGTGCGATCGGCGGCTATCTCGCCGCCAAGCTGGCGATCGCCGGCCGCACCGACCTGTCGATCGTCGCGCGCGGCGCGCATCTGGAAGCGATCCGGGCGAACGGACTGCGCCTGTTCGAGGACGGCGAGGAGTTGGTGGCGCCGGTAAGAGCCGCCGCCAGGGCCGAGGAGCTCGGCGTGCAGGACACTGTCGTGTTGGCGCTGAAAGCCCATTCGCTGACCCCGGCGCTGGACCAGATCGCGCCGCTGCTCGGGGACCATACATCCGTCGTCACCATGCAGAACGGCGTGCCGTGGTGGTATTTCCATCAACTGGGCGGGCCGCTCGAAGGCACAAGGCTGAACGCGGTCGATCCCGCAGGGGCGATCTGGCAGCGGATCGGGCCGCAGCGCGTCATCGGCTCGGTCGTCTATCCCGCCGTCGAGGTCGACGCGCCCGGCCTCATCCGGCATGTCGAGGGCAAGCGCTTCTCGCTCGGCGAACCCTCGGGCGAACGCAGCGAACGGGTGACGCGACTGGCGGAGGAAATGGTCAAGGCCGGCCTGCAGGCGCCGGTGCGCGACGACATACGCAGCGAAATCTGGGTGAAGCTGTGGGGCAATCTCTCCTTCAACCCGATCTCGGCGCTGACCGGCTCCACGCTGGCGGGAATCGTCGCCGACGAAGGCACCCGCGCGCTAGCCCGCACCATGATGCTGGAAGCCCAGGCGATCGGCGAAAGCCTCGGCGTGCGCTTTCCGATCGGGGTCGACCGCCGCATCAAGGGCGCCGGCGATGTCGGCGAGCACAAGACCTCGATGCTGCAGGATCTGGAACGCGGCCGACCGATGGAAATCGACGCGCTGGTGAGCGCGGTGCAGGAGCTTGGCCGGCTGACGGATCGGCCGACACCGGCGATCGACGCGGTGTCGGCGCTGGTGAAGCGGCTGGCGGTGGAGCGCGGGTGTTACGGGTGAAGGGGGCACGGCGGGCCAAACCTTGACGCGTTCGCGGCCTGCCCAACATATCGTGGGCGCCCTTGTTGCCGATCCAGAGGACGTGCCGAAACAGAGAGACCCTGACCTGCATCCAGCCTTTGGTTTCAAGGAACCGCCTCCATGCTCCGACATGCCTGCTTCCTCGGAATTTTGGCCATGACAAGGGCTCATGCCGCAATGGCACAGAGCGATGATGAAATGAAAGCATGCGTCAGCCAGTCCGGCGGCTACACGGGGAAAATGCTGGATTGCGGGAAAGTCGAGATCGACAAGTACGATGCCAGGTTGAACGCCGCTTACAACACCTTGATGCGTCGTGAGCATGGCCCTCAACGTGCCCGGTTGCAGCGCGAGCAGCGCGCTTGGCTGAAACATCATCTGCGGGAAACGCACCGTCTTGCCGCCGATCCCGACAACGGAGAAGCCGCCTTCTTCACATCTCAAGGGTTTGAACTGGACGATCTGAGCGCGCGCACCGCCGAACTCGAAAAGCGTGTGCAGCAAAGCCCGTAGCCACTCAAACGGGTTATCGTTGGCCGGCGCCCTGGCGCGGCCCGATCAATCGCGCCCGGTCGATCTGGAACTGATCAGTGCTTGCCCTGTCGCTTGAGAAGCCGTGCATAAACCTCCCCGACAATGCCGCGCCGGAAGACCAGCACGCACACCATGAAGATCATCCCGGTGGCGATGGTCACCGGGAAACCGGAGGTGGCAAGCGTGTTCTCCAGCCCGACGACGAGGCTGGCGCCGACGATCGGCCCGACCATGGTGCCGATGCCGCCCAGAAGCGTCATCAGGATCACCTCGCCCGACATCTGCCAGGTGACGTCGGTGAGCGTGGCGAACTGGAAGACGATCGCCTTGAGGGAGCCTGCCAGCCCGGCCAGCGCCGCCGACATGACGAAGGCGCCGAGCTTGTAGTTGGCGACGGAATAGCCCAGCGAAATGGCGCGGCTCTCGTTTTCCCGGATCGAGCGCAGGATCATGCCGAAGGGTGAATTGACGATGCGCCAGATGGCGAAAACGCCGATGAGGAATACCGCGAGCACGAAGTAGTACATGTTCAGCGAGACGTTCAGGTCGAGGACGCCGAACAGCATGCCGCGCGGCACGCCCTGAATGCCGTCCTCGCCCTCGGTGAAAGGCGCCTGCACGCAGAAGAAGAAGAACATCTGCGACAGCGCCAGGGTGATCATGGCGAAATAGATGCCTTGCCGGCGAATGGCGAAGAAGCCCATGACCAGGCCGAGCAGCGCGCCGCCCGCCATGCCGAGCAGGATGCCGGCTTCCGGCGGCCAGCCCCACACCTTGACGGCATGCGCGGTGAAATAGGCGGCTCCGCCAAAGAAGGTGGCGTGGCCGAACGACAGCAGGCCGGTGTAGCCGAGCAGGAGATTGAACGCGCAGGCCAGCAGCGCGAAACACAGCATCTTCATCAGGAAGATCGGATAAACCAGGAAGGGCGCAACCAGCAGCGCCGCTATGGCGAGCCCGACCAGCGTCCATTCGGGCCATGCCGGGGTTCCGGCTGCTGTCTCGCGAGGCGACGGCCCGGCCATGTCAGATGTCCCTTCCGACATGTCAGGCATCCCTCCCGAACAGACCGGCCGGCCGGACCAGAAGCACGATCGCCATGATGACGAAGACCACGAGGTTGGAGGCCTCGGGATAGAAGACCTTGGTCAGGCCCTCGGCGAGGCCGAGCATGTAGCCGGTGACGATCGCGCCAAGAATCGACCCCATGCCGCCGATCACGACGACCGCGAAGACGACGATGATGAGATCCGATCCCATCAGCGGGCTCACCTGATAGACGGGGGCGGCCAGAATGCCGGCAAGCCCGGCAAGGGCGGAACCGAGACCGTAGGTCAGCGTCAGCAGCAACGGCACGTTGACGCCGAAGGCCTGGACGAGACGGGGATTCTCGGTTGCCGCCCGCAGATAGGAGCCGAGCCTGGTCTTCTCGATCAGCGCCCAGGTTCCGAAGCAGACGATCAGCGAGGCGACCACGACCCAGCCGCGATAGTTGGGCAGGAACATGAAGCCGAGATTGGTGCCGCCCGCAAGCAGCGGCGGCACGGCGTAAGGGTTTCCCGACACGCCGTAGTAATAGCGGAATATGCCTTCGAGCACGAGCGCGAGACCGAAGGTGAAAAGCAGGCCGTAGAGCGGATCGGTGTCGTAAAGCCGCGACAGCGCCAGGCGCTCGACCGCGATGCCGAAGAGGCCGACGATCAGCGGCGCGAGGATCAGCGCGGGCCAGTAGCCGATGCCGAGATAGGTGAGCAGCAGGTAGCCGACGAAGGCGCCGAGCATATACTGGGCGCCGTGGGCGAAATTGATGACGCGCAGCAAGCCGAAAATGACGGCCAGCCCCAGGCTCAGCATGGCGTAGAAGGAGCCGTTGATCAGCCCCACCAGCAATTGGCCAAGCAGTGCCTGGACGGGGATTCCGAAGATCATCGTCATGGCGTCCTCATACACCCAGAACGTCGTGGAGCTGCCCCATGCGGTTCGTCAGTTCGCCGACCGGGAACCCGGCGACGACCTTGCCGTGCTCCATCAGGTAGAAGCGATCGGCGACACGGCTGGCGAAGCGGAAATTCTGCTCGACCAGCAGGATCGTCATGCCGCGCTTCTTCAACGTCACCAGCAACTCGCCGATGCGCTGCACGATGACGGGAGCCAGGCCCTCGGTCGGCTCGTCGAGAAGCAGCATCTTGACGCCGGTTCGCAGCATGCGGGCGATCGCCAGCATCTGCTGTTCGCCGCCCGACAGCCTCGTGCCGGGACTGTTGCGGCGCTCCTTCAGATTGGGGAAGAGGTCGAATATTTCCGCGACGCTCATGCCGCCCTCGGCGACGACCGGCGGCAGCACCAGATTCTCGTCGACCGTCAGCGTCGCGAAAATGCCGCGCTCCTCCGGCACGAAGCCGATGCCTTGATGCGCGGTGCGGTGCAGCGGCAGGCGCATCAGATCCGCGCCGTCGAAAACGACCTCGCCGGTCCGCGTGCGGATCAGCCCCATGATGGCGCGCAGCGTCGTCGTCTTGCCGACGCCGTTGCGGCCGAGCAGCGTGACCGTCTCGCCGGCAAACACCTCCAGATCGACGCCGTGCAGCGCATGGCCCTCGCCATACCAGGCGTTGAGGCCGCGGACCGCAAGCAGGGGAGCGGCACTAGTCATCTGCGGTGCCCATGTAAGCGACCTTCACCCGCTCGTCGCGGCTGACCGTCGCGTAGTCGCCGGCCGCCAGCACCTCGCCGCGCTGCATGACGGTTATCCAGTCGCAGAGATCGGCGACAACAGTCAGGTTGTGCTCGACCATCAGCACCGCGCGCTCGCTCGCCACCGAACGGATGAGGTCGGAAACCATGGCGACGTCCTCATGCCCCATGCCGGCCATCGGCTCGTCCAACAGCAGCACCTTCGGGTCGAGAGCCAGGGTCGTGGCGATCTCCAGCGCGCGCTTCCTTCCATAGGACAGATCGCCGGCCAGCCTGTTCCTGGCGTCGTCGAGACCAACGGCGTGCAACAGTTCGACGGCTCGCGGCGTCAACCGATCGAGCGCCGCCAGGGAGCGCCAGAACTGGACGCCGAGCCCGCCCGGCCGCTGCAATGCGACGCGCACATTGTCGAGCACGCTGAGGTGCGGAAAGATCGCCGATATCTGGAACGATCGCACCAGCCCCATGCGCGCCACCTTTGCCGGTGGCGTGCGGGTGATGTCGTGGCCGAGCAGTTCGATCCTGCCGCTGGTCGGCGCCAGGAACTTGGTGAGCAGGTTGAAGACAGTCGTCTTGCCGGCGCCGTTAGGCCCGATCAGCGCATGGATGTTGCGATGGCGGACATCGAGATCGACATTCCTGACGGCGACGAAGCCGGCAAAATCGCGCCGCAGCCCGCGGGCGGAGAGCACCACCGGCGGCTCGTTGGCGTTGAGATCAGACGGCGCCACGGGCCGCACCGATCACTGGGCCGCGGTTGGACAGCCGCTTTCCTTCTCGCTCAGGAAGGCCTGGTTGCCGGGGATGGTTGCGAGATATTTGTAATAATCCCAGTCCTTGGTGCTCTCGCCGGGCGCCTTGACCTGGTAGAGATACATGTCGTGGACCATGTTGCCGTCCGCCTGCACCTTGCCGTTGGTCGTCACGGCGTCGTCAACCGGCATCGAATGCAATTGCTTGGCGACGGCTTCGGTCGCGTCGGTGCCGGACTTGTCGATCGCCTTCAGATACTGCGTCACCGCCGAATAGGTCGCGGCCTGGACCATGTTCGGCATGCGGTTGGTGCGTTTGAAAAAGCGCTGTCCGAATTTGCGGCTCTTGTCGTCGCGATCCCAGTAATAGCCCTCGGTCAGCACGACTCCCTGCGCGGCCTGAAGGCCCAGCCCATGCACCTCGGCCAGCGTGAACAGAAGCGCGGCAAGGCGCTGGCCGCCCTGGACGATGCCGAATTCGGCAGCCTGCTTGATGGAGTTGGAGGTGTCGAGGCCAGCATTGGCCAGCCCGACGACCTTGGCGCCCGACGACTGCGCCTGCAGCAGGAAGGATGAATAATCGGTCGACCCCAGGGGATAACGCACTTCGCCAAGCACCTTGCCGCCGTGGCTCTCGACGAATTTGGCGGTCTGCTCCTTGAGCGAATAGCCGAACGCATAGTCGACGGTGACGAAGAACCAGCTGTCGCCGCCCTGCTGCACGAGGGAGCCCCCGGTTCCCACCGCCTGCGAATGGGTGTCATAGGCCCAGTGGAAGCCGTAGGGCGAGCATTGCTTGCCGGTGAGATCGGTGGTTGCCGCGCCGGTAACGATGTCGATCTTCTTCTTTTCCTTGGAGATCCCCTGGACGGCGAGCGCGACCGATGAGGTCGTCAGCTCCATGATGGCATCGACTTGTTCGGTGTCGTACCATTGCCGCGCGATGTTGGAGGCGATGTCAGGCTTGTTCTGGTGGTCGGCGCTGATGATCTCGATCGGCACGCCCTGTACCTTGCCGCCGAAGTCCTCGACCGCCATCTTGGCCGCCTCGACCGACCATTTGCCGCCGAAATCGGCATAGACGCCGGATTGATCATTGAGGATGCCGATCTTGACTTTTCCATCGGAAATTTCGGCGGCCGAGGCGGGGATAGCGGCCGCGGCAAGAAGCGCGGCGGAAACGAAATAGCATACCTTCATTATCGACTTCCTCCCATGATGAATCCGACCGTTCCCCCGGACGATCACCAGCAAGCGGTATTGAACATGAGCAAGATGGGGAATAACGGCAAGGGGCCGTTGCGGATTTCTGGTTCGAAGCACCCCTTCCTCGCCGGGAGTTTACCGCCACGAGGGCAGCCAAGGCGACTGGCCATCACGCCAGCCGGAAACCTCGGAAGCAGCAAGACCATGTGAACCGTGACCGGCGGCCTGGCGGGACAGCGCGTCCATGCCCACGAACTTAGTCGGGAGTATGGACTCGACCACCGGAGTCACAGCGCTTAGATTGCGTACGGATCACTAACCTTTCCACGGGGGAAGCCAACTGAGATATCAGGATGGCTTTGGCAATGAACAGGTCGATAACTGCCATTACTGTGACGCATAACAGCGCGCATACCGTGCGGGGGGCGCTCGCGCGCCTGCCTCCAGGGGTGGAGATCGTATGCGTCGACAATGCAAGTACCGACGATCTTGCCGGCGCGCTGTCCGGCCTTGCCGTTCATCGTATCGACAATCCTGTAAACCTCGGCTTCGGGCGCGCCTGCAACATCGGGGCGGCGGCGGCGACGGGTGAGTATCTGCTGTTCGTCAACCCCGACGTGCGTCTTGGGACGGACGCCGTCGATGCGCTCATGCAGGCGGCTGAACGCTATCCAAATTGCCGCGTCTTCGTGCCGCGCACCAATACGGTGGATGGCCGGCTCTGGTTTCGCGAGGAGAGCGAGATCGATCGCCTTTCAGGCATGTCGCTGCCCACACGCATCCGGCAGGTCTGGGGAGATTGTTGCGTCCGCTTCGTCAATGGCGGCGTGTTCATGATCAAACGAACGCTCTTCCTCGATACGGGCGGGTTTGACGAGGATATTTTCCTGTATTTCGAAGATGACGACCTTTCATATCGTCTGCTGCAGCGTGACGAGCCCATGATCCTTGTCAGTGGCGCGCATGCTGTCCACGACATTGGCACATCGGTTGCGCAATCAACCCGGGCGCGTATTTTCCGGTATCGCTCTAAGATGCGATCGGAGATCCACTTGCGCAAGAAATACGGCATCGCCTATAGCCCATTTGTAGACATACTCCGTTACTTGACGAAAATAGGCTTCTATTGCCTGACGCTTAATCGAAACAGATTGATCAATTCCCTGGGCCGGCTGATTGGCATATTCGACAGCATCCTTGACCGATCGCGCGCGAATCGGAACGGCGGCTATGTCGCCTGACGCTGCCGACACGAGCGTTGCCTTGCCTGATGTCCTGTCCCGCGAGCCGCGAAAAGGCGACAGCGTCGACCCAAGCAGTGCCGTGGGCGAAATCCACATCCACGCGCCGGGACGCTATGTCGTCGAGCTTTGGCCGACAGAGAGGTCGATGCCGTTTCTCCGGCTCGATGTTCGCCGCCCAGGACATGCGGACAGGGTCGTCTATGTGCCGGTCACCACGCGCACGTCCTATCTGCTCACAAGCAGCGAAGGCGGCCTGGGACTGCAATTTGATAGAGGCGACGTCGTCGCGGCGAGTGTTCGGCCCTTAGCCATCGGGGATATTGGCGCGCTGCTGCGTCGGCGTCGTCGCCATAAGCGATTTCAGCTGCCGCTCGGCGAAGGCCTGGTCTTGCAGCCTCTCTTGCACATCTCGGGACCGCAAGGGCGTGAGTTGGCCCGCGCCCTCGGCAGTCTTGCCGGTTGGGGCTTTGGCCCTGCGAGCGACAATCTGCAGAAGACCCTGTCGCGGCACTTTGATGGTCCGCCAGCCGAGGCCCTCGAACGCCGGCCCACCGCCGAGCCGAAGATTGCCGTGGCGCTTCACCTGCATTACCCCGATCTCTGGCCCGAGTTCGAGGCGTTGCTGGAAGCGACCGGTCGTCAATTCCAGCTCTTTCTCACGCTGACCCGGCCTGACGCGGCACTCGCGCAACGCGTTCAGGCGAGATTTCCGGGTGCCGAGATCACGGTCTACGAAAATCGTGGCCGCGACGTCGGCCCCTTCATCCAATTGCTTCGCGAAGGAAAGTTCGATCCCTTCGATCTTATCTGCAAGCTGCATGGCAAGAAGTCGGGGCAGAGCGGGCCGCGCATGGTTCTCGGCGAGATCTGGCGCCAGGCGAGTGCGTTCGACCTGATCGGATCCCGCGGCGTGGTCGACCGCATCATCGCCAAGTTCGAACGTTCTCCCGACATCCAGATGATTGGATCCGGACGCTTTCGGATGCCCAATGAATGGAAGGGGGAGAAGGCTGCGTGGGGCGAGAACAGGGCGATGGCTCTCAATCTGCTGGAGGCAATGGGGATGCCCTCCAGTTCTCCCCTCGATTTCTTTGCCGGGACGATGTTCTGGGTTCGTCGCGACGCGCTGGAACCGCTGCGACGGCTCGATCTGCCCTTGGCAGCCTTTCCCGAGGAGACAGGCCAACAAGACGGCACATTGCAGCATGCCCTCGAGCGTGTTCTTGGAATGATCTGCACAAAGATCGGCGTTGCCTCGGATGGTGACATGACGACGGATTCCCGCGAGGCAGACCCGTTTGGATAGATCCGAATTCTTGGTCTTGGTAAGATCGCTCACCAGCAGAAGCCGATGGAAGAGATTTCGCCTGCGGCAACGAATTCGAGCCAGCGGTCTGTTCGATGTGTCGTGGTATCTGGTTCAAAATCCGGATGTAGCCCGGAGCGGGAAAGATCCGATCCTGCATTACATCAGGCATGGTGTCGCGGAGTCGCGAAACCCGAGTCCGAACTTCGACAACGAATACTATCTGACGAAAAATCCCGACGTGGCTGCCGCCTCGATGAATCCGTTGGATCACTACATTCGCTTCGGCAAGATCGAGGGGCGCAGCCCCCGAGGTGCTCCGGGCACAAATGCCGGCGCCATCCAGAGACCCGCCACCTACGTGCCGCGATCCAGCGAGAGGCGACCCGTCGCACTGAAGGCGCGCCTCATTGCCTTCTACCTACCACAGTTTCATCCGATTCCTGAAAATGACGCCTTTTGGGGAAAGGGTTTCACGGAATGGACGAATGTGACACGCGCGGCGCCGCAGTTCGATGATCATTATCAGCCCAGGCGGCCGGCGGACCTCGGCTTCTACGACCTGAGAGTGAAGGACATCCAGAAGGAACAGATCGAGATTGCCCTTCAGTACGGCGTCTCGGGGTTCTGTTTTCACTTCTACTGGTTCAACGGCAAGCGCGTCCTTGAGATGCCGATCAGGCAATTCGTCGAAAACGATGCGCACGAACTGGGCTTCTGCATCAATTGGGCAAATGAACCCTGGAGCCGCCGTTGGCATGGGCTCGAACAGGAGGTGCTGATTGCGCAATCGCATTCACCCGAGGACGACCTGGCCTTCATCGAATATGTATCCCGCTATTTTCGCGACCGGCGATACATCCGCATCGGCGGCAAGCCTCTTCTGATGATTTACCGGCCAGGATTGTTTCCGTCGGCCGCTGAAACAGCACAACGCTGGAGAGCCTATTGCCGGGAAGCCGGCATCGGCGAGATTTTTCTTGCCTACCCGCAGTCGTTCGACAAGGACGATCCCGCCGAATTCGGATTCGACGCCGCCGTCGAATTCCCACCGAATCTTGGGAAATTTCGCGAGATCAGCGGCAGAATTCCAACGCTCAAGAGCGGCTTCAGGGGAAAGATCTTCGACTGGACGGAGCTCCTCAAACGCAGCCGCGCCTACCCACAGGTTCCCTACACGCTGTTTCGCGGACTTTGCCCTTCCTGGGACAACACCGCACGGAGGATGGAGGCAGCCCACATTCTGGTGAACGCATCGCCGCCCCGCTACGCAGAATGGCTCGCCAACGCGGTCGCCGATACATGCGATCGTTTCGCCGATTTCGACAGCCGCCTGATCTTCGTCAATGCCTGGAACGAGTGGGCGGAGGGAGCCTATCTCGAGCCTGACGCCCGCTATGGCTACGCCTATCTGCAAGAGACGCGGAACGTCCTGTCGGCTCCGTCAGCGGCCGGCAAATTCCCCGGGGGCGCGTCCTGGCGCGTTCTGTTCGTTTCGCACGATGCGGCTCTCGGTGGGGCGCAGGCTTCGTTGATCGACATCGTCCAATGGCTGCAATCGCACACCGAGCTGGAGATCAAGGTGCTGTGCCTGGCAGGCGGTGAACGGCTCGAACAGTTTCGACGCATTGTCGATACCGCCCTTCTGGACGATCTGGTTTCGCCAACCGAGATGACCGCCACGAAGCTGGCCCGCATCGCCGATTGGTACGGTGGCAGACCGGACCTCATCTATTGCAACAGCCTGGCCACCGGCCGTGTGCATGCGCTGCTTGGGGAACTGGGCATTCCTATCCTGACGCATGCCAGGGAATTGGCAACGAGCGTCGCCCGATACGCCAAGGACGACATTGAGGATGTGGTTTCCCACACGCGGAGATTCGTTGCGTGTTCGCCAAGCGTCCGGGACTATTTGGTGGCCGAGCACAAGGTCGAAACGAACGCCATCGACGTCATTCCAAGCGCGGTTCCGCAGCCCGGCGCCGATCCCGGTCAGGAAACCCAGCGTCTTGAACGTCGCCGACTGGCCGGCTGGCCCGTGGACAAGACCATCGTCCTGGGATCCGGCCTCGCAATGCCATTCCGCAAGGGTGCCGACCTGTTTATCGAGGTGGCCCGAATTCTTCGGGCCCGTGGGGTCGAGGACTATCATTTCTACTGGCTCGGCTCGTTTCCGGAGCGGGAACGGGATGAGGCTCTCGGCACCTGGTCGCAGCACCTCGACAGGATGCGGGCGGACGGGTTACACGAAAAAGTTACATTTCTGGGCGATGTCGACGATGTGCGCGGCTATCTTCGGGCTGCCGATCTGTTTCTTCTGACATCCCGCGAAGAGCCGTTCGGCCGCGTCATGCTGGAGGCGGCATTCGCCGAGTTGCCGGTAATCTGCTTCGCAGGCAGCGGCGGGGCACCGGATTTCGTCGAGGACGATGCCGGCATCATCGTCGAACGGGCCGATCCGGCCGCCATGGCCGACGCCACACTGAAACTGATCCGGGACAAGCCGCTGCGGACGAAGCTCGGCAGGCAGGCGAGCGCCAAGGCGCGGCGGCATTTTTCCACCGACCAGGTCTTTCCGCGCCTGCTGTCGACCATGCGGAAGGTTGCAGGCCAGCCGCCCGCGGGCCCGATCATCATGCCGAACTAAAATTACCGCCCGCTACCTGTCCGCAGCGACGAGGTGGCCGTTGCCGACATCCTGCAAAGCCAGTTTCAGCGGCGCCTCGCCGATCCTGCGGGTGGCGCTCGGGATTTCCTGGTCGAGGCGGGCGAAGCGGCTTCTGCGCCGCGCTGGATCGGGCACCGGCACGGCTTCGATCAGCCGCCTGGTGTAGGGATGGCGCGGGTTGGAAAAGACCTGGTCGCGCGTGCCCATTTCGACGATCTGGCCGAGATACATGACAGCGACGCGGTCGGAGATGTTCTCGACCACCGCCATGTCATGCGAGATGAAGAGATAGGCGACGCCGAATTCGCGCTGCAATTCCTTCAACAAATCGAGCACGCGCGCCTGCACCGAGACGTCGAGCGCCGAAACGCTTTCGTCGGCGATGATCAGCTTCGGCCGCAAGGCGAGCGCGCGGGCAATGCAGACGCGCTGGCGCTGACCGCCGGAGAATTCGTGCGGATAAAGCTCCATCTGATCGGCCGACAGGCCGACGCGCTCGAACAGGGCCGCGACACGCTGGCTGCGCTCTTCCCTGGAGGCGATGCCATGGATAACCAGCGGCTCGGCGACGAGGTCGCCGACGCGCATGCGCGGATCGAGCGAGGCGAAAGGGTCCTGGAAAATCATCTGCACGTCGCGGCGCACCGCCTTGCGTTCGTCGCGGCCGAGGCCCGACAAATTGCGCCCGCCAACGATGATGTCGCCGCTGTAAGGTACCAGCCCGGCCAGCGCCTTGGCGGTGGTCGACTTGCCGCAGCCGGATTCACCGACCAGCGCCAGCGTCTCGTTGGGCGCGACCGAGAAGCTGACGCCCTCGACCGCATGAACCCGGCGGGTGACCCGGCCGAAGACGCCTCCGCGCAGGTCGAAGCGGACATGCAGGTCTTTGACCAAGGCGACGCTGGCTGGCGTTGCCGTCTCCACATGCCTTGATTTCTGCCGCCCGACGCCGCTGCCGATGCGCGGCACGGCGGCCAGCAGTTCGCGCGTATAATCCGCCTGCGGCCGGGCGAAGATGTCCGGTGTCTTGCCCTCCTCGACCATGCGGCCATGCCGCATGATGATGACGCGATCGGCCATTTCGGCGACCACGCCCATGTCGTGGGTGATGAGGATGACGCTGGTGCCGTGCTGGCGCTGCAGGTCGCGCAGCAGTTCCAGCACCTCGCCCTGCACGGTGACGTCGAGGGCGGTCGTCGGCTCGTCGGCGATCAGTACGTCGGGCTCGAGCGCCAGGGCCATGGCGATCATCACCCGCTGGCGCATGCCGCCGGACAGCTCGTGCGGGAACTGAATTAGCCGGCTTTCGGCTTCCGAAATGCGCACCGCCTTCAGCGCCTCGATGGCGCGCTGGCGGGCTTCGGCCGGCGAGAGGCTGGTATGCGCCTCGATGGATTCGGTGAGCTGCCGGCCGATCGACAGCACCGGATTGAGCGAGGTCATCGGCTCCTGGAAGATCATGGCGATGCGGTCTCCGCGAATGCGGCGCATCCGGCGCTCGTCGAGGTCAGCCAGGTCGGTATCGCCAAGTCGGATCTTTCCAGATGAAATGCGGGCGGCAGGCTGCGGCAGGAGCTGCATGATCGCCAGCGCGGTCATCGACTTTCCGGAGCCGGATTCGCCGGCGATGCAAAGCGTTTCGCCACGCGCCAGCGTCAGCGACAGGTTGGACACGACCTCGCGCTCGCCATCCTCGCCGCGCACGCTGACGGAGAGGTTGGCGATGTCGAGGATGGTCTTGGGGGCTGAGTTCATTGGGAGAGCAGGGTTCTGAGAGGTTTATTCGGGCACGCCCCCCACCCGGACCTTCGGTCCGACCTCCCCACAAGGGGGAGGTAGGGCGCCAGCGCTTCACCCTCCCCCTTGTGGGGAGGGTCGCTGCGAAGCAGCGGCGTGGGGGTGCGGCGCCAACCTCGCGTCATTCAAACACGCAGCGCGGGAAGTAGAACGACACCACCCAGTTCGGCATGTCGACGATCTCGCTGATCCTGAGATCGCCGCACACCGAGGCGAGCATATAGGCCTCGACCGGGTCGATCTGGTAGCGCCCGGCAATCAGGTCGACCATCTGGGCAACCGCTTCCCTGGCGCCGGCCATCAGGTCGGGGCCGATACCCGTCGTCACTTCATAACCCTTGGCGTCGAGGTGACGCGTCACCGGGCCAGGGGTGGTGAAGCGCGGCGTCTTCAGCCTGGCATCCTTGAGCAGGTCGAGGTTGAGCACGACGTCCATCGGGCTTTCGATCGCCGTGCCGCAGACCTCGCCGTCGCCTTGCGCGGCGTGCGTATCGCCTACCGAGAACAGCGCGCCAGTCACCTCCACCGGCAGGTACAATATGGTGCCGGCGGCGAGATCGCGGATATCGAGATTGCCGCCGACGCGCCGCGGCGGCACCACCGAGTGGAGGCCCATCTCGGCCGGCGCATTGCCGATGGTGCCGGCGAACGGCTTCAGCGGTACGCGGGCATTCTTGCCGAACAGCGCCGGCTCGAGCGAGGCGGCGTCGTATTTCCAGATGTTGAGCGCCGGCTCCTTGAAGTCGTCGGCGAGCAGGCCGAAGCCCGGAATGTTCCCCGTCCAGCCGAAGCCGGACGGTTTGAACAGCTCGATCGTCACCTTCAGCGCGTCACCGGGCTCGGCACCTTCTACGAAGATCGGCCCGGTCACCGGGTTGATGCCGGCGAAGTCCAGCTTGGCGATGTCGGCGACCGTGCTGTCGGGCTTCAGCTGGCCGCCGGCGGAATCCAGGCACTGGAACTCGATGGTCGATCCGGGCGCCACCCGCTCGGCCGGGGCAAAGGAATTGTCCCAGCCGAAATGGTGATGGCGCCCATGGATGGTGTAGTCGCAACTATTGCACATCTTTTACGTACACATTGTCATAGTTGATCGGGATATGGACCGGGTCGACATAAAGGTTGTCGGCACCGCCCATGCGGGCCGATTTCATGGTGAAGCGCTGCTCGTTGAACACCGGCGCCCAGGGTGCGTCCTCCATGATCTTGTCGTAGATGGCGCTCCACATCTTGCCGCGCTCCACGGCCTTGGCCGGGTCAACCACGGAGTCGGCCTCGGCCGCCTTGGCGTCGAGGTCCTTGTTGCAATACCACGACCAGTTCCAGCCGCCCGGTACCGCACCGGCGCAGCCGAGGATCGGGCCGTAGAAGTTGGACGGATCGGGGAAGTCGGCGATCCAGGCCATGCCGCCCGACCAGATCATCGGCGCGCCGGCCTTGTCGCCGCCGGCGGCGATGACGTTGGCCTGGGCGAGCGACTGGATGCTGGCCTTGATGCCGATCGCCGCCAGATCCTGCTGGATCGCCTGGGCGATGCGCGGGTTCGGGTCGGTGTTCATGGCGAACAATTGCGTGTCGAAGCCATCGGGATGGCCGGCCTCGGCCAGCAGTGCCTTGGCCTTGGCAACGTCATACGGGTAACCCTTATACTCCTTGTCGTAGCCCGGCATCGATGGCGGCAGCGGCTGGTTGGCCGGCACGGCGCGGCCGTTGATGATCTGGATGACGCGCGCCTTGTTGATCGCCATGTTGACGGCCTGGCGCACCTTCACATTGTCGAACGGCGCCATGGTGGTGTTCATGGTGACATAGCCGGTGTGCAGCTGGCCGCCTTCGACGACGCGCGCCTTCTGCTCGGGATCGGCCATCACCTCCTGGAATTTTGCCGGCGGAATGCCGTCGCCGGGCACGTCGATCTCGCCCTTCTGCAAGCGCAGCAGCGCCACGATCGGCTCCTGGCCGATCTCGAAGGTGATCTTGTCGAGATGCGGCAGACCCTTGTGCCAGTAGTCCGCATTGCGCTCGAAGACGATGCGCTGGCCGAGCGTCCACTCGGCGAGCTTGAAGGCACCGGTGCCGACCGGATGCTTGCCGAAATCCGCGCCATATTTCTCGACCTCCTCCTTCGGCACGACATGCGAGAAGTTGATGGCCATCACATGCAGGAAGGTGGCGTCGGGGCGGGTCAGCTCGAACTTGACCGTATAGGGATCGACGACGGTGACGCCGGACAGGCTTTCGGCCTTGCCGGCGGCGACATCGTCATAGCCCTTGATCGAGCCGAAGAAGCCGGCGCCCGGGCTCTGCGTCTTCGGATTGGTGACGCGATCGAGCGAATATTTCACGTCGTCGGCGGTCATCTCGCGGCCATTGTGGAATTTCACGCCGTGCCGCAGCTTGAAGGTGAAGGTCTTGCCGTCTGGCGAGATCTCGTAACTTTCGGCAAGGTCGGACTTGAGGTTGGTGGTGCCCGGTTCGTAGTCCATCAGGCCGTCGAACAGGCTCTTGATCATCGACCAGTTCTGCCAGTCATAGCCGATCGCCGGATCGAGGGTGGCGACATCGTCCTTGTAGGTGATGGTGATGGCGCCGCCCTGCTTGGCGTTGGGGTCGATCGTGTCCTCGGCGCGGGCGCTTGCCATGCCGAGCATCAGCGCCAGCGCCGATGCCGCCACGGTGGTAGCCAGAAATCTTTTCATTTGGTGTTCCCTTTCTCTGATTGTTTTCTTGGTTTCATCTGAGCTTGATGCGCGGGTCGATGAAGGGCGCGATGATGTCGGCCAAGAGGTTGCCGAGCACGATGGCGAAGGCCGAGACCAGCGTGACGCCCATGATGATGGGGATGTCGACGCGCTGGATGGCCTGCCAGGCGAGCTGACCGATGCCGGGCCAGCCGAACACGCTTTCGACGACGACGATGCCGCCCATGAAGATGCCGATATCGATGCCGATCATGGCGATGACCGGCAGGATGGCGTTGGGCAGCGCATGGCGGAAAATGATGGCGCCGCGCGCCAGGCCTTTCGCGCGCGCGGTGCGCACATAATCCTGGCGCAGCACGTCGATCATCGACGAGCGCATCATGCGGGCGTACCAGCCGGCGCCGAGGATGCCCATGGTCAGCGACGGCAGCACCAGATGGCGCCAGGTGCCGTAGCCGCCGATCGGAAACCAGCTGAGCCGCACGGCAAAGACGTAAAGCAGCAAAAGCCCGACGACGAATTGCGGCGCCGAGACGCCGACGAAGGAGGCGACCATCAAGGTCTGGTCGGTCGCGGTGCCGCGCTTGACGGCGGCGATGAGGCCCATGCTCAGCCCGATCAGTAGCTCGCACAGGATGGCGCCGACCATCAAAAGCAGGCTGGCCGGCAGCCGCGAGACGATGAGTTCGGTGACTTCGGAGCGCTGGATGTAGGAGCGGCCGAGATCGCCGCTGACGAGCCTGGTCAGATAGTGCCAGTACTGGACGACAAAGGGCTGGTCGAGGCCGAGCTGCTGGCGGATGTTCTCGACCGTCTGCGGCGTGGCGCTGCGGCCGGCGATCTGGCGCACCGGGTCGGCCGGCAAGAGATAAAGCAGCGCGAAGGTGATCAGCGAAACACCAAGCAGGATGAGCAGCGACTGGATGAGGCGGCGGCCGAGATAGGCGATCATGCCCGGCCCCTTTGCATCGGATCGAGGATGTCGCGGAGCGCGTCGCCGATCAGGTTGAAGGCGAGCGCCAGCGCCAGGATCGCGGCGCCGGGGAAGAACACCAGCCAGGGTGCTGCCTGGAAATAGGTCTGGTTCTCGAAGATGATGTTGCCCCAGGACGCCGTCGGCGGCTGCACGCCGATGCCAAGAAAGGAGAGCGTCGCTTCGAGCAGCACCGTCGTCGAAATGCCGAGCGTGCCCCAGACGATGATGGTCGGCAGGAGATGCGGCAGGATGTGGCGGAACAGGATGCGCGGCGCGCCGGCGCCGATGGTGCGCTCGGCGTCGATGAATTCGCGCTCTGCAAGCGAGGAGGTTTCGGTGTAAATGACGCGCGCGGTCTGCACCCAATTGACCAATGCGATGACCAAGGCGACGATCCACAGGCTCGGTTGGAAAACCGCCGCCAGGCAGATGGCGAGCAGCAGCGCCGGAAACGCCATCATCAGATCGGTGAAACGCATCAGCGCACTGCCGATCCAGCCGCGGAAATAGCCGGCGGTGACGCCGACCAGTGTGCCGATGAACAGCGCCACCCCATTGGCGACGATGCCGATGATCAGCGAGGTGCGGGCGCCATAGAGGATGCGGGTCAGAAGGTCTCGACCGAGCAGGTCGGTGCCGAGCCAGAATTTGGCATCCGGCGGCAGCGGCGAGCCCTCTATGGTCAGGCCGTCGAACATCTGCTCGTTGGGATCATAGCCGGTCAGCCACGGTGCCAGCACGGCACCGGAGACGACAATGGCGACGATGACCAGGCCGAGCAGCGCCAGGCGACGTTTGACCAGCCGGCGCCAGACACCGGCGCGCGGCTTGGCCGGCATGCGCGCCGTGGCCGGGAGGTCAGGCGCGATGGGACTGGTCATCGCCGCCTTCCTCACCCGTTGCTTCCTCATCGGTCATCGCCACGATCCGGCGCGCGGCATCCTCGACGCTGATCTGCCAGCTCATCGCCAGCGAGCGCAGCTGCGCATAGGCGCGCTCGTCGTCCGAGCCTTTCGACAACGCCGCCACCGCGCGCACGATGGTCTGCCGCTCGGCGACACGCTGGCGCAGCGATGCAATTTCGCCGGCTAAGTGTTTACGCGCCTCGAAACTCTGCCTTGCGATCAATAGCGCGCTGTAGACGCCGGCAGTGCCGACCGGCTTAAGCAGTTGCGCGTCGGCCTTGTGCGAGAGCGCCCATTCGATGCGGCCGGGCGCCTCGGAACCGATCAGCGCCACCAGCGGCATCGGCGCTTCACCGGCTTTCCAGGGGAATTGCTCGTCGAAACCGAGATCTGCATCGAAGAAGACGAAATCGGCGGCCAGCGCCTCCGGCGGCAGTTCCGGCCAGCAGTCGAGCGCGATCAGGCCGATCGCCGACAATTGCCTGGTGATGGCCTGTACCGTCGGATGCGGGCGATGCAGGATGAAGGCCCTGGCGCCGCCGAGGTTGGGAATGCGCGGCGTCCTCGTCACGATACCACCCGCAGGCGCGGACGCCCGAACGTCCTGGCAGGATCATAGCGCGACAGATAGGGATCCGGCGCGACCTCATCCTCACGGCTGACGACCTCGAAGAACCCATCGGCGATCCGGCCGATGATGACAGGCAGCGTCGCGTGCTGGGTGTTGGCGTCGATGACGATCGGTCCAAGCCGGGTGGAGAAGCGCCGTTCGGCGAAAGCCTTGGAGAATTCCGCGGGTCCAGCTTCGGGATTGCGCGCGAGCACGTCGGCCATCACCTGCACCGAGGCATAGGCCGAGGCCTCGAAGGACGACGCGAAGGCCGCCGGCCGCGGCGCGAAATACGGGCCGACGGACAGATGGCCTCTCCCCGTCTCGCCGATCGCCGGCAGTTCGCCCTCGGTGAGGTTGCAGGAGATGACAGGACAATTTTCCGGACGGAAGGCGGCATCCTCGTCGCCCAAATCGCGATAGGCGGCGAGGAAGGCGTAGGACGAGGTGCCTATCAGATTGTTGAGGATGAAGCTCGGCCGCGTCGCCCGGATTTCCCCGATGAGGCGCGACACGTCGGTCTCGCCGATGCGCAGATAGCGTTCGCCCAGCACCTTGCCGCCGGCGTCGGCGATCAGGTCGCGCGCCACGCGGTTCATCTCCCAGCCCCAGATATAGTTCGAGCCGAGCAGGAAGCCGTTGGCGCCGAAGCGCGGCACGACATGGGCCATCAGCGGCACCAGATGCTGGTTGGGACAAGCGTGCATGTAGACGACATGCTCGTTGGCCTCGAAGCCTTCATAGGGGCATGCATACCAGAGCATGCCGCCGGCCTTCTCCAGCACCGGAATGGTCTCCTTGCGGCTCCAGGAGGTGACGCAGCCGACGACGTGGCGCGCGCTGCTGGTCTTGAAGATGTCTTCGCAAAGCGTCGCGTAGCGGTCGGCATTGCTTTGCGGATCGCGCTCGACCGGCACCAGCTCGATGCCTGAGCCGCGGTCGGCATTGATGTCGGCGATCGCCCGCATGGCACCCATGCGGCATGCATCGGAGACGAGCTGATAGCTCCCCGAACGGGAATAGAGGATACCGATCTCGATGCGCCGTTTCAAACAGGACCCCAGAAAATGAAAATGCCCCGCAGCCAGCGCCGCAAGGGCGAGGCATACGAGGCATTCTTGCCGCCCGGCGATCAGGGCCGGTATCTGGCCTTAGGGTATTCGGTCCGGCTGGTCAGTCAAGCGGGAAAGTGCGAGGGATCGGCACGTAGAGGATGTCTATCGTTTCCGGACGATGTCTTCGAAGCTGAGGTCGAAGCGCATGAGATATTTGCGCAGCCGGTCAGCATCGTTGCCGCTGGTCTTTTGCAGCCGCGAGACGGCGAACAGTTTTCGTCCGGCGGCGCTGATCGAATTGCTGTCGCGGCAAACCGTCAGCACGGTGGCCAGTTGTGCCCGGTCGAACATGTCGATCCGGCTTTGGCGCTCGGGGCCGAGGACCTCCTGCAGAATGGCGTCGCGATCGCCGGTGGCACCGGCATGCCATAGGGCCGTCAGACGATCGGTCTCGTCACGCACGGTCTCCTCGTTGATGCGGCCGAGCGGCGCCAGCGTCGCCATGCGGGTGACAGAGGCCGAGAGATCGCGGAAATTGGCCCGCCACATCGCCTCCGGAGCCACGGCGAATTTCAGATAGAGGTCGCGGGCCTCCTTGTTGAAGGTGACGTTTTGTGCTTCCCGCTCGCCGAAGCGGCGCAATTCGAAGTCGAGGTTCGGTTCAATGTCCTCCTTGCGGTCTCGAAGCGCCGGCAGCTGGAAGGTCCACAGGTTCAGGCGCGCAAAAAGATCCTCGCGGAACTTGCCCTCCTTCACACCGATCGACAGATCGCGGTTGGTGCCGGCGAGAAGCTGGAAATCCGACATGACGTCCTGGTCGGCACCAACCGGCAGGAAACGTTTTTCCTCGATGGCGCGCAGACACATGGCCTGTTCGTCGGGGCCGAGTTCGCCGATCTCGTCGAGGAACAGCACGCCCTTGTTGGCCGATTTCATCAGTCCGGCGCGCTCGTTCTGGGCGCCGGTGAAGGCACCCTTGACGTGACCGAACAGGGTCGACATCGCCTGGTCGCCACGCAAGGTAGCGCAATTGACCTCGATGAAGGCGCCTGAAACCTGCCGCTGTGCCTTCTTGAGCTCATAAATGCGCCTGGCCAGCTGCGACTTGCCGGCACCCGTCGGGCCGGTGAGCAAAACCGGCGCACGCGAGCGGATCGTCACCTTCTCGATCTGGTCGATCATCTGGTTGAAGGCCGCATTGCGGGTGGCAATGCCCGATTTCAGGAACGACGTCGCCTCGTCGCGTTCGGCGGCAAAGCGCGTGGCGATCGCGTCGTAGCGGGACAGGTCGAGATCGATGATCGAATGGCTGCCCGACGCGTCGTCGCGTCCCTCCTTGCGCGGCGAAAGCTGCAGCAGCCGCGCCGGGATGAAGTGCGCCTCGGTGAGCAGGAACCAGCAGATCTGGGCGACATGCGTGCCGGTGGTGATGTTGACGAGATAGTCTTCCCTCTCGGGATCGAAGGCATAGGCGCGGGCGAAATCGCGCAGCCCGGTATAGACCTCGCTGAAATCCCAGGGGTCACGCATGCTGATCAGATGTTGCCTGACCTCCGTGGCAGGCGAGACCTGCTCGATGTCGGCAATGATCTGCGTGGCCAGTTGCCGCGACTGAGTCCCCTGGATGAGCTCCAGCCGATCTATGAACAATCCCGGCTGCTGACACAGCGCAACCGTTGGCCGCCACTTCCTCCAACGGTCATCCGTACGCCCCGCATCAAGCGTTGTACCGAGAATGCCAATCGCGACGCGTCTTTTCATCTTATCCCATGATATAAGTACCGAGATTTTTGGATCACTATACAGGCTCTCCCCCGGACAGAGCCAGAGGCACCAAACAACCGGCTTGTTTTTTATTTTCTCATTAAATCAAACGGCTAGCCGAATTTAAGCGGATCGGCACGCGTTCATTCTTCAAACTGGCACGCCACCTGCTTTGATGGCGGTGTAAAAATGAAGGATGAGAACAATGGCGAACAAATCCGTGTTTGCGACGATCGCAGGAAAGCGGCTCCCGCCGGCTGACGCCAGGAATCGTGAAGGCGCCCAGGCTTACCGCCTGTCGCCGCATCAGGCTCTGGCGCAGCTGGCGGCGACGGGCACGTTCAACGCGACTTTCTATGCCGAGCCGCGGGAGCAGCTGGACGAGGTGCTGAAGCTCGCCTGGCAGGTCGAGCCGGGATTCCTGGCGCGCACCGCCGTCCACGCTTTCGAGCAGGGCTACATGAAGGATATGCCGGCGCTGCTGCTGGCCGTTCTGTCCTGCATGCAGGGCGACGAGTTCAATCGTGCTTTCGGGCGGATCGTCAGGAACGGCAGGATGCTGCGCGACTTCGTGCAGGTCATGCGTTCGGGCGCCACCGGGCGCAAGTCGCTCGGCACGCGGCCGAAGCGGCTTATCCAGGCGTGGCTCGAGCAGGCCGCCGACTTCGAGCTAATGCGGGTCGCTGTCGGCAACGATCCGTCGCTGGCCGATGTCATCAAGATGGTTCACCCGAAGCCGAAGTCGGCCTCGCGTGAGGCGCTTTATGGCTATCTGATCGGCAAGCCGCATGATGTGGCTATGCTGCCGGACGTGGTGAAGGCATTCGAGGCGTTCAAGCGCGATCCGTCGCTGCCGGTGCCGGAAGTGCCGTTCCAGATGCTGACCTCGATGCCGCTGTCGCGCGAGCATTGGGTGCAGATCGCGGCGACGGCCGGATGGCAGATGCTGCGCCAGAATCTGAACACTTTCGCCCGCAACGGCGTGTTCGAAGTGGACGGGTTTGGCGAGACGCTGGCGGCGCGCCTGCGCGATCCCGAGGAGATCCGGCGCGCCCGGGTGTTCCCGTATCAGCTCATGGTGGCGTTCACCATGGCCGGTGCGGAGGTGCCTGGCGTGGTCAGGGACGCGCTGCAGGATGCGATGGAGATCGCGCTCGACAACGTGCCCCTGGTCAAGGGTAATGTGGTCGTATGTCCGGACGTTTCGGGCTCGATGAGTTCGCCGGCGACCGGCTACCGCAAGGGCGCGACGTCGGCCGTCCGCTGCATCGATGTGGCCGCCCTGGTGGCCGCCGCGATACTGCGCCGCAACCCCACGGCCCGGATCCTGCCGTTCGAGAACGATGTGGTGGAGATCCGCCTCAACGCGCGCGACACGGTGATGACCAATGCCGCCAAGCTTGCAGCCATCGGTGGCGGCGGAACCAACTGTTCGGCTCCACTGGCACGGCTGGTTCGTGAGAAGGCTGATGTCGACCTGGTGGTGTTCGTGTCGGACAACCAGTCCTGGGTGGATGCGACGGCGCATGCGCATCAGGGGACGGCGACGATGCAGGAATGGCGGAAGCTGAAGGGGTTGAACCCGGCAGCCAAGCTGGTCTGCATCGACATCCAGTCTCATCTGACGACGCAGGCCAAGCCGCAGGCCGACATCTTGAATGTCGGCGGCTTCTCCGACCGCGTCTTCGACGTGGTGGGCACGATGCTGTCCTCGAACAGCGACCCGGACCATTGGGTGCGCACGATCGAGGCGGTGGAGCTCTAGACAATGGTCCCGGCGGCGCGTCCGCCGGGACTAACAGAAACAAAAATCCGGGCATGACGAATGCCGATGGAACTACAGGCTGTTCACCTCCAGGTCGCGGGTTCGAATCCCGTCGGGTCCGCCACTATGGACCCGTAGCTCAGCGGATAGAGCGGGACGTTTCGTCAAACCTTGTCGTCATGCCCGACGACTTTTGCGCGACATCGGTCGCAACTGGACAGAAAGGAACTGAACAAACGGCGTGACGAATGCCCGTGGAACTACATTCTAACTTTCGGGTCGCGGGTTCGATTCCTGCCGGAGCTGCCAATCGGCTCTGTAGCTCAGTCGGTAGAGCAGAAAGGCAGTTTCACAACAGACTTTGTCGTCACACCTCGCAAGAAACAGCCGCGGCGAATGCCCGATGGAACTACAGTACAACCAAGCGGGATGCTCCGTGAGGTTCGACTCCTCACCTTGCTGGCGCTCTCTGGCACGAGCGGGACTCCCGGGTTTCATCCTCTTTTGTCGCCGCGGCGACGCGAATACATGGCGAATGCAGGCAGGACTACAGGTAGCGCGCCCGCCGAAAAAGCGGGAGGTCGGGTGTTCAAATCACTCTCCCGCTCTGCGGAGCGGGGTGGCGCAGTCACCGTCTTGCCGATCCTTGTCGCCAGCCGATTGAAACAGGGCGAATGCCTGCGGGAATACACTGGTATCTGGCGGTTCGAATCCGCTCGTCGATCATCGATCGATCGGTTTCTCGCATCGACTTGTCGCCCGCCGGAGAGAAAGAGAACGAATGGCGAATGCAGGCAGGACTACAGGAAAGAGGTTCAAACCATCCCTTCCCTCCCAGGATGGAAGTAGCTCAGTCATTGTCTTGCCGATTCTTTGTCGCCAGACCGAAAGAACAGGACGAATGCCTGCGAGACTACAGGTAGACGCGGCTCGCTTCAGGCAAGCGGGTGCCGAAAGGCGTGAGGGTTCGTGTCCCTCCTTCGCGGCTTCGCGAAGTGGCGGAAAAGAGCTCTCGCATTCCCTTGTCGTCCGCCCGCAATACGCAGTGCTTGATATGGACCGAAAGTGAAAGACATGACCGAGATTTTGAGTGGACAGGATTTGATCGACGCCGGCATGCCGCAGGGCAAGTGGTTCGGCAAGGCGCTCGCCGCCGCCAACGCGGTGCTGGAGAGCGGCGGATCGCAGGGCGATGCGCTCGAGGCCGCGCGTGCCTTCGCGCCGCAGCCGGCCATGAAGCTGAATGCGGCCGCGTCCATGCCGCTGCACCTGAACATCGAGGCCGAAACGCCTGACGAGGCTGCCAATGTCGACGCGGTGACGCGCTCAATGGCCGAGCTGATGCGTACGCCGGTGATCCGTGCCGGCGCCATCATGCCGGATGCTTGTCCGACCGGTCCGTCGGGCACGATTCCCGTTGGCGGCGTCGCGGTCTCCGAGGCGATCCATCCCGGCATGCATTCGGCCGACATCTGCTGCTCGATGGCGATCTCAGTGTTCCCTGATGTGACGCCAGCCGTGTTGCTCGATGCCGTTCATGGCGTCACCCATTTCGGACCGGGCGGGCGTCCGCGTGGCCAGCAGATCCGGCCGGCCAAGGAGATCTTCGAGCGTTTCGAGGCCAACCCCTTGCTGCGTGACCTAACCAGTGCGGCGATCGAGCATTTCGGCACGCAGGGCGACGGCAACCACTTCGCCTATGTCGGCACGCTGAAGTCGAGCGGCGAAACGGCGCTGGTTACGCATCACGGCTCACGGTCGCCGGGTGCGCGGCTCTATGCCAAGGGCATGAAGATCGCCGAGGGCGTGCGCAAGACGCTGTCGCCGGAGACCTTGCCGCAGAACGCCTGGATTCCGGCCGACACGCGGGAAAGCGATGACTATTGGGAGGCCCTGCAGACGATCCGCGAATGGACCAAGGGCAACCATATGCTCATCCACGACCTGGCGGCGGAAAAGCTGTCGGCGAAGGTGTCGGACCGGTTCTGGAACGAGCACAACTTCGTCTTCCGCCGTTCGGACGGGCTGTTCTACCACGGCAAGGGCGCCACGCCGGCCTTCGACAACTGGGCCGACGACGCGACCGACCTGACGCTGATCCCGCTCAACATGGCGGAACCGGTGCTGATCGTGCGCGGCAAGAACGCGGCGCATGGACTTGGCTTCTCGCCGCATGGCGCCGGGCGCAATTTTTCGCGCACTCAGCACCGGCGCATGCAGGCGGGACGCAGCGACGCCGATATTTTCGCGCAAGAGACGAAAGGCATCGATGCCCGCTTCTTTTCCGGCGTGACGGATATTTCGGAGCTGCCTAGCGCCTACAAGAACGCGGCCTCGATGCGCCGCCAGATCGAGCATTTCGGCCTGGCGGAAATCGTCGACGAAGTGCTGCCCCATGGCTGCATCATGGCCGGCGACTGGGAAGCCAATGCGCCCTGGCGCAAGAAGCGGGAAGCGCGCCTACAGCAGGGGCGTTAGCCGGAAAATTGGATGCGGGTCGCGAGGCCCGCATCCACCCTATGTACGATCAGCGCCCTGCAGCTGCTTGCGCCGCCAGGCGGCAGGCGCTTCGCCTATCCGTTCGCGGAAGAAACGCGAGAAATAGGCGGGGTCGTCGAAGCCGATCTCGTAAGCGATGTCCTCGACCGTGCGCACGGTGAACAGCAAGAGCCGCTTGGCTTCCAGCAGCCGCCGCTCGCTGACGACGCGCTTGACGCCGCTGCCCAGCACCGCATGGGCAGCCTTGTCGAGGAGATGCGGCGTGGTGGCCAGCGTCGCGACGTAGCGGTCGACCGGCCAGTTGTCGCGGAAATGCGCATCGACAAGCCGGCGCAGGCCCATGGCCAGCGACGCATCGGAAGACGGTGCGGCGGCGACTGTCGCCGGCGCGAGACGCGCGATGTGGGAGAGCGCTACGGCAATCAGCGACGGCAGGATTTTGTCATTGCCGGCCTGCGCCTCGGCATATTCGGCGGCGATCATCTCCAGCACCGTCGCCAGCTTTTTCCATGCGGCGTGCCGGGGCAGGCCGTCGGCAAAGACCGGCCTGTCCAGCGGCAACAGGCTATGGCCGGCAAGGGCGGCGAGCGCATCGTCCGCGACAGAGACGACGATGGCGTCGGTGCCGGGGCCGATCGAGAAGCCATGCACGATGGTGCTCGGCACGAAGCTGACGGCCGGCGCCGAAAAGTCCCAGGCGCGGTCCTCGATGCGGTAGGTGCCGGAGCCGCTGGTCCAATAGGTGATCTGACCCATCTGCGGATGCTTGTGCGCCGCCACCTGGCCGAGATGGATGTTGCTGCGCGCAAGCACTGTCTCGACATGCAGGAAGCCGACATCGAGCGGCCGCACCGGCTCGCCATAGACGAAGAAATCGGGAATACCAGTTTCGCTCATGCCAGTGGAGAAAGTCCAAGCGGATTCGTGCTTTTGTCCATAAACCTTTGTAACGGCCAGCGCTATTGTTAACACGTTAAGGGAGGATGATGATGCGATCGGAAGATTTCCGGGCCGACACGAAACGCCCGTTCACCGGGGCCGAGTATCTGGAGAGCCTGCGCGACGGCCGCGAGGTCTATATCAACGGCGAGCGTGTGGCCGACGTCACCACGCATCCGGCGATGCGCAATTCGGTCCGCTCGCTCGCCCGCCTCTACGATGCCTTGCACGACCCGGCGCGGCAAGCGGCGCTGACCTCGCCGACCGACACCGGTTCGGGCGGCTACACCCACAAATATTTCCGCGTCGCCCATTCCGCCGCCGATCTCGCCGCCCAGCAGACGGCGATCGCGCAGTGGTCGCGCATGTCGTATGGCTGGATGGGGCGCACGCCCGACTACAAGGCGGCGCTGATGAACACGCTCGGCGCCAATGCCGACTGGTACGGGCCGTTCAAGGACAATGCGCTCGCCTGGCACAAACGGGCGCAGGACGCCGTGCTGTTCATGAACCATGCCATCGTCAACCCGCCGATCGACCGCCACAAGCCGGCCGAGCAGGTGAAGGACGTCTTCGTCCACATCACCAAGGAGACGGATGCCGGCATCCATGTCTCCGGCGCCAAGGTGGTGGCGACGTCCTCGGCGCTGACGCACTACAATTTCCTGGCGCAGGGCTCGGCGACGGTCACCGAGGATCCGTCGCTGTCGGTGATGTTCATCGTGCCGATGAACGCGCCGGGGATAAAGATGTTCTGCCGCGTCTCTTATGAACAGACAGCCAATACGGTGGCGGCACCCTTCGACTATCCGCTGTCGTCGCGCTTCGACGAGAACGACGCGATCCTGGTGCTCGACAATGTCTTCATCCCCTGGGAGGATGTTCTGGTGCTGCGCGACGCGCAGAAGATCCTGTCGTTCCACCCGGCGTCGGGCTTCATGCATGGCTATTGTTTCCAGGGCTGCACGCGCTTCGCCGTCAAGCTCGACTTCCTCGCCGGTCTGCTCGCCAAGGCGCTGCGCGCCACCGGCGGCGACGCCTTCCGCGGCAATCAGGCGGCACTTGGCGAGGTGATTGCGCTCAGGCACATGTTCTGGAGCTTTTCCAACGCCATGGCCTACAATCCGATCCCGTGGGCGAATGGCGCGGTGCTGCCCAATCTCGACGCCGCCCTCGCCTACCGCACCTTCATGTCGGAAGCCTATCCGCGCGTCATCGACACGGTGCGCCGGGTGATCGCCTCGGGCCTGATCTATTTGCCGTCATCGGTGCGCGACTTCAACAATCCCGAGATCGACAAGTACCTGGCGCAATATGTGCGCGGCTCCAACGATATGGGCCATGTCGAGCGCATCAAGATCATGAAGCTGTTGTGGGACGCGACCGGCACCGAGTTCGGCGGCCGCCACGCGCTCTATGAGCTCAACTATGCCGGCGCACCGGAAGAGGTGCGGCTGCAGGTGCTGAAGGGCGCCGAACGCGGCGGGCGGCTGAAGGCGATGGAGGAACTGGTCGACACCTGCATGGCCGACTATGACGAGAATGGCTGGACTGGCGACACCTGGCTGCCGCCGCTGACCTCGACGGCTGGATGAACTCCGATGGCCACGCAGATCTCGAAAACCGATTTCCGCGACGCCATGGCCAGGGTCTGCGCGCCGGTCAACATCGTCACGACGGACGGCCCGGCCGGGCGCGGCGGCTTCACCGCCACCGCCATGTGCAGCGTTTCCGACGAGCCGCCGACGCTGCTGGTCTGCATGAACGGGCGTTCGACGCAGGCCGCCATGTTCCTCGCCAACCGGCGCTTCTGCGTCAATGTGCTGACGCATGACCACATGCACCTGGCGGGAAAGTTCGCCGGTGCGACAAGGGACATGGAGGCCCGCTATTCGGCGGCGCGCTGGCAGACGCTGACCTCGGGCACGCCGGCGCTGTCGGACGCGATCGTCAATTTCGATTGCGAGATCGAGGACGTGCATATCGTCGGCACGCACAATGTCATGATCGGCCGCGTCATCGACGTGCGGCACGGCGGCGGTGGCTCGGCGCTGCTCTATGTCGACCGCAACTACACGCAGCCGACACGGCTCGGAAGCTTTGGAGGGTGAGGCGGGGCGAACGGCGCGGGACGGAGAGCGCTCAGCTCTCGCCGTCGATCAGCGCCTCCAGCAGATCGAGCAACTGCTCCAGCCGCTCATGGCCGAAGCGCTTTTCGATGTCGTCGTAGATGACGCGGCGTTCGGGGGACAGGGCGTCGATCAGGGCAGAGCCGGCCGGGGCGATGGTCAGGATGACGCGGCGGCCGTCGCCTTCCGCTTTGTTTCGGGTGATGAACTTTCGGCCCTCGAGCGCCTTGATGATGCGCGTCAGGCTCGGCGGCAGCACCGAGGCGCGATCGGCGAGCTCAGTCGCCTCGACCGGGCCGGCCTCGCTCAGCACGCGCAACACGCGCCATTGCTGTTCGGTCACGTCATGCGCGGCGAGCATCGGGCGAAACCGCGCCATCACCACTTCGCGGGCATGAAGGAGCGCCATTGGCAAGGAGCGGCGGGTGTTCTCGGGCAGCAAGTAAAATTCTCTCCAGCGCTGGCTTGCGATCGGCGGCGGGCTTTGCCCGGCAGCGCTGGCCGTCAAAGCCTGTCATCCCGTATCGTCGCCTCGGGCCGGATGCAAGGCTTGACTTCGGCGACATCACATGTAATTAACGCGTTAACTACAACAAGCAATGTTCCAGGGAACGAAACGCGGTGCCTCACTTCTCCATCGAGTATTCAGCCAATCTCGATGCCAAGGTCGACATGGCCGAATTGTGCGCGCTGGTGCTGCGCACCGTGCTCGACACCGGGCTGTTCGAGACCGGCGCGGTGCGGGTGCGAGCCTTCCGCGCCGAGGCCTACGCCATAGCCGACAATCTGCCGGAAAATGGCTTTCTCGACATGTCGTTTCGCGTCGGGGCGGGCCGCGGCGCCGAGGACAAGAAACGCACCGGCGATGCCGTCTTCAAGGCGGTGAACGAATATCTGGCGCCGCTGTTCGAGACCCCGCATTTCGCTTTGTCCCTGGAGATCCGAGAAATTGATCCGGCGCTGAGCTGGAAGAAGAATGCCATCCACCCGCGGCTGCGCGGCAAGTGACGGAAAGCTGACATGTCCGACCTCGAAGGCAATCTGAAGAAGGCCGAGGCCTATCTGGCCCGTTTCAAGAGCGATGGCGTGCTGAACCAGATTGGCGGCGAGGCGGTGCCGGCCGCTGACGGCTCGACCTTCGAGACGCTGTCGCCAGTCGACTTGAAGCCGCTGGCCAAGGTCGCGCGCGGCAGCAGTGCCGACATCGACCGCGCCGCCAAGGCGGCCAAGGCGGCCTTTCCGGCCTGGGCGGCCATGCCTGGCGAAGCGCGCAAAAAGCTGCTGCACAAAATCGCCGACGCGATCGAGGCGCGCGCCGAGGAGATCGCCTTCGTCGAATGCATGGACACCGGCCAGGCGCTGAAATTCATGGCCAAGGCTGCGTTGCGCGGTGCGGAGAATTTCCGTTTCTTCGCCGACCGCGCGCCGGAAGCGCGCGACGGCGAGACGCTGCGGACGACCGGCCAGATCAATATGACCACCCGGGTGCCGATCGGCCCGGTCGGCATCATCACGCCCTGGAACACGCCGTTCATGCTGTCGACCTGGAAGATCGCGCCGGCGCTGGCGGCAGGCTGTACGGTGGTTCATAAGCCGGCTGAGTTCTCGCCGCTGACGGCGCGCCTGCTGGTCGAGATCGCCGAGGACGCCGGCCTGCCGAAAGGCGTCTGGAACCTGGTCAACGGGCTTGGCGAACATGCCGGCAAGGCGCTGACCGAGCACCCCGACATCAAGGCGATCGGCTTCGTCGGCGAGAGCCGCACCGGCTCGATGATCATGAAACAGGGCGCCGACACGCTGAAGCGTGTGCATTTCGAGCTCGGCGGCAAGAACCCGGTGATCGTCTTTGCCGATGCCGATCTCGAACGCGCCGCGGATGCGGCGGTGTTCATGATCTACTCGCTCAACGGCGAACGCTGCACCTCGTCGTCGCGGCTGCTGGTTGAAGCCTCGGTCTACGACCGGTTCACCGATCTGGTGGCGGGGAAGGCCAAGCGCATCAGAATAGGCCATCCGCTCGATCCGAAGACCGTGGTCGGGCCGCTGATCCATCCGGTGCATGAGGAGAAGGTGCTGTCCTATATCGAGATCGGCAAATCGGAGGGCGCCGTGGTCGCTGCCGGCGGCGGCAAGTTCGCTGGCCCCGGCGGCGGCTGCTATGTCAGCCCGACGCTGTTTACCGGCGCCACCAACCGGATGCGCATAGCCCAGGAGGAGATTTTCGGGCCGGTGCTGACGGCAATCGCCTTCAAGGACGAGGCCGAAGCGCTGGCACTGGCCAACGACACGCAATACGGCCTGACCGGCTATCTCTGGACCTCCGACGTGACACGCGCCTTTCGCTTCACCGACGCGCTGGATGCCGGCATGATCTGGGTCAATTCGGAGAATGTGCGGCATCTGCCGACACCGTTCGGCGGCGTCAAGAATTCCGGCATCGGGCGTGACGGCGGCGACCATTCCTTCGATTTCTACATGGAGACGAAGAACATCGCCTTCGCCACGACGGCACACGCGATCCAGAAACTCGGCGGCTGACCGGAGGAGATCAGAATGCCCTTGCCCAAGCCCAACCTCTATCCGGCCTTCAACATCGTGCGCCTCAGCCATGTCGAGCTGGCGGTGACCGATCTGGCCAGAACGCGCGCCTTCTATGTCGACACGCTCGGCCTGCAGGTCACCGACGAGACATCGGGCGCCATCTACCTGCGCGCCATGGAGGAGCGCGGCCATCACTGCATCGTGCTGCGCAAGGCGACGACGCCGGAAGCCCGCGACCTCGGCTTCAAGGTCTTTTCGGATGAGGACCTCGACAAGGCGGCGCATTTCTTCAAGGGCAAGGGCCTGCCGGTGGACTGGGTCGAGCGGCCCTATCAGTCGCGCACCTTCCGCACGCGCGATCCGCACGGCATTCCGCTGGAATTCTATGCCGAGATGGCAAGGCTTGCGCCGATCCATCAGAAATACGCGCTCTATCGCGGCGTGAAGCCGCTGCGCATCGACCACTTCAACTGCTTCTCGCCCAATGTCGACGAGTCCGTCGCCTTCTACAACGAGCTCGGCTTCCGCGTCACCGAATACACGGAGGATGCCTCGAGCGGAAAGCTGTGGGCGGCCTGGACGCACCGCAAGGGCGGCGTCCATGACATCGCCTTCACCAACGGCATCGGACCGCGCCTGCACCATGTCGCCTTCTGGGTGCCGACGCCGCTCAACATCATCGACCTGCTCGACCTGATGGCAACGACCGGCTATCTCGCGAACATCGAACGCGGCCCGGGCCGGCACGGCATTTCCAATGCCTTCTTCCTCTATGTGCGCGACCCAGACAACCACCGCATCGAGATCTATTGTTCGGATTACCAGACGGTCGATCCGGACCTCGAGCCGATCAAATGGGACCTCAAGGACCCGCAGCGCCAGACGCTGTGGGGCGCGCCGGCGCCGAAAAGCTGGTTCGAGGAAGGCAGTGTTTTTGCCGGAGCGGAGGTGCGCCAGCCGGATTTGACGGCCTCGCCGATTGTGGCGCCCTGATGAGATTTGATCGATGACGGCATTCCTTCGCGCCCCCCTCTGTCCTGCCGGACATCTCCCCCACGAGGGGGGAGATTGGACGTCATCTCCGCCTTCGCCAATCTCCAACGCTGCAAGAAGAGCGCCATCCGTCCGAGCTGCCAATCTCCCCCCGTGTGGGGGAGATGTCCGGCAGGACAGAGGGGGGCGCCGTAGGGCTCCAACCTCGCCGATATTCCGCATCACCATCGGCGGAGCCGCCGCATGACCCCGTCACGCCTCGCCACCTTCACCGCCGGCGGCAAGGCGCGCTATGGCGCGGTCACAGGCAAGGGCGTCGTCGACCTGTCGGCCCGCTACAGCCAGTGGCCGACATTGCGCGAGGTGATCGAGGCCGGCGCCTTGCGGCGGCTGGCGGAAGAGGCGGAGGGGTTTGCCGCCGATTTTCCGCTCGACGCCGTCGCCTACGACATCCCTGTCCCGTCGCCGGAAAAGATCATCTGCGTCGGCGTCAACTATCCGGACCGCAACGAGGAGTACAAGGACGGGCAGGCGGCGCCGACCAACCCGTCGCTTTTCATCCGCTTCCCGCGCTCCTTCGTCGGACACGGCGCGCCGCTGGTGCGGCCGCCCGAATCGCCACAGCTCGACTATGAGGGCGAGATCGTCATCGTCATCGGCAAGGGCGGCCGCCGCATCGCGGAGACCGACGCGCTCAGCCATATCGCCGCGCTGTCGCTGTGCAATGAAGGCACCATCCGCGACTGGGTCCGGCATGCCAAGTTCAACGTCACGCAAGGCAAGAATTTTGACCGCACCGGCTCGATCGGCCCGTGGCTGGTGCCGTTCACCGGCGAGGCGCAGGTCGCCGACATTACGCTCTCCACCCGGGTCAATGGCGAGCTGCGCCAGCAGGACCGCACCAGCCGCATGATCTTTTCCTTCCGCAAGATCATCAACTACATCTCGACCTTCACCACGCTGGTGCCAGGCGATATCATCGTCACCGGCACGCCGACCGGCGCCGGCGCCCGCTTCGACCCGCCGGTCTGGCTGAAGCCGGGCGACGTGATCGAGGTCGAGGCCGACGGCATCGGCGTGCTGCGCAACAGCGTCGTCGACGAGGCAGCTTCATGACCCCGGAACAAGTGGAAGACGCCGCCAACCGGCTGTTCGAGGCCGAGCGCTCGCGCCGCCAGATCCGGCTGCTCAGCCTCGATTTTCCCGACGCCACCATGGAGGACGCCTATCGCGTCCAGGCGGCGCTGGTGACGCGCAAGATCGATGCCGGGCTGAAGCCGAAGGGCTGGAAGATCGGCCTGACCTCCAAGGCGATGCAATATGCGCTGGCCATCGACACGCCGGATTCCGGCGTGCTGTTCGACGACATGTTCTTCAACGACGGCGCGACCATTCCCGCCGGCCGCTTCATCCAGCCGCGCGTCGAGGCCGAGATCGCCTTCGTCATGAAAGCGCCGCTCAAGGGGCCTGGGGTGACTCTCTTCGACGTGCTCAATGCCACCGACTACATCACGCCGGCGCTGGAAATCCTCGACACGCGCATCGAACGCGTCAACGCCGAGACGAAGAAGGCGCGCAGCTTCTTCGACACGATCTCCGATAACGCCGCCAATGCCGGCATCGTTATCGGCGGGCGGCCGCAGCGGCCCGATGAAGCCGACATGCGCTGGATCGGCGCCATCGTCTCGCGCAATGCCGAGGTCGAGGAAACCGGGCTCGGCGCCGGCGTGCTCAACCACCCGGCCATGGGCGTTGCCTGGCTGGCCGACCGGCTCGCCCGCTACGGGATGTCGATCGCCGCCGGCGAAGTGGTGCTGTCGGGCTCATTCGTGCGTCCTGTGGAGGCGCGGCCCGGCGACACGATCGTCGCCGATTTTGGCAGTTCAGGCACGGTCAGCATTCATTTCGCCAAGGGCTGACGGTGCCGCCTATTCGCCGCGCAGATAGGCGATCACCACATCGGCCGCGATGTTGGACATGCGCAGGCCGACCTCCCTGGTGATGTCGCCTTCGACGCGGCTCTGCACCCAGCCCAGAAAGGCGAATGACCGCAGCGCGGCGAACAGCGGTAGCGCGGCGACATCGTGCGGCGTCAACGTCCGCTCCTGCCGGTAGCCCTCGAGCAGCGATGCCTCGATCAGCGGATAGAGCGGCTCCTGCCGGTTCTGATACAGGGCGACGGCAAGGTCGTACATATGCCAGCCAAAGCCGCAATCGTCGAAGTCGATGATGCGCACCGCGCCGTCATGGATCAGCACGTTCTCGCGCACCAGATCGGCATGGATGATGCCGAAGTTGCGAGGGCCGCGCTCATGCTCCGAAAGCGCCTTTGCGGCCTTGTCCCATGCCTGCAGAACAAGGTCGCGGCGCGGGCCATCGAGAAAGGGCGAGGTCTCGAAGCGGCCCCAGGTCGGGCTCGGGCCGAAGAAGCCGTCGAAATCCCAGGCATGGCGGGCAAAACCGGCGGGCGGCGTCCAGCTGGCGCTGATATTGTGCATCTGCGCGATGGTTCGGCCGATCGCGGTGAAGACCTGCCTTGCCTGTTCAGGAGTGTAGGCCAGGGGTACGCCCCGCGCGCCGACGGCGCGGCCTTCGAGCCAGCTCAGGCAATCGGCCTGGCGAGGCGGTCCTGAGGCGGCCTTCCTGACAAGCACGAACAGATCGCCGGCCGGTGTCGGCACCGGAGACGGCGTGGCGATACCGGCGGATTGCAGAAAACCCATCCATTGCAGTTCCGAGCGCAGCGCGGCATCCGTGTGGTAGCCAAGCCGATGGATGCGCATGGCGGCCGGCTGGCCGTCCGGCAAAGAAACGCGGAAGACCGCATTCTCGCGGTATTTCAGCAGCTCCGGTTCGCCGTCGCGGACGCCCCAATGGGTGAGCGCATGCCGGGCAAGTGCGGTAACATGCGCTTCCGTCTCGGGCTCGGATCGCTCGGAAACCACGTTCACGCCGTCCCTCCGTCGACTTCATCGAGCACTTCGTCGAGCGTGCCGATCAGCAGATCGGCATGGGCGCGGGAAAACGGCATGGGCGGGCGGATCTTGAGCACATTGCCGTGGATGCCGGTCTTGCCCATAAGCACGCCACGGTCGCGCATCGCGTTGATGACGCGCCCGGCGATGTCGGGCGCGGCCTCGCGCGTCTCGCGGTCGTGGACCAGCTCGGCGCCGAAGAACAGGCCGGCGCCCCTGATCTCCCCGATGCAGTCATGCCGATCGGCCAGCGGCCGCAGCAGGCCGAGCGCATAGGCGCCGACATCGCACGCATTGGCGACGAGGTTTTCGTCTTCCAGGACATCGAGGACGGCATTGGCGACCGCACAGGAAACCGGATTGCCGCCAAAGGTGTTGAAGTAGCGGAAGGCGTTGCGGAACGTCGACAGGATCTCTGTGGTGGTGACGACAGCGGCGACCGGGTGGCCATTGCCCATCGGCTTGCCCATGGTGACGATGTCGGGAACGAAGCCGGCGCGCTGATGGCCCCAGAAATGGCTGCCGGTGCGGCCAAAGCCGGGCTGCACCTCGTCGGCGATGACCAGACCGCCGGCCTCACGCACCGCCGCCACGGCGTCGTCGAAGAATCCGGTGGGCAGCGTCGGGAAACCCTCATTGGCGAGCAGCGGGCAGAGGATCATGCCGGACAGGCCGATACCGTCCTTTGCCAGCGAGGCGATGGCTTCGCGCACCGCGTCGCCGAACGCCTTGCCGTTGGCCATGGCGTCGGGATGGCGATAACTGTCGGGCGCCGGCACCAGCCGGACATAGGGCGCACGGCCGCCGACCGGAGGCATGCGCGTTGAGAGCTGCGAAACGGCGGAAGTGTTGCCGTGATAGGTGGCGTCGGTGGCGATGATACCCATCTGGCCTGACGTCGCCTGCGCCATGCGCAGCGCGATGTCGTTGGCCTCGCTGCCGGTGCAGGTCAGGATGGCGGTGGACAGGCCGGCATCGAATGTCGCGGTCAGCCGCTCGACATAGTCGAGGATGGCGGTGTGGAGATAGCGCGTGTGGGTGTTGAGCAGGCCTGCCTGCCGGCACAGCGCCTCGACCACATGCGGGTGGCAGTGACCGACATGGGCGACATTGTTGTAGGCATCGAGATATTGGCGGCCGTCAGCGTCATAGAGCCAGACGCCTTCGCCGCGCACCAGATGGACCGGCTCGTCATAGAACAATTGCGATTTCGCGCCGAGCAGGCGGCCACGCCGGCCAATCAGCGTTTCTCCAGCCGGTTTCTTCTGGGATTGAGCCATCTGCATGTAGCAAAACTCCGTTGTATCAGCCGCTTTGTCAGACCTTCGAGAGGCCGGCGTCCAGCGCTTCGCCAATCTTGGCGACATCGGCGGCGCTGATGATGAGGGGCGGCGACAGGATGATGTTGTTGCCGGAGACACGCAGCATGACGCCGGCCTCGTAGGCCGCCTCCGAAACCACGGCCATGGTCTTCTTGTCGGTCGGCTTCTTGGTCGCGCGGTCGGAAACCAGTTCCAGTGCCGCCATCAGCCCCTTGTACCTGACATCGCCGACGATGGCGTGCCGGGCCTTCAGCCCTTCCAGCACCGCCCCAAGCTCGACGCCGCGCACGGCCGCGTTCGCGTTCAGACGGAGCCGTTTGGTCTCGGCAAGTGCCGCCAATCCCGCCGCGCAGCCGACAGGATGGCCGGAATAGGTGTAGCCATGGCCGATCGACCCAAAACTGGTCTTGTCGGCCTCGAAGACATCGGCAACCCTGGCGCCGATCAAGGTCGCGCCGAGCGGGAAATAGCCCGACGTGATCGCCTTGGCGATGGTCATGAAATCCGGCTTCACACCGGTCAGCCGCGAGCCCGACCAGGCGCCTGTGCGGCCGAAGCCTGTCACCACCTCGTCGGCGATCAGCAGGATTTCGTGGCGATCGCAGATCTCGCGCACCAGCGGCATGAAGCTTTCGTGTGGAACGATGACGCCGCCGGCGCCGAGCACCGGCTCCATGATGAAAGCGGCGATGGTGTCGCCGCCCTGGAAGGCGATCTCCTCCTCCAGCGCCCTGGCGCAGAGTTTGGCCAGCCGCGCCGGGTCTGCCTCGTCGAACGGGTTGCGGAAGGTCCAGGGTGCCGGGATATGGAACACGCCGGGCAGCAGCGGCTCGTAGTTGCGGCGGAAATTCGCGTTGCCGTTGACCGAAGCGCCGCCGAAATGCGTGCCGTGATAACCCTTCTTCAAGGCGAGGAACTTGGTGCGGTCGGCCTGGCCGCGGATCTTCCAGTATTGCCTCGCCAGCCGCAGTGCTGTCTCGACCGAATCCGAGCCGCCCGAGGTGAAGAAGGTCCGCACCATGCCTTCCGGTGCGAACCATTCGGCGAGTTCGTAGGCGAGCTCGATCGACGGCCCGGTCGAGGTGCCGCGAAAGCCTGAATAGTAAGGCAGCGCGCCGAGCTGGTCGGCGATCGCCTTCTTGATCGGGTCGCAGCTGTAGCCGAGATTGACGTTCCACAGGCCTCCGACCGCGTCGAGCACGCTCCTGCCATCGATATCGGTGACGGTGACGCCCTCACCCTTCATGATCACCTTGGGCGGATTGGCCCGCATCTCGGCCGGATGCGCCATCGGATGCCAGATCGGCTTGGCATTGGTCTCGGTGAGGAAATTGATGTCGCGCATCACAAGGCTCCGCAAATGGTCTCAGGCAACTGGGACGAGGTCGAAATGGGCAAGGGCTTCGGCGTAGGAAAGCGCTGGCCGGGCAACGTCGAAATGCACCGTGCGCATGCCGGCGGCATGGCCGCCATCGACATTGCGCTGCTGGTCGTCGACGAAGACACAAGCCTCGGCAGGCAGGCCTAACGCCTCGGTGACGAAACCATAGGCGCGCGCGTCGGGCTTGAGGATGCCGGTATAGGTGGCGTCGACGATCACGTCGAACAGGCCGAGCAGCGGCAGCCGCCGGCGAAAATCGGCACCGTAGAACAGGTCGAGTTCGTTGGACAGGATCGCCAGGCGAAAGCCGGCGGCATGAACGGCGCGGATGGCATGTTCGGCTTCGGGCCGCACCACCTTTTCCGGCTCGGCCCCCCGTGCGCGCTGGACGAAGGTTTCCATCGCCTTCCAGTCCTCTCCGACGAGACGCCCGACCTCACTCGTGCGGGTGCGCCAATAGTCACGCTCGCTGATCTCGTCGGCCTGCATCGAGCGCCACAGCGGATCGCTGGCTGGATCGAACGGGCCGCGCCATTGCAGCGTTCCCGGCTTCAAGCCGAGCGCCTGTTCGGTCAGGGCATGGGTCTCGAACAGCGTGCGGGTGACGACGCCGCCGAAATCGAGGACGAGCGCCTGGGCCGGAGCAGCGCTCACGCTGCCACCCCCTTGGCCGGCATGCCGCGCGGGATGATGCCTTCCTCGACCCAGCGGTCGAAGATCTCGAGTGCCTTGGCGACAAAATCGTCGCTGTTGATATGGGCGTCGATCTCGTGGAACTCGACTTCGGGGGAAATCGCCTTGCGCATCTCGTCGACGAAGGCGGCGAGGGCTTCCGGCTCATAAAGCGGCTCGCCCGGCATGTCCCACTCCTGGATGCCTTGGGAAGGCAGGATGAGGGCGGAGCGCCCTTTCGAGGCGTCGAGCTTGGCGGCGATGGTCCTGGCGACCTCGCGGCGGTCGTCGGCATCGACGGTGATCGAGGCGATCAGCCTGTTATGGGCGTGAAACGGGCGCTCGGAAAATTTAGCCGGCAAATCCTGCCAGGTCGGCAGGTCGACCATGTCCACCGCGCCAGGGGCGGCGATCTGCGGAATGCCGCGAGCGCCGGCATTTTCCAGCCGGTCATTGCCGGAGGAGACGACGGAACCGGCCAGATGGTTGGTGATCTCCTGCAGGCTGAAATCGAAGACGGCGCAGAAATGATCCTGGCCGGCGATCGATTCGAAGGCGCGGCCGCCCATGCCTGTGGTGTGGAAGACGGCGACATCATAGCCGCGGCGTTCCAGCGCCGGCTTCAGCGTCTTCATGTAGCGCAGGCAGGAGCTGCCGAGCGACGTCATGCCGATGGTGGGGCCGATCGCCGGGGCCGAGGCGCGGTTCTCCAGAACGATCCTGGCCGCGCCGACCACCGCGCCGCAGGCCTGCGACAGGACCAGTCTGCAGATCGAGTTGAGGCCATAGAGCCCGCCGGCCCAGAGGATCATCATCAGGTCCGGCGCGACGCGTTCGGGCGGGATCAGGTGCGAATAGGCGATGGTGGAGACGACGAATTTCGGCACGCCGAGCGGCAGGGAAAGCGCGACGTCGAGCGCCAGGTCGGTACCCATTGAACCGCCTATGGCGATGAAGGCGTCGATCTCGCCATTGCGGTGCAGCTGGCGCACCAGTTGCACGGCCCCGCCCGCCATCAGCGTCATGGCGGTGTTCTCGTCACCGCTCGCGACGATCTCCTCGATCGTCACGTCGACGGCGCGGGCCACGGCGTGCTTGTCGTGATCGGGGCTGTAGGGCGGATTGCCCAGCACACTGACATCCATCATCACGGCGCTGCCGCCCGATGCCTCGATGCAGGCTTTCATGAACAGCAATTCGTCGGCCTTGGTGTCGCCGGTGCCGATAACCAGGATGCGGGGCGCGGTCTCTGCGGACATTAGGCCTGCCTCCTTAGACTTTGCAGATTGTCGCCATTGAGGCGCATCGAAATCTCCCGTGCCGTTGCCATGACCGCAAGTCCGCGTTGCGTGATGTCGGCCGTCGTCGTCCTGGCCTTCGGCGCGGCCACGGCGATGGTGCCGAGCGCGAAGCCGTCCGCCGCCAGGATTGCCGCCGCGACGGATATGACGCCTTCTTCCAGGCCCTGATCGCAGATCGAATAGCCGCGCTCGCGCGCCTCGGCCATGGAACGGGAAATGGCCGCGGGCTCGGTCAGCGTGTGCGCCGTGAAGGCTTCGAGAAGACCCGCCAGGCATGCCTTGACGGCCTCATCCCTGGCAAAGGCCAGATAGGCGATGCCCGACGCGGTCGAATGCAGGGGCAGAAGCTGGCCGATATCGATGTTGACGCGGTTCGCCCGGGCCGGATGCTCGACATGGACGGTGACCAGCCTGTCGATGCCGAATTCCGACAGATGCACGGTCTCGGCCGTGGCGCTGGCCAGATCCCGCACCAGCGGTACCGCGGTCCGCAGGAAAGGGAAGCGCGCCTCGCGGATGCGTGCCAGCCGCGACAGGCCGGCACCGAGCCTGTAGTGCCGCGTGGCGGCGTCCTGCTCGACGAAGCCATGACGCGTCAGCGCCACCAGCAGCCGCCGCGTCGTTGCCTTGTCGAAGCCCGAGCGGCGCGCCAGATCGCTCAGCCCGAGTTCGGGTTCGGCCACGGTGAACAGCTCCAGAAGTGAAATCGCCTTGCCGACCGTACCCAATGCGTCCTCCCGGCATTTGCCTCCCAGCAGGGGCAATCAATTAACGTGTGAATTAACTTGACAGCAAGCCGCTTGGTTTGCAAGTCTATATTCAAAATAACGGTTCAAATAATGAACCAATATCCAGAGCATATGGGACAGGCCATTCGGCCGGCAAGCCAAACCGGTTTGCAAACAGGAGGGATCAATGACAGCAGTTTCGGAACAGGCGCCGGCCAACAGGCTGCGCAAGAACAGTCTCGGCGTCGGCGCCATCACCTTCATGGTGATCTCGGCGGCCGCGCCCCTTACGGCGGTGGCCGGCGGCACGCCGCTCGGCATGCTGATGGGCAATGGCGCGGGCTTTGCCGGCACCTACCTGATCGTGACGGTGCTGCTGCTGCTGTTCGCGGTCGGCTATGTCGCCATGTCGCGCCATGTCGGCAATGCCGGCGCCTTCTATGCCTATGCCGCGCGCGGCCTGGGCGGTTTCGCCGGCGGCGCCACGGCGCTGATCGCCATCCTGTCCTACAATGCCATGCAGATCGGCGTCATGGGCCTGCTCGGTGCAGCCACCTCCGGCCTGTTCGCCGGCTGGGGCATCAACCTGCCCTGGTGGGTGTGGAGCTTCATCGCCATCGCCATCGTCGCCGTGCTCGGCTACCGCCAGGTCGACCTGTCGGCCAAGATCCTGACGGTTCTGGTGCTGTGCGAATATGCCGTGGTGCTGATCCTCGATCTGACGATCCTCAAGACCGGCGGCGACAGCGGCCTGTCGGCCGCGCCGTTCAGCTGGAGCCAGATCATTTCGGGCGCACCGGCCATCGCCATCCTGTTCTGCTTCGCCGCCTTCATCGGCTTCGAGGCGACGACGATCTATGCCGAGGAAGCCCGCGACCCCAAGGTCACCATTCCGCGCGCCACCTATTTCTCGGTGCTTTTGATCGGCGTGTTCTACATGGTCACCGCCTGGCTGATGGCGGTGGGCGCCGGCGTCGACAAATTGCTGCCGGCGCTGCAAGGCCTGCAGGATCCGACGACCTTCCTGTTCGGCTTGTCCGACCGCTACGCCGGAACGCTGCTGACCCACGCCATGAGCATCCTGTTCGTGTCGAGCCTGTTTGCCGGCGTGCTGGCGTTCCACAATGCGGTCGCCCGTTACATCTATGTCTCTGGCCGCGAGAAGCTGTTGCCGCAGTCGATCGGCGTGACGCATTCGGCGCATCAGAGCCCGCATGTCGCCTCGGTGATCCAGAGCGTGCTTGCTGCCCTCGTCGTCGGCCTATTCGCCGTGCTCGGCCTCGATCCGGTGCTGGCGCTGTTTTCCTGGCTGACCAATGTCGCGACGCTCGGCGTCATCGTCATGATGGCGGTGGCCTCGCTGGCCGTGGTGATGTATTTCCGCGCCAACCCGTCGGCGCAGGAGAACGCGGTGAAGACCACCATCCTGCCCGGGCTGACCTTCATCGCCTTCGTCATCATCATCTATCTGATCGTCATCAATTTCGGCAGCCTGTCGGGAGCCGGCGGCTTCCTCGGCGTGTTCCTGCCGGGGCTGGTGCTGATCGCCGCGGTAGTCGGCCTGCTGCTGGCCGGCGCCCTGCGAGGCCGCGACCCGGTCGCCTTCGAGAGCCTCGGCCTGCCGCTGAGGGATTGAGCGAAATATCTGGGCGGCGTACCAAGCCGCCCAGCCCACCTGAAATGAGAAGATCATGATCAGTCAAAATGCCATCGACACGCTGCGCCACACGGAGATCGGCACGCGCGGCCTGTTCATCGATGGCGCACAATCGCAGGGAATAGCCGGCGCGACGCTGCCGGTGATATCGCCGATCGACGGCCGCGTTTTCGCCAGCATCGCCGACGGCAATGCCGCTGATGTCGACCGCGCGGTGACATCGGCGCGCAAGGCGTTCGAAAAGGGTTCGTGGTCGCGCGCCGCGCCCGCCTTCCGCAAGAAGGTGCTGAGCAGGCTCGCCGAATTGGTCGAAAAGCATGCCGACGAACTGGCGGTGCTCGGCGTGCGCGACAACGGCACCGAGATCGGCATGGCCTACAAGGCAGAGCCGCTGTCCGCGGCCGGCACCATCCGCTACTACGCCGAGGCGATCGACAAGGTCTATGGCGAGATCGCGCCGACGGCAGAGAACGTGCTGGGCCTGATCCACAAGGAGCCGCTCGGCGTCGTCGGCGTCATCGTGCCGTGGAATTTTCCGCTGATGATCGGCGCCTGGAAGGTCGCGCCCGCCCTTGCCGCCGGCAATTGCGTGGTGGTCAAGCCGCCGGAGATCGCCTCGCTGACGCTGTTGCGGCTGGCGGAACTGGCGGCCGATGCCGGCCTGCCCGCCGGCGTGCTCAACGTCGTCACCGGCCGGGGCGCGGTCACCGGCGAGGCGCTCGGGCTGCATATGGATGTCGACGCCATCGCCTTCACCGGCTCGGGGCCGGTCGGCCGGCGGCTGCTCGACTATTCCGCCCGCTCCAATCTGAAACGCGTCTTCCTCGAACTCGGCGGCAAGTCGCCCAACATCGTCTTCGCCGCCGCCCCGGACCTGAAGCAGGCGGCGGTCGTCTCGGCCAACGGCATTTTTCGCAATTCCGGCCAGGTCTGTGTCGCCGGCTCGCGCCTGCTCGTCCAGGCATCGGTCTATGACCGTTTCATGGACGAGCTTGTCTCGGCGACCACGCGGCTGAAGGTTGGCGATCCGCTCGATCTCACCAGCGACATCGGCGCGGTGTCGAGCGCGGAACAGCTGGACAAGAACCTCGGCTTCGTCGCCCGGGCGCAAATCGAAGGCGCACGCCTGGTCACCGGCGGCGAACGCATCCTGGCCGAGACCGGCGGCAGCTACATGGCGCCGACGATCTTCGAAAACGTCACGCAGAACATGCAGCTTGCCCGCGAGGAGGTGTTCGGCCCGGTGCTCGGCGTCATGCGTTTCGATACCGAGGAGGAAGCGGTACGCCTTGCCAATTCCACCGTCTACGGGCTCGCCTCCGCGGTGTGGACAGCCAACCTCTCCACCGCGCACCGCATGGTGCGCGCCATCAATGCCGGCGTCGTCCACGTCAATACCTATGGCGGCGCCGACATCACCGTGCCGCTCGGCGGCGTCAAGCAGTCCGGTTTCGGCCGCGACAAGTCACTGCACGCGCTGGAGAAATATCTGGAGCTGAAGACCGCCTGGATCGCGCTATGAGGACCCGCTAGGCCTCCAGAATCTGATCCCTCCCGATTGCCCCGGATCGCAGCGCTACATCGCCGCGGTCGATCCAATGGCGTCTTGTGCTCCCTCCCTTCAAATTTTTGAGAGAATATTCCGGGCTTTGCCGAGAACGGCGAAACACGTTCTTTGATAAACTCGATAGAATTTCTGACGATGTGACCAAGCCTGGGCAATCCGCCTTGCTGCCATGACTTCACAACCGCAGAGATCAATCATGTCCGACGTCAACAACACTTTGCCATCTTCCCTTTGGTCAACCATCAACCGCCGCAGCGGCCTGGCTCTGCTGTTCGCATCGGCCGTCGCGGTCGGCAGCCTGATGGCGCCGCATGCGTCTTTCGCCGAGGACAAGAAAGCGATCAAGGTCGGCATCATCAGCGGCGAGGACGAGGATGTCTGGCGCGTCGTGGTCGCCCAGGCCGCCGAAAAAGGCCTGACCATCGAGACCGTAGTGTTCAACGATTACACCCAGCCGAACGAGGCGCTGGAGCGCGGCGAGATCGACGCCAACGCCTTCCAGCACCAGCCCTATCTCGACAACCAGATCAAGACTCAAGGCTATCACATCGTGCGCGTCGGCTACACCGGCGTCTGGCCGATCGGCCTCTACTCCAAGAAGTACAAGGCGGTCGCCGATCTGCCCGAGAGCGCGGTGATCGGCGTGCCGAACGACCCGTCCAATGAAGGCCGGGCGCTGCGCGTGCTGCAGAACGAGGGCGTGATCAAGCTGAAGGACGGCACCGGCATCCTGGCGACCACGGCCGACATCGCGGAGAACCCCAAGAAGGTCGAGATCAAGGAACTCGACGCCGGCATCGTCGGCCGCTCGGTCGAGGATCTCGATGCCGCCGTGGTCAACACCGACTGGGCGCTGAAAAGCGGCCTGACGCCGGAAAACCGCATCGCGCAGGAGCCCATCGCTGACAATCCCTACCGCAACTTTATCGCGGTCAAGGTCGGCAATGAGAACTCGGCCTGGGTGAAGACGCTGGTGGCCTCCTACCAGAACGACGCGGTGAAGGCCGAGTTCGACAAGGTCTACAAGGGCACCGGCCTCAGCGCCTATTGATCCGCGACCGGACGCCCGGTTCGAGAGCAAATGCGGTCCGCGCCTGAGCGCGGGCCGCACTTGCGTTTTCGATGGCGAGAACAGGAAACCGCATGAACCAGCATATCACGGCATCCAGGGAGATCGCCGATCCGCCCCACGCCGGACCCGACCTGTCGCAAGACGTTGTGCGCCTTGTCGACCTGAGGCGCCGCTTCGGTGCCACGCCGGCGATCGACGGCATCTCGCTGACGGTGCGCAAGGGCGAGATCCTCGGGATTATCGGCCGCAGTGGCGCCGGCAAGTCGACGCTGATCCGCTGCCTGAACGGGCTGGAGCGGCCCGATTCCGGCAAGGTCTTCATCGAGGGCCGTGAGATCAGCCGGCTCGGCGAGCGCGACCTGCAGCCGTTGCGGCGGCGAATCGGCATGATCTTCCAGCATTTCAACCTTTTGTCGGCCAAGACGGTCGAGGACAATGTGGCGCTGCCGCTGAAGATCGAGGGCCGTCCGAAGGCCGAGCGGCTGGCGCGGGCGGCGGAGCTGCTTGAGCTCGTTGGCCTGTCGGAGAAAGCCCGGGCCTATCCGGCATCGCTGTCAGGCGGCCAGAAGCAGCGCGTCGGCATCGCCCGGGCGCTGGCCGCGCGGCCGGCGCTGCTGTTGTCGGACGAAGCGACATCGGCGCTCGACCCGGAGACGACGCGCTCGATCCTCGCGCTGCTGAAAGACATCAACCGGCAGCTTGGGCTGACCATCCTGCTGATCACCCATGAGATGGAAGTGATCCGCTCGATCGCCGACCGTGTGGCGGTGATCGACGCCGGGCGCATCGTCGAGCAAGGCCCGGTCTGGTCGGTGTTCGCCGAGCCGCAATCGGACATCACCAAAAGCCTGCTCGGCGCCATCCGGCCGCAACTGCCGGCCGAACTGGCGGCGCGGCTGCTGCCGGCTTCCGGCGCGGAGACGATCCTGCGCGTGGACGTGGCCGGCGAAGCGGCAAGCGGCCCGCTGCTGTCCGACCTTGCCATTGCTGTTCCGGGCGCCTTCCGCCTCGTCCACGGCGGCATCGACCATATCCAGCAGCAGCCGGTCGGGACGCTGTTTCTCTCTGTCGCTGGCAGCGATGCAAGCCACCTCGCTGCCGTCATCACATTCCTGAAGGCCCGCCAGGCGCGGGTGGAGGTGCTTGGCCATGTCGCCAGTCCTGTTTGAGCTTCTGCTGCGGTCGATCTGGGAGACGGTGCTGATGACGGCCGCCTCCGGTCTGATCTCGCTGGTCTTCGGCCTGCCGCTTGGACTTGCCCTGATCGCCACCGAGCGCGGCGGCATCGCGGAGAGCCTGTGGGTCAACCGCGTGCTCGGCGCAATCATCAACGGCTTCCGCTCGGTGCCGTTCATCATCCTTCTGGTGGCGCTGATCCCGCTGACGCGGCTGATCGTCGGCACCTCGATCGGCACATGGGCGGCCATCGTGCCGCTGTCGATCGCCGCCACGCCGTACTATGCGCGCATCGCCGAAGTGTCGCTGCGCGAGGTCGACCACGGCCTGATCGAGGCGGCGCGCGCCATGGGCGGCAACCGCTGGACGATCATCCGCGAGGTGCTGGTGCCGGAGGCGCTCCCCGGCATCGTCGCCGGCTTCACGGTGACGCTGGTGACGCTGATCGGCGCCTCGGCCATGGCTGGCGCCATCGGTGCAGGCGGCCTCGGCGACCTCGCCATCCGCTATGGCTATCAGCGATTCGAGACCTCGGTGATGGTCGCGGTGGTGATCGTGCTGATCATCCTGGTGTGTGGCATCCAGTGGGCGGGGGATCGATTGGTGGCGCGGCTGGATCGGCGGGGATGACCCGGCGAGCTACGCGATGATGTCTTCGATGAGAGCCTGTAGTGGTGCCTCGGACCCACTGAAACTGTCTATCATGGCCTGAATCACCCGGTCACGGTCGAGGATATCGGCGTTGAACGTGAAGCCTGCGTGCTCGGCGAGCATGGCCAGGAATGTAAGCTGGGTACGGCCATTGCCTTCACGAAATGGGTGAACGGCATTGATCTCCGCGATGATGTGCGCCAGATGCTTCGCAAAGCTGACTCTGTCAAGATCAGCCAGGTGGTCGGGGTTGCCGAGTTCGCGGAACACCCGAGCCATCTCACTGGCTATGTGCTCAGGATAACAGAACCAGCTGCCGGCCTTGCCGATGCGGATCGTGCGCGCCTGACCCGCCCAGCCATAGACATCCTGGAACAAGTGCTGGTGCACGTAGTCGAGTTCGCCTGCCGGAAGAGGCTCATCGGCGCGAGTCAGGAACAGGGCGAGCTCAACCTCATCGAGTTCGGCCTGATCGCGGACGTCCAGCAGATTGATGAGCACCGTCGTGCCGGGATAGCAGAGCGGATCGAACTCGGCAGCGTAGGCCAATGTCTATTTCTTTTTGCGGATTTCTTCCTTGATGAGCGAACGCCGCTCATCACCGGACAGTCCGCGCCGGACGCCCTGGCTAAGTATTTCACCCATGCGAGGGGAGAGCTTCATGCCTTCCACGGCGCTGATTTTCTCGCCGCGCACGCTCGTCAAGACGAACTGGCCTGTCTTGGCCGAACGGATGATTCTTGAATTGGGAGCCTTCATTCGCAAATCATATCATGGACCCGGAGGGGAAACCAAAACGATTCCAGGCAAGCCGGGCTACCCCCCTCAATCTCATACCCTCGGGATCGAAGAACGGCATCGGCGCCAAGCGCAGATGCGCGGTCGCCAGCGCCTTGCCGTCGTCTTCGTAGCCGAACTCCACCCCGCAACAGGAGCATATGGCATAGCTGGGTTCTCCGCCGCTCTCGCCCCACGGCATATCGGGGGACTGATCGAGGCCGCAGACACGGCACTTGAACTTGCCCTGAGGGTTCATGTGGTCCCGAACAAATCCTTGGCTTGCTCGGCTGTATAATAGCCAAGCCGGACGTCGCGCGCGACCAATTCCGGGTCGCGCTGGCGCGGGTCGCCGTAACCGCCGCCGCCGGGCGTGCCAACGCGCACGCGGTCGCCGGCCTTGAGCGGAATGTCCTGTTCCTTGGAGAGATGCGGCGGCACGTGTTCCTCGCCACCACGGAAGACGGTCACGCTGTTGACCGCGCCGTCCTTGCCGCCGAGCGCGCCTTGCGGGCCGAAACGGCCGTGATCCATGACGAAGGAGGCCCGCGCATCGCCACGCAGGATCTCGACCTCATAGGCGAGGCCGAAACCGCCGCGATGCTTGCCCGCGCCGCCCGAGCCTTCGCGCAAGGCGTAGTGGCGATAGAGCACCGGAAAGGCCTGCTCCATGATCTCGACCGGAGGCGATTTTGAAATGCCGATGGTCGAGCAGCCATTGGTCAGCCCGTCATGGCCCGAATTGCCGCCATAGCCGCCACCGGAGATCTGGTACATGACGTAATCGCGGCCGCGCGCCGGATCGTTGCCGCCGAGCGCGAAATTGCCGCTGGAGCCGGCGGGCGCCGCCGTCACCTTGTCGGGCAATGCCTGCACCATGGCCGCGAACACCGCCTCGGCGATGCGCTGCGAGACTTCCGCCGCGCAGCCCGACACCGGACGCGGATATTTGGCATCGAGGAAGGTGCCTTCCGGCCGCTTGACGATCAACGGCTCGAAGGCGCCGGCGCTGATCGGCACGTCCGGAAAAATGTGGCGCATGGCGAGATAGACCGAGGACAGGGTCGTCGCCAGCACGCTGTTCATCGGCCCGGCGCAAGGCTTGGACGAGCCGGCGAAATCGAAGATCAGCGTGTCGCCTTGTTTTTCCACCGCAAGGGCGATGGTCAGCGGCTCGTTGACCACGCCATCGGAATCGACAAAGGCCTTCGAGCGATAGGTGCCGTCGGGAATGGCCGCTATGTTGGCGCGCATCTGCTCGGCGGCGCGGCGGCGCAGTTCGGCGATCGCCTCGACAACGGTTTCGTCCCCGTAACGATCCAGGATTCCATTGAGCCGATCCTGACCGATCAGCAGCGCGGCGGCCTGGGCCCTAATGTCGCCGATGCGCTGGTCTGCGACGCGGATGTTGGAGCAGATGATGGCGTAGATCTCGGGATCGAGCACGCCCTTCTTGAACAGTTTGACCGGCGGCAGCCGCAGGCCTTCCTGTTCGACCGCCGTCGCCGAGGCCGAGAAGCCACCGGGCACCGAGCCGCCAATGTCGGGCCAGTGGCCGGTGTTGGACAGCCAGCAGAAGATCTTGCCGTCCCGGTAGACCGGCATGGCGAAGCGCACATCCATCAGATGCGTGCCGCCAAGATAGGGATCGTTGACGATGTAGATGTCACCCGGCTCAGGGGCCAGGCAACGGCCATCGGCGATCATCTCGATCACCGTTTTCGTCGAATATTGCATGACGCCGACGAACACCGGCAGGCCCTGGCTTCCCTGTGCGATCAGCGAACCGTCGACGGCGGAATAGATGCCGTCGGAACGGTCGTTGGCTTCGGCGATGACCGGCGAGAAGGCAGCGCGGGAGAATGTCAGGTCCATCTCGTCGCAGACCTGCTGCAAGGCCGCCTGGAGGACCGAAAGGGTGATGGCGTCGAGCTTTGCCATGTCAATGTCAGGCATCTCAGGCCTCGCCAATGTCGATGATGATGTTGCCGTCGGCGTCCGACCTTGCGCGGTCGCCGGGTTCGAGCACGGTGGTGGCGTCCATCTGTTCGAGGATCGCCGGGCCTTCGATGACGGCATCGAGCGGCAGTTTTTCCCTGATATAGACCGGCGTGTCGTGCCACTGGCCTGCATACCAGACCGGCCGGATCTCGCGCCGCGCCTCGTCCAGCGCCCTGGCGCGCCCGGCCGGGTCGATCAGCCGCGACAGGTCGATCGCCGGGCGCACGCCGGTGACCGAGGTGTTGAGGTTGACGAGGTTGGCGCGGATTTCCGGCAGCTCGACCTTGAAGCGGGCAAAATAGGCCTTTTCGAACAGGGCCTGCAGCTCCTGCCGGGTCACGGACGAGGACGGCAGCGGCACGTTGATGATATGGGTCTGCCCGACGAACTGCATGTCGGCGGAGTGGGTGACGCGGATCGTCTCCGGCTTCACCGCTTCCTTGCCGATCAGCTCCTCGCCTTCGTTTCGGTGCCGTTCCAATACTTGATGAAGCTGACTTTCGTCCAGAACCGCGACCGGCTGGTTGATGGTGTTGACGAAGTCATGGCGCAGATCGGCAACGACGCAGCCGAGCGCGTTGGTGATGCCGGGGCGCGCCGGCACCAGCACACGGGGCAGGCCGAGTTCGCGCGCCAGCGCCGTCGCATGCAGCGGCCCGGCGCCGCCGAAGGCAAACAGCGCGAAATCGCGCGGGTCATGGCCGCGCGACACCGAGACCATGCGGATGGCGCCGGCCATCTTCATGTTGCCGAGCCTGAGCACCGCACCCGCCGCCTCGACACCGGACAGGCCGGTCGCCTTGCCGATCTTGTCCTCGAAAATGCCGGTGACGCGCTCCACGGTGACCGGGTTTTCGACGGCCAGCAGCTTCTTCGGCGCCAGCCGGCCAAGCACCAGATTGGCGTCGGTGATGGTAGGCTCGAGGCCGCCGCGGCCATAGCAGATCGGCCCGGGATTGGCGCCGGCGCTTTCCGGACCGATCTGGATCAGGCCGGCGGCGTCGACGCGGGCGATCGAGCCGCCGCCGGCGCCGACCGTGTGCACCGCCACCATCGGCACATGGATCGGCATGGCATATTCGATCTCGATCTCGTTGGAGACCGCCGGCTCGGCGTTGCGGATCAGCGCCACGTCGGTCGAGGTGCCGCCCATGTCGTAGGTGACGAGGTTCTCGAAGCCGGCACGCTTGCCCGTATAGGCGGCGGCGATGACGCCCGAGGCCGGGCCGGACATCACTGTCTTGGCCGATTCACGTGTGACGAAGCGGGCCGAGATCATGCCGCCATTGCCGTTCATGATCAGGAAGTCGCGGGCATAGCCTTTGGCGGCCAATTCCTTGCGCAGCCGCTCGACATAGCGCTCGAGAATAGGCTGCACGGAGGCGTTGACGGAAGCCGTCACCCCACGCTCGAATTCGCGCGCTTCCGACAGCAGCGCGTGGCCCGTGGTGATGTAGCCGTTCGGCCAGAGCTCGGCGGCGATCTCGGCGGCGCGCCGCTCATGCGAAGGGTTGGCGTAGGAATGCAGGAAATGGATGACGAGGGATTCGCAGCCGGCCGCGATCAGCGCCTTCACCGCCTCGCGCATCCCGGCCTCGTCGAGCGGCGTGCGCACCGCGCCGGAAGCCTCGACGCGTTCCGACACTTCGAGCCTGAGATTGCGCGGGATGACGGGAACGAAAGTGCCGGTCATGCCATAGGGTTGCGGCCGCGTGCGCCGGCCAAGCTCGATCACGTCGCGAAAGCCGCGCGTGGTGATCATGCCGGTCTTGGCCAACCGGCGCTCCAGCACGGCATTGGTGGTGGTGGTCGTGCCATGCACGATGAGGTCGATGCCGTCGATCGCAAATCCGGTGGCGCCAAGTGCCGAAACCACGCCGAAGGCCTGGTTGTCGACCGTCGTCGGGGTCTTGGCGATATGCACCTTGCCGCCGTGCTTGCCGTCGATCAGAAGCAGGTCGGTGAAGGTCCCGCCGACATCGATGCCGGCCACGACGCTGCCCAGGGAATCCGGCGGCTGCACCGAAAAATTCTCTTTCATTGTCGAAACCCGAAATGCTGGGACTACGGATATGGCACAGTTTGGAAAGGTGTTTCGCGACGGTATCTTGACGCAAATATCGTTTGTATACTAATAAATTCCGGACACAAGAGCTTACCGCTTTGGAGTGTGCGAGCAGCACGCCGGGACCTGAACGGTCCGGGCGCGCAGGAAAAGGTTTGGCGCCCGCGTCCCCGGCTGGGCCAGAAAGTTGGATTTGATGAACACCACATCCGCCTTCAACACCGCCGGCGCCCGCCCGCTGCAGTTTCCTATACCGGCCAATGTCTATGCCGAAACCGTCGTCTCGGTGAAGCACTACACCGACCGGCTGTTCTCGTTCCGCATCACCCGCCCGCAGTCGCTGCGCTTCCGCTCCGGCGAATTCGTCATGATCGGCTTGCCCAATGCCGAGAAGCCGGTGTTCCGCGCCTATTCGGTGGCAAGCCCGGCCTGGGACGAGGAGCTGGAATTCTTCTCGATCAAGGTGCCGGACGGCCCGCTGACCTCGGAACTGCAGAAGATCCAGGTCGGTGACACCGTCATCATGCGCCAGAAGTCGACCGGCACGCTGGTGATCGACGCGCTGACCCCGGCCAAGCGGCTGTTCATGATCTCGACCGGCACCGGCATCGCGCCCTTCGCCAGCCTGCTGCGCGACCCCGACACCTATGAGAAATTCGACCAGCTGATCCTGACCCATACCTGCCGCGACAATGCCGAACTGACCTATGGCCAGGAATTGGTGGCGGCGCTGGAAAGCGATCCGCTGATCGGCGAACTGACCACCGGGCGCGTCACGCTCTACAATTCGACGACCCGCGAAGAATCGGCCCGCATGGGCCGCATCACCGCGCTGATCGGCTCGGGCAAGTTCTACGCCGATCTCGGTATCGAGAAGCTCAATCCGGAAACGGACCGGATCATGATCTGCGGCTCGATGCATATGCTCAAGGACGTCAAGGAACTAGCCGAAAGCCTCGGCTTCCAGGAAGGCTCGCTCAGCCATCCCGCGACCTTCGTCGTCGAGCGCGCCTTCGTCGGCTGAGGACCGCACGCCGGCACCTCAAGACCCGCATTTTGACCATGCGGTCAAAAACTAGCTGCTTTTGCGGCCTTTTTCAGCTATCCCTCGCTTGAGGACTCGTGAAGCGTGGCTTCACGGGCTATCTTGTCGGGAAACGACGCGCACCAAGACATAAGCGCAAGTCGCTGAATGAAAGGGCAGGAGATGAGCAGCACAATCCGCGAAGCCGATCTTGGCACCAAGGTGACGCCGCTGCCGGCCCGCGCCGCCGCCAACACCCCCGTGCCGCTGGACCATCGCATTGCGCGCAATCCGGGCATGAAACTCGACCTCGGCTTCATGGAATCGGTGCGCAGCGTCAACCGCTCGGCACTGGAACGGCGCGTCGCCAGCCTGACCAAGCGGCGCTCGATCAAGGCCGACAACCAGGCGGCCTGGCTGCTGCGCGCTGTCGCCTGCATGGATCTGACGACGCTGAACTCCAACGACACCGAGGAGCGGGTGCGCCGGCTCTGCGCCAAGGCGATCAATCCCTTCCGCCGCGACATCGTCGAAGGCCTCGGCATCGCAGGTGAAACCATCCGGCCGGCTGCCGTCTGCGTCTACCACCCCTTCGTCGCCACGGCCGTGGATGCCGTGCGTGGCACCGGCATCCACGTCGCCGCCGTCTCCACCGCCTTTCCGCATGGCCTGGCACCCCTGTCGACCCGGCTGCAGGAAATCGAGGCTTCGGTGCGCGACGGCGCCGACGAGATCGACGTCGTTATTCCGCGCGGGCTGGTGTTCGGCGCCAAGTGGCGGGAGCTCTACAATGAGATCGTGTCGATGCGTGCTGCCTGCGGCGATGCGCATCTGAAGGTCATTCTGGGCACTGGCGACCTCGCCACTTTGCGCAATGTCATGCTGGCCTCGATGGTGGCGATGATGGCGGGCGCCGATTTCATCAAGACCTCGACCGGCAAGGAAAGCGTCAACGCCACGCTGCCCGTCGGCCTCGCCATGGTGCGCGCCATCAGGGCCTATTTCGAGGAAACCGGCTATCTCATCGGCTTCAAGCCGGCCGGCGGCATATCCACGGCAAAAGCCTCGCTCGACTGGCTGGTGCTGATGAAGGAAGAGCTCGGCCGGCCATGGCTGGAACCGGAACTGTTCCGCTTCGGCGCGTCGAGCCTTTTGACCGACATCGAGCGGCAGCTCGAGCATCATCTGACCGGGCACTATTCGGCCAATCACCGCCACGCAATGGCTTGAGCACCCACCCCGATCGGCTTGGCCGATCGACCCTCCCCGCCAAGGGGAAGGGTGAAGGAGGCACCCCATGAATATTCTCGACCGCTATCACGCCATGGAATACGGACCGGCGCCGGAAGCCCGCAACGAGGCCGATGCGTGGCTTGCCGCGCGCGATTTCGGCAAGGCGCTGTTCATCGACGGCGGCTGGAAAGCCGCTTCCGGCGGCAAGACTTTCGAAACCAGCGAGCCGTCTTCCGGCAAGCTGCTGGCCAAGGTCTCCGACGCCAGTGCCGCCGATATCGACGCGGCGGTTGCGGCCGCCACCAAGGCGCTGCCGAAATGGAGTGCCAGTTCAGGCTACCAGCGCGCCAAGGTGCTTTATGCCATCGGCCGTGCCATGCAGCGTCATCAGCGCCTGTTCGCGGTGCTCGAGTCCATCGACAACGGCAAGCCGATCCGCGAAAGCCGCGACATCGACGTGCCCCTGGCGATCCGCCATTTCATCCATCACGCCGGCTGGGCGCAGGCGCTGGACAAGGATTTTCCCGGGCACAAGGGCGTCGGCGTCGTCGGCCAGATCATCCCATGGAATTTCCCGCTGCTGATGCTGGCCTGGAAGATCGCGCCGGCACTGGCCGCCGGCTGCACGGTGGTGCTGAAGCCGGCCGAGTTCACGCCGCTCACCGCCATCCTGTTCGCCGAGATCTGCGAGCGTGCCGGCGTACCGAAGGGCGTCGTCAACATCGTGCAGGGTGGACCGGAAGCGGGCGCCGCCATCGTCAACCATCCCGGCATCCAGAAGATCGCCTTCACCGGCTCGTCGGAAGTCGGCAAGATCATCAGGAAGGCCACCGCCGGATCGGGCAAGAAACTGTCGCTGGAGCTCGGCGGCAAATCGGCCTTCATCGTCTTCGAGGATGCCGATCTCGACAGCGCCGTGGAAGGTCTGGTCGATGGCATCTGGTTCAACCAGGGCCAGGTCTGCTGCGCCGGATCGCGGCTCCTGGTGCAGGAAGGCATTGCCGAAGCCCTGATCGCCAAGGTCAAGATGCGGATGAGCCGGCTGCGCGTCGGCAGTCCGCTCGACAAGAACACCGATATCGGCCCGCTGGTCGATCCGACGCAGCTCGACCGCGTCAAGGGTCTGGTCGCCGAAGGCGCGAAGCAGGGCGCCGTCTGTTGGCAGCCGGATGCGGCGCTGCCGGCCACCGGCTACTATCACCTGCCGACACTCGCCACCGGTGTTTCGCCGGCTAACATCCTGGCGCAGGAAGAGGTGTTTGGGCCAGTTCTGGCGACCATGACCTTCCGCAACACCGAGGAAGCGATCGAGCTTGCCAACAACACGCGCTACGGGCTCGCGGCGAGCGTGTGGAGCGAGAATGTCAACCTCGCGCTCCATGTCGCGCCGCAGCTGAAGGCCGGCGTCGTCTGGGTCAACGGCACCAACATGTTCGACGCCGCCTGCGGCTTCGGCGGCTACCGCGAAAGCGGCTTCGGCCGCGAGGGCGGGCGCGAAGGCATGTTCGAATATCTCGCGGCAAATCTGCCGCTCGGACCGGTCATCAAGCCGGCGGTGGTCTCGGCGCAACCGGTCGAGCAGGCTGACGGCGCGGCCATCGACCGCACGGCAAAATTGTTCATCGGCGGCAAGCAGGTGCGGCCGGACGGCAATTATTCGCTGGCTGTCGCCACCGCCAAGGGCAAGCTGGCCGGTGAAGTCGGCTTTGGCAACCGCAAGGATGTCCGTGATGCCGTCGCGGCCGCCCGCGCCTGCAAAGGCTGGCCGGAAGCCACCGCCTACAATCGCTCCCAGGTGCTTTATTACCTGGCCGAGAATCTTTCCGGCCGCGCTGGCGAGTTTGCCGCCCGTCTCAGCGAGCTGACCGGGGCTACGCCCAAGGCGGCGCGCGAGGAGGTCGACCAATCGATCGAACGGCTGTTCCTCTATGCTGGTCTTGCCGACAAGTTCGAGGGGCGCGTGCACCAGCCGCCGGCCCGCGCGGTGACGCTGGCGCTGCATGAGCCGGTCGGCGTCGTCGGCATCGTCGCACCGGACGCATCACCGCTGCTTGGCCTGATCTCGCTGGTGGCGCCGGCGCTGGCCATGGGCAACACGGTGGTCGCGGTGCCTTCGGAACGCTATCCGCTGCTCGCCACCGATCTCTATCAGGTGATCGAATATTCCGACGTTCCGGCCGGCGCCATCAACATCGTCACCGGCCGCACCGCCGAGCTTGCCGGCGTGCTGGCCAAGCATGACGATGTCGACGGGCTCTGGGTGTTCGCCGATGCCGAGACCTGCGCCAAGGCGGAAGCCGAGTCCATCGGCAACCTCAAGCGCGTCTGGAGCGGCAATGGCCGCGGCCTCGACTGGGCATCCGACGAGGCGGCCGGCGATGCTTTCCTGCGCCGCGCCGTCGAGGTCAAGAATGTCTGGGTGCCTTACGGCGACTGACATTTCCCGGCTGTCGCAATGGTGATCGTGTTCGGGCTTGACGCCCGGACATATGTTCTTTAACGAGAAAAAACATCTTTATCAGTGAACTGGCTGCGCCACAGGCCGCACAATCGAGCCTGACTGGCACATGACGCCTCGGCCGGTCGCCGATAAAGGCAGTTGACACCCAAGCAGGCGAGGAAAAAGGCATGGCGGATCTGGCAGGCAAGGTCGTTGTCATCACGGCGGCGGCGCAAGGCATCGGCAAGGCGAGCGTGCTGGCCTTCGCCAAGACTGGAGCCACCGTCCACGCCACCGACATCAACGAGACGCTTCTCGCCGAACTCGCCAAGACGCCAGGGATCAAAACCCGCAAGCTCGATGTCCTCAACGACGAGGCGGTCAACGCCGCCTTCGCCGAGATCGGCCGCGTCGACGTGCTGTTCAACTGCGCCGGCTTCGTCCATTCCGGATCGATCCTGGAGATGAAGGATGGCGATCTCGATTTCGCCTTCAACCTCAATGTCCGCGCCATGATCCGCACCATCCGGGCCGTGCTGCCCGGCATGCTGGAGCGCGGCGACGGATCGATCGTCAACATGTCTTCCGTCGCCGGCGCCGGCAAAGGCGTGCCGAACCGCTTTGCCTATGGCGTCACCAAGGCCGCTGTCATCGGCCTGACCAAGGCGATTGCCGCCGACTATGTCGGCAAGGGCATACGCTGCAACGCCATCTGCCCAGGCACGGTCGAGAGCCCGTCGCTGCAGGACCGCATGCATGCGCAGGGCGACTACGAAGCCGCCCGCGCCGCCTTCATCGCCCGCCAGCCGATGGGCCGGCTCGGCACGCCGGAGGAAATCGCCGATCTCGCCGTCTATCTGGCCGGCGCGACCTACACGTCCGGGCAGGCCTATAATATCGACGGCGGCTGGTCGATCTGAGATCGGGTTCCGCTCCAACGTCTGCCGTGGATCGGGAAGTCTGAAAATCCGGCGCGCCGGCCCGCCCAACAGCTGTCCGTGCTTGCCCGGGAAGAGGTCGATGGGTACGGTCCGCCCGGCTCCCTGGGGAGCCATCGCCTCGGCGGAGAGTTTGCAAAAGGCCGCGAGGCCGCAACCAGGAGAAGGATTTAGATGAAACTGCTGCGCTATGGCGAGGCGGGGAGCGAACGCCCCGGCCTGCTCGATGCGGATGGAACGATCCGCGATCTCTCCGCCCATGTCGCCGACATTGCCGGCACCACGCTTCATCCGGCCTCGCTGGAGATGCTGGGCAAGCTCGATCCGAAGTCGCTGCCGGCGGTTTCCGGCAAGCCTCGCCTCGGCGCCTGCGTTGGCGGCACCGGAAAATTCATCTGCATCGGCCTCAACTACTCCGACCACGCCGCCGAAACCGGCGCCACCGTGCCGCCGGAACCGATCATCTTCATGAAAGCAAGCTCGGCCATTGTCGGTCCGGATGATGACGTGCTGATCCCGCGCGGCTCTGAAAAGACCGACTGGGAAGTCGAGCTCGCCGTGGTTATCGGCAGAAAAGCCAAATATGTCAGCGAAGCCGATGCGCTCGACTATGTCGCCGGCTATGCCGTTGCGCATGACGTGTCCGAGCGCGCCTTCCAGGCCGAGCGTCAGGGCCAGTGGACCAAGGGCAAGAGCTGCGACACGTTTGGCCCGACCGGCCCGTGGCTGGTGACCAAGGACGAAGTCGCCGATCCGCAGAACCTGAAGATGTGGCTGACCGTCAACGGCAAGACCATGCAGAACGGCTCGACCAAGACCATGGTCTATGGTGTCAAATATCTGGTGTCCTACCTCAGCCAGTTCATGTCGCTGCACCCCGGCGACATCATTTCGACAGGTACCCCGCCCGGCGTGGGCCTCGGCATGAAGCCACCGGTGTTCCTCAGGGCTGGCGATGTGGTGGAACTGGGCATCGAGGGCCTGGGCCAGCAGAAGCAGACGTTCAAGGCTGATTTGTAGGCGCGGCTCCTGCGTTCCTCTCCCCGTCGATCGGGGGAGAGGTGTCGAGCGAAGCTCGACGGAGTGGGGGTCGACTGCTCGGCGAGACCAGGCATTCGCTGGGTTGTGCCTGTTTTTCAGCGACTGCACTTGGTGGACCGGCTTCCCCCACTCCGTCGCCGCTTCGCGGCGCCACCTCTCCCCCCTCCGGAGGGAGAGGAAAGAACACGCGCGGGCGTATCTACTTCAGCACCTTCCCATCCGCGCCAAACCGGTAGGTCTTTGCCGGATCCGGTGTCGCATAAAGCGTCGCGCCTGGCTCCGCGTCATAGACGCCGAAGATGCGCACCGTAATCAGCCCGGCCTTTTCGCAGTCGAGATAGAGATTGGTGTCGGCGCCGAGATGTTCGGCATGCACCACCGTGCCCTTCCAGGCGCCTGACTTCGTGTCGACGGTCAGATGTTCCGGCCGCACGCCGATGGTCTTGGCCGTCTCGCCGAGACGCGCACCCTCGATGAAGTTCATCTTCGGCGAGCCGATGAAGCCGGCGACGAATTCGTTTGCCGGTGAATTGTAGAGCTCCATCGGACCGCCGATCTGCTCGATCCTGCCGGCGTTCAGCACGACGATCTTGTCGGCCAGGGTCATCGCCTCGACCTGGTCGTGGGTGACGTAGATCATCGTTGCCTTCAGCCGGCGGTGCAACTGCGCGATCTCAAGCCGGGTGTTGACGCGCAGTGCTGCGTCGAGATTCGACAAGGGCTCGTCGAAGAGGAAGAGCTTGGGCTCGCGCACCACGGCGCGGCCGATGGCGACGCGCTGGCGCTGGCCGCCGGAGAGTTCGGCAGGCCGCCTTTCGAGATACGGCTCCAGCGACAGCATGGACGAGGCGATGCCGATGCGGCGATCGATCTCCGGGGCGGGCGTGCCGGCCTGTTTCAGCCCGAGGCCCATATTGTTCTTCACCGTCAGATGCGGGTAGAGCGCATAGGTCTGGAACACCATGGCGATGCCGCGCTTGGCCGGCGGTGTGGCCGACACATCCGCGCCGTCGATCACCACCCGGCCCGAGGTCGAATCCTCCAGCCCGGCGATGACCCTGAGCAAGGTCGACTTACCGCAGCCCGACGGGCCGACGAAGACGACGAATTCGCCATCCGTCACTTCGAGGTTGATGCCTTTCAACACCTCGACCGGCCCGAAGGCCTTCTTCACATTTTCGATCTTCAGCGAGCCCACGGCAGTCCTCCAAATTGATGAGTGAGCGCCAAGGCACCCCCCGATGACAATGCCCCGGTCACAATCGCACCGCCTTTCCGCTGCGCACGCTCTCGTCGGCGGCAAGGCAGACGGCGAGCGACTTGACCGCGTCGTCCATGTGGCGGGTGAGATCCATGTCCTCGCGGATCGCCTTCAGGACGAAGGCCTGTTCGAGATCGCAGAGGTCCTGATGTCCGGGTTCGCCGGCCATGGACAGCATCTCGTCCGCCTTGACGAATTTGCCGTCCGGGCCGGTCGCCGCACCGTGCAGGCGGATGGTCGAGGTCTTGGTATGGGTGTCGATGTCGTCCGACTTCACACCTTCTTTCATGACGATCGACACGCAGCCATTCGGCGAGATGACGTCCTTCACGAAGAAGGCGGTTTCGGAAATCATCGGCCCCCAGCCGGCTTCGTACCAGCCGACCGAACCGTCATCGAACAGCACCTGCAGGTGGCCGTAATTGTACATCGTCGGCGCCACTTCCTGCGTCAGCCGCAGCCCCATGCCGCGCACCTCGACCGGCCTGGCGTCGGTGATCTGCAGCATGACGTCGAGATAGTGGACGCCGCAATCGACGATAGGCGACGTCGTCTGCATCAATTGCTTGTGCGTCTCCCAGGTAGGGCCTGAGGACTGCTGGTTGAGGTTCATGCGGAAGACATAGGGGCCGCCGAGCTTGCGCGCCTCGGCGATCAGCCGGATCCAGGACGGGTGGTGGCGCAGTATATAGCCGATCACCAGTTTCCTGTCGTTGGCCTTGGCGGCCGCGACGACGCGCTTTGCGTCGGCCACCGTCGTTGCCAGCGGCTTTTCGACAAAGACATGGCAGCCGGCCTCGAACGCCCTGACCGCATAGTCGGCATGGCTGTCGGAATAGGTGGCGATGCAGGCGAGATCAGGCTTTTCGTCGCGCAGCGCCTCGTCGAAGGAACGCCTGATGCCATAGGCCGACAGGCCTTCCGGCAGCGGCACGTCGGAACGGTTGATCAGTGCCGCAATCTCGAAGCCAGGATTGGTGTGATAGGCCAGCGCATGGCTGCGGCCCATATTGCCGAGGCCGGCGACGACGACGCGAAGGGGTGGTTTTGAGCTCACTTGACGGCTCCAGACGTAATGCCGCGGATCAGCTGCCGCGAGAAGATGACGTAGAGGATCAGCACCGGCATGATCGCCAGCGAGAGGGCTGCCAGGATGGCGTTCCAGTTGGTGACGAACTGGCCGAGGAAGAGCTGCGCGCCGAGTGTCACCGTCTTGGTCTCTTCAGACGGCGCCAGGATCAGCGGAAACCACAGATCGTTCCAGATCGGGATCATGGTGAAGACGGCGACCGTCGCCATCGATGGCCGCACCAGCGGCAGCACCAGCCGGAAGAAGATGGTGTATTCCGACAGGCCGTCGATGCGGCCGGCATTCTTCAGGTCGTCGGACACCTGCTTCATGAATTCCGACAGGATGAAGACGGCGAGCGGCAGGCCTTGCGCGGTGTAGACCAGGATGAGTGCGGTCAGCGTGTTGACCAGCCCGCTCGCCACCATCAATTGCAGGATGGCGACGGTGCCGAGGCGGATCGGGATCATGATGCCGAGCGCCAGATAGAGCCCCATCAGCGAATTGCCGCGGAAGCGGTATTCCGACAGTGCGAAGGCCGCCATGGCGCCGAACAAAAGCACGAAGAACAGCGAGGCGACGGTGACGACGAGGCTGTTCTGGAAATAGTGGATGAAGTCGCCCTGGCCGATCACCGTGGTGTAGCCGATCAGGTCGAATGTCTTCGGCGTCGGCGGCGTCAGCGGCGCGCCGAAGATGCCGGCGCGGGACTTGAACGAATTCATGATGACCAGGATCACCGGAAACAGCGCGATCGCCGTATAGGTCAACAGAATCGCGTGGGCGCCGATGGTGCGGGGCAGCGAACGGGTGGCAGTGCTCATCTCTTGCCCTCAGAACTGGTAGCGACGCAGGCGCGTCTGGACGAGGAAGAGGTAGACACAGACGCCGCCGAGGATGATCAGGAACATCATCGTGGCGATCGCCGCGCCCATGTTGGGGTCGCCGACCTGCAGCTGGAAGCCGAAGAAGGCGCGGTAGAGGAAGGTGCCGAGAATGTCGGTCGAATAGTTCGGCCCGGCGAGCGCCCCCTGTGCGGTGTAGATCAGGTCGAAGGCATTGAAATTGCCGACGAAGGTGAGGATCGAGATGATGCCGATCGACGGCAGGATCAGCGGCAGCTTGATCTTCCAGAACTGCGACATGCCGGTGATGCCGTCGCATTCGGCGGCCTCGATCACCTCGTCGGGGATCGACAGGAGTGCTGCGTAGATCAGCATCATCGGGATGCCGACGAACTGCCACACCGAGATCAGGCTGAGCGCGGTCAGCGCGTATTCTTCCTTGCCGAGCCACGGCGTGAACAGGCTTTTCAGGCCGATAAGGTCCAGCATGTGCGGCGCCACGCCCCAGAGCGGCGACAGGATCAGCTTCCAGGCGAAGCCGACGATGACGAAGGACAGGATGGTCGGCACGAAGATCGCCGTGCGGTAGAAGGCCGCGAATCTGAGCCTCGGGCTGGACAACAGGGCTGCCAGCATCACGCCGATCGGGTTCTGCACCAGCATATGGATGATGAAGAACCAGACGTTGTTGCGCAGCGCATTCCAGAAATTCACCGACCAGTTGGGGTCGCCGAACAGCGTGCGGAAATTGTCCAGTCCGACAAAGACCTGGTGCTGCTCGATGTTGCGGAACAGCGACAGCTGCAGCGTGCCGGCGAGCGGCAGGATCATGATTGCCGTATAGACGAGCACGGCCGGCGCCAGGAAGATGGCGATGTGCCAGCGAAACGGTCTTTTCGGTCGGATATCTGCGGCCATGAGTTCGGTTCCCGCCGTCTCTCGGTTCCAGACGATGTTGTTGCTAGATGATGCCTCGATGCACGGCCCAGACATCCTTGCCCGGTGCGGCAAGAACAGAGGCCTGCGACTGATCAGCTAGCCTTCCCCAAGACGAGCAAGGGGTAAGGCCGCGAGGCGGTGCCGACAATCGCTATCTGAACGGGGTATCCGGAACCGGCCAGGCATGCGCCCGGCCGGCTCCGTTGCCTGAACTCTTACTTCGCCGGCTTATACCAGCTGTCGAGACCGGTCTGCAGCTTCTTGGCCGCGGCTTCCGGCGTGTCGGTGCCGTTGATGACGTTGGCCGATTCAACCCAGGTCTCGTTTTCGAGGTTCGGCGTGCCGCGCGACAGGATCTGGTAGGTCGAGCGGATCGTCGACTTGCACTTGCCGCGCCAGGAGACGAATTCCTGCGCCAGCGGGTCCGCCATCTTCACCGGCGAGGAGTTCAGGCTGAAGAAGCCCGGCAACGCGTTGGCGTAAATGGTGGCGAAGTCCGGCGAGGCGACCCACGACAGGAAGGTCTTGGCCGCGTCGGCATGCTTGGAGGCTGCATTCAGGCCCATGCCGATATCGGTATGGTCGGAGATGTAGCAGGTGTCGCCGGCCTTCTCGACCGGCGGCGGGAAGGCGCCCATCTTGAACTGGGCCTGGGTGTTGAACAGGCCGATTTCCCATGAGCCGGCCGGGTAGATGGCGGCGCGGCCGAGCGTGAACAGGTTCTGGCTGTCCGGATAGGTCTGCGCCTCGAAGCCGTCGCCGAGATACGGCTTCCACTTGGCCAGTTCCTCATAGGGAGCGACCCAGTCCTTGTCGGTCAGCTTCTGCGTGCCCTTGATCAGCGCCTGACGGCCGTCCTCGCCCTTCCAGTAGTTGGGGCCGATGTTCTGGTAGCCCATGGTCGCGGCTTCCCAGAGGTCCTTGGTGCCCATCGCCATCGGGATGTAGGTGCCGTCGGCCTTGATCTTGTCAAGCGCGGCGAAGAACTCGTCGCGGGTCGTCGGCACCTTGATGCCGAGCTTGTCGAAGGCGTCCTTGTTGTAGATGAAGCCGTGGATGACGGATGCCATCGGCACGCAGAAGCTCGCCTTGCCGTCATCGGTCTGCCAGGCGGACTTGGCGACCGGCGAGAAGTTCTCCATGCCGGGCAGCGCCGAGAGATCGGCGAGGTTGCCCTTCTTGTAGAGTTCAAGCGACTTGTCGAAGGGGCGGCAGGTGATCAGGTCGCCCGCCGAGCCGGCGGCGAGCTTGGCGCCAAGGGCGGCGTCATATTCGGTCGGAGCCGATGGTGCGAACACCACCTTGATGCCGGGATTCTTGGCTTCGAAGGCCGGGATCAGCTTGTCCTTCCAGATGGCAAGGTCGTCGCCGCGCCAGCTTTCGATGTTGAGCGTTACGTCCTCGGCGTGAGCCAACCCGGCCGAGCCGAGAATGCTGGTGCCCAGAAGCAGTGCCGTCAGTAGTTTCGTTGTCATGCTCAGTCTCCCTGTTGACCTTTTTCAGGTTCGGTTTTGATGAGAACGGAGGCAGTGCGCCCCTTGCTCCCCTCGATCGCGGAAAGCGCCGGCCTCAGCCTCTGGCCGGTTCCTTCCAGCAGTTTCTCCGCCGCGTCGGCGCTGTCGGCGCCGGCGGCGAGCAGAATGGCGGTCTTGACCGCGCCGCCGCTCTTTTCGAGCAGCCGGGCGGCTTCGTCCCTGTCGCGCCCGCTGATGGCGGCGACGATGCGCGCGGCGCGGTCGCGCAGCTTGATGTTGTCGGCCAGGAGATTGACCATGTACCCGTCATGGACATGGCCGAGATGGACGGCGGTCAGCGTCGACAGCATGTTGAGCGCGATCTTCTGCGCGGTACCGGCGCCCATGCGCGTCGAGCCGGCGATCACTTCCGGCGGCGTTTCCAAGAGGATGGCGGTTTCGGCCTGGCGCAGCAGGGCCGAGTCCCGATTGTTGGCAATGCCGATGGTGGCTGCACCCTGGCTGGCAGCTTCCTCGATGGCGCGCACTGCATAGGGCGTGGCGCCGCTGGCGGAAAGGGCGATCAGGCAATCGCCCACGCCGATACCGGCATTGGCGACGGCAGCCGCCGCCTCCTCCGTATCATCCTCCGGGCCGCCGGCCAGTGTCCTCAAGGCCTCGTCGCCGCCGGCGATCAAGATGGCGATGCGGTCGCGGCGGATGCCGAAAGTGCCGGGAAGTTCCAGGGCGTCGGCCAGCGCCATCAGGCCGGAACTGCCGGCCGCGGCATAGGCAAGCTTGCCGCCGCCGCTCAACCGGCCGGCGATGATCTCGGCTGCCTTGGCGATGGCGGGGATGGCGTTGCGGACGGCCTTTGCGGCTTCGATCTGCGCATCGGCCAGCGAAACAAGGATGGCTTCCGGAGCCTGGATATCCAGCCCCTCGGCATTCCTGTGAAGCGCTTCGGTGCGCGTTTCAGCCATCCGTGTTCCTCCAATACCAGAACAATACCAAAAAAATACCACTTGTCCACATGCATTAACGAATTCGCGGAGAGGAAATCGCTGAGCCGGCGAAATGTGCAGGGTTTTCAATAAAATACGGCTTAATCTTTTTGAAACGGAAATTAACTCTTGGCTATTGGTATTTTATTGGTATTATCCGCCCGGAGGAGAAATCGCGTGAAATTCGTGCTCGGCATCGATGGCGGCGGCACCAGCTGCAGGGCCGCCCTGGCAACAGTTGAAGGTTCGGTCATTGGCCGTGCCAAAAGCGGCGCCGCCAACATCCGCACCGATCTCACCGGCGCGCGCTCGAACATTGTCGACGCCGCGCGGCAGGCTTTCATTGCCGCCGGGCAGGATCCCGAACTCATCCCGCAAACACCGGCCATTCTCGGCCTTGCCGGCGCCAATGTCGGCACCTACCGGCAGCAGCTCGAAGCCATCCTGCCGTTCAGCATCAGCCGTGTCGAGACCGATGCCGAGATCGCGCTCGAAGGGGCCGTCGGCTCCGGTGACGGCGCCATGGCCATCCTCGGCACCGGCACCGCCTATATGGCGCGCAAGCACGGCAGGTCGCGCGCCATCGGCGGCTGGGGCTTCCAGGTCGGCGACCAGGGCAGCGGCGCCCGCATCGGCCGCGACCTGCTGGAGCAAACGCTGCTTGCCCAGGACGGCGTGCGCGCACGCTCGCCGCTGACCGACGCCATGATGGCGATCTTCCGCAACAATCCCGAGGACGTGGTCGAATTCACCACCAACGCCAAGCCCGGCGATTTCGGCGGCTTCGCGCCCAAAGTGTTCGAGCATGCGCAAAAGGGCGATGCCGTCGCCAACTGGATCGTCGACAAGGCGGTCGGCGATGTCGAGGCCTCGCTGGGCGCACTCGACCTTTCGGATGACGCGCCGCTTTGCCTGCTTGGCGGGCTGGCGCCGCTTTATGCGCCGCGCCTGTCGGCGCGCTACCGCGCACTGCTCAAGCCGCCGCTCGACGACGCGCTGGGCGGCGCGGTGCAGATGGCGGTCCGGCTTTTCGCCAAACCGGTGGAGGCGGCGCGATGAGCGACGCCGCCGACCAGATCTTCGCCACGCTGAGGCAATCCGCGCAAAGCGGCGCGCCGCTCTATCTGCAGCTGCGCAAGAGCATCGAGGACGCCGTCAACCGTGGCCTGATCGGGCCTGGCGATGCGCTGCCCTCCGAGCGCGATATCGCCACCAAGGCCGATATTTCGCGCGTCACCGTGCGCAAGGCGGTGCAGGACCTGGTCAAGGGCGGCATTCTCGTGCAGCGCCACGGCTCCGGCACTTTCGTGGCGCCGCGCATGGAACGCGTCGAGCAATCGCTGTCGCGGCTGACCTCGTTTACCGAAGACATGGCGCGGCGCGGCATGGCGGTGCGTTCGGCATGGCTGGACCGCGGCCTCTATGCGCCCTCGCCCGACGAGATGATGGTGCTTGGCCTGTCGTCGAGCGAGCTGGTGGCGCGCGTGGCGCGCCTGCGCATCGCCAACGACACGCCGCTGGCGATCGAACGCGCCTCGCTGTCGGCCAGCGTGCTGCCCGACCCGGCGGGTATCGGCTCTTCGCTCTATGCCGCGCTGGAATTGACCGGCAACCGGCCGGTGCGGGCGGTGCAGCGCATCTCGGCCGCCAATCTCGGCGACAGCGATGCGCGCCTGCTCGAGGTGCCGCCGGGTATCGCCGGCCTGCATATTGAACGCATTTCCTATCTGGCGAGCGGCAAGGTGATCGAATTCACCCGCTCCATCTACCGGGGCGACGCCTATGATTTCGTCGCCGAACTGCGGCTGACAGGGCCGAGCGAAGAGGGCCGACCATGATCTCCAACATCACCCATATGCAGCGCGAGATCGAGGAGATCCCCGAGGCCGTCGCCCGCCTGCTCGACGGCTCCGGCGCCGTGCTCGCCGAGGCCGGGCGCGGTATCAAGGAGCGCGACCCGCATTTCGTCGTCACCGTGGCGCGCGGCTCGTCCGACCATGCGGCGACCTTCATGAAATATGCCGTGGAGCTGACCGCGGGCCTTGCCGTCGCTTCGGTCGGTCCGTCCATCGCCTCGATCTATGGCCGCAAGCTGAGGCTCGACGGCTCGGCGTGTCTGGCGATCTCGCAGTCGGGCAAGAGCCCCGACATCGTCGCCATGGCTGAAACCGCCCGCGCCGGCGGCGCGCTGACCATCGCCGTCACCAACACCGCCGACTCGCCGCTGGCGCGCGCCTGCGACTATTCGATCGACATTCTTGCCGGACCCGAGCGCAGCGTCGCGGCGACCAAGACCTTCGTCAATTCCGCCGTCGCCGGTCTCGCCTTGATGGCGCATTCCACCGGCGACGAAGCGCTTCTGGCAGCGCTGGCCCGCTTGCCCGAGCATTTCGGCAAGGCGATCGCCTGCGACTGGATGAGCGTGCTGGCCGAAACCATCGAGAAGCAGAAATCGCTGTTCATCCTTGGCCGCGGCCCGTCGGCGGCGATGGCCAACGAGGCGGCGCTGAAGTTCAAGGAAACCTGCGGCATGCATGCCGAGGCCTATAGCGCGGCCGAAGTCATGCATGGCCCACTGGCGCTGGTCGGCCCCGACTTCCCGGTGCTGGCATTGGCCGCGCGCGATGCGTCCGAACCGTCCGTCGCCGAAGCAGCCGACGGCCTGGCGGCCAAGGGAGCGCCGGTGTTCGTCACCTCAACGCTCGCCAACCGCGCGACGCGCCTGCCGCATGTCGCCACCGGTCACCCGCTGACCGATCCGCTGACGCTGATCGTTTCGTTCTACGTGTTCGTCGAGGCCTTCGCGCGCCATCGCGGCCTCGACCCGGACACGCCGCGCAATCTTCGCAAGGTGACGGAGACCGTATGAGCGACCGTTTTGCCCTGACTGGCGCCCGAATTTTCGACGGTGACGACTGGCATGAAGGCCACGCCCTAGTCGTGCGCGACGGCCTGGTCGAGGCGATCTTACCCTCGGGCGCCATTCCCTCGGATATCCGTGCCGTCGACGCCGGCGGCGGCATGCTGGTGCCGGGCTTCGTCGACATCCAGGTCAATGGCGGCGGCGGCGTCATGCTCAACGACCATCCCGATGTGGCCTCGATCGAGACCATCTGCCGGGCGCATGCGCCGTTCGGCACGACGGCGCTCTTGCCGACGCTGATCACCGACACGCCCGCGATCACCGCTTCCGCCATCGCCGCCGGCGCGGCCGCCGCTCGACAAAAGGTGCCGGGATTCCTCGGCCTGCATCTCGAAGGCCCGCATCTGTCGATCGCGCGCAAGGGCGCGCATGACCCGGCGCTGATCCGGCCGATGACAGATGCCGACCAGGCAATGCTGATCGCGGCGCGGCCGAAACTACCGGTGCTGCTCACCACGATCGCGCCGGAATCCGTCGATCCGGCGCGCGTTGCGGCCTTGGTCAAGGCCGGCATCATCGTCAGCCTCGGCCATTCCGACACGGGTTATGCCACGGCAAAAGCCTTTGCCGAGGCCGGTGCCGGCGTGGTCACGCATCTGTTCAACGCGATGAGCCAGATCGGCAACCGCGAGCCCGGCCTCGTCGGCGCGGCCGTCAGCATCGGCACACTGTCAGCCGGGCTGATCGCCGACGGCATCCACGTCCATCCGGCAACCATCCGGATCGCGCTCGACGCCAAACAGGGGCCGGGCAAGATCGTGCTGGTCACCGATGCGATGGCGACGATCGGCACCGACATGACCTCGTTCACGCTCAACGGCCGCACCATCTACCGCAAGGACGGGAGCCTCAGGCTTGCCGACGGCACGCTGGCCGGCGCCGATCTCGACATGATCTCGGCTGTGCGGTTCATGCACGATGTCGTCGGTGTCGATCTGTCCGAGGCCTTGCGCATGGCTTCGCTCTATCCGGCGCAGGCGATCGGCCAATCGCACCGGCTTGGCCGCCTGGCCAACGGCACGGCGGCCGACATCGTTGCGCTGTCGGACGATCTTGGCATAGGAAGCGTCTGGATCGGCGGCGACAAGGTGTTCGAGGCCGGCGCTTCACGCTGAAGGCGGGCCATGCAGACAATCGATTGTGTCGTCGCCGGAGCAGGCGTCGTCGGGCTTGCCATCGCCAGGGCGCTTGCCGTGTCGGGCCGCGAGGTGGTGGTGGTCGAGCAGGCGGATGCGATCGGCACCGTCACCAGTTCACGCAATTCCGAAGTCATCCATGCCGGGCTCCATTATGCGCCGGGAAGCCTGAAGGCCCGGCTCTGCGTCGAAGGGCGCCGGCGTCTCTACGCCTACTGCGCCGAGCACGACATCGCCCATAAGCGTACCGGCAAGCTGATCGTCGCCAGCGAGCCAAGCCAGACCGACGGATTGCGGAAGATCGAGGCCAATGCGCGATGCTGCGGGGTCGACGACCTGCAATTCCTGACGCGTGACGAAGCCGAAAACCTGGAACCTGCACTGACATGCGCGGGCGCGCTCCTGTCGCCATCGACGGGCATTGTCGACAGCCATGCGCTGATGCTGTCGCTGCGCGGCGAGGCCGAAGCCGCCGGTGCGTCCTTGGCTTTCCTGACCACCGTTGCCGGGGCGACGATCGGGACCGGCGGGATCCGGATCGACACGCGCGATGCCAATGGCGAGACCTTCGCCCTGGAAGCGGCTGCCTTCATCAATGCCGCGGGCCTCGAGGCTCAGGCCCTGGCCGCCCGGATCGACGGTTTCCCCGAGGATTTCATCCCCCGGCAGTGGCTGGCGCGCGGGAATTATTTCGCGCTTCCCGGGCGCTCGCCTTTTTCGCGGCTGATCTATCCGGTTCCGGTCGACGGCGGCCTCGGCGTCCATCTGACGCTCGACCTTGGCGGCGGTGCGCGCTTCGGGCCCGATGTCGAATGGATCGACCGTGTGGATTATACGGTCGACCCCGGCCGAAGCGCCGTCTTCTACGAAGCGATCCGGCGCTATTGGCCCGACCTTGCCGAGGGCGCCCTGCTACCGGCCTATGCCGGCGTCAGGCCGAAATTGTCTGGCCCCGGCCAGCCTGCCGCCGATTTCATCATCCAGGGTCCGGCCGATCATGGCGCCGGGCGGATCGTCAATCTGTTCGGCATTGAGAGCCCCGGCCTGACGGCAAGCCTGGCCATCGCCGACCATGTCGTCGAACTGCTGCACCCGCGATAACGGGCGCGGTCAGGAATTTGTCATCTCAAGCGGCCATCATGAAACCTTTTGATTTCGAGCTCGTTGTCGGGGCGTATGTCCGAGGCGAAACCCAGATCCAGACCGGCCGACGGCATCAAACCGCGCGGCGCCCCCAAGCCGCGACGGCAGCGTGACGATCGCTCGCGCGCCGAGGAGCCGCGCGAAAAGAAGCCACGCAACAAGAGGATGTCGACCGTCGAAGCGGCCGCGTCCGGGACTGGCGGCGAAGCTCCGCCGCCGGAAGCCGTCGAACCCGATCCCGAACTGACGCCCAAGCAGGCAGAGGAGGCGCGCAAGAAGTACCTGCTGAAGCGATTCTGGATCAGCGGACGCGGCTATTGGGGACGGCACGGCGACAAGCTCGGCTGGCCGTTGACGGTCGGACTGCTGGTCCTGATCGTCGTCAATCTCGGCTTCCAGTACGGGATCAACGTCTGGAACCGCTCGATCTTCGACGCCATCGAGAAGCGCGACGCCCACACCGTCTATTTCCTGAGCGCGGTGTTCGTGCCTGTCGTGCTTGGCAGCATCAGCCTTGTCGTCGCGCAGGTCTATCTGCGCATGACCATGCAGCGCCGCTGGCGCTCCTGGCTGACCGCCTCGGTGATAGCGCGTTGGCTCGCCAACGGCCGCTATTACCAGCTGAATCTCGTGCAGGGCGACCACCAGAACCCCGAGGCCCGCCTCTCGGAAGATCTGCGCGTCGCCACCGAGGCGCCGGTCGATTTCGTCGCCGGCGTGATCGTTGCCACCCTGTCGGCGTCGACCTTCATCGTGGTGCTGTGGACGATTGGCGGGGCCTTGAGCTTCACCCTGGGAGGCTCGACCTTCACCGTGCCCGGCTTCCTCGTCGTCACGGCGGTGATCTATGCCGCGATCACCTCCACCTCGATGTTCGTCATCGGCCGCGATTTCGTGCGGCTGTCCGAAGAGAAGAACCAGACGGAAGCCGAATTCCGCTACGTGCTGACGCGCGTGCGCGAAAACGGCGAGAGCATCGCCTTGCTCGGCGGCGAGGAGGAGGAACGCAGCGGCATCGACAGGACCTTCGGCGGCGTGCTGAAGCGATGGGCGCAACTGACCGGCCAGCATATGCGCACGGCCCTGGTCTCGCAGGGCTCGAGCCTATTCGCACCCGTCGTGCCGGTCTTGCTCTGTGCTCCAAAGTTCCTTGAAGGCTCGATGTCGCTCGGCCAGGTCATGCAGGCGGCCTCCGCCTTCGCCATCGTGCAGGGCGCTTTCGGCTGGCTGGTCGACAATTATCCGCGCCTCGCCGACTGGAACGCCTCCGCGCGCCGCATCGCCTCGCTGATGATGTCGCTCGACGGGCTGGAGCGCGCCGAGCAGAGCGACGAGCTCGGGCGCATCCAGCACGGCGAGACCAAGGGCGATACGATGCTTTCCCTCAACGAGCTCTGCGTGACGCTCGACGACGGCACGTCTGTGGTCAAGGAGACGGAGGTCGCCGTCGAATCGGGCGAACGGGTGCTGGTTTCAGGCGAATCCGGCTCGGGCAAGTCAACGCTGGTGCGGGCGCTCGCCGGTCTGTGGCCGTGGGGAAGCGGCAGCGTCGATTTCCATCCCGACAAGCGGTTGTTCATGCTGCCGCAGCGGCCCTACGTCCCTTCGGGCACACTGCGCCGGGTGGTCGCCTACCCAGCGGCCCCCAACAAGTGGAAGCTCGACCAGATCAAGGCCGCCCTCGACAAGGTCGGCCTCGGCTACCTCGCCGACCGGATCAAGGAGGAAGCGCCCTGGGACCAGACGCTGTCGGGCGGCGAAAAACAGCGTGTCGCCTTCGCGCGCCTTTTGCTGCATCGCCCCGACATCGTCGTGCTGGACGAGGCGACGTCGGCGCTGGACGAAAAGAGCCAGGACCAGATGATGCAAACGGTGATCCGCGAACTGCCAGAGGTGACCATCGTCAGCGTGGCGCATCGCGCCGAACTGGAAGCGTTCCACACCCGCAAGATCACGCTGGAGCGGCGTAAGGGCGGCGCGAAACTGGTCGGGGATATCGACCTCGTGCCGCGCAACCGCAAACGCGGCCTATTTCAGCGCGCCTTGTGGGGCTCCGGCACGAGGACCGAAAAGCCGCGTAAGACGAAGTAACGGGGCCCCCCACTACCTAGAGCAATTCCAGGAAAAGTGTGAGCGGTTTTCCGTCCGGAATTGCGTCAAAACAAAGAGTTAGAGCGGTTCGCCGTTTCCATGAAACGGTGAAACGCTCTAGGACGTGTAGAGATCCTTGTAGGCGTCGCGCAGAAGATTCTTCTGGACCTTGCCCATCGTGTTGCGCGGCAATTCGTCGACGAAGATCACCTGCTTCGGGTGCTTGTACCTGGCCAGGCGCTCGGCGATGGCGCCGAGGATTTCGGCTCCGCTGATCGCCGCCCCCGGCGCCCGCACGACGACCGCGGTGACGCCTTCGCCGAAATCCGGATGGGCGACGCCGATGACGGCGCTCTCGCTCACGCCGTCAAGCGCGTCGATCTCGCTTTCCAGTTCCTTCGGATAGATGTTGAAGCCGCCCGAAATGATCAGGTCCTTGCCACGGCCGACGATATGGACATAGCCGTCGGTGTCGATCATGCCGAGATCGCCGGTGATGAAGAAACCGTCGGCGCGGAATTCCGCCTTGGTCTTTTCCGGCATGCGCCAGTAGCCGCCAAAAACGTTCGGACCCTTGACCTCGATCATGCCGACCTCGCCTTGGGCCAGCGGCTTGCCGCTGTCCGGGTCGGCGATGCGCAGCGACACGCCAGGCAAGGGGAAGCCGACCGTGCCGGCGCGCCGTTCGCCCTCATAGGGGTTCGAGGTGTTCATGTTGGTCTCGGTCATGCCGTAGCGTTCGAGGATGGCGTGGCCGGTGCGTTCGCGCCAGGCCTTGTGCGTGTCGGCCAGCAGCGGCGCCGAACCGGATACGAACAGCCGGATGGTCTTCGTCGCCTGTCGGTCCAGTCCATCCTGCTGCAGCAGCCGCACATAGAAGGTCGGCACGCCCATCAGCGCGGTGGCGCGCGACAGTAGCGCGACGATGCGGGCCGGATCGAATTTCTGTTCGAACAGCATCGAGGCGCCCGCCATCAGGACGACATTGGTGGCGACGAACAGGCCATGGGTGTGGAAGATCGGCAAAGCGTGGATCAGCACATCGCCCGACGTGAAGCGCCATTGCTCGACCAGCACCCGCGCATTCGAGGCCAGGTTTTCGTGGCTGAGCATGGCGCCTTTCGAGCGGCCTGTCGTTCCCGACGTGTAGAGGATTGCCGCGAGATCATCCGGCCCGCGCACCACATCGTGAAAATCCGACGGCAGATGCGAGGCCTGGTCCGCCAGCGATCCCCGGCCATAGCGGTCGAGCGTGACGACGACGGCGCCGGATGGCTCGACCATGCGGCCGATATCGGCCGCCTTTGCCGGATCGCAGACGATGACGCGCGGCGCTGCATCCGAGAAGAAATAGTCGAGCTCGGTCAGCGTGTAGGCGGTGTTGAGCGGCAGGAAGACGGCGCCGGCGCGCACGCAGGCGAGATAGAGCAGCAGCGCTTCCGGGCTCTTCTCGACCTGCACGGCGACCCGGTCGCCGGGCTCGACATCCAACTGCAGGAGCGCATGCGCGAGCTGCGCCGACCGCGCCAGCATGTCGCCATAGCCGAGCGCGCGCCCGTCATCGGTTTCCATCAACAGATGCCCGGGCGCCGGCATCCGGGACCGGAACGCGTCGAACAGATGATTGCTCATGAAGTCTTCCTGCGGTGACGGCAATGGCGACGCCGGCAGTGCCTCTGGGGCGACATGAGTCGGCGGCGAAGAGTTCGCGTTTCCCGGCCATGCCGTCAAGGCCGCAAACGGCGGTCCAGCACGTCACGTCCGCCGAAAGGTGGCTAAGGATCGCGACAAGGCGCCAAGGGAAAAGATCGTTACGGCCGGGCGCGTGCGGCCGAGGCGGCGACCTTTGAGACTTCGCCTTGCTTGAAACGCTCCATGCATATGGAAGCGGTCAGCTGGTAGTGCTCGATCAAGGCCTTGACCGCGCCGTCGGCATTGCCGTCCAGTGCGCATTCGGCGATCAGCCGGTGTTCGGCGAAATCGTCGCGCGGGATGCTTTCGCCGTCATTGGCCATTTGCCGGTAGCGGTAGGCGTGATCGGAAAGCTGATCGCAGAAACCCACCAGCCAGTGCGACCGGCAGGCCGAAATCAGCACCCGATGGAAGGTGCGGTGCAGTTTCTCCCAATCGGAATCGAGCGACGTGGCATTTTGCAGCGAAAGACGTGAGGCGCGGCCCAGGCGATGCAGCGCCAGCACCAGCTGTTCCTCCCATTCGGCGGTGCGATGGTCGATGGATTCGCGCAGCGCCCGCTCCTCGAGCCAGCAGCGGGTGCGCGTCAGCTCCTCGAGCTCCGCCGCACTGACCGGCATGATGAAAAAGCCACGCTGGTCGTGGCGACCAAGAAGTCCTTCGGAGGCAAGACGATTGAGAGCTTCGCGAACCGGGGAAGCGCCGGCGCCATATTTGGAAACAACCCACTCGACCCGCAGCTTGCTTTCGGTTTCAAGAGCGCCGCTGAGCAGATCCTCCCGCAGTTGATGATAGACGGTGCTGGCAAGCGTGCTCTTGGATCCTGTGCCGTCGTCGTTCAGATTGGCAGCTCCGTACGTCAAAGCGACTCCTCGTCCCAATTTCTGGCCTGGGCAATTCGAGTCCGAAAAACGTCCCTCTCCGTACATGTATTATACAGCCTCTGCCGTCGGGCGCTCAAGCAGAAGATCGCGTTATTGTACTTTAGCACAAAGAAATATACCCCAAACCGCTGGCGGGTCGGGCAAACTCGCTCATCTCCACAACCAGCGGAAACTTAACGTGTTTCGTATGCACGCAGAATCATCTGTTCTTCGTGTGCTCGTGCGAGCGTCTTTTCTGCCGCGCGCAAAGATGCCGGATCGGGCGGCCGAATCAGCCTTGTCCGGGCTCGACACTCGGCGCATGGATGCACAAGGCGGCCCGCACGAATCCTTAGCCGGCGGCCTTGTCGGCCGCTGTCCTGATCGCCTCGATGTTGGCGCGGTAGGCTTCGATGCTGCCGCCCTTGAAGATGGCCGCGCCCGCCACCAGCACATCGGCGCCGGCTGCCGTGACCAGGGGGGCTGTTTCGGGCGAAACGCCGCCGTCGATCTCGATGCGGATCGGCCGGTCGCCGATCAGCGCCTTGACCCTTCTCACCTTGTCAACGATCCCCGGGATGAAGGCCTGGCCGCCAAAACCCGGATTGACGGTCATGATCAGGATCAGGTCGAGCCGGTCGAGCACATATTCGATCATCGTTTCCGGCGTCGCCGGATTGAGCGATACACCGGCCTTCTTGCCGAGATTCCTGATGGTCTGCAACGAGCGGTCGAGATGCGGCCCGGCCTCGGCATGCACGGTCATGCCGTCACAGCCGGCTTCGGCGAAAGCGGCGAGGTAGGGATCGGCCGGCGCAATCATCAGATGGCAGTCGAAGAAGGCCTTGGTGCGGTTGCGGATCGCCTTGATGACGGGCGGGCCGAAGGTGATGTTGGGGACGAAATGGCCATCCATGACATCGAGATGGATCCAGTCGGCGCCTGCCGCCGCGACGGCTTCGACCTCGTCGCCGAGCCTCGAAAAGTCCGAAGCCAGCACCGACGGTGCGATCAAGGTCTTTCTGCTCATCCTGCGGCCTTTCCAAGCGTCCTTTTTCATCGGGCTCTGAACCGACTGCCTAATGCGCTCCAGATGACTTGTCGAGGGCGCAGGTACGGGCGCCGCCTGCAGCGTATGGCGCGGCAGGATTGCCAAGGATCAAAAAAGAACCCGCCGGATCGCTCCGGCGGGTTTCTGGTCTGGTGTCGAGCAGCTGGTTACTGCTGCTGGAGCTTCAGGATTCTGTTTGGATCCTGCTGCTGGTCGACCTGCGGCTGACGCCGTGGCAGCACTTGCTGCAGCAGCAATCCCGGGTTGATCTCCAGCGATGGTTGTCCCCGGATCGGCCGGCAGTTCGGATACCGTCCAATCGTGCCTTCCGGGCAGCGCCGCTTGAAGATCGGCTGGCACTGGCCATTGATCATCTGCGTGCCCGGCGCGCACTCCGTCTGCTGCCTGGGCCTGCGGCATGCGCCGTCGATCACCTCGGTGCCGCGCGGACAGACACACTCGCCGCGCTTGTTGTGGACCTGGCCGCGTATGTCGCATTGCTCCAGTTGCGGCTGCTTGCGCCGGCACGCGCCGTCGATCACCTCGGTCCCACGCGGGCAGACGCAATCGCCATTGGCATCGTGCACCTGGCCGCGGATAGCGCACTGCTCGGGCTTCGGCCGGACCGGCCGGCAGGCCCCATTGCGCACCTCGGTGCCCTGTGGACAGACGCAATCGCCATCGCCATTGCGGATCTGTCCGGGGATGCGGCACTGCTCAGGCTTCGGCCGCACCGGACGGCAGGCGCCGTTGCGCACCTCGGTCCCTTGCGGGCAGACGCAGTCGCCATCGCCATTGCGGATCTGGCCGGGGATGCGGCACTCCTCAGGCTTTGGCCGCACCGGGCGGCAGGCGCCGTTGCGCACCTCGGTCCCTTGCGGGCAGACGCAATCGCCATCGGCATTGTGGATCTGGCCGCGGATGGTGCACTGTTCGGGCCTGTCGGTCCTGACGCACGTGCCGTTCTCCAGCGCCGTGCCGCGCGGGCAGATGCAGTGCCCGTCCTCGGTGCGGATCTGGCCTTCGAGCAGCACGCAGCGCTTCGGCGGTGGCGTCGGCAGAATGTTGGTGCCGCCGCCGGTGCACTGGCCGTTGCGGAAGGTGGTGCCTTCCGGGCAGACGCAGCGGCCGGCATCGTTCATGACGAAGCCCGGCGAGCATTCCTTCTTCACCTCATGGGTGATGTTGAAGGGATGGCACGCATAGGCCTTGCCGCGATCGCCCTGCACATTGGCCGCATCCTTGGACAGCACATCGCCGCCGCCCTGCACCCGTGTATCGGGAGACAGGACGCCAACGCAGTTCTGGCCATTGACGTTGCCCTGCAAATTGGCCAGACGCCCGTCGTCGGGAATGACCACGGTGACGTGATGCGACTGGCTCTCGCCGGCGCCGAGCGTCAAGTTGGCAATACAGGACAGAGGCAGGGTCGCCGGTTCGGGCGAGCAGCCGAAGGGCGGGTCGATCGAGGTGATCGCAACGCCGTCCAGCCGGCCGAGACCCTCCACGCCGATCGCATCGCCGATGCGAACCGGACCGGAGAAGGGACTCGTCCCGTCATTGGTGATGGTGATGTCGAACGAGCAGGGCTGGCCGAGCCGGCATTCGCGGTCGCCGGTCTTCTCGACACGGATGGTCGAGGAGCCGCCACCCTTGGCGCAGGCCTGGCCGATCGGATAGACGATGTCGTCGCCAGGCGCCGGACCATAGGAGCCGCGCGCGCAGTTCTCGAACTCGCCATTGGCCGAGACGGTGACGTCGAAGTGCCTGCTGGTTCCGGGCGTCATGACGGCGCCGGGAATCTGGCACGACAGCGTGTTGGCCGGAAGCGGTCCGCACGCCCATTCCGCGCCGTCGGGGGTGACGGTCTGGATCTGGACCGGCGCCCCGCCCGACACCAGCGCGGCAGCATCGTTGACCCGCACAGGACCGGTGGGGGCGGCCGTGCCGGCGTTGGAGACGGTGATGCGGCAAGAAACGACCGCGGCACCGGCCAGCGAGCCGTTGCACACCTTGGTGATGCGCAGGCCAGGCTTGCCGCCATTGGGACGACGGATGCGTTCCTTGGCGCAAGCCTTGTTGTTGGTGAGGTCGACCTCACCGGGAATGGCCTTCACCGCGGCGCAGTTCTCGACCGTATCCGACTGGTAGCCGGCCGGCATGACCGCCTTGACGAAGATCGGCGTCGAGGCGCCCGCGGGCAGCGAGAGGCCGGCATTGTCGCAGCGGAACTGGCCGGGGCCGTTCGGACCGCATGTCCAGGGCGGGCTCGGCCCGAAGGTCGAGGAGCTCGGTGCGCCGCCAGGATAGTTGTCGATCACCGTCAGCGGCCCGTTATAGGTCGATGTGCCATTGTTGATGATGTCGATCACGAAGGTGCAGACGCCGTCCGGCGTGCAGATTTCGGTACGGGCCCGCTTCTTCAGGATCAGGTCGACCTTCTTCTCGACCGGCGGCTGGCAGTCGCGGTCACGATCGCCACGGCGGCAGATCGGGATCGAGGCGCAGCCACGGTCGTTCGACTGGCTGCCGAACAACGGCTTGCCGCTGGCGGCATAGTTGTAGGTCGCGCAGTTGCGCAGTGCACTGCCTTGCCAGCCCCCGGCCGGCTTGAAGCCGAGCTTGAGGTCGACAAAGGCCCCCGGGTTGAGCGTGGTCACCGGATAGGTGCACGTCATCGGGGTGGTGCCGGGCACGCAGACCCAGGGCGGATTGGGCCCCGAACTCAGCGTCGAGCCGGCCGGCAGCGTCACCTCGTCGAGCACGATCTTGCCGTTGTAGGGTGCGGTGCCGACATTGGTGACCCGGATGGTGAAGTCACAGCCGCCGGCCATCGTGCAACGTGGCACGTCGGCGCGTTTCTCGACCTTGAGGTCCGGCTGCTTTTCAGGCGGGCATCTGACGTCGCGCGGGATGACGATGTCGATGGTCTGCGTGCAGCACAGGCCCCAGCCTTCCTTCGGCCCGGCATAGGTCTCGATGCCGGTGACGATGAGGTGGATGACGTCGCCGGGCGATGCGCCGACGATCTTCCAGTTCAGCACGCCGCCGCCTGGAGGCACCAGCTGGGTGTCAGGGATGATGGTGATGCCGGGCGTCGTCGTCGAAACCTGCACCCACTTGCCGCCCATCTCCGGGCCGACCGGCATGTGGTAGATGAAGGCACCGCCGCCGGGCACGCAATCGACGGTGCCGCGTTCCACCTTGAAGCATTCCTTGCCGGGAGGTGGCGGCGGCGGGTTGCATTTGGTGACGTCGATCTTGATCGAGGTCTTCACACCGGTCTTATAGTCGCCGTCGTCCGGCTTGCCCGGATCCTGCGACGGGATGACGGTCGCCGGGCCGCCCCTCAGGCTCACTCTGATCTGGCCCTGGTTGTCGACCGTCGTCGGCGCAGGAAACGCCGCATGGTCTATCTTGGCGGTGATCCGGAAGGTGATGATGCGTTCGTTCACGGCGCCTGACCCGTCGAGGTCGGAGGCGGAAATCCGGAAATCGGAAACATCGGCGGTATCGTCGGGTCCGGCCGAATTGCTGATGACGGCCGCCGGCAGCGGTCCGCCAGAAGCGTCCGTGCCGTCGCCGGCGACCTGCACGTTGACGATCGACAGTCCGTGCGGCAGCTGGTCCTTGAAGTCGATCCTTGCGGCTTTCAGCAAGGCGGCGAGGCTCGGATTGTCGAAGCCTTTCGGATCGCCGCGCAGGCCGAAGCTCAGGAAATATTCGACATAGTCGCAGCTTCGCTGGCCGCCTTTCTTGGTGAAGAAGGGCACGATCCGGCCGGGCTCCGGATTGATCACCCGGGGATTGTCGAGTTCGAGCCGTGGCTCCGGACTGACGGTTTCGAGTTGACCGGCCGGAGCAAGGTCTTCAGCGAAGCCGTGCACCGGGGTGAGCATGGCGACCGCGATACCGGCCGCCATCAGCCAGCGCGCGCCGCGCCTGGCATATGACAGGGGTTTCATGATCGTCTCCATGACGGTTGAGTGGTTTTGCGCGAACGGGGAGAGTGCGAGATTGTTCATCTTCCCCTCCTCAACGTTCGCAGCTGACGGCTGGGGTGCGGAGCGGCAAGGTCATCTTGCAGCAAGGGTAGTAGCCACCCTTGTCCTTGTCGGACTTCCTGTAGAAGCAAAGTCCAACATCCACTCTGTCGCCCGGATAGTGGCCGGTGATGCCGATCGTGTAAGGCGTGCCGGGCGCATGCGACATGGGTGAGGTCACCGCGACGCCTGGCGTCCTGGACTGGGCCTTGATCGAATCGCCGCCGAAGCCGGCATGGTCATGGAGATAGAGATCGGCCTCGAGGCCCGAAGGCGTGCAGTAATACTGGACGTCCTCGACATCGAGACAGGGAGGCAGGTTGCCGGGCGGTGGGAAGTCCGGCGGGTAGAAGGGTGGCAGATAGCCGCCCGGGATTTCTTCATAATAGCCGGCGCGGCCCTCGCAGGGGTGCCAGACGGCGACGTCGCCGACATGGCCTTCCACCTCGGGATCTTCGAAATAGCCGTCGAAATCGTCGAACCAGGAACCGAAGGGCGGCACGTTGGCCGGCTTGACCAGGTCCTTGGGCGTGATCTGCACGCCATGCACGGCGAGCGGCCCGCCGGCTGAGAGCTGCTCGGCAAGCGTCGGATTGTCGCGCAATTTGTCGCCGGTGTTGACCAGCGTCTGCGTGCACACCGAGGTGTCGAGATTGCCGTCGGCGTCATAGCCATATTGCAGGTCGAGGCCGCCGGCCGACTGCCGGTTGCCTTGCGGGAAGCCGACCGCATATTCCTGCGGCACTTCCACCCAGACCGATTCCGTTGCCGGATCGTCCGGATTCTCGTGCCAGTAGCGGATGACCTCGCCTTTGCCGGAATCGGCGAACTGGCTGTAATCATAGCGGTTTTCGACCGGGCCGCGCTGGGCGAGATACATGAAGCCACTGTCGTCGAAGGCGATATCGGTGACGGCGTAGTCCTTGTCGGCCTTGACCGTCAGTTCCCAGCGCGGGTCGCCGGCAAAGCCGCCGTCGCGGGCAATGCCCACCGACCAGATTTCCGACTTTTCGCCGACCGAATAGTAGAGCCGGCCGCCATGGTAGGAGACGGCCCAGACGCGGCGCTCGTCCTGGGTGTAGCCCCAGGTCTCGGGGTCTTCCGTGTCGAAGGCGGCACCCTGAATGTCCATCACCGCGGCATCGTCGGCGACGGGAGCCAGGCCATGCGCCGGGCGCCCGGCGACGCCATGATCGAACGTGTCGATCAATCTGCCGGTGGCGTCGATGCGATGGATCAGGCCGGTGTCGAGATCCGAGGCGAAGAACTGGCGGTGGTTGGGATCGAAGGTGAGATTGCCGATGCCGGGACCGCTGTCGGTGTCGATGTCGGCGAATTTGGCGACCTGGCCGGTGATGCCGTCGATCTTCCAGATGGTGCCCGGGCCGCCGCCGTTTTCGGTGCCGAACTGGCCATCCATGAAAGTGGCGCCTGCCGTGCCGCGGCGCTGCCGCTCCGGCCTGCCGTCACTGTCGGCGTCCGGCGTGACGATGCGGATGCCGTGCAGCGAGGTTGCGGCGGCGTAAAGATTGGGAACGCCCGACGGAACCCCGTCGCGCACGCCGTCATCATAGGTGAGGCCGAAAACCTGGCCGATCTGGCCGGCCGTCACCTCGAAGGGCGGCGGCGTGAAGACGAGCTGGCCCGAGGCCGGCCCGCCGAGATGCGAAACGTCGAAAACGCGCAAGGTGGCGCGCGTGGTGTCGATGAAGGTTTCGTCGACCGGATCGACGCCGGGCGGCAGGCCTTCGTCGAAGTTCGGAATGACGGTGCCGGAAAATCCGGTGACCGCCATCGAGCCGGGATAGATGATCTGGGTGTCCTGCGCCCGGGCGACGCCGCCAAGCCAAAGGCCGGCGGTCAGGGCAATCGCAAGAAGTCCGCCGGTTGCCTTGATCAGGCGGTGCAAACGGCTGGCGCGATAAGACACGAACGGGCCGTGATCGCAAGACATGGAACTCCCCCCGAAGTCTGCGGGAGGAGCCTCCGGCTGTGCCGCGCGAACCAGGGCAAGGCGCGGCGGTCCGGCTCGTTCTTCCCTGCTCGAATTGTCTGCTTTCCTCATTGTCACGATACGCCTGCTCTTACGCAGGGTCAACGGAATCAGCAGGAAGCCCAGCGCATCGACCCCGTCCCGAAGGCGGTGGTCGCGCCGAGTTCCTGTTGTTCCCGGAGACCTGGGAGTCTCTGGGTTGCTGGTCATGGGGGCTTCCTTTCCGGGCCGCACCATGCGGCACCTTGACCTCTGTCGCGGACGGAGGTGGAAAGGTTCATGGAAGCCTTGCGCAGAATGCTTGCGCCCGCTGTCGCGTGTTCTTATATACGCGCCAAGCCGTCCGACGCCGGAACTCCGGTGGCCGGACGGGATTTCTTGTGAACAGGGGCTTTCGTCGGAACGCCTTCACGGGTCCTGAAAGCCTGCTTAGCGGAGAGACTAGAAAAATGGCAAAAGTAATCGGTATCGATCTCGGAACCACCAATTCCTGCATCGCCATCATGGATGGCAAGGAGCCCAAGGTTATCGAGAATGCGGAAGGCGCGCGCACGACGCCTTCCATCGTCGCCATCTCGGGCGACGGCGAACGTCTGGTCGGCCAGCCGGCCAAGCGCCAGGCGGTCACCAATCCTGAAAACACCATCTTCGCGGTCAAGCGCCTGATCGGCCGCCGCTATGACGATCCGGTGACGGAAAAGGACAAGAAGCTTGTCCCCTACAAGATCGTCAAGGGCGACAATGGTGATGCCTGGGTCGAAGCCGGCGGCAAGAAGCAGTCGCCCAGCCAGATCTCGGCCATGATCCTGCAGAAGATGAAGGAAACGGCGGAAGCCTATCTCGGCGAGAAGGTCGAGAAGGCGGTCATTACCGTTCCGGCCTATTTCAACGACGCCCAGCGCCAGGCCACCAAGGACGCCGGCAAGATCGCCGGCCTCGAAGTGCTGCGCATCATCAACGAGCCGACGGCCGCCGCGCTCGCCTACGGCCTCGACAAGAAGGATGGCAAGACCATTGCCGTCTATGACCTTGGCGGCGGCACGTTCGACATTTCGGTGCTCGAAATCGGCGACGGCGTGTTCGAGGTGAAGTCGACCAATGGCGACACCTTCCTCGGCGGCGAGGATTTCGACATGCGCCTGGTCGAGTATCTGGCGGCCGAGTTCAAGAAGGAACAGGGCATCGACCTGAAGAACGACAAGCTCGCCTTGCAGCGCCTCAAGGAGGCGGCTGAAAAGGCCAAGATCGAGCTGTCGTCCACCACGCAGACCGAAATCAACCTGCCCTTCATCACCGCCGACGCGACCGGGCCCAAGCACCTGACGCTGAAGCTGACGCGCGCCAAGTTCGAAAGCCTGGTCGAGGATCTCGTCCAGCGCACCATCGACCCGTGCAAGGCAGCACTCAAGGATGCCGGCCTGAAGGCTGGCGAGATCGACGAAGTGGTCCTGGTCGGCGGCATGACCCGCATGCCCAAGATCCAGGAGATCGTGAAGCAGTTCTTCGGCAAGGAGCCGCACAAGGGCGTCAACCCGGATGAGGTCGTTGCTCTCGGCGCCGCCATCCAGGCCGGCGTGCTGCAGGGCGACGTCAAGGACGTGCTGTTGCTCGACGTGACGCCGCTGTCGCTCGGCATCGAGACGCTGGGCGGCGTGTTCACCCGGCTGATCGAGCGCAACACGACGATCCCGACCAAGAAGAGCCAGGTGTTCTCGACCGCTGAAGATTCGCAGTCGGCCGTGACCATCCGCGTCTTCCAGGGCGAGCGTGAAATGGCCGCCGACAACAAGGCGCTCGGCCAGTTCGACCTGGTCGGCATTCCGCCGGCGCCGCGCGGCGTGCCGCAGATCGAGGTCACCTTCGACATCGACGCCAACGGCATCGTCAACGTTTCGGCCAAGGACAAGGGCACCGGCAAGGAGCACCAGATCCGCATCCAGGCCTCGGGTGGCCTTTCGGACGCCGACATCGAGAAGATGGTGAAGGACGCCGAAGCCAATGCCGAGACCGACAAGAAGCGGCGCGCCGTGGTCGAGGCCCGTAACCAGGCCGAGGCGCTGGTGCATTCGTCCGAGAAGTCGCTGAAGGAATATGGCGACAAGGTCTCGGAAGCCGAGCGCACGGCGATTTCCGATGCCATCGCGGCACTGAAGACCGCCGCCGAGGGCGACGACGCGGCCGACATCGAGGCCAAGAGCCAGGCGCTCGCCGAAGCTTCGATGAAGCTCGGCCAGGCCATGTACGAGGCCTCGCAGAAGGAAGCGGCGGAAGCCGACGCCAAGGCGGATGCCGCCAAGGACTCCGACGTGGTCGATGCCGATTTCGAGGAAATCGACGAGGACGACGACAAGAAGAAGTCGGCCTGAGCCGCTTGACGGCAAGATAAAGCGGAAAGCCCGGCGTAAAGCCGGGCTTTTTTGCAACCCTCGCTGAAAAAAGTGCGGGGCCTGCCGAAAAAATCACTGAAAACCACGGACAAGTTCGCGCCGGCCCTAGCATCGGGGCAGCACCGCTCCTAAATCGAGGCGACGTGCCGGCAAACGACGCAACAATGCATCAAGACGTTGAGCATCCGGACAGCGGGAAAAAATGAAAGCTGATTTCTACGAAACGCTGGGCGTACAAAAGGGCGCCGACGAGAAGGAGCTCAAGAGCGCTTTCCGCAAGCTCGCCATGCAGTTCCATCCTGACCGCAACCCCGGCGATCACTCCTGCGAGCACAAGTTCAAGGAAATCAACGAAGCCTACGAGACGCTGAAGGACCCGCAGAAACGCGCGGCCTATGACCGTTTCGGCCACGCCGCCTTCGAACAGGGCGGCATGAATGGCGGGGCGCAAGGCTTTGGCGCCGGCGGTTTCGCCGACATCTTCGAGGATATTTTCGGCGACATGATGGGTGGGCGCCAGCGCCGCTCGTCGGGCGGCCGCGAGCGCGGCGCCGACCTGCGCTACAACATGGAAATCTCGCTGGAAGAGGCTTTCGCGGGAAAGACCGCGCAGATCCGGGTGCCGGCCTCGATCTCGTGCTCGGAATGCTCCGGCAGCGGCGCCAAGCCCGGCACCCAGCCGGTGACCTGCTCGATGTGCCATGGCCATGGCAAGGTGCGGGCGACGCAAGGCTTCTTCTCGATCGAGCGCACCTGCCCGCAATGCCAGGGCCGCGGCCAGACGATCAAGGATCCGTGCCCGAAATGCGCCGGCCAGGGCCGCGTCACCGAGGAGCGTTCGCTGTCGGTCAACATTCCGGCCGGCATCGAGGACGGCACCCGCATCCGCCTTGCCAATGAGGGCGAGGCCGGCCTGCGCGGCGGGCCCTCGGGCGATCTCTATATTTTCCTGGCGGTGAAGCCGCACGAATTCTTCCAGCGCGATGGTGCCGATCTCTATTGCAAGGTGCCGATCTCGATGACGACGGCGGCCCTTGGCGGCTCCTTCGAGGTGACGACGCTGGACGGCACCCAGACCAAGGTGAAAGTGCCCGAAGGCACGCAGAATGGCCGCCAGTTCCGCCTCAAGGGCAAGGGCATGCCGGTGCTGCGCCAGCCCAATATCGGCGACCTCTATATCCAGACCGCTGTCGAGACGCCGCAGAACCTGTCGCGCCGCCAGCGCGAGTTGCTGGAGGAGTTCGAGCAGCTGTCCTCGCAGGACAATTCGCCCCAATCGAGCGGGTTTTTCGCCCGCATGAAGGATTTCTTCGAGTCCTTCAGCGAACGTTGATGGTGCAAGAACGGCGCGGGAATCGATGAAACGCGCCGTGTTTTGAGACGCGACGAAATCTATCTTATCCACGACATGCGTCTCGCAACGCCTTGCCTTGCGTCAACCAGGTGTTAAGTAGCTTTGCGGGGGAGCCTTGAGGAGAGCTTGCATGACACGTGGTCACGGACTGCGGAAGGCGCTTGCCGAGAAGTTCGACGACGAACTCAAATTCTTCAAGGGCTGGATCGACAAGCCGAAGACGGTCGGTTCGATCGTGCCGACCAGTTCGATCACCGCGCGCAAGATGGCCTCGATCGTCAATCCCAGGTCCGGCCTGCCGGTGCTTGAGGTCGGTCCCGGCACCGGTGTCATCACCCGTGCCATCCTCGCCCAGGGCGTGCGGCCCGAAAACCTCTATGCCGTCGAATACAGCGCGGATTTCGTGCGCCATCTGCGCCAGCTCTATCCCGGCGTCAACGTCATCGAGGGCGACGCCTTCAACCTCAACGCCACGCTTGGCGAGAGGAGCGGGATGATTTTCGATTCCGTCGTGTCCGGCGTGCCGCTGCTCAATTTCCCGGTCGCCCAGCGCATCGCCTATATAGAGAGCCTGCTCGACCGCATTCCGGCGGGCCGTCCGATCGTGCAGCTGACCTATGGCCCGATGTCGCCAATCCCGGCCGGTCGCGGCGACTATACGGTCAAGCATTTCGATTTCATCTTCCGCAACATCCCGCCGACGCAGCTGTGGATCTACCGCCGCGAAGCGCATTAAGTGAGAGGGGAGTAAGGGAGTAGGAAATGACGATTCAATTTCCGGACTGTTCCCTGCTGACCTACTGCCTTACCGCCTTACTCCCCTATTCACCGACCCAGCCGTTGATTTGAGCTGCCTCTGGCTGTACCTGTCCGGGAACAAGGGTGGCCAATGGCAGTGATCCCGAAAATCCTCGTCTTCGCCGGCTCGGTGCGCAGCGGCGCCTATAGCGGCAGGACCGCCGATGTGGCGCAGAAGGAACTTGCGGTGCAAGGCGCCGAGGTGACCCGCATTTCGCTCGCCGATTATCCCTTGCCGATCCTCGACGAGGATCTCGAGAAGGAAAAAGGCGTTCCCGAAAACGCCGCCAGACTCGGCCGTCTGATATCAGCCCATGACGGATTGCTGATCGCCACGCCCGAATATAACGGCTCGATCCCGCCGCTGCTCAAGAACACGATCGACTGGGTGAGCCGGGTGCGCCGCGATGGCGGCCGATCGGTCAGGCCGCTTGCCGGCAAGGTCGCCGGGCTGTGCTCGTCCTCCAACGGCCGTTTTGCCGGCATACGCTGCATCAACCATCTGCGCGCCGTGCTGGTACGCTGCCAGATGGAGGTGGTGACACCGGAATGCTCGGTGCCGGATGGCGGCGACGCCTTCGACGAAGGCGGCAATTTCCGTGACGAAAGACTGTACAAATCGATGGAGCATTTATGCCGCACGCTGATCGAAACCTCGCGCATGCTGTCGACCCGGGTCGAGGCGTGACCGCCACGACCATGCAGGCCAAATCCATCCGGGCCCAGTCCATCCAGGAAAGACTGATCGTCGGCCTCGACGTGCCGACCGTGCGGGAAGCCGAGCAGGCGGTGCGCGAACTCGACGGCGTCGTCTCCTTCTACAAGATCGGCTATCAGCTGGCCTTCGCCGGCGGGCTCGACTTCGCCAGGGAACTGGCGAGCGGCGGAACCAAGATCTTCCTCGACATGAAGCTGCTCGACATCGACCATACGGTGGCCAAGGGCGTCGAGAACATCGTCAAGATGGGCATGACCATGCTGACCATCCATGCCTATCCCAAGGCGATGCATGCAGCGGTGGAAGCGGCCAGGGGCAGCGACCTTTGCCTGCTCGCCGTCAGCGTGCTGACCTCGATGGACGAGCAGGACATGATCGATGTCGGCTACGAATATGACCCGCACACGCTGGTGCTGAGGCGCTCGGAACAGGCGCTGCATGCCGGCATGGGCGGCATCGTCTGCTCGGCGGCGGAGGCAGAAGCGGTGCGCCGCATCGTCGGCCCCGACATGGCGGTGGTGACGCCCGGCATCCGGCCGGCCGGCAGCGACCATGGTGACCAGAAACGCGTGGTGACGCCGGCGCAAGCAGTCCGCAACGGCGCCAGCCATCTTGTGGTGGGCCGCCCGATCGTCGCGGCAAACGACCGCCGCGCGGCAGCGCAGGCGATCCTCGACGAAATGCGCTCTGCGTAGACAAGGGAGAGAACAATGCCGAAGGGATACTGGATCGCCCGCGTCGATGTACGCGATGCCGAAGGCTACAAGGCCTATATCGCCGCTTCGAAGCTCGCCTTCGACCGTTTTGGCGCAAAATTCCTGGCGCGCGGCGGAGCCCATGAGCTGGCCGAAGGGCCTGGCCGCGCCCGCAACGTGATCATCGAATTCGAATCGCTTGCGATCGCGCATGACTGCTACCACTCGCCGGAATATCAGCGAGCGGTGGCCATTCGCCAGAAGGTCGCCAACGGTGAGATCGTGCTGGTCGAAGGGGCCTGAAGCCTATCGCGGCCCACAGGCTTCAGACGAAGTCCTGAAGGTTCACGTCCCGCAGCTTGGCTCCGCCAAGCAGCGCCCCCACCAGCTGGTGCTTGAGGGCAAGGCACTGCGAGCGGGCGAGTTTCACGATGCCGGGAACGTCGCTCTTTTCGCAGGCCTGCAGCAATTGCCTCTGCTGTTCGATGATCAGCGGCATGAAATCGCGCGACTTGAAGCCGAGATGGAGCGCCCGTTCCGACTGGTCGAGGATCTGGCTGAGGAGCTGTACCAGCCGCAAATTCTCGGAAAGCTCGACGATCGCCAGGCGGAAGGCACGGTCGGCCGCGAGGAACGCAACGGGGCTGCGCAGCGTCTCCGGCTTCAGCACCTTTCTCGCCGCCAGCCTGATCTCGTCCAGCCCGCGCTCGGTAATGCCGGTGGTGGCAACCCGGAACACTTCCGGCTCGACCAGGCCGCGCACGTCGAAGATCTCGTTGACATCGCGCAGGGTCAGCGTGGTGATGACATAGCCGCGACGCGGCTCGCTCCTGACCAGCCCTTCCTGCATGAGTCGGGCAAGTGCGGAGCGGATCGTCGCCTTCTTGATGCCGTAGCGCGCCTCGATCTGTTTTTCGGTCAAGGCTTCACCGGGCGACAGGACGCAGGCGACGATGTCGCTCTTCAGCTGTTCGTAGGCCTGTTCGCTGCGCAGCACATCGGCCGTCGACAGCGCCGGCGTCCCGTCCGGGGACGCGGCCGATTTCGATGGCGTGATTTTGGTCGGCCCCATGCTTCTCTCGCTTCGCGTCGGCCTTGACGCGCATTGGCCATCTTAGTTATGCTCACTGAGCATCTCAGTCAGGAGCTGTGGCATGCCGCTATTGGCCGACTCCCCTCTCTACCCCGCGATCAGGGATATCGTCAACGCGGCGGCTGGCGCCAATCCCTTCGAGGACGTCAAGGCCGTGCTAAGCGACTATACCAACCGCTTCCATGCGCGCGGCGGACTGGCTCACGAGGAGGAGGACGACGAGCTTTTGCTGCATGCCAGCCCGCAGCTGACGATCTATCACATCACGCTCTCGCCCGGGGTGCAGTATCCGCCACATAACCATCTGATGGACGCCCTGATCGGCATCTATTGGGGCGGCGAGACCAATTTCATCTACCCGCTCGCCGGCCAAAAGGTCGACGAACCGGAGCGGCAGGATTTTTCGGCGCCCGCGCTGGTGCACATGTCTTCCAGCACCATTCACTCGGTCGCCAATACCGGCAGCGCCCGGTCCGGAGCCCTGCATGTCTATCTCGGCGATCTGCCCGGCGCCGACCGCCAATTGTGGAGCCTGGCCGACAACCGGCCGGAGCCGTTCGACAACGCCAGGTACATGGCCGGCGCACGGCCGATATAGGCCGAGCCTAGCCGCCGTGGCGCTCGCCGATAAATCGGCTTGCCGCCGTCTCGGCCATGACGTCGGCAAGCTCCAGGCCCCATTGCCGGCGGCAGTAGGCACGGAAATCGAAGCAGGGAAGGCCGGGGCAGACCTCGAATTCGATCAGGTGAACCGTGTCGTCGGCCTCGACGCGCAGGTCGATGGAAAACACGTCGCGCAGGCCGAGCCCGCCGATCAGCCGCCCGGCGATCGCTCTGATCCTGGCGTCGGCGACCGGCTGGACATCGGCGACGGCGACGAGCTCTGGTTCGGCATAAAATCCTGCCGCCTTCGCCGCCTCGCCGGTTTCGCCGTAGAGCGCCATACTGTCCGCCATGGTCTGGAAATCCGCGCCGGAATCGACAAAGGCGACGCCGAGCGCCTCGACACCGGTTTGCGGCGTCAGTGCGAGAAAGCTGGCGCGCACATTGCGGCCGGCGACATAGGGCTGGACGACGACATCGTCGCGATAGGCGGCGAAGACCCGCCGGCTAAGCTCCAGCGCGTGGCCGAGATCAGCCACACGTGAATCCGGCCAGATGCCGATCTTGGCGCCAAGCCGGTTGGGCTTGACGAACCAGCCGGCGGCGGAGGCCGGCGGCTCGACCAGCCATTTGCCATCACGGGCAAGGCCAGCCTGCGGCGCCGGCAGGCCGAGCGCGCCAAGCACGGCACCGGAGCGGAACTTGTCCTGGCAGAGCGCGAACAGCGAATCATCGGCGCCGATCGTCCGCAACCCCTTGAGCCGGGCCAGTGCGGGAGCCGCGCCGCCACGGAAATAGGCGACGCCGTCGGACAATGTCCAGACCAGCGTGCTCTGCGCATCCGCACCCTCCAGCGCCTCGGCGACATCGTCGAGCGCCACCGGCGCAAAGGCGAGACCCCGCGCCTCGCAGGCGGCGGCGAGTGCGGCGAATTCGGGGGCGATGTCCGTCGACTGCGCGAGGTAGGATGAGATCTCGGTGGCGCGCTGCGATGGGAAGCCGTCGGCGATCAGACGATCGAAACAAGCCTTCTCCGGCTCGTAGACAAGGATCAGCTTCGGCTTATGCTTTGCCATGATGGGGCGGATTCCAGCGGTGCGATGGCTTAGAGCGCGTCGCGTCGAAACGACATGCATTACCATCCCACGGCGCCTGCCATCGGCTTTCGCGAAACCGACCGTGCCGGGCGCTTGCGTGACAACGCCCGCGAAAACAATTACCTGCCGCGGGTGTTCAGGCGATCAGCACGCGCGGTTCGAACCGGCCGTTGACGGGGATATCGACGAGGAAGGTCATGCCCGCCTGCGGATCGAGCTTGCGCTGCTTGTCGTCCTTGCCCTTCCAGGCCGAGGTCACCGCCAGCCGGTCGGCCTTGGCGCCGATAAAGGCCGGACAGGACGCCTGCGTCGCCGGCATGGGAATTTCGCGCAACAATGTGCCATCGGGCGAATAGGCCTTCACCGCCTTGCCGCCCCAGACGGCATTCCACAGCACACCATCGCGGTCGACGACAGAGCCGTCGACGTAGCCCTTCGACGAGCGGTGGTCGACGAACACTTTCGGTTCGCCAACCGGCAGGCCTGTCACCGGATCGCAGCCGACGCGCATCAACAGGCCGGTCGCGGTATCGGTGTAGTAGGCGATCGTTCCGTCCTCGGAAAAGCAGATCGAGTTCGACACGGTGATGTCCGAAAACAGGCGGCGCAGTTCGCCCTTAGAGAACCAGTAGATCGAGCCCGCGCCCTTGCTCTCGTCCTTGGCCATCGTGCCGACCCAGAAGGCACCGCAGGGATGGACGCGGGAATCGTTGGAGCGGGTGAGCGGGTTATCGGCCTCGATCGGCGTGTGCAGCGTCATCGTGCCGGTCGCGACATCGCGGACAAAAAGCCCGGTCTCGGTGGCGATCAGCTGGCGCTGCTCGTCGATGATGGCAATGGCGCTGGCCATCTGGCCAAGCTCGTGGATCTTCAGGGCGCCCGTGAGCGGCTTTTCCAGAAGCTGGCCGTTGACGATGTCGAACCAGAACAGCGCATCGGTAGCGGGATCGTAGCTCGGGCCTTCGCCGAGCTGGCAGATGTGATCGGAAAAAATCGAAACCGCGCTCATCATGCTTCTCCGAACACCGCATCCCAGGCCGCAACGGCGGCGTGCGCACGGGCGGCGACGTCGTCGACGCTCATGCCCGGTTTGAACAGGCTGGAGCCCAGGCCGAAGACCGAGACGCCCACCGCCTTGTAGCCGGCAAAGTCCTTCTCCGAAACGCCGCCGACGGCGCCGACCAGGGTCTGCGCCGGCAGCACCGCCCGGATGGCGGAAATGCCTGATGCGCCGAGCGCGCTCGCCGGAAAGAATTTCAGGGCCGAAGCGCCCAGCCGGATCGCCTGAAAAGCTTCCGTCGGCGTGAACACGCCGGGCATGGTCACCATGCCGTAGTGCATGGCGCGCGCCATCACCTCGGCATCGATGTTGGGGCTGACCAGCAGCCGCCCGCCGGCCTGGTGCAGGCCGTCGACATCGGCCGCCGTCAGCACCGTGCCGGCACCGACCAAGGCGGTTTTCGGCAGCACTTGGACAATCCTGGCGATCGACGAGAATGGCTGGGGCGAGTTGAGCGGCACTTCGATCGCCTCGATGCCGGCGTCGAACAGCGCCTGCCCCATGGCAATCGCCTCCGTGGGTTTCAGGCCGCGCAGGATGGCGACCAGCCCGCGCTTGAGTCTTGGAAAGGCTGCGGTCTCGGTCATGCCAAGGCTCCGGTTCTGGCGATCATGCCGTTTTCGCGCGCGGCTTCGATGAGGCCGGCGCGCACCGCTTCATCGGCGTCGACGGTGCGGACGGCAAGCCCCGCAAAGCCGAGTGCGGCCTGGTAGAGCACAGCGAGCGCGCCCGAGGCAATCAGCACGACGGGCGCATCGCCGGCGCCATAGCGGCGCTTCGCCGAGGCGATCTCGCCGCCGATCAGAAGCCCGGACAGACAGGAAGCCGCATCTTCCGACTTCAGGTCCTGCAGGAGCCCGGCGGCGCGGATGGCAAACAGCTTCGAGGTGACGTCACCGCCCTCGCCGAGCGCGCGTTCGCACCACTGCCGGAAGAACGGATTGCCCGCAGCGACGGGAGCCGGATGCTCGCCCAGCGAATGTTTGAGGATGGAATGCGCTGAAAGCACCGAGAACAACTCGCCGGTCGGCCATGTGCCGAAGCCGGCAACCGCGCCGTCCTCGACCAGCACCCATTTCGAATGGGTGCCAGGCATGCAGGCGAGATGCCGCCCCTTCGGCGGCAAACCGGCGCCGGCAAGCTGTGTTTCCTCACCGCGCATGACATCGGGCGCATCGGCCAGGCGCTGGGCAAGGCCCGGCACGATGCGGATGTCGCGTTTCTGATCAGCCACGCGGGCGGCACCGCCGAGGATGGCGCCGATCGGCGCCGGCACGCTCACATAGGGCGCCTCGATCCAGCCCTGACGGGAGCCGGCCATGCCGCAGATGATGACGGGCAGTGTTTCCGGCGCGCCCAGGGCGGCCAGATGGCCTTCCAGAACGTTCGAAAAACCTTTTTCGCGCGCGGTGATCAGGCCGTCATCGCCGCGGCGCTCGGCAAGCACCTTGCCGCTGCCGTCGATCAGCCATGCGCGAAGCCGGGTCGTGCCCCAATCAAGCGCGGCTACCGCCGGCATATCGCCGGCAAATTCCGGGCTCACAGAAAACCTCCGTCGACGATCAGCATCTGCGCGGTCAGCATGCGCGAGGCATCCGAGGCCAGGAACAGCACCGTGCCGACCATGTCGTCCGGGCGCATGACCTCCTTGATGCACTGCTTGGCGACATGGGCTGCAAGCGCCCCTTCGGTCACCCAGCGTTCCTGCTGCCGCTCGGTGATCACCCAGCCGGGCGCGACGGCGTTGACGCGGATACGGTCGGGCCCGAGCTTGCCGGCCAGCCCTTTGGTGAGGCCGAGGATGCCCGCCTTGGCGGCGGTGTAGGCCGGCATGTCGGGATGGTTGATGAGGTAGGATGTCGAGGTGAAGTTGATGATCGAGCCGCCCCCGGCCCGCTTCATGCCCGGCGCCACCGCCTGCGCGGTGAAGAAATGTGGTCTGAGGTTGATCGCCTGGTTGTTGTCCCAGAACTCCACCGTCACGTCCTCGACGGCGTGGCGCTCGTCCCAGGCGGCATTGTTGATCAGCACGGTGACATCGCCATGCGCCTGTGCCGCCTTGGCCGCCGAGGCGCGCAGCGCCTCGATGTCGCGCAGATCGGTCTTGAGATAGAGCGGCCGCCGGCCGAATTCCTTCTCGATGCGGTCGGCAAGCAGCGTGCTCGGACCCTCGGCGATGTCGATGAAGGCGACATTGGCGCCCTGGCGCACGAAACCCTCGGTCAGCGCCGCGCCGATCCCGGAACCGCCGCCGGTGATCAGCACCGAGGCGCCCTTGAGGTCGGCAAAATCCGCCGATGGCATCATCTTTCTTGTCTCCCAGCGCATGACCCCGAAAATCGGATCGATTTTCGGATAGGGATCATGCGCAAACATAAGTTGCAACAGCGTCCTTTGCGCGTCCCAAGGACGCACGGCGCTGTAGGCGTGAACGGCGCGCATCCTAGCCACGCAAGTCGCGCGGGCAAGGGCGAAACGTCGGATTTGCAGGCTCATGTCGGACAAAACGACAATGCGCCGCAGTGGAAGCGCGCCGCGACATCGGCGGAATGCTGACTACGTCGAAATCGCCGGTCAGATCGCCTTGGCGCGCAGGGCGCCGCGGAAGGAATCGCGGAGATAGCCGAGCGTGGCGTCGGCATCGACCGGCTTGCCAAAGAGATAGCCCTGCCCGCCGGCGCAGCCGAACTGGACAAGGCGATCGGCCTGCGCTTCCTCTTCGATGCCTTCGGCGACCACGTCCATGCCAAGCCCTTCGCACATGGCGAGAATGGCGCGGATGATGTGTTCGGACGGGCGGTCGTCGAGAATGGAGGAGACGAAGGCGCGGTCGATCTTGAGCTTGTCGAAATGGAATTCGCGGAGGCGGCCGAGCGAGGACTGGCCGGTGCCGAAATCGTCGAGCGAGACGCGGATGCCGACGCGGCGCAGATCCTCGACGATCTGCGCGGCCGAGGCCGGGTCGTTCATCAGGCCGGTCTCGGTAATCTCGATCTCGAGGCGGCGCGGATCAAAGCCGGTGCGGTCGAGGATCGCCAATATGTGCAGGCCGGTGTTCTGGTCGACGAGCTGCGAGGGCGACAGGTTGAAGGACAGGAACAGGTCGCTCGGCCAGTTTCTGGCCGCCTCGGTCGCCTTGCGCAGCACGAGCTGCGACAGCGGGCCGATGATGCCGCGCTCTTCGGCGATGGGGATGAAGACGGTCGGCGGCACGGCGCCGAGGTCCCGATCGGTCCAGCGCGCCAGCGTCTCGAAGCCGATGGTGCGGCGCGTGGTGAGGTCGACGATAGGTTGGAAATGCGGCTCCACCTCGCCGGCCGAGACGGCGCGGCGCAGAGCCTGCTCGATGCGGGTGACGCGCTTGGCCGCCTCTTCCATCTCGCGGGTGTAGACGACGACCCGGCCACGGCCGGAGCGCTTGGCGTGGTAGAGCGCGGTTTCGGCCTTGTTGATGAGGATCTCGGTGGTCTCGTCGCCGGAATAAAACAGCGAGCAGCCGACCGAGGCCGACAGCCTGGCGGTGCGTTCGCCGACATCGTATGGCGCCGACAGGATCTCGATCAGCATGCGGGATTTTTCCGCCGCCGCTTCCTCGGAGAACACCAGCGGATAGAGGAAGGCGAATTCGTCGGCGCCGATGCGGCAGACCGTCGAATGGCCGTCCATCGAGGCGCGCAGCCGCATGGCGACCTGGATCAGGATGTCGTCGCCGGCCTTGTGGCCGAACAGATCGTTGATCGGCTTGAAGCCGTCGAGGTCGAGAATGCCGACGGTGAAAGGCGCGGGATCATCGGCGCGGTCGCTGATCAGGCGATCGACCTTGTCGAAGAAGCGGCGATGGTTGCCAAGCCCGGTCAACGGATCGGTGAAGGCCAGATCCGTGCTCTCCCTGTTTGCCTGACCGGTGCCAAACGGAGTTTGCATCGGTGTCCCTGTTTTTGACGTCGGAATTTATATCGGAGACTGGCAGCAAACCCTTTAGGAAACGTATCTCGAAAATCGATTTTTTTGCGGCCGGGACACGATCCGGAAAACGCAATCCGGTTTCCCCGGCGATGTTGTCGCGGCAAAGAGCCGGACGCCCAGGGAAAGCCGGCTAAGCTGAGCGTCAAACCCTTGTTTTCGCGGTGATTTTCAGCCGCCAAGCTTGACGCGATAGAGCTCAAGCAGGGGCCTGCCCGTCTCCGCCACCGGCTCCAGCCAGTCCGGCACGTCGCCGCGCGCCAGCCTGGCCAGGAATCCGTCAGGCGCCCTGCCGACGAGCAGGCGGGTTTCCGGGTTGCCACGGCAGAGCGCGACAAGCCCGACATGGTGGCTTTCGACCACCGACCTGGCATCGGCGTCCGATCCGAGGAAGGTATCGAGTGCAAGCAGGTTTCCCGCGACGTTGCGATGATACGGCCCGGCGAAAACGCGATGTCCGGAATAGGCCAGGATGGGCGATCCGAGATTGGAAATAGCGAGCACGGCGGTGTCCGGCAGCTGGCTGAGCGCCGCAAACGAGGTCTTGCCTTGGCAGTTCCCATTGACACTGGCGCCGTTGACGGCCGCACTGGTTTCGAAGGCGCTTGACGCAGCCACGGCCGCGCACGCCCAGAGTGCATTGACCGAAACCAGCCAGGCCGCGGCCACCCTGAGCGCGGAGCCGCGCGACGGGCTGGCTTCGGCCCGCTGCCGCCATTTGGCGATCCAGGCGCAAAGCGGGATCACCGCCAGGGCAATGGAGAAGGTCGAGCCGCGCACTTGCCAGGCACTGACCAGGAACGCCACCACCAGCAGCGCGCCAACCAGGCTGTCCTGCCGCCGCGAGCCGCCACGACCGAGGCCAAGCGCCATCAGCAGGATCGCCACCAGTGGCGTGGCAAAACGCTCTACCACCGCGACCCGATTGTAGATGACAAGCTTGTACAGCGACTGCGCCTCTTCGATGTTGTCGAGCCACAATTCCCTGAGGCGCGGATCGAGGTTCGCATAGGGAGCCGCCAGGCATTGCGGGAAAAGCGACACCACGACAGCGGCAAGCACCACGCCAAGCAGGCCGAGTGCCACGAGACGCCGGCCGAGCGTGGCTTTGGCCATATCGAGCGATGCCGCGGCGGCGAGGCCGCATCCGGCGAGCGCGGCCACCACGAACTGCACTGTCGAAAAGGCATCGCATTGCGGCTGGCCCCACGCCGACGGGGCGATGGTGGTGACGAAGACCAGCCCTGAAACGCCGGCAAAGCCAAGGCCGAAATCCCTGGCGATCCGCCCCTCGCCGCCGGGGTCGGCGACAAACAGCAAGGCAATGCACGCGCCGATGGTGGCGACGTAGGGCGCCGTTTCCATGCCGACGGCCAGCATCAGCGCCGCGCACAGGCCCGCGAGCAGCGCGGCCCAGCGCTGCACGGGTGCATCGAGCAGCAGGCTCAGGCAGGCCATGGTCAGCGTCAGCTGGACATTGTGATGATCGAGCGAGCCGGGCGAAAAGATGCCGATGAAATGCAGCGCCGCGGCGCCGATGACGACGGCCGGCAGCACGGCGGCGGCACCGGCGAAACTGCGCGCCGCGCGGGCGGTAAAGAGCAAAGCGAGGGAGAAGAGCAGTGCCGGCCAGAGCACCTCGGCGATTGTCTCGGCCCTTGCCATGCTGCCGGTCAGCGCCGAGGCTACGAGAACGATGGCGGCAAGCGGTGCGTCGACCAACCGCGACCAGTGCATGACGAAGCCGCCTTCGAGACCCATCCGGTACTGATGCAGGTCGAACCAGCCCTGGCCGGCCAGCATGTCGCGAACCTCGACCAGGCGCAGCAGATTGTCATTGTCGCCGCCGGCGTCGGTCAAGTCACGGAATCCGCTGAGAGCGCTGACGGCAACCATCACCAGCGTGGCGACGAGCACGAGCGCGAGGTCGTTATACCGTGACGGACGTGGCGTGGCCTCGGCGGAGATCATGGTCTTGGCAGGAGTCACGGGACGGCCTCTGGGCGCTCTTTTCGTGCCGGAAGTTATCGCGAACTCACTGCGCAAATCTTAAACCAGCCTTGCGCTTCGTCGCATCGCGTCGACGGGCCGCCGTCGAATGCCTTCACGCGGCTCTTTGATCGTCGCGAAACACCCAGACCGATGAGAGCACATAGCTCGCGGCGCTTGCGGCGATCGTGATGATGGCTGACATGATCAGCGGCGAGGCGGAAAATATCGACACCGCGACATGGGCGGACAGGCCTGCGAACCCTGCGCAGACCAGCTGGGTGGCGAGATACCGTGGCAGCGCATGGGCGTGGTCGTGCCGTCCCTCGAACGTCCAGCCACGCTGTGCCGAATATGCCACGACAAAGGCCAGCATGTAGGCGATGACGCTTCCGACGAATGGCGGCATCCCGGCCGACACCAAGGCCCATGACAGTACGAAAAGCAGCAGCGCCGCGCCAATGCCGACGATGACAAATCGGACAAGCCGTATGGCGGCGAATTTTCGTAGAAGCCGGCTCATTTTTCAGCAGGCGCGGCGGCTTCGCCTGATCCGCCGGGCTGGCCGGCTTTCAGCCGCTTGACCGGAATCTCCAGGACACCGAGCAGGAATGCCGAAAAGAAGGCCTGGAACGAAATGACGATCAGGCTCAGGCCCAGCACGACGATGCGCGGGATTTCGGAATCGTTCAGCGGGCCGAAGCCGAGATGCGCCCAGCGCAGCACCGCATAGCCGAAGAACAGGACACCGCCGGCAAAGCAGATGCCGGCATTGGCGGCAAGACGGTCGGTGCTGATGGTCCTTCTCAGCCAGTCGGACCCGCGGCTGCGCGGCAGGATGCCGGTGATCTCGGCATAGTATCGCGATATGGCGCCGAAGGTGATGAGCTGGATGCCGGTGATGATCATGAAGCAGGCGGCGACGAAAGTGTTGAGGTCGAGCGAAAGATTGTCGATCACCCGCAGCGGTCCAAACACCAGAAGGGCCGCGAACAGCGTGCCCAGGCCGCACAGCGCCGCGCCCGGGATGAAGAACATCCAGCGCGGATTGTAGACGAGCAGGAATTTGAGATGCCGCCAGCCGTCACGCCAGGTCCTGAGATGCGGGGGCCGGCTGCGGCCGTCGGGCTTGAGCGTGGTCGGCACTTCCTCGATGCGCAGCCCGGCAAGCGCGCTGCGCACCACCATTTCGCTGGCGAATTCCATGCCGGTCGTCTGCAGGTCGAGCTTGCGGATGCTCTCGGCGTTGAAGCCGCGTAGGCCGCAGTGGAAGTCCCCGGTCTTGATGCGGAAAAACAGGCGGCCGACGAAGCTCAGCACCGGATTGCCGAGATAACGATGCAGCGGCGGCATGGCGCCGGTTTCGATGCCGCCCTGGAAGCGATTGCCCATGACCAGGTCGGCGCCGTCGCGCAGGCGCGTCATGAAGGCATCCAGCGCGCCGAAATCGTAGCTGTCGTCGGCATCGCCCATGATGATGAAGCGTCCCCTGGCGGCGGCGATGCCGCCCAGCAGGGCCGCGCCATAGCCCTTCTGCGCCACCGGAACGACACGGGCGCCGCCCTGGGCCGCGATCTCCTGCGAGCCATCGGTGCTGCCATTGTCTGATATCAGCACCTCACCCAGGATGCCGGCCTTGTCGAGGAAGGCCCTGGCCTTGCCGATGCAAACGGCCAGCGTCTCGGCCTCGTTGAGGCACGGCATCAGGATGGTGAGTTCAAGCTGGTCGGTCGCGGCGGCGCGGATGGCGGTGAGCGCGTTCATGGTCGTTGTTCCATCGAGGACCCCCATCCGGCGCCTGCCGTTGGGGTATTCGAGGCTTATTCTTGTACGGCAAGGCTTAAGAAAACGATGACGCGGCCGCTTGCCTTGTCGCGATCGGGCTGGCGGGGGTTGCGTCCTGCCGTTGCCGTTCTTCAGACGTCGCGATTGGCAGAAGGCGCGGCGACCCTTATATCGCTCTCGTCGACTGCGCTGGGGACCCGCCATGAAGCTGAAAATCGCCGTCCAGATGGACCATATCTCCACCGTGTCGATCGCCGGCGACACTTCGTTCGCGCTGTCGCTGGAAGCGCAGAGGCGCGGCCATCAATTGTTCCACTACACGCCCGACCGGCTGTCGCTGCGCGACGGCAAGGTGTTTGCGCGCATCGAGGAATTGCAGGTGCGCGACGAGAAGGGCAGCCATTACTCGTTGGGCGAGAAGGTGCGCACCGATCTGTCGGAGATGGACGTGGTCCTGCTGCGCCAGGATCCGCCCTTCGACATGAACTACATCACCACCACGCATATCCTCGAGCGCATCCACCCGAAGACGCTGGTGGTCAACGACCCGGCCTGGGTGCGCAACAGCCCGGAAAAGATCTTCGTCACCGAGTTTGCCGACCTGATGCCGGACACGCTGATCACCAAGGACAGCCAGGAAGTCGCAGCCTTCCGCAAGGAGTTCGGCGACATCATCGTCAAGCCGCTCTACGGCAATGGCGGCGCCGGCATCTTCCATCTGCACGAGGCCGACCGCAACCTCGCCTCGCTGCTCGAAATGTTCGGCCAGATGTTCCGCGAGCCCTATATCGTGCAGCGCTATCTCAAGGACGTGCGCAAGGGCGACAAGCGCATCATCCTGATCGACGGCGAGCCGGTCGGAGCCATCAACCGCGTTCCGGCCGAGCACGATTCCCGCTCCAACATGCATGTCGGCGGCCGCGCTGAAAAGACCGAACTGACCGAGCGCGAGCGCGAGATCTGCGCCCGCATAGGCCCGTCGCTCAGGGAACGCGGCTTCATCCTGGTCGGCATCGACGTCATCGGCGACTACATGACCGAGATCAACGTGACCTCGCCGACCGGCGTGCGCGAGGTGCAGCGCTTTGGCGGCGCCGACATCGCCAGCCTATTCTGGGACGCGGTCGAGGGGAAGCGGCGCAAGTAGGCAGTTTTCAGTTCGTATTAACCATGTTCCGCCTTTTCAACCGGGCTCAATCCGGCTGCAACCATGGCGATTGCCTTGTTCTCGTAATGTTCTTGCTTTGACCGGCAATCTGTGATTGTCTTCTGCCGGGGCCAGGTTCCAGGCCTATCGCATGGGTTGCGGCCCATATCCGGGGTGGGAAAATGGTGGCGCGGGTTCGCACGGTCGCTTTCCAGGGCATCGAGGCCGTGCCGGTCGACGTGCAGGTGATGATCGCGCCCGGCAAGGTCGGCATGCAGATCGTCGGGCTCCCCGACAAGGCGGTGGCCGAAAGCCGCGAGCGGGTGCAGGCCGCGCTCCATGCGTCGGGCCTGTCGATGCCGTCGAAGAAGGTGACGGTCAATCTGGCGCCGGCCGACCTGCCCAAGGAAGGCAGCCACTACGATTTGCCGATCGCGCTTGGCCTGATGGCCGCGCTTGGCGCCATTCCGGGCGACATGCTGGCCGGTTATGTCGTGCTTGGCGAATTGTCGCTCGACGGCACCATTGCCGCCGTCGCCGGTGCCTTGCCGGCGGCGATCGGCGCCAATGCCGAGGGCAAGGGCCTGATCTGTCCGTTCGCCTGCGGGCCGGAAGCGGCGTGGGCCGGCAAGGATTTCGACATTCTGGCGCCGCGCAGCCTGATCGCCATCGCCAATCATTTCCGCGGCACGCAGGTGCTGTCGCGGCCGGAGGCCGGCATCCACGCCGCGGCGCGCGACCTGCCCGACCTCGCCGACATCAAGGGCCAGGAGACGGCCAAGCGGGCGCTGGAAGTGGCGGCGGCCGGCGGCCATAATCTTCTGATGGTCGGCCCGCCGGGCTCGGGAAAATCGATGCTGGCGCAGCGGCTGCCGTCGATCCTGCCGCCCCTGATGCCGAAGGAATTGCTCGAAGTCTCGATGATCGCCTCGGTGGCAGGCGAGCTCGGCGAAGGCAAGCTGACCGACCGGCGGCCGTTCCGCGCGCCGCACCATTCAGCCTCGATGGCGGCGATGGTCGGCGGCGGGTTGCGCGCACGACCTGGCGAAGTGTCGCTCGCCCATCACGGCGTGCTGTTCCTCGACGAGTTCCCCGAATTCACGCCGCAGACGCTGGATGCGCTGCGCCAGCCGCTGGAGACCGGCGACTGCATGATCGCGCGCGCCAACCACCGCGTCACCTATCCGGCGCGCATCCAGCTGGTGGCGGCGATGAACCCGTGCCGCTGCGGCATGGCCGGCGAGCCGGGCTATCGCTGCCTGCGCGGCGAGCGCTGCCGCACTGATTATCAGGCACGCATTTCCGGTCCGCTGCTCGACCGCATCGACCTGCGGATCGAAGTGCCTGCGGTCTCGGCCAGCGACCTGATAAGGCCGGACCGGGCGGAGAAGAGTGCTGATGTGGCGCTGCGCGTGGCACGCGCCCGCACCTTGCAGCGCGAGCGTTTCGAACGGCTCGGCGTGACCAGCGCCACCACCAACGCCCATTGCGCGCCCTCCGTCATCGAGGAGATCGCCATGCCCGACGCGTCAGGCCTGTCGCTGCTCAAGGACGCCAGCGAAAAGCTCGCCTTTTCGGCCCGGGCCTACCACCGCGTGCTGAAAGTGGCGCGCACGCTGGCCGATCTCGACGCCAGCGAAATCGTTGGCCGCATCCATCTGGCCGAGGCGATCTCCTATCGCATGAGTTCGGAGCGCGTGGCGCAGGCGGCGTAGGCGAAGGCATCCGCAGCTACGCCAGGTCCGTTGCTCCGGGCCGATCCGTCTTTGCCCGGATCATTCGGTCGGGGATCAACTTCTGCAGCGTCGGCGTCAGGATCATGCCGAAGGTCAAGACATCGCCATAGGCTCGCGCGGAAAGCATTGCGCCATGCACGGTCGCCATGAAGGCCTCGGCCTCAACGCGTGGCGAAGCGGAAATTGCCAGCGTGCCTTTGTCGGCACCGCGCTCGATGACGCCAGTCAGCCATCCCGAGAGAAACTGAAAATACGCCCGGACTTCAACGGCAAGCTCCGGTGGAAGGGCCGGCAGCTCGCTGGCAAGCAGTGCGCAGACGCAGAACGGCATGCTCGCATCCTCGATGCACCGGGCCCAGATACCGGCATAGGTGCGAAGCAACTCCGGCGGCTCGGGGACATCGCGCTCGAGCCCTGCCATGCCCGTGACGGCATCCTCGAGGTAACGCTTGAGAAGGGTCTGCACGAGGTCGACCTTGCTGGGGAAATGGTGATGGATGCTGGCTTTGCGGATGCCAACCACCTCGGCGATATCGGCGTAGCTGAAGCCATTGTAGCCGCCGGCGACGATGAAGCTTCGCGCGGCGGCCAGGATCTCATCGGCGGTGTTCGAAGGCTTGCTCATGACTTGCTCCGGCGGAGGGCTCCTCTGCACTTAGAGCGGTTCGCCGTTTCATGGAAACCGGCGAACCGCTCTAACTCTTGTTTTGACGCAATTCCCAAGGGAAAGCGCTTACACTTCCTGGAATCGCTCTAGCTTGCGACCCGCGGTGACTTGCGAAGGATGTCGCTGACCGACAGCCATAGAGCGGACACGAGGAAGTAGAAGGCGCCGAACGCGGCATAGGGCGCGACATTGGCGATGCCAATGATCTCCGTGCCGCCGGCCATCTTGACGAAGAAGAGACCCGCCAGCGCCGATTGGGCGCCGCTCAGGATCATCGGCCATTGCGCACCGTTGGTTTTCCAGCGCCGCGCCGCGGTCAGGAGCTGAAATACGCCGGAGACAACGGCCCAGACGCCGTAGACCGAAAGCACCGCGTTCATGCTGTGACCGAGCGCGATGGCGACGGCAATCGTGGCGAGGATGCTGACGGCGAAGTTCAGCAACTGCGACTTGTTGCGGCCGAGCCCGCCGGTACGCTGGGCGTCGATGTAATTCGCGAGCGCGTCCCATGCAGGGTAGGCAACCAGCATGGCGGCGGCGAGCGGCGGGCTGCTTTTCGCGACGGTGAAAGCCACCGCAACCCAGGCCGCCGATACGGCAAACCGCAGATAATAATAGCTTTTGAGCCAGCCGTTCGATGTCGCGGCGCGGCTCTGATCATTCATTTGTCCAGACATGGTGGGGATCTCTCGTTTCACTTCCTACCAACTAGTAGGTAGCCCAGTGACCGTCAAGGCGCCTGGAAACGATTGCCGGTCACCTCGACATCGCATTTGTGTGATCGGCGCTCGATCTCGTGGCGCCAGTTCGCTGTCCAACCAATTGTAGCGCCGCCCCTCATCCGCCTGCCGGCACCTTCTCCCCGTATAGTGACGGGGAGAAGGGAGCTGCTGCGCCCTCGGCGCTCTTCTTGCGACATTGATGATTGGCGAATCGGCGATAGAAGCGTCTTTCTCCCCGTCACTACGGTGTCACTACGGGAGAAATGCCCGGCAGGGCAATTGAGGGGCAGCGCGGACCGACGATACTTGGTCGACCCGTTGCGTCAGGCCGTTTCAACGCAAATCCGCTTGATCCTGCTTCGCCTTCAGTTCCAGCCGCCGCGCGTGCAGCACCGGCTCGGTATAGCCGTTGGGCTGGCTGGTGCCCTTGAACACCAGGTCGCAGGCGGCCTGGAAGGCGATGGACGTGTCGAAATCCGGCGCCATCGGCCGGTAGAGCGGATCGCCGACATTCTGGCGGTCGACGATGGCCGCCATGCGCTGCAGGGAATCGCGCACCTGGATCTCCGAGCACACTTTGTGGCGCAGCCAGTTGGCGATGTGCTGCGATGAGATGCGCAGCGTGGCGCGGTCTTCCATCAGCCCGACATCGTTGATGTCGGGCACCTTCGAGCAGCCGACGCCCTGGTCGATCCAGCGCACGACATAGCCCAGAATACCTTGCGCATTGTTGTCGAGTTCGCGCTGGATTTCGTCCGGCGTCCAGTTCGGCCGCACGGCCACCGGCACGGACAAGATGTCGTCGAGCCTGGCCTTCGGCCGGTTCTTCAGCGCCGCCTGCACGGCGTGCACGTCGACCTTGTGATAGTGCGTGGCATGCAGCGTCGCGGCCGTCGGCGACGGCACCCAGGCGGTATTGGCGCCGGCCTTGGGATGCGCGATCTTCTGTTCCAGCATCGCCGCCATCAAATCCGGCATCGCCCACATGCCCTTGCCGATCTGGGCATGGCCGGCCAGCCCGCATTCGAGCCCGGTGTCGACATTCCACGCCTCGTAGGCGGAGATCCAGGCGGCCTGCTTCATGTCGCCCTTGCGGATCATCGGGCCGGCTTCCATCGAGGTGTGGATCTCGTCGCCGGTGCGGTCGAGGAAGCCGGTGTTGATGAACACCACGCGTTCCCGCGCGGCGCGGATCGCCTCCTTGAGGTTAACGGTGGTGCGCCGCTCCTCATCCATGATGCCCATCTTGATGGTGTTTTTCGCCATGCCGAGCAGCGCCTCGACCCGGTCGAAGATCTCGACGGCGAAGGCGACTTCCTCCGGCCCATGCATCTTGGGCTTCACGACATACATCGAGCCGGCGCGGGAATTGGCGTGGCGGCCTTTCGGCCCGACATCGTGCAGCGCGATCAGCGCCGTCAGCGCGGCGTCCATGATGCCTTCGGGCACTTCGTTGCCGTCGCGGTCCAGGATCGCCGGATTGGTCATCAGGTGGCCGACATTCCTGACCAGCATCAGCGAGCGGCCGGGCACGGTGAGCTGGCCCCCGGCCGGCGCGGTGTAGGCGCGGTCGGGGTTGAGCTTGCGGACAAACGTCTTGCCGCCCTTGCTGATCTCCTCGGCGAGGTCGCCCTTCATCAGGCCGAGCCAGTTGCGGTAGACGACGACCTTGTCCTGCGCATCCACCGCCGCGACCGAATCCTCGCAGTCCTGGATGGTGGTCAGCGCCGATTCCAGGATGACGTCGGCAATGCCCGCCGGATCGGTGCGGCCGATCTGGTTGGCGCGGTCGATGACGATCTCGATGTGCAGGCCGTTCCTGGCCAGCAACACGGCATCGGGGTTGGCGGCGTCGCCGCGGAAGCCGGCGAATTGCTTGGGATCGGCGAGTGTCGTGACACCGGCACCCTCGCCCAGCCGCAGCATGCCGTTGACAAACGACAGCCCGTTGACGCCGGCCCATTTGCCCGAGGTGAGCGGCGCCGACTGGTCGAGGAAATCCTTGGCCCAGGCGATGACTTTGGCGCCGCGCGCCGGATTGAAGCCCTTGCCCTTTTCGGCGCCGCCGGTCTCGGGAATGGCATCGGTGCCATAGAGCGCATCGTAGAGCGAACCCCAGCGCGCATTGGCAGCATTGAGCGCATAGCGCGCATTCATCACCGGCACGACCAGCTGCGGTCCGGCGACGACGGCGATTTCCGGATCGACATTCTCCGTCGACACGCTGAAGGCCGGCCCCTCGGGAACGAGATAACCGATCTCTTTCAGGAAGCCCCTGTAAGCCTCCATGTCGACGGGCGCGCCATTGTCGCGATACCAGCCGTCGAGCTTTTCCTGCATGGCGTCGCGTTTTTTGAGCAGCGCCCGGTTCTTGGGCGCCAGGTCGTGGACGATGGCCGAAAAACCGTTCCAGAACGCATCGGCGGCGATGCCGGTGCCGGGCAGGGCCTCGCCAGCCACAAAATCATGCAGCTCGCGGGCAATCCGCAATCCGGCGATCTCGATGCGATCGGTCATCAGTTTGTCTCCAGACGAAAGGCTCGGGCGCGCCTTTGGCATGTCAGGTCTACAGGGTCAATTCGGCTTAAGGTGAAGGGGACGTTTAGGCAAGGTTGGCGAAGCAGCCGATCTCCCTCCTTGTGGGGGAGATGCCCGGCAGGGCAGAGGGGGGCGTGAAGGATCGCAACCTTTACCCTGTGATCGATTTGAGACCGGGCCAAAAGGCTTGATTGAAAACCACAGATAGGTCGGCGGGACAGCGCCCCCCTCTGGCCTGCCGGCCATCTCCCCCACAAGGGGGGAGATCGCTCTCATCCTCACACGGCGATCCTTGGCCGTCCCGAGGCCACCGCCACCACATGCGCTTCGATGAACATGCGCTGGGCTTCCACCGTGGAAACCTTGAATTCGGTCGCGACGTCGATCTCGGCATTGTCGGTGCCGGCGTCCCGGGCGCGCCCGGCGACGATGGCCCGCACATCGGCCTCGGCGGCCGCGATCGCCGCCGCCTCGTCGAGGAAATCACGCACCGTCTCACCCGAGGCAAGCCGGAACAGCCCTTCCCTTGGCTGGCTGACCCGCGCCTCGGCCGAGACCCTGACCTGGCCGACGACGGCGCCAAGCGCGTTGGCGACATCGGTGTCCTCGGGCACCACGCAGTCATTGCCGACCAGGGGCGCCAGGCCGGCATAGTGCAGCGGCGCCGAGGCGCCGAGGCCGATGACAGGGCGGTCGAGCGCGACGCTCAGCCGGGCGATGCCGGGATGGGCATCGACGGCACGCTGCACGAGCGCGTGTGCCACTGTCGCCGCGCCATCGAGCCCGTCCTCGGCGAAGGCGGTTTCGAGGATGTATTCGGCCGACCAGCGCGTCAGCGTCACCAGCACGCGCTCCGAGATTATCTCCGGCGACCCGGCAATAGGCTGGCCGCGGCCGTCGCGCTTGCGGGCGAACAGCTCGGCGCCGAGGCGCGCGGTGGCGGCATCCCAATTGGCCTGTTTACCCATCACATGCGCCGCGTCCGAGGGGGTGAAGCCTGAGATATGCACCAGGCCGCGCGAGACCAGCCGGTTCAAGGTGGCGTTCTGGGCATTCGACGTCAGCAGCCTGTCGAGGGCCAGCGGGGTCGCGCCGATCGCCTCGTAAAGCCGCGCTTCCGGAGCGGTCAGCCCGGCGGCAAGCCTGTCCGGCACGCCGGTGCGAACCGCGAAGCGGCCGTCCATGCGGCCGGGATTGGGCGAACGCAGCTGGCGTTCGAGCTCCGATTTGACGGCCTCGCCATGCGCCATGCCAGCCAGCGCCAGCGGCACCAGGCGGCGCGGCCCAAGCAGGATCTTTGGATTGAGCGCGCCGTCCTCCAGCGCCACTTCGGAATCGCCGCCAAGGCCGAAGGTGCGCATGGCGACCGCCTCGACCATGGTGCGGAAGCCGCCGACGGTGGCGCCTTCGGGATCCAGGCGCGGCCGGCCCTTGTCGAGCACGGCGACATCGGTGGTGGTGCCGCCAATGTCGGAGACCACGGCGTTGTCGAGCCCGGTCATGTGGCGGGCGCCCACCAGACTGGCAGCCGGACCGGACAAAATGGTCTCGATCGGCCGCTGGCGGGCGAACGCCGCCGAGACCAGCGCGCCGTCGCCGCGCACCACCATCAGCGGGGCGGCGATGTCGCGGGCTTGCAAAAACCCTTCGGTCGCGGCCACCAGCCGGTCGATCATCGAAATCAGCCTGGCGTTGAGCAGCGTGGTCAGCGCCCGGCGCGGGCCGCCGAGCTTGGCCGACAGTTCATGGCTCGCGGTGACCGGCAGGCCGGTTCTGTCGCGGATCAGCTCGCGGGCGGCGATCTCGTGCGCCGGGTTGCGGGTGGCGAAATAGGCACAGACGGCAAAGCCGGACACCGAGGCGCCGAGTTCCGGCAAGGCCTCTTCCAGCCCTGACAGATCAAGCTTGGCGGCATTGCCGTGGACATCGTGGCCGCCCGGGCAAAACACCACCGGATCGGTGCCGAGCGCCGTCTTCAGCCCGTCGCGGGCGAGGTCGGCTTCGGAAAAGCCGATCATGACGAGCGCGACGCGACCACCCTGGCCCTCGACCAGCGCATTGGTGGCAAGCGTCGTCGACATCGAGACCAGTTTGATCGCGGCCGGATCGGTGCCGGCCTTTTCGAGCACCGCGTCGACCGCGCCGGAAATACCAACGGCGAGATCATGCCTGGTGGTCAGCGCCTTGGCCTTGGCCAGCACCTTGCCCTTGTTCGGCTCCTGCTGCGGGCCTTCGGTCTCGGACCACAGCACGGCATCGGTATAGGTGCCGCCGGTGTCGATGCCGAGGAACAGGGGTTTTGGCTTGGTCTTGGCGGTCATTGGCAGTCCGGGCGGTGGGGAATTTTGCTTCCCCGCCCTTAGCCTATCGCGGCCGGCCGATAAAGCCACGAGCGCTGGGCCAACACGCGATGACCGCAATAGGAGCCTCGATCTCCCCCTGGGAGGAGATCGGCGGCCTTGACCACAGCGCCAGGGACCCTCTGGCGAGGATGCCGCTATTTGGCTGTGACAATGCCCTTCATCGAGCTGTGGATCGCACAATGGAATGGATGTGCGCCGGCAGCCGATACCTTGACCTTGGCGCTCTTGCCGGTGGCGAGGTGGCCCGTGTCGAAGGAGCCGTCGAGCGCCGTGGCGGTGTGCGTCATCGGGTCGGCATTGGTGAAAGTGATGGTATCGCCAACGGCGGCCGAGATTTTCGCCGGGTTAAATTTCATGCCCTTGATCTGGACCGCATGATTGGCGGCATAGGCGGGCATGGCAAAGGCAAGCAGAGCAAGAACGAGCATGGTGCGCATGATGGATTTCCTCCTGAACGCGAACCCTCATCCTGCACTAACGCTGGCGAACGGCCTTTTATCCCACGAAGCCGATCTTCTTATGCGTATTGTCACAAAACGGCTTGTTGGCCGAATGGCCGCAGCGGCAGAGGAAGGTGCGTTGCGTGCGGTCGATCGTGTGGCCGGTGCCGGTGACGATCTCGACATTGCCTTCGAGCTTGAGCGGGCCGTTGGTGGTCGGCGTCACTTTCAGCGGGCCATTGCGCGCTTCTAGCGCCGGCGCGTCCTTCAGCGCCGGTTCGCCGGTGGCGGTGAAGCCAGCCTTGCTGTGGCTGCCGTCGCAGAACGGCTTGTTTTCCGACGCGCCGCAGCGGCACAGCGTGGCGCGATAGAAGGTTTCACCGTCGAGCACGATCTCGGCATGCACGGCGAGCGGGCCGTTTTCGCGCAGCCGCACGGTGTTGACCACCGGCGGCTGTTCCTGCGGCCCGCCATCCTTCCTGACATAGGTGATGGCGCCGGACGGACAGCTTTCGGCTATGGCGACGATCTTCTCGACACTGGCCGCCTCGGGATGAATCCATTGTCCCGGCGCGTTAGGCTCGAAGACATGCGGGTCGCCGAGCACGCAATTGCGCGAGTGGATGCAGCGCTTGCCGGCAAAGCCGACGTCGATCTTCTCACCCTCGACCGTGCCTGCCATTGCCGTGCTCCTCTTGCCTGGGCCGCGTCGCGGCTGAACAGACGCGGCGCGCTTTGGGTATCGGCACAGGCTATGGCTCCCATGGGGAAAACCGTCAAGCTGGCAAACCGGTCAGGGGACGAGATTGATCTCCTCGGTCTCGCCGCCGCTGCAGGTGTAGCAGCAATCCTCGCATTTTTCCTTGTTGCCGGGGCCGACGCCCCAATAGGTGCCCTCGTCGCCATCGACCCAGGCGCCGTAGCAGATCGATTCGCCCTCGTTGCAGGAGATCGGCAGCGACTTGGTCTCGCCGTCATCGAGATAGAAGTCCTTGCCGTTGCCCGGCCAGACATAGTCGCGGTCCTGGCTGTAGAGCTCGAGGCGCATGGCGTTGGGATGGCTGTTCTTGACGGCGAAGGTGACGTCGCCGGCATGGGCGGCTGGTGCAAACAGGATGGCGAGAGAAAACGCGGCGGCAAGCCGGCGCGCTGGTATGAAAGACATGGAAACCCCCGATGAAGAATCGGCCCCCACGGCCGATGGGGTCATCATGCCATGACGGGGGCCGGTGCTAAAGGGGGATGACGACGATCCCTGAAATAATCGCAGGAGTTAAACGACGAACCGGCGCCATTGCGCCCTTCGCCTATCGTTGCCAGAAAGGCAGCTTGGCGATCTCTTCATCGACCTGCCGTCTGGTCAGGCCGATATCGTCGATCAGATGCGGGTTGACTTCCGAGATCCGCTTGAGATCCCAGCGAAAGCGTGTCTGTTGACGCCAGGCCGCGATGGTGTTGCGCAGGGTGGCAAGGCTGTAGCGCCGGCGCGATGCCTGCCCCATTCCCCGCCGCACTGCCCGATGGGGAGCCGATGCAAGAATATTGGTCATGACAACCTCCATATGGTTTGGCGCCCACAGGCTTGAGAATGGGCGGCCTTCGATCTGAACGAGGTTGAATTCTGCAGGATATGGAGGGCGCCGTAATTAAGCCCTGCCAAATAGTTCTCAAAAGTTCCAAACAGGCCCTAACGCGTTGTTTTGGCGTCATTCCCTGGGGGAGGGCGGCGCGCTTTTTTCCCGGTGAAACCGCCTCACACTTTTCCCGGAATTGCTCTATAGATGCGCCCTATGCAGGGATCGCGCTTTGCCTTTGGTCCGTTCGTGCTTGATCCGGGTGCGGGAACGCTGCTTCGGAACGACGATCCCGTTGCCGTCGGCTATCGCGGGCTGAAATTGCTTGCCGCGCTCGTCGGACGGCCCGGCGAAATCCTTGAGAAAGCCGAGCTGATGGACGCGGCGTGGCCGGGGACGGCGGTCGAGGAAGGCAACCTCACCGTCCAGATCGCGCAGTTGCGCAAGCTGCTTGGTTCGCCCGCCGATGGCGGCGAATGGATATCGACGGTTCCGCGCGTCGGCTACCGCTTCACGGGCGCCATCGAACAGCTTGATCGCGTGAAGCGAAAACCCTTGCCGCTGCCGGACAAACCATCGATAGCGGTGCTGCCTTTCGTCAATCTCAGCAACGACCCCGAGCAGGAGGCCTTCGCCGACGGGTTGACCGAAGATTTGATCACCGACCTGTCCAGGGCCCCGGGCCTGTTCGTCATCGCGCGCAACTCGACCTTTGCCTACAAGGGCAAGGCGATGGACGTGCGCGCGATCGCCGAGGAACTTGGCGTGCGCTACCTCCTGGAAGGCAGCGCCAGACGCGCCGCGGGGCGCGTGCGTATCAACGCCCAGCTGGTCGACGCGATAAGCGGCGAGCATTTGTGGGCCGAACGCTTCGATCGCGGCCTGGACGATATCTTTGCCGTTCAGGACGAGGCCACGGCCAAGATCGTGGAGGCGCTGCTCGGACGGCTGCGGGCGCCACCGCCACGCAACCGGCCGACAAATCTCGAGGCCTACGATCTGTGCGTGCGGGCGCGCAAGCTGATCGACGAATCACCGCAGACGGCACGGGAAGCGCATCTGTTGCTGACGCGCGCGGTGTCCCTCGATCCGGACTACGCCGAGGCCCATCGCTGGCTTGCCATGAACCACTGGATGGGATGGGTGCATTGGGGCGAGCCGGTCGAACCCAACCGTCGCATCGCCCTGGACCTGGCGCGCAAGGCGGTGGCGATCGATCCCAACGATGCCGGCTGCCGTTGGGTGCTCGGCAATCTGCTCGCCTATGAGCACAGTTTCGAAGAGTCGGATGCCGAATTCGCCAAAGCGTTCGAACTCGACCCGAACGAGGCCGACGCCTGGGCGACCTTGTCCGACATCGCGGTGCTGGCCGGAAAGGTCGAGGAAGGCCTCGAGCATATCCGCAAGGCGTTCCGGCTCAATCCCTATCCGGCAAGCTGGTACTATCTGACGCTCGGCGAGGCGCAATATGCGGCGCGCGACTACGAAGCCGCCGTCGAGACCTTGCGTCGGGAAGAGACCTACCGGACGAGCTCACGCCGCTTCCTGGCGGCGAGCCTGGCGCAACTCGGCCGGCTCGACGAGGCGCGCGCAGAAGTCGAATTATTCCTCATCGGCAACCCGCATTTCACGACCAGCTACTGGGTCTGGACGGAGCCATTCCGCGATACCGCGATGCGCGATCATTTCGTCGATGGTTTTCGCAAGGCCGGTCTTCCCTAAAGCGCTCACACTTTTCTTGGAATTGCTCCAGAGCGTTTCCGGACGGAGACCGTTTCACAATTTCCTGGAATTGCCCTGGTGATGCCCCGGCCAATCACGGCACCAGATCGATCGTCTCGGTCGTGTGTTCCACGCAGATGAAGCAGCAGATGTCGCAAGGCTGGTCGTTGTCAGGCCCGACGCCGGCCGAGATCTTGTCATTGCCGTCGACCCAGGCACCATAGCAGATGCGCTCACCCTGATTGCAGGACAGCGGCACCGATTTCTGGGAGGTCGGGTCGATCAGGAACACCTTGCCGTTGCCCGGCCAGACCGTCTCGCGGTCGCGGCTGAACAGTTCGACCGCAACCGCTTCCTTGCGCAGGTTCTTGACGAAGAAGGCCATGTCGGCGGCCTCGGCCGAATTGGCGCAGACCAGCGCCGCGAGCACGGCCACACGAAACAGCGTCACGGTCGGACCTCCCGAATCACCGCCGCAGAATCGCATGGCCGCCCATGCCTGTCGCTGGCTTTTGGAACTATTTCACGGAAGGACCTTCCGCCGCGATCTGCCGCCCAGCCGCGCTGGCCAGCCGGCTCGACGAGGCGCGCGGCTTTGCCGCCGCGATCCGCAGGACATTGCCGGACTACCGCGCCGACGATTTCATCGGCACGTTCCGCTTCGATGCGGACGCCGAGGCGCTGTCCCGGCAAGGCGCATCGGGCTCAGCTGATTTCGCGCTTGCAGCCCCGTTAACGAAGTCGGAAGGAGTTGCTTAACAGTTCGCCTCTATGTGACCCCTGGGGTCCATGGCAAAGTGAGTATGATGAGCGACAGCCCCGACAAGCGCAGCAACGAATGGCGCGCCATTCTTCATATACAGGCTCGTGTCGCCGTCCTGTTCGTTCCGGTGGTGGCCAGCCTGCTGCTCATAGCCGCGCTTGCCGGCAACGAACGCAGATCCGTTCCCGATGTCGACCGGACGGTCACCGGATCGGTGCGATAGGCGGCACAACAGCCGGCCGCGAACCCGTGTTGGGCGGACGTGCATGTCTAGGGCCGCCAACCATCCTGCGAGGCGCTCAGCGTGCGCTATTGGGCGCGTCATCCTTTGGCGCTAAGGTCATCCAATGGCAACATTGAGCGAATGGGCCCGGGCGATCAAGCGCGACGTGCATGCGCTCTACCTTGCCGCGCGCGATCCGCGAACGCCGTGGTACGCCAAGGCGCTTGCCGTGTGCGTCGCGGGCTACGCCTTGTCACCAATCGACCTGATTCCCGATTTCATCCCCGTGGTTGGATACCTCGACGATGCGATCCTGGTGCCCTTGGGCATCCTTGTCGTGGTCAAGATGATACCGACCGAGGTCATGGCAGAACACAGGCAGGCCGCCGCCCTTGCCGTCGACAGGCCGGTGAGCCGCGGCGCGGCGCTGATCATCGCCTGTATCTGGGTTGCTTCGGTGGCGCTGGCGGGATGGCTGGGGTATCGGTACTTCGTAGGCTGATCCTGAAGCCGAGTCCCGTCGCCTGGAAACAGCCCGATCGCGTTCGCGAACGCGTCCTTGAGCAGCGCCCGGCCCGGCTGCGTGGCACGGCGCCTCAATAAAAGCGCGGGATCGGACCGTTCTGCGGCGTCGTGCGGTCGCCAAGGTCGAGAAAGACCTCGTCGACATAGCACCAGCCCCAGCCTTCCGGCGGATCGTAGCCCTCGATGACGGGATGGCTGGTGGCGTGAAAATGTTTGGTTGCGTGGCGGTTGGGCGAGTCGTCGCAGCAGCCGACATGGCCGCAGGTGCGGCAGAGCCGCAGATGCACCCACCACGAGCCGCTCTTCAGGCATTCCTCGCAGCCGAGCGCGCTCGGCGTCACATCCTTGATCCCGGCCGCATGCCTGCATTCGTCCGCCATCACTCTCTCCTGAACTGTCTCTTCGTTGAAGCTTTTCCGAAAACCGACTTTTCGGGATCATGCTTTGAGGCGTGACGGCGGGCTGCCGTCCCGCGCGAGATAGGCATGCAAGGCGGCGACCACCTGGGCGCCCTCGCCGACGGCGGCCGCGACGCGCTTGACCGAGCCGCAACGCACATCGCCGATGGCAAATACGCCGCTGCGGCTGGTTTCCATCAGGCCATGTTGCGGTCCGAGTTCCGATCCGGTGCGGATGAAGCCCTTGGCATCCAGCGCCACATTGCATTGCGCCAGCCAGTCGGTGTTCGGGTCGGCGCCGATGAACAGGAAAAGGTGGCGGATCGGGCGTGTCGTCTCTTCGCCGCTGACGCGGTTGCGCCAGCGGACAGTGGCAAGATTGCCCTCCTCGCCCTCCAGCGCCTCGATTTCGGTCTCGGTCAGCACCTCGATGTTCGGCTGCGCCTTGATGCGCTCGACCAGGTAACGCGACATCGAGGCATCGAGGCTGCCGCCGCGCGCCAGCAGCGCCACCTTGCGCGCATGGCTGGCCAGATAGACCGCCGCCTGCCCGGCCGAATTGCCGGCGCCGACCAGCGCGACCTCCTGCCCGGCGCAAAGCCGGCCTTCGATCGGCGAGGCCCAATAGTGCACGGACGTGCCCTCGAACTGCGACAAATTGGCGACGTCGAGGCGGCGATAGCGCGCGCCGCTGGCGATCACCACGCTGCGCGTGCGCACCGTTTCGCCGTCGCCGACATCGAGCAGGTAGCCGGCGCCCGAATTGTCGGTCGCCGCGCTCAACAGCTTCGCCTCGTCCGGGATCACCATTTCGACGCCGAATTTCTGCGCCTGGTTGTAGGCGCGCGCCATCAGCGCCATGCCGGTGATGCCGGTGGGGAAGCCGAGATAGTTCTCGATGCGCGAAGAGGCGCCAGCCTGCCCGCCGAAGGCCCGGCAATCGAGCACGATGGTCGACAGCCCTTCGGAGGCCGCATAGACCGCCGCCGCCAGCCCCGCCGGCCCGGCGCCGACAATGGCGACATCATACAGCGTATCGGCATCGATCGGCCTGAGCAGGCCGATGCAGCGGGCGAGGTCTTTCTCGCTCGGATTCATCAGCAGCCTGCCGTTCGGGCACAACACGACAGGCAAATGGTGCGGATCGACATCGAAACGCTCGACCAGGGTTTTGGCGCACGGATCGCTGCCGGAATCGAGCACGCGGTGCGGCTGGCCGCTGCGGGCCAGGAAGCCCTGCAGCCGCAGCACGTCGACATTGCCGAGCGGTCCGATGATGATCGGCCCGCTGGTGGCGCTTTCCAGGAGCCCGACGCGGCGCAGGATCAGCGCCCGCATGATGCGCTCGCCGAGATTGGCCTCCTGCACCATCAGGTCGCGCACCCGCCGCGAGGGAATGACGAAGGCCTCGACCGGCTCGGCGGCCTCGGCATTGACCAATGAGGGACGGGCCGAAAGCTGCGCCAGCTCGCCGACGAAACTGCCCGGGCCATGGCTGACGATCGTCTCGCGCCGGCCAAGACCATCCTGGATGATATCAACCTTGCCCGACAGCACGACGATCAGGCCGGGCGCGACATCGCCAGCCTTGATGATGTGCTCGCCGGCCGCATAGGCGCTGGCCTCGCCGAAACGGCGCATGTGGTCGATGTCCGCCTCGCTCAGCGTGGGAAATGCCTGGTCGCGCCGGGCGCCGAAGATTGCAGTGCTGGATTGAGACATGCCGCAAGCGTAGCGAAGCCGCGACCCGGTTTGAAGTGGTTTGTTCGGCGCCTAGCCGCGAGGGCAGGTTTGGTTGACGGCCGTCGTCCCATTCGTGCCGGGATGACGACTGGAGGTTCAAGGATCGGTGCTGTCGACGGTGTCCGCGCCTGACAGCCAATTGTCAGCTGGATCGTGAGACATTGTTTCCGAATTGCCGCGAAGTCGATTCGCCGGCACGGGATTGAAGGTGAGACGAGCCAATGAAACAGATTGCCCTGTCGCTTTTCGTGATCGCGTCTTCGGGCGCCTATGTCTGGGACCAGGCAGGCAAGGGTCCTGCCGGCGACATGATCGACACGGCGGGTTCCGCCAATGCCGCCGAGGACAGTGTGGCGCAGCCCCCTGCTCCGGCCAGCCCCGTTCAAACTGATCCCACTCCAGCGCCTCCACCGCCATCGCCCGGGATCCGCCAGCAGAGTGCGCGGCTCGATCCTCCCGCGACCACGCCGACATCGGTCGGCGGCAAAACCACCGCCGCGATCTCCGCGCCCGCGCCAAAGCAGCAGCAGGCGACCAAGCCGCCGCTCTCAGCCAGCTCTCCGCAGCTTTCCCAAGCGCCCGCAGCCCAGCCAGAACAGGCGTCAGCTCAAACTGTCGCCGATGCCGCGCCGCGGACGGCGTCCTTCACCATAACCCCGGCCGTCTATATCCCGATTCCCCAGCCGAGACCGGATTATCCGCAAGCACACGCCCGGGTCTTCAAGGCCGCCATGAAGCTGGCTGTAAGCCCGGGCACCAAGCCGGCGGGGCACGGCTTTGCCGACGGTACCTACACCGGTCCTGCCGCCGATGCCTATTACGGCCTTATCCAGATTCAGGCTTCCATCCAGGGCGGCCGCCTCACGGCGCTCAAGGTGCTGAAATACCCGAATGACCGCCGCACCTCGATCAGCATCAACAGGCAGGCGCTGCCGATGCTGCGTGACGAGGCGATCCGTGCGCAGAGCGCCGATGTCGACATCATTTCGGGCGCCACGCTGACCAGCAGGGCCTTCATCCAGTCGCTTGGCGGCGCATTGAAGAAGGCATCGTCCTGATCCATGCGCGATACGAGGATCTTGATGGGCATGCCCATCACCGTCGACATCGCCGGTGCCTCGGGCGCGACACTTGTCGACACGGTCTTCGATTATTTCGAGCACATCGACCGCCGCTTCAGCACCTACCGGACCGACAGCGAGATTTCGACCATCAACCGGGGTGATCTTCCGATCCGCGACTGGAGCGCCGAAATGACGGAAGTGATGGCGCTTGCCGCACAGACGAAAAACCAGACGGACGGGTATTTCGACATCCGCAAGCCAGACGGATCGCTGGACCCGTCCGGCATCGTCAAGGGCTGGGCCATCCGCAATGCCGCCGGGATCGTTCGCCGGGCCGGCGTCGGCGATTTCTTCATCGAGGCGGGCGGCGACATCCAGTCCTGCGGCCGAAATGCTTCGGGTCTCGACTGGAGCGTCGGCATCCGCAATCCCTTCAATGCCGAAGAGATCATCAAGATCGTCTATCCGCGAGGACACGGCGTCGCCACCTCCGGCACCTATGTGCGCGGGCAGCACATCTACAATCCGCTCGGGGCCGGCGATCCGATCACCGAAATCGTCAGCCTGACCGTCATCGGCTCGGATGTGCTCGAGGCCGACCGTTTCGCCACCGCCGCCTTCGCCATGGGCCGGCGGGGCATTCTCTTCCTCGAACAGGCGCCTGGCCTCGAAGGCTACGTCGTCGACAGCAACCGTCGGGCCACGCCGACGAGCGGCTTCGGAGCTTTTTGCCAGCCATGATCAAGACCATCGACCGGCTTCTCGACCATCAGACCATGTACCGGCTGGTCCTCTATTACCTGATCGCCCTGCTGGGCACGGCCGTCGTGCTCGGCTTCCTCAAGCTGGTGCCGCATGATCCGGTCATGCTCTCCTTCACGACGGGGCTGATGCTGGCTGCCTGCTGGGTCACCAACAGGGTTTTTGCGGCCGTCTTCAAGGTTCCGGCCAACACCGAGTCCGTCTACATCACCGCCCTCATCCTGGCGCTCATCCTCGATCCGGTGGCCGCCACGGACCTCAAGGGGATATGCGCGGTGGTGTTCGCCTGCGTCTGGGCGATTTCATCCAAGTTCATCCTCGCCATCGGCGGGAAACACCTGTTCAATCCCGCAGCGCTGGGCGTGGCGCTGACCGCGCTGCTGCTCGACCAGCCGGCCAGCTGGTGGGTCGGCGGCAATCTGCCATTGCTTCCCGTCGTGCTTGTCGGCGGCCTCCTCATGGTGCGCAAGCTGCGCCGGCTCGATCTGGTCGCCACCTTCGGTGTCGTCGCGCTGACGACAATCCTGGCAACCACCGAGCCGTCGCAGTACGCCGCCGCGCTGACGGAGACGCTGGGCTCGTCGCCGCTGCTGTTCTTCGCCTTCGTGATGCTGACCGAGCCGCTGACCGCGCCGACCACACGGTGGCCGCGCATCGCCTTCGCCGCCATCGTCGGCTTCCTGTTCGCGCCAAACATCCATGTCGGCTCGTTCTATTTCACGCCGGAACTGGCGCTTCTGACCGGCAATCTGTTTGCCTACGCGGTGAGCCCAAGGGGACGCTTCGTGTTGACGCTCGAGCGCATCGAGCAATCGGCGGTCGACAGCTATGATTTCATCTTCAGGTCACCGCGAAAGCTTGCCTTCCAGGCTGGACAGTATCTGGAATGGACACTTGGGCTCGACCGATCGGACAGTCGCGGCAACCGCCGCTATTTCACGGTGGCGTCGGCGCCCACGGAGCAATCCATACGGCTCGGGGTCAAGTTCTACCCGCAATCGAGCGCCTTCAAGCAAATGCTGGGCACAATGAAGCCGGGGAGCACGATCCATGCCTCCCAACTGGCCGGCGACTTCACATTGCCGGCCAATCGCCAAACCAAGGTTGCCTTCCTGGCCGGCGGCATCGGCATCACGCCATTCCGCTCGATGCTGCAATATCTCATCGACAGCCGTGAAAGGCGGCCGATCGTCGTCCTCTACGGGGCCGAGACCCAGCAGGACATCGCCTATCGCGATGTGCTCGGCGCGGCGAGACGGGAACTGGGCATAAGGACGGTGCTTGCCGTGGCCCGGGGGGCCGAGCGGGGCCAGTATCCCGGCTATATCGACGCGCGCCTGGTGCGCCTGGCCATCCCCGACTATCTGGAGCGGACCTTCTACATTTCCGGCCCCCAGGCCATGGTCAAGGCGCTGCGCGACACGCTGCTGGGCATGGGTGTTCGCCGCTCGAAGATAAAGGTCGACTATTTCCCCGGCTTTGCCTGAGCGTCGATCAACCTTGCCGGGGCAGGGTGATGGTCACGACCAGGCCGGGGTCGGCGTTGCTCATCGTCAGCCGTCCGCCATAGGCTTCGACAATGTCCGCGACGATGGCCAGGCCCAGCCCGCTGCTGCCGCCCTTGCTGTCCAACTGCACCCCGCGTGACAGGGCGGATTCCCGGTCCGCGTCGGGGATACCCGGGCCGTCGTCGGCGACGGCGATGGACACCTCGCCGCCGGTTGCCCACGCCTTGACCCGGACGGAGGATCTTGCGAAGCGCGCCGCGTTCTCGACCAGATTGCCGAGGATTTCCGAAAGGTCGCCCTCGTCGACCGGCGCCATGAAATCCTCCGCGGCGTCGATCCGGAACGAGAGCTGCTTGCCGCCCGGCGTGCGCTTGATGACGGCGATGACGCCGGCCGCGGCTTCCCTGACGCGGCACGATGCCTTGCCGGAAACGCCGGGCGCCAGACGGGCGCGCGCGAGTTCGCGCTCGACATGACGTCGGATCGCTCCAGCGCTCTTCTCGATCTCGTCGGCCAGCTCGGTCTCGCCCTTGCCGCGCAGGGCCCGGATGTCGGCCGACAGCACCTGCAGTGGCGTCTTCAGGCCATGCGCCAGGTCGGTGGCGCGCGACCGGGCGCGTGCAAGGGCCTTCTCCTGCGCATCGAGGAGGCGGTTGATTTCGTCGGCGAGCGGCTGCACCTCGCTCGGCGCCGCCACGTCCAGTCGTGCCGTCCGCTGCGCGATCACGTTTCGAACGGCGTCCCGCAGGCTTTCCAGCGGCGCGAGGCCAACGGTGATCTGGACGAAGAAGGCCGCCATGAGGGCGGCGGCGAGCAGGATGAGCGCCGGGATGAGATCGCGTACATATTCGCGCACCGACACTGTGACGCTGCCATGATCTTCCGCCACGATGGCGCGAAACGACCGGCCGTCGGCATCGGTTATGGTGCGCACGACGGCTACGGTGAGTTCGTCGCCAGGCCCCTTGAGCTCCTCGATCGTTCTCAGTTCGCCGCTGGCGCCCTGGTCGGGCAATGCAAGCTTTGCGTCCCATAACGAACGCGAGCGCACCAGGCTATGGCTGGCCAGGTCTTCCACCTGCCAGTAATGACCCGACAGCGGATTGGTGAAGCGCGGGTCGGTCAGGCCCGGGGCGACCGAAAGCTGGCCGTTGGCCGCGAAGCTGGTCGCGCCGATCAGTTCATTGAGATCGGCGGTCAGTTCGCCGACGATACGCCTCTCGACATTCAGCTCGAACAGATAGCGCAGCCCGACCCCGGCAATGGCAAGGGCGACGAGGATCGAAATGGTGGCCGCCGACCAGAGCCTGAAGCGGATCGAATTGCCCATCAGGACGGCTCGTCGGGGACGAAATATCCGAACCCGCGCCGAGTCTCGATGACGTCGTTGCCGAGCTTGCGGCGCAGGCGCGCGACAATGACCTCGATTGTGTTCGGATCGCGATCATTGCCGGAATCGTAGAGATGCTCGGCGAGTTCGGTCGGCGCCACCACGCGCCCGGCATGATGCATCAGGAACGCCATCAGCCGGTATTCCAGCGGCGACAATGCGACGGCAACGCCGCGCAGCGAGATGCGCATCTGGCGCGTGTCGAGGAGCAGCGGTCCGGATTTCAGCACCGGCGCCGCCTGGCCTGTCGAACGGCGAAGGATCGCGCGCAGCCGCGCCAGCAGTTCGTCCATTTCGAACGGCTTGGGCAGGTAGTCGTCGGCGCCCGCATTGATGCCTTCGACGCGCTCGGTCCAGAGGCCCCGCGCCGTCAGGATCAGGACGGGAAAGCGGCGCGTGTTGGCCCGCCAGCGCTTCAGCACGGTCAGGCCATCGAGTTTCGGCAATCCGAGATCGAGGATCGCCGCGTCGTAATTCTCGACGTCGCCCGCGAACCAGGCGGCCTCTCCGTCGCGCACGGTATCGACGGCCATCCCCGCGGCCTTGAGCACCGCCGCGATGTCGCTGGCGATGCGCGGCTCGTCTTCGGCAAGCAGTATCTTCATCAGTCACCGCCCCTGCCGCGCATCAGCACGCCGGCGCCGGCATCGACATCAACGATCCTGCGGCGTCCGTCAGGGGCGACGACCTGGAAGCGATAGACCCAGCGGTCGCCGATCCGGATGAAATCGACGGCCACGATGTCGCCGGGTGCATCGGCGTGAACCACGCCAAGGATATTGGCCAGGCCCTTTATTTCGCCACGCTCGTAAAGGTCCCGCGCCCGGTCGTGATCGCCATCGTCATCCTCGTCCGCGCGGGCGTGGACCGGTCGAAGCAGGACAAGCCCGACCAGGCTCGCCGTCGCCAGATGTTTCAGCATCGGTTTCATCCGAGGGCCATGCAGCAGACCTTGTGTTTCAATCCGGCTCGTCACCTGGCCTTGTCTCCTGGTCCGCAAACACGGCAAAGGGCATCGCCCGCCGACGTTGCCTTGCAATCAGGGGCCAGTTGTCCCCGGCAGCATACGCTTGAGCACGTCGTCCCCGCGGATATAGTGATGCCAGAGCGCAGCCGCCGCGTGCAGACCGGCAACGATCAGGATCAGATTGGCGCAGAGGCTGTGCAATTCCCTTATGGTTCGGGCCGTGGCGCTGTCCGCGGAGACCGGAGCCGGGATGGTGAAGAGGCCGAAGAAACTCAAGGCGTCGCCCCTGTACCAGGTCACCAGGATGCCAAGAACCGGAATGGCGACAAGCAGCCCGTAAAGCACGAGATGCGCGACCTTGGCCACCCATCGTTCCAGCTCCGACATGTCCCGCGGCAGCCCCGGGGTTCCCAAGATCAGGCGCAGGCCAATGCGGATGACGACCAGCGCCAACAGCAGCATCCCGAACGAGATGTGGAACCACCAGACGAGTGCCCGGCCGGGGTCGTTGCGTGGAAAGATATCCGCGACATAAGTCAGGCCGTAAAGGCCGATAACCAGCAGAAACACGGCCCAATGAATGGCCTTCTGTGCGCTTGTGTAGGTAGGATTCATGCAAGGCTGTCCAATTTTGAATGTTTCTAAACTAGCCGCGATCATGTCAAAGCTTTGTCGGGTCGGTCCCTTCGACGGCAATCGAGGGGGCCGTGACGGTTGGCCCGACGAGAGCGGTTGTGGAACCGGGCATTGACGATCGCGACCCGGCGAGACATTGGCTGGAGGAACCTGTCAGTTCGCTGACAGTCGGGCACCGGACAACGCCGATATGCCGGACAAAGAAAAAGCCCGGACGAACCGGGCTTTTTCTTTGGGTTTCTGAACCATCGAACGGTTCGAAACGGGAATTTGGTGCCCAGAAGAGGCGTGACAGAACAGTATCGAACCATCTGTCGATCTGGCGCAAGGCCATACGTTCCAAGGAATTGCGACGTCTAAGCGTCTCCGGGGTCCGGGTTGCGGTGGACCTCTAAAATGGCCTACCAGTGGACCTCGGTCAAGCCGCCACGGTCCACGATGTGGCTGACAGCCCCTGCCCAGACCAGTCCCTGAAGGTCTCCCACGTCCCGCTCTTTAGGGTCACCCTGATGAACAGGCTGCGGCGGGTCAGTTCCAGTTCGAGGCGCTTCGTCTCAACGTGCATTCCGGTGCATTCCCTCTCTCGCTTGCCCGGCCCGTTGCCGTGGCGGCGGCAGGGTTAGCGCGACCCGGTCTGTCGGATCAAATCAGTAATTTTCATCCCGGCAGTGGAGCGATTTCCACAAAGCCTGAACACCTCGGCCATCCGCGTGGTGACCATCGACGGCAACCCGTGGTTCGTGGCGAGTGACGTCAGCGCCCCGTTGGGTTGGACGCTCGACAATCTGCGCTACCACCTGAAATCAAACCTCACCGCCGATGAGAAGCGCGTGGTGGCGAAGAGAGATGGTAGTCTGCCTACCGGCTCTCTGTTCGAGGGGAACATGGCATGGGTAACCCTCATCTCCGAGAGCGGCCTCTACAAGCTGGTCATGCGGTCGGATAAGCCGCAGGCCAAACCGTTCCAAGACTGGGTGACCAAGGTGGTGCTGGCGGCCATCCGCAAGGACGGCATGTACGTCGTCGGGGAGGAGAAGGCCCCGCCCCCGACGCACCTCTTGGGGCGATGCATCGGGAGGGGGCAGAATTTACCCCTCGTGAGGGATTAGTCGCTGTAGGCCGAACCGTCCTTACGGGCCGCTGCTATGACTTGGGCGTGGCTATGGAAGACGTGCCATTCACCCTTGGCGGCAGCCCTGCGCAGCGCCGGGAGATCAGCGTCGTCGACATGCTCCATGTACGTCGCCATCGTCAGCCCATGCTGCCGAAGCACATTGCGGTCCAGATGCTGCTCGAAAGCCACCATGACCACAGCCGCCTCAACCTCCTCGATCCCGAAGGCTTCGCCGGTCGGTATCTCTCCGGTCTCCACGAAGGCGTCCACGATGAATTGCTGTTGAGGTTCACTGTGCGTCTCTCGAAATCTGTCAAGGCTCTGGTCGGCCATGCGGACAAACTCGGCATGCTGCTTCTCGTCCTTGTCGTCGTCGGTCAATTCCTCATCGGTGTCAGCGTCGTCGGTCTTGTCATCCGCAGTCGACAAGGAAGCGGCCTTATCGGCCGCCCCCTCCGTCTCGGTCGCTGCGGCTATTTGAAACCCTTCGGTGCGGCGTATCCACGGGCAGCCAGCCCGTCGACCACGGCCCTGTTGAACTCGGCCTGCGTGATCTGCCCGACCTCAGCCATGTCCTTTGCTTGCTGAAACGAGACCTCGATACCACCGAGAACCTTGATCGGGGTCTTCTCGACCTCTGCCATTGGGGGGACGAAGCCGACATCCTGAGACCGGACCGCTCCTTGGGTCTTCACACCCATGCGCTGGGCCTGAAGCTGCTGGTTCATGCGGGACATCGAGAGTTCGACGGCACGGTCAATCTCCTCCTGCTTGGCGCGTTCTGTCGCTTCGGCGGCAAGCGCGTCTTGCTTGGCCCTGTCAGCGTCGGCCTGTGCTTCCTGTGCCCGGAACATGGCCTTGGCCACGAGGGTGTTGTCGGTTTGGTACTTGTTCGGGTTGTCGTCGTAATGGGTCATGGTGGTTCCTTCGATTGGTCGTGATTGATCGCCCCCGGCGCGTCATTGCTTCGGGGTGCGGGTAGGCTTGGTTTTGGTGTGGGTGCTATGCCCGGCGAGTGAACCCGTAGGTCGTCGTCACAGGGCTTTCAGGGCGCGCGCTAAGGCCGGCTTGGGTAGTCGGTCCAGAAAGGCCGCTGCTGCCTCCGGTGACCCGTCCACGTGCCGTTGGTAGGCTGGGCCGCATGAATGCCTCGACAACACGCCGGGCGACCGCCACTGCCTCTAGTTCGGGATAGCCATAGACCTCGAAACATCGCTCGGCAGCCGCATTGAAACTCTCGGTCCATGTGATGCCGATCTCGGCCAGTCTCCGATCTAGCTCCGAGACGCTTTCCCAGTCGTCCGCCTTGATCCATTCGACTAAGTCAAGGGCTGCCTCACGGGCGGGATAGGTCGCAACGTGGTCCCGCCGCTTGATCCAATCCGGGGTCACGCTCGATCTCCCTTCGAGGTCATTCGGCCCATGCGGTAGAGGTACGCCAGCGGCGACCCCTCGGGGTTCGTCTCCTCGTCGACCATGAGCGGGTCGAGGGTTCCCATAGCCACCAGCTTGTCGATGGTCTGGTGGTATTGCTTCACGTCGGATGGCGTCATCTCCCGCCACTCATCTTTGCGCGGCTGGATCATGATCGCCTCGGTTGTCATTCGTCTCAATTTCCTCCTTTCCTGTGCTGCCTTCAGTGACTTCGTTCGGCGCATCTTGGCGCGCTGTGAAAGGGCCTCGTCGGGGATCACCCGCTGGCCTTGTATGTGGTCGAGCGTCACTCGTTCCCGCCCCCCTCGCTCGGCTCTGTCGTCGTGGTCGAGTTTGTGCCGCTTGCTTCGCTTGTCCTTGTCCTGGCGGACCTTTGCCGCAAGCCTGATGCCCTCGACCATCTCTTCCCAATCGGCTGGGGTGTAGCCCTCGTTCTCGGTCGAGGTCATGACCAGATGCGCGACCTGCTCAGAGGTCAGGTCACTGGGATCGACCACGGTGTCGAGGATGGTCCACAGCGATGGGAAGTAGGTCTGCTCGCCTGCTGCATTGCGTGGTCCGGTCCATGGTTCGACCGGGCTGCTCTTCTCGTACAGCGGTCGTCCGTCTGGGCGCTGGTCGAGGTATTGCGCCATGAATGCCGTGACGGCCTCATGGGTGACGTATTGGTCGTGAAGGCCATTCGGGTCCCATCCGGGCAACCGTAGCGCGGCCAACGCTTTCTCATCTGGTCTCATTGTCTCCTTCGAGATGTGGAAAGAGCGCCCCGATCATGGGACACCCTGTACAAAATGTACCCCGTAGTGATTGTACAGGCGGGGCCTCAGAACTCGTCAGTATCGACCTCAATCGCCCTTCTGTCGTCCTCGCCAAGATGCTCTCTAAGGAACCCGTAGACCTCCGGCAGCTTCCGCCCGAAGTAACTCGCCAGTGCCATGGCGGCGATCTCGGGGTTCAGTGCCAGCTTGGTCGAGAACTTCTTAGTCAACTCGTCGGCGTACCTGTCAGCAACCTGTTGCATCCATTGCTCCCGCTCGTCTTCTCCGTTGCGTTCGTGGTCCTTTCCATTCGCTGCAAGGCGAGCCCTGAACCATGACGTATGGTCGCCCGCGTCCTCACCCAACGTCCGCTTAACGCGCCTCATGATTGCCACTTGGTTTCCTGAAATACCCGACGCCTTGGCCACCTCGGCCTTGCTGTGCCTGTCGATCAGCACCAGCCGCCAAGCGAAGTTCTGCCGGTCGGTGTTGTCCATCGGCAGCTTGGCCTTGGAATTGGCCTCGCCAGCCACCAGAACGGCCTCTTCGGGTGTCCCTTGGAAATACGTGACTGGCACCGGCTGGGTCCACTTGGCTGCCCCATAGGCTTCAACCCGGTGGTGCCCATCGATCAGGATGAACCTCGATCCCGCAGCCTGCGAGGACGATCCTCCCGCTGAGGTATCGGGAATACCTCTGCCGACCACCATCACGGTCACCGGGTCGAGGGCTCCAACAGCCTTGATAGCCTTGATCAGGTCCGACACATGCCGCTCGCTAATCCCGCCCCTCGGCTGGAACAATTCGGGCACCGTCTCGATGTCTTCTAGGCGTAGCTCGGGCGGGCCTGAGGCGGGGCCTGTAAATTCTTCGGTCAGTTGCCGGAGGGTTTCCCCGGCGCTCATGTCACGTCCTCCATGTCGTCGTTTTGTTTCCTTCTGGTTGAAAGCGTTCCCCGTACTCACGATACGGGGATGGCATTGGGGAGGTTGTCCACCTCGAAACATTCAGGGGGTCGTCCACCGGGAAAGACACGGATAGGCAGACACGCGTGTGAACATTCGCGATAGCTCGGCTTAGCCTCCGCACTTCACCAAAGCTGCCCCGTCAAGCGCCACATCCCGTCACCCTCGAAGGAGCGAAACAGGGCAACAGGCGGTCGCAACAGGGGAGAACTGCACGGAGCAGCTTGGGTGAAGGGCGTTGCGTAGTGCTAGTGGGATGGTTATCGACGGAAATCGCCTTCGTAGTGCTAGTGGGTCCGTTATGGGAAATCACCTTCGTGGTGCTAGTCGTCAGGTTATTCAGCAATCGCTAATGGACGACCAACATAGCTAGTGGGCCACCTATTCGCTCGCCTGCCGCGCGAGGATGCGGCTAACCGTCTTCATGTCCATGCCGACCTCCTGCCCAATCCTGTTGAAGCTGGCCCCATCCCTGCGCATGACCACCATACGCGCAATCACAGCCTGCTCTGCCTCATTAGGCACCAGCCGCTTGTCGTCCGCTTCCGCGACCACATCGAACCCGAATGGCCGCTTGCCTCCATTGTAGAGACCACGGGAGGCCATGCTCCGTTTAACGTCGCGGATGCGTTCCCTGATACGGTCCCGCTCGTTCTCTGCCACGGCTGAAAGGATCGTGAAGACCAGCTTGGAAATGCCATTCCCGCATACGTCGCCACCAAGGTCCAGCATGTGCAACTCGACCTTGGACCCCTTCAATTCCTCAAGGGTCACCAAGGCATCGGTCGCATTGCGAAACATGCGGTCGAGCTTGGGCGTGATGATGATGTCGCCAGACGCTATCCCGGCCAACATGCGCTGGCCCTCTGGACGCTCGGCCAACGGCACGGAGCCAGACACGCCGGCCTCAGTAAACGTCTCCGCAATCGTCCAACCCTTCATCATGGCGTAGCCTTCGATTGCCCTCTTCTGGGTCTCAAGGCTCTCGCCAGAGTTGGCCTGTTCGAAGGTCGAAACGCGGATGTATCCGAAGACTTTCATGGCATGTCCTATGTCATTGCTACTGCACAGCCATAGACTGCACAATGCCATAGAGGAAATCAAGGGGTTTGTGGTCGTCGGTGTTTCATAGGTGCTAGTGGAGTGGGTATTCGCCCCCGGTCGCACCAATGGAATAGGTGTGATCAGATCACTCTTATCCAGCGCCACCACAGCGACCCGCTCGGGGCCACCGCAACGGTCGTACGTCAGGGCAGCCGCTCGGGGCCAATGTCGAGGATACCCGAGGGGGTACGGGGGGTCGGCGCACGTGCCTGTTATCCGATCCCCCTCACGGAAATTTCTGCAGTTTTATAGCGACCCATTTGACAAGCCCTCGCGCCAGTCTTGACATTTGTAAGACTAACTCTTACAACATGTTCACTGCTGCCACAGAGGACGACCAATGAGTAAAATTCCCAATCTCTCCAACACGGAGTATGAGATCATGAACCTTTTGCGAAGTCGCGAGATGTATGGCCTTGAGATGATCAAGGCGTCTCCCAGCCTTAAGAGGGGGACGATATACGTCACCTTGGATCGCATGACGGACAAAGGATTTGTCACCTCCAGACCCGTTCATAATCCCAATGAGGCAGGAATGCCGAGGCGGGTGTATTCGGTGACGGCTCTCGGACAGCGCGTTCTGCAGGCCCGCCACGCGGCTGAGGCTTCATTCGCTTCGGGTGCCTTCGCATGAGAAGAGGGAGCAGTTTCTCCGAGGCCTTCGCAAGGCAGCTTCAGAAGCAAATGCGAGAGGTTGACCTGACGACTGGTTTTGCGGACCACCGGGGGTCCAAGGTTTACTGGGTCATCATGAACGTAGCCGTTTCCTTTGTGTTCTGCGACTATCTGCAGACGTTTCCGAGCCTCAACTTCTATGAAGTAGTTGGGCTCGGCGTCGTCGCGTCCTTTACATTTCCCATCATTTGGCAGGCAATCATAGCGGCTGCTTTGCGAATGGCTGCCTCGAAGGGATCATTCATTGCCCATGCCCCCGGAGGCAGGCTCATCGCAGTGCTGAGGTTCCTGTTTACTAAACGTGCCTTCGACAACATCTTTTCGCAAGTCGTCATGGACGGACGAGAGGAGTATTGGGAAGCACTCACCCGGGGCGACAGGTGGCTAGCCAGATGGCGACGGGTTCAACTCTATCTCTCGTTGGCGATTGCGGCCGGCACTTGGATCGGCGTATCAACTCTCAAGAGGGCAATCAAGATGTGGAAGGCGGGCTAACCGAACCGCGACACGCAGCATCAAACCAGTAACATCACTCCCAACGTCTTCCGCAGCGCCCTCGTCGCCGCTTCAAGCCTCGCCTCAGGTCCGCCGTAAGCCTCGCTCACGGCCCCCGACGAATGCCCAAGGATCATGTTCTGCACGGCCTCGGGAACGTCCGCCTTGACCAGCCTGTCCTTGAGCGTGTGTCGCAGCGAATGCACCGTGACCTTCCGGTCTGCCACCACCTTGCGGACATGCTTCATCAACACCTGTGATGCAGCCGTAGCGCCACCTTCTCGGGCATAGGATGGGAACAGTAGGGCGCGCTCTCCCGCCTCCCCATGGGCCTCCTGAGCGGCCTTGAGCGCGTCCCCGACCAGCGGCACCCGTCGCACACTTCCGGCATTCTTCAGCCGCCTGTGGGGGTGAACCTTGAGGTCGAGGTAAGGATGACCCCGATCAAGGTGAACGTCCTCAACCATGAGCCCTGTGACCTCGGCCAGCCGACACCCGGTCTGCTCCAGCATCCGCCAGACGCGCTGAAGGTCGACCGAAGCGTGACCCAGCACCCGCGCCCTGGCTGCCTTAAGCTGCCCCTCGTTAAAGGGCTTGCGGTCCTCTTTGGCTAGCGTCTGCTTCTTGACCTCCAGCCCGTTGAACGGATTTGTCGCGCCTTTGAGGTCGTCGACCTCCTTGATGGCGTGTGTGATGATCGCGCGGAGGTCGTTCAGATAGCGGTGGACCGTCGCCGGGGACATGTCACCGTCAGCCAGCATGTGGTCCCTGACCTCTCTGGCGTCAGTCCGCGTCAGCGATTTAATCTGCGGATCACCACGGTTCAAGGCCTTCACGACGTGCCCCTGTACACGCTCCACCCGTTGCTGCTTCTTGGTTTCGTCCGGCGTCCCATCGACCTTGTCTTTGAGGTAGAGCTTGACGGCGTCGGCAAGGGTCGGCTGAGGCCGGTCGTTTGGAACCACCAAGGCGCGATAAAGCTCTGCCTGTCCGGTCTCCTCCAGATGGTGGGCCAGCGCGTCAACCGCGTCGTCGCTCATCGGTCCCCATTCGGCAATCTGTCGTGTTGCCCATTGGTATTTCTCCAGCGCGGTCTTCTCCACTGGCTTGGACTTGCCCCGCATCGCGGCCTTGATCTCGGCCTCAGCCTTTGTGTGTGCCTTGCCATAATGTCGCAGCACCTCGGCGGGTGTCCTGCCCAATGGAAGGATGATCCACGCCTTGCCGAGAACCGGTCGAAGAAAGTCGGGCACCTTCCGCCGATAGCGATAGTGCGCCTTGCCTGAGGGCTGGTGAACGTAGGGGAGATGAATTTCCAAGGGTGAGCCTCCAGAGGGACCTTTAAGTGGACCTCCGGGGACGCTCAACGCCTTGGTTTCCTTGGATTTCACGCGTTTGCGTGAGATAGATGGTGCCCAGAAGAGGACTCGAACCTCCACTCCTTGCGGAACACGGACCTGAACCGTGCGCGTCTACCAATTCCGCCATCTGGGCTGGTGCGGGCTCATGTAAGCGGGCAAGCGATTGCTGTCAACGCGCTTTTTGGACCATGCCGCCGAAAGCTGGAAACACGGCTTTGGCTAAAGCGCGATGTTCCAGCCGAGGCCTGGACTTCCGCTTGCCGGCTCAGCAAGCGTCAGCCCTCCAGCACTTCCTTCGACGCCACGGTCGAATCGGCGTTCAGCTGGTAGATGACCGGCACGCCGGTGCCGAGTTCCAGCTTGACGATCTCCTCGCCAGACTTGCCGTCCAGCGCCATGATCAGCGCGCGCAGCGAATTGCCGTGCGCGGCGACCAGCACCGTGCCGCCGCGCAGCACGTGCGGCTGCAGGTCGTGCAGATAGTAAGGCCAGACGCGGGCGCCGGTGTCCTTCAGGCTTTCGCCGCCGGGCGGCGGCACGTCGTAGGAGCGGCGCCAGACATGCACCTGCTCCTCGCCCCATTTCTTGCGGGCATCGTCCTTGTTGAGGCCGGAAAGGTCGCCATAGTCGCGCTCGTTGAGCGCCTGGTCGCGGATGGTCTTGAGATCGCTCTGGCCAACGGCGTCGAGAATATGCTGGCAGGTCTTTTGCGCCCGGCTCAGCGCCGAGGTGAAAGCGATGTCGAACTTCATGCCGCGCGCCTTGAGTTTTTGCCCGGCGGCCTTGGCCTCGGCGTGACCCTGCTCGGTCAGGTCGACGTCACGCCAGCCGGTGAACAGGTTTTTCAAATTCCATTCGCTCTGGCCATGGCGCACGAGCACGAGGGTTCTCGACATGTTTGCTCCTTCAGATTGGCAAAATTGGCAGATTGGCCGCTTCAGCTCAGGCCGAGCACGTCCCGCATCGAATAGAGTCCTGGCTTCTTGCCACGGGCCCACAGCGCCGCCTTGACGGCGCCGCGCGCGAAGATGGCGCGGTCCTCGGCATGGTGGGACAGCGTGATGCGCTCGCCGGTGCCGGCGAGGATGACGCTGTGGTCGCCGACCACCGAGCCGCCGCGCAGCGTGGCGAAGCCGATGGACCCGGTTTTTCGCACGCCCGTATGGCCGTCGCGTGAACGCACGTCATTGCCGGCGAGCGCAATGCCGCGCCCGGCGGCGGCGCCCTCGCCGAGCAGCAATGCCGTGCCCGAAGGCGCGTCGACCTTGTGCTTGTGGTGCATTTCCAAAATCTCGATGTCGAAATCGTCGGCGTCGAGCGCGCGTGCCGCCTGTTCGACCAGCACCGCCAGGAGATTGACGCCGAGGCTCATATTGCCCGACTTGACGATCGTCGCGTGGCGCGCCGCGGCCGCGATCCTCGCATTGTCGTCGGCCGAACAGCCGGTGGTGCCGATGACGTGGACGATGCGCGCCTGCGCCGCGTAGCCGGCGAATTCGACCGATGAGCCCGGCGTGGTGAAGTCGAGCACGCCGTCGGCCTTGGCGAAAACCGGCAGCGGATCATCGCCGATCGGCACGTTGATGATGCCTATGCCTGCGAGCTCGCCGGCATCCTTGCCGAGATGGGGCGAATCCGCGCGCTCGACCGCGCCGATGACGCGGGCGCCCGGAATGGTGTGGATGGCGCGGATCAGCGTCTGGCCCATGCGGCCGGCTGCCCCCACCACCACAAGGCCCATATCGCCTTGATCGTTCATGTGCTCCTCACCGCCGTCTTTCTCGCACGCGTGGCCCGGACCGGAGTTTGGATCGGCTTGCTGTCATCGACAAGCCCCAGACCCTTCTTGCCCTGTACCCGATGGAACCGTGCATAGACACTATGCGGATCTGCCATCAGCGCGGCATGCGTGCCTTCCTCGACCACCCGGCCCTGTTCCATGACGACGATGTGGTCGGCATTGACCACCGTCGACAGGCGGTGGGCGATGACGATGGTGGTGCGTCCTTCCATGACATGGGTCAGCGCTTCCTGGACGCGGGCCTCCGCCTCGTTGTCGAGCGCCGAGGTCGCCTCGTCGAGCAGCAGGATGGGCGCCTGGCGCACGATGGCGCGGGCGATCGAGACGCGCTGGCGCTGGCCGCCGGACAGCGTCGCGCCATTCTCGCCGACCGGAGTGTCGTAGCCTTGCGGCTGCTGGCGGATGAACTCGTCGGCCGCTGCCTGGCTTGCCGCGCGCTCGATCTCGGCGTCGGTGGCCGACATGCGGCCATAGCGGATGTTGTCGCGGATCGTGCCTTCGAACAGATAGGGCGACTGCGAGACATAGGCGATCGAGCCGCGCAGCGACTGTTTGGTCACCTTGGAAATGTCCTGGCCATCGACCTCGATAGTGCCGGACTCGACGTCGTAGAAACGCTGCAGTAGCGCCACCAGCGTCGTCTTGCCGGCGCCCGAGGCGCCGACAATGGCGGTCATCTTGCCGGCGGCGGCGACGAAGCTCAGCTCCTGCAGCACCGGCGTCTCCTCGACATAGCGGAAGGACACGTTGTTGAAGCGCACTTCACCCGACGTGAAGTGTGCCTCGACGGCATCCGGCGCGTCGCCCTGTTGCGGCTCGAGGTCGAGCAGTTCGTAGATCATGCGGGCATTGACCAGCGCGCGCTCCATGCCGACCTGCATGCGCGCCAGGCGCCGTGCCGGATCGTAGGCCAGAATCAGCGCGGTGATGAAGGAAAACACCGCGCCCGGCGGCTGGCCGAGAACGAGTGCCCGGTAGCCGGAATAGGCGATGACGGAGGTGACGGCGAGGCCGGCCAGCATGTCGGAAATCGGCGCCAGCCGCTCCGAGACGCGGGCGATCTTGTTCGACCGCTGTTCGGCCGTGTCGGCCAAGGCGCCGATGCGGGCCGCCAGCTGTTCCTCCATGGTGAAGGCCTTGACGATGGCGATGCCTTGCGTGGCTTCCTGGACAGCGCCGATCAGCCGGGAATTGATCAGCACGGATTCCCGCGTGATACGCCGCACCCGACGCGTCAGGTGGACGACCGCCCAGATCAGCGGCGGTCCGATCAGCAGCGAACTCAGCGATAGAACCGGATCCTGGTAGATCATGATGCCGACAAGGCCGACCAGGGTCACCGCGTCGCGGGTGATGGATGTCAGCGTGATCGACAAGAGGTCACGGATGCCGCCGACATTCTCGTTGACCTGCGCCGCCAGCCGGCCGGAGCGCGTATCGTTGAAGAAGCCGACGCCGAGCTTCATCAGATGGTCGAAGATGCGTTTCTGGTAGCGCGCCACCAGATTGTTGCCGATCGTGGCCAGCGCCACCGCCTGGCCGTAGCCGGCGAAGCCGCGCACCAGGAAGGCCCCCATGATCCCGGCGCAAATCCACACGACCAGGTCGCCGCGCCGTTCGTAGAAGATCTGGTTGACGATTGGGCTCATGATCCAGGCCGTGAAGGCGGTCGTGCCCGACACCAGCAGCATGCAGGAGACGGCGACGACATAGGACCAGCGATGATCGCGGCCGTTTTCGGAGAGGATGCGGCGCAGCACGGCGTTGACTTCGCCAACGCTGGCTTTCTGCTTGTTTGGAGCTTGAAGTGTCAAATCGGGAGCTTCGTGGGTTTTTCGCCTGGGACCGGGCTGCAATTCGGCACTCCTCTTAGCGCCATGCGACCGGCTTGCCTATGCCCGCGGCTGATTAACTTCGTCGCGGGCGCCCCGACGATTCGCGCTGGGGGTTCAGGCCTGCCAGCGCCGGCCGGCCGTCTGGACGCCGAACAGCGACGGGTTCCTGGCATAGGCGGCAAGGCCGAGAAGGGCGGCCAGCGGATGGGTGATGACATAGACGGGCATGGTGCGCATCAGCGCGCTGTGCGGCGCCTTGTCCTCGAAGGCGGCGCGGAAATTGCCCTCCTTGAGCGCCGGCACGATCTTCTGCGCGATGCCGCCGGTCAAAAACACGCCGCCACGGCTCATGAACACCAGGGCAAGATCGCCGGCGGTGCGCCCAAGGCAGGTGACGAAGGTCTCCAGCGCTTCCTGCGCCACCGGATCGGTCTTGGCCAGCGCCGCGCCGGTGATCTCGGCCGGCGTGGTGAAAGGCGCCGGCTTGCCGTCCGCCTTGGCGACAGCCCGGTAGACGTTGACGAGGCCGCGCCCGCACAAGATCTGTTCGCCGGAAATGCGGCCCTCGAGCTTCTCTATATGCGGAAACACCTCGAAATCGCGCGGCGTGCGCGGGCCGATGTCCATATGGCCGCCCTCGCCGGGCACCGGGATCCAGTGGTGTAGCGCATAGACCAGCCCGGCGACCCCGAGACCGGTTCCAGGCCCGAGCACGACGCGGCCGGCATTGGGCTCAGGCGTGCTGCCGCCGATCTTTTCCATATGCTCTTCGCCGAGCGCCACGACGGCCAGCGCCTGCGCCTCGAAATCGTTGAGCACGACGATGTCGCTCAAGCCGACATTTGCGAACATCTGCCTCGGCTTGACGACCCACGGGCAATTGGTGAGCTCGATCTCGTCGCCGTCGACCGGACCGGCCACCGCCAGCACCGCCGAATTGGGGCGGACCGACGAGCGGTCGAGCACCGCCGCCTGGATTGCCTCATCGATCGTGTTGAAATTGGCGGTCTGGACGATCTGCGGCTCGGTCGGCTCGGAATTGTCGTCAAGCACGATCGAAAAGCGCGCATTGGTGCCGCCAATGTCGCCGATCAGGATCGGAAACCGCAACGACGTGTCGGTATCGCTTACGCTTGGCATGCTCTCGTCCGTCTCCGGCGCCCCCTGACGGCGTCTCGCCGTTCCTCCGTTGACTAGCGCATGGGTTTGAAAAGGGAAACGGTTTTCGAACCCGTCCGTGCGCAGAGAGGGGTTCTGCGGCCAAACGGCCACTATTTCCCGAAAACAGCTGGCTAAACCGATTGAGCCGGCCGGTGGCGCGGAGGCAATCAGTTCGCGGGCGGCCGTGGCCGTGGCACCGGCGCGCCCATCCTGGGGGTCGCGGCGAAAGCATTTGCCGCGCCTGGCAAATCGCCGCTGCCACTGGCCATGGCGGCAGGCGGCGATGGCACCTCCGGTTCGGGTGCGGCGACCGCGACCGGCACGGCGCCGCCATGATAGGTCGCCGCCTCGGCCGAATCCGGGCCCGGCGCGTCGAGCACGGCGCGGCATTCCTTGGGAAGGTTGGCCATCGTCATCACGTCACGGGCCTTCGGCGCGTCCGGCTTCTTGTTCGGCCGCCATGGTTCTTCGGTGAACCACCAGGCCAGCGGCTTGCCGCAGCCGTCATCATCCGGCGTCGCCTCCTGCGCCTTGCAGTCGGGCGAGCCCGGCTGGCAGCCGATGCGCATATGGAAATGATAGTCGTGGCCCCAGAACGGCCGGATCTTGCGCAGCCAGCCGCGGTCGCCCTTGACGGTGTCGCAGAGCTTTTTCTTGATCCCCGGATTGACCAGGATGCGTTCCACCTCGGTGTAGCTCGCCGCCCGCTTCAGAAGCGCGGTGTGCTGCGGCGTCCACAGCGCGTCCTTCACCAGATGTGTCTTCTCGTCGACCATCAAGGTGGCGCTCATCGATTCGCGCTGCGCCCTGGTCATGGCGCGGTCAGGCATCGGTGTCAGCCAGATGTCGGCATCGAGCCCGATCTGGTGCGAGGCATGGCCTGTCATCATCGGGCCGCCGCGCGGCTGCGAAATGTCTCCGATCAGAAGGCCCGGCCAGCCGTCGGCGGCGGCGTCGCGCGACAGTTTCTCGATCAGCGCGATCATTGCCGGGTGGCCCCAGCGGCGGTTGCGCGAGGGCCGCATGACCTGCCAGGTCGGGCCGTCCATGGGGATGGCGACACCACCGGCGAAGCAGCCCTTGGAGTAGAAGCCGAAGGATTGCGGGGTGGTCGCGGTCGGCAATTTTTCGGCGCCGAACAGGTCTTTTGCCCGTTCCTCGGCCGCCGCGGGCTGCGCGGCCAGAACGAACAGGCCAAGTGCTGCCGCCAGCAGTGATTTCTTGGCCACAACCGGCCGTGACGCTGTCTTCATGAAACCGGATCCCACCGCATCCCAAGGCCGAATCATAGCACGCAACGCAGCCTGCTTCGATCGCCCTAACCCTTGGCGCAATTCCTGAGGAAAAACCGTTTCACGCCTTTCCTGGAATTGCTTAGCCCTTCATCGGGCTGCGCGCTTCGCCGTCGCGCCAGTCGCCGCTTGCCCACATATGGTCGAAGGCGGCGCGGTAGTCGGGAAAGCGAAAGCGATAGCCCGTCGCCTTGATCGCCGCATTGGCGACACGCTTGTTCTCGCCATAGAAGGACCGCGCCATGGGCGAAAGTTGGGCGGTGTCGAAAGGAATTTCCGGCGGCGGCTCGACGCCCATCAGCGACGCGGCATAGGCAACGACATCCTGCGGCGGCGCCGGCTCATCATCGGTGACGTTGAAGATCCCGCCCTTGTTGTCCTCGATGAGTTGCCACAACGCCGCGGCAATATCGTCGCAATGGATGCGGTTGAACACCTGATCGGGCTTGACCAGCCGCCGCGCGGTGCCGTTTTCCAGATTGACCAGCGCATTGCGGCCAGGACCATAAATGCCGGACAGGCGCAGGATCGCCACCGGCTTGCCGATTTCCCCGCCGAGCTTCAGCCAAGCCTGCTCAGCCTCGACCCGCATGACGGAGCGTTTCGACACCGGCCGGCATGCGGCCGTTTCGTCGACCCAGGCGCCGCCATGGTCGCCATAGACGCCGACGGTCGAGAGATAGCCGATCCATTCGAGCGCCGGCATCCCCGCGATCGCCTCCCGGGCGGCATTCAAGACGGGGTCGCCGGCCTCTTCCGGGGCGACCGAAATCACCAGATGGGTTGTTTTTTGCAGCGCTTCGCCGATTTCGCCGGTCAACGCGCCATCGAACAGCAGCGGCGCGATGCCGGCCTGGCGCAGGGCCGCGAATTTTTCATTGGACCGCGTCGTGCCAAGGATCGCGGCGGCATCCCTGTTGGCGCGGGCAAAGGCCTTGCCGGAGTAACCGGCGCCGAAGATGAAGATCTGCTTTTCACTCATGCATGCGCCCCGTCTGGCCGCGCCAGGCGCCATTCCTCGCGCACCGCCGCATCGTTCTCGGTTTTCAGACCGGTCGCGGCCCGCTCGGCATATTCGGCGTCAGGCACCAGCCGCGCCAGCGCCCATATTGCCGCGCCCCGCACCAACGGCGAGGGATCGCTAAGCAGCGCGCGCACAGGGACTGCGAGCGCGGCATCGCCGGAATTGCCGGCGGCGATCAGCACGTTGCGGATGAAGCGGTCGCGGCCGATGCGCTTGATCGGCGAGCCGGAGAAGAAGGCGCGGAAGGCCGCGTCGTCCAGTTCGAGCAGGTCGGCGAGCGGCGGCTCGCGCAGATCGTTGCGCGCGGCGAGTTTTGCTTCCGACGCGGCGCGGGCGAACTTGTTCCACGGGCAGGCGGCCAGGCAATCGTCGCAGCCATAGATGCGGTTGCCGATCTTTTCGCGGAATTCGTGCGGGATCGGCCCCTTGTTCTCGATGGTGAGGTAGGAAATGCAGCGCCGCGCATCGAGCCGGTAGGGCGCCGGGAAAGCATCGGTCGGGCAGGCGTCGAGGCAGGCGCGGCAGGAGCCGCAATGGTCGATCTCGGGGCGGTCGGGGATCAATTCGGCCGTGGTGAAGATGGTGCCGAGGAACAGCCAGGAGCCGTGCTCGCGGCTGACCAGATTGGTGTGTTTTCCCTGCCAGCCGAGACCGGCGGCTTGCGCCAGTGGCTTTTCCATCACCGGCGCGGTGTCGACGAACACCTTAACGTCGCCGCCGGCGCGCGCGACGATCTTGCCGGCGATTTCCTTCAGCCGGCCTTTCATCACATCATGATAATCTCGGTTCTGCGCATAGACCGAGATTGCGCCCCGGTCATGCCTGGCCTGCAGCACACGCGGATCATGGTCCGGCCCATAGTTCATCGCCAGCACGACGATCGAGCGCACGTCAGGCCAAAGCGTGGAAGGTTCGCTGCGCCTTGCAATCGTCTCGGCGATCCAGTCCATCGAACCGTGAAAGCCGTCGGCAACGAATTCGGCCAGGCGGGCCGGAGCCAGCGGGATCGCGTCGGGGGTGGTGACGGCAATGGCATCGAAGCCGGCGCGCTGCGCCTCCGCGTCGATCAGCGCGCGCAGTTTTGCGGCGTCAGAAATCGAGGTCCGCATAGTGTGACACCGGCGACAGGCCGCGCACGCGGTCGGTCAAGAGCGGCCGGAAGGAGGGCCGCGACTTCACCCGCGTGTACCATTCGCGCGCCGCGGCATGTTCGCGCCAGTCGATCTCGCCGAGATAGTCGAGCACCGACAACGTCGCGGCGGCGGCGAGATCGGCATAGGTGACCCGGCCGCCGGCCAGCCAATGGCGGGTGCCGGCCAACCAGTTGGTGTATTTCATGTGCTGGCGGATGTTGGCGCGCGCCGCGCGGATCGCGCCCGAATCGGGCGAACCGCCACCGGCGGTTTCCGGCATGATCGGCTTCAGCACGCGTTCGCGCACCAGATGGCGGGTGACTTCGCTTTCGGCCTTGTTGAGGTACCAGTCGATCAGCCGGCGGATTTCGGCGCGCTGCATCGGGTCTTCGGCGAACAGCCGCTTGTCGCGCTTGAGCACACCGCGGGTCTCGTCGAGATATTCCGAGATGACCGTCGCGCCGACGATCGGCACGTCGCCTTCGGCGAGCAGGATCGGCAGCGTGCCGGCCGGGTTCAGCGCCAGAAACTCCTTGCGCCGCGTCCACGGCTTTTCCTCGATCAGCGCCAGCTCCTCGCCATACTCGCCGAAAGCAAGGCGGACGAAGCGGCAGGTGGCGAACATGGGATGATGGAAAAGCGTCAGCATGGTTCCGCGATGATAAAGCGCACTGGTGTGGTGGATTTGAAGTTCCTGCCCCCCTCAATGGCATCAGCGTTCAGGAACTTCAAATCCAAACCGCACTAGAACTTAAAGTCACAGTGTGGCTCAGAATCCGGAATTCGCGCATCGCGCTACTCCCAGGTGAGGCGAATTCCGGATTGCACACTGGCGAATCGCCGGGCGCACCGGTAAGTCTTGGCCGCCCGGTTAGCGGGCCGTCAGGGTGTTGCGACCTATAGGGGGACTTCAACGCCATGACAAGCAAGCCGTTCAGTTAGCCGTCGCGCAAAGCCGAGGTAGCCATGGAAAGCCAGACCATCGTCGAAGCCCTGCTGCTCGGCCTGCTGGAGGGCCTGACCGAGTTCATACCGGTGTCCTCGACCGGCCATATCCTGCTCGCCGGCCATTTCCTCGGCTTCAATTCAACCGGCAAGGCCTTCGAGATCCTGATCCAGCTCGGCGCCATCCTGGCGATCCTGAGCGTCTATTTCCGCCGCCTGTGGCAGATGCTGCTCGACCTGCCGCATGACCGGCTGACGCGGCATTTCGTCATCGGCATCCTGATCGCTTTCCTGCCGGCGGCGGTCATCGGCGCGCTGGCGCATGATTTCATCAAGACGGTGCTGTTCGAATCGCCAAGGCTCATCTGCATCATGCTGATCATCGGCGGCGTCGTGCTGCTGGCGGTGGACCGCATGAACCTGAAACCGGTCTATCGCGATGTGGAGCGCTTCCCGACCAGGCTTTACCTGCAGATCGGCCTGTTCCAGTGCCTGTCGCTGATCCCCGGCACGTCACGCTCGGGTTCGACCATCGTCGGCGCGCTGCTTCTGGGCGTCGACAAGCGGGCGGCGGCGGAATTTTCCTTCTTCCTGGCGATCCCGACCATGGTCGGCGCCTTCGCCTTCGACCTGTTCAAGAACCGCAACGTGCTGACCTCGGCCGACCTGCCGATCATCGCCATCGGTTTCGTCGCCGCCTTCGTCGCGGCGCTCATCGTGGTGCGCTTCCTGCTCGATTACGTCTCGCGCAACGGCTACGCGCTGTTCGGCTGGTGGCGGCTGGTGGTGGGTATCGTCGGGCTGGTCGCATTGCTGATCTGGGGGTGAGGAGTGGTCCGCGAAGCGGACGGAAAGCCAATTGCTTGGCGTTCCGAACGACGAACGCCCTGAGCCGGCGAAGGGCGAGCAACGCTTGAGACTCCTCGACTTCGTCATCCACGGGCGGAGCAAGGAGCGTAGCGACGCAGCGCAGACTCGAGGATCCATGCCGTGAGCCAGATCGAAGAGCGCTGCGGTCGAGAATAGCTATTGCCAGGCGGCTGTCTCCCGCGGGAATTCTTCCACATCCTGCACCGTAGAAGCGCTCAGAGGTCGCGGCATGGATCCTCGGGTCTCCGCGACGTCGCTTCGCTCCTGCTCCGTCCGTGGATGACGAAGGATGTTTTCGTCCCCTCTAATTCCGCCCATAAAACGCATTCTCGACATGCACCGGCCAGCGCCAGGGCAGCACGGCGACCATGTCGAAGCGCATCGACAACCTGCCGTAATCCGCCTGCCGCGAGAGCCAGATGTCGGCGGCGGCCTCGATGCGGCGCTCCGATTCGTGGCCGATCGCTTCCATGGCTTCCATCAGCGAACGCCGAGCCTTGACCTCGACGAACAGCACGAGATCGCCGCGCCGCGCGATCAGGTCGATCTCGCCGAAGCGGGTGCGATGGCGGCGCGCGAGGATGCGGTAGCCCTTCAGCATCAGCGCGGCAGCCGCCAGCCACTCGCCGCGATGGCCGCGCCGATAGGCTTTCCGGCGGTTGGCGCTCGGGCGCTCAGCCACCGTCGCCTTCTCCTGAGGTGTCCTTGAGTTCCAGCAGCCGCCGGTAAAGCGCCTGTTTCTGGCCGCCGGTCATCTTCGCGGCCTCCGCCGCCGCTTTGGAGGCCGGCATTTCGGCGGCGAGCGACAAAAGCAGGCGGTCAATGTCTTCGGGCTCGTCCGCCTTGGCCTCGGCGGGGCCGATGCAGACGACGATCTCGCCCTTCGGCGTGTCGGCGGCCGCATAGTGGTCGGCCAGCGCCCGCAGCGTGCCGGTGCGCATTTCCTCGAAGGTCTTGGTCAATTCGCGGCCGATTGCGGCTTTGCGCTCGCCGCCGAGCGCCTCGACCATGGCGCCGAGCGATTCGGCCAACCGGCGCGGCGATTCGAAGAAGATCAGCGTCGCCGGCACCGCCTTCAGTGCCTCCAGCCGCGTCAGCCGCTGCCCAGTCTTCACCGGCAAAAAGCCGGCGAACAGGAAAGCGTCGGACGGCAGGCCTGACGCGGTGAGCGCGGCCAGTGGCGCCGACGGACCGGGGATCGGCACGACGCGAATGCTTTGGTCGATTGCTTCGCCGACCAGCCGGTAGCCGGGATCGGAGACGAGCGGCGTGCCGGCATCGGAAATCAGCGCCACGCTCTGGCCGGCCTGAAGCGCCGCGATCAGCTTCGGCCCGGCCTCGCCGGCATTGTGCTCGTGATAGGCCGTGGTGCGGCGGCGGATGCCGTAGCGGTCGAGCAGCACGCGCGACACCCTGGTGTCCTCGCAGGCGACGATGTCGGCGGCGGCCAGCGTCTCCAGCGCGCGCAGCGTGATGTCGGCGAGATTGCCGATCGGCGTCGCCACCAGATAGAGCGCCGGCTCGAGCGGCCGGGTGGGAAATTCGGCCTGCCCGACCACATAGATGCGCTTGCCCGTCTCGTCGGTCACTGATGCCGTCTCCATTCAGCCCTGTTGGCCTGCCAAATCTTGTTTGGCATGGCTGGCGCAGGCTTGCAAAAGCTCACGCCGATGTAAGGTGATCGCCATGCCTTCGCCACAGTAGGGAACCAAACCGGCATTGGCAGATTTAGCCCCTGATTCCTAAAGGGAGGACAGGATGGACAGCCTGAAGATACAGGACGCTTTCGAGCCTTACTATGCCGGCCGCAAGCGCGTTGCCGCCGCCAGGGACAAGCGCCTGCCTGCCAAGACCGACACCAGCCTGACCGAGCGGGCGACAACCGCCCTGCCGACGAATGTCAGGCTTTCCGACAACCAACCAGACAGCACGACGGAGCACTGACCGGACGATGCCCAATCGCTTCGATATCTTCATCACCCGTCTTGAAACGAAAAGCGCCAGGGAAGGCGTGCCGCCACATCCGATGAACGACCAGCACAGCGTTCGCCGCGAAAAGGCCGACGCCAAACCGGCCCGCAACGGAGAGGCGCATGCCGAGAAGGATCGCGGCAAGCGCCGTTTCAAGCACGACGCCTGACAAGCGCGACTGGCCGAGACCGCTCTGCCTTCGTCTGGGTCACACCAGATAGCGGGAAACGCGCGCCTTCAGAAGGTCGATCAGCTCGATATCCATGAATTCATAACTATCCGGTATATCGAGGCAGATGACCCGGGCCTGCTTCAGGCTCGTCTTGAATTTCTTCTGCAGCTTGGTGCGGTGCACCTTTTCCATGACGAAGATGATGTCGGCCCAGGCGACCAACTCATGCGTCAGCGGCGTGTCGGCATCATGATTGGTGCCGGCCGACGCAACTTCGATATCCCGGCGCGTTGAAAACACCTGCTCGGCGGTCGGGCTGCGCAGGCGGTTCTGGCTGCAGACGAAGAGAACGTTTTTTTCACCGATTACTCATCCCAGATCTCACGCAGATTTTTGCTCATGGGGATGTACTGATCAAACGTCAGTCCATTCAAATCAAACTCTACAAAATTATCCTTGGCAATTCCTCGAAGCTTACTTCCGATATACGTTATGAAACTAAGGACAACGTTAAATTCGCTCAAGTGGGTCAATTTTAATTTGGATGTGACCTTCGTGTTTCTGATGAAGATCGCCTCAGCCTCAAAGAGATCGTCATGTTCCGGAGATCTCGATATCTCGGTTAATCCAAACTCGAACACATCGTCCGTGTTCAATGTCCGCAACGTCTCGTGGATCAGGAACTTCATGGCAGACCCATATTGGATGCGGCGCGACGCCTTCGGCTAAGCAAGCCGAACTTCTAGCATCCTTGATCGAGTGGATAAATCGTCCACCACAGTCCACCATTTGGCCTTAGCTATCGCGCCAGATCGGCCACCACTGCGTCGAGCACGATCATGCCGGCCGGCGTGGCGCGCAGGCGGGCGTTGCCGATCGGCGCCACCAGTCCCTCGCCCTGCAGCACCGACAGCCGCGCGCTCGACAGGCCGCGGCCGGAGAAGGCTTCGTAGCGCGAAAGGTCGATGCCTTCGGCCAGCCTCAGCCCCATCAGCAGGAATTCGTCGGCCTCTTCCGAACGTGTCAGGATCTCGCCGCCGGTGACGCCATGGCCCTTGGCCTCGACGAGGTTGGCCCAGGTCTCCGGCATCCGCTCGGCGATCGTCACCGTGCGTCGGCCGTTCTCGACGAAGCGGCCATGCGCGCCGGGGCCGACGCCGACATATTCGCCATAGCGCCAATATGTCAGATTGTGCCGGCTTTCCGCGCCCGGCCGGGCGTGGTTGGAAATCTCATAGGCCGGCAGGCCGTGCGCCGTGGTGATCTCCTGCGTCAAAGCATAGAGGTCGGCGGCGTGGTCATTGTCGGGAATGGCGAATTTCTTTGCCGCATGCAGGGCGTGGAAGGGCGTGCCTTCCTCGATGGTCAGCTGGTAGAGCGACAGATGGTCGGCGGCGTGGCCGATGGCCTGTTCGAGTTCGGCCGCCCAGGCTTCCGGCGTCTGGCCCGGCCGGGCGTAGATCAGGTCGAAGGACAGGCGCGGAAAGATTTCGCGCGCGAGCCCGATGGCGTGCAGCGCCTCGTCGACATTGTGCAGCCGGCCGAGGAAGCGCAAATCCTTGTCGTTCAGGGCCTGCACGCCGAGCGAGACGCGGTTGACGCCGGCCGCGCGATAGCCGCGAAAGCGTTCGGCCTCGACCGAGGACGGGTTGGCCTCCAGCGTCACTTCGATGCCGTCAGGCACCGTCCAGTTCTTCGCCACGGCGTCCAGAACCCTGGCCACCGTCTCCGGCTTCATCAGCGAGGGCGTGCCGCCGCCGAGGAAAATGCTGGTCACCTCGCGCGGCCCGGTCCGCTCACGCATCGTCGCCAGTTCCGCCTCAAAGGCGGCGGCAAAGCGCTCCTGGTCGACCGGCTGGTGGCGGACATGGCTGTTGAAGTCGCAATAGGGGCACTTGGCCGCGCAGAACGGCCAATGGATGTAGACGCCGAAGCCGGGGCTGCGGTCGAGCGGCATGATCATGCCAGGTCCGGTCATGCCGAGCCCAATCTAGGCAGATCCAACCGTGCTTGGGCGAATTTCTGGAAGGCGCGGGCGCGATGTGAGAGCGCCGTTGGCTGGCCGGGTTTCCAGCCGTGCTTTTCCTCAGCGCTCATCTCGCCAAACGTCTTGTCGAAGCCATTGGGCAAAAACACCGGGTCGTAACCGAAGCCGAGCTCGCCGCGCGGCGGCCAGACCAGCGTGCCTTCGGCCTCGCCGCGATAATATTCGGCCGCGCCGTCGGGAAAGGCCAGGCAAATGACGGCGACGAAGCGGCCCTTGCGCCGTTCGGCCGAGGCGGCGCCGACTTCCTGCAAAGCCACTTCGGTGCGCTGCATGGCCATGGCGAAGTCCCTGCTGCCGTCAGGGGTTTCGGCCCAGTTGGCGGTGTAGACGCCGGGCGCGCCGTCGAGGGCGTCGACGCAGAGGCCGGAATCGTCCGACAGCGCCGGCAGGCCGGTCGCCTTCGCCGCGGCCAGCGCCTTGATGTAGGCGTTTTCCTCGAAGGTCGTGCCGGTCTCGTCCGGTTCCGGCAGACCGTAGTCCTTGGCCGACTTCGCCTCGAAGCCGAAGGGCCCCATCAGGTCGGCGAATTCGCGCAGCTTGCCGGCATTGTGGCTGGCGACGACGATCTTCTTGCCATCAAGTGTATGCATCAAAGGCCCCAGATTCTCGGCTCGGCGAACTCGATCGAATTGCCCGAGGGGTCGCGTATATAGAGCGAACGGCCGCCTTGCGGCCATTCGAATTCGCTTTCGATGGCGATCTTCTTCGCCTCGAGATGCGCTTTCCAAGCCACGATTTCATCCGCGCTGGCGGCAAAGCAGAGATGACCTTCGCCGACCGCGCCGTGCGGCGGCACCGGCAGCCGGGCATCCGGCGCCGGCGGGATCTTGGTTGCCTCGGCGTTGAAGATGAGCAGCACGCCCGGCCCGCAGCGAAAGAAAAGATGCCTGCCGTCGACCTTGCCGAGGAACGTGAGGCCGAGGATGTCGGTGTAGAAATGCTCGGCCGCGTTGAGATCAGTCACATAGAGCGCTGATTCCAAAATTGCATTGGGTGTCACGAGGCACCCCCCTCTGCCCTACCGGGCATCTCCCCCTCAAGGGGGGAGATCAGCAGCCTCAATCTCGCCGCCCATCTTGCAACGCCGGAAATTGGCGAAGGCCGAGATGACATCCGATCTCCCCCCTTGAGGGGGAGATGGCCGGCAGGCCAGAGGGGGGTGCCTGGGCTCGGCATCTAAAACCTACGCCACCGCCATTTGCTGCAAACTCACCAGCCGCGAAATGCCTTTCTTGGCCAGGCCCATCAACTCGGCGAACTGGTCTTCCGAGAAAGGCTCGCCCTCGGCCGTGCCCTGGATCTCGACGATGCCGCCCTTGCCGGTCATGACGAAATTGGCGTCGGTGCCGGCCGCGGAATCCTCGAGATAATCGAGGTCGATGACCGGCTGGCCGTCATGGATGCCGCAGGAAATCGCCGCGACATGGTCCTTCAGCACCTTCGAAACACTGGCCATCTGCCGGGCTTCCATCCAGCGCAGGCAGTCGTACAGCGCCACCCAGCCGCCGGTGATCGAGGCGGTGCGAGTGCCGCCATCGGCCTGGATGACGTCGCAATCGACGGTGATCTGCTGCTCGCCCAGCGCCTGCAAATCAACCACGGCGCGCAGCGAGCGGCCGATCAGGCGCTGGATTTCCAGCGTGCGGCCGCCCTGCTTGCCTGCGGAGGCCTCGCGGCGCATGCGCTCGCCGGTCGAACGCGGCAGCATGCCATATTCGGCCGTCACCCAGCCCTTGCCGGAATTGCGCATCCAGCCCGGCACCTTCTCCTCGAGGCTCGCCGTGCACAGGACATGGGTGTCGCCGAACTTCACCAGGCACGAACCTTCGGCGTGCTTGGAGACGCCGCGCTCGAAGGAGATGGCGCGCATTTCGTCGAATTGGCGTTTGGAGGGGCGCATTCAGGCTTCTTTCCCAGTCATTTTTCGGAATCGTGGCCGGCTTTTAGCCGCATGGGGGGCAGCGCGCAAAGGAAAACGGACCGGGCGATCCGATACAGAGACCGGTTGCGCCCACCGTGCCGAAGTCTATATCCTGAGGACGGAGGTTTTTGGCCGAATGACCAAGGCAATCGATCCGGGTTCGCAGCCGCTCGCACTTCAATCACTCGACATGCGCTCTCGTGACATCTTCCGGCGCATCGTCGATTCCTATCTCAGGGATGGCGAGCCCGTGGGCTCGCGCAGCCTGTCGCGCATCCTGCCGTCCTCGCTGTCGCCGGCCACCATCCGCAATGTGATGAGCGACCTCGAGCATCTCGGCCTGATCTACGCGCCGCACATTTCGGCCGGACGGCTGCCGACGCAGGCCGGCCTGCGCTTCTTCGTCGATGCCTTCATGGAACTTGGCGACCTCTCCGACGAGGAGCGCCGCACCATCGAGGCGCAGGTGCGGGCCTCAGGCTCTGGCGCGACGCTGGAGCACATGCTGACCGAGGCCAGCCAGATGCTGTCGGGCATGTCGCGCGGCGCCGGCCTGGTGCTGGCCGCCAAGAACGAGGTGGCGCTGAAGCATATCGAATTCATCCAGCTCGAGCCGACCAAGGCACTCGCCGTGCTGGTGTCGCAAAATGGCGACGTCGAGAACCGCGTCGTCGAGCTGCCGGCGGGCATCACCGTCTCGCAGTTGCACGAGGCTTCGAATTTCCTCAACGCCCATATTCGCGGCCGTACGCTGGCGGAGGCGCGCACCGAAATCGCCCGCATCAAGGAAGAGACGAGAGCGGCCCTCGACACGCTGTCGCAGGACCTCGTCGAGAAAGGCCTGGCGGTGTGGGCGGGCGCCGAAAGCGGCCTGCCGGCACGGCTTATCGTGCGTGGCCGCGCCAACCTGCTCGAAAACGTCACCGCCCAGGCCGACATCGAGCTGCTGCGGCATCTGTTCGAGGACATGGAAACGCAGGACGGGCTGATCCAGCTGCTCGACCTCGCCGAGCAGGGATCGGGCGTGCGCATCTTCATCGGGTCGGAAAACAAGCTGTTTTCGCTGTCGGGCTCGTCGCTGGTTGTCGCGCCCTATCGCGACAAGGACGCCCGCGTCGTCGGCGCGCTCGGGGTCATCGGCCCGACCCGGCTGAACTACGCCCGCATCGTGCCGATGGTCGATTATACGGCGCAGTTGATATCGCGCATGTTGCGCTAAGGTGTGGATATTCGGGTGATGCCGGCCTGCGAATGGCTGATACCTGCGCTTCCGGTACTCGCGTACGACCAGTACGCTCCGGTTCTCGGTATCGACCATTTTCGGCTCGGCCTGACCTGAAGCTCTGCACCTTAGTGCCAAGATCGAAACGGGCAGCAAGGAGAAAAAGAATGGCGCTCGAAGAACTCAAGGCCCGGATCAGCCTGCTGCTGGAGGAGATGGTCAACCAGCCGGAAGACCAGCACGAAATCCAGGAACAATTGCGCGAGAAATTGCGGGAAATGCGCGCCATGGGCCTGCCGCTGCCGGCCGATCTCGTCGCGCTGGAAAAACGCCTCGACGACGATTTTTACGCGGCCGGGACATAAAGCCGGACTTTCGCTTCCTCATCAGGTCGAGTGAGGCGGAACCCGGAGACAAGCCGGCCGTTGGTTTCCTTCGCGACCAGATGGAGGACAAGATGATCCGATTGGCCGGACTGGTGATCCCCGCCCTCTTTCTCACAGGCGCGGCATTCGCCCAGCAGGCGGACCAGCCGGTGCTGAAGGGCGCGGCCGCCTTCGGCGACTGGCGTGCCGACAGACCGGGCGTGCGCCGCCTGATCAAGCCGGAAGACCTGCCGAAGCCTTACGTCACCAAGTCGGTGTCGAACAGCGCCGGCCTTGCCGACATGCCGACGGGCGCGAAGCCGCAATTGCCGCCGGGTTTTTCGGCCGAACTGATCGCCTCCGGCATCGACAATCCGCGCGCCGTGCGCGTCGCACCCAATGGCGACCTGTTCGTCGCCGACAGCGAAGCCAACCAGATCCGCGTCTATCGCCTGGCCAAGGACAGCGCCAAGCCCGCCGAGGACCGCATTTTCGCCGGCAATCTCAACCAGCCCTATGGCATTGCCTTCTACCCGCCGGGCGATGATCCGCAATGGGTCTATGTCGCCAACAGCGACAGCATCGTGCGCTTTGCCTACCGCAGTGGCGACCTGAAGGCATCCGGCGAACCGGAAATCATCGTCGCCAACATTCCCTCGAACCATCACTGGACCCGCGACATCGTCTTTTCGCCGGATGGCAAGACGCTCTATCTGTCGGTCGGCTCCGGTTCGAACGTCGCCGAGGACATGGGCAAGGCGCCGGATGGCGGCCTCGACGCGTGGGTGACATCGCAGCCGCTCGGCGCAAGCTGGGGCTCCGAAGAGGGGCGCGCCGACGTGCAAGCCTTCGATCCGGACGGCAAGAACGGCCGCATCGTCGCCACCGGCCTGCGCAACTGCTCGGGCATGACCATCCAGCCGGCGACCGGGGCGCTGTGGTGCGTCGTCAACGAGCGCGACGCGCTGGGCGACAATGTGCCGTTCGAATACGCCACCTCGGTCAAGGACGGCGCGTATTATGGCTGGCCCTGGTACTATATCGGCAACCACGAGGACCCGCGTCACAAGGGCGCGCGGCCCCACCTCGCCGGCAAGGCAACCATTCCCGATGTGCTGATGCAGGCGCATTCGGCGCCGCTCAACATCACCTTTTACGACCGCAAGGACCTGCCCGCCGACAGCGGTTTTCCCAGGGAATACCGGGGGGATGCCTTCGTCGCCCTGCACGGTTCGTGGAATCGCGGCAACAGGACCGGCTACAAGGTCGTCCGCCTGCTGTTCAGGGACGGCAGGCCGACCGGGGAATATGAGGATTTCATGACCGGCTTCGTCGTTTCCAACGGCGAGGTCTGGGGCCGGCCGGTCGGCGTGGCGGTGGCCCATGACGGGGCGCTGATCATGACCGAGGACGGCAACGGTACGATCTGGCGTGTGACCTATGACGGCGGCCGTTCCTGATCCTGCTGGACAATGCAGACCCCCTCACCCGGGATTGCCAATCGAATTGCGAAGGGCAATTCGGGGCAATCCGACCTCTCCCCCTCGGGGACAGGAGCTTGTTGGCGCCGGCGCCTTTCTCTTCTCCCCACGGGGGTCCGAAGGACGGGCGAGGCCCGTGACTCGCCCCGGCAAAGGTGGCCGCGAAGCGGCCGGATGAGGGGGGCCTTATAGGGCGAAGACCGCGCTGTCTGGTGCAATCAAATCCAATCCTCAGGAAATTCAATTCCATTCGGATGTATGCAATATGGCCCTTCAATCTGGGACCTATCCATGACCCTCACCGGCTTCCTCGCCTACAGTGCCGCCCTCGGCATCGCCGCCGCCATTCCCGGCCCCGGCGTCACCGCGCTTGTCGCGCGGGCGCTCGGCTCCGGTTTTCGCTCGTCGCTGGCCATGTCCTTTGGCCTGATGCTGGGCGACCTCACCTATCTGACCGCCGTGGTGCTCGGCCTCGCCTTCGTGGCGCAGACCTTCGGCATGGTGTTCCTGGCTATCAAATGGGCCGGCGTTGCCTATCTGGCATTTCTGGGCTGGCGCTTCTGGACCGCCGGCATCACGCCCGAAACGGTCGAGGCCCGGAAGGGCAAGGGCGGGCTGGTGTCGAGTTTCATCGCCGGCCTTACCGTCACGCTCGGCAATCCGAAGACGATGATCTTCTACCTCGCGATCACGCCGACCATCGTCGACCTGAAGACCATTACGCTGGCCGATTACGGCATTCTCGCCGCGCTGACGGTGGTCGTGCTGTTCGTCGTGCTGGTTCCCTACCTGGCGCTCGCCGCCAAGGCGCGCTGGTTCTTGAAATCGCCGCGCGCGCTGAAGCTGCTGAACCGCACCGCCGCTGGCTTCATGGTGGGCGCGGCGGCGGCGATCGCGGCCCGCCAATAGCATGCTTTCAGCCAAAACATTCCGGGGGCAGGCTTCCCGGTGAAATGCTTTTCCGGGACATGGGCGTTTTAGACACGGGCCCCACTCGGATATTTCCGGCCAACAGCTTATGTTGCGCGGCTGAAAGCCTTATCTTGCCGGCTGCAATGCCACTTGCCTGAAATCCTGGGAGCGAAACCAATGAACAAGCCAGTCACCTCCGCCCGCGTCCCCGGCCGCGGCCGCATCTACAGTTCCATCACCGACACGATCGGCGACACGCCCCTGGTCCGGCTCGACAAACTCGCCAAGGAGAAGGGCGTCGTCGCCAATCTCGTCGCCAAGCTCGAGTTCTTCAACCCGATCGCCTCGGTCAAGGACCGCATCGGCGTGGCGATGATCGAGGCGCTCGAGGCGGCCGGCAAGATTGCGCCCGGCAAGACCACGCTGATCGAGCCGACCTCGGGCAATACCGGCATCGCGCTCGCCTTCGCCGCCGCCGCCAAGGGTTACAAGCTGATCCTGACCATGCCCGAGACGATGTCGGTCGAGCGCAGGAAGATGCTGGCGCTGCTCGGCGCCGAACTGGTGCTGACCGAAGGTCCGAAAGGCATGAAAGGCGCCATCGCCAAGGCCGACGAGCTGGCCGCGACGATCCCCAATGCCGTCATCCCGCAGCAGTTCGAAAACCCGGCCAATCCGGAAATCCACCGCAAGACGACAGCGCAGGAGATCTGGAACGACACGCAGGGCGAGGTCGACATCTTCGTCGCCGGCATCGGCACCGGCGGCACCATCACCGGCGTCGGCCAGGTGCTGAAGAAGCTCAAGCCATCCGTGCATGTCGTCGCCGTCGAGCCGGAAGCCTCGCCGGTGCTGTCGGGCGGCCAGCCCGGCCCGCACAAGATCCAGGGCATTGGCGCCGGCTTCGCGCCAAAGATCCTCGACACCACGATCTATGACGAGATCGTCAAGGTTTCCAACGAGGATTCGGTCGCCAATGCCCGCCTCGTCGCCCGCCTCGAAGGCGTGCCGGTCGGCATCTCGTCGGGTGCGGCGCTGCAGGCGGCAATCGTCGTCGGCTCGCGGCCGGAGAACAAGGGCAAGACCCTGGTCGTGGTCATCCCCGATTTCGCAGAACGCTACCTGTCGACGATCTTGTTCGAGGGGCTGGGGGCCTAGGTCAGCCCCCATCGACGGGCCGCCTTGCGTTGCTGGCCCGTTGAAAAATCCTCCCGTGGCGCCTGTGACCCGGCTTGAGCAGAACCCTGCTTCCGGGTCATATCGCCCGGTCCGCTTTGCACGGGCCAGGGGAGAAATTCATGTACAAGCTCTATACGCGTCCCGGCAGCGGCGGCTTCGTCGTCGAGGCAGCGCTGGCGCTGGCCAACGCGCCGTTCGAACAGATCGACGTGCCGAAGTCCGAGCGGCCCGATCCGGCTTTCCTCGACATCAGCCCACTGAACCAGGTGCCGGTGCTGACCTTGCCGGACGGACGCTCGATGACCGAATCGGCGGCGATCTGCATCCTGCTCGCCGAGCGCCATCCGCAGGCCCGCCTGGCGCCGGCGGTCGATGCGCCCGCCCGCGCCGATTTCCTGCGCTGGATGGCCTTCATGTCGTCGGTGCTCTACCCGGCGGTGCTGCGGTTCTACTACGCCCATCGCTACACGACCGACGCCGACGGCACGAAGGCCGTCAAGCAGGCGGCAATCGCCGAGATGGACCGCGGCTTCGCCGTTCTGGACAGCGCTCTGAAGGGGCGTGACTGGCTGGTTGGCGACCAGATGTCGCTGGCCGACATCTATCTCGTCATGCTGGTGGCCTGGCATCCCAACATCGACAGCGCGCGGGCGGCATGGCCTGATATTGAACGTCTCTGGGCCAGGCTGCGCGACCATCCGCTGCTGAAGGCGCTCAACACCTCGCATGAGATGTGGCCGGGCTGAACGTCAGTTTCGCAGCGCCGCCCTTTTGCCTTGCAGGAAGCGGCGCACCGCCGGATCGCGTTCGAGGCCGATCGCCCGGTCATAGGCCTCGGTTGCCTGCGGTACCTGGCCAAGCCTGGCCAGGAGGCCGGCCCGCGCCGCCCAATAGGGCTGATATTCATTGAGCCGCTTGTCGTCGCCCAGCACGTAAAGCGCCGCCAGCCCCGCCACGGCGCCCTCCGTCTCGGCAAGCGCCACCGCGCGGTTGATGGCCACCACCGGCGAACCGACGATCGAAAACAGCGCGTCGTAGAGCGCGCGGATCGCCGGCCAGTCGGTGCGGCCGGTGAGCCGTCGCGCCGCGTGGGCGGACTGGACGGCCGCCTCGAGCTGGTAGCGGCCGACCACACCACTCGCCGCGGCATGGGACAGAAGCATCTCCGCCTCGTCGATCAGGGCACGGTCCCACAGGTCGCAGTCCTGCTCGGCCAGCGGCACGAAGTCGCCTTCGGCACTGCGCCGGGCGGCGCGGCGGGCCTCGGCAAACAGCATGAGCGCCAGCAGGCCAAGCGCTTCCGGCTCTTGCGGCATCAGCGTCGCCACCAGGCGGCCGAGCCAGATGCCTTCGGTGGCGAGGTTGCGGCGCTGCGTCTCGGTGCCGGCCGGATCGGACCAGCCTTCGGCGAAGGCGGCGTAGATCGCCTCCAGCACCGCGCCCAGCCGTTCGCCGAGTTCGGCCCGTTCCGGCACACGGAACGGAATGCCGGTTTCGCGGATGCGCGTCTTGGCGCGCACCAGGCGCTGGCCCATCGTTGCCGGCGAGACCAGGAAGGCGGAAGCGATCGTCGCGGCATCGAAACCCAGCACGGTCTGCAGGATCAGCGGCGCCCGCACGCCCGGTTCGATCGCCGGATGCGCGCAAGCAAACATCAGCCGCAGCCGTTCGTCGGGCAGCTCTTCGTCGGTCATGCGCGCCTCCATCTCCTCGGCAATCAGCTTGAGATGATCGCGGGCCGCCTCGCGGGTGAGCCGCCGGCGAACCGCATCGACCCGCCGCCGCCGCGCCACGGCGAGCAGCCAGGCTTCCGGCTTTTCAGGCACGCCCGATTTCGGCCAGCGTTCGAGCGCGGCGGCAAAGGCGTCGGCCAGCGCATCCTCGGCCGCGGTCACGTCGCGCGTGCGCGCCGCGAGCCAGGCGACCAGCTTGCCATAGCTCTGCCGGGCGGCGGCCTCGGCGGCCGCCCGGGCGATCTCCGGGCGACTGTCCATCACATGGTCATTTCTTGGCACGTCGTCATTGCTTGGGCATGTAATCGGCCATTTCCCAGATCGGCCGCAACTCGACCGTGCCGGTGCTGGCCGCTGGACAGCGCGCCGCCCATTCGATGGCGGTATCGATGTCGGCCGCCTCGATCATGTAGAAGCCGGCAAGCTGCTCCTTGGTGTCGGCATAGGGGCCGTCGATCACGTTGGTCTTGCCGTCGGCGATCCGCACCGAGGTGGTCGCCTGGGTCGGGCGCAGCCGTTCGCCGGCCAGCCAAGCGCCGGATTGCTTCAACGCATCGGTATAGGCGTTATAGGCCGCGCTCATCTGCTGGGCCTTCTCGATCGGCATGGCCGCCATTGCGGCTTCGCTATTGTTGATCATCAGCATGTATCGCATGGGTCTTCTCCCGTGTTTCGAAGGCCGCGTCCTTGCGGGGCCAGACGTATGTCGCGCGGCGTCGACCGATTTCGACAAGGCGCAGCAAAAAACTTTCGACTTCGTCACGCGCTTTCGCAAGGACCAGGTTTCGCCAAACGGCCCGCGGCGGCTGGCAATGACGCCCCGCCGCACTATCCTTTGTGATCCAGGCACGTCACGCCAGGGATGGGAGATGAGCAATGGAACTCGTGACCCACAAGAAATTCAAAAGCGGCCGGTTGATGCCGTGGGGCAAGGGGACAGTTGTCACCGGCGCGAAGGGATTTGTCTACCTTTGTGGAAACACGGCGACTGCCGCCGACTACGATCCGGCCGGCAAGCAGGGCGGTCGTTTCGCTGGCGATGCGGCGGCGCAGTGGCTCGAGGTTCTGGGCAACATCAAAGCCGATCTGGAGGAGCTGGGCACCGCGCTTGAACACCTCGTCAAACTGACCTTCTTCGTCAGAGGACCATTTCCCGACGGCGGCGTTCTCAGCTCTGCCAATTTTCGCCTGGACGTTCTGGACGCGTTCTTTGCCGAGCATTGCCCGAAGCACTGCAGTTACAACAACCCGCCGCCCTCGGAGGTGATTGGCGTCGCCGCGCTGGCTCAAGCCGACATCGTCATTGAAATTGTCGCGATCGCGGCCTTGCCGGATTGATCTCAGCCATGGCGTGGCTGCCTCTCACCACCATGCGCACGAAGCCGGAGCACAGCACGCAGACGCCATCGAAGACGATCAGCGGATGGCTGGCATCGAAAGATGGTTCAGCCGGAGGACTGGGCTTGGCCAGACGTGATTGGGGCGGACTTGACTGGGAAAGATCGGTCACGCGGGCCTCGGCTGCTCGTGTCCTGGGACACCAGGCCAGCCGGGAGCGGGATCAAAGACGTGGCGATGTCGCACGGCGCCTGTCGCTCGGAGCCGGGCGCTCGGAACGATAAGTGGTGGCGCGGGTCGTGGTGTCCGGCCTGCAGATGCGGCTGTTGTGGCGGCTCTCGAACGTCATGGTCAGTGCGCGCCCAGCGACGTGCCGCGACGGGCGCAAGCCGGACCAGGGCCGCGCATGTAATAGCGCTCGGGCCGATAGGTCGGCGCGACGAATTCGCGGATGGCGGCGGCGTAGCCGATGAGGTGCGTTAGGAAGTTCATTTACCCTGTCCCTGTCCCGATTTTCGGATGTCCCTTCCGAATTGCGTGAAGGATAGCATCGAGGCGTGAATAGTCGGTGAACACGATGTTAATATCTGGTCGAAAACCCGTTGCTTCGTGGCCGGAATGCGGCTGATTCGGGGTGTTTCCGCGCCTTTTGTCGCCATTCCGGCCAGTGTGACTTTTGCATCACATATGTTTCGTTTGAGTGTCGCCTGGGCGCGGTTCTGTTTCAACTTCCGGCTGGCCGATGGAATTTCCTTGCTCAGCCAGGAAAGGAAGGAACCGGCATATAGGGCGGACGTTGACCGTCGGGACTGGCGTGGCCGGTCCGATATTGCCTGCAAGCCGCAGGCATGTACACCAACACCGCAAGAGCAAATGGAAAGGCTAGAACCATGGGCTTCTTTTCGAAGGACATCAAAACGCTGGACGACCTGTTCGTGCACACGTTGCGCGACATCTATTACGCGGAAAAGCAGATCGAGAAGGCGTTGCCGAAGATGATCGACAAGGCCACCAACGCGCAGCTCAAGGCAGGCTTCGAAAAACATCTTGAACAGACCAAGGGCCATATCGAACGCGTCGAAGAGGTGTTCGAGCTGCATGGCGTCAAGGCCAAGGCGATCAACTGCCCGGCCATTGACGGCATCCTCGAGGAAGCTGACGAGGTGAGCGGCGACATCGCCGACAAGCAGGTCCTGGACGCCGCCCTGATCGCCTCTGCGCAAGCGGTCGAGCATTACGAAATGACCCGCTATGGCACGCTGATTGCCTGGGCCAAGCAACTCGGCCGCAGCGATTGCGCCAACGTACTCGCGAAGAATCTCAAGGAAGAGCAAGCGACCGATCGCAAGCTCACCGAGATGGCGGAAAGCAAGATCAATCTCCAGGCTGCCGAATAGGTGAGATGGCAGGCAGGATCGGCGCCGCAACGGCGCCGACTTGCCTTGTCGCGCGGTCGGAACCGGAATGGGCTTTGCCCCGTTCTGGATTGAACCCGTTGCAAGGAGTTTGTCATGGCGCCGCGTCCAGCCTGGAAAGGCTATCTGAAGCTGTCGCTGGTGACCTGCGCGGTCGAACTGACCAATGTCGTCACCCACACCGAAAGGGTGTCGTTTCGCATCCTCAACCGCAAGACCGGCAACACGGTGAAGCGCATCTATGTCGACGCCGAAACCGGCAAGCCCTTGGACGATGGCGACGAGATCAAGGGTTATGAATTGGACGACGGCGATTTCGTCCATATCGAGGAAGACGAGATCGAGGCGGTGCAGATCGAATCCTCGCACACGATGAGCCTCGACGGTTTCGTCGACAAGGCCTCGATCCAGCAGATCTATCTCGACACGCCCTATTATGTCGCGCCGGCCGACAAGGTGTCGGAAGAGGCATTCGCCGTCATCCGCGATGCCATGGCGGGCAAGAAGATGGCCGGGCTGGCGCGGATCGTGCTTTATCAACGCGAACGGCCCGTGGTCATCGAACCGCTCGGCAAGGGCATGGTGCTAACGACGCTTCGCTACGACAATACGGTGCGCCAGCCGGACAGCGTGTTCGGCGAGATCAAGGCGGTGAAGACCGACCAGGAAATGACCGATCTCGCCGAACTGATCATCGACAAGAAGAAGGCCAAGTTCGATCCGTCGAAATTCGACGACAAATATGAGGACGCGCTGCTCGAGCTGATCCGCGCCAAGAAGGCGGGGCATAAGGCGCCGAAGGCCAAGGCGGCGCCGAAGCCCTCCAATGTCGTCAATCTGTTCGACGCGCTGAAGAAGAGCCTGTCGTCGGATTCCGGTTCGCCGAAACCATCATCGGCGAAAGCCAAGCCGGCGGCCAAACGCGCCAGGCCGAAAGCGGCGCCCAAGCGCAAATCGGCCTGAGGAGACCAAGCAATGGCCGGCCTCGAACAATATCACGCCAAGCGCGATTTCAAGAAAACGTCGGAGCCGGCGGGCAAGGTCGCACGCACGAAAAAGAGCGAAGCGGGCGGCATCTTCGTCATCCACAAGCACGCGGCGACCAGGCTGCATTACGACCTTCGCCTCGAGCATGGCGGCGTGCTGTGGAGCTGGGCGGTGACGCGGGGGCCTAGCCTCGATCCGCATGAGAAGCGGCTCGCCGTTCATGTCGAGGACCATCCGATCGACTATGCGCCGTTCGAGGGCACGATCCCGAAGGGCGAGTATGGCGGCGGCTCGGTGATCGTCTGGGACGAGGGAACGTGGGTGCCGGAGACCGACCCGGCCAAGGCGATGAAGAAGGGGCATCTCAGTTTCGAGCTCAACGGCCATAAGCTGCATGGGCTGTGGCATCTGGTGCGGCTGAAACCCCGCGCGGGTGAAAAGCGCGACAACTGGCTCTTGATCAAGTCGGACGACGCCGCGGCGCGCCCGGGCGAGGACATTTTGAAGGAGAGGCCGGAATCGGTGAAGTCGGGCCTGACGATCGAAGAGGTCGGCGAAGGCAAGACCGCCAAGGGCAAGAAGCCCGAGGTCTGGCATTCGAACAAGCCGGCCGCCGGCAAGGCGAAGGCAGCGGCGCGCAAACTCGACTTCATCGAACCGCAGCTGGCGACACTGGAGCGGGATGCACCGCCGGGCAGGGACTGGCTGCATGAAGTCAAATTCGACGGCTATCGCATGCAGGCGCAGATCGCCGGCACGGAAGTGCGGCTCTTGACCCGCACCGGCCTCGACTGGACCGACAAGTTTGGGAGCGAGATCATCGTGGAGCTGGCCGCGCTGAAATGCAGCGACGCTATCGTCGACGGCGAGATCGTCGTGCTGGCCGACAGCGGCGTCTCGTCCTTCGCGCTGCTGCAGCAGGACCTGTCGGCGAAGCGGACACACCGCTTCATCTACTACGTGTTCGACCTGATGCGGCTCGACGGCAAGGATTTGCGTCGCGAGCCGCTGGTCGAGCGCAAGCAGGCCTTGCAGGAGCTGCTCGGCGAGCAGCCGGAAAATGCGGCGGTGCGTTTCTCCGACCATTTTTCCGAGCCCGGCAAGATCATGCTGGAACATGCGTGCCGCATGGGGCTGGAAGGCGTCGTCTCCAAACGTGCCGATGCGCCCTATCGCAGCGGGCGCGGCCCGACCTGGGTGAAGTCGAAATGCACGGCCCGGCAGGAATTCGTCATCGGCGGTTATCTGCCGTCGGACAAGACCGGGCGCGGGCTGCGCTCGCTGCTGGTCGGCTATTACGAGGGCGGCAAACTGCAGTATGCCGGCCGTGTCGGCACCGGTTTCTCCGCCAAGGGCGCCACCGCGCTAAAGCAGAAGCTGGACGCGCTGAAGGCGACGGCTTCGCCTTTCGACAAGGCCGTACCGAAAGGCAAGGGCCTGGTCTGGGTCAAGCCGGAGCTCGTCGGCGAAGTGGAGTTTCGCAGCTGGACGTCGGACCGTATAATACGCCATGCCTCGTTCCAGGGGCTGCGCGAGGACAAGCCGGCGGAGGACGTTGTGCAGGAAAAGCCCAAGGCAGCGACAGGCAAGGCTAAGTCGGCCTCAAGGGGCACCGCCGCCGGGACCATGACGACCAGCGTAAAACTCTCCCATCCCGACAAGCTGCTATGGCCCGACGAAAAGATCTCCAAGCAGGGGCTGCTCGACCATTACGCCGAGGTTTGGCCGCGCATGCAGCAATTCGTCGTCAACCGGCCGCTCAGCCTTGTGCGGGCGCCGGACGGCGTCGGCGGCCCGCGCTTCTTCCAGAAACATGCCTCGGCCGGCATGAGCGACAGAATAGCCCGGATGAAGGACCCGACGGATGGCGAGGAAATCCTGTTCGTGCGGGATTTCGACGGTGTCGCGGCGCTCGTCCAGTACGGTGTGGTCGAGATCCACATCTGGGGCTGCACGATCGACAAGCTTGAACAGCCGGACCAGATCATCTTCGATCTCGACCCCGATGAAGGCGTCGATGTGAAAGCGGTGCGCGAGGCGGCGCTCGATATAAGGGGCAAGCTCGACGAGCTGTCGCTGCCGAACTTCGTCAAGACATCGGGCGGCAAGGGCTACCATGTGCTGGTGCCGCTGAAGCCATCGGCCGACTGGGAGGCGGTGAAGACCTTCGCGCATGATTTCGCCAAGGCGCTCGAACAGGGTGCCCCCGACCGCTACACGGCCACACTGTCGAAGAAGGCGCGGACCGGGAAAATCTTCGTCGACTATCTGCGCAATGGCAGGGGCTCGACGACGGTCGCGCCCTATTCCTCGCGCGCCAAGAAAGGAGCCACCGTGTCGATGCCGGTGACCTGGGCCGAGATCGAGGCCGGCCTGGCGCCGAACGCGTTCCCAATCGGCGACAAGACGACGCTGAAGCAGCTGGCGGAAGCCGATCCGTGGATGGATTTCTTCAAGCAGGCCAAGGCGTTGAAGCGGGGGTGAGCCTACCCGACTTCGTCATCCTAGGGCGAAGCAAGGAGCGAAGCGACGCGGCGCAGACCCTAGGATCCATGCCGGGACGCCAAGGAAAAACACGGCGGCACAGGATCCAGCGATCTTCCTCGCCGTGCTGGCAGCAAGGTTCTGCACCGTTGCGGCGCTCTGAGATCGCGGCATGGATCCTAGGGTCTCCGCGACGCCGCTTTGCGGCTGCTCCGCCCTAGGATGACGAAGGTTGAGGAGCCGGCAAACTAAGCCAAAAACACCTTCTCGAAGGCCTGCTTGCCGGGCGGCGAGAAAATCACCGCGCGGCTGTCCTTTTCGCGGCGCGCCCATTTTTCAAGAAGGATCTTGTCGAGGATGGCGGCGCCCAGCGTGCCGGCGAGGTGCGAGCGGCGCACGCTCCAGTCCAGGCAGGCGCGGCAGACCGGGCGGCGCGGCTTGGCGTCGACATCGATGCCAATGGCCGCAAAATGCGATGGCGCCGACGGTCCGAGCCTGATCTCCCTGTCATCGCGCAGCAATATGTCCTTCTCGACAAGGCGGTCGAGCATCGCCACCGCCTGCTCGCCGGCGAGATGGTCGTAGCAGACGCGGGCGACGCGCATGGCGCCGTCGCGCGGACCCGGCCGCACGCGCTTCGGGCCGACAGCCTCGGCGACACCGGTGATGGCCTCGATCATGCCGGCCACCTGCGGGCCGGCGAGGCCGTAATAGCGGTGGCGGCCCTGGCTGGCCAAGGTCAGCAGCCCGCCCTCCATCAGTTTCGACAGATGCGACGAGGCGGTCGGCAGCGACACGCCGGCTTCCAGCGCCAGTTCGCTCGCCGTCAGCGCCGTGCCGCCCATCAGCGCGTTCAGCATGTTGGCGCGGGCCGGGTCGCCGACCAGGCTGGCGATGCGGGCGATGTCGGGTCCTTCACGCATAGTTCGTTCCTTATCGAAGCATTCTTGTCAGATAGCCATTATTCTCCGGTCAGATCAAGGCGCCGGCGACGCAAGCGACAATGGCTCCTGACAGGAAATGCCTAGCACATCGATGCGTATGACGTTTCGACCGCGCTCGAAGCGTCGATGCAGGAACCCAAGGAGACGACCATGACCATCACCTGCTTCATCCGCTATGAGATCGACCCGTTCGGCAAGGCCGCCTTCGAGGAATATGCCCGCAACTGGGGCCAGGCCATTCCGCGCTGCGGCGCCGATCTGATCGGCTACTATGCTCCGCATGAAGGCTCGGCGACGACGGCCTACGCCGCCTACAACATTGAAAGCCTGGCGGCCTATGAAGCCTATCGCGCCCGGCTTGCCGCCGATCCCGCCGGCAAGGCAAACTACGAGTTCGCCAAGCGAGAACGATTCATCCTCAAGGAGGACCGCATGTTCCTGAAACACGTCTCCGGGCCGCACGCCAAGCTGGTGCTGCCGTGATCGCCGTCATTTTCGAGGTGCAGCCTGCCGAGGGCAAGCGCGATGCGTATCTCGCCATCGCCGCCAATCTGCGTCCCTTGCTCGACGGCAGTGATGGCTTCATCTCGATCGAACGTTTTCAGAGCCTCGCCGATCCGAACCGCATCCTGTCGCTGTCGTTCTGGCGTGACGAGGACGCGGTGAAGGCCTGGCGCAACACCGAAGAACACAGGCAGGCGCAGCAGGCCGGCCGCGGCGGAATCTTTGCCGGCTATCGACTGCGGATCGCGCATGTAGTGAGGGATTATGGGCTGACCGAAAGGGAGGAGGCGCCGGCGGACAGCCGGGCGGTGAATGGGTAAGCCTTCTTCCTTCCCCCCTTGTGGCCCTTGTGGGGGAAGGGAGAACCGCCCTCACGCGTTGCCGATCAGCACGCCGGCCGCGAACACCAGCGCGCCGCCCAGCACCACCTGGAAGGCGGCGCGCAGGAACGGGGTCTGCATGTAGCGGTTCTGGACGAAGGCGATGGCCCAAAGTTCGAAGAACACCACCACGGCGGCGACGGCCGTCGCCGTCCAGAAATGCGGAATGAGATAGGGCAAGGCGTGGCCGAGGCCGCCGGCCGATGTCATGACGCCGGTGGTGATGCCGCGTTTTATCGGCGAGCCGCGACCTGAGAGCTTGCCGTCGTCGGAAGCCACTTCCGTAAAACCCATGGAGATGCCGGCGCCGATCGACGCGGCAAGCCCGACCAGGAAGGTCTGCCAGGTGTCATGCGTGGCAAAGGCAGCGGCGAAGATCGGCGCCAGTGTCGACACCGAACCGTCCATCAGGCCGGCCAGGCCGGGCTGCACGTAAGTCAGGATGAACTGGCGCTGCTCGGCGGCGGCCTCTTCATCCTTCACCTCGCCGGGCACGTGCTTCTGCTCCAGCCGCTGCGCCAGCGTCTCGTGGCCCTGTTCGGCTATCGCCAGGTCATTGAGAAGTTTTCGCGTCGAGGCATCGGTCGTGCGCTTTGCCGCTTCGACATAGAACAGGTAGGCCTGCCGCTCCATGGCCTCGGCCTGGCTGCGCACATGCTCGATGCCGAGCGGCCTCACCAGCCAGTCGGGCTTGCGCTCATAATAGCCCTTCACATGTTCGCGCCGGATCAGCGGGATGCGCTCGCCGAAGCGCTTGCGAAAGAGCTCGATCAGCGAGTCGCGATGGCCGTCCTCTTCCTCGGCCATCTCCTCGAACACTTTCGCCGATTGCGGAAACCTTTCCGCCAGCCCGTCGGCGTAGGCCCGGTAGATGCGCCCGTCATCTTCCTCGGATGAAATGGCCAGCGCCAGGATTTCCTGTTCGGAGAGCGATTCGAAGGAGCGGCGGCCGAAGCCGAAAACACGGGAAAGCATGAGGAAAGGACCCTAGTTTAGAATTGTTCTAAACTATGGTTTAGCATGCTCCGGGTCAATCGCGCTGAGGGTCACGGGTTCAAGAATTGTTGAAGCGTGCGAGCGGCCACGCTTCTTCCTTATTGGCAAAGATTCCCCTATATAGCTGAACCTAAGACAAGAACGAGGATCCCCGCATGACGAAGCCGCACCCCCAGCATTTCGACCCGAAACCCGTTCTCGATCTCATCGCCAGCATCGAGGCCGATCTGCAGCGCCTGAAGGGCCTGGTCGAGCAGCAGATCGAGAAATTCGACCCCGCCAATCCACACAACAAGGCCCCCGACGGCAAGCTGACCGAGGAAGGGGTGGAGTGCTGCTACCGCATGTTCGACGAAGGCAAGTCGCGCTATTCGGTCGCCCAGCAGATGAAGATCTCCTTTGCCGCCGCCACCCACCGCTTCAACAATTGGCGCAAGCTGGGCGGGACCAAGAGGCAGCGGACGTTGCTTGGGTGAAACCGGCGAGATGTCGGCGGGGCATCGCGGCGACGGCGGAGACAGTCCGCCAACTTTGTAACGGTCACATTTTTTCGATGGTGCGCCACGGCCGTTTGCGGGCATCATGAGAAGAGACTGCCTCTTTTTGCTGGACTTCGCATGACCACCCCTCCCGGCATTGCCGACATCCACGCCGCCGCGGCGCGGCTTTCCGGCCTGATCGTCGAAACCCCCTTGATCGAATCGCCCGAGCTGAACAGGCGCTTCGGCGGCCGCATCCTGTTCAAGCCGGAGACGTTGCAGCGCACCGGCTCGTTCAAGTTCCGCGGCGCCTACAACAAGCTGTCGTCGCTGAGCGAGGAAGAGCGCAGCCGTGGCGTCGTCGCCTTCTCCTCCGGCAATCATGCGCAAGGGGTCGCCGCTTCGGCCGCCATGTTCGGCGTCAAGGCGGTCATCGCCATGCCGGAGGACGCGCCGGCGATGAAGATCGGCAATGTCCGCAAGCTGGGGGCGGAAGTGGTGCCCTTCGACCGCTTTCGCGATGACCGCATGAGCGTGGTTCGCCCCTATATCGACAAGGGCATGGTGCTGGTGCCGCCCTTCGACGATCCGGCCATCATTGCCGGGCAAGGCACGATCGGCCTCGAACTCATGCGGCAGGCCAGGGCGCTTGGCGTCAGCCTCGACGCCGTCGTCATCCCCTGCGGGGGCGGCGGCCTGTCGAGCGGCATTTCGGTGGCGGTCAAGGATGTCTCGCCGGGCACCGCGGTCTGGGCGGTCGAGCCCGAGCATTTCGACGACACGCGCCGCTCGCTCGCCGCCGGCGCCCGGGTTTCGAACGAACCGGGCCATAGCTCGATCTGCGACGCGATCCTGACCGCCGAGCCGGGCGCCATCACCTTCGAAATCAACCGCAAAAACCTTGCCGGCGCCGTCGCCGTCTCCGATAAGGCGACCGCACAGGCGATGCGCGATGCCATGGCCTATCTCAAGCTGGTGGTCGAGCCGGGCGGCTGCGTGGCGCTCGCGGCCCTGTCGTCGGGCGAGATCGAACTGTCTGGCAAAAGTGTCGCCGTGGTGCTTTCCGGCGGCAATGTCGATTTCGGCACCTATGCCGGGATCATGGCAGCCGCCTGATCGCCCTATCCTCTCAGCCGTGCCCACCATCGGCGCGGTCCGACGGGCTGCCATCCAATCAAGAGGCTTGCACGTAGGGTAGCCTTTCAGCGACCTTCCTGCGAGCGCCCGTCAGTCCAGCGTGCGCCTGAACCGCAAGAGCGCGGTGCCCGCGAACACCAGCACGAACACGGCCAGCCAGCCGATCTCGGTGGCGATGGCATGGAAGTCGGCGCCCTTCAGCATCACCGCGCGGGTGATGCGCAGGAAATGCGTCAGCGGGAAGATTTCGCCCAGCGCCTGGGCCCAGCCCGGCATGCCGCGATAGGGGAACATGAAGCCGGACAACAGCAGCGACGGCAGGAAGAAAAAGAAGGTGAGCTGCATGGCCTGCATCTGCGAGCGGGCCATGGTCGAGATGGTGTAGCCGAGCAGCACCAGCGACAGCACGAAGACAAGTACCGACGACAACAGCAGCGTCAGGCTGCCGACGAACGGGATATCGAACAGAAGCTTCGCCGCCACCAGCACCACCGCGACCTGCACCGCGCCGACGACAAGGAAGGGCAGCACCTTGCCCAGCATGATCTCGGCCGGACTGGACGGCATGGCGAGCAGGTTTTCCATCGTGCCGCGCTCGGTTTCGCGGGTCAGCGCCATGGCCGTCATCATCACCATGGTCATCTGCAGGATGACGCCGAGCAGGCCGGGCACGATGTTGTATTGCGAAATGCCTTCGGGATTGTAGCGATGGTGCACCACCACCTGCAGCTGCTGCCTGGCATTCTCGGCGGCGGCCGCCTGCATGCCTTGCGCGCGCAGCAGTGCCTGGCTCGCCACCGTGCTCAGCGTGGAAATGGCGCCGCTCGCGGCCGAGGGATCGGTCGCGTCGGCCTCGATCAGGATCTGCGGATTGTCGCCGCGCTCGACCCGGCTGGCGAAGTCGGCCGGGATGGTGACGACGAAGGAAACGTCGCCGCGCGCCATCAGGAACTCCGCCTCTTCGGCGCTCTCGGTGACATGGTCGAAATGGTAGTAGCCCGTCACCTGCAGCGCCGAGACCATGGCGCGCGTATACTGGTCGTTGCTCATCGCCACCAGCGCCGTCGGCAAGCCCTTGGGATCGTTGTTGATGGCGAAGCCGAACAGAATGAGCTGCAGCAGCGGCACGCCGAGCATCATGGCGAAGGTGATGCGGTCGCGCCGCATCTGGATGAACTCCTTGATCAGCAGCGCGCCGAGCCGGGCGAAGGAGAAGACGCTGTTCATGCCATATTGTCTCATGCCATATTGTCCTTCGACCCCGACATGAACTGGATGAAGACGTCCTCCAGGCTGGTTTCGCCTGGCACCACGGTCACGCCCTTGTGCTCCTTCTCGACATCGGCGAGGGCTGCCTCGAGCTTCTTCCTGTCGGAACCGACGACATGCAGCGTGGCGCCGAACGGCGCCACCTGGTCGACACCGCGGCGGCCCTGCAGCTCTTCGGCCACCTTGGCGAGCTGTGGACCCTGCACCACGAACGTCGTCAGGCCGGCGTTTTTCACCACCTCCTCAACGGTGCCGGTGGCCAGCATCTTGCCATAGGAGATGTAGCTGATGCGGTGGCAGCGCTCGGCCTCGTCCATGTAGTGGGTCGAGACCAGCACGGTCAGCCCGCCGCTGGCGAGGCGATGGATCTCGTCCCAGAATTCGCGCCGCGCCTTCGGGTCGACGCCGGCCGTCGGCTCGTCGAGCAGCAGCAATTTCGGCTTGTGCATGATGCAGGCGGCGAGCGCCAGCCGCTGCTTCCAGCCGCCGGACAGCGTGCCGGCCAGCTGGTCGCGGCGCGAGGCGAGGCCGAGTTCATCAAGCGTCCTGGCGACATAGTCCTCGACCGGTTTCAGCTGGTAGAGCCGCGCCACGAATTCGAGATTCTCGCCGATCGTCAGATCCTCGTAGAACGAGAATTTCTGCGTCATGTAGCCGACTTCGCGCTTGATGCTGAGCGAGTCGGTGCGGATGTTGAAACCCAGCACCGTGCCTTCGCCTTCGTCGGGCGTCAGCAGGCCGCACATGATGCGGATGGTGGTGGTCTTGCCCGAACCGTTGGGGCCGAGGAAGCCGACGATCTCGCCCTCGGCGACCGACATCGTCACATGGTCGACGACGGTCTTGTCGCCGAACCGCTTGACCAGGCCGTGAACGTCGATGGCATTCATTTGGCCGTTTCCGCAAGGTCGACATCGACGATCTGGCCGGGCTGCAGCGGGCCGGCGTCGCCCTCCGGCCGCGCCTCGACCAGATAGACCAGCTTCTGCCGGTTCTCGAGCGAATAGATCACCGGCGGGGTGAATTCGGGATCGGGCGAGACATAGCTGACGCGCGCCTTCACATCGGGGCCGCAGCCGTCGCAATGGACGCTGAGCAGGCTGCCGATCCTGACCGAGGCGAAGGCGGCCTCCGGTATGTAGACGCTGAGCTTCACCGCGCCGTCAGGCAGCATCGAGATGACCGGCGCGGTCGGGCCGGCGGTGTCGCCGGGATTGCGGATGACGTCGTTGACGCGGCCGGGCGAAGGGGCGGCGAGCGTGCGCTTGGACAGCCGCCACTCGGCCTGCCGCAGGGTTGCCTGCGCCTGCTTGACCTGATTGTCGGCGGCCTTGATCGTCTCGGGCCGCGCCGGCAGGCCGCCGACGGCGAGATTGGCCTGCGCCTGGCCGACCTGGGCGTTGGCGGTCTCCAGCGTCGCCGAGGCGGTGTCGTAGTCGGCCTGGGTGCCGGTGCCGCGCTTGAACAGATCGGCGGCGCGGTCGTATTTGCGCTTGGCGTCGTCGGCCTGCGCCTTGGCCATGTCGACCTGCGCCTTGAGTGCGGCGATCTCTTCCGGCCGCTTGCCGACCTGCAGATCGGCGAGCTGCGCCTGCGCCTGCGCGAGGCTTGCCTCGGCCTGCGCCACCGCGATCCTGGCGTCGGCGCTTTCCAGCGTCACCACCGTCGCCCCCGGCGTGACGCGATCGCCGCGCTTGACGGCGACGGTCTCGACCTGCGCCACCTCGATCGGCGCCAGCAGCACATAGTCGCCCTCGACATAGCCGACGGCGAGCGGAGCGGCGGGCGCACAGGCGCCGAAGAGTTGAGCGGCAAGCGGCAAGGAGCAGAGGAAACTCATTGTTTTGATCCAATTGGGGGTTTTGATCCCATTTGGGGTTTTGATCCCATTCGGGCGGCCAGCATGGCGCTGAGATTGTCCGTCGTGACGGCCGCGACCTTGGCGGCCTCGGCGGCGCCGATGTCGTGCCAGCCCATGCGGCGCTTCACCGCCTCGCGGCCGATGCGAAAATAGACGACCTGGCCGATCAGCGTGAACACGGTGAGCCGGGTCCGCTCGCTTTCGGCCGGCTCGCCGGTCGCCTGCTCCCAGAGATGACATAGCCGGCGATGCGCCGGCTCGAACACGCCTTCATAGATGCGGTCGAGCGCAGCGGTGGGATGCTGCAGTTCGCGTAGCAAGAATTGCACGATCTCGCCGGCGCGCGGCTGCGCCACGACGAAGCCGACGATCCCCTCTATCGCCGCGAAAAGCTGCGCGCGCGCCGCCTCCGCATCGCCCGCCGGCGCGGCACGGCCACCGGCTGGCGCCTGACCGGCTGCCAGTGCCTGGGAGGCGACCGCCTGGATAGTCTCGACGATATAGTCGGCGACGGCGGCGCGGAGGCCTTCCTTGCCGCCGAAATGATAGGCGATGGAGCCGATATTGGCCTGCGCCGCGGCCGCGATCTCCCGGGTCGAGGTGCCATCGAAACCCTGCCGGCCGAACAGTTTCAGCGCCGCCTGCACGAGCGCGGCGCGGGTAGGCTCCGCCGGAGATGTCTCGCGGCGGGAATTTTTGGCGTCGGGCAATTTGATCATGACAGTACTTTAATCAATCGATTGATTAAAGTCAACTTCTGTTCGGAGTTGTCTTGCCATCGCCCGCGCCAAACGCTTTAGTGCGCGGCCATGGGCAAGGAAGTCGAGCGCAAGTTCCTGGTCTCCAGCACCGCATGGCGGGAGCTGGCCGAGGCGGATATCGGCATCCTCCAGTTCTATCTCGCCACGGCGCCCGGGCGAACCGTCCGCATCCGCATCAGCGACGGCGCTTCCGCCAAGCTGACGCTCAAATTCGGCAGTGGCGCTCGCGAGCGCGACGAGTACGAATATCCGATCCCTCTGGCGGATGCCCTGGAAATGCTGGACTTCGCCATCGGACGTGTCATCGAGAAGACACGTCACCATGTTAGGCATCGCGGCTATCTCTATGAAGTCGATGTCTTTGGCGGTGCACTCGCGGGACTTGTGGTGGCCGAACTCGAGACTCCGGAAGATGTGCCGGACGAAATGCTGCCTGACTGGCTCGGCCGCGAAGTGACAGGCGAGCAGAAATTCTACAACGCGTCGCTCGCCCTCGGGGGGATACCGGAGATCGCCGCATGAGCTTTCGCATCGACCCGCGCCTGCCGCTGACCGGCGAGGTCAGACGCATCCTTGCCGCGGAGATCGGCAAGGCGCTCCAGCATCTGGATGCGGCGCGCAGCCGGCCGGAACAGGGGCTGCACAAATGCCGCAAGCGGCTGAAGAGCGCGCGTGCCTTGCTGCGGCTGGTTCATTCCGGCGCCGAAACATTCTGCACGACAGAGAACCAATGCTATCGCAACGTGGCGGCGCTGCTTGCCGCTCCGCGCGAGGCAACGGCGCTGATCGAGACCCTCGACCGGCTGGCGGCGGCTTTTCCCAAGGAGAGCGCCGATGGCGGGCTCGACGCCGTGCGCGACAGGCTGGTCGCCCGTCAGCACGATTTGCATGAAGGCGCCGGCCTCGAAGCAGCGATCGGCGCGGCGACCGCTGCCTGCGAAGACGGCATCAAGCGGATCGAAAGCCTCGCCTTGCCCGACCAGCCGGAACAGGCGGCCGACGTGCTTGCCGAAGGTGCACGCGTCACTCTGCGCCGCGCCAAAAAGGCGCTCGACAAGGCCGGCGCGCGCGGCGAAGCCAATGATTTCCATGATTTGCGCAAGGCCGCCAAAACGCATGGCATGCACCTGTCCCTGCTGGGCCGGCTGTGGCCGACGCCGATCAAGGCGCGGCGCAAGGCGGTCGATGAACTGGGCGAGCGGCTCGGCGAACTGCATGACCTGTTCGTCATGCGCGCCCTGCTCGAGGCGGACGACGAGCCGCTGGGGCCGCACCAGGACACAAAGCTTCTCGGCAAGCTCTTGAAGCGTTCGGAGAAGCGCCTGAGGAAATCCTGCCTTGCCGAGGCGGCTGAGCTGTTCGGCGACAGCCCCAAGCGCTCGACACGCAAACTGGCCCGCAAGGCGCGCGACGACCTGGCCAGCCCGACGCCGCATGACGAGACGAGCGCTTCCGCCGGCTGACCAAACGCCGGCGCGCTGGCACTCCCCCGCCGGGCCGTGCTAGTCACGCTCTACCATGACCGAGCCCGGCGACACGCTTCTGGATCGACTTGGCCGCTGGCTTGCCGGCCGGCTGCAGCAAGAATCCTCCGGCTATGAGCCCTATACCCCATCCGACGCCGAGACGCTGCGCCGCACGCTGGAGCCGGGCGACATTCTGCTGATCGAAGGCAACCAGAGGATTTCGGCGGCGATCAAATACCTCACCCAGTCGACATGGTCGCATGCGGCCTTCTATGTCGGCGACGCGCTGGCCGAACCGGAGGACGGAACCGAGCGGCGGCGGCTGATCGAGGTGACGCTCGGCGAAGGCTGCGTGGCGGTACCCCTGTCGCGCTATCGCACCTACAACACCCGCATCTGCCGGGCGAGCGGGCTCACTCCGGAGGACCGCGATCATGTCGTCGCCTTCATGATCGGCAAGCTTGGCCTGAGATACGACCTCAAGAACATTTTCGACATGTTGCGCTACTTCTTCCCGACGCCGCCGGTGCCGGTGCGCTGGCGCCGCCGCATGCTGGCCTTCGGCTCCGGCAATCCGACGCGGGCCATCTGCTCCTCGCTCATCGCCGAGGCCTATGGCGAGATCCACTACCCGATCCTGCCCGAGATCACCCGTGTGCCGGGCCGCGCGTCGGCGCAGTCGAGCTATATGCGCAAGGAGATCCTGCACATTCGCCACCACTCGCTCTACACGCCGCGCGACTTCGACCTGTCGCCGTTTTTCCGCATCGTCAAGCCGACGCTGGAATATGGTTTCGACTACCGGCAGATGGTCTGGGACGACAAGGCAAGCACAGACGCCGGAGCCGCAAAGGCTGGAGCAATCGTCCCAGACACGTGATGGCTTCGGCCTAGAGCAGTTCACCGTTTCACGGAAACGGCAACCCGCTCTAACTCTTTGTTTTAACGCAATTCCGGACGGAAAACCGTTTCACACTTTTCCTGGGATTGCTCTAGGTCAGGACATGCCCCTGTAGCGCGGCCTATACGGCCGAGGTGCAGGCGTTTCACATGGCGGCCTGCATCATGCCGAGACCGCGACAGTGCCCTGGCTTTCGGCTCTGCGTTCGACCCAGACATGGACCGGTTCGTCGCGGCCGCGGATGCTCACCGGTCCATGATCGCGCGCATTCAACCGTGCCGTGGGCGATTCCGCCTTCGCGGCCTCAATCAGTCGTGACCCAAAGCAAATATTCGCCTGAAGCTCCCGGCAGAGCGACTGCAAACGGCTGGCGACGTTGACGGTGTCGCCCACCACCGCGAAGGACAGATTGCGCTCGCTGCCGACCGCGCCGATGACGACTGCACCATATTGTGCACCGATCCGAACGTCCAGCGGCGGATATCCCCTGGACACCCGCTGCACATTCCAGTCTTCGAGAGCGGCGACCATCGCTTCAGCGCACTGGATGGCGCGAGTGGCGTCGTCATGGCTGGCTTGCGGAACCCCGAATGTCGCCATGATGCAATCGCCGATATAGTTATCGACGGTGCCATTGTGGTCGAAAACGACCTGCTCCATGCGACGGTGGAACTGACGCAGAAGTTCGAACACTGCTTCGGCCGGATGATCCTCGGAATAGTGTGTGAAGCCGACAATGTCGGCGAACAGCACCGCGATATCCTGCCGGCGGACCGGGCCGAAGGGCTCGTCATCGGTGGCGAGCTGGTCGACGACATTGGGCGAAAAATGCCGGGCGAGATTGGCGCGGGCGCGCTCTGCCTTGACATAGTCTTCCGACAGACGTCGGGAACGAGAGACGACCAGCGCCATGATCGCGCCGATAATCAGCACGACCAACACGTTGGTCGCCTGCGCGAATGTATCGACGAAATTGGGGTTGAGATAGAGGTTCAGTCGCTCTTTCACCGGCAGCGAATAGAGGTTCGTCGCCGGAATGACGGTTCCCGGATAAGAAATCACCCATCCCACCCCGATCGCCCACGTCAAGGCCGCGAGCGCGCCGAGATAGAGCGCCAATCGTGTCGAAAGGGTCAGCGCGCCAAGGCATACGAAAATCAGCAGGAATTTGAAGCTGCCCTCGCGCAGTTGCATCGCGGCTGGCGCGGCCTCCTGGGAAAACGGGTTGGGCGTTACCAGCAGAACGGTCAACAGAATGATGTCCAGCGTACCGACGAGGTAACCGATCCACCATCGCGCCGTGCGACGGCGCGCAAAGAGAAACTGGATCAGGCCGACGAGCTGGAACAGCACGAGGCCCGCCAGCACGAAGAGCAGCGAAGCATCCCAGCGGCTGATCAATGAAAAGAAGCAGGAGATCACGGCGAGCGATGCCGTACGCGCCCAGAACTGCAATGCAGCACCGTGGCGTTCTGCCCGCGCCCGCAAATTTTTCAGGCGCGAATAGCGGCGAAGTTCAAGTGTTGGTGCGGTCGGCATAGGATCACTTCGATTTCACGGGGGCGTGTCACGCATTCGGCAAGCCGTCCTCTACAGTCTGGCAAATCGGTGCGCGAATCCTATCACGAATGTTGGTGCCGGATCTGTTCTATCCCAGCGCGCCCTATGGGCGCGGTCGGCATCGCTGGTCGCATGGCTCGTCCGGTCGGCGGGCTGCCGGCGAATGGTGACAGTCGGCGCCGCCGGAGCGGGCGCGACATGCTCAGCCGCCAGATGCAATCCTGCTTGGGATGATTGTTCAGGCCGGCAAGGGACGGCGTCCCTTTGCAGGAGCGGCGGGCTGGGCGCCGGCGTCGCGCGGGTGCGGGCCGATCGGCATGATCGCGGGAAACGGCGTCGCGCCGAAGGCAAAGGTGAATTTGTAGCCGGTGAGCCCGTCCTCGGGCGTCGTATGCTGGTCGTGATGGGCGAGCAGCTTGGCGCGCTCGGCGAGCTCCTCCGCCTCGCGCCGCACCATCTCCGCCGTTTCCGGCCGCATGCGCCTGGAGAAGCTGACGAAGGTCGCCTCCTTGTCGATATGGGTGATGGCCCAGCCGATGAAATTCTTGTTGGTCATCTCGAACAGCGGCCTCAGCGGCCCTTCGAAATTCCACTGGATCGGCGTCTCGACCAGCAACCTTGCCGAAAGACCCCGGCCGAGCGCGATCAGGCCGAGTTCCTCGAGGTCGCGCAGATAGAGGAACATCGAGGCCTCGCTCAGGCCCTGTGAACGCATGATGCCTTCAGGCGTGAACTTTTCCGACAGCATGACGAAGATGAACAGCAGCGCCGGCCGGCCGGCGAGCCGGCGCTCGATCTCGGGTGCGATGTGGTTGACCGGCCCCGGCCCGCGGTTCATCGAGCCGAGCACGTTTTCCAGCTCGACGCCGGCGGCCGTGCAGATCTCCACCAGCCGGTCGAGCTTGCAGTTGCGCTCGTGGAAGATGCGCTTCACCGTCGGCTCTGAAACGCCCATGCGTTCGGCAAGCTCGCGATAGGTGACGCCCTTGGCCTTCAGCGTCCGCTTCAGCGCCTCGAAGATCAGACCGTTCATGGGATGCACCTCTTGCCAGCGGTTTCGTATCGATATTTGATACTAGTGGCAATTAGGCTTTCCGAAAAGTATCGAAAATCCTAGCTCTGGCCTGTCATCACAGGAGAACAGCCATGAACCGCCTCTCAGCCTTTGTCGTCGCCATCGGTATCGCCGCCGCACCAGCCGCCCAGGCCGGTGAGCTCTGGCGCGCCACGGGCCTCGAACAGCCGGAATCGGCGCTGTTCGACGCCGCCAACAACCGCATCATCGTCTCCAACATCGTAGGCAATCCCGGCGCCGCCGACGGCAATGGTTATCTCTCGGTGCTGTCCCTCGACGGCAAGACGATCACCCAGCACTGGACCGACGGCATGGACGCGCCCAAGGGCATGGCGATATCGGGCGGCAAGCTCTATGTCGCCGACATCACCAAGGTCCGCGTCGTCGATCTGGCCAGCGGCAGGCTGATCGCCAGCATCGTGGTGCCGAATGCCGTCTTCCTCAACGACATGACCTCGGACCACACGGGCAAGGTCTATGTCAGCGACATGCTGGCCGACACGATCTACCGCGTCGATGGCGACCGGCCGGAGCTGTTCGTCAGCGATGCGCTGCTGGCTTCGCCCAACGGCGTCTTCGCCGACGGCGACAGGCTGATCGTCGCCTCCTGGGGCAAGGGCATCAAGCCCGACTTCAGCACGGCGGAGCCGGGCGGGCTGCTCGCCATCGATCTCGCCAGCAAGGCGATTTCGCCGCTGCCCGGCGCGCAGAAATTCGCCGACCTCGACGGCGTCATCGCTGTTGGCGACACCATTTATGCCACCGCCTACATGACCGGCACGCTCTACCGCTACAAGGCCGGCGGCGCGCCGGAAGCGGTGGCGCATTTCAAGCCGGGCAGCGCCGACATCGGCACCGACGGCAAGTCGATCCTCTACGTGCCGCTGATGAACGAGGGCGAAATCGCGGCACTGAAGCTCGACTGAGGGCTCAGGGCCGATCCGCGCGACCTCTCGCTAACGGCCGTGGGATGGACCGTGCTACGACGGTCCATCCCACGATGACGGTCAAGGAGGATTGCGATGGAAGACATTGCCATGGAGGACTGGGGCATCCCCACGGCTCTGGATCGTCACTGGGCTGCCTCCGATGCCGGCGACTTCGAAGCGGAGCATGAGATCTACCGGGAGGATGCGGTGCTCGACTGTCCCGGTATTATGGCGTTTGCGCCATAATACCGGGTTGATGCGCTTCATTTCGAACCGGGAATGCAGGCCATTCCATGAGACGGCTTCGTCTGCGTTGACGACAGTGCCGTCTACGATCCGCGACTTGATCCAAGCCAGCGCCGCGCCTTCCGTGCCGAACACCGCCGGCAATGAATTGCCGTTGCGCTCACGGATGATGATAACGGACTTGCGCTTGCCGTTCTGATTTTCCAAAAGCCGGCGGTCAATACAGTTTTCCTTCCGGTTGGCAGGCTTCACGTAGCCGCCGAAATAGCCGCCATCGACCTCCGCAATCTTGCCTTCGCCGCCGATGGTGCGACCCTTCATTTCCTCAGCCATCGCTTCGCGCATCTTGTGGCAAAGAACGAAAGCGGCCTTGTAGGACAGGCCCAGGTCGCGGGACATGGCGAGCATGCTCTTGCCCTTGACCTCATTGCAGAAGATCGCAATTGCCGCCAGATAGCCGCGCAGTGGCAGCTTGTGCGAAGCGAACAGTGTGCCCGAGGTGACGCTGAAATCCTTCTGGCAAGCGCGGCAACGGAAGCGGCTGGCACCATTCGGACGGCGGCAATCGTAGGCATCGACGCCACCGCAAGACGGGCAAACCGGCTCGCCATTCGTCTCGGCCCAACGGACCTTGCGGAAAACCGTTTCCGCTTCCGCATCGGTCATGCGGAAGACCTGAGCGAGGCTCAGGGTCTTTGCTGCCGAAGAGAGGAGGAATTGTTGGGCCACAGGTGTTCTCGTTTCTGAGAACACATTATCGTATGCGGTATCATTATCAACATGAAAATCTCGTATATGATAACCAGTCTCCGAATATGAGATTGGAAACCGCATGACATTTGCCAAGACTGAGAAGGAATGGGCCGAACGGGTCGCACGTCATCTGAAGGTGGAGCTAAAGCGCGCCGATCTGACATATGACGATCTGGCCGAACGGCTCAAAGAACACGGATTCAACGAGACGAAGGCCAGCATTGCCAATAAACTTGCGCGCGCAACAATGTCCGCGCATTTCTTCCTTGCCTCACTTGCGGCCACAGGTCGCAAAAGCGTAACACTGGAAGACATCTAGGCTTTCAGGGGCGGCTTTGGGATGCACAAACCAACTATGGCGCGACTAATCGCGGCGCCTTTCTTGTTTTTGGTCGTGCTCCTAGTCGCTGCCTGGACCTCCGGGTCTCAAGAAATAATATGCAAGCAGACAAAGGGCGGCGAGGAACACTGCGCTCCCTATAACCTCGCGGCGTATTACCTCGTCGAGATCAAAGAAACTATCGACGAGAACGACGGGCTTATCACCACGCTGGCCACGATTGTAATCGCCGCGTTCACTTGCACGCTTTGGCTGTCCACCCGGAATTTGTGGCTGGCTGGTGAGCGCCAGATGACTTTGATCGAGTCGAACGCCACCCAGCAATCCGCCGACATGCAAGCCTCCACCAAGGCCGCCCAAGATGCCGTCGCAGTCGCGAGAGAAACTGGCGTAGCGCAAATACGCGCGTACATCAGCGTAACCAAGGTGGAGGTCGGCTTTCACTCACTCCCGTATCTTATCGATGTCACTACAGGCAAATCCACCAAGCAATATCAAATGTGGGTGGATCTGAAAGTCGGCAATTTTGGTCGAACGCCAGCTCGTCGCATCCAAACTAGCTGGGTTATCTCCCGCTACTCCGATCAGAGTGATATTTGGGCTGGTCGCCACAACTACATCGAGAACATCGACATCCCGCCAGAGCAAACAGACTACATCGTCAGCGATGCACAATTTAAGGCGCCTGCTGAAGCTGGCGAGCGTTTCGCCAAAAAGGAAATTGATCTCGTTTTGGAAGGGGCGGTCATCTACGATCCCGTTGCCGGTCCGCCACAACGTATAACACCATTCCTCTATCTGCTCAGCTTTGACGAGACGCTCGATAGCGGTGTGAAAATCCGCATGTCGACCTATGTGGACCATGCAACCTAACCATGCAGCAATCGCGACAACCCCTACTACCAGCGATCCGCCTATTAACGATAATATTTTTTCTGGCGCTATGTGGCGTCGCCCACGCGGATCCATGGTGGCTTGAATCATCTCAGCCACCCCATCCACCAACTCAGCAACAAGCCGCCGCCGAAGACGCAGCCAAAGACCCCAAAGATGAAGGTGGCGAATCCATCTGGCAGCGGACGATAAGCGATCCGCTGGCGCTCTATACCTTTGTTTTGACCTCCTTCACTGGTCTTCTCGGTCTGTCCACAGTCCTGCTTTGGTGGGAAACACGCCGGATCCGCAAGTCTGCTGCGGAGGATATCCGAACTCTCCAACGCGCCTACGTGAGCGTCGAACCACATGGCGTACACGCGCATAACGAACGCGGGCGCGCCCGGCTCTCGGGGCATAAGGGGCCATTCCAATGCGTGGCGCAAATCAAAATATCCAACGCCGGCAACTTGCCCGCCCGAGACATAAAGTGGCTGATTGAACACAAGTTCAGCGTTGATGGGCGACTGGATGACTTCTGGCCAGATGAGACTAAATGCCAGGGGCGAAACGTAATCCCGCCTTCCGGGCACATGATTCAGGGCGGTATAACCATCAACGTTGGTGAAATCGGCAGTGCCGACCCGGGCGAATTGTGGGAGGAAACTGATCGTTTCCTGTATGTCTGGGGGATCGTGATCTACGATGACGGCTTTGGGAAAACCAGGCGGACCCGGTTTTGTCACCGCTACAACTGCGTCAACCTTGACTATGTCTGGGCTGACGCGAAAGCCCCTAAGCGAGTTTGCATAGGCCGCTGGATAGCGGCTGAATTCGCCAGGCATCACCGTTACGGCAATGATGCTGATTAATGCGGCCAATGCCGCCTGCGCCCGCACGGCGCGCCGCCTAGCTCACGGTCTCCTCCTGCGATCTAGGAACGGTGGCTTTTGCTCGGCCCGTGGCGTTTGCGCCATAATACCGGACTGTCCGCAATCGGGCGAGCGCATGCCGTGAGCCATGGGGAAGATCATCCGCCGATCGCCCGTTCGGAGCTGCCTAGCGAGACGGTCGCGCTCGCCCGCTTCCTCATCGGCAAGCTGGTGGTGCGCGATTTGCCAGAGGGCATGGTCAGTGGCCGCATCGTCGAGACCGAGGCCTATGTCGTCGGCGACACCGCCGGGCATGGTTTCAGGGGGATGACCCGGCGCAACCGCTCGCTGTTCCTCGAGCGCGGCCACGCCTATGTCTATCTCGCCTATGGCGTCTCCATGATGCTGAATGTCTCGAGCGAGGGGGAAGGTACCGGAACCGGCGTACTGATCCGGGCGCTCGAGCCGCTCGAGGGCATCGCCATCATGCGTCAGAATCGCGGCGTCGAGCGCTTGCGCGACCTGGCGCGCGGGCCGGGCAGGCTGGCGGCGGCGCTGCGGATCGACCGGTCGCTCGACGGGCTCGACCTTTGCCGGAAAGGGCCTCTATGGCTGGCGAAGGACGGCCAAAAAGCCGGCGACATCGGGCAGGGCATCAGGATCGGCATTACCAAGGATGCGGACCGGCTGCTGCGGTTCTATGTCAGGGGAAGCCCGTTCGTCAGCGGTCCGAGCTCGCTCAACCCATGACGGCCGGCAGCCCTCCTCCCTTGAGGCACGCTGGCTGCGTCGGGGCTGCCTCTCTCATTTCTCCGCCAGTTGCGTCCGTGCATCGCTGATCGAGGCGGCATAGGTCACCAGCGGTCGCTTGACGCCGTGGTTGATCAGGGTGCGCCGTATTTGCGCAGAGGCCCCCCGGCAGGTGGTAGCCTTCGCGCCAGACCGTCACCAGCTTGGGCGTGAATAATTCGGCAAATGTCGGGCTTGCCGACCCTCGGGCGGACCCCGCGAGTCGACTTATGGGTCGGTTGATGCACTGCCTGCCGTGTCTGATCCATGGACTGCCTTCCGCACATGAAGGCGGCGGGACCGTCGGCAGGAATGTCGGCGGTCGCCGTCGCGACTTATGCCGGCTCAGCCCTGGGATCTGGCGGCACGGCGGGTTTGAGGCGCACGCCCCTGCCGCCGCGTTCGCTGGCCTGGTTCTCGCCGATCAACTCCACCCCGGCCTCGTCGAGCGCCTGGATGACCTTCATCAGCGTATCGACCACGCCCCGGACCACGCCATCGCTCGCTTCCATGCGCTGGATGGTCGGAAGCGAAACGCCTGCGCGTTCGGCGAGCGTCTTCTGGTCGATGCCGGCCAAGGCCCTTGCGGCACGCATCTGCGCGGCAGTGATCATCGGCCGGACCCCATGTCTGTGTCTGCAGGAATAATGTGTAATGCCATTGTCATGATGTTTCAAGCATCAATATGAATGTTTGACGCGTAAGCGCCTTCGCCTGATTGTCCATTTTTCCCGATACTTCCCGAGGATTGCAGGCTAGGGTGTTGCCCATCTGGGCAGGGGTAACGCGGTTGAATATTTTCAAGACCTTGATGACATCGGCATGCCTGCTTTCGATGGTTCTGGTTCTGGCAGGCTGTGGTGGACACCTCATCAACCGATTGATCTGAGCGCAAGCCCGAGGGTGCAGTCAGGCGCCGTCGGCATCGTCGCCCACCACCTTGCGGCGCTGCAACACCCGCGCCACCAGCCAGCACAGCATCGCCCAGGCGAAGCCCGCGCACCAGCCGGCCAGCACATCCGACGGCCAGTGGACGCCGAGATAGATGCGGCTGACGCCGACCAGCACCGTCGTCAGCACGGCCAGCGACAAGACGTAGATCTTCGTCGCCCTGCCATGCAGGAAGCGCGCCGCGAGCGAACCGAGCGTGAGATAGGTCACCGCCGACAGCATGGCGTGGCTGCTCGGGAAGGAAAGCGACGTCTCGCTGACCAGATGCGAAACGAGCTCGGGCCGCGGCCGGTCGACGCCGACTTTCAGCAGGCTCGACAGCACCTGGCCGCCGGCCACGGCTACGAAGATGAGAAGGGCCGTCCCCGGCCGGCGGATCAACAGCAGATAGAGGATCGTTGCCGAAGTGATCAGCACCAGCACGCTGGCGCTGCCGAGGCTGGTGATGTCGCGCATGGCGCCTTCCAGCCACGATGGGCCGATCGGGATTGCCGTTTGGCCAACCTGGCGGAAGGCAAGCAGGATTTCGGTGTCGAAGGCGTGCGGCGCGGTTGCCCGCGCCACCTCCATCAGTTCCACGAAGCCCCAAAGGCCGCCGGCGATGACCAGGCCGGCCAGCAGCACCGGGAATTCGATGCGGTTGAGCAGGGTGCTTGCGGTGTCTTTCATCGGGCCGGTGTCGCAATCTTCATCTCGATCAACTCCCCTGCAGATAGGGCCCAAGCGTGATCAGCGCCACGGCGGCGATCGCCAGCACGATGCCGGTGGCCTGCAGCGCGTTGACGCGCTCGCCGAAGAACACCAGCGCCACGACGTTGACCGAGACCAGCTGGATGACCGCCGAGAGGCTGAACGACACCGACATGCCGAATTCGCGGATCAGCCGCAGCATGATCAGATTGCCCAGCGAGTAGAGCGCGAGCGTCAACAGGATCTTGCCCAGGCTCGGCGCCAGTCCCCATTGCTTGGCGGCTGTTGCCGCCAAAAGGAAGATCACCGTCGAAAAGCCAAGCTGCAGCAGTCCCGAAAAACTCAACGTCCCATCCCCCCTCGAAGCGGCGGCCGCCGCATGTGCCGCGGACCTTGTTTCCGAAGCGCCTCGACACGTCAAGCGACCTCGTTCTAACGAAGGTCTTGCTAACGAAGGTCTTGGCAACGGCAAGACTGAGGCTCAATGTGCCGATATCGTCCAGCTTGTTCGATCCAAGGGCGATCAGGGACTCATGATTCGTATTCTGCAGAATTTGGCGCGGCGCTGGAGCGAGCTTTCCCTTGCCCTGCAATTCCTCGTTGCCGGCGGCTTTGGCCTGCTGGCCGTCATGCTGGTGGTGGGTGCCTGGGTGACGTCGCAGATCCGGGACGGCGTCACCCGCAATTCGGCCGCCACGACGGCGCTCTATGTCGACAGCGTGATCGCGCCGCTGCTGCCAGACCTGCGCAAGAGCGAGGAGCTCAGCGAGTCCGTCAAGCAGGCGCTCGACGAGACGCTCGGCCAGGGCGCGCTCGGCAAGCGCCTGGTCTCGTTCAGGCTCTGGCGCCGAGACGGCACCGTGCTCTACGCGAAAGATGCAACTTTGATCGGCCGCCGCTTTGATCTGACCGACGATCTGCGGTCCGCCTTCCAGGGCAACGTCACCGCCCAATTCGACGCGTTCGACGAAACCGAAAGCAAGGAGCAGGCCGTGGGCGTGCCGTTGCTGGAGATTTACAATCCGGTGCGCGAACCCTGGTCGGGCGAGGTGGTGGCCGTCACCGAATTCTTCGAGGTCGCCACCGATTTCAAGGCCACGCTGGCCTCTGCCCTGCTGTCGAGCTGGCTGATCGTGGCCGGTACCACCCTGACGGCTTTTCTGCTGCTGTCGAGCATCGTGCTGCGCGCCAGCCGCACCATAGACGATCAGCGCGGAGCGCTGCGCCGCCAGGTGTCGGAGTTGCAAGGCCTGGTGACGCAAAACAGCGCCTTGCGGCAGCGTGTGCAGCGGGCGTCGCGCCGCGCCACCGCGCTCAACGAACGATATTTGCGCCGGATCGGCGCCGACCTGCATGACGGACCGGCGCAGCTGGTGGCCCTGGCGGCGCTGCGCATGGACAGCCCGGTATTCTCCGGCGACGGCCATTGGGGCGAAAACCGCGCGACCGAGGTCGCGATGATCCGCAAGACGCTGGAGGATGCGATGCGCGAAATTCGCGGTATCTGCACCGGTCTCGTCTTGCCGCAGATCGAAACGGCCGCGGCAACGGACATATTGCGGATGGCGGTCGACGAACATCAGCACCGGACGGGAACGTCCGTGTTGCTCACGCTGCCCAGGCATTTGCCTGATCTCGGCACTTCCGAAAAGATCAGCATCTATCGTTTCGTGCAGGAAGGGCTGAACAATGCCTATCGCCACGGGCGGGCCAAGGATCAGACGGTGCGGGCCGGGATGAAGAATGGCAGGCTTTTTGTCGAAGTGTCCGATAGCGGACCGGGTTTCGATCCGGCGCGGGTCGATGGGTTGGGGCTCGCCGGCCTCAGGGAGCGGGTCGAAAGCATTGGCGGCCAGTTCGAGACCTTGACCGGAGCGCAAGGCACGCGATTGGTGATCAGTCTTTCGATCGAGGAGCAAGCATGATTGGCGCTATCCGCATCGCTATTGTCGACGATCATCCGCTATTTCGCGAAGGCGTGACGCGCAGCCTGTCGGAGATCGGAGGTTTCGAGATCGTCGGCGAAGGCGCGACAGCGCAGGATGCCGAACGCATCGCCTCGACGGTGCAGCCTGACATATTGCTGCTCGACATCTCCATGCCGGGCGGCGGCCTGTCCGCGGTTGCCAGCATCCTTGCCGACCACCCCGCCCAGAAGATCGTCATGCTGACGGTGTCGGAGACCAATGCCGATGTAACCACGGCGCTGAACGCAGGCGTGCAGGGCTATATCCTCAAGGGCGTCGGATCGCGCGCGCTCGCCGACATCCTGCGCAATGTGGCAGCCGGCGAGGGTTACCTTACGCCGACGCTGTCGGCACGGCTGCTTTCCGATCTCCAGTCCCCGCAATCCGCCGACGGCGTGGCGGACCGGTTGCGGCAACTGACCGAACGGCAGGCGGAAATCCTGCGGCTGGTGGCGGAGGGGCTCAGCAACAAGGAGGTTGCCCTGCGCCTGGAGCTGCAGGAGAAGACGGTCAAGCACCACATGACCGGGGTGCTGTCCAAACTCAATGTGCGAAACCGCACTGAAGCGGCTCTCATGGTGCGCGAGTTCCGCGACCGGGACAGAAGTCGCTCCTAGAGCAATTCCAGGAAAAGTGTGAAACGGTTTTCCGTCCGGAATTGCGGCAAAACCAAAGCGCTGGAGCAATTCCAGGAAAAGTGTGAAACGGTTTTCCCGGGCAAAGCGCTGGCCGTTGCCTGCTGGCCAGTTTCACAAGGCTTTCAGACGGCTGACATCGGCCGGCGTGGCCCGGCGGTCGATGATCGTGCGACCCAGCGCATCCTTCATTCTGAAACGGCCGTTCTCGATCTTTTCGGTGATGCCGTCGGGATGTGTGACCGTGATCTTGTTGCCGCTCACCTCGACCTTGTCACCGGTCGTGCCGTTGACATGGCTGGCGCCTTTGGTGCTCTGACCCTTGCCGGAGGCCGAGTTGTCACCGCTGCCATCCGTTGCGGAATTGCCGCCGTTTGCATTTCCGTTGCCGCCGCTGTTACCGCCACTACCGCCGCCACTGTTGCCGCCGTTACCGCCGCCGCCGCCATTGCCGCCGTTACCGCCGTTGCCGCCATTACCGTTGCCGGCCTGTGCTGATGCGGCGTCGATCCCGGGGGCGGAGCCGTGCAGGGCAATTCGATAGGGAACGATGGTCAGCGCCAGAGCCGCCGCCGAAACGAGCGTCAGCCGGCGGCACCGGGCCGTGATCGATCCGTGCATCCTGATCTCCGTCGATTGAGCCGGCGCGCCCACCCCAACGTTGCAACGAGCAACATCGCCGAAAGATGTATTGGCCGGAAGCGACCTCCGACCGTTGCGTTTGTCCTCCAGGACTTTTGCAAGCGCAAGATTGGACCAAAGTCCGAGGTCCGCGCGAGCAAGTCGCCTCGCCCCGAGCCTTCGGGCCTGTATGATGTCACGAAAATGTGATCGGCCTGGCGTAGGGGTCGGACAGGCAACAAGCTCCAGCCACTCCAAAGCCAGAGGCCTTTCGTGACCGAACATCGCTCCCCTGACGCCCAATTCCGCACCAGCCTGCTCGAGGAAAACGAAGGACCGGCCACCAATCCCACCGACAACCGCACCATGGGCGAGATCATCGCCGCGCGGTTCTCGCGCCGGGGATTCCTGAAGGGATCGCTCGCCGTCTCGGCGATCGCCGCGACGGTCGGCCCGCTGGCCATGATCGCAGCCGACGATGCCCGCGCCGCGGAAGGCTCCGCCTTCAAATTCGACGAGATCGAGGCCGGGATCGACGACAAGCATCATGTCGCGCCGGGCTACGACGCCGACGTGCTGTTGCGATGGGGCGATCCGCTGTTTGCCGATTCGCCGGAGTTCGACCCGACGAAACAGTCGGCCGAGGCGCAGGCCAGGCAGTTCGGCTACAACAACGACTATGTCGGCTACGTCGCGATCGACGGCTCGGCCGAACACGGCCTGCTCGTCGTCAACCACGAATACACCAACCCGCATCTGATGTTTCCGGGCATCGTTGCGATCGTCGAGAAGGACGGGAAGAAGAAGGCCGAGGTGGCGCCGCTCGCGAAGGAGCAGGTCGATGTCGAGATGGCGGCGCATGGCGGCACCATCGTCGAGATCCGCAAGGAGGGCGGCAAATGGCAAGTGGTGCGCGACGGCAAGCTCAACCGCCGCATCACCGCCACCACCGAGATGGCGCTGTCGGGCCCGGTCGCCGGCCATGACCGCGTCAAAACCAATGCCGACCCGTCCGGCACGAAAGTGTTCGGCACTTTCAACAACTGCGCCGGCGGCGTCACCCCTTGGGGCACCTATGTGATGGCCGAGGAGAACATCCACGGCTATTTCTCCGGCGAATTGCCCGAGGGCCACAAGGAAGCCGCCAACTACAAGCGGCTCGGCATTCCGGAAGGCGCCTATGAGTGGGGCGCGCATTACGACCGCTTCAACCTCGCCAAGGAGCCGAACGAACCCAATCGCTTCGGCTGGATCGTCGAGGTCGACGTCAACGATCCGGCATCGACGCCGAGGAAGCGCACCGCCATGGGCCGCTTCAAGCATGAGGGCGCCGAATCCATCGTCGCCAAGGACGGCCGCGTCGTCTTCTATCTCGGCGACGACGAGCGCTTCGACTATGTCTACAAATTCGTCACCAAGGGCACGTTCAGCGCCAACGACCATGCCGCCAACAAGGACCTGCTCGACGAGGGCACGCTGCATGTCGCCAAATTCGCCGAGGACGGCACGGTGGACTGGCTGCCGATCGTCTTCGGCCAAGGGCCGCTGACCGCCGAGAACGGCTTCGCCGGCCAAGCCGACGTGCTGATCGAGACGCGGCGCGCCGCCGATCTGCTCGGCGCCACCAAGATGGACCGGCCAGAGGACATCCAGCCCAATGGTGTCAACGGCAAGGTCTATGTCATGCTGACCAACAATTCGAAGCGCAAGCCCGATCAGGTCGATGCCGCCAATCCGCGTGCCGAGAATGCCTTCGGCCACATTATAGAGATCACCGAGACCGATGGCGATTTCACGGCCGCCAAGGGCAAATGGGAAGTGCTTTTGAAATGCGGCGATCCGTCGGTTGCCGATGTCGGCGCCACCTTCTCGACGGCGACGACGGCCCATGGCTGGTTCGGCATGCCCGACAATTGCGCGGTCGATTCGGCCGGGCGCCTGTGGGTCGCTACCGACGGCCAGGGCCCGAAGGTCACCGGCCGCACCGATGGCCTGTGGGCGGTCGACACGGAGGGGGCCGCGCGGGCAACCTCGAAACTGTTCTTCCGCGTGCCGATCGGCGCGGAAATGTGCGGCCCGCTGTTTGCGCCTGACGACCAGACCGCCTTCGTCGCCGTCCAGCATCCGGGCGATGGCGGCGAGGATTGGGAAGGTTTTGGCCGGCCGTCCTACTATGAGGATCCGTCGACGCGCTGGCCGGACTTCAAGCCCGAAATGCCGGTGCGGCCGTCGGTCGTCGCCATCACCAGGCAAGGCGGCGGCAAAATCGCGGTGTGATATCAGGCCTGCGAACCTCGAGGGAGGGCTTCGGTTTGCCACCGCCCCTCCTTCGGCGTGAATCTATTCAAGCTCCGGGAAAGATTGGCAATTTACTGATGGCGCCCTAGGTCGTTCCCAGGAGATCACCGCCATGTCGAAGTCAGTCTATGATCGCGGCCTGCTCAAGCCCGGCGACATCGCCAAGCTGCAGCGCGTCTTTGACGAAGCCTGCCTGCGGCGCGAAGCACGACCCGATTCGCCGGAAGCGCGCGAGATCGCCCTCAACCTGCTCGCGCTCCACAATGCCGGCATGGTCGACGAGGAGATGCTGGTGCAAGCCGTCGGTTTCCGCCGGCTGGAGCCGAAATCGGCGTGAGGCGCCAAGTCGCCAGAGACCTTTGTTTTGACGCAATTCCCGAGGGAACGCGCTCACACTTTTCCTGGAATTGCTCTAGCGGCTGGCTCCGGCGATCCGCCTGGCGATCGCCTTGCCCAAAATGGCGGCATTGGCGAAGCAGCCACGAATGCTCGGCCGCATGCCGGTGAACCACAGGCCGGGCAGTTTCGGGTCGGCTTCATCGCCATTGAAGAGCGGGACACCCTTGGCGTCGAGCACGCCGAGAGTGCCGACCATGCGTTCCAGGCCGGTGCGGTAGCCTGTCGCGGCAATGACGATATCGGGATCGACCAGGCGGCCATTGGCCAGGATCACCCCGTCGCGGGTGAATTCGCGTATCGCCGGCACCACGGTGATCTTGCCCGACTTGATGGCGTCGACGGCGCCGTCGTCCGCGGCGATCGCCGTGTAATCCGAGGCCAGGCGGCTGGCGCCGCCCGACGGCGCGGGCGGCATGCCGAATTTGGTGAGATCGCCGAAAACCAGGCGCTGCGTCGCGGCCATCACCGCATCGGCGACGCGCAGCGGCAAGCGTGCCATGAGCGGCGAAAGCCGGTGCACGGCGATCTTGCCGATCCGCTTGGGCAGAAGCGCGGGGCCATTGCGGGCCGATAGCCAGAGAGAAGCCGTATCCACGCCGGCCAGATGATTGAGGGTATCGAAGCCCGAATTGCCGGCGCCGACGACCAGCACCTTCTTGCCGGCATAGGACTTGGCGTCGCCAAAATCCGCCGAATGGATGATCCGGCCCGCAAAGGCCTGCATGCCCATCCACTGCGGCGTGAAGGGCTCCTTGTCACGGCCGGTGGCGACGATGACATGACGCGCCAGACGCGAGCCGGCGCTGGTGCGCACCACCCAATGGTCGCCCCCGAACACGAGTGTCTCGACGGCGACGCCGAACTCCACCGGCAACTGGTTCGCCTCGCGGAAATCGTTCATATGGCGGATGACGACATTCCTGGGTGGAAAGGCTGGCGTCCCTCCCGGAAAGGAGAGGCCGGGCAGCGCCGAGAGATCGCGATGGGTGTTGAGATGCAGCTGCTGGTGCCGCCGATGCCAGGGTTCGGCCAGCCGGCTCTCCTGTTCCAGGATCGCCACCGGCACGCCAGCCTTCATCAGGGCCTGCGCGACAGCCAGTCCGGCGGCGCCGGCGCCGATGACAATCGCCGGCTCGACCACCGCCACCTGCTCCACCTTCGGTCTGCTTGTCGTATCAGCCATTCGCTCTCAAAATCCATTCAACCGCCGCATCCTACAAGCTCGCAGAACGCTGTAACCGTTTGATCGCGCGCAAACCCAAACAGCGGATCGGTGCGCTCGAGTGCCTTGCGGCGCCAGGGCGCAAACAACTCCCATCGCGCAAATGCGACTAAACCAACGACATGGAACCGAATGCCCCGCTTCCGTCCGAAACCATGCAGCCCTATATGGCATATCAGCGGCATCGGCGATAATCAGGTCGCGGCATTGTGATTGATTCGAGTTCCGAGGGGCTGGCGGATCTCGTTACCGACGCAGGAATTCGAAACCGCAGCGATTTCGGCTTCCCGTGAAAAATCAAGGCGCCGTGGCGCGTCTGGCGTGCCGAAAGGCACGCCGCGCCACAGACGGCACGCGGAATCCGGACCATGCCCTCCTTGCGGATCTATTTCGACAAAATCCTCGAGGGTGCCTCGCCCAAGGTCGAGCGCCAGGCGTTGACGCATGTCGAACGCCTGGCGATGGTCCGCCGCCATGGCGACTTCTCGCTCGCCTATTCGACTGCCGTACAGCGCAAGCTTTCCTATTTTGGCGACGCCGACGGCTACATCGCCTTCGGCACCAAGATGAAGCATCATTTCGCGCTTGGCGACCCGGTGGCGGCGCCGGCCCGGCGGCCCGACTATATCAGGCGCTTCGTCGAGACCGCCGGCGACCCGTGGTTCGTGCAGATTGGCGAGGAGACCGCGCACGTGCTGGCCGGGCTCGGCTACAAGGTCAACCGGCTGGGCATCGACACCCGCCTCGCCCTGCCCCAACACGACTTTTCAGGCAAGCGCAACGAGACCGTGCGCTATTCCGAGCGCTGGCTCTTGAAGAAGGGCTTTTCGTTCGAGGAAGACACGCGGACGGTATTCCTCGACGAAATCGCCCGGCTGTCCGAGAACTGGCGCGGCGACCGCATCGTCAAGCGCTGGGAGATGGGTTTTCTCAACCGCCCATTCTACGATCAGCTCGGCACCGACATGCGCCGCTTCGTCCTGCATGGCCCCGATGGCGAACTCGTCGCGCTGCTCGATTTCGATCCGTTGTTTCGCGACGGGAAGGTCATCGGCTACACCACCGCCTTCAAGCGCAAGCACATCGATGCCTCGCCGCACGCCGAGATCGGCCTGACCAAATTCGCCGTCGACCGGTTTCGCGAAGAGGGCATTTCGGTGGTCACGCTCGGCCTGTCGCCGCTTCTCGACGTCACCCCCAGCGGTTTTGCCGAAAGCGATTTCTGGCGCAACACTTTTCAGCGCGCCTATTCTTCGCCATGGGTCAACCGCCGCAGGTTCAACCTGCAGGGCCAGGCGGCGTTCAAGCGCCGCTTCCATGGCATGGAAGAGCCGGTCTACATCGCTTTCCGCAAGGGGACCTATGTCGAGATGCTGGGCCTGCTGCGGCTGGTGAAAGCAATCTAGGGACGGCGCGGTCCTGGCCAAAGCCTTTTCATTCGTCATCCATGCGCGGCGTCGCTCGCTCCTTGCCTCGCCCTCGAATGACGAATGCCGGGTTGCCGTGGAAGATATTTCCGCACCACGGCGCCAACTCGCAAAATCATTCCTCTACTAAATTTATAGAACTACCTAGCCTTGCCGCTCATCCAACCGGCGAGGACGTTTTCCCGGCGCCGATCCGCAGCGAAGGAGAGGGATCATGTTCAATCTGACCGAGCGCTTCAATCTGACGAGACGCGTTTTCGGCATCGGCCTGCTCGCCGCTACCGTCGGTCTGTCGTTCGGCGCCGCCGCGCAGGAGCTGAAGCGGTTCAACATCGGCTATCAAAAGACCGGCCTGCCGGTGATCGCCCGGCAGCAGCAGGTGATCGAGAAGGCGCTCGCCGACAAGGGCGTCACCGTCAAGTGGGTGGAATTCACCGCCGGCCCGCCACTGGTCGAGGCGCTCAATGTCGGCGCCATCGACGTCGGCTGGACCGGCGACGCACCGCCGATCTTCGGCCAGTCGGCCGGCGCCAACATCGTCTATGCGGCGGCACTGCCGTCCAATGGCGATGGCGAAGCGATCTTCGTCAAGCCGGCCTCGCCGGTCCAGTCCGTCGCCGACCTCAAGGGCAAGCGCGTCGGCGTCGGCAAGGGCACCTCTGCGCATAATCTGCTCGTCGCCGCGCTGGAAAAAGCCGGCGTTCCCTTGGACCAGATCACGCCGGTTTACCTCAGCCCCGCCGATGCGGCCGCCGCCTTCGCCAGCGACCAGATCGACGCCTGGGCGGTCTGGGATCCGTTCTTCGCCATTGCCGAAACACGCTACCAGCCGCGCGTGCTGGCCCGCTCCAGCGAGGTGCTCAAGGTCAACACCTATTTCCTCGCCAACAAGGATTTCGCCAAGGTGCATCCCGAAATCATCACAACCACCATCGCCGCTCTCGGCGAAGCGGCGAAATGGGCGGACCAGAACCGCGACAAGGTGGCCGCGGCGCTGCATGAGGTGACCGGTGTGCCGCTCGACGCCCAGACCATCGCCGCCAACCGCAGCAAATTCGGCATCTTTCCGATCACCGACGAGATCACCGCCGGCCAGCAGGCGACCGCCGACCGCTTCTACAAGCTCGGCCTGATCCCGAAAGCGGTCCGCATCTCGGACGCCGTCTGGACCGCGCCGGGCAACTGATGTTTCTCGTGCGGCGCCGGGCGGAAACGTCCGGCGCCTTTGCCGTTTGTGCCTGTAATCTTCAGGAGATCTGTCCGTGACCGCGCCAGACATGACCACGCCAGCCAGCCCGCTCGATTTCTTCTGGTTCATCCCGACGCATGGCGACGGCTCCTATCTCGGTTCCGAGGAGCAGCAGCGGCCGCCGGAGTTCGGCTATTTCAAGGAGATCGCGCAGGCGGTCGACAGGCTCGGTTTCCCCGGCGTGCTGCTGCCGACCGGGCAGAATTGCGAGGATTCCTGGATCACCGCGACAGGCCTTGCGACGCTGACCGAAAAGCTGAAGTTCCTCGTCGCACTGCGGCCCGGCGTGACGCTGCCGACTTTCGCCGCGCGCCAGACCGCGGCACTCGACCGGCTGAGCAATGGCCGCCTGCTGCTCAATGTCGTGGTCGGCGGCAATCCGACCGAGCTCGCCGGCGACGGCGTCTTCCTGCCGCATGATGAGCGCTATGCCCAGGCGCATGAATTCCTGACCATCTGGCGTGGTCTCGTCTCGGGCGAGCGCGTCAATTTCGACGGCAAATATTATCGCGTCGAAAACGGCCGCCTCGACCTTCTGCCGCTGCAGGAGCGGCCGCCGCTCTATTTCGGTGGATCGTCCGACGCCGGCCAGGATCTCGCCGCCGACCTCGTCGACATGTATCTGACCTGGGGCGAGCCGCCGGCGCAGGTGGCCGAGAAGCTCGCTTCGGCGCGCAAAAAGGCGGCGCTGCGCGGCAGGAAACTGCGCTTCGGCATCCGGTTGCATTTCATCGTGCGCGAAACCGAGGACGAAGCCTGGCGCGCCGCCGACCGGCTGATCCGCCATGTCACCGATGCCCAGATCGAGAATGCGCAGGCCCGCTTCCTCAACCAGATGGATTCGGTCGGCCAGCGCCGCATGGCCGAGCTGCATGGCGGCCGTCGCGACAGGCTCGTCGTTTCGCCCAATCTGTGGGCCGGCGTCGGCCTGGTGCGCGGCGGCGCCGGCACCGCGCTGGTCGGCACGCCGGAGCAGGTCACGCAGCGCGTCCACGAATACCAGGCGATCGGCATCGACACCATCATCGGCTCGGGCTACCCGCATCTCGAGGAAGCCTACCGCGTCGCCGAGCTCTTGTTCCCGCGCCTCGGGCTCGGCACCAGGCGGCAGCGGGCGCATCGCGACATCGCCAACGAATTCTCGGTCGGCTTCCATGGCGCCGCCCGCCTGCAGGCCTCCTCATGAGCTTTTCCGCGCGCCTCCACGCAAATGCCATCGGCTGGGTGCTGCCGGTCCTGGTGATCGCCGGCTGGGAAGCCGCATCGCGCGCGGGCGTCGTGCCGGCCAATGTGCTGCCGGCGCCAAGTGCTGTCGCCGAGGCCTTCTGGCGGCTGACGCTTTCGGGTGAACTGATCCGCAACATCGCTGTTTCGACGGCGCGCGCGCTTGCCGGCTTTGCCATAGGCGGTTCGATCGGCTTCGCGCTCGGCCTTGCCAACGGCCTGTCGCGGCTCAGTCGCGGCCTGACCGACACCACGCTCCAGATGATCCGCAACATCCCGCATCTGGCGCTGATCCCGCTCGTCATCCTGTGGTTCGGCATCGACGAGGAAGCAAAGCTGTTCCTGGTGGCGCTCGGCGTGTTCTTTCCGACCTACGTCAACACGCTGCTCGGCATACAGAGCGTCGATCCGCAGCTGGTCGAGATGGGCCGCGTCTACGGCATGGACCGGCGCGCCCTGTTCTTCCGCGTCATCCTGCCCGGCGCGCTGCCGGCGATCTTCGTCGGCCTGCGCTATGCGCTCGGCATCATGTGGCTGACGCTGATCGTCGCCGAGAGCATCTCGGCCAGTTCCGGCCTCGGCTACATGGCCATGCAGGCGCGCGAATTCCTGCTGATCGATGTCGTTGTGCTGTCGATCCTGATCTACGCGCTGCTCGGCAAGCTCGCCGACAGCCTCGCCCGCCTGCTCGAGCGGCTGTCGCTCGGCTGGCATCCCGCCTTCCAGAACGGATGAGGTTTCGATGCCAGCCGCCAGCCTGACCTCCGTCCGTTCCTTCGTCGCCGCGCCAGCGCCGGCGCGCCCGGCGATTTCTGTCGAAGGCCGGCGCGCCTTCGCCTTCAACGGCGTGGAAAAACGCTTCGGCGACAAGATCGTGCTCGACGGCATCGACCTTGACGTGCCGGCCGGGCAGTTCGTCGCCGTCATCGGCAAGAGCGGCTGCGGCAAGAGCACGCTGCTCAGGCTGCTGGCCGGGCTCGACCGGCCGACATCGGGATCGCTGACGCTGGGCGCCGAGGAAGCGGGCCACAGCCGCACGCGCTTCATGTTCCAGGAGCCGCGCCTGCTGCCCTGGGCGAGTGTGGTGAAAAATGTCGAGGTCGGGCTGACCGGCATCGCTGCCGGCCAGGACGCAAGGCAACGCGCGCTCGACATTCTGGGCGAGGTTGGCCTGGCCGACCGCGCCGACGAATGGCCTTCGGTGCTGTCCGGCGGCCAGAAGCAGCGGGTGGCACTGGCCCGCGCGCTGGTCGGCCAGCCGCAGATCCTGGCGCTCGACGAGCCGCTCGGCGCGCTCGACGCGCTGACCCGCATCGAGATGCAGCAATTGCTGGAGCGCATCTGGCTCGCCCAGAAATTCACCGCCGTGCTGGTAACGCATGATGTCGCCGAGGCGGTCGCGCTCGCCGACCGGGTGGTGGTGATCAGCGCCGGCAGGATCGCGCTCGACCTGGAGGTGCCGGCGGCCAGGCCGCGCCGGCGCGGCTCGGCCGAGCTCGCCCGCCTCGAAGGCACGATCCTGGACCGGCTGTTCGGCTAGAGCGTTTCACCGTTTCATGGAAACGGCGAACCGCTCTAACTCTTTGTTTTGACGCAATTCCGGACGGAAAACCGCTCACACTTTTCCTGGAATTGCTCTAGGGCTGTCGGCTGCGGCGCCATCGACGAGCGGCTTCCCCAGCTCCGTCGAGCTTATGCAAGCTCACGCCTTTCCTCTCCCCCGTCGATCGGGGGAGAGGTGGCTCGGCGAAGCCGAGACGGAGTGGGGGTCGACCTGGCTCCGCCGTTGTCATTTCAAGCCGGGCGATGCCTCGTCCTGATTGAAAACTCTGCGGTGAATTGCTGGCGGCGGCGCATTTGAAAACCGGCTTCCCCCACTCCGTCGCTGCTTCGCAGCGCCACCTCTCCCCCCTCCGGAGGAAGAGGAAGGGCGCCAACCTTGTCGACCTCTCACCGAAGCCCTACCGGTTCGCCCATACCAGCCCGGCCAGGCCGAGCAGCATGGCGACGAGGCCGATGTAAAGCCATTGCGGCTGGCCGGTCATGAAGCTGCCGCCGATCACGCCGATGCCTTGCAGCGCCCACACCGCACCGATAGCCAGCACAATCAAGGCCAGCAGATTTTTGGTCAGTCTCATTGACGGATCTCGCTTTTCAAGTCGATCGTTCGCGGCGCCATGACCGTGATGAAAGAGCCAAAGGAATGAGCCCAATCATACCGGATTCTACTTGGATATTAATCCGATATCTTGTCAAAGCGATCTCTCATATCGGGCCGAAGATCGTCGAAAATGAATCAAATCGCGCCGGAAAACCCCTGACAGACTGTTACCTTCCGACTCCAAACGTGTGATCTCGCCACGGAACGGACAGATGCTTGCCGCATTTCCTGCCTTATTCGGCACCTAACGGCTGGGGTCTGTCAAAAACGGAGCCATCCCTCAAATATGAAGACCCTAAACCAGACCGCGCTTGTCGCGGTAACGATCGCTGCTGGCCTGATGGTCGGTGCTTCGGCCACTTCGGCAACCGCCGCCGCCGGCCAGTGTGGCCGTGCTTCCTGGTACGCGCTGCACTCGCGCACCGCATCTGGGGAGCGCATGAACCCGTCGGCATTGACCGCCGCCCACCGCTCGCTGCCTTTCGGCACCAAATTGCGGGTCACCAACCAGAACAATGGCCGCAGCGTCATCGTGCGCATCAACGATCGCGGCCCGTTCATCCGGGGTCGCGTGCTCGACCTGTCGAAGGGCGCCGCCGGCCAGCTCGGCTTCATCGGTTCCGGCCATACCTCGGTCTGCATGGCGCGCGTGTAAAAATTGCCTGTGTCCGGCGCAGGGCCGGACACATTTCCTACACATTTCGGCACTGCACATTGAGCCGGCTCGGCCGTTCCAGGCGGATTTGCAACGCTTTGGACGAAAGAACCATTGGTCACGCCACGTGACGTATTGCATCGCAGCAATTAGTTGTTAACCTCGCCACGAGACATTTGAGGCTCGGCGCTGCTCGTCGTCCCTTCGGTCGCAGCAGCAGCGGGGTTGTCGATGTTCTACCAGCTTTACGAATTGAACCATGCGGCGCTGCAGCCGGCCCGGCTCTATGCCGATGCGGTGCGGATGTTCTATTCCAACCCGCTGAACCCGGTCTCGCACACGCACTGGGGCCGTTCGGTCGCGGCGGGCGCCGAACTGTTCGAGCGCAGCACGCGCCGCTACGGCAAGCCCGCTTTCGGCCTCGACAAGACCGTCGTCGACTGGAAGAGCGTCGAGGTCACCGAAAAGACCGTCTGGTCGAAGCCGTTCTGCAACCTCGTCCGCTTCGAGCGCGCCGTGCCCGCCGGCCGCAAGCCGGATCCGAAGCTTCTGATCGTGGCGCCGATGTCGGGCCACTATGCGACGCTGCTGCGCGGCACGGTGGAAGCCATGCTGCCGCATGCCGATGTCCACATCACCGACTGGGTCGACGCCCGCATGGTGCCGCTGGCCGACGGCAGCTTCGATCTCGACGACTATATCGACTATATCATCGAGATGTTCCATGCGCTGGGGCCTGATACCCATGTGATGGCGGTATGCCAGCCTTCCGTGCCGGTTCTGGCGGCGGTGGCGCTGATGGAGGCGAAGGGCGATCCGTTCGTGCCCTCGACCATGACGCTGATGGGCGGCCCGATCGACACGCGCCGCAACCCGACCGCGGTCAATCTCCTGGCCGAGGAAAAGGGCATCGACTGGTTCCGCGACAATGTCGTCATGCGCGCGCCCTGGCCGGTGCCCGGCTTCGGCCGCGAGGTCTATCCGGGCTTCCTGCAGCTGTCCGGCTTCATGAGCATGAATCTCGACCGCCACATCATCGCCCACAAGGACTTCTTCATGCACCTTGTGAAGCATGACGGCGACAATGCCGAGAAGCACCGCGACTTCTATGACGAATACCTGGCCGTCATGGACCTGACGGCGGAATTCTACCTGCAGACCGTCGACACCGTGTTCGTGCGCCATGCCCTGCCCAAGGGCGAGATGATGCATCGCGGCACCAGGATCGATCCGTCTGATATCCGCAACGTCGCCTTGTTCACGGTCGAGGGCGAGAACGACGACATATCGGGCCTCGGCCAGACCAAGGCGGCGCAGGATCTGTGCGTCAACATTCCGGCCGACAAGAAGGCGCATTACATGCAGCCGGCGGTCGGCCATTACGGCGTCTTCAACGGCTCGCGCTTCCGCTCCGAAATCGTGCCGCGCATCGTCGACTTCATCACCAGCTATGGCCGCCAGAACCGCGTCGCGGTGAAGCCGAAACTGGTCCGCACCGCCAAACGGTAGGCCATTCCGGGACAAAATCGGCCGCAGGGCCGATTCCGTTGCACAATGGACGCTGTCCCTCCCCGCGGGTAACCATGCCGCAAATCAGTCCGTCGTCGTAATTGACACGGACTGTCAATCGCCCTTAACGTTTCGTTAACAACAGGGTGAGCGGGGACAATGAATTCCTCAACAATGGCAAGAAGGCTGCGTTTGTGCGTGGCTGCGGCCGGTCTGGCAGCCTCGGGAAGCTGGCCGGCCTTGGCTGCCGAAGCGATGGCGACCGGGGGCATCACCTCGCAGCCGATCGGCCACTATGATTTCTGCAAGCAGCACCCCGGCGAATGCTCGATCCGTCCGAGCAACCTGGCGCCGGCAAAAATGACCAATGGGCTGATGCGCAAGCTCGCCGGCATCACCGCCAGGGTCAACGCCGCCGTCGAGCCGATGAGCGACATGGACATTTACGGCAAGGACGAGGTCTGGGCCTATCCCGACAAGGGCGTCGGCGATTGCGAGGACTATGTTCTGGAAAAGCGCCGCCGGCTGTCCCACATGGGCATCTCGCTTGCCGATCTGCTCATCACCGTGGTGCGCAAGCCCGACGGCGAAGGCCATTCCGTGCTGACTGTGCGCACCGACAAGGGCGACTACGTGCTCGACAATCTGACCGACAAGGTCAAGGCCTGGGACCAGACCGGCTACCACTTCCTCAAGCGCCAGGCGATCGACAATACCGGCCGCTGGGTTTCCATACGCGGCGGCCAGCAGGTGCTGGTCGGTTCGGTGGAGTAGCGGCTGCGGCTGGCTGGTTGGGCTGCGGCGCAGACCCTAGGATCCATGCCGTGACACCAACATAGAACACGGCGGCCCAGAAACAGGCGTCGGCCATCTTCATGGAGCCATCGCCACATTCTGCGCCGTTGCGGCGTCCGCAGGTCGCGGCATGGATCCTCGGGTCTCCGCGACGCCGCTGCGCGGCTGCTCCGCCCGTGGATGACGAAGGCGTGGAGGTCCACCACGCATCTCTTCGAAAAATTTCCATCCCTCTCCATGAACCATTTCCGTTCGCCCGGCGACACACGGCCGTGAACGACAGAAACCCAACCATGGAGACTTCAAATGACTGCTTTGCTGCGTAACACCCTTCTCGCCGTCGCTGCCGTGTCGGCCCTGGGCGGATCCGCGAAGGCCGACCAGACGGTCAGCTGCGTCCACACCAACCTCAATGATCTCTGGGCCGGCCGTTGTTGCGGCACTGCCGGCGCGTCGGACTGCCTGGGCGGCGACCACAATGGCCACGACCATGGCAACCCGGGCACCAAGGGCGGCAACCCCAATGGCAGCACGGCCGGCAAGCCCTGATCCCGCAACAGTGGCCCGCCGGCTGCCATCGGCGGGCCCTGTTTCGCGCTCCGGCAGGCCGTCGCGAACTTCAGGTAAAACCAGTTACTTCAGCCGGCCAAGCGCGGCGCGGATCGAGGCGGTGATGCGGCGCAGTTCCGCTTCGTCGAGCTTCTCGATGTTCTCGGCCAGCAGGTTGGCGAGCTCGGTGGCGGCGGGATTGAGGCCCGACGTATCGAGCCGCACACGCGGATGCGAGGCTTCGGCCAGCCGCGCCAGCTCCTCGGCATCGTCCCAGATGATGTTGAAATAGCCGATGATCTTCTGGATCAGCGTCCAGGTCGGCGCACCGCGCCTGCCATGCTCAAGCGCCGAGAGATAGGCGGCACTGACGCCGATCGCCGCGGCCATGTCCTTCTGGCTGACGCCGCGCTCGCGCCTGAGCGCCCGCAGCCTTTCGCCGAACGGCGTCATGCGCCCGGCCTCCCGATCCTCATGACCGCGCCCGCCGCAGCCTGATATAGAGCGCGCCGGCGCCGCCATGGTTGCGGGCGGCATGGTCATGGCTGGAGACCAGCGGCCGGAAGGCCGGCGTCGACAGCCAGGCCGGCACCGCGCGCCGCAGCACGCCGTCGCCGCCGGAGGACGACCCCTTGCCGGTGATGACCAGCACATAGCGGATGCCGCCGGCATGCGCCCGGTGCAGGAACGAGAACAGCAGCGAATAGGCCTCGTCCTGCGTCATGCCGTGCAGGTCGACACGGCCCTCGATCGGCAGCCGGCCCTTCGACAGTTTGTCCAGCGTCGGCTCGTCGAGCCGGTGCGTGACATGCTGGACTTTCGGCTTTGTCGCGCCCGGCGCACTGGCGGCGGGCTGGGCCGGTGGCGGCGCCGTCGGCTTGGCCTCGATGGCCATGTCGGGCATGTCGACCGAGATTTTTCCCTTGAGCGGCTTGGCCGTGCGCGCCACCAGGTTCCACAGCACCCGGTCGTCTTCGCTCAGCCTGTCCGGACGCTTGCTCATTTGGCGCCCCCGGCCAGCGCGCGCGGCACCAGCGCATAGAATTCGGCGGCGTTGCGCACCACGCCGGCGATCTCGCCGGCGGCATCGCCCGAACCGGCGAAGAGATCGCCGCGCGCCGGTCCGGTGATGGCCGAGCCGGTGTCCTGCGCGATCATCAGCCGGCGGAACGGTCTTGCGTCGAAGGCGGTGAGCGTCGGCGCGTCGATGTAGAAGGGCGTGCCAAATGTGTGCAGAAGCCGGTCGACCGCGACCGAGCGGCCCGGCGTCAGCGGCACCTTGGCGGCGGCGATCGGGCCGAGCGCGGCATCTTCCACCTCGGCCTCGCGGAAGAAGATGTAGGAGCGGTTTCGCCACAGGATCTCGTTGATGCGCTGCGGATGCGCCTTGAACCAGGCGCGGATCGATTGCATCGTCACCTCGGCCAGCGGGATTTCGCCAAGCTCGCTCAAGACCTTGCCGGGTCCGGTGAAGCGCTGGCCCGACTTGGCGGCGTAGGTGACGCGGCGCAGCCGGCCGTCGGTCATGGCGAGCCTTGCGGCCCCTTGCACATGGATGAAGAAGGCATCGACCTTGTCGGCCAGCCAGGCGATCTCAAGCCCTTGGCGCTCAAGCGCGCCGCGCTCGATCGCGCCACGGTCGAAATACTCGGCCAGTCCGTCCGCCGTCCGGCGCGCGAAGGCGAGGTAGGGATCCATGCCCTGGGGCCGATTGGCATCGTCGACATCGGCGAGATCGGCCGGCCGCGACAGCAGCGGCACGACGAAACGCTCCGTGCGCACCGGCGAGGCCTCGACCTGCGGCTCGTAGAAGCCGGTGACGAGGCCGGCGCCGCTTTCGGCGCGGACCAGCATCGGGACAAAATGGCGCTCGAAGAAAGTTCGCGCCTCCGTCCGGTTCGCGGGCGCCGCGATGCGCGCTTGCGCATAGGCCGCGGCGAAGGCGCCGAAATCGACGCCGAGCGCGCCGCTGCGATAGGGTTTTACCGGCACATGGAAGGCGGAGCGGCGAAACGCCTCGAAGGCCGGCACAAGGTCGTCATCGCCCCAGCCGGGCAGATCGTCAAAGGATTTTTCGATGAAGAGAGGCGATAGCGACACCGGAGCCCCGTCGCCTTAAAGCGCGTCGTGTTTGAAGAGTGTCATGCGACGCGCTGCGGCTCTTGGTTTTGCTGCAAGTCGTTGTCCCAAAACCGCTTCGCACTTTTGGGCGACATGCATCGGGGCTCAGTCTTCTTCTTCGGTGGCGACGAGCTTCCAGTTCGGATCGCGCGAGCGCGTGTCGCGGGCGAAGGTCCAGACATCCTTGACCTCGGCCACGGTCTCCGGATCGCCGTCGATGACCGTGCCGGCCTTGTCGCGCGTCGCCGAAATCAGCTCGCTGATGATGCGCAGCGTCACATGCGCCTCGCCGCCCTTCATCTCGGCCGACACGATGTCGGCCTTGTCGATGCCGACGAAGGAGGACTGGATCTTTTCCGACTTCGCCTCGCGCTCGCCTATCGCGGCGACGAAGCCGTCGAACACCTCGCGCGACAGGAGGTTCTTCAGCGTTTTGCGGTCGCCGTCGGCATAGGCCATGACGATCATCTCATAGGCCATCTTGGCGCCGTCGATGAAACCCTTCGGGTCGAAGGACGGGTCATTGTCCTTGATCGCGCGCAGGCCCTTGTTGAGATCGGTGTCGGGCTTGGCGAAGGCGTCGATCGCCGTATAGGCGTCGGCCGGCGCCGGCTCGCCGGGCAGGCGCTTGCGCGGCAGCGAAACGACATTTTCAGGCTTCTGCGTGGCGTCCTTCTCAGTGCGCGCCGCCGAGTAGGGGTCGAAGGGCGGCCGCTCGCTCCCGGTCCGACGGCCCAGCACGTTGCGCAGCTGGAAGAAGATCACCACCGCCGCGATCAGGAAGAAAATCGTGCCGAAGTCGAAGAAACCCATATCTTCCGCCAATCAATCCCTGCCTCTAGGCCGGACCATCCGGCCGACAGGCCGCGGTCGCATAGCGTTCAACATTCAAAGCATATAGAACGCAAGGTGCAATCATTCAAATTAAAGGCAGGCATACCTATCTAACGGCCTCAGGGCCAGCGGCGATTGGCCGCCAGGGCCAAACAATCGAAACGACCAACGACCGGAAGGCTCGCAAGACTTGCGCATTTCGCTGCTTCCCCTGTTTCTTCTCGCTCTGCCGCTGCTGGAAATCGCCGGTTTCGTCATCGTCGGCCGTGAGGTCGGCGCGCTGGCGACCGTCGGCCTGGTGCTGGCCTCGAGCATCGCCGGCGTGCTTTTGCTCAGGCACCAGGGTTTTGGCGTCATGGCGCGGGTGCGCGCCGAGATGGACGCCGGCCATGATCCCAGCCGCCATCTTGCCCACGGCGCCATGATCGTCGTCGCCGCGATCCTTCTGATCATCCCCGGCTTCATATCAGACATTATCGGCCTGCTCTTGTTCCTGCCGCCGGTGCGCGACCTTGCCTGGCGCCGGTTCAAGGGCCGCATCGTCGTCGCCACCGATTTCTCGGCCGGCGGCTTTCGCCGGTCGCGCGACAGGGTCATCGACCTCGACGACGGTGACTATTCGCGCGAGGACGATTTCAAGCGCGGCCCGGATCACAATTCGCCGTGGCGGCGTCTCAAGGACGATTAGGTCGCGGGTGCGGCGTTCTGATCTGTTCCGAGAGGCCAGCGCCGCTCCAGCCAGGCTCCTTTCCTCTCCCTCCGAAGGGGGGAGAGGTGGCTCGGCGAAGCCGAGACGGAGTGGGGGAACCACCTGGCAGGCGCCGCGACCGGATATTGAAAAGGGACCAAGGCGCAGGCATTGCGTCGCCTTGCGCCGAAGGGTCGACCCCCACTCCGTCGAGCTTCGCTCGACACCCTCCCCCGATCGACGGGGGAGAGGAAGGGCGCCGCCCTTCTGCAACGGCTGCGGAGGACGGGCAACCTGATGAGGGGCAGCGCCGACCCCGACAATGATCTCTCCACAGCCAACCGCGGCCGACACGAGCCCCAAGGCGGCAAACCTTGTCTTGTCATGCCGACCATGGTAGCGAACGCCCGATTTCAATTCGGTCAGCACGGCTGCCCAGGGGAAAAGGATATAAGGCTCATGGCCAGCAATGATGACGCGCCGACCGGCGCAGCCAACGGCAACGGCAACGCGACGCAGCCGTCGCTCAACGTGCTCGCCCAGTATGTGAAGGACCTGTCCTTCGAGAGCCCCGGCGCGCCGAACTCGCTGCGCGGCCGCGACAAGGCCCCCGGCATCGCCATCAACGTCAATGTCAACGCCAACCCGCTCTCCGACAAGCAGTTCGACGTCAATCTGACGCTGAACGCCAAGGCCTCCTTCGACCAGGAAGTGCTGTTCAATGTCGAGCTGGTCTATGGCGGCGTCTTCGCCATTTCGGGCTTCCCGCAGGAGCACATGCTGCCGATCCTGTTCATCGAATGCCCGCGGCTATTGTTCCCCTTCGCCCGCCAGATCATCGCCGAGGCGACCCGCAATGGCGGCTTCCCGCCGCTGATGCTCGACCCGATCGACTTCGCGCAGATGTTCCAGCAGAAGATCGCCGAGGACCAGGCCGCGTCGAAGGTCCAGGTGAGCTGAGGCTTATCTACAGAATGCCTCGAAAAGCCCGGCCTTGAGCCGGGTTTTTTGTTGCCTTGGTGACCCTTGGCAACGCTGCTGGGACAGGCCCGTAGGCGTCACCTTAACGGTGCTGGTCGGTTGAAATACAACGATCGAGCCATGGGTCGACCCCCACTCCGTCGAGCTTCGCTCGACACCTCTCCCCCGATCGACGGGGGAGAGGAAAGGCGCGCGCTTGGCCAGGCTGGCTCCCTTCCTCTCCCTCCGGAGGGGGGAGAGGTGGCTCGGCAAAGCCGAGACGGAGTGGGGGAAGCCGCTGGTGAAACGCGAAACCGCGGGCCAGGGAGCGGAACTCGGCGGCCACCAGGGCTGGATCGCCCCACCGGCCACGGCCTCGCTGCGGAGCAGCGCACAACTCATGCGGATTCCAGAACACTCCGCAACGTCACCCCGCCCTATCATCGCCGCCTCAGGCAAACCCGGCGGTTGCAGCCGCCCCCGCGTCGGCGCTCCGCCGGGACGAGCCTGCTTCCGTGCATGTCCCAAAACCCCTGCAGTTTTGGGCGGCATGCACCAACGACAAAGGGAACGACAATGAAATTCATGCTGACCGACCGCAAACTGCACCCGCAGGCCAAGCCCGTCGCCGAGGATTTCAAAACTGGCGGCATCAGCCGCCGCGAATATCTGGCGCTGATGGCCGGTCTCGGCGTCAGCGCCGCCGGCGCGTTTGCGCTGGGCGGTCTCGCCGCGACGCCGGCCCGCGCGGCCGAGCCGAAGAAGGGCGGCACGCTGCGCGTCGCCATGAATGTCAAGGGGTTCAAGGACCCGCGCACCTTCGACGGCGTCGAAATGTCCAACGTCGCCCGCCACTGCAACGAATATCTGGTGCGCTGGAACACCGATTTTTCGTTCGAGCCCTGGCTCCTGGAAAAATGGGAGATGAGCGACGACGCCAAGACGCTGACGCTGCATGTGCGCAAGGGCATTTCTTGGTCGAACGGCGACGCTTTCAACGCCGACGATGTCGTCCACAACCTCACCCGCTGGTGCGAGGCCGGTGTGGCCGGCAATTCGGTCGCCGCGCGCATGGGCGCGCTGGTCAATGCCGACACCAAGAAGGCGGTCGATGGCGGCATCGAGAAGGTCGACGACTACACGATCAAGCTCAACCTGCCGAAGCCCGACATTTCGCTGATCGCCGGCATGGCCGACTATCCCGCGCTGATCATGCACCGCTCCTATGATGGCGACGGCGATCCCCTGAAGGCGCTGGCCATCACCACCGGCCCCTGCGAACTGGTGAAATGGGACGCCGAGACCGGTGCCGAGGTGAGGCGCAGGGACAAGCCGTGGTGGAAGGGCGAATTCCACCTCGATGGCATCCAGTGGATCGACTACGGCTCCGATCCCAACGCCATGCTGTCGGCCTTCGAATCCGGCGAGATCGACACCGACCACGAAACCGCCTCCGACGCCGTCTCGCAGACCGACAAGATGGGGCTCAAAAATTCCGAGATCGCCACCGGCTCGACCATCGTCGCCCGCTTCAACGTCGGCAACGCGCCCTATGACGACATCAAGGTCCGCCGCGCCGCCCAGCTCGCCGTCGACAATGCGGCCGTGCTGGCGCTCGGCCTCGGCGGCCGCGGCAAGCCCGCCGACAACCACCATGTCGGCCCCATGCATCCCGAATACGCCGATATCGGCCCGGCCAAGCGCGATGTGGCGGAGGCCAGGAAGCTGCTCGCCGCCTCCGCCAAGCCGGACCACGAATATGAGCTGATCTCGGTCGACGTCGAATGGCAGAAGACCACCGGCGACGCGATCGCCGCGCAGATGCGCGAGGCCGGCCTCAAGATCAAGCGCACCGTGCTGCCCGCCGCGACCTTCTGGAACGACTGGAGCAAATATCCCTTCTCCTGCACCGAATGGCTGGGACGCCCGCTCGGCGTCCAGGTGCTGGCGCTGGCCTACAAATCCGGCGCGGCCTGGAACGAAAGCGCCTATGCCAGCAAGGAATTCGACGAGCTGCTGGACAAGGCGCTCGCCACCCCCGACGCCAAGGCCCGCAAGGAGATCATGGCCGGCATCGAAAAGAACCTGCGCGACAGCGGCATCATCATCCAGCCCTACTGGCGATCGGTCTACCGGACCTACCGCAAGGGGGTCGAGGGCTGCGAGCAGCACCAGGCGCTGGAGCAGCATTTCGAGAAGGTGTGGTTGGAGGGGTGAGACTTCGCTATTCCTGGGTTCCTCGCCCCCACGGAAGTGGGGGGTCCGAAGGGCGGGCGAGACCCGTGGCTCGCCCCGGCAAGGTGGCCCGGCGAAGCCGGGACGAGCGGGGGGACGCCCTCGCCAATGTCAAAACCGTGTCAGGATTGAGGATAGAGGCTAGCGCGTACCTATCGCAGGTCGGCGCTGCCCCTCACTGTCCTGCCGGCTCCCCGTAAACGGGGCGAGAGAGGCTGCCGCAACGCCGGCGCCCTTCCTGCAACGTCTGCGATTGGCGAAAGCGGCGACAGCAGCCCCCTTCGCCCGCTTACGGGGAGAAGATGGCGGCAGCCAGATGAGGGGCAGCGCCGACGCTCGCCTTCCTGTCGCGGGCGGACAGCGCTACCGCCCCTCCCTCAGCAAAGTCCAGATCCACCCAACAAAAGTCAGCACCAGGAAGGGATAGCCGGCGGCGGGCAGCGGCGAGGAGGTCGGCAGCAGCGGCGTGCCCCACAGCACCATGCCCAGCGAGGCGAAGAACAGCGCGGCGGCGACGAATGCGGTGAACCGCATCCACAGCGCGAAAGTGGAGGGCACGCTGACCATGATGAGCGCCGCCGCCCAAAGCGAGATGCCGCCGACATAGGACGGCACGCTGGCCTCGAGCCCCGCCGCATTGCCTGATAAAAGCAGGCTTTCGCCGGCCAGGAAGGTCAGGAAGCCCGCGGCAACGCAATCATTGCCGAGGCGCTGGTATTTCATGGTGAGCAGGGCCGTCGCGACGACGATGCCCACGCCGTCGATCGCCCACAGGGATTCGCGCAGCGGAGCGCTGGCAACGAAGGTGCCGGCAAGGCCGAAGATGCCGCCGATGGCGAGGCCGAGACAGGCGATGGTGTCGGAGGTGGTGCGCATGTTGTGTTTCCCCAAGCCTTGCAATGGGTACTCTCTTGCGGGACGTTTTCAAATGGTGGTGCCCGGTTGCACGCGGCTCTGGTGAGGGAATGGTGCGCCGCATGACGCGAGATCGAACGGCTCTTTGAGAAATTTATCTATCGCCATTAACAGGAAAAGGAACGTGTCGGCTCGACAAAGTCAAAGTTTCGCTTTCTGTCTTCCCTTCCGCGTGGAGGAAAACATGGCAGAAGATAGTCAGATCAATAACGTATCTGTTTCTGGCGAACTGACAGAGACCGGGATCAAGGCAAGTATCATGTCTCGTGCGGTGTCTGCATGGGACCGACTATGGGGCGCGAAAGCGGATAAGAAAAGAGCCCCGATCGATGCTGATATTGCCGAAACAAGTGCGCTATCTGAAGCGCGAGTTAAGATGATTCAAGCCCTTGGCGAGCTTGGAGTTGATCGTTTGAGGAGCGATCCAGAGTTCGCTACCCGGGCTATGGAGAATTTCCTGCCTTCTTTGTTGCGTCGGCAGGAAAACAAGGACGCGGTGTTGGAATTAGCCGTCGAAGATTTGCGACAGAATCCCGGTTCTGAACAGGAGTCTCAAGCAGGGCCTGCAGAGCTCAACGATGCATTCCTCAATCGCTTCGAACGCTATGCGGAAGACGCTACTGATGAGCAGATTCGCGAGCGTTGGGCAAAAGTACTAGCGTCTGAGGTCAGGAAGCCAGGCACGTTCTCCAGCAAGGTGCTTCGGGTAGTTGACGAGCTGGATCCATCGACCGCGCAGTTATTTGAACGCGTCTGTGGTTTCAGGATGGGAAATGTTATTCCTAAAGCTCTTTCAAGCAACCTGGCCTTTGTCGAGGCGGCGCGCCTTGTGAGCGCGGGGCTTCTTGTCGAGCCTGGGCTTGGCCAGATTCGCAACTCCGCTGAACTCAATGACAGGAACGGCGTGGGATTGTGGTTCTGGGTATTTGGGTCGCTAGGGATTGCTGCAACCAAGTCCGGCGATCTGCGCCATGAGGAGGGCGTCATCCAAATTAACGAGTCGAAGCCGGCTATTCCGGTTTACGTTCTGACGGATGTCGGAGCTGCGATAGCTTCGATTCTTCCCTACAATCTCGCAGACCTGACGGATCAGCTTTCCGCCAAGATAGCGTCAGCAATGCCAGAATCAGAAATCAGGAGATACATCCTACCAGCCGGGACTAACGAGTGGCTGCAGTTCGCCACCATCCAGCCAAAGCAACCAACTGGCAGTAGCGACCCAAGTTGATGGTCGTTCGCTTCACGCCACTACGGCACCTTGGTCGACCAGCTCGAAGGTCCAAGACGCCGCGCTGGCGGGGGGCCTGCTGCCTCCGGCAGCTCCCCCGCTTTCGAAGCCTGTCATCGATCCACCGGATCGATGACTCGGCGCGCTCCGCGCGCCAACCGGCTTCTCAATCCCCCATCTTCAGCGCCTGGATAAACGCCTCCTGGGGAATATCCACCTTTCCAAACTGCCTCATCCGCTTCTTGCCCTCTTTCTGCTTGTCCAGCAGCTTGCGCTTGCGGCTCACGTCGCCGCCGTAGCATTTGGCGGTGACGTCCTTGCGCAGCGCCGAGATGGTTTCGCGGGCGATGACCTTGCCGCCTATTGCCGCCTGGATCGGGATCTTGAAGAGGTGGTGCGGGATCAGCTCCTTCAGCTTCTCGCACATCTGCCTTCCGCGCTTTTCCGCCGCCGTGCGGTGCACCAGCATGGACAGCGCGTCGACCGGCTCCTCATTGACCAGGATCGACATCTTCACCAGGTCGCCCTCGCGGTAGTCGGTCAGGTGGTAGTCGAACGAGGCATAGCCCTTGGAGATCGACTTCAGCCGGTCATAGAAGTCGAAGACGACTTCGTTGAGCGGCAGATCGTAGGTCAGCATGGCGCGTTTGCCGACATAGGACAGGTCCGCCTGGATGCCGCGCCGGTCCTGGCAGAGTTTCAATATGCCGCCGAGATAGTCGTCGGGGGTGAGGATGGTGGCGCGGATCCACGGCTCCTCGATGGCCGAGATCTTCACCACGTCGGGCATGTCGGCCGGGTTGTGCAGTTCCTTCACCGAGCCGTCATTGAGCAGCAGCCGGTAGACGACCGATGGCGCGGTGGCGATCAGGTCGAGGTTGAACTCGCGCTCCAGCCGCTCCTGGATGATTTCGAGATGCAAGAGGCCGAGGAAGCCGCAGCGATAGCCGAAGCCGAGCGCGGCGCTGGTTTCCATTTCGTAGGAGAAGGAGGCGTCGTTGAGGCGCAGCTTGCCGACGGCGGCGCGCAGGTCCTCGAAATCGGCGGCGTCGACCGGGAACAGGCCGCAGAACACCACCGGCTGCGCCGGCTTGAAGCCGGGCAGGGCATGCGCGGTCTGGCGCCTGTCCTCGGTGATGGTGTCGCCGACGCGGGTGTCGGCCACTTCCTTGATCGAGCCGGTGAAGAAGCCGAACTCGCCGGGGCCAAGCTCGTCGACATTGATGCGGGCGGGCGTGAACACGCCGGTGCGCTCGACCAGATATTTGGCGCCGGTGCCCATCATGCGGATGGTCTGGCCCTTCTTCAGCACGCCGTCGATGATGCGCACCAGCACGATGACGCCGAGATAGGCGTCGTACCAGCTGTCGACCAGCATGGCCTTCAAGGGTGCTGTCGCATCGCCCTCGCGCGGCGGCGGCAATTGGTGGACGATGGCTTCCAGCACGTCGGGAATGCCAAGGCCGGTCTTGGCCGAGATCAGCACGGCGCCGGAAGCGTCGATGCCGATCACCTCCTCGACCTGCTCGCGGATGCGCTCGGGCTCGGCGGCCGGCAGGTCGACCTTGTTCAGCACCACGACGATCTCGTGGTTGTTGTCGATGGCCTGGTAGACATTGGCGAGCGTCTGCGCCTCGACGCCCTGGGAGGCGTCGACCACCAGCAGCGAGCCCTCGCAGGCGGCGAGCGAACGCGACACTTCATAGGCGAAGTCGACATGTCCGGGCGTGTCGATGAGGTTGAGGATATAATCCTCGCCATTGTTGGCGCGGTATTTCAGCCGCACCGTCTGCGCCTTGATGGTGATGCCGCGCTCGCGCTCGATGTCCATCGAGTCCAGCACCTGCTCCTTCATGTCGCGCAGCTCCAGCCCGCCGGTGGACTGGATCAGGCGGTCGGCGAGCGTGGATTTGCCATGGTCGATATGGGCGACGATGGAGAAATTTCTGATGTGGTCGAGGGGCGTGCTCATGTCGCGCGCTTTAGCAGGGGTGGCTTGCGGCGGCAAGGCTTGCGGCGCAAGGGCGGCGCCTTCGATCACAAAGCGGCGAGCCGCACCAAATGCCGGCCGCGGCGGCCGTGGATGCTTAAACTTTGATCGATCGCGTTAGACCTTGGTTTGCCGCCGCGTGCTATATGCCCCATCACTAATATCCGCGGGGTAAAAAAAATGCTGAAAGTTGCAGGCGGGTTTGCCCGTTCGCGCAGCGGCTCGATGATGCCGCTGTTCTTTCTCACGCTGGTGCCTGTCATAAGCGCCGTCGGCTTCTCGATCGACTATACCAGCGCGATCCAGGTCCGGTCCAACCAGCAGCAGGCCCTGGATGCCGCGCTCCTGTCGATCACCACCATGGACACCACCTCGACGCTGGCGCAGCGCCAGACGGCGCTGCAGGATTCTTTCATCGCCAACGGTGGCCAGGGCACTGCGACGCTGAACAGTTTTGTGGCTGGTACCACCACCGCCGCCGCCACCGGCCGGGCCTCGGCAAGTTTCTCCATGCCGACCACATTCATGCAGATCGCCAGGATCAACACCGTGCCGATCGCCGTCGCGTCGGCGGTCAGCAAGCCGCCGGCGCTCGTCAATGCGAGCTTCAAGATCACCAAGGTGTCGGGCTGGTGGAACAAGACGATGACGCTCTACGGCACGCAATTCGGAGCGACAGCGGCCAAGCCGCTGATGTCCATCGAGTATGTCTATAATGGCTTCGGGGATCCGAAGGGCTACGGCACCACGAACGTGTATACGATCACCAACAATGGTGGCGCCGATATCAAGACGCTCGTCCAGTCGCAAGTTTGCACCACCGCCAGCGTGACCACTTTCACCGGCCTGCCTGCCAATGCGATCCTCCAGACCAGTGGCAACAAGAAATATTCGACAACCTGCGTCGACACCATGTATCCGGCCAACAGCGCCGGCGCGGCGATCGATGTCAGCCAGATGGGTGGCCTCTCTCTGCAGATGTACGTGCCATCGGGCAACCCGCAATACCTCAAGTCGGACGATGCGAGCACCTCCAACCGACTCTTTAGCGGGGTGGACGCGAACGCCCTGACCGAGACCGCGACCGGGACGAGGGTCGACATCTTCTCCATCGTGCCTTGTGGCGTCACCAGCTATCAAGCCTGGGAAGACGGTGGCACAACGGTGCCGACTACGTCCTCAAATGCCGACTTCTTCTACAACGTCACCGGCAAGTGCGACTTCAACAAGCGGCCCTCGGACACAGCGCTGACGCAGTAGGGACAGACGCTGCTCACCTTGTCCCCTTGCGGGAGAAGGTGGATCGCCGCGTAGCGACGAGACGGATGGTTGGACGGAACGCCGGGTCTGGCTAATCTGGCGCCATGCCGCATCAACCCGTCACCCAAGCCAAGCGTAAATTTGCCCGCTCGCTCCGGCGCGAGATGACGGAAGCGGAAGGCAGGCTCTGGCAGGAGCTGCGCGATCGCAGACTCGACCGGATAAAATTCCGGCGCCAGGCGCCTATCGGAAAATACGTCGCCGATTTCGTTTGCCCTGAAGCTCGGCTGATCATCGAGATCGATGGCAGCCAGCATGCGGGTCCGGATACGGACCAGATCCGCAAGACCGAGCTCGAGGCCAAGGGCTTTCGGGTTCTGCGTTTCTGGAATGACGATGTCCTGAAAGACCTCAACGCCGTCTGCGACACGATCATCGCCTATGTAAGAGACACCAGTCTGCAGCCCTGGCGGTGATGGCGCGCCCTTCCTTCTCCCCTTGCGGGAGAAGGTGGATCGCCGCGTAGCGGCGAGACGGATGAGGGGTGTTCCAGGGAACGCCAACGCCTCACTCCGCTGGAGCACCCCTCATCCGACCTCGCTTCGCGAGGCCACCTTCTCCCGCAAGGGGAGAAGGGAAGGGCGCGCCCCATGCGCACTCAATCTTGATTGGGCACGGTATTGGCGGCCTGGGTCGGCGTGGCCTAGCCTGGAGCGCGTCAACTCCTGGAGAAGAAGCCGATGCCTGATTCCGTGCTGCGCGTTTCCATCCTGCGCTGCGATGCAGCGAAGTTCGCGGCGTTTCGAGAGATGATGGTGGACGACGAGGCAGAGCTTCGGCCCGGCATCGAGGCACTGCCGGGGCTGCTCGTCTTCTACGCCGGCGCCGACGAGGCTACATCGTCGCTGATCAACACCAGTGTTTGGGACACGCTGGAGCACGCCAGGCAACTCGATACCTTCCAGCCCATGCTGGATGCGGGAAAGCGATTTGTCGCCGCGGGCGCAAGGCTCGAGCGGCCGATCATGCACTACACCTCGCTGTGGCGTTTCGGGCCACTGGCGTAGAGGTGCCTTCATCACAAACCGGTGAGCGCTGTAACGAAGGGGCGGATGGCGGCGAAGTGGGGGAATGACCGGCGCATCCCAGCGCCGCCCCCACGGAGCCGTCCCATGCCGAGAGCCTCAAAGTTCATTGCCCTGTCCAGCCTGGGGGCGCTGGCGCTCGCCGCCTCGCTCGGTGCCGCCGCCGCGCAGCCGCTCAGCGTGGTCGAGCTGTTCACCAGCCAGGGCTGCTCGTCCTGCCCGCCGGCCAATGCCAATCTGATCAAGGTGAAGGACCAGCCCGGCGTGCTGGCGCTGTCCTTCAACGTCACCTACTGGGATTATCTCGGCTGGAAGGACACTTTTGGAAAGCAGGAATTCACCCAGCGCCAGGTCTCCTACGAGCCACCGCTCGGCCATGACGGGCCGTTCACGCCGCAGGTGGTGGTCAACGGCCATGCCGATGTCGTCGGCGCCGCACCGGGCGAGATCGAGCAGCTGATTTCCGCGACCGGCAAGACCGGCGGCCCCTCGCTGTCGCTCGAGGGCGGCAAGGTGGCGATCGGCGCAGGCGCCGCACCGGGCGGCAAGGCCGATGTCTGGCTGGTGCGCTATGCCAAGGGCGTCGTGCAGGTGCCGGTGGCGCGCGGCGAAAACACCGGCCGCACGCTGCCGCATGCCAATGTCGTGCACGCGCTGGAAAAACTCGGCAGTTGGACCGGCAACGCCACTTCCTATGCGCTGCCCGCCGCCTCGGGCGGCCTGAGCACCGCCGTGCTGGTGCAATCGCCGGGCGGCGGGCCGATCCTGGCCGCCGCCACCAACTGATTTTCTTTCTCTTCGCGCGGGGCCGCATGCCGCGGCAACGCATCACCCGGCCCGCTTGCGCGCCAAAACCCAAGGAGACTTCCATGACCAAGTACCTGACCCTGCCGGCGCTCGCCTTCGCGCTCTCGGCCGCCGTCTTCGTCGCCGGCGCCCGTGCCGACGACGCGACCAACGCCATGAAGCCGGCCAATGCGATGGCCACCGACGCCATGAAACCGGCGACGGATGCGATGAAGCCGGCGGATGCCATGAAGCCCGCGACCGACGCGATGAAGCCCGCCGACCCGATGGCCACCAATGCGATGAAGCCCGCAGCGGACGCCATGAAGCCTGCCGCCGACGCCATGAAACCGGCGGCGGATGCGATGAAGCCAGCCACCGACGCGATGAAGCCAGCGCAGTAAGCAGGTCGGCTGCCCCTCACCGCTTCGCTCGCCTGACCGTTCCGGGGCGAGCGGCGCCTTCTCCCCCTCGGGGAGAAGGTGGCCCGGAGGGCCGGATGAGGCCGACGACAGGAGCCGCCGCACGGCAAATTGAGACCTACTGGCGGCTTGCGTCGTATATATTGGAACAACAACAGGAGATCAGAACATGACCGGTATCGAAAAGACACGGCCGTTCTTTACCCGCGGCGCGCTGGCCGTGCTCGGTTTTGCGGCGGTGGCGGCTGCGGCCTTGTGGCAGACCCCGGCGCGCTCGGCCGAGGACGCGGTGGTGATCCCGCCGCCGGCAATGGACGAAAAGGCCGCCCCGGGCAGCGAGACGGCGATCTTCGCCGGCGGCTGCTTCTGGGGCGTGCAGGGCGTGTTCCAGCACGTCAAGGGCGTCAGCAAGGCGGTCTCCGGCTATACCGGCGGCGCCAAGGATGACGCGGTCTACGAGACAGTCGGCACCGGCCGCACCGGCCATGCCGAATCCGTCGAGATCACCTACGATTCGTCGAAGGTGACCTATGGCCAGCTGCTGCAGGTCTATTTCTCGGTCGCCCACAATCCGACGCAGCTGAACTTCCAGGGACCGGATTCCGGCACCCAGTACCGCTCGACGATCTTCGCCGAGAACGACACGCAGAAGAAGATCGCGCAGAGCTATATCGAGCAGCTCGACAAGGCCAAGCTCTATCCGGCACCAATCGTCACCACGATCGAGACCGGCAAGACCTTCTACCCGGCCGAGAACTACCACCAGGATTTTCTGACGCTGAACCCGACCTATCCCTACATCGTCTACAACGACCTGCCCAAGGTGGCGAACCTGAAGCAGCTGTTCCCGGCGCTGTACAGCGACAAGCCGGTGCTGGTGCTGTCGGCGAGCAATTGAGGCTTGCTTATCTCCCCCCTCGAGGGGGAGATGGCCGGCAAGCCAGAGGGGGTCGGTCCGACCAGGCCCAACCTCCTGCGACAGAAGGTCAGCGCTCCACACACGGCGAATCTCCCCCACGAAGGGGGAGATTCGCGTCCTGGTTACATGGGCTTCATCGCATCGCACGACACGTCAGGGTTCATGTCGGCGAAGGTGCCTGTCGGGTTCTTCTTCCAGGCCCAGACATGCAGCTCATAGAAGGGCCCCAGGCCATAGCGGTTGGGCGCGCTGTTGAAGTTGAACAGCTGTCCCTCCAGCGAAGCCGGCCCTTTCGAGGTGATATACTCGACCGCCACCAGCTTTTGCGTGCCGTCCGCCATCGGCTCGTACATGACGGCTTCCGGCTTGGCGAGATCGACCGCATCGTCCTTGAGATAGGCAGCGTTGACATAGTGAATGCCCATGGCGCCGCCGGTTATTCCACTGGCGCAAGGGATGGGTGCATAGCCTTCGGCGGTGGCCATCGCCACATTCTCGAAGCGGCTGTCGGCTGCCCGCACCTTCTCCTCCAGCGTGCCGGCGCCATCGGCATTCGCCGCCGTTGCCGCGATCGACAGGATCGACAGGTTGACGAGGTGCCTGGTCCACACATGAATGTTCATTTTCTCTCCTGGTTTGTTGATTGCAAGCGGGAGCGGCCGCCCCCGCCGCGAAGTCTGGGCTAGGCTGGGCGCATCATCTGTCCGACCGGGTGAAGTCCCAGTATTGCGGCAGCTCCACGAGCTCCGGCAAGCCGATGTCGCGTCTCAGATAGTCGTCCTGCGGTGGCAATCGGCGCCGCCTCGAGCGCAATGGTGCGAACAGCAAGGCGGCAAGCCCGCGCCAAAGCCGGCCCCGTAACGGGCCTCGTGCGACTGGTCTCGAAGCCGCCGGCACCTCGCTGGACGCGTTGTCAGGCAAGCCGCCATCGCCGCCAAGGGCAGTTGCATGCGCATTGCCGCGATCAACGGTAAAAGTAAGGGTCAAGAACCCGCACCTCCGTGATCTTGTCGACCGGGAGCGCGTTTTTCTGCGCGGTGCTGCGGATCGCTTCCGGCGAGGGCGCATCGTAAATGCAGAAGCTCTGCTTCTTGTCCGGCGAGACGAAGGACTGCACCCAGGTCACGCCCTTCTCGGCGTTGCGCATGATGACGCCGCCAAGCGCGTCGGCGCCGACATCGTTCATCGGCACGCTGAGGCCATCGGGAAATGTGCGTTGAACCACATAGCGAGGCATATTGGTTTTCCTTTTCCATGGTTTCACGCTCGATTTGAGCGCGCCTGGACATTGACCACGCTCGCCATGGCCGCGCATCGGAGCCTTTCCCTATGTTTTGTGGGAAGATTCCCCATAATGGCGACGTTATGTGTGAGGTTGCACCGAAATGTGTGGAGGGTCACATTGTCGGTCATGGTCCCGGACGCTTCTGGCGGACGTCGGGGAACCGCCGAAACATAATCCTTTCTGGGCGAATGATGATGCTTCTGGAACGGCAGACACAGCTGGCGCAGCTGGATGAACTTCTCGCGGAGGCCGCGAATGGACGCGGCCGCGTGGTGGCGCTGTCGGGCGAGGCAGGCGCCGGCAAGTCGGCGCTTGTCGAGGCTTTCGTCGGCAAGGTTGCCGATGGCACGCGCATCTTCCGCAGCGCCTGCGAGGATTTGTCGATCCCCGATCCGCTCGGCCCGCTCTACGATCTTGCCCGCGAGGCGCAATGGGCGATGCCGCGGGCGATCGACGCCCGGCAGGGGCAGAGGTTGCCCCTGTTTTCCGACGCGCTGGAAGTCTTCGAGGCAAGGACGCAGCCGACGCTCCTGATCATCGAGGATCTGCACTGGGCCGACGACGCGACACTGGATTTCGTTCGCTTCCTCGGGCGCCGCATCGCCAACACCCACATCCTGCTCGCCCTGACGGCGCGCACCGACCGCAGTGAGGGGCAGATGCGCGTGCGCCGCGTGCTCGGCGAAATTCCCGCCGGCAACGTCGTGCGCATCGATGTGCCCCTGTTGAGCGAGACGGCGGTGCTGTTGCTTGCCAATGCCGCCGGCCGTGATGGCGATGCCATCTACCGCGCGACGGCGGGCAATGCCTTCTTCGTTACCGAGCTTTTGTGCGCGGACAATGAGATGACGCCGCCTGCCAGCGTGCGCGACGCCGTCGTCGCACGGGCCGGCCGGCTGTCGGCCGGCGCCCGCTCGATGCTCGATGCGGTTTCGGTCTTTCCCAGACGCGCCGACGCGTGGGCACTGCAGGGCCTGTGCGGCGTCGCGGCTGCCGGCCAGCTCGCGGAATGTGTGTCGAACGGCCTGCTCGACGATCTCGGCGACGGCTACGCCTTCCGGCATGAGATCGCGCGCCGCGCCATCGAGATGATGCTGACGACGAGTTCCAGGAGACTGTTCAATCAGCGTGCGCTGTCGGCGCTGCTCGAGAATGGTGGTGTCGCCACCGCGCGCCTCGTCCACCATGCGGTCGAGGCGCACAATCTGCAGGCGGTGCGTGAGTTCGCACCGGTCGCGGCGCGGGAGGCCTCGCGTGTCGGCGCCCATCGCGACGCCGCCGGCTACTACGAGGTTGCCCTGCGGCAGGCCGACACCTTGCCTCAAGATGAGCGCGCCGGGCTTTACGAGCAATATGCGTTCGAGTGCCATCTGATCGCGCGCATAGACGAAGCCATCAAGGCGCAGGAACAGGCACGTGTGTTGCAACAGGCGCTGGGCAACAGGCTGAAGGAAGGCGACAGCCTGAGATGGCTGTCGCGCTTCGCCTATCTTCTGGGGGACCGACAGGCGGCCGACATGTTCGGCGCCCAGGCGGTCGCATTGCTGGAAACCGTTCCCGCCAGCGCCGAACTCGCCATGGCCTATTCGAACCTTTCGCAGCTTGCGATGCTGGCCGAAAGGCTGGACGAGACCTTGTCGCTCGGCGCCAGGGCGATCGAACTCGCCGAACGGTTGAACAGGCCGGAAGTCGTTTGCCATGCTCTCAACAATGTCGGCGCCGCCGAGCAGTGGCTGGACCTGAGCAGCAGCAGGCTGCATCTTGCCCGCAGCCTCGAGATCGCGCTGGAGCAGAATTTTCAGGAACATGCCGCGCGCGCCTTCACCAACTGCGCTTGTGGCGAGATGAACCAGTTGGGCTACAGCCAGGCCCAATCCTTCCTTGATCGCGGCATCGACTACTGCGTCGAGAACGATCTGGCGACCTGGCGCGATTACATGCGTGGCGTGCGGGCCCAGTTGTTGGTGCGCAACGGACGCTGGGATGACGCGGCTGCCGAGGCGCTGGACGTGGTTGCCAACGACCGGGCGACGGCGCTGGTGCGCTATCCCGCCCTCGTGGCGCTGTCGCGGCTGAGGGTCCGCCGCGGCGACCCCTCGGCAGAGCCGCTTCTGGCGGAGATGAAGCGGTTTCTGGAGAAGGGCGCCGAACTGCAGCGGCTGTTACCCTACGCGGCTGTGATGGCCGAACGGGCCTGGCTGGGGGAGGCGGAAAAGGACGAGGCGCTGCGGCTGATCGGCCTTGCCGAGAGCATGTCGCCGACCCGGGCGGTCTTCGCCGAACTGGCCGCCTGGCGGCAGATGCTGGCACCCGATGCAGATCCGGGCGACACATCGGGCATGGCCGCGCCGTACCGGATGCTGCTGGTTGGCGACTGGCAGGGCGCGGCCGCGGCGTGGGCCGAACTCGACGCGCCTTACGAACGCGCCCTGGCGCTGGCGCAGGGCGATGAGGCGGCACAGCGGGCGGCGCTGGAGATCCTCGAGGCGCTCGGCGCCCGGCCGGTCGCGAGCCATGTGCGCGACATCATGCGGCGAAACGGCGTCATCGGCATCGCGCGTGGACCGCGCCGCACCACGCGCGCCAACAGCGCCGGCCTGACCCAGCGCCAGATGGAAGTGCTGCAGCTGATCGAGCGGGGTCTTTCCAACAAGCGCATAGCCGAGCATCTCGCCATTTCGCCCAAGACGGTCGATCACCACGTCTCGGCGGTGCTGGGCAAGCTGGATGCCGTCTCGCGCGGCGAGGCCTCCGCTGCCGCGCGCGCCAGCGGGTTGATCTGAAGGCGGCAGGCCGGTTTGAACGGCCGACCCCTCAATCGTAGGTCAGATCCGTCGCCTTGCCGCCGAACACGCGGTAGGCATAGAAGGAATAGAAAATGATGATCGGCAGCACCACCGCCGTGCCGACAAGGATGATGGCCAGGCTTTCGGTCGCCGACGCCGCCTGCCATATCGTCAATTTATCGGGCACCACGAACGGGTAGAACGACCAGGCGAGGCCGGCAAAGCCGAGCACGAAGATGGCGGCCAGCGTCAGGAACGGCGTCAGCGCATGGCGGTCGTCGGGCTTCGGCAGATGGAAGGTCTGCCGCCACAGCCACAGGAACATGAGCGCCGACAGGATCGGCAGCGGCGAGAGATAGAGCATCTGCGGCCAGCCGAACCATTTGTCGAAGATGCGCGGGCTGGCGAAAGGCGTGGCCAGCGACACCGCCGCCATGCCGAGCGCCGTCAGCACCAGCGCGGTGCGCAGCCAGCGCACCGCTTTCCTCTGCAGCTCGCCCTCGGTCTTGTAGATCACCCAGGCGGCACCCATCGCCGCATAGGCGGCGGCCAGGCACAACGCCACCAGCACGCCGAACGCCGTACCGCCCAGGCCGACATCGAGGCCGAGCACATAGACGCCTAGCATATAGCCCTGCGCCAGCGAGGCGATGACGGAGCCGAGGAAAAAGATGCGGTTCCAGCGATGCTTCTTGCCGCTCGGCACCTTGGCGCGAAAATCGAAGGCGACGCCGCGCAGGATCAGCCCGACCAAGAGCACGAAGACGGGAATGTAGAGCGCGGTGAGGATGACGCCATGCGCCATCGGGAAGGCGACCAGCAGCAGGCCGACGGCCAGCACCAGCCAGGTCTCGTTGGCGTCCCAGAACGGACCGATCGCCGCGATCATCGTATCCTGCTCTGCGTCCTCGGCCATGACGAACAAGATGCCGATGCCGAGATCGAAACCGTCGAGGATGACATAGATCAGGATGGCGAGGCCCATCAGTCCGGCGAAGATCAGCGGGAGAGCGGTTGGCCAGTCCAAGGTCATTTTTCTTACTCCCCAGCCGCCGGCTGCGACATGGCTGCTTTCATGACGCCCGGCAGCGGTGATGAATCACCATCCTTCGCCGCTTTCAGCGCCAGATGCACCAGCACGCCGAGATAGGCGATCAGCAACAGCACATAGAGGATGAGATAGACGGCGAGCGTCAGCGCGACATGGCTGCCCGCCACCGGGCCGACGGCATCGGCGGTCTTGAGCACGCCGGTGACCAGCCAGGGCTGGCGGCCGATCTCGGTCGTGTACCAGCCGGCCAGCGTCGCCAGCCAGCCCGACAGCGCCATCGGCACCATCAGCATGGCGAGCGGCTTGGGCAGGCTGTGCCGGCGCTTGAGGAAGAAGGCGGCCGACCAGGAGACGGCGAGCATCAGAAGGCCGGTGCCGACCATGATGCGGAAGCTCCAGAAGATTGGGAAGACCGGCGGATGGTTGCCGGGAAAATCGTTCAGCCCCGGCACCACGCCGTCGGTCGAGTGCCGCAGCACCAGGCTTGCGCCGTCGGGGATGGCGACCTCGAATTTGTTTTCCTTGGCCGCCTCGTCGGGCAGCGCGAACAGCACCAGCGGCACGTTGGGGCCGGTGTTCCAGTTGGCCTCCATGGCGGCGATCTTCTGCGGCTGGTGCTCCAGCGTGTTCAGCCCATGCTGGTCGCCGGCAAGGATCTGGATGGGGATCAGGATCGCGGCGGTGAAGACACCGGTGCGCAACGCCTTCCACATCGATTCCGAGCGGTCGCCGTTGAGATAACGCAGCGCCGACAGGCCCGATATCAGGAACGAGACCGTCAGCCCCGAGGCCAGGAGCATATGGACCAGCCGATAGGGCATCGACGGGTTGAAGATGATGGCCCACCAGTCGACGGCATGCGCCTTGCCGTCAATCATCTCGAAGCCGGCCGGCGTCTGCATCCAGGAATTCAGCGCGATGATCCAGAAGGCCGACAGGGTGGTGCCGCCGGCGACCAGCACCGTCGCCAGCGTGTGGACGCGGTTGGAGACGCGGCGGAAGCCGAACAGCATGATGCCGAGGAAGGCAGCCTCGAGGAAGAAGGCGGTGAGGATCTCATAGGCCAGCAGCGGCCCGGCGATGTTGCCGACATGCTCCATATAGCCCGGCCAGTTGGTGCCGAACTGGAAGCTCATGGTAACGCCGGACACCACGCCCATGGCGAAGGACAGCGCGAACACCTTCACCCAGGTGAAATAGGCGCGCATCCAGGCGGAATCGTTGGTCGCGTTGTAGCGCAGCTTGAAGAACAGCAGCACCCAGCCAAGTGCAATGGTGATCGTCGGAAACAGAATATGAAACGAAATATTCGCGCCGAACTGGATGCGCGACAGTATGAGCGGGTCCATGGCGGGCTCCGGCTGCTATTTGCTGGCGGCAGCGTATGCCCGTAACGCGAGTTGGTCAAAGCGGCGTCCTGCCGCGAGGCTGAACGCCACAGGACAATTTTACCGATTCATGCGGGTACATCTCCAGCCGCTGCCGGCACGGGCTGTCCAGAACTGTCAGCAGCGCCACTGACTTGCGGGTTGCACGCGATGACATTCGGCCTATATCAGAGGACCTCTTTCAGGCAGCCGTTTTTCAGCCCATGCCCTCCATTCTGTCCATTTCCGGGGTCTCCAAGACCTACGCCACCGGTTTCACCGCGCTCAAGGAAGTCACTCTCGACATCCAGCGCGGCGAGATCTTCGCTTTGCTCGGGCCGAACGGTGCCGGCAAGACGACCCTGATCTCGATCGTCTGCGGCATCGTCAACCGCTCGACCGGCACCGTCACGGTCGACGGTCACGACATCAGCAAGGATTACCGCGCCGCGCGCAGCCTGATCGGCCTGGTGCCGCAGGAACTGACCATCGACGCTTTCGAGAGCGTCTGGGCGACGGTCAACTACAGCCGCGGCCTGTTCGGCAAGCCGGTTAACCACGGCTTCGTCGAGAAGGTGCTGCGCGATCTGTCGCTGTGGGACAAGAAGGACGCCAAGGCGATCACGCTGTCGGGCGGCATGAAGCGCAGGCTGATGATCGCCAAGGCGCTGTCGCATGAGCCGCGCATCCTGTTCCTCGACGAGCCGACCGCCGGCGTCGATGTCGAGCTGCGCCAGGACATGTGGGAGATGGTGCGCCGGCTGCGCGAGGATGGCGTCACGATCATCCTCACCACCCACTATATCGAGGAAGCCGAGGCGATGGCCGACCGCGTCGGGGTCATCAACCGCGGCGAAATCATCCTGGTCGAGAACAAGGCCGAGCTGATGCGCAAGCTCGGCCGCAAGCGGCTGGTGATGGAGCTGCGCAATCCGCTGCCGGCGATCCCGGAAGCCTTCTCGGGCTATGCGCTGGAGCTGTCGCCGGATGGCGGGCAGTTGACCTACACCTATGACAACCAGGCCGAGCGGCCGGGCGTCGCCTCGCTGATCCGCGATCTCGAGGCCGGCGGCATCCAGTTCCGCGACATCGACACGCAAAACAGTTCGCTCGAGGAGATCTTCGTCAATCTGGTGAGGAGAGAGCCATGACCCTGCGCGCAGCCATGAATTTCCGTGCAGTCTGGGCGATCTACCGGGTCGAGATGGCGCGTGCCTTTCGCACCGTGCTGCAGAGCATCATCTCGCCGGTCATCTCAACATCACTCTACTTCGTCGTCTTCGGCTCGGCCATCGGCTCGCGCATCACCGAGATCGACGGCATCAGCTACGGCGCCTTCATCGTACCCGGGCTGATCATGCTGTCGCTGTTGACGCAGTCAATCTCCAACGCCTCCTTCGCCATCTATTTCCCGAAATTCGTCGGCTCGATCTACGAGCTTCTGTCGGCGCCGGTCTCCTATCTGGAGATCGTCATCGCCTATGTCGGCGGCGCGGCGACCAAGTCGATCATCCTCGGCCTGATCATCCTGGCCACCGCCTCTTTGTTCGTGCCGCTCCACATCGAACATCCGTTCTGGATGATCGCCTTCCTGGTGCTGACGGCGGTGACCTTCAGCCTGTTCGGCTTCATCATCGGCATCTGGGCGAAAAGCTTCGAGCAGCTGCAGCTTGTGCCGCTCTTGATCGTCACGCCGCTCACCTTCCTCGGCGGCAGCTTCTATTCGATCCACATGCTGCCCGGCATCTGGAAGACGATCACGCTGTTCAATCCGGTCGTGTATCTGATCAGCGGCTTCCGCTGGAGTTTTTACGGCAAGGCCGACGTCTCGGTCGGCGTCAGCCTCGGCATGACGCTGGTCTTCCTGGCCGTCTGCATCGCCATCGTCGCCTGGATCTTCAAGACCGGCTACCGGCTGCGGAACTGACCGCCCCTCACTGCGACCAATACTGCCAGGCCCAGTAAAAGCTTTCGTCGCGCGGCGGCAGGCGGTCGCGGCTGGCCTGGAATTGGACCGGCGCCGGCGAGCGCTCCTGCCTCGCCGTCTTGTCGTCGGAGGCAAGGCCGAGCAGCCAGGCGCCGAAATGGGCGAACAGCACGGCGGTGGAATGGGTCATCGTCACTCTCCTGCGCTTGCGGTTGATCATTCCCGTCCCGCCCACGGGACGAGCGCGCGCTCGATCCTGCGGATGGTGAATTCGAGCACGAAGGCGATGGCCGCGATCACCAGAATGCCCATGATCACCACGTCGGTGACCAGAAACTGCGCCGCCGACTGGATCATGAAGCCAAGCCCGCGCGTCGCCGCCACCAGTTCGGCCGCGACCAGCGTCGACCAGCCGGCGCCGAGCGCGATGCGCAGCCCGGTCAGGATCGACGGCAGCGCGCTGGGCAGGATGACGTGGCGGACCACTTGCGCGCGCGTCGCGCCAAGCGATCGCGCCGCGTTGATGCGTTCCTGCGAGACGCTGCGGACGCCCGAAGCGGTCGACAGCGCCACCGGCGCCAGCATGGCGATGGCGATCACCAGGATTTTCGACGGCTCGCCAATGCCGAACCAGATGATCACCAGCGGCAGATAGGCCAGCGGCGGGATCGGCCGCAGGAATTCCAGCAGCGGATCGAAAATGCCGCGACCGACCGTGCTGGTGCCGATGGCAAGACCAACGGGCACGCCGACCAGGATGGCGGCGACCAATGCGGCGAACACCCGGCCCAGGCTGGCGACAGTGTGCTGCAGCAGCGTCGCGTCGACGAAGCCGTCGCCGATCACGACGATGAATTTGTTCCACACCGCGACGGGCGAGGGCAGGAACACCGGCGACACCAGTTGCAGGCGGGCCGACAGCGCCCATGCCGCCAGCACCACCAGGATGGTGACCGCGCTGATCATGCGGGCCGAAACGCCCTTGCGTTTCGGGCTCGGCCGCGACCACGGCACCGACAGGCCGTCGCCCTCTTCAGTCCTGGGGCCGGCGCGCTCGGTGTAGGAGAAGATGGTCATGCCGCTTCTCCCTCGAAGATGGCATCGGTCAGTTCGCCGCGCGCCGTGGCGAAGGCCGGGTCGGCCTTGATCGCGCGGATGGCCTCGCCCGCGGCGTAGCGCCTGGAAAAGTCTGGCTCGAAGGTGCGCACCACACGGCCGGGGCCTGGCGCCAGCACGACGATGCGGGTGGCGAGCACCAGCGCCTCCTCTATGCCGTGCGTCACCATCAGCACGCCGGCATGGCTTGCCGTCCAGAGATCGAGCAGCGTCGTCTGCATGCGCTCGCGCGTCAGCGCATCGAGCGCGCCGAGCGGCTCGTCGAGCAGCAGGAATTGCGGCTCGGCGGCGAGCGCGCGGGCAAGGCCGACGCGCTGGCGCATGCCGCCGGAAAGCTCCCAGATGTGCTTGTCGCCGGCATCGGCCAGCTTGACCAGCGCCAGAAGCTCGTCGGCGCGCCGCGCCCGCTCGGCCGGCCTGATACCGCGCAGGCGCAGCGCGAAGGCGACGTTTTCGCGCGCGGTCAGCCAGGGAAACAAGGCATCGTTCTGGAACACCACGGCGCGATCCGAACCAGGTGCCGAGATCGGGCGGCCGTTGATCGTGGCCGTGCCGCGTACCGGCGTGACGAGGCCAGCGGCGACATTGAGCAGCGAGGTCTTGCCGCAGCCGGAACGGCCGACAAGGACGACGAAATCATCCCCGGCCACGTCGATCGACGCACGCTCCACGGCGGGGTGGCCGTCATAGTGGATCGAGATCCTGTCGAGCACGAGATGCGGCATGGGGCCTCCCGGGAAGTTTCATTGAAGCTCGCCCGCCCCGAAACCACGCCTCGTCAGCGGTTCCGGGGCAGGCACGCGCGGCGTCAGGAAAGGAGATCCGCGCGCGTTCAGCTGGCGCCAGGCACTCAGTTCGAGGCCAGCGCCTCGGTGACGTATTTCGACGTCACATATTTCGAATAGTCCGGCAGCACGGCGTCGACCTTGCCCTGCTCCTTGAGGAAGGCGGAGGCGGCCGCGACAGCCTTGACCGTGCCGCCGCCGAGGAATTTGTCGGAGGCCTGCTCCTCCAAGGTCGGGAAGACATAGCCCTTCAACAGCTCCGGCACCTCTTCCAGCTTGGCGCCGGTAAGCTTGGCGATCTTGCCGGCCTGCGGCGAGGACACCGACCAGGCGTCGGGCTTGGCGAGGTACTCGGCATAGGCCGCGCCCGTGACCTTGACGAAATCGCGCACCGCTTCCGGGTTCTTCTGCGCAAAATCGGTGCGCACGATCCAGGCGTCGAAGGTCGGCGCGCCCCAGGCCGCGACCTGCGAGGAATCCAGCACCACCTTGCCCGTCGTCTTGATCTGGCCGAGCGCCGGATCCCAGACATAGGCCGCGTCGATGTCGCCGCGCGCGAAGGCGGCGGCGATTTCGGGCGGCCGCAGATTGAGGATCTGGACCGACTTCGGATCGACATTCTCGTGCTTCAACGCGGCAAGCAGGCTGTAATGCGTGGTCGAGACGAAGGGCACGGCGACCTTCTTGCCGGCGAGGTCGGCGACCTTCTCGATGCCGGCGCCGTTGTGGGCGACCAGCGCCTCGGACGGTCCGATCAGGCCTACGACGAAGATGGTCTGGATCGGCAATTCGCGGCTTGCCGCCGCCGCCAGCGGGCTCGAACCGACATAACCGATGTCGACCGAGCCGGAAGCGACCGCGGCGATGACATCGGCGCCGGAATCGAATTTACGCCAGTCGATCGTGGCCTTGGTGGCTTTTTCATAGGCGCCATCGGCTTGCGGCACTTTGGAAGGCTCGACCACCGTCTGGTAGCCGATGGTGATCTTCAGATCCTCGGCCAGGGCCGGGCTGAGAAAGGCGGCGCCGGCAAGCGCGGCGGACGACAGAAGGAGAATGCGTCGCGAAATGGTGGACATCAAAGGGCTCCATGAAAACAGAGAAAACCGGATTGCGCCATGATAGTCCGCTAATTCTATCGTTCTTGTAGAGTTAAATCCTTCCAACGAAGGCGGGTTTGTTGGAAAAAATCTGTCGGGGGCGCTGTGCCGATGCGGAAAGGGCGGCTGCAATTGCCGTCATCGCCCCTCCATATGAACGGGAAAGGTGCCCCGCGAACGCCAGACTTCGTCGTCCTAGGGCGAAGCAAGGAGCGCAGCGACGCGCGCAGACCCCCGGAGTTGCTCCGCAGCCCAAGGGATCCATTCCGTGACTCCGAAGCGTTGCTGCGGTGCATAGTTCTGCTCCGTCGCATCCTTCGATCGAGGTCACGGCATGGATCCTCGGGTCTCCGCGACGGAGCTTCGCTCCTGCTCCGCCCGTGGATGACGAAGTCGGGAAGGCTCGGCCAACCGTCGACGCCCTCACCTACGAAACGACAATTTCGCTTTTGCGATTGCCACACAAATCCATGCCTCGAATCGCCAAGGAATTGACAAGCCGTTTCGCGTGTTCGAGGGTAAGTATAGTATCCTTATCGACATGAGGGATTGGAGGCGAACGATGAGCGGGCACCCCTGCACCATGATCGCTCACGGCATGCACCGGCTCCTGGCGCCGCACGAGTCAGCGCGCGGCACGGCTGTTTCGCGCGAAACCATTTGTCGCCTCGTCGCCGTCGAGATGCATTTCTGTGCTCTTAATGGCACAAAAGCCTGACAAATGGCTCCAGCGGCTTGAAAACGAAGCAAAATCAACGTTTCTCGGCTTGTATATCATGTCACTAGAATTTATGTGTCATGGATGCTTGGGCGCGGCGGGGAGGCTCGCCAGGCGTTTCGCAACGGTGGCCTCGTGCCGTCGCATGACAGAGAAACGTTCGGTCAATGCTCACCAAAAAAGGCAAGTACGGCCTCAAGGCGCTGGTCCACCTGGCGCACCTGCCGGCCGGACAGCTGGCTTTCGTCAACGACATCGCGATCGGCAACAACATCCCGAAGAAATTTCTCGATGCCATACTGGGCGAGTTGCGCAATGCCGGTTTCGTCCAGAGCCGCAAGGGCAAGGATGGTGGCTACCGCCTGGCGCGGCCAGCCGACGAGATCAAGGTCGGCCATGTCGTGCGCGTCCTCGACGGGCCGCTGGCGCCAATTCCCTGCGCCAGCCGCACACAATATCAGCGCTGTGAAGACTGCAACGAGGCGACATGCCAAGTCCGACATCTGATGCTCGAGGTCCGGCAGGCGATCGCCGAGGTGCTCGACCAGCGCAGCCTCGCGGAAATGCGCGACATCGGCCTCGACGACCTTACGGTCGCGAGGGTGATCGACGAGCTGCCCGTCACCGTGAAGGTCCAGGCCTGACGCCTCGCATTGCGCAGGTGCGGGCATGAGCGGGCGCGCCAGTTCGATCATCCCCAATTCGATCATCATCGTCGGCGGCGGCGCCTCAGGCGTCGTGATGGCCGCGCATCTCCTGAAATCGACCAATCCGGATCTGCGCGTCACGCTGATCGAAAAGCGCCCGCATTTCGGCCAGGGCATCGCCTATTCGACGCTGCTGTCGGCGCATGTGCTGAATGTCAGCGCCGCCGGCATGAGCGCCTATGCCGACGATCCCGGCAATTTCTGGCGCTGGCTGCACGGGCGTGGCCTGGTAGACCAGGAGCAGACGCCGCAGACGCCCTTTTACGCGCCACGCAGCATCTACGCCCGCTATCTCGGCGAACTGCTCGACGAACTCGAAGCGCGCGAACAGCCGACCGGGCGGCTGCGCCTGATCCATGAAGAGAGCCTGTCGATCACGCCGACCGCGTCCGGCGTCGAGGTGGCGCTCGCCAACGGCACCAGCGTCGTCGCCCACATGGCCATACTCGCCACCGGCCATGACGAACAGCCGGCGCAAGGCCATGCGGTTCGCATGGGCTCGGAGGCCGACACCGCGCTCGACCCGGAAAGCCGCGTCATGGTGCTGGGCACCGGCCTCAGCATGGTCGACGCGTTCCTGGCGCTGGAACAGCGCGGCCACAGGCGCGAGATCGTCGCGGTGTCGCGGCGCGGCCTGCTGCCGTCGCCGCACCGCAAGGGCAATCCGATCAAGCTCGACGTCGCCGACATTCCGCTCGGCACCCAGCTTTCCTATTTCGTCGGCTGGTTCCGCGACCTGATCCGCGAGAACCAGAAGGCCGGCATCGACTGGCGCGACGTGGTCGACGGCCTGCGCCCCTTCAACCAGAAGATCTGGCAGAATTGGCCGGCTTCCGCCAAGCGCCGCTTCGTCGAGCACACCAAGGCCTGGTGGGACATCCACCGCCATCGCATGGCGCCCGAGGTCTACGCCAAGGTGACGCAAGCCGTGCAATCGGGACGCATCCGGCTTGTCGCTGGGCGCGTCGTCGGCATCACGCCAGGCGAGGCCTTCAGCGTCGACGTCCAGTCGCGCCACAGCCAGCTTGTCGAGACGTTCGACGTCGCCCGTATCTATGATTGCTCGGGGATCGTGCGGGACATTTCGACCTCGTCGAACAGCGTGGTGCGCTCGCTGGTCGACCGCGGGCTCGCGCGGCCGGATCCCATGCGCATCGGCCTCGACGTGTCGGCCAATTGCGAGATCATCGCCGGCGACGGCACGGTCTCGCGCAAGATCCTCGCCGTCGGGCCGCTGACGCGCGGCACCTTCTTCGAGATCGATGCCATTCCCGACATCCGCATCCAGTGCGCGCGGCTGAGCAAGCAGTTGCTAGGGTAGGGCGACCCAGACTCTTCGTTTTGACCCAATTCCAAAGGGAAAGCGCTCACACTTTTCCTGGAATTGCTCTAGCCGCCCAGCGCCTCGCAGACCAGGCGCGCGGTTTCGGCGCCGGAAAAATTCTGCTGGCCGGTGATCAGATTGCCGTCGCGCACGGCAAAGCCGCGCCACAGCCCGGCTTGCACATAATTGGCACCGATGGCCTTCAACTCGTCCTCGATGCGCCAGGGCATCAGATGCTTGCCGCGCTCGAGCGCGCCCATCTCCCACGTCGCCTTGTCGGCGAAATCCTCCTCGGCATTGGCGAAACCGGTCACCGTCTTGCCGGCGGCGAGCAGCGAGCCGTCGGCACGCCTGGCGTAGCGCAGCAGCGCGGTGCCGTGGCAGAGCGCGGCGGCCACCTTGCCGGCCTCATGGAAGGCGACGAAGGTTCGCTGCAGGTCGGTCGCGCTCTCGTAAGAGAACATCGGCGCCTGGCCGCCGGCGACCACAATCGCGTCAAAGCTGTCGACATCGATCTCCGCTGCCGGCCGCGTGGTCTCGACCAGGGCCGCCAGTTTCGGACTTGACAGGAAGCCGAGCGAGATGAGGTCGGTCTCGGAATAGCCCGATGGGTCACGCGGGTCGCTCAGCGCGTCGGCCTCGCATCTGCCGCCCTGAGGCGAAAAGATTTCCACCGCATAGCCGCGCTCGGTGAAGGCAAACCACGGATGCGTCAGCTCGCTCCACCAGAAGCCGACCGGCCATCCTGTCGTGGTCGATACGGCCGGATTGGCGATGACGATGGCGGCACGCTTTGGCTTGCGTGCATTGACCGGATTGGCATCCCTGACGCTCATCTTGGCTCTCCCTTATGAAACTGTCGCCGACAAAGCCGGGCCTGGCAATCTGGCCACATGGCGGGGCAAATTCCGCTTCCGTCGCCGCAGGGCCTTGCCTACGATGACGGCATGGCACAACGCGGTAGACTCTATGGCTGCCCGGTCGAGTTCGCGCTCGACGCGCTCGGCGGCAAGTGGAAAACGGTGATCATCGCACGCATCAAGCAAGGGCCGCTGCGCTATTCCGAGCTGCGCCGGCTGATCCCCTCGCTCTCCGACAAGATGCTGACGCAGCGCCTGGCCGATCTCGTCGAGATCGGCTTCGTCGTGCTCGAGACGTCGCCCGACGGCAAGGGGCGCTACGCCTTGACCGAGCGCGGCCACGATCTCGCCGCAGCACTCCAGGCGCTCTACGACTGGGGCAGCGTGCATGGCCGCGCCGAGGGCGTGCGCTTCCGCACTGATATCGAGGCGGCGGCCTAGCAACTTTTGTCCCTCAGTGCGCAGCGGCCAGCGCGCCGCAGAAGCCGGCGACATCGGTGATGACGGCCTCGCCGAGGAAACGCAGCGTCGCCATCGAGCGGTCGCGCGCTTCGCGGTTGCCGAAGCCGCAGGCGTCCTCGATCACAACGGCCGTAACGCCATTGTCGGTCGCCTGGCGGACGGTCGGCTCGATGCCGATCTCCGTGGCGATGCCGGCAAGGGCGACGGCGCGCACGCCGCAATCGCCGAGCGCAAAGCCAAGCGCCGTGGAATCGAAGGCCGACATGGTCAGCTTGTCGAACACGGCTTCGTCGGCGCGGGGCGCCAGTTCGGGGACGATCCCGGTCGCTTGGGCGTCGCGCAAAAACCACGGCTCGACCGCGTCGGGGTTGTCGCGCCGCTGCCAGGCCATGGCGGTGCGCAGTTGGGTGGCGCCCATCCATTTGCGTGGCAGAGAGAGATGGCGCGTGAACGCCACCCGCATGCCGGCCGAGCGGGCGGCTTCGAGCACGATGCCGGTGCGCTCGACGATATCGGCCGCGCCGGCGACCTGGCGGCAGATGCCGACCTGCATGTCGTAGACCACCAGCGCCATGCGGCGCGGATCGCACCATTCGACCAGCCTGGCCGGAATCTCGATGCCTTCGCTGGACCGGATCATGCCGCGGTCCGGTCCCAGGGTTGGGCGATGTCGACGCTGGGGTCGAACAGATATTCGAGCGGCAGCGGTGCCGGATCGAAAGCCAGGAAGTGCCATTCGAGCAGCCCAGCCTTCGACAGCGGGAAGTCGTCGGTGTAGCGCCTGGCTTCCTCGACGCTGTCGAGTTCGAAGACGATGATGACGCCGCCGACATCGGCGCGGGCATGGTTTTCGCGCACGATGCCTGCCTTCCACAGCCGCCAGACATTCGACACCTCGTCGCGCAGATAGGGTTTTAGGTCGTCGAGGGCGACGCCGGGCTTGAAGTTGTCATAGGCAATGATCTTCATCGGCTGTCTCCTCTTGGCATGTCAGCATCGCGCGGCCCGCTTGCTGTTTGGGGCAGGCGTCGCGTTCGGCTAGCATGTCGAAAATGGCGGCTTCAACGAACGAGATGGTTCGTTGAAACGACCGGCCGGCTGGCCTTTCGTGGCGCGCGACATCGGCGAAGAGGAGACGAGAATGGGCATCGAGCGGCTGAACCCGAAGGGCATGCACGGCAACCCGACTTATTCGCAAGGCGTGGCGCTGCCGGCCTCGGCGCGCATCGTGCTGATCGGCGGCCAGAACGGTATCGATGCCAATGGCCAGATCGTCGGCAAGGGCGACATCGCGGCGCAGACCGCCCAGGCGCTCGCCAATCTGGCGATGGTGCTCGAAGCCGGCGGCGCCCGGCCGGAGGATCTCGTCCGCCTGTCGATCTACATTGTCGGCGACGCCGATATCGGGCCGGCCTTCGGCGTCTGGATGGCATTCTGGGGCGATCGCGGGCCGCCGCCGGTGGTGACGGGCATACGCGTGCTCGGCCTCGCCAATCCGGATTTCCTGATCGAGATCGAGGGCCAGGCGGCCATCGTGTAGCAGCCCTGCTTTGGCGCCGTGGCGGATGAACAGCTGCCGCTTGGAATTTCATTCCTCGTCTGGCCGTCTGATTGGCACGTTCTATCTTCTTTCCCGCGACAAACGGCTGGAAAAGAGGCTACGCTGCCGCCTGCCGGCTCAATCAAATAAGTAGAGCATGATGTCGTCCGAAAACCGCTTCACACTTTTCGGCATCATGCTCTAGGCGGTCGCTTGATCAGGGAGCTTCGACATGAGCGAGCACGGAAAAGCCGCGCCAGGCAGCGCCCCCTCGGATGGCCAATCCTCGCGCCTGCGGCCACCTTATAAATCGGTGCTCGACCTGATCGGCCAGACGCCGGTGGTCGAGCTGACCAAGTTCGACACCGGCAAATGCCGGCTGTTCATCAAGCTCGAAAGCCAGAACCCCGGCGGCTCGATCAAGGACCGCATCGCGCTGTCGATGATCGCGGCGGCCGAGAGAGAGGGCAAGCTCAAGCGCGGCGGCACCATCGTCGAGGCGACAGCCGGCAATACCGGCCTTGGCCTTGCCCAGGTCGGCATCCCCAAGGGCTACCGCATCGTGCTGGTCGTGCCCGACAAGATGTCGCGCGAAAAGATCCAGCACCTGCGCGCGCTGGGAGCCGAGGTGCGCATGACGCGCTCCGACGTCGGCAAGGGCCACCCGGAATATTACCAGGACATGGCCGAGAAGATCGCGGCGGAAGTGCCCGGCGCCTTCTATGCCAACCAGTTCGCCAATCCGGCTAACCCGCTGGCGCATGAGACGACCACCGGCCCGGAGATCTTTTCGCAGCTCGACGGCAATGTCGACGCGGTGGTGGTCGGCGTCGGCTCGGGCGGTACGCTGACCGGGCTTGGCCGCTACTTCGCCAAGGTGTCGCCGAAGACCGAAATGGTGCTGGCCGATCCAGTCGGCTCGGTGCTGGCGCCCTTGATCAAGACCGGCAAGATGGAAGAGGCCGGCAGCTGGACGGTGGAAGGCATAGGCGAGGATTTCGTGCCGCCCAATGCCGATCTGTCGCTGGTCAAGAAGGCCTATTCGATATCAGACAAGCAAAGCATGCTGGCGGTGCGCGATCTCCTGTCGCGCGAAGGCATTCTGGCCGGCTCGTCCTCGGGCACGCTGTTGTCGGCCGCCCTGCGCTATTGCCGCGAGCAGACGACAGCGAAACGCGTCGTCACCTTCGTCTGCGACAGCGGCAACAAGTACCTGTCGAAGGTGTTCGACGATTTCTGGCTGGCCGAACAGGGCCTGGCCGAGCACGAGCAGCATGGCGACCTGCGCGACCTCGTCATGCGCACCCACCGCACCGGCGACACGGTCTATGTCGGCCCGGACGAAAGCCTGCTCAACGCCTATGGCCGCATGCGCCGCTCCGATGTCTCGCAGCTGCCGGTTCTGGAAGACGGCAAGCTGATCGGCATCGTTGACGAGAGCGATATTCTGGCCAAGGTCGACGGTCCCTATGACGGGCGCTGGGAGCGCTTCAACGGTCCGGTGCGCACGGCGATGACCTCCAATCTGCACACGCTGCAGGCCAGCCAGACGCTGGATGCGCTGCTGCCGGTGTTCGACCGCAACGAGGTCGCCATCATCTTCGACGGCGACGAGTTCGTCGGCCTGATCACCCGCATCGACCTGATCAACCATTTGAGGCGCGCACGATGACCAGCCACACACCACCACCATCGGGCAAGAATCGCCTGGCCTTCTCGACGCGCACCATCCATGGCGGCCAGAGCCACGATCCGCTGACCGGCGCGGTGATGGTGCCGATCTATGCCACCTCGACCTACGGCCAGCAGTCGCCCGGCGTGCACAAGGGGTTCGAGTACGCCCGCAGCCAGAACCCGACGCGCTTTGCCTTCGAGCGCGCGGTGGCCGATCTCGAAAGCGGCACCGCCGCCTTCGCCTTCGCCTCCGGCCTGGCGGCGATCTCGACGGTGCTGGAGCTGCTCGATGCCGGCGGCCATATCGTCGCCACCGACGACATCTATGGCGGGTCGTTCCGGCTGATGGAGCGGGTGCGCAAGCGCTCGGCGGGCCTGCAGGTCTCTTTCGTCGACTTCACCGACCTTGCCGCGGTGGAAGCGGCGATCCGGCCCGAGACGAAGCTGCTGTGGGTCGAGACGCCGACCAACCCGCTGCTGCGCATCGTCGACCTCGAAGGTGTCGCAGCACTTGCCAAGCGCAAGGGCGTCCTCACCGTCGCCGACAACACGTTCTGCAGCCCCTATATCCAGCGGCCGCTGGAACTCGGCATCGACATCGTCGTGCACTCGACGACAAAGTATCTCAACGGCCATTCCGACATGGTCGGCGGGGTGGCCGTCGTCGGCGACAACAAGGAATTGGCGACCCAGCTGAAATTCCTGCAGAACGCCATCGGCGCCATATCAGGCCCGTTCGACAGTTTCCTGGCGCTGCGCGGCCTGAAGACGCTGGCGCTCCGGATGGAGCGGCATTCCGACAACGGGCTGAAGATCGCGCAGTGGCTGGAAGCGCGAAAAGATGTGCGCCGCGTGATCTATCCCGGCCTCGCCAGCCATCCGCAGCATTCCATCGCCGTCCAGCAGATGCACGCCTTCGGCGGCATGATATCAGCCGTGCTCGACCGCGATCTCGCCGGGACAAAACGCTTCCTCGAACGCACGCAATTGTTCACGCTCGCCGAAAGCCTCGGTGGGGTGGAGAGCCTGATCGAGCATCCGGCGCTGATGACGCATGGGTCGATCCCCGCCGAGAAGCGGGCGGAGATCGGCATTTCGGATTCGCTGGTGAGGCTGTCGGCGGGGATCGAGGATGGCGATGATCTGATCGCCGATCTGGAGCAGGCGCTGGGGGGATAGCGCCAGCGGTTGACGCCAAACCCCATTCGCCCGAGATGTAGCGCCCATGGCCACGCGCGAACCCGAAAAACCCACCGAACCCCTGACCTTCGCGGTGCTGGTGTTCCCCGGCTTTCCGATGATGGCGTTCAGCTCCGTCATCGAGCCGCTGCGTGCCGCCAACATTCTGGCGAAGCGGCCGTGCTATCGCTGGATCATCGTCGGCGGCACGAAAGGCGCGGTCGAGGCGTCGAATGGGGTGGTCATCCAGCCGGGCTTCTATGCCGAGGATGCGCCGAAGGTCGACCGCATCGTCGTCTGCTCGGGCGGCGATGCCGACCATCTCGTCGCCGAGGACGCGGCCAGCTGGATCCGCCGCAGCCTGCGGGGTGGCGCCCATATCGGGGCGGTGGCGGATGCGGCCTTTTTCCTGGCGCGCGCCGGCCTGCTCGACGGCCATGCCTGCACCTTGCACTGGACCAGCCAGGCCGCCTTCACCGAGGCGTTTCCTGCAATCGAGCTGCGGCGCGATCTCTATGTCATCGACCGCAAGCGCTTCACCTCGGCCGGCGGCGTCGGCAGCCTCGACATGATGCTGGAGATCATCACCCGGGATTACGGCGCCGAGCTCGCCGCCGGCGTCGCCGAATGGTTCGTGCACAGCCAGCTGCGCTCCAGCGTGGACCGCAAGCTGATGCCGCTCAGGCTGCGCACCGGCGTGCAGAACGAGCTGGTGCTGTCGGCCATCGCCATCATGGAGGACGCGGTCGAGGAGCGGCTCGGCATGGCCGAGCTGACCGCACGGCTCGGTGTGTCCTCCGACAAGCTCGAGCGCTCCTTCCGCTCCGAGCTCGCCATCTCGCCCAATGGCTATTACCGGCGGCTCAGGCTGAAGCGCGCCGCCGACCTTTTGGCGCATTCGACGCTCGCCTGCGCGACGTGGCGCTGGCCTGCGGCTTTGCCTCGATGTCGAGCTTTGCCCGGGCTTTTCGGGAAGAGCATGGGCATCCGCCGAAGCTGGCGAGGAGGCATTAGGGCTTTCGAATGCTGGCGGGCCGCCACCGTTCCGCTTTGAGTTTTGGCGGTATCCCGCACAACAAACGCGGTTTTCCGCACAATGCCTCCGCCGCTGCTGCGCCATGGTCACGTCTCGCAACCGATCCAAGGCCGAACCCCCATGAGCATCGTCGTATTCGACCCCGACAGCACCGAGGACGTCGACTTCAAGGACCGCATGCGCCACCCGGCGGCGGCCGATCCGGCGGGCGGCATGTGGCTGTCGGACACCGAGCCGTCCTTCATCGATGCCGATGCCTTGCGCAAAGGCCGGCTGGCGAAACTGCGCGGCTGGATGCGCGACGCCGGCTATGGCGGGGTGGTGCTGTTCGACCCGTACAACCAGCGCTACGCCACCGGCTCGCGCAACATGTTCGGCTACTTCCTGCGCAACTCGACCCGTTATTTCTTTATTCCCACCGAAGGACCGATCGTGCTGTTCGAATATCCGCAGAGCTACCATGTCTCGATGGTGCTCGACACGATCGACGAGGCGCGTCCGTCCAAGCTCGTCTGGTCGTCGGTCTCCGGCCGTGACGACGAAACCGCCGGGCCCTTCGCCGACGAGATCGCCGAGCTCCTGAAGAAGCATGGCGGCGGCTCGATGAAGCTCGGCCTCGACCGCTGCAGCCATCTGCAGGCGCTGGCGCTGGAAAAGCGCGGCTGCGAGGTCAGGGATTGCCAGGGCGAAATCCTGGCGGTGCGCGCGGTGAAGACGCCCGAGGAGGTGAAATGCCTGCAGGTGTCGATGGCCGGCGCCGAGGCCGCGGTCTATGCGGTGCGCGAGGCGATCAAGCCCGGCGTCTCCGAAAACGAGCTGTTCGCCATCATGTATGGCGAGGTTATCCGCCAGGGCGGCGAGTTCATCGAGACGCGGCTGCTCACATCGGGCCAGCGCACCAATCCGTGGTTCAACGAGGCCAGCGGCCGCAAGATCCGGCCGGGCGAGCTGCTCGCGCTCGATACCGACACGATCGGCTGCTACGGCTATTACTCCGATTTCTCCCGCACCTTCCGCTGCGGACCGGGCAAGCCGACCGATTACCAGAAGTCGCTCTACCGCATGGCGCACGACCAGGTTCAGCACAATATTTCGATCGTCAAGCCCGGCATGGCGTTTCGCGAAATCGCCGAAAAGGCCTGGAAGATCCCCGACCGCTTCGTCGACCAGCGCTATACCTCGGTGATGCACGGCGTCGGCATGCATGGCGAGACACCGTTCATCGCCCATGCCATGGATTACGAGACCTATGGCCGCGACGGCCATATCGTCCCAGGCATGGTGGTGAGCGTGGAAAGCTATATCGGCGAGAAGGGCGGCCGCGAGGGCGTCAAGCTGGAGGACGAAATCCTGATCACCGAGACGGGCACCGAGCTTCTGTCGCGCTTTCCCTATGAGGACGAGTTTCTGGAGAAGCAGGTTTGATGCCTACTGTCCGCCTCCGTGATGTGACCGTCGCGGCTGGCGCAGCCTCCCATCGCTTTGTCATCCTAGGGCGGAGCAAGGAGCGCAGCGACGCGGCGCAGACCCCTGGAGCTGCTCCGCAGCCCAAGGGATCCATGCCGGGACTCCGAAGCGTTGCTACGGTTCAGGTTCTGCTCCGTCGCATCCTTCGACCGAGGTCACGGCATGGATCCTCGGGTCTCCGCGACGGAGCTTCGCTCCTGCTCCGCCCGTGGATGACGAAGGTGGGGAAGCGGCGACCAATCGCCAGCGTTAGCGCCGGCTCGCTGAACAGAACGGCGCGGACTGCCGACGCGGGCCCACTTGCATGAAAAGCCCCATCTCCATCAGCAGAGGCACGGTGGCCGCAATCTTCATCGACCTGCAGGAAGAGCACCGGCAGGACAGACGCTATCTCGTCGAGGGTTTCGCCGGCATCCTGGCCAACGTCCAGCGCCTGCAAGAAGCGGCGCGCGCCAACCACGTGCCGCTCCAGCACTGGGCCTATATCGTCGATCTCGACAAGCAGGACCGGCCGTTTCATCCGCTCGGTGCCGACGGCAAGTCGGCCTTCTCAGACAAGAGCGATCCGCTGACTGAGATCTGCCATGAGGTGGCGCCGGCCGGGGGCGAAGCGCTGCTGGTCAAGGCCGAGGCCAGCGCCTTCCGCAGCGGGCCGGCGGCCGATCGGCTCAAGGCTTCCGGCATCGAATGGCTGGTCATCGCCGGCGTCTGGACCGAGGCCTGCATCGACGCCACCGTAAAGGACGCCGTGGCAAAGGGATTTCGCGTGCTCCTGGTCAAGGATGCCTGCGGCAGCGGCAGTGCGGCCATGCACCAGACCGGCATCCTCAACCTCGCCAACCGGCTCTATGGCGGGGCGGTCACCGACACCGACGGCGCCTGCCGGCTGCTGGCCGGCGACACCGTCAACGCCTGGCAGGTCGAGGGGTCAGTGCCGCTTCGCTTCACCTTCGACAATGCGGCGGCGCTCTACGCCGATCTATGACGGCAGACCGACATGACCGGCCGCGGCAAATATGAAACACGGCTCGACCCGGCGCTGTGGGCCTACATAGACAATGTCAACGCCTGGTACCCGCCCGAAGTGATCGGCCTGCCGATCGACAAGCAGCGCGCGGTCTATGACAGGATGTGCCGGGCTTTCCACCGGGGCCGGCCCGCCGGGGTCAAGGCCAGCGACGGCCTGGTCACCGCCCCGGGCCACGGCATACCGATCCGCCGCTACCAGCCGACCGGCAAGGCGGCGCGGGCCGTGGTGCTCTATTTCCATGGCGGCGGCTTCATCCTCGGCGGGCTCGACAGCCATGACGACATCTGCGCCGAGATCTGCGCCGGCACCGGCTTCGACGTGGTGTCGGTCGACTACCGGCTGGCACCCGAGCATGTCCATCCCGCCGCCTTCGACGATGCGATGGCCGCCTTCGCATGGGCGGCGGAGACGTCAGGCCTGCCGGTCGTTCTGTGCGGCGAGAGCGCCGGCGGCAATCTGGCCGCCGCCGTGGCGCAGGCGACGCGCCGGCATATCAGGGCCGCGATCGGCCAGGTGCTGATCTATCCCGGCCTCGGCGGCGACGAGGCCGCCGGCTCCTATGTCGAACATGCCGAGGCGCCGCTGCTGTCCGTCGGCGATATCGCCTTCTACCGCGACGTCCGTTCGGCCAAGCGGCAATCGCCGGACGACCCGACCTTTTCGCCACTGCACGACCGCGACTTTTCCGGCCTGCCGCCGACGGTGATCATCACGGCCGAGTGCGACCCGCTATCGTCCGACGGCGAGGTCTACCGCGACCGCATCGTTGCGGCCGGCGGCAAGGCCTGGTGGCATGAAGAGAAGCGCCTGGTGCACAGTTTCCTGCGCGCCCGCACCACGGTGCCGGCCGCGGCGGAGGCGTTTGCGCGCATCATCGCGGCGATTGCATCACTGGGGCGGGACGAGTGGCCGTATTGAGTCCTACGATGCCGCGACGCTCTTTTCGGAGGAACTGGCTTTCAGCCAGAGCGCCTTTTCGCCGAGCGTGGCGACCATGGCGGCATGCGCCGCACGCTCCGCTTCGGTCAGGCGCGGCAGCAGCGGCCTCGGGCGCTTGGCGACGATGATCTCGATGTGGCGGACATTCTCGCCCTGTGCCGGCGCGGTGGCGCTGTCGAGGATAAGCGCCGCCTGCTTGCCGCCGATCAGCTCGATATAGACCTCGGCCAGCAATTCGGAATCGAGCAGCGCGCCGTGCTTGGTGCGCTTCGTGTTGTCGATGCCGTAGCGCCGGCAGAGCGCATCGAGCGAATTGGGCCCCATCGGGTGCTTGCGGCGCGCCAGCGCCAGCGTGTCGACAACACGGCCGGGATCGACGACGGGATGGCCGAGCCGGCCGAATTCGACATTGAGGAAGCCGATGTCGAACGTGGCGTTGTGGGCGACCAGCCTGGCGCCGTCGGTGAAGGTCAGCCATTCCTCGGCGATTTCGGCAAAGGTCGGCTTTCCCGCGAGATCGGCCGCGCTGATGCCATGCACCGCCTGCGCCTCCTCATGGATCGCCCGGCCCTGCGGGTTGATATAGTGGTGAAACGTCCTGCCGGTCGGGAAACGGTTGACCAGTTCGACGCCGCCCAGCTCGATCACGCGGTCGTCGCGTGAATCAAGGCCGGTGGTTTCCGTATCGAAGATGATCTCGCGCATCGAATCAGTTTGCTCCTGGGAAAGTAGAATCACGAGACCGGAACAAAATGGCAATGCCTGTTTTGCCTTCTCCCCTTGCGGGAGAAGGGAAGGAAGCCGTCAGCGACCCCCGGAGAGTTCGGCGATGATGCCGGCGACGGCGGCACGCGCGGCGTCCAGCCCCTGGCCGGTGTCGATGACGAAATCGGCCAGCCTGCGCTTCTCCTCATCCGGCACCTGCTTGGCCAGGATCGCCGCCAGTTTTTCTTCCGTCATGCCCGGCCGGGCCAGCACACGCTGGCGCTGGACCTCGGCGGGCGCCGTGACGACGACGACCTTGTCGACGCGGCCGCGGCCGCCGGTTTCGAAGAGCAGCGGAATGTCGAGCACGGCGATCGATTCGCCGGCGTTACGATGCGTGGCCAGGAAGGCGTCGGCGTCGGCGCGCACCAGCGGATGGATGATGGATTCCAGCCGCTTCAGCGCGGCGGCATCGCCAAGCACGCGCGCGCCAAGTTTTACGCGGTCGACCACGCCATCGACAACCGTTCCGGGAAACGCGGCCTCGATCAGAGGTGCCGCCGCGCCGGAATAGAGGCGATGCACCGCCTCGTCGGAATCATGGACCGGCACGCCCGCCTCGGCGAACATTTTTGCCGTGGTCGACTTGCCCATGCCGATCGAGCCGGTGAGACCGAGCACGATCATGGTTTCGGCACCAGATCGGCAACGATGAGCGCGCGCAGCTCAGCCGTGACCTGCGGCCTGACGCCGAACCAATGTTCGAAGCCGGGCACGGCCTGGTTGAGCAGCATGCCGAGGCCGTCGACCGTCTTCAGCCCCCTGGCACGCGCGGCGGCGAGCAATGGCGTTTCCAGCGGCACATAGACGAGGTCGGTGACGATGGCGTGGGCCGGCAGCAGGGCCGGGTCGGCGGCGAGACCTTCATTGCCGACCATGCCGAGCGCGGTGGTGTTGACCAGCAGGCCGGCGTCGGCCAGCAATTCGTTGGTCGCCGCCGTGCCATGCGCCGAAACGCCGGCGCCGAAACGGTCGCGCAATTCCTGCGCCCGGGCCAGCGTGCGGTTGACGATGCGGATGTCGGAAAAACCGCGTTGCTTCAGCGCCTGGATGACGGCGCGCGACGCGCCGCCGGCGCCGAGCACGACCGCGGGGCCCGTATTCGCCCAGCCGGGCGCGTAGTCATCGAGGTTGGCGGCAAAGCCGTGACCGTCGGTGTTGCCGCCCCACAGCACGCCGTCCTCAAACCACAGCGTGTTGACGGCGCCGATTTCTTCGGCCGCCTGGTCGCGGCGGTGGACGAGAGCGAAGGCGGCTTCCTTGTGCGGAATGGTGACATTGCCGCCGCGAAACCCGTTTGCCTGCAATGTCGCGATGAATTCGGCAAAATCCTGCGGCGCCACGTCGATCGCCTCGTAGCTGCCGTCGATGCCGTGCTGGGCCAGCCAGTGGCCGTGGATCATCGGTGAGCGCGAATGCTTGATCGGGTGGCCGGTGACAAAAGCCTTCTTCGTTGCCTCAACCATCGATGGCTCCGAGCGTGCGCAATTCCGCCAGCAGCGGCAAAAGCGGCAGGCCGACAATGGTGAAATAATCGCCTTCGATCTTTTCGAAGAGCTGGATGCCTTCGCCTTCGATCTGGTAGGCACCGACGCTGGCCAGCGCCTTGGCGCCGACACGGGCGAGATGGCGGCCGATGAAGCCTGGGTCGAGCTTGCGCATGGTCATGCCGGCGATGCCGACATGGCGCCACAGCACCTTGCCGTCACGCACCAACACGGCGGCGCTGTTGAGCTGATGGGTCCTGCCCGACAGCGCCAGGAGATGGCGCCGCGCGCCTTCCATGTCGGCCGGCTTGTGGAACACTTCGTCGCCCAAAGACAAAGTCTGGTCGCAGCCGAGCACCAGCGCGCCGGGCCTTCGTTCGCTGACCTCGGTGGCCTTGGCCTCGGCCAGAACCAGGGCGACATCCTCCGGCGAAACGCCGCTGTCCTGCAACGGCGCCTCGAGCGCGCGCTCGTCGACATCGGCCGGCACCGCCTCGATGTCGAGGCCAGCATGGATGAGCATCGCCTTGCGGAATGGACTGCCGGAAGCGAGGATGATTTTTTCGGTCATGGTTGTTCACCAGGGTCGGCGTTCCGTCACGCACGTATCTTGTCTGCCCTAGCGCGACTTCCCCCGCAGGGCAACGATCGCCGCGGCCGTTTCCTCGATCGAGCGGCGGCTGACGTCGATCATCGGCCAGCCATGGCGCGTGCAGATCTGGCGGGCGTAGGCGAGTTCCTCGTTGATGGCGGCGCGGTCGACATAGTCGGTCGGCACGTAGGAGCTGCTGTTGCCTAGGATGCGGTTCTGGCGGACATGCGAAATGCGCTCGGCGGTGGCGATCAGCCCGACGATCAGCGGCGTCTTGGCGGCAACCAGGCTTTCCGGCACCGGCACGCCGAGCACGATCGGGATGTTGGCGGTCTTGATGCCGCGGTTGGCGAGATAGATGCTGGTCGGCGTCTTCGACGTCCGCGAAATGCCGATCAGCACGACATCGGCATCGTCCATATTGGCCGGCAGCTGGCCGTCATCATGGTCCATGGTGAAGTTGAGGGCATCGATGCGGCGGAAATATTCGGCGTCGAGAACGTGCTGGGCGCCGACGCGGCGGCCGGCCGGCGTGCCGAGATAGGACTGGAAGACGGTGAGCACCGGCTCCAGCACCGACACACAGGGCAGGCCCATGGTGGCGCAGCGTTCGTCGATGCCGCGTGCCAGTTTCTGGTCGACGACCGTATAGAGAATGATGCCCGGCTCCTCCTCTATGTCCTCGAACACCTTGGCCACCTGCTTTTCGGTGCGGATGAGGGGATAGATGTGTTCAATCGCCCGCGCGTCCTTGTATTGCGCCGAAGCCGCCCGCCCGGCGGCGAGCAGCGTTTCGCCGGTCGCGTCGGAAATCAGGTGCAGGTGAAAGAAGCTCTGGGGTTTGTTCACAGGGATCACCTGGGGCTGTGGGCGGATGTGGATAAGCCGGGACAGAAAGAGCGGCCGGTCGGGAGCGACTGTATCAGATGGCAGTTTGTCCACAATTCGATGCTCTGTCAGCTTCGCCGGCCGGCTGGGGACAAATCTGGGGACGGTCCCTTTTGCCTTTCGGCCATCCACAGGGCGGGGCTCTTCCTTGGCTTGCTAACGCTTTGACTCCGATGACGGATTCCGGACTATCCCCAGAACCCTGAGGCTGGGAGAGGCGAGCGCGCGACAATATGCTTGCTGGCTTTTTGGCTGACGAAGCGGGACAGGTGACAACCACCACAACCAACAGACTCTTAGAATCAGAAGAATCTTAGATATAAGAATCTTTGATTATAGGAAGGCCGGGAGAGGCGAGCGCTCGATGCCCAAAAGCCGGATCATGCTGGACGTCCTGAAGGGCGAGGCGCACTTTCCGCCTCCGCTCTGGATGATGCGTCAGGCCGGACGTTATCTGCCGGAGTATCGCGAAACGCGCAGGCGTGCCGGTTCCTTCCTCGACCTGTGCTACGATCCCGACCTTGCGGTGGAAGTGACCTTGCAGCCGATCGAGCGCTTCGGCTTCGATGCCTCGATCCTGTTCTCCGACATCCTTGTCGTTCCGCACGCGCTCGGCCGCGACGTGCGCTTCGAGGAAGGGCGGGGACCGCTGCTGACGCCGATCTCGGTGGCCGAGATCATGGCTCTGGAAGGCGATGTGTTTCACGTGAATCTCGAACCGGTCTACGAGACGGTTCGCCGGCTGCGGGCAAAACTGCCTGATGAAACCACGCTGATCGGCTTCTGCGGCGCACCGTGGACGGTGGCGACCTATATGATCGCCGGCCATGGCACGCCAGACCAGGCGCCGGCGCGGCTGTTCGCCTATCGCGAGCCGGCTGCGTTTCAACATCTCCTGAAGGTGCTTGCCGACCATTCGGCGGCCTATCTGATCCGGCAGATCGAAGCCGGGGCGGATGTGGTGCAGATTTTCGATTCCTGGTCCGGCGTGCTCGACGATGCGACGTTCGACCAGTTTTGCGTTTGGCCGGTGGCGGAGATCGTCCGCCAGGTTCGCGCCATTCATCCCGATGTGCCGATCATCGGTTTTCCCAAGGGCGCCGGCGCCCGCTACCGGACCTATCGCCAGAAGACCGGCGTGACGGGGCTGGGGATCGATTGGACGGTGCCGCTGGCGGCGGCGAAGGACCTGCAGCGATCGGGTGCGGTCCAGGGCAATCTCGATCCCCTGCGGCTGGTGGCCGGCGGCAAGGCGCTGTCGGACGGCGTCGAGGCGATCCTGAAAGCGCTGGGAGACGGGCCGCTGATCTTCAATCTCGGCCACGGCATCACGCCGGAGACGCCGATCGCGCATGTCGAGGCGATGGTGAAGCAGGTGAGGAGCGCGACACGCTGATGAATGAGACAAACAACACCAACAGCACCGGACAGGCGATGATGCGCATGATCGTCAGCATCGTTGTGCTGATCGTGCTGACGGCGCTCCTGTTTTTCGTCGCACCCGAAAGTTTCTATCCCTGGGCAAAGGCGATCCATATCCTTGCCGTCATTTCCTGGATGGCCGGCATGCTCTATCTGCCGCGGCTGTTCGTCTATCACGTCGATGCCGAGAAAGGGTCGGTGCAGTCGGAGACCTTCAAGGTGATGGAGCGGCGCCTGCTGCGCGGCATCATCAATCCGGCGATGATCGTCACCTGGGTGTTCGGCCTTTGGCTCGCCTGGAAAATCTTCGGCTTCCAGGGCGGCTGGCTGCACGCCAAGATCGGCCTGGTGCTGCTTTTGTCCGCCGTTCACGGCTATCTGGCCGGCGCGGTGCGGAAATTCGCCGAAGATCGCAACGAAAAACCGGCGAGGCACTGGCGGATCGTCAACGAGATCCCCACATTGCTGATGATCGCCATCGTGATCCTGGTTGTCGTCAAGCCATTCTGAGGCCGATCAGGCCCCTTAAAACGCTGCTTGCTCTTTGATCCGACCGACGATAAAAGACGGGTCTTCCTTCCCGTCATGCGCCGCCCCTCATTATTTTCGGCCGCGCCCGGCATTTGTCGCATCCCGCCGATATTTTTCTCCCAAAGCGCACCCAGAGTCCGTCTATGCAAGAAATGAAACTTACCGAATTCAAGAACAAGAAGCCGCCAGAGCTGATCGCTTATGCCGAATCGCTCGAGGTCGAGAACGCCAGCGTCATGCGCAAGCAGGAGCTGATGTTCGCGATCCTGAAGAAGCTGGCCGCACAGGATATCGAGATCATCGGCGACGGTGTGGTCGAAGTCCTGCAGGATGGCTTCGGCTTCCTGCGCTCCGCCAATGCCAACTACCTGCCAGGTCCCGACGACATCTACATCTCGCCGTCGCAGATCCGGCGCTTTTCGCTGAAGACCGGCGATACGGTCGAAGGGCCGATCCGCAGCCCGAAGGAAGGCGAGCGCTATTTCGCGCTGCTCAAGGTCAATACCATCAATTTCGACGACCCTGAAAAGATCCGTCACAAGATCCATTTCGACAATCTGACGCCGCTCTATCCGACCAAGCGGCTGAAGATGGAGATCGACAATTCGACCAGCAAGGACATCTCGGCGCGCGTGATCGACCTGGTCGCGCCGATCGGCAAGGGACAGCGCGCGTTGATCAACGCGCAGCCGCGGACCGGCAAGACGGTTCTCATGCAAAACATTGCCCACTCGATCACCGCCAACCACCCGGAATGCTATCTGATCGTGCTTTTGATCGACGAGCGGCCGGAAGAAGTGACAGACATGCAGCGCTCGGTGAAGGGCGAGGTGATCTCCTCGACCTTCGACGAACCGGCGGTGCGCCACGTCCAGGTTGCCGAGATGGTCATCGAGAAGGCCAAGCGGCTGGTCGAGCATGGCCGTGACGTCGTCATCCTGCTCGATTCCATCACCCGCCTCGGCCGCGCCTACAACACCGTCGTGCCGTCATCCGGCAAGGTGCTGACCGGCGGTGTCGACGCCAATGCGCTGCAGCGGCCGAAGCGGTTCTTCGGCGCCGCCCGCAACATCGAGGAAGGTGGCTCGCTGACCATCATCGCGACCGCGCTGATCGACACCGGCAGCCGCATGGACGAAGTCATCTTCGAGGAGTTCAAGGGCACCGGCAACTGCGAAATCCAGCTCGACCGCAAGGTCGCCGACAAGCGCATCTATCCGGCGATGGACATCTTGAAGTCTGGTACCCGCAAGGAAGACCTGCTGGTGCCGCGCGCGGACTTGCAGAAGATCTTCGTGCTGCGCCGCATCCTGGCGCCGATGGGAACGACCGATGCGATCGAGTTCCTCATCGACAAGCTGAAGCAGACCAAGACCAATGCCGATTTCTTCGATTCGATGAATACGTAAGGGCTTACCCTCCCCCTTGTGGGGAGGGTTCGATCCGCGCAGCGGAGCGGGCCGGGGGTCAGCACTGAGGCTGGCGTTTCACCCCCGTCTCCCGATCTACGCTTCGCTACGATCGCGAGCCGACCCTCCCCACAAGGGGGGAGGGTGAGGAGCTATCGCCGCAACAGCCGCTCCAGCTCTCCAGCATCCGTCACCACCGGCAAACACACCTGCCCGGTACACAGCCAGGCCCCGGCTTTGTCGGCCGGCGGCAGAATCCCGCCGGGCAGCAAGGGTCGATTCGTTTCCGAACCAATCGCGGCAATGATGTCGACGCGGCGCGGGTCGGGGCACCGATTCGCAACCGGAACGAGCTTTGGATCCTCTAGACTGTCGACGATGACCAGTTTCAAAGGCTCGATGGCAAGCGCGCAGGCATTGACGATGCCGGCCTGGCCATAGGCCTGGTGTGCGGCGCGGCCGGCCGCATGTTCGGCGATTTTCCAGGCTTTTTCGCCGAGATCGAGATCGCCGGTAACGGAGGCGAGCCGCACGAGTGCCGCGATGATCTGGCTGGTGGCTGAGGAAATGGCCTCGTCGACATCGCCCCTGATACGGATCGGCACGTCGGTGCTGTCCGAGGCGGTCAGATAGTAGCCTGTGCCGGCGGCGTCGGTGTGCCAATGGTCGAGCTGTTCGATGAACTGCTTCGCCTGGTCGATGTAGCTCCAATCGCCGGACGCCTCGAACAGCGAGATCGCCGCATTGGCCATGGCGGCGTAATCGCTCGACAAAGCGGGAAACAGTTTTCTGGCACCAAGCATGGAATGCGGTAAGCGGCCGTCGCGGCTGGCGCCGGAGATGTGGGCAAACGCCTTGGCCGCTGCCTCGATGCAGTCGGGCCGGCCCAGCGAGCGACCGGCCTCGGCGAGTGCCGCGATCATCAGGCCGTTCCAGTCGGTGAGGGTCTTGGCATCGAGGCCTGGCCTGACGCGCTCCTCCCGCACCGCGAGAAGCCTGGCTTTGAGCGGCATGAGTTTTTCGCGGTCGGCCACGCTTTGGGCTTGCTGGCCACGGGTTTGATGGACGACCGGCTTGCCTTCCCAGCCATGCGGGGCAGATAGCGTGAAGTATTTGAAAAACAAGGCTGAATCGCTACCAAGGACGGCTTCGATCTCTTGCCGGTTCCAGGTGTAGAACAGCCCTTCCTCGCCTTCGCTGTCGGCGTCGAGGCTGGCTGCGAAGGCGCCGCCGGTGACGCGCATTTCGCGCAGCAGCCAGTCGACCGTCTCTTCGATTCGTATCCGGAACAAATGATTGCCGCTTGCCGAAAAGGCCCAGTTGCAGAAGCGGATCAGCTCGGCATTGTCGTAGAGCATCTTCTCGAAATGCGGCACCAGCCATTCCGCATCGGTTGAGTAGCGGCTGAGCCCACCGCCAATATGATCGTAGATGCCGCCGCCCAGCATCCGTTCCAGGCTGACCAGCACGTCGTCACGATGCGCGGCGTTGCCATCGCGCAGCCAAGACAGCCACAGCGTCAGCATGAATGGCGCGTTGGGGAATTTCGGCGCGCCACGCAGGCCGCCAAGGTCGCGGTCGATCATGCCGTCGATGCGGCCGGCGAGGTCGGTGAGCGTGCCGCGGTCGAGGCTCTGCCTGGCATGCGTGCCGGAGAGCCGCGCCTCGACATGGGAGGTCAGGCCGTCGGCGCTCTGGTGCAGGCTGTCGCGCTTCTCGCGCCAGGCCTTGTCGACCGCTTCCATGACCTGGATGAAGCCCGGGCGGCCATAGCGCGCCTCGCGCGGAAAATATGTGCCGCCCCAGAATGGCTTGCCGTCCGGCGTCAGGAACATGGTCAGCGGCCAGCCGCCTTGCTCGCCCATCGAGGAGAGCGCGGCCATATAGATCTGGTCGATGTCGGGTCGCTCCTCGCGGTCGACCTTGATATTGACGAACAGACGGTTCATGACGGCGGCGACGCCGTCATTCTCGAAGCTTTCATGCGCCATGACATGGCACCAGTGGCAGGCGGCATAGCCGACGGAGAGCAGGATCGGGCGATCGAGCGTCCTTGCTTCTTCGAGCGATGCCGGCGACCAGGCCCGCCAATGCACGGGATTGCCGCTGTGCTGCTGGAGATAGGGGCTGGCCTCTTCGGCAAGCAGGTTTTGCGCGGGCAATGTCACGATGGGCAACTCGGGTTGTTTGAAGGCGCGAGGCTAGGGCGGTTCAACAGAGCGGGCAAATGATTTCAGGCGATTCGATCGTTGCGCTGTCGAGCGGCCGGCTTCCGGCCGGCGTCGCCGTGCTGCGCATTTCCGGCCCACGGACTCGATTCGTGGTCGAAACGATCGCCGGTGGCATGGTTAAGGACCGGGCGGCGGTCCTGCGCAGGTTCAAGGCGCCGGATGGCGCCGTGCTGGACAGCGGGTTGGTCATCTTCTTTCCCGGTCCGGCCAGCTTTACCGGGGAGGATGTCGCCGAATTCCATGTCCATGGCGGGCGCGCCGTGGTGGCCAGGATGCTGGAGACGATCGCCGGCTTTGAGGGCGTCAGGCACGCCGAACCCGGAGAATTCACTCGCCGCGCCTTTCTCAACGGCAAGGTCGACCTCGTCGAAACCGAAGCACTGGCGGATCTGGTCAATGCCGAAACCGAGGCGCAGCGGCGCTTTGCGGTCCAGAATGCCGAGGGTGTCCAGAGTGAGCTCTACCTGAGTTGGCGGCGCCGGCTGATCCACGCGCGAGCGATGATCGAGGCGGAGATCGACTTTGCCGATGAGGAGGATGTGCCGGGATCCGTTTCGGAGACGGTCTGGTCTGATGTCCGGGCGATGATCGGCGAGATCGATCGCCACATCGCCGGATTTCATGCGGCCGAAATCATCCGCGATGGCTTCGAGGTGGTGATTCTCGGCGCGCCGAATGCTGGCAAGTCGAGTCTCTTCAACGCGTTGGCGCGGCGCGATGCAGCTATTGTAACGGATGAGCCCGGCACGACCCGTGACCTGCTCGAGGTGACATTGGATCTCCGTGGCCTGCGCGTCAGGCTGACGGATACGGCCGGCTTGCGCGACGCGCCTGGCAAGGTCGAGGCGATCGGCATCGAGAGGGCGCGGGCCAAGGCCGACCGCGCCGATCTCTTGCTGCTTCTGGAGGACGCCTTATCTCCCAGCGTCATCGGCCAGGTTCCGAGCACGGCCCCTCTGTTGCAAGTCGGCACCAAGCTCGACCTCTTGGGGGAGCAGGCGGCCGGGGACGCTGCCGGCAGATACGACTTTGTCATTTCGGTCGTGAATGGCACTGGCGTGGAGGCGCTGCTCGCCGAAGTCGGCCGCCGTGCGGCGGTCTCGGCGGGTGATGTCGGCGACATTCTGCCGTCGCGGTTGCGCCATGTCGAACTGCTTGGTGAAGCGAACCGCCATCTGCTTCGCGCCACAGCAGAAGGCGGCGCAGGCCAGGAACTGCGCGCCGAAGAGCTGCGGCTGGCGGCGGACAGTCTGGGCCGAATTGTCGGCGCGATCGATGTCGAAGATATGCTGGATGTGATCTTTTCGCAGTTCTGCATCGGCAAATGATTCACGTGAAACAATTGCTTGGGCTGATGTGAGCTGGATCTCGGCGATTGCGCATACTGGTCGACATCATCCGCTTCGTCATCCTATGGCGGAGCAAGGAGCCAAGCGACACAGCGCAGACCCCTTGAGCTGCTCCGCGGCCCAAGGGATCGATGCCGGGGTTCCGACGCGTCACTAGCGGTGCAAGATTCTGCTCCCCACTGCACCCTACATTTAAGGTCGCGAACTGGATCCTCGGGTCTCCGCGACGGAGCTGCGCTCCTGCTTCGCCCGTGGATGACGAAAGGGGGACGCTTCGCACTCCCGACCATGACTCACGTGAAACAATTGCTTGGTTGAACACGCGGGACTTTCTGCGGTGGGTGATGCGTTTGCGGAAGCTCTTGTCGCTTCGTCGTCCTATGGCGGAGCAAGGAGCGAAGCGACGCGGCGCAGACCCCTGGAGCTGCTCCGCAGCGCAAGGGATCCATGCCGGGACTCTGACGCGCCGCAACGGCGCAGAATTCTGCGCCGCTGCACCCTTCGACCTCGGTCACGGAATGGATCCTCGGGTGTCCGCGACGGAGCTTCGCTCCTGCTTCGCCCGTGGATGACGAAAGGGGGACACTTCGGCAATCCCTTGCCGTGACTCACGTGAAACATCGCCGGACGTGCCGTTCACTCTGTTTCACGTGAAACTTGCCGCGAAGTTTTCTTGACAGCTTGGTGCTGCGGGGACATGTGTCCCTCAATCTCTTTTTGAGTCCAGGATTTGAAATGACCGATCACTATGATGTGGTTGTGGTGGGCGGCGGCCATGCGGGGTGCGAGGCGGCCAGCGCTGCCGCGCGCGCCGGCGCCAAGACAGCGCTGGTGACGCTGCGCTTCGATACGATCGGCGTGATGTCGTGCAATCCCGCAATCGGCGGGCTTGGCAAGGGCCATCTGGTCCGCGAAATCGACGCCATGGACGGGCTGATGGGCCGGGTGGCGGATGTGGCCGGAATCCAGTTCCGTCTGCTCAACCGCCGCAAGGGGCCGGCGGTGCGCGGGCCGCGCACGCAGGCCGACAGGAAGCTCTATCGCCTTGCCATGCAGGAAGCGATTCGGCAGCAGAACGATCTCGACGTGGTCGAGGGCGAGGTGCTGGATTTCGAAATCAACGAAGGGCGGATCGCCGCTGTCCTGCTGGCCGACGGCCGCAGGCTTGCGTGCGGCGCCGTGGTCCTGACGACGGGCACCTTCCTGCGCGGCCTCATTCATATTGGCGAGAAGAAGATCGTCGCCGGCCGCATGAACGAGCAGGCGAGCCTTGGTCTGTCGGCGACGATGGACCGTGCCGGTTTCAAGCTCGGCCGGCTGAAGACCGGTACGCCGCCGCGGCTGGACGGAAAATCCATCGACTGGGCGTCTCTGGAAAGCCAGGCGGCGGACAAGGATCCCGTGCCGTTCTCGCTGATGACCGACCGTATCACCACAGCGCAGATCGAGTGCGGCATCACCCGCACGACGCCGGCCACGCATGAGCTGATCCGCGCCAATCTCGGCCGCTCCGCCATGTATTCCGGGTCGATCGAAGGCGTCGGGCCGCGTTATTGCCCGTCGATCGAGGACAAGATCGTCAAGTTCGGTGACCGCGACGGCCACCAGATCTTTCTGGAGCCGGAAGGGCTCGACGACGATACAGTCTATCCCAATGGGATCTCGACCTCGCTGCCGCAGGATGTGCAGCTCGACATCCTCAAGACAATTCCCGGGCTCGAGCACGCGACCATGCTGCAGCCGGGCTATGCCATCGAGTATGATCACGTCGATCCGCGCGAGCTGCATCAGACGCTGGAGACGAAACGTGTCGCCGGCCTCTTTCTCGCCGGGCAGATCAACGGCACGACCGGGTATGAGGAGGCCGCCGGGCAGGGCCTGCTCGCTGGCCTCAACGCGGCGCGGCGGGCGTCCGGCGGCGAGCAGATCGTGCTCAGCCGCACTGAAGCCTATATCGGCGTGATGGTCGACGATCTGACCAGCCGCGGCATCAGCGAACCCTACCGCATGTTTACCTCGCGGGCAGAATTCCGGCTGTCATTGCGCGCCGACAATGCCGATGAACGGCTGACGCCTGTCGCCGAGAGACTGGGGATCGCCTCGGCGCATCGCATGCAGCGCTATGGCGATGTCATGCAGCGGCTCGACGCGGCGCGCGAACTGGCCCGATCGGTGGCGATGACCCCCAACGAGGCGGCGCGGCATGGGTTGGAGATCAACCGGGACGGCGTGCGGCGGTCCGGTTATGAGCTGCTGGCCTATCCAGAGGTCGATGTCGCGTGGCTGGCCGGGATCGAGCCGAGATTTGCGGCGATCGACGCCAAGACCGCCGAGCGTCTCGAAACGGAAGCGAAATATTCGGTCTATCTCGGCCGGCAGAAGAGCGATGTCGCGCAGATCCGCCACGAAGAGAGCCGTCTGATCCCCGAGACGGTCGATTTCGCGGAGGTACCGGGCCTGTCCAACGAGTTGAAACAGAAGATGCAGGCGCGGCGGCCGCGGTCCATCGCCGACGCGCAGCGCATGGAGGGCATGACGCCGGCGGCGCTGGCGATCATCGTCGCCCATGTCCGCCACCATGAAAGTGTGCAGAGGCTCCAGAGCGAACAAAGGCCCCAGAGCGAACAAAGGGTTGTTGCGTGAGCTCTTTCTCCTGGAAGAGCCTGCAGGACGCGGCCGGCCCGGTTTCACGTGAAACATTCGATCGGCTTGTGGCTTTCGAAGCCATGTTCCAGAAATGGAACCGCAGCATCAATCTGGTCGCGCAGTCGACCGCGGGCGATGTCTGGCAGCGCCACATCCTCGACAGCGCGCAGCTGGCTCGCATAGAACCCAATGCCACGCATTGGGTCGATATCGGTTCGGGCGGCGGATTTCCCGGCCTGGTCATGGCCTTCCTGCTCGCCGAGCGCGACGGGGCCAGCATCGATCTGGTGGAGAGCAACCGCAAGAAGGCGTCGTTCCTGCAGACCGTCATCGGCCAGTTCAACCTGCCGGCGCGGGTCGTTGCGCGGCGGATCGAGGACAGCCATGCGCTTGTTTCGCAACCACAAATCGTCACGGCACGGGCTCTGGCCTCGCTTTCGGTCCTGCTCGACCTGTCGGCGCCGTGGCTGACATCAGGCGCGCGGGGCCTGTTCCATAAAGGCCGGGATTATCGCGCCGAAGTGCAAGAAAGCGTTAACCGATGGGCCTTCGATCTGGTAGAACATGCCAGTGTGACGGACCCCCATGGCGTCATCCTGGAATTGTCTAACCTGCGACCTGTCTGATCTTCGACTTGTCGGGCTATTTGGCGACCCAAAAATGAATTTCTGGCATAAACCCATGAAGAACGGCCCCCGAATCATCACCGTAGCCAACCAGAAGGGCGGGGTCGGCAAGACCACCACCGCCATCAACCTGGCCACCGCTCTGGCCGCGATCGGCGAAAAGGTGCTGATCGTCGACCTCGACCCGCAAGGAAATGCCAGCACCGGCCTCGGCATCGACCGCAAGGACCGCACAGTCTCGTCCTACGACGTGCTGACCGGCGAGCTGGAGCTGGAAGCCGCGGCCATTCCAACCGCCGTGCCCGGCCTGTCGATCGTGCCGTCGACGCTCGACCTGCTCGGCATCGAGATGGAGATCGCCTCGGCGCCCGACCGGGTGCTGCGGCTGCGCAACGCGTTGCGTGCCGCTTCGGCGCGGTCGGCCGGTTTCGGCTATGTGCTGATCGACTGCCCGCCTTCGCTCAATCTGCTCACGCTCAATTCGATGGCGGCGGCTGATTCGGTGCTGGTGCCGCTGCAATGCGAGTTCTTCGCGCTCGAAGGCTTGAGCCAATTGCTGGAAACCGTCGAGCAGGTGCGCCGGTCGATCAATCCGGACCTCACCATCCAGGGCATCGTGCTGACCATGTATGACGGCCGCAACAATCTCGCCAACCAGGTGGTGCAGGATGTCCGCCAGCATATGGGCGACAAGGTCTACGAAACCATCATCCCCCGAAATGTGCGGGTGTCGGAGGCGCCATCCTATGGCAAGCCGGCGATCCTTTACGATTTGAAGTGCTCGGGCAGCCAGGCCTATCTGCAGCTGGCCTCGGAAGTGATCCGCCGCGAGCGCAAATTGCGCGCCGCTTGATTAGATCGGATGCAGAATTAACGGCCGATTCGATACCGAAACGATCTCAAGACGATTATCCCAAATAGACCTGGAATAGACATGAGCGAAGACCTTTCGAGGAAAAGACTGGGCCGGGGACTGGCGGCACTGATCGGCGAGATCGATCGCCCGGCGGCTCCGGAAAAGCCCGGGATGAGCGCCGACGGCAAGGTGCCGATCGAGTTTCTCAGCCCCAACCCGAAGAATCCGCGCCGGCACTTTGGCGACGCCGAACTGACCGACCTCGCCCAGTCGATCCGCGAACATGGCGTGGTGCAGCCGGTGGTGGCGCGGCCGTCGTCGACGCAGGCGGGCCGCTACGAGATCATCGCCGGCGAGCGGCGCTGGCGGGCGGCGCAGCGGGCCGGGCTGACCGAGATCCCGGTCATCATCCGCGAGGTCAACGACCGCACCGCGCTCGAGCTGGCGATCATCGAGAACGTCCAGCGCACCGATCTCAACGCCGTCGAGGAAGCGCTGGGCTACCAGCAGCTGATCGACGAGCACGGCTACACCCAGGCCGATCTCGGCAATGTCATCGGCAAGAGCCGCAGCCATGTCGCCAACACGCTCCGGCTGCTGAAGCTGCCGGATGTCATCCGCGACATGCTGGTCGACGGCGCGCTGTCGGCCGGCCATGCCCGCACGCTGGTGACGGCGGAAGATCCGGCCAGCCTTGCCAAGCGCATCGTCGAGGAAGGGCTTTCCGTGCGCCAGGCCGAAGCGCTGGCGCAGATGCCGGCCGGCCCCACGCCGGCCAAGCCGAAGCAGCCGCAAGCCGCGCCGGAAAAGGATACCGACACGCTGGCCCTGGAAAAGCTGATGACCGACACGCTCGGCATGATCGTGGCCATCGATCACAAGGGCAAGGGCGGCGAGCTGCGGGTGTCCTACCGCTCGCTGGAGCAACTGGACGAGCTGTGCCGGAGATTGAAGCAGGAGCGGTAGTTAGCCGGCGAATGACATCAAGCGGAAAAAAGGGGGCTGGCTGTTGGGTCAGCCCTTTCGTTTTGCCAGGGCTGGCGACACGAGCTGATGGGGGGCGATGCTGGCGGCGGCGGTAGGCGATTGGCCGATCTCCCCCTTGTGGGGGAGATGGCTGGCAAGCCAGAGGGGGGCGCTGGCCCGCCGACATCTCAATGGATAGTGATGCAGCTTCAGGTAAGTCTCTCGGCCAGTCGAAGCTGGCCGAGGCAGCGCTCTACGGCGCCCCCCTCTGCCCTACCGGGCATCTCCCCCCTCGAGGGGGGAGATTGCAGCGTTGCCGATTTCGCCAATCGCCAGCCCTCGTGCCCGCGGCTTGACAGTGCCAGGCAACGGCGCAATTAATATTAGATATGGCTTAAATTAATTGCCCTAGCGTGCCGGCCGCGGCGAGGGCCATTCGCCATTCCTGCAATAGCCGTGAAATGGCATCGCCTCGCCAGAATGATATGCCGACGCGCCTGACGCATGGGAGGTGCAAGTGGCAGTCCGTTGGCAATTGTCCGGAAGTTACTTCGAAAATTGCAGCTGCGATGTCGTGTGTCCTTGCCTGCTGTCCACCAAGGCGCAGCTGACATCGAGGCCGACGAAAGGCGTTTGCGACGTCGGCCTGGTCTTTCACATCGATACGGGCAATTACGGCGACGTTCGACTGGACGGGCTCAGTGTCGCGATGGTCGCTCACACGCCGGGTCCGATGGCAGACGGCAATTGGACGGCCGCCGCCTATATCGACGAACGGGCCGATGACAGGCAGACAGAGGCGCTGGGTGCCATCTTCACTGGCGCCGCGGGCGGCCCGATGGCGGTGTTGGCACCCATGATCGGCACGAACCTCGGCGCCAAGAAGGTGCCGATAGACTACCGGATAGACGGCAACAAGCGGTCGGCGGCGATTGCCGGCGTCATGCAGATGGCGGTCGAACCGCTGCCGACGATGCGCGAGGACGGGCAGATGTGGGCGGCCACCGGCCATCCCGTCAATCCCGACTGGCTCGGCATGGCGATGGGATCGGAAGGCAGCACGTTCGGCGACCATGGCATGAGCTGGGACAATTCCGGCCAAAACGGACATTACGCCCCGATCAATTGGTCCGGTCAGTAGCCGCAGGCGCCGCCGACCTTCCAACCGGCGGGCGCCATGATAGTGAATTGACCGATGGAGGCAGCGCCCGGCGCCGAAAAGGCGAGGGTCGACTCTTTGTTTTGACGCACTTGCCAAGGGAAGGTGCTACGCGCTTTTCCCGGGAAAACCGCTCACACTCTTCCTGGAATTGCTCTAACGCTGCCCCAGCCTGGCGCTTTCCACGGCAATGCCGAGCAGCGCCTGGCGCGCCAGTGCCTCGGACAGATCGGGCCGTTTGCGGGTCTGCAGCACCGCGGTCTGCAGCCGGGTCAGTGCGCGGCTCAGCGCCTCGCTGCTCCAGCGCTCCAGCGCCTTCTCCACCAGCTTGCGCCGCGAAAAGAAAACCGGCGGGCGGGCGCCGGCGACGACCGAGGCGGCATTGCGTCCGCCAGAGTCCATCTGGCCGCGCATGATTTGAATCTGCTGCAACTGGCGCATCGCCGAGGACAGCACCAGGAAGGGCGGGCCGCCTGACTGGCAGTGGCGGGTGAAGGCGGTGTCGAAGTCGCCGATCTTGCCTTCGAGCAGCGCGTCGACGGCGTCGTCGAACGAGGCGCCTGACACGTCGCCTGACATCGCCCTGATGTCCTCCAGGCCGATCTCCTTCTGGCCATGGGCGAAGAGGATGAGCTTTTCGATCTCGCCGCGCGAAGCCAGCCTGTCGCCGCCGAGATTGCGGCGCAGTGCCTGTCTGGCCTCCAGCGTCATCGACATGCCGGCCTTGCGCAATTCGTCGTCGATGACCGTGTCGATGTCGCGCGCCTCGTCGGCGTAGCAAGGCAGCGCCATGGCGTTGTCGGCACCTTCGACCACGGCGCGCAGGCCGACGCCCTTTTTGAGATCGCCGGCCTCGATGAGGATGATGGCGTCGCGCGCGGGCTCCGCCGTCAGCGCCTTGACGTCGTCGGCCAGCGCCTTCTGGCCGGTGGCATTGCGCACCCAGAGCAGCCGGCGGTCGGAGAACATCGGCACGGTGCGGGCCTCGTCGAGCAGCCGGCCCTGGTCGCGGTCGACCTCCGAGCCCTCGAGCCGGACCACGGAAAAGGGATCGTCGAGCGGCAGGCCGGTTTTTTCGGCAAAGGCCTTTGCACGCTCGGAGACGAGGCCGCGATCGGGACCGTAAAGCAGGACGATGGAGATGCGCGCGTCAGGCCGCGCGAGCCAGGAATCGACCTCGAAAGCTTTCTTCTGTGCCATGGGGGGTGGTTAGCATGGCACGAGGGCGAGGTGAACGACTTCGATAGACGGGAGGGGAGAAACGCGGATTTGGAAGCAAAGATCGACGCCCACTCCGTCTCGGCTTCGCCGAGCCACCTCTCCCCCGATCGACGGGGGAGAGGAAAGGCGCGAGTTCGGCAAGCTTGGCGCCCACCAAACCGCTTGGCGCGGCGGCGGACACGTAGGGAGAGAACTGTCACCCATGTATCCGGTTCAAACTGTTGCCCACCTGTCGGCAGGACAAGGCGCGGTTTCGTCGAGCTCGACGCCCTTCCTCTCCCTCCGGAGGGGGGAGAGGTGGCGCTGCGAAGCAGCGACGGAGTGGGGGAAGGCGGTCCTCGAATGCACCGCCGCTGACAATTCATCACAGGGCCTCGATAAGGGCGGAGGGCATTGTCCGGCTTGAAGTAACGACGGGTGAGTCAGGTCGACCCCCACTCCGTCGAGCTTCGCTCGACACCTCTCCCCCGATCGACGGGGGAGAGGAAAGGCGCGGCGCCAATCGCCTTATCTGACGACAAGCCCGGCCCAAGCTTGCGCCAAATTGCGCGCCGCCGTGAAACATCGACAAGAAATTTCGCGGACATATCTTCATCTTGGCGCAGGGAGGCTGGATCGGCCGGCGCGGCCGGTCCGACGACCTTCGGCGAATTCGCACTGGACGCGCGGATGTGCAAATATCGGCGCCAGGCAACATTGGAGGACGAAGGTCATGGCCGATGCTGGGATGTTGCGTTTCCACGTTCCGGAGCCGGAAGTGCGGCCGGGCGGCACGCCTGATTTCTCCAACGTGACCATCGCAGCCGCCGGCTCGGTGCCGCGCCCCGACATCGATGTCGATCCGCGCACCATCCGCGACATGGCCTTCTCCATCATCCGCGTGCTGAACCGCGATGGCAAAGCCGTCGGCCCGTGGGCCGGGCTGCTCTCCAATGAGGAGCTGCTGGAAGGCCTGCGCCACATGATGACGCTCAGGACCTTCGATGCGCGCATGCAGATGGCGCAGCGCCAGGGCAAGACCTCCTTCTACATGCAGCATCTGGGCGAAGAGGCGGTGAGCTGCGCCTTCCGCAAGGCACTCGCGCCGGGCGACATGAACTTTCCGACCTATCGGCAGGCCGGCCTGCTCATCGCCGACGGCTATCCGATGGTCACGATGATGAACCAGATCTATTCCAACGAGGCCGACCCGCTGAAGGGCCGGCAGCTGCCGATCATGTATTCGTCGAAGGAGCACGGCTTCTTCTCGATCTCCGGCAATCTGGCGACGCAGTACATACAGGCGGTCGGCTGGGCGATGGCTTCAGCCATCTCGAACGATTCGAAGATCGCGGCGGCCTGGATCGGCGACGGTTCGACGGCGGAATCCGATTTCCACTCGGCGCTGGTGTTCGCCTCCACCTACAAGGCGCCGGTCGTGCTCAATGTCGTCAACAACCAGTGGGCGATCTCGACCTTCCAAGGCATAGCGCGCGGCGGCTCCGGCACCTTCGCGGCGCGCGGTCTCGGCTTCGGCATCCCGTCGCTGCGGGTCGACGGCAACGACTATCTCGCCGTCCATGCGGTGGCCAAATGGGCGGCCGAGCGCGCGCGCAAGAACCTTGGACCGACGCTGGTCGAATATGTCACCTACCGCGCCGGCGCCCATTCGAGCTCGGACGATCCTTCGGCCTACCGGCCGAAGACCGAATCCGACGCCTGGCCGCTCGGCGATCCGATCGTGCGGCTGAAGAACCATCTGATCGGGCTCGGCGTCTGGTCGGACGAGCGGCACGCGCAGGCCGAGGCGGAAATCCTCGACACGGTGATCGCGGCGCAGAAGGAGGCGGAAAGCCACGGCACGCTGCATGCCGGCGGCAAGCCGTCGACGCGCGACATGTTCGAGGGCCTCTATGCCGAGATGCCGCCGCATCTGCGGCGCCAGCGCCAGCAGGCGGGAGTCTGAGCCATGCCAAGACGGACCATGATCGAGGCCATTCGCGACGCCATGGACGTGTCGATGGAGCGCGACGAACGCGTCGTCGTGTTCGGCGAGGATGTCGGCTTCTTCGGCGGCGTCTTCCGCTGCACGCAAGGCCTGCAGGCCAAATACGGCAAGAGCCGCTGCTTCGACGCGCCGATCAACGAATCCGGCATTGTCGGCTCGGCCATCGGCATGGCCGCCTACGGGCTGAAGCCGTGCGTGGAAATTCAGTTTGCCGACTACATGTATCCGGCCTACGACCAGCTGACCCAGGAAGCGGCACGGCTGCGCTACCGTTCGAACGGCGATTTCACCTGCCCGATCGTGGTCCGCATGCCGACCGGCGGCGGCATTTTCGGCGGCCAGACGCACAGCCAGTCCCCGGAAGCCCTGTTCACGCATGTGTCCGGGCTGAAGACGGTGGTGCCCTCCAATCCGCATGATGCCAAGGGGCTGCTGATCGCGGCGATCGAGGATCCCGATCCGGTGATCTTCCTCGAGCCGAAGCGGCTCTACAACGGCCCCTTCGATGGCCATCACGACCGGCCGGTGACGCCCTGGTCGAAGCATGAGCTCGGCGAGGTCGCCGACGGGCACTACACCGTTCCGCTCGGCAAGGCGGTGATCCGCAGGGCGGGCTCGGCGCTCACGGTGCTCGCCTACGGCACCATGGTCTATGTGGCGCAGGCCGCGGCCGAAGAGACCGGCATCGATGCCGAGATCATCGACCTGAGGACGCTCTTGCCGCTCGACCTCGACGCCATCGTCGCTTCGGTGAAGAAGACCGGGCGCTGCGTCATCGTGCATGAGGCGACGCTGACCTCCGGCTTCGGCGCCGAACTGTCGGCACTGGTTCAAGAGACCTGCTTCTACCATCTGGAGGCGCCGGTGGCGCGGGTCGCCGGCTGGGACACGCCCTATCCGCACGCGCAGGAATGGGACTATTTCCCTGGTCCCGCCAGGGTCGGCCGCGCGCTCATCGAAACCATGGAGGCCTGACATGGGCGAGCACATCATCAAGCTGCCCGATGTCGGCGAAGGCGTCGCCGAGGCCGAACTCGTCGAATGGCACGTCAAGGTCGGCGACATGGTGCGCGAGGACACCGTGCTGGCCGCCGTCATGACCGACAAGGCGACGGTCGAGATCCCGTCGCCCGTCGATGGCGAGATCCTGTGGCTGGGCGCCGAGATCGGCGACACCGTGGCGATCGGCTCCCCTATTGTGCGGCTGAAGGTGGCGGGCGAGGGCAATGCAAAGCCGCAGGGCGATGCCAAGGCCGAGGCGGTGGCCGCCGAGCCGCCGGCGAAGCTTCCAACGCCGAAGCCGGAGACCGCCGCGCCGATCGCGAAGGCCTCGCCAAAGGCCGACGCCCCGGAGGCGAGACCTGCTCCGGCCGTTGCGAAAAACACCGGGCAGAGGTCCGTCTCCGGCGCGCCGCGCCCGGAGGGTGAAAAGCCTTTGGCATCGCCGGCGGTGCGGCTGCGCGCGAAGGAGGCGGGCATCGATCTGAGGCAGGTCGCGGGAAGCGGCCCGGCCGGCTGCATCGGCCATGACGACATCGAGGCGTTCCTGGCGCGCGGGCCGCAGGTCGCCAAGGCATCGGGCCTGGCGCGCAACGATTCGGTCGAGGATATCAAGGTGGTGGGCTTGCGGCGCAAGATCGCCGAGAAGATGACGCTGTCCAAGTCGCGCATCCCGCACATCACCTATGTCGAAGAGATCGACGTCACGGCGCTCGAGGACTTGCGCGCCGCGCTCAACAAGGAAAAGCGCGCGGCCAAGGGCGCTGGAGAGAGGCCGAAGCTGACGCTGCTGCCGTTCCTGATGCGGGCGATGGTCAAGGCGATCGCGGACCAGCCCCAGCTGAATTCGCTGTTCGACGACGAGGCCGGCATCATCCACCAGCATGGCGGCGTCCATATCGGCATCGCCGCACAGACGCCGTCCGGGCTGGTGGTGCCTGTCGTCAAGCATGCCGAGGCGCGCGACATCTGGGATTGCGGCGCCGAGGTCAACAGGCTGGCCGAGGCGGCCAAGTCCGGCACGGCGACGCGCGACGAGCTGTCCGGCTCGACCATCACCATCACTTCGCTCGGCGCCATGGGCGGCATCGCGACGACGCCGGTCATCAACCATCCGGAAGTGGCCATCATCGGCGTCAACAAGATGATGGTGCGGCCGATGTGGGACGGCACGCAGTTCATCCCGCGCAAGATGATGAACCTGTCGTCCAGCTTCGACCACCGGGTCATCGACGGCTGGGATGCCGCGGTGTTCGTGCAGCGCATCAAGACGCTGCTGGAAACGCCGGCGCTGATCTTTGTGGATTGAGGGGCGGGACAATTGAGATGCCGCGGGACAGAAGGATCTCGACAGACTGTTATTTCCGATCCAGCGCGACAACCACTTAGGATGCGATGATGAAAGAAATCTCCTGCAAGCTGCTGGTCATCGGCGCCGGTCCGGGCGGTTATGTCTGCGCCATCCGTGCCGGCCAGCTCGGCGTCGATACGGTCATCGTCGAGGTTGGCAAGCCCGGCGGCACCTGCCTCAATGTCGGCTGCATTCCGTCCAAGGCGCTGATCCATGCGGCGGAGGAGTTCGACAAGGTCTCGCACATGGCCGGCGGCAAGAGCCCGCTCGGCATTTCGCTATCGGCGCCCGTGCTCGATCTTGGCAAAACCGTTGCCTGGAAGGACGGCATCGTCAGCCGGCTCAACAGCGGCGTCGCCGGCCTGCTGAAGAAGGCCGGGGTGAAGACCGTGCATGGCTGGGCGACGTTCCGCGACGGCAAGACCGTCGAGGTCGAGACCGAGACGGGAAGCCAGGTGATCCGGGCTGAGACGATCGTCATCGCCACCGGCTCGGCGCCGGTCGAGCTGCCGTTCCTTCCCTTTGGCGGGTCCGTAATATCGTCGACGGACGCGCTGGCGTTGAGTGCGGTGCCCAAGAAGCTAGCGGTGGTCGGCGGCGGCTATATCGGGCTGGAGCTTGGCATGGCCTTCGCAAAGCTGGGTGCCGACGTGACCGTGGTCGAGGCCTTGCCGCGCGTGCTGGCTCAATATGACGCCGAGCTGACCCGGCCTGTCGTGAAGCGGCTCGCGGCGCTTGGCATCGAAGTCATGGCCGGGGCCAAGGCCAAGGGGCTGTCGACCAAGGGCGATGCGCTGCTGGTCGAAACGGCGGACGGCAAGAATGCAAAAGTTTCCGCCGACAAGATCCTGGTGACGGTCGGCCGCAAGCCGGTGACCGAAGGCTGGGGCCTCGACCAGATCGACCTCGATAGGTCAGGCAAATTCATCCGGATCGACGATCAGTGCCGCACCTCGATGCGCGGCATCTTCGCCATCGGCGACGTCACCGGCGAGCCGATGCTGGCGCACCGGGCGATGGCGCAGGGCGAAATGGTCGCCGAGATCGTCGCCGGCCACAAGCGCAGCTGGGACAAGCGCGCGATCCCCGCGGTGTGCTTCACCGTTCCGGAGCTGGTCACTGTCGGGCTGTCGCCCGAGGAAGCCAAGGCCCAGGGCGAGATCAAGGTCGGGCTGTTCCCGTTCGCCGCCAACGGACGGGCGATGACGAAGCTCGGCGAGGATGGTTTCGTCCGCGTCGTAGCCCGCGCCGACAACCATCTGGTGCTCGGCATCCAGGCGGTCGGGCAGGGCGTGTCGGAACTGGCGGCGGCGTTCGGCCTGGCGCTGGAGATGGGGTCGCGGCTGGAGGACATCGCCGGCACCATCCATGCGCATCCGACGCAAGGCGAGGGGTTCCAGGAAGCGGCGCTCAAGGCGCTCGGGCACGCGCTGCATATCTGAGGGGCGGTTCTTCCTTGTTCCTCTCCCTCCGGAGGGGGGAGAGGTGGCGCTGCGAAGCAGCGACGGAGTGGGGGAAGCCGCTCGTCAATCGCGCCGCCGCTGGTAAGTCACCGCGCGGCTTCAGTCAGAACTAATCATCGGCCGGACTTGAAATCACAACGACCAAGCCGGGTCGACCCCCACTCCGTCGAGCTTCGCTCGACACCTCTCCCCTGATCGACGGGAGAGAGGAAAGGCGCGAACCTATCCAGGCTCCTCACCCCGCCAGCCGGCTCACCATCTCATGCTGGGCATAGGCCCGGCCGAAGCGGTTGGCCAGAAAAGCATCCAGCGCGATGTCTTCCTGCTTGACGAAGCCGGTCGCCGGCAGGCTGCCGTCGGCCAGCATGTCGAGCACGGCACAGATGCCGGACGCGGTGGTGATCTGGATGGCGCTGCGCAGCTGGGTGCCGACGCGCTGCGAATAGATCTTGTTGGCGTAGGTTTCCTGCAGCAGGCGGCCGTTGCGGCGACCGGAGACGGTGACGAAGACGATGACGACGTCCTGCAGCGTCGCCGGCAGCGCGCTTTCAAAAATGTCCTTCAGCACGTCGCGGCGGTGGCGCAGGCCGAGATCGTTGAGCAGCGCCTTCATGATGGCGGCGTGGCCGGGATAGCGGATGGTGCGGTAGTTCAGCGTGCGCACCTTGCCCTTCAGCGTCTCGGCCAAGGTGCCGAGCCCGCCCGACGTGTTGAACGCCTCGTAGGTGACGCCGTCGAGCGAGAATTCCTCGCGCTCTTCGAGCGGCGGCACTTCGATCAGCTCGCCCTCGACGATCGCCTCGCAGGGCTCGCAATATTCGTTGATGACGCCGTCGGTGCTCCAGGTCAGGTTGTAGTTCAGCGCATTGGACGGGTATTGCGGCAGCGCGCCGACGCGCATGCGCACGCTTTCCAGCGTGTCGAAGCGGCTGGCCAGATCATTGGCGACGATCGAGATGAAGCCCGGCGCCAGGCCGCATTGCGGGATGAAGGCGCTCTTGCCCGAACGCGCCAGTTCCTTGACGCGGCGGGTCGAGACGACATCCTCGGTGAGGTCAAGATAATGCACGCCCGCACTTGCCGCCGCCTCGGCGATGCGCGTGGTGAGATGGAAGGGGGCGGCGCTCAGCACCGCGAACTTGCCGGCGAGCGCGGCTTCCAGCGCGCCGGCCGCGGCGATATCGAGTTCGAGCGTCTCGACGCCGGCGGGGACTTCGGCCGCGGCGAGCTGCGCCGCCGAGCGGTCGACGAGGGTGACGTGGTAGTCGCCGGTCGCGGCGAGCATTCCGGCGATGGTCGAGCCGATCTTGCCGGCGCCGACGATAACGATGTTGTTCATGGTCCAATACCCCTGCCAGTTTTGATTACTTGCTGGGAATCATCGCAGCTTGCCTGTCGAAAGGAAGTGTGAAATCTGGCAGAGTGTACCCTATCTTTAGTCGATCCGCCGAAGGAGATCGTCGAAATGCTCAGTGAAGCCGAACAGGCGCTGCTTTCCCTGCTGCGTTCCAACGCACGCGCCTCGACCGCCGAACTGGCGCGGCGGCTCGGCGTGTCGCGCACGACGGTGCAGAGCCGGATCGAGCGGCTGGAACAGCGCGGCATCATATCAGGCTACGGCGTCAAGCTTTCACCGGACTATGAGCAGGGATTGGTGCGGGCGCATGTTCTGCTCACCGTGACGCCCAAGCTCGCCGACAAGGTGGTGCGCGCGCTGCAGGCGCTGGCGCCGGTCAGGACGCTGCATTCGGTGAGCGGCAATTTCGACATGATCGTCATCGTCGACGCGCCGTCGATCCGCGACCTCGACGCGCTGCTCGACCAGATCGGCGCCATGGACGGTGTCGAGCGGACCTCGTCGTCGATTATTTTGTCGACGAGGATTGATCGGTGAGTGGGCCTCTCAAGGCTTGGGTTCCTCGCCCCCGCCAGAGGCGCTACGGCACACATTTCCAAGCGGCTGGTCTTTGGCGATAGCGTGCAGGGCAGCTTGGCGCATGCATTGTCTTATGCTGCGCTGGTCGACCCCCACTCCGTCTCGGCTTCGCCGAGCCACTGCCGGGGCGAGCCTCGGGTCTCGCCCGTCCTTCGGACCCCCCGATCGACGGGGTAGAGGAAAGGCGCCAAGCTTTTTGCCGTCAACGCTTGTCCAGCAAAGCTCCCTTCCTTTCCCTCCGGAGGGGGGAAAGGTGGCGCTGCGAAGCAGCGACGGATTGGGGGAACCACGTGGCAATCAAGCCTCGGGCCGATCAGTCATGCCAGTCACAGAAGATGTGTGCGTGGCGTAGGCCATCTCTCCCCCCTTTACGAGGGCGAGGAACCCGAGCTGGTGTTGGCCGGCACCGGTCATTTGTCGGCTAATCCGTCGCCAGCGGAAAGCTCACCACCACGCTGAGGCCAGGCGCGCAATCCTCAAGCGCAATCGATGCGCCGTGCAGATCGGCGATGGCCCTGACGAGGCTCAGCCCAAGGCCGCTGCCCGGCGTCGAGCGGCTGTGATCCAGCCGGTAGAGCCGCTGGAAGACCTTTTCGCGTTCGTCCGGGGGAATGCCGGGTCCATTGTCGGCGACTGCGGCCAGGACATGGTCGCCGTCGCGCGCCACCGACAGCTTGATCGTCGTGCCGGGCGGGCAATGGCGCAGCGCGTTCTCGACCAGATTGGCGAACATCTGCGTCAGCAGTTCCGGATCGCCATGGATGCGGCCGGCGGCCCGATGCAGCTCGACCGACGACAACGACTTGCCGTCATCCTCGGCCACCTCGGTGTAGATCTCGGCGATGGTTTGCAGGATCTCGCCGAGGTTGACATCGGTGAACCGCGCCTTGCGCGCGCCGGCCTCGATCTGCGCAATGCGCAGCAGCGCGTCGAACGTCTCGTTGATCTGCAGGCTCTCGGCATGCGCCTCGGCCAGTTCACTGCCGACTTTCTGGCCCGACAGGTTCTTTTCCGACGCACTGTCGAGGATCATCTGCAGCCGGTTGAGCGGCGTCTTCAGGTCGTGCGCGATGTTGGCGCTGACCTGCCTCATGCCGTCGACCAGCGCCGACAGGCGGTCGAGCGCCGCATTGACCTGGTCCGAGACGACGTCGATGTCGTCGCCATTGCCGGTCAGCGGAATGCGGGTATCCAGCCGGCCATGCGAGACATCGACCATGGTGGCGGCGATGCCGTCGAGGCGGCGCTGGACACGCGAGGCAAGCAGGGCGCCGCCGGCGACCGCCAGCCCGGTGACGATCAGGGTCGCCCAGCCGAAGCTCATCAGCATGATCGTCTCCAGTTCCTCCGTCTCGGACAGGCTGATGGCGACCGTCAGGGTGTTGTTGCCGACCGCACCCGAATAGGCGCGGTACTGAGCACCCTGGGGCAGGCCGGGCATTTCGGCGCCGAACATCGAAAAGCCGTCGGGAAGCCCCGCGGCGGTGAAGTTGCCGGCCAGCCGGTTGCCGGCAGCGTCGGTCAGCGAAAACAGCTGCTCCTTCTTCGGGCTGCGCGTCGAGTGGCTCTCGACGGTCTCGACCAGTTCCTTGGGATCATTGTCGGCATGGCTCGCGGCGATGACGGCGTAGGTTTCCTTAATGGTGTCGTCGAGTTGCTCGGCCAGATCGGCGCTCATCATCTGGTAGACGATGGCGCCCGACAGGATGAAGGCCAACATGAACAGGAAGGCGAACGTGAGGGCGAGCCGGAACGGCGTGCTGCGCAGCAGGCGAGACCAGCTTCCGGTCATGGCGCAAGCGGCGCGTGCAGGCTGTAGCCGGTGTTGCGGATGGTGTGGATGAGCTGGGCCTCGAACGGCTTGTCGACCTTGGCCCGCAGCCGGCTGATATGGGTCTCGACAACACTGGTCTTGGGATCGAAATGAAAGTCCCAGACACGCTCCAGAAGCATGGTGCGGGTGATCACGCGGCCCTCGCCGCGCATCAGCACCTCCAGCAGGCTGAATTCGCGCGGCTGCAGGTCGATCGGCTGGCCCTGGCGCGTGACGCGCCGCATGATGAGGTCCATCTCGAGGTCGCCGACCCGCAGCATCGTCTTCTGCTCCTGCGCCGCCGGCCTGCGTCCGAGCGCATTGATGCGGGCAAGCAGCTCGGAAAAGGCGAAGGGCTTGACCAGATAGTCGTCGCCGCCGGCCTCCAGGCCCTCGACGCGGTCGTCGATGCCGCCGATGGAGGTGAGGAAGATCGCCGGCGTGCGCACGCCGGCCGCACGCACCGCTTTGATCATCGACAGGCCGTCCAGGCCTGGGATCATGCGGTCGGCGACGATCACGTCATAGTTGCCGCTGGTGGCGGCGAAAAGCGCGTCATGGCCGTTGCGCAGGAGGTCGCAGACATGCCCGGCCTCGGTCAGTCCCCTGACGATATAGTCCGCCGTCTTGTGGTCGTCCTCGACAAGAAGAAGTCGCATCGCTGTTCCGGTTGATCGCCGATATCGGGCACAGGCTATCACCGGCAAGACCCCGTTCCTAGGATGGCACGGACCGCCAAACGCCGAAGCCTAATCCTGTTCCAGCAGGATCTCGTCGGCATCGTCGGCGGTTTTCTTCAGCGTCATGTACAGAACCAGTGCTGCGATGCAGCCCAGAAAGATCAGGCTGGTGAAGGTGGTGCCGAAGCCGAGGCCGCCCTGTTCGGCCGGCTGCGACAGAAGATCGCCGAAGGAGGCGCCGAGCGGGCGCGTCAGTATATAGGCCAGCCAGAAGGCGAGGATGGCGTCGAGGTGGATGAGATGATAGGCAAGCGCGATCAGCGCGATGAGGCCGCCGAACACGAGGCCCGACGTGAGATAGCCCATGTCGAAACTTTCGGCGACGAGATCGCCGGCGGCGGTGCCGAGCGAGAAGGTGAGCAGGATCGCCAGCCAGTAGAAGATCTCGCGCCTCGTGGTGGAGATGGTGTGGATCGACAGCGTCCGCTCGCTGGCTTGCCAGACCGCGAAGGTCGCCGCGAGCGCAACCGAGAAGGCGATCGTCGTCGTCTGCAGGCGCACGCCGAAACTGTCGACGAGGTTGTCCGTGATCAGCGTGCCGACGACGCTGATCAGGACCACCGCCAGCCAGTAGGCCCAAGGTATGTAGCGCCTCTGCGCGAACTGCAGGACAAGGGCGACGATCAGCATGCCGGTCATGATCAGCGAGGTGACGGCCAGCCCGAGCCCGAGATTGACGGCGAGATAATCGGCGGCCGTTTCGCCCATGGTGACCGCCATCAGCTTGATCAGCCAGAAGTCGAGCGTGACCTCCGGAACCCTGTTCTGGCTCGGTCCGGTGGTTTTGTTGGGAGAGAGCATGGCCAAGTCCCGAGGTTGCGACCGGATGGAAGCGATCCGGCATCTCCACGATAGGCAAGCGACTTCACTGCAGCCTGTCCCGGGGCATACAAATTCGTAAGGATGGCCGTGATTGGCGCAAAAGGCCTTTACGAAAGCCGCGTGCTGCGCTGATAGAAGCAACGGCCTTGTATCCGCCATCAATGGCGCGCCCCAGTGGCTGAACCCGTAATCCGTGGCCCAGGAAGACACGAATGACCTATGCGTCCCTCAAGCCTGTTTCACAGGCCTTCGTGCAGCGAAAGCGGCTGGTCTTCGTGCGCGTGGCGGCGGTGCTGGCGGTGCTGCTGCTGTTTCTCACCAAGCCGGCGCTCGCCGAGGGCTCGAACGGTCACGAAACGCTCGAATTCCTGGGCTTCTGCCTGGTGCTCGCCTGTGTTGCCGGCAGGCTGTGGAGCATCCTCTATGTCGGCGGCAAGAAGAACGAGGAGCTGGTTTCGACGGGGCCGTTCTCGATGAGCCAGAACCCGCTCTATTTCTTTTCGACGGTGGGCGCAGTCGGCATCGGTCTGGCCTACGGTTCGCTGGTGGCGGCAGCCGCGCTTGGCGTGGCCAGCTTCCTCATCTTCCGCGTCACGGCGCGCAAGGAAGCCGAATATCTCCTGGGCAAGTTCGGCCAGGCCTATGCCGCCTATATCAAGACGACGCCGCGCTTCTGGCCGAACCCGCTGCTCTACCACGACGACGACCAGTTGCAGTTCTCGACGCGCGCACTCAAGCGCACCTTCCATGACGGGCTCTATTTCCTCGCCATCTTCCCGGCCATCGAGCTGATCGAGTATTTGCGGCAGACGGGCCTGCTGTTCCCGGCCTTCGTCACGCTGTACTGATCGGCCATTGTCCGGCTAATTTACGGGTCATGCAGCACTTCGAGGAGCCTGTGGTATCGGCTGAAGGCGAAGGGGCCAGTATGACGGTCTTCACGGCCGGACACGCGGCCGTCTGGGCAGACCTGATCGCGGCGGTGCCGGCCGAGGCCGGCGATCGCCTGGCGGCGCTGCGGGAGATCGCCGGGGTCACCGGCGTGGCGCACTACAGCGAGGGCCGCCCGGAGGCGATCGTGGTCGGCCAGCGCCGGCCGGCGGCAGCAATGGTGCGCATCGCCCTGTTCTGGTCTGCTCCGAACTTCATCGCGAGTGACGGCCCGCGCCTGCTGGAGGCGCTGGAGAAGGAGGCGCTCGCACAAGACGTGCTCTGCCTGCGTGCCGACGAGGATATGGTGCAGCGCATCGGCGGCCAGTGGCAGCGCCGCGACGGGTTCCTGCAACGCTGGATCGGCAACGAACCGACCCGCCGGCAGGGGCAGGTTCCGCCATCCTGGCCGCAGACGGCGGGTTTTACGTGCGGGCCGTCGGCGCTGGCCATGGCGATGGGCGGGATCGCTCCGGCCTTGTTGCCGGACCGGGCGCTGGAGGTCGAACTGTGGCGCGAGGCCACCACCATCATCGGTCCGAGCGGTCCGGGCGGCTGCGACCCCTACGGCCTGGCGCTGGCGGCGCGCCGGCGCGGCCTGCGGGTCGAAATATTCATGAGCAGCGCCGAACCGGTCTTCCTCGACCGGGCCAGTTCGGAGGAAAGGCGCGGGCTGATGCGCTTCGTGCAGGCCGGTTTCAAGCGCGAGGCCGAAGCCGCGTCATTGCCGGTCGAGACGCGCGCCTTTGCCCTCGAAGAAATCGGCCAGGCGCTCGATCGCGGCTTGTCGGCGCTGGTGCTGATCGACCAGGCACCGATGATGGGCCACACCTGCCCGCATTGGGTGCTCGTCCATGGCCATGGCGACGGCGTCTATTTCCTCAACGATCCCTGGATCGAGCCAGACCGGCTCGAACAGAAGATGGATGTCGTCGACCTTCCGGTTCGGGCGGCGGAGCTCGACCGGATGGCCTGGTACGGCAACCCGGCCTATCGCGCCGCCGTTCTTGTTGGGCCGGGTCCAGCCACCCGGAAGCGCTAGGTCCCCAGCGGATACGGCATGTAGCCGACGAAGCCGGCGATCTTCCAGCTGCCTTCGACCTTGCGGCAGAAATACAGCGTCTGCCATTTCAGCCGGTCGACGCTGCCATCCGCCTTGGCGACGGAACCGTCGAACTTCTTGTGCAGCACGGCGCGGTCGCCGCCGACGTCGATGTCGCGCAGATTGGTGACGCGAAACAGCGCTTCGCGCAGCGGCTCGGCGAATTTGGTCGCCGCCGTCTCCCCGGCCTGGCGCAGCCACTCGTCGCGATAGATCTCCAGCCGCGGGAACTGCAGCCGCCAGGCATCGGCATTGGCGAGGAAATGCGCATGCATGCCGAAGAAGCTTTCGGCGATGAAATCGTGCTCGACCATGGACCAGTCCTGGCCGATGAAGGCGTCGATGTCGCGCCGCACCAGCATCTCCCACAACGCATGGCGGTCGGCATCGCCTGAAGGAAACGGGTTCTTGTCGAAGGTCATTCTCGGTTTCTCCGGTCTGGCGCAGGCATGTGCTCGTGGCGGCGCGCAGGCCGCCCGCCGGTCCGCACGATGCAAGCGCTTCTGTAATAAAGCAACACGGATTTCGAAGAATGTTGCTTTCCAACAAGGGCCCTATCGGGACCGCCCCGATCGCGGTAAATCTGCGTGGACGTGGGCGCCACCCTGGTGCCCTGCCGCGTCATCAGAGGAGGCGATCCCTTGCCCAAGCAGACTTTTGGAACATCCCATGTGCCGCTGTCGCCCGCCGTGCGGGCCGGCGACTTCGTCTATGTCTCGGGCCAGGTTCCGGTCGGCAGCGACGGCATCGCGGTCAAAGGCGGCATCACCGAACAGACCGAGCAGGTGCTCGCCAATGTGAAGGCGGCGCTGGCCCTGGCCGGTTGCACGCTGGACGACGTGGTGAAGACCACCGTCTGGTTGGAAGACGCGCGCGATTTCGGCGCCTTCAACGCGGTCTACGCCAGGCACTTCCCGAAGAATCCGCCGGCCCGCACCACGGTCGAATCGCGGCTGATGATCGACATCAAGATCGAGGTCGAGGCGGTCGCCTACAGGCCCGTCTAAGAGACCGTTTGGAAATTCTGCTCCGGCGGCCATCCAGCGGCGGACCCAAATGTCCGCTCCGCTCCGGTTCGCGAAACCATCATCATTTGACTCGCCAGAGCGAATTTCGAAACGGTCTCTGAGAAGGCAAAGCAACGAACCGGAGGTTCCCCTCATGCAATTCGACCTCCTGCTGAAGGGCGGACGGCTCATCGATCCGGCGTCCGGCATCGATGCGCCGCGCGATGTCGCCATCGCCAATGGGCGGGTCGCGGCGGTCGACGCCGATATCCCGGCGGATCGCGCCAATGAGGTGATCGACGCGGCCGGCTGCATCGTCGCGCCCGGCCTGGTCGACCTGCACAGCCACGTCTATTGGGGCGGCACCTCGCTCGGCGTCGACGCCGACCGGCTCGCCGCCAAAAGCGGCACCACCACCTTCATCGATGCCGGCAGCGCGGGCGCCGGCAACTTCCTCGGTTTCCGCCGCCATGTCATGGAGCGGTCCAGGGCGCGCATCCTGGCCTATGTCAACATTTCATTCGCCGGCATCTTCGGCTTCTCGCAGTCGGTGTCGGTCGGCGAGTGCAGCGATCTGCGGCTCTGCGAACCGCGCGAGGTGGTCGCGGCCGCCCGCGAGCACGCCGATGTCGTCGTCGGCGTGAAAGTCCGCTCCGGCAAGCATGCCGGCGGCACCAGCGGCATCGCGCCGGTCGATCTGGCGCTCGAGGCGGCCGACAAGGCCGGACTGCCGCTGATGGCGCATATTGACGAGCCGCCGCCCGGCCGCTCGGAAGTGCTGCCGCGCCTGCGCCGCGGCGATATCCTCACCCATTGCTTCCGGCCGTTCCCCAACGCGCCGGTCTTCGCGTCCGGCGCGGTGCGGCCCGACATGCGGCTGGCGCGCGAGCGCGGCGTCATCTTCGATCTCGGCCATGGCATGGGTTCGTTCGATTTCGACGTGGCGCGCGCCATGCTGGCCGAGGGGCTGGCGCCGGACGTCATCTCGAGCGACGTGCATCTCTACTGCGTCGACGGGCCGGCCTTCGACATTCTGGTCTGCATGTCGAAGCTGATGGCGCTCGGCATGCCGCTGGTCGAGGTGCTGCGCGCCGCGACGCAAGCGCCGGCGCGGGCGATCGCCAGGCCGGACCTCGGCACGCTGGCCGTCGGCACCGTCGGCGATGTCGCAATCCTTCGCCAGCTGTCCGGCCGGTTCACCTTCGTCGACGCGGTCGGCGCCTCGCTGGTCGCCGACCAGCGGCTGGTCTCGCAAGGCATCGTCATCGGCGGCACCTGGTGGCCGAACGAGGCGGTGAACGATGTCAGCGAGACCGAGCGTTTCGAGGCGCATGTCGCGCATACGCATGTCGAGGTTGCCGCCCGGCATTTCGGGCACCGGCACGATTAGCCGATCTCCCGTCGTGGGATGGCCGGTAGGGTTGTGCCTGTCCTGTGGCGGCTGCGCGTTGGCGATGGCTTCCCCCACTCCGTCGCTGCTTCGCAGCGCCACCTCTCCCCCTCCGGAGGGAGAGGAAGGGAGCCAGCCCGGTTAAGCTCGCGCCTTTCCTCTCCCCCGCCGACCGGGGGAGAGGTGTCGAGCGAAGCTCGACGGAGTGGGGGTCGACCTCTCTCACCGAAGCATGCTTTCGCCTCACCGCCCGGCGTTGCTCGGCTTGCCGTAAACCGGCGTCGCAATGCCTTCCATGCGCGCCTTGATCTGCAGCGCCACGTATTTCGAGTAAAAACGCGACAGCGCCAGATTGCCGCCGTGGAACCACAGCGCTTCCTGCGCCGTCGGCTTCCACATGTTGCGCAATTCGCCTTGCCAGGGGCCAGGGTCGCCCTTGACGCCGGAACCGAGGCCCCAGCAGGGCCCGACCTTGTCGGCGACTTCGCGCGAGACGAGCGCGGCGACATTCTCGTTCATCGACTGGTAGCCGGTGCAGGCGACGATGGCGTCGGCCTCGAGCTCGCTGCCATCCTCGAACAGGATGCCTGTCGGCGTCAGCGCCTTGATGGCGACGCCGCTGCGGATGCCGATCTTGCCGTCGATGATCAGGTCCGAGGCCCCGACATCGATGTAGTAGCCGGACCCGGTGCGATAGGCCTTCATCAGGAGGCCGGTCTCGTCGTCGCCGAAATCGATGGCGAAGCCGGAGGCGCTGAGGCGCTCGTAGAAGGTGGCGTCGCGGGCCTTGATCACCTCGTAGAGCGCGCGCTGGCCCTTGGGCACCAGCGCGAAGGGCGTCGAGGCGACGATCATGTCGGCCTTTTCGGTGGTGATGCCGCGCGCCAGAGCGCCCTCCGAGAAGATCTCGAAGCCGACCTCCATCAGCGTGTCCGACTTGACCACGGTGGTCGGCGAGCGCTGGATCATGGTGACGTCGGCGCCGCTTTCCCAGAGATCGACGCAGACGTCATGGCCGGAGCTGGCGGCGCCGATGACGGCGACCTTTTTGCCGCGGAATTTGTCGCCGCTGGCATACTGGCTGGAATGGAGCAGCTCGCCCTTGAACGCCGCGGCGCCGGGGAGGTCGATCTTTCGCGGCGGGCCGTAGGCGCCGGTGGCGAAGACGACATGCTTCGGTTTCAGCGTGATCTGCCGGCCGACACGGTCGACCACCACGGTCCACTCCTTCCGTGCCTCGTCATAGGAGGCGCTGAGGCATTTGGTGGCGACCCAGTAGTTGAGCTCCATGACGCGCGTGTACATTTCCAGCCAGTCGCCCATCTTGTCCTTGGGCGTGAAGACCGGCCAGTTTTCCGGGAACGGAATGTAGGGCAGATGGTCGTACCAGACCGGATCGTGCAGCACGAGCGTGCGGTAGCGGTTGCGCCAGGAATCGCCGGGCCGGGCGTTCTTCTCGATGACGATGGTCGGCACACCGAGCTGCCGCAGCCGTGCGGCCAGCATGATGCCGCCCTGCCCGCCGCCGATGACCAGGCAATAGGGCTGCTCGGTGGCGCCGAGTTCGCGCGTCTCGCGCGCCCGCGCCTCCGACCAGGTCTCGCGTTCGGGGTCGGCCTTGTGGCGCACGCCGAGCGGCCGCGCCAAGCCCTTGCGCTCCTCGAACCCCTTGAGGTCGGTCATCGCCGTGAACAGGGTGCGGCAGCGGCCGTCGCGCAGGCGCACAATGCCTTGGCCGGAAGCCACCGCGGTCTCGAAGGTGAACCAGGCTTCGATGGTGCCTTCGTCCGAGGTCGCCTCGCCGGCGAGCTGCCATGCGGTGGGCTTGGTCGTCGCCAGCGTCGCCTCGAGCATGTCGGTGATGGCCTCGCGGCCTTCCATGGTCGTGATGTTCCAGGTGAAGGTCAGAAGATCGCGCCAGTAGCAGTCGTCGACGAACAAATGGCTTGCCGCGGTCGCATCGCCGGCTGCGAGCGCCTGCGCCAGGGATTCCAGCCATGCGGCTGCCTGTTTCGTCGGTGCCATTTCCAGCATGTGTTCCTCTTCCTGCGTGTGCCTTACCTGAATGGGACGTCGAAGCCGGCGCTGCCCCTCATCCGCCTGCCGGCACCTTCTCCCCGTGAACGGGGAGAAGGGAGCTAGTCTCCGAGCGGCTCCATCTCCTTGCCGGTGCGGTGGATCTGAGCGTTGTATTTGATGCGGCGCACCGTCTCGCGCGCCGAGCCGTCGAGCTTGTAGGCGCAGGCCACGGCCAAGAGGTCGATCGCCGCCAGGAAGGCGAAGCGCGAAGCGGTCGGCTTCAGCGTGTCGGGATATTCGGGCACCGCCACCGTAAGCCGGACATCGCAGGCGCGGGCCAGATCGGTGTCGGGCGCGGTCACGGCGATGGCGTTGGCGCGGTAATGCTTGGCGAGCTCGACGGCCTCGATCACCTCGCGCGTGCGCCCGGTCGCCGAAATGGCGATCACCAGGTCGCCCGGCTTCAGCGTCGAGGCGGTCATGCGCATCAGATAGGGATCGCACTGGGCGCTGACGGTGATGCCGTAGCGAAACAGCCGGTACTGCGTCTCCTGCGCCAGCGCCGAGGAACTGCCGCCGAGGCCGAAAACGGTGACCTGGCGGGCCTTGGCGATGAGCTCCGCCGCCTTCTGCAGCTCGCCCGGATCGAGCTGGCGTTCAGCCTCCTGCAGCGCCCGGCGCGCTTCGCCGAAGACGGCGTTCCAGAACGGCATGCCATTGTCGTTGCTGATGGCCGGCGGCTTGGCCAGATAGAGCGCGCCGACGACGAGGCTTTGCGCCAGCTTCAGCTTGAAATCGCGCACACCCTCGCAGCCGATGGCGCGGCAGAAGCGGGTCACGGTCGGTTCGCTGACGCCGGCGCGTTCGGCAATCGCCGCATTGGAGGCGTCGACGGCGTATTTGACATCGTCGAGCACGACATCGGCGACGCGGCGCTCCGCCGGGCTCAACTCCGCGTAGGAATCCTTGACCAGCGAGATGATGTCGGGGATGCGCCTGATGTCGCGTCCCTCCGGCTCGTGGCTTGCAACAGGCTCTTGCTGGCTGTCAGCTTCGGTCATGAAGTCGGTCTTCCCTGGCGTTTCGACCTGACTCTTACCATGTTTGCACGCCGTCGTTCCATGCGCCCGGCCGCGCTGCAACCGTTGCGTGCCTGGCGATAAGCTCGCGTTTCCTTTTCAGAGTATGTAGGAAAGCAACACGAATTTCAAGGCCGAGAAAACTGGGCAAAAACAATATATTAGGCGAATAGCGGAAATTTCATGATACGGTTACCACCGCGAGCGCTTGACAGCAAAGTAGGATAGTTACAGACTGATTTTTGGCAGATGACCTACTGGATCATCACGCAATCTCCGAGGGGCGGATGAACGCGGGCGAGACAACAACGCCGAAGCTTGGCGTGCAGGCAGCGACCAAGATCTATCATACGGCGTCAGGCGACCTCTTGGCGCTGGACCGCTGCAGCCTCGATGTCAGAGCCAATGAAATCGTCTCGATCGTCGGCCCGTCCGGCTGCGGCAAGACCACGCTCTTGTGGTCGATGTCGGGCCTGCACCGCCTGACCAGCGGCGAGATCCGGCTCGACGGCGTAAAGATCACCGGCCCGCATCCCGATATCGGCATCGTCTTCCAGGAAGCCAACCTTTTGCCCTGGCGCAATCTCGACGCCAACATCCGCTTTCCCTTCGAGATCAAGGGCGAGAAGCCGGACCGCGCCTGGATCGCGCATCTGCTGAACCGCGTCGGCCTCGACGGCTTCGGCGGCAAGTTCCCGCGTGAGCTTTCGGGCGGCATGCAGCAGCGCGCGGCGATCGTGCGGGCGCTGGCGCTGAAGCCCTCGGTGCTGTTGATGGACGAGCCGTTCGGCGCGCTCGACAGTTTCACCCGCGAGGAGATGAACCGGCTGGTCGAGGAGATCTGGCTCGACACCAAGACCACCATCGTCTTCATCACCCACAGCATCGAGGAAGCGATCTTTCTGTCGGACCGCGTGGTGGTGCTGAGCGCCCGGCCGGGCAAGGTCGCCAAGGAGTATCGCGTGCCGTTCGCGCGGCCGCGCTCGCTGGAGATCATGGCGACCAAGGAAGTCTTCGACCTCACCAACCGGATCAAGATGGACATTGTCGGCGAGCGCGCCAGGCCGAAGGCGCCGGAACAGGAGCGCGCCAGCGCCGAGATCGTGAGGATCCGGCCGTGAGTGACGCCATCCCGGAATTCTCCAAATCCAAATCAGGCGATGGCCAGGAGGTCAGCCTGACCAATCTGTCGGCGTTCGCCAGCGGCCCCGGCGTCAAGTCGGGCAAGGAGGTGGCGGCCATCATCGCCGTCGCCGTGGTCATCATCGGCGGCATCGAACTGGCGCTGCGGCTGTTCCATGTGCCGCTCTACATCATGCCGCCGCCGAGCTCGATCGCCTATGCGCTGTTCGACGAGTTCCCGCTGATCGCGCCGCATCTCGGCTACACGCTGGTCGAGCTGGTCTCCGGCTTTGCCATCGGCGCCGTCGTCGGGCTGGTGCTGGCCGCCGTCATCACCCAGTTCCCCTTCGCCGAAAAGATCGTCGCGCCCTACATATTGCTGCTGGTCACCACGCCGATGCTGGCGCTGGTGCCGCTGCTCATCCTGCGCTTCGGCTTCGGCTACACGCCGCGCATCATCGCGGTGGCGCTGGCCGCCGGGCCGATGGTGATGATCAATGCCGCCACCGGCTTTCGCCGCGTCGACAGCGCCAAGATCGCGCTCGCCCGCTCCTACGGCGCCAGCACCTTGCAGATCTTCTGGAAGATCCGCGCGCCGATGGCGCTGCCGATGATCCTGGTCGGGCTGATGATCGGCGCCATTTTCGGCCTGCTCACCGCCGTCGGCGCCGAGATGGTCGGCGGCGGCTTCGGCCTCGGCAACCGGCTGACCACCTATTCGTCGATGATCCAGATGCCGCAATTCTTCGCCGTGGTGCTGATCCTGTCGACACTCGGCATCCTGATCTACGTGCTGTTCTTCCTCATCGGCAAGAAATGGGCGAGCTGGGAGGCTTGAAGACAAGGATTTGAAGCAAGACGCCCGGGAGGCGGGCGGCAGACCGACGTCAAACAAAAAGGGGAATGCCATGACCAAAGACCATTCGACGAACCACCCGGGCATCAGCCGCCGCTATTTCCTGCAGGTCACCGGCGCCGGCTTGGTGACGGCAACCGCGCTCGGCGCCACCGGTTTCAAGGCAAGGGCCGAGGCCTATGGCAAGTTCACCTGGATCTCGCCGCGCGGCACGCTCGAAGTGCTCGACGACTATCCCTATTGGGCAGCCAAGAAGGCCGGCTATTTCGACGGGCTCGACACCGACATGCAGCCGGGGCCCTCGGACGGCACGGCGACGGTCAAGTTCGTCGATGTCGGCCAGGCCGATATGGGCTTCCCCTCGCCCGGCGTGTTCTCCTTCGCCATCCAGAACGGCATGAAGCTGAAATCGGTGTTCCATATGGGCGCGCGCGACACGTTCAGCATCGCCTTCCGCAAGGGCGAGGGATCGAACGATCTGAAGAAGCTCGAAGGCAAGACCATCCTGCTCGGCTCGGCCGCCTGGCAGTCGATCACCGATCCGCTGCTCGCCGCGCAAGGCGTCGACATCAAGAAAGTAAAGTATGTCGAGGCCGGCTGGCCGACCTGGGGCACCGCGCTTGCCGGCGGCCAGGGAGATGCTGCCCTGTCGTGGGAGGGGCTGCGCGCCGAATGGATCGCCAAGGGCCTCGACTTCGAATACTGGCTCGGCGTGAAAAACTCCAAGCTGCCGGCCAACACTTTTGTCGTGCGCAGCGCCGACCTTGAGGACCCCGACAAGAAGGCCTTCCTGGAAAAATACCTGCGCGGCTGGGCGATGGGACTCGAATTCGGCTACCAGAATCCGCGCGCGGCGGTCGAAGCGGTGTTCGAGCAGTTCCCGACGCTGGCCAAGAATCTCGGGCCGGAGCTCGGCACCACCTCGATCCTGCAGCAGATCAACGTCTTCCGCGGCGACATGGACAAGCGCGGCGGCTGGGGCTCGCACGACATGGCGAGCTGGCAGGGCTTCTTCGACGAGATCCACAAGATCGGCCAGATCACCAATCCGGTGAAGGCCGAGGATGTCTGCACCAACGACTTGATCCCGGCGGCCAACGATTTCGACAAGGCCAAGGTCAAGGCCGATGCCGACGGCGTCAAATTGTCGGAAGGCTTTGCCGCGCTCGATGTCGAGAAGATCAAGGCGCATCTGTTCGATTCGGCCGTCAAGTAGGGACTGCCGGCGACAGAACCGGGCGGCGACAGGGTTGCCGCCCACAATCCATTGAAGAAAAGCGTGGGAGGTGGCGGTGGCCGACAAGGTAAAAGTGCTGGTGGTGGGTCTCGGCAATATGGGTGCGTCGCACGCCAGCGCCTATCACCGCTCCGAGGGTTTTCAGATCGTCGGCATCATGAGCCGCTCGATCAAGAGCAACAGCAAGATACCGGCCGAATTAGCCGGCTATCCGCTCTACGAGGATTTCGACCAGGCGCTGAAGGAGACGAAGCCGGACGCCGTTTCGATCAACAGCTGGCCGAACACCCATGCCGAATATGCGCTGAAGGCGATCGCGGCCAATTGCCATGTGTTCATGGAAAAGCCACTCGCCACCAACATCGAGGATGCCGAGAAGGTCGTGGCGGCGGCGCGCGCCAAGAACCGCAAGCTGGTGCTCGGCTACATCCTGCGCGTCCACCCGTCCTGGATCAAATTCATCGAGGTCGGCAAGACGCTGGGCAAGCCGCTGGTGATGCGCCTCAACCTCAACCAGCAGAGCAGCGGCAGCGCCTGGCACTGGCACAAGAACCTGATCGATTCGCTGATCCCGATCGTCGATTGCGGCGTGCACTATGTCGACGTCATGTGCCAGCTGACCGGCGCCAAGCCGGTGCGCGTGCACGGCATCGGCGCCAAATTGTGGGCGGAGGCCGACAAGCAGAATTACGGCCATCTGCACGTCACCTTCGATGACGGCTCGGTCGGCTGGTATGAGGCCGGCTGGGGCCCGATGATGAGCGAGACGGCCTATTTCGTGAAGGACGTGGTGGGTCCGAAGGGCGCCGTGTCGATCGTCGCCGGCCAGGCTGCCAGCACCGCCTCGGACGCCGAAGTGTCGAACTCGGCCGACATCGACCGCCACACCAAGACCGATGCGCTGAAGATCCATTACGCCCAAGTCGACGGCGACAAGAACTTTTCCAAGCGCGATGAGATCGTCAGCATGGAGGACGAGCCCGGCCACCAGGAGCTGTGCGACCGCGAGCAGGCCTTCTTCCTGCGCGCCATCCGCGAGGACCTCGATCTGACCGAGCAGATGGACGCGGCGGTCAACAGCCTGCGCATCGTGCTCGCCGCCGAACAGAGCATTGCGCTGGGACGGACGGTCGAGCTGGCCTGACGCAATCCGGCTGCTGGCGCTGGAGGCGGCACCGGCAGCGCAGGATTTTCATCTTTCTCCCGGTCACTATACGGGGAGAAGGCGCCGGCAGGCGGGGCGGAGCTTACATTTGCAGTTGGCCGGTAACGACAGCTCGCGCATTCCTAAGCGAGGTGCCGAGGCATGCAAATTTGGGAGAGAGAAATGGTCACCGACAGTCTTTTGAAAACCTACGCGGACTCCGATGCGCTCGATCTGGCCGGGCTGGTGCGCGGCGGCCAGGTTTCGCCGGCCGAACTGGTCGAGGCGGCGATCACGCTGGTCGAGCGGCTCAATCCGGCGCTGAACGCGGTCGTCCATCGCCTCTACGACATGGCGCGGACGCAGGCGCAGACGGTCGACAGGTCCGCGCCCTTCGCCGGCGTGCCGTTCCTGCTCAAGGAGCTGGCCTCGTCCTGGACCGGCGCGCCGAACACCAATTCCTGTTTCTATCTGAAGGACGTCGTCGCCGACTCCGACACCGAAGTGGTTCGCCGCATGAAGGCGGCGGGACTGGTGCTGGTCGGCAAGTCGAACGCGCCGGAGAACGGCTGGTCGATCACGACCGAGCCGAAGCTCTACGGCGTGACGAAGAATCCGTGGAAGGAAGGCATCACGCCCGGCGGCTCGAGCGGCGGCGCGGCCGCGGCCGTCGCGTCGCGCATGGTGCCGATCGCCGAAGCCAGCGACGGCGCCGGTTCGATCCGCATTCCAGCCTCTTGCTGCGGCATTGTCGGCCTGAAACCGTCGCGCGGCCGCGTCAGCCTCGCGCCGTTCGGCGACTACTGGTATGGCGGCGCCTATTTTCTCTGCTGTTCGCGCTCGGTGCGCGATACCGCGGCCTATCTCGATGCCGTCGCCGGCGCGCTGCCGGGCGACCCCTATACGCCGCCGGTTCCCGATGCCTCGTGGCTCAGCCTGTCGGCGCAGGCGCCGAAGACGCTGCGCATCGGCTTCACCGTCACGCCGCCCAACGGCACAGCCATCGATCCGGAGGTCAAGGCGGCGGTGCTGGCGACGGTGATAACGCTCGAACGGCTGGGGCACCATGTCGAGGAGCACGACATGCCGCTCGATGCCAACGGCGTCTGGGCGACCTACACCAACATGACCTGCGTGCAGACGGCGGCGACCTTCGACTATCTTGAAACGGTGATCGGCCGGCCGGTGACGCCTGACGACGTCGAGGCCGTGACCTGGGCGATCATCACGCGCGGCCGCGCCACCAACGGTGTCAGGCACATCTCCGATGTCGAGCAGCTGAGGCAGATCGGCCGCGACATTGTCGGTGATCTCGATGCCTACGACCTCTTCATCACGCCGACGCTGACGCAGCTGCCGCGTCCCTTCGGCTATTACGACATGTCGGAGACGGACATCGACCGTTACAACGCCAAATGGACGGACGCGGTGTTTGCCTTCCCCTTCAACATTTCAGGCCAGCCGGCGATCTCGCTGCCGCTGGGCTGGTCGAAAGGCGGCGCGCCGATCGGCGTGCAGCTGGTCGGCCGCTATGGCGACGAGGCGACCGTGCTGGCGGCTTCGGCGCAGCTGGAGCAGGAGATGCCGTGGAGGGATCCGCGGCCGCAGGTGAGCGCTTAGTTAGCCGGCAAGGGTTGTGCAGCGGCGCTGCACTATTCGATCAAGGTCGCGGCATATGGATCCTCGGGTCTCCGCGACGCCGCCACGCGACTGCTCCGTCCGTGGATGACAAACGTGGAGGGGCTCGGCCAATCTCCGGAGTGAAGCCTCCCGCTAGCCAAGCCTCTCCAGCCGCCTCGGCAGCCGGTTCATCGGCATCGGCCCATCTGCCGTGATCAGGAACTGGTCCTCGAGATTGAAGCTGGCGAGGCCGTCCATGTAGAGCGGGATTTCGAAGGCCAGCACCATGCCGGCCTCGATGACGACATCATTGTCGGCCGCGATGAACGGCCATTGCTCGGAAAACACCGACTGGCCGACGCTGTGGCCGAAATGGCCGCGGCGGAAGCTGCGCAGGCCTTGCCGCGCCAGGCTCTCGGTGGTGACGCGATGCACATGAGCGAGCGTGTTTGCGGGGATCAGCGCCGCCAGCCCGTCCTCGAAGGCGCGCTCGGCGATGGCATGCAGCTCGGCCTGGTCGGCGGAAGGCGGCCCGAAGGTGAAATTGCGCGACATGTCGGAAGCGTAGCCGCCGACCGTGCAGACCATGTCGCATTTCAAGGGATCGCCGGCCACGGCCCTGGCGTCGGCGCCCTTGGCGCGGGCGCCCAGCGTCACATATTCCGCCGTGACGACCGGATGCGACAGCCCGGCTGCCGCTTCGGCGACGCCCTTGCGGTAGAGCGCGATGAGATCGGCCTGGCGCATGCCGGCCATCGCGTCCACCTGCAAGCGCTCCAGCCCGGCTTCCGAGAGAAAGATGCCTTGCTGGAGGAGATCGATCTCGCGCTGGGATTTGACGGCCCGCAGCCTGTCAAGGACCGGCGAGCCATCGACCATCGGGCAATGCGGCAACAGCGCCTGGATGGCCGCGAAATCGGCGGCCGGGACGAAGTCAAGGTCGATGCCGAGCGTTGCGCGCTCCAGTCCGAATTCCTCGAGCAAGGCCTGCAGCTGGCGCACCGAGCCGGCGAGATCGAAAGTGGCGGGGCGGGAGAAATCCGGGGCGCGGCCAAGCGAGGCAAGGCCGGCCTCGATGCGTTCGGCCAAAGCGAGCCCGTGCGTTCCAATCTCGACCGGCGCGGATTCGATCCAGATCGGGTGCGACCGCACGATTGCTTCCGGCGCGGCGAGCCGCAGCTGCGCGGCGTTGAAGTCGGCGACGACAACACCGATCGGCAGGTCTTGTCCGGCCGGGATGATCACGAAGCCGCCACCGGCACGGCGGAACAGTCCCGCCGGGCCGATCCACGCACCGGTCGCATAGTGGAAGGCCTCGGGCGCGCAGAGCACCAGCGCCCCGATGCCGGCGCCTTCCATCAACTGCGCGGCGCGCTGGCGGTCGACAAAGCCTGTCATGGGTTTCTCCGGATGTCCGAAGCGACAACGGAGCATTGCGGGTGCGGACAATCAAGCCGGTTGCTCGTATTGACGCGCTGCATCGCTTGAGCGCGGAGCGGAGACGCCCACGAAGGGGCGGGATGTCGGCCAATGGTTGCCGGCGAACCCGCTACTTGATCGATTCCAGCTTGGCGATGGCCGTGGTGAAGCCGGCGAGCGAGACCGGGATGGTGACCGGCTTGCGGGTGACCGATTCCATGGAGATGTTCAGATTGGTTCCCGACTTCATCGTCTTGAGCAGTTCCGGCGACAGCGGCGTGGCGGCATAGGCGCCGTTCTGGTCGCTGGTCTGGATGGCGATGACGATTTTTTGCCCCTGGTCGACCTGATAGCTGACGCCGGACGGCAGGAACAGGCCGTGCGGCAAAGCGAGCAGCATGGCGGAGCTGCCATTGGCGTTGTCGCGGCGCACGGTGACGGTCAGCACGCGCTGCCCGGTCTTGGCCTCGGTGAGGGTCTGCGACACCTGGCACTGAAGCTCGTTGGTCGCCGAGCCGCTGGAGCAGTTCACCGCCCATGCATTGGCGTCGGCCGGCTTGGGTCCGGCCTCCTTGGGCTGAGACTGTTTGGCTTGGGACCCTTTGGCCGCGTCCTCGGCAAGCGCCGGGCCAACAGAAGTCGACAGCAGCCAAAGGGCAGCCGATGTCGCGATCATTCGCGCTAGATTAGCTCTAGCTAAATTACTTGGCATGTTCTTGACGCCCCACAATTTTCCTTGCCCCGGCAGGTATTCTCTCGGAAAAGGCTTGATACAACAATGGCGACAGCTCCGAAAGCCGAGTCCCGGGTCAAGCAAGCCGGCAAATCTACTGTGGCAATATGGTCACAGGACAGAACTTTGCGGTCCGACAACAACACGCACAACCTTCCGGACTCGCTATACAATAGAATTCGCGTAAGAATTAACACGCGGGACGTGCAGTCCCTGAAGGGACTCGCCAGGGATGGAAACTACCGAGACGTCTCGGCAGGTTGGTGGGATGGTGGCGCATGGGGAGGCTTTCCGCGTGGGCGCTGGCTATCGCCGTTCGCGCATTGTGAGCCATCTTTGGAAGACGACGGCGCTGACGACGCTGGCGCTTGGCCTTTCGGGCGTGGTTGCCCATGCCGATCCCGACGGACTCTGGCAGCCGCAGATCCGCGCCATCGTCGGTGCCGACAACAATGGCGGCAACGCCGCGCTCGAAGGCTTCATTCCGATCAAGCAGACGGCCGAGTCGGTGCTGTTCCTCGATGTCCGGGCCAAGCACGATTTCAAGGATGCTTCCGGCCAGGACATCGGCCTCGGCATTCGCCGCATCGTCAATCCCGACCTGATGCTCGGCGGCTACGCCTATATAAACCTCGAGAACTACGACAGCACGCAGTTCACCGCGGCCACGCTGGGCGTCGAGGCGATCACGCCGAACTTCGACGCGCATGTGAACGTCTTCGTACCGATCAAGGGCGACTCGACCGATCATTCGACCAGCTCGACCCTGTCGATGGTCTCGAACCAGCTGATCGAACGGATATCGGTGCTCGACCACCGTGATTACGCGGCCTGGGGCATCGAAGGCGAGATCGGCGCCCAGGTTCCGGTCAACCTGCCCGACAAGCACTCGCTGCGGCTCGACATTGGCGGCTACCATTTCGAGGACCCGCACGGCGACGACGGCAGCGTCACCGGCGCCAAGGCCGGGTTCGAATACACGATCGGCGATGTCTTCGGCAGCGGCACCGAACTGGTCTTCGCCGGCGAGGTCCGCAACGACAATCGCGACGACACCCAGTTCGCCGGCAGCGTGCGGCTGAACATCCCGTTCAACCCCGGCCACGGTTCGGACAAGACCGCGGCCATCGGTGCCGAACCGGTCTATCCGGTCAGTGAAGGCCTGCGCAAGCGCGTCAACGAGCGCGTGCGCGGCGATATCGGCGTCAGGATCCAGTCGCAGGAGATCAACGGCGGCTCGACGACGCGCGTCGCCATCAACGCCGCGACCAATGCGGCGTTCGGCAAGTTCTATTTCGCCGATGGCGGGCTGGCGGGCGCCGGCACGCTGACCGACCCGACGACGCTGGACGACGCGGTCACCAAGGCCGGCAGCGGCGGTTTTGTGGTTGCGCTGGGCGGCAATGGCAATCTGACGACAGCCGGCGTGACACTTGCCAATGGCCAGACCGTGATCGGCGGCGGCGAAAGCGTCACCGCGAAACTGTCCGGCGGCGGCACCGCCACCTTCAATCTGGGCGGCAGCGACGGCACGATCCAGGGCACCAATGTCGCCAACAACGTCATCACGCTCGGCACCGGCAACACGCTGAACGGCATCACCATCACCGGCGGCGCCAACGGCATCTTCGGCAACAACGCCACCGGCACGACGCTGACCAACGTGACTGTGACGGGTGCCGGCGGCAACGGCGCCGCGTTCACCGGCAATTCGACCAACGTCAAGGCGTCCGGTTTCACCGCGACCGGCAACGGCCTCGACGGCCTGCATATCGAAGACAACGGCACTTACAATTTCACCGGCACGACGCTGCTGCAGGGCAACCACGACGACGGTCTGGATATATCAGGCCAAGGCACCTACACCTTCGCCACCGTCAATGCGCTTGATAACACCGATCGCGGCATAACCGTGCAGGGCACGTCGATTGCCGGCAGCTTCACCACCACCGGCGGCACCGTGTCGGGCAATGGCGGCATGGCCGTCTTCATCGACCCGATCACTGCCCATTTGGTGCTGGATTCGATCAGCCAGACCGGCGGCACGTCGGGTGTCGTGCTCGACCATGTCTCGGGCAGCTTCACCGTCAACGGTTCGACGACGATTTCCAACACGACGGGACCGGCGATCGCCATTTCCGATTCGCCGGCGGCGATCCGCTTCGGCGATGTCGCCATCTCGGCACCCGGCGGCGACGGCATTTCGTTTGCCGGCGTCAATGCGGCGGTGGTCGCCGGCAACATCGTCATCTCCGGCCTCGGCGTCGGCACCGGCCTCGACTTCTCCGGCAGCCACACGAACTTCACCGCGCAGTCGCTCAACATCACCGGCACCGGCTCCGCCGGCTCTATCGGCATCGATCTCTCCTCGCCGACCTCGGGCGGGGCAACGATCGTCATCACCGATGGCGGCGCCATCGCCGGGGTCGACACTGGCGTGCGCTTCGGCATAGCCGGCTCGCTGGCCCATTCGGCCAATGCCGAATTCAGCTTCGGCGGCGGCTCGATCGCCGGCAGCACCGCTTCGCTCGACGCGCGCGGGCTGAACCAGACGCTCGGCCACTACGCGTTCGGCTCGACCACCTTCAGCGGTCCGCAGCTGTTCGACGTGCAGAATGTGATCTTCGTCGGCGCCACGGCGACCGGCTCGGGCACCGGCTCTTCCCTGCTCGACCTCGCCTCGATCGCCACCGCCGATGCCAACACCGACGGCACGGCGATCTTCGTGCTGGTCAATCGCGGCACGGCCATCGACGACACCGACGGTTTCTCGCTGAGCGCCGGGCAGACGCTGGCCTCGTTCGGCAACGGGCGGACCTTCTCGCTCGGCGGCATCCCGGTCAATGTGACCGGCGATAACATTTCGCATACCGGCACCATCTCGGACGCAGGCGGCGCGGCGACGCTGACCAGTTCGGCCGGCGCGGACACCGTCACGCTGGCCAGCGGCACCTCGCTGCTCGACTTCAACGTCTCGAACGCCAATCCAGGCGGCGGCACCGGCATCCACGGCAACAACGTCACCGGCGTGACGATAAGCGGCGTCAGTGTCAGCGGAGCCGGCCTGGACGGGCTGCTGTTTGAAGGCGCCAGCAACGTCGCGGCCAACAATGTGACCTCGACGGGCAATGGCAGCGACGGCCTACATATCGAAGGCAACGGCAGCTATGCCTTCACCGACACGACGACGCTGTCGGACAACGGCGGCAACGGTCTGTTCATCTCGGGCGACGGGACATACGCATTCCAGACGCTGAACGCGTCCGACAATTCCGGCTTCGGCGCCGACTTCCTCTCCACCACTGGCACATTCAGCACCAGCGACGGCACAATCTCCGGCAATGGCGCGGCCGGCGTCGTCTTGCTCGGCGCCAATATCGACGTGACGCTGACCAGTTTGACGCAGGACGGCGGCCTTTTCGGCGCGTCGTTTGCAGGCGTGTCGGGAAATTTCGCCGTTTCCGGCGCAACGACGGTCAGCAACACCTTGCTCGGCGGCCTCGGGATATTCGACAGCACCGCCGATTTCACGTTCGGAACCGTCGATATCTCGGACATCACCGCCCCGGGCGGCGTCGGTATCGACGTCCAGAATTCCGGCGGCGCGGTCACGTTCGGCGGGCCGGTCACCCTGACTCATATCGACAGCGAGGGCATCCTCGCCACCGACAATGCCGGCACGCTCACCTTCAGCGGACCGGTCAGCATGACCGATCCCGGCGACGGCATCTGGCTGGAAGACAACACCGGCGCTGTTTCGTTCAGCGGCGCGGTCACCATCGACCAGCCGTTCGGAAGCGGCATCGACGTCGTTGGCAGCAACGGCATCATCAGCTTCGGCGACATCCATATCACTGGCCTGTGTAACTGCTCCACCGGCCTCGACCTGTCGGGCAGCACCTCGACCTTCACCGCCGCTACGCTCGACGTCAGTGGCAGTTCCGGCGGCTCCTCGATCGGCATCGACCTGTCGGGCACCAATGGCGGCTCGGTGACGATCGGCGGCGGCATCATCGCCGGTGTCGACACCGGCGTGCAGATGGGCACCAATGGCGCGGCCGGCACCACCGCCAACACGGCGTTCTCGTTCGGCGCGGCCGGCGGCGCGGTCATCACCGGCACGACGGCGTCGCTCGACATGCGCGGCCTGTTGCCAGGCAGCGGCACCTATGCCTTCAACACCACGGTGCTGAACGGTCCGCAGCTGTTCGACATCGCCAATGTCGTCTTCGTCGGCGCCGCCAGCACCGGCGTTGGCGACGGCTCCAGCGTCAACGACCTGATCAACGCCACCGCGGCGGACGCCCTGGCGGCTCCCGCCAACACGATCTTCGTGCTGGTCAACAACGGCGCCGGAAACATCGATACGGATGCCGACGGCTTTACGCTGGCCGACGGCCAGTCGATCGTTTCCTTCGCCAATGGCGCTTCGGTGAGCCTTGGCGCGCCGCCCGCCAATGTCACCGGCACGCATGTCATCAGCGGCACGCAATTCCAGGCCGATCCTTTCGGCAATGGCGGCGCGACGCTCAACAATTCGGCCGGCAACACCATCGACCTGGCCAATGGCAACCTCGTCGCGAACCTCACCGCCAGCAGTTCCGCCACCGCAATCGATGGAACGGGCATCGCCGGCGCAACGATCAACGGCGTGACGGTCAGCAGCGCCGCGACAGGCGTCGTCCTCGACAGCGTGACCGGCACGGTGACGGTCGACGGTCTCCACATCCAGAATGCGAGCCAGACCGGCATCGCGCTGGTTAATTCAAGCGCGACCGTCAATTTCACCGGCAATACGACGATCGCCAATGCCGGCAATGTCGGGCTGTTCGCCAACGATTTCGACGGCACCGCCACTTTCGACGACCTCGATATTATCGGCGGCGGCATAGGCGTCGGTATCGTTGCCGGCTCGAGTGGAACCCTGACCTTCGGGGCCGGAAGCTCCATCGCCGGTACGAGCAGCAACGCCTTCTCGATCACCAACTCCACGCCCAACGTCACCTACAACGGCACCATCAGCCAGACCGCCGCTGCAAGCGCGGTGAGAATTTCCAACATGACCGGCGGCACCGCCACCTTCGGCGGCAAGATCACCGCCAGCACCGGTGCGGCCAATGCGATCAACCTGACCGGCAACACCGGCGGTACGATCAACTTCACCGGCGGCCTCGACCTGACCACGGATGGCGGCTACGGCTTCAGCGCTGTCAATGGCGGCACGCTGACGGTGACCGGGACCAACACCGTAGCAACCGGCCTCGGGCCGGATGAGAAGGGAATTCTCATCGGCGGCACCGGAATGACCATCGGCGCCGCCGGCGTGAATTTCGCCAGCGTCAACGTGGATGGCTCGGGCGGCGGCGCTTCTACTGGCATCGTCATCGAGAACATCAGTGCCGGCAGCGGCAACGTCACCTTCGGCAATGTCGATCTGTTCCGTATCAGCGGCGACGCCATCCGCCTCACCAACATCGCCGGCGGCACGTACAGCTTCAACGGCACGACGAAGATCGATACCACCGCCCTCGGCGTTTCTGGCTTCGTGGTGCAGAACAGTGCGGCGACCGTCAACGTCAACAACTTGGTTACGACAAGTGTTAACGCCGCCGATGTCAGCCTGGCCAACAACACCGGCACCATTGCCATCGGCGGCACGATCACCAACTCCGGTACCGGCAACGGCGTCGTCGTCTCCGGCGGCAGCGCTGCGATCACGGTCTCGGCCAATATTTCCAGTTCGGCGACCGCGCCCGGAACAGCGGTCAAGGTCGACGGCATCACCGGCGGCTCGGTGGCCTTCAGCGGCAGTATCACCTCAACGGGCACCGGTAACCTCTTCGCTATAGGCACATCGTCAACGCTGACCGGCGGTACGATCAGTTTCAGTGGCTCGGCGATGACGGCCACTGGCGGTGGCGGCGCAGTCCTCACCCGCCTAGGCGCCCCCGGCGAAAGCGCTATTTTCAACGCCACCGCGCCTTTGTCGATCACCAACGCGATAGGCAACGGGCTGTCGGTTTCGAACATCGCCGGCGGCTCCAGTGCCACCTTCGGCGCGGTCACGGTGTCGGGTGCCGGTGGCAATGGCATAGACATCGGTACCTTTGCGAGTTCGTTGACCTTCGGCACGACCACCGTGACTCTAGGCTCGGCCGCCAACGCGGCTGGCATCAACTTCGCCGGCACCAATGCCAACGTGACCTTCGGCACGACCAACGTGACGATGGGTGCCGGCGCCAACCAGACCGGCATCGACTTCAACGGTTCGTCGACCACGGCCGATTTCGGCGTGACGGCAATTACCGGCAACGGTGACCTCACCTCGCGCGGCATCGACCTGTCGTCGACGACGGGCAACAAGACCATCACCTTCCAGCGCGGCTCCAGCATCACCAATCTCGGCATCGGCGTCGAACTGTCGTCGGGCGGCACCACGGCGACCTCGGCCAACGCCAACTTCACCTTCGGCGACGGCACTTCGGCCGACGGGCTGCAGTCATCCATCAGCGCCACGGCCGTTGGCGCCTTCACCGTCAACACGGTCGGCCTCGATCCGGCCTTGGGCAATTACGATTTCGACGATGTCGGCTTCACCGGCAGCGCCAATCTGCCCAGCGCGGTTGGTGGGACCATCATGGTCTCGCAGAACGGTGGCGTGATCGCCGCCGGCACCTACGGGCTCAGCGCCGCGGTGACGACCATCTCGGTCGCCGCCGCCGATGCCCTGGCCGGCACGCAGACCTTCGCCTTCGTCGGCACCGTCGATCTCAGCGGCACGCCGTTCACGCTCGATTCGGGCCAGTCGATCACCGGGTTCGGCAACAACACCGCCATCACCGTCTCCGGCACGCTCCAGCCGGTCAATGTCCAGGGCAATCTCGGCGCCACCGGCGGCAACGTCACCGGCAATGAAGGCGTGGTCACCGGCACGGCCGACTTCCTGCATCTGCTCGGCAGCAACCAGGTCAGCAACACCGCTTTCAACTTCAATGGCGCCAGCGGCTCGGTCTTTGCCATCGACCAGAGCGCGGGTGGCTTCAACAATGCCGGCGGCATCACCATCCAGGGCGTGACGGTCAGCAATGTCGCCACCGGCAGCACGGCCTTCAAGGTCGCCAGCCTCGACTCGAACCTGTCCATTCTCGACAACAACATCAATGTCGCCGGCACGCTGCTCGACGCCAATGGCGGCGCCGGTAACATCACGCTGACGCGCGGCACTTTGCCCAACAGCGCGACACCGGGCACGCTGACCGGCGGCGGCGTCAGCATCGCAAATCATACCGGCGGCCTGATCACGTTCTCCGACGAGGTGACGGTCGGCGGCAATGGTGTCTCGCTCACCAACAACGCCGGTTCCATAATCACTTTCGAGGGTTTGGACATCACCACGAACGCCGCGACGGCGTTCAGCGCCAGCGGCGGCGGCACGGTCAGCGTCAGCGGCAACACCATCACCACCGGGACGGGCACCGCATTGGACCTCGACGGCGTGACCATCGCCGCGGCCGGCATCAATTTCGATACGATTTCGAGCAACGGTGCTGCGACCGGCATATCGCTCAACGATGTCAACGGCGGCTCGCTCGATCTCGGCGCGGTCGACCTGCAGGGCATCACCTCGCGCGGCATCGACATTTCCGGCACCCTCGGCTCGGCACTGGACTTCACCAGCGTGACGGTCGGCCTCGCCGCCGCGAACGCGGTCGGCTTCGACCTCAACGGCGCATCGCTCGGCACCAGCAACATCACGGCGGGCGATTTCGACGTCGATGGCGGCAGCTTCGCCGGCACGATCGGCATCGACATGGCCGGCACGACCGGCACCGGGACGATCCAGCTCGGCGACACCGTCAACAACAACCCGGCCGGACAGACCTCCAAGATCGAAAATGTCGGCTATGGCGTCCAGTTCTCCAGCGCCACCAACGCCAAGCTGGTGTTCGGCGACGGCCAGGGCCCGGCCGAATCGACCATCGCGACCACCGGCGGCCAGGTCATCCACGCCACCGATAGTTTGCCGACCAACGGCGACTACAATTTCAACGACGTCAATTTCAGCGGCGACACGTCGAACCTTTCGGCGGTCCGCGTCTACTATGTCACATCCGGCGGCACCGGCGACGGCAGCCTCGCCAATCCGGGCAGCTATTTGGGTGCGCAGGCGTCCACCGCCAATGTCGTGGTGCTGATCGACCAGAACGTCAACGGTGCCCAAGAAACCATCGACCTCAGCGGCACCGCGTTCAACCTCGATGACGGTCAGGTGCTGCTCGCCTTCAAGAGCGGCGACGCGGCCATCGATGTCTCGCAGCTCGGTGTCGACACCAGCGGTGGCGCGTCGGCAGCGTTCCACTTCACCACGGTGCAGAATTCGCCGATCGTTACGGCGCCGGGCGGCATCGATACGCTGCGGCCCATCCTGCAGACCAACAACGCCACCTCGGTCATCAACCTGGCGACATCGGGCGCCGGGACGATCACCGGCGGCATCCAGAACCTCATCATCCGCAATACCGGCACCGGCGCCGGCATTTCCGGCAACGCATCGGCCGCCTCCAGTTTCTTCGTCAGGGACAACGACATCGCCGCCGGCGGCCGGGCGCTCGATTTCATCACCACCGGCGCGCCGGCCGACACGCTGCTGCTCTCGATCGATGGCAACACGCTGCAGTCGACCGGAGCCGCGCTGGCCGCGTCCTTCGCCGGCCAGAACATCGGCCCGACAAGCAACTCGATCGCCGTCAGGTCCTTCTCCGGCAATACGGTCACTGGCGGCACCGGAGGCGGCATTGCCTTCAACAACGTTACGTTCGATTCCACTGGAGCCGGCGGCACCGTCAGCGTCGGCACGCTCGATGTCGGCACGACGGGCGCACGCGTCCAGGGCAACGGCCTGGCCTTCACCAACACCAGCGGCACGCTCGACCTCGGCACCTTCACCGTCGCCAGCAATGGCGGCACCGGTCTCCTGGTCGACACGAAGGGCGCGAATACCAATTTCACCCTGAACAGCAGCGGCGGCTCGGTCGACACCACCAACGGCACGGCGTTCAACCTCGACCCATTGACCGTCAACATGACGGTAGGAAGCGTCACGGCCAGCGGCGGCGCCAGCGGTATCATCTTCGACGGCGTCGCCGGCACGTTCACCGTCACCGGCGCCACCAGCATAACCAACACGACGGGCGCCGGCATCAGCGCCATCAACGCCAACACCGGCACCTTCAACTTCAACACGGTGGCGGTCAACAACACGACCGGCGGCGGCATCGGCTGGGCCAGCGGCACGCTCAACGTCGGCGGCCTCGCCAACATCGACACGACAAGCGGCACCGGCATTACACAAAGCGGTGGCGCGACCGGCTTCAACGGCGGGCTGACGGTCGACACCACCACCGGCACGGCCATCTCGGGAACTGGTGGGGCGATGACCATCGCCGCCACCGGCGGCGCCGAGACCGTGAATTCCACCGGCGGCCAGGCGATCAGCCTCTCGGGCGTCGCCGCCACCATCGCGCTCGATTCGACCTCGTCGGGCGGCGGCACCAACAATGTCGGCCTGACCAATGTCACCGGCACGGTCGGCCTCGGCTCCGGCGCGCTGAGCGGTGCGACGGGCACAGCGTTCAACGTGACCGGCGGTAATGCCGTCATCACCTATGGCGGCTCGGTCACCAAGGCGACGGCCGGCAACGCCGTCAGCATCGCCAACCGCGGCGGCGGCAGCGTCACCTTCGGCGGGCCGATCTCGGCGAATGGCGTGGCGAGCGGCATAGCCATTTCCGGCGCGACCGCGGCGAACACGGTCAGCTTCAACGGGGCCGTCAATCTCGGTACCAGTACGACGATGACAGGCACAGCCGTATCGATCGACAACGCCGGCAAGGCTTCGACCGTCAACTTCGCCAATCTGAATATCCTCACAAACGGCACGGCGGGCTTCAGCGCCAGCAATGGCGGCACGGTCAATGTCACGACCGGCGCCGTGAATTCCACCGGCGCGCAGGCGGTGAATCTCAACGGTATCGCCGCCGGCGTCACTTTCACCTCGACGACATCGACCGGCGGCACCAACAATGTCAGCCTGACCACTGTCTCCGGCAGCGTCGGCCTCGGCACCGGCAGCTTGAGCGGTGCGACGGGCGCGGCGTTCCTGGTCACCGGCGGCAGCGTGAATGCCACCTATGCCGGCAACATCACCCAGGCCAACAACGCCGCCATGGTCAACGTCACCGGCGCCCATACCGGCACGCTGACCTTCAACACCGGCACGCTGTCGGCCACCAATGGCACCGGCCTGCAATTCTCGAACGCCGACGGCACCTATAATTTCAACGGCACGACGACGCTGAACGGCGGCACCGCCAACATCAACATCCTCACCGGTTCGGGCGGCACCTTCAGCTTCGGCACCGGCACCTCGATCACCAATCCGACCGGGACGGCGATGAACGTGTCCGGCAGCACGGCCAACGTCACCTACAGCGGTAACATCACCCAGGGCGGCAGCGGCGCCATGGTCAACGTGTCGACCCACTCCGTCGGCACACTGACCTTCCAGACCGGCACGCTGTCGGCCAGCAACGGCATCGGCCTGCAATTCTCGAATGCCGACGGCACCTATAATTTCAATGGCACGACGACGCTGAACGGCGGCGACGCCGGCATCGACATCGTTACCAGCTCGGACGGCGCCTTCAGCTTCGGCGCCGGCACCTCGATCACCAATCCGACAGGCGTGGGTTTCAACGTAAATGGCGGCGCCGGCAACATCACCTACGCCGGCACCATTTCGAAAAACAACGCCAACAACATCGTTGCCATCCAGAACCGCACCGGCGGCACCACGACACTGTCCGGCACTCTTACCGCGACCGGCGCCACCACCAACGGCATTCTCGTCAACAACAACAGCGGCGGCACAATCAATTTCTCCGGTGCCGGCAAGTCGCTGACGACCGGGACCAACACCGCCGTCAACCTGGCCAACAATACCAACGCGACCATCAACTTCACCGGCGGTGGCCTGGTCATCAACACCACCAGCGGCACCGGCTTCAACGCCACAGGCGGTGGCACGGTGACGGTGCAGGGCAGCGGCAACACGATCACGTCAACGACCGGCACGGCACTCGATGTCGAGAACACAAATATCGACTCGGGCAACCTGGTCTTCCAGAGCATCTCGTCGAATGGCGGCAGCGCCAACGGCATCATCCTGGTCAACACCGGCACGGCGGCCGGCAATGGCGGCCTGCATGTGACCGGCACCGGCTCGGCCGGCTCGGGCGGCACCATCGCCAACAAGAGCGGCGCCGACGGCTCCGCCACGCAAGGCACAGGCATCTTCCTCAACGGTACGAAGGGTGTGCAGCTCGCCTGGATGCAGCTCAACGACTTCGGCAATTTCGCGATCCGCGGCAACAACGTCACCGACTTCACGCTGGACCACAGCATCATAAGCGGCGACAGCGGCACCAGCAACAGCCTGTCCGACGGGCTGGCGTCCTTCGCCAATGTCGGTGAGGATGCGATCCGGCTGACCAACCTGCTGGGCTCCGGTTCGATCACCAATTCGAACATCAGCGGCGGCTATACCAACACCATCATGGTCGAGAACAACACCGGCACGCTGAACCGGCTGACGATCGACAGCTCCACCATCGGCGGCAGGAGCGACAACGGTACCGGGATGAACGACGGCATCAACTTCCAGGCCGACGCGGGCAGCACCGCCATGAACCTGACCGTCTCCAACAGCGCTTTGACGACAGCCCGCGCCAACCTCGTTGCCGCGACAGGCGGGGTCGGGACGAACATGGACGTTCAGCTGGTCGGCAACACGGTAACCAACAACCACCCTGTGACCGTGAGCGGCGGCACTGCCTTCGACATCGCCAGCCTTGGCAATGTCACCTTCAATGTCGCCAACAACACGTTCGACATGCATGCCGCCAATGGTGGAACCGGCATCAAGTCGCACGTCATCGAAGTGAACAAGGGCAGCGGCAGCGGCAATTCGATATTCGACGGCACGATTTCGGGCAACACGATCGGCGTCGCCGGCACAGCCCATTCGGGCAGCGGCATCGGCTCCAACGATATCGACATCAACAGCCAGGACAACGGTACCTTCACCGTCGCGATCCTGAACAACATTCTCACGCACTACGACACGGCCGGCATACAGATCTCCCAGATTTCCGGCAGCAGCACGATCAATGCCACGGTGCAGGGCAATACGACCAGCAATGGCGATTCCAATGCCTTCACCGGCCTCTACGTCGTCGCGGGCTCGGGCCTGGCCGGCGACAATGGCGTCATCAACCTTTTGGTCGGCGGTTCCGGGACTCAGCGCAACGACTTCTCCAATGGCGATCCGGCGAACGGCAGTGACGTCTTCCTGGCGGTATCCGGCGGAGCCAGTACCTCGACGATCAACCTGTCGAGGGGTGTCTCCGCAGCTCCAACGGCCGAGCAGGTCGTCACGGACAACAACCTGAATCCGGCCACGACAACCGTGGCGACGTCGGGAACGATCAACATCGTCAATACGGTGCCACCGCTGCCCTGATCAAGTTTTGTGGTAGTTTAGCAGTTGCGAATACACAAGATTCATGTCGACATTTCTATCTGACGTGTCATGTTAGCGGCATCGGATAGAAGCTGGAGGGGGCCCGTATGGCAGAGCCATATCTATCGGAAATAAAACTGATATCGTTCAACTTCCCTCCCAAGGGTTGGGCGTTCTGCAATGGCCAGTTTCTGCCGATAAACCAGAACCAGGCGTTGTTTTCTCTTTTGGGCACGACCTATGGCGGTAATGGGCAAACCACGTTCGCGCTGCCAAATCTGCAGGGCCGGGTGCCGACGCATATGGGCGGCGAAGGATTTTTCCTTGGTCAACAGGGCGGCGAGCCGTCGCATACGCTTACCGTCCAGGAATTGCCGTCCCATGTGCATGGCGCCAGCGCCTCGACGGTGGATGGTGACCAGGTGATTGCCACCAACAATTATCTGGGGCCGGCCAATCAGCTCTATGGCGCACCGGCGAATCTGACGACCATGATCCCAACCGAAGTCAGCAGTATCGGCGGCAGCCAGCCGCACGAAAACATGCAGCCATACCTGACCTTGAATTTCTGCATCGCCCTGGTCGGCATCTTTCCCTCGCGAAATTGAAGGAGTTCGAACGATGGCAGCCTATGTGGGCGAGATTCGCATGTTCGCCGGCAATTTCAATCCGAACGGCTGGATGTTCTGCCAAGGCCAGACATTGCCTATCTCGGAGTATGAGACGCTGTTCCAACTTATCGGCACCACCTATGGCGGTGACGGGGAAGAGACGTTCAATCTGCCGAACCTGTCGGGCCGGCTGCCGCTGCATCAAGGCAACGGGTACGTGATCGGGCAGATGGCGGGTGTAGAAGAGGTTACGCTTACAACGCAGCAGATCGCCTCGCACTCGCACCCGTTCATGGCGACAACCAATATCGGTGGCGCCAGCGCCCCGGGCAACAACGTGCTTGCCCAGTCGTCCACGATCAAAGTCTACTCCGCGATCGCTCCCACAGTGGCGCTGGGGCCGTCGTCGATGACGCCAGCGGGCGGCAGCCAGCCGCACAGCAATTTGCAGCCCTATCTTTGCATCAATTTCATCATTTCACTGTTCGGCGTTTTCCCGAGCCAAACATAGGACAGGACCATGTCGGACCAATTCGTCGCGGAAATCCGAATTTTCCCGTTCAACTTCGCCCCCACGGGCTGGGCGACCTGCGACGGTCAGCTCATGCCGATCTCGCAAAACACCGCCTTGTTCTCGCTGCTGGGCACAACCTATGGCGGCGATGGCAAATCGAACTTTGCCTTGCCGGACATGCAGGGCAATGCGCCGATGCAGCCCGGCCAGGCCGCTGGCGGATCGGATCACTTCCTGGGTGAAACCGGGGGATCGACGACGGTAGCGCTGCTACAGACCGAGATGCCGCAACATGTGCATTCGCTGATGGCCGCCATTCCTCCGGCGCTGCTGTTCGCGCCATCGGCCTCCACGGGACTGGCGCGGTCGGCGGGCGGACCGGTCTACCAGACCAGCAACGCCAGTTTGACGCCGCTGAACAGCAATGCGGTGCAGCCAACGGGCGGCGACCTGCCGCACAACAACATGATGCCGTACCTGACACTCAACTTCTGCATCGCCTTGCAGGGCATTTTCCCGGCCCGCCCCTGATCTGTCGATGACCGGTCTGCAGGTGTTTGAAGCGGCATCAATCGGCTGGATGCGGGCGGTTGGCGCCGGGCTGTCGGTTCGCCCGGCTACGGATGCCGATCTGCCGTTCCTGTCACGGCTCTATGCGTCGACCCGCGCCGAGGAACTCGCGGTGACGTCCTGGACCGACGAGCAGAAGGCGGCCTTCCTCGACATGCAGTTCCGGGCGCAACACGCGCACTACATCAAACACTATCCCGCGGCCGACTGGCTGGTGATCATGCGTGACGGAGACGACATCGGTCGCCTCTATATCGAGCGCTGGCCGACCCAGCATCGCATCATCGATATCGCCCTTCTGCCGGCGCATCGGCGCAAAGGGCTCGGCGCGGCACTGCTCGGCGACCTTATCGACGAGGCATGGTTAGCCGGCAAATCAGCGTCGATTCATGTCGAGAAGAACAATCCGGCCAGACAGCTCTATGCCAGGCTCGGCTTCGCCGTCGCCGAGGACAAGGGCGTTTACGACCTGATGATGTGTCCTCCCCGGTGAAGCGCTGGTGCTCTCACGCGCCGCGATACCACGACACGATGGTGAAACGTTCGTTGCGCGTGACCGGTGTGACTTCGTGCGTCGTTTCCGAACGGAAGGCAACGAGCGAGCCCGGCAAGGCCGGCATGGTGACGCGCAGGTTCGGACCGCTGTATGGCCCATGCAGGACCAGCGAGCCGCCGGAATAGCCTTCGGGCGAAGGATCGTCCGACTGACGGTTGAGAAAAATCACCGCCGAGATCTTTCTGAACCGCGACTCGTCGTGAATGAGCGGCGTGTTGCCATCCTGATGCGGCACGAAGAAATCACCTTCCCGGTAGTGAAGAAACTGCGGCTTTTCGCAGGTGCCGAGCGCGAGCCCGAAATGCCGTTCCAGAGCCGTCTTCTGCCGCGCCAACAGGGCATTCACCGGCCCTTCGGTCGCTTCCGAGACCTCGGCGCGCCTGGTGCGGCGGACTTCGGGCCATGCCGGGTTTTGATCGGGACGCCCCATCAGGCCGGCCGGACGGCCCGAGGCAGCCCGAATTTCCGCGCACAGCGCGCAGCATGCTGCTTCGTCAAGGACGCCGGCGATCTGGATATAGTCGATCATATGTCGAGCCGCCCCTCCGAACCGCCCTGTGCCCTGATCGTCGTCCTGACCGACCGGACCGTCGAAAATCAAAATCAGTTGAAGACAGCCTCGTACTGATAGCCGGTCGCGTCGGCTGAAACCGGCACGATGAAGATGTCGTCGGCGATCGCATCGCTGGTGAGGTGGTAGATGGCCTGCGGCAGGCCTATATCGCGCGGCCCCTTGAACAGAAGCGTGAAGCCGCCGCCAGGGCGTGGGCTGGAGGCGATCTGGTGAACGGCCGTCAGTTCGAGGCAAACCGCCCTGCCGCCAATCGCAACAGTGAAAACCGACCCAACCGCCTGCTTGAAATCCGATACCGACGCCATACCGTCTGTCTCACTCCGCTTGTTGCCGGGCGCAATGTCGCCGCTTCGCGGCAGGCTGTCCATAGGCTGGCAGCAGCCCCGAGGCCCGGGCGAGACAATTCATCGCAAAATACCACGGCGGCCGTGCTTTTATGCGCGCCACGGACACTGTAGTACTTTGTCCCTGCGCCGGAGTCTTGGCCCAACCAAGATCAGCGCAACAAGAGCAGATGCCAGTCCTGGGGTCTGATGTGGAGGAGCCGGCCTGATCGGCCGGCGGGAGAAAGGGACGGACCATGGCTGATATCGGGGCGAAGACGCAAGCGGCGCCGGCGGATGCTGCCATGCCGCTGTTCTATTCCAGGCCCGAAGCGCTCAACCCGGCGCGGCACGGCTCGCTGGGGCTGACCGCGCGCGGCGACTTTGCCTTCGCGCGCACCGCGCATGCCATTCCGGTGGTGGCGTCGGAAATGCCGGCGGCGATGCGCTCCTACCCGATCGTCTTCATCGGCCCGGCCAAATCCCCTGTCATCATCACCGGCGTGCGCCAGGGCGAGAACTTGTTCGTCGATGCCGACGGCCGGTGGACCGCGCCGCATTACGTCCCCGCCTATGTCCGCCGCTATCCCTTCATCCTTGCCGAGGACCCGACCACGGCAGGCCGGCTGACGCTGTGCGTGGACAGGGCAAGCGAGCGGGTCATCGACCAGCTCATGGCGCCATTCCGCGATGACAAGATCGCGCCGTTCTTCAGCGGCAACCAGCCGACCGAAGCAACCAGGCAGGCGCTCGCCTTCTGCGACAAGTTCCAGATCGACTTCAGAGCCACCCGCGAGATGATCGACAGGATCGACGCGCATGGCCTGTTCGCGCCGCGCCAGAGCAAGGTGACGCTGGACGGCGGCGAAGTGCTCAACCTCACCGATTTCCAGGTGATCGACGAGCCGGCCTTCAACAGACTGAGCGACGAGGCCTTCCTCGACCTCAGAAAGTCCGGCGCGCTCGGTCTGCTCTACTGCCACCTCGCCTCGACCAACAGCTGGACATCGCTGGTGCACCAGGCATCGCTGCGCGGCAGGCCAGCCGCCTGAAGAACGAAAGAGCCGCGGTCCACCACGGCTTTTCGCTCCATGGAGGGATAGCTGCGCCGCGCGAGCTGTCCGCTCTCGCCGGTGGTCAGATCATGGCATTGGTGTGCAGAGTGCCCTGCGCGACAGGCTGCCGGACTTCCCAGTGCTCGACGAGCTTGCCCTTCGCCAGCCTGAAGAAATCGACGATGGCGATGGCGGTTTCCTCGGGCTCTCGTTTGGCGTGCATGTGCACGATGACGAAATCGCCCTCGGCGAAGATCCGTTTGACCTCGCCCCGGACCAAGGGAAAACGTTGCCGAAGCTGCTGCAGATAATCCCGGAACCCCTGGACGCCATCGGCGATGTTCGGATTGTGCTGGGTGTAGCTCTCGCCAAAATGAACGGCGGCCGCGTCCAAATCTCCCTCATTCACCGACTTTTCAATGAAGTCGAGCACGGCGGCCTTATTCGCTTCGAGCGTCGCATCGTGGAGCGCCGTGGACGTCTGGATGAATTGCTGATCACGCATGGATATCTGTCCTGTCTTGGGATGGCTTGAAGCCGGTTGCTGAATCGGTCCGGTTCACCGCGCCCCGCACTTTCATCGACCGAGATGCGATGATCGATGGCTTGAACTTGCATATCCTTATCCAATCGTCTCAAATTGCGCCCTGTTTGGTTCTCGCGAAAGGAATACGGACGTGGACGTCTTGTCGGATGTCCTGGCTTCCATACAGCTGGGAAGTGCGGTGATCGGCAAGGCCAGGCTGCGGCGTCCGTGGGGCATCTCGGTCGATCCCATGCGCAATACCGCCATTCATCTCGTGCAGCGTGGCGAATGCTGGCTGCGCCTTGCGGGCAATGACGGACCCGTTCGTGTGGCCGAGGGCGACGTGATTCTCGTCGGCAGCGGTGTTGGTCACACGCTCAGCGACCCGGCCAATGCGCAGGTGTCGCCAATAGGCGCCGTGCTTTCGGCAACGCTCGATCCCGATGATCGGCCAGGCGTAGACGACGGGACGACGCTTCTGTGCGCCAAATATGCGCTGGACGGCGCGGGGCCGAACCCGATGGTGTCGCTGCTGCCGCCATTGATCCATCTGACGCGCGCACAGATCGCCGCCAATGAACCGCTTCGGCTGGCAACCGATCTGCTGCGGGTCGAGGCAAGTGGCGGCTTGACCGGCCACGACATCGTAGCGCCGCGTCTTCTCGACAGCGTGCTGGTCTTCCTGCTGCGGGCCTGGATCGAAAGCCAGCCGATCGGAACGGCGGGCTGGTTCGGCGCCTTGCGCGACAAAGGCGTGGCGCAAGCGCTGCGTCTCATCCACGAGCAGCCGGCAGCCCCGTGGACCGTTGCATCCCTGGCGCAAGCCGCATCGCAATCGCGCGCCACCTTCGCGCGGCGGTTCGCCCGGCTGGTTGGCGAACCGCCGCTGGCCTATGTCACGCGCTGGCGCGTCAACCTCGCTGCCAAAGCCTTGCGGGACAGCAATCGAACCATCGACGAAATCGCTCATGCGGTCGGCTACGAGTCGGCGCCATCGTTCTCGCAGGCCTTTGCCCGGCTGACCGGGCTGCCGCCCGGCGGCTATCGCAGAGGCTTTCGGTCGTCCGAACCGGAAATCCAGCGCATTGCTTCCCCGAACGATCCGAGCCCCGAAAAGCAAAACGGCCGCCCGAAGGCGGCCGATTTAGCACTTGATTCCCCTTGAGGAAATTGGAGCGGGTGAAGCGATTCGAACGCTCGACCCCAACCTTGGCAAGGTTGTGCTCTACCCCTGAGCTACACCCGCTCACACGGCGTCTTGGCCGCAAGCCGGGCCTATATGGCTGAAGAGCGCGGCGATTGCAACAGGGAAATCGCAGGCTTTTTTCAACATGCCAAACGATGCCGGCAAACCGCCCGCGGCGCGGGGATTTCATCGGCCTGTCGTGCGATGGCCTTGTGTCGGCCACCGCATTGGCCGTAAACGGCAAGGCGGAAAAACGACGAAGAAGACAATCGATGCCGAAGACCGAAGCCGAACTTTTTGCCTTTCTCGTCGAACTCGGCATCGCCGTTTCGACGAAACGCCATCCGCCGCTCTATACGGTCGCCGATTCGCAGGCGCTGCGCGGCGAAATCGCCGGCGGGCACACGAAAAACCTGTTCCTGAAGGACAAGAAGGACAATTTCTTCCTGGTCACCGTCGGCGAGGAGGCGGTCGTCGATCTCAAGCAGATCCACCAGCTGATCGGCGCCGCCAGCCGTGTTTCCTTCGGCAAGCCGGAGATGCTGATGGAGCTTTTGGGCGTCTCGCCGGGCGCCGTCACCGTCTTCGGCGTCATCAACGACACGGCGCACCGGGTCAAGCTGGTGCTCGACGAGGATTTGATGGCGCATGCCGTCATCAACGCCCATCCGCTGACCAATGAGGCGACGACATCGATCGCGTCGGCCGATCTCATCAGATTCGTCGAGGCAACCGGGCACGATGCTGCTATCTTGAAAGTCTCGGCATGATCGCCACATGCATGGCGAAACCGACTTCCAATGACATGGCGCCGACCCGCGGGCCGGCGGCGCGACCGAAAGGGTGACGAGATGAGCGACAACAAGCCGTTTGGCGGGTCATTCGGCAGCAGTGGCGGCCAGTATGCGCCCACTGTTCAGTATGGCGGAACGGGAGCCGCGCCGGCAAAGGTCGCGCTTGGCGAAGCCGCGCCTCCCGCCGCCGCCGGCGATGTCATCAAGGACACCACGACCGCCGCCTTTGCCGCCGACGTCATCCAGGAATCGCGCCGCCAGCCAGTGCTCGTCGATTTCTGGGCGCCGTGGTGCGGCCCCTGCAAGCAGTTGACGCCGCAGCTGGAAAAGGCGGTCCGGGCCGCCGGCGGCAAGGTAAAGCTGGTCAAGATGAACATCGACGACCATCCCTCGATCGCCGGCCAGCTGGGCATCCAGTCGATTCCGGCCGTCATCGCCTTCAAGGACGGCCAGCCGGTCGACGGCTTCATGGGCGCCATCCCCGAAAGCCAGATCGCCGAATTCATCACCAAGGTCGGCGGCAAGGGCAATGGCGCTCCGGCCGTGGCCGAGGCGCTGGCGGCTGCGACGGAAGCGCGCGAGGCCGGCGACATGCAGACGGCCGCCGACATTTTCGACGCCATCCTGGCGCAGGCGCCGGAGACGATCGAGGCGATCGCCGGGCTGGGCGAGCTGCTGTTCGAGGCCGGCGACACGCAAGGCGCCGAGGCTTTGCTGGCAACGGCGCCCGAGGCCAAGAAGGACGCGCCTGTTCTCGCCGCGCTGCGCGCCAAGATGGCGCTGGCCGCGCAAGCGGCGGAACTGGGCAATCCGGCCGAGTTCGAGCGCCGCCTGGCCGAAAACCCCAAGGACCATCAGGCGCGTTTCGACCTGGCCATGATCCAGAATGCCAGGGGCGAACGCACGGCGGCAGCCGACAACCTGCTGGCCATCATCAAGGCCGACCGCGGCTGGAACGAGGATGGCGCCAGGACGCAATTGCTGCAGTTTTTCGAAGCCTGGGGCCTGACCGACGAGGCGACGCTGGCCGCGCGGCGCAAATTGTCGGCGCTGCTGTTTTCCTGAGCCGGCGGCTGTTTCGTCGCACGGGCTTGTGGTCGGCGGCGGCTGCGCCAGATTAGGAAGCTGACTTCGGCCAAGCCGACGATCCCGGCGGCGGGCGGCGAATGAAGTCGATCGGAGGAATGTGGTGCAAGCGGGAAACGCGCATTACCGTCTGGCCAAGGATCTGCCGTCGACGATCCCGATCTTTCCGCTCGAGGGCGCGCTTTTGCTGCCGGGCGGCCGCATGCCGCTCAATATCTTCGAACCGCGCTATCTGCAGATGGTGGACGAAGCGGTCGCCGGCTCGCGGCTGATCGGCGTCATCCAGCCCCGTCTGGACGGCGCGCTGCGCGAGGATGGCGAGCCGGAACTGTGCAATGTCGGCTGCGCCGGCCGCATCATCGCCTTCTCCGAAACCGGCGACGGCCGTTACCTGATTTCGCTGCAGGGCGTGTTCCGCTTCCGCATCGCTCATGAACTGACGGTCAAGACGCCGTTTCGCCAGGCAAAGCCGGCGCCCTTCCTCGCCGATCTCGATGACGATCCGGCGGCGAACGAGATCGACCGGCCGGCACTGCTCAAGGCGTTCCGCGCCTATCTGCAGGCCAATGACCTCGAGGCCGACTGGGAAAGCGTCAGCCGCGCCGAAAATGCCATGCTGGTCAACGCGCTGTCGATGATGGCGCCCTACGGCCCGGCCGAGAAACAGGCGCTGCTCGAAGCCGCCGACCTGAAGACGCGCGCCGAAACGCTGATCGCCATCACCGAAATGGCGCTGGCGCGCGAGAATGAGGACTTTGGCTCGAGCCTACAGTAAGATGTGCCGATATTCAGGTCAGGCATCACCTGAATATCAGCACATCTTCGATAGTCGGTCAGGAGGCAATAGAGTGGCGGCTGATGGGCGTGACGGAAAGAAGATCAATGTCGATCCCAAGCTGCTGGAACTCCTGGCCTGCCCGCTGACAAAGGGGCCGCTGGCCTGGGATCCGGAGCGCGGCGAACTGGTCTCGCGGGTCGCCAAGCTCGCTTATCCGGTGCGCGACGGCATCCCGATCATGCTGCCCTCCGAGGCGCGGACGCTGTCGGCGGAGGATGTGCTGGCGCCGCCGAAGCTGAGTGGGCCGTCTTAGGGTATATCGATATTCAGGTTATGCCGGCCTGCAAACAATGGGTTGCTGGGCTTGCGGCCTTCGCCGGCCGAAGCACTCATAAGTAGCTTGTCAGTCAAGGCTACGGCCGGCGTAGGCCGGTGCCCACGGGGCCGGTGTAGGGGCGGTGCCATTCATCGCGTTGTCATCCCAGGGCGGAGCAGCCGCGCAGCGGCGTCGCGGAGACCCTGGGATCCATGCCGTGACGTATGCGACGCGCGAAAGCGGGCCAGAACCAGGTGCCTTTCTTCCCACGGTGTAGAGACGCAATTCTGGACCGTGGCACTCTTCGGTTGATGTCGCGGCATGGATCCCTTGAGCTGCGGAGCAGCTCCAGGGGTCTGCGCGACGGAGCTTCGCTCCTGCTCCGCCCGTGGATGACGAAGGTGCGTGTGGCGCTGCCTACTGAAAATTGCGCCCCTTGGGCATGACGCTTTCCGCCTCTTCCGACAGCATCGCAATATCCTGCCCGACCGGCGCGTTGCGTATCGCGGGTCGGCTGTCGCGAATGGGAGCCTCAGCTTTCGCTGCTGGAGGGGAAGCGCCCGGCGCTCCGGCCCCGCTGACCTTCTCCAGAAGCACGGTCAGCCAGGGCGTCAGATCCTCGATCTTTTCGGCGACGATATGGATGACACCGGATTCCGACTGCAATTTGCCGGTGACCTTGACGAAGCGCGCGCCCATGACGATCGGCCGGAAGCGGTTAAAGGTCCGCTCCCAGAAGATGACGTTGGCGACCGCCTTGTCGTCCTCCAGCGTCAGGAAGATCGCATTGCCCTTGCCGGGACGCTGCCGCACCAGGACGAGGCCGGCGACGGAAACCCGCCTGCCGTCGCGTACCGAAGGCAGGTTGGCATTGGGCGTGACCCCGGCGCGGTCGAGCCGCTCGCGCAGGAAGGCGACCGGATGCGCCTTCAGCGACAGGCCGAGCGAGCGGTAGTCGTGGATGACATGCTCGCCGAGCGGCATTTTCGGCAGCTTCGTCTCCGGCTCCAGCTCGCGCAGGCGCAGCGCCGGCTGGTCGAACAGCGGCAGCTTTTCGGCCGCACTCCTGGCGCCCAGCGCGCGCACTTCCCACAGCGCGGCACGGCGGTCGAGGCCGACCGAACGAAAGGCATCGGCCTGCGCCAGCCGCTCGATCTCGTCGACATCGAGGCCGGAGCGCAGCCAGACGTCACGGACGGTTTCGTAACCTGAACCCCGCCGCTTTACGAAATCCTCCATGCGTTCCTTGGAAAGGCCCTTGATCTGCCGGAAGCCGAGCCGCACCGCATGGTTCGTCTCGATGACCCCGCGCATATCGGCATGGCGCGGCAGGATGCGGGCCGGATCGAACGGCGCTTTTTCCAGGGTGCAGTCCCAGACGGAATAATTGACGTCGACCTCGCGGATGTCGACGCCATGGTCGCGCGCGTCGCGCACCAGCTGCGCCGGCTGGTAAAACCCCATCGGCTGCGAATTCAGGATCGCGGCGCAGAACACGTCGGGATAGAAGGTCTTGAACCAGCAGGAGGCATAGACCAGCAAGGCAAAGGAGGCGGCGTGGCTTTCGGGAAAGCCATATTCGCCAAAACCCTCGATCTGCTTGAAGCAGCGCTCGGCGAAATCCTTGGTGTAGCCCTTGCCGACCATGCCGTCGATCATGCGCTGGCGGTAATTGCCGATGGTGCCGGTGCGCTTGAAGGTGGCCATGGCGCGGCGCAGTTCGTCGGCCTCGCCCGGCCTGAAGCCGCCGGCGACGATGGCGATCTTCATCGCCTGTTCCTGGAACAGCGGCACGCCCAGCGTCTTGCCGAGAATCGCCTCGAGCTCCGGTTTCTGATATTCGGGTTTTTCCTTGCCTTGCCGGCGGCGCAGATAGGGGTGCACCATATCGCCCTGGATCGGGCCCGGCCGCACGATCGCCACCTCGATGACAAGGTCATAGAAATCCTTTGGCTTGAGCCTTGGCAGCATCGACATCTGGGCGCGCGATTCGATCTGGAAGACGCCGAGCGTGTCGGCGCGGCCGATCATGTCGTAGACGCGCCTGTCTTCCGGCGGCAAGGTGGCCAGCACATAGGGTTGGCCATAGGGATCCCGGGCTTTTGGATAGTGGTCCGTAAGCAGAGTGAAGGCGCGCTGCAGGCAGGTCAGCATGCCGAGCGCCAGAATGTCCACCTTAAGGATCTTCACCGAGTCGAGATCGTCCTTGTCCCATTCGACCATCTTGCGTTCGTCCATCGCCGTCTTGACGATGGGGACGATCTCGTCGAGCCGGTCCCTGGTGATGACGAAGCCGCCGACATGCTGGGAGAGGTGGCGGGGGAAGCCCATGATCTCATTGGCCCGTTCCATCACATGGCGCGATGTGGGGTCGCTCCGGTCGAGGCCGCCGGCGCGGGCTTCCTTCTCGCCGACCTCGGAGGTCGACCAGCCCCAGATCGAGCCGGACAGGGACGCCCGGACATCCTCCGACAGGCCCATCGCCTTCGACACTTCGCCCAGCGCCGAACGGCCGCGATAGCTGATGACGGCGGCGGCGAGCGCGGTGCGCTTGGAGCTGTATTTCTCGTAGATGTACTGGATGACGGTCTCGCGCTTCTCATGCTCGAAGTCGACATCGATGTCGGGCGGCTCGTTCCTCTCCTCGGAAATGAAGCGTTCGAACAGCGTGTCGATCCGGTCCGGCCCGACTTCGGTGATGCCGATGCAGAAGCAGACGATCGAATTGGCGGCCGAACCGCGCCCCTGGCAGAGAATGTCCTGGCTGCGGGCGTATTTGACGATGTCGTAGACCGTCAAGAAGTAGCGGGCGTAGTTGAGGCGCTCGATCAGGGCGAGCTCTTCCTCGATGCGCTTGATCACCGAATGAGGCACGCCTGAGGGATAGCGCCTGGCCGCCCCCTCCCGCGCCAGTCTTTCCAGCTCTGCCTGCGGCCCGAGACCGGATTCCGTCGGCTCGTCGGGGTAATTGTACTGGAGGTCGCTGAGCGAGAAGGCCAGCTCTTGCGCGAACAGCAGCGTCTCGGCCAGCGCCTGCGGATGCCTGCGGAACAGGCGGGCCATTTCCAGCGGCGGCTTCAGATGGCGTTCGGCATTGGCGCTGAGTTCCAGCCCGACCTCGGCGACCGGCGTGTTGAGGCGGATCGCGGTCAGCACGTCCTGCAGCGGGCGGCGTTCGGCGGTGTGGTAGAGGACATCGTTGGTCGCCATCAGCGGGATGCCGGTGCTCTGGGCAAGCGCCGCTGCCTGCTCGATCCGGAAACGGTCATTGCCCGCATAACAGGGCGAGACGCCAAGCCGCAGGGCCCTGCCGAAACGGTCCTTGAGCTGGCCAAGCAAGGCAAGACAGTCCTGCGCGCCCGCTGCCAGATCGGGCATGACCGCCAGCGACATCAGATCTCCCCATTCGAGCAGGTCGCCGCGCTGGAGAAGGGTGGCGCCCTTTTCGGTCTCGTCGCGCAGATTGGCCTGGGTGAGCATGCGGCACAGATGCCCCCAGCCTGCCCGGTTCCTGGGATAGGCGAGAATGTCCGGCGTGCCGTCGCCAAAAACCAGCCGGCAGCCAGGGTGATAGGCAAGCTTTTCGACCTTGGCCTGCTGCCAGGCGCGCACCACGCCGGCCACCGTGTTGCGGTCGGCAAGGCCGATCGCCGAGAAACCCATGAGCTTGGCCGCGACCACCAGCTCCTCCGGCTTGGAGGCGCCGCGCAGGAAGGAGAAGTTCGACTGGATGCCGAACTCGGCATAGGGAATGACGGTCAGCGCGTTCATGCGAAGACCCCGTGCATGAACCAGCGCGGCGCGGCTTGCGAGCCGCCGTAAAGTCCTTGCCGGTAGAGCCAGTAGCGGCGGCCGTCGGCATCCTCGATGCGGAAATAGTCGCGTGTCGAGGCCGCGGCGCCGCCTGGCGCCTGGCGCCACCATTCGGCGGCGATGCGTTCGGGACCCTCGGCGCGGGTGACGCGGTAGAGCGCGCGCCGCCAGCGGAAATGCAGCGGCGGGCCCTCCGGCATTTCGGTGGCCGGCACCTCGATGGGCTCGGGCGCGCGGAACAGCCGGATCGGCCGTTCCGGCGGAAAGATGGTTGTGGGCGCCCGCACCCTGTCCGGTCTCTTCGGCGGCGTGGTCCGGCGCGGCGCTTCGCTGAAGGGGACGATGGCGACGGCGCGCTCCGGCAGATGGCTTTCAACCGCGACCGGCTGCAGCACGGCGCCCTCGCCGAGCCGGGCGCGGATGCGGTCGGCGAACAGCGCGATGTCGGCGCCGTCATCGGTCACCTCGCCCGTCAGATCGGCCTGCGCCATGTCGAAGGCGGCGGCCGCCAGCACCGAAAGCCGCACCAGATCGAAGCCGTAGCCTGCGTCGATGTCCTGCTCGAGGGCGGCCAGCCTTTCATGGAACAGTTTCTGGATCAGCCGGGGATCGCGCATCGGCCGCGAGGTGCCGAGCGCGATGCGGCTGACGGCGCCGTCGACGCGGAAGAGCAGCAGCGCCAGCCTCCGCGCGCCCTCGCCGCGGCGTTCGAGATCGGTCTTCAAGGTCGTCGCCAGCAGGCCGACCAGCCGCTCGATGTCCTCGGTCAGGGTGACGGGTTCGGCGAGATGCCGCTCGACCGAAAGCGGCGCCACGGGAAGGCGCGGCGAGACCGCTTCGTCGAGACGGCCGAGCGCCTGGTCGAGGCGCAGCAGCAAGGTGGCGCCGAAGCGGCGGGCAAGCGGCGCGCGCGGTGCTGCCATGACGGCGCCCGCCGTCCGCAGGCCGACACTTTCCAGGCTGGCGCGGGTTTCCGGCGCTATGCGCAGTGCGGCGAGCGGCAGAGGCGCCAGCAGCGCTTCCTCCTCGCCTGAAACAACGATGCGGTCGCCGCAAAAGCGAGCCGCCGCCCAGGCCGCGCCCGGCGTCGGGGCAAGGCCGGCGCGGACATCGAACCCCTGATGGAAGAAGCGCGACAGGATGTCGTCCAGCATGGCGCGTTCGCCGCCGAACAGATGGGTGCAGCCGGTGACGTCGAGAAACAGTCCGTCCGCCCCATCCAGCGCCACCAGCGGGGTGTAGCGGTCGCACCAGTCGGCAAGGCCTTCGAGCAGGCGCCGGTCTGCCTCCGGATCGGCCTCGACGATGTCGATCGACGGATGCATGGCACGCGCGTCGGCAATGCCCATGTCGCGCTTCAGGTGCAGCGCCTCAGCCCGCTCGTCGAGGGCTGAGATGCGCTGCGCGTTGCCCTGGCGGTGGCTGATCACCAGTGGCGGATGAGATGGCGTAGGGTGATCTTGGGGCCGGGAACGCCAGGACCGCCCCAGGCGCTGCCGCAGGATCCTTTCGGCCGCCAGATAGGGAAACCACAGGGACAGGATTCTTTGCCCGGCCTGTCCGTCCTTCCTCGCCCCTTCTTTCGTCGAATACGCGTTCATCGGGGTTCCACTCCAGTGTGAATTGTCCAGGCAAGGCCGTGCGGCTCTTGTCGATGCTGATGGTGAAGGCCGTGCGGCCGATCGATCCGGCGAGCGGCCCGGCGACGGTTTCGCGCGGCACGGCCGGCGCCGGCGAGACGATGAGGCGGACGGGCGCCGCCGTCGGTTCCGGCTCGGCCGCCTGCCGCAGCAGGAATACGGGGCGGCCGGCACTTTGCGCCCTCGCATGCAGCCGGCGCGTGGCGGTCAGGTCGAGCCGCAGCGGGTTGCCGCGGATTTCGAGGATGACGGCGGCGAGCGTCGTCATCCGCGCTGCTTCCTCGGCGACCCACAGCGCATCGACGAGTTTCGGCGCCTCGGAAAACAGCAATTGCTCAGGCCCGATGCCGAAGGAGGCCTGCAGTCCCCTGGCATAGGGAAAGCCCGCCTCGCGGAAGATCTCCGTGGTGCCTATCCACAACACCGGCAGCCCTTGCGCCTGCTTGAGGATCAGGCTGGCGAGCGACAGGGCAAAGCCGGCGACGGCTCCGGCATCGCGGGTTTCCAGGCCATGGATTTCGCTGAGCGCCGCTTTCGGCAGCCCACCGCTCAGGGCGGCATCGAGAGGGTCGACGCCGATCGGCAGGAAGGCATCCGGCAAGGCCGCGGCAAGACCGCGCCGGACGATCGTGAGATCGGCGCTGGCGTCGGCATCAAGCGGCACGCCAGCCGGCGCCTGCAGGCGCTCGGGCAGCGTTCCCTCGATCTTCGCGATCTGGCGGCGCAGGGCAAAAACAGTCTCCCGCGCCACGGCTGATATCGCCATGACGGTCAGTGTCCACTCACAATTGTTCCTGTTATGTTCCTATTGATTCCAGAGGGTGACGGAAGAGTCAAGCAGAGTCACAAGGAATTTATTCCTGCAAACGCGCTTCAGCGCTGGCCGCCGAAAGCCAGTCGTGCGGCCAGGCCCGCGAATACGGTTCCCAGCAGGATCTGCGGCGCCCGCCGGAACCGCGTGCGTTTCGATAAGGCGGCTCCGATCCGGCTGGCGGTCAGGATGACCAGGCCGTTGACCATCAGCCCGATCAGATTGAGCACGGTCGCCAGCAGCAGGATCTGGCCGGCGACGGAACCGGTCTCGGGGCGCACGAATTGCGGGAACAGCGCCAGCACGAACAGCGCCATCTTCGGGTTGAGCAAATTGGTCAGCAGGCCTTGCCGGAAAATCCGGCTTCGCGAATAGCGCGGCAGGCCGGCGACCGGGGCAAATGCCGTTCCGTCGGAACGGAACGCCTTCCAGGCGAGATAGGCAAGGTAGGCCGCGCCGGCATAGCGCACGATGTCGTAGGCGATGGGCGCTGCCAGGAACAGTTGCGACAGGCCGAAGGCGGCGGCCAGCGCGTGGCAATAGGTGCCGGCGGCGATGCCGGCATAGGTCGCCAGGCCCGAGGCGCGCCCCTGGCTGGCGCTGCGGGAGGCGATCAGCAGCATGTCCGGCCCTGGCGTCGCGGTCAAAGCGAGGCAGGCAATGGCGAAAAGTCCGATGGTGGAAAGGTCCGGCATGAGAACTCCCCAGGAGATGGCCGGAACCGGCCCCTACGCGATTCCTCGGCATCGGCAAAGTTGCCGCGGCAGGAATTGCCGCTTCATTTGCCTCGCCCGGTGCGAAAGCCTATATGCCCGGTCAAAGGACAAAGCATGGCCCGCATCTACAAGACCCGCACCTGGCATGGCGAACTCGCCCCCTCGATGGAGGAGATAGAGTTCCTGGCGCTGGAGGCCTACGCCCATCTGCCGGAAGATTTTCGCAAGCTGACGGGCGAGATCGTCATCCAGATTGCCGAGTTCCCGACCGACGAGATCATGGACGACCTGTCGCTGGAAACGCCGTTCGACCTGCTCGGCCTGTTCGAGGGCCGCGGCATCGCCGAGCGCTGGAACCCGCAGACCGGCGAAGGCCCGAACCGCGTCACGCTCTACCGCCGCGCCATGCTCGACTACTGGGCCGAAAACGAGGAGACGCTCGGCGACATCGTCACCCATGTGCTGATCCACGAGATCGGCCACCATTTCGGCCTGTCGGACGATGATATGGAGCGGATCGAAGAAGCGGCTGAGTAGAGCCCACACTTCGCCATCCTAGGGTCTGCGCCGCGTCGCTTCGCTCCTTGCTTCGCCCTAGGATGACGAAGAGAAGGAAGGCCTCAGCGCCTGGCCTACCAGTCGCTGAGCTTGGTATCCGGCCCATATTCCTGGCCGTCGACATCCTTCACCACCGCCTGGCCGCAGCGCATGGTCTTGGCCTCCTTGTCATAGGCATAGGTCGGCGAGCCGAACAGGTGCCAGCCCTTGTTCAGCGCCGCCGTCACCTTGTGGCAGAAGCTGGCGTCGTCCGGGCCGGTGAGAAAGCGGTAGAGTTTCATGTCCCAAGTCCTGTCGTAAGTGCCCATAGCCCGCGAGCATGGGGCTATATCATGCGCCGATGGCGGCCGCCTTCGCCAGCAGTTTTTCGGCCTGTGCCAGATGCAGCCGCTCGACCATCTTGCCGTTCAGCGCGATCACGCCTCTGTCTGTGTTTTCCGTGAGCGCAAAGGCATCCTTCACCGCGCGTGCCTCGGCGATCGCCTCCGGCGAGGGCGCGAAGGCGCGGTTCGCGGCGTCGATCTGGGCCGGATGGATCAGCGTCTTGCCGTCGAAGCCCATGGCGGCCCCCTCCGCGCACTCACGGGCAAAGGCGTCGAGGTCGCGAAAATCATTGGCGACGCCGTCGAGCATGTCGAGGCCTCCGGCGCGCGCGGCCAGCACCATCTGCATCAGCCATGGCACGAGGTAGCGCCGGTCCGGCGTCACGTGCACACCGGTGTCCTTGGCCAGATCATTCGTTCCGGCAACGAAACAAGTGAGCCGGGAGGCCGGGTCGCGGCCCAGTTCGGCAATGGCGCCGATGTTGAGCAGGGCCTTCGGCGTCTCGATCATCGCCCAGAGTTTCACGCTATCGGGGGCAAAATTGTCGTCGAGCACGTCGCCGACTTCGAGGATGTCGCGCGGCGTGGCGACCTTGGCCAGCAGGATGCCGTCGGGCTCGACTTTCGCCACGGCCAGGAGGTCGTCGTCGCCCCATTCGCTGGCCAGCGCATTGACGCGCACCACCATCTCGCAGCGGTGGCCGAGATGGTTGGCAGCCGGGCGGCCGGCGAAGATGGCGGGCAGCTTTTCGCGGGCGGCAATCTTGTCGGCCGGCGCGACGGCGTCCTCGAGGTCGATGATGATTGCGTCGCAGGACAGAAGCGTGATCTTGGCCAGCGCCTTGTCGTTGGAGGCCGGGACGTAGAGCACCGAGCGGCGCGGACGGTAGGATTCGGTCATATCCGATCTATGCCGCCTGGGGTCGGTCGAGGCAAGCGTTGGGGCTGTGCGGCCACCCTCTCCCTTGTGGGGAGGGTCGCTGCGAAGCAGCGGGGTGGGGTCCGGCGCCGCACCCCCACCCGGACCTTCGGTCCGACCTCCCCACAAAGGGAGGTAGAAGCTCAGCGCCCTTCCGCAACGGCTGCGGAAGCAGGCCTTTCCTCTCCCCCGTCGATCGGGGGAGAGGTGTCGAGCGAAGCTCGACGGAGTGGGGGTCGACCCTTGGGCGCAAGGCGAGGCAATGCTTGCGCCCTTCCTATGTCCGTTCGCGGCGGTTGCCAGGTGGTTCCTCCACTCCGTCTCGGCTTCGCCGAGCCACCTCTCCCCCCTCCGGAGGGAGAGGAAAGGAGCCTGGCTGGGGCGACACACCAGCCCTGGCGCGCGACCCTGCACGAAAACTGCACAGGCCTGCGGAAAAGCTCCTCGGATCCGCCCTGCCATCTCCCTGCCGGCCTGCGAAACAGGCGGCATGCACAAGCGAGCAAAACCCCGTTGGTCCGTGCCACAGCGCCTGCGCAGCGAAGGCTGGTGGCTGGTCGATCCGCCACGCGCGAATCCCATGGCGATTCTCATCCCTTTCGCCCGCAAGTGTCCGCCGACCTTCCGGCTGGACACCATCGGGAGGATCAGGTCGTGACAGCGTTCTTCTCTGCCGCGCCAAGCTATTGCAGCCGCTTCGGTGTTGCCGTGCTGCTGGTCGTGCTGGCGGATTTCCTGTTCTACGGCCAGCCCGCCGGCATCACCGCCTTCCTGTTCGCCATCCTGATCGCCGCCGCGGTCGTGGCCGTGCATCCCACGGCCTTCAGCGACATCAGGGTCTGGCTCAAGCCCGCCGCCTTGCTTGTCGCACTGCTGCCGCTCGCCGAGAATGTCAGCCTCCTGTCCGTCTCGATCGCGCTCGCGGCGCTGGTCGTGTTCGCGCTTTCGTTGAGCGGTCGCTTGCGGCACGGCATGGCGCGCATTGCCGGCCAGATCGCGTTGTTCGGGCTTGCGGCGCCGTTCCGCTTCGTCCGCGATTTCATCCGCTGGCGCAAGACTGCGCGCCGGTTTGACGGGCGACGTGTGCGGCTGGCGGCGATCGCCGTCTGGGTGATGCCGCTGACACTGGGCGCCGTGTTCCTGGCACTGTTCGGCGCCGCCAATCCGGTCATCGACTACTGGCTGTCGCTGATCGACCTGATGAAGCTGCTCGACCTCATCCAGCTGGCGCGCGTCGCCTTCTGGCTGTTCGCGCTCGCCGGCGTCTGGGCCTTTCTGCGGCCGCGCCTGCCGCGCTTTTCGCGGCGCGGCCCCCGGCCACCCCTTGCCGCGGCTCAACCGGCGATCAATCCGCAAAGCCACGTCGTCGAGGACATCGTGTTCGGCAAGGCCGCCATCCTGCGCGCCCTGATCGTCTTCAACGTGCTGTTTGCGCTGCAGACTGGGCTCGATGCCACCTATCTGTGGGGCGGGGCAGCCCTTCCCGACGGTCTGAGCTACGCGGCCTACGCGCATCGTGGCGCCTATCCCCTTGTTGTCACCGCACTGCTCGCCGCCGGGTTCGTGCTGGCGGCGCTCAGGCCGGGCAGCGAAACATCGGGGGATCCCGTCATCCGCCGGCTGGTCTATGCCTGGGTGGCGCAGAACATCATGCTGGTCATCTCGTCGATCCTGCGGCTCGACCTCTATGTTGGCATCTATGCGCTGACCTACTGGCGCATCGCCGCCTTTGTCTGGATGGGGCTGGTGGCGGCAGGCCTTGCGCTGATCATCGCCCGCATCGCGCTCGGAAAATCCAATGAATGGCTCTCCTCCGCCAATCTTCTGACGTTATCCCTGACGCTTTATGCCTGCTGTTTCATCAATTTCGCCGCGACGATCGCCAATTACAATGTCGACCATTCCTTCGAAATGACCGGCCAGGGCATCCCCCTCGACGCCTGGTATCTGCGCTCGCTCGGCCCGGGCGCGTTTCCAGCACTCGACCGTTTCTTCGATCATCAGGGAAAGACCGCCGAGGCCGGCGCCGCACGCGAACTTGTGAGACTGCGTGGCATCGACGAGGGTTGGTACCGAACCGTCCAGGCAAACTGGCGGGCCTGGAGCTTTCGCGACTGGCGCCTGCTTGCCTATCTCGACAGCAAGGGGTCGCTCGTGCTTCCTCAGCCTTCGCAACCTTCCTTGCCGGGCCGCTGACCGATGCCGCATCACATCCTCGTCGCCGACGATGACCCGCATATCCGCGAAGTGATCTGCTTCGCGCTGGAAAAGGCCGGCATGAAGACGCTTGGGGTGGCCGACGGCGCCGCCGCCTTGCAGGAAATCGGACGCCGGGCGCCCGACCTCGTCGTGCTCGACATCGGCATGCCGGAGATGGACGGGCTGGAGGTCTGCCGGCGGCTGCGCCACACATCGGATGTGCCGGTGCTGTTCCTGTCCGCGCGCGACGAGGAGATCGACCGCATCCTCGGGCTCGAAATGGGCGGTGACGACTATGTGACGAAGCCGTTCAGCCCGCGCGAGCTGGTCGCCCGCGTCAACGTCATCCTGCGCCGCGCCCGCCCGGTGCCGGCCGCAGCGGCCGACGACCGGCAGTTTTCGCATGGCAAGCTCACTCTGGCGCCGGCCAGCCACGCCGCCGCCTTCGACGGCAAGCCGCTTGCCCTGACGGGGATAGAGTTCTCGATTCTGAAAGGGTTTTTAGCGCGGCCGGCGCATGTGCTCGACCGTGACGCGGTGATGGCAAACGCCTACGCCGGCAAGATCCATGTCGCCGACCGCACCGTCGACAGCCATATCCGCAACATCCGCGCCAAGCTGGCGGCGGTGGGCTGCCTGGACGCCATCGAGACCGTGCATGGCGTCGGCTTCCGGCTCGGCCGATGCGGCTGACGACGTCCAGCAAATGGATCGGCCGCAAATGGCGGCCAAGGCTTGCCACGGTCGTCGTCGCCATCCTGATCATGGTAATGGCCTTGCCGCTGGTCGGCCTGTTCTTCTTCCGCCTCTACGAGAACCAGCTGATCCGCCAGACCGAGGCGGAGCTGATCGCGCAAGGGGCGGCCATTGCCGCCATCTATGCGCAGGAGGTGCGCGAGGCCGGCATTCCCCCGGACAAACTCGGCGCGCCGATGCCGCAGGCCAATGGCGGCGCCAGCCGAGCCGCCAATCCCGACGGCCCGTACCGGCCGATCGAGCCGCGCCTCGATCTCGCCTCCGACGCCGTGCGTCCGACCCGGCCGGCCGCCATGTCCGTCACCGCCGATCCGGCCTTCGCCGCAATCGGCACGCGCCTGTCCGGCATTCTCGACGCCACGCAGAAAACCACGCTGGCCGGCTTCCGGCTGCTCGATCCCCGGGGCGTCGTCATTGCCGGGCGCGGCGAGGTCGGGCAGTCGCTTGGCGAGGTCGATGAAGTGCGGACCGCCCTTGGTGGCCACTATGCCAGCGCGCTCAGGCTGCGCATTCCCGACCAGCCGGCGCCACCGCTCTATTCGGTCAGCCGCGGCACCAAGGTACGGGTCTTCGTCGCCCTGCCGGTGGCCGTCGATGGCAAGCTCGCCGGCGTGGTCTATGTCTCGCGGACACCCAACAACATCATCAAGCATCTCTATGGCGAACGCGGCAAGGTGACCCTGGCGGCGATCGCCATCCTCGGCGGCACGCTGCTCATCGGCCTGGTGTTCCTGCGCACGGTCAGCCGGCCGATCTATGCGCTGATCGACCGCACCCAGCGCATCGCCGCCGGCGAGCGCGACGCGATCCGGCCGCTCGACCATCATGGCACCTACGAAATGGCCGAGCTGTCCGCCGCTTTCCTCGACATGGCCGAAAGACTGCAGGCGCGATCGGACTCGATCCAGACCTTCGCCACCCATGTCTCGCACGAGCTCAAATCGCCGCTGACGGCGATCCAGGGCGCGGCCGAATTGCTGCGCGATTCCGGCAGCGCGATGGATGATGAGGAGCGGCGGCGCTTCTCCAACAACATCGTCACCGATGCCGGGCGGCTCAATCTGCTGGTCCGGCGGCTGCTCGATCTGGCGAAAGCCGAAAATCTTGCACCGAGCGGCGAAAGCACCTCGATCGGTGCCGCGCTGGCGCTGCTGCCCGCCGACACCAGGCTGGCGGTCCACGTCGAGGCGGGCGGCGATCTCGCCTTGCGCATCTCGGCCGAGAACGCGGCAATCGTGCTTGCCAATCTCATCGACAATTCCGCCAGGCACGGCGCGACGCTGGTTTCGATCACCGCGACAAGCGCCGGCGGCAAGGCGACAGTTCTGGTCGGCGATGACGGCGCCGGCATTTCGCCGAGCAACCGGGCGCGCATCTTCGAGCCGTTCTTCACCACGCGGCGCTCCACCGGCGGCACCGGCATGGGCCTCGGCATCGTGCTGGCCCTCCTGAAAGCGCATGATGGCATGATCCGACTGGTTGACAGCGAGCGCGGCACGCGCTTCGAGATCACACTGCCGGTGGCGTGAGGATTGCCGGCGGCCGGATTCGGAGAAAAAGCAGTGCGCTACGACATCGTCATCATCGGCGGAGCCATCGTAGGCTCATCGGTCGCCTATTATCTGCGCGAGGAAGGGTTTTCCGGCTCCATCGCGCTCATCGAGCGCGATCCGCAATTCGCCCATGCGGCGACGACGCTGTCCATGGCCTCGATCCGCCAGCAATTCTCGATTCCCGAAAACATCCGCCTGTCGCAGTTCACGCTGAAACTGTTCCGGCGGCTGAAGGAGACGTTCGGCACCGATGCCGATATCGGTTTCCGCGAGGGCGGCTATCTCATCCTGGCTGGCGAGAACGGTCTGCCGGTGCTCAAGGCAAACCATGATGCGCAGGTCGCCGAAGGCGCCGACATCGTGCTCGAGGACGCCGAGCAGCTGACGCGGCGCTTTGCCTGGCTGTCGGCCGAGGGTATTTCCGCCGGCGCCTATGGCCGGACCGGCGAAGGCTGGTTCGACGCGCATGCGATGCTGACGCTGTTCCGCAAGGCGCTACGCGACAAGAAGATTGACTTCATCGCCGCGTCCGTCACCGGCATTGCACGCGACGGCAACCGCGTCACCGGCGTCTCGCTCGACAATGGCCGGACCTTGGAGGCCGGCATCGTCGTCAACGCCGCCGGGCCGAATGCCGGCAAGGTCGCGGCTCTTGCCGGGCTGGCGCTGCCGGTCGAGCCGCGCAAGCGCAACGTCTTCGTGTTCGAAGCGCGCGAGAAATATGCCGACATGCCGCTGCTGGTCGATCCCTCCGGCATCTATGTGCGGCCGGAAGGCTCGGTCTACCTCACCGGCGGCGCCGAGCCGGAAGAGGGCGACGGCCCGGCCGACCCCAGCGATTTCGAGGTCGACTGGCCGCTGTTCGAAGAGGTGATCTGGCCGGTGCTGGCGACCCGCATTCCCGCCTTCGAGGCAATCAAGGCGACCCGCGCCTGGGCCGGGCACTACGACTACAACACGCTCGACCAGAACGCGGTGATCGGGCCGCATCCAGAAGTCGGCAATTTCCTCTTCGCCAACGGCTTTTCCGGCCACGGCCTGCAGCAGGCGCCGGCAGTCGGCAAGGCGCTGGCCGAGTTCCTGGTGCATGGCGGGTACCGGACGATCGACTGCTCGGCGTTCGGCTATGAGCGGGTGGCCCAGGGACGGGCGTTCCGGGAATTGAACGTGATTTGAGAAGCGGCCGGTTCTCCCTTCTCCCACAAGGGGAGAAGGAAGAGGCGCCTAAGCCGCCGCCAGTCTCCCGGCCTCGACATAAGCCTGCAGCCAGGCCAGCACCCGGCCCCAGCCCTCGGCATGCTCGGCCGCCGCATCGCTGCGCCCGGCAAAACCGCCATGGCAGACGGTGAGGCGCGTGCCCTTGGCGCTCGGCTCCAGCAGCCAGGCGACCGTGGTCTGCCGCCGGCCAAGCGTCGGATGGTCCCAGCCATAGGCCCGTGTCTGCACGATCCGGCGCGGCGCTTCGATCTCGAGGAATTCGCCGCCGGCCGGCAGCTCCCTGCCGTCGGCCGTGCGGACGACAACCGCCCAGCGGCCGCCGACGCGAAGGTCGGCCGACCAGTCGGCCATTCGGTAGGTGTCGGCGGACCCCCACCATTGCTCTATCTCGCTCGTGACCAGCGCGCGAAAAATGCGTTCCGCGGGCGCTTCGATCTCGGCCGACGCCATGATCGTCTCGCCGTTGGTCATGCTCTGTACCCCGAGGATGTGCATCATCCATGCCTCCGCATCCATTTTGTTTCGGTATCGAAACGAGCCCTTCACCCTTTCGTTGGCGGGCGCTCGAAACCCTTGCCGGTCTCGAGCAGGCTCTTGAGACTGGCCAGCACCAGCGGCCAGCCCTTGGTGACATTCGGGATCAGCCGGTGCGGGCCGTCGGCCTCGTGGGTGACGGCAAGCTTCATCAGCTCGCCTTCCTGTTCGATGGCGAAAGTGCAGCGCGTGTAGCCGTCTTCCTTGACCTCCGGCAGCCATTCATTGCGCCATTTGATGACCAGGCGCTTGGGCGGGTCGATCTCGAGGATCTCGCCCGAATCGGCGACGCGGCCGTCGGGGAAGATCAGTTTCCAGCTGGAGCCGACCTTCCACTCGCTTTCCTGATAGGAGCAGAGGAAGAACTGCCGATTGAACTCCGGGTCGGTGAGCGCCTCCCAGAGTTTTTCGGGCGTGGTGCGGATGTAGGTCACGTAAACGAAGCTGTTGCTCATCAGTCTTCCCTTTCGAGGCGTTTCTTCAGATCACTCAATGCATCCAGCCGATGGCGCTCGAACTTGCCGATCCAGCGCTCGGCGATCTCGTTGATCGGAACCGGGTTGAGGTAGTGCTGCTTCTCGCGTCCCTTGCGCAGCGTGGTGACGAGGTTGGCCTCCTCCAGGATCGCCAAATGCTTGGTCACCGCCTGGCGCGTCATGTCCATCTCCGCGCACAGCGCGTTCAGCGTCTGCCCGTTCCGGGCATGGAGGTTGTCCAGCAATTGCCGGCGTGTCGGGTCGGCCAAGGCGCGAAAGACTGCATCCATGCTCATGGCTTTAATATGCAACCATTTGGTTGCATGTCAAGCGGCAAGATCGTGCGCCGTCGGCGGTTGGGCGCGGCCACGGGAGAAAAAGTCAGCCCTTGCGGGAGAACGAGAAGGCGTCGGCCATGCGTTTCATGCCGATGCGTTCGTAAAAGCCAACCGCATCGGGCATGGAAATCAGGCTGATGGCGACCGACGGCCCGAGCTGCCGCCGCGCCTCGTCCATCAGGCCCTTGCCGATGCCGAGCCCCTGCGCCGATCGGGAGACGGCGAGCTCCGAGATGTAGCAGACCCAGGAGAAGTCGGTGACTGCGCGGGCCACGCCGATCAGCGGCTTGCCTTCGATGCCGAGGCGCGCGGTCAGCACAAGATTGGCGCCGGACAGCATGGCCCGCAGCCTGGCGGGATCATCGACAGGCCGTGTCTCGCCGAGGCCGGACTCAACCAGCACGCGGCGGAATTCGGCGATGCCGAGCGCAGGCTCGCTTGCGTAGAGGACATGGGAGTTTTGAGCCATGCCGGCCAGACTGCACCATCGCCTCGCGAATTCGAAGTCCTTTTGTGGTACGGCCCTTGTGCCAGTGCGCGCGAACAGCTGCCTTTTATTTGCCCTCGGCTTTGTGTAAACGGGGCGTCAGCAAATCCCCCGCAACGAAAACACGGGCCAAAGCCATGGAAAAATTCACCAAGCTCACCGGCGTCGCTGCTCCGATGCCGATCGTCAATGTCGACACCGACATGATCATCCCGAAGGATTATCTCAAGACGATCAAGCGCACCGGCCTCGGCACCGGCCTGTTCGCCGAGATGCGCTACAATGACGACGGTTCGGAAAATCCGGATTTCGTGCTCAACAAGCCGGCCTACCGCAAGGCGCAGATCCTGGTCGCCGGCGACAATTTCGGCTGCGGCTCGAGCCGCGAGCACGCGCCCTGGGCGCTGCTCGACTTCGGCATACGCTGCGTCATCTCGACCTCTTTCGCCGACATCTTCTACAACAACTGCTTCAAGAACGGCGTGCTGCCGATCACCGTCAGCCCCGAGGATCTCGAGAAGCTGATGGACGACGCCTCGCGCGGCTCCAACGCCACTTTGTCGGTCGACCTAGAAGCCAAGGAAATCCGCGGCCCGGATGGCGGCGTCGTCAAGTTCGACCTCGACGACTTCAAGCGGCACTGCATGCTCAACGGGCTCGACGATATCGGCCTGACCATGGAGAAGGCCGGCGCCATCGCCTCGTTCGAGAAGAAGAACGCCGAACGGCGTCCCTGGGCCTGAGCGGCAACCGTCCGACGATAGGCCCGGCCGGGTTCAGGCCGGGTTTGGTGGCGACTGAAGGGAGGGACAGTCATGGCACGTTCGCTTCTTGCCGGCGTTTGCGGCTTGGCCTTGTTGCTGATGCCCAGCGCGAGCGCCTTTGCGCAGACACAGACGCCAACTGCAGCCCAGAAGCCGGCCGACCAGCCGGCGACCGACCAGGGATCGTCGAGCACCAGCGACGCGGCGCCCGCCGACGACGACAAGCAGGCGCCGATACCGTTCGAGGGCGGCCAGCTGACCATCACGCAGCCCGAGCAGGACGGCGAGAAGGTGCTCGCCTATGACGGCAAGCAGCTGGCCAGCAACTACGATGTCTTCTTCGACAGGATCGTGAAGATCGGCGACGTCAACGTGGCGCTGGTCGATGTCGGCGACGGCGGCAATCAATGCGGCCCGGCCAAGGTGATCGTCTGGAAGCCGAAGGACGGCGAGATCAAGACCACGACGGTCGAGCAGGACGAATGCGGCGCGCCGCCGGCGGCGATCTCCGACAGCGCCATCTATTTCGTGCCCTATCTGCTGCCGGGCGATCAGAAGCCGGCCCTGCAGTGGTCGCCGACATCGGGACTGACCACCTCCGGCAATCTGACCTACATGCCGGAACCCGGGACCGACTGGAAAGACATCGACCCGTCGACATACGACAACATCATCGACGCCTTCCACAATGAGGCGGTCTACAAGGAAGCCGAAAAGCTGGTCGGCAAGGACATGCCCGACATGGCGACCAGCCTGCTGGTCGGCGGCGGCACGGAAAAGACCGCGTCGGGCGCCTTCTATGCCAGTGGCTGCGTGCCGCATGATTGCGGCGGCAATGACGGCTTCATGGCGGTCGATCCGGCCAAGCACAAGCTCTACTTCGCCCGCCGCGGCGACAATGGCCAGCCGAACGCCTGGCCGGCGGTGGCGACATGGCCGGCCGACGTGAAAGAAGCGCTGGATAAGGCACTGTCGTCGGCGAATTAGGGCGGCTACGTCTGCGCAGCGCTTTCGTCATCCAGGGGTCTGCGCTGCGTCGCTCCGCTCCTTGCTTCGCCATAGGATTACGATGGGAGGGAGGCAGCGCTTCACCGCATCGTGACAATGGTCGGCCCTGCTTGGCCCACGACCCGCGCCGAGCCGCCTGCTAGATGCAGGCCACAATCCAAGGAGGCCCCCAATGCGCAAACTGATCTCCACCGGTTCGCCCTTCGAGAAGACCGCCGGCTATTCGCGCGCGGTGGTGCAGGGCGACTGGTGCTTCGTGTCCGGGACGACCGGCTATGACTACGCGTCGATGACGATGCCGGAGACGGTCGAGGCGCAGACGCGCAACTGCCTGGCGACGATCGGCAAGGCGCTGGCCGATGGCGGCTTCGAGATATCAGACGTGGTGCGGGCGCATTACTACATCACCGACCAGGCCTTTGTGGACGTGGTCTTCCCTATCCTGGGCGAGACCTTCGGCGACATCAGGCCGGCGGCGACGATGATCGTGTGCCAGCTCAACAAGCCGGAAATGAAGATCGAGATCGAGGTCACGGCGCTGCGACGCTCGGCTCCGGGGCGCTGAGACCATGAAGGTCCGGCGCATCGTGGCCAATATCGAGACGCGGGATGCGGCGGCGGCGAAGCGCTTCTACCATGATGTGCTTGGCCTCGACGTGCTGATGGACCAGGGCTGGATCGCCACTTACGGCTCCGAGGAAAAGATGCAGGTGCAGGTCTCCTTCATGGCGCAAGGCGGCTCCGGCACGCCGGTGCCGGACCTGTCGATCGAGGTCGACGATGTCGAGGCGGCACTCGAAGGCATGAAGGCCGCCGGCTTCGCCATCGAATACGGCCCGGCCGACGAACCGTGGGGCGTGCGGCGCTTCTATGTGCGCGATCCCCTGGGCCGGCTGGTCAACATTCTCTCACATCGGTGATCGCGGTTGTGAAGCGCAGGCTTGCGCCGCAAGCGCTTGGCGTTTAGCAAGGCCGCGGTTCAAATTCTTTCCAGGACGGTTTTTCCATGGCAACGAAGCATCTTTTCCTGCTCCCCGGCGACGGCATCGGCCCCGAGGCCATGGCCGAGGTCAAGAAGCTGATATCGGCCATGAACGAAAGGCTCGGCAGCGGCTTCGCCACCGATGAGGGAATGGTCGGCGGCTGCGCCTACGACGCGCATGGCGCGGCGATCTCCGATGCCGACATGGCCAAGGCGATGGCGGCGGACGCGGTGCTGTTCGGCGCCGTCGGCGGACCGAAATGGGATGCCGTGCCTTACGAGGTGCGCCCCGAGGCCGGCCTGCTGCGGCTGCGCAAGGACATGGAGCTGTTCGCCAATCTGCGTCCGGCCATCTGCTATCCGGCGCTGGCGGCATCCTCGTCGCTCAAGCAGGAGGTGGTCGAAGGCCTCGACATCCTCATCGTGCGCGAACTGACCGGCGGCGTCTATTTCGGCGAGCCCAAGCAGATCATCGATCTCGGCAACGGCCAGAAGCGCGGCATCGACACCCAGGTCTACGACACGTTCGAGATCGAGCGCATTTCGGGCGTCGCCTTCGAGCTCGCGCGCACCCGCAAGAACCACGTGACCTCGATGGAAAAGCGCAACGTCATGAAGTCGGGCGTGCTGTGGAACGAGGTGGTCACCCAGACGCACAAGGCGCGCTACTCCGACGTCAAGCTCGACCACATGCTGGCCGATGCCGGCGGCATGCAGCTGGTGCGCTGGCCAAAACAGTTCGACGTCATCGTCACCGATAATCTGTTCGGCGATATGCTGTCCGACATCGCCGCCATGCTGACCGGCTCGATCGGCATGCTGCCGTCCGCCTCGCTCGGCGCGCCAGACGTCAAGACCAAGAAGCGCAAGGCGCTCTACGAGCCCGTGCACGGCTCGGCGCCCGACATCGCCGGCAAGGGCATCGCCAACCCGATCGCCATGATCGCTTCCTTCGCCATGTGCCTGCGCTATTCCTTCGGCATGGTCGATGAGGCCGACAGGCTGGAAGGCGCGATCGCCGCCGTGCTCGATCAGGGCCTGCGGACGAAGGACATTTTCTCGCCGGGCATGACCGAGGTCGGCACGGTCGAGATGGGCGACGCGATCATCGCCAAGTTCCTGGGTTAACGCGCTCACTTAGAGCGTTTCACCGTTTCATGGAAACGGCGAACCGCTCTAACTCTTTGTTTTGACGCAATTCCCAAGGGAAAGCGCTATGCACTTTCGCGGGAAAACCGCTCACACTTTTCCTGGAATTGCTCTAGCGTATGTCGCCGGCCAGCAGCTGCAGCAGGCCGTCGAGTTGCGCTTCGTCCACCGGTTCGAAAAAGGCCGCGTCGGCGGTCTCCACGGCAACGATGGCGCGCTGCGCGGCGGCGGCCCCGGCCGGGGTGACGCGGATCACCTTGGCACGCGAATCCCTGGGGTCGGCTTCCCGCGCGATCAAACCCTTGGCCTCGAGCCGGGCAACGACGTCCGAGGTCATCTTCACCTCGGTGCCGGCCTGGGCGGCGAGCTGCACCTGGTTGGGCGGCTCGCCATTGCGGCCGAGCCACATGGCGGAGGCCAGGAGCACGAACTGGACATGTGTCAGGTCGAGCGGCGCCAATGCCGCGGTCATGACGCGCTGCCAGCGCATGGTGGTTCGCCACAACAACAAGCCGGGGCTCTCCGAAGGTCCGCTGAAGCGCGTCTTCAAATCCCGTCCATCAGCCACCGTTCGCCAACTCCTTTGCCTGCTCGAACAATTTAGCCATCGATACGTTGAAATCGCCGCTGATCTGCGGGCCGAGCTCGGGTCCGACCTCGGCTGCCGAGGGGCCGGAAATTTCCAGCCGGTGCGTCACCTGCGTGCCGCCCTCGACCGGCACCAGCGTGTGCCGGAACAGCAATTTCGTGTTACCGAACGAAGTCTCGTCGGCATAGGTGACGTTATCGACGAGATCGACGATGGTCGATTCGAACGTGTCCTGCCCGACCGGCGTCACCGAGACACGGGTGCCCTTGGCGAACGGGCCGTGCAGCACGAAAGTGTCGGACCCCTCATAGGTGAGGCGGCCCTCGTGCAACGCCTTCAGCGCGTTCCAGATGGCTGCTGAGGGAAGGGAGGAAATCGCGGTGTATTCATTGCTCCACATTGTCCTGGCTCCATTCGTCTTGTCTGATCGATCATTCGATCTGTGCACAGACTATCTGTGCGCGGATTAAATTGCAAGAGGAATCTTCAGCCGTGACGAAGTTCGGCCGAACGATCGTTTTTTGGGAGTGACTTACCCCCTTTTTCTCGGGAAACTGGCTGTTAAACTCTGACCCCTGCGGGCACCGGCCCCCAGGCGTTCTTGCCCGCCTGGGATGGCACAAGCCCGAAGACCAGCAAGGCTATGCCACCGATGGCTGGGATGAAGCAGAGCAAGACAAACCAACCGCTCTTGCCGAAGTCGTGAAGACGTCGCACGGCAAGCGCGATCCAGGGCAGGTTGACGGCCAACGCGAAAATAAAGAAGGGCAGGAATCCGATCGCGTTCCTGCTCGAACCGTCGCGGAAACCGTTGATGGCAAGATCCACGAGTATCCCGAAACCCAGCAGGGCAAACACCAGGACGGTCGAGCACAGCCAGAAGGCCCAATATTCCTTGCGACGGGCGCGTCCGTTGAAATTGAAAAAATCCACACTGACCGTGCACAGGAAGTATGCCCACAGACCTGTGGAACGAGTGGGCCGGGTTTCAGGGGCAAGACCAGGCTGGCCAGGGGTCGCCGAGGGTGCGGGCGAACTCACGGCGACGATGTTGCGCGCTGTTCCGTCGTCCGGCTGGAATTCGACAAGACTGCCTCTGACGAGGGCTATCTCCCGGCTCAGATCCGTCCGTGTGAAAAAATAGCGCTTGCCGTCAGCGCCGTCGATGTAACCGTAGTCTTGATCCGCGTCGTAGTGAAACACCGTACCGCGCATTGCTTTCCCCCTGCATCGCCTCGCCAGCATGCTACCCAGGGTTGTTCACCAATGCAATATGCACGCCACGCTAAATTCTAACCCCCGCCGGCACTGGCCCCCACTGGTTTTCGCGCCCCTGTGTCGGGATCAATGCGAAGACGAGAATGATCAGGCTGCCGAAGGTCGGGATCAGGATGAGCAGGCAGAGCCAGCCGGTCAGGCCGAGGTCGTGCAGGCGGCGCACGATCATGCCGAGGCTGGGCAGGAAGGTGGCCAGCAGGAACATGCCGAAAAGCCCCACTGTCATCGCCGGCAGCTCGGCGTTGTCGAAATTGCCTATCTCGGCATCGGTGAAAACGCCGATGCCGACGACCACCAGCAACGCGATCGTCCAGAACAGGCAATAGCCCCAATATTCCTTGCGCCGGGCGCGGCCGGCGAAATTGAAGTAGTTCCGGGTCACACCGCTCCAGAAATAGGTCCAGAGATCGGTGGGCTCTGCCGGCTCGGCCGTCCGGCCGAAATGCTGCGCCGGCGCTGCGACGGCCGTGGGTACGGGATTGGCCTGAGCCGGTGCGGGGTTTATGCCGGCGGCCGGGCTTGCGGCCTGGGTGGCGATCGAGAAGACGTCACGCGCCTGGCCGCCGCCCGGCTGGAACTCGACCGCCGTGCCCTTGGGCATCGCGGTTTGCCGGCGAAGGTTCTCGCGGGTGAATGTGTAGCGGTTGCCGTCGGCGCCGGTGATGAAGCCGAAACCCTGGTCCTCGTCATAGTGAAGCACTTCGCCACGCATCACCCACCCCCCTTGTCGCCGCGTCCCCGCCAAGATGTGGCACGGGGCCGAGCCCACGGGCAAGACCGTGCGGCATGGCTACCATATTAGCGGCAAATCGAGCATAAGGCTTGACGTGCAGCCGTCTTCACCGAAGCAGACCATGACAGTCGAGCATTCCGATGCCAGCGCCGGGACCGAGGAAGGGCAGGCCGCAAGGCCGGCGAGGCTTGCCCCTGCACTGGCCATCGATGCGACCGGCCTGATGTTCTGGCCGCCCGGCAAGGGCCTGGCGGGCATTCCACGGGTGGAGAGCTTTCTCGTCAATGCGGCGTTGGCGGATCCCGACCCCGACGTGGAGGTGGTGGCGTTCAGGCCAGGCGAAGGCCGGTTCCGGCCGCTTGCGCCTTTCGAACAGGACCACGTCGCGGCCGGCGAGATTTCACCGCATCGTGTCAAGCGGTGGCCGGGGAGACGCGCGGCGCTGTCGCGGGCTTTCGAGGCGGTGCGGCAGCAGCCCTGGGACAAGCGTGACGCGGACCGCCATCTGGCCAGGACGGTGACCAATGGCGGCATGGGGATCGCCTGGCAGGCGACGCGGCTGTTGATCCGCGCCTATCGCCTGTACCAGCGGGCGCGGATCCGCCTTGGTTTGCGAGAGGCCCCGGCCCGGCCGGCCGAGACGGAGCCCGCCCTTGTGCTGATCAGCCATCACATCCTGACCCAGGAAGACCGGTTCGCCGTTTCGGGCGGCGCCGGCAAGGTTGCCTTCCTGTGTCACGACATCATCCCGGCATTGCGCCCCGACCTGATCGGCTTGAGCGCCGGCGAGCGCCGTTTCGGCTCCGATCTCGAGCAGCTCGTGCGCGCCGGTGCGCCGGCATTCTGCGCCTCCGACGAGGTCGGCGCGACGCTGACCGAATATATGCGCAAGGCCGGCATCGGCGCGCCGGAGGTCTACCGGTTTCCGATGCCTTCCATCCTGCACGAGACGGCATCGCGCATCGGCGCGACCTCGCGCATCGAGGCAGGCGAGCCGTTCGTGTTCTATTGCTCGACCATCGAAGTGCGCAAGAACCACATATTGCTGGCGCGGATCTGGCAGCAGGCGCGGGAAGAGGGCGTCAAGCTGCCAAGGCTTGTCTGCGCCGGGCGCTGGGGCTGGATGATCGAACCGCTGCGCGCTTTTCTCAAGGCGCATCCCGAACTGCTCCAGTCGGTCACCTTCACCGGACTGGTCAGCGACGAGCAGCTCATAGGCTATTATCGCAGCGCCACCTTCGGCGTTTTTCCCTCGCATATAGAGGGCTGGGGCTACGGCGCCTCGGAATGTCTCGATTTCGGCGTTCCGGTCATCGTGTCGACGGCGCCGTCGCTGATCGAAGCGAGCGGCGGGCTGATGCCGGCGATCGATTCCGAAGACCAGGCCGGCTGGTACGCCGCCATCCGCAGGATGGCTGAGGATCATGCCTGGCGTTCCTCATTGGCGGAGCGCATCGCCCAAAACCATCGGCCGACGCCGGCGGCCGCCAGCTGGTCGGCCATCAAGGCCGGCCTGAAAGAGAGCGCGTCCCGGCGTTCGTAGGGTTACGAAGGCCGCTTCTTCGGCTTCTTGTGCTTCGGCGGGCCGGCATTGTCGAACTTCGGCTTGCCCGGCTTTTTCGCCCACGGCTTTGCCTCATGCGCGGCTGCCGGGCGCTGGTCGACCGAGGCCGGTGCGCGCTTCTCGAATTTGCGCTTCGGCGCGTTCGGGTCGAATGGCGCCTTGCCGCGATGCGGCTTCTTGTCTGGGCTGGGCGGCTGATAGCCGGCCCGCGACAGGTCCGGCGTGCCGTCGAGCCGCTTGACCACGATATTGCCCTGCAGTTTGCGGTCGGGCCCGATGGCGGCGAGAAAACGGTCGGCCCAGTCCGCGGCGATCTGCACGAAGGTTTCTTCCGGCTGCATCTTGATGGCGCCGATCTCGCGCTTCGAGATGCTGCCGGTGCGGCACAGCATCGGGATCAGCCAGCGCGGCTCGGCATTCTGCCGGCGTCCGACCGACAGCGAGAACCAGACGCTGGCGCCGAAATCGTCACGGCGGCTCGGCGCCTCGTCGCGCTGCGCGAAATTTTCGCCGGCCGGTCTTTCGCGCGCCAGTCTTTCACGCGAAGGCGTGAACGGCGCGACGTCCATGAGGTCCTCGGGCGCCGAGCGGCTGGCGCGGCACTGGCGCACGAAGGCGGCCGCCACCTGTTCGGGGCCATGCTTGGCGAGAAGCGCGTCGATGAAAGCGCGCTCATCGTCCTTCACCGGCTCGTCGAAGGCCGGATCGGCGAGGATGCGCTCGTCGTCGCGGCGCATCACATCGTCGGCTGAGGGCGGGCTCGCCCAGGTCGCCTTGAGGCCGGCGTTCTGCAACAGCCGCTCGGTGCGCCTGCGGGCGCTGCCCGGCACGATCAGTGCGCTGACGCCCTTGCGCCCGGCGCGTCCTGTCCGTCCGCTGCGGTGCAGCAGCGTTTCGGGATTGGTCGGCAGGTCGGCGTGGATGACCAGTTCGAGGTTGGGCAGGTCGATGCCGCGCGCCGCGACGTCGGTGGCGATGCAGACTTTTGCGCGGCCGTCGCGCATCGCCTGCAGCGCGTGGCTGCGCTCGTTCTGGCTGAGCTCGCCCGAAAGGGCGACGACGGAAAAATTGCGGTTGTTGAAACGTGCGGTCAGGTGATTGACGGCGGCGCGCGTGTTGCAGAACACCAGCGCGTTCTTGGCCTCGTAGAAACGCAGCACGTTGATGATGGCGTTCTCGCGGTCGGCCTGGGCGACGTTGAGCGCCCGGTATTCGATGTCGAGATGCTGCTTTTCCTCGCCGGCGGCGGAGATGCGCACGGCATCGCGCTGATAGCCCTGCGCCAGCGTGGCGATGGAGCGTGGCACGGTGGCCGAGAACATCAGCGTGCGGCGTTCGGCCGGCGCGGCATCGAGGATGAATTCGAGGTCCTCGCGAAAACCGAGATCGAGCATCTCGTCGGCCTCGTCGAGCACCACCGCCTTCAGCCCCGACATGTCGAGCGAGTTGCGGGTGATGTGGTCGCGCAGGCGGCCGGGCGTGCCGACGACGATATGGGCGCCACGCTCCAGCGCGCGCCGCTCGGTACGCATGTCCATGCCGCCGACGCAGGACGCCACCGTGGCGCCGGTCGGCTCGTAAAGCCATTCGAGTTCACGCGTCACCTGCAGCGCAAGCTCGCGCGTCGGCGCCACCGCCAAGGCCAGCGGCGCCGTGGCCGGGCCAAAACGCTCGGCGCCGTCGAGAAGCGTCGGCGCCATGGCAAGGCCGAAGGCCACGGTCTTGCCGGAGCCGGTCTGCGCCGACACCAGCGCATCGGCCTGGCCGAGTTCCAGCACCGCCTTCTGCACCGGCGTCAGTTCGGAATAGCCGCGTTTTTCCAGCGCCTGTGCCAGCGCCGGGACGATACCTTCAAAGTTGGACATCTCGCTCTTTCGGAATTCAGGGTTCTGCGCTCATCATGGAGCACATCGGGGCCGGCGCCGCGCCAGCCCAACAATCTTGGCCGTTCGTACTTCCTGCCGCCGCTCTTGTACAGGGCGCGCCATGAAGGCCATGCGCCGCGCCGCGCATTGACTCCTGCCGCAAACCGCGTAAAAGCCCGCTTCGAACGGGATCGTTTTTCGATGCGCGGCCTTTTGATGGCTCTTCTTGCATTCGATGCCCCCAGCCGCAATGCGAACCATTGGGCCGGGCGCGTCGGCGCGTCCCCTCGTTCCAGCAAAACCACGGCCAAGAAAACCACCACCAAAACGGTGTGATTCCCTTGGCCTAACCACCCTCTCCCGGGTCCGGCCCGGGGGACGGAACCCGCATTGGCCGGCGGGTTTTCTCCAAAAACCAAGCGGAGAGGGACAGGAGATCTTTATGAGTTTCAAGGTTGCAGTCGTCGGCGCCACGGGCAATGTGGGCCGGGAAATGCTCAACATACTGGAAGAGCGCGGCTTTCCGGTAAGCGAAGTGGTGGCGCTGGCGTCGCGGCGCAGCCAGGGCACGGAAGTGTCGTTCGGCGACCGCACGCTGAAGGTCAAGGCGCTCGACCAGTATGATTTTTCCGACACCGACATCTGCGTCATGTCGGCCGGCGGCAATGTCTCCAAGGAATGGTCGCCGAAGATCGGCAAGCAGGGCTGCGTCGTCATCGATAATTCGTCGGCCTTCCGCTACGACCAGGACGTGCCGCTGATCGTGCCGGAAGTGAACCCGGACGCGATCTCGCTGTTCACGCGCAAGAACATCATCGCCAACCCGAACTGCTCGACCGCGCAGCTGGTCGTGGCACTGAAGCCGCTGCATGATTTCGCCACCATCAAGCGCGTCGTCGTCGCCACCTACCAGTCGGTATCGGGCGCCGGCAAGGAAGGCATGGACGAGCTGTTCACCCAGACCCGTGCGGTGTTCGTCGCCGACCAGGTCGACGTCAAGAAGTTCACCAAGCGCATCGCCTTCAACGTCATTCCGCATATCGACGTCTTCCTCGACGACGGCTTCACCAAGGAAGAGTGGAAGATGGTCGCCGAGACCAAGAAGATGCTCGATCCCAAGATCAAGCTGACGGCGACCTGCGTGCGCGTGCCGGTGTTCATCGGCCATTCGGAAGCGGTCAACATCGAGTTCGAGAAGCCGATCACCGCCGACGAGGCGCGCGACATCCTGCGCGACGCGCCGGGCTGCCAGGTCTTGGACAAGCGCGAGGACGGCGGCTACATCACGCCGTTGGAATCGGCCGGCGAGGACGCCACCTTCATCTCGCGCATCCGCGAGGATTCGACCGTCGACAATGGCCTGTCGATGTGGGTCGTCTCCGACAATCTGCGCAAGGGCGCGGCGCTCAACGCGGTGCAGATCGCCGAGCTCCTCGTCGAGCGCGGCTTGATCCAGCCGAAGAAGAAGGCGGCCTGACGGGGGTTCTTTTCTCGCTCACGGGCCGTATCGCCGCTGCCGCGGCTGGCCCTGCGCGGGCGCGCCGGACGACCGGCGGCCCGCGGTCGCGGGCTAAGGGCACCTTTTCCTTCTCCCACACGGGGAGAAGGGAAAGCCCGCACCTGCCCCTCGGATTGAGCTTACTTTATGAACGGTGCTCGGCCTGTCACTCTGCGCCCGGCCAGCGGCTCAGATGCTGCTGCCATTGCCCGGCTCATGCGGGCGGCGCTCGATGCCTACGACTGGATGCCGGTCATCCATACGCCGGCCGAGGACCTCGCCTTCATCCGCGACATCGTGCTGCCACGGCAGCAGGTGACGGTCGCCGAAGCTGGCAGCGAGATTGTCGGCTTCATTGCCGTCAGCGGCGATTGGGTGGAACAACTTTATCTCGACCCGGCCTGGACGGGGCAAGGCATAGGCAGCCGGCTGCTGATCGACGCGACCGCTGCTTTGCCGGTCGCGAAACTCCATTCCTTCCAGGCCAACACCGGCGCCCGGCGCTTCTATGAGCGCCATGGGTTCCGCGCGGAAGCGTTCGGCGACGGCACCACCAACGAAGAAGGCCTGCCGGATATTCTGTATGTACGCGGGCGTTGATTTCAGCCGGCACTGTCCTTGGCCAGCTCATGAAGCAGCCCCAGCGCCTCCTCCGCCCGCTCCGCCGGCACGAACAGGTGATCATGATAGAACGCCGAGACCGGATTGACGCCCATGCCGGCGGCGGCGAGCCGCGTGGCGATGGCGGCGAGGAAGCCGACGGCTTCCAGCGATGAGTGGATGTTCAGCGTGATCATCCGGCAGCGGAACGAGGCGGCCAGTCCGGCTGCCTTTGCCGCGTCCTCGGTCACGATCAGCGTCGTGCCCTCGCGCTCGCGAAACAGCATCACCGGATCGAGGTTCTTCGGCTGGGAAACTCCAGGCGCCAGCGTGGCGAAGACATGGATGCCGTCGAGCAATTCCGGCGTCATCGACGCCAACAATGTCTTCAGATCGGTCTCGCCGGTCATCTTTCTCGCCTGAACTGGGACGGGCAACAGGCTTCTCAATATCCGCAACCGGCACATGCCGATAGTCCGCACCGCGCACGACATGGCGATGTCGCTGGCGGCCGGGCTTGCGGATCTGTCGCATCGCACAATAGAGCAGCTCAGGGCCGATGCCGGCCCGTGAAAGGCCGTCCATGATCGTTCGCCCGCGCCCCAACTTCCTGCAGCTGTTCTTCATCATGCGCGGCTCCGTGGTGCCGCGCATCCTGCCGCAGATCTTCGGCTTCGCCGTCTATTCGGCGGTCATCCTGGCCCTGGCGCGATGGTTCGAACTCGATCTCGGCGTCTTCAACATCGCGCCGTTCGGGCTGGTCGGCGTGACGCTGTCCATCTATCTGTCGTTCCGCAACAACGCCGCCTATGACCGCTGGTGGGAAGCGCGCAAGCTGTGGGGCACGCTGGTCTTCGAGATCCGCAATCTGGCGCGCGCCACGACCAGCCTCATTCCCGATCCGGCCGAACAGCGCGCCTTGCTGATGGAGGCGCTGGCCTTCTGCCATTTCCTGCGCGGCCAGCTGCGCAAGACCGACAGCATCAAGGACGCCCGCGCGTTCATCGACGCCGAGGCGGAGACGATCGCAGCCTTTGCCAATCCGGCCGACGAGATGGTCCGGCGCATGGGGCGGCGCGCCAATGCGCAGCGCCGGTCAGGCGACGTCGATCCGATCGGCTTTCGCATTCTCGATGAGAGGCTGGCGTCGATCACCGCCATCCAGGCCGGCTGCGAGCGGATCGCCGGCACGCCCTTGCCTTTCGCCTATACGCTGCTGGTGCACCGCACGGCCTATATCGTCTGCCTGCTTTTGCCCATCGGGCTGATCTCGACCACCGGCTGGGCGACGCCGCTGTTCACGGCGCTGATCGCCTACACCTTCTTCGGCCTCGATGCGCTTTCGGAGGAGCTCGAGGACCCGTTCGGCACCGAAGCCAACGACCTCGCTCTCGACGGCCTGTGCCGCGTCTGCGAGATCTCGGTGTTCGAGGCGCTGGGGGAGGCGCCGCCAAAAATGCTCCCGGCCGAGAAGTTTTATTTCTCCTAGAATCCGGTTCGGCTTGCCTGCCGGCCAAAGGACGGATCGAAAAAACCCAGCCCTCTGTAGGATTGCCGCCTCGTGCCGCGTCCTTGGTTCGACCCCGGCGAAAGGGGTTCGAACCATCAGGGAGGAACACCGATGAGCATTTCCGAAACCGCGCCTGCCTCGTCCGGCGCCTTGTGGACCGGCCGCGTGCTCAGCGGCCTCATCATCCTGTTCATGGTCTCCGACGGCGCCATCAAGCTGCCGCCGCTCGACATCGTCACCCAGACCATGGTGCCGCTCGGCTGGCCGGCCGACGCCAATGTCGCGCGCCTGCTCGGCGTCATCGGCCTGGTCTCGACGGCGCTCTACGCCTGGCCGCGCACTTCGGTGCTCGGCGCCATCCTGCTCACCGCCTATATGGGCGGCGCCATCGCTACAAAGCTGCGCATCGATAGCCCGCTGTTCTCCCACACACTGTTCGGCGTCTATCTCGGCATCATCCTGTGGGGCGGTCTCTATCTGCGCGACCCCAAGGTGCGCGCACTGATCCCGTTCAGCCGATAGTCTCATTGTTCTGACGCAATTCCGGAGGGAAACCGCTTCACACTTTTCCTGAAATTGCTTTGAGGAGAGAAAAATGTTCAGCACCATCCTCATCATCCTGGTCGTCTTCATCGCCGCCGTCCTCATCTACGCCGCGACACGGCCCAATGATTTCGTCACCACCCGCACGGCCACCATCAAGGCTGCGCCGGAGGCGATCTTCCCGCTGATCAACGATCTCAGCCGCTGGCCGACATGGTCGCCCTACGAAAAGCTCGACCCCAACATGAAGCGCACGGTCTCGGGCGCGCAAAGCGGCAAGGGCGCCGTCTATGCCTGGGAAGGCAATGGCAAGGCCGGCAAGGGGCGCATGGAGATCGTCAATTCGGTGCCGTCCTCGCTGATCTCGCTGAAGCTCGATTTCGAGAGGCCGTTCCGGGCCAACAACAGCGTCGATTTTTCGCTTAGGCCATCGGGCGACGCCACAACCGTCACCTGGGCGATGCGCGGCGCAAGACCGTTCATCGCCAAGCTGATGGGCCTATTCATGGACTTCGACAAGCTGATCGGCAAGGATTTCGAGGCCGGCCTGGCCAATCTGAAGCAGGCAACGGAGCAACAAAGGCTAACAATTTCAAAATCTTGATCGCAAGTGCCGAAACCGTCGTCGACGCTAAGCCGGCCAATCGTCACTCTCCCAGGGATCAAATCAGCCGCACGCGAGTTAACGAAATGGCGGCGAGGACGGCGATCCGCGTGAGAGAGAGGATTTCATAATGAAGAAGGCGATTACCATTCTGGTGCTGACGATGGCGTTGGGCGCGTGCTCGCAGACGGAAAAAGGCGCTGCCGTAGGCGGCCTTGGTGGCGCCGCGGTCGGCGCGGCCGTGGCTGGGGATCCGGTCCAGGGCGCTGTCGTCGGAGGCGCGGTTGGCGCCGTGGCGGGTGCCCTGATCGGCCACGCCAGCGAAAGTGGCCAGTGCCGCTACCGCGACCGCAATGGCCGTGTCTATGTCGACCGCTGCCCAAGCGGCTATTGAGCGGCGGGCAGCACTGAAGACAGCAAAACGGCGGGCGCAGGCTCGCCGTTTTCGTGAAAATGCCTACAACAGGTCCCGGATCAATTTCCAGGCGTCGCGGCCGAGACGCGCATCGGCCTGATCATTGCCGCCATGGGCGTGCAATGCGGACCGTGGGGTGGTTTCACCCGGCAAGAGAATGCGGTGGCCGGCATCGGGGTTTGAGACGAGGCGGGTGGCCTTTCCGACATCTTCTCGACGCCGAACAATCGATCGGGCAAAGTCGAGCGAGGGCCACAGCGCGTCGTCGCCGCCCGCGACCAGCACAAGCTGCGCCGAGATAGCCTCGACGGGAATGGCGGCCTTTTCGGCCTCCTGCTTGAAGCTTGCCAGGCAATGCTCGAATAGCCCCCTGTAGGAGACAAGGCCATCGACATGGCTCGCGCGCCAGTTCGGCTCGGTCGGAACGAACGGGAGCGGCACCCCCTTCAGCGTCCATGACGATCGCTCGGGCCAGCTGGTGCCGTCGCGGCCCGGCCCGATATTGCCCCACACCACCGATGTCGGGCTGATCGCGGCCACGGCGTCGATGCGCGGGTCGTGCGCCGCCGCAAGCAAGGCCGCCTCGGCGCCTTTGGACGTGCCGACATAGACGATGCGCCGGCAGCCCAGCCCGACAAGATGGTCGGTCGCGGCGAAAAAAATCTCCAGAGGGATTTCACATATGCCGGGGACCTGGCCTTCGCCGCCGAACCACTGCAGCGCTAGAGCGGATGCGCCCTCGCCGGCAAACAGCCGTGCGCGGGCGACGTCGACACGGCCGCTGGATCCGCTCAGCACCACGACGCCCGTCGTGGCGTCGGCGCATCGCAGCAGCGTTCCGGCAACGCGGCCGGACAGGATTTCTTCCGTGACTGGCCGTTCGCCCATCCGTTCCATCCGATACCGCCATGGCACGGGCGCACAATAGCAAAACGGCGGGCACCGGCCCGCCGTTTTGTCGATGCGATGAAGCGATCTTTATTCGGCGGTGGCGGCTTCCGCCTCGGCCGGCGCGGCTGAAGCGGCCGCAACGGCGGCGGCAGCGTCTTCCTGCGCCTTCTTCAGCAAAGCGGCGCGTTCCTGCGCCTTCTTGCCCGGCTCGGCCTTCTTCGGGTTGGAGCGGGCGTCGCGCTTGGCAAGGCCGGCCTCGTCGAGGAAGCGCAGCACGCGGTCGGTCGGCTGGGCGCCGTGCGACAGCCAGTGCTTGACGCGGTCGGCGTCGACCTTGACGCGCTCGCCGTCCTTCGGCAGCAGCGGGTTCCACGAGCCGAGCGACTCGATGAACCGGCCGTCACGCGGCGAACGGGCGTCGGCGACGACGACGTGGTAGTAAGGACGCTTCTTCGACCCCGCACGGGCCAGTCTGATCTTCAGTGCCATTTCTTATCTCCTAAAAGCTCTGATTTCGTTGATATGGTTCGGCTAAATCTTTGTTTTCAGCCGGTTTTCGTCACGCCGTTGGCAGCGGCGATCTGTTCGTGGTGGCGGATCACTTCGCGGACGACGAAGTTGAGGAACTTCTCCGCGAAATCGGGGTCGAGATGCGCGTCGTTGGCCAGCTGGCGCAGACGGGCGATCTGCTGCTGCTCGCGCGCCGGGTCGGCCGGCGGCAGGCCATGCTCGGCCTTCAGCACGCCGACCGCCTTGGTGCAGCGGAAGCGCTCGGCCAGCATGTGGATGAGGGCGGCGTCGATGTTGTCGATCGAAGCGCGATAGCCGGCCAGGATGGTGCGGGCGTCTGCCATGTCCTTTTCTTCGTTCATCCGTATTCTCACTTCTTCTTGCCAAGGCCCGGCAGTCCGCCGCCGCCGAGGCCGGGAAGCCCCGGAAGTTTCATGCCGCCGGGCAGCCCAGGCAGGCCGCCGCCGGGAAGTCCGCCGGGCAGGCCCTTCATGCCGCCGAGGCGGGCGGCCTGCGCCTGCTTCTGCAGGGCTTCGAGCTGCTTGGGATCCATCTTGGAGAGATCGGGCATGCCGCCCATGCCGCCGGGCATCATGCCGCCCCCCAAACCACCAAGCCCCATCTTGGAGGCAAGGCCGCCCATCATGCCGCGCATCAGGCCGCCGCCTTTGCCCTTGCCGCCCATCGCCTTCATCATGTCGGCCATGCCGCGATGCATCTTCAACAGCTTGTTGATCTCGGCGGCGTCGGTGCCGGAGCCGGCGGCGATGCGCTTCTTGCGCGAGTGTTTGAGAATATCGGGATTGGCGCGCTCGGCCTTGGTCATCGAGGAGATGATGGCGAGCTGGCGGCCGAACATCCTGTCGTCGAGGCCGGCGGCGGCCATCTGGTCCTTTATCTTGCCCATGCCGGGCATCATGCCCATGATGCCGCCCATGCCACCCATTTTCGACATCTGCTGAAGCTGCTGGGCGAGGTCGTTCAGGTCGAACTTGCCCGACTGCATCTTCTTGGCCATCGCCGCCGCTTGCTCGGCGTCGATGTTCTCGGCGGCCTTTTCGACCAGGCTGACGATGTCGCCCATGCCGAGGATGCGGTCGGCGATGCGCTTGGGGTGGAACTCCTCCAGCCCGTCCATCTTTTCGCCGGTGCCGATCAGCTTGATCGGCTTGCCGGTGACGGCGCGCATCGAAAGCGCGGCACCGCCGCGGCCATCGCCGTCCATGCGGGTCAACACCAGGCCGGTGATGCCGACGCGCTCGTCGAAGCTTTTCGCCAGGTTGACGGCGTCCTGGCCGGTCAGCGAATCGGCGACCAGCAGGATCTCGTGCGGGCTCGACACCTTCTTGATGTCGGCCATCTCGACCATCAGCGGCTCGTCGATATGGGTGCGGCCGGCGGTGTCGAGGATGACGACGTCATGGCCACCGAGCTTGGCGGCCTGCACGGCGCGCTTGGCGATGTCGACGGGGTTCTGGCCAGCAATGATCGGCAGCGTCGCGACCTTGGTCTGCTCGCCGAGCTGGCGCAGCTGCTCCTGCGCGGCGGGCCGCCGCGTGTCGAGCGAGGCCATCAGAACCTTCTTGTTCTGGCGCTCGGTCAGCCGCTTGGCGATCTTGGCCGAAGTGGTCGTCTTGCCGGAGCCCTGCAGGCCGACCATCATGATAACGACGGGGGCCGGCGCATTGAGGTCGATGGCGACGCCCTCGGCGCCCAGCATGTCGACCAGCTCGTCATGGACGATCTTGACGACCATCTGGCCGGGCTTGATCGACTTTAGCACCGCGGCGCCGACAGCCTTCTCGCGCACCTTGTCGGTGAAGGAGCGCACCACTTCGAGCGCCACGTCGGCCTCGAGCAGCGCACGGCGCACCTCGCGCAGCGCCGCCGAGACATCAGCCTCGGAAAGCGCGCCGCGGCCTGTCAGGCCGTTCAGGATGGAGCCAAGACGCTCCTGCAGCGATTCAAACATCTTGCGTCCTTCGATCTCGGTTCATTCGACCCGAGAGGTAATGCGTTCGCGCCAACTGTCCAAGCAAAAGCAAAGCCCAAAACCAAAAAGCACCCGGGGGCGCATTGCGCTGCCGGGTGTTGGCCTCCAGGATCTCTTTACAGCACCACCTCAAAGAGGCTTCGGCGTCCTGGTCGACTTGCTCGGAGGGATACTCGTCGCGGAATTCGAGGCGTGTAGACAGGAAATCGGCGGCGGAGTCAAGACAAGGGCCGGGTCGCGCTGTTGCTTGTGTCTCAATCAGTCGGCGCTTTTGGCGGAACCTCGGCGCAGCCCCTCATCTGCCTGCCGGCATCTTCTCCCCGTATAGTGACGGGGAGAAGGATCCCGTCGCAAAGGGTGGCGCTTCCCAATACAGGCAACCTGTTGCCGCGACCGCGACCGCCGTCAACGCACCACGTACATGATGCGCCGCGTCTGCGGGTCGATCAGCGCCGGCTGACCGTTCACATAGACATAGCGGTAGTTGTAGTCCGGAATCTCGCGCAGCTCGACCGTGTCGGGCAGGGTCGCGCCGGTCACCACCTCGCCGTCGAGATAGACGGGGTCGAGGCGATGGGTGTCGACATAGGTGCGGACCTCGGCCGGAGGCGGAGGAAAGGCGTCCTCGGCCGGCTGGCCGGCGACAATCGCCCCGGTATAGTCGGTCGAATAATTGCCGATGTCTTCCGGCGGCGAGACGATTGCCACGCTGGAGCCGTGCGGACGCTGCGTCAGGATCACCCGGCTGCCGCTGAAATCGGCCGTTACATAGTCGGAATAGACCCAGCCCTGCCCGCCGGCTTCGGCGATGGTGCACCATTTGCTGTTTTCGATACAGCCATTGAGCGTCGCGGACTGGCCGGCGGCGAGCACGCCGATGACAGGATATTGCGGACCGGGCCCGGCGCGCACGTTGAGATCGGTGACGGCCGAGACGGCGGTGTCGGCAAAGGCGGCGCCCGACATCACGGTCATCATCCCGGCGATTGCGGGCAACAAGACGGATTTCATGGCTTCACTCCGTTTTCATGGTCCCTCGGCGGTGAAAACGGGGCAGCGGCGCATGCGTTCCGGCTAAAACGCCTGCGCCAACTCACGATTTGTTCCCACGTCTTTCGGCAGGCCGGTCAAAAGCTCGTGAACGAAGGCCAGTTTTCGCGCCGTCACGTCCGAAATGACGAAGGGATAGAGGTCGGGCAGGCCCATGCAGCGGTTGATCGAATTGGAGGCTTCCGACAGCACCAGCCAGCGGGCAAGGATCTTTTCGAAGGGCTCGGGCGCGTTGGCAGGTTCCGAAGGGGCCGCCTGCAGTTCGCCGCCGGTGTCGCCTCGCGGCAAGTCATTGGCTTCCACCGTCTCCAGCCGGCCGAGCGGGAAGTTCAGCGCGTGGACCATCTCCAGCGTGTCGGTGATGTGCAGATGGTGGGCCCAGGTCTCGGCCCAGTCCTCCCAGGGATGCGAGGTGGCGTAGGCCGAGATGTGGTTCTGCTGCCAGTCGGGCGCGGCACCGTTGGCGTAGTAGGTCTTCAGCGCCTGTTCGTAATCGGCGCGATCGTCGCCGAACAAAGTGCGGAAAGCGTCCAGCCTTTGCGGATCGTCGCGGATCAGGCGATCCCAGTAATAGTGGCCGAGCTCGTGGCGGAAATGGCCGAGCAGCGTCCGGTAATTCTCACCCATCTCGACGCGACGCTTCTCGCGCTCGGCTGAATCGGCCTCGGCGACGTTGAGCGTGATCAGGCCATTGTCATGGCCGGTCAGGATGCGTTCGCCGCCCGGCCCGCCGCCGATCGGATCGGCGAGGAAGTCGAAGGCGAGGCCCACCTCGTCCGCAGGCGCCTGTTTGGGCGCCACCGGCAGGCCGAAGGCGAGCAGCGAATAGATGGCGCGCTTCTTGGCCGCCTCGACCCGGATCCAGCGTCGGCGGTTGCCGTCGACGGAAAGATCGGGGATCAGCTGGTTCAGCCCGCAGGCGCGGCAAAACCCATGTCCCGGTTCGGCCATCCAGTTGCAGGCGCATTCATCGGCATTGGTGCACTGGAAGATGCCGTCGGCGCCCGACAGGGCGAAGCGGGCATGCCCGGGATCGTAGAGCACGAGGCTGGAGCAATTCAGGCATTGCGCATTCTCGAAGTAGAGACGATGGGCGCAATGCGGGCAGTCGAACAGTTTCATGTCGGCCTCAAAACCTCAGAGCCAGCGGGCGGCAGGTGCCCAACGCCGAGCGCCGGCCGCCGTTCCGCCTGTGTCGATGATGTTTCGCCGCATGCGGCCCATGGCACGCAGGATCCTGGCCGTGGCAAGCCCCGCCGCGCCGTCGCCGATGATCACGCCGCCTATGCCGAAAGGCACACCGAAATGCCGGGCGCTGGCACAGGCACGGCCGCCGATGCGACATCAACGTCTTCCATGGTTATTTCGACCCCGCCACAATAATCACTTGATCGTAGGCAAATTCCCCGGCATTCGCCAGCATCGTGCCGCGGACGGTGACAAATGCACGTTTCGCTGGCAAATTCGCTGATGGGACGTGAATCAGGCAACCAGGAGAACAAAATGGCATTTCTTGCCAAGGGTAGGATTTTAGCGGCCGCGGTGGTGGCGGTGCTTGGGCTGGCGACGGGCGCACAGGCGGCGGCCAGCTGTGGCAGCACCGGTGCCGGCTTCGACGCCTGGAAACCGGGCTTCGCCGCACAGGCCAAGTCCGAAGGTGTCGGCGCCAAGGGTCTGGCCGCTTTGGCTGGCGCCACTTACGCGACAAAGACAATTTCCGTCGACCGCGGTATCCACAAGGCGTTCAGCGGCTCGGTGGATGCCTTCATGAAGCGCCGTGGCGGCGAGGCGATCATTTCCAAGGGCCGTTCGCTGAAAAAGGCGAACGCGGCGCTGTTCAGCCAGATCGAAAGCAATTACGGCGTGTCGCCCGGTGTGTTGCTGGCCATCTGGGGCATGGAGACCGGCTTCGGTTCGTCCATGGGCAACCAGAATACGGTCTCGGCCATTTTGACGCTTGCCTATGATTGCCGCCGCCCGGAATTCTTTCATCCGCATGCCATTGCGGCGCTGAAGCTGGTCGATCGCGGCGCCTTGAGCGCCTCGTCGGTCGGCGCCGCGCATGGCGAGATCGGCCACACGCAGTTCCTGCCCGGGAATGTCCTGAAATATGGCGTGGGCAGCGGCAACCTCCGCGACAAGGCCACCGCGCTGGCGTCCACCGCCAACTTCCTCAAGGCCCATGGCTGGCGGCGCGGCGCGAGCGCGGCGGACAATGTCGGCGCAATTGCCGGCTGGAACGACGCCAACGTCTACCAGCAGGCCATCGTGCGCATCGCCACGGCGATCGACGGCGACTGATTGAAGTCCAACTCTTTGTTTTGAGGCAATTCCGGACGGAAAACCGCTTCACGCTTTTCCTGAGGGTGCTCTGTTCGACAAAAGCCCGGCCATGCGCCGGGCTTTTGTGTTGGTGGAAGTCCCCTACTTCGTCATCAACTCTGAGGAATGGCGGCGTCCCTGAGCCTAGCGTTTAAGGTGACGACGATCTTTCGCATGACGGCAGCGATGGCCACCATTGGCTTTTTGCCGTTGGTGATGAGGCGTTTGTAGAAGGTTGCGAACTCACCCCTTCCGGCAGCGGCGTGCAATGCGGGCATGTAGAGCATGCTCCTGATCTCGGGTCGTCCGCCGCGGATTTTGCGGTAGCCTTGCTTTTGCCCGCTGTCGTTTGGATGAGGCGCGAGCCCTGCAAGCGCGGCAGCCTTTCGACGTGTCATGGTGCCGAGCTCGGGCAAGGTGGCCAGCAGCTTGGCCGCCACGATCGGGCCGAGACTGTCCATGGCCGTGCAGATGGCGGCTCGGTGCTTGAGGGTACGGCTGTTGGCGATCAGCTTGCGCATGGCGGCATCGATAGCTTGGATCTGACGCTCGACGACATTGATCACGGCCTCGAAGGAGGCGGCGAGCTCGCGGCCGCCAGGTGCCTTGGCGCGGTTCTTCTCGGCGATTTTGATGGCGATGAGTTCCTGGCGGCGCCGCACCAGGGCGCGCAAGCAGGTCTCGTCGGGATCCGGAGCTTGCCAAAGGGTCAGCTTTCCCCAGCGTTCGCGACCGTAGGCTCTCAACATCGCGGCATCGATGGCATCGCTCTTGCCGTGCGTGCCGTAGGAGCGGATGAAGCTCTTGACCTTGAGCGTGTCGGCGCGATGACAGGCGATGCCGGCGCACAGGCACTCTTCGAGCAGCAAGCCTTCGTGACCGCCGGTCGGCTCGCACACGACAAGGTCTATGTGTTTGTAGCTCTTGAGGAAGGCGCGGATCACCTTGCGCTGATTGGCGATGGTGCGGGTGGTGGTGCCGTCGCAGACGGTGACGGTGTCCTTGGCGATGTCGAAGCCGAGGCACATTTGCGGTTGTTGGTGCAAGAAGGCCATGCTGGTGGTATCCTTAAAGGGCTTCGGATTGTTTGCGGGCGTGGCGCGAGCCAGCGGCCAATCAACTCTCCAAGCGATGGCGGACAAAGACGGCAGGGACCATGATGACGTCGGGTGCTTGCCCGATCCCAGGGACGGTCGCCTGCCGCCGGGACTGCCGGCTGTGATGGGCCGCAGTCCCGGCCGCCAGACTACCTGATCCTTCTCAAACAATCCTTGGGCATAGCAGGGGCGAAGCTCCGTCGCGGAGACCCTGGGATCCATTCCGTGACGTTGGACGAAGGGTGCAGCGGAGCAGAATTCTGCACCGTGGCGGAGTTCGATGGTCGCGGCATGGATCCTCGGGTCTGCGCCGCGTCGCTACGCTCCTTGCTCCGCCCGTGGATGACGAAGCGGTGGCGTTCCCGGCTAACCGCCAGCGGGGTCGTCGCCGATGCGCCGGTCAAATCCCTGAGCCGGCGGCGTATTTCACTTGGCTCAACCGAACTCCGTGCAACGCCGGATTTTCTATTTCACATCAAGCACGTAGGAGCAGCCGGCCAGCGTCTTGCCGGGATGGGAAGCGACGGTCGAGACGTTGAGCGTGATGCGCGTGGAAAGGCTCACGCCGCCGGTGTCGTCGATACTTTCGGCCACGACCTTCTCGCCCAGGAATTTATCCGGTGACGAGACCATTGCCGGGACGTCGAGCTGGCGGGCGAGGTCAGGCGCGGCAATGCCGTCAAGCACCGCCATCGGCCCTGACGCGGTAAAGACGATTGTTCCCGTCTCGCGGCCGAAGACATGGGCCGGGGCGGGCAGTTGATACTGCCGCAGGAAGGCATTGCCTGACGGCACCTCTTTCCAGCCGAGCGTGCTGGCCGCGCCGGAATCACCGGCCAGCCAAAGGGCATAGCCAGTATAAGCGGACATATCGGCCCTGCATTCGATCAGCGCGGCGAGGTCGAGCGAGGCGGGGTCATAATCGTCGGCTTTGGCAACAGCCAAACTCGCCAGGACAGCCAAGGCGGGCAGGAAACCTGTTCCAAGAATGGCCGAGCGCCTGGGCACATCACTCTCAATAATGCGCGTAACCGCTCAACGGGCAATTCTGGGAAGCGGGAACCTGGAAGGGGCCGTCAATACCGCTGCAGTTGCGGAAGTTGGGGTTCTGCCGCGCCGGGGTAACCCCTTTGCGCTTGCCCTGAATGACCGTGGGAACTCCGGAACCCTGCGCGTAACCGCTCAGCGGGCATTGCTGGGAAACAGGAATCTGGAACGGGCCGTCAAAACTTTTGCAGGTACGGAAGTTGGGGTTCCGCCGCGCCGGGGTAACCGCCTTTCGCTTGCCCTCGATGACCGTCGGGACTCCGGAACCCTGCGCATAGCCGCTCAACGGGCATTGCTGGGAAACAGGAATCTGGAACGGGCCATCAAAACTTTTGCAGGTACGGAACTTGGATGTCTGCGCCGCCAGAGCCTGCGTTGATTGGTGCCCGACAAAGACGGCGACCACTGCAAGCACAAGAGAAATGCTATTTTTCACGGTCATACCCCCAAAACCCGTAAATGAACTTAAATGAAGCCGCCAAAAGGTCAAACAGGAACCGATTACAGGAGCTTCATTTTTTCTATATTAGCGGCACCAAATAAAAACCCGGCGTCTCCGCCGGGTTTCTTGAACGTGGATTGGTAAAGCGCCAGGCCGCCGTCTGGATATCAGCCCTTGCGGTTGCGGGCGGCCAGCGTGCGCAGCCTCAGCGCATTGAGGCGGATGAAGCCGGCGGCATCCTTCTGGTCATAGGCGCCGCGGTCATCCTCGAAGGTGACCAGCGCGTCCGAATAGAGCGTCTTCTTCGACTTGCGGCCGGTGACCATGACGTTGCCCTTGTAGAGCTTCAGCCGCACCGTGCCTTCGACGTCTTCCTGGCTCTTGTCGATCATCGCCTGCAGCATCAGGCGTTCGGGCGCGAACCAGAAGCCGTTGTAGATGAGCTCGGCATAGCGCGGCATGAACTCGTCCTTGAGGTGCGCGGCGCCGCGGTCGAGCGTGATCGATTCGATGGCGCGGTGGGCCACGATCAGGATGGCGCCGCCGGGCGTCTCGTAGACGCCGCGCGATTTCATGCCGACGAAGCGGTTCTCGACCAGGTCGAGCCGGCCGATGCCATTGTCGCGGCCAAGATCGTTGAGGGCGGCCAGCATGGTCGCCGGCGACAGCTTCTTGCCGTTGAGCGCGATCGGATCGCCCTTCAGGAATTCGATCTCGATCTCGGTGACCTTGTCCGGCGCGTCCATCGGCGAGACGGTGCGCTGGTGGACGAATTCCGGCGGCTCGCTCCAGGGATCTTCCAGCACCTTGCCCTCGGAAGAGGAGTGCAGCAGGTTGGCGTCGACCGAGAACGGCGCCTCGCCCCTTTTGTCCTTGGCCACCGGGATCTGGTGCTGCTCGGCGAAGTTGATCAGGTCGGTGCGCGACTTGAACGACCAGTCGCGCCACGGCGCGATGACCTTGATGTCGGGGTTCAGCGCATAGGCCGACAGCTCGAAACGCACCTGGTCGTTGCCCTTGCCGGTGGCGCCATGCGCGATCGCATCGGCGCCGGTTTCCCTGGCGATTTCGACGAGGTGCTTGGAGATCAGCGGCCGCGCGATCGAGGTGCCGAGCAGATAGGTGCCTTCGTAGACGGTGTTGGCGCGGAACATCGGGAAGACGAAATCGGCGACGAACTCCTCGCGCACATCGACGATGCGGATGTCCTTGATGCCCATCATCTCGGCCTTCTTGCGTGCCGGCTCCAGCTCGCCGCCCTGGCCGAGATCGGCGGTGAAGGTGACGACTTCGGCACCGAGTTCGGTCTGCAGCCATTTCAGGATGATGGACGTGTCGAGGCCGCCGGAATAGGCGAGCACGACCTTCTTGACGTCTTTGGTCTTGGACATTTTCTGCTCCGTCGGTGGCGGACGCCTGGGCAAGGGCGTCACGCATTGTCGGAGCGCCTTTTAGCAGGAACGGCAAAGCGAGCAAGCAGGCGCGACGCCAGACTGCTGATCCAGCGCGGCGAGGGCATGGAAACGCATCAGGCTTTTCGCCAGCGCGGTCCTCAGTTCGCGACCAAGCCCCTGGGAAAACAACCTGCTACAATCATCGGCTGCATTTATGCCCCGGATTTAAGCAAGTTTTCACGCCCTGCCGCTAAACCAGCGACACAGAATTGCCCTGGCCACGCAACGGGTGGCGAAGCGGCTTTTGCCTGCTCTTTGCGGGTGTCTCGGGCTTGGACCATTCCTGATGCGCGTCATATCATGCATCGTCATGGAGCATAATCTGTGGCTCGTCCTGCTGGCGGCGCTGATGTGCGTCACCGGCTGCTGGGTGACGATCGGCCTTCTGGACCGCGCCAGGAAAACCGTCGGCGTGCAGATGCGGGGATGGCTTTTCCTGACCGCGGTCGCGGCCGGTTCCTCGATCTGGTGCACGCATTTCATCGCCATGCTGGCCTATCAGCCCGGCGCGCCGATCACCTTCGATCCGGCGCTCACCATGATCTCCCTGGTCATCGCCATGGTCGGCACCGGGGCGGGCTTCGGTCTTGCGCTCGACAAAGGCCGCGGCCTGGCGCCGGAATGGGGCGGATGCCTTGTCGGGCTGGCGATCTCGGCCATGCACTATACCGGCATGATGGCCTATCACGTGGCCGGCATCGTCGAATGGGACGCCGGCTACGTCATCGCTTCGGTGCTGATCGCGATGGCATTCTCCTCCGTGGCGGTCGGCCATGCGATGCGCCGGCCGTACCGCTGGTCGCACTATGTCGGCATCGGCCTTCTGGTGCTGGCGATCGTCGGCCTGCATTTCACGGCAATGGCGGCGGTGGCAGTGACGCCGCTTTCCTTCATCACCACGGGCACCAATCCCGACATCCTGGAAGCCATGGCCGTCGCGGTCGCCGTGGTCGGCCTGATCGTCGCCGCCACCGGGTTCGCCAGCTATCTGATCGACGAACGCGGCCGGCTCGAAAGCTTCGAGCGGCTGCAGCATCTTGCCCTCAACGACTCGCTCACCGGCCTTGCCAACCGGGTCTCCTTCAACGACCGCCTCGACCATGAGATCGAGCGGGCGCGCGAGGAACGGGACACGATGACCGCCGTCATCGTCATCGACCTCGACCGGTTCAAGGAAATCAACGACCTCAGGGGACACGCCGCCGGCGACCAGGCGCTCAAGATCATTGCCCGCAGGCTGGCGAAGCTGGCCGGCGACGGCGAGTTCGTCGCCCGGCTCGGCGGCGACGAGTTTGCCGCCATCAAGCGCTTCAAGGACCAGAACGACCTGCTCGGCCTGGTGTCGCGGCTGGAGAAATCATTGTTCGAGCCGTTGCGGATCGACGATTTCGAGAGCGTTACCGGCGCCAGCATCGGCGTTGCCGTCTATCCGCGCGACGGGGCCGACCGGGAGAGGCTGGTCAGCAATGCGGATCTGGCCATGTACCGGGCCAAAAACGACATGACGCGGGCCGTCTGCTTCTACGAATCGGCGATGGACGAGGCGGCGCGGGCGCGCCGGGCGCTGGCCACCGACCTTCGTCAGGCGATCGACCATGGCGAACTCTCGCTGCACTATCAGGTGCAGACCTCGGTGCAGACCGGCGCCACGTGCGGCTACGAGGCGTTGCTGCGCTGGACGCACCCCGTGCACGGCATGGTTCCGCCCGCCGAATTCATTCCGATCGCCGAGGAAAACGGTTCCATCCTGGCGATCGGCGAATGGGTGCTGCGCACGGCATGCCGCCAGGCCGCCTCCTGGGACAATGGCCACAAGATCGCGGTCAATCTGTCGCCGGTGCAGTTCGCCCATGCCGATCTCGCCACGCTCGTCCACCAAATCCTGGTCGAGACCGGCCTGTCGCCGAAGCGTCTCGAGCTCGAGCTGACCGAATCGACGATCGTCGCCGACAAGGTGCGCACGCTGCACGTGCTGCGCCAGATCAAGGCGCTGGGCGTGACGATCGCGATCGACGATTTCGGCACCGGCTATTCCTCGCTCGACACGCTGCGCTCGTTCCCGTTCGACAAGATCAAGCTCGATCGCTCCTTCATGGCCGATGTCGAGCGCAGCCCGCAGGCCAAGGCGATCATCCGCGCGGTGCTGGCGCTGGGGCGCAGCCTCGACATTCCCGTGCTTGCCGAAGGCGTCGAGACCGATGTCCAGCTCAGCATCCTGCAGGTCGAGGGCTGCAACGAGGCGCAAGGCTATTTCCTCGGCCGCCCCAAGCCGATCGATCAGATCGTGCTCATCGGCAGGCTTGACGGCCAGGACGGCCCGCTCACCTTCGAGGTGCCTGTCAGGATGAGGACAGCCACCGGCTGACGCTCGCCGCCACGAGCGGGAACTGTCATTGCGGAAAGCGATTGCCTTGCTGGATCAACGCTTTATCTGGCGCCGGCACGGCGCATGCTGTATAGGCCTATGCGTTTCCTGGGGCCTGCCAATGTCCTTCATTCCCGACACCGCCACGCTGATCCAGTTCGCCATCGCCACCGTGATCCTGGCGATCACGCCCGGGCCCGACATGACCCTGTTCGTCTCGCGCACGCTGAGCCAGGGGCGCGCCACCGGCTTTGCCTCGATGGCCGGCGCGCTGTGCGGCACGCTGATCCACACCACGCTGGTGGTGGTCGGCGTCTCGGCGCTGATCGTCGCCTCGCCGATTGCCTTTTTCGTGCTGAAGATCTTTGGCGCCGGCTATCTCGTCTTCCTGGCCTGGCAGGCCATCGCCAAGGGCTCGGCCTTTTCGCCGGAAAAGAAGATAGGCCCGCAGATCTCGCTGCTGCGCAGCTGGGCGGCCGGGCTCGGCGTCAATTTGCTCAATCCCAAGATCATCCTGTTCTTCATGACCTTCCTGCCGCAGTTCGTCTCCGCGCATGACCCGAACGCGCCGGGAAAGCTGTTCTTCCTGGGCTCGATGTTCATCGTGCTGTCGATCCCGGTGACGGTGCCGATGGTGCTGGCGGCGGAGAAATTTTCCGCGGCGATGAAGGCCAGCCCGCGCGTCACGCGGGTGGTCGACTATCTCTTCGCCGGCGTGTTCTCGGCCTTCGCGCTCAAGATCCTGACGGCCCAGGCGAAGTAGGCGCGTTCGCCTCTTTCCACCAGTTTCCGGCCCAGCGCCCGGCGCTCAGCCAGTAGAAGATACCGCCGACCATGCCGCCGCCGATCACCGCCATGATGGCGCTGGCGTCGGTGATCGCGAAGGTGGACTCTTGGGCGTGGTCGACCAGGCCGAGGAAAACGCCCGCCACCACCGCGCCCGCCAGCGCGTAGTACAGCCAGTCGCGCCGGCCTAGGATTTCGGCAAGCAGGATGACGATCACCGCCGGCAGGAAAGCGAAATAGGCGACGAACAGAGCGACGAAGGGGATCGAGAAATACAGCGACGCCGTCGCCGTCGGGTATGTGTGGTCAGGCGTATAGCCGAGCGAGGCCAGGAACAGCACGTTGAGGAAGGCGCTCGCCGCCAGCGAGGCGACGGCATAGCCGAACAGGATCATGGCAAAGCGCACGAGATAGGCGACGAGACGGGTCATCCGGGATCCCGCGGCGTCAGACGGCCGGACTCGCGCCCGGCCAACAGCCAGTAGACCGAACCGGCGGCGGTGCCGGCCGTGGCCAGGAAGCCGAGAAAGCCTGGATTGAACACAAAGCCTCCGGCCGAGCCCGGGACAAGGACGCCAAAGGCGATGGAGGTGATCGCGCCCGTGACCGCGAAATAGAACCATCCCCGCAGCGAAAACCATTCGGCGACCAGGATCGCGGGCCCGACGATCAGCAGCGCGCAGACCGCCACGGTCAGCACGGCGAGCGGAAACGACCGCAGCCAGTCGAAGGTGAAGACCAGCGACCAGTTGCCGTACTCGATACCTTCCAGCAGCGTGATCAGCAGCACCGGCACCAGGATCGAGGTCAGCACACCGGCGATGTAACCGACGGCTATCATGGCGATACGTTTGAGCCCGACGACGAGACGGCTCACGCCTCCCCGTGCCCCGCGATCATCATGGCTTCCAGCGCCAGCCGGTCCACTTTTCGCATGCGCTCGGATTCCGATTTCAGCTGGCCGCAGGCGGCGAGGATGTCGCGGCCGCGCGGTGTGCGGATCGGCGAGGCATAGCCGGCATTGTTGATGTAGTCTGCGAATTTCTCGATCGTCTCCCAGTCCGAGCACTGGTAGTTGGTGCCCGGCCACGGGTTGAACGGGATCAGATTGATCTTGGCCGGAATGCCCTTGAGCAGCTTGATCAGGCCTTTGGCATCCTCGATGGAATCGTTGACGTCCTTCAGCATCACATATTCGAAAGTGATGCGCTTGGCGTTCGACAGGCCGGGATAGGCGCGGCAGGCGGCGATCAGTTCCTTCAGCGGATACTTCTTGTTGATCGGCACCAAGAGGTCGCGCAGATCGTCATTGGTGGCATGCAGCGAGATCGCCAGCATGACGCCGATCTCCTCGCCGGTGCGGAAGATTTCCGGCACGACGCCGGAGGTCGACAGCGTGATGCGCCGCTTCGAAAGGGAAAGCCCGTCGCCGTCGGAAGCGATCAGCAGCGCCTTCTTCACAGCCTCGAAATTGTAGAGCGGCTCGCCCATGCCCATCATGACGATGTTGGACACTTTGCGGCCCTCGGCCGGCACGATGGCGCCGTCCGGCGTGTCGCGGTCGGGGAAATCGCCGAGCCGGTCGCGCGCGGTGAGCAGCTGGGCGAGAATCTCTTCCGCCGTCAAATTGCGCACCAGCTTCTGCGTGCCGGTGTGGCAGAAGGAGCAGGTCAGCGTGCAGCCGACCTGCGAGGAGATGCAAAGCGTGCCGCGGCCTTCCTCGGGAATATAGACGGTCTCGATCTCGACCGGCCGGCCGGCGCCGCGCGCCGGAAAGCGGAACAGCCATTTGCGGGTACCGTCGGAAGAAATCTGCTCCTCGACGATCTCGGGACGCGCGACGGTGAAATGCTTGTCGAGCTCGGCGCGCAGGTCCTTGGAGATGTTGAACATGCCGGCGAAGTCGGAGACGCCGCGCACATACATCCAGTGCCAGAGCTGTTGGGCGCGCATCCTTGCCTGGCGCTCCGGCACGATACCGGACGCGACGAGCGCCTCCGCGAGCTCGGCCCGCGTCAGGCCGATCAGCGACGGCTTCTCGGGCGCGGCGCGGGCGCGCAACGCGTCACGGGCACCTTCAGTGGTGAGGTCGAAGGAAAGGGTCATGGTCGCACTGATATAAGCGTTTTGCGGCCGATTTCATTCATCGTGCCGGGAACTGAAGCGCGGCGCATAGCACAGGTTGAGCGCGGAGTCATGCAGTGCGCTTCATTGTATGATCGCCTGACCTTGAAGGTCGGCGCTGGCCTTCATTGCCCTGCCGGGCTTTTCTCCTCCTGTGCAGGGTTATGCCTGTCTTGCGGCGGCGGCGCGATTGACGAGCGGCTTCCCCGGAGTGGGGGTCGACCTTGCACCGAAGCAATGCTTCCGCCTGATTGGAGGGCAGCCCCTATTGACCGATCACATGATCGTGTTCGCGTAACGATTCCCATCGCACCTGCGAAGTCTGAATGGGGCAACTATGCCTCTACAAAATGGGAGTATGCAGAATGAACTCTATCAAGTTCGCCGTCATTGCCGGCCTCGTCGGCCTTTCTGCCTCGCAGGCATTTGCCGAAGACGCGATGGGCACGATGACCATGATGAAGGGTGGAGAAGTGATGGCGATCATGCCGGACGGGCATATGGGCACCATGATGCCGGATGCAAAGATGGGCGCCGAGATGATGAAGATGGCAAAGCCGATCAAGCACTGCATGATGATGATGACCGACGCCAAGGGCAAAGCCTACATGATCGATACGTCGACCAAGAAGGCTCAGGCCGAATGTGAAAAAATGGCCATGTGAGCCAGCCCGGATCCCGCCGGTGTACGCCGGCGGGATCCGACGCGTGGATCAGCCCCACAGGCTTGATCGGCTCCGTGGGTGTGCTAGGCCGGGCCACCACAATGAGGCGCGGATGGCCGGCATATCGCGAAAATACCCGATGTTGCGGCGCTCACAGGCTATGTGGGCCTCGCGGCGTGTCTGGCAGCCGCGGCTGGTGTTCTGGGCCGGCGCGGTCTCGATCGGCGTCATCAGCGTGCTGTTCGCGGTGCTGGCCGACCGGGCGCAAGCGCTGTTTCACCTCGTCACCGGCAACGGTGGCGGCTGGCGTTTCTACCTGCCGTTGATCATAACGCCGCTCGGCTTCGTGCTCTGCGCCTGGCTTGCCCAGGCCTTTTTCCCCGGATCGCAGGGCAGCGGCATTCCGCAGGCGATCGCCGCTCGCCATTTGCGCGACGACGAGGATCGCGGTCATCTCCTTTCGCTTCGCCTGGCTGCAGGCAAGATCGCGCTTACCGTCATCGGCCTGTTCTGCGGCGCTTCGATCGGCCGCGAGGGTCCGACCGTGCAGGTCGGCGCCTCGCTGATGCTGCAGGCTGCGCGCTGGGGCGGCATGGCGCAGGCGCGCGGCCTGATCCTGGCCGGCTCGGCCGCCGGCATCGCCGCCGCCTTCAACACGCCGCTCGCCGGCATCGTCTTCGCTATCGAGGAGATGGGCCGCACCTATGAGGCGCGCACCAACGGGCTGGTGCTGACGGCGGTGATCCTGGCCGGCCTCGCCTCGCTCGGCCTGCTCGGCAATTACACCTATTTCGGCGTCTCGAAGGAAACCATCGCCTTTGCCGCCGACTGGCCGCTGGTGCTTGGCTGCGGCGTCATCGGCGGCGGCTTCGGCGCGCTGTTCTCGCTGCTGGCGCTGAAGATCACGCGGCGGATCCGGCGCTGGCACACGCAGCAGCCTTTGGCTCGCGCACTGTTGGTGGCGGCTGTCTGCGGGCTTGGCGTGGCGGTGATTGGCATCGCCTCCGGCGGGCTGACCTTCGGCACCGGCTACGCGCAGGCGCGCGGCGCTGTCGAAGGCACGCCGCTGCCATGGTTCTTCTTTGCCGAAAAATTCCTGGCCGGCGTGCTGTCGATGGTCTCGGGCATTCCCGGCGGCATCTTCGCGCCGTCGCTGGCGGTCGGCGCCGGCATCGGCAGTTCGCTCGGGCTGCTGTTTGGCGCCGGCGCTGGTGCCGCCGCGCTGCTCGGCATGGCCGGCTATTTCGCCGGCGTCGTGCAGGCGCCGATGACCGCCTTCGTCATCATCCTGGAAATGACCGGCAATCACGACAATGTCATCGCGCTGATGCTGGCCTCGATGCTGGGCTATGGCACGGCGCGCCTGATCTCGCACGAGCCGCTCTATCATGCACTGTCGCGCGTCTTCATCGCCGAGGCGATCCGGCGGCGGCGGGCCGAGACAGTGCCGGAGCCAGGTCAGGGCTGAAAAAGCAAAGGGCCGGCTTTGCGGCCCGGCCATTCGCTTCAAAACGAAGGTTTGCCTATTTGCACTTGGCGATCGACGTCAGCGCCGCCGAAATGCCCTTCAGCGAGAAGACATAGGAGGTGGGGTTGCCGCGGCCGGACTTCGCCGTCACCTTCATGTCGGTGCCGGTCTTCATGGCGGCGATCAGCACCGGTTCCTCGGCGGCGTTCTCGACCCAGGCCGACTTGCCGCGCGTGAACATCGAGAAGGACTTCTTGTCGATGGTGACGGTGGCCTTGGAGCCTTCCTGGAAATTGTAGCCGGCGATGAATTGCGGCTCGTAGGACACCTGCTGGCCGGGACGCTGGCTGACGAAGAAGAACATGTCGCCATGGTCGAGCGTCGGCGGCTGCTTGTCGGTCGGCACGGTGAGCACGTAGCAGACCTTGCCGCCCGATGCCTGGTAGCTATAGGTGCCCCAGGCATTGTGCTGGCCGATCTTGGTCGCCTGCTGCGCCAGAACAGGCGCTGCCGAGGCCACCAGGACCAGACTCGAAACCAGTGCTATCAATCCGCGCATCGTCTTTCCCGTATTCCAAATGGTGCGGGGGCGGGCCGCATGGCGTCCAGCCGTCGCTTCATTTTGATTTAATCTGGGTTACCAAACGGTGAATTTCCCTCAAGAAAAGGACGCTCACCCCCGGAAACCGCCGCCATTCCCGCACCGCCGCCTTGTCAGCGGCCGGCGCGACGTCCCTTCGGCGACTTGGAGGCCACGAAAGCGGCAAGAGTTTGACTTTTCAGCAGGGCCTCCAAACGCCTCTGTCCACAGGCCAAGCGCCACGTGACGACGCTCAGCCCTTGTCGGCAATGGCGTCCTTGGCGGCCTGGCGATGTGCCGGCGTGATGTGGGCGCTGACGGCGGTGATCGCTGCGGTCAGCACCGCGATGTCGTCGGTGAAACCGAGGCCGACGACGAAGTCGGGGATGAGGTCCACCGGCAGGACGAAATAACCGAGCGCGGCCACCAATATGCCCTTGGCGCGCAGCGGCGTGTTCTTGTCCATGGCGCAGTAATAGGCGGCAACGACCTCTTCCATGAACGGGATCTGCCGCGCGGCCTTCTTGGCCGTGCGCCAGAATTTCTCGCGCACTTCGCCCTCGCCGCCCAGCCTGTCGCCAAAGCCGAAGAAATCAAAACCGGGTTGTCGCGCCATCAATCACTCCTTGCGGTCTCATGCGCGTCCTGGCGCATGCCTCGCGAGCGAAAATGTGGTGAAAGCCGGACCCGGCTGCAAGATGCCGGTGCCGATTTGGGGTCACCGCTCACGGCCAGGCGTGCACTCAGCCGCCGAAATAGCGGTTCATCTTCTTTGCCAGCGCGATGTCGAGCGCCGTGACGCCGCCGGCGTCATGGGTGTTGAGCGTCACGTCGACGGTCTTGTAGACATTCGACCAGTCGGGATGATGGTCCATCTTTTCGGCCGCCAGCGCGACGCGGGTCATGAAGGCGAAGGCTTCGGAGAAATTCCTGAAGACGAAGCTGCGCTTGATCGAGCCACCGTCCGCGGCCAGCGACCAGTCGCCGAGTTCGGCAAGGGCGGCGGTGATGGCGTCCTTGCTGAGTTTTTCTCTCGTCATGATGATTTCCCGTGCTATTTCGAATTTGACCCTCACCATAGTGCAAGTCGCCCCGAAGTGCTGTGCGGTTTTGGGGTTCCAAATGCACAAACGGCGCATATCGAATGAGCATGAAGCCGATAAATTCCATTCTGTTCGTCTGCCTCGGCAACATCTGCCGCTCGCCACTGGCGGAAGGTGTTTTTCGCGCCGTCTGGGCCGAGCGCGGCCGGGGCCGCGACATGCTGCTCGATTCGGCCGCCACCAGCGGCTGGGAGGTCGGCTCGGCCCCCGATCCACGCTCGATCGCCGTCGCGATGCGTCACGGCATCGACATTTCCGGACAGAGAGCACGCAAGGTCCGGCGTGAGGATTTCTCCCGTTTCGACCTGATCCTCGGCATGGACCGCTCGAACGTCGCCGACCTCGAGGCGCTGGCGCCCGCACGGGACCGGGTGCACCTGTTTTTAGAGTTCGCGCATGGACAGGCGCGTGACGTGCCCGATCCCTATTATGACGGCGAAGATGCGTTCGCTTCGGTCTACCGCATGATCCGCGAAGCGTCGGAGGCGCTGGCGACGCGGCTGGCGGCGCGGGCATCGTTGCCGGACAGCGGCCAGGCCTCCTCGACGATGTAGGGGCCGCCGCCGACCGAATCGCGCGACGACATCAGGACGAAGCGGCCGATGCGGAACGGCAATGTCGAGAAATTGCCGCGTGCCGACAGATATTGCGCGACATCCAGCGGGCTCGAATTGCGCAGCCGCGCCAGTGTGACGTGCGGCATGAACTTGCGCGGATCGGCGGGGATGCCGAGCCGCTGGCAGATGCGCTCGATCTCGCCCTGAAGCGCTGCCAGATCTGGCGAGGCGGACGCGCCGGCCCATACGGCGTGCGGCTTTTTCTGGCCGAAAGCGCCGACACCGGACAGTGTCAGCGAGAAGGAAGGGCGGTGCACGCGGTCCAGCGCGTTGGCGATCTCGTCGGCGACATGGCCTTCGACATCGCCGATGAAGCGCAGCGTCAGATGGTAGTTTTCGACATCGATCCAACGGGCCCCCGGCAGGCCGCCCCGGAGCAGGGACAGCGAAAGGGCAGCATCACGCGGAATTTCGAGGGCGGTGAAAAGACGCGGCATGAAGAGCCTCCCTTCCTCGAATCGAACTGTCACCTATAGCGAATCATCGATAGGCTGATGGAGCAAGAGGTTTATTGGTCACAGGCTTTGCTAAAAACTTCCCTAACGGAAAGCGGTTCCGCCCGGCCTCACGCGCCTCCGGGCACCGCCGCGATGGCCTTCTCGACCGTCGGCAGGATGCGCTCGACCATCTGGTCGACCCCCTTGGCGCTCGGATGCAGGCCATCCTCGAGCTGCATGCCGGGCTGCCCGGCGACGCCGTCGAGGAAGAACGGGTAGAGCGTGACATCGTATTTTTTCGCCAGCTCCGGAAAGATGCGGTCGAAGGCGGTCTGATAGTCGGCGCCGAGATTGGGCGCGGCGCGCATGCCGGCCAGGAGCACGGCGATGTTGCGCCGCTTGAGCCTGGCCAGCATCTCGTCGAGGTTGTTCCTGGGGATATCGGGCGAGACGCCGCGCAGCATGTCGTTGGCGCCGAGTTCGAGGATGACCAGCCGGGTTCCGTCCGGCACCGACCAGTCGAGCCGCGCCAGGCCGCCGCTGGTGGTGTCGCCGGAAACACCGGCATTGGCGACGGCCACGTCACGGCCCTTGGCGCGCAGGGCGGCCTGGAGCTTGTCGGTAAAACCCTCGCCAGGCCCGAGACCGTAACCCGCCATCAGGCTGTCACCGAAGCCGACGATCTTGAAGGGCTCGGCCCGCGCCGACGAAATGGCGCCGCAAAGGGCGAGGAAAAGGATCAAGCCTGCGGCTATCTGGCGTTTGAAAGACATGCGGCAGGCCCCATATGACCAAAAGATTCTTCCCGGCTTCCGGCAAACAGAGCCTTCACGTTCCATATAGGACACACTTTCATTTTGACAGAAGCCGTCATCGCGCTGAAAGACGTATCGCTGACGCTCGGCGAGGGCGCTTCGTCTGTCCATGTGCTCAAGGACGTCAGCCTCGAAGTGGGGCGCGGCGAGGCGACCGGCATCGTCGGCCCTTCGGGGTCCGGCAAGTCGACACTGTTGATGGTGCTGGCAGGCCTGGAACGGGTCGATTCGGGCACGGTACGAATCGCCGGCGAGCTGCTCAACGGCAAAAGTGAGGACCAGATTGCTTCGTTTCGTGGCCGAAACATTGGCATCGTCTTCCAGTCCTTCCACCTCATCCCCAATATGACGGCGCTCGAGAATGTCGCGGTGCCGCTGGAGCTGGCCGGCCATGCCGATCCGTTTTCGGTGGCGGAACGCGAACTGGCGGCGGTGGGCCTGAGCGACCGCGTCACCCATTATCCCGGCGAACTCTCCGGCGGCGAGCAGCAGCGCGTGGCGATCGCCCGGGCGCTGGCGCCGTCGCCGCGCATCCTTATCGCCGACGAGCCGACCGGCAATCTCGACCAGGCGACCGGGCGGCAGGTCGCCGACCTGCTGTTCGCCAAGGCGGCCGAGCGCGGCATGACGCTGGTGCTGGTCACCCACGATCCGGCGCTGGCGGCGCGTTGTTCGCGCCAGGTTTCGATGCGTTCGGGCCGGATTGAAACACCGGCGCCCCTGAAGGTCACCGCCTGATGCCGCTGGCGCAGACGCTGAAACTCGCGGTCCGCTTCTCGCTGCGCGAAATGCGCGGCGGCCTGTCCGGCTTCCTGATCTTCCTTGCCTGCATCGCGCTCGGCGTCGCGGCGATCGGCGGCGTCAATTCGGTTGCCCGCTCGATCAGCGCCGGCGTCGCCGATCAGGGCCAGACGCTGCTTGGCGGCGATCTCCGCTTCCAGATCAATCAGCGCGACGCCAGCCAGGCCGAGCGCGGCTTCCTCGACGGGCTCGGCACCGTTTCGCGCACCGCCAGCATGCGCTCGATGGCGCGGCTGGCCGACGGCTCGGATCAGGCACTGGTCGAGGCCAAGGCGGTCGACGACGCCTATCCGCTCTATGGCGCGCTGGAGACCGAACCGAAGCTGTCGAAGCAGGAACTGTTCGGCGAAGAATTCGGCGTCTTTGGCGCGACCGCCCCCGATCTGTTGTTCGAAAGGCTGCATCTCAAGCCCGGCGACCGGCTGAAGCTCGGCACGGCGACCTTCGAATTGCGCGCCAGACTGATCACCGAGCCGGATGCCGTGTCCGACGGTTTCGGCTTCGCGCCGAGGCTGATGATCTCGGCCGAAGGTCTGGCCGCCACCGGGCTGGTGCAACCAGGCAGCCTGGTCGAAAACGCCTACAAGATCCGGCTGCCGGCCGACGCCGGCGAGGCGGGGCTCAAGGCCATTCAGGATCAGGCGGCGCAAAACTTTCCCGAGGCCGGCTGGTCGATCCGCACGCGCGACAATGCGGCGCCGGCGCTGTCGTCCAACATCGAACGCTTCTCGCAATTCCTGACGCTGGTCGGGCTGACGGCGCTGGTGGTCGGCGGCGTCGGCGTCGCCAATGCGGTGCGCGCCTATCTCGACGGCAAGCGCGGCGTCATCGCCACCTTCAAGAGCCTCGGTGCTTCCGGCGGCTTCGTCTTTGCTGTCTATCTCGTGCAGATCCTGATCATTGCCGCCCTTGGCATCGCCGCCGGCCTGGTGCTCGGCGCGCTGATGCCGTTCGTGGCAAGTGCCGCCCTCCAATCCGTCATTCCGGTGCCGGCGCAGGGCGGCTTCTATCCTGGCGCGCTCGCCATGGCGGCGCTGTTCGGCCTGCTGGTGACGCTGGCCTTCGCGCTGCTGCCGCTCGGGCGCGCCCGCGACGTGCCGGCGACGGCACTGTTCCGCGAGATGGGGCTTGAAGGCCGCGGCCAGCCGCGGCCCGTCTATGTCGCTTCGGCGCTCGGCATCGCGCTGTTGCTGGCGGCGCTCGCCATCCTGTTCTCGGGCGACCAGCGCATCGCCTCGATCTTCGTCGGTGCCACCATCTTCGCCTTCCTGGTGCTGCGCCTGGTAGGCGCCCTGGTGCAATGGGCGGCGAGAAAAAGCCCGCGCGTGCGCTTCGTGGCGCTCAGGCTCGCCGTCGGCAACATCCACCGGCCGGGCGCCCTGACGCCGTCGGTGGTGCTGTCGCTGGGGCTCGGGCTGACGCTGCTGGTGACGCTGGCGCTGATCGACGGCAATCTGCGGCAGCAGATCTCCGGCAGCCTTTCGGAGCGGGCGCCGAACTTCTTCTTCGTCGACATCCAGGGCAGCGATGTCGATGCGTTCTCCGCGCTGATCGCCAAGGAGGCGCCAAAGGGGACGCTGGCCAAGGTGCCGATGCTGCGCGGCCGGGTAATGGCGCTCAACGGCGTCGATGTCGACAAGGTCAAGGTGCCGGCCGCAGGCGCCTGGGTGCTGAAAGGCGATCGCGGCCTGACTTATGATGCCAAACAACCGGAAAATGCGACGCTGACCGAGGGCAAATGGTGGCCGGACAATTATGCCGGCGAGCCGCTGGTTTCCTTCTCGGCGCATGAGGGCCAGGAGATCGGACTGAAGCTTGGCGACACCGTCACCGTCAATGTGCTCGGCCGCAACGTGACGGCAAAGATCGCCAATTTCCGTCAGGTCCAATGGGAAACGATGGGGATCAACTTCGTCATGGTGTTCTCGCCCAACACATTCGCCGGGGCCCCGCATGGCTGGATGGCGACGCTGACCGAAAGGAGCGCCACCACGGCCGATGACGCGCGCGTCCTCAATGCCGTCACCCGCGCCTTTCCCGCGGTGACGACGGTGCGGGTCAAGGACGCGCTCGATGTCGTCAACCGGCTGGTCGGGCAGCTCGGCACGGCGATTCGCGCGGCGGCCGGCGTGGCGCTGATCGCTTCGGTGCTGGTGCTGGCCGGCGCGCTCGCCGCCGGCAACCGGGCGCGCATCCACGACGCGGTGGTGCTGAAGACGCTCGGCGCCACAAGGCGAACGCTGATCACGGCGTTCTCCCTCGAATACATGCTGATCGGACTGGCCACCGCCATCTTCGCGCTGGCGGCGGGCGGCATCGCGGCCTGGTACATTGTCGCCCGTATCATGACCCTGCCGTCGCATTTCATGCCGCAGGTGGCGGTGGCGACCATCGTCTTTGCGCTTGTGATCACCGTCGGCATCGGCCTCGCCGGCACCTGGCGGGTGCTCGGCCACAAGGCGGCGCCGGTGTTGCGCGAGCTGTAGTTCCGGGGCCGACGCCGCTATCGCGGATTAAATCTTGGTAAGGATGGCGGCTGGAAAGCCCGGGAATCCGCATTTCGGCTCCTCACGAACCGTTACATCCGGTTACGGTCTTGTTCTTGACGCGAATAACCATCATATTTCGCCACAGGCATGCTGGAGCCCCGCCAGCGGCGCCTGGGTCCGGTGGATTTACGTCCCAACAGGATCTGACACCGGACGGGGCAGAAGCAATAGAGGACTACAATGGCTGAACCCATTCGCAACTTCCAGACGCGCGCCGTGCCCGGCGCAGCCGTCGACATCGACCAGGGCCTGCGCGCCTATATGATCAAGGTCTACAATCTGATGGGGCTTGGCCTCCTCATCACCGGCCTTGCCGCTGTCGGCACGATCATGCTGGCCACCACCACCGATCCGGCCTCGGCCGTCGCGACGCTGCCGAGCGGCGAGATGCTGACGTCGTTCGGCTTCGCGATCTTCGGATCGCCGCTGCGCTGGGTGGTGATGCTGGCGCCGCTGGCCGCCGTGCTGTTCCTGTCGTTCCGCGTCCAATCGATGAGCGTTTCGGCGGCGCAGACGACCTTCTGGGTCTATGCCGGCCTCGTCGGCCTGTCGCTGTCGTCGATCTTCCTGGTCTACACCACGGCCAGCATTTCGCAGACCTTCTTTGCCACCGCCGCCGCCTTCGGTGCGCTGTCGCTGTTCGGCTACACGACCAAGCGCGACCTGACGGCGATGGGCTCGTTCCTGATCATGGGCGTGTTCGGCATCATCATCGCGATGGTGATCAACATCTTCCTGCAGTCGTCGGCAATGTCCTTCGCCGTCTCGGCGATCGGCGTGCTGGTCTTCGCCGGCCTCACCGCCTATGACACGCAGAAGATCAAGGAGATGTATTTCGAGGGCGACGCTTCCGATATCGCCGGCCGCAAGGCCATCATGGGCGCGCTGAGGCTCTATCTCGACTTCATCAACCTGTTCATGTTCCTGCTGCAGTTCATGGGCGACCGACGCTAAGGCTTCGCATCATGGTCTGACTGGACCATCGGGTTTGGAAGGGCGGCCCAACGGCCGCCCTTTTCTTTTGCGCCGGCGTTTGCTGTTATCGAAGGCAGAAGAAGGCTTGCATAAAGAATGAGCAATCTCGTGATCAGGGCGGCCAGCGCCACCGACCTCGACACCATCACCGAAATCTACGCCGACGCCGTGACACACGGAACGGCGAGCTACGAGCTGGAGCCGCCCAGCCGCGCCGAGATGGGCACGCGATTCGCCACGCTCACGGCCGGCGGCTTTCCCTATCTGGTGGCGGAGAAGGACGGCGCAGTGCTCGGCTACGCCTATGCCGGCGCCTTCCGGCCGCGCCCGGCCTATCGCTTCATCGTCGAGGATTCGGTCTATGTCGCGCCTGATGCCAAGGGCCAGGGCATCGGTCTCCAGCTGATGCAAGCCTTGATCGCGGCGGCCGAGGCGGCGGGTTTTCGCCAGATCATCGCGGTGATCGGCGACGGCCATGCCGACAGCGCCTCGGTCAGGCTGCACGAAAAGCTCGGCTTTCGCCATTCAGGCCGGCTCGAAGGCTCCGGCTACAAGCACGGGCGCTGGCTGGACACGGTGTTCATGCAGTTGTCGCTGAATGGCGGTGCGTCGCTGCCGCCCGACCCGGTCTCGCTGCCGGAGCGGAAGTTTCGGGGGGATAAAGAAGAATTGAAGAACTGAGGAACTGGAGAACTGGAGAACTGGAGAACAAAGAAGATGGCGCTTACGTCAGGTATTGAGTGCCTTTTTCCTCAATTCCTCAATTCCTCAATTCCTCAATTCCTCAATTCCTCAATTCCTCAATTCCTCAATTCCTCAATTCCTCAATTCCTCTTCCCCGGCTCAGGCCTCGACCACTCTCAGCTTGCTGTCGAAGACGCCAAGCACGCGGCCGAGCTCCTGGCCGCGTTTGAGGATGCGGCCGCCGGCGGCGATGACGGCGAAGGCGCCTTGCTTGCGGGCCAGTTTCGGATCCTTGACGATCTGGAACAGCGGCACTTCGCTGGCGCGGCGGAAAACGGAAAACACCGCCCTGTCGGTCAAATGATCGATGGCGTAGTCGCGCCATTCATTGGCGGCGACCATGCGTCCGTAGAGCCTGAGGATCTGGTCCAGTTCACGCCGGTCGAAGCGCACCGGCTGGTCGAGGCGTGCGCTGCGCGCCTCGTGCAGCGGGATTAATATTGCGGATGCGTCACCATCCCCCGTCCCGCCGCTGTCGTCAGTCATGCCTCGATCCTTCAAAATGAATCTTTGCCAATCAAAATTGGCCCCTTCGCGCTGCAATTGCAAGAGCCGGCGAAGCGGTCGCGGCAGCGCGCCTTTTCGGTCACGTCCAGTCACGTTTGCAAACCGCATGTTGGAATTGGTGATGCTTCGCCACATTTCTGCCTCTTTTTATCCGCGCTCATGCCCCAATGTCCGACGAATTTACCGGCGTTGCCTGAGACGGTTCGGTCCGGCACCGGCTCGTAAACCCCAAGCCCCCCGCCCACGGGTCTGCGTCGGATCGAACCAACCTCGGTTTTTCCTTGGAAAAATCGGGTGCGACGATCCCAAAACTTCAATGACCGGCGTCAGAAGCAAGCTGACGTCGGTTTTTTCATGCCTGAAGGTCCGGATCGATCGTGATGTTATCGGCGCCGTCGATCCATGCCGCGACATTGCCCGAAGAACGCGCCGGTTCAGAATAAGCGGTCGCACGAGTTGGCGTCGGTCAGGCCCGAGTCGAGAGCGCCCGATCTTGGACCGCTTTTACATATGGCAAATGTCACGGCATGGATCCTCGGGTCTCCGCGACGGAGCTTCGCTCCTGCTCCGCCCGTGGATGACCAAGGCAAGGCCGTTTTCGGCGATTGCGTTACGGCTTGTGGATGAAGGCGGCGCCGAGAATGGGCCCTGGCATGCCGTCCTTGCCGACCGACTGCAAAAGCACGGCGCAGCCGCCCTTCTTGGTGATCTCGCTCATCGGCAATTCATAGCGCTGCGCCTTGCCGTGCCACATGCCGGCGGTCTGGATGCTGGTGACGGCGTTCCAATAGGTCATCTTGCGGCCGGAGTTCTCGCCCTGGCCGATCTTGACCATCTGCGGCGGCTCGAAATAAACGATGACGACATGGGCGTCGCTCGGACCGGCGCCGGCATCGCCGGCATCGATGATCACGCGGTCGCTGGTGCGGCTGACCTTGACGGGCACACGCATGCCTTCGCCGGATTTCGCCATGCGGGCCAGCGCGCCGTCGACCTCACCGCGATTGGCACCGTTGACATGCGCGCGGCCATTGAGGACCGCTTGCGGCGTATAGACGGAGCGACTGCCGAAGGCGCGCATGTAATCATATTGCCGCTCGGTGTTTTCCTTGCGGCTGAGCGTGTCCTTCCAGCCGAGATAGTCCCAATAGTCGACGTGATAGGAGAGCGCGACAATGTCTTCCCTGGTCGCAAGTTCGGCGAAGAAGGCATCGGCCGGCGGGCAGGAGCTGCAGCCCTGGCTGGTGAACAGTTCGACCACGCCGAGCGGCCTGTCGGGCGAGGGTTTTTCGGCCTGGATCCCTTCGGCCTCGCCGGCATGGCCGGCACCGGCAAACGCCGAGAAGGCCAGCGCGAAGGCTGCCAGCCAAAGTGATCTTCGCCAGGCCATGATCATTCCAATTCCCGCCGGTGGCGCCGGCTTTGTTCTGATTGTCTGAAATATGTGGCAGAAGCGGAAGTCAACGGGAAGTCACGTTGCGGTGAAATTTTTGCCGTTGCAGCCGCAGCTAAGGCCGCAATAGGAGGGACCCTGCATTTCACGACGCGGTTCGATCGAGGGCTGGCATCATCATCATGTGGCAAACTCTCCTGATCCCTGCCGATCTCTATTGCGAGCGGACCTGGCCTGGACTTTGGGCAGAGCCCGCCAATGCTTTGACCAACCTTGCCTTCATTGCCGCGGGATTATGGGGCGCGCGGGAAGTACGCCGATGCGAGGCCGGCACTTTCGCCGCGGTACTGGCCTGGTGGGTGGTGGCGATCGGCATCGGCTCGACGATCTTCCATACCTTTGCCACCAGGGGCACGATCTGGGCCGATATCCTGCCGATTGCCGGCTTCACCCTCGCCTATACGCTGTTCAATCTGCGCCGCTTCCTCGGCATGGAATGGGGCAAGGCGATGGTGGTCTTGGTCGTCTTCCATGCGGTGGCCGGCGCGATAAGTTTCGCCGTGCCGGACTGGCTGCGCCTGGCATCGAACGGCACGACGAGCTACCTGCCGCCGTTCCTGGCGCTGGCCTTCTTCGGCATCTGGGTGACGGCACGCGGCAACCGGGCCGGCTGGTACAATCTGGCGGGGTCGGCGATCTTCGTGGTGTCCGCCTTCTGCCGGATGATCGACCCGATGGTCTGCGCCAGCTTTCCGCTCGGCACGCATTTCCTGTGGCACATCCTCAACGGGCTGATGCTGGGGGTGCTGCTGGCGGCGGTGGCGCGGTTTGGGGCACCGAAAGGAAGGCAGTAGGCAGTAGGGGCCTTATTCCCTACTGCCTAAGCCCCATTTCCTTGCTGCCTTATGCAGCCAGATCGCGCAGCACGTACTGCAAGATGCCGCCGTTCTTGAAGTAGTCGAGCTCGTCCAGCGTATCGATGCGGCAGACGATCGGCACGTTCTTCACCGTGCCGTCGCCATAGGTGATCTTGGCGGTCATCGTCTGGCGCGGCTTGATAGTGCTCAGGCCATCGATCTCGACCAGTTCGTCGCCCTTGAGGTTGAGCGAGGCCCAGGACGTGCCTTCCTCGAAGACGAAGGGGATGACCCCCATGCCGACCAGGTTCGAGCGATGGATGCGCTCGAAGGACTGGGCGATGACGGCGCGGACGCCGAGCAGGTTGGTGCCCTTGGCCGCCCAGTCGCGCGACGAGCCGTTGCCGTATTCAACGCCGGCGAAGATGACCAGCGGCACGCCTTCCTTCTTGTACTCCATCGCCGCGTCGTAGATCGATTCCTCTTCCTTCGACGGGTAGTGGATGGTGTAGCCGCCCTCGCGGCCGTTCTCGCCCAGCATGTGGTTGCGGATGCGGATGTTGGCGAAGGTGCCGCGCATCATCACCTCATGATTGCCGCGCCGCGTGCCGTACTGGTTGAAATCGGCGACGCCGACGCCATGGTCGGTGAGGTACTTGCCGGCCGGGGAAGCCGCCTTGATCGAACCCGCCGGCGAGATGTGGTCGGTGGTGATCTTGTCGCCGAACAGGCCGAGCACGCGGGCGCCCTTGATGTCGCCGATCTTGCCGAAACCTGATGTCATGCCGGCGAAATAGGGCGGGTTCTGCACATAGGTCGAATTGTCGTCCCAGGCATAGGTCTGGCCTTCCGGTGCCTGCACCTTTTGCCAGTGCTCGTCGCCCTTGAAGACGTCGGCATATTTGCGGGCGAACAGCTCGCGGGTGACGTTCTTTTCGATGAACTCCTGGATCTCGGCCGAGCTCGGCCAGATGTCCTTGAGGTAGACCGGATTGCCGTTCTTGTCCTCGCCGAGCGGTTCGGTGGTGAGGTCCTTGGTGACGGTGCCGGCCAGCGCATGCGCCACGACCAGAGGCGGCGACGCCAGATAGTTGGCCTGCACGTCGGGCGAGACGCGGCCTTCGAAGTTGCGGTTGCCGGACAAGACCGCGGCAGCAATCAGACCTTTGTCGTTGATGGTCTTGGAGATCGGCCCAGGCAGCGGGCCGGAATTGCCGATGCAGGTGGTGCAGCCGAAGCCGACCAGGTTGAAGCCGATCTGGTCGAGCTCCTTCTGCAGGCCTGACTTCTCCAGATATTCGGCGACGACCTGGCTGCCGGGGGCGAGCGAGGTCTTCACCCACGGCTTCTGCTTGAGACCGAGGCGGTTGGCGTTGCGGGCCAGAAGGCCGGCGCCGATCAGCACGCTCGGGTTCGAGGTGTTGGTGCACGACGTGATGGCCGCAATGACGACGTCGCCATGGCCGAGATCATGGTCGGTGCCTTCGACGGCGTAGCGCTTGGAAATCTCCGCCGCCTTCTTGTATTCGGTATCCATCGCCTTGGCGAAGCCGGCCGGGATGCCTTCCAGCGGGACACGGCCTTCGGGGCGCTTGGGGCCGGCCATGGACGGCACGACGTCGCCGAGGTCGAGCTCGAGCAGGTCGGTGAAGACCGGGTCGGCGGAGCCCGCTTCGCGCCACATGCCTTGTGCCTTGGAATAGGCCTCGACCAGCGCGATGCGGCTTTCCTCGCGGCCGGACATGGTCAAATAGCGGATGGTTTCGCTATCGACCGGGAAGAAGCCGCAGGTGGCGCCATATTCGGGCGCCATGTTGCCGATGGTGGCACGGTCGGCGAGCGTCATGTTGGAGAGGCCCGGGCCGAAGAACTCGACGAACTTGCCGACGACGCCCTTCTTGCGCAGCATCTGGGTGACGGTCAGCACCAGGTCGGTGGCAGTGACCCCTTCTTTCAGCTTGCCGGTGAGGCGGAAGCCGATCACTTCGGGCAAGAGCATGGAGACCGGCTGGCCGAGCATGGCCGCCTCGGCCTCGATGCCGCCGACGCCCCAGCCGAGAACGCCAAGGCCGTTGATCATGGTGGTGTGCGAATCGGTGCCGACGCAGGTGTCGGGATAGGCTGTCGTTTCGCCGTCCTCGGTGTTGGTCCACACGACCTGGCCGAGATATTCGAGGTTGACCTGGTGGCAGATGCCGGTGCCGGGCGGCACGACGCGGAAGTTGCGGAACGCCTGCTGGCCCCATTTCAGGAACTTGTAGCGTTCCTCGTTGCGCTCATATTCGAGCTCGACATTACGGGCAAAGGCCAGCGGCGTGCCGAACTCGTCGACGATGACGGAGTGGTCGATGACGAGGTCGACCGGGACCAGCGGGTTGATCTTCTGGGGGTCGCCGCCGAGTGAGGCCATGGCGTCGCGCATGGCGGCAAGGTCGACCACGGCCGGAACGCCGGTGAAATCCTGCATCAAGACGCGGGCCGGGCGGTAGGCGATCTCGACGCCGGCGGTGCCCTTGTCGGTCAGCCAGCCGGCCACCGCCTGGATCGAGTCCTTGGTGACGGAGCGGCCGTCCTCGTTGCGCAAGAGGTTCTCCAGCAGCACCTTCATCGAATAGGGCAGCTGGGCGATGCCGGTGAGGCCGTTCTTCTCGGCCTCGACGAGGTCGAAATAGACATATTCCGCATCGCCCGCTTTCAGCGTGCGGCGGCAATTGAAACTATCGAGGGATTTTGACACGTGCGATCCGTCCTTGTCTGTTCAGCCTGAAAGGGAACGGACGCCGATGGCATGCAATCACGCGCAAAGGTGCGGGTACGGCCATTTCCGCTGTCCGTTCCCAAGCAACCCGAGCCGTTCAAGGCGGCGCGTGCGCTGGTTCGGCGCTAATTCTGTTCCCGCGCCGACCGCTGGCACGGATGCACCGCATATAGAGAATTTTCTGGAATAGTTCTAGACAGTCAAAAAGCAAATTTGTGCGATGCGGCAGCGACCGCGGAACATTGTTTTCGGGGCAGGCGAGGGATGCGGCTTATCGCCGAAAATCTGGGCGGCGAACGCGGCGGCGAGGCGGTTTTTTCCGGCATCGGCTTTGCGCTCGATCAGGGTCAGGCGCTGGTCGTCACCGGGCCGAACGGATCGGGCAAATCGACCTTGCTCCGGATCATCGCCGGGCTGCTGCCGAAGGCCGAAGGCCGGCTGCTGCTCGAGAACGGCGGCGATGACTTTCCGTCGATCGCTTCGGCCTGCCATTATCTCGGACACCAGAACGCGATGAAGACGGCGCTCAGCGTCGTCGAAAACCTGCGCTTCTGGCGCGATTTCAATGGAAGTGGCGATTCGGGCGTCGAAGAGGCGCTGGAGACGGTCGGGCTCGGCGGCATCGGCCATCTGCCGTTCGGCTATCTCTCGACCGGGCAGCGGCGACGCGCGGCGATCGCCAAGCTTTTGGTCAGCCACCGGCCGCTGTGGCTGCTCGACGAGCCGACGGCGGGACTGGACAAGGCGTCGGAGGCGCGGTTCGCGGGGCTGATGATGAAGCATTGCATGGCTGGCGGGATGATCGTCGCGGCGACGCATTTGCCGCTAGGGATTGAGGGAGCGAAGGAATTGAGGATGGGGGAAGCCGGTTGATGGCGGTGCGAGGCGCCCCCCTCTGTCCTGCCGGACATCTCCCCCACGAGGGGGGAGATCGGATGGCGCCCAGGCTTTCGCCAATCCCCTCCGTCGCAAAGACAAGCGAGGCGCCGAGGCTGCCAATCTCCCCCCAAGTGGGGGAGAGGGCCGGCAGGCCAGAGGGGGGCGTGACAGAACGCCAACCTCAACAAAGGACCACATCGTAATGTGGTCCCTTTTCGCCCGCGACATCCGCCTCAACATCCGCGCCGGCGGCGGGGCGTTGACCGGCGTCATCTTCTTCCTTGCCGTCATCGCCACCATCCCGTTCGGCGTCGGGCCGGACCTGAAGCTGCTTTCCCGCATCGGCCCGGCGATCCTGTGGATCGGCGCGCTGCTCGCCTGCCTGCTCGGGCTCGACCGGCTGTTCCAGGCCGACCGCGAGGACGGCTCGCTCGATCTGCTGGTGCTCGGCAACGACCGGAACATGCTGGCGCTGACCGTGCTGGTGAAATGCCTGGCGCATTGGGCGGGCAGCGTTCTGCCGCTGGTCGTCGCCGCCCCCTTGCTCGGCCTGTTCATGAACATGGAGCCGCTCGGCATCGGCGCGACGGCGCTGACGCTGCTGGTCGGCACGCCGGCCATCACCTTCATTGGCGCCGCTGGTGCCGCCGTGGCGGTGGCGCTGCCGCGCGGCGGGCTTCTGATCTCGGTGCTGGTGCTGCCGCTGACCATTCCGGTGCTGATCTTCGGCGTTTCGGCGAGCTATGGCGCGACGGCCGATCCCGATCCTTTCCTGCAGCCCTTCCTCATTCTTGCCGCGCTGACGCTGTTTCTTGGTGTGCTGGGGCCGGCCTCGGCAGCCCTGGCGCTGCGCCACGGAACCGATTGAGCGAGGGTCGGCATGGTTTGCGCGACATCAAGGGCGGCGGCGCGGCGGCCGCGTATGTTTGAAACCACGGCGCGTTGCGCAGCCATGGCCATGTCGCTAAGGGAAAGCATGATCGAACGAGGCAGACGGCTGGCAAGAGGCGCGCCGATGGAGCGGCAGGCATGAGTGCGCACGCCCTCTATGTCACGGCCGCCTATGGCATCACGGCGGTTGCTCTGGCCGGGCTGATCGGCTGGATCCTGCTCGATCAAAAGGGGCGCAAGCGCGATCTTGCCGAGCTGGAAGCAGCCGGCGTGCGGCGGCGTTCCGACAAGGCGGAGGCGGAGAAGTCGTGAGCGGCGAGACCGAAACACCGACGCGCGGCCGCCGCCTGTTCGTCCTGTTGCCGCTGCTGGTCTTCCTCGGCCTTGCGGGCCTGTTTCTGTGGCAGCTGTTGTCGGGACGCGATGTCTCGGAAGTGCCCTCGGCGCTGATCGGGCTGCCGGCGCCGCAGACCAATCTGCCGGCGCTGGAGGGGTCAAACCTGCCGGGCCTCGATTCCAGGGCGTTCGCCGGCAAGGTCACGCTGGTCAACGTGTTCGCGTCATGGTGCGCACCGTGCCGCGAAGAGCACCCTGTGCTTCTGGCGCTGGCGCAGGACAAGCGGTTCACCATGGCGGCGCTGAACTACAAGGACCGGCCGGAAAATGCCCGCCGGTTCCTCGGCGATCTCGGCAATCCGTTCCAAGCCATCGGCGTCGACGAAGCCGGCCGCACGGCGATCGACTGGGGCGTCTACGGCGTGCCGGAAACCTTCGTCATCGGCAAGGACGGCAGAATCGCCTACAAGCATGTCGGCCCGCTGACGGCGGAAGCGGCGCGGGATCTGTTGCTGCCGCAGATCGACAAGGCATTGGCCGCACCGGGTTAGGCGATAGCGCCAGCCCCCTCATCCGGCCGCTACGCGGCCACCTTCTCCCCGTGGGGAGAAGAGGCCGGTGCTTGTGCCGGGTCCCTCTCCCCTTGGGGAGAGGTCGGATTGCCCGAATTACCCTTGCAATTCGGTTTGGCAATCCGGGTGAGGAGGCAGTGCCCGCCGTCCAGAAAACGGACTGGAAAGGTCAGCCGTAGATCTGCTTGTGGATCTGGTAGAGCATTTCCGAGCGGTCGGCGCGCATGTCGGCCAGATCGCGGCTGGAGAAGCTGTCGATTTCGGCGACGAGGCGGTTGTAGTGCTTGCGCTTGGCGATGTTGTTGCGAGCGCGGGTCATGAGATCGTTGAAGATCATAGCAAGGGTCCTTCTGTGCCGCATTCTGGCGGCGGTTTCTTCCTCCCTTGGTCAATACGGAACATGACATAGGAATGGTGCGTTGCAAAAAGAAGATGTTGCAATGCACCATTGCACGCAGCGCATAGCCGGTTAATCGAGTCCTAAGGCGTCCTGGTTGGGCGATCGGGGGTGGAACCGCCTGGGCGGCGGGTTGCTCTCCGTTTTGTCATACAAATTACGAAGGCCGCGTCTTGCCAGATCGATCGCGGGCTGGCTTGATCCGGCATCACGTGATGCCGGGAGGAAATGCATGGCGGCCGCAGACTATTACGAAATTCTCGATCCGCGCTTCGCGCGGCTGTTCAACGGCAATGCGCAGGTGGAGAAGCTGTTCACCGGATGCCGCTGGGCGGAAGGACCGGCCTGGTTCGCCGCCGGGCGCTACGTCGTCTGGTCCGACATCCCGAACAACCGCATGCTGCGCTATGACGAGACCGACGGCAGCGTCAGCGTCTTCCGCCAGCCTTCGGGCAATTCCAACGGCAACACCGTCGACCGGCAGGGCCGGCTGGTCACCTGCGAGCATTCGGGCCGCCGCGTCAGCCGCACGGAGTATGACGGCTCGGTCACCACCATTGCCGCCAAATGGAAGGGCAAGCGGTTGAACTCGCCCAACGACGTGGTGGTGAAGTCCGACGGCTCGATCTGGTTCACCGACCCAAGCTACGGCATCGACACCGACTATGAAGGCGACAAGGCCGAGAGCGAGATCGGCGCCTGCTACGTCTATCGGGTCGACCCCGACAGCGGCGAGATCGAGGCCGTCATCACCGACATGGTGCGGCCCAACGGGCTCGCCTTCTCGCTGGACGAAAGCCTGCTCTATGTCGTCGACACCGGCCGCACGCATGGCGCTGAGAATCCGGCGCATATGCGGGTGTTCAACGTCGGCAAGCACGGCAAGAAGGTTTCCGGCGGCAAGGTCTTCGCCGACTGCACCGCCGGCCTGTTCGACGGCTTCCGGCTCGACGCCGACGGACGCATCTGGAGCAGTGCCGCGGACGGCATCCATTGCTACGATCCCGACGGCACGCTGATCGGCAAGGTCAAGGTGCCGGAGGTGACCGCCAATTGCGTGTTCGGCGGCGCCAAGCTGAACTGCCTCTACATCGCCGGCACCACCTCGCTCTATTCGGTGCGGCTGATGGTGAACGGAGCCAAGACCTACTGAAACAGATCGCGGCGCGAGCGCCGGCTCGGGAACGCAACCATCCTGGGGGAGAAAAAATGCCATTCGTCAACATCCGCATCGTCAAGGAAGTGATCGCCGCCGATCCGGCAGGCAAGAAGGCTGACATCGCCAAGAAAGTCACGGCGGCCATCATGGAAGCCACCGGGCTTGGCAATGACGATGTCTGGGTGGTTTTCGAAGAGGTCAACGCCCGCGACTGGTATGTCGGCAAGACCGATGTGGAGACATTGCGGAAGGGGTAGGTCTTGCCTTCTCCCCTTGTGGGAGAAGGTGGCCTCGCGAAGCGAGGTCGGATGAGGGGTGTTGGAAGGATCGCGACTTTGTAAAAGTAAGCGCTTAGAATCCTTCGATCTTTTCAAGTCTCACTCCGCTGGAACACCCCTCATCCGTCTCGGCGCTGCGCGCCGATCCACCTTCTCGCACAGGGGAGAAGGGAAAGACTGTGCCGCTCACACGAGCGGATGAAATCCGCGAACGCAGATAGCGCATTGCGCATCGCCAGCACGTTTCCCGGCTCAGCCAAAAGGGCCTCCACCTCCGGCGGCTTCTTCCCCAGCAGGGCAATTTCCAGCCCATCTTGATAAAGCGCGAAGGACATAGTCCGCATGATCTCGGCCAAAGCGGCACGGGCGAACAGCGAGCGCGGCGAGGCGTGCACTGGCATGGCGGGCTTGGCGACGGCGGCGTCGCGCGAGACCAGCCAGTCGAGCGCGTTCTTCAGCCCGCCCGGCACGCCATGGGCATATTCGGGACAGGAGACGATGACGCCATCGGCGCCGGTGACGGCGTCGATCAGCTTGGCCGCTTCGCGCGGCGTGCGCTCGCCCTCGTCATCGGGATTGAAGATCGGCAGACGGCCGAGCCCGTCATAGATTGTGACCTGGCAGCCTGCGGGCGCATTGCGCGCCAGTGCCGCGACCAGGGCCGAATTGGTGGAGGCGGCACGCAGGCTGCCGGAGATGGCGAGGAGGTTCAGCACAGGGTGGGGACCGGTTCGGCGCGAATCGCGTCGGGAAAACTACCACATCGTCTGCTTGTATTCCTCGTCGAGCCAGCGGTCGGTCGCCTCGGCCGAATCGGCGACCACCAGCTGGTCGCGCAGGATCTGGCCGAGCGTCGGCAGCGTGGCGCGGTCGTACCAGGTGTCGGGCTTCCACAGATCGGAGCGCATGAAGGCCTTGGCGCAATGCATGTAGGCGGCCTTGACCGTGACCACGATGACGCTTTGCGGCTCCTTGCCATCGACGGCGAGGCGCTCGCGCAAACCGGCATCGACGGTGATGCGGGCATCGCCATTGACGCGCAGCGTCTCGTTCATGCCGGGGATCAGGAAGAGCAGGCCGACCGAGGGATTGCGCAGGATGTTCTCCAGCGTGTCCAGCCGGTTGTTGCCGGGTCGGTCGGGGATGGCGATGGTCCTGTCGTCGAGAATGGCGGCGAAGCCGGGCTTGTCGCCCTTCGGCGTCACGTCGGCATTGCCTTGGCCGTCGGACGATCCGATCAGCACGAAGGGGCTTTTGCCGATGAAGGAGCGGCAGTGGCCGTCGAGTGCCTTCAGCTCCTTGCGGATCGAGCCGTCGGTCGGGCGCGGCGTCTTGTAGATCGTCCGCAGCTCTTCACGCGTGGTGACGAATTCCATGGCTCTCCCCCTGTTTGCAGGGCGCTACTTGCCGGCCTTTTCTTCCCCGCCTTCTTTATCGTCCAGCGAATGGCGCAGGATCAGCGGCATCTGGCTGAAGGTGAACAGAAGCGTGATCGGCATGATGCCCCAGACCTTGAAGGTAACCCAGGCATCGGTGGAAAAATTGCGCCACACCACTTCATTGACGATGGCCAGGAACAGGAAGAACAGGCCCCAGCGGAAGGTGAGCTTGCGCCAGCCTTCGGCATCGAGCCTGAAGGCCGAATCGAAGACATAGCCAAGCAGCGACCTGCCGAAGTAGAGGCCGCCAAGCAGCACGCCGCCGAACAGCGTGTTGACGATGGTCGGCTTCATCTTGATGAAGATGTCGTCCTGCAGATAGAGCGTCAGCGCGCCGAAGATGAAGACCACGACGCCCGAGACCATGGGCATGATCGGCAAGGTGCGCGTCAGCAGCCATGAGGCGATCAGCGCGATGGCCGTGGCGGCCATGAACAGGCCGGTGGCGACGAAGATCGGGCCGCCGAATTCGGCCAAAACAGGGAATTTCTGCACCAGCCACTCGCCGCGCGCATTGGCGAAGAAGAAGACCAGCAGCGGTCCTAGCTCCAGCGCCAGCTTGAGCACGGGATTGACGCCTTCCTTCTTCTCCTTCTGCGGGTCGGACGGATCGCGTTCGAGAATGGGTGGGTTCATGATCTTCCTTCTTACGCACGATCCCGTTGAAACGGGATCATGCCGTTACGCCACTCCAGCGATCGCCCTGGCGAATTCGCTTGCGGAGAAAGGTTCGAGGTCGTCGACCTGTTCGCCGACGCCGATGAAATAGACCGGCAGTTTGTGCTTTGCCGCGATCGCCACCAGAATACCGCCGCGCGCCGTGCCGTCCAGCTTGGTCATCACCAGGCCGTTGACGCCGGCGATGTTGCGGAAGATCTCGACCTGGTTGAGCGCGTTCTGGCCGGTGGTGGCGTCGACCGTCTGCAGCACGGTGTGCGGCGCTTCCGGATCGAGCTTGCCCAGCACGCGCACGATCTTTTCCAGCTCCGCCATCAGTTCGGTCTTGTTCTGCAGCCGGCCGGCGGTGTCGATGATCAGCACGTCGGAGCCGGCCTCCTTGGCCTTCTCGAAGGCATCGTAGGCAAGGCCGGCGGCATCTGCCCCGAGCTTGGAGGCGATGACGGGCGATTTGGTCCGCTCACCCCAGATCTTCAATTGCTCGATCGCGGCGGCGCGGAACGTGTCGCCGGCGGCGAGCATCACCGACAGGCCGCCATCGGTCAGTTTCGCCGCCAGTTTGCCGATGGTGGTGGTCTTGCCGGTGCCGTTGACGCCGACCACCAGGATGACATGCGGCTTGTGTGAGAGATCGAGCTCCAGCGGCCGGGCGACAGGGGTCAGCACCTTCTCCACCTCGGCCGCCATGACGGTGCGGACATCGGTATCGGAGACGTCCTTGCCGTAGCGGCTGGCGGCCAGCGCGTCGGTGATACGAAGCGCCGTTTCCATGCCGAGATCGGCGCGGATCAGCACATCTTCCAGGTCCTGCAGCGTGTCCTCGTCCAGCTTGCGCTTGGTGAAGACGCCGGCGATGTTGCCGGTGAGTTCGCGCGAGGAACGGGCAAGCCCGTCCCGCATGCGCTGGAACCAGGAGCGCCGCGGTGCCGGCTCCGGCGCCTTGACCGGCTCGGCCTTCTGCTCGACCTTTTTGGTGACGGTCACCTTGCCGGGAGCGGGTTTCGATTCCGGCTTCGGCTGTGGGACGGGCTGCGGCTCGGGCGCGATCTCGGCAATGACGGGCGGCGTCTCGACGGGCGTGCGCCTTACCTCCCCCTCGATGGGGGAGGTCCCGGGCGCGGCTCGGGGGTGACTGGCGCTGGCGTTGGCGCCATCACCCCGCCCCGCCACTTCGTGGCGACCCTCCCCATCGAGGGGAGGGTGGGGCGCTGGCGTAGCTTCGGCAGCCGTTGGCGGCACTTCAACGGGAGCGGGTGTCTCGGCCGGGATCTCGGCAGGCGGGACCGGCACTTCGATCGGTGCCGGTTCGGGCTGCCTTTCCGGGCGCGGCGGCACAATCTCCGGCTCGGCAGGTGCCGGAGCAGGGACTTCCTGCGGCTGCGGTTCGGGGACGGGCTCCGGAGCGGCGGGGGGAAGCGGAATCTCCTCGGGAGCCGGCGGCTCCGGGGGCTCTGGCGCGGGTGCCGGTTCCTCTTGCGGCGCGGGCTGCGGCAGGGGTTCCGGCTCGGCGGGAACCGTCGGCTCCGGCGTGGGCGGGATGGTAGGAGCGGTCTCGGGTGCCGGTTCTTCAGGTGCGGGCTGAGGTGCCGGCTCTACCTGCCACTCGATGGGGGTCCCAAGCGGAGCTTGGGGGTGACTGGCGTCGGCATCACCCCTCCCCGCCACTTCGTGGCGACCCTCCCCATCGAGGGGAGAGTGGGGCGCCGGCTCCAGCTCATCGCGCTTCAGAAATTCCGGAACAACCTGATCGGCCGCCGGCTTCAGCGCATCGAGCTGGTCCCATTTGATCGGGGGCAGCGGGGCGGTCTCGTCAACACGCTCCTCGACAACCTCTTTCTTGCCGAACGAAAATATCTTCTTGAAAAAACCAGCCATGCTTTGCGTTTCTCAGGCGGCGCGTGCGGCAAGCGGCACTGCGTTGAGCCGGGCGCCATCGTGGCCAGTAATTGTCGCTTCGACGATCTCGCCCGGCGCGCCGGTGCCGAGTGCGGCGAGGGTAAATCCTTCGGTGCGGCCGAGGCCATCGCGCTCGATCAGGATCGACTGGCGCGTTCCCGGCAGCGAGGACAGATGGCGCCGATAGGTGACCTCGCCGGCGGCGCGCAGCTGGGCGGCGCGCTGCTTGACCACCTCGCGGCGGAGCTGCGGCATGCGCGCGGCGGGCGTGCCCTCGCGCGGTGAAAACGGGAAGACATGGAGATGGGTCAGGCCACATTCCTCGACGATTTTTATCGAGTTCTCGAACATGGCGTCGGTCTCGGTCGGGAAGCCGGCGATGATGTCGGCGCCGAAGACGATCGCAGGGCGCAATTTGCGCACATCCTCGCAGAAACGGATCGACTGGTCGCGCAGATGCCTTCGCTTCATGCGCTTCAGGATCATGTCGTCGCCCGATTGCAGCGACAGATGCAGATGCGGCATCAGCCTGGGTTCGGTGGCGATGGCATCGAGCAAATCGTCGTCGGCCTCGATCGAATCGATCGAGGATAGCCGAAGGCGCTTGACGTCGGGCACCTGCTTCAGAATGGTCTTGACCAGTTTGCCGAGCTTGGGCGCGCCCGGCAGATCGGCGCCGAAGCTGGTCATGTCGACGCCGGTCAGCACGATCTCGGCATAACCATTGCCGGCCAGCCGCTTGACCTGCTCGACCACGGCGCCCATCGGCACCGAGCGGGAATTGCCGCGACCGTAGGGAATGATGCAGAAGGTGCAGCGGTGGTCGCAGCCATTCTGCACCTGGACGAAAGCGCGGGCGCGGCCCTCGATGGCGTCGACCATGTGGCCGGCGGTCTCGCGCACCGAGAAGATGTCGTTGACGCGGGCCTTCTCGGTGTCGTTGACGCCGAAATCCGGCAGCGCACGGTAGGAATGCGCCTTCAACTTCTCCTCATTGCCAAGCACGAGATCGACCTCGTCCATGGCGGCGAATTTTTCAGGCTCGGTCTGGGCGGCGCAGCCGGTGACGATGATGCGCACCGCAGGGTTGTCGCGGCGCGCCTTGCGGATCGCCTGTTTGGCCTGGCGCACCGCCTCGCCGGTGACGGCGCAGGTGTTGAAGATCACCGCGCCGCCCTGCAGCGCGCCGAGACCGGCGCTTTCGGCCTCGCGCCGCATCACCTCGGCTTCATAGGTGTTCAGCCGGCAGCCGAAGGTAACCACGTCAATGCGGCTGGGGGCCTCGGAAAGGGAGCCGTCGAAGTCCGGGCTCCTGGACAGAGCAACCGACATCAGGCCGCGCTTTCGGTGTCGCGGGCCCAGGTGCCGGTCGAGGGGTCGAAGCTGCCGGAAAATTCCCACTCGGCGGCACCGGTCAGGATGACGTGGTCGTCTTTGCGCCATTCGACATGCAGCGTGCCGCCGCCGGGCGTCAAAAGGCTGACGCTGCGGCCGGTGCGCCTGGTGCGGGCCGCGGCCACCACCGATGCGCAGGCGGCGGAGCCGCAGGCCTTGGTCAGGCCGGCGCCGCGTTCCCAGGTGCGGATGATCATGCTCTCGGGCGAGGTCACCTGTGCAATGGTGATGTTGGCGCGCTCGGGAAAGATCGGGTGGTTTTCGAGCAGCGGGCCGAAACGTTCGAGCTCATAGGACCAGACATCGCGGTCGACCCAGAAGATGGCGTGCGGATTGCCCATCGACACGGCGGAGGGCGAATGCAGCACCGGCGCGTCGATCGGGCCGATCTGCAATTCGATCATGCGGGTGTCGCGGAACTCCTCGGCCAGCGGAATCTCCTGCCAGCCGAAACGCGGCATGCCCATGTCGACCGAGATCGTGCCGTCGGCATGTTCCCTGGCGTTGAGAATGCCGGCGCGGGTCTCGAAGGTGAAGATCTTCTGGCCGGTCTCGGCGGCGAGCGCCTGGACGACGCAACGCATGCCGTTGCCGCAGGCCTGCGCACTGGTGCCGTCGGAATTCAGGATGTCGACATAGTAGGCGGTGCCGGGCGTCTTCGCGTCATGGATCGCCATGATCTGGTCGAAGCGGGTCGCGGCATCGGCGTTCAGCGCAAGGGCGGCGGCCGCCGTCACCCGATCGGCACGGCCGCGCATATCGGCGACGATGATCTCGTTGCCGATGCCGTTCATCTTGGCGAAAGGGGCAGTGCTTGCCATTGCTCCGCGAAATTCCGTGTCCGTTTGGCGCTATATGGCGGAAACGGGCGGGAATTACCAGTGCGCAGGCGTGTTCAGTCACGGCGAAGACGCCGGGATTAAGTCACGGCAAAGATGCCTAGCACCACCAGCAGGAAGATGATGAGAACGATGCCGATGAGGATGCGCGCGCCTGTGGCGGCGGCTCCAGCCAGCGCCGGCATGCCGAGCAGGCTCGCCGCGGCGGCGATGATGAGCAGGATGATGATCCATCTGATCATGGGAATGCCTCGCAAACCGACAGATTTGTAACCGCATTAAGAACGCGGCTGTCGTGTCTGGGTTCCCGCGGTTTGCGAGGCGATGTCAGCGGAAAACCTACCCAGCGATCTCGATATCGGTGCTGAACGGCGCCGTCTTGGTCGAATTCTGGTCATGCATGAGGAAGTTGCATTTATATTTGCCGGGCGGCAGTCCATCGAGCGACAGGTCGAGCTTGAAGAAGAGTTCGCGGTTGTGCGAGCGGGAAGCGACCTGAACGCTGCCGATTTTCTCGAAGGTACCCAGAGCTTCGCCCGAGTCGGAGAGCACGGTGAGGTCGACGGAAAGCGCGATCTGGCTGTTGCCCAGGCCGTCCGACCCATAGCCGTAGCCGACCGGTTCCATATAGAGCACGACCTTCTCGCCTGGCTTGTAGATCTGATTGGCACGCTCGCTGTAGATGCCGAAGCCGCCGGCCGAATCGACCTGTTTGACATTCTGCACGGCGAGCGGCATCGCTTGCCACAAGGCCTCCTCGGCGCCGCGGAATTTCTCCAGCGCGCCGGCTCCGTCGCCTGCCTGCAGCGCCTTTTCGGCCTCGGCGGCGCGATCCGTGATTTCGCCCGCGAAAGCCGCCGGCATCGAGATTGCCAGCACCATCAGCGCTGCAAGCATGGATTTCATCTGCATTCCCCTTTTTCTGCTGGGCGGACCATCGGCGAAAATGATGGTGCCGTAAATGGCCAATGCAGACTTCAACCGTGCTCGATCTCCGGCACGTTCCAGACCTCGCCGGGTTGCAAGGCGCGAAAGCGCTCCGGCGGCAGGCCCTCGGCCTCAAGGGCCTCAGCCAGTTTGCGGACGGGCTCGTCCATCGGTTCGTCGGTGAGCTGGAATGTGCCCCAGTGGCAGCCGGCGGCGAAGGCGGCCTTGCATAGCTTCATGCCTTGCACCGCTTCCTGCGGGTTCTGGTGCTGCGGCGCCATGAACCAGCGTGGCTCATAGGCGCCGATCGGCAGAATGGCGAAGCGGAAGCCGCCATGTTTGTCCGCCATCAGCCGGTAGTTGATGCCGTCATGGAAGCCGGTATCGCCGGCGAAATAGAGTTTGCCGCCCGGCGTCTCGATGACGAAGCCGGCCCACAGTGCCATGCGCCGGTCGCGGGCGCCGCGCGCCGACCAGTGATGCGCCGGCTCGATGTGGACGGCGGTGCGGTCGCCGATGTCGACCCTGTCGCCCCAGTCATGCGCCGTCAGCCGCATGCCGGGAACCACCTCGCCGATCAGCACATCATTGCCGAGCGGCGTCACCACCAGCGGATCGTCTCTTTCCTTCAGCCGCTTCAGCGTGACGAGGTCGAGATGGTCATAATGGTTGTGGCTTACCAGCACGAGGTCGATCGGCGGCAGATCGTCGAAGGCGATGCCTGGCGCATTGACGCGTTTTGGCCCGGCGAAGGAAAACGGCGAGGTGCGTTGCGACCAGACCGGGTCGGTGAGGATGTTCAGCCAGGCCGTCTGGATGAGCAAGGTCGAATGGCCGACCATGGTTACAGTAAGGTCGGTGCCTTCGACCATAGCGGCCGGCCTCGCCAGCGGAAAGGGGCTCGGGCTGGTTGCCGGCCATTTCGCACGCTGGCCGTTGAGCTGCCATTTCATGAGATCGGTGAAGCGGCCGGGCATCCGGCCGCCGGGGTTGAAGAACAAGGTGCCATCGAAATGGTCGCTGGGCGGACCGCTGTAATAGCGGTTGGCGGCTTTCTTTCTGGCGGCCAAGGTATGCTCCAGCGGGGTTCGGCTCCTAGACATAGGCGTTGCGGCGGTTGGCGCAAGCATTTGCAGGCGAATGCGTGGTCGCGGCCGAACTCCACGGACTTAAGCGACGACCGGACTTGGCAGGTCGAGATTGCGATAAATTTGCAACAATCTTGCCGCAAACCCTATTTTAACCATATCGGGTTGAAATTTCGCCACCTTCTCCATCTTGGTGGAGGGTGATATTGCGCGGACGGCTTCCCCCCAGCCGGATCCGACGGAGGTTGTAATGAATTTTTCGAAAAGCGGTCTTGTGGCCGTATCGCTGGCGGCGCTCGTTGCGAGCGGTTGCTCGACCTCGCGCTTCTCGTCGATGGACGACCAGCAACCGGCGCCTCTGCAGCCGGCGCCGGCCGGCCAGGTGACCTCCAATCAGCTGCCGCCGCCGGCCTCGCCCGGCACCACCGACCCGTCGAAGTTCCCGACCGCTCCGGGGAACACGCAGGTGGCGTCCTTGCCGCCGGACGGCCAGGCGCCCGCCGGGGCCGCGGATCTCAGCGCGGCAGCCGTCGCCGGCGTCTGGAATGCCAGCGTTTCCGGGCAGAGCTGCAAGATCGCGACGCCGCAGACCAAGTTCGGCGCCGGCTTCCGCGCAGGGCCGCTGCATTGCCCGGCCCCGATCGACGGCATCAAGTCGTGGAACGTCGCCGGCAAGCAGTTGACGCTTTACGATGAGAATGGCGGGTCGCTGGCGCGGCTCTATTCGTCGGGCGGCTCGAAATTCGACGGCCAGACTTCCAACGGTCAACCGATTTCGCTTACAAGGTAAGCCAGGTATGCCGATATTCAGGTGATGCCGGCCTGCGAACGGCGGGTTTCTGCGCTTCCGGTGCTCACGTACTTTAAGTACGCTCCGCTCCGGTTCTCGAAAGCCGCCATTCTCGGTTCGGCCTGACCTGAATCTCGACACACCTAGTTTCCTTGGAGCATTCCTGCTCTGAACAAACGACGTGACCGATGCATCTGCGTGACGGCCTCCAGACCCATGCGACCGTCAGGCAGCGCTACGACCACCTGGTGGAAACCGGCGCGATCGGACGCGATCCTGCGCAGGAGCGGATCGCCGCCGCGCTCGACCGGCTGACCGACGAGATCTCGGCCAAGCGGCTGGCGCACAAGTCCAGCGCGCTGGGCTGGCTGTTTGCCCGCAAGCGCGAGACGCATGAGGCGGTCAAAGGCCTCTACATCCATGGCGGCGTCGGCCGCGGCAAGACCATGCTGATGGACATGTTCTTCGAGCTGCTGCCGGTCCGGCGCAAGCGCCGCGTCCATTTCAACGACTTCATGGCCGATGTGCAGGACCGCATCCAGAAGCACCGCCAGGCGCGCAAGAATGGCGACGTCAAAGAAGACGATCCGATCCCGCCGGTGGCAAAAGCCCTGGCCGAGCAAGCCTGGGTGCTGTGCTTCGACGAATTCTCGGTCACCGACATCGCCGACGCGATGATCCTGTCCAGGCTGTTTTCGGCGCTGTTCGCCAACGGCGTCGTGCTGATCGCCACCTCGAACGTGGCGCCGCAAAATCTTTACCGCGATGGGCTGAACCGCCAGCTGTTCCTGCCGTTCATCGGCATTCTGGAGCGGCACGCGCAGGTGCTGTCGCTCGACACCGACAAGGATTACCGGCTCGAGAAGCTCGCCCGCACGCCGGTCTATGTCACGCCGGCCGATGCGGCGGCCGACCGGACGCTCGACGAGGCCTGGCGGACGATGACGCGCGGCGCGCCGACAGCCGCGACCTCGTTGACGCTGAAGGGCCGCCAGGTTCCGGTGCCGGCCGCCGCCGGCGACGCGGCGCGGTTTTCCTTCGCCGATCTCTGCGAAAAACCGCTCGGCGCGCGCGATTTCCTGGCGATCGCAGGACGTTTCTCGACCGTCTTCATCGACCACGTCCCGGTGCTGGGCGAAGGCAAGCGCAACGAGGCCAAGCGCTTCATCCTGTTGATCGACACGCTCTACGATCATCATGTGCGGCTGGTGGTGAGCGCCGATGCGCCGCCACCAGAGCTTTATGTGGCAAAACGCGGCGTCGAGGTGTTCGAGTTCGAACGCACCGCTTCACGCCTGATCGAGATGCAAAGCCGTGACTGGCTGGAGGACTGGGCGGAGCGGCGGAAGGTGAAGGCGGCGCCGGATGTGCCGCTGGCTCAGGCCCTGCCTTCGTCGCCCTAGGCAGAGGAACGCAAAGCAGGGCGAAGACCCCGGCCGCTAAAGCCTGTACGCATACATGACGAAACTCTCCGCTTCCCCATGCGGCTCCTTGCGCGATTCATAAAGCGCGCGGGCCGGAAGATTGTCGGCTTCGGTGCCGACCCAGGCCTCCTCGCAGCCATTCTCCCTGCCGATCGCGAACATCGCGTCGAGCATTCTGCGCGCGATCCCCTGGCGCTGGAATTCGGGCGATACGCCGACCTCATCTATATAAAGTTCCGCAACTTTGTCGGGATGGCGGTGGATGACGGCGGCGCATTGCCCGACGACCACGCCATTGGCGAGGGCCACGACCATGAAATGGCCGGGTTGGTTGAGATAGGCTGCCAACCGGTCCGGCCTGACAGGCTCGTCGAACACATCCTCGGCGATCCGCATCACAAGGGCGTCATCGCCGGCTTCAAGCCTTACGATCTCCATACTCATTGTGTAGATTTCTCCAAGTCGGCTTACAAACTTTGACGTTTACGTAAATCCCAATCCATCTAACCGATTGAAAATGTTCACTCCAAAATAATCGTTTGAATTTATCTCGCCCGGAGGCTATTGGGTGCGGCGAAATCTCGCGGGTTTCCTCGGCATTCCGGCCTCTTCCTCGACACCGTCATCAAGTCGTCAAAGATTTGGGCGCAGTCACAGACAAAGGGAAAACATCCTCACATGGCACGCAACAAGATAGCGCTTATCGGCTCGGGCATGATCGGCGGCACGCTGGCCCACATGATCGGCCTCAAGGACCTCGGCGACGTGGTGCTGTTCGATATTGCCGAGGGTATTCCGCAAGGCAAGGGGCTCGATATCGCGCAGTCGTCGCCTGTCGATGGTTTCGACTCCCGGCTGACCGGCGTCAACGACTATGCCGGCATCGAGGGCGCCGACGTCTGCATCGTCACCGCCGGCGTGCCGCGCAAGCCGGGCATGAGCCGCGACGACCTGCTGGGCATCAACCTCAAGGTCATGGAACAGGTCGGCGCCGGACTGAAGAAATACGCGCCCAAGGCTTTCGTCATCTGCATCACCAACCCGCTCGACGCCATGGTGTGGGCGCTGCAGAAGTTTTCGGGCCTGCCCAAGACCCATGTCGTCGGCATGGCCGGCGTGCTCGACAGCGCGCGCTTCCGCTATTTCCTGGCCGAGGAATTCAAGGTCTCGGTCGAGGACGTCACCGCCTTCGTGCTTGGCGGCCATGGTGATTCCATGGTGCCGATGATCCGCTATTCGACGGTGTCGGGCATCCCGCTGCCAGACCTCGTCAAGATGGGCTGGACCTCGAAGGAGAAGCTCGACCAGATCGTGCAGCGCACCCGCGACGGCGGCGCCGAGATCGTCGGCCTGCTCAAGACCGGCTCGGCCTACTACGCGCCGGCGGCCTCGGCGATTTCGATGGCCGAAGCCTATCTCAAGGACAAGAAGCGCGTGCTGCCCTGCGCGGCCCACCTCTCCGGCCAGTATGGCGTCAAGGGCACCTATGTCGGCGTTCCCGTGGTGATCGGCGCCGGCGGCGTCGAGCGCATCATCGAGATCGACCTCAACAAGAGCGAACAGAAAATGTTCGACAGTTCGGTGGCGACCGTGCAGGGCCTGACCGAGGCCTGCGTCAAGATCGCGCCGCAGCTCGCCTCGAAGTAAATCCCGCCAAAACGTCCACCCCGGCAAAACGACCTGGAGATAGTTCCCGATGAACATCCATGAATATCAAGGCAAGGCGCTGCTGAAGAGCTTTGGCGCGCCGGTGGCCGAAGGCGTGCAAGTGTTCAAGGCAAGCGAGGCGGAAGCCGCCGCCAAGGCGCTGCCCGGCCCGCTCTATGTGGTGAAGAGCCAGATCCATGCCGGCGGCCGGGGCAAGGGCAAGTTCAAGGAACTGTCGCCCGACGCCAAGGGCGGCGTGCGGCTGGCGAAGTCGGTCGCCGACGTCGTCGCCAACGCCAACGAGATGCTCGGCCACACGCTGGTGACCAAGCAGACCGGCCCGGCCGGCAAGCAGGTCAACCGCCTCTATATCGAGGACGGCGCCGACATCGAGCGCGAGCTTTATCTGTCGATCCTGGTCGACCGCTCGGTCGGCCGCATCGCTTTCGTCGTGTCGACCGAAGGCGGCATGGACATCGAGGCGGTCGCGCACGACACGCCGGAAAAGATCATCACTGTCGCCATCGATCCGGAAAAGGGCGTCACGGCGGATGACGTGAAGGCGCTCAACGGCGCGCTGAAGCTCGACGGCGACGCGGCCAAGGATGGCGGCACGCTTTTCCCGATCCTCTACAAAGCCTTCGTCGAGAAGGACATGAGCCTGCTCGAGGTCAATCCGCTGATCGTCATGAAGAACGGCCGGCTGCGCGTGCTCGACGCCAAAGTGTCGTTCGACAACAACGCGCTGTTCCGCCACCCCGACGTGCTCGAACTGCGCGACACCACCGAAGAGGACGAGAAGGAGATCGAGGCGTCGAAATACGACCTCGCCTATGTCGCGCTCGACGGCAATATCGGCTGCATGGTCAATGGCGCCGGCCTTGCCATGGCGACGATGGACATCATCAAGCTCTATGGCGCCGAGCCCGCCAACTTCCTCGATGTCGGCGGCGGCGCGTCGAAGGAGAAGGTGACGGCGGCGTTCAAGATCATCACCAGGGATCCGGCGGTCAAAGGCATATTGATCAACATCTTCGGCGGCATCATGAAGTGCGACATCATCGCCGAGGGCGTGATCGCCGCGGTCAAGGAAGTCGGCCTGGAAGTGCCGCTGGTGGTGCGCCTGGAAGGCACCAATGCCGAACTCGGCAAGAAGATCATCAACGACAGCGGCCTGAACGTGGTGTCGGCGGACGATCTCGACGACGCGGCCAAGAAGATCGTCAAGGCGGTTAAGGGCGGCTGATGCGGCTCCTTCTGGCCATAGCGCTAACCGGCATGGCCTTTTGGGCTGGCCCGGCACGTTCGGCCCAAGATCCGGCGTCGCCCGCCTGGATTGGGATAAGAGTGAACCTGTTTATGAGTTTGTGTCCGGCAACGGCGCCCAGCTTCGGCAGGTTCACCGCGACCGCTCATGGGAACGGCTTTAGGACGGACTCCAACGGGCGCCAGGTTTACAAAGCCACGGAAATCGTCGCCTCGATCAGGAATGTGGACGGCCAGTGCGATTGCCTGGTTTCATTTGGCACAGACAAGCCGAAGCTGGCGGCCAATATGATCCTGCAGAGACTGCTTTCCAAGTATGGCAGCAGATTCCAGCCGGATAAGGATCCCGACTCCCTCGGGGTGCTCAAGACCGCCGACGGTGATTTGTCCATTCAACTGGTGACGATGCGCGAGGCCAAAGGCCAGTGGATCGGCGCTGTCGTTCACGGAAAGCAACGATGCCCAGCTTGAAAACAGAACAAGGTAGAGGTCGATAGCCATGCCTCCACGCAAGATAAACCTGGTCGAGGCAGCGGACGCGAAGATCAAGAAGGTCTTCGACCCGCATATCGCCGGCGACGTCAATGACAGCCAGGCCAAAGTCGCCAAATTCGGCGCAACCTTCGACTGGCATGCGCATGACAATGAGGACGAAGCCTTCCTCGTGCTGCGCGGGCGCATCGCCATCGATTTCCGCGACGGTCCGGTCGAGCTCGGCGAGGGTGATTTCATCGTCGTGCCGCGCGGTGTCGAGCACCGGCCGCGTTCGCTGACCGCCGAGCCGGTGGTGCTGATGTTCGAGCCGGCGACTACGCTCAATACCGGCAACGCCAAGAGCGACCTTACCGTCACCGACCTGAAGCGGCTCTGACCGATGAACGCGGCCTCCTTCTCCTCGCTTTCCGCCGATCACCAGCGCCTGCAGGTGCTGGTCGGCGCGTGGCGCGGCGAGGAAGAGGTCGCGGCCACGCGGTGGACCGATGCCGGCAAGGCGACGTCCGAAGTTCTGGCGGAGGCGCAGTTCGGCGGCCTGTTCGTGGTGCAGCGCTATCGCCAGCGCCGCGACGGCACGATTTCCTTCGGTTCGCACAATGTGTTCGGCTTCGACCAGCCGAACCGCCGCGTCACCATGCACCAGTTCGATTCGATGGGCTTTGTGCCGGCCTCGCCGGCCACGGGAACGTGGAACGGCAGCGAGCTCGATCTGGAGCGGTCGTCGCCGCGCGGCGCGGCGCGCGTGACGTATATTTTCGACGACGCCGACACCTACCGCATGCGACTGCATTTCAAAGCCGCTGGCAGCGATGGCTGGCAAGACATGGTGAGTGGCGTCTATCGGCGCGTCTCGCCTTCCTCGATCAACAGTTTTTAGAAAAGGGCTCCGATGTCCATTCTCGTCGACAAGAACACCAAGGTGCTGGTGCAGGGCCTGACCGGCAAGACCGGTACGTTCCACACCGAACAGGCGCTGGCCTATCACGGCACCAAGATGGTGGGTGGCATCCATCCCAAGAAGGGCGGCGAGACCTGGACCGGGTCGAAGGGTGAGAGCCTGCCGATCTTCGCCACAGTCGCCGAGGGCAAGGCAAGGACCGGCGCCAACGCGTCGGTCATCTACGTGCCGCCGGCGGGTGCCGGCGAAGCGATCCTGGAAGCGATCGAGGCGGAGATCCCGCTGATCATCTGCATCACCGAAGGCATTCCTGTGATGGACATGGTCAAGGTCAAGGCGCGGCTCGATCGCTCGACCTCGCGGCTGATCGGGCCGAACTGCCCGGGCGTTCTCACGCCTGACGAATGCAAGATCGGCATCATGCCCGGAAACATCTTCCGCAAGGGCTCGGTCGGCGTTGTTTCGCGCTCGGGAACACTTACCTATGAGGCCGTGTTCCAAACCACCAATGTCGGCCTCGGCCAGACCACGGCCGTCGGCATCGGTGGTGACCCGGTCAAGGGCACCGAGTTCATCGACGTGCTCGAGATGTTCCTGGCCGACGACGAGACCAAGTCGATCATCATGATCGGCGAGATCGGCGGTTCGGCCGAGGAAGACGCCGCGCAGTTCCTCAAGGACGAAGCCAAGCGTGGCCGCAAGAAGCCGATGGCCGGCTTTATCGCCGGACGCACGGCGCCGGCCGGCCGCACCATGGGTCATGCCGGCGCGGTCATCTCCGGTGGCAAGGGCGGCGCCGAGGACAAGATCGCGGCCATGGAATCGGCCGGCATCAAGGTCTCGCCGTCACCGGCGCGGCTTGGCACGACGTTGGTTGAAGCCATCAAGGGCTGAGCGTCGGTTTTGGAATGAGAGCCGACGGCGGTTCGTTGGCTTTGAGGGGACAAGAAGGGCGGGTGAATCGCCCACTATCGCGGCGCTGCCGCAAACGTAAGGAGACGGAGCCAGGCTCCGCTGAAACGACATGGCAAGACAAGATCAGGCCAACGACCAGTTCTCGCTCACCTCGTTCCTCTATGGCGGCAACGCCGATTACATCGACGCGCTCTATGCCGCCTATGAGGACGATCCCGCCTCGGTCAATCCCGAATGGCAGGAGTTTTTCGCCGGGCTGAAGGACGATGCCGGCGATGTGCGCAGGAACGCCAAGGGCGCTTCCTGGGCCAAGCCGTCCTGGCCGCTGCAGGCCAATGGCGAATTGGTGTCGGCGCTCGACGGCAATTGGGGCATCGTCGAGAAGCACCTGGAAAAGAAGGTCAAGGACAAGGCGGTCACCAACGGCATCGTGCTTTCAGACGCCGACGTGCACCAGGCGACGCGTGATTCGGTGCGCGCCATCATGATGATCCGCGCCTACCGCATGCGCGGCCATCTGCACGCCAATCTCGACCCGCTCGGCATCGCGAAGCCGCTCGAGGACTACAACGAACTGTCGCCGGAAAATTACGGCTTCACCGAAGCCGACTACGACCGGCCGATCTTCCTCGACAATGTGCTGGGGCTCGAATTCGGCACCATCCGGCAGATGCTGGAGATCCTGACCCGCACCTATTGCTCGACGCTCGGCGTCGAGTTCATGCACATCTCGGACCCCGAGGAGAAGGCCTGGATCCAGGGGCGCATCGAGGGCGCCGACAAGGAAATCTCCTTCACCACCACCGGCAAGAAGGCGATCCTGCAGAAGCTGGTCGAGGCCGAAGGCTTCGAGCAGTTCATCGACGTCAAGTACAAGGGCACCAAGCGCTTCGGCCTCGACGGCGGCGAGGCGCTGATCCCGGCGCTGGAGCAGATCGTCAAGCGCGGCGGCCAGCTCGGCATGAAGGAGATCGTGCTCGGCATGGCGCATCGCGGCCGGTTGAACGTGCTCAGCCAGGTGATGGCCAAGCCCCACCGCGCCATCTTCCACGAGTTCAAGGGCGGTTCGGCCGCCCCCGACGAGGTCGAGGGCTCGGGCGACGTCAAGTACCATCTCGGCGCCTCGTCGGACCGCGAGTTCGACGGCAACAAGGTGCATCTGTCGCTGACGGCCAACCCGTCGCATCTGGAAATCGTCGACCCGGTGGTGATGGGCAAGGCGCGCGCCAAGCAGGACTATCTGTTCGGCCGCAGCCGCGAGGAGATCGTGCCGCTGGAGGAGCGCGCCAAGGTGCTGCCGCTGCTGCTGCACGGCGACGCCGCCTTCGCCGGCCAGGGCGTGATCGCCGAAATCCTCGGCCTGTCCGGCCTGCGCGGCCACCGCGTCGCCGGCACGCTGCACTTCATCATCAACAACCAGATCGGCTTCACCACCAATCCGCGCTTCTCGCGCTCGTCGCCCTATCCGTCCGACGTCGCCAAGATGATCGAGGCGCCGATCTTCCACGTCAATGGCGACGATCCGGAAGCCGTGGTCCACGCCACCAAGGTGGCGATCGAATTCCGCATGAAGTTCCACAAGCCGGTCGTGGTCGACATGTTCTGCTACCGCCGCTTCGGCCACAATGAGGGAGACGAACCGGCCTTCACCCAGCCGATCATGTACCGCAACATCCGCACCCATAAGACGACGGTACAGATCTATGGCGACCGGCTGATCGCCGAGGGTCACATCACCCAGGCCGAGCTCGACCAGCTGAAGGCCGACTGGCGCGCGCATCTGGAATCCGAGTGGGAAGTCGGCCAGAGCTACAAGCCCAACAAGGCCGACTGGCTGGACGGCGCCTGGTCGGGCCTGCGCACGGCCGACAACCAGGACGAACAGCGGCGCGGCAAGACCGCCGTGCCGGTCAAGACGCTGAAGGAAATCGGCAAGAAGCTGACCGAGGTGCCGAAGGGTTTCGAGGCGCACAAGACCATCATCCGCTTCCTCGAAAACCGCCGTGAGGCGATCGAGTCCGGTGAAGGCATCGACTGGTCGACGGCCGAGGCGCTGGCTTTCGGCGCCATCCTGCTCGACGGCAATCCGATCCGCCTGTCGGGGCAGGATTCCGAGCGCGGCACCTTCTCGCAGCGCCATTCGGTGCTCTACGACCAGCGCGACGAGACCCGCTACATCCCGCTCAACAACCTGTCGGCGGCGCAGGCCGGCTACGAAGTCATCAACTCGATGCTGTCGGAAGAGGCGGTGCTGGGCTTCGAATATGGCTATAGCCTGGCCGAGCCAAAGGCGCTGACCTTGTGGGAAGCGCAGTTCGGCGACTTCGCCAACGGCGCCCAGGTGGTGTTCGACCAGTTCATCTCGTCGGGCGAGCGCAAGTGGCTCAGAATGTCGGGCCTCGTCTGTCTCTTGCCGCATGGCTATGAAGGCCAGGGTCCCGAACACTCCTCGGCCAGGCTGGAGCGCTTCCTGCAGCTTTGCGCCGAAGACAATATGCAAGTGGCCAACTGCACCACGCCGGCCAACTACTTCCACATCCTGCGCCGGCAGCTGAAGCGCGACTTCCGCAAGCCGTTGATCCTGATGACGCCGAAGTCGCTGCTGCGCCACAAGCGGGCGGTGTCGACGCTGCCGGAAATCTCCGGCGAAAGCTCGTTCCACCGGCTGTTGTGGGACGACGCGCAGCTGCTGCCCAACCAGCCGATCAAGCTCACCAAGGACTCCAAGATCCGCCGCGTCGTACTGTGTTCGGGCAAGGTCTATTACGACCTCTACGAGGAGCGCGAGAAGCGCGGCATCAACGACATCTATCTGCTGCGCGTCGAACAGCTCTATCCTTTCCCGGCCAAGGCGCTGATCACCGAACTGTCACGCTTCCGCAACGCCGAGATGGTGTGGTGCCAGGAGGAGCCCAAGAACATGGGCGCCTGGTCGTTCATCGACCCGTATCTGGAATGGGTGCTGGCGCATATCGACGCCAAGCATCAGCGGGTGCGCTACACCGGCCGGCCGGCGGCCGCGTCGCCGGCGACCGGATTGATGTCCAAGCACCTTGCCCAGCTCGCCGCCTTGCTCGAAGACGCGCTCGGCGAATAAAGAACAGAACCGACAGAAACGGACAGGCACAATGGCTACCGAAATCCGCGTTCCCACTCTCGGCGAATCCGTCACCGAGGCGACCATCGGCAAATGGTTCAAGAAGGTCGGCGATGCCATTGCCGTCGACGAGCCGCTGGTCGAGCTCGAAACCGACAAGGTGACGGTGGAAGTTCCGGCCGCCGCCGCCGGCACGCTGGGCGAAATCGTCGCAAAGGAAGGCGAGACCGTCGGTGTCGGCGCGTTGCTGGGCTCGATCTCGGCAGGTGGCGCCACCGCGCCGGCGACCAAGCCGCAGGCCGTGGCTCAGGCCTCGTCGCCGGATGCGGCTTCGACCAGCAAGCAGGCCGCCGCCGAAACCGCCAAGGTCGCCGGCGATGCCGGTTCCATCGAGCCGCGCAGCATGCCGCCGGCGCCGGCGGCGGCAAAGCTGATCGCCGAGCACAATCTGTCGGTCGACCAGGTTTCCGGTTCGGGCAAGCGCGGCCAGGTGCTGAAGGGCGACGTGCTCGACGCCATCGCCAAGGGTGCGCCGTCGCAGCCGGCCGAGACGCCGAAGGCGGCGCCGGCACCGATCGTCGCGCGCGCGCCATCTTCCGGCGACGATGCCTCGCGCGAAGAGCGCGTGCGTATGACCAAATTGCGCCAGACCATCGCGCGCCGGCTGAAGGAAGCGCAGTCAACCGCCGCCATGCTCACCACCTTCAACGAGGTCGACATGTCGGCGGTGATGGCGCTGCGGACCAAGTACAAGGACGTGTTCGAGAAGAAGCACGGCGTGAAGCTCGGCTTCATGGGCTTCTTCACCAAGGCCGTCACCCACGCGCTGAAGGAAATCCCGGCGGTCAATGCCGAGATCGACGGCACCGACATCATCTACAAGAACTTTGCCCATGTCGGCGTCGCCGTCGGCACCGAGAAGGGCCTTGTCGTGCCGGTCGTGCGCGACGCCGACCAGATGTCGATCGCCGAGATCGAGAAGGAGATCGGCCGGCTGGGCATCGCCGCGCGCGACGGCAAGCTGTCGGTCGCCGACATGCAGGGCGGCACCTTCACGATTTCCAATGGCGGCGTCTACGGCTCGCTGATGTCGACGCCGATCCTCAATGCGCCGCAGTCGGGCATCCTGGGCATGCACAAGATCCAGGACCGGCCTGTCGTGGTCGGCGGCCAGATCGTTATCCGGCCGATGATGTATCTGGCGCTCAGCTACGACCACCGCATCGTCGACGGCAAGGAAGCCGTGACCTTCCTGGTGCGCGTCAAGGAAAGCCTGGAGGATCCGGAACGGCTGGTGCTCGATCTGTGAGCGGGGCTGATCCGCAATGAGCGGCTGGCCGGATACCTTACGCCGATTGTTTCGGCGTGGACGTGCCTGGCTTTTCTCCGATTTGCCTGTGGTCGCTTCGCCCGCCGATTGGGACGCCTCGGAGGTTAGCAGCAATCTCGGCGTCTTCGCCCTAAGCGAAGCCGAGATGGCGGAGCGGAAGATCACCATCGCTACGGTCGGCGAGCTTGAGCTACCGACTGGCGAAATCATCGCTTGCGATCCGCTTATCACCGGGCTGGAACGGCCTGTGTTTAGCCGCAGGGTCAGACCGGGACGCTACCCGGTGACCGTGCTTGAGTCGCAAGGCCGGGTTGCGGCAGCCGTCTTGCGGTTTGGCTCCGGCTTGCCGGCTCGCTGGGAATTGGCCACCTTCGCTCGCGATCGCCCATCGGCCTACGAGTTTGAGTTTATCGTCGATGACGCGGTTGCATCTTTCATGGACAAGTCGGTCCTCACGCCGATGACCGATCTGGAGGAACTCGACGACTATCTTGCTGACGTTGCGTGTTCTCTCGACAGGTTTGGCATGGATCATCCGATTGATGGGAACCCGCTCAATGTCGCCATGTTCGACACTGGCTTCGGTGACGGCACGTATAAGTCCTTCTGGGGTTTGGATACAGCCGGCGAACCACTTCTCCTGATGACGGACTTCGAAGTGCTCGAAAACGCGGACGGCCGAGAAAGCAACCAGGCGAACTGATGACAAACGCCACTACGCACATAATCGGATTTTTGGCCGCTCTCACGGCGGCGAATTCTAGTGCGCATGCCGCCTGCTCGATCGAACTCGCCGTCTATGGTGATGGCCAGAGCGGCAGCGAGATCGATTTTACCCCGACCGGCACATCGGCTGTTGTCACCAACAGTTTCCGCATGATCCTCGACAACAATGTGGTGCTGAACGGCATCGTCATGTGGAACGAAGGCGTGGCACGGCCGAACGGTTCCTTGATGTACAAATGCCCCGAGGGCGACACCACCGGCGCCGAGCTCGCCGCCTGCACCCCCTGGCACGGCGTCATCTACACGTCCGACGACAAGGGCAGCATCGGGCTTTTGCCGGCGGAAGGCGTCGAGGCGCCGAAGACGCTGATCCTGCCGGATCTCGGTCCGGCGCTGCGTCAGTCCCCGGCCTACGGCGGCGGCGGCTTTTCGAAAGTTCCGTCGGATGTGTTCACGCTGAAGGGATGCCAGGAATGAGCGAGGCGCAAAAGGTGCTGCTGGTCACCGGCGGCAGTCGCGGCATCGGCGCCGCCGTCTGCCGGCTTGGGGCCAAGGCCGGCTATCGCGTCGCGGTCAACTATGCCTCGAACAACGCTGCCGCTGATGCGCTGGTCGGGGAAATCAAGGCGGCCGGCGGCGAGGCTTTCGCGGTCAAGGGCGATGTCGGCAGCGAGGCCGATATCATCTCCATCTTCGAGGCCGTCGACCGCAGCTATGGCCGGCTCGACGCCTTCGTCAACAATGCCGGCATTGTCGACGCCAAGGCGCGTGTCGAGGAGATGAGCGCGGCACGGCTCGAGCGCATGATGCGCATCAATGTCGTCGGTTCCATTCTGTGTGGCCGCGAGGCGGTCAAGCGCATGTCGACGCGCCATGGCGGCAAGGGCGGCGCCATCGTCAACATCTCATCGGCTGCGGCGGTGCTGGGCGCGCCGGACAATTATGTCGACTATGCCGCCTCCAAGGGCGCCATCGACACGTTCACCGTCGGGCTCGCCCGCGAGGTGGCGCTGGAAGGCATCCGCGTCAATGCGGTGCGGCCGGGCATCATCGACACCGACATCCATGCTTCCGGCGGACAGCCGGATAGGGTGGCGCTGATCCAGGACACGCTGCCGATGAAAAGAGCCGGCACCGCGGATGAAGTCGCGGGTGCGGTTCTCTATCTTCTATCCGACGCCGCGTCCTATACGACGGGCGCGATCCTGAATGTCAGCGGCGGCCGCTGAGCGCTCATGCAGTTCGAGCATGATGTTATCCGAAAACCGCGTCACACTTTTCGGCATCATGCTCAAAACAGAAGGACAGTATCATGGCTTATGACGTCGTTATCATCGGATCGGGACCGGGCGGCTATGTCTGCGCCATCAAGGCGGCACAGCTCGGCCTGAAGGTCGCGGTGGTCGAGAAGAACGCGACCTTCGGCGGCACCTGCCTCAACATCGGCTGCATCCCGTCCAAGGCGTTGCTTCATGCCTCCGAAATGTTCGCCGAGGCCGGCCATTCCTTCGACACGCTGGGCGTCGAGATACCAGCGCCGAAGCTCAATCTGAAGAAGATGATGGCGCACAAGGACGCGACGGTGTCGTCCAACGTCAACGGCGTCGCCTTCCTGTTCAAGAAGAACAAGATCGACAGCTTCCGCGGCACCGGCAAGGTGGTGGCGGCCGGCAAGGTGTCGGTGACGGGCGAGGAGGGCAAGGTCGAAGAGATCGAGACCAAGAACATCGTCATCGCCACCGGTTCCGACGTCGCCGGCATTCCTGGCGTCAAGGTCGATTTCGACGAGAAAATCATCGTGTCGTCGACCGGCGCGCTGGCGCTGGACAAGGTTCCCGGCCATCTGGTGGTGGTCGGCGGCGGCGTCATCGGGCTCGAGCTCGGCTCAGTCTGGGCGCGGCTCGGCGCCAAGGTCACCGTCGTCGAGTTCCTCGACACGATCCTCGGCGGCATGGACGGCGAGGTCTCCAAGCAGTTCCAGCGGCTGTTGTCCAAGCAAGGTTTCGAATTCAAGCTCGGCGCCAAGGTCACCGGCGTCGCCAAGGCCAAGAAGGGTGCGACCGTCAGCTTCGAGCCGGTGAAGGGTGGCGCCGCCGAAACCATCGCTGCCGATGTCGTGCTGATCGCCACCGGGCGCCGCGCCTATTGCGACAGTCTCGGGCTGAAGGAAGCGGGCGTCGAGGTCGACGAGCGCGGCCGGGTCAAGACCGACGGGCATCTCAAGACCAATGTGCCGGGCATCTATGCCATCGGCGATGTCATCGCCGGGCCGATGCTGGCGCACAAGGCCGAGGATGAGGGCGTGGCGGTGGCCGAAACCATCGCCGGCCAGGTGGGCCATGTGAACTACGAGGTCATTCCGAGCGTCGTCTACACCAGTCCGGAAATCGCCTCGGTCGGCAAGACCGAGGAGGAGCTGAAGAAGGCCGGCATCGACTACAAGGTCGGCAAATTCCCCTTCAGCGCCAATGGCCGCGCCCGCGCCATGCTGCACACGGACGGCTTTGTGAAGATCCTCGCCGACAAGGCCAGCGACCGCGTGCTCGGCGTGCACATTGTCGGCTTCGGCGCCGGCGAGATGATCCACGAAGCGGCGGTGCTGATGGAGTTCGGCGGCTCGTCGGAGGATCTCGCCCGCACCTGCCATGCGCATCCGACGATGTCGGAAGCGGTGAAGGAAGCGGCGCTGGCCACCTTCTTCAAGCCGATCCATATCTGAGGGCGCCCAGCGCTTCGTCGTCCTATGGCGGAGCAAGGAGCGAAGCGACGCGGCGCAGACCCCTGGAGCTGGTCCGCAGCCCAAGGGATCCATGCCGTGGCTTCAGAGCGCTCCTGCGGTGCGGAATTCTGCTCCGCTGCCAAGGCCCCCAACGGTCATCACCCAAAACAAAACGGCCCGCATTTCAGCGGGCCGTTGGTATCTGGTGCCGGGTCGATCAGTTGGCCGGTGCTGGAGCAGGCGCTGGTGCGGGCGCGGGTGCCGGAGCGGGCGCAGGGGCCGGCGCGGGCGCGGGTGCCGGAGCAGGAGCTGGTTCTGCTGGCTTGGCCGGTTCAGCGGGCTTCATCGGTTCTGCCGGAGCTGGCGCGGGAGCCGGTGTGCTGGCCGCCGGCGCTTCGGCGGGTGCCGGATGCTCGCCGCTTCTGCCGAAAACGTAATATGCGACAATCGCCAGGATAACGACGACCAGCGCAATCAGCCAGGGGCTGCCGCCGCCGCCGCCGCTTGGCCTGGGAGTGTCGTTCGATGGATTCGCCATAAAAGTGTCCTCCGTGGATGAAAATGATCAATCAATAGCCATCAACGCGCAACCGTTGAATGGGTTTCACTCTGGCGAAGGAAACCGCCGGAAACGCGGCGTTTTGGTCCCCCCGCTGCCATCCGACTCAATTGACGGCGGTGACAGTATAGCCGGCTTTGCGGAAATCCTCGACCAGTCCCTCGGGACCGGGCAGGTGTAGCGCGCCGACCGCCATGAAGGCGTTGCCCCTGGCCAGGATCGGCCCGGCATGATCGACCATCACCTTGTTGCGGCTGGTGATCATGGTTTCCTCGAAGGCGGCATAGCCCGAGGGATCGTTCTGCTCGTCCGGCATGGCGGCGCGGAACAATGGCCAGAACATGCCGGTGTCGCCGCGCTGGTAGAGCACGATCATGGTCTCGTTGATGTCGTTGACCTTGTCGCCGAGCTTCAGCGTGTCGACCAGGCCCTTCATATGAAAGGCGAGCGGCAGCGAGGCCATGGCGCGCAACTGGCTTTCGGCCGTTTCCAGACCTTCCACCGGCTTGCCGGCCGCCTTGGCGCTCTCGGCCAGCTTGACGTCGAGCACCGGTGCCCCGCCGGACTGGCGGGCGAGTTCGCAGGCCGGCAGCGCCATCATCGCCGACAGCATCCACGGCTTCATCTTGGCGACGGTTGCCGGCGGGATGCCGCGCGCGTCGAGTGCGGCGTTCATCGCCGCCGCTTCGTCCGGCTTCAGCAAGGATGACAGCGTCGTGGAGTCGGTGAACATCATCAGGTCCGGCTCCTTCAGCATCGCCGTCATCATCTTCTGCTTGTCGAGCACGTCGGTGGTTTCGATGATGAGGGTGCCGGCGGCGTCAAAGGCCTTCTGTGCCTCGGGCGGCAACGTGGTGACGCGCGGGTCAGTCATGTGCATGGTGCCGAACAGGTAGGAGGGCTGTTCGCCCGGTTTCTCCAGCTTCCACAACAGGCCCTTGCCATTCAGCGTGGCGGCGGCTTCCGCCTCGATCTTGCTGTAGGTGGCAGGGCTGCTCTTCTGCAGGGCCGACAGCATGTCGGCGCCGCTGCAGGTCGGGACTTCCGCATGCGCCCTGCCGGCCGCGAACAGCAGGACGGCCAGGAAGGACAGGAAAAACAGCACGTTGAGCGCGACAAGCAGCTTCAGCGAGATGGAAGCTGCACGGTCGGCGATGGCAATGACGCGTTTCATGACCCCTTTCTAAGGATGAAAAGCGGCAAAACGGTTAATTGGGGGCACGAAATTGAAGAGGTCACGCCCTTGGATGGGCCGATTCGTAGATTTCCAGCAGCCTTGCGGTGTCGACGCCGGTGTAGATCTGCGTCGTCGACAGGCTGGCGTGGCCGAGCAGTTCCTGGATGGTGCGCAGATCGCCGCCACGGCCGAGCAGGTGCGTGGCGAAGGAATGGCGCAGCGCGTGCGGCGTCGCGGTGTCGGGCAGGTTGAGCGCCGAGCGCAGTTTGGCCATGTCGCGCTGGATGATGGCCGGGTTGAGCGGGCCGCCGCGCGCGCCGCGAAACAGGAGTTCCTTGGGATCGAGATGGTAGGGGCAGAGCCGGCGGTATTCGGTGATAGCCCTGAGCGCCACCGGCAGCACCGGCACCAGCCGCGTCTTGCCGCCCTTGCCGGTGACGCGCAGCACGGTGTCGGCCTCCGAGGCCAGATCGGCGCCGGCGAGGCCGAGCGCCTCGGAAATGCGCAGGCCCGAGCCGTAGAGCAGCGTCAGCACGGCGGCGTTGCGGGCGGCGATCCAGGGCTCCTCGGCCAGCTGGCCTTCCACCGATACGACCTGTCTGGCGTCGCTCGCCGTCAGCGGTTTTGGCAGCGATTTGGGTTGGCGCGGCGCGCGCAGCGCGGCGGCGCCAGCGGCGTTGACCAGGCCACGGCGTTCGAGGAAACGCAGCAGTGAGCGGATGCCGGCCAGACCTCGGCCCAGCGTGCGGGCGCCGGCGCCGGCGTTGCGGCGGGCGGCAAGAAAGCCGCGCAGATCGGCCGGACGCAGATTGGCGATGTCGGAAACGCCGGGCGAGCCGCCGCAATGGCCGGTGAGGAAATGCAGGAACTGGCGCGTGTCTCGCTCATAGGCTTCCACTGTCTCGGGTGACAGGCGACGTTCACGCGCGAGCATCTTCAGCCAGCTTTCACGCGCCGCCTGGAGATCGGGTTTCGCCGGGATGAGGAATTCCTGCATGGCGGCATTTTCTTGTATCCGGGTTAGGAAGCGGTGAAGAGCGCGTCATTGAAATGACAGCCGCGTGGGGTTAGAGCAGGCCAAAGGATATTCGCGATGAGCAAGCCGCAAAACCCTGTCCAGATGGCCGTGATCGGCGCCGCCCATGGCATCAAGGGCGAACTCAGGGTGAAGACCTTCACCGGCGATCCGATGGCGCTGGCCGATTATGGGCCGCTCTATGCCAGGGACGGCCGCGCCTTCCAGATCACGGACATAAGGCCGGCCAACACCGTCGTCGTGGTGCGGTTCAAGGGCATCAGCGACCGCAATGCCGCCGAAGCGCTCGCCGGCACGGAATTGTTCGTCGATCGCTCGATGCTGCCGGACGATGGCGAGGAGGATGAGTTCTACCATGCCGACCTGGTCGGACTGGAGGTTCGCGACGACACCGGCACCGCGCTCGGCAAGGTGGTCGCGGTGCATAATTTCGGCGGCGGCGACATTCTCGACGTGACGCTTGCCGGCCGCAAGGGCGTGCTGATCCCGTTCACCCAGGCCGCCGTGCCTGACGTGTCGATCGCCGAGGGCTTTGTCCGCGTCGACCCGGTGGCGGCCGGGCTGGTCGAGGACGAGGATGGCGATGCGCCGCGCGAGGAAGACTTCGACCCGAAGGGCAGGCCGCGCGGGCCGCGCGACGCCGGGGGCAACCGGTGACATTCAAGGCCTCGGTGCTGACGCTCTACCCCGAGATGTTTCCGGGCGCGCTCGGCCTGTCGCTGGCGGGCCGCGCGCTCGAAGCCGGGGCCTGGTCGCTGGAGGCGATCCAGATCCGCGATTTCGCCACCGACAAGCACCGCACCGTCGACGACACGCCGGCCGGCGGCGGCGCCGGCATGGTGATGCGTGCCGATGTCCTGGCCAAAGCCATCGACCATGCCTCACCGCCGGGCGATGCGCGTCCGCGCCTTCTGATGAGCCCGCGCGGTAAACCGCTGACCCAGGAACGAGTACGCGAGCTTGCCGCCGGGCCGGGCGCCGTCATCCTGTGCGGCCGCTTCGAGGGCGTCGACCAGCGGCTGATCGAGGCTCGGGAATTGGAGGAAGTTTCGATCGGCGATTTCATCCTCTCCGGCGGCGAGCCGGCGGCGCTCGTGCTGCTCGACGCGGTGGTGCGGCTGTTGCCCGGCGTCATGGGCAATGCGGTGTCCGGCGAGGAAGAGAGTTTCGAGAATGGCTTGCTCGAACATCCGCACTACACGCGGCCGCAGGAATTCGAGGGGCGGGAGATTCCGCAAGTGCTGATCTCCGGCAATCACAAGAAGATCGCCGCCTGGCGGCGGGCGGAGTCGGAGAAGCTGACGAGGGAGCGGCGGCCGGACCTCTTCGGCGCTCAGCCCTTGCCGAAATAGTAAAACGCCAAAAACAGGCCGACGGCGACGACGAAGCCGCGCACCACGTTTTGCGGCACGCGCTTGGCGATCCAGACGCCGGCATAGCCGCCGAGCGCACCGCCTGGAATCATGACGATCGCCTGCGGCCAGGCGACGACACCGCCCGAGACGAAGACGATGATCGCCACCGCGGCGACGACCACGGCCAGCATGTTCTTCAGCGCGTTCAGCCGGTGGTAGTCGCCGGCCTGCGTCAGGCCAAGCGTCGCCAGCATCATCACGCCCATGCCGGCGCCGAAGAAGCCGCCATAGATGGCGGTGACGAACTGTGCCAGCAAACCGGCGAGCGAGCCGACCGCCGCCTCATGATCGGGTTTTGGCGCCGGCTTCAGCCACGGCCCGGCGGCAAACAGGGCGGTCGCGCCCAAGAGCAGCCACGGCACCAGGGCGCGGAAGGACGGGTTGGACAGTGCCAGAAGGATGAAGGCGCCGGCCAGCGCACCCGCCGCCGAGATCAGGCACAGCAGCAGGGCACCGCGCCAGAAGTGGCGGATATCGGTCCAGTAGGCGAGCGTGGAGGTGATATAGCCCGGGAATTGCGTGACCGAGGAGGTGGCGTTGGCGACGATCGGCGGCACGCCGACCAGTGTCATGGCGCCGAAGGTGACGAAGGTGCCGCCGCCGGCAACCGCATTGGCGGCGCCGGACAGGAAGCCCGCCAGGAACAGCAGGATGGCGTCGAAGACAGACATGGAATGCCACCGCGGAAAACTCAGTTATGTCAGGCTTAGAAAGGCCCGAGGGCCGGCGCAACCCGGCACGAAGCGATTACGATGGTGCCATGCCGGCAAAAAAGACTCGTGCGCGGGCGTGACAAAGCGCTGAAATAGCTGTATGTGCGCGCCGAACCGGAAGAAAAATCTGCCGGACCCGTCAACAATGACGGTGTAGTCGCCCCTGTCCGATGTCTTGCAGACGAATGTCTCGGAGGCAAAGGACATAGCCGAGCGGTCAATGGAACTGCAAGGCGAGTGTCGGACGCTCTGACTGTCGGAAGAACAAGAAGTGGATTATTGAGATGGATCTCATCCGTCAGCTCGAGGCCGAGCAGGCCGCCAAGATCGAAGCCAAGCGCAAGCTCCCCGAATTCCAGCCCGGCGACACCGTGCGCGTCCAGGTCCGCGTGACCGAAGGCACCCGCACCCGCGTCCAGGCCTATGAGGGCGTCGTCATCGCCCGCGCCGGTTCCGGCTTCCAGGAAAATTTCACCGTCCGCAAGATCTCCTATGGTGAAGGCGTCGAGCGCGTGTTCCCGGTCTTCTCGCCGATGGTCGAGGGCGTCGAGATCGTGCGCCGCGGCAAGGTGCGCCGCGCCAAGCTCTATTACCTGCGCGACCGTCGCGGCAAGTCGGCCCGTATTTCGGAAAACACCGGCGTGCGCGCCCGCAAGCTCAACGATGAGGAGCGCGACGCGCTGAACGCCGAGAAGGCCCGCATCGAGGCCGAGAAGGTCGCCGCCGCCCAGGCGCTGGCGGCTGAGACGGCCGCCAAGGAAGCCGCCGAGAAGAAGGCCGCCGCCGAGGCTGAGGCAGCCAAGGCCGCCGAGGCGACCCCGGCCGAATAAGGCTTTCGGAAATCCCATTCAAAAAGGCGGCTTCGGCCGCCTTTTTTCGTTTCACCAGACTGTGAACGCTTTCAGCCCCGGAAACAGCATCCGGCAATTGACGACGCATTATCTTGTGCATTAAATAATCGTGTACAAGATAATTGGAGATTTGCAATGGCACTCTACACCACACAGGCTCACGTCACCGGCGGCCGCGCCGGCCATGGCGAGACCACCGACGGCCTGCTCAAGGTCGATCTGGCGATGGCCAAGGAACTCGGCGGGCCAGGTGGCGCCACCAATCCCGAGCAGCTTTTCGCCGTCGGCTACGCCGCCTGCTTCGAAAGCGCCATCCGCTTCGTCGCGCGCAAACAGAAGCTGCCGCTCACCGATGCCGGGGTAACCTCCACCGTCAGCCTGCTTCCCAATGGCGAGGGCTTCAAGCTCGGCGTCGCGCTCGCGGCCCAGACGAAAGGCCTTGATCAGGCGGCCGCGGAAGCGCTTGTATCGGAAGCACACAAGATCTGCCCCTATTCCAACGCCATCCGGGGCAATGTCGAGGTGGCGCTTTCGGTAAAGGCGGCATGACGGGAAAGACCACAAAGACCGCAAAGAACACCAGCGCCGCCCCGGCGGAGACCGTCGGGACGGTCAAGGTGCCTCGACTAGATCAACAGCTCTGCTTCGCGCTCTATTCGGCGAGCGGGCTGATGACCAAGCTCTATCGGCCGTTGCTCGATCCGCTCGGCCTGACCTATCCGCAATATCTGGTCATGCTGGCGCTGTGGGAGCACGCACCGAGCACGGTGGGCGCGCTTGGCGAGGCGCTGGGCCTCGATTCCGCGACGCTGACACCGCTGCTCAAGCGGATGGAGGCGGGCGGGCTCGTCACCCGCCGTCGCGATGCCGCCGATGAGCGCCGCGTGCTAGTCGAGCCGACGGCCAGGGGCCAGGCGTTGCGTGCGCACGCGAAGGATGTGTCCCTGGCGCTCGCCTGCAGCGTGCCGCTGGAGCCTGGCGAGGCGAAAGCGCTGCACGCGACGCTCACCCATCTCGTCGCCGGCTTGCGCAACGCCACCGCCGATGACCGGTCGGCGGATGCGGAGGCGCTGGTTCCCGGCTTGGGGTAGTCCACGCCGTGCTGGGTACGGATTATCCCTGAATTCCGAGGTTGAAGGCATCGCAATCCACTTTCGCGTGAGCTTGAGCAGCGGACCGTCTTGCATGGCGCTTGCGGAAAGCTAAAGTCGGCGCCGTCTTTCCTGCAAGCCCGGCGCATGTCCGGGCGCCTTCAATTTTCCGGAGTGTGTCATGACCAAGTCGAAACTGCTGCTGGCCGGCCTGCTGGCCCTGGTGCTGGCGCCCGTTGTCGCGTTCGCGCAGGCGCTGCCCGATCTCGGCGGCAAACAAGTGGTGGTGGTGACTGAAAACGCCTATCCGCCGCTGCAGTTCATCGATCCCAAGACGGGCAAGCAGATCGGCTGGGAATATGACGCGATGAACGAAATCGCCAAGCGGCTCAATTTCAAGGTCGACTACCGGAACACCTCCTGGGACGCGATGATCCAGGCGGTTTCCGACAACCAGTACAACATCGGCATGACCGGCATCACCATCAAGGACGACCGCAAGGAGAAGGTCGATTTCTCCGACCCCTATATGCGCTCGGAGCAGTTCATGCTGGTGCGCGGCGACGAAAGCCGCTTCACCGACGCCAAGACCTTCGGCGCCTTCAAGGACGGGCTGATCGGTGCGCAGCCCGGCACCACGCCCTTCTACACCGCCGTCTACAGCGTGCTCGACGGCAATGAGCAGAACCCGCGCATCAAACTGTTCGAGACTTTTGGCGCCACGGTGCAGGCCCTGAAGTCGGGCGACGTCGATGTCGTGCTGACCGACGGCACCGCCGGCAAGGGCTATGTCGATGCTTCCGAGGGCAAGCTCAAGCTGATCGGCGGCCCGCTCGGCACCGAGGACTTTGGCTTCATCTTCCCGAAGGGATCGGACCTGGTGAAGCCGGTCAACGCCGCGATCGCCGCGCTCAAGGCGGACGGCACGTTCGATGCGTTGAACAAGAAGTGGTTTCTTGACTACAAGATGGGGCAGTGAGCCTCCTTGCGACGTGCACTTCATGATGGTCATGCGCGGCAATTCGCGCTGAGCTTGCGCTCGAACGCCCCCCTGTGCCCTGCCGGGCATCTCCCGCTCAAGGGGGGAGACTGGCTGTTCGGCCAACGGCGCCCTCCAGTCGACGTAGATGGTTGGCGAAAGCCGATCAAAGATCCGATCTCCCCCCTTGAGCGGGAGATGGCTGGCAAGCCAGAGGGGGGTGCCTTGGCGCCACCCTTTCGGGACTTCCATCGCGGCGACAGCGCCTGATGGCACCGCCTTCGTCATCCTCCACCAAAGCCGAATTCCCCTGGTGGCTTGCCGCTGCCGCCGTGCTTGCACTGGCGGCCGCCTTGTTCATCGCGGCCAGCGATCTCTATGCCCAGGTCTTCGCCACGGTCGCCAAGGGCATCGGCATCACCGTCTTCGTCACCGTCGTCGCCTTCGCCATGGCGTCGATCATCGGTCTCGGCGTTGCGCTGATGGGCTTGTCGGGTTCGCCCTGGCTTCGCCAGATCGCGCGCTTCTATGTCGAGATCATCCGCGGCGTGCCGATCCTGGTACTGTTGTTCTGGATCGCCTTTGCCGGCGCGCCGGCCTTCGTCGCGGCCTGGAACGCGCTGACCGCGCCGCTGCAAAGCGCGGGCTATCTGGGTGAGCTCCTGGTGCGCGACGTGTCGCTGTTGTGGCGGGCCATCATGGCGCTGACCATCGGCTACTCCGCCTTCATCTCGGAGGTCTTCCGCGCCGGCATCCAGGCGGTCGAGAAGGGCCAGATCGAGGCGGCCAAGGCGCTTGGGCTGAGCCGTGCGCAACGCTTCCGGCTGATCGTCTTTCCGCAGGCGATCCGCACCATATTGCCGCCGCTCGGCAATGATTTCGTCGCTTTGGTCAAGGATTCCTCGCTGGTCTCGGTGCTCGGCGTCGCCGACATCACCCAGATGGGCAAGATCTATGCCGCCGGCTCGTTCCGCTTCTTCGAGACCTATTCGATCGTTGCCTATATCTATCTCATCCTGACCGTCGGCCTGTCGCTGGCGCTCAGGGCGCTGGAGCGGCGCCTGCGCCGCCAGCACGAGGAATAGTTTTTGGGTGAGGACAGGGTTACGATCCTGTCGACATCGAGGGAGGTCTCATGAAGGTCGACAAGGCCAATGCGGCGCTGGATTCCGTCTATGGCGCGGACACGCCGGAAACACTGGCGCAGGCCTATGCCGCCTGGGCCGCGACCTATGACAGCGAGACCGCCTCGCTCGGCTATCTCCTGCCGTTCCTGATCACCGCCTGGGTGGCGCGCCATGTTCCGGCTGGCGAAGGGCCGCTGCTCGATGCCGGCTGCGGCACCGGCCTGTCGGGTCCGTCGCTGAAGGCGCTGGGCTATGGCGACATTGCCGGGCTGGATCTCTCGGACGACATGCTGAAGATCGCCGGCAGCCGCAACGCCTATAGCGAGCTGAAACAGGCGATGCTGGGCGGGAAGCTACCCTGGCCGGATGGTCATTTCCGCGCCTTCTTCTCGACCGGCGTGTTCACCATCAGCCACGCGCCGGCGGCGGGCCTGCACGAACTGGTGCGCATCACCAAAAAGCGCGGCCACGCTATCTTCACCGTGCGCGACCAGGTGTTCGAGAGCGGCGGGTTTCAGGCCGTGTTCGACGAATTGGAGCAGGCGAGAAAATGGCGGCCGGTCGAGCAAAGTCCGTGGTTTCGCTGCTACGCGATCGCCGAGCCGGATGCGCTGGTGAAGACTTTTGTGTTCGAGGTGATGTGAGCTGCGAGTTCCCCGATCTTGGCTGCCTTCCTCTCCCTCCGGAGGGGGGAGAGGAAAGGCGCGAGTTCGTCGAGCTTGGTGCCCTTCCTGCCCCTGAAGATGTGTAAGTGAGGGCGGGGAGCCCGCCAGGCCACGCCGCAATTGCCGAAAAGCCAAAACATTGGTATGAGCCACGCCATGGAAGAGCTTTTTGGCGATCCGGCCTACAAGGGGTTCGTGCTGCAGGACAGAAAACGCCTGCCGTCGCGCTTCTCCGCGCGCGTCTGCGGCGCTTTGACCAGCCGACTTAGCTAGACCGCTTTCGCCGGGCCAAGGGGCTGCGGCGTTACACTCTTCCCATTCTCATATCGACGGATCTACGCACATGAGCGCACCGCGCACCCTCTACGACAAGATTTTCGACGACCACGTCGTCGACCGCCAGGACGACGGCACCTGCCTGCTCTATATCGACCGGCACCTGGTCCATGAAGTGACCAGCCCGCAGGCCTTCGAAGGCCTGCGCCTGAGCGGCCGCAAGGTCCGCCATCCGGAAAAGACGCTGGCAGTCGTCGATCACAATGTCTCAACCTCGCCCGAGCGCAAGTTCGGCATCAAGAACGAGCAAAGCCGCATCCAGGTCGAGGCGCTGGCCAAGAACGCCAAGGACTTCGGCGTCGAATATTATTCCGAGAACGATATCCGCCAGGGCATCGTCCACATCATCGGTCCCGAGCAGGGCTTTACGCTGCCCGGCATGACGATCGTGTGCGGCGACAGCCACACTTCGACGCATGGCGCGTTCGGCGCGCTGGCGCACGGCATCGGCACGTCGGAAGTCGAGCATGTGCTGGCGACGCAGACGCTGATCCAGCGCAAGGCCAAGAACATGCTGGTGCGCGTCGACGGCCAGCTGCCGGAAGGCGTCACCGCCAAGGACATCATCCTCGCCATCATCGGCGAGATCGGCACCGCTGGCGGCACCGGCTATGTCATCGAATATGCCGGCGAGGCGATCCGCTCGCTGTCGATGGAAGGCCGCATGACGATCTGCAACATGTCGATCGAGGGCGGCGCGCGCGCCGGCCTGATAGCCGCCGACGAGACCACCTTCGCCTATGTCAAGGACAAGCCGCGCGCGCCGAAGGGCGCGGCCTGGGACGCCGCGCTCGCCTATTGGAAGACGCTGCAGTCGGACGAAGGCGCGCATTTCGACAAGGTGATCGTGCTCGACGCGGCCAAGCTGCCGCCGATCGTTTCCTGGGGCTCGTCGCCCGAGGATGTCGTCTCCGTGCAAGGCATCGTGCCGAACCCGGACGATATCGCCGACGAGAACAAGCGCACCTCCAAGCAGCGGGCGCTGGACTATATGGGCCTGACGCCGGGCACCAAGATCACCGACATCGCGCTCGACCGTGTCTTCATCGGTTCCTGCACCAATGGCCGCATCGAGGATCTTCGCGCCGCCGCCAAGGTAATCGAGGGCAAGACCGTCAATCCGCGCGTCAACGCCATGATCGTGCCGGGCTCCGGCCTGGTCAAGGAACAGGCGGAAGCCGAGGGCCTCGACAAGATCTTCCTCGCCGCCGGCTTCGACTGGCGCGAGCCGGGTTGCTCGATGTGCCTTGCCATGAACGACGACCGGCTGAAGCCGCATGAACGCTGCGCCTCGACCTCGAACCGCAATTTCGAGGGAAGGCAAGGCTTCAAGGGCCGCACCCATCTGGTGTCGCCGGCCATGGCGGCGGCGGCGGCGATCGCCGGCCACTTCGTCGACATCCGCGACTGGAAATAACCTCCGGTCCACACGTTCCGATGATTGCCGGACCCCGGACCGCATTGCGGTTCCGGGGTCTTTTTCATTCGCGCGGTCCGCATATGCGTTCGGGCTTAACCGCTTGTTTGGGCTTGCGCGCTAAGGTCTTCCCTGACGTAAAGCGAGGGGAAGTCACCGTCCTTTGGACACCGGCCTGTTCATAGCGCTGCTCAATCCGACGATCGCGCTGGCCCTCGGCGCGGCCTTCTTCGTGCTATGGGCCTATCAGCGTCACCGGCCCTATCTGGCCGTGCTGGCGCTCAGCTATTGTGTTTCGGCGCCCGGCTTTCTGTTCCAGTATTTCACCTTGCCCATCGGCATGGTGCTGACCAAGCTGGTGTCCAACATCTGCTTCGCCATCGCCGGCTGCTGCCTGTCGGGCGCAATCGTCGCCCGTTATGGCCGCAAGGTGCCCTATGTGGCGATCGGCGTGCTGACCGGTGGCGGTCTGGCCTCGTTCTGCTGGTTCCTCTTTGTCGCGCCGGATCTCACTTGGCGTATCCTGGCGATGAATTTCGCCTTCGGCGGTCTCAGCCTTCTGGTGGCCGCCGAATTGCGCCCGGTGCGCAACAATGGCCCGACCGAGAAGATCCTGTTCGTGCTGTCGCTGCTGTCGGGCCTCAACTTCTTCGTGCGAACCCTCGTCGTCGTCATCGCGCACGGGCCGTTCACCAGCTATGATGGATTCTACAGCTCGTCCTACTGGACGACGGCGCTGCTGTCGCATGCGCTGCTGTCGCTGCTGATCGCGCTCTGCCTGTTCACCGCCGCGGCGCTCGACGTCATGAAGGCCCTGAAGGCCGAGACGCACACCGATCCGCTTTCGGGCCTGCTCAACCGGCGCGGCTTCGAGGAGCGCGCGGCCCAGCTCCTGCGACACTGCGCGATGGCCAGGTTCCCGGTGGCGCTGGTACTGGCCGACCTCGATCATTTCAAGGCGCTCAACGATGTGCACGGGCATGCCGCCGGCGACCGGGTGATCGCTGATTTCGCCGCCAAGCTCCGGTCGGCCACCGGCGCGCGCGGCGCTGCCGGACGCATCGGCGGCGAGGAGTTCGCTGTGCTCCTGCCGCTCAGCGATCTCGCCGCCGCGCGCCTGTTCGCCGAGGCTGTGCGCACGCTCTACTCGGCAGGCGGCGTCGACGGGCTTCCCGCCGGCACCAAGGTCACCGCCAGTTTCGGCGTGGCGGCCCGCAGCGGCGAGGAAGCGCTGGAGCCGTTGATGCGGCGTGCCGACGAGGCGCTTTACAAGGCCAAGAAAAATGGCCGCGACAGCGTGCGCCTGTCGTACGAACGGCCCGAAACGTTGTTCGTGCCGGAGCCGTCCAAGGCCGGCTGAAGCCGTGTATCCCGCCTCACGTTAACGTCTTTTTCGCCCGTAGGTGTTTAGGTGAGACACGGGGTGCGAAAGAGATGAGCGGCGCGAACTTTATCTTGTTGATCAATCTGTCGGTTGCCGGCCTGCTGGCGGCATCCTTCATGGCGGTGGCGTTTCATGATGTCGGCCGCGCCCCGGCGCGCTGGTTTGCTTCTGGCTATGTCCTGGGCATGGTCTATTCGGCGATCGAATTCAGCATTCCCGCCTTCACCGATGCCCGGCTGCCGGTGGTCACCGCCTTCGCGGTTTTCCTGGGCGCAACAATAGCCTTCAACGTCGGACTGGCCCGCAAATACGGCGTCGCGCCGCCATGGTCGCCGATGCTGTTCTTCCTGGTCGCCGCCACCATCGTCGTCTATTTCGTGCAAGACCTGCCGCGCCAGTCGCTGGTGCGCATGATGGCCTACCAGCTCCCCTATGCCGTCATGCAATTCGTCGGATTGGCCATCGTCTGGTCGTCCAGGCAAAGGCGTGGCCGGCTCGATCGTATCCTGATGGCGGTGCTCGCCGCCAGCGGCGTGCAGTTCGCCTCAAAGCCGTTCATCGCGCATGCGCTCGGCGGCTGGGGCGCTAATCCGCAGGCCTATCTGCAAAGCAGCTACGCGCTGGTGTCGCAATCGCTCGGCACCGTCTTTGCCCTGGCCATGGCGCTGCTGACGCTGGCCATCCTTGTCCGCGATGTGTTGGCCGAAGTGACGTCGAGATCGGAGACAGATACGCTGTCCAGACTGCTCAATCGCGGTGCCTTCACGCGCCAGGCCGAGCAGGCCGTGCTTGGCGCCATGCGGCAAGGTGTGCCGGTCGCGCTGGTCATCGCCGATCTCGATCATTTCAAGAGCATCAACGACAATTTCGGCCATGCCTCCGGCGACCGGGTGATCGAGACCTTTGCCGGTTTCCTGCGCGAAGCCGCCGCCGGGCACCATGTCGCGGGCCGCATCGGCGGCGAGGAATTCGCCATCATGCTGCCCGGAACCAATCTGGCCGCCGCCCGGCTGTTCGCCGAGGGCACGCGCAGCGCATTCGGCGCGCTGCCCATCGACGGGCTGCCGGCGAACAATCGCTGCACGGCGAGTTTCGGGGTTGCCGAACTTCATCCCGGTGAAACCACCGCCGATCTCATGCGGCGCGCCGACGAGGCGCTCTACCTGGCAAAGAATGCCGGGCGTGACTGCGTCCGTGTCTCGGCCGGGCCGGGAGGCGAGTGGTCGTCCAGCGCAATCGTCATCAATTCCAGATCAGCATGACTTTGGTCGAAACGTCATCCTGATCCATCTCTTCGCCGTTTCCGTGAAACGGCGAATTGTACTAGCGGCAGGGGCTGAGTTCCGGCATCTCGCCGTCGGAAAGCCCGTACATATAGCTGCGGCCTTTGACGAAGACCGGCGGCCGGTAGCAATCGCCATAGCCTGAAATCTCGTCGGATTCGTTCTGGTAGATCACCTTGGGCTGGCCGGCGCTGGTGTAGTCGGCCAGCTTCTTGGCCAGCTTGCCTTGGCCGACGATGATGCGCTTGTAGCCGGCCGCGCTGTCGATGACGAGATTGCCGAAGGAATCGGCATAGACGCGATCCTGGTGGCGTCCATTGGCCAGCGTGGGCGTCGCCAGGCCGGCGAGCGAGACGGCCACGATAAGCGCCGAGAGGCGTGATCTGCTTGAGTTCGAACGCATGGTCTTCCCGATGGTTAGAGGCCAAAGCGCGTCGAGACACGCTTTTTGGTTACTTGTCTGGATGCATGTCATTGCCCCAAAACCGCTGACGCACTTTTGGGCGACATGCATGGCTCCTCGAATCAGAAATTAACCTTTTCTTAACCTTTGTTAAGAGGCCGGCGCGTTGCGCGGCGATGTCTCGTCAAACATGGTTAATTCCCGACTGGAGTGAAAACCCGATAGCCATCATTCGGCCATGCTTGGCGGCACCATCGCGGCCGGCATCGAATGGATTTAAAGGCAGCCTCGGGGCAACCTTGATCTGGGCGCAACATCGTGGCTAGTCTGCCGCGCGGGAGGACAGCATATGGGATTACGCCGGACGGTTCGGGTGTCCGTTTTCCCGTTGCTTGCCGTCGTTGCGGCCTGTGTGCCGCAGGATGGCGCGCCGAAGGCGGCCAATGTCGTCCCGCCTGCGCCGGCTCGGCAGTCCATCGCAGCCGCGACGCCCCCGGCATCGGCGCCTCCTGCACCGGCAACCAAGATCACCACCGACCTCACCGCGCCGCGATCCACAGTGGGTACGGCAACCTATGGATGCGGCAATGGCAGCGCGATCACCATCCAAAACCTCGGCTCGTCGTTGCGTGTGATCGAGCCGAATGGCGCGACCGAAGAGTTTGCGGCGTCGCCCGCCAACCAGTCCAGCCGCTACCAGGAAGCCGCCACGCATAACGCAATCGTGATCGACGGGCGTGAGGCGCTGGTGATGAAGAGGGGCTCGACGCCGCAGACCTGCAAGCGCTAGGCCGCACGGCCAAGAAGTCGCTTATGCTGCACTGCAGCGATATCGAGCCGGCCTTGGGTCCTCCACCGCTAATCGATTGAAGCCCGAGCCTGCCTTTTTTGTCAGACTAAATGACGTTTCCAAAACGATTTTCTGGCTTTGACGCGGTGCAAAAAGAGCATTAGAAACCGCCTGTCCGAAGTCGCAACCGGAAGCGGCAATGCCGCGTTTCCATCTGAGGCTAAGCGCGTCGCGCCGAAACGGATTCATGCGACGCGCTCTGGATTGTTGTTCTGTGCATGCCGTCCTCGCAAAACCGAGGTCACTTTTGGGCGACATGCACGAAGACGCCGAACCTGGGGGAGCCATGAGCAAATCACCAGCCACCCGCGAATTCGCCAGACGTGAACGGCCGCTTTCGCCGCACCTGACGATCTACCGGCCGCCGGTCACCATGACGATGTCGATCATCCATCGCATCACCGGCGGGGCGCTTTATTTCGGCACGCTGCTGGTCTCGGTCTGGCTGATGGCGGCGGCGAGCTCTCAAGGCGTCTTCGACTGGGTCAACTGGGCCTTCGGCACCTGGCTCGGCCGGCTCATCCTGTTCGGCTACACCTGGGCGCTGATGCATCACATGCTGGGCGGCGTGCGCCACCTGGTCTGGGATACGGGCGCCGGGCTGGAAAAGCATACGGCCTCGAAGATCGCCTGGGCGACGCTTGTCGGCTCGGTCCTGCTCACCCTGCTGATCTGGATCGCCGGCTACATGGCGCGAGGAGCTTGATCATGAGCGGCAAGAGCAATACCGACATGCGCACGCCGCTGGCGAAAGTCCGCGGCCTCGGCTCCGCCCGCGAAGGCACCGGCCATTTCTGGCGCCAGCGGCTGACGGCCATCGCCAACATCCCGCTGATGCTGTTCTTCGTCGGGTTCCTGATCGCGCTCAACGGCGCCGGCTATGCGGAAGTGCGCGCGGCGCTCGCCAATCCGTTCGTGGCGCTGGTGCTGGCCCTGGTGCTCATCTCCGGGCTCATCCATATGCGCCTCGGCATGCAGGTGATCATCGAGGATTACATCACCAGCGAAAGCCTGAAGCTGGCGACGATCGCGCTCAATACATTTTTCACCGTAGCGGTCGGCGTCGCCTCGATCTTCGCCCTGCTCAAGCTGGCATTCGGAGGCTGAGTTGGCCAAGGACGCGAAATCAGCCAAAATGGCAGGCTATAATTTTGTCGACCACAAATTCGACGTGGTGGTGGTCGGCGCCGGGGGGGCGGGCCTGCGCGCCACGCTCGGCATGGCCGAACAGGGCCTGCGCACCGCCTGCATCACCAAGGTGTTCCCGACGCGCTCGCACACGGTGGCCGCGCAAGGCGGCATTGCCGCTTCGCTGTCCAATATGGGCCCCGACAATTGGCAATGGCATCTCTTCGACACCGTCAAGGGTTCGGATTGGCTGGGCGACATCGACGCGCAGGAGTACATGGTCCAGCAGGCGCCTGCCGCCGTCTACGAACTCGAACATTACGGCGTGCCGTTCTCGCGCACCGAAGAAGGCAAGATCTATCAGCGGCCGTTCGGTGGCATGATGATGAATTTCGGCGAAGGCCCGCCGGTGCAGCGCACCTGCGCCGCCGCCGACCGCACCGGCCACGCCATGCTGCACACGCTCTACGGCCAGTCGCTGAAGAACAACGCGCAGTTCTTCATCGAGTATTTCGCGCTCGATCTGATCATGGAGCCGGACGGCACCTGCACGGGTGTCGTCGCCTGGAACCTCGACGACGGCACCATCCACCGCTTCTCGGCCAAGATGGTGGTGCTGGCCACCGGCGGTTACGGCCGGGCCTATTTCTCCGCCACCTCGGCGCACACCTGCACCGGTGACGGCGGCGGCATGGCGGCTCGCGCCGGCTTTCCGCTGCAGGACATGGAGTTCGTGCAGTTCCACCCAACCGGCATCTATGGCGCCGGCTGCCTGATCACCGAAGGCGCGCGCGGCGAGGGCGGCTATCTCGTCAATTCCGAAGGCGAGCGCTTCATGGAGCGCTACGCGCCGTCGGCAAAGGACCTTGCCTCGCGCGACGTCGTCTCGCGCTGCATGACGCTGGAGATCCGCGAAGGCCGCGGCGTCGGCCCGAAGAAGGACCACATCTTCCTGCATCTCGACCATCTCGACCCAGCCGTGCTGCATGAGCGGCTGCCCGGCATTTCGGAATCGGCAAAAATCTTTGCCGGCGTCGACCTGACCAAGGAGCCGATCCCGGTGCTGCCGACGGTGCACTACAATATGGGCGGCGTGCCGACCAATTACTGGGGCGAGGTGCTCAACCCGACGGCGAGGAGCCCGGACAAGGTGTCGCCGGGCCTGATGGCGGTCGGCGAGGCCGGCTGTGCCTCTGTCCACGGCGCCAACCGGCTGGGCTCGAACTCGCTGATCGACCTGGTGGTGTTCGGCCGCGCGGCGGCGATCCGGGCCGGCCAGGTCATCGACCGCAAGTCGGCGATCCCCGCCCCCAACGAGGCCTCGGTCGAAAAGATCATGGATCGCTTCGACCGGCTGCGCCACGCCAATGGCTCGACGCCGACGGCAAGCTTGCGTGAAAAGATGCAGAAGGCGATGCAGGAAGACGCCGCCGTGTTCCGCACGCAGGAATCGCTCGAAAACGGCTGCAAGCGCATTTCGCAAATCTGGGGCGAGCTCAAGGACATCAAAGTGTTCGACCGCTCGATGATCTGGAATTCGGATCTGGTCGAGACGCTGGAACTGGAAAACCTGATGGCCAACGCCATCACCACCGTCTACGGCGCCGAGGCGCGCAAGGAGAGCCGCGGCGCGCATGCGCGTGAGGACTTTTCCGCGCGCGACGATGCCGCCTGGCGCAAGCACACGCTGGCCAGGGTGAGCGAAGACGGCAAGGTGACGCTCAGCTACCGGCCGGTGCACACCGAGCCGCTGCTGGCCGAAAAGGACGGCGGCATCAGCCTCGCCAAGATCGCGCCCAAGGCCAGGGTGTACTGACAATGGCGCTGGCGGCCACGGGATATTCCGGCAAGCCCCTTCCGGCCAAGCTCGGCCTGAAGGACGGTATGACCGCCGCCTTCATCGCGCTGCCGCCGGAGCTCGACGAACTGGCCGGCGCCGTCGATTTCGCAGAGGTCGATCGGCTGGCCGAATGGTCCGACATTTCGGGTAGCCATCAAAGATACGATGCCGTCCACGCCTTCACCAAACAACGCGCCGAGATCGAGGATCGCCTTGGCGACGTCGAGGCGGCGATCAAGCGTGACGGCATGGTCTGGGTGTCGTGGCCGAAGAAGGCATCGAAAGTGCCGACCGACGTCACCGAGGGTATCGTGCGCACTGAAGCGCTGAAGCGCGACCTTGTCGACGTCAAGGTCGCTGCCGTGAATGAAATCTGGTCCGGGCTGAAGCTCGTCATCCGAAAGGACCTGAGGTAATGGTCGAACTGACGCTCCCCAAGAATTCGAAGATCCAGCAGGGCAAGACCTGGCCGAAGCCGGAAGGCGCCACCAATCTGCGGGAATACCGCATCTACCGCTGGTCGCCGGACGATGACGAGAACCCGCGCATCGACACCTATTTTGTCGACATGGACGATTGCGGACCGATGGTGCTCGACGCGCTGCTGTGGATCAAGAACAAGATCGACCCGACGCTGACCTTGCGCCGCTCCTGCCGCGAAGGCATTTGCGGCTCCTGCGCCATGAACATCGACGGCTCCAACACACTGGCTTGCACCAAGGGCTGCGACGACATTTCCGGTGCGGTAAAGGTCTATCCGCTGCCACACATGCAGGTGGTGAAGGACCTGGTGCCCGACCTCACCAATTTCTACGCCCAGCACGCCTCGATCGAGCCGTGGCTGAAGACGGTGTCGCCGCAGCCGGCCAAGGAATGGCTGCAGAGCCATGAGGACCGCGAGAAGCTCGACGGGCTCTACGAGTGCATATTGTGCGCCTGCTGCTCGACCTCGTGCCCGAGCTACTGGTGGAACGGCGACCGCTATCTCGGCCCGGCAACCCTCTTGCAGGCCTATCGCTGGCTGATCGACAGCCGCGACGAAGCCAAGGGCGAGCGGCTCGACAATCTCGAGGACCCGTTCCGGCTTTATCGCTGCCACACCATCATGAACTGCGCGCAGACCTGCCCCAAGGGCCTCAACCCGGCCAAGGCGATCGCGGAGATCAAGAAGATGATGGTGGAGCGGCGGGTCTGAAGCTGACGTTACCCGCTGATTTCTCCCCGGATGCCGTCGCGGCCATCCGGGCGCGACTCGATCTGGTGCGAAGCCGGGCGTAAAAATCCTTTTCGCTATCGAAAGCGGCAGTCGCGCCTGGACTTTCTCCCCCATCGAGGCGCGGGTGCTCGGCTGCTTGACTGAAAGAAGGAACTGACGAACCGCCCAAGCTGCTTGAGCAGAAGGGGCCGGTGTAGCCTATGTCCAGCTCTTGTGCCGAACACGGTCCGCTCAGATGGCCCGGCGGGTCTTGCTGGCTGCGCTGCGGTCCAGCTAGCCAAGTGTGGCTGCCCGCGACCGATCACGTTTCAAACATGTCGCTTACTAGTCAGGGCGCCGAGGGAGTCTCGGCGACTAATATTAGCGTCAACTTAAGTAAATGATTGCTGTATGCGCGCGATTACTGGTATTGTCTTAGTATAGTTTTAAGCAGTCGTCGATATTGCCTTTCGAGACCATGGTTCGAGTGCAAAGCAGTGCGCGGCTTCATCGTGAATGGGTATTCAGTATCTGGGCCATTGATCAGCGCCACAACAGTCGGATCGCTCACCTGGCTTGTGTCGCTGATTTATTTTCAGGACAAGCGGCTGCTTGCGGTTCTCGGCCTGGGGGTTTTGATCGCGCTTCTCTGGCTTGACGGCTTCCGGGGCAGGAAGCCGGATCGACAAGGAAGCAGGTGGTTCAGGCTCTATTTCTCGCTCCTCCCCTGCCTTCTGTTCCTTGTCTATGTCTATCTGGAAAGCGTCTTCGGCTATTTCGACTGGGGTGCGATGTTTATGCATGCCGGCGCCGGCATGCTTACGCCCGGTGTCGTCCTTGAGTATTTGTGGAATACCGGAAGCACGATGCTGGTTATTTTGGTCGTTCTTCTCGGTTTCGGCGCCCTGAAGGCGCGCGGCACGCTGACCAGAGGATTGGACGTTGCCTTGATGGCGTTCTTCCTGGCGGCAAACCCGATGCTGACGCGTCCGATCGCGGCGGCGATCCATCCCAACCCGCTGCATGATTTCCTGTCCAGACGGTTCGTCGATGTCACCTCTTTGACAAAGCCGGCTGAAACAGCGTCGGCGACCGTCGCGCCAAAAAACCTCGTTCATGTTTTCATCGAGAGCGCCGAGCGCACCTACATGAACGAGGCGGAGTTCGGCGACGTCATGGGGCCGCTGCTGGAATTCGACAGGCGTGGCGTTTCGGCGACCAACATGGTGCAGCTTGCCTACACCAACAACTCCATCTCAGGGATGGTCGCCGCGAATTGTGGAACGCCGCTGCTGATAACGTTCTTCACATCGCGCCAGTATCTGGAGGAGCAGTCTCAATTCCTGCCTGGCCTGACCTGCCTGGGCGATGCCCTGAAGGCGCGGGGCTATCAGCAGAACTTTGTTACCGGCTGGCCACTCAGCTTCACCGGTCAGGGGACATTCTATTCCACCCACGGCTACTCATCGCTTTTCGGGGGTCCCGAAGTGGTGGCCGCCGTCGCCGGGCGCGGCAACAGTTTCGGCGCCGACGACGCCGAAGTCCTCGATCTGAGCTTCGGCATTTTGCGGCGCGCGCAGCGCGATGGCAAACCGTTCTCCCTGACGATCGCCGTCAGCGGCGGGCATGCGATGGATGGTTACCTGACCGACAAATGTATCGGCAAGACGGGACTTTCCCCGCAAGCTCCCAATATCCTCCACGCCGTGAAATGCACCAACATGCTCATTGCCGACTTCATTCACAAAGCCGAGGCCGAAGGCCTGATGGCGAACACCGTTCTGGCGCTGCAAAGCGACCATCTCAGTGCGCCAAGCGCGGTGACGGACCGCCTGAACAAGTATGAAAGACGCAACTTTTTCTCCCTGTCGGGGGATGGCATCCCGTCCAAAACATATGCCGGACTTTCGGGCACGATCGACATATTTCCCACCATCCTCGACGCGCTGGGAATGCCGCTCTCGAATGACCAGGCTGGCCTTGGCGTTTCGCTGCTTGGGGATCAACCGACGCTGTGCCAGGCACTTGGACAGGATCAGTTCGATGACGCCATCTATGCCGAGGATGTGCTCGTCAGGTCATTCTGGCAGTTGAAATCGACACGGACCGCCGTGGCGTCCGAGGCCGAGCCGCGTTAAATAGCACCTGCCTGCCCAAGGGCCTCAACCCGGTCAAGGCGACCGCCGAGATCAAGAGTTCTGCTCTGTCGCGCCGCTCGGATGTCTGTCAAAATCATGCTGTCGAAGAATCGGTAGAAATTACCAATCCATGAGCGAAGACCTTCCCATCCTCTCCCCCATCGAAGCGCGCGTGCTCGGCTGCCTGATCGAGAAGAAGGAGCTGACGCCGGATGTCTATCCGCTGACGCTCAACTCAGCCCTTGCCGCCGCCAACCAGAAGACGGCGCGCGACCCGGTCATGGCGCTGGAACAGACGGAGGTGCACCGGGCCTTGAAGCTGCTCGAGCAGAAGGGGTTGGTGCGACAGATGTTCGGCTCGCGCGTCGAGCGCTACGAGCATCAGATGGCGCAGCGCTTCTCGCTGACCACGCCGCAGACCGCCTTGATCGGCCTGCTCCTGCTGCGCGGGGCGCAGACGGCGCATGAACTGTTGGCTCGAGCCGAGCGCATGGCGCGGTTTTCATCCATCGAAGATCTGCGCGGTGAACTCGACATGCTGATCGGCCGCCGGCCGCCGCTGGTGCAGGAAATCCCGCGCGGGCCAGGCCAGCGCGAGGACCGCTACGTGCATCTTCTCGCCGGCCCGGTGGACGTTGCGGCTTTATCGGCGCAACGCAGTGCGCCGGCCATGCCTCACTCCGACCTGGAAGCGAGGCTGGAAGCACTGGAACAGGAAGTCGCCGCATTGCGCGCCCGGCTTGACGCGCTGGGCGCCTAGGCAACTGGCAATCATTATGGATGTTGGCGGAACAGCGCCCCCCTCTGTCCTGCCGCACATCTCCCCTCAAGGGGGGAGATTGGCAGCTCCGACCTCGGCGCTTGTCCGTTTTCTCAGCCAAGCCTGGCGTCGAGCGAGACCTTGATCGCGCCAAGCGCCTTGGAGACCGGGCATTCGGCCTTGGCCTTCTCGGCCAATTCCTTGAATTTCGCCGCATCGATGCCGGGCACCTTGCCGACCAGCGTGATCGCGCTGCCGGTGATGCCGGTGCCTGGAACCAGCGTCACCACCGCCTTGGCGTCGAGTTCGGCGGCGGGCGTGCCGTTCTCGGCCAGGAAGTGCGAAAGCTGCATGGCGTAGCAGCCGGCATGCGCGGCCGCGATCAGCTCTTCCGGGTTGGTGCCGGATTTGCCGCTTTCATCCTCGAAGCGCGCCTTGAACGAATAGGGTGTGCCCTTGAGCGTCCCGCTCTGGCTGTCGAGCGTGCCCTTGCCTTCTTTCAGATTGCCTTTCCAGACGGCGGTTGCGGTGCGGTCCATGAAGTCCTCCTTGGTTGTCGTGAACTCGGGGGTTGTCGTGAACTTGGCCCGGGTGAGCCCCCGCGTCCGCTCAACTATAGCGCGGGTGGGCGCGAACACCACCGCGCTGTTTGGACCACGCACGATGACGGCGCATTTGCATTCGGAAAAAATATTGGGGCAGCCTGGAAAAAATATCCGCGCAAAAATGTCGACTTCCATGCGACCCGGCCGTCCTGTGGGCGGCCATGGGATTTGTGGCCTGATGGAGGTTCACATGGACAATCTGTTTTTCGCACTGTGGAAGAGCCCGGGCCACGCGCCTGAGCGACCGGAAGACTTCTGGCTGGATCCGCCGGCGCCCGGCTTCGGCCGGCTGCTGGCGGCGGTCGCCATCATCGGAGTCGGGGTGTGCTTTCTCGATCATGCGGCGGCCAAAGGCCCGGCTGACAGCCTGATCGCCTCATCCTATGATTCGTCGCGATAAGGGAGATGGACATGCAATATGTTTGCCTGGTTTACGGTGAGGAGAAAGATCTCCACGCCATGACGACAGAGCGGTTGGCCAAGCTCGACGCCGATTCGCTGGCCCATGACCGGTCATTGGACCAACGCGGGATGCTGATCATCGCGCAAGCGCTGCAACCGGTGAAAACCTCGAAAACCGTTCGCAGGCGCCAGGGCAAGCGGCTGGTCACCGACGGCCCGTTCGCCGAAACCAAGGAGCAGTTGCTCGGTTTCGTCATGATCGAGGCGAAGGATCTCGACGAGGCGCTGGAAATCGCCGGCGAGATCCCGCTGGCCGAGATCGGCACCATCGAGGTGCGCGCGATCTACAACGTGCCGGGGTCATAGATGGCGTCCGGCTTCGACGGCAAGGCCCGTGGGCCACGCTTGTTATTCGCCTAAGCTTCACCAGCCGCAAATTGAATTTTCTTCGCGGCAGGCAACCCGCGCGTGTTGAAGCGGCGCGTCAGTTCTCTTATCGTCCCTCGGATTTCCGGGGGATTTCGACATGCCTTTCCTGATTGCTGTCCTTGGCGTGCTGGGAGCGGCTGCGTTCTGGTGGTATCGGATGAAGGCCATGAACGACGCCGCGCGCGAGGTCGCCGATGTCGTCGGGCGCGTGCAAGGCAACATCAGGCGCAAGAAGCTGCGCAAGCAGGCGGCCCTGTCGCCGCTGACGGCGATCGACGATCCGGTGGTGGCCGCAGCGACGCTGATTGCATCGATCGTCTCCGAGAATGGGCCCATCCTGCCGCAGCGCGAGGCCGTCATCCGGGCGGTGATCTCCGAGATCGCCGACAAGAAGAAGACCGACGAGGCGGTGATCTACGCCAAATGGGCGGCCTCACAGATCGACGACACCACCGTCGTCATCGACAAGCTGGCGCCGTTCCTGCGCGAGCGTCTCGACGTCGCCGAGCGCAACGATCTGCTGCAGATGGTCAACCGCGCCGCCCAGGGCGGCGAGAAGCGCCTCGAGATCGCCGACCAACGCATGCTGCGGCTGCGGCAGAAGCTGGGTTTTGAAGTGAACTAGGCTGTGCAGCCAGGGCGTAGTGAATGCAGCCTGGGGGCAACGCCTCGCGCACGCGAACACAATCGCTTGCTTCGAATGTCGGAATTGGGTTCCCGCTCTGCGCATTTCATGGCGGCGCCCTCGCTACGACCGGCATAATTTATCGGTCCGTCGATTGGCTCAAGGAGAATTCGTATGCGTGGTCATTGTTTATGTGGCGCCATTGCTTTCGAGGTCGATGGTCCGGCACAAGCATGCGTGAGCTGTCATTGTGAAAGTTGTCGGCGGCAATGTTCTGCGCCGATGACCACCTATATTGGCGTCTTGGACGACCAATGGCGATGGCTGGGCAAGCCACCGAAGGTATTCAATTCTTCTCCCGGTGTGGAAAGAACATTTTGCGATCACTGTGGCTCGCCACTGTCTTTCCGCTCAAAGAACATGTCCGGCGTCATGCATTTCTTTGCCGCGGCGATGGAGGAGCCGGAAAAATTTGCACCAACGCTGCATGTCGCTTTTGAGGAGAAGCTCCCCTGGTTGAAACTCGCCGACGGCCTGCCCACGCGTTTTGGGCCTGACTATAGGAAAGGCTAGATCGCCTCGCCTTTCAGCAGCCGCGGCGTGTCCGCGGACAATCCCGACGCCTGCCGGATGAAAAACTCCTTCAGGCGCGGCATGCGCTCGACGAGGCCGAGGCCGATGTCGCGGACGGTGCGCAGCGGGGTGATGTCGTTGGAAAACAGCCGGTTCAGCACATCCGTCGTGACGCCCATCTGCACCGTGTCGAAACGGCGCCATTGCTGGTAGCGTTCGAGCACGTCGAGTGCGCCGATGTCCTGGCCGAGCCGGTCGGCCTCGACGATTACCTCGGCAAGCGCTGCCACATCCTTGAAGCCGAGATTGAGGCCCTGGCCGGCGATCGGATGGATACCGTGGGCGGCGTCGCCGGCAAGGGCCACGCGCGGAGCGACGAAGGCGCGCGCGATGGTGAGACCGAGCGGCCAGGCGCGCGGCTTGTCGGCGACGCGGATCTCGCCGAGCTTCAGGCCGAAACGCTGTTCGAGCTCATGCTCGAAGACGAGATCGTCGCCTTCCACCAGCGCTTTGGCGTCTTGCGCGCGTTCGACCCAGACGATCGACGAGCGGTTGGTGCCGTCCTCATCGGGTTTCAGCGGCAGCGTGGCGAAGGGGCCGGCCGGCAAGAAGTGCTCTTCGGCACGGCCATTGTGCGGTCGTTCGTGCGCCACGGTGCAGACGATGCCGGACTGGCCATAGTCCCACTTCACCGTCTTGATGCCGGCCATGTCGCGCAGCTTCGAATTGACGCCGTCGGCGGCGACCAGCAACCGTGCGGTCAGCGCGGCGCCGTCGGCCAGATGCACGGTGATGCCGGCGCCATTGGTCTCGAAACCCTGCACGGCGACACCTTCGATGATGTCGATGCCGAGCGTTTCGGCCCTGGCGCGCAAGGCGCCGTTCAGCGACTTGTTGGCGACCATATGCGCGAAGGGCTCGCCCGGCGCCACTTCGCCGCCAAAGGTCAGGAACACCGGGCGCACCGGATCGGCGCTGCGCGAATCGGTGATGATCATCTCGGTGATCGCCTGCGCCTGCGGCGCGATCTCGGCCCAGACGCCGAGCTGGTCGAGCATGCGGCAGGCGGCAGCGGCAATGGCCGAGGCGCGGCCGTCGCGCTGCCAGGCGCCGGCGGGCGCGGCATCGACCAGCGCCACGGCCAGATGCGGTCGCGCCTGCTTCAGCGAGACGGCGGTGGCCAGGCCGACATAGCCCGCGCCGGCGACGAGAACATCGAGCCCGGATCTGGTCTTGGCGTCAGCCTTGCGTTCCATTGCCTTGGCTCCTTGCGCGCCGGCCCTGGCCCGCGCCCTTGACGGCTCGTTCTTCCTGTCGGAAACCGCCATAGCAATTTTGCGGCGAGGTCACAAAACATGACGGCGGCGATCGACGAGCTTCTGAGCATTCTCGACCTCGAGAGGCTGGAACACAATCTGTATCGTGGTCGCAGCCCCCAGGTGGAGTGGCAGCGCGTGTTCGGCGGCCAGACCATCGCCCAGGCGCTGGTTGCGGCGCAGCGGACGGTGGAACCGGACCGCTTCGTGCATTCGCTGCACGGCTATTTCATGCGGCCGGGCGACATCAGGGTGCCGATCGTCTACGAGGTCGACCGCATCCGCGACGGCGGCTCCTTCACCACCCGACGCGTGCTGGCGATCCAGCACGGACAGGCGATCTTTTCGCTGGAAGCCTCGTTCCAGGTCGACGAGAAGGGGCTGGAGCACCAGTTCGCGCTGCCCGACGACGTGCCGCCGCCGGAAGGGCTGCTGACGCAGCGCCAGCTGCTCGAAAGAGCCGAACGCGTGCCGGAGGCGGTGCGCCGCTTCTGGGCGCGCGAGCGGCCGCTGGAGCTCAGGCCGGTCAATCTCCAGCACTATGAAAGCCGCGACAAGCTGCCGCCCCGGCAGAATGTCTGGATCCGCCTTGCCGGCCCGGTTCCCGACGACCGCGCGCTGCAATCGGTGCTGCTGGCCTATCTCTCCGACATGACGCTGCTGGACACCTCGACCTTCGCGCATGGGCGCGGCCTGTTCGATCCCGACATCCAGGCGGCGAGTCTCGACCATTCGATGTGGTTCCACCGGCCGCATCCGCTCGACGGCTGGCTGCTCTATGCCCAGGACAGCCCGTCGAGTTCGGGATCGCGCGGCTTCAGCCGCGGCACGCTCTATGCGCGCGACGGCACGCTGATCGCCTCGATGGCCCAGGAAGGGTTGATCCGGCTCAAGCGTTGAGCATTGCGAGTCTTGTTTGAGCAGGATCACCGGACAAACGAAAACCGTTTGTCCGAGAAAACCCGGCTCGGCTTTTCGGGATCATGCTCAAAGCCGGCAAATTAGGCAATTTTCAAAAATTGCATATTTTTTGAGCATGTGATGTGCCGCGGGCATTGGCACCTGCTGCCTCCAATCACCTCATTCCCTTTGTTTACAACAGGTTAACACCCTGCTTCGGCACTTGGCACGGAGCTTGAATCCTTGTGGGCACTCTCCGGCTCTTTGGGATCGGTGAAGTCGTGCAAACGCGGGGGACCGCAACAGCAAAGGGTGAAACCTTATGAAAATCGTGATGGCAATCATCAAGCCGTTCAAGCTGGACGAGGTACGCGAAGCGCTTACCGCCGTCGGCATCCAGGGCCTGACCGTCACCGAAGTCAAAGGCTACGGGCGTCAGAAGGGACATACGGAAATCTATCGCGGAGCGGAATACGCGGTCAGTTTCCTGCCGAAGATCAAGATCGAGGTCGCCGTCAGTGCCGACATGGTCGACAAGGCCGTCGAAGCCATCACTGCCGCGGCCAAGACTGGCCAGATCGGCGACGGCAAGATTTTCGTTTTCGGCATCGATCAGGCGGTGCGCATCCGCACCGGCGAAACAGACACCGACGCGCTCTGAGCGGCGAACACGTATTCCAATGGAGAGTTCAATGAATATTTCTTCCACCTTGAAGACGACGGGACGGGCGGCCCTTCTGGGCTCGCTTGCCCTGGCAGCATTGGGCAGCGTCGCCGCCTTTGCGCAGGAAGCCGCTCCGGCCGCTGCCGCCGCCGCGCCTGCTGCCGCGCCCACCCCGGTGCTCGACACCGGCAACACCGCCTGGATGCTGACCTCGACGGCCCTGGTGCTGATGATGACCATCCCGGGCCTGGCGCTGTTCTACGGCGGCATGGTGCGCAAGAAGAACGTGCTCGCCACCATCATGCAGAGCTTCGCCATCACCTGCCTGGTCACGGTGCTGTGGTTCATGTTCGGCTATTCGCTGGCCTTCACCACCAATGAATCCGCCAGCATGAACAGCTACATCGGCGGCTTCTCGCGATTCTTCCATCACGGCATCACCGTCTCGACGCTGTGGCTGCCGGGGGTCGCGAACATTCCTGAATTCGTCTTCTCGATGTTCCAGATGACCTTTGCCATCATCACGCCTGCCCTCATCGCCGGTGCCTTCGCCGAGCGCATGAAGTTCTCGGCGCTGCTGATCTTCATGGCGCTGTGGCTGCTGGTCGTCTATGCGCCGATCGCGCATTGGGTCTGGGGCGGCGGCTTCCTTGGCGCGGCCGGCGTGCTCGACTTCGCCGGCGGCACGGTCGTCCACATCAACGCCGGTGTCGCGGGCCTGGTCTGCGCGCTGGTCCTGGGTAAGCGCGAAGGCTACGGCACCACCAACATGGCGCCGCACAACCTGGTCTACTCGGTGATCGGCGCCTCGCTGCTGTGGGTCGGCTGGTTCGGCTTCAACGCCGGTTCGGAACTGGCGGCCGACGGCCTTGCCGGTGCCGCCATGCTCAACACCCAGGTCGCCACCGCCGCGGCGGCTCTCGCCTGGATGTTCGCCGAATGGATCGTCGCCAAGAAGCCCTCGGTGCTCGGCATCATCTCGGGTGCCGTCGCCGGTCTCGTCGCGGTGACGCCGGCTTCCGGCTTCGTCAACCCGACCGGCGCCTTCATCGTCGGCATCGTCGCCGGCGTGATCTGCTACATCTCGGCGGTCAAGGTGAAGCACATGTTCGGCTATGACGACTCGCTCGATGCCTTCGGCGTCCATGGCGTCGGCGGCGTGGTCGGTGCGTTGCTGACCGGCGTGCTCGCCGATCCGGCGATCAATGCGCTCGGCAAAGACGCTTCCATCGGCAAGCAGCTCTACGGCATCGTCTTCACCATCCTGTGGACGGCGATCGCCACCTTCGTGATCCTCTACATCGTCAAGGCGCTGGTCGGCCTGCGTCCGACGACCCAGGAAGAGGTCGAAGGCCTCGACATCTCCCAGCATGGCGAAGTGGTGCCGTAAGGCCAGCCTCGCCAATGGGGCCGGCGGATCCTCCTCCCGCCGGCCCCGTTGTCCCTCACGCAATTCCAGGGAAAACCGCAATCCGGCTTTCCCGGAGCTGCTCCAGAGATCCCGTCGTGACGCTCCCGCAAGGAGCTCACGCCTTGAGGCCCGGATTGTTTCCGGGCCTCTTTTTTTTGGTAAAATGTTCTAGCTATACCCCGGTTCGCGCAATCACGTTCGCGTGATGGACCTTTGGGAAGAAACATCGACCGCGTTGGTTCCGAACTGTGGGGGCGATCGTCGTTCTGACGCTCGTGCAAAAAACAGGGAGGAACTTTCTCATGAACCTCAAGAATATCTGCCTTGGAGCGCTCGCTCTTTCCATGGTCGGTGGCATGGCATTTGCCGGTGCTCTGGATGAACCGGACAACATGGCACCGTTCTTCACCGATTCCAGCATGAAGACCATGAAGCCCGAGGCGGATTTCAAAGCAGCCTGGGCCTCGACGGCCAAGGACAAGCAGGACCAGATGATGAAGGAGTGCCAGGACGCAGCGATGAGCAAGCCTCACGCCGAATTCTGTGCCAACCTGATGATGTATGCCGGTCACAAGTGATCGCGCGGGATCGGGCAGAGGCCGATCTTTTTGTTGCCGAGCGAAACGATGGCGGGTCTACGTGCCCGCCATCGCTTCGTTTGCAAGTGCACTTTGGCGGAGACCGCAGGCGTTCCCGATGCCTTCCGGTGACGGCGTTTATCCGCCGATCCCATCGTCCATCATGGTGTTTGTCAGCGCCTCATAGGCGCTGCTGCAGGCCTGGGAATGGGGGCAATTGCGGAGAATCAACGTCGGCGCCACCGTCAGCATGGCCGCCATCAGAATTTGCAGGCCGAGACCCAGCAGCCCAAATCCCTTGCCGAAGAGGCCCCTGCACAGAAAATACAGGCCCTGTATCAGGCAGGCGGAGGCGAGCACGTGCAGGAGTGGGCCCGTCGTTCTGGCAAAGGGCGTCACGTGACCATCCGGGAAGCCCACCATCCCGAGCTCGACAAACCAGAGCACAGCAAGCAGGAGACTAAGCCCTGCCCAGGCCAGAGCTGCCACGCGCAGGACGATGGATTGCATGCCTCTATCCATTTTGGTGGTCGCACGGCAACGTTGCACGCTCCGTCCGCTACCGCTTCAACCTGAAGTGACGGGGTTTGATGATCTCAACTTCTTATAGTTAATGCGCCCTTAACCTTCCCACCGATAGTCTGGCATCCGAATCTGCCGGAGTGCGTCATGCGCTCTGGCCAGGCAATCACTGACGGGGAAGAGCATGCGTTCAGGGGCTTCAGCACCGCTCGCGATGACCGATACGGGGCACGGCATCCAGGCTTTCGCACGGCGCCAGGTCGGCCGGCTGGTCGGCGCCGGCATGTTTGCGGCTGTAGCCTTCGGGGTTGCCAGCCTCGCCACCTGGAACGTTGCCGATCCAAGCTTCTCGCACGCCACCAACAACACCGTCACCAACGCCATGGGCTATGCCGGTGCGGTTTTCTCCGATCTCGCCATGCAGTTCTTCGGCCTTGCCGCGGTTGCCGCGCTGGTTCCCGCCGTCATCTGGGGGTATCTGCTGTTTTCGGCGCGCGGCGTCGACAGACTGCCCAAGCGCGGTTTGTTCTGGTTCGGCTTCGCGCTGCTTGCCGCCGCGATCGCCGGCTGCATCGTTCCGCCCAAGACCTGGCCGCTGCCCACCGGCCTCGGCGGCGTGTTCGGCGACATGGTGCTCAAGATTCCCGGCATGCTGATCGGCGGCTACCCGACCGGGCTGATCGCCAGCGTGCTCGCCGTGCTGCTGGCCGGGCCGGCGCTCTGGCTGTTCGCCTATGGCTCGGCGCTGATCGGGCGCAAGAACGGCTTCGCCGTGATGGAAGAGCCGGCGACCGCGGACCCGCGCGAGGACGATCTTCTGTTCGACAATGAAGAGGATGAGGGCGACGAGGGCATATTGGCGCTCGGCGCCATCACCCATTGGTGGCTGTCGCTACGCGCGTGGATGCATCGCCGCGCGGTGCGCCGCAGGCAGGAACGCGACGAATACGAGCCGGAGATGGAGCCGCGCCCCAGCGCCTGGCGGCGCGCCGCCGAGCGTGTCGAATCGGCCGAATTCGCCGAGCAACGGATGAGCCCGGACGGCCGCGCCCGCGTCGAGCCGGAATTCTTCGCCGCCATGGTCAATGACCGCAGCGTATCCGTCGATCCGGACGATGACGATATCTTCGACCGCGACGACGAGGACATGGATTTCGACGAGGAGCCCGTCACCCAGCGCCGTGCGGCGCCAACGGCCAAGGTGCAGCAGTTCCGTTCGGATGCCGCCCCCCGCGTCGAGGCGCCGGCGCCGCGCCCGGCGCCGGGCGCGCGCGTCCAGCGCGAGGCGCAGACCTCGCTGATCGGCTCGGACAAGTTCGAAATGCCGTCGCTGCATTTCCTGTCCGAACCGAAGAACGTCGCGCGCGACCCGAGCCTGTCGAAGGACGCGCTGGAACAGAATGCGCGGCTGCTTGAAGGCGTGCTGGAGGATTTCGGCGTCAAGGGCGAGATCATCGCCGTACGCCCGGGTCCGGTGGTCACCCTCTATGAGCTGGAACCAGCGCCCGGCATCAAATCGTCGCGGGTCATCGGCCTTTCCGACGATATCGCCCGCTCGATGAGCGCGATCGCCTGCCGCGTCGCCGTGGTGCCCGGCCGCAACGCCATCGGCATCGAACTGCCGAACGCCAAACGCGAGACGGTGTATCTGCGCGAGATCATGGCCAGCCGCGATTTCGAGACGACCAAGGCAAAGCTGGCGCTGGCGCTGGGCAAGACCATCAACGGCGAGGCCGTCATTGTCGACATCGCCAAGATGCCGCACGTGCTGGTCGCCGGCACCACCGGCTCGGGCAAGTCGGTCGCCATCAACACCATGATCCTGTCGCTGCTCTACCGGCTGACGCCGCAGGAATGCCGGCTGATCATGATCGATCCGAAGATGCTGGAACTCTCCGTCTATGACGGCATCCCGCATCTGCTCACGCCGGTCGTCACCGATCCGAAGAAGGCGGTGGTGGCGCTGAAATGGACCGTGCGCGAGATGGAGGACCGCTACCGCAAGATGTCCAAGGTCGGCGTGCGCAACATCGACGGTTTCAACGCACGCGTCCAGCTGGCGGAGAAAAAGGGCGAAAAAATCTCGCGCACCGTGCAGACCGGCTTCGACCGCCAGACCGGCGAGGCGATCTACGAGACCGAGGACCTCGATCTTGAGCCGATGCCCTATATCGTCGTCATCATCGACGAAATGGCCGACCTGATGATGGTCGCCGGCAAGGACATCGAGGGCGCGGTGCAGCGCCTGGCGCAGATGGCGCGTGCCGCCGGCATCCATGTCATCATGGCGACGCAGCGTCCGTCGGTCGACGTCATCACCGGCACCATCAAGGCCAACTTCCCGACCCGCATCTCCTTCCAGGTGACGTCGAAGATCGACAGCCGCACCATTCTAGGCGAGCAGGGCGCCGAGCAGCTGCTCGGCATGGGCGACATGCTCTACATGGCCGGCGGCGGCCGCATCCAGCGCGTGCATGGTCCCTTCGTCTCCGACGATGAGGTCGAAAAGATCGTCGGACACCTGAAGCTGCAGGGTGTGCCCGAATATCTCGACGCCATCACCGAGGATGACGACGAGGATGACGACGAACCATCCGGCAAAGGCGGCGGCTCCGGCGGCGGTAGCGGCGGCAATTTCGAGGATTCCGACGATCCCTACGACCAGGCGGTGGCCGTGGTGCTGCGCGACGGCAAGGCGTCGACCAGCTACATCCAGCGCCGGCTCGGCATCGGCTACAACCGCGCCGCCTCGATCATCGAGAAAATGGAGAAGGAAGGCATTGTCGGCCCGGCCAACCACGCGGGAAAACGCGAAATCCTGGTGCCGACCGAGGACGACAAGTTCTGATGGCGGGGCGTTCACGGCAACCTTGAACGCTCTGGCGCGTTCAAGCGAACAAGCAGCGTTCGCCCCGCCAAACTTCAGCCCAACTGGGGGTTCAGGACAGCGACAGATACAGGAATCACCACGAGAGTGACCGACATGAAAAACGATCTTTCCAAGCCCAGCGATTTTGCCCCGACCCGCCGCCAGCTCCTCGGCCTCGGCCTTGTCGCTGCCGGTGCGGCCGCCTTCAACGTGGTGCCCGGGTTCGAGCTTCTGGCCTCGGCGCAGGCGGCCGTGCCGGCCGCCGCGCAGAAGATCGCCGACCATTTCTCCTCGGTCAAATCGATGAGCGGCGAATTCGTGCAGTTCGGCCCCAAGGGCGAGCAGACCGGCGGCAAATTCTTCCTCGAGCGGCCGGGCAAAATCCGCTTCAACTATGACGGCGCGTCGAATTTCAAGGTGATTTCCGACGGCAAGTCGGTGGTCATCCTCAACAAGAAAATGAACACATCGGACCTTTATCCGTTGTCGAAGACGCCGCTGAAGCTGCTGCTCGATGACCGGATCGACCTCTCCGGCGACCGCGTCAAAAGCGTCAAGGAAGAAGACGACCTCACCACCATCCAGCTTTCCGACAAGTCGGTGTTCGGCAATGCGCGCATCACCATGATGTTCGATCCGAAAACCTATGATCTGCGCCAGTGGACGATCACCGACGCGCAAGGCAAGGACACGACGGTGATGATCTTCAACACCAAGGAAGGCGTCAGCTTCGCGCCCGACACCTTTGCCATCGACTATACGGCGAACCGCGAGCTGAATACGAAGACGCGCTGATCGCTGACTTGTTAGCCTCCCAGGGTCTCCGCGACGGCGCTGCGCGCCTGCTTCGCCCAGGGATGACGCAGTTGGGGGGCTTTGACCGACCCCGAAGGGTTCGCAGCAAGCCCGGCTTGTGTTTGCGGCGCCCGGCTGGCAGTTTCCGGACCGACTCCCTCAAAAGGCGTCTTCCCTGTCAGGGCCGATCGATCCTGGCTGGCTGCACGCTGTCCGGATTGCCAAATGCCTTTTTCCATCGCCACCTGGAACATCAACTCCGTGCGCCTGCGCATGCCGATCGTCGAGCGCCTGCTCGATGAATACGCGCCCGATGTGCTGTGTCTGCAGGAGACCAAGGTTCCGGACGAGCTGTTCCCGGAAAAGGCATTCCGCAGGCTCGGCTACCAGCACATCGCCTTTCATGGCCAGAAGGGCTATCACGGCGTCGCCACGGTGGCGCGGCGGCCGATCGCGGTGGTCGAAAAGCGCCGCTTCTGCGAGATCGAGGACAGCCGGCATCTGTCGGTGTCGGTGCGCGCCGGCGGCAAGACGATCCTGCTGCACAATTTCTACGTTCCGGCGGGCGGCGACGAGCCCGATCCCGAAATCAACAGGAAATTCAAGCACAAGCTCGACTTTGTCGCCGAGATGAACGCCATTCGCGCCGAGCATACAGAGGTGTCCGCCTCGGTGCTGGTCGGCGACCTCAACATCGCGCCACTCGAGCACGACGTTTGGTCGCACAAGCAATTGCTCAATGTGGTCAGCCATACGCCGGTCGAGACCGAAAACTTCGAGGCGATGCGGCTCGCCGGCAATTGGGTCGACCTGATGCGGCACAACGTGCCATTCGACCAGAAGCTCTACACCTGGTGGAGCTATCGCGCGCAGGACTGGGAAGCATCGAACCGGGGCCGGCGGCTCGACCATGTCTGGTCGTCGCCCAATCTGGTGCCTGATTTCGCCGGCTACGAAATCCTGCGGGCGGCGCGCGGCTGGGAGCGGCCGTCGGACCATGTGCCGGTTATCGCGCGGTTCAACCTGGATTAGGTGTGCCGAAGCTCCCGCCTAATGTAGTTCCTGGCTGCAACCGACGATCGCTCTCACCTCCCCGAAAACCGTGGCGCCAGTTCCTCGATGCGGCGGATCATGTCCTGGAATTCCTCGGAGATGCGCTGGTGCAGCTTCACCGCCACTTCCGGATATTCCTCCAGGATGCGGCGGAACATCTTGCGGCTGAGCCGGATCACTTCCGAGTCGATTTCGGCCGACGCGCTGGTCAGCCGGTTGGTGTCGGCGATCAACGCCAGTTCGCTGAGCATGGTGCCGGGGCCGGCGGTGCCGATCGGGATGCGTTCGCCACTCTGCTCGCGATAGAGCACGATGCGTCCGCTGACCACGACATAGGCCGTATCCGCCTCGTCGTCCTCGCGGTAGAGCTTGTGGTTGGCCTGCAGCAGGGTGGTCTCGGCGCCGAAGGCGAGCAGGCGTAGCTGTTCCTGCGTGAAACCCTGGAAGAGCCTCACGGCGGACAGGATGCGGATGTCGTCATCCAACGCCATCTCTAGCTGCGTCCCCGAACGGTCAGTCCAATCCCTCCTTCACGAGTCGATCCTTAATCCCCTCCAACAGGATCGCACCCGAAAGCGGTCCCGCCCAGACCGCCTATTGGATAATGAAATGTTTAAGGAACCAGCTTGTAGCCACCGCTTTCTGTCACAAGAATTTCCGCATTGGAAGGATCGCGCTCGATCTTCTGGCGCAGCCGGTAGACATGGGTTTCCAGCGTGTGCGTGGTGACGCCGGAATTGTAGCCCCAGACTTCCTCCAGCAGCACGTCGCGCGTCACCACCTTTTGGTCGGCGCGGTAGAGATATTTGATGATCGAGGCTTCCTTCTCCGTCAGCCGCACCTTGCCGCCACGCGGGTCGATGAGCAGCTTCTGGCTGGGTTTGAAAGTGTAGGGGCCGACCGAGAAGGTCGCGTCCTCGCTCTGCTCGTGCTGGCGCAGCTGGGCACGGATGCGCGCCAGCAGCACCGCGAAGCGGAACGGCTTCGTCACATAGTCGTTGGCGCCGGCCTCGAGACCCAGAATCGTGTCCGAATCGGTGTCGTGGCCGGTCAGCATGATGATGGGCGCCTTGTAGCCGCCCTTGCGCAGGATTTTGACGGCCTCGCGGCCGTCCATGTCGGGCAGGCCGACATCCATGATGAGCAGGTCGATGAGGCCGCCGCGTGCCGCCGTGACGCCTTTTGCCGCAGTCGCTTCCTGCAACACGTCGAATTCCTCGTAGAGGGCGAGTTGCTCGACCAGTGTGCCGCGCAGGTCGTCGTCGTCGTCGACGATTAGGATGGTGCGTGAAGTCATGGATCAATCCGTTGTTTTGAAAATGAAATTCAGTTGACCGCTGCGTATTTATGCGGAAGCTGGCCGACACAATAGCCGATCACAGTGATTTGTTCCGTGGCACGATCATACAAGAAAAAACGCGATCGCAATGCAGCCGGCGCAATTTTGCCGAAACGGCTGCGTGTGCTGACCGTGCGGGCAAGGCCCGGCCACCCCAGCCAGGGCCTGCTGCAGGCCGGGAAAACAGTGTTTGCCTGCGCTCTGGGGCGCGGCGGCATCTCGGCCGACAAGCGCGAGGGCGATGGCGCCACGCCGCTCGGCTCGATGCGGATCCTGTCGGGTTATTTCCGGGGAGATCAGTTTGCCGGTGGCCGCCGGACGCGGCTGGCGATGACGCCGATCGGGCCCGATCTCGGCTGGTGCGAGGTATCAGACGACCGCAACTACAACAGGCCGGTCAGGATCCCCTATGGCGCCAGCCATGAGCGCATGCGGCGCGACGACCGGCTCTACGACGCCTGTCTGGTGCTCGACTGGAACATCGCGCCGCGACGCCGTGGGCGCGGCAGCGCCATCTTCTTTCATCTGGCGCGACCAGATTTCACGCCGACGCAAGGTTGCGTGGCGGTGACAGCGCGCACGATGGCCCGGCTGCTGCCGCTGCTGTCGGATAGGACGATGGTGAGGGTGGTGCGGTAGGGAATGGGCAGTAGGCAGTAGGCATCTCTTTCTACGCCTATTCCCTACCGCCTACTGCCCAATCCCTTTTCTATCGCTTCTGCCAACCCGTGCCCAGCAGTCCGATTTCGCGAAGCTCACGGTCCATCGCCCTGGCAATGTCGCGGCGTTCGCCGCCGATATCGCGCAGTTCACGGTCGGAGAGGTCGTCGACCGATTCCAAGGGAAGCCTGGCGGCGACGTTGGCCTGGCGCAGCCAGTCGAACGTGGCGCGCAGCCACTGCGGGAGAGATGATTTCAGGGTGGTGTGGGACTTCAGAGCGATGTCGGTCATGGCTTTATCCGGTTTCTCCGGATATCAAATCCGGTTTGAAGGTGTCTCGATGTCGACATCATGCTGGATTGAAAAACAAACGGGAAACGAGTAGTTCTTTTCAGATTATCAAGTTTTATTTGGAGATCAGATGTCTCGCCTCCTGCCCGGAACGCGCGCGCTGAGGACCTTCGAGGCGGCGGCGCGTCACCTCAATTTCACCCGCGCCGCCGACGAGCTTGGGCTGACGCCGGCCGCGGTCAGCCACCAGGTCAAGGAAATCGAGGATCAACTCGACCTAGTGCTGTTCACGCGCACCAGCCGCACCATGCGGCTGACGGAAGCTGGAAACGTGCTTCACGAGGCGTCGATCGATGCGCTCGACCTGCTCAACCGGGCGGTGTCGCGCGCCCGCAAGATGACGCGCGGCACGTCGCTCTTGAAAGTGACGCTCGACGCCCAGTTCGCGACGAAATGGCTGATGCGGCGCATCGACGATTTCCGCCGCCAGCGGCCAGGCATCGAGTTGCGTTTCGACATCTCCTACGATGTCAGGGACTTCGAGCGCGACGACGTCGATATCGGCATCCGGTTCGGCACCGGCAGATATGCCGGGCTTTGCGCGCACCGGCTGTTCGACAACATCATCATCCCGGTGTGCAGCCCGGCGCTGCTGGCTTCCGGGCCGCCGCTCAACGAACCGCGCGATCTCTTCCAGCACACGCTCGCGCATATCGATTGGTCGCGGCAAGGCGTCACCTGGCCGAACTGGAGCATGTGGATGCAGGCGGCCGGCGTCGACGATTTCGACGACAGCCGCACCCTCGTCTTCGGCTCCTCGACCGATGCCACGCAGGCGGCCCTCGACGGCAATGCCGTGGCGCTGGCCGACTTCGCCATGGTCGCCAACGACCTGTCGCAAGGGCGTCTCGTGCGCCCCTTCGAGCTCGGCATCAAGGTCGCGCCGGACTTCGCCTATTTCCTGGTTTATCCGGAAGCCGTGAAGGACGACACCCGCATCGCGGCGTTTCGTGAGTGGCTGCTGGAGGAAGCGGCAAAGACGCACGGCACGGAGAAGGTGTAGGCCGCTGCCGGGCCCGTCCTTCGGTCACGACCGGGCGCTATGGCCGAAGATCATGCGCGTGTACTTCTTCCAGTTCCATTTCACACTTTTGTAGAGACGCGGGTATCTTTTCGCCGAAATGGACGTCTGAAACGCCCCGTTTTCGCTGCCCTGTTCGACAATGGGCCGTTCGAACCAAAGCATTTCAACCCCGAGCCTCTCGTCCATCTGCTCAATCTGGTGATCGATCGCCGTCGATATCTTGTTTTGCGCGATCCAGGCGCAACGGGCCTCGGCAACCGGGCGGGTAATAAGGTAGGAATCGGTGCATCTGGCATGCAGTGCCGGATAAAGCTTCTGGCCCTTCCGCAATTTCCAGCCCGGCGTGTAGTAGTTGCTGCCATTGCCGAGATAGATGACGGCCTTGCGGCTGGGGCTGCCGAGTTCGGAAAGCCCCTGCCGGAACTTGGCGACGAAGTCGCGGGCGAGGAAGACGTCGTCCTCGAACACGAGGCAATAGGGAAGGTCGGTCTCGAGGAAGTCGCGCCAGATGCCGACATGCTTCAGCGCCAGCGAGACGGTCGCCGGATGGGTAAGGGCTGGCGCGACCAGCTCGTTTCGGATTTCCGGCGTGATGTCTGCCTGGTCCCAGTCCGTGTAAAAATAGACCGGCACGCCGCGCCGCTCGAATTCGCCGACAATGTGCCGGCGCCGGTCGTCATAGCCCTGCTTGACGTGGCAGATCCGGCTGAACACCTGGTCGCGTGGAAAGCCGGACTCGTCCGCCATCGTCAACGCGCCGCCTTAGCTTGCCGCGGCGCCGAACCAGCCGATCACCGCGCCGACGATCAACAGGACGCCCAGCCAGTGACCACCGTCGATGAGGGTCAGGTCCCAGCCGAAATTTTCGTAGCGATGGTTGACCGACAGCGTCGTGGCGATGAACCCCAGCCAAAGCACGAAGCCGAAGACAAGTCCGGCGAGCAATGTCGGTTCACCGCCCGTCATCGCGGCGACGATCAGGGCCATGATGTAGGCCATGACCAGTTCGGCGACGAAGCTGATGACGAAAGGCAGGGGCGATTTCTTCATCGTCGCCGGATCGAGCTTGGCGGCCTTCAGCCACGGCTTGCTCAACGCCATGTACCAGGCGGCGCCGAACAGCCAGGCCAAGACGGCGGCGGCAATGACCGCCAGCCAGTTCACTGCTGAAAAATCCATGAGCTTCCCCCTCCAGATGCAGGCCATGCGACATGCATGCATTCTGTATCAGGCGCTTCGGCGATGGCGTCAAGCAAAGCGCCAGACGGTGGTGCGCTTGACCAGGGAATCCTCCAGCGCCCGCGTGACCTCCACCTCATAGACCGCAAGCGGCTCCAGCCCCGATTTCGGCAGATACGACCGGCCGGGATCGCCGACGAAGATCTCGGCTCCGCGCGCCTTGAGTGTCGCGAACCACGGCATCAGGCGGTCGGCGAAGGATTTGTCGTAGAAAACGTCGCCGGCCAGGACCACGTCCCAGCCCGCGTCGGTGCCGATGCAATCCGTGCCGAGGAAGCCGATCCCGACGCCATTGGCCTCGCTGTTGAGGCGGATCGCCGTGGCGCAAAACGGGTCGATGTCGGCTGCGATAACTGCGGCAGCGTCCGCCTTGGCGGCGGCGATGGCGACAAGGCCGGAGCCTGAGGCGAAGTCGAGCACGCGCTTGCCTCGCACCGTGTCGGGATTGTCCAGGACATAGCGGGCAAGGCCCTGTCCGCCGGCCCAGGCAAAGGCCCAGAACGGCGGCGGCAGGCCGATCTCGACCAGTTCGTCCTCGGTGCGCTGCCACAGATCGTGCGCTTCATCGGCGAGACGCAGCAGAATCTCGGGCACATGCGGCGGCGCCATCAGCGCCGTGTTGTCGAGGATGAATTGCTTCGCGCCGTGCGGGGTGAGCGCCGTCACGGAGCGGGCGTCAGGCCGCCCATGCGGCAGACTTCCTTCCATTCGGCCGGGGTCACCGGCTGCACGGAAAGCCGGCCGAGCCGCACCAGCGCCATTTCGGCGAGCTTCGGATTGGCTTTCACCTGTTCCAGCGTCGGCGGGTTCGGCACATCGCGAACCGCGCGGATGTCCACGCATTCCCAGCGCGGATCATCCGAAGTGGTGTCGGGGTGGGCCAGCGCGCAGACTTCGGCGATGCCGACGATGTTGAGCCCCTCATTGGAATGGTAGAAGAAGCCGAGATCGCCGATCTGCATGGCCTTCATGTTGTTGCGGGCGGCGTAGTTGCGCACGCCGTCCCATTGCGTGCCGGCCTTGCCCTTGGCCTTCAACGCCTCGAAGGAGAAGACCGAGGGTTCGGATTTGAACAGCCAGTAGTTCATGTTTCTCCTCCGTGCGATCCAGGTGCAGGCAACCGGAATTAACTAGCCGCCGGCTTGTTGAACGTCCAGTTCCACTGGCGAATTTCGACGCTTTCGAACAGGCCCGCCTTGGCATAGGGGTCGGCGGCCGACAAGGCCTGCGCCGCGGCCAGATCCGGCGCTTCGACGACCACGAGACTGCCATTGGGCTTGCCGTCGGCATCGAGGAACGGACCGGCGAAGGCCAGTCTCTTGTCCGCATTCAGCCCTTCGAGAAAAGCGACATGCTCGGGCCGCGTGTCGAGGCGCACCTGCAGGCTCGCGGGCTTGTCCTTGCAAATCAAAGCGAACAGCATGGTCTTTCTCCTGGGTTCTTCTGGATCAGAGTCGTGGGGATCAATCGTTGGTTTCGGTCTTCAGCGGCCGGGTCATCAGGGCCGTCACCGCCTGGCCGATGGTGATGGTGCCGTCCAGTATGGCCGCCACGGCGGTTATGATCGGCGCGTCGATGCCGCGCTCGGTGGCGATGCGGGCGGCGATCGCCGCCGTCGGCACGCCCTCGGCCAGCGCCAGTCCGGCAAGCGCCTTGCCTTGCCCGAGCGCCAGCCCGTAGGCGAAGTTGCGCGATTGCGCCGACGAGCAGGTCAGCAGCAGGTCGCCAAGGCCGGAAAGCCCCATCAAGGTCTCGGGCCTGGCGCCGAAGGCGGCACCGATGCGGCGCAGTTCGACGAAGCCGCGCGTCACCATGGCGGCCTGGGCGCTGGCGCCAAGCCCGGCGCCGGTGATGGCGCCCGCGGCGATGGCAAAGACATTCTTCAAGGCGCCGCCGATCTCGACGCCGATCAGGTCGTCGCTCGAATAGCAGCGCAGGTTTTCGGCGGAAAAGCGGGCGGCAAGGTCAGCCGCCAGCGCCTCGTCGCGGGCGGCGACCACGACCGCTGTCGGCAGGCCGCGGGCGACATCGGTGGCGAAGCTCGGGCCCGACAGCGCGGCGACCGGATTTCGCGGCAGGATTTCGTCGACAATTGCCGACAGCAAGGCGCCGGTGTCGCGCTCGATGCCCTTGGCACAGAGCACAAGCGGGATGCCGCCCGGCATATGGTCCTTCGCGGCCGCCAGCGTCGCCCGCAGAGACTGCGCCGGCGTTACCGCCAGCACGCAATGGGCCCCCGAGAGCGCCGCCGCAATGTCTGTTGTCGCTTCGATGCCGGGCGCAATGGCGATGCCGGGCAGATAGCGTGGATTCTGGCCTTGGCCGATCGCGGCCACGGTTTGCGGATCGCGCGCGAACAGCCGCACCTTATGGCCGGCGCGCAGCATGGCCAGCGCCAGCGCCGTGCCCCAGGCGCCGCCGCCCAGCACGGCGACCCGCCAGCCGCCTTTATTGGGATTGCCGACGTCTTGGCCGCTCACCGTTTCACCCGTCATGCCTTGGCTCCGCGCCGGCCGGAACCGACCATCGGCGCCGAGATGCTGTCCAGCGGCCAGCGCGAGCGCGGCACGAAATCGAAGCCGTTCTCCTGCGCCATGCCTTCGCGCAGCCGTTCGATGCCGGCCCAGGCGATCATCGCGGCATTGTCGGTGCACAGTTTCAGCGGCGGCGCGACGAAGGTGAACCCGGCCTCGGCGCAGAGCCGTTCCAGCGTTGCCTTGATGGTGCGGTTGGCGGCGACGCCGCCGGCAACCACCAGCGCCGGGTTTTTCGTGCCGGGAAATGTCTGGCCGAATCGCGCCAGCGCGCGCGAAACGCGGTCAGCCAGCGCATCGGCGACCGCCGCCTGGAACGAGGCGCAGATGTCGGCGACGTCCTGGTCGCTCAGCGGCTCGATCGCGGTCGCCGCCTGGCGCACGGCGGTCTTCAGGCCGGAGAAGGAGAAGTCGGGCTGCGCCGAACCCTTCATCGGACGGGGGAAGGCAAAGCGCGAGGCGTCACCCGATAGAGCCGCCGTCTCGACATTCGGTCCGCCGGGATAGGGCAGGCCGAGCATCTTGGCGGTCTTGTCGAAGGCTTCGCCGAGCGCGTCGTCGATGGTGGTGGCCCAGCGCTGATAGTCGCCGACGCCGCGCACCGCCAGGATTTGCGTGTGGCCGCCGGAGACCAGCAGCAGCAGATAGGGGAATTCGAGCCCGTCTGTCAGCCGCGCCGTCAAGGCGTGGCCTTCGAGGTGGTTGACGGCGATCAGCGGCTTGCCGGCAGCGGCGGCTATCGCCTTGGCCGTCATCAGCCCGACGATCAGGCCGCCGACCAGGCCGGGGCCGGCGGTGGCGGCGATGGCATCGATATCGGCTAGGGTCGTGCCCGAATCGGCCAGCGCGGCCTCGACGATGCCGTCCAGCGCCTCGACATGGGCGCGGGCGGCGATCTCGGGTACGACACCGCCGAAGGCGGCATGCTCCTCGATCTGGGATAGCACGATGTTGGACAGGATTTTCGGCGCGGCATCGCCCTCCAGCGCCACGACGCTGGCGGCGGTCTCGTCGCAACTCGTCTCAATGCCCAGAACGCGGATCAATTCGTCGCTATCCCAAGAGATTGTGCAGCCAGGCTTTCCCCTTTAGGGAGAATGCCGGAAACGCAAAGCCAGCCGGGGGGTTATCACGGACCGCGCGCCATGCAAACAATCTTGAAAATCGGAACACGCGGCAGCCCGCTGGCGCTGGCCCAGGCGCATGAAACACAGGCGCGGCTGATGGCCGCGCATGGCCTGCCGGCGGAAGCCTTCGAGGTCGTCATCATCTCGACCAGCGGCGACCGCATCCAGGACCGGCCGCTGTCGGAAGCCGGCGGCAAGGGCCTGTTCACCAAGGAAATCGAGGAGGCGCTGCTCGCCGGTGCGATCGACATCGCCGTGCATTCGTCGAAAGACATGCCGACACGATTGCCGGACGGTCTGGAGCTCAGCGCATTCCTGCCGCGTGAGGACGCGCGCGACGCCTTTGTCGGTAGGGCGGCAAAGACCATCGCCGAGCTGCCGCGCGGCGCCAAGGTCGGCTCGTCGTCGCTCAGGCGGCAGGCGCTGATCCGCCGCATGCGGCCGGATCTCGACGTGGTGATGTTCCGCGGCAATGTGCAGACGCGACTGCGCAAGCTCGACGAAGGGATCGCCGCCGGCACCATCCTCGCCTATGCCGGGCTGAAGCGGCTGGGGCTGGAACATGTCGCCACCGACTTGATGCCGCTCGACATTTTTCCGCCCGCACCCGGCCAGGGCGCGATCGGCATCGAGGCGCGCATCGACGATCGCGCCGTCGAAGAAATGCTGGTCGCCATCCATGATGTGCCGACGGGGCAGGCGCTGGCTTGCGAACGCGCCTTCCTGGCGGCGCTCGACGGCTCCTGCCGCACGCCGATCGCCGGCCATGCGACGATCGAGGCCGGAAATCTTTCTTTCGCCGGCCTGATCATCTCACCCGACGGCACGCAGTCGCATACGGTCGAATTGCAGGGACCGGCGCAGGATGCCGCGCGCATCGGCGATGAGGCCGCGCGGACGGTGCGGGCCAGGGCCGGCGAAAAGTTCTTCGACGGCTGGCTCTGAAGATGCTTCGCGTCCTGGTGACCAGACCGGAACCGGGCGCATCGCGCACGGCGCGGCGGCTTCAGGACACGGGATTCCAGCCGGTCGTTCTGCCGCTGACCGAAACAGTGGCTCTGCCTGTCGATGCGGGGCTCGTCACCGGCGATGCCGTCGCGGTTGCCGTTACCAGCGCCAATGCCGTGCGCCATGCCCCGAACGAGGTCATCGCGGCACTTGCCGCCCTGCCTTGCCATGCCGTGGGCGCCAGGACCGCCGAAGCGGCGCGCAAGATGGGGTTTTCTTCCATCATTGAAGGCTCAGGCGATGCCGAGGCGCTGGCCGACGCAATGGCGGCGGCATTTCCCGGCAAGGCAGTCACCTATCTCTGCGGACGCGTGCGGTTTCCGGTGTTTGAACAACGGCTGGAGGCGGCTGGAGTCCGGCTCCGCGCCGTGGAGACGTATGACACGCTCCCGGTGCCGTATTCCGACGAGACCATCCTTGCGCTGCTGTCGGGCCAGCCGGTCGATGCGGTGCTGCTCTATTCGGCCAAGGCGGCCGCCGCGATGCAGGTCTTGACCAAGCGGCCGGCTCTGCAAGAGGCCTTTCAAAAAACGCGGTTTATCGCGCTCTCCGCACGCATCGCCGACGCTTTCGACGATGGCGCCGGCAAAGCGATCCGCGTTGCCGCACAGCCCGATGAGGAGGCGCTGCTGGCGCTTTTGCGGGTGCTGCCCTGAGCCGCGTCATCACACCGCCCCTTTTCACCGCTTGGTGATGTGCTAGACCCTTTCTGAACCATCACGCGCCGGCAGGCGTTGAGACGAAGCGAATTTTGCGGAGCCCAGGCATGGTCAAGACGCCGAAGATGCGACACTCGAAAACCCGCCGCGAGCCGGTGACCATCGATCTCGAGCCCGGTGCCGTTTCCCGCATCGTCGAGGAGGGTGCCGCCAAGGCAGCGGCCGAGACAGACGAGGCGAAGGCTGAAGAAGCCGACAATGCCTCGCAGCCGGAGGCTCCCGAAGAGCCGGTGCATGCCGACCAGACCGATCTCGAACCCTGGGAGCATGCCGACGGCGTGGGGCAGGCCGGAACCGAGCCGCCCGCGGAGGCCAAGGCTGTTGAGCCGGAGATGCCCTATCCCGGTTCGGATGCGCCAGCCGACCGCACTGCCGCCTCCGACTACAATTTCGAGGATGCGTCGGCGAAGCGCACCGACGACGGCAAGGCAAAAACCCAGACGCGGGACGAAAAGATGGCGCCGGCCGCGGCAAAGCGTGGCGGCCTGAACGGCCTCGCTGCCGGGATTATCGGTGGCGTCATCGCGCTCGCCGGCGCCGGCGGCCTGCAATTTGCCGGCCTGCTTGGCGCGCCGGGTTCCGGCGCCGGCGTCTCGCTCGACGGCGTCAATGGTGAGATCGCTTCGCTGAAAACCGAGATTGCCGGGTTGAAGGACGGCGGCGGCAACAACGACGCAGCGGCCAAGGTGGTCGGACTTTCCTCGGGACTGGAGCAGGTAAAAGCCGATGTCGCGGCGCTGAAATCGGCGGTCGAACAAGGCGGCGCGGGCGACAATGCCGGGCTTGCAGCCCTTGGCGACAAGGTCAAGCAGATCGAAACCGCGGTCGCCGCCCTCGGCAAGGCCGGCAGCGCGGCGCCGGTCGATCTCGGCCCGCTCAACGAAAAACTGGCCGGTCTCGACGCGCTGGTGAAATCGACAGGCGAAGCGGCGAAGGCCCAGGACAGCCGGCTCGCCGCGCTGGAACAGTCGGTGTCGCAGCTTTCCGGCAAGGTCGAGGCGGCGGCAGGACAGCCGAAGATCGCGCTCGCCATTGCCGCGTCGGCCTTGAAGTCGGCGCTCGAACGCGGTGCGCCGTTCTCGGCTGAACTCGATACGCTCGCGGCGATTTCGCCCAACGCGCCTGAGCTCGCGACCTTGCGGCCCTATGCCGAAAAAGGCGTGCCCACCCGCACCGAGATCGCCGCGCAGATGGATGCCGCCGCCAATGCCATGGTCGCCGCCGCTACGCCGGTCGACCAGAATGCCGGCTTCCTGCAGAACCTGATGGCGAGCGCCGAATCGCTGGTCAAGGTGCGGCCGATCGGCGCCGTCGAGGGTCCCGGCGCGCCGGAAACCGTGGCGCGCATGGAAGTCGCCGTCACGCAGGGCGACTATGCCAAGGCGCTCGGCGAGTACAATTCGCTGCCTGAGGCCGTGAAGGCCGCCGGCGCCGACTTTGCCGGCAAACTGAAGGCGCGCATCGAGGTCGAAACCCAGGTCGACGCGCTGATCTCCGGCGCGATGAAGGCATGAGGGCAAAACGATGATCCGCCTGCTCGCCTTCCTCATCGTCGTCTTCGCGCTCGGGCTCGGCTTTGCCTGGCTGGCCGACCGGCCGGGCGACATGGTCGTCACCTTCAACGGCTATCAGTACCAGGTCAGCCTGATGGTGGCGGCGGTGGCCATCGTCGCCGTGGTCGCCGCCGTGATGATCCTGTGGTGGCTGGTCAGGTCGCTGTGGAACAGCCCCTATACCATCTCGCGCTATTTCCGCGTGCGCCGCCGCGACCGCGGTTATCAGGCGCTGTCGACCGGCATGATCGCGGCCGGCGCCGGCGACGGCGCGCTGGCCCGCAAGAAGACCAAGGAAGCGGCCAAGCTGATCCGTTCCGATCAGGAGCCGCTGATCCATCTGCTCGAGGCGCAGGCCTCGCTGCTCGAAGGCGACCATGAAGGGGCGCGCCAGAAGTTCGAAAGCATGCTCGACGATCCCGAAATGCGGCTGCTCGGCCTGCGCGGGCTTTATCTCGAAGCCGAACGGCTGGGTGACCGCAATGCCGCCCGCCACTATGCCGGCCGCGCTGCCGCCGTTGCGCCGCAGCTGGCCTGGGCGGCCGAATCGACACTGGAGGAATTGACCGCGCGCGGCGATTGGGACGGCGCCTTGAAACTGGTCGACGCGCAGAAGGCGACGCGGCAGATCGAGCGCGACGCCGCCAACCGCCGTCGCGCCGTGCTGTTGACCGCCAAGGCGCAGTCGCTCGCCGACAGCGATCCCAATGCGGCAAGAAGCGCGGCGCTAGAGGCCAACAAGCTGCAGCCGGATTTCGCCCCTGCCGCGGTTGCCGCCGCCGCAGCGCTGTTCAGGCAGAACGATATGCGCAAGGGTTCGAAAATCCTGGAGACCGCCTGGAGGGCCGAGCCGCATCCCGAGATTGCCGAGCTCTACACCCATGCCAGGCCGGGTGACGCCGTGCTCGACCGTCTCGACCGGGCGAAGAAGCTGCAGGAGATGAAGAAGAACCACGCCGAATCGTCGATGACCGTGGCGCGTGCCGCGCTCGACGCACAGGATTTCGCCACCGCTCGCAGCGAGGCCGAGGCGGCGATCCGGATGGACCGCCGCGAAGGCGCCTATCTGCTGCTGGCCGACATCGAGGAGGCCGAGACGGGCGACCAGGGCAAGGTGCGGCAGCTGCTCTCCAAGGCGGTACGAGCGCCACGCGATCCGGCCTGGGTCGCTGATGGCGTCGTTTCGGAACGCTGGGTGCCGGTATCGCCAGTTACCGGACGGCTCGACGCCTTCGAGTGGCGCGCGCCGATGGAGCGGCTTGGCCAGTTGATCGACGGCCGCGACGATGCGCCTGAGGCCACCGTGCCGGTGATCGAGGCGCTGGCGAAGCCGGCCAGTGAAAAGCCGGTCGAAGCGATCGAGCCTGCCACGGCGGGCAGCGAGACAACGGGCAAGGGAACCGATAGAAGCGAAGACCAGGTCACGCCGGTCACGGCGGCTGCGTTCGCGGCGGTGCCGGCCGATGCCGAGGCCGTCGAGCCGGCTGAAGAATTGGCGCGGCTGCCGGATGATCCGGGCGTCGATCCGGACGAGGAAGCGGAAAAATCGCCGCGCCGCTTCCGGCTGTTTTGATCTTGGCCTTCGGGTGATTGACTTGGCCCTTGGGCCGTTTGGGAATGGATTGATGTTCGAACGCGTTCTATCGTTTCTCAGGGATTTGCCGGCCGGCGCCGGGGCGCATACCAGCACGGACGATCCGCGCGTCGCCGCCTCGGCGCTGCTCTACCATGTGATGAATGCCGACGGCGTGCGCCAGGATGTCGAATGGGAGCGGTTCAAGGCCGTGCTCTCCGAGAGCTACTCGATCAGCGGCGCCGAACTCGAAGCGCTCGCCGCTGCCGGCGAGCGGGCCGACAATGAGGCGATCGACCTCTATGCCTTCACCAGCGTGCTCAAGCGCCATCTCGACGCGGACGGGCGCAAGGCCTTCATCGGCCTGATGTGGGAGATCGTCTATGCCGATGGCGAGTTGCACGAACTCGAGGACAATACGGTGTGGCGCGTCGCCGAACTGATTGGCGTCGAACGCCACGACCGGGTCGAGGCGCGCCGCAAGGCGGCGGCGCAGGCGCCGGGCGCGCGCGGAATTTCGAGCGACGAATAGACGGGAACTCGCCTGACGATGCCGCGCGCAACGAGCTCGAAGCCAAAAATCCTGATCCTGCTGCACCAGGAGAATTCGAGCCCCGGACGCGTCGGCCATATGCTCATCGAAGAGGGTTTCGAGCTCGATATCCGTCGGCCGCCGCTCGGCGACGCCTTGCCGGAGACGCTGGACGGCCATGCCGGCACGGTGGTGTTCGGCGGACCGATGAGCGCCAATGACGAGGATGAGTTCGTTCGCCGCGAGACCAACTGGCTGGAAATCCCGCTCAGGGAAAACCGGCCGTGCCTCGGCATCTGCCTTGGTGCGCAGATGCTGGTCAACCATCTCGGCGGCAAGGTCGAGGGCCACGGCGAAGGGCTGGTCGAGATCGGCTGGTATCCGATTAAGGCGACCGAGGCCGGCAGGAACCTCATGCACTGGCCGGAAATGGTCTACCAGTTCCACCGCGAGGGCTTTTCCCTGCCCAGCGACGCAACGCTGCTGGCGACGGCCGAGACCTACCCCAACCAGGCGTTTCGCTATGGCGACAATGCCTGGGGCATCCAGTTCCACGGCGAACTGACCCGGGTGATGATGCAGCGCTGGGTGGTGCGCGGCGCGCATCGCTTCGAATTGCCGGGCGCGCAGCCCGGCCGCGATCACCTCGGCGGCCGGCTGATCTGGGACATGCATCTGAAGCGCTGGCTGGACGAATTCCTGCGCATGGTGTTCGGCAGGCCGGCGGTGCGATAGCTCCGTCCGTTTCGCAATTCCGGGCGGACTGTTATTCTAGGGTTCGAGCACCGGCCGCATGAAGCTGCGCTCATAGCTCAAAATGCTGCGATTGCGTTTTTCCGCTTCAAACACATCCTGGCATTCCGGGTCGGCCGCCATCCGCATGCGATAGTCCTCGTAGTCGGCAAGGCTCGGAAAGCTGAACATGGCATAGGCGATATTGTTGGCTCCTTCGCTCGGGAGGAAATAGCCATGATGGTTTCCGCCGAGGCGATTGACCAGACCGATCCAGCGGCGGCCATATTCTTCAAACTCGGCAAGCTTGTAAGGGTCGATGACATATTTCAGGTAGCACGTGATCATGGGATTTCCTGTGACAGGGTGAGGTATCTTGCCGGCCATCGGCGAGCGTCAGTTGCGCCCGTCGAGGTGGCGAACCTTGCGCAATTGCGGGAACAGATACGCCCACAGGCCGGCGACCGCGATGGCGCCGACGCCGCCGATCACCACCGCAGGGACGGTGCCGATCAGCGCCGCCATGGTGCCGGCACGGAATTCGCCGACCTCGTTGGAGGCGCCGACGAAGACCTGGTTGACGGCGTTGACGCGGCCGCGCACCTCGTCCGGCGTCCACAGCTGGATCAGCGTCTCCCTGATATAGACGCTGAACATGTCGGTGGCGCCGAGGAGGGCCAATGCGACGATCGACAGCCAGGTGAGGGTGGACAGTCCAAACAGCACGGTGGAGGCGCCGAATGCCGCGACGAAGCCGAGCATGATCACACCGGCATGGTTGCGGATCGGGTGTCCGGCGAGCCACACCGCCACGCAGATGGCGCCGATGCCCGGGGCCGAACGCAGCAGCCCGAGGCCCCACGGGCCGAGCTGCAGAATGTCGCGCGCATAGACCGGCAGCAATGCCGAGGCGCCGGAGAGAAGCACGGCGAACAGGTCGAGCGAGATGGCGCCAAGCACGATCTTCTCGCTCCAGATGTAGCGGAAGCCGGCAAACAGCGTCGCCATGGAGGGCTTGTCGGTGGCAGTCCGCTGGGCGGGCCTGGGAATGGTGAAAATCAAAAGGGCGGCAGCCAGCATCAGGATGGCGGCGCTGGCGTATGCGACCTCCGGAGAAACGCCGTAGAGCAGGCCGCCGGCAACCGGTCCAACGATGGTCGCCGTCTGCCAGGCGGACGAGTTCCAGGCAATCGCGTTGCCGAAATCCTCCGGCGGCACCAGATTGGCGAACAGCGAGGACGAGGCCGGGCCGTAAAAGGCCCGTGCCGTGCCGAACATCGCGAGCACGGCGAAGATCGGCAGCGGGCTGGCGAGACCGCGCAGCGTCAGGACCAGCAGAATGAGGGCGCATATGCCCTCGATCACCGTCGACAGCGCCATGATCAGCCGGCGTCCGAAGCGGTCGGCGACGACGCCGGTGACCAGCACCAGAAGCAGGGACGGCAGGAACTGGACGATGCCGACAATGCCGAGGTCGAAAGGATCGCGGGTCAAATCATAGACCTGCCAGCCGACGGCGACGGAGACGATCATGGTCGCGAAAGTGGTGAGGAAGCGCGCCGTCCAGTAGCTGAGGAAGGCTTTGTGCCGGAAGGCAGCGTAACGCTGCTCAGGTGAAGTCTGCAGGGATGTCATGAATATAAGGGCCCCGTTGCGATGGCATTGGAGCGACGTCCAATTGGACGCACAAAGTATGCTCCAACACTGTTTGGTTTCGCATCGTGCTTTCCGAAAATCGGAGTGGATTTTCGGGCCGATGCGATTGCCGGCGGGGCACTTCCCGGATGGGCGCTGGTCCGACCAATGGAACGTCTAGCAAAGTTCGATGCGCGATGTGTGCGAAAATCAGCACTGGATCAAGGGATTTTCAGCCCGTTGCGTCCATCGCACAAGGACGTTACTGCCGAAGTGCCGCCGAAATGGCGTCGAGCCCGCCTCGCAACTCGACCTCCGTCGGCCAGCCGAAGCCGACGCGGAAGAAGCGCTTTTCCATTTCGAACCAGTGGCCAGGCCCGACATAGGTGCCATGGTTTTCCAGCAGGTTCACATAGAACCGGTCGAGATCGAAGCCGGGTTCGACATTGAGGCGCGGGAAGCCGACGACACCGCCTTCGGGCCGCACCCAGTCGACCAGCGGCTCGCGGTCGATCCAGGCCTGGACGATGTCTCGACGCTTCGCCATTTCGGGCAGCAGCACTCCCAGGAAGGCGTCCCGGCGTTCGAGCATGCCGCGCGCAATGCCTTCGTCGATGACGCTGCCGCAGATGCCGATCTGTTCCTTGGCGGCAAGGAACGTCTCCTGTAGCGCTGGATCCCTGGTGATCAGCCAGCCGATGCGGATGCCTGGAATGCCGAAGGCCTTCGACAGCGACGCGACGCTGATTGCCTTCGGGCTCAGCGAGGCTGCCGACGGCAGGCGCCGGCCATAGGAAAGATCGCGATAGGTCTCGTCGACCAGCAAATGGCAGTTGCGGCTTTCCGCGAGGGCTACCAGCGCGTCGAGATCGGCCCGGCCCATCATCGTGCCGGTCGGGTTGTGCGGGCAGGTAACGCTGATCAGCCTGGTGTTCGGCCGCATCGCCGCCTTGATGGCCTCGACGTCGATGGCAAAGCCGTTCTCGAAGGCCAGATCGACAAAGCTGATGGCGCAGCCGATCGCGCGTGGGGTTTCGATGTTGGTGGCGTAGTTGGGCCGGATGACGACCAGATGGTCGTTCGCCGACAGCAGCGACGTCGAAATGATGAACAGCGCGCCGGCGGCACCGGCGGTGACCAGCACATCGCCAGGCGAGATGCCGGCATCCTGCGCCGCGATCAGCGCACGCAAGTCCTTGTCGCCGCGATGCTCGCCATAGAACAGCGTGAGGTCAGGCAGCGACAGGCCGATGTCGGAGAGCTTCTGGTCGGCGATCGAGCTCTCGGAGAGGTTGAAGCGGATGCGGTCGTAGCCGTACTCCTCCGGCGCCTCTTTCTCGATCACCATCCTGGTGTAGTTCATGGCTTTCCCCACATGGCCTTTGTCTGGTCTATCCAAGCCACAAAAGCAGGAAGCCTGCCAAGGCGGTTTCGCCGGCAGGCTTCTGTTCCAGTCGTCCTAAATATTGGCTCAGGCCTGAATGCTCAGGCCGAAACCTTCGCCCTGCGGCCCTTGGCCTTGACAGGCGCCACCTCGACCTTGCGGCCGAGTCCGATGGACTTCGCCAGTTGCGAGCGCGAGGCCGCATAGTTGGGAGCAACCATCGGATAGTCCGAGGGCAGGCCCCATTTGGCGCGGTAGGCGTCCGGCGTCAGGCCAAAATGCACGCCGAGATGGCGCTTCAGTGATTTGAACTTCTTGCCGTCTTCGAGGCAGATGATGAAATCCGGCGTCACCGACTTCTTCGGGTTGACCGCGGGAACCAGGGGAGCCGCCACCGGCACCGCCGGCTTGCTGAGCCCGCCGATCGAGGTGGCGACGCTGGCGATGAGGTCGGCCAGGCCGGAGGCGGGCAGGCGGTTCTTCTCAACGTAGGCGGATACGATGTGGGCGGTCAGCTCGAGAAGGTCGATGCGAGCGTCGTTGCTATCGTCGGTCAATGTTTCCTCCGTCTATGGTGCACGGCCTCGAAAATGGGGATCGTTTTCGAAAGGACGAGGCACAAATCAAAAAATGCTGAAGGGTCTTCAAGCGTATCCAGTGGAGCGCGCGGGTTAGTGCGCGAAATTCCTAGTCGGCAAATCTGCGCAACGCAATGATTAAGCGCGGCGTCACACGTTATTTTGAACAACTATACTAAACAGTAATAATATCAGACAATCAGCGCCTTGTCTCGCCACAGACGAAATCCGCCTTCGAAGGCGCGTGTGTTGTCACCGCGCCTGGCCTCGGCCGGTAACTCGTCGAGCTTATCGACATTGCCGCCGCCAATGATGACATAATCTGGCTGCAGGGCGGCGCGCAGACGGGTGACGACGTCGACGACGTATTTGCGCCACTTCTTCTTGCCGTACTTTTCCAGGCCGCGCTCGCCGACATAGTCCTCGAAACTTCGGCCTTTCCTGTAGGGAAGATGGGCGAGCTCCATCGGCTGGCCGACATTGTCGAAGACCATCGCCGCACCGAGGCCGGTTCCCAGCCCGAGGAACAGCATGCGCCCGCCTTCATAGCTGCCGATAGCCTGCATCAACGCATCGTTGACCACCTTGACCGGCTTGCCGAACTGCGCGTCGAAATCGAAGCCGGCCCAACCCTTGCCGAGATTCTTGGGATCGAGCACCGGCTTGTTGTGACGCACCGGGCCGGGATAGCCCATCGAGATGACGTCGTAGGACAGGCCCTCGGCGAGCTTCTTCACCTTGTCGATCATCTGCTGCGGCGTCAGGTCCGGGCCGGAATCGTCCCGGCGCTCGGCGCCGCCGGCGCTGGTCAGGATCTTGACGTGCGAGCCGCCAATGTCGATCGAAAGCACGATCTGCCCGGCGTCCGATGCCGTCTGCTTCACCGCCTTGGCCATCGTCTCTCCTCCGCTCATGCCACCGGGTCGATCCAGCCGTTGGGAGGCCCGAAGCCGGCCATGGCGTCGGCCGGCCCCCATGTCTTCGGCTCATAGAGATGCGGCGGCGTGGTGTCGCCGAGCACCGGCCCGACAATGCGCCAGGCAAGCTCGGCCGCGTCCTGGCGGGTGAAGAGCTGGCCATTGCCGTTCATGGCGTCGCCGATCAGGCGCTCGTAAGGCGGCATGTCGGCCTTGCTGTCGTCGAGCGCCGTGAGTTCCACCTGTTCGCCGACCATGTCGTCGCCGGGTGCCTTGCGCTGCGCGCCGATGGCGATCACCACTTGCGGGTCGATGCGGAAACGCACGTAGTTCTGGTCGGCGGGCTTGATCGGGTCGAAGACGTCGAGCGGAGGGCGCTTCAGCCGCACCACCACTTCCGTGACATGCACGGGCATGTTCTTGCCGGCGCGGATGAAGAAAGGCACATCCTGCCAGCGCCAGGTGTCGACGAAGAAGCGCACCGCCGCGAAGGTCTCGACCGGCGAATTCGGCTTCACGCCGGGCTCGGCGAGATAGCCGGTGAACTGGCCGCGCACGACATCGTCTTTTGTCAGTGTCCGTATCGCCCTGAGAACCTGCACCTTCTCGTCGATCAGGTCGTCGGCCGAGCGGCCGACCGGCGGCTCCATGGCCAGCAGCAAGAGGATGTTGAGCAGATGGTTCTCGATGACATCCCTGATGCAGCCGACATCGTCATAGAAGCGGCCGCGGCCCTCGACGCCGAAATCCTCGGCCATGGTGATCTGCACGCTCTCGACGAAATTGCGGTTCCAGATCGGCTCGAGAAAGGAATTGGCGAAGCGGAAATAAAGCAGGTTCTGGATCGCTTCCTTGCCGAGATAGTGGTCGATGCGGAAGATCGACTGCTCGTCGAACACCAGATGCAGCACGCGGTTCAGCCAGCGCGCCGACTGCAGATCATGGCCGAACGGCTTTTCCACCATCAGCCGCGCGCCACGCGCGGTGCCCGACTGCTCCAATCCTTGCACGACAGTCTCGAACATGGTCGGCGGCACCGCCATGTAGTGGAGCGGCCGCTGGGCGGTGCCAAGCGCGGTCTTCAGCTTCTCGAAGGTGGCCGGATCGCGGTAGTCGCCGCTGACATAGCGCAGCAGCGAGGCGAATTTGGCGAACACCTTCTCGTCGATCTTGCCGATGGCGTTGACGATGCCGTCGCGGGCGCGGGCCTGCAACTGCTTGATGTCCCAGGCGTCGAAGGCGACGCCGATCACCGGTTCGGTGAGCGTGCCCTTGGCGACCATCTGGTAAAGGGCCGGAAATATCTTCTTGTGGGCGAGGTCGCCGGTGGCGCCGAAGAGCACCAGCGTGTCGGACCGTTCCTGGCTCATGCATGCGTCTCCTGCTGTGGCGTCACTTGCCGGCCTTCGGCTTTTCGACATGGCCGCCGAAGGCATAGCGCATGGCGGACAACAGCTTGTCGGCGAATTCGGATTCGCCTTGCGAGGAGAAGCGGTCGAACAGCGCCGAGGACAGCACCGGCGCCGGCACGCCGGTGTCGATCGCCGCCTTCAGCGTCCAGCGCCCTTCGCCCGAATCCGAAACCCGGCCGCCGAACTGCGCCAGGCCCGGATCGCTCTTCAGCGCGCCGGCGGTGAGATCGAGCAGCCAGGAGCCGATGACGCTGCCATGCCGCCAGACCTCGGCTACCTGCGGAAGATCGACGTCGAACTGGTAGTATTGCGGGTTTTCCAGCGGGCTGGTCTCGGCGTCGGCCGTGCGCGGCCGCTTGCCGGCATTGGCCGACTTCAAGATGTTCATGCCTTCGGCATAGGCGGCCATGACGCCATACTCGATGCCGTTGTGCACCATCTTGACGAAGTGGCCGGCACCGCTCGGCCCGCAATGCAGGTAGCCGAAGGGCGCGGTGCCGGCGGCCTTGTCGGGAGCCGGCGCGCCGGCATCGGCGCCGGGCGCCAGCGTGGCGAAGATCGAATCGAGGTGCTGCACCGCAACGTCGGGACCGCCGATCATCAGGCAGTAGCCGCGCTCGAGGCCCCAGACACCGCCGCTGGTGCCGACATCGACAAGATGGATGCCCTTGGTGGCCAGTTTCGCCGCCTGGTCGACGGCGTCGTGATAGTAGGAATTGCCGCCGTCGATGACGATGTCGCCGGGCTCCATCAGGACCGAGACCTGATCGATGATTTTGCCGGTGATCGCCGCCGGCAGCATCAGCCAGACACAGCGCGGCTTGGCGAGCTTGCCGACGAATTCCGTCAGGGATGCCGTGCCCAGCGCACCGTCGCTCACCAGGGCCGCGACGCTTGCCGGGTTGATGTCGTAGACGACGCATTCATGGCCATCGCGCATCAGGCGCCGCACCATGTTGGCGCCCATCCGGCCCAGTCCCATCATTCCGATCTGCATGGTTTCGTCCTGTTTCCTAGAGATTTTCTGGGTTTGTCGAGGAAGGATCTTAGCCGCTATCCCGCTCGCCTGATGTGACGGAGAAGTCGACATTCTCCCAATCGCCGGTTCCGGGCCAGAAAAAAGTGAAGATCAGCGTGCTTCCGCCGCGGAGGCTGGCGGTGGGAAGATCGGCAAGATGGATGCCGAAGGCATTTTCCGCCGTCTGGCTGTCATGGGCGGTTGCCCAATTGTCGCTGCTCCAGTGCACCGTGGCCGTGGCCAGCAATTCGATGCGCAGCGTCTTGCCCTCGGGCAGCGTGCGGATCTTGTTGTTGAAGCGCCAGGTCCTGAACGGCGATGTGGTCTTGCCCTGGATGTAGCGCTTCACGCCTTGCGGCGGCATATCGAAGACAACGCCGTCGCGCAGCGAGCGCAGCAGCTTGATATGCTCGGAATGCGCCCAGACCAGCGGCATGGCGCTGCCCGAAGGGCGGCCGTGCAGCAATTCGCGCTCGGGCAGGTCGGCGCCGTCCCAGACCTGCTCCGGCAACAGGCCGCCGGGCTCGGCCGAACCTTCCAATGCCGCCAGAAGATTGGCTGCCTTGTCCTTGCGCCCCGCCGCCAGTTCATAATGGGCGCGTTCGCCGGCCAGAAGCGGCCATGGCCGGCCCTGGCCGGTGCCGTCGAAAGGGGCGCCGTCCTGGTGTTCGCCATAGCCGTCGCCATTGTAGCGATACCAGAGCGAGCCTTGCGGCAGCGCGCAGCGTAACTGCGCGTCGATGACCTGGACCGTATCGACGATGCGCGGGTCATCAGCCGACCTCAGGCCGAAGCGCACCAGCGCCAGCGCGTCCGGGCTGACGATTTCCTGCGCCGGGCGGTTCGTGTCACCGGGCGGCCGGTTCTTGATCGGTACATAGCCGTCCTTCGGCGAGGCGGCCTCGGCGCTGTCGGGCGGCGCGATGCGGACATAATAGCCTTTGACGCCGGCCGCCTTGCCGATGCCCGTGTCGGTGGCATAGGTCCAGCGTTCGACCTGGTCGTTCCAGCCATCCGATGTCTCGCGCAGGTAGATTGCTTCGTCCTTCTTGCCGCAGGCATCGAGCAGGTCTGCAGCGGCAAGCAGCGCCGCGATCTCCACCGCCAGCGTGAACGGGCTGTAGCCGGCATCCTCTTCCCAGCGATCCTCGCCGGTGACCGGTCCATTGCGCACGACATAGGTCGCGGCGCGCTCGATCATCGGCAGGAAAGCGGCAAGCCTGGCGCGGGGCAGGTGTCCCGCGCGATGCAGGGCATCGGCCAAAAGCAGCGGGAAGGCGCATTCGTCCATCTGGATGCCGGGCCAATAGGCCGACCCGTCGAGCCAGGCATTTTGCGGCCAATGTCCGTCCGGCTGCTGGATGGAGCGCAGATACTCGAGGATCTGCAAGGCCGAGCCGGCATCGCCGGCGGCGAGAAAGCCGCCCGCCGTCTCGACCAGATCGCGCGGCCAGACCAGATGGTAGCCGCCGAGATCGTCGTCGCCCTTGTCGAAGCCCCAGGGGATGGACAGGCTGGCGACCGCCGCGCCCGGCATGGCGGTGGAGCGGTGCGTCGCCAGAACCGCGGTCGAGGCGCGATAGGTGTTGATGCCGGATGCCGCGTGCCGGTCCAGCGGCAGCAGTCCCGCCTGCCATTTGCGCCAATTCTGGACATAGGCCTTGGCGGTGGGCTCAAAGCCCGTCTTCAGGCTGGCGAAGGCATTTTCGGCGGCCTCGTCCGCTGTGGCGCCGAAACCCAGCGCCAGCACGGCTTTTGTCTTGGTCGGCGAAAAGCCGATCTCGCCGGTCAGCGCGACATTGCCGTCTTCCGCCCGTTGGCAAGCCGGATCGAGCATGCCGGTATGATTGAGTTGCTGCCAGCCGTCGGAGAAACCGACATAGCCGGCTGAACAATCCCGCCAGGGCAGCGACGAGGCCAGCGCCAGGCAAGAGCCGCGGCCCGAGGCGAACAGCACGGGCTTTCCCTCGTGGTCGCCGACCCAGGCGGTGTTGCCCATGCCGGCATTGACCAGATGCGGCGCCAGAAGCGCGTAGACGCGGTAATCGCCGGGCGCACCTTTAAGCGCCGTGAAGGTGATTTCCTGCAGCAGCACGGGTTGCGCCGGGTCGCAGAGGATGCGCTTCTCGATGCGGTAGGCGCCGTCGCCGGCGGTGTTGACCAGCCGGTAGGCGGGCACGCCTGCCTCGAAGGGCTCGATTTCATGCGCGGCATCACGCTTCTCTTCCGAGAAATAGCCGCCGGGACCGGTGACGATCAGGCCGAGATCGCGCGTGCAGGCGCTGTCGAGCCGTGGATAGTAGACTTCGTTGAGAATGCCGTGGCTGATGGTGAACCAGATGTGGCCGGCCGGCGAAAGCGACGTCCCGACGCCGCTCTTGGCGCTCGACGTCCAGCGCGCCGGAATGCCCGGCGCGCCCGGGGGAACGATCGGCGTCACTGCCATCTCTGTTGGCCTCCTGTGCGCATGGCTTACCCATCCACCGACGCCATTTCAATTGGCGCACCGCAAGTTGATCGGCAGGCTTTGCGGATTGCAGTTGACAGGCCGCTATGCCATCTTCATTTGTCTGACAATCGATAAAAAACAGGAACGCAGGCGCGACTTTCCACCTAAAATCCGCACGACCAGCAACTCTTGGGAGGAGTATGAACATGAAGAAACTGTTAGCTCTGAGCGCTCTTGCCGCGATGCTCGCATCAGGCACGGCGCTTGCCGATACCAGCGGCAAGAAGATCGCATTCTCGAACAATTACGCCGGCAATTCGTGGCGGCAGGCGATGCTCGACAGCTACGGCATCGTCACCAAGAAGGCGGTCGCCGACAAGATCGTCGGCGCGGCCGACATCTTCACCACCGCCGACAAGGAAGTGCCGACGCAGGCAGCCCAGGTGCAGAACCTGATCCTGCAGGGCTATGACGCCATCGTCATCAACGCCGCCTCGCCGGATGCGCTCAACGGCGCCATCAAGCAGGCCTGCGACGCCGGTATCACGGTCGTCTCCTTCGACGGCACCGTGACCGAGCCCTGCGCCTACCGCGTCGTCGTCGACTTCAAGGACATGGGCAAGCAGGAAGTCGAGCAGATGGCCAAGTTCCAGCCCAAGGGCGGGAACCTTTTGGAAATCCGTGGCCTGGCCGGTACCTCGATCGACGATGCCATCCATGCCGGCATCCTCGAAGGCGTCGCCGCGCATCCCGAGTTCAAGATCGTCGGCTCGGTGACCGGCGACTGGGATCAGACGACGGCGCAGAAAGCCGTCGCGACCATCCTGCCTTCATTGCCCGATATCGTCGGCATCGTCGACCAGGGCGGTGACGGGTATGGCGCCGCACAGGCTTTCGCCGCCGCCGGCAAGCCGCGCCCGACCATCATCATGGGCAACCGGCAGGACGAGCTGAAGTGGTGGAAGGAACAGAAGGACAAGGACGGCTACAAGACCTGGTCGGCTTCGATCGCGCCCGGCGTGTCGTCGCTCGCCTTCTGGGTGGCGCAGCAGGTGCTCGATGGCCGCAAGGACATTCCGCACGACCTGCTGGTGCCGTATCTGGCCTTCACCCAGGACGACTTCGAGGCAGCCCTGCCGAAGATCAAGGAAGGCGGCGTCGCCACCCACGAATACACGCAGGAAGACGCCCTCGCGGCGATCAAGGCCAACATCAAGTGAATGTCGCGCTTGCGTTGCCCTTCGTACCATCGCGCGGATATATCTAGGCATGCCCGAAGGGAACGCTGACATCATCAGACTGAACGGCGCCGAAAAACATTTCGGCGCCGTTCGCGCGCTGGGCGGGGTGGACTTCCACGTCCGGCCCGGCGAATGCGTCGGCCTGGTCGGCCACAATGGCGCCGGCAAATCGACGCTGATGCACATGGTCGCGGGCACACTCACGCCCGACAGCGGCCAGATCGCCGTGCATGGCGGCATCGAGGACAACTACGCGGTGTCGCGGGCGCAAAAGCTCGGCATACGCTGCGTGTTCCAGGAACTGTCGCTGTGCCCCAATCTCAGCGTCGCCGAAAACACGCGCATCAACCATGCCTCGCTCTCAGGCCTCGGCTGGCGGCGCAAGGCGGCCGCGCTGATCACCGCCAAGCTTGACGAGATCTTTCCCGATCACGGCATCTCGGCCTGGGATATTGTCGGCGACCTGTCGATCGGCCGGCGCCAGATGGTCGAGGTGGCGCGCGCCTTCACGGTGACGCAGGACAGGCTCGACCTCGTCATCCTCGACGAGCCAACATCATCGCTGGACGCGCACACGGCTGGCCAATTGCTGGCCTTCGTGCGCCGCTTCATCGCCGGCGGCAAGAGCTGCATCCTGATCTCGCATGTTCTGGGCGAGGTGCTCAGGAATGCCGACCGCATCGTGGTGATGCGCGACGGCAAGGTGGTGGTCGCCGACGCGGCGAATGCCTTCGACCGCGACCGGCTGGTGACCGCGATGGGCGGGGCGGAAGCGCGCCAGAAGATCGCCGCCGAGATTGCCGCGGCCAAGCCGGCTGACGGTCCGTTGCGGGTGCGGGCGCGTCCCGCCGCGCAGAAGGACGGCGCCGACCTTGTCGCCCGCGCCGGCGAGATCATCGGCCTTGCCGGGCTGGCGGGACACGGCCAGACCGACCTGTTGCTGGCGATCTTCGCTGCCGCCTCCCGCGCCAGGACCGGCATCGAAGTGACCGCGCCGGTGGCGCTGGTCGCCGGGGACCGCCAGTCGGACGGGATCTTCCCGCAATGGTCGATCGCCGAGAACATCGGCATCCGATCGCTGGCGCGGCTGCGCAACGGGCTGCTGATCTCGCCGCGGCGCGAGGCCGAGTTGGCCCAGTTCTGGCAGAAGAAGATCGGCATCCGCACGCCCGACATGAACAACAACATCTTCTCGCTTTCGGGCGGCAACCAACAGAAGGCGCTGTTTGCCCGCGCGCTCGGCTCGGATGCCCAGATCGTGCTGATGGACGATCCGATGCGCGGCGTCGATATAGGCACCAAGCTGGAAGTCTACGACCTCGTGCGCGAGGAGGCTGGCCGCGGCCGCACCTTCCTCTGGTACACCACGGAAACCGAGGAACTCGACAATTGCGACCATGTCTATGTCTTCAAGAACGGCCGCATCGTCGCCAATCTGGGTCGCGACGAATTGACCGAGGAGAAGATCATCCAGTCCTCCTTCGGCGATGCGGCCTGAGATGACCGCCGCCAGCCTCGACGCCACCACCAGGAGCTCCGCCGAGCGTGGCGCGCTGGCCCGTGCCCGCCTGCTGCGCGGGCTGCTGCCGGCGCTGTCGCTGGCATTGGTGCTGCTCGCCATCGCCTGGCTCAACCCACGCGCCATCAGCTATTTCGGCTTCAGCCTGATGCTGAACCTGGCGATCCCGATCGCGCTGGCGACGATCGCGCAGATGTTCGTCATTTCAGGCAATGAGCTCGACCTGTCGATCGGCACCTTCGTCGGTTTCGTCGGCTGCGTCACCGCGACCTGGCTGAAGGACGCGCCGCTCATCGGCGTCGCCATCCTGGTTGGCTCGATCGGCGTCTATGCGCTGCTCGGCGCGCTGATCCGCCTGCGCAATCTGCCGTCGATCGTGGTGACGCTCGGCATGAGTTTCGTCTGGCAGGGGCTCGCCATCCTCGTCCTGCCCAAGCCCGGCGGCAAGGCGCCGGACTGGCTGCTGGCGATCATGTCGTTCAAGCCGCCCTTCGTGCCGTTCCCGATCATCGCGGCGCTGCTGATAGGCCTCATCGTCCATTTCGGCCTGATGCGCACCTCCTATGGCGTAATCCTGCGCGGCTCCGGCGGCAATGCGGCCGCGCTCAAGCGCGCCGGCTGGTCGCTGCTCAAAACCAAGATCGTGCTGTTCGCGCTGGCAGGCGTGTTCGGCGTGCTGTCGGGCATGGCGCTGATCGGCATCACCACCTCGGCCGATGCCAATATCGGCAATGGCTATACGCTGCTGTCGATCGCCGGCGTCATCCTCGGCGGCGGTGAATTCGTCGGCGGCCGGGTGTCGCCGATCGGCGCGGTGATCGGCGCGCTGACACTGGCGCTGGCCGCCTCGCCGCTGCTCACCTTCATGCACATTCCGCCGGACTGGCAGGTGGCCGCCAACGGCGCCATCCTGATCATCGTGCTGGCGGCGCGGGTGCTGATCAGCCGCAGGGAGAGGTAAGCGATGATCCTGGTTAGATCGCTGGCCGGCAAGCCCTGGGTATGGTCGTTCCTCGGCGCGCTTGTCGTGTGGCTGGCGACGATCGCCTTCACCGGCGGCTACGGCGCCGGCGGCATGGTCACGGCGGCGTTGTCGCTCGCGGTGTTCACGGTCATCGTCGGCGTCGGCCAGATGTTCGTCATCACGCTTGGGCCCGGCAATGTCGACCTGTCGCTGCCGGCCAATATCGGCCTCGCCAGCGCGGTCGCCATGAAAGTGATGGCCGGCAGCGATTCCATGATCGTTGTAGGCCTTCTGGCGGCGCTCGCCTGCGGCGCGGCGATCGGCGCGGTCAACTATCTGCTGATCTGGGCGCTGCGCATTCCGCCGATCATCGCCACCTTGTCGGCGAGCTTCATCATCCAGTCGATCGACATCAGCTATGGGCGTGGGCTGCAGATCAAGCCGCCGCCCGGCTTTGCCGATTTCACCAACTGGCAGATCCTGGGCATTCCGGTGCTGGCGGTGCTGACCGTGCTGTTCACCATCGGCGCGGCCATCGCCCTGCAGCGCATGATCTATGGCCGCTCGGTGCTGGCGATCGGCCAGAACATCCGCGCCGCATGGCTCGCCGGCGTCAATGTCGGCCGCATCCGCTTCCTCACCTACACGCTGTCGGGCGCGCTCGGCGGCATCGACGGCGCGCTGCTCGCCGGCTATTTCCGCGGCGCCAATGTCGATATCGGCAATGAATATCTGCTCGCCTCGATCGCCGTCGTCGTCATCGGCGGCACGTCGGTGGCCGGCGGCAAGGCCAATGTGCCCGGCGTGTGGGGCGCGGCGCTGTTTCTGGTGCTGCTCTTGACCATGCTCAACACATTCGGGGTCAGCGCGGGCGTTCGCCTGCTTTTGACGGGGCTGATCATCGTCGGGGTGATTACGGCGGCAGGCGGGGAAAAGGCGGTGCGGTGATCGCCGTTCCCGAGCGTCCGGCGAGCATCGCCGCGAGCTTCTGGGGCAGTCCGTCGCGCCGCCAAACGTTGGGCCAGCCCAACAGCGGGTTCCCATTCGCGGCGCGGCCTAGTAAACCCTTCCGCGATTTCGGTCGGTCCCGGGAGGGCTCTGCTTGTCCAATTCTGTCAGCGTCGTGAACGACAATGGCGTCGCCATCGTCACCATCGACAATCCGCCGGTCAATGCACTGAGTTTCCATGTCCGCGAGCCGCTGATGCAGGCGCTTGTCGACTTGCGCGATGACGCTTCGGTCACGGCCATCGTGATTGCCTGCGCCGGGCGGACCTTTGTCGCCGGCGCCGACATCACCGAATTCGGCAAGCCGGTGCAGCAGCCTGATCTGCGCGCCACCGTTGCGATGCTGGAAACCATCGCCAAACCGACGGTCGCCGCCATCCACGGCACCGCGCTCGGCGGCGGGCTGGAACTGGCGCTCGGCTGTCATTTCCGCGTTGCCGATGCCGGCGCCAAACTCGGCCTGCCCGAAGTGAAGCTCGGCCTCTTGCCGGGCGGCGGCGGCACGGTGCGGCTGCCGCGCCTGGTCGGCGCGGTGAAGGCGCTGAAGATGATTGTCTCGGGTTCGCCGGTCGGTGCCGACGAGGCGCATGAAGCCGGGCTCGTTGACGCTGTCTTCGAAGGCGACCTCACCACGCATACCGTGAACTTCGCCCGGGAAATCGCCCGCAAGGGTGGTCCGTTCACGCCGGTGCGCGATCGCAATGACGGGCTTGGGGAAACCGATCTGGCGGCTTTCGACGCCGAGGCGGCGGACCTCGCCAGGAAAGCGCGCGGGCTGGAAGCGCCGGTCGCCTGCGCGCAAGCCGTGCGCAACGCCCTCACGCTACCCTTCGACGAGGCGCTGGCGGCGGAGCGCGCGCTGTTCGCGAAACTGGTCGCCAGCGACCAGTCGCGGGCGCAACGGCACCTGTTCTTCGCCGAACGCGAGGCGGCGAAGCTTCCGGGCAAGGACACGCCCAAGCGCAGGATTGCCCGCGTCGGCGTCATCGGCGCCGGCACCATGGGCGGCGGCATCGCCATGGCCTTCGCCAATGGCGGTTTTTCGGTCACCTTGCTGGAAACCAGCGCGGAAGCGCTGCAGCGCGGGCTGGGCATGATCGAGAAGAACTATGCCGTCTCCGTTTCGCGTGGTTCCCTGACCGAAGACGCCAGGCGTCAGCGGCTCGCCCAGTTCAAGGGCTCGACCGACTATGCCGATCTCGCCGATTGCGACCTGATCATCGAGGCGGTGTTCGAGGACATGGCGGTGAAGAAGCAGGTTTTCGGCAAGCTGGATGCTATCGCCAAGCCGGGCGCCATCCTCGCCACCAACACCTCCTATCTCGACATCAATGAAATCGCCGGCTCGATCTCGCGGCCGCAGGATGTGCTCGGCCTGCATTTCTTCTCGCCGGCCAATGTCATGAAGCTCTTGGAGATCGTGCGGGCCGACAAGACCGCGCCGGATGCGCTGGCGACGGTGGTCGATCTCGCGCGGCGGATCGGCAAGGTGGCGGTCGTCGTCGGCGTCTGCCACGGCTTCGTCGGCAACCGCATGCTGGCCGCACGCGGTTCGGAATCGGAAGCGCTGCTGCTGGAGGGCGCGACACCCAGCCAGATCGACAAGGTCTTCACCGATTTCGGCTGGCCGATGGGCCCGTTCCAGATGGGCGATCTCGCCGGCCTCGACATTGGCTGGCGCAACCGCAAGGCGCGCGGCCTGACGGCCGTTATCGCCGACACGCTGTGCGAACTGGGACGTTTCGGCCAGAAGACTGGTCGGGGTTTCTATCTCTACGAAGCCGGCGCAAGGGCAGGCGTTCCAGATCCGGAGGTCGAGGCGCTGATCCGCGACAAGGCTGCTGAGAAGGGCATTGCGCCGCGCGCGATCAGCGCGGAAGAAATCATCGAGCGCACGCTCTATCCCCTGGTCAACGAGGGAGCGAAAATCCTCGAAGAGAAGATCGCGGCCCGTGCCTCCGACATCGATGTCGTCTGGGCCAATGGCTACGGTTTTCCCATCGGCAAGGGCGGCCCGATGTTCTGGGCCGGTCTCGAAGGGCCGGCAAAGATCGTCGAACGGCTCGACCAGTGGCACAAGCGGACCGGCAAGGACGTGTTCAAGCCGGCTCCGCTGCTGAAGCGGATGGCCGAGACCGGCTCCTGGGAGGCCGAGGCGTAAACCTCGTCGAGCCGCGCGGTGTTGCCGCGCCATTCCCTCACACGTGCTTGCGGCCGCCGGTCTCGCGGAACCAGTTGTCGGGGTAGGGATACCACCAGTCCTGGATCGCCGGTCTGTGGTCGATGATGACCATCTTCGAGCGACGGAAGGCATCGAGCCCCTGCCGTCCCAGTTCGCGGCCGAGGCCTGACGCCTTCCAGCCGCCGAAGGGCAGGGCGTCATTGTCGATCAGCGGGTTGTTGACCCAGACCATGCCGGCCTCGAGCCGTTCGGCCGCCTCATGCGCTTCGGCGAGGTCGGTGGTGAACACCGAGGCGCCGAGCCCGAACGGGCTGTCATTCGCAAGCCGTATCGCCTCGTCGAAATCCTTCACGCGGCAGATGGCGGCGACCGGCCCAAAACACTCTTCGCGCACGATCGCCATGCCAGGGGTGACGCCAGTCAGGATCGTCGGTTCGTAGAACCAGCCGGTGTCGTGCGACGGCGGGATGCGCCCGCCGGTGACGGCCTTGGCGCCATGGGCAATGGCGTTATCGACAAGACGCATGACCTTGGCTCGAGCCGCTTCGCTGACCAGGGGGCCGATCTCGGTCTTGTCCATGCCGTTGCCGATGCGCAGCGTGCGTGTCCTTTCGGCAAACAACTCGACGAAGCGGTCATGCACGGCATCGACGACGAAGAAGCGCTCGGCCGAAGTGCAGACCTGGCCTGTGAGGTGGAAGGCAGCGGTAACGCTGCCGGCCGCGGCGACCTCCAGCGGCGCGTGTTCACTGATGATCAGCGGGTCGCTGCCGCCGGCCTCGATGACGCAAGGCTTCATGCGTTCGGCGCAGGCGACGGCCACCGCCTTGCCGGCGGCGACCGAGCCGGTGAAGGCAACCGCATGGGTGCGGTCGGACGTGATCAGCCCCTGGGCGGTCGCCGCTCCGCCGGGCAGGCAGGAGACCAGGCCTGCCGGCAGCGAGCGGAACACGGCCATGTAGTCCAGCGTCGACAGCGTCGTCGCCTCGGCCGGCTTGACGATGCAGGCATTGCCCGCGGCAAGCGATGCCGCCACGGTCCAGCACATCAGCAGGATCGGAAAATTGTAGGGCATGATGTGGACGGAGACGCCATAGGGCTCGTAGCGCGCATATTGGAACGAGCCGGCCTGCGTCGTGCCGGCGATCTTGCCGGCGTCGTCGCGCGCCATCTCGGCATAGTAGCGGAAGATCGGCGCGCAATTGGCGATCTCGCCGATGGCTTCCGGATAAGGCTTGCCCATCTCGCGCACCATCAGCTCGGCGCAGCGGGTGAAATCGGCGGCCTCGATGGCGTTGGCTACGGCATGCAGGTGCTTCGCCCGGCTCTTGGCATCGAGCCTTTTCCAGGCGGCCTGCGCCCCGGTCGCGGCGGCGAGCGCGGCATCGATCTCGCCATCGCTGGCCGCGGCGATGGCGCCGACCGTTTCCAGCGTGGCCGGATCGATCACCGGTTTGTTTGCACCCGCCATCGGCCGGTAGTCCGGATTGACGAAGAAGGTCGGCCGGTCAGCGGAGAAATGCATGGACATCCTCTCAGATCCGCTCAGCGGATCATGTAGACCTTCTTGATGGTCTCATGGACGGTGCAGACGCCCTTCCAGTCCTGTGGGAAGAAAGCCGCCGTGTCCGGCTCGATTTCGATCACCTCGCCCGATTCGTGCACATAGGTGCAGCGGCCTTCGAGGAAATGGCAGAACTCGTCGCGGGTGACGTGGCAGTGCCATTTGCCCGGCGTGCAGACCCACAACCCGCATTCGGAGCGGCCTTCCGGCCCCTTGTGGAGCAGCTTGCCCGAGGTGTGGGACTGGCCCTCGATCATCGTCGGGATGATGCCCCAGTCGACGAGGTCGGTGACGGCGAGCGGCGATTGCATGATGGGCGTGGTCATATGGATTTCCTTGAAATGATGCTCACCGGCACATGAAGGCCTTGGTCAGCGTTTGCGTGACGATGGAAATGCCGGTCCAGCCGGCCGGAAAGAACACCAGCGTGCCGGCCTCGACCGGAATCTGTTCGCCGTGCTCGTGGACATAGCTGCCGTGACCAGACAGGAAGTGGCAGAACTCGTCGGTGGCGAAGGTGACCTTGCGGGTGCCCGGCGTGCACGACCACAGGCCGCATTCGCTCGACCCGTCCGGATTCTGCGACAGGATCTTGCCGGAGGCGCGCGGCGCGCCGGCAAGCGTGTTGCTGCCCGCGCCCCAATCCTCCAGTTCCACGCTCGAGGCCTGTGGCCAGTGCGGTGTCGACATGTCTTGCTCCCTGTGTCGCGATGTCAGGCCAGCATGTAGATGTTGCGCATGGTCTCGTGCACCGTGCATTCGCCCGTCCAGCCGGCGGGGAACATGACCACGGTCCCGGCCGAGACTTCTATCACTTCGCCGACATCCGAGCGGTAGGTCGCACGGCCGACGACGAAATGGCACAATTCATCGCGCGGGATCGAGAGCCGCCAGCGGCCCGGCGTGCAGACCCAGATGCCGGATTCCGGCTGGTTGTTCGGGCCCTTGTGCAGCAGCCTGCCGGTGGAGTGCGACGCGCCGTCCAGTACGTCCGGCTGGGCGCCCCAGTCGACGAGATCGGTGCGGGTGGATGCCTGGTGAAGATGCGGAGCGGAGGAGGTCACAGCAACGCCTCCAGCAAACCGGCAGCCTTCTCAGGCCCGCTCTGCGCGTGCATCTGTGCCGATGTCCTCGCCAGCTCCGCCTTCATCTGGGGATCGGTCAGGCAGGCCTCGATCTTCGCGACCAGAACGGTATCGCTCCAGTCGTAGCGCGGCATGCCGAAGCCATGGCCGGTTTCCTCGACGCGGGTGGCGTTGTCGTGACCATCCCAGACATAGGGCATGATGATCGCCGGCTTGCCGAAATAGAGGCACTCGGTGAACGAGTTGTTGCCGCCATGGTGGATGACGGCATCGACCTGCGGGATCACCGAAGGCTGCGGGAACCAGCTCTCGACGATGACGTTGCCGGGCACGTCCGTATACTGATCCTTGTAGCCGCCGACATTGACCAGCGCGCGGTAGCGGGTCTTGCCCAGCGTGGCGATGATGCGCTTCAAGAGCTCGACATCGCCGGCGCCGAGGCTGCCGAAGGAGACATAGAGCAGCGGCCCGTCATTGTTCTTCGCGAAGGTGGGCACCGCATAGGGCTTCTCCTGCCGCACGCAGCCTTCGAGATACTGGAATTTCACCGGGTCGAGCGGATGGCGGCGCTTGAACTTCGCCGCTTCGGGATAGAGCAGCAAATTGAGATAGGGCGAGGCCTCGAAGAACTGGCCGATCGGGTAAGGCGCCTCGTTGTTGGCCTTCAGGAAGGCATTGAAGTCGTCATGGATCGGCTTGATCACCGCGTTGAAGTGGTCGCGGTAGCGCTGGTGGCCGGCATGGTCATTCTCGCCGCAGCCCGACAGATGCGGCGGGATGTCCTCGTCCTCGATCTCGTTTTCCGAGCAGGAGATGACGCGCACCCATGGCTTGCCGAACTGTTTTATGGCTGGGAACAGGATGACATTGTCGACGCAGATGACATCGGGCTTGATGGCGGCCAGCACGCCCGGCAGATCCTTCTGCGCCCATTTGGCGCTGTCGACGATCGCCGTCCAGCAATCCTTGACGTAATTGTCGACCTGGTCGTAGGGCGATTTGCGGAAATTCGGGATGTGGCCGTTGATGAAGTCCTCCCAGAATTTCGCCATCTGCTCGGGCGGCATCGGCTCGGACAGGTTCACCGGATGCGCCTCGAAGCCGTAGCCCCGATAGACCTCGACGAAGCCGGGATCGGACAGGAACACCGCCTTGTGGCCGCGCGCCTCGACGGCCTGGGCGATGCCGACGGAATTGAGCGCCGGGCCGTAGGCGGCTTCCGGGAAAAAGGCGATCGTCTTCTGCGCCATCAAGCTTCTCCTATTCTGCGAAAATTCTGACATCAGCGGCATCCCAGCCGAGTTCGACCTGGTCGCCCGACGACACTGGCCGGCGGTCGGCTGCGTCCGCGGTGACGCGCACCAGGAACGGCTTTGGCGACAGCGGTGTGCGGATATGCAGCTGCAGATCGAGGCCGTGATAGGCCAGCGCCTCGACCGTGCCGATGGTGCGGTTGGCGGTCTCGATCGATGGGAATAGCCTGATGCGTTCCGGCCGCACCGAAGCTACGGCCGAAGCACCGGGCGTGAGCGTTGCGGGAACCTTACCGGCAATGCGCGCGCCATTCACGGCCACCACACCATCGGCTGACGCCTTGCCCGGGATGAAATTCATCACGCCGATGAAGTCGGCGACGAAACGGTCGGCCGGATGCTCGTAGACCGTGTGCGGGGTGTCGCATTGCAACAGTTTGCCATCCTTGAGCACCGCCATGCGATCGGCCATGACGAGCGATTCTTCCTGGTCGTGGGTGACGATGACGAAGGTGATGCCGACCTCGTGCTGCAGGCGTTTCAATTCCAGTTGCATGGCGCCGCGCAGTTTCTTGTCGAGCGCGCCGAGCGGCTCGTCGAGCAGCAGCAGCCTTGGCCGCTTGACCAGGGCGCGGGCCAGCGCGACGCGCTGCTTCTGGCCGCCCGACAATTGCTCCGGCCTGCGGTCGGCGAAGGGGACGAGCTCGGTGGTCCCCAGGATGGCGTCGACGCGGGAACGGATTTCGTTAGCCGGCAAGCGCTCCATCTCCAACCCATAGGAGACATTGGCGCGCACGCTCATATGCGGGAACAGCGCGTAGGACTGGAACATCAGGTTGACCGGCCGCTTGTTGGGCAGGGTCCTGGCGATGTCCTTGCCGTCGAGCAGGATGCGCCCGTCGCTCGGGGTCTCGAAACCGGCCAGCATGCGCAAGAGCGTGGTCTTGCCGCAGCCGGAGGGCCCAAGCAGCGCGAAGAACTCGTTCTCCCGGATATCGAGCGAGATGCCGTCAACGGCCGTGACCCGGCCGAAATTCTTCGACACATGATCGATGGCCAACAGCGTGCGCGGTTCGCTCATTGGCCGATCATTCCCCTGTTAAGCCGCTGCGACAGGGTCAGCGCGGTGATGCTTACGGCCATGACGATGGTCGCCAGCGCGTTGATCTCAGGTGTGATGCCGAAGCGGATCATGGCGTAGATCTGCATCGGCAGCGTGGTCGAGGCACGGCCGGCGCCAGCGGTGAAGAAGGCGATGATGAACTCGTCGACCGACAGCGTGAAGGCGAGCAGCGCGCCGGCGATCACGGCAGGCGCGATGACCGGCAAGGTCACGCGCCGAAAGGTGGTGAGCGCGCAGGCGCCGAGATCGGCGGAGGCCTCGACGATCGACCAGTCGAAGGTCTTCAGCCTTGCGCGCACCACCGAGCAGACGAAGGCGAGGTTGAAGACGACATGGGCGAGGATGATTGTGTGCAGGCCCATGGTCAAATTGAGCATGGAGAAGAACGACAGCAGCGCGATCGCCAGCACGATGTCGGGAATGATCATCGGCGCGAAGATCAGGGCTTCCAGCCCCTTGCCATACTGCCGGCGCATCTCGACGCCGATCGCCAGCAGCGTGCCGAGCAAGGTGGCGATGGCGGTGGAGACCAGCGCCACGATCAGCGTGTTGAGGGCGGCCGACAGGATCGCGGAATTGTTGGCCAGCGAGGCGTACCATTTCAGCGAGAAGCCAGACCAGGCCGTCGGCAGCCCGCCTTCGTTGAAGGAGAGCGCCACCAGCACGGCGATGGGGATGTAGAGGAAGGCCAAGACCAGGCTCAGCACGAGCCACAGCGTGCGCCGCGTCGCAGGGGGGCGCTCAGCCATCCGCGCCTCCCCCGGCCTGCATTGCCGGCCCCGAGGCGCGGTCGGCGGCGAGCGCCTGCGCCATCAGGACCAGAAGCATGATGGCGATCAGCGCCATCGCCAAGGCGGCACCGAAGGGCCAGTCATTGGCGGTGAGGAACTGGTCGTAGACGAGATTGCCGATCATCTGGAATCGGCCGCCGCCGAGCAACGCCGGGGTGACGAAATTGCCGATCGACAACACGAAGACGAAGACGGCGCCGGCGGCGATGCCGGGCACGGTCAGCGGCAGGATGACACGGCGGAATGTGGTGGCGGCCGAGGCGCCGAGATCGCGCGAGGCTTCGGCGAGTTCGGGGTTGAGCCGCGACAGCGGCGCGTAGCAGGCGAGGATGACGAAGGGCAGATAGTTGTAGACGAGGCCGGCGATGACCGCGCCTTCGGTATAGAGCATTGACGGCGGTTCGCCGGTATAGCCGAGCCAGCGCAGGAGCTGCGTGATCAGGCCTTCGCGGTTGAGCAGCACTATCCAGGCATAGGTGCGGATCAAATAGTTCGACCAGAACGGTAGCACGGCAAAGAACAGGAACACAGGCTGCCAGCGGCGCGGGGCAGCGGAGATGGCGTAGGCGGCGGCATAGCCGATCACCGCCGCGATCAGGGTGGCGGTGCCGGCGATGCGCGCCGACTTCAGGAAAATGCCGGCATAGAGCGGGTCGAAGACCAGCCCGAAATTCTCCAGCGTGAAGGTGTAGTCGATGCCGCCATAAATGCCGCGGCGGAAGAAGGCGAGCGCCAGCACCAGCGCGCACGGCACCACCATCAGCGCCGTCAACCAGACCAGAGCCGGGGCCATCAGCAGGGAGGAGCGAGAGGGGACGGAACGCAAGCTTGCTTCCAAGACGCTGCTGGAATGCCGCCTACTGCGCGGCCTTGATCTCGCTGACGATCTTGGAATAGTCGCGCTGGGCTTCGCCGACGTCACGCAGCTGCTCGAACTTGACGAGATCGGCCACCGGCATCGCCATGTTGGGGAATTTGGCTAGGAAATCGGCCGGCAGGCTTTCCATCGCCGGCTTGTTCGGCACCTTGTAGTCGATGTTCTGCGCCGCCCAGGCGTGGTTCTTGGCGTCGAGCATGAAGTTGATGAACTTGAAGGCGTCGTCCTTGTGCTCGGAAGCCTTCATCACCACCATCGTGTCGACCCAGAGGTCCGAACCTTCCTTCGGAATGACGTATTTGATCTCCGGCTTCTCGGCGATGCCGTAATTGCACCAGCCGTCCCAGGCCTGCACCATCAGCGCCTCGCCCGAAACCAGCTTGGAATAGAAGGTGGTGTCGTCATAGGCGAGCAAGGTCTTCTTTGCCGAGATCAAGAGGTCCTTGACCTCGGCCATCTTGGTCGGATCGGTCTCGTTGACGGAAAAGCCCTTGTCGAGCTGGCCGGCCGCCAGCAGCCAGCGATCGGTCGCCAGCATGGTGGTCTTGCCCTTCAGCGCGTCTGAAGGCGCGAGCAGATCGCTCCAGCTCGTCGGCGCCGTCTTGACCAGGTCCGAGCGGTAGCAGAGGCCGGTCGTGCCCCAGGTGTAGGGCACGGAGAAGGAGTTGCCGACATCGTGCGGCAGCTTGGTCGCTTCCGGGTAGAGGTTGGCGAGATTGGGGATCTTGGCGTGGTCCATCGGCTCGATCAGGCCGAGCTTGTTCAGCACCTCGGCAAAGGGCGAGGAGACGAAGACCACGTCATAGCCCTTGCCGCTGGCGGCGATCAGCTTGCCCATGATCTCTTCATTGGTGGCGTGCACCACCACTTCGCCGGAGACGCCGGTGGCGGTCTTGAAGGCGGCCATGGCATCGGGCGCCATGTAGCCGTCCCAGTTGGAGATGACGAGGTCGGCGGCGATTGCCGGCGCCGACAGCGCCATGGCAAGGCCGAGAGCGATTGAAGAGACCTTGAGCGCACGGCGTCGTGGGCTGGTAGCGGTCATGGCAGACTCCCATTCCGGTTGATCGTCGAATTCTGTGCTGGACCGGGCGCGACCCATGCCGCTGCTTTCGATCCTGTTCCCTCGGTCTTTTTATCGCCGATTATCCTGACAGTACTATTGCAGAAAAAAGTACGTCAATCCATAATTTACCAAGCGACCGAGGAATCTGGCCGATTGCGCTTGTGCCCGCGATCGGCCAAACCAATACGGTCATATCCATCCGCCGAGACAAGTCATGCAAGCCGCAGCCCGACGACCTCGCACCAACCATCTCGACCTGGCGCAGCGCATCCTGGATGTGGCGCGCCAGCGCGGCTTCGAGCCTGGCGCGCGCCTGCCCGAACAGCAGATCGCCTCGCTGTGCAATGTCTCGCGTACGCCGGTGCGGGCGGCGCTCAGCCTGCTCGCGGAACGGGGCGTCGTGCGCTGGGAGGCCGATACCGGCTATCACCTGGCGGTCGACCTCGCGGCGCAGCCGGCCATCGCCGCCGAGCTTCCGAGCGCGGAGGAGGATGATCTGGCCGAGGCGATCCTGCGCGACCGGTCGGCGCGGCGGCTGGACCAGACAGTGACCGCCGCGGCGCTGATGCGACGCTACAGTGCTGATCGCAAGACGGTACTAAAAGCGCTTAATAAACTGACAGAGGAGAATCTGCTGGACCGCGCGCCCGGCCAATCCTGGCTTTTCCGGCGCACGCCCGACGATCCCGAGGCGCAAGGCGAAAGCTATGAGTTCCGCTTGCTGCTCGAGCCGGCGGCGATCCTGACGCCGGGATTCCGGCTGGACGGCGCGCGGGCGGCGGCGTTGCGCCAGGGCATGGACGCTCTGTCGGCGTTGCCGGATGCCGCCTTCGACACGCGTGAGTTCCAGCGGCTGGACATGGATTTCCACGGCATGATCGCCGAGGGCTGTGCCAACCGGTTCATCGCCGACGCGCTGGCCGATCATCTGCGCCTGCGCCGGCTGCCGGGCATCTATGCCGGGGTCAACGTCTTCCGGCTGCGGCAGTCCTTGCTGGAACACCTGAACATACTCGACCATCTCGAAAGCCGGCAGTATGAGGTGGCTGCCGATCTGCTTCGCATCCACCTGCGGCTCTCCCGCAACCAGCGACCGCAAGCGGCCAGCCGCGGGGCGCCCGCCCTGTTCGGCATGATCAGCCGGCCGGAATGAAGAGGATTAATTGACGCGTAGAGCCAGCCCGATCATCGCGCTGTTTCCCGAAGCAAGCTTCGGCGCCGCGTTGAATTGCGTCGGCATCGCGCAGGCCTTGCGGGCGCGGGGCGCCCGGCCCGTCTTCATCTGCCATGCCGGTTTCTCCGGCGTCTTTGCCGACTATGGTTTCCAGGAATACCAGCTGCCGACCGACGAGCCGCTGAGCGACAGCGAGCGCCAGAGCTACTGGCAGGCCTTCGTGCGCCGGCACCTGCCGCATTTTAGGCTCAGTCCGATCGACCAACTCGAAACCTATGTCGCGCCGACCTGGCAAGCGATTGTCGACACGGCGGTCAATGCCGAGGCGCCGCTGCGGCAATTGCTGGCGCGGCTGAAGCCCGACGCGGTGGTGCTCGACAACGTCATCATGTTTCCGGCGATCGCCGCCGCCGGCTGCCCCTGGGTACGCGTCGTCTCCTGCGCCGAGACCGAGCTGCCGGACGCCGAAGTACCGCCCTACCTTTCCGGCATGGCTGCCGATGACCCGCAACGCGCGGCGTTCGAGGCGCGCTATCTCTCGGCCTCGGCGCCGGCGCATGACCGCTTCAACCGCTTTCGCGTGGATGCCGGCCTGGCGCCATTGCCCAAGGGTCTGTTCCTGGAGGCTTCGCCCGACTTCAACCTGCTGCTGACGCCGTCGATCGTGCGGCGCGAGCGGGCCAAACCGCTCGATCCCGCCCGATTCGTCTATCTCGAAGGCTGCGTGCGCTCGGAAGGGCCGTTCGAGGTGCCGGTGTTTCCGCGCAATGGCGGGCCGCTGGTCTATGTCAGCTTCGGCAGTTTAGGGGCCATGGATGTCGGGCTGATCGAACGCATGCTTGCCGTGTTCGACAGGCTGCCGGCGCGCTTCATCGTCAATGTCGGCGGCCTGCGCGACGCCTATCGCGCGGTGCCGGACAATGTCTATCTCGACGCCTGGTTTCCGCAGCCTTCGGTGGTGGCGAAGTCGGATCTGTTCATCCACCACGGCGGCAACAACAGCTTTTGCGAGGCGCTGCGCTTCGGCGTGCCGTCGCTGATCATGCCCTATTGCTGGGACGGACATGACAATGCGCGCCGCGCCGGCGAGACCGGCACCGGCGATCATATCGGCCGGGATGCCTGGACTGAAGGAGTATTGGAGAGAGCCATTCTCGGCCTGCTGGCCGACGACGCCATGCGCGCCCGCCTGAGGGACAATGCGGCCCAAATGGCGCTGCAACCCGGAACGGACGTGGCCGCGCAAGCCATACTCTCTCTGATACGGACTTGAACGACATGCTTGATAAGAACACGAATACCGCGACCAACGATCCCAGGGCCTGGTTGGCACAGCACGGCATCAACGAGGTCGAATGCCTGGTGCCCGACATGAACGGCGTGCTGCGCGGCAAGGCGCTGCCGACGGTCAAATTCCTCAAGGCACTGGAAGACCGCGCGCTGTATCTGCCGAGCAGCGCCTTTCTCGTCAGCATCGACGGCCGCTATTCCGGCTCGATCGACGAGGGCTTTGCCTATTCGGATCCGGACATGCGCATGGTGCCTGACGTTTCGACGCTCTGCCTGGCGCCGGGCGCCGGGGCAGGGAAGGCCTATGTCTTCGCCGACGCCTTCCACATGGATGGCCGGCCATGGATGGCCTCGCCGCGGCATGTGCTGCGCGCCGTGCTCGATCTCTACCGCCAGCGCGGCTGGCGCGCGGTGGTGGCGCCGGAGGTCGAATTCTATCTGACCGCGCCCAACCCGGATCCGGACAGGCCGCTGATCGCGCCGGTCGGGGCGAATGGCCGTGCCGAGGGCGTGCAGCATCCCTATGACATGGCGGCGCTGGAAGAATTCGAGCCGGTGATCCGGCGCGTCTACGACTATGCCGCGGCGGCCGGCCTGCCGCTCGATACGCTGATCCATGAATCGGGCACGGCGCAGCTGGAGATCAACCTCCTGCATGGCGACGCGCTGCCATTGGCCGACCAGGTGCTTTTGTTCAAGCGGCTGACGCGCCAGGCCGCGCAGCAATGCGGCATGCATGCCACCTTCATGGCCAAGCCGATCGCGGCCCAGGCGGGCAGCTCGATGCATCTGCACATGTCGGTTGTCGATGAGGCGGGCGATGCGCTGTTTGCCGGCGACGATGATGCCGACACCGAGATGTTCGGCCATTTCATCGGCGGCCTGCAGACATATGTGCCGGAAATCATGCCGCTGTTCGCGCCCAATGTGAATTCGTTCCGCCGCATAAGGCCGAACCACAGCGCGCCGGCCAACATCGAATGGTCGCATGACAACCGCTCCTGCGGCTTGCGCGTGCCGGCCGGCGGCCGTTCGGCGCGGCGGGTGGAGAACCGTTTGCCGGGCGCCGATTCCAATCCCTATCTGGCGATCGCCGGCTCGCTGCTCGCCGGTTATCTCGGCGTCGAGCAGAAACTCGCGCGCTCGGCCGAAGCTTCGGGCAATGCCTACAAGATCAAGAGCACGCTGCCCAAGACCATGGAGGAGGCGCTCGATCGCTTCACCGCCTGTGAGCCGGTGCGCAAACTGCTCGGCGAGGATTTCTTCCAGACCTATCTGCGCGTCAAGAGCGTCGAGCTCGACCTGTTCCAGAGCGTGGTGACGAGCTGGGAACGCGATCACCTGCTGCTGAAGGTGTGATCATGGCATCTTCAACAGGTTTCAATTCCGGTCTCGATATCGGCAAATCCTACTATGTCGCCACCGCCAATCCGGCGCCGGACCATCCGGCGCTTGCCGGCGATGTCGAAGCCGATCTGGTCGTCGTCGGCGGCGGCTGCACCGGCTTGTCGGCTGCCCTTCACGCCGCCGAGCGCGGCCTGAAGGTGGTGCTGCTCGAAGGCGGCAGGATCGGCTGGGGCGCATCGGGGCGCAATGGCGGCCAGATGATCCCCGGCCTGCGCAAGGGCGCCAAAGGCCTGGTCAAGCTTTTCGGGCCGGAGCGGGCGAAGGTGCTGTTCGACCTTGCCTTCGAGGCACGCGGCCTGGTGATGGATATCATCGAGCGCCACGCCATCGACTGCGATCTCAGGCTCACCGGCCATCTGGTCGGCGCCGTCAACGGCTCAGATCTCAAGGATTTGGAGGAAGAGGCCAAGTGCCTCGACAGCGTGATGAAGTTCCGCGATGTCGAGATCCTGTCGGCGGCGGAAGCCCGCGCCAAGGTCGACACCGCATATCATGGCGCGATGTACGAGCCGCTTGGCGGCCACATGCATCCGCTGAACTACACGCTCGGTCTTGCCGGGGCGGCGGTGGCCGCCGGCGTCACCATTCATGAGAATTCGGTGGCGGTGAAGCTGGAGCGCGAGCCTTCGATCCGGGTCTCGACATGGAAGGGCTCGGTGCGCGCAAAACATGTCGTGCTGGCCGGCGACGCGCTGCTCAATGGGCTGGAGCCGCGCGTCAACAGCCGCATCATGCCGGTCGGCAATTACATCGTCGCCACCGAGCCGCTGGAGGGCAAGCGCAACGTCATCCCGGCCAATGTCGCGGTGTCCGACACGCGCTTCGTCGTCAATTACTATCGCATGTCGGCGGATGGACGGCTGTTGTTCGGCGGCGGCGAGCGCTACACGCCGTCGCCGCCGGCCGACATTGCCGGCTTCGTGCGGCCGCATATGGAAGCCACCTTCCCGCAGCTCAGGGGCTGCCGCATCGATCATGCCTGGGGCGGGCTGGTGTCGGTGACGACATCGCGGCTGCCGCATGTCGGGCACTATGGCGAGGTCTATTTCGCGCATGGCTATTCCGGCAAGGGCGTCATCCTGTCGACGCTGTCGGGCAAGCTTTTGGCCGAAGCCATCACCGGCGACGCCTCGCGGCTCGACCTGTTCTCGACGCTGACGCCGCTGCCGTTCCCCGGCGGCACGGCGCTGCGCGGGCCGCTCTATGTGCTGGGCATGCTTTGGTACGCGATGCGAGACAGGATCAAGCACTGAGGGTGCAACTATCGGAGGCTGGCCCGCCGGCGTTCGACCTCTTAGACCACAAAAAAATCCTCGATGCGCTGTCTGGCTCCAAGCAGCGCCGGCAGGATTTCCCGCTCCATCTCGGCGACGGTAAACCGCGCCGACTGGGTCGAGACGTTGATGGCCGCGACCGTGTTGCCAGCGCGGTCGCGGATCGGCACGGCGATGGAGCGCAGGCCGAGTTCCAGCTCCTCGTCGACGATGGCAAAGCCGTTCGCCTTCGCCTTGCCGATGGCCCCGGCCAGCAGCCCGATGTCGGTGATCGTCTTCGGCGTCCGTCTCTCGATGGTCGCCTGGTGCAGAAATTCGTCGAGTTCCTGCGGCGCCAGGCCGGCGAGCAGCATGCGCCCCATCGAGGTGCAATAGGCGGGCAGCCTGGTGCCGACATCGAGCGAGACGCTGAGGATGCGGCGACCAGGAATGCGGGCGACATAGACGACATCCTGGCCCGACAGGATCGCCGCAGAGCAGGCCTCGTTCAGCTGCGCGGCGACCGCGCGCATGATCGGCGCGGCGAAGCTCCACAACGACCCGCCACCGAGCCATGTGCGGGCAACGGCCAGCAGGCGCGGCGACAGCGAGAACACACGGCCGTCCTGGGTGGCATAGCCCGATGCGACAAGCGTCAGCAGGAAACGGCGGGCGCCGGCCCGGGTCAGGCCGGCTTGCTGGGCCATTTCCGTTAGCGTCATGCCGGAGGGGTGGCGGGCGAGGATCTCCATGACCGCAAGGCCGCGCTCGAGCGAGCCGACATGATCACGGGAAGCGGCTTCTTCGCCCATCTCACCTCCGCCAAAGGGTATCGACGCCCGGATTGACTCCCTGACCTCGTTCGGCGTAGAAAGTTTCGCATACAAAACATAAGTTCGCAATACGAACTTTTGGACCGGGAGTCGACGATGGTCAAGTTCCTGCCGCTCAAACAGGCCGTGGCCGAGAATTTGAACGATGGCGACTCCGTCGCCTTCGAGGGCTTCACCCACCTGATCCCGACAGCCGCCGCGCATGAGGCGATTCGCCAGGGGTTTCGCGACCTGACCCTGATCCGCATGACGCCGGACCTGATCTACGACCAGATGATCGGCATGGGCATGGCGAAGAAGATCGTCTTCTCCTATGTCGGCAATCCCGGTGTCGGCCTGCTGCGGCGCGCCCGCGATTCCATCGAGAACGGTTTTCCCCGGACGATCGAGGTCGAGGAGCACAGCCATGCCGGCATGGCCAACGCCTATGAGGCGGGCGCGGCCGGCCTGCCCTGCGCGGTGTTCCGCGGCTATCGCGGCGCAGGCCTTGCCGCGGTCAACCCGAACATCAAGTCGGTCACCTGTCCGTTCACCGGCGAGGTGCTGGCGGCCGTTCCCTCAATTCGGCCTGACGTCACCTTCATCCATGCGCAGAAGGCCGACAGGAAAGGCAATGTGCTGGTCGAGGGCATCATCGGCATCCAGAAGGAGGCTGTGCTGGCGGCCAGGCGCGCCGTGGTGACGGTGGAGGAGGTGGTCGACAATTTCGACGATCTGCACCCCAATCTGACCGTGCTGCCGCGCTGGACGATCGCGGCGATCTCGGTGGTGCCCGGCGGCTCGCATCCGTCCTATGCCCATGGCTATTACGCGCGCGACAACGCCGCCTATCTCGAATGGGACGCGATCGCCGCCGACCGCGAGAAGTTCCATGCCTGGATGCAGGCGAATGTCATCGAAAAGAGCGCCGACGATTTCGCTGGCCGCGTCGAGCATCTGAGGAAAGCTGCATGAGCGACAATCCGGGCTTCACCCCCAACGAGATGATGACGATCGCCGCCAGCCGCGCGCTGCGCAATGACGATGTCTGCTTCGTCGGCATCGGCGCGCCGTCCGCCGCCTGCAACGTGGCGCGGCTGACGCATGCGCCTGACATCACGCTGATCTACGAGAGCGGCACGATCGGCACCGCGCCTGACGTGCTGCCGCTGTCGATCGGCGATGGCGAATTGTGCGAGACCGCCGTCACCACCGTCGCGGTGCCGGAAATGTTCCGCTACTGGCTGCAAGGCGGCCGCATCTCGATCGGTTTCCTCGGTGCCGCGCAGCTCGACAAGTTCGGCAACATCAACACCACGGTCATCGGCGACTATGTCCATCCCAAGACAAGGCTCCCCGGCGGCGGCGGCGCGCCGGAGATCGCGACCTCGTCGAAGGAGATCTACATCACCATGGCGCAAACCAGGCGCGGCATGGTCGAGAAGATCGACTTCTTCACCTCTTTCGGCCATGGCGAGGGCGGCGATCACCGCAAGCGGCTGGGCATCGACACCGCCGGGCCGACACTGCTGATCACCGATCTCGCCATCTGGAAGCCGGACCCGGTGACCAAGGAATTCACGGTCGTGTCGCTGCATCCCGGCGTCACCCGCCAGCAGGTGCAGGACAGCTGTGGCTGGGTGGTTAAGTTCGCCGAGGCGCTTGACGAAACACCGGCGCCAAGCGAACTCGAACTCACGACATTGCGCGACCTGCAGGCCCGCACCAAGGCGGCGCATGAGGGAACCGGAAAAGCAAAGGCTGCATGACATGGCCGAGGCCTATATCTGCGACTACATCCGCACGCCGATCGGCCGCTTCGGCGGTTCGCTGTCCTCGGTGCGATCAGACGATCTCGGCGCCATACCGCTGAAGGCGCTGGTCGAGCGCAATGCCGGCATCGACTGGCAGGCGGTGGACGACATCGTCTATGGCTGCGCCAACCAGGCCGGCGAGGACAACCGCAACGTGGCGCGCATGGCGCTGCTCCTGGCCGGCCTGCCCAAGGAAATCCCGGGTTCGACCGTCAACCGCCTGTGCGGATCGGGCATGGATGCGCTGACCATTGCCGCGCGGGCCATCAAGGCCGGCGAAGCGGAATTGATGATCGCCGGCGGCGTCGAATCGATGAGCCGGGCGCCCTTCGTCATGCCCAAGGCCGACACGGCGTTCTCGCGCAATGCCGAGATCCACGACACCACCATCGGCTGGCGTTTCGTCAACCCGCTGATGAAGAAGCAATATGGCGTCGATTCGATGCCGGAGACGGGCGAGAACGTGGCAGAAGAATTCGCCGTTACCCGCGCGGCCCAGGACGCCTTTGCCGTGCGCAGCCAGGACAAGGCTGTCGCGGCGCAGGCCAATGGCCGCCTGGCCAAGGAAATCACTCCGGTGACCATCCCGCAGCGCAAGGGCGATGCGGTGGTGGTCTCGAAAGACGAACATCCACGCGCCGGCACGACGGTCGAGGCACTGGCCAAGCTGCCGACGCCGTTCCGGCAGGACGGCACGGTGACCGCCGGCAATGCCTCCGGCGTCAATGACGGCGCGGCGGCGCTGATCGTCGCCTCGGAGGCCGCGATAAAGAAATACGGCCTGGCGCCGATCGCCCGCATTCTCGGGGGCGCCGCCGCCGGCGTTGCGCCGCGCATCATGGGCATCGGCCCGGCGCCGGCGACGCAGAAACTTTGCGCGCGGCTTGGCCTGACGCCGCGACAGTTCGATGTCATCGAGCTCAACGAAGCCTTTGCCTCGCAAGGCATCGCCGTGCTGCGCCAGCTCGGCATTGCCGAGGATGCCGAACACGTCAACCCGAATGGCGGCGCCATCGCGCTCGGCCATCCGCTGGGTATGTCGGGCGCGCGAATCTCGGGCACGGCGGCGCTGGAGCTGCGCGAGCGCGGCGGCCGCTACGGCCTGGCGACGATGTGCATCGGCGTCGGCCAGGGCATCGCCATCGCGCTCGAACGGGCTTGACCGCCGCCTGCCGTTTGGCCAGCGAGAATCAGGGCTGGATTCGGCTTGTCGCCAAATTTGACCATGTGGACAAAAGTCCGGACCCGTTCCATAGTTCCCCGTCTGATTTTTAGAACGGCCGGCTCGACACGGCTGTCAAACAGAGGGGACTGCAATGGAAAACCGGAAGAACAAATCTTCGTCGACACGCGAAGGGATTTCGCGGCGCAATGTGCTGGAGCTCGGCGCGCTTGGCCTGGCTGCGGCCATGGTGCCGGGTGCGGCCTTCGCCAAGGACAAGAAGCTGAAGGTGGCGGCGATCTTCGCCACGCCGATCGAGGAGCCGTGGGACAACCAGATCCATGTTGCCTTGCAGAAGGCGGAGAAGGAACTCGGCATCGAATACAAATGGTCGGAAAAGGTGCAGACCGCCGACTTCAGCCGCGTCATGCGCGAATATGCGCAGGGCGGCTACCAGCTGGTGCTAGGCGACGCCTTCGCCGCCGAGCGTGAATCGCGCCGCACCGCAAAACAATTCCCGAAGACGGCCTGGCTGTTCGGTTCGGGCGCCGGTCCGGCCGAACCGAATTTCGGCGTCTTCGACAACTGGATCCATGAGCCCGCCTATCTCTCGGGTATGATCGCCGGCAAGATGTCGAAATCGGGCACGGTCGGCGCCGTCGCGGCGATGGGCATTCCGGAAGTGAACCGGCTGGTCAACGCCTTCTTTGCCGGCGCCAAGGAGGTCAATCCGAACGTCAAGAAGAAGGTCGCCTTCATCGGTTCCTTCTTCGATCCGCCCAAGGCCAAGGAAGCCGCGGTGGCGCAGATCGATGCCGGCGTCGACGTCATCTATGCCGAGCGCTTCGGCGTCATCGAGGCGGCGGTCGAGAAGAAGATCCTCGCCATCTCCAACATGTCGGACCAGTCGAGCCTCGGCCCCGACACGGTCATCACCGGCCCGGTCTGGGACATGTATCCGACGGTCGAACAGGCGATCAAACTGGTCAAGGCCGGCGTCTATACCGCGCAGGACTATGGCGATTTCTCGCGCATGGCCAAGGGCGGTTCGTATCTCGCCCCCTACCACAAGTTCGACAAGACACTGCCGGCCGAGGTCAAGGATCTGGTCGAGAAGAAGAAGGCCGAGATCCTCGAAGGCAATTTCCGGGTGGACGTCGACGAGAACACGCCGGTTTCGGATTGAGGCTTGCTTTGAGGGGCGGTGCTAAGCGCCCCCCTCTGTCCTGCCGGCCATCTCCCCCTCAAGGGGGGAGATTGGCAGCTTCACCCGAGTCACTTTTCTTTCGACCTAGAAAAACTGGCGAAAGCCGAAAGTGACATCCAATCTCCCCCCTTGAGGGGGAGATGGCCGGCAGGCCAGAGAGGGGTGCAGCGCCACCCGATCAGTCAAAGCTGAATTCCGATCAGGAGTATCCTTGCCGACGCCCGCCCCACTCATCGAAATGCGCGGCATCACCAAGAGCTTCGGCGCCGTCAAGGCGAACGAGGCTGTCGACCTCAGCGTCGCGCCCGGTGAAATCCTCGGACTGCTGGGCGAGAACGGCGCCGGCAAGACGACGCTGATGAATGTGCTGTTCGGCGCCTACGCGCCGGACGCCGGGGAAATCCTGATCCAGGGGCAGCCCGTGCGGATCACCAGTTCGGCCGATGCGCTGGCCGCCGGCATCGGCATGGTGCATCAGCATTTTCACCTGGCGCCACGGCTGACGGTGCTGGAGAACCTCTTGATCGGCATTCCCGGAAAATCGGGACGGATCGACCGCGCCGGCGGGCTGGCGCGGCTGGCCGAAATCGGCCGCCAGCATGGACTGACGCTGGATCCCGACCTGCCGGTCTCGACGCTGTCGGTCGGCGAACAGCAGCGGCTCGAGATCGTCAAGGCGCTGTTTCGCGGCGCAAAGCTTTTGATCCTCGACGAGCCGACGGCGGTGCTGGCGCCGAGCGAGGTCGACGGGCTGTTTTCAGCGCTGCGCTCGATGGCGGCGCAAGGTCTCGGCATCATCTTCATCTCGCACAAGCTCAACGAGGTGCGGGCGCTCACCCATCGCTGCACGGTGCTGCGGCATGGCCGTGTCGCCGGCCGCGTCGACGATCCGGCCAACACCACGTCCGCCGCCATGGCGCAGCTGATGTGCGGCCACGAGATCGTGCCGCCGGCCAGGGGGCCTTCGACGCCGGGCGAAGCGGTGCTGACGCTCGACGCCATTTCCACCTCGACGCATTCGGGAACCGCGCTGCGCGATGTTTCGCTTGCCGTCCGCTCCGGCGAGATTCTTGGCATTGCCGGCGTGTCGGGCAATGGCCAGCGGGCGCTCGCCGAAGTGATCTCCGGCGTGCGCGCGCCCGATGCCGGCCGGATGACGATCGCCGGCCAGACGGTCTCGCGGTTTTCGCCGCGCGAGGTGCAGGCGCTTGGGCTCGGCCGCATCCCGGAGGACCGCATGACCACGGGTCTGGTCACCAATTTGCCGCTTGCCGATTCCATGGTGCTGCCACGCATCGGTACCGCCGCCTTCAGCAGCAAAGGCCTGCTCAAGCCGGACGCGATCCGCACCTTCGCCGAAGAACAGATCAAGGCCTATGACATCAGGTGCCCCGGGCCGATGACGCGTGCCGGGGCGCTGTCCGGCGGCAATCTGCAGAAGGCGCTCCTGGCGCGCGAGCTTGCCTTCGACCCGAAGGTTTTGATCGTCTCTCAGCCGACGCGCGGCCTCGACATCGGGGCTGCCCGCTTCATCCACGAGAAGTTCCTCGACATGCGCGCCAAGGGCTGTGGCATCATCGTCATCGGCGAGGATCTCGAAGAGCTGCTGGTGCTCTGCGACCGCATCGCGGTGATGTATGAGGGCCGCATCGCCGGCACGCTCGACAGTGCCGACGCGACGATCGCGCGGCTAGGCCTGCTGATGACCGGAGCGGAGGGCCACGGCTGATGTTTCGCCTGGAAGTGCGCAACTCGACGCCGACCTGGTTCAATCTTGCGCTTCCGTTGGTGGCGATCGCGGCGACGCTTGTCCTGTGCAGCGGCCTGATCGCGCTGGCTGGCGCTGGCGTGCTCGAATCTTACGGCGTGATGTTCACGGCCTCGCTCGGCGACAGCTACGCCATCACCGAAACGCTGGTGCGCGCCGCACCGATGATCTTCACCGGACTGGCGGTCGCCGTCGCCTTCCGCGCCAAATTCTGGAACATCGGCGCAGAGGGGCAATTGCTGGCCGGTGCCGTCGCCAGCTGCTTTGTCGGCGCCATCCCGATGCCGGGAGCGCTCGCCATGCTGTTGATGGCAATTGTCGGCGCCGCCGCTGGTGCCGCAGTCGCGTTGGTGCCGGCGACGCTGCGGGTCAAATTCAAGGTCGACGATGTCGTCAGCTCGCTGCTGCTCAACTCGGTCATCTACTACGCGCTGATGGCGCTGATCGAAGGGCCGTGGAAGGACAGCTTCAGTGGCTATCCGATCTCGCCGCCAATCGAGGATTCGGCCAATTTCCCGGTGCTGGTCGAAGGCACGCGGCTGCATCTGGGCGTCATCGTGGCGCTGATCGCAGCACCTCTGATCTGGTTCCTCATCGCGCGCACCACGCTTGGTTTCCGCATCAGGGTCACCGGCGAGAACCCGGAAGCCGCCCGCTACGGCGGCATCCCTGTCGAGCGTGTGCTGCTCTCGACCGCGCTCATGTCCGGCGCGCTGGCGGGGCTCGCCGGCGTCGGCGAAGTCGGCGGCGTGCATTTCCAGGTGATGAGCGACATCTCGCCCGGCTACGGCTATTCCGGCATCGTCGTCGCCATGCTGGCGCGGCTCAATCCGCTGGGCGTGGTGCCGGCGGCGATCTTCCTCGCCGCCGTAATGACCGGCGCCGAGGCGATGTCGCGCGCGACCGGCGTGCCGGCGTTCCTCAGCGACGTCATCCAGGGCACCGCCTTGCTCGCCATGCTGGTGGCCCTGCTGTTTACCGCCTATCGCATTCGCCGTGTGGGGGCCGCCCGATGAGCGCGGTGCTGGAACAGATCTTCCAGGTCGGCTTTTTGGCCGCCATCATCCGCATCGCCACGCCGCTGGCCTTCGCCACGCTCGGCGAAATGTTCTCCGAGCGCGCCGGCGTGCTCAATCTCGGCATCGAAGGCATCATGCTGCTCTGCGCCATGACTGGCTTCACCGCCACCAGCCTCAGCGGCAGCCTGTGGCTCGGCGTCCTGGTGGCGGTGCTGACCGGGATGCTGATGGGCGCGCTGCATGCGCTGTTCACCGTGGCACTGGGCCTGAGCCAGCATGTCTGCGGCATCGGCGTGACTTTGTTCTCGTCGGGCCTTGCCTATTTCCTCTACCGGCTGATCTTCGGTCAGCAATCGGTGCCGCCTGCCATCAAGGGCTTTCAGACGCTGCCGATCCCGGTTCTATCGGACATTCCGGTGCTCGGGCCGGCTGTGTTCAACCAGTTCGCGCTGGTCTACATGGTGATCATCGCCATACCGCTCGCGGCCTTCGTGCTTTACCGCACGCCCTGGGGCCTGTCGGTGCGCATGGTCGGTGAGAACCCGCGCGCCGCCGATTCGGCCGGCGTCAGCGTCATTGCCACGCGCTTCCAGGCCGTCATCCTCGGCGGCGCCCTGATGGGGCTGGCCGGCGCCTTCCTGTCGATGGCGCAGTTCAACGCCTTCACCTTCGGTGTCGTCTCCGGACGCGGCTGGGTGGCGATCGCGCTGGTGGTGTTCGGCCGCTGGGACCCGTGGCGCTCGGCGGGCGCGGCACTGCTGTTCGCCTTTGTCGATGCGCTGCAGCTGCGCATGCAGGCGAGCGGCCTCGGGCACATCCCCTACGAGGCGTTTCTGATGCTGCCGTTCATCTTCACCATCGTCGCCATGGCGGTGATGTCGCGCAACGCGGTGGCGCCGTCGGCGTTGTTGAAGCCGTTTCGGCGTGAGGAGCGTTAGCGTATAAATAACCCATGTGGACTAGGCATTGGTGACCTAGCAAGCGCGCTGGTGGGTCTATGGCTGAGCCAAATAAAACTATCCAAGGAAGGGTCCGACTGTCAGTGAGCCTGCCAGTCGTGCATTCCTGCTGGTTCCAGGAATCGTAGGGCTTTATGCGTTTATATGGGGAGACCTGAATCTGAGAATTTACGGCGGACCTCCGGAAAGCTATCCACTCGCTATCGACTATGCGAGTGTCCAGATAAATATATTGATGTATGCTATAAACCTACTGCTGTTCGTCCCGACTGCCGTGCTGCTCACGATGTTTATCAAGCGCGAGTAGCTGCTGGCAATGTTGCTGGTGAGGGTGTTGTAGTAGAACTCACATCGCCGTAAAACCATTGTCGACGAACAGATGCGCGCCGTTGACGAAGCTCGATTCGTCGCTGGCCAAATACAGCGCGGCCTTGGCCACCTCTTCCGGCTCGCCGATGCGGCCCTGCTGCGCAGCCAGTGCCGCGTCGGAGACGTCGACGCCGAGCTTGCCGAGGTCGGCGACCTCGCGAAGGCCGTGCGGTGTCCTGATAAAGCCGGGGCAGACGGCGTTGCAGCGGATGTTGCGGTCGCGGAACTCGACGGCAATGGCGCGGGCGAACATGTGGCAGGCGCCCTTGGTGGTGTCGTAGAGCACTTCGTTCGGTGTCGCCGCCACCGCCGAGATCGACGAGGTGCAGACGATCGAGCCGCCGCCCGCCGCGATCATGCCGGGCAGCACGGCGCGCGTCATCAGGAACATCGAACGCACATTGACGGCATGCAGCCAGTCCCATTCCTGCACGGTCGTCTCCAGGAACGGCTTTATCACGATGGTGCCGGCGTGATTGAACAGCACCGTGACCGGGCCGAGTTTTTCGGTCGCGCCCTTCACTGCCGCCTGAACCTGCGCCTCGTCGGACACGTCGGCGACAAAATGCTCGGCGACATGGCCGCGTGCACGGATTGCCGTCGCGGTGGCGGCGGCTGCCTCGCCATTGCGGTCGACGATCGCCACCTTGGCGCCTTCAGCCGCGAACAGTTCCGAGGCCGCTCCGCCCATTCCCGTCGCGCCGCCCGAAATGATGGCAACCTTGCCGGCCAGTCTTTCGCCCATTTTTATTCCCCTGTTCGATCCAGTTCGCATTTGCTTGTCGGGGGATGCTACCGCGCCCGCACAAGGCGGCCAATGGACCAATTGGGTGCAGCGGGAACAAGGCCATAGGTCCATTCGGACGCGTCCAAGGCAAGGCTCATGCCCTGCCGATCAATTGCGCCAGCAAGCGATCCCAGCAATTCATAACCAATTTATCCCCTGGAAGGAGAAAATTATTCTACCTACAGCGCAAAAATAGCAATCGACAAAGTCTACAAGTTTTATAGATTAACCGGCGAGACGGAGGTCGATATGTCCTATATCCAGAACGCTCAGACTGACAGCAGCGGCCAGAGGCTGGCCAATGCCCAGACCTTTCGCCCGGCCTATGCCGGAGCTTTCGCCTATCTCGTCTTTGCCCTTGCGTTCGTGTTCACCGGGGCCGTCGTTCTGGGCCTTATTCCCTAGGGCACCGGATCGACAGGGGCCAGCCGCCCCGCTGTATCAGGCAATCGGAGTTGAATGAACCGGATCCGGTGCGTTTGCGCGCGGCCGCGATTCGAATTTCAGCGCGTCCATGATTCCAGCGATGGAGGAGATGACAATGCCGATCGAATTCACCCATGTCCCTGGCAAGACCGCCGACGCCGCCATTCCGTTTTTCTATGATTTTGCCGAGACGGCGACCAAGCTCGGACTGATCGAAGATGGCGGCTTTCAGAAGATCGTCGTCGACGATTCGGCCGGGCTGCTGACCAATATGGATCTTGCCGCTCAGGTGCTCGACCGCACCGCCGCGCTCGAGGTCGTGCTGACCCACTGGGCAGGTGTCGTCGAGCCGACCGTGGCGGCCCGTCAGCTGGCATCGATAGATCGAAAAAGCGGCGGCCGGCTGGCGCTCCGGATGATCAGCGAGCCGTTGAACGATGACGATGCCGAGTCACGGCCGGTCGGGCACAGCGTCGTCTGGCAGCGCATCGACGAATATCTCGTGCTTTTGAAGCGGCTGTGGTCGAATGACCGACCCTTCGATCATGAAGGCGCCTTCTACAGTATCAAGGGCGGCTACGTGCCGCGCAAAGGCCCGCACGGCGCCGACCTGACCATCCGCATGGGCGGGCAATCAGGAACGGCGCTGAAAGTGGCCGGCCGGCATGCCGATGTCTTCGAACTGGCACCGGGCTCGATCGACGATGTCAGGCAGTTGATGGAGCGGGTGCGTGGCGCCGCGGCCGAACATGGCCGGGCCGGCAAACTGCGCTTCGCGCTTCCGGTGCGGATCCACCAGGGCGCTTCCGCCGCCGGCCACAAGGCGGTCGACCTGTCCGGGCCGCCCGCCCAGGTCGCGTTGTCGCTGCTTGCCTATGCCGGGCTCGGGATCGATGAGTTCATGATCATCGGCGTCGACACGCCGCGCGAGATCGCGACGGCCGGCCGGGAAACGATCGCGCTGCTGCGCAACTCGCTGGCGCGCCGCGAACATGATGTTTTCCAGCCGGGGGCCTACGCGCCTCGCACGGGGCTGGAGACGCGTGCAGCAGGGTGAAGCCGATCAATCGTCGGCGTGATGCCTGTCGCCAAGCCGCGACAGGCCATCGATGACGGCGGCCGAATCGGCCAGGACGCCGAAGACGCCGTCCTCGACCGTCACCATGTGCAGCGCCGCCTCGTGGGCTTGTCTGTCGCCGCTGGCGCAGGCGTCCGAGATCGTCAGGCACTGAAAGTTGCGGTCGCAGGCCTCGCGTAGCGTGGTGTGGACGCAGACGTCGGTCGTGCAGCCGGAAAACATGAGATGCGTGATGCCTTGCGCGCGCAGCACAAGCTCGAAATCCGTATAGGTGAAGGCGCTGTTGCAGGTCTTGTCGACGATGATGTCATCAGGCGCGACATCGATCTCCGGAACGATCTGGAACCCCGCGCCCGAGCGCAGCAGTATGTCTGTGCCGTCGAGACCGGAGCGCCTGCGGCGCCATTTCTCATAGGGCGTCATGTCGGCCATGTCGGCGCGATAGCCCTGCCTGGTGTGGATGACCGTGACGCCGGCTTTGCGCGCGGCTGATATCAGCCGGTTCACCGTGGGCAGGATCGCCCGCAGCGGCGAGGGGTCATATCCTTTTCTGGCGAAATAGCCCGTGGTCGACAGGAAATCCTGCTGCAGGTCGATGACGACAAGCGCCGTGTTTTCGGCCGCCAGCCTGCCGTCATACGGGAAGTCGAAGGGCGTTGCCTTGATCATCCGAGAGTGTCTCCTTGCCGATCGTGAAGGCCATCCTGACTGGCGAAGCTCAACTCGTCCACTCAGGCCGCGGCTCTGACGCGAAGAAGCAGGATGTTGCGGGCATCGTGCTGCCGCTGGCGAACGTCATCGGATGTCCCGACGAATTGTTGACTGTTGCACTCATCTTCAATGTTGACTAGTAGAGCCATGTTTCATGCCCGGAGATCGGACCGCCGGGGTGGCGGAATAGGAAGCGGCCGGCCGTTGTGAGGACAAGGAAGAAGCTGTTGTTGCCTAGAACCAGTTTGCTTGCAGCGTTGGTCGCATCCGTCATCCTGTCGGTCTGCATTGTATCGACCCAGCAACAGCCGGCCGGCGCTGCCCCTGCGGTAGACGCCGGCGCGGCCTCCGCCGCAGGGGCAGCGCCGGCGTCTACCGCACCGGCACCCGCCGCAACGGCCCCGGCCACATCAGCGCCCGCGACACCGCCGCCCGGCGCGCCAGCAGCTGTGGCGCCCCTCGCAGCAGCGCCGACGGGGGCGATGGAGCTGACCCTGCCGCACGATCTGTCGCCATGGGGCATGTTCATGGCTGCCGACATCATCGTGAAGGCGGTGATGATCGGACTGGCCTTCGCCTCGCTCGTCACCTGGACGATATGGCTGGCCAAATCGCTGGAGATTTTTGGCGGCAAGCTGCGCGTCCGCCGTGCCGTTCGCGCGATCGGTGATGCCGCGACGCTGACGCAGGCGAGCCGCGCGCTCGATCGCAGCGGCGGCCCCGGCGCGCTTCTGGTCAAGGCGGCGGAAGAAGAGACCGCACTCTCGGCCGCCGCGCTCGACCATGTCGGCGGCGACGGGTTGAAGGAACGGGTCACCTCGCGCCTGTCGCGCATCGAGGCGGCGGCGTCGCGGCGCATGTCGCGCGGCACAGGCGTGCTGGCGACGATTGGCTCCACGGCACCTTTCGTCGGCCTGTTCGGCACGGTCTGGGGCATCATGAACGCCTTCGTCGGCATTTCGCAGGCGCAAACCACCAATCTGGCAGTGGTCGCGCCGGGCATCGCCGAAGCGCTGCTGGCCACGGCGATGGGCCTCGTCGCGGCAATTCCAGCAGTGGTGGTCTACAATGTCTTCGCCCGCTCGATTGCCGGCTACCGGCAGATCCTCGCCGATGCCTCGGCGGGCGTCGAGAGGCTGGTCAGCCGAGACCTGGATTTCCGCACGGTCGCGCCGGCGACGGCGCTGGCGGCGGAGTAGCGACGCCATGGCAAGCAGAATCCGCCAGACCCTGGACGAGGATCTCGAGGAGAGCCACGAGATCAACGTCACGCCCTTCATCGACGTCATCCTGGTGCTGCTGATCATCTTCATGGTCGCCGCGCCGCTGGCGACGGTGGACGTCAATGTCGACCTGCCGGGCTCGACGGCGACGCCCGCGCCGCGACCCGAAACGCCGCTGTTCCTGACCTTGAAAGATGATCTTACGCTGGCTATCGGCAATGACAGCGTGCCGCGTCCGGCCTTCGCGGCCACGTTGGACAGCAGGACCAGGGGCGACAAGCAGACGCGCATCTTCCTGCGCGCCGACAAGGCGGTCGCCTATGGCGACCTGATGGGGACCATGAACCTGCTGCGCCGCGCCGGCTATCTGAAGATCGCGCTGGTCGGCCTGGAGACGGCGCCCGCGAGCGATGCGCCGGCACCCGCTCCCGCGGGAACGGCGGCGCCATGACGCAGGCGGCGGCCCTGCCGACGACTTACCCGACGCGCTTCGGCTGGCGCGACCTTGGCTTGTGGACGGGTGCGGCGGCGCTGGTGCTTGGCGCCCATGTCGCGGTCGCCTATGCGGTGCAGAGCTTCAGTCCGATCGAGATGGATGGCGGACCGCCGCCGGCTCCGGTGATCGAAATGGTGCCGATGGCGGTGATGCCGGCCGTGCCCGAACAGGCCGCGATGCTGGAAGCGGCGATGCCCGACCAGGCCGAACCAGCCGAGGAGGCCGAGAGGGTCGCCGAAGCCGAACCCGAGAAAATGACCGAACAGACCGAACCGACAGCCGAGCAACCGGAAACGGTGCCGCCCGACGGGACCGAGCCGACCACGACAGCCGACGCCGAACCGATCGACCAGCCGCCGCCGGATCAGGTCGTTCCCGAAATCGTCGAAGCCGTGACGCCAGAGGTCGTCATTGCGTTGCCGCAGCCGAAGCCGGTCGAGAAAACCAAGGAAAAGAAACCGGCCCAGGCCAAGGCGAAAAAACCGGCCGAAAAGCCGAAGCCGCGGCCAAGGAAGGAAAAGGCCGAGCCGGCAAGGACGGTTGCCACCGCAAGCGCACAGACAAGGCCGGCGGCCAGGGCGGCCGCGCCGAAATCGGCGGCAGGGGTCTCGGGCATGGATCCGGCCAAGTGGGAATCCCGGCTGGCGTCGTGGATCAATCGGCACAAGCGTTATCCAAGTGCCGCGAAATCCAGGGGAGCGCAGGGCAATGTGAACGTGGCCTTCGCGGTGGACGCATCGGGCAGGGTGGTGTCGGCGCGCGTGGCCCGTTCTTCCGGCGATCCCGACCTCGACCGCGCCGCGCTCGCCGTGCTGCAGGGCGCAACGGTGCCGGCACCGCCGCCGGGACTCGGCTCGCGCGTCAGCCGCACGGCGCCGTTCGTGTTCAATTTGCGGGATTAGAGCAGAGGCCCGGCCCGATACTGGTACTGTCCGATCTTTGTGAGGACCGCGGTCAGTGGCTCATCGAATGGCACAGCGCTTCGACCTGCTCCAGATAGAAGCGGCATTTCACGCGCAGTGTCCTGAGGTTCGGATCGTCGGCGCCGTTGATCTCGATGGTCTGCATCATGAAGTCGAAATGGGCGTGGAAGGCGTCCGCCGCGCCCCATAGGCTGTCTGCCTGCCAGGTGTCGGCCATGGCCAGGGAAATCATTTGCCGGGCCTCGGCGCGTGCGGCATCCGGCGATGCCGGCCGACGGGCGATCAGGGTCTGGAGCCGGCCGAAGACGCTGTCCGTGGCGTCGGCGCTCCTGATGGGTGCGATCATGTTCATTGGCGGATCCCCCTCGAATCTCTATGCATGAAGTCCATTTGCGGGCCGCGGGCGATCAAGGCGGGGGTCGCGGTACCAGAGCGCGCAGGGCTGAGTGTTGCATCCGCTACGCTCTCCTTTGCTGAGCCTGGTTGTCCTTCGGCCTGGCATGCATCGGGTTGCCGCTGAGCTGCGCATGCCTTGCCGGCTGCGCGCCGCGCAGGACGTCGAAGGCTTCGGCATAGGCCATGCCGAGCAGGTAGGAGATCATGGGAAAACGGCTTGCTTCGGCCATCTGTACGAGCTCATTGCTCATCGTCGCGATATATTGAAGGCTATCGATCTCTGACTGACGTAGGGACTGATTGGCCACGTGCTTCTCCTGTCATCTGGTGGAACTCAGGGAACGCGTATTGGCTACACGGAAATACTAAGACGGCTAATTAATGGACTGGCCCGCCGAATGCGGGTTTGGTTCCGGGGTCGAAAGGGTCAACGCATAGATGGGTGCATCGGTGAGGCGGTCGAGGCCGAGAAGACGCTTGATCGCCGAATGGCTGAGCGCTGCCGTGGGGCAGGCCGACAGACCATGCCTGGTCGCCGCCAGCATCATGTTCTGGCCGATATGGCCGGCCTCGATCAGCACGACGCGGTAGGCGTTGGCATCCTCATATTTCCACATGGTGCGGTCGAGCTTGGCGCAAAGCAGGATCAGGCAAGGCATGGCATCAGCCCATTCCTGCCCGCCGACCAGTTCGGAAATCCTCGGCAGATGGTTGGCCGAGATCCTGCCGAGGTCGTGATCGGCGGCGGAATAGTGGTAGACGCCGGGCTCCAGGCTCTCGACGCCAAGCGCAACCACATAGGCCTCGTAAGGATTGCGTGCGCCGCCCGAGGGGGTCATGCCCAGCGGCAGGGCGCCGACGCAGTTGCTGGTCTCGCCGGTGATGCCCATGCCCGCGAACAGGCAGTCGGAAAGCTGCCGCGCGGTGATCGTGGGGGCGGCCGCGGTGCGGTTGGTGCGGCGCCGCGCCATCAGGGTCAGGAGTTCGTTGTCGTCGAGCGCGTTCGGCAGCCGAATGGCGTCGGCGGCATTCTTGAGCATGAGGTCGGGCTGCGCGACATGGCCGGCGCGTTCGATTTGGCGGGCCTCGGCTTGCTCAATGGTCATGAACTCCGAGTCCTGGACGCAGAAATGCATCAGCGCGGTCGGGATGCCCCAGTTCCACTGTCCGGAGAATTTTGTTTCCTGTTCGGCCAGCGGCGAACCGGCGGTGACCAGGGCGGAAAAATCGAGCAATTGCGGGACGACGGCGTTCAGGTCGGACCTCGACCATCCGTGAGCGCGCGCGATTTCCGCGGGGGAGGCCCATTCGTCCCAGGATGCGAGAAGACCGATCACCTCGGGGCTGCATTCGAAGACGCTTCGGGTCAGGAAATTGCAGGCCGTGACCTTGTTGGCCCCGGGATACAGGACGAGCGTTTTTGAAGAGCGCATTTTCATGATGCTGAATGCCGTTTTGCCAATGTGAGGCGCCGACAGGCGAACCGCCCATCGGCGCCGAACGACCTCAGCGCTTGTTGTAGTGCATGCCCTGCGAGAGGAAGACAGTCTGCGTGCCCGCCGCAACCGTCAGCTTCGGGGCATTGTTCACTTTCTTGGCCATTTTCGTCCCTTTTCCCGACCCCCAATGGGATCTGTTGAAAGATCCCCACAGCGGGATCCGCGTGAAGAAAGGTAAGGTCGAAAGAGTTAATGGTTTGTTAAAATTATAGTAAAGCCGACGTGGTCTAAAATATCTTTCTTGGCGGTAAAGTCTAAAATATCGATTTTGCTCAGATACGGAGTAGGCAATCGCTAGCATACGCTTTTTTGGGATATTCTTATTCTTATTTAGCGTAACCGATCGACTAACCCAGCCCGTCTCGGGCGAGGCTGACGACGAGTTGATCGATGCCGGGATCGTCGAGCCCGACGACATGCGCCATGCGGATGGCATGCCGTGGCCGGATGCCGGACATATCCTGCCGCATGATGACCGATACGAATGCCGGCCCGGCCTCTGTCAGAAGCATGGCCTTGCCCGTCAGCACCGGTTCGGAGATCGGAGCCCATTGCACGGAGATCAGCGACGGTTCGCCGGTCTGGCGACGGTTGACGCCGCTGAAATAGATCCAGTTCAGGCGCGAGATCGCCACACCATAGTGGTTGCCGCGCGCCCGCGCCCATGTCGAGCCACGGCGCTCCGACCACCCGGTGACCCGGCGGAATGTGACCAGCTCGGCCTCGCGACGCACGAAGGTCACCGACCGCATCAAGAGGTCGGGACGGGTGGGGATCGAAAAGTAGGTGAAATAGGTACCGCCCGCGATCGACGGGGCGGGCGGGCGGATCATCTGGTTGAACAGGCTTTCGGAAATCGGCGGCAGACCGGGAGCCCTTTGCTCGGGTGCGCCAGGGTCCTGGTAGAGTTCGGGCTCGTTGATGCGGAAGTAGTCGCAGATCAGCTTGGCGGTGGCCTTGTTCGGAACGGTCTGCCCTTGCAGATACCGCTCGAACTGCGTGCGGTTGATACCCAACTCACGGCATACCGCACTAACGGAGGCATGGTTCTTGCAGAGCCGTCTGAGATTTGCAGCGAGGTTCTCGCGAATGGACACGTCTTTGCTTTCGCAGGCGAATTCTTCATTTCAACTCGGAATCCGTATAGCGCCTTCGGTCGCCCCCGCCGAAACGCCTTGTCACAACACACAGAAAAAACGATTTGAGAACGCCACTCTAATGGGGCGGCTTCCAAAAAAAATAGCGACGATCCGGCAACGGTCATCGCCATAAGTCCAATTGACAATTGCCTGGCCCCGGAGGTCGCGAAATTGCCTGCGGCCTGCTTTGGGGTGACATTGGCGCGCGGCGCCGCATGGGACGACCATGCGTCCCGGCGGCGCGGCAGAAAAAGTGGAGAACCGACGACTTTGCTGGTGGAGCTGAGGGGGATCGAACCCCTGACCTCATCATTGCGAACGATGCGCTCTCCCAGCTGAGCTACAGCCCCGTTCCAGCAAGTGGCGCATTTATCGGGCGCGGCTGATTTCTGTCAAGGCGGCGCTGCCGAAATCCTCGTTGCCTGGCGCTTCGGTTGCCGGCCCTTGCCGGTTTGGCGTGCAATGGCTACATGTCGGCAACAATTGGAGACCGGCATGCTCGCCCTCATTCAAACCATCGTCATGGCGCTTGACCTCTACTGGTGGATCATCATCGCCTCGGCGATCTTTTCCTGGCTCTATGCCTTCAACGTCGTCAATTCGCGCAACCAGTTCGTCGGCAGCATCGGCAATATGCTCTACCGGCTGACCGAGCCGGCGCTGCGGCCGATCCGCCGCTTCATGCCGGACCTTGGCGGTATCGACATCTCGCCGATCATCCTGCTCTTGATCCTGTTCTTCGTCAGGCAGTTCATTCTCACCACTATAGCACCGCTGGTGCTGTGAGTCTGCCGATCGCATGAGCGCGCCGTTCCGCATCCGTGAGAACGGCATCGACCTGTTCGTGCGGCTGACACCAAAATCTTCCGTGGACAGGTTGGAAGGTGTCGAAACGGCGGCGGACGGGCGAAGCCATTTCAAGGCGCGGGTCCGCGCCGTGCCGGAAAACGGCGCCGCCAATCACGCGCTGGAGAGGCTGGTGGCCAAGACGCTGGGTGTGCCGGCGTCGGCCGTTTCGGTGGTCGCCGGCGGCACGGCACGGCTCAAGACGCTGCGCATAGCCGGTGATCCGAAGGTGCTGGCACGGAGCGTCGAAGCACTCGGTCAATCCTCTGGCTGACGTTCAATCCCCCAATGGGAGCCTTGGATCGTCGACCTTCAGCGTGTTCACGCTCTGCTTGATGCGGCGCAAGTTCTCCAGCACCTTCGGACCGCGCGTCTCGGCAACCGATGTCACGATCATGTCGACGATCGCCAGCAGCGCGTAACGCGACGATGTCGGCTTGTAGATGTTGCCGTCCTCGAGCGGCTGCAAATGGATGACCGTGTCGGCGGCCTTGGCCAGCGCCGAATCGGGCGCGGTGATGGCGACCGTGGTGGCGCCATATTGCTGGGCCACCTGCACCGCCTCGATGACCGAGCGCGCATAGCCGGACACCGAAAAGGCGACCAGGGTGGTTTCCGATGTGGCTACGGCGGCATACATGCGCTGCAACTGGCCATCGATCTGCGCCAATACCGGCAGGCCAAGGCGGAACAGCCGATTCTGCATCTCGGTCGCCATCATCGAGGAGATGCCGCCAGAGCCGATGCACAGCACATTGCCTGACGTCGCAAGCCGCTCGGCGACGGCGACCAGCGTCGTCATGTCGAGGTTCTCGCTGGCGCGCTGGATGGCCGAGATCGCCGCTTCGGTGATGGCCGAGGCGATGCGCTGCTCACGCGCGTCGCGGCTCAACGGTTCGGGCGACAGATACTGGCCGCCAATGGCGATGGCCTGGGCCAGGTAGAATTTGAAGTCGCGCAGGCCCTCGCAGCCGAGATTGCGGCAGAAGCGCGTCACCGTCGGTTCGCTGACGCCGACGCGCGCGGCAATCTCCGAGATTGCCGCCTTGGAAGCGAAATCGAGATCGGACAGCACAAGGCCGGCCAGCCGGCGATCCGACTTGGTGCCGTCCTGCGACACCAGCTGCAGCCGCGTGATGATGTCTGCCGGCGTCTTCATGTCTGTCGTTTCGTCTTCATGCCGTTGCCCTCGGGGCAGGCCTTATAGCGGCAGGCCGGTCGCCTTGTCGAACAGATGGATGTTGCCGGGATCGACCGAGACCGGCAGCAGGTCGCCCGGCTTGACCGGCACCCTGTCGCGGAACACGGCGCGCACCGTATCGGTGCCGATGGCGCCATAGACATGGGTCTCGGAGCCCGTCGGCTCGACGACATCCACCTTGAGCGCCATGGCGTCGGCGGCCTCGCCGATGATGAAGTGCTCGGGCCGGATGCCGGCCTCCACAGCATTGCCAGCCGGTGCCGCCTTGCCGGCAAGCGCAAGCCGTCCGCCGCCGGCCGATTCGAACCAGCTTTTCTCGGGCGTCGCCTTGAGGGCGCCGGAGACAAAGCTCATCGAGGGGGAGCCAAGAAAGCCGGCGACGAACTTGTTGGCCGGCCGGTCATAGAGCTCAAGCGGGGCGCCGACCTGCTGGATCCGGCCGCGGTCCATCACGACGATGCGGTCGGCCATGGTCATGGCTTCGATCTGGTCGTGGGTGACATAGACGATGGTCGATTTCAGCCGCTGGTGCAGCGCCTTGATCTCGGTGCGCATCTGGACGCGCAACTGCGCGTCGAGATTGCTGAGCGGCTCGTCGAACAGGAACACCGAGGGTTCGCGCACAATGGCGCGGCCCATGGCGACGCGCTGACGCTGGCCGCCTGAGAGCTGGCGGGGATAGCGGTCGAGATAGGAGAAGAGGTTGAGCACCCCGGAGGCCTTCTTGACCTTGTCGTCGATGGCGGCACGGTTCTCGCCACGGATCTTCGGGCCGAAGCCGATATTGTCGGAGGCCTTCAAATGCGGGAACAGCGCATAGGACTGGAACACCATGGCGATGTTGCGCTGCTGTGGCGGCAGATCGTTGGCGCGCGTGCCGCCGATCATGAGGTCTCCGGAACTGATCGTCTCCAGGCCGGCCAGCATGCGCAGCAAGGTCGACTTGCCGCAGCCGGACGGGCCGACCAGCACCACGAACTCGCCGCTCCTGATGTCGAGGTTGATGTCCTCGAGGATCTTATGCTGGCCAAAGGATTTCGACAGGTTGCGAAACAGGACGTCGGTCATGGTCACGCTCCCAATATGTCGTCGATGAACGGCAGGCAGCCGGCGGTCAGTCCGGCATCCACGGGCATCACCACGCCTGTTACGCCCGATGCGCGGTCCGAGGCAAGGAAAGCCACGGCTTCAGCCACTTCCGAGGCGTCGACGATGCGGCCGAGCGGATAGAGGCGCTTGAGCTTGCCCAGGATTTCCGGGTCCTTGGCCAGGCGATGGTCCCAGGCGGCGGTGCGGATCGATCCGGGACAGACGACATTGGCGCGCACGCCGCTGCGGCCGAGTTCGACAGCGATCGATTTGGCATAGGCGTTGATGCCGGCCTTGGCCGCGGCGTAGGCCGGATTGCCGAAATGCGCGATGGCGTTGACGGAGGAGATGAAGACGACGCTGCCTGACCCGCGCGCCGCCATCGCCTTGACGATAGGGTCGGCGAAAGTCATCACCCCGGTCAGATTGAGGTCGAGCTCGTGCTCGATCCTGTCGGCATCGAGCGCGGAAATCGTCTCGGCGCGCGTCCAGCCGGCATTGTTGATCAGGATATCGGGCACGCCGTCTCTGTCCAGCACAGCGGCGATCCCCGCCTCGATCGAAGCCCGGTCGAGAAGGTTGAAGAGATGGCGCGAGGCGAGGTGCGGGCTTGCCAGCGCCTCCTGCGACTGGTCGCAGCCGACCACCCGTGCGCCCCTTCCGGCCAGCAATGCGACGATCGCCGAGCCAAGGCCGCCGCCGGCACCGGTGACGACGACAGAGCGGCCTTCGAATTCGGCTTTCGAAACCACGGCGCTTGCTCCTCCCGCATGTCAGGCAGATGCCGGCAGGTTACTGAAATGAATGTAATTAAGCAACATGATAATCCGCTTGCATGCGCTGAATTCCTCGATAATGTAGGAAAGTCACATAAATCTTGTGCCCGTCATCGGCACAAGGAGCGCAAATGCGCGGAACAATGGGAGAGATCAGATGAGCCTTGCCAAATGGACTGTCGGCCTGATGGCCGGAATGAGCATGCTGGCCTTCGCGGCGCAGGCGAATGCGGGTGAAGTGCGCGTCACCGTCGCCGAATACAGCGCCAAGACCGGTCCGTATTTCGAAGCGGTCAAGAAGGAATTCGAGGCCAAGAACCCCGGCATCACCATCAAGTTCGAGGTCGTGCCGTGGGATGTGCTGTTGCAGAAGCTGACCACCGACATCACCGCCGGCACCAATGCGGACCTGTCGATCATCGGCACGCGCTGGCTGATCGACTTCGTCCAGCAGGACGTCGCCGAACCGCTCGACAGCTACATCACGCCCGACTTCAAGGGCCGCTTCATCGACACCTTCCTGTCGCCCTCGATCATGGACGGCAAGACCTACGGCCTGCCGATCGCCGCTTCGGCGCGCGCGCTCTATTACAACAAGGAGCTGTTCGAGAAGGCCGGCATCGCCAAGCCGCCGGCGACCTGGACCGAACTGCAGGACGATGCGCGCAAGATCAAGGCGCTGGGGTCCGGCACCTTCGGCTTCGGCCTGCAGGGCAAGGAGATCGAGACCGACGTCTACTACTACTACGCCATGTGGTCGCAAGGCACCGAGATCCTCAACAAGGACGGCACGTCGGGCCTCGGCACGCCGGGCGCGCTCGAAGCCGCCAAGCTCTACAAGTCGATGATCGACGAGGGGCTGACCGAGCCAGGCGTGACCTCCAACAACCGCGAGGACGTGCAGAACCTGTTCAAGCAGGGCAAGGTCGGCATGATGATCACCGCACCCTTCCTGTCCAACCAGATCAAGGACGAGGCGCCGAAGCTGAAATACGGCGTGGCGGCCATTCCGGCCGGCCCGAGCGGGGCGCGCGGGACCTATGGCGTCACCGATTCCATCATCATGTTCAAGAACTCCAAGAACAAGGATGAGGCCTGGAAGCTGCTCGACTTCCTGTTCACCACGGAACAGCGCGCCAAGTTCACGCAAGGCGAAGGCTTCCTGCCGGTGAACAAGGAAGAGGCCAAGATGGATTATTACGTCAACAATGCCGATCTCGCCGCCTTCACCGCGCTGCTGCCCGACGCTCGTTTCGCGCCGGTCATTCCGGGCTGGGAAGAGATCGCCCAGATCACGTCCGACGCCATGCAGAAGATCTATCTCGGCGGCGACCCCGAGGCAGGCCTGAAGGACGCGGCGGCGAAGGCCAACGCCGTGCTGAAGAAATAGGGGCCGTGCTGAAGAAATAGGGCGTATCTCCCTGCGCCCCGTGGCGCGCCCCAGACTCAGGCGGGGCGCGCCACACCCTTGCCGACTTGAGAAGAAGGACAGTTCGTCGGTGTCAGCGCCGCCCTGCCAGGCTCCTTCCTCTCCCTCCGGAGGGGGGAGAGGTGGCTCGGCGGAGCCGAGACGGAGTGGGGGAACCACCTGGCAACCGCCGCGAACGGGCACGGGAAAGGCGCAAATGTCGCCTTGCCTTGCGCCCAAGGGTCGACCCCCACTCCGTCGAGCTTCGCTCGACACCTCTCCCCCGATCGACGGGGGAGAGGAAAGGCCCCTTCCGCAACGGCTGCGGAGGACGGGCAGACAGGTGATGGGCAGCGCCGATGCTTGCAAGGAATCCTGAAGGCCCTGAGAAGAACGAGGCGGGATAAAGTAATCTGTTAAGCCAGCGCAATCCAATCTCCACCCGCAACGCGGTACGAACCAGCCGATGCAAAATCGTTTCCTGCCCTATCTCCTGACCTTGCCCAGCCTGTTCCTGGCGGCGGTCGTCATCTTCTGGCCGGTCTGGGACCTGATCCAGATCTCGACGCATGACGTCAACCGCTTCGGCCAGCTGCGCGAGTTCAGCGGCCTTGCCAATTTCGCCTCGCTTGCCGCCGATCCCGACTTCGTCGCGGCACTCTGGCGCACCGGTGTGTGGACCGTGCTGGTGGTCGGCGGCGCGCTGCTGCTGTCGGTGCCGGTGGCGATGATCCTCAACACCGATTTCTACGGCCGTGGCCTTGCCCGCGTCATCATCATGCTGCCCTGGGCGGTGTCGCTGACCATGACGGCGGTGGTCTGGCGCTGGGCGCTCAGCGGCGAAAGCGGCATGCTGAATTCGGCGCTGCTTGGCCTTGGCCTGATCGACCACAACATCCAGTGGCTGGCCAGCGCCGAGACGGCGTTCCCGATGCAGGTGCTGATCGGCATATTGGTGACGGTGCCGTTCACCACGACGATCTTCCTCGGCGGCCTGTCGTCGATCCCGGACGATCTCTACGAGGCGGCGGCGCTCGAGGGCGCCACGCCGCTGCAGCAGTTCCGCGAGATCACCTTTCCGCTGCTGAAGCCGTTCATAAACATCGCCATCGTGCTCAACACCATCTACGTCTTCAACTCCTTCCCGATCATCTGGGTGATGACGCAGGGCGGGCCGGCCAACTCGACCGACATCCTGGTCACCCACCTCTACAAGCTTGCCTTCCGCATCGGCAAACTGGGCGAGGCCTCGGCGGTGTCGCTGGTGATGTTCGCCATATTGCTGGTCTTCACCATGATCTATGTGCGGTTGGCGATGCGGGAGCAGCGCGCATGACCAGCAAACTCAAACGCACCATCGTCGCCTGGCTGCTTTTGGCGCCGCTGATCGTGGTGACGCTGTTTCCCTTCGCGGTGATGTTGCTCACCGCGGTCAAGCCGCGACAGGAGGTGCTGTCGCCGACATGGTGGCCAAGCGAGTTCCGCTGGTCGAATTTTGCCGACATGTGGGTGGCGACCGGCTTTGGCCAGGCACTGGCCAATTCGCTCTATGTCTCGGTCATCGCCACGGTCGGCGCCATCCTCATCTCCGTTCCCGCTGCCTACGCCATGTCGCGCTTTCGCTTTGCCGGCTACGGCGCCTTCCGCCAGTTCCTGCTGATCTCGCAGATGATTTCGCCGATCGTGCTGGTGCTCGGCTTGTTCCGGCTGATGGCCGCCTGGGGGCTGGTCGAATCGACGACGGCGCTCGGCTTCATCTACATGGCCTTCAACGTCGCCTTCACCGTCTGGATGCTGCAGAGCTATTTCGACACCATTCCGCGCGACCTCGAGGAGGCCGCCTGGATGGAAGGCGCCGGCCGCTGGCTGACCCTGCGCAAAGTGTTCCTGCCGCTCTGCCTGCCGGCCATCGCGGTCACCGCCATCTTCACCTTCATCAACGCCTGGAACGAGTTCGTCGTGGCGCTGACCATGCTGCGCAGCCAGGAAAGCTATACGCTGCCGATCCAGGTCTTTTCTCTCGTCGCCGGCCGCTACACGATCGAGTGGCATCACGTCATGGCGGCGACACTGCTGGCGACATTGCCGGTGGCGATCCTGTTCATCTGGCTGCAGCGCTACCTCGTGCGCGGGCTGGCGCTCGGGGCCGTCAAATAGAATTTGCATTCCACGGAGCCTACATGCGCATCTTCACCGCCTCGCTGGCGACGGAAACCAACACCTTTTCGCCGGTGCCGACGGACCGGGCATCGTTCGAGATGGCCTTCTATGCCGGACCGGGCAAGCATCCGGAGACGCCGACGCTGTGCTCGTCGCCGATCGTCGCCTTGCGCCGGCGCGCGGCCAAGGAAGGGTTGACCGTGATCGAAGGCACCGCGACCTGGGCCGAGCCCGGCGGCCTGGTGCAGCGGCAGACCTTCGAGGCGCTGCGCGACGAGATCCTCGATCAGTTGAAGGCGGCACTGCCGGTCGACGCGGTCATTCTCGGACTGCACGGCGCCATGGTGGCGCAAGGCTATGACGATTGCGAAGGCGACCTGCTGGAACGTGTGCGCGGGATTGTCGGGCCCGACGTGGTGATCGCCTGCGAGTTCGATCCGCACAGCCATCTGACGCCCAAGCGCGTGGCGGCATCCGACATCATGGCCTATTTCCTCGAATTCCCGCACACCGATTTCTACGAACGCGGCGAGCATGTCGTCGAGCTGGGGCTGGCCGCCGCGCGCGGCGAGATCAAGCCCGTCATCTCGACCTTCGACTGCCGGATGATCCAGGTGCTACCGACCAGCCGCGAGCCGATGCGCTCCTTCGTCGACCGCATCAAGGCGCTGCACGGCAAGGACGGCGTGCTGTCGGTTTCAGTGATCCACGGCTTCATGGCCGCCGACGTGCCGGAAATGGGCACGCGCATCCTCGTCGTCACCGACAATGACAAGGCCGGGGGCGACGCGCTGGCGGAGCGGCTGGGACGGGAACTCTATGCCATGCGCGAAAAGACGGCGATGACGATGCTCGATACCGCCGACGGCATCGACCGTGCGCTGGCGGTGCGCGCCGAGAACCCCGGCAAGCCGGTGGTCATCGCCGACATATGGGACAATCCCGGCGGCGGCGTTCCCGGCGACGGCACCTTCGTGCTGCGTCAGATGCTGGTGCGTGGCCTCGACAGATTCGGCGTGGCGACGATCTGGGATCCGATCGCCGTCACCTTCTGCCTGGCGGCCGGCGAGGGCGCGGTCATCGACCTGCGTTTCGGCGGCAAGGCAGGGCCGCAGGCGGGTGAACCGATCGACGCCCGCGTCAAGGTGCTGAAGGCCGTTGCCGAGGGCTGGCAGAGTTTCGGGCCGAGCCGGGTGACGCTCGGTCCAACCGCGCTGGTGCGCATCGAAGGCACCGAGGTCGACATCATCCTCAACACCAACCGAACCCAGACTTTCGAGCCGGACATTTTCTCCAATATTGGCGTCGATCCGCTGGGCAAGGATATGCTGCTGATCAAGTCGACCAACCATTTCTACGCCGGCTTCGAGCCGATCGCGGCGGAGATCATCTACGTCACGGCGCCAAGTTCGTATCCCAGCAATCCTGCGGTGACCGATTACAGGAAGCTGACGCGCAAGATATGGCCAAGGGTTGCGGATCCTTGGAAGGCGTAAGGTTCTCCCTTCTCCCCTTGTGGGAGAAGGTGTCGCCGAAGGCGACGGATGAGGGGTGCTCCAGCGGAGTGAGGCGTTGGTGTTCCCTGGAATACCCCTCATCCGTCTCGGCGCTGCGCGCCGATCCACCTTCTCCCACAAGGGGAGAAGGAAGAGGTGCTACACCAATCCGCGCTTCACCATCATCGCTTCCGGCGAAGGCATCTTGCCGCGAAACGCCGTGTAAAGCTCCTCGGGGTCCTTCGAGCCGCCAGCGGCGTAGATGTTCTTGCGCAGCCTTTCGGCCAGTGCCGGGTTGAAGGGATCGCCAGTCTCCTCGAAGGCGGCGAAGGCGTCGGCGTCCAGCACTTCCGACCACATGTAGGAATAGTAGCCGGCCGAATAGCCGTCGCCCGAGAAGACATGGCCGAAATGCGGGGTGCGGTGGCGCATCGCAATGGTGTCGGGCATGTGGAGTTCTTCCAACGTTTCGGCTTCGAAACGAAGCGGTTCCGCCGGCGCCTCGGGCCGGGCGTGATAGGCCATGTCCATCAAGGCGGAAGACGTGAATTCCACCGTGGCGAAGCCGGCGCCGAAAGTACGCGTGGCCAGCATCTTGTCGAGCAGCGCCTTCGGCATCGGCTTGCCGGTCTTGACGTGCAGCGCGTGCTTTTCAAGCACGGCCGGCACCGTCAGCCAGTGCTCGTAGAGCTGGGAGGGCAGTTCGACGAAATCGCGGCTGACCGAAGTGCCTGCAACTGACGGCCAGGTGACGTCGGTCAGCATGCCGTGCAGCGCATGGCCGAATTCGTGGAACAGTGTCTTCGCCTCGTCGACCGAGAGCAGGGCCGGCTCGCCGGCCGGCGGCTTGGCGAAGTTCATGATGTTGTAGATAACCGGCTTCGAGCCGTGGCCGAGTTTATAGCCGGACTTCAGCGCGCTCATCCAGGCGCCGGAACGCTTCGAGGGCCGCGCGAAATAATCGGCGAGGAACAAGGCACGCTCTGTGCCATCGGCATTTGTCACCACGAAGACGCGCGCGTCGGGGTGCCAGGCGGTGATGCCCTTCTTCTCCTCGAAGGTGATGCCGAACAGTTTGGTCGCGACGTCGAAGCAGGCGTCGATCACCCGGTCGAGCTGCAGATAGGGTTTCAGTTCCGCCTCGTCGAAAGCGAATTTTTCCGCGCGCAGCTTCTCCTGGTAGAAGCGCCAGTCCCAGGCGGCGAATTTCTCGTTGCTGCCGGCTTGCGCCGCCAGCCGCTCCAATTCCTTCTGGTCGGCGGCGGCCTTTTCCAGCGCCTTTTCCCAGACGGGATCGAGCAGGTCGTGCACCGCCTTCGGCGTCTTGGCCATGGTGTCGTCGAGCTTCAGCGCGGCGAAGGAGGCGTAGCCGAGCAGCCCGGCCTTTTCGGCGCGCAGTTTCAGCATGTCGCGCACCACTTCGGTGTTGTCGCTGGCGCCGCCATTCTGGCCGCGCATGGTGAAGGCTTTGAAGGCGATCTCGCGCAGGTCGCGGCGTTCCGAGAAGGTCGTGAACGGCTCATAGATCGAGCGCGACAAAGTGACGGCGTAGCGCCCCTTCTGGCCGCGCATCTCGGCCGCCTCGGCCATCGAGCTTTTCAGGAAATCCGGCAGGCCGGCAAGGTCGGCCTCGTCGAGGAACAGCGCCCAGTCGCGCTCGTCGGCCAGCACGTTCTGGCCGAAAGCCGTACCGAGCGACGACAGCTCCTCATTGATCTTGGCGAGCCGCTTCTTGCCTTCGGCGTCGAGGTTGGCGCCGGAGCGGACAAAACCCTTCCAGGTCTTCTCCAGCACCCGCAGCGTCTCGGCGTCGAGGCCGAGGCTCTCGCGGCGCTGGTAGAGGTCGTCGATGCGGGCAAACAGCTTCTCGTTCATCGAGATCGCCGAAAAGTGCCTGGACATCTTCGGCGAGATGTCGCGCTCCAGCGCCTGGATGGTCTCGTTGGTGTAGGCGCCGGCGCGGCACCAGAAGATCGACGAGACTTGATCGAGCGCCTCGCCGCCGAGTTCGAGCGCGGCAAGGGTGTTGTCGATGGTCGGCGCATCCTTGTTGCCGGCGATCGCGTCGATCTCCGCCTCATGCGCCTTCAGCGCCGCGTCGAAGACCGCGGAAAAATCACCGTCGCCGATATGGGCGAAATCGGGCAGGCCGAGCGGTCCCTGCCACGCGGTCAGCGGATGGGCGGCGAGGTCGACGGCTTTCGTGGAGGGCATGGAGGGTCTTTCGCTGGCATCAAGGAGGAGGGAGTGTCACCGATGTAGGGCGCGGCCCACGAGGCCGCAATATGGCAGCTGGCCGATCCGCCTCAATAGGCTTCGCAGTTTTCGGCGATGGCCGCTTGCGAGCTGGCGGTGATGCGATTGCCGGCCACCGCGAAGGTTTCCTGCATCAGCATGTCATTGTCCGGGAAGTCGTAGCAGGCGATCACCGTGGTGATGCCGCCCTCGCTCTTCTCGATGCGGTGGCGGATCTCAGCGCCCGCAACCGCGCCTTTCCATTCGTCGAGCGCGGCGATGAATTCCTGCTTGCTCTGGACGACGCCAAGGTCTCCGAGCTTGATGCGGACGTCGTCGGCAAGCAGGTCGGCGAGTTCGGTGCGGTCGGCGACCAGCAGCGCCGAATACCAGCGGCTGATGATGGCGCCGTCATCGGCGCGCGCGGCAATGATCGCTATCAGGAGTGCGGCGGCGGTGAAGACGGCCGACCGGACGTTGCTCACCGGGCGCGCCTTACCGCTCATTCCGGCACCGGCCGCTCGAAATCGCCGGTTTCCTTGTTCATCACCCAGAGCTCACCGGTCGAAATGTCGAACCAGGCCCCGTGCAGCGACAGCCGCCCCTTGCCCTCGAGGATCGAGACACAAGGAAAAGTCCGGAGGTTGGCGATGGAATAGCGGATCGAGATGCGTTCAAGCGCTGTCTGGCGCTCCACCGCCGTCATGAAGGTGCTGGAGGAGACCGTTTCGGCGGCAGGCGCGATCAGGCTCATCCATTTGCCGATGAAGTCGCCGGGCGACAGCGGCGCGGCATTGGGGTCGAGCGCGGCGCGGATGCCGCCGCAGCGGCCATGGCCCATGACGACGATGTTCTTGACCTTGAGGCTCTGCACCGCGAATTCGAGCGCCGCCGAGGTCGAATGGAACTCGCCGTCCGGCTCGTAGGGCGGCACCAGATTGCCGACATTGCGCAGCACGAAGAGTTCGCCCGGCCCGGCGTCGAAGATCGCTTCGGGGGCCGAGCGGGAGTCGCAACAGGCGACGATCATCGTCTCGGGGGCCTGCCCCTCGCGCGCGAGCTCGCGGTAGCGGCCGCTCTCGGTGAGGTAGCGGCCATTCATGAAATTGCGATAGCCGGCGAGGAGGTGATCGGGGAGATGAGGCATGGGCGGCTAAGGCCTTTCCGGGGTTGGAGGCGGCAGCTCGTTGCGGTCGAGAAAGCCTCTAGCGGCAAAAGCCCGTTGCGAGCAATGCAGAATTGTTGGGGCTGGTCATAAACGCCATGCACATAAGCGGGAGGTCCGCCGACATTGTCATGCCCAGATGGCGACCGGTATGCCAAAACCGTCAGCGAGTGGCGGGTTGGGAAATGGCCTCGCGCTGCCGCTGGCGATGCGCCCGGCGATCAGCATCATGACCGCCGCATCGAGGAAATCGTCGGCGGCCGCGCCACGCGGCGGCGGCTGGTCGAGGAAGTCCATGGCATAGCCGTGCCGGCAAAGCAGCGCCTTGCGTTCTTCCATGCCGGCCGCATTGACGCTGCCCTTGATCTTGTTCGGCAGCCGCATGGCCCGGTCGCCATTCAGGCGGCAGAAGGCGACTTCCGGATGCGATTCGAAGACGCGGCCGCGCAGATCGGGCCGCGCGATCAGCAGGGCGTCGATCTCGCGGATCTTCGAGAAGATGCCGAAGGCCTGGATGGAAACGCCGCGCGGCGGGTCGGATGTGGCCCTTGCCACCTCGCTTGCCCTGCGATGCGCGGCATACCAGGCTTCGATAGTGGTGAAGTCGCTGGTGTCGGCATAGAGCGCTGCGCGGGACGGGATCGAAAAGACGCTGGACTGGCGCGCGCCAAGCTGCGGCCTGACCAGCGCCTCCGGTCCGCGGCCGCCCTTGCTGGAGAATTCGGGCAGGCCGATCGGCATGTCGACGGCGACAATCGCATCGTCGGGAGTTGCCGCGAGCAGCGCCGCGAAACTGGGGAAGATTTCAACCGAGGGCGCTGAACCGGGCCCGCGCCGCACGGCGATCCAGCCGGCCTTGCAGCCGTCGGCGCCGACCAGCACCGCCCCGGCCGAATTCACGCCCGGCGGTCCCGCCCCGGATGCGTGAGATGGCGCAGCTGCACCATGGCCATCGGCTGCGACAGGCTCTGGGCGTCGGTTTCGAGTTGCAGCTCGTCGCCGCCGCGCTTTGCCGTGCGCGCCAGGATCTCGTAGACCGCCGCGGTGGTCGATTGCAGCGCCTTGATCGGCGGCTGGCCGGAAAGGATGCGGGCGAGGTAGACGGCCGCCGTCAGATCACCCAGGCCGTTCGGCGGCTTGTCGATCAGGCGATGTTCGGCCAGCAGCGCCTGGGTGCCGTCGAGCAGCAGATTGCCGGTGCCGCCAATCATCATCGATTGTGCCGAAGTGACCAGCATCGTCGACGGCCCGGCATGGAGTGCTGCCGCGATCACCGATTTCAGATCGGGCAGCGGCGTGCCGGCCATCCATTCCAGCTCGTAGCGGTTGGGGGTGGCGATGTCGGCGATCGGCATCAGTCGGTCGCGCATGGCGGCGGCGATGGGCTCGGGCACATAGAGGCCGCCGGAATCGCCCATCACCGGATCGCAGATATAGACGGCATCGGACGTCCTGGCCTTGACAGCGGCGACCAGCGAGGCGACGGCCTCGGCCTGGCCGGCCTCGCCGAGATAGCCCGACAGCACCGCGCCGACCTCGCCCAGCCATGGCGCGCGCTCCAGATCGGCCATCAGCGCCTTGAACTGGTCGAGCGGCGGCACGATGCGCGTCGCCCGCCCATGGCCGGGATGCCAGGGCAGGATGACCGTCGGCACCGCCCAGACCGGAAAGCCCAGGGTCTCCAGCGCAAAGACGGCGGCACGATTGCCGACCGAGCCACGGGCGACATGGCTGGAAATGACGATGACCGCACGCGGCGCGTCGGGTTTTTCGGCGCTCATTGTTTTTTGATTCCTAGCTGTCCCGGATGAGGAAAAGCACGAGCCAGACCATCAGGCCCAGCGCCAGAAGCAGGCCGAGTATCCTGCCAATGCGTGTGCCCCAGACCTCGATCGGATCGGTGCGGTCGGCATCGGCGGCGGAGACATGGTCGCGCACGCCTTTCGTCGTCCGCGCCACCAAGGAGGTACCGGCTGGATCGGTCTCCCGCGCGACGCGCTCGAGGATGCGGCGCGATTCCCTGTCGCTGTCCTGGCGTTGCGCCATGATGATATCCCGTTTTGACCGGACCTTATCGCGTTCGCGCGGCCAATCACAGGGCCTTGCGGCAAGGCGATGGATGCCGTCGCTGGTCCAGAGGCCGAGGCCGTTTTCTTGCGCGCCGATTGTGGTAATGCTTCGCATGCAACTTCTATCGAGGGACCCCATCATGCTTGCCCAGCGCCTTGCTCGACCATCGCCATTCCGCACGCTGCTCGCCTTCCTGATGATGGCAATCATGCTGCCGCTGCTTGCCGGCTGCGGCTACAACACGATCCCGACAGCGGAGGAAAACGCCAGGGCGGCCTGGAGCGAGGTGCTGAACCAGTATCAGCGCCGCGCCGACCTTATCCCCAATCTGGTCGAGACGGTCAAAGGCTATGCCTCGCATGAAAAGGACACGCTGGATGCGGTGGTCGAGGCGCGCGCCAAGGCCACGCAGATCACGGTGACGCCGGAAACGCTGAAGGATCCCGAGGCCCTCAAGAAGTTCCAGGATGCCCAGGCCGGGCTGACCAGCGCGCTGTCGCGGCTGATCGCGGTGTCGGAGGCCTATCCCGACCTCAAGGCCAACCAGAATTTTCTGGCGCTGCAGGCCCAGCTCGAGGGCACCGAGAACCGCATCGCGGTGGCACGGCGCGACTACATCCAGGCGGTCAGGGACTACAATCTGACGCTGAAGACCTTCCCGTCGGTGCTGTGGGCGACCTTCTGGTTCCGCGGCAACGAGCCCTTCGCCAACTTCACCGTAGACGAAGACAAGATGCAGCCGCCGAAGGTCGATTTTGGCACGAAACAGGGCGGATAATTCGCGAAATCGGCTGAGCGTCTCTTTGCCACAAGACGGACCGCTGGCGTGCAAACACCCCCCTCTGTCCTGCCAGACATCTGCCCCTCAAAAGGGGAGATCAGTCGTGGTCCAGGCTTTCGCCAATGTTCAGCCTCTCAAAGTGAGACCCGGCAACGAAGCTGCCAATCTCCCGCCTCGAGGGGGAGATGTCCGGTAGGACAGAGAGGGGGGCCTCGCGCTTACCTCACCCTCCTTGGCCTTCTTGCCAGCCTGCTTTTTCTCCCCCTGGCCGCCCGCGCCGCGGACCTGCCGGCGCTTACCGGCCGCGTCGTCGACAATGCCGGCATCATCGATGCCGGCACAAAAGCGGCGCTGACACAGAAGCTCGCCGATTTCGAGACAAAGGGCTCCGACCAGATCGTCGTCGCCACCATCCCTAGCCTCGACGGCGAGGAGATCGAGCCCTACGCCAACCGGCTGTTCCGCTTCTGGAAGCTTGGCCAGGCCAAGGAGAACAATGGCGTGCTTCTGCTGGTCGCCAAGAACGACCGCAAGATGCGCATCGAGGTCGGCTACGGGCTGGAAGGCACGCTGACCGACCTGCACACCAAGCTGATCATCGAAAACGACATGGTGCCGGCGTTCCGCGCCGGCGATTTCTCCGGCGGCATCTCCAAGGCCGTCGACGACATGGTCATGGTGCTGGAAGGCAATCCGGAGGAGCTAGAAGCGCGCGGCAAGCGCAACCAGCAGGCGCCGTTCAATTCCGACGACCTGTTCTTCGCCATTTTCATCAGCATCTGGGCGATCATCTTCTTCGGCAGCATCGCCGCCTCCGTCCTGCCGCCGATCTTCGGCAAGAAGCTTGGACCCGGCCGCTATCGCTGGCTCGGCATGACGTTCGAGCCCGGCCGGCGCTCCTCCTCGGGTGGCGGCTGGTCCTCTGGCAGTTCCGGCGGCGGCTGGTCTTCGGGCGGCGGTGGCTTTTCCGGCGGCGGCGGTTCGTCCGGCGGCGGCGGCTCCTCGGGAAGCTGGTGAAGGCATGACGACACGCCGCCTGCCGAGGCCCGGCCGTCTCAACCCGACGATCCACGTTGTCCTGGCCGTTCTGGCGCTGCTGTTGTTCTGCTTCGCGGTTTTCGCCGCCGAATTGCCGGCGCTGACCGGCCGCGTCGTCGACAATGCCGGCATCATCGATGCCGGCACCAAGGCGGCGCTGACACAGAAGCTCGCCGATTTCGAGACAAAGGGGTCCGACCAGATCGTCGTCGCCACCATCCCCAGCCTCGGCGGCGAGGAGATCGAGCCCTACGCCAACCGGCTGTTCCGCTTCTGGAAGCTTGGCCAGGCCGGCGAGAACAACGGCGTGCTTCTGCTGGTCGCCAAGAACGACCACAAGATGCGCATCGAGGTCGGCTACGGGCTGGAAGGCACGCTGACCGACCTGCACACCAAGCTGATCATCGAAAACGACATGGTGCCGGCGTTCCGCGCCGGCGATTTCTCCGGCGGCATCTCCAAGGCCGTCGACGACATGGTCATGGTGCTG
>NZ_NSFV01000043.1 GCF_002295115.1 Mesorhizobium sp. WSM4311 | reverse complement strand
TGTGGAGCTTCAACAGGTTGTCCTCGATCAGGGCGAGGCGACTGATAGGCGTTTTTGACTTTAGGCTGCCATGTGGACGATGCCAATTGTATCTGTGCAGCCAGACAGGCAGTTCGGCGGCACGATGATCGGATGTCGGATAGGCAATGGCGTAGGCCCATTCGCGCAGTGCTGTCTGGATGAAGCGCTCGGCCTTGCCATTGGTCTTGGGCGTATAGGGTCTTGTCGTGACGTGCTTGAGGCCGAGATCGCGGCAGGCCTTGGCGAAGGCCTTTGATCTGTAGCAGGAGCCGTTGTCGGTCATGACGCGGGCTATCGTGACGCCGAGGCTGGCGTAATAGGCGACCGCGGCCTTGAGGAAGGCGATGGCGCACTCCTTTTTCTCGTCGGGCAGGATTTGCGAGAAGGCGATGCGGGACGCGTCGTCGATGCAGACATGGACGAACTCCCAGCCGGCGCCGCGCGACTTGCCCTTTTGCGGATCGCCGGTGATACGATGGCCGACTTGGCTGAAGCGGCCGAGCTTCTTGATGTCGATATGGATCATCTCGCCGGGATGCTCCCGCTCGTAGCGCCGGACCGGTTCGGCCGGCTCGATATCCCTGAGCCGCGACAGCCCGGCACGCTTGAGAACCCGGCTGACGGTGGCGGGCGAGACGCCGACCTCATGGGCGATGTGCTTGCCGGTCAGCCGCTGGCGACGCAAGGCTGCGATGCGCTCGGCCACGGACTGTTCGGTCAGGCTCGGCATGACGGTGGGCCGCGACGAGCGGTCGACCATGCCGGCCCGCCCTTTGGTCTTATAGCGCTCGACCCAGCGCGCCACGATCTTGGCCGACACGCCATAGACGCGCGCCGCATGGGCTTTGGAAAAAGCGCCTTCTATCACCGATAACGCCATCTCCTCTCGACGCAGCGGTGTGAGACGGGCATTCTTGTGGATGTTCATTCGGACCCTCCGATGGATGCTGAAGCGTGGTAACTCCAGTCTCCTCGGTCCGGTCCGAATGGACAACCTCTCGAAAGCTCACACCTAG
>NZ_NSFV01000042.1 GCF_002295115.1 Mesorhizobium sp. WSM4311 | reverse complement strand
GCTCAAGGCCTATGCCTTCGACGACAAGAAACTGCTCTCCTTCACCGTCTTTTACATCTTCCTTTTTCTTTTTTTTTCCTTCTTTTCTTTTCTGTTTCTTTTTCTTTTCTCCTTTTCTTTCTCCTCCTTCTACCTTTTCTTCTTCTTCCTTTCCTCTCCTCTTTCCTCCTGCCTCTCCCTTTCCCTCCCTTCCTTCTTCCTCTCCCTCTTCCTCCTTTTCCTCCCCTTCTCTCCCCCCCTCTTCTCCCTCCTTCCCCTTCTCCCTCTTCTCTCCTTCTTCCTCTCCTCTCTCTTCTCCCCCCTCTTTCTTCCTTTTCTCCTTCTTCCCCCCTTCCTTCCCCTCTTTCTCCTCCCCCTTCTCTTCCTCTTCTCCTTCCTCTTCTTCCTCTCTTTCTTTTCCTCCTCTCCCTCCCTCTTTCCCTTCCTCTTCTCCTTTTCCTTCCTCCTCTTCTCCTTTTTCTCTCTTCCCCTCCCTCCTCCCCTTCTCCCCTCCCCTCCCATTCCTCCTCCCCCTTCCTCCCCCCCCTCCTCCCTCCCCCTTCCTCTCCTCCTTCTTTCTTCTTCTCCTTCCCTCTCTTCTTCCTCCTCTTTTTTCCTCTCTCCTTTCTCTCTTTTTTTTCCCTCTCCCTCTTCTTTCCCTTCTTTTCCTTCCCCTTCTTCTTTCTTTCCCTCCTTTTCTTCCCCCTTTTCTCCTTCTTTTTCCCTCCCCCCTCTCTCTCCCTCCTCCTCTCCCTTTTCTCCCCTCTTTTCCCCTTCTTTCCCTCTCTCTCCTCTCTTTCCCTCTTCCTCCTCCCCTCCCTCTTCCCTTTCCTCTCTTTCCTCCCTTTCCCCTCTCTCTCCCCCTTCCTCTCCTTCTTCCTCTCCCCCTTCCTCCTCCCCTTTCTTTTCTCCTTCCTTCTCTCTTCCTCCCTTTCCTTCTTCCCCTTTTCCTTCTCCCCTCTCTCTCTTTCTCTCTCCCTCTCTCTCTTCCTCTTTTTTCTTTTTCTTTTCTCCTTTCTCTTCTTCCTTTTTCTTCTTTCTCTTTCTTCTTCTTCTTTTT
>NZ_NSFV01000041.1 GCF_002295115.1 Mesorhizobium sp. WSM4311 | reverse complement strand
GATTTCGCCAGATTGCGCGGCTGGTCGACGTCGGTGCCCATGAACACGGCGGCGAAATAGGCCAGCATCTGGATCGGCAGCGCGTAGATGATCGGCGAGATGATTTCCGGCACGTCCGGCAGGATGATCGTCTCCATCGTCTTGACGCTCACCTGTGCGGCGCCCTTGGCATCGGTGATCAGGATGATCTTGCCGCCACGCGCCGCCACTTCCTGCATGTTCGACACGGTCTTCTCGAAAATGCGGTCATGCGGCGCAATGACGATGACCGGCATGTTCTCGTCGATCAGCGCGATCGGCCCATGCTTCAACTCGCCCGCCGCATAGCCCTCGGCGTGGATATAGGAGATTTCCTTGAGTTTTAGCGCGCCTTCCATGGCGAGCGGGAAATTGGTGTCGCGGCCGAGATAGAGCACATCCTTGTAGCGTGACAGTTCGCGCGCGATCCGCTCGATCTGCTCTTCGAGCTTGAGCACCTGGTTGGCATAGCGCGGCGCTTCCGAAAGCGCGCGCACCAGGGTCTTTTCCTGCTCCTGCGAAATCACCCCGCGCGCCACGCCGGCGCGCACCGCAAGCGAGGCCAGGACAGAGAGCTGGCAGGTGAAGGCTTTCGTCGAGGCGACACCGATCTCGGGGCCGGCGAGTGTCGGCAGCACGACGTCGGATTCGCGCGCCATGGTCGATTCGCGCACATTGACGACGGCGCCGATCTTCATGCCGGCCTTGCGGCAATAGCGCAGCGAGGCCAGCGTGTCGGCGGTCTCGCCCGACTGCGAGATGAAGAAGGCGGCATCGTTGGCCGACAGCGGCATCTCGCGGTAGCGGAACTCCGAGGCGACATCGATATCGACCGGCAGCCGCGCATAGCGCTCGAACCAGTATTTGCCGATCAGGCCGGCGAGATAGGCGGTGCCGCAGGCCGAAATCGCCAGCCGGCCGATCCTGGCGAAGTCGAACGGCAGGTCGAGCGGCTTCGAGACGCCGGAGACGAAGTCGACATAATGCGCCAGCGTGTGCGAGATCACCTCGGGCTGTTCATGGATTTCCTTCTCCATGAAATGCCGGCGGTTGCCCTTGTCGACCATGAAGGAGGTCGACAGCGACTGCTGGCGCTTGCGCTCGACTTGTCTGCCGTCGATGTCGAAGATGGCGACGCTGTCGCGGCGCACCACCGCCCAGTCGCCATCCTCGAGATAGGTGATCGAATTGGTGAACGGCGCCAGCGCGATGGC
>NZ_NSFV01000040.1 GCF_002295115.1 Mesorhizobium sp. WSM4311 | reverse complement strand
AGCGGAACGATCCGATCGCTCTTCGCAACAATGGGCCGTCCTGCCGAGCCGTAGGGAATGCCGAGCGCGTCCCAGGTCTCGACCAGCGCGTCCTGCAGCTCGGCGATCAGCGCATCGGAATGGAACGGTGTCGGCGTAATGCGCAGACGTTCGGTGCCGCGCGGCACGGTCGGGTAATTGATCGGCTGGATGTAGATGCCGTGCACGCCGAGCAGGCGGTCGCTGGCCATCTTGCAGAGTTCGGGATCGCCGACCAGCACCGGCACGATATGGGTTGGCGAACCCATCACCGGCAGGCCGGCGGCCGACAGGATCTGCTTGGTCCGCGCGGCCTGCCGCTGCTGGGCGTCGCGCTCGGCCTGCGAGTGCTTGAGATGGCGGATCGAGGTGGTGGCCGCGGCCGCGATCGCCGGCGGCAGCGCCGTGGTGAAGATGAAGCCCGGCGCATAGGAGCGCACCGCGTCGATGACCGCACTGGTGCCGGTGATATAGCCGCCCAGCGTGCCGAATGCCTTGGCCAGCGTGCCTTCGATGATGTCGATGCGGTCGGCCAGGCCCTCGCGCTCGGTGATGCCGCCGCCGCGCGGTCCGTACATGCCGACCGCATGCACCTCGTCGATATAGGTCATGGCGTTGTAGCGCTCGGCGAGCTCGACGATCTCCCGGATCGGCGCGATGTCGCCGTCCATCGAATAGACGCTTTCGAAGACGATCAGCTTGGCGCGTTCGCGCCCCGCCGCCTGCAGCAGGCTTTCCAGATGCGCGACATCGTTGTGCCGGAAGATCTTCTTCTCGGCGCCGGAGCGCCTAACACCTTCGATCATCGAGGCGTGGTTCAGCTCGTCCGAGATGATCAGGCAGTTGGGCAACAGCCGGGCGATGGTCGAGATCGAGGCTTCGTTGGAGACGAAGCCGGAGGTGAAGACCAGGGCCGCGTCCTTGCCGTGCAGGTCGGCAAGCTCATGCTCGAGCTCGACCAGCGGGTTGGAGGTGCCGGAAATGTTGCGGGTGCCGCCGGCGCCCGAGCCCATCTTGCCGGCCGCGTCCTGGAACGCGGCGATGACGTCGGGGTGCTGGCCCATGCCGAGATAGTCGTTGGAGCACCAGACGGTGATTTCCTCGGCGCGCCCATTGGAGCGCCAGATGGCACGCGGAAACTTGCCCGCGATGCGCTCGAGGTCGGCGAAGACACGATAGCGCCGCTCCGCGTGGAGCTGGTCGATCGCTTCTTCGAAGAACCGCTGGTAGTTCATGTCCG
>NZ_NSFV01000004.1 GCF_002295115.1 Mesorhizobium sp. WSM4311 | reverse complement strand
GCTACGATCCGCTGACGCCTGACATCAGGATTCCGCGCAAGGTCACCAAGGGCGGGTCCTTCCTCTGCGCGCCCAACTACTGCCGGCGTTATCGTCCCGCCGCGCGCATGGCGCAGGCGATAGACACCTCCACTTGCCACCTCGGCTTCCGCTGCATCGTGCGTCCGGTGTGAGGGAAGAGTCCGGAAGCTCGGCTGGCATAACCCGCAAGGGCAAAGAAGGGCAATGGCACAGTCTAAATGGGTGGGTAGGCAGTCCGTATGGGGTATATCAGCTCTGTTTCTCACGCTGACGGCGTGCGGAGCAGGACCAGAAGGCGTTCTGGCGCCAATCCCCGCGAATCTGGTATCGTCGGCGGCATCGGATGTAACGATGCTGGTCGCAACCAGCCGCAAGCCTTCCGGCGACCCAGCGACCCTGTTTACAGGCGAGCGCAGCCCGACGCTTTCCATGACCGATCTGACCATTTCAATTCCGCCGAAGCGGGCGCCCGGCACGGTCGAATGGCCAAAAACGCTGCCACCGAATCCCGAAAGGGACTTCGCTGTTGTTGCCGTGAAGAATCTGTCGATTCCCGAGGCTCACAAATGGCTATATTCTCACAATTCGAACGGCCATGTTCTCGTATTCGTACATGGCTTCAACAACCGCTACGAAGATTCGGTTTTTCGCTTCGCGCAGTTTGTGCATGACTCGCGAGCAAGGGTCGCGCCTATTCTTTTCACGTGGCCTTCGCGCGCCAGCGTGCTCGGCTACAACTACGACAAGGAAAGCACCAATTTCTCACGAACTGCGTTCGAGCGAACGTTGAAGGCCTTGGCGGACGACCGCAGCGTGACGGACATCACCCTCATGGCTCACTCGATGGGAACATGGCTTGCCATGGAATCGCTGAGGCAGATGGCATTGGAGGACGGGCAGGTTTCGCCCAAGATCAGGAACGTCATCCTTGCATCTCCCGACCTCGATGTGGATGTCTTTGGTCGCCAGTGGACCGAACTTGGACCGAAAAAACCGAAATTCACGATCACAGTTTCACGGGATGATCGGGCGCTTGCGGTCTCGCGTCTGATTGCAGGCAATGTCGATCGGGTTGGGCAGGCTGATCCGTCAAAGGAGCCGTACAAATCGAAGCTGGAGGCAGCCGGAATAACCGTCCTCGATTTGACCGACGTGAAGACCGACGATCGCTTGAACCACAGCAAGTTTGCCGAAAGCCCGGAAATCGTTCAGTTGTTGGGCGCACAATTGGGTTCCGGTCAAATCATGACCGACTCGCGAGTAGGCCTTGGTGACAAGCTGGGTCTGATGGTTGCCGGCACGGTCGACACTGTTGGCAACGCCGCGGCAGCGACGGTCAGTGGGACCGTTACGACGGTCGAGGGGAAAGCGGGCAAACCCCGGCCCGACGAACTGGAAACGATCCTGAAGGGCGATGCGACTACCGAATGATCCGTACTGGAGAACCGAAGCGCAGGACTTGTCGGTTACTACGGGCGAGGCGCTGAAGGGGGAGAACTCGTGGACACGATGGCGGAAACAGACGTTCCTTCGTTGATTTGGGGGGTCGAACAGCTCACCGAGCGTTTCGTTTCCGGACTGTTCGCGCGGCTTGCCGCTTTGGCCGACGTCCCCGTCGAACTTGAAAACCTGAAGGCTTCGCTCGCGGCCGGGGGGACGCCTTTGCTTGTGCTGTTGTTCGAGATTGTGTTGCTTGTTGCGCTCGTCGCGGGGGTGTTCATCCTGCTTGCCCGGCGGTTCAAGAAGACGAGCGCCACAAGGAGTGGATGGCGCAGATTCTTTGCGGGTGCGACGGCTACTGTGGTGGCTCTGGTGGTCGGTTTCATCGCGGCGCGGCTGCTGGGCGGTTCTGGCGTGCCTTTGCAAACCCTTCGCCTTTGGGCTGTGGCGACGGTGCTCGGCTTAATCATCCTCGCCGCCGTCAGATCACTCTTGATGGCATCGCGGCGAACCGAGTTCGCAGAGCGCTCCATCCATCTGGCGGCGCTCGTGCGCGACCTCTCGCTTGCCATTGGCCTGGCGATCATCGCCGTTACGCTGGTCGCGACGTTGCGGCTCTTGAGCGTCGGGCCGGCCTTGGGGGATCTGCTGCGAACAGGCGTGGCAATTCCGATCTACCTTCTGTTTGCATGGGCGGTATGGCGGCACAGACGCACAATGGCAGTCGCCGTCGCCGGTCCGCGGCCCAGAAGCCGCTGGCGCACCCGTCTCGCCAAAATGTGGCCGGCAATCGTGATCGCGTTCCTGATAATCACCTTTCTCAGCACTCAGGCCGCGGTGACCCTGGGAGCATCGCTTCGTGGGTCGGCCGTTCTGCTGACCGCGTTGATGTTTCTCGCCGCGCCGCATGTCGACGCAATGATCGGGAACTGGGCGCAGCGCGGTTTGGAGTCACCTGACATCTCGATCCTGGCAGCGGCAGGGCGCCAGACCGCCCGCTTCACCGTCGTGGCTATCATTGTTGCCATGCTGGGAACGCTATGGGCGACACCGCTTGCTGCCGGGTTCGGCATAGATCTCCGAGAGGTCGCCAAGGGCGCATCTGGGGTGGCGCTGATCATGTTGGGGGCGGCGTTTCTTTGGAACGTGGTCGGGGCAGGGACGGCTCGTGCCTTGCGCGCGGAGTTGCCCGCCGTAGGGGGTGACGAGGAGGTGCAGGGTGCGCCGCGTTCACGGCTGGGCACGCTGATGCCGCTGCTCAACGCGGTCGGCAAATCGAGCATTCTGGCCTTGGCGCTGCTCTCGATCCTGGTGACGATCGGGATCAATGTCTGGCCGCTGATCGCCGGCATGAGTGTGTTCGGGCTGGCCATCGGCTTCGGCTCGCAGACGCTGGTGAAGGACCTGGTCTCCGGGCTGTTCTTCCTGATCGACGATGCATTCCGCTTCGGCGAATATATCGAAACGTCAGGCGCGAAAGGAACCGTGGAAAAAATCTCGGTCAGGTCGGTTTCCCTGCGCCATCAGCGCGGCGCCTTGGCGACAATCCCCTATGGCTCGATTGGCAAGATTCAGAATTTCAGCCGCGACTGGATGATCGAGAAACTGACCTTTCGCGTTGCATTCAACACCGATGTCGACAAAGTTCGCAAGATTTTCAAGAAGATCGGCCAGGATATTTCGGCCAACCCGGAACTTGCTGCAGATCTGCTCGAGCCGTTCAAAAGCCAGGGAATTGCCGAGGTTGAGGACGGCACGCTGGTCATCCGGGCCAAATTCAAGGCGAAAGCGGGCAGAAACTTCATGATCCGCCGTGCCGTTTTGATCGCCGTGCAGCAGGCATTTCAGGAAAACGGCATTCAGGCCGTCCCAAAGCCACTAACATCTAATCCCCCAGGCTAGAGCCGCGGTTTGCGATGCGCATGGTAAGATCGGCGGGCTTGATTTGGGAAGTGCCGACACGCATCGGATCAGGATTGGCTTTCAATACGCGTCTTAGCCGCGCCAGGGCAGACGGCCGGGCTGTAGGGCTATGGCGCTTCCGGTTCGCCGCACCGCTTGATCAACATCGCACCATAGTCGATCTCGGCGCCGAAGGCCTGCTCGACCACGTTCAGATCGGCGCAGACCATGCCCTCATGCTTTCCGCATAGGCGGTTGCGCCGAGAGCTTCAATCGCAAGATTAAGGGAGCTCGCCGGGGTATCTCACCAGCCGCAGCCTGCCTCATGAACACGTTCGCGTTCGCCACGCCTTCGTGGCTCGCGATGCTGCGAGCTCGTCGAGCGGTATGATCTGTGCGGCTCGGACAAGTAGAAGCAAGCGGTATGATAGGCGGGCAATGCCTCCAGGCTGGCGATGAGTTCGGGCGGCAGGCTACCGGTCTGCACTTGGTCGCTAGCGAGAAAGCCGTAGTTTAGGGGCGAGGCATTGGCCGTTTTCATGCAGGCTCCCTGATGTGCGATGTAGCTCGGACTGCCTCCCAGCAAGCGACGCGCTTACACCACTGGCTTGTATTCTGCTTGCCTGCACGCGGATGATCTCATCCACGCGCTTGCACGTTTCTCCCAACCTTTGCTGCAAGTGCGCTGGTAAGCCCTGATTATTCCAGATCGACAGCAGATCGATGTCCCTGCCCATCTCTAGTCTAGGCTTGCCATGGCCATCGCGTATGTCGCGATCTGTGCCCAGTAGCCGCGGAATTCTGCCTCTCAGTTTCGCATCGGCAACGTTTTTCGCGCCGATTGATTTGGCGCAATTTAAGCATAAGCTATCCCTAATATAACTGCGTTGCTATCCGCTTTGAGCAAAGGATCAGGTTCTTGACCTCGTGGCCTTCATCGCCTTCGCACAGGGATGTGCAGCTTGGCCCGGACCAACTTGGAAGCGCAGCCTCGGGAATGCTGGTGAAAATTGACCAGCTTTCGGCCGGCGGGGCACCCTCACGCATCCGACAAATTCAATCTCATGGCAAGTGGGCGCTTGACCTGGCCAACTTCAATTGCACCGTACATGCCAATGGCGGACTGGATAGCGACTCAGTGGTCGTATTGGCCGTGGAGCGCGCCTGCGGATCGACAATCTGCCGCATTCCACTTGAGGACGGCATGGTCGTCACAATCCCCGCTGGCACGATGATAACCGCAACTATCCAGCCCGGTCTTAGTTATGCGGCCTCCGTGATTCCGACCGCCCTCTGGGCTGAAATTCAGGCGCTTGCCGTGGGAATGTTCGCGGCCCAGGTCGCCGATCATCCGAAGGCCGTCAGGCTCTCAATCAACCAAGCACGAATTCTCCGGAACCAGGTGGAGGCGACTGCGAACAATCTCGTGGCAGCCGCTGGCGATTCAATTCAACTGGAGCAGCCCCCCGATGCATTCCTGGAATATTTGGGAGCGCTGGGTGGGGCTCGGGCTATTGCAGATGGTCGTGCACTCGCGATCGATCATTCTCCACGTCGATATCTCCGCCAAGCCTGGACGGCTGAGGATTTCATCCGCGTCCACATTCGAGAAGACCTACCGATCGTTCGGTTGTGCAGGGAAGTCGGCGTGAGTCGTCGTCAACTGGAGTACGCATTTCGTGCGACATTCGCGGCAAGTCCATTGGAATTCATACGCACTCTCCGCCTAAACGAAGCCAGACGGCAACTGACGACTGCACGTGCCAATGGCCTGAATGTCACGAAGGTTGCGATGGATGTTGGGATTACCCACCTTGGACGTTTCGCGACGAGCTATCGGCAACTGTTTGGTGAATCCCCCAAGGAAACATTCCTTCGTGCGGGAATATCGTGGCCGCGCCTGAAGTCGGCCGATGCAACGGATTGCCAGCCTGCGCCGATCGAATAGTGCTGTGCCATCACGGGACCGATAATCAGTTTTATCGGAGTTGCGCAATTCGGATAGCGGCGGGTGCACTCGAAAGGTAGTTTCCCTCCCTCTTGGGAGGATCAACAATGAAAAAAATTGTCTTGAAGCTAACCAGCGCTGCCGGGGTTGCCGCAATAATGTTTGTCGGCCTGCTCGATCCGGTTGCGCCGTTCTCCCCCTTCGTCGGCTACGCTCAAGCAAGAGTGGGGCATCCGCTCACGCCTGGCAGCGCCGCCGGGGTCGCCAGACGTACCACACGCCGAGTGATCCGCCGTTCAACTGTCTACGTGACGAAGCTGCCTGCGGCCTGTGCGAAGACCTCGGTCAATGGCATCCTGCTATGGCACTGCGGCGCCGCCTATTATCAGCCCTCCGGCGGACGTTATGTCGTCGTCTCCGTACATTAGCTGAGATGCGACACTGAGTGCGAATGCCGGAGGCCCGGCTTGGGCGCGGCATATCGTTTCCACCTTTCTTCTCTGGCGACCGTGGTCGCGTCGTTGATGTGCCCAACTGGATTTTGACCGGCGAACTCGCCGATATCCGCGCAGCATGCGGCGAACTCTGGTTTTAACAAGCGCCATCTGCCAGGCCCGGCTGACGTACGCGGGACCCGGGGTGTCGGCCATTTCCATAGAAACTGGTTGTTGCGCCACCGGGGCTGCATCGGCCACCAGGGCATTTCGCATCAGCTCGCCTCACTCTCCCTCTCGTGGGGAGGGTCGGCGAGCGGTCGAAGCGAAGCGAAGATCGTTCGACCGGATGGGGTGGGGCCGGCCTCCCCCACCCCGATCCGCTATGCGGATCGACGTGCCGGGGCGAGTCACGAGTCTCGCCCGTCCTTCGGACCCCCACAAGGGGGAGGGTAAGCAGAGCTACTGCCGCTTGTATTCCCGCACCGGCGATTTCGTCCCGTCGGTGTAGGTGACCTGCACCGACATCGATTTCACGCTGTCGGCGACCTTGAAATAGCCCTTGGCGTCGTAGGGGATGGCGTAGGGGTCCTTCTTGTCGCAAGGCGGTATCTCGAGCGACTTGTCAAGCGCGGCACCGTTCAGGCTGTAATGCACCTCCTTGATGGCGCAGCGGTAGGACAGCATCTGGGTGAAATAGACCAGGCCATGATTGCCGCCGGAGTCGAAGGCGATCCACGACGTCCAGAACTGGTCGAGGATCTGCTTGTCGCCTTGCTGCAGGGCGGCATCCGGATCGAAGCGTATGTCGAACGGGCCGGTCTCGCGGCCCCTGGTGTCGAGATATTTTATGCCGATCGTGGTCGCCGCCGTGCTGTCGGGCAGTTCGAAGCTCGGATTGGCCATCGGCTTGCCGGTGCTCTGGTCCTTCATCGCCAGGAAGCCGGTGTCGGTGAACGGGCCGCTGTCGCCGAGACGCCAGGAAATCGCGGTCGCCGGCTCGGGCAGCGAAATGGTCATCGACCAGCCCTGGTTGGAGCGCATCGGCGTCAGCGAAGGCGCGAAGCGCGCGGGGTCGAGCACGTCGCCAAGTGCTGCCAGCCGGCTGCGGCTGCGCTCCAGCCAGTCGGCGAGCTGCGTCTGGTCGACGAAATATTTGAGCAGCCCGCCATCCTTCTCGTAGGACACGAACTTGGTCAGCGCCTGCGCCTCGCTGCGCTTGTCGGTCAGCGTCTGGCTGCCGAGGCGGTCTTCCGAAAACTCCTGCGCCTTGAGGAAATAGGCCGGCGCATAGTCGGGATTGGCCGTGACGAAGGCGTTGAGCTTATCCAGCCGCTGCGCGTCCTCGAACTGCAATATATGCACCAGCTTGATCGACAGCGCCTTGCCCTTGTCGGCCAGCTGCCCGAACACTTCGCGGGCGCCCGCCTTGCCGTCCTGCACCCGAAGCAGCGTCGCAAAGCGCGTATAGGGGTCGATGGCGTCGACATCGAAGCCGGCAAAGGCGAGGTAGGAGCGCCGGGCGTTGAGCATGTCGCCCGACAATTCATAGACGCGGGCATTGTGGTAGAACTCGTCCGGCCGCTTCGGCTCGGCGATCGCCCCGCCCTGCGCCGCCAACTGGGCAAACCCCTTGGCTATGGTGTCGATCGAGGCGGCGATCTGCTCGGTGGTCGCCTGCAGCTTTTCGGCCTGGACCTGCTGCTGTTGCTGGCCGGCGACGAGCGTGTCGGTGGTCTGCTTGACCGCCTCGACGGTCTTCTGCGTCTGCGCGCCCTGCTGCGTCTGCTGCTGCTGGGTGGACGCGATCTGGTCGGTCTTCCGGGCAACCGTGTCGGTCGATTTCTTGACCTCTTCGACGGTCTTTTGCGTCTGCGTCACCGTCTGCTCGATCCTGGCCACCTTTTCGGAGACGATGCCCATCGACTGCTGCAATTGCGCGATCGCCGGCACCAGGCCGGCGATGACCCCGTTCTGCGAATTGGTCTCCTGCTGCACCGCATAGACGCCGCCGGCAACCGCCGCCGCGCTGGTGGCGAATAACAGCGCCGGCAGCGCCTTGGCCGCCAGCACCAGCTTGAGCACGATGGCAATGGCGATGATGGCCGCCGCGATGGCCGCGACCAGCGCGATATAGGCGGCGAACGGCGCCAGCGGATTGAGCACGTCGCCAACGGCGCCGCTGATGAAAGCGACGCTGCCGGCCCATTTGCCGGTGCGGCTGAGCGATGCCTTGATAAGCGAGGGCGCTGCGCCCCCGGCCCCGATGTTCGTCATGCCACCCCCCAAGCCAGCCAATGCCACGCCCCTTCCCACAGGAAACGCGGCTCTGGCAAGGAAAGACACAGAAACAGGCGTTTTCGGGGCGGATAAAGGGCTCAAGTTCCTCGCCCCACGGGAGTGGGGAAGAGGTGGCTCGGCGAAACCGAGACGGAGAGGGGGCTGCGCCGACCTCGCCGGTTAGCGATCTGTTGCAAGGCCATGCCCTACGAATTCCCCCTCTCCGGCCGCTTCGCGGCCACCTCTCCCCCGCAAGAGGCGGGGGCGAGGAAGAGGGTCGGGCTCGACAATCCTGGGACTAACAGCCATTAACCAAATGGACGCATCCAGCGCGTTACGTTAGCTTCGCCTTATCTCAGCAACAGCATCGCCAGAACAGTCCCGCCCTTGTCCAACCCGCCCTTGTCCAAATTGCGTCCCTTCCCGCTTCTCCAGAGAGTTTTCATCGCCCTTGGCCTGTTGCTGATGGTCGCCGGCTGCTCGACCACGACCCCGCCGGACCAGGTGCTGGCCGTGCCTGCACCGCCGCAGAAATATGCCGCCATCGTCGTCGACGTCAGGACCGGCAAGCAGATGTTCGAGGTCAACTCGACGGCGCAGCGCTATCCGGCCTCGCTGACCAAGATGATGACACTCTACCTCCTGTTCGAGGCGATGGAGTCCGGCCGCGTGACCAAGCAAACGCAGATCCCCGTCTCCGACCACGCCGCCTCGCAGCCGCCGACCAAGATGCGCTTCCGGCGCGGCGAAACGATCGACGTCGATTCCGCCATCCGCGCCATCGTCGTCAAATCCGCCAATGACGTAGCGGTGGCGGTCGGCGAATATCTCGGCGGCACGGAGGACCAGTTCGCCGCCATGATGACATCAAAGGCGCGCGCGCTCGGCATGACCAGCACCACCTTCCGCAACGCGTCCGGCCTGCCCGACGACGGCCAGATGACGACAGCCCGCGACATGGCGGTGCTCGGCATGGCGCTGCGCCAGCGCTTCCCCCAGCATTTCCACTATTTCTCCGAAAGCGATTTCATGTTCCGCGGCAGGCTGGTGCGCGGCCACAACGACATGCTCGGCCGCGTGCGCGGCGTCGACGGCATCAAGACCGGTTACATCAGGGCCTCCGGCTTCAACATCGTCACCTCCTACAATGCCGATGGCCGCCAGCTGATCGTGGTGGTGATGGGCGCCGACTCAGCCCGCCAGCGCAACGACCATGTCGAGGCGCTGATCCAGCGCAGCCTGTCGCCGACCACGGCCGACAGCAAGACCAGGCTGATGTTCGCCGAACAGCAATAACAAGAGCGCAGCCTCCCCCTCACTTCGTCATCCTCGGGTCTTCGCGACGCCGCTGCCGCCCCTCGCTCCGCCCGTGGATGACGACGTTGGAGGACACCTCGCCCAACCCCCAACAGTCAAAAAACCCGCAGCCGGCTATTGTTATCCGATTGTCACGCAATCGTCTGGAAGCCATGGCATAGGCAGCGCAATCCGACAGTGGATATGCCCCGTCGCCTCGGCGTATCCTCAGATACAGCAGCGCCACAGCAGGAGCCCGCACCATGAGCACCGTTCCCAAGGCACCCGAGCAGCAGGCGGCGGACACCGAGAACGACAGCGGCGGCGAATATTTCGAGGCGCCGATCACGCCGGAAGACCTGCACGAGGGCTCGGAAGAGCATTTCGACACGCCCGAAGTGCCGGATTCCGAACCGACCGGCCTGGGTGCGTCGCGCATAAAGGCGAAAAAGAAGCCGTCGGCGATCTCGGGCCGCAAATTCCACAAGCGCGACCTGGTGCGCATCGACACGCTGCGCCCGAGCCTGGCCGACCGCATCCGCTCCGACCATCCGGACCTGCCCAGGGGCGCCCGCATCAGCCGCGAGGAGCTTGGCCGCTACCGCATGCGCTACATGGAGGAGCTGCTGCAGCAGGAGCACGGCGAATTTTCCGAACTCGACCGCCAGGTGGTGGAATCGATCGCCCGGCAGGACACGATTTCCGAAAACTCGGAAGAAGAGTTCGAGGAGCACCGCACCTTCCCCGACCGCGTTTCCGACAACATGGCGGCCTTCGGCGGCAGCTGGTGGTTCCTGATCTCGTTTGCCGCCGTGCTCTTGGTCTGGATCGGCGTCAATCTGTTCGAGGGTATCGGCGGCGCCTTCGACCCCTATCCCTTCATCCTGCTCAACCTCTTGCTCTCCTGCATCGCCGCCATCCAGGCGCCGGTCATCATGATGAGCCAGAAGCGCCAGGAGGTGAAAGACCGCCTGCGTTCCTTCAACGAATACCGCGTCAACCTCAAGGCCGAGCTCGAAGTGCGCCACCTGCACGAAAAGCTCGACTACCTCATCTCCCGCCAATGGACGCGCCTGGCCGAGATGCAGCAGATGCAGCTCGACGCGATGAACGAGCTTGCCGGTACGAAGAAGGTGAAGCGGGCGGTGCGCGGCAGGCGGGTGGTGAAGGCGGGGCAGTGAGGCGTGATCCGCGAAGCGGACGAAAAGCCAATTGCTTGGCTTTTCGAATGCCGAACGGTGAAGACCCGGTCCGCCCTTGGGCGGCTCAAAAGGTCCAGTGAACCTTTTGAAGGGGCTGAACGCCCCATAAGGGCAGGGAGCCTGCGCAGGGCCGGCCGCGTGCGCAATCGCCAATTGCCCGTTGAAGCCCGCGCCGGCTTCCGCTAAGAAGCCGTGACTTGCCGGTTCACCGGCTGGTTCGTTTTCAAGATCGCTGATCCTGAAAGCACCCGTAGCTCAGCTGGATAGAGCGCTGCCCTCCGAAGGCAGAGGTCACAGGTTCGAATCCTGTCGGGTGCGCCAAATTTAACATAAATATCAAATATTTATCCGATCACGATTTTCGCAAGTGTCCTCGTGTTTTTTGCGCGGAAGCACTACGGAAGCACAACAGACCGTACCAATTTCGACGTACCTTCCTGTGGAAAAATGCAATGGAGCTCTGCTCGACGATGACGCGGTAACCGAAGGCTGCCCATTTCGGGGGGATAGGATCTATCGGCTCATGAGATTGGCTTGCTTGATTATGGCAGCGCGAGAGTGCTGCCGCCTTTCCCCACATTCGGAGACCCCGCGATATTTTCCGTGACGAATCTGGGTCAGTGCTGCAAAGACCGGTGGGAACGGAAAGTCTGACCCGAAGCCGACGTACGTTTTCCAGACGCGAACGACGGCTTCGCGCCTCATCTCGGTCGCGAAGGCCGGCGTTGCGATTTCCCGAAAGCGGACATGGCGGCGATTGCGTTATAGGTCGCGATTGCGCCAAAAAGCGGTATTCAAGAGAGTTTGCTTTCTACAGGACGAATGCGAGTAAGAACTCGACCAAGAGCCCTTTGCAGCGCCACAGTTCCACCATAACCTGTCGCACGCGCCACGCCTGCCGTCGCGGCGTATAGATGGCGTTACGGGTTAGGTAACGCAGGTCTTGGCGCTGTAGATTGGTAGCAGGCCAAGACGGTCGATCGCCCTTCACAGCTGGCCTGCGCCGATGCGGTCTTGACGACGCAGGGCATTGAAGCCCTGCGCCGACAGCGCCCGCCCCCCGCTTCGGAAACGGAGATCTCCACCTTTAGGAGCGCGCTACCGACACCGTCGCGATAAAGGCGCGCAGGTCGGCCAGCATCAGTTCCGGCTCTTCCAGCGCGGCGAAATGCCCGCCCCGCGGCATGTCGGTCCAATGCACGATATTGTAGGTCTTCTCCGCGAACGAGCGCGGCGGCGGCAAGAACACCGGATCGGGAAAGGCCGCAACGCCGGTCGGCACCTGGATGCGGGTGCCGGCCGGAAGCATCCGCGACTCCTCAAGCCGGCTGCCGTAGTAGATCCAGGTTGCAGTCACGAACGATACGGGCGCGATGTAGAGCATGATGTTGGTGAGGAGTTCCTCCTCGGAAAACTTGCTCCAGATGTCGGGGGCGCCATCGGCGGTTGTCGGAAGATCGGCCCACTTGCCGAACTTTTCGAGTATCCAGCCCGCCGCTCCGACCGGGCTGTCGGCCATCGCGACGCCGAGCGTTTGCGGACGGGTTGCTTGCTCGTGAAAGTAGGCGCTCTCCCGATCGGCAATCGCGGCCCGCTTGGCGGCGAAGGACTTCTCCTCGTCGGTCGTCGGAGCGGCATCCTCCGCATGCACGGTCATCATGTTGATATGGATGCCGAGCAGAGCGTCCGGTCGATCATGCGCTGCCCAGACCGCGAGGGCGTGGCCCCAATCGCCCCCTTGAATGAAATACCGCGCGTCGCCGAACAGTTGGATCATCAGCCCATGCACGAGCGCAGCGGCCCGCCGCGGGCCGATCGGGCCCGTGATCGGGTTGGAGAACGCGAAGCCAGGAAGCGAGGGGACGACAACATCGTGCCCGTCCGCGGCGAGCGGCTCCAAGAGCCGCTCGAATTCGAGATGCGAGCCCGGCCAGCCGTGGAGAAGCAGGATGGGCGGCTTGGAGCCGTCGCCCTTCACATGAACGAAGTGGAGGTGCTCGCCTTCCACGTCGGCCGTGAAGTTGGGGAGTGCGTTGAGCCGCCGTTCGACCGCACGCCAGTCGTAGCTGTCCCGCCAATAAGCGGCGAGCCGCTTGAGGTCATCAACCCTGACCCCCGCCGACCAGCCTCCCGCATCCGGCAGCTGGCTCCAGTCATAAGCCTCGACCTTGGCTCTGATCGTGGCGAGCCGTTCGTCAGGGATGTTGATCGTGTAGGGTGAAATCATGATGTTCTCCGCTTAAGCTGGGATGCGGTTCGATGGAAAGGGCGTCCACCGATCTGCTTCGAGAATTGGTATCCAGGCATGGCAAACGACAATCACGAACCCAGCAACAATTCCGCAGCGGCCTGATTGCCACACAATTCCTCATGCTCTCCACTTCAGGGAGACAGACGGAGGAGACGGACGCACCTCCGCAGCTTCGCGATCACATGGTAATTTCAATCAGCCCATCGAACGTCGCTCGTCCGGTAGACAACGGCCATGGCGAGCCTCGTCGGCCCTTCACGAAAATTCCGGAACGAGCGCGGCTGCCGCTTTTTGCATCGCGCCCCAGACCGCCTCGGTATCGTGTGCATCCGTCGATATCGTGCCGACCGATACACGAACCATCCAATGCCCGGCCGCGATGGCGGGCGTGACATAGGCTTGGCCCGACGCATTCACCGCATTCGCCCATGCGCGCGTGAAATCATCGAGACGATGGGACGGCACAGACTTCGGACGATACACAAGACATACGGTTTGCAGAACGACGGGTGCGACGACCTCCCAATCCGGTGTTGCTTCGACTTTCGAGCGGAGATCTTGGGCCAGGCCGATGTCTCGCCGCAACCTGGCTTGTAGCCCGGAGACCCCCTGCTCCCGTATGGCGAACCACAGTTTCAACGCCCTGAATCTTCGCCCGAGGGGAATACCGGTGTTGCGCAGATTGCGCACCTTCTCGTCGGCCTGGGATTGGAGGAAGCTTGGATCAGCAGACATAACCCGAAGCAGGTGAGGCTCATCACGCACGAAATAGAGCGAGCAGTCAAAAGGCACGCCGAGCCATTTGTGCGCGTTGATGACTACGCTGTCTGCCTCTTCGATGCCTTCCCACATCCATCGCAGCTCCGGCAGGATCATCGCATTTCCGGCCATGGCAGCGTCGATGTGGAGCCACAGACCGTGTCTGCGCGCTATGTCGGCGATCTTGGATACCGGATCAATGGACACGGTAGCGGTCCCGCCCACGGCCGCGACGATCGCACAAGGGGTGAATCCGGAGCGGATATCCGCATCGATGGCATCCTGGAGCGCCGCTGGATGCATTGCAAAATTGACGTCGACATCGACCATGCGGACATTCTCACGACCGAAGCCTGCCAGCAGCGCCGCTTTTTCCACCGACGAGTGAGCGCTTGTCGATGTGTAGATCGTCAATGGCTTAAGTTCCGCTTGCAGGCCTTGGCGAGCAAGCGAAAACCCCGTTGTTTTCTCCCGGGCACACAGCAGGGCGACCAAGGTGCTTGTCGATGCCGTGTCGTTGATAACGCCGAACCAGGCGGAAGACAGGCCAACCATTTGCCGGAACCAGTCTAACGTGACCTCCTCAATCTCCGTTACAGCGGGCGATGACTGCCAGGACAGACCCAGCACCCCCAGTCCGCCGCTCACCAGGTCGCCCAGGATACCTGAGCCAAGCGAGTTTGAGGGAAAGTAGCCGAAAAAGCGCGGGTGCTGCCAATGCGAGATATTCGGAAGAACGACCGAATCGAGATCGGCGATGATCTGATCGAAACCCTCAGCTTCCACCGGCGGGACGGCCGGAAGCATCGCTTTCACGTCGCCCGGCCGTGTCGCAGGTTGGACCGGGTAGTCGGATATCTTCGCATGATAGTCCGCGAGCCAGTCGATGATTTCGTGACCTCGTTGTCGGAATTCCTCGGGCGTCATTTAGACCTCTATGGTTGTTTACTTCGGAGTTGGCTGGATGTTCCAAGCTATGGGAGAACGTGTCTCGGATGGCAATCAGTGAAACGAGGCCGCGCCGGATAGGGGGCAGAACACTGTGATGCCACCAATTCAAAGATCTGCCACCGCAGTAGTTTATGGCCGGCCAGAGCGCCAATTCCTGTAACAACGGATATGGCGATCGGATACCAGAGGAGGACGAAGAGCGGGCTGTCGTCGTTGCAATTTGCGGCATAGAACGTCGCCGCTATCCCGGCTGACGCTAGGCCCGCTGCGGCCCCCGCAATTCCCGGCCGAGCCGGCGCTCCATGCCGAAGGGCCACAAGAAACGCTTGCTGATGACGGCGTTCACAGTGGCTTCGACGAAGGCCGAAGGTATACGACTGCCCGAAGCCCGGTAGGTCCGGGCAGATTACGGTGAGCGACGGAGCCAGCCGATCTGCCACCTGCCCCCAGGGCGTGTGTGTCCGCGGATAACCGTGGAGGAGAAGGACGGGCGGCCCCTCCCTCCCCTCCCTTCCTCAGCCGGATCTGACAGCGTGATGTTTGGATGGTTGTGAGCTCGAAGCCTGTGAACATCGAGTACGTTTCTCGGGATTTTCAGATGGATCTGTGTTCGAAATCCCTCTTGCCGATAATGGTTCCGGCGCTCGACGTGCGAGTAAACGAGCGGCGAGCTACCGAGGTTCACTAGCTGAGACCGAACGCCCTTTTTTCGCCGTCCCAACCGGTCTTGATCAGGAACTGCTCCCAGGTGAGACTGGAGGGATTGATCCGCCTGCTCCACGAGAGATCCCGGTCTTTCCGGAAATATCCGTATTCGACCGCGTATTCCGCCATGCCGATGTTTTCTCGAACGAGCTCGGGATTTTCCCCGAACTCCGGAAAATGACGAACCAGCTCATCAGGGGTGTAGGCTGATGCATACACAGCCTTCCGGCCCGTGACGCGCTTGAAGGTCTCGATCATCTCGGCCGGTGATAGAACGTCCCCGATGATCGGTAGCGTTTGCCCGGCATAGATGTCGGGATGGTCGAAGATTTCCAGAACGGCTGGCCCTGTCGCCGTCAGCGGATCGACGAAGGGTGCTCGGAAATGCTCCGGCAGATAGATCGGAAAGACGAGCGTGTCGCCCTCCTTACGCGGCGTATAATATTCGAGAAGGTTCGTGTAGAAGAACGCGAGCTCGACGAATGAGCTGCGAACAGGAAGACCCTGGATATAAGTCCCGACGCGCGCCTTGTCCGTGAAATGCGGCGCGAACTTCGAACCTCCGGTGATCTCATCGACGTTTTCCAGGGTGCTGAAGACGATGTGCTCGACACCTGCCTCGACCGCGGCATCTGCGAGATCCCTACCGATATCGAACTCGTAGGTTTCCGGCGGGGCGACGACTGGAGTCATCAGGAAGGCGCCCTGCGCTCCCCGAAACGCTTTCACAAAATCGCTCCTGTGGTTGATCGCAAGCGGCACGGCGATGAGCTCAGCGCCCTGCTCGGCCAGCTTGAGGGCCGCAGGCGAGTCTGGACGACTTGTCAGCGCACGAACGTGATACCGTCCACTCCCCAACAACGACTCCGTCACGCTCCGGCCCTGCTTGCTCAGGCTGCCTGCGACGACAATGGTAGGCTTTTGATCGATCGACATGTGTATCTCCATCACTTTCCTGGAGCAGCGCAGCACGGCACTCCCTGGAGATTAAATCGCACCCTGTAGACCATATGTGAAATCGATTGATTTATGCGCTAGTATCCATGCCATGGATATGAAGCGTATCGACCTCAACCTACTCGTCAGTCTCGAAGCTCTGCTTGTCGAGCGCAACGTCACAAGGGCCGCAGCCCGGCTACATATGAGCCAGCCGGCGCTCAGCGCCCAACTGAACCGCCTTCGCGACCTGTTCAAGGATCCCCTGCTCGTGCCGGCGCATCGTGGCATGGTGCCGACCGCCAAGGCCCTGGAGCTGATCAGACCGCTCAGAGCTTCCCTGGATCAGCTCCGCGGAACCCTCCAGGGCCATGACAGCTTTTCCCCCGCGACAGCCGAGCTAACCATCTCGATCGCCTGCACCGACTACGTCGAGGCTGTGGTGATGGCGCCTCTGATCGTGGCGCTGCGCGACAAGGCGCCCAAAATACGGGTTGCGGTGCACCGCTTGGCCCCGGCAAAGTTAACGCAGCAACTGGCGGATGGCGATGTCGACCTGGCCATCGCCACGCCAGACACCGGGAAAGCTTACCTGAGGACCTGGCACCTGTTTGAGGAGAGCTATATCCTTATCGGCCGTCCCGGCCACCCACGTATCAATGAAGGGGCGACCGCAGCGGGGTTTGCCGCGCTTGAACAGGTGATAGTCTCGCCTTCTGGAGGCGGATTTACGACCCCCGTCGACGCCACCCTGGAGGCCCTCGGTCACTCCCGCGCCATTGTCGCGTCCGCTGCCTCATTCCTTGTTGTTCCGAGCATTGTCGCCAGCAGCGAGCTCATTGCTCTGGTGCCGCGCCGCCTGATGAGCGACCGTTTAGCTGAAGTCGCGTGGATAGACGTCCCTTGGCTTTCGGAGCGGTTTCAAGTGGAGCTCATTTGGCACGAGCGCACTCACGCGCATCAGGGACAGCAATGGATCCGCGAGCAGATCCATCTCGCCTCCCGCTGACCCACGCCATTTCGAGCGAAAGACAGATGTCTCGGGTATTCGTTCAACGGCACTCCCTGACTGGAAACATGTCTTCACCGTAGTGATGGAGCCGGGTGTGATGGCGGCGGCACAACCATCGGACCGTCAACGGCTCCTCGTATTGATCGTGATGGGCGTCGACGGCTTCGACACCGCAAACTTCACAAGTTTGCCTATCAATCTCGCCTGCCTTTAGGGCTCGCTGAACCGCGAGATGGGCTTCGTATTTGCCGGGATTGGCCCGTCGCCAGTTGGCCTGGCGGGTGTCCGTCTTCAGCATGTTTCGCTCCGCTTGATAGGCTGTGATCGTTAGATAGCACGCTTTCAGCACGTGCGGCCAAGAGCGGGTTTATTATTCGATCCTACGGCGCCGCGCATAGTCGGAGTGCGCCAGGTCCATTCGTGCCGAGTTCCTTACGAAGGGGTGCCGATGTCGTTTAGCGGTCGGGTTCCAGCAGACTGACGGCAATGCCAAACGGCGGAGCACCTCTAACGGGCACGCAGCGTTCTACAGGCAAGCCAAACGGCAGCTAATCGTCAAATCCGAACAGAAGCGGACGGTCTGGAAACGGCCCCAAACACGCTATTCGATCGTCGCCTCAGCGGGGGGGGGGCGCTCGATGACACGGGAGGTTTTTTGCAGCACCAGCGGTTTTGAGAAGCCGGTGCGAGTGGCGCTCGGTCGGTCGTGGAACACCGTCTAAACCGTGGACCGGGTAGCTCAGGCAGCGGATCAAACAGACCCGCGCCGCTCGGAAGGCCTTTGTTGCGGCTGCAAAGGAGGCGGATATTCTGGTTGAGCGAGACCCGTGGGGTTGATCACCCGCCGCTTTCCATGGCGCCTTCGCTTGCCCTAATATCAACAGAGGTCGCCCAAGTCTGGAGCCGTCCATGTGCAACGATTACGAGCAGCATATTATTTTATTTGGGCTGAGTATTGCCGGATGATGGCGTCGCTGGCGCTCAAAGTCCCCCACCCACCAAACCGAACTCGATTTGCCTCAGGTGGACGACGTCCGCATTAATGACCCGGCACCAATAATGCGCGCCGCTGATGACACGATCGAGCTTGCATCGATGACGTTCGGATTCGCGCCGGCCGGACCAAAAGGCGGGCCTGTGTTCAACTTCCGCTCCGAAGGGCGGCAATTCGGGAACAGCAAACGCTGCCTCGTTCCTGCGTCCGCGTTCTTCGAATTCACAGGGACGAAGTATCCGAAGGCGAAACATCGCTTCACGCTCAACGGCTGTCCATTCATGGCCGTCGCTGGGCTTTGGCGCGAAGCTGTCGGCAACAAGCCGGCCACCTTTACCATGCTGACGACCGATCCCGGGCCGGACGTCGCGCCGTACCACAATCGACAGGTCGTGGTGCTTCAGCCTGAGAATTGAGTATCTAAAACCGACCAGCTACCAGTTGGCTCCTGATGTTCTGTATATCGTCGCTTCATCGGTCCAATGGATGATACGTGTTCATCTTTCCTGCTTCACGGTTGAAACCCGCCGATTGATCGGTACCGGCCTTCCGACGCCGTCGAGGCAATCAATGTGTCCGGCCTGCCAGGCCGACAGGATGCGCCAGGCGCACGCCTCGGCCTCCGCCGCCACTGCGCTCATGATCGCCAATCAGCTCGATCCCTGCTGCTCTGAGGGCGATTACGACGTTCTTCTGCATGTCGAACGCGCCTGGTAGATCGCTCTCGCCGGCCTCCATTCGTTGGATGGCTGACAGCGAGATGCCGGCACGCTCAGCCAGGCTTTTCTGGTCAATTCCAAGCAATGCCCGGGCTGCGCGAATCTGCGAAGCGCTAATCACATTTTGGTCTCCAGACTACGGCTGCTTCGCATTGAAACAGTCATCGACCAACGCGACGGCGTATGGAAAAACGGCGTTTGTGATCAGTAGAGTGTTCATCCCGGCTCGTCGTTTTTAAGCCGCGAAAACCAGAACGCGCTGATCAAAGCGCCTTTTACGCGAGGTAACAAAAGCAGTATCAGCGCCACAATAATAAGAGAGATCAATACCATTGTGACGGCGAAGTATGACAGAAGAAGCCCTTGGAACAAGAAATACAGGGGGCTGCAAAGACGCCCGCAATGAGGATAGTGAACCAAGGCGCCGCGTCATCAGATTCTATGTCACCAAAGCGTTCTCCACAAACTGCGCAACGCTCCACCTGCTTCAGGTAGGTGCGATACAATTTCCCCTGACCACAATTAGGGCATCGGCCCACCAAGCCTCGTGAAAGGGCGGCTGGCAGGGTCGGTCGTGCAAATCTACCGCTTCCTTGGTCCATTAATGATAATGTATAATACATGACACTCAATGTTTCAACACCTATATATCCACTGTCTGACATGATGCTGCATGGGTCCAGCGTCAGCTTGCGGCTGCTGCGCCATCAGATGGACACGGTCTGACCATGCACGCCTGTTGCGGACTGTCATTTCAGATGATCGGCCAACTCATAAGGCCCACTTGGACGCCTGAGCGTTCGCTCTGAAGCCTGCCGCCGCTATCTCGTCGACGATTCACGGCGGAGGGCATGGGTTCCGCGAGGAACAGCGGAAGCTATCTGCCGGCGGGTGATGGTTCCTGGCCGCTTGGCTGACGCGGTCCAGCGCCCTCAACACTTCCGGATCTCGGCCTGCTCCCTTGCAATTTGCGGCAGCCCTTCGACCAAGTCGCCCTGCTTCTGCTTCACGCTACGATCGTTCAAGGCTCCGTTTTCACATCGAAATCTGGGCAGTCGGGATGCCATTTTAGGTCTGGAGGCTTTTGCTACCTAGTGGCGGAAAAGCCCTCCACATCGATAGTCAATTTCGGGCAACACCGGCCTTTGAATTCGCTCCCTCAAGCAAGGCGAGCAGGCCTTTCAGAATTTCGATGGGCGGTGGCGGGCAGCCTGGAATGTGCAGATCGACAGGCAACACCTCCGACACGCCGCGCACCACGGCGTAACTGCCGGCGAAACAGCCGCCATTCTGGGCGCAATCGCCGAGCGCGACCACCCATTTGGGGTTGGGAGTTGCGTCGTAGGTCCGCTTCAATGCCTCACGCATGTTTCTGGTCGCCGGCCCAGTGACAAGCAGGACATCGGCATGGCGCGGCGATGCGACGAACCGGATCCCAAAACGCTCGATATCGTAGAAAGCGTTGTTGAGCGCGTGCATCTCGAGTTCGCAACCGTTGCAGGAACCGGCATCGACTGCCCGGATCGACAGACTTCGCCCCAATCTTCTATGAGCAACCCCATTGAGGGCGCGTGCGAGCTCGTCAACCGCCGCGTCGCTCACTCGCGGCGGACGCTCGGTCAGCGGCGGGCGTATCAGGCTTTCGAAGAGGAGCTTGCGCATGATGGCTTGCCTTGGACCCTTAGAGGTCGTGTCCTGAATACGAGCAGTTGAACGATTTGTTGCATAGTGGGAAGTCGGCGACGATGTTGCCTTCAATGGCCGCTTCCAGCAGCGGCCATTGAAACCATGACGGATCACGCAGGTGACAGCGCTCGATCAGGCCGCTTTTACCAATGCGCAGCCAGGCAAGAATGTCGCCCCGGAAACCCTCGACGAGCGCCATGCCTTCATGCGGGCCGCCTGTCTGTGCCAAGTCGACGCGGATCGGTCCACCCGGCAGCTGTCGCAGGATTTGCTCGACCAGGGACAAGCTCTGCTCGACCTCGTGAATGCGAATCCAGACACGGGCGTTCACGTCGCCTTCCTGGAGGAGAGGCACATTGAAGTTGAGCGCGTCATAGGGAGGATAGGCCAGACTGCGTCGCGCATCAAAGTCCCGACCGGAGGCCCGGCCGACATACCCTCCGGCACGATATTGTCGAGCGAGTTCCACCTTCAGCCGCCCAGTTGCGACTGTCCGATCCTGTAGCGACGCGGTGTTGTCGTAGAGTTCTACAAGCGCCGGAAACCGCTGCCTGATCTCTGCGATCAGAGACCAGATCGCTGTCGTCCCCTCGTCGTTCAGGTAGGTCGCCACTCCTCCAGGCACGACGCGGTCGCGCATCAAACGATGGCCGAAGGCAGCATCGCTTGCCCGCAATACGCGCTCGCGCAGGACGCCGCAGTGGGCATGCATGAGTGCGAAGGCGGCGTCGTTGCAGATGGCGCCGATGTCGCCCAGATGGTTGGCCAGACGCTCCAACTCGGCCATGAGCGCTCGCAGCCAGACCGCGCGCGCAGGAACCTCGATACCAAGGGCCGCTTCGACCGCGCGGGAAAAAGCAAGGGAGTATGCCACGGTACTGTCGCCAGAGGTTCTGCCCGCCAGCTTGGCAGCATGGTCGATATCGGACCCCGCCATCAAGCCTTCTATGCCCTTGTGCGTATACCCTAGGCGTTCCTCCAGCCGGACGACCGTTTCGCCGCTGGCTGTAAATCGAAAATGCCCTGGCTCGATGATGCCGGCATGCACGGGCCCGACTGGGATCTGATGCAGGCTTTCCCCCTCGGCAGGCAGGAATTGGTAGGGGGGCGCCGTCGCAACGGAGGTCCGGACGTGGGCACTCAACGGAAAGCTGATGCCCCAGTAGCCATGATCAAGCCACCGTCGCGTATCGGGCGCGCCTTGTGGCAAGAGCCCGAACAGGTCCGCGGCCGCACGTTCAAGGCGCAATGCGGGCGGATGCAGCAGGCCGACCGATGGGTAGCGTCCATCCGGACATAGCAGGCTGACAACGCCGATGTTCCCGACAGCCTCGTCGAGTAGCGCCATGTGGACGGTGCCTGGTTCGCCCCAAAGACCGAGCAAGCTCAAGTGACCCTCAGCCAGTTGCTCGACGGCAAAGCTCCATCTTTTCGAAGTCACCACTGCGCGCGACCACGGGAAATGGTTGTCGACACCCTTGCCAGCAAGGATGAGGTCGGTCAGTGCGGGCATGTCATTTCTCCCATCCGCTTCATCCTAGAAGGTTGGCGACATGCTGGAACCATATGACCAGCGGTGGTGGCAGATAGATGCCGGCGGCAAACACAAGCGTCAGGTGGGAATACATCGGAACGTAGGACGCCTCGGCGGGCGCGGTGCTGCCTCGCGGTTCGCCGAAAGCGACGCCGGTCAACCGAAGCAGCAGGGCGCCGAAAGCGAGCAGAATCCCGAATACCAACGGCATCGCCAAAAGGGGGTGCCTTGCAAATGTCGAACTCACGACCAGGAACTCGCTCATGAAGATGCCGAGCGGAGGGAGGCCGGCAATGGCAACGACGCCGATGACGAGCGCCCAGCCAAGCCCCGGATGCGTTTCCGTAAGCCCCCGGATCTCGGCGATGTTCTGTGTCCCCTTGATCTGGGCGATGTGGCCGACCGTGAAAAAGATCGCCGACTTGGTCAGGCTGTGCATGACCATGTGCAGCAGTCCGGCAAAATTGGCGAGCGGGCCACCCATGCCGAAAGCGAACACGATGATGCCCATGTGCTCGATGGAGGAGTACGCGAACAGACGTTTGATGTCGCGGCGGCGGTAGAGCATGAAGGCCGCGAAGATGAGGGAGGTGAGCCCCATCGTGATCATCAGTGGTCCAGGCGCGATCGCGTCCGGGCTAGCCGCGAGCAGCAGCTTGAAGCGCAGTACCGCATAGAGCGCGACGTTGAGGAGCAGTCCTGACAACACCGCCGAAATCGGCGTCGGGCCTTCCGCGTGGGCGTCGGGCAGCCAGGCATGCAAAGGCGCAAGACCAACCTTCGTCCCATAGCCGAGCAGCAGGAAGACGAAGGCGACGTTCAGCAGCGCCGGGTCGAAGCGCGCTGCGTGCTCGATAAGCACTGTCCAGACCATGGCATTCGTGCCTTCGCCAACAATCGGCTGCGCGGCCATGTAGACGAGGATGGTGCCGAAGAGGGCAAGCGCAATGCCGACACTGCCGAGTATGAAATACTTCCAAGCCGCCTCCAGCGCCTCATGCGTGCGATAGATGCCGACCATCAGCACGGTAGTCAGCGTGGCAAGTTCCACCGCCACCCACATTAAGCCGATATTGTTCGACACGAACGCCAGATTCATGCCGAACATCATGATCTGGTACATTGCGTGATAAAATCGCAAATTCGTCGCCGTCAGCCGTCCGGTATCCAGTTCGTGCGCAATGTAGGAGGCGCTGAACACACTGGTCGTGAAGCCGACGAACGTGTTGAGCACGATGAAAACGATATTGAGATCGTCGACGAGCAAATACTGACCGGGCTGCGGCCGATCCGTGACGAGAAGCGACACCGCAGCGAGCAAGGTCAGCAAGCTCGCGGCGACATTGAGGCCAGCCGTTATCCGATAGTTCGGCAGGGTCGCCAGGAGTGCGGCCGCGCCGACCGGTATCAGCAAGATGGCGGCCACCGCATCGAGGGAAAACGCGGTCAACGATGTTCCCCCCTGTAGTCGTCGAGCGCGCCGACATCGACCGAGTCGAATCTCTCGCGTATGCGAAACAGGAAGACGCCGATGACAATGAAGGCGATCAGAATCGAGAAGGCGACACTGATCTCGACAACCAGCGGCATGCCCTTGGCGCCCGTGGCGGCCAGCACTAGGCCATTCTCGAGCGACATGAATCCGACAACCTGGCTGACGGCGTTCCGGCGGGTGACCATCACCAGGAGTCCAAGCAGTATGATGGACAGCGCAAAGGCAAGATCCTCGCGGGCGAGGGGATCGGCGTCGGGAGTGACCCGCAGCATCAGCACCATGGACAGGGTCACCAGACCTATTCCGGCAAGCATGGTTGGACCGATCCCGACGGCGGTCTCGATGTCGCGATGGATGCCGAGCCGCTGGATGATGCGGTGCAGGCCAACAGGAATGATGATCGCCTTGAAGATGAGGGCGATCGCCGCCGTGACATAGAGGTGATGGGCGTCCTGGATGTAGGCCTGCCAGGCCACGGACAGGGCGAGCACGATTGCATGAAGTGCAAAAACGTTGATCAGGGCGAAGAGGCGATCCTGGTACAGCATCATGAAGCTGACCAGCACCAGGCCGCCGGCGAGCAGATGAGCGATGTCGAAGGTGAGGCCGTTCATCAGAGGCTCCGTGAGACGAACAGCAAGAGCGTGCCGAGCAACGCCAGCATGAGTGCTGCGCCCAAAAAATCCGGGACGCGGAAAACGCGCATCTTGGCGATCGCAGTCTCAAACACGGCGAGGAGAATGCCGCACAAGGCAAGTTTGCCAAGATAGGCCACGGCACCCAGAGCAAATGATTTCGGCCCAGCCTCGACACCAGCCAGCCCCCAGGGGAGGAAGACACAGGAAATCAGCGACACATAAAGCAGGAGTTTGAGGAAGGCTGCGAACTCGATCATCGCCAGATGACGACCGGAATATTCCAAGATCATCGCCTCGTGGACCATGGTGAGCTCCAGATGGGTCGATGGATTGTCCACTGGTATGCGGGCGTTTTCGGCGACCGCCACCATCACGAGAGCGATGAGCGACATTCCGAGCGATACCCGCAGGCCGACCTGCGGCGAGCCCATGAAGGCGGCGACCGTGGACAACTGTGTCGCTCCGGCGACCAGCGCCAGGCTGAACACAATGAGCAGCATGGCGGGCTCGGCCAGCGAAGCGATCATCACCTCGCGGCTTGAGCCTATGCCGCCGAAGCTCGTGCCGACATCCATCCCTGCGAGCGCCAGGAAGAATCGGGCGCTTCCCAGCAGCGCGACAATAGCTATGAGATCCGCGGTCCAACTGAAAGTGAGCCCGGTTGCGAATGTTGGGATAAGCGCGGCCGCGACCCAGGTGGCGGCAAAGATCAGATAAGGTGTCACGCGAAACAGCCAGGATGCGTTGTCCGCCAGAACGACTTCCTTTCGCATTAGCCGCAGGAGATCGCGATAGGGTTGGATCAGGGATGGACCTTGGCGGCGCAAGAGTCGTGCCTTCACCTTGCGCACGAACCCGGTCAGGAGTGGCGCCAGCAAAAGCACCAGCATCATCTGTGCGCCCTGAACGGCCAACTCAAGGATCAGGGCCATAGTGCGAGTACCAAAAGCAGGACAATGAGAAAGAGAAATACAAGAGTCAGGTAGCGCCTGATCGTCAGGAACTGCAGATGGTTCAGGTGGTCGGTCGCAAAGTCGATAGCCCTGCCGATAGGCAGGTAAAACGTTTCCCAGATCACATCGTGGATTTCGACCGTCAAACGAGCCGGGCCAGTTTCGCCAGGCGCCGGCACTTCGACTTTTTCCCGCGCGCGGAATGCGAACGCGCCGAAGACGCGTCGAATGGGCTGTGCAAAGCTTATCGATGTATACTGCGCGGCGGGTGTTACGTCCGGGAAGCCGCAACCCCAGGCCGGGCCGCGGCGGAGCGCATGTGAGGCGAAGCGGTGAATGACGAATGCCGCGAACGATCCGGAGACAGCAATGAACAGGAACACCAGCAGGCCATTGTAAGAACTGCGGCTCGCTGCGATTGGCACGATCGACAGCCATGGCTCAGCCATCTGCACAGGCATCCGGCTGCCAAGCAGCGGAAGTGTCACCGCTGAGAGACCGTCGATGACGAGACCCGGCACAATGCCAGCCAGGAGACAAAGAGCCGCCAGGGTGAACATTGCCGCTAGCGAATAGCGGTCGACCTCGTGCGCCAGTTCCACCGCGGCCGAGCGTGGCCGGCCGAGGAATGTAATCCCGAACGCTTTCACGAAGCAGGCAGCCGCCAAGGCCGCCGAGAGCGCCAGTAAACCGCCAACGGCGGGCACCATGACCTTCAGGCCCCATTGCGGCAGATCTGGGCTCTGCAGGACGGCTTGGAAGGCCAGCCATTCGGAGACGAAGCCGTTGAAGGGCGGAAGCGCCGAGATCGCCACGCAGCCGACGAGAAAGGCAAAACTGGTCAACGGCATACGGTGGATGAGACCGCCCAGTTTCTCCATGTCCCGCTCTCCGGTTGCCGTCAGTACGGCGCCCGCGCCGAAAAACAGCAGGCTCTTGAAAAAGGAATGGTTGAGGACGTGAAACAGCGCGGCGGTGAGCGCCAGCGCCGCGGCCGATGGCATGGCGTTCGCCTTGAAGGCCAGAGCAAGGCCAAGGCTGACGAAAATGACGCCGACGTTTTCGATGGTGCTATAGGCAAGAAGCCGCTTCAGGTCCTTTTCCATCAAGGCGTAAAGAATGCCGAGAACCGCCGTCAGGCCGCCCAGGAAAAGCACCACAACGCCCGACCACCATGCCGGCTCACCGAGCAGGTCGAAAATGACGCGTATGAAGCCGTAGATGGCGACCTTGGTCATGACGCCGCTCATCAGAGCCGAGACGTGGCTTGGCGCGGCCGGGTGTGCGAGTGGCAGCCATATGTGCAGCGGTACCAGGCCAGCCTTGGAGCCGGCGCCCAGCAGCATCAGAGCCAGAACGAAAGCAGCGACGAGCGGGGCGGAAGCGGCGGCACGCATCGCTTCGAACGTGTAGTTTCCGCTCGGGCCGGCCAGCAGGCCGAACGCAAGCAGCAGCGCGAGCGTGCCGAAGCTCGCCATCACGAGATAGATGTAGCCCGCTCTCGCATTGTCCTGCTCGCGATGGTGCGCCATGACGAGCGCCCAGGAAGCGAGCGACATGAATTCCCAGGAAAGCAGGAAAGTGAAGGCGTCGTCCGCCAGGACGACCAGATTCATCCCGGCGAGGAAGGCAGGGAAGAACGGCAGCACCCGATGCGGCGCAGACTCATGCCTGCCGTAGCCGAGGCCGTAAAGACTGGCCATGCCGCCGCCAAAATTGACGACGACGAGGAAAAAGGTCGAGAGCGCATCCAGACGGAAATGGGCGCCAATCCATGGCAGCCCAAGCGGCAGCTCGGCAGTCGACGGGGTTACGGGATCATCGGCGACACGGCTCGCGAGAACCAGGAGCACGGCCGCCGATATGCCTAGCGTCAGGCTGTAGATCAGGCGTGTTCCCGAGCCCGATCCGTGGCTTGACGCAATCGCAAGCACCGCAGTTCCCAGGAGCGCGGCAACGCCCCACAGGAGGACTGCAGCCCCCGAAATCACGCCACACTCCTCACAGGGACTTTGGCGTCCGTATCAACCCCGCCCATAATTTTGGCGGGATCAAAATCTGCTTTCAGCCGCACGCCGCGCCCGCCGATTTGGCTGGAGGCGCCTTCAGAAATCAATTCGACGCCGGCGAGGTCAAGCGCCCCGATCAGCTTCATTAGGGAATCTACATTGCCCCGGATAATCGACTCACTGGCTTCCATACGTTGAATTGTCGGCACCGAAAGGCTGGACAATTCGGCAAGCCTGCGCTGGTCGATGCCAAGGAGCGCCCTCGCGGCACGCAACTGTGGAGCAGTTATCACGGTCGCATCCCCTTTTTGATCAGCTTTGACGTATTATCTCTAAGCGCTGCAGCATATATTAAAATGCGGCGCATTCAAATAATGATGCGTGACGCATCTGTCTCGAAGCTGTAGAAAACTGGGAGATACGAGTTGGGAGGCGCCGAGCCTCGCCGATTGGTGCCCTGCAATTGCGAAGAGCAGCCCGCTGCAAAATGACGGGCGAACCCCCCTCGGCTCCGCATGAAGGGGCCAACGAACGGAAACCCAGCCGAGCGGCGGATTAGGAATTGGCTGTGACGACAAGGTGATGATCCGGGTTGCGAAATATCATACCGATTTCGGCAACATCGAGGTTCTGCGGGCCAAGGACTCCGGTTCGCTCATTTATCGCCAAGGTGGCTGCTATCAAAGCGAGTGCGATCCGAATGGCGTCAGCGTCGTGCCCTATATACACGCCATCTTTGGTCTCCTCGCACAAGCGCGAGTGTCCGATGTCCTGATGATCGGTTGTGGCGGTGGCAGCCTGGGCACGATGCTGGATAGGGTTGGTGTGCGTGTTACGATCGTCGACATCAATCCAAAGGCTTTCCAGATCGCCCGAAAATACTTTGGGTTACCTCGTGGAGTTCACTCCTTCATCTCCGACGGGCGGGATTTTTTGCGCGCCGGCCGTCATCGCTACGACGCTATCGTTCTGGACGCATATTCCGGGCGGCGCATCCCAGATCATTTGTGCGCCGAGACATTCTTCGGCTTGGCGCAGACGCGTCTCAAGAATTCTTCCGGTATTCTGATCGGTAACGTTCATGCTCGTCACGACCTCGACATCATGCCGGATCGCGTTGCTGTAAAGCTCGCCAATATCTGGGCGGATGTGAGACTGCTCGATATCCGCGGCGCTCTGGATCGCAACGCACTCGTCATGGCAGGCAAGGTACGAGATCTCGTCCAGCCAGTGCTGCTGATGCCGCCGTCCGTCGGAGCTGAGGAGATCGAACAGGAGCTTGGCCTCCTGGCGTTCAGGCCTTGGCATGTACCACGACGAGCTGCCTAAGGTGCGGCGCCACTGACAAAGCATGAGCCGAACGCCAAGTCATACTGGGTTCTCGATTGCTTCTCTCGCCAGCCAGTTGCGAAGGTGGCACACTGCGGGCCGCTGCAACGCTTCGGAGGTGGCAACGGCATAACAGGCGAACCGTGTTGGCCACCAATCTTGTCGCCAGCCATCGCGAATGTGCCGCCAAATCCGGCATGTGGCAAAGCCCTGTCGCGCTACTGCCAGAGCCGCTTCATGCGGATGGACACATCCTCCAGGACTGGCATGGAGGCCAGCACAAGGAGAATGGCGGCAAGAAACAATGTCGCTGCAAAGCCGATGTGTTTGAAACCCACAGCGCCGATGACGCCGCCGATAAAGAACAATGCTACGAGCGACGCAAGCAGTCTCAGCTTTCTCCGATCTGCTTTCACGAACAGTCTGTCCGAGTCATTGCCTGAGATGTTCCAGTAAAGCAGCTTGCCGAGTTCGATGCCCATATCCGTCACCAGGCCCGTGACATGCGTCGTCCGGATTCTGGCTTCCGATAGCTTGGTGATGATAGCGTTCTGCAACCCCATGATGAAACAAAGCAGCATCACCGTCATTGGCACAAACAGCGCTTCATGACGCGCAAGATGGCCGCCGAGCAGACCGAAACAGATCAACAGGATCGCTTCCAGGACAAGCGGGAATGCGTACTCGCCCTGTAGGCCTTGCCGCCGTCCCCAGTTGACCAAGACTGCCGAACAGGCCGCGCCTGTGACAAACGACAACAACGCCCCCAACCCGGAAAGCGCCAGCCCGACATCGCCGAGTGCCAGATGGTCCGCCATCGACGAAACGATGCCGGACATGTGGGACGTGTACTGCTGAACCGCCAGGAAGCCGCCAGCGTTGGCGGCTCCTGCGATGAACGTCAGGAAACGGGCGAGGTGCCGATCGGTTCTTTCGCTTCGTTCCTTTCCGGTCAACCGACGCAGATACACGATCATGAGCGAACCGTGTCTTTCCATGCGGAAAAGCAGGACCGCAAGCTGATGTGCCGGGAAAGGCTCATTGAGTGTTTCTGGAGATGGGGGCGGTGAATGCGTGGCGTCGATGCTGTGCTTTGTAGGCCTAGTTTGGCTTGCCCGGCAGCGTGTCTGGATGGCGGAACCTGACACCACGGCCGCCATCGTCGCTACGCACATGTTCGCTGAGAAGCTCGACGCCGGCGCGGTTCAGGGCGTTGATCACTTTCATCAAGCTATCGACAACGCCTCGCACATTGCCCTGGCTGGCCTCCATTCGTTGGATCGTCGGCAGCGAGACGCTCGCCATTTCCGCCAGGGTTTTCTGGTCGATGTTGAGAAGGGCGCGGGCAGCACGAAGCTGGGAAGCAGTGATCATTGGGTATCAGCGTCTGAATATGAGAAATGATATTCACCATGGTATCATTGACGTATGAAACATCAATACAAAGCGAGAAAATATTGACCGGCCCTTGGCACGACGGGGCTCGGCAATTATCGTCTCCGCATGACTCAACGCTACGAACCTTTTCAGGAGCCGACCGGCACCTGGACCGTCAGTGAACCCAGGGCGCGCGGACATGCTGTTCACCCGCAGCTTCCCGGTCGAGCGCCTTGCGACGTCCGCGGTGGCTGAGCACGAAGAGGAAACCGAACGTCACCAAGGCGTCGACGGCGTAGATCGCCACGAGGATCGCGAGGACTTTTGCCGCCATGATCTCACCTGCCGGCGCGAACCCAGTTCCAAGTCTCCGAGAGCCGGCCGCCCCGCGCAACGGCATGGCTCGGCCGCCTTGCCTCAGCCTCCCGCCACCGCCCGCACGCTCTCCCGCTCCACCAGCGGGCACTCCAGCTTGGTGATGGGATAGCGCCCGTGTCCGGGCGCCGTTGGTGCCTCGAGCTGTTCGATCGCCCATTGGCCCATCGCCATATGCGGCAGGATCGAAGTGGTCAGCGGCGGGAACAGATGCCGGGCGATTTCCTCGTCGTCATAGCCGACGACGGAGATGTCCTGGGGAATGTGCAGGCCGGCTTCCTTCAGCGCCTCGTAGCAGCCGATCGCGGTGCGGTCGTTCTGGCAGAAGATGGCGGTCGGGCGGTCTTTGAGCGCCAGCAGCTTCACCGTCGCGGCATAGCCCGCACTTGCCGACCAGTCGCCCTCGACCACCAGCTCCGGGTCAAAAGGGATGTCGGCGGTGGCGAGCGCGCGCCGGTAGCCTTTGAGCCGATCCTGCGCGGCCTGCATCCACGGCTCGCCAGTGATGGTGGCGATGCGGCGGTGGCCGTGGCTGATCAAATGCCGGGTCGAGCTCTGGCCGCCGGCGATCTCGGAGGGCACCACGGCGGGAAAGGCGTAGTCGGCCGTGTAGCAATTGAGCAGGATCACCGGAATGTCGAGGCTGTAGAGGAAGTCGGGCGCGGTGATCTCGCGGGTGAAGATGGTCATGTAGATCAGCGCCGAAATACCCCGCCGGGTCAGTGCCTGGATGGCGCGCGGCTCCATCACGGCGTCGCCCATGGTCTGCGCCACCAGAAGCACGTTGCCGGCATTCCACGAGGCCTGGCGCGCGCCTTCGATCGCCACCACCGCCTCAGGGCTGGTCGCCAGCTGGTCGACGGCAAAGCCGATCACTCCGTCCAGCCCGTCGAAGGCGGCAACCGGCTTGCGCAGCGCCGAGAAGGCGGGCGCGCTGTAACCCAGCGCCCGCGCGGCTTCGATCACCCGCTCGCGGGTCTGCTGCGACAGCTTGATCCCTGGCGAATTGTTGAGCACGAAGGAAACCGTCGCCTGCGAGCAGCCGGCCGCTCGGGCGATGTCTGTCATGGTGACCCGCCCCTTGGGCTTGGCCGGCGCCTTGCGGCGCTTGATCGTCTCGATGGCCGGATCCGTCGTTTCGCTCATGGCAGTCCTGTCCCCAATCCCGGCCTGTCTAGCGGCAGCCTGCCGGCCCGACAAGATGGCGCGGCGGCGCCAGCTTATAGAAACCGCCGCTTCGTTTATATCTATTAGTGGCCATGCGGTCCATCGATCATCAGGCTCCTTATGTGGGAGGAAAGCAACGACTGCGCGGCTTTGTATGCCGAGCGGCCAAGGCATGGGCTCGCCAGCGCTTCGTTCACCGTGGTGCCACGATGTGCCCGGATATTGGCTGAAAACTAATAGTGTTTACTAATACAAAAATGCGCTGTAACGTCAATCCGTCGCGTCCGGCCTTGTAGGGTTCGGGGCGGCGGGAAAGCGAACGTCGATGACCCGATGGCGAGCGGATTGCCTCCGCAAGCTCTGTCTCGGATAAGTGATATGTCAGACAAATCGGACTATTTACGAACGCAGAATGAGTCTCTAAAGTCCGTGGCCGTGGCTGGAACGAGGCCATTCTTGTGAGTGCCGGGAAACCCTGAGGAGGAGGGGTATCCAAGCCGCAAACGGCAAATTCAGGTGAGCACGCAATTCTAGTGAGCAAGACGGTCCAGCCCGACGGCTGGACCCAAACGGGAGGTTGAACATGAAGTCCTTGATACGCAATGCATCCGTGGCCGCCGCGGCCCTGGTTGTCGGCCTGACGGCGACGGCCATCGCGCGCGCCGACGACAAGCCGACACTGGCTTTCGTCGTCAACGGCGCTTCCGATTTCTGGAAAGCGGCCGAAGCTGGCGTCAAGAAGGCGCAGGGCGAACTGCCCGACTACAATCTCGAACTCAAATATCCCGAGCAATCCTCGGTCGCCATCCAGCAGCGGCTGATGGACGATCTGGTGACGGCCGGCGTCAAGGGCATCATGGTCTCGGCCGTCGACCCGAAGACCTCGACCGATGGCCTGAACAAGATCGCGTCTGAAACCGCGCTGTTCACCACCGACAGCGACGCACCGCAGACCAAGCGCGTCGCCTATATCGGCTCATCCAATGTCGACGCCGGCAAGCAGGCGGCCGAAATCGCCAAGAAGGCGATGCCCAATGGCGGCAAGTGCCTCGGCTTCGTCGGCCTGCTCGGCGCCGACAACGCCAAGGAGCGCATCCAGGGCATGAAAGATGGCCTGGCCGGCACCAAGATCGAGCTCGTCGACGTGCGCGGCGACGATATCGACCAGGCGCGTGCCAAGAAGAATGTCGAGGACGCGCTGGTCGCCAGCCCCGACGTCACCTGCATGGTCGGCTTCTATTCCTACAACACGCCGCGCATCTATGAAGCGCTGCGCGATGCCGGCAAGCTCGGCTCCATCACGGTCGTCGGTTTCGATGACGATCCGATCACGCTGGGCGGCGTCAAGGAAGGCACCGTTGCCGCCACCGTCGTGCAGCAGCCCTTCGAATGGGCCTATCAGGGCATGAAGCTGATGGCTGCCTATCTCAAGGGCGACAAGTCGGGCATCCCGGCCGGCAACCTCATCATCATCCCGACCAAGATCATCGGTAAGGATGATGTCGACGCCTACGCCGCCAACCTGAAGGCGATGGCAGGAAACTAAGACCACAGGCAGTTCAGCCGGCTCAACTTGCTTGAGCCGGCTGTTCGCATTGACGAACACCGCGAGGAGCGTCAGTCTGCCTTAAAAGTCGGCCCGCCAATCCCTGTCAGGCATGATGAATTATTCCGATACATCCATCGCGGCAATCACCCCGTTTCTCAGCCTCGAGAACGTGCGCAAGACCTATCCGGGCGTCGTCGCGCTCGACGGGTTTTCGATGGAGGTCAGGCCGGGCGAGGTCATCGGCCTCGTCGGCGAGAACGGCGCCGGCAAGTCGACCCTGATGAAGATCCTCGGAGGCGTCACCACGCCGGACACCGGCACGATCACGGTCGACGGCACCGCTCACAACAGCTTGACCGTCGAAGGCAGCCTGGGCTCGGGCATCGCCTTCGTCCACCAGGAACTCAACCTGTTCGAAAATCTCGACGTCGCCGCCAACATCTTCTTCGGCCGCGAGCCGCTGCGCGCCGGGCCGCTGAAACTCGTCGACCGCTCGAAGCTGCGCGAGATGGTGGCGCCGCTCTTGAAGCGCGTCGGCGCCAATTTCTCCGCCGATGCGCAGGTCGCCGACCTGTCGCTGGCGCAGCAGCAGATGGTCGAGATCGCCAAGGCGCTGTCGATCAAGGCAAGGCTGGTCATCCTCGACGAGCCGACATCGAGCCTGCCGCTCGCCGAGACCGACAAACTGCTCGACGTCATCAAGGCGCTGAAGGCCGACGGTATCAGCGTCATCTTCATTTCGCACCGCCTGCACGAGGTCGAGCGCGTCGCAGATCGCGTCGTCGTGCTGCGCGATGGCATGCTGGCCGGCACGCTGGGCAAGCGCGACATCAATCACGACCAGATGGTCAAGCTGATGATCGGCCGCATGCTGAAGGAACGCGAAAAGGCCTCCGAGGCCGCGCGGGCGCCCGGCGCCACGGCACTTGCGGCCAAGGCCATCCGCACCCCCACCTATCCCAGCCGGCCGGTCGACCTCGATGTCCGGCGTGGCGAGATCCTCGGCCTTGCCGGCCTTGTCGGCTCCGGCCGCACCGAGTTGGCCCGCGTGTTCTTCGGCATCGACGGCAGCCTTGGCGGCACGCTCGAGCTCGACGGCAAGACGCTTGTGCTGGGGTCGGCGGCCGATGCCGTCGCGCACGGCATTTTCCTGGTGCCGGAAGACCGCAAGCTGACCGGCATCCTGCTCGACCTGTCGATCGCGCAGAATATTTCGCTGCCCAATCTGCCGGCGCATGCCAGGCGCTCACTGGTGTCGGCAAGCGCCGAGACGGCAACCGCCGAGAAACAGAAGAAAAATCTCGGTATCAAGGCGCCGTCGGTGCAGACGCGGACCGGCACGCTGTCGGGCGGCAACCAGCAGAAGGTCGTGCTCGGCAAATGGCTGGCCATGAACCCGAAGGTGATGATCCTCGATGAGCCGACGCGCGGCATCGACATCGGCGCCAAGGCGGAAATCTACGGGCTGATGCGCGCGCTGGCCGATGCCGGCGTCGCCGTGCTGATGATCTCCAGCGACATGGAGGAGGTGATCGGCGTGTCCGACCGCATCGCCGTCATGCATGAGGGCCAGATATCGGGCATTCTCGACAAGGACCAGTTCAGCCAGGAAAACGTGCTGCTGCTGGCGGTGGGCAAGCAGCCGAAATAGTTTTTGCGCCGGGGTCGCGAGACCGCGCAACCTGCTCAGGCAGGCATTGGGGAGAAGACGATGAGCAAGAAAGATCTCGGCCTGCTGATCCTGATCCTGGTGGTCGGCGCAATCGTGGCCATCATCAATCCGCGCTTCCTCTTGCCGATCAACCTTGCCAACACCTCGAACCTGATCGGCCTGTTCGGGATCCTGTCGATCGGCCAGGCCTTCGTCATTATCACCGGCGGCATCGAACTGTCGGTCGGCTCGGTGGTGGCGCTGCTGGGAACGCTGTTCATCGACTTCATCGCCGTGCGCGAACTGGACTGGCCTCTGGCCTTCGTGCTGATCATCGCGCTTGGCGCCATCATCGGCCTGGTGCATGGCTGGCTGATCACCAGGCTGAAGCTGCAGCCCTTCGTCGTCACCTTGTGCGGCCTCTTGATCTATCGCGGCGTCGCCCGTTTCTACACCGCCGACGGCACCGCCGGCTTCGCCTTCGGCCAGAATTTCCCCGAGCTCGAATTCCTCACCGCGGGCCGCTCCTGGGGCGTGCCGAACAGCTTCATCGCGCTGATCGTCATCGCCATCGTCATGTGGGTGGTGCTGCACCGTTCGGTGTTCGGCCGCTATCTCTACGCCATCGGCAAGAATGAGGAGGCGGCGAAATATTCCGGCATCCGTACCGGCCGCATCGTCATGGCCGCCTATGTCATCTGCGGCGTGCTGACGGCGCTGTCGGCGATCTATTTCGCCATGTACACACGCTCGATCTCGCCGGCCAGCCACGGCCAGTTCTATGAACTCTACGCCATTGCCGCCGCCGTGCTCGGCGGCTTCTCGCTGCGCGGCGGCGAAGGCTCCCTGATCGGCGTCATCCTCGGGACCGTGCTGCTGCAGGAACTGCAGAACCTCGTCAATCTGCTCGGCATCCCGTCCTCCCTCAACTTCGCGGTCATGGGCGGTGTCATTCTCATCGGCGTCCTCGTCGACCAGCAATGGGGCGTGTTCCGCGCACGGCGGCTGATGGTCGATGCCGCCCGCAAGAACGTTGCCGGCGCGCCGGCGGAATAATCGCGCCGGCAACGCCGCCGCTTGCCCGACTCCAGTAGATATTATAATAGCATAACCCGGTATTGCTCGGGGGGTGTGCGGGACATGCGCTGCGATTTGCGAGGCAAGGTGGCGCTGGTCACGGGAGCGGGGGGCGCCATAGGCAGTTCCATTGCCAGGCGCCTGTCCGACAATGGCGCCGCGGTCGTCGTCGCCGACATCGACGGCGAGGGCGCAAGACAGGTCGCGGCCGGCTTGACCGATGCCATGGCCTGCGTCACCGACATCCGTGATGGCGCATCGGTCGACAGCGCGATCGCCGCGATCATGCAGCGTTACGGCCGCCTCGACATCCTCATCAACAATGCCGGCGTCAACACGCTGGCGCATCGTGTCACAATCGACGAATTCCCGGCCGAGGAATGGGACCGCATCACCGGCATCGATCTCGACGGCCTCTACATTATGAGCCGCGCGGCACTCGGTCCCATGCTCGCCGCCGGCAGGGGCGGGCGCATCGTCAACATCGCCTCGGTCGTCGGCCTTGCCGCCATGCGCCTGCAGAGCCCGTTCGTCGCCGCCAAGGCCGGCATCATCCATCTGACGCGGTCGATGGCGATCGAACTCGGCGCCAAGGGCATCCTGACCAACGCGGTCGCTCCAGGTTCGGTGATGACGGCGCTGACCGCCAAGCTGTTTTACGGCGATGACGGCAAGTTCGCCGGCCGCACGCAGGAATTCCTGGCCCATGTGCCGCTCGGCCGTCCGGCCGAGCCGCGGGAGATCGCCGAGGCGGTGCTGTTCCTGGCCTCGCCGGCCGCCAGCTACGTCAACGGCCAGGTGCTGGCCGTCGATGGCGGCTGGACGGCGGGATACATGATGTGAGCGGCGCGATGGAAATCGATCTCAACGGCGCCGCGGTGGCCCTCGATGGCGAGACCAACCCGATCGTCGACGCCGTGCTTGCCGCGCTGCGTGCCAATGGCGGCACGGTCGTCGAAGCAGGGGATGCCGCCGACATCCTGCTGATGTCCAATCCGCTGCGCCCGGGAACGACGATGCAGGATCCACGCTGCCAGCATGCCGATGCGCGCAGGGCAGCCGTGGCCATGGCCGAGCGCGGCGGCGGGCGCATCGTCTTCCTGGTCTCGGCCACGGCCGGCATGCCGATGCGCCGCCATCCGCGCTTTTCCATGGAGAACGCGACGATTCTGGCCGGCATGCGTGCGTTGGCCATGGAGTTCGGGCCGAGGGTGTTGGTCAATGCCGTCGGCTTCGGCGCGGTCGAGGACGAAACCATGGTCTCGGGCGACAGGGCGATGCTCAGCCACACGCCGGTCGGCCGCGCCGGCTGCATCGAGGAAGCGGTCGCGGCCGTGTTGTTCTTCTGCGATCCGCTCAACACCTACACCACGGGCCAGATGCTGGGCGTCGACGGTGGATGGACGGCAGGCTATGGCCGCAATTTCTGAATTGCTGAGCATCGGATCGGGAGCGCTCGAGGTTGCCCTGGTGCCGCAAATCGGCGGCAGCGTGAGCGCGTTGCGCTGGCGCGGCATCGACCTCGTACGCCGGCTCTCGGATGATGATCGCAAATCCGGCAATGTACTTGGCGTCGCCATGTTTCCGATGACGCCCTATGCCAACCGCATCGCCGGCAACGCCTTCGACTTCGGGGCAAGACGCTGGCGGGTCCTGCCCAACAATCCGCCCGAAAAATTCAACGTCCATGGCAGCGGTTGGCAACACGCTTGGACGGTCACCGGGTCAGGTCCCGCCAACGCAACCCTGTCGCTGGTCATCGCCGCCGGAGCCGAGCCCTATTCCTACCGCGCGACACAGGCTTTCGCGGTTTCGGACGAGGGACTGAGCGTGACCATGACGCTGACCAATACCGGTCCGGTCGCCCTGCCGTTCGGTTTTGGTTTGCATCCCTGGTTCGATCGCGATCCGGACGTAACAGTGCAGTTCAAGGCCGAGCGCTTCTATCTCGAACAGCCCGATGGCATTTCGGGCGATCCCGTCACCTTGCCGCCCGAACTCGACTTTGCCGAAGGCAGACCCCTGCCGGGCGGCTGGCGCAACAACGACTATGGTGGCTGGGGCGGCGAAGCGACGCTGCGCTTCCCGGCACGGGGCGCGGGACTGCGCATGAGGGCCGACCCGATCTTCAAGCACCTGATGCTTTACGCCGATCCGACCAAGCCATATTTCTGCGTCGAGCCGCAGACCAACGCCTCCGGCGCTTTCAGCCGCGGCCGATGGGATGATCCGGATGAGGGCGTCATCGTCCTCGCCCAGGGTGAAAGTGCCGCCGGCACCGTCTGTTTCACGCCCTTTGCGCTTGAGCGCGGGGCCTGCCCCCCGCTAGCCATGGCTGCGGAATTCCGTGCCCGGTAGGGTAGCGCCTGTGCGCGGCAAACTGAAGAGGCAGTATAATCGGATCTTCAGTCAACCAGCCGATTGCGCCTGAGCCCTAGAGAAGCCGCGCCAGCAGGCCGCCATCCACTTGCATGGCGCTGCCGGTGACGAAGGATGCGGCGTCGGAAATCAGGAAGCCGACAGCGCTGGCGATCTCCGAAGGGTTGGCGATGCGGGCGATCCTGTTGGGCTCGAAGGACAGGCCCAGCGCGTCGGCGCCGCCGGCCGCTTCCAGCCCGTCCAGCGTCATGCGGGTGGCGACCGAGCCGACCAGCACGGCGTTGACGCGGATGCAGTCGACGGCATAGTCGAGCGCCATCTGCCGCGACAGGCCGACGACCGCCGCCTTCGTCGCGGCATAGGCGGGCACGCCGGGAACCGTGGCATCGGCGTGCACGGACGCGATGTTGACGATCGAGCCGCCGCCGGCCGCGCGCAGCAGCGGCAAGGTCGCGCGGCAGACGCGGAAAATGGCTGTGAGGTTGACGGCGATGGTTTTTTCCCATTCCGCGTCGGAAACGTCTTCAAGCCGCTTGCCGGTGGGGTAGATGCCGGCGCAGTTGACGACGGCGTCGAGCCCGCCAAGCCATTCGGTGGCTGCCGTCACCGCCGACTGCACCTCCGCTTCGCGGGTAAGATCGCTCTCGCGGAAGATCAACTGGCTTTCGTCATAGCGGCCGGCAAGGGCCTTGCCCTCTTCGCCGTCCAGTCCGGCGCCGAAAACCCCGGCGCCTTCGTCGGCGAGGTACTGCGCGGTCGCCCGGCCAATGCCGGTGGCAGCCCCCGTGACGAAAACGCGTTTGCCGGCGAACATCATGCTGAGGCCTGTGAAGCGATGGCGTGGCGTTCCGCTTGCGCCGCCGTCACCGAGCGCAGCACCCGATCCTCGCCGCCTTCGCCGCGGCCAAATTCGTCGACGATGCGCCCGTCGGCGACCACGACGCAGCGATCGCAAAGTCCGATCAGCTCTTCCAATTCGGAAGCGACGATCAGCAAGCCTACGCCTTTCTCGGCGAGTTCAACCACAAGCCGGTAGATTTCATGACGGGTCGCCGCGTCGACGCCCTTGGTCGGCTCGTCGAGCAGAAGCACTTTCGGTGCCCGCATCAGCACACGGGCGAACAGCAGCTTTTGCTGGTTGCCGCCCGACAGATGGGTGACCGAAGCCTGCGGCGAGGACGCCTTGACGTTAAGCGCGCGCATGGCGGTGAGGATGGAGCTTCGCTCCAGTCCGCCGCGCACCATGCCATGCCGCAACAGAGGCGCGAGATTGCCGATGGTGATGTTGGCGCCGACGGGCAGGTTGAACAGCAGGCCGTCGCGCTTGCGATCCTCGGTCAGCAGCGCAATGCCGGCTGCGCGGGCATCCCTGGGCGATTTGATCGACACGCTCTGGCCGGCGACGCGGATTTCGCCGTCGGCCGGAACGCGGCCATAGATGCCGTGCAGGACCTCGCTGCGGCCGGAGCCCAGCAGCCCGGCCAGCCCGACGATTTCGCCCGCCGCCACGCGGAGATTGATATCCCTGGCGCCATGGACCGCGCCGCTGTGGCCGGCGACCGTGAGATGGCGAACCTCCAGCGCCGTCGGCCGGCCGACGGGTGCCGCGTGTTCGGGAAACAGCCGCTGTAGCCTTTGACCCGACATCGAGAAGATGAAGGTCTCGGCATCGAAGTCCTCGCGCGCGATCCGTACCGCCACCTGCCCGTCGCGCAGCACCGTGGCGCGGTCGCAGATGGCCAGCACCTCGGGCAGGCGGTGGGTGATGTAGATCATCGCCACGCCTTGCGCCTTCAGGCGGCGTAGCACGGCGAACAGCGCATCCACCTCGGTGCCGGAGAGCGAGGCCGTCGGCTCGTCCAGCATCAGCACGCGTGGCTTCAGCACGATGGCACGCGCAATCATCACCAGATGACGCTGCGCCGAGGTCAGCGACGCGACATAGGCCCTGGGGTTGATGTCGATGCCGAGGTCGGCAAAGATTTCGCCGGCCCGCTGCTCGAGCTTGCGCTGGTGGACCAGCATGCCTGTGCCCAGCCCGGTGCGGCCGGCAAAGACATTCTCGGCGACCGACAGCTGTTCGAGCACCTCGATTTCCTGCGGCACGTAACCGACGCCGTTCGATCGTGCATCGGCCGGCGAAGCGAAGCTGACGGGCCGGCCGTCGAGCTGGATCGTGCCGGTGTAGGAACCGGCCGGATGCACGCCGTTGAGGATCTTGACCAGCGTCGACTTGCCGGCGCCGTTCTGGCCGAGCAAGGCGTGGATCTCGCCGGCCACGACATCGAAATCGACGCCGCGCAGCGCCTGCACGCCGCCGAAATTCTTGGCGATGGCGGTGGCCGAAAACAGCGGCGCTGGGGTGGTGATGGACAAGACGCATCCCTTCGGAAAGCGCCGGGCCTGCAAGGCGCGGGCCCGGCGGCAGGTGTTACTGGCCGGCGCTGTCCAGCATCTTGTAATAGGGATCGAGATCAGCTGCGGTGATCACCTTTGCCGGCAGCGGATTGCTGTAGGGCACGGTCTTGCCCTGGGCGAGATCACCGAGAAGTTCGGCGACCTTGGCGCTCTCTTCATAGAGCGGCTGCGCGACGATGCCGTAGGCGGCGCCGGATCTCACCAGATCGAGATTCTGCCTGATATAGTCCATGCCGACGATGACGACATCGCGTCCGGCCTTGCGGGCGGCGCCCGACCAGGTCTGGATGCTGTTGCCGGTGGTGCCGAAGGCGGCAGTCACATCGGGATTGCCCTGCAGGATCGCCACCGCTTTTGCCTCGGCCGCCGACGGTTCAAAGCCTTCCATCTGCGTGTCGAGCACCTTGATGCCGGGATATTTCGCCGCGATGGTCTTGCGGAAGGCATCCGACATGGCGTTTTCGGTGTCGTTGGAAGCGCCCTGCGTCAACGCCACGGTGCCCTTGCCGCCGAGCTTGTCGCCGATCGCGATCGCGGCATTGGTTCCCGCTTCGGCGATGTTCTCTCCCGTTGCCGCTTTCAGGCCGTTGACGGTCCCTTCGGGCGGCAGGACGTGCCAGGTGACGATCGGGAAGCCTTCCTTGGCCAGCTTGGAGATGTAGGAATAGATGGCCGGATCGGGACCGTATACCCCGATCGCGTCGTATTTGGTGCGGGCAAGGGCGGCCTCGGCAAGCGGCAAGGTCGCCGGAATATCCCAGTTGGTGGCGCTCGGGTCGCCGACCACCTCGCAGGTGTAGCCAAGTTCCTTGCATTTGTTGAGGAAGCCCGCCTGCATCAGCCGATGCACCGGGTGATCCTTCATCGCCTGCACCCAGAGCAGGTGAATGTCCGCCGCCCGGGCCAGGCTCGCCGAGCCGAGCGAGGTGGCGAGTGCCGCCGCCACCAATGCGGTTCGGATCAGCCGCTTTTTCAAATGGGTCTTCATGCCTTACCTCCCTTGGTTCGCCGGCATTTTTGCCGGCGCAATATAAGCGGCCTCTCAGGCGCCGGCGATGAAGTAGCGGCGGCGCACTATGTCGAGGCCGACAGCCATGACCATGATCACGCCGACCGCGATCTGCTGCCAGTTGGAGTTGACGCCAATGACGACGAGGCCGCTCTGCACCACCTTCAGCATCAGGATGCCGACGACGCCGCCGGCCACCGTGCCGGCGCCGCCGAACAGGCTGACGCCACCGACCACGACGCCGGCGATGACGGTCAGTTCCCAGCCGCTGCCGATCGAAGTGCCGCCGCTGCCGAGATCGGCCATTACGAACATGCCGGCGATCGCCGACAGCGCGCCGACGGTGATGAAGGCGCCGATCTTGTAGGCGCTGGTGTTAATACCGACGAGATGCGCCACTTCCTTGTTGCCGCCGGTGGCATACATGTTGCGCCCGAGCACGGTGCGCCGCAGCACGAAGTCGGCAAGGAGGGCGACGACGATGAAGAAGGCAAAGCTCCAGCCGAGGCCGAAGGCGAGATCGGTGCCGCCAATGGTGTTGATCGCCTCGGGCAGCGGATAGACCGGATAGCCGCCCGTCACCACCTGGATCAGGCCCTGGCCGATGAACAGCATGCCGAGCGTCTGGATGAAGGCAGGGATGCCCAGCCTGACGACGATCAGGCCGTTGAGGAGGCCGATCAGCGCGCCGACGCCTATGCCGCCGAGAATGCCGACGCTCACCGGCAGGGCGGCCGCGGTCATCAGCTTGGCGGCGACCACGGCGGAGAGACCAGCCACCGAGCCGACCGACAGGTCGAACTCGCCGGCGACCAGCAGAATGGTCTGGCCGATGGCGATGATGCCGACAAAGGAGACGACGTTGAGAATGGCGCGGATGTTGCGCTCCGACAGGAAGGCCGGCTCGAGCAGCCAGAAGAAGGCGATCAGCAAAGCCATGGCCGCCAGCACGCCGACCTCGCCGACGGCAATCAAGCCGATCAGTCGCCGCCGGAACGAACGCGCGTCCCTGGGCGACGCGCTCACCTCAGCCGCGCTGTTCATCCCGACCTCCCTGGCAGCGACCGTCGCCGGCTCTTGCGGCCGGCCCCATGCGCCCGCGCCGATCCTGGCGCGCTCCTCTCAACCATTAAGATTATAATATTATAACTTGTCAACGATGAAATTTTCTGGCGGTGCATAGCTGGGTCCATCGCTGGCAAGCACTCGCGGCAACCGCTATGAATGGACGTTTCGGCGTGATCCGCAGGACATTGCCTTGGCGGATAGCGCTTTCTTGGAGCATGGTGATGGTCGATAAGCCGCCGGCGGACGAGAAGAAGCCGCAACGCCTCGGCGTCCGCGAGATCGCCAAGCGGGTCGGCGTGGCGCCGATGACGGTGTCGCGCGCGCTGTCCAATCCCGACATGGTCTCGCCGGAGACGCGCGCCAAGGTGCTGGAGGCGATCGAACAGGCCGGCTTCGTACCCAACCGGCTTGCGTCCAGCATGCGCGGCAACGGCCGCATGATCGGCACGGTGGTGCCGCCGCTGATCAATTCGGGCATTGCCGAACAGGTGCAAGGCATGTCCGACGAATGCCATGAGAGCGGCTATTCGATGCTCCTGGTGCAGGGCGAGTTCACGCAGGAGGCCGAGGAGAAGTCGATCCGCAACCTGCTCGGCTGGCGCCCGGTCGGCATGATCCTGCAGAGCTTCGTGCAAAGCGAAGCGGCGCGTGCCTTGCTGAAGAGCAGCGGCGCCCCGGTGGTCGAAATTTCCGAAATCAAGGGCCGCAAGCCGATCGACATGGTGGTCGGCGTCTCCAACTTCGAGACCGCCTATGCCATGACCATGCATCTGGCGGCCAAGGGCTACAAGCGCATCGGCTTCGTCTCGACGCCGATCCACGGCAATGACCGCCTGCGGCAGCGCCGCACCGGTTACCATGCCGCCCTGACGGAGCTCGGCATCAAGAACCATGCCGATATGGAGGTCGAAGTGCCGATCACCGCGCAGGGCGGTGCCGAGGCGCTGGTGACGCTGACGACCCGCCACCGGGATATCGATGCCATCTTCTTTTCCAGCGACACGCTCGCGGTCGGCGCAGTGCAGGAATGCCACCGCCGGCGCTGGGCCGTGCCGGGCAGGATCGCCATCGCCGGCTATGGCGACATGGATCTCGCCGCGCAGCTCTATCCGCCGCTGACCACGGTGAAGGTCAACCGCTACGAAATGGGCCGCCGTGCGGTGCGGCAATTGCTGGCAAGGCTCGGCGGCGACACCAAGGTGCCGACCATCACCAGCCTCGGCTTCGAGATCGTCGATCGCGAAAGCGCGTGACGGACTAGAGGCCACGCCGCCCCGTCTCTTCCCGCCGCCCGAGGCGCTTTTCCCAGCCCCCCGCGTGGACGTTGAGATAGGCGTCGGGATCGTAAGGGTGGTTCTTGATCGCCTCGATGTTGAGATCGATGCCGAGCCCTGGCGCGTCGGGCAGCGACAGATGGCCATTGGCCGGATTGACGGTCGGGTGCCAGGTCACGAGGTCACGCGTCCACGGGTCGTTGAAAGCGTCGAAGTGCTCCTGGATGACGAAGTTCGGCACCGCGGCCGCCAGCTGCAGGCACACCGCCGTCGCCACCGGTCCGCCGCTCTGGTGCGGGGCGATGTGGCTGCCATGCGCAAGCGCGAGGTTGGCCACCTGCATGGACGGCGCAATGCCACCGAGCGACATCGGTTCGGGCTGGAAGATGTTGACGCCCCCACCTGCGGCCAGCGTGTAGAATTGCCCGACCGTGTCGTACATTTCGCCGGTCGCCACCGGGATCGGTGAGCGATGCGCCACTTCGTGCACCGTCTCTTGCCGGTCGCGCGAGGTCGGCTCCTCCCACCAGAAGATGTCGAGATCGGCGAATTTCTGCGCGGCCTGCAGGGCGGCGATCTCGGTGAAGCGCGCATGCACGTCGATCAGGATCAGCGTATCGCGAGGCAGTTCATCACGTAATTTTCGGCAGATCGCGTAGGAAAGCTCCAATTCCTCGCGCGAGATAAAACCTTGCGCGGTGCCGAACGGGTCGAGCTTGAACGCCTTGAAACCTTTCGCCAGCACCGCCTTGGCGGCTTCGAGGAAGGCCTCCGGCGTGCGCTCGATGCGGTACCAGCCATTGGCGTAGCCGAGCACGCTGTCGCGCACCTGGCCGCCGAGCAACTGGTGGATCGGCACGCCGAGGCTCTTGCCCAGAATGTCCCAGCAGGCAATCTCGACCGCCGCGATCACCGTGCGGTGGATGTGGCCGCCGTCGAGCGAGACGCTGTCCAGCATGCGCTTGGCCAGCGCATTGATGCGGCGCGGGTCTTGGCCGATGGCGAGATGCTTGAGCTCGTGCACGCCGGCTTCGGTGGTCTTGATGAAGCCGTTCAGCGTGCCTTCGCCAATCCCATGGATGCCGTTGTCGGTATGGACTTTGACGAACAGCCAGTTCTTCCAGCCGGCACCGACGGCGAAGGTCTCGATTTCGGTGATTTTCATGCGGTCGTCCTAAGCCAGGGCTATGATCGCGGCGATGACGGCTTCTGATGTCAGGCCGTATTTCGCTTGCAGGGTCGGCACCGCGCCGCATTCGATGTAGCGGTCGGGCAAGCCGATGCGGCTGACTTTCTTCGCAATGCCGGCGTCGAACAAGGTCTCGACAACGAGGCTGGCCAGGCCGCCGACGACAACATGGTTTTCCGTGGTGACGATGTGGCTGACGCCAGCCGCGAACGCGGCCACCGCCTCGGTGTCGAACGGTTTGATGGTCGGCACGTGCAGCACGCCGGCGGAGATGCCTTTTTTTCGCAACGCGTCCGCCGCATCCAGTGCCCGCTCGGTCATGAAGCCGGTCGAGATGATGCCGACATCGGAACCGCCACGAAGCTTGCGCGCCTTGCCGATTTCGAAACGATAGCCGGCTTCAAATACCACGGGCACTGAACCGCGCAGCAGCCGCATGTAGACCGGCCCGTGACGCTCTGCGATCGCCTTGGTCGCCGCTTCGATCTCGGTCGCGTCGCAGGGGTCGATGATGGTCAGCCCGGGGATCATGCGCATCAGCGCCAGATCCTCGATCGCCTGGTGCGTGCCGCCATAGCCGGTCGTCAATCCCGGCAGGCCGGCGACGATCTTGACGTTAAGGTTGGAGTGGGCGAGCGCGATGGCGACGAAATCATAGGCCCGCCTTGTCGCGAACACGCCATAGGTGGTGGCGAACGGCACCTTGCCGGTACGCGCCAGCCCAGCGGCGACAGCGACCAGGTTCTGCTCGGCCATGCCGACATTGAAGAAGCGGTCGGGGAAAGCGTCACGGAATGGCAGGATGTCGGTGTATTTGCCGAGGTCGGCGGTCAGCCCAACAATGTCGGGACGGCTGTGGCCGAGCCGCGTCAGCGCCTTGCCAAACGGCGCTTCCACGCTTTGCCGGCCGCCGCGGACCGCTTCGTCCTGACCCATGGCCAGCGTGCGGCCGGCCTCCGTCGCTGTGCCGCTCATTGGCTTGCTCCCACGGTCTTTTCGAACTCGGCGATGATGCCGTCCCATTGCGCCACGTCGATGCGGAAGAAATGCGATTTCTCGGCGGTTTCGATACGCGGCACGCCCTTGCCAGGCAGCGTGCGCAGCACGATCGCCTTCGGCTTGCCGTTGCGCTCGCGCGCATCGGCCAGCGCGCCGACCACCGCCTTCATGTCGTTGCCGTCGATCTCCGATGTCTGCCAGCCGAAGGCGCGCCATTTGTCGGCCACCGGCTCCATGTCGAGCACGACAGGCCCGTCGGCCTGGATGCCGTTGCAGTCGACCAGTGCCACAAGCCCATCGAGCTTGAAATGGCTGGCCGACATCGCCGCTTCCCAGGTCGAGCCTTCCTGCATTTCGCCATCGGACAGTTCGACGAAGACGCGCGCCTCGGATTTGTCGATGCGCAGGCCCATCGCCTGGCCGACGCCTTGCCCCAGGCCATGGCCGAGCGAGCCGCCGATGACTTCGACACCTGGCGTCGTGTCGAGCGTCGACATTTCCAGCCGGCTGTTGTCGGCGCCATAGGTGGCAAGTTCCTCGACCGGGATGATGCCGGCCTCGGCCAGCGCTGCCCACAGCGCGATCGAATAATGCCCGGTCGAGAGCAGGAAGCGGTCGCGGTCGGCCCACGCCAGATTGTGTGGATCGTAACGCAGTTCGTGGAAGTAGAGCGCGGCCAGCACATCGGCGATGCCGAGGCCCTGGCCGATATAACCCTGGCCCTGGCCGCGCGCCATGGTCAGCATGTGACGGCGCAATTGTATCGCCTTGCGTTCGAGCGCGCCGATATCGGCGCTGCCGGGTGGGGAGTTTCGCTGCATCTGATCAGTCCTTATCGAGCCCGCCCGACATGTTGAGCCGCTCGGCGGTCATGTATTTGGGCGCATCGAGACAGAGCCAGACGACGGCTTCCGCGACTTCCGCAATCTCGGCCCGGCGGCCGAGCGGGATGCGGCGGGTGCGCTCGTCGAGGAAGGCCTGCAGGTCGCTGCGGCCATTGGCGCGGGCCAGGTCGACCTCGGTCGAGCGTTGCATTTCGGTGTCCATCATGCCCGGTGCCAGGCTGTTGACCAGCACACCATAGGGCGCCAGCGCTACCGCTGCGGCGCGGGTAATGGAATCGACCCCGGCCTTGCTCGCCGTGTAGGCGGTGTAGTCGGGCAGCGCCATGCGCGAACCCGGCGAGGTGATGTTGATGATGCGCCCCGAACGCTGCTCGCGCATCACTCGGCCCGCCGCTTTGCAGGCCATGGCAAGGGCCGTGACATTGAGCGCCAGCGTGCGCGTCCAGGCCTTGAAGGTGGCGTCGAGGAAGGGCTCGATCACGCCATAGCCGGCATTGTTGACGAGGATGTCGATGCCGCCCCAGCGCGCCACCACTTTCTCCACCGCCGCCTCCGGCGCGCCTTCCCCGGTGAAGTCGCTGACGATGCTTTCGCTTTCCGCGCCGGTTTCGCCGACCAGCGTGGCGGTCTCGGCCAGTCCCTCGCCATTGATGTCGGTGACCGCGACGACACAGCCGCGCCGCGCCAGCTGGATCGCCACCTCGCGACCGAGGCCGCCGGCGGCACCGGTGACAAGTGCCCTTCGTGGCGGCGTGTTGTGATTCTCGGCTGGCAAGAAAACCCTCCCGGTGGCCATCTTGACGCGATTGATACCGGTACCATAAATGGCTGTCAACGGCGATGTGCTATTGTCCCGCCGACCGCATGGTTCGCTGCAATGGGGAGAAAACAATGAAAGTCGTCGCGCTCGAGACGCTGCAGCTGGCGGAATTCCCCTTCCTGTTCTGGCTGCGCGTCCACACCGATGCCGGCCTGATCGGCACCGGCGAGACGTTCTGGGCGCCGGGGCCGGTCGCCGCCTACATCCACGACAATGTCGCGTCCTATCTCCTCGGCAAGGATCCGCGCGACATCGAACTGCACGACCGCATGCTGGGCAGCGTCTATGTCGGCGCCCGCGATTCCGGCGCCGAGCTGCGCGGCAATTCCGCCGTCAACATCGCGCTATGGGATATCTATGGCCAGGCGCTCGGCGAGCCGATCTGGCGGCTGCTTGGCGGGCGCACCCACAAGAGCGTGCCGGTCTACAACACCTGCGCCGGCTACAAGCACGTCCGGGCCACCAAGAGGAACGCCCTGTTCGAGCGCGGCGAGGACTGGTCGCTCAAGCCTGGCGATTCCAACGAAGGCCCGTACGAGGACCTGCTCGCCTGGCGCTACAATGCCGGCGATCTCGCCAGGAGCCTGAAGTCGGAAGGCATCGGCGCGATGAAGATCTGGCCGTTCGACATCGCCGCCGAGGCATCGAATGGCACGCGCATTTCGCTGACCGATCTGGACAAGGCATTGGAGCCTTTCCAGAAAATCCGCGACGCTGTCGGCCGCGACATGGAAATCATGGTCGAACTGCACGGGCTGTGGACCTTGCCGCCGGTGCTGCGCATCGCCGAGGCGCTGAAAGCCCATGACGTCGCCTGGCTGGAGGAGCCGATCCGCTACAACGAGCTTGACGCCATGGCCGAGCTTGCCCGCCATACATCAATACCGATCGCCGCCAGCGAGCGGCTCGCCTCGCGGCAGATGTTCAAGCAACTGATCGACAAGCGCGCGGCCAGCGTGATCATGATTGATCTCGCCTGGTGCGGCGGCCTCTCCGAAGCGCGCAAGATCGCCAACATGGCCGAGGCCAGCGAACTGCCTGTCACCTTGCACGATTGCACCGGGCCGATCGTCTATGCCGCCAGTTGCGCGCTGTCGGCGACCTTGCCGAACGTCAACTACCAGGAGGCGGTGCGCGCGTATTTCACCGGCTGGTACACCGAGATCGTCGCCGACATTCCGCCGGTCAAGGACGGCCACGTTGCGCCGCTCGAAGGGCCGGGGCTGGGTCTCAGCCTGCGGCCGGAGCTGTTTCAGCGGCCCGACGCGACCGTTCGGATCACCAGACTCTAGCCATCGCACGGCTCGGTCCGAAGCCAGTAGACATTATGCTATTATAATCTATGATGCGCCAAAGCGAGCGGCCAACAAGCTCGCCGCCGGCGCTCTGCCGCCCGGCGTCGGACGCATTTCAGGGAGGCTCTGGTGGCAATGTCTGCGGCGCGCGCACGCGACGATTTCAAGGGCGCTCCAAACCTGCCCGATCCAAAAATCCTGCTCGATCTGTTCGAACGCATGGTACTTTTGCGCCGTTTCGAAAGCATCGCCCAGATCGCCTGCCGCAAGGGCGAAACACCCGGCTTCCTGCATCTCTATATCGGCGAGGAGGCGACGGGCGTCGGCGTCTGCGCGCATCTGCGGCCAACCGACTGGGTGACATCGACCCATCGCGGCCACGGCCACGCGCTGGCCAAGGGCGCCAATCCCGGCCGGGTGATGGCCGAGCTGTTCGGCAAGGTTGACGGCATTTGCGGCGGCCGCGGCGGCACCATGCATCTCTACGACCGCTCGGTCGGCCTGTTCGGCACCAACGGCATCGTCGCCGCCGGCATCGGCCATGCCGTCGGCATCGGCATGGGCGCTCGCCAGCAGGGCCGCGACGACATCGGCGTCGCTTTCTTCGGCGACGGCGCCGCCAACCATGGCGGCTTCCACGAGGCGCTCAACTTCGCCGCCGTGCAGCGGGCGCCGGCGGTCTTCATCTGCGAGAACAACCTCTACGCCACGGCGACGCCGCTGAAGTCGATCACGCTGAACCCAGAGATCGCCACCAAGGCCGCCTCCTACGGCATGCCTGGGGTTGCGGTCGACGGCAACGACGTCTTCGCCGTCTGGCTGGCGATGAAGGAGGCCGCCGAGCGCGCCCGTTCCGGCAAGGGCCCGACGCTGATCGAGGCCAAGACCTACCGCACCGTCGGTCACCATGAGGGCGATCCGGTCATCGGCACTTATCGCACGCAGGAGGAACTCGACGCCTGGATCAAGCGCGACCCCATCGACATGTTCCGCAAGCGGCTGATCGAGGACTATGGCATCGCCGATGCCGAGGCGCTCGCGGCAATAGAAGCGAGGATCGAGAAGGTGGTCGAGGAGGCTCTGACCTTTGCCCGCAACTCGCCCGAGCCCGATCCGGCGACGGTGCTTCTGCATGTCTTTGCCGATCCGATCAATCCGCCCGCCGCCTTGGCTTGGCGAGCCGTCGGCGAGACCCGCACGCAGGGATGGCTCGAGGCCGTACGTGACGGCATCGCCGAGGAAATGCGCGCCAATCCGGCGATCCTCTATTTCGGCGAGGGCACCGGCGAGCGCGGCGGCAGTTTCGCTCACACCAAAAACCTCTGGCAGGAATTCGGCGCCGAGCGCATGGTCGACACGCCGATCTCCGAGCAGGGCTTCACCGCCGCCGCCGTCGGCGCCTCGGCCACCGGAGCGCGCACCGTCTCGGACCTGATGTTCGCCGACTTTGCCTTCGAAACCGCCGGCCAGATCTTCCTGCAGGCGGCCAAGCTGCGCTACATGACCAGCGGCCTGATGAGCGCGCCAATGGTGGTGCGCGTCGGCGCCGGCGCGCTGCGCAGCTCCGGGCCGCATCACAGCGGCATCTATCATCCGGTCTTCGCCCATATGCCGGGCCTTATCGTCTGCGTGCCGTCGACCCCTGCCGATGCCAAGGGCCTGATGAAGACCGCGCTCAGGGCCGGCGATCCGGTCATCATGCTTGAGCCCAAGGCGCTGTTCGCCTCCAAGGGCGAGGTGCCGGTCGGCGAGCATTTTGTGCCTTTCGGCGTCGCGCGCATTGCGCGGGCAGGCACCGACATCACCATCGTTGCCGCCGGCCAGATGGTGCAGCGCACGCTGGAGGCAGCCGAGGCGCTCGCCGCCGAAGGAATCGAGGCGGAGGTGATCGATCCCCGCACCATCATGCCGCTCGACATTGACACCATCGTCGCCAGCGTCCGAAAGACCCATCGCCTGCTCATCGTCGACGAAGCCTGGGCGATGTGCGGCCTTGGCGGCGAGATCGCCCAGGCCATCAACGAGTTCGCCTTCGACGAACTCGACGCCCCACCGGGAAGGCTGCACACCGCGCCGACCTCGCATCCCTTCGCGCCAGTGCTGGAGCGCGCCATGCTGGTCGACACGGCGCGCATCGCCCAGGGCGTGCGCGACGTCATATCGGGCCAACCGCCGGTGCCGGACCATTGGTATACGGTCGGCCTGAAAAGTGCTGCGCCGGCTAACCCAGCGCCTGCTCCAGCCAGATCCTTGCCCGCCGCTTCAGCGGCTGCCGCTCCCAGCGACGACGAGCCGATCACAATGCCGTTCGGCGATCTCACCGTCAGCGAAGGCACCGTCGTCAAATGGCTGAAGACGGTCGGTGATCAGGTCAAGGAAGGCGAACTGATCGCCGAGATCGAGACCGACAAGGCCGTGGTCGAGATCGAGGCACCGGCCAGCGGGACACTCAACGCCATCGATCAGCCGGTCGGCGCCGTGGTGCCGATGGGCGGCCGCATCGGCGGCATCAAGAAATAACCCATCACCGAACTTGAAATCCGAAGGGGCTGGCATGAAGATCCTGTGCGCCAACTGGCAAGCCGCCGACGAGGCCGAACTCGAGCGGCAGCATTATCCCGATATGGAGTTCATCCTCGCCCGCTCGACCAACGACAAGGCAGCCGCGCTCGATCCTGCCGTCTGCGAGGTGGTCGACGCCGTCATCAACTATTCGCCCACCCACAATGTCGCCGCCGCGCCATCGGCCTTTCCCAAGGCGCGCATAGCGGTGCGTTCCGGCGTCGGCTTCGACAACATCGATACGGCGGGCTGGGGTGCGCGGAAGATTCCGGCTTGCAACGTGCCGGACTATGGCACCACCGAGGTCGCCGATCACGCCATCGGCCTCATGCTGGCGCTGACGCGCGGCACATCGGCCTATGGCGCCGAGCTTTCCAGCTATGGCGCCGAAGGCTGGCATTTCTCCAAGGCGCCGCTGGTCCGCCGGCACAAGGGCGCCACCTTCGGCATTGTCGGTCTCGGCCGCATCGGACTTGCGACCGCCCGTCGCGCCGCCGCCTTCGATATGAAGGTGGTGTTTTACGACCCGCACCTTCTGTCCGGTGTCGACCTGTCGACCGGCTACGAACGCGTCCATTCGCTCCGTGAATTGATGGAGCGGGCGGATGTGGTGAGCGTCCACACGCCGCTCAGCGAGGAGACCCGCAAGCTGCTTGGCGCGTCCGCCTTCGCCGCCGCCAGGCCAGGCCTTGTCCTCATCAACACCGCACGTGGTCCGATCGTCGATCTCGACGCGCTGGAAGCGGCGATTCGCGAGGGCATCGTCGCCGGCGCCGGCCTCGACGTCTTGCCGAGCGAGCCCGGCGATCTCGATCATCCGCTGCTCGCCGCCTGGCGCGCCCGCGAGCCTTGGATCGCCAATCGGCTGATCGTCACACCGCATGCCGCCTTCTACAGCCCGGCGTCGATGCGCGACCTCCGGCTGAAATCGATCGAGGTGGTCCACGCCTATCTCACCGAGGGACGGCTGACCAACTGCGTGAATTCGGAGTATCTGAAATGAACATCGCGACGGCGCAGGTCCGGGTGGCGGTTTCGCCCTATGCCCACCGCCTGGCGCGCGAGCGTTCCCTGCCGCTCGAAACACTTCGCGGCAGCGGTCCTGGCGGGCGCATCCTGGCCGCCGATGTGCAAGGCTTCGTTCCGGTTGCCGCACCGCTCGCCTCGCCCAATGCCGTCGCCCCGGCAGCGGCCCTATCCCCGACCGCGCACCGGATCGCCGCCTTTGCCACCGCCGTTGCCCTCGGGGCGCTGCAAGACCTGCTGGCGGCGCTTGAGAGCTCGGGCCATGTGTTCGCCATCGACGACGTGCTGCTGCGTGCCGCCGGTCGAGCATTTGTCGAGATGCCGCAGGCAGCCAGGTTCGGTGGCGCTTCCGTGGCGCTGGAACTGGCAGGCCGGCAAACCGTATTCGCCATGATCCCCGAAATGGCCCTGACATCGCTGCGCGCCTTGCGGCTTGCGGCATTGGCCGACAGCCGGGATGAGACGGAAACTCCAGCGACCCTATCCCTGCGGCTGCTGCCGGCCAGCGACATCAGGCCGATGATGACGCCGCTTCTGCCGGGCCGCACCATGCGCCTGACCGTTTCGTCCGACACGCCGGGCGATCATGCCGAATGCCTGCTGACGACAGACGCGGCGAGCGTTGACGAGGCTACCGCTGCCGCATGGCTCGCGACCCTGAAATCGGCGATCGAACAGCCGCTTCGGCTCTTTGTCTGAGACGGTTGATCGTCAACAGCCTTGCCTAGCCTCGGGCGTGGGAAGCTATTATAAAAGCTTCGACACAGGCGCGACGAGGCACATGGACCACCCGACCATAGACAGTCTTCCCAGGCGCACGCTCGGCCGCGCCAACGGGCCGCTTTACCGCCAGCTCGCCGACATTTTGCGCGAGCCGATCGGCAACGGCACCTTCCCCGTCGGCGGCGAACTGCCGAAGGAAGCGACCATCGCCGAGCATTTCGGCGTCAGCCTGATCACGGTTCGCCAGGCGCTGCGCGATCTCGAGGCCGACGGGCTGATCCGCAAGCGTTCGGCCAAGCCTGCCGTGGTCGCGGCGCGCAGCCCCTCGGTCAATCTGAGCTGGAAGTTCAAGAATTTCGCCGACATGGCGGCCTTCACCAAGGATGCCGAGCTGACGGTGAAATCCTACCGCAAGGAGGTTTCGCCCGTGCTCCAGCGCCATTTCGGCATGGGCAAGGACGAGGCCGGCTATTGCCTGCGCAGCGTGCTGTCGATCGGCGAACAGCGCAAGGCGCAGATCACCACCTATTTCCCGCCCGACATCGGCGCGCGCCTGAAGCGGGAGGATTTTTCCGACGTGCTGATCTTCCGTTCGGTGCAGAAACATCTCGGCCTGCGACTCGACGTGGCGCATGTCACGGTGCGCGCCGAGATCGCCGACGAGGCGGTTGCCGCCGACCTCGGCATAACGCTCGGCAGTCCGGTGCTGACGGTAGAGATGCTCTACCAGTCGGCGGACCAGCGCAGCATCGAATTCTCGGTCGCCCGCCACCCCGCCGATATCTTCAGCATCACTTACGACGCGCCGAACGACCTGTCCTGAAGCGCGCCGGAGGCGGGATTTTCTGCTGACATCGCATAGACAGGCTCATAAAATTATAATAGCATGATAGCTAGGCTGGAGGGTCGGCCACGGGAGACGTCGCAAGAGGGGAACTCCGGCGAATTCGGCTCGTGGACGCAGCCTTTGGCAAGTCTGGGCAAATTGACAAAGGTGATTGGTACCGGTATCAATTTAGCGTCTTCATCCGACTAAGATGGCGCAGTCCATCACCGGCTGGGCAGGAAATACAGGGAGGAAGACCATGAGACTAAGGAGCTTGAGCGCCTGCTTCGTGGCGCTTGCCGGGTTCGCGGCGTCGATGGCTGCGATGCCGGGCCATACATCGACCCCGAAACCGTACACCATCTATCTCTCGAACAATTTCGTCGGCAATGACTGGCGCCAGCAGATGGAACGCGTCGCCAATGTCGCCGTCAACAAGGGGCCGCTGAAGGGCCGCGTCGACCTCAAGATCGAAAATGCCGAGAACACCGTTCAGGCTCAGATCAATTCGCTGAACAACATCATCCGTCAGAAACCGGCTGCCATCCTCATCGATGCGTCGTCGGCCGAGGCGCTCAATCCCACCATCAAGAAGGCCTGCGACGCCGGCATCATCGTCGTCAGCTTCGACCAGACCGTGTCGGCCGAATGCGCCTACAAGCTGCATTCCGACTTCGACATCATGGCCAACAACCAGGCCGAATGGATGGCCTCCATCCTTGGCGGCAAGGGCAAGGTTTTCATGGATCGCGGCCTCGCCGGCGCGCCGATTTCGGAACAGTTCGAGAAGAACTTTGGTGCCGTGCTGAAGAAATATCCCGGCATCGAGATCGTCGGCTATTTCAACGGCAATTATGCCGCCGGACCCGAGCAGGAAGGCGTGGCCAGCCTGCTTGCCGCGCATCCGGAAGTCGACGGCATCTTCTCGCAGGGCTACGGCACCGGCGCCATCAAGGCGCTGCAGAATGCCGACCGGCCGATGGTGCCGATCGTCGCCGCCGCTTTCAACGGCACCGGTGTCACCTGCGCCGAGACCAAGGGCGCCAAATGCTGGCTCGGCGCCAATCCGCCGTCGCTGTCGGCCGAAGCCATCAAGCTCGCGGTCGACATACTGGACACTGGCAAGAAGCCCGCCGACACCACCGTGCTGTTCAATTCACCCGGCCTGACCACGGATATGGTCGACGCCAAATACACACCGAATTCCTCGGCGGTGAAGATCGAGCTCGGCAAGACCGTATTTCCGGATCTCGCGCCAGGGCTTTCCTTGCCGGTGTCGCCGAGCTGGGTGGAGATCACCCCCAAGGAGGCCTCGGGAACCTGATTTGGTGATTGCGATGCGCCACATCAGGCGCGAAACGAAAAACGGGAGGAGAAAATCATGAAATCATTGAGCCGTAACATCGGCCTAGCAGCTTTTGCCGCCACCATGATGGCTGCCGGCATGCAGACTGGCCACGCCGAGGACAAGAAGCCCTACACCATCTATCTCTCGAACAATTTCGTGGGCAATGACTGGCGCCAGCAGATGGAGCGCGTCGCCACCGTCTCGGTCAACAAGGGACCGCTGAAGGGCCGTGTCGACCTCAAGATCGAGAATGTCGAGAACACCGTCCAGGCGCAGATCAACTCGCTGAACAACATCATCCGCCAGAAGCCGGACGCCATCCTCGTCGATGCCGGTTCGGACTCGGCCTTGAACCCGACCATCAAGAAAGCCTGCGACGCTGGCATCGTCGTCATCTCCTTCGACCAGGTGGTGACCGAACCCTGCGCTTATGCCGTTGCTTCAGACTGGGACCGCATCCCCTCCGTCATGGCCGAGTGGATGGCCACGCAGCTCGGCGGCAAGGGCAACATCATCCTCGACCGCGGCCTCGCCGGCGCGCCGATCTCGGCGCAGCTGCAGGGGGGCTATGAGAAGGTGCTGGCCAAATATCCCGACATCAAGGTCGTCGGCTACTACAACGGCAACTATGCGCTCGGACCGGAACAGTCGGGTGTCGCGGCGCTGCTTGCCGCCAATCCGAAGATCGACGGCATCATGACGCAAGGCTATGGCTCTGGCGCCATCCAGGCGCTGAAGGATGCCGGCCGGCCGATCGTCCCGGTCGTCGGCTTCTCCTACAATGTCGCCGCCGTCACCTGCGCGCAGACGCAAGGCGCCAAGTGCATCCTGGGATCCAACCCGGCCTATCTCTCTTCGGAAGCGATCAAGCTGGCGGTCGACATTCTCGACACCGGCAAGAAGCCGGCCGAGCGTTCCGTCTCGGTCAAGGGCGATTTCGTCACTACCGATCCCTTCGAGTCCAAGCTCTATCCGGGCACCAAGATGATCAAGATCGCCATTGGCGAAAATGCCTTCCCGGACCAGGCGCCGGGCCTGACGCTGCCGATCACGCCCGACTGGGTCGAGATCACCGCTGCGGAAGCCGCCGGCAGCAAGTAACATCCGTGACCACGACCCTGTCTCCCGGCATCGCAAGATGTCGGGAGAGCTTTTCGAAGGCGCATGCATGGACCTTGTCACTGTCAACGGCCTGTCCAAACGCTATGGCGGCATTGTCGCGCTGAGCGAGGCGACGTTCAGCGCCCGCGCCGGCGAGGTGCATGCCCTGCTTGGCGAGAACGGTGCGGGCAAGAGCACCTTCATCCAGATCCTGTCGGGCGCCGTGCAGCATGATGGCGGCTCGATCGTGGTTGATGGCCAGGATTATCGCCCGGCAAATCCGGATGCGGCGCAGGCACGCGGCATCGCCGCCGTCTTCCAGGAATTGTCGCTGATCCCTGATCTCAGCGTCGAACAGAACATCTGGTTTCGCCATGAGCCGCGCACGTGGCTCGGCACCGTCAATCGCACGCAGATGCGCCTCAAGACGCTGGCGCTGCTGGAAAAATACAACTTTCCGGCGCTTCGCCCGGATCAGGAGTTGCGGCGGCTGACCCTGGCCGAGCGGCAGATCGTCGAGATCGCCAAGGGCCTGGCCAAGGACCCGCGTATCCTGATCCTCGACGAGGCGACCTCGGCGCTGCCGGCACGGGAAGCCGAATGGCTGCTCAACCTTACCCGGCAGCTCGCCGCCGAGGGCAGGTTGGTCATCTTCATCTCGCACCGCATGGCCGAAGTGCGCGCCATCGCCGACCGGCTGACCATCTTCCGCAATGGCAGCACCGTCGCCGCGCATGAGGCCGATGCCGTGTCCGACAATGAGATCGTCACCCAGATGATCGGCCGCCATCTCGACCGGCTCTATCCCGAGCGTGTGTCCACCGCGACCGATCGCATCGCTCTCGGGGTAAAGGGGTTTTCGAGCGGCAGCCGGCTTTCCGGCGTCGACTTCGCGCTGCGCGAGGGCGAGGTACTCGGCGTTGGCGGTTTGCAAGGCCATGGCCAGCGCGAACTGTTTCAGGCGCTGTTCGGCGCCACCAAGGCGAGCGGCTCGATCGAACTGTGGGGCAAGCCGGTCTCGATCGGCAATCCGCGCCAGGCGCTGACCGGCAAGGACGGCATCGCGCTGGTGCCGGAGGACCGGCGCGGCCAGGGCCTGCTTTTGACCAAGAGCGTGCGCGAGAATTTGACGCTGTCGGTCATCAAGCGCTTCACCGAAAACGGCTTGCTCAGCCGGCAAAAGGAAGCAGCGCTCGTCAAGGAAATGGTCGATTTCCTGCGTATCAAGGCCGGCACGCCGGAACAGCTTGCCGGCACCCTGTCTGGAGGCAACCAGCAGAAAGTCATCTTCGGCAAGATGCTTTTGACGCAGGCGCGCGTGCTGTTGCTCTACGATCCGACGCGCGGCGTCGATGTCGGCACCAAGGGCGAGATCTTCCAGCTGATGCGCGACCTCGCCGCCAAGGGCTATGCGATCCTGTTCCATTCCAGCGACATGCCGGAACTCGTCCATGTCGCCGACCGCGTGCTGGTGATGCGCAACGGCCGCATTGCCGCGACGCTGGAGGGGGTTCACATTTCGGAGGAGGAAATCCTGCGCGCCGCCATGCTTGAAACCAGGGCGGCCTGAATCATGGTGATGTCCGTGCAGCAGACCGTGCAGATGGCGCAGAGGCCGGCAAAGACGAAGCCCACCAAGCCGGCCATCGACTGGCGCGGCCGCTTGCTCGACCGCGCGCCGTTCCTGGTCGCCTGCCTGATGCTGGCCTTGATTGTCGGCATCTATGGCAGCCTGCAATCCGGCGTTTTCTCGCTGGACGAGCTCAACCTCGACACGGCGGCGGCGATGACGCTGATGCTGGCGGCGACCGGGCAGACCATCGTGCTGCTGCGCGGCGGCATCGACCTGTCGATCGGCGGCATGATCAGCCTCGGCACGGTGATCGCCGCGACGCGCTTTACCGACGATGCGTCGACCACAGCACTTTGGGCGCTGATCATCCTGGCGCTCGGTTTCCTGATCGGCGCGCTCAACGGCCTGCTGATCTCGCTGCTCAAGCTGCAGCCCTTCCTGGTCACGCTCGCCACATGGTCGATCCTCAACGGCATCGCCATGATCATCCTGCCGACCGATGGCGGCAGCATTCCCTCATGGTGGGTCGGCTTCGCTTCCGCACAGCTCCTCGGCCTGACCAGCCCGGTCTGGATGCTGCTGGCGCTGCTGTTGTTCTGGTGGTGGTTCCGGGCGACGCGGGTCGGCATCGCCATCCAGGCGACCGGCTCCAACGAGAAGTCGGCCTTCCTGTCCGGCGTCTCGATCGCAAGGGTCAATCTCGTCACCTACGGCCTGTCCGGCCTGTTCGCGGCCGGTGCGGCGCTGTTCCTGGTGACGCAGACCGGCGCCGGTTCGCCCACCATCGGCAAGGATTATATCCTGCCTTCGGTGGCGGCGGCGGTCATCGGCGGCGTCAGCCTGTTCGGCGGCCGCGGCCATCTCGCCGGCACGCTGATCGGCGCCTTCGTGCTCACCCTGATCGGCAATCTGGTCTTCGTCCTGCATGTGTCGAGCTATTGGCAGCCGGTCGCCTCCGGCGTCATCCTGCTGCTCTCGGTGCTGGCCAGTTCCGTCGCCGAGAAAGCTGCAAGGAACCGTGCCCAATGAGCGCTTTCCTCGCCCGCAACCGCCTCATCGTGCTCGCCTATGCCGGCATGCTGGCGCTGCTCCTGGTCACGGCGCTGTTCTCGCCGGGATTCCTGTCGGTCTCCAACATGCGCTCCACCGTCGTGCTGGCCGCCTTCGTCGGCATCGTCGCGCTCGGCCAGACCTTCGTCATCATCGGCGGCGGCATCGACCTGTCGGTGCCCTGGGTGCTGAATTCGGCCGCAATCATCATGGCGCTGCTGTGCGGCGGGCAGGATCTGCCGCTGGTCTGGGTCATGCCGCTGCTGCTTGCCGGCGGCGCCTTCATCGGCCTCATCAACGGCATCGGCGTTGCCCAGTTCGGCGTGCCGCCGATCATCATGACGCTGGCCACGAACGTGATCCTGCAAGGCCTGATCCTGGTGCTGACCGGCGGTTCGCCCACGCCATCGGCGCCGGCCCTGATCCAGTTCCTGTCGGTGGGGCGGCTCAGTGGTTTTCCGGTCATCGCGCTGATCTGGCTGGCGCTGACGCTGGTGGCGACGCTGCTGCTCTCCAAGGCGGCGTTCGGCCGCCATCTCTACGCGCTCGGCACCAGCGCCACGGTCGCCGAATTCTCCGGCGTGCCGACCGCGCGCACCACCATCCTCACCTATGTCATCTCGGGCCTCACAGCCGCTTTCGCCGGCATGCTCTTGACCGGCTATTCCGGCCAGGCCTATCTCGGCATGGGCGACGCCTATCTGTTCACCTCGATCGCGGCGGTGGCCATCGGCGGCGCCTCCATCCTCGGCGGCAGCGGCCATTATCTGGGCACCGTCGCCGGCGCCATGGTGCTCACCATCCTCACTGGTCTTTTGCCGGCGCTGAACCTGTCGAGCGGCGCGCTGCTCATCGTCTACGGCGCGGTGATCCTGCTCACGGTCTCGATCGGCAGCGAGACCTTCGCCGGCCTCGGCGGCAGGCTGCGGAGAAAAGAGGGCTGACCATGGTCGAAATCACTTGCGTCGTCGATGCCAGGGCCGAACTCGGCGAAGGCACGCTCTGGGATCCCAAGGCCGGCGTGCTGTGGTGGATCGACATCTGGAAGAAGCTGATCCATCGCTACGACCCAGCGACCGGTAAGGACGAGACCTTCGAGACACCGGAATATCTCGGCTGCCTCGGCCTGCGCGAGAAGGGCGGCCTTGTGCTGACCATGGCCAATGGCTTTCACTTCTTCGACCCGGCGACCGGCACGTTCGCGGCGATCGTTGACCCGGAATCGCATATGCCGAATACCCGTTTCAACGATGGCAAGCCGGATCGCCAGGGCCGCTTCTGGTCGGGTTCGATGTTCGAGGTGCCGGGTCAGCCGATCGAATTCATCGGCGCGCTCTACCGGCTCGATCCTGATCTGTCGGTGCACAAGATGATCGACGGCATCGGCTGCTCCAACGGGCTCGCCTGGAGCCCGGATTCCAAGACCATGTATTTCTCCGACAGCCATGCCGGCGCGGTGTGGGCCTATGATTTCGATGCCGCCACCGGCGATATCGAGAATCGCCGAACGTTCATCGACATGACGATGACCGGCGGCGTCGCCGACGGCGCCACCGTCGATGCCGAGGGCTGCTACTGGGTGACCATCCCGGTGACCAGCAAGGTCTGCCGATACGATCCTGATGGCGAATTGATGCAGACCGTGGTTCTGCCGACCGACCTGCCGACGTGCTGCGAATTCGGCGGCAAGGATCTCGACATCCTCTATGTCACCTCGGCCGTGCTCAGGCGCCCGGCAAGCCACTTCGTCCGCCAGAAGAATCCGGGCGGATTGTTCGCGCTCGATGTCGGCGTCAAGGGCCTGACCCTGCCGGCGTTCAAGGGATAGCCAGTGTACCTCGAACATCGTTTCGCTATCGAAACGATGTCTGAAGTAGTGGCCATGCGTGCCGTCTTTATCGTTTGACCGCACGTGCCGCGCGGCGAACGCTTTGCAGCAGGATGGCGAGGCAGCCGACCAGCAGCAGCGCGCCGCCGAGCAGCGGCGGCAGGGCCAGCAGCTTCACCGCCGCCGCGACGGCGGCCACCAGCATCAGTGCCAGCAGCGCCAGATTGCCGTCATCGACGAACATGCCGAGGAATTCCCTGGCAACAAGGCGGATGACGCTCATCGGGCGAACCCTCCGGCTGATACAGTATAGGTGCCGCGCAGCCAGCGCACCATGGCAAAGGACGCCAGCGCGACGATGGCGAAGATGGCGAGCAGAGCGAGATCGGCGCCCGGCCAGTCGGCGCCGATGCCTTCGCCGGTCCAGAAGATGCCGAAGCTGGTCAGCATCAGCCCGACCACGAATTTCAGCGCATTCTCCGGCACGCGCGCCAGCGGCCGGTGCACCGCCAGGCCGATAAGCATCACCAGGACGAAGGCTGCCAGCGCGCCCAGGCTGGCGTAGAGCGTCTGCCCATGGGCGGCGCCGACGGCAATGACGATGAACACCACCTCGACACCCTCGAGCAGCACCGCCTTGAACGAGGCCAGGCCGGCGAGGTGGTCGGCGCGGCGGTCATTGGCCTGCTGGGTGAGGGCGGCGGTCTCCTTGGAAAAGGCCGCGTCCTCGTCATGCAGCGCGATGACGCCGACGCTGCGCAGGATCGCCTTTCGCAGCCAACGCATGCCGAACAGGATCAGCAGCACCCCGACGACGAACTGCAGCGTGGTGATCGGCACCAGCGCCAGCAGCGGTCCGAATGCCAGCACCAGCGCCGCCAGCAACGCCAGCGCCAAGGCGGCGCCCGTCAGCGCCGGGCGCCAGCTGCGCGTCACGCCGACCGCAAGCACGATGGTGAAGGCTTCGACGACCTCGACGAAGGAGGCGAGAAATGCCGCCGTGACCGTCGGGAGGATGGGCGTCAGCGTCTGCATCAAAGCTTCCTGTCCTGTCTCGTTCGCCACGGGTTCTCTGAGCGGGTGTTCTAGGACGCGTGGCCCGGAATCACTTCTATGGTCAGCACCACATAGCGCTCCGGAAGCCGCGGGAAAGCAAGTGAACGCCCATGGGCGGCGCTTGGGGCCAATCGAGCCGCGCACGCTGCCGCTGCGGGATGCACGCCTAAAATCAGATCATGCCCGACATGTCGGAGAAGGCCATTGCCTTGCGCAGCAGCTCGGCGAAGCGCTCGCCGGCCACTTCGCGCGGGCCGCTATTGTCGATCGTGGTCACGCCGGGGCCGGTCAGGGTCACATTGGCGCTGCGCGCCAGGCGCGCCAGCACTTCGCCGCGCGACTCGCGGCCGCGCATCGCCAGCCGCGAGGCCAGCACGTCAGGCGAAGCAGTGATCTCGACAATGGCCAGATTGGCATAGCGCTCGCGCAAGGTGGGAATGATCGCACGCGACACGTTCGCCACCGCCACATGGCCATTGGCGACCGACCAGTCGACATCGGCAGGCAGGCCGTAGCGCAAGCCATGCGCTTCCCAGGAAATGGCGAAGGCGCCGTCGGCCTCGGCCTCGACGAAGGCGGCGTCGGCCAGCGTGTCGTGATCCTCGCTCGCCGCATCGCTCGGCCGGGTGATGACGCGGCGCACGAACTCCAGCCGGGTCTCGTCGGCGAAGAGGGCACGGGCGTAGCCGATCACCGTGTCCTTGCCGGCGCCGCTTGGCCCCACGACCGCGACAAACACGCCATGACGAACGGGGAACGTTTCAGCTGACAATTCACGCTCGATCAAGGCCGACACCATCATGCGACCCGGCGCCCTTGCCGCCAGACGGTGCGCACCACTGGAACATGGTCATCCACACGCACGCGCACCAGGTCGGCGCGGCGGCCTTGCTCGATGATGCCGCGGTCGGTCAGGCCAACGGCCTCGGCCGGGTTCTTCGACACCATGGCGACCGCCTGCGGCAGCGAAATGCCTTCGACCATGTCGCCGAGGAAGAAGGCCGACTGGATCAGGCTGAAGGGAATATAGTCTGATGACAAGATGTCGAGCAGCCCGTCGCCGGCCAGCGTGCGCGCCGAGACATTGCCCGAATGCGAGGCGCCGCGCATGACGTTCGGCGCACCCATCAGAACGCCCAGGCCCGCGGCCTTCGAAGCGCGCGCCGCTTCCTCGGTGGTCGGAAACTCGGCAACGCGCACGCCCTGCTCGATCGCCTCGTCGACATGGCCCGAAGTGGCGTCGTCATGGCTGGCGAGCACGATGCCGCGCTCATGGCAGGCAGCCGCGATCACCGCGCGGTTCGACGCCGAATAGCGCGCCGATTCCGCCATCCGCTTCTCGCAGAACAATTGGAAGTCGCGATCGGTCAGCTTCAGCTTGCGCTGGTAGTAGTAGGCATAGGTTTCGAGATTGACGAACTGACGCTGGCCGGGCGCATGATCCATCAGCGAAGCCAGCTTGACCCGGTCGTCCCGGTCGAAATTGGCAAAGGCCTGCAGGCAATCCGGCGCCGAAACCTCGCAGCGCAGATGCAGGAAGTGATCGGCCCGCAGACGATCCTGCGCGACGCTGTCCTCGATGGCATCGGCCAGCTTGCGGATATCGGCCAAGGTGAGGTCGGCGTCCTCGTCCATGCCGACGCGCAAGGCGTCGAGCACGGTGGTGATGCCGGCCGTCGCCACCTGCGCGTCATGGGCAAGCACCGCGGCGATCGGGTTCCAGCGCACCTTCGGCCGGGGTGCGTAATGGCCTTCCAGGTGGTCGGTGTGCAGCTCGACCAGCCCGGGAATGACATAGTCGCCGCCCATGTCCTCGCCGGCCATGTTCCCGCTGGTGTGGCTGCTGCCGGCATCGATGTCGGCGATAAAGCCGTCACGCAGCACCAGCGACCCCTCGACGATCTCGTCGGCAAGCACGATGCGGGCGTTGGAAAGAACGGTCTCGGCGGTCATTTCGGGCAGTCCTTTGGTTCTTCGAGCAGGGCTGTTCAGGCGGTTTTCCTTGCCGGGCGGCGTCCCAGCGCGTGCTGTGAAAGCACCATGAACGGCGCGCCCGGTTCGGGTTCGACAAACAGCGTCAGCGCGTCGACCAGCACCGGCTGCCGCAGCACATCCGCGAACAGGCTGTCGATTGCTGCGCGCAAACGAGGGCTTTCCTGTGGCCCGGCGCGGCCCGACAGCGTCATGTGGAAGCGGAAGGTCTCGAAGACATAGGGATAGCCCCATTGGCAGAGATTGCGGAACTCGGCCGGCTTCAGCGAATCCGGGCTGCGCCGCTCGATCTCGGCCTCGGTCAGCGGCGCGCGGAACCGGTCGAAATCGCGCACCACCTCGTCGGCGAAACGGTTGAGCGGCGGCAGCGGCCCCTCCGGCACCAGCGCGAAGAAGCTGTCGATCTGGCTGACGACGAGACGCGGGATCGTCACAACGGGCGTCGCTTCGGCAAATTGGTCGAGCCCCGCGCGCAGCGAAGCCTCGGTCTCGTTGGCGGCCAGGCGGAAGGGTGCCTTCAGCGTCGCGTGGAAGCCATAGCGGCGGGCCGAGGCGGTGTGGAAGGCAACTTCCGCCGCCGACAAATCGGCCACGGCCTCAACCGGCCTTGTCGCCGCGCCGAACGGGTCACAGCCCAGCCAGTTGGCGGCGATCCGCGCCAGCGGTTCGTCCTGCCGGGGGGTGAAATAGATGGCATAACGCATCAAAAATCCTCGTCAGACCGCTGCCATAAGTGATTTCCATGACGGATTGACGAAGCTTTGCAGGGTTTTCGAAGGCAAATCACCCCAATAGGTCCTTAGCCGACGATTTTTCCGAGCTGGATCAACAGGTTCAGGAGGAATCTCGGACCGGTCAGGCCTTCATCAACCATTCGTGCTCGGGCGCATTGTGGAATTTCCACGTCCGCCTCGGTCCGGCCATGACGTTGAGGTAATAGAGGTCGTAGCCATGGCAGGCGGCGCAGGGGTGATACCCCTTGGGCACCAGCACGACATCGCCATCCTCGATCGCCATGGCTTCGTCGAGCGCGCGATGGCCATCCTTGTCGGCATCGGTGTAGACGCGCTGGAAGGCAAAGCCCTGCGGCGGGTTGAGGCGGTGGTAGTAGGTCTCCTCGAGATAGGATTCGGCGGGCAGATTGTCCTGGTCATGCTTGTGCGGCGGATAGCTCGACGTGTGGCCGCCGGGCGTGATGACCTCGACCACCAGCAGCGAATCGGCCGGCTTGCCTTCCGGCAGGATGTTGGTGACGTAGCGCGTGTTGGTGCCCTTGCCGCGCACCTCCTGGCCGAGATCGTCCGGCCCGATCACCCGAACCGGCAGGCCGCCGCCGAGGCCGGGCGCCGAGCAGACGGCGAGTTCCAGATCCGTGTCAGCTGTCACCGACCAGTCCGATCCCTCCGGCACATAGACCGACCAAGGCTTGCCCTCGAAGGGCGACATGCGCTCGCCGAGCAGGCCGAGATCCTTGCCGTCGGCTTTCGCTGTGCCCTTGCCGGTGACGTAGACCAGGCAGACTTCGCGGTCTTCCGTCTTTCCCGAGGCGCTTTCGCCGGGTTGCAGCCGATGCAGGTCGAAACCGACATAAGTCCAGCCGGCGCTTTTCGGCGTCACATGGGCAACGCGGCCATGGCCCTTGTCGGCTTTGACGAGCAGCTTGGACATCGGGTTACTCCTTCGGTTCGGACTCGGCCGTCGCCTTGTTCTCGTCGGCCGGCTTGTACAGATAAAAAAACTGCCAGACGGCATAGCCGGCGAAGCCGAGCGCGATGGTGCCCCAGAATGGCGTGCCGGTGGCGAACTCGATGATCGACCAGATGACGCAGACCGCGACGACGGCGACACGCCGCCACAACGGGCGGAAGAAGGGGTGCTCGGAATCTTTCATCGGGCCAATCTACAGCAACCTGCCTCGCCGTGAACCCGTCGCGTCAGGCATTCGGAAAACCCTGGGTTTCGACCGTGTAGCCGGCCGCCGTCATCACCCGCATCAGTTCCTTGTGGCCGACCTGCGCCATCTTGAGCGGCGGGTTCTTCTTCGGGTCCTGCTCTGCCTCGACCACGAACCAGCCTTCATAGCCATGGTCGGCGAAGCGCTGCACGATGGCGCCGAAGTCGAGCGAGCCGTCGCCCGGCACGGTGAAGGCGCCGAGCGCCACGGCGTCGAGGAAGGACTGTTTCGTGCGGTCGAGCTTGTCGATCACGGCCATGCGCACATCCTTCACATGCACATGGCTGATGCGCTTGTGGTGGTTGTCGATGGCGCGCAGCACATCGCCGCCGGCGAAGGCCAGGTGGCCGGCATCGAGCAGCAGCGGAATGCCTTCGCCGGAATGGCGCATGAAGGCGTCGAGTTCCGGCTCGGTCTCGACCACAGCCGCCATGTGATGGTGGTAGGACAGCGGCATGCCTTGTTCGGCGCACCATTCGCCGAATTCGGTCAGGCGCCTTCCATAGGCCTTCATCTCGTCGCCTGAAAGTTTCGGCTTGGTGGCCAGCGGCTTCGAGCGGTCGCCCTGGATCGAGCGGCCGACCTCGCCATAGACGATGCAAGGCGCGTTGACCGCCTTGAACAGCTCGATCATCGGCTGGATGCGATCCTTGTTCTTGCTCATATCCTCATCGACCAGCGTGCCGGAAAACCAGCCGCCGCACAGCGTCACGTCGGCGGCTTTGAGGATCGGCAGCATGACGGCAGGGTCGTTGGGAAAACGCCGCCCCATCTCCATGCCGGTGAAACCGGCCGAGCGCGACTGCCGCAGGCACTCCTCCAGCGACACGTCATCGCTCAGTTCCGCAAGATCGTCGTTCCACCACGCGATGGGGGACATGCCCAGTTTGGCTTTCAAGTCGTCACTCCGGTTTAGAACAGTTCATTCGTGGGCCGCCGGTGCTGCCTCTCATCCGCCTGCCGGCACCTTCTCCCCGTATGGGGACGGGAAGAAGGGGGGTAGCTGCATCAATCGCCGACGCTCTGCATCTGGCGCTTTTCGTCATAGGCCTTGCGCGCCGCGTTGACCTGCGGCCGCGCGGAGACTTCCGGCACCGCCACATCCCACCAATGGCCTCCGGCGTCGGTGGAGACCAGCGGGTCGGTGTCGATGACCAGCACGGTGGTGCGGTCGTTCGTCTTCGCCTTCTGCAGGGCGTTTTCCAGGCCGGCGATCGACGGCACTTTCTCTGATATCGCGCCCATGCTCGCCGCATGCGCGGCGAAGTCGATGTCGGGCAGGATTTCGTGGCGCGAATCCTTCAGGAGATTGTTGAAGTTGGCGCCGCCGGTCGCCATCTGCAGCCGGTTGATGCAGCCATAGCCTCGGTTGTCGAGCAGCACGATAGTCAGCTTCAAACCCAGCATCACCGAAGTGGCGATCTCGGAATTCAGCATCAGATAGGAGCCGTCGCCGATCATGACGACGACTTCTTCGCCGGGCTTGGCCATCTTGGTGCCGAGCCCGCCGGCAATCTCGTAGCCCATCGTCGAGAAGCCGTATTCGGCATGGTAGGAACCCGGCGCGCCGGCCTGCCAAAGCTTGTGCAATTCGCCGGGCAGACCGCCGGCTGCATGCAACAAGGTCACGCCAGAGCCCATGGCCCGCTGCACGGCGCCGATCACTTGCGCGTCGGACGGGAAGGCGGCGTTGGTCGACGCCGTCACCTTGGCCGCGTCGGCCTGCCAGGCCTTCTTGCCCTTGGCCGCATTGTCGGTCCAGGCGGCAGGCGCCTTCCAGCCCTTCAGCGCGGCACCGAGTTCGGCCAGCCCCTCGGCCGCATCGGCGACCAGTGGCAGGGCGCGGTGCTTGCCGGCGTCGAAAGGTTGGACGTTGAGCCCGATGATGGTCTTGCCGGAATTCTTGAACAGCGCCCATGAGCCGGTGGTGAAGTCCTGCAGGCGCGTGCCGATGGCGAGCACGACATCGGCTTCTTCAGCCAGCCGGTTGGCCGCCGAGGTGCCGGTGACGCCAACCGCCGCCATGTTGAGCGGATGATCGTCCGGCAGCGAGGATTTGCCGCCTTGTGTCTCGCAGACCGGAATACCGGCGCCCTCGGCGAATTTGGCCAGCGCATCGGAGGCCTGCGAATAGAGAACGCCGCCGCCGGCGATCATCAGCGGCTTCTTGGCGCCCTTGAGTGCCGCCACAGCGGCGGCAAGCTCGTGGCGGTCCGGGCGTGGCCGGCGCTGGTGCCAGACCCGTTCGGCGAAGAAGCTCTCGGGATAGTCATAGGCTTCGGCCTGCACATCCTGGCAGAGCGACAGCGTCACCGGACCGCAATCGGCCGGATCGGTCAGCACCTGCATGGCGCGGTTCAGCGCCGGGATGATCTGCTCGGGCCGGGTGATGCGATCGAAATAGCGCGAGACCGGACGGAAGCAGTCATTGACCGTCGCCGTGCCGTCGGAAAAATCCTCGGCCTGCTGCAGAACCGGATCGGGAATGCGGTTGGCGAAGACGTCGCCGGGCAAAAACAGGACAGGCAACCTGTTTACATGCGCAAGTGCGGCAGCCGTCACCATGTTGAGCGCGCCGGGACCGATCGAAGAGGTCGCCGCCATGAAGCGGCTGCGGAAATTGGCCTTGGCATAGGCGATCGCCGCATGCGCCATCGCCTGTTCGTTGTGAGCGCGGAAGGTCGGCAATTCGTCGCGCACCTGGTAGAGCGCTTCGCCTATGCCAGCGACATTGCCGTGGCCGAAGATCGCCCAGACGCCACCGAAGATCGGCGTTTTCTTGCCGTCGATCTCGGTCATCTGGCGGGACAGGAAGCGGGTCAGCGCCTGCGCCATCGTCAGGCGGATTGTCTTGCTCATGGTGTTTTCCTCCGCAGTCCCAATGCCGCGCCTTCTTATGCCGCCTTGCGGCCGCGCGCGGCAAGCCACGCCTCGGTCAACTGTTCGAAGCGCGAGGCCATGTCGGCGACAGCCTCGTCATCCGACATCCTGCCGGCCAGCCACTCCTCAGCCGCATGGACGAAGATGGTGCGGCCGACGGCGAAACCCTTGACGATCGGCGCCTTGGCGGTGGCGGCGAAAGCTGCCTCCAACTCGTCCTGCGGCGCTTCCAGGCCAAGCAGCACGATGCCACGGCACCACGGATCATGCTTCAGGATCACCGCTTCGATCCTCGCCCAGGCGCCGCTCGACGCCTGCGGCTCGAGCTTCCACCAGTCCGGCTTGATGCCGAGCGCATAGAGCTCTTCCAGCGCGCGCGGAATGGTCGTGTCGTCGAGCTTGCCGTGCTTGCCCGCGATGATCTCGATGAGAAGTTCCCGGCCGACTTTCCGCGCCGCCTCGAACAGCGCGCGCAATTTCTGCTGCTGTTCTTCCTTCAAGGCCGCCGGATCGTCGGGATGGTAGAAGCACAGGCACTTGATGCAGTGATCGACCGGCCATTCCACCAACTGCGAGCCGATATCCTGCGAGAATTCGAAGCGCAGCGGCCGCGAGCCCGGCAATTCGACAGGACGGCCGAGCCAGGCGAAGGGATGCCCGGCGAATTCGAACATCGCCTCGCGGCCATGTTTCTCGTCGATCAGCATGCCGTAGCCGTCACGGCCGGCAGCGACCTTCGCCGCTGCCTTGACCGCCAGCACCTTGAAATCGCGGATGCGCGCCGGATCGGCACCGGCCTTCGCAGCCACGTCCTCGAGCTGCACGCGGTGGTCGCAGGCGAGCGCCATCAGCGACGGGATGTCGCGCCGCCGGGTGGTTGCCCAATGGATATGGTTGATCGCCTCGTCCTTGCGCAGCGCCCTGTATTTGCTGCCGTTCTTGAGGAAGAACTGCAGCTCCTCGAAGGTCGGATATTCCGGCGCGCACAGCAGCCGCGACACGGCGAATGCGCCGCAGGCATTGGCCCAGGTCGCTGCCGTCGCATGGTCTTCGCCACCCAGCCAGCCGCGCAGGAAGCCGGACATGAAGGCGTCGCCGGCGCCCAGCACATTGTAGATCTCGATCGGAAAACCCTTGCCGACGACACCGTCTTCCAGATCGTCGCTGATCGGTCCGTCATAGACGATGCAGCCCATGGCGCCGCGTTTCAGCACGATGGTGGCCGACGACAGCGCGCGGATCGTCTTCAGCGCGCTCAGGCAGTCGTCGGCGCCCGAGGCGATCATGATCTCTTCCTCGGTGCCGACGATGAGATCGCAATCGGGCAGAACCGTCTTCAGCTGGGCCGAGACCCGGTCCGATTTGACGTAGCGCTCGAAGCCTTCGGCATGGCCGGCGAGGCCCCACAGATTGGGCCGATAGTCGATGTCGAAGACAACCTTGCCGCCCTTGGCTTTCATGATGCGGATCGCCTTGCGCTGGGCGGCGTCGCTGTTGGGGCGCGAAAAATGCGTGCCGGTGACGACGATCGAACGCGCCGAAGCGATGAAGGCCTCGTCAATGTCTTCCGGCGCCAGCGCCATGTCGGCGCAGTCCGAACGGTAGAAGATCATCGGCGAAACGCCTTCGCTCTCGACCGAAAGCAGCACTAGGGCGGTCAGCCGCTCCTTGTCGGTCTTCAGCCCGTCGGTGTTGACGCCTTCACGCTTCAGCTGTTCGCGGATGAAGCGGCCCATCTGCTCGTCGCCGACACGCGTCAGCAGCGCCGAACGCAGGCCGAGCCGCGCCGTGCCGACCGAAATGTTGGCCGGGCAGCCACCGACCGACTTGGCGAAGGAGGTGATGTCCTCCAGCCGCGAGCCGATCTGCTGGCCATAGAGGTCGACGGAAGCGCGACCGATGGTGATGACGTCGAGCGGCACCTGTTTGGCGTCCACGGCTTCGCTCATTGGATCCTCCCGTCAGTCTTGTTGTCAGGAACAACATTGTTTGGGTAACACGCGCGAGCGGCAGCGTGGTGCCGGGAATATGAAATAATAATTCCAATCCATAGTCAATATGGAATGAGCATTCCTTCGTCTAAAATTGCCTGCCCGTGATCCCGAACCAAGGGACCGCGTAAGCGAAAAGTGGCTGCCGGTTTTCGGAAAAGATCATGGTCAAACAAGAAAGGGTGCCCGATCAGCCTTTGCGCTTGCGGCCCATATCGCGCCGCTTCTCGCCGACGCCGACGGTCAGCGCCATGGCCAGCGCCATCGTCGCCGACAGCGAACGGAAGCCGGCGAAATCCGCCTCGGCAACCTCGAACCAGACCCTGGCGAACTGGGCGAGTGGCGAAAACGAGCTGTCGGTGATGGCGACGATCGGCACGCCCTGTTCGGAAATGGTGCGTGCTTCCTCGATGGTGGCCGGCGCATAGGGCGAGAAGGAGATGGCGATGACGGCGTCCGCCGGCGTGGCGAAGGCGATCATCTCGGCGTTCAGGCCGGCGGCCGATTCGATCAACTGGTTGCGGATTTTCAGCTTGCCCAGCGCATAGGCGATATAGGTCGCCACCGGATAGGAGCGCCGCTTGGCCAAGACATAGATGGTCTGAGCCTTCGCCAGCAGCGAAATCGCGTCTTCCAGATGCGCGTCATCCAGCGTGCGCGAAATGTCGTCGAGCGAGGTGCTGGCGGCGGCGACGAATCCGTCGAAGATCGCCCGGTGGCCGGCGCCACCCTCGGCCTTGGCGCGCAGCGCCTGTAGCCGCTCGTCATAGGATGAGTTGCGCTCGCGCAGCCGCTCGCGGAACACTTGCTGCAGGCTGGTGAAGCCGTCGAAACCGAGCTGCTGGGCAAAGCGGATCAGGGTTGAGGGCTGCACGCCGGCCGAGGCGGCGATGCTGGCGGCGGTGCCAAAGGCGATGTCGTCGGGATTGTCGAGCGCGTAGGCGGCGATCTGGGCGATGCGCTTCGGCAGGCTTTCGCGCCGGTCGAGGATGGTGGCGCGCAGCGTCTCGAAGTCGCGAGGTATCCGTTCGTCCATCGTCGGCCCGTCCAAGCTCATCCGTGAAGCGTCCTCTCTGCCCCATCATAGCGAGCCTGCGCAAGAACGCCATAAAAAATGAGGCAGACATTCCATTTCCAGAGAAAATGGACTAATTCATCCACGCAGTGCTTCAGGCAGCGGAGGAAACGGAAAATGGTCGGCGTCGGTCTTATCGGCACGGGTTTCATGGGCAAATGCCACGCCATCGCGTGGAGTGCCGTCGGCGCGGTCTTTCCGGATGTCGCCAAGCCCCGGCTCGTCCATCTCGGTGAGGTCAATGAGGAGCTTGCCCGGCGCAAGGCCGGCGAGTTCGGCTTTGCCAGGGCCTCAGGCAACTGGCGCGCCGTCGTCAACGATCCCGAGGTCGACATCGTCTCCCTGACCACGCCCAACCAGTTCCATCCGGAAATGGCCATCGCCATTCTCCAGGCCGGCAAGCATCTGTGGTGCGAAAAGCCGATGGCACCGAGCTTTGCCGAAGCCGAGGCGATGGCGGCAGCGGCCAGGAAATCTGGCAAGGTCGCCGCACTGGGCTACAACTACATCCAGAGCCCGGCCATCCGTCACATCGGCGCGCTGCTCGACGAGAAGATCATCGGCGAGGTCAACCATCTGCGCATCGAGATGGATGAGGATTTCATGGCCGATCCCGAGGCGCTGTTCTTCTGGAAGCACGAGGCCGCGTCCGGCTATGGCGCGCTCGACGATTTCGCCGTGCATCCGCTGTCGCTGGTCTCGGTCCTGTTCGGCCGCGTCGCCAGCGTCATCTGCGACATGGCCAAGCCCTACGCCGACCGCAAGCTCGCCGGCGGCGGACGCCGCGCGGTCGAGACCTATGATATAGCGAGCGTCCTGATGCATCTGGAAAACGGCATTGCCGGCACGCTGCAGGTCAATCGCTCGGCCTGGGGCCGCAAGGGCCGCATCGCCATCCAGATCTTCGGCTCGAAGGGCTCGATCCTGTTCGACCAGGAGCGGATGAACGAATTGCAGCTCTATCTCACCGCGGACCGCCCGACCGAACAGGGCTACCGTACCATCCTGGTGGCACCGCACCACAAGCCCTACGACGCCTTCCTGCCGGCGCCCGGCCATGGCCTGGGCTTCAACGACCTCAAGATCATCGAGTGCCACGAATTGCTGACGCGGCTTGCCGGCAGGCCGGCGCGCCTCATCGAATTCGCCGAGGGACTGGAGATCGAGCGCACCGTGCATGCCATGGCACGCTCCTTCGAGGACAAGCGCTGGGTGGATGTGCGGTAGCTCCCTCTCGCCTTACCCGCCGACAGCCGGGGTCTCCCAGCCGTCCACCCAGATCTGTCGCAACCGATCGCCTTCGCCCTTGAACCGCAACCCGGTCGGCTGGCAATCCTCGATGCGGTCGCTGCGGAAATTGCGGATCGCCTGACGCAACTCGCACCAGGCGACGATGTTGGCGGTTTCGGCGTAGTAGATTAGCGCGATCGGGCGGATCAGGCGCTCGGAGGCGCGGCCAAGTTCGTCGCGGTAGGAGAGATCGAGCTTCTCCTCGTCGCGGATGGCGCGCCGCACCAGCGCCAGGTTGATCGTGCCAGCCGAGGGCGCGGAAAAACCCCAGGCATGCAGCGCATTGGCGTCGAATGTCTGGCGCAGCGGCGGCGGCACCGCGCCGGCGATCTTGCTGCTGACGCGCTTGGCCGCCTGCTTGAGCTCGTCGTCGCCCGTGCGCTCCAGCAGCGCCAGCGACAGCACGATCGCCTCCATCTCCTCGATCGAGAACATCAGCGGCGGCAGGTCGAAACCGGGGCGCAAGATATAGCCGATGCCGCGCCCGCCTTCGATCGGCACGCGCATCGCCTGAAGTGCGGCGATGTCGCGATAGATCGATCGGATCGTCACTTCCAAATGCTCGGCGATCATGGCGGCCGTCACCGGCTGCCGCGCCAGCCGCAGGATCTGGATGATCTCGAACAGGCGTGACGCCTTGCGCATTTTCCTCACCACGTTCCGGCCGCAACTGACACACCATTGTCAGTTGGGTCGACCTATAGGACTGCCTATCGAATTGAAAATCAACAGGTTCCGCTGCGGCTTGGTGGGACAAGGCGACAGGCAACTGACATGGGTTACGCGGAAAATCTCTGGCTTTTCTTTATCCTGCTGTTCGGCATCATCGCCGTTCCGGGCATGGACATGCTGTTCGTCTTGGCCAATGCACTGACCGGCGGCCGCGACAGGGGCCTGGCCGCGACCGGCGGCATCATGGTCGGCGGCATGGTGCACACGCTGAACGGGGCGATTGGCGTTGGCCTTCTCATGCATTTCGTGCCGATCCTGTTCAAGCCGCTGCTGATTGCCGGCGCCGCCTACATGGCCTTCATCGGCATCACGCTGATGCGCAGCTCCATAACCGTCGGTCATGACGGGCCTGTCGGCAGCCGCTCGGCGTGGAAGGCGTTTCGCCAGGGGCTGGTGACTTGCCTGATCAACCCGAAGGCCTATCTGTTCGTGCTTGCCGTCTATCCGCAGTTCCTCAAGCCGGACTACGGCCCGATCTGGGTGCAGGCGACCGTGATGGGGTTGATGACGGTGCTGACGCAGGCCGCGATCTATGGTGGGCTTGCCATCACCGCCGGGCGCAGCCGCAAGCTTTTGATCGCCAATCCGCGGGCGACCATTCTTGCCGGCCGGGCGGCCGGGCTGTTGCTCTTTGCGGTCTCGGTATTCACCGCCTGGGAAGGGCTGAGGGCGGCGTAATCTGCCCTTTGTTGGAGCATGATCTCTGGACAAACGGAAACCGTTTGTCCGAGAAAACCGGTTTCCACTTTTCGGGATCATGCTCCAGCGCCGCCCCTCCCACATCGTCATCGGATCAGGCGGCGCCCTGCCGGCTTTCCAGCATGGCGCGGCGTGCCGACCGGCGCCACTCGACGGCACCGGCAAGGCCGTGCAGCACGGTCTCGGTGGTCGCCCAGTCGATGCAGCCATCGGTGATGCTCTGGCCATAGACCAGCGGCTTGCCGGGCACCACGTCCTGCCGGCCGGCGACGAGATTGCTCTCGATCATCAGGCCGATAATGCGCTCGTCGCCCGCCGCCACCTGGCCGGCCACATCGGCCGCCACCTTCGGCTGGTTCTCCGGCTTCTTGGCCGAGTTGGCGTGGCTGACGTCGATCATCAGCCGCGGCGCGACACCGATGCGGGCGAGTTCGACCGAGGCCGCCTCGACGCTCGCCGCGTCATAGTTGGGCTGGACGCCGCCGCGCAGGATGACGTGGCAGTCCTCATTGCCTGTGGTCGTGGCTATGCCGCTGCGTCCGCCCTTGGTCACCGCCATGAAATGATGTGGCTGGGCGGCCGATTTCACCGCCTCCCCGGCGATCCTGAGATTGCCGTCGGTGCCGTTCTTGAAGCCGACCGGGCAGGACAGGCCCGAGGCCAGCTCGCGGTGGATCTGGCTCTCGGTCGTGCGCGCGCCGATGGCGCCCCAGGCGACGAGGTCGGCAATGTATTGCGGCGTGGTCATGTCGAGGAATTCGGTCGCCGCCGGCAGGCCGAGATTGTTGACGGCCGACAGCACATTGCGCGCCATCCGCAGCCCTTTGTCGATGTTGAAGCTGCCGTCGAGGTCGGGATCGTTGATCAGGCCCTTCCAGCCGACCGTTGTGCGCGGCTTCTCGAAATACACCCGCATGACGATCTCGAGCCGGTCGGACAGGGTCTCGCGCAGCGCCGCCAGACGGCTGGCATAGTCAACGGCCGCGACCGGATCGTGGATCGAACAAGGTCCGACGACGACAAGCAACCGGTCGTCGGTGCCGTTCAGAATAGCATGGATGGCGTTGCGTGAGGCGCTCACGGTGCGCGTCGCCGTCAGCGTGCGCGGGATCTCCCGCATCACCTGGTCCGGCGTGCTCAGTTCTCGGATTTCCTTGACCCGGAGGTCGTCTGTGGTGGTCAACACGGCTTTCTGCTCCTGTTAGGAGACCTGCCGGCTGAAACAAAAAAGCCGCCAGGTCTGGCGGCTGTTCGGATCTTGTTGCTGCAATCTTCAGATCGAGCGCAATCCTCCCGCCGCCAGCGAGCTGCTAAAGTACCAATAGGTGGCGGACAGGTGGATCATGCGGCTCATATAGTCGAAGCCGGGGCGTTTGTCACGTCCCCCTTGACGACTCCCGAAGGTCGAAGTCCCCGATTTCGTCATCCCTGGAGCAGCCGCGAAGCGGCGTCGCGAAGACCCTGGGATCCATTTCGTGACCTTGGCCGTGGAGCGCAACTGAGCAGAATTCTGCACCGCAGCGTTGCTCAAGAGTCCCGGCATGGGTCCCTTGGGCTGCGGAGCAGCCCAAGGGATCTGCGCCGCGTCGCTTCGCCCCTTGCTCCGCCCATGGATGACGAAGTGAGGACCGTTTGCTCAGCTCGCTGCTACTCCGGCGACGACCCCGCAACACTCTGGTCGTAGTCGACCAACGACCCGGTCATGACGCCCGATTGCGGGCTGACCATGTAGCTGATCAGCCGCGCAAGCTGGTCCGGCTTGACCAACTGGCCCATCGGCTGCGCGGCCTCGGCCTTCGCCAGCCAGTCGTCCGGGGCGTCGTGCCATTTCTTCTGCACGATGTCTTCGCCCTCGGTATCCATCCAGCCGGGCAGCACGGCGTTGCAGCGGATGCGGTTGAAGCGATAGGCATTGGCGACGTTCTTGGTCAGCGTCATCAGCGCGCCCTTGCTGGTCGAATAGGGCGTCAGGAAGGACTGGCCGGCATGCGCCGACATCGACAGCACGTTGACGATCGAGCCCGGGGCCTTGCGCTCCAAGAGATGCGCGACCAGCCCCTGCATCAGGAAGAAGGGTCCGCGCACATTGGTTTCGAAGATCTGGTCGAAAAGCTCTTCCGTGGTTTCGACCAGTGAGCCGCGCGCCGAGGTGGCGGCGGCGTTGACCAGCGCGTTCAGCGTGCCGAAATGCGCGAGCGCGGTCGCCACCGCGCGCTTGCAGTCCGCCACCTTCGAAACGTCGGCGCTGATGAAGATCGCGTCGACGCCGGCCTTTTTGAAGTGGGCGACGGCCTTGTCCCCCTTCTCCTGCGACCGGCCGATGAGCGCCAATGCCCGGCAGCCTTCGTCGGCCAGCGCTTCGGCGACGGCGAAGCCGATGCCTTGCGCCCCGCCGGTAACGATGGCGCGTGTCTGTGAATTGCGATCGGCGGATGCGCTCATCGCTTTGCTCCTTTGGCTTGGGTCCGATTTCCGGTTCTTACTTGTCGAGACGAACGGTCTTGCCTGTCGTTGCCGACTTCAGCGCCGCATCCGCTAGCTTCAGCGCCACCAGGCCGTCGGCGCCGCTCGGCGCCGCCTTCTTGCCGGACGTCGCGGCGGCGATGAACGAGGCAATCTCGATGGCATAGGCGTCGAGATAGCGGGTCATGAAGAAGTCGTGCAGCGGCGGGCGCATATAGCCCTTCTCATTGGCCAGTTCGATCGAAACCGGCCGCTGGTTTTCCGCCGCGATCATGCCTTTCGAACCATGCACCTCGATGCGCTGGTCGTAGCCATAGGTGGCGCGGCGCGAATTGGAGATCACGGCCTGCTTGCCGGAAGCCGTCTCCAGGATGACGCTGACGCTATCGAAATCCCCGGCCTCGCCAATCTTCTTGTCGACCAGCACCGAAGCGTGCGCGGAGACCGCCACCGGCTCCTCGCCGAGCAGGAAGCGCGCCATGTCGAAATCATGGATGGTCATGTCGCGGAAGATGCCGCCCGAGCGCTTGATGTAGTCGATCGGCGGCGCACCCGGATCGCGCGAGGTGATGGTGACCATCTCAACCGTGCCGATGGCGCCGTCGTCGATTGCCTTGCGCACGGCGGCGAAGTGGGGATCGAAGCGGCGGTTGAAGCCGACCATCAGCGTCGCCTTGGCCTTCTCGACCACGGCCAGGCATTTCTCGACGCGCTTGACGTTCAGGTCGATCGGCTTCTCGCAGAAGATCGCCTTGCCGGCCTTGGCGAAACGCTCGATCAGATCGGCATGGGTGTCGGTCGGCGTGCAGATGACGACGGCGTCGATATCCTTGGATTTCTCGATGGCGTCGATGGTGCGCACCTCGGCGCCATAGGCACTCGCCAGCTCTTTTGCCGCCTTCTCGAAGGCATCGGCCACCGCCACCAGTTTTGCATCGGGGTTGGAGCCGACAGCGCGGGCGTGGACCTTGCCGATGCGGCCGGCACCGAGGAGGGCGAAACGAACAGTCATGGATATTTCCTCTGAGGGATGGGTTCGAGAGAGTTGTGTCCGCACCTTCCCGTCAGGGAAAGGTGGCTGGGGTATTTTCCTGGCGCGGCAGATCGTCCCGGAAGCGGGTGACCCCTCCCGCCTAGGCCGCGAGTTCCGCCTCCCCGGTCTTGGCGCCGGTGATGTAGGACACGATGTCCTGGCCGTCCGTGTTTTCCTTGCGCAGATTGGCGACGATGCGGCCGCGCCGGAACACCACGATGCGGTCGCACAGGTCGAACACCTGGCGCATATTGTGGCTGATCAGGATCAGCGGCTCGCCATTGTCCTTCAGCGTGCGGATGATGTTTTCGACCTGCGCCGTCTCCTGCACGCCGAGTGCGGCGGTCGGCTCGTCCATGATGATCAGCTTAGAGGCGAAGGTCGCGGTCCGGGCGATCGCCACGCACTGGCGCTGGCCGCCGGACATGTGGCGGATGGTGTTGGAAAGGTTGGGGATCTTCACCGCGGTGCGCACCAGCGCCGCTTCGGTCGCCTTGCGCATGTATTTGCGGTCGAGGATCGAGAAAGGTCCGAGATTGAACAGCACCTTTTCGCGACCGAGGAAAAGGTTCGACGGCACGTCGAGATCGTCGGCCAGCGCCAGGTTCTGGAACACCGTCTCGATGCCGGCCTCGCGCGCCGCGATCGGGCCGGTGAAATTCACCTCCTTGCCGTCGAACCAGATCTGGCCGCTGGTACGTTGCTCGACAGCGGTGATCTGGCGCACGAAGGTCGATTTGCCTGCGCCATTGTCGCCCATGATGGCGACATGCTCGCCCTTGCGCAGCTCGAAGTTGGCGCCTTCCAGCGCATGCACGCCGCCATAGCGCTTGGTCAGGTTTTCGGTTTTCAACACGATGTCTGACATGGTCAAGCCCTCAATGCCCGCAGGCGTTGGCGCCACTGGTCGAGAACGACCGCACCGACGATGATCACGCCCTTGACCATCTCTTGGTAGTAGGCGTCGAGGCGCAGGAAGGTGAAGCCGGAGATGATGACGCCGAAGATCAGCGAGCCGATCACCGTACCGATGACCGAGCCGCGGCCGCCCGACAGCGAGACGCCGCCTATGACCGCCATGGCGATGGCGTCGAGTTCGTACATCACGCCCATGCCGGCCTGGGCGGTTAGGTTCTTGGAGCAGAGCACCACGGCGGCGAGCGAGGCGAGAATGCCGGCGATGACATAGACCAGGATCTTGTGGTTGGCGATCTTGATGCCGGACATGCGTGCGGCATCCTCATTGGAGCCAATTGCGTAACAATGCTTGCCGTAGCGCGTGTAGGTCATGATGAGCTGGAACAGCACGGCCAGCGACAGGAAGATGATGACGGGCATCAGGCCCTTGCCGATCGCCGCGAAACTGTCGGTGGGAAACGAGATCGGCTGGCCCTTCGACCACCATTTGGCGATGCCGCGCGCGGTCACCATCATGCCGAGCGTGGCGATGAACGGTGGGATGCGCGTGTAGGCGATCAAGGCACCGTTGACCAGACCTGCGAGCAGGCCGCAGCCGATCGCCACCAGCAGCGGCACGATGACGGGCAGGTCGGTCCAGCCTTGCGCCAGAAACATCGCCTTGGGGTTGGGATTGCCGTTGACCGTCGCCACCTGGGCGAAACTCATGGCGATCATCGCGGTCGCGCCGACGATCGAACCGGAAGACAGGTCGATGCCGCCGCAAATGATCACCTGCGTCACGCCGATGGCGATGATGCCGACGATCGACACCTGCAGGATTATGATCTGCAGGCGTGCCTCGTTGAAGATCCCCGAGACGTCGCTGCGGGTGTTGAACAGGAAACTGTCGCCGAGAAAGATGCGGCCGATCAGTTCGAAGATGACGACGAGAATGACGAGCGCCAGGAAGACATTGAATTCGGCCGGCCATGTGCGCTTCTTCGCATCGTAGGTGAGCCCTCCGACGCCATGAGATGTCTGTGCCAATCTTCTATCCTCCGTCAGCCACGGTCGCGCCTCGAGCGCCTTCAGGCGCCGAGGGAAGGGGGAGCGGCGCTGCCTGTGCAGCGCCGCTCTCGATATCCGCGGCTCAGTTCTTCTTCAGGAACTTGTCGATGTTCGCCGGGGTCACAAGCTGGAACGGCACATAGACCTTGTGCTCGACCTTCTCGCCCTTGGACAGTTTCAGCGCCGCATCCAGCGCGCCCGCGCCCTGGCCGGCCGCGTCCTGGAACACGGTTGCGTCGAGGTCGCCGGCCTGCATGGCGGCAAGGGCATCCTGCGTGGCGTCGACGCCGCCGACGACAACCGCCTTCATGTCGATGTTGGCGGCCTTCATCGCCTGGATGGCGCCGATGGCGCTTTCGTCATTGTTGGCGATGACGCCGTCGAACTTCTTGCCGGTCGACAGCCAGTTGGTCATCAGGTTCTGCGCTTGGTCGCGATCCCAGTTCGAGGTCTGCTTGTCGATGATCTTGATGAAGCTGCAGTCCGGCGTCGCGATCACCTCTTCAATGTCCTTGGTGCGCTGCACGGCAGCCTGGTTGGAAAGCTCGCCCATGATCACATAGACATTGGCTTCCTTCTTGCCGGCTTCCTTGAACAGACGGCAGACTTCCTTGGTCTCGAGCGTGCCGGAATCGGCTTCGTTCGAGGCGACGAAGGCCTGGTTGTCGGGCAGCGAGTTCACATTGACCGGCTCGCGGTTGACATAGACCAGCGGAATCTTGGCGGCGGCGGCAGCATCCGACATCGCCTGTGTGGCCGAGGTGTCGACCGGGTTGACGATGATCGCGTCGACGCCCGATGCGGCGAAGTTCTTGATCTGGTCGAGCTGCTTGGCAACGTCGTTCTGTGCGTCTTCGACCTGCAACTCGACGCCGCTCATGCCCTTGGCCTGGGCGATCATCCCGTTGCGCAGCACGGTGAGGAAGTTGTCGTCGAACTTGGCCATCGATACGCCGATCTTGGCGGCAAAAGCCGATGAACTCATCAGCGCCGCGAAAGCGACGCCCAAAAGCAGTTTCTTCATTGTATCTCTCCTCCACTTTTGGTGTCCGGTTGCACCGATTTATCCGGAATCCCCGATCTCCCCGGGGAATCTCTCCCTGATATCGCTTCGCTCCGTGGGCATTCCCTGCTTGGGCTGGAACCCAACCCTCTGTCTGAAACAGACGTTCCGGAACGAAAGAACCAAAATGTACAGTGGGTGAAATATTTATTCCATTCCAGCGGAACGTCAAGGGCGATTCCGCGGCCTGCCGCCGGATTTTCGGATCGCTCTGATGGATTCTATCATTCTGGCGGTTGCTCCCGCCCGGGAAAGCTCAGATATTTTCCGGCAGATAGATGTCGAAGGGCAGGAAGGTCTGGCCAGGCGCGTTGGCCGCGCCGGTTTCGATGGCATGCACCATCCGATCGACCAACTCGCGGCACAGAGCGGCCAGCGGCGTCGAGATCACCATGGTGAGGATGTTGTCGGCGAGTGCCGCGCGCGACTCGGCGTTGATCTCGTTGCAGACCACCACCGGCATATTTACGGGCCTTGCTGCCCGCAGCGCCGAGACCGCGCCTTCCATGCCGCCGCCCGCGACGTAGCAGCCGGCAAGATCCGGATAGCGCGCCAGAAGATCGATCATCGCATCATGGGTTACCTGGTTCGCTTCCAGGTTGACCAGCGTTTCCAGCACGCTGAAGTCGGGTGCATGCTCGCGAAAGAAAGAGCGGAAGCCGATCTCGCGCAATTCGTGGCCATGGAAGCGATGGCTGCCGACGAAGAGGGCGACTTTGCCGGGCTGCCGCGCTGCTTTGGCGATCATCCAGGCCGCGGTACGACCGACCTTGCGGTTGTCGAGGCCGACATAGCCCTCGCGGATACCGGCGGCAAAGTCGGACAGCAGCGAGAAGACCGGTTGTCCCCGCGCCTTCAACGCCTCGACGGCCGCCGTCAGGGTCGGGTGGTCCGGGCCGACAACGGCGATGGCCCTCGATTTCGCCGCCAGCTTGCGCATCTGGGCGGCGATCTCGTCGGGGACCAGGGAACTGGCGAAGTCGATGGTTGCGGCGCCGCGGAACCTCTGCGACTGCGACACCGCCAGTTCGAGCTCCGCTGCGAAATCGCCGTAGAAGACATCGTTGCCTCGCAAAAGCAGGAAGCCGAGCCGGTACTCCGGCAGTTCATGGCGCATCCGCTGTTTGATCAGGCCGGCCGCATGGTAGCCGATCTCGGTCGCGGTCTCATAGACGCGCCGCGCGGTCTCCTCGCGCACCGGCAGGCGATTGTTGAGTACGCGGTCCACCGTGGCGACGCTGACGCCGGAGATGCGCGCCAGATCCGATATAGTCGGCCGTTTCGCCATGATCGTCCTCGTTCGACTGCCGAGCATTGATACATCATTCTGATAGGAAATGATAGAAACTATCTTTGTGAGATTGAGTCTATCACGAGCAAACGGTATTTTCAGGCTGGAAGGCATATGGGCAACCGGCATTCGCTTGGACGAGTGCCTTGCCGAGGAGGCAATCATGACCACTGCGCCGTCCCGGCGGGACTACAGCCTGATCGGCCGCGACGCCAAACTCGCCGTGGAAAACGGCCTGTCGGCGGCCGAGTGGTATCACACCGACGTGCCCCGCAAGCAGATGAAGGAGCTGATGCAGCGCTCCGACGGGCCGGCGATCCGCGACACCGCGATCTGGCTCGCCGCGCTCATCGCCAGCGGCGCCGGCGGCGCCTGGTTCTGGGGCAGTTGGTGGTGCGTACCGTTCTTCTTCGTCTATGGCGTCCTCTACGGTTCATCGACGGATTCCCGCTGGCACGAATGCGGGCACGGCACGGCGTTCCGGACGCAGTGGATGAATGATGCGATCTATCAGATCGCCTGCTTCATGATCATGCGCAATCCGGTGACCTGGCGCTGGAGCCACACGCGCCACCACACCGACACCATCATCGTCGGCCGCGACCCCGAAATCTCGGTCATGCGGCCGCCGGACCTGGTGCGCGCGCTCCTCGGCTTTGTCGGTGTCCTCGACGCCTGGCATGCGATGTCGGACATGCTGCGCAACGCCGCCGGCAACATCAGCGCCGCCGAAAAGACCTTCATTCCCGAGCAGGAACAGGGCAAGGCGATCCGCATCGCCCGCATCTGGACGGCGATCTATGCCGCAACCATCGGCTTGGCGGTCTATTCCGGCTCGTTCCTGCCTTTGATGCTGGTCGGCCTGCCCAGGCTCTATGGCGCCTGGCATCACGTCATGGTCGGTCTGCTGCAGCATGGCGGCCTGGCCGACAATGTCATCGATCACCGGCTGAACAGCCGTACCGTCTACATGAACCCGATCAGCCGCTTCATCTACTGGAACATGAACTATCATGTCGAGCATCACATGTTCCCGATGGTGCCCTACCATGCGCTGCCGAAGCTGCACGAACTGATCAAGCACGATCTGCCGGCGCCGACACCGTCGATCCTGGCCGGCTACCGCGAGATGATCCCGGCCTTCCTGCGCCAGTTGCGCAACGAGGACTATTTCCTCAAGCGCGAACTGCCGCCGACCGCCCGGCCGTACCGCGAGGAATTCCACGGCGACGCCGTCGCCGCCGCTGCGGAATGATCGCGGCGAATCCATTTTTACGGGGAGGACCGAATGAGCGACTGGGTCGAGGCCTGTGCTGCCGACGACATCGATGAAGAGGATGTGATGCGCTTCGATCATGGCGGGCGCACCTTCGCCATCTATCGCAGCCCAGACGACGAATATTTCGCCACGGACGGGCTTTGCACGCATGAGAAGGTACACCTCGCCGACGGTCTGGTGATGGACGACATCATCGAATGCCCCAAGCACAATGGCCGCTTCAACTACAAGACCGGCGCGGCCAGGGGCGCCCCGGTCTGCGTCAACCTAAAAACCTATCCGGTCAAGGTCGACGCCGGCAAAGTCCTCGTTCAGGTCGGATGATGGGGATGGCGCGGGGAATGGTCATCATCGGCGCCGGCGAATGCGGCGGGCGGGCAGCGCTCACGCTGCGCGATCTCGGTTATGAGGGGCCGGTGACGCTGGTCGGCGACGAACCGCATCTGCCCTACGAGCGCCCGCCTCTGTCCAAGGAGGCGATGGCCAGCGATGCGCCCGAAATCAAGGCGATCGCCAGCGACGCGGTGCTGGCCGAGAAGTCGATCCGGCATACCCATTCCGTCCAGGCCGTGGCGATCGATCGTGCGGCGCATAGGGTGCGCCTGTCCAACGGTTCGGTACTGCCATACGACAAGCTCCTGCTGGCCACCGGCTCGGCCCCGCGCAAACTGCCGATGCCGGGCCTTGGCGCGCGCTGCGTGTATCTCAGAACCTTCGCCGATGCGCTGGCCATTCGCGCCCATCTCAGCGCCGGCAACCGTATCACCATTGTCGGCGGCGGCTTCATTGGCCTCGAACTCGCCGCGGCGGCCCGCAAGCTCGGCGCTGCGGTCACCATCATCGAGGCGCAGCCGCGCATCCTGATGCGCGGCGTGCCGGCCGAGATCGCCGAAATCATCCATCAGGCGCACATCGCCGAAGGCGTCGACATACTGTGCGGCGATGGCATCGCCTCCATCGCCGACGACGGCAAGGAGGTGCGCGTGACGCTCGCCGGCGGGCGCGAAATATCAGCCGACCTCGTCATTATCGGCATCGGCGCGGTGCCGGTGACCGGGCTCGCAGCCGAAGCCGGCCTGACCATCGACAACGGCATTGCGGTCGATGCCGAGCTGCGCAGCAGTGATCCCGACATCTTCGCTGCCGGCGACTGCTGTTCGTTCCCGCTTGCAGTCTACGGCGGCCGCCGTGTGCGGCTCGAAGCCTGGCGCAATGCGCAGGAGCAAGGTGCGCTGGCGGCAAGGAATATGCTCGGCGCCGGCGAGGCGCATGCGGCTGTGCCGTGGTTCTGGTCGGATCAGTATGGTCTCACCTTGCAGATCGCAGGGCTTTCGGACGAAGGCAGCGGCACAGTGCGACGCGATCTCGGTGAAGGCGCCTTCATCCTGTTCCATCTGGATGACGACGGCAGGCTCGTGGCGGCCAGCGGCATCGGCCCAGGCAATGCGGTCGCCCGCGACATCCGGCTGGCCGAAATGCTGATCGGCAAGCGCGCCAGCCCGGCACCGGAAGCACTGGGATCACAGGCCGTCAAGCTGAAGTCGCTGCTGGCGGCGTGAAACGATCTAGAACAGCGCCTTCAGTTCCGGCAGCTTGTCGTTGACCAGCCAGCCGTAATAATTCTCCTCAGGCAGTTTTTCCGGCTCGCCTGCGGCGCGACGCCTGCCGTTTTCCGCTTTCAGCGCTTCGGCGCGCTGCTCTGGATTGCCGACATTGTAGAGTGTCGCGGTCAGACCCGGATTGCCCGAAATGTCGAAGCCGGCAATGCTCTTATAGGCATCGATCGATTTCCTGATCGTCGCGGCGACATAAGGCAGCGTCAGGTCCGGATCCATGATGGTCTTGTAGACCGAATTGGGATCGCCGACATCGAGCTTCGGCAGGCCCGACACCTTGTGCACGAGATCGCTCATCTGCAGCGCGGTCAGCGGGTTGAGCTGGCCGAGCCCAAAAGTCTGGCCGGCATAATAGGGCTGGAAGAAGGTGGCGCCGAATCGGTCGTCGGGAAAGTCCTCGCCGCCGACGTTCTTGCCGCGAAACGCATGGTTCCACACCTGCTCGCGGCATTCCCAGAGGTCGTAGCTGTCCGACATCCCTGCGCATTTCTTGAATTCCGGCCGCTGCACGAAATCGGTGATGTCCTCGCCGTCATAGGCGAAGGACAGCTTGCTGGAGAGATAGGAGATCGCCTTGACGTAATAGGTCTGCAGCCGGTCGTAGGCGTCAACATTGTAGGTGTGTTCGCCGACGATGGCGCCGACGATATGCATCGGATCGATGCCATAAGCGGCGGCAGCCTTCTTGATCTTGCCGCGCAGATCGGGGTCGTTCTGCAGCAAGGCATAGACCTTGCGGTATTTCGCCTGGAAGGTGGTGTTGGTCGCCTGCGTGCGCCGGCTCGAGGCGCCGGGAATGTCGGGCTGCTCGGCATTGCGGTTTCCCGGCGGCACGAGTGTCGCTGCTTCAGCCGCCAACAGCGTCGCCGCCAGCATCAAGCCGAGAATGATTGGGATGAATTTTTTCATGCGCCGCCGCCTAGAGGTATTGCCGCGCAAACTAGGGTAGTGCTCTGGGTCGAGTCGAGAGCCCCTTCACCCGGCAAGTCGAAAGGTGGCCAGATGGTACCATCTGGCCACACATGATTGTTCTGCCGGCTGCCTGAACCGGCGCCGGATCAACCGGTGCCGTGCTTTAAAGGATGAATCGCGACAAATCTGTGTTTCGCGACAGGTCGCCGACATGCTTTTCCACATAGGCGGCGTCGATCGTGACCGACGTGCCGTTGCGGTCTGGCGCGTCATACGAAATTTCGTCCAGCACCCGCTCCATCACCGTCTGCAGCCGCCGGGCGCCGATGTTCTCGACGCTGTCATTGAGGTCGACGGCAATGCCGGCCAGCGAATCGATGGCGTCGTCGGTGAAGGTCAGGTCGACACCCTCGGTCTTCATCAGCGCGATATATTGCTTGATCAGGCTCGCTTCCGTCTCGGTCAGGATGCGGACGAAATCTTGCTTCTCCAAGGCCCGCAGTTCTACGCGAATCGGCAGGCGGCCCTGCAATTCCGGCAACAGGTCGGATGGCTTCGAGACGTGGAACGCGCCCGAGGCGATGAACAGGATGTGATCCGTCTTCAACGGCCCGTATTTGGTCGCCACCGTGGTGCCCTCGACCAGCGGCAGCAGGTCGCGCTGCACGCCTTCGCGCGAAGGGCCGCCGGAAATGTCGGACCTGGCGGCGATCTTGTCGATTTCGTCGAGGAAGACGATCCCGTCGTTTTCCGCGGCATCGAGCGCCCGGCGCACCACCTCGTCCTGGTCGAGCAGCTTGTCGGACTCGTCGCTGACCAGCAGATCGTAGGATTCCTTTACCGTCGTCTTGCGCAGCTTGGTCTTCTTGCCGCCCATCGCCTTCGACAGCATGTCGTTGATGTTCAGTACGCCGATATTGGCGCCCGGCATGCCGGGAATCTCGAAGCCGGGCATGCCGCCATTGCCGGTGTCGGCCACTTCGATCTCGATTTCCTTGTCGTCAAGCTCGCCGTCGCGCAGCTTCTTGCGGAAAGAGTCGCGCGTCGCCGGGCTGGCGGTCTTGCCGACCAGCGCTTCCAGAACGCGTTCCTCTGCATTGATGTGGGCGCGCGCCTTGACGTCCTCGCGCATCTTTTCGCGGACGAGCCCGATGGCGATCTCGACGAGGTCACGGATGATCTGCTCGACGTCACGGCCGACATAGCCGACCTCGGTGAACTTGGTCGCTTCGACCTTGACGAAGGGCGCGCCGGCAAGGCGCGCCAGGCGGCGCGAGATCTCGGTCTTGCCGACGCCGGTCGGGCCGATCATCAGGATGTTCTTCGGCATCACCTCTTCGCGCATCTGGCCTTCCAGCTGCTGGCGGCGCCAGCGGTTGCGCAAGGCGATGGCCACGGCGCGTTTGGCGTCCTTCTGGCCGATGATGAAGCGGTCGAGTTCCGAAACGATTTCGCGGGGGGAGAATGTGCTCATATCACTAAATTCCACTTTGCCACTGCTTGATGGCCTCGAACGGATGCAGCAGCATGATCACGTTGAGTGTCAGATTGTCCCGGATAAGATAGCCGGTACCCAGTTCGAAGAGGATGGCGAGGCTGACGATCACCCATATAGGTAGCCTTCGCGCCATCACAAATCCCAGCACCATGGCCAGTGTGTCGGACACCGAATTGATGATGCTGTCGCCATAATAGTGGAGCGAGATGGTGCCGGCGCGGTAGCGGTCGATGATGAACGGGCTGTTCTCCAGCAATTCCCAGCCGCCCTCGATGAGGACGGCGAAGGCCAGCCGCAAGCCGATCGGCGAACGCGGAAAGAGGAACCTCGCCAGGGCATAGAACAGGAAGCCGTGGATGATGTGCGAGAAAGTGTACCAGTCGGAAATGTGCTGGGAATTCTCGGAGCTGTTCACCACGCCGTGCCACAGTTTGACATAGCCGCAGGTGCAGATCGGCGGGTGGCCCATCAAATAGAGCGTCACGGCCTGGACGATGATCAGGCCGGCAACGATCAGCAACCCCATCCGCCAGCTGTTTTCGTAGGCCGAGAGCTCTTTGTCCCCGACGGATGCGATCATGCCCTATTGCCCCTCTTCCGCGTCGCCGTCTCGACCATCACAAAGCCCGTCACGCCTTCAGCGGCGGTAGCCGGCGGATCACGGCCGCCGGCAAAGTGGGTTTGACGACAATCCGCCGAATACGCTGCCAGCCAGCCCCGAAAAGAATAATCAGCGCGCCGACAACGACCAGGATCAAGGCAAAAGGCGGGATACCCGTCGAATCGGAGGCTGAATTCACCAGATAATAGATACCCAGCGAGCCGAAGTAAGCCAATGTAGGAACCAGAAGCGAACGGCGGTCTATGGCGAGCGCGAGATAGAGGAAGCCGAGGATCAGGACCGCCAGCATGATGGTTGCATTGGCGTCCGGCGCGATATGTCCGAATACGACGTTCTGCCCGGTTGCCATGATAAAGAGCGGATGCACCAGCATAGGCGCCGAGACGACATGCAGCCAGAAGGCGCAATCGGACCAGATCTTGCGTCGATCCCTGTCGTAAATGTCAAAAGCCACACCCGTCGCGAACACGATCAGGCCGCAGACCAGCGGCATGTAGAGGGCCGCGCGGAGCAGTTCGGGAACATCCTCAAGGCGTGGCGGCGCAATCGCGCCCGTTGTCACACTGTCATACAGGATTATCGCCGTTTGCAGGAAGGCAAGCAGTGTGAAGGCGATGGCGATAGCCCCGGCAATGATGGGGACGCGAAAGCGCCAGAAATAGATCGCCGCCGCAATTATTCCTCCGCCCAGGAACAGATATCCGGCCCGGGACGCCGTCTGGCGCAACGCCAATAGCTGCCAGATCGTCTCCGGCTTGCGTATGCCGAAGCTGGCCTCCACCCGTAGCGCCAGAGCGACCAGAATGGCGGCCATGAAAATCAGGGCAAGCACGGACGACGATAATTTCATCCGGTGCTGACGCGTGACAATTTCGGCGAGCCCCCAGGCGAAAACCGCGAGGATGCCAGCGATCCAGAATGTCTGGCCTGGAAGCAAGGTGGTGAGGACAAAGAAGAAGCCGGCGCTAAGCAGAACGGTTCCCACGGTGACGAACAGATCGTTGCCGCCGCCGACCAGCCGCAGGTTTTCCTCGTCACCCTCGTCATCGGCGCGCCCGGCCTCGGGGGCGAGAGCGCCCGCGCGTTCCATGGCCTCCAACTGATCGCGCAGGGTCTGCGAGATCAAACCTCTCGCGACTGCTTTGTCGAGTGTTTCGGCGCTGATCAATCGGGCTCCTGCGGCGCGTCGCGCGCCATCATCAACGCCGGGCCGAACTCCGATGTTCTGGTGTCAAAGGCAACAAAGCCAGCCTTTTCATAGGCCCGGATGGCCCGAGCATTGCCCGGGTCGGGGTCGATGATGACGCGCGGCACGCCTTCCTCGAACAGCTGCTCGACGAATTGCCGCACGATCGCCGAGCCGTGACCGAGGCCGACCAGTTCCGGCGGGCCGATCGACAGGTCGATGCCGAGCGTGCCGAACGGCTGGTCGGCATAGGGGTGGTCGTCTTCCAGATGCGGGTCGTAGCTCTGCAGATAGGCGATCGGTTTGCCGTCGAGTTCGACGATCAGCGGCTCGACCGAAATCGAGTCGATATGATCGCGAATCTCGGCGATTTCCGTCTCGGGGTCGTTCCACCATTCCGCGACATGCGGTTCGGCAAGCCAGCCGGCGATCATCGGCAGGTCTTTTTCCGTCACCGGCCGAAAATCGTAGAGCACGGCCTGCTCAAGCGGCATCGAGCGTTTCGACGACGAAGTTGTTGTTGGTGTAGACGCAGATGTCGGAGGCGATCTGCATCGCCTTGCGGGCGATCTCCTCGGCATCCTTGTCGGAGTCCATCAGCGCCCGCGCCGCGGCCAGCGCGTAATTGCCGCCCGAACCGATGGCCATGACGCCATGTTCGGGTTCGAGCACGTCGCCGGTGCCGGTCAGCGCCAGCGAGACCGACTTGTCGGCCACCAGCATCATCGCCTCCAGCCGGCGCAGATAGCGGTCGGTGCGCCAGTCCTTGGCGAGCTCGACGCAGGCGCGCGTCAGCTGGTCGGGATATTGTTCGAGCTTGGCTTCCAGCCGTTCCAGCAGCGTGAAGGCATCGGCGGTAGCGCCGGCGAAACCGGCGATCACATTGCCCCCCTTGCCGATGCGGCGGACCTTGCGGGCATTGCCCTTCATGATGGTCTGGCCAAGGCTGACCTGGCCGTCGCCGGCGATCACCACCTTGTTGCCCTTGCGCACCGTCACGATGGTCGTGGCGTGCATGGTCAGATTATCAGACATTTATTGGCTCCGATTCGCGCGATCCCAAAAGGCGATTGGCGCGGTACGAGTGATTTTATCGGCCATATGTATGCATGGGACCAATGATTGCAAATCGCCCCTCCGGCAAGGCCGATACCTCTGTCCGAGGCAACTGGCAATCGCCGGATCATGCTGATAGAAGGCTTTCGTTTTCAAGCCGGTGAATGTTCGAAGCTCGTCCGCGGAGCTTTGAAACCCTGAGACAAGGACAAGGTCATGGCGCCCCGTTTCGCCGAAGCCAGCCGCAAGACCAAGGAAACCGACATCTCGGTGTCGGTCCATGTCGACGGTTCGGGCAAATCCGATATCGCCACGGGCGTCGGCTTCTTCGACCATATGCTCGACCAGCTTTCGCGCCATTCGCTGATCGACATGACGGTGACGGCCAAGGGCGACCTGCACATAGACGACCACCACACGGTCGAGGACACCGGCATCGCGCTCGGCCAGGCCTTGACCAAGGCACTGGGCGAGCGGCGCGGCATCATGCGCTATGCCTCGATCGACCTTGCCATGGACGAGACGCTGACGCGCGCGGCGATCGACGTGTCCGGCCGGCCGTTCCTGGTCTGGAACGTGTCCTTCTCGTCCCCCAAGATCGGCACCTTCGACACCGAACTGGTGCGGGAATTCTTCCAGGCTCTGGCCCAGAATGCCGGCATCACGCTGCATGTCACCAACCATTACGGCGCCAACAACCACCACATCGCCGAGACCTGCTTCAAGGCGGTGGCGCGTGCGCTGCGTGCCGCACTCGAGCCCGACCCGCGCCAGCCGGACGCGGTTCCCTCCACCAAGGGATCGTTGAAGGGATAGGCCATGGCCACCTATGTTGTGATGCAACCGCCCGGCCGCAGCGAGAAGGTCGATGCAACGGCCTTGATCCGCGACGGCTTCACCTGGCTCGGCCTGCTGGTACCGCCGCTATGGCTCGCCTGGCACCGGCTGTGGATCGAGGCCGGACTTGCCTTCGTCGTCATGGGCCTGCTTTCGATGGCAGGGGAAAACCTTGGCCTTGGATTGGCAAGTTCGCTGCTGTCGCTCCTGGTTTCGTTCTATGTCGGCCTGGAAGGGCAGGGGTTGCGCATCGCGGCCCTTCGCCGGCGCGGCTGGCATGAATGGGGCGTGGTTCAGGCCGGCCGGCTCGACGATGCCGACATCCGCTATGCGCTGGAGGTCGAGGGGCACGCGGAGGAAATCACGCCGCCGCCGCGCATCGTCCCCGATGCCGCCCTGGCGCGCCCGGCGCAGCCGGGCATGGCGCTGGGCCTGACCCACATACCGGGACGGCACTGACATGCGGGTAGCAATCATCGACTACGGCTCGGGCAATCTGCGCTCGGCCACCAAGGCCTTCGAGCGAGCCGCGCGCGAAGCCGGCATATCGGCCGAGATCGACCTGACGGCCGATGCCGACCGGGTGCGCAGCGCCGACCGCATCGTCCTGCCCGGCGTCGGCGCCTATGCCGACTGCGCGGCCGGCCTGCGTGCCGTCGACGGCATGTGGGAGGCGGTCGAGGACGTCGCGATCGCCAAGGGCCGGCCCTTCCTCGGCATCTGCGTCGGCATGCAGCTGATGTCTGAGCGCGGCCTGGAAAAGACCGTCACCCATGGCTTCGGCTGGATATCAGGCGACGTCAAGGAGATCACACCCACTGATCCCGCGCTGAAGATCCCGCAGATCGGCTGGAACACGATCGAGCTCAGGCGCCAGCACCCGCTGTTTACCGGCATCCCGACCGGACCAGACGGGCTGCACGCCTATTTCGTCCATTCCTACCATCTCGACGCGAAAAAGCCGGACGAGGTTGTGGCCGTCGCCGACTATGGTGGTCCGGTGACGGCGGCCGTCGCCCGCGACAATCTCGTTGGCACGCAGTTCCATCCCGAAAAGAGCCAGGCGCTCGGCCTGGCGCTGATCACCAATTTCCTGCGCTGGAGGCCCTAGAGCATGAGCAAGAAGGCGCTTGAATCGTGATCCTGTTTCCTGCCATCGACCTCAAGGACGGCAAATGCGTGCGCCTGAAGCAGGGCGATATGGCGACCGCGACCATCTACAACGATGATCCCGCCGCGCAGGCAAAAGCCTTCGAGGACCAGGGTTTCCAATGGCTGCACGTCGTCGACCTCAACGGCGCCTTCCAGGGCCAGAGCGTCAACAGCGCGGCGGTCGGCGCCATCCTCAAGGCGACGAAGAACCCGGTGCAGCTCGGCGGCGGCATCCGCACGCTGGCCCAGATCGAGGACTGGCTCGACCGGGGGCTGGCCCGCGTCATCCTCGGCACGGTGGCGGTGCGCGATCCCGACCTGGTCAGGCAGGCCTGCAAGGCTTTCCCGGGCAAGGTCGCCGTCGGCATCGACGCCAAGGGCGGCAAGGTGGCCGTCGAGGGCTGGGCCGAGGCGTCGAGCCTCGGCGTCGTCGAACTGGCGAGGAAATTCGAGGGTGCCGGCGTGGCCGCCATCATCTACACCGACATCGATCGCGACGGCGTGCTGACTGGCATCAACTGGGACGCCACCATCGACCTCGCCGAGGCCGTGTCGATCCCGGTCATCGCTTCGGGCGGCCTCGCCTCGATCGCCGACATCGTGCGCATGACGATGCCCGATGCACGGAAGCTCGAAGGCGCAATTTCCGGCCGCGCGCTCTATGACGGCCGCATCGATCCGGCCGAGGCGCTGGCGATCCTGCAGGGCCGGCCCGCGGCGGAGGCGAAATCGTGAAAATCACCCTCATCCTGGCCTCCTATGACAGCGGCCACTATCACGGCGGCATGGGCCAGGGCCCGGACGCGCTGATCGCAGGCGGCCTGGTCGACGCCCTGACCATTGCCGGCCACGAGGTCGCGGTCGCGGATATCGGCAGGGTCGGTGACGACCAGGAACGCGAGATCGCCACCGGTTTCGCCGTCTGCAACGCCGTCTCTGGCGAGGTCCGCATTGCCATCGACAGGGGACGGTTCCCCATCGTGCTCGCTGGAAACTGCCTGACATCAGCCGGTGCGGTCGCCGGCGCGGGCGCCGATGCGATCATCTGGGCCGACCAGCATGGCGACCTCAACACGCCCGAGACCTCCGTCTACGGCTTTCTCGACGGCATGGCGCTGGCGACCGTGCTTGGCCTGTGCTGGCGCCCGATGGCAGCGGCCATTCCAGGCTTCAAGCCGATCGATCCCTCGCGCTGCGTGCTTCTCAACGCCCGCGATCTCGATCCGGCCGAGGAAGAGCTCCTCAAGACCTTGCCGGTGGTCCGCACCGAATGTCCCGGCGTGGGGCCGGCAACCGCGAAGCTGAAGGCCGCAGGCGCCAAAAGCGTGCACATGCATCTCGACCTCGACGTGCACGACCCCAAGGAGCTGCAGGCCAACCGCTACGCAATTTCAGGCGGGCCAAGCCCGGAACAATTGCGCGACGCGGCCTGCGCCATGGCCCTTGCCATTCCGGTCGTCGGCATCACTATTTCCGCCTACGATCCGGCCTTCGACGCGCAGGGCGACGTCCCGCCGCTGGTCGGCGAGCTGCTCAACGATCTCATCGCCACAATAGAGGGCCGCTGATGCTGAAAGCCCGTGTCATCCCATGCCTCGACGTCAAGGACGGCCGCGTCGTCAAGGGCGTCAACTTCGTCGACCTCATCGATGCCGGCGATCCGGTCGAGGCGGCCAAGGCCTATGACGCCGCCGGTGCCGACGAGCTCTGCTTTCTCGACATCACCGCCTCGTCCGACAACCGTGAAACCATCTTCGATGTCATCGCCCGCACCGCCGAGCAGTGCTTCATGCCGCTGACTGTCGGCGGCGGCGTGCGCCAGGTCGCCGACATCAGGAAGCTGCTTCTGGCCGGCGCCGACAAGGTGTCGATCAATACGGCGGCGGTGAAGAACCCGGATTTCGTCGCCGAAGCCGCCGACAAGTTCGGCAACCAGTGCATCGTTGTCGCCATCGACGCCAAGAAAGTGTCCGGTATCGGCGAGCCCGACCGCTGGGAGATCTTCACCCATGGCGGGCGCGAGAAGACCGGCATCGACGCGGTCGAATTCGCGCGTCAAATGGTCGATCGAGGCGCCGGCGAGATCCTGTTGACCTCGATGGACCGCGACGGCACCAAGGCCGGCTACGACATCGCGCTGACACGTGCGATCGCTGATGCGGTGCGCGCGCCGGTCATCGCTTCGGGCGGCGTTGGCACGCTGGATCACCTGGTCGAAGGCATTCGCGACGGCCATGCCGGCGCGGTGCTGGCGGCCTCGATCTTCCATTTCGGCACCTACACGATCGCCCAGGCCAAGGCGCATATGGCCGCCGCGGGGCTGCCGATGCGGCTGGACTCCTCGGGCGATCGGCCCTAGAGGCTGTTCCGGCTAAGAAAAGGGCCCCAGGCGCCATGGCTGAATTTTCGTTCTCCGACCTGGAGACAACCATCAGGGACCGCGCCCATTCCGGCGACCCGGATTCCTGGACAGCGAAACTGTTCGCGCGCGGTATCGACAAGGCCGCCCAGAAACTCGGCGAGGAGGCGGTCGAGACGGTGATTGCCGCCGTCAAGGGCGACAGACAGGGGCTCGTTTCCGAAAGTGCCGATCTTATATATCATTGGCTCGTCGTCCTCGGCCTCTCGGGTGTTCCGCTGAGCGACGTGCTCAAGGAGCTTGAAAGCCGCACCGGGCGTTCGGGCATCGCCGAGAAGGCGTCACGGCCCAAGGGCTGACCGCGAGGGAGGGCAGGAATCTCGATGGATCAGCTCGCGCCAACCGAGAAATATTCCCCCTTTCGCTTCTTCTCGGCCGAGCAATGGTCGCAATTCCGCGCCGACACGCCACTGACGCTGAGCGAGGACGAGTTCCGCCGCCTGCGTTCGCTCAACGATCCGGTCGACCTTGAGGAGGTCAAGCGCATCTATCTGTCGTTGTCGCGGCTTCTGTCCGCCCATGTCGAGGCGAGCCAGCTCTTGTTCCGGCAGCGCCAGGCCTTCTTCAACGCCGTCGACATCGTCAAGACGCCGTTCATCATCGGCATCGCGGGCTCCGTCGCCGTCGGCAAATCGACCACCGCACGCGTGCTGAAGGAGCTTCTGGCGCGCTGGCCGTCGAGCCCCAAGGTCGATCTCATCACCACCGACGGTTTCCTGCTGCCCAATGAGGTGCTGCGCCGCGAGAACCTGATGGAACGCAAGGGCTTTCCCGACAGTTACGACGTCGGCGCGCTGCTGCGTTTCCTCTCGGGCATCAAGTCGGCGCTGCCGGATGTCCGCGCGCCGGTCTATTCCCACCTCACCTATGACGTCATTCCCGGCGAGTTCGTCACCATCGACCGGCCCGACATTCTGATCTTCGAAGGCATCAATGTCCTGCAGCCGGGCAAGTTGCCGCAGGACGGCAAGATCGTGCCCTTCCTGTCCGACTTTTTCGACTTCGCCATCTATATCGATGCCGACGAGAAGCTGATCCACGAATGGTACATCTCGCGCTTCATGCGGCTGCGCGAGACCGCCTTCCGCAATCCGGACTCCTTCTTCCACCGCTACTCGCAGCTTTCGGAGGAAGCGGCGCGCGCCATCGCCGAAGGCCTGTGGTCCAACATCAATCTGAAGAATTTGCGCGAGAACATCCTGCCGACCCGCGCCCGCGCCGACCTCATCCTGCGCAAGGGCGCCGACCATCTGGTCGAGGAAGTGGCGCTGCGCAAACTTTAAAGCAGTTCCAGGAAATGTGGCGGGCCTGTCACCGACAACCCCGCCACACGGCATTCATTTCATCCGCATCGCGGCTCAGCCATTGGCGAACGGCACCGCGACATAGATCTGGCTGCCGTCGCGTTCGACCAAAAGCAGCACCGACTTGCGGCCCGATTTGCTCGCCTGCGCGATCGCCTGCGTGACCTGCCTGGCACTCTTCACCGGAGCCTGGTTGACGGCGACGATGATATCGCCGGGTTGGACGCCGGCGGCGGCCGCCGCCTTGTCGGGATTGACGCTGGCGACCACCGCGCCGCGCTCGTCGTCGGCGAGGTTCAGCTGCTGGCGAATGTCGGGCGTGATGTCCAGCAGGCCGAGGCCGATCGCGGGTGCGCGCGCGCCCTGCTCGGCGTTCGGCGCGCCGGAGTCACCGGCCGATGCCGTCTTCACATCGTCGCTGTTTTGCCCGACGTTGACGGAAATCTGCATGGCCTTGCCCTTGCGCCAGACATCAAGCGTTTCCTTGGCGCCCGGCGAGACGTCCGCGACGGCCCGCGACAGGTCCTTGGGGTCTTTCACGTCCTGGCCGGCGAAGCCGGTGATGACGTCGCCGGTTTCGATGCCGGCCTTGGCCGCCGGCGAGCCGTCATTGACCTGCGAGACCAGTGCGCCGCCTGCATGATCGAGCCCTACGGCGGCAGCCACGTCCGGGGTCACCGGCTGGATCTCGACGCCGAGATAGCCGTATTCGATGTTGCCGCCCTTCATCAGCTTGGCGACCACCTTCTGGGCCTGGTCGGACGGAATGGCGAAGCCGACGCCGACGCTGCCGCCATTGGGCGAATAGATCGCCGTGTTGATGCCGACGACGTTGCCGTTCACATCCACAAGCGGGCCACCGGAATTGCCATGGTTGATCGGCGCGTCGATCTGGATGAAATCGTCGAACGGCCCGCTGTGCAGGTCACGGCCGCGTGCCGAAACGATGCCGGCGGTCACCGTGGTGCCGATGCCGAACGGGTTGCCGATCGCCAGCACCTGGTCGCCGGTCATCAGCTTGTCGGAATCGCCCCATTTGACGGTCGGCAGCGGCTTGTCGGCCTTGATCTTGAGCACCGCAAGGTCGTTCTTGGCGTCGCGGCCGACAAGCTTGGCGGGAAGTTCGGTGCCGTCGTCGAGCGTCACCTTGATCGAAGAGGCGCCGTCGACGACGTGATTGTTGGTGACGATGGTGCCGTCTGTGCCGACGATGAAGCCGGAACCGAGGGCTTCCTGGCGCGGTGCCTGCTGCGGCGGCGTCTTGGGCATTGGGGCGCCCTGATTGCCGAAGAACTGGCGGAAATAGTCGTCGAAAGGCGAACCGCCGTCGAAAGGCGAGGTTTCGCCCATGGTTTCAGCCTGTGCCTTCATGACCGTTGTGACCGTCACTACGGCCGGCTTGGTGGTGGCCACGACCGGCGCGAACGAGCCGTTCGGCGCCTTGATCCCGACGATTGGGGTCTGAGTCGTCGCAACGGCGTTGCTCAGGCCGGCGTTGTCGCCGCTTTGGGCAAACGAGACGACGACAGGGGAGATAATCAGCGCAGCGCCCAGCAGGGCGGCGACGCGATGTCTGCGAAGAATACCAAGAGGTGACATGGTCGTTCTGTCCGGGCGAGGGTTGATCCGGCGCCGTGGGTGGCTCTTGGGAGAAGCGCCCGTCGGCGTGTCGACGGCCGGGCTTGCCTGTCTCGCCGTACATGGCGGTCGGCCGGATCGACACCGAGGTATCTAGGGTGCCGATCGGCCCGAATTAGGGTTTTTGGCCGACCTTACGAAGATTTAATTCGGGGAGCGCTTACGGATCGTCATGCCGGCGCAGATAGTCGGTCGCAATCTCGCGCATACGCTTGCCGTCGAAGCTCGGCCCGTGGCCGCCATGGCCGATGCGGATCGGCAGGTCGAGCAGGCGCTGCATGGTGCTGGCATAGGCGGCCCGATCGGAATCCGGCAGCGAGTCGATCAGCGTGTCGTCGTAGATGGCATCGCCGCTGAAGAACAGTCCGTCGGCCTCGTCGAAAAGGGCGATCGAATCCGGCGAATGCCCGGGCAGGTGCAGCACGCGGAATTGCCGGTCGCCGAGATCGACCACGTCGCCCTCGTCAAGCGTCCGCGTCAGCGGTGCCGAGGGGATCTTGTAGTCGGCGGCCTTCCAGCCTGGCGCCGGCAATTTCGACACGGCGCCTTCGAGATCATGGAACATGTAGGCATAGGTCGCCGCCTCATCCATGCTCTCGAACTGCGCGGCGCTCATCCTCGGCCCGGCCCGCCACGGAAATTCATGCAGCGAGCCGACATGGTCGAGATGGATGTGGGTGGCGACGACCAGCAGCGGCTTGCCCTGCGGCGTCTCGATCTGCGGCGCCAGCGGGCAGATACCCATGCCGGTGTCGACCAGGAGGTCGGCGTCGCGGCCTCGCAGATGCCAGATGTTGGCGCGCACATAGTCATGCACGAACGGCTCGGTCAGCATCGTCGTCCTGTCGTCGACAATGCTCTTGCTGAACCACTCCATTAAACGAAAGGCTTCCCGACCTTGTACTTTTCCGGCACCAGCCGCTTGAGATAGGCCATGCCGGCCTCGGACAACTGGTTGACGTCGGGCTTCATGAAATCGTCAGGCATGTGACGGGTCTTGCCGGCGACGTTCTTCAGCGGCACCTTCTTCAGAACGGTCTTTGCGCCGTCATATTGCAGCGCCACGGAGCCGCCGCCCTGTTCGGCGACGGACACGGCGAAGGCGCCGGCATCGAACGCCTCTTGTGCGTCGACGGCGCTGATGGCGCCGACATAGCCGCGCGGCATGTAGCCGAGCGCGTCGACGCGGGCCCGCTTGCCCGGCAGGCCTTCGGCCAATGCGCGCTCGAGGGCTGCCGGCAGGTCACTGCCCGACAATTTGACGTTCCCATGCGCGTCGCGCTCGAGCTTGTCCGGCGGTACCAGGCTTTCGACCAGCGCCTTGCCGTCGGCGGTGCTCACCCCTTCCGACACGGCGACGATGCAGCGCTTGTGGCGGTCGAGCGTGGCGCGCACATCATCGATGAAGCCCGCGGCCGAGAATGGCCGCTCCGGCACGTACACCAGATGCGGGCCGCTGTCGGGATCGAGCTGCCAGGCGGCCGCCGCTGCGGTGAGAAAACCGGCATGCCGGCCCATCACGATGCCGACATAGATGCCGGGCAACGCGCGGAAATCGAGATCGACGGAGAGGAAGGCGCCGGCAACGAACTCGGCCGCCGAGATGAATCCCGGCGTATGGTCGTTCTCCTCCAGATCATTGTCGATGGTCTTCGGCGCATGGACGAAAGCGATCGAGCCGCCGGCGGCGTCGGTCAGGATCTGCTGTGTGCCCGACGTATCGTTGCCGCCGATATAGATGAAGGCGTCGGCGCCGGCCTTCTTCAAGCCGTTGAGGATGACGTCGCAATAGGCCGCATCCGGTTTGTCGCGCGTCGAGCCGAGTGCCGCGCTTGGCGTTCCGGCGATCAGCCGCAGCCGATCCTCGGGGATGGCCGAAAGGTCGACATAATTGCCGTCGCGAATGCCGCGCACGCCATGGATGGAGCCCAGGACCTTGGCGCCCGGATGCCGCTTGCGGATCTCCAGCGTGGCGCCGACCACCGTCTGGTTGATGACGGCGGTCGGGCCGCCGCCTTGCGCGATGACAAAAGTTCCGGCCATTCCTGACGTCTCCCGAGCGATGGTTTTCAAGGCACCTTGGCCTGTCTTGCCGCATCACGCAACGGGAGAGTCGCGAGCATGATCCCGAAAAGTGGAAACGGGTTTTCGGCAAAAGTTCATGCTCGAACAGGAAGATGGAAGCGGCAGCGTAGGCCGCCCAAACAATCAGATGACGACGACCGGGTTTTTCTTCGAAACGCGGCTGTAGAGGTCGATGATGTCCTGGTTGATCAGGCGCACGCAGCCCGACGACATCGCCTGGCCGATGCTCCACCATTCGGGCGAGCCGTGGATGCGGTAGCCGGTGTCCCTGCCGTCCTGGTAGATGTAGAGCGCGCGCGCGCCGAGCGGGTTGGTGAGGCCGCCGGGCTGGCCGCCCTGCCACTTCACCAGTTCGGGCTTGCGCTGGATCATCTCCGGCGGCGGCGTCCAGGTCGGCCATTCCCGGCCATACTGGATGTTGGCGCGGCCGGACCAGCGGAAGCCGTCCTTGCCGATGCCGACGCCGTAGCGGATGGCGTCGCCGCCCGGCTGGACGAAATAGAGCATGCGCTCCTTGAGATGGACGACGATGGTTCCGGGCGCCTCGCCGGACGTGTCGACGACGATCTGGCGGCGGAATTCCGGCTTGACCTTGAGATAAGGCACTTCAGGCACGTTGAAACCATTGTCCGTCAAAGCGGCGTACATCAGGTCGGGGCTGGTGATGTTCCTGTCGACGCTGATCGCCGGCCGCATCGGCGGCACGGAACCGGTGACCGTATTGTCGAGTTCGAGCGCCGGCATGCCGCCGCCGGAAGTCGAGCAGCCGGCCGCACCGAGCAGCGCAAGGGCGCCTGCCCCGGAAAGGACGGCGCGGCGGGAAAGATGATGATTGGTTTCGATTGCGTCGCCGTTTCGTGGCGGCGTCAGACCTTGCGGCAACTCACGCATATACCCAAACCCTACGCTGTCGGCGGGAAGCACGGTCCGGCCGGATAGCGGGCATTTTCATCATTCATGGTTGATAAAGCGTGAATACCTTGCACTGCCTGCATTTGTGCCTGGCATGGCGGCACCGGGCCGTCCCGAATGAACTGGCAATCGGGCGTTCCGACCGAGGTCGGGTCATAATCCCGGCGCCAGCCTTTCCTACGCATCAGGCAGTCAGCGAGGGGCCTGCATGTGCAAGACGCTAAAAACCGACATCACGCTTGTTGCCGCTGCCATTGTCGCGGCCGCCTTGGTTCTCGGTGCCGATGTCAGCCTGGCCGATATCGTGAGCACGCTGGGCGGCGCGAACTGACGCCGACCTGCCTTTGGCGCAATTGATAGCACGGCAATTCCAGGGAAAGTGCGTGGCGGTCTTCCGCCCGAATGTTCGTAAAAACAAAAATCAGGCCTCTTTACATTGCCCCTAGGCTGAGGATTTATCCTTCTCCTTAACCCAAGGGAGACAGACATGTCCTTCGAGAACTGGGCCGCTTTCGCCGCCGCGTCGACCATCCTGCTCATCATTCCGGGTCCGACCATCCTGCTGGTCGTGTCCTATGCGCTGGGCCAGGGCTGGCGCACCGCTTTGCCGATGGCGGTTGGCGTGGCGCTCGGCGATTTCACCGCCATGACCTTGTCGATGCTCGGCATCGGCGCGCTGCTCGCCGCTTCGGCAACCGTCTTCACCATGCTGAAGCTGATCGGCGCCGGCTATCTGATCTATCTCGGCGTGAAACTGTTCCGCGCCGGCGGCGCGCTGAAAGCCGAGCCGCGCACCGACGCGGTGTCTTCGGCCAAGATGATGGCTCATGCCTGGCTGGTCACCGCGCTCAACCCGAAAAGCATCACTTTCTTCGTCGCCTTCCTGCCGCAGTTCCTCGACCGGCACGCCGATTTCTGGACGCAGATGCTGATCTTCGAGACGACTTTCCTGGCGCTCGCCTTCGCCAATGCCTTCGGCTATGCGCTGATTGCGGCCCGCGCCCGAAACGTCGTGCGCAATCCCAAGGCGATCCGCATCTTCAACCGCACCGGCGGCACGCTGCTGGTCGGCGCCGGCATCGCCACGGTGGCGATGCGTTCGGGTAATTGATGTCCCGACGGGGACGCAGGTGAGGCCCCGAGGGCCTCACCATTTGACGCTGATACCCACATTGCCCTCGAGGATGCGGCGCTTGTCGCCGCCCAGATTGGTCGTGTAGTCGCCGGTGGCAAAGAGGCTGACCTTGTCGGTCACCTCAGCGACCACGCCGCCGCCGAACTCGAAGGAGGTCGACCGGCCCTCGGTCGAGATGTCGGTGGTGTCGAAATTGACATGGCTGGTGCCGCCGAAATCGTGCCAGATGTTGGCTTTGAGGTAGGGCTGCAGCGCCACGCCGTTGATGGTGGTCTCGCCCTGCAGCCGCGCACCCAGCCGGCCGCTGACGCTGTCGTCGGTATCGAAGGAAACCGACGAGAAGCGGTCGTTGGTGTCGTCGAGCGACAGATGCTGCCAGACCAGTTGCGCCTGCGGCTCAAGCGTCCAGCCCTGTGCCAGCGCGATTGGGTAGCCGCCTTCCAGCGAAGCGGTGACGCCTGTTCCGCCGACATCGATGCCGATGTCGCGCGACGATGTCGCGTCGCCGCCGAAGAAGGTGGCCATGAGGACGCCGTCAAGGTACCAGCCGCTTTGGCCGATCCGGGTCCAGTAACCGCCGATGCTGGTGCCGGTGACGTCGAGGCTGCCGACGGACAGATCGTTCCATCCCAGCGCCTGGCCGCGCAAATCGCCCTTCATGCTGGCATAGGCGACGAACAGGCCGGCGCGATCGATTCCGCCCGAGGCGGTGTCGCGGCCGAACACGTCGAAGCCCGCCTGGAGGCCGTACAGCGTGCCGTCGAAGGAGGGCGACACCGTTCCCGACCAGCCCATCTTGGCGTCCTGGCCATAGATGCGGCCCCAGACCGGCGATAGCTCGGGGTTCGACAGCAGGCTTTGCTCACCCCGCCGTTCGTGGAAGGTGCCGAGCGTCGTCATCGCCAGGTGTTCGGTCACCGGCGGCAAGGCCGAATAGACCGGCACCTCGATGCGGTAGAGCGGGATCACGGCTGCCTGCACCGCCGTCGCTCCGGGTGTCGGCGGCGCCGGCTGGACAGGCGGCGGGCCAGGCAGTGTCGGCACTGGAAGCGCCGGCGCTTCGGTCGGCACCACCGGCGGTGGTGGTGGCGGATCCGCCGGAGGCGCCGGTGGTGGTGGCGGCGGTGGTTCGGGTTGCGGGTCGCTGGCCTGCACGGGCGGTGTCGGGTCGACCGGCGGATTGTTGATGTCGCCCTCGCTCGGCGGCGGGGTCGGCGGCAGTTCGGAGGGCGGCGGCGGTGGCGGCTCGGCCGCCGGCGGCACCGGTTCCACCGGCGGAGGGGGCTCGACCGTCGGTGGCGCCGCGGCCGGCGTCGTCGGTGTTATCAGCGTCGAGCGCAGATACCAGTTCTCCTCGCTGCCGGCGCTGACGCCGCCCTTGAAAAGATAGTATTCGAAGGCGCCGGCGGCGACCGGCCCGTCAAGCGCGAAGGTCGAGGCGCCCGAAGTGGCGCCGTTGACCGCCTGGACGAGCATGATGCCGTCCTGTGTGGTCGCGGCACCCGCACCGCCGGCGTTGACCACGGAAATGCCGGTCGAGCCGGAAGCCGTGCCGCCCGAAAGCACCAGCCTGTCGGACGCGGAAGAATCGTCGCCGAGTTCGGTCTGGACAAGCAGCACGCCGCCGGCGCCGACATAATTGCCCGAAATCGTCAGCCGGTCGGTTGCGCCCGTGGCGCCGTTGGTCAGGTCGATGCGCCCGGCATTGGTCACTTCCGCCAACTGGCCTGCCGTGAAGGCCTGGATCGTCGAGTTGAAGCCGCCGCCATAGAGCGTGCTCGAAGCATCGACGCTGAGCGAGCCCGTGCCGGTGCCACTGTCGCCGAGCTTGAGATTGCCGTCGAGCATCAGCTGTGTGTCGTTGGTGGCGCTGATGCTTTCCCAGTTCTGGACCCGGCTGATCCCCTCCAACTTGACGTTGTCGAAGGTCAGCGCATCGGTACCGAGGCCGCCATTCAAGGCATCCGTGCCGCCGAGATTGGCGTTGGTGAGGTTGCTGAGCTTGGCGGTATCGTTGTCGGCGCCGAGATCGACGGCGCCATAGATGATGCCGCCGCCATTCCAGACGAAACTGTCGGAGCCAAAGCTCATCAGTACATCGCCGCCGACCGTACCGCCTGATATCGTCACGCTGTCATTGCCGCCGCTGACGCTGATGTTGCCGCCGATCGTGCCGCCCGACAGGATGACGGTGTCCTGGTCAAAGCCGGTGACGAGGTTGCGGTCGATGGTGCCGCCGGACATGTTGAAATAGTTCTTGTCGAGCTTCATGTTGACCCGGCCGATGCGGCCGCCGGTCATCACGGCGTTGTCGCCATCGTCGAAGAAATCGACGATGCGCCCGCCTGTCATGGTGAATGTGTCCAGCCCGTCGCCCTGGTTGAGCGATCCGATCTGGCCGCCGCTCATGTTGAAATCGTCGATGCCGGCGCCCTGCTGGACATTGCCGGCGACGGTGCCGCCGCCGATGGTGAAGAAATCGGTGCCGTCGCCCTGGTCGACCGTGCCGGTGATGGTGCCGGACTGCATGTCGATGCGATCCATACCGGCGCCGAAGATGACGTTGCCGCTCACCTGCCCGGTGCCGCCTGCGGGAAAGGTCAGCGTGTTGTTGCCGCTGGTATCGGTAAGGCTGCCGCCGGAATCGCCGCTGTCGCAGGTGAAGGTGGTGTTTCCGGCCGACGGAACCAGAATGCAGGCCGCCAGGGCCGCGGAATTCGGCAGCAACACAAGTGCTGTAGTTGCAAATAAGCTAATAAACCATGGATGGATTTGCTGCGGCTTTCGCCACGACAAAGAATTCGACTGATCGACGTTTTCCGAACGGCCGTTCGGACGCTGTATTTCAAAATGCTGCATCGCGTCCCCCTCTCAGATCGCGATTACAAGCCCTTCGCCGCGCCGCAATGAAGCCACAATTCGTTCGCTTTTACAAAGCCTAATCTGCATTCGATGGTTGATGAACTGCAAAGGCAGCTGGCATGAACCTTGTGCAGTGCATGGATTGGCACGTCCGTGGCCCATGATTTAAGATCGCCTTGGCCTGAAGGGTCTGGGGCTTGTCCCAGGTCGATCAGAGGATGTTGCATGGCAATCAGGGACGCATTCGGCCTGACATTTTCGGGCGCCACCGAAGCGGGATTCACGCCCTACGGCCAGGCCGTGCGTGAATTGCTGTGCTTCATCGGCGATCCCGTCGCCTCCGTCGACCGTGCCATATCGGAGGATCCCGGTTTCGTCATGGCGCATGTTTTCAAGGGCTATCTCTTCGGCCTCGCCACCGAGCGCGACGCGACGGCGGTGGCCAGGGCTTGCCACGAGGCGGCGCTGCCGCTTGCCGCGACGACGCGCGAAGAGGCGCATGTCTTGGCCCTTGGCCACCTCGCCAACGGGCGCTGGCATGACGCCGCCAGGATCCTCGAGGATATCGCCATCGAGACCCCCCTCGACGCGCTGGCGCTGCAGGTCGGGCACCAGATCGACTTCTTCACCGGCAATGCCCGCATGCTGCGTGACCGCATCGCCCGTGCCTTGCCGTCATGGCAGGGCGGCATGCCGGGCTACCACGCTATTCTCGGAATGCAGGCCTTCGGGCTGGAGGAAATGGGCGACTATGCCAGGGCCGAACAGCTCGGTCGCGCGGCGGTCGAGATCGAGCCGCGCGACGGCTGGGCGCAGCATGCGGTCGCGCATGTCATGGAAATGCAAAGCCGGCAAAGGGACGGGATCGCCTGGATGCGCGCCAATCCCGAAGCCTGGACAAAGGAGAGCTTCCTGCAGGTGCACAATTGGTGGCACCTAGCGCTGTTCCATTACGATCTCGGCGAGATCGACCAGGTGCTGGCGCTCTATGACGGACCGATCTATGGCACGCCATCGGCGATGGCGCTGAATATGGTCGATGCGTCGGCAATCCTGTGGCGGCTGCATCTCGGCGGCATCGATGTCGGTGACCGCTGGACGGCGCTCGCCGCCAATTGGCCCAAGGCCGGCGCCGGCGATTATGCCTTCAACGATGCGCATGCGATGATGGCCTTCGTAGGCGCCGGGCTCGACACCCCGGCGCGGACCTTGCTCGATGCCCAGCGCGAGGCCATGCGCGGCAATGGCGACAACGCCGCTTTCACGCGCGATGTCGGTCATCCGCTGACGCTGGCAATCAAGGCGTTCGGCGAGGGCAACTACACAGAGGCCGTGCACCTGATCCGGCCGATCCGGGCGATCGCCAACCGCTTCGGTGGCAGCCACGCACAGCGCGACGTCATCGACCTGACGCTGATCGAAGCGGCCTTGCGGGCCGGTGACCGCGCGCTCGCCGGGGCGCTCACGGCCGAGCGTTCGATGGCGCGGCCGGATAGCCCACTCTCCGTGCTGCTTGCGCGACGCGCGGCCGATTTGTCAGAGAATTGACCGCAAGCCGATCTTGCCTTAAAAACTGGCTCAGCCAGATTTTTTCGAGATCCGAAAAAAATAATTGGCATGGGAGGATGACATGTATCTCGGCCTCGACCTGGGCACGTCGGGCGTCAAGGCGCTGCTGATCGATGCCGGACAGACCGTCGTCGGTTCCGGCCATGGCTCGCTTGACGTCTCGCGGCCGCGTCCCGGCTGGTCCGAACAGGATCCGTCCCACTGGATACGCGCCTGCGAAGATGCGATCGCCGAACTCAAGGCTTCCCATCCCAGGCAATTCGCGGCGGTGAAAGGCATCGGCCTGTCCGGCCAGATGCACGGCGCGACCTTGCTCGATTCAGCTGACAAAGTGTTGCGCCCCTGCATCCTGTGGAACGACACGCGCAGCCATGTCGAGGCGGCGGCGCTCGACGCCGATCCGCGCTTCCGCAAGCTCACAGGCAACATCGTTTTCCCCGGCTTCACCGCGCCCAAGCTCGCCTGGGTGAAGAACAACGAACCCGCCGTCTTCGCCAAAGTGGCGAAGGTGCTGCTGCCGAAGGATTTCCTGCGGCTTTGGCTGACCGGCGAGCACATTTCCGAAATGTCCGACTCCGCCGGCACGTCCTGGCTTGATGTCGGCAAGCGCCGCTGGTCGCCCGAATTGCTGGCGGCAACGTCGCTCGACGACAAGCAGATGCCGTCGCTGGTCGAGGGCACCGAGAAGGCCGGTGGTTTGCGCGCTGAATTGGCATCGAAATGGGGCGTCGTGGCCGGCATCCCGATTGCCGGCGGCGCCGGCGACAATGCAGCCTCGGCCTGCGGCATGGGCACGGTCGGCGCTGGCCATGCCTTTGTCTCTCTCGGTACGTCGGGCGTGCTGTTTGCCGCCAACGCGTCCTATCTGCCCAACCCGGCAAGTGCCGTCCACACCTTCTGCCATGCGCTGCCCGACACCTGGCACCAGATGGGCGTGATCCTGTCGGCGACCGATTCGCTCAACTGGCTGTCGGAGATCACTGGAAAGAGCGCGGGTGAACTGACCGCCGAACTCGGCGACGCGCTGAAGGCACCGACCGGTGTATCCTTCCTGCCCTACCTCTCTGGCGAGCGCACGCCGCATAATGATTCCGCCATCCGCGGTTCCTTCACCGGGCTGGCGCATGAATCGAGCCGCGCGGTGCTGACGCAGGCAGTGCTCGAGGGCGTCGCCTTCGCCTTCCGTGACAGTCTCGAAGCCCTGAAGACAGCCGGCACCACATTGACGCGGGTGACGGCGATCGGCGGCGGCTCACGCTCGCGCTACTGGCTGAAATCGATCGCCACCGCGCTGCAGGTGCCGGTGGACATTCCCGCCGACGGCGATTTCGGCGCCGCCTTCGGTGCCGCCAGGCTCGGTCTGATCGCGGCGACGGGTGCCGCTCCGCTGGCCGTCTGCTCCGCCCCAAGGACGGATGCCACGATCGAACCGGATGCCAAGCTCGGCGGCGCCTATGCGGACGCCTATCATCGCTACCGGGCGCTCTATCCGGCAATCAGGAGTGCCACGGCGTGAACGATTTCTCGCCCACGCCGCGACTTCCGGCCTCACTGCGCCGGCACTTTGTCCAGAAAACCGGTGATGCTCTTCAGGCGGCCGTTTTCGATGATTCCGATGTCGGTGCCTTCGATCACCGAAGGAACGCCTTCAGGCCCGAGGTTCCAGGAGAAGCGGATCTTGTCGGCGAAGCCGTCCGGCGTGCCCTTCAGCGAGAAGCGGAAGCCGGCAAAGCGTTGCTGCACGCCGTCGATGAGCGCCGCGACACCGTCATGGCCGTCGCCCTGCATGACCGGATCGCGATAGCTGACGTCTTCGGTGAAGGTGGCGTTCAGCAATTCGGCGCGGCGGCCGGCATCGCTTTCGTTCCAGGCGGTGATGTAGCCCTCGGCGATCTTGTTGAGGTCGGTCATGGTCTGTCTCCTTTGTTTGATGGCTTTGACATCAGCCTTTTCGACCAGCCTGGGACCGAAACCAATTACGCCTGAGGTAATCAGGGCGAACTATTCGAGAGAGGACGGAAATCATGAGCAGCGGATTTTTCGGCGACATCCAGAAGATCAAATATGAGGGGCCGGATTCGACCAATCCGCTGGCCTACCGCTTCTACAATCCTGACGAGGTGGTGGCCGGCAAGCGGCTGGAAGACCATCTGCGCTTCGCCGTCGCCTACTGGCACTCCTTTGCCTGGCCGGGTGGCGACCCGTTCGGCGGCCAGACCTTCGACCGCCCCTGGTTCCCCAAGGCGGGCGGCATCGACACGATGGAACTGGCGAAGCTCAAGGCCGATGTCGCCTTCGAGATGTTCTCGCTGCTCGGCGCGCCCTATTTCTGCTTCCACGACGCCGATGTCCGGCCCGAGGGCAAGGACTTTTCAGAAAGTGCCGCCCGCCTCGACGAGATCGCTGACTATTTCGCCGGCAAGATGAAGCAGACCGGGGTCAAGCTGCTCTGGGGCACGGCGAACCTTTTTTCGCATCGCCGCTTCATGTCGGGCGCCGCCACCAATCCTGATCCGGATGTCTTTGCCTATGCGGCGGCGACGGTGAAAAGCTGCATCGACGTCACCAAGCGGCTGAAGGGTGAGAACTATGTGCTGTGGGGCGGGCGCGAGGGCTATGAGACGCTGCTCAACACCGACCTTGCCCGCGAGCAGGAACAGGCCGGACGCTTCCTCAGCCTCGTCGTCGACTACAAGCACAAGATCGGCTTCAAGGGCACCATCCTGATCGAGCCGAAGCCGCAGGAGCCGACAAAGCATCAGTACGACTATGACGTCGCAACCGTTTACGGCTTCCTCAAGCGCTTCGGCCTGGAGAAGGAGGTCAAGCTCAACATCGAACAGGGCCACGCCATCCTCGCCGGCCACTCCTTCGAGCACGAACTGGCGCTCGCCAATGCCCTCGGCGTCTTCGGTTCGATCGACATGAACCGCAACGACTACCAGTCGGGCTGGGACACCGACCAGTTCCCCAACAACGTGCCGGAAATGGCGCTGGCCTACTACCAGGTCCTGCAGGCTGGTGGCTTCAAGACCGGCGGCACCAATTTCGACGCCAAGCTGCGCCGTCAGTCGCTCGACCCGCAGGACCTGCTGATCGGCCATATCGGCGGCATGGATTCTTGTGCGCGCGGCCTCAAGGCCGCGGCCCGCATGGTCGAGGACAAGGCGCTGTCGGCGCCGCTGGCCGAGCGCTATGCCGGCTGGAACACGGCAGAGGGCAAGGCAATGCTGTCGGGCAAGCGCACGCTGGAGGACATCGCCGAGCGCGTGGTCAAGAAGAAGATCGAACCGCAGCCGCGCTCCGGCCGTCAGGAATTGCTGGAAAACATCGTCAACCGCTACGTGTGAGGTGTCTTGCGGTGCCCGATTCGGGCGCCGCAGAGCTGAAAATTGCATTCCGCGCGGGGTGGAGCCACACGAGCATGATAGAGCTCGGCGAGGCGTTGACCACCTCGCCGGCGATCGGCGCCGGGCGTGGACGCGTGGGGACGAGCCTGTCGCCGGAACACGGCGCTGAGGGTTGCGCCGGCCTTGTAGCACTGCGCCGCGTCGGGGAATTCCGCCAGTGCCGGAATGCGTGTCATCGCGTCTTCTCGAGGCATTGTCCGCCCGCGGGCCTGCGCCGGAATGTCCGAAGTCAATGTAGCGCAATACCAAAAGGTTTGCCCGCGCCGCCCCTCAATGACCTCGCTCTTGCCTTCAAACTGCCGTCACGTATCTCGTATAAAAGGGACCTGTGGCGGGTGAAAAGGAAGGAGGCGAACCGATATGCAGCACGAACGCGAAATCGACGCCCTGCTCTCATCCGGTGAGACCGGATCGATCATCGACGGGCTGATGGCGCTGCCGCGGCCGACCGACGACGTGAAAAACCAATGGGATCGCGCCGTCAGCAACCGCTTTGAAATCCGGCTGGTGCGACAGATGCGCTCGCAGATCGACGCCGGCAGCGATCGCCAGAACGCCGCCTGATTCCCCTGAACTGACTTAGCCCCGGCGCAACCTCACCGGGGCTTCGCCAAACGCTCTTGAAAACGCTCTGGAAAATGCCGCGGCGGACGAGAATCCGGTCCGCCCGGCAATATCCGCCATGGCCACGCGCGTGTCGACCACCAGCCGGCGCGCGGCCCCCAGCCGCAGCCTCAGATAATAGGCGCCCGGCGTCTCGCCGATCGACTTGCGAAAGATGCTTTCCAGGGTCCGTGCCGTCACGCCGGCGCGCTTGGCGATGGCTTCTATGGTCAGCGGCTGGTCGACATGCGCTTCCATCAGCCGGATGGCCTGCGCCAGGCGCGGATCGTAGCCATCGAGCCGGCCGAGCGAGACCAGCGGCTGCGCATCGGTCGCCACGCGCGCCTGGTCGTAGATGAACGCGCTTGCCACATCGAGCGCCACGGCCATGCCGAGCCGGGTGCGAATCAGGTGCAGCATCAGGTCTAGGGTCGGCGACGCGCCGCCCGTGGTGAACACCGGCCCATCGATGATGTATCGGTCGGGGCGCACGTCGACGCCCGGAAATGCGGACGAAAAATCCTCCATGTCCTCCCAATGGGTGGTGGCGCTACGCCCTTCCAGCAGGCCGGCGCGCGCCACCAGCCATGTGCCCGCCTCGACGCCGCCGCAGGCGCGGGCCGACCGCGCCGCGCGGCGCAACCCGGCGAGCAAGGCCGACGTCGCATAGTTCTGCGTACCGAAGCCCGCGACCACGACCAGGACATCGGTCGGTTCCGTTGCATCGAATTGGCCGCTGACCGCCACGGGCAGGCCGCATGTCGTGACCGGCGCCTCCCCGGTTACCGAAACCAGCTTGAAGTCGAACAGGGTTTCGCCGGCGATGCGGTTGGCGGCCCGCAGCGGATCGACGGCGCACGCCACGCACATGATGGATGCCCCGGAAAACACCAGCAACGTCACCTTGAGCGGCGACTGCTCGGCGCGAAAGATTGTCGCCTTTTCGTTTTTTGTCATGCAGCCTTCGTAAAGCGCAAAGCAGCCGCCTGCAAGTCGCGCAATGTTATGCGTGTCCCTGTGCATGTCGTTGTCCCAAAACCGGTTCCCACTCTTGGGCGACATGCATGGCTGTTCGAATTGGGAGGAGAATTCCATGCCGCTTGCGATGAACCGTGAGGTCTTCATTACCTGTGCCGTGACCGGATCCGGCGGCTCGCAGGATCGCTCTGCGCATGTGCCGCGTTCGCCCAAGCAGATCGCCGATTCGGCCATCGACGCAGCCAAGGCCGGCGCGGCCATCGTCCACTGCCATGTCCGCGACCCCGAGACCGGCAAGCCGCGCCGCGATGTGCATCTCTACCGCGAGGTGACCGAGCGTATCCGCGACGCCAATGTCGACGTCGTTCTGAACCTCACCGCCGGCATGGGCGGCGACATGGTGTTCGGCTCGCCGGAAGCGCCGCTGCCGCTCAACGAAAAAGGCACCGACATGGGCGGCGCCACCAACCGGATGGAGCATGTGCGCCAGTGCCTGCCGGAAATCTGCACGCTTGACTGCGGCACCATGAACTTCGCCGAAGCCGACTATGTCATGACCAACACGCCCGGCATGCTGCGCGCCATGGGCGGCATGATGACGGCCCTCGGCGTCAAGCCCGAGATCGAGGCTTTCGACACCGGCCACCTCTGGTTCGCCAAGCAGCTGGTCGAGGAAAAGGTGCTCAACCCCGACGCGCTGGTGCAGCTCTGCATGGGCGTGCCGTGGGGCGCGCCGGACGATCTCAACACCTTCATGGCAATGGTCAACAACGTGCCGTCGACCTGGAACTGGTCAGCGTTTTCCATCGGCCGCAACCAGATGGCCTATGCCGCGGCGGCCGTGATCGCCGGCGGCAATGTCCGCGTCGGTCTTGAGGACAATCTCTGGCTCGACAAGGGCGTGCTCGCCACCAATGCGCAGCTCGTCGAGCGTGCCGCCAGCATCGTCACCAATCTCGGCGCCCGGATCCTGGGGCCGGAGGAAGTGCGCAAGAAGCTCAACCTGACCAAGCGGGCGCCGATCGCAGCCGCGGCATAGGTGGGGGCTGGCGATGGCTACTACCGTCAAATTCACCGCGATGAAGGATGGCGACAGGCAAGACTACGAGTTCCTGACCGCCCATGAGACCGACTATGCCGCCAGGACCGGCGAGCGGCTGCTCGACGCGCTGGTCCAGCTCGACGAGGGTCTGTCCGGCTACAAGATCACCCGGCTCGGCCATTCGTTGCAGGCGGCGACGCGCGCCTGGCGCGACGGCGCCGACATCGACTGGATCGCCTGTGCGCTGCTGCATGACATTGGCGACATCTACGCGCCATACAATCACGACGAATACGCCGCTTCGATCCTGAAGCCCTTCGTGCGCGAGCAATGCACCTGGGTCGTCGAGAAACACGGCGACTTCCAGCGGCTCTATTACGCCCATCATCTCGGCGGCAACCGCCATGCCCGCGACCGCTTTGCCGGCCACGCCTATTTCGACGATTGCGACCAGTTCTGCGAGCGCTGGGACCAGTCGAGCTTCGATCCCGATTATGAGACGCTGCCGATCGACTTCTTCCGGCCCTTCGTGCTCGAGGTTTTCGCCCGCAAGGCCTACGACGCATCCGTGATCCGCGCCGGCGAGCGCGTGCCTCTCATTGATCCCGAAACAGCCAGGACAAGAACCGGAGCTTGCGCATGAGCATCATCAACAAGGCGGCCGCCGTTGGCGGCGGTGTCATCGGCGCCGGCTGGGTGGCGCGGCTGCTGCTCAACGGCATCGACGTGTCGATCTTCGATCCAGATCCGGAAGCCTCGCGCAAGGTCTCGGAAGTGATGAAGGGCGCGCGCCGCGCCTACAAGCAGATGGTGCCCGGCGGCTTGCCGAAAGAGGGCAAGCTCACCTTCGCCAAGACCATCGCCGAGGCGGTCGCGGACGCCGATTTCATCCAGGAAAGCGTGCCGGAGCGGCTCGACCTCAAGCACAAGGTGCTGGCCGAGATCGACGCCCATGCGCCGGCCAACGCCATTGTCGGCTCCTCGACCTCCGGCATCAAGCCGACCGACATGCAGGTGGCGATGAAGAAGCACCCGGAGCGGCTGGTCGTCGGCCATCCGTTCAACCCTGTCTATCTCCTGCCGCTGGTCGAAATCGTCGGCGGCGAGCAGACCTTCCCCGAGGCGATCGAGGTCGCCAAGGAGATCTATGCCTCGATCGGCATGAAGCCTGTCGTCATCCGCAAGGAGATCGAGGCCTTCGTCGGCGACCGCCTGCTGGAGGCCGCCTGGCGCGAGGCGCTGTGGCTGATCAAGGACGGCATCTGCACGGTCGAGGAACTCGACGACATCATGCGCTACGGCTTCGGCCTGCGCTGGGCGCAGATGGGCATGTTCCAGGTCTATCGCGTCGCCGGCGGCGAGGCCGGCATGCGCCACTTCATGGCGCAGTTCGGGCCATGCCTGAAATGGCCGTGGACCAAGCTGATGGACGTGCCGGAATTCAACGACGAACTGGTCGACCTGATCGCCACCCAGTCGGACGACCAGGCGCATGGCCTGTCGATCCGCGAACTGGAAAAGATCCGCGACGACAATCTGGTCGCGATCATGGATGCGTTGTCGAAGCAGAACAAGGGCAAGGGCTGGGGCGCCGGCGCCTTGCACAAGGATTACACCAGGCAGTTGGCCAAGCTGGCGGCAAAGAAGCCGGCTGCTTCCAAGGCCGCCGAAAAGGCCAAGGCCTCCAAGCCGGTGAAGAAGGCGGAAAAGCCGAAGAAAAAGAAGAAGGGCTGAGACGATGGATTTCGGTCTTTCGGAAGAGCAGAAGCTGATCGTCGAGACGACGCGCGCCTTTGTCGAGAATGAGCTTTACCTGCATGAGCGAGAGGTCGAGCGCACCGGTGTGCTGCGCCGCGAGCTGATCGAGGAACTCAAGGCCAAGGCGATCGCGGCCGGGCTCTATGCCGCCAACATGCCGGCCGATGTCGGCGGCGCGGGGCTCGATACGGTGACCTGGCTGCTCTACGAAAAGGAACTCGGCCGCGCCAATTACGCGCTGCACTGGACCTGCGTGGCGCGGCCTTCCAACATCCTCCTGGCCGGCACGCCCGAGCAGCGCGAAAAATATCTGTTCCCGTGCATCCGCGGCGAGAAATGGGACTGCCTGGCGATGACCGAGCCGGGTGCCGGCTCCGACCTGCGCGGCATGAAGGCGTCAGCCGTGCAGGACGGCGACGACTGGGTGCTCAACGGCACCAAGCATTTCATCAGCCACGCCGATCTCGCTGATTTCGCCATCGTCTTCATGGCGTCCGGCGAAGAGGATTCACCGCGTGGCAAGCGCAAGAAGATCACCGCCTTCTTCGTCGACAAGGGCACCAAGGGTTTCACGGTGCGCGATGGCTACCGCAACGTCTCGCATCGCGGCTACACCAACGCCATCCTCGAATTCGACGATTGCCGGCTGCCGGCCAGCCAGGTTCTCGGCGAAGTGCACAAGGGCTTCGACGTCGCCAATTCCTGGCTTGGCGCCACCCGCCTGCAGGTCGGCGCCACCTGCCTCGGACGCGCCGAGCGGGCGCTTGGCCATGCGGTGGAATATGCCGCGCAGCGCCAGCAATTCGGACAGCAGATCGGCAAGTTCCAGGGCGTGTCGTTCAAGCTCGCCGACATGGCGACCGAGTTGAAGGCCGCCGACCTCATGGTCTTCGAAGCCGGCTGGAAGTACGATCAGGGCACCGTCACCGATCAGGACATGGCCATGGCCAAGCTGAAGGCCACCGAAATGCTGGCATACGTTGCCGACGAAGCCATCCAGATCCATGGCGGCATGGGGCTGATGGACGACCTGCCGCTGGAACGCATCTGGCGCGACGCCCGCGTCGAACGCATCTGGGAGGGCACGTCGGAGATTCAGCGACATATTATTTCGCGGGCGCTGCTGCGTCCGTTCGGTGCTTAGAGCATGATCGCCCAAAGCCGAGATTCGGTTTTATCGGGCAAACGAGATCGTTTGTCCTGAGATGCTCAAACGAAAAGATGACCATGCATAAACTCGAACGTCTCCTGCGCCCGAAATCCATCGCCGTCTTCGGTGGCGTGCAGGCCGCCGCCGTCGTCGCGCAATCGATCAAGATGGGTTTTGCCGGCGAGATCTGGCCGGTGCACCCGACCAAGGACGAGGTTGCCGGACGCAAGGCCTACCGGTCGGTCGCCGATCTGCCCGGCGCGCCGGATGCCGCCTTTGTCGGCGTCAACCGGCATCTGACCATCGAGGTGGTCAAGGCGCTGGCCGAACGCGGCGCCGGCGGTGCCGTCTGCTTTGCCGCCGGCTTCCTCGAAACCGAGGCCTATGACGATGACGGCGAGCGGCTGCAGGCCGAACTGGTCGCGGCCGCCGGCGAGATGCCGATCATCGGGCCGAATTGCTACGGCCTGATCAACTATGCCGATGGCGCGCTTTTGTGGCCCGACCAGCATGGCGGCATCCGGCTGGAGGAGGGCGGCAAGGGCGTCGCCATCATCACCCAATCCTCCAACATCGCCATCAACATGACGATGCAGAAGCGCGGCCTGCCGATCGCCTTCCTGATGACCGCCGGCAACCAGGCGCAGACCGGCCTCTCCGAAATGGCGCTCGGCCTGATCGAGGATGAGCGGGTGACATCGCTCGGCCTGCATATCGAGGCCTTCGATTCGGTAGCCGGCTTCGAACGGTTGGCTGCGCGGGCACGCGAACTGAAGAAGCCGATCATCGCCATGAAGGTCGGTCGCTCCGAACAGGCGCGGCAGGCCACTGTCTCGCACACCGCGTCGCTGGCCGGTTCGGACGCGGCCTCCGGCGCTTTCCTGAGGCGGCTGGGCATTGCGCGCGTCGATTCCATTCCGGCCTTCATCGAGGCGCTGAAGCTGCTGCACATCACTGGTCCGCTCCCGGGCTATCGCCTGTCGTCTATGAGCTGTTCTGGCGGCGAGGCTTCTGTCATGGCCGACAGCGCCGAAGGTCGCTGGGTCAATTTCCCGGTTTTGACGGAAAAACACCGTGCCCATGTCAAGTCGACGCTCGGGCCGCTGGTCGCGGTCGCCAACCCGCTCGACTACCACACCTTCATCTGGAACAATGAGCCGGCGATGACCGCCACCTTCACCGCCATGGTGTCGGGCGGCTTTGACTTGAACATGCTGGTGCTCGACTTTCCGCGCCCGGACCGTTGCTCGGTCACCGACTGGTGGGCGACGCTGCGCGCCTTCGAATCGGCGCTGAAGACCAACAAGGCGCATGGCGCGATCGTCTCCTCGCTGCCGGAGAACCTGCCGGAGGAATACACCGCGGAGCTGATGGCGCGCGGCATGGTGCCGCTGTTCGGCATTTCCGAGGCCATGGATGCCGCAGGCGCAGCGGCCTTCATCGGCTGGGCATGGGCCGAACCGCAGGCGCAGCCGGTCGACACCTCCGCTGCTGGCGCCGCCGGCGGCGCGCATGTCACGCCCGACGAGGCCGAGGCCAAGGCGCGGCTGATCAAGGCCGGGCTTCCCGTGCCCAAGGGCGAGCGCGCCGGCAACGCGGTCGAGGCGGTGATTTCCTCGATGGCGCTCGGCTTTCCCGTTGCCCTGAAGGCGCTGGGCGTCACCCACAAATCCGAGGTCGGCGCTGTCCGGCTCAACCTCAAGGACGCCGAATCCGTCAGCACGGCGGCGCATGATCTGCTGCCGCTCGGCACCGGCCTCTATGTCGAGCGCATGGTGCGCGACGGCGTCGCCGAACTGATCGTCGGTTTCACCAGGGATCCGATGTTCGGCGCTGTCATGACGCTCGGCACTGGCGGCGTGCTGGTCGAACTGCTGCGCGACAGCGTCACCTTGATGTTGCCGGCGACCCGCGACGACATCGAGGCGGCTTTGCGCGGCCTGAAGCTGTTCCCGCTGCTCGAAGGCTATCGCGGCCGGCCGAAGGCCGACGTCGCGGCCGCCATCGACGCCATCGCGGGCATTGCCGGCTTCGTGCAGAAGAATGCTGGCGAGATCGAGGAACTCGACATCAACCCGTTGATCGTCTGCGTCGAAGGCAAGGGTGCCTGGATCGCAGACGCGCTGCTGGTGCTGGGAGAGAACAAGAATGTCTGATGTCATTTCGACCCGTCGCGAAGGCTCGATCCTCGAGGTCACCCTCGACCGGCCCAAGGCCAACGCCATCGACCTGAAGACCTCGCGGCTGATGGGGCAAACCTTCAAGGCGTTCCGCGACGATCCGGAATTGCGCGTCGCCATCGTCAAGACATCCGGCGACAAGTTCTTCTGCGCCGGCTGGGACCTGAAGGCGGCCGCCGGCGGCGACGCGGTCGACGGCGATTATGGCGTCGGCGGCTTCGCCGGCCTGCAGGAATTGCGTGACTTGAACAAGCCGGTCATCGCTTGCGTCAACGGTATGGCGGTGGGTGGCGGCTTCGAACTCGCGCTGTCCTGCGATCTCATCTACGCCTCCGACCACTCCTCCTTCGCGCTGCCCGAAATCCGCGCCGGCACGTTGGCCGACGCGGCGACGATCAAGCTGCCGAAGCGCATTCCCTATCATGTCGCCATGGACCTTCTGTTCACCGGCCGTTGGATGGATGTCGCGGAAGCGCATCGCTGGGGCCTGGTCAACGAAGTGCTGCCCAAGGAAAAGCTCGAGGACCGCGTCTGGGAGATCGCGCGCCTGCTCGCCAGCGGCCCGCCGCTGGTGTTCGCCGCGATCAAGGAGACCGCGCGGGTGGCCGAAGCGCTGACCTTCCAGGACGCCATGAACAAGGTGACGCGCCGGCAGTTGGCGACGGTCGACGCTCTCTATGGGTCGGAAGACAATATCGAAGGGTTCCGCGCCTTCGCCGAAAAGCGCGATCCAGTGTGGAAGGGGAAGTGATTTACCCTTCCCTTGATGGAGAGGGTCGGACCGAAGGTCCGGGGTGGGGTGAAGCGCGCCGCCCGCCGCTCCGCGGCGCTCTCCCGCATCAAGGGGGAGGTAAAGGAGCTCCATGACCGACTACACAAAACTCATCGACGCCGAGACCTGGGCCTTCATCGAGCGGACCAATTCCTATTATCCGCCCGATACGATCGATTACACGATCACCCAGCAGCGCGAGATCTATGACCGCATGTGCCGGGAATTCTTTGCCGGCTATCCCCAGGGTGTGACGGTCGAAACCTCGGCCATTGCTACGCCCGCGCACGACATCCCGATCCGCATCTACCGAAGCGCCCCGCAACCGGCGGCGACTGTGCTCTACATCCACGGCGGCGGCTTCATTCTTGGCGGGCTGGACAGCCATGACGACGTTTGCGCCGAGCTCTGCGCCCGCACCACCTACGAAATTGTCTCCGTCGATTACCGGCTGGCACCGGAGCATCTGCATCCGGCCGCCTTTGACGACGCGATGAGCGCCTTTGCATGGGCCGCTTCCACGCGCGACCGACCCATCCTGCTTGGCGGCGACAGCGCCGGCGGCAATCTCTGCGCCGCCGTCGGCCACGCCACGCGCGGCCATGCGAAACGGCCGGCGGGCCAGTTGCTGATCTATCCCGGCCTTGGCGGCGACCGCTCGAAGGGCTCCTATGTTACGCATGCCGAAGCGCCGATGCTGACCATGCGCGATCTCGAATTCTACAAGCACATCCGCACCGGCGGGCAGGATCGCAGCGGCGATGCGACGCTGGCGCCGCTTGCCGATACCGACTTCGCCAAACTGCCGCCGACCGTGCTGATCACCGCGCAGTGTGACCCGCTGTCTTCGGACGGCGAGGCCTATCGGGACCGCATCGTCGGGGCGGGCGGGAGAGCCACCTGGTTCGAGGAACCGGGTCTGGTGCACGGCTATCTCCGGGCCCGGCACACGGTCGGTCGCGCCCGCGAAAGTTTCACGCGGATTGTCGACGCGGTGGCCGCGCTTGGACGAGGCGCCTGGCTCTGGTGAGCGTTTCCCGTCTCACGACGGGCCTGACACCACGGTATCGCCGTTTCACGCCACAGAGCCGGCCGCCGCTCGGCCGGCGCTGCGGCCGGAGAAGATGCAGCCGCCGAGGAACGTGCCTTCCAGTGCGGCATAGCCGTGCACGCCGCCGCCGCCGAAGCCGGCCGCTTCGCCCACCGCATAGAGCCCTGTGACCGGCTGGCCATCCGCATCCAGCACGCGGCTGTCGAGATCGGTCTGCAGGCCGCCCAGCGTCTTGCGGGTCAGGATGTTGAGGCGCACCGCGATCAGCGGGCCGTTTGCCGGATCGAGCATCTTGTGCGGCTTGGCCGTGCGGATGAGCTTGTCGCCGAGATAGACCCGGGCGCCGCGCAGCGCGGTGATCTGCATGTCCTTGGAGAACGGATTGTCGAGTTGGCGATCGCGGGCGCGGATCTCGCGTTCCACCTGCGCGAGCTCGAGCAGCGGCTCGCCGCCGGCCAGCGCGTTCATGCGCGCCACCAGCTTCGAAAGGTCGGCCTCGACGATGAAATCCTCGCCCTTCTCCATGAAGGCCTTCACCGGACCCGGAATGCCTGATGTCGCGCGGCCGAGCACCTGGCGCCAGCTCTTGCCGGTCAGGTCCGGGTTCTGTTCGGAACCCGACAGCGCGAACTCCTTCTGGATGATCTTCCTGGTCAGGATGAACCAGGAATAGTCGAAGCCGGTGCGAATGATGTGGCTGAGCGTGCCCAGTGTGTCGAAGCCGGGATAGAGCGGTACCGGCAGGCGTTTTCCCCTGGCATCGAGCCAGAGCGACGACGGGCCGGGCAGGATGCGGATCGCGTGTTCGGTCCAGATCGGCGCCCAGTTCCTGATGCCCTCGACATAGTGCCACATGCGGTCACGGTTGATGATCGAGCCGCCGGCCTGTTCCGTGATCGCCAGCATGCGGCCGTCGACATGGTCGGGCACGCCGGTGATCATGCGCTTCGGCGCCGTGCCCAGGCGCTTCGGCCAGTTTTCCCGCACCAGCTGGTGATTACCGCCGATGCCGCCGGAGGCGACGATCACCGCTTGCGCATGCAGCTCGAAATCGCCCGATATGTCACGCGAGCTCTTGTGGCCGCGCTCGACGGTGCTGGGTTCGAGGATATCGCCGCGCACGCCGGTCACCACGGCGCCCGTCCGCGTCAATTCGTTGACCCTGTGACGGAACTTGAAGCTGATCAATCCGCGCTTTTGCGCCTCGCGCACGCGCTGCACGAACGGCTCGAGCACGCCGGGGCCGGTGCCCCAGGTGATGTGGAAGCGCGGCACCGAATTGCCATGGCCGATGGCATTGCCGCCGCCGCGCTCGGCCCAGCCGACCACGGGAAAGAATTTCAGGCCGCGCTGCAGCAGCCAGGAGCGTTTCTCGCCGGCGGCGAAACCGACATAGGCTTCCGCCCATCTGCGCGGCCAGAAATCCTCCGGCCGGTCGAAAGCGGCGGTGCCCATCCAGTCCTCGAGCGCCAGATCATGCGAATCGCGGATGCGCATGCGCCGCTGCTCGGGGGAATCGACGAGGAAAAGCCCGCCGAACGACCAGAATGCCTGGCCACCCAGCGACTGCTCCGGCTCCTGGTCGACGATGATGGTCCTCTTGCCGGCCTCGGCAAGCTCGGCGGCGGCAACCAGCCCGGCAAGGCCGGCGCCGACAATGATCACGTCCGCTTCGTCAGCCATTTTTCCTCCCAGAATCAGCCGGCCACTTCATTGCGGAGAGTTAGACAGCCTCCCAGCCGTCCTTGCCGCCGGCGCGGAAGATGGCGTCGATGACCTTCTGGTTGAGCACGGATTCCTCCAGCGTGAAGACACGCTCCTTGCCGCCCTGTGCCGCGCCCGCGAAAGTCTCGACCTCAAGCCGGTACTGCTGCGTGCCGGGAAAGCGGAACACCTGCGCCTCGGTGTGGTTCTGGTTGTGCAGTTCGACGCGGTGATGATCGTAGAGCCCGGCATTGAAGGGCGAAAAGACCTCGATGAAACCCTTCTCGCCGTGGAACACCATCACCTGACGCGCAGCCATCTGCGTCGACAAATAGAAGGACAGTTCGAAATCGCCGAAATCGGCGCGGATCGAGGAGTAGATGTCGGTGCCGAATTTCTTGTCGCGCTCGATCGTCGCCTGCACGCGGCTAGGCTCCTTGCCGGTCGAGAAGCGCGTCGACACGGTCGGGTAGACGCCGATGTCGGGCAGCGCGCCGCCGCCGAGGTCGAGCTGGTTGCGCATGTTGTTGGGGTCGACATTGTAGTAGGAGAACGCGCCTTGCACATGGCGCAGCCGGCCGATGGCGCCGCTGGCGATGAGATCGTGCACCTTGATCCATTGCGGATGGTAGATGACCATGAAGGCCTCGCAGACCAGCACCTTCTTGGCATCGCGCAGCTTGATCAGGGGGAGAATATCCTTGGCGTCAAGCGCGAGCGGCTTCTCGACCAGCACATGTTTTCCCGCCTCGATCGCCTTCGCCGTCCATTCGACATGCTGCGAGGTCGGCAGCGGGATATAGACGCCGTCAATATCCTTGGAGGCCAGGAGTTCCTCATAGGAGCCAAAGGCGTGGCGGGCGCCGAAGCGCTCGGCCAAGGCCTTGGCTTTCGACAGGTCGCGGCTGGCGATCGCCGACAGCACGCCGTTCTCCGCCTCGACGATTGCCGGCAACAACTGCTCGCGGCCGATCTTGGCCGTCGACAACACACCCCATCGGAACATCACGCTTCTCCATGTCGGTTACATCAGGCGAGGTTTGCCCGAAATCGACGGAAAAGCCAATGACCGGGGCTGACCCTAGCTCAGCCCCGCTTCCCCATCAGCGTCATGTCGAAGTTGACGACGTTGGAATAGAGCGGCGTGCCGACATCCATGCCGTAGCGCGACCGCAGCACATTGCCGGTGACATGAAATTTGATTGTGCCGCCCTTCAAGCCGTCGAGTTCGGCGGTGAACTTTTCCGCAAACGTCTTGCCGCGCGCCGTCAGCCTGCCGGTGACAAGCGCTGACGTATCGCCGGTGCGGGTCACGCTGGTCGATCGGAACTGGATCTCCGGGCTGTTTGCCGCATCGAACACCGCGTCGGAGCGCAGGAAGGCATCGATGCGGCTCTGGCCGGTGCCGACGCTTTCGGGATAGATGGTAAGGTCGACCTTCGAGCGCCCGACATCGCCATTGTCGATGCGGATCGTGCCCTTGAAGCGGGCGAAGGCGCCGTCGAAGCCGCCGCCGCCGGCCTTGCCTATGGTGAAACGGATGCTGGAGCCTGCCGGGCTGACCGTGTAGCTGCCGGCGGCGTCGCTCAACGCCACCGCCGCGGCTGCGGGCACGGCAAGGCATGCGACAAAAGCCGCGAATCCAAGGATGCGCGCATGCATGGGATTGTTCCTTTCCCGGAGGCAACGCGTTTGGCGTCCTCACCTCACAAACGCGGGAGGTCCCCGCTCTATTCCCCTTCTGACGAAGGCGTGATCATGCGCGTGAGCACGCTGTCGTGAAGCAGGAAGTGGTGGCGCAGTGCGGCCGCGATATGCAGCGCGACCAGTGCGATGCCCACATAGGCGAGATACCAGTGTGCGGCCGCCCAGAAGCTTTCGGCGGCATCGGATTCGGCGAGCGGCAGATTGGGCATCACGAACAGGTTGAACGGCATGGTCGGGATTTCCAGCGTCGAGACCGAAACCAGCGCCCAGCCGGACAGGGGCAAGGCGATCTGGAAGGCATAGAGCGCCAGATGCGCCAGCGGTGCCGTTCGCCGCTCCAGCGCGCCGACCGAAGCCGGCAGCGGCGGCGTCGCATTGCCGAGCCGCCAGGCGATGCGCAGGATGATGAGGCCAAGCAGCAAAAAGCCCAGGGATTTGTGCAGCTGAATCAGCTCGAAAGCGGTGCGCTGGCTGGTCAGCCGCACCATGACGAAGCCAAGGGCGAATTGCCCGATGAAGATGATGCCGATCAGCCAGTGGAGGAGAATGGTTGCCCAGCCGTAGCGGGTTGGCGTGTTTGTGATTGAAGTCTGCATGGCGTGTGAACGAATGCCGGGTCGGCTTTCTTCCGGCGTTCCTCACCCTCCCCTTGTGGGGAGGGTCGATCCGCAAAGCGGATCGGGGTGGGGGTCCTCGTAGGCGCTACCCCCCAACCCCGCTCGCATTCGCCGCTTCGCTGCGACTGCGAGCCGACCCTCCCCGAGAGGGAGGGTGAGGGACGTTGCCTAACCGCTCACCTTGAAGAAATCCACAAATGCCCTGAGCGCCGGGCGCATCTGCCGGCGGCTGGGGTAATAGACGAAGAACCCGTCGAAGGGCGGGCACCAGTCCTCGAGCACGCGGATCAGCCTGCCGTCGGCCAGCGGCGCGCGGACATAGTCTTCGAAGACGAAGGCGAGGCCGGTGCCGTCGATTGCTGCTTGCGCGATCAGATGATCCTCGTCGAGGATCAGCGGCCCTTGCGCGGCGATCTCGATTTCCTCGCCGCCCTTCGCGAATTCCCAGCGATAGAGAACGCCGCTGGAGAAGCGGAAGCGGATGCAGCGATGATCGGCAAGGTCGCGCGGATGATGCGGTCTCGGCATGGCCGCGAAATAGGATGGCGCGCCGACCACAGCGCCGCGAATGTCCGGCCCGATACGCACCGCGATCATGTCGCGCTGCAGGCTCTCGCCAAGCCGCACGCCGGCGTCGAAACCGCCTTCCACCACATCGGTGAAACGATCCTCGATGAGGATCTCCAGCACGATGTCGGGATAGGCCTTGGCAAAGGCGCCGAGCCGTGGCGTCAGCACCAGATGCGCCGCCGTGCGCGGCACGCTGAGCCGGAGATTCCCGGCCGGCCGGTCGCGCGCCTCGAGTGCCGTCTCCAGCGCCAGGTCGATTTCGGAAAGGGCAGGACGTAACCGCTCCAGCAATTGCGCACCCTCTTCCGTCGGCGCGACGCTGCGGGTGCTGCGCGCCAGCAGCCGCACGCCGAGCCGTGCCTCCAGGCTGGACACCGCATGGCTGACCGCCGACGGCGCGATGGCCAATTCCCTGGCCGCGCCGCGAAAACTGCCGCATTGGGCAACGGTTGCCAGCACGGCAAGTTGGGAAAGATGTGCTCGGTTCATTGATCTATTTCTTGGAACAGCCCGTACAAATGAGAGCCGATTATCGAACAGACTGCAAGGCGCTATTTCTGCTGCATCACAACAAGGAGACGCGTGATGCAAGCCCGCAAGCTAGGAACTGAATTGAACGTCTATCCCGTCGGCCTCGGCTGCATGGGCATGAGCTTCGCCTATGGCGGCCAGCCGGAGGCAGAGGCGATCGCCACGCTGCACCGCGCCGTCGAGATCGGCGTCGACTTCTTCGACACGGCGGAAGTCTATGGTCCTTACGAGAACGAGATCCTGCTCGGCAAGGCGCTGAAGTCGGTGCGGAACAAAGTGACGATCGCCACCAAATTCGGCTTCAAGATTCTGGAGGAAGGCACCGGCCTCGACCGCATGGCCGGCGTCGACAGCCGCCCCGAGCACGTCAAGGCGGTGGCCGAGGCCTCGCTGAAGCGGTTGGGCACCGATGTCATCGACCTCTATTACCAGCACCGCGTCGATCCCAACGTGCCGATCGAGGATACGGTCGGCGCCATGGCAGAGCTGGTGCGCGAGGGCAAGGTGCGCGCGCTCGGCCTGTCGGAGGCAAGTGCGGCGACCATCCGCCGGGCGCATGCCGTGCATCCGATCGCTGCCGTGCAGAGCGAATACTCGCTGTGGAGCCGCGACCCGGAAGAGGAGGTCTTCGCCGTTTGCCGTGAACTCGGCATCGGCTTCGTTCCCTACAGCCCGCTCGGCCGTGGTCTTTTGACGGGCAAGATCGCCAGGCCCGAAACGCTCGACGATGGCGACTGGCGCCGGACCTTGCCGCGCTTCCAGGCCGAGGCCATGGAAGCCAATGCCAAGGTCATCGCCACGCTGGAAGGGATGGCGGCGGAAAAGGGCGTGACCTCGGCGCAGCTGGCGCTGGCCTGGGTGCTGCACCAGGGCGATTTCATCGTACCGATCCCGGGGGCGCGAAAAATCCGCCACCTGGAGCAGAACACGGCGGCGGCCGGGATTGAACTGAGCGCGGCCGAAGTGGCGGCGATCGGCGATGCGCTGTCGCCGGATAAGGTGGTCGGCAAGCGCTACACCGAGGAGCTGCTGGCTCTGGTGAATGGGTAAGCCTTCACCCTCCCCCTTGTGGGGAGGGTCGGCTCGCGGCCGCAGCGAAGCGGAGGCAGCGAGACGGGGTGGGGGAGCGCCCTACGAGTACCCCGCCCCGATCCGCTGCGCGGATCGACCCTCCTCACAAGGGGGAGGGTTAAGTCACCAAGGCACCACAATAATCTCAGGCCAGTTTTCCTTTGCCCGCTTGCCCTTCGCCTCATGCGTTCGCTGGTTGTCCGTCACCCGGTTCGGCGTGATGCGAAACGAGAAGACGTCATCAAGCCCGAACGGCGCCACCAGCTCCATCTGCCCGCCGGCATCGTAGCGCACCCCGACCCCATGCGTCTTCGAGGCAAAATAGCTGATGGGTTCGCTGGAACTCGTATAGCGCGGGCAGGGCTGCCCGAATTTCTGCGGATACCACAGATGCACCCGCGCCTGGTTGCGCACCTCGACCGGCAGCGCCAGCCTCTCGAAATGCCGCGCCGCCCGGCGGATGACAGCATCCTCGGCCTCATAGGACAGGTCGCTGTCGTCGAAATAGAACAGGTCGACATCCTTGATGCCGTAACCCGACGGCTTGCCGGTCAGATGGTTCCAGACTGTATTGTAGAGCGCCCCAGAAACCACCAGCCAGTCCGGCAGCTCAAGCGTGCGGGCCCGCGCCAGCGCCTCATGGACGAGCGGGTCCCCCAAGATGATGTCGAGGAACGCCGCGCGCTGTGCTTCGAACGGCAGCCCGGAATAGCGCAGATGGCCCATCGCCCTTTGGAGGACGATTCGCCATCTGCCCGCAAGCCGTGGTTTCTGCGCAATTCCGGACGGAAAACCGCCAAGCACTTTTCCTGGAATTGCTTCAGCCGCGCAGCACGCCACCCGTCTGCTTGCCGACATTCTCGACGATGCGCTTGGCCAGCGCCTCGAAATCCTCGTCGGTCAGCGTCTTCTCGACCGGCTGGATCGACACTTCGATGGCGATCGATTTTTTGTCGGCGCCGAGCGACGCTCCTTCGAAAATGTCGAAGACCGTGACGGCTGTGATCAGCTTCTTGTCGGCGGCAAGTGCTGCGCGCACCAGCGCGCCGGCCTCGATCGCTTTGTCGACGACGAAGGCGAAGTCGCGCTTCACCGCCTGGAAGGCGGAGAGTTCCAGCTTCGGCTTGGTCTTCGTCGGCTTGGCTTTCGGCTCCGGCACGGCGTCGACGAACACTTCGAAGCCGCAGAGCGGGCCGGAAACGTCGAGCCCTTCCATCGTCTTGGGATGGAATTCGCCGAACGTGCCGAGCACGGTCTTCGGCCCGAGCTTGATCGTGCCGGACCGGCCGGGATGGTACCAGGCTGGACCGCCCGCCTCGATCTGCAGCCGCTCGACCGGCGCGCCGCAGGCTTCGAGCGCCGCGATCGCATCGGCCTTGGCGTCGAACACGCCGACGGGGCCGGAATTGCCGGCCCAGCTGCGGCCCGAGCCGTCGAGCTTGGCGGTGCCGCGGCGCACGCCGGCGGCGACGCGCCGCTGCTGGTCGGCGCCGTCGCCCTCATAGGTGCCCGACACCTCGAACAGCGCGACATCGCCAATGCCCTTGTCGGCATTGCGCTGCGCGGCGGCGATCAGCCCCGGCAGCAGCGACGGCCGCATGTCGGACATGTCGGCGGCGATCGGGTTGGCAAGCTTCAGCGCCTTCTGGCCGCCGCCGAACAGCTCGGCATGCTTAGCCGGGATGAACGACCAGGTGACGGCCTCCATCATGCCGCGCACGGCAAGCGCGCGCTTGGCGGTGCGGGTGCGGACCTGCAGCGTGGTCAGGATCTTCGAATTGACCGCGTCATGCGCGCCGAGCGGCTGCGGCGCGATGTTGTCGACGCCGTGGATGCGCATCACCTCCTCGACCAGGTCGGCCTTGCCGTCGACATCGGGACGCCAGGACGGCACCGCCACATCGACGACATCGCCCGAACCCTGCGGCTTGAAGCCGAGGCGCGACAGGATGTCGAGGCTTTCCGCCTCAGGCACCTCGATGCCGGTCAGCCGCGTCACTTCCGACAGCGGGAAGGAGACGATCTTGGGCTTGTGGCCGGCATAACCGACGACTTCGGTCTCGGCCGGCTCACCGCCGCAGAGATCGAGCACCAGCCTCGTCGCCAGCTCGATGCCGGGGACCATGAATTCAGGGTCGACGCCGCGCTCGAAACGGTAGCGCGCATCGGTGATGAGGCCGAGCGTGCGGCCGGTGCGGGCGGTGGTGATCGGATCCCAAAGCGCCGATTCGATCAGCACGTCCGTCGTGTTCTCGTCGCAGCCGGAATGCTCGCCGCCCATCACGCCGGCGATGGATTCGACGCCATTGTCATCCGCGATGGCGCACATGTCGGGCGTCAGCGTGTATTCGCGACCGTCCAGCGCCATCACCTTCTCGCCGTCCCTGGCGCGGCGCACGACGAGATTGCCGGCGACCTTCCTGGCGTCGAACACATGCAGCGGCCGGCCGCGATCGAAGGTGACGTAGTTGGTCATGTCGACCAGCGCGCTGATCGGCCTGAGACCAATGGCGATCAGCCTTTGCTGCAGCCATTTCGGCGAGGGGCCGTTCTTGACGCCGCGCACCAGCCGCAAGGCGAAGCCCGGGCAAAGCTCCGGCGCCTCGATCACCACTTTGACCGGCGTCTGGCCCTTGCCGGCAATCTTTTCGACCGCAGCGCTTTTCAGCGTGCCGAGCCCGCTTGCCGCCAGATCCCTGGCAATGCCGTAAACGCTGGTGGCATCCGGCCGGTTCGGCGTCAGGTTGATCTCGATGACCGGATCGTCGAGATGGGCGTAGGACGCGAAGCTGGCGCCGACCGGCGCGTTCTCGGGCAGGTCGATGATGCCGTTGTGCTCATCGGACAGTTCCAGCTCGCGCTCGGAACACATCATGCCATGGCTCTCGACGCCGCGGATCTTGCCGACCGTCAGCGTCACGTCGATGCCGGGCACATAGGTGCCGGGCGCGGCGAAAGCACCGATCAGGCCGGCGCGGGCATTCGGCGCGCCGCAGACGACCTGGACGGGGGGCTTGCCGTCGCCGGTATCGACGGTCAGCACCCGCAGGCGGTCGGCATCGGGGTGCTGCACCGCCGTCAGCACCTTGGCGATGACGAAGGGTTTCAGGCCCGACTTGTCGTCGACATGCTCGACTTCGAGGCCGATCGACGTCAGCCGCTCAACGATCACGTTGAGCGTGGCGTCGGTCTCGAGATGATCCTTGAGCCAGGAGAGGGTGAATTTCATGGGGCTGTTCCGTCTGGTCTTTTGACGCTTGATTTCAGATGTCTCGGCAGATCGTCGGACATATGCAGGAAGGGAAGCTGCTCGCTGACATAGGCATGCAGCGTCGGCTTGAAATCGGCCGGCGCGTCCATGGCGCCGAGCATGAAGTAGATGTCGTCTGCCAGCCGCTCGTCGAGATAGGCGATGGGCGAGCCGCAGACGCCGCAAAACGAGCGCGTCACCGGGCCGTTCTCGTACATCATCAGCGCCTTGCCGGTGAACGCCACTTTATCGGCCGGGAAGCCGACAAAGGCCGAGACCGGCGCGCCGCTGGCCCGCCGGCAATCGCCGCAATGGCAATAGCCGACGTGATGCGGCTCGGCCGAGGCCTCGAACCGCACGGCGCCGCAGCGGCAGCCGCCGATGGGGAGCGCTGTCATGCGCTCAAGCCGCCGAACAGCGTCGGCATGTCGAGGGGCCGGAACCCGTAATGCGACAGCCAGCGCACATCCGCGTCGAAGAAGGCGCGCAGGTCCGGCATGCCGTATTTGAGCATGGCGATGCGGTCGATGCCCATGCCCCAGGCAAAGCCCTGATACTCGTCGGGATCGAGCCCGCCGGCGCGCAGCACATTGGGGTGCACCATGCCGCAGCCGAGGATCTCCATCCAGTCGGAGCCTTCGCCGAAGCGCACTTCGCCGGGCCGTGAGCGGTCGCATTGGATGTCGACCTCGAGGCTTGGCTCGGTGAACGGGAAGAAGGACGGCCGGAAGCGCATCTTGACCGACGGCACCTCGAAGAACGCCTTGCAGAATTCCTCCAGCACCCACTTCATATTGGCGACGTTGGCTGATCTGTCGATCACCAGACCCTCGACCTGATGGAACATCGGCGAGTGCGTGGCGTCGGAATCCTGGCGGTAGGTCTTGCCCGGAATGACGATGCGGATCGGCGGCTTCTGCTTCTCCATGGTACGGATCTGCACGGGCGAGGTGTGCGTGCGCAACAGCTTGCGCTCACCCTTCCCGTCCGGCTGGAAGAAGAAGGTGTCGTGCATCTCGCGCGCCGGATGTCCTTCCGGGAAATTCAGCGCGGTGAAATTGTAGTAGTCGGTCTCGACATCGGGACCTTCGGCGATGGCGAAGCCGAGATCGCCGAAGATTGCGGCGATCTCGTCGATGACCTGGCTGATCGGATGGATGCGGCCGCGCTCGGCCGGCGACTGCCGCACCGGCAGCGTCACGTCGACCTTCTCGGCGGCGAGACGTGCTGCGATCGCCACATCCCTGAGTTCGGCCTTGCGGGCCGTCAGCGCCTCGGTGACGCGGTTCTTGAGGCCGTTGATGACGGGCCCCTTGAGCTGGCGCTCCTCGGCGGTCATGGCGCCAAGCGTTTTCAGCATCTCGGACACGGTGCCCTTCTTGCCGAAGGCGGCGATGCGCACGGCCTCGATGGCCGGCTCATCGGCGGCAGATGCGATATCGGCCAGCAGTGAATCTTCCAGGGCTTCAAGATTTCCAGCGGTGGCGTTCACAGTGAAGCTCTCTCGATAGGGTGACCGACACCATTTTGGTTCGTCGTCACCATTTTGGTTACATCAGGGTCAAAAAAGAACCCGCGCCAGCCGTGCCAGCGCGGGTTCCCCATAATCAGAATTGCGAATGCTTGGGAAGCGCTGGTCTTAGGCGACAGCGCTTTCAAAAGCGTTCGGCGTGGTGTTCTTCAGATATTCGAGCGCGACCTTGGCCTTGGCCACGAGCGCGGCGAAAGCCTGCGGCTCATGGATGGCCATGTCGGACAGGATCTTGCGATCGATCTCGATGCCGGCCTTGTTGAGGCCGTCGATGAAGCGGCCATAGGTCAGGCCATGCTCGTGGGTCGCGGCGTTGATGCGCTGGATCCACAGCGCGCGGAACGAGCGCTTGCGGTTCTTGCGGTCGCGGTAGGCGTACTGCAGCGACTTTTCCACCGCCTGCTTGGCGATGCGGATGGTGTTCTTGCGACGGCCGTAGAAGCCCTTGGCGGCTTTCAGGACCTTCTTGTGCTTGGCGTGCGAGGTGACGCCTCTTTTTACGCGTGCCATGTCATGATCTCCTTAAAAGCAATTCCTGGAAAAGTGTCTTGCGGTTTTCCGTTCGGAATTGCGTAAAACTAATGCGTGTCCAGACCGAATGCTCAGAGGCCGTTCGGCAGAAAATTCTTGATGACCTTCTTGCCATCCGGTTCAGCCAGAACCATCGTGCCGCGGGCATTTCGAATGAACTTGTTGGAACGCTTGATCATGCCGTGACGCTTGCCGGCCGCAGCCGACAGGACTTTACCCGTACCTGTGATCTTGAACCGCTTCTTGGCGGCCGACTTGGTCTTCATCTTGGGCATTTTGCTACTCCGTCTTGTTGGCGCACTATCGCGCTTCTTGTTCGCTCCGGGCCGACCAAAGCCCGAAAAGCAAATGAAACCGCCACGGCATGCCCTGCCGGGCGGTTTTCTTGAACGGCGGTCCTATACGTCAAAGCCGGCCTGTACGCAACACCTGAAGCCGTGCGGCGCTCTGTCCCGATCAAGGCAGCGTAAACCACACAGGCAGCACGCCCGACTGCTGCGCGCCGTCGATCAGTTCGAAGGCCGGCAGCGCGATCAGGAACACCAGGCCGTCGAGCAGCGTGGTCAGCAGCAGGCGCGGCTTGAAGCTGCCGGTGTCGCCCTCCTGATAGAGGGAAAGTTTCGGAAAGAAGCGCGGCACCTTCTCCAGATAGGCCTGATAGGGCGCCCCAAGTGCCTCCTTGAGGAATTTCTCTTCGCGCAGGATGACGATGTGGAAAGCCCCCGCGCATAGCAGTGCGAACAGGATAATGCCCGAGAACGAACCAATCTGCGCGCCGACGCCGGCCGCGGCCACGGTCGAGAACACATAAAGCGGGTTGCGGGTGATCGAGTACGGCCCGCCCGTCACCACCTCGGAGGACTTGCGCCCGCCAATATAGAGCGTGGCCCAAAGGCGGCCGACGATGCCGAGGAAAATCAGCAGCACGCCGAACATCTCGACTGTTTCATGCACAGGCGTGTCGGGTGGGAAGGTCGATTGACCGAACAGCAGCGCCAGAAACAGCACCGCCACGAGCACGGCAAGCACCAGCCGACGCATCTGCTGGTAATTGCCCAGCCCGTATTTGAGTTCGTTGTCCAAGGGATATCCGATCGTCGAGGAGCTATTGCATGTCGCCCAAAAGTGGGTTCGGTTTTGGGAGGACGACATGCATAAAAACAAAGCCGGCGATCGCAGCTTTAGCCGAGAAACAGGCGTCCCGCCGATCGCCGGGAGGCTCTGCAAGACAATTCAGGCGGATTTGGAGCGCTGGTCGCGCCTGACTTTATCGTGATCTCAGGTGTTGATATTCAGCACACCTTAGCGCGGCGCCAGCACCATCATCATCTGGCGGCCTTCGAGCTTCGGCTCCGCCTCGACCTTGGCGATGGTCGCCACTTCCTCGCGCACCTTGTTCAGAAGCTGCATGCCGAGTTCCATATGCGCCATCTCGCGGCCGCGGAAACGCAGCGTCAGCTTGACCTTGTCGCCTTCCTCGAAGAAGCGGCGCACCGCCTTCATCTTGGTCTCGTAGTCATGGCTGTCGATGTTCGGGCGCATCTTGATCTCCTTGATCTCGATGACCTTCTGATTCTTGCGCGCCTCGGCCGCCTTCTTCTGGTTGGCGTACTTCAACTTGCCGAGATCGAGGATCTTTACGACGGGCGGCACCGCATTGGGCGATATCTCAACGAGATCGAGCCCGGCCTCTTCGGCGAGCAGCAATGCGTCGTTGATGGAAACATCGCCGCGGTTCTGGCCTTCGGCGTCGATAAGCTGGACCCGGGGAACCCGGATGTCACGGTTGGAGCGCGGCCCATCCTTGGTTGGCGCCGCTGCTTTGAAAGGTCTGCGAATGGTCGTGGTCTCCTTGGCCGTTTCGTTCAGGATTTGTCAGTCTTGATGCGTGGACGCGCCAATGTGGTGAGCGCGCGGGCGGAGTCAATAGCACAGCGTTGACAGAAAATCACCCTGATCACCGCCTGCACCAAACAAAGAAGCAGCGCGAGCACTTTTCGCCACGCCATTGGCTGTGCCACAAGAGCCCGAGCCAGAAGAGGGGCCTGAGGAAAAAGCCATGACCGTCACGCCCCCAACCTTTCTCCCCCCGACCTTTCTCAACGTCGATGGATCGCGCATAGCGGTGCGCCATACGACAGGCGCCGTGCCCGGCATCGTCTGGCTCGGCGGCTACAAGTCGGACATGCTGGGCACGAAAGCGCAGACGCTGTCTGACTGGGCGGCGAAAGAGGGCCGCGCCTTCCTGCGCCATGACTATTCCGGCCACGGCGAATCCGGCGGCGCCTTTGCCGACGGTACGATTTCGACATGGCTTTCGCAAAGCCTTGTTGTGTTCCGGAAGTTTGCCAAGGGCAATCAGATCCTGGTCGGCTCGTCGATGGGCGCCTGGATCGCGCTGCGCATGGTGCAGGAATTGCGCAAGGCGGGCGACGCAAGCGTCGTCGGCCTGGTGCTGCTGGCGCCGGCGCCGGATTTTACTTCTGATCTGGTCGAACCGGCGCTGACCGAGGCGCAAAAGCGTGACCTCGCCGAGAAGGGTTTCTTCGCCGAGCCCTCCGATTATTCAGCCGAGCCCTACATCTATACACGCGCTTTGATCGAGGACGGGCGCGCCAACCGGGTAATGACCGGTCCGATCGACACGCATTGCCCGGTCCACATTCTGCAGGGACTGGCCGATCCGGACGTACCGTCGAGCCACGCGCTGAAACTGGTCAGCCTGCTGCCGGCCGACGATGTCACGCTGTCGCTCATTCCGGACGGCGATCACCGCCTGTCGCGGCCGCAGGATCTCGACATGCTGGTGCGGGCGGTCGGCGACATGGCCGGGCGGGGCAAGTGACGATGCGCCTTTCCATTCCGATCTCGGCCTTCGTCGCGGCAATCGTCGGCTTCGGCGGCACGCTGGCCATCGTCATCGCCGCCGCCCACGCGGTCGGCGCGTCGCAAATTCAGACGGCAAGCTGGGTGACGGCCATTTGCCTGGCCATGGCGATCGAGAGCCTGTGGCTGTCGTGGCGCACGAAAATGCCTGTCATCACCGCCTGGTCGACACCAGGCCTGGCGCTGATGGCGGCGTCGACCGGCTTTTCAATCGGCGAGGCCGTCGCCGCCTTCATCGCCACCGCCATCCTGCTGATCGCGACCGGCCTGTTCCGGCCCCTGACGCAATTGATCTCCAGGATACCGCCCTCGGTCGCTTCCGGCATGCTGGGCGGCATCGTCGTCACCTTCGCCCTCAATGCGGTCAAGACCGTTCCCGTCGACCCCTGGCTGATCCTGCCGCTGATCGCGGCCTTCTTCTTGATCCGCGTGTTCCACCCGGCGCTGTCGGTGCTATCGGTGCTGGTCGGCGGCGGTCTCGCCGCATTTCTCACCGGCCGTGTCGGCGGCCTGCCGACACCGGAACTGTCGACGCTGACGCTGATCGCGCCTGATTTCACCGCCAAGGCGATGATCGGCCTGGCGCTGCCGCTTTATCTCGTCACCATGGCCTCTCAGAACCTCTCCGGGCTGGCCGTGCTGCGCGCCGCCGGCTACCATCCCGAACCCGGGCCGCTGATCGGCGTCACCGGACTGTTTTCCCTGTTGTCGGCGTCATTCGGTGGCTCGACGACCAATTTGGCGGCGATTTCGGCGGCGATCTGCACCGGGCCAGACGTCCATCCCGACCCCGCCGAGCGCTGGAAGACCGGCCCCTTTTATGCGCTCGCCTATCTCATCTTCGCGATTTTCGGCGCCTCGCTGGTGGCGATATTCGCCGTCCTGCCGCAAAGCCTGATCGTGCTGGTGGCGGGTCTGGCGCTGATGGCCTCGCTCGCCAATGCGCTGGCGATCGCACTGAAGCACGAGGGCGATCGCATGGCCGCCACCGTCACCTTCGTCGTCACCGCTTCGGGGTTGACGCTGTTCGGCGTCGGCGCTGCATTTTGGGGCCTCATCACCGGGCTGGTCGTGCTTTTCCTCGACAGTCTCAAAAAGCGATAATCATTTCAGGCCCTTGTCCGGTTTTGGCGGATATTCTCTTGAATCGCCGTTTTTGCCTTCCCATTTCGATTCCACGCAGCCGGTCTTGGCTGTCTCCAACCGAAGGAATGGGAGAAAATGAACACATCTGCATTGATCCGCCCGGCCTGGACGCCGGCAACCATCGCGTTGATGGTGATCGGCTTCATGGTGTTCTGGCCGCTCGGCTTCGCCATGCTCGCCTACATCATCTGGGGTGACCGGCTCGACGGCTTCAAGCGTGACGTCAACCGTGCGACCGACGGCATCTTCGCCGGCTGCCGCCGCGGTTCCGACAAGGCCGCGCGCTGGGGCAATGGCTCCGCCCGCACCGGCAACGTCGCTTTCGACGACTGGCGCGAAAAGGAGCTTGAGCGGCTCGCCGAGGAACGCCGCAAGCTCGACGACATGCTGACCGAGTTCGACGACTATGCCCGCGAACTGCGTCGCGCCAAGGATCAGGACGAGTTCGACCGCTTCATGGCGAAGCGTAACAAGTCGACCGCTCCGGCGAAGACCGATCCGAGCACCGGCACGACCCCCACCAAGCGTGGCAAGGGCTCGAACCTGCTTGACGACTGAGGCCGAGCGCATGGCCCCGAAAACCGGAACCGGTTTTCGGAAAAGGTCATGCGCCGACTTGAAGTGCTACAGCGTCCTCTGTGCGTCCCGGAGAACGCGCGGCGCTGTAGGGCAGGCCCGATCGTGAAAAAACGGCGTCGCGCGAGCGGCGCCGTTTCTTTTTTGTTCTAGTCGTTTTTCTCGAATCGCGTATCGTCCCGCCATGACCATCGGATTCTTCCGCAATCTGACGAAGCCCAAGGCCACGCCAGTCGTGGAGCGCGAACATTGCGTCGCCGGTCGCACGCTGCCGCTCAAGATCGTCGAGAGCGCCCGCGCACGGCGCCTGACGCTGCGCATCGATTCCGGCGGCCAGGGCCTGCGCATCACCGTGCCGCCCGGCCTGCGCCGCGGCGAGGTGGACAGGTTCCTGGACCGCCATCAGGACTGGCTGGAGCAGCGGCTGGCCAAGGTGCCGACGCGCCCGCAAGTGCGGCCGGGCATCAAGATCCCGATCCGCGGCGTGCCGCACCGTATCGTCCATGAACCGTCGAAGCGCGGCACCGTGACGGTATCGCGTGACGAGCGCGGCCCGCTGCTGATCGTTCATGGTGACCGTGTGCATCTGCCGCGCCGCATCGCCGACTTCTTGAAGCGTGAGGCCAAGAAGGAGATCGAGAAGCTGGTGATCAAACACACCGAGGCGCTCGGCAAGCGGGCCAAGGCGATCCGCTACAAGGACACGTCCAGCCGCTGGGGCTCGTGCACCTCGGAGGGCAATCTCTCCTTCTCCTGGCGCATCATGATGGCGCCGCAGCCTGTTATAAATTACCTCGTCGCGCACGAGGTCGCGCATCTCAAGGAGATGAACCACGGCCCGAAATTCTGGAAGCTGTGCGAAAAACTCTGCCCCGACACCGACCGCTGCAAGGACTGGCTGAAGCGCAATGGCGGCGCGCTGCAGGCGATCATGTTTGAATAGGCGCGGATGTTGGCAGTGCGAAGAAGGCCGCCGCCGCTGGTATAGGTGCGGGAGACTGGCGGGGCCACCTCCGATTCGTCATCCTAAGATCTGCGCCGCGCTTCGCGTCGCTCCGCTCTAGCTAGGATGACGGAAATCAGGGGCGCTCTACTCAATCGTCATTGGCTGCATTCAGTTCCTCCGGCCGCAGCCCTTCATCGCCATGATGCGGCCAGGGCAGGAAATTCCGATCGAATTCATCGCTGCCGAAATAATCGAGCGCCCGATGCGCCTCGGCGCCGTTGAAGGCGGCCTTGTCCATCAGATGGGCGATGACTTCGCGCGCCTGCGCGATCTTCTGCTTCAGTTCCGTAACCGTTCTGTCGGCCATGATCGTTCTCCCGCCCTGCATCCTGCCAATTAATCCCGTCCATCATTAGGTAGCGCCTTTGGGCTTGGCGGCAAACGGTATGCTTTTTCTCGACTCTGTCTCGATTTCATGCCAATTCCCGCGCCATGGCGCTCGACATCAAAATCTGCGGCTTGAAGACCGACCAGGCAATGGCCGCGGCGCTCGCCGGCGGCGCCAGTCATGTCGGCTTTATCTTCTTTGCGAAAAGCCCGCGTTATGTCGAGCCGGCGGAAGCCGGGCGGCTGCGCGAAGCGGCGCGCGGCAAGGCCTTGGCGGTTGCTGTCACAGTCGACGCCAGCGACGCCTTCCTGGACGCGATCGTCACGGCCATGCAGCCCGACATGTTGCAGCTGCACGGCTCGGAACAGCCCGAACGGGTGGCCGAACTGAAAGCCCGTTATGGCTTGCCGGTGATGAAAGCGCTGCCGCTCAGCGAGACAGCCGATCTCGACCGGATCAAGCCGTTCATCGGCGTCGCCGACCGCTTCCTGTTCGATGCCAAGCCGCCGAAAGGCTCCGAACTGCCGGGTGGCAATGGCGTCGCCTTCGACTGGCGCATCCTTGCCGGCCTTGACGCCGGCGTCGATTACATGCTTTCCGGTGGGCTCAACGCCGCCAATATCGGCGATGCCCTTCGGCTTGCGAACCCGCCCGGAATAGACATTTCCTCCGGTGTGGAAAGCGCGCCGGGCGTCAAGGATCCGGCGTTGATCGAACAATTTTTCCGGGCCGTCCGGGCAGCACGCGACGACCGCGCCGCCTGAGCGTGGTTCCAACCAGAGCATGTCCCGGAAAAGTGGAATCCGGTTTTCCGATAAGGACATGCTCTAGAACTTGATAGGCAGCATGTCCCGGAAAAGTGGAATCCGGTTTTCCGATAAGGACATGCTCAAAACATAAGATTTAGGAGATCGGCGATGGATCAGCCGGCGACACCCAATTCCTTCCGCACCGGACCCGACGAACAGGGCATGTTCGGCATTTTCGGCGGTCGTTTCGTCGCCGAAACGCTGATGCCGCTGATCCTCGACCTCGAGCGGCACTGGAACGAGGTCAAGAACGATCCGGACTTCAGGGCTGAGCTGACCGATCTTTCGACCCATTATGCCGGACGGCCGTCGAAGCTGTATTTCGCCGAGGGTCTCACGAAGCATCTCGGTGGTGCAAAAGTCTATTTCAAGCGCGAGGACCTGAACCATACCGGCTCGCACAAGATCAACAACTGCCTCGGCCAGATCCTGCTGGCCAAGCGCATGGGCAAGAAGCGCATCATCGCCGAGACCGGCGCCGGCCAGCATGGCGTGGCATCCGCCACCGTCGCCGCGCGCTTCGGCTACCCTTGCGTCGTCTATATGGGCGCCACCGACGTTGCCCGGCAAAGCCCGAACGTGTTCCGCATGAAGCTGCTCGGCGCCGAAGTGCGGCCGGTCACCGCCGGCCACGGAACGCTGAAGGACGCCATGAACGAAGCCCTTCGCGATTGGGTCACCAATGTCGAGGACACCTATTACCTGATCGGCACCGCCGCCGGCCCGCATCCCTATCCGGAACTGGTGCGCGACTTCCAGTCGGTGATCGGCACCGAGGCACGCGCGCAAATCCTCGAACAGGAAGGCCGGCTGCCCGACACCATCATCGCCGCTGTCGGCGGCGGCTCGAACGCCATCGGCCTGTTCCATCCCTTCCTCGACGACAAGGATGTGCGCATCATCGGCATCGAGGCGGGCGGGCGCGGTCTCGACGGCATCGAACACTGCGCCTCGATGAATGCCGGTTCGCCAGGCGTGCTGCACGGCAACCGCACCTATCTCCTGCAGAACGCCGACGGCCAGATCATGGACGGCCATTCGATCTCGGCCGGCCTCGACTATCCCGGCGTCGGCCCGGAGCATTCCTGGCTGCGCGACTCCGGCCGCGTCGAATACGTGCCGATCCTCGACGATGAGGCGCTGGAAGCCTTCAAGCTGACGACCCGCGTCGAAGGCATCATCCCGGCACTGGAATCCGCGCACGCCATCGCTCATGCGGTGAAGATCGTGCCCGCCATGGACAAGGACCAGATCGTCATCGTCAACCTGTCCGGCCGTGGCGACAAGGACGTGCACACGGTGGCCTCGATGCTGGGCATGGAGATCTAGGCCCTTTGGACAGTTTCGATTTGGGAGTTGACTATGAGCAAAATTCGTCCAAAGGGCCAGTCATGACGACCCGCATCGACCGCCGCATGGCGAAGCTGAAGACCGAGGGCCGCCCGGCGCTCGTCACCTATTTCATGGGCGGCGACCCCGACTACGACACCTCGCTGTCGATCATGAAGGCGCTGCCCGGCGCCGGCTCCGACATCATCGAACTCGGCATGCCGTTTTCCGATCCGATGGCCGACGGCCCGGCGATCCAGGCGGCGGGCCTGCGGGCGCTGAAAGGCGGCCAGACGCTGGTCAAGACGCTGAAGATGGCGTCCGAGTTCCGCGCCGGCGACAATGAAACGCCGATCGTGCTGATGGGCTACTACAACCCGATCTATATCTACGGCGTCGACCGCTTCCTGAAAGACGCTCTGGCCAGCGGCATCGACGGGCTGATCGTCGTCGACCTGCCGCCGGAAATGGACGAGGAGCTTTGCATTCCGGCGCTGAAGGCCGGCATCAACTTCATCCGCCTGGCGACGCCGACCACCGACGACAAGCGCCTACCCAAGGTGCTGCAGAACACGTCGGGCTTCGTCTACTATGTCTCGATGACCGGCATTACCGGCTCGGCGCTGGCCGACACCGGCAAGGTGGCCGCCGCCGTCAACCGTATCAAGGGCCATACCGATCTGCCGGTCTGCGTCGGCTTCGGCGTCAAGACCGCCGAGCAGGCGCGTGTCATCGGCGCCAATGCCGATGGCGTCGTCGTCGGCACGGCCATCGTCAATGCGGTCGCCAATGTGCTGGGACCGAAGGGCGAAAAGACCGCCGACCCGGCCGAGGCCGTCGCCACGCTGGTCAGCGGCCTGGCGCAAGGCGTGCGTTCGGCCCGCCTTGCTGCCGCCGAATAGTTTTCCTACGTCTTCGTCAGGACAGGAGCCGAAGCGATGAACTGGATCACCAATTACGTTCGCCCGAAGATCAATTCGATGCTCGGCCGGCGCACCGACATGCCCGAGAATCTCTGGATCAAGGATCCCGAGACCGGCGAAATGGTGTTCCACAAGGATCTGGAATCCAATCAGTTCGTCATCCCGTCTTCCGGCCATCACATGAAGATTTCGGCCAAGGAGCGGCTGAAGTTCTTTTTCGACGACGGCAAATACGAGGCCCTGGACAACCCCAAGGTCACGCAGGATCCGCTGAAATTCCGCGACGAGAAGCGCTATACCGACCGGCTGAAGGACGCCAAGGCCAAGACAGGCCTGGAAGACGCGATCATCAATGCGCTGGGAACCGTCGAAGGCCTGCCGGTGGTGGTGACCGTGCAGGACTTCGCCTTCATGGGCGGCTCGCTCGGCATGGCCGCGGGTGACGCCATCGTGCACGGTTTCGAAGTCGCCCTGCAGCGCAAGCGGCCGCTGATCCTGTTCGCCGCTTCCGGCGGCGCCCGCATGCAGGAAGGTATTTTGTCCCTGATGCAGCTGCCGCGTACCACGGTCGGTGTCGACCGGCTGAAGGAAGCCGGCCTTCCCTATATCGTTGTGCTGACCAACCCGACCACTGGCGGCGTCACCGCCTCCTACGCCATGCTGGGCGACGTGCACATCGCCGAACCCGGCGCGCTGATCGGCTTTGCCGGGCCGCGCGTCATTGAACAGACCATCCGCGAGAAACTGCCGGACGGCTTCCAGCGCTCCGAATACCTGATGGAGCACGGCATGGTCGACATGGTGGTGTCGCGGCTGGAGATGCGCCAAACGATCGCGCGGCTGTTGAAGATGCTGCTCAAGATGCCGGGCGAGCAAAAGCCGCTGGAGCCGGAAATTCTGCCGCCCGCGGTCGTTGCCGCCGAAACCAGGCCGCAAGCCTGACGCGACACTGTGCATGTCGCCCAAAAATGACCTCGGTTTTGGGAAAACGACATGCATAACGCGGCGTTGGCCGCCGCGAACAGCGATTGCGCCATGTCCATGGCGCGCTGTAGCCTTTTGATTGCCATGGCCATTCCGGGATTGATTCTGGTGCTCGGGCCATGCGCCGGGATTCTGCGATGACAACGCTTGCCGCCGACCGCGAAATCGAAGCCCTGATGGCGCTTCATCCGAAAGGTTTCGACCTTTCGCTCGACCGCATCACGCGGCTCCTGGAGCGGCTTGGCAATCCGCAGGATCTGCTGCCGCCGGTCATCCACATCGCCGGCACCAACGGCAAGGGTTCCTGCGCCGCCTTTTCGCGTGCGCTGCTCGAAGCCGCTGGCCACCTTGTCCATGTCCACACGTCGCCGCATCTGGTGAACTGGGCCGAGCGCTACCGGCTGGCCGCCGAAGGCGGCGGCAGGCTGGTCGATGACGATGTCTTCGCCGAAGCCATTGCCCGCGTCGCCAAGGCCAATGACGGTCAGAAAATCACCGTCTTCGAGATACTCACCGCCGTCACCTTCATCCTGTTTTCCGAACATCCGGCCGAAGCCGCCATCATCGAGGTGGGCCTCGGTGGCCGCTTCGACGCCACCAATGTCGTCGCCAGGCCCGCCGTCTCGGTGATCATGCCGGTGTCGATGGACCACGAAGCCTATCTTGGCGACCGTGTCGAACTGATCGCCGCCGAAAAGGCCGGCATCGTGAAGCGCGGTTGCCCGGTGGTGATCGGCGCGCAGGAAAGCGAGACGGCGCTGCAGGTGCTGATCGAGACCGCCGAGCGGCTGGAGTGCCCGACCTTCGTCTACGGCCAGGATTTCCTCGCCTTCGAGGAAAACGGCCGCATGGTCTATCAGGACGAGGATGGGTTGATGGATTTGCCGCCGCCGCGTCTGCCCGGGCGCCACCAGTTCGCCAATGCCGCCGCCGCGATCGCCGCGGTCAAGGCGGCCGGCTTCGAGATCAGCCACCGCGCCGCCGAAAAGGCGATGACCCACGTCGCCTGGCCCGGTCGCATGCAGAAACTGATGCAGGGCCGGCTGACGGATCTGGCGCCGAAGGGCGCCGACATCTGGCTCGACGGCGGCCACAATCCGGGCGCCGGCGTGGTCGTCGCCGAGGCGCTGGCCGAGCAGGAGGAAAAGAACCCGCGCCCGCTCTTCATCATTTCGGGAATGATCAACACCAAGGACCAGAGCGGCTATTTCCGCGCCTTCAAGGGTCTCGTCCGGCATGTCTACACCGTGCCGGTGAGCCTGAGCGATGCGGGCGTGCCGAACGACGAACTGGCGGTCCGCGCCACGGAAGCCGGGCTGACGGCCGAGCCGGTGAGTTCCGTCGCCAACGCGCTGATGCTGCTGCGCGACACCTGGGATGGCCCGCCGCCGCGCATCCTGATCGGCGGGTCACTTTATCTGGCCGGCGCGGTGCTGGCCGAGAATGGCACGCCGCCGACGTGAGCGCTTGATGACCGGCGCAGGGAGCCCGTGATGATCAAGATAAAGCAGCTCGCCCATGTCTGCATTTTCGCCCATGACCTGGAAGCGACGCGCAGTTTCTACCGCGACGTGCTCGGCATGGACACGCGGTTCAATTTCCTGCGTGACGGCGAGATTTTCGGCTTCTACCTCGACTGCGGCGGCCGCAGCCATGTCGAGGTGTTCCAGAAGGATGCCGCCACCTACAGCGAACTCAACCAGATCAACCATTTCTGCCTGGAAGTCGAAGACATCGACGCCGCGATCGCCCATATCAAGTCGAAGGGCATCGACGTGACCGCGAAGAAGCACGCCTGCGACGACACCTTTCAGGCCTGGATCCGCGATCCCAACGGCGTGAAGATCGAGCTGTTCGAATACACCGACAAAAGCGCGCAGTTCATCGGCGGCGACCGCATCGCCGACTGGTGACAGACATGCTCTAGAAATCCCAAGGCGAGACCAGCTCAAGCTTGGCCGGAGCGAAGTCGTTGAGATTGCGCGTTGCCAGCCGGCCTCCATTCACGCGCGCTATCGCCGCGATCATGCCGTCGGGAGCCGACATGCCGCGACCTTGGCGCGTCGCGGCCCCCATGATCTCGCCGTAAGCCAGGGCAGCCTCTTCCGTCAGTCCAAAAATCCGGTCGGCAAATCGATGCCGCCATCGGGAAAGTCCCTGTTCCAGCCGATCCGCACGCTCGTCAGGTCGTATCTTTTGAATACCGAAGGCGATTTCAGCAATCGTCACCGTGGGAAGGGCCAGTTCGGCGTCATTGCGGACAAGCCACGCCAGCACGGCTGGATCCGGCGTCTTCTTCAGAGACTCCGAAATCACGTTGGTATCGACGAAAATCAAAGCTCAATCCCGGAATGAGGCTCGCGACCCCCGCGAATAACTTTCTCCAGATCGATGTCAACGCCACTGCTTGCGGTCAGGCTCGCATAGAAGGTGGAGGCGGGTTCGCGGCCAGCTTCACGAATCTCGTAGGATTCAAGCGCGCGTTCGACCACGTCGGCTATCGAGCGGTTCTCGCGACGAGCAAGCCTATGAGCCAGGTCACGTGCTTTCGCGCTGCGGACTGAGAGCTGTGGTTCGGCCATTTCAAAACTCCCTTTGGAAGAGAAATATAAGCCGACTCGCCTCTGCCATCAAGATGGCACTTGATGGCGTGCCATCTCATGCGCGGTGAGCCCTTTCACTTCAGCTCGATCTCGATAAAGGCATATTCGCCGTCGTTGGCGCTGATGACGTCGTGTTCCACACCCACCTTGCGGAAATAGGGCGCGCCTTTCTTCATCTCGGCGAAGGTCTCGCCGTCCTTGGTCACCAACTTCAGCTTGCCGTCCATCAGCGGCACCACGACATAGTCGTGGCCATGGCGATGCCAGCCGGTGTTGTCGCCGGGCTGGAAGCGGTATTCGGTGACGATGACGCGCTCATTGTCGATGAAGATGGTGGCCTTGGCGGATCCGGTCATGTCGCTCTCCTGCTTCTGCTGCCAGCAGAAGACATGGCGTGCCCCGATGTGAGGGCCAGAGCGGACTAGCCGATGGCGCCAACAAAAAGCCCGGCGCGATGGCCGGGCTTTTGATATCGGGAAATTCAGTCGGATCAGAGGCTGCCATTGATCCAGTGCGACAGCGCGGTCTTCGGCGCGGCGCCAACCTTCATGTCGGCCACTTCACCGCCCTTGAAGATCATCAGCGTCGGGATCGAGCGCACGCCGAACTGCGCGGCCAACTCGGGATTCTCGTCGATGTTGAGCTTGGCGATCTTGATCTTGCTGCCGAGTTCGAGAGCGATGTCCTCAAGCGACGGCGCGATCTGCTTGCAGGGGCCGCACCATTCCGCCCAGAAATCGACCACCACCGGTACGTTGGCGTTGAGCACGTCAGCCTGAAAATTGTTCTTGTCGACCTTGACGGTTGCACCCATGCGGAAAATTCCTTTCGAGAGTTCTTTGTCGCACCAAATGTGGTGGTTATCTAGCCCTTCTTCAAGCAGGTCTTGTGTCACGCTCCCGTGAGTCGGGCAAGGGCGTCATCCATGGCCCGGGCCGGCAGTTCGATCAGCCTTGGCGTTTCGGTGAATAAAAGGGCGGCTTTCACCTCGCGCCCGGGATAAAGCGGCTGCAGCAGGGCGCGATAAAGCGCCAACTGCAAAAGATAGGCCGGAGGAACCTCGGCCAGTGAGGGGGGCGCCGGCCGGTTGGTCTTGTAGTCGACGATCGAAATCGTGTCCGCTGTCACCGCCAGCCGGTCGATCTTGCCGGAAATCGAGCGCGTTTTGCCCCTCACCTCCAGGCTGCCCATGATAGCCACCTCGGCGCGCGAGGAGGGCGCGAACAATTGGCCGAGGCGCGGGTCGTCGAGGATGGCGATGACCGATGCCAGGGCCTTGTCCCGCTCCGACGGCGGCCATGCGGCACCCGTTCGCGCGAGATAACGCTCGGCGGCACCTTGGCGTTCACCCTCGGCAATGCCGGGCAGCATCTGCAGCAGCTTGTGCAAAGCCAGCCCGCGCAGCACGGCAAAGCCCGGTTCGGCGTCGGCGTCCAGCACCGGCGAAGCCTTGTCGATGACCGCTTCCTTGCCTTCATCGATCAGCGCCGAGGCGCCGGATGGCGACAGCGGCCGCGGCAGGTCCTCGAAGGGCGGCAAGGGGCGGAACAGCGTCCCCGGCAGCGGACCGAAAGCATCGGCCCGCCGCGCCTGTTCATCGGCGCTCGCCGCGACGGGCGGCAGCTTGGTGACGTGGAAACGGTGCACCGGCTCGCCGCCGGCGGGATGCGCGCGCTGTTCGCTTTCCGGCGCGCCGGTGAGCGCGCGACTGACGATCGAATGCCAGGTGCCGGTGCTTGGTGCCCGCTTGCCGTGATAGCCGCAGACGATCAGCCGGTCCTCGGCGCGGGTCATGCCGACATAGAGCAGCCGGCGGTATTCGTCGTCGGCGAGTTCGCGGGCGCGGGCGGCTGCCGCCTTCGAGAAGCCGTTGGCGACCTCGCTGGCCGAACGCCAGAGATAGCCCTTGCCGTCCCAGAAGGTGCCCGAGCCGTCGAACGGCATCAGCCGCGGCAGATGCTGGTCGCTGAACGGGGCGGAGCCGCCATCGACCAGGAACACCACCGGCGCCTCCAGGCCCTTGGCGGCGTGCACGGTCATGACGCGGACCTCGTCGCGGGTCTGGTCCATCTCGCGCTTGATCTCGGGTCCGGCATTTTCCAGCGTCGACAGGAAGGCTTCCAGTCCGGGCAGCCCGGTCCGTTCCTCGGCAAGGCAGAAGCTCAGGAATTCATCGAGAACATCGCCGGCTTCGGGCCCAAGCCGGGCGATCATTTTTCGGCGCACGCCGTCGCGCGCCAGCAGGCCGGCATAGAATTCGAACACAGGCTTGAAGGCGGCCTCGCCAGCCCAGACGTCGAGTTGCGCGACAATCTTCGCCAGGCGCTCGTTTTCTTCGGCATGCTGGCGCAGCGACGTGGCCAGAGACACGCCCGGCAGCCTCTGCGCGGCGAGCGTGAACAGCGTCTCCTCCGGCAGGTCGAAGATCGGGCTGCGCAGCACTGCCGCGATCGACAGATCGTCCTGCGGCTGGAGCAGGAGATGGCCGAGCGCGATCAGGTCCTTGACCGCGATGTGGCCCGGCAGGCTCAGCCGGTCGGCACCGGCGACCGGAATGTCGCGGCGTTTCAAGGCGCGGGTCAGCGCGTGAACAAAACTGTCGCGCTTGCGCACCAGCACCAGCACGTCGCCCGGGCGAAGCCGCTTGCCGCGGCCTTCGACGATCTCGCTTCTGCCGATCCAGCCGGCAATGGTCGCCGCGACATTCTCGGCAACGCGCACCGCCGGCGCATGGGCGTGGTCGATGGCTTGCGTCCAGTCGTCAGGTTCGTCGACGACGTCGGCGCCGATCGATGGCCAGACCTCGACATAGCCCGGTGCATCGGTGCGGATGGCCTTGTGGCTCAGCGGATCGGGATCATGGCTGATGCCGCGCCGCACGATAGGATCGGCAAAGACGCGGTCGACGGCGGCCAGGACGTCGTCGGTCGAGCGGAACGACCAGGTCAGCTTGAGGTCGGCGAAGGACGCCTTGGCATCGCGCACCCGGCCGGCGAACAGCAGCCGGCTGTCGGCGAAGGAATGCGGCGCGGCTCCCTGGAAGGAATAGATCGACTGCTTCTCGTCGCCGACGGCGAAGACCGTGCGGTGGACCCTGTCGCGCGCGCCGAAGCCGGCGAAAAATTCCTCCGCCAGCCGCTTCACCACCTCCCATTGATCCGGGCTGGTGTCCTGTGCCTCGTCGAGCAGGATGTGGTCGATGCCCTGGTCGAGCTTATATTGCACCCAGGGGCCGGCGTCGGGCCGCGCCAGGAGGTTGACCGTGCGGGTAATCAAATCGTTGAAGTCGAGGAAGCCGCGGCTGCGCTTCAGCACGTCGTAGCGGGCGATCAGCCAGTCGGCGATGGTCAGTGCCGCGCGTGTGCCTTCCAACATGCGGAACAGCGCCAGCCGGTCGACGGTTTCGACGATGGTGCTTGCCGCCGAGACATAGCGCTCGGCCAGGTCCGGCAGCCGGTCGCTCAGGGCTTTCTTGAAGGCCTTTGCCGGGTCGTAGGGATCGCCATCGGTCTTGAGGAAGGCTCTGGCCAGCAATTGCAGGCGGCGAACGGGATCGCTCTCGGCGAAAGCCTGGCGCGCATAGGGCAGGATGTTGTTCAGCACCGATCTGGCGTCGGTGGATTCGGCGGCCTGGGCGAAGCCCGCGAAATAGTCGGGCAGGAAGCCGGGCAGCGGCCAGGCCGATGCTGCAATCCCTTCGGTGGTCTGGCCAGGGCGGAAATGGAATTCATCGAACAAAGGCTGGAAGCCGTCACGCCCGACCGCGTCGAGGAACTGCCGCAATCCGTCGCGCTTGCGCACAATCTCGCCGAGCAAGGCATCGAGACCGGCCTCGCCGCCGCGTTCCAGCACGGTGGCGAAGGCGTCGGCCAAGTCCGGGTTGCCGGCAGCCGTGCCGGAGATCATCTCGCGCCGCGCGGCGGCGAAAAGCGATGCCTCCATCTGGCCGTCGAGCATCTCGAAATGGGCCGGAATATTGGCTTCCAGCGGGAACTGGTGGAGCACCGATTCGCAGAAGGCGTGGATGGTCTGGATCTTCAGTCCGCCCGGCGTCTCCAGCGCCTCGGCGAACAGGCGCCGGGCCCGGCGCATGGTGTCGCGGTCGGGCCGCCGCCCTTCAAGCGCCTCGATCTTCGCGGCCAGCTCGGTATCGCCGAGCACCGTCCAGTCCGACAGCGTGGAAAAGACCCGGTTCGACATGTTGGCGGCGGCGGCGCGCGTATAGGTCAGGCACAGGATCTTCGACGGGTCGGTGCCGTTGAGCAGCAGCCGGATGACGCGCTGGGCCAGCACATGGGTCTTGCCGGAGCCGGCATTCGCCGACACCCAGGCCGAATTCTGCGGATCGGCGGCGCTGGCCTGGCTGTTGGCGGTATCGCTCGGGATGGGATAGGCCTTCTTCATGCCTCCCCTCCCTCGTCGCCGGCATCGCCACCGGCCGACCATTCGAGCACACGGGCGAGATGGTCGTAATCGCCATCTGTCTCGCCCTCGCGAAACGGCAGCGCGCGCGACAGATAGCCGGTCTGCGGGTCGGCATAGTGGATCAGCAGCTTTTCCAGCCGCGCCCAAGCCTCTTCGGCAAGATCTGCGGCGGTCCGTGGCTGGCGGTTGTGCTCGAGAATGGACTCCTCGAACACCTCGCCATTCGGCTTCAGCCTGATGAAGGCCAGCTGCGACGGCTCGCGCGCGCCCAGATCCTTGAACGCGCCGCGCCGCAGCAGCGCGCCTTCCAGCGCCAGCTGCGGCGCCAGCAGCGTGTGCGCCTGCGCCTTGGAGGGCGAGGAGCCCGTCTTGTAGTCCAGAATATCGGCCATGCCGCCGGCCAGCAGATCGACGCGGTCGGCATAGCCGGACAGCGTCACGCCGGACTGGCCGACGAGGGTCTTGCCGGCACGCTCCTCGGCATGGCGCCGGACCACCGCATCGGCACGCGTGCGCTCCCATTCGACGATGTTGGCGGCGAGCTTTTCGAAGCGCGGCCACCACACCGCCTCGACATCGGCCGGAAGAACGGCTTCGGCAAAGCAGGCGCGGCCGGCGGCAATGAGACCGGCCAGCGCGTCGGGTGCGCGCGGATCGGCAACGCGCGACGAGAACAAATGCAGGATGGCGTGGAACAGCGTACCGCGCTCGGCCGCGCCGGGATCACGGATGAGCGCATCGAGCGGCATCAGGCCGAGGATACGTCTGGCATAGACGGCATAGGGATCCCGGCGCAACGTCTCGATCTCGGTGACCGAGAAATGCGTTGGGCGCACCGCCAATGGCGGCTTCGGTTGCGGCCGCGGCGCGAAATCCTGCTTTGGGCCGGTGTCGAGTGCGCGTGCCCAGGCGAGCAGTTCGTCGCCACGCCGGCGCAGGGTTGCCGCCTGGTCGTTGCCGGTGAAGGTAAGTAGCCGCTGCAGCCAGCGCGACGGCACGGCGGGCGCGTCGCCGGAACGCGCCGAGCGGGCCAGAACGACGTGCATCGCGCCCATCGCCATCTGGAAATCATGCGCGGCAAGGCCGATGCGCCGCTCCGGCGGTTCGAGATCGATGCCGGTCTTCATCAGCCGCGACATGAAGCGGTCGCTCTCCGGCTTGCGCGGCCACACGCCTTCGTTGAGCCCGCCAATGACCAGCGTGTCGACATCCTGCAAGCGCGCTTCCAGCGCCCCCCAGATGGCGATGTTCCTGTCGGTGCCTTGCGCCGGCTTGACCGTCTCGGGCGCGATCAGCGCGTTCATCACATCGGGCCACTCGCTGGTAGCGAACGACAGCGATGCCGAAGCGGCGACCAACCCGCGCAGCAGCTCGGCGAGCTTTTCACCGGCATCGCCGGCATAGAGGTCGCCCAGGCCGCCATCGGCGGCGCGCCCGAGGCTTTCCAGGGCCACCACGCTGGCTTTGACCAGCGCGGCAAGATCGGCTTCCGCTTGGTCGCGAAACGCCGAAAGCGGAGCCAGCGCTTCCGTCAGTCGTACGAGGAGGGTTCGAGCATCCTCGATGGAGCGCACGGTGAGACGGGAAAACCAGAAGGGCGGCCGGCTGTCATCGCCGAGGCTCGTCAGTCGGGCCTCGAACAAGTCCGGCAGCGAAACGATGTCGGGGCGACCGGTGCCGCCGCGCAGCGCCACCAGTTCGACCAGTTCCGCCGCGTGGCGCACATCGGCGCGTTCGAGGCCGAGGCCGAGCAGCGGATGCTTGAGCAGCGACAAAAGGCCGACCGGATCGCCCGGCCGGAACACTGCTTCGAGCGCAAGCCGGAGCAGGCTGGCCGCCGGGCTGTTGGCGAGCGGCGTGCCGCCGGAATCGTCGGCGACCACGCCGAAGCGCCTGAGTTCCACCGCGACGCGCCGCGCCAGCGCGCGGTCGCCGGTGACGAGCGCGGCCCGCTGGCCGGGCTGTTCGACGGCCTGCTTCAGCGCGACGGCGATGGCGACGGCTTCGTCGCGCTCGCTGGCAGCTTCCAGCAGCGTCACCTCGGCAAAGGCGCCGGCAATATCGGACGCCGAAAACCCGCTGCGTGTTTCGGCCCACAATTCGGTGGTCTCGGCCGGCCGCAGCGCCTCGCCGACAAGCGCGGCGCGAAGCGCCAGCCGCGGTTCGGCCGTGCCGAGTTCTTCGACATCGGCGCGCAGCACGCCGATCTTGCCGATCAGCCTGGCCAGGCCATATTGCGGGTGGCCAAGCACGGCCGGCCGCGCGCCGGGGGCGACAAGCGCCTGGAAGGACGCTTCGTCCAGCGTCCGGTCGAGCCCGGGCAGCACGATGGCGCCGCTGGGCAGGCGGGCGATCGCTGCAAGCAGCTCCGCCGTCGCCGGGATGGAGCCGGTCGACCCCGCGGCGATGACCGGCCCGGCTGGCGGATTGCGCCGCAGCCGCGCCGCCTCGGAGCGGATCAGCGCGCTGCGATGCGCGGCCGGATTGGAGCGGTCGCTTTCCCTGAGGAATTTCGGCCAGGCATCGGTGACGATGCCGAGGAATTCGAGCGTCACCTGCCACCAGCCGGCAAGGTTGCCGGTGACCAGATCTGCGAGCTTGGTCCAGTCGGTGCCTTCCGTCTCGATCTCGTCCATCAGCCCTGCGAGATCGCGCGCCAGCCAGATTGCGTCGGCGGTGGAGGCCGGGATGACGATTTCCTCGGCGAAAAGCTTGGCCACATGCTCCGGCAACCGGCGTTTCCAGGCACGCACCAGCGGCGTCAGCAGCAACAGGCGTTCGGTCGCCGAGATCGGCGGCGCGAGATCGATCGCCGCCGCTGGCTCGGCCTCGAACAGGGCTTCGTCCTCGTCGAATTCGCCGAGCGGGCGGATGATCGGCAGGATCGCCGAACCGCCGCCGCCGCGTGCCCTCAAGCTGTCGACGAAGACACCGCGCAAGGCGCGCGCGGCACGACGCGTCGGCACATAGATGGTGACATCGGCCAGCGCGAGCGGATCGCCGTCGAAACGAAATCCCGGGACCAGGCGACCGGCAAGCAGCGCCTCGGCCAGCGTCGGCAGGAACGGCGCTCCGGGGGGAATAGAGAAAACGCGGCTTGAGCCGCTCATTGCATCTCGGCTAGCGCGCCGGCGACGGCTTCTTCCGCCTGCGGGATGGCATCGGGCGTGCCGACGGTAATCCAGTGGCCGTGCATCGGCATGCCGAACAGCCGGCCGGCGGCGATGGCTTTGTCGAAATAGGCGTTGAGCGAATGCGGTTCGGCCGTTGCATCCTTGAACAGGCGTGGATGAACGATCGCGGCACCGGCATAAATCAGGCCGGCCGGATCGCCTTTCGAGCGCCGCAAGGCTCCGTCCGGCGCCACCAGGAAATCGGTGCTGCCACAGTGACCTGTCGCCTGATGGAGATCCGCCAGCATCAGCAGAATATCCATTTTCGCGGCGTCCCACGCAAGGGCAAGCCGGCCGAGATTGAGCGGACCGTGGTCGATCCAGAACGTGTCGGCATTGAGGATGTAGAAGGGTTGTTGGCCGAGTTCCGGCAGCGCCTTGACGATGCCGCCGGCCGAATCGAGCAACCGGTCGCTCTCATTGGAAATGATGATCTGCGGAGCGCTACGCGCCGCGACATGGGCGACGATCTGCTCGGGAAGATAGTGGACGTTGACCACCGCCTTGGCGACGCCGGCGGCGGCGAGGCTGTCGAGCCCCCAGTCGAGCAAGGTCTTGCCGGCGATCCTGACCAGCGGCTTGGGGATCGTATCGGTGATCGGCCGCATGCGCTTGCCGAGCCCGGCGGCAAGGACGATGGCAGTGTTCGGTCTCGTCACAGCGTTCGTTCCTCGAGCAGCCCGTGCGTATTGTAGAATTCCCGCAGGCTGGCAAGTGCCGGGTGGGACAGCGCCCGCCGCAGATAGTCGCGGATGCGCGGCAGGTGCTTCAAATAATAAGGTTTGCCGTCGCGCTTTTCGAGACGCACGAAAATGCCGAGTATCTTGGAATTGCGCTGCGCGGCCATGATTGCATAGGCTTCCAGGAAGCTTGCTTCGTCGAAAGCGCCTGCCGCATGGCGCGCCGCGACATAGGCATCGAGCGTTTTCTTCTCGATCTCAGGCGAGATGGTGACACGGGCGTCCATGGCCAGCGAGGCGACGTCATAGGCTGAAGGCCCGATCAGCGCATCCTGGAAGTCGACGACGCCCAGCCGGTCGTGGCCGGCGCGGTCGTCGCGCCAGATGATGTTGGGCGAATGGAAGTCGCGCAGCATCAGCGCGTATTCGCTGCCTTGCAGCCGGTCGAAAAGCGCGTTCCATTCCCTGGCGTAGCCCGAGCGCAGGTCGTCGCTTGGCGGGCCGCCCGATATCGCCGGCACATACCAGTCGACCAGCAGATCGGCTTCGATCATCATCGCGTCGCGGTCGAAGGGCGGCACCTCATGGAAGCTGCCGGGTCCGGCTTGCAGGCGCTGCGGCCAGCTCCTGCCATGCATCATGGCCAACAGCTCGGCCGCCGCCGCATAGCGCTCGGCCACCGGCTCGCCGTCCTTGCCGAGAAACCCCTCGGAACCGAGATGTTCGAGCAGCAAAAAGCCCTGGTCCTGGTCCTCGGCATGGATTTGCGGAACGCTGACGCCACCGGCCTTCAAGGCGCGGTCGATGGCGACGAAGGCGGTGACCGACTGGGCGGTGTGGGCAATCACGGCATAGGGTTTGCCGTCGCGCACGGGCGGTCCGAGCACCAGCCGCGGCGAGTTCATCAGCACGCGCGGCTCGTGGCCGGCGAGCGTCACGATCTCGTAGGAACGGGCGGAGGCGTCGCCGATGAAATGGCACCGCCGCGCTTCGCCCCAGCCGGCATTTTCGAGAAAACCGCGCATGGCCAGCGACCGCGCCGCGCGGTCGAAGGCAGCGCCTTGCCCCGACAGCCGCGCCAGCCGGCCCTCGCCATGCTGGACGAGTTCGATCGAGAGTGTCGTCTTCGGCAGATAGTCCTCCGCCCGCTCGGGCCATTCGACCAGGGCAGCCCCTTGCGTCAGCGCTTCGTCGAAGCCGAGTTCGTCGAGCTCGGCAGCCGAGGCCAGGCGGTAGAGGTCGAAATGGTGCACCGGAATGCGCGTGTCGTAGCTCTGCACCAGGGTGAAGGTCGGGCTCGGCACGTCGAGGCTGGCATCATCGGCCAGCGTCCTGATCAGTGCCCGCGCCAATGTCGACTTGCCGGCGCCGAGATCGCCCTTGAGCGCCAGCACGTCGCCGGCGCGCAGGGACAGCGCCAGATCCTCGCCCAGCCGCGCTGTCTGTGTCTCATCCGCGAGCAAACGCTCCAGCACAGGTCCCGTCATCGAGCGCGCTACTCGGCCGCGGCGCGGATGCCCGGCATGTCGGGGAAGGTGCAGATGACGGTGGTGCCCTTGTCCTTGCCGGTTTCAATGCGAACATTGCCGCCATGCAGTTCGACAAAGCTCTTGACGATCGACAGGCCGAGGCCGGCGCCCCGGCGGCGGCCGCCATTGGTGCGCGGTTCGAAGCGGCGGAACACCGAGTCCAGAACGTCCGGCGGCATGCCGGGTCCATCGTCGTGAACGGAAAATTCCACCCCGTCCGCCAGATGGCGGCAGGCAAGCCGGATGGTGCTGGCTTCCGGCGCGTAGTTGGCGGCGTTGCTGAGCAGATTGTAGAGGATCTGGCGGATGCGGGTCTCGTCGCCATGGAACGTCTTCGGCGCGGCAGCGGCATCGACCTCGAGCCGGATCGAATGCTCCTGCAGCCGGTCGGCGACCAGTTCCGCGGCCGCTGCGATGGTGCGGTCGACATGCACCTCGGAAATGTCGAGCTGCATGATGCCGGCATCGACGGTCGCAAGGTCGAGTATGTCGTTGACGATGGTCAGCAGCACCGAGGAGGACGAACTGACATGCTCGACATATTCGCGCTGCTTTTGGTTCAGCGGCCCGGTCGTCGGCAGTGAAAGCAGTTCGGTGAAGCCGATGATGTTGGTCAGCGGCGAACGCAGTTCGTAGGACACGTGCTGGACGAAGTCGTTCTTGAGCTGGTCCGACTTCTCCAACGCCTCGTTCTTGTCCTTCAGCGCACGTTCGACATGCACGCTGTCGGTGACGTCGACGAAGGTCATCATCACTTGCCCGTTGGGCAGCGGGATCACGGCGTAGCGCAGCACCGTGCCGTTGTTGAGCTCGCTCTGGCCGTGCCGGTCGCGGCGTTCGTCGTCGAAACCGGTGATGGCGGCGACGAAGCCCGGCCAGGGGCTGTCGACCGCCTGGCGGTCGCAAAGGTCGCGTATGGTAGAGACGTGCACATTGGGCTTGGCGGCTTCGCCGCTCAATCCCCAGAGCGTCGCAAAGGCCGGGTTCGACAGGCGCAGCCGCCCATCGGGGCCGAACACCGCCACGCCTTCGGCGAGATTGTCGAGCGTTTCGCCCTGGACGCGCACCGCGGTGCGGTAGCGGCTTTCCAGGTCCATCTTTTCGGTCAGGTTCTCGAACACCCAGGTGACCCCGCCCTTGGGCTGCGGGTTGGCGACGACGCGGATGGTTTTGCCGTCGGGCAGATGCCACCAATGTTCCTGCGATTCGACCGCGCGATAGGCGCCGAGCAGGCCTTCCTTCCAGCGGCGCCATTCGGGCTGCTCGGCAATCTTGCCTTCGCTGCGCAGCCGGTCGAGCAAAAGCGCATTGTCGGGCGCGCTGTGCAGGAAGCCGCTGTCCAGGCCCCACAGTTTCTGGAACGCCTGGTTGAAGAAGCGCAGCTTCTCGTCAGTGTCGAAGATGGCGACGGCGGTGTTGAGCTGGTCGAGCGTGTCGGCGTGGCTGCGCACCGTCCGCTCATATTCGCCGCGAATGGTCTCGATGGCGCTGGTGTCGGCGGCAAGGCCGGCCGAACCGTCGGCGCCGGCGAAGTCGGTCACCGCGAAGACGCGCCGGTCGCCTTCGATCACGGTGGAGAGCGACTGCTCGAAGACCGGATGCGTCTTGTGCTGGGCGTCGATTGCCTCGCGTGCCTGGCCCCCGAGGAATTCCTTGGCGTCACGGACGGCGGCTTCCGCGCTTTCGGCTTCGACCGCGTCGGCATAGGCCCGGTTGACCCATTTCAGGCGTCCATGCTCGTCGCGCAGCCATGCCGGCATCTTCAGCGCTTCGAGCAGGCCGATCATGGTGTCGTGGTCGGCGGCCAGCCGCTGGTTGTCGATCTTCAGCCGGGCCTGGCTGCGCTGGGTCTCGGAAAGCGACACAAACCGCACCAGTATGTGCGCGGCGCTCTTGCGGCCATGCACTTCGAGCGGGGCGCCGGCCTGCGATTCGATGACCAGGTCGAAGGGCCTGGCCTTTTCGCGCAAGCCCGCGATGGCGTGCTCGAGCGCCGCCGCCGAGCGCGGCATCAGCCAGCGGCCAAAGGCGAGGAAAGCCGCCCGCTCCTCCGGCGCGCCGCTTTCGACCGGCAATGTGCCGATGAGTTCGGGTTTCTTGTTCTCCGAGGCCCAGACCACCACGCGCTGGTCGCGCAGATTGAGCAGCGCTTCCGAACGGCGCAGTGCCGCATTGATGTCGGCGACACGGCTTCTCAGTTCGACATTCTCCGCCGAGGTGCGGGCCCGTTCGCGGATGAGAACGATGGCCGACAGGAATGCCGCGCCGGTCACGCCGACGAACACGGCAAGCTGCATGACTTCGACCGTGTTGATCGACAGGCCGGCGGTGGCCACGGCGGCGCTCTCGGCATGCGCCACCGCGCTGGCCAGGGGGCCGGCCAGCGCGGAACTGGTCAGGAACAGCCCGGCGCGGACACGCCATGAAAGGCGCCCGCCCTGAATGGTCGAGCCTGTGGTCCCCGAATCGTCATGGCCGCCGGAAACGGCCGATCCCGCTCCGTGCGGGTTTTGCCCCGGCATGTCTTGGTCCTCTCCGCCGCCTGAATGCAAGACCGCCCTGATACGCGCTTCTCTTGATCCTCTCGGGCCGGAAGCGTCGCGAATCACCCGACAATAAACCCTCGCCGAATCGGCGTGAAGGCTGATCGCGCGCAAAAATAAAGCCGGGCGAAAAGTCAATCGCCCGGCCTCAATATATGGTAGCAAATTTAGCTTTGGTTAATAGCGGTAGTGTTCCGGCTTGAACGGGCCCTGCGGCGTGACGCCGATATAGGCGGCCTGCTCACCCGACAGTTCGGTCAGGCGTGCGCCGAGCTTGTCGAGGTGCAGGCGCGCGACCTTCTCGTCGAGATGCTTGGGCAGGACATAGACCTGGTTCTGGTACTGTTCGCCCTTGGTGAACAGCTCGATCTGGGCCAGCACCTGGTTGGTGAAAGACGCCGACATGACGAAGCTCGGATGGCCGGTGGCGTTGCCGAGATTGAGCAGGCGGCCTTCCGACAGAAGGATCATCCGCTTGCCGTCCGGGAAGGTGATCATGTCGACCTGCGGCTTGACGTTGGTCCATTTCAGGTTGCGCAGCGAGGCGACCTGGATCTCGTTGTCGAAGTGGCCGATATTGCCGACGATCACCATGTCCTTCATCGACCGCATATGGTCGAGGGTGACGACATCCTTGTTGCCGGTGGTGGTGATGACGATGTCGGCGGTCGGAGCCGCGTCTTCCAGCGTCACCACTTCAAAGCCGTCCATCGCCGCCTGCAGCGCGCAGATCGGATCGACCTCGGTGACCTTGACGCGGGCGCCGGCGCCCTTGAGCGAGGCCGACGAGCCCTTGCCGACGTCGCCATAGCCGCAGACGACCGCGACCTTGCCGGCCATCATCGTGTCGGTGCCGCGACGGATGCCGTCGACCAGCGATTCCTTGCAGCCATACTTGTTGTCGAACTTCGACTTGGTGACGGAATCGTTGACGTTGATGGCGGGGAAGGGCAGCAGGCCCTTCTTCTGCAGCTGGTAGAGCCGGTTGACGCCGGTGGTCGTCTCTTCGGTGACGCCGCGGATCGCAGCCTTCTGCTTGGTGAAGAAGCCGGGCGAAGCCTTCAGGCGCTTTTTGACCTGGGCGTAGAAATATTCCTCTTCCTCGCTCTGCGGGTTGGACAGCACGTCCTCGCCGGCCTCGGCGCGGGCGCCGATCAGGATGTACATGGTGGCGTCGCCGCCATCGTCGAGGATCATGTTGGAGAGGCCGCCGTCGGCCCACTGGAAGATCCGGTCGGTGTAGTCCCAGTACTGTTCGAGGCTCTCTCCCTTGACGGCGAAGACCGGAATGCCGGCCTCGGCGATGGCCGCGGCGGCGTGGTCCTGGGTCGAGAAGATGTTGCAGGAGGCCCAGCGGATGTCGGCACCGAGCGCCTTCAGCGTCTCGATCAGCACCGCGGTCTGGATGGTCATGTGCAGCGAGCCGGTGATGCGCGCGCCCTTCAGCGGCTTCTTGGCGCCGAATTCCTCGCGGCAGGCCATCAGGCCCGGCATTTCGGTTTCGGCGATATCGAGTTCCTTGCGGCCCCAGCCGGCAAGCGAGATGTCGGCGACCACATAATCCTTGCTACCCGTCATGGTAGTACTCCCTGCGAATTGTTGTGCTGCGAATTGGTTGCGGGTGCGCCCGCGCCCGGTCGGCGCGTCGAAGGACGCGAATTGCCGGCCTGACTAGCAGATCAGGCTCAAGTCGACAATGGGATATAAAGAAATCTTTATCCCTGCATGTCCTGCGAGCATGCTTGGGCAGCGTCCGGGATCAGCATTCCTCGCCGAAGCGGGAGGCGACAAGCTGTTCAAGCGCGTCCATGACCTCGAGCGCTTCCGGCCCGCTGGCGGTGACGCGGATCGAGTAGCCTGGGCTGGCGGCCAGCATCATCAGGCCCATGATCGACGTGCCGCCGACCTTGACGCCGTCCTTCTCGACATGGACCGCTGCGTCGAAACCGCTGGCGAGCTGGACGAATTTCGCCGAGGCGCGCGCATGCAGGCCGCGTTGGTTGACGATCGGAAACTCCCGGACGATGTGGTCCTTTTCCGGGGATATCGCGTTCATTTGCTGCTCAGAAGCTGGCTGGCGACATTGATGTATTTGCGCCCGGCGGCCTGCGCCTCGTCGAGCGCGGCGGCCATATTGTCGCCCTTGCGGATCGAGGACAGCTTGATCAGCATCGGCAGGTTCATGCCGGCGATCACCTCGGTGCGGCCGGACTCCATCACCGAAATGGCGAGGTTCGACGGCGTGCCGCCGAACATGTCGGTCAGCACGATAACACCAGCCCCGGTATCGACACGGGCCACGGCGTCGACGATGTCGCGGCGACGCTGTTCCATATCGTCGTCGGCACCGATCGCCACGGTTTCGAAATTGTCTTGTGGCCCGACGACATGTTCGACGGCATGTCGGAACTCGGTGGCCAGTTGACCGTGCGTTACAAGCACGAGTCCGATCATTCTTTGGTGGCTCCCGTCATCGCCGCTTCACAGGCGCATTTTATGTTCGCCAGCCATTCCAGGCGGCGGGAGCGCTATCTTGTCGACGCGCGGCCCGTTGACAAGCCCAAAATTGCGCCGGCCCATGCCATTTTGACGCATTGCAGCAAAAAACCCAGGGCGGATCATAGAAAAGGCATGATGGACAGCCGCGCCATCACGGCGGGCAGGGCCGTGGCGGCGTTACGCTCGGCAAGGTCGATACGCGGTACCGGGCAGCCTGCGACCGGCTCGCTGATTTCCTCCTGGAAACGGGCCATCTCTGCCTTTGGCACCAGCCTCACATGCAGGTCGATCACTCCGCCCGGTTCGAACGGCAGCGGGCGCGGCATGAACCCAGGGACTTCGGCGAGACCGGCGATAGTCGGCGGCACGCGACAGACCAGCCGCCCGGCGCGGGCCGCGGCAAGCAGCCTGTCGTCGCCGATCAGCCGTGAGAACAGGCCTCGCGCGCGGCAATGGTCCAGGAGTGTCAGCGCCAGCGTCGTCTTGCCGGCGCCGGACGGCCCGGTGATAAGGACGCCGCGGTCGCCGATCAGGATCGCGGTTCCGTGAATGTTTTCAGGCTGCGCGGCGGGTTCGGGCATGGTTATGTTCGAGCTAGAGGTCAGCCTTCGGCCGGCAGCGTCACGACGAAGCGCGCGCCCTTGATCTCGCCGGGCTTGGTGCCGGGAATGTTCTCGGCGGTCAGCGTGCCGCCATGGGCTTCGACGATCTGCCTGGAGATCGACAGGCCAAGGCCCGAATTCTGGCCGAACGCCTCGCCCGCCGGCCGGTCGGTGTAGAAGCGTTCGAAGATGCGGTCGATATTGTCGGCGCGGATGCCGGGACCATTGTCGTCGACGGTCAGGATGTTGAACTTGCCGGCGCGCGCCAGCGACAGGCTGATGTGGCCATGGGCCTCGGGAACGAAGGAGCGCGCATTCTCGATCAGATTGGTGACGACCTGGCCGATGCGCAGGTCGTGGCCGGCGACGAAATAGCCTTTCACGCCCTGCGGCAGCTTGGCGACCTTGAGTTCGATCTCGACCGCCTTCTTGTTGCGCGTGGTCTCGCGCGACACGGCGACGAGGTCGGTGATGAATTTCTTCAGGTCGACCGTTCCCGCATCTTCTCGCGCCAGTTCGGCATCGAGACGGGAAGCGTCGGAAATGTCGGTGATCAGTCGGTCCAGCCGGCGCACGTCATGCTGGATGATGTCCATCAGCCGGCTGCGCGAATTGTCGTTCTTGGCCAGGGGCAAGGTTTCCACGGCGCTGCGCAGCGAGGTCAGCGGGTTCTTCAATTCGTGCGACACATCGGCGGCGAAGCTTTCGATCGCCTCGATGCGAGCATAGAGCGCGTTGGTCATGTCGCGCACGGCGACCGAAAGATTGCCGATCTCGTCCTGCCGGTCGGAAAAGTCGGGGATTTCCTCACGGCTCTTGACGCCGCGCCGGACCCGCACCGCCGCGGCAGACAGCCGGCGCAGCGGATTGGCGATGGTCGAGGCCAAAAGCATCGACAGGATGGCGGTGACCAGTGCCGCGATGCCGAAGACGCGCAGGATCGCCTTGCGCTCTGCCGCGACGATCTTGTCGATGTCGCCGCCTTCGGTCGACAGCATCAGCACGCCGAGGACGGCGCGGAAGCGCTGGATTGGTACCGCCACCGAAACGATCTGCTCGCCCTGCTCGGAGACGCGCACGATGGTCGACGGGCTGCCGGTCAGCGCCTTGACCACTTCCGGGAAGGCGGCGCCATTGCCGCCCGGCTGCTCGCGATAGACCGGCAGGTCGGTGTTGCGGAAGAAGTCGAAGATGAACTTCTGGACGCGTTCGACAAGGTCGGGCTCTTCCTCCTCGACCGGCGGCAGATCGTAGCGCAGGATCTGGCCGCGCGAATAGAGGTGGCGCGAATCGAGCAGCAGATTGGCGTCGCGGTCATAGATGCGGGCCCGCGTGCGGGTCGGCGAGATCAGCCGCCGCAGCACTGGCGCGACACGCTCGGGATTGATCGGGAAGTCGAGATTGTCGAGTTGATCCGAGCCCGGCCCCAGGCTTTCGCCGGCCTGCAGCTCAAGCAGCTTTTCCGGGTCGATGCTGATCGAATCGGTTTCGACCGTCGCCGACGCCGCGATCGCGCCGGCGATGATCTCGCCCTGCGTCATCAGGCTTTCGACGCGGGCATCGATCAGCCCGTCGCGGAAGGTGTTGAGGTAGAGGATGCCGGTGACCAGGACAGCCAGGCCGGCAAGGTTGAGAAACAGGATGCGCCGGGTCAGGCTGGAAAAGATGTGGTGGCCGAGGAAGCGGCGCATCGGCACCGTGATCTTCGAGACGAAGGACGGCATGATGCGCGACGGCCGCCTGGCGGCGCCCGTCGGTCTTGTTCGCTGTGCTTCCACTGCCATCGAATAGCAGGCCCTGCCTAATTAGTGAGTAGCGAGTAGGCAGTAGGGAATAGAGAAGTGGCTGAGATCGCGGTAATGTGGCCGCTCGCACCATTCAAAACGGACTACTGACTATTCCCTACTGCCTATTTCACGCTTCGCGGAACCGGTATCCGACTCCGTAAAGGGTTTCGATCATCTCGAAGTCGTCGTCGACAGCCTTGAACTTCTTGCGCAGCCGCTTGATGTGGCTGTCGATGGTACGGTCGTCGACATAGACCTGCTCATCATAGGCCGAATCCATCAGCGCATCACGGCTTTTTACGACACCGGGGCGCTGCGCCAGCGAATGCAGTATCAGGAATTCGGTGACGGTGAGCGTCACCGGTTCGCCCTTCCAGGTGCAGGTGTGGCGCTCCTGGTCCATGACGAGCTGGCCGCGCTCGAGCGAGCGGGCCTGCTGGCTGGGCGCCTTTGCCGCAGCCTCGCGGGCGCTGGCACGGCGCAGCACGGCGCGCACCCGCTCGACCAGCAGGCGCTGCGAGAACGGTTTGCGGATGAAATCGTCGGCGCCCATCTTGAGGCCGAACAATTCATCGATCTCGTCGTCCTTGGAGGTCAGGAAGATCACCGGCAGGTCGGACTTCTGGCGCATCCGGCGCAAGAGCTCCATGCCGTCCATGCGCGGCATCTTGATGTCGAGGATGGCAAGATTTGGCGGACGCGCTGCCAGGCCTTCCAGCGCGGACGCACCATCCGTGTAGGTCTCGACGCGATATCCCTCGGATTCGAGGGCGATCGACACCGACGTCAGAATGTTGCGGTCGTCATCGACAAGCGCGATTGTTGCCATTTCAAGCGGCTCCCTCATGAGCTGTCCCTTCTTTCGTAGAGAAGGGGCTTTTGCAGGACAAATTAGGTACAAAATGTGGCATAGGCCTTGTCCGCTGTCACGCGCGGGGTGCCGCAGGCCACAATCCTACCTCGACATGGATTGGACGAACGAACATCGCCAATCCTTTGGGCAACCGTGAAACTTTTCGCATATATAAACGATTTAAACAACTTTCAAAATTTTTAAATCGATTAATGATTTGATATCATTTGGCTTTTCTGGTTTTGACCATCTCAGCCCGCTCGGCGGGCGTGCCGGAAATGCGCCGGCAAAGATGCGGCAAATCGTAGAAGGGACACCAATGTCGGAAGTCGGCAAACGCAATCCTGCTTGCCCGATCGATCGTATCGGCCTGAAAACCACCGGTATGGTGCGCTATAATTTTGGCGCGGCCGCCCTTTACGAGGAGGCGATCCGGCGCGGCGAGGCCCGGCTGACCGCGCATGGCGCGCTGGTCGCCGAGACCGGACAGCACACAGGCCGTTCGCCAAAGGACAAGTTCGTCGTCCGCGACGCCAACACCGAGGCGCATGTCTGGTGGGACAACAACAAGGCGATCTCGCCGGCCCAGTTCGAAACGCTGTTCGCCGATTTCCTTGCTCACGCCGCGGACAAGGATCTCTATGTTCAGGACCTCGTCGGCGGCGCCGATGCCGAGCTGAAACTGCCGACGCGCGTCATCACCGAGTTTGCCTGGCACTCGCTGTTCATCCGCAATCTTCTCATCCGTCCGGACAAGGCCGAGCTCGAACAGTTCGTGTCGGAGATGACGATCATCGACCTGCCGTCCTTCCGCGCCGACCCCGCCCGCCACGGCAGCCGCGCGGAAACGGTGATTGCCGTCGACCTTACCCGCAAGATCGTGCTGATCGGCGGCACCTCCTATGCCGGCGAGATGAAGAAGTCGGTGTTCACCATGCTCAACTATCTGCTGCCGCAGAAGGGCGTGATGCCGATGCATTGTTCGGCCAATGAGGGGCCGGCCGGCGAAGCGGCCGTCTTCTTCGGGCTTTCCGGCACCGGCAAGACGACACTGTCGGCCGATCCGTCGCGCACGCTGATAGGCGACGACGAGCATGGCTGGGGCCCGCACGGCATCTTCAATTTCGAAGGCGGCTGCTACGCCAAGACGATCAAGCTGTCGGCTGAAGCCGAGCCGGAGATATTCGCCACCACGCAGCGCTTCGGCACGGTGCTGGAAAATGTCGTGCTCGACGCCGACGGCGTGCCGGACTTCAACGATGGCCGCCTTACCGAAAACACACGCTGCGCCTATCCGCTCGACTTCATCCCTAACGCCTCGAAGACCGGGCGCGCCAGTCATCCCAAAAACATCATCATGCTGACCGCCGACGCCTTCGGCGTGATGCCGCCGATCGCGCGGCTGACCCCGGCGCAGGCGATGTATCATTTCCTCTCCGGCTATACGGCCAAGGTGGCCGGAACCGAAAAGGGCGTCACCGAACCCGAAGCGACGTTTTCGACCTGCTTCGGCGCTCCGTTCATGCCGCGCCACCCCTCGGAATACGGCAATCTGCTGCGCGAGCTCATCGCCAGCCACGGCGCCGATTGCTGGCTGGTCAACACCGGCTGGACCGGCGGCGCCTACGGCACCGGCAAGCGCATGCCGATCAAGGCGACACGCGCTCTGCTGGCCGCCGCGCTCGACGGCTCGCTGAAGACAGCCGAATTCCGCACCGATGCCAATTTCGGCTTCGAGGTGCCGGTGGCGGTGCCTGGCGTCGATAGCGCCATTCTCGATCCGCGCTCGACCTGGGCCGACAAGCCCGCCTATGACCGCCAGGCGGCAAGACTGGTCGGCATGTTCGCCGTCAACTTCGAGAAATTCGAGCCGCATGTCGATGCAACCGTCATGGGTGCGGCGCCACGCATGCAGGAAGCGGCGGAGTAATCGTCACGTCGCTCAGCACCATTGAAGGCCCGATTTCGATCGGGCCTTTTCTTTTGTCCGCCGCCGCGCCATGACTGCGGCATGCCGATCGACGACGACATCATCATATCGGGCGAAGCCGTGATCCATCCCGGTGACCTGCACGAGGATTTCATCCGCTCGTCGGGGCCGGGTGGCCAGAACGTCAACAAGGTGGCAACCGCCGTGCAACTGCGCTTCGACGCGGCCGGCGCGGCCGGCCTGTCGGAACGCGTGCGTGCCCGCACGATCAAGCTTGCCGGCCAGCGCGCCACCAAGGACGGCGTCATCGTCATCGAGGCCGGGCGCTTCCGCACCCAGGAGCAGAACCGGGCGGACGCCCGGGCGAGGCTCACGGCGCTTGTCGCCAAGGCAGCCGAACCGCCGCCGCCACCCCGCAAGAAGACGCGCCCTTCGAAAGGCGCGGTGGAGCGGCGGCTGAAGAGCAAGGCTGGACGCGGCACGATCAAGAAGCTGCGCGGCCGCGTCGGCGACGACTGATCCGTCTGCCAGAACGTTTTCGGGTCGTTGTCAGCGCCTCCGTGTGGCATTCTTCAAGGTCAAAGCAGCAACCGGATTATCACCGACCTCATGCTCGTTTTGCCCAAAGGCGTCCGTCACATGCCGGCCCATCTCTCCCGCGCTGTTCAGGAGGCGCTGGTCGAAGAGGTGAGAGGCATCGTCCAGCAGGCCCCGCTGTTCGTCCCTGCCATGCCGCGCACCGGCAAGGAGATGAGCGTGCGCATGACCAATTGCGGCCTGCTCGGCTGGGTCACCGACAAGGAGCGCGGCTATCGCTACCAGCCGACGCATCCGCTGACAGGAGAGCCATGGCCGCCGATCCCAGAGGGCCTGCTCGATCTTTGGCGGCAGGTGTCGAGCTATCCGAATCCGCCGGAGGCCTGTCTTATCAATTTCTACACGGCCGACGCGAAGATGGGCCTGCACCAGGACCGCGACGAGGCCGATTTCTCGGCGCCTGTCGTCTCTGTCTCGCTGGGCGACGATTGCCTGTTCAGGGTCGGCCAGACGACGCGCGACGGCGCCACCAAATCGTTCAGGCTGAAGAGCGGCGACGTCGTCGTGCTCGGCGGCGAGGGCCGTCTCGCCTTCCACGGCGTCGACCGCATCTATCCCTCGACCTCGGCGCTGCTCAAGAACGGCGGCAGGATCAATCTGACGCTGCGGCGGGTGACGAAGCCGAACGAGAACGCCTTATAAGCCGATCCTGACGCGCGCCCTACCGAGGTCGCCAGGGTCCTGGAAACAGCCGCAACTGCTTGGCAAGGCTGCCGCGCCGGGGCCGCCCGACGCTGTCACGCCTCTATTTCGAGAGCCGAAAGCGGCTTCGAGCAGCAAGCGAGGATGAAGCCGTCATCTATCTCGTGATCGAGGATGCCGCCATTGTGGCTCATCTCGACGGCGCCGGAGACTTTCTTCACCTTGCAGGTTCCGCACAGGCCGAATTCGCAGGCCGCGGGGATCCGCACACCCGAGGAACGCGCCGTCTGCAGCACGGTCTGGCCGGCGATGCACTCGGCATCGACATCCGAAAGCGCGAAGCGGATCGGTGTTGCCTCGATAGGAACGGCAACGTCTTCCCCAGGCGATGCGAACGGCGCCGGGACTTCCTCAACCGCGGGGGCGGCAAAGCTCTCCTGGTGGTATTTCGTCATGTCGAAGCCGGCGGCTTCAAGCATGCCGCGCACGGCGCGCATGAAAGGATCCGGACCGCAGCAGAAGATCTCGCGTTCGCGGAAATCGGGCGCCAGCAGCGGCAGCCGGATCGCGTCGATGCGGCCCATATGGCCATACCAGCCCTCGCGGCTCGACCGCTCCTCGATCATGAAGCCGAGCGACAGGCCCGGCATATGGCCGCCGAGCAGTTCGAGTTCCTTGCGGAAGATGATCTCTTCGGCGCGCCGCGCGCAGTTGACGAAGCCGACATCGGTCCATGGCGCGCAATCGTTCAGCCAGCGCAGCATCGACATCATCGGCGTCACGCCGGAACCGGCCGAGATGAACAGATATTTGGCCGCCGGGTGGCTGTGCAGCGAAAAGTCGCCGCTCGGCCCATAAGCCTTGACGTGCGAACCGGGCACCAGGTGTTCGAACATCCAGCGTGTGCCGATGCTGCCGGCCTGCGCCTTCACCGTCACCGCGATCGAGAACGGCCGTGACGGCGACGACGACAGCGTATAGGTGCGCATCAGCGGTCCGTCCGACGTCGGCAGTTCCAGCGTCACGAACTGGCCCGGCTTGTAGCGGAACCAGGTCTGGTTGTCGGAGCGGAAGGTGAAGGTCTTGACGTCAGGCGCCTCGTCGCTGACGCCGATCACTTCCAGCACCTGCAGCCTGTCGTTCCAGGGCGCCATCTGATCGAGATGGCGATAGAGGCCAAGATCCGTCATCGCGTTCATCCCCAGACCTCTCAGGCGACACTGCGCAAAGCCGGCCGGCCGTCTTCGGCAAGCCGTGGGCCGATGAAGGACGCGTACCATTCGACAAACTGGATCACGCCGCCCTCGTGCAGCTCCGAATAGGGGCCGGGCTCATAGGCCGGCGACAGAATGCCGAAGGCGTTTTCCTCGACGATGCGGCGATCCTGGTCGTTGGTCTCGGTCCAGACATGGGTGAGTTCGGCAAGATCGTAGTCGACGCCCTCGACTGCGTCCTTGTGCACCAGCCATTTGGTCGTCACCGCGGTTTCCGTGGCGCTGATCGGCAGCACGCGGAAGGTGACGGCATGGTCGCCGAGGATGTGGTTCCACGTCGTCGGATAGTGATAGAGCAGCAAGGAGCCGATGCGGTCGGCCGAGACGCTGTCGGACAGGTTCTTCTTCACCGCCCGCTTGCCCGTCATCGTGTAGCTGACCGCATCGCGCAGCAGCGGCGCGCGGGTGGCGCGGTATTGCCCGGCCGGATCGATGCGGAACTTGCTAGGCAGCCCGGCCGCCTCGCATTTGGCCCAGTGTGCCAGCATTTCCGGATCGCTGTCGGCGCCTTGCACACCGGTCACCGTCGGGGCTTCCGGGAAGGTCTTGCACAGTTCCGGGTGATTGCCGGCGCAATGATAGCACTCGCGGTTGTTTTCCCAGACGAGCTTCCAGTTGCCCTTCTCGACGATCGTGCTCTCGAAGGCGATCTTTGCTTCGCTGAGCCGGTGCGGCTTGAGATAGGGTTCGATCATCGCCCGCATCGGCGCGAAGTCGGCGGGTTCCTTGGCCAGGCAGATGAAGATATAGCCGGCCACGCTTTCGCAGGCGACCGGCTTCAGGCCGAACTGGCTTTTGTCGAAGCCGTCTGCCATCTGGCGGGCAAACAGCAGCCTTCCGTCCAACTCATAGGTCCATTGGTGATAGGGGCAGACCAGCTTGGCGGCCATGCCCTTGTCGGTGTTGCAGACGCGGCTGCCGCGGTGGCGGCAGGAATTGTGGAAGGCGTTGATCTTGCCCTGCTGATCGCGCACCAGCACGACAGGGTAGTCGCCGATCTGTACGGTGATGAAGCTGCCGGGCTTGGGCAGTTCGCAATCATGGCCGACGAACAGCCAGTCGCGATACCAGATCAGCTCCATGTCGAGCTTGAAGAAATCGGGATCGGTATAGAAGGGCTGCTCGAGCGAGAAGCCCTCTCTGCGGCCATTCAACAGCCTCAGCATATCGTTGCGCGCATCCATGTCCTGTCCTCATACTTCAAGGACTGAACTGGTGGTGATTGAGGAAGGATGAGACGCAGCTCGGCGAAAGCCGGGCACGCGCGATCCGCCTCTTGACCGCCCACCGCGATCAGTCGAGTTCAAAAATCTCGGGCTGGTTTCCGGGCTCTGGAGTGTCCTTGCGGACGGTCGCGACACCTTCCCAGGCTTTTGCCCAGTGGTCTCCCGTTGCGACTTGAACTCCACCACCGTTGCGGGGGCAGCGCCGGATTTTGACCGGCTTCCCAATTCTCCGCCCCGTCGTCACGAAGCGGCACCTGAGATGACATGATCTAATCACGACAGCGTTTGCGACATCGGCATGAAAGCGACATCGTATCCATGCGGCGCGACACGCATGCGCAACGATTAGGTCACGGGCAGCGGTCACGAAAATCGCCTCCGCCGATAGCTGTGCCGGCTGTCAAAATCGACCCGGAACTGGGGCAAAAGAGGTTAACGGTTTCGAAAAGTGACTATTAGCAGACTCTAAAATCGAACCGAACGGTTCGTTTCTGTTGACGGTGCGTGCAGGACGGTGTGAACGATGGCCCTCCGATACAGTCTGTGACCTTGCGGCTGGCGTTTACTAAGTGGTTGATATCAACAAGAAAAATGCATGGCTCGGAAGCCCTGGCACAATTTCAAGTGGTGGATTCTTGGTCCACACGGAACAACTTCGTGATTGGAAACGGCGAACTGGCTTTCCCACATCGGGCCTGTCCGAACGACGCGATTTCAATCCCAAGACACGCCGCTAGACGGACGGAAAAAATACTGGAGTACCAAAAATGAAAAAGATTGTTCTCACTGCCGCCGCCCTTCTGGCTATTTCCGGCAGCGCCTTTGCTGGTAGCGACCACTATGGTTCGAATGCCGCCGCAGCCACGGCTGTCGACAGCTCGTACACCGCTTCGACCAACAAGTCGGAGCCGGCTGCTCAGACGCCTGCCCAGGGCGCCGATCGCAACCTCTTCGGCAACAACTAACAACAGATCCCGGCCGACAGCGGGCTTTTCGCCCGCCGCTCTGGCCGACCTTGAGAAATTCAGGAGACTAACATGAGCAAGATCATCCTTGCTGCCGCCGCCGTTCTGGCCATTTCCGGCAGCGCCTTCGCTGGCAGCGACAACTACGGTTCCAACGGTGCCGACCAGTCGGCCGCTGCGGCCGACCATTCCTACACGGCTTCGGTCGACAAGTCGGCTCCGGCCACCCAGCTGCCTGCTCAGCAGGGCGCTGACCGCAACCTCTTCGGCAAGTAATGCCGGTTTACGGGAATGGCGGCGATGCCGGCCATTCCCGTGAAATCCAGAAATTCAGGAGACTAACATGAACAAGATCATCCTTGCTGCCGCCGCCGTTCTGGCCATCTCCGGCAGCGCTTTCGCGGGCAGCGACAATTTTGGTTCCAATGGCGCCAACCAGCCCGCCGTGACTTCGCCCGCCGCAACTTCGATTGACAACTCGCGTACGGCTTCGATCCGCGAGAGCGGCTCGCCTGTCTACAAGCTGCTCAATTCGTCGGGCGACGCGCAGAAGTCCGCTCCTCAGGGCAGCGACCGCAACCTCTTCGGCCGTTAACAGCCGTAGCTGATTTCCAAAAAAGAGCGGCGGGCCTGGCTCGCCGCTCTTTTTTGTTGCCTTGACCCAGCAGGACCGGCGGCCTCAAGCCGCTTTTGCTTCCGGCTTTTGCAGCGCGAAGGAATGTCCGTCCGCATCGAAGATATGCAGGTCCTCGGCATTGGCGCTCAGCCGCAATGTCGAACCGCGCTTGACCTCGACATTGCCCGGCAGTTTGGTCACCAGCGGCAGGTCGGCGCGGCCGATATCGACATAGACCAGCTGGACCTCGCCGAGCTGCTCGACATAGTCGACCGTTCCCTCGAACAGATAGTCCGCGCCGCTGGCGATCATCAGGTCTTCCGGCCGCACGCCGAAACTGACCGCCGCGCCCTTGGCCGAGGCCGGCGTGGTGATCGGCACCGCCGCCTTGCGGCCGCCGACATGGCTGACGACGGTCGGGTTGCCGGTCTTGTCGATGGTTGCCGGCAGGATGTTCATGGCCGGTGAGCCGATGAACTGGGCGACGAACAGATTGCCGGGTTTCTTGTAAAGGTCCATCGGCGTGCCGACCTGTTCGACATGGCCGTCCTTCAGCACCACGATGCGGTCGGCCAGCGTCATCGCCTCGACCTGGTCGTGGGTGACATAGATCATCGTCGTGTTGGGCATCGATTCCTTGAGCTTGGCGATCTCGATGCGCGTGGCGACGCGTAGCGCGGCGTCAAGGTTCGACAGCGGCTCGTCGAACAGGAACACTTTCGGATTGCGCACGATGGCGCGGCCGATGGCGACACGCTGGCGCTGGCCGCCCGACATCGCCTTGGGCAGCCGGTCGAGATACTTGGTCAATTGCAGGATTTCCGCCGCCTGGCGCACGCGGCGGTCGATCTCGGCCTTGTTCTCCTTGCCGATCTTCATCGAGAACGCCATGTTGTCGTAGACCGTCATATGCGGATAGAGCGCGTAGGACTGGAACACCATGGCGATGCCGCGCTTGGACGGCGGCACGTCGTTGACAACGTCGCCATCGATCTTGAGTTCGCCCGACGTGATTTCCTCGAGCCCGGCGATCGAGCGCAGCAAGGTCGACTTGCCGCAGCCCGATGGACCGACGAAGACGATGAACTCGCCCGATTTGATATCGAGGTCGATGCCGTGGAGAATGTTGAGATTGCCGTAGGACTTCTTCACTTGTCTCAGATTGACATCGGCCATTGGTGTCCTCCCAGTGATTTCCTCAAAGATTTCAGTCTATGCGCCCGAACCAGGCGCCGTAGCCGCCAAGCTCGATCGAACCGGTGCTCGCCTGCCCGGAAAACCCGTGTCCCGGCAAAGGTTGCAGTGATCGGCTGCCAAGGTCAACCTTGGCCGGCTTGGCGCCCAGGTTGAAGACGCAGACAACCTGCTCGTTGCCGGCGCGGCGCGTGAAGGCGACGGTGTCGCCCTCGCTTTCGATGAAGGTGATGTCGCCCTTGGCCAGAGCCGGATGGGCGCGGCGGAAGGTCAGGAAGCGCCGATAGTGCTCGAGCAGCGAAGCCTGGTCGCCTTGCTGGACATTGACCGCCTGCGCCAGATGCTTGGCCGGCACCGGCAGCCAGGGCTTGGCCTGGGAAAAGCCGCCATTCCTGGCGCCGCCATCCCACACCATGGGCGTACGGCAGCCGTCGCGGCCCTTGAACTCCGGCCAGAAGCGGATGCCATAGGGGTCCTGCAGGTCCTCGAAGCGCAGTTCGGCCTCGCCCAGCCCGAGTTCCTCGCCCTGGTAGATGCAGACCGAGCCGCGCAGCGACATCAGCAACGCCGAGATGACCTTGAGATAGGCGACAGGGTCGGGTTCGCCGGCGGCCCAGCGCGAGGCCGGGCGCATCACGTCATGGTTGGAAAACGCCCAGCACGACCAGCCGTCGCTGGCGACCTTGCCAAAGGCTTCCAGCACCGAGCGCACCTTGGCGGCGCTGATCTTTTCCGGCGCCAGGAAGTCGAAGGAATAGCACATGTGCACGCGCTTGCCGCCGGCCGTGTAGGCGGCCACGACTTCCAGCCCGCGCTGCGAATCGCCGACCTCGCCGACGGCGGCGGTTGCCGGATATTCGTCGAGCAAAGCGCGGAAGCGTTCGAGGAAGCCGAGATTTTCCGGGCGGCTCTTGTCGTAGAGATGGTCCTGGTAGTTGTAGGGATTGACCGCCGGCGCGGTCTGGTCGTTGCGTTCTTCCGGCGGCAGCGGCGGATTGTTTTCCAGGCCCTGACTGTGGAAGTAGAAATTGATCGTGTCGAGGCGAAAGCCGTCGACGCCGCGTTCCAGCCAAAAGCGGGTGACGTCGAGCAGCGCATCCTGGACTTCGCGGTTGTGGAAATTGAGGTCGGGCTGCTCGGCCAGGAAATTGTGCAGGTAATATTGCTGGCGGCTGGTGTCCCACTGCCAGGCCGACCCCCCGAAGATCGACAGCCAGTTGTTGGGCGGCGTCCCGTCGGGCCTGGCGTCCGCCCAGACATACCAGTCGGCCTTGGAATTGCTACGGCTCGACCGGCTTTCCTTGAACCAGGGATGGATGTCGGCCGTATGCGACAGCACTTCGTCGATCATCACCTTGAGACCCAGCCGGTGCGCCTCCGCCGTCAGCGCGTCGAAATCGGCCAGCGTGCCGAACATCGGGTCGACGTCGCAATAGTCCGAGACGTCATAGCCGAAATCCTTCATCGGCGATTTGAAGAAGGGCGAGATCCAGATGGCGTCCGCGCCGAGCGCGGCGATGTAGGGCAGCCGTCCGATGATGCCCTTGAGGTCGCCGATGCCGTCGCCGTTCGAATCCTGGTAGCTGCGCGGATAGATCTGGTAGATCACCGCGCCTCGCCACCAGTCGCGATCGATGGCGAGGTCGGGGTTCGAACTGGCTTTCAAAGCGGATTGCATGGTTTCAGCCTCCTTTCACCGAGCCGGCGAGCAGCCCGCGGACGAAATAGCGCTGCAGTGAGAAAAAGACGATTAGCGGCACGATGATGGTGATGAAGGCCGATGTCGTCAGGATCTCCCAGTTGCCGCCGCGAGAGCCGAGCAGCGCGTTGAGCTTGGCCGTCAACACGATCTGGTCGGGTGCCGTACCAAGGAAAACCATCGCCACCAGGAGATCGTTCCATACCCACAGGAATTGGAAGATGGCGAAGGAGGCCAGCACCGGGAAGGACAGCGGCAGCACGATCTTGACGAAGATCTCGAAATCGCTGGCGCCGTCGATGCGGGCCGATTCCATGATCTCGCGCGGCAGGCCGGCGATATAGCTCCTCAGCAGGTAGATGGCGAAAGGCAGGCCGAAGCCGGTATGCGCCAGCCAGATGCCGAGATAAGTCTTCGACGGCACGCCGAAGAAAGTACCGACGCCGTTATAGAGCTTGAGCAGCGGGATCAGCGACATCTGCAGCGGCACCACCAGCAGGCCGATGATGACCGCGATCAGCAGCGCACGGCCGGGAAACCGCATCCAGGCCAGCGCATAGGCGGCAAAGGCGGCGATCAGGATCGGGATGACCGTCGCCGGTATGGTGACGGTCAGCGAATTCATGAACGAGCGGCCGATGCCTTCCGAGAACAGCACCGTCTGGTAGTTGTCTGGGGTGAATTTCGGCGGCGCCGACGAAGCATAGTAGAGACGCTGGCCGCGGTCGCCTTCGAACGCCTTGGGCGAGGTCATGACGAAGCTGCCGTCGGCATTGACCTGCAGGGTGACGCCTTCACCCAGGTCGGCCGATGAGCCGGCCGGATATTGCGTCGGAGCGGCCGCCTTGACGCCGAAGGCGCTGATGTTGCGCTTGGCGCCATCGCCGAAAATGTTGCCCTCGAGAACGTACTTGCCGTCCTTCTGGGTCTGCGCCGTGGCGGGCGGCAGCCGCCCGGCCTCGGTCTGGCTGGAGCTGGCGAATGAATTCCACCAGCCCGAGGCGACTATCTGGTCCTTGTCGCGCAGCGACGAGACCAGGATGCCGAGTGTCGGAATGGTCCAGATGGCAACGAAGACCAGCACCGCTATGTGGACGCCGAAACGGCTGGCGAAGGATTTTCCGGTCGCGACGGCCATCTCAATGTCCTCCCGTCTCTTTGTTCGCCTGGCGGATGTTCCAGACCATGATCGGGATGACCGCTATCATGATGATGATGGCGATCGTTGCGCCGCGGCCGAAATCGCCGCCGCCTCGGAACATCCAATCGAACATCAGATTGGCCAGCACCTGGCTGTTCCACTGGCCGTTGGTCATGGTCAGCACGATGTCGAAAACTTTGAGCACCAGGATGGTGATGGTGGTCCAGACAACGGCGATGGTGCCCCAGATCTGCGGCACCATGATCTTCCAGAAGATCTGGAACGGGTTGGCGCCGTCGATGACCGCGGCCTCCAGCGTCTCTTCCGGAATGCCGCGCAACGCCGAGGACAGGATGACCATGGCAAAGCCGGTCTGGATCCAGATCAGGATGATCATCAGGAAGAAATTGTTCCAGAACGGCAGCGATATCCACACCTGCGGCTGGCCGCCGAAATGCTGGATGATGGCGTTGAGCAGGCCGATCTGCACCTGGCCCTCGCCGCGATATTCGTAAATGAACTTCCAGATCACGCTGGCGCCGACAAAGGAGATGGCCAGCGGCAGGAAGATCAGGCTCTTGGCGATCGTGCCCCACCAGATCTTGTCGGTGAGCACGGCGATGATCAGGCCGAGGAAGGTGCAGGCCGCCGGCACCACGGCCAGCCACAGCAGGTTGTTCAGGATCGAGCGCCGGAGGTCTGGATCGCGCAAAGCCCACTCATAGTTGGCGAGCCCGACGAAACTGCTGCCGCCGCGGTCGAGGAAGGAGAGCCATAGCGTCGCGATCACCGGGTAGATCAGGTAGATGGTGAGAATGATCAGCGCCGGGCCGACGAACAGCCATGGCCGCACAAGGCCCTGCCGGCGCAGATTGTTGACGGCAGCCGTGCCGGTGACCCCGCGCGAAGGGAAGGTCAGGTCCAGCAGTTTGTTGGCGCCCCAGAAGTAGGCGACACAGCCGCCGACGCCGATGATGATGACGAAAATGGCCGAGAAAATCTGAGCCGCCATGGGTCCCTCTCCCTGCGCATGACCAGCCAGGCAAGCTGGCGGTCGGATGCACCGACTTTGTGAGTCATTCGGAACAATCGAAACGCGAAGGCTTCCGGCGTATGCCGCCGGTCGGACCCGGGCCGTGGCCCGGATCCTGCAGGAGGATCAGTAAGGTTCCAGCTTGCCTGTTGCGATCTACTTGATTGCGTCCCAGCTCTTCTGGATGTCGGCGGCCACGTCCTGGGCGGACTTGCCGCCGACCAGATCGATCATGCCGGTCCAGAATGAGCCGGCACCGATCTTGCCGGGCATCAGGTCGGAGCCGTCGAAGCGGACTGTCGTCGCTCCGACCAGGATCTCGCCCTGCTTCTTCAGCGCATCGCTGCCATAGGCATCCTTGTTGGCGCTCTTGAAGGGGGTGACGAAGCTCTTCTGTGCCATCCACAATTCATGCGCGAGCGGCATTTCGAGGAACTTGATGAACTCGCGCGATGCCTTGGAATCCTTGGTGATCATCACCAGCGTTCCGGCGACCTCCAGCGGCGTTCCGAGTTCCGGCTTGGAGGCGTAGGGCGGGTAGGGGAAGAAGTCTGCGTCCTGGCCGAGCTTCACGCCCTCCGGGAAGAAGGACGGGATGAACGATGCCTGATGGTGCATGTAGCACTTCGGCGGCACGGTGAAGAGCCCCTTCGGGCTGTCGCGGAAATCGGTCGCCGCCACTGCCTTGGCGCCGCCATCCACCATCTTGTCGTCCGTGGCGATCTTGCCGAAGATGTCGATGGCGCTGACCACCGCCGGGTCGGTGAACGGGATCTCGTTCTTGACCCACTTGTCGTAGACTTCCGGCGGCTGCGTCCTGAGCATGATGTCCTCGACCCAGTCGGTCGCCGGCCATCCTGTCGCACCGCCGGAACCAAGCCCGATGCACCAGGGCTTGCCGCCATCGGCGATGATCTTCTTTTCGAGCTCGGCCAGTTCCTCTTGCGTCTTCGGCACCTTGTAGCCGGCTTCCTCGAAATTGTCGGGCGAGTACCAGACCAGCCCTTTCACGTCGATCTTGTAGGGAAAGGCATAGAAGGCCGACTTGCCGTCCTTGCCGGTATAGGTGCCGAGTTTGGCCCAGGAGTCGCCGGCGGCGTAGTTTTCCTTGATCCAGGCGGCGACGTCGTCGCCCAGCGGGGTCAGCACGCCCTTGGAAGCGAGGTCCTGGATCAGGCCCGGCTGCGGCAGGACGGCGATGTTCGGCGGGCTGCCGGCCTGGGTATCGATGACGATCTGCTGCTCGTAGTTTTCGGACGAGGAGTATTTCACCTCCGCGCCGGTCGCCTCGGAGAAATAGTCGAGCACCGAACGGACAAGCGTCTCGTCCTCGCCGCGCCACGGCCCGAAGATGGTCAGCGTCTCGCCCTTGAGGTCGACCTTCTTGAGGTCTTCAAAGTTTGCCCAGTTGAAGCGCTTGTCCTCGCCTGGCTTGAACTTCAGTTCGGCATGCGCGGGCGTATTCAGGGCGAGCGCACCAAACGCAACACCCAGCAAAAGCATTTTCTTCATCGGTATTCCTCCCAGTGGGTCACACACACCGGACGGAACCTCCATTCCGCCCGCCGACGCCGCAGGACTGTGACTCAGTCGCAAGGGAACCGCAACCTTTCGAAGAGCCTTCCAAAGCGCTTTGGCTTTTTGGATCACGCCATTGAATCATCTGAAAGTCAAGAGGCTCGGTAGCTAATCGATTTAATTTTGCAGATTATGCCGCCGAAAAGTGCACCGCAGCATGCTTTTTTGGCAGCGCAACAGCAATTTTCGTTTCAAACTGACTCCAACCCCGACTATGGTCATCTCGATACCGTCGCGCCTTTGTGGCGATTGGGTCGATTCAATTTAAAAGCGCTTTGAGGGAATGGAGGCCGTTGTGAACCTCAAGCAGCTCGCGCATATGCTGGCGCTTTCGCAGACCACGGTAAGCCGGGCACTGAATGGCTATCCGGAGGTCAACGAGGAGACGCGCAGGCGCGTCATGGACGCCGCCAAGCGCCATGGTTATCGCCCCAATCCGAGCGCGCGGCGGCTGGCGACCGGCAAATCCGGCATGATCGGCTATGTCCTGCCGACGGGTGCGGCCGTCGACATCGATCCGCATTTTGTCGAGTTTCTGTCCGGCCTCGGCGACTATGCCCGCTCGCACGAGCTCGACCTCGTGCTGTCCCCGGCCGACGCCGACGACCAGGAGACGACCTATCGGCGCATCGTCGCCAACCGGCAGGTCGATGCCGTCTATATCTCTTCGCCGCGGCCGCAGGACAGTCGGGTGGCGCTGGTCAGCACGCTCGGCATTCCCTTCCTCGTCCATGGCCGCAGCGAGGGCTTCGATTTCGACTATCCCTATCTCGACATCGATAATGAGGGCGCCTTCCACGAAGCGGCGCGGCTGCTGGTCCAGCTCGGCCACCGGCGGCTTGCGCTGATCAATGGCGACGACCGCGAGACCTTCGCCATCCATCGCGAGCGCGGCGTGCGCCGCGCGCTCGCGGCAAGCGGGCTAAGCCTGGGCGAACGCCATGTCTGCTCCGTGGTCATGACCGAAGAGAACGGTTATCGCGCCACCAGGCGCCTGCTCGAGGAGGGCGACGCGCCGACGGCGATCGCCTGCTCCAGCCTGATCATGGCGCTGGGCGTCGTTCGCGCGGTGCGCGACCTCGGCCTCACCATTCCCGGCGATGTCTCGCTGATCGCTCATGACGACGTCTTCCCCTGGTTGAAGCCGGAGAATTTTTCTGTGCCGCTGTCGACGACGCGCTCATCCATCCGCCTTGCCGGCGCCCGCGTCGCCGAGCGGCTGGCGGCGCGGATTTCGGGGCTGGAAGAAGGCGCCCGCGGCGAAGTCTGGCCGGTCGATCTGGTGGTCAGGGGATCGGTTGCGGGAGCGCCGGCCTAGCGGTCGAAACGCAATCACTCTGAGCGAGGGGGGGCGGCACGGTAATCATGCGGAACGGTAAGCCGCCCCCCAACGTTAGCGCATGACGGGCTGAGAGGAGGCAAATATGGTTTCGTGGAAAGGCACTTGGCGCAATCAATACGGCTCGGTTGTGATTATCGAAGATGATAGTGGTGGCATGATCCGGGGTGTCTTCAGGACAGCGTTGCCGGACAGCAGCTTCTCCGGGATGGTGGTGCCATTCTATGGCGCCGCTCATGGAGATGTGATTGGCTTCACGTCTGCGGCGTCGGGAAAGGCGGGGCCTGCGGCTGTCAGCTACACCGGCATTGTTCGAGATGGCAAGATCGAGATGTTGTGGCACACGGTGGCCGGACAAGTGCTCTCAGCCGAGGCGGAAGGTGAGCCCGCAAAGCTGACCACGGTTGGAGCATGGCGCGCCTTCGGGACGAGCCTGGACACCTTTGAGCGCATTGACTGAGTGATCTCACTGGTTCGCAGCCACGTTAAACTCCAAGCTAACCTTAGTCGCTTGCCGCCCCGGCGGCCTTGATGTCCAACAAGCCGTAGCCGAAATCATTGTCTCTGCCCGTGGGCCCGAGATCCCTGGCCGTTGCCGCCAGCGCTTTCTCGATGTCATCGGCCGAGCGGGCGGGCGAAGCATGGAGGAGATTGGCGATGGCGCCGCTGACGATCGCCGCGGCGAAAGAGGTGCCGGTGACGACATCCGAGCCGGCGCCGCTTGGCGCCACCATTTCGACGCCCGGCGCCGAGATGAAGACATAGGCGCCGCGATTGGCCTGCGGCATCAGTCCGTCCTTGGCGTCGGTCGCGGTCACGGCGATGACGCCGTCGAAGGCGGCCGGATAGCCATAGGGCGCCTTCGGCCCGTTGTTGCCGGCGGCGGCGACCAGCACCATGCCGAGCGCGCGGGCATTGCGGCAGGCGGCGCCGAGCAGGTCGTTCTTCGGCCCGACGAAGCTCATATTGATGATGCTGACATTCTGCTCGGCCGCCCAGTCGAGCGCGGACAGGATGACGTCCATGGTCGACTTGCCGCCTTCGAAGGCGCGGGCGTGGTAAATCCTGGCGCCCGGCGCCATGCCTTCCAGCGCGCCGACGCCGGCGATCAGCCCGTCGATCGAGGTGCCATGGTCGCGCTTTTCGACCGGTACGTCGGGCATGGCGTCGAACTGCGCGGCGATGACACCGGCCAGTGCCGGATTGGTGTCATCGATGCCGGTATCGATGACGGCGACGCGGACGTTTTGACCGCTCGCCTGTTTGGCATCGAGCGCGATACGGTCAAAGGCATAGTTGACGATGCCGGCGGCCTGCTGCAGCGAGTAGATGTGGTTGGGCTCGCGCCGCTGCGTCCGGCCGTCGGCGGCAAGCTGCGCCAGCACGACGCCGACGGGGCGACCATCGGGAATACCGAAGCGTACCAAAGTGGTGCCGAGCAGGCGTGACTGGCGCTGCGAGCGCACCTGGAGGCCGAAGGAGGCGGCGATCTGCTGCACGGCGCCGGCATCGCCGTCGACCGTCACCAGCACCTCGTCGGGCACGAAATCGCCGGCCACGGCGCGCGGTGGCTGGACGGCGACGAGATCGGTCGGCGAGACGATCGGCCCGCCGGCCGGAGGGCCGGCCTGATTGTTGCCGGGCGGCGTGACCGGTTCCGGCGGCGGCGTCGGCACCGGTGCCGGAGGCGCGACCGGATTGGGAAACAGGTCGACGATCAAGGCGGGAAGAAAGACGGCCGCCGCCTGGGCAGGACCCGCACCGCCGGCATTGCCGCTGGCGCTGCCGTCCTTGGCGCAATCTGCGCCGGCCGCGTTGGTGCCGTTTCGGCAGTCGATTTTCGTCTGGTCGCTCTTGGCGGCATTGGTCTGTGCCGACGCAGGCACGGCGGTGATTGTCATCGCCGCCGCCACGATTGCCGCAAATCGAAGGGCCGCCTCAGCCGCCATCAACCGCTTTCCTTCCCTCGATCACAGTGTCGGCGAATGGCTGGGCTGCAATAAGGCCAAGCTGCTTGGCATAGTCGGCTGCGTTGGCGGCGGGAATGCCGATCCGGAACACGCCGTCCGCGGTCGGTCCACCGATGACCTTCAGCCCGTTGCTGCCGAGAAATGCCGAAATGTCCGACATCTTCGCATCCGGTTTGAACTTGACCAGGGCGAACGGCATTTCTGCCAGATCGTCTTGCGCGCCGGCAATCTCGAAATCCTTGCCCTTGCCGCCGGGCTGCACCAGGGACTGCACCGCGATCAGCGCCAGCAGGACCGCGGCCGTCGCCCAGGCGACGCCGACCGGCACAGCCATGAAGCGGCTCCAGGCCTGCGCCAGCCAGGACGAGCCAGCCGGCTTGCGTGCAGGTCCGGCCTCGGCATCGAGCGCCTTGGCGAAGCGGCTGAGCGCATCGGCTGGCGGACGGATTGCTTCATTGGCGGCCGATGTGCCGGAGAATTCGGCCTCGGCCTCGCCAAGGGCTGCCATCGCCGCCGGATCGGTCGCCAGCCACTCCTCTACGGCTTCGAGGTCGGAGCCTTCCAGCGAGCCGTTCAGGTAGAACGGCAGCAGCGTTTCCATTTCGTCGCGACGCGACATTTTTTCAGCGGCGCTCATGGCCACTCCCTGTCGTAACCGGCGGCCTTGAGGGCCTCGCCGAGTTTCTTGCGGGCGTAGAACATCCGGGTCTTGACCGTCGCGACCGGGATGGCGAGCACCTCGCCGATCTCTGTCACCGACTGCCCGTGATAATAGGCAAGATCGATCACCGTGCGGTGTTCTTCGGGCAAGGCGTCGATGAAGCGGCGCAAGGCGGCGGCCTTGTCCTCTTTCATGGTGACGACCTCCGGCGTGTCGGCGCTGTCCGGCACCGCGGCGGCCGCCTCGTCGTCGATCCAGTCTTCCTTCTTCTTGCGCAGCAGCGACAGCGCCTTGAACCGGGCGATGCCCAGCAGCCAGGTCGAGACTTCGGAGCGCCCTTCGAAGCCTGGCGCCTGGCGCCACAGCTCAAGGAACACCTCGTTCGCGATATCGTCAGCCATCATTTCCGATCCCGTCTGGCGCGCCACGAAGCGGTAGACGCGCGCGTGGTGACGCATGAACAGGAGCCGCACGGCGGCACGGTCGCCCTTCGCGACCCGGTCGACAAGCGCGCGATCGGTCTCCGTCGCCGCCGTCATGGCCGGTCGAGCCGCCTGGCTCCTGCCTGCTCTGTCGCCGATCGGTCCAAAAAGGTTCATCCTCCGCCAAGGAATTTGCGGAGGCTAACCGAAGAGCGGGGCGGTTGCCAGTAGGGACGCCTTCCTTCCCCCCTTGTGGGGGAAGGTGGATCGGCGCGCAGCGCCGAGACGGATGAGGGGTGGTCCAGCGGAGTGAGACGTTGGCGTTCCCTGGAACACCCCTCATCCATCGCCTTCGGCGACACCTTCTCCCACAAGGGGAGAAGGGAAAGCCGCCCTCACCCCAAGAAAGGCTTCGCCTTCATCGTCGCGGGCACCGGCACGCCGAGCCGGCTCAGCACCGTCGGCGCCAGCTGCAATTGGTCGAGCAGCGTATCGGCCTCAGGCCCTTGGCCTTGTCCGAAATAGTACAGCGCGAAATCCTGCATCTCGTTATCATGGCCGCCATGGTGGCCGCGGTCGGTCTGGCCGTGATCGGCGGTGACCATGACCTCGTAGCCGGCCGCGATCCAGCCTGGCAGGAAGGCGGCCAGCATGCCATCCATCGCATAGACCGCATGGTCCATCTCGTGGCAGTCATGGCCGAAGCGATGGCCCATCGAGTCCAGTGTGCAGGTGTGCAGGATGCCGTAGTCGATGCCGTGGCGTTTGGTCAGCATGGTCAGCGTCGCGAGCAGATCGACATCGCTCGGCGTCATCTGGTTGCGGGCGTTGTAGCCGGTCATGGTGTGGAAGCGGCCATGCGTGATCGGCCCGCCCGGCTCGTCATATTCCATGTCCTCGACCAGGTCGAACGGGTAGGAGCGGAAGAATTCCGACCAGTAGGAGTGGGTCACCGCCCCGGTCTTGCCTCCGGCCTTGCTGACTTCCGAGAAGATGTCGGGCTGCGCGACGCGGAACCGGTTCTCGTTGGAGAGGATGCCATGCACCTGCGGCGACACGCCGGTGTGGATCGAGGCATAGCAGCAGGCCGAGGTCGACGGCAGCACTGAGCGCATCTTCCAGACCCGCGCCTCGCCCGATTGCACCCAGCCTTCGAGATTGCCCATCAGCCGGCGCCAGTTGCGATAGGGAACGCCGTCGAGGATGATCAGCAGAAGCTTGGATTTGAGCGCCATGGGCTGCTCCATGCAGTCTTGTCATAGAGGGCAGGGATGGGGTCCCGGGCCCGACCAGCAGGTCGTTAGTTCCCCGCGCTGGCCATGCGCCGCCCCTTGATCGCCTTTTCCAGCCAGCCGATCTCCATCTCAGGGACCGACGACAGGAGAAGGTCGGTATAGGCGTCGAAGGGCGGCGTCAGAACCTTGCTCTTCGAACCGTAGCGGACCACTTCGCCGCGATACATCACCGCGATCGAATCGGCGATCGACTTCACTGTCGCCAGATCGTGGGTGATGAAGAGATAGGCGACCTTCTCGTGCTGCTGCAGGTCGAGCAGCAGCTTGAGGATGCCGTTGGCCACCAGCGGATCGAGCGCCGAGGTCACCTCGTCGCAGATGATCAGCTTCGGCTTGGCGGCGAGCGAGCGGGCGATGCAGACGCGTTGCTTCTGGCCGCCTGAAAGTTCCGCCGGATAGCGGTCGACAAAGCCCTTACCCATTTCGATCTCGTCGAGCAGTTCGGCGACGCGCTTGTCGCGTTCCCTGCCGCGCATGCCGAAATAGAATTCGAGCGGCCGGCCGATGATGGTGCCGACGGTCTGGCGCGGGTTCATCGCGACGTCGGCCATCTGGTAGATCATCTGCAGCTGGCGCAGATCTTCCTTCGGCCGGCCGGCGAGCCGGTTGGCGAGCGGCCGCCCATCGAAGGTGACAGTGCCTTGCTCGGGCGGCAAAAGGCCGGTGATGGCGCGCGCCAGCGTCGACTTGCCGGAGCCGGATTCGCCCACCACTGCCAGCGTCTGGCCGGGGTAGATGTCGACCGACACGTTCTTCAGCACCTTGACGTGGCCGCCGCCATAAGCGGCGGTGACGTTCTTCACCGACAGGAACGGCGTGGCGCCGGGGTTCTGCTCCTGGTGCTCGATCTCATGCACCGAGACCAGCGCGTTGGTGTATTCCTGGCGCGGCTCCTTGATGATCTGGCGGGTACCACCCCATTCGACCAGCCTGCCATGGCGCAGCACCATGATCTCGTCGGAGACCTGGGCGACGACGGCAAGGTCGTGGGTGATGTAGAGCGCCGCCACATGGGTGTCGCGGATGGCGTCCTTGATCGCCGCCAGCACGTCGATCTGCGTCGTCACGTCGAGCGCCGTTGTCGGCTCGTCGAAGACGATCAGGTCGGGTTCCGAGCACAGCGCCATTGCCGTCATCACGCGCTGCAACTGGCCGCCCGAGACCTGGTGCGGAAAGCGTTCACCGATGGTTTCCGGGTTCGGCAGGCTGAGCTTCCTGAACAGCGCGACGGCGCGCTTTTCGGCCTCGGCGCGTGTCGCCGTGCCATGCAGCAGCGTGGCTTCCACCACCTGGTCCATCAGCCGGTGCGCCGGGTTGAAGGCGGCCGCCGCCGACTGCGCGACATAGCAGACCTCGCGGCCGCGCAGTTTGCGGAAACCTTCCTTGCCGCCCTTCAGGATATCGCGGCCGTTGAGGATCACTTCGCCGCCGGTGATGCGCACGCCGCCACGGCCATAGCCCATCGACGACAGGCCGATGGTCGACTTGCCGGCGCCGGATTCGCCGATCAGGCCCAGCACCTTGCCCTTTTCCAGCGTCAGCGAGACATCGTGCACCAGCACGATGTTCTTTGGCGCTTCGCCGGGCGGATAGACCGTGGCCTCGATGCGCAGATTCCTGATATCGAGCAGCACGCCTGGCTTGGGTTGTCCGGGCTTCGCGTTGCTATCAGCCATCACCCGCGTCCTCCCTTCAGGCTTGTCGTGCGGTTGAGGATCCAGTCGGCGACAAGGTTGACCGAGATGGCGAGCGCGGCGATCGCCCCCGCCGGAATGAGTGCCGCGGCAATGCCGAAGACGATGCCGTCCTTGTTCTCCTTGACCATGCCTCCCCAGTCGGCGTCCGGCGGTTGCACGCCAAGGCCGAGGAAGGACAGCGTCGACAGAAACAGCACCGCATAGATGAAGCGCAGGCCGAGTTCCGAAACGAGCGGCGACAGCGCGTTGGGCAGGATCTCGCGGAAGATGATCCAGGCGCTGCCTTCACCGCGCAGCTTGGCGGCCTCGACATAGTCCATGACGTTGATGTCGACGGCCACCGCGCGCGACAGGCGGTAGACGCGGGTCGAATCGAGAATGCCCATGACCAGGATCAGCGTCACCAGGTTTGTCGGCAGCACGGAGAGCACGACCAGGCCCATGATCAGGGTCGGGATCGACATAAGCAGGTCGACGAGGCGCGACAAGATCGTGTCGAACCAGCCGCCAAACACCGCCGCCGAAAAACCGAGTATGGCGCCGAGCGAGAAGGACAGCGCGGTGGCCAGCACGGCGATGAACAGGGTGATGCGGGCGCCGTAGATCATGCGCGATAGCAGATCGCGGCCGAGATTGTCGGTGCCCAGCCAATGCGCGGCCGACATTGGTTCCCAGACGTCGCCGACGATCTCGGCATTGTCGTGCGGCGAGATCCACGGCGCGAAGATCGCCGCCAGCACGAACAGGGCGGTCAGCACCAGGCCGATCAGGGCAGGGATGGGGATGCGTCTTATATCGAGCATGCCCGCCCCCTCACTTTGGATGCCTAAGTCGCGGATTGGCGACGATCGCTGCAATGTCCGCGATGATGTTCAAGCTGATATAGACGGCGGCAAAGATCAGGCCGACCGCCTGCACCACCGGCACGTCGCGCTTGGTGACGTGGTCGACGAGATACTGCCCCATGCCGGGATAGACGAAGATCACCTCGACGACGACAACGCCGACGATGAGATAGGCGAGGTTGAGCATGACGACGTTGATGATCGGCGCGATGGCGTTCGGGAAGGCATGCTTGCGGATGACGGCGAAGGCCGAGAGCCCCTTGAGCTCCGCCGTCTCGACATAGGCCGACTGCATGACGTTGAGGATCGCCGCGCGCGTCATGCGCATCATGTGGGCCAGCACCACCAGCGTCAGCGCCGTCGCCGGCAAGGCGATGGCCTGCATCCGCTCGCCGAAGGGCATGCCGTCATAGACGGTCGAGATGGCGGGGAACCATTGGTGCTGAACCGCGAAGTAGAAGACGAGCAAGTAGCCGATGAAGAATTCCGGGAAGGAGGTCGAGGCGAGCGCCAGTCCGGAGATCAGCTTGTCGACCCAGCCATTGCGGAAACGCACGGCGATCAGGCCGAGCGTTATGGCCAGCGGGATGGCGACGATCGCCGCCCAGAAGGCGAGGAACAGCGTGTTCCACAGCCGGCCCTTGATCGAGGTGGCGATGTCCTGGCCGCTCGACATGGCGGTGCCGAGGTCGCCGGTCAGCACGCCGCCGAGCCAGTGGAAATACCTGACATAGGCCGGATCGTTGAGGCCGAGCTGTTCGCGCAGATTGGCGAGCGACTCCGGCGTCGCCGATTGTCCCAGAATGGCTTGCGCAACGTCGCCGGGCAGGATTTGCGTGCCGGCGAAGATCAGGACCGAAATGGCCAGCAGAAGGAGGATGCCCAGCGCGATGCGCTGGGCAATTAGCTTCAGGATGGGTGAGGACATCTCCGCAAAGCCGGACTCAGGCCTGCAGCCAGCACTTCGCCAGGGCGTAGCCGTTCATCAGTTCCTGGTGCGGATCGTCCACCCAGCCATCGACCTTGGCGCCGGTGGCGTCGATGAACTGGTTGAACATCGGCAGGATCAGGCCGCCTTCGTCACGCACCATGACGGCCATGTCGTGGTACATCTGCTTGCGCTTGGCCTCGTCGAGCTCGGCGCGCGCCGCCAGCACCATCTTGTCGAAGTCCGGGCGCTTGAAACGCGTGTCGTTCCAGTCGGCGGTCGACAGGTAGGCGGTCGAGTACATCTGGTCCTGCGTCGAGCGCCCGCCCCAATAGGAAGCGCAGAAGGGCTGCTTGTTCCAGACCTCGTTCCAGTAACCGTCGCCGGGCTCGCGCTTGAGCTCGATCTTGATGCCGGCCTTGGCCGCGCTCTGCTGGAAGAGCTGCGAGGCATCGACCGCGCCGGGGAAGGCGACGTCCGAGGTCCTCAGCAGAACGGTGCCGTCATGACCGGACTTCTTGTAGTGGAACTTGGCCTTGTCGGGATCGTACTTGCGCTGCTCGATTTCGGTGAACAGCGGATAGGACGCGTTGATCGGGAAGTCGTTGCCGAGCGAGCCATAGCCGCGCAGCACCTTGGTCAGCATCTCTTCGCGGTCGATGGCGAGCTTCAGCGCCATGCGCAGGTCGTTGTTGTCGAAGGGCGCCGTGTTGCAATGCATGATGAAGACATAGTGGCCCGGACCCGCATGGTTGCGGATGGTCACGCCCGGCACGCGCTTGATCAGGTCGACGATCTTCGGCTCGACGCGGTTGATCATGTTGACCTGGCCGCCCTGCAGGGCCGCCGTGCGCGCCGTCGCGTCATTAATGACGATGACTTCGATCTGGTCGGCATGGCCCATCTTGTCGCCCTGCCAGTAATTGGCAAACCGTTCGGCGCCATGGCGCACGCCGGGCTCGTTGGTCTTGACCACATACGGGCCGGCCGAGATGCCGGCATCGGGCTTGTCCTTGCCGCCATTGGGCTGGACGATCAGGTGATAGTCGCTGAGCAGGTAGGGCAGGTCGGCATTGGCCTCCTTCAGCGTCAGCACCACTTCCTTGCCGCTGGCCTTGATGGTGTCGATGCCCTTCATGTAGCCGAGCGCGCCGGACTTAGATTTCTCGTCGGAATGGCGCTCGAGCGTGGCGGCCACGTCCTCGGCGGTCACGGTCTTGCCGTTGTGGAATTCAACCCCGTCGCGGATTTTCAGAGTCCAGGTCTTCGCGTCGTCGGACGAGCCGATCTCTTCGGCGATGCGGTTCTCGAGCTTGCCGTCCGGCGACAGCTCGACGATCATTTCGCCCCAGCACTTGCCGAAGGCGAACGGCACCTGCGTCATGAACAGCGCCGGATCGAGACTGTTGGTGGATTCGCCGCCGACCAGGCCGGCCTTCAGCGTGCCGCCCTTGACCGGGCCTGCCGCGCGCGCCGCGCTTGAAAGCAGCGAATTGGCGAAGGGCGCGGCGATGCCGAGCGCTGCCGCGCGACCGAGAAAATCACGACGGCTCAGCTTGCCTGCTGCGACACGCCGGCTAAGGAATTCCAGTTCGTTCGACATATTGAGTTCCTCACTCTGTTGGTTCGACTCTACGGTCGATTTTTGTTGTTAATTCTCCCTGAATAATGAGGGTAAGCTAACGCCGTAAGCAAGACCGAATGCGACATGCCGTGGCGTAAATCGTACGTCGCATTTGGACCAAGGGCGTCAGCGCTCAGACAAGCGCACGTGGAATTTTCTCCTCGAAATTGCGCTCGAAGACGATTTGTTCGCCCTCATAGGCCTCGATTCTGGCGCTGACGATGAAGTTTTGTGCGTCCGATCGCATCTCTGCCCATGTCTCGGTTCGCACCGACCATCCATTTCGCGACAATGTCTGCGTCCAGTGTGTTTTCCCAGAGGCCGACAATGGATTGTCAGGATGGATCGTCCATGTTTCGCGGGCGATGCTGCCATTGACCAGGCCGTGGTCGAGATCGCGCACCTCGCCGAAATCATCCGCAATGGAAAGCGTGATGATTCCGGTCTTTTCGTCGCGATCGACATGGCGTTCGGAATTCGCTGCACGGGTCGTCTCGGTGGCCCAGGGCGCGGCACCTTCCGGCTCGGCGAACGTCGCTTCGCCGCCTTTCGCCAGCGGCCGCAGCGGCAAGGCAAGTGTCGCCGCCGACAAGCTTAACTGCACCGGCTCCGGCGACGGCCAGATCATGGGCCAATAGGCGTTCGACACGGCGACGCGCAGGCGGTGGCCGGCCGGCACGCGGTAGGCGCATTGATCGAGCACGACGCGCGCCGACACGGTCTCGCCCGGCGCCAGTGCCTGCGGGAATTCGTGCGAGTCGCGATGTGTCAAATTGAGCACACCATAGGAGATCAGTTCGGAAGCGCCGTCGGGATGGACGTCGCAGAGCCGCACCGCGATGTTGGCCTGCGGGCGATCGGAAGCGAACGTGACCTCGACTTCCGGCGCGCCGACAATGTCGATGGTCTCGGCGAGTTCCGGTTGGTCGAAACACACCGACAGTGCATCGTCGGGACGCTGGTCGCCCGGCAATTCCGGACCGAAGGTGAACGGAAAATATTCGCCGCCGGCGAGCCCACAATTCTGCGGCGAGGCGACAATGGTTGGTTGGCTCCCCTTGGGCAGCAGTTCGATGGCCTGGGTCTTGATCGCGGGTGACGGCCATTGTTGCTCGGCCACCCAACGGCCGGGCCGCTCGGGGTGCCAGCGCGCCGGACGCACGCTGTCCATCACATAGGCGCGGTAGGCGGGATCGCCCTCGACGCCGGTCTCGGTGCCCTTCAGCCAATGGTCCCACCAGCGCAGCGCCTCCTGCAGGAAGCCGATGGCCGGCTGGGGGCCGGCATAGTGCGGGTATTTGTGGATCCAGGGGCCGACAATGCCCCTGACCGGCGCCTCGATGTTGGTGACCAGGTGCGAGATCGTGTTGCGGTAGCCGTCATGCCAGCCGCCGATCGACAGAACGGCGGCCTTGACGGCCGAAAAATCCTCGCAGATCGAGCCGCGCTTCCAATAGGCGTCGCGATGCTGGTGGCTGAGCCACAGCGGCAAAAGGAAGGGCTGGTTCTCCAGTCGGGTCAGCCACAGATCGCGCCATCTGTTGTCGCCGGCGATCAGCGGGTCCGGCGGCCGCGACGAGTAGGAGAGCATGGTCGAGGCCCAGCCGAAATTCTCGATCAGCAGGCAGCCGCCCTTGTAGTGGATGTCGTCGGCGTAGCGGTCGACGGTCGAGCACAGGCTGATCACCGCCTTCAGCGTCGGCGGCTGCTTGGCCGCAACCTGCAGGCAGTTGAAGCCGCCCCAGGAGATGCCCATCATGCCGACATTGCCGTTGCACCAGGGCTGAGCCGCCGCCCAGGCGATGACGTCGCAGGCGTCCTGCAATTCCTGCTCGGAATATTCGTCGTCCATCAGCCCTTCGGAATCGCCATTGCCGCGCATGTCGACGCGGATCGAGGCATAGCCGTGGCCGGCGAAATAGGGATGCGTCAGCTGATCGCGAAAAATGGTGCCGTCACGCTTGCGGTAGGGCAGGTGCTCGAGGATGACAGGCACCGGATCGTCGCCGGCATCCTCCGGCATCCACATCCGCGCGGACAGCCGGCAGCCATCCGGCATGATGATGCCCATATCGGGGAATTCAACGACCTTGCGGGGAAATTCGGTGACGGTTTTCATGGGTGCGCATAACGCCCCGAGGCGCGGCAAGTTTCAATCGCCATTCGCGACTGGAGCAGCGAATTATGCGACCTGTGCCGTTACCGCAATTCGTCCAGCAATTCGGGATGTCTTTCCAGCAACGTCATCAGTTGGATGGTCGGACCGCTAGCCTCGATCAGGCCTCTTTCATACTTGTCGAAGGCATTCTCGCCGACCTTGAACAGCGATCCCGCCTCGCGCTGTGACAGTTTGAGCTTTGTGCGCATCCGCCGGATGGTTGCTGGAGCGGGAACGCCATCGATCTTTTCCTTGAGGGCACGAAGAGCTGCGTCGACAGCAGTCATGTCGTCTCCAACATGCACACCTTCGCCCTGCGAAGCCGGATAGTAACCTGGCAGGTCGACAATCATGCTCTCGCCCTTATAGGTCACGGTGAATGGACGCACTTGACGCGTCAGGGTTTCCCGGTTTCGGGGGAAATCATCGTTTCACTTCCTTCTCTTGTCGCCATGCGTTTTTTCCATGCTGCAATATGCCACCATAAAGGGGGCAATTCAAAGTGGATGATCCTGCGGCCGAAGGTTAGTCTAGCGGAATATCGTTCTCGCCCTTGCTCGCCTGGTAGGCGCCGGACAGCGCGTCGTAGCGTGCCGAGATCTTGCCGATGCGTGTCTCCAGCCGCTGGCGTTCCGCCTCGGGCAGCGCCCGCACCATCCTGCGGATGGAAAAACTCTTCCAATAGGCATTCTGGGCGTTGTAGCCGCCTGGGTCGAGGGTGAAGACCTCTTTCAGGATCTTCAGGTCGTGCGGGATCGCAAAGCTGTCGCGCGAATCCTCGTGGCTGAAGAGATAGTAAAAATTGTCGAAGCCGGTCCAGGTGATCGCCGACAGGCAGAGCGAGCAGGGCTCATGCGTGGCGATAAACAGAGCGTCCTTGGTGTCGACGCGCTCGGCTTTCGGCATCTCGTAGAACCGCTTCAGGCAGTGCACCTCGCCATGCCAGAGCGGATTTTCGATCTCGTTGTTGGTTTCGGCCAGCACCAGCGAGCGGTCGTCCTTGCGCAGGATCGCCGCGCCGAACAGCTTGTTGCCATGGGCAACACCCTCGGCCGTCTTCGGCACGATATCGTGCTCGATAACGTCGAGCAGGCGGTCGATCAAGGAAATGTCGGTCATGGGGATCAAAAGCTTTCAGGGGAGATGGATCTCGTAGGCGTGCGAGAAATGAAACTCTTCGAGATTCGAGCCGTCGCCGCCGCGGTCGACGATCAGGAAATCCTGTGGCTCGCCAAGCGGCGTCAGCACGCCGTGCCAGAGATTGCGCGAATAGTTGATGCCTTGTCCGGGCGCGGTGATGAAGGCGTGCGGTTCGCCCGGCCCCTCCTTGCCGTCAAGGCAGACGACGACCAGGAACGGACGCGGCGACAGCGGAATGAAGGCCTGGCTGCCGAACGGATGCCGCTCGACCATGGTCAGTTTCAGCGGCAGTTCGTAAGGCGTGCCGCGCACCATCGAGATCAGCACGCGCGCGTTCGGTCCCGTGGCTTCAGCGGTGGCGAGGTCGTGGTAGCGCTCGGCCTTGCCGCCATTGATCGGGTAATGGTTGTCGCCACCCATGTCGATGACATCGCCGAAGGGGGCAAAGGCCTCCCGGGTCAGCTTCTGTGCTGTGATGCGGGTCACCGCGCGCGACCGCCGATGCCGACGCCGCCGAGCTTGGCGTGCCGGTTGACGTCCTTGTAGAGCAGGTAGCGGAACTTGCCGGGGCCGCCGGCATAGCAGGCCTGAGGGCAGAAGGCGCGCAGCCACATATAGTCGCCGGCCTCGACCTCGACCCAGTCCTGGTTGAGGCGATAGACCGCCTTGCCTTCCAGCACGTAGAGCCCGTGTTCCATCACATGCGTCTCGGCGAAGGGAATGACGGCGCCCGGCTCGAGCGTGACGATGGTCATATGCATGTCGTGGCGCAGATCGGCGGGATCGACGAAGCGGGTCGTCGCCCAGCGGCCTTCGGTGCCCGGCATCGGCGATGGCGCGATCTCCTGCTCGTTGGTGAAGAAGGCTTCCGGCACGTCGAGACCGTCGACCACTTCGTAGGCCTTGCGGATCCAGTGGAAGCGAACCGGCGCCTTGCTTTCATTGCGAACGGTCCAGCCGCTCGCCGGCGGCAGGAAGGCAAAGCCGCCGGGCCGCAACACATGCTTCTTGCCGGAAAGCAGAACGGTCAGTTCGCCCTCGACCACGAACAGGGCGCCTTCGGCGCCGGCGTCGGGCTCCGGCCGGTCGCTGCCGCCGCCAGGCTCCACCTCGACAATGTATTGCGAGAATGTCTCGGCAAAACCGGACAGTGGCCGCGACAGGATCCAGACGCGGGTCTTGTCCCAGAACGGCAAGGCGCTGGTGACGATGTCCCGCATCACGCCCTTGGGAATGACGGCGTAGGCCTCGGTGAAGACGGCGCGGCCTGTCAGCAATTCAGATTGGCCGGGATGGCCGCCATGCGGTGCGTAGTAGGTGCGCTCTGGCATCCTGATCGTGTCCATGGGTTCAAACCTATTGCGGTAGCATGTCTCTGAGGCGGAGCAGCGCGATGCGCTCGACCTGTTTGCAGGCGGTCTCGAATTCGACGCCACGGCTGTTGCCGATGCGCGCCTCGAACTCGGCGAGGATTTCCTCCTTGGTCTTGTCCTTCACCGCGATGATGAAGGGGAAACCGAAGGTGGTGACGTAGGCGGCGTTGAGCTTGGAGAACAGTTCGCGCTCCTTGTCGGTCAGCGCGTCGAGGCCGGCGGAGGCTTGTTCCCTTGTCGATTCCGCCGTCAGCCGCCTGGCCTTGGCCAGCTTGCCGGCAAGGTCGGGATGGGCATTGAGCACACCCAGCCGCTCGGTCTCGCTGGCAGCGCGGAAGATGCGGCAGAGCGCATTGTGCAGGCCGCCGGCGGTGTCGTGCGCCGGGCCCAGCTCCAACTCGTAGGCCCGCTCGGCGATCCAGGGCGAATGCTCGAACACGCCGCCGAAAGTGTGAACGAATGTCTCGAATTCCATCTTCGACGGGCGCAGCGCCGCCGGCTTGTAGGGATGGCTCTCTTGCCAGTGCTTGGCGATATCGATGCGCCGCGCCAGCCAGACCTTGTCATGCGACTTCACATAGTCGACGAAGCGCTTCAGCGCCGCCACCCGGCCCGGCCGCCCGACGAGGCGGCAATGCAGGCCGATATTCATCATGCGCGGCCGCCCCGCCTGGCCCTCGGCATAGAGCGTGTCGAAACTATCCCTGAGATAGGCGAAGAACTGGTCGCCTGAATTGAAGCCCTGCGGCGTGGCGAAGCGCATGTCGTTGGCGTCGAGCGTATAGGGGATGATGAGCTGCGTGCCGCCGGCATGCTCGAACCAGTAAGGCAGTTCGTCGTCATAGGTGTCGGAGACATAGTCAAAGCCGCCTTCTTCGGCCACCAGCCGCACCGTGTTGACCGATGTGCGGCCCGTATACCAGCCCGTCGGGCGCTGGCCTGTCACCTCGTAATGCAGCTTGATTGCCGCTTCCAGGTCGCGGCGCTCGTCGTCGGCGCTATGATCGCGGTAGTCGATCCACCGCAACCCGTGCGAGGCGATCTCCCACCCCGCGTCCTGCATGGCCGTGACCTGGTCGGGCGAGCGGGCAAGTGCCGAGGCGACGCCGTAGCAGGTCACCGGAACTTGCGACTCGCTGAATAGGCGCAGCAGCCGCCAGAAGCCGGCCCGCGCGCCATATTCGTAGATCGATTCCATGTTCCAGTGGCGCTGTCCCACCCAGGGCGCGGCGCCGACGATCTCCGACAGGAAGGCTTCCGACGCCTTGTCGCCATGCAGCACGCAATTCTCGCCGCCCTCTTCGTAATTGACGACGAACTGCACGGCGACATGCGCCCCGCCGGGCCATTTCGGATCCGGTGGATTGGCTCCGTAGCCGCGCATGTCTCTTTCGTAACGCATTGCCCCTCCTGCCGGACACTGCCGGAAGTTGTGATCAGGATAGTCGAAAGGGTTGCCGCCGCATTCCCTTGAAATTTTTGAAAGTGTTTTTGTGCCGCTCCGCTCGACCGGGACTTATGCATCGCCTTTAATTGGCGCACAATTCATTGCTTTGTTCGACTGTACCGGGAATGGGAGGCGCCAGTGGCAGAAACGTCGAAAGCCGATGGCGGACGTCTGACGACGCATGTCCTCGACACCGCGACCGGCAAGCCGGCGGCTGGGTTGTCGATCGCGCTCTATCGCCTTGACGGTTCGGCCAGGACACATTTGAAGACAGTCGCGACCAATATCGACGGCCGTTGCGACGCGCCGCTGCTGGCGGGCGCCGAGTTCCGCGCCGGCCAATATGAGCTGGTGTTCGCGGCCGGCGACTATCTGCGCGGCCAGGGCACAGAACTGCCGGAACCGGCTTTCCTTGACAGTGTGCCGATCCGTTTCGGCATGGCAGAGGCAGTGCACTATCACGTGCCATTGCTGATCTCGCCCTATGGCTATTCGACCTACAGGGGGAGCTGAGGCATGGCCAAGATCAAAATCCGCAACGAAATCCACTTCATCCTCAATGGCAGGGATGTCGTGCTGTCGTCGGTGGCGCCGGACGCGACCCTGCTCGACTGGCTGCGTCTCGACCGTTCGCTCCGCGGCACCAAGGAAGGCTGCGCCGAGGGCGATTGCGGCGCCTGCACGGTTCTGGTCGGCAAGCTTTCGGCCGCTGGTCTGGTCTATGAAAGCGTCAATGCCTGTATCCGCTTCCTCGGTTCGCTCGACGGCGCCCATGTCGTGACAGTGGAACATTTGCGTGGTCAGCCCGGCCAGTTGCATCCCGTCCAGCAGGCGATGGTCGATTTCCATGGCTCGCAATGCGGCTTCTGCACGCCGGGCTTCGTCATGTCGCTCTATGGCCTGTGGATGCGGTCGCTGGAGCCGTCGGACGCGGCCATCGAAAAGGCCTTGCAAGGCAATCTCTGCCGCTGCACCGGCTACGAGGCGATTGTCCGCGCCGCGCACGCCATCTCCAGTTACGGTAAAGCGGCGAAGGATCCGCTGGCGGCGGAGCGCAAGGCGATCACCGCGCGGCTGGAAGCCTTGCGGGACGGCGCGCGGGTCGAGATCGGTTCGGCCGAGGCGCGGCTTATCGTGCCGGCCAATGTCGACGATTTCGCCAATGTGCTCGAACAGGAACCCGGCGCCACCATCGTTGCCGGCTCGACCGATGTCGGCCTGTGGGTGACCAAGCACATGCGCGACATCTCTCCGGCGGTCTTCATCGGCAATCTCGACGGGCTGTGCACCATCGCCGAAGACAAGGGCGTCATTTCGATCGGCGCCGGCGTTACCTACACCGAAGCCTTTTCGACGCTGTCGAAACGCATCCCGGCGCTCGGGCCGCTGTTTGACCGCATCGGCGGCGAACAGGTGCGCAACATGGGCACCATCGGCGGCAACATCGCCAACGGCTCGCCGATCGGCGACACGCCGCCGCCCTTGATCGCGCTCGGCGCGCGCCTGACGCTACGCAAGGGCAAGAAGCGGCGCACGATCCCGCTGGAAACCTTCTTCATCGCCTATGGCAAGCAGGACCGGCAACCGGGCGAGTTCGTCGAGGCCGTGCACGTGCCCGTGCCGGCCAAGGGCGAAAAATTTGCCGTCTACAAGATCACCAAGCGCCGCGACGAGGATATCACCGCTGCCCTCGGCGCCTTCTTGCTGACGCTAGCCAAGGACGGTACGGTTGCCGATGTGCGCATCGCCTATGGCGGCATGGCGGCGACGCCGAAGCGGGCGTCTTTTGTTGAAAGGGCGCTGCTCGGCAAGCCATGGACCGAAGAGACGGTCGAGACGGCGATGGCGCAATATGCCAGGGATTTCACCCCGCTCACCGACATGCGGGCGTCAGCCGAATACCGGGCGCTGGCGGCCAAGAACCTGTTGTTGCGCTTCTTCGTCGAAACCTCCGGCACCAGGGCGCCCTTCCAGGTGTCCCGCAACGAGGCGGCATGATGAACAAGCACGCCACATCAAATCTCAAGGCTGAGAAGATCGTCGGCGGCGTCGCCACCGATCAGCGGCATGATTCCGCCCACAAGCATGTCAGCGGCACCGCCGTCTACATCGACGACATGCCGGAACCGGCCGGCACGCTGCATGGCTGCCTTGGTCTCTCGGCCGCCGCGCATGCCACCATCACCCGCATGGATCTTTCGGCGGTGCGCGCTGCTTCCGGAGTCGTCGATGTGCTCACGGCAAAGGATGTGCCGGGCGAGAATGACATTTCGCCGACCGGTCGGCACGATGAGCCGGTGCTCGCCGACGGCAAGGTCGAGTTCTTCGGCCAGCCGATCTTCTGCGTCATCGCCGAAACCCGCGAACAGGCACGCCGCGCCACCAGGCTGGCCAAGGTCGAATACAAGGAATTGCCCTTCGTCACCGACATCGGCGGACTCGATCCGAGGAAGGACAAGCTCGTCACGCCGCCGCTTACCCTGAAGCGCGGCGATGCCGCTGCCGCGATCAAGGCGGCACCGCGCCGGTTGAAGGGAAAGATGCGCGTCGGCGGCCAGGAGCATTTCTATCTTGAAGGCCATATCGCCATGGCCGTACCCGGCGAGGATCAGGACGTCACCATCTATTCCTCGACCCAGCATCCAAGCGAAGTCCAGCACATGGTAAGCCATGCGCTCGGCATACCCAGCAATGCCATCACGGTGGAGATCCGCCGCATGGGCGGCGGTTTCGGCGGCAAGGAAACGCAGGGCAACCAGTTTGCCGCGCTCGCGGCCATCGCCGCCAAGAAACACCATCGCGCCGTCAAGATCAGGCCCGACCGCGACGACGACATGATCGCCACCGGCAAGCGCCATGATTTCCTCGTCGACTACGAAGTCGGCTTCGATGACGAGGGCAACATTCTCGGTGTCGATTTCATGTTCGCCGCGCGTTGCGGCTTCTCGTCGGATCTGTCAGGCCCGGTGACCGATCGCGCGCTGTTCCATTGCGACAACACCTATTTCTGGCCCGCCGTGCACGCGCAATCGGCGCCGCTCTACACCAACACCGTGTCGAACACTGCCTTCCGGGGTTTCGGCGGCCCGCAAGGGATGGTCGGCGCCGAACGCGTCATCGACGAGGTGGCGTTCGCGGTCGGCAAGGATCCGCTCGAGATCCGCAAGAAGAATTTCTATGGCACCAGCGACCGCAACATCACGCCCTACCACCAGACGGTCGAGGACAACATCATCCAGCGCATCGTCACTGAACTCGAAGAGAGCGCTTGCTATGCGCGGCGGCGGCGCGAAATTTCGGCCTTCAATGCCAACAGCCGTTTCGTCAAGCGCGGTCTGGCGCTGACGCCGGTCAAGTTCGGCATTTCCTTCACCGCCACGCACTACAACCAGGCCGGGGCGCTGGTGCATGTCTACACCGATGGTTCGGTGCATCTGAACCATGGCGGCACCGAAATGGGGCAGGGGCTCTACCTCAAGGTCGCGCAGGTGGTGGCGGAAGAGTTCCAGATCGATCTCGACCAGGTGAAGATCACCGCGACCACCACCGGCAAGGTGCCCAACACCTCGGCCACAGCGGCATCGTCCGGTTCAGACCTCAATGGCATGGCGGCGCAGAATGGGGCTCGCCAGATCAAGGACCGGCTGACCGATTTCGCTGCCGAGAAATACCAGGTGCCGCGCGATCAGGTGCTGTTCCTGCCCAACCGGGTGCGCATCGGCAACCAGGAGATCGCCTTCGCCGATCTCGTCAAGCAGGCCTATATGGCGCGCATCCAGCTGTCGGCGGCGGGCTTCTACAAGACGCCGAAAATCCATTGGAATCGCGACAAGGGCGAGGGCCGCCCTTTCTACTATTTCGCTTACGGCGCCTCCTGCTCGGAAGTCTCGGTCGACACGCTGACCGGCGAATATGTGGTCGAGCGCACCGACATCCTGCACGAGACCGGCCGCTCGCTGAACCGCGCCATCGACCTCGGCCAGATCGAGGGCGGCTTCATCCAGGGCATGGGTTGGCTGACGACCGAGGAATTGTGGTGGGACGACAAGGGCCGGCTGCGCACCCATGCGCCGTCGACCTACAAGATCCCGCTCGCCTCCGACCGGCCGAAGATCTTCAACGTCACTTTGGCCGACTGGCCGGAAGCGAGCGAGCCAACGATCCACCGCTCCAAGGCGGTCGGCGAGCCGCCCTTCCCGCTAGGCATGTCCGTGCTGCATGCGCTGTCGGATGCGGTGGCCAGCGTCGCCGATCACAGGATCTGTCCGCGCCTTGACGCCCCGGCGACGCCGGAGCGCGTGCTGATGGCGATCGAGCGGCTGAAAGGCGAGGCGAAGGCCTGAATCCGGCAAAACGTGCAATTCAGGTCGAAAAACCCTATGTTTCCCGCACGGGAATGCGAATGATGACTTCGAAAGTGCAAAGCCTGAAAGACTTCCTGGCTGGCCAGGGTCGCGTCGCTTTGGTCGAAGTGGCCGGCACCAAGGGCTCGACGCCACGCGAGAAGGGCGCCTTCATGCTGGTCTCGCGGGAGGCGATTTTTGGCACGATCGGCGGTGGCCAGCTCGAATATATGGCGATCGACAGGGCGCGGCAGATGGTGGCGTCGTCACCTCGCCGCAAGCCGCGGGGCAAAGAAGCCCGCATCGAGGTCGATGAAGTCTGCGCTACACTGGACGTGCCGCTCGGCCCGGAGATTGGCCAATGCTGTGGCGGGCGCGTCGAAGTCTTGATCCGATTCGTCGATGCCGATCTCGCCAACGGGTTGATTGCAGCGGCGGAAACCGAAGAAGCGCATCTACCGCATGTCTATATCTTCGGCGGAGGCCATGTCGGCCAGGCGCTGGCGGCGGCAATGTCGCTGCTTCCCGTGCACGGCGCCGTCATCGAGACGCGGGCCGAGGCGCTGGAAGGCATGCCGCAAACCGTCGAGACGCGGCTGACGCCGATGCCCGAGGCCGAAGTGCGCAACGCGCCCGCCGGCACCGCCTTCGCCATCCTCACCCATGACCATGCGCTGGATTTCCTGATCGTCGCCGAAGCGCTGAAACGCGACGATGCGGCCTATGTCGGCATGATCGGCTCGAAGACCAAGAAAGCGACGTTCAGGAACTGGTTCCTGAAATCGGCCGAAGGCACAGAAGCGGAATTTGCCCGTCTCGTCTCGCCAATCGGCGGCGACGCCGTCAAGGACAAGCGCCCTCAAGTCATTGCGGCACTTGCTGCCGCCGAGATCATGACGGCGCTGGTCGTGCATAGAGCTGCATCAAATGCCGACCATCAGGTGCCGCGGCACAGGGTGCTCGCCGGTTAGTCACAGCTGCTCAGCGGCTTGTCCGTTTTTCAATCGCGGGAACGATCCGTTTGCTATATCCACCCGGCGTTGCGGCATGAGGTGTGGAGACATGGGCGTTCTGAAAATCGCGGCTTTTTCGGATGGCAACACCGGCGGCAATCCTGCCGGGGTGCTGATAGGCGATGTCTTGCCCGATGCGGCCGAGATGCAGCGTCTGGCAGCGGAAGTCGGGTTCTCTGAAACGGCCTTTGCCGCCAGGCAGGGAGATAACTGGCGGGTCCGCTATTTCTCGCCGGAATCCGAAGTCCCCTTCTGTGGTCACGCCACGATCGCCTTGGGAGCCGCCCTGGTCCGGCAGTTCGGCGATGGGATTTTCCCGCTGAAACTCAACCAGGCGAACATCACTGTCGAAGGGTTCCGCGACGGTGCGACCATCGCCGCGGCGTTGCAGTCGCCGCCGACACGCAGCAAGCCGGGGCCGCCGGCGCTGATTACCGAGGCGCTGGCATTGTTCGGCTATACCGCGGCCGATCTCGATCCGGCCATTCCGCCGGCGCTGATCCACGGCGGCGCCGACCATCTGGTCTTGGCCCTCGGATCGCGCGAGGCACTGGCCGCGATGCGCTACGAGTTGAAAGCCGGACAGGCCCTGATGCGTCGCGAAGGGCTGGTAACGATCCTGTTGGCCTATGGCGAAACGCCACGACTGTTCCACACGCGCAATCCTTTTGCTTCAGGTGGCGTCTATGAGGATCCGGCGACGGGCGCCTCGACAGCTGCCTTTGCCGGCTATCTGCGCGACATTGGCTGGCTGCATGGCGGCGCGATCGATGTCGTGCAAGGCGAGGACATGGGCATGCGGTCGCGTCTGCATGCCGATATTCGGCCTGAGATCGGCAGCTCGGTCAGGGTTTCTGGCACGGCCCGGGTGATGGACGAAGCATAGAAGTCTCCAGCTCACGCCGGCCGCTTCAAGCCCAGATGCTCCCGTAGCGTGTTGCCGTCATATTCCTTACGGAACAGGCCGCGCCGCTGCAGTTCCGGCACCACCAGCGTGGCAAAGACATCGAGCTCGCCCGGGAACCAGGACGGCATGACGTTGTAGCCGTCGGCCGCACCGCCCTCAAACCGCGCCTGGAGTTCGTCGGCGACCTGCGCCGCCGTTCCGACAATGCGCCAATGGCCCCGCGCGCCGGCGAAGTGGCGGGCCAGCTGGCGGATGGAAAGGCCGTCGCGGCGCGATTGCTCGACGACCAGCGCCTGCCGGCTTTTCATCCCCTCGCTGTCAGGCAAGTCCGGCAGCGGCCCGTCGATCGGGTAGCGCCAGAGATCGGAGATGCTGAGATAGCTGGACAGCAGCGCCACGCCGACATCGTCCGGAATCAGCTCCTGCAATTCCTCATGTTTCTCCCGGGCCTCGGCCTCTGTTTCCGCCACCACAGGTGAGACGCCTGGCATGATCTTGATGTCGTCAGGCTCACGTCCATAGGCGGCCATGCGTCCCTTGAGATCGTCATAAAAGGCCTTCGCCTCCTCGAAGGTTTGCGCAGCCGTGAACACCACATCGGCGGTGCGGGCGGCAAGGTCGCGGCCGACATCCGAGGCACCGGCCTGCACCATGACCGGTGCGCCCTGCGGCGAGCGCGGCAGGTCGAGCGGATCGCGAACCGAAAAGCTCTGGCCGTCATGGCCGGAAGCCTTGCCGTGCCATAGGCCGGTGACCACCTCGGCGAATTCGCGCGCCCGCTCGTAGCGGTCGGCATGGGGCTTGAGGCCCGTCGAGCCGAAATTGGCGGCTTCGATCGGGCTGGCCGAGGTGACCAGGTTCCAGCCGGCCCGGCCGCCGCTCAGATGATCGAGCGACAGGAAAGTCCGCGCCAGTCCGTAGGGCTCGTTGTAGCTTGTCGAGGCCGTCGACACGAGGCCGATGCGGCTGGTCTGGACCGCCAGCGCCGAAAGCAGGCTGATCGGCTCGAAGCCGATCGAACGCGACGTCTGGCTGGCGATGCCGACATTGGCCTCCCGCAAGCCGGCGGCATCCTCGCAGAAGATCATGTCGAACTTCGCCGCCTCCGCCGTGCGCGCCAGCTGGATGTAGTGGTCGATGTCGATGCCTGCCGTGACATGCGCCTTCGGGTGGCGCCAGGCGGCGATGTGGTGACCCGTCGCCCACAGGAAGGCGCCGAGCTTCATCTGCGCGGTCATCGGTCACCTCCGCCTGCAAGTCCAAGATGCGCGCGCAGCGTTGTGCCACGATAGCCCTCCCGGACAAGGCCGCTTTGCCGCAACTCCGGCAGAACACGATCGGCGAAATCGTCGAGCGCTGAGTGCTGCGCGGGCAGCCGGATGTTGAAGCCGTCGCAGCTTTTCGCCCGCAATTGGGTTTCCAGCTTGTCCGCGGTGGCGGCTGCCCCATCATCCGGGGCGAACGAGATATTCGTCAGCACCTTCACAGCGTCCGGATCGCGCCCGGCGGCCGTTGCGCGACGCTTCAGCTCATCGAAGCGTATTTTCGCGCGCTCGGCCGACCCGCTCTCCAGCAAAATGACATCGGCGGTGCGGGCCGCAATATCCAGGTCGGGCTCGGATAGGCCTGACAGCACCAGCACCGGGGTATCCTGCGGCGAGCGTGCGACGTTCAGCGGCCCGCGCACGGAGAAGAACTCGCCCCTGTGGTCCAGCAGATCCATCTTTTCCGGATCATGGAAGCGGCCACCTGTCTTGTCGAACAGCAGCGCATCCGCATCCCAGCCCTGCCACAGGCCTTGAACGATACCGATATATTCCTCGGCGCGGCGGCGAAAGTCGGCGTCGGAAAACCCCTCCGGTCGGCTGAAATTGGCGGCTTCGCGAGAGCCCTGCACCATCGTCGCATGCCAGCCGGAACGACCATGGCTGATGATGTCGAGCGAAGCGAAACGACGCGCCAGATTGTAGGGCTGATGGGCAACCGTCGAGGCACTGGCCACGAACCCGATCTTATCGGTGACGGTCGCCAGGGCGGCCAGCAGCGTTGTCGCTTCGAACGGGCTGCACGATAACCCTTCCACGGAGTCGGAAATCACGACCATATCGATGCCGGCGGCCTCTGCCGCCCGCACGAAGGTCTTGATCTCTCCGAAATCCAGAACGGCCTGTCCCTTGGCGGCAGCGATGTTGAGCGAAATGGCGAGATGCATTGCGCCAACCTAGGTTCGCCGGTGCGCAAGGCAAGTCCGGCGGATAGACCAGTGGACCCTCACTTGTCGGCCAGCCGCTCACTTGCCGGCCAGGATATCCTTGATCAGCCGCTGGCAGCGCTCGGCCATGAAGTCGAGCAGAAGCCGCACCTTGGGGTCCTGAAGCTTCTTGTGCGGATACACGGCGGCGAACTGCACCGGCGTCGGCGGCGTGTTGGCCAGGATCACCTGCAGCCGACGGTCGCGGATGAACGGTTCGACCTCGAAGCGCGGCTTGTTGATGATGCCGCGTCCCGACAGTGCCCAGCCGGTCAGCACATCGCCATCGTCGGTGTCGTAGGGTCCGTGCACCTCGAATTTCTGCGGGCCGGCGGGGGTCTGCAGCGTCCAGACATATTCGCGTGCGCCGGAATAGCGCAGCATCAGGCAGTCGTGTTTCTTTCCGATCAGCTCCTGCGGCTCCGCCGGTTCGCCGCGCGCCTCCAGATATTTCGGCGCCGCCACCAGCACGCGTTCGCACTCCATGATGCCGCGCATCCTGAGGCTTGAATCCTCGATGATACCGAGCCGGAAGGCGACGTCTATGCCCTCCTTCATGATGTCGACATTGTGGTCCGAGAGCCTGAGCCGCACCTCGATGTCAGGATATTTGTCGTGGAAATCAGGAATGCCCGAGGCCACCAGCCGGCGCCCGAGGCCGAGTGGCGCTGTCACGCGAATGGTGCCGCGCGGCTGGCCGGACAGAGCCGACACCGCCGCTTCCGCTTCGGTGATCGCCTCCAGCACCTGCTTGGCGCCCGAGTAGAAAACCGTGCCATGCTCGGTCGGCATCAATTGCCGCGTCGTGCGGTTGAACAGCCGCACGCCGAGGTGCTTCTCCAGTTCCTTGATGCGATTGGAGGCGACCGCCGGCGAAATACGCATGTCGCGGCCCGCCGCCGACAGATTGCCGAGTTCGACGACGCGAACGAAGACGGCGATGTTGTCGAGATAGGCCATGCGGAGCACCTTCGCCGGTTTGCAGCGACAAACCTAGTATTTTCCATTTTTTTTTGAAAGTCATCGCACACCTCGCCTCTTTCCGTTTGCGCGCCACACCGTAAAGTCGCGTCATCGGCAGGGACGACTTCAATGATGGATTTCGCGATTTTCTGGGACTGGCTGAGCTTCGCCGTGCGCTGGCTGCACGTCATCACCGGCATCGCCTGGATCGGCTCGTCCTTCTATTTCGTCGCGCTCGATCTCGGCCTGCGCCAGCGGCCGGGCATGCCGGTCGGCGCCTTCGGCGAGGAATGGCAGGTGCACGGCGGCGGCTTCTACCACATCCAGAAATATCTGGTGGCGCCGGCCGAGATGCCGGAGCACCTGACCTGGTTCAAATGGGAATCCTATGCCACCTGGCTGTCCGGCTTCGCCATGCTGTGCGTGGTCTACTATGCCGGGGCCGACCTGTTCCTGATCGATCCCAATGTGCTGCCGATGTCGGTGCCGGCTGGCATCTTGCTGTCGCTGGGAACGATCGGCGTCGGCTGGGTGGTCTATGATCTTCTGTGCCGCTCGCCGCTCGGCAAAAGCGACACCGGCCTGATGCTGGTGCTCTACTGCGTGCTGGTGTTCATCGCCTGGGGGCTCACCCATCTGTTCACCGGCCGCGCCGCCTTCCTGCATCTCGGCGCCATCACCGCCACGATCATGTCGGCCAACGTCTTCATGGTCATCATCCCCAACCAGAAGATCGTCGTCGCCGACCTGATTGCCGGCCGCAAGCCCGACCCGAAATACGGCAAGATCGCCAAGCAGCGCTCGCTCCACAACAACTATCTGACGCTGCCCGTTCTGTTCCTGATGCTGTCGAACCACTATCCCCTGGCGTTCGGCACTGAGTTCAATTGGGTCATCGCCTCGCTGGTGTTCATCATCGGCGTGCTGATCAGGCACTATTTCAACACCGTGCACAAGCGGGCCGGCAACCCACACTGGACCTGGCTCGGCGCCCTTGTCCTGTTCCTCATCATCATCTGGCTGTCGACCGTGCCGAAGGTGCTGACCGGCGAGCCCAAGGCATCCGCCTCGGCGGAGGTCTATATCGCTTCCGCGCATTTCCCGGCAGTGCGCGACACCGTGCTCGGCCGCTGCTCGATGTGCCATGCCCAGGAACCGGTCTATGAAGGCATCTACCACGCGCCCAAGGGCGTTGTGCTCGACACCGATGCGGACATCGCCAACCATGCCCGCGAGATCTATCTGCAGGCCGGCCGCAGCCACGCCATGCCGCCCGCCAATGTCAGCCAGATCACCGACAAGGAACGGGCGCTGCTGGTGGCCTGGTTCGAAGGCGCGGGGAAATAGCATGACCTCGACACTTCTGCGCGGCCGCACGCTGTCCTTCGTGCGCTGGCCTGAAACCATCGACGACCATTCGGCGTGGCGTTATGAGGAAGATGGCGGCCTGCTGATAAGCGGCGGTCGGATCGTCGCATCAGGCGCCTATGCGCAAGTCGAGAAGCAGGCCGGTGAGGGCGCCAAAAAAATCGACCACCGGCCGCACCTCTTGCTGCCGGGCTTCATCGACACCCATGTGCATTTCCCGCAGATGCAGGTCATCGCGTCCTATGGCGCCGAACTGCTCGACTGGCTGAACACCTACACTTTTCCGGAAGAGACGAAATTCGCCAACGCCCAGCATGGCCGCCGCATCGCGCGGCTGTTCCTCGACGAAATGGTGCGGCACGGCACCACGACGGTGGCCGCCTACTGCTCGGTGCACAAGGCCTCGGCCGAAGCCTTTTTCGCCGAGTCGCATGACCGCAACATGCTCAACATCGCCGGCAAGGTGATGATGGACCGCAACGCGCCCGAAGGCGTGCTCGACACGCCGCAATCCGGCTATGACGACACCAAGGCGCTGATCAGGGAGTGGCACGGCAAGGGGCGCCAGCACTACGCCATTACGCCGCGCTTCGCCATCACCTCCTCGCCGGAGCAGATGGAGATGGCCGGCGCGCTGTGCCGCGAGCATCCCGGCCTGCACATGCAGACGCACCTGTCGGAAAACCACGCCGAAATCGCCTTCACGCAGCAGCTTTATCCCCGGTTGCGCGACTATACCGATGTCTACGAACACTACGGATTGCTGGGCAAGAAGAGCCTGTTCGGCCACTGCATCCACCTCAGTGAACGCGAAGCGGACGCGCTGTCGGAGAGCGGCTCGGTGGCGGTGTTCTGCCCGACCTCGAACCTGTTCCTCGGCTCCGGTCTTTTCGACTACCAGCGCTTTCGCCGCCGCGACAAGCCGCTCAGGATCGCCGCTGCCACCGATGTCGGCGGCGGCACCAACTATTCCATGCTGCGCACCATGGACGAGGGCTACAAGGTGATCGCGCTGAACGGCGAGAAGCTCAACCCGTTCCAGTCCTTCTGGCAGATCACGCGCGGCAATGCCGAGGCGCTGTCGGTGGCCGGCAAGATCGGCACGCTGGATCAGGGCACCGACGCCGACATCGTCGTGCTCGACGCCCGGGCGACGCCGGCGATGCGGCTGAGGATGGAAACGGCGCAGACGCTGGCGCAGGAATTGTTCCTGCTGCAGACGCTGGGCGACGATCGCGCCGTGCGCGAGGTCTATGTCGCGGGGCGGGCGGCCAAGAGCGACATGGCGAATTAGGCATGCTGATATTCAGGTGATGCCGGCCTGCAAATGGTGGCTTCCTGCGGTTCCGGCACTGACGTACCCAATGTACGCTCCGCTCCGGTTCTCGGAAGCCACCATTTTCGACCCGGCCTGACCTGGATCTCAACACACCGACGCGCACGACCTTACGAAGTCGCACAGACGCTTGACCCGGCGGCAGCCATCGGTCAAAGCGTGCGGCGAAGTTGACAGGGGAACGACATGGCCGCTGCGGACGACATCGCACTGATCCGGAAACAGGAAGAAGTTCTTGTCTTCCCAGCCTTCGATGAGGCCGTCGCCTTCAAGATCGGCGCCGCCATCCGCGCCCGCGCAATCGCCGAAAACCTGCCCATCGTCGTCGACATCAGGCTGTGGGACCGGCCGTTGTTCTATGCGGCCACGCCGGGATCGAATGCTTCCAATCCCGATTGGGCGCGCCGCAAGATCAATGTGGTGAAACGGTTCCTGAGAAGTACCTACCGCATGGTGCTGGAGCAGCAACGCCCCGACCGCGCCTTCAAGATCGGCGAGGGCCTCGACATCTCCGAATATGTCCTCGCCGGTGGCGGTTTTCCGGTGACGGTCAAAGGCGCAGGCGTCATCGGCGTGATCGCGGTCTCCGGGCTGCCGGAACGCGAGGATCACGGCGTGGTCGTCGATGCGCTGTGCGATCACCTGGGTGTCGACAAACGTAGTCTGGCACTGGCTTCGGAAGCTGAATGACCGTGCTCGACCCCAAGGCCTTCCTCACCTCCATCTTCGACGCCGCCGTTGCCGCCGCCGATCCGGAACGGACGATCAGGGACCATCTGCCGGCCAGGCCAAAGGGCCGCACCATCGTCATCGGTGCCGGCAAAGGCTCGGCGCAGATGGCGGCGGCGTTCGAGAAGGTCTGGGACGGGCCGATCGAAGGGCTGGTCGTCACCCGCTATGGTTATGGCGCGAAATGCGAACGCATCGAGATCATCGAGGCGGCACACCCTGTGCCGGACGCCGCTGGCCTCGAGGCCTCACGGCGACTGCTGGAAAAGGTCCAGGGACTGACTGCGGACGATTTGGTCGTGGCGCTGATTTCCGGCGGCGGTTCGGCGCTGCTCCCATCGCCGGCGGCTGGGCTCACGCTGGCCGACGAGATCGCCGTCAACGAGGCGCTGCTCGCCTCCGGCGCGCCGATCGCGGCGATGAACACCATCCGCAAGCATGTCTCGACCATCAAGGGCGGCCGGCTGGCCGCTGCTGCCTGGCCGGCCAAGGTGGTGTCGCTGGTGGTCTCCGACATTCCCGGCGACAATCCCGCCCTTGTCGCCTCCGGCCCGACGGTCCCCGATACCGGCAGCCGAGAAGACGCGCTGGCGTCGATATCGGCCTATGGCATGAAGCTGCCGGCCTCGGTGATGGCGCATATCAATTCGCCGGCGGCCGACGCTCCAGATCCCGACGACCAGCGCTTTTCGCGCAATGAAGTGCATCTGATCGCCTCGGCCGGCGTGTCTCTGGAAGCAGCAGCGGCGGAAGCCAAGCGCCAAGGGATAGAGGCCGTCATCCTCTCCGATGCCATCGAGGGCGAAGCGCGTGAGGTCGGCGGTGTCCACGCGGCCATCGCGCGCGAAGTGGCGACGCGCAACCGGCCATTTACGAAGCCGGTCGTCATTCTCTCGGGCGGCGAAACAACCGTGACCTTGCGGGCAAAAGGCAAGGGCGGCCGCAATTCGGAATTCCTGCTTGCCTTCGCCATCGGCATCAACGGCGTGCAAGGCATTCATGCCCTGGCGGCCGACACCGACGGCATCGACGGTTCGGAAAACAATGCCGGGGCCTTCGCCGACGGTTCGACCGTCTCGCGCATGCGCGCCGCCGGCGTCGGTGCCAAGGCGATGCTGGCCGGCAACAACGCCTGGACGGCGTTCCATTCGATTGATGATCTCTTCGTGCCCGGCCCGACGGGCACGAATGTCAACGATCTCAGGGCGATATTGATCCGATAGGCGACCGGTTCAGGCAGCCATCAGCCGCTTCACCTCTCTCATATCCCTCAGGAAACGCTCGCGCTCGGCCTCCTTGTCCGCGGCTTCACGGATGCGCAGGACGAAGGAGGGATGGATGGTGATGAACACGCGCAAGCCATCCTCGCGCTCGATTACCTGACCGCGCATCTTCATAACCGGTGTTGCCTTGCCCAGCAGCGACAACGCCGCCGTCGCGCCAAGCGCGACAGCAAGATTTGGCTTGATCAACTCGAACTCCTTGTCGAGCCACCAGCGGCAGGCCTGAACCTCGCCGGCATTCGGCTTGGAATGAATGCGACGCTTGCCGCGCGGCTCGAATTTGAAGTGCTTGACCGCGTTGGTGACGTAGACTTTCTGCCGGTCGACCCCTGCGTCGTCCAGTATGGCATCCAAGACCTTGCCCGCCGGGCCAACGAACGGTTTTCCGGCGAGATCTTCCTGATCACCCGGCTGTTCGCCGACGAAGATCACCTTGGCGTTATCGGGCCCTCCACCGAAGACGGTCTGTGTTGCATTGCGCCACAGGGGACAGCGACGGCAACCTTGTGCCGCCTCGCGCAGTTCCGTGACCGAGTTGGCATTGGTCTCGGCTGATATCAACTCGGCGCGTGGCACAGAAACGCGCCGGTCTGGCATCTTCGCCTTACGCGGAAGGTCCGTGGTCGCCATCATCCTGCCTCGTCCGGTTCGATATTGAAATGGACGAGGCGAACGATGGTTCCTTTCCTCAAACCTCGTGCAGATAGAGATGATAATCCAGTTCGCTCACCGTGCGTGCCACGCGCAGATATTCGGACTGTTTGATGGCCACGAAAGTGCGGTGCAGGTCCTCGCCCAGCGCACCTTTCAGGAAGCTGGAGGCCTTGGCCGCTTCGATCGCGGCGCGCCAGTCCGCCGGCATCGTCGTGCGGGTGACGGCCGCTTCATAGCCATTGCCGGTCGTTTCGGGGCCGGGATCAAGCCCTTCGTCGAGGCCTTTGATGATGCCGGCCAGAACCGTCGCGGCGATCAGGTAGGGATTGGCGTCGACGCCGGACGGCCGGTGCTCGATGCGCCGGTTCTTGGCGTCGCCAGCCGGCACGCGCAGCGCCACCGAGCGGTTGTTAACGCCCCAGGTCGGCGCCACCGGCGCATAGGATTGCGAGACGAAGCGCCGCCAGGAATTGGCGTGCGGCGCAAACACCAGCATCGATTCCGCCATCGTCTGGATCAGCCCGCCGAGCCCTTGCAACAGGGGTAGCGACCAGCTCTCGCCGCCGGCTTCGGCAAAGACGTTGCGGCCGGCTCTGTCCTGCAGCGAGACGTGGAAATGCATGCCCGAGCCGGCATATTTCTCGATCGGCTTGGCCATGAAACAGGCGGTCACGCCGTGGCGGCGCGCCTGCGCCCGCACCAGCCGCTTCAGCATGACGAGGTCGTCGGCGGCCCGCATCACATCCTTGCGGTAGTTCAGCGTCAGCTCGTACTGGCCGGGCGCATATTCCGATATCACCGTCTCGGCCGGGATGCCTTGCGCCTTGGCGGCGGCGTAGATGTCGGAGAACAGCGGCTCCATGCCGTGCAGATGATCGACGGAGTAGACCTCCGTCTTGCCCGAAACGCGGCCGTCGAGCACGGCGCGCGCCGGCTGCACCTTGCCGTCGGCGTCGCGCTCATTGGCCAGCAGGAAGAATTCCAGTTCGAAGGCGCCCGCCGGGTAAAGCCCCTTGGCCGCGAGGATGCCGACCTGCCGGGCAAGCGCCAGCCGCGGGTCCGACGACATCGGCTGGCCGTCGAGATGATACATCGCCATCAGCACCTGGCCGCGCGGCGGATTGGTGCCGTAGAGCGGCACCAGCGTGCCGGGGATCGGCCAGGCCCGGAGGTCGCCGTCGCCTGTGGTCCAGATCAGTCCGGTCTCGTGCACGTCCTCGCCGGTGATGTCGAGGCCGAGGATCGAGATCGGCATGTGCCGGCCGCCCTCGAAAATGCTTTTCAGCTCATGCCGGCGCACGATCTTGCCGCGGCCGACGCCATTGGCGTCGGTTAGCACGATATCGAAGGCTTCGATTTCGGGATGGGCGTCGAGAAAGGCTTGCGCCTCGGCGGGCGAGGACCCCGAAGGGGAGGTCACGATGGCATTGTCCATAGCCGCTTGTCTCATGCCGCAAGCTTTGCCGCAACCGCGCCGAAGGCGGCGATCAGCCGGTTGACCTGCGCGCCAGATGTCGCCGGCGAGATCAGCATCATGTTGTGGAAGGGCGCGATCAGCACGCCGCGATTGACCAGCGCGACATGGATGGCGGCCTCCAGTTCCGGCGCATGCGCGGTCTCGGCTTGCGCGCCGTTGCGCAACGGCCCGGGTGCGCAGATGAATTCGACGCGGGCGCCGACGCGGGCGACATGCCAGGGCAGGCGATAGCGGTCGATCACCCCGGTCAGTCCGGCATCGAGCCGTCGCGCCAGATGGTCCATGCGGTCATAATTCTCCACCGTCATCACCTCTTCGAGCGTGGCGCGCATGGCGGCGAACTGCAGCGGGTTGGCCGACAGCGTCGTGCCCATGCCGGAATAGCCGGGCTCCTTGGTCCTGTTGTAATCGGCGTAGCGCGAGGCGACCTCGTCGCTCATGCCCCACACGCTTGCCGGCACGCCGCCGGCAATCGGCTTGCCCAGCACGAAGAAGTCGGGCTCCAGCCCGTATTTCCTGGTGTAGCCGCCGGGGCCGGTCGAGATCGTGTGCGTCTCGTCGATCAGGAGCAGTGTGCCGGTCTCGCGCGTCAACTTTCGCAACGCGTCATGGAAGCCATGGGCGGCCGGCACCATGCAGGAATTGGTCAGCACTGGCTCGGCGATGACGCAGGCCACATCCCTGCCCTTGAGGGCTGCTTCAAGTGCTGCAACATCGTTGAACTCGATGACCTTCGCCGTGCGGGTCAGGTCGCGGAATTCGCCCGCCAATCCGGGCCGGTTAACCGGCCTGCCGTCGATCAGCCGCACCATCGTCTCGTCGACCGAGCCGTGGTAGCAGCCGTTGAACACCAGGATCTTTTCGCGCCCGGTGACGGCGCGGGCAACACGCAGCGCGAAGCGGTTGGCATCGGTCGCCGTCGTCGCGATCTGCCAGAATGGCAGGCCGAAACGCTGCTGCAGCAGCGGCCCGATGGCAAGCGCGTCTTCCGAGGGCAGCATATAGGTCAGGCCGCGCCCGGCCTGGCGACGGATGGCGCGCGCCACCGGTGGCGGCGAATGGCCGAACATCGAGCCGGTGTCGCCAAGGCAGAAATCGTCGAGCCTGTTGCCGTCTATGTCGGTGATCGCAGCACCTTTGGCGCTGTCGACCAGGATCGGAAATGGTGTCGGCCAGTCGTTCATCCAGTGCATCGGCACGCCGCCGAAGAAGCCGGGCAGGCCGTTGCCGACCTTGGCTTGCGATTTCGGCCGCGCCGCGCGGAAGGCCGCGTTTTCGGTCTCGCGCAATTGCGCGATGCGATCGCGGCTTATGCCGCCAATGGTCTTTGAACTGTCGCTGCTGTGCATGAAAACCCCTCTCGTCCGTCCCTCTTAGCCAATCCATATCCGCAACCGCAATTGGCCGCGCGCCCGCCCTGCATTGGCTCAGCCGCCTGCGGCGCCGCTTGGGCGCTGCTTGACCGTGCTGGCGAAGTCGGCGCCAATATGAGCGGAAATTGCGGTGGGGCGAACAAAAATGCGGACGATCATCTGTGTGGCAATGCTCCTGGCGTCGGCTGGCACGGCCTTCGCCTCGGGCGGTATCTGGTGCAATGTCGACGATACGGCTGTGACATTCGATGTCGGCGCCGGCGTCACCAGAGGCATGGGCGGCCCGACCTTCAACTTCCGCGGCGATCTCGAAATCAAGGCGAGGCCGGCTGGCGATGGATTGCGCAAGACGGTGTTCGAGGATTCCAACCTGACCCAGTACTGGCTGGACGACAAGGAACTGCGGCTGAACATCTACCACGAGCACGAGGCGGCAAACGCCTTCAATTCGATCGAACTGACGATCCTGACCAAGGCCAGCGACGAAGGCGTCTATGACGGGCAATACAAGCTTGCCGTCTATGACAATACCGCCGACATCGACAAGGATGGCAAGCCGGCTGAATTGACGGGCAAAGTGTCGTGCGGGGCTGAGTAGGGGGCCGATCGATTGTGTCAGCCTGCCTGCATCGAGGCGATGGCGCGCCGCATCAGGTCGAGAAACACCAGCCGCTCGTCCTCGCTGAAGCCCGTCAGTGCCACCTCGTTCTGTGAGCGCGCGGCCTGTGTCGCCGGCTCGCGCAGGCCAACGGCTTTCGCGGTGAGATGGATTGACTGCGAGCGCCCGTCTTCCGGGTGCAGGCGCCGTTCGATCAGCCCATCACGTTCCATGCGGATCAGCGTGTTGGCCATCGTCGCTTGTTCCACGCTGAGACGCTGCACGAGTTCGCGTTGCGTCAGGCCATCATCATCCCACAACGCCAGCAGCGTCATGAACTGAGCGGGCGCCAGGCCGAGTGGCCGGATGCGCTGCTGCAGGCCGTTGGCAAACAACCGCGCCATGTGATTGGCCAGGAATCCCGCGGATCGCTCCTTGTGAAATGTCATGCCTGCCAGATAATAGTTGAATAGCATGCTATGCAATGATATATAGCTTGCTATGGAGATGAAAATGAAAACCAGAATTCATGCAGCGGCGGGCGCCATCGCGCTCACCACGGTGTCGGCTTTCTGGCTGTCGACCGCCACGGCCGAACTGCTCGGCGACGCGGCAGCGATCACAACGGTCAAGAACTGTGTGCTGGCCGGCATGGCGGTGCTCATCCCGGCGATGATCGTTGCCGGCGCATCGGGCTTTTCACTCGGCAAGGGCTGGAAGAGCCCGGTCGTGGCACGCAAGAAGTGGCGCATGCGCATCATCGCCGCCAACGGATTGCTGGTCCTCGTGCCCTGCGCCTTCCTGCTCAGCAGCTTTGCCGCGGCTGGTCGCTTCGACAAGTTTTTCGTAGTCGTCCAGACGATCGAACTGGCAGCCGGCGCAACGAATATCGCACTGCTGTCGCTCAACATGCGCGACGGCCTGTCGCTGCGGCGCAAGCCTCTTCGGCTGGCCGCGCGAGCGCGGTGAATTCAGGCCGTGATGTCTATGACACCGCAATCGCCGGCCGCGCTGCCGAAGGCGATGCGGCGCTCTTCCCTGTCCCACATCATCGAGGTGATGGCGCCCTTGCCCTGCCGGCGCAACAGCACTTCCTTGGCGTCGGCGAAGCGGGCGGCAATGACCATGCCGTCCTCATAGCCGATCGCCACGACATCCTGGCTCGGATGGCATGCCACGCAAGTCACCATCGTGTTGCCGCGCGTGCCGAGTTCCAGCGGCGCCTTGCCCATCGGTCCGTCCTTGCCCGAAAACGGCCAGACGATCGCCGCCGGCGCGCCAGAGCTCGCCAGCCATTTGCCTTTGACGCTCCATGACAGGCTTTTGACCTTGCCGGGATAGCCGGTCATGCGCATGTGCTTGCCGTCGGCCAATTTCCAGCCATGCAGGGCGTTTTCCTGCATGGTGGTGACGAGGAAAGCGCCGTCAGGCGAGAAGGTGATGCCGGTATGGGCGCCGGCCCATTCGAGTTCCACCGGCTTGCCCTCGGCGGCCGGGAAATGCAGCGTCGCGCCATTGTAGCGGGCAACGCCGAAGCGCATGCCCTTGGGCGAAAACGCCAACCCCTCGACCGAGCGCGGATGGGCAAATTCCCTGGTCTTGCCATCGGCGAAGCGCACGAAGGCGGTCTTGCCCGTCGCATAGGCGACGGCGCCCTGCGGCCCGGCGGCGACGCTGGTGATCCATTTTTTCCCGGCGCTCGCCACTTCGGCGAGTTCGCCGCCCGCCTTGACGGCAAATACCTTGCCGTCCTCGCCGCCGGTGATCAGCCGGTCGTTGGCCGCATCGTGGAAGGTGGCGAGCAACCCGTCATTGGCCTGGATGGTCTTGTGGCCATTGTCGAGCCGATGGACGGCGCCATCGGCCAGCGCGAAATGCGGCACGTCGCCAAGGAAGATAGCGGCGACGCAATGGCCTTCGAGGTCGAGGGGAGCAACTGTGGGCATGGTATCTTTATTCAGTTGAATTGCAGCGGTTGCAGGGGCTTACTCGACGTTTAGGGTTCCGGCAACCTCGGAGGATCGGCGAGGCGGCAAGAGGCTGTAATCTGGTCAAAGCAGCCCGTTGGCTCGCAGTTCAGTTGCAAACGTCGCCAATGGCATCGCCAGGGTCAAAGCCGATCCCTGGAGGCGCTCTGCACCACAGCTGGCAGACCACCTTGCGGACCCGGTCGCTCTTGGCATCGATGATGAGCAGGATCCCGCCGCCTTCGCCGGCAAGCCGCAGGCAGCGCAACGCGGCGGCGGCGAGCAGTTGACCTCCAGCCCTGCCCGATGGCGGGTTGGACATCTTCCGATCCCCAACGGAACGGGGATAACATCACCGATCGTGATTTCCAGGTGGGAACGGAACTTCCGCACCCTGCGATTGTATGATGACCCGAACCATGTTCCTGGCGATGCTCGCGCCGCTCGCTCCGGTCGTTTGAGAAAGGAACAATGTGCTGGGCTTCTTGGAGCGCAGGGGCCTTCGGCTGTTCGTGACATTGTTGGTCGCTTTGTCAGTCGCTGCCGGCTACGCTTTCCTCAGACGCAAAATACTGTGGGAGACGGTGCAGACCTGCGCACTTGCAAGTACGCGGTTTGGCGTCGCCTTCCCCTGCGACGAGGTGATACTGACCGAGCAAGGGGATTATGGGTCAGTGCTCATCAAATCACCCCTACACCGGACCGAGTTTGTGGTGGCCCCAATCACAGCCGTTGCGGGCTTGGAGAGCCCATCCGCCCGTTCCACGGATAGCGCCCAACTATGGAACCGGGCATGGGAAGCCCGACAGAAAGTCGAGGCAAGACTCGGACACGGCTTGCCACGATCAGCCGTTGGCCTGGCGGTGAATTCCCGATTTGAGCGGTCCCAGGATCAGTTGCACATCCACGTCGATTGCTTGCTGGAGTCGGTTGAAAGGACGCTTGCCTCAGATGGGCCGAAGCAAGACGCGGCTTGGCAACCGTTTCCATTGATGTTGAACGGGCGACCCTATTGGATAATGGCAGTGGATGAGCCGGATCTGCGAACCACTAACGTGGTTGGCTTGGTTGTTGCCGGTTTGCCTCAGGCACGACATGCTATGGATGATCTAAATGTACTCGTCGCCGGTGCAACGCTGGCTGACGCGAGGCCGGGATTCTATATTCTGGTAAATTGGGGAAGGGCAGCCGAGCACCTCCTCGATCACAGATGTACTTCGCGCTAGCCATCGCCTGTTGGTCAAAGCCGATCATTCGACCATTTCAAGGACGCCCTCGCTGTGACGCACCCGTCCGTCTTCCTTTACATCTAGCCTGGAAGCGCACGGCAAAGCCTGACTAGGCCTGGCAGGCCTCGAAACTCTTCTTCAGCCGCTCGGCGTCCAGTTCGCGGCCGATGAACACCAGCCGGCTCTCATGTTTCTCGCCGTCTTTCCAGGCGCGCTGATGGTCGCCCTCGATGATCATGTGCACGCCCTGGATGACGTAGCGTTCATCATCGCCTTTCAGGGCAATGATGCCTTTCAGCCGCAGGATGTTGGGGCCTTCCATCTGGGTGATCTTCTCGATCCATGGGAAGAATTTCTTCGGGTCCATCTCGCCGCCGCGCAACGACACCGACTGCACCGTCACATCATGGATGTCTGAGGGATGCGCGTGTTCGTGGTGGTCATGCCCGTCATGATCATGGTGGTGGTGATCGTGGCCATCATGGTCGTGATGATCGTGATCGTGGTCGTGATGGTGATCGTCATGCGTCTCGAGGAAATGCGGATCGTTCTCCAGCGCCCGGGAGAGGTCGAAGGCGCCGCGGTCGAGCACTTCCGACAGGGCGACGCCGGCGCGCGTGGTGCGATGGATCCTGGCCGCCGGATTGATGGCGCGGATCGTCGCCTCGACCTTGGCGAGCTCTTCCGGGGTGACGAGATCGGTCTTGTTGAGGACGACCACATCGGCGAAGGCAATCTGGTCCTCGGCTTCCTTGGAATCCTTGAGCCTGAGCGGCAGGTGCTTGGCATCGACCAGCGCCACCACCGCATCGAGCTTGGTCTTGGAGCGTACGTCGTCGTCCATGAAGAAGGTCTGCGCCACCGGCACCGGATCGGCGAGACCGGTTGTCTCGACCACGATGGCGTCGAAGCGGCCGGGCCGGCGCATCAGGCCCTCGACGACGCGGATCAGGTCGCCGCGCACCGTGCAGCAGACGCAGCCATTGTTCATCTCGTAGATTTCCTCGTCGGATTCCACGATCAGGTCGTTGTCGATGCCGATTTCGCCGAATTCGTTGACGATGACCGCGTAGCGCCTGCCATGGTTCTCCGACAGGATGCGGTTGAGCAGCGTCGTCTTGCCGGCGCCGAGATAGCCGGTGAGAACGGTTACGGGGATCTGCGTCTGTGCGTCGCTCATGGCTTGCCTCGAGATGACTGGGCCTTGAAATCCAGGCCGCGAAAAAGGGATTGTCGGTTCCATATAGGATGTGTGCGGGGCTTTTGCACGGGGCAAACCGATGGGCCAAAGCTCTTGGCCCGGCCACTGCGATATCGGCGTGCCGGATGACTGCGAAAGTGCGCCTTTGCCGCGAGCAAGCCGCGTCTCACGTCACGCGCGCCCCACCTTTGCGGCGATTCCCGTGCGGCGAAAAGTCGTTTGTCATCTAACTGAAATAAACATCTGGCATTAGCCACGGCGGGCACCGCAATGCTTGCCGGCAAAGCTGTTTCACGCGCCGGATTCTTTTTATCGTCGATTGCCAACCGGCCGGCTGCGTCTATGCTGTCGCTACCGGTATGGCCGAAGAGGGGATGATCATGGCCAAGGCGGACAAAACTGCAACAATGAGCCGGCTGCATTCGGCGGCAAGGCTGGCAAGAACCGCGCTGGCGGCCCGGCTCCTGGCGCACGGCTTCTATGCCGGCCAGGACCAGATCATGTTGGCGCTCGACCGAGAGGACGGCCAGACGCCTGGCAATCTCGCCGGCCGCCTCGGCGTGCGCCCGCCCACCATCACCAAGACCATCAACCGGCTGCAGGCGCAGGGCTTTCTGGAAAAGCGCGCCTCGTCGGCCGACGCCCGTCAGGCTCATATTTTCCTCACCGACGCTGGCCGCGATATCATCCACGCCATCGAGAAATCGGTGAAGAAGACCGAAAAACAGGCGCTGAAGGGCCTCGACAAGAAAGACCAGAAGGCGCTGTTCAAGCTGCTGGCCCGCATCGAGGCCAATCTCTCCAACGAGGAGCTTGTGCTGATCGACGACGACGCCGAGGCGGACGAGTGATCAGGCCGCTGCAGGAGCCGCGTCCCGGATCAGCGAGGACCAACGCCCCGGCGTCATGCCGAATGCCTTCTTGAATTGCCTGTTGAAATGGCTCTGGTCGGTGAAGCCAGCCTCGACCGCGATCTGCGCCAGGGGCTCGCCGGCGGTAATCATCCGCCGCGCGCGCTGAAGCCGGCGCATCACCAGGAAACGATGCGGGCTGGTCGAGAAGGCGGCGCGGAAATGCCTGGATAAGGCGTAGCGGTCCAGTCCGGTGACGGCTTCCAATTCGCCGGAACGCACCGGGCGCATTGCGTTCTCCGTAAGATAGTCCCGCGCCAGCGTCGCCGCCCGCCATGCCGTCCGGGCCATCTGCTTTGCCGGCTCGCCGGCATGCCGTGCCAGGCCATGCATCAGTTGCGTGAGAAAGTCATCGACGAACAGCTCGTCGAGTTCCTGCTGCAGCGGCCCCAGCGCTGAAAGCAGCGTGGCGCAGAAGGCTTCGTCCCGCACCACGGCATCCCTGACGAAGGGCAACGACGCGCCGCCAAGGCAGTCCAGCATCAGAGACGGTTCGAGATAGAGCATCCTGTAGCGCAACCCGTCCTCGGTGCCGGCGCCGCCATCATGCAGTTCGTCGGGATGCAGCACGATGATCTGGCCGGGCAGGCTCAATCGCGTCGCACCGCGATAGCGGAAGGTCTGCACGCCATGCAGCGTCACCCCGATCGCGTAGGTGTCATGACGATGCAGGTCGAAGGCGCTGCCATGAAAGCGCGCCTCGATCCGCTCCATGCCGGCGGGGTCGGGTGCGGAAATGATGCAGTTCTCCGCCGCATCCGCGCACAAACGTCCAAGACCCCTAGAGGCCTGCCGGTCTATTTCGAACGACATCGTCTCCTTCAGCCTCGTAGTCGCGGCCTAACCTCGAATGGTCTTTTCTCATGTTCGATACGAAATTTGCAATCGTCCTGCGGGAAGACTTGCCCGTCTGGCAGAAACTCAACGTCACCGCCTTCCTGACCAGCGGCATTGTCGCGCAGTTTCCCGACATCATAGGCGAGCCCTATCGCGACCGCTCGGGCAATCTCTACAATCCGCTGTCGATCCAGCCGGTCATCGTGCTGTCGGCAGATCAGGCGACACTGGCCACGATCCACCGGCGCGCGCTGGAGCGCGGCGTGACGACTTCGCTCTATGTGGAGGAGATGTTTTCCACCGGCTTCGATGCCGCCAACCGCGCCGTCTTCGCACAATTCGCGCCCGAAGACGCGAAGGTGGTCGGCATCGCGCTGCGCGCCGACAAGAAGGTGGTCGACAAGATCACCAAGGGCGCCCGCATGCAGGCATAGCGACACTCAATCGGCTGGCTGCCGCCGATCGAGAGCAGCTGCATACAGCGCCGCCAGCAATGCGAGGGCCGCTGATATCAGCATCGTCACGAACAGCGCGGGGATCGACCTCGCCAGGAAGAGGCCGGCGATGGAGGCTATGAGCGCCCCGCCGCCGATCCGCATCGCGGCAGCCAGTCCCGCGGCGGTGCCGACCAGATCCGGTCGTACGGACAAGGCGCCGCTGTTGGCCGCGGGCATGGTCAATCCATTGCCGACGCCGATGAACAAGCAAGGCCCAAAGAAGGCCAGGACGTGCGTGATACCAAGGCTTGACAGGGCCAGGCCGGCCAGCAGACCGGCGCAGGTCAGGAGGCGCGCAAGAACGAGTATGGCGCCCAGCGAGGTTTTCGAGGCGTAGCGCCCGGCCAGATAGCTGCCGAGAATGAAACCGGTAGGGACCAATCCCATGTAGAAGCCGAGCTTCGCGCTTGACCTACCGAGCTCGTCGCCGACGACCAATGGCGCTCCTCCCAGGAAGACGTAAAGGACGCCCATCGAGGCAGCCATGCACAGCGTGTAAGCCCAAAACCGCGCCGAACGCAGGAGAAGCCCATAGGCGACAACGTAATTCCCACGCGATCTCGGCAATGGAATTCTTCTGATCTCGCGCATGGATAGGGCGAAGGCGGCTGCACCCAGGATCGCAAAGACAACGAAACTTGACCGCCATCCGAACAGTTCGTCCAGGGAACCGCCGAACAAAGGACCGACCATGGGCGCGAGCGCCCACCCCATGGCGAGATAACCGAATTTGCTGGCGGCTTCGCGCTCGTCCGATGTCTCCTTGATGATCACCAGAGCGACCGAATAGCAGGGGCCGATGCACGCCTGCATCGCGCGAAACAGAAGGAAGGTGCCGATATTAGGAGCCACAGCGCAGCCGATGGACGCCGCGACGAAGATCGAGAGAGATGCCAGGACGACCGGCCTGCGCCCAAATCGGTCCGATATTACACCCCCGATGGCCTCCATGACGGCGGTGATGATCGCAAAGCCGGCAACCGACAGATTGACCAAGGCGAAATCGGCATGAAACGTTACGGCAATGTTCGGCAGCGACGGCAAAATCATGTTCACCGGCAACACGGCAAGAGCCGAAAGCAGGATAAGTGTAATCAGTCGGGGTGGAGCAGCCGGTTCGGAGACCCTCGTGCTACCGATTGTGCCTATAGCCGGACGCCGAATGGGGTTGTCGCTCGCCATGATCTCGCTCGCCTTGTCGGGGGATTGAAGTGAGGGGTCTGACGGGTGGCCCGAATTCCGGGCATAAAAAAAGGCCCCGTCAGGAGCCTGCTTACCGCGCATGGGTGCTTTCGCCGGATGGTTACACCATCCTGCCCATGCGCTCCCTTACGACGACCAAAGCCATTGCGATGTTCATGGGATCAGAGCTAGGCGCAAAAGATGCGTGTCGTCAAGGCAGCATGGTTGCGACGCCGATCGACATGCGGCCAGGCTGAGGCCTGACCCAGGCGGCGATGGCGGTTTGGGCCATCGCATGCGAGACGGGGCTAAGCCTGTCGGAACGTCTTGTTGTGCCAGGCGCTTTTGGCTTTGCCGGCAAGCGACAATTCCCGCAAAGGTGCGCTTCAGCCCAGCTTTTCCTCCGGCCTGCAAGTGAATGCTTCCCAAAGATACGTCGAAAGCGCGACGCCGCCGGTGGCGATCCTGTGCATGCTTACCACCTATGTCTTCTTCACCTTCCTCGACACCTCGAGCAAATATCTCGTCCTTGCGGGCGTTTCGGCGCTGATCGTTGCCTGGGTGCGCTTTGCCGTGCATGTCGTGCTGGTCGGCACCCTCCTGCGCGGCTGGCGCGATCCGCTGCGGTTTCGCCCGGTCAACCTGCCGGCGCATGTGCTGCGCGGCGTGTTCCTGTTCGGCTCGACCATGTGCAACATCCTGGCCCTGCGCTCCCTGCAACTGGCCGAGACGACGTCGATCTATTTCTTCGGGCCGATGGTGATCACCGCGCTTGCCGGCCCGCTGCTCGGCGAATGGGCCGGCTGGCGGCGCTGGCTGGCCATTCTGGCCGCGTTCGCCGGGGTCCTCATCATCACAAGGCCAGGTGTCGGCGTCTTCGGCATCGGCCATCTCTTCGCACTCGGCTCGATGCTGTCGAACTGCTTCTATGTCATCATGACGCGCCGCATGTCGTCGACGGAGACGTCGGAAAGCCTGATCCTGTTTTCGGCGCTGGCGCCGACGGTGCTGCTTTTGCCCATGCTGCCGTTTTCCTTCTCGCTGCCGCATGATGGCTGGCACTGGTTCATCCTGCTCATGCTTGGCGTGTTCGGCGGTGTCGGGCACTGGCTTCTGGTCCAGGCCTATCGGCTGGCGACGACCACGGCACTGGCGCCCTATCCCTATTCGCAGATGGTCTGGATGATCATTTCCGGCTGGATCATCTTCAAGCAGTTCCCGGATCGCTGGACGCTGGTCGGCGCCGCCATCATCGTTGCCAGCGGCCTCTACATCGTCCATCGCGAGCACCGGCTTCGGCTGCGGAGCCGCGCGGCCTCCGATGTCGAGGCCGAGGCGCTGGCAAAAAAACTTTGATTTGCCCCCGATCGGTGGCATAACGCCGCCTTTAAACAGTTTAAGTCGCAATTCAGCTCGTTCGGGGAGCGCAAGGCGCTGGCACAAAAAATCAAGCTTTCGACGATCGCCGATGCACTCGGCGTGTCCACGGCCACCGTGTCGCTGGCGTTGCGCGATAGCCCGCTGGTGGCCGGCGCGACGCGCGACCGCATCAAGGAACATGCGCGCGCTATCGGCTATATCTACAACCGCCGCGCCGCCAGCCTGCGCACCTCGCGTTCGGGCATTGTCGGCGTCGTCGTGCACGACATCATGAACCCGTTCTTCGCCGAGATCCTGCGCTCGATCGAGAGCGAGCTCGACCGCAGCCGGCAGACCTTCATCCTGTCCAATCACTACGACCAGCTCGAAAAGCAGCGCACCTTCATCGACACGCTGCTGCAGCTCGGCGCCGACGGCGTCATCATGTCGCCGGCCATCGGCACCCCGGCCGCCGACATACTGATGGCCGAGGAAAACGGCCTGCCGGCGGTGCTGATCGCCCGCACCGTCGAGGGCGCCGACGTGCCGGTGTTTCGCGGCGACGATTCCTATGGCACCGGGCTTGCCACCAACCATCTGATCTCGCTCGGCCACAAGCGCATCGCCATGATCGGCGGCACCGACCAGACCTCGACCGGCCGCGACCGCTATCAGGGCTATGTCAACGCCATGGAGGCGGCAGGGCTCGAAGTCAGGCCGTCCTGGCGCATCGCCGGTCCGCGCACCAAGCAGGCCGGCTTCGAGGCCGCCGGGCAGTTCCTGGCGCTGAAGGACAGACCGACCGCCGCCTGCTGCTGGAACGACCTCGTCGCCATCGGCCTGATGAACGGCATTGCGCGCGCCGGCCTGGTGCCGGGCATCGACATCTCCGTCACCGGCTATGACGATCTCGAGGAGGCGGCGATCGCCACGCCGGCGCTGACCACCGTCTGGAACGGCCAGCGCGAGGTCGGCCGCCGCGCCGCCAGCGCGCTGCTCGACAAGCTCAATGGGCAGACGGTGCGGCCCTCGCAGGAATTGATCAAGCCGGAGCTGCATGTGCGCCAGTCGACCGGCAAGCCGGTGGAGCGGGCATGACCAAGGCCGAACAGCTGCAAGCCGTCGCCATTCTGGTGCCGGCGGACTTCAGCGACCATGCCGTCCGGCGCATCGACCGTACCTTCAAACAGATCAGGATCGAGCGCGCCGATCCGGCGCTGGTCACCGACGAGATGCGCCGCATGGTGCGTGGCATTGCTTCCTTTGCCGGCATCAGCGCGGCTATGATGGATGCGCTGCCCAATCTCGAACTCATCGCCTCCTTCGGCGTCGGCTATGATTCGGTCGATGTCGGCCATGCGGCGGCGAAGAACATCATGGTCACCAACACGCCCGACGTGCTGACCGAGGAGGTCGCCGACACCGCGGTCGGGCTTTTGATCAACACGATCCGCGACCTGCCGCGCGCGGAAAACTGGCTGCGCGACGGCAGCTGGGTGCGCAAGGGCAACTATCCGCTGAGCCGGCTGACCTTGCGCGCCCGCCGCGTCGGGATTTTCGGCATGGGCCGCATCGGACAGGCCATCGCCCGGCGGCTCGAGGCGTTCGGCCTGCCGGTCGCCTATCACAATCGGCGTCGCGTCGAAGGTCTTGCGTATCAGTATCACCCGACGCTGAAAGGTCTTGCGGAAGCGGTCGATACGCTGATTTCGGTGGCGCCTGGTGGCGCTTCTACGCAGAAGGCGGTCAATGCCGAGATCCTGTCGGCGCTTGGCGCCAACGGCGTCTTCGTCAATATCGGCCGCGGCAGCACCGTCGACGAGGCGGCACTCGCGGCGGCGCTTGCCGGCGGCACCATCGCCGCCGCGGGGCTCGACGTCTTCGCCGACGAGCCGAATGTGCCCAAGGCGCTGCTCGACGCCCCCAACGCCTCCCTGTTGCCGCATGTCGGCTCGGCCTCGGAGCACACACGCCGCGCCATGGCCGATCTGTGCGTCGACAATCTGGTGTCCTGGTTCACCGAGCGCCGTCCGCTGACGCCGGTGCCGGAGACGGCGCATGTGAAGGCTCGCGGCTAGCGAAGCAAACCGATGACGGTGAAGCCGCCTGACAATTCCACGATTTTGGTCGCCACCAATGGCCGGGACCAGATCATTTCAATTCCGTATCCAAGGCGGCCCTTCGCCAACTACCTGATCGGCATATTCGTTCTTTGCTGGCTAGGTGGTTGGGCCTTCGGTGAGATGACAGCCGCATATCAGCTCGTGACCAGGCCGTTCGGCGGACCTATGGCGTTTGTTGCCTTCTGGCTCTGCGCTTGGACAGTCGGCGGCATCTTCGCAATGCTCATGGTTCGCCGCATTTTCCGGCGCTCCGTGCCCGAAGTGATAAGGCTCGATGCGGCCGGGGTCAGCCATGACCCTGGGTTGCCGCCGTTCAAGATGCCATCCTACGGCGCCTCCGCCTGGACGCAGCTGTTTTCGAAGCGGACCGAGCGCCGGTTCGACCGGATGCAGCTCAAATCGCTGAGACTTCGCGACGGCGATACTCGCAATCGCCTGACGGTCGACGCTGGTGCCCAGAGGGTCGAGATTGGTTCGGCAGCCACCGATGTCGAGCGCGAGTGGCTCTTCAAACTCCTTTCAGATCGCTATCCGCCGACCGTCCCGCAATAGTTCCACGGTTTCGTCTTCGGCATTCGTTGACACCGGCAGTGGCTCCGCCACATTTATTAACGCCAGCTTAACCCTTTGAAATCATTCTCCATCCTGCCCGTGTGCGTGGATGAGACAGAATGAAAACGCTTTTCGCATTGATCGCCGCCGCCGCCTTGTTTGGCGGCGTTCATCTGTTTCATGACGGCAATGGGGAAAGCGTCGCCGACGAGGTCACGCCATCCAACACCTACAGGCTGGTCGCCAATGGCGATGAGAGGGCCTGCGCGGTGAGCCGCGGGGCCGAAATTTCGGATGGCCTGTCCCTGCTCACTGTTGCTTCGACATGCCGTCGTCTGATGCCTGGCATAGAACGGGCAAAGTTCTGGCGCCAGCAGAATGACGGCACGGTCGCCTTCAGCGCCAACGGCATCGACCCGATTGTCACCTTCGCCGTGGCTGATGGCGACGGTTACGAATCCTATGCGCCTGCCACGCCCTTGCTGTCGCTGGCGGGCGACCGCAACACCGGCGGCTGATTACTCCGCCGCGGCCCGCGAGCCAGCCTTCGCGGCGGCGTGCAGGCGCACCGCATCGCCGAAGGCGCGAAAAATCTTGGCCGAGTTGCTGTCCGAATTGACCCAGTACTCCGGATGCCATTGGACACCGACGGCGAAGGCGCGTGCTCCCTTGACCGAAACCGCTTCGACCGTGCCGTCCGTGGCGACCGCTTCGATCTCGAGCTTCGACCCGAGCCGATCGATCGCCTGGCGGTGCAGTGAATTGACCTTGATCTCGCCGGCGCCGAACACACCGGCCAGGCAACTGCCCGGTTTGATCGAAATGGTCTGGTGGATGGCGAAGCGCTCGTCCTGTTGGTCGCTCGCCGGCGCGCGGTGGTCGAGCGAACCCTCGCGCTCCTGGATCTCGGTGCCCAGCGTGCCGCCGAGCGCCACGTTCAACTCCTGGATGCCACGGCAAATGGCAAGCAGCGGCACGCCGCGCTCGATCGCCCGGCGGATCAGCGGCAGCGTGGTGGCGTCGCGCGCCGGATCATAGGGGCCGTTGGCTTCGCTGGCATCGCCACCATAAAGCGAGGGGTGCACGTTGGATTTCGAGCCGGTGACCATGACGCCGTCGACCGAGGACAGCAGTTCATCGAAGTCGAGCCTGTCACCGAACGACGGCACCAGCAGCGGGAACACGTCGGCGCCGGCAACCGCCGCTTCCAGATATTGCTGCGGGGCGGCATGCCAGGTGTAGTTGTCGAACTGACGGACGTCGGTCGATATGGCGACGAGCGGCTGGTGCATTTTGGGTCTGTTTTCCATCTGGCAAGGGATATCCTGCCTGCAAAATAGGCGATCCCCGGGCATTTTTCCATGCCAAGTTTCGGCGTGTCGCATGGGCCACGAAACCGCACGTTAGACTATAGTTGCAGGGCTGCATGGCTCGGTTACCAAATCTGGTCGCCGTGCTGGACTAGACTTCTCGCCTGTGTATTGTTTCGGCCAACCGATACGGGAGCCCGAGGATTTCCCGGATGTCGGTCTGTTGGTCCAAAAGGGAGGAATTGCATGGATCGTCGTTCATTCATTCGCAAAGCCGGCGTGACCGGCGTCGGCGCCGCGGCGGCGGCGGCAACGCTTGCGGCCCCGGCAATCGCCCAGTCCAATCCCAAGGTGACATGGCGGCTTGCGTCGTCCTTCCCGAAGTCGCTCGACACCATCTATGGCGGCGCCGAGGTGTTCTCCAAGATGCTGTCGGAAGCCACCGACGGCAATTTCCAGATCCAGGTCTTTGCCGCCGGCGAACTCGTGCCCGGCCTGCAGGCCGCCGACGCCACCACGGCAGGCACGGTCGAAGCCTGCCACACGGTGGCATATTATTACTGGGGGAAGGACCCGACATGGGCGCTTGGCGCGGCGGTTCCCTTTTCGCTCAACGCGCGCGGCATGAATGCCTGGCACTACCATGGCGGCGGCATCGACCTGTTCAATGAGTTCCTCGCCACGCAAGGTCTCTTCGGCCTGCCGGGCGGCAACACCGGCGTGCAGATGGGTGGCTGGTTCCGCAAGGAAATCAACACGGTCGCCGACCTCTCGGGCCTCAAGATGCGCATTGGCGGCTTCGCCGGCAAGGTGGTGCAGAAGCTCGGCGTCGTGCCACAGCAGATCGCCGGCGGCGACATCTATCCGGCGCTGGAAAAAGGCACGATCGACGCCGCCGAATGGGTCGGCCCCTATGACGACGAGAAGCTCGGTTTCTACAAGGTCGCGCCCTATTACTACTATCCCGGCTGGTGGGAAGGCGGCCCGACCGTGCATTTGATGTTCAACAAGGCGAAATACGAAGAGCTTTCGCCGGCCTACAAATCGCTGCTGCGCACCGCCGCGCAGGCCGCCGATGCCGACATGCTGCAGAAATACGATTATGTGAACCCGGCGGCGGTGAAGCGGCTGGTCGCCGGCGGCGCCAAACTGCGTCCGTTCAGCCAGGAGATCATGGCCGCCTGCTTCGAAAAGGCCAACGAGGTCTATGCCGAGATGGAGGCATCCAATGCGCCGTTCAAGAAGATCTGGGAATCGATCAAGGGCTTCCGCAAGGAGCACTATCTCTGGGCGCAGGTGGCCGAATACAATTACGACACCTTCATGATGGTCCAGCAGCGCAACGGCAAGCTGTAAACTGTCCCATCGCGTTCGTTCGAGAGACCCCGGGCAGCTCGTCCGGGGTCTTTCTTTTCAGATTGGCGAGGAACTAACCTCGACCAGTATTCCGCCGGCGCCATGCAGTAGAGGTCGTCGATTTAAAGCCGCCGCGTGCCAGGCGGCGTAACGGCAAGCAGGTCCGGCGCGACTGGCCTTTGGTTCAGCCCCGACCTGGCACCACCAGCACCTTGACCTCGCCGGGCGCCGGCGGGTTGGCGATCACGGCGACCGCCTCTTCGAGCGGCACCTGCCTGGAGATCAGCCGGTCGATCTCGATCGCGCCCGAAGCGATCAATTGGGCGGCGCGGCGGTGCGTGTAGGGATTGAGGAACGAACCGACCACCTTCAATTCCCGAAACAGCAGGTCGAAAGGCTCGAATTCCGCCTTCATGCCTTGCGGCGTCACGCCGACGATGACGACGGTGCCGCCGGCCCTTGCCAGCCGCATCGACTGCTCGACGGTATCGCGCACGCCGGCGCATTCGAACACTACGTCGGCGCCTCCGGGCATCATGCCCGCGGGTCCCGCGATGGCATCGATGACGTCGCCGGCGGTAGGATCGACCGTCGCCGTCGCGCCGAGCGCTTCGGCAAGCGTGCGCCGCGAGGCCTGCCTGGTCGACAGAATGATGGTCGTGGCACCGGCCAGTTTTGCCAATTGCACGGTCAGCAGGCCGATCACGCCGCCGCCCAGCACGATCACCGAACTGCCCGGCTTGATCTCGGCAAGGTCGACGCCATGCAGGCAGCAGCCGAGCGGCTCGCAGAAGGCGCCATGCGTCGGCGGCAATTCGGCGGGCAGGATGAAAGCCTGTTTCTGCGGCAGCACGACATACTCGGCAAAGCCGCCATCGCGGTGGATGCCGATGGCATTGAGATTGCGGCAGAGATTGACCCGGCCGGCATGGCAATGCGGGCACCGTCCGCAGGCGATGTTGGGATCGCCGGTGACACGATCGCCGACGGCAAAGCCGGAGACACCGTTGCCGATCGCCTCGATGATGCCCGAAAATTCATGTCCGGGCGTCACCGGCGGCCGGCAGGGAAATTCGCCGTGGAAAAGATGCCGGTCGGTGCCGCAGACGCCGCAGGCCTCGATCCGCACCAGAAGCTCGTCCGGGCCGGCGACAGGTTTGCCGACTTCCCGCAGCGCAATGCTGCCCACCGCCTCCAGCCGCACCGCCTTCATGACGCCGTCCCCATCAATTGAAGCTCGGCGGCTGCGAAAGGTCCGGCGCCGGCGCCGCCGGCTTGGCCGGCGGTGCATCGCCGAAACTTGGCGGTTGCGACAGGTCCGGCGCCGCCGGCTTGGCCGGCTGCGCATCGCCGAAACTCGGCGGTTGCGACAGGTCCGGCGCGCCGGGCGCGGCCGGTGCGCTGCCGCCATTGGCAGGGGCCGTGCCACCAGCCGGCGGTGTACCGAGCGGCGACAGGCCGGGCACCTCCGGCACCTTGTAGTCGATCGTGCCCGGATCGATCACCGTGCCCTTGTAGCGCATCACCATTTGCGGGAAGGCGATGGTCAGTCCGATCATCACCACCTGGATCAGCACGAAGGGCACCGCGCCCCAATAGATCTGGCCGGTCGTCACCGGCGCGATCTTCTTGCCGGTAAGGCGGTCGAGATAGGGCACGCGCGCGGCGACCGAGCGCAGGTAGAACAGCGCGAAGCCGAAGGGCGGATGCATGAAGCTGGTCTGCATGTTGACGCCGAGCAGCACGCCGAACCAGATCAGGTCGATGCCGAGCTTGTCTGCCGCCGGCGCCAGCAGCGGCACGATGATGAAGGCCAGTTCGAAGAAATCCAGGAAGAAGGCCAGGAAGAAGACGAGGATGTTGACGCCGATCAGGAAGCCGACTTCGCCGCCCGGCAGCGAGATCAAAAGGTGTTCGACCCAGATGTGGCCGTTGACGCCGTAGAAGGTCAGCGAGAACACGCGCGCGCCGATCAGGATGAACAGCACGAAGGACGACAGCCGCGTCGTCGAGGTCAATGCCTGCTTGATCACGTCCAGCGACAGCCGGCCTTTTGCCGCCGCCATGATCAACGCGCCGACAGAGCCCATGGCGCCGCCCTCGGTCGGGGTGGCGATGCCGAGGAAGATGGTGCCAAGCACCAGGAAGATCAGTGCCAGCGGCGGGATCAGCACGATGATCACCTGCTGCGCCAGCCTGGACATCATGTTGAAGTTCAGGCGTTTGTCGGCAATTGCCACGATGTAGATGAAGAGCACCCCTACGGTGGCGCCGAGAATGTCGGCATTGTCGCCATGAGCTGGCGCGAGATAGCGATACGCGGCATAGGAGATGGCCACCGCCACCACCAGCGCCACCAGCAGCGACAGAACACCGTGGCCAAGCGTGCGTGCTTCGAGCGGCAGCGCCGGCACCATTTTCGGCCGGAAGATCGAAACGATGAGGACGTAAAGCGCGTAGAGGCCGGTCAGCACCATGCCCGGGATCAGTGCGCCGGCGTACATGTCGCCGACCGAGCGGCCGAGCTGGTCGGCAAGCACGATCAGCACCAGTGATGGCGGGATGATCTGGGCCAGCGTGCCGGATGCCGCGATAACACCGGCAGCCAGCCGCCGGTCGTAGCCGTAGCGCAACATGATCGGCAGCGAGATCAGACCCATGGCAATGACGGATGCCGCCACCACGCCGGTGGTCGCCGCCAGCAGCGCGCCGACGAAGATCACCGCATAGGCGAGGCCGCCGCGGATCGGACCGAACAACTGGCCGATCGTGTCGAGCAGATCCTCGGCCATGCCAGATCGTTCGAGCACGATGCCCATGAAGGTGAAGAACGGAATGGCCAGCAGCGTGTCGTTAGACATCACCCTGCTGCCGTAGAAATTATCCGGCAGTGCGTGCAGAAGCGGCCAGGCGAGATTGATCGATCCACCAGAATAGGGCGAGAGGAGCACGCCGATGAAGAAAAACATCAAGCCGTTGGCGGCCAACGAGAAGGCCACTGGGTAGCCGATCAGCAGGAAGATGATCAGCGAGGCGAACATGATCGGCGCCATGTTCTGGGCGATGAATTCCATCATGAGCGCACCTCGTCGGCCAGTGCCTTGGCTTCGAGTTCGGCTTGCTCATGTGCCGATATGAACGGATTGGGGTCGTCCATGTCGCCGCGCATGATGGCGATCTTCTTGATGATTTCGGAGATGCCCTGCAGGGCCAGCAGGAAAAAGCCGACCAGCAGGATGGCCTTGGCCGGCCAGATGATAAGCCCGCCGGAATTATTGGACATCTCGCCGCTGCGAAACGACAGCGAGACGTAGGGAACGAAATAGATGACCATCAGCGTCACGAACGGCATCAGGAAGATGAGATGGCCGAGAAGGTCGATCCAGTGCTGCACGCGGCGTGAAAACAGGCCGTAGACGACATCGATGCGGATATGGTCGTTCTGCTTCAGCGTATAGGCGGCGGCCAGCATGAAGGCGGCGCCGAACAAATACCATTGCAGCTCCAGCCAGGCATTCGACGATATGTCGAAGATCTTGCGGATGACGGCGTTGGCCGCGCTCACCAGGATCGCCAGCAGGATCAGCCAGGATACCGATTTGCCGATGAATTCGTTGGCGCGATCGATCACCCTGGATAGAGCGAGAAGCCCTGCCATGCATTCCTCCCTTTTGTCGGAGGCGTGTCGGCTCCCCTTATTCCGTCACGCCGCTTGGTCCAACGGTATGCCGCGCGTGGACTGACGGGTCAACAAGGATGGGAGCAACAAAACAGCATCAACTGAAAGCGAGGGGCGGAGACTGGCGGTCTGCCCCGGCGTCATGCAACCAAAGTCTGATGGTTCAGACGACCTTGCCGGTGTCGCGGCCGGCGCCGATCAGGATCAGCATGGCCACCAGGAACAGATACATCCACGCATCGCGCCATTCGATCGGGAAATAGCCGGCCCACAGTGATTCGGCCATGCCGAAGGCGGCGGCACCCAGAGCCGCCCGTGGCGGCGAGAGATAGCCGCCGACCGCGGTCACGAACAGGATCTTCAGGCCGTAGACGAGACCGGAACCGAAGCTGACATTGCCGTAGTAGAGGCTGGCCATGACGCCGGCCAGCGCGGCGCAGAAGCCGCCGAGCAGCACGGCGTTCCGGAACACGCCGCGAACGTCGATGCCGCACAGCGCGGCGGCGCGCGGGTCGTCGGAGACGGCCCGCCAGCGCCGGCCGAAGCTGGAGCGGGCAAAGGCGGAGGTGGCCAGTGCGACCGCCGCCAGCACCACCGCGCAGTCGAGCACCTGGATCAGCGTCAGCGTCGCCTTGAAGCCGGCGCCTTCGGCAAAGACGATGGGCTGTGCCAGCATTGGCGGCAGCCACAGATCATGCGTATCGGCGGCGATGCGGCTAGCTTCCGACAGGACGATCAGGATGCCGAGCGTCGTCACCACGATGGCGTTGGGCGTGCGGTCGGCCAACGGTTCGAAGACGCTGCGCGACAGGACATGGCTGATCAGCGCGGCATAGAGGAATGCCGCGACGACGCCGAACAGCACCGACGCCAACAGCGTCAGCCACAGCACCTGGTAGCCGAAGGCGACGCTCAGGATCATTGCCTGGCCGCTGAAGGCGAACAGCGCGCCATAGGCCAAGTTGGTGCGGTGCAGGATGCCGTTGATCAGCACGTAGCCGAAGGCGAGCAGCGCGTAGAGCGCGCCGGAATGCAGCCCGTTCAGGACCTGCTGGAAGAAATAGAGCATGCTCAACAACACCTGAAGCATCTCGCCGACAGCGGTTAGGACGACGGAATGCTCGAGACAAAGGCGACGATACCCTGCGCAGAAGAGGTTTGCATCGCCGAATCTAACTTGTCAAACGCGATTTATTGGTTAGATTTTGCGGCATGACAGTCGCCTGGACCCCGCACCGCTTCACCGGCGGCCTGCTTGCGCTCGATACGGCGAACACCGTCGTGCTGCGCGGCGATCCGGAGCGCACGTTCGACCGCTTCGATGATCCGGCCGAAATCGCCCGCTTCGCCGACGCGGCCAGCGCCTTTCGCGCCGCCGAACTCGGCGACCGGCGGCTTGCCGTGTCTTCGCCGACGGCAATCGCACCCGTCGTGCTGTCGATCCGCGAGACGACCGACCGGCTGTTTCGCGGCGCGGTGTCGAATGGCGCGGTCGCCACCGCCGACTTGCCCGATTTCCTGCGCGCCTGTGCCGAAGGCCTGGCCGGCAGCCGGACCGAGATCGGCGCACCGGGAAGGCCGTTCGGCGATCCCCGTGTGCCGATCCCCTTCGAGGCGGCGCTGGCGGTCTCGGCCCTTTCGCTGCTGCGCGACGACACGGTCGCGCGGCTCAGGATCTGCCCCAACTGCACCTGGCTGTTCGTCGACAGAAGCCGCAATTCCAGCCGGCTTTGGTGCGATATGGCTGTGTGCGGCAACCGGCAGAAGGCCAGTCGTCACTATCGTCGCCGCCGCATGGCGGCCCATGAGGTCAAGGATGCCTAGAGGATTTTCACGCGCGCTCGTTGCCGGCGCCATGTTGATTGCCGCAGCGACCCTCGGCGCCTGCCGCGACACCGGCGGCGAGGGCAAGCTGTTCGAGGTTTCCGGCAAGATATTCGTCTTCAACTACCGTCTCGCCAGGGCGACCTATGTCGTGACGCTGCGGCCCTTGCAGCCGATGGGCGAGGGCCAGGTGGCGGTTGCCAGCTTCCAGAATCCGGCCGGCGGTGCGCCCTTGGTGGTCGAGCAGAAGGTTTGGCCGAAGCTCGACAAGGTCAGCCTGGAGAGCCCGGCGTTGACATGCATCGTCAAGAACAAGCCCTATGCCATCGCCATCAGCATCAAGGGACCCGACGGCGCGGTCCTGCAGAAGATCGACACCACGCTGATGTCGACGGAAGACCAGTCGATCCTGCCCGACCGGCCGCTGGTCATCGACCAGCTCTATACGGCCAATCCCGACCTCGCCGGCCATCCCGACGGCAAGCTGCCCGGCGAGCCGAAGCCGGACTGCTCGAAAGCCGGCTGACACCTTCCGACGGCATCGATTCCGGCCGGAGTTTTCGTGCGCCGAGGCACTCTCGGCGTGCGGTTTCATGCGCGCTCCTGCGCCCGCCGGACTGTTTGTTGCGCGTTGCCTGGCCCCTGCGATTTTGTTTGACCTCACTTGCAAGGGGAGAAAGGATGCGTCATCCGACCCCGACGTTGGCTGCCTGCCCCCGCGCGGCCTTCGCAGAGGAAATGCCTGATGACGCTGCATGATGTCGCGCTCGACGACAAGTTCGACCTCGGGAAGGAGCGCATCTTCCTGTCCGGCGCGCAGGCGGTCATCCGCATGCTCCTGATGCAGCGCGAGCGCGACCGCCGCGCTGGCCTGAACACGGCCGGCTTCGTCTCCGGCTATCGCGGCTCGCCGCTCGGCGGCCTCGACATGCAGCTGTGGAAGGCGAAGAAGCAGCTCGCCGGGGCCGACATCGTCTTTCAGCCAGGCCTCAACGAGGAGCTCGCCGCCACCGCCTGTTGGGGATCGCAGCAGACGGAGCTGCTGGGCGAGGGCACCCATGATGGCGTCTTTTCCGTCTGGTACGGCAAGGGCCCGGGCGTCGATCGTTCGGGCGACGTGTTCCGTCACGCCAATCTCGCCGGCTCGTCCAAGCATGGCGGCGTACTTGCGCTCATGGGCGACGACCATATGGCCGAATCCTCGACCAACGCGCACGCCACCGAATTCCTCTTCGTCGACACCATGGTGCCGATCCTCAACCCGGCCGGTGTCCAGGAGATCATCGATTACGGGCTGTACGGCTTTGCCATGTCGCGTTTCGCCGGCACCTGGGCGGCGATCAAATGCGTCAAGGACAATATCGAATCGACGGCCTCGGTCGATGCCTCGCTCGAGCGCTTGAACATCGTCGTGCCGGAGTTCGACATGCCGCCGGGCGGCCTCAACATCCGCCACGAGATCGACATGCTGGGCCAGGAGGAGCGGCTGCACGAATACAAGCGTGCCGCGGCCTCCGCCTTCATCCATGCCAACGGGCTGAACCGCATCGTCTATTCGGGCGGCCGCAGCCCCAAGCTCGGCATCATCACGCTGGGCAAGAGCTATCTCGATGTCCGCCAGGCGCTGGAGGATATCGGCATCGACGAGGCCGCCGCAAACCGCATCGGCGTGCGGCTGTTCAAGGTCGGCTGCCCCTGGCCGCTCGACCTGCATCACATCGCCGAGTTTGCCCGCGGCCTCGACACCATCGTCGTCGTCGAGGAGAAGCGTTCGCTGATCGAGGTGCAGCTGCGCGAAAGCCTCTACGGCACCGCCTCGCAGCCGGTCATCGTCGGCAAGAAGGACGAGCGCGGCGACTGGCTGTTTCCGGCCAAGGGCGCGCTTGATCCCAACGAGATCGCCATTGCCCTTGGCGAGAGGATCGTCAAGACCATCGGCCCCTCGGAGGAGATCTCGGCGCGGGTCGGCAAGCTGCGCCAATTCCAGGCGATGCTGGCGGACGCCACCGACATCGGTTCGCGCACGCCCTTCTTCTGCTCGGGCTGTCCGCACAATTCCTCGACCAAGGTGCCGGACGGTTCGATCGCCGCCGCCGGCATCGGCTGCCATTTCATGGCGCTTTGGATGGACCGCAACACTCTGGGCTTCACCGCCATGGGCGGCGAGGGCGCGCAATGGGTTGGCCAGGCGCCGTTCTCGAAGCGCGGCCACATCTTCCAGAATCTCGGCGACGGCACCTACAATCATTCCGGCACGCTGGCGATCCGCTTCGCTTTGTCGAGCGAAGCCAACATCACCTACAAGATCCTCTACAACGATGCGGTGGCCATGACCGGCGGCCAGCCGCATGAAGGCGGCCTGACGGTGGACATGATCGCCAGGCAGGTGCGGGCAGAAGGTGTCGACCGCATCGCCATCGTCACCGACGAGCCCGACAAATATGCCGGCAAGGTCGAATTCCCGGCCGGCGCCACCATCCATCACCGCGACGACCTCGATCTGGTCCAGCGCGAGCTGCGCGACGTCAAAGGCGTGTCGATCCTGCTCTACGACCAGACCTGTGCCGCCGAAAAACGCCGGCGGCGCAAGCGCGGCACCTTTCCCGATCCCGACAAGCGCGTCTTCATCAACGAGCTGGTCTGCGAAGGCTGCGGCGATTGCGGCGTGCAGTCGAACTGCGTCTCGATCCAGCCGGTCGAGACCGAATTCGGCCGCAAGCGCAAGATCGACCAGTCGAGCTGCAACAAGGACTTCTCCTGCGTCAACGGCTTCTGCCCGTCCTTCGTCACCGTCCACGGCGCCAAGATCCGCAAGGCCGAGGGCCTTGCCGGCAAGACCGATCCGCTTGCCGGCGTGCCGACACCGGCCGAATTCCCGTTGGGCGCCGAGGGCTGGGCGGCGATCATCGACGGCGTCGGCGGCACCGGCGTCGTCACCGTCGGCGCCGTGCTCGGCATGGCGGCCCATCTCGAGGACAAGGGCTGCGGCATGATCGACATGGCCGGCCTGGCCCAGAAGGGCGGCTCGGTGTTCACCCATGTCCGCATCGCCCGCACGCCGGACGACATCCATGCCATCCGCGTCTCGGCGGGCAAGGCCGACCTCGTGCTTGGCTGCGACCTCGTCGTGTCGGGCGCCAAGAAGGTGCTGACCGCGGTGCGCGAGGGCCATACGATCTTCCTCGCCAACACCGCCGAGATCATGCCCGGCGAGTTCGCCCGCTCGGCGGATTTCTCTTTGCCGATTGAGCGCCTGAAGAAGGCGATCCGCACCGCCGCCGGCGACGACAAGGCGCATTTCTTCGACGCCACCCGCACCGCCACGGCGCTGTTCGGCAATTCGCTCGGCGCCAACATGTTCATGCTCGGTTTCGCCTTCCAGCATGGCGGCCTGCCGCTGTCGGCCGAGGCTGTCGAGAGGGCGATCGAGCTCAACGGCGAAGCGGTGGCGATGAACATCGCCGCCTTCCGCTGGGGCCGCCGCGCGGCGCACCAGCCGGATTTCGTGCGTGGCCTCGTCGCTCAGCCGGGCAAGGCGGGACAAACAGCCCCCGTCGCGCAGACGCTGGACGAGATCATTGCCCGGCGTGTCGCCTTCCTGACGGCCTACCAGAACACCGCCTATGGCAAGCGCTATGCCGACAGGCTGGCGCTGCTGCGCGCCGCCGAGGCCAGGGCCGTGCCCGGCTCGACCGCCGTGACCGAGGCGGCGGCCAGGAACCTGTTCAAGCTGATGGCGATCAAGGACGAGTACGAGGTGGCGCGGCTCTACACCGACGGCTCCTTTGCCGCCGAGCTTGGCAAGCAGTTCCAGAGCTATGAAAAACTCGAATTCCACCTCGCCCCGCCGATCATGGGCCGTCGCGGCAATGACGGCAAGCCGAGGAAGTCGAGCTTCGGCCCCTGGATGATGAAGGGTTTCCGCCTGCTGGCGGCGCTGAAGGGGCTGCGCGGCACCGCTTTCGACCTGTTCGGCTATAGTGCCGAAAGGCGCATGGAACGGCAGCTTTTGGCGCAGTATGAAGGCGATCTTGAACTCGCCGCCAGGTCGCTGGCGCCGGGCAAGGCCGAGGCGGCGGTCGCACTGGTTTCGGTTCCCGCGCTCATCCGTGGTTATGGCCATGTCCGGCAGGCCAGCGCGGAAAAGGCCGCGGGCGAGCGTCGAAGACTGGTCGAGCGACTGACCCAAACCATGCCGGTACCGGTCCTCAGTGCCGCTGAGTGATTCCTCCGCCAACGCCCGAAGCCTGCTGCGAGGTTCCTCTTGCCGCTGCGGGCGGGCCGAAGCCGTAGCTTAAGCCCTGTCTAAGCCTTTCTTAAGGCGGTTGTGGCATGACAAGGCTTAGCGTTGGGCCGATCATATGGGCAAAACAAAGACCGAAAGCATCCCCGCGGATGTCTATATCCAATTTGTGCGGTCGTTGTTCGACAACGCGCACATGTTGGTGATCGGTGGCGTGTGCTACTGGATCCTCGGATTCATGATTTATCTGCGCACGCAAAATCCGTTGTTTCTCGCCTTTTCTTTTGTTCTGCTGCCGATCAGCCTTCTGCGTTATTTCGGTATTCGCAGCTTCCTGAGGACGGGCGGCGTGATTGCCGACGTCGAACACGCACACCGATTGGAGCGCAGTTACATCCTCAAGGGCTGCTTGCAGGGCCTCGGATTGGGTGCGCTGTGCTTCGTGTCGATCTATGTGTATCCCGACCCATTCGCCGAACTGGCGGCGATGTCGCTGACCCTGGCGACCCTGGTCACGGTTGTCGCCCGTAATTACGGGTCTCCGCGCATGGTGCGGATTTTTTCGGTAACCTTCATCGGTCCGGCGGCGCTGGCGCTCCTGCTGCGTCTGGATGCCCCGTCCGTCGTCCTCGGTCTGATGATCTTCCCGATGACGTTCATTACCATCAACAGCGCCGACCATGTTCGCAACGTGCTGTTTTCCGCGGTCATCGGCCACAAGCAGGCGAAAAGCATAACGCGCAAGTTCGATCGCGCGCTCAACACCATGTCGCACGGCCTAGTCATGCTCGGCCCTGACGGGCGCGTCGCGGTCGCCAACGCCGAGGCCGCCCACCTGATGTCGCTGAAATCGGCCGACGCGCTGCTCGGGCGCTCCATTCACGGCCTTCTGATGCGCGGTGTCGCCGGCGGCATGCTGGCGCCGAAGGACTGCCGCTACGTCGAGGCGCAGCTGACGCGCGCCCTGCGCGAGGGCAGGGACCGCAAGGTGCTTGTTTCGCTCGCCAACGGCCAGCATTACGAATTCTCCGCGCGCGAAGGCAGCCAGGAACTCGGCGTGATCACCTTCGAGGATGTCACGGCGCGCGTCGAAGCGGAGGAAAAGATCCGCTTCATGGCGCGCTACGACAATCTCACCGGCCTTCCCAACCGCGCCTATTTCCACGAACTGGTCGGCGAGCTGATGGCCTCCGGGGACCGGGATCGCCTGTGCGGCCTCGCCGTGATCGACCTCGACGATTTCAAGAGTGTCAATGACACGCTCGGCCATCCGATCGGCGACGGTTTGATCTACGCGGTCGCCGAGCGTCTCGCCGCCGTTGCCGGGCAAGGCATCACCGTCAGCCGTTTCGGCGGCGACGAATTCATGGTCTTCTTCGACCGCATCGACGATGAGAGCCATCTGACCATGCAGATCGACGAGATCTTCGCGGCATTGCAGGGCGAAGTGGACGTCGCCGGGCATGGATTGCGGATCCAGGCCAGCGCCGGCGCGGTTCTGTCCAAGGTCGCGGAAACCGATGTCGATGCCATGATCGTCAAGGCAGACCTCGCGCTCTACAAGGCCAAGGAGCTTGGCAAGAACGGCTGGCGGCTGTTCGAGGCGGCAATGGACGCCGCCTTCCGCAACCGGCAGCTGATGAAGGCGGATCTCCGCAGCGCGGTGGAAACCAAGAACCTGCGGGTCGTCTACCAGCCGATCGTTGCGATGGACACCATGCGCATCGCCAGCTGCGAGGCGCTGTGCCGCTGGGACCATCCCGATCTCGGACCGATCTCACCCGGCGTCTTCATCCCGCTGGCCGAGGAGATGGGCATCATCTCCGAGATCAGCACCTTTGTGCTGCATGCAGCTTGCACCGAATGCGCCAAATGGCCTGACCAGACCAGCGTCTCGGTCAATCTCTCGGCGAGGGATTTCCGCAGCCGCGACGTCATCCAAAAGGTGCGCGATGCGTTGGCTAATTCCGGCCTCGACGCTAGCCGCCTAGAGATCGAAGTCACGGAAACCGCGCTGCTCGACGACAAATCCATGACCCGCCAGTATATCGAGGAACTGAAGCAGCTTGGCGTCCGCATCGCACTCGACGATTTCGGCACCGGCTATTCAAGCCTGAGCTATCTCCATAAGCTTCCACTCGACAAGATCAAGATCGACCGGTCGTTCGTGATGGACGTCACCCACAATCCGCGCTCGCTCGCGCTGTTGAAGGGCGTCGTCGACCTGACCCGTGTCCTGGGACTCACCGTCACCATCGAAGGCGTGGAAACATTCGAGCAGCTTAAAATCCTCATGCGTTCGGTGAGGCCGGATCTTGTCCAAGGCTTCCTGTTCGGCGCAGCGCTCAGCGCGTCGGGCATCGAGACGATGTCGAACGTCACCTGGCCGTTTGCCGCGGATTTGCGTCTCGCCGCCAAGCGCACAGTCGGCTAGCTTTCGTCGCAGGTTCTTGCCAGTTGAAGCTGATAAAGCGCGTTGCTTGGATCGTGCGACAGGTACGAGCCAGAATATTTGTTTGGTGGCGAAAAAATCCAAAGCAAAGCGCGCAGTAGTTTTGGCAGAATTTGAATAAGCGAAAGGTTTGACTGGATCGGCGCATCTGTCAAAGCGGAACGCTCCAGTGCTTTTCGCGCCCGAGTTTGCAGCGCTCTTCATAGGAATGCAGACTTGGATTCGAACGTCCAAGCTGCTCCTTCAGCAACCACTCTGCAGCCAAGGATCTCTGGCTGTTAAGGTTAACAAGTGGTAAATTAGTGGGATCCAATTTTCAGCTTGTGTCTCATTTCAACTCGAATAGCCTGTTCACAGGCGGATTACGAGGACATGAGAATGGATGTTGCGAGAAACGATGCGCGGGTTGGCGCCAGCTCCAATGCTGGGTCGGCGCTGAACCAGTCGATCATGCAGTTGCTTGAGCATGTCGACTACCGTCTCATCACCGGAGGCGAGGATCTGGAGGCGATCTATCGCCTTCGCTATCAATCCTACCTGCAGTCGGGCATGTGCGGCCCGATCGCCAGCGGGATGTTCGAGGATCGCTGGGACAATCTGCCGAATTCCTATCGGTTCGGCGTCTATTTCGATGGACACCTGGTCAGCACGTTACGGCTCCACTACATTTCCCGAGAGCACCCCTATTCGCCGTCCGTCGACGCTTATCCGGAAATATTGGCCGAGCGGCTTGCCCGCGGAGAGACGTTCATCGACGGGACTCGCTTCGCAACCGATGCCGACAACGCGCCCGCGGCCGGAGTTCTGCCTTTTCTGACGCTCAGGCTTGGCATGGTGGCCGCCTCTTACTTTGGGCTCACTGCAGTGCTTACGCCGATCAAGATCGAGCATTCCGCTTACTATGCTCGTATCTTTCATGCCGTTCAGAGGACAGAAGGCAAGGTGTTCCCGGGTGTCCTCGCGCCGATCGCTCTGTTCGAAATCCCCTGCGGCGAAAACTTGCGCCAGACGCTCGAACGGTTCCCGTTCTTTAAGTCGACAGCCGTGGAACAGCGGATGATGTTCGCCAATCCGGCCATCAACCGGTTGACGCCGCTGTCCATTGTGCCGACGGCGAAATACTACCGCGATGCTGCCTGAACGGGCGTCATCTCTGCATCTGAACCTTCCCGCGGCTTCGCCGTTATAGGTAGTGGCATCGCCATCGAGTATCGCCGCGATCCTGCCCGACGGGCATTTCGCCCCGGGCTCCTGTCGCATTGTTCGTGGAAAGGAATACGGTCATGACCATCCACTCGCTTGCGCTCACGCCGCTTATCTCGCTGATCGCCGGCGTGCTGATCCTGATCATGCCACGGCTGCTGAACTACATCGTCGCGCTCTATCTGATCGTCGTCGGCCTGCTCGGGCTTTTCCCGCACCTCGCTGGCTGAGGGCTATCGAGCTGGCCTGCCGCAAAGCCGCCCTTCGCCGAACCGGCCGGCGGTTTCAATTTTCCCTTGAGGCAGTTGTCGGCTCCAATGCGGCAATAGCGCCATTGCTCTCGGGCCGGCTTTTCGCTATGTGCCTGAAAGATGTCTTCGAAGGGGTATTCCTATGGCTGATCACTCGCCGACCGGTCCTGTCGAACTGGGCGCGAAGATGGACTATGCCGAGCACGACCGCACCTATGCGGGCTTTCTCGCTCTGGCCAAATACGGATCGCTGTTCTGCGGCGCGCTGCTCATCGCGATGGCCTTCGGCTTCTTCGCGGGCGGTTTCTTCTCGGCGACTATCCTCTTCATCCTGATCATGGCCGCCGGCGCCTTCATTCTGCGATAGACCTTCCAAAACCCCATTGCCATTGACGTCGCCGGATGATCCGGCCGACATTTTGCGCAAACAGGTTCCAGCCGAAAGGATCATGCGGTGGGACAGACGGTTTTCATCCCTCGTGAGCTTGATGCGAACGAGCCGCGGGTCGCGGCCTCGCCCGATACGGTCAAGCGGCTGGCGGGGCTGGGCTTCGACGTGATTGTCGAAACCGGCGCCGGCACAAGGTCGCGCATCCCCGACGAAGAGTTTGCCAAGGCAGGTGCCGTCATCGGCAAGGCTGTGGACGTTGCCAAGGCCGATGTCGTGCTGAAGGTCCGCCGGCCTGATGAAACCGAGTTGAAGAGCTACAAATCCGGCGCCGCCGTGATCGCCATCATGGATCCCTACGGCAACGATGCCGCCGTCGCGGCGCTCGCAAAGGCTGGTGTCATTGCCTTTTCGATGGAATTCATGCCGCGCATCACCCGCGCGCAATCGATGGACGTGCTGTCCAGCCAGGCCAATCTTGCCGGCTATCAGGCGGTCATCGACGGCGCCTCGGAATATGACCGTGCCTTGCCGATGATGATGACGGCAGCCGGCACGGTGCCGGCGGCGAAGATCTTCATCATGGGCGTCGGCGTCGCCGGCCTGCAGGCGATCGCAACGGCGCGTCGCCTCGGCGCCGTCGTCACCGCCACCGACGTGCGCCCCGCCGCCAAGGAACAGGTCGCCTCGCTCGGCGCGAAGTTCCTGGCCGTCGAGGACGAAGAGTTCAAGGCCGCCGAAACAGCCGGCGGTTACGCCAAGGAAATGTCCAAGGAATACCAAGCCAAGCAGGCGGCACTCACCGCCGAGCACATCGCCAAGCAGGACATCGTCATCACCACGGCGCTGATTCCAGGCCGGCCGGCGCCGAAGCTGGTGTCGGCGGCGATGGTCGCCTCGATGAAGCCGGGCTCGGTGCTCGTCGACCTGGCCGTCGAACGTGGCGGCAATGTCGAGGGCGCTAAGCCGGGTCAGGTGGTGACTACGGCCAATGGCGTAAAGATCGTCGGCCACCTCAACGTGCCGGGCCGCGTCGCCGCGTCCGCATCGCTGCTCTATGCGAAGAACCTGTTCGCTTTCCTCGAGACGCTGGTCGACAAGACCACCAAGACGCTCGCCATCAAGCGCGATGACGAACTGGTCAAGGCGACGATGCTGACCGATGGCGGCAAGGTGGTCCATCCGGCCTTCGCCAAGGCCGACCAGCAGCCGCATGTCGAACCCGCGGCGATCCCGGCCACGACCATGGTCGCCGATGCCTCGGCAGCGCCCAAGAAGCCCGCGCCCAGGAAGACGGCCTCATCCAAATCGTCCTCGCCCAAATCGTCCTCGCCCAAGTCGTCCTCGCCCAAGTCGAAAGGCACCGCGTGATGGATCAGACCCTGCAGAAAGCCCTCGACCAGCTCGACCAGGCAAGTGCGGCCGTCCGGCTGGCGGTGCAGAACCTGGCCAATGCTCCAGGCGGCGCCGAGGCGGCGGGTGATGCCGCGCACGCCCTGTCCGGCGGCGCCATCGATCCCTTCGTCTTCCGCTTCGCCATCTTCGTGCTGGCAATCTTCGTCGGCTACTATGTCGTCTGGTCGGTGACCCCTGCGCTGCACACGCCGCTGATGGCCGTCACCAACGCCATCTCGTCGGTCATCGTCGTCGGCGCGCTGCTCGCCGTCGGCATCGCCGCTTCCGGCGTTGCCGCCGGCTTCGGCTTCGTGGCGCTGATGCTGGTCTCGGTCAACATCTTCGGCGGCTTCCTCGTCACCCAGCGCATGCTGGCCATGTACAAGAAGAAGGACAAGTAGAGCGCCATGAACGCCAACTTCGCGTCCTTCCTCTATCTCGTCTCCGGCGTCCTGTTCATCATGGCGCTGCGCGGCCTGTCGCATCCGACCACCAGCCGCCAGGGCAATCTCTACGGCATGATCGGCATGGGCATTGCCATTGCGACCACGCTGGCGCTGGCAACCCCGTCCGCGGGCCGCTTCGGCCTCATCGTCCTCGGCCTCGCCATCGGCGGCGGCGTCGGTGCCGTCACCGCGCGCCGCATCGCCATGACCTCGATGCCGCAGCTGGTTGCCGCCTTCCACTCGCTGGTCGGCCTCGCCGCCGTCATGGTCGCGGCCGCCGCCATCTATGCGCCGGAAAGCTTCGGCATCGGCACGGCGGGCGACATCCACGCCCAGGCACTGATCGAGATGAGCCTCGGCGTCGCCATCGGCGCCATCACCTTCACCGGCTCGGTCATCGCCTTCCTGAAGCTCGACGGCCGCATGTCGGGCAAACCGATCATGATCGGCGGTCGCCACTTCATCAACGCGGCCCTCGGCGTCGCGCTCATCGTGCTGATCGTGCTTCTGGTCACCACGGAATCGAAGCTGGTGTTCTGGCTGATCGTCGCCGCTTCGCTGGTGCTCGGCATCCTTTTGATCATCCCGATCGGCGGCGCCGACATGCCGGTCGTCGTCTCGATGCTGAACTCCTATTCGGGCTGGGCGGCGGCCGCGCTCGGCTTCACGCTCGGCAATCTGGCGCTGATCATCACCGGCGCGCTAGTCGGCTCGTCCGGCGCGATCCTGTCCTACATCATGTGCAAGGGCATGAACCGAAGCTTCATTTCGGTCATTCTCGGCGGCTTCGGTGGGGAAACGGCGGCAGCAGCCGACGACGGCATCGAGCGCACGGTCAAGCAGGGTTCGGCCGACGACGCCGCCTATCTGATGATGAATGCGCAGAAGGTCATCATCGTGCCGGGCTACGGCATGGCGGTCGCCCAGGCACAGCACGCGCTGCGCGAAATGGCCGATAAGCTGAAGGCCAACGGCGTCGACGTGAAGTACGCCATCCACCCGGTCGCCGGCCGCATGCCCGGCCACATGAATGTGCTCCTGGCCGAAGCCAACGTGCCCTATGACGAAGTGTTCGAGCTCGAGGACATCAATTCGGAGTTCGCGCAGGCCGATGTCGCCTATGTCATCGGCGCCAACGACGTCACCAACCCCTCGGCCCGCGACGACAAGTCGTCGCCGATTTACGGCATGCCGATCCTCGACGTCGACAAGGCCCGCACCTGCCTGTTCGTCAAGCGTTCGCTCGGCTCCGGCTATGCCGGCATCGACAACACGCTGTTCTACAAGGACGGCACCATGATGCTGCTCGGCGACGCCAAGAAGATGACCGAGGAAATCGTCAAGGCCATGGATCACTGATCCGGCCGATAGGCGGAAATAGCAACGAGCCCGAAATAGCAACGAGCCCGGCTCTGGAGCCGGGCTCGTTGATTTCTGGCGTAAGCCTGCGTTTAGCGGCTGCTCAGGAAAGCCGCTTCCTCTTCGTCGCGCTGCCTGCCGCCGAGCGCTGCGGCCGCACTGGCGATGAAGGCGCCGATGACCAGAGACAAGGCGCCGAGCAGCGCGAAGGTCGCGCTGGCCTTCCTGGCGCTATCGGCCGCCTGCTTGGCCTTGACCTTGGCGTCCTCGACCTTGGCAACCATCGCATCGACACGCGCCTTGGCGTCGGCCTCGGAAAGGCCGGTGCGGGCGGCGACCAGTTGCGCCAGGTAGGTCTTGTCGTCGGCCGAAATCTCGCCCGCCGCGGCGCTGGCAATGAGGATACGCGAGGCCTGGCCTACAGCGGCGGCATCGCCATCCGGAGTGGCAGCAGCCAGCTTGCTCGGATCGGCGGGACGAAACAGCGAATCCACCAGATAGGAGGTCGCGCTGTTGGCCGGCGCATTGCCGGCGTTGCCGGCGGCACCAGCAGATGCTCCCATGGCTGCGCCCGACGCCGCTGTGGACACGGCCTGTACGCCCGAGCCAAGCACTGCGGAAAGCGCTGAGCCGAGGACGCCGACGACAAGCAACGTGGCCAATGCCCAGGCAAGAAAGCCGTGAGCCGTGTCGCGGAAATAAACCTCGTCAGTGTGGATGCCGACCCATTTGGTGCGCAAGCGCCCGGCAAGGTAGCCGCCGACGCCGGAGGACAGCCACTGCACGATAACCAGCCAGATCGCGGTCGACGCCGCGAAGGTGGTGATCGACGCGCCGGAGCCCGACCATGGCGAAACCATGGTGAGCCCAAGCCCGGAGCCGAGCAGCATGAGGATGAAAGTCAGCGTCGAGGCGGCGAAGGCGCCAGCGATGATCGGCCCCCAGCTGACGGCTGTCGCGGAGGATTCTTCTGAAGCGGACAGGTCGATAGCCGATACGGTGGGCTGCATTAACGCCCCCTACCGTACGAACAACATGATGAGGATGATGATCGGGATCGGAATACCGAGCAACCAGAGCAAAATGCCACGTCCCATGAAAGCCTCCTGTGGGAAATTGTGATCGATGTTGGCACAATGTCCCGTGAGGACTTCCGTTCCGGCGGGCTAGAAAATGATTTTGTTTGCCGGCGATGGAACAATTCGGAGCGCGGCTCCGCAGCAATGTCTCAAATGATCCTGTTGCGGTTTGACCCATGGATCGCATCGGGCAAAAGCGGAAATCCGAGGCTTCGACGGCGCGCGACCCCTCCCGACATCTGCATCGATGCGCCCGGCTTTGACCGGGCCGCGTTCCATCAGCGCCGAGCGCTGCCCTGGCAGACTTCTTCAGCGCATCGCTACAGTCTCAAAGCCCGTCGCATTGAAGCGGATTCAGCCGGCGCGCTTTAAGCTCGTGTGCATGTCGTTCGCCCAAAACCGCTGCACGGTTTTGCGTGACATGCATCAAATATCCAGATTGGCGACCGACAGCGCGTTGTCCTGGATGAATTCGCGCCGTGGCTCGACCTCGTCGCCCATCAGCCGCGAGAACAGGCTGTCGGCATCGGTCGCGTCGTTGACCTTCACCTGCAGCAGCGACCGTACATTCGGGTCGAGCGTGGTTTCCCACAATTGCTCGGCGTTCATCTCGCCGAGACCCTTGTAGCGCTGCATGGTCAGCCCTTTGCGGCCGGTCGCAAAGACTGCGTTGAGCAGCGCCAGCGGTCCCGAGACGGTTTCGGAGACATCCTTGCGGCGCAGCACCGGCGGCGTCCCGTAGACCTCGCTGAGGCGCTGTGCGTAGCGGTCGAGCTGGCGGGCGTCGGCCGAATTGACCAGCCCCATGTCGAGATGGGCGTATTCCTTGACGCTGCGCACGGTGCGCTCGAAGACATAGCCGCCGCTGCCGTCATTCGAGGTCGACATCCGGCCGGTCCAGCCGCGCTCGGTGTCCTCGGCTATGATGTCGAGGCGCTGTGCGATCCGCTCCGCCATGGCGTTGGCGCGGCCAAGATCGCTGAAGACGTCGGGGTTGAGACCGCCGGCGATCGACGCTTGTTCGACCACGCCTCTGTTATAGCGCGTGTGCAGGCCGTTGATGAGCTGGCGCACAGCCAGCGCATCGTCGACCGCACCGCGCAGATCCTGCCCGGTCCGCACTTCCCCCGAGCCCAGCGTCAGCGAAGCGTCCTCCAGCCCGGACTCGATCAGGAACTCCTCGAAGGCGCTTTCATTCTTGATGTATTGCGAGCTCTTGCCGCGCGTCACTTTGTAAAGCGGTGGCTGGGCGATGTAGAGATGGCCGCGCTCGATCAGCTCCGGCATCTGCCGGAAGAAGAAGGTGAGCAGCAAGGTTCTGATATGGGCGCCGTCGACGTCGGCGTCGGTCATCAGGATGATCTTGTGGTAGCGCAGCTTGTCGGCGTTGAACTCGTCCTTGCCGATCGAGGTGCCGAGCGCCGTGATCAGCGTGCCGATCATGTCGGAGCCGAGCATGCGGTCGAAACGCGCCCGCTCGACATTGAGGATCTTGCCGCGCAGGGGAAGGATGGCCTGGTTCTGGCGCGAACGGCCGCCCTTGGCCGAGCCGCCGGCCGAGTCACCCTCGACGATGAAGATTTCGGATTTCGCCGGATCGCGCTCCTGGCAGTCGGCCAGCTTGCCGGGCAAGGAGGTGACGCCGAGCGAGCTCTTGCGGGTGATGTCGCGCGCCTTGCGCGCGGCTTCGCGCGCCGCCGCCGCCTGGATCACCTTGTCGATGACCACCTTGCCTTCGGTCGGGTGCTCTTCCAGCCAGGTGCCGAGCGCCTCGTTGACCAGCCCCTCGACCACCGGGCGGACCTCGGAGGAAACCAGCTTGTCCTTGGTCTGCGACGAGAATTTCGGATCGGGAACCTTGACCGACAGCACCGCCGTCAGCCCTTCGCGGCAATCATCGCCGATCAGCGAGACCTTTTCCTTCTTGGTCAGGCCCGAGGAGTCGCCATAACCGGTGATCTGGCGCGTCAGCGCGCCACGGAAACCGGCCAGATGGGTGCCGCCATCGCGCTGCGGGATGTTGTTGGTGAAGGCCAGCACGTTCTCATGGTAGCTGTCGTTCCACCACATCGCCACTTCGACGGTAATGCCGTCGCGCTCGGCCTTGATGGCGATCGGCTTCTCGATCAGCGGCTTCTTGACCCGGTCGAGATATTTGACGAACTCCTCGAGACCGCCATCATAGTGCAGTTCATGCCGCACGACGTCGGCGTGGCGGGCGTCGGTCAGTATGATGCGCACGCCGGAATTGAGGAAGGCGAGCTCGCGCAGGCGGTGCTCCAGCGTGCCGAAGTCGAACTCGACCATGGTGAAGGTTTCGGCCGACGGGAAGAAGGTGATCGAGCTGCCGCTGCGGCCCTCATAGGTGCCGGGCTGCCTGTCCTGCTCGTAGCTGCCTGTGGCCTTCAACGGCGCATCGGCATTGCCGTGCGTGAAGCTCATTTCGAAGATCTGGCCGTTGCGGCGGATCTTGAGCTTCAGCCATGCCGAAAGGGCGTTGACCACCGAGACGCCGACGCCATGCAGGCCGCCCGACACCTTGTAGGAATTCTGGTCGAATTTGCCGCCGGCATGCAGCTGCGTCATGATCACTTCGGCCGCCGAAATGCCTTCGCCGGTGTGGATATCGGTCGGAATGCCACGGCCATTGTCGATCACCGTCACCGAACCATCGGGGTTGAGCGTCACGGTGACGAGGTCGGCGTGCCCTGCCAGGGCCTCGTCGATGGCGTTATCGACCACCTCGTAGACCATGTGATGCAGGCCCGAACCGTCGTCGGTGTCGCCGATATACATGCCCGGGCGTTTGCGGACTGCGTCCAAGCCCTTCAAAACCTTGATGGAATCGGCGCCGTATTCGGCTTCGGCGCCGTTGGTGTTCTCGATCTGGTCGCTCATGAAAACCTATTGTCTAGATGCCGCTTGTACAGCGCGAAAAATCGGCCCCGAATCGCGCGTCTGATATAGCGCAGATATAGGCGCTAAAGGCGGTTTTTCCAAGGTTTGCGGGCATTTCCAGGCCGAATCCCGGGCTGGCACCCGGCTATTTTTTCCGGGCGTTCAATTTGGCGAGAAGGCCGCGCAAATATTTGATCGTGGGTTTGTCTCTTGGAGCCAGCCGACCCGTGCGGTCGAGCTCCAGCGTCAGGTTCAGCGCCTTGGTCAGCACAGCCTTCGGATCCTTCGCCACATACGCATAGTTGATGTAGGCCTGTACCAGATCAAATTGCCAGATCGCATTGTTCGGATCGGACTGGGCCAGTTTCTGGCGGATGCCGAGGCTGGCCTCGAAGGCCTTCTCGGAGCCCTCGAAGTGGCGCTGCTTGGTCTCCAGCATGCCGATTTCCGAGAGCGTGATCGACAGGTCGCGTTGCCAGTCGGAATTGCCTGGATCGAGCTTGGTCAGCCGGTCGACAATGGCAAGACTATCCTGGTAGTTTTGCAATGCGCCGCCGACATTGCCCTGGGCATCAAGCACACCGGCAACTTTTTCCAGGCAGACCGACAGGTCGCGCTGCCAGTCGGTGTTGCCAGGGTCATCGGCGGCAAGTTCGCGCGCCACGGCCAGCGCTTGCTGATAGGAAGCCAGCGCGGCCGGCCAGTTCTCCTGGTCGTTGAGCGCGTTGCCGATCTTGGCGTAACTGATCGACAGGTCGCGCTTCAAGTCGGTGTCGTTAGGGTCACGGCGGACCAGTTCCTCGGCGATCGCCTGGCTCTTGCTGTAGGCCACGAGCGCACCGGCGGCGTCGCCGCGCTCGCGCAGTACATCCCCGATCCTCTCGTGGCTGACGGAAACCGCGCGCTGGCGTTCAGGGTCCTCGGGTTTGTTCGCGGCCAGCGCAAGCCGAATTCTCAGGCTCTCTCCAAAGGCCGTCTGGGCGCCGTCCAACTGCCCGGCGGTCCGGGCAAGGTCGCCGATTTCATCATAGGTTATGGTCACGTCGCGCAGCAGGTAGGCGCTGTTCGGCTGGGTATCGGCCAATTGCTGCTTGATCGACAGGCTTTCCTGGTAGGCCTTGGCCGCCGCACCCACATCGCCCTGCGTTGCCAGCACGTTGCCGATCTTGTCATTGGCCATGGCAAGATCCCCGAGCCAGCCTTTCTCGTCCGGCGTGCTTGCGGTCAGGTCCTGCAGCATGTCCCGGGCCGCCTCATAGTGCTCCAGAGAGGTTGGCAGGTCGCCCTGCACCATCTTTATGTTGGCGAGCTTGATGTGGCTGATGGCGAGATCGCGCTTGACGCTGGGGTCGGTTTCCTGGCGCGACCGCTGTTCGAGGTTGGCCAACAGTGCGGTAAAGGCGCGGCCGGCCGCCTCGACATTGCCCACTGTCGTATAGAGAATTCCGAGTTCCTCCAGCGTGCGGCTCTGGCGATCGGCCTGCTCCAGGTTGAGCGAGGTCTGCCCAGCCTCGCCATAGAGCGCCAGCACCGATTCATAGTCACCGATGGCCGTGGCGTAGTCGAGGTCGGCGCGCGCCGCACCACCGGATAGGAAACGCGTCGCGGCCTCGGACAGGGTGCGGCTGACGAAATTGACCTTCAGCGCCTGGCGCGAAACATTGTCGATGTCGGCGGCCTTGGCCAGAAGAGCGCGGGCACCATCGAAGGCGCCGAGCGAAAGCTGTTCCTCGGCCTGCCGGCGCAATTCCGCCACCTGCGGATCGTCGGAGGCGAGCGTCTTCATTTCGCCGCGCACCTTGACGAAGGCGTCGGCGGCCTCGCGCAGCCGGACGTTCAGGCTGTCGGCGGAGAGATGGCTGGCGTCGGAACTGATCAGCGCGCCATAAAGCGGCGCCAGCGGCATGTCGGCGTCGCTGGCGATCTGTTCGACCTCGCCGCGCATTTCCGGGGTCACGTCGGCCATGGCGAGCAGCAGCCGTTCGCGCTCCGGCAGCTGTTCCTTGGCCGCAGCGGCAAAGAACAATTTCGGCAGGCCGCTTTCGACATAGGGCAACTGCTTGCCGTGGGACAGGTCATAGACCTCCTGCTGCACCAGCGTCAGCACCGAGCGGATCTCCAATCCATCCGTGCCGAGATATTTGGTCAGCGCGGTCGCGAAGGGCGAGTTCTGGCCGGTGCCGTCGGCGGCGGTCTCGCCCGGGGCGGCCGAGAAGGCGAACAGGATGTTCTCGGCACGCCCGACGCGGCCGAGGCCCGGCTTGACCTTGTCGGCGACATCCTTCGCCAGCGAAGTCGCGCTACGCCCTTCGCCGCTGCTTGCCGAGAAGGGATCGCTGCGGCACGCATCGAGCACGATCAGCCCGACCTTGGCGGTCGCGGCGACGGCATCGCGCACCTCCTCCAGCGGCAGACTGGTCTTGTTCAGTTGATCGAGCGAAGACGCGTCGGCATCGACCGGCAGCAGCCGGTTGTCGCCTGAGATTTCGACGCCATGGCCGGAGAAATAGACCATTGCGACATCGGCGCCCTTGGCATCCTGGCGAAAGTCGTCGAGCGCGCGCCGCATGCGTCGAAGGTCGCGGTTGGTTTCCAGGGTGACCTCGAAGCCGAGCTTCTTAAGCGCGGCTTCCATAGCCTCGCCGTCATGGATGGGATTGGCCAGCGGCCGCACCAACCGATAGTCGTCCTCTGCCATGACCAGCGCCACGCGCCGTTCCGCCACCGCGGTGGCGGTGGTCGCAATCGTCAGCAGCAAGGCAAACAGCAAGCGCAAGTCGAACCGCCCCCGGCTCAGTCACTTGCCGACCATTCCACCTCTTTACGGCGCGGGCAAGCCGGCGCGTTTGGCCAAACACCGGCCCATTCAGGCAGCGCGCAGCGGCTTCAGCGCTTCGCTCCAGCGCAACAGCTCGTCCAGCATGGTCCTGGCGCCGCCGGTCACCTGTTCGCTGGCGCTGAAGGCGCCGTTCTCGTCGAGCAGCTTCTGATACATCGGCAGCGCGACGCCTTCCGGGATCGGCATGATCCCCACCGACGTCAAAAGGGGCTTCAGCGCCTGCGCAGCGCGCAGGCCGCCGGACACGCCGCCATAGCTGAAAATGGCGGCCGGCTTGTACTTCCATTCGCGCAGCAGGTAGTCGATCGCGTTGACGATCGCGGGCGCTGCGAAATAATTATACTCCGGCGCCACGAACACGAAGGCGTCCGCGGCGTCGATCGCCTTCGACCAGGCCTTGGTGTGGTCGTTCTGATAATTGCCAAGCCTTGGATGGTGGGGCTCGTCCAGCACCGGCAGATGGAACGCGGCGATGTCGGTCAGCACCGGCTCGAATTTCCCGTGCTGGCGCGCAAATGTCTCCAGCCACTCGGCAAAAACCGGGCCGGCGCGGCCGGGCCGCGTGCTGCCGATGATGATGCTCAACTGGTGCTTCAAGGCGGGCTCCTTTGTCAGGCGGTATCTGTTGGTGACTGTCACTACGGCAGAGCGTGCCGGCGGACAAGGCGGGATGCCGGAGCGGGCGGTCACGATCGGATGAACGGAGCGTCTGCCGGGCGCCGAGAATTGCCTGCCGTCCGGTCACATGGACGCCGGGATCGCCAGCCACTACATTGATGTGAGCAGCGGAGCACTTCATGGACATTCAGCCCGCCCCCTTCGTTCCTCCCGCGCCGAAGCCGCGCACCTCGCCGCCTTCGACGCTGGAGATGATCCGCATCGTCTATCGCAATCCGCTCGAACTCTGGGGCGAGCCGACCTACAACGAGCCGTGGATTTCCGCCAATGGCGTCGGTGGCCATCTGATCGTCGCCAACGATCCCGGCCTCATCCGCCATGTGCTGGTCGACAACGCCAAGAACTACAAGATGGCGACGGTGCGCCAGAAGATCCTTCGGCCAATCCTGCGCGATGGCCTGCTGACCGCCGAGGGCGAAGTGTGGAAACGGTCGCGCAAGGCGATGGCGCCGGTGTTCACGCCGCGCCATATCTTCGGCTTTGCCCAGCCGATGCTGAAACGCACCAGGGAGTTCGTCACCCGCTACGAGGCGGGCGGCACATCCGACATCGCCCACGACATGACATTGCTCACCTATGATATCCTGGCCGAGACGCTGTTTTCCGGCGAGATCGCGGGCGAGCCGGGCAGTTTCGCCAACGAGATCGACCGCCTGTTCGAGACCATGGGCCGTGTCGATCCGCTCGATCTGTTGCGCGCCCCCGACTGGCTGCCGCGTCTGACCCGCATCCGCGGCCGCAAGACCATGGCCTATTTCCGCAAGATCGTGACCGATACGGTCAAGATGCGCGAGGAGAAATTCAGGCGCGATCCCGATGCGGTGCCGCAGGATTTCCTGACGCTGCTGCTCAAGGCCGAAGGTCCCGACGGGCTGACGCGCTCGGAGGTCGAGGACAACATCATCACCTTCATCGGCGCCGGTCATGAGACCACCGCGCGGGCGTTGGGCTGGACGCTTTACTGCCTCGCCGAATCGCCATGGGAACGCAATCGGGTCGAGCAGGAGATCGATGAGGTGCTGGCGCGCGAACCCGATCCGACGAAGTGGCTCGACGCCATGCCGTTGACCCGCGCCGCCTTCGACGAGGCGCTCCGGCTCTATCCGCCGGCGCCCTCCATCAACCGCGAGCCGATCGAGCCGGAGATGTGGAAGGATCTTTATATCCCCAAGCACGCGGCCGTGCTGGTCATGCCCTGGGTCGTCCACCGCCACAGGAAGCTGTGGGACAGGCCCGATGCCTTCCTGCCCGAGCGCTTCCACCCGGGCAACCGTGAAAAGATCGATCGCTTCCAGTATCTGCCCTTCGGTGCGGGGCCGCGCGTCTGCATCGGTGCCAGCTTCGCCATGCAGGAGGCGATCATCGCGCTCGCCATCCTCTTGTCGCGCTTCCGCTTCGACACCACTGCCGAGACCAGGCCTTGGCCGGTGCAGAAGCTGACGACCCAACCGCAAGGTGGGCTACCTATGCAGGTCACGCCGCGCTAGGCGTGCCTTTCAGGCGGTTGCGGTGAATCAAGCCGCGGGCTTGCGCTGCTGGAACTGGCCGGCGGCGCGGAAGCGCCAGAGGTAGCTGGGCAGGATCGTCCCGATCGATTGCGGCTGGATGCCGAGCCCGGCGAGTGTCCTGTTGGCCTTGGCGGCGGCTTCCGAGACGATGTTGTGCTCGCGCAGCTGCATCACCTGGTCCTTGGTCAGCATCGGATTGGGCAACAGGCCGAGGATCGAGGCCTGGATGTTGGCCACCCACCACGGCACCGGCACCAGCAGGCGCTTGCGCTCGATCACGGTCAGCAGCTCTTCCATGCACTTCTTGAAGGTGAGCACGTTGGGGCCGCCGAGTTCGTAGATCTGGCCGCGATTGATCTTGCCGTCGACCGAGCGCGCCACCGCTTCGGCGACGTCGCCGACATAGACCGGCTGGAACTTGGTCTGGCCGCCGCCGATCAGTGGCAGCACCGGCGAATAGCGCGCCATGCTGGCAAAGCGGTTAAAGAAGCTGTCTTCCGGTCCGAAATTGATCGACGGCCGGAAGATCACGGCGTCGTTGATCGTCTCGAGCACGGCCTTCTCGCCAAGTGCCTTGGTGCGCGCGTAATCCGATTCGGAGTCCGCATCTGCGCCAAGCGCTGAAATATGGGTCAGCCCGGCACCGACCGAACGCGCCGCCTCGGCGACCGCGCGGGAGCCGAATTCGTGCACAGCGGGGAATTTCTGCCGGCCGGTCTCATGCAGGATGGCGACGAGATTGACGACATGGTCGGCTCCTTGCACGGCGCGGTCGACTGACCAGCGCACGCGCACATTGGCCTGCACCGGCTGGATCTGACCGACATTGCCGAGCGGCTGCAAATGGCCGGCAAGATCGGGCCGCCGGCAGGCAACCCGGATTCGATAGCCGCGCTTGGCCAGCGCGCGCACGACATGGCGGCCGACAAAGCCAGACCCGCCAAAGACGACGACGAGCTTTGGGGTCTGCAGGATTTCGGTCATGGCTGGCTCCGGCGCACTTTCCAGATGGCTTGGCTGAAGCCGTTTCATAGTCGGTTTTGCGTCAAAGGCAAAGGGTGACGCGTCGTCGCGTCACCCCTCTTGAAAGCTCGTCAGAGTGCCTTGCCGATGCGGGCCTCGACCGAGTGGCGTTTGCCGCCGCGAATGGCGAGGAACAAGAGGATCGCGGCCTACAAAGGGGACTTTTCGGCACCCGACAACCGTGGCCCATGATCACCAGTGGAACCAGGCGGTCACCAGCAGCACGAAACGCAGAAAACCCCGCCGAAGCGGGGTTTTCCGGGTGAAGCTCATGCCGAAACCAGGGTCCAACGAGGCGGCCTGACCTGAGACGGTATCAGCGTGGCGTAAGACGCCCGCCCCAGCCCTGGACGCATTCGACAGGAGACACCGACCGGGCAACCCCGACCCGGACAGCCATTGGTCGCCGCGACATGCGGGAAGGTTCACGAAGGCGCAAAAAATCGCACCGCCGGGGCGACATGAATGCGGTATTCCGTAGGCGGGCTCCGCGAGAAACATCCCACGATCCACTAAAGCGCGTCGCGTCTGAACGGATTCATGCGACGCGCTTCAGGTCTTTGTTTTTATGCATGTCGTTCTCCCAAAACCGGGGCCACTTTTGGGCGACATGCATTATGTCGCCGACCGGCGCTTCGTCGTCGATCAAAGTGTCGCGACGACAACGGGGATCACCGATGATGCCGACCCTGATCGAGGCCATCGCCGGCCGGGACAAGGCCGAAGCCGTCGGCCGTGATCTGGGCCTAGCGCACTGGGATGCGCGGCATGACAGCGGCGCCTTCAAGTTCACCGCCCATTCGCGCTGACGGCGATCGGCAACACACTTGCCGTCCTGAGCAGTTCGGTATCGCGCTCACATCAGGCGTGGACGAGGTGTTGCTGGCGCTGGCCGCCGACGCCTGGTCGCCAACGTTTCGCTCCGGCGCGGTCGCAATTCAGGCCGAATAGCGCTCGGCGAATTCGGAAATCCGCTGCACCACCGCCTTGGGCGCGGTGATGCCGCGCGCCTGCGCCTTCTCGGCGGTTTCAGCCCGGGCGCGGCCGGGAACATGCACGCCGAAGCGGCGGCGCAGGCGGTCGAGCTGGTCCTTCATGCGCTGTTCGAAATCCGGATCGAGCAGCTTGGGCTCGACGGCCAGCACGAACAGGCCGGTTCCGGGGCTATCCGGGCCGCCGGTGAACCACGGCGCGTCGAGCGACCAGTTGGCGCCCGACAGGCCGGCAGCCAGCACTTCGACCATCAGCGCGATGTTGGCGCCGCGCTGGCCGCCAAAGGCAAGCATGGCGCCCTTCATGGCCGCCGCCGGGTCGGTGGTCGGGTTGCCGCTGGCGTCCAGCGCCCAGCCTTCGGGGATTTTCTTGCCGTCTTCGGCCGCCTTGCGGATGTTGACGAAGGCAGTGGCGCTCGACGACTGGTCGATGACCAGCGGCGCGCCGTCGGCGGCGGGCGCGGCAAACGACATCGGGTTGGTGCAATAGACCGGCTTGACCGAGCCCGAGCCGGCAAGAACCGCCGGGCCGTTGGTCGCGGCGAAAGACACCAGCCCCTGCGCAGCCAGCCTGCCGGTAAAGTAGCCGAGCGCGCCGCACGTATAGGCGTTCTTCTGCGAGAAGATGGCGACGCCGAACAGCTTTGCCGCCTTGGCAAGATCGTCGATCGTCCGGTCGAAGCCGGTATGCGCCAGTCCGCCGCGTGCATCGGAGAGATAGACGGCCAGCGCCGGCCTTGTGATCACCGGATCGGCATTGCCGTCGATGCGCCCGGCCTCCAGCGCTTCGAGATAATCGATGAAATGCGACAGGCCGACGGTCGAAAGCCCTTCCGCCTCGGCGGCGATGATCGAGGCGGTGAGCGACTGCGCCGCCTCCTCATTGGCGCCGGCGCCGAGTGCCGCCATCCGGCACAGTCCTCTTGCCTGGTCGAGACTGAGTTGCATAGTAGCTGCCTCTAAGGGAGTAGTGGGTAGGGAGTAGTGAATAGGGCATGAAGCGAGCCGCTTCTACTCACTATTCGCTACTCGCTCCTCGCTCCTCACTAACCGACCTTGACCGGAATCCGCGCCTCGATCCGGCTGAGGGCAAGGACCAGAATGCCGGTGATCGCCATATAGATCAACGCCAGCAGCAGCAAGGGTTCATAAGTAAGGTAGGTGTCCTGCCGCACCTTGCCGGCGACGGCGAAGATATCGATCACGCTGATTGTCGCCACCAGCGGCGTCGACTTCAACTGCAGCACGGTCTCGCCGGTCAGCGTCGGCAGCGCCCGGTAGAAGGCCTGCGGCAGCCAGATGCGCCGGAGGATCTTCCAGCGGCTCATGCCGAAGGCGCGGGCGGCTTCCAACTGCCCCTTGGGCACGCCGGCAAAGGCGCCGCGCATCACTTCGCCCTCGTAACCGGCGAAGGACAGCGTGAGAGCCAGAACGCCGTACGGCCATGCCTGCCTCAGATAGGGCCACATCCAGGAGTCGCGGATCCATGGATATTGCGGGAACAGCGAGCCCAGCCCGTAATAGAGCAGCCACAGCTGCAGAAGCAGCGGCGTGCCGCGGATGATGGTGCAGAAGACTTTCGCCGGCGCCGCGACCCAGATTGAGCCGGCGGCCTGTGCCAGCCCGACCGGCACTGCGATCAGGAAGCCGAGCGCGCAGGTGACGGCCAGGATCCACAGGGCCCGCCAGATGCCCATCAGGCCCATTTCCCAATATTGCGGCAGCCAGTTCCAGCGCATGAAATAGGCGGCCGACAGCACCAGCCCCAGCGCGATCAGGACGAGGACGATGCGATGCGGCTGCAGCCAGAGCGAGGCGCGCGCCGCCGTGTTGATGATGGCCGCTTCGCCCGCCATCAGCGTGCCTCCTTGACCGAAGGCATGCCCCGCCGCGCCCATTTCTCGGCGCGGCCAAGCAGGAAGTTCGAAAACAGCGTCACCGCGAGATAGAGAACGCCGGCGGCGAGATAGAATATCAGATAAGCCTTGGTGACGCCTGCCGCCTGCCGTGTCGCCAGCGTCAACTCGAAGAAGCCGACGACGGCCAGCAGCGCGGTGTCCTTCGTCGCGATCAGCCACAGATTGGCGAGACCTGGAATGGCAAAGGGCAGCATCGCCGGCAGCGTGATGCGCCGCAAGAGAAGGCCGGGAGACATGCCGAAGGCGCGGGCGGCTTCGATCTGGCCTTGCGGGATGGCCAGGATCGCGCCGCGCATGACTTCCGTCGAATAGGCGCCCTGGCAGAAGCCGAGCACGGCTATGCCGGCCACCAGCCCGCTAATATCGACACGCTGGTAACCGATAGCGGTCAGCACCTGGTTAATCAGGTCGGTGCCGGCATAGTAGAGCAGCAGGATCAGCACCAGTTCCGGCACGGCGCGCACCACGGTGGTGTAGACCGCGAGCAGGTCGCGCACGACAGGTCCGCCATAGAGTTTGCCATAGGCGCCGCAGATACCGATGAACAGGCCGACGATCGTGGCGCCGACGGCAATCTCGAGCGAATGCAACAGCCCGAGCATGAGTGTGCCGCCCCAGCCGATGGGCGCGGGCGAGAGAAGTTCGATGATACCGGCCGCCGAGGCCGGAAGAAACGCGTCGATCAGCTTTGCCCCCGGATTGCTGGCTCTTTCCGCCGACGCCAGCGGCCGGCGGCAGGCATGCGTGGGAAGGATAGGCGGGAGGGCACGACTATGGCGTCATGCCCTCCGGCTCATGCGCGGGGCGTCAGTTCGACTGCGTCGAGCCGCCGTAAATGTCGAAATCGAAATATTTCTTCGAGATCTCGTCATACTTGCCGTTGGAGCGGATCGCCTTGATGCCGGCGTTGATCTTTTCCTTCAGGTCGGTGTCTTCCTTGCGCACGCCGGCGCCGACGCCCGGCCCGAGCACCTCGTCGTCCGGAGCCACCATGCCCTTCAGGTCGCAGCAGGCTTTGCCCTGGTCGGACTTCAGGAATTCGCCAAGCGCGATGGAATCGGCCTGCACCGCATCGAGGCGGCCGGCGGCGAGATCCTGGTTGGCTTCGTCCTGGGTCTGGTATTCCTTGATTTCAGAGGCGGTCGCGCCGAAATGCTTCTTGGCGTAGACGGCGTGGACGGTCGACACCTGGACGCCGACCACCTTGCCCTTCAGGTCGTCAGGCGTGGCGCCGAACTTCTGGTCCTTCGGTCCGATGATCGCCGTCGGCGTGTTGTAGTACTTGTCCGAGAAGTCGATCGTCTTCTTGCGCTCGTCGGTGATCGACATCGACGAGACGATGAGGTCGATCTTCTTGGTGGTCAGCGCCGGGATGATGCCGTCCCAGGCGACAGGCGTGATGACGCAGTCGAGTTTCTCCTCGGCGCACACGGCATCGATGAAGTCGATCTCCCAGCCGACCCATTTGCCCGAAGCATCCGGTGAGGTGAAGGGCGGATAGGGCTCGGCGGCGACGCCGATCTTGACCGGATCGGCCTTGGCCACACCCATGGCGGCGACGCCGAGCAGCAGCGCCGCGGCGAATGTCTTCAGAACAGTCTTCATTTCAAACTCCCAGTTTGTTGTTGGTTCCCGGTTTTCGTCCGTCCCGGCCTGTCCCTAGCCGACGTTGCGGATGAACTGCTTGAGCCTTTCGGATTTCGGCGCGCCGAAGATCTGCTCCGGCGGCCCTTCTTCCTCGACCAGCCCGTTGTAGAGATAGACGACATGGGTCGCGACCTCGCGGGCGAATTTCATCTCATGGGTGACCAGCACCATGGTGCGGCCTTCGCGCGCCAGATCGCCGATAACCTTCAGCACCTCGCCGACCAGTTCGGGGTCGAGCGCCGAGGTCGGCTCGTCGAACAGCATGACGCGCGGATTGATGGCGAGCGCGCGGGCGATCGCGGCGCGCTGCTGCTGCCCGCCAGAAAGATAGGCCGGATAGACGTCGCGCTTTTCGGCAAGTCCGACGCGCGCCAGCAGTTTTTCGGCCTGGGCGATCGCCTCGTCGCGCTTGACGCCGAGCACGTGCACGGGAACCTCGATGACGTTTTCGATCAGCGTCATGTGGCTCCACAGGTTGAAGTTCTGGAACACCATGCCGAGCTTGGAGCGGATGCGCTCAATCTGCTTGCGGTCGGCCGGAACGGTGTGGCCATGGCTGTCCGCCTTGAGCTTGATCTCCTCGCCGTTGACGCGGATGATGCCGCTGGTCGGATTTTCCAGGCAGTTGATGCAGCGCAGCAGCGTCGATTTGCCCGAACCCGAGCCGCCGATGATGGCGATCACCTCGCCGTCGCGCGCCGAGAGCGACACGCCCTTCAGCACATGCAACTGGCCGAATTTCTTGTGCAGGTTTTCGACATGGATGGCTTCGGCGGCGCCACTCTGCGCCTTGCCGGATGAGACTGCGGCAGCTTCCACAGCGCTCACCGGCTGACCTCTGCATCGTCGTCGGCAGTTCGTCGAACGTCTATCCGGCTAATCAACATATACGCTGTACTGCCCCGCTCCAGACTTCAGCATGGACCCAACGGCGCGAGCCCGTCAATCCCGCTCATTACGGCACTTGCGAGCTTGTTGTGCAAGTGTATAAATAGCCCTCCATGAAATTTTCTCGGTTTTTTTCAGCAAAAAAAGGGCTTCGATGAGCGCTTTCGGATCACAATCCATGGCAGCGCCGCTGCGACGCGTGCTGATGCGGTCGGCGGCCAACGCGATGCGCGACGCCGACAGAGCTGCCTGGCACTATGGCCCAGGATTCAATCCGGCGAAAGCAGCATCGCAGCACGCGGCGCTTGCCGAACTGGTGGCGGCCTCCGGCGCTGAAATCGAATGGATCGAGGACCAGGCCGATGGACTTTCGGACTCGGTGTTCACGCACGACCCATCGCTGATGACCGACCGCGGCGCACTGATTCTGTCCATGGGCAAGCCGTTGCGCGCCCGGGAGCCCTCGCTGCACGAGGAGACCTACAGAAGGCTGGGCATTCCGATCCTTGGCCGCGTCGAGGCCCCAGGCCAGGTCGAAGGCGGTGACTGTGTCTGGCTCGATGCGCGCACGCTGGTGATTGGACGCGGTGTCCGTTCCAACCAGGAAGGCATCCAGCAGATCTCCAACCTGCTGACGCCGCTGGGCGTTTCCGTCTACGGCTTTGACCTTCCGTTGTGGCAGGGCGAAGAGGCCTGCCTGCATCTGATGTCTGTGATCAGCCCGCTGGCCGACGACCTCGCTTTGGTCTATTCACCGCTTTTGCCGGCCCCTTTCTATCAGATGCTGAAGGCGCGCGGCATCCGTCTGGTCGAAGGCGATGCAGAAGAGTTCGCGGCTTCCAACGGCCTCAGCCTGAACGTGCTGCCGACCAACCCGCTCAAGGTCATTGCCGTCGCCGGCTTTCCAAAGACCAAAGCCGCGATGGAAGCCGCCGGCTGCACGGTCGAGATCTTCGAGGCGGATGCGCTCTGCATCGCCTGCGAAGGCGGGCCGACATGCCTGACGCGGCCAATCCTGCGCCAATGAATACGCCATCCCGCCGCAGGTTCCGTCGCGAGGGCGAGGAGCGGCGGCGGCAGGATCTGATCGAGGCAACTCTGGACAGCGTGGCGGAACATGGCCTGCAGGGCGCCACCTTGCGCACCATCGCATTGCGCGCCGGCGTCACCGCCGGCCTGATCCGGCACTATTTCCCCGGCAAGGAAGAACTGCTGCAGGAAGCCTATGCCGCCCTCATGGGCCGCATGACCGAGCAGGCGAAAGCGGCGTTGGTCATGGAAGATGCCTCGCCGCGCCAGCGCCTTGCCGCTTTCGTCACCGCCAACCTCAACGTGCCGATCATCGACGCGCGGGTATTTTCACTCTGGGCAACCTTCATCGGCCGCGCCGGTGCGGATCCAAGCCTGGCTCGCGCCCACCGCGAGGGCTACCTTGGCTTTCGCAACGAGGTGGAAGCCGTTGTGGCCGAGGTGCTCGCCGCCGAACGGCGCGAACCGGATGCAAGCCAGTTGCGCCACCATGCCATCGCGATCAATGCCATCATCGACGGGCTCTGGATCGAAGGCTGCCTGGCCGGCGACATGTTCTCGCCCGGCGAATTGGCGGCGATCGGCATCAAGACTGTAGAGGCCGAACTGGGCCTCGCGCCGGAAAGGGAAGACAATCAATGACAACACTCGGCGAAGCCCTGATCACGCTGCTCGAAGCGCATGGCGTCGATACCGTCTTCGGCATTCCGGGCGTCCACACCGTCGAGCTCTACCGTGGCCTTGCGCGCTCGAAGATCCGCCACGTCACGCCGCGCCATGAACAGGGTGCCGGCTTCATGGCCGACGGCTATGCCCGCGCCAGCGGCAGGCCAGGCGTCGCCTTCGTCATCACCGGGCCGGGGCTGACCAACACCATCACCGCCATGGGCCAGGCGCGCGCCGATTCGGTGCCGATGCTGGTCATATCGGGCGTCAACGCAATGCCGACGCTGGGCAAGGGGCTGGGCTTCCTGCATGAGCTGCCGGACCAGCGCGGCATGATGGAAAAGGTGGCGTTGCTGTCGCGGCGTGTCATCGGGGCCAGCGAATTGCCTGACGCGCTGGCACAGGCCTTCGCGCTGTTTTCATCCTCGCGGCCGGGCCCGGTGCATATCGAGATCCCGACCGATGTCATGGTCGAGCCGGCCGACGATATCGCGGCACTGTTGAGCAACGCGGCGCCTCCGGCGCCGGATGGCGCGGCCATTGCCACGGCTGCCAAACTCATCGCCGCCGCGCGCCGGCCGCTGATCCTGGCCGGCGGCGGCGCCAAGCGAGCCGAGACGGCGCTGCGGCGCCTGGCCGAGACACTGCGCGCGCCGGTCGTCGAGACCACCAACGCGCGTGGCCTGCTGCACCGCCACCCGCTCTGCGTGCCGGCAAGCCCAAGCCTGAAAGCGGTTCGCTCCCTGATGGCCGAGGCCGATCTGGTGATTGCCGCCGGCACCGAATTCGGCCCGACCGACTATGACGGCTATGGCGACGGCGGCTTTGTGCTGCCTTCCAACCTGATTCGCATCGACATCGGCGCCGACCAGCTCGCACGCCGCCCGGTGACGGTCGGCATCCAGGCCGACTGCGCCGAGGCGATCGAAGCCTTGCTTGCCGCGATCGGTTCCGCTCACCCTGCCGTGCCGGACGGCGAGGTGCGCGCCGCCGCCGCACGGAGGGCGGCATCCGCCGAGCTGAGCCCGGCCTATTTGGCGCAGGTGCATGCCGTGGAAATGATCCGCGATGCCTTGCCGGGGGCCATCATCGTTGGCGATTCGACGCAGCCGGTCTACGCCGCCAACCTCTGCTATGATCACGACCGGCCGGGCGGCTGGTTCAACGCCGCCACCGGCTTCGGCGCGCTTGGCTACGGCCCGCCGGCGGCGATCGGCGCCGCACTTGCCGTGCCCGACGCGCCGGTTGTCTGCCTGACCGGCGATGGCGGCTTCCAGTTCACCTTGCCCGAACTTGGCGCGGCGCTCGATGCAAAGGCGCCGGTCATCTTCGTGGTCTGGAACAACAGGGGCTATCGCGAGATCGAGACCTCGATGCTCGATGTCGGCGTCGAGCCCGTCGGGGTCTCGCCGGCGCCCCCGGATTTCTGCAAGCTCGCCGAAGCCTATGGCATCGGTGCCGAACGGCTCGCCAATATCGGCGCCTTGCCACAGGCCTTGAAGCGCGCCCGGGCAACCGGATTGCCTTGCGTCATCGAAATCACCGTCGATTGAAGGCTTCAGCCCAGCGTTGATTTTTCTCGTCTGCATCGGACCATTCGTCGGCTCGGCTGTTGTACCGCAACGGCCGCATGACTGATGCCATTGCCATAATATGCGTTGTGACGCATGCAAAGACGCGACGGCTGCCATGTCGAGATATCAATTGAGTGATCGCCCGAAAGGCGCGACGCTTCGCGTCGGGGCGGCACAACAAGCGACACAATCATAAAAATACGACAGGAGCGGTCCAGGATGACGGAAACACTTCAAGGCAGGCATATCGTTGTGACCGGTGGGACCGGCGCGCTCGGCGGTGCGGTGGTTGGCCGGCTGCTGGAACAGGGCGCTATCTGCCACGTGCCGAACGCGCACGCCGCAGCACCCCAGCAATTTCCTTTCACCGCCCACGACAACGTCAAGCTGGCGCACAATGTCGACCTATCGGACTCCGCCAAGGTCGAAGCCTTCTATGCCCAGGTTCCTGCCTTGTGGGGATCGATCCATCTCGCCGGCGGCTTCACGATGGCGCCGGTGGAAAAGATCGAATCGGCATCCTTTGCCGAGATGATGGACACCAACGCCCGCACCACCTTCCTGTGCAGCCGCGCGGCGATCCGCTCGATGCTGGCGTCGGGCACATCAGGCCGCATCGTCAATGTCACCGCGCGCGCCGGGCTCGACCCCAGGCGCGGCGCCGGCATGGTCGCCTACACCGCCAGCAAGGCGGCGGTCGCGGCCATGACTGTGGCGATGGCCGAAGAACTCAAGGCAAAGGGCATCCTGGTCAATGCCGTGGCGCCGTCGACGCTCGACACGCCGGCAAACCGCGCCGACATGCCGGATGCCGATTTCAGCAAATGGGTCAGCCTCGAGGCGGCGGCCGAAGCCATCGCCTATCTCGCCTCGCCGGCCAACCAGGCGATGAGCGGAACGCTGGTGCCGCTCTACGGCCGGGCCTGAGCGGCGAGCGTCGAAGTCGGGCACGCGGCATCCGATCCATCGGCGTTGCGATAGCTGTAGATGCGCAACGGCGATGAAGCTTTCGTCGGGCACTCCCGCAACCATGCCGGCGGCCGGCCTTCAATCAGGCCCGCCGCGAATGGATAGGCGGCTTCCAGTCCCGGCAATGGCGGGCCTCGCCAGGCGCAAATCGCCACATGCGTTGCCTTGGAGGCATCGAGTATCGCGCGTGGGTCGGCGGTCGCCGGATCCAGAAAACGATAGCTGCGCTCGATGCCCTTGGCCGATGGATGGTTGGGGATCGTCACCACCTTGGGACCTTCAGCAAGGGCGACGAAACGCGAGCCGATCAGCGGTGGAGAAAGAACGATTGCGCCGGACGGCCAACCCTGTTCCGGTTCAAAAGGGCTGGAATAGCAGCCGTCGGCAAGTTCCGCGGCGGGAACCGCCGCGTGTGCCGGTTTTACCGACAAATGGTACAGCACCATTGCTCCGGACAAAACGAGACCGGGCAGGATCAGTGCGTATCCGTGCGATGCCGCCGGCACCGGAGATTTCAAATAACGACCCAACCCCGCATTCGGCAGGAGGCTCGCCAGGGCGAAGATGAGGCCGATGCCGGAAAAGATCGGAAGGTAGCGGTAGTAGCGGACATAACCGATCGCAAGCGCCAGCGAGACCAGCGCGAACAGCGCCAATATGACGAGAGGCCGGCTTCGGCCTTCCGGCCTGGCGCAGATCACGGCTGGCGCAAGCGCGCCGATAAACAGCAGCGCCATGCTGAGAAAACCTGTCGACAGGACGACATCGGGGCGCCGAAACAGGCTCAATTCCTGGAGAATTCTGTTGATCATATTGTCGCGGACATAGGCGTCGATCGAAGCATAGGGGCTGGCCAGGCATTGCGGGAACAACACCGCCAGCACCGCAGCGCTGGCCGCCGCGAACACCAGTAGAATTGCCGAGCGCATCGGCCACCCTCCACGCCGGCCGGCAAGCAAAGGCACGACGGCGAATGAAAGCCCGGCCGCGACCAGTGCCGTGACATGCGGCGTCGAATAGGTGTCGCATCTGACCGCGGTATAGGCAGAGGGTGGCACGATCGCCGCGAACAGGGCGATTGCTCCGACGGTCAAGGCAAGCCCGAAACCGACGATCCTGCTTTCACCGCCCTCGCGGTCGAAGATCCAGTCGAAGGCATAGACCGCCATCACCAGCGCGTAGAACGGCGCGAATTCGGCGCTGACGGCGATTGCCAGGGCGGTCAGCAGCCCGTTGACGAAGGCCGAAAAGCGGTTCTGCGACATCATCAAAACCAGCGCCGCCAGCAGAAGCAGGATTTGCAGATTGTGATAGTCGATCCGTCCCGGGGCGAATTCGAAAAAGCTGCGCGCGGCAAAGATCAAGGCCAACGGCAATGCCACGGCCGGGTAGGCAAAGCCGATGGCTGTCACCAGCCTATTGTAGAAATAGAGCGCGGGCGCCAGCAGCAGCAGCGGGACGGCAAAGCTTGCCAGCGTCAGAGCCGGCTCGAAGCCGGCAAACGGCGCGAACAGGCGCGCGAAGGCGGCGTAGGGCAGGTCCACGATCCACGGCCAGTGTGAGACATAAGGCTCTGGCTGGACGATACCGGGCAGCGTGCGGTCGAAGATGTTGCCCGTTTCAAGCAAAGTGCGGATTTCGTGCAGCTTGAGGAGATCGTCCGCGTCATTGTTGAGCTGGAAGCCCAGGCACCACAGAGCGGTCGTCAGGATCGCCATTGCGCAAAAGCAGAACAGGACAGGCATGCTGGTGTAAAGGCGCAGCAACCCCGAAGGCTGCGCAGCGGCACGAATGGCGCCAGTGCTCATGGAAGTGTTCCGTTGGACCACCGGCAAATACGCGATGAAGTTTATGTTCCCGTAAAGAAAAGACCCGCCGGATCGCTCCGGCGGGTCTTTTTGTAAGGCCGGACGCGAGGCGTGCTGGCTATGGCTGACGCCTTAGTTGCCCTGCTTCTTCAGCGCGGCACCCAGGATGTCGCCCAGCGAAGCGCCGGAGTCGGTCGAGCCGTACTGGGCGACCGCTTCCTTCTCTTCGGCGATTTCCAGCGCCTTGATCGAGACCTGCAGCTTGCGGGTCTTCTTGTCGAAGGCGATGACGCGGGCATCGACCTTCTGGCCGACGGTGAAGCGCTCGGGGCGCTGCTCGTCGCGGTCACGGCTGAGGTCGGAGCGCTTGATGAAGGTCTCGATGCCGCTGTCGACCAGCCGCACTTCGAGACCGCCATCCTTGACGCCGATGACTTCACAGGTGACCACGGCGTTCTTGCGCAGTTCGCCCGAAGTCGCCGCTTCGCCGACCGTGTCGCGGGCCAGCTGCTTGATGCCGAGCGAGATGCGCTCCTTGTCGATGTCGACGTCGAGCACCTGCGCCTTGACCATGTCGCCGCGATTGTACTCTTCGATGACTTGCTCGCCCGGACGAGTCCAGTCGAGGTCGGAGAGGTGCACCATGCCGTCCACGTCGCCTTCCAGGCCGATGAACAGGCCGAACTCGGTCTTGTTCTTGACCTCGCCCTCGACCTGGCTGCCGACCGGATGGCTGCGTGCGAAGGCTTCCCACGGATTCTCCAGCGTCTGCTTGAGGCCGAGCGAGATGCGGCGCTTGGCCGGATCGACCTCGAGCACCACCACGTCGACTTCCTGGGTCGTCGACAGGATCTTGCCGGGATGCACGTTCTTCTTGGTCCACGACATTTCCGAAACGTGGATGAGGCCCTCGATGCCCGGCTCCAGCTCGACGAACGCGCCGTAGTCGGTGATGTTGGTGACGGTGCCCTTGATCTTCTTGCCGATCGGGAACTTGGTGCCGATCTCGGACCACGGGTCGCTCTCGAGCTGCTTCATGCCGAGCGAGATACGGTGGGTTTCCTGGTTGATGCGGATGATCTGCACCTTGACCGTCTGACCGATGTTGAGGATTTCGGTCGGATGGTTGACGCGGCGCCAGGCCATGTCGGTGACATGCAGCAGGCCGTCGATGCCGCCGAGGTCGACGAACGCACCGTAATCGGTGATGTTCTTGACGACGCCTTCGACAACCTGGCCTTCTTCGAGGTTCTGCACGATTTCCGAACGCTGTTCGGCGCGGCTCTCCTCGAGCACGGTGCGGCGCGACACCACGATGTTGCCGCGGCGGCGATCCATCTTGAGGATCTCGAATGGCTGCGGGTTGTGCATCAGCGGGGAGACGTCGCGGATCGGGCGGATATCGACCTGGCTGCGCGGCAGGAAGGCCACGGCGCCGTCGAGGTCGACGGTGAAGCCGCCCTTGACCTGGTTGAAGATGACGCCTTCGACGCGCTCACCCTTGGTGAACTTCTCTTCGAGACGGACCCAGCTCTCTTCACGGCGGGCCTTTTCACGCGAAAGCATCGCTTCGCCAAGCGCGTTCTCGATGCGCTCGACATAGACTTCGACGGTGTCACCGACCTTAAGGGTGGTGTCCTTGCCCTTGACGCCGAATTCCTTCAGCGGCACGCGGCCTTCGACCTTGAGGCCGACGTCGATGATGGCCATGTCCTTTTCGATGGCGGTGATCGTGCCCTTGACGACCTGACCTTCGCCGGAGTGGCCGGTGGTGAATGATTCTTCGAGCAGGCTCGCGAAATCATCGCGAGTGGGATTTGCAGCTGACATTGTTTCTCCTGGAGTGCCCCGCATCTTTGAGCGGGACGGGGCGCCGTGGGTTAGCGTTGCGTTGGCCTGCCGGCGTTCCGGGCTTAAAAAAGCCCTGGGCCGCATTTTAAGCGGCAATTCCGGCGCATGAAGAATGCTGGCAGGCTGGTTCGTGCCCGATATGGGTATTTTCTGCGCTTCCGGCAACGGAAACGCGGGAGAAAACCCGGATCAGGCCTTGTTTCTCCTGGCCAGCGCGTCGTCAACGATCGCCATGGCCGCGAGAAACGCGGCTTCTATAGCCATTTCGCTGGTATCAAGCAAGTGCGCGTCGGCGGCAGGCTTCAGCGGCGAGTCGGCACGGCCCATGTCGCGCTCGTCGCGGCGCACGATGTCGGCGAGGATTTCGGCGAAATTGGCGGTGCCGCCGATGCTTTCGATCTCGGCCAGCCGACGCTTGGCCCGCACCTCGGCGCTTGCCGTCACATAGAGTTTGATGTCGGCGTCGGGGCAGACGACCGTGCCGATGTCGCGCCCGTCCAGCACCGCGCCCGGCGGCGTCCTGGCGAAGGCACGCTGCTTTTCCACGAGAATGCGCCGCACGGTCGGATACACCGCAACTTTCGAGGCGGCCTCGCCGATGGCATGCGCCGACAGCACCGCCCGGTCGAGCTTGGCCATATCGACCTGGCGGGCCGCGGTTTCCGCCGCCGAGACATTGTCGAGCGGCAATGCGTGCTGGATGAGCGCGTAGGCAACGGCACGATAGGTGAGGCCGGTGTCGAGCAGGTTCAGCCGGTAATGGTCGGCGAGACGGCGGGCGAGGGTGCCTTTTCCGGCGCCGGCGGGGCCGTCTATGGCGATGGTAAAGGGCAATTCGCTACCTCGAAGACTCAATGCTCGTAAGTGCTAGGGTCGAAACTGGAAACCCGCATCTTTCAGCTTCAGAGCCTCATTTCCAGCGTAGAAGCCACTATGCAGATGATTTAGATTTTTCCGGACTAGGCGTAGCAGTGAGTCGCCTATCTTGTTGAACGTCGCATGCTTCTCTACCAATTGCCCAAGATCGTCGACGTAGCGCGCTTGAAAATAAAATCGACCCTGAAAAATTGAACTGCCTTCGATCCGGCACGGGTTGTACTGCACGACTGGTGAGCGGCCGAGGTCAGGATCATACGTGTCATTATGTTTGTTGTGATCCCAAACAATTTCCCCGCTAAGTGCCTTGGGGACGAGATGAAAACGCTCGACCTTGTGGTCTGGATGAATTCGTTCAAGTCTCTCCTTCATCAAAAGCTCCGGGGCCGACGAATGGCTGTTGAGCACCGCGAACGAACCCTTTGAAAGGACGATGGACTCAAGATCAGTTTGGTCTTTGACCGACAACCAGAAATTGACCTGCCTGCCCATCATTGTAGCGATTCCTACGCTGCGCTCTCAGAGGCGAAATTGCATGTCGTCGACGCAGGGAATCAGCTGATCTCCGCGCCCAGCCCCGTCATCAGCCCCATGAACTCCGGAAAGCTCGTCGCGATCATCGCCTGGTCGTCGATGGTGACAGGCTTTTCCGTTGCCAGCCCCATCACCAGAAAACTCATGGCGATGCGGTGGTCGAGATGCGTCTTCACGGTCGTATCCAGGCCGTTGGGATGGCCGCCCAGCCCCTTGCCACCCGGCTTGCCGCGAACAGCAAGGGAAGCCTCGCCTTCGGTGCAGTCGACGCCGTTGAGCTTCAGCCCGTTGGCGACGGCCGACAGCCGGTCGGACTCCTTCACCCGCAATTCTTCCAACCCCTGCATCAGCGTTTCGCCCTCGGCGAAGCTGGCGGCGACGGCCAGCACCGGGTACTCGTCGATCATCGACGGTGCCCGCTCGGGCGGAACGGTGACGCCCTTTAGCTCGGAATAACGCACGCGCAGATCGGCGACATCCTCGCCGCCGGCATTGCGCGGGTTCAAGATGTCGATCTTGCCGCCCATTTCCTGCAGCGTCAGCAGCAAGCCGGTGCGGGTCGGGTTCATCAGCACGTTTTCGATCACGATGTCCGAACCCGGCACGATCAGCGCGGCGACGAGCGGGAAGCCGGCAGAGGACGGGTCGCCGGGCACGGCGATCGTCTGGCCGGTCAGTCTGCCCTGACCCTCGATGAAGATGTGGCGCACGCCGCGCTCGTCGGTCTCGACCGAAAGATTGGCGCCGAAGCCTTTGAGCATCTTTTCGGTGTGGTCACGCGTCATCACCGGCTCGATGACGGTGGTGATGCCGGGCGTGTTGAGGCCGGCAAGCAGCACCGCCGACTTCACCTGTGCCGAGGCCATCGGCACGCGGTAGGTGATCGGGGCGGCGTGCTTGGGGCCATGCAGCGTGATCGGCATGCGGTCGCCGGGCGTCGCCTTCAGCACCTGCACGCCCATCTGGCGCAGCGGCTCCAGCACGCGGCCCATCGGCCGGCCCGACAGCGAGGCGTCGCCGATGAAGGTGGTTTCCATGTCATAGGTGCCGACGAGGCCCATGGTGAGCCGCGAGCCGGTGCCGGCATTGCCGAAGTCGAGCGGGCCTTCCGGCTGCAGCAGCGCACCGTTGCCGGTGCCGCGGATCACCCATTCGGCGCCGCGCTTCTCGATATGCGCGCCCATCGCTTTCATGGCCGCGCCCGTGCGCATCACGTCCTCGCCCTCGAGCAGGCCGGTGATGCGGGTTTCGCCGGAGGCGAGGCCGCCGAACATGAAGGAGCGATGCGAGATCGACTTGTCGCCCGGCACACGCGCGGTGCCGGAAAGGGCTTGAGATTTGCGGGCGGTGGCCGGCTTGGCAGCGGCGGCGTGAGACATGGAATTTCCCTGGACGGAATGCCGGCGGGCCGGCGCTTTTCATTTGTTGCGGCGGTCTCGTATCACGGCGAGGCGAAATGGTCATCCCCATGGTCGTCACTTGCCGCGAGGCCTTTCAGGACTTGGTTTTGTGACGCCGGCTTTTGGCTTTGACAGCGCCGCAAACAGTGGTTAAGGGGACCACTCTTTTATTGACGAGGCTTGCCGTGGCAAAAACCGAACTTGGCACAAAGCGTATCGATCCTGAGACGGGTCGAAAATTCTACGACCTGAACAAGGACCCGATCGTCTCGCCCTACACCGGCAAGACCTATCCGCGTTCCTATTTCGAGGAAGGCAAGATCGCCGCCCTCGAGGAGGAAGAGGAAGTGGCCGAGAAGGAAGTGGACGCCGAGGACGAAGAGGGCGTTGAAGTCGTCTCGCTCGAAGAGGCCGACGACGACGCCAAGGGCGACGATCTGCCCGATCTCGGCGATGACGAGGACGTCGACCTCGGCGACGACGAGGATGATACTTTCCTTGCCGACGAAGAGGAAGAAGACGACGACGTTGCCGACATGATCGGCGTCGGCGACGACGACGACGAGGTCTGACAGGCCTAGACGCAAGCGTTTGCAGGCTTTCTCGGCCTGTGAACAAAAAGCCGCTCTTCAAGGCTTGATATCTGAGAAAGGCGGGGTTAGAAGCCGCCTGCACTAACGGCGCGGTGTTCCAACCCGCGCTGATCTCTTCGCCGGAAACGGCGCCGGCTGACTGCCGGGAGTGGGGCCATAGCTCAGTTGGGAGAGCGCTTGAATGGCATTCAAGAGGTCGTCGGTTCGATTCCGATTGGCTCCACCAAACAGTCTTCCAATGTTTTCAGGTTATTTGCCGTTTGCGTATCCGAGGCTGACATTCGGAAACCTGCCGGGCACGGCCAGGAGCGTTTTCGACCCGGAGACCAGGTTTGCGAGCGGGACTGACAGGAAAAAGCGGGAAAGCCGCGGCCGAGCCTCAAGTTTCACCAGCACCGCAAGCCTTTAGGACTACTCTTGGTAGGGAAGCTTCACTTCGTCGTGCAAACCTGCGGCAAGCAAGCGCCGTCTACGGTCGGGATCGTTCGACAGAGCTTGGGAATGGCGCAAGCAGATGACGGCCAAACGGCTTTGGCGCTTGACGGGCGCTGGCCACTCCATCACTTCGCCCGTAGGCGGCGTCATGCTCACAGTAGGTTGCGGCCGGCCTGTCGGTCATCATCGGCCCGATGAGACGCTACCGTCTCGACGGATGGGCTGATGAGCAGTATCCGGTTTTGTGTCGGTGCTTTTCGTCGAGCGCTTGTAGAAAAGCCCAAATGCCAGCAGGAAATATCCAACCTGCAGCATCATCAGTGTGAGGACGGTCCAAGCGAGCGCTTTGGCGACAGATCCAGTTTCTATGCCGGCCCAGATCGCCACTACGGCCGACGTGGCGAACATCCCCACCAAGAATTGCGGAAAATACATGGCTGCCCGCCCCCCGTTGTTGATAGCCCGCCGCTCCATTCGCGAAGCGGCGGGGCCCCCCATCTGCCCCCCGATTGCTGGGTGAGAGATGTCGCCGGCATTGCCGACTGTGCAATGACGGTGCCAGACACGGTGACCCATTAAGGGACACCTATGCCGACGATGCAAGGCCGGATAGCTGATTCACATTACCTGTGGCTAATATGACACCTAGGAGTCGGAAGGATCGCCAAACAGTGTTCTCCAATTCGCCAGGGCCTGACGCCAGCGAGCTGCCGAGGATCAGGCGCGGCTTCGATCGAACGAAGAGAATTTCCAATTTCAACGGCGGATTTGGAATAAACTAACTCTACAGAGTTTATAGAATAAGCAAAGTGCGGACAATCTGTTTTCCCGGACAGGACTCCGCCATGCCCGCCTCTCTGCGTCCGCTCTCAACCCCGCCAGGCACAGACCGCCATTGCCGCCGGCTCGCGGGAGGCAGGCAATGACCCGCGACATTCCGGACCGCATCAAGGTCCTCTGGTTCCTGCCGACGCATGGCGACAGCCGTTATCTCGGCACCGCCGCGGGCAGCCGGTCGGTCGATCTGCCCTATCTGACGCAAGTGGCGGAGGCCGCCGACACGCTGGGTTACTACGGCGTGCTGCTGCCGACCGGCCGGTCGTGCGAGGATTCCTGGGTGATCGCCTCGGCGCTGGTGCCGCTGACCGAGCGGCTGCGTTTCCTGGTCGCCGTGCGGCCGGGCCTGCAATCGCCGACGCTCGCCGCGCGCATGACGGCGACGCTCGACCGCATCTCCAATGGCCGCCTGCTGATCAATGTCGTAACGGGCGGCGATCCGCTTGAGAACAAGGGCGACGGCATTTTCCTGTCGCATGCCGAGCGCTACGAGGTGACGCAGGAATTCCTGCGGATCTACAAGCGCGTGCTGAGCGGTGAGACGGTCGAGCACCAGGGCAAGCATTTCCACATCGAGGACGGCAGGCTGCTGTTCCCGCCGGTGCAGACGCCCTATCCGCCGCTCTATTTCGGCGGCTCGTCCGATGCCGGGTCGACGGTTGCGGCGCAGGAGATCGACAAATATCTGACCTGGGGCGAACCGCCCGCCGATGTCGAGCGCAAGCTGGACGCCGTGCGAGAACTGGCCGAGAAGGCCGGCCGCAAGCTTTCCTTCGGCATTCGCCTGCATGTCATCGCGCGGGAAACCACCGAGGAGGCCTGGGCCGCCGCCGACCGGCTGATCAGCCGCCTCGACGACGCGACGATCGCTTCGGCCCAGACAGTCTTTGCCCGCATGGATTCGGTCGGCCAGGCGCGGATGAGCGCGCTGCATGGCGGCGACCGCGCCAAGCTCGAGATCGCGCCCAATCTGTGGGCCGGTGTCGGCCTGGTGCGCGGCGGCGCGGGGACAGCCCTGGTCGGCGACCCCGACACCATCGCCGAGCGCATCGACGAATATCGCCGCCTCGGCATCGACACCTTCATCCTGTCCGGCTACCCGCATCTGGAGGAAGCCTATCGTTTTGGCGAACTGGTGCTGCCGAAATTGCCGACCGATCATCCGGTCAAAGCCGCCGGCTCATCCGTCAACACCGGCCCGTTCGGCGAGACCATCGCCGGCGACCACCGGCCGAAGTCGCTCGCCAGCGCCTCGTGAACGCGCTGCCTCCGGCCCGCCGACTGCGCGTCGCCATCATCGGCGGCGGCTTTTCCGGCGCGGCGTTGGCCTGGCATCTTGCGCGGGCGCATCGGCCGGAGCGCCTGTCGATCTCGGTGATCGAGCCACGCCCAGCGCTCGGCGGCGGTCTGGCCTATTCCAGCGAAGAGCCGGCGCACCGGGTCAATGTGCCGGCCGTCAGAATGAGCATGGCTCCCGACGACCCGCAGCATTTTGCCCGCTGGTTGGCCGGCTCCGGCGAACTCGAACGTGACGCGGACGCGATCTGGAAGAATGACGACGCCTATCCGCGCCGGCGTGTGTTCGGCCGCTATGTCGCCGAGCACCTCGCGCCCTGTCTGGCTTCAGGCGCGGTCCGTCATGTCGGCGGTCTCGCCACCGGCGTGACACGCAAAGCCAATGGCGCGGGCTGGACCGTGCAAACCTCCGCCGGACCTGTCATCGCCGACATTGCGGTCCTCGCCGCGACGCATCCTGCCCCCGCAATCCCGGCAGCGCTTGCTTGCCTGGCCGAAGCGCCGGGTTTTGTCGCCGATCCCTACGCAGCGTCGGCACTTGCCAGGATCGAGCCGGACGCTTCCGTGCTGATCGTCGGCTCCGGGCTGACCTCGGCCGACATGGTCGCAGAGCTCGATCGCCGCGGCCATCGCGGCCGTATCCTGGCGCTGTCGCGCCGCGGACTGCGCTCGCGCGGCCATCCTGATGTCCGGGGCGAACCTTTCGGAGATTTCGCATCGGCGCCGGCCACATCGGCGCTCGGTCTGCTTCGCGACATTCGCGCGACGCTGGCGGCGGCGCGCCAGGCCAATGTCAACTGGCAGTCCGTCTTCGACCAGCTGCGCCTGCAGGGGCCGGTTCTGTGGGCCGCCCTTGCTCCATCGGAACGGGCAAGGTTGGTCCGCCAACTGCGTGTGTTCTGGGACGTGCATCGCTTCAGGATCGCCCCCCAAATTGCTTCCGTCCTTGACCGCCGCCAGGCTGCCGGCACGTTCGACACCATTGCCGCCAGGCTTGTCGCGTCGAACGACGAGGGCGAGAACCTCGCGGTCAGCTTTCAGCGGCGCGGCCAGACACGGATCGAGACGGCGCGCTTCGATGCCGTCATCAACACGACAGGGCCTGCCCATGGGCAGGCGCTTCAGCTCAATCCGGCGCTGCGCTCCCTGGCCGAGACCGGATTGATCAGGGTCGACGCCTACGGACTCGGCATCGAGACAAATCTCGACAGCCTCGCCATCGGCTGGGATGGCGAGGCGGTCGCCGGGCTCTTCGTCGCCGGGCCGCTGGCGCGGGGCACCTTTGGTGAACTCATGGGCCTGCCAGAGGTCGCCCGCCATGCCCAGATGGTCGCGACCGAGATCGCAAGGCTGGTCGACAGGTTTCCGTCCGTCGAGGCGGTTGGCGCCAATGCCAGCGACGTTGCGGCCGCCCGCTGACAGGCCGAAGCCGGCCTGGCCGGCCAAAATTGGTATTTCCGTCCCAAGCGGCCGCCAAAAACGGAAAATCCTACTTTGTATATATAATCAGTAGACATAATAAATATCGGCGAGATCCGGCCACGCCGGACCGATCAACGACACGGCCTGAAAGGGAGACAGTTCATGGCACACGCAGCAACCGACGCGGTCAAATTCGCCTATTGGGTGCCGAATGTTTCGGGCGGCCTGGTGATTTCCAACATCGAGCAGCGCACCAACCATTCGGCCGAATACAACTGCAAGCTGGCGCAGATTGCCGAGAAGGTCGGCTTCGACTATGCGCTGAGCCAGATCCGTTTCACCGCCGGCTACGGCGCCGACGAACAGCATGAATCGGTTGCCTTCAGCCATCATCTGCTGGCCGCCACCAAGACGCTGAAGGTGATCGCCGCGATCCTGCCCGGGCCGTGGAATCCGGCGCTGGCTGCCAAGCAACTCGCCACCATCAGCTACTTGACCAATGGCCGCGTCGCCATCAACCTCGTCTCCGGCTGGTTCCGTGGCGAGTTCCATGCCATCGGCGAGCATTGGCTCGACCATGACGAGCGCTACCGCCGTTCGGAAGAATTCATCCGCGCCTTGCGTGGAATATGGACACAGGACAGCTTCACCTTCCGCGGCGATTTCTACCGCTTCAACGAATATTCACTGAAGCCGAAGCCGCCGCAGCCTTTGCCGGAAATCTTCCAGGGCGGCTCGTCGCGTGCCGCGCGCGACATGGTCTCGCGTGTCTCGGACTGGTACTTCACCAACGGCAACACGCCCGCCGAAATCGCCAGGCAGGTGGATGACATCAGGGCCAAGGCGAAGGCCAACGACCATTCGGTCAAGGTTGGCGTCAACGCCTTCGCCATCGTCCGCGAGACGGAGGACGAGGCCAAGGCGGTGCTCGCCGAAATCATCGCCAAGGCCAACCCCGAAGCGGTCAACGCCTTCGGCCACGAGGTCAAGAATGCCGGCAAGGCCTCGCCGGAAGGCGAGGGCAACTGGGCAAAATCCTCCTTCGACGATCTGGTCCAGTACAATGACGGCTTCCGTTCGAACCTGATCGGCACGCCAAGGCAGGTCGCCGAGCGCATCGTCGATCTCAAGCGCGCCGGCGCCGATCTCATCCTGCTCGGCTTCCTGCACTTCCAGGAAGAGGTCGAGTATTTCGGCAAGCATGTCATCCCCCTCGTCCGCGAACTGGAAAATGCCGAGCAGGCTGCATCGCTGGCAGCGGAATAACCCTTTTCAAAAAGCAGGCCGGTCAGTCCGGCCTGCACACCAATGAAGGTTCCCAAGCGCGCTCGATCGATCGGGCGGCGATGAGGATTCGTGCGCCTGTGAAGCAATCGAGGACGATTGGAATGCCCTTGGCCAGTTACGCCCTTGGAATGATGGACGCGTCGGTCTATGCGCCGGAAGTCTTTGCGCGCGGCCTGCCGTTAACGCCCCAGTCGTCCGTCGTCGGCGTCGTGCCGACAGGGTCGATCGCGGATGCCGCCGCTCCGTTGCTCGTCCTGCAGGGCATCGGCCTGTCGTTCGGCGGCGTAGTCGCGCTGGCCGATATCGAGCTGTCGGTGCGCCCCGGCGAGATCCGCGCCATCATCGGCCCCAACGGCGCCGGCAAGAGCTCGCTGATCAACGTCATCAGCGGCGTCTACCGGCCGGATAGAGGCCATGTCCTGCTCGATGGCATCCGCTATGATCAGGTGCCGACACAGCGGCTGGCGCATCTCGGTGTTGCCAGGACGTTTCAGAACCTTGCTCTGTTCAAGGGCCTCAGCGTCCTCGACAATGTCGCCTCCGGCCTCGCCTACAAGGTCCGCTCCAATTTTGCCGGGCAGGTGCTCGGCATCGGCCGCTCGCCTGGCGAGCAGCGCGACTCCCTGAGCCGCGCCGACCACATCCTCGAATTCCTCGATCTCACCGCGGTCCGCGATCGTCTCGCCGGCACGCTGCCTTACGGGCTGCAGAAGCGGGTGGAACTGGCCCGCGCCTTGGTCGCTGAGCCGCGCCTGCTTCTGCTCGACGAACCGATGGCCGGCATGACCGCAAGCGAGAAAAGCGAGATGGCAAGTTTCGTGCGCGCCGCGCGCGACCGCTTCGCCACCACGGTCGTGCTGATCGAGCATGATGTCGGCGTCGTCATGGGCCTGTCCGACCGCATCGCCGTTCTCGACTACGGCCGCAAGATCGCCGACGCCACGCCTGACGAGGTCAGGAACGACCAGCGCGTCATTGATGCCTATCTCGGCGTCGCCTCCGACAATGAGGACGGGGCTGGCATATGATCGCCGATTTCGACTACCAGTTCTTCATCGAAGTGCTCGTCGGCGGCCTGCTCTCCGGCGTCATGTACTCGCTGGTCGCGATCGGCTTCGTGCTGATCTACAAGACATCAGGCGTGCTGAATTTCGCGCAAGGCGCGCTGCTGTTGTTCGCGGCGCTGACCTTCGTCAGCCTGGTTGAGCGCGGTGTTCCCTTCGCCTTGGCGCTGGCGGCCACCTTCGCCATCATGGTGGCCATCGGCGTCGCCATCGAGCGCACCGTGCTGCGGCCGCTCACCAACAAGCCGCCGATCACGCTGTTCATGGCGACGCTCGGCCTGTCCTACATCATCGAGGGTGCCGCCCAGCTGATCTGGGGCACGCAGGTCCACGGCCTCGACCTCGGCATCGAGGATGTGCCGCTGGAAGTCGGTGGCGTGCTGATCAGCCAGTTCGACATCTTCGCCGCGTTGGTCGCCGCCGGCATGGTTCTGCTGCTGTCGCTGTTCTTCCGCTATACCCGCATCGGCCTCTCCTTCCGCGCCGTCGCCGACGACCAGTTCGCCGCCCTGGCGGTCGGCCTCAGGCTGCCGCTGATCTGGGCAACCGTCTGGGCCGCCGCCGGCCTGGTCGCGCTGGTTGCGGGGTTGCTCTGGGGCGCCCGCCTCGGCGTGCAGTTCTCCCTGTCTCTGGTGGTGCTCAAGGCGCTGCCGGTGCTGGTGCTTGGCGGCTTCGATTCTATCCTCGGCGCCATCGTCGGCGGCCTCTTGATCGGCGCCAGCGAGAAGCTCGCCGAGGTCTATATCGGCGACTATTTCGGCGGCGGCATCGAGAGCTGGTTCGCCTATGTCGTGGCGCTCGCCTTCCTGCTGATCCGTCCCTCGGGCCTGTTTGGCCAGAAGCTCGTGGAAAGGGTCTGAGCCATGGCCGTGATCACAAGCGATCTCACCTCCGCCGCACCGGTGCTGCCGAAATGGATCGCGCCCGTCCTGCTGCTCGCCTTCGCCTATGGCGTCGTGCCGCTGATCGGCTCGAGCTATCTGTTCGAGGCCATCCTGCTGCCGTTCCTGGCGCTCGGCCTTGCCGGCGTCGGGCTGAACATCCTCACCGGCTATGCCGGCCAGGTCTCGCTGGGCAGCGCCGCCTTCATGGCGACGGGCGCCTTCGCCGCCTATAATTTCAACCTGAGGGTCGAAGGCCTGCCACTGATCGGCAGCATTGTCCTCGCCGGTATCGTCGCCTCCGCGATTGGCATCGTCTTCGGCCTGCCAAGCCTGCGGCTGAAAGGCTTCTACCTCGCGGTCTCGACGCTCGCCGCGCAGTTCTTCGTGCAATGGGCGCTGACCAAGTTCAGCTGGTTCTCCAACGACTCGGCGTCCGGTGTCATCGACGCGCCGCGGCTGTCTATCGGCGGCGTTGCGTTGGATGGCGCCGTCGGCCGCTATCTCTTCGCGCTGACCATCGTCAGCATACTCACCTTCCTCGCCCACCGTCTGGTCACATCGCAGACCGGGCGCAACTTCATCGCCATCCGCGACAATGAAACCGCCGCCCGCATCATCGGCATCCCGGTGCTGAAGACCAAGCTGCTGGCCTTCGCCATCTCGTCCTTCATCATCGGCGTTGCCGGCGTCATCTGGGCCTTCGCCTATCTGCGGACCGTCGAGCCGGACGGCTTCGATCTCGACCGCTCGTTCCAGATCCTGTTCATCATCATCATAGGCGGCCTGGCCTCGATCCGTGGCGCCTTCTTCGGCGCCGCCCTGATCGTCGTCTTTCCGCTTGGCTTGTCGCGTCTCGGCGGCTTCCTGCTCGGCGATGTCTTCGACTCGGGCGTCCTCGACATGAGCCAGCGCATCGTGCTCGGCGCTCTCATCATCCTGTTTCTGATCCTCGAACCGGACGGGCTGGTGGCCCTGTGGGACAGGGTCCGAAGACGGCTCCTGCTCGCCTGGCAGTCGACATGAGCCTGCGGGGCAACCCGCATCGAACTGAATCGGAAAATGAACCAGAGGCCGAACCAAGACGGCCCATACCGGGAGTATCTCGACCATGACTTTCCTCAGCACAATCAAGGCGGCGGCGCTGTCCGCGGCGATGATCGTGTCGGTGGCCTTGCCATCGGCCCACGCCGACGAACAATACTTTCCGCTGCAGAGCTATCGCGTCGGTCCCTACGCGGCCGGCGGCACCGGCTTCTTCGGCGGCTTCATCGATTATCTCAACCTCATCAACATCCGCGACGGCGGCGTCAACGGCGTCAAGCTGACCTGGGACGAATGCGAAACCCGGTACGAGGTCGAGCGCGGCGTCGAATGCTATGAGCGGCAGAAGAGCCATGCCGGCGCCGCCGCCTGGAATCCGCTTTCGGTCGGCATCGCCTATGCCATGATCGACCGCATCACGGCCGACAAGGTGCCGCTGATCACCGTCAACCACGGCCGCACCGATTCCACCGACGGCCGCGTTTTCCCTTACGTCTTCCCGCTACTGCTCAACCCCTATAGCGAGACGTCCGGAATCGTGAACTACATCGCCGCAAAGGAAGGCGGCATCGACAAGCTCAAGGGCAAGAAGATCGCCGTGCTCTATCACGGCTCGCCTTACGGCAAGGAAACCATCCCGATCTACGAACTGCTGGCGCAGAAATACGGCTTCACCGTCCAGCAGATCGAAGTGCCGCATCCCGGCAACGAGCAGCAGTCGCAGTGGCTGACCATCCGCCGCGCCAAGCCCGACTTTGTCGTGCTGCGCGGCTGGGGCGTGATGAACCCGGTGGCGCTGAAGACGGCGGTCAAGGTCGGCTATCCCGTCGACCACATCGTCGGCAATGTCTGGTCGAATTCGGAAGAGGACGTCATCCCGGCCGGCGATGCCGCCAAGGGTTACACCGCCATCACCACCCAGGCCTCCGGCAACACCTATCCGGTGGTGCAGGAGATCGTGAAGACGGTCTACGGCGCCGGCAAGGGCAATCTGGAAGACAAGTCGCGCATCGGCTCGGTCTACCACAATCTCGGCATCGTCAACGGCATCCTCAATGTCGAGGCGATCCGCGTCGCGCAGGAGAAGTTCGGCCACCGCACGCTGACCGGCGACGAAGTCCGTTGGGGCTTCGAACATCTCAAGCTCGACCCGGCCAAGGTCGAGGCGCTTGGCGCCAAGGACCTGTTCCACTCGATCAACGTCAGCTGGGACAATCACGAGGGCGAGGGCTACGTGACCTTCCAGCAGTGGGACGGCCAGAAGTGGAACGTCGTCTCCGACTGGATCGCGCCGGACTGGGCGCTGCTGCGGCCAATCATCGAGAAGTCGGCCGAGGCCTATGCCGCCGAGAAGGGCATCAAGCTGCGCACCGCCGATGATGCCAACGCCGTGACCACCAACTGATCAGCCACTGCCGGGCGCCACGGACAGCTTCCGCGGCGCCCGCTCCTTACGGTTTTCGAACCGCGGAAGAAGAGCCCCATGCCGGACAATGACGTCATCCTTGCGGTCGACACGATCCATGCCACCTATAACCACGCCATCACGGCGCTGCATGGCGTCAGTTTCGAGATCAGGCGCGGCGAAATCCTGGCGCTGCTCGGCGCCAACGGCGCCGGCAAGACCACCACGCTGAAGGCCGTTTCCAACCTGCTGCCGGCCGAGCGTGGACAGGTCAACGCCGGCACCATCCGCTATGACGGCGCCGATGTCTCACGCCGCAAGCCGGGCAGCCTGGTGCGCGATGGCCTGGTTCCGGTGCTGGAAGGCCGCCACTGCTTCAAGAGCCTCACCGTCGAAGAAAACCTGGTCGCCGGCGGCATCGGCCGCAGCGGCCGCCGCACCGAGATCAGCGCGGATCTTGAGCGGATCTATTCCTATTTTCCCCGGCTGAAGGAAAAGCGCCGGACATTGTCCGGCCTGACCTCGGGCGGCGAACAGCAGATGACCGCGATCGGCCGGGCGCTGATGTCGCGGCCGCGCCTGTTGGTCCTCGACGAACCGTCGATGGGGCTCGCCCCGCTCATCGTCCAGGACATCTTTCAGACGCTGAGGAAACTGAACCGCGAGAGCGGCCTGTCGATCCTGGTCGCCGAGCAGAACTCCGCTGTCGCGCTGCGCTATGCCGACCACGCCACGGTGCTCGAAAACGGCGTCTCTGTTCTCGCCGGCGCGGCCGCCGATCTTCGCCAGCGCGAGGATGTCCGCGCCTTCTATCTCGGCCAACAACCGTCGCCGGCTGCGAAGCCAACCCGTCTCCATGCCGTTGCCTGAAACGAAATCTCGAGGAGCAGCAATATGACCGTCTCTACCGTCAAGACAGACCACGCCTCCGCCGCCGTGCCGCCGGTCGCAAGGCCGTCGGCGCCGGCCCACATCATCCGGGATGATGCCGAAGCGATCGCGGTCGCCCGCGCCCTCGCCGCCGAATTCGTCAAGGACTCCTCCCGGCGCGACCGCGAGCGGATCTGGCCGGTCGCCGAACTCGACGCCTTCTCGCAGAGCGGCCTGTGGTCGATCAACGTACCCAAGGCATTCGGCGGACCGGAGGTGTCTTATGCGACGCTGGCCAAGGTGATCGAGATCATCTCGGCTGCGGATTCCTCGATCGGCCAGATCGCCCAGAACCATCTCGGCGTCGTCGCTGCGATCCGCACCGTTTCCGACGCGGACCAGCAGAAGCTGCTGTTCGCCGAGGTGCTGAAAGGCACGCGGTTCGGCAACGCCTTTTCCGAGTTCGGTTCCAAGCGCGCCGCCGATTTCGAGACCCGTTTCACCGATGCCGGCGACCATGTCGTCGTCAACGGCCGCAAATTCTATTCCTCCGGCGCGTTGCTTGCCCATCTGGTGCCGATCGTGGCGCTCGATGACGAGGGCCGCGCCTGGTATGCGATTGCCGACCGGGCAGCGCCAGGCCTGACCGTCATCGACGACTGGTCGAGCTTCGGCCAGCGCACGACCTTGTCCGGCACCGTCATCATCGACAACGTCAAGGTGCCGAAGACTTTTCTGGTGCCCGGCTACAAGGGCTACGACAGACCGACCGCCGACGGCGCCATCTTCCAGATCATCCAGGTGGCGGTCGACACCGGCATCGCCCAGGCAGCCATCGACGAAACGGTTCACTTCGTCAGGACCAGAAGCCGCGCCTGGATCGACAGCGGCGTCGACAATGCCTGGGACGACCCCTACACCATCCAGGCGGTCGGCGACCTGACATTGCGCCTGCACGCTGCGCAGGCACTGCTCGAAAAAGCGGGCCTGGCGATCGACAAGGCGGTGGCCGAGCCGACCGCCGAAACGGTGGCGCATGCGCAGATCGTCACGGCGGAAGCAAAAATCCTGTCGACCGAGATCGCCATTGCCGCCACCAACAGTCTGTTCGAACTGGCCGGCACCCGCTCGACGCTGGCCGAGCACAATCTCGACAGGCATTGGCGCAATGCCCGCACCCACACGCTGCACGATCCGGTACGCTGGAAGTACTCGATTCTCGGCAAATATTTCCTCAATGGCGAAAACCCGCCGCTGCACGCCTGGAGCTGATTTCCCTCGGCGGGCCATGTGGCCCGCCATTTCCAACTTCGACATCCGAGAGGCCCACTGCCATGTCAAACCCCACAGTCGTCGGTTTTTCCGGCAACATCACCCGGCCGTCAAAGACGCGCTCCTTCGTCGAATTGGTCACCAGGGACATCGCCGCGCGCCATGGCCTGTCGGCTGTCACCTACGATGTCGAGGATCTCGGTCCATCGCTCGGCAGCGCACGGTGGGCGCGCGACCTCGACAGCCAGGCGCAGCCGATCCTGGCGCAGATCCTCGCCGCTGATGCGCTGGTGGTCGGTTCGCCGACCTACAAGGGCAGCTATACCGGCCTGTTCAAGCACTTCTTCGACCTGATCGACCCGGCAGCACTCCGCGGAAAGCCCGTCCTGTTGACAGCGACCGGTGGCGGCGAGCGCCATGCCTTGATCGTCGAGCATCAGCTGCGGCCGCTGTTCGGTTTCTTCGAGGCCTTTGCCTTGCCGACAGCCGTCTATGCCACCGACAAGGATTTCACCGACGGCGTGCTGCGCTCCGAGGCGATCCTGAAGCGCGCGGCGCAGGCGGTGGATGAGGTCGGCTTCGTGCTGGCCAATCGCTCGACAGGCAGGGTCGCCGCCGAATAGCGGCCCGACAGCGGATTTCACCGATTGAAATCGGCACCGGTGGTGCCGTCGCTTACGTGCAATTTACGACCGCCCGCTACAAAGTTCCTGTCTGATTCGTCCGGGACAGGAACACCATGAGCAAAGCCCTCACGACCTTCGCACTCGTTGCCGTGCTGACCGCCCTGCTCATGGCGCTGAGCCTGGCGGTGGCCCGTCACGGCTATCCCTATGGCGCGATCGGCGTCAGGCGGCTCGACGGCATCGCCGATGCCGGAACCTTCATTCCGCTCGCCGCCGTCTTCTTCTTCAGCGCGCTGTTGATGATGATCCTGCCGATCCGCGCGGCCAGCATCGTCCTTACCCATGCGGCCGACGCGATCTTCTGGACGGTGATCGCGCTGTTTGCCACCATCGTCGGCGGCCTTCTCGCCCGATGGGCCTTCGGCCAGGGCAGCGCTCTCCTGGCCTTGCTGAACTGGCGGTTCCTGTTTGCCGTCGCCATCGTCGGCTGTCACTTCGTCATGAACGAACTGCGCCGCAACGTGCTGTTGCGCAGCCTGTTCTTCGTGGTCTTCGCCGCCGCGACGCTCGCCTGCCTGTTCTGGTCGTTCACCCTCTAGAAAAGCGGAATATTCGTCAGCCTCCATCCTCTGTTGCCGGGTGGCGGAACGCCGCACCGCATACCGTTTCGTCGTGCATCCCTCATGCCTCAACGGGCGCGAGAATGAGACCTGTCGCGTGCTCGTCTCGTCCGGATGAATTGCGCAAATTTACAATCCGCGCTGCCGCCGTTCCCATACTTTGGCTCCATCGAAAAAGAACAAGGAGCTGCGAGAATGAACCGCCGCGAATTTGCCAAAAGCCTCATCGCGGCAGCCCTTCTCGGCGGTCTCGCCGATCGCAGCGCCTTCTCACAGGAGAACACGACAATGGCCAAGCCGACCCCGTTCAAGATTGCCGTTTCCGATGACCAGCTCGCCGATCTCACGACGCGCCTGAGCCACACCCGCTGGCCGGATGAGCCCGCCGGAGCGGGATGGATGACTGGCACAAATCTCGATTACATGAAGAAGCTGACCGACTACTGGCTCCATGACTATGATTGGCGAAAGGCCGAAGCGGGCCTGAACGCATTGCCGAATTACAAGGTCGATATCGAGGGCATCGACCTCCATTTCGTCCATCAGCCGTCGAGAAAGAAGGGCGCGACGGCAATCCTTCTGCTGCATGGCTGGCCGGACAGTTTTTACCGCTATCACAAGGTCGTGGATGCCCTGGCGGAGGAGTTTCACGTCGTCGTGCCGTCCATTCCGGGGACCGGCTTCTCCGGCAGAACGGCTCTGCCCGCCGACAAGGTGGCCGACATTTTTGCAAACCTCATGAATGACATCCTGGGTTACGACAGCTTCATCGTGGCTGGCGGTGACCTGGGGTCGGTAATCGCCATGTCGCTGGCGCAGCGCCACCCGGACAAGCTTATCGGCTCCCACCTGACCGATGTGGGCTACCCGGACCAGACCACGGATTTTGGCGCCCTCAGCGGGCCGGAGCAAGGTTATGCCGGCGCGATCCAGCAATGGTTCTTCATGCACGGCGCCTTTAATCTGGTCCAGGCGACAAAGCCGCAAAGCATCGCCTTCGCCATGAACGATTCGCCCGTCGGACTTGCCGCATGGATCATGAGCTTCATGGCCGGGATGGGGGTCGGCGATGAGGCCGACGCCAGATTTGGTCGCGACGAGCTTTTGACCAACATCATGATCTATTGGCTGACGGAAACGGCGGCCTCGTCCTTCCGCATTTACAATCAGAACGCGATGCAGCAGCCGACCATCAAGGGAAACAACACGGGGGTGCCGGTGGCGGTGGCGACCGAAGTGCCGATCCCGGGCGGCGTTCGCTTGCCGCGCGAATGGGCGGACCGCCAGACCTCGGGAAATGTCGCGCAATTTCACGATATGGAGAAAGCGGGCCATTTCGCCGCGTGGGAAGATCCCGCATTCTATGTCGAAGACATCAAGCAATTCGCCGCACTCGTCACGAAATAGCGCCGTGAATCCGCCGGGCGAAACCTTCGCCCGGCGTCAGATCTTGTGAACCGCATCGAGGTTTGAGGGCAGAGAACCCATGATCCTCTTTATGGATTTGATCATGTGCGGTTGATCCGTATAGCCAAGATCGAAAGCCACGGCTGTGGCACTATGGCCGGCTTTCAAACGCCGAACCGCTTCCTGGGCGCGGCGGATTAACTGGAAATCCTTCTGCGTAATGCCGGTGGTGTTTTTGAAATGCTGTTGCACGGAGCGTTTGGAGGCGGCCTTGGGCTTCTCGGTAAAGGCGCTGGCCACGACGTCGTCGGACGCAAGCAGCCCTGCCGCGATCATCTCGTCGACAAGAGCTTCAGCGTTCAGGAAAGTCGGTAACGGCAGTTCCACGCCATCCAATAGAAATTCGTCCCCTTCTACACCCAGAAAACGGACCGCCGCGCCGGTTCGCACCTCCATGTCGCGCGCAAGATAGACATGGGCGGCAAATGAGATGACAACCGAGTGCTCACCCTCGACATATGGCACGTCGACCGGCTCGGTTGCCTGGCCGCTCAAGAACACCACGGAAATCCCGTCAGGCGCGACGCTGCGGATCAGATCCCACGAACCGTCCGGTGTGGCTTTGTAAATCCCGTCTCTTAAACACACGGTTTGCCAGACAGTGTCGATCCAGGGATGGGGGGATGACCGGCTCGTATGCTTTTGGACCATGATCGGCAATTGCTCCGGCAAAACTGCGAATTCGATTCATGAATGGAGATCATACAGTCGAACCCTTGCGCGATGCTGGCAATGGGGGGTGCGCGCTCTACGGATCGCGTCTGGAAAACTGTCGGGTCAGGGCCGGCCGGCGACTGCGTCTATCGTTTGCCAGAAAGCGTCTTCTCGACGTATCGAGCGAAGTCCTCGACATCTTCCGCCGGAGGCTCCTGGCCGGTGAAGCTGCGCAGATAGGAGGCGACGTGCGCGAGACGGGTGCTCATCGGCTCATTGAGCTCAAGCGAGTAATAGCCGATCTGCATGAAATAGAGGACGCGAGCGCGCACGAAGGCGTCCTCGTCCTCATAGCCATGACGCTTGAACATGTCGCGTATGGCATTGACGCGCTCCTCGTCGGCCTCGTCGAGCGCGCGCCTGATGGTGGGTGAGCGCCGGGCCCAGGCCCTGATCGCGAAGTCCAGCCGGGGATCGAACAGCCTTTCGTCCACCCAGCATTCGAAAATGCTCATCACGCCGCGGATGACGGTCGCGGAAGGCCGCGAGGCGCGCTCGACGATGAACCTTGTGTTGGTCTGCCGCCAATAGTCCAGCAGCTGGTCGAGCAGATCCTGGCGGCTTTTGAAATACCAGTAGAAGCTGGATCGCGAGACATCGAGCTGCTGGCCAAGTGTCAGCACGCGGACGCGTTCGACACCATCCGAGATCAGTGTCTCAAGCGCCAACTTCAGCCAGTCTTCACGCGTGGCCTTGATGTTGCCGGTGGCGCCGGCGCGCTGGATCGTCGTTTCGAGTGCTGCCATCTGTACGACGCATGACACGCCGCATCAGCCAAATCAAGGCTATGGACATAGGTGTGCAGGGCAACTCGCCTGGTCGGAAACAACGCTCCGCGGATACCAGCCGGGCTGGCTGCAACGGCTGGCCCGGGGATTTTTGTCGCGGCTGTTCGACCAGTGCGTGCTTTCCCGCAGGGCATTTGTCTGGCAAATACCAGTTCACACAGATGCCGCCGCGCGGCCAACCAGCAGGAAAGACCAGATATGGCACAGTTTCGAAAGAACCTCATCGATGGCGAATGGGTCGGCGATGCCGGCTCCCGCAACATCAACCCTTCGGACACCGGCGACGTCGTCGGCGAATATGCCTCGGCTGGGGTCGACCAGGCCAAGCAGGCAATCGCGGCGGCCAAGGCGGCGTTTCCTTCATGGTCCCGCTCCGGTCCATTGGCCCGCCATGCGGTGCTGAAAAAGGCATCCGACGAGATCATGGCGCGCAAGGACGAGATCGGCCGCAATCTGGCGCGTGAGGAAGGCAAGACGCTGGCCGAAGGCATTGGCGAGACCATCCGCGCCGCCCAGATATTCGATTTCTTTGCCGGCGAAACATTGCGCCTGACCGGAGAGATGGTGCCGAGCGTGCGGCCGGGCGTCGGCGTCGAGATCACCCGGGAGGCTGTCGGCGTGGTCGGCATCATCACGCCGTGGAATTTCCCCATCGCCATCCCCGCCTGGAAGATCGCGCCGGCACTCGCCCATGGCAACACCATCGTCTTCAAGCCGGCCGAGCTGGTTCCGGAGAGCGCCTGGTCCATCGTCGATATCCTGCACCGCGCCGGCCTGCCCAAGGGAGTGCTCAACCTCGTGATGGGCAAGGGCTCGGTGGTCGGCCAGGCGATGCTGGATAGCCCCGATGTCAACGCCATCACCTTCACCGGTTCGGTCGGCACGGGAAAACGCGTCGCCGCGGCAAGTGTCGAGCATATGCGCAAGTTCCAGCTCGAAATGGGCGGCAAGAACCCGCTGGTCGTGCTCGACGACGCCGATCTCGCGGTCGCCGTCGATTGCGCGCTCAACGGCGCCTTCTTCTCGACCGGCCAGCGCTGCACCGCCTCGTCCAGGCTGATCGTGACCGAAGGTATCCATGACCGTTTCGTCGATGCGCTGAAGGAGCGGATGGGCAAGCTGGTGATCGGTGATGCGCTCGATGCGCAGACCCAGATTGGCCCGGTCGTCGACGCGACCCAGCTGAAGCAGGACGAGGATTATATCGCCATCGGCGTCAGGGAGGGCGCCACGCTCGCCTTCGGCGGCGAACGGCTCGACCGCAAGACGCCCGGCTTCTACCTCAGCCCGGCCCTGCTGACCGAAGCCACCAATGGCATGCGCAGCTCGCGCGAGGAGATTTTCGGCCCAGTCGCCAGCGTCATCCGCGTCAAGGATTTTGACGAGGCGCTTGCCGTCGCCAACGACACGCCTTTCGGGCTCACCTCGGGCATCTGCACCACGAGCCTGAAACATGCCACCCACTTCAAGCGCAATTCGGAGGCCGGCATGGTGATGGTCAACCTGCCGACGGCGGGCGTCGATTTCCATGTTCCCTTCGGCGGCCGCAAGGGCTCGAGCTTCGGCCCGCGCGAACAGGGCCGCTATGCCATGGAGTTCTACACCACGGTAAAGACCGCCTATACATTCGCGGGCTGATCGGGCGCCGGCCTGTCGGGCCGGCGACCTTCACCACGGAACCGGCATGAGGCGATGACATTGCAGGGCCTGACCTGGCTCAACCCGCCGCCGCATCACGCCATCGACGGCGATGCGGTGCGCGTGCGCACCGGCAAGGAGACCGATTTCTGGCGCGAGACCTTCTACGGTTTCTGGCGCGACAACGGCCATTTCCTGCATCGGCCGGTCGAGGGCGATTTCACCGCCGAAGTCACCGTCAAGGGCGACTACAAGGTGCTCTATGACCAGGCCGGACTGATGGTCCGGCTCGGCCAAACGCATTGGATCAAGGCTGGCATCGAATACACCGACGGCCTTGCCTATTTCTCCGTCGTCGTCACCAACGACACATCGGACTGGTCGCTGGTCGCCATTCATGCCGGTCCGAACGGGGTCAGCATCCGTCTGACCCGCCACGGCGAGGCGATCCGCGTCCAGTATCTCGACACTTCGGACGGTCGCTGGAAGCCGGTGCGGCTCGCCTATTTTCCGATCTCGAAGACGGTCGATGTCGGCATGATGTGCTGTTCGCCGCAGCGCGAGGGTTTCGAGGTCACATTCTCCGGATTTTCGGTCGGCCCGCCGATTTCCCGGGAACTCCACGGCTGACGTTCGGGCGGGAACTGGGACATTGCAGGCGCGACGGTGTCTGGGCTAAGCCTTGCCGATGGGCATGTCGCGTTGGCGGGCAAAACTCAAAAAGGCGGTGCGGTCCTGGGCGCTGAGATCTCTCGGCGTTCCGTCCGTGCTGTGGTCGCAAGGCATCGCTTGCTTCTGCGACTTCGCCGGACCCGAGTGGTATCGCAACGCGCCGACCGAATCGACGCAGAGCGAGGCCTTTTTCCGCGACCACTACAGTGGCGCGCACGGCATCGTCTGGGTGCGGCTGAGCACATTGGCCAGGGAGCGGCGAAACTGCGACCTCGATACGTTCACCCGGGTCGTCTTGCCGACCATCAAGGCTCCCTTCATCCTGCTGACGACAGACGGCGATGCCTCGGTGCCGTCGGACCTGGCGAAGGACACCGTCGAGCGGCTTCTCGCCAACCCCTATCTGGTGTCCTGGTACAGCCAGAACTGCGATGGCGTTCATCCCCGGATCAATCCGTTCCCGATCGGGCTGGACCTCCATACGCCACGCTCCCTTGCGACGCCTGCCGGACTGGTGCGGCAACTGCAAACCCTGCGCGGCCGGCAAGGCAATGCGGATCGTCGTCAGCCCAGGATATTCTGTGATTTCAGCGTCAGCAGCGGCTCGAGCGAGCGTCGGGAATTGCTTGATGTCCTGGACGGATGCCCGCATGTCGACTTCCTAAAAAGACGCGTTTCGCAGCGCGGCATCTGGCAGCTGTATTCGCAATATCCGCTCGTGCTTTCGACCACGGGAAACGGCCTCGACTGCCACCGCACATGGGAGCTGCTATATCTCGGGTGCATCGTGGTGACCAAGACCTCGCCGCTCGATCCTCTCTACGAAGGCTTGCCGGTCATCATTGTCGAGGATTGGCACGAGGTCAGGGATCCAGAAGCGCCACAGCGCTGGATCGGCAAGGCCGCGCATCTGACGGACCGGGAATATTTGTGGCGGCGCCTGCGGCCGCAGGCCTATCTGGAACCCCTCAGGCAGGAACTTCGGCAGGCTGCCGCTTCACCAGGGGACGTGTAGGATCTCCAGCTTCGGCAGGCCGACCGGCCGGATGCCGAGATCGTTGGCGAGCACCCCAAAGGCTTCGGTCTCGATCAGGTCGCGGTAGGGAATTTCAGGGAAGCGAAGGCCGCCGCGATGCAGAGCGGCATCGACCAGAAGCATGGTCCCGCCGACCGCATCGAGGCCGATGATGTCGAGATGCCTGACATCGCTCAGGTGATATCGATATGGTGTCTCCCTGGGAGGCTGGTGCAGACCGCCGCGTATCTCGCGGTAATAGCGATAATCCCTGGTCTGCCGTCGGATAACGAAACTGTTGAGGTCGAAGCTGCTGCCGCCGGCGATCTTCACGCAGTTGGGCACAGCGATGCGATGCCGCGTGGCGATCAGCCGGTTCAGCACATCGCCGGGAAAGCGCCAGACGTCGATATCGATCCACAGCGCCCAGTCGTCGTCTTCCTTCAGCCCGTGGTCGATGAGGTAATTTCGCACCTTGGCAATCGCGCCGCGCCTCACGCGTCGCATCCTCGGCTTGGCCCGTTTTGCCCTGTCCAGCCTGGTGCCGACATGTCGTTGCAGCAGCACGATATCGCGATATTTGCCGGCCAGTCCCGCCGTCGCGGCCTGCAGCCGTTCCCAGCTGCCATCCAGGCTGTCGCCTTCGCAGAAGACCAGCTTGAGCCTGTCCTTGGGGTAGTCGAGCCCGTCCAGCGCATCGAGAAAGGGTTGGATGAGGTCGGCGGCGTCGCGAAGCGGCACCAGAACGGCGATGTTCTGGCCTGAAGGCGGCGGCGCCGCCAGAACCGCCTTGTCGACGCCGGCTTTGGCCTCGGCCTCATCCAGATACGCGCCGCGCGTCAGCTGGAACCGGAGCCGATAGGCTTGATTGCGCAGCCTGGTCGTCCATCTCGGTGGCGGCTCCGGGATCCACCATGTGCCGGCCCAGTGATGGATCGAAAGTGCCGCAGTATCGTCGCCGGCCTCACGCTCCATGCTCCCCGCGGACGTCACCGGCGTGAACAGGCCGGAAGGGTGAATGGCCAAGGCTTCCTGATCGCCGTAGCTGCGCTGGGCGGAGGTCAAAAGGCAGGGACCGGTCGCGTCGAGCACGTCCTTGGCGCCGGCGAGCCCGGGCATCATGGCCAGGACATGCATCCAGAACGGATGCCTGGGCGGGCTGGCGATTGTTCCGTTGAACAGAAGATAGGGCAGGCCCCGGAAATCCGCCTGGACGGCCGCATGCGACGCCGGCTCCTTGCACAGCACGACACGGGTCTCATCCATGATGGGATCGAAGGCCGCGACGCATTCGCAGTCGATGTCGGCATAGACCCCGCCAAAATGATGCAGCAGCATGTAGCGGGCCGCATCCGAGCGCTGCACGCCCCTCGTGTAGCCGCAGAACATCGACAGGAAATCAGGGTAGTGCTCGGCCACGAATTCGAGCAGCATCCGGTCGCTCCAGAACATCACCGTCCAGTGCGGATTGTGCCGCTTCCAGCTGTCTGCATATGCCTGGAAGCGCGCGGGAATGGCGTCGCTCTTCCAGGTCTGGTGCAGGATTGCCGGAATCATCCAGCAGCGCCGTTTGGTCCAAGCCCGTCACGAACGGCATCGCGGATCGCTTGCGGGCCGAACCTTGCCCATACCGCCTGATGCGCCCGAAGGCGTTGCCGCGCCCTGCGTTCGGGATCGAGACAGAGTCCGATGGTCATCTCGGCAAGCGTTTCGTCGGATTGAGACAGCAACACCTCGTCATTTTCGACCAGATCCAGGCCTTCGGCCGCGATCGGCGTGGCGATCACCGGCACGCCCGCGGCCATTGCTTCCAGGATCTTGATGCGTGTGCCGCCACCCGCCGTCAGCGGGACGATGGTGAGATGCGCGCTGGACAACAGCGGCGCGACATCCGCGGGATCTTCGATGAGCTCCACACCAGGCAAGCTGGCCAATGCCTGCACTTCCGGTCGCGGGGTGCGTCCCGCCAGGACGAGCCTGGCATCCGGCAGGGCGTTTCGGATACGGGGCAATATGACACTGGCCAGCCGCTGGGCGGCATCGATGTTTGGCGGGTAGGCGAGATGGCCGATGAACACGATCACCGGAAAGCCGTTGTCGGTCGGCGGCTCGGCGGGCAGGCGCGCGCGACTGTCCCCGGGCTGCGGAATTCCGTTCGGAACAACGTCGATCGGGATCTTGTGCCGGGAAAGCGTCATCAGCTTCTGGCGATCGAGGTTCGAGCAGACCCATACCCTGTCGACAAGGGACAGTGCTTTTCTCTCGAGGAACCGGACGCCGAATGCTGCCGCGCTTCGCTTGGCACTGAGACGCCTGATCTGTCCGGCCAGGTCGGACTCGACATTGTGCATGTCGAGAATGAGCTGCTCCGCCAGCGGCCGCAGCGGCCGCAGCAGCTTGAACAGGCCGACCCCCTCGACAATGATGGTGTCAGGGCGGAATTCACGGACGAGTGCTTCAAGCCGGGTCAGCGCGGAACGCGGTATGCGATTCTCCACCCTTGAGCGCCACCAACCGATCGAGGCCGTGCGAGGCTCCCCCTCGATCGACAGGGCCTCGACCCGGATCAATGGATCAGGCGCATTCCTTGCATTGTTCGGCTTCACCGAAACCAGGCACACCGGTCCGAACCTGGCGGCCGCTTCGGCGTTGCGATAGTTTCTCAGATCCGCGCCTGAAGCCGGCGGAAAGCCCGGGTCGTGCGACACGACCAGCGTACGCTTCTGGGTCGCCCGCCCGGGCTGGCAGACAGCTGGTTGCGCGCCTGTGCCGTTCAATGCTGACGCCTGGGGCTTTGTGCCAGGCAGGGGGTCCAATTCGGATGGCATTCAGAACGATTCCGTGACTACAGGCATCAGCGCCACCTTGTTTAGCTGAACAAGGCTTTCGTCAAGCACTGGATATTTTGAGTCCGCCGCGCCCCCGAGTCCTCGGCGCGCGGCCAGGCTCATCGCCTCGACCAGGCCAGCCAGCGCGCCGCCAGACGCCTGCGCAAGGAGGTGAACCGGGTTCGCCTGTAGGCATCGCCCGCCATCTTGATGCCTTGTGCCTGCGTCGGGAAGGGATGGATGACGTCGGCCAGGGCTTGCAATCCCATGCCGGACCTTATGGCAAGCGTCACCGCATTGATCATCTCGCCGGCATGGGCCGCGACGACCGTCGCCCCCAGGATGCGGTCGGATCCCTCCCGGGCATGGATCTTGACGAACCCTTCCTCCTCGCCGTCCATCACGGCGCGGGCGACGTCATGCATCAGCACCGTATAGGTCTTGACCGGAATGCCGTTCTGCCGCGCCTCGATTGGATAGAGCCCGACATGGGCGATCTCCGGATCGGTATAGGTGCACCAGGGAACGACGAGGTCACTGAGCCTTTCGCGCCCGCGAAACAGGGCATTGCGCACGACAATACGTGCCGTTGCCTCGGCGGTATGGGTGAACTTGTACTCCAGGCACACATCGCCCGCCGCGTAGATGTGCGGATTGGTCGTCCTGAGGTGATCGTCCACCTTGATGCCGCTGGCGTCATACACTACCCCGGCCTCTTCCAGCCCGAGATCCCTGACATTGGGCGAACGGCCGACGCCGGTGATGATCTCGTCGACGGAGATCGTTGTCGTGTCGCCGTCCCGCAGAAGGTCGGCGAGCTTCTTGCCGCCTTCCTCGCGCACCGCCACCACCTCGGTGTTCAGGCGTACCTCCACCCCCTCGCGCGCCAGCGCGTCCGATAGGATCTGCGCGGCGTCGCGTTCCTCGCCGGGCAGGAACATCGGATCGCTCTGCGCCAGGATGACCTTCGCGCCGAGCAGGCAGAAGGCCTGCGCCGTCTCGCAGCCAAGCGGCCCGCCGCCGATGACCAGGAGCCGCTCGGGACGTCGCGTGAGGTTGAACATGCTCTCATTGTCGAGATAGCCGGCCTCGGCAAGTCCAGGGATCGCCGGCCCGCTGGGACGCGCGCCGGTCGCGACCAGGGCCTTCTTGAAATGCAGCGTCTTGCCGGCGACCAACACCGTATCGGGTCCGCCAAAGCGCGCTTCGCCGAAATAGAGGTCGATGCCTTCGGCTGTGATGGCAGCGGCCGAATCGGCACGGCTGAGCCGCTGCCGGATCTGCCGCATCCGCATCATGGCCCGTTCGAAGTCGACCGGAAGACGCGCCGGCGTGTCGCCGCCGAAATTCTCGGCATCGCGCATGTCGGCATAGAGCCGGGCCGTACGGATGATCGACTTCGACGGGATGCCGCCGACATTGATGCAGGCGCCGCCGATCAGCCCGCGCTCGATCAGCGCAACTTTCGCGCCAAGGCTTGCGGCGTCGCGCGCCGCGGTCAGCCCGGCTGGTCCGGCGCCGATGACGACGAGATTGTAGGGGCCGTCGGGCGTAGGGTTCTTCCAGTGAGGCGGATGCGCGCCTCGGACCAGGTCGACGTCGTTGCGGTCGACAGGGAAGGTGGCCGCCCTTGTCTGTTCACGCGCCATCGTAGACTCCCGATGCGGAGCCTGCCGGCTGTGCCAGCCAGCCGCCGGTGAAACCCGCTTTGTCCAGGCCGCGGCGGATGTGCCGATTGGAGCGCATCAGCTCCCAGATCAGGCGCGAGCGGTGGTTCTCGATCATCATCACCACAATGCCCTGGTCCAGCCCGTAATGGCCTTCCGACACCCAGCCGTTGCCGCCGAATTTTCGCCGGTTGGCCAAGGTCGGATTGAAGCCGCTCGGCAGGCGGAAATTGTCGATCACTTGCGGATAGCGCTCGCCGAGATGACGCATGGCTGCCAGGCAGATGTCAGGCGCGAAAGGCAGCGACGCTGGATAGGACCATGGCGCGATCGTCCCGTCATCCGGCCCGAACGGTGCACCGCGCGCGGCATAACCCGAAAACCGGTGCCTCCGTCGCTCCACACTGGCGCGGAAGCCGCCCGGCCCGTCTCCGGCCGAAAGGCCCCAAAGGTTCTCGCCATAGCCGTCGAAGCCATAGGGGTTGTGGCGGGCATAGTCGCGGTGGAGATAGGTCGAGCGGCGGCTGTTTTCGAAATAGTCCGAGTTCTTCTCGCGCATGAAAGCGTCGCGGATGCCGGCGAAATCGATCCAGGCATGCGAGAATTGATGCATGAACAGCGGACCGCCATAGAGCACGTCATGGCCGTAGATGTTTTCCCACTGGTAGGTTGCCGTCCAGGCTTCGTAACTGTCGTCGGAAGTCGGGCTGTCCGGCGAGGCCATCGACAGCACATAGAGGATGGTCGCCTCGTTATAGCCTTCCCAGCCATAGTGGAGAAAACCGCTCTTCGGCTTCCAGCCTTGCCGCAAGGTCGGGCTGCTGCCTTGCGCCCAGCGCCAGTCGACGCGCCGGTAGAGTGCTTCGGCCAGTCGCCGGATTTCGGCCTCCTTCTCATTCCCGCCGGAGAAATAGGCGCCGGCCACCAATATGCCGGCCATCAGCAAGGCGGTGTCCACCATCGACAGCTCGCAGCGCCAGACGCGCAGCCCGGTGCGCATGTCGAGGAAGTGGTAGTAGAAACCCTTGTGGCCGGTGACGCCATCACCACCGTTTTGCGGGCTGGCCGAGAAGAAACGCAGCGCCGCAAGCGTGAGCTCCACCGCCGCCGAGCGCGTCATCCAGCCGCGTTCGACGCCGATCGGATAGCAGGAGAGGGCGAAACCGACGACCGCGATGCTGGCCGGCGAATTCGGCCGCGATGTATCGGCGACCAGCCCGTTGTCGGGGTTCACATTCTCCAGGAAATAGCCGAAGGCCGCGCGCTGGTAGCGGTCCAGAAGTTCGTCATCGGACAGCGCTGCGGGCTCTGCTTCAGGCAAGCGATGCAATCTCCAGCCCGATGGCCGTGGGCCCTGTCGATCTCCCGGCGTCGGCACGGCGGCCATCGGTCATCGCCAAACTGTCTCGTCGTGTCATGGCTTTCCCTCAAACCCTGTTCTGTCGCCAATACAGACGTCAGCGACTATAAGCCTGTCCAGTTCCGATCGTTGCCTCGTCACGCGGATTTGTAGTTGCACCGGCCAATGTGGGGATGTTCCGGCCCGGATCAATACGTGGCGCGGCCACCGGAAACGTCGAAGACGGCGGCGGTCGTGAACGAGCATTCTTCCGAGGCGATCCAGCAGATCAGCGCCGCCACTTCCTCGACCTCGCCAAAGCGCGCCATCGGAATCTTGGACAGCATGAAGTCGATGTGCTCCTGTTTCATCTGCTTGAAGATCGCTGTGCGCACAGCCGCCGGCGTCACGCAATTCACCGTCACCTTGGTCTTGGCCAGTTCCTTGCCGAGCGACTTGGTCAGCCCGATCACGGCGGCTTTGGACGTGCTGTAGGCGGAAGCGTTGGGATTGCCTTCCTTGCCGGCGATCGAGGCGATGTTGACGATGCGGCCATAATTGCGTTCCAGCATGTGCGGCACCAGCGCCTTGTTGCAGTAGAAGACGCCGTTGATGTTGATGTCGATGACCTTCTGCCAATCCTCGGTCGAATAGGCCCAGGTTGTCATGTTCGGTCCGGTGATGGCCGCGCTGGTCACCAGAATGTCGACGCCGCCAAGCGCTTCGATCGTCCTTGCGGCGGCGCCTTCGACGCCGGCGGCATCGGCGACGTCAATGGCGACACCATGCAGGCCAGGGATGAGAGTTTTCGCCTGTTCGATCTGGGCCGGATCACGGTCCCAGACGCAGACGCGCCCGCCTTCCTCGACGATCCGTTGTGCGACCGCCAGGCCGATGCCCGAGGCTCCGCCGGTGATGACGGCTGACCGGCCAGCGAAGCGTCCCGCGAAGTTCAACATATATCTTCCTCCCAATCGGTGGCGAATGTGAAGTCAACGGCAACCAAGTTCAAGGCGGGATCGGGCTCGCCCAACGGGATATTGGTAGGCCAGCAGGGGCGCTATCGGTGCTGAAAGAACTGCAAAAACAGCTCCCGCTCGGTGGTGATGTCGAGCTTTCGCCGGAGGGGTGGCGCATGGCGTCACCTGCGTCATGATCGGCCCGACCTGGGTCGAGACCGAACTGATGCGCCGCAACGTGACGCAGGTCGTCGAGCGCGAGGGCAAGAGGCGCACGGCGCAGCAAGCGACGGCCGAGATCGCCAGGGGCAACCCGCAGCAGAGCATGCTGCAGCCGCAGAAGATCGCCGCACTGGCGGTGTTCCTGTGCTCGGATCTGGCCAAGGGCATCGCCATGGAAAACATCCAGATCACCGGCGGAGCGCTGTGGTAGCGTTCTTGTTGCTGATGCAGGCGGCTGTCGCGGGCGGGGCCACCGGCTGCCCTCTCGCCGTCCGCTAGAGTAATTCCAGGAAAAGTGTGAACGGTTTTCCGTCCGGAATAGCGTCAAAACAAAGAGTTAGAGCGGTTCGCGGTTTCCGTGAAACGGTGAACTGCCCTGATGTAAGACAAGGTGACCGGATTTGCCATTGAGCATGCGGTGCCATAGGTTATATTGCACTGCACAATGGAGATGCCGTTTATTGCACGCCCCTCTTTGCGGATATGCCGGCTGGCCTGCCGCCTGCCGGATTTGCTGGTCTTGGGCCGCTCCGACCGGACTCTGAGATGAAAATTCCAAAGTCCCTGCTGGTCGATCCCGAGAAGAACTCGGTCTACGGCGCTTTTGCCGTTGCCGTTTCGATCTGGGCGTTCTCCTATTCCGTCATTTTCGGCCAGGTGCTGATCCTGGCCTACTACGCCGTCTGGCTTCCGCTCGTCCTGGTCGACTACCGGCGCTTCCTGCGCCAGCTCTCCAGCGCCTGGCTGCCGCTGCTGTTCGCGGCCTATATCTGTTTTTCCATCTTCTGGTCGCAGGCGCCCGGCGTCACCGCCAGAACGGCGGTCCAGTACCTGTCCCACATCGCCTGTGCCTATGTCGCGGCGCGCACCGTCAGCGTGCGCACCCTGACGCTCGGCGCCCTGGTCGGGATTTTCTTCGTCATGCTCTATTCGCTCAAGGTCGGGGCCTATTCCGAGGACGTCCTTGACGGCACCTACAATTTCGTCGGCGCTTTTGCCTCCAAGAACCAGATCGGCTTCGTCGGCTCGCTCGGCATCTATTTCTCCGTGGTGTTCCTCGCTTTCCTGCGGCGTGGCCGGCTGAGTTTCATCCTGACCGTGCCTGTCGTGCTGTTGTCGGCCTACCTGCTGGTCATTTCGCATTCCGCCACGTCGATGGCCTCGATACCGGCGGTCCTGGCGCTGATCGCGCTTCTTGCCATGACCAAGCTTTTGTCACGGCGCTATCGCCGGGTGATCTTCCTGGTCGGCGCCGGCCTGATCGTGGTGGTGGCCGTTGTGGCCCTCAATCTCGGGCTCATGGACTTCGTGCTTGGCCTCTTCGGCAAGGATTCGACGCTCACCGGGCGGACCTATCTGTGGGAGCAGGGCTGGAACGCCGCGCAGCGCTCGCCGATCCTCGGCGTCGGCTATGCCGCCTATTGGGTGCAGGGCTTTGCCGAGGCCGAGCGGCTGTGGAATGAATTCTACATCACCACCCGCACCGGCTTCCATTTCCACAACACCTATGTCGAGGCGCTTGTCGAACTCGGCTTTACCGGTGCGGTGATGATCTCGCTGATCATGCTGCGAACGCTCTACGGCCATGTCTCGACGGTGATTTTCAAGGCATGGCAGGCCGAATCGGTGGTGCTGTTCGGCGTGATGGTGTTGCTGCTCATCCGCTCCTTCGTCGAGGTCGAGGTCCTCAACCCCTACATTATGGGCTCCTTCCTGATGTATTTCAGCTACTTCAAGCTGGCACGGCTGCCAGTCACCCGCACGCGCTGGTCGCCGGCCTTCGAGCCGGCGGATGCGGCGGCAAGGGGCGAGCCGGCCTGGCCCCGGCATGTCGGCCGTCCGGCCGCAGCCGATCCATCATGAGCCCATCCACGTTGCCCAAAGGCGCATAGCGCCTTGCGGCAACGAGACATTCCCGTCCTTCGAGGCGGCGCGCTCTGGAGCAATTCCGGGAAAAGCGCGTGGCGGTTTCCCTTGGGAATTGCGTCGGAACAAAGAGATGGAACGGCTCGCCGTTTCCGTGAAACGGTGAAACGCTCTATCATTTCGCGGCCTGGATCGCTCATCATGGCAAAACCTCCACCAGACGGGCCTGGTGGAGGTTGGAACTCGTTGTGCGATGGAACGGAGCGGCTGGATCGCGCCGAAGTCCGCGACCTATTGGCTGGCCAGCGGTGCCAGCTTGACCTTGATCACGTCGCCGGGCAGCACCGGTGTTTCTTCCTTGGCCGCGATTTCGCTGGTCTTGCCGTCGACATTGCGCACCAGCGAATAAAGCAGGGTAGGCTGCTGGCCATTGGTGATGGCGGCCGTCGTCGCGGGATCGCTGGCCTGGGCTATCAGGCCTTTCTGCATGTTCACCTTCAGCGCGGCCTCGTTCAGGTCGGCTTCGGTCTGCTGCCGGTCGGCGGCGAGGCTCGAGCTCAACGTGTTCTGGGCATCGATGGCATCCTGCGTCGCCTTGCTGATCGACTGCTTGGCGGTGAGGATGGCCGTCTCGTAGTCGAGGATCTTGCCCTGCAGGTCGGTGACGGACTGCTGCGAATCCAGCAGCCGCGCATTGGCGACCAGTCCCTTCTGCGCCAGCGGACCGATACTGGTGAGCTGCTGCTGCGCCAGGTCGACCTGCTTCTGCTGGTTGACGATCTTCTTCTGCAGTGATTCGATTTCGGACTGAAGGACACTCTTGAGATCGTCGAGCGCCTCGAGCTTCAGCTTCAGCGCCTTCTGATCTGCGGTCAGGATCGTCATTTCGTCGGCGACGATGGTCGGCAGCCGCGGATCGCCCTCGACCTCTTTGGGCGCTTCGAAACTTGCCTTGCCGGCCAGATCGGCATCGATGCGGGCGCGCCTGACGAGCAGCCGGACGCGCTGGTCGTCGGAGATATCGAAATTGCCCTTGGCGGTGACCAGGTCCTTGCCGAGCTGGGGACCGTAATCGGCGCTGCGCCTGATGCCGCCGGCGACGCTGATCGCTTTCAGCACCGTCAGTTCGGGCACAAAAGGAAACTGGCCGGGATTCTGCACTTCGCCCGAAATATAGAAGGGCCGGAACTGCGCCATCTCGACCGAGGCCTCGGGCTTGTCCGACAGAGCGAGCTTGTGCTGCAGTGCCTCGCCGATTGCCGCCGCGACTTCCGCCGTGGTCTTGCCGGCCGCCGGCAACTCGCCGACGAAAGGCACCGACAGCGTGCCGGCCGGGCCGATCGTGTATTCGCCGTTCACCGCCGACCAGTCGCGGAACGTGCCTTCGACGGTCTGCCATTCGGCTATACGGATGTTGAGTTTGTCCTGCGAGCCGAGCTGGTATTCGCCTGAGATGGCGACCTGGGGAAGAAAAGCGAGCGACATCGCAAGGCAGGTGGCCATAAGCCGAGAGCGGCCGGAAAAGCGGCCGCTGCCAAAAGCTTCGAACATGTCTTTTTTCAACTGAACGTTCCGATCCGTTTTAGCCCCATCGCCCGATGAGCTTGCCGCCGGATGCCTGGTCCCGGCGTCCGGTCAGTAGGAGCCGCGTGACATCCAGACGGCCGGCACGGTCTTGATGATGATGCGCACGTCGCCGAACAGCGACCAGTTCTCGACATAGTGGCGGTCGAAGGCGACGCGGCTGTCGTAGGAGACGTCGTTGCGGCCGCTGACCTGCCACAGGCCGGTCAGGCCGGGCCGCGACTTCAGATAGTAGACGGCGGCGCTGCCGTAGATTTCCAGCTCGTCGCGCACCACCGGGCGAGGCCCGACAAGGCTCATATCGCCCTGCAGAATGTTGATGATCTGCGGCAACTCGTCGAGGCTGAGCTTCCGCAACACCGCGCCGACACGGGTGACGCGCGGATCGTTCTTCAGCTTGCGGGTCGCTATCCATTCCGCATTGGCCTCCGGATTGGTGGCGAGATAGGCGGCCAGCACCTTGTCACCGTCCGGAACCATGGTGCGGAACTTCAGGCACGGAAAAATCCGTCCGCCGCGCCCGATTCGCCGATGGCCGTAGAAAATCGATCCACCGTCGGAAAATTTGACCAGCAGCGCTACCATGATGAACAGCGGGCTGAGCGCGATCAGACCAACCAGTGAACCGACAATATCGAAGCTGCGCTTGATGAGGCCGCCGATAGGCGGCGGAAAATCGGTGTCAGCCTGCGAAAAGCCCGCCGTGGCCGACTTGGCAATATCCCTCATGCGGAAACTCCATGCGTTGAACGAATGGTTCACCACACGATACCAAAAAAATGTTGCAGCGCAACACACAATTTCCCGGCCCACTGAAATAGTCACGTCATGAATTGACTAAATAATAAGCTAGCGATGCACATTTTTCAGGATGTTTAGCACAATTGTGACAATAAATGGGCAAGCGTAAAAAAATGCGGCTCTTTTCGCGGCGAATCTGGGGCAAGGCGTTCTCGCAGGCCCGGAATGGCACATATTAGAGCTTTAGGAAGGCGCAAAGTTCCTGACTATTAACATAAAATACTACATAATATTGGGAATTGTACTGAAACGGGTCGGCGGCTGCAGGTTGAGTGAATTGCGGTGGTGTGCGTTGCAGCATGCCAGAGTCGATCGCGCAAGCTCAATCAAAAATATGTGCGGTTGCCCTTGCCGCCTTCTGCTCGCCTTAATAGAATTGCAAATTATACCTGTCAGAATGGCGACAGGTTGAAAGGCCGGAAGCAACCGGCCGATAGCGGGCACCTCTACAAGCCCGCATGACAAGGGACGGCGCTCGGGTGGGGCTATCGTTTGATATAACCCGGGCCGGTTTATGGGCTGTTGGGTATGTCGCTTCCAAAATTCATCGTTGGGATGATTTTCGCTCTTGCAATCGTCGTCGCCTGGTCATGGCTTGGCGGCGCTTCGCTGGGCATGACGCTGATGCGCGTCATCATCTGTGCCGGTATCATCCAGGCCGGCTATTTCGTCCTCGTCTATGCCATGATCGCCAGGAGTGCGCCGACGCAAGCCGACAGGCTGCGCGAAGCTGAGAGAAAGCTGAGTGCGCCCGACGTGACCGAAGGCGAGAAGCTGGGCAACGCCCGGCGCAGCCTGCATTAGCTCCTGCAAAGGTATCCGCGGCCTCAGGCCACATCGGCGGGTTCGGTTTCCGATTGTTCCCCCGACAGCATCCTCGACAGCCGGCTCGCCGGCTTGGCCTTCAGCCGCTGATACTGGCCGACCTCCACGATACGGCCGTCTTCCATCGCCACCACCCAGTCGGCGAAGGCGATCATCGATGGCCGGTGCGCGATGGTCAGGATGGTCATCGCGCCGCGCAAGCCGTCGATCGACCGGGCGATCAGCGACTGGTTCTGCCAGTCGAGCGCGCTGGTCGCCTCATCGAGGATGAGCAGCGACGGCTTGCGCAGCAGCGCACGCGCCAGCGCAATGCGCTGGCGCTCGCCGCCGGAGAGCCGCACGCCGCGGTCGCCGACCACCGTCTTGAGCTGCAGGTCGAGCCGTTCGACGAAGTCACCGGCATGAGCGGCGCGCAGCGCGATCCACAGATCGTCGTCGCTGGCCTGCGGCGCGGCAAGGCGCAGGTTCGCCGCGATCGTGTCATGCAGCAGGAACACGTCCTGCGGCACATAGGCCACCTGATCACGCCAGCGCCGGCGATTGCCGGCATCGATCTCGACGCCGTCGACCAGGATCTTGCCGGCGGTCGGCTCGAGCAGGCCGAGCAGCATGTCGGCGATCGTGCTCTTGCCCGATCCCGAGGGGCCGATCAGGGCGGTGACTTTTCCGGCAGGGAGACCGAAGGTGATGTCGCTCACCACTGCCTTGCCGGAGCCGTCGTCGTAGCCGAAGGAGACGCCGCGAATGTTCAGCCCGGTATCGAGCGACAGCTTGCCGGCATCCCCGGATTCGGCATGGCCGGGTTCGCGCTCGGCTTCGAAACGGGCCTGCAGGCTGCGCATGGCCGTATAGGCAGGCAGGTTGATCAGCACCTGCTGGGCCTGCGTCTGCATGTCCATGAAGCGCGGCGCGATGCGCATGAAGACGAGAAGCAGAACGACAATCTCGGCCAGCGACAGGTTGAAGCGGACCAGCGCCACATAGATGAACAGGCTGAGGCCTACCACGCTCGCCACCTGGAACACCGCGGTGCCGATCGAGCTGTTGCGCACATAGTCGATATTGTCGGCCTTCATCTTTTCCAACGTCGACCGCAACTGCGCGAAATAGCTGGCCTCGACATTCAGGCTCTTGGCCACCTTGATGCCGCCGAGGAACTCCGAGACCGTGCGGTACTGATCCTGGCGATTGCTGGTCAGGACACGCCCGAAAGCGGTGGCGCGCGCGCGAAACGGCTGCAGCGCTATGAACATCACGATGCCGATGACGATCGCAAACGCCGTCATCACCGGCGAGATGAACATCGAGATCACGAGATAGCCCACCAAAAGCACCGCGATCTGCACCAGCATCAAAAGCGAGAAGGCGGCGCCCTGGACGCGATCGATGTCGCCGGTCAGGGCATGGTCGAGATCGGAGCTTCGCATGCGCGAGAACACGCCCCAGCGCGCCTTGCCGATGCTCTCGAACAGGTTCATGCGCAAACGGTTGACGAAATCGAAGAGAAGCCTGGCCATGTAGACCGACTTGAATCGGTTGAATGCTGCCTGCACGGCAACGAGCCCGACCAGCGCGCACAGCACCGTCGTCAGTTGCAGCGTTCCCTCGGGCACCAGCCAGCGCACGAAATCATTGTTCGGCAAGCGGACCGCGAAATCCTGGTCGGCGCGCCCGACCAGGTGCAGCAGCGGCACAAGCAGCAGGATCGAAATGCCTTCCGTCAGGCTGCCGAGGATCAGGAACAGCAGTGCCGTCCAGGTCCGCCGCCCGCCGATCTGGGCGATGACGGCGCCGAACGCGGCGACATCGCGAAACAGCGACAGGCGAAGGATCGAAGATTTCGACATGATTGCGCTCACCGCCGCCGACGGCCGGCCGCCAGCTCTCTGGTCGTGAGGTCCGGGGCCGCCAGATCCCCGGCCGCCAGGTCGCCTTCGATCAGCGCCACGGCCTCGCCAATCCTGTCGAGGCCGGTCGGAACTTCCAGCCGGAAGACGCCGATATGGTTAGCGATTGCTGAACATTGGCGAAGATGCAGCGCCGCGAAATCGCCAGGGAGCGCCGCGCGGCCGAACCGCGTCACATAGGAGAACTTGATGATCGCCGGCAGGGCGGCAATGCCGGGCAAGGGCGTGATCGCGGCCTTCGCACCGCGCTCGAGGACATAGATCCTGGTCGCCGGCACCATGCCGCCGGAGAAGGCGCCATGCAGGCGGTGCTGCATCTTCTCGATCGCCGGATGCACTTGCGGCCGCACCTCCGCCTGGCCAAGCGAGATCGCGGCCGCGGCGTCCGCGGCAAGCTTGATCTGGGGAAAGCCCGGAACGATCATCGGCGCGTCCGGCCTGGCGAGATCGAGCGCCACGACATCGTCGGTAAGCAGATGATGACCGGCCCGGATCATGGCGCTTGCCGTGGTCGATTTGCCGGCACCCTTGTCGCCCATGAAGATGGCTCCCCTGCCGGCCACCGCGATGGCGCTGGCATGCAGGACGAGCAGGCTGCGCTGGTGCAGCAGCAGCGCCATCACCGGCCCAAGCAATGGAAAGGCAAGCAGGGCGTCATCCACGCCGGGTGCCGGCTCGATGTCGATGCGGCTGGCATCGCTGATCAGGAAGGCGCCGACGGCATGCCAAGCCAGATATTGCCGGTCCGGCTCAAAGCGGAAGATCGTCGCGGCCTCGGACGAAGGCTTCGGCATGTCGATCGTGCCGATGGCGATCAGTATATCCGCCGCAGCCGGCTCCGCCGGCTCCAGCTCGGGCAGCGCCACGTCGGACGCCACGGTCAGGCCGTAAGCCCGGTAGTAGCGACGCTCCCTCGTGGTCCGGCCATGGGGGGGATCGCCGACATATGTGGCGAGCGGCTGGTTGCGCGGCATCATGCGGGGCTCCCGCCGTGCTGGACCTGCCGCAGCCACAACGACAGCGAGGCCGAACGCCAGACATACTGGACATCCAGCGGCGCTGCCTGATCGGGCTGGCGCAGCAGCCGCGCATAGGCGGCGCTCACCTGCGGCAGGTTGACATAGGGCGCGATACGGCCGGCATCCGAAACCAGTAGCTGTTGCAGGAGGTCGCGGTGGTTGCGCACCATGCCGTTGACGAGATTGGCGGTGAAATCGATCTTGTCGCGCCGCCACTGCACCGCTGCCGGCAGGATGCCCTCCATCGCCCGCCGCAACACGTAGCGGCCAAAGCCGTGGCTGAGTTTCTCCTCGCCCGGCAGCGCCAGGCAGAATTCGACCAGCGGCTTGTCCCAGAACGGATAGCGCGGCTCGACGCCGAAATTGGCAGCGGCCTTGTCGAGCACTTCGAAAGAGTGCGGCACATAGCCGTTGGACAGGATCCAGCGATGGCTGAGCGCGTCGCTGGCCTGGACGCCGGGCGGCATGTAGCCGGCCCGATGGAAGCGGTCGATGAGTTCGGTCCGCCTGGCCAGGTCCGGATTGATCAGGTCGCGCCAGCTGCGGCCGCGCTGCATTTGCGTGGGCTTGCGTATCCTGTTGAGGGCACGGTTCGCCAGCTGTCTCGCCTTGGCGATGCGCCAGGCCGGTCCGTAAAGGGTCAGGAACTGGAAATAAAGGCCGTGCGTGCTGTCGCCATAGGTGTTGGAGGCGCTGCGAACCTCGCGCCAAAGGTCCAGCCACCTTCCGCCATTGGCAAGCTCGTGCAGATGGCCATGTCCCTGTGAGACGACCTCGTCGCCGCCATGGCCGTCGAGCAGCACCTTGACGCCTTTTGCGCCCGCCGTCCGGTAGATGCCGCGGGTCAGCGTCAGGCCCGGCGCCAGGAAGGTGCCCTCCTGTTCCTCCAGCACCCGTTCGAACTCGGCGAAGGGCGCATAATTGCCGACGGGGATCAATGTCGGATCGGTCTTCTGCTGATCGAGCACCGCATCGATGAAGACCCGTTCGTCCATCGACGAGCCCTTCTCGAAAACCAGCGAAAAGGTCGGCAGCCTGGGTTTCCGCTCGGCGGCGTTCTGCAGGCCGGCGACACAGGCGATCGAGGAGGAATCGAGGCCGCCGCTCAGCATCGCGCCGACGGACGGGCTTCCGCGCATGCGATTGCGCACCGATTGCGAAAACAGATGCGCGAATTCCTCCGCCGCATCCGACCGCGGCGGTCGTGCCGACGGCTCGATCTGCCAGTATCGGCGCAGCACCACTTGTTGCGCGGTGACCGTCAGGCTGTGACGCGCCGGCAGGCTGAAGATATCGCTGTAGGGGGTGGATTGCGGGTCGTCGGGAAGCCCGGCCAGGAATCCCGAAATCCGATGCTCGCTGATGCGCGCGCCGACCCCGTCAAGCCCAAGCATAGGCCCGATCTCGGAGGCAAAGGCAAAACGCCGGTCCGCCGCGTGGTAGTAGAATGGCTTGACCCCGAAATGGTCGCGCGCGCAGAACAGCAGCTGCCGCTCGGCGTCCCAGATGGCAAAGGCGAAATCGCCCTGCAGATGCACGGGGCAGGCTTCGCCCCAGCGCAGATAGGCCCGCATCAGCAATACGGCGTCCGCAACCGACCTGTCGCGTATGCCAAGCCTCGCCATCAGCTCGTCGCGATTGTCCAGCCGGCAATCGGCGGTGATGGCGAGCTTGCCGCCGGCCATCGTCAGCGGGCCGGGGCCGGCTTCATCCGTGGTGTTGAGCCAGGCGTGGCCAAGGGCGACGGCGCTGTCCAGCCACCATGAATTTCCGTCGGGACCGCGATGGCGCATGCGGGCCAGCATCCGCTGGATATCGGTCGCCGCGTCCGCCGGCGCGTGTCCCCGGACCGTTTCAGCGTGTCCTCGGACCGCTACCGCGTGTCCCCGGACCGCTACAGCGTGTCCCTGTCGCAGCAGGATTCCGACCACGCCGCTCATCGGCTGCCGTGGTCGACCAGATGCGCGAAACCATCGACGGAGCCGCCAAGCACGACATGGTTGTCGCTGACCAGCCAGGCATGCGCCTTCAACTGCTCGCCCGTGCCGCGTTCGATGCCGATGCGGATGTTGGAGGCATTGCCCTGGCGTGCGAGAATGTATTGGCCCGAAAGCGCCTGGGTAAGGCAGGTGGCGCGCGGCACGAACCGTGCGGCCGCGGCAACCCCCCAGGCGACGAGCCGCAGTTCGCCCATGCTGGCGCACTGGCGCGCGTCGAGCCGGGTCACCATGCCGCGAACACGGTTGTAGGAAAACAAGGTCAGCCCCAGCCGGACGGTCGCGACCACCAGCAGGCAGTGGCAGAGGAAAAGGGCTTCCGAGCCGCTCAGGGACAGGATCCTGGCCAATCCCCGGCCGGGCCGGCGTTTGGCAGGCCTCGGTCTTTGGTCCATCGCAGGTCTCTGCCGCGAGATCATGGCCTTCTGCGGAACCTGCCTAGACAAGTGCCTCATTGTGCAGCCTCGCAAGTCCGTTTTCGGCGAAGCCCTTAAGCAAGGCGTCGACGTCAGCCTTGCAGCGCTCGGCGTCGACATTGTAGCGCGCAAGCACGGCGCTGCGGATATCGGCGATCGACTTCGGCTCCTGGATCTGCTCCCAGATGAACGCACCGACGCTGTTGAGGCTGTAATAGATATTGGATTTCAGGTTGAGAAGCGCCAGGCCATCGCCGAATTCACAGGCCACCGCATCCCCGGTGGCCCTTACGCAATCGTGCTCGGATGGGTTCCAGTTCATGCCAAAACCTCGTTAGCAACACACGGTCTACGCGTCGTCAGTTCAAAAAGCGGAAAGTCGGGGATTTTCATCCCCGGCTCCATTTGCGGTCTTCAATCCTGGAGGCCCAACGTCACTCCTCCAGAACCAAGCTAGTCTCAGGAGAACGTCAGATCGCCAATCGGGGTGTGCGCCGGAAACGACGCGTCGATTGCCGTGCTGCCGCCACCGCCCTGGGTAATGGTTTCGATCGAACCATGGACCGTCAGGCTTGGCGTTTCGTACTCATGCTTTTCAACATTCTGTTCCATTTTACTCTCCACTGAGGACTGGAAACGGCCTGTCGAGTGCCGTCAGCACTTTCATGCTGCGATGCAATAGCTGCATAGCAACATTTATGAGTCAAGCCGGATTTACTTCTGGTTAATCAATTACGGGTTGCGGGCGTCACCATGCGTGTGCGAAATGCTCAAGATTCCGCCTCTGTCGAGCCGAAGCTCGGTGCAGTCTGCCTTCAGCACGGGCGATTCTTTAAGCAATTGAATTTGCTTGCATAAAAAGCTCATGGCGATGACGCTTTTTTAGGCATGTCTAAAATGATGGATTCTTGTCAGCCAGCCGGTGTCGATGATCAACTGTAGCGCCACGATTGCGTCGGAATTTCAGCCGAATGTTGCGCCGCATCGAGGAAGCGCGGCAAACGCTCTGGTTGCAAAATTTCGCACTGCGAAAGGAAAGACTTTACGGCGTCCAGGTTTTTGAGGATGCTTTGTTTCGCACTTGCAGCATAAACGCCGCGCAAACCGCATTTTGGAGACCATGCGCTCAATGGCCTTGCCGGAAAGTTCCTATGAACGACTGCGCGCCGCCGACTGTGCCGACGAGATTGCCTATGTGCAGGCCTGCCTGCGGTTGTATTTCTCAGGCGCGGCGGCTCTGGCCGGCAATGTGTCGACGCCGAGCCTTTCCGCCGCCGCCGTCGCCGATATCGCCAGGCTGAACAAGGTCGCCACCTTCGTTTTGAAAGCGCTGTCGCGCGCCCCGGCCACCGAAAGGCCCGCCGTACTTTTCCAATGGCTCGACACCTATCGCCGGCGTACGGTGTCGATGAACGCCGCCTGTCTCATGGATTCGATGGCGATCCATCGGGCGCTGCGCGACAGGCAGATCGATTTCGTCTTTCTCAAAGGTCCCTTCCAGCAGCATCTGCTCTATGACGACCATTTCATGAAGCCTTCGGGCGATGTCGACATCCTGGTTTCCCCGTCCGGATTCGCGAAAGCACGCAATGCACTGCGCTCGATCGGCTATGAGGTCTCAGGCAAGTCACGCTCCGTCTGGTGGGTCCGCTTCCTTGGCGAGCAGCACATGATCCGTGGCAACGGGCCGTCCACGGTCGACCTTCATTACCGCCTCCAGCAGCCCGGCTCGCCCAGTCCGCGCGATGCCGACGGTTTCCTGCGGCGCAAGCGGCTGGTCGAGATCACCGGCACCGAAGTGCCGTTCACGTCGGCCGCCGACACGTTGATGCTGTCCTGCATCAGCGTCGCCAAGGCACTGTTCAACCGCGAACCCTGTGCCGGCTATGTCTGCGATATCAGGGCCAGCGCCAACCGTCTTGGCGAGGCCGATCAGCAGCGTGTGCTGGATGCAGCGGTGAGCCAGGGGCTGGACGACACGTTGCTGCTCGGCCTGCGCGCCGCCGATGTGCTGCTGGGCGCCACCGGCACGCTTCTGTCGGAGCGGGCCAAGCCGGTTTTGTCGCGCATCGGCAACGAGGACCTGCTCAACATGGTCATCGCGCCATGGCTGTCATCCTTGCGGTGGCCGCAGCGGCGAACGGTGTTGTGGGAATTGTGCGGCAGGGCTCCCGTCCGCTACCTGGCCGAAGCCGGCTGGGCAGCGTCGGCGGATATCAGTCGCCGCATCTTCGAGCGGCCGGCCAGCCCGTGATGGCGGTGGTGTTGCAATACGTACAGGGCGAGGGCAAATCGGAACCTGTGCAAGAGGCTAACCCATGTCGATGACGAAATCAGAGGTCTGCGTGATCATCGCGGCCAAAAACGCGGCACGCACGATCGCGGTCGCCATCGCGTCCGCATTGCGCGAGCCCGAGGTGGCGGAGGTCGTTGTCGTCGACGACGGCTCTACCGACAATACGGCCGAGGTCGCCCGCGCCGCCGACGACGGCAGCGGCCGGCTCAAGGTCATGCGCCTTGAGGTCAATCGTGGCCCCTCCTTCGCGCGCAATGCCGCGATCGCCGGTTCGAAAGCGCCGTTCATCAGCATTCTGGATGCCGACGACTTCTTCCTCGGGGGCCGGTTCCGCAATCTGTTTGCCGCCGCCGACTGGGATTTCGCGGCCGACAACATCATGCTCATCAGGGATGATGCGACTGATGACGCGACCAAGATCGTCGCTCCGGATTTTGCCGCCGAACCGGAATTCCTCGACTTCGAGCGCTTCGTCGAAGGCAACATCTCCAGGCGCCGCGTGCAAAGAGGCGAGCTTGGCTTCTTGAAGCCGGTGATCAGCCGCGCCTTCCTCGATCGGCACCGATTGCGCTACGACGAAAGCCTGCGGCTGGGCGAGGACTACGAACTCTATGCGCGCGCGGTCGCCCACGGCGCGCGGTTCAAGGTCATCCGTTCCTGCGGCTACGGTGCCATCGTACGCGCTGATTCGCTCAGCGGCCGCCACAAGACGCAGGATCTGAAGCGGCTGGCCGACGCCGATCTGGCGCTGTTGGCGATAGACAGCCTGCCGGAAGGCTCCAGGGCGGTGCTGCGGCGGCACGAGCGGCATGTGCGCGACAAATACCGGCTGCGCAATTTCCTCGACGTGAAGGCCGAGCGCGGGCTGGCCTCGGCCGCGGCCTACGCCTTTGCAAGTCAATCCAACCTGGTCCCCATCGTCCAGGGCGTGGCGTCCGACAAGCTGGAGGCGCTGTTTCGGCGCGTTGGCCTTGTGTCCAGGCAAAAGCGCGTGCCGCCGTTGCGTTTCCTGATGGCCGGGACCAGTGCGGGCAAGGAGCGGTAAGGGGCGCCCGCGTCACCCGTCAAACAGCATTCGCACTGTGCAAACCATTTCCACTGGATTTAAGAGTTTACGAATTGGGTGGTTGCCTCACGGCTCCGACGATGGCAGTCTATGTTGCGGTGCAGCAAATCGAACGACCAACCGAATTGGCCCCCGATCGGATTGGTCCGACGTCTCTCCCGTCAAAGGAGTTGGACGATGCGGTACGAGCTTTTCAGCCCTGCTTGCGGGGATCGGCCAGTGGTCGGCAGTAAGCCGGCGATGACAGGAATTTAAGCCCATGGCCTCGATATTTGGCTTCAGATCAAGGGATCCTGCCCGCGACCGGCAGGCCGACATCGCCCGCCTCGACCGGCTGGCGAAACTGTTCGAGCAGATCTCCGCCGAGATCGCAGCCGAGAAAACGGGCCTGGAGAGCCGCTACCGCAAGACGGCGACCAACGCGGCCTTTCTCGTCGAAGCCATGGAAAACGGCTCCGCTTCCGAGAAGCGCTCATCCGAAGTCAGCGCGCTGACGCAATCGATCCTGAATTGCGAGCGCCGCATCGCGGCGCTGTCGCGCCAGCACGGTTTGATGAAGGAACTGCGTCGTTCGCTCGATATGGTCTTCGACGCGGGTGGGGAGTCCGATTCGGCCGCCACGGCTGATTTCGCCAAGCCCGCGGGCGCCAGCCGGGCGTGAGACTACTTCAAAGGCATGATGCAAGCTTCAAAGCTATGATGCAGGACAGGAGAGGGATTTCTGGGGGCTCGAAAAGGAGGCCAAGGTTGGCCCGTTTGGAAGCGGTTCAAACGTCGACTTTGGGTTGGGGACGCACAGCACAAAGGTGAGTTTGGCATGAATTTAGATCCGAAAACCACGTCCACGACAGCAATTGCCGCAACCTCCGTCGCGCATGAGATCCGGCAAGGCGACCTGCGGCGGTTGGGCTTGATCGGCGGATTGCTGCTGGCTGCTCTCGGCAGCCTCTTTGCGGCTCCATCCCATGCGCAGGATATCCAGTCCGCTCCCTCTTTCGTCGATGATTTCAAGAGCTTCGACAAGTCTCGCTGGTATGTCTCCGACGGCTGGAGCAACGGCAGCCACCAGAATTGCACCTGGTCGAAGGGGCTGGTCGAGCTTTCAGACGGTGTGCTGTCGCTCGGCTTCGGAAAACAGAAGCTGAAGGATCGCGAGTTCGCCTGCGGCGAGATCCAGACCAAGCAGCGCTTTGGTTATGGCACCTATGAGGCGCGGCTGAAGACCGACACCGGTTCCGGCCTCAACGCGGCCTTCTTCACCTATATCGGCCCGTCGGACAAGCAGCCCTGGGACGAGATCGACTTCGAGATCCTGACCAAGGACACCTCCAAGGTGCAGGTCAACGCCTATATCGACGGTAAGGGCAAGAACGAGAAGCTGGTCGAGGTGCCGGGCGGCACCGACAAGGCCTTCAACGACTACGCCTTCGTCTGGGAGAAGGACAGTTTGCGCTGGTACGTCAACGGCCAGCTGGTGAACACCATCACCGACCCGGCGAAGCTGCCCAGCCACGCGCAGAAGATCTTCTTCAGCCTTTGGGGCAGCGACACCATGAAGGGTTGGATGGGCGCCTTCGCTGATCCGGGCCGCAAGCTTTCGCTGCAGGTCGAACGCGTTGCCTTCACCGCGCTCGGCGAGCCATGCCAGTTTCCGGAATCGCTCGTATGCAGCGTAAAAGAGTTGGGAAAGACGAATTGAACCGGCCGGACCGAGAACGGGTCGCGGCCATGGATGGGAATGAAACCGAATGAACTTGACGGTGTTTGGAATTGGCTATGTCGGCCTCGTGCAGGCGGCGGTGCTTGCCGAGGTTGGCCACCAGGTGGTTTGCGTCGACATCGACGAAAGCAAGGTGGAGCGCCTCAACCAGGGCTTCGTCCCGATCTTCGAGCCAGGCCTCGAAAGCATCGTCAGGGAGAATCATGCCGCCGGCCGCATCAAATTCACCACCGATGCCGCCGCCGCCGTCCGGCACGGTGAAATCCAGATGATCGCGGTCGGCACGCCGCCCGGCGAGGACGGCTCGGCCGACCTCAAATACGTGCTGGCGGTCGCCGAGACCATCGGCCGCGAGATGGATAGCGCCAAGATCGTCGTCGGCAAGTCGACCGTGCCGGTCGGTACCTGCGAAAAGGTGAAAGCCAGGATCGCCGAGACGCTGAAGAAGAGAGGGCGTGAGGATCTTGCCTTCGACGTCGCCTCCAATCCCGAATTCCTCAAGGAAGGCTCGGCCGTCGCCGATTGCATGAAGCCCGACCGTATCATCGTCGGCACCTCGAGCGAGGAGACCGAGGTGGTGATGCGTGAGCTTTACGCGCCCTTCAACCGCAACCACGAAAAGATGATCGTGATGGACGTGCGCAGCGCCGAATTCACGAAATACGCCGCCAACTGCATGCTGGCCACCAAGATCAGCTTCATGAACGAGATGGCCAATCTGGCCGAGCAGCTCGGCGCCGACATCGAGGAGGTGCGCAAGGGCATCGGCAGCGATCCGCGCATCGGCTACCACTTCATTTATCCGGGTCTCGGCTATGGCGGCTCGTGCTTTCCCAAGGACGTCCGCGCCCTGATCAAGACCGCCGAGGGCGTCAAGTTCGACGCCAAGCTGCTGCGCGCCGTCGAGGAACGCAACAATGACCAGAAATCCGTGCTGTTCGACAAGGTGAACCGCTATTTCAAGGGCAGTCTCAAGGGCAAGACCTTTGCGCTGTGGGGCCTGGCCTTCAAGCCCAACACCGACGACATGCGCGAGGCGCCGGCACGCGTCCTGATGGAAGCGCTGTGGAAGGCCGGCGCGACCGTACAGGCTTATGATCCGGAGGCGATGCAGGAATGCCAGGCCATTTACGGCCTGCGCGACGACCTGCTGCTGTGCGGCACCAAGGAAGCGGCCTTGCGCGGCGCCGATGCGCTGCTCATCGCCACCGAATGGAAGAGCTTTCGCGCCCCGTCCTTCGACGCGTTGAAGGACGCGCTGACCACGCCGGTCATCTTCGACGGCCGCAATCTCTATGACCCCAAGGTCGTGGCGCGCCACGGCATCGAATATCACTCGATCGGCAGAATGGCGGCATGAGAGCGACCGCGGGAAGCAAGCGGAATTTGGCATACGCGCCCGGCGCGGAAAGGAGTTGCGGCTGATGGTGCTGGACGTAAAGCCAGAGCAAATCACCAAGGATCATTTCGATCTCATCGCGATCGGTTCCGGTTTCGGTTCGACCTTCTTCCTGCACGAATTCGCCATGCGGCGTAAGGCGCGCATCCTGATCCTGGAATGGGGTCGGCACAACACGCATGAATGGCAGCTCGCCCAGAACGCCAACACCGACATCGACGACGAGTCGACATACAAGACCAACTCCGACAAGCCGTGGAATTACACGATCGGACTGGGTGGCGGGACCAACTGCTGGTTCGCCCAGACGCCGAGGTTCCATCCCAATGACTTCAGGCTGAAAAGCACCTATGGCGTCGGCAATGACTGGCCGATCAGCTATGACGACGTCGAGCCATTCTACTGCGATGCCGAAGAGATCATGTCGATCTCCGGCGATCCCGACATGGCGGCGATGCTGCCGCGCTCGAAACCGTTTCCGCAGCCGCCGCATCGCATGTCGACGCCGGACAAGATGATGAAGGTGGCCCAGCCCGGCCAGCATTTCGTCATGCCGACCGCTCGCGCCCGGGTCCCGACCGCGCAGCGCACCTCGTGCTGTGCCAATCTGCGCTGCTGGCTGTGCCCGGTCGACGCGAAATTCACCGCCAACAATGGCCTGATGCATGTCTTCGAGCATCCCGACGTTTCGGTCTGCCTCGGTGCGGAAGTGCGCAGGCTCGATCAGGTCGGCGGCGCGGTCCGTTCGGTCACCTTCGTTCATGACGGCAAGGAGTATCAGGTCAGCGGCGACCTTTTCATTCTCGGCGCCAACGCCATCCAGAGCGCGGCGATCATGCTGCGCTCCGGCCTGGGAGACGAATTCGTCGGGCGCGGCCTGCATGAATCCTATGGCTGGAATTTCGAGGTCTATCTCGACGGCGTCGACAATTTCGACGGCAGCACCATCACCACCGGCCTGAATTTTGGCCTCTATGACGGTCCGCACCGGTCCGAGCATGCGGCGGCACTGGTCTATTTCGAAAACCGCTGGCAGCACGGGATGCGCGCCGAGCAGGGGCGGTTGCGCCAGACGCTGCCGCTGGTCGTGGTCACCGAAAACCTGCTCGATCACGAGAATTTCGTCACCCTCGACAAGGACGACAATGCCTTCGTCTCCTTCAAGGCACCGTCGGACTATGCGGTCAAGGGCATGGCCCGGGCGCTGGACAAATTGCCGGCGCTGCTTGCCCCGCTGCCGGTCGAGCGGCTCTTCGACCGCGGCATCCGGCCAACGGAATCGCATGTCCAGGGTACGCTGAGGATGGGTACCGGCCCGGCTGATTCGGTGATCGACAGCAACATGATCCATCACCGGTTGAGAAACCTGGTTGTCGTCGGAACCAGCACCTATCCGAGCTGCTCCTGCGCCAACCCAAGCCTGACCGCGGCGGCTTTGTCCCTGCGGGCGGCGAGCCGGATCGCGTGAGAGGAGCGGCCCGATGATCGAAGTCACACGGCGTTCCGCACTGGCCATCCTGGCGGGTGGCGTTGCCTCGACGGGCGTTGCCTACGCCGCCGTCTCCTCGTTTTCGGACGAGGATCTGGTTCGCGTCACGCTCGAAAAATATCTCGGCAGGCTGAATATGCGCATCGAGCACCTGCAGCAGTTCGTGCTGGAGTTCCGCAACCGCAATCCCTGGATCTTTCCGAGCGAGAAATTGAGCGACGCAGTCACTCTGGCCGAGGAGCTCAAACTGGGCGCCGTCCGCCGTCTGCTGCCCCATGAAAAGCGGGAAGATCTGGTACATTTCGACCGCTGGGTCATCGCCGAATTCCATATGCTGACGGACTACGCCTGGCGCAGTTCGCCTGACGATCCGATCCGGTTCACCGGATGGCACTCATGTACCAATCCGTTCGCGACGCTTGACCCGCCAAAGAGCGCGTGAGGCGCTTTCGACACGGCGAAAAGACAGGAGCCACGACCATGAAAGTTCTTTTTGCAGGCGGCAACGGCTACCCGCCGGAGTTCAGCGGCGGCGTTCAGTCGAGCACGCATCATCTGGCCGAACAGCTGATCGAGCACGGACATGAGGCCGCGGTGCTTGCCGCTCTCTTCGGCGACGGCGTCTTCGGCTTGAAGGCGCGTGCCAAGATGAAGCTGTTGCGCCAGCCTGCGGTCGTCGACAGTTTTCCCGGCTACCCGGTGATCCGGGCGTGGTTTCCCTGGGAAGCGGCGGGTTTTGCCGTCAAGAAACTGAGGCCGGACGTGGCGGTGGTTCAGTGCCACAAATCGGTGCCCCTCGGCAAAGCGCTGAAGGCCGAGGGCGTGCCGCTGGTCGTCTATCTCAGAAATGTCGAGTTCCACGAGTTGGGCGGCGATTTGCGCGAACTGGGTTCCGCACTCTACATCGCCAATTCGGAGTTCACCGCGCGCACCTACAAGCGGGAATTCGGCATCGAGGCGACAGTGATCCCGCCGACCATCAACCCGACGCAGTACAGCACGCCGACCACGGGCCAGTTCGTCACGCTGATCAACCCCTATGAGGAAAAGGGCTTCGAACTGGCGGTCCGCATCGCCGGCGCCTGCCCGGAAATCCCGTTCCTGTTCGTCGAAAGCTGGAAGCTGGACGACGACCACCGCGCGCGCATCGAGGAGACGATCGCGCCGCTCGGCAACGTCACGCTGGAGAGCCGCACCAACGACATGAAGACGGTCTATGGCCGCACGAGGATCCTGCTTGCGCCCTCGAAATGGGAGGAGGCCTGGGGCCGAGTCGCGTCCGAGGCCCATTGCAGCGGCATCCCGGTCGTCGGTTCGCGGCGCGGTGGCCTGCCCGAAGCCATCGGCCCCGGCGGCACGGTACTCGACTACGATGCTCCGCTCATCGACTGGGTCGCGGCTGTCAGGCAGCTGTGGAACGATAACAAGGAATATGAAGGGGTTTCAAACCTGGCGCGCGGCTTCGCGGCGCGTCCGGAGCTCGATCCGGACCGCCAGTTCGTCACCTTCTTCTCTATCCTGGACAGGGCGGTTCAGCAGCGGGCGCGCCAGGCGGCGTAGCCGGCGCTCAGAAAGCCAGCCGATCAGGCCGGGCGCTTGACCCGGCTTTTCAGCGTCTCGTAGCCGCGGGCGCCGAGCAGGGCGCGGGCCAGGGCCTTGGCGGCGCCCTTGCGGCCTTGCTGCGAGTTGATCTGCCGCAGCCTTGCCGGCAGATTGCGCGCGGCTTGGCCGAGCGCCGGCAGCGACAGCGCATCGGGGAAGCTCACCATATGGGTTTCGACGCACAGCACCGGCTTGCCCGACAGCTCCGTGATCTTCAGCGCCTGCGCATGCTCGCTTTCGATGAACAGGATAGCGTTGGATTTGCGGTAGAAATCAGCCTTGAAACTGCCATGCGCGCCGAGCCGCTGGCGCTCCGCCTTGCTCGGCAGGTCGAGCATGATCAGTTGGTCGTACACGATCCCATTCTTGGCCAGCCACGCCTCGGTCAGCGCACGGTATTTCTCCAGCCGGCTGGTGACCAGCCAGCCGATCCGGTGGGTCGGGGCATGAAGCGGGCGCGCTTCGCTGAGGAATTTCTCATAGGCCGGACCATCGTCGTTTTCCGCCTCGGTCGGATCGAGGCACAATACGCCGTCAATGTCGACGCAGCATTGCGCCAGGAATTTGTGATGCATGAAATTCCACTGGAACATGCGCGGATGCGGCACGACTTCGAAGACGACGTCGGTTTCCCGATGCTTCGGCTCCAGGCCGAATACCGCGGCATAGATGAAATCACCCTCTATGCCGGCAGCCTCGATACGGGCACGGGCATCGCGCATGGCGTTGCCGCCGGCGATGCTGTCGTCGATCACCAGCACCTTGCGCATGTCCGAGACCTTGCGGTCGAGCGCGGCGCGCCGCTTGGTGATGCCGGACGTATAGACCCGGCCGTCCAGGAAGGAATCCAGGTCGGTCATCGGAATGTTCGCCGCAAGGCTGACCAGCGTCGCCGCCAGCACGCCGCTTCTGGGCACGCCGACCACCAGGTCGATGTCGCGCGGCAGCCGGTGAAGGTTGCCGACAATCGTGTCGTTCATGTCGGAGATCGATCGGTAGTGCATGCATCAGACCTGATGTTCGTGTGGATATTGGGTAGCCGGCAAAGGCGCCGAAATTATTGCGCCTCGCGCGGCGTTGCCGCCGGCTGTCTTGCCGGCAGCATCTTCAGGGCCTCGCGCAAGGCCTCGCGGCCGGATGCGAAGGCCAGCGCGACGACAATGGTGATGAGGTAGGCAAGCATGGCGCCGCTGGCCAGGGCGACGACATGCTGCTGCGGCAGCATCGGCTTGATCAGCCAGACCGCCGCCAGTGCCAGATGCGCGCCGAGCACGAATGGCGTTGCCGCGCGCAGCACATGGCTGGCCCGCAGCGGTCCGCTCTTGCCGACATAGAGCCACAGGAACGGCGTGCGCAGATATTCGCTGACCGCATAGGCTATCGCCACGCCGAGCGCGCCATAGGGCAGGCCGAGCGCGAAGGCGAGCACCGAGGTCACGGCGGTGATGATGCCCCAGCGCATGAAGTCGCCGGAGCGGCCCTGGCTTACGAAAAGCCAGCCTGCCGGGTTGTTGAGCGGCTGCAGCAGCCCGGCAAAGCCGAGCGCCAGGAAGATCGAGGCGCTTGCGCGCCACTGTTCGCCGAGCACGAAGGGGATCAGCACATCCGACATTGCGGTGGCGAAGGCGACGCCGGGCAGCGCCACCAAAAGGATCAGCGGCATGACGCGCAGATAGGCGCTGCGGTAGCGGTCCGGCTCGTCTTTCAGCCTGGACAGCGCCGGCACCATGACCTTCGACAGCGGATTGGTGATCTGGCTGAGCGGGAACAGAAGCAGCTTGTAGGCGCGGTCGTAGAGGCCGAGTTGCTGCTCGCCCCAGTATTTGCCGATCAGCACATTGTCGAGGTTGCGGGCGAAGAAATTGGCGAAGTTGAAGCCGGTGATGCCGGCGCCGAAATTGATCAACTCGCCGATGCCGGCGACCTTGCGCGGCAGGCCGGGCCGCCAGCGCGAGCTTGCCCAGTAGCACAGCGTCGGCAGCACCGCGCCGGTCAGCGTGCCGGCAAACAGCGCCCAGTAGGAGCGGTCGATGAAGGTCCAGGCGATCGACACCACCAGCCCGGCAACCGCGCTGGCGACGTCGATGACCGCCAGGCGCCCGAACTGCATGCGTCGTGTCAAAAGCGCCAGATGCTGGGCGCCGAGCCCATAGGCCATGATCTGCAGCCCGAACGCGGCGACCAGCCCGGCCACGCGCGGCTCACCGTAGAAGGCGGCGACCAGCGGTGCCGCACCCGCGAGCACGCAGGCCAGGATGGCACTGACCGCGACATTGATCCAGAAGAGGTAGTTCACCTCCTCATGGCGGATGCCCGATTTCTGGATCGTCGCCTGGGTCAGGCCGAAATCCTGGAACAGCGCGATGAAGGCCAGCACCGGCGCGCACATCGCCACGACGCCGAAATCCTGCGGCGACAAGAGCCGCGACAGCACGATGACGGATATGATCTGCGTCGCGACCCGCACCGATTGCGACATGGCGGTCACCACCGCGCCGCGCCCGACCGATTTACGCAGCGAGCCTTCCGGCGGATCGAATGGGTTGGCTTCCAAATTCAGGATTCCTGATTTTTTGCGCGGATTTCCGAACCCTGAAAATCCACGACCGCCGCCATCCCCAAACTACGGCAATAATTTTGCAGTGCAACAGAAAATGTCCATTGCCGCGCCAAAAATGTTGCGATGCAGCAAGAGCTGTACTAGCATCCTTGTGGGTGGGGTCAAACAGCGGTCGAGTTTTCATGCTGCATGTCTTGTACCTGGTGCACGATGTTTCCGATCCGGCGGTTCGCCGACGGATCACAATGCTCAGGACAGGCGGTGCCCGGGTCACTCTGGCGGGCTTTCGCCGCACCGCGACCCCGATCGCCGACATCGAAGGATTGCAGCCGGTCGACCTCGGCGCGACGCGCGACGGCCGATTCGCCCAGCGCCTGGCGGCGGTGGCGAAAGCGGCGGTTTCGATAGGCTCGAAGCTGAAGGGCGCGCCGCGGCCCGATCTCATCATCGCGCGCAATCTGGAAATGCTGGCGCTGGCGCGCCGCGCCAGGTCGGCCTTCGGCGCCTCGGTGCCGATAGTCTATGAATGCCTCGACATCCACCGCTTGGTGCTTCGCGACGACATCTTCGGCAAGGCGCTGCGCGCCACCGAGCGCCATCTGGCGCGCGACGTGAAGCTGCTGGTGACCAGTTCGCCCGCCTTCATCGCCAATTATTTCAAGCCCTTCCGCCAGGTCGCCGCACCCGTCGAGCTGATCGAGAACAAATATTTCGAGGCAGCGGCGATCCTGCCCGGCGAGCGTGAAACGGTCGAAGCGCCCGCCACCCCGCCATGGCGGATCGGCTGGTTCGGAGCGCTGCGCTGCCGCCGCTCGCTCAAGCTTCTGGCTGATTTCACCCGCCGCATGGATGGACGTTTCGAAATCGTGCTGCGCGGCCGTCCGGCGCTTTCCGAATTCCCCGATTTCCACGCCTTCGTCGATGCCGAACCTTATCTGTCGTTTCGTGGACCCTACCGCAATCCAGAGGACATGGCGGCGATCTACCAGGACGTGCATTTCTCCTGGGCGATCGATTTCTTCGAGGAGGGGCAGAATTCGGAATGGCTGCTGCCCAACCGCCTCTATGAAGGCTGCCGCTTCGGGGCGGTGCCGATCTCGATGGGCCATACGGAAACCGGACGGTTCCTCAGCCAGCAGGACATCGGCATCCTGTTGTCCAAGGCGACGCCCGAGGCGCTCGAAACCGCACTCGGCACGATGGAGGAGCAGCGCTTCGGCAGACTGAAGGCGCGCGTCCTTGCCCGCAATCCGAGGACGTGGAGCTACGATCGCAGCGACTGCAGCGCGCTGGTCGAAAAACTGCGCCGCCTGACCACCGTGCGCGAGTCCCTCGCGACCGAAGCCCTGGCATAGGATGGACTTCTCCCGATGACGCAAGCGCTTCCCTCCAGCCTGATCGTGATCCCTTGCCTGAACGAGGCAGCCCATATCAGCGCGCTGCTCGGCCAGCTTTGCCCGGCGGCGGCAAGGCTTGGCGCCCGGATCGTCGTTGCCGATGGCGGCAGCACCGACGGCACGCTGGCCATTGTCGAGCAGATCGTCGCGAAGGACCCGCGCGTTGTCCTGCTTCACAACAGGCGGCGCATCCAGAGCGCGGCGATCAATCTCGCCGTCGGCACTTTTGGCGAAGGTGCGGAATATCTCATCCGCATCGACGCGCATGGCGGCTATCCCGACGATTACTGCGACCGGCTGCTTGAGGAAGCGCTGGCCACATCAGCCGATTCGGTCGTGGTTTCGATGCTGACCAGCGGCAGCGGCGCCGTGCAGAAGTCGGTTGCGGCGGCGCAGAATTCGAAACTCGGCACCGGTGGTTCCAAGCATCGTCACCTCTCGGCCGGAGAATGGGTCGACCACGGCCATCACGCGCTGATGCGGATATCGGCCTTCGGCGCTGTCGGCGGCTATGACGAGAGCTTCAGCCACAATGAGGATGCCGAGCTCGACTACCGGCTGCGGCAGGCCGGCTACAGGATCTGGATGAGCGGCAAGACGCAGATGGTCTACTATCCGCGCGCCTCGCTCAAAGGCCTCTATTTCCAGTATCTCGGCTATGGCCGCGGCCGCGCCAAGAATGTGTTGAAGCACCGCGTCATCCCGAAGGTCCGGCAGATGGTGCCACTGGCGGTCTTCCCGGTGGTTCTTCTGGCGGCCTTCTCCTTCGTGCACTGGATCGCGGCTGTGCCGCTGCTGATCTGGGCTTCGGTCTGCCTCGGCTATGGCCTGGTGACGGCCATTCGCCAGCGCAATGCCGACATCGCACTGGCCGGCGTTTCGGCCATGGTCATGCATTTCGGCTGGTCCGTCGGCTTCTGGCTGCAACTTCTCGGCCTCGGCGCGCGACGCGGGGTGGCGTGATGGTGGCTCAGGCCAAGAACCGCAGCATCGACATCGGCGTGTGCACGTTCCGCCGGCCGGAGCTGGCCGACACGCTGCGTTCGCTTGCCGCCATGGAGATGCCCGAGGGCTTCGATGTCGGCGTCATTGTCGCGGACAATGACGACACGCCGAGCGCGCAGGCATTGGTGACGGCGCTGTCGCAGGAATTGGCGCTGGCGGTCCGCTACCGGCATGCCCCGGCGCGCAACATCTCGGTCGCCCGCAATGCTTGCCTCGATGCCAGCGAGGCGGATTTCCTCGCCTTCATCGACGACGATGAGACTGCCTCCGCCCGTTGGCTGGCCGAGTTGGTGGCGACGGCCGAGGACAGTGGTGCAACAGCCGTGCTCGGTCCGGTGCGGGCGCTCTACCGTCCGGATGCACCCGAATGGATGCGCCGGGGCGATTTCCATTCGACCTTGCCGGTCTGGGTGCGCGGCGAGATCCGCACCGGCTACACCTGCAACGTCCTGCTGCGCATGCGGTCGGACAGCCTGCGCGGCCGTCGCTTCAGCCTGGCGCGCGGCCAGACCGGCGGCGAGGACACCGAACTCTTCGATCAGATGGTCAAGGCCGGCGGCCGCATCGCCTTCGCTCGAGAGGCCTGGGTGGACGAGGTGGTGCCGCGCTCAAGGGCCGCGTTCGATTGGCTCGGCCGCCGCCGTTTTCGCGTCGGCCAGACGCATGGTCACCTCTTGGGCAGCAATGCGCGCGGCATCGGGCTGATCAAGCATGTCGGCCTTGCCGCCGCAAAGGCAGCCTTTTGTTTCGCCGCGGCCCTTCCCGTGGTCGCCAGCCCGGTGCGCAGGAACCGCAGCGTCCTGCGCGGCATCATGCATGTCGGCGTCGTCAGCGGCCTTGTCGGCGTCCGCGAACTCCGGCTCTACGGCCAATCGTCATCCCCGGAAGGAGGCAAGCGTGCAGCCTGACGTTTCCTTCGCTCCGGATGTTTCCTTTGTCATCGCCGCCTACAATGCAGAGGCGACGCTCGACCGCGCGATTGCCAGCGCCATGGCGCAGAAGGGTGTCAGCGTCGAGATCATCGTCGTCGACGACCAGTCGCGCGATGCCACGCTCGATGTGGCGCGGGCCTATCCGCAAGACATTGTGCGCGTCGTCGCGCTTGCCAGGAATCGCGGTCCCGGCGGCGCCCGAAATGCCGGACTCGACGTCGCCCGCGGCAGGTGGGTCGCGGTGCTCGATTCCGACGATGCCGTCTTCCCTGGCCGTATCGCCGCCATGATCGGCCGTGCCGAAAAAGCGGATGCCCAGATCGCCGTCGACAATCTCCAGGTCATCCGCGAGGACGGCGTCGTCGAGGATGCGATGTTCCCAAGGCGTTATCTGGAAGGCCTGCGCGAGATTTCGCTGGCCACCTACATCGCCGGCAACGTCGTCTTCGAATCGAAGTTCAACCTCGGCTACCTCAAGCCGATCTTCCAGCGCCGGTTCCTGGACGAAAACCGGCTTCGCTATGACGAGAAACTGAGGATCGGCGAAGACTACATCCTGTTTGCCGAGGCGCTCGCCAAGGGCGGCAGATGCGTGGTCGAGCCGGAGATCGGCTACGCCTACCATATTCGCAGTGGCTCCATCTCGCGTGTGCTCGAGCTTCACCATGTAGAAGCGATGCGCAAGGCGGATGCCGTATTCGCACAAATCCATCGGATGGACGAGGCGGCCCAGGCGGCCTTTGCCCGGCGCGGCCGCAGCCTGCGCAAGGCAGCCTCCTTCCTGGCGATGGTCCAGCACATCAAGGCGCGGTCCCCGCTCAAAGCGATCCGGACGGCGCTCAGCGACCCGGCGGCGGTCAGGCATATGGGCATGCCGATCGCCGTGCGGTTGCGACGAGTAGCGGCACAATTTGCCGCGGGGGCGGGGAGGTGAAGGTGCAGGCACATGGAGGGATTTTTCGTGGCCTGTGAATGGACTGAAGTCGATCTCCTCAGAAGGAATTTGCGATGAAGAAAATCAGGAAGGCCGTGATACCGGTGGCGGGGCTTGGAACACGGTTCCTGCCGGCGACCAAGTCGATGCCGAAGGAAATGCTTCCGGTGGTCGACAGGCCTGTCGTGCAATATGCGGTGGACGAGGCCTTCGAAGCCGGCATCGAGCACATCGTGTTCGTGACCGGCCGCAACAAGGCGGTCATTGAGGACTATTTCGACCTGCATCCGGAATTGATCGGAACCCTGGAGCAGACCGGCAAGAAGACCCAGCTGGAGGCGCTCGAAAGCATGCTGCCTGTGGCCGGCGCCACCTCCTTCATCCGCCAGCAGTCGCCGCAAGGTCTCGGTCACGCCGTCTGGTGCGCCCGCGAGGTCATCGGCAGCGAGCCCTTCGCCCTGCTTTTGCCGGACATGGTCTCCTTCGGCGGGCGCGGTTGTCTTGCCGAAACCGTCGACCTCTATGAGCGCACCGGCGGCAATGTCATCGCCGTCGAACGCTGCGATCCGAGCGAGACCAACAAATACGGCATTGTCGGCCGCGGTGCCGAAATCGGCGGCGGCTTCGAAGTCACAGCGATGGTCGAAAAGCCGGCCCCGGCCGACGCGCCGTCAAATTTCTACATCAACGGCCGCTATATCCTGCAGCCCGAGATCTTCGCGCTGCTGGGCAATCAGCAGCGTGGCGCCGGCAACGAGATCCAGCTGACGGACGCCATGGTCCGCCTGTCGAAGGACCAGCCGTTCTTTGCCCAGCCTTTCCTGGGACGCATGTTCGACTGCGGGTCCAAGGAAGGCTTCATCCAGGCCAACATCGCTTTTGCGCTGGCGCGCAACGACATGAAGGGCCCGGTTTTCGAGATGCTTCAGGAGTTCGTCCGGTCGCATGAACGCCAGGAAGAAGCCGCATAATGCCCATCTTTCGGGAGTATTGCCGGATGGCTGGCGGCGAGGGGCCGACAGGCCCCGTCGTCTGGCATGAAGCTTGCGTTGCTTCTTGGCAATGCTCCCGACCGTTGGGGCGCCTGCAAGCCCAAGCATGATCCCGGAAAGTGGCTCCCGGTTTCCGCAAAGGTCATGCTTAAACTTAGACAGGTCATGATTCCCGAAGGTTTCGGAAAAGATCATGCCCAAACAAAGAGATAGAGCCTCAACCCGATTATCGGGAACGCAGCGGGCTCTGGGATTGGACCGACGATGAATTATGCCAACTTTCCTCTCGACAAGAGGATGCCATTGCCGAATTCGGACGCAGGAAACGGCGAAGACTTCATCGATATCGAGCGGCTGCTTGGCATGGCTGCGCGGCAGGCCAAGGTGGTTGCCGTGTGCGCCGTCATCGGTCTTTTCCTGGGCATGCTCTATCTGCAGACAACCCCGCCCAAATATGTGTCGGTCTCGAGCGTGCTGATCGACGAGGGCCTGAACAAGATCGTCGACGACATTTCAGCGGCGTCGACGACCATGCAGACCGATTCCGCCATCCTGAGCCAGATCGAGATCCTGACCTCGACGCGCCTTGCCGCGGTCGTCGTCGACAAGCTCAAGCTCGACCAGAACGATGCGTTCATGAACCCGCCGCAGTCCGCCCTTGCCCAGGGCGTCGGCCTGATCCGCGGCCTGATCCAGTATGTCCGGCCCAGCCCGACCATCCCGGGCGTCGGTGACATCAGCAAGCTCGACCCCGCCACCCGTGATGCGCTGATCGCCACGTCGCGCCGCGACTATGCGATCCTCAAGCTGCAGAGCGAGATCCAGGCGGATCGCGTCGGACGAAGCTACGTCATCGCGCTTGGTTATCAGGCGACCGATCCGGGCCTGGCGAAAGCGATTACCAAGGCCTATGCCGACGCCTATCTGGCCGATCAGCTCGATGCCAGCTTCGACGCCACCGAGCGCGCGGCGGTCTGGCTGCAGGGCCGGCTGACGGAACTGCGCGAGAGCTCGCAGCAGGCATCGCTGGCGGTCGAAAAATTCAGGGCCGAACACGGCCTGTCCGCCAACAGCGATGGCCAGCTGTTGAGCGACAAGCAGCTTGCCGACCTCAACGCCCAGCTCATCGTGGCGCAGGCCGACACGGCGCGCGCCAGCGCCCGCTACCAGCAGTACAAGTCGATCGTCGACAGCGGCTCGGACAACGCTTTCAAGGATGCCGCCATTTCGAGCGATCAGCCGAGCAGCTCGGTCATTTCGGCGCTCAAGACCCGCTACCTCACCGTCTCCAAGCGTCAGCAGGATGTCGAGGCGAATTTCGGTCCTCAACATCCGCAGGCCGTGGCGCTTGCCAAGGAAAAGGCCGACATATCGGCGCAGATTTTCGGCGAGCTGAAGCAGCTCACCGAAAGTTATCGCAACGAGTATGAGGTGGCGCTGGCGCGCGAGACCGCGCTCAGGGCCAATGTTGCCGCCGCTCAGGGCAAGAGCTCCGTCGACAACCAGTCGCAGGTGCAGTTGCGCGACCTCGACCAGAAGGCGACGGCGCTCACCACGCTCTATCAGACGTTCCTCGGCCGCTACGAGGAAGCCGCGCAGCAGCAATCTTTCCCGGTCGGCAAGATCCGCATCATCTCGGATGCCTCGACGCCGCTCTCCGCCTCGAGCCCGCGCACCATCATCGTGCTCGGACTGTCTCTCGTGCTCGGCGTGCTGATGGGCGCCGGCTTCGGCGGCCTCAACGAGTTCAACGAGCGGTTCTTCCGGACCGGCGAGGAGGTCCGCGACCGCGTCGGCCTCAAATTCCTCGGCTATCTGCCGACCATCGGCAGCAGGCCCGCCAAGGACGACAAGCCGGCCGAGGCTCAGCCGGATGCCAAGGCAGCGAGGTCGCCGGCGGCCATCGAAAGGCGCGCGCGCATGCGGGTGAGCATCGACGCGCCGGCATCGATGTTCTCCGAAACGCTGCGCAGCGCCAAGATCGCCTTCGATGTCGTGATGGAAGGACAGGGCAGCCGCGTCGTCGGCGTCATCTCGGTGCTTCCCGGCGAAGGCAAGTCGACGGTCGCGGCCAATCTTGCCGGACTGCTGGCCGCCAATGGCGCCAGGACGCTGCTCATCGACGGTGACTTGCGCAATCCGGGGTTGAGCCGCAGCCTCGGCATGGAAGCCGAGCAGGGCCTGATGGAAGCGGTGATGAATGGCCAGACCTGGCAGTCGGTCGGCAAGATCGACCGGCAGACGAAACTCGCCATCATCCCGGCCGTGCTGCGCGGCCACTTCTCGCACACCAGCGAGCTGTTGTCCTCGGCTGGCATGCGGCGCTTCATCGAGAACGCCAAGGAGACGTTCGAATACATCGTCGTCGATCTGCCGCCGCTCGGGCCGGTGGTCGACGCCAAGGCTTTCGCGCCGTTGGTCGACGGCTTCGTGCTGGTCACCGAATGGGGCCGCACGCCGCGCGCCATGGTCAGGTCGATGCTGGAATCCGAACCCTATGTCGCCAACAAGATCGTCGGCGCGGTGCTGAACAAGGTCGACCTGAAGAAGCTCGCCAAATACGGATCGTTCGGCGCGTCGGAAAAATTCTTCGACAAATATTCGAGCTACTATCTCGACAAGTCCGAAGTGCGCAGCAAGGCGACGGTATAGAGCATTCCAGGAAAGCCGTTTCACGCTTTCCTGGAGCGGCTCCAAAATGAATATCTCAAGCGGCTACCTGGATTTCCGTCTTGACGGAATTGGCGATGAAGCACTGTTCATGCGCCAAGTGGTGCAACTCCGCTTGCGTTGCGGCATGTGGCAGCTGGAAATCGCCGCGATGTAGGCCTCCTCCGGATCGACATTGGCCTCGACGGAATAAGGAAGCGGAACGATATGCGGCGACGCCGACGCCGGCACGACCTGGCCGCCGTCAAAGCGCCAAATGTGCGCGCGGCTGTAACGTCAGTGAAGACCGCTCCTTCGCGCTCCCAATGTACTGGTTCGTCCGGTCGACGCCCGCCTCACGCCGGCATGGACGAACACCATTTCCTCAAACGGACGATCGCGGCTACGCTGCCTTGAGCCGATAACGGAAGACGGTGTGGTCGAGCAGCAGCCTTATGCGCGGTTCGGCTTCCGTCGCCACCAGCCAGCTTGCCGCGATCATGGTCGCGCCGACCACTGCCATCGACAGGAGATAAGGCATCCCTGCACGGACCATCGCCCCGAGCATCGCCGCGCCGACGACGTCGTGGATCAGGTAGAGCGGATAGGTCATCAGGCCGATCCGGCGCCAGCCGCTCCAGCTGAGGTCGAGCCGCAGCGACCACGCCATCAGCGCGATGGCGACGAGGAAGATCAGGATCGGCGGCGCATAGGGCATCACGGCATTGACCTTGATGCTGTGGACGTCGACTGAACTGGCGATCTGCAGCACGCCCCCGCCGAGGAACAGCAGGCAGAAGCCAAGGCGAGGCGCCGTCAGCGCCTTGAACCGGATCAGCCACAGCAGCACGCCGACGGCGAAGAAGCAGCCGTGATGCACCAAAGTGAGCTGGAGCAGCCGCGTCTCGGCGAAGTCGGCCCAGCCGAGCGGATAATAGAGGCACCAGAACAGCGTGCTGACCAGGCCGATGACGATGGCGACCGCCTCCATCAGATCGAAACGGCCAAGCCGCAGCAGGATCCAGACGATGGCGTAGAAGGCGATCTCGATGCCGAGTGTCCAGTAGACGCTGTCCACCCAGGGACCATAGGGCACGAACAGCCCGGTGCGAACCAGCCTGACCACCGCGTCGGTCGGCCAGCTCAGGCCGATGGCAAGAAGCAGCACGGCGGTGACCGGCGCGCAGATCCAGACCGCCGGCGCCAGCCGCTTCACCCTGGCCTCGAAGAACCGCAGCGGCGTCGACTTCTCGGCGCTGAAGGCGATGACGAAACCGCTGATGACGAAGAAGATCTCGACGCCGACCCATCCGGATCCGACCCAGGCGCCTATGTCAGGCTGCGCCGGCACGCCGCCCGTGGCCTGTGCCGAGATGCCATCGGGATAGGCCCACACCCAGAAGCCATAGTGGTAGACCATGACCAGAACGGCTGCGAGAAACCGCAGGATGTCGACGCCGCCAAAGGTAATTTTTTGCTGAGCCATACCGCACCGTCGGATGGCCCCCCAGGAGACACTGTAGGGTGGCTTGCTGCATTGCACAATAAGAGATTGGTGCTGAAGGGCAATCGCGTCAGGTTTCGGCTTCGCCGAGGCACCCTCCCACTCCGGGGGAGAGAACGGCGCGAGTTCGCCGGCCTTGGCGCGTGTCCGAACCGGATAGATAGGTAACAGAATGGACCGGTAGCATGGGTGACAGTTCTCTTGTCCGCCGGAGGACCGGCGATGGCCTAAAGCGCGTCGCGTCTGAACGGATTCATACGACGCGCTTTAGGTCTTTGTTTTCATGCATGTCGTTCTCCCAAAACCGGGGCCACTTTTGGGCGGCATGCATTATGCGATTGGCTGCCCCTAAACCCCGATCCCCCGCGCCTTTATCGCAGCGGTGATCTCGTCGAGGATGGCCGGGTCGTCGATCGTCGCCGGCATCGTCCATTCTTCCTTGTCGGCGATCTTCTGCATGGTGCCGCGCAGGATCTTTCCGGACCGCGTCTTGGGCAGGCGCTTGATCGTCACCACGGTCTTGAAGGCGGCGACCGGCCCGATCCGCTCGCGCACCAGCGCCACGACCTCCTTCTCGATGGCGCCGCCGTCGCGCGCGACACCGGCGTTCAGCACCACGAAGCCGAGCGGAATTTGCCCCTTCATCGCATCGGCAATGCCGACGACGGCGCATTCGGCGACATCGGGATGGGCGGCCAGCACCTCTTCCATGGCGCCGGTCGACAGCCGGTGGCCGGCAACATTGATGATGTCGTCGGTGCGCGCCATCACGTAGAGATAGCCGTCCTCGTCGATCATGCCGGCATCCGCGGTCTTGTAGTAGCCGGGAAACTCATCGAGATAGGCCTGGCGGAAGCGGGCGTCGGCGTTCCACAGCGTCGGCAGGCAGCCGGCCGGCAACGGCAGCTTGACCACGACATTGCCGAGCGTCCCGCGCGGCACCTCGTGGCCGGCATCGTCGAGCACGCGGATGTCATAGCCGGGCATCGGCACGCCGGGCGAACCGTATTTCACCGGCAGCAGGCCGAGCCCCGCCGGGTTGATGGTCATCGGCGAGCCGGTCTCGGTCTGCCACCAATGGTCGACCACTGGCAGGTTCAGCTTCTGCTCCGCCCATTTGATGGTTTCGGGGTCGGCGCGCTCGCCGGCGAGGAACAGCGTGCGGAATTTCGACAGATCGTATCTGGCAACGAACTCACCCCGCGGATCCTGGCCCTTGATCGCCCGGAACGCCGTGGGCGCGGTGAACAGCGCGACCACCCCATGGTCCGAGATGACCCGCCAGTAGGTGCCGGCATCCGGCGTCCCGATCGGCTTGCCTTCGAACAGGACGCTGGTGCTGCCATGCAGCAGCGGTCCGTAGACGATGTAGGAATGGCCGACGACCCAGCCGACATCGGACGCCGCCCAGAACACTTCGCCCGGTTTGACGCCGAACTCGTTTTCCATCGTCCATTTCAGCGCGACCATGTGGCCGCCATTGTCGCGCACAATCCCCTTGGGCTGGCCGGTCGTGCCTGACGTGTAGATGATGTAGAGCGGGTCGGTGGCCAGCACCGGCACGCAGTCGACATTGGCGCCGGCCGCCCGCTCACGCGCGACGGCGTCGGCATAGTCGATGTCGAAATGCTCCTTCAGGTCGCAGCGCAGCTGGTCGCGCTGCAGGATCAGGCAGGCATCCGGCTTGTGGTGGGACATCTCGATCGCCTTGTCGAGCAGCGGCTTGTAGGCGACGACCCGGCCCGGCTCCAGGCCGCAGGAGGCCGAGATGATCAGCTTCGGCTTGGCATCGTCGATGCGGGTGGCCAGTTCATGCGAGGCAAAGCCGCCGAACACAACCGAATGCACGGCGCCGATGCGGGCGCAGGCAAGCATGGCGATGGCCGCCTCCGCCACCATCGGCATGTAGATGATGACGCGGTCGCCCTTGCCGATGCCCCGGTTCTTCAGCACCGAGGTCAGCGCCACCACTTCGCGCTTGAGTTCGGCGTAGGTGAATTTTTTCACCGTTCCGGTGATGGCGCTGTCATAGATCAGTGCGATCTGGTCGGCGCGTCCGCCGGCGACATGCCGGTCGATGGCGTTGTAGCAGGTGTTGCAGGTCGCGCCGGTAAACCAGCGGCCATAGACGCCGGCGGTGGCGTCGAACACCTTGTCCCAGGGCGAATACCAGTCGATGGCGCCGGCCGCGTCCGCCCAGAATTGTTCCGGGTCGCGTTTCCAGCCGTCATAGACCTCATGATAGCGTGAAGCCATCCGTAACCTCCCCAGGAACCATTTGACGTCTTTGCCGACAGCCTATGCTGTTTTTTCCGGCGCTGTCTCCCCTGATTTTCGTATGAACCGGTCCCGGCTTGGATCGTGAAGTGAGGTCTTCTCGGGGGGACGGGATCTCAGCGATGCGCCATCCGGCGTCGATCATGGCAAAACCGGTTCTTGCGCTGGCGATCGGCGCGGTGCTCGCGATCTCAACCGCCTTGGCCGGAGATGCCGCGGCCCATCATCGGCTTTTCGCCCGATGGCCGCTATTTCGCCTTCGAGCAGTACGGCCAGCGCCTTCCGGCAAACCGGCGGTGATTGTCGTGCTGGGACTTTGAAGGGCGCGACCGCCGCTTCATCGCCGTGACCGGGCAGCCTTGCCGAGAGGCCAGCCGATAGCCGCCTAACAAACGGTATTCATGGGACGAAATGGTCTACCGCACTAGATCGGCAGGGCCACAAGCATGAGGCCCACGCCACCGAAGATCAAAATGGCCGCCGCCAGCGCTTTCCGATGACGTTCGAAAGTCGTCGGCGCCCGCTCCCAGTTGTAACGCATACGCTATCTCCCCAAAAATCCCGGGAGTCCTTACCTTACTTTGGGGAAGAAAGGCAACGGCCCGGCGAGTCAACGCACTTACCGGAGGCTTCATGGTGACGACTATTTCTGGGGTGATTTCCGCTGAGAGCAGGCCATTCCCAACGGAAGCGCTATGGCTCTTCCAGGGAAAATCGCCGCGCACTCGAATTGCTACATGCCCCAACGCAGCGCCGCCGTATGGACAGGCGCGTCCCACCAGCCGGTCATCTCTTCGTCGAGCATGGTGAGCGTGATCGAGCAGCCGGCCATGTCGAGCGAGGTGACATAGCTGCCGACCAGCGAGCGGATTACCGTCACGCCATGCGTCTCGAAGATCTTTCGCGCGCTGTTGTACATCAGATAGAGCTCCATCAGCGGCGTGCCGCCGAATCCGTTGACGAACAGCAGCGCCGGTCCTTTCGCTTTGTCGCCGAGATCGCCGAGGATCGCTGTGCAGATCTCCCCGGCGATCGCGTCGGCGCTCTTTAAGGCATCGCGCCGGCGGCCAGGCTCGCCATGGATGCCGACGCCGAATTCCATCTCGCCGTCGCCGATGTCGAAGGTCGGCTTGCCGGCGGCCGGCACGGTGCCGCTGGTCAGCGCCACGCCCATCGAGCGGGTCGCGGCGTTGACGCGCTCGCCCAACGTCTTCAGCACCGGCAGTGCCAGGCCGTGCTCGGCCGCCGCGCCGACGATCTTTTCCACCACCAGCGTGCCCGCCACGCCGCGCCGGCCGGTCGTGTAGGACGAATTCTCGACGGCGACATCGTCATTGGTCACCACCTGCTGGACGCCATCGGACATTTCGGCAGCCATGTCGAAATTCATCACATCGCCCTCGTAGTTCTTGACGATGAACAGGCAGCCGGCGCCGGTGTCGACGGCCTGCGCCGCCGCCAGCATCTGGTCCGGCGTCGGCGAGGTGAACACCTGGCCGGGGCAGGCGGCGTCCAGCATGCCATGGCCGACAAAGCCGCCATGCAGCGGCTCGTGGCCCGAGCCGCCGCCGGAGATCAGCGCCACCTTGCCCGGCCGCAACGTCCTGCGGCGGACGAATTTGTGCTCCTCGCCAAGCACGAGGATATCGGCGTGGGCGGCCACGAAACCGTCGAGGCTCTCCGTCAGCACCGTGTCCACCGCATTCATAAATTTCTTCATGGCGTCCTCCCAAACAGCCCGGCAAGAATGGTCAGCTGCCACCCTTGCCGGCGATGCTGGTGATCTTCTGGATGAATTCATTGATCGCCCGATCGAGCGCCGCATTCTGCTTGTCGTCGCCGAAATCCGGCACGACGAGCGACACATGCCGCGTCTTGCGCATGCCCGCGGCGATCGACATTTTTCCCGGATGCGCCTGATGGTAGGCGGCGAGAAACTGATCCCGCTCGGCTGGACTGAAATGGCAGACGGAAAAAATAGCCGGCAAATGCTTCGACGGAATCGGCACCGTATAGGCAGGGCTTGAAATCTGCGTCACGAAGCTGCGGTGCTTGCCAAGCGCGTCGGCCAGGCGCTGGCGCATGCCGGACGGTCGCTGGTCGATGACCTGCGACAGGATCGTCTTGTAGGCGCGGATTGCCTCTTCGGAGCCGGGTTCGGGTTTGATGTCAACCATGCCGGCCGCGCCTAGACCGGGACATCGGATATGGCCGCCTTGGCCATGGCGAGTTGCGCCGGTGCAACGGACAGATCGCGCAAACCAGCCTTCAGCAGCGAAGGGATCGACGCGGGATCGCCGCCGGCATCGCCGCACAGGCTGACTGGAATGCCGTTTTCCCGTCCGAAGGCCGTGACCGAGCCGATCAACCGCAGCACAGCGGGATGACGGACCGAATTGAGATGGGCCACAGCAGCGTTATCCCGCGCGGCCGCCATCACATATTGCGTCAAGTCGTTGGAGCCGATCGAGAAGAAGGCGACGCCTGCGAATGCTTCCGGCGCGATGGCCACCGACGGCACCTCGACCATGATGCCCAGCGGCGGCATCCTGTGGGCGACGCCACGCGCGGCAAGGGCTGCCTGCTCTTCGGCGAACAGGGCGGCTGCGCGCTCATACTCATCGGCCATGGCGATCATCGGAAACATCACCTTGAGAGTGCCGTGTGGCGCGGCGCGCAGCAATGCCCTGATCTGTACGCGAAAAATATCGAGCCGCGCCAGCGACAGCCTGATGCCGCGCAGGCCAAGGAATGGATTGCCTTCCTCGACGGTGAAGCCCGGTACCGGCTTGTCGCCGCCGGCGTCGACAGTACGGATCGTCACTGGTTTTTCCCCAGCCCATTCCAGCACCTTGCGATAGGCGCGATATTGCGTCTCCTCATCCGGCAAATTCTTGCCGAACAGGAACTCAGTTCGCATCAGCCCGACACCGTCGCAGGTCGCGATGTCGATGCCGTCGACATCGGACGGATCGGCGATGTTGACCTGCACCCGCACCGCCGTGCCGGCCTTGGTCACCGCCGGCCGCGCCAGAAAACGCCGGGCCACGCCCTGGCGGGCGACGAAGGAAGCGGATGACAGCCGGAACGCGCCGATCTCCGCCGGCGAGGGCGCCAGCACGATGCTGCCATGCTCGGCGTCGAGCAGTGCCATGCCGGCAAGATCGCCAAGCGGTTCGCGCAGCCCCACCACCATCGGCACGCCACGCGAGCGCGCCAGCATGGCGACATGGCTGGCGGTGCTGCCCGCCTTCAGCGCAATGCCGCCGCCATGGCTCCAGTCGGTTTCGAGGAAGCGCGTCGGCGCGATGTCCTCGCCGCAGAGGATGGCACCGGTAGGCGCTGTGCTGTCGACGTCCTCGGTCAAGGCACGCAGCACCTGGTCCCTGATATCGCGCAAATCCGTGGCGCGGGCGCGGAAATAGTCCTGGTCCGAGGCCTCGTAACCGGCGATCTCGGCATCAAGCGCCTCTCGCCATGCCGCGTCGGCGGTCTGTCCGGAAGCGATCGACGCGAAGGCCGGCCCGCTCAAGGCGTTGTCTTCCAGCATGGCAATGTGGAATTCGAGTATGCCGGCGGCGTCGCTGTCGGCGGTCTCCGCCATGGCGGCAAGCCGGCTCACTGCCGTGCCGATCGCGGCTTGCAGCGACGTCTTCTCTTCCGTAGCGGTGGCTTTGCCTGCGTAGACGGCCGGCGACCGATCGAGGTCGAACAGCGGCCCCTCGGCATAGCCGGCCGAGGCCGGAACGCCCTCAATCCGCATGGCCCGCATTCCCTGCGGGCCGGCGAAGAAGCGCGCCAGCCTCACGCCGAGCGGACATGACCGGCGTCCTCGTCGAAGTCGCGCTGCACCAGCTCGATCAGTGCGCGCACCGCATCATCGGCGCCGTTGCCCCTGGCCCTGATGTGCAGCACCGTGCCCTTCGGCGCCTTGGCTGCCATCACCTTGACGATGCTCTTGGCGTCGAACCACGGCCCGTTGGCGGCCAGCGCGATTTCCACGTCGGCGGCAAAGGTCTTGGCCAGCTTGGTGAACTTCACCGACGGGCGCGCGTGCAGCCCCACATCGTGGGTGATCAGGACGGTCGCTTCGGCGGCTGCGGACATTTTTCAGAAATCCCGTTTACTCACGACGGCGACAATTCGTGCGCCGTCGCCACCACTTCCTTCAGTGAAGCGCCGCCGGAGGATTCGGTCGCGGCCATCACCGCGCCCTCGACGATCGGCGCGTTGCACACGATGATCTTCTGCGCACGCGGCTCGCCGATCATCTCCACCGCCATTTCCGAGTTGGTCTCGGCGCCGCCGAGATCGACAAGGATGGCGACACCGGCTTCCGACCAGGCCTTGTCGATGGCGCCCATGATCGCCTCGACATTGGTGCCGAGCCCGCCATGGCCGTTTCCGCCGCACCATGCAAGCGGCACTTCGTCGCCCACCATCTGGCGTACCATGTCGGCCGTGCCCTCCGCGACCAGCGGCGAATGCGACACGATCACGATCCCGACATTGCTCATGCACTTTCCCCGATCGCTTGCCCCACCGAGCGCACCAGCAGCGCGGTTGAGCGCGCGCCGGCATCCATATGGCCGATCGAGCGCTCGCCAAGGAACGAGGCGCGACCGCGCAGCGCCTTCATCGGCACCGTCGCTTCGGCGGCGGCGTCGGCGATGTCGGCGATCTCAGCCGCCGTCTTGTCCCCGGCCAAGGCGTCATGCACCGGCTGCAGCACATCGAGCATGGTTTTTTGTCCGATCTGCGACTTGCCGCGAGCGGCCACGGCTTCGACAGCCTTGCCGAAGGCAGCGGCCAGGTTTTTGCGATCGGGGTCCGCCGCGATCTCCTTGCCCAAGGCCATGAACAGCGTGCCGAACAAGGGACCCGAAGCGCCGCCCACCGTCATCACCAGCTTGGTTCCGATCGCTTTCAGGGCGTCAGGCAACGGCTTTGCGGCGAACGCATCGGCCTCGGCTCGCACGGCCTCGAAGCCGCGCTTCATGTTCAGCCCATGGTCGCCGTCGCCGATCGCCTGGTCGAGCGCCGTCAATTCCTCGGCGTGAGCGGCAATCGTATCGGCGGCCACCGCGATCAGCCTGGCAAGGTGCAACGCCGCCATATCGCCCAAAATCCCGGTTTCCACTTTGCCGGCAGTAGCGAAAGAACGGTCATTCGACAACTGGTGCATGCGTCAGGCTGTGACGAGCAGCGTGGCGGCGGCCGAAAACACCTCGGCCACCGCATGGGCACCGGGGTCCACCACGCCTTGCAATTTGGTGCCGACATAGGCCGACCGTCCGGCCTTCGCCTTCTCCATGGCGGCCGTGGCCTCGGCACCACGCCTCGCCGCTGTTGCTGCCTCCTCCAGACCATCGGCATCAAGTGCCTTCAGCGCGGGCTCCAGCGCATCGACCATGGTGCGATCACCCGGTCTGGCGCCGCCGTAGAAGATCATCCGCTCAAGTCCGGCAAGCAGCGCCTTGGACAAACTGTCCCCGCCGCCGAGGGCCTGCGCCGCCGCCGTGAAGAAGATCGACAGCAGCACCCCGCTGGAACCACCCATCGACGCGCTCAATATGTCGCCTATCGCGCCAAGCGTCGCAGCGGGGTTGGCAAGCGGCAGCGTGTCGAGCCGATCGAGGACGCAGCGCGCGCCGGTCGCCACCGTCGAGCCGGTGTCGCCGTCGCCCGCCTTGGCGTCGAGCCCGTTCAATGACGCCTCGAGCGAGATCAGTCTTTCGCAGACCGTGACGATCAGGCGCCTGGTGCCAGCATGCTGGCTGGCCTTGTGCGCAGCGCTTTGTCCGGCTGCTTTCGCCATCGGCACGATGACAGGCGCCGCGACCGGCTTGGCCGGCATCCAGGCATGCGGACCGACCGGCGCCAGCAGGGCGGCTTCACGCGCCGTATCGAGCCGGATCAGCGACAGCGAGAAGCCGTTCATGTTGAGCGCCGTCATCAGCGGCCCCGGGCCGATCGTCAGCTTGACCGTCTTGGCCAGTGGCGAGGCCAGCACCGCATTGGCAATCAGCGACATTTCGAGCGGAGGCACCGCGCCGAGATTGTTGATCAGCAAGGCATGGCTCGCCTTCGGGTCGAGCCCAGCAGCGAGGCGCTCCGCCATGATCGCGACCAGCCTGTCGACGCTTTGCAAGGCAATCCGCTCGACGCCCGGCTCGCCATGAATGCCCAGGCCAAGTTCGCCGTCGTCCGCGCCAAACCTGTCTTCATGCGGCTGGCCGGGGATGGAACAGGAGGACAGCGACATTCCGAGCGATACGATATCCTTTGCCGCCGCCCGCGCCGCTGCCGCGATCTCGGAAAGATCATGGCCGGCCTCCGACAGATGGCCTGAAATCTTGTGCACGAACAGCGTGCCGGCGACGCCGCGCGGCTGGTTGATGTCAGGCAAGGCTATGTCGTCGGCAACAATCACCATCTCGACGCGAAAGCCCTCGGCGCGCGCCTTCTCCGCCGCCAGGCCGAAATTGAGCCGGTCGCCGGTATAGTTCTTGACGATCAGCAGGCAGCCGGCCGGGCCGGTGACCGCGCGGATCCCCGCCAGCACCGCCTCGACGCTCGGCGAGGCGAAGATCTCGCCGGAGACCGCCGCCGTCAGCATGCCCTTGCCGACAAAGCCTGCATGCGAAGGCTCATGCCCGGCGCCGCCGCCGGAGACGACGCTGACCTTCGACTTGTCCCAGTCGGCGCGCAGCACGACCTTGATCTCGGGATAGCCGTCGAGGCGCGCGAGATCGCCCGAGCCGATGGTGCGCAACAGGCCGTCCAGCGCCTCGGTGACGATCGTTTCCCTGCGGTTGAAAAAGTGCTTCATCGAATTCGTCCCGTATTCGCGATCGTCAATCGGAGGAGGCATTGTCCCTTTGGTGGGGAAACACCGAAACCATTCACATCAATCTTTGTCCATCGGCGCCGAAATAGAGTGGCGAGCGGTAGCGGATCACCACCTTGTCGCCTTGCGACAGATCGGTGTCCGGGTCGGTCAGCGTCACCAGCTTCTTCGGCCCGACCGTCACATGCAGATGGTTCTGGTCGCCGAGATGCTCGACCCAGTCGACGACGCCGTCGGCATGGCCATTCATCGCTTTCTCGATCGTCAGATGTTCGGTGCGCGCGCCGATCGTCCTGGTGCCGGCCGGCGCACCGCCGTCGGGCAGCAGGCCGGTCGGCAGAAGATTGATCGCTGGCTGGCCGAGCCTTGCCGCGACATGCAGGTTTGCCGGCTCCGAATAGATGGTTCGCGGCGACCCGATCTGCACCAGCACGCCGTCGGCGAGGATGCCGATGCGGTCGGCCATGGTCATCGCCTCGATCTGGTCGTGCGTAACATAGAGCATGGTGGCGCCGAGTTCGGACTGGATGCGTTTCAGCTCCAGCCGCAGATCCGCGCGCAGCTTGGCGTCGAGCGACGACAGCGGCTCGTCCATCAGATAGATCGCCGGTTTGCGCACCAAGGCGCGGCCGATGGCGACGCGCTGCATTTCGCCGCCCGAAAGTTTGGTCGAGCGGTTGGCGAGCTTGTGATGGATGCGCACCATCTTCGCCACGTCCTCGACCCGCCGGCGGATCTGGTCCTCCGGGATTTTGCGCGCCGGCGAGCGCAGCGGGAAGGCGAGATTGTCGTAGACCGACAGATGTGGATAGAGCGAGTACTGCTGGAACACGAAGGCCGTGTCGCGCTCGGCCGGCGACAGCGTCGTCGCATTTTGGCCGCCGATCTCGATCGTGCCGCTGTCCGGCCGTTCCAGCCCGGCGATCAGCCGCAGCGTCGTCGTCTTGCCGGCCCCGGTCGGCCCGAGCAGCACGACGAATTCGCCGTCCGCTATATGCAGGTCGAGACCGTTGACGGCGACATGCTCGTCAAAGCTCTTGGTCACGTTCTTGATGTGCACGTCAGCCATGCTGCGCTCTCCCCTGAGAGGCGGTGTCGTGGACCGCGGTTCTCACCGCGCGGCCCGATCCCTTGTCGAACAGCGACAGCCGGGCGCTGTTCAGGGCCAGGCCGACATGATCGCCGGCATTGAGCCGGATTTCGGCCGGCACCCGCGCCTTGATGATGCCGTCGGCCGTTTCCACCGCGACGATCTGCGTGGTGCCGAGATATTCGGTGCCGTAGATGGCGCCGCGCAGCTTGGAAGTGTCGTCGAAACGGATATGTTCGGGCCGGATGCCGAGCGCCATGTCGGCCGGCGCGATATCCTCGCGCACCTCCGGCACCGCGACCTTCGCGCCCTGGACGACGATTTCCTTCGCGCCTTTGGCGAGCCCGCCGCCGAAGCCCAGAAAATTCATCGACGGCGAGCCGATGAAGTCGGCGACGAACATGGTCGCCGGGCGGTCGTAGATTTCGCGCGGTGTGCCGAACTGCTCGATGACGCCGTGGTTCATCACAGCGATCTTGTCGGCCATCGACATCGCCTCCATCTGGTCATGCGTGACATAGACGGTGGTGGCGTGGATGCGGTTGTGCAGTTCGCGCAGTTCATGGACCATGAGGTCGCGGAATTCGGTGTCCAAGGTGCCGAGCGGCTCGTCCATCAAAAAACATTTCGGCCGCCGCACGATGGCGCGCCCAAGCGCCACGCGCTGACGGTCGCCGCCGGCAAGGCCGGAGACCGACTTGTTGAGCAGATGGTCGATGCGCAGGAGTTTTGCCGTCTCTTCGACGCGCGCGCGGATTTCGGCCGACGGCATGCCCTGCGCCAGCAGTGGAAAGCCGATGTTCTTGCGCACATTCATATGCGGATAGAGCGCGAACAGTTGGAAGACGAAAGCGATGTCGCGCTCGCGTGCCCGCAGCATGGTGACGTCCTCGCCGCCGAGCAGGATCTGGCCGCCGGTCGGTAGTTCGAGCCCGGCGATCATGCGCAGTGTCGTCGTCTTGCCGCAGCCCGACGGCCCGAGCATGACGAAGAACTCGCCATCCTCGACGAGGAAGTTGGAATCCTGCACGGCGACGAAATCGCCGAAGGCCTTTCTCAGGTGCTGAACACGGATCTCGGCCATGATTATTCCGGGAACTTCGAGACGATGATGAACATCACGGTGCCGGCGAGCATGGTGATGAAGGAATAGGTGTAGAGCGACAGCGCGAAAGGCTGGAACAGCATCAGGAAACCGATGGCGATCAGTGCGGTCGCGATGTTTTCCATCAGGCCGCGCCGCGCCCAGGCCGGCCAGCGCGATTTGCGTTTGACGGGATTGGTCATGCTCATTTGCGTACCGCGCCGAAGGTGATGCCGCGCAGCAATTGCTTGCGAAGCAGGATAGTGAAAACCAGGATCGGCACCAGGAAGATCGTCGTGCCGGCCGCCACAGCCGGCCAGTCCTGGCCGCCTTCGCCGATGATGGTCGGGATGAAGGGCGGCGCGGTCTGGGCCGTGCCCGAGGTCAAGAGTGCCGCGAAGGCATATTCGTTCCAGGCGAAGATCAGGCAGAAGATCGCGGTCGCGGCAATGCCGGTGGTCGCCTGCGGCAGCACGGTGCGCCAGAAGGCCTGCAGCCGCGTGTAGCCGTCGATCATCGCCGCTTCCTCATATTCGCGCGGGATCTCGTCGATGAAGCCTTTCAAGAGCCACACCGCCAGCGACACGTTGACCGCCGTGTAGAGCAGGATCATGCCGAGCGCGGTGTCCGACAGGCCGAGCTCGCGGTACATCAGGTAGATCGGAATGGCGACCGCGATCGGGGGCATGAAGCGGGTCGACAGGATGAAGAACAGAAGGTCGTCGGCGAGCGGAACCTTGAAGCGCGAGAAACCATAGGCCGACAGCGTGCCGAGAAAGACCGCGCAGAAGGTCGAGCCGAAGGCGATGATCAGCGAGTTGAGGAAGCGCGGCAGGAAGTTGGACGGGCCGGCGATCACCATGTTGCGCTTGCGCACGGTCTCGTCGCAGAAGCCGGTCGCCGGCCCCAGCGAGTTGATGTATTCCGGCGTCTGCCGCGTCCGCGTCGTGAACAGGTTGCAATAGCCTTCGATGCTCGGCTGGAACACGATTTTTGGCGGATAGGCGATCGAATCCGGCGGCGTCTTGAAGCTGGTGGCGAAGATCCACAACAGCGGCACGATCGAGATCAGCGCGTAGGCGATGATGATCGCGCCGGCGATGCGCTTCGAATTCGCTGACGGTGCGACGACCGAATGGGCAGTGGTCAGGCTCATCTCTGCTTCACCTTGTTGAGCGCCTTGACGTAGATGTTGGCCAGCCCGAACACCGCCACGAACAGGATGATGGCGAAGGCCGAGGAATAGCCGGTGCGCCAGCTCTCGAAAGCCTGCCGCTTCAGCGTGATCGAGGCGACCTCGGTGGTCGAGCCCGGCCCGCCGCCGGTCAGCAGGTTGACCATGTCGAACATCTTGAAGTTCTCGATGCCGCGAAACAGCACCGCCAGCATGATGAAGGGCAGCGCCATCGGCAGCGTGATCGACCAGAATTGCCGCCAGTTGGACGCGCGGTCGACCTCGGCCGCCTCATAGATGTATTCGGGGATGGAGCGCAGCCCGGCGAGGCAGATAAGCATCACGTAGGGCGTCCACATCCAGGTATCGACGATGATGATCGACCATGGCGCCAGCGACACGTTGGAAAGCATCTGGATGCTTGTCGGCGGGATGCCGCTGACGAACGAGATGACATAGGAGAACAGGCCGATCTGCGGCTCGTAGAGGAAGCGCCAGAAATTGCCGACCACCGCCGGCGACAGCATCATCGGCACCAGGATCAGCGTCGTCCAGAAGGCGTGGCCGCGGAATTTCCGGTCGATCAGCCAGGCCAGGGTGAAGCCGATCAGCGTCTGCAACAGGATGGTCCAGAACACGAAATGCGCCGTCGTCTGCATGGCGATCCAGATGTCCTGGTCGCCGAGGATGCGCTGATAGTTGGCAAAGCCGAGATTCTTCACCACTTCGTTCGGCCGGTTGGCCCGGAAGTTGGTGAAGGATAGGTAGATCGCCCAGAACAGCGGGAAGATGTTGATGGCCAGCAGCAACAGGATCGTCGGCGAAATGAACAGCCAGGCGAGGCCCTTGTCGCTGATGCCCCGGACCTTGCGAGCCAACGGTTCCGGGGTCGCCCGGGCAACGTTCTCCGCGGTCCGATTGAGCATGGTCAGTCCTGCTTCGGTCACTTGGGTCGTCTCTGTGATGGAATTTATCTGAACTGCGTCCCGTGCCAAGGGTGGCACGGGACGCGTCGGTCTGGCTCGGGAGGAGCCGGTTACATCTTGCCCCGGTTACATCTTGCCATCGTCCTGGAACACCTGGGTCCAGTCCTTGACCAGGCCGTCGAGTGCATCCTTGGCCGAACCCTGGCCGGCGACGACATAGTCATGGAAGCGCTTCTGCGAGGCCTGCAGCAAAGGCGCGTAGCTCGGCTCGGCCCAGAAGTCCTTCACGATCGCCATCGAGTCGAGGAAGGCCTGCGCGTAGGGCTGGCTGGCGGGGAATTTCGGGTCCTTCACCACGGCGTTCAGGCAGGAATAGCCGCCGAGCGACCACCACTTGGCCTGCACGTCCTTGTTGGCGAACCACTTGATGTATTTCAGCGCCGATTCGTGCTTGTCGGAATAGGACACCACCGAGATGCCCTGGCCGCCGAGCTGGGCGAACTGGTCGCCGTCGGGTCCCTTCGGGTTGACGAAGTAACCGATCTTGTCGCCGCCGACATTCTCGTCCTTCTGCAGGCCGGGCCAGGTAAAGGCGAAGTTCATGTGCATAGCCACCTGTCCGGATTTGAAGGCATCGACGCCTTCGCCCATATAGCTGTTGGAGGCGCCGGGCGGCGTGCAGCAATCATAGAGCGCCTTGTAGAATTCCAGCCCCTTCACCGATTTCTCGGAATTGACGAAGCCTTCCATCTCGTAGGGCTTCTTCGGGTTCTCATACTGGAAGCCGTAGCTGTAGAGCACGTCCATGGCGCCCATGGTGATGCCTTCCGAGCCGCGCTCGGTGTAGATCGAGGCGCCATAGACCGTCTTGCCGTCGATCTGCCGCTTCTGGAAGAATTCGGCGATCTGTTTCAGCTGGTCGAAAGTGGCCGGCGGGCCGAGGTCCCAGCCATACTTTTCCTTGAATTCCTTCTGCAGCTCGGGCTTGGAGAACCAGTCCTTGCGATAGGTCCAGCCGACGACGTCGCCCATGGCCGGCAGCGCCCAGTAGTTCGGCGTGTTTTTCGGCCATTCCGAATAGCCGACGACGGTCGCCGGCACGAAGTCGTCCATGCTGATCTTCTCCTTGTCGAAGAAGTCGTTCAGCTTGACGTAGTGGCCGTTCTCGGCCGCGCCGCCGATCCACTGGCTGTCGCCGATGATCAGGTCGCACAATTTGCCGTGCGAGTTCAGTTCGTTGAGGAAGCGGTCGGCATAGTTGGTCCACGGCACGAACTCGAATTTCATGCCGATGCCGGTTTCCTTGGTAAAATCCTTGGACAGTTCGACGAGTGCGTTGGCCGGGTCCCACGCGGCCCAGCAAAGCGTCAGGTCTTCAGCGTGTGCGGCGTTTGAGACGGCTGTCGACGCTGCAATCGCCGAGGCCAGTCCCAACGCCAGTTTCAAGCTCGATTTCATGCCTTCCTCCCATTTGCGAAACGCGCCCGGATGACGGTTTCAAGAGCCTCAACCTCTCTCCTCAGAGGCCTAAACATGGCGGCGCCGGAGCGCGGCAGATGTTTAGTAATTTGTTTAGTGATGCAATTTTTACTAAACAACGCAAGCGAATTCGTTGCTGCGTCGCAACATGACGAAACGGATGATTGAAATTGTTGGGAAATGGTCGCCGGATGTTTCTCCGGCAGCGGCTCAGCCGGCCTCGCTGATGGCGTTCGTCTGTGGCGCCACCGGCCGGACCGGCGGCGCGGGCGGCAGCAAGGCGCGTATGTCGGCGAAGGGAAATGTAGGCTCGAAGCGAAAAGCCTCGGCCAGAGAACCGGGGAAAGCGTTGCATTGGCCGGCGCGAAATTCATTCTGGATGCGCGCCCGGTCGACATATTGCTCCGGCCGCTGTGACCGGTGCATGCGGATCGCCTGTGTCTTGATATCCCGGTAGGCGGAAATATCGACATAGTGCGTCGGTGAGAACCCGGTGCCGCCCATCGTATCGGCATGCAGCACCGGAACCGCGAACGAGGCCGCGATGCGCACGCCGTCCGACAGCGCGCGGTGGTCGGCGTGATAGTCGTTGGACGCGTGCGTGATCACCAGCTCAGGCCCGGTCTCGCGGATCAGCGTTTTCAGCGCGCCGATGAGCGCGGCATCGGCCACCAGCTCGCCGTCGGGAAAGTCGAGAAAGCGTGGCGCGGCACCAAGTAGTGCTGCCGCCGCCGTTGCTTCCTCGCGGCGGACACGCGCAAGGACCGTGGCATCACTCTTGCCGCCCTTGGCCCCATCCGTGGCCGCGGCAAAAGTCAGTTCTGCGCCTTGCGCCGCGTAGGCGGCCAGAGTACCGAACATGAAGATCTCGATGTCGTCCGGATGCGCACCGAGCGTCAAAATTTTCAAGCTGCTCTCTCCCGGAAATGGAAAAACGTGCCGAACGGAATCCTGCTCGCTCTGCTCGCCTATGCAAGCTATTCGGGCAGCGATGCCGTTATCAAGAGCCTGGGCGGACAGTTCACCGTCTTCGAGATCGGGTTCTTCGCCACTTTGTTTGCCGGCTTTTTCCTGTTCTTCACCCGCCCGGCCGCTGAACGCTGGCGCGATTTCTGGCGCATGAAGCGGCCATGGGCAGTGCAGGCGCGCGCCTGGGCCGGCATCGCCTCCGGTGTGCTCAGCGTCTATGCCTTCACCCACATTCCGCTTGCCGAAGTCTACGCGCTGATCTTCCTGGCGCCCTTGCTTGTCACCATCCTGTCCACCGTCATCCTGAAGGAACAGGTCGGCCCATGGCGATGGCTGGCGGTGGTGGCCGGCTTTGCCGGGGTGATGTTGGTGGTGCGGCCGGGTTTTCGCGAATTGAACCTCGGCCACCTGGCCGCCTTCGTAAACGCCTTCCTCGCCGCGGCCAGCGTCATCCTGCTGCGCTCGCTCGCCCAGCAGGAAAAGCGCACCTCGATGCTCGGCGTGCTTGTCGGCTATGGTCTGCTGTTCAACGGGGCGGGCGCTGCGGCCACCTCCTTCACCTTGCCGAATGCCATGCAGCTCGTCTGGCTGGCGATGGCCGGCGCCTTCACCGCGGGTGGGCAATTCATGCAGCTGCTCGCCGCCAAATACGCTCCCGCCAACCGGATCGCGCCGACGCATTATTCGCAGATCGTCTGGGCGGTGATCCTCGGCGCGTTGTTCTTCCGGGAATACCCGGACTGGCTGTCGCTGGTCGGCCTTGCGGTCGTCGGCGGGGCCGGCCTGCTGACCATGGTGCGCGAGGAGGTGCGGCTGGGCACCGTGCGCTGGAACCCGTTTGCGCGCACCCGGCTTTGAGCCGGCGCCGGTTGCACGGTGACCGTGACCGCTGATATGCGGACGCGATGACGACAAGATCCCTGCCGGAGCTTCCGGTATCCGCCGTGCTGCCGGCTTTGGGTGCGGCGCTGGCCGAACGCAACAGCGCCGTGCTGGTGGCGCCGCCCGGCGCCGGCAAGACGACGCTGGTGCCGCTGGCGCTGCTCGATGCGCCATGGCTGGGGACAGGCAAGATCGTCCTGCTCGAACCGCGCCGGCTCGCCGCCCGCGCCGCCGCACGTCGCATGGCGCAATTGCTGGATGAGGAGCCCGGCGCGACCGTCGGCTATGCCATGCGCATGGAAAACCGCACCTCGGCCAAGACCAGGATACTGGTCGTCACCGAGGGCGTGCTGGCGCGCATGATCCTCGACGATCCCGAACTGCCCGGCGTCTCGGCGGTCCTCTTCGACGAATTCCACGAGCGCTCGCTCGACGGCGATTTCGGCCTGGCGCTGGCGCTCGACGTGCAGGGTGCGCTGCGGCCGGATCTGCGGCTGCTGGTGATGTCGGCGACACTGGATGGCGCGCGCGTGGCAAAACTCCTGTCGGGCGCGCCGGTGATCGAAAGCGAGGGCCGCGCCTTCCCCGTCGACATAGGCTACGACGAACGGCCGGCCGGCGTCCCGATCGAGAATGCGATGGCCAAGGCGATCCGCGCCGCCCTTGCCGACGAGAGCGGTAGCGTGCTTGCCTTCCTGCCCGGCCAGCGCGAGATCGAGCGCACCGCCGAACGGCTGGCCGGCAAGGTCGGCGCCGACACCGACATCGTCCCGCTTTATGGCCAGCTCGATGGCAAGGCGCAGGACGCCGCGATCAAGCCGGCGCCGCCGGGCCGCCGCAAGGTGGTACTGGCGACGTCGATTGCCGAGACCTCCATCACCATCGACGGCGTGCGTGTCGTCATCGATTCCGGCCTGTCGCGCCTGCCGCGCTATGAGCCGGCGAGCGGCCTGACGCGGCTGGAGACGGTGCGCGTCAGCAAGGCATCCGCCGACCAGCGCGCCGGCCGCGCCGGGCGCACGCAGGCCGGCGTCGCCATCCGGCTCTGGCGCGCCGAACAGACGGCGGCACTTCCCGCCTTCACGCCGCCGGAAATCCTCGAAGCAGACCTTTCAGGCCTGCTGCTCGACTGTGCCGCCTTCGGCGTCGCCGACCCAACCGGTCTCGCCTTCCTCGATCCGCCGCCGGCGCCGGCGCTCAACGAGGCAAGGCTGCTGCTGCGCGCGCTCCATGCCATCGACGATGCGGGGTGTTTGACGGAAGCGGGCGCTTCGATGCGCAAGCTCGCTCTGCCGGTGCGGCTGGCACACATGGTTGCCGAGGCCGCCAAGAGCGGCCATGCGGGCGAGGCGGCCATGCTGGCCGTGCTGCTCACCGAACGCGGCCTTGGCGGCGATGGCGCCGATCTGGAGCGGCGGCTGATGCGCTTTCGCGGGGAAAGATCGCCGCGTGCCACCGCCGCGCGACAACTCGCGGAGAGGCTGGCCAAACAGGCCGGCGGCGCGAAGAACGGTGAACCTGTTTCCGCCGGCGCGCTCCTCGTGAACGCCTGGCCGGACCGCGTCGCCAAGGCGCGTGGCGAGCGCGGCCGGTTCGTGCTGGCCAATGGCTCCGGCGCCATGCTCGATGCCGCCGACCCGCTGGCCGGCGAGCCGTTTCTGGTCGTCGCCGACCTGCAGGGCAAGGCGCAGAATGCCCGCATCGCGGCTGCCGCGGCAATAAGCGAGGACGACATCCGCGCCACGCTGGCCGACCGGATCGAAACGCGCCGGCAGACCAGCTTCGATCGCGAGCGCCGCGCCGTGCGTGTGCGTGAAGCCGTTCGCCTTGGCGCCATCACGCTCGCCGAACGGATGCTGCCGGCTCCTTCAGGCGCCGATGCCGACCGCGCCATAATAGATGCGCTGCGCGAGCACGGCCTGTCGCTGCTCGGCTGGAGCAGGGAGGCCGAGACGCTGCGCCAGCGGCTGTCCTGGCTGCATCGTGGCCTCGGCGCACCCTGGCCCGACATGTCGGATGAAGCGCTGATCGAACGCCTCGACGACTGGCTGCTGCCCTTCCTGTCGGGGGCGGCGTCCCTGGCCGCCATCGATCCCGGAGTTGTCTCGGCCGCCCTGGCCTCGCTCGTGCCGCACGAGCTGCAGCGCAAGGTCGATGCACTGGCGCCGACGCATTTCGATGCGCCGTCCGGCAGTCATGTGCCGATCCGCTATGACGGCGAATGGCCGGTTCTGGCGGTGCGCGTGCAGGAGCTGTTTGGCCTCGACCGCCACCCCTCGATTGCCAACGGCACCGTGCCGCTGACACTCGAGTTGCTGTCGCCGGCGCACCGGCCGATCCAGACGACACGCGACCTGCCCGGCTTCTGGCGCGGCTCCTGGGCCGATGTGCGCGCCGACATGCGCGGGCGCTATCCCAAGCATGTCTGGCCAGAAAATCCGCTGCTTGCCGCCGCTACAGCCCGTGCCAAGCCACGCGGGAGCTAGCGCTCCTGCTTTCCCGGCTGTAATCCATGGCCATGATCAACATCCTGAACGCGCCCGATTTTCAGCAAAGCCAGCGGCTGCGCCTGAACACGCTGATCCGGCTGCGCTGGCTGGCCATCGTCGGCCAGAGCGTGGCGGTGCTTGTCGTCGCCTATGGGTTGAAATTCCCGCTGCCGGTCAGCCTGTGCTTCGCGCTGATCGCCTGTTCGGCCTGGATGAACCTGTTCCTGGCCTTCCGCTTTCCGGCGGCGCACCGGCTCACCCCGTTTGCCGCCTTCGGCATCCTGATCTTCGACAGCCTGCAGCTTGCCGGGCTGCTCTATATGACCGGCGGCCTGACCAATCCGTTCTCGCTGCTGATGACCGTGCCTGTCGTCATTTCGGCGACGTCACTGCCGCTACGCCTCACCGCCATCCTCGGCGGACTGGTGATGCTGGCGGCGACCTTGCTGGTGTTCTTCCATCTGCCGTTGCCCTGGTATGAAGGCGCGCCGCTGGCCATGCCTTTCATCTATGTCGCCGGCATGTGGATGGCGGTGCTGTCCTCGATCGCCTTCACCGCCATGTATGCCTTCCGGGTGGCCGCCGAAGCGCGGCTTTTGGCCAATGCGCTTGCCGCCACCGAGCTGGTGCTGCAGCGCGAACAGCACCTTTCGGCGCTCGACGGCCTGGCGGCGGCGGCCGCGCATGAGCTCGGCACGCCGCTCGCCACCATCACGCTCGTCGCCAAGGAGATGGAAAAGGCGCTCGGCAGCGACCCGAAATACGGGGAAGACGTGAAGCTGCTGCGCTCGCAAAGCGAACGCTGCCGCGAAATCCTCAAGCGCCTGACCAGCCTTTCGTCGGAGGGCGAGGCGCATCTTTCCCGTTTGCCGCTGACCTCGCTGGTCGAGGAGGTCACCGCGCCGCATCGCGACTTCGGCATCTCGATCAAGCTTCGCCCGGGCGAGCGCACCGGCCCGGAGCCGGTCGGGCGCCGCAATCCGGGCGTTATCTACGGCCTCGGCAATCTGGTCGAGAACGCCGTCGATTTCGCCCGCAAGAGCGTCACCGTGCGCTGGAGCTGGGACGAGGCGACCGTCACCTTCTCGATCATCGATGACGGGCCTGGTTTCCCACCCGAAATCATCGACCGCATCGGCGAGCCGTATATGTCGACGCGCCAGGGCACCGAGGCCGGCGGCGGCCTGGGACTCGGCCTGTTCATCGCCAAGACTCTGCTCGAACGCTCGGGCGCCACGCTCGATTTCCGCAATTCGAGCGGCCTGGGCGAGGGCGCCGTGGTGCAGATTTCGTGGCCGAGATCGGTCTTCCTGAACCCGGAAACGGCCCCGGCCACCATGTTTGACACTGCGTGAATTGGACAATAGCGGCGCAAAACTATATCTGCGTAAAATTAAGGCAGCAGGAATTCTCACGACGATGACAGGCGATGAAAATATTGGCGCAATGGTTGAAGGCGAGGACACCTCGCTTCTGATCGTCGATGACGACAAGCCGTTCCTCACGCGTCTCGCCCGCGCCATGGAAACCAGGGGTTTTGTGGTCGAGACCGCCGAGAGCGTCGAGGAGGCCGTGGGCAAGGCCCGCGCCAATCCGCCGGCCTATGCTGTGGTCGACATGCGGCTCGGCGACGGCAACGGCCTCGATGTCGTCGCCGCCATCCGCGAGAAGCGCGAAGATTCCCGCACCATCATCCTGACCGGCTACGGCAACATCGCCACCGCGGTGACCGCGGTGAAGCTTGGCGCCGTCGATTATCTGTCGAAGCCTGCCGATGCCGACGACATCTTCGCCGCCCTCACCCGCACCTCGGGCGAGCGCGCCGCACCGCCGGAAAACCCGATGTCGGCCGACCGCGTGCGTTGGGAGCATATCCAGCGCGTCTACGAAATGTGCGAGCGCAACGTTTCCGAAACAGCGCGCCGGCTCAACATGCATCGCCGCACGCTGCAGCGCATACTGGCCAAGCGCGCGCCGCGTTAGGATCCAGGACACGCAAGGCAATTGCCTTGGGCCGATTTCGAGTTCGCGGTGGAGGCCGTCAATTCTCAAAGTCAGCGCCGCCCCTCATCGCCCTGCCGGGCACTTCTCCCCGTATAGTGACGGGGAGAAGGGGGCTGGCCGATGCCGGCGCCCTTCTTGCGACGTTGGCGATTGGCGAAATCGGCGATGACAGCGCCCCTCTCCCCGTCACTATACGGGGAGAGGATGCCGGCAGGCAGGTGAGGGGCGGCACCGGCGTTTGGATAGTGAAGCCTGCTGATCAGGCGGCTTAACGGAGGCGACATGCAGGATTTGAAGCAGCGGCCGGTTTCCGTCTTCCGCGAATTCCTCGACAGCGAGGCGGCTGGCGGCATCATCCTGATGGTGGCGGCGGCACTCGCCTTGATCGTCGCCAACTCACCGCTCGCCGAAACCTATTTCTCCGTTCTCCATGCCTATCTCGGACCGCTCAGCATCTCGCACTGGGTCAATGACGGGCTGATGGCGGTGTTCTTCCTGCTCGTCGGGCTGGAGATCAAGCGCGAGATGCTGGATGGCCAGCTGTCGACCTGGCCGCGCCGCGTGCTGCCCGGCATCGCAGCGGCCGGCGGCATGGTGGTTCCGGCGCTGGTCTATGTCTTGATCAACCGCAACAATTCGGCGGCACTCTCCGGCTGGGCGATCCCGACCGCCACCGACATCGCCTTCGCGCTTGGCGTGCTGTCGCTGCTCGGCAGCCGTGTGCCGGCTTCGCTGAAAGTCTTCCTGACCGCGCTCGCCATCATCGACGACCTCGGCGCCGTCATCATCATCGCCATCTTCTATACGAGTGGCCTGTCGCTCGCCTATCTCGGCGCCGCCTTCGCCGTCATTGCGGTGCTTGTCGTGCTCAACCGCATGCGGGTGATGACGCTGGTGCCCTATCTCGTGCTCGGCGCAATCCTGTGGGTATTGGTGCTGAAATCGGGCGTCCACGCCACGCTTGCCGGCGTTGCGCTGGCGCTGACCATTCCGCTCGAGCGCTCCGCCGGGATCGGCCACGATCTCGACCATTCGCCGCTGCACCGGCTCGAGCATGGCCTGCACAAGATCGTGCCCTTTTTCGTCATCCCGATCTTCGGTTTCGCCAATGCCGGCGTTTCGCTCGCCGGCCTGAGTTTTGGCGCGCTGATCGAGCCGCTGACGCTGGGCGTCGCCGCCGGCCTGGTGGTCGGCAAGCTGGTCGGCGTCTTCGGCTCTTCGGCACTCGCCATAAGGCTCGGCCTGGCCGACCTGCCGGCCCATGCCGGATGGTCGCATATGATCGGCATCTCGCTGCTCTGCGGCATCGGCTTCACCATGAGCCTGTTCATCGGCCTGCTCGCCTTTGCCGGCGACGTAGCCCTGCAGGATGCGGTCAAGGTCGGCATCCTCGCCGGCTCCTTCGTCGCCGCCATCCTCGGCGCGGCCGTGCTGCTGATGGCGCCGGCCGCGGGTGGGGCGGAAGAAGAGCAGGAGTAGCGGCGCGGTTCGCGGTTCCGCGAACTATTCGCTCTCCCCTTCCAGCGCCGGCACCGAGACGCCGGCCAGTTCCGCCGCCAGCAGCCGCGCCGCACCGGCGCGCGCGATGCGCAGCATCAGCGCCTTGCGCGTTGCCGCCGCCATGCGGTGCTCCGGCGCCTCGCGCAGGATCTCGGCGCCATAGCCGTCGGAGAGGATGAAGCCGCACTCTTCGGGAAAGATCTCCGAGGGCACGCCGGGATGGGTGGCGAAGAAGAAGCGGTCGGAATGCAGCCGGTAATCGGGCCATTTGCGGTCGACCCGGAAATCCTCGATCGAGGATTTGATCTCGATGATCCAGATGTCGCCCTGGCGGGTCAGCGCCACGAGGTCGGCGCGGCGGCCGGTGGCCAGCGACAGTTCAGGCAGCACATGCGCGCCCATCGCCATGAGCAGCCGCTGCACGCCGCGCCGCACCAGCATGGCGCGTTCGGACTGGCGACCGTCGATGAGGGGGTTGATTGCGATGGGGGAAATGATCGGCATGGCAGGCACCATGCCAGATTTTGTTCACGGTTTGAACTCTTTTGTGATAGGCGATTATATATTTGACAGACCCGGCTTTCCTTAGCGGTCGCGCGGTGCTACCACTCCCCTGAGTAAAATCTTGGGGGAATCAAATGCCTTATCGTTATGTGCCTGTTGTCCGCACTAAAGCCGGCGAAGCTGATGCGCTTGGAAACTTGGATGCCGTAGCAAGGGCTCGCGTATTTCCTCTCGTGAGACTTACCGGGACGATCCCCACGACATTCCTAGCAAAGATGGTTGCCAGTGCGGCTGGTTTTCCTATCGCATTGGACGGTATCTATAACTTCGAGGTCACCGGTAGCACCGTAGCTTATACCGCGCTTTTCAATGGGCTTGGCCAAGGCGGCGTACCAGTTATTCCAACGTTGTCGATTAGGGCTCAGCCAGCCTACAACAACGCTGCCGCTGCATTAATAGGCGCATTCGGCGCTGGTTTTGTATTGCACGTCCCGTTAGCCGATTTGCCGCACCTCGCGCCATGGGTGGCCGGCGTTGCGGCGTGGAATCCCGGCCAGATTGATGTCTTGATTGACGTTGGTGGAGTGGCAGAGCACGCCCCTGCTCCCTATGGCAACTATGTTGCGCACACCATCAATGCTTCGCTGGCGGCCAATCATCCTTGGAGGTCGGTAACCCTTCACGGCTGGAGTGCTCCAAAGGATTATGGGCCTTTGAACCCCGGTCGCAATGATGTAGCGCGGCGCGACTGGCAGATTTGGGAATGGGTCAAGGGTTTGGTCCCTTTCCAACTCGACTATTCTGATTCAGGACACGTGCACCCGTCGCTTGATGAAGTGCCGGGGTATGCGATGGCGAACGCGACGGTAAGTGTCCGATACGCAATCGACGATCAATGGATCATTCATAAAGGCGTCAGAACCAGTGGCGCAAACGGCATCGCTATGGGTACGCAATATAGAGGCCATGCGCAGACCTTGTTGGCGGATCCTGATTTTGGAGGCCTAGCGATACCAAGTTGGGGCGACGGGCGCATCCAGCATTACGCGACCACCCAGGGCGGCGCTGGGGGGCGGGGGCAATGGGCCGCTGTGCTGCTTAATCGACATATCGCGCATGTCGCGGACAGGTTGCCTTAGCCAAGAGGGTCTAGACTTCAGCGCTCGCCGCACCTCGTCGCTCAGGTCCGAAAAGGATAATTCCCCCGCTAGCCTCTGGTGGATCACTTTTGCCGGTTTGCTTCGCCATCCGGCAGCAAGCCCATGCTCCTCCAGCACCATAAGGGCCTCCTCTTTCCAGAGGAGGCCAGCTATCAGGTTTGGATCAGGCGATGGATTTCTGGACCCGCATTTGTGGCACTGTAGAACAACCCCATCGTTGGTTTGTTCTGCGACCATAACGCCCCACCAGCTTGGAATAATGTCCGTTGCCTTGGCTGCGTGCCGCTGCCCAACGACAAGCGTTACCTGATCGAATACACGACTATAGATATCCGCCTGTACCGGTAGCCGTTGGAGCGTATCGCTGTCGCTCTTAAGTTCGAAACCCGATAGCTCGCCATTGATAACGGCAAGATCGACGCGAACGGAGCCAGACCATACGCCCATCTCTTCAACGATGCGGGTGTCTTCGTCGCCTTTGTGCAAGGCTTCAAGATGGCTTCTAACCGCCAGCCTAACGTCCCTGTCGCGCATCTAGTCCCCAATGCAACCCGCTTCGTCCCGAAGCGTAACCGCAAAACGTTAATAGAACTTTTACCAATTGGTCAAGGAATCGCAGGTTGTAAACTGGTCTATTCCTCTTTCTTTTTTTGTTCTTCGTGCCTTGGCGGCGGCGACTTGGCCACCTTCCTAAGCGCTTCGTTCAACGGCTCTTCGGAATCGACGGTGCCGATTTTGCGGGCCAGATCGCGGAACTTTTCCACTTGCGGCTTTTCGGTTCGTTCAGGCATCTTACGATCCTTTCGCAGGGGCGGGCATGATGCTGCAATCTCTAATTATATACTGCGACGAATCCGACGATAAGGGAGAATTCTATTCACATTTTTATGGCGGCGCCTTGATACATGCTCGCGATCAAAGCACGCTAACGGAATTGCTAAACACCAAAAAAGCCGATTTGAACATACACTCAGAAATGAAGTGGGATCGGGTCACGGCGTCATATAAAGACAAATACATAGAATTCATAAAGTACTATTTCGAGTTTGTTAGGGATGGACGGATCAAGCTTCGTGTCATGTTCACCCAAAACATAAATCAAGCCCGGGGTCTGACCGACGAACATATCGGAAACGACTACTTTCTATTGTACTATCAATTCATAAAGCACTCGTTTGGATTGCGATATTGCAACGGAAATTATGAAAGGCACCAAGGTCACATTACTCCTCGACGACGTTCCGCAAACCAGCTCCAAATTTGAACTATTCAAAGACTATATGTCTTCTCTCTCTGCATTCCCGATCTGGAGGCAGGCACAGGTGGCAATTAAGAAGGACGATATCGCCTCCATCAATTCAAAGGCTCACCCCATCCTACAAGGACTAGACATAGTTCTTGGAGCGATGCAGTCCCGCTTAAATGAAAAACACACTCGACCGCCGAAACCTCGCGCCCGGCGGTCGAAGCGAGCCGTCGCCAAAGAAGCAGTCTACAAAGCCATAAAAGATGAGATTTGGTCGCTCTATCCAAACTTCAACGTTGGCACCAGCACAGCATGCGCAAATGGCGTTGAAGAGAGATGGCTGCACCCCTATAGGCACTGGTTGTTCAAGCCGAGCAATAGCACCCAGGATCTGAAAAGAGGGAAGAGAAAGAAGCCCCACTAAGGCCTACATGAGTACCCTACGTGTGAACGCAAGGCTTCGACCGAAGCAGGGCTCGCGAATCAAGATATAGCGTTTCAGAACCAATTCAAGACCATTAGGCTTGACCTAGCGAAATAAATGGGTATAAGCCGCGCGGCTCGTTTCGCTACCGAAACTTTCGGCGCTTTCGTGCCTCGTACTTCCACAACGGAAGTATTAGCTGGACAGGTTTCCGGTAGTGCTCATGCCTCGCGTTGACGAGGCCCCCCATAGGTCAGGCGCTTGCCCTTGGCACCCCGCAACGCGATCAACGAGCGAACGTTGTCGTCAATGCCAAGCGCGACTCGGTTCGAATACCGGAAATCGAACTCTGCCAGATAGCGGTGCAGATGGTGTTCCGCGCAATGCTGGTAGACGCCCTTCATGCCGCGCTTGAAGATCGAATAGTAGCCTTCCACGGTGTTCGTATGCACGGTGCCGCGAACGTATTCGTCCTTGGAATGCGTGACGAAATCGTGCGACGCAAATTCCTGGCCCACGCGGCGATAGATACCGCTCTCGTCGGTCATGATCGCGCTTTCGCGGGCGATGTTTGCGCGAACAATTGGCATAACCGTGCCGATACGGGCAGTATCGACGTGGAACGAGCGAGCGCGGCCACCACGCTCGACAAGCGTTAGGACGGTGTTCTTGTGAGCGCCGCCGCCAGACTTAACCGGCGTACCCTTCAAGCGACCGATGTACGTTTCGTCAGCTTCCACGGTCTTGCCTTCGCCACCCATGGGCGTGAAGTCATCCGAGCGCATCATTTCGCGGATGCGATGGCACAGGAACCAAGCGGTCTTGTAGGTGATTTCCAGAGCGCGGTGCAGCTGGTGGGCAGAAACGCCCTTCTTGCTGGCGCACATGGCGTGCATTGCCTGAAGCCAGATGTGCAGGGGCAGATGGCTTTCCTCGAAAACCGTGCCCATGCGAACCGTGAACTTCTTGCGGCAGTCGCGGCACTTATAGAGGCCGTGGATTTCGACGCCGTTCGGGTTCTTCTTCGAGGGCTTCGTGCGACCGCCCTTCAAGGCGTAGTGCTTTTCCATCGATCCACAATGACGGCAAACCGGACCCTGCGGCCACAGCATACCCTCGACGTGTTCGAAGGCGGCGGCTTCATCGTGGAAGTAGGGGCGGGACAGAACGGACATAGCGATAACTCCTTGGAATCGTTATCGCACGCCGATTTGGGTCTGTCAAATATATAATCGCCTTGTGATAGGCGATTATCTGGTTGACAAACCAAGAGTCCGAGGGAGCCCCCGATGACAAGGTTGACTAGTTGCTGACGGATTAGGCATAGAGGCATACAAGGTCTGAGGGCGGGACGGTGACGCATCGGTCTGCAAAACCGACGTAATGGGTTCAATTCCCATTCAGAACTCCATCCCTCCTAGCAGGCCGGTTCAGTCCTCTTGTTGACGCTTCCGTCGCGCCAGTTCCTTTATCTGCTCATTGGTGAGCTTCGGCGCGTGGGCGATCTTGTTGACCGCCGCCTCGAAAGCGTTGTCGGATTGATCCGCGCCCACCTCTGGGGAATCACCTAATGGTGCTTCTCCCGAGCGGATGCGCTGGGCATACTACCGGCAATGTGCCATGGTTGAGTGTCGGAGGCAGCATGACCCAGTTGATACTTGCTGGAACCATCGGCGGTCTTCTTGGCAGCGGGATGGCTCTAATCGGCGTTCGGCAGGCGAGAATTCTCGACTGCATCGTCACGTTCGGCATGTTGATGCTAGGGCTGACGTGGTTTGTGGTCTAGCCCTTCTCTTGCCCACGCTTCTGCCGCGCCAATTCCATTATCTGCTCATTGGTGAGCTTGGCGCGTGAGCGATCTTGGTCCTGCGGGCTACGGGTTTGTCAAATATATGATCGGCTTATGATAGGCGATATTATACGCGGGCAGACCTACAACCGATGCAGCCCGTAGGGTGGTGGTAGGGAAGTCGAATATGTCTAGCAGACCGATGCAGACCTCTGCGGCTGGGAATCAGTTCGATTCGCGCTGACGTACGCGTTGTTTTTCGAGGAACCGCTTGGCGTGTTCCCCCCACTCCGCTGCCGTGGTTTTGTGCTCTCGAACGTACGTGTCGAAGGCCTTGCGCAGAGCGTCCAGGTCCAAAGCCCAAAACTGCTTGTCTTTTTCGTCGTTCAACATTGTGTCGCCAAGCCCATTCGGCTGACGGTATGCCCTTCAAGTCAAGCATTCAATAACCGATCCTGACTTCTTTTGGGTGTATCGGCCCTGAATATTCATTCCGTGAAAAGTGCGGAACAGGTTCTGCTGTCTGAAGCTGGTGGTCGGTGGGCGGGACTTCAGTCTTAATTGAGCTGACGCTAATAGACGTATAGCTTAGGCAGTGCGGAGACGATCCCAAAAACCTGACCCGCAACGACCCGGCACGACCCATGTCCCCCGACTGCGAGCGTGCCGGGTCGTTCCTGCGGGGCGTGGCAAGCGGCGCATCCAAGGCGCGATCGCTCGCGCAACATTGGTCTGTCGATCATGCAATCGCTCTATGCCGGCCGATTGGGTTGGCGAACCGCAGCCCTAGGGGCCTTCCGTGATCGCGCAATATCCGGGTGGGGGCAGTCTGGTATTCATCTCTGTGGAGCCCTATGTCGTGGCGATCAACTTGCGCTCTTCACTAGAGAGCGGCAAGACTAAGGTCTTGCGTGCCGGTGTACAAAGGTCTGAGGGGACCTTTTAGGTTCCGCAAATGTCCATTGGACGTTCCATTACTTTAGATAGTCGGCATATAAGGGCTGGCGTAAGGAATATGCCTGGCGGAATGGCCGGCGCAGTTTGGCTTTGGTCTATAGGGGGCTGCACCGGCCATTGCGGGTTTGGGCTTTGGGTGATTGTCCCCGCGCTGATTAACCTATCTGTATATTAGCAATCGCGCAAATAAGACTGAAGTCCCTGGTTCCACCGGACCTGGCCGGACGTCCTCATGATCTTGATTTTCGCCAGCCGGCCTTCCGGGCTTCTTGCTCCGAACAGAACCAGCGTTCGCCCTTCCACAGGCTGATCCGGGTCTCGTTGTAATATTGCTGTCCCGGAACGTGATAGATGCGCTCGCCCGTATTGTACCTGATGTTTCCCTTGATGTTGCAGCCCACCAGAGGCGGCCCGGCCTTGACTGCGATCAGGCTGGCCAGGATGGCGATCGCCGCGGCAATCAATGTCCACCAGATGGTGTTGCGCGAGGGACGCCAATGCCGGCGACGCCTGGCGCGCCTTCGCCAGCGGTCGGAACGATTGTCGTAGCGAGACTTGTCCACTCCCCCTCCCGAGAGGAGAATGCCGCCGCTCTGGCGATGAGTCTATAAGCATTGTCTAACGTAATGGCGCGCCGTCCCGGCCGGCAGAGGGCGAACAACGGCGCCCAATGCGGTGGATGACGGAAAGCCATCTCTCTCGCTCTGCCCAAAATCCCTTGCTGGGGTCTGCTATGGTCTCGCCGGGACGGGTTTGTCGCCAGGCGCCGCGGCCCCTGCCATGTCATCCAGGATCGGGCAATCCGGCCGCTCGTCGCCATGGCAGGCGTGGATCAGTTTCTGCAGGGTCGAGCGCATCGACTGCAGCTCGCGCACCTTCTCCTCGATGGCCGTGACATGGGCGGCGGCGATCTCGCGCACGTCGGCGCTGGCGCGGCCGCGATCCTGGTAAAGCGCCATCAGCTGGCGGCAATCGTCGATGGAAAAGCCGAGGTTGCGCGCGCGGCGCAGGAAGGTCAGCCGATGGATGTCGTCACCGGAATAATCGCGGTAACCGTTGGCGGCGCGCGCCGGCGCGATCAGGCCGATCTCCTCATAGTAGCGGATGGTCTTGGCCGGCAGGCCTGAACGATGGGCGGCGTCGCCGACATTCATGGCGTTGTCCTCGATCTTGCCGGGCCCGCGAGTCAGGCCCATTGAATTTCCTTCACAATCCGGTGAAGGCTGTTGCCGAAATGCCATACTGATACGCTTACCAGCACGTAAGTCCCAGCATATAGGCATCGTGCGCTTGGCAAGCAAAGCAAATGCCAGCATGAATGAAGGCAAGAAAGCGGCCGACTCGTGCCGCTGAAGTTTGGGCAGGGCACCGGATCATCTCATGCGCATGAAGTCGCTTGCAATAATTGCCGCATTGGCGCTGTCCACGGCCATCGCCGGCTGCAGCACCATAGGCGGACAGATCTTCTCCAACGACTACGGCGCAGTGACCGATGCTGGCTACCAACTGCCGCGCGTCCCGATCGAAAAGGTGCCGAGGCAGTATCGCCGGCAGGAAGTGAACTACGACACCAAGGAAAAGCCGGGCACCATCATAGTCGATACGCAGAACAAGTACCTCTACTTCGTCGAGGGTGACGGCCTGGCGATCCGCTACGGCATCGGCGTTGGTCGCGAAGGCTTCGAGTGGCACGGCACCGCCCATATCGCGCTGAAGCGCGAATGGCCGACCTGGACGCCGCCCCGCGAAATGATCAGGCGCCAGCCGGAACTGGCGAAGTTCGCCAATGGCATGGAGCCGGGCCTGAAGAACCCGCTTGGCGCGCGCGCCATGTATCTCTTCAACAAGGGCGGCGACATGGGCTACCGCCTGCACGGCAGCCCGGAATGGAATTCGATCGGCAAGGCGATGTCGTCCGGCTGCATCAGGCTGATGAACCAGGACATCATCGATCTCTATGACCGCGCCTCGGTCGGCGCCAAGGTCATCGTGATGTAAGGACCATGATCCCTCGCGGGATCACGGTCAAACGAGAAGACAAGTTCATACGCGGACCGTCTAGGCAACAACGGACGTCCCAAACAGAAAACCGGGCAATTCGGCCCGGTTTTTTGTTTTTTACGACTGAAGTCGTGCTGGCAACGGGGACGATCAGGCGACCTGTTCGACCTGCTGCACTTCCGGCACGAAATGCCGAAGCAGGTTCTGGATGCCGTGCTTCAGCGTCGCCGTCGATGACGGACAGCCGGCGCAGGCACCCTTCATGTGCAGGAACACCGTGCCGTTCTCGAAGCCGCGGAAGGTGATGTCGCCGCCATCCTGGGCCACCGCCGGGCGCACCCTGGTGTCGAGCAGTTCCTTGATTGTAATGACCAGTTCCTCGTCCGCCTTGTCGTAGAACTCGCCGGTCTGGCTGGTCTCCGCGGCCGGGCCGCTTTTCGCCATGACAGGGGCACCCGACATGAAATGCTCCATGATGGCGCCGAGGATCGCCGGCTTCAGGTGCTGCCAGTCGGGACCGTCCTTGGTCACCGTGATGAAATCGTAACCGAAGAAGACGCCGGTGACGCCGGGGATTTCGAACAGCCGGCCGGCCAGGGGCGAGGCCGTTGCCGCACTGTCGGCATCGCGGAAATCGGCGGTACCTTCCACCAGCACTTCCTTGCCGGGCAGGAATTTCAGCGTCGCCGGATTGGGCGTCGATTCGGTCTGGATGAACATGGCCGTCTCCGTGCCCGCTACGGGCAGATAGTTTGGAATAGTTCTAAATAGGCTTTATCGGCTGGACATTCAAGCGAAACGCATCGCCCGAACGACTGGCTTGCGGAATGTTTTTGCTGGCTGGGGGACAGAATCCCGGGCGGGCGTCAGGCGAGGCTGTCGATCTCCTCGTCCGACAGATTCTGCGGCACCACCGTGACCGGAATGGGGAAGGCGGCGCCCTTGCCGGCCACGGCACCGACCAGCGGCCCGGGACCTTCCTTGCCGGCGCCGGCCGCCAGCACCAGGATGGCGATGTCCTGGTCCTCCTCGATCAGTTTGTGGATCTCTTCCGTCGGCTTGCCTTCACGCACCACCATCTCCGGCTCGATGCCGAGCTTCTGGCGTACCTTGTTGGCGTAGCCATCGAGAGCCGCCCGCGCCGTGGCGTTCGCCTCCTCGCGCATGATCTTCTCGACGCCCAGCCAATGCTGGAAATCGTCCGGCACGATGACATAGAGCAGCACCAGCGTGCCGCTGGTGCTCTGCGCCCGCTTCGAGGCGTAGGCGACGGCGCGCTCGCACTCGGGCGTATCGTCGATGATCGTCAGGAATTTCCTGCGATGACCGGCTTCGCGGCTGAGGCGTTTGGAGACCATGTCTATCTACCTAGTGTCGTGATTTCGAAGTTCGCCTGCTTTCGATATCGCGCTCCGAGCGAACTTCGAAATCAAAAACGACACTGGAAATCAATAGTTTGCTCGTGTCACTGATTTTGAAATTCGCATTGCCCTTGATATCCAACTCTGGCGAATTTCAAAATCGGTGACGCGAGTGCGTTTTCGGCCGCAATCTGCCACCGCCGCCGACCGGCGGCAAGCCGCCGACCTTAGGCCAGTATGTCTTGCGCCGGAATGGTGCGCTGCACTGACGATGCGGATCAGTTCTGAAGCAGCCCGATGATGTCGCGCACCGTCGTCATCGTCGCCTCGGCGAGCACGCCGGCGCGTTCGCCGCCGTCCCTGAGCACCGCGTCGACATAGGCGCGGTCGCCTTCGATGCGGCGCATCTCGCCGGCGATCGGCGCCAGCTTCTCAACCGCAAGGTCGGCCAGTGCCGGCTTGAACACGGAAAACTGCTGGCCGCCGAATTCCTTCAGCACGTCGGCCTTCGACATCTCGGCCAGCCCGGCATAGATGCCGACCAGGTTTTCCGCTTCCGGCCGGCTTTCCAGCCCGTCGACTTCGCTCGGCAAAGCCTCGGGATCGGTCTTGGCCTTGCGGATCTTCTTCGAGATGGTGTCGGCATCGTCGGTCAGGTTGATGCGTGACAGGTCCGACGGGTCCGACTTCGACATCTTCTTCGAACCGTCGCGCAGGCTCATGATGCGCGCCGCCGGGCCGCCGATCACCGGTTCGGTGATCGGGAAGAAGCCGTTCACCGTCTCCTCGCCGACCTGCATCTCGACGCCGACGCCAAGCCGGGCGATGCGGTCGGAAAAATCATTGTTGAATTTCTGGGCGATGTCGCGGGTCAGCTCCAGATGCTGCTTCTGGTCCTCGCCCACCGGCACATGCGTGGCGCGGTAGAGCAGGATGTCGGCAGCCATCAGCGAGGGATAGGCGAGCAGGCCCAGCGAAGCATTTTCGCGGTCCTTGCCGGCCTTGTCCTTGAACTGCGTCATCTTGTTCATCCAGCCGATGCGCGCGACGCAATTGAAGATCCAGGCAAGCTCGGCATGCTGCATCACCCGCGACTGGTTGAAGACGATGTGCTTCTTCGGGTCGATGCCGGAGGCAAGGAAGGCGGCGGTGATCGAGCGCGTCTGGTCGGCAAGGTCGTCATAAACGAGTTGCGCGGTCAGCGAATGCAGGTCGACGACGCAGTAGATGCAATCGGAGGTGTCCTGCAGGGCGACGAATTTCTTGATGGCGCCGAGATAGTTGCCGAGATGCAGGTTGCCGGTCGGCTGGACGCCGGAAAAGACGAGTGGCTTGAAGGCGGACATGGGTTCCTCATGGCTTGTGGAGGGCCGTATAAGCATGATTCCAAAAAGTTGCAGACTTTTTGGAGCCAATCACGCGGCTGGAAACCGCGCGCGGCGAAAGTCTTGCGACGGCGCGCTTATGGACGACGGGTGAAAAACCGGCAAGAGGTATCAGCGGGCTGGGCGGAACTTTGCCAGCAGCCGCGTGCCTTTTGCAACAATGCTTCGCCACCCCAACGGGGTCACCACTATGTCGGCAACGCCGATGCCGCTGCGTTCCGCGGGTCTTTGCAATCTGGTGAGATGAAGTTCCAGAATCGTATGATCGTGCCTTCGTAGCGCCGTTTCAAACGTCGCTTGTGCGTTCCAGAGATTGCCTTCCTGGCGCACGTTGCAAAGGCTTGCCACAGCCGGCTGTCCGTTTGCGGACAATTTGAGCTCGGTCAGCGCCTCGCGTAGGGGGTGCCGGATGTCCAGGCGAATCCGCGCCTTGCCGGCATATTTGAACGGCACAAGCAGCTTTGGGCGCGGATTGCAGCCGACCCACAATACCCAGTCGCCGCCCGCTTCGAGTGGAAACCAGTCGAGCGCTTTTGGCGAGTTGTCCTGCTTGATGACCTCGCGCTGTCTGAGCTTGCGCAGATCCGGGCGGACGACGCCCTTGGCCATCGCATTCTGACTCGAAACCTGACCATTTTCATAGCGCTCGTAGTCCGGATGAACGACGATCATGTAAGCGCCGGCGGCCTTCGCCTTGGCCAGTTCGGACGCCAGATAGGCGTCATATCCCGGCCGGGCTATTCGCCGGACCATTCGCTCCTGCTCGTCCGAAGTGTGGCTCGTATAACTCAGGTAGCGGTGGCCGGCCGCGAACTTGTGGACAGTGACCCGCTGTGTCGAGACAAAATTCATCCCGGACCTTGCCGCCCGCAAAAGGAAATCCGCGTCAACGGGCGCTGTGATCTCTTTGGCATGGCGCCATTTCCCAATTCGATCGGTGACGTCGCGTCGGTGACCGAAACTGGAAGGCGGGAAGAAGTGCCTGAGAGCGGTGTCCGATTCGTCGAAAATGCCGGTCACCCACCGAAAATTGCTTGCCCTGGGGCCATGAAAGATCGCGCCGCTCACGACAAAGTCCGGCTGCGGGTTGTGCCCGAAAAGATCTGCCAGTGCCTGGAGATGGTCCGGAGCCCAGATATCGTCATGACCGAGATAGGCAATGTATTGCCCGCGCGACATCTCTATGCCCGCATTGTTGGGGAAGGCTTGGCTGCCGCCGCGCTCGGGCAGGTTCAGCCAGCGGATTTGCGGAGACGCGAGCGCCCGAACCACATCGGCCGTATCGTCAGTGCAGCAATCGCCTACCACCAACAGCTCGAAGTCCCGACAGGTCTGGCGCAGCACCGATTGTATCGACGGAAGAATATGTCTGCCGCGATTGTAGGTGGCCATGATGACGGAAAACGTGGTCATGTTTATCCGAATTTGTAAGGGATGCCTGGATGATCGTAGGGGATTCGTGATTTGTCCGGATGTTTAGGATCGTAGACGGTTGTCGGCATGTTGATGAATGTCGCGATGCTCTTGCCCCGATTCTGAATCCCGTGAACGACACAGGGCGGAATCGTCAGCAGGATCTTGTTCGCCGCACCGACGTCGAGGACCTCCAGTTTTTGGTATGTCGGGCTATCCTCGCGCAGATCGTAGAGTACGACCCTGAGGTCGCCATTTGTATAGGCGAGCCGGTCGAACTGTCGTTTGTGATAGACCCACGCCCTGATCGATCCCGCCTCGGCCGATACCAGATAGACATGTGGCGGCGGACTTATGGGCTCCAGCAGTGCCGACATGAGAACCGTAAGCTCGCCACGCTTGTCGCCCCTTGTAACCAGCCGCTGCATCCGCACGCCCGCTATCGGATTTTCAATGGAAATGTCTTCCAGAAGCGGAACGTCGTCTCCCCAAGGCTGATCATCAACAAAATCTTCGAGTGATAGCCTGTCCATCGAGCCCTCCAACGTTAGTGGCAACGCAATCTAGGCTTGTCCTGCTGTCAGTCGGCGCCAAAGGCAATACACGAAGAGGCGATGGCGCCTCAGCACTCGCATATCCACAGGGTTCAAGGCGGTCGCACGGCATCCGCGGCGGCAGTATCAAGAGTCCGGTGATCGTCAGCCGACAGGCGGCGATCCCTTACGCCCGATATTTCTCCGGATCATGCCGAAATCAGCGCCGCCGGTGGCAAAGGCGGTGACGAAGTAGAGCAACGCCCCGCCGGCCACCAACGCCAGCAGCGTCGTCGCCTTGACGACCAGCGGCGAGCCGGGACCGAGCCTGGCGGCCAGCCAGTGCTCGGCGAAATACAGCGCCACCGCCATCACCGCCGCCGACAGCACCAGTCGGGGAATGCGCTTCAGGAGCGGCACGTCGCGGCCCCAATGGCCGCGCCGGATCAAGACCGCAAGCAGCATCAGCGCGTTGACCCAGCCGGCCACGGCCGAGGCCACCGCAATGCCGGGTGCGCCCATCCTGGGAAACAGCGTCAGCGCGGTGGCGACGTTCACCGCCACCGAGATGGCGGCGAAGATCATCGGCGTGCGCGTGTCCTCGCGGGCGAAATAGCCCGGGGTGAAGGCCTTGATCAGCACGAAGGCCGGCAGGCCAAGGCCGAAGATCGCCAGGATCGCCGCCACGGTCGGCGTCGAATGGTTGGCGGCGAACGCGCCGCGCTCATAGACCAGCCGCACGATCGGCTCCGACATCACCCAGAGCGCCGCCGCCGCCGGCAGCGTCATGAACAGGGTGAATTCGACGGAGCGGTTCTGCAGATTGGCCGCCTCGATGAGATTGCCCGATTTCAGCGCCCGCGACAGTTCCGGCAACAGCACGATCGCCACCGCCACGCCGACGACACCGAGCGGCAGCTGGTAGACGCGGTCGGCATAGGCGAGTGAGGACACCGCACTGTCCTGCGCCGACGCGATCGCCGTGCCGATCAGCTGGTTGATCTGGGTGATGCCGCCGGTGATCGCCGCCGGCAGGGCCAGGATCAGCAGGCGCTTGACGTTCGGCGTCATCTTCGGCCGGCGGAAGCCGATCGAGATGCCGGCATTGCGCACCGCCACCCACACGATGGCGAGCTGCACAAGCCCCGCAGCCAGCACGCCCCAGGACAGGCTGAAGCCTACGGCATGCGCGTCCAGCCCGCGGTACCAGGCATAGCCAAGCACGCTGATCAGGATGATGTTGAGGAAGGCGGGCGCGATCGCTGCCGCGAAATAGCGGCGCAGCGAATTCAGCATGCCGGCCATCATGGCCGCGAGCGACATGCAGATGAGATAGGGGAACATGATCGTCGCCAGCAGGACGGTCGTCTCGAACTTGCCCGGCGTGTCGGCAAAGCCAGGCGCCACCAGGTAGCGCACGAGCAGCGGCATCGCCAGTTCCATGGCGATGGTCAGCGCCAGCAGTGCCGAGAACAGCACGCCGAACACTTCCTCGGAAAAACGCTTGGCGCCGTCGGTGCCGTGCGTCTCGATCTCCTTGGCAAACAGCGGCACGAAGGCGGCGTTGAAGGCGCCTTCGGCGAACAGCCGGCGAAAGGTGTTGGGGAATTGGAACGCGGCGTTGAAGGCGTCGGCCACCGGTCCGGTGCCGAGCGCTGCCGCCATCAGCATCTCGCGGCCGAAACCGAGCGCGCGGCTCATCAGCGTGCCGGAAGCGACGGTAGCGAATTTCTTGACGAGGCTCATGCGTTCGAAGACTGCCTTAGAGCGGTTTTCCCGGGAAAAGCGCGTCGCGCTTTGCCTTGGGAATTGCGTTGGAACAAAAAGCTGGAGCGGTTCGCCGTTTCCATGAAACGGTGAACAGCCCTGGAGCGTGGGACAAGGTGGGGATGGCAGTCACTCGGCGGCCGCCTTGGCCTTGCCGCCGCGTTCGGGCGAGATGCCTTCGAGCGTTGTCGTCAGCCGGTTGCGGATGGTGGCGATGCGGGTCGGGCTGTCGATCTTCTGGCCGGTGAGGTCCGTGACATAGAAGGTGTCGATGACCTTTTCGCCGAAAGTCGTGATGTGTGCCGATGCGATGTCGAGCGACAGGTCGGACAGCGTGCCGGTGATCTCCGACAGCAGGCCCGGGCGGTCGAGCCCCTCGACCTCGATGACCGAAAACCGGTTCGAAAGCGTATTGCGGATTTCGGCGCGTGGCGGGATCTTGAACACCTTGGCGCCGCGCTTTGGCTTGGTGCGCTTCTCGATCATCTCCGGCAGCCAGCTCTTGCCCGACAGCACGTCCTCGATCAGCCGGCCGACACGCTCGGCGCGCCGGCGTTCGTCCTCGTCACGGTCGAATTCCCTCGAAATCAGGATGGTGTCGAGCGCGCGGCCGTCGGCGGTGGTGAAGATCTGCGCGTCGACGATATTGCCGCCGGCGCCGACGCATGCCCCGGCAATGACCGAGAGGAGACGGGGATGGTCCTGCGCCAGCACGGTGATTTCGGTCACTGCCTCGAACTGGTGGGTCTTGACCATGGTGGCGAGCTTCTTGCCGGCGGCGTCGGCCTCGCGGACGAATTCGGCGTGGCGCAGCTGATCCGGCAGGTCGACGGTCAGCAGGTAGTTCTCGTAATGCAGCCCGACATAGCGCTTGCGGTCCTTGTTGGACCAGTCGGCGAGCGCCTCGGCCAGGCGTTCGCGCGCCGCCGCCGTGCGCTTGGCGCGCGACACTTCCGAAAAACCGCCGGTCAGCAGCAGTTCTGTCTCGTAATAGAGCGTGCGCAGCAACTGGCCCTTCCAGCCGTTCCACACACCCGGCCCGACACCCCTGATGTCGCAGACTGTGAGGACCAACAGCAGCTTCAGCCGCTCGACCGACTGCACGATCGAGGCGAAATCCTCGATGGTCTTGCGGTCGTTGAGGTCGCGGGTCTGCGCCGTCATCGACATGACGAGGTGGTTCTCGACCAGCCAGGCGACGGTTTCCGTGTCCGCCACCGACATCCCCATATGCGGGCAGATGCGCCGTGCGATGCGGGCGCCGGCCTCGGAATGATCTTCCGGCCTGCCCTTGGCGATGTCGTGCAGCAAGACGGCGACATAAAGCGCCTCGCGGCTCTTCTTGAGGCCGGGCATCAGCGAATGCGACAGCGGATGCACCTTTTCGCCATCGCCGCGCTCGATCTCGGCCAGCACGCCGATGCAGCGGATCAGGTGCTCGTCGACGGTGTAGTGGTGGTACATTGAGAACTGCATCATGGCGACGATCTTGCCGAAATCGGGGATCAGCCTGCCGAGCAGCCCGGCCTCGTTCATGCGCCGCAGATTGAGTTCGGCATTGCGGTCCGAGGTCAATATGTCGAGGAACAGCCGGTTGGCCTCTTCGTCGCGCCGCAGCGATTTGTTGACTAGGCCGAGCGAGCGGGTGAGCAGTTTCAGCGCATCGGGATGGAATTCCAGCCCGTGCTTGTCGGCGAACCAGAACAGCCTGAGCAGGTTGACCGGATCGCGCTCGAACACCTGGTCGTCGGCGATGTTGATGCGGTGGTTGTCGACAATGAAATCGGAAGTGCCGGCAAGCTTGCGCTTGCGGCGCTGGAAGGTGAGGAAGATGCGGTTGAAGCCGGGAACGTGCTTGGCCTGTTCCTCCTCGAGCGCCGCGCAGAAGATGCGGGTCAGGTCGCCGACATCCTTGGCGACGAGGAAATAGTGCTTCATGAAGCGCTCGACCGCCGACAGGCCGGGATGGGTGGTGTAGCCGAGCCGCTCGGCGATCTCGCGCTGGATGTCGAAATGCAGCCGCTCCTCCGCCTTGCCGGTGAGGAAATGCATGTGGCAGCGCACTGCCCACAGGAAGTCCTCTGCCTTCTGGAACTCGCGGTACTCGGCCTCGGTGAAGACGCCCTTTTCGACCAGTTCCTCGCCGGTGCGCACGCGGTAGAAATACTTGCCGATCCAGAACAGCGTCTGCAGGTCGCGCAGGCCGCCCTTGCCATCCTTGACGTTGGGCTCGACCAGATAGCGGCTTTCGCCGGCCTTGGCATGGCGATCGTCGCGTTCGGCAAGCTTGGCCTGGACATATTCGGGGCCGGTCGTGCGCACCACCTCGTGGTCGAAGCGCACCATCAGTTCGTCATAGAGCTTGCGTTCGCCCCACAGGAAGCGCGCTTCGAGGATCGAGGTGCGGATGGTGATGTCGGTGCGCGACAGCCGCAGGCACTCATCGATGTTGCGGGTGGCGTGGCCGACCTTCAAGCCGAGATCCCACAGCATGTAGAGCATGTATTCGACGGTCTGCTCGCCCCATGGCGTTTGCTTGTAGGGCAAGAGGAACAGAAGATCGATGTCGGATCCCGGCGCCAGTGTGCCGCGGCCATAGCCGCCGACCGCCACGACGGCCATGCGTTCGGCCGACGAACGGTTCTTCACGCGGTACACATGCGTCGCGGCGAAATCGTAAAGCGCCCGGATCAGCTCATCCATCAAATGCGACAATCGCTCGGCGCAGGCATTGCCGCCGCCATCCTGCTTCAGCATGGCCTCGGCAATCTTTCGGCCTTCGGCGAGCCGGGCCTTGACAAGCTGCAGCACGCCGGCGCGGGCGGCGGGTCCCGAACCATCACCCGCCGTGGCCGTCGTCAGCGCGGTCATCTCGCGGCGCAAGGCTTCGCCGTCGATCAGTTCATCGAGCTTCAGGGAGATTTTCGCCATAGGTATCAGTCGGCCTTGCCATTTGGGCGGCGTCTATAGCGTGTTTTCGCGGCGCTGGGTATGGGGCCCGCTGATGGCCCGGCAAGCGACTTAGTCCGATGCCTCGACCGGATCGAGGGGAACGACGATCCGTTGCCGGAATCTGCAGAAATCGGCGATCCACCGTGCGGTTCGCCCGGCCTCTCTGCTGATTCTCACGGCCATCGGCTTCCTCTGCCTTGCCATAAGCCCGCTGGCGGTTCGCGCGGCATCGCGTTCCTGGTCAAGCAGGCTCGCCAGCCTTCCGTCGACGAATTGATCCTGTGCGCAGAGCGCCGGAACAAGTTGGTAGATGGTCTTGCCGGCCGACATGATGGGGTTGAAGATGAGATCATCGACAGCAATGTTGGCCTGCGCCGTTGCCTGCAGAAAATCGCGTGCCGTTCGCCGCGAGAGCAGATAACCGCCCGCCCCCGGATGGCCCTTGCGGAGACGGAACATGGAAAAACCATGCCCGGCAGGGGTCCTTCTCCTCTGGATCACGGTTCTGGAGAAGAACGTCTCGAGCTTCACGACATCGGCGTCCGCCGGCACCCAACTCGTATCGCCCAGCAACGCCCCGGCCTTACTGGAGAAGACCATGTCGTCCTCGAACACGGCGCCGTATGGGGCCCCGTCCTGTGCAATGATCGTCCAGCAGGCTCGATGACTGTGCAGGCAGGCGATTTCACTGCCGGAGAGCGGCCGGGTGGCGTGTATTGCATGCTGCGGCTGCAGCATCAGGTCGGGATGTTGCTTGCCATCGATCCCCGCGACCCGCTCGAACCCAATGCCGATGCGAGCGAATTCCCTCGACATGTGAGCAAGCCGCTCGGGAGATCGATCGAGGTTGATGACCAGACGCTTCATTTTCACGAGCTATTTTTTCGAAACCCTTGCTTCCACGGAACCGGCGCGAACCGCCAATCACCGCGGGAGCCTGCTAGCACGGGTGACGCTATGGTTTGTTGATCTTTTCTGGCGTGAATATCATGCCGCAAGGGGAGAGCCAACAGAGAGCCAAGCTCTCAAGGCCAGCCTGATTTCCCGGGAGATTGCGCCCGATGTCGGGAACGCCGGATTGAAGACGAGATCATCCGGCTACGCGCAGGCCGGTGCGGTAGCGTCGAGGACGTCGCGTGCCATTTGCCTCGACATGATGTAGCTGCCGGTAACGGGCGAGCGGCCAATGCCGGGCTGGAAACGAAAAAATCGGAACAGCCCTTGACCTTCCAGTTACTGGAAGCACTACCTCCGCAATCAGGCAGAGGGATAGAGGCATTTTGGAATGACGCATCCAGACCATGACCATCGCGGCGATCACCACGCACATGGCCCGCACGGCAGCTGTTGCGCGCCGAAGGAGGCCGATGCGACAGCCGTTCTACGCGATCCGGTCTGCGGCATGACCGTGGATCCAGCCGCCGGCAAGCCGACATCGGAGCATGGCGGCCGCCTCTACCATTTCTGCAGCGAGCGCTGCCGTTCGAAATTCCAGGCCGAGCCGGAACAATACCTCACGGCCACCGACCCCGTCTGTGGCATGAGCGTCGACCGTGCCACAGCCAGGCACTTCGTGCGCCATGAAGGCCAGGGCTTCTATTTCTGTTCCGCCGGCTGCAAGGCGAAATTCGAGGCGGCACCGCAGACCTATCTCGGCGACAGGCCGGCACCGCCGCCCGCGCCCAAGGGCACGCAGTATACCTGCCCGATGCATCCCCAAATCGTCCGCGACAAGCCCGGCTCCTGCCCGATCTGCGGCATGGCGCTTGAGCCGATGGGCGTGCCATCGGGGGATGAGGGGCCAAATCCCGAACTGGTCGATTTCACCAGGCGGTTCTGGGTCAGCGCGCTCCTGTCGATCCCGCTTCTGATCGTCGCGATGGCGCCGATGATTGGTGTGTCGTTCGAAAGCTGGGTCGATGATCGCACAAAGGTCTGGATAGAATTGCTCCTGGCAAGCCCGGTAGTGCTCTGGGCCGCTTTTCCCTTCTTCCACCGTGGCTGGGAGTCTGTCCTCAACCGCAGCCCCAACATGTGGACGCTGATTTCGCTGGGCGTCGGCGCGGCCTACCTCTACAGCGTCGTCGCCACCCTGTTTCCCGACATCTTCCCGCATCAGTTCCGCGGCCATGGCGGGGCTGTGCCGGTCTATTTCGAGGCCGCCGCCGTCATTGTCGCGCTGGTTTTCCTCGGCCAGGTACTGGAACTGCGTGCCCGCGAAAAGACCGGCTCGGCAATCCGCGCCTTGCTCGATCTGGCGCCGAAGACCGCGCGGCGTATGGCCGAAGACGGTTCCGAGACCGATGTGCCGCTGGACAGCGTCAAGGCCGGCGATCGCCTGCGCATCCGGCCCGGTGATGCGGTGCCGGTCGACGGCACGGTGCTCGAAGGCCGCTCCTCCATCGACGAATCGATGATCACGGGCGAGCCGCTGCCGGTCGAAAAGGCCGAGGGCGATGCTCTCACCGGCGGCACGCTCAACAGGCAGGGTTCGCTGATCATGCGCGCCGAACGGATCGGCGCCGAGACCACGCTGGCGCGCATCGTCGAACTCGTCGCCAAGGCACAGCGCTCGCGCGCGCCGATCCAGGGATTGGCCGACCGCGTTTCCTTCTACTTTGTCCCGGCCGTCGTCCTTGTCGCCGTCGTGGCCTTCATCGCCTGGGCCGTCTTCGGTCCCGAGCCCAGCCTGATCTTCGCCATCGTCTCGGCGGTCTCGGTGCTGATCATCGCCTGTCCCTGTGCGCTTGGCCTCGCCACGCCGATGTCGATCATGACCGCCACCGGGCGCGGGGCGCATGCAGGCGTGCTGATCAAGGAAGCCGCCGCGCTCGAACGCTTCGCCTCCGTCGACACGCTGATCGTCGACAAGACCGGCACGCTGACCGAGGGGCGGCCGAAACTGACGGATGTCGTCGCGGCAAACGGCTTTTCCGAAGACGATTTGCTGGGGCACGCCGCGAGCCTGGAGAAGGGCTCGGAACATCCGCTGGCCGAGGCCATCGTCGAGGGCGCCGCGGCGCGCGGAGCGGCCGTCACCGACGCCGGCGATTTCGAGGCGGTTACCGGCAAGGGTGTTTCCGGCACGGTGTCGGGCAAGGCCATGGCGCTCGGCAATGCCGCGATGATGGGCGATCTCGGCGTCGATGTCTCTTTCCTTGCGGCCAGCGCAGAAGCGCTGCAGGGCGACGGCAAGACGGCGATGTTCGTCGCTGTCGGCGGCAGACTGGCCGGCATCGTCGCCGTCGCCGATCCCATCAAGGCGACCACCGCCGAGGCGATCAAGGCGCTGCATGACAGCGGCCTCAGGATCATCATGGCGACCGGCGACAATGAGCGCACGGCCAACGCAATCGCCAAAAGCCTTGGCATCGACGAGGTTCGCGCCGGCCTGTTGCCGGAACAGAAGGCAGCCCTGGTCGAGGAACTGCGCGGCAGGGGCGCCGGTGTCGCCATGGCCGGCGACGGCGTCAACGATGCGCCGGCCTTGGCCAGCGCCGATGTCGGCATTGCCATGGGCACCGGCGCCGATGTCGCGGTCGAAAGCGCCGGCATCACTTTGGTCAAGGGCGACCTCAACGGCATCGTCCGCGCCCGCACCTTGGCCCAGGCGACGATCGGCAACATCCGCCAGAACCTGTTCTTCGCCTTCCTCTACAATGTGCTTGGCGTGCCGGTCGCCGCGGGCGTGCTCTATCCGATCACCGGCATGCTCTTGTCGCCGATGCTGGCGGCGGCGGCGATGAGCCTGTCCTCCGTCTCGGTCATTGCCAACGCATTGCGGCTGCGGACGTTGAAACTCTGATCCAAACCCCCAAATACGAAACCCCCAGATACCGAACCAAAGCAACAGGAGACCATGAATGACCTTGGCCAAGAAACTCGTGCTCTTGCTGATGGCGGCCGGAATGCTGATCGCCGTCTTCCTCGAAAGCGTTCCGGCGCAGAGCGAAGAGATGAAACACGACATGGCTGGGATGTCGATGGGCGCGACCGGCCCTTCGACCGAAGGCTACAAGGCGGCGATGGACAAGATGCATGCCGACATGATGGCGTCGCAATACACCGGCAATGCCGATGTCGATTTCGTCCGCGGCATGATCCCTCACCATCAGGGCGCCATCGACATGGCCAAGGTCGAGCTTGCCAACGGCAAGGACCCGGAAATCCGCAAGCTCGCCGAAGGCGTCATCGCCGCGCAGGAAGCCGAGATCAAGCAGATGCAGGACTGGCTCGCCGCGCATCCGGTCAAGTGAGCCTTTCGCGACGGTGAGATTTGGGCGACAACGCCTCTGGATTTTCTCGCCCGTCCTGTGATGCGATTCGGCCTCGAACGGAGCCTGCCATGCCATCGACCATCAGAACCACCACGCTGCCCTCTGGCGAAGCCGTTCAGGTGCTCGGCCAGGGCACGTGGAAGATGGGTGAGGATTCGCGCCGCCGTGCCGATGAGGTCAACGCTCTCAAACTCGGCCTCGACCTTGGCCTCACGCTGATCGACACCGCCGAAATGTATGCCAGCGGCGGCGCCGAGGAAGTGGTGGCGCAAGCCATTGCCGGGCGCCGCGCCGAGGTCTTCGTGGTCTCGAAGGTTCTGCCGTCGAACGCATCGCGCGCGGGCGTGCAGCGCGCCTGCGAGAACAGCCTCAAGCGCCTGCGCACCGACCGCATCGATCTCTACCTCCTGCATTGGCCGGGCAGTGTGCCTTTGGCCGAGACGGTCGAGGCCTTCGAGGCCTTGAAGAAGGCCGGCAAGATCCGCCATTGGGGCGTCAGCAATTTCGACACCGAGGACATGGAGGACTTGGCCGGCTTGCCCGATGGCGGCAACGTCCAGACCAACCAGGTGCTTTACAATCTGGTCCGGCGCGGCCCCGAATTCGATCTGGCGCCCTGGAGCCGCAGGCGCGGCATTCCCCTGATGGCCTATTCGCCGGTCGAGCAGGGCGCGCTGGCGCGCAATGCCAGGCTCGATGCCGTCGCCGCCCGCCGCAATGCGACCGCGGCACAAATCGCCCTGGCCTGGGTGATGCATCAGGAGGGCGTCATCGCTATTCCGAAGGCCAGCAGCCAGGAGCACGTCCGCCAGAATTTCGCGGCGCTCGACATCAAGCTTACGGGCGAGGATCTCGCCGACCTCGACCGCGCCTTTCCGCCGCCAACACGCAGGCGCGGCCTGGAGATGATCTGACTACTTCCCCGCCAGTCCCTTCAGCCGGTAAAGCGCTTCCAGCGCTTCCCTTGGGGTCATCTCGTCCGGATTGATCTCGCCGAGGGCGGCGCCGAGCGCGTCGCTCTTCACCGGCTTCGGCGCCTCCCGCTTCACCGCCACGGAAAACAGCGGCAGGTCGTCGACCAGCCGGTTGGTCTTGCCGGAAACCTCGCCTTCCTCCAGCTGGTGCAGCACCTGCTTGGCCCGGTCGACCACCGCTTCCGGCAGGCCGGCGAGCCGTGCCACCTGGACGCCGTAGGAGCGGTCGGCGGCACCCTTGCCGACCTCGTGCAGGAAGACGACGTCGCCTTCCCATTCCTTGACCCGCATGGTGACGTTGTGGAGCCGCGCCAGCTTGCCGGCCAGCGAGGTCATTTCGTGGAAATGGGTGGCGAAGATCGCCCGGCAGCGGTTCTTCTCATGCAGATATTCCACTGCCGCCCATGCGATCGACAGGCCGTCGAAGGTGGCGGTGCCGCGGCCGATCTCGTCGAGGATCACCAGCGCTCGTTCGCCGGCCTGGTTGAGGATCGCCGCCGTCTCGACCATCTCGACCATGAAGGTCGAGCGGCCGCGCGCCAGATCGTCCGAAGCGCCGACGCGCGAGAACAGCCGGTCGACGACGCCAATATGGGCCGATGCCGCCGGCACGAAGGAGCCGGTCTGGGCCAAGATGGCGATCAGCGCGTTTTGCCGCAGAAACGTCGATTTACCGCCCATGTTGGGGCCGGTCAGCAGCCAGATCGCGCCGTTCTTGCCGTTCCCTTCCGGCGACAGGTCGCAATCATTGGCGACGAACGGTCCCTCGCCCGAACGGCGCAAGGCCTGCTCGACCACCGGATGACGGCCACCTGATATCTCGAAGGCAAGGCTCGAATCCACCACCGGCCGGCACCAGGCTTCGCTTTCCGAAAGCAACGCAAGTGCCGCCGAGACATCGATCGCTGCCAGCGCATCGGCGCCGGCACGGATCTTTTCCGCCTCGCCGACGGCTTGCGCCGTCAGCGCATCGAACGCTGCCAGCTCGATGCTGAGCGCCCGGTCTGCGGCGTTGGCGATCTTGGTCTCGAGTTCGGCAAGCTCCGTCGTGGTGAAGCGCATGGCATTGGCCATGGTCTGGCGGTGGATGAAGCGCGCTTTGGCGCCATCGCTGCCGGTCATGACCGCGTGGTGATTGGCGGTCACCTCGATGTAGTAACCCAGCACGTTGTTGTGCCGGATTTTCAGCGAACGGATGCCGGTCTCCTCGATCAGCGAGCGCTCCAGCCCGGCGATCACTTTTCGCGATTCGTCGCGCAGCGCCCGCATCTCGTCGAGTTCCGGGTGATAGCCGCCGCGCAGGAAGCCGCCGTCGCGTTTGAGCAGCGGCAATTCCTCGCCGAGCGCCTGGGTCAGATGCTGGGCAAGCGCCTGCGGCAGCGCCTGGATGGCGGCCATCGCCTCCGCCAGTTCCTGGGGCAGGGCGGTCGCGGCGAAGATTTCGACGATGGCGCCGGCCGCCTCGAAACCGGCGCGCAGTGCGCCGAGGTCGCGCGGGCCGCCGCGGTTGAGCGCCAGCCGCGACAGCGCGCGCGGCATGTCGGCGACGCTTTTCAGGCTCGTCCGCACCGCCTGGCACAACCGCGTTTCGGAGCGGAAGAACGACACCGAATCCAGGCGCGCGCCGATCGCCGCCGGGTCGGTCAGCGGCGCCATCAGCCGGTCGGCGAGCAGCCTTGCGCCGCCGCCGGTCACCGTGCGGTCGATCGCCTTGAACAGCGAGCCCTCGCGACTGCCCGACAGCGTGCGTAAGAGCTCGAGATTGCCGCGCGTCGCCGGATCGATGAACAGGGTCGAGCCCTGCTCCTCGCGCTCGGGCCGCGACAAAGGCGGGCGCTCGGCTTTCTGCGTCTTCTCGACATAGGCGATGGCGCCGGAGATCGCCGACAGTTCGGCGCGCGAAAACGTACCAAAGCTGTCCGGCGTCGCCACCTCGAAGAAGCGGGCGATGCGCCCGGTGGCCGAGGCCGAATCAAACAGCGATGGCGGCTGCGGGTTGGCGATGCGGCCAAGCACGTCGAACACCGGCCTCAGCTCGGGATCATGGAACACCGGCTCGGCGACGATCAGCTCGCGCGGATCGACGCGGAAGACGTCGGCCAGCAGCCGGTCGGCGGTGGTCTCGGCAACGCGGAAGGCGCCGGTCGAGATGTCGATCCAGGCAATTGCGAAGGCATGGTCGCTGCCGCCCTTCACCCGCCCCAGCGCCATCAGGAAGCTCGATTCCGACGGCGCCAGCAATTTGTCCTCGGTGATGGTGCCCGGCGTCACCAGCCGCACCACGTCGCGGCGCACCACCGATTTGGAGCCGCGCTTCTTCGCTTCGGCCGGATCTTCGATCTGCTCGCAGACGGCGACGCGGAATCCCTGGCCGATCAGCTTCTGCAGATAGTCGTCGGCAGCATGCACCGGCACGCCGCACATCGGGATATCGTGGCCCTGGTGCTTGCCGCGCTTGGTCAGGACGATGCCCAGCGCCCGGCTCGCCTTTTCGGCGTCGTCGAAGAACAGTTCGTAGAAATCGCCCATGCGGTAGAACAAGAGCGAATCCGGGTTCGCCGCCTTGATCTCGATGAACTGCTCCATCATCGGCGTGACGGCGGCCGTGCCGGGCTGGGGCGGCGTCATCACCTCGGGGGCGTCGGGCTCATTGGCTATGTGCATGTTCATGGCGCGGCACGCTAGCAGATGTGGTGGCCGGGTTTAATGCCGGGGCTTCGAAAAGCAGGGGAAGACCGAGGCGATGGTTTGCAAGCAATTGCCCGTCGGCCTGCGATTCCCGCGCGCTGGCGGTTTACACGCGGCGGCGCGTGGTCTTAATTCGGACCGAAACAAAGCACCCGCTTCAAGGAGGTGCTGCACCCGGTGAGGAAATCGAAAAGCATCATGGCCAGGAAAACCGAGAACAACGATCCGTCCGTCAGCGCGCAGGAAGCGCTCGAATTTCACGCGATGGGTCGGCCCGGCAAGCTGGAGATCGTCGCCACCAAGCCGATGACGACGCAGCGCGATCTGAGCCTCGCCTATTCGCCGGGCGTCGCCGTGCCGGTACGCGCCATCGCCGAGGACCCCAGCCGCGCCTTCGACTACACGACGCGCGGCAACATGGTCGCCGTCATCTCCAACGGCACCGCCATCCTTGGCCTCGGCAATCTCGGCGCGCTGGCCTCCAAGCCGGTGATGGAAGGCAAGGCGGTGCTGTTCAAGCGCTTCGCCGATGTCGATTCCATCGATCTCGAGGTCGACACCGAGGATGCCGACGAGTTCATCAACTGCGTGCGCTTCCTCGGACCCTCCTTCGGCGGCATCAACCTGGAAGACATCAAGGCGCCGGAATGCTTCATCATCGAGCAGCGCCTGCGCGAACTGATGGACATCCCGGTCTTCCACGACGACCAGCACGGCACCGCCATCATCTCGTCCGCCGGGCTGATCAACGCGCTGGAGATCACCGGCCGCGACATGAAGACCACGAAGATGGTCTGCAACGGTGCGGGTGCCGCCGGCATCGCCTGCATCGAGCTGATGAAAGCGATGGGCTTCGCGCCCGAAAACATCATCCTGTGCGACACCAAGGGCGTGGTCTTCCAGGGCCGCACCGAAGGCATGAACCAGTGGAAATCGGCGCATGCGGTCAAGACCGAGGCACGCAGCCTTGCCGAGGCGCTCGACGGCGCCGACGTCTTCCTCGGCCTCTCGGCCAAGGGGGCGCTGACCACCGCCATGGTGCAGTCGATGGGCAAGAACCCGATCATCTTCGCCATGGCCAACCCCGACCCGGAAATCACCCCGGAGGAAGTGGCCGAGATCCGCACCGACGCCATCATGGCGACGGGCCGTTCGGACTATCCGAACCAGGTCAACAACGTGCTCGGCTTCCCCTACATCTTCCGCGGCGCGCTGGATGTGCGGGCCACCACCATCAATGACGACATGAAGATCGCCGCGGCCCGCGCGCTCGCCGAGCTGGCGCGCCAGGACGTGCCCGACGACGTCGCCGCCGCCTATCAGGGCAACCGGCCGAGATTCGGCCCCAACTACATCATTCCGGTGCCGTTCGACCCGCGGCTGATCTCGGCCATTCCGCTAGCGGTGGCCAAGGCGGCGATGGAGTCGGGCGTCGCCCGCAAGCCGATCCTCGATCTCGACCGCTATGCGCAGGAACTGTCGGCTCGCCGCGACCCGATCGCCTCTACCCTGCAGCGCATCTACGACCGCGTGCGCCGCCAGCCCAAGCGCATCGTCTTCGCCGAGGGCGAGGAGGAGCAGGTGATGCGCGCCGCCGTCTCCTATGTGAACCAGCGCCTCGGCACCGCCATCCTGCTTGGCCGCGACGATATCATCAAGGAAAACGCCAAGCACGCCGGCATCGACCTCAACAAGCAAGGCATCGAGATCATCAATGCAAGGCTGTCGCGCCGCAACGGCATCTACACCGACTATCTCTACGAGCGCATGCAGCGCAAAGGTTTCCTGTTCCGCGATTGCCAGCGGCTGATCAACAACGACCGCAACCATTTCGCCGCCTGCATGGTGGCGCTGGGCGACGCCGACGGCATCGTCACCGGCGTCACCCGTAACTATTCCACCGCGCTCGACGACATCCGCCGCGTCATCGACGCCAAGCCCGGCCACCGCGTCATCGGCGTCTCGATCGTGCTGGCGCGAGGTAAAACCGTCCTCGTTGCCGACACCGCCGTGCACGACATGCCCAATGCCGAGCAGATCGCCGACATCGCCGAGGAGGCGGCAGGCTTCGCCCGCCGCATGGGCTATGAGCCGAGGCTCGCCATGCTCGCCTATTCCACCTTCGGCCACCCGCAAGGAGAGCGGTCCGAGCGTGTCCAGGAGGCCGTGCGCATCCTCGACAAACGCCGCGTCGATTTCGAATATGACGGCGAAATGGCCGCCGATGTCGCGCTGAATGCCCGGGCGATGGCGCAATACCCGTTCATCCGCCTCACCGGCCCGGCCAATGTGCTGATCATGCCGGCCTTCCACTCGGCCTCGATCTCCACCAAGATGTTGCAGGAACTCGGCGGCTCGACAGTGATCGGCCCGCTGCTGGTCGGCCTGAACAAACCGGTGCAGATCGTCTCGCTGAATGCCAAGGATTCGGACATCGTCAACATGGCCGCGATCGCGGCCTATACGGCGGGGACTTGAGGGGCGGTCCGCGTGGAAGGCGGAAGCTAACGATCTGGCTCTTCGAACCCGGCGGCTCGAAACGCCGCCGGCTCCCCATAACAGATTGATAAGATTCAGCTGATATAGGGAAGCTCTTGCCGACATGCCGTAACGGCATCCACGGCGCGCTCAGACCGCTAAATGGGGGTGCGGCCATGAAGCATGACGGAGTTTCCGTATCCACGGTCGGCCCAGTGGTCTACCACGACGAGCGGCTGGACGCCTTGCTCAGCATTACCGGCCGTATGGACGGTTATCTCTATCGCTGCCGCAACGACGCGTCCTACACCATGCTCTATATCAGCGACGGCATCTTCACCGTCAGCGGTTATCGGCCGAGCGATTTCATCCACAATGCGGTGCGCGACTACGTCTCGGCCATCCACCCGGATGACCTCCCGTCGGTCTATGCCGCCGTCGACGCCGCGCTCGAGGCGCGCCGCAATTGGAACGTCGACTATCGCATTGTGCCGAGGGCCGGCGAACCGCTCTGGGTCCGCGAGATCGGCGGCGGTGTCTGGGACAAAGCCGGCGATCTCGAATTTCTGGAGGGCTTCGTCGTCGACATCAGCGACCGCAAGGTCGTCGAGGACCTGAACGCCCAGTTGGTCCTGGATCTGAAGATCGCCAACGAGGAACTCTCGGCGCAAAAGCGCGAGATCGAGGTGGCGAAGCAGCAGAGCGACCATTCGGCCAACCACGATGCCTTGACCGACCTGCCCAACCGGCGTGCCTTCCACAACGAGATCAGATCGGTCGTCACCCGCTGCGGCGCCACCGGCGAGGCGGCCGGGTTGCTGTTCATCGATCTCGACCGGTTCAAGGAAGTCAATGACACGCTTGGCCACGAGGCCGGCGATGCGCTGCTGCAGCGCGTGTCGAGCCAGCTTCGCTCGATCCTGCGCAGCGCCGATTTCGTCGCCCGGCTCGGCGGCGACGAGTTCGCCTTCCTGTTCTCGGCCGACACCGAGCTGGCACGGCAGAAGGCCGTGCGCGTCGCCGAACGCATCCTGGAAAGGTTGCGGATCAAGGTTCCCACGCCCAATGGCGCCATCCAGGTCGGCTGCACCGTCGGCGTGGCCATGTATCCGGCGGAAGCTCGCGACTCCGAAGCGCTGATCGCGCTCGCCGACCGGCTGATGTACATCGGCAAGAAGAGCGGCCGAAATCGGCTGGTCACCGCCAGCGAAATGGCGCCGCAACAGCCGTCGTCCAGGCCTCGCCTTCGCAAGACGGCCTAGTTATCGCCAAGAACTGTGCCGACTCCAAAATCCAAGGGATGACCGCGCCGGCTTCAGCCCGGCGCGAACGCCCGTGCCGCTTCGACGACGTCCTCGATCTGGTCCTGCCGCAGCAGGTCGATCGGAATGCGGCCGTCGAGTTGTGCCGCCGGGCGCGTCAGCCACAGCCAGGCGAGCCTCGGATTGCCGATCAGCGACTGCACGTCGCTTATGCCCGCGACGGGCCTGCCGTCGACGAATTGCGCCAGCGGGAAAACGTGCTTGCGGCCGCCCTTGCGCAAGGCGATGACATCGCCGCGCCTTTGCCAGCGGTGCAGGGTCGAGCGGGCGATGCGCAGATTCTCTTCCAGATAGGTCGAGCCGGCGACACGGCCGGCCCAGTCCTCGATCAGCATCGATTCCAGATCGTCGGACCGTGGCGGCGCGGCAAGCGTTTCATCGGCCGGCAAAGCCGTCGGCATATCGGTGGAGCCGGCCTCGCTGCGGCGCGCGGCTTCCGCCGCCAGAGCGCGCACGAATTTCGAGGCAAGGCCGGGAAGGTCGGCATGGATGGCGTCGATGGCGCGCTGGTGCTTCGGCGACAGCAAGGTGACGGCGGATGCTATGCTGCCGGCGATCTTGCCGACCGAGACCACGGTGGACTGGTTTATGGCCTCGTCATAATGGGCAAGCGCGCGTTCGACGTCCTCCGCGACCATCTCCGCGAAGTCGTCCTGTCCAAGACCGGTTGTCTGAAATCTGCTCATGCACATGTCTTCCGGCCGCGCGCTCCTCCCTCAGCCGCGGCCGATTGCTGAAATTACTACTGCGGAAAATGGAAATCATGGCGGCGACGGGTCACGCCGCCCGACAGCTTGCTGTCTTGCATCTTTTCAACATCCCATCTGACCGCGGGCGCCCCGAAATGTCAGTCACGGGACGCTCTCGATTTCGTCTAGGAGCGATGTGTGACAACTGCGCGACGGTGAGAAGCGGATGCTACAGCAACCCAGCCAGTTCCGCCTCGCGGCGCAGGTTCTGCCTCGGCCTTGGGCCGATCTGCTGGATCACAAGACCGGCCGCCAGTGAGCCAAGGTCGCCACAGGTCTTGAGGTCGCGGCCTTGCGTATAGCCATGCAGGAAACCGGCGGCGTAGAGGTCGCCGGCGCCCGTCGTGTCGACCAGTTCCCGGATCGCCGTCGCCTGGATCACCACGGTCTCGTCGCCGCGCACGATGACCGAGCCTTTTTCCGACCGCGTGACGGCGGCTATTCCGCAGTCCTTGCGGATCTTGGCCAGCGCCTCGTCGAAGGACGATGTCTGGTAGAGCGACTTGATCTCGTGGCTGTTGGCAAAGACGATGTCGACCGTGCCCGACCGCATCAGCTCGAGGAATTCGTCGCGGTAGCGGTCAACGCAGAACGAATCCGACAGCGTCATGGAGACTTCGCGGCCTGCGGCGTGCGCCAGCCGGGCCGTCTGCCGGATCGCCTCCTTGGCGCGCGGCGGGTCCCACAGATAGCCTTCGAAATAGGTGACCTTGGCCGCAGAGGCCTTGTCGGCCTCGACATCCTCAGGCCCAAGCTCGACGCAGGCGCCGAGATAGGTGTTCATCGAGCGTTCGCCGTCGGGTGTGACGAAGATCATCGAGCGTGCCGTCGGCGGCTCGCCCTGGAGCGGCTTGGTGTCGAAGGCGACGCCCTGCGCGCGGATGTCGTGCGCGTAGATTCCGCCCAGCGCATCGTTGGAGACCTTGCCAAAGAAGGCGGCGCGTCCGCCGAAGGAGGCAACACCGGCCGCCGTGTTGCCGGCGCTGCCGCCGGAGGCTTCGATCGCCGGACCCATCCGGCTGTAGAGCAGCTCGGCGCGGTGGGTGTCGATGAGGTTCATCGCGCCCTTGATGATGCCGTTGGTTTCGAGGAAAGCCTCCTCGCACTGGGCGATGATGTCGACAATGGCATTGCCGATGCAAAGCACGTCATAATCCGGCATCAATGTCTCCGCCAAAAACCCGAGCCGGCTTCTTGCCACGCTGGCCGGGCGCGGGTTTAGCGATTCGCGGCGGCTTTGCCTAGGGTGTGTCGCTATTCAGGTGATGCCGGCCAGACCTGAATTGCAACGAACCCTGGAGCGCGACACGCCAGGCGCTACGACAATTCGACCGTGGACGAAGCATTTCGTCTGGCCGTCGCTTACAAGCTGGCTCTGCCGATCAGCCATCAAAGGCAAGCCATTCCCCATGTCTGCAAAGAGCGATACGACAATCGACCTGGCCTTGCTCGGCGTGCTGGCTGTGCTGTGGGGCGCCTCCTACACCTTCATCAAGATCGGCGTCGAGACCATCCCGCCCGTCACCTTCATCGCCGCGCGCACCTTGATCGCCGGTGGCATCCTGTTGGCCATCATCCGCTGGCGCGGACTTGCCATGCCACGCGACACAGCCACCTGGCGCCGCTTCGCCTTCCAGGCCTGCCTCAACAGCGTCATACCGTTCACGCTGATCGCCGCGGCCGAGCGCTCGGTCGATGCCGGCCTCGCCACCATTCTCAACGCCACCTCGCCGATCTTCACCTTCCTGCTCACCGCTCTGATCACCCGCCATGAGCCGGTCACGGTGCGCAAGTTGATCGGTGTCGGCGCCGGCATAGCCGGAATATGCCTCATCGTCGGCACCGAGGCGTTGGGTGGCATCGGCCACGAGCTGTGGGCGCAGGTCGCCATCGTCGCGGCAACGATCTGCTATGCCGGTGCCGCCATCTTCGGCCGCGGCTTCAAGGGTCTCGATCCGATGCTGCCGGCGGCAGGCTCGATGCTGTGCGGCTCGGCCATGCTGGTGCCGCTCAGCCTGGTGGTCGACCAGCCCTGGACGCTCTCGCCATCGACGGCGTCGATCCTGGCTCTGCTCGGCCTGTCGGTGTTTTCGACCGCGCTTGCCTTCGTCATCTATTTCCGCCTCATCCACACGCTGGGTTCGGTCGGCACCACGTCACAGGCCTATCTGCGCGTGCCGATCGGCGTCGGCATCGGCGCCGTCTTCCTCGGCGAAAGTCTGGGGCCGACGGCATGGCTGGGCATGGCTTTTGTCGTGTCCGGCGTCGCGGCCATGACCATCCCGGTTGGAAAGTCGGCCTTTGCCCGATAGCGATATGCTTGTGCTCGCGGCCAGCGCTGCCTATCTCGGGAGCGTCCCGCCTGTCGGCGGTGTCCGCTGACCCGGGGGTTGAAGCACGGTGATTTTCGACGCTGCCCGCATCGCGGTCCTCGAGCTGCTCTCGCCGCCGTTTCGTGCCGTGTTCATCAAGACGCTCGGCCTGACCGTGCTGGCGCTGGTCGCCTTCTGGTTTGGCCTGACCAGTCTTGTCGAGTGGCTGGCTTTGCCATGGCTCCAGACATTGCTGCCGGGCATGCCGTCCTGGGCCGGCTGGCTTGGCGGCATCATCGCGGCCATCGCCCTTGCCTTCGGCATGGCCTTGCTCGTCGCCCCGGTCACGGCGGTGATCGCCGGCCTGTTCCTCGACGATGTCGCCGAAGTGGTCGAGCGCACCGACTATCCCTGCGACCCCGTCGGGCGCGCCATGCCGGCATTGCGCTCGCTGGTGCTGGCGATAGAATTCCTCGGCGTCGTCATCCTGGGCAACATCGTGGCGCTCATGCTCCTGCTGGTGCCCGGTATCAACATCGCCGCCTTCTTCATCGTCAACGGCTATCTGCTCGGCCGCGAATTCTTCGAATTCGCCGCGATGCGCTTTCGCCCTGAGGACGAAGCCAGGGCCTTGCGCCGGCAGTATGCCGGCACGGTGTTTCTCGCCGGGCTGGTCATAGCGGCCTTCCTTGCCGTGCCGCTGCTCAATTTGCTGACGCCGCTCTTCGCCGCCGCCATGATGGTGCATCTGCACAAGGCGGTCTCGGCGCGGGAAGCCGCCGCTGACCGCGGTCGCCATATGACGGCCGCCGTTTAATCGGCGGATTTGCCGAACAGCGCCTGCAATTTGCCGAACGGCATGGCGGCGCGGGTGAAGCCGAACGTGCCGTCCTGCTGGATTTCGCGCGTCGCCGTCTCCAGCATGCCATAGGCGAAATTGGTCAGCCAGGGCCCGAGCGAAATGCGCTTCACGCCAGCCTTTGAGAGATCGGCGATGGTGAAGCCCGGTTTCGCCATGACGTTGACCGGCTTGCTGACCGCCGAACACAACGTTTTCACCATCTCGACATCGCCGATCCCAGGCGCATAGAGCACATCGGCGCCGGCCTTCTCGAAGGCCTGCAGCCGCTTGATGGTGTCGTCGAGATCGGGCTTGCCCCACAGAAAATTCTCGGCCCGCGCGGTGAAGACGAAATCGCGTTTCAAGGCCCGAGCCGCCTCCGCCGCCGCCGCGACGCGCTCGACCGCGTGGGAGAAATCATAGATCGGCCTGTCGGGATCGCCGGTGTGGTCCTCGATCGAGCAGCCGGCAAGGCCGGCCGCTTCCGCCGCGAAGATGGTTTCGGCGGCCCGCTCGGCACTGTCGCCCTTGCCTTTCTCGAGATCGGCCGAGACCGGCAGGTCGGTCGCCGCCGTCACCTCGCGGCAGTGATGGATCATCTGCTCGAAGGTCACCGCGCCGTCCGGCAGGCCGCGCGAAAAGGCAAAGCCGGCGCTGGTCGTCGCCAGCGCCTTGAAGCCGAAGGATCCGAGCAGCTTGGTCGTGCCCGGATCCCAGGGATTGGGCATGACGAAGGTCGAGGCATGCAGGTCGCGAAAGATCTTGCCCTTGTCCATGAATGCTCCCCATCAGAAGTGTCGGGGCGGATGCTATCTCGCCGTCTTCGGCCGGGCAAATAAATGCGCTTGGTTCAGAAGCGTTTCTCGTTCTCAGCTGCCAATTTCTCGAATGCGTCGGAATCCTTGACGTAGCGCGATGTCTTCTTGTCCCAATGATAGGTGACGGAAATGTCGTGCGACGACGCTTCGGGCGGCGCGTCATCGCAGCTTTCATCGCTTGGCACGGTGCTGTCGGTGACCGTCGCCTTGACGGCGGCATAGGGCTGGCCGTCGGCGATGGTCTGGAAGGTCACATCCTGCTTGCGGCTGTAGGCGCAGAGCCTTTCGTCGAACGTGTAGATCATGTCGATCAGCTCGAATTTGTCGTCGCGGACCATGATCAGCGGGGTGATCACATAGCCCTGGCTCGAATTGAAATGCGTGCTCATGGTGATGAGCATGTCGTCGCCGGCGCCGATCGAAAGCTTGTTCGGCTCGCGGAAATAAGTGCTGCGGTCGACCGCGACATTGGCCGCATCGAGCAGTTTCGGCTTGGCCGTGACGTCGTAGAGCGCCAGCACCGCATAGCCCTCTGCGCTGTCGGGAGAATCGCCGAGGTCGAACAGCATGGCCATCCGGTCGTTGCCGCCGGACTTGACGGGAAGCACGGCGGCGTTGGGGAAGCTGGATGTCTCGGGCGGCGAACCGCCACTATCCGGTCCCTCGATGTGGCGCATCTCGATCGGCAATCCGCCCTTGTAGAAACCGTCTCCGTCCGCGGCGAGGCTCGGAATGACCATTCTGGCCAGGTCGAGATAGGTAACATCGCTGCGGCCGGGCAGCGGGCTGCCGAGATCCGGGAAGCTGACGGTTTGAGCGCCGGCCACGGTCCACAGGAACGGCAGCATCATCACGGCGAGGATCAAGCGGAAAAAGTTCGTTGGCATGAGCGCCCCCCAAGATCAGGCCACTCACGCTAGCACGGGTTCCAGCATCGCGCAGCCGTGCTGGACCCGGATCAGTGGATCGGCACCAGCCCGGCCAGTTCGCGCATGTCGTCGAACAGGATGCCGCCGGCCTCGATCAGGCCGTCACGGTCGGAATAGGGATCGCCATGATAGGAAAACACCCGCATGCCGGCGGCGATGCCGGCCTGCGTGCCGGCGACGCTGTCCTCGATGACGATGCAGTCGGCCGGCGCGAAGCCCAAGGTCTTGGCCGCATGCAGGAACAGGTCGGGGAACGGCTTGCCGCGCCCGACCATGGTCGAGGAAAACATCGCATGTTCGAACAGCGGCAACAGCCCGGTCTGGCCGAGCGTGATGTGCATCTTCGAAATCCGGGCCGAGGTGGCGACGCAATAGGGGATGCCGGCCGCGCGGACCGCCTCGATGAACTCCCGCACGTAGGGGATCGCTTCGACGCCATGGGAGAACAGGTCCGGCAGGCCGGCGTTCCAGCGATCGACGAAATCGGCGCCGAGACGAACCTCGGTCCGCTCTTCGATCTCCTTCTGCACCGAGGCCATGCTGCGGCCGGAGAAATTCCTGCGGCAATATTCGAAGCTTGTCGGATAGCCGGCGGCCGTCAACCATTCGGCGAGGCGTCGATTGGCGAGATTCTCCGTGTCGACGAGAATGCCGTCGCAGTCGAAGATGACCAGCTTTGGTATTTGCATCAGGCGGTGCCGGTCGATCCGAACCCGCCCGAACCACGCGCCGTGCCGCCGGCCAGCGAACGCTCTTCGACGGCCACCTGCGTCACCGCGGCGAAAACGATCTGGGCGACGCGCATGCCGCGCGTCACGGCAAAATCCTCGTCGCCGAGATTGATCAAAAGCACCTTCACCTCGCCGCGATAGTCGCTGTCGACCGTGCCGGGTGAATTGAGGACGGTGAGGCCATGCTTGAAAGCGAGGCCGGAGCGCGGCCGCACCTGGCCTTCCATGCCTTCGGGGATTTCCAGGATCAGCCCGGTCGGCACCAAGGCGCGTTTCCCAGGCAGGATCAGCAGTGGCCGGTCGTCGGGTACCGCCGCGCGAAGATCCATGCCGGCCGCGCCGGCGCTTTCGTAGGCGGGGAGGGGAAGTCCTTCAGCATGCGGCAATCTGACGAAGCCGACGGTCGGACCGATGACGGAGGAGTTTTGGAGGGCTGCGCGCATAAAATCGATCCTATCGGCGCGATTACCGATTCGGTCAATTCGCCCGCGCCGCTATCAACGGCTTTCTTTCAGGCATCACTATGGCCTGAGCACGCTTTAGCGCACTTCCATTGGAACTACCGTCGTCTCCTTGATCTCCTCCATGACGAAGGAGGCGGACACATCGGACAGCGCCACCTTGGCGATCAGCCGCTGGTAGAGCCGGTCGTAAGCCTTCACGTCGGCAACGCGGGCACGCAGGACATAGTCGAGGTCGCCGGACATGCGATAGACGCCGGTGATCTCGGGAAGGCTGGTCACCGCCGCCCGAAACTTTTGCAACCAGTCGGGATCATGGTTGGACGTACGGACCAGGATGAACACCGAAAGGCCAAGCCCGAGCTTGTCGGCATCGACCAGCGCCACGCGGCCGGTGATGACGCCATCCTCCTCCAGCCGCTTGACGCGCCGCCAGCAGGCATTGCGCGACAACGCCACCCGTTCCGACAGCTGGTCGACCGACAGCGTGCCGTCGCGTTGCAATTCGGCAAGCAGTTTTCGGTCTATTTCATCGATATCCAGCGCCATGTTGGGATGTGTGTCCCACAAAGTGGCAAAATACAAGGACATTTTGAGACCGATGAACCGGCGAAGCGTGTCAGGATACTCATATCTGAACGCAAGCGCTGAAGGGGACCTCAATGTCGGTTGCAAGGATCTTCACTTCCCATCCCGCCAAGGTCGGCGAAACCTATTTCGGCCATATGGCCTTTGCCGCCTGGTTCTCCTCGCGCCTGCTGCTGGCGGCCGGCGCCGCCCTCGTTCACGCTTTCTTGCCATTTCTCTTCGAGACTACCGCCAGCCGAATCGTCCGCGAGCTTTACGACCGGACGCACAACAGAGGCACACACGCGACCAAGGAGCCGGCGGCTCTCATGGATCGCGCCTAGAGGACGACAGAAGCGATGTGCCGGTGGGCGGCCTATCTCGGTGAAGCGGTCTTTCTTGAAGACATTCTCACGGCGCCCTGCCACTCGCTGATCGCCCAGAGCCATTGCGCCCAGGAAGCCAAGTCGCCGACCAATGGCGACGGTTTCGGCCTCGCCTGGTATGGCGACCGGCCGGAGCCCGGCCTCTACCGCGACATCCTGCCGGCCTGGTCCGATCCCAATCTGAAGAGCCTGTGCCGGCAGATCAGATCCGGCCTATTCCTCGCCCATGTGCGGGCCTCGACCGGCGGCGCCACCAGCCGCATGAACTGCCATCCCTTCATCTCCGGTTCCTGGTCGTTCATGCACAATGGCCAGATCGGCGGCTTCGAGAAAATCCGCCGCGCGCTGGAGAATTCGCTGTCGGACGCCGTCTTCGACCAGCGCGAAGGCACCACCGATTCCGAATTGTTCTTTCTCCTGATGATCGACGAGGGCCTGGCCGGCGACCCGCAAGGCGCGGTCTCGCGCGCCACTGCCCGCGTGCTCGAAGCCTCGCGCCGCGCCGGCCTCGAACCGGCACTGAAACTCACCGCCGCCTTCTCGGACGGGCAGGCGCTGCACGCGGTGCGCTATGCCACCGACGCCCATGCGCCGACGCTCTACACCTCCTCCTTGCGCAAAGGCGGCGGCCGCTGCATCGTCTCCGAACCTTTCGATCGCGAGGGCGGCGACTGGCAGGCGATCCCGCCGTCGAGTTTTGTCACCATGACTGGGGACGGGATCAGCATTCGGCCCTTTGCCCCGACGGCGGCGAAGTTGGCCTTGGTCGGGTAAATCCTTCTCTAAGTCGGAACCGCCGCAGGACAGGGGGCGCCGTAGAGCGCAGACCTCAACGGACGGTCGGCGCAATTTCGATCAAACACCACTAGGCCGCGAATGCTCAACTCTGCTTGAAGCCGCGCCGCTCTCCGCCATCTTGATCTGATGAGCGCGGCCAAGCCGGAGCATTCGCCATGGACATCGTCTTCTCCTCAACCGTCGAACTCGCCACCGCCATCGCCCGTCGCAAAATCTCCGCCGTCGAAGCCCTCGATGCTCATCTGGCGCAGATCGACCGGCGCAATGAAGGCGTCAACGCCGTCATCTCGCTCGACCGGGAGGGCGCGTATGAACGCGCCGGGAAGGCCGACGCGGCACTTGCGCGCGGGGCCACACCCGGGCCGTTGCATGGCGTTCCCTTCACGCTGAAGGACATGCACGAAACCATCGGCATGAAAACCACGGTGGGCTTCCCGCCCTTCGCCGACTATGTCGCCAGCCACGACAGCCCGGTCGTTGCGAGACTGAAGGCGGCCGGCGGCGTGCTGATGGCCAAGACCAATGTAGCCACCATGCTGTCGGACTGGCAGTCGAACAATCCGCTGTTCGGGCGCACGAGCAATCCATGGAACCTTGAGCGCACGGCGGGCGGCTCAAGCGGCGGCGCCGCGGCGGCGGTGGCGGCCGGCATGACGCCGTTCGATGTCGGCACCGACATGCAGGATTCCATCCGGCTTCCGGCCGCCTTCTGTGGCGTGTACGGCCTGAAGCCGACCGAACACCGCGTCTCGCTGGCCGGCGCCTTCCCAAATCCTGGCAATGCCGCGCGCAGCGTGCGGCTGATGTCTTGCCTCGGCCCGCTGGCGCGCTGCGTGGACGATCTGTCGCTGATCTATCAAATCATCGCCGGGCCGGACGGGCGCGACACCGATCTGGCGCCGGTGCCGGTCGAAATCACGCCGAAGCTCAGCACGAAGACCCTGCGAATCGCCTTCGCTCCGTCCTTGCCCGGCTTCCCGGTGGCCGGCGCTGTCGGCGCCGCGGTCGAAAATCTCGCAAGGCAGCTGCAATCGGCGGGGGCGATCGTGGAACAGGCGAAGCTGCCCGAGCTCGATCTGCACGACGATCTCGCGCAGGGCGGCGCGCTGATCGGCATGATGATGGAGGCCGCGCAGCCGGAGCCGCCGAAGCGGCCGACGTCGGTCTCGCGCTGGTTCGAGGCGCTTGCCCGCCGCGACAAATCCATTCTCGCCTGGGACCGGTTCTTGGACGACTGGGACGCGCTGCTCTGCCCGGTCGCGATGACCACGGCCTTTCCGCATTGCGAGCCGGGCACGCCGATCAAGGTCGACGGCAAGGATCAAGACTACTGGATGCTGCCGGCCTATGGCGCCGTCTTCAACTACAGCGGCCATCCTGCACTTTCGATGCCGTGCGGAAAAGATCGCGACGGCCTGCCGATCGGCCTGCAATTGGTCGGCAAACGCTGGTCGGAGGCGCGGCTGCTTGGTGTCGCGGCGGCCATTGAGCCGCTTACCGGTGGCTTTCGCCGCCCGCCGGCTTATTGAGCAAAGCGCGACAGCCCATACGGTGCCAGCAGCGGATCGCGCTCGCCGTCGAGGATTTCCCGGGTCGCAAACAGGCCGACGGCCGGCGCCAGCGTGATGCCCGAATGCATCACCGCGACATAGAGCCCGTCCATGCCCTCGGCGCGGCCGATGATCGGAAAGCCATCGATCGGATGGGGACGGTAGCCGATGGTGTGGAAATCGAGCTCCAGCCCTTCGGCGCCGCGCAATGCCGCCTTCGTCACCGCGAACAGGTCGCGCGCCGTCGCTTCGGGGTTTTGGCCGGGATCGCCGCCGGCGAAATCAGAGCCGGCGATGATGCGGCCCTCTGCCGTCTGGCGCATATGCAGTCTCTCGACGTGCACCAGACCGTTGAGCAGCTTCTTGTATGGCCGCGAATGGACGATCAGGCCAGGTGGCGTTTCGATCGGCAGCTTGATGCCGGCCGTCGCGGCAATGTCGGGCGAGCCGACGCCAGCGGCGATCACCACGTCGTCGGCGGCAATCAGCCCATGCGATGTGTCCACGCCGGTCGTCCTGCCGTTGGTCTGGGCCAGCGCCGAGACCGTGCTGGCAATGACCCGCGCGCCACGCCGTTCGGCGTCCGCCAGCAGAGCCCTGGCCGTCGCGATCGGCTCGGCCACGCCTTCCTCCGCGACATAAACAGCGAATTCAGGAGGCTCGACCAGGCTGGGTTCGATTTGCGCCGCCCGCTCGCGGCCAACGCGTTCGATGCCGTAGCCCCATGAAGAATGTTCGGCCGCGTAGGCCTCGAGCCGGTCGGCCGGCAGGTCCCAGCACAGCCCGCCGCACCAGGCGAGCGGCAGCCCAGGCAGTTCGTTCGCCAGTCGCCTCCACTCGGCCATGGCGCGGGTGCGCAGCCGGAAATAGATTTCGGGGTTACCCCAGCTGGCGTTGATCCAGGCAAAGGAATTGGGCGTCGCGACGCCACCCGCGCCGCTTTCGGAAACGACCGTGACCTGGGCGCCTGCCCTGGTCAGATGCCAGGCGACCGAGGCGCCGATGATGCCGGCGCCGATGACGATCACTTGTTTCGCCGCAGCCATGTTCGCTCCTTTACTGGTTGTCCGCCGAGGACACTCTTGCAGTGCCACCCCGTTCGTCACTTGCCAACATAGGACACAGCAAAAATATGCGCTTGACATCAATACGTACGTACGTATTATTTCACCATGGCTAGACAATCACTCCGCGAAAAACTTCTCGACGCCGGTTTCCGGACCATCTGGAATTCAGGCTATGCCGCCGCCGGCGTGCGAGACATCGTTGCTGCCGCCGACGCCCGGCCGGGATCCTTCACCAATCATTTCGCCTCCAAGGAGGCGTTCGCCGGCGAAGTGCTGGATCGCTACTTCACCTATGTCAGTGGGCTGGTCGAGGCTGCGCTGGCGCAGGACGGCACGCCGCCCATAGGCAGGCTGAGCCGCTACCTCGACGTCATCACCTCGAAGCTCGAGGCGCATGACTGGGCGCACGGCTGCATGATCGGCAATCTCAGCCTCGAGACAGCCGTGCACAGCGAGCCGTTGCGCTTGCAACTCGTCGCCATCTTCGAGCGCTGGCGCCAGCCATTCGCCGTCTGCATTGCAGAAGGCCAGGCGGCCGGCGACATCGCCAAGACCTTCGAGGCCGAGGACCTCGCCGACTTCCTGCTGTCGTCCTGGCAGGGCGCCATGCTGCGCATGAAGGTCGAGCGCAGCCCCGAACCGCTCGAGCGGTTCAAGAAAGTCATCTTCAGCACAGTGTTTGCAAAGGAGCCGACCCCATGAGTTCGAAAGCCAACCCGCCTCAGCCCGTCGCCACCGCGCCGAAACGCTTGCAGATTCCCGTACTCGATTCGACCATGTCCTATGTCGAGGCGGGAGCGTCCGGCCCGACCGTGCTGTTCCTGCACGGCAACCCGACCTCGTCCCATATCTGGCGCAACATCATCCCGCATGTCGCGCCGTTCGGCCGCTGCATCGCGCCCGACCTGATCGGCTATGGCCAGTCCGGCAAGCCCGATATCGACTATCGCTTCTTCGACCAGGTCCGCTATCTCGATGCCTTCCTCGACGCCCTCGACATCAGCGATGTGGTGCTGATCGCGCAGGATTGGGGCACGGCACTTGCCTTCCATCTCGCGGCAAGGCGGCCGCAGCGCATCCTCGGCCTTGCCTTCATGGAATTCATCCGGCCCTTCGAGCGCTGGGAGGATTTTCACCAGCGCCCGCAAGCCCGCGAAATGTTCAAGGCGCTCCGCACGCCCGGCGTCGGCGAAAAGCTGGTTCTGGAGGACAATGTCTTCGTCGAGAAAGTGCTGCCGGCCTCGGTGCTGCGCACGATGAGCGACGAGGAAATGGCCGCCTATCGGGCGCCGTTCCCGACGCCGCAATCGCGCAGGCCGGTGTTGCGCCTGCCCCGGGAAATGCCCATCGAAGGCCAGCCCGCCGACGTCGCCGCCATCAGCGCGCACGACCATCGCGCGCTGCGGCTGTCCACCTATCCGAAACTGCTGTTCGCGGGTGATCCGGGCGCGCTGATCGGGCCGCAGGCCGCGCGCGAATTCGCGGCCGGTTTGAAGAACTGCGGTTTCATCGATCTCGGGCGTGGTGCGCACTATCTTCAGGAGGATCATGCCGATGCGATTGGCGGCGCTATCGCCAGCTGGCTTCCGGAGGTCGTTTTGGCGAACCGGATGGGCGAGCTGGCCTGAGGCAAGCCATGGCATCCGGCGGCGTCCGCCCCGCCGGACCGGTCGACAGCCCGGCACTACGCTGCTAGAAGCCCGGCCTGTCACACGGAAATCCCAGAGAATGCCCGAAACAATACCAGAGGAAGTGGCGCGCCGCCGCACCTTCGCGATCATCGCGCACCCAGACGCCGGCAAGACGACGCTCACCGAAAAGCTGCTGCTGTTCGGCGGCGCCATCCAGCTTGCCGGCGAGGTCAAGGCCAAGAAGGACAAGATCCAGACGCGCTCCGACTGGATGAAGATCGAGCGCGAGCGCGGCATTTCGGTCGTCACCTCGGTGATGACCTTCGAGTATGAAGACAACGTCTTCAACCTGCTCGACACGCCCGGCCACGAGGATTTCGCCGACGACACCTACCGCACGCTGTCGGCGGTCGACTCGGCCGTCATGGTCATCGACGCCGCCAAGGGCATCGAGCCGCGTACGCTGAAACTGTTCGAAGTCTGCCGGCTGCGCGACATCCCGATCATCACCTTCGTCAACAAGATGGACCGCGAAAGCCGCGATCCGTTCGAGATTCTGGACGAGATCGAGCAGAAGCTGGCGCTGGATACCGCACCCATCACCTGGCCGATCGGCCGCGGCAGGACGTTTTCCGGCACCTATCACCTGGCGTTGAACGCGGTGCGCAAGGGCGACGACGAGAAGGAACGCACGCCGGTCAACGGTCCCGATTCCAACCGCGTCGCCGGGCTGCTGCCGGAGAATGAGCGCGAGGCCTTCATCGAGGAACTGGAACTCGCGCGCGAAGCCTGCCGGCCGCTCGACATCGACGGCTTTCGCGAGGGCCATCTGACGCCGGTCTATTTCGGCTCGGCGCTGCGCAATTATGGCGTGCGCGACCTGATCGAGGCGCTCGGCGCCTTCGGGCCTCCGCCGCGCGCGCAGGAGGCCGACACCCGCAAGGTCGAGGCGACCGAGGACAAGATGACCTCCTTCGTCTTCAAGATCCAGGCCAACATGGATCCCAACCACCGCGACCGTATCGCTTTCGTGCGCGTCTGCTCGGGCAAGCTCGAGCGCGGCATGAAAGCCAAGCTGGTGCGAACGGGCAAACCGATGAGCCTGTCGGCGCCGCAGTTCTTCTTCGCCCGCACCCGCGTCACGGCGGATGAAGCCTTTGCCGGCGACGTCGTCGGCATTCCCAACCATGGCACGCTGCGCATCGGCGACACGCTGACCGAGGGCGAGGAGATTCTTTTCAGGGGCGTGCCGAACTTCGCCCCGGAAATCCTGCGCCGCGTGCGCCTCGGCGACGCCATGAAGGCCAAGAAACTCAGGGAAGCGCTGCACCAGATGGCCGAGGAAGGCGTCGTGCAGCTGTTCTCGCCCGAGGATGGCTCACCGGCCATCGTCGGCGTCGTCGGCGCCCTGCAGCTCGATGTGCTGAAGGAGCGGCTGAACTTCGAATACACGCTGCCGGTCGAATTCGAAATGTCGCGCTTTTCCGTCTGCCGCTGGATCTCGGCTGACGACAAGGCCGAGACGCTTCGCTTCATCGAGGCGCATCGCGGCGACATCGCCAGGGACCTCGACAACGACCCGGTATTTCTGGCCCAGCACGCTTTCTCGCTGAACTACGAAGCCGAGCGCTGGAAAGCGATCCGCTTCGCCACGATCAAGGACTATCAGGTCCGCGACAAGGCGGCTTGAGCGCCAGTTTCCCTTCTCCCCCTTGGGCAGAAGGGAAGATCACGGCTCTCACCCTTTCGCCGCCTCTTCCAGCTTGGCGATGTCGATCTTGCCCATCTGCATCATCGCATCCATCACCCGGCCGGCCTTGGCCCGGTCCGCATCCCCGAGCAGGCGCGGCAGCTGTTCCGGCACGACCTGCCAGGAAACGCCGAACTTGTCCTTCAGCCAGCTGCATTGCGATGGTTCGCCGCCGCCTTCGATGAGCCTGTCCCAGAAATAATCCACCTCTTCCTGTGTCTTGCAGTCGATCGACTGTGACATCGCTTCGTTGAACTTGAATTGCGGTCCGCCGTTCAGCGCCTGGAACTGCACGCCGTCGAGCTCGAACGTGGTCACCAGCACTTTGCCTTCATCGGCGTGGCCTTCGGGCCAACGCATCACGCTCAGCACCTTCGAATTCTTGAAGATGGAGACGTAGAAATTCATCGCCTCTTCGGCCTGGTCGTCGAACCACAGGCAGGTGGTGATCTTTTGCATGTCGTGCTCCTCGGTTGCTTTTGCTGTTACGATGAAACGGTTGACTCCGAGAATGGTGCCATCTCCGTACCGTCCGCCCAAGGACGGTCCTGCGCGACGCGATCCGACAGCCGCATGTAATTTCTTTCGGGAGCTCGCGTTTTTCGGGAGACTCTGGCGCATTGCAAAAATGTGGCCAGACCATACTTGCGCGTCTATAAAGCCAGCGATCCGAATTCAGCTCCGCCGCGTCGTTCCCGGGCTGCGGCCAGCCACCAAGGAAAAAACATGCCTGCCTATCGCTCCCGCACCACCACCCATGGCCGCAACATGGCCGGCGCCCGCGGCCTGTGGCGCGCCACCGGTATGAAGGATTCGGATTTCGGCAAGCCGATTATCGCGGTGGTCAATTCCTTCACCCAGTTCGTGCCGGGCCACGTGCATTTGAAGGACCTCGGCCAACTGGTGGCACGCGAGATCGAGAAGGCTGGCGGCGTCGCCAAGGAATTCAACACCATCGCCGTCGATGACGGCATCGCCATGGGCCATGACGGCATGCTCTATTCGCTGCCGTCGCGCGAGCTGATCGCCGACTCCGTCGAATACATGGTCAACGCCCACTGCGCCGACGCCATGGTCTGCATCTCCAATTGCGACAAGATCACCCCCGGCATGCTGATGGCCTCGCTGCGCCTCAACATTCCGACCGTCTTCGTCTCCGGCGGGCCGATGGAAGCCGGCAAGGTGGTGCTGGCCGGCAAGACCCAGGCGCTCGACCTGGTCGACGCCATGGTCGCGGCCGCCGACGACAAAATCTCCGACGAGGACGTCAAGGTCATCGAGCGCTCGGCCTGTCCGACCTGCGGCTCCTGCTCGGGCATGTTCACCGCCAATTCGATGAACTGCCTGACCGAGGCGCTCGGCCTGTCGCTGCCGGGCAACGGCTCGACGCTGGCCACGCATGCCGACCGCAAGCGGCTGTTCGTCGAGGCCGGCCATCTCGTCGTCGATCTGGCCCAGCGCTATTACGAGCAGGATGACGAAACGGCACTGCCGCGCACCATTGCCTCGAAAGGCGCCTTCGAAAACGCCATGACGCTCGACATCGCCATGGGCGGCTCGACCAACACCGTGCTGCACATCCTGGCCGCCGCCCATGAGGGCGAGGTCGACTTCACGATGGAGGATATCGACCGGCTGTCGCGGCGGGTTCCGGTGCTCTGCAAGGTGGCGCCGGCCAAGTCCGACGTCCACATGGAAGACGTTCATCGCGCCGGCGGCATCATGGCCATCCTCGGCCAGCTCGATAATGCCGGGCTAATCAACCGCGACCTGCCGACCGTGCACACATCAAGCCTCGGCGAGGCGCTCGACCATTGGGATATTTCCCGTACCTCCAGCCAGAATGTCCGCGACTTCTTCCTCGCCGCCCCCGGCGGCGTGCCGACCCAGGTCGCCTTCAGCCAGGACCGCCGCTGGGAGGAGCTCGATCTCGATCGTGAAAAGGGTGTCATCCGTTCGGCGGAAACGCCATTCTCGAAAGATGGCGGTCTTGCCGTGCTGAAAGGCAATCTGGCGCTCGACGGCTGCATCGTGAAGACGGCCGGCGTCGACGAGTCGATCCTGAAGTTCACCGGCCCGGCGCGGGTGTTCGAAAGCCAGGATGCTTCGGTCAAGGCCATCCTGTCCAACGAGATCAAGGCCGGCGATGTCGTCGTCATCCGCTATGAGGGCCCGCGTGGCGGCCCCGGCATGCAGGAGATGCTCTACCCGACCAGCTATCTGAAGTCGAAGGGCCTCGGCAAGGCCTGCGCGCTGGTCACCGACGGCCGCTTCTCCGGCGGCACGTCGGGCCTGTCGATCGGTCATGCCTCGCCGGAAGCCGCCGAAGGCGGCACGATCGGACTGGTGCAGGAAGGCGACACGATCGAGATCGACATCCCCAACCGCACCATCCGCCTCGCTGTCAGCGACGCCGAACTTGAAGCGCGCCGGGCGGCGATGGAAGCCAAGGGCGCCCTGGCCTGGAAGCCGGAGGAAAAGCGTAAGCGCAAGGTGACGACCGCGCTGCGCGCCTACGCCGCCTTCGCCACCAGCGCCGACAAGGGCGCCGTGCGGAAAGTGCCGGAGTGACCTGCCGAGGCTAGCGGTACTGGCCGTACCAAGGCCATTCCGCATTGGGAAGATAGGGCCAATCCGCTCGGGTTGGCAGCGATCGCTTTGCGTCCTCCGCCTGTGATGGTGTCAAGAAGATGCCGAAGAGATCGTTTCCGCCGTTAAGCGCATAGAACCGCACGTCCGAACTAGCGAGTTGGTCGTTGATGATTTTGAAGAATACGTAAGTGGCGGTGCCCCAGCTTTTGCGCTCGCTATCTGGAACATCTGGGGCATATATCACGAATTCTTGGGCTGCTGCGCGCACTACATATCGGGTCGCGTGCGCGTCGATGCTCTCCTCGATCGCGATCGGGTTTTTCAGATACTGTCGAAGCTCTGGCAAAACCTGATAGTAGGCCTTAGCTATTCCTTGCTCAGCCAGGTTCTCTGCGTCGAGTAAATGCGCCTTGTCGTAGTCGATAGCCAGGGCCGGAGATTGCACGGCAAAGGTGCCGAACAAAACGCACCGTAGAAAGGACGCGAGTCGAGCACAGCGCATAACCGAACTCCGCTACGGCATCAGCTGATATTCATAAAGCTTCTGGTAAAGCCCGCCCTGCGTGAGCAGGGCACGATGCGGCCCGCTCTCGACCACCTTGCCGCCTTCCAGCACGACGATCGTGTCGGCCTGGTGCACGGTCGACAGGCGGTGCGCGATGACGATCGTCGTGCGACCTTCGGTCAGCTGCTGCAGCGCGTCGCGGAACAGCGCTTCGGATTCGGCGTCGAGCGCGCTGGTCGCCTCGTCGAGCAGCAGGATTTCGGCGTTGCGCAGCATGGCACGCGCGATCGAGATGCGTTGGCGCTGGCCGCCCGACAAGAGGCCGCCATTCTCGCCGACTTCTGTCTCGTAGCCCTTGGCCTGCGCCATGATAAAGTCATGCGCGTTGGCGGCTTTGGCCGCGGCAATCACCTCTTCATCGGTCGCGTCCTGCCGCCCGAGCCGGATGTTGTGCATGATGGTGCCGGCAAACAGGAACGTGTCCTGGCTGACATAGGCGATCTTTTCCCGCAGCGAGGCGAGGGTGGCATGCGAAATGTCCTGGCCGTCGAGCAGCACCTTGCCGTTCTTCGGGTCATACATGCGCATGATCAGGTTCAGGATCGTCGACTTGCCGCCGCCGGAGGGCCCGACCAGCGCCGTCATCTTTCCCGGCTCAAGGGTGAGGTCGAACCGGTCGAGCACTGGCGGCCCATTCTGGTAGGCGAAGCTGACGGCGTCGAACTGGATCTCGCCCGGTCCGGCCCGAAGCGGCTTTGCATCGGGCTTCTCGGCCAGTGTCAGCGGCTCGTCGGCGAGCTGGAACATCATGCGCACGCCGACAATGCCGCTTTCCAGTGAGATGCGCACGCGCGCCAGGCGCTTTGCCGGTTCATAGGCGAGCAGCAGCGCCGCGATGAACGCCATGATGTTGCCGGGCATCTGGCCGCCCTGCAGAACCAGGAGGCCGCTGACCATGACGGCGCCGGCGATCGCCAGCCCGGCCAGCGTCTCCATCACCGGGCTGGTCACCGCCTCCAGCGCGGCAATGTTGTTGGCCCGATCCTCGACGTCTGCCACCGCCTTGTACATGCGCTTGCGCATCAAGCTTTCGAGGTTGAAGGATTTGACCACGCGCACGCCGATAGCGGTTTCTTGCATCACCTGAACGATCTGGCCAACCGAGCGGAACTCCATGGCGGCGAACTTGCGCACACGCTTCAGGATGCGGTTGACGCCATAGATGGCCACAGGCCCGGCGACGAAGCAGATCAGCGACAGCACCGGCTGCTGCCAGACCATGACACCAACCAAGGCAAGCAGGGTCACCAGATCGCGCACATAGGAGGTGACGATCAGGTCGAGCACGTTGCGTGCCGCCTGGGCATTGTTGGTCATGCGGGTGATCAGGTCGGATGACGAGGTCGAATGGTAGAATTCGATGCCTTGCGCCAGGATGCGGTCGTATATCTTGCGCTGCCGGTCGGCGATGATGGCATTGCCGACCCGGCTCATGAAATAGGCCTGGACGAAATTGGCGAGGCCCTTGAGGATGAAGATCCCGGCGACCGCCGCGGCGATCATGTTGACGCGGTCGACCCGCTTGTCGATCACGAATTCATTGGTGATTTCGCGCAGGATCCAGGCGCTGGCGGCGGTCATGCCGGCCACCACCAGCATCGAAAGAATGGCCGCGCCATATCCGAACATATGCTCCCGGAACGATTCCTTGACCAGCCTTGCGACGAGGCGCTGGTTTTCCGTCGAGCGGAAGAAACGAAACAAAGGCTGATCCTTGGTGGCGCAATAACGAAGGCGGCTTATAGAGGGAGTTGTCGCCGGATGGAACCATTGGCGGCTTCTGGAAAGAAACCGCTGCGTCAAGCTGTCTTTTGCGACACGATGGCAAAGTGATTCTTCAGGCGAGATGACGGCAGATGGATTTCGACCTTATCGTTCGTGGCGGCACGCTGCCGGATGGCAGGATTGCCGATATCGGCATCAGCGGCGAGACAATTGCTGCGATCGAGCCCAAATTGCAGGGTTCCGCCCGGGCCGAGGTCGATGCCGGCGGGAATCTGGTCTCGCCCCCTTTTGTCGATCCGCATTTCCATATGGATGCCACGCTGTCCTACGGCATTCCGCGCATCAACGCCTCGGGCACGCTGCTGGAAGGCATTGCGCTATGGGGTGAGCTGAAGCCGCTTTTGACGCATGAGGCGGTGCGCGACCGGGCGCTCGCCTATTGCGACTGGGCGGTATCGATGGGCCTGCTCGCCATCCGCACCCATGTCGACGTCTGCGACGACAGGCTGCTGGCGGTCGAGGCCCTGCTCGACGTCAAGAAAACGATCGCGCCCTACATCGACCTGCAACTCGTGGCCTTTCCGCAGGACGGTTTCTACCGCTCGCCGAAGGCGCGTGAAAACACCATCCGTGCGCTGGACATGGGCGTCGACATCGTCGGCGGCATTCCGCATTTCGAACGCAGCATGGCAGACGGCACGCGCTCGGTGACAGAACTGTGCGAGATCGCGGCCAAACGTGGCCTGATGGTCGACCTGCATTGCGACGAGACCGACGACCCACTGTCGCGCCACATCGAGCAACTGGCTTATGAAACGCAGCGCCTTGGCCTGCAGGGCAAGGTGGCCGGCTCGCACCTCACCTCCATGCATTCGATGGACAATTACTATGTCTCGAAGCTTCTGCCGCTGATCGCCGAGGCCGGCGTTTCCGCTATCCCCAATCCGCTGATCAACATCATGCTTCAGGGCCGCCACGACACATTTCCAAAGCGCCGCGGCCTGACCCGGGTCAAGGAGATGCAGGCGCTCGGCATCCGTGTCGGCTGGGGTCAGGATTGCGTGCTCGATCCCTGGTACTCGCTGGGCACCGCCGACATGCTCGACGTCGCCTTCATGGGCCTGCACGTCGCGCAGATGTCGAGCCCGGCCGACATGGCGCGCTGCTTCGACATGGTCACCAACGTCAACGCCGCCATCATGGGTCTGGACCATCTCGGTCTCGCCGTCGGCAAGCGCGCCAGCCTCGTCGTCCTCGACGCCGGCAATCCGATCGAGGCCCTGCGCCTGCGCGCCGAGCGCATCTGCGTCATCGCCAGGGGCAAGGTGGTGTCGCAACGGACGCGGCAGGATACAAGGCTTTCCATCCCGGGCAGGCCGGCACTGGTCAACCGCAGGCACAAAGCCACGTAGGCCCAGCCGATTCCCGGTCCTGGTCTGGCGATTTCCCGGATTCCTCTCGTCAAAGCCGCCGCTTCCGTCTACGACGCGACTTGAGCGAGGGAGGAATCGGGATCGGCATGACGCAACCCGTTGCGCAGAATTCCACGATCAGGAACGTGCTTCTGGCCGGCATTCTGCTGATGCTGGCCGGCGACTTCCTGTTTGCGCTGAACGATGCGATGGGCAAGTGGCTGGTCGCCAGCTTCTCCGTCGGCCAGGTGGTTCTGATCCGGTCCATCGGCGCCTTCTTCGTTCTCGGGCCGATGATCGCGCATCAGGGCACCGCCAGGCTGTTTCGCATGGAACGCCCTGAACTGCAGGTCTTGCGTGTCGTCATGACCACGCTCGACACCGCACTCTTCTATGCCGCGGTCGTCTATTTGCCGCTTGCCGACGTCATGAGTTTCTACATGGCGGGGCCGATCTATGTCGCGGCGCTCTCGCACCTGCTGCTCGGCGAAAAGGTCGGCTGGCGCCGCTGGGTGGCGATCCTGCTCGGCTTCTGCGGCGTGGTGATCATGCTGAAGCCTTCCTCCGCGGCATTTTCGCTGTCGTCGAGCTTCGCGCTTGCCGGCAGCATCGCCTTTGCCTTCGCCATCATCCTCAACCGGCGACTGCGCGGCACCAGCGACACCAACCTGGTGACATGGCAGACGATAGGCACGCTGCTGGTCGGTGGCGTGCTGACCATGGGCGCCTGGCAAACCCCCTCGGCGCTCGATTTCGGCGCCATGCTGCTGCTCGGCATCGTTTCCTGCAGCGCCCATCTGATGATCACGCGGGCGCTCAAGCTGGCGCCGGCCTCGACGCTGGCGCCGCTGCACTACACGCTGCTCCTGTGGGCCGTGGTGTTCGGGCTGGTGTTCTTCGGCGACGTCCCCGGTCCGCGCATCCTGATCGGCTCCGGCATCATCGTGCTGGCGGGCCTGTTCATTTTCCATCGCCAAAAGGTGGTCGACACCACTGTGCCGCCCGAAAACGTGCCGAAGGGCGTGAATTAAGGCGGTTCCAGGAAAGTGTAAGAAGGCTTTCCGTCCGCGATTGGGTCTAAACAAAGCATCCGGCACATCACAGGCTGCCGTTTCGAAGCTCCGCACCCAGCGGCGGAAGGCTATCATGCGGAATTGTCGGAGTTTCCGGTCAGAAAATCCGATATTTACATCGATACTTTGCGGTGTACGTTGCCTTTCGGGCGCAATACGGGATTGATTCTTGTCCGGACGAAGCAGGATCAGCATCCCAAGAAAACTGCGACAGAGGGGGCGATGATGGGAAGTTTTTCCATATGGCATTGGCTGATCGTTTTGATCCTGATCGGCTTGCCGCTGGTGTTTATTCTAAGAGCAGCGCCAGCCGGTGCCAACCGGTTCGGAGAAATACCGCTTTCGATGAATTTCGGTGAAGCCGTTTCAAGCTTCTTTCGAAATTACGTGAATTTTTCCGGCAGGGCCAGCCGCTCGGAGTTCTGGTATTCCTACCTCTTCATTTTCATAGTCGGTGTCATTCTTGTCATAGTCGATGCCATTGTGAAGAATGAAATCATCTCATCGATCTGGAATCTTGCCATCCTTCTGCCGACGCTTGCCATGACCGCTCGCCGACTGCATGACATCAACAGAAGCGGTTGGCATCAACTCCTTGCGGGGTTGTTCCCCATCGGCACCATTGCGTTGATCATTTGGTATTGCAAAAAATCCGACGACACGGTGACTTTGACCGAAATAGAGAGGGTTTTCAGGTAGGCTGGAGCCCCGCCATATGGATTTGCTTTAACCCATGCGCAAAGCCGCCAAGTGCCTTGAAAACTCCGGCGTCTCCATCAACGCCTTGCAGCGGGCGAAGCGGCCGTCGGCATAGGCGCGGAAATCGTCGACGGGATTTTCGTTGGCAAGCTGGATCAACCCCCAAAGCGTCCAGAGCAGATCGCACATCGCCTTGTAGATGACGACGCGGCCGCGTTCCGCCGGCCTCGCCTCGCGGCCGAAATAGGCGCGCATCAGCTCTTCGTCCTGGTCCGCATCGAACTTGCCTTCCACACTGAGGTCGCCGAGATCCCAGAGCGGGTCGTTCATCCCCGAATATTCCCAGTCGACGATCCACATCCGCTCGCCCGTATCCAGGAAGTTCTCGCACAGCGGATCGCAGTGGCAGGCGACGAGGGGGAGCGGATGAGCGGCCAGCGCCGAGCGCACGCTGCCGGCCTCGCGCACCACGTCGTGATAGCCGGCAGGCAGGGTGACGTCCTTGGTCGACAGCACCTTGAGGTAATCGTCGATCATCGAAAATAGTTCGAAGCGGAAGGGGAACACCGCACCGGACGCGTGCAGCTTGCGGAAGGCTTCGCCGGCCCGGGCGGGGCTGCCCGGCCTCTCCCTGAATTTCTCCGGCGACATGGTCTGCGCGCCGGCGATGAAGCGCGTCACCATCACGCCGGTATCGGCGTCGGCATGCAGCACTTGCGGGCTGACGCCGGCTTTAGCGGCCTCGCGCGCGGCCACCGCTTCGTTGGCGCGGTTGATGTATTCCGCAGTGCCTTTGCCCGGAATGCGCAGGCAGAGATCGCCGGCCCTGAAGACGAGATTGGTGAGGCCGCCAAGCCGCTCCAGCGGCCCGGTATAGCCGGCAAGCATGGGAATGGCGGCCAGCTTTGCCCGCGCTTCGTCTGTCACCATGCCCGCGCCCCCACGCCGTTATTTCTCACCGCAACGGTTCCACAATTTTCGCCGTTTGGCTATCATCCGATCAAAGGCAACTTGATCAGGCGACACAGCGGCGATGACGGACGGTAAACACTTGGACGCGCTCAGCGCGGCCTACGCAGCCAAACGCCCGGAGGAGGTGGCCGCACTCTATGATCGCTGGTCGCAGACCTATGACGCCGACATGTCTGCCGCCGGTTATCGTCATCCGACGATCTGCCTTGCCCTGCTGACCCGCCATCTGCCGCGCGGCGCGGCGCCGTTGCTCGATGCAGGCGCGGGCACCGGGCTCATCGGCGAATGGCTCGATATATCAGGCTATCCTGAAGTCGAGGCGCTGGACATCTCGCAAGGCATGCTGGACCAGGCCGCCCGCAAGGGTGTCTATTCCGCGCTACATTGCCTCGCGCTCGGCGGCACGCTGCCCTTTGCCGACGATGCCTATGCCGGGATCGTCTCGGCCGGTGTCTTCACTTCAGGCCATGTCGGCGTCGAAGGGCTGGATGAGCTGATCCGCATCTGCCGGCCCGGCGGGATCATCGTGCTGACGGTCAAGAACACGCTGTGGGATCAGGGTTTTGCCGCACGCATCGCCGAACTCGAAGCACAAGGCGTCGTCACCCGTGCCGAGGAAACGCGCCCTTACGTCTCGATGCCGGGCGAGGCCGACACCGTGCCCAGCCGGGGCCTCGCTCTGCTAGTGAACTAGGCCTTTACCCTCTCCGCCGTCGGGTCGAACATCGGCTCGAGATGGATCCTGGCCGGCGTCCGCTCCATCGCGACAACCAGCTCGTAGTCGCCCGTGGCGAGGAAATCGTCGCTCACCCCGTCGCCGTTGCGCACATAGCCGTAGCCGATGTTCTTGCCCAGCGTGTAGCCATAGCCGCCGCTGGTCAGATAGCCGACCGGCTCACCATTGCGCAGGATGGTCTCCCGGCCGAGCAGCACGACTTCAGGACTGTCGACCGTGAAGCCGGCAAAGCGCTTCTTCAGCGGCGCGCCGACAACCGTCTCGAGCGCGCGCCGGCCGACGAAATCGGTGTTCTTCCTGAGCTTGACCGCCCAGCCGAGCCCGGCTTCCTGCGGCGTGTCGTTGGGTGTGATGTCGGAACCCCAGGCGCGGTAGCCCTTTTCCAGCCGCAGCGATTCCAGCGCCCGGTAGCCGACCGGGCGGATGCAATGCGTCTTGCCGGCCGCCATCAGCGCGTCGAAGACTTCGCCTGTCGCCGCGATCGGCACATGCAGTTCCCAGCCGAGTTCGCCGACATAGGTGACACGCAGCGCCCGAATCGTGTGGCCGGCGATGGTGACCTCGCGCACATGGCCGAACGGGAACGAAGCATTCGACACATCGGCATCGGTCACAGCGGCGAGCACGTCGCGCGCCCTCGGGCCCATCAGCGACAGCGTGCCGAACTCCTCGGTGACATCGGTCAATTCCGCATCGTGACCCTCGCCGATATGGTCGCTGATCCACGAGGCATCATGCGTGCGGAAGCCGGTGCCTGTGACGATGTAGAATTTCTCCTCGGCCAGCCGCGCCACGGTCAGGTCGGCCTCGATGCCGCCGCGCGTGTTGAGAAGCTGCGTGTAGGTCAGCCTTCCGACCGGTTTGCTGACGTCGTTGGCGCAAATCCAGTCGAGCGCCTTGGCCGCGTCGGGTCCGCTCAATTCGTACTTGGCGAAGGACGACTGGTCGAAGATGCCGACCTTCTCGCGCACATGCCGGTGCTCGTCGCCGACAGCTGAAAACCAGTTCTGCCGGCCCATTGAATAGATGTCCCGCGGCTCGACGCCCTCCGGTGCGAACCAGTTCGGCCGCTCCCAGCCGAGCTTCGAGCCGAACACGGCGCGCTGCTGCTTCAGCCTGTCGTAAAGCGGCGAGACGATGCGCGGCCGGCCGCTGGCATACTCCTCGTGCGGGAAGCCGATCGTGTAATGCTTGCCATAGGCTTCCAGCGTCCGCTCGCGCACCCATTGCCGGTCGCGGTGCAGGTTGGAGAAGCGCCTGATGTCGACCACCCACAGGTCGAGCGGCGCCTCGCCGTCCATCACCCATTGCGCCAGCACCCAGCCGGCGCCGCCGCCAGAGGCGATGCCGAAGGCGTTGAAGCCGGCGCCGACGAACATGTTGGCGCATTCTGGTGCCGTGCCGAGGATGAAATTGCCGTCCGGCGTGAAGCTTTCCGGCCCGTTGATCATCTGCTTGACGCCGACGGTTTCCAGCGCCGGCACCCGCGCGATCGCCTGTGTCATATGCTGCTCGAAATGGTCGTAGTCGTCGTCGAACAGCCGGAACTCCCAGTCGTTGGGCACGTCGCCGCCGGGGAGATCGGTCGCCCAGGACTGCGGGTTCGGCTCATAGCCGCCCATCACCAGTCCGCCGACCTCCTCCTTGAAATAGGTGCGCCGGTCGGGGTCGCGCAGCGTCGGCGCGTCGGTCGCCAGGCCATCGATCTTCTCGGTGATGATGTATTGGTGCTTCACCGGCTGCAGCGGCACGTTGATGCCGGCCATGGCGCCGACCTGCCGCGCCCATTGTCCGGCGCAGTTCACCACCTTGTCGCAGGCGATGTCGCCTTGATCGGTCTTCACCGCCGTGATGCGGCCGCCCTCCATCTCGAAGCCGGTGACGCGGACATTCTCATAGAGCTTGGCGCCATGCATCCGCGCGCCCTTGGCCAGCGACTGCGTGATGTCGGAGGGGCTGGCCTGTCCGTCTGTCGGCAGCCAGGAGGCGCCGACGAGATCGCCGGTTTCCATCAGCGGCCACATCGCCTTGACCTCGGCCGGGGACAAAAGATGCATGTCCATGCCGAAGCTCTTCGCCGTGGTCGCCAGCCTTTTGTACTCGGTCCAGCGGTCGGCATTGGTGGCGAGCCGCAGGCAGCCGGTCATCTTCCAGCCGGTGGCAAGGCCGGTTTCGGCCTCCAGCCCCTTGTAGAGGTCGACCGAATATTTGAGCACGCGGGTGATCGAGGCGGACGAGCGCAATTGCCCGACCAGGCCGGCGGCGTGCCAGGTCGAGCCCGAGGTCAACTTGCCCTGTTCGAGCAGCACGACGTCGGCCTTGTGGTCGCGCGCCAGATGATAGGCCGTCGAGCAGCCGATGATGCCGCCGCCGATGACGACGATGGCGGCCTGGCTGGGCAAGGTCATGATTTCAGGATCCCGTATTTTGTCCGGTAGTTTTCCAGCGCCGCGTCGAGCCGCACCAAATTTTCCTCGGTGTAGGCGACGTAGTCGATGCCGGGCGCGTCGAGATAGAGTTCCGAAACCATGCTCCACATCGCCTCGCGCAACAGCGAGGCGCATTGCATGGCGGCGTGCGAGCGGCGGATCGCCTCGTCCGGCTCCTTCATGAAATAGGCGGTCAGGAAGGCGAAGGATTCCGCGTCGCTCATGCCGGCGTTCGAGGCGACGCCGGCGAGGTCGAACATTGCCGTGTTGAAGCCGGCATATTCGAAATCGATCAGCCACAGCCTGTTGCCGTCGTCGAGAATATTAGCCGGCAATAGATCATTGTGACCGAAGACGATCGGCAGCAATTTCTGCGCCCGCTCCAGTTCGTCGGCCAGCGTCAGCAGACGCGGCAAGTCGTTGCGCTTGCGGCTGTTGCCCTCCTCGAGCGTGCGCGCATAGTCGCGGATGACGTGGAATACCCAGAACATGAAGCCGGCGCCGGAGACATGGTTCGGCATCTCGCGATGGAAGGATCGCAGCAGGGCCGCCACGCGCCCGAGATTGGCGCGCACGTCTTCGGCGAGGTAGGTCCTGGCGCCGAGAAACTGCGTCACCAGGATGCCAGGTTCGGAATAGCGCACGGCCGGCGCGAAGCCGGCGGCATGGGCCGCCCGCGCGGTCATCACCTCGCGCTCGCGGAAGACATGGTGGAAGGGATAGTCCTGGCCGAAGCGCACGACATGTTTGCCGGCAGCGTCACTGACCACATAATTGGCGTTGCTCAGGCCGCCGGGCAGGGGGGCGATCTCGATGGCGCCGGTCCAGCACGGCAGGGCGCGGATGCGATCTTCGGCAATCACGGGATCATCCCTGGTTTGCTGGGCTTCGACAAGGCGCCATGGACAGCGCGACGAGAGCGGGGAGAAACGCAAATAATCTCGTCGGTGCGGGACGCCAGGATCGGTATCCCGCACCGCACCGACGAGCCCCTTGGCCAGGATTCTGATCCCGGCATCCGCCCCCGCGGATCTGAAAATTCCTTACCCCAGACGCGTTCAAGACCGCCTGGCCAGTGAGTTGCGGCTCTGCCATCGCCCTCCCGTTGCAGCTCCGAACCCTGCTGATGCGTTAGATTTCACGCCAGGGTTGCCCGGTTGTCAATAAAAAGATGTGACTTTTTTTGGGTGTTTTGCCCGAAAGCAAGGAGCGGTATCTTTAAAACTGCTTGAATTACCTTAAAACCGGTCAAAGGCGAAGTCCGGGAAACCCAATGGTCCATTCCAAACGCCACGGCGAGATCCTGCGGCTGCTGCAGGAAGAAGGAACCGTCACCATCGCCAGCCTGGCCGATCGGCTGGGTGTTTCGCTGGAAACCGTGCGGCGCGACGTCAAGCCACTCACCAGCGACGGCTCGGTGCTGAAGATGCATGGCGCCATCGGCCTGCCGTCCATGGTCGGCGAGGCGCCGTTCGAACGGCGCATGCGCGAGAATGCCGATGCCAAGCGCATCATTGCCCGCATGGTCGCCGCCACCATCCGCGACGGGGAATCGGTCATGCTCGACACCGGCACCACCACCTCGTTCCTGGCCCGGGAACTGCTCGGCCACCGGCGCCTGACGGTCGTCACCAATTCGTCCGACATCGCCCGCACGCTGGCCACCATCAACGGCAACAAGGTCTATATGGCCGGCGGCGAATTGCGCAGCGATTCAGGTGCCGCGTTCGGCACTTCGGCCATCGACTTCGTCAGCCGCTTCTCGGTAAGCCATGCCATCATATCCACCGGCGCCGTCGATGCGGTGACGGGCGTCATGGACTATGATCTGGAAGAGGCCGAATTCGCCCGCATGGTGCTGTCGCGCGGTCAGCGCTCAATCGTCATCACCGACCACACCAAGTTCGGCCGCCAGGGCCTGGTCCAGGTCTGCGGCTTCGACGGCTTTTCCGAACTCGCCACCGACCGTTCGCCGCCGCACGACATAGCCGCGGCGCTGACGCAGGCCGGCGCGCGGCTCAGCATTGCCGGCGGCGAAGCCGGATTCTAACCGAACACCAGCGATTGGTGGGCGCACACGCCCGCGAAGGTCCCACCCGATACCGCGAAGGCGATGTTGTGCATAGCGCGTGCGGCGTCTCCGGCGGCGTAGACGCCGGGAATTGTCGTCTGCTGCCGGTCATCGACGGATATTACCGGACCGAGCAGGCCGTCCGTGAAGCCGCAGCCGAGTTGCTCCGCCAGCGGGCTCGCCATCGTGTTGCGCGGCGCGGCGAACATCGCCCTGACGCCAGCTTTTCGGCCGCCCTCGAGATGGACGATCAGGCCGCCGGAGCCGTCTTCCCTGAGTTCGCTGACGATCGCGGATTCGAACGTGATAGTCTTGCTTTCAAGGGCGAGCATCTGCCCGGCGTCGGGTTCGATCTGGCCGTTGCCGAACAGCGTGACGTCGCCCCAGTCGGCGATCAACTGCGCCTGATGCATGGACATCGGGCCGGTCGCGAGCACGCCAAGCGGTCCGCCGGAAACCTCGTAGCCGTGGCAATAGGGGCAGTGCAACACCGTCTTGCCCCATTGCTCGGCTAGCCCGGGAACCTCCGGCAGGATGTCGCGCACCCCGGTGGCCAGCACCAGCCGCGCGGCGCCGAATGTCTCGCCACCATCGGTGGTGATCTCGAAATCGCTGCTGCTGTTGGCGACGGCTCTGTCTGCACGGGCATTGACGAGCCTGGCTGTGGGATAGGCCAGCAATTGCCGCCTTGCATCATCGAGGATGGCGCCGGGCGTGCGCCCGTCCTGGCCGAGAAAGCCATGCGAATGCGCGGCGAAACGGTTGCGCGGCCGGCCGGCGTCGATCACCAGCACGTTGCGCCGGGCCCGCGCCGCCTGGATGGCGGCGGACAGGCCGGCAAAGCTGCCGCCGATGACGGCGAGATCATACTGCATGGCTGGAAACTCCAATGAGGTCGTAACGGCGGCGGAAATCGGCGGTCAGGTCGGCCAGCGTGATGCGGCTGAGCTTCTCCGCCAGCAGCTTTTCGGCCGCGACGCGAAAATCGTCGAGCACGGCGATCACCGCTTGCTCGACAAGGCAGCCCGGGCTTTCCTGCTCGGTGCCGAACGGCAGCAGCGTCTCGCCAAGCGCGGCGCTGATCTCGGCCAGCGAGATGTTTTCGGGCGCGCGCCCGAGCAGCCAGCCACCACCATGCCCGCGCGACGAGGTGACGATGCCGGCGTCTCGCAAGCCGGCGATGGTGCGGCGCACCACCACCGGGTTGGTGTGAATGAAGGTGGCAAGCTGCCCGGAGGTCAGCGCGTGCTCTGGCTTCTCGGCCATGTGGACGAGAATGTGCAAGGTGGAGGACAGTCGGCTGTTGCGCTTCATGTAACTTATTTAGTTACGATATCGGCGATGTCAAACACGCCAGCGCAATTTTGTCGTTGAGGCCGGTGTTATGCCGGCAAGGCGCGAAAACTCATCCTGAAGCACGCGCCGCTCGGCTTGCCGTCGAGGATCTCGATGCGCCCACCATGCAACTGCATGATTTCCTGCACCAGGTTGAGCCCGAGCCCGGCGCCGTGATCCTGCGGGCGCAACCGGTAGAAGGGCTCGAAGATGCGTTCGCGCTCGGCTGGCGGCACGCCGTCGCCTTCGTCCCGCACCTCGATGACGGCCGGAGCGGTGACACTGACGGTGATCTTGCCCGTGCGCCCGCCATGCTCGATGGCGTTCTGGACGATGTTGGTCACGGCGCGCTCGATCGCGGTGCGATCGCCGGTGGCGAAAACCGCTTCCCGTTGCGGCTCGAACGATATCTCGTATCCGGCCGAAAACGCCATCGGTGCGAGGTCGACGATAACGCCGCGCGCGATCGCCACGAGATCGACTTTCTCGAACGGCGAGGTCTGCCGGTCGAGGCGTTGCAGGTCGAGCAACTGGTCGGTCAGCGTCGAAAGCCGCGCTGAGTCCTGCAGCAGCCGGGCTCGCTCCGGTGTCGCCGGCAGCGAGGCCAGGCGCGTGTTGAGGATGGCGACCGGCGTTCGGAGTTCATGGGCGGCGTCGGTCAGGAAGCGCTTGTGGCGCTCGTAGCCCTTGTCCAGGCGTGCAAGGGCGGCGTTCACCGCCTTGACCAGCGGCGTGACTTCCTTTGGCACATCCTTCAGTGGCAGTTGCACGCCGCGCTGGTCGATGTCGATGCGTTCGGCTTCGGCGGCGGCATGGCCAAGGCCCGACAGCGCGCCGCGCACCACCCATGGCGTCGCGAACAGCGTGGCCAGCGCCATCAGGCCGGCGAGCGGCAATATGCCTTGCAGGAAGAATTGCGGCGCCTGTCCGAGCAGGCGCAGCAGCGAAAGCCCGCCCTTGGTGCCGGTGAAGATCTGGAGGTTGCCCGCGGCCGTTTCGGTCCAGCGGATCTTCGCATCCGGCGGCGCGCTCTCGCCGATGGAATGGTCGATACGCGCGTCGCTGATGGTGTCCAGCAGTCCGGCGAAAGGCTGGAAGATGGCCGGCACCGTGCCTTCCTGCAGCCGCTGCCCCTGTCTGTCGCGGATGATGAACCAGAGGTCGGGGACTTCGGATCGCAGCTTCGTCAAGTCCGAGGTCTCGCGCAGCACAAGCTTGCCGCCAGCGTCACGCGCGACTGCATCCGCCAGCACGTCCATCGTGCCGTCCTCATAGTCGTGCGGAATGAGGCCGGTGGCGAGCAATGCGCCGAGGATGCCGACGATGATCAGCGTCAGCATCGCGCATTGCAGCAAGGCGATGCGCAGCACCAGGCTCCATTTGAGCGAACGCGGGCGTCTGAGGCTCATCGATCGAGGCTCACGTCGTTTCGCGCAGCAGATAGCCGACGCCGCGAATGCCGTTGATCGTCACCCCGGCATCGGCGTCGGCGAGCTTGCGGCGCAGGCGCGAGACATGGGTGTCGAGCGCATTGGACTGGATCTCGTCGTCGAGGCCGAACACCGCTTCCATCAGCGCCTCGCGCTGCACCATGCGGCCGGTGCGCCGCATCAGCGCCTCCAGCACCAGGAGTTCGCGGCGCGGCAGGCTGAGCGGCTCGCCGCGGATCGCAGCCTCGCGGTGTCCGACATCGAGCACCAGATGGCCGGCGCGGATGAATTGCGACTGCATCGGCGCTGGCCGCCTGAGCAAGGCGCGCAAGCGGGCCAGCAATTCCTCGAAGGCGAACGGCTTTGCCAGATAGTCGTCCGCGCCCATGTCCAGCCCGTCGACCTTGTCGGACGTGTCGCCCTTGGCCGTCAGCACCAGCACGGGCGTGGTGTTCGCCGCCGAGCGCAATCTCGGCACCAGCGACAGCCCGTCGCCGTCAGGCAAATGGCGGTCGAGCAGGATGGCATCGTAGCTGTCGACGGCAACGAAGCCTTCCGCCTCAAGCAATGTGCCGGCGTGATCGACCACCATGTCGTGGCGCTTCAGCGCGGCGCGCAGCGCCGAGACCATCTCGGGCTCGTCTTCGACCAGCAAGATACGCATCCACACTCCCCGGCTACGAGCACACCGGATCGGGCGCTACCGTGCCAACATTGCGTGGACATGGCAAAGCCGAACGGCCGGCGGCCGGCAAGTTCTTTCTTTGCGTCCAAGCTATTGCGCAATGTCTATGCAATCCAGCCACGGCAAACAGCGCCGGTCGGCAGGAACCGCCCATGCCGGCGTCAAGGCGTCGGGCCCGAAGATGCAACAGGTTCGGGTCCGACGCCGAAACGAAATCAAGCGGCCGCGCCGAATTGGTTGGCGTGCCGTTGTTCGGGATTGAGGTTGGTTATGCCTGCACATGATGCCCTGTCTTTTCTCATGGCGTGGACCGTGGCGCCGTTCAGGGTCGGCTCCGTCACACCGTCCAGTTCCAGCCTGGCGGCCTTGATGACGCGCGACATCGGTCCCGAGACCGGCCCCGTGCTGGAGCTCGGTCCCGGAACCGGCCCGTTCACGCGGGCGCTGCTGTCCCGCGGGGTGCAGCAAGAGGATCTGACGCTGATCGAATCCGATCCGGATTTTGCGGCACTTCTCATGCGGCGCTTTCCCACCGCCCGCATTTTCGAGATGGATGCCGCCGGCCTGCGCCATCTGTCGCTGTTTCCCGGGCCGGTGGTTGGCGCCGCCGTCAGCGGACTGCCCTTCCGCTTGATTTCGCCACGCAAGACGCTTGCCATTCTCGAAGGTGTTTTCGCAAACCTTCGCCCGGGTGGGGCGCTCTACCAGTTCACGCTCGGCCGGCGCTGCCCGTTCGACCAGTCGCTGCTCGACCGGCTCGATCTCGAAGTCACGCGGGTCGGCCACACCTTTCGCAATTTCCCGCCGGCGACGGTCTATCGCCTCGCCAGGATCAAGACGCTTGGAACCTATGACTGGCGCTTTGCATGACCGGTCCATTGTCGGCCATTCTCGGCTTCGGCCTGTTCGGCGTCTTCTGCCTCGCCTTCACCGAGAAGATCCTGCCGATACCGCCGTCCCATGTGCTGCTGCTGTTCCTCGGCATGACGGCGGCGCCGAATGGCGCGGCGCTGCTGGTCCTGCTGGCGGTGACGACGCTAGCCTCCTTCGCCGGCTGCCTTGTCTGGTATGCGGTTGGCCGCCGGATCGGATTTGACCGTGCCGACCACCTGATCGAACAGATCGGCAGATATGTCTTCCTGCGCCCGGCAACCTACCGCAAGCTTGGCCAGGCCTATCGCCGCAATCATGTCCGGGTGTCGCTGTTGGCGCAGTTCATCCCGACGGTGCGCAACTATCTGCCGATCGCGGCCGGCGCGCTTTGTCTGCCGGCGCTGCCCTTCGCGATGGCGACGCTGCTCGGCGCCACCATCTGGAATGCGGGCTTCCTCCTGACCGGCTACCTCTTGCGCGGCAGCGGCCAGGATTCCTTCACGGTGGGCTTGCGCATCATCGTCATTGTCGTGGTGCTGGAGACGGCCTTCATGCTTGCATTGCGCTATGGCCCCGCATGGCGGCGGCGCATCAGGCTGGCGCTCGGCTGAGCACCAGTCTCCAGCCATGGGATAAGTTCCGCCGTCGGCTTTCCTTCGCTCGGCCGCCGGTGTTTAGTCCGGCCATGGCCTTCACCATCCGCCAACTGCAGTTCTTCATCGCCGTCGCCGAACAAGGCACGGTGTCGGGCGCCGCACAGAACCTCTCCATCTCGCAATCGTCCGTCACCGAAGCGATCAAGGAACTCGAAAGCGATCTTGGCGTCGAACTGTTCGAACGCCATCCGCGCGGCCTCAACATCACGCATAAGGGCCACCAGTTCCTGCGCCATGCGACCAAGATCCTGGCCGACGTGTCCGACGCCCGCCGCTCTTTTTCCGGCGAACAGGCCGTGGCTGGAGGGCGGCTGCAGCTTGGCGTCACCTCGCTGGTCGCCGGCTATGTGCTATCGGATCTGCTTTCCCGCTATCGCCGCGCCTATCCGGGCGTCGAGGTCTCGGCCATCGAGGACAATGGCGACTACCTCGAACATCTCCTGATCGGCGGCAAGCTCGATATCGCCGTCATGGTGACCTCCAATCTGCGCGACCGCACGGCGCTGCAATCAGAAATCCTCGAGGTCTCGACCTACCGCCTGTGGCTGCCGCTCGGCCATTCCCTCGTCGGCGCCGACATCATCAGCATTGGCGATATCGCCGGCGAGCCTCTGATCATGCTCACCGTCGACGAGATCGAGGAGAACACGGGAAAACTGCTGGCGGCGATCGGCGCCAAGCCGCATGTCGCCTTCCGCACCCGTTCGGTGGAAGCGGTGCGCAGCCTGGTCGCTACCGGTGCCGGCGTGGCGCTGCTGCCCGACCTCGTCTACCGGCCATGGTCACTGGAAGGCGACCGCATCGAATCGCGCGATATTTCGGGCTCCTTGCCAGTGGTGCAGGTCGGCATGGTCTGGCGGCGCGGTTCCAGCTTGCCGCAGGCGGCGCGCGACTTCATCGGCCTTGCCCAGTCTCAGCGGACGGTCCGTCGCTAGTGGCCTACTCCAGCCTGACGTGGCCAGTCCTACGCTTGCGCCTTGTGACGGAAACCGCCTCCGCCTTGAACGGCGCGAGCGGAGCAACCTCGAAGCGACCGGCACCGGCAAGCCTGACGGCGCGGCGGAACGTCGGACACTCCATCGGCCGGGCGGCCGGACATTTAGCGGCGTGACGCAAAGCCTCTCGGATCGCCGTCAGCCGTTGGATGGTTTGGTCCAGTTCGTTCGCCTTGGCATCCAGGCGCCCTCGATCCATTTTCGGCAGGCCGTCGGGCGTTAGCATCGAGGAAATCTCGTCCAGTGCGAATCCACCGGCGCGTCCGAGCGCGATCAAGGCCAGTCGGTCCAGGACGGCAGGGTCGAACAGGCGGCGCTGGCCGCGACGGCCGATCGAGGCGACGAGGCCCCTCTCCTCGTAGTAGCGAAGTGTGGAGGCGGGCACGCCGGTGCGGCGCGACACTTCGGCAATGTCCATACCTTTCATGCTTGACCTCAAGTCGGCTTGAACTCGTAGAGTGCTCGCGACGATCAGCGAGAGCAACACGAAAGCGAGGTCCGTTATGCCGCAATCCGCGCCGCCAAACACATGTCAAGCCGCGCTCTGGAACGATGTCAGCGGAAAGACCTGGGTCGAGATGCAGCCGATCCTCGACGAGACACTGGCGCCGTTCGAGCGGCTGGTGGTCGATGCCGGCTATCCCGGGGAAGGGGGCAATGTCCTGGACGTCGGCTGCGGTGCCGGCGCCACGACTCTGGCGATGGCGCGCCGCGTGGGCAGCGACGGAAATTGTGTGGGGCTCGACATATCGCAGCCGCTTGTCGCCCTGGCGACGGAGCGCACGAAGGTGGGAGGGGTAGCAAACGCAAGTTTTGAAGTGGGCGATGCCCAGGCATATGCGTTCGAACCGGGGTACTTCGACGCTGTTATCTCGCGCTTCGGTGTCATGTTCTTCGATGATCCCGTGGCCGCGTTCACCAACATAAGAAAGGCCGCGAGGCGCGGCGGCAAACTCGCCTTTGTTGCCTGGCGCAGTCCGCTCGAGAATGATTTCATGACGACCGCCGCGCGAGCGGCTGCGCCTTTCCTGCCGCCCGCACCCACGCCGGACCCCGATGCGCCGGGTCAGTTCGCCTTTGCCGACGGCGCCAAGGTGAGGCGGATCCTGGAAGCGAGCGGCTGGGCTTCAATCGCAGTCGAACAGGCAGACGTCCCGTGTCGGATCGCCCAACGCGATCTGATGACGTTCGTCACCCGGCTAGGGCCGGTCGGCGCCGCGCTGCGCGAGGTTGACCGGGCGACGGCCGAAAAAATCACCACGGTGTTGCCGGCTGCGTTCGCGCCTTTCGTTGAGGACGGTGAGGCTCGCTTTAACGCCGCCTGCTGGCTGGTGACGGCGCTTGCTTAAAGCGGCGGCCGTCTATCGGAAAAACCGATATCGTCTTTCTGATAAATGAATTTGCGAAACCGGAATTTTCCAAGCACTTTCGGTGTCAGGGACCAAAGCCGCCAGCAGAGCGACATCAAGTCCACAGGACGAACTGATATGTTTTTCAGTCCGCGCGTGATCTGGCGAAAACCGGAGCGGTTTCGTGGGCATGCGCCAAAATGGGAGATCGATGATGAATTCATTTCTGAAGTCGTGCACGGCGCTGACGGTCGCGCTGACCTTCTCCGGTCAGGCCGTCGCCCAGGTCAAGGAACTCGGCAAGGGCGAGGGCCAGGTCAACATCGTTGCCTGGCCGGGCTACATCGAGCGCGGCGAGACCGACAAGGGCTATGACTGGGTCACCGCCTTCGAGAAGGAGAGCGGCTGCAAGGTCAACGTCAAGACCGCCAACACGTCGGATGAGATGGTCTCGCTGATGAACGAGGGCGGCTTCGACCTCGTCACGGCTTCGGGTGATGCCTCGCTGCGCCTCGTCGCCGGCAAGCGCGTGCAGCCGATCAACACCGATCTGATCCCGAGCTGGAAGACGGTCGACGACCGGCTGAAGGACGCGCCCTGGTTCACCGTCGACAAGGTGCATTACGGCGTTCCTTACCAGTGGGGACCGAACATCCTGATGTACAACACCGAGGTGTTCAAGGAAGCGCCCAAGAGCTGGAACGTCGTCTTCGAGGAAATGAAGCTGCCGGACGGCAAGTCCAACAAGGGCCGCGTCCAGGCCTATGACGGGCCGATCCACATCGCCGACGCCGCCAACTATCTGATGTTCCACAAGCCGGAACTCGGCATCAAGGATCCCTACGAACTGAACGAGGACCAGTACAAGGCAGCCCTCGAACTGCTGCGCGTCCAGCGCACGCTGGTCGGCCGCTACTGGCATGACGCCGCCATCCAGGTCGACGATTTCCAGAATGAAGGTGTCGTCGCCTCCGGTTCATGGCCGTATCAGGTCAACACGTTGGTCGCCGCCAAGAAGCCGGTTGCCTCGACCGTGCCGGAAGAAGGCGTCACCGGCTGGGCCGACACCACCATGATGGAAGCCGACGCGGCCCACCCGAACTGCGCCTATATGTGGCTCGAACATTCGCTGTCGCCGAAAGTGCAGGGCGATGTCTCGGCCTGGTTCGGATCGCTCCCCGTGGTGCCCGCCGCCTGCAAGGGCAACGAGCTCTTGACCGACGAAGGCTGCAAGACCAACGGCTACGACAATTTCGACAAGATCAAGTTCTGGAAGACGCCGGTCTCGAAATGCGCCACCCAGAACGACCAGTGCGTGCCTTACTACCGCTGGGTGTCGGACTATATCGGCGTTATCGGCGGACGGTGATTTCGCTTACCCTCCCCCTTGTGGGGAGGGTCGACGCGCAGCGTCGGCGTGGGGGCTGCCCGAAACGTCGGCGCCGTCACCCCTACCCGCGGCTTCGCCGCGACCTCCCCCATCGAGGGGGAGGTGGACTGTCGCTCCGGTCCTAATCGGGCGGCAAGAGCCATTTCGACCAAAGACAAACCGGCAACAGACTGAGAGCCCATGACATCAGCCGTCTCCTTTCAGAAAGTCTCGCGCCATTTCGGCAGTGTGCGCGCCGTCGATGCTGTCGATCTCGACATTGTACCGGGCGAGTTCTTCGCCATGCTCGGTCCCTCCGGTTCCGGCAAGACGACATGCCTGCGCCTGATCGCCGGCTTCGAGCAGCCGACTTCGGGTTCGATCTCGATCTTCGGCGAGCGCGCCGAGGGCGTGCCGCCCTATCGCCGCAACGTCAACACGGTGTTCCAGGACTACGCGCTGTTCCCGCATCTCAATGTGCTCGATAACGTTGCCTATGGGCTGATGGTCAAGGGCGTCGGCAAGGCCGGACGGCACAAGGCGGCCGAGGAAGCCCTGTCGCTGGTGCGGCTGCCAGGCTACGGCGCCCGCCGCCCCGGGCAGCTTTCCGGCGGCCAGCGCCAGCGCGTCGCGCTCGCCCGCGCTCTGGTCAACCAGCCCAAGGTACTGCTGCTCGACGAGCCGCTCGGCGCGCTTGACCTGAAGCTGCGCGAGAACATGCAGGAGGAGCTGAAATCGCTGCAGAAGGCGCTCGGCATCACCTTCGTCTTCGTCACCCACGACCAGGGCGAGGCGCTGTCGATGGCCGACCGCGTCGCCGTCTTCAACGACGGCAGGATCATGCAGATCGGCACGCCGGAGGATATTTATCAGCGGCCGAGAACCCGCTTCGTCGCCGATTTCGTCGGCTCCTCCAACGTGCTGCCGCCGGATTTCGTCCAGCGTTATTCCGGTCAGCACTGCTGGGGCAGTCTCCGCCCCGAATCCATTCGCGTCAGCCGCGCCGCAAGCGGCGAAGGCGTCGCCGCCCGCCTCGTCTCGACCAACTATCTCGGCGCCACCACCAGGCTGGCGCTTGATGCCGACGGATTGAAGCTGCACGCCGTGGTGCCAGCCGGCACGGCGCTGCCTGCCGAAGGCGAAGCGGTGGTGCTCACCTTCAACCGCGAGCACCTGCATCTGATGGATGAGCCGGCATGAGCGTCGACGCCACCATGCCGCGCGCCACGGCCCCCGCCATCCTGCCCGGCAGCGGCGGCATGCGCGGCGCGCTGTCGGACCTGTTCTGGCGCCGGCCGCAACTGCTTCTGCTGCTCATGCTTTTGCCGCCGGTGCTGTGGCTCGGCATCGTCTATATCGGCTCGCTCTTCGCGCTGCTGGCACAGAGCTTCTTCTCCATCGACGAGTTCTCCGGCCTCATCAACCGCCAGTTCACGCTGAAGACCTATGGCGACCTGCTGCAGGCCGCCAATCTCGACATCATCCTGCGCACCGTCACCATGGCGGCCTTGGTCACGCTGGCCTCGGCCATCGTCGCCTTTCCGATCGCCTACTATGCCGCGCGCTATGCCCGTGGCCGCTGGAAGGCGCTGTTCTATCTCGGCGTCATGCTGCCGCTGTGGTCGAGCTACCTGGTCAAGATCTATGCCTGGAAGCTGATCCTGGCCAAGGAAGGCATCCTCACCTGGCTCTTCGCCAAGCTGCATGTGCTGTGGCTGCTCGATGCCTGGCTGGCGTTGCCGGTCGTCGGCGGCAACTCGCTGTCGGTGTCGTTCACAGGCACCTTCATCGTCTTCGTCTATGTCTGGCTGCCCTTCATGATCCTCCCCGTTCAGGCCTCCCTTGAGCGCGTACCCGGCAATCTGGTGGAAGCTTCGTCCGACCTCGGCGCTTCGCCCGGCCAGACCTTCCGCAACGTGCTGTTCCCGCTGGCGCTGCCCGGCATAGTCGCCGGCTCGATCTTCACCTTCTCGCTGACATTGGGCGATTACATCATCCCGCAGATCATCGGCACGTCGCGCCTGTTCATCGGCCAGGCCGTCTATTCGCAGCAAGGTACCGCCGGCAACATCCCGCTCGCCGCCGCCTTCACCGTGGTGCCCATCGTCATCATGGGCTTCTACCTCTGGGGCGCCAAGCGCATGGGGGCTTTCGATGCGCTCTGACCGTGGTCAATCGGCTCCGCTCGGCTTGAAGATCGCCGCCGCCTGCGGCCTGCTCTTCCTGCATTTGCCGATCCTGCTGATCTTCGTCTACGCCTTCACCACCGAGGAGAAGAGCTTCGTCTGGCCGCCGCCGGGGCTGACCACGCAGTGGTTCGCCGTCACATGGAACCGGCCTGACGTGTGGGAAGCGCTGTCGCTGTCGGTGCGCGTCGCCGCCATCTCGACGGCGATCGCACTGGTGCTCGGCACGCTGTGCGCCGCCGCTGTGTCACGGACGAAATTCTTCGGCCGCGAGACCATCTCGCTGCTGGTCATCCTGCCGATCGCGCTGCCCGGCATCATCACCGGCATCGCGCTCCGCTCGGCCTTTTCGCTCGCCGACATTCCTTTCTCGTTCTGGACGATCGTGCTCGGCCACGCCACTTTCTGCGTGGTCGTCGTCTACAACAATGCGGTCGCCCGTTTCCGTCGCACATCCGGTTCGATGATCGAGGCCTCGATGGATCTCGGCGCCGACAGTTTTCAGACCTTCCGCCATGTCGTGCTGCCCAACATCGCCACCGCGCTGCTTGCAGGCGGCATGCTGGCCTTCGCTTTGTCTTTCGACGAAGTCATCGTCACCACCTTCACCGCCGGCCAGCAGCAGACCGTGCCGATCTGGATGCTGGAGGAGCTGATCCGCCCGCGCCAGCGCCCGGTCACCAATGTCGTGGCCATGGTCGTCGTGCTGGTGACGCTGCTGCCCATCCTGTTTGCCTATTACCTCACCCGCGACGGCGACCAGATCGCTGGTTCGGGCAAATAACGTCAGTTCGTAAGGGAGAGACGTCCATGGACACCCAGATGCTGATCGGCTCGAAATTCGAGAACGGCGCCGAGACCGAGGAGCCGATCCTCAATCCGAAGACCGGGGCGACCATTCTCAACCTGCCCGAGGCCAGCCAGGCGCAGATCGAGGCGGCGGTGGCGGCCGCCGAACAAGCGTTCGTCCTGTGGTCGCGCACCACGCCGGCGCAGCGCTCTGGTTATCTCCTCAAGATCGCCGACCGCATCGAGGCCGAGGCCAAGGACTTCGCCGCTCTCGAGGCGCTGAACTGCGGCAAGCCGATCAATTCCGTGCTCAATGACGAGATTCCGGCCATCGTCGACTGCTACCGCTTCTTCGCCGGCGCGGTCCGTACGATGCCGGGCGTCGTCGCAGGCGAATATCTGCCCGGCCACACCTCGATGGTGCGACGCGACCCGATCGGCATCGTCGCCTCGATCGCGCCCTGGAACTACCCGCTGATGATGATGGCCTGGAAGCTGGCGCCGGCGATCGGCGGCGGCAACACCGTCGTCTTCAAGCCGTCGGAGCAGACGCCGCTGACGACGCTGAAGCTGGCCAGGATCCTGGCCGAAATCCTCCCCGAAGGCGTGGTCAATGTCGTGCTCGGCCGTGGCGACAGCGTCGGCAACGCGCTGATCAACCATCCCAAGGTCAACATGATCTCGATCACCGGCGACGTCGCCACCGGCAAGAAGGTGCTGCAGGCGGCCGCCAAATCGGTCAAGCGCACGCATCTCGAACTCGGCGGCAAGGCCCCGGTCATCGTCTTCGACGACGCCGACCTTGGCGCGGTAGTCAATGGCCTGCGCGCCTTCGGCTACTACAATGCCGGCCAGGACTGCACCGCCGCCTGCCGCATCTATGCCGGCAAGAAGGTCTACGACAAGCTCGTCGCTGACCTCTCTTCCGCCGTCTCGACCATCAGGTACAACCAGCCGGACGACACCGAAAACGAGATCGGCCCGCTGATCTCGCGCCGCCAGCGCGACCGCGTGTCGAGCTTCGTCGAACGCGCCTCCGAGCTGAAGCACATCGAGATCACCACCGGCGGCAAGCCGGGCGAGGGCACCGGCTTCTACTATCAGCCGACCGTCGTCGCCGGTGCCTTGCAGGAGGACGAAATCGTGCGTCGCGAAGTGTTCGGCCCGGTCGTCTCGGTCACCCGTTTCACGGAAGTCGACGAGGCGGTCAACTGGGCCAATGACAGCGACTACGGCCTGGCGTCATCGGTTTGGACCAAGGACGTCTCGCGCGCCATGGCGACGGCGGCCCGCCTGCAATATGGCTGCACATGGATCAACACCCATTTCATGCTGACCAACGAGATGCCGCATGGCGGGTTGAAGCAGTCCGGCTACGGCAAGGACATGTCGCTCTATGCACTGGAAGACTATACCGCCGTGCGGCACGTGATGGTGGCGCACGCGTAGCGCAGTTTCCCTTCTCCCCCGCGGGAGAAGGTGGATCGGCGCGCAGCGCCGAGACGGATGAGGGTGTTCCAGCTTGGCGCCAAGTCACCCCTCACCCGGATTGCCAGCCGAATTGCGAAGGGCAATTCGGGGCAATCCGACCTCTCCCACAAGGGGAAGAGGTAGCGGTGCTACTCGACGATACGATAGATGTTCCACAGGCTGGTGCCTGACACGACATAGGGCTCCATCTCCTTGCCCCATTTGGCGTGTGCGTCGATCTTGCTGATCTTGGCGAACATCGCCTCCAGCTGGGCCAGGCTTTCGACCTGATGGTGCGACTCGACCGTCGCTTCGCGTGCGCCGATCGATCCGGTCATGATCTGGAACTTCAGCTCGGCGAGGCCGACCTGCGAGCCGATCTCGCGTTCCCATTTCTTCAACAGGTCGAGCACGGTCTGTTTATGCCCGAACTTCGCGTCGATCTGCCATCTAGCGCTGAACATGCTGGTTCCTCCCAAGGTTGAGTTGGTGGCTGTTTGCCTATTCATCCCAGGCTTGCACGACGGTCTGCCGCGCGATTCGCCCGTTCTTCAGCTCCAGCATCGCGGCGGCGAACACTTTTGTACCGTCCGGATAGGCGCAGGCCTGGGTGAAGGCGAGGCTGTCGCCGTCGGCGATCGTGGTGTCGACCTTGTGGGTCATCGCCCGGCTGCAGATGTCGTCCCAGAAGGTGGTGATCGCCGCGCGCCCGCGGATCTCGCGCGGCTTGCTCGGCGGGTTGTTGCGGTCGATCACCCGCACCAGCGCGTCGTCGGCATAGAAGCCAGACAGCATCTTGCCATCGCGGCTCTCGATCGCCTTCTTGATCGCCGCGCCATCCACGACTTGAGTCTTGGTCAGCATCTTATCCTCCATATGCCCGTCTTCACGCGGGCGGGTGATATTCAGTAGGGGGCTGCCCGGCGCTCGCCGCCAGGCAGGGGTTCTCACTGCGACTTCGCCTTGACGGCCGCGAAGACGTCGTCGGTCTGCTTCTTGAAAGTGGCGAGATCGACCTGGCTTCCATTGAGCATCGTCGACCAATGGCGCACGATCGCCGCCATCGCGATCGTCTCCTTGATCTCCTCGTCGCTCGCGCCGTTGAGCTTGGCGGCCTCGGTATGGAAATAGATGCAGTACTGGCAAGGTATCTGCGCGGCCACCGCAAGACCTATCAGTTCCTTGGTCTTGCCATCGAGCGCGGTCTTGGGATTGAGCTGCACGCCCTTGATTTCGGCCCAGGCGCCGGCGACCGCCACGTCAGGCAGTGTCTTGAACATGTCCGGCACCGAGCCGAGCGTCGCCTGGATGTCCTTGTAGGCGGCTGTCGCCGATGCATCCTCGGCCTTTGCGGGAGTGATCGTGAACAGCGCGCCAATGCCTGCCGCGATCACAAATGATCTGACGTTCAGTTTTGACTCGAGCATTTCATCCTCCGTTCGCAGTGCCTTCCCGGCGATATCCGCCTGGCCTGCATGGGGGAATTGATAGCGCTTGGATCGGCGTGCCCGCTTCGCCCGAAAGCGCCATGGCTGTCATGGCCCGTCCGGGCCAGCGTGCCTGGCGGAGAATGCCGCCGCCGCCGCACGCGATGGCAGGTCGAGCTTGAGCAGAATGTTGGCGACGTGACGCTTGACCGTGTGCTCGCTCAGCCTGAGCTCGCCAGCGATCGCCGCATTGCTTTTGCCATCGGCGATCAGGTTCACCACCTCGCTTTCCCGTGCCGTCAACACGGCGGGTTCAGCCGGCTTGGATTTCGAGCGGCAGGCCGGTTCCAGATGCTGCTCCGACGTCGCATGCATCACCGGCAATGGCTCGTCGAGTTCGCCGAGGCTGACACGGCCGGCGTCGACGAAATGCAGGCCGGATCCCACCGCCAGGTCGGCAACCAGCCGGGAGGCCAGAATCTCGCCACGCCCGGCATGGTTCGCCAATTGCATGGTCACGCGTGCCGTCAGTCCGACCGGCGGGCCGCGCGCTTCGATCTCGCCGACATGGACCCCTTGCGCGCTCGCCACGCCGATCTGCTGCGCCGCCTCGCGCAACGCCGCCGCGCAGCGTATGGCGCGCGCCGGCCCGTCGAAGCGCGAAATCATCAATTCACCATGCGTACCCGTCGCGCGTCCGCCATGACGCCCGACCAGCAGCCGCCAGCTCTCCTGAAAGCGCTGACTGCGCTCGTGCCACATGCGATCGCCAAGCTTGGCCGTGTCGTAGATGCGCGTCACTAGCAATGCGGCAAGCACGCGCTCGGTGTCGGCCACCGCCGGCTGGCCGGTCAGAAATTCCTCGATCAGGTCGGCGACGCGGTCGACGTCGCCGGTCCAGATCGGATGGTCGCGCCCGGCGATCTCGACCAGCCGCGCATTCGGGATATTCTTTGCCAGGAAGCGGCTGGCTTCGGGATCGACGCGAACATCGTTGCGGCGATGGATCAGCAGTGTCGGCGCGTTGATCGCGCCGAGGATGTCCCGCACGTCGATCCCGGCATTCATGCGGGCAAGTGCTGCCGCTGCGGTCGGGCTTGCCGACAAGCGCTCGAAGCGCGCCCACCACCGGGTGAAATGCGGGTCGTCGACCCGGCCCGGCGCGAAGCTGGGCAAGGTGGCACCCGTGCCCCATGACGTTTCCGTCGTCTCGATGAAGGCGCCGAGGCGTTCGGGCGATATCACCCATTTGTGGAAATGCGCATAGCCGCCATAGAGCGCCAGCGCCCGCGTCCGTTCCGGATAGGTGGCGGCGAACAGCATCGCCATTGGTGCGCCTTCCGAGGCGCCAAGTAGCGCCGCGCGGCCGCTGCCGGTTGCGTCCATCACCGCGCGCACATCGTCCATGCGGGTTTCGAGGCTGGGCAAGTGATGGACATCGACACGGTCGGAAAGACCGGTGCCGCGCTTGTCGAACAGGATCAGCCGCGAGAATGCCGAAAGCCGCCTCAGGAGCCTTGTATAGCCCTCGTCTTCCCAATGCAGGTCGAGATTGGAAATGAAGCCCGGAACGAAGACAAGATCAAGCGAGCCCTGGCCGACCACCTGATAGGCGATCCGCGCCTCGCCACTGAGGGCATATCGGGTCTCGATCGGCCTCACGAGTTTCTTCCGCCCGGCCTGACGATTTCTGATCGGTAACCATAGCAGAGCCGCGTCGATAGCGGCAGCTCAAACCTTAGTGGAAATGATTATAGGCTCGCGCAGCCGGCTTGCGGCTACTTTTGCGACGCGGCGGCGTCGGCCGGGAAGGGTTTGAGCCCGAGCTTGAGATCGGCCTCGGCTGGCGTGATCGGCCGCTTGATCCTGGCCGATGCCGCCACGACGAGTTCGTCGAAGCCTTCGCCGCTGTCCAGCAGTTCGAAGAACTGCCGCCGCATCCTCGGTTCCCAGAATTTGTTGATGTGCTCGGCGACGCCGGCAACACCTTCCTCGCGCGACTTGGAATGGAAGAAGGCCGCGATCTGGTTGGCCATGCGCACCAGCTTTTCGCTGGTGCTCGTGATGTGGTCTTCGTCATGCGACATGCTGGGCAACTCCCAAAACCACCCGGTCGGGGTGGGTGAAAACATCGAAATCCTCGCCGCGCACCAGCGCCACCAGCGTCATGCCGGCCTCATCGGCCGTGCGGATGGCAAGCGCGGTCGGCGCCGAGACGGCGATGATGAAGGCCGAGCCGACCGCCGCCGTCTTCTGCACCATTTCGACGGACACGCGCGACGTCACCACAACGGCTCCCGAGGCGCCGTCGATGCCGGCTTTGGCCAACGCGCCTGCGAGCTTGTCCAGCGCATTGTGGCGGCCGACATCCTCGCGCGCCATGACGACGCCCTTGCCAGGAATATAGAAGCCGGCGGCATGTACGGCTCCGGTTTCCTGATGCAGCGGCTGCACCTTCGACAAAAGCTTGACGGAGCGGACGATGTCGTCGGCATCAAGCGTAAGTTTTGACGCACCAACGGCGTCGACGGACCGCATCGCTTCCTCGATGGACTCAATGCCGCACAGCCCGCAGCCAACCGGCCCGGCAAGCCTGCGCCGCCGCGCCTCGAAGCGTGTATTGGCCTGATCCTTGAGCCGGATCTGGATATCGATGCCGGCGCCATGATCCTCGACTTCGATCGCCTCGATCTCTTGCGGGTCGGCAATGATGCCTTCCGTCAGCGAGAAGCCGAGCGCGAAATCCTCGAAGTCGGCAGGGCTCGCCATCATCACCGCATGCGTGGTTCCGGCAAAGGAAAACGCCACCGGCGTCTCCTCCGGCACCATGCGGTTGGCAACAGTCGTACTGCTGGCGCGGTGCGCCAGGCGCGATATCTCGGTCGTGGCTTTGCGGCGCGCGGCCACGGCTACTCCGCCGCCTGCAGCGAGGCGATGCGGCGGCTGTTCCTGGCCTGCTCGTCATACTCGCGTTGCCAATCCGACGGGCCGTTCGAGGCGCCGACCTGCACCGCCGTCACCTTGTACTCCGGACAGTTGGTCGCCCAGTCCGAGAAGTCGGTGGTGATGACGTTGGCCTGCGTGTCCGGATGGTGGAAGGTGGTGTAGACCACGCCAGGCGACACACGGTCCGTGATCAGCGCCCGCAGCGTCGTCTCGCCGGAGCGGCTGGTCAGCCGCACCCAGTCGCCATCGCGCAGGCCGCGGTTCTCGGCATCGTGCGGATGGATCTCCAGCCGGTCTTCCGAGTGCCACATGACGTTGTCGGTGCGCCGCGTCTGCGCGCCGACATTGTACTGGCTGAGGATGCGGCCAGTGGTCAAAAGCAGCGGGAAGCGCGGCCCGGTCCTCTCGTCCGTCGCCACATATTCGGTGCGGATGAACTTGCCCTTGCCGCGCACGAAGCCGTCTATGTGCATGATCGGCGTTCCGAGCGGGGCCTTCTCGTTGCACGGCCATTGCACCGATCCGACCCGGTCGAGCAGCTCGAAGGAGACATTGGCGAAGCTCGGCGTCGTCTGGGCGATCTCGTCCATGATCTGCGAGGGATGCGTGTAGTTCCAGTCGAGCCCGATCGCGCGGGCAAGCTCCTGCGTCGCCTCCCAGTCGGCATAGCGCGCCTTCGGTTCCAGCACCTTGCGCACCATGTTGATGCGCCGCTCGGCATTGGTGAAGGTGCCGTCCTTTTCCAGGAAGGTCGAGCCCGGCAGGAAGACATGCGCGTAATTCGCCGTCTCGTTGAGGAAGAGATCGTGCACGACCACGCACTCCATGGCCGCGAGACCGCCCGCGACATGCTTGGTGTCGGGATCGGACTGCAAGATGTCCTCGCCCTGGATGTAGATGCCCTTGAAGGAGCCGTCGACGGCGGCGTCCAGCATGTTGGGAATGCGCAGGCCGGGTTCGTCGTCCAGCTTCACGCCCCAAAGGCTTTCATAGATATCGCGCACGGCTTCGCCGGAGATGTGGCGATAGCCGGGCAGTTCGTGCGGGAAGGAGCCCATGTCGCACGAGCCCTGCACATTGTTCTGGCCACGCAGCGGATTCACGCCGACGCCCGGGCGGCCGATATTGCCGGTGGCCATGGCGAGGTTGGCGATCGCCATCACCGTGGTCGAGCCCTGGCTGTGCTCGGTGACGCCGAGGCCGTAATAGATCGCGCCATTGCCGCCCTTGGCGTAGAGCCGCGCGGCACCCCGGATCAGTTCCGGGTCGACTCCGGAAAGCTTGCCGACGATTTCAGGGCTGTTCTCCGGCAAGGCGACGAAGGAGGCCCAGTCCTGGAACTCCGTCCAGTCGCAGCGTTCGCGGATGAAGGCTTCGTCGAAAAGCCCTTCGGTAACGATGACATGCGCCAGTGACGTCAGCACCGCCACGTTGGTGCCGGGCTTCAGCGGCAGGTGATAGTCGGCCTCGATATGCGCCGACTTGACCATCTCGGTGCGGCGCGGATCGAGCACGATCAGCTTGGCGCCCTGGCGCAGCCGCTTCTTGAGACGCGAGGCGAACACCGGATGGGCGGAAACCGGATTGGCGCCGATGATGACGGCGACGTCGGTGAATTCGACCGAGTCGAAATCCTGCGTGCCGGCCGAGGTGCCGTAGGTCTGGCCGAGCCCGTAGCCGGTCGGCGAATGGCAGACGCGGGCGCAGGTGTCGACATTGTTGTTGCGGAAACCCTGCCGCACCAGCTTCTGCACGAGATAGGTCTCCTCGTTCGTGCAGCGCGAGGAGGTGATGCCGCCGATCGAGGTGCGGCCGTATTGATACTGGATCCGGCGGAATTCCTTGGCGGTGTGGGCGATCGCCTCTTCCCAGCTCACTTCGCGCCACGGATCGGAGATCTTCTCGCGGATCATCGGCGACAGGATGCGGTCCTTGTGGGTGGCGTAGCCATAGGCGAAGCGGCCCTTGACGCAGCTGTGGCCGTGGTTCGCCTTGCCGTCCTTGTAGGGCATCATGCGGATGACTTCGTCGTCCTTCACCTCGGCCTTGAACGAGCAGCCGACGCCGCAATAGGCGCAGGTGGTAACGGCCGAGCGTTCCGGCATGCCCTTCTCGAGCACCGTCTTCTCGCGCAGCGCGTCGGTCGGGCAGGCCTGCACGCAGGCTCCGCATGACACGCATTCGGAAGCGATGAAATCCTCATGCATGCCGGCGACCATGCGCGATTCGAAACCGCGGCCCTCGATGGTCAGCGCGAAGGTGCCCTGCACTTCCTCGCACGCCCGCACGCAGCGCGAGCAGACGATGCACTGCGCCGGATCATAGGTGAAATAAGGATTGGATTCGTCGCGGGCGATGTAGTCGACCGCCAGCGAGCCATGGCCGGGCGCCACGCCGTCTTCCTGCTTGACGTGGTTGCGGCCCTCGACGCCGTAGCGGTTCTCGGTCAGACCGACCGACTTCGCCACTGTGTCGAATTCGCTGGCGCCGGTGCCGGCCTTCTCGTTCCAGCCGGTCGGATGGTCGGAGACGTAAAGCTCCATGACGCCGCGGCGGATGGCGTCGAGCCGGTCGGACTGCGTGCGCACCACCATGCCTTCGCCAACCGGCGTCGTGCAGGACGCCGGCGTGCCGCCGCGCCCTTCGATCTCGACCAGGCAGACACGGCACGAGCCGAATGAGTCCAGCATGTCGGTGGCACAGAGCTTCGGGATCTCGACGCCGCCTTCCATAGCGGCGCGCATGATCGAGGTGCCTTCCGGCACCGTGATGCTGCGGCCGTCGACGCTCAGCGTGACCTGCTTTTGCGCCCGCGATTCCGGGGTTCCGTAGTCGATCTCTTCGACGAGCGATGGGAAGTCGGCCTTGATGTTCATCTGCCAGCTCCTACTCAGCAGCCACGCGCGCTGGCGCGGGCTTGAAATCTTCGGGGAAATGCGTGATCGAACTCATCACCGGGTAAGGCGTGAAGCCGCCCAGCGCGCACAGCGAACCGAACTTCATCGTGTTGCAGAGGTCGGTGACCAAAGCGAGATTCTTTTCCGGCTCGATCCCGGCGGCAAGCCTGTCGATGGTCTCGATGCCGCGCGTCGAGCCGATGCGACAGGGCGTGCACTTGCCGCAGCTTTCGATGGCGCAGAACTCCATCGCGAAGCGCGCCTGCTTCAGCATGTCGGCCGTGTCGTCGAACACGGTGATGCCGGCATGGCCGATCAGCCCGTCGCGCTTGGCGAATTCCTCATAGTCGAACGGCGTGTCGAACAGGGCGCGCGGGAAATAAGCACCGAGCGGGCCGCCGACCTGTACTGCCTTCACCGGACGGCCAGTGGCCGTGCCGCCGCCGATGTCATCGACGATCTCGCCGAGCGTAAGGCCGAAGGCGGTCTCGAACAGGCCGCCATTCCTGACATTGCCGGCGATCTGGATAGGGATGGTGCCGCGCGAGCGGCCCATGCCGAAATCCTTGTAGAAGGCCGCGCCCTTGTCCATGATGATCGGCACCGAGGCCAGGCTGATGACGTTGTTGATCACCGTCGGCTTGCCGAACAGGCCCTGGATGGCCGGCAGCGGCGGCTTGGCGCGCACCACGCCGCGCTTGCCTTCCAGGCTGTTCAACAGCGAGGTTTCCTCGCCGCAGACATAGGCGCCGGCGCCGACGCGGATTTCCATGTCGAAGGCGTTGGGCGAACCCAGTACGTTGACGCCGAGCACGCCGGCCTTGCGGGCGATTTCGACGGCCTTGTTCATTGTCGCCACCGCATGCGGATATTCCGAGCGGATATAGACGAAGCCCTTGGTCGCTCCGGTGGCGATGCCGGCGATCGTCATGCCCTCGATCAGCACGAAGGGGTCGCCCTCCATGATCATGCGGTCGGCGAAAGTCGCGCTGTCGCCCTCGTCGGCGTTGCAGACGATGTATTTGCGCTCGGATGTCGTATCCAGCACCGTCTTCCACTTGATGCCGGTCGGGAAGCCGGCGCCGCCACGGCCACGCAGGCCTGAGTCGGTAACCTGCTTGACGATGTCGGCCGGCGCCATGGCCACGGCGTTCTGCAAACCCTTGAGCCCACCAAGCGATTTGTAGGCGTCGAGCGACAGCGGGTCGTTGATGCCGCAGCGGGCAAAGGTCAGCCGGGTCTGCTTGGCCAGGAACGGGATCTTGTCGGGCGCGCCGAGCCAGCGCTTGTGGTGGCCACCGGTGAGGAAGCCGCTGTCGAACAGGCTCCTGACGTCGGAAGGCTTGACCGGTCCGTAGGCGACGCGGCCGCTGGCGGTCGCCACTTCGACCATCGGCTCGAGGAAATAAGCGCCGCGCGAGCCGTTGCGGACGATCTTGGCCTCGATGCCACGCTCGGCGAGTTCCGCGCGAACAGCCATGGCGACCTTCTCGGCGCCGAGCGCCAACGCGCCGGAATCGCCGGGAATGTAGATGCGGGGGATCATGAGCGCACCTCGGCAAGGATCTCGTCGATCTTCTCGTCATCGAGCCGCCCGATCACCTCGCCGTCGAGCATCGCCGACGGCGAACAGGCGCAAAGCCCGAGGCAATAGACCGGCTCGAGTGTAACCGATCCGTCGCTTGTGGTCTCGTGGAAACCGATGCCCAGCAACTGTTTGATCTTGGCGGCGACGGAATCCGAGCCCATCGACTGGCAGGCTTCCGCCTGGCACAGCTTGAGGACATGCCGCCCGGCCGGCCGGGCACGGAAATCATGGTAGAAGGTGACGACGCCGTGCACCTCGGCCCTGGAGAGATTGAGCCCATCGGCGATAACAGGCAGGGCCGCCTGCGGCACATGGCCGAATTCTTCCTGGATCTCGTGCAGGATCGGCAGCAATGGGCCTTCGAGGCCCTTCATGTCTTCGATAATCGCCGCCGTGCGCGATGCGATCTCGGTACTTGCAGGCTGCATCGTCATGCAGCGCCCTCCCTGGTCGGTGCGCTCTAGCGCTAAGTCGTTACAAAAACAGAGGAAACCAGCGAAATCAATAAAGCTGATCCGTCGCTTGATAGAAATCTTCTATCAAGCACGCTCAGCCGCCATTCTCTACCCTAGTGATGGGCGCGGAAATCGTCTGCCAGCGCCATTGCCTCGTCCAGCAGCGCCTGCACCAGCGGCGTGTGCGGCTCACGCGGCGCGGCCACCAGGCCGACCGTGTGGCTGGCGTCGGGCTCGACGATCGGAATGGCCCGGATCGGCTCTGAAAAGCCGAATGTTTCCGCAAGGTTGAGCGGCATGACCGACGACCATTTGCCGGTGTGGATGTGCGAGAACAGCACGATCATCGAATTGGATTCAAGCGTCGGCCGTACCTCCACGCCGGCCTCGGCCAGATGCTGGTCGATGATGCGGCGGTTCTGCATGTCCGGCGTCAGCAGGCACAGCGGCAACCGGCTGATCTCGGCCCATGTCACTTTGTCGCGGTCAAAATAGGGGTTTCCGACCGCCGTGATCAGCTGATAGCGCTCGTCATACAGCGGCACGCTGGTTACCCGCCCGAGCGGCTCATTGTCGAGATAGGTGATACCGGCGTCGATGTCGAAATTGCCGAGCAGCGACAAGACTTCGATCGAGGTGCGCGACAGCACCGAAAAGGTGACGCCCGGGTGCTTTTCGCGAAACGGCGTCGTCAGCCGCGCCACCATGGCGAGTGCGGTCGGGATGGCGGCAATGCGGATGCGTCCGGAAAGGCCGTGGCGCGCCGCGCGCATCTCCTCGCGCATGCTCCTTGAATCACCGACGATGCGGCGCGCCCAGACCAGCACCTGCTTGCCTTCCGGCGTCAGCCCCTGGAACCGCGACCCGCGATTGACCAGCATGACGCCGAGTTGCCCCTCCAATTGCTTGATACCGGCCGACAAGGTCGGCTGGGTGACCCCACAGGCCTCAGCCGCCCGGCCGAAATGCTCTTCCTTGGCCAATGCGATGAAGAATTCGAGTTTGTCGATCATGCCATCCTTCCGGTCGTCATGCGCAGGCTCGGGGAAATTCGCCTTTGCCGCAAGCGCCATGCGTAATCGTCCCGCATCCACATCTTTCAGCCGGCTTACTGTTTCCTGCGGCGTCGTGCGGCGCTATGTCAATGAAACGGTCGTGAACCGGGCGCGATGGGAGACTGACATGCTGGGCTGGTTCCGCAAGCTGCTGCCGCGCGAAGATCGTTTCTTCGAGCTGTTCGAGCGGCATTCCCGCACGGTGGTCGGCGGCGCGGAAGCGCTGCAGCAACTGCTTCAGGGCAAGGACATCGATCGCTGGTGCCAGAAGATCATCGATCTCGAGGACGAGGCCGATCATATCACCGCGGAGGTCCTGCTTGCCGTGCGGCGCTCTTTCATAACGCCTTTCGATCGCGGCGACATCAAGGATCTGATCCAGTCGATGGATGACGCCATCGACATGATGCACAAGACCGTCAAGACGGTGAGGCTGTTCGAGAAGCGGGAGTTCGATCCGCTGATGCAGGAAATGGGCGCCGTCATCGTCGACGCCGCCCGGCTGGTCGCCGAAGCAATCCCGTTGCTTGCCAAGGTCGGCGCCAACAGCGCACGCCTCAACGCTATTGCCGAGGAGGTAATGCGCGCCGAAGGCCGGGCCGACGATTTGCATGAGCAGGGCCTGAAGGATCTGTTCAGGCGCCATGGCCGCGATGACGCGATGGCCTATCTGATCGGCAGCGAGATCTATGGCCAGCTGGAGAAGGTGGTCGACCGTTTCGAGGACGTCGCCAACGAGATCAGCGGCATCGTCATCGAGAACGTCTAGACGATGGATGCCGCGATCGCCTTCCCCCTGCTGGCCGGCCTCGTCGCCGTCGCGCTGTTCTTCGATTTTCTCAATGGCCTGCACGATGCGGCCAATTCCATCGCCACCATCGTCTCCACACGCGTGCTCAGGCCGCACTATGCCGTGCTGTGGGCGGCCTTCTTCAACTTCATCGCCTTCATCTTCTTCGGCCTTCATGTCGCCGAGACTGTCGGGAAAGGCATCGTCGACGTCAGCATCGTCACGCCGGGGGTGATCTTCTCGGCCCTCGTTGGCGCCATCGTCTGGAACATCGTCACCTGGATCGCCGGCATTCCCTCGAGCAGTTCGCACGCGCTGATCGGTGGGCTGGTCGGTGCCGGCGTTGCGAAGGGGGGCATCGGCGCCATCGTCTGGTCTGGGCTTGGCAAGACGGTCGCCGCGATCGTGCTCTCGCCGGCGACTGGTTTTATCCTGGCGCTCGTCCTGGTCCTGGTGGTTTCGTGGCTGTTCGTACGCCAGACGCCGTTCGCCGTCGACAGCACCTTTCGCGTCCTGCAGTTCTTCTCCGCTTCGCTCTATTCGCTCGGCCATGGCGGCAACGATGCGCAGAAGACCATGGGCATCATCGCCGTGCTGCTCTATTCGCAAGGCATGCTCGGCGAGAAATTCTACGTGCCGCTCTGGGTCGTCCTGACCTGCCAGTCGGCGCTGGCGCTTGGCACCCTATTGGGCGGCTGGCGGATCGTCCACACAATGGGTTCGAAGATTACCCGGCTCAATCCGATGCAGGGCTTCTGCGCTGAAACCGGCGGCGCCATAACGCTGTTCGCCGCCACCTGGCTCGGCGTTCCCGTATCGACCACGCATACGATTACTGGCGCCATCATCGGCGTTGGCGCCGCCCGCCGTGTCTCGGCGGTGCGCTGGGGCATCGCCGGCAACATCGTCATTGCCTGGATCGTCACCTTGCCGGCGACGGCGGCGATTTCGGCTTTTACTTATTTCGTCACAAGCCTGGCAGGCTGACGCGGAGCGCCGAAGCCTATTTGTCGACGAGGTTCAGGATGTTGCCGTCCGGGTCCTTGAACCAGGCGACCTTCATGTCCTGGCCGACATGGATGTCGCCCTTGATCGTCAGGCCGGGCATTTCGTAATGCTCGAAGACAACGCCTTTCGATTTCAATGATTTGACGACAGTCTCGATCCGATCGCCCACCGTCCACGTCACCGCCGTCGCCTTGTTGGTACCTGCGAATTGGGAATGGTAGACATTGATGAGCGTGTCGCCGCTTTTGTAGACGACAAGCTCGCCGCCCATGTCGTCGACCTGCTTGAGGCCCAGCGTGCCTTCATAGAAGGCCTTTGCCTTTGCCAGGTCCCTGACGGCCAGATTGGCCGTTGCGTTGCTGTTTTCGAGCATGACCGTCTCCTTCCTGGATTGTCGTGTCCTCGCTCAGGCAAACGAAATAGGGCACGCGGCCCGTTTGGCCATCGGCAATCGGCCGGAAGCGTCATCCGGCAAGAATCCGACAGCATCGGTCGTTTTCCGTGGCACGCCGAGCAAGCCTTTGCGTCACGGCTTGGTTCTCGCTGGAAACTGCACTATCTGGATTGCCAAACGCCGAGGAAAGATCATGTCCGTCACCAAGGAAATCGTCATCGAGCGCCTGAAGACGGTCAACGGGCCGGACTTCACCGGCAACATCGTCGATCTCGGCATGGTTTCCGAGATTTTCATCGCCGATTCGAAAGTCTTCTTCTCGATCACCGTTCCCGCCGCCAGGGCGCAGGAAATGGAACCGCTGCGTGCCGCCGCGGAGCGCGTGGTCAAGGCAATTCCAGGGGTTGCCGGCGCCGTGGTGGCGCTGACTGCAGAGAAAAAAGGCGGCGGCATGGAGGCGCCGGTGCCAGCGCGCCCCGCGGCCCGACCGGCACCACCCGCCGCTCCGCGCCCCGCGCCGCATGCTCCCGCGTCGCACAGTTCGGGCAAGCGCGGCGTGCCCGGTATCGAGGCGATCATCGCGGTTGCTTCCGGCAAGGGCGGCGTCGGCAAATCGACCACCGCAGTCAATCTGGCGCTTGGCCTTGCCGCCAACGGCTTGCGGGTCGGCGTGCTCGATGCCGACATCTACGGCCCGTCCATGCCGAAGCTGCTCAACATTCATGGCCGGCCGCAGACGGTTGACGGCAAGATCCTGAAGCCGATGGAGAATTACGGCCTCAAGGTGATGTCGATGGGCTTCCTCGTCGATGAGGAGACGCCGATGATCTGGCGCGGGCCGATGGTGATGTCGGCGCTGACGCAGATGCTGCGCGAGGTCGAATGGGGCCGGCTCGACGTGCTTGTCGTCGACATGCCGCCTGGAACCGGCGACGCGCAGCTGACCATGGCGCAGCAGGTGCCGCTGGCCGGAGCCGTCATTGTCTCGACGCCGCAGGACCTGGCGCTGATCGATGCCCGCAAGGGGCTGAACATGTTCAAGAAGGTCGACGTACCGCTGCTCGGCATCGTCGAGAACATGAGCTATTTCATCGCGCCCGATACCGGCAAGCGGTATGACATTTTCGGCCATGGCGGCGCGTGCCGCGAGGCCGAACGCCTCGGCGTCACCTTCCTCGGCGAGGTGCCGCTGGAAATGGGCATCCGCGAAAGCTCGGATGCCGGGGCGCCAGTGGTTGTCTCGAAGCCCGATGGCGCCGAAGCGAAAACCTATCGCGACATCGCCGCCAAGGTCTGGGACAGGGTCAATGAAGAACGCGGCGCGGCCGAAGCGGCGGTGCCGAGCATCGTCTTCGAGTGACCTCTTTTTGGTTTTGACGCAAATCCCAAGGGAAAGCCCTACGCGCTTTTCCCGGGAAAACCGTTTCACACTTTTCCTGGCATTGCTCTGGCGGGAGGGTCAGCCGCCGACCTTCTCGCCAAAACTCGAAAAGAACTGCCCGGCCAGTTTCTTCGACGTCGATTCGATCAGCCGGCTGCCGAGCTGGGCAATCTTGCCGCCGACATCGGCCTTGGCCGCGTATTTGAGCACCGTGGCATCCGGCCCATCCTCGGTCAGCGTCACGTCGGCGCCGCCCTTGGCGAAGCCGGCAATGCCGCCCTTGCCTTCGCCCTGGATGGTGTAGGAATGCGGCGGCTTGAGATTTTTCAGCGTCACTTCGCCGTTGAAGGTCGCCTTGATAGGCCCGATCTTCAGCACCACCGTCGCGGCCATCTCGGTCGGCGACTTCATGTCAAGGCTCTGGCAGCCGGGAATGGTCGCCTTCAAAACCTCGGGATCGTTCAGCGCTTCCCAGACTTTTTGCAGGGGTGCGGCAATGCGTTCCTCGCCTTCGATCACCAAAGCCATCAAGAACCTCCCGGAAACAATGGTTCGAAGCCCTAGCGCAGAGGCGCTGTTGTGTCTATCGCACCAAAGTGCGGGTTGGGAACGCGCGTGCCCCTTGCTTGCATTGACGCGTTGTCATATCGATTTGTCATACAAATACGGAGACCGTGATGGCCGGCGCCCCCACCAAGAAGAAAAAATTCCGCTCGCAGGAGTGGTTCGACAACCCCGACAACCCCGGCATGACGGCGCTCTATCTCGAGCGCTACCTGAATTATGGGCTGACGCGTGCCGAACTGATGTCGGGCAAGCCGCTGATCGGCATCGCCCAGACCGGCTCGGATCTGTCGCCGTGCAACCGCCACCATATCGAGCTCGCCAAGCGCGTGCGCGAAGGCATTGTCTCGATGGGCGGCATCCCGTTCGAATTCCCGTGCCATCCGATCCAGGAGACCGGCAAGCGCCCGACCGCGGCCCTTGACCGCAACCTTGCCTATCTCAGCCTCGTCGAGGTGCTCTACGGCTACCCGCTCGACGGCGTCGTGCTGACCATCGGTTGCGACAAGACGACGCCGGCGCTGCTGATGGCAGCGGCCACCGTCAACATCCCGGCCATCGCGCTGTCGGTCGGTCCGATGCTCAACGGCTGGCACAAGGGCAAGCGCACCGGCTCCGGCACCATCGTCTGGGAATCGCGCCAGCGCCTGTCGGCCGGCGAGATCGACTATGACGAGTTCATGGATATCGTTGCCTCCTCGGCGCCCTCGACCGGCTACTGCAACACGATGGGCACCGCCACCACGATGAATTCGCTGGCCGAGGCGCTCGGCATGCAATTGCCGGGTTCAGCCGCTATTCCCGCCCCCTATCGCGAGCGCGGCCAGATTTCCTATGAGACGGGAAAACGCATTGTCGAGATGGTGCATGAGGATTTGAAGCCGTCCGACATCATGACGAGAGAGGCTTTCGAGAACGCCATTGTCGTCAATTCGGCCATTGGCGGCTCGACCAACGCGCCTATCCATCTCAACGCCATCGCCCGCCACCTCGGCGTCAAGCTCGACAATGACGACTGGCAGACGGTCGGCCTCAATGTGCCGCTGCTGGTTAATTTGCAGCCGACGGGCGAATATCTGGGCGAGGATTACCATCATGCCGGCGGCGTGCCGGCGGTTATCGCCGAACTGATGAAGGGCGGGCTGTTGCCGCACCCCGGCGCGCGCACGGTCAACGGCAAGTCGATCGGTGAGAATAGCGAGGGCGTCGCCAACGAAAACACCGACGTCATCCGCAGCGTCGACAAGCCGCTGAAGGTCAATGCCGGCTTCATCAACCTCAGCGGCAATCTGTTCGATTCGGCGATCATGAAGACCAGCGGCATCTCGCCAGAATTCCGCGAGCGCTACCTCTCCAATCCGAAGGACCCGGAAGCCTTCGAAGGCAACGCCATGGTCTTTGACGGGCCGGAGGATTACCACGCCCGCATCGACGATCCGGCGCAAGGCATCGACGAGCACACGATCCTGTTCATGCGCGGCGCCGGCCCGGTCGGCTATCCCGGCGGTGCCGAGGTCGTCAACATGCAGCCGCCGGCATACCTCATCAAGAAGGGCATTCATGCGCTGGCCTGTATCGGCGACGGTCGCCAGTCGGGCACGTCGGGCTCGCCGTCGATCCTCAACGCCTCGCCGGAAGCCGCCATTGGCGGCGGGCTGGCGCTGCTCAAGACCGGCGACCGCGTCCGCATCGACCTGAACAAGGGCACCGCCAACATTCTGGTCAGCGACGAAGAGATCGCCAAGCGCCGCGCGGCGCTGCAGGGCAATGGCGGCTACCACTATCCGCAGCACCAGACGCCATGGCAGGAAATCCAGCGCGGCATGGTCGACCAGTTCGACCAGGGCATGGTGCTGAAGCCGGCGGTGAAATACCAGGATGTCGCTCACACCAGGGGCGTGCCCAGGGACAACCACTGAGCACATCGCGGTGCTCATGCGGCGGCTTGATCTCAGGTCAAGCCGTCGCTGATGGCTTGAGGTTGGATTGTCTTAGCCCCTCACTGGAAAAGGCTGATGATTGCTTGCCGGATGCCGTGCTGAGACCGGATATCGCTGTCGTCTTCCAGCACATTTCGAGCATTTGTCTTACTGCTCCTCCGGCGGCTTGATGTGCCGAAGGCTCCAAAGCAGGGCAAAATCATAGATGATCTTGAGGACGCCGCAGATGATCAAAGGCCATGCCTCGTAGCCGGCTTCGAAGAGCGCGCCGGCAATGGCTGGGCTTGCGGCCGCCGCGAGGCTTCTCGGAACTGAGGTCACGCTTGCGGCCGCCGGCCGTTCCGGTGGTGTGACGACTGCCATCACGTAGGAGGATCGCGTCGGGACATCCATTTGGGAGAGCGCGGCGCGTATCAGCAGCAGCGAGAGCGCCAGCTGGAGATTTGGCACGATCGCCGCCAGGATCAGGCAAACGCTCGAAGGGGCATGCGTGAACACCATGGTGTTGATGAGGCCGAAGCGCTCGGACAGTCGCGCCGCCGCCGGCAGTGAGAACGCGGAAAGTAGTCCAGTGCAGAAGAAGAACAATCCCGCGGCCGAAAGCGATAGCCCGAACTTATCGAACAGCCAGAGAGCGACAAGCGACTGCACGGAAAATCCTCCGGCAAAAGCGTCGATGCTGAACAAGGCCGCCATCTTGTAGACGATACCGCGCGACTGCCCGAGCGCAGCCACCGGCTTGCCTTCCATCTTCTTCGTTTCGACGGGAACGCGCAGATAGAGCACGCCGCCCACGACGCCGAGAAGCGCGTAAAATACGAACATTGCTCTAAGGGCCGCGAGGCGCGTCACTCCGAAATCGCTCAGAAGATCGGGGCTGGCCGAAGCGAGTGCACCTGCCGCTGCAGCGAGCGCCCCGATAAGGCCGTAGCGCGCAAACATCCTCGTGCGGTTCTTGTCCGACACCAAACCTGCAAGAACCGCGTGTTCGAGCGGTACAAAAATGCTGACGCTGCCTGCGGACGGATTGATCGTTCCAACGAAGGCGACGAGCATAACAACAGCCGTCGTGCTGGAAGACGCGAATAGGAGGCCGGTCGCGGTCATCAAGGCCGCCGCTCCGATCAACAATCGACGTAGGTTGGTTCGGACACCAAGAAACCCGATACCAAGAGTGATCAAGGCTGATCCCAGGAGGGCAAGTGTGGCGACCACCCCGATCTCGAATGCGCCAAGCCCGAGCATCGCCAGGTAGACCGGCAACAGCACGGCCACGAACCCGTCCCCGAAGTCGCGGAGCGCGCGTGCGGCATAAAGGTAGACCGTCGGCGGCCGCTCCCCGGTTTTGCTCTGTTCGTTGGTTTCGCGAAGACCTGTGACCACTAATAACTCCCCGCTGGTCAGGCGATCCCTTCAGGGACAAAGAATATCGCCTGTCATCGCTGTCCACCGAGCAGCGGCCCGGCCAGTCGAGGGACCCCGGCTGGCGCATAACGCTCGGTCAAAAGGCCGATATGCAGCAAGTCCCCTCAACTCTTCCTGACATCGACTTGGTCCAACGCACATGACGTTCTCCGGGTTGTTGCCCCCCGATGGCGATAGGTCGTGAACTCCGCCTCATTGCGACCCCACGAGCAGAGTTTCGGCCCGCAGGCTTCCGGGGCCTTAAGCCGCAGTCGGCTTCGTTGCTGGCGGCCAGCTATGCGTCTCTGACTTTCGCCGTGAGGCCCAGGCGTAGAGCGCGTCGTAGATGACAAAGCCGTGCTTCAGCACCTCATGGTCATCGGGCGTCACGTCCCGCAAGCCCATCGAAATCGCCAGCAGTCCAGCCGATTGTGGGGTGAGGTCATGTCGATCAGTGTCGGCGCCGCGCACGATCGCGGCGATCCCAACGATCGCAGCATCGCGATCGAGGCCGTATTTCGAGACGAAGGTGTCGAAGCTGCAGCCTTCGCCAACATGCGTGAATTCGACGCCTGGCACATCGTAGGGTGTTGCCCCGGTCTCCTTGGCAACCCGCATCACTTCGGCGGGCGGCACGAACAGAAATTCCGGTTCCTTGTCGATGAAGCGGGCAATCAGCCAGGGACAGGCAATGCGGTCGATAACCGGACGTTCGCGCGTGACCCATTTCATGACTCTACCTCCCTTTGGTGAGTGAGCGGGACCGTTGGCGCGCCTATGGCGTGCCAAGCGGCGATGCCGCCGGAGAGCGTCAGTGCATTGAAGCCGCGACGGCGAAGTTCGGCGACGGCATCGCCACTGACCTGGAAGCCATAGACGCAGTAGACGACGATCGGCTTGTCCTTGGGTAGCTCGCCGGCCCAATCGGCGATCGTCTCTGGAGCGCGGATCAACGCGCCTGGCAGCATGTCGCTGCGTTTCGCCAAATCTTCGGCGAGGCAGACGTCAAGCACGACGATATCCTCATGGCGCTCGATACAGCCGCGCAAATCCTCCGGGGCGACTACATGATCGTTTGCAGCAGCAGTGGTCGCGCCGCCTTGCTTCCTGGTCACGCGCCCGTAGCGCTCGCCGACTCGCCCCCAATGGATGTTCTTCATGAACGCATCGACATAGGCGCCCGCCCTGGCGCCGAAATCGAGATGATAGGCGTGCTCGTACATGTCGAGCGCCAGGATTGGCATACCGCCAGCCAGACAGTTGGTGTGATCCGCAGCCCATTGGATCGTCAGCCGGCCATGGCGCTCGGACCAGGTGAGCAGCGTCCAGCCCGAGCCGCCGGCTTGAGCCTTGGCGCAAGCCGTGAACTGGGTGCGCCAGGCAGCAACGCTGCCAAAGTCGCGCTCCAAGGTGGAGGCCAGATCGCCCGCCGCATCTCCCGAACCGCCAAGGCCGTCGAAATAGATCTCATGCAGGATCGCCGAGTTGGCCGCGACCAACTCCTCCCGTTTCAACCCGTTGATCTCGAATACCGGCGCCGCTGCCCAATCGAGCCCATCGAGGCGACGCTCGATTGCGTTCAGGCGCCGGACCGCGCCGCCGTAATTGTTTTCGTAATGACTTGCCAATAGCCGTTCAGAAAGCCCGTCAAGACGGGGCGGCTTGAAGGGCAACGGCATGATCTGGTGCTGCATCATATCCTCGCTCGGCGGTGTGCAACGTCAGTGAGGAGACGAACGCTACGCCCGAATCTAAAATGATACAAGTGTTGCTTTTTCGATATCTGATGATACGGTATCCCTATGAATGAAGGCGGAATATCAGCGGAGCAGCGTTGGCTGCTCCTGATCCACCAGCTGCCCAGCAAGCCGGCTTATTTCAGGGTCAAGGTCTGGCGGCGACTGCACGGTATTGGGGCGGTGGCCGTAAAGAGCACGGTCTATGCGCTGCCCTCGAATGCCGAGACGCAAGAGGATTTCGAATGGCTTCTGAAAGAGATCGTCGAGGGTGGCGGCGAGGCCATGGTCTGCGAAGCGCGCCTTGTAGATGGTCTGTCGGATCCTCAGGCACGGGCGCTGTTCGATACCGCGAGAGATGCCGACTACGAGGAGATTGCCAGGGATACCAGATCGCTTGCCGCGAAGCTCGAAACGGCCATCACGCTGGAGGAACGGGCCGAGGCACGGACGCAGATTGGCCGCCTGCGCAAGAGGCTCAAGGATGTCGTCACCATCGATTTCTTCGGCGCCAATAGTCGCCTGCCGGTGGAGGGCCTGATTGCGGGAGTGGAGGCCCAACTGACGGAGGACAAGAAAATGACCGAAGGGCCGGCCAAGACCGATGCAGGGACGCTTGCCGATCTCAAGGGGCGGACCTGGGTCACGCGCGAAGGTGTCTACGTCGATCGCATAGCGTGCAGTTGGCTGATCAGTCGATTCATCGATCCAGCGGCTGTGATCCGTTTCGTGTCGGGCAAAGGTTACGTCCCGAACCCGGGGGAGCTGCGTTTCGACATGTTCGAAGGCGAGTTCACGCACGAGGGTGATCGTTGCAGCTTCGAAGTGTTACTGGCTCGCGCGGGTCTCACTGATCCTGCACTGCAGGCGATCGGGGAGATCGTCCACGATATCGATCTGAAGGACGCCAAGTTCGCACGCGAAGAGGCAACAGGCATTGCCAGTCTGATCGCTGGGATCGCCATGGCCAATCAGGATGACGAGCAACGCGTCGCCCAGGGCGCTCCCGTCTTCGACAATCTCTATCAATATTTCCGCAACAAGCGCGGGTAACAAACGGGGACGAGCCGATGAACAAGGCCGAGAGCATCAAGGCGACGCCGGCAGGACCTTCCGGAACGCCGGCTCATGGCATTCCGTTCGGCGAAGCCGTCCGCGTTTGGGCGCGGGTCGCGGCACTGAGCTTTGGCGGCCCGGCGGGGCAGATTGCAGTGATGCACCGTATCCTCGTCGAGGAGAAACGCTGGATCGGCGAGACGCGGTTCCTGCATGCGCTGAACTACTGCATGCTGCTGCCAGGCCCCGAGGCTCAGCAACTCGCGATCTATATCGGCTGGCTGCTGCACAAGACCAAAGGCGGGCTCGTCGCTGGTAGCCTGTTCGTGCTGCCGGGCGTCGTCGCCATCATGGCACTGAGCTGGATCTATGCCATCTTCGGCAATGTCGGCGCGGTCCAGGCTCTGTTCTTCGGATTGAAAGCCGCCGTGCTGGCCGTCGTGCTTGAGGCTGTGGTGCGGATCGGCAAGCGGGCCCTTAGGAACAACGTCATGGTGGCGCTGGCCGCCGCCGCCTTTGTCGCGATCTTCTTCTTCCGCCTGCCATTCCCGCTGATCATCCTCACAGCCGCAGTGATTGGGTATATCGGCGGTCGGGCCGGATTGGCGCCGTTCATCGCCGGCAACGGGCATGGCAAGGTCGGCGGCAAGCAGGTTGCCGATGCCGATACAGCTCTGGGCGAAGACACACCGGCTCATGCGAGGCCGACCCTTGGCTGGTCGCTCAAAATCGCCGCCGTGTTTCTGGTGCTATGGTTCACGCCCGTCCTCGGCCTGTTGGCCTTGTTCGGGCCCGGGAATGTCTTTACCGACATAGCCATCTTCTTTTCGAAAATGGCAGTGGTGACCTTCGGTGGCGCCTATGCGGTGCTCGCCTATGTCGCGCAGCAGGCCGTAACGACCTATGGCTGGCTCAAACCTGGCGAGATGCTCGATGGTCTCGGCATGGCCGAGACCACGCCTGGCCCGTTGATCATGGTCACGCAGTTCGTCGGTTTCATGGGTGCGTTTCGCGCGCCTGGCACGCTTCATCCGCTCGTTGCCGGGACCCTGGGTGGGCTGTTGACGACATGGGTCACCTTTACGCCGTGCTTTCTCTGGATCTTTCTCGGCGCCCCCTACATCGAGAACTTGCGAAGCAACAAGGCTTTGTCCGCCGCGCTCGCGACGATCACCGCTGCTGTCGTCGGGGTGATCCTGAACCTGGCGGTGTGGTTTGGGCTCCACGTGCTGTTTCGCGAGTTGCATGAAAGGCAAGGATTCGGCATGAACGTCGACGTGCCGGTGCTGAGTTCAATCAACATCCCCTCGCTGGTCCTGACGATTGGCGCATTGCTGGCCGTATTCCGCTTCAAGGTTGGCATGCTGCCGGTGTTGGCAGTCTGCTCGGTGCTCGGGGTGCTCTATGGCTTCGCCACCGGCGCGATATAGGCGGAGCGATCTCAACTGCGCCGTAAGTTTGGCTCGTGCCGTTCGCTGACTTTGTATTCCTTTGGCCAACCACCTAAGTGGTTGGAAACGGATTGGATGATCATGGCGGCACGGCGCTCTTCCCTCGGCTTTCTCGGCATGTTCGGCCGCTCGGGCGACCTGAGGCAGCTCGACGCGGCATTGCGCGGCGCCGACCTGCATCCCGCCCTCGTGCCGGAGGGCGTGAAGCTCACCATCGTCAATCTGATGAAGGATCGCTGGCCCGACGAGCCGCCGCCACAGGCCTATCCGGACGTGGCGCGGCTGTTCAGCTATTGCATCGCCGGTACGGAAACCTTCGAAAGCGCGCATGGCTTGCAGCAGCGGCAGGACGTCGAACGCCGGATCGAGGCCGCGGTGGAAGCCGGCGACAGTTTCGACGCCCAGATCGTGCTGATGGCCCTGCACGCCAAGCTGATCAATGCAGAGGTCGTCGAGCGCTACGGGCTGGGCGCCGACTAGCCTAGAGCAATTCCAGGAAAAGTGTGAGCGGTTTTCCGTCCGGAATTGCGTCAAAACAAAGAGTTAGAGCGGTTCGCCGTTTCCATGAAACGGTGAAACGCTCTAGGGCATTGATGTTCAGGCGATGATGCCGGTCAGCAAACCGGCTATCCACCCATATTGGCGCGCGGCAGCTTGATCATGTCGCCGAAGCGGGCGCGCAGTTTGTCGTCGAGCAGTTTTGCGACGTGGCGCGGGAAACGCTCGGCCAGGATGCGCTTCTTCTCGATGATCGCGCGCTGCAATATGTCGGGACGGCCCTTCTCGTTCCATTCCTTCGGCGAAAACCGGTCGCCGACGGCCGGGTAGAAATACTCCGTCTGCATCAGCCGCAGCGTCTGCTCGTTGCCGAGATAGTGGCCCGGCCCATTCAGGCAGACTTCGGCGATGGTATCGATCGACAGCGCTTCGTCGGTCACCTCGATGCCGCGCACGCAGCGCAGGCAATGGCCGAGCATGTCATTGTCGATGATCAGGCTTTCCAGGCAGAAGCCGAGCAACGAGGCATGCATGCCGGCAGATTCATAGACGAGGTTGAGCCCGGCAAGGCCGGCCATCACGTCGGTGATGCCCTTTTCGTAGCCGGACTGGATGTCGGGCAGTTTCGAATCCGTCATGCCGGCGGCCGAACCGCCCGGCAGGTCGTAGAACTGCGCCATCTGCGCGCAGGCCGCGGTCAGCACCGCCTGTTCGGCCGAGCCGCCCGACATCGCGCCGGTCCGCAGGTCCGACACGAACGGCCAGGTGCCGAAGATTGCCGGATGCCCCGGTTTGATGGTGTTGACATAGACCAGGCCGGCCAGCACTTCGGCCACGGCCTGCACCACGGCACCGGCAATCGCCGCCGGAGCGGTTGCACCGGCCTGGCCGGCCGACAAAAGCAGGATCGGGATGCCGCCTTCGACGCAGGCCTCGAGCACACCGCAGGCGTCCTCGGCGAATTTCATCGGCGGCACGACAAAGCAGTTGGAGTTCGACACGAACGGCCGGGCGCGGAAATTCTCCTCGCCGCCGGCAATGGCATAGAGCATTTCCAGCGCCGGCTGCACGTTCTCGCGCACCGTGAACGAGGTGCCGACATGCTTGGACGTACCCGTCACGCAGGCATAGAGCGTGTTGAAGTCCATTTCGAGCGGATCGGGAATGTCGCGCGGCACCATCGGCCGCTGGAAGAAATGGATGTTGTCGAGCCCGTCGACGATGCGGGCGGCGTCATAGATGTCCTGCAGCAGCGATTCGCGGTATTCGCGCTTCTCGACATCGACCAGATGCACGGCGGCGCCGGCCGTGCCGTAGTGCACGCGCTTGCCCTGGATCACCATGTCGTGTTTCGGATCCTGGCCGTGCAAGGTGAAATTGCGTGCCGCTTTTTTGATGGTATCGAGCACCAGAGCGCGCGGGAAACGGATACGGCCGTCATCGCCATAGGTGGCGCCGGCCTTGGTCAGCGCCTCGATGCAAGAGGGGATGGCATTGGCGAAACCGACCGTCTCCAGCAGCGTCAGCACCGCCTCGTGGATGCGCTCCTGGTCGTTGCCGCGCAACGGTCCGTAGCTGCCGCCCTCGAGGCCGGCGCGCACCGGCCTGATGTCGTCGGCGAGCGGCGCTGCCCGCATCGCGCGGCGCGCTTCGCGTCCACCGGAGCGGCGCGAGCGCTGATCCGCCGCCGCTTCCTGCTTTTCAAGAACCACTGACATGGAGGCACTCCACCTTTTCTCGGAAACAGGGCGGCGGTTGGTCCACCATCGGCTGCTTCTTCCCCTTTGTGCCACGACTATGCCGCCGGCATTGGCCCAGACCATGAGCCAGCTGGTCTGGTTGCATATGCCAGCGCTAAAGGAAACGGGGCCGCGATTGGGCGGCCCCGGTCAAAGGATCGGATACGTGGATCAGGCGGCGGCGGGCCTGCGTCCGGCGGCCGTGGCCAGTTCCCGGATGCCTGGCTCGATGTGCTGCAGCGCAATCGAGGAAATGCCCAACCGCATGAAACGCGAAGGCTTTTCGGTGCGGTCGAAGAAGCGGTCTCCCGGCTCGATGATGACGCTGCGCGAGGCCGCGGCCTCGGCCAAACCGCGGGAATCGGTGCCGCGCGGGCCTTCGAGCCAGAGTGACGTGCCGCCGGCCGAGTCGGTCGAGCGCCATTCCGGCAGGAAAGCGGAAATCGCATGGACCAGACGCTTGCGCCGCTCGTCGAAGGCGCTCGACAGACGCCGCACCAACGCCTCGTGATGGCCGAGCGACAGGAAGAGCGCCACGGCACGCTGGTTGTTGGCCGGCGGATGGCGCAGCATGAAGCGGCGCAGTGCCCTCAGCTCCGAGATTAGTCCAGCAGAGGCCACGATATAGCCGAGCCGCAGGCCCGGAGCCAGCGTCTTGGACATCGAGCCGACATAGACGACGCGGCCCGAACGATCGAGGCTCTTCAGCGCCTGCTGTGGCGCCTCGTCGAGAAGCTGGCTGTCGTAGCCGTCCTCGATGATGATCTGGTTGTGCCGGTTGGCGCGCGCCAGAAGGTCCTGCCGCCGCTCGGCCGACAACGGCACCATGGTCGGGCAATGATGGCTGGGCGTGACGAAGACGAAGCCGGAATCGTTGGGGATAGAAGAAGTTACGATGCCGGATTGGTCGACCGGCACCGGCTGGATGTCGGCGCCTGCAAGCCGGAAGATCGAGCGTGCGTCGGGGTAGCCGGGGTCTTCCATCGCCACCTTCGAACCCTTGGTCATCAGCAGCGAAGCCAGCATGTAGAGCGCGTTCTGGGCGCCGAGCGTGACGATGATCTCGTCGGGATTGGCGAAGATGCCGCGCCTGGGCAGGAGCCGCGCCTGGATCTGCTCGATCAGCAGCGGATCGTCGCGATCGACCATGTCGGACGCCCAGTTGCGGATTTCGAGCACCGCTAGCGCCATGCGGTTGCACTCGCGCCATTCGGCGGTCGGGAACAGCGCTGGGTCGAACTGGCCGTAGACGAAGGGATAGGACGACTTGATCCAGTTCTCGTGCTTGGCCGGCGGCGGCATGTCGCTGGCGGCGATCTGCCGGCGTGCCTTCCAGTCGATCTCATTGGCCTGGTCGGGCGCTTTCTGGTGCGGCTTGGCCGGTGTTGCCAGCACGTCGGGGTTGACGAAATGGCCGCGCCGCTCGCGCGCCACCAGAAACCCCTGGTCGACGAGCTGCTGGAAGGCCAGCACCACCGTCCCGCGTGCAACGCCGAGCTTCTCGGCCAGGATGCGGCAGGAGGGAAGCGGCATCGAGGCGGCGATCTGACGGTCGAGAATGGCGGCCACGATGGCCTGACGGATCTGCGCCTGCAGGGTTTGGCCGGATTCGGCCGAAATCCGGAACAGGCCGGACCATATGGCCGTGTCGTTGCGCTGTGGCATGGGAAATCTTCCTCGGATGGCCAGCCATTTTCATTTGGCTGGACCAGTCGAGTGTATGGGTGGCACAAGGGGTTGCGCCAATCAATTTTTCTGATCTTTGGGATTTATGCCAGTGATCCTTCAGCCGAAATGGAGCCCTGCGGCCGCCCGGATCGACACATTGTGTCATCGCATCGTGATGCGATGCGGCATCGCCGCGTATTGACCGCACGGAATTCGGCTCAATAGGTTTGTCGCGACGACACGCGCCGGAAACATCCGGTCTGATAAAGTACGTCGAAAAACGCCAGGAGCTCCCCGCCATTGGATAAGTCAGCCTTCCAGAAACAGCTCGCCGCCTTGCGCGATCATCGCACCGCGGCGCCTGCCAGCATGCGCCAGGCCTTCGCCGACGATCCACGACGTTTCCAGACATTCTCAGCCACCGACGGTGACCTTTTGCTCGACTGGTCAAAATGCGCCGTCGATGCCGTCACCATGGACTTGCTGGAGAAGCTCGGCGCTGCTGCCGATCTCGAGGGCCGCCGCGCCGCCATGTTCGCCGGCAAGAAGATCAACATCACCGAGGACCGTGCCGTGCTGCACACGGCGCTGCGCAATCTCAGCGGCAAGGGCGTCACGGTCGACGGCCAGGACGTCAAGGCCGACGTCATTTCCGTGCTCGACGCGATGGGCGCCTTCGCCGATGCCATCCGCTCCGGCAAGGCGCTAGGCGCCACCGGCAAGAAGATCACCGACATCGTCAACATCGGCATTGGCGGCTCCGACCTCGGCCCGGCCATGGCGACGCTGGCGCTGGCGCCATATCATGACGGGCCGCGCGCGCACTATGTCTCCAACATCGACGGCGCCCATATCCATGACACGCTGAAGGGCCTGAAGGCCGAAACCACGCTGTTCATCGTCGCCTCCAAGACCTTCACCACGGTCGAGACGATGACCAACGCGCAGACGGCACGCGACTGGGTGCAGAAGGCGCTCGGCAAGCAGGCGGTCGGCAAGCATTTCGCCGCTGTTTCGACGGCGCTCGACCTGGTGGCCAAGTTCGGCATCGAGCAGGACCGCGTCTTCGGCTTTTGGGACTGGGTCGGCGGCCGCTATTCGGTCTGGGGCGCGATTGGCCTGCCCGTCATGATCGCCGTCGGTCCGCGGAATTTCCGCGCCTTCCTCGATGGCGCGCACGAGATGGACGAGCATTTCCGCACCGCCCCGCTCGCCGGGAACCTGCCGGCGCTTCTGGGGCTGGTCGGCTGGTGGCATCGCGTGATCTGCGGCTATCCGGCCCGCGCGGTCATTCCCTATGACCAGCGCCTGTCCCGGCTGCCGGCCTATCTGCAGCAGCTCGACATGGAATCGAACGGCAAGGGCGTCACCCTTGAAGGCACACCGGTGGCGACGCCGACCGGGCCGTTGGTCTGGGGCGAGCCGGGCACCAATGGCCAGCACGCCTTCTTCCAGCTCCTGCACCAGGGCACCGACTTCATCCCGGTCGAGTTCCTTGCCGCGGCCGTCGGCCATGAGCCGGAGCTGAAGCACCAGCATGATCTTCTGCTCGCCAATTGCCTGGCGCAGTCGGAAGCGCTGATGAAGGGCCGCACGCTGGACGAGGCGCGCGCGCAGATGCTGGCCAAGGGCATGAAGCCCGCAGACGTCGACAAGATAGCGCCGCACCGTGTCTTCTCCGGCAACCGGCCTTCGGTGACCATCCTCTATCGCAAGCTCGACCCGCGTACCTTCGGCCGGCTGATCGCGCTCTACGAGCACCGCGTCTTCGTCGAGGGCACGCTGTTCAATATCAATTCCTTCGACCAGTGGGGCGTCGAGCTCGGCAAGGAGCTGGCGACCGGCCTGCTGCCTGTCGTGGAAGGCAAGGAAAGCGCCGCAAACCGGGACGCCTCGACCAGGGGCCTTGTGGAACGCATCCACCAATTGCGCGGTTCGGAGTGACTGATTTGGCAGACATCAAGGGTATATTGTTCGACAAGGACGGGACACTTGTCGACTTCAACGCGACCTGGCTCGGCGTCGCCGATTTCATGGCCATGGATGCCGCCGATGGCGACCGCTGGAAGGCCGACAGGCTGCTTGCGGCCGCCGGCTTCGATTTCGCCAACAGGCGCTTCAAGCCCGATTCGATCTTTGCCTCGGGCACCAACATGGATGTCGTCGAGCTGTGGTTCCCGCGTCTGTCCGACGAAGACCAGATGCTGGCCGTCGCGCGCTTCAACGAGATCACCTCGGTGCAGGGTTCGACGATGGCGGTGGCGCTGCCGGGCATCGTCGATACCTTGGCGGTGCTGCACAAAAGATCCTACCGGCTTGGCGTCGCCACCAACGATTCCACCAGCGGCGCGGAAAAGACCTTGGTCACGCTGGGCGTCGCCCAACTGTTCGACGCCGCCTATGGCTACGACGCGGTGGCCAATCCCAAACCCGCGCCCGACACCATCCAGGCCTTTTGCGACCTCACCGGCCTGAAGTCGGCGGAGATCGCCATGGTCGGCGACAACCGCCACGATCTCGAAATGGCGCGCGCCGGCGGCTGCGGCCTGGCGGTGGGCGTGCTGTCCGGCACCGGCACGCGCGAATCCCTGGCCGGCATTGCCGACGTCGTCCTCGATTCTGTAGCCGACCTGCCGGACTTCCTGTCGACGCGGGTCAAGGAGACGGTTTGATCGCTCCCGCCAGCGCAGGCGCGGTCTCGAAACGAAAGACGCCGCTCGGTTTCAGCGCGGCGTCTTTTGCGTCGCCGAAATCCGGCACCTGATATTCGGCGAGCAGTCGCAGCCGGGACAGCGGCAGGTCATGGCGACGGGGATCGCCGACCAGCACCTCGATACCGGCTTCCAGGCAGCGATCGAGGAACGGGGTAACCCGCAGAGCGACCTCGTGGCCGTAGAACACGTCGCCGGCAAGCACGAGGTCGACAGCCGGCGGCGGACCCGTGGTGATATCCTGGTGGACGATCCTGATCTCGACGCCGTTGGCTTCCGCGTTGAGGCCGATGGCGGCAACGCCGTTGCGGTCGATCTCGGCGGCGATCACCTCGCTTGCGCCGGCCGTGGCGGCGGCAATGCCGACAATGCCCGAACCCGCGCCAAGGTCCAGCACGCGACGGCCCGCCACGGTCATCGGATTGTCGAGGATGTGGCGCGCCAGCACCGCGCCGCCGGCCCATGCATAGGCCCAGTAGGGCGGTTGGGGCTCTGGCGCGTCGTCGTCCGCCTCAGCATCGTCTTCAGCATCGACGAGCCGTCTCAACCCGCTGCCGGGGTGGGCGGTGTAGAGCCGGATTTCGACAAGCCTGGGCACCGGCACAAGGCGCATGTTCGCCTTGATGAATTCCGCCGGGTCGAGGCGCGGGCGGCGGCTTGGCAAATCCTTGCTCGGTCCCTCGTCGCCGGAGGGATGGCCCCCCGCTAAAGCGCGCTGCGCTTCAGCTCTTTGTTTTGGTGCATGTCGTTCTCCCAAAACCGAGGTCACTTTTGGGCGATGTGCATCAGGCGCGCAGAGCCCGCCGCAGGATCTTGCCGACTGGCGTCTTCGGCAATTCGGTCCTGAACTCGACATATTTGGGCCGCTTGTAGCCGGTCAGGTTCTCGCGGCAAAAAGCGGTGATGGCTTCCACGGTCAGGGCCGGATCCTTCTTGACGATGAACAGCTTCGGCACTTCTCCCGAATGCTCGTCCGGTACGCCGATCGCCGCGACTTCGAGCACGCCCGGATGCATGGCCACGACCTCTTCGAGTTCGTTCGGATAGACGTTGAAGCCCGAGACCAGGATCATATCCTTTTTGCGGTCGACGATCTTGGTGTAGCCGCGCTCGTCCATGAAGCCCATGTCGCCGGACTTGAAGTAGCCGTCCTTGGTCATCACCTTGGCGGTTTCGTCAGGCCGGTTCCAGTAGCCCGCCATCACCTGCGGTCCCCTGATGCAGATCTCGCCGACCTCGCCGAGCGGCAAATTGTTGCCGTCATCGTCGCGAATAGCGATTTCCGTCGACGGCAGCGGCAGGCCGATCGTGCCGGTGAAGTCGCCGGAACTGAACTTGTTGGCCGTCGCCACCGGCGAGGTTTCCGAGAGGCCGTAGCCTTCAGTGACAGGGCAGCCGGTCAACGCCTTCCAGCGTTCGGCGACGCCCTTCTGCACCGCCATGCCGCCGCCCAGCGTCAGCACGAGCGGCTTGAAGTCGAGTTTGCGGAAGTCCTCATTGTTGAGCAGCGCGTTGAACAGCGTGTTGAGGCCGGGAAAGATGTGGACCGGATACTTCTGGAGTTCCTTGACGAAGCCCGGAATATCGCGCGGATTGGGAATGAGCACGTTGCGAGCGCCTTGCTGCATGCCCATCAGCGCGTTCACCGTCAGCGCGAAGATATGATAGAGCGGCAGCGCGCAGATGAAGTTCGGGTGCGCGGGCTTCGGCTTGATCGTATAGGCGTCTTCCATCCACTGCGCGTTCTGCACGACATTGGAAAGCACATTGCGGTGCAGCAGCGTGGCGCCTTTCGACACGCCCGTGGTGCCGCCCGTATACTGCAGGAAGGCGACATCGTCGGCCGCAACCTTGGCCGGCTTGAAGCCAAGGCCGGCGCCGGCCTTCATCGCCGCGTTGAACTTGACATGCCCGGGCAGCGACCATGCCGGCACCATCTTCTTCACGCGGCGCACGACGAAGTTGACGATCGAGCCCTTGAGGCCGCCAAGCATGTCGCCCATGGCCGCCACCACGACATGCTTGACCGCGGTCCTGGCGGTTACCGCCTGCAAGGTGTTGGCGAAGTTTTCCAAGATGACGATGGCTTGCGCGCCGGAATCCTTGAGCTGGTGCTCAAGCTCGCGCGGCGTGTAAAGCGGATTGATGTTTACCACGACATAGCCGGCGCGCAGGATGCCCATCATCGCCACCGGATATTGCAGAACGTTAGGCATCATGATGGCGACGCGCGCACCCTTTTGCAGCCCCTTCGATTGCAGATAGGCACCGAAGGCCGCCGACAACTGCTCGACATCGGCATAGCTGATGGATTTGTCCATGCAGGTGAAGGCCGGCTGGGCGGAAAACTGCTTGCAGGCGGCGACCAGGAAATCGCCGATCGAACTGTAGGGCAACGCACCGATCTCGGCCGCCACGTTCTTCGGATAGCTCTTGAGCCACGGCTTTTCCGGCAGGCCGGCGGCAAGTTCCGTGAGCGCCTTCGGCAACCGCTTGGCGGCAGCCGTCGCCGGTTTCGATGGCGGCGCTGCGTTTGCTGGCGATGCGGCCTTTGTTACCCCAGCCTTTGCGGGAGAAGCCTTTGCTGGAGTCTTCGTCGGCGAAGTTTTCGTCGCTGAGGTCTTTGCCGGGGCGGCTTTTGCCGCCGGCTTCGCAATGGCCTTGGCGGTGGCCGCCTGTGCCGTCTTGGCAGGCTTTGCGCCTGTGCTGGCGGTCGAGGCCTTGGCACCGGCTTTACCTTGGCCGGCGGCGGCGGCTGGTTTCGAGGCTGCCTTTGCCGACGCCTTCACCGGCGCCTTTGATGCTTTTGCCACCCGTTCCTCCTCGACAATTCCTGTTCGCCCGTTTCGGTCGCCTATGCCGCGCCCGCCTCCGAATTGACAGAGACGTCCTCCGTGCCGCCAGCATATCCATCTATGTATTGCCTCTATCGGCGGCGGTGCAAGTCTTGCCCTAGCGGCAAGGCGCCGAAAGATTTGCCGTCGAAAATCTTTCCCGCCGGCGACCCTGGAACCGGTATCTTTCCGCATCGATGATCGGATGAGGGCGGACGCGGCGTCCATGTCGCCATATGTCAGATCAATAAAAAAATGCGGTCGTTAATAATCTCGTGAGTGGAAAAAACTGCTAATTTTTTCTGCCATTTAGCAAAACGGCGGATTTTTTTCCTGCTTCCCGAGGGGTAAGCAAACGGGGTGTTCCAAAGCCGGAAAAACGGTGCTTATATGCGCGCTTCGCGAGCCTGCTAGAGGGGCTTGGAAGAACATCAGGGAGTGCTCAATGAAAAAGAAACTCGCTTTTGCGGCCGCTTTGCTGGCCGCAAGCGTTCTCAGCGGCATGGCCAATGCAAAGACGCTCGTCTATTGCTCGGAAGCGTCGCCTGCCAATTTTGATCCGGGTACCACGACTGGCGGCAACGACTTCGATGCCTCGTCGCGTACCGTCTATTCGCGTCTGGTCGAATTCAAGCATGGCGGCACCGAAGTCGAGCCCGGCCTTGCCGACAAGTGGGAGATTTCCGACGACGGCCTGGTCTACACTTTCCACCTGCATCCGGGCGTCAAGTTCCAGACCACCGACTATTTCAAGCCGACGCGTGACCTCAACGCCGACGACGTCGTTTTCTCCTTTGATCGCCAGTTCAACAAGGCGAACCCCTGGAACGGCGACAAGTACCTGCCCAACCTGACCTGGGACTACTACACCGGCATGGACATGCCGAAATACGTCGCCAAGTGGGAGAAGGTCGACGACCTGACCGTCAAGCTGACGCTGACCGAGCCGAACGCGCCGATGCTGGCCAACCTTGGCATGGACTTCGCCTCGATCGTGTCGAAGGAATATGCCGACCAGCTGGAGAAGTCCGGCAAGATGGCCGATTTCTCGACCAAGCCGATCGGCACAGGTCCGTTCCAGTTCGTCGACTACCAGCTGGATTCGGTCATCCGCTACGCGGCCCACCCGGATTATTTCAAGGGCAAGGAAAAGATCGACGATCTCGTCTTCGCCATCACGCCCGACGCCACCGCCCGCACCCAGAAGGTGCTCGCCGGGGAATGCGACATCGCGCCCTATCCGAACCCGGCCGACATCGCCACCATCAAGGCCAACAAGGACGTGACCCTGATGGATCAGGCCGGCCTGAACATCGGCTATATGAGCTACAACACCACCATCCCGCCGCTCGACAAGCCCGAGGTGCGCCATGCGCTCAACCAGGCGATCGATCGCGAATCGCTGATCAAGTCGCTGTTCCAGGATGCCGGCGCCACGCCTGCCGAAAACCTGATCCCGCCGACCATGTGGTCGTGGAACAAGGATGTGAAGACCGACGCCTACAATCCGGAAGCGGCCAAGAAGGTGCTGGCCGACGCCGGCCTGAAGGAAATCCAGCTCTGGGCATCCGACCGCGTTCGCCCGTACAACCCGAACTTCCAGCGCGCTGCCGAACTGATCCAGGCCGACTGGGCCAAGGTCGGCGTCAAGGCGGAGATCGTCAACTACGAGTGGACCAAGTATCGCTCGGAAGGCAAGAAGAAGGACCGTCCAGGCGCTTTCCAGATCGGCTGGACCGGCGACAATGGCGATCCGGACAACTTCTTCGCCACCCTGTTCGCCTGCTCCGCCATCGGCGTGTCGAACTACTCGAGCTGGTGCGACAAGGACTTCGAGGATCTGATCCAGAAGGCCAAGAAGACCAGCGACCAGGCCGAGCGCACCAAGCTCTACGAGCAGGCGCAGGTGATCTTCGCCAAGGAAGCGCCCGCCTTCCTGCTGGTCCATAGCCAAGTCTATGCGGTCGTGCGCAACAATGTCAGCGGTTTCAAGATGGATCCGCTCGGCATTCACCGCTTCGACGGCGTTGACAAGGCCGAATAAGACTATAGAGCGGGGCGGCGCAATGAAGCGCCGCCCCCCTACATCATGCTAAAATACATCCTCCACCGAATTGCACTTTTGATCCCGACGCTTGTCGGCATCACGATCTGCGCCTTCGCCTTCGTCAGGCTGCTGCCCGGCGATCCTATTCTTGCCATGGCCGGTGAACACGGCGTGGCGCCGGCGCGTTATGAAGAGCTCAAGGAGCAGTTCGGCTACAATCTGCCGATCTGGCAGCAATACACACGCTATGTCGGTGAGGTCGTGACCGGCGATTTCGGCGTCTCGATTTCGTCCAAGCGCCCGGTGCTCGAAGAGTTCAAGACGCTCTTCCCGGCGACGCTGGAACTGTCGTTCTTTGCCATGATCTTCGCCATGGTACTGGGCATTCCGGCCGGCATCTTCGCGGCGGTCAAGCGCGGCTCCTGGTTCGATCAGTCGCTGATGGGCACCGCGCTCGTCGGCTATTCCATGCCGATCTTCTGGTGGGGACTGCTGCTGATCATCTTCTTCTCCGGTTACCTCGGCTGGACGCCGGTTAACGGCCGCATCGACCTGCAGTACTTCTTCAAGCCGATCACCGGCTTCATGACCATCGACACCTTGCTCTACGGCAAATGGGCTGCATTTCGCTCGGTATTGCGCCATCTGGTGCTGCCGACAATTGTGCTCGGCACCATTCCGCTGGCTGTGATAGCGCGCCAGACACGCTCCGCCATGCTCGAGGTGCTGGGCGAGGACTATGTGCGGACGGCCCGAGCCAAAGGGCTTTCGTCGGCCCGGGTCATCGGCGTGCATGCCCTGCGCAACGCACTCATCCCGGTGGTCACCACCATCGGCCTGCAGGTTAGTACGCTGCTCGCCGGTGCCATCCTTACCGAAACGATCTTCTCATGGCCCGGCATCGGCAGGTGGATGGTCGAATCCATATCCAAGCGCGATTATGTCGTCGTGCAGTCTGGCCTGCTTTTGATCGCGCTTATCGTCATGGCCGTGAATCTGATCGTCGACGTGCTCTATGCCGTTATCAACCCACGCATAAGGGCGGCGTGATGAGCCAGTCGACCGAAATCGCCCCGATGGCCGCCGGCAACCCGGATCGCCTCACCGGTCTCAGGACCTTCTGGTTTTATTTCTCGGTGAACCGGGGCGCCGTTATAGGCCTGTTCGTCTTCCTCCTTTTGGTGCTGGCGGCGCTCTTTGCGCCGCTGCTGGCCCCCTACGCGCCAGACATCCAGGACAAGACCGCATTCTTGCGGCCGCCTGCATGGCAGGCAGGCGGCAGCTCGCAATATCTGCTCGGCACCGATCCGGTTGGGCGCGACATCCTTTCACGCCTGCTCTACGGCGCGCGCTTCTCGCTGCTGATCGGCGCGGTCGTGGTCTCGCTGGCGCTCATCGGCGGCATCACGCTTGGCCTGCTGGCCGGTTATTTCCGCGGCTGGGTCGACGTGGCGATCATGCGCGTCATGGACCTTATCCTGGCCTTCCCGTCGCTGTTGCTGGCGCTGGTGATGGTCACCATCCTCGGTCCCGGCCTGTTCAATGCGATGCTGGCCATCGCGCTCGTGCTGCAGCCGCATTTCGCGCGGCTGGTGCGCGCCGCGGTGATGGCCGAGAAGAGCCGCGAATATGTCGTGGCGGCGAAGGTCGCCGGCGCCGGGCATCTCAGGCTGATGCTTCGCACCATCCTGCCCAATTGCCTGGGACCGCTGATCGTCCAGGGCACCTTGTCTTTCTCCAACGCCATCCTCGAAGCGGCCGCCCTCGGCTTCCTCGGTCTCGGTGCCCAGCCACCGACGCCCGAATGGGGCACGATGCTCGCCTCGGCGCGTGAATTCATCCTGCGCGCCTGGTGGGTGGTGACCTTCCCAGGCCTGGCGATCCTGATCACCGTGCTTGCCATCAATCTGATCGGCGACGGTCTGCGCGATGCGCTCGATCCGAAATTGAGGAGGTCGTGATGGCGCTGCTGGACATCCAGAACCTCGTCGTCGAATTCCAGACCGCATCAGGTATGTTCCGGGCGGTCGATGGCGTTTCCTTGCATGTCGACGAGCGCGAAGTGCTGGCGATCGTCGGCGAATCCGGTTCCGGCAAGTCGGTCTCGATGCTGGCGGTGATGGGCCTTTTGCCGTGGACCGCGAAGGTCACGGCCGACCGCATGAGCTTCAATGGCCGCGATCTTCTGAAGCTGAGCCCTGCCGAGCGGCGCAAGATCGTCGGCAAGGACATGTCGATGATCTTCCAGGAGCCGATGGCCAGCCTCAATCCCTGCTTCACCGTCGGCTTCCAGATCGAGGAGGTGCTGCGTTTCCATATGGGCATGGACGGTGCGCAGCGCCGGGAGCGCGCCATCGAACTCCTCACCCAAGTCGGCATTGCCGAGCCGGCGGAACGGCTGAACTCGTTCCCGCACCAGATGTCGGGCGGCCAATGCCAGCGCGTTATGATCGCCATTGCCATCGCCTGCAATCCGAAGCTTTTGATTGCCGACGAGCCGACTACCGCGCTCGACGTCACCATCCAGAAGCAGATCCTCGATCTCCTGGTCTCTCTGCAGGCCAAATACGGCATGGGCCTGATCATGATCACCCACAATATGGGCGTGGTGGCCGAGACCGCCGACCGCGTCATCGTCCAGTACAAGGGCCGCAAGATGGAAGAGGCCGACGTGCTGTCGCTGTTTGAGCAGCCGAAGAGCAATTACACCCGCGCGCTTTTGTCGGCGCTGCCGGAGAACGCGGTGGGCGACCGGCTGCCGACCGTCTCCGACATGCTGTTCGAGCCGGCGCCCTCGGGAGCCGCCGCATGAGCGTCAAGGTCGTCGAAGGCAAGAATATCGTGCGCGACTACCATGTCGGCGGCGGGCTGTTTCGCGCGCAGCGCACCGTGCATGCGGTCAAGGGTGTCTCGTTCAGCGTCGACAAGGGCAAGACGCTGGCCATCGTCGGTGAAAGCGGCTGTGGCAAGTCGACGCTCGCCCGCATCATCACGCTGATCGATCCGGCGACTTCGGGGGAGCTGTTCATCGACGGCAACAAGGTCGACATCGCCAGGAGCGGATTGACCAAGGAGATGCGCCGCAAGGTGCAGATCGTCTTCCAGAACCCGTACGGCTCGCTCAACCCGCGCCAGAAGATCGGCGACGTGCTGGGGGAACCGCTGCTCATCAACACCAACAAGCCGGCCGAGGAACGGCGCGACCTCGCCATGAAGATGCTGAAGAAGGTCGGCCTTGGCCCCGAACACTACAACCGCTACCCGCATATGTTCTCAGGCGGCCAGCGCCAGCGCATCGCCATCGCCCGCGCACTGATGCTCAATCCGAGCCTGCTGGTGCTGGACGAGCCGGTCTCGGCGCTCGACCTTTCGGTGCAGGCGCAGGTGCTCAACCTGCTCGCCGACCTGCAGGACGAGTTCCAGCTGACTTATGTCTTCATAAGCCATGATTTGTCGGTCGTGCGCTACATCGCCGACGACGTGATGGTGATGTATTTCGGCGAAGCGGTCGAATACGGCCCGCGCGAAGAGGTCTTCGCCGATCCCAAGCACAGCTACACCAAGACGCTGTTCGCCGCGACGCCGCGCGCCGACGTGGCGAGCATCAAGGCCAGGTTGGCGAAGAAGAAGGCCGCCTGAACCTCGGATTTCGTCATCCTATGGTCTGCGCCGCGTCGCTTCGCTCCTGCTTCGCCATAGGATGACGACGTCGAGGAACCGCAACCGACTCCCATGCAAGGGTCGGACCAAAGGTCCAGGCTCAAGACAGCCTGGCGATAATCGCGCCCAGCGCTTCGCCGAATTTGTGCACTTCCTCGACCGTGTTGTAATGCACCAGCGAGGCGCGGATGGCGCCGCTGTCCATCGACAAATTGAGGCGCTTCATCAGTCGCGGCGCGTACATGTGCCCGTCGCGGATGCCGATCTGCATCTCGGCCATCTCCTCGACGATCCGTTGCGGTGAGAGCTTGCCGATGTTGAAGCAGAAAGTCGGCACGCGCTCGTTGATGCGGGCCTCGTCGGCGACGCCGTAGACGGTCGCGCCGCAGCCTTTCAGCACGGCAAGCATCTCGCGCGCCAAAAGCAGCTCATAGTCGCGGATGGCGCCCATGCCGGCGACGATGTTCTCGCGCCGCGAGCGGTTGTTGGAGGGGGCCAGATTGCGGCCGATCAGTTCCAGATACTGCACGGCCGCATCCATGCCCGAGACGTTCTCGTAGATGAAGGTGCCGGCCTCGACCTTGTAGGGCGGCTCGTCGGGGATGAAGTCCTCGCGAAAAGTCGGCAGCCGCTTGAGCGTATCGAAGCGGCCCCAGAGAAAACCTATATGCGGCGAGAAATTCTTGTAGCCGGAGCAGACGAGATAGTCGCAGTCCCAGGCCTGCACGTCGATCAGCCCGTGTGGACCGTAGTGCACGCAGTCGAGGAACACTTCGGCGCCGGCCGCATGCGCGATCCTGGCGACCGAGGCGACGTCGACGATCGAGCCGATCGAATGCGCGGTGACCGTGCAGGCGACGAGGCGGGTGCGGTCGGAAACCAGCGGGCGCAAATCGTCGACATGCAGATTGCCGTCCTCGCGCATGCGCCACCATTTGAACTTGGCGCCGGCGGATTCCAGTGCCAGCCAGGTCGCGATGTTGGCGTCGTGGTCCATGTCGGTGATGACGATCTCGTCGCGTTCCCCAAGCATCTGGCCGATGCCGAGGCTGACGAGGCGGATGAACGAGGTGGCGTTCATGCCGAAGCAGATTTCCGCCGAGCTATAGGCGTTGATCAGCAGCGCCACGCTTGTCCGGGCGTCGGCGACGGACTGGTCGACGGTGACGCTGCGGCCATAGCGGCCGCCGCGCTGTACATTGTGCGAAACCAGATGGTTGGTCACCGCGTCGAGCACGCTCTGCGGGATCTGCGCGCCGGCGGCATTGTCCATGAAGATGAAATCGCCGGCCCGCTGCAGGGCGGGAAACATGGCGCGGATGGTGTCGACGGGGAACGCTGCGGCGTTCGCGTTGTCGGTTTGGTGCTTGTTCACGGGCAGGCTCCTGCGAAGAATTTGGCGGGTGGAGAACGGTTGGCGAGGTCAGCGCGCCTTCTCGGTCTTGAAGCGGTCTTCAAGCAGGCTGACGAGGCGCACCATCGGCCAGAGGAAGATGAGATAGACCAGTGCAGCGCCGATCAGCGGCGAGGGATTGGCGTAAAGCGACTGCGCGTTGGTCGCTTCCTTCAGGAGTTCCGGCAGCGCCACGGTGGAGGCGAGCGAGGTGTCCTTGAACATCGAGACGCAATTGCTGGTCATCGGCGGGATGACGACGCGGATCGCCTGCGGCAGCACCACCTTGCGCAAGGTCAAGAGGAACGGCAGGCCCAGCGCCTGCGACGCCTCGAACTGGCCTTTCGGAATGCTTTCTATGCCGGAGCGGAACACTTCCGCCGAATAGGCCGACATGATGAAGGCGAAGGCCGTCACCGCGGACGCCCAGGACGACAGGCGGATGCCGAGGAAGGGCAGGGCATAGTAGATCAGGATCAGCACCACCAGCACCGGCAGCGCGCGAAAAATATCGGTGTAGGCGACCGCCAGCCAGCGCAGCGGCTTCGGCGCATAGAGCCGCACCAGGCTGATCAGCAGGCCGATGGGGATGCCGATGCCGATGCTGAAAATGCCAAGCAGCAGCGTGTTCAGGAAGCCGCGCAGCAGCGCAGGCAGGCTGGCCATGATGACGTCGGGATTGAAGAAGGTGTCGATCAGCGACATGGGAGCGTTCCCGAACCCCAGAGCAAGGGGTGCTCAAAGTTGAAACCAATCGACCTCGCCCATGGCGAGACGGTCCGCGCGGCAGTGCGAAAGCGTGAAATGAATCGTGCCGGCCTGGAAAGCCGGCACGATTTCAGTGCATCTCCGCTCAGGCCTTCGGCAGCGGCATTTCCTTGACGGTCGAGGAATCGGCCGGCGCGTCGCTGCCGAACCACTTCTTGTGGATCGCGGCCAGCGTGCCGTCCTTCTTCATCGCGGTCAGCGCGTCGTTGAGCTTGCCGAGCAGCGGGTGGTCCTTGGTCATCATCAGCCCGTACTGTTCACCGGTCTTGATGCGCTGCTTGACCTTCAGATCCTTCATCTTGGTGAAGGAGTATTCCATGCCCGGAATGTCGCTGACGGCGGCGTCGACGCGGCCGGCGCTGAGGTCGAGCAGCAGGTTCTGCTGCGTGTCATAGCCCTTCACATCGCTAAAGCCGTCGGCTTCCTGATGAGCCTTGACCCAGGTCTCGCCGGTCGAGCCGGAGAGCACGCCGACGATCTTGCCCTTGAGGTCGGCTTCGGTGTTAACAGCGCTGTCGGTCTTCGTCGCAATGCCCATGTCGGAATCATAGTAGGGCTGGGTGAAAGACTGCGACTTCAGCCGCTCGGCCGTGATGGTGATCGACGAGATGGCGACATCGATGCGCTTCGACGTGGTGGCCGCGAACAGCGCCTGGAAGCCGAGATCGGCGATATCGGTGGTCATGCCGATGCGCTTGGCGGCTTCGTTGACGATGTCGACTTCAAAGCCCTCGAAGGTGCCGCTCTCGTTCTTGTACTCGAAGGGCGGATTGGTCGGATAGGCGCCGACATTGAGCACATCGGCGGCGTAAGCCGTGGCGGGGCCGGCGGCGATGCCGATGGCGGCGGCAAGCAGGATGAGATTGCGACGTGTCAGGTTCATTTGGTGTTCCCTCTGGGGTATCCCCTCTGGTTGTTGATCGGGCGGGCTCGCCCCGCACGGTTTCTTGCCGTCCCACCTCCCAGCGGGGCGTCAATTCATGGCAGCGACCTGCGCGCGTGGTTGGCGATGGTCTCTGTACGCGGATCGCGGATCTGGCAGCGCACGCCGTCGAAAGCACAGCGCGCGCTGGATGATGACTGGGGCAGCATGAACGACAAGGACTGAACCCCCCGAAGCACCACGATGGACTGGCCGGCAACCCCTGCGGCAGGGCCGCCGTCATCGATCTTGAATGCTTATCCAAAGTGGGACGCATTTCAAGGCGAAAGTTTTAAGCTTAAAAAGCTTGGCTTGCGTGTTGCTCCGGCGATACGCCTTTTTGTCTGGCCGCGCCTGTCTATGCCAATTCGTCGCGCGCCGCGGCAGCGTTGGCCGCGGCGCCGGCGCCCAGAAACATCGTGTCGCTGGCCAGCACGAAGAAACTCGCGCCGATGGCTGCCCACCGGCTGATGGCCTGTGGGCTGGCGCAAAATATGCCTGATGTCTTTCCGCGTGCGACCGTCGCGCCGATGACTGTCCGGATCGCCGCATTGAGCTTGTCGGCGCCTTGCGGTCCGATCGCGTCGATCGACACCGAAAGATCGCCCGGGCCGACGAAGATCACGTCGACGCCGTCGGTGGCCGCGATCGCATCGATGTTGGCGAGCCCCGCCGCTGTCTCGACCTGAACCGCGACGACGGTTCTGTCGTTGGCGCCGGCAAGATATTCGGGAATGCGATAACCATAGCCGGCGGCTCGGCCAGGCCCGACGCCACGCTCGCCCAGCGGCGGATAGCGCGAGGCTTTCACTGCTGCTTCGGCCTGCGCGGCGGTCGAGACGCGCGGCACCAGCACGCCTTGCGCGCCGCTGTCCAGCGCCGCCTGGATGGCTTCCGGCGCATGGCCGGGAACGCGTACCATCGCCGGCACGCGGCGAACGTCGGCCGCGCGCACCATGGTCTCGATCATGTCGCGCGAGATCTGCGCATGCTCCCAGTCGATGCAGAGGAAGTCGAGGCCCGACAGCGCCATCACTTCGACCGCGACCGGATGGGGAATGGCGGCAAACGAACCGACGAGGTTTGCCTTGCCGATGCATTTCTGGCGGAATTCGCTCATGCCGATCCCCTTTGTCGTCTGGCCCAAACTCATATCCGCAATCGGCGGCGAGGCGAAGCTATTTCAGGCTTGAAATATTTTACCGCGAGCCTAGCGTGTGGCCTCCCGCCGCGAGTTCCCGAGATGATCAAAGCGCATCCCCTGCACGGCCCGAACAAACTGAAGCTCGGCGTCTTTTCGACCAACGCCGATGGCGGGCTTGCCATCACCGATGTGCCGGAACGCTGGACGGCAAGCTGGCAGGACAATCTGACGGCAGCGCAAATTGCCGACCGCGCCGGGCTGGAATTCATGCTGCCGATCGCGCGCTGGCGCGGCTTTGGCGGCCGCAACAAGGTGCGCGAATGGTCGTTCGAAACCTTCACCTGGGCGGCTGCTCTGGCGGTGGCCACCGACCAGATCGGCCTGTTCATGACCGTGCACGTGCCGTTGGTGCATCCGCTCTATGCCGCCAAGGCGCTGGCGACGGTCGACCACATCAGCCAGGGCCGCGCCGGGCTCAACATCGTCTGCGGCTGGAACCCGAAGGAATTCGGCATGTTCGGCACGCCGCTGGTCGAGAAGGGCTACGACCAGGCGGCCGAGTGGATCGAGATTCTTGAAAAGCTCTATGCATCGGCCGGGCCGCTCGACTATGAAGGCACCTATTATCGCCTGAAGGAAGCGGTGAGCCGGCCGGCCAGTCTGCAGCTTCCTCGCCCGGTGACTATGAATGCCGCTTTCGGCGGGCCGGGCCGCGACTTCGCCGCCGCCCGGTGCGATTATCTGTTCACGACCTTTTCCGAGATGAGCGATGCCGGCAAGCATGTCGCCGATATCGGCGAGCGCGCCGACAAGGCCGGCCGCGATGTCGGCGTCTACACCGTGGCGCATGTCGTCTGCCGCCCGACCATGGAGGAGGCGCAGGCCTATTACATGCGTTACGCGGTTGATCTGGCCGACCATGACGCGGTCGACGCCCATATGGCTGGCAAGAAGGAATTCTCGCAGTCGCACGACCCGCACGCCTATGACCGGTACCGCCAACGCTTCGCCGGCGGGGCCGGCACCTATCCGCTGGTCGGAACACCCGAAACGATCGCCGCCGACATGGCCGCCATTGCCGGGAACGGCTATCAGGGCATCGCGCTCTCCTTCGTCAACTACACGCAGGAGCTGCCCTATTTCTGCGACCACGTGCTGCCGATTTTGAGGAAGGCTGGTCTGCGGGTAACTTAGTCCGGACGAACGAGTTCGTCCGGTATCACAGCGGTGGCCTGGATCTCCACCTTGGCGCGGTCCTCGACCAGCGCCATCACCTGCATGGCGGCCATCGCCGGGAAATGTCGGCCGATCACCTCGCGATAGGCTTCGCCGAGCCCCCTGAGATTGGCGAGATACTCGGCCTTGTCGGTGAAATACCAGGTCATCGAGGTGATGTGCCGCGGCTCGGCACCGGCCTCGGCCAGCACAGCGACGATGTTTTGCAGCGTCTGCCGCACCTGGCCGACGAAGTCGTCGGTTTCGAACTGGCACTGCCCGTTCCAGCCGACCTGTCCGCCGACGAAGATGAGCCGTCCACGCGCCGCGACGCCATTGGCGTAGCCGACCGGTTTGGCCCAGCCTTCCGGCTGCAGAATCTCATGCATTTGAAGCCTCCCGGTATTCCTGAAACCAAGTCTCAAAATCGAATGCCCGTCAATTTTCCCGCCGTCAGGCCGCGCCCATCACTTGCCGCGCGATGACCACCTTCTGCACGTCGGAGGCACCCTCGTAGATGCGCAGCGCGCGGATCTCGCGATACAGGCTTTCGACGATGTGGCCTTTGCGCACGCCGTCGCCGCCATGCAGTTGCACCGCTTTGTCGATCACCTCCTGCGCCTTGTCGGTGGCGAACAGTTTTGCCATCGCCGCCTCGCGTGTCACCCGCGCCGCGCCCATGTCCTTGGTCCAGGCGGCGCGGTAGACCAGAAGCGCCGCCGCATCGACGTCGAGGGCCATGTCGGCGATGTGACCCTGCACCATCTGCAAATCGGCCATCGGTGCGCCGAACAGTTTGCGCTCGGCCACTCTGCTGATGCTTTCTTCCAGCGCCCGGCGGGCAAAGCCGAGCGCTGCCGCACCGACGGTCGAGCGGAACACGTCGAGCACCGACATGGCGATGCGGAAGCCGTCACCTGGCTTGCCGATCAGGGCCGAGATGGGGACACGGACCTGATCGAAGGAAAGCCGCGCCAGCGGATGCGGCGCGATCACTTCGAGGCGCTCGGCGATGCCGAGGCCCGCAATGTCGCCAGGCACGATAAACGCGGAAAGTCCCTTGGCGCCCGGCGCCTCGCCGGTGCGGGCAAAGACGATGTAGAGATCGGCGATCCCGCCATTGGAGATCCAGGTCTTCTCGCCGGTGAGCACATAGCTGTCGCCGTCGCGGGTCGCCGTCATCTCGGTGTTGGCGACATCGGAGCCGGAGCGCGGTTCCGACAGGGCGAAGGCCGAGATCGCCTTGCCGGCCCGCGTTTTCGCCAGCCATTGCTGCTGGTCGGCCGTGCCGAACAGGCTGAGCGCGCCGGTGCCCAGCCCCTGCATGGCAAAGGCGAAATCGGCGAGCCCGTCATGGCGGGCAAGCGTCTCGCGCGTGATGCACAAAGTGCGGACATCGAGCGGGCCGGGATTGTCGGTGTCAACAGCGGTCGGCTTCAGCCAACCGTCGCGGCCAAGTTTTTGCACCAGCGCGCGGCAGGCGGCATCGACGTCATGGTGGCTGACGGGGAGATTTCTTGCGCACCATGCTTCCAGGCTCTCGGCGAGTTCGCGATGGCGGTTCTCGAAAAAGGGCCAGTTGAGGAAGGAACGGTCAGGCATGCTGGCCTCCGCAGCACATGGAGTGTTGCGCTCTATGACGCCCCCCTCTGTCCTGCCGGACATCTCCCCCACAAGGGGGGAGATCGGCTATTATTGCCGCATTCGCCAATCGCCAGCGTTGCAAGACGGGAGCCGGCGCCCAAGCTGCCAATCTCCCCCCAAGTGGGGGAGATGTCCGGCAGGACAGAGGGGGGCGCTGCCCCGCCGGCAAGTCCTTCTTGAGCGAAGAAAACATCTCAATTCCCCTCGAACACCGGCTTCTGCTTGTCGACGAACGCCTTGTAAGCGCGCTCGAAATCGCGCGTCTGCATGCAGATCGCCTGTGCCTGCGCTTCCGCCTCGATCGCCTGGTCGAGGCCCATCGACCATTCCTGGTTGAGCTGCGTCTTGGTGATGCCGTGGGCGAAGGTCGGGCCGGAGACGATGCGCGCCGCCATGTCGAGTGCGTCCGCCTCGAGCGAGGCCGCATCGACCAGCCTGTTGTAGAACCCCCACCGCTCGCCCTCGGCGGCAGTCATGGTGCGGCCGGTGTAGAGCAGTTCGGCGGCGCGGCCCTGGCCGATGATGCGCGGCAGGATCGCGCAGGCGCCCATGTCGCAGCCGGCAAGGCCGACGCGGGTGAACAGGAAGGCGGTCTTGGCCTCAGGCGTGGCGATGCGGATGTCGGAGCTCATGGCGATGATGGCGCCGGCGCCGACCGCCACGCCGTCGACGGCGGCGATGATCGGCTTGCCGCAGTTCAGCATCGCCTTGACGAAATCGCCGGTCATGCGGGTGAAGGCGAGGAGCTGCTTCATGTCCATCTTGACCAGCGGGCCGATAATGTCGTGGACATCGCCGCCGGAGCAGAAATTGCGGCCATTGGAGAGGAACACCACGGCGTCGACATCGTCGGCATAGACGAGGTCGCGGAAGGTGTCGCGCAGTTCGGCATAGCTGTCGAAGGTCAGCGGGTTCTTGCGCTCCAGCCGGTCGAGCCGGATCTTGGCGATCCTGCCTTCGACCTCCCACAGGAAATGCTTCGGCTTCAGCCCGGCCATCCCGGTCATTCGCGTCCCTCCCAGTTGCTGCGGAACGAGGTCAGCATGCCGGTCAGCCGGCGCGCATCCTCCTCGCTGACCTTGCCCAGCAATTCGCCGATCCAGCCCTCATGGGCGGCGGCGATGGTGGCAAAGGATTTGGTGCCTTCCTCGGTCAGCCGCACCATGGAGGTGCGGCGGTCGCCATTGCGGCGGGCCCGAGCGACCAGTCCTTCGGAAACCAGCCGGTCGACAATGCCGGTGACATTGCCGTTGGAGACCAGCAGGAAGCGCGACAGGTCGCTCATCAGCATGCCTTCAGGCACGCGATAGAGGGCCGCCATCACGTCGAAGCGCGGCAGGGTCGTATCGAATTCTTTCTTCAGGCGTTCGCGCAGTTCGGCCTCGATCGTGCGCGAGGCGCGCAGCAGCCTGATCCACAGACGCAGACGGTCCTTGCCGGGTCCCGACGGTGCGGGCAGGGGGCCGGCTACCATGTTTCGCCTCCTGAGATGGAAATTGCCTGTCCGGTGATCGATGACGCTGCCTCGCCGCACAGCCACAGCACGGCGGCGGCGACTTCCTGCGGCTGGATGAAGCGGCCTTGCGGGTTGGTCGAGGCAAGGCTCGCCCGCGCCTCGCCGGCCGAGCGGCCGGTCTTTTCAACGATGCGCTGGATGGATTCTTCCAGCATATCGGTCTCGACGAAGCCCGGGCACACAGCGTTGACGGTGACGCCGGATTTCGCGGTCTCCGCCGCCAGCGCCCGCATCAGCCCGACGACGCCATGCTTGGCCGCCACGTAAGGTGCCACGTAAGCGTAGCCTTTCAGCCCTGCCGTTGAGGCAATGAAGATGATCCGTCCTGTCTTGCGCGCGGCCATGCCGGCCAGCGCCGGCTTCACCGTCAGGAAGGCGCCGGTCAGGTTGACGTCGAGCGTCTTCTGCCAGTCGGCGAGCGTGGTCTTGTGCGCCGGTGTGCTGCCGGCCATGCCGGCATTGGCAATGACGATGTCGAACGGCCCGCGCTCGGATTCCGCCCTCTGGTAGAGCGAGGCCATCGACACCTCATTGGTGACATCGGCGGCGATGCCGAAGATACGGTCGCTTTCGCCGGCCACTTTGGCAAGCTCGGCGTCGCGCCGGCCGCAGACGGTCACGTCGATGCCGGTACCAGCCAACGCCAGCGCGATGGCCCGGCCGACACCGGAGCCACCGCCAGTGACCAGCGCATGCTTGCCGGAGATCGCTGGTGCCGCCGTCATACTTTCAGCCCCGCGGCGGCATCGCGCTCGGCCAGCCGGTAGATCTGGTCGCGTCCGGGCAGATAGGGATCCGGCCATTTCACGCCGCGGTCACCGAGCGTCACCGCCGCGTGCAGCGTCCAGTACGGGTCGGCAAGGTGCGGCCGTGCCAGCGCCACCAGGTCGGCGCGGCCGGCCATCAGGATCGAGTTGACATGGTCCGGCTCGTAGATGTTGCCGACCGCCATCGTCGCCATGCCGACCTCGTTGCGGATGCGGTCCGAGAACGGTGTCTGGAACATGCGGCCGTAAACGGGTTTTGCCGCCGTTGAGGTCTGGCCGGCGGACACGTCGCAGATGTCGACGCCGGCCTCATGCAGCAGCCGCGCGATCTCGACTGCGTCGGCGGGTGTGACGCCTTCGATGCCGACCCAGTCATTGGCTGAAATGCGCACCGAGATCGGCTTCTCCGCCGGCCAAGCGGCGCGCACGGCGTGGAAGATTTCCAGGGGATAGCGCATGCGATTTTCCAGCGCGCCGCCATAGGCGTCGGTGCGCCGGTTGGTGACCGGGGTGATGAAGGACGACAAGAGATAGCCGTGCGCGGCATGGATCTCCAGCATGTCGAAGCCGCAGCGGTCGGCCATCTCGGCCGAGGCCACGAACTCGTCGCGCACCTTGTCCATGTCGGCGCGATCCATCGCCTTCGGCACCTGGTTCTGCGGCGACCACGCGATCGCCGAGGCCGCCATGACAGGCCAGTTGCCCGACACCAGGGGCACGTCGGTGCCTTCCCAGCCGACACGGGTTGAGCCCTTGGCGCCGGAATGGCCGATCTGGGCGCAGATCTTGGCCTCGGTCTCTGTGTGGACGAAGTCCAGCAGCCGCTTCCAGGCCACCTCGTGCTCGGGCGCGTAGAAGCCGGGACAACCGGGCGTGATACGGCCTTCCGGGCTGACGCAGGTCATCTCGATATAGACGAGTCCGGCGCCGCCCTTGGCGCGCTCGGCATAATGGGTGAAATGCCAGTCGGTCGGGCAGCCGTCGACGGCCTTGTACTGCGCCATCGGTGAGACGACGACGCGGTTCTGCAGCTTCATGTCGCGCAGCTTGAACGGCGCGAACATCGGCGCCCGGCGCAGCCTGTTGCCGCCGGCACCCGCCTGGCGCTGGAACCATTCTTCGGCACCCCCCAGCCATTCGGCATCGCGCAGCCGCAAATTCTCGTGGCTGATGCGCTGCGAGCGGGTCAGCAGCGAATAGTTGAACTGCACCGGATCGAGGCCAAGATAGCGCTCGACCTCCTCGAACCATTCGAGCGAATTGCGCGCCGCCGATTGCAGCTTAAGCACCTCGGTTCGCCGTGCGTCCTCATATTTGCGGAACGCGGCATCGAGATCCGGCTCGGTTTCCACATACTCGGCCAGCGCGACCGCGCTTTCCAGCGCCAGCTTGGTGCCGGAGCCGATCGAGAAATGCGCCGATGCCGCCGCGTCGCCCATCAGCGCCAGGTTCTTGTACGACCAGCGTTCGCACAGCACGCGCGGGAAATTGATCCAGGCCGAACCCCTGATGTGGTTGGCATTGGTCATCAACGCGTGGCCGCCGAGATGCCTGGCGAAGATGCGCTCGCACACCGCGATCGATTCCTGCTGCGTCATCACACCGAAGCCGAAGGCAGCCCAGGTCTGCTCGCTGCATTCGACGATGAAGGTCGCGGTCTCACTGTCGAACTGGTAGGCATGCGCCCACACCCAGCCATGCTCGGTCTTCTCGAAGATGAAGGTGAAGGCGTCGTCGAATTTCTGGTTGGTGCCGAGCCAGACGAACTTGCATTTGCGGGTGTCGATGTCCGGCTTGAAGATGTCGACGAAGGTGTTGCGCGCCCTGGAATTCAGCCCGTCCGCGGCGACGACTAGATCATGAGACTCCATGTAAGGCTTGGGATCGGCGATATCGGTCTCGAACATCAGCTTGACGCCGAGCTCGCGGGCGCGACGCTGCAAAAGGATCAGCAACCGCTTGCGGCCGATGCCGCAGAAACCGTGACCTGACGAGACCGTGCGCACGCCGTCATGAATGACGGCAATGTCGTCCCAATAGGCAAAATGCTTCTTGATCCAGACGGCGCTGACCGGATCGTTCTTGGCGAGGTTCTCAAGCGTTTCGGCCGACAGCACGACGCCCCAGCCGAACGTGTCGTCGGCGCGGTTGCGCTCGAACACCGTCACATCGTGCGCGGCGTCCCTGAGCTTCATCGATATGGCAAAGTAGAGGCCGGCTGGACCGCCGCCGAGAACCGCAACCTTCATCTGTGCGATCTCCTCTTCGCTTGCTGCCTGGTGAGTATCGCGCCGGCGGCAAAATATTTCAAGCTTAAAGTTTTATGTCGAAATCATTATGCCGATACCGGGCAGCGCGCTTGCGTGTCGCCCCGCAAGCGCGCGCCAAGGGTCACTTTTCCGGGTTCTTCGGGCTCCACAGCACCGTCTCGGCACCCTTCTCATAGGCCATGCCGTCGGGGTAGCTGATCGCTTCCAGCTGCAATCCCCAGGGCGCCTGGAAATAGAGAATGGTCTGGCCGGCGGCGGGCCCTTGCTTGACCGGCAGGGGCCCCATGCGTGTCTTGACGCCCTTGCCATCGAGATAGGCTTTGGCGGCGGCAACGTCGTCGACATAGAGGGCGATATGGAAGCCGCCAATGTCGCTGTTCTTCGGCGTCAGATCCTTCTGGTCGGGCGCGGTGTATTTGAACAGCTCGATGTTCGAGCCATAGCCGCAACGCACCATGGTGACCTGCTCGATGACGGCCTTGGGATCGACGCCCAGAAGGTCCTGCATGAAGGTACCCTTGTCATCGGCGAACGGGCCGAACGACATTGCCTTCTTGCAGCCGACCACCTCGGTGAAGAAGTCGACCGCCTGCTTCATGTCGGGGACGGTGATGCCGGTGTGATCGTGGCCGCGCATGCCGGGGATCGAATCGGCCGAGGCCATGCCGGCGCCGCCAAGGACAGCGGCGGCAAGCGTTGCATTTCGAAGTATCGTCTTCATGTCAGTCCTCTCCATTGGCGGGACCTGGGTCTTTGCGGTCGCATGTCCGAACCCCGCTTTTCGGCATGTGTATGCATTCATGTCGGGGCCTTGGCGGCGGCAGGAATGTCCAGCCAGCCGGCGTCGATTTCGGGCAGCGGAATGGCTCCGATGAGGTCGCGCGTGTAGGCCTGCCTGGGATTGTCGAACAAGGCGTCGGTGGCGCTGGCTTCGACGATCATGCCTTCGCGCATGACGATGACTTGCCGGCACAGCCGCCGGATGACCGACAGGTCGTGGCTGATGAAGGCGACGGTCAGGCCCATGTCGGCTGCGAGCTTCTCCAGCAGGGTCAGGATCTGCGCCTGCGTCGACACGTCGAGGCCGGAGACTATCTCGTCGGCCAGCACGAATTTCGGCGACAGCGCCAGAGCGCGCGCAATGCCAACGCGCTGGCGCTGGCCGCCAGACAGTTCGTGGCGGTAACGGCCGGCAAAGCTCTGCGGCAGGCCGACCCGCTGCAGCGCCTCGGCGACGCGCGCCTTCAGATTGTCGCCAAGCCCGTTCTGCTTGAGCGGCGCGGCGATGATGCTGGCGATGGTGCGGCGCGGATTGAGCGACGACATCGGATCCTGGAAGATCATCTGCAGATTGCGGCGCAACGGCCGCAACTCCGCTTCCGGCAGATGCGTGATGTCGCGGCCGTCGAAGCCGATGCTGCCGGCGCTGGGCTCCAGCAGGCGCACCAGGGCACGACCGAGTGTCGACTTGCCGGAACCGGATTCGCCGACGATGCCGGTCACCGAGCCCTTCGGCAAGTCGAAGTCGAACCCTTTCAGGATTTCGGCCAAAGGCGCACGGCCGATCAGCGGCTTGCGCGTCATGTCGGGCAAGGCGACCTTCAGCCCGCGTACGGAAAACAGCGGCTCAACCATGCGGCCGCCTCCACGCCAGGTCTGCTGCTGCGATCTCGGCGGCAAGCCCAGCCAGCACCGCTCCGTCCACGGGTTTCAGCGAGGCGAAAGGGTCGGTATAGCGCGGCGTCGCCGCCATCAGCGCCCGCGTATAGGCGTGCTGAGGGGCGGCGAAGAGCGCTGCCGTATCGGCTTCCTCCACCACCTTACCGGCATAGAGCACCGAGACCTTCTGGCTGATCTTGGCGACGACGCCGAGATCGTGGGTGACGAACAGGATCGCGGTGCCGTGCTCGCGCTGCAACGCGGCGATCAGGCGCAGGATCTGCTTCTGCACGGTGACGTCGAGCGCCGTCGTCGGCTCGTCGGCGACGATCAGCCGGGGTTCGGCGGCGAAGGCGGCCGCGATCAGCACGCGCTGGCGCATGCCGCCGGACAGCTCGTGCGGATAGCTTTTCAGCACGCGCTCGGGATCGCGGATCTGCACCTCGTCCAGCAACTGCCGGGTGCGCCGATCGGCCTTCTCGCCGCTCCAGCCGAGAATGCGCACCAGCCGGTCGGTCATCTGCGGACCGATGCGGCGCGACGGGTTGAGCGCGGTCAGCGGATCCTGCGGGATCAGCGCGGTGCGGGCGCCGATCAGCGTGCGCCGTGCCTTGGGCTGAAGCCTGCCGAGGTCTTCGCCCTCGAGCAGCATGTCGCCTTCGACGAGCCGCACGCTCGACGGCAACACGCCGAGCACCGCCTTGCCGATCATCGTCTTGCCGGCGCCGCTCTCGCCGACCAGTGCGCGCACCTCGCCGGGTTGCACGGCAAGCGACACTGAGCGCAGCACGCGCTGGCCGTTCGGCAGCACGGCGCTGAGATTGGCGATGTCGAGACAGGCGCTCATCGCAGCACCGGGTCGAAACGGGCCTTCAGCGCTTCGCCGAACTGGCTGAACGACAGCACGGTGAGGATCAGCGTGATCAGCGGAAACACCAGCACCCACCAGGCCTGATGGATCGACAGCCGGCCCTCGGCGATGATGCTGCCCCAGGTCGGATCGTCGGTCGAGATCGACAGATTGACGAAGGACAGGATCGCCTCGACGATGACGGCGATGCCCATCTCCAGCGACAAAAGCGCCACGATCGACGGCACCACATTGGGCAGCACTTCGCGCAGCATGATGCCGATGCGGCCATAGCCGGCGATGCGGGCATTCTCGACATAGTCCATGCGCGACTGGCCCATCGCCTCGGCGCGGATCACCCGGCAGAAGCGCGTCCAGTCGATGATGGCGATCGCCAGGATGACGGAGCTGAGGCCGGTGCCGAGCACAGCGACCAAGAGGATGGCGAACAGCACCGGCGGAAACGCCATCCAGATATCGACGACGCGCGAAATGATGCGGTCGGCCCAGCCGCCGAAATAGCCTGCGATCAGCCCGAGCGTCGAGCCGACGAGGCAGGCGGCGATGGCCGCCGCGAAAGCGACGATGAAGGCGATACGGCCGCCGAAGATCAGCCGGGACAACAGATCGCGGCCGAGGCTGTCGGTGCCCAGCCAATAGCCGGGCTCGGCGCCATCAAGCCAGAAGGGCGGCAGCCGCTCCAGCATCAGATCCTGCGCCAGTGGATCCTGCGGCGCCACCAGCGGCGCGAAGATCGCCGCCAGCAGAGCCAGCAGCAGCCAGCCGCCGGCGAGCCACAGCCTGGGGCTCGGTCCGCGTCTTGATGTGCGGGCCTCATCCATGGCGCAGCCTCGGGTTGAGCAGGGCATACATCATGTCGACCACGAGATTGATCAGCACGAACAGCAGCGCGAAGACCAGCACGATGCCCTGGATCAGCGGCAGGTCGCGGTTGATGACGGCATCGATCGCCATGTTGCCGAGGCCTTCATAGGAAAACAGCCGCTCGACGATGACGGTGCCGCCGATCAGGAAGGTGAACTGCACGCCGACCAGGGTCAGCGTCGGCAGGGCGGCGTTCTTCAGCGCCTCTCGCAGGATGACCTGCGTCTCGGAAAAACCCTTGACCCGCGCCAGCACGACATAGTCGAGGTCGAGCACTTCCTTCAGCGACTGTTTCAGCAGTTGCGAGATGATCGCCGCCAGCGGCAGCGCCAGCGCCACCGCCGGCATCAGCATGTGCTTCAACAGGTCCCAGGTCAGGTCGAAGCGCAGCCGCAGCAGGCTCTCGAAGAAATAGAACTGGGTGGCGAAGGGCAGGTCGAGCTGCGGCGACACACGGCCGGAAATGTCGAAGATCGGCACCAGCACGCCGAACAACAGGATCAGCACCAGGCCCCACAGGAAATCGGGAATGGAAAGTGCCGCCCCGCTGGCGATGTCGATGCCTGCCTCCACCGCCGTGCCGCGTTCTCTGGCGCCGAGGACCGCCGTCGTACCGCCGATCGCCACCGCCATGATCAGCGCGACGATGGCCAGTTCCAGCGTCGCCGGCAGCCGGTTGAAGACGAGGCCGAGCACGTCCTGCCGCAGCGAAATCGAGGTGCCGAAATCGCCCCGGACAACGCCGGACAACCAGATGAAGAATTGCTGCACGATGGTCTTGTCGAGCCCGTAGAGCGCGCGCAGGCGGGCGATGTCGTCATCCGTCGCGCCGGGCGGCAGCATCATGGCGATCGGATCGCCGGGCGCGACGCGGATCACGACGAAAACGACGATGGCCACGCCGAACAGCGTGATCAGCATCGTCAGAAGACGGATCAGGAATCTTTGCAGGAGCATGCTGGCTGAAGCCCGGCCTGTCTCAGTGATCGGTTAAGCGAAACGCCCTCTCATCCGGCCGCTTGGCGGCCACCTGCTCCCCGAGGGGAGAAGGTGGCCCGAAGGGCCAGATGAGGGGGCCTGCGTAAGTTGCACGCTGTCTTGGAACAGCGTGCCTTGTCGTCAGTCTCAGGCCGGGGTCATCAGTGCCGGCAGCAACGCGCCGGAGACATGCTGCACCACCTTGACGCCCTTGGCATGCACGATCGGCTGCGCATACTGCATAAGCGGCAGCACATAGGCCTGCTCGGCGATGTATTTGTCGACCGCCTTCCAGCCGGCGATGCGCTTGGCCTCGTCCTTCTCGCCCCACAGCGGGTTGATCATGTCGATCAGGTCCTGGCTGTCCCACACCGAGTGCGGGCTCGGCCCGTACATGGCAAAGCCGGTCGAGGTCGTCGGGTCGCCGATGGCGTTGCCCCAATTGTAGAAGGCCGCCGGCGCCAGCTTGTCGGCGGCGCGCAGTTCGTAGTGCTTGGCGATCTCGTAGACTTCGATCGTCGCTTCGATGCCGACCTTGCGCCACATGCCGACGATCGCCTGGATCATCTCATAATCCTTGGGCTTGAAGCCCTTGGTCGTCTGGATGGTGAACTTGACCGGCTTTTCCGGCGAATAGCCGGAGGCTGCAAGCAACTCCTTGGCCTTTTCCGGATTGTGCTCGACCTTGATCGACGCATCGTAGGCCGTGTATTCCGGCGTCTCCAGCGTGGCGATCGGCTGGCCGTAGCCGCGCAGCAGCCGCTTGACCAGAAGCTCCTTGTCCACCGCCATCACGGCTGCTTGGCGCACGTTCTTGTCCAGCATCGCCTCGATGTCGTTGAAGAAGATCATGCCGATGTCGGAAACATTCTTGATCGAGCCGGCAAGTCCGCCCTTGGCGATCAGGCGGTCATATTCCTCGTAGGGGATTTCGAGCGTCACCTGCGAGGAGCCGGATTCGATCTCGGCGACGCGGCTCGCCGCGTCGGTGACGAACTTGATCGTCACATTCTCGAAAGCCGGCTTGCCGCCCCAATAGTTCGGATTGGCCTTCAGCCGCAGGAAGGCGTTGCGCTCGAACTTTTCCACCATGTAGGGGCCGGTGCCGATCGGCGCTTTCTCGAAGCCTTCGGCGCCGACCTTCTCATAATAGGCCTTCGGCAGGATGTAGCCGGTCAGGAACGACATCCATTTGAAATAGACCGGGTCGAACTGCACCACGTCGCCAGTGATCTTGTTGCCGTCGATCTTGAAGTTGCTGACGTTCTTCCAGACGAACTGGATCGGGTTGCCGGTCTTCTCGTCGCCCGCGCGCTGCAGCGACCAGACAACGTCCTCGGGCGTGAAGGGTGAGCCGTCATGCCATTTCACGCCCTCGCGCACCGTCATCATCACCTTGGTGCGGTCGTCGTTCCAGCCCCATTCGGTGAGCAGGCCAGGGGCGAAGGACAGGTCGGGCTTCTGCGGGATAAACTGGTCGAACACCGACTGGTAGAGGCCCTGGATCGTCGGGTTGACGGCCGAGGGCCCAGTGGTCGGATCCCAGGACGGCAGGTTGACATTGTATGCGATGGTCAGTTCGCCGGCCGCCGCCTTGGCTATTTTCGGCAGGCCAACCGCGGCCACGCCGAGTGCCGCGGCACTGTATCCCAGCAATTCGCGTCTGTTGATTTTCATGGTCGTTCCCCTTGTTGGTTATTGTCTTTGCGCGGCACTATCCGTTCATTGGTTCAGGCTTCGTGGGCAGCAGCGCCTTGCCCCTCGTCACCTCGATAAAATCGTCGGAGCCTACCTCCCGCCAAGCTGTTGCGCGAGCATGAAACCCGAGGCCGCACCGGTCCCGGCACCCGGCCATGTCGCGGCTCCCGTCAGATGCAGATTGCCGACCGGCGTGTTCCAGCCGGCATAGCCGCGCGCCGGGCGGAACAAGAAGTTCTGCGCCAGATGGTGGCTGCCGCAAACCTGGTCGCCACCGACCAGGTTCGGGTTCTCGCGCTCGAGGTCGATGGGCGAGAACACGGACCGGCCGAGGATTTTGGCGCGCAGGCCGGGCGCATAAGTCTCGATGATGTCGAGCACGCGATCGCCATAGGCGTCCTTGACCTGATCCCAATGCGCGGGCGCAATCTTGCCGGCAGCATCGCCTGTTATCTCGGCGGGCAGCATGCGCACCTGCACCCACAGCACATGCTTGCCCCGCGGCGCGCGTGACGGATCGATCGCGCTTGGCTGGCCGACGACCAGCACCGGTTCGTCCGGCAGCATGCCGGCCATTGCCTGCTGATAGGTGCGCGACATGGCGTCGAGCGAGGGCGACAGATGCACATAGGCGAACTGCCGCAACTCAGACCCGGCGCGCCAGTCCGGCAGGTCGTCCAGCGCCAGGTGGATCATCATCGTACCCGGCGCATACCGAAACTTCTTCATCGCCGTATCGAAGCCGGCATTGCCGGAACCCCCCGGCAGCAGCGTGCCGGTCAGCGCCTTTGGCGCGACGCCGGCGATGACGGCCTTGGTGGCTGTATGGGTCTCACCGGAAACAAGCCGCACCCCGGTCGCCTTGCCGGCGGAAACGGTGATCTCGGCCACTTCCGCGCCAGTGACGATCTTGCCGCCGGCGGACGTCACCATGCCGGCCAGCGCCCGGATGATGGTGTCGGCGCCGCCCTTGCCCAGCACCATGCCGAAGCTCTGGTTGGCCATCGATTCCAGATAGGGGAACACCGCACCGCCGGCGATGTCGGGGGCGAAGTCGAGATGCATGCCCCAGGTGGCGAGCGTCGCCCGCACATAAGGCGACTCGAAAGTCTCCTCCAGCCACGCGCGGGGTGACGACAGCAACAGCCTTCCCGTGTCGAGCGCGCCGGATATGCCCTTCTTGCGCCACAGCTTCCACGCCGAGCCGGCCAGCGCGCGGGCGCTCATCGGCGAGCCCAGCAGCCGGAACAGATGTTCGGCCTCGGCCGGGAAGGCGGCAACAAGCCCGCGCCATGTCGCGGCATCGGCGGTGGAGAAAGCGGCCATGCGCGTGGCGGTCTTTTCCAGATCGTTGCTGACGCCGAACCAGCGTCCGTTCGGAAAGGCGCTGGCGAAACAGTCGGCGACCGGAGCGAATTCCAGGCCCTGCGCTTTCAATTCATTTGCATATTTCCGGTGGAAGACAGAGCCGGCAAAGAGGCTCAGATTCATCGCGCCGAAGTCGTGGCGGAAACCGGGAAGGGTGAATTCGCGGGTCTGGACGGCGCCGCCAATCGTGGAATTGCGCTCGAAAATCCCGGTTTTCCAGCCTTTGAGCGCCAGATGCGCGGCGCATGCCAGACTGTTGTGGCCCGCCCCGACAAAGATCGCGTCGAACTCGCTCACGCCCCGTTCCCATTTCCTTTATGCTTAAAGATAATTGCAGATGCATATGTTTTCGTCTAGTAGGATATTAAGGGCCGAGACGAGCCTCGATCATCACCACAAAAGAGGGAACACAAACATGGATACGCAAAAACTCCTCGGCGAAGTCGCCGGCCGGCTGCTTTCAGGGGCCATCAAGGTGGTCGACCTGTCGGCGCCGCTCGGACCGGACACGCCGCTGATCAAGCTGCCACCGGAACTCGCCGTCGACACGCCCAAGGTCGAGATCCATTCGATTTCCCGCTATGACAAGAACGGCCCTTGGTGGGCGTGGAACTGGCTGAAGCTCGGCGAGCATTCCGGCACGCATTTCGATGCGCCGCAGCATTGGATCACCGGCAAGGACTATCCGGACGGCGCCACCGATACCATTCCGGCGCAGAACTTTGTCGGCCCGGTCAATGTCATCGACTGCTCCAAGGAAGCCGCCGCCGACCACGATTTCCTGCTCACCGTCGACCACATCAAGGCGTGGGAAGCCAAGCACGGCGCCATCAACGCCGGCGAGTGGGTGGTGATGCGCACCGACTGGTACAAGCGCAACGGTTCGGAAGCCGAGTTCCTCAACGCCAACGAGACCGGCCCGCATACGCCCGGCCCGACGGCCGAAGCCATCCAGTATCTGATAGCCAAGGACATCAAGGGCTGGGGCTCGGAGACGATCGGAACCGACGCCGGCAAGGCGGGCGGCATGGAGCCGCCATTCCCGGCGCACACGCTGATGCACAAGGCCAACCGCTACGGCCTCGCCAGCCTGTGCAACCTCGACCAGCTGCCGCCGAAGGGCGCCATCCTGATCGCGGCGCCGCTCAAGATCGAGCACGGCACTGGCAGCCCGATCCGCGCGCTGGCGCTGGTCTCGGGGCAATAGGCGAGGTGGCGGTCTTCGGGAGAAGATCATGGTCGAGGGCAAAACTTCGATGACGAAGTGGGGAAGACCGTCTTGTGACGTCAGCGTTCTACGGCGCCCCCCTCTGTCCAGAGGGGGGCGCGAAGGAACGCGGCTTAGCCCGATTGGCCTCCCGTCATCCAAGGGCACTCCCCAATGAAAGCGCCCGATCACATCATCGTCGGCAGCGGCATCAACGCGCTGGTCTGCGCGGCGATGCTTGGCGGCAAGGGCGCCAAGGTGCTCGTCCTCGAACGCAACGACCGCATCGGCGGCTGCATGCGCACCGAGGAGATCACCGCGCCCGGCTTCATACACGATGTGATGGCGACGACCTTCGTGCTGTTCATCACCTCGCCGGCCTTTGCGGCATTGGGCGGCGACCTCGCCCGGCACGGGCTGGAGTTCTGCCACACGGCCACGCCGACCGGCGTGCTGCGGCCGGACGGCAGCCACGCGGTGCTCAGCACCGACCGCGCCGCCAACGTCGCCGCCCTCAATGCGATCGCGGCGGGTGATGGCGACCGCCACGCCGACGACGTCGGTGGCATCGAACGCAATGCCGGCCTGCTGTTCGGCCTGCTCGGCGGCAGCCTGTGGTCCTATCCGACGGCCAAGCTTTTGGCCGGCGATGCCTGGCGGCGCGGCCCGCGCGGCCTTGCCGCCTTTCTCGGCGACGCTCTGGCGCCGGCACGCGGCTGGCTGGAAAGCACCTACCAGTCCGAAACCATCCGTGCGCTTTGGGCGCCCTGGGTGCTGCATGCCGGGCTCGGGCCGGAAGATGCCTTCTCCGGCCAGATCGCCAAGGTGATCGCCTTCGCGCTCGAAGCCGCGGGCGCCCCGATCGTCAAGGGCGGGGCAAGGAACCTGCTGTCGGCCTTCGAGGCATTGATCATCGAGCGCGGCGGCGTCATCTCCACCGAAGCGGACGTCGCCTCCATCATCCTGGCTGGTGGTCGCGCCACCGGTGTGCGGCTGGCCTCGGGCGAAACGGTCCATGCGAAGAAGAGCATCATCTGCTCGGTGACGCCGACGCAGCTTTATGGCCGGCTGCTAGGCAGCGAGGCGCCCAAAGCCGACATCGAGGCAACGCGGAAATACCGTTACGGCAAAGGCAACTTCCAGATCCACTACGCCCTCGACAAGCCGCCGGCATGGCGCGGCGGAGGACTGGACAAGGTGGCGTTGTTGCATCTGACGCCGGGCCTGGATGGCGTGTCGAAAGCCTGCAACGAGGCGGTGCGCGGCATGCTGCCGGAAGTGCCGACCATCTGCGTCGGCCAGCCGCACGCGCTCGACCCGTCGCGCTGTCCGCAAGGCAAGGCGATCCTCTGGCTGCAACTGCCAGAGGCGCCGCGCCACATCAAAGGCGATGCCGCCGGTAAGCTGGAGGCCCCGGCTGATGGGCAATGGACCGACGCATTGCGCGAGGCCTATGCCGACCGCGCTGGAGCGATCCTCGCCAGCCACATCGATGGCTTCAAGGACAGCGTGATTGCGCGCCGAGCCTATTCGCCGACCGACCTTGAAGCGATGAACATCAATCTGGTCGGCGGCGATCCCTATGGCGGCTCCTCGACCATCGACCAGTCATTCCTGTGGCGGCCGTTCAAGACCAGCCGCAACCACCAGACCGGCATAAAGGGGCTTTATCATATCGGCGCCTCGACCCACCCGGGCGCGGGTCTCGGCGGCGGTTCCGGCTTTCTCCTGGCGAGGAGGCTGTGATGGAACAGAAGGTGGCGGAAAAGCGCCAGCGCATTTCGACGCTCGGGCAGATCGGCCTGCAGCAATTCGCGCCCTATCTGATGAACCGCATCATGGGCCGCTACAACGCCACCTTGCGCGATGATTTCCGCAAGCAGGGCCTGACCATTCCGCAGGTGCGCACGCTGGCCGTGCTGTCGGTCACCGATGGCGTCACCGTCAACGACCTCTCGGTCTATACGGTGATCGAGCAGTCGACCTTGAGCCGCACGCTGGACACACTGGAGGGGCAAGGCTTCGTGCGGCGCGAACAGGGCGTCACCGACAGCCGCATCCGCCATGTCTTCCTGACCGATGAGGGCCGCGCCGAGTTCACTCGCGCCTGGCCGGCCATGCATGACGCGTTCGAGGCGATGTTCGACGATATCGACGACGCTGAATATGCGGCACTCATCGCCACACTTTTGAAGATGCTCAAGAACATTCGCAAGCACGACATCTAGACGTACGCGCCGCCGGTTCTCGGCGGCAACGGAAGGAGGCAGAGATGGCCGAACGGTCTTTCGCCAAGGAAGTTGAAAAACTCAGGCTCGGTGCCGGCGAGGAGTTTGCCGGCGAGGGCATCCTCGCCATCACCAAGGCGCTGCTGCAATGCGGCGTCGGCTATGTCGGCGGCTACCAGGGCGCGCCGATCAGCCATCTGATGGATGTGCTGGCCGACGCGCAGGACATTCTGGGCGAACTCGGCGTGCATTTCGAGGCGAGTGCTTCCGAAGCCACCGCCACTGCCATGCTCGCCGCCTCGGTGCATTATCCGATCCGCGGTGCCGCGACCTTCAAATCGACCGTCGGCACCAATGTCGCCTCCGATGCGCTCGCCAATCTGGCGTCGGGCGGCGTCACCGGTGGCGCGCTGATCATCGTCGGCGAGGACTATGGCGAGGGCTCCTCGATCATGCAGGAGCGCAGCCATGCCTTCGCCATGAAGAGCCAGGTCTGGCTGCTCGATCCACGCCCCAACCTGCCGTCGATCGTCAAGGCGGTGGAGGACGGCTTCGAGCTGTCGGAAGCCTCCAACACGCCGGTCATGCTGCAGGTGCGCATCCGCTGCTGCCACGTTCACGGCCATTTCACCGCCAAGGACAACAAGCGGCCGCCGATGACGGTCGCCGATGCGCTCGAAGCCCCGCGCCGCGACACCGGCCGCATCGTGCTGCCGCCCGCCTCCTTCCTGCATGAGAAGGAGAAGGTGGCGAAGCGCTGGCCGGCCGCCGTCGATTTCATCAAGAGCCGCAAGATCAACGAATTCTTCGGTTCGGACCACGGCTCGGTCGGTATCGTCATGCAGGGCGGCATGTACAATTCCGTCATCCGCGCCTTGCAGCGTCTCGGCCTTGCCGACACCTATGGCGAGACGGACGTGCCGCTCTACGTGCTCAACGCCGTCTATCCCTTGATCGACGACGAGTTCCTGTCCTTCTGCGAGGGCAAGCAGGCGGTGCTGGTCGTCGAGGAGGGCCAGCCCAATTACATCGAGCAGGCCTTCGCGGCGATGCTGCACAAGGCCGGGCGTGGCTCCAGGCTGGTCGGCAAGGAATATCTGCCGATGGCCGGCGAATACACCGGCCAGGTCATGCTCGACGGCATCGGCGCCTTTCTGCGCGCCGAGGCGCCGCATCTGCTGCCCGGTGAAGTGCGCGCGCCCAACAAGGTCGGCGACGGCGTCGACACCGCGGACCTGATCAATGTGGTGCCGGGCCGTCCGCCGGGCTTCTGTATCGGCTGCCCGGAGCGGCCGATCTTCGCCGCGACCAAGCTGGTCGAGCAGGAACTCGGCAAGCACCACATCGCCTCCGATATCGGCTGCCATCTGTTCTCAATCATGCCGCCCTTCGAGCTCGGCGCCACCACCATGGGCTATGGGCTGGGGCCGGCCTCGGCGTCGGCGTTCAATTCGCCCGACGCCAAGCGCCGCTCGATCTCCTTCGTCGGCGATGGCGGCTTCTGGCACAACGGCCTGACCTCCTCGATCGGCAATGCCGTGTTCAACAAGAATGACGGCGTCATCGTCATCGTCGATAATTTCTATTCGGCCGCTACCGGCGGGCAGGACATCCTGTCATCGCGCGCTGGCAACAAGACCAAGTCGACAAAACATCCGATCACCGAGGCGGTGAAGGGCATGGGCGTCAAATGGCTGCGCCATGTCGACCGCACCTACGATGTCGGCAAGATGCAGGACACGTTGCGCGAGGCGCTGACGACGGAGGAGAAGGGGCCGAAGGTCATCGTCGCCTCGTCAGAATGCATGCTCAACCGCCAGCGCCGCGAAAAGCCGCTGGTCGACAAGGCGATCAAGGGCGGCGAGCGCGTGATCAAACCGAAATTCGGTGTCGACGAGGACATCTGCACCGGCGACCACGCCTGCATGCGGTTGTCGGGCTGCCCGTCACTGTCGGTGAAGTCGCTCGACGATCCGCTGCGCGACGATCCGGTGGCATCGATCGACCAGAACTGCGTCGGCTGCGGCAATTGCGGCGAGGTCGCCGATGCCGCCGTACTCTGCCCGTCCTTCTACCGCGCCGATGTAGTCCACAATCCGAGCCGCTGGGACCGTTTCCTGGAATCCGCGCGTCGCGCGGTGATCAGCCTTCTGCAGCGCCGCCGCGAAAGCCGGCGCCTGACGTTCGCCAATGCTTGACGCTGTCCCGCCATTCCGCGCCAAGGACGGCACCCAGGACGACCAGCGCGTCATCAAGCTCGCCGTGCTGGCGGTCGGCGGCCAGGGCGGCGGCGTGCTGGCCGACTGGATCACCGATGTCGCCGAACGCAATGGCTATGTCGCGCAATCGACCTCGGTCGCCGGCGTGGCGCAGCGCACCGGCGCCACCATCTATTATGTCGAAATGGCCCGGGACACCGGCCGGCTGCCGGTCTTCGCGCTGTCGCCCTCGCAAGGCGATGTCGACATATTGATCGCCGCCGAATTGATGGAAGCCGGCCGTGCCATCATCCGTGGTTTCGTCACGCCGGAGCGCACCACGCTGATCGCCTCTTCGCACCGCATCGCCGCGGTATCGGAGAAGATCGAGCCGGGCGACGGCCGGGCCTCATCTGCCAAGGTGCATGCGACGGCGGAATCCGCATCGAAGCGCTTCATCGCCTTCGACATGGAAAAGATCGCCGCCGACAATGGTTCGATGATCTCGGCCAGCCTGCTTGGCGCGCTGGCGGGCTCGGACGCACTGCCCTTCACGCGCGAAAGCTACGAGCAGGCGGTCAGTGCCGGCGGCCGCGGCGTCAAGGCCAGCCTCGCCGCCTTTGGCGCCGCCTATGACCGGGCGCGCGGCACGGCCGCACCGGCGCCGAGGCCAGCAGGGCCGGCCATTGTCGAATCCGCATTGGGCGCAGGGCGCGTGAGCGGCCCGCAAAACCTGCTGCAGGGCTGGCAGGCGCTCGCTGCCCGCATCGACCTGATGCCCGTGGCGGTGCGTGACATGGCGTTGCGGGGCCTGAGGAAGGTCGTCGACTATCAGGACATCGCCTATGGCGGCGAGTATCTTGACCGGCTGGACAAGGCCGTCGCGGTGGATCGCGCCGACCATGCCCATGCGCTGTCCATCGCCGCCGCCAAGCACCTCGCCAACGCGCTGTGCTATGACGACATGATCCGTGTCGCCGACCTGAAAACACGGTCGACCCGTGACAGGCGCGTGCGCAAGGAAGCCGGCGTCAAGGAAGGTTCGATCCTGCAGGTCACCGAATATTTTCATCCGCGCATCGAGGAGTTCTGCGGCACGATGCCGGCGGGGCTGGGCAGCTATATCGAGAGCCGGCCGAAGCTTGCCGCCTTCCTCGACCGCCGCATCAACCATGGCCGCCGCATCCGCACCGACAGCTTTGCCGGCTTTGCGGCACTCTGGTTTATCGGCGGCCTGCGCCGCTGGCGCCGCGGCCTGCTGAGGCACAAGGTCGAGACCGCGCATCTCGATCGCTGGTACGCGCTGGCGCTCGCCCATGTGCCCCAGGACTATGCGCTGGCCGTCGAAATCCTCAACTGCCGCCGGCTGATCAAGGGCTACAGCGACACCCATGTTCGCGCCCAGTCCAAATTCGACCGCGTGCTGTCGGCGCTTGCCATGCTCAAGGGCCGCGACGATGCCGCCGACTGGATCCGCCGCCTGCGCGAGGCGGCGCTGAAGGACGAAAACGGCGACATGCTCGACGGCGCGCTGAAGACAGTGGCGACGCTCGGGCCAGGTGCGGCAATCTCGGCGCCCTAACCCCGAGATACCAGAGGCATCACCGGTTCCGGGTTCCGTTTCCAGGCGCAATGAACGACGTTCATTTTTCGCTTGAACAATGTTCAAGATGTGATAGGGTGCGCTTATGAACGATGTTCATTTCTGGCGAACCGAAAGCCGCGATATGGACATCGGGCACTGTAAGGAAGTTTAACCAGCTCATGACTATCACTGAGCTTGAAATAGCGCCTGCAACCCGCAGGGCCTCCGGCGAATAGCCGTAGGGTTCCGCCAAGTGGAAATCGCCATGAACACGCATCTGATGTTGTCCCGGCGCTTTGCGCCTCTGTTCTGGACGCAGTTCCTGTCCGCCTTCAACGACAATTTCCTCAAGAACACGCTCGTGTTCCTGATCCTCTTCACGCTGGCAGCCGACCAGGCGGCCTCGCTGGTCACTTTGGCTGGCGCCGTCTTCATGGCGCCCTTCCTGTTGTTGTCGGCGCTTGGCGGCGAGATCGCCGACCGCTTCGACAAGGCGCTGATCGCGCGCCGGCTGAAATTCGCCGAGATCGCCGCCGCGGGTGTCTCCGTCGTCGGCATCGCGCTGTCGTCTATTCCCGTGCTGATGACGGCGCTGCTGATGTTCGGCATCATCTCGGCGCTGTTCGGGCCGATCAAATACGGCATCCTGCCCGATCACCTCGAGCGCAAGGAACTGCCTAAGGCCAACGCCTGGATCGAGTCGGCCACGTTTGCCGCCATCCTCGGCGGCACCATCGCCGGCGGCGTCGTGTCGGCCGATGGCATCGGCGTCACGGTGTTTGGACCGATCATGATGGCCCTGGCCGTCGGCTGCTGGTTCGTCAGCCGCTATATTCCGCCCACGGGTTCCGCGGCACCTGACCTCGTCATCGACAGGAACATCTTTCGCTCGACCTGGCGCCAGGTCAGCGAGCTGCGGACCGACACGCGGATCTGGCGCGCCGGCCTGATGACCTCATGGTTCTGGCTGATCGGCGCCATCGTGCTTTCGATCCTGCCGACCTTGATCAAGGATTCGCTCGGCGGCAACGAGATCGCCGTCACCGTCTATCTCGCTGTGTTCGCCGTCTCGATCGCCATCGGCTCGGCGATTACCGCATGGATGTCGCAGGGGCGTATCGTGCTGCTGCCCGCACCGGTCGGCACGGCGCTGCTGGCGCTGTTTGGCCTGCATTTGGCCTGGACCATCTGGAGCATGCAGCCTTCGCCGAAGGCGCAAACTCTTGCCCTGTTCTTTGCCGGGCCAGACACCATCCCTGTGGCGATCGACCTCGCCGGCATGGCCATCGCCAGCGCCTTCCTCGTGGTGCCGACCTTCGCCGCCGTGCAGGCCTGGTCGCCCGAGGCGCGCCGCGCCCGTGTCGTCGCCGCGGTCAGCATCGTCAATGCCGGCTTCATGACCGTCGGCGGCATCCTCGTCGCCGCGATCCAGACGAAAGTCTCGACCGGCGGCATCCTGTTCGGCCTCGCCGCGGCCAATGCCGTCGCCGCCTGGCTGATGCTGAAATTCCTGCCGACCAACGCCTTCCGCGATTTCGTCTCCATCCTGTTCCGCGCCTTCCTGCGCCTGGAGGTCGAGGGCATGGAGAACCTCAAGGCGGCCGGCACGGCGCCGATCCTGGCGCTCAACCATGTGAGCTTCCTCGACGGTCCGCTGGCGCTGACGCTGACCGACGAGGAGCCGGTCTTCGCCATCGACTACGCCATAGCCCAGGCCTGGTGGATGAAGCCGTTCATGAAGCTCGCCCGTGCCTTGCCGCTCAATCCGGCCAAGCCGATGTCGACCCGCACGCTGATCAAGATCGTGCAGGGCGGCGATCCGCTGGTCATTTTCCCCGAAGGCCGCATCACCGTCACCGGCGGGCTGATGAAGGTCTATGATGGCGCCGCCATGGTGGCGGACAAGACCGGCTCGATGGTCGTGCCGATCCGCATCGACGGGCTGGAGAAAAGCCCGTTCTCCCGGCTGACGTCGCAGCATGTGCGCCGCCGTCTGCTCCCGAAGGTCAAGGTGACCATACTGGAGCCGGTCAAGCTGCAAGTGCCGCCGGGGCTGAAAGGCCGCAAGCGCCGCGCCGCGGCGGGGTCTGCACTCTACCAGGTCATGTCGGATCTCGTCTTCCGCACCCAGGACATCGACAGGACGGTGCTGGAAAAGATCATCCTGACGGCGAATGAACGCGGCATGAAACGGCTCGCCGTGCAGGATCCGGTCACCGGCTCGCTGAGCTATGGCAAGCTGCTGACGGCGGCCGCCGTGCTCGGCGAGAAATTCCAGAACCTTTATGCCGATCAGCAGACGCTCGGCATCATGCTGCCCAACGCCAACGGCTCGTGCGCCACGCTGCTCGGCGTGATGTCGTCCGGCAAGGTGCCGGCGATGATCAACTTCACCGCCGGTGCCGCCAACATCCTTTCCGCCTGCAAAGCCGCTGAGGTGAAGACCGTGCTCACGTCCCGCGCGTTTGTCGAACAGGCCAAGCTTGGCGCGGTGGTCGAGGAGATCGGCCGGTCGGTTGACATCGTCTGGCTCGACGATCTGCGTGCAACCATCGGTCTCAAGGACAAGCTGCTTGGCCTGTTGCGCAAGTCGACACCGCGCGCGCCGCGCAAGCCTGACGACCCGGCGGTAATCCTATTCACCTCAGGCTCGGAAGGCACGCCGAAGGGCGTCGTGCTCACCCATCGCAACATCCTGGCTAATGCCGCGCAGGCGGCCTCGCGCATCGACTTCCACTCGGGCGACAAGGTGTTCAACGTTTTGCCGATCTTCCATTCCTTCGGCATGACGGCCGGCACGGTGCTGCCGTTGATCTCGGGCGTGCCGGTCTATTTCTACCCATCGCCGCTGCACTACCGCATCGTTCCGGAACTGATCTACGCCTCCAACGCGACGATCATCTTCGGCACCGATACGTTCCTCAGCGGCTATGCCCGCACAGCGCACCCCTACGACTTCCGCTCGATACGCTATTGTTTTGCCGGCGCGGAACCGGTCAAGGCAGCGACGCGCATGACCTACATGGAGAAGTTCGGGGTGCGTATCCTCGAGGGCTACGGCGTGACCGAAGCGGCGCCGGTGATCGCCATCAACACGCCGATGTACAACAGGTCCGGCAGCGTCGGCAAAATCATGCCCGGCATGGAATACCGCCTGGATCCGGTACCCGGCGTGGATGAAGGCGGGCGTCTCTACGTGCGCGGCCCAAATGTCATGTCGGGCTATCTGCGCGCCGAGAAGCCGGGTGTGCTGGAACCGCTGGTCGACGGCTGGCATGACACCGGCGATGTCGTCTCGGTCGACGAGGGCGGCTTCATCACCATTCGCGGCCGCGCCAAGCGTTTCGCCAAGATCGGCGGCGAGATGATTTCCCTTGCCGCCGTCGAGGCGCTGGCGGGTGAATTGTGGAAAGGCTCGTTGTCGGCGGTCGCTTCCGTGCCGGATGCGCGCAAGGGCGAGAAGCTCATTCTCATCACCGAGGCTCCCGGCGCCACACGTGCCGAGTTCCTGGCCTTCGCCAAGGCCAATGGCGCCATGGACCTGATGGTGCCCGCCGAAGTGCGCGTCGTCCCGAAAGTGCCGGTGCTCGGCTCCGGCAAGCTCGACTTCGCCGGCGTAACCAAACTGGTGCGGGGGCAGGAGGCGCCGGCCGCCAAGGTCGAGGCCGCCTGACCGAGGCGACATGCTCGACGCTCGACGACGCCGCGCTGAAAGTCGCGGCGTCGCTTGGAGGACTCGATCATGCTCGCAGATACATTCTGCCAATTGCCGTCGCCGCAGGCGCATTGATGCTGTCGAGTGTCAGCTCGCAGGCGCTGCCCACGGCCAAGCCCAGTACCGCCGCCGCTTGATAATCCGACCGATACATCATTGGCACCATCGCTGGCGATCACGGAGCGGATCGACACGGCGGTGGCTGCGAAGCGGGGTGGGCGCTTCCCCAAGGATGGCGGTCGTGACGCCATCGTGCTTCTTCAAGCGATGAGATCCCGCATCGGCTTCACCCCCGCCGACTCGGGAAACACCTTGTCGCCGAGCACGGCTGCGGACAGGCCGAACTGGTCGGCGAGCAGGCCTTTCAACACCGCCCTGACATCGCTGGTCGGGGCGAGGTCGCGTTGCTGGTAGAGTTGCGCCGGCTTCAATCCCGGCCAGTCCGCGATGACGCGGCCGCCCTTGATCGCGCCGCCGGCGAGCAGCACTACCGTGCCGGTGCCATGATCGGTTCCGACCGTCCCATTGATCCGCGCCGTGCGCCCGAATTCGGTGACGGCAACGATCGCCGTGTCCTTCCAGCGCTCGCCGAGACCCTTTTCGAATTCCTCGAAGGCGCCGTCGAGGCCGCCGAGCAAGGTGGCGAGCCGGCCCGTGGCGCCGCCTTCGTTGACATGCGTATCCCAGCCGTCGAAGACAAGCGCCGCAACACGCAGCCCGTCATCGGCCGCGATCAGCCTGGCCGCACCTTGCGCGGCCTGCCGCATGCCGGCGGCGCTGCCGAGGCCACCCTTCGGCTTCATCGCCCCATCCTTCGGCTTAATCGCGTTGCCGCCGGGCCGGTCGTCGAGCGCCATGCGGTCGGCATCGAGGCCGTTTTGCAGCGCCATCGCCAGGACCAGGTCGCGATGCTGGTAGAGGTCGAGAACCCGCGCCGCGAGGTCGCCGGCTGGCGCCGGCATCGATTGCGGCGCCCAGCCGAGCACGGGAGCCGCGCCGCGGATCACCAGCGGCGTCGATGGTCCGACGGCCAGCCCGCCGAGCGTCGCCACGCGGTCGCCCGCCGGCAGGCTCTCCAGCGCCCGGTTGAGCCATCCTGTGGCGACGTGGCCCGGCCCGGCGAAACCGCTTTCCAGCACGTCCTGGCCGTCGAAATGCGAGCGTTCGCGATAGCCGGTCGCGGCCGCATGCACCACCGCCGCCTGCTTGTCCTTGAACAGCCGCGCAAAGACCGGCATCGCCGGATTGACCGCGAAGAAACCATCGAGCGGCAATGCCGCGTGCGGGCCGGCAAGCGACAAAGCGATGTCGCCATGCAGGCCGGCATAGTCGGGATCGCCGATCGGACCGACCGCCGACAGGCCGTCGAGCGCGCCGCGCAGCACGATGACGATCAGGCGCGGGTCGCGATTGTCGGCGGCGCGGGCAAAGCGCGGCAGATAGGCCCAGGCAAACAGCGCGCCGCCGGTCATCAGCACGGCACGGCGGGAAGGGTGAGGGGTTTCACACAGCAGGCTCATGACTTGGTCTCCATGTCGGCGCCGGACCTGTCGCTCGCGCTATCGTCTCTGGAATTCGGGCGCCATCAAGAGCAGCGCCAGGCCTTGCTGCTTGGACTCGGCGCGGGCGACCGCTTGCCGCGTTTCCGGCGAGGCGGAGGGACCGATGACGGCGTCGAGCATGTCGTTGGGATTGCCGATATCCTTGACCTGGCGGGCCGCCTGCCAGGCGATGTCGAGGCGGATCTTCATGCCTTCGGCCGAGGTCCAGCTGTCCGCCTGGTCGGAAAAACCGTTCGGCCCCGGCGGTTGCCAGAGCGGCTCGCCCAGCGCATTGAGCCAATTGAGCGACTGGCCGGGATCGTTCGCCGGACCCGGACCGGCCGCCCGGCGGATGGCGGCGATATAGTCGAAAGGCGAGCGCATCTTGGCCAGAGGCGCCGACCAGGCCTCCGGCATGTCGATGAGGGTCGCCGCCAATGCCCGGAGATTGCCGTCGCTCTTGGCGAAAACCTTGGCGAGGCGCGCGACAGCCGCGGGCGGCGGATCGTCGGCTATGAAATGTCGGGCAAGTTCCGTGGCGATGTGCGGCGCCGTCGCCGGATGGCGGGCGATGTCGTTGAGCGCCGCCTCGGCCTGACCCATGCCGCCGGCCGGATATGTCTTGCCCAGCAGCACCGCATCGCCCGGCTCATGCGCGTTGGCGTTGAAGACGGAACTGCCGGGTTCGCCCAGCTGGCCTTTGCGCCCGGCCATCGTCCAGCCGGTCAGGATGCGTGCGAAACTGGTGACGTCGGCCTGGGTATAGCCGCTGCCGACGCCCAGCGTGTGCAGTTCCATGATCTCGCGGGCGAGGTTCTCGTTGAGGCCGCGCCGGCGGTTCTTGCCGGCGCGCGAATCAGGGCCGATTGATTGCTGGTTGTCGAGATAGAACAGCATCGCCGGATGCCGCTCCACCGCCATCAGCATGTCGGCGAAACGGCCGAGCACGAAGGGGCGGATGGCTTCCCGCTCGAAGGCGCCGGCGCTCGCCCGCACGATGTTGTCCTTCGCCACGGAGACGCAGAAATGGTTCGACCAGAAATACACCAGGCGTTCGACGAAGCCGGCCTCGGCGCCAAAAGCCTTGTCGAGGCGCGCCTGGGCTTCGGCGCGAAACAGCGTGGCCTCGATTGGCGGCGCGGGTTTGGCCGGTGGCGCGGGCGGCGGAACAGGTTGGGCAGGCGCAACCGGTTCCGGCGTGGCCTGGGTGCTCGCCATTGCGGGCTGCGCCGTGGCTGCGGCCATGTGCTCGCGGTCGAGCTTGCGTTGGAAGTTTGCCGCCATGCTGGCCTGGATGGCCGGCGTGCTGCCCGGCAGGCTCGCATAGGCCGGATCGTCGAGCGGGATCAGGGCGATGTCGGGCTGCCGCAGTTCCGCCTTCAGATAGCCCCGCGGGTCGTGGGCCACCCTGTCGCGGTCGCCGGGCCTTGCCCCGAGCCCGAAGCGGTTGAAAGCGACGAGCACTGGATCTGGCGGGGAATTGGAGGCCGGGATATCCAAGTCAGCTCTCCATTGCTGGGGCTTCCCGCGCACGGCGCCGGAAGCCCGTTCGAGCCGTTTCGTGCCTGTTCAACTGAGGTCGTGGGGCCGACGAAGTTGTCGGCCCCCGAAGCCCCTACCAGCGATGCCAGCGGTGCCAGTGACGGTGCGGATGCCACCCATAGAAGACCGGGCGATGCCAATAATGGTAACCGGGGTAGACGACCACGCGATTGGGGACGCAGCGCCCCCAGGGATTGGGATGCCAGCCAGGTCCGCAACCCCAGGCGACGTGCTCGACCAGCGCCGGGGCGGCAACCGGCGCCAGTGGCATTGCCGAGGATGCCGCGACCGTAGCCACCGCTCCGGTCATCGCGAGAGCGGCGGTGGCCGCGTATTTTGTCAGATAGTTCATGAACATGCTCCGAAGTTGTCCGAGGTTGAAACCTGTCGGCGCCAGATGGCCCGGCAGATCCTGCCCTTCATCTCGTTAAACGGGCGCCATCGGCATTTTCCGTCGGTCGTCACGGCGATTTTTTTGGCGGTGTCGACGGCTGCGGCCCGGCGCGCCTTGAGAGCCCTTCCGCCAGCAGGCTGCGATCCTCGGCGGAGCCTGCCGCCGCGAACTCGATGATGCGCTGCTCCAGCCGCGTGCGCACGGTGACGTCGGCATTGCGGGCTCGCTCCAGGGCGGCGGCCAGGGCCGCCGTGTCGAGGACGGGCTGCCGCAGCAGATCCGCCGCATCGCGCCTGGCCTGCTGGCCGTCGCGAATGATTTCGCGCGACTCTTGGCGGACTTCGCGCAGCGCCTTGCGGAACAGCGTGCGTTGCTGGTCGGGAAGCCGGCCGCCTGCCGCCTCCAGCGAATAGCCCTGGGCCGGCTTGCCGCGTTTTATCCAGACGGCCCCGCCGGCAAGCGCGCCGGCCAGGAAGACGTTCAGCATCACCGATGCGATGAGGAGATTGCGGCCGGTGCTCATAGGTCTTCCTCGATCGTGTCGGGTCCGGCATCGCCGAACGCCGTCGCATTGGCGTCGAGCACATAATGGTCGGGCTGAACTTCGGGCGTGACGACGGTCACCAGGGCCAGTCCGGCAATGGCGCCGGCCAGCCCTATGCCGGCCAGCCCCAGCCCCAGCCACCAGAAGCGCTGATGCCGCCGCCGGACGATGTACCGGTCGGCGGTCCGCAGGATCGTATCGTGCAGCGCCTTGCCGGGGTGCGGGACGCGATAACTGTCGAGCACGGCGTCAAGCGTATCGGCCCGTCGCGAGATGGCCTGGCCTGTCTCGCTTGAGGCAAAGGCGGTGGCGGCGTCGCGCTCCGCTTGTGGCCAGCGCCGCAGATCGCCGCCATAGGCTTCGGCGAGCGCCGCGAAACGCCTGGCGTCCATTGCCGGTCCGTCCTCGATGTCTTCAGCCATCTGTCTTCCCCTTGCCCCTTGGTGCCGCGTGCCCACGCGGGTTGGAAACGAGGCCGGCCGGCCCCCGCCGGACGTCCATAAAGCGCGGTGAATGTCCGCCATTCATGGTCGCGGTCTTCTCAGTCATGGACGCCATCCCTGGCCAGGATCATCTGCAAGGCCCGCCGGCCGCGCGAAAGCAGGCTCTCCAGCGCATCGACGCTGATCTCCAGGGTCGCGGCCGCCTCGATGTTGGACATCTCCTGATAATAGACCAGGATGATCGCCTCGCGCTGGCGTGGCGCGATCGCCTGCAAGGCCTGCTCGATCCCCTGCGGCTCTTCGCGGGCGTCGGGAAGCGGGGCAGGGTCGACCATGTCCGGCAAATCGTCGGTCACCAGTTCCCGGCGCCGGCGCAGCCGGTCGTAGCAGAGGTTGAGCGTCACCCGATGGATCCAGCTGTCGAAGCGTGCATTGCCGCGCCGCCAGCTCGAGGCGTGGCGCCAGATGCGCACGAAGGTCTCCTGTGCGACATCCTCGGCCTCCGCCGCATCGCCCAGCATGCGCACGGCGAGCGAAAGGATGCGCGGCAATTTGCGTGCGACGAGCGTCTGCACGGCCGCCGGGTCGCCGGCACCGACCCGGCGAACCAACTCCTCGTCCGGATCGGCGCTCATCGGCTGGCGCACTCCCGATTTCCATCACGTGTCATGGCCTCTTGGTCATTGCTCCGGCTTGGGAGCGGATTTGTGGCCTGGCATCTCGTCGGCCGTCAGAACGCCGTCGCCATTCTTGTCGAGCTTGGCAAAGCGCTTGGCGAAGAACGCATCGACCTCGGCACGATCGATGAAGCCATCATGGTTCGAACCGATGCGCGCGAAGGATTTGGCCGCATCGCCCTTGATGTTGCGCTTGGCCTGAAAAGCCTCCCACTCCAGCAGGCTGATCTTGCCGTCGCCATCCGCGTCGGCGGCCATGATCGCCTTCTCCCGCCGCTTCTGGAACTTGGCCAGCGTGATGTCGGACTTGGCCCTTGGTGCGGCTGGGGCGGCGGCTGGCGGCGTGGCGCCGGGAGACGTCACGCCAAGCGGCGCAGCAGCTCGGGGCTGGGTCGCCGTCTGGGCGAGGGCCGCAACGGTCAGCAGGCTCAGGGCAGCGGCAAGGATTGAACGGCTTATCATGCTTCGGCGTCTCCGGTTGGCGCGTCGGCCACGGCCCATGCCGCAGTCACGCTTCAGCCGTTAAACGCCGTGACCACGGAAATCCGTCGGTCGCCTGTGCCGATCATCCGATTCGGCGATGCCGCCTCAGTGCCTGTGCCAAAAGCAGCGGCCATGACACCCCATCCGGCGTCATCCGAATGCACGCCGGTTTAGCCATTGCCCTTGGCGAACGGGCAGGAGCTATGCCGACGGGTCGGCGGCCACCAGCTGGTCCGGTTTGAAACCCGCATGCTGCGGGATCCAGACATCGCCCTCGCGGTTGAACCAGTGGCACAGATACATGCCGGAAGCGGCACCGTCGCTGACCGTCATCTTCGGCCCTCCCGACTTCAGCTTGACGACGTCTCCGGTCTTGAAAGTGTTGGGCATTTTCGACCTCCCATGCTGAGGCCCGCGATTTTCCCACCAAAGCTGAGTCTCGACAATGGCGGATATGGGAACCGGCAGCGCGATCCACCGCACAGGCAGTGGTCGAGTGTCGATTGCGGCACATGGAGGATAGGAAGGGAACTGGTGCCGCTTAGGTGACTCGAACACCTGACCCCATCATTACGAATGATGTGCTCTACCAACTGAGCTAAAGCGGCCCGGGAGGCCAGGGCCTCCACGATGGGCTGGGTGATAGACTCAACCGGCCGCGAATTCAAGATGCCACTTGGCAAATCATGCAAGAGCGCCTGCCGCCACCGAAACCAGGTTCGCACCTCCCCGCGCGCGAGAATTGCCGGCATGTTCCGATTTTGTTTGCCGGAATATCGCCGAGATGGACTTTGGACGGCCCGTCGAGGCAGAATGCGGCCGCCCGCCCGTTGATTGATTGGTCGCCTACGGCTAACCATCACGGAAGTTTGGGCAATTTGCAGAGGGATCCCGCTTGGACGCGATCGAAAAAGCGATCCGGAACGCCTTGGAGAAGGGCAATGCCGAGGACCGCGCGTTCCGCGAGAAGGTCTATCGGTCGGCCTTTGCCGCGCTTGACCGTGCGCTCCAGGCCAATCCCGGGGTGACCGTGGAAGTCGCCATCAAGCGCCGCAAGGCGATCCAGGCGACGATCACCGAAATCGAATCCGAGTTCCTGCCGGCCGTGCCGGATGTCGGCCTGGAGGTCGACGACCCGGCGGCCGAGCCCGCGGCCGCCGCGGCGCCCGCCATCGAGATCGGCGACAAGGCGCCATTGCCCGCCGTCACCGTCGACGGTCCCGCGCAGCCGGCATCCGATGCGCCGCGATCGCGCGTGTTGCCGGTCGTTCCCGACATCATGCCGGACGCGACGCTTCCTGGCGCGCCGGCCATCGACATGTCCGTTCCCGCCGCTTCAGGTACCGCGACGGAAGTGGCGCCCGATCGCGATGAGCGGCGCATTCGCGGGCGCCGCCTGCCGTTGACCGCCATTTTCTTCACTGTCACCCTGCTTGCGGCGATCGGCATCGGCGTGTTCTTCGCCATGCAGACCGGCGTGTTCAAGACGGCGGCGCAGCTCGACACGGCGCCGCCCGAGGCGCCGCCAACCGTCGAGGACGATGATTTCACCCCGGCCGACGGCGCCAACGCGCCGGCCAAGCCCGGCGCCGCGGACCAGTCGCGCACCTGGATCAATGTGTTCTCGCCGGCCGACCCGACGCATGTCGCAGCCCCTTCGGACGCCAAGGCCTCGGTGATGAAGGACGATACCGGTCCGTTCCTGCGCATCCAGTCCGGCCCCTCCGGTTCGGCGATCGCTTTCGATGTCGGGCAGGGCGTGCTGGAGAAGCTCGCCGGCAAGCACGCCGTATTCGACATCATCGCGCGTGCCGAGGACGGCAAGGATACGCAGATTTCCGTCGACTGCAATTTCGGCGAGCTCGGCGATTGCGGCCGCAAGCGCTACGCGGTCGGCCAGCAGCGCAACGAATATCTGTTCGACGTGCAGTTCCCCAACAAGCATCCGGGCTCGGCCGGAACCATCGCCGTCAATTCCGATTTCGACAAGCAGGGCAAGGCGGTCGACATCTACGAGATCCGCGTCTCGATCGAGCCGTAAGGCTAGCGGTCGAGCAGCGCCTGCAGCGTCTCGATGCGGTCGGCCTCGTTGGCCGGCTTGTCCCAGCGCAGCCGTGAAATGCGGGGAAAGCGCATGGCGACGCCGGATTTGTGCCGGGTCGAACGGTTGAGCCCCTCGAAGGCGACTTCCAGCACCAGGCCATTGTCACGATCCGCCCGCACCGAACGCACCGGGCCGAAACGCTCGACCGTGTTGTCCCGGACATATTTGTCGATCTGCTTCAGCTCCTCGTCGGTGAAGCCGAAATAAGCCTTGCCGACCGGCACCAGTTCCTCCTCGCCCGCGGCTCCGGACCAGACGCCGAACGTGTAGTCGGAGTAGAAACTCGAGCGCTTGCCGTGGCCGCGCTGGGCGTACATCAGCACAGCGTCCACCGTGTGCGGATCGCGCTTCCACTTGAACCACGGGCCTTTCGGCCGGCCGGCGACATAGGGCGAATCCCAGCGTTTCAGCATCACGCCCTCGATGATCGGGTGCGGCGGCGCGCGGCGCAGGTTCTCCAGCGCCTGCCAATCCGCGAAGTCGACGAAGGGCGACAGATCGAAACGGCTGGGGTCAAGCGCTTTCATGAGGGCTTCGAGGCGGCCACGCCGTTCGCGGAACGGCAATGCGCGAAGGTCTTCGTCGCCGAGCTGAAGCAGGTCGTAACAGCGCATGAAAGCCGGATATTGCTGCTGCATCTTCGGCGTCACCGTCTTGCGGTTCAGCCGCTGCTGCAAATCCGAGAAGGTTCCCGTCGCCTCTCGCGGGTCGCCGACCAGCAATTCGCCATCGAGCGTCGCGGAAAAATGCATCGCGTCGGCTAGGTCGGGAAAGGCGCCGGAGACATCGTCGCCGGTGCGCGAATAGAGCCGGTGGATGCCGCCTTCCGCCACCGCCTGGACGCGGATGCCGTCCCATTTCCATTCGGCCGCGTAGTCCGCCGGATCGAGTTTTTCGAGATCGCCGTCGCCGACCGGATTGGACAGCATCACCGGACGGAACAAAGCCATCGCCGTGTTGCGGGGTTTTTCGGCCTTGCCTTCCAGCCAGGCGAACAGCGCCATATAGGGCGGCGACAGCCCGTGCCATAGCTCCTCGATCTCGGCGACGTCGACCTTGCCGAAATCCGCCAGCGCCTGTTTGGCGAGACGCGCCGAGACGCCGATGCGCAGGCCGCCGGTGACCAGCTTGATGATGGCAAAGCGCGCCGAGATGCCGGCGCTGTCGAGCAAGCCGGCCAGCACTTTCGGTCCGTCCGAGCGGCTTACCGCCTGTAGTTTGGCCACGACCTCGCCAAGCGTCGGCTCGCGGTTGGGGATCTTGCCCGGCGTCTGTGGCCAGACCAGCGACACCGTTTCGGCGAGATCGCCGACATAGTCGTAAGAGTAGCCGAACAGCACAGGGTCCATGCGTTCGGTGACCAGCATGCGCAGCATCGCCGGCTTGACCGCGGCTATAGTAAGGTCCCCGGTGATGGCCGCCAGCGCCAGCCCGCGATCCGGGTCCTCGACAGTTCGGAAATAGTCGACCAGCAGCGTCAGCTTGCCGTTGCGCGACGGCGTCAGCACCAGGCGGTCGAGGAGTTCGGCGAAGCGGTTCATGATGGTATGAACCACGCCATTGATGGAGGTTTGCGCTCTACGGCGCCCCCCTCTGTCCTGCCGGACATCTCCCCCACAAGGGGGGAGCTTGGCAGCTTCGGCGCCGGCTCATCTTCGGCAACGATGGAGATTGGCGAACGCCGACGCGACGTCCGATCTCCCCCCTCGTGGGGGAGATGGCCGGCAGGCCAGAGTTGGGCGCCACAGTGCTCGAAGGTGGTGATTGACGAGCAATACTGCATCAATCGCCCTCGTCCTCATAGCCCACCAGATGCAGCGGCCGGGCGGCGATGCTTTCGAGCTCGCACCAGCGAACCAGCGCTTCCTCGCGGCCATGCGTCACCCAGATCTCCTCGGCGCCGGTCTCCTTGATGGTGGCCGTGAGCTCGTCCCAATCGGCATGGTCCGAGATGATCAGCGGCAGTTCGACGCCACCTTGCTTGGCGCGCTGGCGGATCCGCATCCAGCCCGACGCGAAGCACGAGATCGGATCGGGAAAGCGCCGCGCCCAGCGATCGGCGAAGGCCGATGGCGGGCCGACGACGATGGCGCCAGTGAAGTCGTCCTTGCCGTCTTCGACCGTTGCCGGCTCGAGGATACCCAGGTCGATGCCCTGGCTCTGATAGTATTCGCTGAGCCTGGCCAGCGCGCCATGGATGTAGAGCGGCTTGTCATAGCCGGTATCGCGCAACAGCCGCATCACCCGCTGCGCCTTGCCCAGCGCATAGGCGCCGACCAGATGCGAGCGTTCGGGAAACTGCGCTGCCGATTTCAACAGGCGGGCGATCTCCCCCGTGTCCGGCGGATGGCGAAACACCGGCAGGCCGAAGGTCGCTTCGGTGATGAACACGTCGCAACGGATCGGCTCGAACGGCACGCAGGTCGCATCCCTTTGTCGTTTGTAATCGCCGGAGGCGACGATGCGCGTGCCCTGATGCTCGACCGATATCTGCGCCGAACCCAGCACATGGCCGGCCGGATGGAAGCTGACGCTGACGCCGTTCAGCGCGATCGTCTCGCCGAGCCGCGCGGCTTGCGTCGTTCCGGCAAAGTCCTCGCCGTAGCGCAGACCCATAATGTCGAGCGTCTGCTGCGTCGCCAGCACCGAGCGGTGGCCGGAGCGTGCATGGTCGGAATGGCCGTGCGTGATCAGCGCGCGGCCCACCGGCCGCACTGGGTCGATGAAGAAATCGCCCGGCGGGCAGTAAAGGCCCTCGGGCCGGGGATGAAGCAGGTCGGCGGCGCGCATGGTCCCCAAGATAGGATATAATTCCGCTGCGGGAAGCCGTCTGTCGGAGACTGCTGACTCTCAGGCCAGCTTTGCCCTACAGAGATGGCGGCCCGGCTGCCATCCGCCGGCGGAAACATCATCATGAAACCGCTTCAGACATCGTCCGGCGATTTGAACGCCGATCGCCGTGCCGACTATGCCGAGATGCTCTTTGCCTCCGGCGATCCCACGGCGGCGGCCGAGCTGCTGCTCGGCGCATTGGAGCTGGCGCCGCAATGGGCAATGGGCTGGTTCCGCCTCGGCGAGATGCACGAGGCATCGGGCAGGCTCGACCTGGCGGCGCAGGCCTGGGCGATGTCGCTGAAACTGGATGCGGCCGATCGCCAGGGCGCCGCCCTCAAACTGCAGCTGATCGGCAAGGCTCCGGTTGCCGCCGCGCCGCCCAGCGCCTTTGTCGAAGCGCTGTTCGATCATTATGCCGAAACATTCGAGGAGATGCTGGTCGGCAAGCTCGACTACCGACTCCCCGAATTCCTCGAGCAGATGATTCGCACGGCAAGGCCGGGCCACTTCCGCCTGGCGCTCGACCTGGGCTGCGGAACCGGGCTGATGGGCGAGAGGCTGAGGCCGATCGTCGACCGGCTGGAAGGGGTCGATATCTCGGCCAGGATGCTGAAGAAGACTCGGGCGAAAGGCATCTACGACACGCTGACGAAAGCCGATCTGCAGGGATTCTCTCATTCAGGCGAAAAGCCCGATCTGGTGACATCGGCCGATGTCTTGATCTACATCGGCGCGCTCGACGGTCTGGTGGGCACCGTTGCCGGCCTGCTCGCCGAAGGCGGCCTGTTTGCCTTTTCCGTCGAGACCCTTGCAGACGACGGCGACTTCGCGCTGCAGCCCTCGCGGCGCTATGCTCATTCGCAACCCTATGTCAGGCGGACACTCGAAGCCAACGGGCTTGCGATCCTGGCGCTGGAGCCAACCACCATCCGGCAGGATCGCCGCGAGCCCGTCAAAGGGCTGGGCGTTGTGGCGTGGAAGCCTCACGCCGTTTGAAGCGTGCATGAACACCATCCCGCTGCTGCGAAAAAGTCCGATTTGCGTGCGCGACTGATATTTGCGATCTGGTCGCATCAGTGCGGGATATCAGGAGGAGCATATCGGATGCGCTGGAACATGATGATCTTGGCATCCTGCCTGGCAACGGCCGGCTGCGTCGGCAACTCGATGTCCGAGCGGCAGGACGCCAACGTAGAATCCTCCCTGCAATACGATACCGTGCCGTGCGACCAGTTGCTGGCGCAGCGCAATGGCCTGGCGCAGCAATACAACCTTCCGGTGACCGCGAAGCCGACCTTCTCCAATCCCGCCATGGGTTTCGGTCCGTTCACGCCCGACATGCGCTCCAAGGCCAAGCGCGACAGTGACAAGGCGTCAGGCGAGATCGATGCCATGAACCGGTCGATCGAGCGCCGCGACTGCGGCAAGCCGGACAATCAGAAGAAGAAGTTCGCCCTGCCTGCCTGAAGATAGAAGCAGCAGCCGACGAGAGCGATCGCCGGCAGCATGCTCGCGTCCGCATGGGGGCGATCAATGAAACTCTCGGACCTAGGCGACCGCATCTGCATTCTGGGGCCGTCCAACAGCGGCAAGTCGACCCTGGCCGTCGCGATTGCCCGCAAGCGTGGCCTTGACCCCGTTCACCTCGATCTGCTTCATCATCTGCCCAACACAGACTGGGAGGCGCGTCCAAAGAGCGAATTCATCGCCATGCATGACGCCGCGATCGCCGGCGAGCGCTGGGTGATGGACGGAAATTACTCGATCTGCATGCCGCAACGTTTTCGGCGGGCGACGGGAGTGATCCTGCTGGATATCTCCACGCCGGCAAGCCTGCTGCGTTACTTCAGGCGAAGCTGGTTTGAGAAGAACAGACGCGGAGCCCTGGAGGGCGGACGCGACAGCGTCAAATGGGACATGATCCACCATATTGCCGTGACCACGCCGAAAAACCGCAGAAGATACCAGGCGATGTTCGAGGAACTCGACCTGCCGAAGCTCCAGCTGTCCTCGATGGGAGCAATCAAGCAGTGCTTCAGGCAATGGGACCTGGCTATATAGGACGCCTGGCTAATATCCCGCCTTGCGATCCACCAGATTCTCGAGCTTCTCGCCGCGCTCGAAGGCGTCCATCTGGCGCAGCATGGTCGGCACCAGATGCATGGGATCGGAGGTCGCCGCGGCGTGCGGAGTCACGAACACCTTCGGATGGTTCCACAGCGGGCTGGTCTTCGGCAGCGGTTCGACCTCGAACACATCGAGGCTCGCCTCCTTCAGCGTGCCGTCGTCCAGCGCCCGCACGATGTCGGCATCCTTCTGCAGGCGGCCGCGTCCGGCGTTGATCAGCACCGAGCCGCCGAGGCCGTTGCGCTTGCGCAATTCCTTCAGCACGCCGTAATTGATGATGCCTTGCGTGTCCGGCGTCAGCGGCAAAAGCACGACAAGGATATCTGTTGCCTTGAGGAAGGGGATCAACCCGGCCTCGCCGGAATAGGTCGCCACCCCTTGCATCGGCCGCTCGGTGCGCGACCAGCCATTGACCGCGAAGCCGAGCGACAGCAGCACCGAGGCCGCAGCACGGCCGAGATTGCCGAGCCCCATAATGCCGACAGAGATGTCGCCGGCTGGCCGCTGCGGCGGCTCGTGCCAGATCTTCTTTTGCTGCTGCTGCCGGTAGAGCAGGCCCTGGCGATGATGATCGAGCACCCGCCAGACGACATATTCGGTCATGTATTGCGTAAGATTGTCGGCGACGACCTTGAGGATCGGCACGTCGGGCAGGCCTGGATCGGCGAAAATATGGTCGACGCCGGCGCCGATGGAGAAGATGGCGCGCAGATTGGGCAGCGAAGACAACAAATTGGGCTTCTGCCTCCACACCACCGCATAGGTGATCGACGGATCCTTGGCGCCATCCGGCTCCAGCACTACCTCGCGCTCGGCCGACAGCAACTCGCGCCAGCGCTGCGGATGAAAGCCGGTGACGGCAAGCAGGATGCGGCCTTTTTCCATCGCGATTCGTCTAGTCCCTCTTTACGCAAATTACTGGCTGACGATGCCGACCGGCGCCGTCTCTATCTTGAAGGCGGCCGAGATCAGCGCCCGAGTATAGTCGGTTTGCGGATTTTCAAAAATCTGCTGGGAGGGGCCGGCTTCGACGATCTGGCCGTTGCGCATGACGATGACATCGTTGGCAAGCGCCCGGATGACCTTGAGGTCATGGCTGATGAAGAGATAGGCGAGGTCATGCTTGGCCTGCAGATTGCGCAGGAGGTCGACGACCTGCGCCTGCACGCTCATGTCGAGCGCCGATGTCGGCTCGTCCAGCATGACGAAGCGCGGGTTGAGCACCATGGCGCGCGCGATCGCGACACGCTGGCGCTGGCCGCCGGAAAACTCGTGCGGATAGCGGTTGCGGGTCGCCGGATCGAGGCCGACCTCCTTCAGCACGTCCGCAACCTTGTCGTCGCGTTCATCGGGCGACAGTTCCGGCTCGTGGATCTTCAGCCCTTCCTCGATGATCTCGGCGATCGACATGCGCGGGCTGAGCGAACCGAACGGGTCCTGGAACACGATCTGCAATTCGCGCCTGAGCGGCCGCATGGCGTTGAAGGTGAGCTGGTTGATGTCGCGGCCGTTGAACCGGATGGTTCCCGTCGACGAGATCATGCGCGCCAGGGCCAGGCCGAGCGTCGTCTTGCCGGAACCGGATTCGCCGACCACGCCCAGCGTCTGGCCGGCGCGCACGGTGACATCGATGCCGTCGACCGCCTTCACATGGTCGACCGTGCGGCGGAAGAAGCCCTGCTTGATCGGGAACCAGACCTTGATGTCCTTTCCGGTCATCACCGGCTTGGCGTCGGCGTTGGCGGCCGGCGGCTTGCCCTTCGGCTCGGCTGCCAGCAGGTGGCGCGTATAGGGGTGCTGCGGATTGGCGAAGATGTCCTTGGTCGGTCCGGTCTCGACGATCTTGCCCTTGGTCATGACGCAAACCCGGTCGGCGATCTTGCGCACGATGCCGAGATCGTGGGTGATGAACAGCATCGACATGCCTTTGCGGCTTTTGAGGCCCGCCAGCAGTTCGAGGATCTGCGCCTGCACGGTGACGTCGAGCGCCGTCGTCGGCTCGTCGGCGATCAGCAGTTCCGGTTCGTTGGCCAGAGCCATGGCGATCATGACGCGCTGGCGCTGGCCGCCGGACAGCTGGTGCGGATAGGCGTCGAGCCGCTTCTGCGGATCGCGGATGCCGACCTCGTTGAGGAGCGCCAGCGTGCGCGCCTTGGCCGCGCGGTCGGCCATGCCCTGATGCAGCTTCAGGATCTCGACGATCTGCTGCTCGATCGTGTGCAGCGGATTGAGCGAGGTCATCGGCTCCTGGAAGATCATGGTGATCTTGTTGCCGCGCACCTGTCGCAATTGCTTCTCGCTCATCGCCAGCAGGTCGGCGCCCTCGAACTGGATCTTTCCCGAGGGGTGGCTGGCACTGGGGTAGGGCAGGAGTTTCAACACCGACAGCGCCGAGACCGACTTGCCGGAGCCGGACTCGCCGACCAGCGCGATCGTCTCGCCCTTGGCGATGTCGAAGGAGATGTGGTCGACAGCGACAGACTGGCCGCCGCCCTGGCCGAAGGCGACGCTGAGGTCCTGGACGCTGAGCAGAGGCGCTTCGCTCATTTGAACGTCTTGCGCGGATCGAAGGCGTCGCGCGTCGCCTCGCCGACAAAGACCAGCAGCGACAGCATCAGCGAGATGACGACGAAGCCGGAAATGCCGAGCCACGGCGCATTGAGGTTGCGCTGCGCCTGCTTCAGCAACTCACCGAGCGAGGCGGACCCCGGCGGCAGGCCGAAGCCGAGATAGTCGAGCGAGGTCAGCGTCGAGATCGAGCCAGAGAGCAGGAAGGGCAGGAAGGTCAATGTCGCCACCATGGCATTGGGCAACAGATGCCGGAACATGATGGTGCGGTTGGGCACGCCGAGCGCGCGCGCGGCGTTGACGTACTCGAAGTTGCGGGCGCGCAGGAACTCGGCCCGCACGACGCCGACCAGCGCTACCCAGGAGAACAACAGCATCAGCCCGAGCAGGATGAAAAAGCCCGGTGGCAGGATGGCGGCGACGATGAGCAAGAGGTAAAGCACCGGGATCGCCGACCAGATTTCGATGAAGCGCTGGAACAGCAGGTCCGTCCAGCCGCCGAAATAGCCCTGCAAGGCGCCGGCGCCGACGCCGATCAGGGCCGAGCCGGCGGTCAGGATCAGCCCGAACAGCACCGATATACGGAAGCCGTAGATGACGCGCGCCAAGACGTCACGCGCCTGGTCGTCGGTGCCGAGCCAGTTCCAGTTGCCGACGATGCAGGCGGGGTCGGCGGCCCCTTGCGGATACTGGTTGCAGCGCTTCGCGGCGTCATACTGCCAGGACGGCTTGGCCGGTGCCGCTTCCGGAATGGCATTGTTGACGGTCTGGTAGGAATAGCGGATCGGCGGCCAGATCATCCAGCCATTGGCGTTGATCTCGTCCTGGATCACCGGATCGCGATAATCGGTGACGGCATAGAAGCCGCCGAATTTTTCCTCGGGGTAGGCGACCAGCACCGGAAACAGGATTTCACCCTTGTAGGACGCGATGATCGGCTTGTCGTTGGCGATGAATTCGGCAAACAGCGACAGCGCGAACAGGACGAGGAAAATCCACAACGACCAGTAGCCGCGCCGGTTGGCCTTGAAATTCTGCAGGCGGCGCTTGTTGAGCGGCGACAGGAACGGCCGTGGCATCCGCTCCGGCACCACGCCGGCAGTGACGCTTGCCTCCGACATCAGACGTCTCTCCGCTCGAAATCGATGCGCGGATCGACCCAGGTGTAGATGAGGTCGGACAGCAATCCGACGAACAGGCCGAGAAGCGAGAAAATATAGAGATTGGCGAACACCACCGGATAGTCGCGCTCGACCACCGAGCGGAAGCCGAGCAGGCCGAGGCCATCGAGCGAGAAGATGTTCTCGATCAGCAGCGAACCGGTGAAGAAGGCCGAGATGAAGGCGCCGGGGAAGCCGGCAATGACGATCAGCATGGCATTGCGGAAGACATGGCCGTAGAGCACCTGTCGCTCCGACAGGCCCTTGGCCCGCGCCGTCACCACATACTGCTTGCGGATTTCCTCCAGGAACGAGTTCTTGGTGAGCAGCGTCGTCGTGGCGAAGGCCGACAGCACCAGCGCCGTCAGCGGCAGGGTCATGTGCCAGAAATAGTCGGCGATCTTGCCTGGCCAGGACAACTGGTCCCAATTGTCCGAGACGATGCCGCGCAACGGGAACCAGTCCCAGAAGGATCCGCCGGCGAACAGCACCATCAGCATGATGCCGAACAGGAAGCCCGGAATGGCATAGCCGACGATGACGACGCCGCTGGTCCAGACGTCGAAAGGCGTGCCGTCCTTCACCGCCTTGCGGATACCGAGCGGGATGGAAATCAGATAGGACAAGAGCGTGATCCAGAGCCCGATCGAAATCGACACCGGCATCTTCTCGAGGATCAGGTCGAGCACCGAGATGTCGCGGAAGTAGCTGTTGCCGAAATCGAACCGGATATAGTTCCACAGCATCATGCCGAAGCGCTCGAGCGGCGGCTTGTCGAAGCCGTACTGCTTCTCCAGCTTCTTGATGAATTCCGGATCGAGCCCCTGCGCGCCGCGATATTTCGAGCTGACGTCGCTGGCGACGTCGAAATTGGAACCGCCCGCATCGCCGCCGCCACCGCCGAGGCGGTCGCTGCCGCCCTGATTGGTCAGCTTGGCGATCACCTGCTCGACCGGGCCGCCCGGCGCGAACTGGATGACGGCGAAGGAAATCGCCATGATGCCGAACAGGGTCGGGATCATCAAAAGGATGCGGCGCAGTATATAGGCGCCCATCAGGCCTCCTGCCCTTTGCGGACCGATACTTCAGCCTTTGCCAATTTTTGCCGCCTTGCCCTTATCGAACCACCACTGCGTCTCGACCGGAAAGCCGAAATCGGGCTTTTGCTCGACAAAGCCGAACATGTCCCAATAGGCGACGCGGTGATTCGCCAGATAGTATGTTGGAATCCAGTCTAGCCGCGCGCGCAAGACCCGGTCGAGCGCTCTGAGCGCGGTGACGAGTTCTGTTCGGCTGCGCGCCTTGCCGGCGGCCACGATCAGCGCGTCGATGGCCTTGCTTTCGGTACCCGGATAATTGCGCTGCCCCGGCGTGTTCGCCATGCGGGAATCGTAGAGCATCTCCAGGCTGTCGACCGTGGGCGTTGCTCCGATTGACCAATGGAGGAGGTTGAGGTCGAAATCGAAATCACTCTGCCGCTGTTCATATTGCGCCGAATCGACCTGCCGGATCGAAGCATCGATCCCGATCGCCTTCATGTTCTCGGACCACGGAGTGAAAATGCGAACGATGCCTTCGTCCTCCGCCAGCATTTCCACCCGCAGCCGTTCGCCCTTGTCGTTGACGACGAAACTGCCCGTCCGTTTCCAGCCGGCTTCGGCAAGCAGTTTCGAGGCCGCGCTCAGCAGCTTGCGGTCATGCCCTGAACCGTCCGAGAGCGGCTGCGTTACCGCCTCGCCAAACACCTCCGGCGGCAACTCGGCCCGCAACGGCTCCAGCAGGGCCAATTCGCCTGGCGAGGGCAGGCCCTCGGCCTTGTAATCCGAACGTTCGAAATTCGATTGCGAGCGCTCGTAGGAGCCGTAAAACAGCGCGCGCTTCATCCATTCGAAATCGAAGCAGTTGGCGATCGCCTGTCGCACCCGCTCATCGCGGAATTGCGGACGGCGCTGGTTCAGCGCGACGCCCTGCATGTCCGGCGTCTTCTCGCCGGGAAATTCCCTTTTGACGACCTTGCCATCGTTCAACGCCGGAAAATCATATCCGGTGGCCCATACACGCGAGGTGAACTCCTCACGAAAATGCGTATCGCCTTTCTTGAAGGCCTCGAATGCGGCTTGCCGGTCGAGATAGAAGTCGATGCGGATGCGGTCGAAATTGTACTGGCCGCGGTTCACCGCGAGATCGCGGCCCCAATAGTCGGCGACGCGTTCATATTCGACAGCCTGTCCGGCGACCACGCGTCCGATCTTGTAGGGTCCCGAGCCAAGCGGCGGTGTCATGGTCGAGGCATCGAACTCATTGGCCGTATAATAGGCCTTGGACACGATCGGCATGGCCACGACCGCCAGGATGTTTTGCGCCGACTGTTCGCCATTGAAGGTCAGCTCAAGGGTGACGGGGTCGACCGCGACCGCGTCGGTCATGTACCGCAATGCCTTGGAAAGGTTCGGGTGACCCTTGTCCTTGTAGAGCTTCAACGCGAAGACAACGTCTTCGGCGGTCAGCGGCGAGCCGTCGTGGAAGCGCGCCTGCGGACGAAGCACGAAGCGAAAGCCATTGCGGTCCGACGACAAGGTGACGGACTCGGCGAGCAGGCCGTAGACCGTGTCCGGCTCATCGAGCGCGCTTGCCATCAGGGAATCGAAACAGAGTTCGGCGCGCGGCGGCGCCTCCCCCTTCAACACCAGGAAATTCAGTGTGTTGAAAGTCAGGAAGCTCTGGTTGAGGGTTGCGCTGGGCGGCGTGAAATTCATCTGGCCGCCCTTGGGCGCGTCCGGATTGACATAGTCGAAATGCGCAAAATCCGGTCTGTATTTGAGGTCCCCGAAGGCCGACATGCCGTGCAATTTCACGCCGGTCGCAATGTCGGCGAAGGCTCTTCCCGGCAGCAGGGCCGCGGCAGCGGCGGCCCCGCTCAGTGCCAGGAAATCGCGGCGCGGCAGCATCGCCATCAATTGCCGCCCTTGTATTTGGCGGCCAGTGCCTTCTCCTTGTCGAGGTCAATCCACCAGGAATCGATGTCGACACCGACATAGGCGGGCTGCTTGTCGGGGAATTTGAACTTGTCCCAATAGGCCAGCCAGACCGCCGACCGATAATATTGCGGCACGACGTAGAAGTTCCAAAGCAGCACCCGGTCGAGCGCATGAGTGGCGGCGACAAGATCCTCGCGGTCGGTGGCGAAGATGACACGGTCGACCAGCGCATCGACGGTCGGATCCTTGATGCCCATCAGATTGCGCGAGCCCGGCGTGTCAGCGGCTTTCGAGCTCCAGAAATCGCGTTGCTCGTTGCCGGCCGAGTCCGATTGGCCGAACAAGCCCGTGACGGCATCGAAATCGAAATTGTTGACCCGGTTGATGTACTGGGTCTGGTCGATGATGCGCAGCGAAGCGTCGACGCCGATCTTGCGCAGATTGGCGATGTAGGGACTGGCGATCACCTGGTCGGTGTCATTCCAGCCAAGGATCTCGAACTTGAACGGGGCGCCTGTCTTGGCGTTGACCATCTTGCCGCCCTTGATCACCCAGCCTGCCTTGGCGAATAGATCGACCGCCTGTTTCAGGTATTTTCGCTCCGCTTGTGGCGAATCGTAGACCGGCAGCTTGAACTCTTGCGTGAAGAGCTCGGGTGGTAGCTTGTCGCGATATTTCTCGAGGATCTCCAATTCCTTGCCTTGCGGCAGCCCGCTCGACGCCAATTCGGTACCCTGGAAATAGCTCGACGTGCGGGTGTTGAAGCCGAAGAACAGCGTGCGATTCATGCTCTCGAAATCGAATGGGATGGTCAGTGCCTCGCGAACAAGCCGGTCCTGGAATAGCGGCCTTCGCTGGTTGAGGACAAAGCCCTGCATCGGCTGCGGCGATTGGGTCTGGAAGTCCTTCTTGACGACGTCCCCGGCCTGGATGGCCGGGAAATTATAGGCGGTCGCCCATTTGCGGGAGCTGTACTCGCGGTTGATGTCTTCCAATCCGCCCTTGGTGAAGGCCAGCCAGGCGGCATTGTCGTCGAGGATGTAGGTATATCGGCGCGTGTCGAAATTCTCGCGACCGATCTTCACCGGCAGCTTGGCCGCCCAATAGTCCGGCACGCGCTGCCAGACGATTTCCGACCCCGGCTTGAAGCTGGCGATCTTGTAGGCCGCCGATCCCAGCGGAATTTCCAGCGTCGGCTTGGTGACGTCGCGCTTCTTGCCATTGGCGTCGGTGCCTTCCCACCAGTGCTTCGGCAGCACGGCGAGGTCGCCGATGATCTTCGGCAGTTCCCGGTTGCCCTTCTGGTTGAAATGGAACTCGACCTCGCGGTCGGAGATCGCCACTGCGTCGGTGACATTCTCGAAATAGCGGCTGTATTGCGGGCTGTTTGCCTTCAACACCTGGAACGACCAGATCACGTCGTCGACGGTGATCGGCTGGCCGTCATGCCATTTCGCGCGCGGGTCGAGCCGGTAGGTGGCCGAGGAATAGTCAGCCGGATATTTGTAAGCGTCGGCGATCAGTGGGTGGCTGGTGCTGCCCTCATCGGTCGCCTGCTCCATCAGCGTGTCGTAGAGCAGGCCGCCGCCGAAACCGACGAGGCCCGCCGCCGGCGATCCCTGCACGATGTAAGGGTTGAAGCTGTCATAGGTGCCGAGCAGCACCGAATTCAGCGTGCCGCCCTTGGGCGCGTTCGGGTTGACGTAGTCGTAGTGCTGAAAATTGTCGCCGTATTTCGAGTCGCCGATCAGCGATGAGGTGGTTCGCCACTCGTCGGCCAGGGTCGTCTGCAGTCCGGCCACCAAAAGGGCTGCCGCCAGCAACGACCTGAGAAGCGTTCGGCCAACCGTCATGCACTGTCCTCTTCGCGATGCGTTTCTCCGGACCATCCAGAAAAGGCAATCTAGATGATTTGGCGCTCCTGAAAACCGCCATGCGCGGCTTTGTCGCCGCATATGCGTTTTTCCTAACAAAAAAGCCGGGCAGAACCCGGCTTTTCTATGAACGCTTTGATGACAATTCGGTTATTTGGCCGGCGCGGCTGGTGCCGGAGCCGCGGGCGCGGCAGGCTTGGCCGGCGCCGCGCCGTCAGCCGGCTTGGCCGGAGCGCTGGCGTCGGCGGCGGCGCCCGGTGCCGGCAGCGGCTTGGGATTGTCCGACAGCGTGCGCAGATAGGCGATGACGTTGGCGCGGTCCTCGTCCTTGGGCAGGCCGGCGAAGCCCATGGCCGTGCCCTTCACGAATTTCTTCGGCGAGGTGATGAAGTGGTTGATGTTGTCGTAGGTCCACTTCTCGGTGCCGCCCTTGGAAAATTCCTTCATGCCGGCCGAGTAGGCAAAGCCTTCATGTTCGGCGACAGGACGATCGACGAGATCCCACAGATCGGGGCCGACCTTGTTGGGGCCACCCTTTTCACCGGAATGGCAGGCCTGGCATTTCTTGAAGACCGCAGCACCCGCCTCGACATTGGCGGTCGCCAGCAGGTCGGCGATCGGCTTGGCTTCGGCGGCCGGGGCGGCCGGGCCGCCTTCGGCCGGCTCGGCTGCCTCGATGGCAAAACCGGGCTTTTCAGGAGCCGGCGAGGCAAACAGCGCGTCAGATACCAGGCCGACCGAGAAAACGACGAAAACGGTTCCGAGCAATCCGGCAAGCAGCTTGTTGACTTCGTTGGAATCCATACGCCCCTTGCTCCCTTTTCCGGCGGACCGAACCGTCCACTCCGTCCGTCGGTATCGAGACCCGCCCTCCAGAGCCGGTCAAATCGGGCGGAAACTAGGTCTTTTGCTCCGGCGTTGCAACACCTATAAGGGCGCTGCCAGTGAGACCTTTTGCCACTTTTCCCCTCCTCTTTTCGAACGCCTTGCCACCGCCATGTCTACCCTGATCCTGATACCGGCCCGCATGGCCTCCACCCGCCTGCCGGGCAAGCCGCTGGCCGACATATCCGGCGCGCCGATGATCGTCCATGTCGCGCGTCGCGCGGCCGAAGCCGGCCTCGGCCGCGTGGTGGTGGCGACTGACACGCAAAGCGTCGCCGAAGCGGTGCGCGCGCATGGTTTCGAGGCGGTGATGACGCGCATCGACCATGAATCCGGCTCCGACCGCATTCACGAGGCGCTGGCCGCGCTTGATCCCGGATGCAAGGTCGAAACGATCGTCAATGTGCAGGGCGACCTGCCGACCATCGAGCCCGGCATCATCGCCGCCTCGCTCAGGCCGTTCGAGGACGCGGCGGTGGATATCGCCACGCTTGGTGTCGAGATCGTCCGCGAAGAGGAAAAGACCAATCCGAACGTCGTCAAGATCGTCGGTTCGCCGCTGTCAGCCACGCGGCTGAGGGCGCTCTATTTCACCCGCGCCACAGCGCCTTGGGGCGAGGGGCCGCTCTATCACCATGTCGGCCTCTACGCCTATCGCCGCTCGGCACTCGAACGCTTCGTTGCACTGAAACCGTCGCCGCTGGAGCGCCGCGAACGGCTGGAGCAGTTGCGGGCGCTGGAAGCCGGCATGCGCATCGATGCCGAGATCGTCCGGTCGCTGCCGCTCGGCGTCGATACGCCACAAGACCTCGAGCGCGCCCGAACCATCCTTTCAAACTGAGAAATCCCTTCGACACCGTGAATCGAGACCCGGCCCATGCCTGAAAAGACCAACAGAATATCCTTCCAGGGCGAGCCGGGCGCCAATTCCGACACCGCCTGCCGCAACGTCTATCCCTCGATGGAGCCGTTGCCGTGCCCGACCTTCGAGGATGCCTTCAACGCGGTCGAGACCGGCAAGGCCGACCTCGCCATGATCCCGATCGAGAACACCATCGCCGGCCGCGTCGCCGACATCCATCATCTGCTGCCGGAATCGCGGATGCACATCGTCGGCGAGTATTTCCTGCCGATCCATTTCCAGCTGATGGTGCTGCCCGGCGTCAAGCGCGACGAGATCAAGACGGTTCACAGCCACATCCACGCACTTGGCCAGTGCCGCAAATACATCCGCAAGAACGGCTGGAAGGCGGTCGTCGCCGGCGATACGGCCGGTGCCGCCAAGATGATCTCCGAGGTCAAGGACCGCACCATGGCCGCGCTGTCGCCGGCGCTGGCCGCGACGCTCTACGGGCTCGATATCATCGAGGAAAATGTCGAGGACACGGATTCGAACGTCACCCGTTTTGTCGTCCTGACCAAGAGCAAACAATGGGCCGAGCGGCCTTCAGCCGACACCAAGATGATGACGACTTTCATCTTCCGCGTCCGCAACGTGCCGGCGGCCCTCTACAAAGCCATGGGCGGCTTCGCCACCAACGGCATCAACATGACCAAGCTGGAGAGCTACCAGCTCGGCGCTTTCACCGCGACCCTGTTCTACGCCGACATCGAGGGCCATCCCGACGATCCGCTGGTCAAGCTGGCGCTGGACGAGTTGCGCTTCTTCTCGCGAGAGGTGCGGATCCTGGGCGTCTATCCGGCCAGCGAGTCGCGTGAGCAGTGGAAAGTGGCGGATTAGAGCAATCCCAGGAAGCCATGACTTAAAAGCCTACGCCTGGATGGCCCACGGATTTACCAATGTTACTCCCGTTCCCTCGAAATCGCCAATGTTGCGCGTCACCAGCGTCATCCGCCGAGTGAAGGCCGTGGCCGCGATATAGGCATCATTGATCGGTTTGGGATTGGGCACGTGCCATTGTGCCGCCTGAACGGCCGCTGCGTCGTCCAGCGGCAAGATACGACCGGAAAATGTTGTGAGAACCGCATTTTCCAACCAATTGCGCAGCACTTTGCCAGCAACGGCGTCGTTGTGCTCTACGAGTCTTACGCCAATCTCCAGTTCGTGCAGGACTACGGACGAAATGAAGGTTTCGGCGGGATCGACGGTTTCGTTCCAGACCACGACATTGGGATGCGCCCTACCACTCGATACCTTGCGCAATTCGGACACGACATTGGTATCGAGCAACAGCATCAGGACAGGTCTACTGGTTGGGCATGTTCCGTGCGGGCCGGGAGCGGCAAGTCAACGTCACCCGCTTCCGGTGTGGCCAGCATGTCACCGAGCGACCGCGTTTTACCGGTGAGCCGTTTATATTCATCGAACGATAAGAGGACATGCACTGGCCGCCCTCTGTCGGTGATGATCACGGGGCCGTCCTTGGCAGCGCGTTTTGCGCGGCCTAGATCCTGATTGAGTTCGCGACCTGAAAGCGTGGTGATCATACCAATTCCGCAAATGTGGTTACGTAACCACATTTAATCCGTTTGAGCGGAAATTGCAAGGTTGAGCGCACGAATGGCAACCCATCGCAAGTTTCATGGATAGGGTTGCGTCGCCCTTGCCAGGAGCGCTATCGCGCTCGCTGTTGTTCAACGCTGGCTGCGCTTAAATCACCGCACCCAGCGGCACATAGTCGATCTCGAGAAATTTCTCGACCTCGGGCACCCAGCGGTCGCGCACGAAGGCGACATGGTCGGGATGATCGTTGTATCTGGTGTAGGCGGCCTGGTCGGCGAACTCCATCGAGAAGCCGAACTGATAGTCGTTCTTGGGGCTGATCTGCCGCAACTGTTCGAAATGCGTGACGCCCCGGATCGTCGAGAGGGCTTTCTTGGCATCGACCAGGAAACGCTTTTCCTCCAGCGAATGCGGCGGATGCTTCAGCGTGAAGACGACGGTGTGACGGATCATTTTCTACTCCTGCAATGCTTCCAAAAATTTTCCCAACTTCTCAGCCTCGCTGGAAGGAGGCCTATGGAAAGGAGAATCTTACTGCTTGGGTTGTCGAATGACATCTATGCCCTCCAATTTGCCAATAATCTCGATGAGTTTCCTCATGAGTTTGCCATCGGATTGCTCTATTGGACCAGAATCGAACCTCTTTGATATCTGTGCCAATTTTCTGATGGTATATAAGCAGTTATCGCTTGAAAGGTTTCTATCTATTCTTAGATCTATGGAGCAATAGAAAAATCTTCGCTCTATCCTGCCAGACATTTGTAAATTGCTTATGAAGCCTTCTGGATCTGACGCTGTAGGGCCGCCGAAGGTATGGCCGGCTGCAGGATCGACTGACAGCAACCCAACCAAAACAGACGCCCACATATGACGCAGAATAAATTCGCTCATTCGCTGTCGACCCAGGCGCGGATGAGATGGTGCGCGATCGCCCCTTTCGGCGGCGTGACAAGGTTGTCGGCATGCTCCCTGGCCAGCATGAGGCGAACCTCGTCGCGGCCGAACCAGCGGCAGTCCTCTAGCTCGTTGAGGTCGGCCTGGATGTCCTCATTGAGCGGCTCGCCGAAGCAGCCGATCATCAGCGAATAGGGAAATGGCCAGGGCTGGCTGGCGTGGTAGACGACGCGGCCGAGCCGGATGCCGGCCTCCTCCAGCGTTTCGCGGCGCACCGCCGCCTCAATCGTCTCGCCCGGCTCGATGAAACCGGCAAGCGCCGAATACATGCCCGGCGCGAAATGCCGGCCGCGTCCGAGCAGGCATTTTTCCCGTGTCGCCGTCAGCATGATGGCCACCGGGTCGGTACGCGGAAAATGTTCGGTGCCGCAATTCGGGCAATGGCGCTTGTAGCCGCCAGCCCGCATTTGCGATTGCGTGCCGCATTTGCTGCAAAAACGATGGCTGGCGTGCCAGGCAAGCAGGGCCGCCCCTTGCGCCATCGCTCCCGCCGCCGCTTCGTCGATCAGCCCCTGCATGTAGACAGACCGGTAGTCGATCGCCTTGACGGTCTCGGGCAGCTGTTCGGCCTCGATCCCCACAGGCATCGCCAGTACCGGCCCCTGTTCGGAAAAGCCGAGCAGCACAGCCCCGGCGAGGGACGGCTTGAAGGGCTCGCTCCCGGCGGCGTCGAACCAGGGATCGAGACTGCCGCTGTTACCAAGCTTCAGGTGGAGCCGGCCGCCATTCATCAGCAAAAGCCGCGTCGTCGGATCCGCCAGCGCCTTGTCGACCGAATCGTCGGCTCGATTCTCGGATTGCCGGTCGATCATGTTGCCGGCAAAGCCGACGAACTGGCTCGGCTCGCGCAAAGGCGCGTCAAACAGGCGGAAGCTCATGCGGTCTCTGATGCTTTGGAATGGACATGTCCGGGAATGAACGTGTTTCGGAACAACACCGGGGAAGGCTTATAGCGCCGCCCTTACGGTTTCGGCAAACCGGCGCAGGTCGGAACGCTGATAGGGCTCGCGCAGGCCATACCCCCACACCGGGCCGGGCCAGCCGGGATCGCCTTCGGACCGTGCGACGATATGGATATGCAGTTGGCGCACGATATTGCCAAGCGCGCCGGTGTTGATCTTGGTGCAGCCGCTGACTTTCTTGAGCGCCTGCGCCACCATATTGGTTTCGAAGGTCAGCATCGCCTGGTCGAGCGGCGTCATGTCGTGGATTTCTTCCGCGCCCGGCCGCTGTGGCACCAGGAGCAGCCATGGCCAGCGGCGGTCGTTCATCACCCGCAATTCGCACAGCCCAAGCCACATCAACTGCTCGCTGTCCGCCTCCAGCCGGGCATCCAGCGTGAATCCGGCCTTCAGGCCCGGCAGCATCGGCGTTTCCCTTGCTTTTCTTGTTTTCATCAAACCACGAACGCTAGAGCGGCTGCATCGGGGCTGCAAGCGAATCTCTCTTGTGATGGCGCCGATTTGCCTGCGCACTTGCATTTCGTCGCGCAATTGCCGATATGGACATCGGGAGGTTGGTGGTGGACGATCCACTCGCCAACCGGGTCAGGTCCGGAAGGAAGCAGCCCTAACGAGCCCGGAACGGGTCATTGTTCCAGCCTCCCACCTCATCGGCCCTTCCTCGCGACATTGACGACGCATTGCAGCGCGGGCGAGACTATGCGCAGGAATCGGCGCCTTTGGGCGCGGCCTTTTGGAGCTTAACGGGCGAATGAGCGAAGCCGGAAATTCGGGGCCAAAAAGCCCGGAGAATGGAAAGGCCGCCGCCTACCGCGTGCTGGCGCGCAAATACCGGCCGTCGAATTTTTCCGAGCTGGTCGGCCAGGAGCCGATGGTGCGCACCCTTACCAACGCCTTTGCCACCGGCCGCATTGCCCAGGCCTGGATGCTGACCGGCGTGCGCGGTGTCGGCAAGACCACCACGGCGCGCATCCTGGCGCGGGCGCTGAACTACAAGACCGCGACCGTCGACCAGCCTTCCGTCGACCTCGCCGTGCTCGGCGAGCATTGCCAGGCGATCATGGAAGGCCGCCATGTCGACGTCATCGAGATGGACGCCGCCTCGCACACCGGCATCGACGACATCAGGGACATCATCGAGCGCGTGCGCTACGCGCCGGTCTCGGCCCGCTACAAGGTCTACATCATCGACGAAGTGCACATGCTGTCGACGCAGGCCTTCAACGGCCTGCTGAAAACGCTGGAAGAGCCGCCGCCGCACGTCAAATTCATTTTCGCCACCACCGAGATCCGCAAGGTTCCGATCACCGTCCTGTCGCGCTGCCAGCGCTTTGACCTCAGGCGCATCGACGCCGGCGCGCTGGTGGCGCATCTCTCCTCGATCGCCGCCAAGGAAGGCATTTTGGTCGACGACGACGCGCTGGCGATGATCGCGCGCGCGGCCGAAGGCTCGGCTCGCGATTCGCTCTCCATCCTCGACCAGGCGATCGCGCACGGCGGCGGCGCCGTCAGCGCCGAAGCGGTGCGGACCATGCTGGGCCTGGCCGACCGCGCCCGCATCGTCGATCTGTTCGAACATGTGATGAAGGGCGACGTGGCGGCGGCACTCGCCGAATTCCGCGCGCAATACGACACCGGCGCCGATCCGGCCGCGGTGCTGACCGATCTTGCCGAGTTCAACCACCTCGTCACCCGGTTGCGTTTCGTGCCGACCGCCATGGACGATGCATCGCTGTCGCAGGACGAGCGCCAGCGCGGCGCCGATTTCGCCAGGGCGCTGTCGGTCCGTGTGCTGTCGCGGACCTGGCAGATGCTGCTCAAGGGAATTCCCGAGGTGCAGTCCTCCAACCGGCCGGTCAGTGCCGCCGAAATGGTGCTGATCCGGCTGGCGCATGCCGCCGACCTGCCGACTCTGGACGAGGCGTTGCGATCACTGGACGGGGCAGCAACAGTTCAGAATGGCGCATCGCGCCCGAATGGCGCCCCTGCCGGTCCTGGCAATGGCGGCGCGGCCAGCGCGGTGGCGCAGGCGCGCATGCCATCCGGTTCCGGTGGCGCGCAGACCATGCGGCTGGTCGAGGCCACGCCGGCGCCGGCCGCCTTCGTCGCGCCGCCCGCGCCGGTGTCCGAGCCGCAGCAGGTGCCGGTCAGGTCGCTGGCCGACATCGTTGCGCTTGCCGACGCGCAGCGCGACATAGCTTTCAAGGTGCTGGTCAAGCGTTGCATCCGTCCTGTCCGCTTCGAGCCCGGCCGCATCGACGTCAGCCTGACCGACGATGCGCCCAAGCTGCTGCTCAACGACCTGACGACGAAACTGCGCGCCTGGACCGGCCGCAACTGGCTGGTGTCGCTGTCGAAGGAAGAGGGCGGCCAGACACTGGCCGAAATGGAATCGACCAAGCGCGAAAACGCCTTCCTCGATGCAAAGAGCGATCCGACGGTTGCCGCCATCCTGGCGCGCTTTCCCGGCGCCAAGATCATCGACGTGCGCATTCCCGACGCGCCGGAGGCAGACGCGACCGAAGCCGAAGTGCCGGTCGAGCCGCCGGCGGATGACGACGAGACCTGACAAACCAAGACAAGGATCGGACCATGAAAGATCTTCTCGGCCTGATGGGCAAGGCGAAGGAAATGCAGGCCAAGTTCCAGGCCATGCAGGATGAGATCGCCACGGTCGAATCCGTCGGCCAGGCCGGCGGTGGCCTGGTCAGCGTCACCTTGAGCGGCAAGTTCGAGATGAAGTCGCTGAAGATCGACCCGTCCCTGTTCAAGGAGGATGAGGTCGAGATCCTCGAGGACCTGATTCTGGCCGCCCACAATGACGCCAAGGCCAAGGTCGAGCAGATCATGCAGGAAAAGACCAAGGCGCTGACATCAGGCCTGCCGATCCCGCCGGGAATGAAACTGCCGTTCTGATGCGTCTCGCTCAAGACCGTGCAGCGGTTTTGGGGTAACGGCATGCATGAAAGTTTAAACCAGCGGCGATGCGCCCATGACCGAAGAGCCGTCCGAAAGACTGATCGAGCAGCGTATCCGCAACAGGATCTACGAGATTCTGGAAATTCTCGCCGATTGCGATGCCGGCGTCGATATTGTCGGCATCAAGGGCTACTTCTACCTGTTCGAGGATTTCGTGCACCGGCCGTCGATCGAGGCCGGCACGTCGGCGCTTTCGAAGGACGAACGCGCTGTCGTGCTGGAGATCGCCGAATTCCTCGAGGCGGCCTCCGAAACAAATCCCGATTTCACCAAGGCCGAATTCATCGACAGCGACTGGCCGGGAAAGATCGCGCCGGCGGCCAGGGACGCGCGGGCGCTGTTTCTCAGGCGCGGCCTGTTTTCGGAGAAGGTCGAGGAGGCTGAGCCTGGCCAGCCGGCGGCGATTGCGACCGCGCGGTAGCGATTCCCGGAAAAACGGGACGAGGTTTTCCCTCGGCAATTGCGGCGAAACCAAGAGAGAGCGGTCATCGCTTTCGTGAAATGACGGCTCGATCTATCTGGAAAGGCTCAAAATTGTGCCTTTTCGGCAACAGTACTTTGTTAATAACGTTTTGGCCATCATTTTGCCCGAAAGTGTCTCATTCTTGCCGCAGCCCGGGGGCGGGCATCGAAGTGAGAGGGTAGCCTGTTGATCGTCACGCGATGGAAGACGCCGCTGTTGCTCGGCGTCATCACGTCTCCCCTGTTTTTGGCCGCCTGCAGCCAGACCACTTCGCACGGCATGTCCGTTGCAGGCCTGACCGATGCCATCACGCCGAGCTTCCTGACGTCGCGCGCCTCCAGCCACTCGCCGAAGGACAGGGAGTGCCTGGAAAGGGCGATGTTCTTCGAATCCAACCGCTCGAGCCGCGATGGCATGATCGCTGTCGGCACCGTGGTCATGAACCGGCTGCGCTCGGGCAACCACGGCAGCACCATCTGCCAGGTGGTCGGAGAGCCGGGGCAATTCGCGCCGGGCGTCATGACCAGGCCGATGAATTCGCGAGCCATGCCCGATGTCGAGGAAGCGGCCGATGCCGTGCTCAAAGGCGAGCGCAAGGCCAAGCTGAAGAACACGATGTATTTCCACACCGCCGGCCTGCGTTTCCCCTACAAGAACATGCACTACACCATGGTTGCCGGCGGCAATGCCTTCTACGAGAAGCGCGGCCGCAACTGGCAGCCGCTGCCGGATGAACCAATGGTGGCGGTTGCGTCGGCCGGGTCCGAGATCGTGAAGCCGGCCGCGCCGGTGACGATGGTTGCCTCGACGGAGCCGGCGCGCCCCGCCAAAACGTCCCGAACCGCTCCGGCGCAGCAGGCCTATATGACCGCCGCCGCGGAACCGGCTCATCAGCCCAAGATCAGGACCGCCGCCCCGGCTCAAGAGACCTATGTGACCGCCGCCGCGGCGCCCACGGCCAAGTCGGCGCGGGTGACCGTGAAGCCGACAATGGTCGCGATGCAGGAGCCGATGGAAGAACCGGACGCCGCCCGTTTCGGCGGAACCTTGAACACCCGCGTCATTTCCTCGGTTCAGGATGCTCCGCAAGAGGCGGCGATGGGGTTCCAGTCGACGCCTGAGAACACCGACGCCATCGGTGCCATGATCGCCAGCCAGTCTCGACCGCTCGAGGTCAACTGATTCGCATCGCACGGCTTCGATTGGCAGTATGGCGACCATGCGCGAACGCCGGATGTTCCAAAGCGCTCTGAAAAACCCTAGATCAGAGCAATGTCCAAGCGAATCGCCGGTCCCGAGATCGAACGCCTGATCCAACTCCTGGCCAAGGTGCCGGGACTTGGCCCCCGTTCGGCCAGGCGCGCGGCGCTGCATCTGATCAAGAAGAAGGAACAGTTGCTGTCGCCGCTCGCCGCCGCCATGGGCGAAGCCGCCGACAAGGTGCGCATCTGTTCCACTTGCGGCAATGTCGACACATCCGACCCTTGCATGATCTGCACCGATCCGCGCCGCGACGCCGCCACGCTGATCGTCGTGGAGGACGTGTCGGATCTCTGGGCGTTGGAGCGGGCAGCCGCCATGAATGTGCGCTACCATGTGCTCGGCGGTACGCTGTCGCCGCTCGATGGTGTCGGCCCCGACCAGCTCAACATCCGCTCGTTGATCGACCGCGTCGCCGGCGGCGAGGTCAAGGAGATCATCCTCGCCGTCAACGCAACGGTCGAGGGCCAGACGACCGCGCACTACCTCACCGACCAGCTGTCCGGCTTCGACATCAAGGTGACAAGGCTGGCGCATGGCGTGCCGGTCGGCGGTGAACTCGACTATCTCGACGAGGGCACGCTCGCCGCCGCGCTGCGCGCACGGACGGCGTTTTGATGCAATTGGCGGGAAGGGTGCGGATAATGATTGTTGCGCGTCCTTCGAGGCTGGTGCCAAGCACCGACACAGAACGCGGACGTCGCCAGCTCTGTCTTGCATTTTTCCTGGCTGCGCTTGCCTTCCTCGTCTTTTCTGCCCCCGCCTCGGCCGCCAAGATCGACGACCAATTCCGCGCCTGGCTGCAGAACGACCTCTGGCCCGAGGCCAAGGCCAAAGGCATTTCCAAGCAGACTTTCGATGCCGCCTTCGACGGCATAAGGCCCAATTTGAAGCTGCCCGACCTTGTCATGCCCGGCGAGAAGCCGAAGACGCCGCAGAAGCAGCATCAGGCCGAGTTCGGCTCGCCCGGCGCCTATTTCGCCGAGAAGACGGTTCGTGCGGTGACGTCGGGCGGCCGCGCGCGCGAAGCCGCCAACGCCAGGACGCTTGCGGCGATCGAAAAGCGCTATGGCGTGCCCGGCGAGATCCTTCTGGCGATCTGGGGCCGCGAGACCGGCTTCGGCGCGGCAAAGATGCCTTACGACGCCTTCGAGGTGCTGGGCACCAAGGCGTTCATGTCGACGAAGGAGGATTTCTTTCGCACCGAGCTGTTGGCCGCGCTGGAAATCGTCCAACGCGGCCTCGCCCCGGTCGGCGCGATGAAATCGTCCTGGGCCGGTGCGCTTGGCCAGCCGCAATTCATGCCGACCTCCTTTCTCAAGCACGCGGTGGATTTCGACGGTGATGGGCGCGTCGACATCTGGAACTCGACGCCCGACGTGCTCGCCTCGATCGCCAACTATCTCGTCCATTATGGCTGGGTGAGGGGACGCGGCTGGGGCTTCGAGGTAACCGTGCCCGACAGCGTCTCCTGCTCGCTGGAAGGTCCCGATCAGGGCAAGAAGATCTCCGAGTGGGCTGGCATGGGCATCAAGCGCGTCGGCGGCAAGCCGTTTCCGGCGAGCGAGCTGAAGGTGGAGGGCTTCCTGCTGATGCCGGCCGGCCGCAGCGGGCCGGCTTTTATCGCTACCCCCAATTTCTATGTGCTGAAGGAATACAACACCAGCGACCTCTACGCGCTGTTCATCGGTCACGGCGCCGACCGCATTGCGCATGGCGACCAGAATTTTGCCGGCAACTGGGGTCCGGTCGGCGATCTCCATCGCTCCGACATCGCCGCCTTGCAGCGGGCGCTGGAGGCCAAGGGCTATGATGTCGGCAGCGCCGACGGCTTGCCGGGCTTCAAGACCCGCCGTTCGATCGGCAAGTGGCAGTCCAAGAACGGCCAGGCAGCGACCTGCTTTCCCGATGCCGGCCTGGTCGCCGTGCTGAAATAACTCGAAGAATTGGCAGATTTTCTCGTCCGGCGGCCCCGATCGGCCGGCCCGTGCGTCGACGCGCTGCCCGCCATTCTGCTCCAATGGGCCGTTCTGCAAATGCTCGTTGCCCGTCACAAAGCGGCCGGATATGCTGTTGACCAATTGGACAAAAACCACGACGGTAAGGGGCTTGAGGGCTGTCGTTCGGCCCCGACAAGAATTCTGCAACCCTGAGCCGGGAACTCAGGTCAACAACCAACAAAACAGGGAACAATCACGATGATGATGGAAAAATTTGCTCTTCGCTCGCGTGCCTTGCTGGCGGGCGCGGCGGTGTCCGCGCTGCTCATTGGCGCAGCGCCTGCCTTCGCCGTCACGCCCGCCGACACGCTGGTCGAGGGATTCGCCATCGACGACATCATCTCCATGGATCCGGGCGAAGCGTTCGAGCTGTCGACCGCCGAAGTCACCGGCAACACCTATGACCTGCTGGTCCGTCTCGACCTCGGCGACACCTCCAAGGTCAAGCCGGATCTCGCGGAGAGCTGGACCGTCTCCGACGATGGCCTGACCTATACTTTCAAGCTCAAGCCGGGCCTCAAATTTGCCTCGGGCAACCCGATCACCGCGGCTGACGTCGCCTATTCGTTCGAGCGCGCCGTCAAGCTGGACAAGAGCCCGGCCTTCATCATCGACCAGTTCGGCATAAGCGGCGACAACGTCGCCGAAAAGGCCAAGGCAATCGACGACACCACATTCCAGTTCACCGTCGACAAGGCGTATGCGCCGAGCTTCGTGCTGAACTGCCTGTCGGCCACCGTCGCCTCGATCGTTGATGCCAAGCTGGTCAAGGAGCATGTCGCCGCGGTGACGCCGAGCGCCGACTACAAATGGGACAACGACTTCGGCAATGCCTGGCTGAAAACCGGTTATGCCGGCTCCGGCGCCTACAAGCTGCGCGAATGGCGCGCCAACGAAGCTGTCGTCATGGAGCGCAACGACAACTATCACGGTGAAAAAGCCAAGCTCGCCCGCGTCATCTACCGCAACATGAAGGAAAGCTCGGCCCAGCGCCTGGCGCTCGAAGCCGGCGACATCGACGTCGCCCGCAACCTCGAGCCGAACGATCTCGACGCCATCGCCAAGAACGACAAGCTCACCACCACCAGCGCGCCGAAAGGCACGGTCTACTACATCAGCCTCAACCAGAAGAACCCGAACCTCGCCGAGCCCGAGGTCCGCCAGGCCTTCAAATATCTGGTAGACTACGATGCGTTGAGCTCGACCATCCTCAAGGGTATCGGCGAAATCCACCAATCATTCTTGCCCAAGGGCGATCTCGGCGCCATCGACACCAATCCCTTCAAGCTCGACGTTGCCAAGGCCAAGGAATTGCTGGCCAAGGCCGGCCTGGCCGACGGCTTCAGCGTCACCATGGACGTGCGCACCGGCCAGCCGACGACCGGCATGGCGGAATCGATCCAGCAGACGCTCGGCCAGGCCGGCATCAAGCTGGAAATCATCCCCGGCGACGGCAAGCAGACGCTGACCAAGTACCGCGCCCGCAACCATGACATCTATATCGGCAATTGGGGCCAGGATTATTTCGATCCGAACTCCAACGCCCAGACCTTCGCCTCCAACCCCGACAATTCGGATGCCGGCAAGTCGCACACGCTTGCCTGGCGCAATTCCTGGGACATTCCGGACCTGACCAAGGAAACCGAAGCGGCACTGCTGGAGAAGGATACGGGCAAGCGCGCCGACATGTACAAGGATTTGCAGCAGAAGATCCTCGACACCAGCCCCTTCGTCATCATCCATCAGCAATTGGAAGTGGCAGGGCTGCGCAAGAACCTCAAGGGCTTCGCGCTCGGCCCGAGCTTCGACACCAACTTCGTCGGGCCGGTCTCGAAAGAATAGCGCGCGCGGACGCGCCGCATGAGCGCGGTTGAAAACGAGAGCGGGCGCGGCAGCGCCCGCGCCGTCGCCATTGCGTCGGCGATCGGCCGTTTCCTGGTCATCGCGGTGACGACCTACCTTGGTCTTCTCGCGGTCACCTTCTTCATCGGCCGTGTCATCCCGATCGACCCGGTGCTGGCGGTGCTCGGCGACCGGGCGCCGGCCAATGTCGTCGAGCGCACGCGCCGCGAGATGGGCCTCGACCTGCCGCTGATCGAACAATTCTACATCTATGTGAAGAATGCCCTGAGCGGTGATTTCGGCACCTCGGTGCTGACCACCAATCCGGTCATGACCGACATCCGTCGTGCTTTTCCCGCAACCATCGAACTGGCGACGTTGGGAACACTGATCGGCTCGTTCATCGGCGTGCCGCTCGGCGTGCTGGCGGCGGTCAGGCGCGGCAGCATCATCGACCAGATCGTGCGCATTATCGGCCTGATCGGCTATTCCGTGCCGATCTTCTGGCTCGGCCTGCTGGCACTGGTGCTGTTCTACGCCAAGCTGCAATGGGTGGCTTTCCCGGCGCGGCTCGATGTCGTCTACGAATACACCTTCACGCCGATCACCGGTTTCTACCTTCTCGATTCGGCGATGCAGGGGCAATGGGATGTCTTCTGGGACGCCTACCGCCACATTGTCCTGCCGGCCTCGCTGCTCGGCTATTTTTCGCTCGCCTATATCAGCCGCATGACGCGTTCCTTCATGCTCAACGAACTCGCGCAGGAATACATCGTCGCCGCGCGTGCCAAGGGCTTGTCGGAACGGCGCATCATCTGGGCCCACGCGCTGCGCAACGCCGCCGTGCCGATGGTGACGGTGATCGCGCTCTCCTATGCCAACCTGCTCGAAGGCTCGGTGCTGACCGAAACCGTTTTTTCCTGGCCCGGCATCGGTCTCTACATCACCAATTCGCTGCAGAATGCCGATATGAATGCCGTGCTCGGCGGCACCATCGCCATCGGTTCGGTCTTCATTGGCATCAATCTTCTGTCCGATCTTCTGTACCGCGTGCTCGATCCAAGGACGAAGGCAGGATGAGCGCCGAGGCGATCCAGAGCCGTCGCGATTGGCTGCTCAGCGAGCGGCCGGCCTCCCGCATGCAGGCAAGGCTTGGCCGCGCCTATGTCGCGTGGCGGCGTTTTTCCGCCAACCGGCTGGCTTTTGTCGGGCTGCTGATCATCATCGCCCTGCTGGTCATCGCGGCCCTCGCCGGCGTGCTGGCACCCTATTCGCCGACCTTCGGCGACCTGAAGAACGCGCGGCTGCTGGCGCCGAGTTCCGGGCACTGGTTCGGCACGGACGACCTCGGCCGCGATATCCTTTCGCGCATCCTCTACGGCTCGCGCTGGACGCTCTACGTCGTCATCCTGGTCGCCATCATCGCCGCACCCATCGGCCTGCTGGTCGGAACCGTCGCCGGTTATGCCGGCGGCTGGACCGATGCCATCTTGATGCGCATCACCGATGTCTTCCTCGCCTTCCCCAAGCTGGTCCTGGCGCTGGCCCTCGTCGCCGCGCTCGGCCCCGGCATCGAGAACGCGGTGCTGGCGATAGCCATCACCTCCTGGCCGCCCTATGCGCGAATTGCGCGCGCGGAAACGCTGACGGTGCGCAATTCCGATTACATCAAGGCAGTACAACTGATGGGTGCCTCGCCCTTCCGCATCGTGCTGCGCCACATCATGCCGCTCTGCATCTCCTCGCTGATCATCCGGGTGACGCTCGACATGGCCGGCATCATTCTGATCGCCGCCGGCCTGGGTTTCCTCGGCCTCGGCGCGCAGCCGCCGCTGCCCGAATGGGGCACCATGATCGCGTCGGGCCGCCGCTTCATTCTCGACCAGTGGTGGGTGGCCGGCGCGCCCGGCTTCGCCATCCTCATCGTCAGCCTCGGCTTCAACCTGCTTGGCGACGGCTTGCGCGATGCCCTCGATCCGCGGAGCGGTGACCAATGAGCGACACCCTGCTCGACGTCGACGATCTTAGGGTCGATTTTCCGACGCGCACCGGCCTGGTCCGGGCGGTGCGCGGCGTGTCCTTCACGCTAGGCCGCGAGCGGCTCGGCATCGTCGGCGAAAGCGGCTCGGGAAAATCGCAGACCGGCCGCGCCATCATGGGCCTGACGCCGCCGCAGGCCAGGATATCGGCCAAAAAATTGGCCTTCGACGGCATTGACCTGCTCGGCATCTCGCCGCGTCAGCGCCGGGCATTGCGGGGCAACCGCATCGCCATGATCCTGCAGGATCCGAAATATTCGCTCGACCCGGTGATGAGCATCGGCCGGCAGATCGTCGAAACCCTGCGCACGCATGAAAAGGTCTCCAAGGCCGAGGCGCGCGAGCGTGCGCTGGCCATGCTGGAGGCGGTCCAGATCCGCGATCCCAAGCGGGTCTTCGACCTGCACCCGCATGAAGTCTCCGGCGGCATGGGCCAGCGCGCCATGATCGCCATGATGCTGATCGCCGGACCGGAAATGATGATCGCCGACGAGCCGACCTCGGCGCTCGACGTCACCGTGCAACTCGACGTGCTCGGCATCCTCGATAAATTGGTCAGCGATCGCGGCATGGGCCTGATCTTCATTTCGCATGATCTGCGCCTGGTCTCGTCCTTCTGCGATCGCGTCATCGTCATGTATGCCGGCAAGGTGGTCGAGCAGCTCAAGGCCTCCGAACTCGGCCAGGCCCAGCATCCATACACGCGCGGCCTGCTCAACTGCATGCCCAGGATCGGCTTCGAGCGTCACCCCCTGCCTGTGCTCGACCGCAAGCCGGAGTGGGCGGCATGACAGCTGCGATCACCGTCGACGGGCTGGAAGTGATCTTCGACCGGTTTCGCGCGCTGAAAGGCGTCAGCCTCGAAGTCAGGTCAGGCGAATCCTTCGGCCTGGTCGGTGAGAGCGGTTCCGGCAAATCGACGCTGCTCAGGGCGATCGCCGGCCTTGCGCCGGTCGCCTCGGGCAGCATCACCGTCAACGGCAAGACGCTCGGCGCGCGCCGCGACAAGGCCTTTTATCGCGAAGTGCAGATGGTCTTCCAGGATCCTTATGGCTCGCTGCACCCGCGCCAGACCGTCGACCGGCTGCTGCAGGAGCCGCTTGCCATCCATGGTTTTGCCGATGGCGAAAAGCGCATAGAACGCGCGCTCGATGAAGTCGGTCTCGGCAACGGTTTCCGCTTCCGCTACGCACATCAATTGTCGGGTGGCCAGCGCCAGCGTGTGGCGATCGCACGCGCGCTGATCCTCGAGCCGGCAATCCTGCTGCTCGACGAGCCGACCTCGGCGCTGGATGCCTCGGTGCAGGCCGAAGTGCTCAACCTGCTGGAAGAGGTCCGCCGACGGCGCAAGCTGACCTTCCTGATGGTCAGCCACGACCTCGCCATCATCACCCATATGTGCGAGCGGTTGATGGTGATGCAAAGCGGCGAGGCGGTCGAGAACCTCACGGCAGCCCAACTCGTCGCGCACCGCGTGACCGAGGATTATACACGCAATCTGCTGAGAGCGAGCGATGGCTTCGTGAGGGCGTAGCCAAATTTGATAAATCGACTTCTTGGCGCCACGCGAGCGTCAGGCTGCTCCGCCCTCAGGCAAGACTTCGCTGTGTCCAGCCTGGCTCGATTGCTTCGGCTCCTTGATCCTGAACCACGTCACATAAAGCGCCGGCAGGAACAGCAGCGTGATCGCTGTGCCCGCGATGATGCCGCCCATCATGGCGTAGGCCATCGGGCCCCAGAACACTTCGCGTGCGATCGGGATGAGCGCCAGGCTGGCGGCGGCCGCCGTCAGCGCGATCGGCCGCATGCGGTGTTCGGTCGCCTCGATGACGGCCGCCCAGCGGTCCTTGCCCTCGGCGACGAGGTCCTCGATCTGCACGATCAGGATGACCGAGTTGCGTATCAGGATGCCGATCAGCGCCAGCACGCCGAGGATGGCGACGAAGCCGAGCGGCGCGCCGCTCGGCACCAGGGCCGCGACCACGCCGATCAGCCCGAGCGGCGCCACCGCCACCACCAGGAACAGGCGCTGGAAGCTCTGCAACTGGATCATCAGGATCGTGGCCATGACGAAGAGCATCAGCGGCACCACGGCCGCGATCGGACCCTGGCTCTTGGCGCTTTCCTCGACCGAGCCGGCGGTCTCGACAGAATAGCCCGGCGGCAGCTTGGCGATGAAGGCATCGACCGATGGCTTCAGCTCGTTGACCACGGTGGCCGGCAGCACGTCGCCGACCAGTCCGGCGCGCACGGTGATCGTCGGAATGCGGTCGCGTCGCCATACTGTCGGCTGCTCCAGCTCGTAGCGGAAGTTGGCCACCGCCGCGAGCGGGATCGCCTCGCCGGTGCTGGTCGGCAACTGCATGTTCTGCAGCGTCCCGATCGAGCCGCGTTCGGCATCGCGTGAGCGCGCCACGACATTGATCAGATAGGTGGCGTCGCGCACCTGCGTGATGGTGGCGCCGCCGACCGTGCTGTTCAGCGCGCTGGCGATGTCGGAAGAGGTGATGCCGAGCTGGCGGGCCTTGTCCTGCAGCACGTCGACCCTCAGCACGCGTTGCGGCTCGTTCCAGTCGAAGGTGGGTGCTGCCAGCTTCGGATTGGCCGAGATCACGCCGGCGAATTGTTGCGCCAGCTCGCGCACCGTCTGTATGTCGGGACCACCGACGCGGTACTGCACCGGACGGCCGACCGGCGGCCCGAGTTCGAGCAATTTGACGAAGGCGTCGGTGCCGACGAACTCCTCGCGCAGCAGCTTTTCCAGCGCCGGCTTGACCCGGTTGCGCGCCTCGATGCTCTTGGTGACGATCACGGTCTGGCCGAAATAGGGGTTGGCCGGCTGCACGTCATAGGCCAGCACGAAGCGCACCGCGCCCTCGCCGATATAGGACGAGAAATGGTCGATATCGGGATTGCCGACCAGCGCCCGCTGCTCGAAGCGCTCCATCTGGTCGCGCGTCTCGGCGATCGAGGAATTCTGCGGCAGGTTCCAGTCGACGATCAGCTCGGGCCGGTCGGAGGGCGGGAAGAACTGCTGCTGGACGAGACCGAAGCCGGCGATCGAGGCGGCAAACAACAGCACCGTGGCGATGATGGTCAGCCAGTGGTGGCGCACCGAGCCGACAAGGACGCGCCGGAACAGCGAAGTGAAGCGTCCCGGCTGGTCATGGTGTTTCGTCTTCATCGTCGCCGGCAGGATGGTGACGCCGAGCAGCGGCGCGAACAGCACCGCCACGATCCATGACACCAAAAGCGACACGGCGATGACGACGAACAGGGTGAAAGTGTATTCGCCGGCGGCACTCGAATTGAGCCCAATCGGGATGAAGCCGGCGACCGTCACCAGCGTGCCGGTCAGCATCGGGAAGGCGGTCGAGGTGTAGACATAGGTGGCCGCCTTGCGCAGATTGTCGCCGACCTCCAGCCGCGCCACCATCATCTCGACGGCGATCATCGCGTCGTCGACCAAAAGGCCGAGCGCGATGATCAGCGCGCCGAGCGAAATGCGCTGCAGCGAAATGCCGAGATAGGCCATGACCGTGAAGGTGATGGCCAGCACCAGCGGGATCGACAGCGCCACGACGAAGCCGGCCCGCATGCCGAGGCTGATGAACGATACTGCGAGCACGATGGCCACCGCCTCGAACAAAGCGCGGGTGAAGCCCGAGACGGCCTCCTCGACGATGACCGGCTGGTCGGCAACCAGATGCACGCCGACACCGACCGGCAGGTCGGCCAGCACCTTGTTCATCTCCTCATGCAGCGCCTCCCCGAACTGCAGCAGATTGGCGTTGGGCTTCATGCCGATGGCGAGCCCGATGGCATCCTGGCCGTTGAAGCGGAACAGCGCCGTTGGCGGATCGGCATAGCCGCGCGTGATCGTCGCCACGTCGCTCAGCCGGAAGAAGCGGTCGTTGACGCGCAGGTTGATGGCGCGAAGGCTGTCCTCGGAGGTGAACTGGCCGCCGACGCGCACGCTGATGCGCTCCGGTCCAGACTGGATGACGCCGGACGGCGTGATCGCGTTCTGCGCCTGCAGGCTTGCCACGATCGCCTGCTGGTTGAGGCCGAGGGCGGCGATCTGGCGGGTCGAGAACTCGAGATAGATGGCTTCGTCCTGCGCGCCGACGAGATCGACCTTGCCGGCATTGGGCACGGTCAGGACCTTGGCGCGGACATCCTCGACATAGTCGCGCAATTGGCGCGGCGTCAGCCCGTCCGATGTGAAGGCGTAGATGTTGCCGTAGACATCGCCGAAGCGGTCATTGAAGAACGGTCCCTGCACGCCTTGCGGAAGCTGTGCCTTGATGTCGTTGACCATGTTGCGCACCTGAATCCAGTTCGGCACGACATCGCGCGCCTTGGTGGTGTCCTTCAGGTTGACGAAGATGACGGTCTGGCCGGCGGTGGTGACGGATTTGGTGTAGTCGAGGCTGTCGAGTTCCTCGAGCTTCTTCTCGATGCGGTCGGTGACTTGCTGCAAGGTCTCCTTGACGGAGGCGCCCGGCCAGTTGGCCTGGATGATCATCGTCTTGATGGTGAAGTTAGGGTCTTCCTCACGGCCGAGATTGAGGTAGGAGAAGATGCCGGCCACCACGAAGACCAGCATGAAATACCAGACCATGGAGCGGTGGCTTAGCGCCCAGTCGGAGAGATTGAAGCCCTTCATCAGACGCCGCCCTCCGGCACTTTGACCTTCTGGCCTTCGCTCAGGCTGTGGACGCCCGCGGTGACGACGCGCATGCCGGCCTCCAGCCCTTCGGCGACGGTAAAGGTTGCGGCACCCTTGGCGGCCACCTTGATCTCTTTCGTGCTCACGCTCGATGTCTGCGGATCGACGATCCACACCTTGTCGGCACCGTTCTTTTCCAGCAGCGCCGAGATGGGCAGTTCGATCGTCGGCGCCACCTTGGTCACGCGGGTCGCCGTCACCGTCGAGCCGAGCCGGAAGGCCTGCGGCGGATCGGTGAGCGTCAGCTTGACGCGCCGGGTGCGGGTCGAGCCCTCGGCCTGCGGCGCGATCTCGCGCAGCTTGGCCTGGGTCTCGATCGTCGGCAGCGATTGCAGGATGACCTGGAACGGCGTGCCGGCCGTCAGATCGCCGGTCAACTGATCGGGAATATCGACCACGGCTTCGCGCAGATCCGAGCGTGCCACGGTGACGACCGTCTGGCCGGCCGAGACGGTCTGCCCGACTTCGGCGCCGACAGCGGTGACGACGCCGTCGAAATCCGAGAACAGCCTGGCGTAGCCAAGCTGCTCCTGCGATTTGGCAAGCGAAGCCTTGGCCCGCTCGACATTGGCTTCCGCGGCCTTGCGTGCCTGCTGCGCGGTGTCGAAGACCGCCTGCGAGGCGTTGGCCGAGGCAAGCAGCTGGCGCTGGCGCTCCTCGCTGGCGGCGGCGTTGGCGAACTGGGCCTCGGCATTGGAGAGCTCGGCCTTGGCTGCTTGTACCGCCAGCTCCAGCGCGGTCGGGTCGAGTGCGGCGATCGTCGTGCCCTTGCTGACGATGTCGCCGACCTTGACGTCGCGCGAGACGACCCGGCCAAGCAGGCGGAAGGCAAGGTCGGCGCTGACCTGCGGCTCGACCGAGCCGGCAAAGCCGAAGGTCTGCGTTGTGCGCGGCTCGACCACCATCGACAGGACCGGCCGGATGACCTCTGGCGGCTTTTCCTCCGATTTCGAGCAGGCGGCGAGCGCGCCAAGCGCGAACAGGCCAAGCATGACAGGCCGGTTCATTGGGCTGCTCCCGATATCTCGACCGTCTGGCCAGGACTGAGCAACTGCCCGCCCGCGGTCACGACGCTCTGGCCCTCGTTCAGTCCGCCGGTGATGACGACCGTGCCTGAATCGAAGGCCTGCACCTCGACCGGCGTCGGCGCCACCGCCTTGGTAGAGGGGTCGACGATCCACACCGCCGGCTTGCCGGCGCTGGATGTCAGCGCCTGCCAGGGCAGCAGGATCGCCTTCGCCGGCTTGGCGCTGACCGAGCCGATGACGGCCGCCCCCAGCGGCATGCCGGCTGGCGTGTCGGCAATGCCGACCTTCACCCGGATCGAACCGGAAGCCTGGTCGACCGCCGGCGAGATTTCGCGCACCTTGCCTGTCGCCCGGACCTGCGGGTCGGACAACAATGTGATCGTCACCGCCGGCGAGGCCGGCGTCCTGGCGACCAGCGTCTCCTGCACGTTGAACACCGCATCGCGGTCACCGTCCTCGGCGACGGTGAAGACGGTTTGTGCCGCCTGCACTACCTGGCCGGTTTCGACCTGGCGGGCGGTGATGACGCCGGCGGCACCCGCCTTGAGCTCGGTGAAGGACAGATTCTGCTGGGCGTTGGCGAATGCGCTCTGCGCGGCATCGACGCTGCCTTGCGCCACCTTCAGCGCCTGGTCGGCGGCGTCATAGTCGCGCCTTGTGGTGAAGCCCTGGGCAAGCAGCGTCTTCTGCCGGTCGAAGGCGGCGGCGGACTGGGTCAGCTGCGCTCGTGCTGCATCGAGATCGGCCTGTGCGGAGCGCAGGTCGGATTGCTGCTCCTGCGGATCGATGCGGGCAAGCACCACCCCCTGGTCGACATGCTGGCCGACATCGACAAGTCGCTCGGCAATGCGGCCGCCAACCCTAAACGACAGATTGTTCAGCGTGCGCGCGGCGATCACCCCGGTCAGCGAGGTTCTCGGCGCATAGTCGGCCATCGCCACCGTTTCGGTACGCACCATGATTGGCAGTTTCTTGTCCGCCGCTTCCTGCTTCTGGCAGCCGGCCAGCAGCAATGCGGCTGCGCAGGCGCACACTGCCGAGGCAATTGGAAATGACAAAAGGCTGGAGGTTTTGACGGATGGCGGCGAGACGGACGATGTCGCGTTCCTCATCATGGGCTCCCCCAGCCGCAGGTCGCTGATCGCGATGCCTCGCGGATGTCGGGAGGATAATCGATCCCCGCAAAAAGGAAACCGGCCTCGTACGCGTATCGTCCGACTGGTTAAGGCCCGGATCTTCTCGTCGCAGGCCCAATCGCCCGCCGGTGGTGCCGACTTGAGGAAAACGTGAAATAAGGTCAGAAGACACCTGATCAACGAGGACGGGCGCCGGCCCGATGAGGGATATCATGAAGAATTCAGCCATTTCCGAACGCAAAAACCAGTCGATCTCGCGCGGCGTCGGCATGACCACGCAAATCTATGCCGACCGGGCCGAAAATTCGGAAATCTGGGATGTCGAAGGCCGTCGCTATATCGACTTTTCCTCTGGCATCGCCGTCGTCAACACCGGCCACCGCCATCCCAGGGTGATCGAAGCGGTCAAGGCGCAGCTCGACCGTTTCACCCACACCTGCCACCAGGTCGTGCCCTATGAAAGCTATGTCAGGCTGGCCGAGCGGCTGAACGCAATGCTGCCCGGCAAGTTCGACAAGAAGACCATCTTCGTCACCACCGGCGCCGAGGCGGTCGAGAACGCAATCAAGATCGCCCGCAATGCCACCGGACGCCCGGCCGTCATCGCCTTCGCCGGCGGCTTCCATGGCCGCACCTTCATGGGCATGGCGCTGACCGGCAAGGTCGTGCCCTACAAGGTCGGCTTCGGCGCCATGCCGGGCGACGTCTATCACGCGCCGTTCCCGGTGCCGCTGCACGGCGTGTCGGTTGCCGATTCGCTTGCCGCACTCGACCGGTTGTTCAAGGCCGATGTCGATCCGGCCCGCGTCGCCGCCATCATTGTCGAGCCGGTTCAGGGCGAGGGCGGTTTCTACGAGGCGCCGCGCGAATTCCTGACCGCGCTGCGCAAGCTCTGCGACCAGCACGGCATGCTTTTGATCGCCGACGAGGTGCAGACCGGTTTTGCCCGCACCGGCAAGATGTTCGCGATGGATCACCACGACGTCGCGGCCGACATCACCACAATGGCCAAGAGCCTGGCCGGCGGCTTCCCGCTGTCGGCCGTCACCGGCCGCGCCGAGATCATGGATGCGCCCGGCCCCGGCGGCCTCGGCGGCACCTATGGCGGCAGCCCGATCGGCGTTGCGGCCGCGCATGCCGTGCTTGATGTGATCGAGGACGAAAAGCTGTGCGACCGTGCCAACACGCTGGGCGCGCGGCTGAAGCAGCGCCTGCAGTCGATCCGCGACGACGTGCCCGAGATCGTCGATATAAGAGGCCTCGGCTTCATGAACGCGGTCGAGTTCAACGACGTCAAGAAGGGCCTGCCGTCGGCCGAGATCGCCAACGCCATCCGGCTGAAGGCGCTCGACAAGGGCCTGATCCTGCTGACCTGCGGCGTCTACGGCAACGTCATCCGTTTCCTCGCGCCGATCACCATCCAGGATGAGGTCATGAACGAGGCGCTCGACATACTGGAGAGCTCGATCCGTGAAGTCTGCGCTGCCTGAACCACCTTACCTCCCTCTGGTGGGGAGGTCAGACCGCAGGTCCGGGTGGGGGCATTGCGCCGACCCCCACCCCGCTGCTTCGCAGCGACCCCTCCCCACAAGGGGAGGGTAAGCGCGGCTATCCCGCAGCTCTTGCCGGCTCATCCTGCTGAAAGGCAGCCAGAGCCGCCTTCAACCCTTCGGGACCCATTGCCACGGTCTCCGGCGTCGGCGAGAAGCCGGCGCCGAGCATCTTGCGGCCAAGCATGTGGTCGCCGGGGCGGTTGACGGATTCGATGCCGAGCAACCGGTCGCCGGCATAATGGTAGATCGAGAACTTGTTGTCGGGCAGTTCGCCCAGCACGACTTGGCTGTCGCCGCCGGCGGTCAGTCCGACCATCTGCAGCTTCATGTCGCCAATATCGGACCAGAACCATGGCACCGCCGAATAGGCATCCGCGTGACCGGTGATCGTGCGCGCCGCGAGGCGGGCCTGGTCGGTGGCGTTCTGCACCGATTCCAGCCGCACATCGCCGCCGGTGAACCAGTGCCGGTAGGAGGCGACGTCGCCGATGGCCAGGATTTCTGGCACCGAACTGCGCATCTGGTGATCGACACGGATGCCGTTGGCGATGGCAAGGCCGGCGTCCTGCGCCAGTTCGACATTGGGCACGGCGCCGATGCCGACGATGACCATGCGCGCCGGCAGCCTTTCGCCTGACGAGGTGATCGCGGCGACGACATGGCCGTTTTCGCCTTCGAGGCTTGAAATCGAGGTGCCAGTCAGGATGCGCACGCCGGTCGCTTCCAGCCTTTGCCGGACATGGCTCGCCACCACCGGCGCCACGGCGCGGCCAAGCAGCCGGTCCACCGCTTCCACCACCGTCACCGTGCGGCCGGCCGCGCGCAGCGTCGCGGCGATCTCCAGCCCGATGAAGCCGCCACCGAGGATGACGACATCTTCGCTCCGTGCGCTCAGGTCGCGGATCCGCCGTGCATCGGCCAGCGAGCGCAGCGACAAGACGCCGGCCAGATCAGCGCCTGGCAGCGGCAGGAGGCGCGGGCGCGACCCGGTCGCCAGGATCAGATGGTCGAAGGCAAGCATGCCGCCGCCTGATATCTCCAGGCTGCGGCCGCCGACATCGATGCGCTCGATCCGCACGTCCGACCGGTAGTCGATGGCGCTGCCGGTATAGAAGGCCTCACCCCGAAGCGGTTGCGGCTTGGCCTCGGCATCCTTGATGAAGGTCTTCGACAGCGGCGGCTTATGGTAGGGCAGTTCGTTCTCGTCACTGATGAGGATCACCGGCCCGTCATAGCCGTCCTCGCGCAGACTGGCGGCCGCTTGCACGCCCGCATGACCCGCACCGACAATGACCACGCCGTTCTTCATCGCGTCCCAAATCCTGATTCGATCCTAGGATCTCTCGGCAGGTGGCAATTGTCTGGCGCCGCCGCAAGAGAGCGTTTGCGGGTCGCACCCGGAACGGCGGCTGTCAATCGTACAGTTCGACAGCGAAGCCGGTGCAGCCGAGGTGTAAAGTTGACTTCTGTAGTTTAGAATAATTCTAAACTATTGTTTCAATTGGCTTTTCCCGCAGATTTTCGTTGACTTCCATCGGCGTCGAAGCTTTATGGGACCCTGCGTATTGGCGCATCCCTTTGATGTCTGGGCCTTGAACCCGTTCGATTGGAGGCATTTTGGTGTCTTTCTTCCCTGAACCGCGCAATGGCGCGGCAAGTCTTGGCGCTTTTGGCAACGACGTGGCCCCGCGCCGGTCGCCGCGCGCGCCGCTTATGGAATTTCCGAGAAACTGGAGAGTGATGATGACAGCACGATATGGCGGCAGGCTGGCGGCGATTGGTGCCACGGCGCTGCTGACGGCGGCGGTGTTCGTGCTGCCTGCCAAGGCGGAAACCGACGCGAAAGCGGTCATCAGGACCTATTCCGACATCGCGCTTGCCAAATATGAGGATTCGTTGACCACGGCGCAGGCTCTCGACGAGGCGGTCGATGCGCTGCTGGCCAACCCGTCGGCGGAAACGCTCAATGCCGCCCGCGCCGCCTGGAAGGCATCGCGCGTTCCCTACCAGCAGACCGAGGTCTACCGCTTCGGCAACAAGATCGTCGACGACTGGGAAGGCGAGGTGAATTCCTGGCCGCTGGACGAAGGCCTGATCGACTATGTCGCCAAGAGCTACGGCACGGAATCGGACACGAATTCGCTCTATACGGCCAATGTGATCGCCAACAAGGAAATCGAGATCAACGGCAAGAAGGTCGATGCCTCGAAGCTTTCGCCGGAATTCCTCTCCGGCACGCTGCAGCAAGCCGGCGGCGTCGAGGCCAATGTCGCCACCGGCTATCACGCCATCGAATTCCTGCTCTGGGGCCAGGACCTGCACGGCACCGGCCCGGGCGCCGGCGAGCGCCCTTACACCGACTACGACCTCAAGAACTGCACCGGCGGCAATTGTGACCGCCGTGCCGAATATCTGAAGTCCGCCACCACCCTTCTGGTTTCGGACCTGCAGAAGATGGTCAGCGACTGGAAGGAAGACGGGGCCGCACGCAAGAACCTGGTCGATGGCGAGCCGAACACGGCGATCTCGGTCATCTTCACCGGCATGGGCTCGCTGTCCTACGGCGAACTGGCCGGTGAACGCATGAAACTCGGCTTGATGCTGCATGATCCCGAGGAGGAACAAGACTGCTTCTCCGACAACACCTACAATTCCCACCTCTATGATGCGATAGGCATCCGCGCCGCCTACCTGGCCAGCTACACGCGCCTCGACGGCACCGTCGTTTCCGGACCTTCGGTGCATGACATGGTCAAGGCGGCCGATCCTGCGATCGACAAGGAGCTGTCTGACAAGCTCGACGTCACCGTCGCCAAGATGGAGGCGATCAAGGCGCGGGCCGAGGCCGGCGAGGCCTATGACCAGCAGATCGCCGAGGGTAACGCTGCGGGCAACGCCACCGTGCAGGCGGCGATCGACGCCCTGATCGATCAGACCAAATCGATCGAGCGTGCCGTCGGCTCGCTGAAACTCAACGCCATCGCCTTCGAAGGCTCCGACAGCCTCGACGCACCCGACAAGGTGTTCAAGTAAGCGCCGAAACCTGGAGCCCGGTCGGAAGCTGATAATCGGCTTCGAAATGGGCTCCGGGACCAGAACAAGCCACACGGCGCGGGAGGCGCCGTCAGCCATCCGAGCCCTGTAAATGCTGATCTGCCATTGCAATGTCATCACCGAGAAGGAGATCGAGCAGACGATCATCGGGCTGCTGGACCTGGACCCCTGGCAACTCATCGTGCCGGCCAAGGTCTATCACGCGATGCAAAAGCGTGGCCGCTGTTGCGGCTGTTTCCCAAATGTGGTCGAAACGATCATTCGGGTTACCGAAAATTACCACGCCCGCTCGGAGGCGAGCGGCGTCGATGTCGTTTCACACCTGGATCGCGTCAGAGGCCTGCGCGTCCAATACGGGAGCAGAACCCATGAAAGGCGAAAGTCTGATCATCGAGCGGCTTAACGAGGCGCTTTTCCTGGAGCTTGGAGCCGTCAATCAATATTGGGTGCATTTCCGTCTGCTGGAGGATTGGGGGTACACGAAGCTGGCCAAGAAGGAGCGGGCGGAATCGATCGAGGAGATGCACCACGCCGACAGGCTCATCGCCCGGATCATCTTCCTTGAAGGCCATCCGAACCTGCAGTCCGTGGCGCCGCTGCGCATCGGGCAGAATGTCAAGGAAGTGCTCGAATCCGACCTTGCCGGCGAATATGATGCGCGCACGGCCTACAAGCGTTCGCGCGAAATCTGCCATGAGGTGGGCGACTACGTGACGATGAAACTGTTTGAGGATCTGCTGGCTGACGAGGAAGGTCACATCGACTTCCTCGAGACGCAGCTCGACCTGCTCGCCTCGATCGGCGAGGAGAAGTACGGCCAGCTCAACGCCGACTCGGCCAACGAGGCGGAGTAAAGGCATGCGGGAATGCGGCGCCTGCTAGAATTATCCCGCCGCTTGCGGCGGGCCGATGGCTCGCCGTTTCACCTGAAGAGACCAGCCGGACTGGCTCGTCGGCGCTGCACCATTCTCGTGTTGGCGCTGACATCGCCCGCGATTGCCGGCGAGCTTCAGCCGGCCGGACTCGCCACGACGCGCAGCGACCTCAATGCCAAGGATCAGGCGCGCGTCACCGCCGTCACCAGGTTGACCACGGATTTCTCCAAACCCGAGCCGTTCGAACTGATGCAAGGCGGCGCCGGCACGTCTGAGAAAGACGTCAGCCGCGACGCCTTCTCGCAATCCTCGGCCAACATCAGCTTCGAGCAACAGGGCACTTTCAAGCTCGGCGACGCCCTGTTCCGCAAGAACTGGGTGTCGTCGCCATCTTCGACGCAGGCGTCGGACGGGCTGGGTCCGCTGTTCAACGAACGCGCCTGCCAGAACTGCCATCTGAAGGACGGCCGCGGTCGCCCGCCGCATGGCGATATCGGCACCACCTCGATGTTCCTGCGGCTGGCGCGCGACGCCAGCAGCGCAGAGGAAAAGTCGGCCATTGCCGACCGCGATCTGCCCAATTTCCCCGACCCGGTCTATGGGACGCAGTTGCAGGAGCTGGCCGTGCCCGGCTTGCGCGGCGAAGGCCGGATGCGCGTCGATTATCAGGAACGGCAGGTGACGCTGGCGGACGGCACGGCGGTTTCCCTGCGCAAGCCCAGCTACTCCGTCACCGATCTCGCTTATGGGCCGCTTGATCCGCGCACCACGCTGTCGCCGCGCCTGACGCCGCCGATGATCGGCCTTGGCCTGATCGAGCAGATCGCGCCGGCTGACATTCTTGCTCATGCCGATCCGGAAGACCGCGACAATGACGGCATCTCCGGCAAGCCGAACATCGTGCGTGACAGGCTGAGTGGCGAACTGACGCTTGGCCGTTTCGGCTGGAAAGCACAGACCGCGACGATCCGCCAGCAGGCGGCGGACGCCTTCGCCGGTGATATCGGCATCTCGACGCCGGAACAACCAAAGCACTGGGGCGATTGCACCACCGCACAGGCAAAATGCCTGGCCATGCCGAATGGCGTGCAGGCGCGCCTCGGTCCGGTCGAGGCGCCGCCGCCAGTGATGGCTCTCGTCACCTTCTATTCGCAGAACCTGGCGGTGCCGGCGCGGCGCGATCTCGCCGCGCCTGGCGCGCTCGCCGGCAAGAAGCTCTTTTACGAGATCGGCTGCGTTGCCTGCCACACACCGAAATTCGTCACTCGTCGCGATGCGCCCAACAAGGCGCAGGCCTTCCAGCTGATCTGGCCCTATTCCGATTTCCTGCTGCACGACATGGGACCCGACCTGGCCGACGGCCAGGCGGTGGGCGATGCGACGGGAAGCGAATGGCGCACGCCGCCGCTGTGGGGCATCGGCCTCACCGAAACCGTCAACGGCAATTCCTTCTTTCTGCATGATGGCCGCGCGCGCAGCCTGACCGAGGCGATCCTGTGGCATGGTGGCGAGGCGCGGAAGGCGCGCGACCGCTTTGCCGCCGCCAACGCGGCCGAGCGCGATGCGCTGGTCAAATTCCTGGAGTCACTGTGATGCTGAAGCGCTCTGCACTGGTTCTCGTTCTTCCGCTGGCTCTGCTCGGTGTTTTCCCGGCCTCGGCGGCGGTGAAAGCCTCCGACATCATCCAGCGGGCAATCGACGGCTTTGTCCGTCCGGCCTATGCCGATCTGCACCAGCATGCGGAGGCGTTGACGCATGCGATGCACAAGCTCTGTGAAGCGCCCTCGCAAGGGGAGCTGGATGCGGTGCGGGCCGAATTCTCGGCCACGGTCTATGCCTGGTCGTCGGCCGAAATCATCGGTTTCGGCCCGATCAAGGAGAACAATCGGCTGGAGCGCATCCTCTACTGGCCGGATCGCAAGAGCATAGGCCTGAAACAGGTGCAGGCGGCGCTGGCGGACAAGGATTCGACGGCGACCGATCCGAAACAACTGGCCGGCAAGAGCGTCGCCATGCAGGGGCTCGGCGCGCTGGAGTTCGTGCTTTTCGGCGACGGCGCCGACGCGCTGGCGGGCAAGGACGATCCCTATCGCTGCGCCTATGGCGCGGCGGTTGCCGGCAATATCGAAACCATGGCCGGTGACGTCAGCGCGGCCTGGAACAAGCCGGACGGCTTTGCCGCGCTTTGGGCCAATCCGGGACCGCAGAACGCGCTCTACCGCGACGGCAACGAAGCGGTCACCGAACTGGTCGGCGTTTTCATCAACGAGCTGGAGATGGTCAGGGATGTCCGCCTGAAAGGTTTCCTTGGCGGCAAGCCGGATTCGGACAAGCCGAAACAGGCAATCTACTGGCGCTCGCAAAACACCGCCAATGCGCTGGCCGGAAATCTCGCCGGCGTCGACGCGCTGTTCCAGGCCTCGAAACTTGGCGATGCGCTACCGCCCGATGCACGCTGGATGGCGGAGTCCATCCACATCCAGCTGGTCAACGGCGTCGCCACCGCGAAATCGATCCAGGGTCCGATCGACAAGACGCTCGCCGACCCCGCGCTGCGCGAAAAGCTCGAGCATTTCGCGCTGATCACCTCCAGCCTGTCGACCCTGATCGGCACCCGGCTGACCGCCGAATTCGGCCTGACCGCCGGGTTTTCGTCATTGGATGGGGACTGAGCATGCGCACGCCGCTCATCGATCGCCGGGATTTCCTGAGGGTTGCGGGCATCGGCTTCGCTGCCGCGATGGCGCCGTCGGCCTGGGCGAAGACGCTTGCTGTCGACGCCGTCTTCGCCACCGCTTTCCTCAAGCGCGACGGCGGTTTTGGCGCCGCCGTGCTGTCCGAGGCCGGCAAGGTGCTGCATGCGATCGACCTGCCCGATCGCGGCCACGACGTCGCTTTTGATCCCCTGTCGAAGCGCTCGGTGGTCTTCGCCCGCCAGCCCGGTACCTTCGCCGTCGTTTTCGATCATTCGGGCCGTGAGGCGCCGCAGACCATCGCCAGCATCGCCGGCAGGCATTTCTTCGGCCATGGCGTGTTCTCGCCCGACGGCGCCCTGCTCTATGCCACCGAGAACGATTTCGACAATGCGGCCGGCGTCGTCGGCGTCTACGATGCACGCGCGAAATTCAGTCGCATCGGCGAATTCCCGACCTTTGGCGTGGGCCCGCACGAACTCCTGCTCATGGGCGACGGCCGGACGATTGCGGTCGCCAATGGCGGCATCGAGACCCATCCCGATTATGGCCGCGCCGAGCTCAACATCGCTACCATGAAGCCGTCCTACGTGCTCATCGACCGCGTCACCGGCGACCTGATCGAAAGGCATGAATTGCCGGCTTCCCTGCACCAGCTGTCGATCCGCCACATGGATACCGACCCGTCCGGCACCGTCTGGTTTGGCTGCCAGTACCGGGGGCCGGGCACCGATCGTCCGCTGCTGGTCGGCCGCGCCGTGCGCGGCAAGGAGTTGCAGCTTCTCGACATGCCGCAGGACGTGCTGTCCGGCTTCCGCAACTATATCGGCTCGGTCGCCACCAACGCGACCGCCGGCACCGTCGCCGTCTCGTCGCCGGAAGGCAATTCGCTTGTCGTGATCGACGCGGCCAGCGGCCGGGTCGTCTCGTCCAGCGCGCTGGTCGAGGTCTGTGGCCTGGCGCCGGACGGATCGGGCTTCATGGCCACCACCGGCGCCGGCGAGATTATCGAGGGCAGCGGCGCGACACGGTCAGAGCCGGACTATGTCTGGGACAACCACATGCTGCGCATCGAACAGGTCTGACAGCGCGCTGGCGGAACCGAAGCCGCTTAACAAATTATGCTTGCGGTGGCGCGCCCTGGCGGGCACAGGGAAGTGTTTCTCGGAACCGGTCGTTTCATGAAAGTGCTTGCCATCGACTGTGCCGCCAGCCTCTGCGCCGCCTGCGTCTACGACGCGGCGGCCGGGCGAGAGCTTGGCCGTGCGGTGCTCGATCTCGGCAAGGGCCATGCCGAGCACCTGATGGCCGTCATCGCCGAGGCGCTGAAGGCCGCCGCAACCGACTACCCCGGCCTTGGCGCCATTGCCGTTTCCGTCGGCCCCGGTTCCTTCACCGGCCTGCGCGTCGGTGTCTCCACGGCGCGTGGCCTGGCGCTGGCGCTGAAAATCCCGGCGATCGGCGTGACGACGCTCGAAGCTTTGGCCGCCGAGGCCGCACTGGCATTTCCCGGCCGCGCCGTGCTGGCGGCGCTGGATGCCGGTCGCGAGGAAATCCATGCAGCACTGTACGATAGAGCGTTAGTTTTGACTTACGGTCCAGCAGTGACCACGCTGCCGGAGGTCAGTGCCTTGGCGAGGGAGACCTCTGCGGCGCTTGCCGGAACTGCGGCAGTGCAGATCGCCGAATCGGTGGGCCGGCGTTCCGATATCGGGCCTCAGACGGCGACCGCCGATATTCTCACCTACGCCCGTCTGGCCGCCGCCAAAGGCGAGGGCGAAAGGCCGAAACCACTTTACCTGCGCGGCGCGGATGCAAAGCCGCAAGCCGGATTTATTCTTTCGAGGCAACAAAATTGATGCGCATACCTTTTCTGCAGCCGCGCCGCCGGGACTATGCCCTCGAGCCGCTCAGGATCACCGACAGCCCCGCGGTCTCGGTGCTGCATCGCGAGGACTTTGTCCGTCCGTGGACCGATGGCGAGTTCGCCGCCCTGCTCGAGCAGGACACCGTGTTCGGTTACGCCGCGCGCGAGACCGGGCAGGGCGCCAAGCCGCCCGTCGGCTTTGTGCTCGCCCGCCTGGCCGCCGGCGAGGGCGAGATCCTGACGGTCGCGGTGGCGCGATCGCACCGCCGCCAGGGACTGGGCTGGCAATTGATGGATGCGGTGCTGCGCGAATTGCACGCCCAGCGCGCCGAAGCGCTGTTCCTCGAGGTCGACGAGACCAATGTCGCCGCCATTGCCCTCTACCGTCGCTTGGGCTTCCGCGAAGTCGGCAAGCGCCCGGACTACTACAAGTCGCCCGATCGCGGGCCGACCGGCGCGCTTGTCATGCGCCGCGATCTTCGCTAGCCAGAGGTCGGGTGGGGCAGGACAGCATGATCGGAAAAATCAGGATTTTCCTGGCCCTGGGCCTTGTCGTCGCCGGCTCGCTGGTCCTGGTGCCATTGCAGATCCTGTCGATGAAGACCGGCTGGTGGCCGGAAACCGTCATTCTCAAGATCTGGCACCGGCTGATCCTCAGGGCGCTCGGCATGCGCGTCCATGTCAAGGGAACGCTGTCCGACAAGCGCCCCTTGCTGGTGGCCTCCAACCACATCTCCTGGACCGACATCATGGTGCTTGGGTCCTTTGCCGATGTGAAGTTCATCGCCAGGGCCGATATGGAAGGCTGGCCGCTGATCGGCATGCTGTCGAAACTGCAGCGAACCGTCTTCATCGAGCGCGAACGCAAGCGTTCTTCCGGCGACCAGGCAAGCGAGATCGCCAGTCGCATGGCCAAGGGCGATGCCATGGTGCTGTTTGCCGAGGGGTCGACCGGCGACGGCAATGCCGTCCTGCCGTTCAAGAGCACGCTGTTCGGTGCGGCCTCGATGGCGCTTTCGGAGGGCGCGGCCGAGCAGGTGTTCATCCAGCCGGTGGCGATCGCCTATACGCGCCTGCACGGCGTGCCGCTCGGCCGCCGCCATCGGCCGATCTCGGCCTGGATCGGCGACGAGGATCTGATGCCGCACCTCAAGGTGCTGATGGCGGAGGGCGCGCTCGACGTGGAAGTGCATTTCGGCGAGCCGGTCGCCTTTGCCAAGGGCTCGAACCGCAAGGAAACGGCCAGGCTGATGGAAAGCCAGGTGCGCGGGATGATGCAGGCGGCACTCGCCGATCCGCGCCCGAGCCGCTAGCCTGGATCCTGCGCCTGCGCGTGCACGCCGAGAATCGCCTGTTTTTTGTCACGGAAAGGCGTTAGAAGCCGCCGGATGGACTTGAACACGATTGAAAGCGACGACATCGGCAGTGTGGCCGGACAGCCGGCAGTGCGCGCCAAGGCAGCGAAGAAGGTCTTCATCAAGACCTATGGCTGCCAGATGAACGTCTATGATTCACAGCGCATGGGCGATGCGCTGGCCGCCGACGGCTACACCGCGACCGATGCCATCGACGAGGCCGACCTGGTGCTGCTCAATACCTGCCACATCAGGGAGAAAGCGGCGGAGAAGGTCTATTCCGAGCTCGGCCGCATCCGCGACATGAAGGCGGAGCGCGCCATTGCCGGCCGCGAAATGCTGATCGGCGTCGCTGGCTGCGTGGCGCAGGCCGAGGGTGCCGAGATCATCAGGCGCTCGCCGGCCGTCGACCTTGTCATCGGGCCGCAGACCTATCACCGTCTGCCCGACGTGCTGGCGAGGGTGCGCGGCGGCGAGAAGATCGTCGAGACCGACTACGCCATCGAAGACAAGTTCGACCATCTGCCGCAGCCCAAGCGCGCCGAGGTCATCAAGCGCGGCGTCACCGCCTTCCTCACCGTGCAGGAAGGCTGCGACAAGTTCTGCACCTTCTGCGTCGTGCCCTATACAAGGGGCTCGGAAGTGTCGCGACCGGTGGCGCAGATCGTCGCCGAGGCCGAGCGCCTGGCGGAGGCTGGCGTGCGCGAGGTGACGCTGCTCGGCCAGAACGTCAATGCCTGGCACGGCCAGGGCGCGAACGGCGAGGAATGGGGCCTTGGCCGCCTGCTGTTCCGGCTGGCCGAAATTCCTGGACTGGCGCGGCTGCGCTACACCACGAGCCACCCGCGCGACATGGATGACGAGCTCATATCAGCCCACCGCGACCTGCCGTCGCTGATGCCTTATCTGCATCTGCCGGTGCAATCGGGGTCCGACCGCATCCTCAAGGCGATGAACCGCAGGCATACGGCCAGGGATTATCTGGCCCTGCTCGATCGCATCCGTGCCGCACGTCCCGATATCGCTTTGTCCGGTGACTTCATCGTCGGCTTCCCCGGCGAGACGGAGGCCGATTTCGAGGCGACGATGGACCTGGTGCGTCAGGTGAATTACGCCTCGGCCTTTTCGTTCAAATATTCGCCGCGCCCCGGCACGCCGGGCGCCGAAATGGCCGATCATGTGCCCGAAACAGTCAAGGACGAGCGCTTGCAGCGGCTGCAGGCACTGCTGTTGAAGCAACAGCAGGACTTCGGTTCCAGCCTGGTCGGCAGCACCATCGACACGCTGATCGAGAAGCCCGGCCGGCAGGCCGGCCAGAAGGTCGGCCGCTCACCTTGGCTGCAGCCGGTTATTGTTGATGAAAAGGCCGGCGAAATCGGTGACATTATCCAGGTGCGAATCACGAAGACGGGCTACAATAGCCTGTTCGCCGAATTGGCCTGATGGTCTCGGCAGATGAGGAGAGACGGTTGAGCGCAGCAGAGCTGAAGAACCTGCCCCCGGTACCGGCATCTGGGGCTTCTGACATGGCGCACATCGTTCTGACTTTCGACAACAACAAGCTTGCCAGCGCCCTTTACGGTCAGTTCGACGAGAACCTCGCCCGGCTCGAGCAGAAGCTCGGCGTCGACATCCGCTCGCGCGGCAACCAGCTGACCATCAAGGGGTCGGCTTCGGCCGCTGAACAGGCGCGCCGTGTCTTGGACAATCTCTATGGCATTCTGCAGAAGGGCGTCGATATCGGCCAGTCCGACGTTGACGGCGCCGTGCGCATGGCGGTCGCCGCCGACGATCAACTGACCCTGCCGACGCTGGAGCGCAAGGGCAAGGTCTCCGCTGCCCAGATCTCCACCCGCAAGAAGACCATCTATGCCCGTTCGCTGAACCAGGACGCCTATATGCGGGCCCTGGAGCGGTCGGAACTGGTGTTCGGCATCGGTCCGGCAGGCACCGGCAAGACCTATCTGGCGGTTGCGCATGCGGCGATGCTGCTCGAGCGCGGCATGGTCGAGCGCATCATCCTGTCGCGGCCGGCCGTCGAGGCCGGCGAGCGGCTGGGCTTTCTGCCCGGCGACATGAAGGAGAAGGTCGATCCCTATCTGCGGCCGCTCTATGACGCCCTCTACGATATGATGCCGGCCGACAAGGTCGAGCGCGCCATTGCCGCCGAAGTCATTGAAATCGCGCCGCTCGCCTTCATGCGCGGCCGCACGCTGGCGCATGCAGCGGTCATCCTCGACGAGGCGCAGAACACCACGCCGATGCAGATGAAGATGTTCCTGACCCGTCTCGGCGAGAATTCGCGCATGATCGTCACCGGCGATCCCACCCAGATCGACCTTCCCCCGAGCACGAAATCGGGCCTGGTCGAAGCCTTGCGCGTCCTCGACGGCGTGGCCGGCGCGGTCACCGTGCGTTTCAACGATGTCGATGTCGTTCGCCATCCGCTGGTGGCGGAAATCGTCAGGGCCTATGACCGCGACGCCAAGCTGGCGCGCGGCCTCGGCGCCGAGAATTGATTTTTGTCGATGCCGCTTCATGCCTGAGGACAATTTATCCGGCGACGGGGAGCCTCCCGTCGACATCGATATATCGGTCGAAGCGGGTGATTGGCCCGATGAGGCAAGCCTGACACGGCTGGTCGATCGTGCGGTTGGCGCTGCTTTCACCGAGACCGGCGTGACTGGCCGTTCCGAACTCAGCGTCGTTTTTTCCGACGACGCTCATATACGTACGCTCAATGCCGAATGGCGGGGTAAGGACAAGCCCACCAACGTCTTGTCTTTCCCGGCTTTTCCGTTTGTACAAGGCGGCCCGCTGCCGCCGATGCTGGGCGATATCGTGCTCGCCGCCGAGACGGTTTCTCGCGAGGCGGCACTGGAAGACAAGCCAGTGCAGAACCATATCACCCATCTCGTCATCCACGGCCTGCTGCATTTGCTGGGCCATGATCACGAGACCGACGCCGAGGCCGAGGAGATGGAGGCCATCGAACGCGCAGCGCTCGCAAGGCTTGCCATTCCCGATCCCTACGCGTAACTACATCTGACAATTGACCGGACGACGATGAACGACAAACCAGAGACTGCCGCCCGCCCTGACGCCGGCAGTGCGCCCAAGGCTTCCGATACGTCGGAAGAGGGATCAAGTCCGAGTACCGTTACCTCTGGTGCTGCCAGCGCCGGCAGTGCAGCCAGCGAGCCTTCGCCTGCCGGACCCTCCCTGTTCGATCGTGTTTTGGGCCTGTTCAGGCAACGTAATGGCACCAGCCTGCGCGAGGAAATCGCCGACGCTCTGGCCGAGACGGCGAGCGATGCCGGCGCCTTCTCGCCCGGCGAGCGCGCCATGCTCAACAACATCCTGCGCCTGCGTGAAGTGCGCGTCGAGGATGTCATGGTGCCGCGCGCCGATATCGAGGCGGTCGAGATCACCACGACACTCGGCGATCTCCTGGGCACCTTCGAACAATCCGGCCATTCCCGCATGCCGGTCTATTCCGAGACGCTCGATGACCCGCGCGGCATGGTCCATATCCGCGACGTTCTGGCCCACATCACCAAGCTCGCGCGCGTCAAGAAGGGGCGCACGACCAGGAAGACGCCCGTCGCCACGCAGCTCGATCTTGCCCAGGTCGACCTCGCGCGCACCATCGGCGAGCTCAATCTGATCCGCCAGGTTCTTTTCGTGCCGCCCTCGATGCTTGCTTCCGACCTGATGGGCCGGATGCAGACAACGCGCACGCAGATGGCGCTGGTCATCGATGAGTATGGCGGCACGGACGGGCTTGTCTCGCTCGAGGACATTGTCGAAATGGTCGTCGGCGACATCGAGGACGAGCATGACGACGACGAGCCGATGATCACCCAGGCCGGCGACGGTGTCTTCATCGTCGACGGCAAGGCCGAGATCGACGAGGTCGCCAAGATGATCGGCGAGGATTTCGCCGCCGGCGAACATGGCGAATATGTCGACACCATCGGCGGCATGATCTTCAACACGCTCGGCCGCGTGCCGGCGCGCGGCGAGGTGGTGCAGGCCATTCCGGGCTTCGAGTTCCATGTCCTCGATGCCGATCCGCGCCGCGTCAAGCGCGTGCGCATCGTGCAAAGCCAGAAGGGCGAACGCCGTCGCCGCGCCACGGCCCGCACCGAACAGGCTTGAGTTTCCGCTGCAGATGACGGTGGACGACCCGTTCAAGCATTCAAGTCTGGGTTCCGGTGTCTTCTACAGAGATCCGCGCGCAGCGCTGGCGTGGCTCGAAGCGGCTTTCGGCTTCGAGCGCAGCATGGTGGTGAGCGATGCCGACGGCAACCTCGTCCACGCCGAGATGCGGTTCGGCGACTGCTACATCATCGTCGATTCCGAATGGAGCGATTATGTCGCGAGCCCGGCTTCGGTCTCGGGCAAGAACACGCAGTCGGTCTATGTCAGGCTCAGGGATGGCCTGGAGGCGCATTGCGAGAAGGCGCGGGCGGCCGGCGCCGACATAATCCAGGAGCCGACGGACCAGTTCTACGGCGAACGCCAGTATCGGGCTCGCGATCGCGAGGGCCATGTCTGGACCTTCACCCAGCCCATCCGTTGCGTTTCCCGCGAAGAGGCCGAGCGGCTGAGCGGCCTGCGCATCGACGGCTGGCACCGGTAATGCATGTCGCCCCAAAAGTGACCTCGGTTTGGGAGAACGACATGCATAAAAACAAAGCTCTAAAGCGCGTCGCATGAATCCGTTTCAACGCGACGCCCTCCAGAGCGCGATCGGATCATCGCGGCTGACAGGCAGGCGTTTGGAGCGCGGGCCGCGGCCTGATAAATCTTGCGTCCTGATTCGCGCGACTCGGAAGTATGCATGGAGCGCCTGACCGGCCGGATAATTCTGCTTTGGGGTTGGCGGCGTGCGCTCCTGGCCTTTCTTGCCGGGGCGCTGGCGGTGCTTGGCCAGGCGCCCTATGATTTCTTCGCTGCCTGCTTCATCTCGTTTCCGCTGCTGGTCTGGCTGCTCGACGGCGCGACCGGCGAAGCTTCAGGCAGCCTTTTCAGACGCTTGCGGCCGGCCTTCGCCGTCGGCTGGTGGTTCGGCTTCGGCTATTTCCTCGCCGGCCTCTGGTGGATCGGCTCGGCGTTGCTGGTCGAGGCAGACGACTTTGCCTGGGCGCTGCCCTTCGCCGTGGTCGGCATTCCCTTCGCGCTCGCCTTTTTCTACGGCTTCGCGACGATGGTCGCCCGGCTTCTGTGGAGCAGCGATATCGGCCGCATCGCCGCCCTTGCCTTCGGCTTCGGGCTGATGGAGTGGCTGCGCGGCTTCCTGTTCACCGGTTTCCCCTGGAATGCCATAGGCTACGCAGCAATGCCGGTGCCTCTCCTCATGCAGAGCGTGTCGGTGACCGGCATGATCGGCATGAACGTGCTTGCCGTGTTCCTCTTTTCATTGCCGGCGCTGCTCGCGGCGCGCCGGCATCTGCGCCTGGGTGCGGCGCTGTTCGGCCTGCTTGCATCGGCCCATGTCGGTTTCGGCTACATCCGGCTTGCCGCTCCTGAAAAACCGGCGGAGCGCAGCCTCGATGTCCGCATTGTCCAACCGGCCGTCGACCTCAGTGAAAAATGGGATGCCTCGGTGCGCGACCGTATCTTCGCCACCTTGCTCGGCCTGTCCGCCAAGGCGCCGGACCCCGGTCACGCCAAGCCACAGCTCATTCTTTGGCCGGAAACCTCGGTGCCGTTCCTCTTCACCGAGCGCCCCGACGCGTTGACGGCGCTGGGCGACATGCTGGCCGATGGCCAGATGCTGATCGCCGGCGTCGTTCGCGAGGAAGGCGGCTCGGCGGCCAGCACTGACAGCCGCTATTACAATTCCGTGGTGGCGATCAACGACAGGGGCGAAATCGTCGATGCCGTCGACAAGGTCCATCTGGTGCCGTTCGGCGAGTACCTGCCTTTCGCCGACCTGCTCAACCGTTTCGGCATCGCGCAGCTTGTCGCCGGACCGGTGACGTTCGCTGCCGGCAACGAGCGCCACGCCATCACACTGCCGGGCGGCATCCGTGCCCTGCCTTTTATCTGTTACGAGGTGATCTTTCCCGATCTTGTGGCAGTTGACGCTACGTCAGCACAGCTTATTGTGAACGTTACCAATGATGCCTGGTTCGGGGACACACCGGGACCGTATCAGCATTTCAGGCAGGCCCAGATTCGCGCGGTGGAGAACGGATTGCCCTTGCTGCGTGCTGCCAACAACGGCATCTCGGCCGTCGTCGATCCACACGGACGCATCGTCGATGCACTGGGCATCGACGCGCGCGGAGCCATCGATGTGAAGGTGCCGATTGCCGGACAGACGGTCATTTCCTCGGGCCAGAGGCGCATTAACGGAATGCTGATCATGTTGCTGTTTGCGCTCGGGGGAGCGCTGTTGAGCGTAAGGCAAAGGCTACGGGTGAATTGACAGTCGACACATTAGAAACTCATACTGTATCGCCTGAAAATTTCTCGAAGTCGGTGGATCGGTCTGTTGGGGCAGTCGCCTCCGGCTTTTTTTGGGCGGGAAAAAATCACAAAGCCGAAAAAATTCGGCGAGGAAAAAATGACAGAAGAAAACAAGAAGAAACCCAATCCCATAGACATTCACGTTGGAAGCCGCATCCGGCTTCGCCGCAACATGCTCGGAATGAGCCAGGAAAAGCTGGGCGAAAATCTCGGCATCACATTTCAACAGATCCAGAAATATGAAAAGGGCACCAACCGCGTCGGCGCCAGCCGGCTGCAGGCGATAGCCTCGATACTCGGCGTGCCCGTCGCCTTCTTCTTCGAGGATGCGCCGGGCCAGGAGGCGGCGGCCGGCCGCGGCTTTTCCGAGGATGCGTCGATGGCTTTCGCCGTCGAATTCTGCGGCAGTCCCGAAGGCCTTCAGCTCAACCGGGCCTTCGTCAAGATCGCCGACGTCAAGGTCCGCCGCAGGATCATCGACCTGGTGAAGTCGCTCGCCGCCGAAGATCTCGACTGACCCTCGATACACCTCGAACCGGCGGCATTCGCCGCCGGTGGCACAAGATATCGACATCGACAGTCGTGCCAGCATGGCGGCAACGCTTGACGAGCGACGCTTTGCCCCGCTAACACGTGGCGCGCCAAAATCGGCAGCCTGCCGATCGTTTTTCAAGAGGGGACACCCGTGACGCGGCAGAACTACTTCTTTACCTCGGAATCCGTTGCCGAGGGCCATCCCGACAAAGTCTGTGACCGGATCTCCGACGAGATTGTCGATCTGGTCTACCGTGAGGCCAAAAAGACCGGCATGGACCCATGGAAAGTCCGTGTCGCCTGCGAGACGCTCGCGACCACCAACCGCGTCGTCATCGCCGGCGAAGTGCGCGTTCCCGAGACGCTGCTGAAGAAGGACAAGGCTGGCAACATCCTCAAGGACGCCGCGGGCCACCCGGTGGTGAATCCGGCAAAATTCAAATCCGTCGCCCGCAAGGCGATCCGAGAGATCGGCTACGAGCAGGCCGGGTTCCACTGGAAGACGGCCAAGATCGAGGTTCTGCTGCACGGCCAGTCGCCCGACATCGGCCAGGGCGTCGACAACGCCGCCGACCGCCAGGGCGAGGAAGGTGCGGGCGATCAGGGCATCATGTTCGGCTATGCCTGCCGCGAGACGCCGGACCTGATGCCGGCGCCGATCTACTATAGCCACAAGATCCTCGAACTGCTGGCCGCCGCCCGCCACCAAAACAACGGCGAGGCCGGCAAGCTCGGCCCGGACGCCAAGAGCCAGGTCACCGTCCGCTACGTCGACGGCAAGGCCGCCGAGGCAACGCAGATCGTGCTGTCGACCCAGCATCTCGACGCGACGTGGGACTCCAAGAAGGTCCGAAAGGTCGTCGAACCCTACATCCGCGAGGCGCTTGGCGAGCTCAAGATCGCCGACGATTGCATGTGGTACATCAACCCGACCGGCAAGTTTGTCATCGGCGGCCCGGACGGTGACGCCGGCCTCACCGGCCGCAAGATCATCGTCGACACTTATGGTGGCGCGGCACCGCATGGCGGCGGCGCCTTCTCGGGCAAGGACACGACCAAGGTCGACCGTTCGGCAGCCTATGCAGCGCGCTATCTCGCCAAGAATGTCGTGGCGGCGAAGCTTGCCGACCGCTGCACCATCCAGCTTTCCTACGCCATCGGCGTCGCCCAGCCTCTGTCGGTCTATGTCGACCTGCACGGCACCGGCAAGGTCGACGAGGCGAGGCTCGAGGATGCGCTGCGCACGGTGATGGACCTGTCACCGTCGGGCATCCGCCGCCACCTCGACCTCAACAAGCCGATCTATGCCAAGACGTCGTCCTACGGCCATTTCGGCCGCAAGGCCGGCCGCGACGGGTCTTTCTCCTGGGAAAAGACCGATCTCGCCAAGGCGCTCAAGGATGCTGTCGCGGCCTGAACGCTGCGACAGACCTGCGCCGCCAGATGAGCCCGCAAGACAGGCCAAGCCGTACGACCGAAGCCTTTTTCGGTCGTCGGCGCGGCAAGCCCGTCCGTCCGCAGCAGGCGGCGGCCCTGGAAAGCGGGCTTGGCGCCTACCGGCTCGATCTGACGGCTGATGCGCCGTCGGATCTGCGCACTCTGTTTGAAAGTGACGTTTCGGCCGTCAGGCTCGAGATCGGCTTTGGCGGCGGCGAACATCTTCTGCACCGCGCCATCGAGGCGCCGACAACAGGCTTCATCGGTGTCGAGCCCTTCGTCAACGGCATGGCCAAGATGATGATGGCGGTGCGGGCAACGCCGCTGGCCAATTTGCGGGTCCATGACGATGACGCCACCCGGCTGCTCGACTGGCTGCCGCCGGCCTCGCTCGACGGCATCGATCTTCTCTATCCAGATCCATGGCCGAAAAAGAAGCACTGGAAGCGGCGTTTCGTCAGTCCGGTCAATCTCGAGCGTTTCGCGCGGGTCTTGAAACCGGGCTCAAAATTCCGCTTCGCGTCCGATATCGACACCTATGTGAACTGGACCTTGCTGCATTGCCGGGCGCATGGCGCCTTCGCATGGCAGGCGGCCGAAGCCGCCGACTGGCATCGCCCCTATGAGGGCTGGCCAGGCACGCGTTACGAGGCGAAGGCCGTTCGCGAGGGCCGGCGGCCTGCCTATCTGACCTTTGTCAGGAAATAGGCGCGCCCCTCGCCAGATTTTCAGAAACGGCCGATTCTGTTGAAGATGGCCGGATCCATGCCGAGCTTGCGCAAATCGTCGGCGCGAGGCTTGCGCCCGGCTTCCACCGAGCGTGACGCTGCAACGGCGCCGCCGAATGCGGTGAAGATCTCGCCCAAGGCGGAAAACAGTCTGCGATTGCTCATGATCTTGTCCTTTCGCGCGCCACCGCGCGCCTCTTCTGTTCGTGTCGTGGCTAACAAATAAGAGCGCTCCGCCGGCTCTCACAGGGGGATTGGCGCATGGTGGCCATGCGCCTGGAGCAATGCTGACGCTGTCAGCCCTTTTGCCGGTTCGGCACGGCGGGCTTGAAACACAGGCCATGTTCGTTTATATCAACCTCAAATTCTTGGTCGGTATGACGAAGAGTGGGTCCACCCGGTCCCGCTCTTTTTTATTACCTGCCGATAGGTTCGAAACGACAGGTACTTGATGACTGCAACGGCAAGCGAAGGTGACGACCGCATCATCCGCGAAAGCGGCATCGATGCGCGCATTGCGCTGATCGTTCAGCCGGTGCTGCGCGGCATCGGCTTTCGCCTCGTGCGGGTGCATCTGTCCGGCCAGAACGGACTGACGCTGCAGATCATGGCCGAACGCGAGGACGGCACCATGACCGTCGAGGATTGCGAAGAGGTCAGCCGCGCGGTGTCGCCGGCGCTCGACGTCGATGATCCGATCGAAAAGGCCTATCATCTCGAAGTCTCTTCGCCCGGCATCGACCGGCCGTTGGTGCGCAAATCCGATTTCGTGACCTGGACCGGTCATCTGGTGAAGATGGAAACATCGGTCATCGTCGCGGATCGCAAGCGCTTCAAGGGCAAGATCGCCGAGGCCGGTGAGAACGACGTGCTGATCGAGCGCGACAAGGCGGCCTATGGCGAGGAACCGACGGTGCGTGTGCCTTACGACGCCATTGCCGAAACCCGGCTGATCCTGACCGACGATCTCATCCGCGACGCGTTGTCGAAGGACAACAGGGCGCGCAAGGAAGCCAAGAAACGCCGCGGCGAACCGGATGACGACGCGCCCGAGGGCGCGGAAGCGGACGCCACGGAAGAACACGAACAGGAAAGTTGATTGAGCTGCCGGGCCCAAAAGTCCGGCAAACAGGCTCGGGAGAAAAAACATGGTTGTAAGCGCCAATAGACTTGAACTGCTGCAGATTGCCGACGCGGTCGCGCGTGAAAAGTCGATCGACAAGTCGATCGTCATCGCCGCCATGGCCGATGCGATCCAGAAGGCGGCGCGTTCGCGTTACGGCCAGGAGACCAACATCCGCGCCGACATCAACCCGAACACCGGCGAAATGAAGCTGCAGCGGCTGATGGAAGTGGTCGAAAAGGTCGACGACTACGCCACCCAGATCGCCATTTCCTCGGCTCGCGAGCGCAATCCCGACGCGCAGCTCGGCGACTTCATCGCCGAACAGCTGCCGCCGATGGATTTCGGCCGCATCGCCGCGCAGTCCGCCAAGCAGGTCATCGTGCAGAAGGTGCGCGAGGCCGAGCGCGACCGCCAGTATGACGAATACAAGGACCGCATCGGCGAGATCGTCAACGGCACCGTCAAGCGTGTCGAATATGGCAATGTCATCGTCGATCTCGGCCGTGGCGAGGCGATCATCCGCCGCGACGAGCTCATTCCGCGCGAAAACTACAAATATGGCGACCGCGTCCGCGCCTATGTCTACGACGTGCGCCGCGAGCAGCGCGGCCCGCAGATCTTCCTGTCGCGTACGCATCCGCAGTTCATGGCCAAGTTGTTCACCATGGAAGTGCCGGAAATCTATGACGGCATCATCGAGATCAAGTCGGTCGCCCGCGACCCGGGCTCGCGCGCCAAGATCGCCGTCATCTCGCGTGATAGTTCGATCGATCCGGTCGGCGCCTGCGTCGGTATGCGCGGCAGCCGTGTCCAGGCCGTCGTCGGCGAATTGCAGGGTGAGAAGATCGACATCATTCCGTGGTCGCCCTCGGCCGCCTCCTTCATCGTCAATGCGCTGCAGCCGGCGGAAGTCGCCAAGGTCGTGCTCGACGAGGATGCCGAGCGTATCGAAGTGGTGGTTCCCGACGATCAGCTGTCGCTGGCCATCGGCCGCCGCGGCCAGAACGTGCGTCTCGCCTCGCAGCTCACCGGCTGGGATATCGACATCCTGACCGAGGCCGAGGAATCCGAGCGCCGCCAGAAGGAATTCGTCGAGCGCTCGGCGCTGTTCATGGAAGCCCTCGATGTCGACGAGATGGTCGGCCAGGTGCTGGCCTCCGAAGGCTTCACCAGCGTCGAGGAGGTCGCCTATGTCGACGCCGGCGAAATCGCCTCGATCGACGGCTTCGACGACGACACCGCTTCCGAAATCCAGACCCGCGCCCGCGAGTACCTCGAAAAGATCGAGGCCGAGCACGACGAGAAGCGCAAGGCGCTGGGCGTCAAGGACGAACTGCGCGAAATCCCCGGCATCACCACCGCCATGATGGTGACGCTCGGTGAGGATGGTGTGAAGACGATCGAGGATTTCGCCGGCTATGCCGCCGACGACCTGACCGGTTGGAAGGAACGCAAGGACGGCGAGACCAAGGTCTATCCGGGCGTGCTGGCCAATCACGGTGTTTCGCGCGCCGATGCCGAACAGATGGTGCTCAACGCCCGTCTCAAGGCCGGCTGGATTTCCGAAGACGAGCTTGCGGCCGAAGAAGCATCGGCTGACGAAGCCGTTGGTGCGTGAGGTGAAACCGCATCGCACACAACCCGCCCTTGGACGAGATGAACGATCGCACCTGCATCGTTACCCGCAAGCAGGCCGAACCGGATGAACTGATCCGGTTCGTCGTCGGCCCGGATTCGGCCGTCGTTCCCGATCTCAAGAGAAATCTGCCCGGCCGCGGTTGCTGGGTGAGTGCCGACCGCCTACATATTGAGAAGGCGGCGGCCAAGAACCTTTTTGCCCGCGCCTTCAAGGCACAGGTGGTTGTGCCGTCGGATCTTGGCGGCATGGTCGATGGGCTGCTTTCCAGATCCGCTCTGGGCATGTTGGGTCTCGCCCGCAAGGCAGGCGCAATTTCTCTTGGCGCCACCAAGGTTGAGAGTGCCGTGCGCGGCGGACTGGCGCTTTTCGTGCTCCACGCGACCGAAGCGTCGGACGATGGCGTGCGCAAGATCAGCCAGGCGCGGCGGGCGACCGTCCATATCGGCGGCCCTTCCATCCTTGCCTACAAACTTTTCTCCGAGGCCGAGTTGAGCTTGGCATTGGGGGGTACAAATGTGATACATGCTGCCGTCCTCGCGGGAGACGCGGGTAAGGCGGTCCAGAAGCGCATGGTTGCGCTCGACCGGTATCGGGGCGGTACCCCGGACGATCTGGCAATGCTTGCGGCCGTTGCTGACGAAGATGAGGCCGCAGAGGATATGGAATGAGCGATACGAAATCGGGCGACGACAAGACGTTGAGTGTTACACCTAAGAAGACCTTGACGCTGAAGCGCCCCGGCATGGAACAGGGCACCGTGCGCCAGAACTTCTCGCATGGCCGTACCAAGTCGGTCGTGGTCGAGACCAAGAAGCGCAAATTCTCGCTGCCCGGCGACAAGCCGGAGCCGGCTGCCGCGGCCCCTGTGCCCGTCTTCACGCCGAAGCCGCCGGTCGCGGCGGCCCCCGTCGTGCAGGAAGCGCCGAAGGCTGCGCCTCCGCCTGCCCCGCCGGCTCCGGTCGAGCGCAGCGGCATGGTGCTGAACGAACTGTCGCGCAGCGAAATGGAAGCCCGCCGCAGGGCGCTGGAAGGGTCCAAGGTCCGCGAGGTCGAAGACCGTCAGCGCGCCGCCGAGGAAGCCAAGCGCCGGGCCGAGGACGAAGAGCGCCGCAAGCGCGAGCGCGAGGAATCCGCACGCCGCCAGGCCGAGGAAGAGGCACGGCTGCAGGCCGAGGCCGAATCGCGCCGCCGTGCCGAGGAAGAAGCACGCCGCCGCGCGCCGCTGGCCGCGGAACTGGCAACGGCGGACGAAGAAGAGGTCAAGCCGAAGCGGGCTGGCGCGGGCGCGCCGGTGCGTCGCCTGGTCACGCCCGAAGTGGCGCGTCCGGCCAAGCCGACCAAGGGCGAGGAAGATCGTCGCCGTGGCAAGCTGACGCTGAATTCCGCGCTTTCCGACGAGGATGCGCGGGCCCGTTCGCTGTCGTCGATGCGTCGCCGTCAGGAGAAGTTCAAGCGCGCGATGCACAATGAGCCGCGCGAGAAAGTCATGCGCGAAGTGATCCTGCCCGAGACCATCACCATCCAGGAACTGGCGCAGCGCATGTCCGAACGTGCGGTCGATGTGGTCAAGTTCTTCATGAAGCAGGGTCAGATCCTGAAGCCTGGCGACGTCATCGACGCCGACACGGCCGAACTGGTCGCCACCGAATTCGGCCACACGGTCCGCCGCGTCGCCGAATCCGACATCGAGGAAGGCCTGTTCAACATCGCCGACAACGCCGAGGACCTGGTGCCGCGTCCGCCGGTCGTGACCATCATGGGCCACGTCGACCACGGCAAGACCTCGCTGCTCGATGCCATCCGCAACGCCAATGTCGTCTCCGGCGAGGCCGGCGGCATCACCCAGCATATCGGCGCCTATCAGGTCGAGAAGAACGGTCAGAAGATCACCTTCATCGACACGCCCGGCCACGCTGCCTTCACGGCGATGCGTGCCCGCGGCGCCCAGGCCACCGACATCGCTATCCTGGTGGTGGCGGCCGACGACAGCGTCATGCCGCAGACGATCGAATCGATCAGCCATGCCAAGGCCGCCGGCGTTCCGATCATCGTGGCCATCAACAAGATCGACAAGCATGACGCCGATCCGCAGAAGGTGCGCTCCGAACTGCTGCGCCATGAGGTCTTCGTCGAATCGATGGGCGGTGAAGTGCTTGACGTCGAAGTGTCGGCGACCAAGGGCACCAATCTCGACAAGCTGCTGGAGGCGATCCTGCTGCAGGCCGAAATCCTCGACCTGAAGGCCAATCCGGACCGTACCGCCGAGGGTGTCGTCATCGAAGCGCAACTCGACAAGGGCCGTGGCCCCGTCGCCACCGTGCTGGTGCAGACCGGCACCTTGATGCCGGGCGACATCCTCGTCGCCGGCAACGAATGGGGTCGCGTACGCGCTCTGGTCAACGATCGCGGCGAGCAGATCAAGGAAGCGCCGCCGGCGATGCCGGTCGAGGTGCTCGGCCTTCAGGGCACACCACAGGCCGGCGACCGCTTCGCCGTGGTCAACAACGAGGCCCGCGCTCGCGAGATCACCGAGTATCGCCAGCGTCTGGCGCGCGAGAAGGCGGTGGCCAAGCATGCCGGCCAGCGCGGCTCGCTCGAACAGATGATGTCGCAGTTGCAGACGAGCGGGTTGAAGGAATTCCCGCTGGTCATCAAGGGTGACGTGCAGGGTTCGATCGAGGCGATCAATGCCGCGTTGGACAAGCTCGGCACCGACGAGGTGCGTGCGCGCATCGTCCATGCTGGCGCCGGCGCCATCACCGAAAGCGACGTCTCGCTGGCGGAAACGTCTGGTGCGGCAATCATCGGCTTCAACGTCCGTGCCAACGCACAGGCACGTGCCGCGGCAGCCGCCGCGGGCATCGAAATCCGCTACTACTCGATCATCTACAACCTGGTAGATGATGTGAAGGCGGCTTTGTCGGGCCTGCTGTCGCCGGAGCGTCGCGAGACCTTCATCGGCAATGCCGAGATCCTCGAGATCTTCGACATCACCAAGGTCGGCAAGATCGCCGGCTGCCGTGTCACCGAAGGCAAGGTCGAGCGTGGCGCGGGCGTGCGCCTGATCCGCGACAACGTCGTCATTCACGAAGGCACGCTGAAGACGCTGAAGCGCTTCAAGGACGAGGTTTCGGAAGTCCCCGGCGGCCAGGAGTGCGGCATGGCCTTCCAGAACTACGAGGACATGCGCGTCGGCGACGTCATCGAGTGCTTCCGCGTCGAGATGGTGACCCGGACGCTCTGAGTTCACGTGACTTGTCCATGCCAGGCGGTGGTCGAAAGACCGTCGCCTGGAGTTTATTGTGAAATTGCGCATCGTGCTTTTCGAAACCGAATTCGATTTCAGGCCGATGCGTTGACATATGAGACATGCGGCACGGTCCTATCCCGTGCCTCACGCTTTCAGGATTGAGAAAAATGCCCCGTCCAACCACATCCAGCCCGTCCCAGCGTATGCTGCGCGTTGCCGAACAGGTGCGCCACGCGCTGTCCGAAACGTTGCAGCGCGGGGAGATCATCGATCCGCTGATCGAAAATACCGTTGTGTCGGTCTCGGAAGTGCGCATGTCGCCCGACCTGAGGGTTGCCACCGCTTTCGTTTCGCCGCTTGGCGCCAAGGACGCGAATGCTGTTGTGGAGGCGTTGAACAGGCATGCGAAATTCGTCCGCGGCCGTGTCTCCGGCGCTCTGCGGCAGATGAAGTTCATGCCGGAGTTCCGCTTCAAGCTCGACACCTCCTTCGACAATTTCGCCAGGATCAACGATCTGCTGAAGTCGCCTGAAGTGGCGCGCGATCTCGATGCGGACGACGACAAGACCAGAGACGACAGGGCCAGAGACGACAAGGCCAAAGACGACAGGGACAGCGAATAATGGGGCGCCGCGGCGAGAAGAAGGGCCGGCCGGTCTCCGGCTGGGTGGTGCTGGACAAGCCCGTGGGCATGGGCTCGACCGAGGCCGTGTCCAAGATCAAATGGCTGTTCCAGGCGGAAAAGGCCGGTCATGCCGGCACGCTCGATCCGTTGGCCTCCGGCATGCTGCCGATCGCGCTCGGTGAAGCCACCAAGACCGTCCCCTATGTGCAGGATGGCGCCAAGATCTACCGCTTCACCGTCGCCTGGGGGCAGGAGCGCTCGACCGACGACCTTGAAGGACCGGTGACGAAGAGTTCAGACCTGCGTCCGGCGGAGACCGAGGTCAAGGCGCTGCTGCCGAAATACACCGGCGTCATCATGCAGACGCCGCCGCAATTTTCGGCCATCAAGATCGCGGGCGAACGCGCCTACGACCTCGCCCGCGAAGGTGAGACAGTCGATATTCCCGCGCGCGAGATCGAGATCGGCCGCCTCGACGTGGTCGAACACCACGCCGACCATACCGTTTTCGAGGTCGAATGCGGCAAGGGCACCTATGTGCGTTCCCTGGCCCGTGACATGGGCCGAGATCTCGGCTGCTTCGGCCATATCAGCAATTTGCGCCGGGTCGAGGTCGAGCCGTTTACATCGGAGGATTTCGTCACCATCGCCGAGCTGGAAGCGGCCCGTTTCGGTGTGCAAGGCGAGGACAAGCCGGAGCCTGCCGACGACGCCGATGCGATTGACGTGCCGGTGGACTTCGGCGCGATCGACGCGCTTCTTGTCGACACGTCGGCGGCTCTCGACTGCCTGCCGCAGATCGCCATCAGCGACGATGCGGCGACCAAGATCCGCCTCGGCAATCCGGTCATCATTCGCGGCCGCGATGCGCCTGTCGAGGCCGAGGAAGCCTGCGCGACGGCTCGCGGCAAGCTGGTGGCCATCGGCGCGATCGAACAAGGCATGTTCAAGCCCAAGCGGGTCTTTGCCGGTTGACGGCTCTCGGCTAACTTCACATCGACTCTACGCTCGAGGGGCACATGGCAAAGGCCGAGGCGGTGAAGAAGCGGGCGCCTGTAAAGATGAGGCGGCCGCCGGTAGGCGCTTCGCCGGGCACGCTGATCGCCGATCCGGCGGCGCGACGCTCCGAATTGCGGCTGACCTTGATCTCGCCGCAGAAGTTCAAGACCATCGACAATGCCAGCATCGACGATGTCGAGGCCAATTGCCACAAATGGCCGGTGATCTGGCTCGACTGCACCGGCCTCGCCAACATCCAGCTGATCAAGGAGATCGGCCGCATCTTCAGCCTGCATCCGCTGGCGCTGGAGGATGTCGTCAACACCGGCCAGCGGCCCAAGGTCGACTTCTTCGAGGATCATGCCTTCGTCGTCGTGCGCATGATCGACGATGTCACCGCGCATCGCTACGAGCAGATCGCCGTCTTCGTCGGAGAGAACTTCGTCGTCACTTTTCAGGAGCGCGAGGGCGATCCGTTCGACCCGGTGCGCAAGCGCATCGAGAGTTCGGCGCCCAACCGCTTGCGCACGCGCGGCGCCGACTATCTGGCCTACGCGTTGATCGACGCCATCGTCGACAGCTATTTCCCGCCGATCGAGGCGGCCGGCGACCTGGTCGACGGCATCGAGGATGAGATGCTGCATTCGCCGCACAAGCATCAGATGCGGCAACTGCACGAATTGCGGCGCGACGCCAACGTGCTGAAGGGCGTGCTGTGGCCGATGCGCGATGCATTGGCGACGCTGATCCGCAACGACGTGCCCTATGTTGGAGCCGAGACCAAGGTCTTCCTCAATGACACGCTCGACCACTCACTCAGGCTGATCGAACTGGTCGAGACCCAGCGCGACATGCTGACCGGGCTGATCGAGATGCATCTGTCGCTGAGCCAGGCGCGCACCAACGACGTCATCAGCTATCTCACCATCGTCTCGGTCATCTTCATGCCGCTCACCTTCCTGGTCGGCGTCTGGGGCATGAATTTCAGTCCCGATACCTCGCCATGGAACATGCCGGAGCTGCGGTCTTACTATGGCTATCCGGCGGCACTCGTCTTCATGCTGCTTGTCGCGGTCGGCTTGATTGCCTTCTTCAAATGGAAGAAATGGCTCTGACGCCGATAAAACCGGGCATTTGGGGCTGAAAAGCCGGCTTGGTGAATTGGGCTGGTGTTTTGCCGGGAATTGCACTATATGCGCCGCAGCATAGCGCCACGACGCTTTGCTTGCACCGGCCCCTGCTGGACGACATCCCGGCTGAGGGCGACCCGTTTCCTCAAACAGATAAGGAAAAACACGATGTCGATTACTGCCGAGCGCAAGAAGGAATTGATGGGTGAATTCGCGACCGCCAAGGGCGATACCGGGTCTCCGGAAGTCCAGGTGGCCATCCTTTCCGAGCGCATCAAGAACCTGACCGACCATTTCAAGGACCACAAGAAGGATAACCATTCCCGCCGTGGTCTGCTCGCTCTCGTGTCCCAGCGCCGCAGCCTGCTTGATTACCTCAAGCGCAAGGACGACGCGCGCTATCAGACACTGATCGAGAAGCTCGGTCTGCGCCGTTGACGAATTGACCGGCGGGCTCCCTCAAGGAGTCCGCCGGTCGCGCATTCGAGCACCGGACCAATCCGATCTCGAATGCAGGACTGGAGCGCCGCGCAGCCCATCGGGATGCCGGACGGACGCTCCGAAAAGTTGAATTGCGCATGACGCGTTCCGTAAGCCGTGGGTTTCGGGGTCATGCGCAGGCCGATCGATCGATTGGCCATATCCGGCTTCGAGCGTGCAGAGGGCCACTCGGAGCCGCCCATGGACGGTCATGGGGCAGGATTGCAGGACGCTCGTATGGCCACCGTGCCGACAGACCCGAGCCTCCCGTTGTCTTGCCCGTGGCTGCCCGAGAAAGGAAGCCAGAAGAAAGGGCACCCGCGCACGCTGAAACGGCGCGGCCCTTCCTCATACAAAGGACAAGACATGTTCAATCAGCACAAAGTGGAAATCGAATGGGGCGGTCGCCCGCTCATCCTCGAAACCGGCAAGATCGCCCGTCAGGCTGACGGCGCTGTGCTCGCCACCTACGGCGAGACCAAGGTTCTGGCCACCGTCGTTTCGATGAAGGAGCCCAAGCCTGGCCTCGATTTCTTTCCGCTGACCGTCAACTACCAGGAAAAGACCTATGCCGCCGGCAAGATCCCGGGCGGCTATTTCAAGCGGGAAGGCCGTCCGAGCGAAAAGGAAACGCTGGTTTCGCGCCTCATCGACCGCCCGATCCGTCCGCTCTTCGCCGACGGCTACAAGAACGACACGCAGATCGTCGTCACGGTCGTCCAGCATGACCTCGAGAATGATCCGGACATCCTGTCGATCGTAGCCACCTCGGCCGCTCTGACCCTGTCGGGCGTTCCCTTCATGGGCCCGGTCGGCGGTGCGCGCGTCGGCTACATCAACGGCGAATACGTCCTCAACCCGCACATCGACGAAATGCAGGAATCCAAGCTCGACCTCGTCGTCGCCGGCACCGCCGACGCCGTGCTGATGGTTGAGTCGGAAGCCAAGGAACTTGGCGAAGAGCTGATGCTCGGCGCTGTCATGTTCGGCCACAAGGGCTTCCAGCCCGTCATCGACGCCATCATCAAGCTGGCCGAAGTTGCCGCCAAGGAGCCACGCGACTTCACCGCGCCGGATTATTCCGCGCTCGAAGCCGAGATGCTGAAGATCGTCGGCGACGAGCTTCGTGAGGCTTACAAGATTACCGACAAGCAGCAGCGCTATGCCGCCGTCGACGCCGTCAAGGCGAAGGTCAAGGCAGCCTTTGCTCCGGCCGAAGGCGAAGAGGCCAAGTACACCTCCGAGCAGATCGGCTCGGTGTTCAAGGAACTGCAGGCCAAGGTCGTGCGCTGGAACATCCTCGACACCGGCTCGCGCATCGATGGCCGCGACCTGAAGACGGTCCGCAAGATCGTTTCCGAAGTCGGCGTCCTGCCGCGCACCCATGGTTCGGCGCTGTTCACCCGTGGCGAGACCCAGGCGCTGGTCGTTGCCACGCTCGGCACCGGCGAAGACGAGCAGTATGTCGATTCGCTGACCGGCATGTACAAGGAGAAGTTCCTCCTTCACTACAACTTCCCTCCCTATTCCGTCGGTGAGACCGGCCGCATGGGTTCGCCGGGCCGCCGCGAAATCGGCCACGGCAAGCTCGCCTGGCGCGCCATCCGTCCGATGCTGCCGAGCGCTGACCAGTTCCCCTACACGCTGCGCGTCGTCTCGGAGATCACCGAGTCCAACGGCTCGTCCTCGATGGCCACCGTCTGTGGCACCTCGCTGGCGCTGATGGATGCCGGCGTGCCGCTGGCCAAGCCGGTTGCCGGTATCGCCATGGGCCTGATCAAGGAAGGCGAGCGCTTCGCCGTGCTTTCCGACATCCTGGGCGACGAGGATCACCTCGGCGACATGGACTTCAAGGTCGCCGGCACCGCCAACGGCATCACCTCGCTGCAGATGGACATCAAGATCGAGGGCATCACCGAGGAGATCATGAAGATCGCGCTGGATCAGGCCAAGGACGGCCGCCAGCATATCCTCGGCGAAATGGCTCATGCCCTGACTGGCGCCCGCCCCGAACTCGGCGAATTCGCGCCGCGCATCGAGGTCATGCACATCCCGACCGACAAGATCCGCGACGTCATCGGTTCGGGCGGCAAAGTCATCCGCGAGATCGTCGAGAAGACCGGCGCCAAGATCAACATCGAGGACGACGGCACGGTGAAGATCGCTTCTTCGAACGCCAAGGAGATCGAAGCGGCGAAGAAGTGGATCCACACCATCGTCGCCGAGCCGGAAGTCGGCGAAATCTACGAAGGCACGGTCGTCAAGACCGCCGACTTCGGCGCCTTCGTCAACTTCTTCGGTCCGCGTGATGGCCTCGTCCACATCTCGCAGCTCGCCAACGAGCGCGTCGCCAAGACCTCCGACGTCGTCAAGGAAGGCGACAAGGTCTGGGTCAAGCTGATGGGCTTCGACGAGCGCGGCAAGGTCCGCCTGTCGATGAAGGTCGTCGACCAGGCCACCGGCAAGGAAATCGTGCGCGACAAGAAGGCCGAAGGCGAAGAAGACGCCGCCTGAGCGATCTGACGGAAAAATCGAAGCGGGCGCGGCTTATGTCGCGCCCGTTTTCGTTTGGAGCGGTTCCAGGAAAGTATGAGGCGCTTTCCCTTGGGAATTGCGTAAGACTCTGGGAGCACTTCCATGTCCGCTGAAGCGCTGAAGACACTTTTCCATCCCTTCGAGGCCGAGGCTCTTGCCTTGCCGCGAAAGGGCGAGCGCATCCTCTTCCTCGGCGCCGAGCCCGGCCTGCGCGTGCCGTCGGGTTTCGAGGCCACGCTGCATCTCGTACTGGGCTTCCGGCCATATTTCCGTGCATTGCAGGCAGCGGGCTTTTCCGTCACGCCGCAAACCGAGGGGGACGGATTTGATGCCGCCCTGGTGCTCGCGGGCCGTCACCGCGGCCAGAACGAACTGCGTATCGCCGAGGCCCTCAAGCGCGTGGCGCCAGGCGGGCTTGTCGTCGTCGCCGGCGGCAAGGACGACGGCATTGCTAGCCTGCGCAAGCGCGTCGACGAGCTCGTGCCGCTCGACGGCCATATGCCGAAATATCACGGCATCGCCTTCTGGCTGCGCCGCCCTGTGGATATGCAGGCCGCAGCCACGCTTCGCGCCGCCAATCCCGCTTTGCTGATCGAGGAGCGGTTCCACACCGCACCTGGTATGTTCTCCTTCGATCGCGTCGATGCGGGTTCGAAACTGCTGGTCGACAATTTGCCCAATGACCTGCGCGGCAATGCGGCCGATTTCTGTGCTGGTTGGGGTTATGTCGCGGCTGAGATGGCTGCCCGCTCGTCAGGCCTGTCGGGTCTCGATCTCTATGAGGCCGATTTCGATGCGCTGGAGGCGGCCAAGGACAACTTGGCCAACACAGTGGCGCAAGGCTTCTTCTGGATGGATCTGCTCGCCGAGCCTGTCGAGCGCCGTTACGACGTCGTCGCCATGAACCCGCCCTTTCATCGCAGCCGTGCTGCGGAGCCGGAGATCGGCGCCGGCATGATCCGCGCGGCGGCCAAGGCGTTGAAGCCCGGTGGCAGGCTGTTCATGGTCGCCAACCGTCAGCTTCCCTACGAGCCCGTGCTGTCGGCCGCCTTTGCCAGCCACGCGGAGCTTGCCCGCGACGGCATGTTCAAGGTATTTTCCGCTCGGCGCTGACTTGCTCAATGCAGGTTGGCGACGCGCCGGACCTCGTCGGTGGCGTGCTCGTCGCCAAGCCTGAACTGGAGCGGCGCCGGCCGGCCGAACAAATAACCCTGCACCACCTCGCAGCCGGCCGCCCGCAACAGCGTCGCCTGGCTCTCGGTCTCGACGCCTTCGGCGATGATGCTGACGCCGAGCGCGCGCGAAAGCCCGACAATGGTCGAGACGACAGCGCCGGAGCTGGAATCGGTATCGATGCGGCTGACGAAGGAACGGTCGATCTTCAGCTTGCCGAATGAGAAGTCGATGAGGTAGCTGAGGTTCGAATAACCGGTGCCGAAATCGTCGACGGCAACGGAGATGCCCATTTCGGCAAGCTCTTTCAGGATAGCGGCCGCGCGGTCGCGGTCCTGCATCATCGCCGTCTCGGTGACTTCCAGCTCAAGCCGCGAGGGCTTGATGCCGGTGGCCCGCATGGTGTCGCGCACGATGCCGACGAAGTCCTTGGTCATGAACTGGACCGGCGAGATGTTGACGGCGACGAAACAGTCGTCCGGCAGATGACGGGCATCGCTGCAGGCCTTGCGCAGAACCCATTCGCCGATCGGGTGGATCATCCCGGTTTCCTCGGCGATCTGGATGAACTCCAAGGGTGGGATCATGCCGCGTTCGGGATGGTTCCAGCGGATCAGCGCCTCGTAGCCGATGATGCGGCCGGTCGGCAGGTCGAGCTGTGGCTGATAGTGCAGGTCGAAGTCTCCGCGCTCGAAAGCGGTGTGCAGTTCGGATTCGACCCATTGACGATGATCGGCGACACGCGCCATCTCGCTGTTGAACACCGACCAGTTGCCGACCCCGCCGGCGCGCGCATTCTGCAGCGCCAGGTTGGAGCGGCGCAGGATAAGGACCGGATCGACGCCATCCTTGGGCATGGCCACGATACCCACCGACAGGCTCACCGATTGCTGATGGGTGCTCAGTTCATAGGGCTCCATCATTTCGTCGATGAGCCGTTCGACCATGCTTTCCATCGTTCCCTGGATCTGATGATCCGCAAGCAGCACCGCGAACTCGCCGGCGCCGATACGCCCGACCAGGGCGCGTGCGGGCACGCAGGTCTGCAGCCGCTTGGTGAAGGCGCGGATCAACTCGTCGCCCTGCGTATAGCCGATCGCGTCGTTGATCTGCTTGAACCGGTCGATGTCGATGTCGATCAGGAACACCGGTTCCCCGGTCCGGCTTGTCGCGCATGCCGCCTCGGCGACCTTGCCGACCATCGCCGGGCGCGCCAGCAGTCCGGTCAGCTTGTCGAAATGGGTTTCGTTGAAGACGAAATCCGCCGATTCATCGACGCCGGCGAAGAACGACATGGCCGCCACCGACGCCGCCAGCGCGCAAAGCGCAGCCATGATCGCGACCATCATGTCCATCGATATGCCGGCAAACCCATCGCCGAGGCCGTGCTTCAGGCCCCAGATGCCGAGGACAAAACTGCCAATGCCCGAACTCGCTATCGTGAGCAGTCGGAACACCGGTGTTCGCTTCGGGTTGCTGACGGCAGTCATTCAAAGGTCCCCAGATTGCGGGACTCTATAGCGGAAATCCCCTTAAAATGAGTTTCCGCGAATGTATCCAATTTTACTGGAGAAGATTATTTTCTTTACTGGAAAGAGAGCCATTTCTCCAAACGGTTGCCCAAAGCGTGGCGCCTTGATCCGTAAGGGCCGGTTAGCCATCCGTCTGCTTCAACTCGTCGAGCGTCGGCATGGAGACGATGTGATAGCCGGAATCGACATAGTGGATTTCGCCGGTGACGCCCGAGGCAAGGTCGGACAGCAAATAAAGCGCGGAGCCGCCGACCTCGTCGATGGTCACCGTGCGGCGCAGCGGCGAGTTGCGCTGCTGGTACGAGAACATGTGACGGGCGTCCGAAATGCCGGCGCCGGCGAGCGTGCGTACCGGGCCCGCCGAGATGCCGTTCACCCGGATGCCACGCGGACCGTAGTCGTTGGCAAGGTAGCGCACGCTGGCCTCGAGGCCGGCCTTGGCGACGCCCATGACATTGTAGTTCGGCATGACGCGCACCGAACCGGCATAGGTCAGCGTGATCATCGAGCCGCCTTCCGTCATCAGGGCCGCGGCGTTGCGCGCCACTTCGGTGAAGGAGTAGCAGGAGATCACCATGGTGCGGACGAAATTGTCCCGGCTGGTGTCGGCGTAGAGGCCCTTCAACTCATTCTTGTCGGAAAAGCCGATGGCGTGGACGACGAAGTCCAGTCCGCCCCATTCCTTGCCGAGCGTCTCGAACGTGGCGGCGACCGAAGCGCTGTCCTCGACATCGCAGGGAACGACCAGCGAGGCGCCGAGCTTGTCGGCGAGCGGCTTGACCCGGCGGCCGAAGGCGTCGCCCTGATAGGTGAACGCGAGCTCCGCCCCATGTTCGGACAATTTCTTGGCGATGCCCCAGGCGATCGAATGATCGTTGGCGACACCCATGACAAGCCCGCGCTTGCCCTTCATCAATCCGTCCATGGCAGGCAATCCTTTTAGAAAACCGCTGGCCTTATGCGGAATAGCGCTGGAAAACCAGCGTTGCGTTGGTGCCACCGAAACCGAAGGAGTTTGACAGGACGGTATCGATCTTGGCGTTGTCGATGCGCTTGCGCACGATCGGCATGCCCTCGAATTCGGGGTCGAGGGTCTCGATATGGGCGCTTTCGCCGATGAAGCCGCCTTGCATCATCAGGATCGAATAGATGGATTCCTGAACGCCGGCCGCGCCCAGCGAATGGCCGGTCAGCGACTTCGTCGAGGTGATGAACGGCATTTTTTCGCCGAACACCTCGCGGATGGCGCCCATTTCCTTGGAATCCCCCACCGGCGTCGAGGTGCCGTGGGTGTTGATGTAGTCGACCGGCGTGGACACCGTCGCCAGCGCCTGGCGCATGCAGCGGACCGCGCCTTCGCCGGAGGGTGCCACCATGTCGAAACCGTCCGAGGTCGCGCCGTAGCCGACGATCTCGGCGTAGATCTTGGCGCCGCGCGCCTTGGCATGCTCCAGTTCTTCCAGCACCAGCACGCCGGCGCCGCCGGCGATGACGAAGCCGTCGCGATTGACGTCATAGGCTCGGGAAGCGGCCGAGGCCCTGTCGTTGAACTTGGACGACATGGCGCCCATGGCGTCGAACAGGTCCGACATCGTCCAGTCGAGATCCTCGTGGCCGCCGGCAAAGACCATGTCCTGCTTGCCCCACTGGATCAGCTCGTAGCCATTGCCGATGCAATGCGCCGAGGTCGAGCAGGCCGACGAGATCGAGTAGTTGACGCCGTGGATCTTGAACCAGGTGGCCAGCGTTGCCGACGCGGTCGACGACATCGCCTTCGGCACCGCGAAGGGGCCGATGCGCTTGGGGCTGCCGTTCTTCAGCGTGGTCTCGGCCGCCTCGACGATGGTGCGGGTGGAGGGGCCTCCCGAGCCCATGACGATACCGGTGCGCTCATTGGTGATGTCGCTTTCGCCGAGGCCCGCATCGGCGATCGCCTGGTCCATGGCGACGTGGTTCCAGGCAGCTCCTTGGCTCAGGAAGCGCATCGCGCGGCGATCGATCATGGCCGAGGGGTCGAGTGTCGGTGCGCCCCAGACCTGGCAGCGGAAGCCGTGCTCGGCAAAGGAATCGGAAAAGCTGATGCCGGATCTGGCGTCATGCAGCGAGGTCTGCACCTCGTTGGCATTGTTGCCGATCGACGACACGATGCCGAGGCCTGTGACTACGACACGTCTCATTCGCAACTCCTTCCAGGGATGCTGGCCAGTGGGTCGGCCAAGGGTGCGGTCAACCGACCGCCGACTGCTTGGACAGACCGACCTTCAGGTCCGTCGCCGCATATATGGGCTCGCCATCCGCCTTCATCCAGCCATCGGCGATGCCCAGCACCAACCGGCCGCGCATGACACGCTTGAAATCCACGCCATACTCGACCTTCTTGACCGATGGCGTGACCATGCCCTTGAACTTGACCTCACCGGTCGACAGCGCCATTCCCTTGCCGGGTTCGCCGAGCCAGCCAAGGTAGAAGCCGGTCAACTGCCATAAGGCGTCCAGGCCGAGGCACCCTGGCATGATCGGATTGCCGATAAAATGGCAGGCAAAGAACCACAGGTCCGGCTTGATATCGAACTCCGCACGGATAAAGCCCTTGTCGAAGGCGCCGCCGGTCTCGCTGATCTCGGTGATACGGTCGAACATCAGCATCGGCGGGTAGGGCAGCTGGGCATTGCCCTCTCCGAACAGCTCGCCGCGGGCGCAGGCCAGCAATTCTTCGTAGTCGTAGCTGGATTTACCCGGCATCAATCTCGTCCCCATATCGTCCGGGCGGTAGCGCGCCCTTGTCGTTGGTGTCCTAACACAATCTGTTTCAGGCCGGAAACCGGCGTTTGCGCTTAACCCGCCAGTCTGCCCGGGTCAATGCGCGCTATTGATCGCATTCGGACGACCGAATATATGTCAACAGGGGTCCGGTTTCGGCAGGCATTCATTTTTTTGCCATTCTGGGCGTGTCTTGAAGCGGGACTGTTGGCTTGGAAGACCAGATGGACCGGGGCTGCCGGAAGGAAAATGTCGCTGTGGACAAGCGGGTACGTGAGGCCGGCCTGAGGCCGACACGGCAGCGCATTGCGCTGGCCGACCTGCTTTTCGCCAAGGGCGATCGCCATCTCTCGGCCGAGGAACTGCACGAGGAGGCGCTGGCCGCCGGCGTGCCGGTGTCGCTGGCCACGGTCTACAACGCGCTCCACCAGTTCACCCAGGCGGGGCTGCTGCGCATCCTCGCCGTCGAGGGCGCCAAGACCTATTTCGACACCAATACCTCCGACCACCATCATTTCTACATCGAAGGCGAAAACCGGATTTTCGACATCGCCAACGGTCCGGTGACGGTCACCAACCTGCCGGATCCGCCAGAGGGCATGGAAATCGCCAATGTCGACATCGTGGTGAGGCTGCGCCCCAAGCGCCAGGAATGACCGGTGAGGCCAGAACAATCGGTTCGGCCGGCAATGACCTGTCAGGCCAGAATAATCTGTCAGGCCAGAGTAATCTGCCAGGGATGAAGCCCCTCGACTTGATAATCCGGCTCGAATGGGCTGTCGTGGCGGCCGTTGCGATCGTCTTCTACGCTTGGTCAGGCGTTTCCTGGTGGCTCTTCGGATTGCTCATCCTGGCGCCGGACCTGTCAATGTTCGGCTATCTCGGCGGGCCGCGCACCGGCGCCATCGCCTACAACGCCCTGCACATCCTCATCGTACCGGTGCTGCTGCTGCTCGTCGGGTACCTGTCCGGTCATGCGGTCGCGAGCGCGGTCGCACTGATCTGGATCGCCCACATCGCCATCGACCGCGCACTGGGCTACGGCCTGAAACTGCCAACCGGTTTTCAGGACACCCACCTTGGCCGCATCGGGCGCAAGCGGGACGAGCTCAGTCCTTGACCCGCTCTCCGGGATAGGCGCCCCAGACCGCGGCCTGGGCGAGCCAGCCGGTGTGGCCGTCGAGCGTCATTTCGCACCACTGGCCGTCGCAGGACTTGATCGTGCCCATGACGCCCGGCTCGACGATCGCCACCACACGAGCATCCTTGTCGGGACTTTTCATAAGGTTGATCTGGGCACCCTTGCCGCGCTGCCAGGGCGCGATGATCGCCGTGCGCCGGCCTGACAGCAGCGACTGGTTGATCCAGCCCTCCGAGCCATCGGCGTCGCGCACGCGGCGCCACGTGTCGAATTCCTGGACGACCTCCATCGGCAGGCCGGCCTTCATATACATCCAGTCGACCGAGTAGTTGGCGCCGGGGCCGACGCGCGAATTGACGCGGCCCGACTTCAGGCTGACGAATCGCGGCAGCGGCAGGCCGCTCGGCCCGAGCGTGACGGCGCTCTGGGCGGGCGCGGCCGCGCCCTGCGCCACGGCAAGCGGGGAATAGAGGAGAGCGCCGAGAAATGCTGCGCTGATGGCCAGGCGAAGCGACGCGAAACCAGACACTTTCGTTCCTTTCGGCGCCGGCCCGGTGGCCTTGGCGCCCCTTTTTCTTTGTCTTCGGCGGCACCGCTTGTTACATGGGTAAATCGGCTACCGCGACAGGCTTTCAGTTTCGCCGGTCTTGGTTAAAGAGGTCTCAACGAGGGAAACAATGGTAGGCAAAAAGAAGCCTCTCGTGGTCATCACGCGAAAGCTGCCCGACCCTGTCGAGACCCGCATGCGCGAGCTGTTCGACGCCAGGCTGAATGTCGAGGACAGGCCGATGACGCAGCCGGAGCTGGTCGCCGCGGTCAAGGAAGCCGACGTGCTGGTGCCGACGGTGACCGACCAGATCGACGCGGCGCTGATCGCCCAGGCCGGCGACAACCTCAAGCTGATCGCCAATTTCGGCAACGGCGTCGACAAGATCGACGTGGCCGCGGCCGCCAAGAGGGGCATCACCGTCACCAACACGCCTAATGTGCTGACCGAAGACACCGCCGACATGACCATGGCGCTGATGCTGGCGGTGCCGCGCCGGCTCGCGGAGGGCGCCAATGTGCTCACCGGCGACAAGAAATGGGCCGGCTGGTCGCCGACCTGGATGCTTGGCCGGCGCATCTGGGGCAAGCGGCTGGGCATCGTCGGCATGGGCCGCATCGGCACGGCCGTCGCGCGCCGGGCCAAGGCTTTCGGCCTGTCCATCCACTATCACAACCGCCATCGTGTTTTGCCGGCGGTCGAGGACGGGCTGGAGGCGACCTATTGGGAGAGCCTCGACCAGATGCTGGCCCGCATGGACATCATTTCCGTCAATTGTCCGTCGACGCCCGCGACCTTCCATCTTCTGTCGGCACGGCGCTTGGCGCTGCTGCAGCCGACGGCCTATGTCGTCAACACCGCGCGCGGCGACATCATCGATGAGGAAGCGCTGGTCAAGCTGATCCAGGACGGCAAGATCGCCGGCGCCGGCCTCGACGTCTACGAGCATGAGCCGGCGCTCAATGCCAAGCTGCTCAAGCTTGCCGCCCGGCACAAAGTCGTGCTTTTGCCGCATATGGGTTCGGCGACGCTCGAGGGCCGCATCGACATGGGCGAGAAAGTCATCATCAACATCCGGGCCTTCGTTGACGGTCACCGCCCGCCCGACCGCGTGCTGCCGCTCAGAACCTGACGGTATCGCGCTCCGCGCTCCCTGTTCTTCAAATGCAAGCCAAGGCTTACGAAAGGGCCTTGCGCATGGTGATCGATGTCGGCTTGGCGTAGCCCTCATGCGCCGTCCGCCCGGTCTCGTGAAAGCCGAGGCGGGCAAAGGCGGCGTGATTGGCGGTAAGCTCGATGCGCGTCTGCAGTTCCAGCGCCGCCTTGCCGCGATCGAGCGCGAGACGTTCGACCGACTTCATCAGTCGCCGGCCGATGCCTTGCCCCTGGCAGTCCGGGGCGACGGCGAGCTTGCCGACGTAAAGATCGTCGGCCCTTTCCTCAGCGAAGACGCAGCCGACGATCCTGTCGCCATCGATGGCCACGAACCCGGTCTCTCGCCGGGCCTTGTCGCGCAGTGTGTCGATGGTGAGCAGGTGAGCCGAGGACGGAGGGTCGATGACGCCGTCCATGAAGGCGAAGGCACGCATGATCAAGGCAAGCACCTCGTCCCAGCGGCCGAAATCGGCCGGAATGCGGTCGATTGTAAGGGGCATGGTCCGCTCCAAGGTCAGCGCCTGGCGTAGCGGATCGTCTCAAAGCGCGCGGCGAGCGCATCGTAGAGCAGCAGTCGGCCGACCAGCGGCTCGCCGATGCCGGTGATCAGCTTGATCGCCTCCATCGCCTGCAGCGTGCCGACGACGCCGGTCAGCGCACCAAGCACCCCGGCCTCGGCGCAGGACGGCACCAGGCCTGGCGGTGGCGCTTCGGGAAAGAGATCGCGATAGCCCGGGTTGGGCTTGCCATCCTTGCCGACCTCGAACGGCTTCAGCACCGTCACCGACCCATCGAAGCGGCCAACGGCGGCATGCACCAGGGGTTTCCGCGCGCTCGCACAGGCGTCGGCCACCGTATAACGGGTCTCGAAATTGTCGGAACCGTCGACCACGATGTCATAGCGGGCGACGAGGGCAGGGGCGTTGTCGGCGCTCAGCCGGAACGTGTGCGTCTCGACCGCGGTGTTGGGATTGATGCGGGCGATTGCCGCCCTGGCGCTGTCGGTTTTCAGTTTACCGACCGTATCGGTGTCGTGGATGACCTGACGCTGCAGATTGGAGAGCGACACGGTGTCGTCGTCGACAATGCCGAGCGTGCCGACGCCGGCCGCCGCAAGGTATTCGAGCACCGGCGCGCCCAGCCCGCCGGCGCCGATCACCAGGACGCGCGCTTGCTTGAGTTTCTGTTGGCCCGCACCGCCGACCTCCGGCAGCACGATGTGGCGGGCATAGCGTTCGATCTCGTCGGCGGTGAGCGCAGTGGTCATGTCAGGACAATACAGTGGCCGAAAAACCTTGTCAGGCGTCTTCGGTTGGCCCAACCGTGCCATGGTCGACGGTCAGGAATTGCGCACGCCCCCTGAGGCTGGAGAACAGCGCGGCATCGGTTCCCGTCATGAAGGCCTGGCAGTTCAACTCCTCGAGGATCGAGAACAGTGCCGCCCGCCGCCCTCCGTCGAGATGGGCGGCGATCTCATCCAGCAGCAGGATCGGCGTCATGCCGGACATCTCGCCGGTCAGTCGTGCGTGCGAGAGCACGATACCGACCAGCAAGGCCTTCTGCTCGCCGGTCGAACAAAGCTCGGCGAGCATCGCCTTGGGCCGGTGCCGCACCAGGAGATCGGAACGGTGCGGGCCTTCGAGCGTTCGTCCCGCGGCACGATCGCGATCACGTCCACCGGCGAGCGCGCGGCGGAACCGCTCCTCGACATCGACCGCCGGCGCGCTGGAAACCTCGGCTTCCAGATCGCCCGAAAGGCTGATGTCGGCCTGCGGGAACGGCCCCGTGTCGGGCAGCCTGTCGATCATGGCGGCCAGCAGGCGCACCAGTTCGGCGCGCGCCGCCGCAATGGCGACGCCGGTTTCGGCCATCTGCGTCTCGATCGCCTCGAACCAGCGATCGTCGCGAGATCCATCCGTAAGCAGGCGATTACGGCCGCGCATGGCCTTTTCGTAGTCGAGCGCACGCTGGCCGTGGCCGGGATCGATCGCCAGAACCAGCCGGTCGAGAAAGCGCCGGCGATCCGCGGCCGGTCCGGTGAACAGCGCATCCATGGCCGGCGTCAGCCACACCACGCGCAGCCATTCCAGCATGTCTTCGGCCGATCGGGCGGTCGCGCCGTTGATGCGAACGCGCCTGCCGCCTTCGCCCTCGCCGACGGAAACGCCCGTGCCGATCTCGACCCGGCCGTCGGGCCCATCGAGCCGGGCATGCAGCGCAAAGCCGCCATCGCCGCCTTCGCGCGCGACATCGGCGTAAGGGGCACGGCGCAAGCCACGCCCGGGCGTCAGAAAGGAAATCGCTTCGAGCAGGTTGGTTTTGCCGGCGCCATTGTCGCCGGAAAACACGACTGCGCCCGGGGCGAGATCGATCGCCAGCGCCGCATAGTTGCGGAAATTAGTAAGTGTAAGCTTACTTATATGCGTCTGTGCCGGCAACCGCTATCCGCCTGTAGAAGTGCCGCAATCATTGTTCTTGCCGCCGGTCCTGTCGCAGCGCCGGATCGATGATGCAGCGCCGGCTACACCCGCATCGGCATCAGCACGTAAAGCGCGGTCTCGTCGGCCATGTCGTGGATCAGGGTCGGCGAGCCGGCATCGGCCAGCATGAATTTGGCTTCCGTGCCGGTCAGCTGCGCGGCGACATCGAGCAGATATTTGGCGTTGAAGCCGATCTCGATCGGGTCGGACGAGTAATCGGCAGCCAGTTCCTCGGTGGCGCTGCCGGAATCCGGGTTGTTGACCGCAAGCGTCACCTGGCCTTCGCTGATCGAAAGCTTCACCGCGCGGCCGCGTTCGGAGGAAATGGTCGAGACGCGATCGACCGCAGCGGCAAAGCTCTGGCGGTCGAGGATCAGCTTCTTGTCGTTGCCCGTCGGAATGACCCGCTGATAATCGGGGAAGGTGCCGTCGATCAGCTTCGAGGTCAGGACCACGCTGCCGATGGTGAAGCGGATCTTGGTATCGGATAGTTCGGTGGTCACGGCGACATCCGGATCGTCGACCAGTTTCTGCAGCTCGCTCACCGTCTTGCGCGGAATGATGATGCCCGGCATGCCTTCGGAACCTGCTGGCGCGTCGATTTCGGCGCGCGCCAGGCGGTGGCCGTCGGTCGCCACCGAGCGCAGCTTCAGCTTGCCGCCGACTTCATGCGTGTGCAGGTAGATGCCGTTGAGATAATAGCGCGTCTCCTCGGTGGAAATGGCGAACTGCGTCTTCTCGATCAGCCCCTTCAGGGCAACCGAGTCGAGCCGGAAGATATGCGAGAACGATCCGGCCGAAAGTTCGGGGAAATCGGATTGCGGCAGGCACTGCAGGCGGAAGCTCGAGCGGCCCGACGTCACCGTCATGGCGTTGCCGTCCTCGTCCGTTTTCAGCATCACCTCGGCGCCGTCCGAAAGCTTGCGCACGATGTCGTAGAGCAGATGCGCGGGGACCGTCGTCGCCCCACCACGCTCCACCTTGGCTGGCGTTGCTTCCGTCACCTCCAGGTCGAGGTCGGTGGCCTTCATTTCCAGGCTGGCGCCTTCGGCGCTGAGCAGCACATTGGACAGGATCGGTATCGTGTTGCGCCGTTCGACCACACGGTGGACGTGGTTGAGCGACTTCAGGAGATTTGACCGTTCCAGGATAACACGCATGACGAAACAGGCTCGCTTGAAAGGATGAGCGGGTCTCCGGCTGGCGGCGCCCCGCGAAAGGTCTGAACAGGCTCAGAATCTGCGTAAACTGACAGGAAAAAGCTAGCAAACGCAAGCCCGCGACACCGGTTCGGGCCGGCTGCGCGGGCTTTCTGGGGATAAACGCCGCGAAGACCTCCTGCCGGTGTGCTGAATCCGGAATCTGGATCGTCGCCGGTCGATGCCGCGAGCCCATTCCGGACCGACAGCTGGGCAGGCAAGCCGTTGAATTCTAACGCAGTTCCGGCTTGCCTGTTCCGGGCCAGATCAGGCCTGATCGTTGATCAGCCGTCGCAGCAGCTCGAGTTCCTGTGCCAGCGTGTTGTCATTGCCGGAAAGGTCTTCGATCTTGCGCACGGCGTGCAGCACGGTGGTGTGGTCGCGGCCGCCGAAGCGCCGTCCGATTTCCGGCAGTGAGCGGGGCGTCATCACCTTCGACAGGTACATCGCGACCTGCCGTGGCTTGACGATGGTGCGCGTGCGCCGGTTGGAAAGCAATTCGGTCTTCGACACATTGTAGTGGCGCGCCACGATGCGCTGGATGTCCTCAATGCGGACCCGCTTCGGCTCGCCGGTGCGATAGATGTGGCCGAGGATCTCATCGATGCGGTCGATGGTGATCTGCGGCTCGAACGACTGCCGGAACAGCAGCTGATTGAAGGCGCCCTCCAGTTCGCGTCCGCTGCCGGTCACGGTGCGGGCGACGTGATTGAGGATCTCTTCGGAAATATCGAGCGATGCGTCGTCGACCCTGGCCGTGGCCAGGCGCAGCTTGAGCATGCCGAGGCGCATGGCGAAATCGGGCGCCGACATTTCAAGCGCGACGCCGCCATTGAGACGCGAGCGGACGCGCGGCTCCAGCGATTCCAGCTCCGACGGCGGCCGGTCGGCAGCGACAACGACCTGCTTGGCGCTGTCGAGCAGCATGTTGATCAAATGGCAGAATTCATGCTGGATCGACTTGCCCTGCAGGAACTGCATGTCGTCGATGATCAGGAGGTCGATGTCGCGCAGCTGCTCCTTGAGCGTCAGCGCGTTGTTGTCGCGGATCGCCGTGGCGAAGCGCCACATGAAATATTCCGCGGTGAGGTAGACGACGCGGGCCTTCGGGTTCTGCTTCAGCGATTCCGCCGCGATGGCCTGCAGCAGGTGGGTCTTGCCGAGCCCGACGGTCGCATGCAGGAATAGTGGATTGAAGCGCACGGCGCTCGACTGCGATTCCGCCACGGCCTTGGCGGCGGCGAACGCCACCCGGTTCGACGGCCCCTCGATGAAGGAGCCGAACGTGTAGCGCGGATCAAGCGGCGACCCCAGAACATTATGGCGGAACTCGCTCTCGACCGCCGCACCCGGGCGCGGTACCGGGGGCCGTTCGACCCTGCCGGGGCTTACGGTGCCGGCGGCCAGCGCCGTCTGCGTCTGCCGTGTCATCTTGCGAGCCGGCGCCAATTCCGGTTCGACATGGCTGCGCCCCTGACGAGTGGCCGTGCGCACCACGATCTCGATCTTGAGGAGATCGGCATCCTCCTGCTTCCACAGTTCGGAGATGAGGTCGAGGTAATGGCCATTGATCCACGAGCGCAGGAACGCGGTGGGGACCGAGATGCGGACAATGCCCTTGGACGCTTCCGCGACCTTCATGCGGCCGAACCAGCTCGAATAGACTTCAGCTCCCAGACGCGCCTTCAACTGGGCTTTGACCCGGTCGAACTTCTGTTCCGCGTCGCTGGAGACCGCCATCTCGTTTGCTCCGATCAAAGTTCCAGGAAATGGGAGGTCGCCCGTAAGCTCCCTTTCGATGCCGCTCTGCATGATCGAGTTCCTTGTCTTTCTGTACCTGTTTTCCGCCGGGGATGCGCCTCCTGCATCCTTGTTCCAGCGACTGTGTCTTCGCTACGATGCCCGTTGCCGCCGCCGGCAATGAACGTCGCCACAATCCGTAGGGAACCGGTGCCGGCCCATGGAAGCCAGTCCGCGTTGGGTATGTCAGGGCAATACAACATCGTCCGGCGAAAAACGCCGGCGCGCTGTCAACCTGCCATGTCTCGTTACGCCAGTCCCCTACCGTATCGAAAAGAGCAAACCAAAGCCGTCCGCGGAATTGATCCGCGTCGCAAATCCCGCCAATTTAAGCTGGCCGCGTCAGGCTGGGTTAAGGACCAGAGGCCCGTCCCCTTCGATGGATGGACATTACCGAAATCGCTGTGGATAGGGCAAGGCCACGTCTAACGGATTTTTAAGGAATCTGGTTACCTCCGGCGCCTTCGGGCGCCATACCGCAGCGGCGTATTTTGACAAAGCCATTGTGATTCAAACCCTTTTCCGGCGAATATGAAAAAGCCGGGCCGATACGAAATATTCTGAAATAATTCGCTTGACAGCCAGTTGTCCTCCCGTCCCTTTGGAGCGCTGTGGACATGCTGTGGATGACCATTGCTAACTGTCTGAAAAATATTGCTTATTTCTGACAGTCAAGGATTTCCTGGGCGACGCTTTTTAAGCGTGCCAACCATCGGCGGGCATGTATGTGCCGGCAAAGCATTTGAAAGCTTGGAAGCCGCCCTAGGCGCCGTTTCCGAGCATTCTTTTTAAGTACTTGCCGGCAAACGAAAAAAACCCGGCGCGATCGGCCGGGTTTTAGACAAGCTAGTCTGTATAGCGATGTTAGGCCGACAGCACCTTGAGCCGTGCGGCCAGGCGCGACACCTTGCGGGACGCCGTGTTCTTGTGGATGACGCCCTTGGTTGCGGCACGCATCAATTCCGGCTCGGCGGCCTTGAAGGCGGCCTGCGCGGCAGCCTTGTCACCGGAGGCGAGCGCCTCTTCGACCTGGCGGACATAGGTGCGCACGCGCGAGCGGCGGTTCTTGTTGATCGCCGCGCGGCGGGCGATCTTGCGCGTTGCCTTTTTGGCCGAGGATGTGTTGGCCATGATGCCTCTCTTCTGATCTGGTCGGCGCACGCGGCATGCCGCAGGGCGCAAAAAACAAACGGGCAGCCACAGGGCCGCCTCGGTTGGTGGGGCTTATAGTTCAGCTTTTCCGGCGCGTCAACGCTGCCTGGCGTTCTTTTTGGCCGACGCCACAGGGTTTCGATCGCGGGCCGGCAAGGCTCTACCGATTGGCGAAATTCGGCTTCCGCTTTTCGGCGAAGGCCGCCATGCCTTCCTTCTGGTCTTCGAGCGCGAAAAGCGAATGGAACAGACGACGTTCGAACCGCAATCCCTCGGCCAGCGTCGTCTCATAGGAACGGTTGACGGCTTCCTTCGCCATCATCACCGACGGCAGCGAGAAGTCGGCGATCTTGGCGGCCGCCTTGACCGCCTCCTCGACAAGCTCGGCGGCGGGCACGACCCGCGACACCAGACCTGAGCGCTCGGCTTCCGCCGCATCCATCATCCGTCCGGTCAGGCACATGTCCATTGCCTTCGACTTGCCGACAAACCGGGTCAGGCGTTGCGACCCGCCCATGCCGGGAATGACGCCGAGCGTGATTTCGGGCTGACCGAATTTGGCCGTGTCGGCGGCAATGATGAAGTCGCACATCATTGCCAGTTCGCATCCGCCGCCGAGCGCATAGCCGGCCACCGCGGCGATAACGGGTTTGCGCACCCGCGTCAGGTCTTCCCAGCCGCCGAACAGGTCCTGCAGATAGGCGTCCGCAAAGGAGATTGCCTGCATTTCCTTGATGTCGGCGCCAGCGGCAAAGGCCTTGTCGGAACCTGTAATGACCACGGCGCCGATGCCGGCGTCGGCGTCGAAGTCCTTCACGGCCGCGACCAGTTCGGCCAGAAGCTGAAGGTTCAGCGCATTGAGCGCCTTTGGCCGGTTCAGAGTGACCAGTCCGACCTTGCCGCGCGTCTCGGTGATGATCGTTTCATAGGCCATGGCTGCTTCTCCTCGCTCCACCCCGGTCTAACTCAGCTCTGACACGTCCGGCAATAGAAGGTCGAGCGTCCGCTCTGCACGACGCGCTCGATATGGCCGCCGCAGCCAGGCTTCGCGCAGGGCTCGCCCTCACGGTCGTAGACGGCGAAGGAATGCTGGAAATAGCCCAGCGATCCGTCGGTGTGCATGTAGTCGCGCAGCGAAGACCCGCCGGCGGCGATGGCATCCGATATGACCGAGCGGATCGCCTCGGCGAGGCGTTCGCTTTGTTGTCTGGCCTTCTTGCCCGGCTTGGCGATGGTGCCCGCCTCGCGCAAGGGCGACAGGCCGGCGCGCCAAAGCGCCTCCGAGACATAAATATTGCCAAGTCCCGCGATCAGCTTCTGGTCAAGAAGTGCTGCCTTCAGCGGCGATCCGCGGCCTTGCAGCAACGAGGCGAGCAGCGCGCCGTCCAGCGTGTTGCCCGTTGGCTCGACGCCCAGCCCGGCCAGCATCGGATGCGTCTCCGGCGATCCTTCCGCAAACAGCATGAAGCCGAAGCGGCGCGGGTCGTTGAAGATCACGCGGGACCGGGCGCCGTCGGCACCGACCACATCGAACACCACATGGTCGTGTGCCGTGCTTTTCGAGCGCGCGTGGTGGAACACGCCGGGTGTCTCACCGTCGTCGTCGGTCTCGACGCGAAAGGAGCCCGACATGCCGAGATGGCAGATCAGCACGGGGCCGTCCTGCACATGCATGGTCAGATATTTGGCCCGGCGGCCGAGTGCAGTGATGGTCCTGCTCGTCAGCCTTTCCGAAAACCGTTCGGGAAAGGGAAACCGGAGGTCTGGCCGACGCGCCTCGACCCTTGCCAGACGGGCACCTTCCAGGACCGGCTGCAGGCCACGCCGGACCGTTTCGACTTCGGGCAATTCAGGCATGGCTGCCAATCATCGGATGGAAAGAAGTGCCGTAGCGGCCGGGCGCCAGCCCGAGGTGTTCGGCGACGGTTTCGCCGATATCGGCGAATGTCGTTCTCAGTCCGATATCGCCACCTGCCAGACCCGGTCCCATGCCGATCACCGGGATGCGTTCACGCGTGTGATCGGTCCCTCGCCAGGTCGGGTCATTGCCGTGGTCGGCCGTCAGGATGAGAAGGTCGCCCTGCCGCAGCTTCGCGAATGCTTCCGGCAGCCGTCGGTCGAAGGCCTCGAGCGCGGCGGCATAGCCGGCGACGTCGCGGCGATGGCCGAATTCGGTGTCGAAATCGACGAAATTGGCGAAAACGAGATCGCCGTCGCCGGCATCGTCCATCGCACCGAGCGCCTTGTCGAACATGGCCATGTTGCCGGCGGCCTTGCGCACTTCCGAAATCCCGCGATGGGCGAAGATGTCACCGATCTTGCCGACGGCGATGACGCGGCTTCCCCGCGCCGTCAGCCGGTCAAGCAAGGTCGGCTCCGGAGGTGGCACGGCATAGTCATGGCGATTGTAGGTCCGCTGGAAGGTGGCGGCGGTCTCGCCGACGAACGGCCGTGCGATCACGCGCCCGATTCTGAGCGGATCAACCAGCCGGCGCACCACCTGACAGAATTCATAAAGCCGATCCAACCCGAAATGAACTTCATGCGCGGCGATCTGCAGGACCGAATCGACGGAGGTGTAACAGATCGGCTTGCCGGTACGGATGTGTTCCTCGCCGAACCGTTCGATGATTTCGGTGCCCGGCGCATGGCAGTTGCCGAGGATGCCTGGCACCTCGCCCTCGCGGATCATCGCCGCGGTCAGATCAGCGGGAAAGGCCGGAACCGTATCCGGGAAGTAACCCCAGTCGAAACGCACCGGCAGCCCGGCGATCTCCCAGTGGCCGGAGGGCGTGTCCTTGCCGCTCGAAACTTCCTGCGCCGCGCCATGGAAGGCGTTGGCGACCAGATCCGTCCCGAAATGGGCAAAACCCAACCCTGTCGCCGTCTCCGCTGCCTTGCCAAGCCCGAGCGACGCCATGTGCGGGACAAACAGCGGCCCTTGCCGAAGCCGCTCGCGATCCGCGCGCCCTTCGGCGCAAGCTTCGGCAATGTGCGCAAGCGTGTTGGCGCCGGCGTCGCCATAGCGTTCGGCGTCGGTCGCACCGCCGATGCCGAAAGAGTCCAGGACGAAGAGGAAAGCGCGCGCCATCGGTCATTGTTGCCAGTTTGGACGCCCAGACATAGGGTTCCAAGACGGCATTGGCAATTCGGAAACCAAACGGCAACGGCTTGGCGCGACAGTCCAGTCCATGTCGCCCGAAAACGTGCAGCGGTTTTGGGACAACGGCATGGACAAACCAAGAGAGCATGTCGCCCAAGTGCGCGCGGGTTGGGGCAACGACGACTGACACAATCCGAGATGTAAAGCACGACGCACGGGCTTGGACATGGATCGAAGGAAACGCAGGACAGTTCTTGTCATGAGCGCCGCGCTGAAGACATATGCTGCCCTCGTGGTCATGCACGGCGCGCTCTGCTGTGGTCCGGCGCGGGCCGACTGGCGCGACGATATCGGCACATTCCGCATCGGCATCGTCGCCGAGCCCGGCGCCGGCAACACTGTCCCGGGGCTGGCGCTGTTGACGCAATCCTTTACCAACGCGCTTGGCATGAAGGTGGAGTTTGTCGTCGCGCGCGACTACGCGGCACTGATCGAGGCGCAGGCCAACGCCCGGATCGAGTACGCCATCTATTCGGCGACGGCCTACGCGACGGCGCTGCAGCGTTGCGGATGTGTCGAACCGCTTGTGGCTCCGGTCGATTCCGATGGTGCGGTCGGCATCCGCTCCGTGCTGTTGACCCGGGACGGCAAGCTGTCAGGCCTGGCGGCGATGGAGACGCACCGGATCGCCATGCCGCCGCCGGACAGCGTCGGGGGCTCGCTTTTGCCGCTGATGGAGCTGGCCGCCGAACACGCTGAGATCGCCGAGGATGCCCCGTTTCTGATCCGTGCCGATACGGCGTCCGCGGCGGAAACCATGCTTGTCGACGGCCATGCCGACGCCACGTTCGGCTGGGTGAGGGCCGCGGCCGACGGCCAGCCGCTGCTATCGGGCGGCACGCAGGCCAGGCTCGAAGCGGCCGGCCTTTCGCCGTCGGCTCTCCAGGTGGTGTGGATGTCGAGCCTGCTGAGATACGGTCCCCATGCCGTGCGCAGCGATCTCGACCCGGAAGCCAGGCGCCGGCTGACCGTATTCCTCACCAACCTCAAATCGACGACGCCGGATCTCTACGATCTCCTGGAATCGAAGCACTCCGGCGGCTTTCTGACCGTCGCCCCAAAAGACTATGCGACGGCGCAAGCCATCGTGCGCCTGGTGTCGGCCGATGGCGGCCGGCAGTAAAAGGCTTCAGCAATCGCCGCAGGGGATGGTCAGGCTTCTGCGCGGACGCAGGTAGTAGGTCTCGCCCATCGGGATCGTGGTGGTAAGGGATTGGGTCAATCCGAGCTTCTGCTGGGTGTCCGTCGTCCAACCGATGATCGGTGTATAGGCCAGATTGCTCTCGACGCGGATGAGGAAGGTTCCGGCGACCCTGAGCGTTGCCGGAACCGTCGTGGTCGTGCCCGCGGCGGCACCGACGCCGTAGACGCCACCCGCCACCTTGCGCGACCACACCACTTTCACCAGCGGCGTTGCGTCGGTCGTGACCTGTATTGCCGTGATCGTGATGTTCGGCGTCGAGCGGTTGTAGGGCTGAATGGTCGAGGTGCCGATTTTCATGATGGCGTCGAGATCCGTCTTGACGATGGTCGGCTGCTGCGTGACGAGATCGGCAACCATGCTGCCGATGCGGCTGACCTTCTTGCTGGTCTCGATGGCCTGCGAAGCCTCCATGGTCATGAAGTACAAGACCAGCAGGATCGGAACGATAAGAGCGAACTCGACCGCCGCGATGCCCTTGCGATTAGACAAGAATCCGATCGCCCTGCTCCAGGACTCCGAGATTTTCAGATGTGCCCCCGCACGCATCATGGCATTTGCCTTTTTCTTGTTGGTCGTTCTGAACTCAATTGTCGAACGGCTCGTTCTGCCAGGTCACCGATGCAAAATGCAGCGTCCTGCCACCACTCAGATTGGCCATCGACTTGGCCATCAGATCGGTCATGACAGGCCATTTGTAGAAGACCCGCAGCATGTTCTTAGATTCCGCCAGGCCAGGCGTGTTTGCGAAAGTCTGTGAGTTCGTGCCTTGCATCAGCACGACATCGCCGTTCTGGATCTTGAAGGTCGCGGTGGCCGCGTCAGCGAAGGTCGGATACTCGCGAAGGTCCACGAGCAGTTGTTGCGGGCAATCCGTGGAGACGATGATCTGCAGCCTGCCGCAGATCAGGGTCGTCAATTTGCTCCCGGCGACATCCGCCGGCCGCAGCTGGCCGGTGCGCAACTGGCGCGCGACATCGTCGGTGATGTTGGCCATCACTTCCTGGCCGGCAAACGAGATGCAGCTTTCAAGGATGGCGAATATGAGGAGGGCGAACGGCAATGCAAGTATCGAGAATTCGATGGCGGTGCTGCCACGGCGATTGCGAAGGAAGCGCGTCAGAAACCCGGCGCGCTCCGCCTTGTGCTGATCTGTCGAGCTGAATTCGTTGCCCATGTCCTGTTCCTGCCACCCCTGGACGGTTCCGACAGGTGCATTAGCGCAAACCAATTGAGGCCCGGTTTGAATGATCGTTAAAGTCGGCGCCGGCGCCTTAACCGGCCGGTAACCTGGACAGGCTGGTGGCGCCGCGCAGCCTATTTGCTCACGCTCATCTCGGCCTCGGAGGATTTTTCAGCCTCGCTCTTGTAGGAGCTTTCGCAATAGGGCGTGCAGGACATGGTCTGGACCTCTGCACGCCGGTAAATGCGAACCGACGAGGCCGCCTGCCGCACGACGGTAACCTGCGCGTCGACGATCGGGCTGCCCTCCTGGTCGAGAACGACGAGATTGGTGACGCCGAAACCCTTGCCGGTGAGCACGATCGTGGAGGCGTCCTGGACCGAGGCATCAGCGATGGCCGGGTTGCCGACGACAATCGTGTCGGCGGGACGCGACAACTTCACGATCTTGGCCTGATTCATCGTCACTTCGATATCGGCGGCGGCCACGGCTGGCGTGATCAAGCTCGTGGCGGCAAGAAGCACGGCAATCAGGATTGAGGATCTCTGCACGGCCATCGATGCGCTCCCGCAAGCAAACTGTTCAACGGAACATGAACGAGATTGGTGAACCAACGGTTAAGTCGGCTTGCCGGCGCCGGATGTGGCGATCGACGTGGCTGTTCACGGGGTTGGATTCGCGCCAGTCGCAAGCTTTGCCAAAGCCTTGTCTTTCGCGGCATTGGCTTGGGAAACAGTAGGTTAGCCAGCGCTTAGCGTCGGGTTAACCACGCATTCCGTTCGAGCCGGGAAAGGAATCGGTAAGGCTGTTTATTAAGCCGATCGAAAGAGCTTCTCCCTAGATTGGCAGCATCCGATCAACCATCACAGAAGTTGACGGAAGTGCTGTAACACGTGGAGTAGGAGCTCTCGAATGTCTAACCTTTTTGCACGTTTCGTGAAGGACGAATCCGGCGCGACCGCTATCGAATATGGTCTGATCGCCGCCCTCATCGCGCTCGCCATCATCACCGGCGCCGGCGCCCTTGGCAATGCAATCAACGCCAAGTTCACGTCGATCGGAACCACCCTGAACAGCAGCGGCAGCTGATCTGCCTATTGCTGAACGCTCAGCTAATGTTCTGGACAGGGGCCGCTACATAGCGGCCCCTGTTTTGTTCTCGTTGGCAAGGGTGGGCGTCTCTCTTTACGGGTCTCATCGAACGTTAATCGAACCGGCCTATATTGAATTGCTTGGAAGCCCCTACAAATAGGCATGAGCGCCGATGCTTGAAGCCCTGATCTTCGTCGTCTTTCCGTTCTGCATGCTGTTTGCAGCGATCTCCGACATGCTGTCGATGACAATTGCCAATCGCGTGTCGGTGCTGCTTGTCGTCGTGTTCGCGCTGGTCGCGCCGCTGACGGGTATGGAATGGGCAGCCTATGGTTGGCATTTCGCCGCCGGCGCCCTGGTCCTTGCCGTGACGTTTGGCCTGTTCGCAATGGGTGGCATGGGAGGCGGCGATGCCAAGCTGCTGGCCGCGACGGCCGTGTGGATGGGGTTGAACATCCAACTCGTCGAATACCTTGTTGTCTCGACACTCATCGGCGGCCTGCTGACGATCGCCATCCTGCTTTACCGGAAGTCGCCGCTGGCGGTTATGACGGGCAGCAATCCGTTCCTGCGCCATTTCGCGGAAGAGTCGGTCGGGATTCCCTACGGGATCGCGCTCGGCCTTGGCGGGCTGCTGACCTATCCGGACTCACCTTTGATGGTGTGGGCGCTGGCCAGGCTTGCGAGCTGAACGCGATCGTTTTCCGTTTCCCCCACCGCATTGCCCGGCCGGCTTTGAAATGAGCCTTCGCTAGGCCCCTTTGATCCGTGGCGGCGCGATCCAGACAATTTATGTAAACCTTAAATTAATCACGATCGTAAGCATTACATTAACCTTGTTTTGACGATTGCCGCTGCAAAGTCCGGCTTGGCTACGTGGTTTGCCAAGGGCGAGGTTCGGACAGATGCCAGCATCCCGACTTATTATTCTTAGCGTGGCGGTGGCCGCGGCGGGTGGCGCTGGCTATGTCGCGAAGAACATGGTCACCGCGCCGCCGCCGCAGATCGTGGTCGATTCCGGCCCCCAGGCTCCCGCCGTGCCCCTGCAGGACGTGCTTGTGCTCTCGGGCGATGTCGCGATGGGCAACGCGCTGCAGAACAACATTTCCTGGCAATCCTGGCCGGCCGACGGGGTCAACGCGAATTTCATCACCAAGGCCAATGCTCCCGACGCCCTGGAGAAATTGAAGGCATCGATCGCCCGCGTGCCGATGTATGCCGGTGAGCCGGTGCGGCGTTCCAAGCTGATCGGCGAGGGGCAGAGCTTCATGTCGTCCATCCTGCCCTCCGGGATGCGGGCAGTCGCCACGACCATCTCGGCCGACACTTCGGCCGGCGGCTTCATCCTTCCCAACGACTTCGTCGACGTCATCATGACCCGCAGGGCGGATGCCAACAGCGGCAGCACGGGCTTCAACACCGAAACCATCCTCAAGAACATCCGCGTCCTGGCGATCGACCAGACGATCCAGGAAGACGAGGAGGGCAAGAAGACAAGGGTGGGCCAGACCGCCACGCTGGAGCTGACGCCCAAGCAGGCGGAGATCATCACCGTCGCCCAGCAGATGGCGGATCGCCTGACGCTGGCCTTGCGCGCGGTCGCGGACACCCAGGAAAAGAATGTGGGCGAGGCCGACTATCTCGTTTCCGGCAATGGCCGCAAGGGAACGGTGAGACTGATCAAGTCGGGCGAAGTCTCCGAAGTAGGGGCAAGGAAATGAGGCTAAGCGGTAAACTGCCGGCAATCGCAGCCGCGGCATTCGGCCTGCTGCTCGTCGGAACGAATGTGCAGGGCGTCGTCGAGGCGAAGAGCACGCAGGTGTCGGCCACGACAGCCACGCAGCGCGTCAAGCTCGGCCTCAACAAATCGGTGGTCATAGACCTGCCGAGCGATGCCTACGACATTCTCGTCGCCAACCCGACCGTTGCTGATGCGGTGACCCGCACTGCAAGGCGTATCTATCTGTTCGGCAAATCGGTCGGCGAGACCAACATTTTCGTCTTCGGCCCGAACGGCGAACAGATCGCCAGCCTGGACCTGGCAGTCGAACGCGACGTCGCCGGCCTGGAAGATTATATCAAGCGCTTCCTTCCGACCTCGGACGTGAAGGTGGAACTGCTGAACGACAATGTCGTCTTGACCGGAATGGTCGATACGCCGCTGGACGCGAAGCGGGCGGTCGACCTGGCGACGATCTTCGTCTCAGGCGGTGAAGCAACGACCGGGCAGTATTCGCAGACCGCGGCCGGCGGCTCGGCCCAGAGCGGCGTCGACATCAACAACCCCGACCAGGAACGACGCGTCTCGAAGATCGTCAATCTTCTGCAGATCATCGGCGACGACCAGGTCACGCTCAAGGTGACCGTCGCTGAAGTCAGTCGCTCTGTGATGAAGCAGCTTGGTGTCAACATGGTTGGCAGCGGCAACAGCAACGGTATCAGCTGGAACGCGCTAAGCTCGCCGAATTACGGCTTGGGCAAACCACTATCGCAGAATTCAGGCTTTAGCCTTGGAAGCGCAACCTCACCCTTTCAGGCCTACATAAATGCGATGGAACAGTCGGGAGTCATGAAAACCCTGGCTGAACCGACACTGACGGCTGTCTCGGGTGAGAAGGCGACATTCAAGGTCGGCGGTGAGTTCAATATCATTACCGGGCGCACAAGCAACGTCTCCACGGACAACCAGACCGGCCAGGTGACATACACCAACCAGCAGATTGAATACGGTATTGGCCTCGAGTTCCAACCGGTCGTGCTGTCGGCTGGGCGTATCAGTCTCAAGGTCAGGACGGCCGTTTCGGAGCCGACCACGGAAGGTGGCACGACCTTGGAAGCGGGGGGGTCCTTACCTGGCACCACACTGCTGTCTATCCGTAAGCGCCTTGCCGACACCACGGTCGAATTGCCTTCCGGCGGCTCCATGATGATAGCGGGTCTGGTCCGCGACGACGTGCGTCAAGCGGTCTCCGGACTGCCAGGTCTCACCAAGATCCCGGTCCTTGGCACCTTGTTCCGCAGTAGAGACTTCGTGCGCAACGAGACCGAGCTGGTGATTTTCATCACGCCCTATCTCACCAAGCCAGTGGCGCGCAACGATCTCGCCAAGCCGGACGACAATTTCAACCCTGCCAGCGACGGCGCCGCCAATTTTCTTGGCAAGGTCAATCGCGTCTACGGCACCATGCAGACAGACAAGCCCAACGGCCGTTACCACGGCGTTGTCGGCTACATCTACAAGTGAATGGGGAAGCGGACATGTCTCAGTCAGCGTTGAAGACAAGGACCATCGCCACGACGATGCGCGCCTGCCGTTCGCGGACCGGCCTGCGGGTGCTGCCGGTTCTGGCGGTGGCGATGACCGCCGCTCTGCTGGCCGGGTGCGCCCAGCGCGACAGCATCACCGTCGGCGCCGTTCCGGACGACTATCGCACCAACCATCCGATCGTCATCGCGGAGAAGAACCAGAAGATCGACCTGCCTGTCGGCGCCGGCGACCGCGGCATGACCGGTTCGCAGCGCGACACGCTGCTCGGTTTCCTCGATGGCTACGACAAGAGTGCTGCTCCGACATTGACCATCCAGATTCCGAGCGGATCGGCCAACGAGGTCGCCGCGACGGCGGCCGGCCGTGATTTCGCCAGGCTCGCGGTCGCCAGCGGTATCAAGCGCAACCGGATCGTCGTGGTCTCCTACCAGGCCGGTTCGAGTGAGACATCCGCTCCGGTTCGCGTCTCCTATATCGCGGTGAGGGCGCAGACCGACAAATGCGGACGCTGGCCCGACGATGTGCTCGAGACGTCGGAAAACAAGCACTATGCCGACTTCGGCTGTTCCTATCAAAACAATCTCGCTGCCCAGATGGCCAACCCGGCCGATCTGCTCGGGCCGCGCAAGCAGACCACCATCGACGCTGAAAACCGCGGCAAGGTGATCGATGTCTATCGTGCAAGAGGTATTTCGGATGAATTCCTCGGCAATTCGGAAGTGACGTACTGAGCCGAGCCCTCGAGGAAGAGAAGCCACGGAAAAGAGCATGACCATGAGCAATCTTGCCTATGACGCCACCGTGGACGGCGGTGATACATCACCGCAGGACATCGCCGCGATGCAGGCGTTGCGGCCGGTTCCGCGCATCTCGATCCAGGCATTCTGCGAGACCGAGGGCGTCGCCAATCCGGTCGAGCGCGCCGGCGAGGACCGCCGTATGACCAAGGCGCATCTCAAAGTCCATATGGGCGGCATTCCCACGGCGATCGAGTTCTATCAATCGGCGCCGACCCCGAACCTGATCCTGCTGGAGTCACGCAGCGAACCCAAGCAATTGCTGGAGCAGCTCGCCCAGCTCTCTGAATACTGCGATCCATCCTCGAAAGTGGTGGTGATCGGCCATTACAATGATGTCGGTCTCTATCGCGAGCTCATCCGCTCCGGCATCTCCGAATATGTCATCGCGCCCGTTTCGATGGCTGACATCGTCAGTGTCGTGTCGTCGATTTTCGTCGATCCGGAGGCTGAACCCATCGGCCGTTCGATCGCCTTTGTCGGCGCCAAGGGCGGTGTCGGCTCTTCCACCATCGCCCACAATGTCGCCTGGGCGATGTCCTCCCTGTTCAAATCCGAGGTCGTCGTCGCCGACCTCGATCTCGCCTTCGGCACGGCCAACATCAATTTCGACCAGGATCCGGCCCAGGGCATCGCCGAAGCGGTGTTCTCGCCCGAGCGCGTCGACGAAGTCTATCTCGACCGGCTGCTGACGCAGTGCGCCGAGCATTTGTCGTTGCTCGCCGCGCCCTCGACGCTGGAACGCGTCTACGACTTCGATCCCGACGCCTTTGCTCAGCTTGTCGATACCGCGCAGCGCAGCGTGCCGCTCCTGGTCCTGGACGTCCCCCATGTCTGGACGGGCTGGGCCAAGAACACGCTGGTCAAGGCCGACGAGATCGTCATCACGGCGACCCCGGAACTGGCCAATCTGCGCAACACCAAGAACATGGTCGACATGCTCAAGCGGCTTCGCCCCAACGACCCGCCGCCGAAGCTGATCATCAACCAGGCCGGCGTTCCCAAGCGGCCGGAAATTTCGCCGTCCGATTTCGCCGAGCCGCTCGGCCTCACGCCAATGTCGGTCATCGGCTTCGATCCATTGCTGTTCGGCAATGCCGCCAATAATGGGCGGATGCTCGGCGAGATGGATGCCAAGAACCCTGTTGTCGCGATCATCAACGAGATTGCCCACGTGCTGACCGGGCGAAGCGAAATCCGCACGAAAAAGAAGGCCGGCCTGGGCAGTCTGCTCGGCAAGCTCTCGCGCAACAAGAAGTGACGCTTTTGGAACCGGTAGTCGATCATGTTCGGTAAAAGAGGCAACGACGACGGCAACCGGTTCACACCGGAATTCCGCCAGCCAGCACCGGCGCCGGCCGCGCCGCCGCCAGCGGGTTCGGCGGATACGGCGGTTCTTGCCCGGCCCGCGGCACCGCTGCAGCCAAGCGCGCCTGTGGCGCCGCCGGCTCGCCGCGCCGTCGAGGCGCCGCCCATCGCGCCGGAGGCGAGGCGCCCCCAACGCGAAAAGAGCGAAACCTATTACGACACCAAGAGCCAGGTCTTCTCGGCGCTCATCGACACGATCGACCTGTCGCAGCTGGCCAAGCTCGACCCGGAGACCGCGCGCGAGGAAATCCGCGACATCGTCAACGACATCATCGCGATCAAGAATTTCGCAATGTCGATCGCCGAGCAGGAGGAATTGCTCGAGGACATCTGCAACGACGTGCTTGGTTATGGGCCGCTCGAACCATTGCTCGCCCGCGACGACATCGCCGACATCATGGTCAACGGCTCCAAGAACGTCTACATCGAAGTCAATGGCAAGGTCGAGCAGACCGGCATTCGCTTTCGTGACAACCAGCAGCTTCTCAACATCTGCCAGCGCATCGTCAGTCAGGTCGGTCGCCGTGTCGATGAATCCAGCCCGATCTGCGACGCCCGCCTTCCCGACGGCTCCCGCGTCAACGTCATCGCTCCGCCCCTCGCCATCGACGGCACCGCACTCACCATCCGCAAATTCAAGAAGGACAAGCTGACGCTCGATCAGCTGGTCAAGTTCGGGGCCATCTCGCCGCAGGGCGCCGAAGTCCTCAAGATCATCGGTCGTGTTCGCTGCAACATCGTCATCTCGGGCGGCACCGGTTCCGGCAAGACGACACTGCTCAACTGCCTCACCAACTACATCGACCGCGACGAGCGCGTCATCACCTGCGAGGACTCGGCCGAACTGCAACTGCAGCAGCCACATGTCGTGCGTCTGGAAACCCGACCGCCCAACCTCGAAGGCGAAGGCGAAGTGACGATGCGCGACCTGGTCAAGAACTGCCTGCGCATGCGGCCCGAGCGCATCATCGTCGGCGAGGTGCGCGGACCCGAAGTGTTCGATCTTCTGCAGGCGATGAACACCGGCCATGACGGTTCGATGGGAACGATCCACTCGAACAGCCCGCGCGAATGCCTGAACCGTATCGAATCCATGATCGCCATGGGCGGTTATTCGCTGCCGCAGAAAACCGTGCGTGAAATCGTCGTCGGTTCCATCGATGTGATCATCCAGGCGGCGCGCCTGCGCGACGGATCGCGTCGTATCACTCACATCACCGAGGTGATCGGGATGGAAGGCGACGTCATCATCACGCAGGACATCGTCCTCTACAACATCAAGGGCGAGGACGCCAACGGCAGGCTGCTGGGCGAGCATGTCTCGACCGGCATCGGCCGCCCGCATTTTTGGGATCGGGCTCGCTACTACGGCGAGGAGCAGCGCCTCGCCGTTGCGCTCGAGGCTATGGAGAAACGCGCTGACTGACGCGGCGTTGAGGGTTCTGGTCGATGTTTGGAATTGACGGCACCGTATTGGCGTTTGTCGTGCTCGCCGGCTTCAGCGCCGGCGCGGTCGCCTATGCATTCCTGTTCAACCAGATCAGCAACGAGAAACAGGCTGGCAAGCGGCTGGAGACGATCAAGGCCGCCGAGACGGACCGGTCCGTCGTCAAGGCCACCCGCGACCGCGCGACGGATGCAGCCAAGCGCCGGAAATCCGTGCAGGATTCGCTGAAGGAACTCGACGAAAAGCAGAAGACCAAGGACAGCGCCATCAAGAAGCCGCCGCTGAAGGCGCAACTCCGGCAGGCCGGGATGAAGGTCTCAATCGAGCGTTTCTACATCTATTCCGCCATATGCGGTCTCGCGCTGACGGTGGTCGCGTTCGTGGCCGGTGCGCCGATGCTTGTCTTGCCCGGTGTGTTGTTGGCTGGCGCGCTCGGCCTGCCGCGCTGGTTCGTATCGTTTCGCCGCGCGCGCCGGGTCAAGGCATTCCTCAACGAATTTCCAAACGCGCTCGATATCATCGTGCGCGCGGTCAAGTCCGGCCTGCCGCTGAACGATGCCGTACGCCTCATCGCCAACGAATCCCCCGAGCCGGTGAAGATGGAGTTTCGCCGCATCGTCGATTCGCAGCAGATGGGCCTGTCGATCCCCGATGCGACCTTGCGCATGCCCGAAACCATGCCGTGCACCGAGGCGAGTTTCTTTGGCATCGTCATCCAGATCCAGTCGCAGGCCGGCGGCAATCTGTCCGAGGCGCTGGGCAACCTTTCACGCGTGCTTCGTGATCGCAAGAAGATGAAAGCCAAGGTGCAGGCGCTGTCCATGGAGGCGAAGGCGTCCGCCGCCATCATCGGCGCGCTGCCCTTCATCGTTGCCTTTCTCGTCTATCTTTCCAGCCCCGACTATCTGATGCCGCTGTTCAACACCAGCGTTGGCAATCTGATACTGGGCTGTGCCGCTGTATGGATGTCGATCGGCATCCTGGTCATGCGCAAGATGATGAACTTTGAAGTCTAGGGCCGCGGCATGACCGACCAAGTCATCAAATCATTGACGGATCCCAGCCTGCTGATCGCGCTGCTGGTCGCCATCGCCGTGTTCGCGACGGTCTTTACATTGCTGCCGGCATTCGGCGGAAACCAGCTCAAGTCGCGCATGAAGTCGGTCGCGCTGGAGCGCGATGAGCTTCGCGCCAAGCAGCGCGCGCGGCTCGCGAGCGAGGCCGATCGCCGCCGAAAGGGCCTGCGCGAGCAACAGTCGGTCGGTATGCGCAACATTGTCGATCGGCTCGACCTGCGGCGCGCACTGGCCGACGAGAGCACCTTGCAGAAGCTCAAGGTCGCCGGCTTTCGCGGACAGAACCCGCTGACGCGGTTTCTCTTTTTCCGCCTCGTGTTGCCTTTTGTCGGCTTCGCGCTGGGGCTGGTCTACATATTCGTGCTCGGAGGATTGCCCGACAAACCCCTGGTCATCCGGCTGTTCGTCTGCATCCTGGTCGCCTATGGCGGCTTCTATGCCCCGGTCGTCTATGTCAACAATCGCGCCACCAAGCGCAAGCAGTCGATCCAGATGGCGTGGCCGGATGCGCTGGACCTGATGCTGATCTGCGTGGAGTCGGGCATGTCGGTGGAAGCCGCGCTCCGCAAGGTCGCCGACGAGATCGGCGCGCAGTCGGTGGCTCTGGCTGAAGAATTCATCCTGACCAACGCCGAGCTCTCCTATCTGCAGGAACGCAAGCAGGCCTATGAGAATCTTGCGAACCGTACCGGTCTGGAATCGGTCAAATCGGTGTCGCAGGCGCTCGTCCAGGCCGAACGCTACGGCACTCCGGTGGCGCACGCATTGCGCGTGCTTGCCGCCGAAAGCCGGGACCAGCGCATGAATGCCGCCGAGAAGAAGGCCGCCGCCTTGCCGCCCAAGCTCACCGTGCCGATGATCCTGTTCTTCCTGCCGGTGCTTTTCGCCATCATCCTGGGTCCGGCCGGCATCCAGGTCAGCCAGCGCGGCATCTTCGGCACCGATCATCCGTCATCATCGACCAAGTAGCGGCGAGGCACGTGGAAACAAACGAAGAAGCCGCGCTGAACTCAGCGCGGCTTCTTCGTTCAATTGGGGCCTTTGTAGATCGTCGCCTCAGTTGGTTGCCGTCTTCGGCTTGTCCTGATCCTTGAGCTGCCTCCAGGCATTCTGTTGCGCAAGCATCTGCCTGAGATAAGCGACATTGGCCTGTGCCTGCTCGGGCGAGAGCTCCTGCGAGGCGATCTTCTCGGCTTCGTCGAAGCGGCCCTGCAGGCCGACGACCAGCGCCAGGTTCTGGCGCACGCGGCTATCGGCGTTGGGCTGCTGGGCGGCCGAACGCATATAGGTTTCCGCGGTGCGCAGATCCCCCTCCAGCACATAGGACATGCCGAGATTGGAGAGAACCGAGGGCTCATTCGGCTTGAGTTCGAGCGCCTTTCGGTAAAGCTGGCGCGCATCGTCCTTCTGACCGAGCTGATCAAGGATCGCCGCTTCCGCCGACACCAGCTTCCAGTCGGGATATTCCGGTGTCTGTGCGCGGCGCACGGCGTCGAGCGCTGCCTCGAACTGGCCATTGGCGGCCAGCGCCTTGCCATAGGCGGCGAGCACGTCGCGATCCTTGGGATAGGCGATCGCCAGTTTGCGCATCACGGCAAGCGACTGGTCGGCATCGCCGTCCATCTGCAGCGCGGCCGCGAAGTTGGTTGCGATGCGCTTGTCGTTGGGATTCCTGGAGTAGGACTGGCCGAGGGCGGCCGTGGCATTGTGCACTTCTCCCGCCGACATGCTCTCCAGCGGCTTGCCGCTGGTACGAGCGATCGAGCCGGTAGTCATCCTGCTGGTTCCGCATCCGGCGACGCCCGCCGCGAGCGCCAGCATGAGGGCGGTGGTGGCGAGCCGTTTTCCTCTGGCATTCATTGTGCGGTTGGTCGGCATCGACACCTAAGCCTCCATTCATGCGCGGCCATTGCGTGGCCATCTTCCCTCCCGCAGAAATATTCTGTTAACCCTAACGGAGAGTTAAGAAACGCCGACTCGCGAAGGGTCGGCAGGAGAGAACATCGAATGCCTGTCGAACTCGTCGAGACGAAATTGCAAGGTGCGCTGCCGGTGCATCTGGTGGCCCGTGACGGCCTGGAGGCCGCGGGCCTTGCACCATCTGCTGTCGCATGGGGCAGGGCCAACGGCTTTTCCGGCGAGGCAGGCAGGACGCTGGCCGTGCCCGGCGAGAACGGCGCACTTGCCGGCGCCCTGTTTGGCACCGGCGACGGGGAAGGTTCACTCGCGCTCGGTGCACTGTCGAAAACCCTGCCGGAAGGCGACTGGCATTTCGCCTCCCTTCCTGCCGAGCCGGAACTCGCGGCAATCGCGCTGGCGCTCGGCGGCTATGTCTTCACCCGTTACGGCAAGAAGCCAGGCAAGGCGCTGCGTTTCGACGTGCCGGCCGGCGTCGACGCGGCGCGCGTTCGCCGCATCGCCAATGGCGTCTTCCTGGCCCGCGATCTGGTCAACACACCGACCAGCGACATGGGGCCGGATGATCTGGAGAAGGCGGTGCGCACCCTGGCCGCGGCTCACAAGGCCGAAGTTTCCGTCATCAAGGGCGACGAGCTGCTGACCCAGAACTTCCCGATGATCCACGCCGTCGGCCGCGCTTCATCAGGTGCGCCGCGTCTGATCGACATGATCTGGGGGCAACCGGGCGCGCCGAAGGTGACGCTGGTCGGCAAGGGCGTCTGCTTCGACACAGGCGGTCTCGACATCAAGCCGTCATCCGGCATGCTGTTGATGAAGAAGGACATGGGCGGCGCCGCCAATGTGCTTGGCCTGGCCTCGATGATCATGGCCGCCGGGTTGAAGGTGCGACTGCGCGTGCTCATCCCCGCGGTCGAGAACTCGATTGCCGGCAATGCCTTCAGACCCGGCGACGTGCTGGCGAGCCGCAAGGGCATCACTGTCGAGATCGGCAACACCGACGCCGAAGGCAGGCTCGTGCTCGGCGACGCGCTGGCGCTGGCCGATGACGAGGAGCCGCAGCTGCTGGTCGACATGGCGACGCTGACCGGAGCCGCCCGTGTCGCGCTTGGCCCCGATCTGCCGCCTTTCTATACCGGCGACGAGGCGCTGGCCTCGGACCTCGCCGCGGCATCGCTGGCGGTCGAGGATCCGCTGTGGCGCTTGCCGCTGTGGCGGCCCTACGATGCTAAGCTGTCGTCGAAGATCGCCGACGTCAACAATGTCACCACCGACGGTTTCGCCGGTTCGATCACGGCGGCGCTGTTCCTCAAGCGCTTTGTCGACAAGACGGCGAGCTGGGCGCATTTCGACATCTTTGCCTGGAACCCCGCCGATCGCCCGCATGGGCCCGCCGGTGGCGAGGCGCAAGGCATTCGCGCGCTGGAGCGGATCATCTCGACACGCTTTGGCTGACGGGGTGGCAGCAAGCAGCGCCGGCAAATCGCTAAAACTGAAACGGAACCGAAACAATTTGCCGTCATGCTGGCGCGATGTCGATTGCGATGCGCCCGAGCCAGGCTTTGCGACTGTGGCAGCAAGTCATGTTGTCGCAGGTGCGCGACGATGCGCCCGACCTGACCATGCGCCAGACGGCGATCCTGTTCACCATCTATCTCGATCCGCCGCCGCACACGGTGCGCGGGCTGGCCGCCCGCCTCAACGTCACCAAGCCGGTGATCACCCGCGCGCTCGACACGATGGGCGCGCTGAAGCTGGTGTCGCGCCATCGCGACGAACTCGACAAGCGCAACGTGCTGATCAAGCGCACGGTCGAGGGCGCGCTCTTTGTCGAGCGCTTCGGCGATGGTATCATCGCCAGGGCGCTTGAACTGCCCAACTGACCATCTTGCCCATACAACAGGGTTGCCGATTTTGACTGCTCACGATGCCCGTCTCCACGCCTTCCGTTCCGACCTTGCCGATTCAAGGCTGAAAGGCGAGGTTTCCGCCGAGCGTTTTGTCGCCGGCCGGCCGGCGCGGATTTCGGCCTCGGTGGCCGACATCCGCAAGGCGCCGCGCGCGGATGCCGGCGTCAACACGCAAGCCCTGTTCGGCGACGATGTGCTGGTTTTCGAGGATGCCGAAGGCTGGGCCTGGATCCAGGCCGAACGCGACGGCTATGTCGGCTACGTCGCCGCAACCGAGCTGGGCGGACGGGAACACGCGCCTACCCATATCGTCTCGGTGCCCCGCACCTTTCTCTATCCCGGTCCGGATCTGCGCTTTCCGATCACGGGACAGCTGTCGATGGGGTCGACGGTGACCGTGAGGGGAGCCGCCGAGACGCGCGGCACACACTACGCCGTCCTGCCGTCGGGCGAAGCGATCATCGCGGGTCACCTCAGGCCAATCGCAGAAATTGCCGCCGACTATGTCGCGGTTGCCGAGACGTTTCTAGGCACGCCCTATCTGTGGGGCGGCGCGTCCGGCTTCGGCATCGACTGTTCCGGCCTGGTGCAACTTGCGATGCGCATGGCGGGCAAAAACGTGCTGCGCGATTCCGACATGCAGGCGGCAAGCATTGGCGAGCCGCTCGAACCGGGTCCGGATTATGCCGGATTGCGTCGGGGCGACCTCGTCTTCTGGAAAGGCCATGTCGCTGTCATGACCGATGCCGAGACCATGATCCACGCCAACGGCCACACCATGCTGGTCTCGCGCGAAGGGCTGAAGGACGCCATCGCCCGCATCGGCTACCTCTATGGCGGCCCGACCGGGTTTCGAAGGCCGTGAGCTTCTTCCTCCTCTCGTAAACGGGGCGAGGAACGCTACGATCCCCTTTTGTTCCGATTTTCCTTGGCGATCGCCCGTAGCCGCGCTACCTCTGGCGCGTGACAGTTGAGCCGCGCCTTGCCGAGCAGAATGCCGCCATTGCCCTGCCCGAGCCATTCCTCCGATGGTTCGGCGAGAAAGGCTGGTCGCCGCGCGCCCATCAGATCGAATTGCTGGCGAAGGCTCAAAGCGGCCAATCGGTACTGTTGATCGCGCCGACCGGGGCCGGCAAGACGCTGGCCGGTTTCCTGCCCTCGCTCACTGAACTCGCCGTCAGGCCAAGGCGAAAGCCGGGGCAGGCGCATCGCGGCATCCACACGCTCTACATCTCGCCGCTCAAGGCGCTGGCCGTCGACATCGAGCGCAATCTCGGCAAGCCGGTCGAGGAGATCGGTCTGCCGATCAGCATCGAGACGCGCACCGGCGACACGCCTTCCCACAAGCGCCAGCGCCAGAAGCTGGCGCCGCCGGATATATTGCTGACCACGCCCGAGCAACTGGCGCTGCTGATCGCGGCAGGTGATGCAAAGCGCTTCTTCGCGGATTTGCGCTACGTCGTGCTCGACGAATTGCATTCGCTGGTGACGTCCAAGCGCGGACATCTCTTGGCGCTCGGCTTGGCGCGGCTGCGCAGCTTTGTGCCCGGCCTGCAGACGATCGGTCTGTCGGCAACGGTGGCCGAGCCCGACGAACTGCGGCGCTGGCTGGTCAGCCAGAATCCACCGGGCGACATGGCCGAATTGATCGTCGTCACCGGCGGTGCGAAGCCCGAAATTTCCATCCTCGATTCGGAGGCGCACGTGCCGTGGGCGGGGCATTCGGCCCGCTATGCCACGCCGGAGATCTACCGCGAGATCAAGCGCCACAAGACGACCCTGCTGTTCGTCAACACCCGCAGCCAGGCGGAGCTGCTTTTCCAGGAATTGTGGCGGGTCAACGAGGACACGTTGCCGATCGCGCTGCATCACGGCTCTCTCGACGTCGGCCAGCGGCGGCGCGTCGAGAAGGCGATGGGCGACAACGCGCTGCGCGCCATCGTCGCCACCTCGACCCTCGACCTCGGCATCGACTGGGGCGATGTCGACCTGGTTGTGCATGTCGGCGCGCCGAAGGGCGCCAGCCGGCTGGCGCAGCGCATCGGCCGGGCCAACCACCGCATGGATGAGCCATCCAAGGCGATCCTGATCCCGGCCAATCGCTTCGAGGTGCTCGAATGCCGAGCAGCGCTCGACGCCAATTATCTTGGCGCGCAGGACACGCCGCCGCTGGTCGATGGCGGCCTCGATGTGCTGGCGCAACATGTGCTCGGCTGCGCCTGCGGCGCACCGTTCCGTGCCGACGATCTCCACGAGGAAGTACGAACGGCGGCACCCTACACCAGCCTCGATAGGATTACCTTCGACCGCGTCATCGATTTCGTCGCCACCGGCGGCTATGCGCTGAAGAATTACGAGCGCTATGCTCGTATCCGCCTGAACAAGGACGGGTTGTGGCGCGTCTCCAACCCGCGCGTGGCTCAGCAATACCGGCTGAATGTCGGCACCATCATCGAAGTGCCGGCGCTCAACGTGCGTTACGTCAAAGCAGGCAGCAAAGGCTCGGCTACACGCGGCGGCGCCGTTCTCGGCAAGATCGAGGAGGCCTTCCTCGAAACGCTGACGCATGGCGACACCTTCATGTTCGCCGGCAAGGTGCTGCGTTTCGAGGGCATACGCGAGAACGAATGCTTCGTGTCCAACGCGCCCGGCAGCGACGCCAAGGTGCCCTATTATGGCGGCGGCAAGTTCCCGCTTTCGACCTACCTTGCCGAGCAGGTCCGCATCATGCTGGACGATCCGCAGCGCTGGAAGAAGCTGCCGGAGCAGGTGGCCGACTGGCTGCGATTCCAGGCCGACAAATCGGTTCTGCCCAAACGCGATGACCTGCTGATCGAGACCTTTCCACGCGGCAACCGCTACTATCTGGTCGCTTATCCCTTTGAAGGCAGGCTGGCCCACCAGACACTCGGCATGCTGCTTACCCGGCGCCTCGACAGGGTCGGCGCCAGGCCACTCGGCTTTGTCGCCACCGATTACGCCCTTGCCATATGGTCGCTGGGCGACATGGGCGCGATGTTCAAAGCCAGGAAACCGTCTCTCGGCGCATTGTTCGACCAGGACATGCTGGGCGACGACCTCGAAGCCTGGCTGGCCGACAGCTGGCTTCTCAAGCGCACCTTCCGCAATTGCGCGCTGATTTCGGGGTTGATCGAGAAGCGCCATCCGGGCCAGGAGAAGAGCGGCCGCCAGGTCACCGTGTCGACCGACCTGATCTACGATGTGCTGCGCAGCCATGAGCCGGACCATATTCTGCTGCAGGCGACGCGTGCGGATGCGGCGGCCGGCCTGCTCGATGTCAGCAGACTTGCCGACATGCTCTCGCGCGTCCAGGGTCGAATCATGCATAAGAATCTCGAGCAGATTTCGCCACTGGCCGTGCCGATCATGCTCGAGATCGGCAAGATGCCCGTGAACGGCGAAGCCGATGAAACACTGCTGATGGATGCGGCGACTTTGGTCGAGGAGGCCATGGGTCCGGGAATGAGTGAGGCATGAATTTTTCGCTGGCGCGCACGACGCTGATCGGCGAGGCCGACATGATAGGCATCGCCGGCGAACGTGCGGTCTGCGATCCGCGCGGCGTGCTCTATTTTCCCGAGCTCAGGCTGTTGGCGGTCTCCGACCTGCATCTGGAAAAAGGCTCTTCGCTGGCAAGGCGCGGCACGCTGATCCCGCCCTATGACACCGGCGCGACCTTGCTCAGACTGCAGGCCGTCATATCCGACTACCAGCCGTCGATCGTCATCAGCCTGGGCGACTCCTTTCACGATGGCGGCGGTGCCGAGCGCCTGCATGCGAGTTTTCGCGAGCGGCTGGAAGCGCTGATGGCAGGCCGTGACTGGTTCTGGGTCGCCGGCAATCACGATCCGGAAGCGCCGGCCGATCTTCCCGGTGAAACGGTGCGGGAATTGGCCATAGGCTCGCTGCTGTTCCGGCATGAGCCGTCGAAAGTGCGCGTCGAGGGCGAGATCGCGGGCCACCTGCATCCCTGCGCGCGCATCGTCCAGCGCGGCCGTTCGGTGCGGCGGCGCTGTTTTGCCGGCGATGGCGGCCGCATGATCATGCCGGCCTTCGGCGCCTACACCGGTTCGCTTAACGTGCTCGATCGCGCCTATGCCGGGCTGTTTCGCCTGGAATCGCTGATGGCCTACATGCTTGGCAGCGACCGCATCTTCGCCATCTCCCGCTCGATGCTGCGGCCAGGCTGAGCAGCCCTATCTGCCGTAATATAGGGTGACCGTGTGCTTTGCCTCGGCGAAGAAAAGCCAGCGCTCCACCAGCATCCCGGCGAACTGGACGATCGCAGCGAGCACCGACGGGATCGCCCCAAAGGGCCACGGCAAGGCGAAAGTGGCCGCGAGCAGCAGAACGGGCAGGGCGAAGGCCAATCCCTGTGTGAGCATGCGCAGCTTCGCACCGTGCTTGCGCGCGATGCGAAAGCCCATTTCCTTGAGCAGATAGTTTTCCTCGGTATGCGGCCATTCCAGCGACCGTACCGTGCCGCCGGCCAAACCGGTCGCGGTGTTGGCGGTGGTAGGGATTTCGAGACGGTCATTGTGCCGCCAGGTCGCGAGCTTCCAGCCCCAGCCGGCAAGAGTGGCCAGCAGCGATAATACCAGCACGGCCACCGAGCCGACGCCGAAGCCCTGCAGCAGCGCGTTCAACAGAACGCTGCCGGTCATGGCCGCGAAGATCAGATAGGCCGGCAAGGTATAGCGGCTGTGCCACTGGGCGATCGGTTTCAGCGACGCGTAGATCATGCCGGTGGTGCAGACGGTGACGATTGCACCGATGGCGGCCAGCAATCCGGCAATCGCCACCCAGCCGCCAGTGCGGCCCAACAACACCCAGCCGAGCCCGAACAGTCCCGCTGGGATGAAGGTGATGGCCGACGACACGCCTTCGCGCGACAGCCAGGAACTGCGCCATTGCGAGAACGCCCGCCAGGCGCGCTCCGGCCTGCCGAGATGGCCGGTCGAGGACAACAGTCCCGCCGCGATCAGGCCGAGCGCCAAACCCAGGCCGACGAAGCCGAGCCAGAAATCGGCCGGGACGATCTGCAATCCAGCCAGCACGCCGAGCAATGCCAGCAGGCCGTAGCCGGCACCTGTGGCGGTGGTGAAGAAGACGACGGAGAAGGCTGGATGCATGGTCAGTTCGAAAGCATGCGATCGACCCAGCCGAGGAAGCCGCCTTCGGCCCGCACCGGCTCCAGCGCCTTCGCCGGCACCGATGCGCCGCGCTGCGTATGGGTGCGCGGCGGCAGGTATTTGTTGGTCGGTTGATAGCCGAGTTCCGGCATCAGGTCGACGCCGCCGCGCTCCGCCACCAGTTGCGAGACGGCGGACTGGGGGTCGCCGAGATCACCGAAATGCCGCGCGCTGGTCGGGCAGGCGGCGACACAGGCCGGCACGCGGTCTTCTTCGGCCAGGTTGTCGTTGTAGATGCGATCGACGCACAGCGTGCATTTCTTCATCACGCCGACATCGGTGTCGAATTCGCGCGCGCCATAGGGGCAGGCCCAACTGCACAATTTGCAGCCGATGCACTTGTCCTCGTCGATCAGCACGATGCCGTCCGAGGTCCTCTTGTAGGAAGCGCCGGTCGGGCAGACGGTGACGCAGGCTGGTGTTTCGCAATGCAGGCAGGAACGCGGGAAGTTCACCGTGCGCCCGCCCATCTCTGTCGTGTGCTCGTAGCTGTGCACGCGGTTGAACCAGACGCCGTCGACATGGCCGCCATAGGGGTCGATGTCGGTCAGCGGCGCCATGTGACCGCCGGTATTCCACTCCTTGCAGGCCGTGACGCAGGCCTGGCAGCCGACGCAGGTGTCGAGGTCGATGACGAGCCCGAGTTTCTTGTCAGGATGCTTGGGGAGGCAGGTCATTCGGCTGCCTCTCTTGCCCGGCGGAATTCGGCGCCGAAGCGAAGGATGTCGAGCGAAGGCTCGAAATGCGGCGGCTGGCTGAAACGCTCGAATTGCGGCTCGGTGAAGCCGGCCTCTTCCGCCCTGCATTTGACGATGCGCACGCGCAGATCGAACCATGCCGCCTGGCCGGTCACGGGATCGGAATTCGAATAGCGTTTGCCCTGCGCGTCGGCGGAGGTCTGGTCGCCGATGATATGGTTGAGCAGGAAGCCGCGATGGCTCTCGGCGGCATCATCTTTCAGTCCCCAGCTGCCGCGCCTTTTGCCGATCGCGTTCCAGGTCCAGACCGTGCTTTCATTCACCCCGTCGACCAGCTTGATCTGCCCCTTCACTTTGCCGTTGATGCTCTCGATCCACACCCAGTCGTCATCGACGAGACCGAGGCCGGCGCCGGTCCGGTGATGCACGAACAGCCGGTTCTGGCTGGTGATCTGCCGCAGCCACGCATTCTGCGAACCCCAGGAATGATACATGTGCATCGGCCGCTGCGTCAGCGCGTGCAGGGGGTATTTTTCGAGGTCGACCGCCGCTTCCTCGAATGGCATGTACCAGAACGGCAGCGGATCCATGTAGGTCTCGATGCGCTGCCGCTCGGCCTCCGGCGGCAGGACACGGCCATGGCCGCGTGCGGCGAGCCGAAAGCGCTGCAGGGGCTCGCAATAGAGCTGGAAGACGATCGGCTCGGCCTTCGGGATGAAACCCATCTGCACCGCGAAATCGAGATAGGAGCGGTTGGCCATCTTGTAGTAGCGCTGGTCGTCGGCGAAGTCGTGATGCCAGAAGCCGCCATTGTCGATGTAGCGCTGCAACTGGTTCGGATTGACCTCGCCCTTGCCGATCGATGTCCCATCCTTGCCGCGCCAGCCGGCCAGCGGTCCGATGCCCGGTGTGCGCTCGTGGTTGACGATATAGTCGGCATAATCGGCATATCTGGCCGCTCCGTCCTCGCCGACGAAACCGGGCAGGCCAAGCCGCGCGCCAAGCTCGATCAGCACCGACTGGAACGGCCTGACGTCGCGATCGGGCTCGACGACGGGATGGCGGATGGCATCGCCCGGCCCGTCGGCATGGCTGATCGGCCGGTCGAGCAGGCTGATGCAGTCGTGCCGTTCGAGATAGGTGGTGTCCGGCAGCACCAGGTCGGCGAACGGGATTGTCTCGGAATAATAGGCGTCGGAATAGATGATGAAGGGGATCTTGTAGTTGCCCGCCTCGTCGTGGTCGGTCAGCATACGCATCGTCTCGACGGTGTTCATCGAGGAATTCCAGGCCATGTTCGACATGTACATCATCAGCGTGTCGATCGGGTAGGGATCGCCGGCCCAGGCATTGCGGATGACGGTGTGCATAAGCCCATGCGCGGCGAGCGGCGCGTCCCAGGAATAGGCTTTGTCGATGCGGGTCGGCGTGCCGTCTTCGTCGACCAGCAGGTCGTCCGGCCCGCAGACGAAACCAAGCGGCATGCCGTCCAGCGGCGTCATCGGCTTGACCGTCTTGCCGGCGGGTTTCGGCCCCGGCGGCGCCGAACGAGGATAGGGCGGCTTGAAGCGAAAGCCGCCGGGAACATCCACCGTGCCCAGAAGCACTTGCAGCAGGTGGATGGCGCGGCAAGAGTGAAAGCCGTTCGAATGGGCTGATATGCCGCGCATGGCATGCATCGAAACCGGCCGGCCCTTGATCGTCTCGTGCCGGCGCCCGGCCCAGTCGGTCCATGCGATAGCCAGTTCGATCGTCTGTTCGAAGGCGACATGGGCAAGCTCGGCGGCGATCCGGCGGATCGTATCGGCGGCAATGCCGCAGCGCTCGGCGACCGCATCCGGCGCATAGCTGTCATCGAGATAGCGGTCGGCGATCAACTGGAACACCGGCGTGCAGCGGCAACCGCCGACTTCGAAGCTGCCGGTCAGCGCCGGCTTCGCTTCCGGGTCGGTTGCCTTGATGGCGGTTTTCTCCACCCTGTCCATGGCCAGCGGATTGCCGTCGGCATCCCTGACGAACAGCCCATCGTCGGACGCGCCAGGCTCCTGCACGACGAGGACATGGGCGTTGGTGTAGCGGAGCAAATAATCGAGATCGACACGACCGGCCTTCAGCAATTCGTGGATGATCGCGAAGACGAGCAGGCCGTCCGTGCCGGGCCGGATGCCGATCCAGTCGTCGGCAATCGCATTGTAGCCGGTCCGGCAGGGGTTGATCGACACCACCTTGGCGCCGCGCGCCTTGAGCTTGCCCAGTCCGATCTTGATCGGGTTGGAATCATGGTCCTCGGCGACGCCGAACAGCATGAAATATCGTGTGTTGTCCCAGTCGGGCTCGCCGAACTCCCAGAACGAGCCGCCGATCGAATAGAGCCCGCCGGCCGCCATGTTGACCGAACAGAAGCCGCCATGGGCGGCGAAATTCGGCGTGCCGAACTGGCTCGCCCACCAACCGGTCAAGGATTGCGACTGGTCGCGGCCAGTGAAGAAGGCGAGTTTTTTTGGATCGGTGCGACGGATCGCCGAGAGCCGCTGCGTCGCGATCGAAAAAGCCTCCTCCCACTCGATCTCGTGGAACGCGCCGGAGCCGCGCGGGCCGGTGCGCAGCAGCGGCTTCTTCAGCCGGGCGGGGCTGTAATGCTGCATGATGCCGGAACTGCCCTTGCCGCAGATCACGCCGCGATTGACCGGATGGTCCTTGTTGCCGTTGATGTAGCGGACCTTGCCGTCCTTGATGTGCACGTCGATGCCGCAGCGGCAGGCGCACATATAGCAGGTCGTCTTGGCGATGCTGTCGGAAATGCCAGGCGAGGTGTCGACGCCGTCGCCTTCATCGGGCGCGCGCGTGTCGGCAAGCGGGCGTTGCGATGGTGCCGAATTCGCGCCGCGCGGCGTTGGATGCCTCATGATCCGGATGTGCCCGCGCGGCCGGCCGATTTGGCGCGTGTCTTCGGCCCGGGGCCGCGCATGTAGTGCTCTTCCGGGTGATAGCGATCGCCGGCCAGCCGTCTGCGGATGCCGCGGGTCCACTGCGCGAGAAGGGACTTGAACCGCCCGATCATTTTAGTCTCTGCCATTCTCTGGCGAATTTTTTCTAACTTCGCGTGAAAATGTAGAATGAGGCTATCGATCCGTCTAATCAGTTGTTCTTGTAAATTCGATCGATATTGGTTCTTAATGCTGACATGACCCTGGATCAGTTGCGCATTTTCGTCGCCGTCGCCGAACGCGGCCACATGACCAAGGCGGCGGAGCTTCTGGGCATCTCCCAGTCGGCGGCATCGGCCGCCATTCGCGCGCTTGAAGAGCAGCACGGCGTCCATCTGTTCAACCGCGTCGGCCGCAACATCGAGCTTGCCCAGACCGGCCACCGGTTCCTGCCGGAGGCAAAGGCCGTGTTGGAGCGGGCCGCCGCCGCGCGCAATGTGCTGGAACATGTCTCGCAGACGGTCGCCGGCAGCCTCTCCATCGCCGCCAGCCTGACCATCGCCAGCTACTGGCTGCCGCGCCGGCTGGCGTCCTTTCACGAGGCCTATCCCGCGGTGCGGCTGAGCGTCAGCATCGGTAACACGAGGCAGGTCGAGGCCAGCGTGCTGGATGGAACCGCCGATCTCGGCCTGGTCGAGGGGCGCACCGAATCCGACATATTGCGCCGGGCCAAGGTCGATACCGACCGGTTGATGCTGGTGGTTGCCGCGTCACATCCCGAAATCGTCGAAACCGCGCCGGGCCGTCCCGACATCAGGGGCCTGCGCTGGATCATCCGCGAGGGCGGGTCGGGCACGCGCGAGGTGCTGGAGGATCTGGCGCGGCGTGAGGGGATTTCGCTTGCCGATTTGCAGGTGTTCCTGGTGCTCCCAAGCAACGAGGCGGTTCGCCAGGCGGTCGAGGCGGGTGCCGGCGCCACCATCATTTCGGAGCTCGTCGTCGGACGCGCCGTCGCCGAAGGCAGCCTGCGATCCGTGCCGCTCGAACTGCCGAAACGCGACTTCGCCATGATCACCCACCGCGACCGCCAGGCAAGCCTGGCCCAGATGGCGCTGAAGGCGCATCTCGGCGCCGAGACGACCTGAAGCGGTTCAGCCTGATCAGCCGAACTTCCGTTGCGCATCCAGTGCCAGGCCAAGCCCGACCGAGCCGAACATGTCGCCGTCGATGACCGAAGCCTGCGGCACCAGCGCCAGGATTTCGCGTCTTGCCAGCGGGATCGCGGTCGAGCCGCCGGTCAGGAACACCGCGGTGATGTCGGACGGCTTGACCTGCGCGTCCCGCATGGTCTCAGCCACCGTTGCGGTGACCCGCCCGATGTCCCGGGCGATGGTGGCGTCCAGCCCGTCACGCGCGATTTCGGCGGCGAACTCCACGTCGGATAGCCTCACCGCGACTTCGGCCGATGACAGGCCGGTCAACTCTATCTTGGCTTTTTCCACCAATGCCGCCAAAGCGTGCCCATAACGGTGCTCGACAATGTGGATGAAGCGATCGACCAGGTCGGCGCGCGCGGCCTCGTAACGGATCTGGCGCAGATGCGTCATCGCCTTGGCGGTGTAGACCAGGTTGATGCGCTGCCATGTCGCGAGATCGATGAAGTAGCTGGCCGGCAGATTGCGCTTACCGTCCTTGGTCTGGGTCAAATAGCCGAGCTGCGGCATCACATGGGCAATACTGAGCAGCCGGTCGAAATCCGTACCGCCGATATGGACGCCCCGGCTGGCCAGGATATCGTCCTTGCGGTCCGGCAGTCGGGCACGTTCAGGCGAGACGCGCACGACTGAAAAGTCGGACGTGCCGCCGCCCATGTCGATGATCAGCGCCAGCTCCTCGCGCGTCACCCTCTGCTCGTAGTCGAGCGCCGCGGCAATCGGCTCGAACTGGAAGGCGATGTGCTTGAAGCCCTGGGCATGCGCGGCCTTTTCCAGGTCGCTCTGCGCGTTCGCGTCGGCCTGTGGGTCGTCATCGACAAACTGCACCGGACGGCCGAGCACCACGGTCTCGACCAGATCGCCGCCATCTTCTTCAAGCTTCTTTCTGAGATGCCCGAGGAACAGGCCGATGATCTCCATGAAGCCGATCGAGCGCGCCTTGATGCGCGTCTTCTCATGCGCCAGCGAGCTGCCCAGCACGCTCTTCAGCGAGCGCATCAGCCGGCCTTCCACGCTGTCGGTGTAGTTGGCGATGGCCTGGCGGCCAAAACAGATGCGGCCGTCCTCGAAATTGAAGAACACCGCGCTGGGCAGCGTGACCTGGCCGCCTTCGAGCGCGACGAGGTGGGGCTGCCCGTTGCGGACCACGCCGACCGTGGAGTTCGAAGTGCCGAAGTCGATACCGGCGAATGCTGGTCGCAAGGCAGCCTCCTGTCATTGGCGGCAGACAGCGGATCGGCGCTCGCGGGAGAAGCGTGCGCTGTGGTTCCGGGCGACCGGACCGCTCTGCCGAATTGAATTGTGCGTGCTTGCCCGTTGGGCGGGGAGGTGCGGTCTATAGCATGACGCGGGAAAGGGAAACCCCTTTTGGCCGCTCAATCCTTGCGGAAGATCAGCCTGCCGAGCCAGCCCGTCAGCATGGCCAGCGATATGGCGAAGACGCCGTAGAGGAAGGAGTAGTCATGGGCGACCCGGAAGATCGACTGTTCGAAGCCGGACTTGCGGATTTCGAGCTGGGCTGAGCTCTCCTTGATGAACAGGCCGCTCTTGAACAGGAAAGCGCGGGCCTTATGGGTTCCGACCGGCACATTCGGTGCCAGCCTGACGGTGGCGCGGAACAGGTTCTGCGACAGGAACTGCACGCCGCCGACATTCTCGCTGTAGAGGCCGGCCGCGCCCTTGCGTTCGCGCAGCGCCGCGGTGAATTCCTCGATCGTTGCCGGGCCGTCGCCGGCGTCGGCGGGCTGCATGTAGAGGTTGGAGGCCCCGAGCGACAGTTGCTTGTAGCTGTTTGGTTCGGTGATGTCCTGCAGCGGCCGCGTCGTCGCCACCGAATAGGAGACCGGCACGTTCTCGAAGGTTTCGGAGTCCAGATTGACCCAGACGCCGAGCACCCGGTCTTTGCGGCGTACCACCACCGGCTTGGGTGGCCCTTCGAGCACGACGATGACGTCGTAGCGGCCCTGGCGGGCGACCAGCGGGTCGGGATTTTCCAGCGAGCCGAAGATGGTCAGGTCGGCGCCGGAAAAACCGGCGGTGATCGAGACATTGTCGGTGGAGAGACCGATCTGGATGCCTTCCGTCAGCGGCGTCTGTGCCTTCGCCGGCGCGGCGGCGGTAAGCAGTGACAGGAGGATGGCGGCTGCGAATGCCTTCGGGCCTGCCATCAGTTGAGGCCCGCGCTGGACAGCGAATAGAGATTGGGCGGGGTGACGAAAAGATCGATGGCCAGCCTGATCGCCACAGCCAGCACCAGCAAGGCCAGCAGCGCCCTGAGCTGCTCGCCGCGCAGCCTCTGGCCGGCCTTGGCGCCATATTGCGCGCCGGCGACGCCGCCCGCCATCAGCAGGAAGGCCAGCACGACGTCGACCGTCTGGTTCGTGGTGGCGTGGACCAGCGTGGTGTAGGCGGACGTGAAGATGATCTGGAACAGCGAGGTGCCGATGACGACATTGGTCGGCACTTTGAGCAGATAGATCAGCGCCGGCACCATGATGAAACCGCCACCGACACCCATGATCGACGACAGGAAGCCGATGCCGGCGCCAAGGCCGAGCACCGGGATGACGCTGACGAACAGTTTCGACGCCCTGAAGCGCATCTTCAGCGGCAGCCGGTGTATCCAGTTGTGCTGGCCGGATTTCTTCAGCACCGGCGCGGCGCCGCTGCGTGTGGCGCGCAGCGCATTGATGCTTTCGACCAGCATCAGCCCGCCGACCGTGCCGAGCAGCACGACATAGAGCAGCGAGATGAACAGGTCGAGCTGACCAAGTCGGCGCAGCAAGGCGAACACGTAGATACCGGCGGTGGAGCCGATGATGCCGCCAGCTAGAAGCACGCCGCCGAGCTTGAAGTCGAGCGTGCCCCGCTTCATGTGCGACAGCACGCCCGAGACGGACGAGGCGATGACCTGGTTGGCGCCGGTGGCGACCGCGATCGCCGGAGGGATGTTGTAGAAGATCAGGAGCGGCGTGATGAGAAACCCGCCGCCGACGCCGAACATGCCCGACAGGAAGCCCACCGCAGCGCCCATGGCCAGCAGCACGAAGACGTTGACGGAAATTTCCGCAATCGGGAGATAGATGCCCACCCGTCAGTCTCGATCAGTTTGCCTGTCGGCGAATACAGCCGTTCTGGGCAGTCTCGCACCGAAAAGCCAATTTTTCCTTGCGCCGACGCGGCGGCGGGGTCAAACCCCGTCGCCGCGTCGAAACAAAAAATATCTCAATCAGTTAACAGGCAAATGTGTGGCAAGAGCGTCGTGGAAACGACGCTTCTCTGTTATTTGCGCGCCAGCAGCGCCCGCACCAGTTTTTCATCGACGGCGCCGGTCGCCGGCAGCTTGTTGTCGGTCTGGAAAGCGATGATCGCGGTCTTGGTCTTCTCGCCCATGACGCCGTCGGCGCCGCCGGCGTCATAGCCGTTCTTGTTGAGGATGAGCTGGATGTTCTTGACCGCCTTCTTCATGTCGATGCCGGCGGTCGTCTGCGGCGTGCCTTCCTGCCAGGATTCGGGAATGTCGGCCGAATTGGTCGCCGCATTGAGCGGCTTGGCCTTCCACAGTTCGGTCGCGGCGCGTGCCCGCTCGAGCTGTTCGGGCCGCAGCGCATTGGCGATCTCGTCGCGCTTGGCGGCAGCGTCCTTGTCGCCGGTCTTGGCGACGAGAGCGAACCATTTGTAGGATTCCTCGAGGTTCTGCTTCATGCCGACGCCCTTGGCGGCCAGGATACCGAGATTGAACTGGCTGTCCTTGACGCCGAGATCGGCGGCCTCCTGGAACCAGTGCGCGGCCGATTCATTGTCGGTCACGCCATCGGCGGCCATGGCGAACAGCACGGCCAGATTGTGCATGGCGCTGGCATTGCCCTGCTCGGCGGCCAGTTGGTACCAGGTCTTCGACTTCTTGATGTCGCGGGCGACGCCGATGCCCTTCTCATAGAAATTGCCGATGCGGTATTCGGCCGGGGCGAAACCGAGTTCCGCCGATTTCTCGTACCATTTGGCGGCTGCCGCCATGTCTTCCTTGACGCCGCGAGATTCCGCGTAGCGCGAGCCGATCTCGAACAGCGCCTTGGCGTCGCCACCAGCGGCGGCATCGCGCAGCGCGGCCGGGCCGGCATCGGCCGGAATATCGAACTTGGCCGCGGCTGCTGTCGCAGGGGCAGCCGTCGGTGCAACGGCACCGGTCGTGTCCTTGGCGATGGCGTCGTTGGCCGCCGTTGGGGCTGCGACCGGCTGGGTATCGGTATCCGTCGCTTGCGCGCCGCCGGTAGCAGCGGCCGGCTCTGAAGCCGTCGCATCCATAGGGGGCGCGGCGATAGGCGCAACTGGTGCTGGAGCGGCCGAAGCCATGGGGCCGGAAGAGGCGGCAGAAGCAGCGGGCTCTGCAACCGGCGCCGTATTCGCCATTGCGTCCGTGTCCGACGGCATCGCCATGGCGGTCTGCGCCACCATGTCGTCCTTGGTCGTGGGCGCGGATTGCTCGGCCTGCCTGACGGCACGGGCCGGCTCGTCGTCCGTCGCTGCCGGCTGGGCTTCCGCCTTCGGCTGGCTCGCCGTGTCGACGGATGCCGTCTGCACCGGCTGCGCGGCAACGGCCGGTGCGGCGTCGTTGTTTGCCACCTGAACGGGATCAGAGAGGAACGCCTTGCCGAGCTGCAGGCCGGCAAGCGCCAGCATGATCGCCGCCGCCGCCATCAGGATCGGCTTGCGCCGCGCCTTGAGCAGGTCGCCGATCCTGAGCGCCTTCACCGGGCCTTTCACTGTCGACTGGCGCTTCAGGGCGTCGGCCTCCGCGGCGGCGGCCTGCGCGGCGCGCCGCGCGGCTGCGATGAAATCCGATTTGGCGGCGTCGCTTTCGCCAAGCTTTGCCGGCTGGCCGCGCTCGTCGCGAACCCGCTTCATGATGGCATTGAGGTCGGGCGCGCCGGAGCCTGGCTCCAGCGGGCGGTTGGCCACTTTCGGGTCGAGCGGCTCGTCAAGATCGACCGTCGGAATATCGCTGCTCGGCGGCGAACCGGCCAGCGGCGGGACGTCCGCCGCCACCTTCTTGCCCTTGAAGGCGCGGGCCAGCCCGCCGAACATCGATTTGCGGCCTGCCGGCTGGTCCTTCTCGGCGATGGTGTCGGAACCGAGTGCGGCCATAGCGGCGGCGGCGGCGGCTTCCGCCGGCGTTCGCGTGCCCAGCTCGCCACGCGTACCCGGGTCGCCACGCGTACCCAGGTCGCCACGCGCGCCCTCGTTACGCATTATGGCGGCGGCGCGGGCATCGAGATCGGCCATGTCGCCGCTCAGCGGCATCGGCTCGTCGATATCCATCGACGGCGCTTCGACAGCCATCTTGGCGGTTCGTGTGCGGCGCTTGCCGGCCGCCTCGTCCTGGCGCGTGGCCAGGAGCTCGCTCACCGCTTCGGACGGCTCGTTGGTTTCCAGCGAACCCAGTCTGTCGACGATCTTGAGCAGCGTGTCGTGGATGGCCTCGAAAGTTCGCGAATTGCGCTCGTCGGAGCGCCGCGTCAGCGTTTCCAGCGTTTTCAGGTCCTGGGCGAGTCCGGAAACCGCCGACGCATTGGCGTTCGACCCGGCCAGCGAACGCACCGCGTTCTCGGCCGCTTCGCGTGCCGCGCCGAGGATGGAATCGCGGGTGCCGGCCAGCGCCTTCTCGATTTCGTCGAGGCGCGGGCTGATGTCCTCGAATTCCGGCAGCGGCGTGCTGGGCCTGGACAGATGGGCGGACAGGCCGGCGACCTGTGCCTCCAGGCTGCGGATCAGCGCCGGATCGATGCCGGCCACTTGGGCCGCCGAGGCGTCGAGCCGGCTGGAAATGTCCTCGAGCCGGCTTTCCAGTCCACGGATCGCCGCTTCGCCGGCGGGATCGGCGGCGCGGCTCTCCATGCGCGTGGCGAGTGCGGTGAAGCGGGCGTCGATGGCTTCCATGATGCCGGCGCTGTCGATCTGCGGCGCGAGGCGCTGGTCGAGCCGGTCGGCAACCTCGTCGAGACGGCGCTCGAGATCGCGAAACAGCATGTTGCCCTGTTCGATGGCATCGCCCTGGCGGCGTTCCATCATGCCGGACAGCACGTCGAAGCGCTGCTCGAGCCCGTGGAAGATGTAGTCGGCGTCGGGCATGGCCGGCGCCTGGTCGATCTTGTCGGCGATGAGGGTGATCTGCTTGGCCAGCCGTTCCATCGCCTGTTCGGGCAAATTAGCGCGGCCGGCGAGTTCGTCGACGCGGCTCGACAGGGTGCTCAGGCGATCCATGACCGCGTTGCCGGGGCGATCCTGCGCCACCTCCTCGATCTGCCGGGCGAGCGAGTCGATGCGCTTCTCGATACGGTCGAAGGCTTCGTGGTCGACGGAATTGGCCTGTGCCGCGACGGTCGAGGCAACGATGGCGCGGGAAATCTCGTCCAGCCGCTCATCGATCATGGCAAGCGTGTCGCCGCCGCGATTGTCCTGCTGGCCCGCGAAGTGTTCGACGGCGCCGGCCAGCGTGCGCACCTTTTCCTCGAGCGAGCGCAGCGACAGCGATTCAGGCAGATTGTTGACGGCGTTGCTGATCTGCTCCAGCCGGTCGGTCAGGGCCGCAAGGGCGGGGTCGTCGGAGCGCTTGCGCTGGTCGGCGTCGACGCGGTCCTCGAAAGCCGTCCAGCGGCGGTCGAAATCGTCCCAGCGGCGGTCGACCTTCTGCACGCTCTCCTCGCGCGCCAGCGTGTCGAGCGCGGCCTTCACCTGCTCGAGTTCCAGCCGCAGCATGTTGACGCTTCTGTCGTCGCTTTTCTCCGACAGCGACTTGATGGCGCCGGAAAGCCGTTCGAATTCGACGCCGAGTTCGGCACTGCCCTTGCCCGCTGTGCCGGACCTGGCGTTGGCCTGGAAGGCGCGGTCGATATCCTTGCGCAGCGCATCGAATTCGCGCTGCAGGCCCGCCGTCATCTGGTGGCGCAGTTCCTCGCGCATGCCGCGCAATTCGCCGGCAATCTTGCCGACCATGGCGACGCTGTCTTCCTGGCTGCGCACGCGGTCGATGTCACGGGCGATGGCCTGGTAGTTCTGGTCGAAGGCGGGGGCTGGCGCCGGGGTCTGCGGGCGCGCCGCCGGCCGCGGTTCCTCATACCAGCGCTGCTGACCGGTTGGCTGGGCGGCTGGATAACGCGGGTCGACGGCGGGATAGCGCGGGTCCGCGCCGTATTGGCGCGGAGCGGGACGTGCCGTCACCTCCTCGCGGGTCTGCCCCAGCCGCTGTTCCAGCGTCTCCAGCGAGCGGTTCAGTTGCTCGAGCGTGGTCTGCGGCTTGCGCTGCCTGCCGGCGTTGAGTGTGTCGAGATAGGACCGCTTGCTGTTCATCGGTGCGTCCGTCTTTCAGATTGGCCGGCTTGCGACCAGCTCCCCAAGTCCCTGCCGGAACGAAGGCGACCGCGCTTCCACGGTGGAAGACAAGCTTCCCGGGGTTTCACCCGCGCTCCGAAAACCGTGAAAAATTCGATACAGGATAAACACGGGTAGCCGACGCGCCCACATTTCCCCCAACGTGGTAAACAACGCGTTAACCAAGCTTAAGAAGTTGGAAGGAAGTTCGCTCTCGCTGCCACGGTGCGGCATAAAGCACCTTCACAGAACGCCCCTTGCGTCATGAGGCGGCTATCGGTATAGAATTGACGTAAACGTAAAAGGCGCATTTGAGTGTGCTGTTTGCGATTTTGTTTGTCGAAACCACGACTGGAAGCACGCCCCCGCTTCCAGTCAGGCGACGCATGGTCCAGGACCGCGACGCCACCAGACGGGGAAAGCCAGTGACCATGAAGCTTATCTCGGCCGGCGAGACCGCGGCCAATACCAATAATGTATCTGTCGAAGCCGGCGAGGACCTCGCCCGCATCGGCGAAATGGCCAAGAAATACGGCGTCACGCTGCGCACGCTGCGTTTCTACGAAGACAAGGGCCTGCTCAACCCGCAGCGCGACGGCTCCACCCGTCTCTACACGCGCCGCGACAAGGCCCGCCTGAAGCTGATCCTGCTCGGCCGCAAGGTCGGGTTCTCGCTGCGCGACGTCAAGCAGATGATGGATCTCTACGATCCGACCGGTTCCAACACCAAGCAGCTGCGGCTGGCGCTGGACAAGTCGGAGAAGCAGCTCGCCCGCCTGCAGAAGCAGCGGGCGCTGATCGATGACGCCATCAACGAGCTCTCCGGCTCGATGTCCGCGGTGCGCCAGATGTTGGCCGAACGCACGGCTCCACATGCAAGCGTCGCGAGCTGAAGCAATCTACCGGTTCCGACTTCGTCGGAGTCTCGACCATCAAAGCCGCGTTGGCTCTGCCGCGCGGCTTTTTCGTTGCCTGCATCCGCCTGACTGGTTCCTTCGGCGCTGGCCTGCTTGACGTCGCGCCGCTAGAGCAATTCCAGGAAAAGTGTGAGCGGTTTTCCGTCCGGACTTGCGTTAAAACAATGAGATAGAGCGTTTCGCCGTTTCCGTGAAACGGTGAAACACTCTAGCTTCCCCAAGCTGGGTGGTCGGGAAATCTTGTCGCATCAAAAAATTGACGTTTACGCAAACGTCAATTTTTGCTATCCCGGCTTCAACACGGGTCTGCATGCTGCCCTGACATTAATTCGGGGGCTTTCGGACCAGGTCCGCAGGGTGGAGAAAAAGCATGCCGACATACAGGGCGCCGGTCCAGGATACGCTGTTCGTACTCAACGAGGTGCTGGGCTATCAGCGCTATTCGAACCTTCCCGGATTTGCCGACGCGACGCCAGACGTGCTGGAAGCGATCCTGGCCGAAGGTGCCAAGCTCGCCGAAAACGTCATGCATCCGCTCAACCGCGTCGGCGACATGGAAGGCTGCGTGCGTCACGACGACGGCTCGGTGACCACGCCCAAAGGCTTCAAGGAGGCCTTCGGCCAGTATCGCGAAGGCGGCTGGATGGGGCTGGCGGCGCCGGTCGAGTTTGGCGGCCAGGGCCTGCCCTATGCCGTACACACCGCCGTCGCCGAATACATGGTCTCGGCCAACATGTCGCTGATGATGTATCCGGGTCTGACCCAGGGCGCCATCGCGGCGATCATCACCCACGGCACCGACGAGCAGAAGGCCAAATGGCTGCCGAAGATGGTCGAGGGCTCCTGGACCGGCACCATGAACCTGACCGAACCGCATTGCGGCACCGATCTCGGCCTGCTGCGCACCAAGGCGGTGCCGAACGGCGACGGTACCTACAAGATCTCGGGCCAAAAGATTTTCATTTCGGCCGGCGAGCACGACATGTCGGACAACATCGTCCATCTGGTGCTGGCCCGCATCGAGGGCGCGCCGGAAGGCGTCAAGGGTATCTCGCTGTTCATCGTGCCGAAGCTCAAGCTCGATGCTGCGGGCAATCCGGGCGAACGCAACACGCTCTCCTGTGGCTCGATCGAGGAGAAGATGGGCATCCACGGCAATTCGACTTGCGTCATGAACTATGACGAGGCCGAAGGCACGCTGCTCGGTGAGGAGAATGGCGGCCTCAAGGCGATGTTCACGATGATGAACGAGGCCCGCCTCGGCGTCGGCCTGCAAGGGCTTTCGCTGTCGGAGATCGCCTACCAGAACGCCGTTGCCTACGCCAAGGACCGCTTGCAGGGCCGTTCGCTCTCAGGCGCCAAGGCGCCGGACAAGAAGGCCGACCCGATCATAGTCCATCCTGACATCCGCCGCTCGCTGATGACCATGAAGGCCTTCAACGAGGCCGGCCGTGCGCTGGCACTGTGGACGGCGATCAAGTCCGACATCGCGCATCGCTCCGCCGACGACAAGGACCGCCAGGCGGCGGACGACTACACCGGCCTGATGACGCCGGTGGTCAAGGGCGTGCTCACCGACAAGGGCTTCGACCACGCCGTCATGGCGCAGCAGGTGTTCGGCGGTCACGGCTATATCGAAGAGCACGGCATGAGCCAGTTCGTGCGCGATGCCCGCATCGCCATGATCTATGAAGGCGCCAACGGCATCCAGGCGCTCGACCTCGTCGGCCGAAAGCTCGGCCTGAATGGCGGCCGCGCCATCCAGGCCTTCTTCAAGGAGGTCGGCGAATTCTGCGAGGAGAACCGCGCCGACGAGAAGATGGCGCCCTTCACCAAGGGGTTGAAGAAAGGCCTGAACGATCTGCAGGCCGCGACCATGTGGCTGGTGCAGAACGGCATGGCCAAGCCCGACAATGCCGGCGCGGCCTCGACCGACTATATGCACCTCTTCGGCCTTGTTGCTCTGGGCTACATGTGGGCGCAGATGGCCAAGGCAGCTCAGGGCAAGACCGGCGCCAACGGCACCCAGTCCTTCTACGACAACAAGGTGGTGACGGCGCGCTTCTTCATGGAGCGGATCATGCCGGAGACGTCGGCGCATCTCGCCCGTATTTCGAGCGGCGCTGACACGCTGATGGCCCTGCCTGCGGAAGCGTTCTAAAGATGGTTGCCCTCTCCTTCGGGGGGAGGGTCGGTTGAGGCCAGCGTGACGTGCGCCGGCGTCAACGCTGACGATGCGCTCTGGGAGGAGTACCATATCCACATGACCAGCCCCGCCGAAATACTTGGCCTTTCCAAGCCCGCCTGGGCGGCGGACGAGGTCGGCATGCTCTACGACATGGCAACCCGCTTCATGTCGGAGGAGATCGCGCCGCGCTACGACGAGTTCGAGAAGAACGAGATGGTCGACCGCGAGAGCTGGCGCAAGGCCGGCGCCGCCGGCCTGCTCTGCGCCTCGATGCCGGAGGAATATGGCGGTTCCGGCGGCACCTTCGCCCATGAGAGCGCCATCATCGAGGCGATCGGCCATGTCGGCGTCGATGGTTTTGGCATCGGCCTGCACAATTCGATCGTCGCCCCTTACATCCTCCACTACGGCTCCGAGGAGCAGAAGAAGAAGTGGCTGCCGAAGCTCGCCACCGGCGAGCTGATCGGCGCCATCGCCATGACCGAACCGGGCGCCGGCTCCGACCTGCAAGGCGTCAAGACGCGGGCCGAGAAGGACGGCAACCAGTACAGGATCAATGGTTCCAAGACCTTCATCACCAACGGCCAGCTGGCCAACTTCATCATCGTCGTCACCAAGACCGATCCGGAAAAGGGTGCCAAGGGCACCTCGCTGATTGTCGTCGAGACCGACGAGGTCGAAGGTTTTGAGCGCGGCCGCAACCTCGACAAGATCGGCCTGAAGGCCAACGACACGTCAGAACTGTTCTTCAACGATGTGCGCGTCCCGACCTCCAATTTGCTCGGCCACGAGGAAGGGCAGGGCTTCATCCAGCTGATGCAGCAATTGCCGCAGGAGCGGCTGCAGATCGGCACAGGCGCCATTGCCATGATCGAGCGGGCGCTGGCGTTGACCATCGACTACGTCAAGGAACGCAAGGCCTTCGGCAAGGCGATCATCGATTTCCAGAACACCCAGTTCAAGCTGGCCGAGCTCAAGACCGAGGCGACGATCGGCCGCGTCTTCTACAATGACTGCGTCACCCGCCACATCAATGGCGGCCTCGATCCCGTGACGGCCTCGATGGCCAAGTACTGGCTGAGCGACCTGCAGGGAAAAGTCGTCGACGAATGCCTTCAACTGCACGGCGGCTATGGCTACATGAATGAATATCCGATCGCCCGCATGTTCCGCGACGCTCGCGTCCAGCGCATCTACGGCGGCACCAACGAGATCATGAAATTGCTGATCGGCCGCTCGCTCTGAGAGCGGCGACCGGCAAACCCAAGGAGCACGAAAATGGCCGAAGCTTACGTCTATGACGCCGTGCGCACGCCGCGCGGCAAGGGCAAGAAGGATGGATCGCTGCACGAAGTGCCGGCGGTGCGGCTTGCCGCCAAGACGCTGGAAGCGCTGCGCGACCGCAACGGGCTGGACACCGGCACCGTCGACGACATCATCTTCGGCTGCGTCGATCCGGTCGGCGAGGCCGGCTCGGTCATTCCGCGCGCCGCCGCCTTCGAGGCCGGCTACGACACCAAGGCGCCTGGCATGCAGATCTCGCGCTTCTGCGCCTCCGGTCTCGACGCCATCAATTTCGGCGCCGCCAAGATCGCGCAGGGCGCCGACGAGATCGTCATCGCCGGTGGTGTCGAATCCATGTCGCGCGTCGGCATGGGTGCCTCCGGCGGCGCCTGGTTCATGGATCCTTCGGTCGGCCTGCCCGGCTGGTTCGTGCCGCAAGGCATCTCGGCAGACCTGATCGCCACCAAATACGGTTTCTCCCGTGACGACGTCGACGCCTATGCGGTCGAAAGCCAGACGCGGGCCGCCAAGTCCTGGTCTGACGGCCGCTTCAAGAATTCGGTCATTCCGATCAAGGACCAGAACGGCCTGACCATCCTCGACCATGACGAGCACATGCGGCCTTCGACCGACATGCAGTCGCTGGCATCGCTCAACCCATCCTTCGTCATGCCCGGCGAAATGGGCGGCTTCGATGCGGTCGCGGTGCAGAAGCACCCCGAGGTGGAAGAGGTCAACCACGTCCACCACGCCGGCAACTCGTCCGGTATCGTCGACGGCGCGGCGGCCGTGCTGCTCGGCTCGAAGAAGGCCGGCAAGGCGATGGGCCTCAAGCCCCGCGCGCGCATCCGCACCTTCGCCAATATCGGCTCCGAGCCGGTGCTGATGCTGACCGGCCCGGTCGATGTCACCGAGAAGCTCCTGAAGCGCGCCAAGATGAAGCTGTCGGACATCGACCTGTTCGAGCTCAACGAGGCCTTCGCCTCGGTGGTGCTGCGCTACATGCAGGCTTTCGAGATCCCGCACGACAAGATCAACGTCAATGGTGGCGCCATCGCCATGGGCCATCCGCTCGGCGCCACCGGCGCGATGATCTTCGGCACGGTGCTGGACGAACTCGAGCGCCGCGATCTGAACACCGCGCTGGTGACGCTGTGCATCGGCGCCGGCATGGGCACCGCAACGATCATCGAACGCGTCTGACGGGGAGAGAAACAATGAGCTACATCAATTTCACCCTCGATACCGACGCTGACGGCATTGCGCTCGTCACCTGGAACATGCCGGATCGCTCGATGAACGTGTTCACCGAGGAGGTGATGGGCGAACTCGACAAGATCATCGATCAGGTAGTGGCCGACGCCGCCATCAAGGGTGCGGTGATCACCTCGGGCAAGGACAGCTTCTCCGGCGGCGCTGATCTGACCATGCTGCAGAAGATGCTTGCCGTGTTCGCCAGGGAAAAGACCAAGGACCCGGAGAAGGCGGCAAAGCTGCTGTTCGACAATGCCGGTCGCATGAGCGGTCTGTGGCGCAAGCTCGAAACATCGGGCAAGCCCTGGGTATCGGCGATCAACGGCACCTGCATGGGCGGCGCCTTCGAATTGTCGCTGGCCTGCCACGGTCGCGTCGCCGCCGATTCAGACAAGGTCAAGATGGCCTTGCCGGAAGTCAAGGTCGGCATCTTCCCCGGCGCCGGCGGCACCCAGCGCGTGCCGCGGCTGACCGATCAGCAGCAGACGCTGCAGATGCTGACCTCCGGCCAGAATCTGTCGCCGCAGAAGGCCAAGGCCATGGGCCTGATCCACGAGATCGCCGAGCCGGCCAAGCTGGTCGAGACTGCAAAGGCCATGATCAGGAACGGACTGAAAGCCGTCCAGCCCTGGGACGAGAAGGGCTTCAGGCTGCCCGGCGGTCAGATCTATTCGCCGGCCGGCTTCAATCTGTGGCCGCCGGCCATCGCCATCCTTCGTCGCGAGACCTATGGCAATTATCCGGCCGCCGCCGCCATCCTGAAATGCGTCTATGAAGGCCTGCTGGTGCCGTTCGACACCGCTCTGAGAATCGAACAGCGCTATTTCACCGAGATCATGCAGACCAGGGAAGCGGCGGCGATGATCCGCTCGCTGTTCGTGTCACTGCAGGAACTGAACAAGGGCGCCCGCCGCCCGGACGGCGTGCCGGAAACCAAGTTCAAGAAGATCGGCATTCTCGGCGCCGGCTTCATGGGCGCCGGTATCGCCTATGTCACGGCCAAGGCCGGCATTCCGGTGGTGCTGCTCGACCGCGACATGGAGTCGGCCGAAAAGGGCAAGGCGCATTCGGACAGCCTGGTCTCGGATCAGGTCAGGAAGGGCCGCGCCAAGCCGGAGGAGAAGGACAAGCTCCTGTCGCTGATCACGCCGACAGCCGATTATGCCGATCTTGCCGGCTGCGACCTCGTGGTCGAGGCGGTGTTCGAGGATTCGGCCGTCAAGAAGGCCGCCACAGAACAGGCGGAAGCCGTGCTTAAGTCGTCCGCGATCTTCGCGTCGAACACCTCGACCATTCCGATCACCTCGCTGGCGAAGAATTCGGCTCGGCCGAAGAATTTTGTCGGCATCCACTTCTTCTCGCCGGTCGACAAGATGATGCTGGTCGAGATCATTTTGGGCAAGAAGACCGGCGACAAGGCGCTCGCCACCGCGATCGACTTTGTCCGAGCCATCAAGAAGACACCGATCGTCGTCAACGACACGCGCGGCTTCTACGTCAACCGCTGCGTGCTGCGCTACATGTCGGAAGCCTACAAGATGCTGATCGAGGGCGTGCCCGCGCCGATGATCGAGAATGCGGCGAAGGCCGCCGGCATGCCGGTCGGTCCCTTGGCGCTGACCGACGAGACGGCGATCGACCTTGCCCAGAAGATCATGAAGCAGACCAGCAGGGATCTCGGTGACAAGGCCGTCGACCCCAAGCAGATGGCGCTGATCAACACCATGGTCGACGACCATGGCCGCTTCGGCCGCAAGAACGGCAAGGGTTTCTACGATTATCCGGCCAAGCCGGCCAAGAAGAAGCTGTGGCCGGGACTGAAGGACCTCTATCCGCAGCTTGCGCCCGAGAAGGTCGATTACGAGGAGCTGCAGCAACGGCTGTTGGTCACCACGGCGCTGGAAGCGGCGCGGGTGATGGAGGAAGGCATCGTCACCGATCCTCGCGAGGCCGATGTGGGCTCGATCCTGGCCTTCGGCTTCGCGCCCTACACTGGCGGCGCGCTGTCCTATATCGACGGCATTGGCGCCAAGGAATTCGTCAAGATCGCCAAGGGACTGCAGAAGAAATACGGCGCCGAGTTCAAGGCGCCCAAGCTGCTCCTCGACATGGCCGAAAAGGGCGAAACTTTCTACCAGCGCTTCGACCCCTACGCCAAGGGCGACGTGAAACAGGCCGCCTGACGCCGGCCGAAACACAAAGGCTGGCCGACACACAAGGGACGCCATAGCACGTTCATTTTGCGCATGATGGCCACGGCACGCAGCCGTGGCCGAGCGGATGTTCATAACCTCCCATCAGGGCCTGCGCCCGGATAGGCTGATCTCCGACCATCGACCGCTGAAACCGCGCTCTTCGCGCGGCCAAGGGCGCGCCGTCTGGGCGTGGCGGCACGCAGTTTTGTTAGCGATCTGCCAGCTGCGCCCGGGTAGTGTCTCAGTTTGAAATCCGGCGGCCTTTACGCGCTGCTCGCTCTTGCCCTTCCGATGCGGTATGATTTTGTTTGGGAAAGCCAAATTTGATGGGCATTGGAATGTTGTCCTCCGACCTCACGAATGTCATCGAACAGGATCATTTGGCTGTGGGTGCTTTTGTTAAGGGCGATCCTGAGCCCCTGAAAAGCCTGTATTCGCGACGCGATGACGTGATAATCGCGAACCCGTTCGGTCCACCGGCCAGGGGATGGACAAAGGCTGCTGAGACCATGGATCGAGCTGCCACCAACTACCGGGATGGCGAGGTCATCGGCTTTGAGCGAATTGCCGAGTACGCGACGGCAGACTTGGGCTATATCATGGAGATCGAGCGGGTCCGATCCAAGGTTGGCGGCGCCGATAAACTGGCGCCGATTGCGCTTCGGACCACCACTATTTTCCGGCGGGAGGATGGCGTGTGGAGGATCGTTCTACGTCACGCCGATCCTATCACGTCGGGACGGCCAGCGGCGTCGGTAGTTGGTCAGTAGAAGATACCAACTGGACCGAAAGGTCAAAAGCGCCCCGCCGATGTGATCGGCAATGCCGTCCGCACCATGCGCATTGCTACCGACGAGGAAGCCGACGATCTGCAGGTCGACGGCAAGAGCGCCGCCGCCAAAGAGCTTGATTCGAAGGGTGGCAAGAAGCGCGCCGAGAATATGACGCCAGCACGGCGCGCCGAGATCGCGAAGAAGGAGGCGGAAAGCCGCTGGAAGCGCTAGGCGCGCGCCTCTCGCCATTGCCGCTCCGCAAACTAAGACACTACCTGCGCCCGGTGGACATGGCGGCGAATGCGCGCTAGACAGGAAGAGGCATTTTTTCCTGTTTCGAGGAGAGCGAGATTGCTCTCGCATGAGCGTGTCTGGGCTGCCATCGATGCTCTTGCCGAGCGCTATTCGCTTTCGGCGTCAGGTCTGGCGAGGCGCGCGGGCCTCGATTCGACCGCCTTCAACAAGTCGAAGCGCCTGTCCTCGGATGGCCGGCCGCGCTGGCCCTCGACCGAATCACTGGCCAAGATCATCGAGGCGACGGGTGCCTCGCTCGACGAATTCACCGGGCTGATCGAAGGCCGTATAGGCGCTGCGCCCGCCTACAGGCGCTCCGTGCCGCTGCTCGGCTTTGCCCAGGCCGGTGCCGGTGGCTTCTTCGATGATGCCGGGTTTCCGGCCGGGCAGGGCTGGGATCTGGTCGAACTGCCGGCGCAATCGACCGAAAGCTCCTATGCGCTGCAGGTGCAGGGCGATTCCATGCTGCCGCTCTATCGCAATGGCGACGTCCTCATCGTCGAGCCGGGAGCCATCACCCGCAAGGGCGATCGCGTCGTCGTCAAGACCATATCGGGCGAGGTGATGGCCAAGGTGCTCGAGCGCCAGACCGTCAAGTCGATCGCGCTGGTCTCACTCAATCCCGATCATCCCGACCGCGACATTCCCATGCGCGAGGTCGAATGGGTGGCGCGGATTGTCTGGGCAAGCCAGTAGGTCGGGCTGGTGCGGGTACCTCATCTCATTGTGGCGGTTCTGATGATCCCGGTGATGGCGGCCCTGGTCGTCGCCGGCGGCCGCACGCTGAAAGGAAGCCAAGGCACCGTCGCGGTGGATCAGATCGATCCCGGCGCGGACACGATCTCTCAGGCCGGCACCGATGCCGGGTCTGACGAGCCGGCCACCTCAGCCATTCCCGCGCCGGCCGTTCCGCCACCGCCAAAGGCGGCGGTGCATTCGCGGGCGATCGATCCGGACGTCGTCGCGCCGCCGGAACTGCGCGTTGGGGAGCTCGAGCGGGTCGAGCCGCGCCAGCCGCTGAGCAAGCTGGCGCTGGCCATGCCGCCCAAGCCGAAGATGCCCGATGACTGGAATGGCACCAAGCTGTTCCAGCCGGTGGCGACCGCCGCCGGCCTGATCGAGGCGAAAGGCTATTCGGTCGCGATCTCCGGCATCGATGCCGTCGGGCAGGACGAGACCTGCACCACCGACGGCAAGTCCTGGCCGTGCGGCATTCGTGCGCGCACGGCGTTCCGCGCTTTCCTGCGCGGCCGCGCCGTGGTCTGCACGGTGCCGCCCGAAGGCGGCCGCGACCGCATCGCGGCGGAGTGCCGGATCGGCAAGCAGGACGTCGGCCAATGGCTGGTCGACAATGGCTGGGCGCGTGCCGCCAAGGGCGGACCCTATGTCGCGGCCGGTGAAAAGGCGCAAAGCGCGAAGAAGGGCATTTTCGGGTCGGCGCCGAACCTGGCCGGCATATCAGCGGTTCCGCCCGCGCCAGCCCCGGCGCCTCAGGCGCCGGGCTCGATCCTGGAAGAGGTCGACGGCGCCCTCAAGCCAGCTGACCAGCCAGCGCCTGCTGAATGAGCGCGCGGGTCTCGGCGACGCCGTAGAGCGCGGCGAACGAGCCGAAGCGCGGACCGCGCTCCTGGCCGATGAGCACCTGGTAGATCATCTGGAAGAAGGCGCCCGAAACGCCCGGGCCGCCCTCCGGGCTCTGCTTGGAATGATCCTGATAGCGTTCGATCTTGCGCGCCACATTGAGCGAAGCGTTCTGGATCGCTTCGCCGCCGGCATCCGCCGGCAATGCACCAAGTGCCGCGTCCAGGGCCTCGAGCGCCTCGCGTTCGACCTCGTCGGCCGCACGGAAGGTCTTCGTCGGCCGCACGAAATCGTCGAAATAGCGGATGGCGTGGCCGACCAGCTGGTCGAGATCGGGATGCGTCTTTGGCGTCACGCCTTGCGTATGGCGCGAGATGAAGCCCCACAGCACGTCCTTGTTCTGCGCATTGGAGGCGCTGACCAGGTTGAGCAGCAGCGAGAACGGCACCGGCATGTCGATATCAGGCGGATTGCCGTCATGCATGTGCCAGACCGGATTGCCCAGCCGCTCCTTCCAGTCCTGCCTGGGGTAGGCGCCCAGGAAGGTGTAATACTCATCCACCGCCCTCGGAATGACGTCGAAATAGAGCTTCTTGGCCTGCCGCGGCCGCTGGTACATGTAGAGCCCGAGACTTTCGGTCGGCGCATAGGTCAGCCACTCGTCGATGGTCAGGCCGTTGCCCTTCGACTTCGAGATCTTCTGGCCGTTTTCGTCGAGGAACAGCTCGTAGACGAAATGCTCCGGCGCGCGCCCGCCCAGGATGTTGCAGATGCGGTCATAGACCACCGCGTTGGTCTGATGGTCCTTGCCGAACATTTCGAAATCGACGCCGAGCGCTGCCCAGCGCATGCCGAAATCCGGCTTCCACTGCAGCTTCACCCGGCCGCCGGTGATCGAAAGCGTGGTCTCGGTGCCTTCATCGTCGAAGGTGATGGTGCCGGCCTTGGCGTCGACATGCTTCATCGGCACGTAAAGCACACGGCCGCTCTTAGGAGAAATTGGCAGGAACGGGCTGTAGGTCGCCTGCCGTTCCGACCCGAGCGTCGGCAGCATCACCGCCATGATCTTGTCGTAGCGCTCGGCGGCGCGCAGCAGCATGGCGTCGAAACGGCCTGACTTGTAGTACTGCGTCGCGCTGGCGAATTCGTAGTCGAAGCCGAACGTGTCGAGGAAGCGGCAGAGCATCGCATTGTTGTGGTCGGCGAAGCTCGCATAGTCGCCGCCGAACGGATTGGGGACCGAAGACAGCGGCTTGTGCAGATGCGGCTCGAGTGCCGCGCGATCCGGCACGTTGTCGGGTATCTTGCGCATCCCGTCCATGTCGTCGGAGAAGCACAGCAGCTTGGTGGCGACCTTGTCCTGTGTCAGCACGCGGAATGCATGGCGCACCATCGAGGTGCGCGCCACCTCGCCGAACGTGCCGATGTGCGGCAGGCCCGACGGGCCATAGCCGGTCTCGAACAGGATCGTCTCGGGGAAGTCGCTGCCTTTGTAGCGCTCGATGATCTTTTTGGCTTCCTCGAACGGCCATGCCTTGCTCTCGGCCGCTGCCGCCAGCAGTTCGGGGTTGAGATCGATTGTGTTTGATCCCGCCATGGTCGCGTTTTCCAAATTGTTCGCCGGCCAGATCATTCGCCGGTATGGTCGCAGTGTCGATTTTCAACGGTCCTCTAGGCGCGCATGGCCGGAGCGTCAACGCGTGGGGCGCTTTTTCCTTGCGACCTTCGACCCCCGTTCCTACCTTCGAAACCCGTTCAAGGAGTAAAGAATGCCGTCGCCGACCCCGCATGAAGCCCTGATCTACCTGATGGTCATCACCTCGGCCTCCGACCGCGACATGACCGATGTCGAACTGGCCCGGATCGGCGACGTTGTCCGCTCATGGCCGGTGTTCGAGGATTTCAAGCAGGACCGCCTGGTTCCCGTCGCCCAGGCTTGCCAGAAGCTGCTGCAGGAAAAGGATGGCCTCGAGGGTGTCCTGGCCCAAATTGCCGACGCCCTGCCGGAGCGCCTGCGCGACACCGCCTACGCCGCCGCCTTCGAAGTGGCCGCCGTCGATCTCGAAATGCGCATGGAGGAAGTCCGGGTGCTGCAGTTGATCCGCCGCAAGCTCGATCTCGACACGCTGACCGTCGCCGCCATCGGCCGCGCGGCCAAGGCGCGGCTGCGCACCCTGACCTGAATCTCAACAACCCTGGGCCGTGCTCTGAATCAGAAAAAACTGACCGGGAAATAGCGCAGGTAGAATTCGGCGAAGGTGCCTTTCATCGAGATCTCCTGCAGCGCGTAATTGATCGCTGCGGCCAGCGCCGGATTGTCCGCCCGTGTGGCGATAGCCATGCCCGTGCCCAGATATTCGGGCGCCAGATAGGGACCGCCGGCAAAACGGCAGCACCGGGCAGCATCCGAGCCGCCCAGCCAGAAGGCGAAACGCATGCCGTCACCGAAGGCGGCATCGATCTTGCCCGCCTTGAGATCGCTGTAGAGGGCTTCCGGTCCGTCGAAGGAGACGATTTGGACCGTGCTGAAATAGTCGCGCAGCATGCGCTCATGCGCCGAGCCGGCGAGAACGCCGACGCGCTTGCTGCGCAGCTTGTCGAAGACCGGTTCGGCAAGTGCCTTGTTCTTCGGCGTGATGAAGCGCGCCGGAAACGGCAGATAGGAGCGCGAGAAGGCGTATGTCTCGCGCGATTGCGGCGTCGCGGCGATGCCGGCGATGATTGCTTCGCCTTCGCCTTTCTCGAGAGCCCCTTCAAGCTCGCCCCAGGGCAATGCCTGGATCTGGCATTTGTCGGCAATGCCGAGTTCGGCGCAGATGGCGCGCGCCAGGTCGATGTGGAAACCGGACAGCTTTCCCGCGCCATCGAGGAAATTGAAAGGCGGAAAATCCGTGGTCGTCAGGAATCGCAGCCGTGGCAGTGCCGAGAGGTCGGGCTTTGGCAACCGCTCCTTGGTGTCCCACAATACCGGTACCTGCGGTTCGGCCGCGCGCGCCGCAGGAGCCGATGGCAGTGCCGCGATCAGCAGCGACGCCAGGACCAGGAACCTCCATTGGAACGCCACGATAGAACTCCGCGCCCTCGATTAGCACCGGTTTTGGTACGAAAATGGTACAGGCACAATGGTTATTGATTTCAACGCGCCAATTTCAGGCTATGCTTTAGCACGTTTGCAAACAGCGGTGGCTGCCCTGGTTGGGGGACCCGGGTCGAGAACCACAACCGAGAATGTGCGTGTTGCAATCCGTGGTCGGTGGCCAAATGCAGACAACGCATGGACCATTGATCTCAATGCATGAGGCAACATGGGGTTATGTTGCGATGGGTCAATTCGATCGCACGCTGGAATACATAGACCAACTGCAGCACGCCGGAACGGCGGGGGCGGTCTGCGAGAAACTTTTGGGCATAACCTCGGATTTCGGCCTGACCGCGCTGATGGCGGGAACCGTTCCGCAGCCAGGCACACCGACAGGGCAGCAAAAGCAGCATGTGCTGCTTTGCGACTGGCCTGTCGAATGGCTGGAGCGCTACGTGGCGCGCAACTATGTCGATCACGATCCGGTGGTCAGCCACATGAAGCAGCTGCAGGCGCCGTTCCAGTGGCGCGAAGCCGCCCAGGGCATTAGCTTCGACAAGAGCAGCGATGAGGTGATGGGCGATGCCGGCGCCTTCAAGCTGCGCGACGGGCTGGCCTTCCCGCTGATCACGCTCGATGGCCAGATCGTCATGGTGTCGCTGGGTGGCGAGGCCGTGCAGCTGTCGGCGGCCGAGTTCGGCCTTGTGTCGCTGGTCTCGACCTATGCCGTTGGCCGCGCCATGCAAATCCACACCATGGCGACCAAGACCATCGACCACATAGAACTGACCCCGCGCGAGCGCGAATGCCTGCAATGGGCCGCCGTCGGCAAGTCGGAATGGGAGATTTCGCAAATCCTCGGCATCTCCGAACACACGTCGGAGAAACATCTTCTTAACGCCAAAAGCAAACTCGGTGCCGTCAACCGGGTCCAGGCCGTCGCCGAAGCGATAAGGCGCGGCTACATTAGTTAGGTCGGCCGTGCCGACCTGGAATTTCTTGCCTACGTGATCACGCAATTTTCTCGTTGAGGCACGGCCGTATCTTCCTCTTAAACCCAGGAGACGACGGCATGCTTTTTTGTCTTACAACTCAGGAATTGATGGAACGTCCCGACCTTTGGGAGGCCGTCCATCGTCTACGCTACCAGATATTTGTCGAGGAGATGGGGTGGGAGGACCTGCGGCGGCCGGACGGATTCGAGGTCGACCAGTTCGACCATGACGAGGCGGTGCATCAGATCGTCATCAGAGGCAACGAAGTCGCGGGCTATCAACGGATGTTGCCGACCACGCGGCCCCATCTGCTGACCGAGGTCTTGGCAGACCTTTCCGAAGGAACGCCACCATCGGGCCCCAACATCTGGGAATTGACCCGCTATGCGGTGGCTCCCGGCTTTCGCGATGGTCGTCGCGGCGTCTCGACCGTCGGAACCGAATTGATCGCCGGCTTCGTCGAGTGGGGGCTGAAGCGCGGTGTCGACAAGGTGATCATCGAGTTCGAGCCGATGTGGGTGCTGCGCGCCCTGCAGCTGCATTTCCTGGCGACGCCGTTGGGCTATCAGCGCACCTATGGCAATCAGCAGGTCGTGGCGACCCTGCTCTCCTTCAATGAGCACACGCTGGACGTTGTGCGTTCGCGCCGCAACCACCACGCTCCCGTCCTGGCCCGGGGATATCCCGACATGTTCGGCCAAAGGAGGGCGTCATGAGGTTGGAGACCGCCATGAACCCGCACCCGCAGCCGGAACTGCGCAACCACACGCTGATCGTCACCGTGTCGTCGAATGACGGCCGGCCGGTGCTCGACAGAAGGGCCTATGAAAGCCTTGCCAGGACGTTCCATGAAGCCGCCGACAATGACGAGGTCCGTGTCGTCGTGCTGCGTGGCCTGGCAGGCTGCTTCTGCCTCGGCGGCGACTTTTCCGAATTCCTCGACGCCACCAAGCACCAGAAGCTGATCGCCGCCGTTACCGACATGTTCCGCACGCTGGCGACATTCCCCAAGCCCATCCTCGCCTGCGTCGACGGCGATGCCGTCGGTGTCGGCTGCACCATCCTGTTCCACTGCGACATGGTGATCGCCTCGAATGAAAGCACGTTCCGCGTGCCGTTCGTCGATTTCGGCCTTGTGCCGGATGCGGCGACCAGCATCCTGGCGCCGCAGAAGCTCGGCTATGCCGGCGCCTTCCGCTTCTTCTGTCTCGGCGACACGCTTCACGCCGAGGACGCCAGGGCACTCGGCCTCGTCGCCGAAATCGTGCATGACGGCGTGGAGGAGGCGACACTTGGCCGCGCCAGGCAGCTCGCCAAGAAGCCGGTTGCCGCCCTGCTGCAGACCCGCGGCCTGCTCAAGGGCAACACCGGCGCGCTGTGCGACCGCATCGACCAGGAGATATCGCTGTTCCAGCAGGCGTTGCAGGACGACACCACGCTGCGGCGCCTGCAGCGGATCGCCCGGCTCGCGGCCTGAGCAACCGCGTCAAGAGCCACGCGCCGCGCTGCCAGGTGGCCGCGCGGCGCGGGAAGGCCTAGCCTTCCTTGCCGAGGAATGACGGCCCTTCGCCGATGATCTTCTTGTCTTCCTTGCCGATGATATCGAGATCGCGCCCCTCATAGGGTACCGACAACAGGATGCGCCGCATCACCGCCAACCGCGCGCGGCGCTTGTCATTGGCCCGCACGATGATCCATGGCGCGAATGCCTTGTGGGTGCTCTCGAACATGGTGTCGCGCGCCTTGGTGTAATCGTCCCATTTCGTGATGCCGGCGACATCGATCGGCGAGAACTTCCAGCTCTTCAGCGGGCTGTAGCGGCGATCGTGAAAACGCTCGAGCTGCGTTTCCCGGCCGATGTTCAGCCAGAATTTGAAGAAATGGATGTCGTCGTTGACGATCATTCGTTCGAAATGCGGCGTCTCGTCGAGAAACTTCTCGTGCTGCTCGGGCGTGCAGAAGCCCATCACCGGCTCGACGCCGGCGCGGTTGTACCAGGAGCGGTCGAAGGTGACGAATTCGCCCGCCGTCGGGAAATGGTCGACATAGCGCTGGTAGTACCATTGTCCCAGTTCGGTGTGGGTTGGCTTGGTCAGCGCCACGTTGCGCGCCGTGCGCGGGTTGAGATACTGGTGCACCACGAAGATCGTGCCGCCCTTGCCGGCGGCGTCGCGGCCCTCGAACAGCGCCATCACCCGCTTGCCGGTCGCCTGCAGCCATGCCTGCGCCTTCACCAGCTCGATCTGCAATTTCTCGAGCGTCTCGTCATAGTCGTCGCTGTTCATCTTCTTGTCGTAGGGGTAGCCGCCCGCCGTCAGCTTGTTGTCCTCGACCCAGTCCGGGAGCTCGGGATTCTCGATGTCGAACTCCCGCTCCTTGCCTCCGATCCTGATCTTCAGCGGACCTGACGTCGCTGTTGCGGGATTTTCCTTGGCCTTTTTCATCGAGACGAACCCTTTCCAGCTTACGGACTCATGCTATTGGGAGCCTCCATGCCGGTCTAGCAGGAAGTTGCCATACGGCCGGACAGCGCCCGAGAGGGCTATAGGATGCGCGGATGGCTGAGCAAAGCGCAGAGCAGGCAAGTGTGGCGCAAGCCATGGCCATCCGGCTGTGGAACAGCCGCTGGCTGCTTGCGGCCGGTGTCGTCGCGGTTCTGACAGCTTTTGCCTTTGCCAATATTTCCGCCTACGTGCTGGTGCCGGCGCTGCTCCTGTTGCTTGTCGCTGCGATGCTGCCGGCCGCAGGCCTGCGCCAGTCGGCCGAGAATGCCGCCGCGATCGAGGCGGTCGGCCTGCAACGCCTGTCGGGCGAATATCTGGCGGCGGCCGTCGCCGACCCGCTGATCATTTTCGACCGCTCCGCCACCATCGTCCATGCCAACGCCGCCGCCTTTGCCGCTTTTGGCGGCATCGCGCCGGGCCTGTCGCTGCCGCTGAAATTCCGGGCGCCGGAAATGCAGACGCTGCTCGACAGCGTGCTGTCGGGCACGATCGCCTCCGATGTGGTCGACTATACCGAAAAGCTCCCGGTCGAACGGGCCTACCGGGTCAGCGCGTCCTCGGTCGGGCACGGCACCGACCTGTATGTGCTGGTGTTCAAGGACCAGAGCGAAACGCGCAGGATCGACCGCATGCGCGCCGATTTCATCGCCAATGCCAGCCACGAATTGCGCACCCCGCTCGCCTCGATCGCCGGTTTCATCGAAACGCTGCGCGGACCGGCCCGCAACGATCCGGCGGCGCGCGAGCAATTCCTGCAGATCATGCAGAACCAGACCGGCCGCATGGCGCGTCTGATCGATGACCTGCTGTCATTGTCCCGGCTGGAGATGAAGCCCTATCTGAAGCCCGGAACCGAGGTCGACCTGCGCCAGACCGTCGACAGCGTCATCGATTCACTGGCTCCGCTTGCCCGCGAAAACAGCGTCGTCATCGAGCGTGATTTCGCCAAGGGAGCACTCAATGTGCCGGGCGATCGCGACGAGCTGTTCCAGGTTTTCGAGAACTTGCTGGAAAACGCCTGCAAATACGGCCAGTCCGGCGGCCGTGTCGTGGTCTCGATCGCGGGCGCCGATGACGGTTCCGAACCCGGCATCGACGTCACCATCCGGGATTTCGGTCCCGGCATTCCCGAGGAGCACATTCCGCGCATCACCGAGCGCTTCTATCGCATCGATGTCGAGACCAGCCGGACCAAGAAAGGCACCGGCCTTGGCCTGTCCATCGTCAAGCACATCCTGACGCGCCACAATGCCAGGCTGACGATCAAATCCGAGGTCGGTAAGGGCGCTGCCTTCTCGGTTCATTTGCCGACGCACTGATAGTGCCCTAGTTTCCCCTGGAAGCGTTTCTTTTTTCTGTCATCCGGCTAGCGTATCAGCGGGGATTCGAGGAAACGACTCAAGAATCCGTGGGAAGGCATTTCATCCATGCAGTCCGTGCACATAATGAGCGCCTTTGACGAGGAGCTGAAATATCTGTCGAAGCGCATCGCGGCGATGGGCGGCCATGCCGAGCGCATGGTCGAGCAGGCGGTCGCCGCTCTCGTCAATGCCGATCCTGGGCTGGCCCAGAAGGTCATTAACGACGATGCAGTGCTGGATGAGGGGCAGCGCGAGATCGACGACAAGGCGATCATCATCATCGCCAAGCGCCAGCCGATGGCGACCGACCTGCGCGAGATCGTCGGCGCCATCCGCATTTCGGCCGACCTCGAACGCGTCGGCGACCTCGGCAAGAACGTCGCCAAGCGGGTGGTCGCCGTCACCGACGGCCGCCAGCCGACCAGCCTGTTTCGCGGTCTGGAGGCCCTGGCCAATCTGGCGCTGACCCAGCTCAAGGAAGTTCTCGACGTCTACGCATCGCGCTCGGTCGACAAGATCGGCTTCGTGCGCGACCGTGACGATCAGATCGATGCCATGTACACGTCGCTGTTTCGCGAATTGCTGACCTACATGATGGAAGATCCTCGCAACATCACGCCCTGCACGCATCTTCTGTTCTGCGCCAAGAACATCGAGCGCATCGGCGATCATGCCACCAACATCGCCGAGACCATCTATTACATTGTCACCGGCGACCAGATGCCGGCCGAGCGGCCGAAAGGCGACAAGACGGACAAGATCAGCCTTTCGGCGCCGCTTCCGGCGAAATGAACGTTCATCCTCTCGAACGCCAGATCATATTGCGCTAAACTATCCCGGCGTTAAGCTTCTCAGGCCTTGATAAGGGGCCTGCTTTCAGGAGGCTGCGATGGAATATGTCCGAGAGTTCAAGCCCGCGGCGCCGACATCAGGCATCATCGCCTCCAGTGTCTACATGGCCGGGCGGCGCATCGCGGACATTCCGATCGAGGAAGCCGGCGAATGGGCCAAGAAATCGGGACATGTCGTCTGGATCGGGCTGCTCGAACCGGATCGCGAGCTTCTGTTGCGCGTCCAGGCCCAGTTCCATCTGCATGAGCTGGCGATCGAGGATGCAGAGCATCCGCACCAGCGGCCGAAGATCGAGCAATATGGCGATGCGCTGTTCATCGTCGCCCGCACCGCGCAATTGATCGAAGGACGGGTGACTTTCGGCGAGACGCATCTATTCGTCGGCTCGGGCTACATCGTCAGCGTCAGGCACGGCCCGTCGACCTCCTACGCCGCTGTGCGCCAGCACTGGGAAAGCTGCCCGCATTCGCTGGCCAAGGGCGAGGATTTCGTTCTCTACGCCATTCTCGATTTCATCGTCGACAACTACATGCCGGTGCTCGAACAGATCGAGGACGAGGTCGAGGTGATCGAGGACCGGGTGCTTTTGAAGCCGATGACCGGCCCCGATATCGAGCGGCTCTACATGCTGCGCCGCGATCTGCTGCGCCTGCGCAATGCGGCGCTTCCGCTGGTGGAAGTCTGCCGCCGCCTGACCAGCGCCGACCTGCCGCAGATCCATTCAGCCATGCACCCGCTCTTTCGCGACGTGACGGATCACATCCGCACCGTCCAGGAAAAGATCGACAGCCTGCGCGAGGTGCTGGCCTTCGCCTTCGAGGCGAGCCTGCTGGTCGGTCAGAGCCAGGAAACGGCGATTTCCAAGAAACTCGCCTCATGGGCGGCCATATTGGCGGTGCCGACGGCGTTCGCCGGCATCTACGGCATGAACTTCACCGACATGCCGGAACTGAAGATGGAATATGGCTACCCCATCGTGCTGGCCACCATCGCGGCGATCTGCGCGTTTCTCTACTGGCGGTTTCGCAAGAATGGGTGGCTGTGAAAGGAAGTCAGTAGAAATTAGTGAGGAGTGAACAGTGCTCCACGCGCCCCATACTACTCACTACTCACCGACTCCGCCGCCGCTCCGCCGCTGGCTGGAAGGCCACGCGGGCGTGGTACTTGCAATAAGGACCGGTTTCGGCGGCCTCGTTGCCGCAGAAGTTGAAGTCCTCCGATAGCGGATCGCCGTTCGGCCATTTGCAGGTGCGCTCGGTCAGCTCGACGAGTTGCAGATGCCGTGAGATCGGTACCACGACATTCTCGACTGGGCGGATATAGTGCCGCGCCACCGGCTCGGCGTCGAATTGCGTCTGAAGGGCGGTCGCGCCGATCGATGTCGTGACGTGGCGAGCCGTGCTCGCGGCGCGCGCCACCGATTTCTGAACGGTCGAGCCCTGTGTCGTCTTCTTCTGGCGTGCCGGCGTCGCCGTTGCGCGGCCGCGGCCCGACAGCTTCAGACGGTGCACCTTGCCGATGACGGCATTTCGGCTCACCCCTCCAAGCTGGGCAGCAATCTGGCTTGCGCTCAGACCCTCCGACCACAATTTTCTGAGAAGTTCGACCCGCTCGTCAGTCCAGTTCATGAGACCGCGCTCCTGCTAAGCGTGCGGCAATCAGAATCCTTTCCCGACCCAGCACCACTGCTGGGGCAGACACCACATATATCTGGTGATTAGGTCCGCCGCACGAAATCTAGTTATTTCTCGACTACAATTACCTTATGCGCAGACTCGGTGACAAGAGTCCCAAGTGCAACACGAATCGGTTTTTTCGGTTTTCCCCAACTTGCCGGTCGCTTATGAGCCGGCGTCTCGTCAGGGGGCTTGCCGCGTGCCACTACGCGACCTTTTCGTTGACTTCATGGCCGAAAAACACGATAAGCCGCACAAGGCCGCCGCTTTGGCGGCTTTTTTGATTTTCCGGTACCGGAGACGCATATAATGAGCGGTTCGGCGCTTTACGAGACCTTTGCTCGCGCTCCCCTGGCTTTCGACCACGGGGAAGGCACTTGGCTGGTTACCGACAAGGGCGAGCGATATCTCGATTTCGCCGGCGGCATCGCGGTCAATTCGCTCGGCCATGGCCATCCGCATCTGGTCGCTGCGCTGACCGAGCAGGCGGCAAAGCTGTGGCACGTCTCCAATCTCTACGAGATTCCCGGGCAGAGCCGGCTTGGCGAGCGCCTGGCCGATGCCACATTCGCCGACAAGGTGTTCTTCACCAATTCCGGCGCCGAGGCGCTGGAATGCGCGATCAAGACGGCGCGGCGCTACCATTTCGTCAAGGGGCATCCCGAGCGCTTCCGCGTCATCACCTTCGAAGGCGCCTTCCATGGCCGCACGCTGGCGACCATCGCGGCCGGCGGCCAGTACAAATACCTCGAAGGCTTCGGCCCCAAGGTCGAAGGCTTCGACCAGGTCGGCTTCGACGACATCGATGCCGCCGAGAAGGCGATTACGCCGGAAACCGCCGCGATCCTGATCGAACCGGTGCAGGGCGAGGGCGGCATCCGCCCGGTCCCGACGCAGTCCCTGAAGCGACTGCGGCAGCTTTGCGACCAGCACGGCCTGTTGTTGATCTATGACGAGGTCCAGTGCGGCATCGGCCGCACCGGAAAGCTGTTCGCGCATGAATGGTCAGGTGTTGCGCCCGACATCATGGCGATCGCCAAAGGCATTGGCGGCGGCTTTCCGATGGGCGCTTGCCTTGCAACCGACGAAGCAGCCGTCGGCATGACGGCTGGCGTGCACGGCACCACATTCGGCGGCAATCCGTTGGCCATGGCGGTCGGCAACGCCGTGCTCGACGTGGTGCTGGAAGAGGGCTTCCTCGAAGACGTCCAGCGCAAGGCATTGCTGATCAAGCAGGGCCTGGCGGCGATCGCCGACGAGTTTCCCGATGTCATCGAAGACATCCGGGGCACCGGCCTCATGCTTGGCCTCAAATGCGCCATGCCCAACACCAAGGTGAACATGGCGCTGCGCGACCAGCATTTGCTGGCGGTTCCGGCCGGCGACAACGTCATTCGCCTGCTGCCGCCGCTCACCGTCACCGACGCCGAGATCCACGAAGCGCTCAACCGCATCCGCGCCGGTGCCAAAGGCCTGGCGGATGCCATCGCCGTGGCCGCCGCGAAGTAATTCCGGAAAATTGCCGATGTCAGTTCGCCATTTCACCGATCTTTCCACCGTTTCCGAAGGCGACCTGCGCTTCATGCTGGACGACGCGGTGGTGCGAAAGGCGCGCCTCAAGGCCGGCGAGCGGACCCGGCCGCTCGAAGGCAAGGTGCTGGCGATGATCTTCGACAAGCCGTCGACGCGCACGCGCGTCTCCTTCGATGTCGGCATGCGCCAGCTCGGCGGCGAGACCATCATGCTGACCGGCACCGAAATGCAGCTTGGCCGCTCCGAAACCATCGCCGACACCGCCAAGGTTCTGTCGCGCTATGTCGACGCGATCATGATCCGCACCACCTCGCATGAACGGTTGCTGGAGCTGACCGAGAACGCCACGGTTCCGGTGATCAACGGGCTGACGGATGACACCCATCCGTGCCAGCTGATGGCAGACATCATGACCTTCGAGGAGCATCGCGGTCCGGTGGCCGGCAAGACCATCGCCTGGACCGGCGACGGCAACAATGTGCTGCATTCGCTGCTCGAGGCCTCGGCGCGGTTCCGCTTCAACCTCAACGTCGCCGTGCCGGAAGGCAGCGAGCCGGCGCAGAAGCATATCGACTGGTCCAAGGCGCATGGCGGCAAGCTGCACTTCACCCGCTCGCCCGAGGAAGCCGTCGACCAGGCCGACTGCGTCGTCACCGATTGCTGGGTGTCGATGGGCCAGGAGCATCGCGCCCGCGGCCACAACGTCTTCTCGCCCTACCAGGTCAATGCCAAGCTGATGGCGCATGCCAAGCCGGACGCGCTGTTCATGCACTGCCTGCCGGCGCATCGCGGCGAGGAAGTCACCGACGAGGTCATCGACGGACCCCATTCGGTGGTCTTCGACGAGGCCGAGAACCGGCTCCACGCCCAAAAGGCGGTGCTTGCCTGGTGTCTTGGGGCTTGAAGTGTCTTGGGGTTCGAAGTGGCTTGGGGTTTGAAAGGTCCGGGCGCTTGATCTGCGGAGGCGCGATGCCTATCTGCGCCGCATCACGCAAATCAAGCGCGTTTGGACGCATGCACCCCAGGGGGCGGCATGGCCGCGCCCTGGAGCTTTGTCATGTTGGAAACGCATCAAGTGACTGAACATCACCCCAAACTCGGCGAGTTCGGCTATGCCGGCGACGACCATGTCGTGCCGTTCGAGGTCGGCCCGCTCGACGTGCGCGGCCGTACCGTGCAGCTCGGGCCGATGCTCGACGCCATTCTCAGCCGCCACGATTATCCCGAGCCGGTCGCCCGCCTTCTGGCGGAAGCCTGTGTGCTGACGGTGCTGCTCGGCACCTCGCTCAAATTCGAGGGCAAGTTCATCCTGCAGACCCGCACCGATGGGCCGGTCGACATGCTGGTGGCGGATTTCACCACGCCGTCGGCGCTGCGTGCCTATGCGCGCTTCGATGCCGATCGCCTCGAGGCACTGGTCGCCGCAGGCGAAACGTCCCAGCAGACACTGCTCGGCGGCGGTGTGCTGGCACTGACCATCGACCAGGGCGCCCATACGCAGCGCTATCAGGGTATCGTCCAGCTCGACGGCGAGACGCTGGAAGACGCGGCGCGCACCTATTTCCGCCAGTCGGAGCAGATCCCGACGGATATCAGGCTGTCCGTGGCCAAGCTGTTGACGCCCGGCGTCGGCGGCGCGCGCGAACAATGGCGCGCCGGCGGTATCCTGGCGCAGTTCCTGCCGCAGGCGTCCGATCGCATGCGCGTTCCGGACCTGCACGGCGGCGATGGCGATCCGCGCGAGGAGATCCATGATCCCACCGACAATTCCTGGCAGGAATTGCTGGCGCTGCTCGGCACCATCGAGCCGACTGAGCTGATCGATCCGACGATCGGTACCGAACGGCTGCTCTATCGCCTGTTCCATGAGCATGGCGTGCGGGTTTTCGGCGGCGTTCCCGTCGCCGACCAGTGCTCATGCTCGCGCGACAAGATCCGCGGCATCCTCGAGGGCTTCTCCGCGCAGGAGATCAAGGACAGCACCGAGGATGGCGGCATCCACGTCGCCTGCGAATTCTGCTCGACACAGTACGACTTCGATCCGGCGGAATTTGCCGCGCAATAAAGCCAGTCCTTCTCCTCGTAAAACGGGGAGAAGGACGCTAATTCACCGTACGCCTGGTCCCCGGCAGATCCAGCGAAAATGCCGGGATGGCGATGTCGAAAGTCTCGCCGCGCTTGTTGCGCATCGTGTAGTGCCCGACCATGATGCCTGATGGCGTCGAGAGCGGGCAGCCGGACGTGTATTGATAGCTGTCGCCGGGATTGAGTTCGGGCTGGTCGCCGACGACACCCGGGCCACGCACTTCCTCGACCCGGCCGGCACCGTCGGTGATGTGCCAATAACGCGACAGAAGCTGCACGAATTCGTCCGACTGGTTGTCGATCGTTATCTGATAACCCCAGACATAGCGGTTCTCGGAAGGATCGGAGCGGTCCTCGAGGTAGAACGGCCTGACCTGCACTTCGATGTTGCGCGTGACGGCGCGGTACATAAGCGGCTCCAAAACGATCCGATACCTTTCGGCGCTCCCGGCGAGCAGATCAACGAGCGCGTCTTGTCGCGCCTCGTCTTGAAACGCAGGTGCCGGCAAAGAATGTCATTTAAGTGACACATGACAATGATGGGGTGCGCCGACCAATGCCGGGCGACTCGGGCGCTCTGTCGAACTGTCGAAAACGGCCGCCACACCGGCCGGTTTTTCTGGAGTGACCGGATCTCGATGGAACTCACTCTCATAACCGCCTCGCTGTCGTCCGCTCTCATTGCCTCAAACCTCGCCAGTATCCTGCTCGCCGCCTCACAGCTGGGACGGCGCACCACGATCGCACCGCCGGTCGGCAAATCGCCGCCGGTATCGATCGTCATACCCTCGCGCGGCGTCGAGCCGTTCACGCAGGAGACGCTGGAGCGCGCTTTCTCGCTCGACTGGCCGCGCTACGAGCTGATCTTCTGCGTTGCCCATGGCGACGATCCGGTGGCCAGGTTGATCCGCGCCGCCATTGGCCGCTTTCCAAAAGTGCCGGCCCGGCTGTTGATCGGTGACGACCGCGTCAGCGCCAATCCCAAGCTCAACAATTGCGTCAAGGGTTGGGAAGCCGCGCGGCACAACTGGGTCGTCCTCGCCGACTCCAACGTGCTGATGCCGAGAGACTACATCCAGCATCTGATGGCGGCGTGGCAGCCGGATACCGGCCTTGTCTGCTCGACACCGATCGGCTCGCGGCCGGAGGGCTTCTGGGCCGAGGTCGAATGCGCCTTCCTCAACACGCTGCAGGCCCGCTGGCAATATGCCGGCGAGGCGCTCGGCCTTGGCTTCGCCCAGGGCAAGAGCATGTTGTGGAACAAGCCGATGCTGGATGCCAATGGCGGCATCCGCGCGCTGGCCGCCGAAATCGCCGAGGACGCCGCCGCGACCAAGCTGGTCAATGGGCTTGGCCTATGCGTCAATCTCGTCGCGGCACCCTTCGAGCAGCCGCTTGGCAGGCGCACGCTTGGCACGATCTGGTCACGCCAGGCCCGCTGGGCGCGCCTGCGCCGCGTAACCTTCCCGCGGTTCTTCGCCCCGGAAATCCTGACGGGCGCGGTGGTGCCGCTGGCGCTTGCGCTGGTTGCGGCGGCAAGCGCCGGCTTCAGCCTGCCGCTGACGGCCATCGCCGTGCTGGCGGCCTTTTATCTACCGGAATGCGCCCTGGCCTGGTCCAAGGGCTGGCACCTGTCGCCGCGCACGGTCGCGGCGATGATTGCGCGGGACTTGATGCTTCCAACCATGTGGGCGCGCGGCTGGCTCGGCGGCGCCGTCGACTGGCGCGGCAATGCGATGATCATCGGCACCAAGGCCGCCGAACTGGAAGAGGCGTCGTCGCGCGCCTGATCGCGGCGCGGACGACGCTGCCTCGACGGCTCCCTATTTGGCGCCCTTCAGCGCCTGCGCGATGTCTTCCAGAAGGTCGTCGGTATCCTCAAGGCCTACCGACAGCCTGAGCGTTCCTGGCCCGATGCCGAGTTCGGCGCGCGCCTCTTCGCTTAAATTCTTGTGCGTGGTCGTCGCCGGATGGGTGATCAGGCTCTTGGCGTCGCCGAGATTGTTCGAGATCAGCACGATGTCGAGCGCGTTCTGCAGGGCGAAAGCCGCCTGCTTGCCGCCCTTGACGTCGAGGCAAATCAGCGTCGAGCCGCCCGACATCTGCTTCTTGACGATCTCGGCCTGCGGATGGTCGGCGCGGCCGGGATAGATGACGCGGGCAATCTGCGGCTGCTCGGCGAGGAAATCCGCGATCTTGCCGGCGCTCTCCGTCTGCTGGCGCACACGCAGCGGCAGCGTCTCCAGGCCCTTCAGCAGCGTCCAGGCGTTGAAGGGCGACAGGCTGGGGCCGGTGTGGCGGAAATAGTCATGCAAATTCTCGTCGATCCACTTCTTGTCCGACAGGATCACGCCGCCGAGACAGCGGCCCTGGCCATCGATGTGCTTGGTGGCCGAATAGACGACGATATGCGCGCCGAGCTGCAACGGCTTCTGCTGGAGAGGCGTGGCAAAGACATTGTCGACGACAAGCCGCGCGCCGATCGAATTGGCGAGCGCAGCCACAGCAGCGATGTCGACCACTTCCAATGTCGGGTTGGTCGGGCTTTCCAGGAAGAACAGCTTGGTGTTGGGCCTGACCGCCTTTTCCCAGTTGGCGATATCGGTGCCGTCGACCAGCGTCGCCTCGATGCCGTAGCGCGGTGCCAGCGTCTCGACCACCCAACGGCAGGAGCCGAACAGCGCGCGCGCCGCCACGATGTGGTCACCGGCCTTGACGCTGCAAAGAAGGGCCGCCGTCACCGCCGCCATGCCCGATGCCGTGGCGCGCGCATCCTCGGCGCCTTCGAGCGCACACATGCGCTTTTCAAACATGTCGACGGTCGGATTGGCGTAGCGCGAATAGATGAAGCCCGGCTCCTCGCCCTTGAAGCGGGCTTCGGCGGCTTGCGCCGTTTGATAGACATAGCCTTGGGTCAGGTACATCGCCTCGGAGGTCTCGCCGAAGCCGGAACGCAGGGTTCCGCCATGCACGAGGGCTGTTTGAGGCTTCCAGTTGCGCTTCTTGCTGCTCATTGCTTTTGTTCCAGACACAAAAAAACCGGTCGCGAAAGTCGCAACCGGTCCATACGGCCTCGCGGCCAACGGTCCTTTAGCGACTTGTTTAACGTGGCTGCAAGCCGACCGGCCAAATCACCACGGGATAACGACCCTTTAGACCCGTACCACGCTTGCGTCAATTGCCGGCTTCATTAAGAGGTTTGTACCAAGCAGGTTCCGCAAAAGCGTTTCACGGTTTTGCGGCGAGAACCTGCGGCAGGAAAATCGTCTGGCCTAGGAGCGGAGCCTTGCGGCAGACAGGCATTCTTCCCGATCAGGATATCTCGGCGCTGTTCCAGTCCGGCGCGCTGAAGTCGCCGCGCGCGCTCGATGCCGACCAGATCCAGCCGGCCAGCCTCGATCTCAGGCTCGGCGACAAGGCCTGGCGGGTGCGGGCGTCCTTCCTGCCGGGTCCGGATCATCGGGTTGCCGACAAACTCGACCGACTGAAGCTGCATGAGTTCAGCCTCGCCGATGGCGCGGTGCTGGAAACGGGCTGTGTTTACATCGTGCCGCTGCTGGAAAGCCTTGCGCTGCCCCCAACCGTGTCCGCCTCGGCCAATCCGAAGAGTTCGACCGGGCGGCTCGACATTTTCACCCGCGTCATGACCGACCGTGGCCACGAGTTCGACAAGATCGCCGCCGGCTACAACGGTCCGCTTTACCTGGAAGTCAGCCCGCGCACCTTCCCGATCGTCGTGCGCACCGGCTCGCGCCTGTCGCAGATCCGCTTCCGCACCGGCAACGCGCTGCTCTCGGAAGCCGAATTGCATGAATTGCACCGCGCGCAGATGCTGGTCGCCACCGAGCCCCCGAATATTTCGGGCGGCGGCATCGCGCTGTCGATCGATCTCAAGGGCGACGGTGACGGGCTGGTCGGCTATCGCGGCAAGCATCACACCGGCCTTGTCGATGTCGACAAGCGCGCCGCGCAGGACGTCGTCGATTTCTGGGAACCCATCCACAAGAGCGGCGCCGGCGAACTGGTGCTCGATCCGGACGAATTCTACATTCTCGTCAGCCAGGAGGCGGTGCATGTGCCGCCGCTCTATGCTGCCGAGATGACGCCCTTCGACCCGCTGGTCGGCGAATTTCGCGTCCATTATGCCGGCTTCTTCGATCCGGGCTTCGGCCATTCGGCGGCCGGTGGCACCGGCAGCCGGGCGGTGCTTGAAGTGCGCAGCCACGAAGTGCCGTTCATCCTCGACCATGGCCAGATCGTCGGCCGGCTGGTCTACGAGCACATGCTGAAGCGGCCGCAGGCGCTCTACGGCACCGATCTCGGCTCCAACTACCAGGCACAGGGCCTGAAGCTCTCCAAGCATTTCCGCGCCGCGCGCTGAACCCCGATTGCCGCCAGGCAAGATACTTGCCTGCCGGCACATCATGCGTGGCTGGCCTGTCGGTCGCCGGGATGGCGGCGCTCAAGGCGAACAAGAAAATGCAGATCTCGAAATGGATCCTGTCGGCGGCAGGCGCCGCCCGGCGCTGTAAGCCACGGAGGAAGAACAGGCGAGGGATAGGGCCAAGCCCGCTAAGATGAAACCAAGCCCCATCCCGTTCATTTTCTCTCCCAGGATATTGGCGCTATCTCAAAGCGCCTTCACCGCCACCTTCACTGGTTTTTCGATCTCGAGCGGGTTGCGCAGCGGCAGGCCGAAATCCCCGGCCTCGATCTCGAACACATCACCGGCCTCGGTCTTGACGCCGTCGGCGAAGGACAGCGTCGCGGTGCCGAACATATGCACATGCACGTCGCCCGGCTGGCGGAACGCCGAATATTTGAAGTGATGGTGTTCCAGATTGGCGATGGTGTGCGACATGTTCGCTTCGCCCGACAGGAACGGCTTTTCCCACAGCGTCTTGCCGTCGCGCACGATGCGCGAGGTGCCGCGGATGTCGGAAGGCAGGTCGCCGATCAGGATCTCCGGTCCGAACGAGGCGTTGCGCAGCTTGGAGTGGGCGAGGAAGAGATAGTTCACCCGCTCGGTCACGTGGTCGGAAAACTCGTTCGACAGCGTGAAGCCGACGCGGAAGGCGGCGCCGTCATCGCCGATGACATAGATGCCGGCGATCTCTGGTTCCTCGCCGGCGTCCTTGGCGAAGGCCGGTGACAGGAGTGCGGCACCCGGCGCCACGGCCATCGTGCCGTTGCCCTTGTAGAACCATTCCGGCTGCACGCCGACCTGGCCCTTGGCGGGCTTGCCCCCCTCCAGTCCCATGCGGAACATCTTCATGGAATCAGTGAGCTGCTCCTCGCCATCGGTGCTGAGCTTCTTGTGCATGGAATCGCGCGTCGCCGCCGAGCCGAGATGGGTCAGGCCGGTGCCGGTGAGGTGCAGATGCGCCGGGTCGGGGTGATTGATCGGCGACAACAGCCGCCCCTTCTTGTAGGCGGCATCGAGGTCGACCGTCTCGCCGAGCCCCTTGCGCTCGATCAGGGTGGCCAGGCCGACGCCGGTGCGGGCCGCCTCCATCGCCAGCGAATAGACGCTGCGGGCGCCGTTGATGATCCGGGTCTTGCCGCCATTGCGGGCAACGACGCGGATGGTCTCGGCGTCATCGAGAATCTGCGAGATCAGCATGATCAATCCTCTCTCATGTGCGTTGGCATGGCTGCCGCCGCGGCAAACCTTCCCAAGCGCGGCTGGGACGTCGCCCATGCCACGGGTGAAATTCTCCGTTCGGATTGCGCTCGCGGGGCCTGGTTCCTTGAGGGAACTTCTTCGTGCCGGTCGGTTGCCGGCAGCGCCGCGATGTGACCCGTATGCCTTCCTCGTTGCCTCGCCGGAGCAGTTCGGTCCGCTCCCGGTATTTTGTTTTCACGCAATTCCCGTGGGAAAACCGCGATGCGCTTTCCTGGAATTGTTCCTGTCAGGCCTTGTTCTTGTTGTAGACGTCGAAGATCACGGCGCCGAGCAGGACCAGACCTTTGACCACCTGCTGCCAGTCGACATTGACGCCCATGATCGACATGCCGTTGTTCATCACGCCCATGATGAAGCCGCCGACCACGGCGCCGATGACCTGGCCGACGCCGCCCATCGCCGAGGCGCCGCCGATGAAGACGGCGGCGATGACGTCGAGCTCTGAGCCCAGACCGGCCGCCGGCACGGCCTGGCCAAGGCGAGCCGCGATGATCAGGCCGCCCAGCGCCGACAGCACGCCCATATTGATGAACACCAGCAGCGTCAGCCGCTCGGTGTTGATGCCAGACAGCTGCGCCGCCTTGGGGTTGCCGCCCATGGCGTAGATGCGGCGACCGATGGTCATGCGCTTGGTGACGAAGACGAACAGCGAGATCAGCACGCCCATGACCAGCAGCACCACCGGCAGGCCCCTGTAGCTGGCGAACTCATAGACCAGGAACAGCGCCAGCGCGCTGGCGACCAGCGTCTTGACGACGAACAGGGGGAAGGGCTCGGCTTCATAGCCGTGGCGTTCGCGCTTGCGTCGTGTCCTCACGCCGAAATAGGCATAGGCCAGCACGGCGATCAGGCCGAGCACGACCGTCGTCATGTGCAGCGTCAGGCCGCTGCCCACGATGGTCTTGCCGGCGGCGTTCACCGTGGGCGGGATCAACGTCAGCGGGCCGATAACGTCCGGGATGAAGCCGGAGCTCAGCGCCTTGAAGCCGTCTGGAAGGGGGCCTACCGAGGAGCCGCCGCCCAGCAGCGCCTGGCAGATGCCGCGGAAGATCAGCATGCCGGCCAATGTCACGATGAAGCTCGGTATTCGGTGATAGGCGATCCAATAGCCTTGCGCCGCACCGATCAGGCCGCCCACGATGAGGCATACGATCGAAACCACCAGCGGATTGCTGAGCGGCCCGAGCTGCCAGATGACCATCATGTTTGCCGCCAGGGCGCCGATGAAACCGGCGACCGAGCCGACGCTGAGGTCGATATAGCCGGAAACGATGACCAGCAGCATACCCAGCGCCATCACGATGATGAACGAGTTCTGCTGCACCAGATTGCTGAGGTTGACCGGCTTGAACAGCGTTCCCGACGTGGTGAACTGGAAGAACAGCATGATGACGATCAGCGCGATGATGAGACCGTATTCGCGCAGGTTCGTCGTCAGCGCCGAGACGGCAATGCGTGGACGCTGGTCCTCGGCGATGTTGCCCTGCGGGGCGGGGGCGCTGTCGGTGCTCATGCTGCTTTTCCTTCTCCCCGAACGATGGCGCGCATTATTTTTTCCTGGCTTGCGTCCGCCGCGGGCATTTCGCCGACGATGCGGCCTTCGTTCATGACGTAGATGCGATCGGTGATGCCGAGCAATTCCGGCATTTCCGACGAGATGACCACGATCGCCTTACCCTCCGAGGCAAGACGCGCGATGATCGTGTAGATTTCGTACTTGGCGCCGACGTCGATGCCGCGCGTCGGCTCGTCGAGGATCAGCAAATCCGGATCGGCGAACAGCCATTTCGACAACACCACCTTCTGCTGGTTGCCGCCGGAAAGATTGCCCGTCATCTGATAGACGCTCGAAGCGCGGATGTTGGTCTTCTTGCGATAATCGTTGGCAACGGCGAGTTCGCCCAGATCGTCGATCACGCTGTGACGCGACACGCCGCCGAGATTGGCAAGCGTGATGTTGTGCTTGATATGGTCGATCAGGTTGAGACCGTAAGTCTTGCGGTCCTCGGTCACGTAGGCGATGCCGTGTTCGACCGCCTTGCTCACGGACGAGACATCGATCGGCTTGCCCTTGAGCAGCACCTCGCCCCTGATGTGGCGGCCATAGGAGCGGCCGAACAGGCTCATGGCGAATTCGGTGCGGCCGGCGCCCATCAGCCCGGCTATGCCGACCACCTCGCCCTTGCGCACATTGATGTCGATGCCCTTGATCACCTGCCGTTCGGCATGAATCGGGTGATAGACCGACCAGTTTTTCACTTCGAAGACGACCTCGCCGATCTTTGGTTCCCGCGGCGGATAGCGGTCGTCGAGCGAACGGCCGACCATCGAGGTGATGATTCGGTCTTCCGAGATATCCTTCTTGGCCAGCGTCTCGATGGTGCGCCCGTCTCGGATGACGGTAACCTTGTCGGCGACCCGGTTCACCTCGTTGAGTTTGTGCGAGATCAGGATCGAGGTCATGCCTTGCCGCTTGAACTCGAGCAAAAGGTCGAGCAGCGCCTGGCTGTCCTTCTCGCTGAGCGATGCGGTCGGCTCGTCGAGGATCAGCAGTTTGACTTCCTTGCTCAACGCCTTGGCGATCTCGACCAGCTGCTGCTTGCCGACGCCGATATTGGTGATCAGCGTCTTGGGGTCCTCCTTGAGGCCCACCTTCTTCAACAGCGCGCTGGTGCGCGCCTCGTTGGCGTCCCAGTCGATCATGCCGTATTTGGCGTGTTCGTTGCCGAGGAAAATGTTTTCGGCAATCGACAGCATCGGCACCAGCGCAAGCTCCTGGTGGATGATGACGATGCCCTTGTGTTCGCTGTCATGGATGCCTTTGAACTGGCATTCCTGGCCTTGAAAGATGATCTGGCCTTCATATGTGCCCGCGGGATAGACGCCCGACAGCACTTTCATCAGCGTCGACTTGCCGGCGCCGTTCTCGCCGACCACGGCGTGGATTTCGCCTTCCTCGACGCTGAGGTTGACATTCGACAGCGCCTTCACGCCGGGAAACGTCTTGGTGATGTCGCGCATCTCCAAAATCGTCGAGGTCATCAGGGCAAGCTCCTAGACTTTCTTGTTTTTACGCAATTCCCAGGGGAAAGCGTTACGCGCGTTTCCTGGAATTGCTCTAGGCCGGCAGTAACAATACCGGGGTCGCTTGTGAACGAAAAGGGGCCCTGCGTCGCGCAGGACCCCAGACTTCGTAACAGAGATTACTTCAGGTCTTCGGCCTTGATGTAGCCGGAGTCGACGACCAGCTTCTGGTAGTTCGACTTGTCGACATCATGCGGCGTCAGCAGGATCGAGGGAACGACCTTGACGTCGTTGTTGTAGGTCTTGGTGTCGAGGCCGTCAGGCTTGCCGCCCGAGAGCACCTTGTCGACCAGTTCGACGGTCGACTTGGCCAGTTCGCGGGTGTCCTTGAACACGGTCGAATACTGCTCGCCCGAGATGATCAGCTTGACCGAGGCGGTCTCGGCGTCCTGACCGGTCACGATCGGCCAGGGCTGAGCGGCCGTGCCGTAACCCACGGCGCGCAGCGAGGCGGTGATGCCGCGCGACAGGCCATCATAGGGCGACAGAACGCCATCGACGCGGCTGCCGTCCGAGTAGTTGGCCGACAGCAGGTTGTCCATACGCGCCTGGGCGGTTGCCGCCAGCCAGCGCAGCGTGCCGACCTTGTCCATACCGGTCTGGCCGGACTTGATCTTGATCGAGCCGTCGTCGATCAGCGGCTGCAGGACGGAAATCGCACCGTTGTAGAAGAAGAAGGCGTTGTTGTCGTCGGGCGAGCCGCCGAACAGTTCGACGTTCCACGGCTTGGTGTTCGGGAAGCGCTCCTTGAGGCCCTTGACCAGCGAATTCGCCTGGATCACGCCGACGCCGAAATTGTCGAAGGTGGTGTAATAGTCGACATTGGCGGTCTTCTTGATCAGGCGGTCATAAGCAACGACGACGACGCCCGCGTCAGCGGCCTTCTGCAGCGCATCCGACAGGGTGGTGCCGTCGATCGAGGCGATGATCAGCGCCTTCGGGCCCTTGGTGATTTCGTTCTCCAGCTGGCTGAGCTGGTTGGGGATGTCGTCCTGCGCATATTGCAGGTCGACGGTGTAGCCGAGAGCCTCGAGCTGGGACTTGACGGCGTCGCCGTCATTGATCCAGCGCTGCGAAGTCTTGGTCGGCATCAGCACGCCGACGAGACCCTTGTCGGCCGCGTGCGCCGACGAATAGGTCATGGCAGCGATGCCAAGCGCCGCGACTGCGGCCAGTGTCTTGATGATTTTCACGTAACTCTCCCTGGTTGATGGACGCAGCACCCCGGGGGTCGCGGGCCGCGCAATCGTGCAGAAGTGCCGACGCACTGCTGCCGTCATATCGATCTCCGGTATCCTCCCATGGCCCCGAGCCGCTGATTTCAATCGATACGATTTTATCGTTGGCGACCGTTGCGTCTCGGAACGGGCTGACGTTGCCGTCCTTTTGCCATAACTGTCAAATGCGATCTTTGATGGTTGCTATACCGCAAGTGGTATATGTTATGACGCTTGACGGGCTGCTGGCAAATGCCTGCGGGCGGCGGGCGGAGGCAGGAAAAACCATGGCGGCGTTACGGAATCCGGCTGCGGGTTCAAATGATTACAACGAGACCCCAGGCGATGGCGAAACCCTGCTGCGCAGCGGCCTCAGCCTGCGTCATATGCGCATGATCGTCGCGCTCGACGATCACGGTCGGGTGAGCGCGGCGGCGCAGGTCATGAACATTTCGCAGCCGGCGGCATCGCGCATGATTGCCGAGATGGAGGCGGTGCTCGCGGTCAAGCTGTGCGAGAGGCTGCCGCGCGGCATCACGCTCACGCCCTACGGCAAGGCCTTGGCCAGGCGTGCGCGTTCGATCCTGCTGGAGATGCGCGAGGTCGATCGCGAGATTTCCGAGCTCAAGGCGGGCAAGGGCGGTTCCGTGTTTCTCGGTGCGGTGACGGCGCCGGCGATCGAACTGGCGGTGCCGGCGATCCGCGAAATCCGCCGCATCTATCCACGCATCGAGATCACCATGCAGGTCGAGACCTCGAATGTGCTGGCGCGCGAACTGATCGCCTCGCGCCATGATTTCATCATTGCGCGCATCCCCGACGATCTCAATCCGCGGCTGTTCGAATCGCGTGTCATCGGCGTCGAGAAAGCCTGCCTGATCGTGCGTCGTGGCCACCCGCTGACCAGGGGCAGTGTGGTGCGGCTGGAAGACACTGCCGCCTATGACTGGGTTTTCCAGTCGGGCGGCTCGCCCTTGCGTCAGGCGATGGAGAGCAATTTCCTCAACCGCAACATCGCGCTGCCGGACCGGATCCTCAACACCAGTTCGCTGCTCCTGACGCTGGTCATGGTAGCGCAGTCCGACGCCATCGCGCCGGTCTCGGTGCAGGTGGCGAAATTCATCCAGAATCCCGACGGACTCGCCGGCGCCATCGATGTCGTCCAGACCGAGTTCGACATCGAGGTCAGGCCCTACAGCCTGATCACGGTCAGGAATCGCGCGCTGTCGCCGGCCGCCAAGATGCTGCACGATTTCATCCTGCGCGAAGTGGGGTGATGGAACAAGAAGTGCAGTCACACGTTCAGGCCAAACGGCATGCTCGCTGGAGCTCGTTTAGGGCGAGGGAACGAGGTGCCGATGTCAACAACTCGGGAGGTTTTGATGGAACGTCGGTTGTTTCTTACAGGAATGCTGGGCGTTGCGGGAGCCGTGGCGTTTGCGGGCATAGCCGGACCTGGCAGCGCGGTTGCCGGCATTCCTCAGGGCGACGGAATTCTCGATGAACTAGACAAGCCGGATCCGGCTGTCTTCGAAGGCGATGACGACCTCGAAGTGGAAAAGGTCTCTCACCGTCGTTGGCATCATCGCTACTACGGAGATCGCTATTACGGAGAGAGGCGGCGGCGGCGCCGCGGCTGGAGAAGGGTTTGCCGTCGGTATTGGCGCCATGGACGCCGTCATGTGCGTTGCTGGCGCGAGCGGGTGTGGCTCCGCGTCTGGCTGTGACGACCCGTTGACGAAAAGGCCGGCCACCGCTGCGTGCCAGGACGGAGACACAGCTTGCCATTGCCCGGGCCATGATGCGCGCGGGCAAGTTGCTTTAGGTAATCACAACACCGTAAAAATCGTACATTCATTTTCAATTGAAATGAGACGACAGGAGAGTAGGATTTTGGCTCTTCGCCCGGCTTCCTCAAACGGCCGGCGCGGCCCGGCTAGTCATCCTGTGTCAACCTGAAGGCTGCCGGGCCGCCTCGACGATTCCTAGCGACCGAGCGGCCATCGCGAAAGCGAGACGAGTTCAGCCTCGTCTTTGATGCCGGCCATATAATTTGCGATAACCCGCGATGCGATCATGTCGAGGGTGTCCGGTGGCGGATGCTCAAGTTTCAGCTTGTCGAAAACCCTGCCGAAGAGTGCCAATTCGGTTGCGTCGAAAATGCCGGCTTCAGTCGCCTTTCGCCGAATTGGCATGATCTTCCTCCCGCAAATCCTGAAGGGAACCATGCCGTAAGTCTTCTTCGCCGCGCAAGTGCTTTATCCGGCCGATGATTGCGGGCTTCACCCATTGTGTCGCCGGATGCTTCATGCCCTTCGGCCCCGGCCCGGCGTGCTCCCGGACGCGCTCCCACAACCGCTCTCGGATGGCCCCCGACATAACGGCCTGTCGCCCGATCCGCCATCAGGTCAAAGGCCGGCTTTCCAGCCTTGCGCTCGACGCCGAGCAGCTTGCATTCGTCGACCGAGTAGCATTTCGCCTGTGGTATTTGCTGTCGCGGCGCTTCGATGCCATTCCTTCAAGGCCAGCCTTGTCGGGCCTTTAGCCAATCGTGACATAAGACACTGATAACATTACATTTTTTTGCTACCCATCGCGGCGGACAGCATGGCCCAGACAAAGGACGCGAGGAGGGAGACACAGCTTGCCATTGCTCGGGCCATGATGCGGGCCGGGAAGCCTTTATAGCTGAGGAATTGTAGGCACGACACGAGCCGCCGTTACTCGAAGGCGGACCTAGGCCCGCCTTCGAGTCCAGTCTAGATTCAGCCGCCCATCTTCTTTGCCATGGCGCAGAAATCTGCGTGCGACTTGTTGAGCGTGGTATCGCCGCAATCTTTCAACACCGCTTTCTGTTCATCGGGTTTCATGGCCGTCCATGCGGCCTTGAAATCCTTTTCCGTCTTCAAAGTTTTCATGCCGGCATCGGTGAAGAACGGCGACATCTTTGCCGGATCGTCGAGTGCAGATGTGTTGCCGGCGGCAAGAGCCGAACCGGTCATCATCGCAAGCGCCATCGCGCCCATTGTGAGCATCTTGATATTCATTGTTTCCTCCGTCGTTGGGTCATTCAGCATGACCTTGGGAAAAAACGTGGATTACCGAACTCGGTTCCCAGCGCTCCACTAGCGCAATCCCTGCATCATGAATCTGTAGATCGTGCCAATTTCTTCATCGATCTCTTCGCCAGGAATGCCTGGCCTCAGCCGCCCGTTTCGCATCCACAGCCATTTCAATGATCAACAGTACGTGGTCACTGATCGGATCGTCGGATAAATGGTCCGATATCCAATGGTAGCTACCTCGCATGCTCATTCCTCACGGAAATCCTGCTGCGAAGCGTGGCGGAGGTCGCCCCGTACGCGCTTCACGCGGCCGATCAAGTCAGGCCTGACCCATTGCGTCGCCGGCCGCCTCATCCCCTTCGGCGGCGGCCCGGCATGTTCCTGGACCCGCTTCCATAGCCGCTCGCGGATGGCCGGCTGGAATTGATGAAGGCCGACCCGACATAGCGGCCGGTCGCCCGATCCGCCATCAGGGCAAAGGCCGGCCTTCGAGCCTTGCGCTCGACGCCGAGCAACTCGTATTGATCGACCGGGTAGCATTTCGCCTTCAGCCAGTCGTCGACGGGCCGCCGCGGACTTGCTGTCGCGGCGCTTCGATACCATTCCTTCAAGGCCAGCCTTGTCGAGCTTTTAGCCAATCGTGATATAAGTCACTGATAACATTACTTTTGGGGCTACTATCGCGGCTGACAACATGGCCCAGACAACGTACGCGAGGACGGAAACACAGCTTGCCATTGCTCGGGCCAGGATGCGGGCTGGAAAGTCCTTCTAGGAAGCTCCGATTGACGGCACCCTATTTTGCGCCTTTCTAGGCAGCATACACGATCCACACTAGAAGAACGAACAGAGCCGCACCCAACGCAAACAGCGTATAGTTCGCAAGGAGTAAAAGGATGGGGAAAAAGTCACTGCGGTAGGCTGTCAGGATCATCCGGACTAGAGGGTTCGAAATTTCATTGTGCAATACCTCGTCTTTGTTTCCTACCGCTCCGATACGTGGAGTTTTGTTCGCCTCAGTCGCCTCAGTCGCCTCAGTCGCCTCAGTCGCCTCAGTCGCCCCTGCCCGCTCTGACTTCGCCGCTGTCTCGGAATTCTCAGCCGCCTCTAAAATCCTGTTTGATATATGGGTCGCCACCAACGGATCATCGGATAGATGGTCCGGTGAAACCGGTTTGGCGAAGATTTCAACGCCATGTGTGCCCATGGGCCACTAAGCGTCTTTCCTGACTTAAGTTCCCTCCAAAGGGCCGCGCGAGAGTAAGATGGGCCTTTGGTCCGACCAGTATCCGACTGAAGTCCGCCGTCAGGGAACCATGCCGCTGGCGGTAAGTTCGGAACAGCGGCGGGCGGAAGGTCCCGCTGTCGTCAGATTACAAGAGGAGAAAATTATGAGAATGCATCTAACCAGCGCCGCGGCGGCGCTCGTCCTGCTTGCCGGCGTTGGCGCAGTGGCCGCGGAGGATGTTGTCATCACACCTGAGCAGGATACCGTAGTACGCGAATACGTGAAGAAGCAGCCGCTGGCTTCCGTCAAGCTTCCGGGAGTGGAACTCAACGTCGGCACAGCTCTGCCGGATACGGTCGAGTTGCACGAGGTTCCGAACGTCAAATACCGCTACGTTGTGATCGACAACCGGACGGTTCTTGTGGAACCGAGCACGCGTAAGATCATCAAGGTCTACAACTGATCTGATGTAACAGCTCGTCGCCTTCATTGGCGGCGGGCTTTACGAGGAATTGCGATAGGTATCACCATGTCACATCGTGAGGTTGGGAATTCCGAGGCTTTGGCGTCGCGCGTCGTCGATCTCAAGACCCGAATGCTCGAAGCGAACATTACAGACGGCGAGATCGAGACATTCCAGAAGGTGGCTGCCCTTCTGGAGGATGTCCACGGGCGTATCGAGGGCGACGACCTGATTGCCGCGTCGTTCCTTGTCGACCCGCATGTCGGTTGAAGCGGCCTGTTCCCGGGGCTCATGTGGACCGCGATCGACCGCTGGGGCGTCAAGTCCGGCCTCCATCAAAGGACTGAAGTCCCTTCCCGATCCGCCAGAAGGCCCAGCCTGGAACATTTTCCGCCACTCTTGTTTGTTCTCAATGGGACACCGGTTGGGAGAAATACGGAAATGGCTTTGTGCGATGAACTGAGCGACGTGACGATGGAGTTCCACTGTCCGGCCTGCTCACACCCTATGGCAAGGCCTGGTTCCTGGCTCCGCACAATCGGAAGCTTCAGATGCGACAGCTGCAAAGCTATGGTGCGCATAGGTTATGAAAAGAAGCTGTCGATCTTTGCGGGCTACCTGAAAAACCGGCACCAGCATGGCGCCGGCGTCGCGCCATCACGCCAGGCGGATCGACCAATTCCGCGCTTTCCTCTGCATGGAGCATAAGCCCTGGCGGCCCGGCGGTTGACGATTGGGGCACTTGGTCAGCAGCCGGGCCTAACCGGCGGTTTGTTGGGGTATGTGGGTTGCCGCCGGCTGGGGCAAAAATGCGCCGAACCCAAGAGGCTGGCATCATTCGAACAGGCGATCAGGAATGCGGGCAAGCGCGTCCTTACAAGAATAGAGTTGCCTGACCGAATCTTTACGCCAGTTTGAATGATATCGGGTGCAACCAGCAAAAGGCGCGCCCGGTTAAGAGACCGCATTGCGCTCCCGCCCCAGGAGACGCGACGTGGCGGAAACCAATCCCAATTTCAATCAGACAGGCTCAGGAGTTGCGGTCCCTGTCCGCAAGCTGGAGCGGGTAGCGGGAATCGAACCCGCGCGTTCAGCTTGGGAAGCTGACAGGCTACCATTACATCATACCCGCGCGTGCCCTCGTTACCATGAGGTTCGGCCTTCGGGCAATCGCAAAGCGGTTCCCTCGAACAAACGCTTTCGCTGGTCCTCGGCGCTGGCCGTGATTCCTATTTTGCCTTGGCGACTTTGTTGCTGGCGGCAAAGCTTGGCCAGTATTTCGAGATGGCGAGCGTCGCGCCGGCGGACGAGAAATGACCGTAGTCGAAGTAGAGAAACTGCCTGGTGCCGGCGTCGGCATAGGAGCAGCCGGCCGCGTCGCACAGATAGGCCAGCGGGTCGATGAAAGTCGCCCCTTTGACGAATGGCAGCACCTGCTTGTTGATGTCCGGATCCATGGCCATCGGCCAGGATGTGTTCGCGACGTGCTCCCTTCTTGCGAAGAAGGCGATTTTCTGGACGTCGGCGATGAACTCCGGAGACTGGCCGATGACATAGACCTTGACGCCCATGTCGCGCAGCCGGTCGACTGTCTTCTGCAGGCCGTCGAAGCCCCGTGCCTGATAGTCGGTCCACCGGCCGCTCAGGATCACCGCCTGGATGTTGGCATCGTGGATGATCGACAACGCCCGTTCGTTGAAACGCGTGCAGGCCGGCCGGGCATAGGAAAAGTAGCTCAGATTGGGCGGGCAGCCGGCATAGGTATACTGGATGATATTGGCCTGGATTTTCTGCGCATTGGCTTCCAGCCCCGACACGTAGTGCGCGGCGAAGGAATCGCCCCACAGCAGCACATTGGTGGGAAAGCCGTGCGTTCGGGTGCAGTCGGCGAGGTTCCAGTTCTCGATCCGGCTCGCGCCCTCGTTGAAACAGACGCCATTGCGCCAGTCACCCACCAGGACCCGTTCCGTCGAGAAATCCGGGAACCGTTGCGGAAAACCCTTGCCCAGCGCACCGGCCAGGCCGCCGACGCACAGCAGGGCGATCGCCGCGGCCGAGAAGGCGAAGATGGGCAGGGGGGCGGTGAAGGCTCGCTTCTGGCGGAAGGGCTGCTCGACATATTTCCACGAGAACGTGGCAAGCGCGACGCTTGCCACGATCATCGCCATGATCGTCGGCACGCCGATGGCCTTGAGCGAGAGATAGTGGACGAACGAATTGATCGGCCAGTGAACGAGGTAGAGCGAATAGGAGATAAGGCCGATCCACACCAGCGGTGCGAGCCGCAGCACCTGCGTGGCGACGGGGACCGGCCTGTCCGCATGGGGCTGGCCAGCATAGATGAGCAGCGCCGTTCCCATGCAGGGAAACAGGGCATTGTAGCCCGGAAACGGATCGCTTTCCGAAATCGTCAGAAAGCCGAAGGCGATCAGGCCAAAACCGGCCAGCCCGATCAGTTCAGTCAGCGGACGGCTGGCAAGCGCCGGCGGCTTTCTCAGCATCAGCATGGCGCCCAGCGCCAGCTCCCAGATGCGCGTCGGCAACAGGTAGAAGCCGGCGGTCGGCGCCAGCGTGGTTGCCATGACCGCCAGGGCAAAACTGCCTACGGCAATCGGCAGCAATATCGTCAGCCAGCGCTTCGAGGCGTATCGGTAGATCAGATACACCAGGACCGGTGCGAAGATGTAATACTGCTCCTCGACCGAAAGCGACCATGTGTGCAGCAGCGGCCGTAGTTCCGCGTCGATGGAGAAATAGTTGGTCGTTTTCCAGAAATAGATGTTCGACCAGAAGGTCGAGGCCGCGATCACGCTGAGGCTGTACTCGTGGAGATCCGACGGCAGGAGGATGAACCAGGCGGCGACACTGGCGAGCAGGATGACGAAGGTCAGCGCCGGCAGGATGCGCCGCGCGCGGCGCCAGTAAAAGCGGCCGATCGAGAACTGGCCGCGCTCGAGGTCGTCGAGCAGGCTGCCGCTGATCAGATAGCCCGATATGACGAAGAAGATATCGACACCGGTGAAGCCGCCGGGAATGGCCGATACGCCGAAATGGAAGAGCACGACGGGCAGCACCGCAACGGCCCGCAGGCCATCAATATCACGCCTGTAGTTCATTCGGCGGGTCCGTACGCCGTGGCCCTTGGCAGCCGTGCGGCGGAACCTGACATGCTCCTCATGCGGCGATGTCCCCGTCGTTCGAAAAATCGTGGCTCGTAGGTTTCACGGACTGTGCTCTGCAACACAAGTTTGCTGCACTGCAACATCCATGTCAAGGCAGATGCCAGATCTTCGAACGCTGACGAAACCGGTTTCGAACGGAGGCTGTAGATCAGGCGGGAGGCAGGTAGATCACGGCGTCGTCGTCCGCATAGGCTCGCTTCCAGCCCAACTCCGCGAAGAATGGGATGCGGGTATCGTCGGCCGTAAGGAGTGCCCAGCCGATGGCGTATTTCTTCAACTGGGCCTCGAGCAGCGGTTTTCCGTCGCTGTGTCCCGTCGCGTCCTCGGCTTTCGTGAAGCCGCCGAGGAACAGCTGGTCCGTCCTGCCGTCGACGTAGGTCTTGATGCCGTGAAAGATCAGCGTGCCGCCGAAATTATAGGAATTCAGCACATTGCCGGAAAGCTGGTGATCGCGTGCGTATGCGAGGGCGCCGTTGGCCGCTGTCTTCGGGCTCGGCGCCACCTGGTAGGCACTGCCGAGGATGACGACCGCACCGATCAGCAGGACAGCGATTGCGCCGCAGATCGCGTAAAACTGGCTGGCGAAGAGTCTTTCCAGTCCGTCACGCTTTTCCGCCAGCCAGGTCGGGGTCGAGACCGAGGGGTATTGCCGGGCGACTTCGACCGCGATCACCAAGGGGATCAGCAGGAAGGGCAGATATACGAACCGCAGATGGGCGAGATAGACATGCAAGGCGAAGACGATGAACACTGCCTTGGCCCAACCGATCCGCAGCCTCGATACCAAAAGTCCAAAAAGCGCCAACAGCATCACCGCTTCCTGGAGGATCTGCTCCTGCGCGTTGAACGCCCGCCACTCCAGGATGAGTGGCACCGCCTCGTTGCCATAGGCCACCGTGAACGTCGCCAGGATGGCTTTCATCCCATAGGGATGCATCAGGCTGACCAGCGGGCAGAGCAGGCCGAAAGCAACCCATTTTGCCAGGAGGGCGGGTTTCGACAGGCCCGAGCGCGCCAGGAGATCGAGCCCGGCGAAGGCAGCGATGACGAAGCTCAGGGTGAACGTGGCATGAAGGTTGGCCCACAAGACCACAAGCACCAGCAGCCACGGGGGCGGGGCTCTCTCTTCCTGCGCGGCGCCAAACAGCATTGCCGTCCAGACGACGATGATCGGCAAGGTGAAGACGTGTGGACGGGCCGTATAGATCGGGGCGATCAGCAAAGCCGCGGCGAAGGCCAGCGCTATCGCCAGTGTCGGCTTCAGCCATGCGCTGAGGAACCATCCCATCAGGAAGACCGTCAGGCTGACCGTGGCGATGATCAGTGTGACGACGCCATTCCAGCCGCCGGCACGGTAGGCGAGGGCCAGAAAGACCTGCCCCAGCCATTCCTTGGCGATCCAGGGCTGACCGGCGAACGTATAGGAATAGGGGTCGACGACGGGAAACGTCCGGTTTTCCAGAAAGTCCAATCCGACCTTCACCTGCCACCAACTGTCGGGATCCTGAAGCATCGCGCTGGCCAAGGTGGCAAGCAGATAGGCCACCAGGCAGGCGCAGAGAAGGCAGAGTATCAGCCTGATGCGTTGCGCGTCCCCGAGCGACGGCCTCGCCGCCGCGATTGCTGTGGACTGGTTCATGTCGCGGCTCCAGGTGGCGGCGTCGCCGCCACGACTGGTGTATGGCCGAGCGTCGTGTAGAGAAGCCCGACGGCGCCAAAGCGCAGCATCCGCGAGACATCAAACGGAAGAGCCGACCGCATCCTGCCCATGCCGTTCCCGTTGCATCCGCTCGCCCTTCGCCTCAGCCACGCGCGGCTCTTTTCGCCATCTCCTGCAGGCGATGGACGGGCAGGTCGCTGTCCTTGGCCGGCTGGTCGCGCGAAACGATTTCGTTGACGAAATACAGCGGCCGCCGCTTCGTCTCCATGTACATGCGGCCTAGATACTCGCCGAAAATGCCGAGCACTAGAAGCTGGACGCTGCCCAGGATCAGCATGATCGCGGCAAGGCTCGTCCAGCCGGGCACCACGTTGCCCCTGGACCATTCGATCAGCGTGTAGCCGAGCACGACCAGGCCGAGCAGGCCGAACATTATCCCCAGCATCGAGGCAAACCGCAAAGGCACGATCGAAAAGCTGGTCATCGCGTCGACCGCCAGCAGGATCATCTTCTTCAGCGGATAGTGGGTGGTGCCGGCGAAGCGCCGGTGCCGCTCGTAAGGGAAGGCGACCTGCCTGAGCCCGATCCAACTCACCATGCCGCGAATGAACCTGTAGCGTTCGGGCATCGCATTCAGATGGTCGAGCGCCCGGCGGCTCATCAGCCGGAAGTCTCCGGAGTCCGGTGCGATCTCGACATCGACCATCCGGCCGAGCAGGCGGTAGAACATCGAGGCGGAGGCCAGCTTGAACCAGCCTTCGCCGTCGCGCTTGACCCTCTGGCCGTAGACGACGTCGAAGCCTTCATCCATCTTCGCCATCATCGCGCCGAGCAGTTCTGGCGGATCCTGGAGATCGGCGTCGAGAATGAGGATGCGCTCGCCGCGGCAGAATTCCAGCCCCGCGCTCAAGGCGATCTGGTGGCCGTAATTGCGGGCAAGGTCGATGGCGACCACATGGTCGTCCTTTTCGGCCAGTTCGAAAATGGCCTCGCGGGTGCCGTCGGTCGCCCCATCGATGACAAGCACGATCTCGTAGGAACGGCCTTGCTCGAGGCATACGGCGCTGACGCGTCGGTGAAGCTCGGCCACGCCGTCGCGCTCGTTGTAGCATGGCACGACGACCGACAGCGTGACCGCGCGGTGCGCGCCGATTTTTCCCGTTCCCACCAAAGCCTGGCTCCCGCTCTTGCCATGGCAATAGCGGCAATTGGTTAGAAAACAGATAAGCCAGGGATCGACATCGGATCATCGGCCGGCCGACGCGATGGGCTCGGCACGTCACGAACGCACCGGCAACTCCATGCGGATGCGGGCGCCGCGCCAGGAGCCCGTCAGGATGCGGATCGTCCCGTCATGCAGCAGCGCGATCTGCCGGGCGAGGTTCAGTCCCAGCCCCGCGCCGCGCGACTGCGGCTGCAAGCGGTAGAAGGGCTCGAAGACGTTCTCGTGCTCTTCCGCGGGAATGCCCGGCCCCTCGTCGCGCACCTCGATGCCACCGGCCGCGTCGATGGCGATCGTGATCGTGCCGCCGCCGCCGCCATGCTCGATTGCGTTGCGCACTAGGTTGGCGAGCGCCCGCTCGATCTGCAGGACATTGATCTCTGCTCGGGCCTTGTTTGGCGACGGTTCGAAGGCAAGGTCATAGCCGGCCTCGATGGCGAGCGGTGCGAAGTCGGCCGCCACCCGGCTGACGAGATCGTCGAGATCGACGATCTGGCGCTGGTCCGACGGGCGGTCGAGCAACTGATGGTCGAGCAGTTGCTGGGCAAGATGCGACAGGCGTTCGATGTCACGCAGCAGTCGCGCGCTCTGCGGTTCCTGCTTCAAAAGTTCGGCGCGTGTGCGCAGGATGGCGATCGGCGTGCGCAGTTCATGCGCCGCGTCGGTGAGGAAACGGTTGTGGCGGTCGTAACCCTGGGCGAGGCGGGCAAGCGCCTCGTTGAAGGCATGCACGAGCGGCGCGATTTCCTGCGGCACCTGCTTGACCGGCAGTTGCATGGCGCGGGTGCCGATGTCGATGCGCGCCGCCTGGCGGACCGTTTCGACAAGGCCGGCGAAGGAACGGCGCACCACGGCTGGCGTCGTCACCAGCGTCGTCGTGCCCATGACGAGAATGATGGGCAAAAGCAGGATCGCGATGACGAGCGCGAGCGCCGGCAGGGCGCGCTCCCAGTTCCTGCTGCCGTCCGGATTGCGGGCGACTTCGACGGTGGCCGAAATGTTGATTTCGAGGCCGTCGGTTTGCTGGCGCGACGACTGCGTCGCGGCGATGATCTGCACCATGCCGGCCTTGGTCGAAGCGTTTTCGATATAGGCTTCCGGCCGCATGTCCTTGTCGGAGAACCCGATCGTGGCGTGATCGGCCGCGTCAAGCAACTCGTCGAAGCCTTTGGTGTAGATGTCGGGTATGTTGCCGGCACGGACGCTCTCGCCGCTGCCATCGCGAACGAGGTACCAGACATTGGGGAAGCTCTCGCGAAACGCGGTGAGTTCCTCCGTTTCACGCACGATCAGCCTGCCGTCCTTGTCCCGGTCGACGGCATCCTTGACGGCCGCGACGGCGGCCTCGTTGTCGATCAAAAGGCGCGGATTGGCGATCCAAAGGGCTGCCGCGCAAAGCACGATGAAGATGAGCAGCGTCGCCGCCTGCAGCAGGATCAGCCGCCGGACCAGGATCCATTGCAGCGAGCCGGTGCGGACCTTTTTCACGAGACCGCCCGCAGGAGATAGCCGAGATTGCGGATCGCCCGGATCTCGATGCCGGCGGCGACATCGTCGAGCTTGCGGCGCAGCCGCGAAATATGCGCATCGAGCGCATTGGAGCCGATCTCGTCGTCGAGGGCATAGACAGCCTCTTCCAGCGCGCTGCGCATGATGGTCCGGCCCGGCCGGCGGATCAGCGTTTCCAGCACCAGCCTCTCGCGCCGCGGCAGATCGAGCGCCTGGTCCTCGATCAGCGCCTCGCGATGGCGGAAATCATAGGTGAGGCGGCCGACCATTGTCTGGTTGGCGCGCGATGTGAACGAGCGCCGGTGCAAGGCATGAAGCCGCGCGACGAGTTCCACCGTGGCGAAGGGCTTGACCATGTAATCGTCGGCCCCGGCATCGAGCCCGGCGACCCGGTCGTCCAGCCCGCTCATCGCCGTCAATGCGATGACAGGTACTTCCAGATGCAAGGCACGCAGGCGCGGTATGAGGCTGAGACCGTCGCCATCCGGTAGCCGGCGGTCCAGCACCACCGCGTCGTGATAGCCCAGGCGGGCCATCGCCTCGGCATCGGCCAATGTCGCGGCATGGTCGACGATGATGTCCACACGCTCGAGAGCGACCTTGAGCACGGAGGCCATTTCCGGTTCGTCCTCGATCAACAGGACGCGCATGAATATTCTCCTTTATCCGCGGCCGGTCGGGGGTCCGCGGCCGCGGCAGTTCATTCGCATTCCAGCTTTGGCTGGCGGAAATTGGTGATGAACCAGCGACCGCCGGAAGCGCGGGCATAGAATGTGTAGAAGCATTCCTGACGCTCGATATAGCCGGGCGTCTCGGTCTCTTCATAGACGGTTCCGTGTTTTGTCTCGCGAACCTCGCCGCTCGATGTCCCGGAAACCGCTGACGTCGACACCTTGCGCCACTGATAGGCGCGCTCGCCCTGGCCAAGATCGACGATCGCCGTCGGCGGACCATAATCGAGGACGACCGATTCGACCGGCTGCCCGACATAATTTTTCATGATGTCGGAGGCACAGCCTGCGAGCGCGATTGCGATGAAGACGATCTTCGGGGCCTGGGTCAGGAGGCTGGCGCCATGCGTGGACATATCGGAACAGATTCCCATGGTGAAAATTCACGCGCGGACCTAGATCGCGAAGATTGCATCGACATTGCAGCGACGCGTGGGAAGGGCGCCATTGCGGAAAAAGCCGCTGTGCGGTGGATATCGAGACACCGGATTGCGCGACGCCCAGCGGCATCGTGCAATCCGGTTCGCTCGGTTCTAGAACCGGTAATTGATGCCGGCCTTCAGTTCATGGCTGCCGATCGTCGTCTTCGACGTGCCAAGAGCCGATGTCGTCTCGACGCCGCGGGTGCGGACATAGTCGTACTCGACCTTGGCGGACAGCCCGCCGGCGAAGCCCTGCTCGATGCCGGCGCCCAGGAGGTAGCCGACCTTCCATCCATCGGCGCTGCTGACGTTGTCGCCCTTGTCGAATTTGGTCAGGGCAACGCCGCCGGTGCCAAACAGCAGCGTCTGGTCGAAGCTCAATCCTGCCTTGGCCTTGGCGGCGCCGCGCCATTTCTCCTTGATCTTGCCGCCCTGGACGTCGTGTTCGGCGCCGCCCAGATAGGAGCCTTCGATCTCGGCGCCGAGAACGGTGGGACCCATCTGCTGGTTGTAGCCGGCCTGGACGCCGCCGCTGAAGCCATTGCGGCCTGCAAACGGGTTTGGCATCCCGGTGAACGCCGTGCCGCCATGCACGCCGACATAGGCGCCGCTCCACTGGAAGGCGGGCGGGTCGTTGTAGGTGGGTGAAAGGTCGGCGGCCATCGCCGGCCCGAGAAGGCAAAAGGCGAGGCTAGCCGCCGTCAGGACGATCTTTACTTGAGAGGACACAGCATTACTCCAACACAAACGCGCATCCAGCAATCGACACGCAGGTTAACTCCCGGGGAGCTTGGCCGCTGGGGCGGTCAGGGCTCCTGTTTGGTGTCTTTCAGGGATGGTTGCACGGTCCTGAGACTGGCGTTCGCCAGCTGTGGCAGGGGGTCGGAGCGCCGCGCAACCAGTCACCTGAAAGACGCCGACTGTCTCGCAGGTGAAAATTGCACGCACATTGCGCAAAATTCGAAAATGACGATTTTGTGCTTTATTTTCAACAAATTAAAATGATCTTGTTTACCTATATTTAAGAATTGCGGGCCGTCTGAAGCTCGGAGTCTCGATCGCCTGTTCCAGCCCGGGCACCAACCGCGCTGGCTTGATGGAAAGCCGCCAAGCACGTATCTCTGGGCCGTGCCCGTGAGTCTGGGCATCTCAATCGGGAGACGACCTTGTCCGCACTGACACGCTTTCTCGGCGACTCGCCGCTCAGGGTGATCCTGAAGCTGCTGGTGGTGTCGTTCCTCGTCGGCCTTGTCATGAATGCCTTCGGCTGGTCGCCGATGGATGTCTTCTACGGCATCCAGAAGTTCTTCATCGATCTCTGGAACCTGGGCTTCCACGCCATTGACCGCTTCCTCGGCTACATCCTGCTTGGGGCCGCGATCGTCGTGCCGGCCTTCATCCTGCTCAGGATCGCCAACTATCGGAAGTGACTTTCAGGTATAGGCCGAGGCGACCTCGAACAGGATGGCGTGCCGTGCGGCAAGGGCCGGAACATCAGTGGAATAGCCGCCACCGATGACGCCGCAGATCGGAATGCCGAGCGCACGAAAATGGCCGATGACCATCTCGTCGCGAGCGTGCAGGCCGTCATTGGAAAGCGCCAGCCTGCCAAGCCGGTCCTCGGCATGGACGTCGACGCCGGCATTGTAGAAAACGATGTCCCAGCGCGCCCGGGCCGACAGCTCCGGCAGGATCGTGGCCAGCCTCCGGAGATAGGCGGCATCGCCCGTGCCGTCGGCAAGCGCGATGTCGAGATCGGAGGCGATCTTGCGCGCGGGATAGTTGCGCTCGCCATGCATGGAGAAGGTGAATACACCTGGCTCGTCGCTCAGAATATCCGCCGTACCGTCGCCCTGATGCACATCGAGATCGACGACCAGGATGTTTTGTGCGGCACCCTCGTCGAGCAGCACCAGCGAGGCGACGGCAACGTCGTTGAAGGTGCAGAAGCCGGCGCCTTGCGCGCGCCGCGCATGATGGCTGCCGCCCGCGGTGTTGCAGGCGATGCCATGGCGCAAGGCGAGCCGCGCGGCCAGTATCGTGCCGCCGGTCGCAAGCTGCGCGCGGCGCGAAACGCGCGGGCCGACCGGAAAGCCGATCTCGCGTTCGATTTTTTCCGGCACTGAACAGTTGATGACCTGGTCGACATAGTCGGCCGCATGGGCAAGCCTCAGCCATGATGCCGGTGCGGGATCCGCGGCGTTGAGCGCGTCAGGCCTGGCCAGGCCGCGTGCGCGCAAAGCCTCCATCAGCAGCGGATACTTGCTCATCGGGAAGCGATGGTTGGTGGCAAAGCCGGCGTCGTAGTCGGGGTGGTGGACGATCTGCAGGGGCATGAACGGAATCCGGCGGCTTCGCGCCAGACCGGGATTTCGGTTGGCCATCGCGGGAAGAATGATTGCGCGGTGGCCGGAAAATGGGGCACATCGGCTCTTCGATCAAGCCGCAAATCAGCAAGGCAGCAATCCCTTGGACAACGGCGCAACTCCAGTCGACGCCAGAGCTTTTGTCGTTACCAACCGTTCCGTGCTCGCCATAGCGGTGCCGATGACGCTCGCCTATCTGACCACGCCGATGCTCGGCCTGGTCGACACGGCTGTTGTCGGCCAGTTCGGTAACGCTGCTTTGCTCGGCGGCCTTGCGGCGGGCGCACTTGTTTTCGACGTCGTCTTCACCAGCTTCAATTTTCTGCGTTCGGGCACCACCGGCCTCGTCGCCCAGGCTTTCGGGCGTGGCGACGCGCTCGAGGAACAGGCGGTGTTCTGGCGCGCCGTGCTGATCGCGGTCGTTGCCGGTGTCGTGCTGGCGGCGCTTTCGCCGTTGATCGCCATCGGCGGCCAGTGGTTCATGGGCGCCGAACCGCGCGTCAGCGAGGCGATGGGCGTCTACATCAGGATCAGGCTGCTTGCCGCACCGTTCTCGCTGATCAACTACGCCATTCTCGGCTATGTGCTGGGGCGTGGCGAGGGCGGGCTCGGCCTTGTGCTGCAATTGGTGCTCAACGGCATCAACATCGCGCTCTGCTTCCTGCTTGGCCTGAAGCTTGGCTGGGGCGTTGCCGGCGTTGCCTGGGCAACGGTCACGGGCGAATTCCTGGCCATGCTGCTGGGTCTCGCCATCGTGGTCCGTCGCTTCCGCGCGACCCCGCCCTTGCCGCGCCATCGGCTGCTCGACATGGCCGCCTTCCTGCGCATGCTGTCGCTCAACCGCGATATCATGATCCGCTCGTTCTCGCTGCTTGCCGCCTTCGCGCTGTTCACCCGCCAGGGCGCGCAGTTCGGCACGGTGACGCTGGCAGCCAATGCGGTGTTGATGAACTTCTTCCTCGTCGCCGGCTATTTCCTCGACGGATTTGCCACCGCCGCCGAGCAGCTCGCGGGCCGTGCCGTCGGCGCGCGCGCCGAGCAACCCTTCCGGCAGGCGGTGCGGCTGACCCTGTTCTGGGGTTTAGGGCTGGCCGGTGCCGCGACCCTGGTGCTGCTGTCGGCCGGCGCCAACCTGGTCGCCATCGTCACGACATCGCAGGAGGTCCGTTCGGTGGCCGACATCTATTTGCCCTGGGCGGCATTCACCGCGCTGAGCGGCGTGCTGGCGTTCCAGATGGATGGCGTCTTCATCGGCGCGACCTGGTCGCGCGACATGCGCAACATGATGTTGCTGTCGTTTCTGGTCTTTGCCGTCGCGCTGCTGACGCTGGCGCCCGCCTTCGGCAATCACGGCCTGTGGGCGGCGCTGCACGTTTTCCTGCTGGCGCGCGGCTTCAGCCTGCTGACTATTTTGCGGTTGCGGGTGCAGACGGCGTTCAGCTGAGCGGCTTGGACGCCCACCGATCGAGGTGGCTGTCGCGCAATTCGCCAATGGACTTCAGCCGCTCCGTCTCGCAAAAGCGTGCCATGCCGGCGACGATACGGCCCGGCAGCGCGGGTCCGGCATAGATCATGCCGGTGTAGAGCTGCACCAGGTCGGCCCCGGCGCGGATCTTCTCCAGCGCGGTCTCGGCGGAATCCACGCCGCCGACCCCGACAATGGCGATGCCCGGCCCGAGCAGCTTGCGCATCTTCGCCAGCACGACAGTCGAGCGTTCGAACAGCGGTTTTCCCGAAAGCCCGCCGGTCTCGCCTGCGACGCCGCCGCTGCGCAGCGGCGGCCGCGAAATTGTGGTGTTGGAGACGATGATTCCGTCGATCCGTTTTTCCGCGACCTCGGCGGCGATGTCTTCCAACTCGGCCTCGACCAGATCCGGCGCGATCTTGAGGAAAATGGGCGGCTGGGCCGCCGCCGACGCGCGCGCGGCCATGACACGCGACAAAAGTTCGCCGAGTTGCTCGCGCGCCTGCATGTTGCGCAGGCCGGGCGTGTTGGGCGAGGAGATGTTGACCGTGAGGTAGCTGGCATAGGGGGCAAAGCGGGTGACGCCGCGCTCATAGTCGCCGATGCGATCGGCGCTGTCCTTGTTGGCACCGATATTGACGCCGACAATGCCGGAACGTCCCTTGCGCGCGGCAAGGCGTTTTTCGGCCGCGGCATGACCTTCATTGTTGAAGCCCAGCCGGTTGATCACCGCTTCATCCGCCGTCAGCCGGAAGATGCGCGGTTTCGGATTGCCGGCCTGCGGCAGCGGCGTGAGCGTGCCGACCTCGGCAAAGCCGAAGCCGAGGCCAAGCAGCGCGTCGGGCACCTCGGCATTCTTGTCGTAGCCGGCCGCCATGCCGAGCGGGTTGGGGAAATCGAGGCCGCAGAGGCTGGCCTTCAGCCTGATGTCGCGCACCGTCCGCGCGCCGGCAGGCAGGCCGCAGCGCAGCGCCGCGATCGACAGGCCATGCGCGGTTTCCGGATCGAAGGTGAACAGCAGCTTCTGGCCGAGTCGGTCGAGCACGCTCATTGCCCCTCCAGCGGCGGGAACCGATGCGCGCCATCGGCACCGAGCGGCAGCGGCCGCACCCATTTGACGGTATCCAGCACCAGCACGCCGTAAAGATGCGGAAACAGCGCGCCGCCGCGCGAAACCTCGTATTTCAGCGCGTCGCCCAGGCTGGCGTCGTCGACGGCGACCAGCAGAAGGTCTGTCTGGCCGGAAAAATGCTTTGCCGCGGTTTCCCGGACCTGCGCCGCCGTGGAGAAATGGATGAAGCCGTCGGCGACGTCGATCGGCGCGCCGGTGAAGCGGCCACTGGCTTCGGCCTCGCGCCAAAGCGCTTGCGGGGTTATCTTGTAGATAAACTGAGACATGGTTGCGCTATAGTCTGAACCAGTCGTGCGGGGAAGGCCACGCCAAGGGTCTTCCCCATTTCCGGCGCAAACATGCGATATTTCAGGCCTTGGCCATGGAGGACAACATGCGTCTGCAACACATCTTGATCCCCGCCGCGCTGGTTTCACTGGTCGCGGTATCAGCTTATTCGGAAGAGACCGATCGCTACCGGCTGGAAAAATCCGCCAACGGCTATGTCCGCATGGACACGCAGACCGGTGCGATGTCGATCTGCGAGGAACGCTCCGGTCAGCTCGTCTGCAAGGTGGCGGCCGACGAACGCGCCGCGTTCCAGGACGAAATCGACCGCCTGCAGACCTCGATGAAGGCAATGGACGAGCGCGTCACCAAGCTGGAGAATTCGCTCTCCGCCCGCCTCGAATCGAAACTGCCGAGCGAGGAGGATTTCAACAAGACGATGAGCTACATGGAGCGCTTCCTCAGGGGCTTCATGGGCATCGTCAAGGATATGGACAAGGATAACGGCGGCGGCGCCCAGCTCAACTCGCAGAAGACCTGAGCTCCTATGGCGCCGTGCGTCCTTTTGGATGCGCAAAGGACGCTGTAGGACTTTGATCTTGCGAAGCAGGGAAAACGCGGCGCACTGGTTTTGCCGCTTGAAAACAGCGCGCTGCCCCTCATAATCGTCCGACTGGTCCCGAAAAGCTAAAAAATCATCGACGGGATTCGGGGAGGAACATTTGCCGTCAGGCTATTCTTTCGTCATCGCCGACGATCACCCGCTGTTTCGCGGTGCACTCCGCGAAGCGCTTGCCGGCATCGGCAGTGTCGCCGCCATTCACGAGGCCGGCGATTTCGAAAGCGCCAAGGCATTGGTCGTGGCCAATGAGGATGTCGATCTGGTGCTGCTCGATTTGTCGATGCCGGGCGCCAGCGGTCTCTCCGGCCTGATCTCGCTGCGCGGCATTCACCCTGCGGTGCCACTGATCGTGGTCTCAGCGCATGACGATCCGGCGACCATCCGGCGCGCGCTCGATCTCGGCGCATCCGGCTTCATCTCCAAATCGGCCAGCATGGAGGAAATCCGCAACGCCGTGCAATCGGTGCTGGCCGGCGACATCGCGGCGCCCGTTGGCGTCGATCTCGGTGTCGAGCGCGATCCCGAAATATCGGACCTGATCAAGCGGCTGCAGGCGCTGACGCCGCAACAGACGCGCGTGCTCGGCATGCTGGCCGAAGGCTTGCTCAACAAGCAGATCGCCTATGAGCTCGGCGTTTCCGAGGCGACCATCAAGGCGCATGTCTCGGCCATCCTGCAGAAGCTCGGCGTGGACAGCCGCACCCAGGCGGTGATCCTTCTGTCCAAGATCGGCACCGACCCTTTGCAGACCAACAGCTGAGCGTCTGCGTCGCCCGTTCAATCGGGACACTGGACCTCTGTCCGCCCCGGTCGGGCGTTGAAACTCACGAAGCTGATGGCGGCCATGATCCAGACGCCGATGCCGCCATAGAGCATCACCCAGCCAAAGCCGTTGCGCAGTGCATTATGGACAACGGAATCAGCCGGTCTCGCCGCATCGGTGTTCTCTTGCCGCCTCGCCCCGCCCGGCACCATCGAGGTCAGCCGCAAATTCGGCCTTCCACCGCTGCCGGCGTCGGAGATCGTGCTGTTGTCCACGCTCTCAGACCCGCAATCGCGCGATGCATCGCGCACCCTTGCCATGGCGTTTCGCGAGCACCGTCCGTCGCCGGCGGCCAGCGGCGCGAAGCCCCGGTTCCGCAATTCGCACACGCTGGACAGCCCCTTCTGAGGCTATCGACCCGCGTCTGTGCGATGGCGCCGAATCTCAGCGATAGTTTTCGACGGCTGAACCCAGTTGCGGCGTGGCATCATCCTCGGTCGGCCGCGAAGGATTGCGCGCCCGGCCGATGGCGGCGCCGAGGCCGAGCGATGCGATCGCCACCAGCGGAATGCCGGCGATCCAGGGTAGGCGCGGTGCCAGCGCGTAAAGCGCCGTGCCGATCGACGGCCCCAACGAGTCCTTGAGGTCGACCGCCACCGACGAAGCCGCCATGTAGGAGGCGCGCCGTGCGGGCGGCGCCAGCGCATTGACGGCGGTCGGCACCAGCGGTCCGACTAGCATCTGCGCCATCGAGCACAGGCTGACCGCTCCGATCAGCGTCAGCATCGCCGGCGACGCGGCGAGCAGCGCAAAGGCGAGGATCGTCGCAAGGCCGGCGCCGACCGTCAGCCAGAGCGCGGATCGTGCCTCGATCAGGCGGCTGACCAGCATCTGCAGGCCGACCGTCAGGGCGGCGGCGTAGGCGAACAGCGCGCCGACGCCGGATGGCGTCAGCGTCCCTGCATCCTGCGCGTAGAGCGGGATCACCGCCTCGATCCAGTTGCCGGCGACCTCGAACAGCACGACCCAGAGCAGCAGCTTCGCCAGCCGGCCGTCGCGGAACGCCGGCAGCAGCGCGGACAGGCCTTCCTCTTCGTTGTCTTCGCCGCCGTGGCGATCGTCGCCGGCGGCGAGGCCGATGCCGATCGTCTCGTTCAGGGCGAAGAGCATCACGATGCCGCCCAGCACAAGCATCGTGCCGCCGGCGAGGAAAACGCTGCGTAGCGATAGCAGCGCCAGCAGGGCGCCGCTGGCCGGCCCGAGAATCTGCCCGGCGCTTGAACTCACGCGCGCCAGGCTGAACCAGCGCGGATGCGCGGATGGCGGGGTCACATCGGCGATCGTGGTCAAAATCGTTGGATGAAGCACCGATTCGCACATGCCGGTTAGAAGCAGCACGATCGCGGTAACGGCGACGCCATGCACGAAGAACAGGGCCAGGAAGCCGGCGCCGACGCCAAGCGACGAGGCGATCAGCACCGGCCGCCGGCCGACCCGGTCGGCGATGCCGCCGATCAGCGGCGCCGCCAGCAGTTCGCCCCCGGCATAGCAGCCGAACAGCAGGCCGATCGCGCCGACGGGAATGCCCGCCTCGCTGCTTGCCCAGAGCGGAAAGAAAGGCACGAGCGCGCCATCGGCGAAACCCGCGCAGAAGAACAGCAGAAGCCCCATCAGGGCTGGGCGCGGGGCTGCGCGCCAGGAGGAAAGAAGCGTGTTGATCATGACGTCACCTGCGCATGGAGGCCGACTGTCGTCGACGGCCCGGGGTTTGCGCGTTGGTTGACGTAAACGCCTACGGTCGCCCTGGAGCGACAAGGAGGTTTGAGCCGCGTGGTAGTATCCAATACGGCGATGGGGCCGGCTTCAGCCGAGCCGCACGGACAATTCGACGTCCTCGCCGAACGGCGTGGACATGTAGCCCGACGCCGGCGAGCGCACCCGCTCGAGATATTCGGGCGAGAAATCGGCATTGTCGGCGATGACCAGCGCGCCTGGCCGCAAGCGGCTCTCGACCAGGCTGAGGATCTCCGGATAGATCGCCTTGGCGCCGTCGAGCAGCAAAAGGTCGATCGTTTCGGGCAGGTCGGTGCTCAGCGTTTCAAGCGCGTCGCCCTCGCGGATCTCCACCAGGTCGATGAGGCCGCCCTCGGTCAGATTGGCCTTGGCCCGCATCACCTTGGACGGCTCGAATTCAGTGGTGATCAGGCGGCCGCCACCATTGTCCCTGAGCGCTGCCGCAAGATAGAGCGTCGAGATGCCGAACGAGGTGCCGAACTCGATGATGATGCGCGCGCCGCTGCTGCGCGCCAGCATGTAGAGCAGCGTGCCGGTCTCCGGCGAGATCGCCAGCCAGAGGTCCTTCAGCCGACCGTAGAAATCGACATATTCGGTCTTGCTGTTGATCAGGCGCGCCCGCTCTTCGTGCGAGAGTCCCGCCACCGGACTGGTTGCGGCATTGGCTTCTTCGAACAGGCGGGCGAGCAGCGGGGCCAGCGGGGCATTGGTCAGCGTCGTCATGAACGTCTCCGGTCGAAATGGCTGCGTGCTTGTGTTGCGCCGAAAATACGAATAATCCTTCAGGTTTCCAATTCGCATTACCGGGCCGAGACATGACCGAACGCCCAAGTCATTCGATTTCCTCACGAAAACAGCCCAAACAGGCTCGCGCGACGGACCTTGTCGCGGCTCTTTTGCAGGCTGCTGTTCAGGTTTTGGAGAAGGAAGGCGCGCAGCGTTTCACCACCACGCGCGTGGCCGAAAGGGCCGGAGTCAGCGTCGGCTCGCTCTATCAGTATTTCCCCAACAAGGCGGCACTTCTGTTCCGGCTGCAGAGCGACGAATGGCAGCAAACGACCCACCTGCTGTGCCGTATTCTCCAGGAGGTCGAGAAGCCGCCCCTCGAGCGGCTGCGCATCCTGGTGCATGCCTTTGTCCGCTCCGAGTGTGAAGAAGCGGCAGTGCGTGGCGCGCTCAACGACGCGGCGCCGCTTTATCGGGATGCGCCAGAGGCTCAAGAGGCGCGGGCTTCGGCGGAGCGCACGGTCGAGATATTCATGCAGGAGACACTGCCCGAGGCCTCCGATGCCACCCGAGCCATGGCCGGCGAGCTGGTCACGACGATGCTCAGTGCGGCGGGACGGGATTTTTCGGCAAGTTCGCGAATGCCGGCGGAGATCGAGACCTATTCCGATGCGATAGCCGATATGTTCTGCGCCTACCTCAGGAGCCTGGGGCACAGGGCCTGAAAGCGCCAGCTGTGGCCGGCCGGCCCGTTGGCGTCACTCTGCCGCCGATGCCAGCGGCCTCACCCTGGCCATCATCGAACGCAGCACCGCCGGTTTCAGCGGCTTGTTGATCACCGCAATATCGAGCCCAGCTGCCGCCGCCCGCACCTCGTTGGACCGGTCGGCGGTGACCAGCACGGCGGTCAGGTCGTTGCCATGGGTCGCACGCAGCCGGGCGATGATATCGAGGCCGGTTTCGCCGTCGAGATGGTAATCGGCAAGCACGATATCCGGGCGGTGTAGCGCGGCGTTCTCCAGATCCCGTGAGCCGGACACGGTATCAACCTTGCATCCCCAGCCTTCGAGCAGCAGCCGCATGCCCTCCAGGATGCGGGCGTCATTGTCGATACACAGCACATGCAGCCCGGCGAGCGAAGCCGCGGCACGGGCGGGAGCCTTGGTTTCGACCTCGCGTCGCGGCTCCTGCACCGCTGCGACCGGCAGGATGACCGAAAAGCGCGTGCCCTTGCCTGGATTGGAGAAGATGCGGATTTCCAGCCGAAGCACCCGGGCGATGCGGTCCACGATGGAGAGGCCAAGGCCGAGCCCTTCGGCTTCGCGCGCGCCTTCATCGAGCCGGGTGAACTCATGGAAGACCGTGTTCAGCTTCTCGCCGGCAATGCCGATGCCGGTGTCGATCACCTGGATCTCCGCCAGTTCGCCGCGCCGCCGCACGCCGACCAGGATGCGACCCCTGCGGGTATACTTGATGGCGTTGGAGACAAGATTCTGGATCAGGCGGCGCAACAAATTGCGATCGGTCACCACAGTCAGCGAAGACGGCATGATCGTCAGGCCGAGCTTTTTCTCGGCGGCCATCGGCCGAAAATCATTGCCGATCTGGCGCAGCAGGCCGTCGAGATTGAAGGCGGTATCGTCCGGCTTCATCGCCCCGGCATCGAGGCGCGAGATGTCGAGCACGGCGCCGAGAATCGTCTCGACCGATTCCAGCGAGGATTCGATATTGACCGCCGCCTTGCCGGCTGGGCCTTTGCCGGCCTTCTCGATCAGCGAGGAACAATAGAGCCGGGCGGCGTTCAGCGGCTGCAGGATGTCGTGGCCGGCGGCGGCGAGGAAGCGCGTCTTGCCGAGATTGGCCTCCTCGGCCAGCATCTGCGCCTGCGCCAGTTCCTCGTTGACCCGGGTCAACTCCTCGTTGACCCGGGTCAGTTCGATGGTGCGGGTCTTGACGCGCTGTTCCAGCGACTCATTGGCGCGCTTCAGCGCCAGATCCTGTTCGACGCGCCCGGAAATGTCGGCATAGGTGGCGACGATGCCGCCATCCGGCATCGGGTTGGAGCGCAGTTCCAGGATGCGGCCGCTGGTCTTCAGTTCCATCTGCCAGGGGCTGACGAAGCTGGTCAGCCGGTTGAGCATCGCCACGCGCTGGTCGGCGGGGATGTCGCCGCGCTCGGCGAGATGGCGTAGAATCTGGTCGAGCGAGACGCCGACCTGGCCCATCTCGTCGGGCAGGTCGAACAGCGCCCGGTACTGGCGGTTCCAGCAGATCAGCCGGAAATCGCGGTCGAAGACGGTGATGCCCTGCTCCATCTGGTCGAGCGCGATCTGCAGGAGGTCGCGGTTGTGCTGCAGCGCCTCGGTGGCGTCGTCGAGAAGGCGGAAGGCATCCCGGGATTCGCGGTCATGGCGCCGGAACAGCAGCGATAGGATCAGCCGCGCCGAGGAGGAGCCGACGGCGCTGGCCAAAAGCTGCTCGGAGAAGCGGATGACCTCCATGCTCGCCTGCTCCTTGCCGTGCAGCGAGGTGCCGTTGGTCTTCTCGAACGACTGGAAGGAACGCTCGGTGCGCTCGACGCCGAGGTAGCGCGCGATCGTGTCCTTGAGGTCGTTGACGGTGATGGCGGTGCGGAAGCGGCGCAGGCTCGGCATCGGACTGGCGTCGCGTGGCACGAAGATCGACGCCTGGATGCGCTCCAGCGGCACCGACGCGCGCGACAGCGAGCCAAGGGCGAAGAACAGCGTGTTGATCGACAGGCTCCACAACACGCCATGGTTCAGCGGTTCGGCGACCGTTCCGAACAGCGCCTGCGGCCGCAATGCCTCGAAACCGAACAGCCCTTGCAAGATGATGTCGGCATCGGGTGCGACAAGCGAGGGCAAAAGCAGTGTGTAGCCCCATACGAGGATGCCGGCGATCATGCCGACTGCGGCGCCCCTGCCATTGGCGCCGCGCCAGATCAGCCCGCCGATCAGCGCCGGCGCGAACTGCGCGATGGCCGCGAATGACATCAGCCCGATCGACGACAGCCGCGCGCTGTTGGTGCTCTCGCGGTAGTAGAGGAAGGCGATGAACAACAGGATGAAGATCGCTCCGCGCCGCACATTCAGGATGAGCGTCGACCAGTCCTCGTTCTCGGAGGTCGAGGTCTTGAGCAGGCGGCGCACGAACAGCGGAATGACGAGGTCGTTGGAGATCATGATCGAGAGCGCCACGCTTTCGACGATGACCATGGCCGTTGCCGCAGACAGTCCGCCGATGAAGGCCGCCATGGCGAGCACGTCGTGGCCGCTGAACAGGGGCAGCGACAGCACGTAGAGATCGCTGCTGGTGCCGGTGCCGACCAGCGACAGGCCGGCAAAGGCGATCGGCAGCACGAACAGGTTGATCGCCACGAGATAGAGCGGAAACACCCAGGTCGCGGTGCGCAGTTCGGCTTCACCGCGGTTCTCGACGATGGTGACGTAGAACTGCCGCGGCAGCATGACGATGGCAAAGCCGCTCAGACAAGTCAGCACCAGCCAGGTGGCGAGCGAGGTGTTGTAGCCCATCGCCTGGCGCACTTGTGCATTCTGCGCCAGCTTGGCGAACATGTCGCCCGGGCCGCCGAAGATCAGGAAGGTGACCATCAGACCGATTGCCAGGAAGGCGGCGAGCTTGACCACGGTTTCGACCGCCACCGCCAGCACCAGCCCGTCCTGATGTTCGGTGGCGTCGGCATGGCGGGTGCCGAACAAGACGGCAAACAAGGCCAGCAGCATGGCGACGACCAGCGAGATGTCGCTGACGAACGGATCGAAAGAGGGCGGCGATCCCGTATAGTGCTCGACCATCAGGCTGACCGAGCCGGAAATCGCCTTCAGCTGCAGCGCGATATAGGGCACCGCCCCGATGGTGGCGATCAGCGTGGCGATCGCCGCGACGGTGAAGCTCTTGCCGTAGCGCGCGCCGAGGAAGTCGGCGATCGAGGTGATCTTCTCGGTCTTAGCCAGCCGCACGATGCGGTTGAGCAGCGGAAAACCGAACACGAACACCAGCACCGGGCCGGTATAGATGCCGAGGAATTCGAGGCCGCGTTCGGAGGAGAGCCCGACCGAGCCGAAGAAGGTCCACGAGGTACAATAGATCGCCAGGCTGAGCGCATAGATGAAGGGTCGCGCACGACCGGGCCCGGAGATGGCCGAGCGGCGGTCGCCCAGGCTGGCGATGGCGAACAGCAACGTCACATAGGCGATCGCGATGATGACGATGAACAAGCCTTGCACGCCCGGAATTTCCTCCTTTGCCGTCTTTCTGTCCGGCTTGTCCGAACGCAATCACAGCTTGGGTCCCAAGTCCATCACGGCTTTGGGTGCATGAAGCGCGTTATTTCTGGAGGCTAACGGCAGGGAAGGAGAAAGCGATTGCTTTCTCCTTTTTGCCCATGTTGCAACCGGAGGTTTTTGTTATGTTGTCGCCGGGTCGATGCGGCAAGGACGGAACGGCAGCGCGGCCCGCCATGCAAGGAGGGTCGAATGCTGAAAGAATTCCAGGAATTCATTTCCAAGGGTAACGTGATGGACTTGGCCGTAGGCGTCATCATCGGCGCTGCCTTCGGCAAGATCGTCACTTCGCTGGTCGATGATGTCATCATGCCTTTCATTGGCGCGCTCGGAGGGGTCGATTTCAACAACTACTTCATTGGCCTGTCGCACAATGTAACTGCGACCAACCTTGAAGATGCGCGCAAGCAAGGCGCGGTCTTTGCCTATGGCAGCTTCATCACCGTGGCGCTGAACTTCCTGATCATTGCCTTTGTCATCTTCCTGATGGTCAAGGGGGTGAACAATCTGCGCCGGCGGCTCGAGCGCGAGAAGCCGGCTACCCCGGCCGCGCCGCCCCCCGCCGATGTCGCGCTGCTCACCGAAATCCGCGATCTGCTCGCCAAGCGATAATTCAGCCAGCCATTGCTGGACCAAAGCCCCGGTCGTTCGCGGCTGGGGTTTTCTGTTTTCGTATCTGGTAAAGAGCGGCAAGCCTAGAGCAATTCCAGGAAAAGTGTGAAACGGTTTTCCCGGGAAACCGCGTAGCGCTTTCCCTGGGGAATTGCGTTAAAACAAAGAGTTAGAGCGGGTTGCCGTTTCCGTGAAACGGTGAACTGCTCTAAGGGAAAACGGATTTGTCCATGAGCCTGATCGATAGCTTTCGCGCCGAAGCCCGCGCCGCACCGGAAAGCGGCATTGTCGCCGTCGTCAATTACGGCCGCCTGCGCGAGGGCCTGATCCCGCTCTGGGCCGGCGAGGGCGACCTGCCGACACCCGCCTTCATCACCGATGCCGCGTCGAAGGCGCTGGCCGGCGGCGAGACATTCTACACCTGGCAGAGGGGCATCCCCGACCTCAGGCAGGCGCTGGCACGCTACTACGCCAGGCATTTCGGCAAGACGTTCCCGGAGGAGCAATTCATCGTCACTGGATCCGGCATGCATGCCATCCAGATGTCCCTTACCGCTCTCGCCGGCGCCGGCGACGAGGTGATCTATCTGTCGCCGGCCTGGCCGAATTTCGACGCTGCCGCCGCCCTGTCGGGAGCCGTTCCGGTGCCGGTCACGCTCGATCATTCCGGCAATGGCTGGTCCTGCGACGTCGAGAAGATCGCCGCGGCGATCACGCCGCGCACCAAGGCGCTGTTCATCAACACGCCGTCGAACCCGACCGGCTGGACCGCCGACCACGAGACCTTGCAGGCCATCCTCGACCTGGCGCGCGCCAAGAACGTCTGGATCATCGCCGACGAGATCTATTCGCTGTTCCACTATGGCCATGGTCGTGCGCCGTCCTTCCTCGACATAGCGACGGAGGAGGACCGCATCCTGTTCGTCAACTCCTTTTCCAAGAACTGGGCGATGACCGGCTGGCGCGTCGGCTGGATCAAGACGCATCCGAGCCTGCAGCAGGTGTTCGAGAACCTGATCCAGTATTCGAATTCCGGCGTTGCCCAGTTCATGCAGCGCGGCGCGGTGGCTGCGCTTGACGAGGGCGATGGCTTCGTCGCCGAACAGGTGGAGCGGGCGAGAAAAGCGCGCGACCTGGTCTGCGGCATTCTCGGCGCCACCGGCCGCGCGCGGTTTACCGTGCCGCAGGGCGCCTTCTATCTGTTCTTCACCGTCGACGGCATCACCGATTCCCGCACCGCCGCCTTCGACATCGTCGACAAGGCCAATGTCGGCCTGGCGCCCGGCACCGCCTTCGGCCCCGGCGGCGAAGCCTTCCTCAGGCTGTGCTTCCACCGCCGCCTCGACCAGATCGAGGACGCCGCGCACCGGCTGGCGAAATGGATGAAGACTATTTAGCCAGCCCGCGTCGGCTGGCAGTCGAGCCGCGTTTCAACCGCCGGACTTGGGCACCAGGAGCGGAACGATCCGATCGCTCTTCGCAACAATGGGCCGTCCTGCCGAGCCGTAGGGAATGCCGAGCGCGTCCCAGGTCTCGACCAGCGCGTCCTGCAGCTCGGCGATCAGCGCATCGGAATGGAACG
>NZ_NSFV01000039.1 GCF_002295115.1 Mesorhizobium sp. WSM4311 | reverse complement strand
GAGGAGGGAGGGAGAGGAGGAAGGGAAAGGGGGAGAGGAAAAGGGGAGAAGAGAAGAGAAGGAGGGAGAGAGAGAAGGGGAGAGGGGGAAGGAGAGGAAGGAAAGGAAAGGAAGAGAAAGGGAAGGGGAAAAAAAGGGAAGGGAGAAAAGGGGAAGAAAGGAAAGGAAGGAAGAAAGGAAAAAAGAGAAGGAGAAGGAGAGGAAGGAGAAAAAGAAAAAGAAAAAAAAGAAGAAAGAAGGGGAGGAGGAGAAGAAAGGGGGGGAGGGGGAAGGGGAGGGGGAGAGGAAGGGGAAGAAGAGGGGAGGGGGGAAAGAGGGAGAGGAAAGAAAAGGAAGGGAGAGGAGGAGGGAGAAGGGGGGAGGGAGGAAGGGAAAGGAGAGAGAGAGGAAGAGAAAAAAAAAGGGGAGAGAAAGAAGAGAGGAGGGGGGAAGAGGGGAGGAAGAAGGGGGGGGAGAGAAGGAAGAGGAAGGAGGAAAGGGGAAGAGAGAAGAGGAAAGGAAGGGGAAGGAGGGGGAGAAGAGGGGAGAGGAGAGAAGGAAAAGGGAGAAGAAAGGAGAGAAGAGGGGGGGAAGGGAAAGAAAAGAGAGAGAGAGGGGGAGAAGGGGAGGAAGAGGGAGAAGGGAGGGAGGGGAAGGAAAAAAGGGAAAGGAGGAAAAGAGGGGAAGAAGGAAGGGAGAGGGGGAGGGGGGGGAGAGGAAGAAGAGGGGGGGAGAGGGGGAGGGGAGAAGAGGGGGAAGAGGGAGGGGAGGGGGGAAAAGAGGGGAAGGAAGGGAGGGAAGAGGGGGGGGGGGAAAGAGGAGAAGGGGGAGAAAGGGAGAAAGAAGGGAAAGAGGAAGGGGAGGAAGAAGGGAGGGAAGGAGGGAGAGGAGGAAAGGAGGAAGAGAAGAGGGAGGAAGAGGAGAAAGGAGAGGGGAGGGGGGAGAAGGAAGAAGGGGAGGAAGAGGGGGGGGAGGAAGAAGGAGGAAGGAGGGGAAGAGAAGAAAAGGGGGAAGGAAAAGGAGAGAGAAGGAAAAGGAAAGAAGAAGGGGAGGGGGAGAGGGAAGGGGGGGGGGAGGAGGGGGAGGGGAAGGGGGAGAGAAGAAGGGAGAAGAAGGGAGGAGAGAAAAAGAAAAAGGAAGAAGAAAAAGAAAAGAGGGGGGAGAAAAAAAGAGGAAAGAGAAAAGAGGAAGAAAAGAAGGAAAGAAGAGGAGAGGAAAAGATGGGGGGAGAAGAAAAGAGAGAAAAAAGAGAAATGGAAAAAAGAAAAAAAAAGAAAAGGAGAAAAAAGAGAAAAAGAGAAAAATATAGGGGGGCAGAGTGAGATGGGAATAAGAGAAAGACGAGAGAAAAGAGGGATAATCGAGAAGGATGGGATAGAAGGATTGAAAGGAGGGGCGGAAGAAGAGGAAGTGGGTGTCGTCAGACG
>NZ_NSFV01000038.1 GCF_002295115.1 Mesorhizobium sp. WSM4311 | reverse complement strand
GTCGGCCGTGAACTATCCGCAAGCCATTGATCTGGCCTGTTGATTGAGGCGGATAGCGGCTTTGGAATTGCAGGATTAGCGGTATTTGGACGCTGTTTTCCTGCAATTCGGTTTTGCGATTCCCTTGTGGCGCGGAGCGTGATTCACTCGGTTCGGCGGCGGCGAATCGAGGGGACAGCGAATGTCCAGGCCACGCGAGAAGCGCGAGACGGGAGAGCAGGACCTGTTCCGCTCCCGGCTCGACCAAATCATCAACATGAAGCACGAGCTGGTGCGGCTGGCGCAGGCGATCGACTGGCCGGTGCTGGAGGAGCGTTTCGGCGCCGTCTATTCGGACGGCCCCGGCATGCCGCCGCTGCCGACCCGGCTGATGGCGGGGCTGGCGATCCTCAAGCACACCTTCAACCTGTCGGATGAGGTGCTGTGCGAGCGCTGGGTGGAGAACCCTTATTTCCAGTATCTCACCGGCGAGACGTTCTTTTGCCATACGCTGCCGTTCGACCGCTCCTCGATGACGCGTTGGCGCAGCCGTATGGGCGAGGAGCGGATTATGGTGCTGTTGCAGGAGAGCCTCAGCCTCGCGGTCAAGACCGGGGCGATGAAACCGGCCGACACGCGCCAGGTGATCGTCGACACCACCGTGCAGCCGAAGAACGTCATGTTCCCGACCGACGCCAAGCTCATCCATCGGGCACGCGAACGGCTGGTGCGGCTGGCCAAGAGGACGGGTCTCCATTTGCGCCAGAGTTATGTGCGGGTCGGCAAGCTGGCGCTGATCAGCCACCAGCGCTATGCCCACGCCAAGCAGTTCAAGCGGGCCAACAAGGCGCTACGCAAGCTCAAGACCTATCTCGGCCGGACCATTCGCGACATTGGTCGCCAGATCGCCGGCGATCAGGGGCTGGACGCTGTTCAAATGGCCGCTCTACCAGGCCGCCACCGTTCTCGAGCAACGCCAGCGCCAGCGCGGCCGCAAGATCTACAGCCTGCACGCACACGAGGTGGAATGCATCGGCAAGGGCAAGGCGCATGCGCCCTACGAGTTCGGGGTGAAGGTGTCGGTGGCCACCACGCTGAAGCGCTCCAGGGGCGGCCAGTTCGCCCTGCATGCAAAAGCACTGCCCGGCAATCCCTATGACGGCCACACGCTGGCAAGCGTCATCCCCGACATGGAAAAGACCATCGGCAACGAGATCGGCCGCATCCTCGCCGACGCCGGCTATCGCGGCCACAACGCACCGCAGAGCCACAAGCTCAGGGTCTTCACCGCGGGCCAGAAACGCCGCGTCACCCCAGCCATCAAGCGCCAGATGCGACGGCGGTCGGCGGTCGAGCCCGTCATCGGCCACATCAAGAGCGAACACAGAATGGGCCGCAACTACCTCGCCGGCCAGCAGGGCGACACCCTCAACGCCATCCTGGCCGCCGCCGGCTACAACTTCTCCCTCCTGCTCAGGTGGCTGAAGGGGTTTTTGTCGCTCTTGATTGCCCTGCTTCAAATCCGGCCGAAGCCGGTCGCCGCTTAGGGCTCGGATTGTTCACGGTCGAC
>NZ_NSFV01000037.1 GCF_002295115.1 Mesorhizobium sp. WSM4311 | reverse complement strand
AAAGGGAGGGGAGAAAAGGGAGGAGGAAAAGAAAGAAGGGAAAAGGGGAGAGAGGGGGGAAAGAGAGAAAAGGGAAAAGGAGGGGGAGAGGAAGAAAGAGAGGGGGAAAGAGGAAAAAGAAAGAAGGAAAGGGGGAAAAGAGGAGAGAAGAAGGAAGAGAAAAAAAAGGAGAAAAAAAGAAGAAAAGGAGAAAAGAGGAGAAGGGAAAAGGAGGAGAAGAGGAAGGAGAGGAAAGAGAAGGGGAGAAGGAGAGGGGAGGAGAAAAGCGGCAGGGAAGGAAGAGGAAAGGGAGGAAGGGAATGGGGGGGAAAGCGCAGTAGGAGTGAAGTGGGGAAGTGCAAAGGGAGGGGTGGGGGAGAGGGCAGAGGAAAGGGAAGAAGAGAGGGAAGAAGAGGGGGAGGGAGAGGAGAGAGGGAGGAGAAGAAGGAAAGAAGAGGAGAAAGGAAGGGAAAAAAGGAGGGGGGGGGGGGAGAGGGAGAGAGGAAAGGGGGAAGAGGAAAAAGAGAAGGGAGGAGGAGAAAGGGAGAAGGAGAAGGAAGGGAAAGAGAAGGGGGGAGGGGAAAAAAAGAAAAGAAGAGAGAGGAAAGGGGAAGGGGAGAGGAGAAGGAGGGGAAAGGGGAAAGAAGGAAAGAGAGGGAGAGGAGGAGGAAAGGGGAGGAGGGAAGAGGGGGGGAGAGGAAAAAGAGGGAAAGGAAGAAGAGGGACGAGAGAAGGGGCGGAAAGGGGAGGGAGGGAAGGAGAGAGAAGGACGGAGGAAAGAACAAGGAAAGAGAAAGGGGAGGAGGGAGGGGGAAGGGGGAGAAGGAAAGAGGAAAGGAGAGGAGAGGAGGAGGGGGAAGGGGGGGGGGAAAGGGGAGAGGAGGAAGAAGAAGAGGAGGAAAAAAGGGAGGAGAGGGAAGAAGGGGAAAGGAAGGAGGGGAAAGGAGGAAAGGAAGAGGAAAAGAGAGGGGAGGAAGAGAGGGAGAAAGAGAAGAGAAAGAAGGAGAGGAGAAGAGGGAGAAGAAGGAAGAAAAAGGAAAAGAGAAAAGAGAAGAAAAGAAAGAAGGAGAAGGAAGAAAGAAAAAAGAAAAGATAGAAGGGGAGAAGAAAAAAAAAGACGGAAAGAAGAAAGAGAAGAGGAAAAAGGAAAAGAGAAAGAAGAGGAGGAGAAGGGGAGGGAAGGAGAGAGAAGAGAAGAGAAAGAGGAGAGGAGGAGGGGAGGAGGAAGAGGAGGAGGGGAGGGAGGGAGAAGAGGAAGAAGAAGGGGGGAGGAGGAGGGGAAAAGAAAAACGGAGAAAGGAAAAAGAAAAAAGGAGGGAAGAGAAAGAGAAAGGAAAAAGAGAGAGAAGAGAAGGAAAAAAGGAGAAAGGAGGGGAGGGAAGAGGGGGAGGAGAAGGGAGGGGAAGGGAGAGGGGGGGAAAGGAGGAGGGGAAAAGGAAGAGGGGAAGGAAAGGGGGGGGGGGGAGGAAGGAAAGGAAGAGGAGAGGGAGAGGAGAAAAGAGAGAAAAGAGGGAGAGGAGAGGGGGAGAGAGGAGGGAAGAAAATAAGAAGAGGGGGGAAGGGGAGGAGGGATGAGAGAAGAAAAGGGAGGGAGAGAAAGAAAGGGGGGAGGAAGAGAGGAGGAGAACGAAAGGGAGGAAGAAAAGAGGAAGGGGGAGAGAATGAGGAAGGGAAAAGGAAGGTGGAGGGAAAGAGAAAGAAAAACAGAAATGAAAGCGATTGAGAGCCACTGGAG
>NZ_NSFV01000036.1 GCF_002295115.1 Mesorhizobium sp. WSM4311 | reverse complement strand
GTGTCTATCGCCTGCGCCATGCGCGCGGCGGGACGATAACGCCGGCAGTAGTTGGGCGCGCAGAGGAAGGACCCGCCCTTGGTGACCTTGCGCGGAATCCTGATGTCAGGCGTCAGCGGATCGTAGCTCGCGTCGCGCTCGCCGCCGCGCGGATCTGTCATCGTGCAACAAGGGCTTTCGATGCGGCGATGCTCCTGGTACCAGTCCGTGGTCCACTGCCAGACGTTGCCTGCCATATCGTAGAGACCATAGCTGTTTGCGGGAAACGAGCCGACCGGAGCGGTCCACTCGTAGCCATCCTCGCAGTCGTTGCGGAATGGGAAGTCGCCCTGATACGTGTTGGCCATATGCCGGCCGCCGGGGGTCAATTCGTCGCCCCATACGAACTCTGCGCCGTCCAATCCTCCACGTGCCGCGAACTCCCATTCCGCCTCCGTCGGGAGCGCCTTTCCCGCCCAGTTCGCATAGGCTTCGGCATCCTCAAACGCGAGGTGGACTACCGGGTGGTTGTTGAGACCTTTGATAGAACTCGCGGGCCCACGTGGATGGCGCCAATTGGCACCCTTCACATAGGCCCACCACCGGTAATGGTCGCTTCGGTTGGTGCCAGGCGGCGGTCGAACGAATATCGCCGATGCGGGAGCGAGCAACTCCGCCGGCGCGCCGGGATACTCGGCTGCGTTGGCAGGACGCTCAGCCAGCGTCACGTACCCTGTCGCCGCGACGAATTTCGCAAAATCATCGTTCGTGACAGTCGTCACATCCGCCCAGAAACCATCGACCACGACGCGGTGGGTTGGAGCCTCTTCCGGATAATGGTGGTCTGATCCCATCAGGAATTCGCCACCAGGGATTCGCACCATGTTTGGAAATGGCGGGCTGTGCCTAGGAACGGAACGAACATGCTCCAGATCCTCCGTAGACGGCACAGCCATCCCTGCATCATTCATGACTATAGTTCCATAGAAGCGAACTTTGATCCGGGCCGAACTAGTCTCCGAGTTGATTGAACATCGAGGATGGATCCGCTGCAATTGGCGGTGCACCGAAGGTCAGCTTGATCGCCTCCCCGATCAGCAGCGGCGGTGCCATTTGCTTGGCGATATCCACGATCTTCGCCTTCATTTTTTTGACGCTGTCCGGCTTCTTGTCGGCCAGGTTAGTAGTTTCGGACTTGTCGGCGGCTAGGTCGAACAGTTCGATGCGCTCCAACACGCCGGCCGACCATACAAGCTTCACATCGCCCTCACGGATTGCGCCGCCAGTCGGGTCGACATTGTAGACCATGTCGCTGCGGGGCGAGGGTTTGCCTTCGCTGATCGTCCCCCAGACATCCATGCCGTCGAGCGGCTTGTTCTTGGTTGGCTTCGCTCCGGCAAGCCCAGCAAGGGTCGGATAAATGTCCGAGACATGTATCAGGCCGTTCACGTCACCGGCCTTCACCTTGCCCGGCCAGTTCGCCAGAGCGCAGACACGGGTGCCGCCCTCATAGAGCGTGCCCTTGCCGCTGCGATATGGCCCATTGTCGGCCGGAAGGCTGTTTCCGACCTTCGATTCGCCCGCAAACATTGCATCCCGCACGCCGCCATTGTCGCTCTGGAAGATGATGATTGTATTGTCGCGCATCTTCTTCTTCTCGAGCGCGGCAACAACCCGGCCGATCTCGTCGTCCATGACGGAGACCATGGCGGAATAGAGCCGCCGTTGCTCATCGGCGACATGAGCATATTTTTTGATGTACTCTTCGGGTGCCTGGTAGGGCGAATGCGGTGCGGTGAATGCCAGATACAGGAATAGTGACGCCTTGCCGTCATGTTTTTCGATTACCTTGGCGGCTTCCGTGCCGAACAGGGTATTATCGAAGCCAGGCTCCTTCAGCGGCTTGTTGTTGCGGTACCAGTCCATCACGCCATGAGAAGCGTGCTTGAAATGATCGATTTCGCCGACCAGGGCGCCGTAGAACGAATCGAATCCGCGCTGGCGCGGCCAGTATTCAGTCTTTGCGTGACCAAGATGCCACTTGCCCACCATCGCGGTCTTGTATCCTGCGTCCTTGAGCATCTGGGGCAGGAGATACTCGTCGGTGGCAAGGCCGTAACTGCCACCTGACGGGATAACGCCCATCTGCAGCCCGTAGCGCAGCGGATAGCGGCCAGTCATCAGCGCCGCGCGGGTGGGCGTGCACATCGGCTGGGCATAGAATTGTTCCAGCCGCGCGCCTTCGGCGGCGAGCTTGTCGATGTTGGGCGTCTTGATATCCGAGCCGTGGAAGCCCACGTCCTTCCAGCCCTGATCGTCGGAGATGATGTAGACGATGTTGGGGGCCGCCGGCTGTGCCTCTGCCTGCTGAACGCCGGCGAGGCCAGCGAGCGCGCCCGAAAGGCCGATTGGTGCAACCAAGCGGGAAACGGCTACCGCCGTGCCGGCCATCAATGCGTCGCGGCGCGTGATTTTG
>NZ_NSFV01000035.1 GCF_002295115.1 Mesorhizobium sp. WSM4311 | reverse complement strand
CCGCCGCCGGCTACAACTTCTCCCTCCTGCTCAGGTGGCTGAAGGGGTTTTTGTCGCTCTTGATTGCCCTGCTTCAAATCCGGCCGAAGCCGGTCGCCGCTTAGGGCTCGGATTGTTCACGGTCGACTAGTGAGCACTCTCCAATATGTTAGGCTCTGTCGCAGTAGCGCAACAAGCTCAGTCTTTGGATGGGTGGTATGAGGATGAGACGACTGAATGTGTACAGGCTCAGTCTTTTTATCGAGGCTCTCGTTTTTGTCGTAAGCGCGTTCGGTGCGACGTGGCTTACCAGCTTTGTGAACGCGCCATGGTGGACATATGTGATTATAGCGGCCATCGCTATGGGCATGTTCGTCGCCGTGCGTGGGGTCCTTTCTGAGCCGCAACGTATGGGACTCTTGGCACACAACTCGGCAGCGACCTCTGCGTGAACCCAGACGCCTTGAAAATGTGCCCGATGCGTCCGGATTTTTGGCGGTGATCTTCATCAAATGCGATGAGCTGCAATTTCTGGCGACGGCCACGCTAAGGGCGGGCCTCCAGCACCATGTTGAACGGTGTCTCCGCGGCGCGACGCAATCGCTTGAAGCCGCCGCCGGTCACAACCTTGCGCAGCCTCGCCTCACCGGCCTGGGCTCCAAGCGCGAGCCCGACTTCCTGCGACACGGATGCGGGCGTGCACACGAAAGTGGAAGCGGCATAGTAAACGCGGCCGACGGGATTGAGGTTCGCCGCCAGATGATCATGCGCGAACGGCTCGACGATCATCCACGTGCCGTCCGGCTTGAGCGATCCGTGGACATGGGTGGCGGCGCCCGTCGGGTCGCCCATGTCGTGAAGGCAATCGAAGAATGTGACGAGGTCATAGGTTCCGGGATAGCTCTTGGCGGCCGCCACGTCGAACCGCGTGTTAACGCCGACGCCGGCTACCTCGGCCGCCTTGCGGGCGCGCTCAATCGAAGGGGCATGATAGTCGAAGCCGACGAAGCGCGAATTGGGGAAGGCCTGTGCCATGAGCACGGTCGATGCACCATGACCGCATCCAACATCCGCGACGTCCACGCCGCGTTCGAGCTTCTCGACGACGCCCTCCAAGGCCGGCAGCCAGGAGTCGATCAGATTGGCATTGTAGCCTGGACGGAAGAACCGTTCCGTACCGCGAAACAGACACGCGCTATGATCGTGCCACCCGACGCCCTTGCCGGACTGGAATGCCTGCCTCACCTTTTCTTCATCGAGCCACAGCGCGGACAGGAACTCGAATGCGCCTGCCATGAAGGCCGGGCTGTCTTCATCAGCGAACACCAGCTCTTGCTCGGCGTTGAGATAGAATTTGTCGCTCGCTTCATCGTAGTCGACGTAACCCGCCGCCGCCTGCCCGGAAAGCCATTCCCTTACGAGGCGTTCCTGGGTGCCGGTGCGTGTCGAAAGTTCGGCGGCCGTCATCTTGCCGCCTTCGCGCAATGCCTTGAACAGGCCGAGTCTGTCCCCCAGCAGGACTCCCGCGCCCGTTGCGATCGCACCGAGATCGCCGACCATTTTCCCCAAGAATGCGTCCAACTTTTCCTGATTCGCTTCAGACATCTGAATCTCCCTTTGGGTTCAATCTCTCCAGGCGACGGAGCCGTGCTCGTCATGAGGCGCCTTGAGCATCAGATGCTCGAAGACATGCAGATATCCCCGGCGGCTCATTCCGCGCTGCCGATCCTGCACCAGACCATATGGGTGACGACCGGCGCGGTGGTCGGGAATGACAGCCACCTCCATGCCGTTGAAAAGCAGGAAATCCGTCACTTTGCCCTCGTCGGTAACCGGCGGAGCCGGAGTGGTCGTCACCAGGGCAAGCCCTGTTGCAGCAGGTATCCTTGGGCAGCCTGTCAGAACATCGATGACTCCGGTTGTGGTGCCGGGGTGGGCGATCAGGGGCCAAGTGATTGTTCCGCGGCGGCTGTATGTTGTGGTAAGGTGATCATGCGAACTCTTGTTGGTCGGTCACGTGTTTTGCGGATGACCCGCATGTACTGTGCCAAATGAGAAAACCATTCAAACGCAATCCAGTAGATCTGACTGTATCCGACATTGTCGGAATTTGGACATCGCCGAACGCGAAGCGCTCGGGGCTTGTGACGATACTTGAGCGTGCTGCTTCGGAGGAGGGATGAGCCTCGAACCGGCCGCGAGGCCTTTTTCTGGCAACGGATATTCCGGCCGGGTTAGGCCGCGAGGAAAGCGACGGTGAATAAGAGGTAGAGGACCAACCGTTTTGAGCGGGTAGTTGCCGTGTTGCGCCCCCAGGCAAAGGCCAGCACCACGGAGCAGTATTTCTGGTGGCGATACTACAACGCCTTTTAGTGCCGGTTACCCGTTTTTACCCAGTTGGCCTGGTGCATTCAGAGCGAGCTCGTTGGAAACCGCTTATTGTGGCTATGAGCGAACTCGGGATGGAGGAGTGGACCCAAAAATTGGCAAAATGCCCCAGGGAGGATTACATGGGTCGCTCATTCCCCGTACTCGTTACAGGTGCGCGTCGCTTCGCAAACAGCTTGCTTTTGACTTGGCGTTTTTTGCCGTCTCGGCATCGCTCACTAATTCGGCCGCTGCCGACACCGTGAACTGGCGTCAATTCGAAGGGACCAGCATAACTTGGGCCTACGACATCCACCCCTATGCGGATGCTCTCGCTGCGCAATTTCCGGAGTTCGAGAAGCTGACCCGGCATCAAGGTCACGCCGGAACTCTACCCAGACGATTCTTACTGGAACAAGATGACGATCCAACTGACGACGAAGTCGCCAGCATGGGATGTGTTCGGCACTGGCATTCAGCCCGCGTAGGACCTCGCTCCGAGTGGCGCCCTGGAGCCGCTGGACAAATACCTGAGCGATTGGAAGCTTACCGATGCTGGATACGACTACATTACGTGGACATGATCAAGAAGTGCGCGGCTCCTTCCTTCGCGTCCGGCCGCAGCGCGATGACGATCGACTCAAATATGTTCGGCTTCTGGAACGATGTTGCGGGGAAGCCGGCATCCGGCAAGATCGCCTTCGCTCCGCCGCTGCACGCACCGAGCGCCACGAGCTTGGAGTCTGACATCTGGATCTGGGCTCTCGCCATGAACGCGGCTTCCGAAAAGAAGGGCACGGCCTGGCTGTTCATCCCGTGGGCCACCTCCAAGCAGGTGGCGCTCAAGGGTGCCCTTGCTGGCCAGCTCGTCAATCCGCCGCGCACGTCGACCTGGCAGACGACACCTGGACTAAGTACGCTTCGCAGCCCGAGTTCAACAACTTCGTTGACAGCTTCAAAAAGATACAGGACCAAGCCGCGCTGGCTTTCACACCGCGTGTCGGCTTCGGCGAAGCCATGAACGCATGGGCCGTGGCGATGCAGAAGATGGTAAACGGCGATGACGTCGAGACGACGTTGAGGGCGCTTGCCGAAGAAATCCGCACTGGCCTCTGATCAAAAGGAACAGGGCAGTACTATTGCACTGCCCTGTTCCCGCCAACGGCGGAGATCACGCCGTGTCACCCCAAGCACTTAAACCCAGCGTGCCGATGGCAGCCGAAGGACCTGGCGCGCGCGCCTCGTCCGGTTCGGCTTCGCTGGAGGGGCGTTCCATCGACTGTTTCAGCCTTGCAATCATCCAGGCGCTGGCCAAAAGCCAGATGGAGCGCCGGCTCAGGAACCGGCGCAAAAACTCGAGCCTGCCGGCGCTGATCGAGCTGGTGCTGGCGCGGCCGCTGGTGTCGGCAGGTCTGGTCGCGGCCGAGCTGAAAATTAGCCAGCGCGCTGCGCTCGGGCTGGTGCCGAACTCGGCATCCGTGAGGTGACCGGCAGGGGGCGCTACCGGGCGTGGGACCCCGTTTAGCTGCGGCGGGCTTTGGCGAAAGCGACAGCACTGATGATTTTTGCTGTACGCTCATTCTCCCTCATCTGCGCGTTGACAGAAAACCAGCAGGCGAGGGTCACAGCACGCTGTGCTCCCCGCGATTTCCGGAAAACCAATGAAAAACGACTTTGATCGATCGCGCGGGACGTATCATTCAACCATGTCGAGAACGGGCGTGACGGCACGTACACTATGGACCGAGAGAACTTTGTCTGGCGACTTTGCGCACGCTTGCAAAACTCTTCGGAAAACTTCCTTCTGTTGATCCAATGATCGTAATGAGCTGGAGTGGCATCGCCGCTCTCCTCGGTTCTTGCTCTCTCAGTTGAACTTGATGCTAGCCTGCACGAAAACGCCGTAGCGCTTTGCCTTCCAATCGTCGGCCTGCGGGGAACCACGACCGCCCATTGCCTCTTCGAAATGAGCGGTGCCGTTATTCGCCACGGCCGCAACACCGCCTCGAGCTGGACGCCATGCCCATCGCCGTCTTCGGGAATTAGCTTGATCTTGGGCGCATGTGGTGCTGCTCTTTGCCGTCGAGCCGCGTGAAGAGGAACGCCACGTCACCAGAAAGGCTGAGTCGCTCGGTGAGTTGCGTCTGCCCGGCCAAGCCGAGTCGCAGCGAATGCCAATCGTTGTCCTGGCTGAGAGGTTGACGTAGGTGGGACGGTTGGCACACAGGTTCCCCAGTTGGTCGCCTGCTGCGTGCAACCGAAAGCATCGTAGCTCTCGTGCCAGAAATTGTTGCCAACAAAAGCACCGATGCGGTAGCGCGGTGAGTTCAAGAAATTATATCCAAGATCGGCGGTGAAATAGCTGACGCCGCCCCCGCGCTGATCACTGAATGTGTTTGAGTAGCCCCCCATTTCCGTAAGAAGTCCTCGTCATGAGAAAATCCTCCCTGATGCCGCCCGCACCGAGGAGGCCTTTACGAAAATGCCAGTCGGATTGTGGACTCGAATGCGCGTCTAGATCGTCATAGGTGAGCCGCGAGACCAGTGACGTACCTTTATGATTGTAAAGTTCCTTCGATGCGTTGCCGGTACTGGCCAGTAACGTAGTCCACCCTCGAAGGAAAAGACTGAGGCCGCCGACCCGGCTACCGACGCCGACTCGCAATCACCGGCACTCGACGGCGGTTCGGAACTTCTCGGTGCCGCAGCGCCGGCCAAGCCGGACGGGCCCGGTGAAAAATTCGTCGTCGAGGGCAAGGCGCCCGCTGCTGCGCCCGGCCGCGCCGACGATTTTTCTTGGCCGCCAAGGCGGCAGCCTGCGGCCGGGGCCACAACCGAAACGACCACGGCGATCAGTCCGTAAGCTGCCCGGGGCAGCGGAAGGGCGGAAAGCGCCTTCAGGTGGCCGCACAAGTAGGGTCTCGAGACGGACTCAGCGCGGCAGCACGCTCGATCCCATCAGCGCCTCATCGATGGCGCGCGCCGCCTGGCGGCCCTCGCGGATCGCCCAGACGACCAGCGACTGGCCGCGCCGCACGTCGCCCGCCGCATAGAGCTTTTCGACGCTGGTCCTGTAGTCCCGGTCATTGGCCTCGACATTCTTCGAGCGGCGGCTGTCAATGGCGATCTTCATCTGGCCGGCCAGTTCCGACACCGGCCCGCGAGCGGCTGGCCCGGCAAAGCCGATGGCGATGAACGCGAGATCGGCGCGGATGACGAATTCGGTGCCGGCGATCGGCTTGCGCTTTTCGTCGACTTCGCAGCATTTGACCCCGGTCAGCTGGCCGTTTTCGCCGATGAATTCAAGCGTCGCCACCTGGAATTCGCGCTCGGCGCCTTCGGCCTGCGAGGATGACGTGCGCATCTTGGTCGCCCAGTATGGCCAGACCGACAGCTTGTCTTCCTTTTCCGGCGGCTGCGGCCGGATGTCGAGCTGGGTGACGCGCACCGCGCCCTGGCGGAAGGCGGTGCCGACGCAGTCGGAGGCAGTGTCGCCGCCGCCGACGACGACGACATGCTGGCCGCCGGCGAGGATCGGATGCGACGGCCACGCCACCGACTGGATCGGTTCGCCGCCGACACGCCTGTTCTGCTGCACCAGATAGGGCATCGCGTCATGCACGCCGCCGAGATCGTCGCCGGGAATGCCGGCCGCGCGCGGCGTTTCGGAACCGCCGCAATAAAGCACGGCGTCATGTTCGGCGAGCAGCTCGGCAACCGGCTTGTCGACGCCGACATTGACGCCGCAATGGAAGGTGACGCCCTCGCCCTGCATCTGCTCGATGCGCCGGTCGATATAGTGCTTCTCGATCTTGAAGTCGGGAATGCCGTAACGCATCAACCCGCCGGGCCGGCTCTCGCGCTCATAGACATGGACGTCGTGGCCGGCGCGGCCGAGCTGCTGGGCAGCCGACATGCCGGCCGGGCCGGAGCCGATGACGGCGACGCGCTTGCCGGTCTTCTTCTCCGGCGGATAGGGCCTGATATGGCCGGTCTCGTAAGCCTTGTCGGCGATCGCCTGCTCGACCGTCTTGATGGCGACGGGGATGTCCTCGAGGTTCAGCGTGCAGGCTTCCTCGCAAGGTGCGGGGCAGATGCGGCCGGTGAACTCCGGGAAATTGTTGGTCGAATGCAGGTTGCGGATCGCATTGTCCCAGTCGCCATTGTAGACGAGGTCGTTCCAGTCCGGGATCTGGTTGTGGATCGGGCAGCCCGTCGGCCCATGGCAGAACGGAATGCCGCAATCCATGCAGCGCGCGGCCTGTTTCTCGACCTCTTTGTCGGACATCGGCAGCGTGAATTCGCGGAAATGCCGGATGCGGTCGGAGGCCGGCTGGTACTTGTGCACCTGCCGGTCGATTTCGAGAAAGCCTGTTACCTTGCCCATAGTCCAGTTCCTGCTGTCCAGATGGTGCGCCTGGCGACGCCCTGCAGCTGGATCAGATGGGGCATCCCGTCCACACATGGGCCGCACCAAGTTGCCCAAAATTCGACTATGTACACTTGCCGGGCTCAAAGCTCGTGAGGGGCTCGCCATGCAGCCAGTTCTCGACTCTAATCGAAGGAGCCGGGGACTCCATCTGCAATACCACGTTGCGGTCCAAAGCTATTTCCAAAGGTTTCTGCACGAGCTGGTTTCCTCTCAGAGACGGCACACGGGTTCAGGGAGGAGCGCATCGCTCGTCTTGCCCCATTGAGTGCAGTCACAGTCACTCAGTCTCAAAAGCCATGCCAACGCGCTCAGCGCGCAGTTAGCGCCCATTGCTTCGAAAAACCTCGTCAGTGCCCAGATGTTGGTTGTAATGAACCTGACATTTGTCTGACGCTGTCAGCTTTTGGACACGCGATCACGCGCTTCGTGCCGCCAGATGGCCAGGCCGAGCCCTGTGTTGCCAGCGGTCGCTTCGATGATTGTACCGCCCCGCGCGTGCCACGCTGTTCGGCATTAACGATCATCGACAACGCAATGCGATCCTTGATCGATCCGCCGGGATTCTGGCTTTCGATCTTGACGAAGCGACGACACCTGCCGGTATCGAATCTCTTCAGTTCGACGACCGGCGTCTCCCCAATCAGATCGAGCACTGACAAATGGCGGACGCAGGCGAGAGGACGCCTTTGTCGACGGTCGGCGGAACATCTCGAGGCTCATGCGGCTGCGGTCTCCAGAATGTCGGCATAGTGCCGTTGCGCAATATCGGGATGCGAGCGCAGTCGGCTCTTCAGCAGTTGCGGAACAGGGGATTGTCGGGGTCGCTGGCGGGGCACCCGCTTCGGCAGCCAGTTCAGGCGGCAGGTCAAGAAACCGTATGTCGGCATCAAGCCGCGCGCCGAAGAAGAAGGGAATAGAAACAGTGCCCTTCGAAAGACCCAGGGCGACGGAAATCATTGCATCGGGCGAGTTCATGCGCCTGAAGCAGCGCTGGCTGCAACTGCTTCATAGCGACAGGCGGGCGGAGACTCTAGCGGGGCTTTCGCCGCTTGGTTGATTGAGGCTCTCGACGAAGCCACTAAGATTCGGCGGCCGATAATAGCTTGCTGCTCATTGGGACGCCGACCAACGCCGGGATTGAGAAAGGCAACCCTGCCCCACAAGGCGGGTGTCACACGTGCGGTGCGTCCGCTCGTCGCGCCGGATGGTCTTTGAGACCTGGGTTCACGGCTATTCAGATGCACCCCTGTCGGCTTTTCGGTGCAGGCCGCCAGGCGGCGTGTTGCAGCAGCGGTAATTAGTTTGAGAGCGTGCGAGCACGGGCTGCATAGTGAGATCATTTGCCGGCGTGGGGACCAAGGTGTGGCGCAGCCTTAGAGAACTCAACACCGAGACCGGAGCAACGGAGACGGCTCTTTCGTCGAGACAGTTTAATTGGAAGGCCGAGAAGCACCGGCTGGGTAGCGTCACGCCGCATCATTCTTTGCGGAGCTGGAGCGCGCGGGATCGCTGGAGCGGCTGGTGAAAGCGGTTGCCGGGGCGCACGCCAACAACAACACGTGAGCTGGCGCCTCGTGTGGCAAAAGGAGGGGGCGAGAGCCCATGGCCTGCAATGAAGCGATCAAGCATTGCGATCGTGGAACCAAGCTGCCTAGTCGACCATCCGGACCGCGGCCTTCAAGCCAGCTCGCCTTGGAATCGGCCTTCCAGGAATCACCGTCAAGGCCGACTCACGACCTTTTCGCCATGAGCCGCGAAGAGGGCATTCCGCCGGAAGCCGATGGCTGCCTTCTCTCGTTCATCGACGGCTATGTGGTGAGCGGCCATGTGCCGGTCGGCACGGTCAACAAGCTCTTGACCGAGCGGCCCGACATCAAAGGGCATGACGCTGCCCGGCATGCCGATGGGCTCCCCCGGCATGAGTGGCACGAAGGAAGCGCCCTTCGAGATTCTCGAAATCCGAAAGTCTGACGCGACCGGCGGCATCTACGCCACGGAATAGGAGGCTTCGATGATGGAATGCATGAGCGGCATGATGATGTTCGGCACGGGCCTGGTGTGGCTGCTTGTCGTCGTCGTGCTCGTCCTCGGGACGGCCGCGCTGATCAAATACCTGTTCTCCAGCGGCGGCAAAGGAGAAGGGCGTCGGTCCTCTTATCGATGCGTGGCCGCGGCAGGCCTCGGATTGGTCTGGACATTGCCTTGGCTCGCCAACCGGATGGCCGCGCCCCGGCCGCGGCGATAGCGCTAGGCAAGACGGTTTTAGCCAGGCGAAGGTCAGCGCGATTGGAAAGCCCGCTGCCTTCGGGACGCATGCCGGCGCCGGGACCGGCCGCGGTCGTCGGCGGCGGCTACCAGAGCGACATGCCGGGCTTCGGGAATGTCCTCACCGACGAGGAGATCCGGGCCGTTCTGGCCTTCATCAAAAGCACATGGCCCGAGCGGGAACGCGCCTATCAGGCAGATGAGCCGCCGGGAGCGGGAGCAGACACAGTGAGACCAATCCTAGCCGCGGAGCCCTCGAACGCCCCCAACCGGAATGCATTGTCCATGAAAGCGAAACCGTCGCTTGCGATTCAATTTCTGGCGCTGATCCTCGGGACCTCCGCGCTGGCCCACCATCCGGGCGCCGATCTCGACAAGATGAGGGACAGCGCGGAGAGGTTCTTCCAGGCGATCGACGAGCAGGCCGCGCCGCCTTTCGAACTGGCCGACGCGGACGGAAGGGCCGTCCGCCTTCCGATCTCTCCGACAAGATCGTGGTGCTCTACTTCATGACGAGGTAACCTTGGAAGAAGAAGGCGACGGCCACTGGCGGCAGGATGGCAAGCACGCTGGCCGCAAAAAGCGGCCCATACTCATAGAAGCGGGCCGGTTCTGTCGCAAATCGTGCTTTTGGCCACAACTGGACGCTTTCGCGCGCTTATGGACCAGCTCACATGACAGGGCTCGACGTGCCCCGGGGTGGCGCCCTACTTCCACGCTCGCACTGTCACACTCCCGCCGAAAGGCGGGTTTAGTGAGTTATGGCAGTGACTGTGCCACCAGTCCAAACGTCGAGTTTCGCGGCAACTTCGACGCTTTCCTTAGCTGACTTGCCCAAAACCAGCGCGGCCAAAGCATACTGCTTGCCGCTCCCGATGGCATAATATTCACCTTTCACGGGATCACTTGGCAGCCAATTGCCGTCCAACAATACGGCTTCCCCATTTTTGCGCACTATCAGCGCCTCAAATTCAAAATTGTCGTCGTTGCGCGGCACAGGAATATCAGAAACATCCATGCCCTTCTCAACCCAGTCTCGAACGGCCTTTGGAATACCCAAGGACGAAGAGGAAACGCCGATGAGTGTGCCGTCGCATAAGCGAAACACCTTCGTTTTCTCACCGACGGATACTGAGTCAAAACCCAAGGCTCGGCCGTCGCCAGCCATGGTTCCGTTCCTGTAAGCTATTGTTGTCATTGGCACCCTTCTATCGCTGCATCAAACTTCAGGACCTTGCGCATGTCCCCTGTGTCAAGGTCACTGACCGACGGCCTATTTGCCTGATACACGATACAGGCTGCGCTCCTTGAGTTCGCGCACGGGTGGCCGTCATCTTGCCGCCTTCGCGCAATGCCTTGAACAGGCCGAGTCTGTCCCCCAGCGGGAATGACAACCACCTCCATGTCGTTGAAACGCAGGAAATCCGTCACTTTGCCTCGTCGGTAACGGGCGGAGCCGGAGCGGTCGTCACCGGGCAAGCGCGGTCGCAGTAGGTATCCTGGGCAGCCCGTCAGACATGGATGGCTTCGGTTGTGTCATGCGACTTCTTGTTGGTCGGTCACGTGTTTCCGGATAACCAGCATGCGCTGTGCCAAATGAGAAAACCATTTAAAGTCAATCCAGCAGATCTGACTGTATTCCGACATTGTCGGAAATTGGACATCGCCGAACGCGGGCGCTCGGGGCTTGTGATGATACTTGGGCGTGCTGCTTCGGAGGAGGGATGCGCCTCGTACCGGCCGCGAAGCCTTCCTGCATTTAAGGCGCCAGATCAATTGAACGCGATGCCGGGCAGCGTCGCAGCGGCTAAGCCAGCCACTCGCATTGCTCCCTGACAGGATGGTGCCGATCCTGCTGAGATCGCATGCTGGCGCGACGTTGCTTTGCGGCCACCGTCGCGCCTGCCCGTGAACTGTTCGCGCCTGTGCTCATGCTCGCCTTGACACCCTCGATGGGTCCATCCGGGATGGTCAACCATCCGGAACATAGCGGGCAGGCGGGCATCTTCACCAGCAGTCTCTGTGTCGCTCTCGTGGCGGCAAACAAGATCGAGGCTGGCGGGGTGATGATCAACGGTCCTCGAACCATCGATTTTGATCGCGGTGGCCGTTCAGTGCGTTCAAGCACGAGGCGCCGTTAGACGGCACCGCAGCATCATAGCGAAGTGCCATGCAGGACGACTCCCTGCAGCATCGTCTCGCGCAGCCAAACACTTGCCGGATCACTGTTGTGAACGGCCGGGCGTTTGACGGCCTGTGACGCGAAAAGGCAACGGAAGATCTAGCATTTATGGGGGAAATGTTTTTTCGGAGTGCTTGACCCGCAGGAAGGGCAGGGCATGACTGCCTATCGCCCGACCCGGCAAGGCCGCACTCATGACCGGCTGGGCTCGGTTAATCCTGCATGCCGCGCCCATGAGGTTACTTGTCCGGAGTGCGTCGAGCACAACGAGGAGATGTAGTTCACGATCTTTGAAAAGCGTGGTCAACCAT
>NZ_NSFV01000034.1 GCF_002295115.1 Mesorhizobium sp. WSM4311 | reverse complement strand
CTCCTCCGCCTGATCGGTTGATCAAAGAGGAACGATTTCCCCCAAGAAATTCGTAGAGCAATGGTGGCGATGGATAGGTGGTTTGAACCATCAGCGAAAGTCCATTGATCCATCAGAACTTTGCGATGGTCTTGCCAAGGTTACTGGGCCATAGCGTTGGGCCATGGTCACTGAAGCAATTACCCTGGACACGGGATCAAAGGCCCGTCGCGGCTTCCTGCTGGCGCTGGGCGCCTATCTCTTGTGGGGGTTGCTGCCTTTCTACATGAAGGCCGTGGCGCACCTGCCGCTTGCCGAGGTGATCGCCCACCGCATCGTCTGGTCCGTGCCGATCGCCGCTGCGGTCCTGGTCTGGGCCGGCCGCACGGCGGACTTCAAGGCGGCAATTCGGTCGCCCCGCACCATTGCCATGGCGGCGCTGACGGCGGCGTTGATTTCGGTCAACTGGGGCATCTATGTCTGGGCGATCGCGGTCGACCGCACCGTCGAGACCGCGCTTGGCTATTACATCAACCCGCTGGTCAGCGTCGTCGTCGGTGCGCTGCTGCTTGGCGAGCGGCTCGACCGTCTGCAGATCGCGGCGGTGGTGCTGGCGACGGTCGCCGTCACGGTGCTGACAATCGAGGGCGGCAAGCTGCCCTGGGTGTCGCTGGCGCTGGCGTTTTCCTTCGCCGCCTACGGCTTCTTCCGCAAGACGCTGCCGATCGGGCCAAGCCAGGGCTTTCTGCTCGAAGTGCTTTTGCTGTCCGTGCCGGCTCTCGGCTATATCGTCTACCTGATCGCGACGGGACAGGACCACATCGTGTCGAGCACCGGCACCGACACGGCGTTGCTGATGGGCTGCGGTCCGGTCACGTCGGTGCCGCTGCTTTTGTTTGCGTTCGGCGCCAAGCTTTTGCGCCTCTCGACCATCGGCATCATGCAATACATCGCGCCGACCATGGTTTTCCTGATCGCGGTTCTGATCTTCGACGAGCCGTTCGGCACGGCACAAGCCATTGCCTTTGCCCTGATCTGGACGGCGCTGGCGATGTATTCCTGGTCGATGCTGGTCAGGGCGCGACGGGCGGCGGCTACATCTGTCCGAGCCGTCTGACGAACAGGTACGTCACGCCGGCGATCAGTAGCGAAACCGCCGTCACCACCCAGAAGCCCATCGGCGTGTCGACCAGGGGCAAACCGCCGACATTCATGCCGAACAGGCCTGAGATGATGGTCATCGGCAACAGCACCGCCGTCATGACGGAGAGAATGTAGAGAAGCTGGTTCGACTGCATGGTCAGTTTCGCCATCAGCTCGTCCTGCAACAACCTTGTGCGTGCCTGCAACTGCTCGCCGTCATTATAGAGGGTGAGGGCCCGGTGCGAGAGTCTGGCCGCCATATCATTGATCAGATCAGGCAGCTCGTCGCGATGCGAATGGTCGAGATGCCGGAACAGGTTGGTGAGCGTCGCCATCTGGCGGTGGATCACCACCAGTTGCCGGCGCGCCTCGACCAGCGCCTGGCGTTCATTGTGCCATGCATCGCGCACGACGCGATCCTCTATGCCGTCGAGCGCATCGCCAAGCTTGCCGAGCTCGCCCGACATGCCGTCGAGCGACTGGCCCATGACCGCCTCGATCAGGTCCGATGGCGAGCGGAATTTCCGCGATCCGTTCTCCACCGCCTTGCGGACGGCGTCGACCGACTCCAGCGGCTGTTTGCGGGCGCCGATCAACATCGTGTCGTTGAAGGCGAAGCGGAAATGGACGAGCCCGCGCGCCTCCGAGAAGTCATGCTTGAGGTCCGGCAGATCGCCATAGAGCCAGCCATCCTCATAATCGATGTGGCAGCCATGGCTGGGGGCGAGGAATGCGTCGCGCGCCGGGGCCGGCAGGGCCAACTCGGCGCCGATTTCCTGGCGTGCGTGGAGGTCGGTGATCTGGTAGCTGCGCCAGGTCCAGTGGGCTTGCGCCGGATCCTTGGTGCGCACGCCTTCAGCGGTGAAATGGTAGATGAAGAACAACCCGTGTTCATCAGGCAAATAGGGTGAAAGATCGGTGCCTTCGGCGGGGAGGGCGATGTTCACTGTCGCTTCTCCAGATGGTCCAAGCAACGAACCGCGCAAGCGGCTCACTGCAAGGTCTTAGCATGCGGGAAGCCGGTTTCGTGTGACAGTTTCTTGACATCTGCCGATCTCGGTGTGTCGAGCAGGAGCGCGGTGACGGCGCCTTCACCGCCACCGCATCGCGATCGGGGTAACTCAGCGCTTCGGCCCAAACCCGGGGTAGGGGTTAAGCGGCACGATGGCGGCGATCTCCATCATGCCTGCCTTGATCAGCGGCAAGGTGGCGAGGTGGCCGCGCACTTCGGCGTCGTCGGCCGCCTCGAACATCATGCCGCTGCCGGGGATGTCGCCGCGGTTCCAGACCTGGCGCACCGCGCCTTCGGCGTAGAGCGTGCGGCGCTGCTCGGCCTCGCCGGGCAGAAGCGGTACAAAGTCGGCGTCGCCAAACTTTGCGGTGTTACGGGTGAGAAGGGCAAAGAACTGCATGTCGGTCTCCTTCGGTTGGGATGACCGACTATTCCTTTGACTAGTCAGACTGTCCAAGACTGATTAGGATAAAGTTGAGACCTTTGAGGTCGTAAAGCTCGGAGAAAAAGTGTTCGACCTGCGCCAGCTCCGCTACTTCATCACCGTCGCCGAAACCGGCAATGTCGGTCGCGCCGCTGAAATCCTGCACATCTCGCAATCGCCACTCAGCAGGCAGATCATACAGCTCGAGGAGCAACTGGGCGTCACTCTGTTCGAACGGGCAAAGCAGCGGGTTCATCTCAATGCGGAGGGCCGCGCCTTCCTGACCGAGGCCCGCGCTCTGATTGCCAATGCGCGGCGCGTGGAGGAGTTCGGCCGCAGCCTCGCCAGCGGCGCGGTCGGCCGTCTCGCCATCGGCTATGTCGAGGGCGCCGTGCATGCAGGCCTGGTCGCCGGCATGCTCAGGCAATTCCGCCGCGAGCGACCGCAATTGCATCTCAGCCTGATGAGCCTGCGCTCTGCCGCGCAGTTGGAAGGTCTGCGCCAGCGTACGCTCGATCTCGGCCTGGTCTATTCGCCGCCGTCGGCCGACTATCCCGAAATTGCCTCGATGCTGGTCCGCCGCGAGCCGCTGGTGCTGGCGATACCCGATGGCGATGCGCTTACGGCTGTCGCCGACATCGGCCCGCATCATCTCGACGGCCGCCCGTGGATCACCGTGGTGCGCCAGCCCGCCGACACCAACCGCGGTCAGTTCCTGGCCGCTTGCATCGAGGCTGGCTTCGTACCCGACATCGCCTATGAGACCGCCGATCCCTTGACCTCACTCGGCTTGGTCAGCGCCGGGCTGGGCCTGGCGACGGTGCAGGAAAGCCTGCGAAGCGCCGCGCCGCCGGGAATAGTCTTCCGCGACCTGCCCTGGTTCAAGCGCAGCGTGGCGATTTATCTCGCCTGGCGCCGGCAGGACGAGCGCGCGGTGATTGGGGATTTGCGGAAGGCAGTAGGCGGTAGGCGGTAGGCGGTAGGCGGTAGGCAGGCCCAATTTCCCACTGCCTATTCCCTACATCTTGTCGATCACCGACTGCACGCCCTCGGTCGGGGCGTCGACGGAGGAGCCTGCCACCATGATGGCGGGGACGATGGCCTCCGGGTCGTTGACGACCAGCGGCTTGACCCGTTGCGCGGTGTGGATGAAGCCCTCTGCCGTCATGTGTTCAAGCAACGCCGTCATCGGGTCCCAGAATCCGTTGATATTGCCGAAGACGATCGGCTTGCGGTGATGGCCGAGTTGCGCCCAGGTCATGATCTCGACGATTTCCTCGACTGTGCCGATGCCGCCCGGCAGCGCCACAAAGGCGTCGGATTTCTCGAACATCTTGTGCTTGCGCTCGTGCATGTTGTCGGTGATCAGCAACTCGTCGAGCCGGTCTAGCGCGGTTTCGGTTGCTTCCCTGTTGATCAGGAAGCGGGGAATGATGCCGGTCACCTTGCCGCCGGCCTTGAGCGCGCCTTCGGCGACGGCGCCCATAATGCCTTTGGTGCCGCCGCCATAGACCAGCCGCAGGCCCGCTTTGGCAATCGAGCGTCCAAGCAGGTGCCCGGCCTTGGCATAGATTTCATCGCGGCCGGGAGACGAGCCGCAATAGACGCAGACGGATCGAATCGTGTTCATGCGGATGATTGGTGATTGGGTCTGAATGCGTGGTCAAGCCCCAAGGGTTGACAAGCCGAGGTTTTTCTTGACGGCCCGTTTTTCTTGTCGGCATTGGCAAAACACGCTAGACCGGCATTAGGTGGCTAAGGGGTAGGGAAATATGGCAATTAATCCACTGAAGGCATTCCTGTTCGCGGCGGGTGGGACCGTCGCGGCCGCGGGAACCGCCTATGTATCGGGCGCACTCGACCCGTATCTTCATCCAACGCCGCCGGCGAAGGTCGCGGCCTTGGCGCCGCCCGAGGCGCCGAAACCGGCTGATCCCGGCACGGAAGGGCGACTGCCGGCGCCGGCGGTGCCGGCTGCTCCCGCCGCAGCACCACAGGCGACTGCTCCAGCCGCACCCGCGACAGAGGCTACGGCTCCGGCAGCGCCTGCACCGGCCGCACCCGTGGCAGCCGGCCCGATCTCGCCGACTTTCGATGTCGTGCGCGTCGAGGGCAACGGCTCGATCGTCATTGCCGGCAATGCAGCGCCCAATTCAAAGGTCGAGATCCTGAGCGGCACGACGGTGCTTGGCTCGACCGTGGCGGATCCCGATGGCGCCTTTGTCATCGTGCTCGACGACCCGCTGAAGCCTGGTGACTATACGATTGCCTTGCATTCGACCGTCGGCACCGTCGTGACCGTCTCGGTGCAGACCGCTGTCGTTTCGGTTCCCAAGGAAGCCGCCGGCCAGGTGCTGGCCATGGTCGAAGAGCCAGGCAAGCCGGCCGAACTGCTGACGGTCCCGGCGCCAGGGACCAAACCGGCAGCACCTGCCACCGGCGACCAGGCTGCTGCTCCGGCGCCGGCCGCTCAAGCGCCCGCAACTGCTGCTCCGGCGCCCGCTGCACCGGCCCCGGCCGTCGCCGGTGCCGCGCCGGCAACACCGCCAGCCGCGGTGGCCGAACCCAAGATCGTCGTCGAGGCGGTCGAGATCGACGGCAACAAGATCTTCGTCGCCGGCCTCGCCGACCCAGGCCGCAAGGTGCGCGCCTACGCCAACGACATCCTGCTCGGTGACGCGCTGACATCGCCGGACGGTCATTTCCTTGTCGAAGCGACGCGCGACATTCCGGTCGGCAGCTACACCATCCATGTCGACGGCCTCGATGCCGACGGCGTGAAGGTCGTGGCCCGCGCCGCGGTGCCGTTCGAGCGCGAGCCGGGCGAAGCGGTTGCCGCCGTGGCGCCTGCCGGGACCAAGCCGGCGGATGCCAAGCCAGCTGAGACCAAGCCTGCCGCATCGGCAGCCGCCGAAGCACCCGCCGCTCCGGCTCCTGCCGCACCGGCAGCGCCGGCTGCGGAGGCTCCGGCCGTTGTCGCTGCCACCACGCCGCCAAGCGACGTGCCGGAGGCCGTGGCGCCCAAGCTCGAACATGCCGACGGCGCCGTGATTATCCGCCGCAACGACACGCTGTGGCGGATTTCGCGACGCGTCTACGGCCACGGCGTGCGCTATTCCACCATCTACCTCGCCAATCAGGACCAGATCAGGGATCCCGACCACATCTGGCCCGGCCAGGTGTTCAAGGTCCCGGAAAAGTCCAAGGAAGGCGAAGCCGCCGACCTCAAGGCAATGGGCGAGCAGGCGACGACGGCGCCGACCAAGGCGCAGTAGAAGCCTACATCGATCAACTGGCATCGCCTGCTTGGTTGGAGTGAAGGGCGAAACCGTTTGCCCCGGGATCGCCCAGCTCAGGGCGGAGATTCATGCTCGGAATGAGATAATCTCCGCCATTTTGCCGACGGTATGGGATGGGTGTCGTCGTCGGCAGCGTCCGCATCCTCTCACGCAGCTGTTCAGCCACGGGTTGGAAGCCGGTCTCGTCGAGACGATCGACCTTGTAGACCACGAACGGCGGAAGCACGTCGTATCCGGGGTAATAGAGGATCCCGTGATTGATCGGGAACAGCAGGTCGTCGATGGGGCCGTTGATCCCGCGTGGCGTGTAGTGTTCCTCCCAGCCCCCGGCTGTCACGATCAACATAGCGCGTTTCCCGACAAGGGTGCCCTCGCCATAGCGATCGCCCCAGCGCCGATCACTATGCTCACCAACACCATAGGCGAATCCGTAGGCGAACACACGGTCGACCCAGCCCTTGAGGATTGCCGGCATGGCGAACCACCAGAGCGGGAACTGCAGGATCAAGGTGTCGGCCCACAGCAGCTTCTCGATCTCGGCCTGCACATCTGCGGTTAGCGTGTTGGCCTCGAAACTCTTCTTGGAAGCCGCGACCGGGATGAGCCGCGCATCGGGTTCAAGCGACGGGAAGTCGGCGCGATCGACTTCGGATTTCCAGCCATCGGCGTACAGGTCCGATACGCGCACCTCATGCCCCTGAGCCTCGAGTTCCCTTGTGGCGACGTCACGAAGGGCGCCGCTCAGCGAGCGTGATTCAGGGTGAGCGAAGACGAGCAGAACTTTCATGGGTCAGATCCACTATTGAGGAAACTGACGGCAAGGTAGCCAATGGCCGTTCAATCCACTATATGCATATAATGCATAATATTGTGCCGGATAATGGATAAGTCAGACATTACATTCGAGCGCATGCGCACCTTCATTCGCGTGGCCGAGCGTGGCAGCCTGTCGGCCGTCGCGCGGGAATTTGGTGTCGGGCAATCAACGATCACGCGGCATGTGCGGGAACTGGAAGAAGCTGTCGGCGTGCCTTTGCTTAGCAGGACGACCCGGCGGGTCACGATGACCGCCGAAGGCAGCCGCTATTATGCCAATAGCGTTCAGATCCTGCGCCTCGTCGAACAGGCCAGCGATGAGGCCCGGGGCACGCGTGGCGCGCCCGCCGGCACGATCCGGATAAGCTGCACGGCAGCTTTCGGTGTCTTGCACGTCAGCCGCCTGATCTTCGCTTTTCAGGACCGTCATCCCGACATCGGGATTGACCTCAGCCTCACGGATGAGCGGGTGGACCTCGTCCGCGAGGGTGTCGATATCGCCGTCCGGCTGGGGCCGCTCACGGACAGCTCGTTCAAGCTGCGGGCCCTCGGCCAGTCGCGGCGTCTGCTCGTGGCGTCTCCGGATTATCTGGCGGCGCGGGGACGGCCCGTCGTCCCTTCGGATCTGTCCCGGCATGAGGGCATCCGGATGTCGAACGTGGCGGGCAGCGAAACGCTCGCTTTGCAGGGCGCCGGCGGCGAACGCCACACGGTGCCTTTCGCGGGGCGGTTGCGGATCGATCATGGACTTGCCGCGCGGCAGGCCATGATCGCTGCTCGCGGGATCGCGCCGGCGCATCGATGGCTTGTGGACGATCTCCTGGCGGCGGGCTTGCTCGAGACGATACTGGCGGATTATTCGCTGCCATCCGTCCCGCTGAACATGTTGATTGTCCCGGAGCGCGCAGGCGTCGCAAGGGTCCGTCTGCTGGTCGAATTTCTGGCGGAACAGATCGCCGCTATTCCAGGGATCGAGAAATCCATCTCGGAGCATTGATGCATGCTGCCCAAGAGTTACCTCGATTTTTGGGGGACGACATGCATGGAAACAAAGACCTAAAGCGCGTCGCATGAATCCGGTTCTGCGCTTTTGCCGCCGTTCGATCTGCCCGGAAGAGTAGCTTGCGGCGGTGCCGTCCATCGTCTATCGCCGATGAACGATGACCGAATCCGCCCTTGAAACAGATCGCGCTGCCGGCGCTCCACCCAACCGCAGCTCGGATAGCCACGCTGTTGCGGCGCAATTTGCGGCGTTGTCGCATCCGGCGCGCATTGAGATACTGAAGCACCTCTCGGCCAGCAATTCCTGCTGCTGTCGCGAGGTCGTCGACCGTTTCGATCTGGCGCAGTCCACCGTGTCGCAGCATCTGAAAATACTGGTCGAGGCCGGTCTGGTCCGCTTCGAGCCCGACCGCCAGCGCTCGCGCTATGCCGTTGATCGCGTAGCCCTTGCCGATGTATCGGCATCGCTGAACGCCCTCGTCAATTCCTGCTGCTCCGGCCGCTGACCCTCTCACCCAAAAGGCAAGAAAAGTGGTCGAAAAAACCGTCTCCGCCGACACCTCAACGCTCACGACATTGCGCAATTTGTGGCCCTATATGTGGCCGGCCGACCGCGCCGATCTCAGGGCGCGTGTCACCTGGGCTACGCTGCTGCTGGTCGTCGCCAAGCTAACGCTGGTGGCCGGTCCCTATTTCTTCAAATGGGCAACCGATGCGCTGGCTGGCGGCTTCAAGACGCCGCCGCCGCTGCCGTCTTTCATGCTCGCCCCGGTGATGCTGGTCGTCGCCTACAATGTGCTGAGGCTGGTTCAACTCGGCTTCAACCAGTTGCGCGACGCGTTGTTTGCCCGCGTTGGCCAGCATGCCGTGCGCCAGCTTGCGTTCCGCACCTTCGTCCACATGCACCAGCTGTCGCTGCGCTTCCACCTGGAGCGCCGCACCGGCGGTCTGTCGCGCATCATCGAGCGCGGCACCAAGGGTATCGAGACGATCGTGCGCTTCATCATGCTCAACACGGCGCCGACCATCCTCGAATTCGCGCTGACCGCCGGCATATTCGGTTTTACCTATGGCTGGAAATATGTGGCCGTGGTGGCGATCACCGTCTGGCTCTATGTCTGGTTCACAGTCAAGGCGAGCGACTGGCGCATCTCGATCCGTCGCGACATGAACGACAGCGACACCGACGCCAACACCAAGGCGATCGACTCGCTGCTCAATTTCGAGACGGTCAAATACTTCACCAATGAGCGCATGGAAGCCGACCGCTTCGACCGTTCGATGGCGCGCTACGAGGTCGCCGCCACCAAGACCTGGACTTCGCTCGGCTGGCTGAATTTTGGCCAGGGCGTCATCTTCGGCCTCGGCACGGTCGTCGTCATGTGCATGTCGGCGCTGGAGGTGCAGGCCCACACGCAGACCGTCGGCGATTTCGTCTTCATCAACGCCATGCTGGTGCAGCTTTCCGTGCCGCTCAACTTCATCGGCTTCATCTACCGTGAAATTCGCCAGGGCCTTACCGATATTGAGCACATGTTCGACCTGCTCGACGTGCCGCAGGAGATTGTCGACAAGCCGGACGCCAAGCCGCTCACCGTCGGCGCGGGCAAGGTCGAGTTCCGCGACGTGCATTTCTCCTATGATCCCAATCGCAAGATACTGAAGGGTGTTTCCTTCGACGTGCCGGCCGGCAAGACGGTCGCCATTGTCGGGCCGTCGGGCGCCGGCAAGTCGACCATCTCGCGGCTGCTGTTCCGCTTCTATGACGTGCAGGCCGGCCAGGTGCTGATCGACGGCCAGGACATCCGGGATGTCACCCAGGACAGCCTGCGCGCGATGCTCGGCATGGTGCCGCAGGACACGGTGCTGTTCAACGACACCATCGCCTACAACATCCGCTACGGCCGCGTCGGCGCGAGCGAGGAGGAAGTCCGCAAGGCCGCCGAACTCGCCCAGATCGGGCCGTTCATCGAAAAGCTGCCAGACGGCTACAAGTCGATGGTTGGCGAGCGCGGGCTGAAGCTTTCCGGCGGCGAAAAGCAGCGCGTCGCGATTGCCCGCACCATCCTGAAGGCGCCGCCGATCCTGATGCTCGACGAAGCGACTTCGGCGCTGGACAGCCACACCGAGCAGGAGATCCAGGCCGCGCTCGATCTCGTCAGCAAGGGCCGCACCACCATTGTGATTGCCCACCGTCTGTCGACGGTGATTTCCGCCGATGAGATCATCGTGCTCAAGGACGGCCAGATCGCCGAACGCGGCACCCATGTCGAGTTGATGCGCAAGCACGGCCTCTATGCCTCGATGTGGGACCGCCAGCGCGAGGCGACCGAAGCCGAGGAGCGCCTGCGCCTTGCCCGCGAGGGCGACGAGTTCGGCGTCATCGTTCGCCGGCGGACGTCGGAGGTAAATTGATTTTTCCGCTTGACCTCAACTTAAGTTGAGATTGTACGCCGCTCCTGGAGCCCCGAAAACACCATCATCCAGGAACGGAACAATCGAAATGAACGACATAAATCAGAACGTTAACGGCGGCAGCGTGTTCAGGGTGGACAAGTTCGTCGTGCCGGCCGCCGCCCGCGAGGAGATCCTCGTCAAGGTCAGGACGACGCACGAATTGCTGCGCCAGCAGCAGGGTTTCGTGCAGGATTTCCTGCTCGAACAATTTTCGGGGCCGGGCGAATTCAACCTGGTGACGATCGTCGAATGGGAGAGCCAGGCCGCCGTCGACAAGGTCGTTCCGATCGTCAAGGCCGCGCACGAGCGCATCGCCTTCAATCCGCAGGAGACGATCGCTCGGCTTGGGGTGCGCGCCGACATTGCCAACTATCAGCGGATTCCCGAGGCATAGAGCAACGTGAACTGCTCCAGGCTTACGGCCAGCCGACGCCGGGTGCCGGCGCTTCCACGCTGAGCACCTGGCCGGTGCGTGCGTCGCTGACCATGTGCTCGAAGCCGCGCCACTCGGCAGCGACGATGAACAGCATCCTCCTGTCCGCACCGCCCAGCATGCAGGCGAAGCAGCCGCGATCGACGGTGACGGTCTGCAGCACCTCGCCGCCCTCGCGCATCCGCACGCAGTGCTTGTTGGGGACATCCGCGTACCAGATCGCGCCTTCGGCATCGAGGCAGATACCGTCGGGATAACCGTCGAGGTCGGCCCAGTCGCGCCGGTTGGACAGGCTGCCGTCGGCGGCGATGTCGAAGGCGGTCAGCCGGTTGCCATGGGATTCGGCAAGGATCAGGGTCTTGTTGTCCGGGGTCACCGCCATGCCGTTGGCGAAGGCGATGTCGTCAGCCACTTGGCGGAGCGCGCCATCCGGCGTGATTAGCACGATGGTGCCTGGGCCGAAATGCTCACCGGCACCCGGCGCGGGGCCGCCGCCATTGACATAGATGTTGCCGCGCCCGTCGACGACGATCTCGTTCCACGGGCTTTTCGACAGACCGCGCAGATCGGCATGGGTGACGAGCCTGCCATCAGCCTCCTGCCGCAACAGCAAGCCTTCGCGGCCTGAGACGACAAGCAGGCGTCCATCCGGCAGCCAGTCGATTGAATAGGGCAGGACGGCCGGCACGGTGAGCATGATTTCGCGATTGCCGTGCGCATCCATCGCAATGATCTCGCCGGTACCCCAGTTGCAGACCCAAAGGCGTCCGTCATGCCAGCGTGGGGATTCGCCGAAGGCAAGGCCGGCGATGACGAGACGCGCCGGTGCGGCCGATTGCATCTGCATTACGGACCTCCTTGTTGCGCGTCATCATGGCTGAAAAGGCTTTGGAAGGACGCTGTCTCACCCAAGGACGGGCGAGGGGCCTTCTTTCCGACAGCCGCCTTGTTATTCCGTTCAGGAAACATTGCCGGTAGGGCGTTGGCACCGCATGACGGCGGCTTGTCGGTTGTCGTCGGTATCGACCCGCGGGTCTTGACCGCACCGCCAATATCGCACGTGCTGTAGCCCGTCGTCGCGCCCGCCAGCCGCAGCCAATGTGGCGTCGCCGATTGTCGCGTTGCGGGCAGGGGGTGTTTCGGCTATTGAGGCCGGACCTGAAACAGGGACCGCCCCCACCCCATGAGCCTTGTCGACACGGTCAAGAACGCGTTCGTACCGATCCATCGTGAAGGCTACCCCTTCATCGCGGCCTTTGGCGCGGGCACACTTTTCCTTGGCTATTTCTCCTCGATACTGTTCTGGATCGGCCTGATCCTGACTGCCTGGTGCGTCTATTTCTTCCGCGATCCCGAGCGCGTCACGCCGGTCGACGACCGCCTGGTCGTCAGCCCCGCCGACGGCATCATTTCTGCGGTCGGCCCGGCCGTGCCGCCGCGCGAGCTTGGCCTCGGCAATGTCGAGATGACCCGCATCTCGGTGTTCATGAATGTCTTTTCCTGCCACGTGAACCGCGCGCCCGTGCGCGGCCGCATAACCAAGATCGAGCATCGGCCCGGAAAATTCCTCAACGCCGAACTCGACAAGGCCAGCACCGAGAACGAGCGCAACGGCCTGGTCATCGAGAGCCCCAACGGCACGGTGGCCGCCGTCCAGATCGCCGGCCTGGTGGCGCGCCGCATCGTCTGCTGGGCCGAGGCCGGAGGCTCGATCGGCACCGGCGAGCGTTTCGGCCTGATCCGCTTCGGTTCGCGCGTCGACGTCTTCCTGCCTTTGGCCGCGACGCCGCGTGTCGCCGTTGGCCAGACGGCGGTCGGCGGTGAAACCGTGCTCGCCGAATTCGGCGGTGTCGCCGGCACCCCGCTCGTCAGGATTTCCTGAGCCTTGGGCGCGCCGTTCAAGAAGTTCGAGGCCCATGCCAGCGGCGGTCCGCGCATCCGCGAGATCCCGATGCGCATGGTGCTGCCCAATCTGGTCACCGTGCTTGCCATCTGCGCCGGCCTGTCCGGCATCCGCTTTGCCTTCGAAGACCGCTTCGAGACAGCGGTGGTGATGGTGCTGCTGGCTGCCTTTCTCGATGGCATCGACGGCCGGCTCGCACGCATGCTGAAGGCGACTTCGAAATTCGGCGCGCAGATGGATTCGCTCGCCGACATCGTCAATTTCGGGGTCGCGCCGGCTCTGGTGCTCTATGCCTTCCTGCTCGATCGCGCCGGCTCGCCGGGTTGGATAGCCGCCCTTCTGTTCGCCATCGCCTGCGGGCTCAGGCTCGCCCGCTTCAACGTGCTCGACGACGAGAAGGCCGAGCGGCCCCTGTGGCAGTCGGAATATTTCGTCGGCGTGCCCGCGCCGGCGGGCGCGGTGCTGGTGATGCTGCCGCTCTATCTGTTCTTCCTGAGGCTCGGGCTGGAGCCAAGCCGCCCAGCCGCCTTCGTCGCCACCGGCTTCACCATTCTTGTCGCCTTCCTTCTGGTCAGCCGGCTGCCGGTCTATTCCGGCAAGAGCATCAAGATCCCGGGCGACAGGGTGCTGCCGGTCATTCTGGCCGTCGTGCTCTACATCCTCTTGCTGATGACCTATCCTTGGTACACGCTGACGGCATCGGTCGCGGGTTATCTGATCTTCCTGCCGTTTTCCGTGCGCGCCTATTCCAAGCGCGCCAAGCTCGAAGGCGAGAAGGTACCGCCTTCGGACATAGGCTGATCGCTAGACTGGTCTAGGTCGCAAGCCGCCAAGCAACAGATCGCCCCAGGCGGAGGCAAAGCGTTCATCGCTGATCTCGATTGCACGTTCACCCCAGATCGCTTCGAAGACCCGGAACATGGCGACGCTGCCGACGATCACGGCGGCGATCGCCTCGCTGTCGTGCGGGCGCAATTCGCCCTGACGCTGGCGCTCCCGCAGCCATTCCGCGACGGCAAGATAAGTGCTTTGCATGATCTCGCCACGTGCGGAGGCTTTCAGCGCGGGGAAATGCTCCAGGTCGCGCCACAAGATCCGAAGCACGTCGCGGTTGGCGCCGAGCTTTTCAAGCATGCGCTCCACAAGGCGCCGCGAACTTTCGTCGATGGAAAGCGTTGTCTCGCCAAGTTCGGCACGGCCTTCCCGTGCCGTATCGACAAACTGATCGATCGCGGTGGCAAGCAGGTCCTCTTTTGAAGGGAAGTGCTTATAGAGTGCGCCGGAGCCGCGCGACAGGCCTGCCGCCTCCTGAATGTCGGGAACGCTCGTCCGGTCGTAGCCTCGCTCGGCAAACAGTCGGATGGCTTCACGCAGAATGCGTTCCCGTCCAGTTGATGGCGGTTTCATAGCGGATCCCAGCTCCATGACTAGGTAGGGGATTCTCAGAGGACAATAACACCACGCGCACAATCACAAACGGCGCTAGCCGGCGGCCTGGCGATGCGAATCGACTGCCACGTGCTTGTGTCGTTCGCAAAGCCACGCCCTCCAGTTCCTTTGACCAAGCCGCTCATTGGTTTCGACCAAACCCATTTTGAAGCTCATCTTGCGGCTGACCGGCAGTGGCAGGACGAGCCGCCTGAGCCCGAGCGCATCGCAGTATTGCCGTGCGAAACTCGAGAAGGGCATCAGATTCGGGCCGCCGATCGCAGGGCGTACCCCGCGCTTCCCGTCATTCACCGCCTCCGCCAGATAGCGGGCTACATCTCGCGTATCGACGGGATTTGAGAGCGAATTTGGCAACGGCCAGACAGGCAGCCATTTCAGCCCACCCAGCATCTGCTCCAAGAGGTAGTAGAATGGCGTTGCGCGAATGACTGACCACGCAAGCGGGCACTCCCGCACAAGCTGTTCGCCCGCCAACTTTGCTCGGGCATAGGGCAGGCTGCTGAATTCGAGGCCGACGATCGACACGAAGATGAAGTGGCCGATACCGGCGCGACGCGATGCTGCAAGCAAGCGCCGCGTGCCTTCGACATCGACGCTTGTCGGGCTGAAGAAGAAGTCAATCGGCCTCATGCCGCGCCTGGCGATGGGCGAAAGGGTTGCGGCATGGATCACGGTGTCGATGCCGCCAAGCGCGTCATCGATGCCTTCGCCGGTTGCCAAGTCGCCCAAGGCCCATTGCAGGGAGGGATCATTCATCGGCTTCCTGGCGAGCAATCTGACGACGTGACCGGCCTGGGACAGCGCCGGCACAAGATCGCGACCGAGATGTCCGGTCCCTCCCGTGACAAGGATTTTTGCCATGTGCAGCTTTCCTCCAGGTTGGAAATCTTGCTCCGATGGAGAGTGAATGGTCACTCACCACTTTGGCGATTCTTTGGCGAGGGGCCATCTTCAGGGGTGTCGAGGCATGGAAGAAGCGTGAATCCTGCCGGATCTCGCCGATCATCCCGGCTTGCCTGAGGTGAAACGATTGGTTGGATCTGGCGGCGTTACGCCGCGATGCCCCGCCCCAGCCTGTCGATCGCCAGCTTTCTGGTCGAGACATAATCGGTCTTGCCGGAACCGAGCACCGGGATTTCCTCCACCTTGACGATGTCGTTCGGCACCATCAGTTCGGCGGCCCCGGCCTTCTTGCCGAACTGGCGCAGCTCTTCAGGATTGGCATCGTCGGCGGTGGTGACCAGCACGATGCGTTCGCCGCGTCTCTTGTCGGGCACCGCCACCGCCGCATGGCGTTCTTCCGGCCACAGCGACTGCACCAGCATCTCGACCGCGCCCAGCGACACCATCTCGCCGGCGATCTTGGCGAAGCGCTTGGCGCGGCCGCGAATGGTGATGAAGCCTTCGCGGTCGACGGCGACGATGTCGCCGGTGTCGTGCCAGCCGCTCAGCGGCTGCAACTCTCCGGGGCGGTCTGATGTCATGTAACCCATCATCAGGTTCGGTCCGTCGAGCCACAACTGGCCGGCATCCGATATGCCCTCGACCGGCTCCAGCTTCATGCGCATGGCCGGCAGCAGCCGCCCGACCGTACCGTCGCGCCCATGGAGGGCGGTGTTGACGGCAACCACCGGCGCGGCCTCGGTCAGCCCAAACCCTTCGATGATCTCGGCCTGGAAGCGCTCGCGGTAGACGCGGCGGGTTTCCGGCTTCACAGCCTCGGCGCCGGCAACGACGAAGCGCAGGCTGGAGAAGTCGCCGTCCTTGGCGGTGCGCGCATAGTTGGCGAGGAAGGTGTCGGTGCCGAACATGATCGTTGGCTTCACCTTGCGGGCGATCTCCGGGATGATCTTGTAATGGAGCGGCGAGGGATAGAGGAACAGCTTTACCCCGGTGACCAGCGGCAGGATGGTGCCGCCCGTCAGGCCGAAGGAATGGAACACCGGCAGCACGTTGAGCAGGATGTCGGCCGGCGAGATGGTGATGCGCGCCTCGGCCTGCATGGCATTGGCGAGAAGGTTCTTTTGCGACAGGACAACCGCCTTCGGCGTGCCCTCGGAGCCGGAGGTGAACAGGATCACGCCCGGCTTGGCCGCATCCTGGCGCTGCAGCGGCAAACGCCACAGCAAGGCGGCGGCAAGCTTGTCCAGCGCGGTGACGCTGGTCCGAACATCTTCCAGCCACAGCAGCCTGGCACCGCCCTTTTCGACCGCGGCGACGATATCGGCGAGATCGGCCTTCTCGACGAAGGCCCGCGATGAGATGACGGTGCGGATGACGGCCGTGCGCACGGCAGCGGTGACGCTCGCCGGCCCGGCCGTGTAGTTGATCATCGCCGCCACCCGGCCCGCTGACAGAAGTCCGACGAATGACAGCACGACGCCATTGGCGTTGGGCAGCATTATCCCCACCGCTTCGCCTGGCGCCGTCACCGCCTCGAAGCGCCTGCCCAGCACGCGGGCACCGATGAACATCTTGCGGTAGCTCAGTGCGCCCGAGATGACGTCCTCGATGATCGGATGCGAGGCGCCGACCCTGGCTGCCGCATCGCGCATGGCCAGGAACAGGCCGCGGTCGAGGTCGTTGCCGAAAAGCCGGGCCTCGGCGACGCGGTCGAACAGCGAATTGGTGTTCGAGGCCTGGTCCGGATTGCGTGCCACCAGTTCGGCGATGGTCATCGGCTCCAGTACGCTGATCGAGAGCCGCGGAAACCAGTGCCGCGGGGCCTTGGCCGCCGGCGTCAGGGAAACAGGCAGGCTACGGGCACCGGCGACAAAGATCGGCACGATGCGGGCGTCAGCCTGCATGGCAATGCGGGTGACGGCGCGAAACAGCCGAAACGTCTTGACGTCAGGCTCGACTGCGTCCGGCAGATAGACGGCGAGCCGGCCCTTGCCCTTCAGCACACGCACCAGCCGGCGGCTGACGAAAAGATGTTCGGCATTGAAGGCGATCGTTCGGCCAAGCTCACGCCAGGGTTCCAGCCACGGCGAGCGTGCCGAGACCTCGTCCAGAATGTGCAGCGTGTCATCCGGCAGCAGCGACAGCATCAGCGCTGGTTCGAAGCGCGACTGGTGCGAGATGACGTAGATGACGGGAGCCTGCGCCTTGCGTGCGATCCTGATGCGGCTGTCGTTGATCCGGTAGGCGAGCTTGAACGGCACGTAGAGCATCGCCTTGCTGAAACGCAGGTCGAGGCGGAATTTCTCCACCACGCCGATCAGCAGCCAGGCCAGAACGAGACCCGCAAGCAGCGCCAGTGTCAGGATCATGCCGCTTCTCTCCCAACGACTTTTGTCATCGCGGCTCTTCCGCGGCCGCCTCGGCGCAGAGGGTAGCGCAAGTGGGCGCTAGGTCAATGTGGGAAGAGACGGTGTTGCTTCTCCCCCGGAGGGAGAAAGAACGACCCTTACGCTGCCTTCAACCGCCCGCTGATGAAACGGAACTCCTGCGTCTTGCCGCCATAGCCATAGGCGGCTGCCGGAACTTCATGCACGAAGGCATAGCTTTCCTCGTGCACACTGCCCAACAGGCGGCCGAAGGCATCGAAGAGGGCCTTGAGATAGGCTTCCAGCTCGAGCTTGGTGTTGGTGCCGTCGACCACCTTGATATCCAGCCAGAACGTGTTGGTGCCATGCTCGGCCAGCGACTTGCCGCCGGCGAACCAGTGCTGCGGATCGACATAGGACATGGCAACGGCGGTGATCGTGGGATCCTTGCGCAATTGCGTGGCGGTGATCTCGGTTATTTCCCTGGCGATGCTGGCGGACAAGGCGGCGTCCGGCTTGCCGGTGACGCTGATATTGATGATAGGCATTTTTCGTCTCCTTGGTTTCCAGCGGCGTCTGATTGCCGTTGGACAGACCATGCCACCATCATTGAGTCAAAAAAATCGAATTGTTTTCAACAGAAGATTCGATATTATCGAATTATGGAAGCACTCGATCCGGATCTGCTCAAAACCTTCCTCGCTTTCGTCGACAGCGGTTCGCTGGCGCGGGCGGCTATCAGCGTTGGCCGTTCGCCTTCGGCGGTGACCGCCCAGATGCAGCGGCTGGAGGAGATCGTCGGCGAGCCGCTGCTGGCGCCGCAGGGCAGGGGCCGCGGCCTGACGCCGGCCGGGGAGGACCTTGTCGGCCACGCAAGGCGCATTCTTGCCGCGCACCGCGAGGCATGGCTGGCGCTGAAGGGGGCGCGGGCAGCCGGGCGTGTCGCCATCGGCACGACGCAGGATTTCGCCGACAGCGGCCTGCCGGATCTGCTGCGTGCCTTCGCCACCAGCCATCCGCGCGTCAGGATCGAATTGCGGGTTGGCCGCTCCGCCGAACTGACGCAGGCGCTGCAGGCCGGCAGCCTCGATCTGGCGATTGTCATGCGCCAGGCGGCCGCGCCGGACGAGGTCGGCGTGCTGCGTGAGCCGATGATGTGGCTGTGTTCTGGGAAAGGGCTGGCCTGGCGGCAGGAAGAGTTGCCGCTGGCGCTGCTCGATCCCCATTGCGGGTTTCGCGAGGCCGCACTGGCGGCGCTCGATGCGGCCGGCCGCCGCTACCGCATCGCCGCCGGCAGCGCCAGCCTGGCCGGCCTGCGCACCGCGGTGAATGCCGGCGTTGCGCTGACCTTGCGAACCCCGCGCTTTGCCCATTCCGGCATTGTCGAAGCGCCGCGCGAGCTGGGCCTGCCGCCGGTTCCGATGGCCGAATTCGCGATCCGGCTACGTGCCGATGCTGATGCTTCCGCGGGAGATCTGGCGGCGCTGCTCAGCGGCAACCTGGCCCTGTCCCAGCCGCCCGGCTGATTTGGCGCCAGTCTATCGCAAGAAAACGCCGACCTGCGGTCGGGCCTGTTTAGAAAGAAAAAGCCGACCTTGCGGTCGGCTTGGAGTAAGACGGGCCGAGGGGTTTGGGGGGACTCGGGGGG
>NZ_NSFV01000033.1 GCF_002295115.1 Mesorhizobium sp. WSM4311 | reverse complement strand
GGCATTCGGCGGCGTATCAGGGCCAGCTTCAATGAGCAGCACGCGAGCGCCATAGGCGGAGAGCCTGCTCGCCATCACGCATCCAGAGGAGCCACCACCCACGACGATATAATCGAAAACCACGCAACTCCCCATCAAGGTACCAAGTGTGATGGGCTTCTTCAGCAAAGCGCTCCTCCTACCGCCTGAGATATGGTCACTTACGGCGCGGCAGCTCCACATCATGCCGTCTGTAACGGAGCGATTTGATCGCCAAATCGGTCGAGGGCATGCCCGAAGCGAGACCGAGCGACCCATCTGAACTATCTCTGAACCGACAAGCTCTCAATTCCAGGGCACATGCATCTCCGGACACGCCGGTGCGTCGGTGTGAATGATTGCAAGTTCGTAGGGCGAGAGCAGCGCTCGCCTACGGTTTCTTGCATCACCGTCTTCCGAGAAACAATGATACTAACAAGAGATAACGACGACTTTTTCGATTTTTACAGCAGTCAAGACTGTCACTTCAAAATATCGCATAACTACGTTATTGTAGACCCGGTCTCTTACATAGCGAAGGCCTACTTTCGGTGCTTTCCGAAGCGAACGCGTGTTCGTTGGGCGAATGAATGAAGTGACCTTCTCGAGCGTTAGGTTCTCGAAAGCAAACTGGATCGCTGCCCTGCCGGCCTCTGCGGCGATCCCCTTACCGGAAGACGCAAGGTGGAGGCACGATACGGTTTCCACATTAGTGGGATCTTCGGGCAGATACGGGCCACTGTACATCAATCCACAGTAGCCTGCGAATTTTCCGACTTGGCCTTCGCCTTTTACGAACACCATCCATAAGCCGAAACCATTGCTCTGCCAATGATGGATGAACTGTTGTAGTTTAGCTTTCGATTGCTCTCGGGTCGGATAGACTCCATCCCACATGGCATTTACCACAAATGGATCGCTATGAAGCTCATGTAGAAGAAGCTCGTCGCTATGCGACGGTGGCCTTAGGATTAGGCGCGGCGTTTCTAGAATGTACATGAGAAGCTCCCTTCTAGCCATAAGTTAGAGCCGCACTTACCTCCAACGCGGCCATGATCTCCTAGCATGAGCGTCAAGGCCGCAGTGCTTGATTGAAGGCGTTCGACGAGGTTTATGCTTAAGGTAGCGAGGTCTACACAAATCAAGCTTTGGGCGCCTAACCGTGTCAGTGTTGACGGCACCTGGAAAGCCGGCCCGAAGGCGATAAAAAAATTAGGCGCCTCCTTTCAGAATGGAAGCAGGCGACGCGCTGGTGAGCGGGCGCCTGATACGCGCAACATGCTGCGGCGGCGTTTACGCAAGGGGTTGCTTACCCCAAGGGGGGGGTATGGTATTGGCCCAAAACCGGCTAACTACATTGTTCATTTAAAATACGCGCCTCCTTCAAGCTTAACCTGCACTGGTCACTTTGCGAATGCCCGCCAGTGGGTTCTTCAGCGTGCCGACGGTGTGCAGGTATTCTCCCGGATCACCGAAGTCCACCATTTGCTGGTTTTTTTGTATCTGCAGTCGATTCATACATCGTCGCAGAAATTCTGGAGCGAATAGGTCATGCTGCCTGTATTTTTCGTCATATTCCGGATGTTTCGTCTGGTAGCCAAGGATGGACTCGCTTACGAGCTGCCAGAAGTGTGTCGACGGAAAATCAAGATGTTCTTCGAGTGTTACAGCCAAGTAACGAAAGAAGCAGTCGAAAACGTCGGTGAAAATGAAGTCGTGCTTCATGTCGCGATTTACTTGAATGCAGATCCTCTTAATCTCCTCCGGCACGTTGAGATCTCCGCCTAGAATACGAAGCTCCTCGCCAATGTCTTTCATGATAACTCGCGTCGGAGCGTGATCTTTCATAACTAGAATTATATTTTCTCCATGTGCCATAAACGCTAGATCGTAAGCATAAAAGCAGTGGAGAAGCGGCGCCAGATAAGATTCAAAATAGCGGCGTAGCCAAGCGGCGGCGTCTAACCCCGAGGCATTGATGAGGGCTGTCACGAGTGCTTCACCATTGTAATCGACATGAAGCAGCGACGCCATTGTCATCAGACGTTCCCCTTCTTTCAACTGCCGAAGGGGGCTTTCCCTCCACAGCGCAGAAAGCATCTGCTTGTAAGGGGAGTCCTTCTTGAGGGCGGTGTTGAAACAACGATTGCGATAGCCAATCGTCGCGACCTCGCGAAGGATGCTGAAGCCGTTGGCGGCTAAATAGGAGTCACTGTCGAGCAAATTCTTCAACCATTCGTTGATGGCGGGCGTCGCCAGCATGTGTGTCGGTGACAAGCCGCGCATAAACCCCATGTTAAGTATCGACAGCGCCGTTTTCACGTACCGTTTATGCGGATCGCTTATATTGAAAAGTGTGCGGATCGATTGCTGGGCATGATATATGTCCTTCCCCTGGCCTAGGCAGACAATGTGCCGGTTGGCGATATCCGCCGCGAAGATAGTTGAGAGCCGATTGAACCATTGCCAAGGATGCGCTGGCATATAGATGTAATCGGTCGAGTTTAGTCCCTTTTGACGCAACGCTGCGTCGAACTGTTCCAGCGCCTGTCGACCGAGTTCCTCGTGCATGAGAAGGTCGTAGTCGAGCGTTGAAATGGACTTAAACGTTGCCATTTCTTTATGGACGGCCAGCCATATGAGTCTTATCGAACTGCCCACCTCCGGCGCATAGCGACTATAGTCGAGCGCGTCAAAGCCAATGCGACCGTTATTCGCGATAAAGGTCGGGTGGCCCTCCGTCATGCCAGCCTCAACGATCTGGTAATCGGCAAAAGCCAGTTCTGCGGCGGATATCTCTGTTTTGGCCTGCTTGTACGCGCTGCCATACAGCGTGCTGCTGATCTCCTGCAGGTAAACCGGCATCATCTCTTCCTTTATGCCAAGATGGCGGCTGAACTCAATAACAAAATCAAGCGCATCCAGGGGGGCCGGCCTGCCCTCAATCCTTTTCTCCAGAGAGCCGGCGTCCACTTGCCAGTGATCTAGCAGGAGGCGCCGAGCCTGGAACCAATACTCCAACCCAGGGGTCTCGCTTTCCAGCACATACTTCCCCCAGTCGCCTTCCATTCGCTGGAGTCGAGGAGCAATTAGCAACTCGTGTGCAAATTCGCTGATTGCTTTACGGATAAGGAGCCGGTTGGCCTTTGCCCATAAATGCGGTTTCAAATGCTGCGTTACGCGTTCGGCTAGGCTTATCTCATCGTCTCGGGCTGTCATATCACTCACGATCTCAACTCCTTCAGAACGTAACGGTGTAAGGTTCGCGAACGCGCCTTACACTCGTCTCGCCAAACTTCGACGTCGCACAAAATCCGTTCTATTTTTCATCAGAAAGGATAAGAAATACCGGACCTCTTATACAAGTTAATTTCTAATGTGTTGTGTACCGTTCGTCTTCGCTCGTGATAAACCAGCAATATTACCATCTTACTTATATAATATATTAGAATACCGGTTTCACCGGCCCTGGACGTCGTCCTTCATCTTGCAACGAGCAAGAAGTGTGTATTGATTTGCACATGCCGTACTGTCGTTCGATCACGTCAAGCGGTCGGTGTCCATTGTTTGAGCTCTCCGAGTGTCCATTTTTGCTGTCCGTCTCCATACAATCGCATACGTCTAAAGCGGAATTTCCTTTGCTTGATAAGCCCAGACTGGGTAGGGGGGACTGAGTGAATGCCTACTCCGCTGAAATGCTGTCCTGCACCGCGCCAATGCTGTCGCGTACGATCGACAGACCACGGCGCAGTTCAGCCTCGGTTATGGTAAGGGCTGTCATGAACTTGAGCACCTCACCATACGAGCCAGCGATCTCGATCACCAAGCCGCGACGAAAAGCTTCCCGGGAAATGAGCCCCGGCAATGAGTGGTGCTTTGGTGATACGAGTCCATACATCAAGCCGCGGCCTCGGACATTCAGAGCAAGGCTGGGGAAGTCGTCTGCGATCGACTTGAGTTCTTGAGCCAAGATGGCTGATTTGCGAGCAATCTCATCTTCAAACTTGGAGTCGGACCAGTAAGTCTCAAGGGCCGCACGAGCAGTGACGAAAGCATAGTTGTTGCCCCTGAACGTGCCGGTGTGCGCACCCGGCGTCCAGACATCAAGTTCAGGCTTCATGAGGACAAGGGCCATAGGCGTTCCAATTGCAGACAACGACTTTGACAGGGTAACGATGTCCGGCACGATCTCAGCCGCCTCGAAACTGAAGAATTTCCCTGTGCGACCGACACCAGCCTGAATATCATCGAGGATCATCAGGATCTCGTGCCGAGAGGTCAGATCACGCAGCCGTTGCAGCCATTCAACGGTAGCAGCATTGACACCGCCTTCGCCCTGCACTGCTTCTAGGATCACCGCAGCGGGTTTGCCGAGACCACTGCTAGGATCATCGAGAAGCTTCTCGAAATACTCGATCGTGTCTGAAGCGCCGAGATAGCCCTCGTACGGCAACGATGTCACGTGCGCGAGGGGAAAGCCGACAGCATCTCGGAACTTCGTGTTTCCGGTTGCCGCCAACGCCCCAGCGCTGACTCCGTGAAACGAGTTCGTAAACGAAACGATGTTTGACCTGCCGGTCACTTGGCGAGCTAGCTTCAGAGCCGCCTCGACCGCGTTCGTACCTGTGGGGCCAGTAAATTGCAATTTATAAGACAGACCGCGGGGCTTCAAAATAAACTGCTCAAAAGCTTCGATGAAGGCCTTCTTGGCGGTCGTAGCAAGGTCGAGCCCGTGCACAATTCCGTCGCGCGCAATGTAGTCCAACAACGCCCGCGTGAAGGCTGGGTTGTTGTGCCCGTAATTCAAGGCTCCCGCGCCTCCCAAGAAGTCGATGTATTCCCGACCGTCTGTAGCTATGAGGGCAGTGCCGACGCCTCGATCGAACAGAACTGGGAACGCACGGACGTAGCTCCGCACCTCAGACTCAAGACGATCAAAGATCGCGAGGCTTACATCGTTTGTAGGAGTAAACTGCTTCTTCATAGGGCGAGTCCTGAATTGTAGCCTGCAAAGGCATCAGCCCAAACTGTCTGGCGAAGGCCATTTCAATCGGTTCGAGGTTCGGCTTGTATGACGGCAGCATGAGCAGTCACACGCCTGGCCACGCCAACTCACGGCCCAAGCCAGTCGATCGCTGCGAGGTCCAACGTCACGTCCACCAGAGAACAAGATCAGGCCGCGCAAATCCGAAAAAGCAATTCAGCACTAGGCGACGCTTTCCGTCGCCTAATTGACCGGTAACCCCGTGAACGAAGCCGCCATCGATTAGGGCGATATCCCCGGTTTTGAGCTCGAACTCGCGGCAAGGGACGGCTTCCAGATAGGCTGCCGAATAGGGATATCCAGTGGTCTCCACACCTTGCGATATCCGGTCCGCAACCGTCGGCTTGTGGCTCCAGAGCTTCAGATTGCCGCCTTCCTCAGGCATGCTGGGATAGAGGTTGAGCGCTGCGACCGTATTGTGCGCCACCGCAGAAAGCTCGTAATCATCGCCAGCACGTAAGACTTGAGCGACGTCGTCGTGGGGATCCAAGGAAAATGTGCCTGTGCCCGACCAACTGAGGCCGCGACAAACATTGGCCTGGCCGTGTTCGGAACGGGCTAGCCGCAATTCGATTCCCTGGTTGTGAAGCTCTCGCTTCAACGCCCTGAATACTGCTCGAACCGGGTCAACCAAATTCTTAAAAAGGGCATCGACGTACGGCCGCGCGTTTTCGGCGTCTGCGAAATAGGTGGCTGCATCCTTCCTGTAGTGAGATGCGCCGACATATTGTCCGGGCACACCATCTTTACGCTCTCTGAGACCAGAGCTTCCAATAAAGTTCGTAGTGATCTCCTCGGCTACTTCGGTGCTGAAAGCTTGCTTGATGTGCAGAGCGGTGAGCTCACCTTTCAGGACCGAGATGATCTCCGCCGTGTTGATCGACCCGGTCCGTTCTTTGATCGAAACCGGCGAGATGGCTGGCACTTGAGATATCTGACTAGGCATTGTCTTGCTCCTGTAGTGCGTGTTCAAGGATGGTGATGCCACGATCGAGTTCGGCATCGGTGATGGTTATCGGTGGGAGGACTTTGATAACGTCGCGATTTGGCCCCGAGGATTCGATAAGAAGGCCATTTTCGAATGCGACATCGTGCACGCGGCCGACAACTGCCGGTGAACGGCATTTCAGGCCGGCCATCAGACCGCGGCCGCGCTTCTGTTCGATGTATCTTGGAAATTTCGCAACCAGGCGATCGAGGTGCGTTTGCAGCCTGACGGCTGTCCGCTCGACACCTGCAGTAAATTTCCTATCCGACCACATCTTGCACATGGCTCCTGCCGTCACGAAGGCGAAATTGTTGCCTCTGAAGGTCCCGCTATGTTCTCCGGGCTTCCATATGTCCAAGTCGGGTCGAATCAGAACGATGGACAACGGACTACCTGAACCGCTTAGGGACTTGGAAAGACACACAATATCCGGTTCGATTTTCGCGGACTCGAATGAGAAGAAATCGCCAGTTCGGCCCGCACCCGCCTGAATATCGTCGACGATAAAAACAATGCCGTGCGTACGGCAAATGCGCTGAATTTCCGTGAGCCAAGCTGCGGATGCGGCGTTCATGCCGCCTTCGGCCTGGATGGTCTCCAGAATGATTGCGGCAGGCTTTTCTATGCCGCTCCCCGGGTCGCTCAAAACGCTGTCGATGTAACTGGCGGAATCGAAAGCTTGGCTCGGATAGCCGTCATAGGGAACACGGATCACATCGTGGCGAGCGACGCCTCCCAGTTCCCTGGTTGAGGCCGAGCCCGACACCGCTAGAGAGCCGAGCGACATGCCGTGGAACGCATTCGTAAAGGCCATGACGCTCGAGCGGCCGGTGTATTTTCGCGCCAGCGCCAGCGCCGCTTCGTTGGCGTTCGTGCCGGTCGGCCCGGGAAACTGAATCTTGTACGAAAGGCCTCTGGGTTTCAGGATCCAATCGACGAACCCTTCAATGAAGTCACGCTTTGCCGCCGTATGCATATCAAGCGACAGAAGAATGTTCTCACCGACGAGATATTCAATCGCTGGCGCCATAATATCCGGATTGTTGTGCCCGTAGTTGAGTGCGCCGGAACCCACCAGGAAATCGATAAAGGGCTTACCCGTCTCGTCCCAGATCGTCGCCCCAAGGGCCTTCGTAAAGACGGTGGGGAACGCCCGGCAATAACGACGAACGTTAGATTCATGAGCCGTGAAAGCGTCGGTGTCCATATCAAGTCCTCTGCACATAGTCTTTCAAAGAAGAGAGCTGTTTAATGGCTAGTGGTTTGCGGCAGATGTTCGTCGCTTAACGTTGAAGCAGAATGCCGGAGGCAGCTTTGTTTGGTCTGGGTTTGGTCTGGTGATGCCGGCATCCTCATCAAATATTGTTGGGTTGCGTTGCCCTCCATTCGGATGCTTTCGAATGTGCTGCAACAGGATGGCTTCTAAAGCTTCCGCGAAAGCATCGCTACTATGGCATCAGGTAGTTGACGTACCCACCCTTCGCTGCCCATAGCGCTCCGGACAAATGAATGAGTCCAAGGAGATCAGCAGGGTCGCGTCGCCAGAGGTTGTGTCGCTCGGCGGTAGCGAAGCCGCTCGCGAGCGCGCTCCTCAATAGCGCCGTAGCGAGCGAGCGGCTTCGCGGCGGTCATCAATATTCGCCGTTCAACCTCGGGCTGCGGACACCAACCTGATTCAAGAAACTATTTGATGACCGATGACACAGCGAAAGCCACGCTCTCTTTGAGAAGAATGCGGATTCCGATCTCTTGCGCGATGACTGGCCCGAGCCGCCGGATCAAGAGGGCGGGGCCGCCGTGGACCCCCTTGACGGAAAGCCCGTTCGTAGGCCAGGCGGAAGCAACCGGGAGACGCGCTGGCGAAGGGCCGCATCGGTTTCGAGAACGTCCACTACCGCGACGGCAACCATCCCCGGCCGCAGCTGGGCTGCTGCCTTCAGGCGAGTCGAAAAGGAGATCGTCCGGGAGGGTGAAGGCGTTGACGAGGTGAGCCGTGAGTAAGCAATCAAGCTCTGATCGGGATCGACTAACACTGTTTCCATCCGACCGATGGTTGACCTGTGATCGGCGTTACCTCAAGCTAGGCAGGCCGACAAGCTCGGTTGGAAGGCGAAGACCTTTCGATGAGCTCGTCTCCGAAATGCTCGAGGCCCACTGCCGCGCCTACAGGAACATACTGGCGTAACGTGAAAACACGATGGCGTCGCGGGCAGGTGCATCTGTCGTGGGGCCATCCGCACTGCCAGGCACGCCCTCTCGGCCGGCATGCACTCAGGTCCGGTCGTTTGGGTCGGCGAATTCACACATCCTGCAAAGCAGAAAACCATCTGCTCCATTCATGCGGTCGACGATTTCGCGAAAAACTGGCTTTTCAAACAGAGCGGAGTAACCCTCATATAGAAGGTTGCCCAATACGTGACGCCGTTCAAAATCCATAGAGCACAGGGTAACGTCGCCGTTTGGAAGAAGAACATTCCGATACTGTCGTGCGTCCACGCAGGTTAGGGCTCCGACCACTGGCTGACGTGGTGCAACGATCTTAGGGTCGACGCTTCCACCCCTACTGCTCACCGGCCGCGCTTTTATCAGGGCTTCGGTAGGAATAATGTCGGCTATATCTGGGTGGGGCTCGCCCAAGGCCACGAATCGGATCAAGGGGATGTCCGCGTCGACGAGTTGACGAACCAGATCGCGATACTTGTCTCCGACCAGGCGGCTGTTCATGTAGGTGCCGTCATCGAAAACATGGACCACGAATACGCCCAAGCGCAAGGCTTGCAATCGCTGCAGGTCCTGCCCGTTCATTCCCACCAGCGTCGTAAAAATCCTGATGCCATGGCCTTTGGCGAAGGCGTGCTCCACCATTTCGGTACAGTCCGGATTGAGCCAAGGTTCGGAGTATCCCGCAAAACCAATGTCGACGGAAGTCGGTACGCGGGCCAGACACCGCTTGAAATCTTCAAGATCCAGATGACTCGCATGAGACACTTTTCTTTGCCGGACCGCGAACTTGTCCTGGGGACAATATGAACATCCTACGACGCATCCCGTGGTCGTCGTTATCTCCAAAACCCTGCCGGCTGTGTTTGCTGAGCGAAGTTCCGGTAAAATCACTGGTGATTACTCCCATCTACTTCCTGCGAAGCGCCACGATGGTGTGCGTGTGCCTTTGGCTTTCTGATACCGCCTGCTGATCTACCGAGGCAACGCAGACATCTACCCTTTTTGGCAGCCTAAGCCGCCCGGTTCACCGATTTGCCGGGCCGACCCTTCACAAACTTCCAGCGCGTCGGACCAGAGACAGCATTGCATCTTTCGAGGCATCACTCGCTCCGGAGATGTAGCCTCAACCGTTGGTCGCTGGCCCGTCGCCGAGATGCGCGCGCAGCACCCTCGAACCCGCCGGAGAGAAGCTTTCTGGATGCCGTCGATCATCCTTCATCGAGCGAGTTCCGTGTTCTCATGCGGGTCAGCCCTCACACTATATTGCCGCACATCGACCAGCAAAGGCCGAGCTAGTGCGCCTGGCGCGCAGTTACTGCGAGATAGGCTTCGAAAAGCCCGACAGGGCTAAGACGCTCCGCTGTATTGAACCCGAAATGTTTTCTGACAGCTGTCAGATTTTGGACACACATCACTCATCGTCAGTCGCTTAATACGGATGGTAATTTCTTCCAGGAATCGGTGACATTGAACACCACCCTGTCATGACCGCCCAATCTCAGCGAAGCGAACTCAGCATCGCCACCAGGACCAAGCCTGAAGATAAATCCGCCGTAGCAGCGTCAACGACATTTTGCTTTCGAAGCCGGATGGATTGCACGAGGTGATTCGCGCCGTGATGCAGGAGGTGCTCGAGGCCGAGATGGACGAGGCGCTGGGTGCTTCGAAGAGCGAGCGCACGCCGGAGCGTCTCGGCTATCACGCGCGCTACTACGGGCGGAGAACTAGCTGCGCACCTACGGCGGTTGGATAATCCCAAGGTTCAAAGCTTTTACAACAGCTACCGTTCTGCTGGTCGCATCCAACTTCCGCATTACATTTTTTAAATGGAAATCTATCGTATTTCGTGATCTGCCTAAAATAGTTCCTATTTCCCAAGATGATTTTCCTTGTGACACCAAATCAATGCACTCTATTTCTCTCGGAGACAGGTTATGAGCTCGTTCCGACGCAGTCGTAGTGTCGAACTTCGTAACCATCCGATGAAACCGCAGCGCGGCCATTTGCAGGTAGGTGATCGCTCTATTCTGCAATTCGCAGTCCGAGGATTGAGCAAAACTCACAAACCTAAAGCTGCCACCAGGGCCATGTAATGGGACGGTAACGCCTGACCTCAAGCCGAATGTTGCTGCTTCGTCCAAGACGCGGCGTCCATCTTCAGTTATGTTTTCATCAGTATACACCTCGCTCCATCGAAAGGGTCCCGCCTCCTTTCGACCTTTCTTGATGAGGGGGTCTATTTTGGCATAGCCCATTCTCGAGTAGCGCTCCTGCCATTCAGCAGGATAATTCCACATCACCACAGAACCCTCCCGGTTCGGCTTGAAAGCCCTCTCTGATGCGAGCGGCCCATAGGCAATCCACGGGCAATCGAAATTCAGCGCAAACGCAGACAACAGTTCGAACAACTGTTCGGATTGAGCGACATCATCAGTCATCTTGAGGAATAGGTCTAACTCCACCGCAATCCGCCGGAGTTCCATGATGTCTCCTTCATTGCGTTCTCATTGGTGCACAGTTTGCTCCAACCCAGCCTCGCAACATCCGAAGTCAACGGGACTCGAGCCGGAGTTCCTTCCGCCACCTGGAGTACCCTCAAGAGTCGTGCCAGCTTGCGAGCGAAGCTTCTCCTTCAGGTCGTCAATCGACGGGGGAGGTACCCAGGAGGCGAACCGACAGCACTGTGTCGGGGAGCGCACAATCCGACAGTCGAGCATTCGATTGACGGAATATGGGCAGGAAAGTATTCGCGGCGCGCTTTTGAAATCAGCACCTAAGTGCCGGGCCTGAGAAAGCTGCATTGCAACTGTACTTATTTGATCGAGGCAAGAACAAGCTCAAAATTCAATCGATACATCGACCTTCTTTTCCAATCTCCCGAGTTGAGCAGCCGTAGCAATCGTATCGACTGGATGGCGGCTGACTTTCTCCAGGCTCGGTAACCTGCTGAATTTGTCCTTCGGATGTTCCCGCTCAGTTGGCACGACTTTTGAACTCACCGTCGTGAGGCGGCAAGAGCTGCCCGCCAAAATTGATGCTGTTATGGGGGAGGTCGAAATTCCAGTTTTGTCTTTTATCGTCTTTGGGACCGAGCGTGTTGATGCGCCCGCTTGGAAACTATGAGACGTTTCCCCGTCCATGGGCGCGGCGCCACTTGTCGCGACGTTTTCGCCTTCACTGTTCGCCTCTGGAACAGGCAGCCGGCCCGGCTCGCGATCATCATGACCGCGATGCTCGCCTCCACGCTGGCTGACGTGTTGATGCCGCTCTATTCTGGCCGACTCATCGACGCTGTTTCTCGTGCTGCTAATGCGGCAGCACCAGCTTCGGATTCAGCTGTTGCAGCATTCTCTGTACCGATTGCATTGGCACTCGGTGGCATTGCCATGCGCCACGTCGCCTTCATTGGCCTGAGCGACCTGGTGTTGAAAATGATTTCCGACGTCGCGACCGAAGCGTTCCATCATGTGCAGCGCTTTTCGACAGACTGGCATGCAAACAGCTTCGCCGGCTCGACAGTGCGCAAGATAACGCGCGGCATGTGGGCGCTCGACCTCCTCAACAGCACGATACTCGTCACGCTGCTCCCGTCGTTTGTCATCTTGATCGGCTCGACGGTGCTGCTCGGCTGGCACTGGCCGGTCATGGGCGTGATCTTTGCTTGCGGCTCTCTCGTCTACCTTGCGTTTTCGATTTCGCTGTCGCTCGGCTATGTCGCGCCAGCGGCGAGCCTTGCCAACCGATGGGACACAAGGCTCAGCGGCGCGCTTGCGGACGCGGTCAGTTGCAACGCTGTGGTCAAGGGCTTCGGCGCAGAGGTTCGCGAAGACGAGCGGCTTGCAAATATCATGACGAAATGGCGGCACCGCGCGCGCCGGAGCTGGGTGCGCGGAACGATCATCGGCTCAACCCAAGGCGTAACTTTGGTTGCGCTCAGGGTGGCGGTGGTCGGATATGCCCTGCTTCTGTGGTCGCATGGACAGGCAACGCCGGGCGAGATAGCATATGTTCTCACGTCCTTCATCGTCCTGCAGGGCTATCTGCGTGATGCCGGCATGCATGTCCGCAACGTGCAGCACTCGGTTAATGATATGGAAGAACTGGTGGCCATCCACAATCAGCAGGTGGATGTTGCCGATCGTCCAGAGGCCAAGCCGATCCGGATCACGAACGGCCGTATCGATTTCGAGAACGTCCACTTCCGCTACGCCAACCATCCCCTGCCGCTCTATAGCGAATGTTCGCTGTCGATTGAAGCTGGCGAAAGGGTTGGGTTGGTTGGACCCTCCGGTTCCGGCAAGACAACATTCGTGAAGCTGATCCAGAGACTCTACGACCTGAGCGGCGGCCGGATCCTGATAGACGGTCAGGACGTCTCGGAGGTGACCCAAGAGTCCCTTCGTTCGCAGATCGCGATCGTGCAGCAGGAGCCGATCCTGTTTCACAGGTCGCTTGCCGAGAACATCGCCTATGGCCGGCCTGGCGCGAGCCAGGCCGAGATCGAGCAAGCGGCACGACTGGCAAGTGCCCACGAATTCATCGCGCCCCTGCCGAAGGGCTATGGGACATTGGTCGGCGAAAGGGGTTTGAAGCTCTCCGGCGGCGAGCGCCAGCGCGTGGCGATCGCGCGCGCCTTCCTCGCGAACGCGCCGATCCTTATTCTGGACGAGGCCACATCGAGCCTCGATTCGGAATCCGAGGTGCTCATTCAACAAGCGGTGGATCGGTTGATGGTGGGCCGAACCACACTCGTCATCGCACACCGGCTGTCGACGGTCCGCTCGCTCGATCGGCTGCTCGTCTTCGACCGTGGCCGCATCATGGAGGACGGCGATCATGCCGCCCTGATCAATCTCGATGGTGGCATTTACCGCCGCCTCTTCGAACGGCAGGCGTTGGAACTCGCGAAGGGCCTGGCCTGATCGCTAAACCGGCTTGCGCGATGCGCCGAGCCGTTGCCGGAGAGGGGTGTGGCAGTGACGAGCGGCGGGCGTTAGGCGGCAAAACCAGCACGGCCGGAACTGTCCGCCAAACGGGCGAGCGGGAATGCACCACGTCTAAGCTTCGGCGAATGCGCGCAGTTACACGCGGGCACCGAATTGTCGCGCCTAACGGCGCACGCACCAAAAGGGCGGGAATGTCGACGGCCCGGGAAGAGTGCGGCCCTCGCCGTTACCCACATTTCGCCAAAGGAAGCGAAGTCAACGCACATTGAGAGGGCGGTGCTTCCCGGCCGGCCGGGATCCCTGTCGCTGGCCCAACCTACCGCACGCTGGCCACGTCAACGGTTCAAAGTCCCTTCGGTTCGCAAAGTCGTCCCCTTGGAGACCCGGAAGCGCAGGAGCTCCGACCGCAGTCTTCGCTCAACTCTGGCCATCTGCTCCGGGATTGGATTCCGTTCCCTTGCTAGCACAGTGGCAGCTGAGCACGAACTCGCCGGCCCCGTGTCTTTCGATTACGGCCAACGGGCTTAGGAAGAGATTGGATTCGCCGGCCCTCTGCGGAGCGAATGAACAGTTCTACAGATCATCGACGTCCGCGAAAAAGAGCACGCAGCCGAAATAGCAGGCCTGAAGCAGCAGCGAACAGGCCAGCGTCGTGACGACTGCCACACGGATCGAATCCAAAGCGAAGTAAACCATCGACGCATTGCTGCACAGGACCAGCCCCACGAGCCGACAAAAAGATGAAGTGCAACGCCGTTCTCCTGGTTTTCGCCAGATCATGTTGCGAGCTCGTCGGCCGCAACATGCGTCTGGCAGTTCTTGGGGCAGACGCGGCCGCAGGCTCCGCAGCCTATGCAGCGGCCGGCATCATCGACAACCATGATCATGCGATTGAGCTTGCCGTCGAAATCGTCGTCCTCGTCATCGCAGGGGCCGAGGATTTCACCCGCATCATCAACGCCGTGAAGATGCATGACATCGCGCGAGCAGACCTTGAAACAACGGCAGCAGCCGATGCAGGTCTTGCTATCGATGGAGGTCAGGTACGACGGCATCCAAATGGAGCCGTCACGGGTGGTGAATGTGCGCATCATCCTAAATTCTTCATTGAAGCGAGTTCTCTCTTGGCAACATCCAACTCGGCATAAACGGCTTGGGTTTTCTCGGCGACTTCCTGTATGTCGGCCCACTTGCCCGGCAGACCCTCGACAAGGTCCTGCAATGCCATCTTGGCAATAGCTGCACGCAACTGGAGCTTTCGGACTTTCTTCCTCATCTTATCTAGGTCTGACATAGATCCTTCCTGGAACAATGGTTTTGTTGATGCGCTCCATCTCGGGCTAGGCTTCAATGGCTGCAGTCGCATCGTCGACCAGTTTCGTACCGGCCTCAGCAAGTTTGCGGAAAGTCTCGAAGCCGAACCGGTGGACGTCTCGACAGAACGCCCAACCGCTGGAAGCCCGCAGGGGCTTCATTCCAATTATTGGCGACGTCGACACGCCGGAGCGCTCCTCGATCGCAAGCGCTACGGCGGTGTAAACATGTCGAGCCTCCACAGCGCGTCAGGATCGGGATCGCCGCCAAAGGGTACCGCACGTTGCTGTTGCTTGGTGATGATGAACTCGGCCAGCAGCTCGGCATCCGAATGGCCTTCCCATAAGCCGAAGGAATCCTGAGTACGAATGAGCCGCAGGAGGCATTTGACGAACGGGGAAGCAAGGGCCTCGTCGTCATTGTTGACAGCAGGGCCAACCGGAGGAATTTCGTTGTTCGTCATTTCAGTCTTCGTCTTCGAGGTACGATTTCCTTTTCCTGCGATGCCCACTCCGGGTCCGCTTGCGTGGCCGACGAATGGCTTGGGCGGGCCAACCCCAAGAGTGCCCCGTGGCCGACCTCGACATGTCCACGAGTGCGAGACCTGCGGCGCGAATTCGCGGCGCACATCGTCTGCGCCGCGATCCGACCGGTGGTCAACGCAATTGAAATCCAACCTTCCGCAAGCCGCCGCCCTGCTGCATCGACATACTTGCTGCGAAGAGAGCTTCGATGGGCGGATTGGCCAGTGTTCAATTCCAATTGTCAGTCCCTTCGCGATTCTTGCTCAGGAAGTGACTTCGTTTTGAGTTTCGGGTGCCTTCTTTTGCGGAGCCACACAAAGATCCGCGTGACAGGCAGGCTCACCCGTGTAGTTGGCCAGTGCTTCGAGCAATGGGGTAAGATAGTACTGTTTGGTGTGGTCCGGAATTGGCCCCAGCCGGTCCACCGATTTCAGTGCCACCTCGATCAACTCGATTGCGCGATCTTTGTTGCCGCTCTCGTAATAATACTGAGCTACCGGGAGGTACCGGAGGTATTTAAACGGGCCATCGCCGTTCGGGGGATTGAGTGCCAGTATCTGTTCCGAGAGCTCGTTGCCCATCGCAAAGCGCTCCGCGCGCGGAAGATGGGAATTGTCCATCGTGGGATCGAAGAGTTGGTTGAGGGCCAAGGCCATCCACGACACCGCGTCGGACGTTTTGTCGATCGCGTCCTCGACCAATTCTCGCATGACCGGCATGCCGGTCTTGATGTCGCGCAGCTTGTGAAGCAGAAGATCCGCATGAATCTGCCGGAACTCACAAGAGTCTGGCATCAAGGCGAGGCCTTCTTCGATGGCCAAGAGCGCCGCCGTCCAATCCTCGGCCTGCATCGCCGGCTCAAGTTTGGCGTATATCGGCCCGGTAAGCGACATTTCGCGCGCTGCAAGTTGGTTATGCGCGATGCGCTTTGCATCGGCGGCTTTCGCTTCATAGCTGCTGCGCCAGCTGCCGTTAAGGACTTTCGGCAAAACGTCATCGAGTTCCGCCGGGTGGCCGATAAAAGCGATGTGGCCGTCGCGGTCGACCACGAACGAGGTGGGAATCCCAATCGAAGAGCTGGGATCCATCCAGAGCTTGTTCATTTCGCCAATGTAATCGAACCCGATACGATAATTCAGATTCGGGAACTCCTCGGTCAGCCAGGCATCCACGTTGGTCCGCGCCTCGTCTGCGGTAGGACCCTGTTCGCAGGCGGCAACTCCGACCGCCTCAAATCCGCTGCCTTCATATTTCTCCTGCAGTTCGATCAAATGGGGCATGGCGTCGACACATGGTCCGCACCAAGTCGCCCAAAACTCAACGAGGTAGACCTTGCCGGGCCGAAAGTTCGTGAGGGGCTCGCCACGCAGCCAGTTCTCCACTTTGATCGCAGGAGCCGGGGACCCCATACGCAGTTCCATCTTGGTGTCCAAAGTCATTCCACACCTTTCGTCTCTTTTGTCGCGGAATATTTTCCAGTCAAAATCGGACACGGTCTCGAGGGCATCGCTCCCTCTGGCTTGCTTCAGCGAAGCTCTCACCGTGTTGCCGCACATCAAGCTGCAACGGAGGTGCCAATTCCCTCAGCTCCGGTAAGCGGCGGGAAATGCTTTGAAATTCTCCACGAGGCCAAATGCGGCCGATTGTCGTGAACCCGACATGTCTTCTGCCGCTGTCGGGTTTCGCCCTATCACTCTTGAGAGCTTGGACGGCTCGCCTGTGATTAGACTGGCCTCGGCCCTCGAGCAGTGGCAGTTTGGCGCCAGTTCGAAAGCGCGAACTCGCCGGCTTGGTCCTCGTGCCGCCACCGCCGCGTGTGGATTCTTGCCCCGGAGTCAAAATTCGCCTCGCGGTTGCCAACGGCGGCATGCGCTCAATGCGCGTGGCGTTGAGCACCGACAGCACGTAATGGTACCAATTAGTGGATGCCCGTCGCTGCCTCCACTTCTCCAGCCAAGCGCTCGAACGACGCTACCTACCCACGTTCGAGCGCGACCGCGGAATCGCAGACTGCCGAACGTCAGCCGTTGCGAAAGGTGTAGCCGTACCCGTTGATCGCCGGTGCGCCGCCTAGATGTGCGTAGAGGACCCTCGATCCCTGTGGAAAGAAGCCCCTCTGGACGAGGTCGATCATCCCTTGCATCGATTTGCCCTCGTAAACGGGGTCCGTAATCATGCCCTCGAGCCGCGCGCACAAACGGATTGCCTCTTTGGTTTCCTCCGATGGAACGCCATAACCCGGGTACGCGTAGTCCATGAACAACACCACGTCTGCCTCGACAATTTCCGCTCCGAGGTGGACGAGCTTCGCTGTATTTTGGGCGATGCCAAGCACCTGCGCCTTGGTCTTGGCGGGCATGGCGGAGGCATCGATACCGATCACGTTGCGCTGTCGACCATCCTTGGCGAACCCGACGAGCATGCCGCCGTGGGTTGAACCAGTCACCGTACAGACGACGATATAGTCGAAGGCAAACCCAAGCTGCTCTTCCTGGGCACGCACCTCCTCAGCGAACCCCACATAGCCCAGGCCGCCGTATTTGTGGACAGAGGCGCCGGCAGGTATCGCATATGGCCTGCCGCCCCTTGCCTTGACTTCATAAAGTGCCTTTTCCCAGCTGCGGCGGATGCCGATGTCAAAGCCCTCGTCAACCAGGCGCACCTCTGCCCCCATGATGCGGCTCAAGAGGATATTGCCGACCCGGTCGTAGACAGCATCATCATGTGGGACCCAGCTCTCCTGGACCAGGAGGCATTTCATGCCGATCTTGGCGGCGACCGCAGCGACCATGCGCGTATGGTTGGACTGCACGCCACCGATTGTGACGAGCGTATCGGCATCTGACGCGATCGCGTCGGGCACAATGTATTCGAGCTTGCGCAGCTTGTTTCCGCCGAACGCGAGACCGGAGTTGCAGTCCTCGCGTTTGACGTAGATTTCCACCTTGTCGCCCAGATGCTTGCCGAGGCGGTCGAGCCTCTCGATCGGCGTGGGTCCAAAGGTGAGCGGATAACGTTCGAATTTTTCCAGCATGCTATCTCCAGCAAAAAAGTACCTGAACCTGCTACGCACCGGTCAGCCCAGGGGTATGGTCGCGTGTTAGCCGAACACAGATTCCCTATACGATCAGCTCAGTCATCAGAGGGTGACCAAAATTGGTGTGGGTCTGAGCACTGATCCTGTCATCCGCGCATCAAAGCAGCAGCACATGCTGGGCATTCGACCAAGCCGGGACACAGCTGAAAATTGCATTCCGCAGTTGATCAGAGTCAGACGACTGGTACCCGAGCTTTCCTGTAACCATCGGCATGCTGGCCCCTGTGGCGAGTTCCACGAGCGCGGCTAGAGGACTGCCAGATCAGAAAGAGCACGCGGCCGAAGTAGCCGGCCTGAAGCAGCAGCGAACAGGCCAGCGTCGTGACGACTGCCACACGGAGCGAATCCAAAGCGAAGTAAACCATCGACGCATTGCTGCACAGGACCAGCCCCACGAGCCGACAAAAAGATGAAGTGCACGCCGCTCCCCTGGTTTTCGCCAGATCATGTTGCGAGCTCGTCGGCCGGAACATGCGTCTGGCAGTTCTTGGGGCAGACGCGGCCGCAGGCTCCGCAGCCTATGCAGCGGCCGGCATCATCGACAACCATGATCATGCGATTGAGCTTGCCGTCGAAATCGTCGTCCTCGTCATCGCAGGGGCGAGGATTTCACCCGCATCATCAACGCCGTGAAGATGCATGACATCGCGCGAGCAGACCTTGAAACAACGGCAGCAGCCGATGCAGATTTGCTATCGATGGAGGTCAGGTACGGCGGCATCCAAATGGAGCCGTCACGGGTGGTGAATGTGCGCATCATCCTAAATTCTTCATTGAAGCGAGTTCTCTCTTGGCAACATCCAACTCGGCATAAACGGCTTGGGTTTTCTCGGCGACTTCCTGTATGTCGGCCCACTTGCCCGGCAGACCCTCGACGAGGTCCTGCAATGCCATCTTGGCAATAGCTGCACGCAACTGGAGCTTTCAGACTTTTTTCCTCATCCTATCTAGGTCTGACATAGATCCTTCCTGGAACAATGGTTTCTTGATGCGCTCCATCTCGGGCTAGGCTTCAATGGCTGCAGTCGCATCGTCGACCAGTTTCGTACCGGCCTCAGCAAGTTTGCGGAAAGTCTCGAAGCCGAACCGGTGGACGTCTCGACAGAACGCCCAACCGCCGGAAGCCCCCACGGGTTTCATTTCTATTGTCGGCGACGTCGACACGCCGGAGCGCTCCTCGATCGCAAGCGCTACGGCGGTGTAAAACATGTCGAGCCTCCACAGCGCGTCAGGATCGGGATCGCCGCCAAAGGGTACCGCACGTTGCTGTTGCTTGGTGATGATGAACTCGGCCAGCAGCTCGGCATCCGAATGGCCTTCCCATAAGCCGAAGGAATCCTGAGTACGAATGAGCCGCAGGAGGCATTTGACGAACGGGGAAGCAAGGGCCTCGTCGTC
>NZ_NSFV01000032.1 GCF_002295115.1 Mesorhizobium sp. WSM4311 | reverse complement strand
GCTTGGTGATGATGAACTCGGCCAGCAGCTCGGCATCCGAATGGCCTTCCCATAAGCCGAAGGAATCCTGAGTACGAATGAGCCGCAGGAGGCATTTGACGAACGGGGAAGCAAGGGCCTCGTCGTCCCCGTGGACAGCAGGGCCAACCGGTTCATGAGGAATTTCGCTTTTCCCCAATTTCAGTACTCCTCTTGAAGGACGATCTCTTTTTCTGCGATGTGTGGTTCGGGCGCTTGCGTGGGCGGGGAATGGCTTGGGCGAGCCGATCCCACGCAACAGTGTCCCGTGGCCGACCTCGAGCACGTCCACCAATGCGAGACCTTTCACCGCGGCGCGAACGCCTGCGCCGCGGTTCGACCCGAGGTAAACGCAATGGAAATTCCACCTGCCGCAAGCCGCGCACTTTTGCGGCATCGACGTTATTGCTGCGAAGTGCGCCTGGGCGGGCGGATTTGCCGGTGTTCAATTCCAATTGTCATGCCCTTCGCGATCCTTGCTCAGGAAGTGACAGCGTTTTGAGTTTCGGAAGTCTTGTTTTGCGGAGCCACACAGAGACCCGCGTGACAGGCAGGCTCACCCGTGTAGTTGGCCAGGGCTTGGAGCAACGAGGTGAGGTAGCGCTGTTTGGTTTGGTCCGGCACTGGCTCCGAATGGTCCAGCGATTTGATTGCCACCTCGATCAACTCGATCGCCCGGTCCTTGTTGCCGCTCTCGTAATAATACTGAGCGACCGGAAAGTAACACCCGAATTTAAAGTCTCCATCGCCTTGCGGAGGATTAAGTTCCAGGATCTGTTCGGAGAGCTCCTTGCCCATCGCAAAGCGATCATCATGCGGAAGATGGGAGTTGTCGATCGTGGGATGGAAGAGTTGGTTCAGCGCCATCACCACCCAAGACATCGCTTCGAACTTTTTGTTGATCGCGTCCTCGACCAATTCGCGCATAAGCGGCAAGCCGGTTTTGATGTCGCGCAGCTTGTGAAGCAGAATATCCGCATGAACCCGCCGAAAATCAAAAGAGTCTGGCATCACGGCGAGGCCTTCTTCGATGGCCAATAGTGCCGCTGCCCAATCCTCGTCCTGCATCGCCGGCCCAAGTTTGGCGTATATCGGCTGACTCAGCGACGATTCGCGCACACGCGAGATTCGCTTTGCATCGACGGCTTTCGCTTCATAGCTGCTGCGCCAGCTGCCGTTAAGGACTTTCGGCAAAACGTCATCGAGAGGTGCCGGGTGGCCGATATAAGCGATGTGGCCGTCGCGGTCGACCACGAACGAGGTGGGAATCCCGAACGAAGAGCTGGGTTCCAGCCAGAGCTTTTTCATTTCGCCAGTGCAATCGAACGCTGTCCGATAATTCAGATTCGGGAACTTCTCGGTCAGCCAGGCATCCACGTTGGTCCGCGCTTCGTCCGCGGTTGCAGCCTTTTCGCAAGCTGCGACTCCGATAATCTCAAATCCGCTGTCTTTATATTTCTCCTGCAGTTCGATCAAATGGGGCATGGCGTGGACACATGGTCGGCACCAAGTCGCCCAAAATTCAACGAGGTAGACCTTGCCGGGCCGAAGGCTCGTGAGGGGCTCGCCACGCAGCCAGTTCTCCACTTTCAGCGCAGGAGCCGGGGACCCCATACGCAGTTCCATCTTGGTGTCCAAAGTCATTCCACACCTTTCGTCTCTTTTGTCGCGGAATATTTTCCAGTCAAAATCGGACACGGTCTCGAGGGCATTGCTCCCTCTCGCTTGCTTCAGCGGAGCTCTCACCGTGTTGCCGCACATCAAGCACGGCAAAGGGCATGCCAACCCTTCTTAGCTTCGGCAAGCGCCGGTACCGCCTTGAATAAGCGAGCCCTAACACGGCCAGCTGACGTTAACCTGAATGTCGGCTTTCGACGGCTCACCTTAGCGGCTGCCGTTTAGGAAGGTGAGAGTTTGGCTGGCCCGCTGGCGATAAGACCGGCTTCGGCGTCCTGGAGTAGTCGCACTTCGGCGATGGGGTCGAAAGTGCGGGAGAGGCTCGGTACCCTTGCAGCCACCGCCGCATGTGGCCCGGCGTCATAATTCGCGTCGCGGTTGCCAACGGCGGCGTTGGGCTCGATCCACGTGGCGTTGAGCCCGACAGCACGTAAAGCTGCATCGTGATTGAATGCCCTTTGCTGTTTCACGCCAAGCAGGAGTCGCGCGACGCTACCTTGCTCAAGCGCGAGCAGAGCGATCTGACGCCGTAGGAATATTGCTCGTCCCGCTTTTGCCGCCAGAGGCGGAAATCTTTCCTGAATGCCACCGCCGATCATCAATATCGACGAATCATATCCCGCTGCCCATTTGTTCGACTCCGAGGTCGGGCCAGCACTCCGTCAAGGGACGGTTGATGAACCCTAGATGCTCGGGATTGGCGCATGGCGCGCGCCGCAGAAGGCTGTCAAGGATGCGGCGCGCTCGCCAGGCCAGCAGCCCAAAGTTCGGATCAGCCAGCCCGCGCTGTCCAAGGCAGGCGTTCTGAACGAAAAGGCGTCGGTCTCGCGGTCCGTCCCAGTACACCGAAAAATCCTCGCCGATGGCGAGCTCATTGCCGATCTGTTCGAGGCGATCTGCGATCGGTTCTAGGAAACCCGGCAGCGGTTTCTCGTACCCGGTGGCCAGGATGACGATATCGGCGGTTACTTCTCCGATGTTGTCCAAGCCGCGTTGCAGCGTGAGCCTGTGCCCTGCTCCGGCATTGATGCAGCGCGACACGTTGCAACTTGGCCGCAATGTGATCTCGCATTGGTGTGGCTCGAGAAAGGCGTGGTGGTAGAGCGCCTGATAGACCGCGCGCAACTTGCTTTCTGAAATGCCCTCGGAGGCAAGCGCGAAACGCCGCAGGAACAGCTGTCGATGCACCTCGCTCATCGCAGCAAAACGATCCGAGAAGCATGGCGTGAACAGCCCGTTTGTGAACGCGTGGTCGTCGAAAGGCATCTCGCGCGTCAAGACCCATGTGATCGCCGCGGGCCGCCGTTCTTTCGGCCGGCCGACAAGGTGCAGTAGCAGCTCGGCTCCCGACTGTCCGCCGCCAACAACGCAGACATGCTTTTTTTGCACCTCAGGATTGATGTGGGCCAACTCAGATGAGTGGAACAGGTTGGGTCCAGTCCAGCCATGAAACTGAGGCGGAATTTGCGCCTGCTTGCCTATGTCGATGACGAGGTTTCTTGCATCAAGGACCGCGTTGTCCGTCCGCACGCGAAACTCGCCGTCAAAGCGGATTTCGCGAACGGCCTCGCCGCCACGGACAAGCGGATTCTTCTGGAACGCCCAGTTGAGATATTGGGCGAACTCGGCTCTAAGCACCCCGTGAAATTGCGCATTGAGGAAATTGTAAAGACGCCCGTTCTCGTGGAGGTAGTTTACGAATGTGTAGGCTGATCGCGGATTGACCAGAGTAACCAGATCCTGGAAGTGGCCGACCTGGAGCTCCGCGCAATCGAAAGCGCTGCCTGGATGTCCTCGGAAATCGACCTCCCGGTCCAGGAACAGTGCCCCTTGCGCAATCTCTTCCTGTATCTGACACGCAAGGCTCAAATTAGATGGTCCAGCACCCACACCAATACAAAAGAGGTCCACTTATCCTTACTCCTCTAGGAGTGTTTTCCAACTCAGCGGCATGTTGACGTCGATTGCCGGGCATTGAGCAATGCGAACCTCACAGGCATGCTTGAGCCGCGGTCCCGACTGAGAGGACAGCAAAAGCGTGTGCCGCCTTCCAGGTCTTGGGCTCAATGTCGGCGGCATCGACAGCGGCGCGGCGTGATCCGAACCCAAGAGCAGAAGGAAAGTGTGTGATGCTGTCGCGCGGCTCTTCCGGATCTTACGGCGGCTTCTAGCGCCGGCCTCCACCCCAGGAGTGGCTGTTTCCCTGCCACGACGGAAGCGGCTCTTTCTTTCGAGGGGCGTAACCATGGATAACGGCTCTTAATGCTTTCGGAGACTCCCATGCATGCGGCGTGCCGGATAAAGACCTGTCAAACCAACGAGTTCGCGCAGTTCCAGCTCGTCTGGAATCCGACATTGTCGCACGCCCGACGATCGGGCAGGGGAAGCTCCGCGGCAGCGGCCCTTGCACACCGCAGGCTGACAGGGACAGCCGCCGATTTGACGCGCGTCCGGGTACTGATAAGGGGCCTTCCAACAGGGTTCGCGCACGAGGCGGGGTCTCCTGGTACACCCGCCCTGTGGCTTGGCTGCGGTCTGCTGCAGCCGTTCGTCTTTACTGCCCGTTGCGGACGATCTCGCACGAGTTGGTTCACGAGAGCGTCGTGAAGCAGTCGAGGCGTCCGGTTTGGCTCTGACAAGCGTCGCAAGATGTTCGCGGATCCAGCCATGTCTCCGCAATCCGACCGGTAACCGACGACGACTTCGGACTGGTTGGCGGTCCTACGACCTGATCGGTGTTCCTACGGAGCTGATCAGCGAGCCAAAAACAGCGGCAATGTGGTCTTCCCAAAGCTCCAGCTCGGCGGACCGCCGAAAATCCGCTCACGCAGCCCACGGCTGCCATAAGCACCCATAACCATCATGTCAGCACAGATGTCGTTCGCGTGCTGGGTCAGCACTGTGCCCGCCGATTTGCCGGCGCTCTTAAGCAGGTCAACGGAGACCCGAGCACCGTGCCGAGTAAGATAGGCAGCGATGTCAGCTCCAGACTGCGCGCCTTTCCCGTTGTTTTGCGCCTTTGGATCGACCATAGCGACACAGACTTCCTTGGCAGCGGATAGGATACTAAGAGCTTCCCGAACCGCACGCGAGGCCTCTACACGCGAATCCCAGCCGACCAGCACGCGTCGAGGCGACAGCGTCGCCTTAACGCCCTTCGGCACGATGAGCACCGGCTTTCCGCTATCGAACAAGCAGCCGTTGACAACAGGAGGTCCGAGAGTCTCATCGTTGAGGAGGTCTCCTCCAACGATCGTCAGGTCAGCGCAGAGCGCCCGCTGTCGTGCCACTTCACCGAGGCTAGCCGGATCGCAATAGTCGGTGTCAACGTCACAGGAAAGCGACATAGCTTTCAGCCTTTTGAGGATATCCGCGGACCGTCTTTCCATTCTGGTCACGTCCTGTGAAAATTTCTCGATTTGCTGAAATCGATAGTTCGGTACTGCAATTGCCTGTGCACGTCCTGTATTCCATTCGGGGGGCGGAGACGACATCAAGAGCAATGGAGGCGGTATAATGAGTACCGATAGGTGCGCGCCGACCTCGGCACACAGTCCGGCAGCTGTTGTGAGGTCCTCATCAGAATGATCAGCACCCGTCACACTGAATATGCTTTTAAATTCCATTTGCCTGCTTCTCCTGGTCTTCGTTAGGAGCGCCTCAAAGCGGCAACACCGCTCTCAGGAGGAAGAGAGAGCGGCACCACGTTCGATCACCGATTTCAGTCGTCCGGCTTCTCGAGCGAGTAGCCGGCCGACCTGACGGTGCGAATGACGCTGCCGGGCAAGGCCGTTTTCAGCGCCCTCCTGATTCGGCTGATATGGACATCGACGGTGCGTGCACCGACATGAATGTTGGGCAGCCAGGCCGCCCCGATAAGCTCGTCCCGGCTGAAGACCTTGCCGGGGGCCTCAATCATAAGCCGCAGCACGTTGAAATCGATCCGTCCGAGATGGATGTCGTGGCCATTACCGCGAACCCGATGGGCATCGAGCTTCATCTCCAGGCCTCCACAACAAATCCAACTGTCGTTTTCAACCCCGTTCGGACCACGCTTGGTCAGCCCGAGCCTCGCCCGCAGGCAGTCGAGCAGCTTGGCCGGAGCCACCGGCCGCACAAAGCTCTCAACGCCTGCCTTCAAGAGATCGAGGTGCTGGTGCTCGGCGCCAGGCGCGATCAGGGCGATGATAGGCAGGTCGGTGGTGCGCGGTTCCCGCTTGAGGTGGGCGCAAATTGCGGACCCGTTTATGCTGGCTGGGTCGCAATCCAGCACTACGGCCTGAAGCTCCCGTTGTTCGGCCAAGGCCAGCGCAGCCTTCGCGCCGTCTGCCGTCTCACTGCTGAAACCGTCAACCTCCAGTATGTGGCTGTAGAGCAGATAGAACTCGGCATCTTGCGAGCAGATCAGGACCAGCGGCTTCTTCATCGGCGATACCCCAACAACCTGGTCGGCCTCGAGTCCCTGGATCGAGGGGACTGGCCAACATAGTTTCTCGGGTCCGTCATGATGGCCTTTCTCGAAAATCGCGCCCATCATGCCAGCGCCACGTGGGGAAAGGTTTCGATGACTGAAATCGCATCGTCGACCAGCTTCGTACCGGCCGTGGCGAGCTTCAGGAGCGTCTCGAAGCCAAACCGGTGGACATCGCGCAGCGTTTTGGACAAAACGACCAGCCGTCCGGTCGTGAAAAGCACCCGACCAAAACCCTCATGGCTCACCTGGATCATCGGCGATGCCATAAGGCCGCAGCGCTCCTCGATCGCAAGCCCGATGGCGGCGTAGTACTTGTCGAGCCTCCACAGCACGTCGGGATCGGGATCTCCGATGATTGGGATCCCTCGGCGCTGTTCCTTGGTAATGATGAAGTCGCCCAGCAGCTCAGCGTCCGCTTTGCGTTCCCACGAGCCATAGGAATCCTGAGAACGGATCAGCCGCACGAGGCATTTGACGAACGGGGTGCAAAGAGCCGCCTCGTCTTCGGCGACAGCTGGGGGGATTGCGGGGTCAGGCATTGGCGTCCTCCTCTTTTCAGTCCTCGTCCTCGAAGGACGGTTTCTTTTCGGCAATGCCCGCTCGCGCCAGCACCTTGCGCAGCCAAGGCGGAGGACACGTCCTGAGCATCATCTGCGTGCGCAAGAGCACCTGTGGGATCGATTGGGGCTCCGCCACTTTGATCGGGTGGATTTTTGCCGCGACAAGCTTGGCTGCCGAAGGGCCGCCAATTGCCAGACAAAACAGGATCTGACAGCCCTTGAGCGCATCCACCTTTGGCGTGATGCGATCATCGCGCTCGGCCCGATGCTCCCCGCTTTCATCGGACACGTCATCGAAGGCCACGGCTTCTACGAGATTCCATTCCTCGCGCGTCACGTCGTAGACAGCAAAGCGCCTGGCCGACCCGAAATGGGCGTTGAGGTCCTGCATGTCCTGAGTGGCGATCGCAACGCGCAATGCGCCCTTACGTCGTTCAGGCATCGGGGCGAAAACCTCACTACTGACCAGCGAGAGGCGGCGAACAGCGTTCATCGTGATATTTCTCGATTACGGAGTGGATCAAGCGCCTCAGGAGTGGGCGCGTGTTGGTTGGCCTGGAAGATGCTGGCGACCTCGAAGATCATGTCGCGGGTGCCCTGATAGAGAATTGCGAGCTTGTGCTGGCTGCCTAGTCGATCGAAGACCGGGAACCCGATGCGCATGAGCGGAATTCGGAGCCGCTCCGATGCTTGGCGCCCGTGCGAATGCGTGACAAGCAGGTCAGCACCGACGGCAAGACTTTCCAGATCGCCGAGATCGCCGATCTGAACCGAAACCGCCGGGACTTTCTCGAGAATTTTAGACCTGTCGGTCGTTGTGACGGCCGCGGCTATCTCGGAGCCGAGGCCAGCAAAGAAGGTCGCAAGTTGGAACAGCTGGTCTGGTTCGGCAGCGATGGCAATTTTCTTGCCGCCGAAATGGAAATGTCCGTCGAGCATCGCGTCCTGCAATTGCGCCCGGCGCCGGCGCACGCGGGCCGGTACCGCCGCGCCCGAAATCGCAGACAGCAGCGACACGAAGCGGTCCGTGTCCTGCAGCCCAGTCAGTGACTGGAACAACACGTAAGGCACGCCGGTCAACCCGTGCAGCGCTTTCGCCGGGCGGCGCATGTGCTCACCGATGGCGATGCATTGCATGGCCGTGCCCAACTCGCGAATGTCTTCGACGCTGGTGCCGCCGTATGTGGTCGCTACCCAGCGGTCAGGAACCGTACCGTCGAGCGAGCCTGAAATGTCGGGCAGAATAACCGGCTTGAGCCCAAAGCTTTCAACCATGTCACGCATATGCTCGATGTCGGCGACAGTGAGGTTGCATCCGGGCAGGATCGCGATCTTCTTCGGCTGCCGCGCACGTTCGCCCGAGCCTGTAATCCCTTTGATCATTGCGGTGACTGCCTTGGCCCAGCCCTCTTCGATCGCGCCGTCAAAATCCGGCGTGTTGGCCAGCACGACCTCCGTACCCGCAAGCTCTTGCGTGTGCTTCAGCTTGATGTTCGCAATATCACTCGCGCAATCTTCGCCACGCGTCTCCACCAGCGCGGTCGTGCACACCCCGATCAGCTTTGGCTTCGTGCGGTTCTTGAGGTTGAGGATGGCTTCTTCAAGATGGTCGGCAGCGCCGAGGATGGTCGCCACCTCATCCATCGCTGTTGTCTGCAATGGAATCGTTTCTTTGAAGTGCCGTACGAAGAGCACGAGCGCGAAGCTTGTGCATCCCTGGCTGCCGTGGAACAGCGGCATCGCGCCGTCGACCCCAAGAAAGGCAAAGGCGGCACCCAGCGGCTGCGACGACTTCAGCGGGTTCACCGCCGCGGATTTGGTCTGGGGAAGGATGCGGGCCATCGGTCGCCTCAACACTCGCTGAACTCGTGTGCCGTCGCGCCGGCGAATTCATCGAACAGGTGCCCGGACTCCTTCTTCGTGCATGGCAGTTCGTCTTTTAGATCAGGCTGGCAATCCCACGGGGCCGGCTGGCGCACCTGAGACCAGACCGGATTGTGAATGGCGAGGTCGATCTGGCGTACGAGTTCCACCATGCCGGCATAGCCGGCATAAGGGTGCTGGCGCTCCTGGTTGATATCGAGCCAGGGCGTCTTGGCCTTGAGCGCAATGAATTGCGTGCGACCGCCCGACAGCATGATATCGGCCCTGTGTTCAGAGAGCATGGCGTACAGCTCGCGCGCAGCCATGTATTCGAACATATGCTTGTCGTGCTTGAGAACTTGTTTGATGCGCTCCTTGTCCTGCACCGTAGATTTCTTGACCGAGGTGCCGACGATCTCGATTCCGATCTCCATCAGCGCACGGACAACCGACCAGGACTTCACACCGCCTGTGTTGAGCAGCACGCGCTTGCCTTGGAGCCTTTGCCGGTAGGATTCGAGTTTCTTCCACGCGATCGCCTCCTGCTGCGCGATCAGCGTCTCCGTGCGCTCGAGGATCTCCGGATCGGCGCCCTTCCTCACCAGCAGCCTGACAAGGTTGCGAAGAGCTTGCGATGTGTCGGAGATGCCATAGAAGGAGCCCTCGAAGAACGGGATGTCCCAGCGCTCCTCCATCTTGCGGGCAAGACTGATCAGCGCGGTCGAGCACACGATCATTGCCGCCCGGGCGCGGTGCGCGGAAGCAATGTCGCGGTAACGCGCATCGCCGGGAATGCAGGCGCGCACCCGGATGCCGAGCCGATCGAGGAGCGGCTTTACAAGCCAGAATTCGCCCGAGAGGTTGAATTCGCCAAGGATGTTGATGTCGTAGGGCCCGGGGTCGTCGGGTTCGACCGTGCCGATGACATGATCGAGCAACGCCTCGGCGGCGAGCTTGTTGCCGAGGTTCTTGGAGCCTGCCAGGCCAGGCGCATTGATCGGCACCACGGCCAAACCGAACTTTTCCGTGGCGCGTTTGCACACGGCCTCGATGTCGTCACCGATCAGCGCCGTTACGCAAGTTGAGTAGACGAAGATCGCCGGCGGCGCGTATGTGTGCTTGATCTCGCGGATCGCCTTGAAGAGTTTCCGCTCGCCCTGCCCCATCACCAGGTCGAGTTCGGTGAGGTCGGTCGTGAAGCTTGTCCGCCACAAGGTCGGCCCTGACGAAACCGCACCACGGTTGTCCCAAGAATTGCCCTCGCAGGCGAGCGGCGCATGGACCAGATGCGCAACGTCGGTGATCGGCTGCAGGACGATCTTGGCTCCGTCAAAGGCGCAGCCGCCGGCTGCCGCCCCTGGTGTCAGCGACTTCGAGCAGCCCTCCTTGCGCGCCTTGGCATCTTTGCCACGGTTCTTATCGCAGGCGGGCTCATCGAAGGCGTCCTTGATTTTGGCGCTGAGGGAGGACATCGCTCAGCCTCCCCAGTCCATTGGGCAAGGAATGGCCTCGGCGAAAAGCCGGCCACGGCTCTTAGCGCGTGAGGTCATAGGAATAATCCGTCACACCCGTCTCGCTCGTCTCGCGATCGAGTTTGTCGAAGATCTTGTCGAGGATCGTCGTCAGCACGCGCAACGCGCCCTGGTAGCCAAAGAGCGCAAAGCGGTGATGATGGTGCCGATCGAAGATCGGAAACATCAGCCGGATCAGCGGCGTTCCGGTGTCGCGCTCCAGGTACTTGCCGTAGGAATTGCCGATCAAAAGGTCCACCGGCTCGGTAAAGAGCAGCGAGCGCAGCGCCCACAGGTCCTTGCCCGCCCAAACCTGGGCAGCCTTGCCGAAAGGCGAGGATGCTAGCAGCTTCTTCAAATCGGCTTCCCATGCCGAGGTGCCATTGGTGGCGAGGCAATGGGTTGGCTCGCCGCCGGTCTCCATGACAAAGCGGGCCATTGCGTGAACGAAGTCGGGATCACCGTAGATGGCGTATTTCTTACCATGCAGCCAGGATTGGCTGTCCGCCATGGCGTCTACCAGTCGGCCGCGCTCGAGGCGAATTGCCTCGGGAATCTCCTTGCCGGAAATCGCCGCGACCTCCATCAGGAATTCGTCCGTCGCCTGAACGCCGAGCGGATAGTGGAACGAGGCCGTCGCCTGCCCGACCTCCTCGCAATAGCCCAGTGTCTTTCGGGTGTTGTGATGCTGCAGCGAAAGCGTTGCCTCGGCGTTGAGGGCCTTCTTCACCTCGTTGATCTTCGTGCCCCCGTCATACATGCGGTATTCACCGTCCGAAGGCGTATCGAACTGGTCAGAGGCATCCTGGATCAATGTATAGGACACGCCCATTACATCGAGCAGGCGCTTGAGCTCCCGGTTGTTGCCGACGCAGAAGCCGTCGAAGCCCGGAATGATGTTGATGGTTCCTTCGATTTGCGTACGCTCCTGACCTTTCCAGAAGTGCTCCAAAATGCCTTTGACCATGTTGTCATAGCCGTCGACATGACTGCCAACGAAGGCCGGGGTGTGGGCAAAGGGCACGTCGAAGTCGCGCGGGACTGAATCTTCGTCCTTGGCGTTCTGGATGAAGCTGTGCAGGTCGTCGCCAATGACCTCTGCCATACAGGTCGTCGACACGGCAATCATCTTGGGGTCGTAGAGCTGGTAGGTGTTGGCGAGCCCGTCGACCATGTTCTTCAGGCCGCCAAACACCGCCGCATCCTCGGTCATTGAGGAGGAGACCGCCGCGGCAGGCTCCTTGAAATGGCGCGACAGGTGCGAGCGGTAATAGGCGACGCAACCTTGGCTGCCGTGGACGAAGGACATGGTTCGCTCGAAGCCGGCGGCAGCGAATACCGCACCCAGCGGCTGGCAGGCCTTGGCCGGGTTCACGACAAGCGCTTTGCGGGCGAGGTTCTTTTCGCGGTATTCCCACGTCTGGGTGAAATCGCGCTGATCGGAAACGATTTCATCGGGGTGCGGACATTCGAAGTTTAGCTTCTTCTCAGCGAGCATCTTTCTGTATTCCGGCTCGCGGAACAGGGGAGCGTGATCGAGAATTTTTTCAGCCGACTGCGGCATGATGATTACCTCTTTTGCATCTGGCTGCGCGGGACGGCAGCTCAGGACGTCAAGACGTTCCAGGCTCCGGCGGATCAGAGGCCGCGGGAGTTCACCGTCTCAGTGGGAGACTGGGGCTGAAGCAAATGTTTATTCGGCAGCCATCGCCCGCTCATCGCCCCGGCTTCTTTTCCAAGGCGCGTGGAATAGGTCCCAGACCGGGTTGTTAATGGCGAGATCCACATCACGTGCGAAAATGGCAAAGCCGTCGTAGCCGTGATACGGGCCTGAATAATCCCAGGAATGCATCTGGCGGAACGGTATGCCCATCTTCTGCACCGGGTATTTTTCTTTGATTCCCGAGCCGACCAGATTTGGGCGAATCCCTTCGATGAATTTCTCCAACTCATAGCCGGTCACGTCATCGTAGATCAGCGTGCCGTTCTTCACGTAGTGGCCGGTGCGCTGATAGTCGTCGCTGTGGGCGAATTCATAGCCGGTGCCCACGATGACCATGCCGAGGTCCTCGTAGGCCGTGACGACGTGGCGGGGGCGCAGGCCGCCGACATAGAGCATCACGGTATTTCCTTCCAGGCGCGACAGGTACTTGGCGATGACCGCATCAACAAGCGGCCTGTACTTGGCAATGACCTTTTCGGTCTTCTCCTCGATTTCCGGCCCAAAATGCTTGGCTATGTTGCGCAGAGAGGCTTCGATCTGGGAGGGACCGAAGAAATTGTACTCCATCCAGGCGACGCCATACTTTTCCTCCATATGCCGACAGATGTAATTCATCGACCGGTAGCAGTGGATAAGATTGAGCTTAGCCTTCGGGGCGCGCTCGATCTCTGCGAGTGTGGCGTCACCCGACCAGTTGCCAACCACGCGCAGCCCTATCTCCTCAAGCAGTATGCGCGAGGCCCAGGCATCGCCGCCGATATTGTAGTCGCCGATGACGTTGACGTCGTAGGGGCCGGCCTCGAACTTGACATCCTTTTTGTCGAAGACCCAATCCCGGATTGCATCATTGGCGATGTGGTGGCCAAGCGACTGCGAGACGCCGCGGAAGCCCTCGCAGCGTACCGGCACGATCGTCTTGTCATACTCCTTGGTCTTTTTGCGAGAAACGGCCTCGGTGTCATCGCCAATCAGGCCGATAGGGCATTCGGACTGCACGGTGATGCCGTTGTTGAGCGGAAACAAGACTTCAATCTCGTCAATGATCTGTTCCAGCTTCTTGTCGCCGCCGAAGACGATGTCCTTCTCCTGGAAATCGGAGGTGAACTGCATTGTCCCGAACGTGTCGACGCCCGTTGTACCGACGTAGTAGTTGCGGCGCTGCGACCAAGAATATTGGCCGCAGCCGACCGGGCCGTGCGAGATATGGACCATATCCTTGACTGGCCCCCACACCACGCCTTTCGAACCAGCATATGCACAGCCGCGAATCGTCATCACCCCGGGAATGGACTTGATGTTCGATTTGACGTCGCATTCGGAAAGGACCTCGCTTTCCCCGCCAGCCTCGTTGCCGCTCTTTGCGACGTTGAGGTGCTTCTTGCGGCGCTTCGCCGCCTTGTCGGGATAATGCGACAGCACCTCTTCGATAAGCTTCGCATGAAGAGCACCGTCATTCTCGTATTCCCGGCTCATGAGTCCCCCTTTCAAGGTTGGGTGACGCCTCAAAGAATAGGCGCCGTTCTCTGCAAGGCGCGCCGATTCATGGCAGCGCTAATGTCACTACTGGGCCGCCGCCTTCGCCGCTTCCTTGGAGTGAAGCTCGGCAAGCATCTGCTCGTCGGTCTTCATGATGCCGAAGTCGAGCAGCATCTCCTCCAGCTCCTCCATGGTGATCGGCGTCGGGATCGTACCCTGGCCCGAATTGGCGTGGATCTTCTCGGCCAGAGCGCGGTATTCCCCTGCCTGCTTTGAGTCCGGCGCGTACTGGATCACCGACATCTTCCTGAGTTCGGCATGTTGGACGATGTTGTCGCGGGGCACGAAGTGGATGAGCTTGGAATTCAATCGGCCAGCCAGTGCTTCGGCCAGATCGAGTTCGCGGTCGGTTTGACGTTCATTGCAGATCAGCCCGCCCAGCCGCACACCGCCCGAATGGGCATATTTGAGGATGCCCTTGGCGATGTTGTTGGCGGCATAGAGCGCCATCATCTCGCCGGACATGACGATATAGATCTCCTGGGCCTTGCCTTCGCGGATCGGCATGGCGAAGCCGCCGCATACCACGTCGCCGAGGACGTCATAGGAGACATAATCGACATCGTCATAAGCGCCATTCTCCTCGAGGAAATTGATCGAGGTGATGACGCCGCGGCCGGCGCAACCGACACCCGGCTCGGGGCCGCCGGACTCCACGCACTTGATGCCTCTGTAGCCCACCTTGAGCACGTCCTGGAGTTCGAGGTCTTCCACCGAGCCTTCCTGTGCGGCGAGATCCAGGACGGTATCCTGAGCTTTCGAATTCAGGATCAAGCGTGTGGAATCGGCTTTGGGGTCGCATCCTACGATGAGGATTCTCTGCCCGAGGTCGACAAGGGCAGCGAGCGTATTTTGGGACGTGGTGGACTTGCCGATGCCGCCTTTTCCGTAAAAGGCGATCTGACGCAGACCTGACATAATAGCTTTCCTTCCTTCGTTCTAATTATCGCGACTGCCCGCGACACAAGTGCCGATAGGCAGCTCGTGCCGCCTCACACCAAGCATCGCAAAAAGCGTACCAGCGTGATCGGCCGATCCCAGAAGAAACTTTGTCATTAAATTCCAGCCGCTTAGACGGCGGCAAAACGCGCGAACGGGCCTTTCAGGCGTCTGTCACGGACACGACAAAGCCGACACAGATTGTCGTGCGCCATCCAAACCGCCGTGTGTCGAGCTCGAAGCGGGAGAATGGGGAAGTTAGCCCAAAGCTGATGGCGAGACCATCGGAAGACATCGGCTCTTGTCTTTCCAGCCTGCCATTGATCGGGCGGTCGCTGGATGAGCAGGAGCCTGGGGCTTGACCGCGGCGCGGGTAGTTCAGGCAGGCTTACAGAGCGGGAACGCCGGCGGCCGATAGACATCCGCGCTTAACCTTTCATAGCCCGTCTACAAGTTGGTTCCGCCGACGCGCTATATGGAAGCCAAATAATTCAGTAGCTTAGCCGAGAGCATTGATTTTTTCAGAAAGATACGTGTTATACGCGTATGAACCGCCGAACCCATGGTCGGCGCCCTCATGCGCGTGAGACCCCGTTGTGGGCGAGGCTCGCGACTGGCTGCACGATCCTAGCCGGCCTGCTTGCCATTGAGTTTGGTCCCGCCGCGGTAGGCTGCGGCATCAAGGGCAACATCAGCTACAACACTGGCAAGAAGATTATCACGTTCTTGGACAGGAATCTTACTGGGAGACACGCATCAACCTATTGAAGGGCGAGCGGTGGTTTTGTTCAGAGGAAGCTGCACGAAAGGCGGGCGGGCGGGCTTCGAGAGGTTAGTGTCGCGGCAGCTTGCAGATCTGCCCACGGGGCCGCCACGATCGCAAAGTGTGTACAAAAGCGCCCTCTCTGCCGAACTGAACAGTGCTCACGGCCATAGCCTCGGATGAGCCCGACTGGCTTGACCTCTGCATGATGAGAGCAGCTTTTACACCAGGTGCGCAGCACATGTCTTTAACGAACGCATCGTCTTCAAGAATATAGAGAGCAATTCGGAAAACCGAGTAGTTGGCGGCGAAGCTAGGAGAAGGTATACACTACCCTCTTGTTACCCCAGAGTAGAACGTGCAGCTGCGGCAAGACGCGGGCTTCGAACCACCTGTCGCTGGTCACCTTTTCTACCAGCGGTTCCATGCGCATCATATTCCGTCGGACTCGACAGAGACGTCTTCATTACCACGGCGGGGCGGCGTGTGATTGCCGGGTTGCAGACAAACCTCGCCGCGACGTATTTGGGACGAGTGGTGTCGGCACCGAATCCCTATCATTTAGACTAGCCAGCTTGGGGAGCGCCGTCAGACCGCCAGACCGGAAGAGGAGGCTTCGCGCCAACTTGTGCCAAGAATGTTGGACCGTGCGGAACCGCTGGGGCGGCGCTCAACTCTGGCGCAGGATGAAGCGTCGATTGGGTGAATGAATAGGGCGCGCGTTCGACGGGTAGAGTGAGGCAAATCGCTGGATGTCTGCCGGATCAACGTCAACCGGTTCCATCGCCACCATCCACTCGACGTTTTCGGTGCACGGCGGCGTCGTCAGTGAGCCCTCATAAGTCCAATAGCCAAGCGAGGCTGGCAGAAGCCAGTTGGGATTCACCTCGTCGATCGTCACCTCCCCATTCGGCAGTTCGGGAAAGGCCGCAGCAAGGGCAGCAAAGCTGGCATTTGTCGCGCCGGGCGTTAAAAAGACGCCCAGCACGCCCAGAGTACCACTTTGCGTGTCCTTGTGAACGAAATGCACCTCCATCGGGAAGCTCTTGCCCGCCACGTGATGTTCGCTTGGCGCATGGAAATGGAACTGTACCAGTTCGTAGACACGATCGCCGCGGGTCAGCGTGCTGCCTTGTGGCATATTGATTTGAATGGTGTGGCCGTTGTTCACCATATTGCCGCCGCCCTTGTGCCAGCCGATGGCGATATGCGGGATATCCGCCTTGACCGCGCTGTTGATATTGATCGGCGATTGCTGCGTGCCGGCAGAGCATACGAAATTTTCCTTATCCAGATCAGCCCAGTGCTCCGGTCCGACCGGACCGGTGTACCCCCAATGGGCACTGGTCGCTTGGGCGGCTTGAACGCAAATCCGGCATGCGCCGAGCGCAACCAACCCTTTGATCAGGTGACGACGATACATATTACTTTTGCTCCTCTTGCGAACTGATGTTGGTGGCTGCCCTAATGGACGCGTGATGGCCAATCGGCGCGGCCAGTATTGTCCTTTGCAACTGATAGATGCCCGCACGCCTTGGCGTGCTTTCATAAGTGCGGCTGCCGTTTCTCGGCTGGCCGGCTTCTGCAGCCCGCAACGGGGGCAGTTTCAACCAGCTAAACGATAAAAAATTTTAGCAGACCAGCGCTTGACCCCCGCCGCAAAGGCACAGGCGAAGGTGATCACTGCGCGGCTGCCGTTCGCGCCGGAGGCCGCATCGCTATACTTTACACTCGCTGCCCAAGGAGACGCAGGCGACCCCAATACGTTTTCATCGCTACTCCCGACGCAGCCGACCCACGCCACGAAAACGTTGCTATATTTCACGTTGGGCCAATGAGGAAATCGATCTTCTTTATGGAAGGCATTTGCGCAATGGATGCATTCCCATGCTGACAGTCGTGCGTCAGGCCGGACAATGAGATACATCGATAAGAGCTGGACAAGGATGAGGGGATGACGTGCTTGCGACGGAGCAGGTGGGGCGAGAAGGCCAGTTCTTGCGGATTTCAACTTTGCGTGACGACAGCTCATCGGAGTCAAGGTGACACACGCCGGCAGCGGGGTGTCCGGGCGGTTTCCAGCCGCACAATCGCGAGACCGCTGACGCGAACAAAGCTCGGCTGTACTCGGCACGCGAAGAGAGCCTGCCAAGCCGTTGGAGCCCGGCCTTCCGGTGCGACGCAAGCCACAGACTAGACCGCCCTCTTGTTACCCCAAAGCAGAACGTGCAGCTGCGGCAACACGCGGGCTTCGAACCACCTGTCGCTAGTCACCCTTTCGACAAGCCATTCCATTCGCATCATTATTCCGTCCAAGTCGACAGAGGCGTCTTCACTGCCAGGGAGCGGCGGCGTGTGATTGCCGGGTTGCAGATAGATCGGAAGGTGCGGATATCTCGCCGCGACTTCTTTGGCGTAGGCATAGTCACTCTCGTCGAAAACGACGAGCTTGAGCACGATTTGCGGCTTCTCTTGCGCCGCTTCGAGGCATGCATCAAACGCAGCCCAACGGGTCGTCATCTCGCTGGACGGCGGCTTTGGGCTAAGGGTCAGCACGTCAAGATCCGCAAACCACTCCCTCACCACGGAACCCTGCGTTTCCAGTGCAAAACGATAGCCCTCGCGATGGCCTCGTTCTATGAGGGGACCGAACGGCTGAATGGCCGGGTTGCCGCCTGACAAGGAGACCATAACCGGCCTGCCGCCGGAAAGCGCATGGACGGTTTGCCACACGGCATCGATCGGCATCGGTAGCCATTCATGGCGATACTGATTGTCCACCGCGTGAAGGCTGTCGCACCATGAACAGCGATAATCACATCCGCCGGTTCTGATGAACACCGTCGGCAAGCCGATGAGCACGCCCTCGCCCTGGATAGTCGGCCCGAATATCTCGCTCACACGGATTGCGGGATGCATGTCGGTCACGGACGGTATTCCGCCCAAGTTTTCGGTGTTTCGCTAACGCGCACGGCCGCGGTCTGCGGCAGACGTGCCTTGCACCATTCATAGAAATGTCTGGCCAGGCATTCCGCCGTGACCTTCTCATGTCCCAGCACGTCGTTGAGGTGCCGATGGTCGAAGCTCTCGTCAATGTAGCGTTTGAGCGGCGCCAGATCGTGATAGTCGCGCACGAAGCCGTGGGCGTCCAGTTCCTTGGCCGACAGCTCCACTACGACGACATAGTTATGCCCGTGCAGGCGCGCGCATTGATGGTTGGGAGGCAAGGAGGTGAGCTGATGCGAGGCCGAGAAGTGGAATTCCTTGCTGATGTGGAACATTACGCGCGCCTCCTGCGCAGCGCCTCAAGCCAGAAATCGGCGTCCTCGTAGTCGGTGGGATCAGCGTGCCCGGCGAGATGGAACGCTTCGCGCCGCTCGACGCAGGTCCCGCATCGTCCGCAGTGACGCACGCCGCCCTTGTAACAGGACCAGGTCTCAGCAAACGGGGTGCCGTATCTTGCGCCATCCGCAACAATGTCAGCTTTTCCGAGATTCACATACGGTGCATAGAGGCGTATCTGCGCATAGCCGTCGAGCGCGCGGTCTTGCATTGTCTGGAAAGCTTCAATGAAGGCCGGACGGCAATCGGGATAGATGAAATGGTCCCCACCATGCACGGCCGCCGCCACCGCTTCGGCGCTGTGGGCGGCGGCGAGACCGAAGGCGATTGCCAACATGATGGCATTGCGGTTCGGCACCACCGTAATCTTCATCGTGTCTTCGGCGTAGTGGCCGTCCGGCACGTCGATACTGCTAGTCAGCGCTGAGCCGGAAAGGCCACGGCCAATTTCGCCGATGTCGATGATCTGGTGCGGGACCTTCAGTCGCTGCGCGCAAAGAGCGGCGAAGCCCAATTCCTTCCTGTGCCGTTGGCCATAGTCGAAAGATAGAAGGCCGGTGAGTTCGTGCTCCGCTGCCACCATGTGAGCAAGGGAAACGGAGTCCAATCCGCCAGAGCAGACGGCGAGAGTCTTCATCATTGGTATCCTTGTTTTGACCGGGTAAGGCTGCGACCGGAGATTTCTCTGCGCCCCCACTACTCCAGCGACTCAGTTTTGTGAACCGGGAGAATTTGCGCTCAGCCCGATTGGAACGGGAGTGCGTCGCGTCCAACACGCGTGATCAATAAAAGTTGAGCGCTTCAGCAGTTTGTTTCGCATCGCGCCAACTTTCGCAACCTGCTGTCCGATCGTCGACTTCGAGACAAGGTGATGTTCGGCCGACATCGGCTGACTCTTAATTAAGCCGCAGAACACATGTTGGCTTTCTGGCCTTCGCTTGTGCGGTTGGCGAGGGCGACATGGATGCCAGCAAATTTGACATTGGCGACATCCGCCTGGAGAACCCTGCGCGGCGCGATTGAGGCCGCAGGCGAGCCTGCTCTAACTGCCGCCCTACAGTCCCGACTTCAATCCGATTGAGAACGCCTTCGCCCAACCTAAGGCGCTGCTGCGAGCAAAGGCCGAGATAACCATCAAGGCTCTATGGGACTGACGTTGCCCCAGCAGTTTTGAGTTCGTTTCCGGCGTGGGTTGTGCCCTGCTGGGCGGGTGAAGCGACGGGCGCTGGCGCGGAGCCTTTGGCATAGCGCAGCGCGAGCGACCGTCGCGGATTGAAGGTGCTGGCGAACTTGGCCGGGGTCTGCCAGGGGGGAGTGCGGCCGCGCGGTGTTGTAGTCGGCGTGCCACAGGGCGATGGCTACGCGCGCCTGAGCCAGCGAGGTGAACAGCGTCTCGTTGAGCAGTTCATCGCGCAGTCGGCCGTTGAAGCTCTCGATGAAGCCATTCTGCATCGGCTTGCCGGGCGCAATGTAATGCCATTCGACGCGGTTCTGATCCGCCCAGGAGAGGATGGCGTTCGAGGTGAACTCGCTGCCATTGTCGCTGACGATCATCCTGGGCCGGCCCCGCTCGGTGATGAGCCGTCCAATTCGCGGGCAACCCGCATGCCCGAGAGAGACGTATCAACGATGAGTGCGAGGCACTCTCTCGTGCAGTCGTCGACGACGGCCAGGATGCGGAAGCGGCGCCCGTCGGTGAGCTGGTCCGATACGAAGTCGAGCGACCAGCGCTCGTCGGGCCTCAGCGGCACCAGCATCGGCGCCCTGGTCCCGATCGCCCGCTTGCGGCCGCCACGGCGGCGACGGCGAGCTTCTCCTCCCGATAGAGCCGGAACAGCTTCTTGTGGTTCACGACCAGGCCCTCCCGCCTCAGCATCACGAGAAGACGCCGGTAGCCGAACCGGCGACGCTCCTGCGCGATCGGCCTTCATCCGCTCGCGAACCTCGCGGTCGTCCGGCCTGCTGGTCTGGTAGCGAACCGTCATGCGGCAACAGCCGATGGCTTTACACGCCCGCCGTTCGCTCATCCCGAAGCCTTCCTTCAGGCGAGCGACAGCTTTCCGCTTGGCGGCGGGCGTCACCATTTCTTTCCCACAAGGTCCTTCAACGCGGCATTGTCGAGCATGGCGTCGGCCAAAAGCCGCTTCAGGCGCGTGTTCTCGTCCTCCAGCGCCTTCAGGTCGCCGAGCCTCGGTGACATCCATCCCGCCGAAGCGGGCCTTCCAATTGTAGATCGAGGCGTCGCTGACCCCGTGCTTGCGGCACAGATCGCCAACCGATACCCCGGCCTCGTGTTTCTTCAAAATTCCGATGATCTGCTCTTCAGAGAAGCGGCTGCGTTTCATGTCCTGGTCCTCTGGATGGGCCAGAACGAACTTCAAACCGGATTAGATCAGAGGGGCAAGGTCAGGACGCCTCGGCGCGGTCGTCGACCTCTTCACCCCAGCCGAATGTGCCAACTACTTCAAAGCCGCAGGATATGACCTGGATCAGATAGGACGTGCTCCAATGGTTTACACCTGACACAGGAGTCCGGCCCCCACAACCGTTTCGCAATGAGGAGCAGCGCTGCCGCTGCTCCTCCAATCACACGACGGATTCACGATGCGGCAACTCGAGCCATGATTTCGGATCCAATGGCCGATGCGGTGTATAGTGAGGCATCCAGCGGCAAATCCCCAAATGCCAGTTGACACAGAAGATAATTAGCACCTGCCTCTTCCAGCTGATCAAGGAGAGCTTTTCGGACAGAATCTGCCGTTCCCACGACGCACAATTCACTTTCAATTGCTGCATCGAAGTTCAAAGGCAAGTTTGGTGGAGTGGAAATGGCATTTAGTTCGTATAGAAATTTGAAGCTATTGAGCCATCGTTCATAGGCAGGTGCTGCGAGCAAATACGCATCTGTTTCAGAACGCCCTATCACCACCATTCGGAGCAATCCAAGAAATGGCGCTTGCTGGCCAATGTCAGCATCGTGAATTCGGGCGGCGCGGAACGCGTCGGTAACGCTGCGAACAGAAGTGGAAGGTCCGACGCAGGCGATGTTTGCCCCATTCGCAGCGGCCCAGCTAGCCGGCTCGGGTCGATTGGTGGCGATCCATGTCGGCGGACGGGGATATTGGTGAGGTCTCAACGTCAGCGGAACATCTTTCAACTCAAAGTGGCGGCCCTGATAAGAAAGCGTCCCGCCTTTCATCGCATTGATGAGAATCTCACTGGCCTCCGCATACTGTTCTGGTGCTGCTTCTACAGCAACCCCGAAGTATCCCAATTCAGTGGGAGCAGAGCCGCGCCCTATGCCGAGTTCAAGCCTGCCGCCGCTCAACTGATCAAGCATGCAGATCTCCTCGAAGGCACGCAGCGGATGATAGAGCGCAAGTAGCATTACCATGGGACCAACACGAAGACTGCGGGTTCGCTGGGCGACGCTCGCTAAGAACAAATTCGGTGATGGACCTCTGCCATGCGGCGTACAGTGGTGCTCGGCGAGATGATACGCATAAAAGCCATAGCCATCGCACGCTTCTGCTAGGCTCAGCCGATCTGCATATTGTTGTGCGATGTCATCGCCGTTTTCGTCCAGATGATCGAAGATGCCGAAGGTCAGGCCCGAAGCGGAAATTTTCTTCAATTAATTGTTCTCCAAATTACCTATATTTATTCGCTAATCATCATAGCTCACGACATATCATTACTTGATGCTTAATGTGAATCGACTTCATGCTTGTGAGCACCGCGATCCTTCTTAAAGTTCATACAGACGCGTTCGGCGGCAGCAAGGAATTTGTCCATCTGCTCTGTGGTGCCAATGCTGACGCGAATACAGTTCTTCAAATCTACGTCAGGAAAGCTGGCGATGAGGATCGCCTGCTCTTTCAACGCGGCTTGCCAGCATGAGCCCTCCTGTCCCGCCGGCACACGGGCCAGCAAAAAGTTTGCGTGGGAGGGTGTTACGGAAAAGCCAAGTTGCAACAGCGCCAGGGTCACTCGCTGTCGTTCATGCTTGATGTGCCTGTGGTTCTCTTCGTAGGCGTGGCGATGCGCAAGAATGCTTTTCCCGACCGCCTGCCCGATCACGTTCATGTTGAAGACATTCTGGATGTTGCGCAGCCTGCCAATGATTTCTGGGTGACCGAAACCGAAGCCGACTCGCACGCCAGCGGCAGCATAGCTCTTTGAAAAAGTCCTCAAGATCAAAAGATTCGGATGTCTATTGACGAGGCGCAGGGCATTGTCGGGTGCGAAGTCAACGTAGGCCTCATCCAAGACGACCAAGCGATCTGCTTGCTCCACAAGGCGTTCGATTTCGGCCACCGGCACGAATGTTCCGGTCGGATTGTTCGGATTAGCCAACAGAATGAACTTCGCGTCTTTTGCGGGGCCGGACAGCAGTTTTTCTATCGGCAGGGGATGAGCTTCGCTCGATGCGATTTCGAGAAACTCGGCACCCTGCAACATGGCAAGTTTACGGTTGAACGAAAATCCGGGCGACAGCATTGCCACTCTATCTCCTGGGGCGAGGAAAGCTCTGTAGATGAGTCCGAGCAGCTCCGACGAACCGTTGCCGGCAATCACCTGATCTTTGGAAAATCCGTAAGCATCGGAGGCAGCTGCCCTTAAGCTGAGATTGTCGTCTTCCGGATAAAGATACTGGTGTTCGATCGCAGCAATTGCACTTTGCATTACGCTCTTCGGCAACGGAAACGGGTTCTCGTTCGTATTTAGCTTAACGCAGTTTGCATCCGTCGCTGGTCCGTTGGACGAGAGAGCATCTAATTTGCTGGCCACCGGCGAAAAAAGCGAAAGCACGGTCTTCAGTTTTGCATCGCACATGTTCTTCTCCGTTTTTCAGTCCCGCAGGGCATGTGACATGAGGCAATCGTTGATCGTGACTTGATCGACGTTCGGCTATATCAGCGCTGCCTTCCCACCCTGGTGGGGATCGCCGACCACGGTTTGGATTTGACACCGGGAAGCTGTCGAGAACCTGATGACGACCCAACGTTTGGCCGACGGCCGATTCGGCGCAACAGACGGTGTTTCAACATCGCATCGTCCTCAAAGCCGCATGCAGGGCCTGCACGACAGCCCGTCTCCAGCGCCCGCAGATAGGTGGAAGCCGAAGTCTTGCCGAACCTCAGTTGCTCTGCCACCTTGGCCCACCGGACTGCCCTGTTTATGGGTCAGGCGCAGGATATCTCTGACGCTCGTTCGTCTTGCTTGCTTCCGTCTTGGCATGGGCTCTCTCGGTTTGCTGATGAGAGAGCCAAATACCGGCTCATCTGAGCATGAGACGCAGGCCTGACGATATGGAGCGTCGCTGGTGGCGCGCGTAGCCGAGAGGGTTCGCCTCGCTGGCGGGGCATGCAAGACGGCGCACCTCCTTAGCCATCCTGTCCCATCGTCTCAGATCGTGAGGCGCACCTTATAGTCGGTGAGGAGATCTTGCAGGGTCAGGTTACGCCCTAGCGCTTAAGGTTGTTGGTCGCACCGAGCAAGCGCGGGACCTGTCGACGGACAACAGCGGTGCCACTGCCGGCACTAGGTGTGAGCTTTCGAGAGGTTGTCCATTCGGACCGGACCGAGGAGACTGGAGTTACCACGCTTCAGCATCCATCGGAGGGTCCGAATGAACATCCACAAGAATGCCCGTCTCACACCGCTGCGT
>NZ_NSFV01000031.1 GCF_002295115.1 Mesorhizobium sp. WSM4311 | reverse complement strand
CGGCTGTGCCTCTGCCTGCTGAACGCCGGCGAGGCCAGCGAGCGCGCCCGAAAGGCCGATTGGTGCAACCAAGCGGGAAACGGCTACCGCCGTGCCGGCCATCAATGCGTCGCGGCGCGTGATTTTGATGCCGATATCGGCTTCCGGCAAGTCCTGATCGTTGTTCACCTTTTTCGCCCTCCCTTGATTTGTCGGCGCTAGCCTGACGCCGAGCACGCTTTTCCGGAATACTTCTTGTCTATTCATAGTCCCCGCCAGGTTAGGGGATCGCAGGCGGTAAGCCGCCCTTCTGCCTCCGACCCCATTTCGGACTTGCTCGGTCGATTACATCGGGTGGTCAGCGAGCAGGCGCGACTCCCGGTGGTGCCCACGTCTGGTCGACGATGGCTTTGTCCGGCATATAAGTCCGCATAATGACGGTGAACGAGCCAGCTTTCGGACTTGGCAGCCAGTTCGCCATCTTATCTGCACTCGGAGCCTCGCTCTGGATATAAAGCGTCAGACCACCATCGGCATCGGTTTTGAGGTTCGGGGTCCGGTTTCCGATTGCATATCGGTTGATGGAATTAGCAACTAGGTTGTAGGTGGGATCGTACATGGTGATCGACCAGAACGCCTTCACTTCTGGCAGTTGGCCGGGAGCAAAGCGCATCGCATATTGCTTGTTGCCGTCCAGCGGCTGGCCTGACTGGTCAAGCGCGGTGTTGTAGTAGACTGCTTCGTCCGGGTCGTTGGCGATGATCCCGCCAAGGCACTGTATTGACGCCCGCAGCAGGAAATCGTCAATCAGGCCCGCCGTCCCCATCGCCTTCGGCGGGATATTCCAGCCGTTCACGCGCTTGCCGAGAGCGCCAGAGCGGATCACCTGATGAAGCATGGCAAAGCCGTCCTTGGAAGCTCGCGCCAGACCGCGCTTGGTGTCCTCGTCCAGCTTGTCGATGTCTTGGCCGGGGCCGATGCCGATCTTGGCGAAAAGCTCGGTTAGCTTCGCCAGCCTCGCCTCGGGCGGGTTCTCGGTCATCGCCCGGTTCATCGTCTTCCATTCGCCGAGCGGATCGGTCTTCGCGTCGAAGGGAGCCCAGACATCGCGGCTCGCAGGCAGCAAAGGTTCGGCCTTGCCCCATTGGCTGAGCGGGATCAGCGTGTACTGGTCCTGCAGCTTGCGGACGACAGGCAGATCGGCCGGACCATCGACCAATGTGCGTCCGAGGATCAGAACGCTGTTGGTTCTGGACGGCGTGATAGACTTCACTCCAGCCGGTAGCTGACCCTTCCAGTTCGGACCGATAATCGCGTAGCTTCCCGCCTTGCCCCCAGTGGTGCGGGTGCCGACATAGGCAAAGTTGTCGCTGTCAATGCTCGCCAGTTCGAAGGTGAAGTAGCGGTCGCCCATGTCGGGATGAGTCAGAATGAGCGGTTCTTTCGACACGTCGATCCAGGCGATGGAATACAGCGTGTCGTTGTTCGGCGAGCCGCCATCGCGGTATTCGGCCGTGGCCAGATCACGGACGTTGTAGAAGTGGTTCAGCGGCGCGTAGGGCGTGATGCTTCCGGCAGGCTTTGGCACGGTCACCCAATTCCAGCGCAATGACGGCAGGTAGACGTAGGGAAATCCAAAGACATAGGCCTGCAGTCCGAGGGAATAGGCGTACTGTTCCTGCCAGCTAGTCGGTTTCGGCGCGTCCTGCGCCTGTGCTGGAAGCGCCACGGCCAGACACAACAAGATGCTGCCGAAGAAGCTTTGAACCAACGGCATTTTTCCCCTCCGCTGTTTCCAGAAGTCAACCCCAAGTCACTGTATGTGGACCACGACGTAGCGCCCGTTATGAGCCTGATAGTACTTGCCGCCGCAGTGCCACAGCACGGGGCCGTAGACGGTGGTCTTCACACACGCGGCCGGGAGGCTGTTCACGTAGATAGCCGTCCGGCGGATTGTTCGGCGAGTGGTACGCCTGGCAACGCCAGCGACGCTGCCGGGCGTGAGCGGATGACCAACTCGCGCCTGCGCGTCGCCGACGAAAGAGGGGAGCGGTACAACTTCGTCGATCAGTCCGCCAAAAATTATAGCGACGGCAATCGCAGCCGCGCCACCGGCCAATCTCAAGCTAATTCTTGTCATCGTTCATCCTCTCTAAATTCAAATAGCTGCAGCAGGTTCTAATTGGCCGACAGCATCGTTATCGGCGCCGCGACTGGTAACGTGAGAACGCGGGTAGTGGCGCCGGCCAGCCCGCCCTCTTCCTGATCTGGAATACCCTGCGCCAGGACCTTGCGAAGTTCCGGCGCAATTTCTGCAATTTGAGCGAACTTGCCGTGATTGGTCGCATCCGTCGCTTTCACATTCGACAGGTCGACCACGATGGCGCCGAGATCTGCGAGGCCCGCACTGTCTTTACTCGCTCCAAGCCGATCTTTGCCGCCAGCGATAACTCGCGACAGTCCCAATGCTTTGTCGTCGCGCGAGAGAATGATCAAAAACGGCTTTTTAGGTTTTCCGATTCGCTGCATTTCCGATTTGAATACGTCCTCGTCGATATCGGGGGCGGCGAGTATCACCGTGCCAAGCTTGCCGGCTGAAGCGATATTTCCCGATATCTTGATTTGCCGAAATGCCTCGACGGTCACCCAGTTGCCCATCGAATGCGCGAGGACGTTGATTTCATCAGCATCACTTGCCATCAAAAGGCGCAGCGTCCGCTCCAATCTGTCGCGAGCGATAGTCGCGCTGTTGTTGTCATATACGTAGTCCAGCGTCTTGCCCCGCGAGGCCCAACTGAAGAAGACGGGAACGCTAGGCGCACGGGAATCATGAACGACTTGCGCGAAGCGATAGAGTCCTTCGGCAAACAGCGTGTTGTAACCATGCACAAAGAGCAGGACCTTGCGCTGGCCTTTGGGCTGAGCTTTCAAACGTTGGTTCAATTCGGCCAGAAACTGCTTTTCGTTCGGCAGGACCTCGCCATCTCGCGTGACAAAATCCGTCTGAGCATTTCCCGGCTTCGAAGAAGGCCATTCGACATTGCCAGCCCTATGGTTCGGCGGCACGCTGACGGTGATCGATGCAAAGTTCAGGGCAGATGACCGTTCGCCATCGAAGTAGGTTCCCGGTCGAGCATCAGGCGCTCGAGTGGTAGCAACGAGAATGGTATGCGAACTGGCACCTTGAGCTACGGAGGTATTCGACAAAAGGGCCCCGGTCTCAGGCCTGCTTGCGCAAGAAGAGAGGATGAGTGCGCAAGCAGAGGATATTGCCAGGGTTCGCCCTGCTCGCATGCTCACTCCCACCAGTACCCGGCAGCGATTTACCAGCTTCATTCTTTCGTGCACCCCGATGTCATCTCCGAGAAGGCAGCCTTGCCTCCCCCCGCCGAGCGTTGTCCGTGATCGGACACAAGTCGTCGCGTGACGCGACTTGCGTAAAGGTCAGTCAAGACACAACCCGCTTGCCGACCCAATACAAGATCGGCAGCTGACTGATCGCGATCAATCCCCAACGGTGGCGCGGAAACCGCTTACGTTTCGAGCGTCCTGTAAGGAAGGTAACTAACTGTATCCTACGGCCGGAACCCTGAAGCTCGTGGCCGGAAATTGACTTCAGCTGGCGCGTTTTGGAACAGCAACAAAATTGCCATCCAACAAACGCATGATGCAGGCCCTCCTGCAGGGATCCACCCAAATTAACCTGCCGGATTGTACCAGATCGGCGACGTATAGGCGCGCTCCTGGGTCGTCATCGGCACGTCGGCCGGCAAGGTCAGGCCAAAATACTTCGCGTCGTAGGCGGTCCAGCGCGGCGTCGGGATCTCGATGACACGGCCGTAGTAGAAAGCACGCAGCGAGGGGTCGAAATCCGTGTCCTTCCAGACCGCGATCAACTCGGGCGCACCGATCGTGTTGGTCCACGTCGCATTGGGCACGTCGACCGTGCTACCGACCGGCGGCAGCTTGCCGCTGGCGTCCGCCTTGCGGTCGCCGGACCAGGCGACGTCGTAAATCTTCTCATGCACCTCGCCGGCCGCGTCTAGCCAGCCCTTGACGATCTGGTAGCGGTCGAGATTGGCCCCGATCGGGTCCTTCAGCGCGGCGACCAGGAACGTCGGCGCCTTGCCGTCGGGCGCGTGGCTGAGGTCGCCGCCCATCGGCACACCCTTGCTGTAGCCGGCAATCGCCGGGCTGCGGCTGTTGGCGTCGGCGGCCTCGAAGTCGAAGCCGCCAAAGAAGCGCACCACCATGCGCGGCCCGGTCGTGGCATAGGTCTCGCGCCGCTTCATGGCGTCGAAGATCGAGGCGCGGGTGTTCTCCTGCGCCCACACCGCTGCGTAGCCCGACGCGGTCATCTCCCATTCCATGATCTTCAGCCCGAGCTTCGCGTTGGACATGAAGGCATGCGAGGTGCGCTCGGGGTTTGGCTCGGCCGACGCGACCTTTCCGAAGAAGTTGTCGTCATCGGCGGTGGCGAGGCCGGTATGCGAATCGGTGCTGCCGACCAGCCCGAACTTGTAGGGGTTCACGCCGAGCTTCGCTTCCAGCTTAAGGCCATTCTTGAGGGCCGAGCGCGTGTATTCGAACTCCAGCATCTCCGGCTTCTTGGCCTCGCTGAGGTCGAGGTTGCCCTTGTCCCACTTCTCGAAATTGGCGAACTCGTCGTTCGGCGACAGGACCGGATGGCTCTCGCCGTCGCCCTTCATCTGCGTGGTTTCGTACAGGACCTCCCAGCGCGCCCGCTGCTCGGCATATTCGCGGTCGATCTCCTTGCCAGTGAAGGACTCGATGATCGGGAACATCGTGCCGTTGCTCAGATTTCCGTTGTGGGCGATCGCCAGCACCTGGCCACCGGTCTTGTCCTCATAGTTCTGCAGCCATTTCCAGAGGTCGCGCGGATTGTTGGAGCCGAGCGGCGGCTGCGTCGTATAGGGCTCGATCATCGCGGCCTTGTCGCCGTTGTCGCGGAAGATCACGTTGCGGTGCAGATTGTTGCCCTTCGATAGCGAGGTCCATTCATAACCGATGATCGCGGTGAAACGGCCGGGCTCGTTGGCCTCTTCGGCCGCGTCGATGATGCTCTGCCAGGTGGAACGATACGCGGCGCTGCCCGGCGAATAGGTAATCTCCTTCGGAAACTTGCCTTGTGCGAAGGTTTTGACGATGTCGTAGGCCGCCTCGGCGCCCTTGCCCGACTGCATCATGTCGTACCAGGTGCGGGCCTGGGGATTTTGCAGGATCTCGGGTTTGCCGGCGAGGAAATCGCCGAAAAAACCGAGATTGTCGGAGTGATCGGCCACGACCAGGAAGTCGAGCGGGCGCGACAGCTTCACCGGCAGCCCCGTGTTGGAAACGATCTCCTCGCCCTTGGCAAATTTGTACGCTTCGCGCGGCCCGATCCTGGCGCCGGCAGCGCCGGCATCGAAGGAGAGCGCGGTGTGCAAATGGGTGTCGCCGAATAGTGGCCGCACCGGGAAGTTGCGGCCGGCATAAGGCGAGTAGGGCCGCTTTGTCTGGAACACCGTTGCGCCGGTGGTCTTGTCGATGTCGCCGATATCCGTATTCACAGCCTCCTGAGCCCGAACGGACTGCGCGACGACCAACAGGCCTGCAAGTGCTGCACTTCTCAGCAGTGCGCGATCGAGATTTCTGAACTTCATTTGAACCTCCACTATGAAAACATCGCGTCCAGCCGCTGGACGCTCCAGAATGCTGCGATGATGCCGATGGCATAGGCTGACGCGACGATCGCCTGCCGGGGAATGAAGATGACCCGCCGCACGGCGTATACCGAGCTCAGCAACACGGCGATGAAGGCCAGTTGTCCGAGCTCGACGCCGACGTTGAAGCTGAGCAGCGCCAGGGGGATGTCGCCTTGCGGCAGGCCGAGCTCGACCAGCGCGCTGGCAAAGCCGAAGCCGTGCAGCAGGCCGAAGGCGAAGGCCACCATCCAGGGCCGAACGATGGCGAGGCTGAGCTGGCCGCGCTCCATGCGCACGACCTCGGCGGCGACCATGACGATGCTGATGGCGATCATCGTCTCCACCGGCAGCGAAGGCAGCCTCACCCATCCGAGCGTCGCGCAACTTAAGGTGATGGAATGCGCCGCCGTGAACGCGGTGATCGCCTTCACCAGCTTTCGCCAGTCGTGCACGATCAGCATCAGCCCGCAGACGAAGAGCAGATGGTCGAAACCGAACGCGATGTGCTCGATGCCGTGGCGGACATAGGTGGCGAACAGCGCCCAGGCGCTCTGCGACGCGGGGATTACCGCGGAAGGTTCGCTCGGCGTCAGCCGCGCCGTCCAGCTGTTGCCGTTGGCGAAGGCCACATGGACCAGCGCGTCGGTCATGGTGTTCTGCAAGCCGTCGATCAGAACGTTCTGGCCAGTGAGCGGGTCGAGCGTGCGCATGTGCCAGGTCTGCACCATCGCATCGCCGGTCGGATGGGAGACGATCGGCGTCAACGTCTCGTTCCTGCCGGAAAACAGCGCCGACAACGCCAGTCTCGCGTCGCCCTGCATCGGGGTCTTGAACAGCACGCTGAACTCGTTCGGCGCCTCTTCCTGCACGCTGAGATAGGCGGGGCGTACCTCATGGGCAGAGGCGGCCGCGGGCAGCAGCACGATGATGACCGCTGCCAGCACGACCAGCGCAACGCGCTCCATTGCGCGGGCGCATCCCATGAGAAGAGACTTTTTGCCCGGTCGCCTCATTTTGCCGCCACGTTGTGTGCCGGCTCTGGTCCCAGCATCGCCTTAACGCTGTCGTCCACCTCTACCGCGTACTTCCTGCGCAGCTCGACGAGATAGTCGCGGGTGAGCTCTGTCTGCTTGGCGCCGCGCCATTCGCCAAGAACGGCATCCCTGACCGTCTCGAAAGGCTTCAACACCGTCGGCGTGCGCTCGGTGACCAGCACCAGGTGAACGCCGTACCCCGACTTCACCGGACCGCGCCACTGGCCGGGGTCGAGCGCAATGACCTCGCGTGCAAAGTCCGGACCGAACATCCCCGACAGCGCCAGCTCGTTGGTGTTTTCAAAACTGTCGCCGAATATCAGAGGATCACCCGCCGCCGCGTCCGCGTCGCCCGTCGCATTCAGCGCGGCGAGCGCCATTTGGGCGTCCGCTGCGGCGTCCTTGCGATGTCTCGGATCGAAGTAGATCTGCCTGAACGACAGCTTTCCCGGCGTCTCGAATTGTGCGGGATTGGCAGCATAGAACTGCCGCAGGTCCGTCACGCTAGGTTCGGCAAGTTGGGCAGTGTCCTCGACCAGGAACTTCAGCTTCTGCGCCAGGCGGCGGCGAATGATGGAGTCGTCCTGCTCAAGGCCCATCTCTTCAGCCTCGCGTGCCAACAATTTTTCGTTCAGGAAATCGTCGACCAAACCCTTCAACTCTTCCGCCGTGGGCTGGCGCAGCCACTGGCTCGACCACGTCTGCTTCAGCCAGCGTACATCGCCCTCGCCAATGCGGACGGGTTGGACAGCTGAAGCGGCGACACTGCTTTCGTGCAGCCACGAGTAGCTGCCGAACAGGATCGCGCCGACGACCGCGAAATGCAGCAGGGGTTCTCTCAGCCAACTCACTTGCGGTGATCCCGCGCTGACATCCGGGCGAAGAAGTTCTCCTCCTGGGTGGTGGTGAGCGAGGTGTGGCTGTCGGTCGAGCCTATCATGCCGAATTCATAGGTATTCACTCCGAGCTTCGCCTCGAACCGCAGGCCAGTCTGCAACGCTGTGCGCGCATACTCGCTCTGCAGCATCTCCGGCTTTTTCACTTCGCTGAGGTAGCCCATGCCCTCTTCCCAATGTACCCATTGCATCGCGGCCAACAGCAGTGGACGCCTGGGATGGTTTGCACACAAAGGGCGCGGGTGGGGAACGTAATTAACTGTAAAGATGCAGCTGGGTGCAAGCTGTCGATCACAGGCTTCGGACGTCCAGACCTGTTCTGCGCAACGAGTTCGGGAAAACTGCGTGTCTTCCGCCCGGCCAAGTCGTCGCCGACCTTTTGGCGCGCATCACCCACGAGTTCAGACGCATTCTTTGCCTGCAGCACGTTCTACTTGGCCGTCAGCATCACTATCAGCGCCGCGACTGGCCAACTTAACGCGGGTAGTGGCGCCGGCCCGTCCGCCCTACCCCGGTTCTTCAAAACCCCGCGCCAGGACCCTGCGAAGGTCTGGCGCAATTGCTGCGATTTGGGCGCCGCCCTAGAAACGCATGATCAGACCCATGATCGGGCCTTGTTGCACGACATCGAAGACAAACCCGTTATTGTCGTAGTTGACGCCCAATGCGCGATAGCCGACGACCGCCGAAAATCGATCGTTGAAACGATAGCCCAGCGCGGCTGCGACGTCCCAATCGACATTGGCCGCGCCAGCTCCCACCATTCCCCAACCGGTGACATAGACCTCGGGTGTGAGCGAATAGTTCGCACGAATACCAACCAGCCCGTCTACCCAGGTCTTGCCGTCGCTGGCGGAGCGGCCGTCAAGAATTCCACCATGGAACTCAAGGTCCGTATTGACCGACCAGACCCTCATGGCGCCGACCACATCGAGACGTCCAGCGTCGCTCTGGAGGACTGAATAACCAACTCCACCCAGACCTGAAAAAGTTTGCGACGTGAGATCGACGCTGTCTGCCAAGATGCCTTTGGGCGTGCCATTGCCGGCGGAAATCTTGACGTATTGGAGGTCGCCGAAAATGCTGTAGCGGTCGTAGCGTGCCTCGATAACGGCCATGGCCGCGAAATCAAGATTCTTCAGGATGTCGCCAAAATTAGAATCAACCTCGACGGCGGGCAAACCGAACTGCCCCACGTCGCCCGAGAGGCCAGCAGCCCAGAAATACGGCGCGACGCTGAACGTCCATCCCTGCTCGGTCACTATGGGTTTCAGGTCCGGCGTCACCGGGGAGACCAGATCGGCCGCGCCCGCGTTGTTAGCAAGGCACAGGATACAAAGCGCGGCATAGCCGGTAGTCACCGTCCGACAGAAAATTTTCATTGATCTTTGCTCGGTTGTGGGTTGCGACTCTCAGTCCCGGTTTCATTAGAAGGCTTAGTCGACATTGGACCACGACGTAGCGCCGTAGGGCTGATTGTTAGACAACCGCATTGCGACAGCATCCTATCGTTAACAGGGTTGTGCAATTGCAATCGAACCCCGTATGGCGGGAGGCTGACCACCGACCAGTTCTGACCATCCGTGGCGCTTACCATGGCGGCCGAGGATTGACGCCCAGGTTGCGGGGAGCCTCTGAGTCCCGCACCGCTGCCCCGACCTCTCCAACCAGCCGGTCAACAAGTTGCTGCCATTCGGCTCGTCTGGCCTCGACCAATGTCGTTGTGGTCTGGTCGACACTTGAGAGCGCCCGCTCGGCGTCCGCAAGCTCCTCGCATATTTCCAGAAAGCTCTCACTCCGAACGACCAGTCGGTGGATCGCCAACTCAAACTGCGGAAAGCGGCGTACCGCCGCTAGGATCGCTCTTTGTCTCTCGGATGATTCCTGTTGCGTGGCCATGATTCGTTGATCTGACATAAATCCGACCGAAATAACGATTTTTTCAATTCGATTTTCAATTCGCCAGTTCGCGACCTGAGTGAATTGTATATTGCCCACGACCGGCTGGGGAATGTAAATTACGTGGGGGACCATGTAGTCACTGGTCGAGCGAGGGGCAGTGAATAAGCCTGAATCATCCTTCACAGCGGAGCCAGTTCTCCCTGCCGAGAGTTGTCGCGCCCAGCTTGGCCTGATCCTCGGCAGCGCGGACTTCGATGCCACGGGCCGTGAGCACCGTTTCCTTAGCTACGTGGTCGAGGAAGCCTTATCCGGGCGTGGCGATCGCATCAAGGCTTACACCATCGCGGTCGAAGTGTTCGGCCGTGGCCAATCATTTGACCCTCAGACGGACCCAATCGTCCGCATTGAGGCCGGCCACCTTCGTCGGGCGCTGGAACGCTACTACCTGACCTCAGGACAAAGGGATCCTATACTCATAACAATTCCCAAGGGCGGATATGTTCCTTCGTTCGCACGCCAGGCCGAAACTGAGTTAGCACCGCTCCCGGCCCCACTTGTCGCGCAGCCAGTCTCGGAGCGCCCGACCCTGTGGAGAACTCGGCCGCGAGTGCTGGCAGCCGTGCTCATGCCTCTTGTGGCGATCGTGGCATCTCTATCGGTCTGGTGGTGGTGGGCGCCCTCCACATATACCGAGCCAGCAAGGCCCCGAGTGCTCGTGCAGACGTTTGACAATCCGGGCGGCACTCAGGCCGCAGGCGTGGTTGCAAGTGGATTGAAGGAGGAAATTGTCGAGCAGCTTTCCAAGTTCAGAGACTTGCTGGTTATGGAGTCAGCCCCGAAGCCGGAAGATGCCTCATTGGCGCCACCACGATTTGTTGTCGCTGGAAGTGTCACGCTGTCGGATGAGGCCTTTCAGCTTCGGGTCCGGCTCATCAATCGCGGAAATGGGTCGGTCATTTGGGCAAATACCTACGACGGCCCATTGAAAGTCTCGGTATTTCGGGATGCCCAGAAGGAAATTGCGCACAGCGTATCACAAAATTTGGCTCAGGTTTACGGCGTGATCTTCCAGGCGGACGAGGATCTCGACGTGAGCAACGCCCCCGATGATTGGGTAGCCTATGGTTGTACACTTTCTTTCTATGCGTATCGGTTGGAAATGGATCCGGAGCGCCGTCCCGCTGTCCGTACATGCCTTGAGAAAGCTGTGGATCGCTTCCCCGGCTACGCCTCGGCATGGGGTCTCCTGTCATTGGTCTATGTCGATGACTACCGGTATGGAGTCGATGGGAGGCCTCCGGCATCAGCGCTTGAGCGCGCTTTCGCTGCCGCCCGGCACGCCGCGGCGCTCGATCCCCTGAATATGCCAGCGCGTCAGGCAAAAATGCTGGCACTCTATTTCGACCGACAGATTGATGCCGCGTTGGCGCTAGGCGAGGAGAGCTTGAAACTCAACCCAAACGACACCGAGTTTTTGAGCGAATATGGCGAGCGCCTGGCCGTTTCAGGACAATGGACGAAAGGTTGCTCGATGATAGCGGGGGCGCGTCAATTGAATCCCGGAACCTCAGCCGACTATGAAGCGGTCTTGGCCCTCTGCTCCTATTTTGGCGGCGACTATGCGCAAGCAGCGAACTGGCTGAAGAAAGCTCCTTCGCCGATGAATCCGATCTATCATTTGATTGGCGCTGCGATAAACGGTGAGGCAGGAAATGTTGCGGAAGCGCACCGCGAAAGCGAATGGCTTCAACAGAATTTTCCGGCATTGGTGAAGAACCTGAGGGGGCAAGTGTCAATGCGTTTGGCCCGCCCGCAAGATGTCGAGACCATTCTCGGCTCGCTTAGAAAAGCAGGTCTTGTGATCCCTGATTGAGTGGGCTGCGCCGATTTTAAACCGCGCAGTCGAGCTAGCATAGCTCGTTTTCTGTCGCGGAAGACTATCGAAGCGCCTGAGGCAACCGAACACGCCCGCCCCGGCGCCATCCTAGACCTTGCGCGACCTGCGCTCGGCTCTGCATTCCTCCAGTTCCGTCAAACCTTTATCGGTATCCACGAACCGGCAGCGGGCCAGACCGCATTTTTAATGGGTAGGCTACAGTTAGTTACCTTCAAAACAACGGGACAATGCCCCAGCGTAGGTGGGTCATGCATTGCTCCAGTCAATGCATGACCATGGTCCCGCCGGCAGCATCGATGGAAAAGCAAGAAGCCCGGCGGGAAAGTGGACTGAAGAAGGGCGCCTCGACCTCGGATGGAAACAACAATGCTCGACAGCGTCGCACTCATTACCGTGATCATCGTGCTTTTGCTGGTCGTCTACGGCGCGATCGCTGTCTGGGCAATCCCTTACGAGATCGCCATACCAGCTGCCTGCCGGATCGACAGGTCAGATCCCCGTGTACAGCAACCATATGGCGTCGGTCACCGTCGTTCGACGAATCCTTGTGCGGATGAAAAGTTGGACGAACTACATTGTCTGACTGTTGAAGGGAAGCTGCGACTGCGGCGCGAAGCGAAAGCAAATCTTTCTGGGCATTGTTGGCATTCGGGGGCAGCACCGTCGCTTCACCCGGCCTTCAAAGGCCGCGAACTAAAAACTCTTAAATCTGAGGGAGAACCATGCGAAATTTTACAGCACTCATATTGGTGGCGTCAGTAGCGCTTTCTGCGACGGCGGTCTGCGCGCAAGAAAATCCCCTCCCCAAAGCTAGCGATAATCTTGTCAAATACGGGGACGATGTCGAGGGCTGGACTGTCTACGCAAATAAAACACGCGGAGATTGCCTGATCGTGAGTGCGTTTGGCCCAGGTTCGGTGCAAATGGGCGTAGCCGCAAACCAGGCGGTCGGGTACCTTGGCGTGTTCACAAAGCTGGACATTGGCATCAAGAACGGAGTCAAGGACATCTTCGTCGATATCGACGGCCATCTTTACCGCGGCGTGGTGACCACAACGGCCGGCCAACTCAAAGGCGGCTTTTCGGGAGGTTACATTTTGACAGATGACCCATCTTTCAAACGCGACGTGGCGAAGAAATACAAGATGACCGTTTTTCCGCAAACCCAGGGTAGCTTTGTCGTCGATCTGAAGGGCACCTTCAAGGCTATGGCAGCAGGTCGCAAGTGCCTGACCGCACAAAAGTCAGGCTGATCGATTCCACCGATTTTCGACCGGCATAGAGGTCGACGCGATGGTGGGGTTGTGAGGGCATGACCACCTGCATGGCCCAGTCACCAACAGTCCTGGCGGCCGGGCGAGTCTGACGTGGTCAAGTAGCAAGGTTCCGCGTTCGATCCGCCATGGTTCGTTCGATTGCGGGATAGTCCGATCTTATTGTCGATCGAGAATTGCCGGAGGGCGCGATGAGCAAAGCACTGCCCACTCGAATTGGTATTTTGGTGAAGGCAGTCGTTCCGATTTTCTTCTGGCTGCTCGCTGCAACCTCTTGGGCTCATGCCCAACAGCCTCCGGACGGCGTGCCGCCAGCAAAGGCGCGGCAACTCCTCGACCTGCTCTCCGACCCCGAGGTGAAGGTATGGCTCGAGGGAAAGACACCGGCAGCCGCCGAGGAACCGTCTGCCGCATCATTGGCCGATGCGATCTCTAGTTGGGAACTGGCCGTTCGCGCACGACTCGTCACGCTCAGTGACGCCATTCCTCGCATCCCGCAAGAGCTTGCCAATGCCGCCGGCGTCGTCTCGCGGGACGTGAATACTGGCAGGCCCGGCCTGGTGATCCTGATCCTGGCAGTATTGACCGTCATCGGCTTCGGCGCAGAGTGGCTTGTTCGCCGGGCTTTGGCGTTGGGCCATTCTGGCGGAGAAGTTGACCCCAAACAGGCACTCCTGTCCGAGGTCGCTGCCTTGGTGACATTTGCTCTGGCCGCCATCGGATCGTTTGTCGCGCTGGAATGGCCGCCTTTGCTTCGCCGCATCGTGCTGACCTTGCTGCTCGCCTTCGTCGCAGTGCGATTCATCCGAGCAGTTGCCATGTTGCTGTTTGGAGTAGCCCGCGCGGGCAGCGGAACGTCGGATGAGACGCCGACGGCAGTTCCTGCCACAGATGAGACCGCGCGGCGTTTCTGGATTCCGCGCGTAAACCTCATGGCCGGATTTCTGCTGTTTGGCTGGGCCGTGGCCAGTCTCATGCCTGGCATCGGTTTCTCCATCGACGTTGCGCGGGTGGTTGCACTGCTTTGTGGCCTGGGCATGCTCGCCGTCGCTGTCGAAATCGTATGGCGCCGGCCGGGCAGCGCAGCTACCGCAGTCAGGCAATCGCTGCTGACGCTCTATCTGATCGCGCTTTGGCTAGTTTGGGTGGCAGGACTGCTTGGCGTGCTATGGCTCGGCCTCTATGTGTTGCTGTTGCCGGCCGTCGTACGTGGGGTTGGCAGCGTCGCACAGGCTTTCGTCGGCCGGGCGCAGCGCAGTGGCGCCCTCGGCATCGTAGGGAACGTTTTGATCGTCAGGGGTGCCAGGGCGGCAGTGATCGGCGCTGCGGTCGCATGGCTCGCCTATCTCTGGCGCATCAGAGCTGCAGCCCTTGCAGGCAGTAAAACAGGCGAGCTAGTGATTTCAGGCCTGCTTAATGGCATCATCGTTCTCCTGGTTGCCGACCTACTTTGGCAGATGGCGAAGGCGCTGATCGCCTACCGGATGGCGCTTTCGCCGGCGGCCGGGTCCAACGCCGGCGACGTTGCCCGCGACGGCCGGCTGCGTACGCTGCTGCCGATATTCCGCAACGCGCTCGCTGTCTTCATCGCCGTAGTCACTGTGCTGACAATCCTGTCCGGACTAGGCATACAGATCGCACCTTTGATCGCCGGCGCCGGCATTTTCGGCGTGGCTATTGGCTTCGGTTCGCAAACGCTGGTCAAGGACATTTTGAGCGGTGTTTTTTACATGCTGGACGATGCCTTCCGTGTCGGCGAGTATATTCAGAGCGGTAGCTATAAGGGCACTGTCGAATCGTTCAGCCTGAGATCAGTCAGGCTGCGGCATCATCGCGGACCGATTTTCACCGTGCCGTTCGGCGCGCTCGGCGCTATCCAAAACATGAGCCGTGACTGGGTGATGGACAAGATGGCTCTCAGTATCACCTACGATTCTGACGTAGACCTCGCTCGCAAGCTTATCAAGAAGATCGGTCAGGAACTGGCCGCGGATCCTGAATTCGCGGCCGATACGATCGAGCCACTGAAAATGCAAGGTGTCGACAGTTTCGGCGACTCAGGGATCGACATCAGGATGAAGCTGATGACCAAGCCGGGAACTCAGTTCGGCATCAAGCGGAGAGCGTTCATGATGATTAAGAAGGCATTTGACGATAACGGCATCAAGCTCGCCGTTCCAACCGTACATGTGGCAGGTGGCGGCGACAACGCGGCTGCCGCGCAGCAACTACTCAAAATGAAGCAAGCTGCCAACTAGCTAAAGAAGAGCATCGAACGTCAGCCACAAGGCCGGCAAGATCCAGGTGGCGCCTGCAACGCGCGACCTGGGGAGTGCTTTGCCTTTTCGGCTCTGCAGTCATCTCGCCGATGGCTGCTTGATGACCTCCAGGCCAGAGAAGGTTGGTTTCGGATTCCTCTCGCTCTATTAGGCGCTGCATTCTAGGCAATGCTGCCCGACAATACCGCTACGAAGTTCTGCTGCTGACAACAGCGTCCGCCAGTTGATGCCGGGTGCCGCGACTCGAGCAGCGTCGAACTGAACTTCGCTATGTCCGCTTTCAGATAGTGACGGTGGAATGCCAAGCGGCCGGGATTGGGCGGTGGGTTCCGCCGCAAAGCTGCCATTCAGAACTTGGGCCGTTGGGGGCGTCGTGCTGACCGGCGCTATCAGGAAGTCACACGCGCCAGAAAGTCGCTGCCACCGAAATTATCCAAAAGCCGAATCTAGTGTCCCGCTTTGTCCATAAGCGCGCGCAACTCGGGCTGAGACGTGACCCAGAAAGTTCGAAAAGCTTCCAAGAACCCCAGCCAAACCGGAGGCTGGGCAGGCAGCTCCGCTCCACGAGCTTCATTCGCTCGACGGCAGGAACTACTTCGGAAATAACATCAAAGGGTTGTCCGAAGACCTTACAAATTCTGCGTTGGCTCCACTGCAGTTCGATAGATTAGGCTTAGGACGACGGTTGCGTCGTTGATCATCCGCCCATAGAGAGGGGATAAATCAGGCAAAAAGGACCACCAATGACCAACGAATCCGATACCCGCTCTGCCGAATTAACTGAGTTAACCGCCGACATTGTCTCAGCATATGTCAGCAACAATCCATTGCCGGTGTCTGGCTTGCCGGACGTGATAGCATCGGTTCATGCTTCGCTGTCCGGACTTGGCACTCCGGTCCCACCGATCGCTGAGCCGCAAACTCCCGCGGTCAACCCGAAGAAGTCGGTGACGCCGGACTTCATTATCTGCCTCGAAGACGGCAAGAAGTTCAAATCACTGAAACGGCATCTTAGCACGGACTTCGGCCTGACACCGGAGGCCTATCGCGCCAAGTGGAACTTGCCGCACGACTACCCAATGACAGCTCCGAATTACGCTGCTCAGCGCTCGCAACTAGCGAAGTCCATCGGACTTGGCCGCAAGGCTGAACCCGTCGCACCAGCCAAGAAGGCACCTGGGAAGCAGAAAGCCAAAGCGTAGTCCGCCACTACCTGACGCAACGGAAAGACTCAGCTGTGTTTGGCGAGCGGCGGACCTGAAAAGGACCGTCTGGCCGGCGCCATTCGGGCAACCTCCCAGCGAGGGCGCCGGCCTTTTTCCTAGCGGGGCGGAAACTGAAACTGTCATCGGGCCGCTTGGCGATGATCAACGACGGCCTCGACTCGCAACTCGTGCCGTGGTCACCGAGCGTTTCGGTTGGCCCAGGTTGACCGACCTTGCACACCCGTTGGCAGTTGATCCGATTTCTATCCAGACATATCCCCTGCTTCTACTCCCCCACTCAGCGGCTTTTATTTCCGATGCACATACCTACTCATGGCCACGCAACTGCATGACCAAGGGTTTGGGAGCGTGCTTGAGCCTGCTCCCATGTTCCCGACGTCGGACATTTGGGGAGCTTGATGGACGACAGGAAGTTTTTGACAGCTGAGGAAGTCTCGGAACGCTATCGCGGCACCATTTCTGTTGGAACGCTGCGAAATTGGCGAGCCAAGAGGATTGGACCGGCGTACGTCAAGCTTGGCAAAGCCGTGTTGTATCCAATTGAGGAACTAGAGACGTGGGATCACAAGAATACAGTGGCGTGCCGTGCGTCAAAGCGATTCAGCATGAACGGCGGTGAGTGAGCGTGGCTAGTGACGGCGGAGCATCCAACACCGCCCCCATAAGCCTCCCCTCACGTTCTCGGGTGTAGAGATTTTTGCAATATCTTTCAACAAGATAGCTTACTGCGAGAGGGAGTTGCACAACGATCCCGCTCGACACCCTACGACCATTGTGGATCACGGTTGGTCACGCTTCGATCCAATTTCCCCTGAAATCATAGATTTGCCAGTTTGCCCAACCGTCGTGCGACGGGTGATAGATCGCAAATATAGCCAGCGACCTGCGAGGGCGTTATCGGCGCAAGACATGCGCCCTTCCCTGCCCCACAACGCAGTGTCGATCTCGCGCCACGGCACCTTTGACAAACTGCTGAGCGCCGGAGCTATCGGCAATCGACGCTCGCTGAAACGATATATTGCTCTCAGAACGGCCCCACTGGCCCGCGATTGGGATGACTGAAATGGGGCCGCAAGCAGACTGTCGGCTGTTGGTGCCCCCCTGGCAAATGCGGAGAGCCGAAATCAAATGCCAACGTCAAGGTTGGTCCTGAACCGCGAGCACTTGTCGGGCACGCTGATGGTCATGAAAGGTGTGAGGCGAGGGTTGGCCGAGGGCCAAGGTGTAACGGTGGAAACCGCCTTGGATCAGTCCTGGCTCGGGCACTATGCAAGGCGTTGTAGACGGCAGAGGGTCGAAACCGAGGCTATTTTCGGGTGATGTATATTAGCGCCTTCTCAAGTAATAGCAATTAGATATCTGCGATTTTTCAGAATTTCATTATAATAGTTTTAAGTGATACTGGATATCAACTTTGCGATTGGCGCATGGGTGCAAAGTATGCCGAAACTTCTTGCGGTTCGTTGCTGGTCAGTTGGTCCATTGGTTAGCGTCGCGACGGTAGGATCGCTCACCTGGCTCGCGTCGCTTATCTATGTTCAGGAGAAGGGGCTGCTTGCGGTTCTCGGCCTGGGGGTTTTGATCGCGCTTCTCTGGCTTGACGGCTTCCGGGACAGGAAGGCGGATCGACAAGGAAGCAGGCGGTTCAGACCTTATTTCTCGCTCTTCCCCTGCCTTCTGTTCCTTGTCTATGTCTATCTGGAAAGCGTCTTCGGCTATTTCGACTGGGGTGCGATGTTCATGCATGCCGGCGCCGGCATGCTTACGCCGGGTGTCGTCCTTGAGTATTTGTGGAATACCGGAAGCACGATGCTGGTTATTTTGGTCGTTCTTCTCGGTCTCGGCGCCCTGAAGGCGCGCGGCACGCTGACCAGAGGATTGGACGTTGCCTTGATGGCGTTCTTCCTGGCGGCAAACCCGATGCTGACGCGTCCGATCGCGGCGGCGATCCATACCAACCCGCTGCATGATTTCCTGTCCCGACGGTTCGTCGATATTATCGCTTTGGCAGAGCCGCAGGTTGCGGTAGCGTCCGTGACGGTCGCGCCAAAAAACCTCGTTCATATTTTCATCGAGAGCGCCGAGCGCACCTACATGAACGAGGCGGAGTTCGGCGACGTCATGGGGCCGCTGCTGGAATTCGACAGGCGTGGCGTTTCGGCGAGCAACATGGTGCAGCTTGCCTACACCAACAACTCCATCTCAGGGATGGTCGCCGCGAACTGTGGAACGCCGCTGCTGATAACGTTCTTCACCTCGCGCCGGTATCTGGAGGAGCATTCGCAATTCCTGCCTGGCCTGACCTGCCTGGGCGATGCCCTGAAGGCGCGGGGCTATCGGCAGAACTTTGTTACCGGTTGGCCACTCAGCTTCACCGGTCAGGGGACATTCTATTCCACCCATGGCTACTCATCGCTTTTCGGGGGTCCCGAAGTGGTGGCCGCCCTCGCCGGGCGCGGCAACAGTTTCGGCGCCGACGACGCCGAAGTCCTCGATCTGAGCTTCGGCATTTTGCGGCGCGCGCAGCGCGATGGCAAACCGTTCTCCCTGACGATCGCCGTCAGTGGCGGGCATGCGATGGATGGCTACCTGACCGACAAATGTATCGGCAAGACGGGACTTTCCCCGCAAGTTCCCAATATCCTCCACGCCGTGAAATGCACCAACATGCTCATTGCCGACTTCATCCACAAAGCCGAGGCCGAAGGTCTGATGGCGAACACCGTTCTGGCGCTGCAAAGCGACCATCTCAGTGCGCCAAGCGCGGTGACGGACCGCCTGAACAAGTATGAAAGACGCAACTTTTTCTCACTGTCGGGAGATGGCATCCCGTCCAGAACATATGTCGGACTTTCGGGCACGATTGACATATTTCCCACCATCCTCGACGCGCTGGGTGTGCCGCCCGCGAATGGCCAGGCTGGCCTTGGCGTCTCGCTGCTTGGGGATCGGCCGACGCTGACCCAGGAACTCGGGCAGGGTCAGTTCGATGGCGCGATCTATGCCGAGGATATCCTCGTCAGGTCATTCTGGCAGCCGAGACCGACACGGTCGGCTACGGCGCCCGAGGCCGGCCCACATTAACGCCACGGGACGCGTCGGCAAGCTGAGATGGCTGGAGCGCGGAGCACTCGATGGTCTTGCCCACATCGCCGCGAATTTGCCAGACTGCAGCGGGTTGTGATGGCGATCGGCGGGCGTCGGCTCCGCTTTCTAATCTCGCCAAACCGCGGCCTGACAATCAGCAAAGCGGCCCAAAGGCAGCCCGCCTGAAGAGCGCAAACTGGCGACGCAGGAGCGTCACTCTTCCCTGAACGCGCGCTGTATCTGATCGGCCAGAGGTTTCACCAAATAGGACAGCATGGTTCGGCTGCCGGTGGAGAAGAACGCCTCGACAGGCATGCCCGGCGCCAGGGTGAGGCCCTTCAGTTTCTTCAGTTCCGTGCGCGGCAGGCTGACGCGAACCGTGTAGAAGCCAGCGCCACTGCGCTCGTCGACGCTGAGATCGGCGGAGATCTCGTTGACCACGCCGTTCAGTTCCGGCGTCACGCGCTGGTTGAATGCTGAAAGCTTCAGGGCCACGTCCTGCCCCAGCGAGAGCTGGTCGATGTCCTGCGGGGCAATGCGAGCCTCGACGGTCAGATCATCCGCCACCGGCACCACGAGCATGATCACCTCGCCCGGCGAAATGACGCCGCCGATCGTATGGACGGCAAGCTGGTGGACCACGCCATCCTGCGGACTGCGGATGTCGATGCGCTTGAGCTGATCCTCGGCGGAAACCTTGCGTTCGACGAACTCGGATATTTTGCCCTGAACGTCGCGCAGCTCGGTCGCGACCTCGCTGCGCAGATCCTGGTCGACCTGGATGATCTGCAGCCGGGTTTCGGCGATGCGGCCCTTGGCCTGTGCAATCGACGCCGTCAGTTGTCCGTGTTCGCCATCGAGCCGCACCGCGTCGCGCTCCAAGGCCGTCATGCGGTCGATTGAGACCAGCTTCTTGAGCCAGAGCATGCGGATGCTGTCGAGCTCGGTGCCGATCAGTTCTATCTCCCGGCTTTTGGCAGTCCGCTGCTCGGTGAGCCCCGAGGCCTCCTCGGCAAGCTGCGCGATGCGCTCTTCCAATTGCGCCTTCTGTCCGGCGCGAGCCTGGCGGCGAAACTCGAACAGCGACTGTTCGCCGGCCATGGCGCGCTCGACGCCAGGGTCATCGCGCCTCGATGTCAATGAAGCGGGAAAGACAATGTCGGCATGGTCGTCGCGCTCGGCTTCGAGGCGGGCGAGACGCGCATCGAATTCATCGAGCCCCTTGGTGACGATCGCCAGATTGGCGCGGGTGACGGTTTCGTCGAGACGGATCAGGACCTGCCCGGACATCACGGCATCGCCTTCACGTGCTAGAATGGCGCCGACCACGCCACCGGTGGGATGCTGCACCTTCTTGACGCTGGAATCGACGACCAGCTTGCCCGGTGCGATCACCGCGCCGGAAAGCTCGGTCACCGCCGCCAGGCTGCCGGCGCCACCGACAAGAAAGATGCAAGCGGCCACACCGCCAAGCAAATAGCGCCGGATGGTGCGATCGATGGTGGGAGCCACAGCCATCAGGACACGTTCTCTTCAGGCGCGGGCACGACTTTCAACGGGACACCGGCCGGCCGGGTGACCTTGTTCAGAACCTCGTTCTTCGGCCCGAAGGCCTGGACCCGGCCATTGGCCATGACCAGGGCCTGGTCGAGGCTCGCCAGCGCGCTTGGGCGATGCGCCACCACGACGGCGATGCCGCCGCGGGCGCGAACACCCTGGATCGCCTCGGTCAGGGCGGCCTCGCCTTCGGCATCGAGGTTCGAATTGGGTTCGTCGAGTATGACCAGGAACGGATCGCCGTAAAGAGCCCGCGCCAGCGCCACCCTTTGCCGCTGGCCGGCCGACAGGGCCGATCCGGCCTCGCCGATGTGTGTTTCGTAGCCTTCCGGCAGATGAACGATCAGGTCGTGCACACCCGCCGCCCGGGCGGCCGACAAGATCCTGTCCGAGGACGCCTCGGGCTCGAAACGCGCGATGTTTTCGGCAATGGTGCCGTCGAACAGCTGCACATCCTGCGGCAGATAGCCGACATGCTTGCCGAGCTCCTCCGGCGACCACTGGTCAAGCGTTGCACCGTCCAGCCTAACGGCGCCGCGCGCTGGCAGCCAGATGCCGGCAATTGCCCGCACCAGTGAGGATTTGCCGGAAGCACTTGGCCCGATGATGCCGAGGCCAGCGCCTTTTTCCAGCGCAAAGCTGGCATCCTGCACGACCACGCGCCGCTCGCCCGGCGGCGTGACGCTGATGCCTTCGACGACAAGGGCTGAAACCGGCGCCGGCAAGGAAACGGTCGCCGCGGCCTCGGGAAGCAGCGCCAGGAGCTGGGTGAGCCGCGTCCAGGCCTGGCGGGCGGTGACGAAGCTCTTCCAGTGCGCGATGGCCAGTTCGATCGGCGCCAGGGCCCGGCCCATCATGATGGAACTCGCAATCATGATGCCGCCCGTCGCCTCCTGGTGAATGACGAGCCACGCGCCGATCGCCAGTATGCCCGATTGCAGCATCATGCGCAGGATCTTGGAAATGGTTCCGAGCGTGCCGGCGAGATCGCTCGCCTTGGCGTTGGTGCCGAGATAATCGGCGTTGATATCGGCCCAGCGGGAGGCGATGCGCGAGCCAAAACCCATCGCCTGCAGTACCTCGACATTGCGCCGTGTCGCCTCGGCCAGCGTGTTGCGTGCGGCGGCCTGGCGGTTGGCTTCCTTGGCGGGTTCGCGCGTGCGGGCCTCGGCAAGCAGCGTCAGGCCAAACAGGATGATGGCGCCGGCGAGCGCAGTCATGCCAATCCAGAAATGGAAGAGGAAACAGATGCCGAGATAGAGCGGCATCCACGGCAGGTCGAAAAGCGCAGTCGGCCCCGCGCTCGACAGGAACGACCGCACCTGGTCGAGATCGCGCAAGGATTGCAGGCCATCCCCCGCGAGCTTGGTGCGCAAGGGCAGTCGCATGAGTGCTGAATAGACCTGGCCGCTCAGCCTGGCATCCAGCCCCATGCCGATGCGCACCAGGAGCCGCGACCGGATGAGCTCGAGCACGCCCTGGAAAACAAACAGCGTGCCTGCAAACACGGCAAGCCCGACAAGCGTCGGTACGCTGCGGCCGGGAATCACGCGGTCATAGACCTGCAGCATGAAGAACGAGCCGGTCAGCGCCAGTATGTTGACGACACCGCTCATCAGCGCAATGCCGGCGAAGGCACGCCGGAAGGAGCCAAGAACCGCCGCGAGGGTCGTTCGCGGCGGCTCTGATGGACGGGACTGCGGCATCGCCTTCAAGTGAATTCCAGTTCAGGCATCAGGCGGCAATGAACTGGAAATCGTCCTGATGAAGATTTGCCAGCGCAACATTCTTCAGGGTCAGCGTATTGCCGGCGTCGTGGGTTATCACCGTGTCGGCGCCGACCTGGCTGGCGGCAGCGAGCACGGAGGCGAAGTCGGCGAAGACGTCGTTGCCGAACTGGATAATATCGTCGGACGCGGCTCCAGCGGTGAAGTCCGTGATGGTGTCGAGACCGAAGCCGGCCTTGAAGATGAAGGTGTCGTTGTCGGCTCCGCCCGACAGAAGGTCCTGACCACCTCGCCCTTCAATCGCATCGTTTCCGGCGCCACCGAGGAGCATGTTGGCCGATGCGTCTCCAAGAAGGGTGTCATTGAAAGCGGACCCAATGACGTATTTGATGTTCGTCAACGTATGCGTTTCGCTGGTCGCGAACACAGTATCGCTTGTGGGAAATGTACCTGCGTAGTGCACGGATTGAGCACCAGGCTGCGAGATCGCGTCCTGTAGTGTTGCAGATGCTGACAGTTGCTGGCTAGTCACGACGATGTCAAAGTCGCTGAGCCTGTATGAGTAATCTGGCCAGTTAAATACGACAATCTTGTCGATTGTAGCGGTTTGTCCAAGGTCGACTTGCCACCATTCCCCAACGTTGGGCGTTCCTGTGTGACTCACGGAACCGTGACTGAAATCTCCATCGGTATTCCCGTCGTTGGCGCGGCCGGCATCGCCTCCCCATCCGGTCGTCTTCTGGCTCGCTATGCCAGTCAGTGCGACATTCTGCCCGTTTTCGAAGACCTGCACTTCGGCAAGAGAAAGGTAGTTGCCATTGGTCTGGTAGACGCGGACGAATTGCCCGACCAGGGCCGCATGGTTCACGACCGTAGTTCCAAGCGCCAGATCGACCGTTACCGCATCAGAATTCGACGCATAACTGACCGTCGCGTTGGCCCGTTCAACCAGATCCGCCCTGCTCCACGTCGTGCCGTCGGCGAAGACGACCTTGTCGACGCCTTGGCCGTAATAGTCGTTGAGCGTATCCTTGAGCAGCACCGAGCCGCCGTCGCCGGCGCCCGGCGCGCTTTCGGCAATCACAACCGTTACGTCATTGCCGTTGCGCACCAGGCTCACGGCGGAAGGGTTGATGTCGCTGAACACCAGCTGGTCGTTGGAGCCGCCGTTGGTCCCTTCGAAAATGGTGTCGTTGCCGTCGCCACGGGCGTAGAGGTACGTGTCATCGCCACCAGCGCCATTGAGCGTGTCGTTGCCGGCATGGCCCCGGATCGTATCGGCGGAGTTGAAGCCGGTGATGGAGTCGTTGCCGGTGGTTCCGGCCTGATCCAGCAGTTTGACCCTGATGTCGGCCCGGGTCCATGTCGTGCCGTCAGCGAAGACGACCTTGTCGACGCCCTGGCCGTAGTTCTCGTCGAGGCTGTTCTTGAGCAGGACAGATCCGCCATCACCGGCGCCCGGCGTGCTTTCGGCGATCACCACCGTCACGTCATTACCGGTGCGCACCAGGCTCACGGCCGAAGGATTGATGTCGGTCAGCAGCAACCGGTCGGCGCTGCCGCTGTTCGTGTCTTCAAAAATCGTGTCGTTGCCACCGCCGCGGGCGTAGCGGAAGGTGTCATTGCCCCAAAACCCGGCAAACGTCTCATTGGCAGCAGTGCCGGTCAGCAGCATGTCGCGCAGCTGGGCCCGGGTCCAGATCGTGCCGTCGGCGAAGACGACCTTGTCGACGCCCTGGCCGTAATAGTCGTTGAGCGTATCCTTGAGCAGCACCGAGCCGCCGTCGCCGGCGCCCGGCGCGCTTTCGGCGATCACCACCGTTACGTCATTGCCGTTGCGCACCAGGCTGACGGCGGAAGGGTTGATGTCGCTGAACACCAGCTGGTCGTTGGAGCCGCCGTTGGTCCCTTCGAAAATGGTGTCGTTGCCATCGCCACGGGCGTAGAGGTAGGTGTCATCGCCACCAGCGCCATTGAGCGTGTCGTTGCCGGCATGGCCCCGGATCGTATCGGCGGAGTTGAAGCCGGTGATGGAGTCGTTGCCGGTGGTTCCGGCCTGATCCAGCAGTTTGACCCTGATGTCGGCCCGGGTCCATGTCGTGCCGTCAGCGAAGACGACCTTGTCGACGCCCTGGCCGTAGTTCTCGTCGAGGCTGTTCTTGAGCAGGACAGATCCGCCGTCGCCGGCGCCCGGCGTGCTTTCGGCAATCACCACCGTCACGTCATTACCGTTGCGCACCAGGCTGACGGCGGAAGGATTGATGTCGGTCAGCAGCAACCGGTCGGCGCTGCCGCTGTTCGTGTCTTCAAAAATCGTGTCGTTGCCACCGCCGCGGGCGTAGCGGAAGGTGTCATTGCCCCAAAACCCGGCAAACGTCTCATTGGCAGCAGTGCCGGTCAGCAGCATGTCGCGCAGCTGGGCCCGGGTCCAGATCGTGCCGTCGGCGAAGACGACCTTGTCGACGCCCTGGCCGTAAT
>NZ_NSFV01000030.1 GCF_002295115.1 Mesorhizobium sp. WSM4311 | reverse complement strand
CGCTTGGCCGCATCGGCGAGCCGGAGGAAGTGGCGGAGCTCATCGCTTTCCTGTGCTCGTCAAAAGCCGGCTTCTGCACCGGCGCCGATTACAGGATCGACGGCGGCCTGACCGCCGGCATTGGCGTGAGGTAGTGTCCATGAAGATCGGCCTTGGTCTCTTCGGCCTGGCGACCGGCCTTGGCGCGGCACTCTCGACGCTTGCGGCAAGTCCATGGCTCGAGCGGATGAGTTGTGCCGCCAATTCCGCGCGGCCGTCGTGGCGCTGATGGTCGTAAGCGGCGCGCTGATGATCTGGAAACAGCACGAGGTCGTCCTGGCGCTTTATCACGAGTTTGCTGGCGGTCTCCTGGCCAGTCCGGTCGGACCCGCGTAGGACTAAATCCGCGGTACGGCGGTCTAAATCGACCCGGCCACGAAGACCCCGTAGGTTGGTTCTGCTTTATTACGTGCCGGCAACGCCCGGTGACCTATAGGTCACCCGAAAGACTGCGTCGCCGTTGAGACTCGGTCGCTCAGGTAAAATTCGACAATCTCGGATGCAACTTATGCCAGTTTCCGTCCTTTGTGGTTTTGTGGAACGGTCCTTGGATTTTGATTGCATTGCTTTTTCAGCAACCTCTAATATCAGCCTGTTAAAATCGGCATTCTGGGGAGGAAGTGTCATGCCTAGGGTTTCAGACCTTTTCTTTAAAACAGCTATCGTATGGCTTATTCTGGGGATCGGCGCCGGCTTGCAGATGGCGATCTCGGGCGACCACGGTGCATTTCCTGCACATGCACACATCAATCTGCTCGGGTGGGTCACAAGCGCTATCTTTGGCGGCTACTACGCTCTTAATCCGGTAAAGGCAGCGCGGAGAACCGCAATGGTCCACTACGGCCTTTACAACGTCGGATTGGTGGTAATGCTGCCAGCTCTGTATCTGATGCTGCACCAAGGCTATACGGCGATTGAACCCGTCGTCGCCGTAGGTTCACTGATCGTGGCTGCCGCCGTGCTGGTATTCGCCTTTGTTGTTTTCTCAAGCGCAAGCGAGCGCGTGGTGTCTGGGTTATCGACCGCAACACGCTAAATCGACGGTGCTCGGCAGTAGTATAGAGGGGCGGCATGAGCCGCTGGAGCCGGAAGCCGAGGCTGACCGGCTCCCGCCTGTTTCTGTGGTCACAACGCAACAACGCCCGCTCACGACACCTGCTCCTCAGCCAAATTATCCTCGCTCCCCTATCGGGCTTAGTCGGCCCGAGGCTGCGATTCTGATCAACTCCAAAAACCGAAAGTGAACCCGACTCGCCTACGAGGCCGTTCAAATCCCACTTCTGATGCCCCGCTTTCATCGCGCCGGCCGGCCTGATACCGCGCATCGGAAGCGTGGCGAGACGTTGCAAGTGGCAGAACGATGGTGGCGAAAAGCAATCGCGGCGAAGCCTCCGGCGGTACACAGCGCTGATCCGTCGGGCGCGCCGAGGGCCAGCGCGGTGAACATCGCGGTGCCGATCCAGGCGATGACCTTGCCCGAATGCTGCCGCCGGCAAGCGCCAGCCCCAGTGATATTATCGACTTCATAGCTCAGATCTATCGAGAGGCGTTCGCTGATCACACGAGAGCAGCGACCTGCCACGAGGATGATGCAACGGCGCCTGGATGAAGAAGCTCCCGACCTGGATGCCTTGCTGCAAATCGGCGACGTTCGTTACCATCCGGTTCCGGCTTTGACGGACAAATTGCTGGAGCAATGTCGCCTTCTCCCGGCCTACTTGGTATCAAACCGACGTTGAATCCCTTGGAGACCCGCTTTAAATAGAGGTACTTAAAATCCTAGCTATTGGGAGGTAGCTATGATCGAAAGCCGTACAGACATCGCGCGGGCGATGATCGACGCCACCTTTGTCTCGCGCCATCGCTCTATAAGTGACATCGCCGAAATTCGTCGCGATCTGGACCAGTCCCGGCGGGCAGTCGCTGCATCACGCGACCTTCTAAAGCGGCTGCGCCAGCGCAAGATAGACGAGGCGACCAGAAACGTTGAGCAGCACCCGGTGTCCGCGTTCGATGCCGACATTCTCCGCAAAGTCTTTCAGAAGTTGGTCTTGGAAATGAAGACACCGGAGTGTCAATGGCGCGATCTCGCCCAGACCCTGGTTTACGATTTTACCGGGTGCGAACGCGTTCAGTCCGGCGTGCTGGACTGGATTGTGTGGAAGTAGACCCGCGCTTCAGAATTTCAAACTGATGCACTACCCAGCTCGACAGCAATGCAACACCGCCGATTTCTGCGGAAAGCACGAGGAAGTTAACCAGCAAGGTTGCAATCAGCGGCCAGATAAACGCATTGAAGCCGAACCGTTCACGGATGCCGTCAGCGATGGTGTGATGAATGATCGCGGCGAAGCGGCCGGCCATCTCGACCAGGAAGATCATACAGATCGTGCCGAGCACGACCGCCCAGATGAGCTGGAAGCCGAACAGCGCGCCGGCCTGTGCCGCCGCCGCCATCGACCCGACGTCCAGAAGCCGCCGACGCTGGTGACGACACCGAGCGAGATCTCGAGCAGCTTCTTCATCGGCTCGGCGAGGAATATTGTCGATAGGCAGTAGCCAAGTCGCCTTGCGCGGCGCGAAGCTCCTGTTGCGGCTGTCCGGCCTCGGCGTGCTGTTCGGCCTCGACCCCGTCCTTGGCCCGCTTTGCCGCGTTCGACACCGGGTGAGAGCCTCTGCCAGCCCATCGCGCTTTGCCCGGTCGGACTGAAATGCTGATTCCACTTGCCGGCCGGGGTCGGCGAGTGTCTTGGCAAAAAATTTCAAGACAGAGGATGCGTAGCGGGACGGAGCGGCGCCGGACAGCCAGGCATCACTCAGCAGCACCGCCGCCTCGCCGTCGAGGTTGCAAGTTTCGAATGATGGTCGACGGTATCACCAGCAGAGGGCAGGAAGGCCCGGCTCGGCCGGGCAACGGTGCGCAACATCTTCCCCTCGTTGAAATCACGAAGAAAGCCGCAGCCGTGGGAAAGTGCCTCCGCGCTCGGGATTTGCGCAATCGAGGCGGGCCGGTTTCCATGCCCGACCTAGCTTCGCAAATGTTTTCAACTCATCGGGACAATCATGAGCCGCGACCTTGCCAAGACTTGAGCGCGCCAGAAGCTGGACTATCGCGCTCACCGAACAGAAGAGCGTGGGAAGCGTCCGATTGCCTGTTGCGTCCGCCTCGCGACAAAGGAACTATGAAGCAACTCTCCACTCAGCCTTTTGGAGTTCGAAGCGCTCACCCAGGCAGTTTCGAAACTGTCGAAGGATCATGGCGGAACGCTGGGAGAGGTTGGTGGTCTCTTTGTCCGAAGCCTTGCGCGAAGGAGACACCTATTGACGCGGTGGTCTCGACGCAGAGCAAGGAGACCCGCTAGCCAGCCGGCTTCCCCGAGCCCTCGACATTATCCTGTTCGGGATCGACAGCTTCCAAGGCATCAACGACAGGCGCCAATGAATTCTCTTTCTCGGGACCGGATTCCGCTCCTCTGTTATCTTCGCCGATTTTGTCCAGCGCACGTTGAATGGCGTCTTCAATGTTGCCGACCTCCTGCTCTCGCACCTCGCGACCGTAGCCGGCGGCATCGGCGTCTTGCTCAAATTGCTGCGCCAGCATCGAAACACTGACCTCGGTTTCGGCAGGCAAGTTGCCGACATTCTCCTCCAGCCAGCTGCGCAGGAATTCCTTCGTCGCGTTCATCGATCACCTCCTCGACGCGAGATAACCGGACGATGACGCCAAAGTTCCCTTGAATTCCGAAATCGCAAGGAACAAGGGGCCAACGTGGGGACGGTTCCGCCCCGGGCTAGGACAAGCTCCTTTTCCAGCCCAACATCCCCATCAACGGCCTGACCGATGATGAGATGGTCAGCTTCTTGACGGCGCGCGCCGCATGGCGCGCGTCACCGCGCCCAGCGCTCTCTGGATACGTCTGCTTGAGGCTTTGCATGGTCGGTCCGCCGTGTTGCGGCAGGCCCGCAACACGGGCCTGACAGACCGTCCCGAGGATATGAGGATCGCCTGGACGATCGGTTTGGAACTTAGAAGTCGACGCTATGTTCCGGCAGGTGCTGTTCATTCCTTTACATAGGCGCCGGGCTGACGGCCACTCCTGGGCGCCTTGGCATCCTTGGAATGCTCCGCGACCGCGGGACCAGCGCCTGAGCTTTTTTCGGTCGCCGGGCTCGGCGTCAGCCGCCGCGCGGATTGCGACCCTCCGAATGGTGAGTCTTATCCTCGACCTCGCGCCGTTTGCGGCTAAGGACTGGATCGACGTGAGGTCTTCCGCTGCCGGCGGCGTCCTGGGAAAATTCGTCGCTGGGATCGGGATCGGTGTTCGCCGGATATTTCCTGGCACCTGTCTCGCGACGGTTTTGGATGTTGTTCATGGCTGATCTCCGGGTGATGGAGGAAAACACCGGCGCGAGGGCGGAGTTCCCACATATCGGGCAGCCCGAATTAAGTTCTCCGTGGAACACCCCCCGTACCCGATTAGGCGCGGACAGTAGAGCTCAGCCGTGAGAGGAGCCGGGCATGGACAGGGAAGAACGCATCAGGCAACGCGCCCACGAGATATAGGAACGCGAAGGCCGCCCCGGGCGACGCCAGCAGAAACACTGGGACCGGCTGTCCAGGAGATCGAGCCGGAAAGTCCGGAAGCCGAGCGCGGTCCAGTGGCGCCCGATCCGGCGGTTGGCGTCGGCTCGGACTCGGCCGCCAACAGGCCAGGCGGCGGAAGCCGCTCATGCGTCTTATCACAATTGCGCTCGGCATTCTGGTGGTCGTTCTGATCGCCCTCTGGATTTGGGCTGGCCAGAATAGCGGGCGTCCGGCTGGCGGTTCCCAGCAGCCTTCGCCGCACGCTATCGACCAGAATGGCTGAGAGGATCAGACGCTTCATCGCGCGGCCGTGTCGCCGGCCTTGTGCCGCTTTGCCTTGGCTGGAACCAATCCGCCCGAGTTGGCGCGCAGGCCTCTGAAGAACTCCTCCAAATAGGGCAGCAGTTCGAACAGCACGATAATGATCATCACGGCGGCAATATATGTCACCGGCAGTTGCTGATGTTTCCAAATCAGGTCGAAGCGAGCTTTTTCCGTTCCGGCGCCAAACAGCGCCAGGAACTGGCCCCAATGAAGCGCCACCACGCTGACCAGCCCCATCAGCGGGATCATCTCCAGGAAGCTGTGCACATGCTGCTCGATCGGGCTCACCGTGCGCGCGGTGGTCGCGTAACGCACGTCCCATATCGCCGTCCCTTCATGGATGAAGAAGGAGACGATCATCACGGCGATCACGAAGGCGTTCACCTCGAGGAACATTGCGGCAAGCAGCGGGATCCCGACCTCGGCGAACATCAGCAGATGGATGAGCGATTCCTTCGCACCAGTCGTGGATTCAATGTGGGTCGCACGGTGGCAGAGCCAATCGGCAAAGCCAGCGATCAGCCAGACCGGCAAGACGAAATACATCAGGATGAGAACCATCGGATCGGTAAGCACGACGCGGCTCCTATTTGCCTCCATCCATCGAACCGCACGCCGGCGAAATGGTTCCATGCCTCCGCGACCAGATGGAAGTGCATGCAGCGAACGGCCGGAACGGTTCACCGGTCGCTGCGTTCTAGCATGTGCTTCCCTATGACCTCATCGTCATGCGCCTCGGTTTTGGCGCGTTATGGCTACGGCTTCGCCATGTCGGAATGCGAACTGAAGGGCTCGGGTGTGAGACGCTGAGGGGACTTCAGCTTTGAGCGCGCAGGACGAGTGGCTGCTCGCCAGCAATCTGGCGACGGTCTTCGCCGACTTGGGCGCGATCATCTTGGGACGACCGGTGGCACGCTGGAGCAGGCCCGAGGGTATGCCAAAGCATCGACCTGCACGGCCGCAAAATTTTCCCCGTTGCGGACGATCTGATGCTGCGCGATGTGCCCTTCGTGTTCCTCGGCGGACACGACGACATCGCCTCGCTCCTTCAGACCGTTCGCCACGTCCGACGCAATCAGATACGTCTTCAATGATCATTGCCAAGGGCGCTGCCATGGCGACCCCTGACGGGCGCATCTCTTCCGTCGCACGGCTGATCGTACTCCGCCGGCACGGAAACGCACCACACTTTGCTTCGGAGCTGTTTCAAGTCCCTAACAGGATTTGGACCGGCCTGGGTCAAACCCGTCTCCTGGTGAAGTTCGATTACAGGTGGAACAAAGCCGCCCGAGCATCAAGCAGATGAGGAACTCGGGCCTCTGGCCGTCGCCCTTTGCGGCGGACATCGCGTGCAGCGACATAAAGGGATTCATCGTCGGGTGGTCCATGGCCTTAGGCTCCATCCATTGCGGCGGCTCCTGCCTTTTCTCGCCTTGCCTCATCGAAACCGACGGACAGCACGATCTCGCCGTCGCTGCCACGAACCCGAACTGCCCAGCCGTCCTGGAGAGGTTCGGCAGCCGCATCGTCGAGCAGGTCGATCGCCGACCGCAACGCTTCATCATGAACAGCTTCCAGGTTGCGCAATTCCACGCCTTCGAGACGCCTCAAACTGCCACCCTCGCGATATTCGAATGTATAGAGATCCTGGCCCGTATCGCTTGGCGGCTCGATGCCGGGCCGGCCGCCATCCTGTTTCCGCGCCGCAAGTCTTGTGCAGGCGGGCCGCCAAACGCGGCGCACTGAACCATCAACTCTTTGGCACGATCAACAAGGGCGCCGTGGTCAAGCAACCGGTCGGACACGGCCATCGTGACAGAGACCTTTCACCGTCCTCGCCGACAAATTCGACCCTCACAGTTCCGGGGCTGGCATGTATCGCTGTGTCGAGAACTTGCATTCCCGCCTCCTTCTCTTGGTGTCGAGGATGGAAGCTGCCCTAGTCCCGAAAGTTCCCTCCGGGTTTCAAGGAGGGCGGTTGGAACGGCGGGGCCGGATGCGGGTTTAGGTAGCAAAGGAGGCGCCGAATGTCACCTGACGAACGTACACCCGCCGAGGCCCGTGGCGAAATCCAGGCCGGCAGGACGCAAGACAAGACCCCGGGGTTCGATCCGGCGGCAGTGCCGCAGGAAGCGGACGCCGAGGCGGGCGGTGTCTCGACCTCTGCTGCACCGGCTGCGACCCGCAACCCGAACTTCACCAACCAGGCGAGCTTTGCCAACGCGATGCGACCGCCGGAGAACGCGCCCCACCTCAAGCCGCGCAGGAACGGGCCGGTCCTGGTCATCTTGGGGCTGGTTGTCCTGCCCGCGCTCGCCTTCCTGTTCGCCGCAGCCCTCCGCTAGGAATGGAAGGAACATCATTCTCCGTTTCAGGCTTGATAACGCAGAAGGTTGTTGCGATGCCAAGCTTGAGAAGTTTGTTTGGCCATCTGTGGCGTTGGAAAGCACAGCCTACGACGCACCCCTCCCATTGGAACGCCATTGTGCGGATGCTAAGGCTGAGCAATCTTCGACGATCTTGCTTCGCTGAGCACGGGACAGTTCTGCTTCTACGACATTGAAACGCCCCTGACGTTGGCGCGGGTAGCCGAGGACGATTGCGACTATTTTGCCCACCGGCAGATCCCCTATTTCGACGTTTATTTCTCATTTCCCGGCGGACCTACGCTGGAAGCGGAGGACGTTGGCAGCGATTTTGCCGTAGCCCGTTGCGATGCGCCGTCTTGACTTTGGCGAAGAACGCCTCGATGCCCCAGCAGTTTTTGTAGGCGATCTTGTCGTAGATGTGTTGGTGCTTGCCACGGCGCCGCGGCTGGATGACCGGTTCACCACCTTCGAGGATCACATCATGCAGTCGATCGGAATCATAAGCGGTCGGCGATCATTTGGCCTGCAGCAAACCCCTCGGCCAGTCCACAGGCAGGTGCCATGTCGTTTTGATTGCCGGGCCCGATCTCGAAGTGACCGGCAAGCCGAGTGCGCCTACGACGGTGCCGAATCCGCTTCGCGAGCGGCCGAGAGCCTGGGCTGCAAATTCTCCTTTACGCCGGGCCCCCGCAGCCCGGGCGAACAAGAGTCGCGTCAATTCATCAGCCATTCCAGATTTGGATCACTGCTGATCGCTTCGACCAACCGGTCGAACACGCCAGCCTCGATCCAGCGATAGTAACGGCGCTTTGCAAGCAGATAGAAATGGGGCTGGCGGACGAACTATGTCATCCCACCAGCCCCGCGCTGAAACGACAGGCCGCAGTCCGCAAGAGGGGAGGAGTTCCTGCGCAGCGGCCTATCGAGAACCTCAGCGACAACAACTATAGGGCGAAGCTCCTGGTCGCCAACCGGTCGGACGGCTTTTCGTCCATCTGCAACAGTTCATGTTTAGGTTGCTGGTGCCATATGATCTGCCGGATGTCTTCGATATCGACCACCTGATGGCAGATCGGGCAGACGTAGCTGGTCAAATAGCCACGAGATCGGACTGAGGGCGGAAAGCGTGAGCGTGAAGTTGGTGAGCGTCTTACCTTTCCGACCAAACAGCTCACTTTCAATTTGGTGGACCAGGACGTTCCGGCTTCAGCTGTGTTCGACAGCTTGCCGGGCATAGCAAAGCCGTTGCTCGCCGCTCTTTGTGCCCTCGACGAGTCTGATTGCATGTCCCCAAGGAGCCGACAAGGAATGCTTAGCCGTCCAGGCTCTGCATTGGCTAAAAGACATGCTGACCAAGCCGGAAGAAGGCAAGCGCACTAAGACAACGCTGCGTCGCCTATGCCGACGCCAAACACGGCGAGGGTGGCGGCCCCCGAACTCAAATTTCCTTTGTCGAGCGTTCGCTGAGCGTCGCACCGGTTTCAGCATCCAGTGCCACCATGCTGACCTCGTAGCCCCAAAGGTTTCGGATATGGCGCAAGGTCGCGTCGCGGCTTCCGCCCTCGAGCATGATGCCATTCTTCACCGTGTGCTGAAGCCTCAGGCGCCGGTCGCCCAGCAGATCGACGTCAATCACCTGGATGTCGGGCCGGCTCGCGCCCACGTCGTAGGTTTGAGCGAGCGCTGAGCGTATCTTGGCATAGCCACGCTCGTTGTGGATCGAGGCGACTTCGTAGTGCGGCTCGTCGGCGCTGTCGGCCAGCATGAATAGCCGCCATTTCCGGATCAGCGTCGGGCTCAGATATTGGCGGACGAAGGATTCGTCGCGGTGGTTGGCCCAGGCATCGAGCAAGATGTCACGCCAGTCGCCGCGGCCGGCGATGTCGGGGAACCAGTCGCGGTCCTCCGCAGTCGGCGCGGTGGAGATGCGCTGGATATCCTGCATCATGTCCAGACCCAGCGCATAGGGATTGATGCCGGAATAGCGAGGGTCGTCATAGGCCGGCTGGAAGACGACGTTCGAGTGATTGCGCAAGATCTCGAGCATGGCGCCTTCGCTGATGCGGCAACGGTCGAAAAGCGTGTTCATGAGCGTGTAATGCACGAAGGTGGCGCAGCCTTCGTTCATCACCTGGGTTTGCCGCTGCGGATAAAAATACTGCGCAATGATGCGCACGATCCGGATGATCTCGCGCTGCCAAGGCTCAAGGACGAGGCTGTTCTTCTCCAGGAAATAGAGCAGGTTTTCCTCCGGAAGTTTGAGTGATTTCTTCCGCTCTGCAAGGATTTCGTCGGTGGCTTCTGGCTTACTCTTTCCCGGCGAGGGCGGCAGTGTTCGCCAGAGATCGTTGAAGGAACGCTCCTCATATTCGAGGCGCTCGCGCAGCCCTTCGCGCTGCTGTTCCGATGACAGCTTCGGCGGCCGCCGGTAACGGAAGACGCCTTGCTCCATCAGCGCGTGGGCGGAATCCAGGATGGCCTCCACTGCGGTCAGGCCATGCCGTTCCTCACATCGGGCTATGTAGCTCTTGGCAAAATCGAGATAGCTCAGGATGCCACCGGCATCCGTCCATTGGCGGAAGAGATGATTGTTCTTGAAGAAATGGTTGTGGCCCAGGGCTGCGTGCGCGGTCACCAGGGCCTGCAGGGCCATGGTGTTCTCTTCCATCAGGTAGACGATGCAGGGATTAGAATTGATAACCAGTTCGTAGGCCAAGCCGCGCGCGCCCTTGCGGTAGAGAAGTTCGTCGTGGAGGAAACGTTTGCCGAACGACCAATGCCGATACATCAGCGGCATGCCGACGGATGAATAGGCGTCGAGCATCTGCTCGGAAGAGATGACCTCCATCTGTACCGGATAGATGTCGAGTCCAAGCTCTTCGAGGCCGAGCGCCTCGATCTCGTCGTAGACTCGCGCCAGTTTCGCAAAATTCCAGTCCGACCCGGAAAACAGTAGTTCGGACTTACGCGCCTGACTGACCATTGCCGAAGTCCCTCACGCGCTCTTGCGTAGATCAGGCTGCTTGGCGAAGAGTTGGCGGAAAACCGGATAAATGTCGGCCGGGGAGGCAATGCGCCTCATCTGGAAGTTCGGCCATTTGCCGTCGACGGCGTTATAGGCGCGCCAGAGCGATGTCCCGTTCTCGGTCGCGCCGAAAATGTGGCTTTCCCGCTCGTCGATGATTTCCACATAGGCGAAATATTGGCAAAGCCGCATGAGCTTGCGGTCGAGCAGCTCTATGCAGCGCTCGGAATCGGCGGCGAAGTTGTCGCCGTCGGAGGCCTGGGCGGCATAGATGTTCCATTCGGCGACCGGATATCGCTGCTCGATGATGCGGTGCATTTCCTCAAGGGCGGTGGAGACGACGGTCCCGCCGCTTTCAGTGTGGTAGAAGAAGGTATGTTCGTCCACCTCCTGGGCCTCGTGGGTGTGGCGAATGAAGACAATGTCGGTGCGTTCATAGCGCCGGGTCAGGAAAAGGTGCAGTAGCACAAAGAAGCGTTTGGCCAGATCCTTCTCGCGCTCTCCCATCGATCCCGAGACGTCCATCAGGCAGAACATGACCGCGTTCGCATTGGGCACAGGCTGGGGATCGAAGCGATTGAAACGGATGTCGACCGGATCGACATAGGCAATTCGCTTGCGCCGGCGCTCGAGCCGATCTAGTGCCTCGCGCAGGGCGGCGATGCGTTCGCGCACCAGGGCGCTTGCCGGCTTGGCTTCCAGCTCGGCAATGTGGTGGACGATCGCGTCGAGCTCCGCCTGTTTGGGGCGTCTGAGCGCGATGCGCCGCCCGTGGCTGTTTCGCATTGTGCGTCCGACATTTATGTTGGTCGGCGCCCCGCTTGCCGTGAAACCTGCCCGTCTCGGCCTGAAGCTCAGTACCTGCTTGAGGTTGAGCTTGACCAGATCCGGAAGCTCGAGATCCTCGAAGAAAAGGTCGAGCACTTCCTCGCGCGACAGCACGAAACGAAAGTCGTCTTCGGATTCGGCGGTACCCGGCGCCGATCCGTAGCCGCCGCCGCCGCCCGGCCTGGCGATAAGATCACCAGAGCTGAATGTCCGGTTGCCGGGCAGGATGTGCTGACGCCGGCCGCTTTCCTTGTCGTCGCCGAAGGTCGGTTCGCCGGTGCCTTTGCGAGGGATCGGCACCGCATGCTCGCGGCCCAGTTCGGCGATGCCGCCGGTGCGGACCTTGTCGCGGATGCTGCGCTTGAGCTCTTCGCGCGCGCGTCTGAGAAAGCGCTGGCGATTGCCAAGGCTCTTGTCCTTCGGATTCAGGCGGCGGTCGATGAAGATCGGCATGGCACCGTTCGGGCGTCGCTCAACCCGCCTTGTTCACGCGCATGTACCAGTCGACCAGCCGGCGGACCTGCCGCTGGGTATAGCCGCGCTCCACCATCCGCTGCACGAATTCGTTGTGCCGCTTCTCCGTGACGCTGTCCTGCTTGGAGCCGAAGCTGATCACCGGCAGAAGGTCCTCGACTTGGCCGAACATGCGCTTTTCGATGACCTCGCGAAGCTTTTCATAACTCGTCCAGGACGGGTTGCGGCCTTCGTTGCGCGCGCGGGCGCGCAAGGTGAATTTGACAACTTCGTTGCGGAAATCCTTGGGATTGGCGATGCCGGCGGGTTTCTCGACCTGCGACAATTCCTTGTCCAGGACCTCGCGATTGAGGATCTGCCCCGTATCGGGATCCTTGTAGTCCTGATCCTCGATCCAGGCATCGGCGTAGGCGATGTAGCGGTCAAAAAGGTTCTGACCATATTCGCTATAGGATTCCAGATAGGCTTTCTGGATCTCATGACCAATGAACTCGGCATAGCGCGTCGCGAGTTCCGACTTGATGAACTCGAGATAGGCAGTTTCCGTGTCCTTCGGGAATTGCTCGCGCTTGATCGCCTCCTCGAGGATGTACATCAGGTGCACGGGGTCGGCGGCGACCTCCTTGGTGTCGTAGTTGAAGGTCTGCGACAGGATCTTGAAGGCGAAGCGCGTGCTGACACCGGTCATGCCTTCGTCGACGCCCGCGGCATCACGATATTCCTGGACCGACTTGGCCTTCGGGTCGATCTCCTTGAGGTTCTCGCCGTCATAGGCGCGCATCTTGGTGTAGAGCGGCGAATTGTCGTGCTCGGCAAGCCGGGTCGAGACGGTGAAGCGGCTGAGAATGTCCAGCACCTCGGGCGCGCAGGGGCTGTTTGCCAGTGCGCTTTCGCGCAGCAGCTTCTCGTAGATCTGCCTTTCTTCGGTGACGCGAAGGCAATAGGGAACCTTGACCACGAGAATGCGGTCGAGGAAGGCCTCATTGTTCTTGTTGTTCTTGAATTGCTGCCATTCCGATTCGTTGGAATGGGCAACGACGATGCCTTGGTAGGGGAAGGAGCCGAAATTCTCGGTGCCGTTGTAGCTGCCTTCCTGGGTCGCCGTCAGCAGCGGGTGCAGCACCTTGATGGGCGCCTTGAACATCTCGACGAATTCGAGCAGGCCCTGCGTCGTCCGGTTCAGGCCGCCGCTGTAGGAATAGGCATCCGGATCGGACTGGCTGAAGTTCTCCAGCTGCCTGATGTCGACCTTGCCGACCAGGGCCGAGACGTCCTGATTGTTCTCGTCGCCGGGCTCCGTCTTGGCTATGGAAATTTGGCGGAGCCGTGACGGCAACAGCTTGACGACGCTGAATTTCGAGATGTCACCGGACAGTTCGTCCAGGCGCTTGGCCGCCCAGGGCGAGATCAGTCCGTTCAGGCGGCGGCGAGCTATGCCGTATTTGTCTTCCAGCAGATCGCCCATGCGGTCGGGATGGAAAAGGCCGAGCGGCGATTCGAAGACCGGGCTGATCTGGTTGCCGACCTTGAGCGTGTAGATCGGGCGCTGCTCCATCAGCTTCTTCAGCCGTTCGGCGAGCGAGGATTTGCCGCCGCCGACCGGGCCTAGGAGATAGAGGATTTGCTTGCGCTCCTCGAGGCCTTGCGAGGCGTAGCGGAAATATCCGGCTATGCGCTCGATCGTGTCTTCCATTCCGTAGAAGTCGGAAAAGGAGGGATACACTTTGACGGTGCGGTTGGAGAAAATGCGGCCGAGCCGCTCGTCCTTGCTGGTATCAACCAGGTTTGGCTCGCCGATTGCCTCGACCATGCGTTCCGGGGCCGAGGCATACATGGATTTGTCCTCGCGGCAGGCTAACAGATATTGCTGGAGGCTGATCTCTTCCTGGGCCGCGTTGGAATAAATCTCCGAAAACAGATCGAAGACGTCTGATTGATTCTCGCGCATGATGCCTTGCCTCGACAGGCTGCCAATCGGCTCATCCGCCTATTTAACTACCGGAATGCATTGTGGTTCCCTTCACGGGAAGGAGAGTGCATGCAATCCGGCACCACCGCGGCAGACGCCGACTGCGTCGAAAAATGCTCTGGTGCTACCAACACCTGTCAGCGTGGCGAGACCATCGCTTCTGCGCCAGTGCCAGCACGCAACCCGCGCCGAAGTCATGATCGAACGGGTGGGCCGATAGATGCGCGCCAAGAGGCGTTGTGCCAGGCAGAGCTGCAAACGCGCGCCCTTCGACAATTGTCCGCGACCTTCGATTGGCCATCCCACTGTGTCGCGATGAGGACCTCGCCACCCTTTGCCGGCTGTAACGTCTGTGTACTGGCCGCGTGTGGTCAGTGCGAAGGGGTCGGAAGCCTGTCCCGCTGATCAAGGAGGCGATCGCAAACGGCGAGCTCTTCCGTGCCCATGCCTTCGAGCTCGCCTGCGCCAGGAACGACATCGAGCATCGCACCACCAAGGCCAAGCACCCGTGGACCAACGGCCAGGTCGAGAGAATGAACCGGACCATCAAGGACGCTACCGTCAAGCGCTTCTACTAGGAGGGCCACGATCAGCTCCGTCAGCACCTCGCCGACTTCGTCTCGGCCTACAACTTTGCTCGTAGGCTCAAGACCCTCAATGGTCTCACATCCTACGAGTTCATCTGCAAAGCGTGGGCCACACAGCCCGAACGCTTCAGGCTTAATCCGCTCCAGCAAATGCCGGGACTAAACACCTAGTTAGCCGGTCCCGTAGAACGGACCGCCTCCCAGACCACTGAGAGCGCCCGGCATCGAGGATCAAGATAATGATGAGGATCGTGGCCAAACCCATGATGTATTCCTCCGGCACAGCCCGACCGGCTGCCCGGGAGAAACGCTTCGAGGCGTCCTGTTGGTGCCAGAAGCTATGTGAGAGCAATGGCGCGCTTGGGTCCGAAAAATGCGGAAACAAGGTCGCTTGTGCCCCGCCGTCGGGTTCCCGAATCCAGGCAGCGCTCCGGGAAACTGACCCGCGACTGCTTGTTGTTCGTAATAGGAACAGGGCGCTGACGACCCGGCGAACTCCAAAGGAATAACGTAAACGATTTAAACCTTTTTGTATGATGGGCGTTGTTCGTTCTCCAGATCAGGAGACAGTCATGCAGATGAAATCGGAAATCGCCGGCAAGGCGGCCAAGCAGCGTCACATCCAGCGCAACATCGATGCCAAGGACAAATCGAAATCCAAAGCCAAACAACAAGGCGCCATGCAAGCGGGTGCCAGACAATATCCGGAGCCGCCCTTCCCGGAGCAGCACCAGCCAAAGCCTGGGAAAGAGTGGGCGATCGAGCCGGCCCCGCTTTACGACGCGCCTTACTATCTCGGATCAAAAAAGCTCGACGGCAAAGTGGCCCTGATCACCGGCGGCGATTCCGGCATCGGCCGTTCGGTGTCGGTTCTGTTCGCCCGCGAGGGCGCCGACATTGCGATCGTCTATCTGGCCGAGGACAGGGACGCCAGGGCGACAAAGTCCGCCGTCGAGGCGGAGGGACGGCGCTGTATCCTGGTGAAGGCCGACGTCAGCGAACGCGACGAATGCCGCAACGCGGTGGCGCAAACGGTCAAGGCATTCGGCCGCATCGACGTGCTGGTCAACAATGCGGCATTCCAGATTCATTCAAGCGAGTTCGCAGAACTGACCGAAGAGCATTTCGACACGACGCTGAAGACCAACCTCTACGGCTATTTCCATATGGCACAGGAAGCCGTGCCGCATATGAAGCCGGGCTCGGCCATCATCAACACCGGTTCGGTCACCGGCATAGACGGGTCGAAGGCGCTGGTCGACTACTCCATGACCAAGGGCGGCATCCATGCCTTCACCCGCGCCCTTTCCGGCAATCTTCTCGGCAAGGGCATCCGGGTGAACGCGGTTGCACCGGGTCCGGTATGGACCCCGCTCAACCCTTCGGACAAGGAGGCCGGTGACGTTTCAAAGTTCGGCGCGGACACACCGATGAAGCGGCCGGCGCAGCCGGAAGAACTCGCACCGGCCTATGTGTTTCTCGCCTCGCCACATTGCTCGAGCTACATCACCGGCGAGATACTGCCGGTCGTCGGCGGATATTGACAGAGAGGCGATTGCCTCGACTGATCGGCAGTGGTCGGTCGATGTGGCAGGCAGCGACCCGGCGAAAAGTCGGTGATATGTACTTCATAGCCTTGGCGACGGATGGCTCTTGAGCACGCCTTTCACGCGCTGGCCTGTTCTTGGCTAGCAACTATGTCCATCTCGCTGGAACTACCCCAAGCGCCGCCGTGAAGCAGTTCCGGGGAGCCATCGAAGGCTTCGTCTACGATTCCAGGGAGGCTCCGAAGACCACACAGTGCTCATGAGCAAGCATCTGAAAAAAGATGTTCGATCACGTGGCCGCAATGGCTGTCCACGCGGATCAGGGATTTAGGAGTGACAAGTGACACCCGTGAGAACGCTGCTGCTTCGATGAGCCTTTCTAGTCACCCGGCAATATGAGATCCACGAAAACACCCATCTCGGCCTCGCGGGACGTCTGATGCCACAAGTGTCCTGGCCAATTGGTAAGTTCGGCTCAGCCAGGCTTGGCTGATTTCCGGCAGCTGAGAAATCGGTAGATATTTGGAATGAGAACTGGCTTGTCTGGATCGTTTTTGAACCCGTTGAAACACTCGACCTTGGTTGCGGGGGCCAGTTCCCGATAATCAATTGAGATTTAGAGCCGGCAGGTTTCATGCTAATGGAAGACAGGGCCTAAGCATTTCATTGATTCGATGGCCCCTTTCCCTGGTGACCGACGGCACACCCCGTGCCCCCCGCCCGCAGCCGTCGGTTGCCGATTTTGCTCTAGGCGCACCTCTTTTCCCGCACAGCGAGCACACCTAGGGCCACTCCTCCGAATAATTTGATTGCAGGAACTTCCGGACCCAGGCGTAAGTTAGGAACTCACTAACATAAGGATGCACGGGAATGAGGTTCGTCGTCATTAAGATCCGACTGATCAATGGCTGGTGTTCGACCAATTCACCACTCTGCCTGCCCAAGTGGGTAACCGTCTGTTGATCTGGCTTTCGTAAGCATAAGCCGAGTGGCTTGCCTACGAGGTCAGTATCCAAGAGCCGTCGTCGCAGTTGTGTATGGGACCTGGATTTCGTCACCTTCTGTCAAATCATCTCCTCAACTGTCGATCTGCACGGCAAACGGGCAAAAGGATTGCCTTACCGGCCACCTATCTCTCGTCAATATTCCTCCCGATGCCGACGGGAACAGTAAGCCTGGTCCAAGCATCGCTGTAACTCGTTGAACGGTATGATCCAAAGCATCAAGACAGCGGGAAATCGACATAGGCACTGTCAAATTTTCTCGCCAATGGGACTTCCCGATGGTGCCATCGCCGTGCGCATCGAGGCCGCGCTCGCGAAGGCGCTAGCCTATTAAGGCATGCCAGATATTGAGACCGGGGGGGACGAAAAAGCATCCGCCCAAACGCCGCCCCTGACCGAGAGCGTCGCCCGTCGGAAAATGACGTCGCACCTCAGATGAATCGGCTTTCGGAACCGGATGAATACTTCGACAAACGCCAGCAGTATTCCTTCCCCCGCGCCAGACCTCAGCCGAAATGACGGTCGATCGTAGTCAATAACAAATGATGGTTTTCGGCCTTTCCCATGGCTGAATTCTTTTAGGAACAAGTCGTCTCGCATCGAGTTGAGGCTGACCAACCCACCAGGAGATTCGAGACATGGCGACCACGAAAACGGCCTCGAAGAAGGGCCTGAATGAACTTTTTCACGACACGTTGAAGGACATCTATTTCGCTGAGAAGAAGATTCTGGCGATGCTTCCCAAGATGGCCAAGGCGGCGCAAAGCAATGACCTAAAGGCTGCCTTCGAAAAGCATCGCGGCCAGACCGAGGAGCATGTCGCACGCCTCGAGGAGGTGTTCGAGGTGATCGAGAAGAAGCCGGTCGGCAAGACGTGCGCCGCCATTGTGGGCATTGCAGAGGAAGGCGCCGAGATCATGGAAGAATACAAGGGCTCGCCGTCGCTCGATGCCGGCTTGCTGGCGGCGGCGCAAGCGGTCGAGCACTATGAAATCTCGCGCTATGGCACGCTCAGAACCTGGGCCTCCGAGCTCGGTCTTACCGAGGCAGTCAATCTTCTCGACAAGACGCTGGGCGAGGAGAAAGAGACGGACGCCGTGCTCACCGAGCTTGCCGAATCCGCCGTCAACGTCGCCGCCGAAGCGGCCTAGGGCGGAGGCGGAGTCTCCCCTCAACTCTGTCGTCCCCGAGCCCCGACATTCACATCCTTGGAGCTCACGCCTGCAATCGAGATCATGGTATGGAAAAAGCATTCAACCGTATGGCGGAGGCCGTCGCGCACGCCACCGGCAGGCCTTGGGCTTTCGCCCTTTGCCTGGTCTCGGTTCTGATCTGGGCAGCAACCGGGCCGGTTTTTCATTATTCCGAAACCTGGCAGCTCGTCATCAACACCGGCACCACGATCATCACGTTCCTGATGGTGTTCCTGATCCAGAACACCCAGAACCGCGACGGGGCGGCCATTCAGGCCAAGCTCGACGAGCTGATCCGTTCGGGCCGAGCCAAGAACGACTTTATCGGTATCGAGCACCTCACGGAGGCCGAGGTCGACGAGTTCCGGGCCCGCTGCGCCGAAGCAAAGAGAAAGCGTGTGGCCAGGGCCTAAGAGCGGTTTTCGGCGTTTCACGGAAACTCACGGAATCGCCGAACCGCTCTATCTTTGTCTTGACCCAATTCCGGACGGAGGACCGGTTCACACTTTTCCCGGAATTGCTTAAGCATGCGGTGTGACGACACCGCCAATCGGACCACGGATCGGCCACGGTCCGATAGCCGCTTGCGCAAGGTTCGACGGTAGTCTTCCGAAATGATCAACTGCCGGAAGGCTTGGGCCGACTCGTTAAGGGTGACATCGGGTAGGGCATCCAATCGAGGCCTCAACGACGGCACTCACCCGTGAGGGAAGCGTTCCGCAGATCGCCCATGTCCCGCGGAACGTCTGTCGCGATTGATCGGAATCAAAGCCGGCGCAAGAATTCGGCACATTCTGCGAACATGTGGCAGCCAATCGTCACCGCACCATTTTCACGGATTCTGGAACTGGCAGTTCTGGACGAAGAAGGCGCGCACTCGCTTGTGTTTCCGTGTGAGCGAACCGAAATGGGATGGAGGAATGCCATCATCGGGGTTCCAGTCGATATTCACCCGACCCACTGGCGCGATTGGATTGAGCAGAAGCGGCCAGCAAACGATTCACCAGCTGGCGCTGATGACGGGCGAGCTTCAAATTAGAACCTGCCAAAGCTGCGAGATAACAGGTAGGCCGAATGTCTGCCAAATTTGGGGTAAAGGCTGCGGTATTCGGGAGAAATTCTCTGCCGGCACTCACCCGGGCGAGATCGCAGACGCGATCCAAGGCACGGGAACTGGCGAGGGCTCACACCAACTCGGGGGTCAGGGTCGGTGATGTCGCCGATATTCTCGAAGAGGAGAGCTTGGCCGCTGGCATCATTCTGCGACGCGCTCTCCTCGAGAGGTGTCGAGGTGATCAAGACAAGCGGCGACTATCACTTTGATGGCAACTATGCCCGTTTGGCCGAGCAGATCCTGGCTGGTTTCAACAGGAGGGTCGCTGCCAGGATGTAGCGCTCGTCGACAGCACACCGGGCTGGAGTCCGACGCAGCCACGCGGCAAACGCGGCCACGGCATGATCGCAGCACTTCTGTTGCTATTCACATTCGAGCACGGGAAGCAACTCAGCAATGGAAGATTCCGACCGTCGCGGCAGTCGTCAGCATGCGATCATCTCAAGGGAACGCCTGGATAGATTATTCAGCCAACGTTACGAAATATTCATGCAATGGCAATGACGTCGTAATGTGCGCCTCTCTATTCTTTTCAGCACGACGCCCTTTCAGGGCGAGGTTATTGATAGAGGATGCGAAATCATGAAAACCTTCTCCAGTGTATCTTCCAGCACCCGCAAACGCTTGATGGCTACCGCTGCTTCCCTGGCTATTACCGGGGCGATCGGCTTAGGCGCCCTTGCCACGGGTACAGCACCCGTTCTGGCCGATGCCGTACACGTCCAGACCGCGCAGGTCCCCGGCTTCGCCGATCTCGTGGAACGCGTTTCGCCTGCCGTGGTTAGTGTCAGGGTCAAGGCCAAGATTCAGCCGACGGCCGACAATGGCTCCGACTGGGGTTCCGAGGGAATGGACAATCTTCCCGACAATCCGCAACTGCGACGCTTCTTCAAGGAGTTCCGCGGCTTTGGCGGCCAGGGAGGCCAGCAATTCGGCATGCGGCCTTTCGACCATCGCGACCATGGCGAGCCGCGCCCGATCGCTCAGGGGTCCGGCTTCTTCATCTCCGAGGATGGCTATCTGGTCACCAACAACCACGTCGTGTCGGAAGGCTCTGACTTCAGCGTAGTCACCGACGATGGCAAAGAATTGGACGCCAAGCTCATCGGCGCAGACCCGCGCACCGATCTGGCCGTACTGAAGGTCGACGGCGGCGGCAACAAGTTCACCTATGTCGACTTCGCCGACGACTCCAAAATCCGCATCGGCGACTGGGTGGTCGCCGTAGGCAATCCGTTCGGCCTAGGCGGCACCGTCACCGCAGGCATCGTCTCGGCTCGCGGCCGCGACATTGGGGCCGGTCCCTATGACGACTTCATCCAGATAGACGCCCCGGTCAACCGCGGAAATTCGGGCGGCCCGACCTTCGACCTCAACGGCCAGGTGGTCGGCATCAACACCGCCATCTTCTCGCCCTCGGGCGGCAGTGTCGGCATCGCCTTCGACATCCCGGCCTCGACCGCCAAGCAAGTCGTCCAGGACCTGATGAAGAACGGCTCCGTCCAGCGTGGCTGGCTCGGCGTTGAGATCCAGCCGGTCACCAAGGACATCGGCGAGTCGCTCGGTCTGAAATCTGGCAAGGGTGCGCTGGTATCCAGCGCCCAGGACGCCGGTCCTGGCAAGAAGGCCGGCATCACGGCTGGCGACGTGATCACCCAGGTCGACGGCAAGGACGTCGCGTCGCCGAAGGAACTCGCCCGCATGATCGGCGCCTATGCGCCCGGCAAGTCGGTCGACGTCACCGTCTGGCGCAACGGCAAGAACGAGACGGTCAAGGTCGATCTCGGCACGCTGCCTTCGAGCAACAAGCAGGCCTCGGACGACAACAGCAAGCAGGTGGCCCCCGCCGCCAAGGCTGAGACGTTGACCGATCTGGGCCTCACCGTCACCAAGTCGGATGATGGCAAGGGCTTGGTGGTCACCGATGTCGATCCCGACGGGGCCGCTGCCGACCGCGGCGTCCAGCCCGGCGATGTCATCACCACGATCAATTCGGCCGCGGTGAACAGCACCGACGACGTCACCAAGGCGATGGCCGATGCGATGAAGTCCGGGCGCAAGGCAGTGCTGATGCAGATCACCCGCAACGATAGCAACCGCTTTGTCGCCCTGCCTGTTGCCAAGGGCTGACCCTGGTTCCACAACTGGGGATCAGTTTTGGAGACAGTTTGACCTTCCGGTGCGCCGGTTCCTCGGAGCCGGCGCACCGGAAGGGTGGGTTTCTTGGAGGGCGGAGGGCCGTGAGCAACCCTCACCGTTGAGTGCGGAGTGCTTTTTGCCTGGCCCACCTACCCTGCCAGTACCGCTGTTCTGGCCGAGAAAGAGGCACCTCGAACATGAGCCTGGAAATTGCGATCGGACCGCCGCGGTTGGCACTCAACGACGGCTTTGGCTTCTTGGTCACCGATCAGGATGGCCAGATCACCTGGCCCACACACCAAGGTCTGTATGCCTCGGATACCCGCCTGGTTTCCAGTTGGCAGCTCTATGCCAACGGAGAGCCTTGGGATCTGCTCAACTCCGGGAACATCACCCACTTCGCCGCCAAGATCTATCTCGTAAATCGGCCCTTCAAGACCGAAACCGGTCCAGTAGAGGCCGGTGATCTGGGGCTGACCCTCGGTCGGGCTCTGGGTCACGGTGGGTTGCATGAAGACTTTGACCTGGTGAATCACGGGACAGATTCGGTGCAATTCAATCTGGAGGTCGGCATACGTTGTGACTTCGCCGATCTCTTCGAAGTCGAGGCCGACTCAGTTGTTCGCCGTGGTCGGATCGCCACGAAATGGACGCCCGGAAGCGCGCGCCTTCGCACGTCCTACATCAACCAGGATTTCAGACGGGCTATCACCATCACGGTACACAGAACTCCAACGAAGCCTGTCTATGCCAACGGGAGGGTATCTTTCGACGTCAAGCTCGACCCTGGCGCGACCTGGCATGCTTGCCTGCTCTACGACTTTGGGCAAGGCAGGAAGAGGTCTCGTGCTCCACGCGCTTGCGTCGACAACTGCTTGGGTTCGAAAGCCGCAAAACGGGTCTCCGCCTGGCGCAGCATGGTATGCAAGCTGAGCACCCCGAATGGCGAATTCCAGCAGCTCTACAATCAGGCGATCGAAGACATGGCGGCACTTCGACTGCCGATCGAAGGCACGGACCAGCTCGAGTATGTTCCGGCCGCCGGTTTGCCTTGGTTCATCGGGCTGTTTGGTCGCGACAGTCTGATCGTCTCGCTTCAGAATGCCATTGTTTATCCTGATTTCGCGCGAGGTGCCCTGGATGTTCTAGCTCGCTTCCAGGCCACCTCACTGGACGACTATCGGGATGCGGAGCCGGGCAAGATCATGCATGAGCTTCGTACCGGCGAACTCGCACATTTCAATCTCATTCCACATACACCCTATTATGGCACTGCCGACGCAACGCCCCTCTATCTGATTGTGCTTCACAACGCTTGGCGCTGTACGGGGGATGACAGTTTGATAGAGCGGCACATCGAAACCGCCGAGAGGTGCCTGGATTGGATCGATCGCTATGGCGATCGCGACGGCGATGGGTTCCAGGAATATGGAACGCGCTCAAACGCAGGCTACGAGAACCAAAGCTGGAAGGACGCCGACGATGCCGTCGTCTATCCCGACGGCACTCCGGTCAAGGGACCGAAGGCTCTTTGCGAGTTGCAGGGCTATGTCTACGATGCCTGGCAGCGCATGGCTGAAATCTACGATGCCAGAGGCGACCATGATCGCGCCAGGCAGCTTAGGGCCAAGGCCAAAACGTTGTTCGAACGGTTCAACGACGTGTTCTGGGATCAGGCGTCGGGTTTCTATGCCTTCGCGTTGGATGGGAAGAAGAAACCGGTTCTGAGCGTCACCTCCAATCCCGGTCATTGTCTTTGGTCCGGTATTGTCGCACCCGAGCGGGCCGCCAGGGTGGTGCAGAGATTGATGATGCCCGACATGTGGAGCGGCTGGGGCATCCGGACGCTTTCGGCCGAACATCGAGCCTATAATCCGCATTCTTATCAAAGAGGCTCCGTCTGGCCCCATGACAACGGGCTGATCGCGCTCGGTTTTCGGCGCTATGGATTTTTCAAAGAAGCTGCTCGTATCGCCGGAGACGTGAGCGGTGCAGCGAGCTACTTCATGCAGCATCGCATGCCCGAACTTTACGCCGGGGCGACGCGGACGCCTACGACGTTTCCAGTCCAGTACAAGAGGGCGAACGTTCCGCAGGCATGGGCTGCAGGCTCATGCTTCTCCTTTCTACAGGCGATCGGCGGGATCCAACCGGACGCTGCGAACGGGAGGTTGTACATCGACCCGAAACTGCCCGACTGGATGCCCGAGATGACCTTAAGGGATCTGCGACTGGGGAAGAACCTTCTCCACCTTCGGTTTTGGCGCGCTGGCGCTCACACGCGTTGGGAAGTATGCGATGGGGATGCTTCGCTGGTGGCAACGCGCAGTTCCGCGACAGGCCCGAGCCTGTCAGGCATCTGCCATGCGACCTAATGCATATCCTTCAAAGTGCGCAGTGGTTTTGGAAAAAGATTCCTAAAACCACTGACCCCAAGTAAAAGCATCAGCCCGATAGGGTTGATCGGCTTCCTAAGTGTGCCGCGCCGGGGCGATTACGAGGCCAAAGAGCAGACGGGGGCGCGTAAACCTCACTTCATACGCTGAATCGGTCTGGCGCAAAAGCTTGATAATACACGGGATCGCCTCGCCCGGCGATCAGGTCGGCGACAAGGCGCGCCGTGATCGGCGCCAACGTCAGCCCTAGATGGCCGTGGCCGAACGCATGGACGACGCCTGGGCTACGGCGGGACCGGCCGATGACCGGACGCGAGTCCGGCAGCGACGGCCGGAAGCCCAGCCATTCGGAGGATGGCCGGCCAAGCTCGGGAAAGAATTGCCGCACACCGCGATCCAGCAGCGCCAGCCGGCGCGGATTTGGCGGCGCCACTAGCCCCCCGAGCTCGACCGTACCAGCAATGCGCAGCCTGCCGTCCATCGGCGTCATGTAGAATCCCAGATCGATCGGACACACGGGTCGGTTGAGGAGCGGCGTGTCGGTGGGAAATTCCAGGTGATAGCCGCGCTCGGTTTCCAGCGGGATCCGATCGCCGGCCTGCGTGGCAAGTGCCCGCGAGCGGGCACCAGCCGCGATCACGACCGTCCGCGCGGTGATGCCAAGCCCTGGGCCGCTCAGCCGAACCCCGCTGGCCTCCGCCGAGAGGCTCGCCACGTTCGCTCGCAGCAATTGGACGCCGCGGGCAGTCGCGGCGGCGGCTAGCCGCGCCAGCATGGCTTTCGGATCGCTGACATTGATCGAATCCGGGAAATACAGACCGCGGGCCTCGATGTCCGCCAGCCGCGGCTCCAGGCCCGCCACCTGTTCGGCAGTCAAGACCTCCTGGTGGACGCCAAGTTCCGCACGCAAGGATCGTCCGGCGGCCGCGCCGGCAAAATCGCTCTCATGCCGATAGATGTACAGGCAGCCATTGCGGCGCATCAGGTCCTGCAGGCCAGCCTCCTGCACCATTTCCTCCCAAGCCGGCAAGGGCTTCTGCCAGCAGCCCGGCGAGCGCCAGCGCGTTGGCGCGGGTGGGCTCGGGGAACGACTGCCTGACAAAACGGACCAGCCAAGGCGCAAGCTGGAAAAGTGCTGCCCAGCGCCATGCGAATGGACTGTCGGGATCAAGAAGCAGCTTCGGCAGCGCGCGCAGCACGCCCGGGTTGCCGACCGGCATGCAGGCATATTCGGCGATCGTTCCGGCATTGCCGAACGAAGCGCCGGAACCTGGCTCGTTGGGATCGATGAGCACGACTTCGCGGCCTTCGCCGGCGAGCCGCAACGCCGTCGCCAGGCCGACGACGCCGGCGCCGACAACGGCGATTTCAACGCTGCTGGTTGTCGCCACCTGATATTCCTAGACGAAGCCGGGCAGTTGCAGATGGCCAGCGGCCAGCAATTCGGCCATCGTGGTAAGCGCCGTGCGCAAATCGTCCTGCGATCGCGCCGCGCCGACATTGATGCGCACGCCGTGCTGCACCGGTTCGCGCCCGACCGCGAAGGCGTCGCCGGGTAGAACGGCCACGCCCCGCTCGAGACAGGTGCGGGCGAAACCGGCCCCACGCCAGGGCTCAGGCAGACGCAGCCAGGCATGGGTCGAGGTCGGATGGCTCTGGATGTCGAAGCCCCCGAGGATTTCGCTTAAGACGGCCTGGCGCTGGCGCAATTCCTGCTTCTGGATTTCGATGATGCGCGCTGCCGCGCCTTCCTCGATCAATCTGGCGCCGATCAGCGCCGTCAGCGGGCTGATGCTCCAGCAATTGATACGCAGCGCCGCCGCGACCTGGCCAGCAATGGGACGCGGAGCGATGACGAAGCCGAGACGCAGGCCAGGCGCCAGGCATTTTGACAGCGCGCCGAGATGGATCGTCAGCTCCGGCTCGAGACTGGCGAAAGATGGCGGAGGATCGTCGGCCAGCTGCCGGTAGACGTCGTCCTCGATGATCAGCACATTGTGGCGGCGGGCGACTGCGGCGAGCTCGTGCCGGCGCTCATCGCTCAGCGTAATGGTCGTCGGGTTGTGCAGCGTCGGCACGAGGAAGACCGCGCGCGGACGCAATTGCGCGCAGGCAGCGTCGAAGGCCTCGGGCCGCATCCCGCCGCGGTCCATGGCGACGCCTCGCAGATCCAGCCCGTGCACGCGGCACAGCGCATTAATGCCCTGATAGGTCACCTCGTCGGCCAGCACCACCTCGCCTTGCCTGGCGACTGCGCCGAGCACGCAGTCGAGGCCATGCTGCGCGCCGGCGGCCAGCACAACGCGGCCGGGTTCGCCATCGCCGGCGACGGATTTCAGCCAGTCGGCAATCGCAGCACGCGCCCACAGCGGGCCTTCCGGCGGGTGGTAATCCTGCAGTGCGGCGTAGTGCCGGTCCTTGGACAGGCGCGGCAGCAGTGTCGCCACAGCATCGAGATAGGCGGACGTGGCCGGCCGGTTGACAGAAAGGTCGATGATGCCGCTCTGGTCGCTCGGCGCCGACACGAAGCCGGGCCTTTCGGCGGCGTCGCGGGTGGCGACGGTGGTGCCACGCCCCGGCCGCGCTTCGAGTAGACCCTGCTCCTGCAACGTCGACAGCGCTCGTGTCACGGTGGTGACGTTGATGCCGAGTGCCCGGGCGATCTCGCGCTGCGGCGGCAGACGGTCACCGACCGCCAGCGTGCCGGCGGCAATGCGTTCCGCGATCGCGTCGGCAAGACGGCGGTAGACCGGACTTTCATCCTCGGCGAGGCGGAGATCTTGGAGCATGCGGGAATTCGACTACGGCTGAGGTCTCACTGCTGGCGCATCTAGCATAAGACAATGCTCCGTACAATAGAGCTTGTCTGGTGTGCGACCGCAAGATACCTTGTAAAGGTTATCACACAACCCCACAGAAATCGGCTTGACGGACAAAGTTGTCTACATCTATGGTCCATTTCGAGTTAATTGTGTGACCATACAAGTTCGAGCGACCTGCCCGGAGGCAGGCCGTTCCGGGGAGGCAGAGACATGGATCACAAGCCGTATGTCGAATCGATTGGCCGCATCGGCAGCAATGCCGGGAGCGGCGAGCAATGAGCGCCCGCCGGGTGGCACTGGCGGCCGCCCCCGCGATGGAGGCATCCGCCCCCCAAGCCGGCGCTGCCGGCCGGGGATTGGTGGAATTCGCCGATGTCGAGAAGTCCTATGACGGCCGGACCTTCGCGGTAACGCGGATGAACCTTAGCGTGGCGCGCGGCGAATTCCTGACGTTGCTTGGCCCCTCCGGCTCCGGCAAAACGACGACGCTCAATATGCTGGCCGGCTTCGAGCGGCCGACGCATGGCACGATCGCGTTGGAAGGGCAGCCGGTCGACCGGCTGCCGCCCTACCAACGCAATATCGGCATGGTTTTCCAGAACTACGCACTGTTTCCGCACATGACCGTTGAGGAGAATGTCGGCTTCCCCCTTTCCGTTCGCCAGGTCAGCAAGGCCGACATCGCAACTCGCGTGGGCCGCGCGCTGGATATGGTGCGGCTCAGGCAGTTCGGCGAGCGCCGGCCGGCGCAGCTTTCCGGCGGACAGCAGCAGCGCGTGGCGCTGGCACGCGCGCTGGTGTTCGAGCCGAGCCTGGTGCTGATGGACGAGCCGCTCGGCGCGCTCGACAAGAAATTGCGCGAGCACATGCAGCTCGAAATCAAGCAGATCCACACCA
>NZ_NSFV01000003.1 GCF_002295115.1 Mesorhizobium sp. WSM4311 | reverse complement strand
CTCGGGGGGTGGCCCGTCGCACCAATAATGTCTGAGTCCGATGATGGTTCCGTGACTGCGTCACTTTTTTAAGAAATATTTGACGCAGCCTGCTGCGAGCGGGCTGTCAGCCAGTCGCGGCCTGCATGGGCGAACACCGCGCAGAGCACGATGGCGCCACCGACCATACTGGCGAGAGGCGGTATCTCGGCCAGGAAAAGAAAGGCAAACAGGATCGCGAACGGCACTTCCGCCGAGCCGAGCAAGCCGGATTCGGGCGCCGGGATGAGCCGTGCGCCTTCCGTCCAGAGGATCGACGACAATGCGAAGGATGCTCCGAAGGTGACGAGCAGAACGGCGTCCCTTGCCGAAACCGCCAGGGGATCGGTGACGAACCAGCCGAATATGAACAGCAGGAAGGCTGAAACCGCGCCGGCCCACACAACGGGCGTGTCACGGAAGGCGCGCACCATGATCATGTAGAGCGCGCTGCCGGCCGTCATCAGCAGCGCCAGGCCATCGCCGAACAGATTGCCGGTGCCGAAGCCCGACCAGACCATGATGGCCACGCCGCACAACGATACGGCGGCCGCAAGCATCGTTTGCAGGCGGAAAGGCTCGCGCACCAGCACCCAGGCCAGCAGGGCAGCAATGAAGGGCGACGTCGCATAGATGACCGCGACATTGGCGACATAGGTGAATTTGAACGCCGAGATGAAGGCGATACTGGCCAGCGCTCCTTCCACTGCCAGCAGCCAGCCGCGCCAGCCAAGCCGCAGCGTGCCGCGGTTGCCCGAGCGGTGACGGCGCCACAGCACATAGAGGCTGATCAGAATCGAGCCGACAAAGCCGCGCCAGCAGGTGATGGTCAGCGGATCGGCGTGGATCGACTTGGTCAAGACGCCGGTCAGGCCGAACACCGCGGCAGATGACGACACCAATATGATGCCAAGTGTACGTTCGGAGGCTTCGGGTTTGGCAGCTGCGACGTCAGTCATGCCGACAACCTACCCCGTCCGGTCCTGACATCGTAGGGTCAGCAGTGAGTGTCATCCCCATCACAGCCGCTTGCGGAAATGCTCGCCGCCGACGATCAGCAGCCCGGCGGCGATGATCAGGGAGGCACCCAGAAACACTTCGCGGCGCGGCACGTCGCCCCAGATCGCGAAGCCGAGCGCGAACGCCCATAACAGCGAACTATATTCGAGAGGCGCGAGGATCGATGCCGGCGTGCGCTTCATGCCTTCGAAGAGGAGATATTGCGCCAGACCGCCAAGCGCGCCGACGCTGGCGAGAAGCAGCAACTGGGCCAGATCAGGCGTATGCCACCACAACAGCGCCGGCACCGTCGAAAACACCAAGAAATAGAAATTGTTGAGGAGAAGCTGGATCATAGAGCGCTCGGCAAGCGCGGTCTTGCGCAGGAGCACGATGGCGATGGCCCACAATAGGGCGGCCGCCAGCACCAGCAGCACCGGCACGGACAGGCCGAGATGGGTCGGGTCGCAAGCGACGAAAACGCCGGCAAAACCGATCAAAACCGCCAGCCAGCGCGACATCGGCACCTTTTCCCCGAGCAGGAACACCGAAAACACGGTGACGATGATCGGCGCTGCGTAGTAGACGGTGGTCAGCTCGGCGAGTTGCAGGCTGCGCGCGGCGTTGTAGTAACAGAGCCAGGCGGCTAGCGTGAACGCGCTGCGCACCAGCATCGGCCGCACGATCTGCGAGCGCACCGTGTCGGCAAACAGCTGTGGCCCGCCGATCGCCGCGCAGGCGCCTAGAATGGTGATGCTGCGGAAGAACATGATCTGCCAGACCGTCATTCCGGTAACCAGCAGCTTGATCGAGGCGTCCTGCGTCGAAAATAGGAGATAGGCAGCACCGGTCAGCAGGATTCCGGCGAGAACCCTTTCGCGTGTTTCGAGAATGGCGACATCGGCCATAAGGCGCGGACCAAAGGTGCGGGAAGCGACAGGAATAGCTTGAGGAACTCTGCGAAATCAGGCCTCGGCTCCCAGCTATACGGGTGAAAGCCGACACAGCGCTACGCCAGCCCTGAGCTTGCATTGGGGCAGGGATTGCTTGCTTCCAGGACGCGATCGGCACTTATATCTGATATCTGACGAAGCCATGCTGCTCGCTGGCCGCAAAGCGAAAGAGGCAACGAAAATGGATGCAACCGCACTCAAGGCCATGCAGGCGCCGCTGAAGCAGGCTTACCGCGACGACGCCTCGCAGGCACTGATCACGCTGAGAGCGAAGGGCTCGATCGACGATCAGTCGGTGGCCTGCAAGGTCGAGACGGGCAGGGCGATCGCCATCGCCGGCCTGCATCCGGCAACCGGCGGCTCGGGGCTCGAACTCTGCTCCGGCGACATGCTGCTGGAAGCACTGGTGGCCTGCGCCGGGGTGACGTTGAAGGCAGTGGCGACGGCGCTCGAGTTCAAGCTCGGCGCCGCCACGGTGGAAGCCGAAGGCGATCTCGATTTTCGCGGCACGCTCGGTGTCGCCAAGGACGCGCCGGTCGGTTTTCGTGCCATCCGGCTCAATTTCGCTCTCGACACGGATGAACCGCAGGAGCGCATCGATGCACTGCTGAAGCTGACCGAGCGCTATTGCGTGGTGTTCCAGACCATCAGCCAGAAGCCGGAATTGACAGTGAGTGCCCGGCGCTGAAATCAGAAGGCCCGCGGCAAGCGGCCGCGGGCCCTATTGCATCAAATCCCTACTGCGCGGCCGGTTCCTCGGCATCGCCCTCGTCGGTGAAGGGCGAGGCGCTCGGCACGCACTGCACCGACCAGCCCGCCGGTGTCGGCTGCTTCTGATATTCGGTGATGGCGGCGGTGCACTGTTCGCGCTTGTCGAAGGTACTGGGCAGCACCACCATGCCGCCCTGTGGGCCGGCGATTACCAGATACCAGACCAATGCTGCGGTGGTAGCCATGGGAGTTTCCTTGTTCTGCCCAGTTTGGGCTCTCGCTGTTGTGGGAGTCGCTACGATCCTAACAACTCCGGGGAAATGACGAAAGGATGACCGCCGCGCAGCTTTTCCCCCTCAGATCACAGCCGCGTGATGATGTGGCGGATCTCTGAGTAGGGTTTGCGACCTACGCTGCTCAGTTGGTTGCAAAGCAGTAAAACAACCCGTCGCCGCCAGTACCCTTCAGGGCCTCCTGGCTGCAGCCGCCGCGTGAGGCATGCGAGGAATTCCACGACTTTGCCGCCGCCGAATCGTCGAGCCCGGTGCGGTCGTGGTGACCCATCATCGCCGCCCCTTCGGCGCCGCTCATCGTCCAGTCGCCGCAGGTCTGGTCGGCGATCCTGGTGCCGTCGGGCTTCGACCCGGTCAGCATGTCATGCCGGTTCGGCGTGTCGCCGCGGCCATTGACCACTTCGCCCCTTTCGTTGAGCGCCGTCTGTTTGGTGATGCCGTTGGCGTCGCTGTGCAACGAAGCGACATCGTCGGCGATCTTGACGCCCTCGGCGTTGAACCAAGGACCCTTGCCGATGCGGTCGCGGGCATCCTCGGCGCTGGTCGACAGATAGGCATGCCAGCTCTTGCCGATGACGCCGGCGGCTTCGGCCAGCGAAGCACAATGCGCGTCGGCACCCTTCAGGCCGCTGAGATCGGCGCCCTTGCCGGAGCCGACACTGGTGATGAAGAAACTCATCTTGGCATCTTGCGAGACGGCCACACCTGATGTCGCGCCGAGAGCGGCCACAAAGGCAGTAGCGGCAACGAGAAGAAGTCTGCGCATATCGATCCTCCGGTTTCGAATGTCCTACGTTCGAAGAACGTAGCCGGAGGGTCTTTTAATCCCTGACATAGGCCACCAAGCGATCCGGGAGCCGTCAAACCAAGGTGTGAATTTATTCGGGCTGCCTGTAAGCGACGAAGCGGTTGTGCTTGGCCTGGAAGATCAGCCCGGTCTCTTTCAGCTCCGGGCTGGCCAACGGCACGATGCGCTTGGCGATCTCTGAAGGATGCGGCAGCGTCTCCGGATCCTCGCCGGGCACGGCCTGGGCCCGCATGGCGGTGCGCGTGGCGCCCGGGTCGGCGGCATTGACGCGCAGCGGCAGGCTTTGCGTCTCATGCGCCCAGGAGCGCATCATGGTCTCGACCGCCGCCTTCGATGCCGCGTAGGGCGCCCAGAAGGCGCGCGCCGAATGCGCCGCGTTGGACGACAGGATGATGGCCCGGCCGGCATCGGAAAGCCTGAGCAGCGGGTCGACCGAGCGTATCAGCCGCCAGGTCGAGGTGACGTTGATGGTCATCACCTTTTCGAAGGTCTTGGCCTCGACATGGCCGATCGGCGAGATGACGCCGAGCACGCCGGCATTGGCGACGAGGATGTCGAGCTTGCCCCAGCGCTCATGGATGGCGCCGCCCAGCCGGTCGATGCCGGCCATGTCGGCGAGGTCGAGCGGGACCAGCGTCGCCTGGCCGCCGGCCGCCTTGATCTGGTCGTCGAGTTCCTCCAGCCCACCGACCGTGCGCGCAACCGCGATGACATGCGCACCGGCGGCGGCCAGTTCCCTGGCGATGAAATAGCCGATGCCGCGCGAGGCGCCGGTGACGACCGCGACGCGGCCGGTAAGGTTGAGGGTCATGCGAGAATTTCCGTAAGGTCTGGCCTACGCCCCACTGTTCGCCAGCAGCGACAGCGTGCGCACATTGTCGTGGCCTTCGAAGTCGAGCAGGCGGGTCGGATACTGGCCGGTGAAGCAGGCGTCGCAGAACTGCGGTTGCTCATCGTTGCGGCTGGCCTCGCCGACGGCGCGGTAGAGGCCGTTGATGGAGAGGAAGCCGAGCGAATCGACACGGATGAATTCGGCCATCTCTTCCACCGACATGCGCGAAGCCAGGAGCTTCGATTTCTCCGGCGTGTCGACGCCGTAGAAGCAGGATGCGCTGGTCGGCGGCGAAGCGATGCGCATATGCACTTCCCGGGCGCCGGCGTCGCGCACCATCTGCACGATCTTCTGGCTGGTGGTGCCGCGCACGATCGAATCGTCGACCAGCACCACGCGCTTGCCCTCGATCATGCGGCGGTTGGCGTTGTGCTTCAGCTTGACGCCCATGTGGCGGATCGAATCACCGGGCTGGATGAAGGTACGGCCGACATAGTGGTTGCGGATGATGCCGAGCTCGAACGGAATACCGGCCGCCTGGCTGAAGCCGATCGCCGCCGGCGTGCCGGAATCCGGCACCGGCACGACGATGTCGGCCTCGACCGGGTTTTCCTGTGCCAGCTCGGCGCCGATGCGCTTGCGCACCTCGTAGACGTTGCGGCCTTCGACCGAAGAATCCGGCCGGGCGAAATAGACGTATTCGAAGATGCAGAAGCGGGTCTTCTGCGGCTCGAACGGGAACAGGCTTTCAATGCCCTTGGAGGTGACGACGACCATCTCGCCGGGTTTCAGGTCGCGCACGAAACGCGCGCCGATAATGTCGAGCGCGCAGGTCTCGGAAGCGAGGATCCAGGCGCCGTCGAGGTCGCCCAGCACCAGCGGGCGGATGCCGAGCGGATCGCGGCAGCCGATCATCTTCTTGGCCGTCATCGCCACCAGCGAGAAGGCGCCTTCGACCTGCCGTACGGCGTCGATGAAGCGCGAGTTGAGGTCGCGTTCCTTGCTGGTCGCAACCAGATGCAGAAGCGTCTCGGTGTCGGAGGTCGAGGAGAAGATCGCGCCCTGCTTCTGCAGCGCGCGCTGCACCGTCATGGCGTTGGTCAAATTGCCATTGTGGGCGACAGCGAAGCCGCCATCGGCCAACTCGGCGAAGAAGGGTTGGATGTTGCGCATGCCGGCGCCGCCTGTCGTGGCGTAGCGCGTATGGCCGATGGCGCGGTTACCTTGCAGGCTGTCGATGACGCGCTGTTTCGTGAAAGTGTCGCCGATCAGGCCGACATGGCGTTCGACATGGAACTGGCTGCCGTCATAGGAAACGATGCCTGCCGCTTCCTGGCCCCGATGCTGCAGCGCATGCAGGCCGAGAGTGACGATTGCCGCTGCGTCCTGCCGGCCGAAGATGCCGAACACACCGCATTCGTCATGGAAATGGTCGTCGGCCTCGGCGGAAAGCACGTCGTCTGCGTCTGCCATCTTAAGCTCCGCTAAAATCGCCATATAATGCGGGTTCGCGTCGAAAGCAACGCGCGCCGTGCAGTCGTTCACACCATCGTCTGTTCAGGCGCCCTTTCGGGGGTCAGTTTGCCGGTGCTGCCGGTGCTGGCTTGGCTGCGTTGTCCGCGGGACCAGCGTCATTGTCGTCCGGGGCCGGCGCATTTGCATCGTCACCTGGTGCCGGCACATCCGCCGCTGGCGCATCCGGGGCGGCCGGAGTCTCGCCACCCGCTTTCGGGCTGAGCTTCTTGAGGATTGCGTTTTCGGTGTCGGCGGGCAGCAGGTTCTCGATCTTGGCGCCGATCGATTCCAGCAATGGCCGTGATTTGGCGTCGGTCACCCAGGCCGGGGCCTTGGCGCCGGCCAGCCAGTTGAAGAACAAAAGCGCCACCGCGACGACCAGGATGCCGCGCGCGGCGCCGTAGAGGAAACCGAGCGTGCGGTCGAGTGCGCCGATGCGCGAATCGATGATCCAGTCGGCGAGCTTCATGGTGATGACGGACACGACGATCAGCGCGACGATGAAGACGACGCCGGCGGAGGCCGCCATGGCGATCTTCTCATTCTCGATGTAGGGCTTCAGATAGGGCAGGACCGGCTTGTAGAAGAAGAAAGCCGCCGCCGCTGCCGCCGCCCACGAGACGACCGATAGGACTTCGCGGGAAAAGCCGCGAACCATGGCGAGCATCGCCGAGACCAGGGTGAAGCCGACCAGGATTCCGTCAAGCAGCGTAATCGGCATGTCTTTCGCCCCGCTCCGATCTCTTTTTCACGGCTCGGCGAGCCGTGTCATTCTTCTTCGTCCACGCGGCTTCGACGTGAGCCGGCTATGCGCGCGACGAGGTCGGCAAGCTCGGTGGGCTGGAAAGCACCGGCCCCGATCCCTCCGGCAAGTTCCTCGCTGCCCAAGGGCAGAACCGCGCTACCAAAACCCAGCTTTTCGGCTTCCTTGAGGCGCTGCTGCGCATGCGCAACCGGCCTCACGGCACCCGACAGGCTGATTTCGCCGAAATAGACGCAATCGGCGGGAAGGGCAAGACCGGTGAGCGAGGAAACCAGTGCGGCGGCGACCGCCAGATCGGCCGCCGGCTCGCTGATGCGGTAGCCGCCGGCGACGTTGAGATAGACGTCGTGCTGGCCGAAGCGAACGCCGCAATGCGCCTCCAGCACCGCCAGCACCATCGACAGTCGCGCACCGTCCCAGCCGACTACTGCCCGGCGCGGCGTGCCCAGCGAGGATTGTGCCACCAGCGCCTGGATCTCGACCAGAACCGGCCTTGTGCCTTCCATGCCGGCGAAAACGGCGGCACCCGGCGATTTGGCATGCCGCTCGCCGAGAAACAGCTCCGACGGGTTGGAGACTTCGCGCAGACCCTTGTCCGACATTTCGAAGACGCCGATCTCGTCGGTCGGCCCGAAGCGGTTCTTCACCGTGCGCAGGATGCGGTAATGGTGGCCGCCTTCGCCCTCGAAATAGAGCACACCGTCGACCATGTGCTCGACCACGCGCGGGCCGGCGATCTGGCCTTCCTTGGTGACATGGCCGACCAGCACGATCGCGGCACCCGTGGATTTCGCATAACGGATCATCGCCTGGGCGGCGGCGCGCACCTGGGTAACCGTGCCCGGCGCCGAATCGGCAAGGTCGGTCCACAGCGTCTGGATCGAATCGAGAATGACCAGGTCCGGCCGCTTGCCGTCGGCGATCGTGGCAAGGATGTCCTCGACATTGGTCTCGGCGGCCAGTTCCACCGGCGTGTCGGCGACGCCGAGCCGCTGCGCCCTCAGCCTGATCTGAGCGACGGCTTCTTCGCCCGAGACATAGACGATGCGGTGGCCTCGCGACGCCAGCGCAGCGGCAGCCTGGGTGAGCAGCGTCGACTTGCCGATGCCGGGATCGCCGCCGACCAGAAGTGCGGAGCCGCGCACGAAGCCGCCGCCGGTGGCACGATCCAACTCGCCAATACCGGAGATGATGCGCGGCGCGTCCTCGATGTCGCCGGAAAGGGTGGTCAGCACCACCGCGCGGCCCTTGCGGGCATTGCGCGTATTGGCGGGCCCCGAGCCGATGCCGCCGGAGGTTCCTTCCTCGACCAGCGTGTTCCATTCGCCGCAGGCATCGCATTTGCCGGCCCAGCGCTGATGCACCGATCCGCAATTCTGGCAGATGAACTGGACGCGCGATTTGGCCATCAGGTGTGGCCTGCCGTCGGATACGCGCACAAAGGTGCTTGAAGGGTCGAGGCCTGTCTCAAAAGGTCACTCAAACCTCTCCGCAATATGATGCTCTTCCGCAAGATCGGAGAAGCGGGTGAATTCGCCGTGGAAGGCGAGCGTCACCGAGCCTGTCGGGCCGTGGCGCTGCTTGGCGACGATCACCTCGGCCTTGCCGCGCATCTCGTTCATCTCGTTTTCCCACTTGACGTATTCCTCGGTGCCAAGCTTCGGCTCGCGGTTCTTGAGGTAATACTCCTCGCGGTAGACGAACATCACGACGTCCGCGTCCTGCTCGATCGAACCGGATTCACGCAAGTCGGAGAGCTGCGGGCGTTTGTCTTCGCGGCTTTCGACCTGACGCGACAGCTGCGACAGCGCGATGATTGGCACGGCCAGTTCCTTTGCCAGCGCCTTCAGGCCCGTGGTGATCTCGGTGATTTCCTGCACGCGGTTCTGCGAGGCCCTGGCGGATGAACCCTGCATCAGCTGGATATAGTCGATGACGATCAGGTCGAGGCCGCGCTGGCGCTTCAGGCGACGCGCGCGGGCAGACAGCTGCGCAATGGAAATACCACCGGTCTGGTCGATGAAAAGCGGGATCTTCTGCATGGTCTGCGAACAGGCGACCAGCTTTTCGAAGTCCATTTCGCTGATTTCGCCGCGACGGATCTTTGACGACGAGATTTCAGTCTGCTCGGAAATGATACGGGTCGCCAGCTGTTCGGACGACATTTCGAGCGAAAAGAAGCCGACCACGCCGCCATTGGCCGCCTTGAACGATCCGTCCGCCTGCTGCGCCGGCACATAGGCCTCGGCGATGTTGAAGGCGATGTTGGTGGCGAGCGACGTCTTGCCCATGCCCGGGCGTCCGGCAAGCACGATCAAATCGGACGATTGCAGACCGCCCATGCGGCGATCGAGATCGCGCATGCCGGTGGCAAGACCCGACAGATGGCCGTCGCGCATATAGGCGGCATTGGCCATGTCGACGGCGGTCTTGACCGCGTCGGTGAAGCTCTCGAAGCCGCCATCGTAGCGGCCGGTTTCGGCCAGTTCGAACAGGCGGCGTTCGGCGTCCTCGATCTGCTCGGAAGGCGACATGTCGACCGGCGCATCATAGGCGATGTTGACCATGTCCTCGCCGACGGTGATCAGCGCGCGGCGCGTGGCAAGGTCGTAGATGGCGCGGCCATAGTCAGTGGCGTTGACGACGGTGACGGCTTCGACCGCCAGACGCACGATATATTGTGCCACCGTCATGTCGCCGACCTTCTCGTCGGCCGGCAGAAAGGTCTTCAAGGTGATCGGCGTCGCCACCTTGCCCATGCGGATGAGCTCGGCCGCGATCTCGAAGATCCTGCGATGCAGGGGTTCGTAGAAATGGCCCGGCTTCAGGAAGTCGGAGACGCGGTAGAAGGCATCGTTGTTGACGAGGATCGCGCCGAGCAGCGCCTGCTCGGCCTCGATATTGTTCGGTGCCTCGCGATAGAGCGGTTGCTCCGCCACGCCGAATTTCCGCGCTGCCTCTGCCATGATATCCCCGATTTCAAACCCGATCAGTCGCTAGCAGAGGCGATTGATGAGGCATAAACAAACTTTGACTTATCCCGCTTGTGCACACGATTCACAGCGTCGAAAAAATTTGTGCGCGCAGGGTACGAAATTCGATTGACGAATCGAGTGTCGAAGATACCGGCGCGGAAAGAACAAAACAAGAAAATTCCGATGCTTGTCCAACCGGAATCGCCGGACTGGAGCCGCCCAAGTCGCGACATGATGAATCGCTGTTCGGCCGGCTGGCGGGCGAGTTCGAGAGCCTGTCGATAGGAGGCTCTCGCTGCCTCTGTCAGGCCAAGCCGCCGCTGCATATCGGCCCGCGCCGCATGTGCCAGATGGTAGCCATCGAGGCTGCCTTGTGCCATCACGATCTTCGATCGCCGCCAGACCGGCTTGCGGCCCGTCGCGCATGCCAAGGGGCGGCGGCACGGTTCAGCGTGACCACCGGAGAGGGGGCGACGCGCCTCAGCACGTCGTAAACCGGGTCGTGCCGAATTCCTTCAGCACCGATAGCGCCTCGGTGACATGCCTGCGATAGGTTTCCTTGCTGGCGGCGGGCACGGCGGCGACAAATCCTGCGATATAGTTCACTGTCTTTCTCCTGTTGGGTAATGCTGCTTGACGCTTTGGCTTCCCGGAAGCTCCGAGACCGCCAATGGTCGAACGGCCCAACCTGGATTCGACATGGCTGCGAAATTTTTCTTGGGCGGCGTTGTCTGAATGCCGTGGCGCTCTATTCGGACGCCAGCCTGTCGCCCCAGTCCAGCCGCCGGGCCAGCTTGAAGTCCGCGCCGTCACGCTTGGTGAACAGTTGCTCGGTGGTCGTGCCGTCTTCCTGGCAAAGCTTGAGCAGAACCTTGCCCGAACCGGATTTCGGCGGTGCGATGATCCGCGCGGCGTGCGAGGCGGCCGGCTGGCGCGACGCGGCGACAAAGATGAATTTCTCGTCTTCCCACGGTACATCGGCGTCCTTGGCCAGCCGGTGCAGGCGCGAGCGGGCGACGCGACGGGAAAAGTGGCACCAGTCGGGCGGGGTAAGCGGGCAGGGCGCCTCGTGCGGACAAGGCGCCAGCAGATGTGCCCCGGCGGCGATCAACTGCGCGCGCACCGCCAGAATGCGCTGCCAGCCCGCCGGCGTGCCCGGCTCGACGATCAGCAATGTGTCTGTCGTCAACTGCCACAGCCGGTCGACCATTTTGGGCAACGATGCCGGCACGATCTCGTCCAGCACATAGGCGCAGGTCACGAGGTCCGCCGGCCGAAGGTCGGCAAGGTCCGTTGTGACGTCGCCGGCACGCCAGACGGTTCGGGTTGTGATGGCATCGGCGGCAAGCGTCTCGCCGACCTTGCGCACGGCCGCACTCGCCTCCAGCAAGACCGCCTGTTCGAGGTCGGGCCAGAGATCGTTGGTGGCCCAAAGCACCGTACCAGGGCCGGCGCCGGCATCGAGCAGGGTTTTCGGCTCGAAGTCCGGCCGGGTCGCGTTCAGTGCGCCGAGACTGGCGCGGATCGCGGCATAGGTCGCCGGCAGCCGCGTCGCCAGATAAGCTTTGACCGCCATGTCCTGCGCCATGTGCAGGCGGCCGTCGCGCAGTTCCGCACGGTAGCGGTCCGACAGGGTTTTCGCCGCTTGCTTCAGCTCAGGTAGAGGGATTTTTTCCAGGATGCGATCGACGGCTTGTCGAAGAGGGGCCGGCAGTTCCAACGCTATGCTCCTCGCGGTGCGAGCACGATGAGCGACGCGCCGGCTATGCAGAGTGCGGCGCCAGCAACATCCCAGCGGTCGGGCCGCACGCCTTCCACCAGCCACAGCCAGGCAAGCGAGGCAGCGATGTAGATGCCGCCATAAGCGGCATAGGCGCGGCCTGCGGCATTGGTGTCGACCAGCGCCAGAAGCCAGGCGAACAAAAGCAGCGAGACGAAGCCTGGCGCCAGCCACAAGGGCGATCTTTCCAGCCGCCACCAGGCCCATACCGAAAAGCAGCCGGCTATCTCGGCGAGCGCCGCGGCGGCATAGAGGAGGTAAGTCATGAAAAAGGCCTCGCGACGATCACAAGGCCTTTTTCAGGGCAGGGGCCGGGAATGGCAAGCGCCAATGGCGAACGGCGTGCCTACTCCGCAACCTTGCGGCGGCGGGCGGGCTTGACTGGCTTCTCGACGGGAGCCGCCTCGCGGCGGCCCAAGTCACGCATCTCCAAGGCCTTTTCGCATTTGGCCATGTAGTCGCGGGTCATCGGCAGCGTGTCGTTCTTCTTGGCGATCTGGAACTGGAAGATGACCAGGTCCTGCCAGCGGAAGGCGGCTTCCGAAGCGGCCAGATAGAATTCCCACATGCGGCAGAAGCGTTCGTCGTAGATGGCCTTGGCCTTGTCGCGGTTGGCGGCGAAGCGCTGGCCCCAGTGCTTCAGCGTGTCGGCATAGTGGAGGCGCAGGATTTCGATGTCGGTGACGACAAGGCCCGACTTCTCGATCGCCGGCATGACCTCCGAGAGCGCGGGGATATAGCCGCCGGGGAAGATGTATTTGCGGACGAAGGCGCTGGTCGCCCACGGAACACCCGACCGGCCGATCGTGTGCAGCAGCATGACGCCATCGGGCTTCAGCAGCGTTGCCGCCTTGTCGAAGAAGGTGCGGAAGTGGTTGACGCCGACATGTTCGAACATGCCGACCGAAACGATGCGGTCGAAGCGTTCGTTGAGTTCGCGATAATCCTTCAGCTCGAAATGGACGTGGCTTTCCAGGCCTTGCGCATGCGCCCGGTCGGTGGCTACGCCATGCTGTTCGGTCGACAGCGTCACGCCCTGGACGTCGACGTCGAACGCCTTGGCCAGATAGAGGCCGAGCCCGCCCCAGCCGGAGCCGATGTCGAGCACGGTCTGGCCGGCCTTCAGCCTGAGCTTGGCGGCGATATGGCGCTTCTTGGCGGCCTGCGCCTCTTCCAGCGTCATGTCAGGCTGTTCGAAATAGGCACAGGAATACTGCATGTCCTCATCGAGGAAGAGCCGGTAGAGATCGCCCGACAGATCGTAGTGGCGCTGCACGTTGCGGCGCGAACGCGAGGCGGTGTTGATCTGCTGCAGGCGGCGGAAGGCGTGGCGCAAGCCTTCGATGGCTTTCGACCAGGTCGCGTCGATGCCGCCGCTGCCCATGTTCTGGAAGGCGATGCGCATCAGCCCCAGCACGCCGCCTTCGAGGATGTCGAGTTCGCCCTCCATGTAGGATTCGGGCACCGCCAGCATCGGATCGAAGGTGATGGCGCGTTCGGCATGCCGGGTCTTGATATGCATGTGCACCGGCTCGCCGCTGCCGTCGCCGAAGATGACTGTCGAGCCCTTTGGCCCGGTTACCTTGAGATTGCCCGTGCGCACCAGGCGGTCGAGAACGCGCTTCAGCAGAATGTTCATAACCAAGTGTCCCCTCACGGTCAGACTGGCTGCCTTAATTCTGCAACAATATATGGGGGTTCGAAAAGTTCCTTTTGGCACAAAAATGCCCGGGCGAGAGGCCCGGGCATTGGTCCAGAACGGCTGGATTACGACAAAGTGATCGGAGCGCTGCTCCCTCGCTTGCCGTACGCGATCAGGCGTTGTCTTCGCCGCCGTCGAACTCGGCATTCGGATCGAAGAAGTTTTCCGGCCGTGCATTGTCGTTGATGTCGTCGCCATAGATGGCTTCGGCGGTGGTCAGCGTCTCGCCCTTGGCCTGGCGCTCGGCTTCGTCGGCCGTGCGGGCGATGTTGAGCGTGACGGTGACTTCGACTTCCGGATGCAGCGCGATCGCCACATTGGTGAGACCGATGGTCTTGATCGGCTGGTTGAGCAGGATCTGGTTGCGGTTGACCGAAAAACCTTCCGCCGTCAGCAGCTCGGCGATGTCGCGCGTCGACACCGAGCCGTAGAGCTGGCCGGTTTCACCGGCGGAGCGAACGGCGATGAAGCTCTTGCCGTCGAGCTTTTCGGCAACCTGGCTGGCTTCCGACTTGCGCTCGAGATTGCGGGCTTCGAGCTGAGCGCGCTGGCCTTCGAACTTCTTCTTGTTGGCTTCGTTGGCGCGCAGCGCCTTGCCCTGCGGCAGCAGGAAATTACGGGCAAAGCCGTCCTTGACCTTGACGGTATCGCCCATCTGGCCGAGGCGGGAAACGCGTTCGAGAAGAATGACTTCCATGGTTTTGTTCCTTTTGTTTGGGCGTCCCTCCATGAAGGCAGGCGCCGAATTCTCTGGAACAGGTCAGGAAGCTTGAGCGCCTTGAGCGCCGGTGTCGCTGTCCTGCCTGTCGCGGCAGTTAGAGGCCTTGACCTCAACTCGGGATTTGATGGCTGAACCGATCATGCCCGTCATGGCCGGCGAAAGGAACGGGCGGCGAACCGCCCGTTCGGAAGAATTAGCGGACCACGTAGGGCAGCAGGCCGAGGAAGCGGGCGCGCTTGATCGCCTTGGCGAGCTCACGCTGCTTCTTCTGGCTGACGGCGGTGATGCGCGACGGCACGATCTTGCCGCGCTCGGAAATGTAGCGCTGCAGCAGACGCACGTCCTTGTAGTCGATCTTGGGCGCGTTGGCGCCGGAGAACGGGCAGGTCTTGCGGCGACGATGGAACGGGCGCCGGGTCGGGATCTGGTTGATGTCGACCATTATTCTGCACCCCCTTCAAAGCCTTCGCGCGGACGGCGCGGACCACGATCGCCACCGGCGTCGCCAAACGAACGCGGCGGACGATCGCCACGGTCGCCGCGATCACGGTCGCCGAACGAACGCGGGCCACGATCGCCACGGTCGCGGTCGCCGAAGCTGCCGCGCTCGGAGCGCTCTTCGCGCTTCTGCATCATGGCCGACGGACCTTCCTCATGTGCCTCGACCTTGATGGTCAGGAAACGCAGGACGTCCTCGGACAGACCCATCTGGCGCTCCATTTCGTTGAGCGCTGCCGGCGGGCAGTTCAGGTCCATGAGCGTGTAGTAGGCCTTCCGGTTCTTGTTGACCCGGTAGGTGAGGGACTTCAGTCCCCAGTTCTCGACCCGGCCGACGGACCCGCCATTCGCGGAGATGACGCCCTTGTACTGTTCGACAAGCGCATCGACCTGCTGCTGCGAGAGGTCCTGCCGGGCAAGAAACACATGTTCGTAAAGAGCCATTATGTCTTCGTGCCTTTCTTCGTTTCTCTCCCGGTTCCCGGCGGCAAAAGCCTCTGCAACTTCTCTGACCCGCCTGTCCCGGTTAAAGGGGCGGGGAAGAAAGGAGCATGACGAGACGGTCGAGAGCGGAGACACGGGAGGCGGAAGCACTTCTGGCTTCACACGAAGGCTTTGATAAAACCTCCGGCCCTCCGTTCAGCCCCCAGCTGGGACCGGCAGATTGGCGGCGTCTATACAGCAATCCACTGATAAGGCAAGGGCAAGCGGCGGTCCCGATGTCGCAGGGCGCCGGAAAATCAGGCGGCAGCGCCGGAATGGCCTGGTGATTCCGGCAACCGGCCCTTAACCACAGTGTCAGGTTGTGCAGGGTTGAGCCTCGCCGTCAACGGTCGATTCATCATGGAAGGCGCAAAAGCCCGGGCGATCCGCGCAGAACAAGCGGCAAGCATTTCCGGGGGTAAGGATGCTTCTCAACAGATTCTGGCGCTCGAAGAGCGGCAATTTCGCACTGCTGATGGGGCTCGGCCTGCCGGCCATCCTGTCGGCCGTGGCCTTCGCGGTCGACGTGTCCACCGTCATGCGAGCCAAGAGCAACCTGCAGAATGCGCTCGACGCCGCCAATCTTGCCTCCTCGCATCTCGGCGACCTCGACATTACCCGCACCGATGCCTTCGACCGCTATTTTCAGGCCAACATCGCCGGGCATGGCGAACTCGCCAACGCGCAGGCGACGCTGACCGTCGACAGGGGCGTCAACTTCATCAAGACCAAGGCGGCTGCGTCGGCCGACGTCAATTTGAACTTCGGCTTCCTGTTCGGCCGGAACAGACACATCGCCGTCGATGCCTCGGCGGTCGAATCGAACAATCAGCTCGAAGTCGTGCTGGTGCTGGACAATACCGGCTCGATGGCCGGTGCCCGCATGACGGCGTTGAGAACGGCGACGAAGTCCCTGCTGGACACACTCGAGGCGACGAAATCGCCGACGCGCCAGATTCGCGCCTCCCTGGTTCCGTTCGTCACGGCCGTCAACGTCAATGGCGATGAATTCGACCCGTCTTGGATCGACATGGACGGCAAGTCTTCCACCAATGGCGTCAATTTCCCCGTCATCGACGGCAAGCGTCCCAATCATATGGCGCTTTTCAAGCAGCTCAAGGACACCGGATGGACCGCGGCCGGATGGAACGGCACCGGATGGAAGGGCTGTGTCGAGGCGCGGCCGGGCGCTTATAACATTTCCGATACCCCACCCGACCCGGACAAGCCCGACACGCTGTTCGTTCCGTATTTTGCGCCGGACGATCCGGAAGGTGCCCAAAAGCCGTCTAGCTCCTATGGCAATGCGGCCAAATATTACAACAATTCCTATCTCGACGACGCCAGCGACAACACCAAGGTCGCCAAGCTGAAAGGCAACCGCCTCGGTATCGATCTCAGCAGTCTGGCCGACCCTGTGCCACCGGCCGACAAGGCTGCCAAGGAAAAGGTGGCTAAATATGTTGTGCCGACCAACGAGCTCATCACCGAGACGGGTTCCCCCATCACCGTCGGCCCGAACCGCGCTTGCCCGACACCCATCGTCCCCCTGACCGACGATTTCGACAAGCTGCGCAAGGCAGCAAGCGAGATGACCGAGTGGAACGGTTCGGGCACCCATGTCTCCGAAGGCCTGTCGTGGGGCATGCGGGTGCTGTCGCCCGCCGCGCCCTACACCGATGGAGCGCCGTGGAAGACGCGCGGCATCAGCAAGATCGTGCTGTTGCTCACCGACGGCGAGAACGTTGTCTATGGCGCCAGCGAACAGCCGACAAAGTCCGACTACACATCCTATGGCTATCTGGCGGGTGGCCGTTTCGGATCGGACGATCAGACCGCCGCGGCGCGCAATGTCGACGGCTGGACCAAAAGCGTTTGCACGCAACTGAAGGACGAGGACGTGCAAATCTACACCATGGTGCTGCAATCCGACACCGCCGCCAACCGCGCGCTTTACAGTGCCTGTGCATCCGACCCGAGCGGCTACTATGCCGTCAACGACCCGGCCAAGCTGCCGGACGTTTTCCAACAGATCGCCAACAAGTTCTCAAGGCTGCAACTGACGAATTGAGTGTTCGCCCCGCCAGGTCCAGGCTGAATCCGATGGGTCGGCTGATCAACTCGTGTGGACGACGACCTTGTCGACCGTCTCGGGGAAGAAGGCGGGCGCCGCGTGGCGCTTGCCGAACATCATGTCGTACTGGATGAGCCGGAAATCGCGGATCGCCGGGTCGATCTCCTTCTGGCGCGACCAGTCGGGCGTGGCCTCGCCGGCCGGGGTCAGAAGCAGGTTGCGGTCGACGACGCGGTAGCGCTCCCGCATCTCGCCCAGGAAGCCGGTGTAGTAAGGATGGCTGATGCCGGCAGCGGTCAGGATATGATAGGGCAGGAACGCGGGGCTGACCGCACCCAGGTTCTCGACCGGACCGGAGCGGTTCGACCAGATGATCAGCGGCGTCTGATGATGTTCAAGGGCGGCTTCCGGCGTCGGTTCCTTGCGCGGCGCGACATTGTCCTTCAGGAAGCCGGTTTCGACATAGACCGGTCCCAGCGGCGGCAGATGGTCGCCGAAGAAGGCGATCACGGTGGGGCGGGAGCGTTTCTTCGCCCATTCGACAAGGCGTTCAAGGCCGCGGTCGGCGTCGGCTGAGCCCTCGGCGTAGCTGAGCAGCGACTCGCGCGCCCACTGGCTGATCGGTGCCTGCACTACGTGTGTCGGATTGTAATAGCGGTTCGGCTCGTAGGGACCGTGGTTTTGCAGGCTGACGGCAAAGAAGAACACCGGGTCGTCGCTGGCGTCGGCCTCGCTGATGATCTCATCGGTCATCGCCGCGTCGGATGCCAGCGGCCCGCGCTTTTCCATGGGCGGCAGCGTCTCTTCGGATTTGAAATCGTTGAAGCCGAAATCGGCATAGACCGCGCCACGGTTCCAGAACCAGTTGGTGCCGGGATGGATGGCGCGCGCCCGGTAGCCCTGGCTCTTCAGGAAGGTTGCGAGCGAAGGCGTCGGCGTGCGCACATATTGCTGATAGGGGATGCTGCCGGCTGGCAGGAATGCGTTGGAAAAGCCGGTCAGCGCCTCGAACTCGATGTTGGCGGTCATGCCGCCGAATTCGGGCGAGAACATCGAGCCCGAGCGCAGCGCCCGCACATTGGGGATCGGGTCGGGCGTGATGCTGACGCCGGGCAGCTTCGTCGGATCCCAGAAGGATTCACTCATGACGATGATGATGTCGGGCTTCTCGGCCGGCACCGAGACGGTCACATCCGAGCGGTCGATCGCCGCGATCGCCTTGTCCGTGTAGCCCGGCGGCGCCGAGACATGCGCCATCGGCACGTTGAGCGCGAAGGCGAGCGCAAAGCCGTTGGAGGCATAGTTTTCCTTCTGGTCCCACATGATCGGGATGATCTGCAGCCGATCCCTGGTCCAGGAGAAGGTGGCATAGTCCATGATCGAGACGAAGAAGGCGAGCATCGGCACCGCCAGCGTCAGCCGGGCAAGGCGGCCCTTGTGGCTGAGCGCTGGAACCTTGCGGCGCCACAGCCGCCAGCCATAGACGAGCAGCGACAGGCCGGCGATGATGCCGACGACCATGGCGAGCGCGGTCATCGGCCGGTCACGTACCAGAAGCGGCAGCAGCGCGAAGATCTGGCGAGCGTAGAGAAAGTCAGTCGGGTAGAGCGGATCGCCGAGATAATGCGATTTCTGATGGCCGACAAAGGCCAGCGCCAGCGTCAAGGGCGCGACGATCATCAGGCTCTGATGGCTGCGTCCCAGAACGGCGTCGAGACCGATGAGGATCAGCGCGAACACGACGATGGTGGTCCAGCCCGGCTTGAGCGGCTGCAGGAAGAAGGAAACGGTGCCGGCAACGTCACCGCGCACGATCAATTCGATCGCGAACACCAGGATGGCGGAGATCGCGAGGCTTATCAGCCCGTAACGGACGACCGGCCATCTCCGGCCGGGCAGATAGCCGGTGGACGGATCGTCTTCCAGGAATTGAGGCGCAGCTTTGCTGGCGCGTTTTGAACTCTTTGCCACTTTAACTTCCCACCCGGCGACAACCCAAGTCACGCGATTGTCATATAATTGTCACGCAAAGCTAGCGCCTGTGGCGGAAATAAGAAGAGCCAGCGAACGATTCGTGAGCGGTTTTCATCAGGTGTGATCGCCAAAAAGCCCTTTCGGAACAGGCACTCGGCCTACGGTTCGCAACTGGGGCCGGGTTGAACCGGGCTTGACTTGGCGGCCCGCCTTGCGCCACAGGCAGGGAAAATTCGTGTTATCGGCAAGTAAAACCAGTCTTCGGGAGCCCACGCATGGCCGTCGCATTCACCTTTCCGGGACAAGGCAGCCAGGCTGTCGGCATGGGCAAGGATCTCGCCGACACCTTTCCCGAGGCACGCAGGGTTTTCCAGGAAGTCGATGACGCGCTCGGCGAAAACCTGTCGAAGCTGATCTGGGAAGGTCCGGAAGAGACCTTGACGCTGACCGCCAACGCGCAGCCGGCGCTGATGGCGGTTTCGCTGGCGGCGATCAGGGCGCTGGAAGCGCACGGTTTCTCGCTGAAGGAGAAGGTCGCCTATGTCGCCGGCCATTCGCTGGGCGAATATTCGGCCCTTGCCGCCGCCGGTTTCGTTTCCGTCGCCGATGCGGCCCGGTTGCTGCGCATTCGCGGCAACGCCATGCAGGCAGCGGTACCGGCCGGCGAAGGCGCCATGGCGGCCATCATCGGACTTGAGCAGGCGGATGTCGAAGCGGCTTGCACCGAGGCCGCGCAAGGCTCCGGCCATGTCTGCCAGATCGCCAACGACAATGGCGGCGGCCAGCTGGTCATTTCCGGCGCCAAGGCCGCGGTCGAGCTAGCGGCGAAACTGTGCACCGAAAAGGGCGCCAAGCGGGCGCTGATGCTGCAGGTCTCGGCCCCCTTCCATTCGGCGCTGATGGCGCCGGCGGCCAATGTCATGCGCGACGCGCTCGCCGGTGTGACGAAGCATGCGCCGACGGTGCCAGTAGTGTCCAACGTCACGGTGACCCCGACCAGCGACCCCGACGAGGTCGCCCGGCGCCTGGTCGAGCAGATCACCGGCCGCGTGCGCTGGCGCGAAACGGTCGAATGGTTCGGCGCCAACGGCGTCACGACGCTTTACGAGATCGGCGCCGGCAAGGTGCTGTCGGGCCTGGCACGGCGCATCAACCGCGACATCGCGACATCGGCCGTCGGCACGCCGGCCGATGTCGAGGCCGCGTTGGCCGCATTCGCATAATCCACTGGCGATTTGACCCCACCCGTGTGAAGGGTGTTTTCTCAGATCAGGAGACGAAAATGTTCGAACTGACCGGCCGCAAGGCACTCGTCACCGGCGCATCGGGAGGCATCGGCGAGGCGATTGCCCGCGTGCTGCATGCGCAAGGCGCCATTGTCGGCCTGCACGGCACCCGCATCGAGAAACTGGAAACTTTGGCGGGCGAACTCGGCGATCGGGTCAAGCTGTTCCCGGCCAATCTGTCGAACCGCGATGAAGTCAAGGCGCTCGGCCAGAAGGCGGAGGCCGAACTCGAAGGCGTCGACATACTGGTCAACAATGCCGGCATCACCAAGGACGGCCTGTTCGTGCGCATGTCGGACGCCGATTGGGACTCCGTGCTCGAGGTCAACCTGACCGCCGTTTTCCGGCTGACCCGCGAACTCACCCATCCGATGATGCGCCGCCGCCATGGCCGCATCATCAACATCACCTCCGTGGTCGGCGTGACCGGCAATCCCGGCCAGGCCAATTATTGCGCCTCAAAGGCCGGCATGATCGGCTTCTCCAAATCGCTGGCGCAGGAGATCGCCACCCGCAACATCACCGTCAACTGCGTCGCCCCGGGCTTCATCGAATCGGCGATGACCGACAAGCTCAACGACAAGCAGAAGGAGGCGATCATGGCGGCGATTCCGACCCGCCGCATGGGCACGGGTGCTGAAGTGGCGTCCGCCGTCGCCTACCTCGCCTCCAACGAAGCCGGCTACGTCACCGGCCAGACCATCCATGTCAATGGCGGTATGGCCATGATTTGACGGATATGGCGGGCCTGTGAAAAGAGACCATTTCACCTTGGACCTCAGCCATTTTTCGTGTAATGCGGCCCGCAACCCGGCGGTTCGGGCAAAAACCGGTTCGTAGCCGTTGCGTTTCCGGCAGGACCATCTTTCAGCTTGATTAGCGGCATTCTGCCCGCTAACGAAGACAGACAAACAAAAGACGAGGATGCCCCAAATGAGTGACACCGCAGAGCGCGTCAAGAAGATCGTCATCGAGCACCTTGGCGTCGATGCCGACAAAGTGACGGAGCAGGCGAGCTTCATCGATGATCTGGGCGCTGACAGCCTCGACACGGTCGAACTCGTCATGGCGTTCGAAGAAGAGTTCGGCGTGGAAATTCCCGACGACGCGGCCGAGACCATCCTGACCGTCGGCGATGCCGTGAAGTACATCGACAAGGCGTCGGCCTGAAGCTTTCCGCAGTCATCACCGGGGAGGACCTGCGATGAGGCGTGTCGTCGTCACGGGCCTTGGGTTGTTGTCGCCATTCGGCATGGGCTTCGAGCACAGCTGGAAGGAACTTCTGACCGGCCGCAGCGCGGCCAAGCGCATCACCGAGTTCGAGGTGGACGATCTTGCCTGCAAGATCGCCCACGTCATTCCGCGTGGTGACGGCAGCAATGCCACCTTCAATCCCGAGGCCGTGCTCGAGCCGAAGGAATTGCGCAAGATCGGCGACTTCATCCTGTATGGGATTGCCGCCGCCGACGAAGCGCTGAAGGATTCCGGCTGGGAGCCCAAGACACACGAAGAACAATGCGCCACAGGCGTGCTCATCGGTTCTGGCATTGGCGGCATCGAGGGCATTGCCGAGAACGCGATAATCCTCAAGGAGCGCGGTCCGCGCCGCATCAGCCCCTTCTTCATCCCCGGCCAGATCATCAATCTCGTCTCCGGCCAGGTTTCGATCCGGCACGGGCTGAAAGGCCCGAACCATGCCGTGGTCACGGCCTGCTCGACCGGCGCGCACGCCATTGGCGATGCGGCCCGCCTGATCATGTGGGGCGATGCCGATGTCATGCTCGCCGGCGGCGCCGAGGCGCCGGTGACAAGGCTGTCGATCGCCGGTTTCGCCGCCTGCCGGGCGCTGTCGACCGAGCGAAATGACACGCCGCAAACGGCGTCGCGTCCCTATGACCGTGACCGCGACGGCTTCGTCATGGGCGAGGGCGCCGGTGTTGTGGTGCTGGAGGAACTCGAGCACGCCAAGGCGCGGGGCGCCAAGATTTATGCCGAGGTGACCGGCTACGGCCTTACCGGCGACGCCTATCACATCACCGCACCGGCCGAGGACGGCGATGGCGCTTTCCGTTGCATGACCGCGGCGTTGAACCGGGCCAGGCTTGCGCCCGCCGATGTCGACTACATCAACGCGCATGGCACCTCGACCATGGCCGATACGATCGAACTCGGCGCTGTCGAGCGGCTTGTCGGCAATGCCGCGTCGAAGATTTCGATGTCGTCGACCAAGTCGTCGATCGGCCATCTCCTGGGCGCGGCTGGTGCTGCCGAAGCGATCTTTTCGATCCTTGCGATCAGGGACAATGTCGCGCCGGCGACCATCAATCTCGACAAGCCGGAGCGCGAAACAGCGATCGACCTGGTGCCGAACAAGCCTCGCTCCCGCCAGATCGACGTGGCGCTCTCCAATTCCTTCGGCTTCGGCGGCACAAACGCTTCGCTTGTGTTCCAGCGCTACAATGGCTGATCGTCCGGCTGCCGGGCGATGCCTCGGCATGTCGTCAATTTTGCCATATTCGCCCCTACTCTGCCGCGGGGGATTCGTTGAGAGATCAAACGGTAGGGCGAGATGAACACAAATCCGGCGGGCAATGGAGAAGTCGGGCAACGGCCGACGAACAATACCGGACCGATCGTGCCGAAGACAGCCAGCGAAGCCTTGCGGCCGGAAGCCGGAACGCCGCCGCCGAAGCGCTCGCGCGCTTCGCGCAGCCAGGTCGTCGTGTTCATGAACTTCGTCATCTCCCTGGTGATGCTGATGGTTCTGGCCGCGGGCGCGGCGCTTTACTTCGGCAAGCAGGAGTTCACTGAACCCGGCCCCTCGGCCAATGGCGACACCTTCCTGGTCAAGCCGAACACCGGCGTCCAGGACATCGCCGACCAGCTCGAGCGCCGTGGACTGATCAGCGACGCCCGCGTCTTCCGCCTTGGCGTGCGTGCTTTCGGCAACGATTCCGCGCTCAAGGCCGGCGAATACGAGATCAAGCCCCGGGCATCCATGCGCGACATCATGGAGCTTTTGAAAAGCGGCAAGTCGGTGATGTACTCGCTGACCGTTCCGGAAGGGCTGACGGTTGAGCAGGCTCTGCAGCGTATCGCCGATGAACCCGCCTTGAGCGGCGACATGCCGGCGACAACGCCTCCCGAGGGCAGCCTTGCCACCGACACGCTGCGCTTCACGCGCGGTGCGACGCGCCAGCAGATGATCGACAAGCTGGAGGCCGACCAGAAGAAACTGGTCGACGAGGTCTGGCAGCGGCGCGCGCCGGACCTGCCACTGGCCAACATCGAGGACTTCGTCACGCTGGCCTCGATCGTCGAGAAGGAAACCGGCAAGGGTGACGAGCGTTCGCGCGTCGCCGCCGTCTTCCTCAACCGCCTGGCCAAGGGCATGCGGCTGCAATCCGACCCGACCATCATCTATGGTTTGTTCGGCGGCAAGGGAAAGCCCGCGGACCGCCCGATCTACCAGTCGGACATCCAGAAGCAGACGCCTTACAATACCTATATGATCAACGGCCTGCCGCCGACGCCCATTGCCAATCCGGGCCGCGCAGCGCTTGAGGCCGTGGCCAATCCATCGAAGACTGACGATCTCTATTTCGTCGCCGACGGCACGGGCGGTCACGTCTTTGCGGCGACGCTCGACGAACACAATGAGAACGTCGCTCGTTATCGTGCGTTGCAGAAGAAGCAGGCCGATGACGCGGCCAAGGCCGCGGCTGGCGCTGGTGCAAACGGCAATGCCGACAAGCCTGCTGCCGACAACCCTGCCGCCGACAAGCCTGCCGACGGCAGCACCGGTGGCGACAATGGCGACGCCGGCGGCGATGCGGGCGATGCCCAGTAGGCGAAGAAAAGGCGTTGCCCGGAAGGCGACAGCCTGACATTTGAAGGAACGCCACGCGTCCGATTTCGACGCACCTACGGCGTGGTTATTTTCAAGCAGCACTTGCCCTGTCCGGAAACTGGTTTCGGGGTGATGCGCCAGGGATGTGCAGGCGACATGAATTTGCAGAGCATGACCGGATTTGCGCGTGCTGTCGCCGAGCACGACGGCACCTCGATCGCCTGGGAAGTCAAATCCGTCAACGGCAAGAGCGTCGAGGTGCGGCTGCGGCTGCCGCAAGGTTTCGAGCGTCTGGAGCCGGCGGTCAGGCAAACGCTGCAGAAGCGTTTCGCCCGCGGCAATTTCCAGGCGACGCTGACCATCGGCCGCGCCGCCGGCGCGCAGGCGCAACCCGTCGTCAACGAGGCGTTTCTGAAGGACCTTGCGGGTCTCGCCAAGCGGCTGCAGGAACAGTTCGGCGTTGCTCCCGCGACCGCTGACGGCCTGCTGTCGCTGCGTGGCGTGCTCGACATTCCCGAAACCGTGGAAACCGAAGAGGCGCGCGCTGTGCTCGACACCGCCATCATGGCCGCGCTCGACGTGGCGCTGAAAGGGCTCGAACAGGCACGGCAAAGCGAGGGTGCGGCCCTGGCTTTGCTGCTGTCCGCCCACATCGACGCCATCGAGGCACTGACGCTGCGCGCGGAGGCGGATCCGTCCCGCGAGACGGCGGCGATCCGTGAACGCATAGCCGAGCAGGTCAGGCTGCTGATGGACGCGTCCGCCAATCTGGATGCGAGCCGCCTGCACATGGAGGCGGCATTCCTCGCCACCAAGGCTGATATTCGCGAAGAGATCGATCGGCTGAAAACGCATGTCGCATCTGGCCGGGCGCTGCTTGAGGGCGGCGGTGCCGTCGGCCGGAAGCTCGATTTTCTGGCACAGGAATTTAACCGCGAATCGAATACGCTGTGTTCGAAGTCGAATGCTGCGGCCGTCACCGCGATCGGACTGGAGCTGAAGGCGGTGGTCGACCAGTTTCGTGAACAGGTCCAGAATCTGGAGTAGCCGATGGTCGCCAAGGAACCGATGGTTCCCAGGGATTTGGGATCCCGCATCCGCCGCCGGGGGCTGATGCTCGTCCTGTCGTCGCCATCCGGTGCCGGCAAGTCGACGATCGCGCGCAACCTCCTGGAAAGCGATTCCAGCCTCGAATTGTCGGTCTCGGTCACCACCAGGCCGCGCCGCGGCTCGGAGATCGAGGGTGTTCACTACCATTTCCGCACGATGCGCGAGTTCGAACGGTTGCGTGATTCAGATGCGCTGCTCGAGTGGGCGGAGGTGCACGGCAATTGCTATGCGACACCGCGCGAACCCGCGGAACTGGCGCTGGCGCAGGGCCGCGACATGCTGTTCGACATCGACTGGCAAGGCGCCCAGCAGTTGAAGGAGAAGATGCGTGCCGACATCGTCTCGATCTTCATCCTGCCGCCGTCGATGAAGGAATTGAAGGCACGCCTGAAGCGCCGTGCCGAGGATCAGGAAGCGGTGATCGAGACGCGGCTGAAGAATGCCCGCAACGAGATCGAGCACTGGAAGGAATATGATTTCGTCATCGTCAATGACGATCTCGACCGCGCCTTCGCCGAGGTGCGCGGCATCGTCGTTGCCGAACGATTGCGGCGCGACCGCCGGCCCGGTCTCTTCGATTTCGTCTCGGGGCTGCTGGACGAGAAAACCGTCTGATTGGCTTCAGGCTGTCATGCCGTCGACCAGGATCAGATGGCGGCTGAGCGCGGCGTCGCGCACATCCAGCGCTGCAGCATACTCGGCGGATGCATACCAGCGCCGTGCCTGCTCAATGTCAGGAAATTCGACAACGATCAGCGGTGTGGGATGCCACTCGCCCTCCAGCGTATCCACCTGGCCGCCGCGTACGAGATAGCGCCCGCCATAGTGGGCAATGGAAGCCGCGGCACGCGAGCGGTATGTCTGGAATGCCTCGTGGTCGCGGATGGTGACATCGGAAATGATATAGGCAGGCATCTGGCTTCTCCGGCATGCTCGCCAGCCTATCTATGCCTGCATCGTCGCGATTCCAGAGCTGCCGGCGCTAAGCCGCATTGGTCAGCCGCACAAATTCCTCGACACTGAGGGTTTCGGCGCGGCGGGTCGGATCGATGCCCGCACGCTCCAGCAAGGCCTCGCCGCCGAGGCTCTTCACACTCTGCCGCAGCATCTTGCGGCGTTGGCCGAAGGCGGCTTCGGTGATACGGCCGAGTTTCTTGACGTCAGCCGGCAGGGGCGTCGCGCGCGGCTCCAGATGCACCACCGAAGAGGTGACCTTGGGCGGCGGCGTGAAGGCCTGGGGAGGCACGTCGAAGGCGATCCTGGCCTTCGTGCGCCAGCCGGCCAGCACCCCAAGCCGGCCATAGGCGTCGCTGCCGGGCTCGGCGACGATGCGCTGGGCAACCTCACGCTGGAACATCAGCGTCATCGAGGCGTAGAAGGGCGGCCAGTCCACGACCGTCAGCCACCGGACGAGCAGTTCCGTGCCGATGTTGTAGGGCAGATTGGCGACGATCCGCACCTGACCGCTGGCTCCGGCGGCCGCGGAGGCGAGGGCGGCGAAGTCGGTTTTCAGCGCATCGCCGGAAACCACCTCCAGCCGGCCGGGATAGTGAGCGGAGACTTCGGCCAATGCCGCCAAGCAGCGCTCGTCGCGCTCGATGGCGACAACCCGGCGGGCGCCGTTGGAAAGCAGCGCTCTTGTCAGGCCGCCAGGTCCCGGCCCAACCTCGATCACCGCGGTGTTTGTCAGGTCGCCCGCGCTGCGTGCGATCTTGCCGGTCAAATTGAGGTCGAGCAGGAAGTTCTGGCCAAGCGCCTTTTTCGCCTGCAGCCCATGGCGCTCGATGACATCGCGCAGCGGCGGCAGCCCGTCGATGCTCATGCGTTCGGACCCCAAACGGAATCGCTCATGCCGCCGCGGCCTTTTTGTCGGTGTCGGCGAGCGTTCTGGCGAGCTTCAATGCGGCGATCAGGCTGTCCGGTCGTGCAATGCCCCTGCCGGCGATATCGAAGGCGGTGCCATGGTCTGGCGACGTGCGGATGAAGGGCAGGCCGAGCGTGACGTTGACGGCATCGTCGAAGGCCAGCGTCTTGGCCGGGATCAACGCCTGGTCGTGATACATGCAAAGCGCTGCATCGTAGCCTGCCCGCGCCCGCGCATGGAACAGCGTGTCGGCCGCCAGGGGGCCGAAAGCATCGATGCCCTCGGCGCGCAGGATGTCGACTGCCGGCCGCACGATATGTTCGTCCTCCAGACCCATCGAACCGCCTTCGCCGGCATGCGGATTGAGGCCGGCAATGGCCAGCCTCGGCCTGGCGATGCCGAAGCGGCCGGCGAGGTCGGCCGCGGTGATGCGCGCGGTCGCGACGATCAGTTCGGTGGTCAGGGCCTTCGGCACCTCCGCCAGGGCGATGTGGATGGTGACGGGAACCGTGCGCAGGTTCGGGCCGGCCAGCATCATGACCGGCGATGCCTCGACGCCATTGTGCCGTGTTGCCAGATGCGCCAGATATTCGGTGTGGCCGGGAAAGCGGAAACCGGCATCGTAGAGCGGCTTCTTGGCGATCGGGCAGGTGACCACGGCGGCGGCGTCACCGGCAAGGCAGGCGGCGACCGCGCGATCGATCGCCTCGACGGTTCCGGCCGCGTTGGCCGGATCCGGCCGGCCGGGGCTATCGATGAACCGGGCTGCCAGTGGAACGATCGGCAAGGTGCGCGCGAAGGCCTGCGCCGCCTGTGCCGGTGTCGTCTCGACGATCGGCACCGACACGCCCAGCCGGCTTGCCCGTGAGGCGATCAGCGCCGGATCGGCCAAAAGATAAAAGGCGGGCAGGCCGACCGCCTCGCGCGCCAGGAAGGCGGCGATGGCGATTTCGGGGCCGATGCCGGACGGATCGCCGACGCTCAGCGCCAGCGCGGTCATCGCGCTCTTCACGTCAGCGCTTGACGATGCGGGCTTTCGCCTTCAGCTCGTCGACATATTTCTTGCTGAGATCGTCGGCGGCCTTGTCGTTGGAGCCTTCGCTCTGGAACACCATCTGGGCCGTCTTGTCGTCGGACACTTCGCGCGACGAGCAGATGCCGATGAACTCGACGCCGCGCTCGGTCTCGCGCGTGGTGGTTGCTCCACCGACCTTGGTCGCCTTGATCTGCTCGGCCCAGTCCGGTGGCAATTGCGGCGCCAGCACCCGGCCCAGATCGCGAACGGTGACGTCGATCAGGCCCTTGGCGAATTCGCGCGTCGTGTTGCAGCCGTTGAAGCGGGCGCGCATGGCATCGGCCTCGCGCTTGCGCTTGGCCAGCGTCGCGCTGCGTTCGGATGCCGGGACGACGAAGATGACCTGCTGCAGCATGTACTCGGTGGCGCTCGGTTTGGCACCGCCCTTGTCGAGCATGCGCCTGACCGCATCCTGCTCGGTCACGCTGCCGCCTTCACCGGAACGGTAACGCGCGCTCAAAGCCTGGTTCCAGGCCATCTGGGCGCGGATGAATTCCTTGAAATGATCCTTGCCGACGCCGGATTTTTCCATCACGCCATCAAGCTGGCCGAGCTGCATCTTGTTGTTGGTGGCAAAGCGCTGATAGGCCGCCTCGACCTGAGCGTCGCTGATGCGTATGCCAAGCCGCCTGGCTTCGGCAAGGCGCAGCGTCTGGTCGATCATTTCCTGGGCGGCATCGCCTTTCTTGCGCTGCAGCTTCAGGAAGGCGGCGCGGTGCGCGATATCGCCTGACGTGACTGGTACGTCGTTGACGACGTATTTGATCTCGCTGGCGAAAGCCGGCGGCGTCATGATCGTCATCGACACGGATGTCGCCGCCACAAGCAGCGCGAACCCTGCTGAAAAGAGGTATTTCCTCATCATTAGCATCCCAATTCTATCCCGGTTCCGCCCATTTCGTCCTCTTCCGGGTGCGCGAATCCGTGCCAGCCCTATGCGGCGAAACGATGTCTCGCCGGCTACTGGATGGAGTCGATCGCGGTGGTCGACGAGCCGAAGTCGCCGAGCGTGCGGAACGACAGGTTGAAGCCGATACTCTGCGTCACTTCCCTGGTGTTCAGGTCGCGCGACTGCGAGTACGTCATCAGATAGGTGAAGCAGGAATCGTTGTAGGCGAAGCCGACCCCATCCTTGACCAGCAGGCTTTGCTGCAGATCATAGGTCCCTGTCCCGAACACGCGCCAGTTTTCGGCAAGATGCGTGGACGCACCGAGCGTCACCTCATGCCGATCGGTCGTGAAACCGTAGAGCGGCTGGGCCTGGATGAAAGCGTACTTGGCGCTGAGCGACACCGGCAGGCCTGAATAGGCTGCCTTTACCTCGGCGCGGCGAACCTCGAAAGTCTGTTCGTCGAAGCGGCCGCTGACGGAAGCCGCGAACCCGTTCGGGCTGCTGATGCCAAACAGGCCGACATAGTCGGACTTGGTGTCCTCAAGGCCCGAATAGGCGCCGACATTGACCAGATCCGGCGCGGCGAAGGAGTTCTCGCCGCCGATCTGGTAGGATTGGCCGAAAATGGCATTGGTGCCCCAGCCGTTGATATAGGAGCCGGAGTAGCGGAAGCCGACATTGGCGCGCGAGCCGCCTTCGATGCGGTCATAACCGGAGAATTTGTCGCGTTCGAACAGGGTGGTCGCGTCGAACACCATGCTCTGGGCGTCTTCATTCGGAATGGCGAGGCCGCCGACATATTGTTCGTTCGGACGCAGGAACAGCTGCGCCATCGGCTCGACGACGTGGCTGGAGCCGCTGGCCATGGAAAACAGCAGTGGCCAACGCATCTCGAGCCCGGCGGTTGCCATGTAGCGGGCGAACGACGAACGCATATCGTCGTTGGCATTTATCAGCGGATTGTCCGCCATATGGTTGACCGCGGCGAGCGAACCCGATGACGCATTGAGATAGTCGACGTCGCCCTGCAGCGCCAGCAGCGGTGTCAGCACCAGCCCGTCGTCGGTCACGAAAGTCCGCTTCCATTCGGCCTCGGTGGTGAGGCGGCCGGATTCGCCTTCGATGCCGCGCACGCGCTGCACGGGCGTGCCGGCGTTGTAAGGAACGTTGAAAGTCTCGTCGAGATCATCGCGGCGGATGACTCGCGTATTGACATTGAGCGACAGTTGGCCGCCGGCGACCGACATGTCAGGAATATACGCGTAGTCGAGCGACGGCAGCACCCAGGGCTGCTGGCCGCTTCGCGCGGCTGCATTGTCGTTCGGCGTGTCTTCCTGCACATCGAAGTGCATGGCGCGCACGTCAAAATAGTTACGGCCGTTGAGACCAGTCAAATAAACCGACGACTGGTGGACGGCGGCGTTGTATTTGTTGATGTTGTAGGTGTTGGAGAAATTCTTGTCGGTCTGCAGCAGCACGTCCCAGCCGAAATTCCAGCGTTCGTTGATGGCGAACTGCCCCTGCGTGCCCATCATGCCGCGGAGTTTGTTGGGATCGCCCGCCGTGCCCGAATCGACGTTGCGCCCGGCGCGGTCGATGAAGGCGTCCGGATCGCGCTGCTGAATTCCGGCGATCTTCAAACTGTATTGGCCATTGTTGAAGCGCTGGCGCCACTCGGCCTCGCCGAGGAAACCCTGCTTGGTATAACCGCTTCCCGACACCGTCAGGTCATATGTCGGCGAAAGCGCGAAATAATAGGGAACCTTGACGCTGTATCCCAGATGGCTGTTGTAGCTGATGCCCGGGATCAGGAAGCCGCTCTTGCGCTTCACCGTCGGGTCGGCGATCTCGAAAGCCGGCAGGTAGGCGAGCGGAAAGCCGAAGAATTCGAAATTCGCATTCTCGAAGCGAACCGTCTTCTTCTCGCCATTCCAGATGATCTTCCTGGCTTTCACGCGCCAGGTCGGAGCCTTGTCTGGCTTGTCTTCGCACGGTTCGCAGGCGGTATAGACGCCATTGTGGAAGGTGGTCAGCACGCCGCCCATGCGCTCGGCGCTTTCAGCGGCGAAATAGGCCTTGTCGATGGTTTCGACGCGCAGCGCGTTGACGAAACCGTCGGCGAAATCGTCGGTGATATCGATATGCTGCGAATTGATCTTGGTGCCGTCGCTGTTGACGATTTCAACATTGCCGGTGGCAACCATCCGCTTGGTGTTGCGGTCGTATATGACCTTCTGGGCGACGAGGCGGTTGCCGCCATAGTCGATCTGCACACCACCGACGGCGGTCACCGTCTGGTTGTCGTTGTTGTAGACCAGCGTGTCGGCCGCCAGCAACATCTGCGAGCCGGACGGAACATTGGTCGCCATCTTGCCGACTTCCTGCGCGAACGCGGGCAACGGCACGGCGCAGGCAAGCAGGCACGCCAAGGCGCTCGCCGCATAAAGGCGCGCCAAATGGGCCTGCCTGCTGCTGGGCAAGAACGCCTCCCTCACTAGCCGTCTTCCTTGTATAGCAGGAAAGTCACCCCGAAGAACATAGCTACCACGACTGGCACCGAGGCGGCTATGGCAGTCGGCACGAACCCCGCCACGCCGAATGCCTTCACCAGCACCGAAACGACATAAAGCAGAAACCCGGCAACGACGCCACCCAGAATCATCGTTGCCGATTGTCCCATCCTCGCAAATCGCATTGAAACTGTTGCCGCAATCAGCGTCATGGCGACGAGGAGGAACGGCAACGCCACCAGCGAATCAAACTGCATGGCAAACGCATTTGCCTTGAGGCCGAAGGAACGGGCAACCTCGATTTTTCCGGGCAGGTCGTAGAACGGGATGGTCTCCGGGCGCGCCAGCCGCTCCTGCACGAATTCAGGCTTCAGATTGGTCGGCACACGATCGCTTGCAGCGGGCTGGATGATGCCGTTCCTGAAGGTCTTCACATCCTGCAGTTCCCAATATCCGTCCCGCAGATAAGCGCGCGCGGCGTCCTTGCGCTCGACGATGTTGCCTTGCTGGTCGAGGACGAAAAAGACGGCGTCGGCCATCTCCATGCCTTGGTCGAGGATGGCCCGTGCGCCGATGATGGTGTCGCCGGTGCTGGTCTTCTGACGAATCCAGGGGGCGGCGTCGGCCGAAACCGTATTTGATTTGCCGGAGCGCAACTGGGTTTCGATCTGTTCGGACAAGGAGAAGGCGTGCGCGGCAAGCGGGTTGATGAGCCCGACCGACACAAGACCGAACAGCAACGCGCCGATGCAGCATGGCAAAAGGAATTGCCAGGCGGAAACACCGGCGGACCGCGCGATGACCAGTTCGTAGCGGCGGTTGAGCGAAACCAGTGTCGCCATCGCCGAGAACAGGCCGACAAACGGCACGGTCTGCAGCATGATCATCGGCATGCGAAGGCCTGAAATGGCCACCGCCGTTCCGTAGGTGAAGCCGGGCAGGCCGGTGGTGCGGCCGGACAGCTCGGTGAAATCGATCAGGAACACCAGCGCCAGCAGGCCCAGGAAGAACCAGATCGTGATCGTCACGTAGCGGAAGAAGAAATAACGACCCAGCGTCCAGCCCATCAGCCGATCCCCTGACCTGAGGTGCCGCGCCTGGACCAGCGCAGTTTGAGGGCGTTCCAGCCGTCGCCGACGCGGCTGGCCAGATTTGTCATCCAGTCCGCCCAGGCCACCGGCAGTTCCATGGTCCGGTTGGAGACGATGAACCAGATCGCCACCGCGGAAGCCACTATGGGCACGCCATAGACCATGTAGGCATATTCCGGCACTTCATCGGCTTTGCTCGCGGCAAAGAAACCCAGCCAGCGCACGAAGAGGGATATGGTGATGGCCGTGATCAAAGGATTGACGCGTGCCTCGCGATGCGAGCGCGCGTCCCCGGCGACCGCCAGCGCGATCAGCGCGAACACCATGGAATACAGCCATTCCGAAAATCGTTGGTCGATCTCGGCCCGGTATTGCTGAGGGGTCTGCTGGAAATTCTTGTCGTTGGGACTTGGATTGAGCAGATACTGGGTGGTCTGGTCCTTCGGCATCAGCGTCACTTCGGAGGCCGCCGCCATGAAGGCCGACATGTCGAAAGCGTAGGAGGTGAATCGGATGACACTGAGGTCGCCGGTCAGCGTTTTGCGGTGGATGACGCCGTCATTCATCATCAGCACCTTTTCGCCGCCCCGTTCGACGACGCTGCCGGTCTTGGCATAATACACGAGATTGACGCCTTCCTCGCGCGAATCGGCGACGAAGATACCGCCCAGCCGATTGTCCGGAAGCCGCTCGCCGATCTGCAGGAACAGCCCGTCCTCGATCTTGCGGAATGTGCCCTCCTGGATGATCAGCGACAACAGATCGGCGCGCGATTGCGCCACCAAAGCGCGGTTCTTCTGCCGTGCGTAAGGGTCTATGCCGTTGTCGACCGCAAAGGAAAATACGCTCGCCGCGAGGGCCAGAAGCATGATTGGCCGCACGATCGTCCAGCGCGATGCGCCGGCGGCGTTGACGACGGCGAGTTCGGAATCCGAATTCATGACACTGAGTGTCTGTGCGACCGCCACCACCAGCGCGAAAGGCACGACGATCGGAACGATCGAGGGAAGAATGAGCGCGGCGACCTCGAAGAAGGTCAGCGACGACTGGCCGCTGTCGGTAACCAGGTCGATCTTGGCCAGCACCTGCGTGGTCCACACGATGGCCAGCGTCCAGACCAGCGCTGCCAGAAAGACCACGAAAGTGCGGCGCATGATGTAGCGTTCAACGACCTTCATGAAGGCTTTACTCGATTTTCTCGAACGGCATCATGCCACCACGCTAAGGGTAGCTGCACGGCGACGCCCGCACAACTGGCTCCGATGGGCTCGATCAGGCAGGCGATCCGGTTCCCGTCCCACGTCGCTGCCGCAATGGATCGGAGTGTCGGAGGGAATGGATAAGAAAGGACGAACATCGATGGTTAACAACAGGTTGCGGCATGAAGCGGGGCCGTGCCGCGACGAATCGCCATCGATTCCAACTGTCATATGGGTAGCCATTTTGGCAAAGTCTTGCCAAATGCCGGAAAACGACCAAATGTCGCGGATCGCTTCAAACGCTTCGCGCGCCATCCCCGAAAGCAGGACATGATGAACCCGAGACCATCAATCGCCTTTGCGAAATTCGCCGCGCCGCAGACGGTGGCGAACAGGAAGGGCACGGTCTTCGTGCTGTCGGCGGATGACGGCGGCCTGAGCGATGCGGCCAGGGCTTACGATCCCGGCAAGACACTGGAACGGGCCTTCCCGGTGGCCGAATTCACCGGCAAGTTCGCCGGCGTCGTCGAGATACTGGCGCCGGAAGGAGCGTCGCTCGACAGGTTGGTCGCGATCGGCGCGGGCAAGGCGGCGGGGCTCGATGAATATGCCTGGCTGAAACTTGGTGGCATCGTTGCGGCGTCGCTGCGCAAGGCAACCGACGTTGCCGTGGTGCTCGACCTGGTCGGCGCTTCGATTGATGGCAAGGACGCCGCCAACCTTGCGGCGGGCATCCTCCTGCGCAGCTATTCCTTCGACAAATACAAGACCAGTAAGGACAAGGATGACGCGAAGGCCGATCCGAAGAAGCCGGTCAAGATAACCATCCACACCGCCGACCCGGCAGGCGCCAAGAAGGCCTTCGCCGATGCCGGGGCGGTGATCGACGGCGTGCTTCTGGCGCGCGACCTTGTCAACGAACCGGCAAATATACTGGGACCGGTCGAGTTCGCGGCCCGCGCCAAGGAACTGGAGACGCTCGGCGTCAAGGTCGAGATCCTGACCGAGAAGGAGATGAAGAAGCTCGGCATGGGCTCGCTGCTCGGTGTCGCGCAAGGCTCGCCCCGCGGCGCGCGCATGGCCGTCATGCAGTGGAACGGCGGCAAACCCAAAGACAGTCCGATCGCCTTCGTCGGCAAGGGCGTCACTTTCGACACCGGCGGCAATTCGATGAAGCCGGCTTCGGGCATGGAGGACATGAAGGGCGATATGGGTGGCGCTGCCGCCGTGACCGGCCTCATGCATGCGCTGGCCGCGCGCAAGGCAAAGGCCAATGTCGTCGGCATTATCGGCCTGGTCGAAAACGCCGTCGATGGCCATGCCCAGCGTCCCGGCGACATCGTCACCTCGATGTCGGGCCAGACCATCGAGGTGCTCAACACAGACGCCGAGGGGCGTCTCGTGCTGGCCGACGCGCTGTGGTACTGCAACGACCGCTTCCAGCCGGAATTCATGGTCAATCTGGCGACGCTGACCGGCGCCATCATGGTCGCGCTCGGCTTGCACTATGCCGGCCTGTTCTCCAACAATGACGAATTGGCGCAGAGGCTTGCGGCGGCAGGGCAGGCGACGCAGGAGCGGCTGTGGCGCATGCCGCTCGGCGCCGAATACGACAAGCTGATCGATTCCAAGAACGCCGACATGAAGAACATTGGCGGCCGCTATGGCGGCGCCATCATCGCGGCGCAATTCCTGCAGCGTTTCGTCAAGGACACGCCCTGGGCGCATCTCGACATTGCCGGCACCGCCATGGGCTCGCCGTCGAACGAGATCAACCAGTCCTGGGGCTCGGGCTTCGGCGTGCGGCTGCTCGACCGGCTGGTGCGCGATCACTATGAGAGCTGACCCGGATCCATGGCCGACGTGCTGTTCTACCATCTGACCGAATCGACCCTGGAGGAGGCGCTGCCAGGCCTGCTCGAGCGCAGCGTCGATCGTGGCTGGCGCGCCGTGGTACAGACCGGTACCGAGGAACGGCGCGACGCGCTCGACCAGCATCTGTGGACCTTCCGCGATGATTCTTTCCTGGCGCACGCGACCGATCGCGAGGCTTATCCCGACGAGCAGCCTATTCTGTTGACCACCGGCGACGGCAATCCCAACGAGGCCAAGATAAGGTTCCTGGTCGACGGCGCCGTGCCGCCCGACCTTGGCGGGTATGAGCGCGCCGTGTTCCTGTTCGATGGCCATGACACCGCCCAGGTCGAGGCGGCGAGGGGGCATTGGAAGACGATGAAGGACGCGGGCCATGCCGTGACCTACTGGCAGCAGACTTCGGACCGCCGCTGGGAGCGCAAGGCTTGATGCTGCAGGGAACAAAGGCCCAAGCGCGCCGCATAAACCCGTATCGATGCGGCGCGCCTTCTGCGATCTGACGCTGCTCTCGTGCCTTGATTGGCCCCTCATTCGCATGGCGGTCATTTTTTCGGGAAAAGCGCCAGCGTCCATTCGATGCCGTAACATCGTATGCGCACAGCGGCACATCGGCACAACCGGTCTGGGGGCACTGCAAAACGGTCGCTTAATCCTTTGTCGATTGGGCATGGATCGACCTGGAAGCGGTCGACCGCTTCCAGGTCGAAAATAGCCTACTGCCCGCCCATTTCCTTCTTGAATGTGTCGAAATCGACCTGCATGCCGTTGAAGATGGTGCTCCAATGGCGGGTCAGCGCGGCCATTGCCACGGCTTCCTGGATCTCCTCGTCGGTAGCGCCGGCGCGCTTGGCGTCCTGCGTATCCGACCAGATGCAATAGTTGCATGGGATCTGCGCCGCCACCGCAAGCGAGATCAGCGATTTGACCTTTGGCGGCAGTGCCGTCTTGTCGCTGAGCTCGATGGCCTTGACCTCGGCCCAGGCGCCGGGCAGACCGGCCTTCGGAAACTGCTTCACGAAACTCGGTACGCCGCCCATGGTCGACTGGATATCCTTGAGGGTAGCATCATAGTCGTCGGCATAGGCAGGTGCCGCGACCAGGGCCAGCGCACAGCCGGCGGCAGCGAGCAGGCAGCCGTGGTGTATCGATGAAAGCACGGATGAAAGAATGCGATAATTGGACATGACATTCTCCTCTGGTCTTTGTTAGCCTTACGATGTAAGGTGATGCGGAAAATGAACCTTACAGTGTAAGCTGTCAAGCGGCGCGATGGACACGTCAATCAAAAAAAAGCGAGTGCGCGGACGCCTGTCGCGCGAAATGATCGAGGACGCGGCCTTCGAGGTGATCGAGAAGGAGGGACTCGCCGGCTTTTCGATGCGCAAGCTGGCGGCGGTACTCGGCTGCGAGGCGATGAGCATCTACCACCATTTTCCTTCGGTGGCGCATTTGCACGAAGCGCTGGTCGACCGGCTGGTCGGTGCTCTTGAAATGCCGGATGCCGACCTTCCGTGGCGGCAAAGAATGCGCATCGCCATCGAGGATTTTCGCCGTATCGGCCGCGACCATCCCGCCTATGCCACCTTTTTAGTTACCTACCGGATGAACTCGCCGGTCTGCCTTGCCTGGCTGAACGGCATTCTTGGTCTGTTCAGGGATGGCGGCTTCGACACCGAACTCAGCGCGCGGCTGTTTCGCGCCGTCGGCTACTATCTGATGGGTGCCGTGCTGGATGAGAATGCGGGCTATGCCAAAGGTCCGTCGGCGGTGAACACGGTCAGCGACGAGCAACTGGCCCGGGATTTTCCCGACGTCATGGCCGCCGGCCGCTTTTTCGGTACCGCCGAATTCGACAAGACATTCGAGCTTGGCCTCGACATGCTGCTGGACGAGATGGAACGCCTGCGCGACGGTGCCGGCGCTGGCCAGTTGTCCGGCAAGGCGTGAATACGAGGTGAGTGTCTGAATGCGCTTTCTGTTTGTCCTGATCCTGCTCGCCGGCACCGGCGTGGGCTTCATCTATCCCTGGGCGATGACCAATTTTTCCGGCCGCGAGATCGGCACCTGGCGGGTCTATGAGCAAGGCCGCTTCAAGCCGTTGAGCGTGTCGCTCTCAAGCCGCGACGCGCCGGTCCGCGTCCTGGTCGACCTCACCGCGCGGGCCGAACGCATCGTTTCGCAGCAGCGCACGGTGTTGACGCTGACCGCCGGCACCAATGGCCGCACGGTGCTTGCCTCGACGTTGCAGTTCAACCATGTCGACAATCCGCGCCAGGCCAGCCCGCAGCTGCCCGACAAGATCTTTCGCGACGACGCAGGCGTCATCGCAAGCGTCAATTCCGGTTCATACCTTTTCACCGTCGGTCCGGGCGACGCCGAGGACATACCGATGCGGGCCGTCGATCTCATCCTGCGCTCCGGTGTCGGCGAAACCGACCGGCGTGCGCGGCCGGTCGGCTTCGCCCTGATGGCGGCCGGCTTGATCGGCTTATTGTTGTCCCTGCGTTCCGGCGGCGGCCGGCCGAGCAATCCGAACTCGCAACCACCGCCGCCGCGTTGGGGCAGGGGTTGACGGATGTCGCCCAAAAGTGTGCAGCGGTTTTGGGGTAACGACATGCGTAACGGCAACAGATCATGAACTACCGCCACGCCTACCACGCCGGAAATTTCGCCGATGTCGTCAAGCACGTCGTGCTGACGCTTCTGCTTGACTATCTCAAGCAGAAGGACAAGGCATTTCGCGTCGTCGACACCCATGCCGGCATTGGCCGTTACGATCTATCCTCGGTCGAGGCACAGAAGACCGGCGAGTGGCTGGGCGGCATCGGCAGGCTGATGGATGCCTCGTTCGATACCAGGGCGGGCGCGCTGCTGGCGCCCTATCTGGACGCGGTGCAGTCGCTCAATCCCGGGGACAGCGTGAAGAACTATCCGGGCTCGCCGCTGCTCGCACGCCATCTCCTGCGCAAGCAGGACCGGTTGTCGGCGATCGAACTGCACCCGAAGGACGCCGCCAGGCTGAAGGCGGAATTCGCCGGCGACTTCCAGGTGCGGGTGATGGAACTTGATGGCTGGCTGGCGCTCGGAGCGCATCTGCCGCCGAAGGAGAAGCGCGGCCTTGTGCTTATCGATCCGCCCTTCGAGGAGGAGGGCGAGTTCGGCCGCCTCGTGGATGGGCTCATAAGGGCACACAGGCGCTGGCCTGGCGGCATCTATGCGCTGTGGTATCCGATCAAGGACCGCAAGGCGGTGATTGCCTTCAGGAAGGCACTGAAGCAATCCGGCATCCCGAAAATCCTCGACATAGAATTCGAGATCAGGCCGGCCTCTTTGGAACCCAGCCTCGATGGCAGCGGCATGGTGGTGGTCAACCCGCCCTTTACGCTGGAAGGCGAATTGCGAACCGTGCTGCCGGCCCTGCACAAATTGCTTGCCGTGGAAAAGCCGGCGCACTGGTCGCTGGAATGGCTGGCTGGAGAGTAGGCTGCCTTGGCTTTCGACCTCGTCGGGCGGCGCTGCTATGTTTTCGAGGAGGCGTCCGCGTGCGTCGATGGCGTGACGCCGGACAATCGCCGGCTCTCGCGTATCAGATGAGCCTGATCCGAGTAGCCGGCTTCGACCGCCAGCACCGCGGTTGAAGCGTCGCCGGACATTTGCCTCAGGCGCCGGTAGCGATGAAAGCGCAGGATGCGGTCGAGCGTCTTGGGGCCATAGCCGAAACTTTCCTCGAAACGGCGACGCAGCGTCCGCTCGCTCATATGCAAGGTGTGCAGCAGGAACGGCACCAGCGGCCTGTCGGCCGGCAGTCCCTGGTCGACAACGTCAAAGGCAAAACCCATGGCCGCATCGGGCGCACGGTGGTCTTGCGTGTATGCGCCGATCGCCTTCTCCAATTGTCCCACCATGCCGGCGAGATCGGGCATGGCGCGGACACCGCCTGCCAGATGGCGCGCCCGCGCCCCCCAGAGGTCAGTGAGGTCGAGGCGTTCTCCGACGATCTGGTTGGCCGGCACGCCCAGCCAACCGGCGGCCGCCCCCGGCCGGAATCTGAAGCCGACAATCGTCGCCCCTGACGGCAGTATCTCGATCTGCGGCTCCCGGTCGGGTCCCGCGATCCGGAATCTGCCGTCGATCAACTGCAGGTCGATCGTCGCATCCGGCGTTATCACGACCGGTGGAGCGTCACGGTCCCGCATGCGGTGGACCCAGACGGACGCGAAAGCGGCACCCAGCCGCCTGTCTGCGGGGCGTTCCTGGAAAGAGCCGGTGGTCTGGGCCAGTACCGCTTCCATCCCTTCAGCCTTCGTCAGCCAGCCCGGCCTGGTCTTCTCGTCGGCTCGTCGTTCTGGTCCACGGTCTCAGCCATTTTGGCCGAAATCTTCAATGCGGGCCGCTCCCGCCATGGCAAACCATACCAAGCCTTTCGGTGCCATTCGCAACCACTTCGGCGCCTAGGTCACCGATACCGTGCAAGTCCAGAATAAAGAAAGGAGAAACCAAAATGAAAGCTCGCATCAGTGTCATCACGCTTGGTGTCGATAATCTGGAGGCGTCGCTCGAATTCTACCGAAACGGACTGGGGTTTCCGACCGAAGGCATCATCGGCAAGGAGTTCGAGCACGGCGCCGTCGCCTTCTTCGATTTGCAGAACGGCTTGAAGTTCGCGATCTTCGAGCGCTCCAACATCGCCTATGACGCCGGCGTCGCCCAAACCGGCCGCAGCCCGACCGAATTCACCATCGGTCACAATGTCCCGAGCAAGGCCGAGGTCGATGCCGTGATGGCGCAGGCCATCAGCGCCGGCGCGCGCCCCGTCAAGCCCGCCCAGGACACATTCTGGGGTGGCTATGCCGGCTATTTCCAGGATCCGGATGACCATCTCTGGGAAGTCGTCTTCAACCCTGCCTTTCTTCCCGAGGACTGAACCCCGGCAGGCATCTGGCAGGAGGTTGGCATGTTCGCTCAAACGGTTCAGGCGCTGGGCGCGCTTCTGATCGGCGGCGTGTTCGTATGGGCCGGCGTCGAACATTTCGTGAAGTTCAGGGCAATGGCCGAGTATCTGGCCGCCCGGCAATTTCCGGCCCCTGCCTTCCTGCTCGCCGCGGGTTCGGCGTTGGAGATCGTCGCCGGCTTCTTGCTTGCCATGGGCATCGCGGTGCCTTTCGCCGCCGGCGCGCTGGTCGTGTTTACGCTGGCGGCGAACATGTTCCTGCTGCGGTTCTGGGCCTGTGAGGGCCTGGAACGGCAGACGTCGCGATCCGCCTTTCTGGTCAATTTCGCCGTGATTGGCGGATTGCTGCTTGCGGCAACCGTCTAGTCTTGTTCTGGAAACCATTGTTTCGGCAACCGCTTGACCGCCGCCGAGCGAATCCGCACAGTGCGCGCAATCGACCTTGAGAGGCTGCCATGACTCGCTTCGCCAAATCCGCACTTGCCGCTCTGATTTCGCTCTGCACCCCGTTTGCCGCGCCTCTCGGTATCACCCAGGCGGCGCAGGCGGCCGACCTTGCCGTCTATTCCGACGACGATGGCGGCATCTGCGGCCAGCCCTGGGTGCTGAGCAAGATCACCAGCCGCTTCTCCTACCAGGTGCATCACGTGCCGCACCTGCCGGATGTGCAGATCACCGATTTCCGGCGCATCCACCAGCATCGCTATCTGCCGGCCAATGATACCTGGCCGATCGGCCGCCGCTATTGCGGCGCCACCGTCAGTCTCTCCGACGGGCGCGACCGGACCATCTGGTACCTGATCGAGGAAGGCCAGGGCTTTGCCTCGATCGGCGACAATGTCGAATTCTGTGTCTCGGGCTTCGACCGCTGGATGGTCTATAACGGCCGCTGCCGCGTCCTGCGCTAGACGCAGCCTCCCTTCGCGATAGCTTTGACGCCTGCGGCTCGATCAGCCGCAGGCGTTTTGTCGTGTTGACAGAAGACGCGATCCATTGCATAGAGATGAGACAGACCTGTCTCATCATCAGGAAAGCACCATGGCGCCGCCAACGCCCTCCGACAAACGCCAGCATGTCATCGAAACCGCCTATGCGCTGTTCAAACGCGCCGGCTTCCATGCCACCGGCATCGACCGGATCATCGCCGAGGCCGACGTGGCCAAGATGACGATGTACCGGCATTTCCCAAGCAAGGACGAGCTGATCGTCGCGGTGCTCGACTATCGCGCCAGGCGTTTTGACGATCAGCTCGACCAGCTTGCCCAAAAGAGCATCACGCCGGAGCAGAAAATCGCAGCGATTTTCGACTGGCATGGACGCTGGTTCCGCAGCCCGGATTTCCACGGCTGTCTGTTCGCGCATGCGCTGGCCGAGTTCGGCGATCCCGGGCATCCGGTGTTCGAGGCTGTCGCCAGGCAGAAGAATGGCCTTCGGCAGCGCATGCGATCGATCCTGTCGGAGGTGATGCCGCGCGGGCGGGCCGAGAACGTGGCGGCGACGCTGTTGATACTGATCGAAGGTGCCACCCTGATGGCGCAGATGGGGCAGGCGGATACCGCATTGCGTGAAGCGCGCAAGACGGCCCTGGACATCGTCGCCGCCTCGCGCAGACCACAATGAGCCCGCTGGTCATCGGGCTCGCGCTCTTCGCAGCGATCCTGCACGCAAGCTGGAACGCCTTCCTGCGAACCGGAGCCGACAGGTTGTGGACCGTCACCGTCATGAGCTTCTCCAGCACGGCGCTGGCCGTTCCGCTGGCCATCTTAAACGGTTTTCCAGCTACATCGGCCTGGCTCTATGTCGCCCTCTCGGCCTGCCTGCAGGTCGGCTACAGCGTCTTCCTGGTGGCCGCCTACAGATATGGCGAATTGGGACAGGTCTATCCGATTGTTCGCGGCAGCGTGCCTCTGCTCGTCACCCTTGGTGGCTTCCTGCTCGCCGGCCAGCAACTCACCGTTCTGGAGACCGTCGGCGTTGCCCTTGTCGGCGGCGGCATCATGGGTCTGTCACTCGGGCGCGGAAGAGCCGCCACGACATCGATCCTCTACGCGCTGGCAACGGGAGCAATCATCGCCGCCTATGCGACGGTCGATGCGATCGGCGTTCGTGTGGCGGGCAATGTCGGCGCCTACACGGCCTGGGTGCTGCTGGCCTATGGTGCATTGCTGCCGGCGACCTTCGTTGCTTGCCGCGGCCGGCTTGCTGTCGACCCGCGGGCGCCGGAAACCTGGAAGGCACTGGGCGGCGGCCTGTTCGCGCTTCTCGCCTATGGCGTCGTGGTGGCGGCCTTCGCGCTCGGGCCGGCCGGCCCGATCACCGCGATCCGCGAGACCAGCGTCGTCTTCGCGGCCTTCATCGGCCGGCTGTTTCTTGGCGAGACGCTGACGCCCCGCCGGGTCGGCGCCTGCGCCATCGTGGCGCTCGGCGCCATCTGCCTCGGTTATCAATCGTGACGACAATCTGAACTTTCGGGCTATCGACGGCAGGCAAATCGGCTAACCTGGACACCCGAGAGCAACACGTCACTTTCGGGAAACCTTCATGGACCTTGCCACCATCCTTGCCTTCGCGGCAGCCTTCTTCGTGTTCGCCGCCAGCCCTGGCCCCGACAACATGACCATCGTCGCCCGCACGATCTCCAGCGGCGCCGCGTCGGGCATCGCCTATGGCGCCGGCACGGTGGTCGGCATCCTTATCTTCCTGGTGCTCGCAGCCCTCGGCCTGTCGATCATTGCCGCCAAGATGGCAATCGTCATGACGGTGCTTCGCTACGGCGGAGCGGCCTATCTGATCTGGATGGGCATCAAGCTGTGGACGGCCGTGCCCGTCGTGCCGGAACTGCAGCCCGTCTCACGGCGGCGCGGGCTGCTGACGATCTTCGCCACGGGTGTCGCGCTCAATCTCGGCAATCCGAAAATGCCGCTGTTCTACGTGGCGCTGTTGCCCAACGTGGTCGGGGCTTCGCTCACACCAGCGCATCTTGGCATTCTGGTCGCGGTGATCCTGGCTGTCGAGATTGTGGTGATCGGCGGGCATGTTCTCCTCGCCGGCCGTGCCCGCAGTCTGCTGCGCACGCCCAGCATAGTGCGCCGGGTCAACCGCGCGGCAGGCGGCGTCATGATCGGCGCCGGCGTTGCCGTGATCACCACGCGCTAAAAGCAATTCCAGGAAAAGTGTGAAACGGCCTCCCGGGAAAACCGCATGGCGCTTTCCCTAGGGAATTGCGTCAACGCAAAGTGTTAGAAGTCGCTCGGTCGCAGCGCCTATTTCCTGCGTTGCGTCACTTCGGCCTGATCGATGATCTTGCGAAGAAAAGCAATGTGGCCGCGAAAGGCCCGCCGCCCAATTGTCGTTGCCTTGACCCGGGTCTGCGGCCGTCGCCCGACGAAAAGCTTTTCGACATCGACATAGCCCGCTCTGGCCAGCGTATCGATGTGCGCTCCGAGATTTCCGTCGGTCGTTTCGATCATGGCCTTCAACTGGGTAAACTCCAGCGCCTCGCGCTTTTCCAACGTGTTCAGGATGGCCATGATCCTGAGCCGTATGCTCTGATGGATGATGTCGTCGGCGCTCACCGATAGGCTCTACTGCGGCAAGGCCCTGGACCGTCGCAACATGGCCCGGCGATTGCGGGCAACGGTCCTGTCTGTTGCCTTTGTGTGACCGAAATCAAATCGCCAGCTCCTGAATTTACGCAGAATACTCTGCCTTGCAGAGTTATCTGTCAATCAGCCGCTGGCGATGGAACTGCGCTTGACAAGGTGATCTTCAGATTGGTCGTCGCGTCGCGCTCGTGATCCGCATGGATCGCTCACTCGTAGAAGATGATTGCTTCGATGAGGTGGCAGGTCGTGATATTCGCGGACGAAGATCATGCGTGAAGCCGCTCGCTAATCTTCGCGGCTTCATGGCGGCTTCGCATCGAGAATGCCGGTGTGAAATTGCTTGCGATATAAGAAGATCAGCAGCGGATTTTTGCGATGATGAGTGCGATCGCGTGTCGATCTCAACCAAAATTTAAGCTGAGAAAATCATACCATTGCTTCGCTGGCTAGCGAGCCGCGAGTCAGATATGCATTGCGCGCCGGGGTCATTCACGGCCAACGGCATAACGTGAAGGGGCATGACATGGCTAAGCAGTCATCTAAAGCGCCGGCATCCAAGGCACCGGCAAAGAAAGCACCCGCAAAAGCAGTCGCGGCGAAGGCCGCAACAGCAGTGAAGAAAGCAGCGCCTGCGAAGGCGGCGGCCAAGCCTGCGGCAAAGGCAGCACCGGCCAAGAAGCCGGTGGCGGCCAAGGCTGCGGCAAAGCCGGCAGTGAAGAAGGCGGCGCCCGCCAAGGCAGCGGCAAAGCCCGCAGCGAAGGCAGCACCGGCGAAGAAGCCGGCGGCCAAGGCAGCAGCGAAGCCCGTGGCCAAGCCCGCGGCCAAGAAAGCAGCGCCCGCCAAGGCTGCGGCAAAGCCTGCCGCGAAGGCAGCGGCAAAGCCGGCCATGAAAGCAGCAGCGGCCGCGACCAAGCCCGCGGTAAAGAAAGCCGCCGCGCCGAAGGCCAAGGCAGCGCCTGCGAAGGCGAAGGCGAAGGCGAAGGCTCCGGCCAAGAAGTAGATGGATCGTTGGGGCGTCGCGTATCCCTTCGGGGTTCGCAAGGACGCTCTGACGCTCTGGATCGAAGCTGTTCGGCAGCGGGTTCAGCCTTGAGGCTGAACATCGGGATGGGACCGAGGGGCAAGCAAAGCGAGGCGCCGGTTGGCTGCCTCGCTCGCTCCTTGGATCGTCTCCTTGCCGCGGTCGGCGAAGGCCCGGGTGCGATGCCTCGGGTTCGTGAGATGCGAATGCAGGTTGAATCCCGTCAACCTGCCGTCGTCGCTCGTGTTTCCAGCGTACCAGTCCGTAGGCTTGTCCGGGATGTCTGGAGCGGAAACCGCCACCGGTTTCTGGCCGCTGTTTTCTCGCGCTCTGGCGGTTGATCGCAAGCGCCTGTCCAGTCAACACTGGACGCCTGCAAACAGGAAACCGATCATGCCGAAGCTGCTCTACGCGTCCGCCTCTCCTTACAGTTCCAAGGTAAGGATGGCCGCGGCCTATACCGGGATCGCGATCGATCTGGTGCCGGTCAAGACCGAGGACAAGCCGGCCGAACTGATCGGCGCCAATCCACTTGGCAAGATCCCGGTGCTGGTGCTCGACGATGGTCGTTCCATTCACGACAGCCGCGCCATCACCCAGCACCTCAACCGGATTTCGAAGAACGCGTTGTTTCCGCGCAATCCCGACAAGCGGCTGGAGGCGGAAGTGCTGGAGGCACTGGCCGACGGCATCTGCGATTGCGCGCTGTCGATGGTCTATGAACGCCGCACCCGGCCCGAAGAGATGGTCTATCAGCCTTGGCTCGACCGGCAGTGGGCGAAGATCGCCGCCGCGCTCGATCTGCTCAATGCCAACCCGCCGAAACTACCGAAGAAGATCACGGCCGGTCAGATGGCGTTGCGCGCTTGCCTCGGCTATCTCGCGCTGCGTTTCGCCGGCAGGTGGGAAAAAGGCCGTGGCCGGCTGACTCGCTGGGCAGCACGTTTCGACGAAAAATTTCCGGAGCTGAAGTCGGCGGTTCCGGCCTGAGCGGCCGACAATAAAAAAGCCGGGCACGAGGCCCGGCTTTTTCGTGTCGTGGCTTGAACGACTTAGAACTTCATACCGAGGCCGAAGGTGACGCGGTTGTCGGTGGCCTTGACCTTGCCGATACCATCGAAGCTCTTGCTGCCGAAGTCGGTGTAGCGGTACTCGACACGGCCGAAGACGTTGTCGGTCAGCTTGATGTCGGTGCCGACGCCGGCGGTCCAGCCGATCATGGTGGCGGTGTCGCTGGCAGGAATGACCGAGTCTTCCACCTTCAGGCTTCTGCCGGCGAGACCGCCAGTGCCATAGAGCAGGATTTCCGGGGTCACGGCGTAGCCAAGACGGGCACGCAGCGATCCTTCGAAGCCGCCCTTTGAGTTGATGCCGTTGTCGTCACCCTTGACGCCGTTGTAGCCGAGTTCGGCTTCACCGCCGTACACGAAGTTCTCCTGCTGCCACTGATAGCCGCCGAAGACGCTGCCGACGAAACCCTTGGTGTCGGTCGAAACGTCGAAATCCTTCTCCTTGGTACGGCCGCTGAAGCCGTAGCCAACGTTAAGACCGACATAGGGGCCGGCCCAGGATGCGACAGGCAGTTCGGCGACCGGTGCGGGTGCCGGGGGCTCTTCCTGGACGACGTCTGCGGCATAGGCAGTACCACCGAGGGCGAAGAGCCCGAGCGCAACGGCCAGCGGCCGTGCGAATTTGAGATTGGCTTGCATTGTTCTTTACTCCTTAAGCCACAGGACACAGGCTTGTTTCTCACGATCGCCATCAACCCGTCCGGGGGGTGAAACGGATCTGGCGTTCGTCGGTTCCAAATGTCGTGTCAAAATGAGGCTGAAGCGAACCTGAACTTGGGTCATTACCCGGCGCGAATGAGGCGGAACCTTGACGTTGCATCTTCGCAACAGCGAAATGTCAGCAGCCATTTCATGCTGCGCTGCACACCGCTTGGTGCAAGGAGTCCAGCGTCCTATATTGCGTTCCGGCGCTCCCGACTCCAAGACGAGTCGGCATGCCGAACCGAGCGTTTCGCCACAATGCAGCCCCAAGTGCGAATGCCGTTTAACGCATGCCGAGCCATATTTCGTCGGCGCCGTGTTTTCGGGCCGAAATTGAGGATTGACAGCAGATGAGCAAAGCCATTGCCGCGGCCCTGGTGACCGGCGGGGCGAAACGGGTCGGCAAGGCAATTGTCGAAGACCTCGCCGGCCATGGCTTTGCCGTCGCCATCCACGCCAATCGCTCGCACGACGAGGCGGATGCCTTGGCCGCGGGGATCAATCGGTCTGGCGGCCGCGCCACCGTGGTTGGGGCGGATCTGACCGACATGACCGCCGTCAGCGGCCTCGTCGGCCAGGCGCAGGCCGCGCTGGGTCCAATCTCGCTGCTGGTCAACAATGCGTCGCTTTTCGTCGGCGATTCCGTTGAGGATATCGATTGGCAGGCCTGGGACCGCCACTTTGCCATCCACGTGAAAACGCCGGCGCTGTTGGCGCAGAATTTCGCTCGCGCCTTGCCTGAAGGGCGCGAGGGGCTGATCGTCAACATCATCGATCAGCGCGTCTGGCGGCCGACGCCACGCTACTTCTCCTACGCGTTGTCGAAGTCGGCTTTGTGGACCCAGACGCAGATGCTGGCGCAAGCGCTCGGCCCGCGCATTCGCGTCAACGCGATCGGGCCTGGCCCGACACTGAAGAATGTCCGCCAGGACGATACCGATTTTGACGCACAGCTCGCTGGCCTGATCCTGAAGCGCGGCCCGGAATTGCCGGAATTCGGCGCCACCATCCGCTATCTCTGGGATGCGCGCTCGGTCACCGGCCAGATGATCGCGCTCGACGGCGGCCAGCATCTTGCATGGCAGACGCCCGATGTGACAGGCATGACGGAATGAGTCCTTTGGATCACAAAAACAAGGCGCGTGGCGGCGCCGATGACCTGCCTCCCGAAATCGACCTCGAGGACGAGGCGCTCGAGGAGATCGTCGAACCGACAGGCCCGGATGTCGCCTTCACCGCCATCGACTGGACGCCGCATGCCGGCGATGCCGAAGGCATGGTCGGCGCCGAGGTGATCCAGACCTTGGTCAAGCGGCTGCCCAACGCGCCCGGCGTCTACCGCATGATGAACGCCGCGGGCGACGTGCTCTATGTCGGCAAGGCACGCAGCCTGAAGAAGCGCGTCACCAACTACGCGCAAGGCCGGTTCCACACCAACCGCATCGGCCGCATGGTGCGCGAGACGTCGACGATGGAATTCGTCGTCACCCGCACCGAGATCGAGGCGCTGCTGCTCGAAGCCAATCTTATCAAGCGCTTGCGGCCGCGATTCAACGTGCTGATGCGCGACGACAAGTCGTTTCCCTATATCCTTTTGACCGGCGACCATGTCTCGCCCGGCATCTACAAGCATCGTGGCGCGCGCTCGCGAAAAGGCGACTATTTCGGCCCGTTTGCTTCGGCCGGCGCCGTCGGCCGCACCATCAATTCGCTGCAGCGCGCCTTCCTGCTGCGCAGCTGCACCAACTCGTTCTACGAGAACCGCACCCGGCCGTGCCTGCTCTATCAGATCAAGCGCTGCGCCGGCCCTTGCACCGGCGAAATCTCGCATGAGGGCTATGCCGAACTGGTCGCCGAGGCGAAGGATTTCTTGTCCGGCCGCAGCCAGAAGGTGAAGACCGAGATTTCGGCCGCCATGCAGCAGGCATCTGAAGACCTCGATTTCGAACGTGCCGCCATCTATCGCGACCGGCTGGCCGCCCTGTCGCATGTGCAGAGCCATCAGGGCATCAACCCGGCGACCGTCGACGATGCGGATGTCTTCGCCATCCATCAGGAAGGCGGGCAGGTCTGCATCCAGGTCTTCTTCTTCCGCACCGGCCAGAACTGGGGCAACCGCGCCTATTTCCCGAAAGCCGATCCTGCCCTGGAAGGATCGGAAGTATTGGGCTCGTTCCTGGCGCAGTTCTACGACGACAAGCCGACGCCGCGCGCCATCCTTCTGTCGCACGGCATCGAGGACCAGGAATTGCTGGCCGAGGCGCTCTCGACCCGCGCCGGCCGCAAGGTTGCGATCTCTGTGCCGCAGCGCGGCGAGAAGAAGGACCTGACCGACAATGCCTTGCAGAATGCGCGGGAGGCGTTGGGCCGCAGGCTGGCCGAAACCTCGACGCAAGGACGGCTGCTTGCCGGTTTCGCCGAGACCTTCGGCCTGGCCAAGCCGCCGGTGCGCATCGAGGTGTACGACAACTCGCACATCATGGGCACCAATGCCGTCGGCGCCATGGTTGTCGCGGGACCGGAAGGGTTTGTGAAAAACCAGTACCGGAAATTCAACATCCGCTCGACCGAGATCACCCCGGGCGACGATTTCGGCATGATGCGCGAGGTGATGGAGCGGCGCTTCTCGCGGCTGCTCAAGGAACATGGCGATGTCGCGCCCGACGACACGGCCTCGGCGCAAGCGGGCGATGATGTCGAAGACGACATCTCCGGCAGCTTCCCGGCCTGGCCCGACGTCATCCTGATCGACGGTGGCCAGGGCCAGATGACGGCGGTGCGCAAGATTCTCGCCGATCTCGGCATCGAGGACCGCGTCGTGGCCATCGGCATCGCCAAGGGCCAGGACCGCGATGCCGGCCGCGAGCGTTTTTTCGTCAAGGGCAGGGATTCCTTTTCACTGCCGGTGCGCGACCCCGTGCTCTATTTCGTCCAGCGGCTGCGCGACGAGGTCCATCGCTTTGCCATCGGCTCGCACCGGGCGCGGCGCAAGAAGGAGATGGTCAAAAGCCCGCTCGACGAGATCGCCGGCATCGGCCCCGGCCGCAAGCGCGCGCTGCTGCTTGCATTCGGCACCGCCAAGGCGGTCAGCCGTGCCGCGATCGAGGATCTGAGGAAAGTCGACGGTATTTCCGAACAGGTCGCCAAACTGGTCTACAATCATTTTCACGAAAGTTAAAAAATTCAGCACTTTCAGCTGGCCAGTCGAATCTGGCCTGTTGACCCCCTACATTCGCTTCTGATTTGAGTACGCAGGCAGAAAGAGTCCACCAGATATGGCCCAGCGCGCGTTCAACCTGCCCAACATGCTGACCTATGCCCGCATCATTGCGGTGCCGCTGGTGGTGCTGTGCTTTTTTCTCGAAGGCCATCTGAAATCGAGCGACTTCGCCCGCTGGTCGGCGCTGGTCATTTTCCTGCTGGCGTCCGTCACCGATTATTTCGACGGCTATTTTGCGCGCGCCTGGCAGCAGACCTCCAATATCGGCAAGATGCTCGACCCGATCGCCGACAAGCTGCTGGTCGCGACCTGCCTTTTGCTGCTTGCCGCCGACACCGATCGCCATGCCGGCATTGCCGGCTGGTCGCTGTGGGCGGCCATCATCATCCTGTGCCGCGAGATCCTGGTTTCTGGCCTGCGCGAATATCTGGCGGCGCTCAAGGTCTCGGTGCCGGTGACGCAGCTTGCCAAGTGGAAGACCACCATCCAGATGGTCGCTATCGCTTTCCTGCTGGCGGGACCGGCCGGTGACAAGATCTTCCCGCTGACGACGCAGACCGGCCTTGTGCTGCTGTGGATCGCGGCACTCGTCACACTCTACACCGGCTACGACTATTTCCGCGCCGGCCTCAAGCACATCATGGATGAGTGAAATGACGACCCGCCTCATCTATTTTGCCTGGGTACGCGAACGGATCGGCATGCCTGAAGAGCATGTCGAATTGCCCGCCGGCATCGAGACGGTCGCCGATCTCTTGCGCTGGCTGCAATCGCGCGGCGAGGGCTACGAACATGCGCTGCAATATCCCGACGTGATCCGCGTTGCCATCAACCAGGAACATGTCGACCACCGCGAAAAGATATCGGGCGCGCGCGAGATCGCGCTGTTCCCGCCGATGACCGGGGGCTGACACCGTGTCGGCCGTCCTGGCGCTGACCGTGCGCATCCAGCGCGAGGATTTCGACGTCGCCGCCGAGATCGCCGGACTGACGGCGGGCCGCACCGACATTGGCGCGGTGGTTTCTTTCTCCGGGCTCTGCCGCGATGAGCAGGGCGCGCTCACGGCATTGGAGCTCGAACATTATCCTGGCATGGCGGAGGCCGAGATCGGCCGTATCGCCGCCGAGGCGGTTGAGCGCTGGCCGCTGCAGGGCCTCACCGTCATCCACCGCCATGGCCGGATTCGTCCGGGCGAGAATATCGTGCTGGTGGTGGCCGCCTCTGCCCATCGCCAGGCCGCGTTCGAAGCGGCGAACTTTCTCATGGATTACCTCAAATCGCGCGCGCCCTTCTGGAAGAAGGAGCATCGCGCCGATGGTTCTGAAGGTGGCTGGGTCGAGGCCAAGGAAACCGACGCGCAAGCGGCAGAGCGCTGGAAGTCATCGTCCGAATAAATCCCGTCGCAGCCATGTATTGACCGCAATCCTTTGGCCAATTGCGTGAGGTTGATCAGCCCCGGGGATTGGCAGTCCGGGCAAGGGAGGCGGTCATGCTGGACAGGCTCGCGGAGTTCTTCGTCTTCGGTTTCGTGCCTCTGGTCGTCGGCATCCTGGCGGTGCCGGAATTGTCCGTGGCCGCTGAAAACGCGGTGAGGGGCGAGGTGATCTATCGCGAGCGCATCGCCCTGCCGCCCAGCGCCGTGCTTTCCGTCCAGCTCGCGGATGTTTCAGTAGCCGATGCACCGGCCAGGATCATCGGCGAGCAGACTATCAAGCCGGCCGGCCAGGTGCCGATCAGCTTCGAGATCAAACTCGATCCGTCGGTGATCCGGTCACAGATGACCTATGCGCTGCAGGCGCGGATCACCGTTGACGGCAAGTTGATGTTCATTTCCGATGTGCGCCATCGGCTGGACCCGCTGACCGACGCGCCGCAGACCATCATGCTGAAGTTGGTGGCGTCAGGCACCGAGCCGGCGGCTTCCATCTTTGGCCAGCTCTGGGTGGTCGACTATGTCGATGGCATTGGCGCCATCACCGCGCCGCAGGCGACGTTCAGGATCAGCGAGGCCGGCAAGGCCGGCGGCAGCGGCCCCTGCAACACCTATTTCGCCACCGCGAAAGTCGATGGCCAGGCGATCGCCATCAGCGACGTCGGCTCGACCTACAAGGCCTGCGCGCCGGAGGTGATGGCCGAGGAAAAGGCCTTGTTCGATGCCTTGGCCAAGGCGGCGTCATACAAGGTCGACGCCGGCAAGCTCGCCATATCGGACAAGGACGGCCACGAAATCCTGCGCTTCAGCGCCGCGAGTTAGCGCTTAATTCGATCGCCCGACACTTTCCGGAATAATTCGGGCAGGAGAAGCGTTTCTCTCCCAGACATGGCGGGTAGGCAAAAGGGATATTTTCGAATGTCCCTTCGTTGAAGCCGCCAGACCTGCTGCGGCTTGTTCTGGCCTTAACTCAAAGGAGTCCAGAGATGAAAACGCACGCGCTTATCCTTGCTGTCACAGGCGTATCGCTCCTTGCTCTCACCGGCCTTGCGAAGGCGGACGACCATCTGTTCAATGCCCTTCAGCATGGCCTCAGCGCCGATGGCCGACCCTTCCAGACCAACAAGGCCGGCCACAGCGGCGATCTGGCGCCTGGGCAGGGTAGTCCGTTTGCAGGTGCCGACACCCAGACACCGGCCACCGACACGGCGGCAGCGAACGCCCATGCGAACGTAAAAGATCGTCAGCCGAAGTGACCAGCACCGCCACTGCGATGCGCAGCGGCGTTGGCAGCGAGACCTGACCATTGCGTCAATGAAAAAGGCCGGCGAAATGCCGGCCTTTTTACGGGGTACAAGGTGCGACTGTCGGCTCAGCCGACGATCTCGGTGTCCGAGAACCAGTACTTGATCTCCTGCGCGGCGGTTTCCGGCGCGTCGGAGCCGTGCACCGAATTTTCGCCGATCGACAGCGCGTGCACTTTGCGGATGGTGCCTTCGTCGGCGTTGGCCGGGTTGGTGGCGCCCATCACTTCGCGGTTCCTGGCAATGGCGTTCTCGCCTTCCAGCACCTGGACGATCGTCGGAGCCGACGACATGAACTCGACCAGTTCGCCGAAGAACGGACGGTCCTTGTGGACGGCGTAGAAACCTTCCGCCTCACGGCGGCTCATCCAGACGCGGCGCGAAGCGATGACGCGCAGGCCTGCATCTTCTAGCATCTTGGTGATGGCGCCGGTGAGGTTGCGCCGGGTTGCGTCCGGCTTGATCATGGAAAAGGTGCGTTCGAGCGCCATTGGTCGTCCTTGTCTGAGAATGGAATTGAGAGTGGCGGGCTCTATACAGGCCGCCCCGCCCATTGCCAAGGGGTGAGGAGCGGTCCCGAAGCGGACGGAAAGCCAATTGCCTGGCGTTCCGAGCGACGAATGGTGAAGCCCTGTCGGCCTTTGGGCGGATTGAAAGGTCCAGTGCATCTTTCAAGGGGTTTGAACGCCCGAAGGGCAGGGACCGCGAGCGAAGGACCGGAGCAGTGGGCGCTTCCATGTCAGGCCGGCAAGCCGCCAGGGCGAGATCAGACGGCTGCACAGCAACGCTTTGCTTGCTATAGTCACGCGTCGGCGCCGCGCTGAAGTCGGCCCGAATGGAGACAACACGACCATGGCAGACGATCGTCAGGACCGCATTCGCAACCGCGCGCATCAGATATGGCAGGAAGAGGGGCAACCGGCCGGTCACCACGAACGCCATTGGCACCAGGCGGCCGCCGACATCGATCGGGAGGATGCGGGTAAGCCGCCGGCAGCCAAGAAGCCGGCCAAGAAGGCATCTGGCGCCGGCAAGGCCAAAGCCGCTCCCAAGGAAGAAAAAGCGGCCGCGAAAGCCATCAAGCCGAAGACCAGCAAGCCAAAGAAGGCGGCCAAGTAGGCCCGCTATCCCGCCGCTGATTTTCGCCATGGATTGACGGCAGGTCCAACCTGCCTCGCGGGAGGGCCAGCGCTTGCGGCCGTCAGGCCGCCGCGGCAACCTTTCGTCCCAGCCCGCCATGCAGGTCGAGGCAACGCGCGAACCATTGCGTCACGACATCGCTGTCTTCAAGCAGCTGGTAGGGCGTGGCGATGCGCGCCCATTGCAGCGCGCCGAAGACGATGTAGTCCGCAAACAGCGGCGAGGCGCCGCCGATGAAAGGCTGGTAGCCCAGCATCGAGCGCAGCGGCTCGAGCGAAGCCCGAAACGCCGCCAGGCCGGCATCGCGCGCCGCGACGACATCTTCCAGCTGCTTGCCGAAGCGCTGCTCCCGGCTCTGCCGGAAATACACGGCGTTCTCTTCGTCCTGCATGGCATGGAGATCGACGAGCGCCGCAGTGGTGACGTAGGGATGGATGGTCAATTGCGACCAGCGCTCGATGAAGCGCGCCATCGCCTTGCCGCCGTCGCCGCCAAACAGCGTCGGCAGATCCGGATAGGCTTCCTCCAGATAGAGCGCGATGGCGAAGGAATCGATGACGACCTTTTCGCCGTCGCGGATCACCGGAACGGTTCTCGAAGCGCCGCCCTCGATGGTGGGCACCTCGAGAAAACGCGTCGGCGCGGTCGAGATATCGAGCCCCTTGTGGGCCAGCGCCATCGTCGCCTTCCAGCAATGTGGACTGAACGGACGGCTCTCGTCACGCCCGACGAGCTCATAAAGCAGAATGGTCATTGGCGCGGGTCTCTTTGCGGTCTAGGTATCGCTCGCGACACCCCGAAACGGGGCGGCTGGAGAAAAGATGAAACAGCATTTCATGATGTTTGCGGCGTATAATCAATGGGCCAATGGCCGCATCTATGATGCCGCCGCGGACCTCGATGAAGAGGAGTTCAATCGCGACGTCGGCGCCTTCTTCGGCTCGCTGATGGGCACCCTCAACCATCTGCTCGCTGCCGATCGCATCTGGATGAAGCGCTTCACCGGCGAGGGCGACGCGCCGACGGCGCTGGATGCCATACTGCACCGGGCCTTGCCCAAGTTGAGGACGGCGCGCGAGGCGGAGGACCGGCGGATCATCGACTGGCTCTCTGGCCTGAGCGACAAGGCGCTGTCGGGCCGTTTCACCTATATGACCCTGTCGGACATGCGCACCGTCTCGCAGCGTCTTGCGCCCGCGCTGGCGCATGTCTTCAACCACCAGACCCATCATCGCGGCCAGGCGCATATGATCCTGACGGTCCTTGGCCGTCCTTCCGTGCCGCTCGATCTGGCGCATTTCCAGCGTACCGAAGAGGGCAGGGCTTTCGCCTGATCCGGGCGAGCTGCCTGCGCCGACTACCGCCGCATCTTCTGCAGAAGCATGGCCTTCACGTCAGGCCATTCGGAATCGATGATGCTGAACCGCACGGAATTGCGTTTCCTGCCGATACGAATTTCAGACAGCTTCGGTAGCCAGATCGCGGATTTCACTGTCCAATTGGCGTTGCGTCAAAGCCGCTTCCGCCATGACCCATTGTTTGAACAGCAGCACCTTGCGTGCGGCAAGGCACTTGTGGGGGGAGACGAAATACCAGCCGGCGGTATTCGGATGGTGGACGGCAAAGGGAGCGACCAGCCTTTCGGCGCGGATGTCGCTGGCCATATAGGCACGGTTGGCCACGGCAAAGCCCATTCCGGCATTGGCGGCCTCATAGGACATCATGCACGAGTCGAAATAGATGCTTTTGGTCTCGCTGAGCACGAAACTGGCGCCGGCAAAGCCAAGCCAGGACTGCCAGTTCTGGGTGCAGGTGTCGGAATGCAGAAGCGTGAAGTGCCTGAGGTCGTCGGGCGTCACCTTTGACGCCGGCTTGTTGCCAAGAATCTCATGGAACAGTTTGCGGCTGCACACCGGTGTCAGGTCTTCCCGAAACAGCAGATCGGATGGCAGCCCGTTGAAATGGCCGTCTCCATAGCGGATTTCGAGATCGAAATCGGAGGCCGTGAACTCATGCGTCGCGTAGGAGGTCGACACCCGCATCACGATATCGGGATGTCGCCGCTGGAACTCCGGCAGGCGCGGAAACAGCCAGCGCGCGGCGAAGGTCGGCAGCACGGATATTTTCAGCACATGTTCCTGCGATTGTCCGGTCGCTTCCATGCTGGCGGCGACGATCCGCTCCAACGCCTCGCGAACACGCGAGACATAGGTCTCGCCTTCCGGCGTCAACGACACCGCATTGCCACCGCGCTGGAAAATCTTGAAACGCAGCTGATCCTCCAGGCTCTTGACGCGCTGGCTGACCGCTGAGGCGGTGATGAACTGCTCCTCGCCGGCCCGCGTGAAATTCCCGTGGCGTGCAGCACTCTCCACGATTTTCAGCGAATTGAGGTTGACCTGACTGAGCAAACGCACGGGCTTCGACCTTAAGCTGGGCTTACACTAGCACCAGCATTCCTAATTTTACAGGGGGGGCTAATTTAATCGACTGTTAATCAAGTGTTTGCCCCCCACTTGGAGAAGTACAATGAACGCACATACCATACCCGAACTGCGCTATGCGATGAGCCGTGAGGCCATTATCGGCCACGAAACCGCCTGGAAAGTGTCGAGTTTCGGCGTTGCACAGTATCTGCATGGCTATGACCCGGCACTGCTCGCCGCAATCGAGGAGGCCGCTTTGAAGCTCAAGGACAGTCATGCCGTGCACAAGCACCTCGACCTGACCTTCATCACCGGCGCCGACCGTTTCATCCCCGAAATCAAGGAATTGCTGCACGACAAGCGGCGTCTGGAGCGGCTGTCCGACATGATGGGCACGAAGCTGGAGCCCTATCCGCTGTCGATCGTCGGCTCGACCGTCACCTTCATGAATCCCAGGGACGGCGCCGTCGAATGGCATTGCGACGGCGTCCCGGTCACCGAACTCATTCCTTTGTCGATCAGCAACCCGCTGGTCGGCGGCCATCTCGAAATCTATTGCGACGATTCCGAGACGGGCCGCGCCATCCTCGAATCCGGCCGCGAGATCCCGCGCAACCGCATCATGCGCATCGATCACAAGATGAATTACGCGACCCTCGGGCAATTCCTTGGCGTCCTGCATCGCACGGCGCCGATCCAGTATGGCGAGCGCGTCACCCTGGTGCTCAACCAGCGTTCGGTGGCCAAGCCCTATGTCGACGACAACCGCATGTTCTATCTTGCCGCCGACAATGATCACGACCGCGACTGGGTCAACGAATTGGCCGAAGACGTCTGGACCAACCAGCTGCCGGCCTATCGCCGGTTCGAGGCGGAGCATCCGACGCCCGCCCCGTCCGCCGAAGCACAGGTTTCGGGCGGAGCCAGGGAATCATGGTAGTCAACCATGATCCCGAAAAGTGGGAGCCGGTCTTCGGGCAAGATCATGGTCCAACACAGGGATAGAGCCCCAGGCCGATTGTTTCGGCACGGATCAGGTTCGATATCCGCGCTGGTCTTTGCCGCCGGCGCGGTGGCTTTGTGGTCGACCAATGCTTTGGTCGGCAGAACCCTGCTGGCAACACATCCGGTGTCGCAAGTGCAGTTCCTGCAATTTGCGGGAGCTGCACTGGTCTTCGCCTTGATCCGGCTCATGAACCGTGAGGAAGCGCGGCCAATGGCGCCGAGGGCGACACTCGCTCCTCTCGCTGTCGGATTCATCGGTCTGGTCGGCACCATGGTGCTGCAATACGTCGCCTTCGCCTCGATGCCGGTAATCGAAGCCAATCTCGTGGCCTATACCTGGCCCTTGATGGTCGCCGCGGCAGTGATCGCCTTCGACAATCCCCGGCGTCCGGTCATGCTGGGGCTTGCCGCGGCCCTTGGCTTCGCCGGCGTTGCGCTGGTGATTTCGGGAGGGCGTGAGAGCAACTGGTTCCAGGGCAATCTCCTCGGCTATTTCGCCGCATTCGGGTCCGCGCTGTGCATGGCTTTCTATTCGGTGATGGTTGGACGGCTCGCCACTTCACCCGATCGGCTGCTGCTGCCTTCGTCGCTGGTCGGCGTCGCGTTGACGCTTCTATGGTCCGCTGGCGACGGCGTCGCCTGGCCCTCCGGCGTCGATCTCGCCCTGGGGCTCTATCTCGGCGCCGGCCCAATGGGACTGGGTTATTACTTCTGGTCGCGCGCCTTGAAGCTCGAAGGCAGCGGCAAGGTCGCGGTCGTCGCCTATCTCACGCCGATTGGCTCGACATTGCTGCTGACCCTGTCCGGTGAGCGGTTGACGACAACCGCAATTGCCGGCGCCGTCCTCGTCATCGGCAGTTGTATCGCGGTCGGCCTGGAGCGCTCGGAGGTGCAAGACTATGTTTGACGACAATGAACGTCTCGCCAGGCAGGAAGCGCATTGGCTGATCAAGGAATTTGGCGCCGAAGCACCGCTCTACGCGGCGATGAAGGCCGAAAAGGCGATTGAGCAGAAGGATTTCGGGCGCTGTGCCCGTTGGCGGCGTATTCTTGAGATATTGGCCGACGCTCGGACGACCAAGTCTGCTGCTTCCAAGTATTAGATTTTCTAATTTGCGCAGCGTCGATTTTCCATAAAAATAGTTGACGCCAAGTCTTGATTCGTTTTGGCACTTGGCGCCCGTTGGGGGACGCGGTTAAAGAGATACATCGACGAAAGTCTTCGCTGGGGTGGATGGCTTTCTCGCAAATAGGATGAAAGAATTGTCAAATATCGAGGATAAGACCGTTATAGAGCTAACGGCCGATATTGTCTCGGCCTATGTCGGCAACAATCCACTCCCAGCTTCCGGCCTGCCTGACCTGATTGCCAGCGTCAGCGCCTCGGTTCGAAAACTGGCTGGCGCGGTCGTCGTGGAAAGCCCGAGCCTGGTTCCGGCCGTAAACCCCAAAAAGTCGGTATTTCCCGACTACATCATCTGCCTGGAGGACGGAAAGAAGTTCAAGTCGCTCAAGCGACACCTCAGGACAGACTATGGTCTGAGCCCGGACGACTATCGGGCCAAATGGAGCCTGCCGCCGGACTATCCGATGGTCGCTCCGAATTACTCGGCGACCCGGTCGGCACTGGCAAAGTCGACGGGACTTGGCCGCAAACCGGCAGCAGCGCCGGCCGCCGTGGCAAAGGGTGCCAAGCGCAAGGCGGCTGGCTAAGCGCGAAGCGTCCCGGCCAACCGGCCTGGACGCGACAGCCAATGGAACCCGGAAAGCGGCTTTGCCCTTCCGGGTTCACCGTCTGATTTGCGGTTGATCGCGCAGAACCACGTTCAGCAACGAACTGTGCACCACGAGTTTCCCATTGTACTCGATGAATCCGAGGTCGCGGAACTTGTTCATGAAGTGCTGACTCCCGGTCGCGTTGTGCCGATCATTTCGGCAAGCGTCTCCTGGTTGACCTTGCCGAGAAAGGGTTCGGGCTTTTCCTCCTTGCCGAAATTTGCCAGCAGCAGAAGTGCCGTGCCAGGCGCTTTTCGCTGAAGCCGCGACATCGCCTTGCGAGAATATCTTCTGGTGGCCACCAATTCGCCTCGCGCTCCCGCCTGTGTTTCAGGCCTTGTGCGGCCAGCTGGCCCGCAAGGTCTTGCGAAGAGTTGATGTCCGGTGCAAAAGCGCGGCCATGCTGATCATCAACGACCTTTCGCTCCGCATGGCCGGGCGCCTGCTTCTCGACCATGCCTCGCTGACCTTGCCGGCCGGCACCAAGGCCGGCCTTGTCGGCCGCAACGGCACCGGCAAGACGACGCTGTTCAAGGCCATCACCGGCGATTTTCCCTCCGAGACCGGTTCGATCGGCCTGCCGAAGAACACGCGCATCGGCCAGGTGGCGCAGGAAGCGCCGGGAACCGAGGAGCCGCTGATCGAGATCGTGCTCAAGGCCGACCTCGAACGCACGGCGCTGCTCGAAGAGGAAAAGACCGCGGCCGATCCGCACCGCATCGCCGATATTCACATGCGGCTGGCCGACATCGACGCGCATTCGGCCGAGTCCCGCGCGGCCACCATCCTCGCCGGCCTCGGCTTCGATGACGCAGCGCAGCGCCGGCCGGCCTCGTCCTTCTCCGGCGGCTGGCGCATGCGCGTGGCGTTGGCCGCCGTGCTGTTTTCAGAGCCTGATCTGCTGCTGCTCGACGAGCCGACCAACTATCTCGACCTCGAAGGCACGCTGTGGCTGGAAAATTACGTGTCGAAATACCCACACACGGTTCTGCTGATTTCGCACGACCGCGACCTGCTCAACCGTGCCGTCAACTCGATCGTTCATCTCGACCAGAAGAAGCTGACCTTCTGGCGCGGCGGCTACGATCAGTTCGAGCGCCAATACACCGAGCAGAAGGAATTGCAGGAAAAGGGCCGCGTCAAACAGGAGGCCGCCCGCAAGCATATGGAATCCTTCGTCGAGCGGTTCCGCGCCAAGGCGTCCAAGGCCAGACAGGCGCAGTCACGCATCAAGGCCCTGGAAAAGATGAAGCCGATCGCGGCGATCGTGAACGATTCGGTGCGGCCGTTCTCTTTCCCCGAACCGGTGAAGACCGTGGCATCGCCGATCGTGGCGCTGAACAACGTCAATGTCGGCTACACCGAAGGCCAGCCGATCCTGAAGAAGATGACGTTGCGCATCGACGCCGACGACCGCATCGCGCTGCTTGGCGCCAACGGCAACGGCAAGTCGACCTTCGCCAAGCTGCTGTCGGGCCGCCTCAAGCAGGAGAGCGGGACCATGACGGTGGCGCCCGGGCTGAAGGTGGCGATCTTCGCCCAGCATCAGCTCGACGATCTGCGTCCGGACGAAAACGCCTATGAGCATGTCCGCCGGCTGATGCCGGAGGCGCCGGAATCCAAGGTGCGCGGCCGCGTCGCCCAGTTCGGTCTGACGACCGAGAAGATGAATACGCCCGCCAAGGACCTGTCCGGTGGCGAGAAGGCGCGCCTTTTGATGGGCCTGTCGGCCTTCGAGGGGCCGAACCTGTTCATTCTCGACGAACCGACCAACCATCTCGACATCGACAGCCGTGAATCGCTGATCCATGCGCTGAACGAATTTCCCGGGGCCGTCATCCTGATCTCGCACGACCGCCATTTGCTTGAGGCGACCGCGGATCGGCTGTGGCTGGTCAAGGATGGCGCGGTCAACCCCTATGATGGCGACCTGGAGGACTACAAGACGCTGGTCACCGGCGTGTCCGGCGACCGCCGCGGCAAGCGCGAGGCCGACAAGGCGTCAAAAGCCGACCGCCGCCGCGATGCGGCGGCGCGCCGCGCCGCCTTCGAACCGCTGGCCAAGGAAATCCGCGCCACCGAGGCGCTGATGGACCGCCTCCGCAAACGCATCGACGGCATCGAGGACGAACTGGCCAATCCGGCGATCTATGAAAAGGATCCCTCGACGGCGACGCGCCTGGCCAAGGAGCGCTCGCAACTCGCCCAGACGCTGGCCGGCCACGAAGAAAAATGGCTGACCATGTCGGCCGAGTATGAGGAAGGCACGGCGGAGTAGGGGGAGCGTTCTTTCGTTTGGGAGAGAAGGAAGGGCGCTATCTGGCCCTACACGCCACGTGCGAAACTCGCTAGACATGCGTCATGAACCAGCACGCCAAGCTCCGCATCGGCCATTCGGCCTGTCCGCATGATTGCCCGTCCACCTGCGCGCTCGAGGTCGAGTTGCTCGACGGCAACCGCATCGGCCGTGTCCATGGCGCCAAGGCCAACAGCTACACATCCGGCGTCGTCTGCGCCAAGGTCGCGCGCTATGCCGACCGTGTCCACCACCCCGACCGCTTGCTGAAGCCGCTGATCCGCGCCGGCTCCAAAGGCGACGGCGTCTGGCAGGAAGCGAGCTGGGAGGCCGCGCTCGACCTCGTCGCCGAAAAGTTCATCGCGGCCGAAGATAAATACGGCTCGGAGACGGTCTGGCCTTATTTCTATGCCGGCACGATGGGGCTGGTGCAGCGCGACGGCATCGACCGGCTGCGTCACGCCAAGAAATATTCGGGCTTCTTCGGGTCGATCTGCACCAATCTCGCCTGGACCGGCTGGATGATGGGGGCGGGCGCCTTGCGTGGGCCCGACCCGCGCGAAATGGCGAAATCCGACTGCGTGGTGATCTGGGGCACCAATGCCGTGGTCACGCAGGTCAATGTGATGACCCATGCCATCAAGGCGCGCAAGGAACGCGGCGCTAAGATCGTCGTCGTCGACGTCTATGAAAACGCGACGATGAAGCAGGCCGACATGGGCCTTGTGCTGAAGCCCGGTACCGACGGCGCGCTGGCCTGCGCGGTCATGCATGTGCTGTTCAGGGAAGGCCTGGCCGACCGCGCCTATCTCGAAAAATACACCGACGACCCGAAGGGGCTGGAGGCGCATCTTCGGACACGATCCCCTGAATGGGCGGCCGAGATCACGGGCCTGTCGGTCACCGAGATCGAGGCCTTTGCCCACCTCGTTGGCACGACCAAGAAAACCTATTTCCGTCTCGGCTACGGCTTCGCCCGCCAGCGCAACGGCGCCGTCAACATGCATGCCGCTTCCTGCATCGCCGCGGTCACGGGCAGCTGGCAGTATGAGGGCGGCGGCGCCTTCCATTCGAATTCCGGCATCTTCAAGCTCAACCAGGAGGTGCTGGAAGGCACCAGGATGCGCGATCCCTCGATCCGCCATCTCGACCATTCGCGCATCGGCCCGGTGCTGACCGGCGCCGGCGACGCGCTCTACGGCGGGCCGCCGGTGACGGCAATGCTGATCCAGAACACCAACCCGGTGAATGTCGCGCCGGAGCAGCGGCTGGTAAGGCAGGGCTTTCTGCGCGACGACCTGTTCACTTGCGTGCACGAGCAGTTCATGACCGACACCGCCAGGCTGGCCGATGTCGTGCTGCCGGCGACGATGTTTCTCGAACATGACGACGTCTACAAGGGCGGCGGCAACCAGCACATCACGCTCGGGCCCAAGCTGATCGAGCCGCCGGAAGGGCCGCGCACCAACCATTTCGTCATCGAGCAACTCGCCGCGCGCCTGGGGGTCGCAGACCGCCCGGGTTTCGGCCTGACCGAACAGCAGCATATTGACATCATTCTCGGCAAGCGTGGGCTGGGCAGTTTCGACAGCTTGAAAGAGCAGAAATGGGTCGATCTGCAGCCGGATTTCGAGGCCGCGCATTTTATCAACGGGTTTGGCCATGCGGATGGTAAATTCCGCTTCCGCGCCGACTGGACCGGCCAGGCGGCTCCCAACCGGCCGCCGAAGAGCATGGGCCTGTTCGGACCGGTGGAACGGCTGCCTGAGTTTCCCGACCATGTCGACCTGATCGAAGTGGCCGACGAAGCGCATCCATTCCGGCTGACGACCTCGCCGGCGCGCAACTTCCTCAACTCGACCTTTGCCGAAACGCCGGTGTCGAAGGAAAAGGAAGGCAGGCCGGCACTCCTCCTGCATCCCGACGACGCAGCGGACCTTGGGCTTGCCGACGGCGACCGTGTCGAGGTCGGCAACCTGCGCGGCGAGCTGGTGCTGCATGCCAAATTCTTCGACGGCATCAAGCGCGGCGTGGTGATCGCCGAAGGCATCTGGCCGAACAGCGCGCATGAGCGCGGCGAGGGCATCAACGTGCTGACAGGCGCCGATGCACCCGCGCCCTATGGCGGTGCTGCCTTCCACGACAACAAGGTCTGGCTGCGCAAGGCGGATTGAGCCGGGCGGAACCAGGTCGTCCGCGAGCCCATCACACCGGCAAGATCTCGGCCGCCTTCGTCCTGTTCAGCCGGTGCCTTATGTCGTCGGCGATCGCCTGGGCCTCGATCCCGATCTCGCGCAGCAATCCGGTGACTGCATTGTGGAAACCGATGAGGTAGAGGCCGAGATCCGAAGCTTTGGGGGTCACTCCACTGCGGTCCGGCTGGATGCCGGGCTCGAGAAATCTGGCATAGCCCGGCCGGTAACCGGTGGCGAAGATGATCGCGTCGAATTCGCCGTGTTTGCCGTCGGCGAAACGGGCGCCGCGTTCCGAAATCTCGGCGATATCGGGCGCGACCTTGATCGCGCCTTCGCGGATCTTGCCGATGGTGCCCACATCGATCACCGGAATGCGCGATGCAATCGCAATCTGCTCCAGCAGTCCCTGTCCCGGCCGTTTGAGCCCGTATTTTTCCAGCCTGCCCAGCACCAGGTCGAGAATGACCGGGAAAAGAACATCGTTGAAGCGCTGCGGCCCCAGGCGCGCGGCCATGCCGACCATCTGGATGGGCACGCCGAACAGTTCGCGCGGCACGATATGAACGCCGCCGCGCACGGAAATCGTCGGCCGTGCGCCGTTTTCCGCCAGATCGAGCGCAATCTCCGCACCGGTGTTGCCCATGCCGATGACCAGCACCGACTGACCGGCGAAAGGCCTGGCATTGCGATAGTCCGCGCTGTGCAATGTCTTGCCCGTGAAGGTATCGATACCGGCAAATCCGGGCCGCAAGGGCTCGGCATTGTAACCTGACGCGATCACCACATGTTTGGCGCGCAACGGCCTGGATAGCGCGTCCACACGCCAGCCGCGACTGTCCCGGGTGACCGCCTTCACCGTTTCTCCAAAGCGGGGCTTGAGGTCGAAGCGTTGCGCGTAGGCATCGAGATAGTCGACGAAGAGCGCACGCGGCACATAACGCGGATAGTGTTTGGGGAAGGGCACGAAGGGCAGCGACGAATAGCGCTTGGTCGTATGCAGGTGGACGCGCTCGTAATGGCGCCGCCAGGCAGGCGCGGCCTGCTGCTCTTTTTCGATGATGATGAAGTCGACGCCCGCCTGCCGCAGGCATGCGGCGACTGCCAGGCCCGCCGGCCCGGCACCGATGATCGCTACTGTCGTGGTGTCGTCCAAGCGCGCCTCCCAGCTCAATTCGCGTCCTGAGAATGTCAAAAGCATGGCGGGACGGACTGGACCCTGCCCGCCGGCAAGCTCAACCCGGCAACGGCACGGTTAGCCCGACCTTGACGCGGTCCATGGCCACGAAGGTGCGAAATTTCCGGACATTGTTGCTGCCGAAGAACAGCTTTCGCGTCAGCGCCTCATAGGCGCCCATGTCGGCTACGGTGATGACGAGGATGAAGTCGGCCTCGCCGGTGACGTAATAGCATTGCTGCACTTCGGGCGTTTGCGAGAATTGCCGCTTGGCCCCGTCGATAAGCTCGGTGCGCTCGCTTTCCAGCTCCACCTCGACGAAGATGGGCTGGCCGACCGCCGCGGGTTCGATGATCGCGACATTGCTTGCAATGACGCCCGCCTGCTCCATGCGCTTGATGCGGCGCTGCACCGCCGGTGCCGACAGGTTCACCGCTTCGCCGATCAGCCGCTGCGGTGTCGTGTTGTCTCGCTGCAGGATGGCAAGGATGGCGAAATCGAAACTGTCGAGTGAGGGCGATGATGGAGGCAACGGGCGGCATCCCGGTGAAACAAACTTGCATTTCGCAGGCCTAATTACAGCGCTCTTTGCGCCTGTCCTGCAATATGTTGTCGCTAACTGCCAAGGAGGCGCCCAGTGTTCCTGCCCAATCGCAATGCCTTGCACGGTGAGCCGCTTGATGCGACCGATGCCGAAACCCTCGGGATCGCGGGCGCGGACACGGTCGAGCGCTTTCTCGCCCATCGTGACAATCACGCGATGACGCCGCTGCACGCGCTGCCGACGCTGGCGGGCGAACTTGGCCTCGCTGAGCTGCATGTCAAGGATGAGGGCTTTCGTCTCGGCCTGGGCAGCTTCAAGGCGCTGGGCGGCGCCTATGCTGTTTTCCGCCTGGTGCTGGAAGAGGCCGGCAAGCGCCTTGGCCGCCCCGTCGATATCGAGGATCTCGATCGTGCCGATGTTCGCTCGGTCGCCGCGAAGATGACATTTGCCTGCGCCACCGACGGCAATCACGGCCGCTCGGTCGCGCAAGGCGCCGAGCTTGCTGGCGCTAGGGCCGTGATCTTTGTCCATGCCGGCGTCAGCGACGGGCGCATTGCTGCCATAGCCCGCTACGGCGCCGAGATGGTTCGCGTCGATGGCAATTATGACGATTCGGTCAGGCAAGCGGCGCAGGTCGCGGCCGAGAAGGGCTGGAGCGTGGTGTCGGATACGTCGTGGCCCGGTTATGAGCGCATCCCCGGCCTGGTCATGCAGGGCTATACGGCGATCGTGCGCGAAGCGCTGCGCCAACTCGGCGAACCGCCAACCCATGTCTTCGTCCAGGCCGGCGTTGGCGGCATTGCCGCGGCGGTGGCCGGCCATCTCGCCATCGTGCTCGGCGACGCCAGGCCGACCTTCACCGTCGTCGAGCCGGCGCGCGCGGCCTGCGTTGTCGCGGCTGCCCGGGCAGGGCATGTGGTCAAGGTGGCGCACGACCAGCCGACGGTCATGGCCATGCTTGAATGCTATGAGGCCTCTCAGGTCGCCTGGCGCGTGCTGGCGCGCGTCGCCGATGCCTTCATGACCGTGGACGAGGACGACGCCGTCGCGGTGATGCGGCGGCTGGCCCGGCCTGCCGGCAGCGATCCGGTGATCGTCGCCGGCGAGAGCGGCGGCGTCGGTCTTGCCGGACTGGTCCGGGCGATGGCCGAAAACAGGGCCGATCTAGGCCTCGACGGCAAATCCCGCGTGCTGGTGGTCAACACCGAAGGCGCCACCGACCCGCATCGCTATGCCGAACTGGTCGGCTTGAGCCCGGCCGAGGTGCTGGCCGGCAAGCTCGCTGCCGAGGCAACAGCATGATTGCTGTCGATGCACAGCGCCTGGTTGGCCGTATCCGCGAACTCGGCGCCGTTGGCCGCGACGGCGAGGGCAGGCTGACCCGGCTCGCGGCCTCCGACACCGACAGACAGGGCCGCGACCTCTTCCTCGGCTGGCTGCGGCAGGCCGGGCTCGATGTCGCTATCGACCGCATCGGCAACATTTTCGGCATCTGGCAAAGTGCCGGCAATGCGGGCGAAGCGCCGCTGCTCATCGGCTCGCACATCGATACAGTCATCGACGCCGGCATCTATGATGGCTGCTACGGCGTGCTTGCCGGGCTGGAGGTGATCGAGACGCTGAAGGCGTCGGGTTTCCCGCCGGCGCGCCCGCTCGCCGTCGCGGCCTTCACCAATGAGGAGGGCGTGCGCTTCTCCCCCGACATGATGGGCTCGCTGGTCCATGCCGGCGGCGTCGATGTCGAGGCGGCGCTCGCCGCTGTCGGCACCGACGGCAGCACGCTCGGGCAGGAACTCGCCCGTATCGGCTATGCGGGGGAACGCGAACCCGGCTTTCTCAAGCCGCACCTCTATGTCGAACTGCACATTGAACAGGGGCCGCTCCTGGAGCGCGAAGGCATTCCGATCGGCGCGGTGGAGACCCTGCAAGGCATCTCCTGGCAGCGCATCACCCTCGATGGCGTCGCCAACCATGCCGGCACCACGCCGATGTCGATGCGCTGCGACGCCGGATATGCCGCGGCACGCGTGGTCACCTTCCTGCATGACCTTGCAGCGGCCTCCAACGCGCCGACCGTTGCCACCGTCGGCACGATGCGATTCGAGCCGAATGCCATCAACGTCATCCCATCGCGCGCCGTCTTCACCGTCGACCTGCGCGATCCCGACGAGCAGCGCCTGCAAGCACAGGAGGCGTCGCTGGCCGCCTTTCTCGAACAGCTCGCCGCCGAGGGCATCACCGTGTCGGTCGAGCGGCTGGCCCGCTTCGAGCCGGTTGTCTTCGACAGGCAGGTCGTCGAATTGATCGAGGCTGCCGCCAGGAAGCGCGGGCTTGCCTCGCGGCGAATGACCTCGGGCGCCGGCCATGACGCGCAGATGATCGCGCGCATGGCGCCGGCGGCGATGATCTTCGTGCCGAGCGCCGGAGGCATCAGCCACAGCCCGCATGAATACACCGAGGATGCCGAGCTTGTTGCCGGTGCCAACATCCTGCTTGATGTCGTCGCTGAACTCGCCGCGCTCAAGGGCTGAACAAAATGGCTGAACTCGATCCAGAAACGCTGAAGCGAGAGATGATCAATTGGCGGCGCGACCTGCACGCGCACCCCGAATTCGGCTTCGAGGAGAAACGCACTGCGGCCTTCGTCGCGGCCAAGCTGCGGGAATTCGGCCTGGACGATGTCGCCGAGGGTGTCGGCGGCACCGGCGTCGTCGGCACTTTGAAGCGCGGCACCGGCAACCGTGCCATTGCGTTGCGCGCCGACATGGATGCGCTGCGCATATCGGAGCAATCGAGCGCGCCCTACCGCTCCGGCAATCCCGGCGTCATGCACGCCTGCGGCCATGACGGCCACACCGCCATGCTGCTTGGCGCGGCAAAGCTGCTGGCGGGTGAGGGTGGTTTCGACGGCACCGTGCGCTTCATCTTCCAGCCGGCCGAGGAGTGGGGCAGGGGCGCGCTGGCCATGCTCGACGACGGCCTGATGCAGCGCTTTCCCTTCGACGAGATCTTTGGCCTGCACAACATGCCTGGCCTTCCCGTCGGGCATTTCGAGACCCGTGCCGGCCCTGTCATGTCGGCAGAGGATAATTTCGAGATCGTGCTCAGGGGGTTCGGCGGCCACGCGGCGCGGCCGCATTCGGGCAACGAAACGCTGGTCGCCGCCTGTGCGCTGGTCACCAATCTGCAGACCATCGTTTCGCGCCGCCTGAGCCCGGCCGACATAGCGGTGGTTTCGGTGACCGAACTGATCACCGATGGCACCCGCAATGCGCTGCCTGGTCTTGCCCGCATCCTCGGCGATACGCGCAGTTTTCGCCCCGAGGTCAGCGCGGCGATCGAACGCCAGATGCGCACCATCGCCGAGGGCACCGCGGCCGCCTACAACATTGCCGCCGAGGTCCATTACACCAGAGAATTCGTGCCTTTGCACAATGATGCCGAACTGGTCGAGGCGGCCTTCGCCGCCGCCAAGAAGATCTTCGATCCCGGCAATGTCGCGGTTGCCCGCGAGCCGATGACGGCGTCGGAGGATTTTGCCCGATTCCTCGATCACGTGCCGGGCTGCTTCGTGTTCCTCGGCAATGGCGAGGCCTCGGCGCCGCTGCACAATTCCAGCTATGACTTCAATGATGACGGGCTGGTCTTCGGCGCCAGCTTCCATGCCGCCATCGCCAGGCAACGGCTCGGAATTTGACCGGCCGCGGACCCCCTTCGGCACGCCTTTGCCGGTGGAAAACGCCTGGAAAAGGCCGAAATCCGCGATCCCACATGACGCAGCGGCAAGACTCAGCTAGGCTGTGTGGTGCGGCGGACCTGATTTATCCGCTTGGCCGGCGCCTTCTCCTCCCAAGCGGCGCCGGCCTTCTTCCCGCGCCGACCGCCTGGTAAATTAGCATTCATTAAATTTAGAATATTCGCACATGCAGGGCGTTAGCGTCTTTCTGGCATGGAAGACGCTGGTCCTTGGCTGTTGCGGGAAGGCCAATGCGCGGGCGGAACTGGATAAGGGCGTTGCGTCAGGATGAGGCGCGGCAGGTGCGTGCGCGCATCGCCGAACTCGAAAGAAACCTTACAATGGCATTCCCGGCCCGAGGCCGTCAGTTGCAACAGGACGCCGGGCACGAATTGCGCAATGCCAAGTTCCGCCTCGAGCGGCTCGAAGAATGCATCGCGGCAATGCAATGAGGTTTCGACGGGTCCTCAGTGCACCGGGATCATCTCAGTTGCCCAACACTCTCCGTGTTCATGACAGGATTGCTGGCATAGGAGCTTTGTTCGGCACCAGGAGCCTTGGTCGGTGGCAATTTGTTGTCGCAGGCCGAGACAGCCAAAGCGACCAGGACAAGGGCTAATCCTAGCTTCTTCATCGCTATCGCCTCCTTGCTTTCAACGACCCGCCATCGGTTTGGTTGCGAACTTGGCGCGATGGAACAAACCGTCATGTTTCCGGTTGACCCTCATCAGAGGAGACCGCGGCATGATCCGTTTGCTTCTGGCAGGTACTTTTGCCTTTCTCGCTTACCGCCTCGCGCGCAAGATGATCGATGACGTGCCCGGCGACATCAATCCCCTGTTGCTGCCCGCGCCGAGAAGTGACCGCGAAGCTCTGCGCCGCCAATCGGCGGCCATGGGTGTCGATCCCCGGCGGTAGAGCAATTCCAGGAAAAGTGTGAAGCGGTTTTCCCTGGAAAAGCGTAGCGCTTTCCCTTGAGAGTTGCGCCAAGACCAAGGGGCCGTCGCAAAGCTTCTATGTTGCGAACAAAGCGGAAACGATGCTTGATGGGCGATGAACCTCGCCGCTCATGATTCGACCTTTGTGGAATCGACTGCCCAGCCCGCCTATCTCGCGCGGCTGAACGATGCCCAGCGCCAGGCCGTCGAGCATGGTGACGGCAAGATCGCCGGGCCGTTGCTGGTCATTGCCGGCGCCGGCTCGGGCAAGACCAACACGCTGGCGCATCGCGTCGCTCATCTCATCGTCAGGGGTGCCGACCCGCGCCGTATCTTGCTGATGACCTTTTCCCGGCGCGCCGCATCCGAAATGGCGAAACGTGTCGAACGTATTGCCGGCGAGGTGCTCGGCCGCGACGCCGCGGTGATCACCGATGCGCTGACCTGGGCCGGCACTTTTCACGGCATCGGCGCCCGGCTATTGCGCGACTATGCGCTGGAGATCGGCCTCGACCCGGCCTTCACCATCCATGATCGCGAGGATTCCGCCGACCTGATGAATCTGGTGCGCCACGAACTCGGCTTCTCGAAAACGGAAGCGCGCTTTCCGACCAAGGGCACCTGCCTTGCCATCTACTCGCGCGCCGTCAACGCGCAGGCTCCGCTCGGCGAAGTGCTGGGGTCGGCCTTCCCCTGGTGCGCCGGCTGGGCCGAGCAGTTGAAGCACCTGTTCGCCGGTTACGTCGAGGCCAAGCAGGCGCAGAACGTGCTCGACTATGACGATCTGCTGCTCTACTGGGCGCAGATGGCGGCCGAGCCGGACATAGCGGCGCATCTGGGCGGGCGTTTCGACCATGTTCTGGTCGACGAATACCAGGACACCAACCGCCTGCAGGCTTCGATCCTGATGGCACTGAAACCCGACGGCGCCGGGCTGACGGTGGTCGGCGACGATGCGCAGTCGATCTATTCGTTCCGCGCCGCCGAGGTGCGCAACATCCTCGATTTTCCAACACAGTTCGGGCAGGCCGCCGATGTGGTGATGCTGGAGCGCAATTACCGCTCGACGGAAACCATTCTGGCCGCCGCCAATGCGGTGATCGGCGAGGCCTCGGAGCGCTTCACCAAGAACCTTTGGTCGGAGCGCAAATCATCAGACAAGCCAAGGCTGGTCAGCGTCCGCGACGAGGTCGAGCAGGCCAACTTCGTCTGCGATACCATCCTCGCCGAGCGCGAGGCCGGTACGGCACTGAAATCGCAGGCGGTGCTGTTTCGCGCCTCGCACCACAGCGGGCCGCTGGAGATCGAGCTGACGCGGCGCAACATTCCCTTCGTCAAGTTCGGTGGCCTGAAATTCCTCGATGCCGCCCATGTCAAGGATGTGCTGGCTGTGCTGCGCTTTGCCGAAAACCCGCGTGACCGCGTCGCCGGCTTTCGCGTTCTGCAGCTGATGCCGGGTATCGGCCCTTCGGCTGCCGCGCAGATCGTCGAGACGATGACGACAGCGCTGGATGAAGCGATGGGCTTGGCCGGATGGCGGCCGCCGCAGCGCGCGGCGGACGACTGGCCCGGTTTCGTCTCGCTCTATTCCGGCCTGCGGGCCGGCGCCAAATGGCCAGCCGATCTCGAACAGGTCAGGCTCTGGTACGAACCACATCTGGAACGCATCCATGAGGATGCCATCACACGCCGCGCCGACCTGTTGCAACTCGAGCAGATCGGCTCGGGCTACGCCTCGCGCGAGCGCTTCCTGACCGAGCTCACGCTCGATCCGCCTGATGCGACCAGCGACCAGGCTGGACCGCCGCATCGTGACGAGGACTATCTGATCCTTTCGACCATCCACTCGGCCAAGGGCCAGGAGTGGAAGAACGTCTTCGTGCTCAACACCGTCGATGGCTGCATCCCGGCCGATCTCGGCGTCGGCACCAAGGAAGATATCGAGGAGGAGCGCCGGCTGCTCTATGTGGCGATGACGCGGGCCAAGGACTGCCTCAACCTCGTCATGCCGCAGCGCTTCTTTCCCCATGGCCAGGCCGCGCGCGGCGATCGCCATCTCTATGCCTCACGCACGCGCTTTATCCCGGCTTCGATTCTCGCCGCGTTCCAGCAGATGTCGTGGCCGGGCGCACAGGCGGCACAGGGCAGGGCGCCCCGGCCGGACGTGCGCGTCGATATCGGCGCGCGCATGCGCGGCATGTGGAAATAGCTGAAACCATGGTGCAGCCGCCGATCAGGATCGCCATCGCCGGGGCGCTGGGCCGCATGGGGCGGCAGACGGCCGAGGCCGTTCTGGCCGATCCGCGGCTGGCGCTTGCCGCCCGCTTCCATCGCTCGGGCAGTGTCGGCGACCGGCTGGTGGGCCGCGACGAGGCGCTCGCCGTGGCCGATGTGGTGATCGATTTCACCACGCCTGCGGCCTCGGCCGATCTGGCGAGGGTTTGCGCAAACCGGGGCGGCCCCGCTTTGGTGATCGGCTCGACCGGTTTCGATGCCGCCGAACTGGCTGATATAGCCGATGCCGCGAAAACGGTTCCCATCGTCCGCTCCGGCAGTTTTTCGCTCGGGCTCAACATGCTGGTCGGGTTGGTCGAGCGGGCGGCGAGAGCCCTCGCCCCCGAAGATTGGGACGCCGAGATCTTCGAGGCGCATCATCGCCACAAGATCGATGCGCCGTCGGGCACCGCGCTGATGCTGGGACGGGCCGTCGCCGGTGGACGCGGCGTCGAACTGGACGCGGTCGCAAGGCGCGTCCGCGACGGCGTCACCGGCGGACGGCCGGCCGGCGAGATTGGTTTTGCGGTGGCTCGCGGCGGCAGCATCGTCGGCGAACACAGCGTCAGCTTCTGTGCCGAAGGCGAGCTTGTTACCGTGTCGCACGCTGCCGGCGACCGCATCATGTTCGCCCGTGGCGCCATCGCCGCGGCACTTTGGCTGTCGGGACGCAAGCCCGGCGAATACGATATGCGCGACGTGCTGGGATTTGACCGCTGAACTGGCACGGCGTGCATTTTCACGCCGCCGTGACTGCGCGCCGGCTGCGGCTTGCCGATCCGCAAGCCTTGCCGTCATTTTCGGCTTTACCCTGAAAGCTGGATGAAAGGTTGGTGCCATAACTCTTGTCCGGCGCCCCCATATTGTCGCGCAAAAGCGATGGGAGAGAGAGGGGCGCGGGAAACGAACAAAGGGAAGAGGCCATGTCGCTCGCGCGAATTCTGCTCGATTCAGCCGCCACAACCGCACTCGTCGCCACCATGGCCTTGTCAGCGCCGTCCGTACACGCTGCCGACAAAGTTTCCATCATGGTCGGCGGCTACGAGAAGCAGATTTACCTGCCAGCCAAACTGACCGAAGCACTCGGTTACTTCAAGGACGAGGGTCTCGACGTCGAGTTGCTGAATGAGCCGGCCGGGGTCGACGCCGAAAACGAGATGCTTGCCGGTGCCGTGCAAGGAGTTGTCGGCTTTTATGATCACTGCATCGATCTGCAGGCCAAGGGCAAATTCGTCGAATCCGTCGTCCAGTTCAGCCAGGCGCCGGGCGAGGTCGAACTCGTTTCGACCAAGCATCCCGAGATCAAGTCGCCCGCCGACTTCAAGGGCATGAGCCTGGGCGTGACCGGTCTAGGCTCATCGACGAATTTTCTTACGGAATATCTTGCCGTCAAGAACGGTTTGAAGCTCGGCGAATTCACCTCGGTTCCGGTCGGCGCCGGCAACACCTTCATTGCCGCCATGCAGCAGGACAAGATCCAGGCGGGCATGACGACCGAGCCGACGATCACGCGGCTGCTGAAGACTGGCGAAGCGTCCGTCCTCATCGACATGCGCACGATAGAAGGTACCAAGGCTGCTCTCGGCGGCACCTACCCGGCCGCCTCACTCTATATGCAGACAGATTGGGTCGAAGCGCACAAGGACATCGTGCAGAAGCTGGCCAACGCTTTCGTCAAGACGCAGAAGTTCATCAATTCGCATAGCGGCGCCGAGATCGCCGACAAGATGCCGAAGGACTATTATGTCGGCGACAAGGAAGGCTATGTGAAGGCCCTCGATGCCGGCAAGGCGATGTTCACCCCCGACGGGATCATGCCCGAGGGTGGACCTGAGACAGTGCTGACGGTTCTTTCAGCCTTCAAGAAGGAACTGCAGGGCAAGCAGATCGACCTTGCCAAGACCTACACCTCGGAATTCGTCAAGAACGCCAAGTAGCAGACAGTACCGGCGCGATGAACGACATCGCGCCGGTGCCCTCAGTTTTCACCTCCGGCGACCTTGGGGCCGACGGCGGGCGTCTGCTCTTATCCAGGAGTTCCACCATGGCTATTGAAAAAAATGCACCGGCTATCGAGCTGATCAACGTCAGTCGGCGTTTCCTTTCACCCACCGGCAAATCGCTGACGGCACTGCGCGACTTCACCATGACCGTACAGCGCGGCGAATTCGTCGCCGTTGTCGGCCCGACCGGCTGCGGAAAATCCACCACACTCAATCTCGTCACGGGGCTGGCAAGCCCAAGTGCCGGCGAGGTTCGTGTCATGGGCGCACCGGTCAAGGGTATAGACCCGCGCATCGGCTTTGTTTTCCAAAGCGATGCCCTGTTTCCGTGGCGAACCGTGATCGACAACGTGATGGCTGGTCCGCTCTTTCGCGGCAAGGCCAAGTCCGAAGCCACGGCCGCGGCGCGCGACTGGCTGGCGCGCGTCGGGCTGTCGCGTTTCGAGCAGCATTATCCGCACCAGCTTTCAGGCGGCATGCGCAAGCGTGTGGCGTTGGCGCAGACTTTCATAAACGGTCCGGAGATCCTGCTGATGGACGAGCCGTTTTCAGCGCTTGACGTGCAGACCCGCGTGCTGATGCATGAGGAACTGCTGCGCCTTTGGTCCGAAGCCAAGGCTTCCGTGGTCTTCGTCACCCATGACCTGGAAGAGGCGATTGCCTTGGCCGACAAGGTCTATGTCCTGACCGCCGGGCCGGCCACCGTGAAATCGGTCTACACGATCGACCTGCCGCGCCCGCGCGTCGTCGCCGACATCCGTTACGAACAAAGCTTCATCGATTACTCGCGCACCATCTGGGCCGACCTCAAGGAAGAGGTCGAGACCAGCTATGCACGCGCGGCAGCCTGAGGAGGAAAGCCATGACCGATGCCGCAATCGACATCAGAGCAGGCGCTTTCAAGCCTGGCACTTCCGACGCGGAAATCGAAGCCGCCGCGGCAAAAACATCGCAGCGCCGCCGCCGCACCGTCATATTCTGGCGGGTCGCCATCCTGCTCGCCTTTCTCGGCCTGTGGGAGATTGCCGCGCGCCAGGCGTGGATCGATCCGTTCTTCTACGCGATGCCGAGTGCGATCGCGCAGCGGCTCTATGAATGGACGACGGAAGGAACATCCGAGGGGCCGCTGTGGTATCATCTCTATGTTACCATGGAGGAGTCGGTCATTGGCTTCGTGACCGGTTCGGTAGCTGGCATCATCATCGGTGTCGCGCTCGGTCGCAACCGGATGGCCGCAGACATTTTCTCCATCTACATCAAGGTGATCAATTCCATCCCTCGCGTGGTTCTGGCACCGATCTTCATCATGATCCTCGGCCTTGGCCTCGCTTCGAAAGTGGCGCTTGCCTTCGTCATGGTTTTCTTTGTTGTCTTCCACAATGCATTCCAGGGCGTGCGGGAGGCCGACAGGGCAATGATTGCCAATGCCCGTATCCTCGGGGCTTCCAACTGGCAGTTGACGCGCTCGGTGATCGTCCCTTCGGCGATGAGCTGGATCTTCGCCAGCCTGCATGTCAGCTTCGGCTTTGCCATCATCGGTGCGATCGTCGGCGAATTCGTCGGCTCGCGCTATGGCATCGGCCTGCTGATCAATATCGCCAAGGGATCCTTCGACGCTGCCGGCATGTATGCCGCCATCGTCATCGTCATGGTGGTGGCGCTCGGCGCCGAATATCTGATGACCATGGTCGAGGATCGCCTGGCGAAATGGCGCCCCCAGCCGCTGCATGAGACGCAGTGAGCGGCGACATGGGCTAGCTGCTTGCCAGCGGCAACCTCACGTCAACCACCAGACCGCCGGCCGCGCCATCCCGCAGGGTGACGCGGCCGCCGGCGTTTTCGACGACCTCGCGCACGATGGCGAGCCCCAGCCCGCTGCCTTCCTCGGTCGAGCCGGCGATGCGGTAGAAGCGCTCGAACACGTGATCCCGCTCTTCCACTGGAATGCCAGGCCCGTCGTCGGTGACCGTCAGCACGGCTTCGCCATCGACGGCCGCCAGCCTCACAGTGACGCTGCCACCTGACGAGGAGTAGCGCAGCGCATTGTCGACGAGGTTGACGATCATTTCGCGCAGCATGGTGCCGTCGCCGATGACCGGCGCGGGGCCGGCCTCCTCGAGGCCGAGATCGACGTTGCGGCTGACGGCAATCGGCGCATGGGTTTCCAGAACCTGACGAGCCGCTTCAGTCAGGTCGACACGGTCGGCGCGCGGCCGTCGGCTACCCGGCTCGGCTCTCGACAAGGTCAGCAGTTGTTCGGCAAGCCGTGCCAGGCGGCCGGAGCTTGCCTGCAGGGCCACCAGCGCCTCGTGGCGGGCGTCGGGGACGGTTTCTCGCAGCGCGTAGCTCGCCTGCGTTGACAGCAGCGCCAGCGGCGTGCGCAACTGGTGCGCGGCATTGGCGACGAAGCGGCGTTGCGACGCCATCTGGGCCCGCACGCGTGCCATATAGGCGTTGAGCGCTTCGATCAGCGGGCGGATTTCGCTTTGGGCGCCCGGCACTTCGACCGGGTCGAGGTCGCTGCGGTTCGGCGAACGCACTGCGTCGCGCAGCCTGATGAGCGGCGCCAGGCCCCGATGCAGGCCAAGGAGCACGAAAAGGCCGGCGATCGCCACCAGCGCCAACTGCTGGGCAAAGGCGCCAAACCAGAGTCGCCGCACCATCGCGTCATGTCCGGCAAGGGTGACGCCGACGGTAACCGATATCGGCGAATCCTTGCCGGCGCCGACCACACCCTGGCTGAAGGTAAGCAGCCGCAGCCGGTGGTCGCGATAGGTTGCCTCGGTGCTGGACGGCGTCAACGCCTCCGGCAGATTGGGATAGCCGGTCAGCAGCCGCCCTCTGGCAGTCTTGACATGGTAGTAGACGCTGTCGCGGTCGCCCGTATCGAACATCTCGATCGCTGCCGGCGGGATCGTGGCATCGAGCACGCCATCGGTCATGGCGACCTGCTCGGCGATGGTCCGCGCCGAGCCGAGCAGCATTCGGTCGGTGACCAGGTTGGCTGTGGCCAGCGCGCTGCCATGGCTGGTCCACAGATTAATGGTGGCGAGTCCGGCCAGTGGCAGCACCACCCATGCCAACAACTGCAGGCGGAGGCTATTGATCTTCATGCCGCAGAAGATAGCCGAGGCCACGCAAGGTGGCGATCTGGACCCGCGACCCTTCGAGCTTCTTGCGCACGCGATGCACATAGATCTCGATGGCGCTGGGGTCGGCATCGGTCTCGAAATCATAGATCGCCGCCGAAAGTGCCGCCTTGCTCACCGTGCGCCCGGCCTTCACCATCAATTGCTCCAGCACCGCATGTTCGCGAGGTGTGAGCGCCAGTGGTTCACCGGCCAGCGAAAACAGCCTTGTGTTGGTGTCGAAGACGAGATCGCCGCAGGCAACGACAGGCGCGGTGCGGTCGTTGGCGCGGCGCAGCTGCGCCCGAATACGGGCCTCGAGCTCCTCGATCTGGAATGGCTTGGCCAGATAGTCGTCGGCGCCTTCGTTGAGGCCCTTGACCCTGCCGTCGAGGCTGGCATTGGCGGTCAGCACGATCACCGGCACCCGGTTGCCGCGCGCCCGCAGCATGCGCAGCACCTCCAGGCCGCCCATGCGCGGCAGCGCCAGATCTAGGATGACGAGCGCATGGCCGCCCGCCGCCAGCGCGTGCTCGACATCCTCGCCCTCATGGACGATGTCGACCACATAATTCGCCTGGCGCAGGGTCTTGCCCAGCCAGTCGGCCAGTTCGCGGTTGTCCTCAACGAGCAGCAGTCGCATATCTATGACGGTCCGGATTCATTTGCGGCCTTCCAGCGGATCGCCTTGGCCTGATGGGTCGCGGCACCCCTGATCTCTCCTGAATGAGCGACAGTATCGATCTCAACGCAAGACAAATGCGGTCTTGGCGAGGTAACAGCAGGCCCTTGCAGGTTTCGATCAGCCTATTCTCACCTGAAATCGAACCGAACGGTTCGGTTCTGGTTGACAGATTGTGTCGCAAACAGTGAACAATCGCCTCCAAAAGCGCTCCGATCTTGTCGGAAGGGCTGAACTTAATAAACTGAAATGATTGCATAAATTGCGTTGAAATTGCTGCGCATGCAATATGCATTGTCTATAATATAAGGAAATTCTGCAAAGCCGACGCGACTGGTAATCCAAAAGGCATTCCCTACTTCGGGGTGGTCCGAGCGACGCGAAATTCCTCCCAAGGGCACGCCACTAGACGGACAGGACAGATAAATACTGGAGTGCTTAAAATGACCAAGATCGCTCTTACCGCCGCCGCCATCCTCGTCGCTACGGGCGCCGCCTTCGCTGGCAGCGACCATTATGGCTCCGGCAACTATGGTTCCAACAACGTCAACCAGCCGGTTGCCAGCCAGTCGTCCTCGAACATCGACACCACCTATACCGGTTCGATCGTGAAGTCTTTGAAGACACAGGGCGACGCCAATGTCAACGTGCCGGCTCAGTCGGGCCAGGGCATCTGGGGCCGTTAATTCCTCCAATCCCCGGAAAATTGACAAAGAGCGGTGGGCCTGGCCCGCCGCTCTTGTTTTGCGCAGCAGGGCAGGCATCGGTTTCAAGCAGCCGGGTCTTTGCAACCGGCGGAAAAGCTCCGCCTCCGGGAATAAAACCAGACGGCCTCGGGTCTTGTTCCTGCGGAGCCGTCCTCCCAAGACGCCGCCCAACGGATGAGACAGGAGATTGAAATGAACAAGATCGCTATCGCCATAACCGCCATCCTCCTTGCGACCGGCGGCGCCCTTGCCGGCAGTGACCATTATGGCTCCGACAATGCCAACCAGCCGGCTGCCTCGATCGCCGGGGTGGATCACGCCGCCACCGGCGCGGTAAAGGACACGGATATGGCCGGGCGCAAGGCAGCCGATACCAGGATGAAGACCACCACCGACTGGCCGGAACCCGGCCAGGGTATCTGGGGCAACTGAGGTCTCGGGCGCGGCGGGCTTGCGCGCCGCTTGCCCGGCAGGACTGCTAGCTCAGATCCTTCGGGCGCAGGCAATGCGTCAGTCGTGCCGTCGAAAGGCCAGACCAGTCGCTGTCGAAGACAAGGCGCGCGATGGCTGCCGTGGGGAACTTTTCCTCCAGAGTGTTGTGGGCTTTGGTCTCCGAGCCGGATCCGGCAAGCTGTTTCGCCAGATCCTCCAGGCCCGGATTGTGGCCAACCACCACCAGGCAGCGGCTTGATGGGTCGACTTTACGAATCTGGCTCAGAATATCCGCCGCCGAAGCCTCGTAGAGCGCTTCGGCAAACACGACCCGGGGATGTGCCGGCAGTTCCGCGGCGACCAGCCGCCATGTATCACGGGTGCGCAGAGCCGACGACACCAGCACAAGATCGGGCAGCCAGTCGCGCGCCGCAAGCTCCCGCCCCACCAATTCGGCCGCCTTCAATCCGCGTTTGGCCAGCGGCCGGTCGAAATCGTCGAGATCTGGGTCGTCCCAGCTCGATTTGGCGTGGCGCAGGAGAAGAAGCTGTTTCATCAATTTGCGTCCGACCAGGGAATGTCGGCATGAAAGTCCTTGCCATATCCCCCGCCGTGCCTTGTGCCGCCTTCGACATCGAAGGCCGCCGCCAACTGGCCATGGATGAATAGGCCGACACGCCGTTCGCCGTTGTCCCATTTAACGACAACGTCGGTTTCGGCGATCGGCCAGGCTCCGGAACGAATGTGTATTGTTCCGACGATTGGCCCGACGGTTCTGCCCTGCATTTCACAGAGGTAAAAATATGCCGTGGCGTTTTGCGGGTCTCCGGCCTCGTCATATTCGAAAACGCCGGCCAGGTCGCCTTTCGTCCGGATCGCACTGTCGAAAACGTCCATTGGCCTCGGCTCAGGGCGTAATCCGCGCCAGATGCTCCAGATCGGCTTCCTCGCGCAGCGGATCGGGCGCCATCACCACCGAGGTGCCGTTGTCGGCATCGTCGGCAAAGTGAGCGAGCACCGTGCGCCCGGCCTCCATGCGTGCCTTGCCTTCGGCGACCAGGCCCAGAGCCAGCGGGTAGAGCCGGTGCTCGGCCTTCAGCACCCGGGCAGCCAGCGTATCGGCATTGTCGCCGACCATCACCGGCACGGCCGCTTGTGCGATGATCGGCCCGTCGTCCATCTCCGACGTGACGAAATGCACGGTGCAGCCATGGATGCGCAGGCCGGCGGCCAGCGCGCGCGCATGGGTGTCGAGGCCCTTGAATGCCGGCAGCAGGGCAGGGTGGATGTTGATCATCCGGCCCTGCCATTTCTGGACGAAGCCGGAGGAGAGGATGCGCATGTAGCCGGCCAGCGCCACGATCTCGGCATTGAAGGCGGTGAGTGCGGCGTCGATCGCCGCGTCATGCGCCTGCTTGCTGCCATGGTTGGCGCGGGCAATGACCTGCGTGGCGATGCCGCGTGCCTTGGCGATACCGAGGCCTGTGGCGTCGGCCTTGTCTGAAATCACGCCGACGATCTCGGCCGGGAAGGCCGGGTCGCTGGCCGCGGCGATCAGCGCGGTCATGTTGGAGCCGCGCCCCGAGATCAGGACGACAGTGCGTTTTCTCTGCGTGCTCATAGGCCGATCGAGCCCCGATAGATGACGCCGGCATCGCGGCGCGGCACGATGCGGCCGATCGGCGTCACCGTCTCGCCGGCTTCCTGCAGCACGGCGGCGACCTGCGCCGCCTGGCCGGAGGCGACCGCCAGGATCATGCCGACGCCGCAATTGAAGGTGCGCATCATCTCTTCCGGCGCCACGCCGCCGGTCTTGGCCAGCCACGAGAACACCACCGGCACGTCTATGGCTTCCAGGTCGAGTTCGGCCGAAAAATCCTTGGGCAGCACGCGCGGAATGTTTTCCGGGAAACCGCCGCCGGTGATGTGCGCCAGCGCCTTGATGCCATGCGTGTTGCGGATCGCCTTGAGGATGGACTTGACGTAGATGCGGGTCGGTTCGAGCAACGCCTCGGCAAGCGTCGCCTCGTCGTTGAACGGCGCCGGATCGCTCCATGCCAGGCCACTGGCGGCGACGATGCGGCGCACCAGCGAAAAACCGTTCGAATGCAAGCCCGAGGAAGCGAGGCCCAAAAGCACGTCGCCTTCGACGATGTCGTCGGTGGGCAAAAGCTGGCCGCGTTCGGCCGCGCCCACGGCAAAGCCGGCGAGATCATAGTCCTTGCCGTGATACATGCCGGGCATTTCCGCCGTCTCGCCGCCGATCAGTGCGCAACCGGCCTGCCGGCAGCCTTCGGCGATGCCGCCGACGATCGCCGCTCCCTGGTCGGGATCGAGCTTGCCGGTGGCGAAATAGTCGAGGAAGAACAGCGGTTCGGCGCCCTGCACGACGATGTCGTTGACGCACATGGCGACGAGGTCGATGCCGATCGTGTCGTGCTTGCCGGCATCGATGGCGATCTTGAGCTTGGTTCCTACACCATCATTGGCGGCGACCAGCACAGGATCGGTAAAGCCGGCCGCCTTGAGGTCGAACAACCCGCCGAAACCGCCGATCTCGCCATCCGCACCCGGCCGGCGCGTGGCACGCACCAGCGGCTTGATCTTCTCGACCATGAGATTGCCGGCATCGATATCGACGCCGGCCTCGGCATAGGTGAGCCCGTTCCTGCGCTTGCTCGTTTTGGCCTGGCCCGTTTTGGGCTGGCTTGTGTCGCGCTTGCTCATCGCAATTTTCCTGCTCGTTTGCGGGCTCTTCGCATGAACGGTTTCGGTCCGCAAGGATAACGGCGGAGCCGAGCGCCATTTGACCTGACAAAAGCGTGGATAGAATGGCATAGGATTGGCGCTCGCGCCTGGAACGAACTGTCCTTGTGGCGGCTCTCCATCTCCTTCATCTATCTCCAAACAGCGCATGGCGGGACAATGAGTTGACCATCCCCAATCTGATCACCATCCTGCGCCTTCTCCTGGTGCCTGCCGTGGTGCTGGCCATGCTGCAGGCCCGTTGGGACTGGGCCTTTGCCGGCCTCGTCATCGCCGGCGTCTCGGATGGCATCGACGGCTTCATCGCCCGCCGCTTCAACCAGCAGTCCGAACTCGGCGCCTATCTGGATCCGATGGCCGACAAGCTGCTTCTGGTTTCGGTGTTCGTCGTCATGGGCTTCATCGGGCAATTGCCGCTGTGGCTGGTCGTCACCATGGTGTCGCGCGATGCGCTGATCATCTGCGCGGTCCTGTTGTCCACCGTGATGGCGCACCCGGTCGAGATAAAGCCGTTCCTGGTGTCGAAAGCCAATACCGCCATCCAGATCGTGCTGGCGGCGGTCGTGCTGGGCGAGCTCGCCTTTGCCCTGCACCTCGACCCTCTGCGGCCAGCCCTCATATTGCTGTCCGGGGTCTTGACCGTGGCTTCGGCCGCAGCCTATCTCGTGGCTTGGCTGAGGCATATGAGCGGCTATGGCGAAGGCTCCAATCCGAACATCTGAGAAAGAAGCAGCGGTGATCGAGGCCGCGGCTGCCGATCTTGTCGCGGCCTCCGCGTTCCGCCGGCAGATCTCCTTCTGGGTGGCCGGCGTCGCCGCGCTTGCGTTGTTCCTCTACGTATTCAGCGCCATCCTGCTGCCCTTCGTCGCCGGCATGGTGCTTGCCTACTTCCTCGATCCGGTCGCCGACCGGCTGCAGCGGCTTGGCCTGTCGCGTTTCATGGCGACGGTGGTCATCCTGATCACCTTCCTCATCGTGCTGGTGCTGGCCTTTGTCATCCTCATTCCGGTCTTGGCGACGCAGATGGCCGATTTCGCCGGCAAACTGCCGGAATACCTGACCCGGCTGCAGAGCCTGATCACCTCCTTCGATCCGAAATGGCTGGAGCAGAAATTCGGCGTCAACGCCAATGGCTTGCGTGATGGGCTGAATTCGCTGCTGACCTCGGGTTTCGGCCTGCTCACCACGGTCTTCACCTCGATCTGGAGTTCGGGCGTGGCGCTGGTCTCGGTGGTCAGCCTGTTCGTGGTGACGCCGGTGGTTGCCTTCTACATGCTGCTCGACTGGGACCGCATGGTGGCGGTCATCGACAGCTGGGTGCCGCGCGACAACGTCGCGACGGTGCGCGCCATTGCGCGCGACATCAACACCGCGACCGCCGGTTTCGTGCGCGGCCAGGGCACGCTCTGCCTGGTGCTCGGCGCCATGTACGCCACCGGTCTGACGCTGACCGGGCTGAACTTCGCCATCCTGATCGGCCTGTTCGCCGGGCTGATCTCGTTCATTCCCTATGTCGGCTCGCTGACCGGGCTGGTTCTGGCGGTCGGCGTCGCTTTCGTGCAGTTCTGGCCGGACTGGACAATGATCGTCGCCGTCGCCGTGGTCTTCTTCATCGGCCAGTTCATCGAAGGCAACATCCTGCAGCCCAGGCTGGTCGGCAAAAGCGTCGGCCTGCATCCGGTGTGGCTGATGTTCGCTCTGTTCGCCTTCGGCGCGCTGTTCGGTTTTGTCGGTCTGCTGATTGCCGTGCCGGCTTCCGCCGCCGTCGCCGTTCTGGTGCGCTTCGCCATCGCCCGCTATCTCGAATCGCCGCTTTACAAGGGCCACGCGACAGAGGCTGCGCCGCCGCTGCCGGCCGATCGTGGCGGCGGCCACCGCACCCAACCACGTCGCTCGAAGTGACCGCCCAGCGAACCGATCCGCCGCGCCAGCTGCCGCTCGATCTCGGCCACGGCACAGGCTATTCGCGCGACGAACTCGTCGTCTCCGGCACCAACAACCAGGCGGCGGCACTGGTCGACCGCTGGCCGGACTGGCCCTCGCCTGTGGTGGTGCTGGCAGGTCCCGCCGGCTCCGGCAAGTCGCATCTGGCCGCCATCTGGCGTGCGCGCGCCAACGCGGTCGTGGTCGACGCCCGGCGCATCGGCGATTGCATCGCCAGTCTCGGCGCCCGGCCGGCGCTGATCGACGATGTCGATGCCGGCGCGGTCGACGAACAAGGCCTGTTCCATCTGATCAATGCGGTGCGCGGCGCCGGCTCGACGCTGCTGTTGACCGCACGGCGTTTTCCCTCGGCCTGGGGAGTGTCGCTGCCGGATCTGGCCTCGCGGCTGAAAGCGGCGGCGACGGTCGAGATCCACGAGCCCGACGACCTGCTGCTGGCCGGCGTCATCACCAAGCTGTTCGCCGACCGCCAGGTCGAGGTCGAACCGCATGTCGTGCAATATCTGGTGCGGCGCATCGAGCGCTCGCTGGCGACAGCCATGCGTGTGGTGGAGCGGCTGGACCGCACCGCGCTCGAGCGCAAGATGCCGATCACGCGGGCACTCGCCGCCGAAACGGTCAGCGCGATGGATGAGGGGCAGGGCGCGTTCGAGATTTAGGCTGCAGGTGCTCCGGAATGGTGCAGCCCTTCTACCTTCGTGGCAACCTCGTGCAATGTCGCCATCAGCCTGTTGATTTGCGACAGGGTGGTGGTCATTTCGGGGCCGTATCGCGCTGCCAAATATTCTCTGTTTCCGGTCAATTGGAACAGGTGATGTGTCGTGCGCTTCCGCAGGATGAGCCCAGAAATAAGGGCTTTTTCGGTGCGAGCAGCGAAATCATGCTGCAGGCTGCGAACCGCTTTCGGGTCCGATCCTGATAGCAGGAGTCGTGCATTGAGATAGAGTTCAATCGCGTGAAGTGCAGCGAAACGGCACGGCACGAGGGAAAGTGGATTTCGCTTGCGATGAAGTGCCTGAAGACTGACCGCCGCATTTCTGAATTCACTTGCAAGCCTTAGTATTTGTTCGGCCGTCGCCTCTTCGCCAGGATAAGAATTACCCATTATACTCCCCCACTTTGGATCCCCTCATTCTTATTGATGGTACAAGGCGTGGCGTTAGTCAAAATCAAGCGTGGCTATGGAAACAACAAGCCAACAATCGGAAGCCTGTCTCATTTCGGGAAACAGGACTGGCATCCATTTTGCTGCACCAGCTTGCCGGCTGACCCCGGTCCTGATTGCGTTCCAAATCAGGTTGTAGGCTCGCCGGGATTGAGTTTGGGGTTCTCGCCCGGCGAGCTTGCCTTCAACTGCTCTCGGACCCGATCTATCCACGACCGACATAGAATGCGCGCTCCGGGCTTGAAGTCGGGCGGAGTGGGGGCGCTCATTCAGCAGGGCTGGACCGGCGCGCGTATCGTCGCATGAAGGCCGGAGCGCGTATCGCCCGATCAAGGGCACGACAAAGGCGGCGGCCGCGGTTCAGGCTCTGGTGGGGCAAGGGCGCCTGAATCGCACCAGCTATGAAGAGGATGGTCGGAGTGGAGAGATTCGAACTCCCGACCCTCTGGTCCCAAACCAGATGCGCTACCAGCCTGCGCTACACTCCGAACGGTCTGTTGCCTATTCATTTCGGTGTTGGATGGCAAGAGCAAAAACCTTGCCGCCATGCGCATTGCGCAGTAATGACGGGCGAAGGGGCGGCGATGCTGCCTTGCACAACCATGAGGTGGCCATGTCCGCGCGCATTTTCAGCCCAGCCAAAACCGCGATGCAATCCGGCAAGGCCAAGACCGGCCACTGGGTGCTGGAATTCGACCCCGAGATGCGCAAGAAGATCGACCCCTTGATGGGCTATACGACGTCGGGAGACATGAGAAGCCAGATCAGGCTGACCTTCGACACGCGCGAAGAGGCCGTGGCCTACGCCGAAAAGGAAGGGCTTGCCTTCCGTGTCGAGGAGCCGAAAGAGACCAAGCGCCGCCAGATTTCCTATGCGGAGAATTTCCGCTATGACCGCAGGACGCCCTGGACGCATTGAACGGCGTCAGCGCCAGATATCCAGCCGGCCGCTTTGGCCGGCCAGCGGTCCCGTAGCTCAGCTGGATAGAGCACCGGCCTTCTAAGCCGATGGTCACAGGTTCGAATCCTGTCGGGATCGCCAATCTTTTCAAGTAGTTAGTTGCCAGATTGCGGCCGGAAGACCAACCGGAATTGGCCGTTTTACAAACCGTTTTACAGTTTTCGTTCCTCATGGGTTCCGTTCCATGCGCAAAATCACCGCGTCGCTGGCGTCTTGATCGTCGGCCAGGTAGTGCTTTTCCAGCACGGATTTGATCTCCGAAATCGAGTGGCCGGATATCTTGGCAATGTCCTCGACGCTCGACCCCTCCCGCGCCCGCTCAGTGATGAACGTTCCGCGCAGGTCGTGAAAGGTGACGCCTACGATTTGGAGGCGGGCACACTCCTTTCCCCAGGAGGTTTTGAAGCCGTCCTTGGTCCACGGCCGCTTTCGAGAGTTGAGCAGGATGCGCATCTTGTCCTTGTCGAGGACATCCAGCATCGCCTTCAACTTCGAATGGACGCGGACCTTCAGCTTCTTGCCACCCTTCGACTGGCGGAACTGAAGATAGATCCCGTCATAGTCCTTCCAGGATCGGGAAAGCAGGTCGCCCTGTCGCTGGCCGGTGTGCAGCGCCATTTCGAAGGCAAGCAGGAGGTGAGCGGGCGCGCCGGCACGGAAAGCCTTGATCTGCTCCTGCGACCACACGGATTCGCGCCGTGAGCCGTTGTACAGCCGTTCGATGCCGGTGCAGGGGTTCTTGTCGATCAGTTCGTCGGCGACGGCGTAGGAAAACACCTTGGACAGCGAGAACAGCAGCTTGTCGGCCTTGCGCGGGTGGGCAGCAAAGCTCCGGTGCCACTTCCTGATCTCGGCTTTCATGCCCTTTTGCTGGGTCAGCCTGACCGGCAGCTTAGGCCATTTCTCCTTGATGAGCCGAAAGGCATAGAGATGGTCCGTCTGGGTAGTATCGGCCAGCGCCAGGAAATCAGGATTGCGCTTGTCCTCCGGGCCGGTGAACCGATCAATCAGCGTCTCAAGGGTTTCGACAATCTTAGGTGTCGCCAGCGCCTTGAGCTTAGCGTATTCCAGGGCGAAAGCCTCAGTGTGCGGCTTTGCCTCAATCTTCGGGCCGCCGCGCCATGCGTAGTGGTAGACGCGCGTCGATCCGTCGGCCAGCTTGCGCTTGACCGTATGGATGCCTTTAAGCGCCACCAGCACCGCTCCTGTCTCTCCACGCTAGATATTCGTCCAGCGTATCAAAGGCTTCGGGCGAAACATCGTCGTCAACTAGCTTCGGTGCCTGTGCGAGACTAGCGGGGATAAGGCGGAAAACCGCCGATCCTATCTTGACTTCGACAATCCCGCGCTCCGCCTCGGCCGCTCGCAGCAATGTTTGGGCCTGGCGTTGCGAAAGAGCGAGTGCCCGCGTCATCCTTTCCTCCGCTCAACGCCCTCTCGGGTCGGCGCGAAGCCGCGCGATCGTATTGGAGCTTTCGATTTCGGATAGACGCCTAGGTGCTTGGCGCGGACACGATCAGCTTTTTCCCGCAAAGTGTTTTCGTCGGCCGATTTAGCCTTGTGCGGGTCGACCAGGGCGGGCCGCAAGTTGCTTTCCCGGTTCTCACCGCCCAACGACAGAGGCTTGATGTGCTCGAGCTCCCATTTCTCGCCAGCGCCGATGGGGCGCCCGCTGATATGGCACATGCCGTTGGCGCGAACGAAAATGCGGGCGCGGACGGTCGGCGGCGGCACCGAGTCGGGTGTCTTGCCGATCCATTCCTTGACGCTGCGGCCGCCGTTCGGGTCATCGATCATTGGCATCGTCGATCTTTCCACCGCCAGCGATCATGCGGGCTCGCTTTTCGCGTTCGCGCCGCGTTCGACGCCGAGAAGGTCGTCGAGAAAATCGAGAACGGCCTGCTTGCTCTACTGGAATGCTTGGCGCCCATGGCCGGCACGGATTGGCTCTTGGCCGTCCAGATGCGCACCACGTTCTCGCGGGCCTCGATGATGGCGTAGTCGTCGAGCGGGAGGATGGTACGAACCAGATCCAGCGCGGCCGATTTCGTCGCGCAGACATATTCGCGCTCGTCACGGTAGCCTTTGCGGATAAGGGCCTTTTTGCGGAGGTGTTCGGCAGTCGGGTAGATTTCGACCAGCTCGTCGGGAAGGTTCTGCCAGGCCGCATGGACGCAGGCGAAGAAATGCCGATGCGAATTGGCTGAACGGTCGTGATACTCGACGATCCGGTAGACCTCGCCGACGACGAAAGCCTTGTCGGCGCGAGCGGCCCAAAACTGAGAGGCCGGCGAGAAAGAGCCATCGCCTTCGTACCTGACCATGATCGGTGCATCTGTCATCGGTCGTTCCTTCGAAGAAATCGCCGGCGGTACTCAAACACTGCCGCCGGCGGACGCTGGAGATCAGCCAGCTAAAACGCTTTGAACGAGTTGGTTTTTGAGGACTTCGCCGCGCCGGTCATAGTTGCGGATGCGCTCCACAAGCTCGGCGAGCTCAGCATTAAAAGCATCGATCTCGGCCGACATGTTGGCGATGTATATATCATCGCGAAAGACGCGGACGGTCAGCATGGGGAGCTTCGGCCAATAGCTGACGAAATCCCACCACTCGCGGCCGGAAATCCAGATATTGCCTTGCACCTGCGCCTTGTGCTCGGGAGGGAGCTTCCCGCTCATCAGGCGTTCGATCTGGATATCGGGCAGGGCGGTCTTGATCTCGAGGCCGCCTTCGTCGCCGACCAGGCTGTCAGGGCTCGCGCCCTTGTCGCCGTTGCGGATGAAGCCAACGCGCCGGATATCGGCGTCGTGGATGAAAGCGTAGGTTTCCCGCGCCTCGTCCTCCATCGTCTTTCCGCGGTCCATGTGCGGCGTCGTGAAGGATTCCATGGGCTCACCGGTCAAAAGCTCGCCGGCCAACTGGCGCAGATATTTGGAGCGCGTCTTTCCTTCACCCTTTGCCATTACGGTTGCGAATTTCGAGGCGGTCGGGATGCCAGCGCGGCAGGCGAACCACTCGGTTGAGCCTTGCTCGCAGTCGAAAATCTGCATCATGGCTTGGCCTTCCTCTGCTGGAGGACGCCGATAGCCTTGTCGTAGTGGACGGCCAGCATATCGCCGACCGCTTCGACCTTCGCCCACTGGCAGAATTTCACGATATCGGTTTCGGTCTCGTCGATGAGCTTCAGGATGGTGTCGCGCTGTTCGGTGGTGATCCGGTCCTCGACCTTTTCGTCAGCCTTCAGCCCGTCGTCGTCGTGGCTGACCGACAGGCCGAGCGCGATTTTCAACGTGTAGCGCTGGAGGTATGTCGTGGTCGACGCGATAGCCTGGAGGCTGTTCTTGCCGGCGCCGTTGTCGGCGGGGCCGGCAAGCGGGGTGCGTGTGAAATGCCCGTCGACATGCTCCAGAATGCAGGTGATCGTGATGGGCCGGTCGGGGCCGTTGTCGCTCTCGTATCGGTAGCTCAGGCCGTATTTGGTTAGGACGGGCGTCACCTGCTTTTCGATGCCGGCAAGGTCTTCGTGCCTGTAATAGACGCGCTCTTTGCCGCTCGGCGTGTAGTCCACGGCGCGCGTCCGCATGATCGGGCCAAGTTCCGCCTTGGCCGCCGACACTGCCTTGGTGAACGCTAACTTGGCGTTGCGTGCTTCCTCGCGGTCGCGAAGGTCCATCATCTGCTTGAGGATTTCGGCAGAGACGCCCTTTTCGAGCGCGAGGCCAACCATCTCCATGGGCGTCATTTCCCGGCGCTCGCCGGGGACGACGGCAACCGGGCCGGCGATCTGCGCCGCGTCATGCTCGACAAGGGCCTGTGAGGCGAGGGCGCTCATGCAAATTTCCTTTCCTGATAAGGCAGGTTTTCCGCTGCCCATTGGTCGTAGAGAGTGAGCCAACGACGGCGCGCCGTGCGCAGTTCATCGGCGGGCGGCCCATAGCCGGAGAGCTTGGCGAATTCGGCGTCTTGGATGAGCGTGGCGAGCGCTGACAGCTGTTCTTCAACGGGTTTGTCGGCGATTGCCGCATCAACGTGCTCGGAGAAGAAGACCGGAGCGCCCATCACAGCGCCTCGTCCGTCTCAGGGTCGACCTCGAGCAGGTCGAGGTCTGCGGCAGGAATGCCGCGCTTCAATTGGTCAAGGGTCAGCTGCCCGACGCGGTAATAGCGGCCGCTTGCTGCGACAGTATATTCGGTCCCCAGCAGTCCACCAAAAATCTTGGTGACGATGCGGAAGTCCGCGCTTTCTGCGATGGCTTGGCGAAGGTGGGCGTTCATTGCCGGTCCTCATCTGGTGTTGATGAGGATATTACCATCATGGTAGCAAATGGCAATAGCTAAATACCATGATGGTACGTTTTGTTCTGCGAGCCAACATTCGAAGCCGAATCGTGCCCGACAAAAAGGTCACCAAAGCGGGCTGGTTGCGGGCCGATTGGAGTTCCGTAGCCACAAGAACGGCAGCTCTCAAGCTGTCAGGAATTGGCCAGACCGCAATCACTCCTGAAGGTACTTGTCAGGAGCCTCGTCAGGCGGACATCTCGGCTGGTCGTTGACTCTGTGTCATAGGAAGTCTTTCCTATCGCCGTTAACAACGAGCGCCAGGGAGGCGACATGAGTGCAATGTACGTCGTTCAGTCTTTCATCGCAGGTAAGCGCGGCCAGCTGCAGGCCGACAGCCCCATCCAAGCGAATAGCCCCGGCCATGCGCGCAGCCTTGCGCAGCGTCTGGCCGTGCGGAAGGCGCTTGTGGTTGCGTTCCAGCGGGAAGGCGATCCGAAAACCGGCGAGTGGGAAGACGCCAAGCTAATTGAAGCCTTCGGCCCGGTGCCGGACGAGGTCAAGGAAATGGACCGCGTCCAGTAGCAAATCGCATCGGAGGGGCATCGACCATGATCAAGGTCAAGCCGCGGTACAGAACGCGGAACGAGCAGATTGTTGCGGATCTGCGAAACTCGGCGGGCGCCGGTCCGCCGATCGATCCAGAGATGAAGGTGAAGCGCCTTACAGCCGAAGTGGCTATCGAGATGGCGCTTTTACACGGCGGTGAGTGGCGGGTGCGGATCGATCATCGGGAAGGGGTGGTGATGGTTGCTCGTCGCGGTCGTCGACGAACACTTTGACCGCGGAGACGGCGCGACCGAGATCCTCACCATCGACGCCGAATCGCAAGAGCGCCGACCGGAGCGCTCTTTCGGCATCGACTGCTGGCGGCCCGAAAAGGTCGGCCACCTGGCAACCCACCGCATGCGCAAGGGCCTCAAGGTATCCTTTACCCCACTCGCGCTCTCCCGTCTCGATACGTGAGATTGTTGCTGCCGCCAGTCCGATTTCATCAGACAGCGCTTGCTGCGTTGGGAATTTCGTCTCGCGCCACTCTTGGAGGTAAACCTTCGCCTCGGGAGCGGCGTCCAGTTTGAACCGGGCTACCATTTTTCGAGGTTACCAAGATGGCTGAAAACGGTATTCAACCATGTTGGTAATTCCTGCTTGCAGGAATAATACCATGATGGTACAGATACCTCATGGAACAACTGCGCGATTGGCGAAAAGCCAAAGGGATTTCGACGACTGAGGCCGGCGCACTGATTGAGGTCAGCGGCGTCCAATGGTCCAGGATGGAGAACGGCTCGCGTTCCGTGGCGGCCGACAAAGTTCTCGATGTCGAGCGTGTCACTGGGGTATCCCGCCATCACCTGCGCCCTGACATCTTCGGACCGGCTCCGAGTTCGGAGCGCGCAGCATGACCGGCATCACCGAAACCAGCCAGACTGTCGCCGCCGGCCAGCTGCGTGCCTTCATCGAGCGTATCGAGCGCGTCGAGGAAGAAATCAAAACGCTCAACGCCGACAAGTCCGAGATCTACAAGGAGTTGCGCGGCGTCGGGTTCGACGTGAAGGCTGTTCGTCAGTGTGTCGCAGCTCGCAAGCTGGACATCGCCGAGCGCGAAGAGCGCAATGCGATTTTCGACCTGTATTGGGAGGCCCTTACGGGCGCCTCTCGCGTGCACGTGCACGAGGAGCCTAAGCCCACAGCCACTAAAACCCGCGCGGACAAGGCTTCTAGCGCAAAGACACCCAAGCTGGACACTGACGTTCCGCACGACGCCGAAACCGGCGAGATTTTCGAACAGAATTCGTCCGCTCCGACCTCCTCCCCGGAGCAGACGGACCAGCCCGGCACGGAACCTCCTCCCTCCGTGTCGGGCGCCAATTCCGAGATTCCTGACCACGCCACTTCGGGGGCTGCTGACGGCCAGCCCAGCAAACCAAGCTCGGAAGCTGCTCGCGCAAAAAATGATGGTCCTCAGAAGGCCGTCATTGGTCAGGAAGGGCCTGTACGGGGCCATTCCGAGCAAGCCGTCACCATTTCGGAAGCCGATGTTCCGGCATTCCTCAAGAAGGCACCGTCGCCAGCGCCAAACCCCGATTGCCAGAAACCGCAGTCGTGCCGTTGGTCGCATAGCCAGGCCTCCTGCGCAAAGTGCGCCAATGACGCCGCCATCGCACGGCAGCGGGGGAGGGCAGCGTGACCTGCCTTGCCATCTATCTCTACGTTGCAGGTTCATTGCTGGCGGTCCAGTACAGCCACGAGATCGGCGACGGACGGCTGTCGATTGGCACCGTCGCGCTCGCCTTGTTCTGGCCTGTCACGATCCCCTTTGTTTGGTGCTGGGGCATCGTTCAGACGGTTATCGACGCGGTGCGGTCATGAGCGCGTCATTCGTCATCACTTGCACCTGTGACGGTACCTGGACCGCTCGCGATCCTGAAACCGGGGCGTTTGCCACCGGTGCCACGCGTTCCAAGGCTGAGGCGGAGTTGCGCCGCCTCATCGCCACCGCGAGGGAGGCTGCATGATTGTCGTTCGCCCCCCTCATTGCTACCCGCGCATCCAGTTCTTCCAGGAGCCTGCGCGCGGCCTGACCAATCGTCTCGAACTCACTGTTTGTATCGTGTCTGTGGGGCCTTTCCATGTTGTTCGATCCTCTCTGGAGCCGCCACCAGGCGGGCTCTCCGCTCTTCCGCGAAGTCGACCCGATGTCGACGCCCCGGCTGGCTGGACTTCAATCCAGCATGGGGCAACACAGAATGTCTTCGACCTTCGACCACAAAACTTTGCGGCTCGACATGGATGGCTTTTGCCGGTTCGCGCGGCGGGCGTTTCCGTCTTCGACCGCGGCACATCTCGCCAGCGTCGTCGGCGCCACAATGTCGACGGCAGAGAAATGGCTCAGCGGCCACACACGACCATCGGGCGAGCATCTTGCCGCAATGATTTCCGCCTTCGGCCCGGCCTTCCTTGCCGAAGCAGTTCCATCAACCCGCCAGTGGGCCGCGCCGATCATCGAGCGCGCAAGGCTCGCTGAAATCTCACGGCAGCTTTCCGAGATCTTGGAGGCTGCGGAATGATCCGAAGGAGGTTGCAATGCCAGCGTTCCAGCATTGCTGCCGGTACTTTGCCGCGAGGCCGAAGTGACCGGCTACACCCAATCCGAAATCGACAGCATTGCAGGCTGGCTAAGGGCAGGGGATTCCGCCTCCAAAGCCGCCGCCAAGCTGTCAGCGATGCGAGGCCGAACGGTCTCACGCAATGCCATCATCGGCATCGTTCACCGCAACGCTAAGCTCGCTGCAATCGGTTTTGGCCGCGCCAAATTATCGCCTGCATCCGAAGGGACCTGCACGTACACGCCCGAGGAAATGAAGCTGGTCGCCGACTGCCTGAAGGCGAAGAAGAACTACGTCCACATCGCGCAGCGGCTTGCCCTTAAGAGCGGGCGGGTCATCTCACGTTTTGGGGTGAAGAGCCTTATCCGGCGCACCCCGGAACTCAACGAGATAGGCTTCAGAGGCAAAAAGGGCCGGCCTAGCGACAGGAAGAAGGCGGCGCCCGGCCAACTGCCTGGCAGGCTGTTCATTGCGGCCACAGCAGACATTGATCGTGATCCGAGCGCTTTCGAGTATCTCACGCGGCCGGCTGTGCGGGCTTTGGCGCCGCAGCCGCATTTCGCGGCGATGCGGTTCGTTGACTGCCTTCCAGCCCGCTGCCGGGCTCCGCTCAGCTATGACCTCGAGGAGCGGCCCGGTCCGGATATGCTGTGCTGCGGTCATCTCGCCGTCCAGGCGCGCCCATACTGCGCCTACCACGAAATCAGGCTGACCGCCCGCAGGCCTGAGTTCATTGCGGAGGCGGCATGATCTCCGCCGGCCAGCCCATCACCTATGACGTCAAGCTTTCGACGGTGCGCGCGCTCATCGCCGGAAAGCAGGATTGGCTTTCCCGGTTTGCGTCTGGGAAGGCCAAGCGGCCTGATCACGAGATCGACCAGAAGCGAACGGAACTCTTGGTGCTCGGCACCATCGCCGAGGACTACGAGCGCGCGGTTGAAGTCACCAAGGCGAGGACGGCGGGATGATCGAACCTTTGATCATCGATAGTTTCGCCGGCGGCGGCGGCGCATCTACCGGCATTGAGATGGCGCTAGGCCGCTCACCGGACATCGCCATCAATCACAATGCCGCAGCTCTGGCGCTTCATGAAGCGAACCATCCCGAGACGCTGCACCTGTCGGAAAACGTCTACAAGGTCGACCCGCTGGACTACCTGAGGCGCAAGCACATCGGCCTCGCCTGGTTCTCCCCCGACTGCAAGCACTTCTCGAAAGCGAAAGGCGGCAAGCCGGTCGAGCGTAACGTGCGTGATCTCGCCTGGATCATTCCGGGCTGGGTCGAGCGGATTCAGAAGAGTGGCGGCAAGGTCGACGTCGTCATCCTCGAAAACGTCGAGGAGTTTCAGGATTGGGGACCGCTGGTCGAAACCGATCGCGGGCTTATGCCTGATCCAGCCGCGCGCGGTCAAACCTTCCTGAAATGGTGCAAGGCGATTCGTCGCCTTGGTGGCAAGATCGAGTGTCGCGAACTGCGCGCCTGCGACTATGGCGCGCCTACGATCCGCAAGCGCTTCTTTGCCATCATCCGGTTCGACAAGCTGCCGATCGTCTGGCCGAAGCCTTCTCATGGCAAGCCCGATGATGCGGACGTCATCGCCGGCCGCAAGCTTCCGTGGCGTATGTCTGCCGAGGTGATCGACTGGACGTTGCCTTGCCCGTCGATCTTCGACAGCGGCGCCGAGATAATGGAGAAACATGGCCTGCGGGCGAACCGTCCGCTCGCCGAAGCGACCATGAACCGCGTCGCGCGTGGCGTCGACCGCTACGTGCTGAAGTCCCGAAAGCCGTTTCTAGTCAACCTCACACATGGGGCTCGGCTGGAATCGATCGACGAACCTTTCAACACCATCACCGGCGCCCATCGTGGCGAGAAGGCCATCGTCGCGCCGTCGGTCATCCGCTTCAACGCAGGCGCCACAGGCCATGATGTGCGGGAGCCGCTGGCGACCGTAACCGCCAACAGTTTCAAGAAGCGCCAGGGCGGAGCTGCGCCGCTGGGCTTGGTTGCGCCGGTGCTCTCCTACGCCCAGCAGGGCGGCGCCAACCGCAGCGTTGAGGATCCGGCCCACACTATAACCGCCAGCACGAAAGATCAGAATGCGATCATCGCGCCCTACTTGGTACCGCGCTATGGCGAGCGGGAAGGGCAAGCGCCCCGCACGCTGCCGGCGGACGCGCCGATGCCGACCATCGTGCCGACATCGAACCAAGGCTCGCTGGCGGCAGTCTACCTCGCACAGAACAACACTGGCGTAGTCGGGCACCATCCCGAGGAACCCCTATCTACCATAGTGCAGAAGGGGTGCACGCAATCTGTCATCGCCGCCTCACTGGTGAGCTTGAAGGGTAGCGATCGCCGCGACAGCCCCATCGATGCGCCGCATCCGACAGTGCTTGCCGGCGGCGGCCATTCCGCGCTCTTGATGCCGTTCATCAGCAAATACTATGGGGTCGAGCAGGAATCGGGGCTCGACGAGCCTCTGCACACGACTACCGCCAAGGCCAGGTTCGGCTACATCGAAGCCGATGTCAGCTTGCCGCCGTTCACCGAGGCGCAGGAGGCGCGAGCCCGCCAGGTCGCCGACTTCATGCGCGCGCATGGGCATTGGGACGAGCGCGAGTTCGTGACCGTAGAGATCGGCGGCGAGGTCTACACGATCGTCGACATCGGTATGCGCATGCTGAAACCGCGCGAGCTATTCTCAGCCCAAGGCTTCCCGCCCGACTACAAGATCGAGATCGAGTTCAACGGCAAGCCGCTACCCATGAGCAGCCAGATTGAATGCTGCGGCAACAGCGTCTCGCCGCCCATGGCAAAAGCCTTAGTCGCTGCCAACTGCAACCACCTTATTCGATACCAGGAGGCTGCGGAGTGAAATCAATTGTTACCCTGGAGTGGCAGCTTGAGCAGTCGTCTCTTCTCGGTCTGCTTTTCATCAAGCACCGTGTACCGAACATCGAGATAAGCGGTTGCCAGGGGACGCTCCGTAGCGATGTACATCGTGAACTTGCGTTCGCTTGCCTCCAACTCGTCAAGCCCGATGGAACCCGGCGACGGCTTGGAGACATCAGGGACAGAATACCAACCAATGATCGGAGGGGGATAGCTCGCAACAGCTGGCGGAAAGAAGACGACACCGTCGCCGCTTCCGTCGGCAACTTCACGGATTCTGATGTCGTATGGACCGTCGATTATTGTGCGGACGTCCACTTGGTAAATTTGGCGACCCTTGTAGGAGTATTCCTGCAGTTCGAAAGAACTCATGGTTGGACCAAATCGAACGTTCCGCTTGAACATTTGTTCAAGAAAATATCTCGTTCCCTCCCCAAAGACGGACCCGAGGATACCAATAACAACTTCCATTGCCGACCACCCCCCATTTCTGGGAATTCCATCACAGCGTTGGCACCAATGCAATCTGCGGCCGAAAACGTGATCGGACCCACAAAGCTTTTTATCGACGCAGCGGGCGCCGTTGACCGTCCCGAGGCGGTCCAATGAAAACCTCCTGCCCGCACTGCCATGGTGTTTTCGAGGACGGCCACGCCGGCGGCGCCTATTTGCGTGACGAACAGGCGCTTGCTGCCATCATCCTGTGGGGCTCGGGCCAGTTCAACACAGCCGACATCGCCAAGGCGCTGCAGTGCCGCGAGGATGCTGTTTATCGGACCCTGCAGATGGCCAAGGACGGCGGACGTCCTGATCGGAGGGCAGGGTGAGCAAGCGCCTTCCCTACATGCCGCTCTGGGTCGACGACTACCAGCGCGACACTCGCCACCTCACCACCGAGGAGCACGGCGCCTATCTGCTCCTGCTCATGGCGGCTTGGGCTTCGCCCACCAATTCCCTGCCCGACGACGATGACATGCTGGCGCGCGTCGCCGGCGTGTCTCTCGCCCGTTGGAGAAAGATGAAAGCCATTGTCATGGCCTTCTGGAGCCTCGACGGTCGGAGCAAAAGGTGGGCGCAAAAACGCCTCAAGAAAGAGAGGCGATTGGCGGTCGGTAGAAAGGCGAAGGCGAGCAATGCTGCCGCAAGCCGTTGGGAAGACAAGAGAAAGGATGATGCTCAAGCGATGCTCGGGCAATGCCATCCTTCCATAACCATCAAAGAAAAACCTACCGGTTTTTCAGAGCGCGCAGGCGCGCCGAAAAAATCCCGCAGACAGAAAATCGAGGAGGCTTTCGCCGATGCATAACCTCGTGGCCAAAGATGATTTCGACAAGCTGCCGGAAAAGTACCGGGACCGTGCCAGGGCGATCAAAGCCCGCGTTGCCGAGATCGACGGGCTGATGGTTCCGTGCCAGCCGCAGGACGTTCGCGCCTCGGTGGTCCGCATGGCCGGACAGTTCCGCGATCAGCCGGATATCGACCACGCCGACATGGCAGGAGAATTCCTCGCCGCATGCCGCGACCTGCCGGCATGGGCAATCTGCGAAGCAGCCAGCGACTTTCTTGCTGGTCGGGTCGACAATCACACCGGGCAGTTCATGCCGACATGCGCCGAGTTCGCCAAGCGGGCGAGGGCGATCATGATGCCGTTCCTTTCCGAGCGGGCCGCGCTGCGCACTGAAGCCTCGAAGCTGATCGAGCGCGCGACCGACGACCATAAGCGCCACCTGATCGAGATGGAACGGCAAGATCCTGGTGTACGCAGCCGGGTAGCCGCCTTGGCCGAAGCCGTCACCGCCGGCGCGGCGAAGCGGCAGAGCTTGCCTCACCTGGGGCTGAACGAAGCCGAGCAAAAGCTCATCGACGTGCTCAAGCGGCCTCGTCAGGAAATCTCGAAACTTGAACAAACCAAAATCGTGAAAGGTCGGTCATGAGCAATTCAGCAAAATGGTTCATCGCCAGAATCGGCATGGGCGGCGCGAAGGCGGCCAAGGATCGCATCGGGACGCCGGAAGAGCGGAAGGGTGAGATCGTTGCCGAAAGGTCGATCCGCGACGCTGGCTTCGAGTGCTATTATCCCCGCATGCACAAGGAGATCATCCATCACCGGACGAAGGTGCGCATTGTGCGCCGCTTCCCGCTGTTCACCGGCTACATCTTCGTTGCGCTGCCCTCAGCCAACGGGGAGTACCTGAAGGACTGCGATGGGCTCGGCCGCTTGCTCAGCTACGATGGCGAGTTCGGCAAGCCTTGGCAAGTTCCGACTGGCGCGGTCGAGGGTTACATGCGCGCCGAAGCCGATCTCGAGTTCGATGACACCAAGGAATCGAGGATCAAGCGGAAACTCGAAGGCAAGACCAGGCGCGAGACGATCGCCATGACGTTCCCTGAAGGGCAAGCCATCCGCGTCAAGCAGGATTGGCAGCATATGCTCGCCGGCTTTCACGGCGAGGTGGTCAGTGTGACCGGGCGCGGGACCGTTAAGAGCATGATCGAACTGTTTGGCCGGCTGGTGGCCGCTGAATTCGATGCCGACGATATCGAGCCATATCCGTCCCGTGCGGCCTGAGCTTCGGCGACAGGGGTGGTTGGCGCGTACCGCGTTAATACCTGGTCGACCCTTCGTGGGCTCCATGGTGAAAGCGCATTTGACGGCTCACGACGTCGGATTCAACATACCCGGAACGGCGGCCACGACGCCCGCGTGCATTTCTGGACGACGGCAACTACGCGCCATATGTACAAAGCCTTGCGCCAGAGGGAGGCAATCTGGCGAAGAGCCGAACCCCGTCGGGGGGGCAGTCAGCATCGGAAAATATTGCGCCAAAGGCCCGAGAGATCGGCAGCGTTCTCGATTTGATTCTGATACGTTCCTTAAGCAAAACAGTTTTTTAACAGCCTGCTATTTAGATTAGGTCGCTGTGCGGACTGAGACAGACTCTTGTCAGGTCCATATTACCCTAATCCGGTGCAAGGGAGTATCCTTGAATGAAGAGCCGATTGCTTTGGGGTCTTGTGTGCGGCGCAGCAGTGGCAACGCTACACATCGTAAGCTTACCTGCGATCAGTACTGCCGCGGAAATGGTCGTAGTTCCGCTCAACGTGGACGTGTACGACCATCCGGGCGGCGAAGGGAAGCCTCGGAAGAAGAACTTACGGGCCAACAGCAGCGTCACCCTCCTGGTCAAGCGGAAGGACCATTGGTGCCAGGTCGAAGGGGACGCGGTGCCCGGGGGAAAGGGCTGGGTATGGTGCGGCATAGGCGGCGACCAGAAAAATTATGCGCTTATGCCGGCTCGAACGGGAACAATCCCGATTAGCCAAATCCCGGGAGCTACCGGAGAGGTGCTCCCAGCTGGCTCAAGTGGCGGGGGAGGGCCAGGAACTCCATAGGGATCCCCTTGCACTTCTACCCAAGCAGAAAGATTTTCGCGAGCGGAGCAGGAAACAATGGAGCAGATCAGACAGTACCTCTTAGTCGTGGCAATTTGCGGGTTCGGCGTGACTACTCACCAAGCGCTCGCTGCCCCGGCTGAGGAGCACCATACGCTCACGCTCACCCCAAACTCGGCGTGGGATTCGTGGCAGGACCGACTTTTTCATGATACGCCAGTCATCGGCACTTTTACGGGCCATGGGGTTACCTGCGTTAAGTATAACGCGTTTCCAGGACCCATTCAGGGGAAAGTGGGTTTTGGTCAAGGGGAATGGGGCAGCGACCCTTGCATGTCGTTCATCGTCGAGCACACGGTGGGATTCGATACAGGGCCATACAAGCAAATCCCGAGCAAACGACTTGATCGGGTCGTCCTGACATATGACGAGGCTCCGTTCGCGAACTGCACAGTGTTTGTTGGCTCGCCCTACAGTAATTGTTGGCAGGGCGGGAGCGGTGCGGCGGTCGACAAGCCTACAGGGTGTGTCACGGTCCGTGTCCCCAATATCGATTGGCAGAACCGGGGAGGGCCCAAAGGTTTGATGCCGTTCAACACCAAGCCGGGAACGACCCAGATTCGCCGCGGCGAGTGGGACGTGACAGAAGCCTTCCGATGGCAGGCCGATTCGGGTATGCCAATTGGTGGGAATCCTGGTTTCGGTTTCACCCTCGGGTCACCTTTTACATCCACCAAGAAGTTGACCGCAGAGGACAACACCGTGTGCGTGTCGGATGTGAAAAACGTTCGACTGATCGTGAGCTATACGACCTTTCCGAACGACGTTTTTGTCCAACCGAAATAGGCTGCTACTGACCGTGGCGATCGCAAGTCCGTAGCGCCGCCTATCGCGCGAATTTCGATTTTCCGTAAGATAGAGTTCGGAACGCATCAGGAACATCGCTTGCACTCTGGCGCAGATGATTTATCATCTGCGGTCAGGTGATTTGGCTGTTCTGTAGCGGACCTCCATCGGAGGGAACACTCGCCGGGCCGCAGAGGGAAGTTTCACCGCCCCTCGATTGGCGCAGCATGTCTGATTAGTCCAACCCCAACTGTTCTTTCAACCGATCAATCCGGATCGAAGCCTCTGCCTTGGTGAGCGCGTCGTCAAACGCGTGGGGGTCTTTGGCCTGCTCACAGAGCGTTTTGAGGTAGGAAGCCTGTGCCCCAGTCATGGGCTCGTCGCCGCTGACCCAGTCTTGCGGGTCTTTCTCCGCGTTGGATGAAGGATTCATTTTTAGGTTATCGTTGTCTGACATTGCGACCTCCAATTATTTGGTCAAACAAACCCAGAACAAATAGGTTCCACGATGGCGCTCACCCAAAAGCGGCGTCCCTTGCCCCCGATCGAATTGCTTGAAGTGGACGAGATCAAGTTCGGGCCTTCAGTCGACCTTATCCACTGGGCGCGCGACACCTTCATTGCCGATGATGCCTCACTTCGCAACGATGACCACCGCCATCTCAATCAGGCAACCATCGGCGCGCTCTGGACGAACGTTCCAAACGGCAGGGCAGGGCGTTCAGTAATCGGCCAGGCCGAACGGGGATTGCCGCCGGCCGGCAAATGGCTCCGGGCTCGCATCGAGCGGCAGATCCTCGACTGGTTCGGCCAGGTGCCGGATTTCATCCTGACATTCGACGCCCACTACGCCAGGCAATGCAGCGATGCCGAGTTCTGCGCCCTGGTCGAGCACGAGCTCTACCACTGCGGGCAAGAGCGCGACCTGTTCGGACAACCGAAGTTCCGCAAGAGCGGATTACCGGCTTTCAGCATTCGCGGTCACGACGTGGAAGAGTTCGTCGGCGTGGTCAGGCGGTACGGCGCAGATGCGGCCAGCGTTCGCGAGTTGGTTGACGCGGCAAAGGCTGGGCCGGAAATCGCCAATGTAAGCATAGCCCAGGCCTGCGGGACCTGTCGCCTCCGCGTCGCGTGACCCTTGATGGCATCCTGAAAAGCAGATGGCCCGAGCAAAACTCAATCCGGAGCAGCAAACCTACGTGGTTCAAGCGCTCGCCTGCTTCGATAGCCCGACGGTGGTCGCGGCCGCGCTCAAGAAGGATTACGCGGTCACGCTGACGCCCCAGGCTGTGGAATGCTACGATCCGACTAAGAAGGCCGGATCAAACCTTTCGCTCAAATGGCGGTCGCTGTTCGAGGAAACTCGCAAGACCTTCCTGGAGGACACGGCGACCATCGCAATCAGCCATCGCGCCGTTCGTCTCCGCGCCCTTCAGCGCATGGCCGACAAGGCCGAGACAATGGGCAACATGAGCCTGGCCGCGCAACTGCACAAGCAGGCGGCCGAGGAAATCGGCAACGCGTACACCAATCGCCGGGAATTGACCGGGAAGGATGGAAAGGATTTGCCGGTGCCAGTTTCACCGGTGACGATCTTCCAGTTGCCCGACAATGGCAGGGGTTGAGCAAGGGCAGGGCGGCCCAATCATCATCAGGCCACAGCCTGGCCCACAAACAACTTTCCTTGGTTCTGCGGCCGACATCGCAATCTACGGCGGCGCGGCTGGTGGCGGCAAGACATGGGCATTGCTCATGGAGCCGCTTCGGCATGTCGCCAATCCAGGCTTTGGCGCGGTGTTCTTCCGGCGCAACCTTACCCAGGTCCGCAATGAGGGCGGCCTTTGGGATGAAAGCGAAAAGCTCTATCCGGGCCTGAACGCGCAACCGCGATCGGCGCCCGATCTAAGCTGGACGTTCCCGGCCGGCGCCACCGTCTCGTTCGCGCATCTCGAGCACGAAAAGACCATCTACAACTGGCAAGGCGCGCAGATCCCACTGATCTGCTTCGACGAGCTGACGCATTTCTCGGCCAAGCAGTTCTGGTACATGCTCAGCCGCAATCGCTCCATGTGCGGTGTGCGGCCCTACGTTCGAGCGACCTGCAACCCTGATGCCGATAGCTGGGTTGCCGAGTTCATCTCCTGGTGGATCGACCAGGAGACGGGCTTCGCAATCCCCGAGCGCGCCGGCGTCATTCGCTGGTTCATTCGCATCGGCGACACGATCATATGGGCGAGCAGCCGAGAAGAGCTTGCTCATCACGTCAATCCGATCGACGGCGAGCCGATCCCGCCGAAGTCGGTGACGTTCATCCCGGCCAAGCTCAGCGACAACGCTTTGCTGATGGCAGCGGACCCCGGCTACCTCGCCAACCTTATGGCGCAACCCACTGTCGAGCGGGAGCGCCTTCTTGGCGGCAACTGGAAAATCCGTCCGGCTGCTGGCCTGCTGTTCCAGCGCGGCTGGTGCGAGGTGGTCGACGCGGTGCCTGCGGGCGTCACATGGATGCGTGGCTGGGACTTGGCCTCGACGCCCAAGGTTGAAGGCAACGATCCTGACGGCACGGCAGGGACGAAGATCGGAAAGCTACCCGATGGCCGCTATATCGTCGGGCACCACGTCAAGGACTTCCTCTCGCCGGCCGGCGTCGAGCGCTTGATCAAGAACACGGCCGAGGCTGACGGCAGGAACGCGAAAATCTCGCTTCCGCAAGACCCGGGGCAGGCGGGTAAGTCTCAGGTGACGAACCTGGTGAAACTGCTCATCGGGTTCGATGCCAGAGCAACGCCCGAATCCGGCGACAAGGTTACGCGGTTCAGCCCGTTCTCTGCGCAGGCTGAAGCCGGGAATGTGATGGTCCTGCGAGCGCCCTGGAATGAGGCGTGGTTCTCCGCGCTCGAAGGCTTCCCGGAAGCAGCGCATGACGATGACGCCGACAGCACAAGCCGGGCATTCAACGCGCTGATCGATGCCAGCACCTACACCTTGGCGAATATCTAAAGGAAAAAGGCCCGACCGAAGCCGGGCCTCATCAAATCACGCGTCGTGATGCTCGGGCATCGCTTTCAATTGGTCCTTGGTCCACGACGTGACGGCGTGAACATCGCCATCCTCATCGCGCATGAAGTCCAACTGGCTGGCAGGTACGGAAACTGGCTTGGCGCCGATGCCGAGGAAGCCGCCGACATCGATGACGACCTGGGTTTCGGATCCCGTGCCGTGCGTATGCGAAACGCTGCCAATCTTCTCGTCATTGGGGCCATAGATCGTCGCATCCTCAAGGACGCCGGGCGTCAATTCGTTTGCAGTGAGCCTTACGTGGGCGCTGTGGTCCATTGGTGATCTCCTTCTGGGTTTAGACAGCCCCAACACCTGAGATGGCCGTCCGTTCCCAAGGGAGTCAGCTAGATGGCAAATGTGATCTCGCTGGTTCGCGACAGCCTAACCAATCTTGTATCCCGCATGGGGACCGGCAGGGACAAGGCGGCGTCGAGCTTTTACAGCTTCACGCCTCTATCAGACGCTGAACTGCTGGCCGCCTATCGCACCGCATGGCTCCCAAGGAAGATCGTCGACATCCCGGCTTTTGACGCCGTTCGCGCCTGGCGCGACTGGCAGGCAGAGGGCGACAAGATCGAGCCAATAGAGGCGGAGGAGAAGCGGCTCAACGTTCGGGGCAAGATATTTGAGGCCAAGGTAAAGGCCAGGCTCTGGGGTGGCGCCGCCATTCATATCGGGACTGGGGAGGCAAATCTTGCTGAGCCCTTGAACATCGAGCGGATCGGCAAAGGTGGCTTGAAATACGCCACGGTGCTAACCCGGCGCGTCCTTCGCGCTGGCGAAATAGAGCGCAATGTCGACAGCGAGTACTATTGCTTGCCGAAGACGTTCAGTCTGACTTCCGCCGGCAGCGCCCAGGTCGACATTCATCCATCGCGACTGGTTATCTTTCAGGGCAATGCCCAACCAGATGATGACCTGACGCTGAGCGCTGAGACGTTCTGGGGCGATAGCGTGCTGCAGTCTGTCATCAACGCGGTCAAGCAGGCCGACAGCACCGCGGCGAATATCGCCTCGCTCGTCTTCGAAGCGAAGGTCGACATCATCAAGGTGCCCAACTTCATGGCGAGCTTGGCCAGCGAAGACTACAAGGCCAAGATTCTGGAGCGGTACACCTTGGCCAACACTGCCAAGGGCATCAACGGCACGCTTCTCCTCGATAAGGAGGAGGAATACGAGCAGAAGTCGGCCTCGTTTGCCACGCTGCCCGATGTCCTTGATCGGTTCCTGCAGATCGTCTCCGGTGCCGCCGATATCCCGGCAACACGGCTTCTTGGCCAAGCCCCTGCCGGCATGAATTCGACGGGCGAGTCCGATCTTCGCAACTATTACGACCGCCTCAGCGCCATGCAGGAAGTCGAGATGACGCCGGCGATGCACCGCTTGGATGAGGCGCTGATCCGGTCCGCACTCGGCTCCCGCCCTGCCGACGTCTATTACGAATGGGCGCCGCTCTGGGGCATGTCGGAGAAGGAAAAAGCTGACGTCTTCAAGACGAAGTCGGATGCGGCGAGGGCTTTGGCCGGCGGCAACGGTCAATCGCCACTGCTCCCGATCGATGCGCTCAGTGAGGCTCTGGTCAACGCGTTCGTCGAAGATGGCTCATTGCCTGGGCTGGAAGCGGCGATCGAGGAGTTCGGCACGCTGGCGGAGCAGGAGCCGAGCGAGGAAGAAATCGCGGCTGCAGCGGCCGCCGCCAATCAGAACGCAGGGCTCTAATAGACGCGATGATCCCACAGGTCATACGTTTCAATCCCGCGTTGTCGGCACCACACTGACGCAAAGGCTTGAGCCTCATCCATTGCAGCGTCAGTTCGGTCAGGGTCCTTGGCGACGATCCAACCGGACTCGGTCGTCTCTCCGCTGTCTGGGTCGAATACAGTCACTTTGAAGATCATTTGTCTGCCTGCTCTTGATACATCGAGCGTGACAGTCCGGTCGGCGGGCATAAGCCACTCCACGGCGACAATATAGAGCGATCATCATAATGCAATTTACCGACGCTGTAACTGTCGCGGGAACGCGCCAGACCGCCGACGGCTACCTCGTGGCAACGGCGAGGGCCGTGCGCACCGGCATCCAGCTTTATGCAGGGCATGAGGTCGGCAAGCCGGGTCAGGACGTAGTGCGGGTCTATCGCGCGGCCGATCAGGTGTTCGCGCCCGACAGCCTGCAGTCGTTCTCCCATGCCCCGATCACGGTCGACCATCCAGACGAGGGTGTCTCAGCCGAGAACTGGAAGGCCCTGTCCGTCGGCGAGGTATCAACCGCCGCCAAGCAGGACGGCCAATGGGTGATGCTCCCGCTGATCCTGAAGGACGCGGCCGCCATCAAGTCGGTGATCGATGGCAAGCGCGAGCTTTCCGCCGGGTACACCTGCGATCTCGATTTCACGCCCGGCGTAACCGCCGACGGCGACGTCTACGACGCGCAGCAGCGCGGAATCAAGATCAACCACCTGGCGCTCGTCGATCGAGCTCGGGCCGGTTCGAAAGCTCGCATCGGCGACGATGTGGGACCGTGGGGCGCCGCCCCGATTTCAACCACTGACAAGGAGACCATCACCATGAGTGATGCACTTCGCACTGTGGTCGTGGACGGACTGTCGGTGACCACCACCGATCAGGGCGCCCAGGCCATTTCCAAGCTGCTCAAGGATCTCGAATCCTCAGCCGCCAAGCTGGCCGACCTCGAGACGAAGCATCAGGTCGCACTCGCCGCCAAGGATGCTGATCTGGCGAAGGCCCACGCCGAACGTGACGCAGCCAACGCCAAGGTGCTTTCGGATGCCGACCTCGACAAGCGTGTCGCGGCCCGCGCCGACCTGATCACCAAGGCCAAGGCGATCACCAAGGACGTCAAGACCGATAGTCTGTCCGACGGCGCCATCCGCAAGGCCGCTGTCACCGCCGCGCTCGGCGATGCCGCCGTCAAGGATAAGGCCGACGCCTACATCGACGCCCGCTTCGACATCCTCGTCGAGGACGCCGCGAAGAACCGGCCCGATGCTTTCCGGGACGCTCTGAAGACCGGCATCCAGCCCGTCGGCGACGCCGCCAACGTGAACGACGCCTATAACCAGATGCTGGAGCGTGACCGCAACGCCTGGCAGGGCAAGAAGGAGACCGCATAATGGCCATTCCCGCCGTCTCGTATAGCCGCGATACGCCCAGGGGCTATCCCGGCATGATCGCCACCACCGAACCGCATTTCATCACGTCCATGGTGGTGGCATCCGGCTCCGCTGATATCCCCTTCGGTCGTGGCGTCATCTATGGCACTGTCGAGGACACTGTCGCTCTCCCGGCCGCCATCGGCAAATTCGCCGGCGTCGCTGCCGTGGATCGCACGATCCCGGCTGAGCAGGGCGAGGTCTACAAGGTCTACGACCAGATCAGCGTGATGAAGAATGGTTCGATCTGGGTCACGGCTCTTGTTGCCGTCGCTCAGGGCGATCCGGTCTACATGACACCGACCGGCACCTTCACCAACGTGTCCAATTCCAGCGCCAACCAGCTCATCGAAAATGCTGAGTGGGCCACGGTCACGTCCACCACCAACCAAATCGCCAAACTCCGCCTCGGCGTGACCAAGTAAGGGGAACACCACAATGTTCACGACCGACGCGCCCGCATTGGCGCTCAACTTCCTGCGCACCGCGCAGAACTACATCGAGCCGGGCATTTACGCTCGCCAGTACCCCGATTTCCAGTACCGGGAACTGGTGCCCGTCGATAACTCGGCACCGGACTGGACCACGGCCATCGATTTCTTCTCCATGGGGGATGACGTCGGCGAGGCCCGTGAGTTCGCGCCGGACGGTGATGACATCAACTTTGTCGACTTCAAGCTCGACAAGGGCTCGAGCCGCGTCTTCATGGTCGGCATCGGCTACCGTTACAACCTTCAGGAGCTTGCCCATGCCCAGGCATATGGCATCCGCCTGACGGATGATCGTGCCGACGCCGCCCGCCGCAAGTACGAGCAGTTCGTCGACAATCTGGCCTTCCTTGGCCGCTCCAAGCTCGGCATGTCGGGTCTGATCAACACCGCCAGCGTCACGGCGCTGACGGCGGCGAACGGCGCCGGCGGCACCGCGACTTGGCCGACCAAGACCCCGGATGAGGTTGTTGCCGACTTCAACCGCGTTCTCGGCCTGATCTTCACGGAGTCCAATGGCATCGAGACGGCCGACACGATCCTGATCAGTCAGGACCGCTACAACTTCCTAATCGGGAAGCGTCTCGATGCGACGTCGGAGGTGAACCTGCTGGACTATGTCCTGCGGGCGAACGTCTACACGGCGCGCACCGGCCGCCCGCTGACGATCCGCGCAGTCTTCGGTCTGGAGACGGCCGGCAGCGGCAGCACCCAGCGTATGGTGGCCTACCGCCGTACGCCGGATGTCGTGAAGATGCACGTTCCGATGCCGCTGCGATGGCTGCAGGCCGAACAGCGGCTCCTGAAATTCGAGGTTCCCGGCATCTTCCGCACCGGCGGCGTGGAAGTGCGTCGCCCGGGCGCGATGCGCTACCTCGATGGTATTTGAGGAGGTCGACGTGACTAAGCAGATCACCCTCGAAAACACTCGTGCCGGTGGCTTCGGCCTCCCGACGGGTCAGGTCGTGCCCGGTAACGGCTCCATCGTTGTGGAGCCCGAGATCTGGGAGGCTTCCAAGGACCACCCCGTCGTGAAGGCTATGGTCAACGATGGTCACCTGATCGTCGATGGCAAGGGCAAGAAAAAGCCCGCCACCGGCGATGATCGTGACGCAAACGGTGATACCGCGGAAATGGCGGAGATGCGCACGCGCTTCGATGCCTCTTTTGCCGCCGTGACGACCGAACTGCAGTCGAGAAGGCCAAGGTCGCCGATTTGGAAGCGGAACTCGCCAAGCTGAAACAGAGCGGCATCGATGCCAAGTCGGCCACCGAAGTCCTCGCCATGGCCGACGGCAACTTCATGGCCTTCAAGTCGGCTGCCACGAAGTTGCTCGGGGACAAGACGCCGGACAAAAAGGCGGAGATCGTCGCGGCCCTCGAAGAGCTTGCTACACAGCCCTGACGAGAGCCGGCGCGGCGGTAGATCGCCGCGCTGGCGACCACTCAGTTGAAGATGGTTTCCATCTCCTTCTGGTACCCCTGATCATACCAATCGTGGTCCGGTGAAATCGGCGGATAGTTGTTGTGATACCGATCTTCGCGGGTTGCCTGCTGGCCCTTTTCGAAGGCCTTCTGGCGAGCGGCGCGCTGCTTTTCCGTCATTCTGCGTCTCCTTCAATGATGGATAATTGCATTATAGCAATCCATCGCTGGGGTGCGCCCAAGTCTCCCAAGGAAATCGACAATGGCCGGCTACGGATCAGATGCCGCTCTCAAGGCGTATTGGGACGCGGCCGGCTATACCTATGCTGCGGATGCCCCGTTTGCTGCTCTCCGGCAGCGGGGCAGCGCCTATCTCGATGGCACCTATGGCATGCGGTTCCCTGGCCAGCCGACTGGGGGCATTGCCCAGGAACGGGAATGGCCGCGCACGGGCGCTACGGCATATGGCGCTACGCTGGCTTCCGACCTCGTCCCAACGAGGGTTGAGCAGGCCAGCTATGAGGCAGCCCACATCGAATTGAAGAAGCCTGGATCGCTGTCGATCTCATTCGACCCGGCCCAGCGTGTGAAACGCCAGAAGGTCGACGTCATCGAACGCGAGTTCTTCGAGCTGGGTGACAACGGCAACGTGTGGGCGCCGAATGCGCCGGTGTCGAGCCTGATCGAAGGGCTTTTGGCGCCGCTGATCGGACCTGTCTGGGGCGAGCCTGGCATCATGGTGGTGTAAGTGGTCTGATCTTATTCGGCCGGCAACGTCGTTCTACGCGGCCGGTAGCGGACGGCAACCCGTAAGCAGATCTGGATAGCAGCTATTCCGAAGATGCCAGCAAGAGCCTTCAACGAGCCGTCTGAGATACGCGCGTGCCGTCCGGGGTCGAATATCTGCATCAACTCCAGTGTGGCCGCCACGAAGATCACGAGCGCGATCGTTCTTGCTGCACGGTTTGGAAAACCAAGGCCCAAGGCCAAACCGAACAGAAGATATGCAAGCGCGCGCTCGACGTTCGGATCGCCCACGTAGGGCCGCATTTGGATCGGCGACAGGGTGGCGAAGACGATGATTGCGAGCAAAACGAGCGCGGTGATGCGGGATATAGAAGTCATCGCCGCTGGTAAGGCGAATAAGCCGGCAAAACAATGACGGGCACATCCAATGGCCGACTTTTATGACGATATGGCTAATATGGCCGTCGCACTTCTCGGTGAGTTCAAGCAAGGCGCCGTGACGCTCAAGCGGGAAACGCCTGGCGTTCCCGATCCTGCCCAGCCGTGGGTGCCGGTCGAGCCGACAGTCGAGACATGGCCGCTCAGTGCCGTCGTGAAGCGCATGCACCAGCGCTACGAAAACGGCATCTTGATCGTCGAGACTGGCGATATGGTCACGTTCGCTGTGCCGGCTGTCGAACCGATGTTGACGGACATGATCGTGATTGATGGTGCCGAGCGCACCATCACAAACCTGACGCCTATACCGTCGGCCGGAACTGCCGTTGCCTGGAAGGCGTGGTGCGCGGGTTAGCTTCCACCTAGAAGCAGTAGAACCGCGCTCAACGCTCGCTCAGCTGCTATTCCAAGCGCTGCCCCAGCAAAATTTGCGGACAGCCAGCGCAACGCTCGAATGAGGACGGCCTCTATAGCCGAGATTGTTACCGTCTGCGCATGTAGTAGAAGAATGCCTGCATCTAATTCGAACTTTATCCGGTCTCTGTCGTCTGTCCCAATGGCATTGTCTCCTATCAGGGCTTCACTTGCGCTGGCTATCGACCCTATTGCTTCTTGGTAGCTGGGTTGATTGTGATCGATCCGAACGATCCGATCGGCGGCTGGTATTTCATTGATTTCGACAGGGTTGTTGCGCTGGCGGACAAGATACCGCCTTAGGTCGCGGAACATTGGTTCCAATAAGTGACCTGTCATTTCGTGCAGCGTATCGTTAATATTGTTGGACCGGCTGTAGAAATAATCGCGAGCGAATTGCCAAGCCCTGTCATCTTTCACAGTGAACGAGGCCAGAAGATTGATCTGGGCGCCGAGCGACTGCTCCAAGTCTTGCGGCCAGTTCATCCGGCCTGAGCCGACCATGCCTTTCGGCTCTACCAAGACTTCAGCCTCAATCTTCTCTATTGGAAATAGAGATCGAAGCCATTGTATTCGTGTCGATGTCGCTGCCGGAGCGTGATCGAACATCAGCAATACGCGCTTAGCCAAAGAGGCGAAGTCTTGATACCGCGCTCTAAGAAGCCGCTCCGTCAGATCATCGTATTCGTCCAAGAAGTCTTGGAATTCGTCCATTGATTCCCCCTCACTTATGGATGCCCAATGCGCATTTCAGCAGATATTGGCGACGCTGGCTATGTGCCTGCGGAGGATCGTCATGGCGTTCGCATTTTCCTCGATGGTATCGAGATTAAAGATGTCATCACGGCCGACGAAGAGTGCGGTTACATTCTGCGGGCGCGACGCGATAGTCTCTGTCTCTTGGTGGCCAAGGATGGGGAGTTAGTTACTGATGAAATGTATGGGCAAGTGAAGATCACGGTCTCACAGAGCATTCAATGATGCTCGTCCGCCTCACACCTCGTCAACGCTTCGAAATTCTGGTCAGCCAGTTCGAGCCGGCTGTCCGCCAAGCCTTCATTGAGGCTATCGACGACATCACCTCCAATATCGTCCTGCGCCGGATCGTAGAGCGCTTGGAGCGCGGCGACATCAATGGCGCGATCATCGCCATGGATCTGGACGAAGCCGCGTTCAGGCCATTGGATGAGGCGATCAGGGCAGCGTTCAACGGCGGCGGCGTCGCGACTGTCGACACAATGCCGACGCTGCGCGATCCGAGCGGCCACCGCATCGTTGTCCGCTGGGACGCCCGAAACTTCGCCGCCGAACAGTGGCTGCAGACGCATTCGGCGCAATTGGTGACGGGGATTGTCGCCGATCAGAAGATCGCGATCCGCTCCGCTCTGGAAACAGGGCTGGCGCGCGGCGACAATCCGATCAAGACGGCTGTCGCTGTCGTAGGGCGCGTCTCGACCGTCACCGGCCGACGGGAAGGCGGATTGATCGGGCTCACCACAGTCCAAGGCGAGTATGTTGCCCGAGCACGCCAGGAACTGCTTTCCGGCGAACCCGACCAGTTGAGAAATTACCTCTCCCGGACCCGCCGAGACAAGCGTTTCGATAAGACCGTGGTGGCTGCCATCGAAGCGGGAAAGCCCGTTTCGGCCGCCTTGGTTGACCGGATCACCGGCAGGTACGTCGATGGGCTGCTGAAACTCCGCGCCGACACGATCGGACTGCATGAAACATTCGCCGCGCTGGGCGCTTCGAAAGACATCGCCTTCCGCCAGCAGATTGAAAAGGGAAGCCTTAGGGCCGACGCTGTCACGAAGGGCTGGAAGCACACGCCACAGAAGCACGGCAGGGAACAGCACGAGGCGATGCAAGGGCAGATGGTGCCTTTCGACCAGCCCTTCACCGCGCCGGATGGGACTTTGATCCCATACCCGCACGCGCCCGGCGTTCCGACCCGGCACACGCTCGCCTGCAAATGCCTGGCTGAATACAAGATCGACTTCCTAGCGCAACTGGTGCGCTGATGGCATCCTTCGCGGCCACTGTCGGAGCGTGGGCGGCCGCCGTGCCTGTCGCCCTTGAGTTCGTGTTTAAGGAAAGCGCTCAGGAGTTGGTCAGCCAACTCGACCAGCTGCTAGCCGATGAAGTTTACGACAAGCCGGCGACACCCGGCTACAAGCGGACCGGCTTCCTTCGGGCGTCGCTGATGGCGTCGACCACGGCCATGCCGACGTTGAGCCGCGAAAATCCCGGCGCGCCGGTGCCGCCTGACCTCGGCGACGTGATCCTGGTCATCAACGGCGCCGATCTCGGCGACACGCTCTATCTCGGCTACACGGCGAACTATGCCGCCTACGTCCACTACGGCGCGCAGGGCAGGGCACCGCGCCCTTGGGTGACGATGGTAGCGCAGCGCTGGGTCATGATTGTCGAGGCCAAGGCGGCCGAGGTGAAGGCAAGGCTGGGGCTCTGACGTGCCGAGTATCGAAACCAGCATCTGGCTCGCGCTGAAAGGCCGGGTGCAGACCCTCACGCTTTCGCCCGCGTTGCCGATCGCGTGGCCGAACGAGGATTTCACCAAGCCGATCACCGGCTATCTCCGCGTCACCCATGTTCCGAACACCAATCGCCGACTGTTCATCGGCTCGACCGAACCGCACCAGCGTCTCGGCCTTCTCCAACTCGACGTGTTCAGCAAGAAGAACCAGGACGCGTCAATCGGGGCCGAGATGGCAGGGCAGGTTGCGGCCTGGTTCCCGACCGATCTCCGGATGATCTATGGCGCGATCTTCGCCCGGGTCACCGAGGCGCCTGTGGTCGCGCAACCCATTGCTGATGACACGCATTGGCTCGTTCCAGTGACGATTTCCTACGAGTGTTTCGCCTGATCGCCCTTCGGCAAGGCATCCCACAAAACTGAAAGGAGATAGGCGATGCCTATCAAAGTGTCCCCTGTTGCGGGCAGCCGCTTCTATATCGGTTCGGCTCCTGTGGATGTCCCTGACGTCGATGTCGTCGAGGGCGATTTCGCCGCGGTAACATGGATCGAGGTCGGCCAGTACGAGACCATGGGCAATTCCGGCGACGCTGCCCAGGGCAACACGGTCAACCTGCTCAATCGCCGCCGCACCTACAATTGGAAGGGTTCGCGGCAGGCTCCGCAGCGGTCCGACAACTTCGCCCTCAACACGGCCGATCCGGGCCAGCTTGCGATGATCGCGGCCGAACAGACGGACTACAACTATCCGTTCAAGGTCGAACTCAATGGCGCCCCGACGCCGAAGTCGGCCGCCGCCACGATCACCATCGCCTCGCCTGGCGTCGTGACGTTCACCGGCCACGGGCTTGCCGCCAACACGGCTGTCAAGTTCTCCACGACCGGGGCTTTGCCGACCGGCCTGACCGCCGGCACGACCTACTACGTCAAGACGGTCCTCGACGCCGATACCTTCACACTCGCCACTTCGAAGGGCGGCACCGCGATCGTCACGACCGGCTCGCAGTCGGGCGTGCACACCGCCACTACCGTCCCTGCCGGCCCGCAACGGCTGTTCATGGGCCAGGTCGCCGGCGCAGAGGAAGGCATGGGCGGCGCCAACAACGCACAGATGCTGAACTGCACCGTGCTGCCCAACACCAACTACGTCCGCGTCGCGGCGCTCGGCTAACAGGAGGCGATATGAAGATCACGAACATCGGCAAAGAGGCGCACAAGCTGTCTCACAACGGGCACGAATACCTTCTAGCGCCCGGCAACTTCATCGAGCTCGACCTCACCAAGGCCGAAGCGTCGGCCATACCGGCCCCGTTCGAAGCGACCGGCATCCCCATCAAGGCGCCCAAGGTCGAAGTGGAGAAAAAAGCATGAGCAAGCCAGCATTGGGCGCCGGAAACGTCGAGATCGAGCTCGATGGCGAGACCGTCATGCTTCGCCCGTCCTTGATGGCTGCGCAGGCCATTTCTCGCCAGAGCGGCGGCATTTCCAGCGCCGTTCGCGCCGTCGGCAATTACGATTTCGACGTGATCGTGTCGGTCGTGGCGCTCGGCCTCGGCGCGACCGGCCAGGATGCGAAGTCCATTCCCGAAAAGGTATGGCGCACGGGTCTGACCGATCTTGTCGGGCCGATCTCCACCTACCTGACCATCATAGCCAATGGCGGGCGCCCGATGTCGGGAGGAGAGGAAGCTGCGGACCCTCAGAAGCCCGCGTAAGCCTGGCTGAATATTACGACGATCTGGCCGAGAAAGCCCTTGGCTGGCTCGGCTGGACCGAAGAGCAGACGCTTAGGGCCGACGTGAACGCAATCCTGGTCGGCCTTGATGGGCGAGGCGACATGATCAGTTCCGTCCTTCGTGCCGTATTCGGCGAAGGTCCGAAGCCTGCAATCGAAGTCACCGCTCAACCGATAACCGAGGACTATTTCGATGCAATGTTCGCGGTGCAATGAGGTGATGCGGTGACCGTTGCCAATCTGGGTCTGGCTGTCGACTCGTCTCAGGCTGTCACGGCGGAGACGAACCTCGACAAACTGACGGCGGCGTCTGCGAAGGCTGAGGCGGCGCAGAAGCGGCTACAATCCGCATCGGCGGGCTCCAATGCGGCGCTAGCCAAGATCTCGGCCGGCGTCGACCAGGCCAATGCCACGCTCCTCAAGCTGGCCAGCATTGCGGAGGGAAGCAATGCGTCCCTGATCAAGCTCGTTGCCACTGCGGAGAAGACCAACACCACTCTGGCCGGCATGGGCTCGGGTTCGGCACAGGTCGTCTCTGGGATTGGCCGAGTAGCCCCGGCAGCAGACAAGTCGACCAAAGCGCTCAACGACAACGCGAACGCGGCGCGGCTGACGTCGAACCAGATGCTCAACCTGTCTCGGCAGGGCAACGACGTCATCACGATGTTCGCCTTGGGTGCATCACCTGTGCAGATTTTTGCCTCCCAGATTGGTCAGGTCTACGACGCGCTGGAAAGCGGACCTACAGGGTTGAGGGGCTCGCTGAAGGCTGTAGCGTCCGGGGCGAAAACTGCCGGGCAGGCGCTTCTCGCATTCTTGGTTACGCCTGCCGGTCTCGCTGCTGGCGCTGGCGTGGCGATTGTTGCTGGCCTTGCCACTTACATCATCTCGACGCGCAAGGAAGTGAAGAGCCTCGACGACCTGTTGAAGGATCATGCCTCCGTTTTGCGCGGGATCGGCGAAATCTATGGATCTATCGCCGACAAGGCCAAGGACGCGTTTTCCGTTTCCAACCTACATGGGTTGCAACTCCTTTCCTCGTCGACGCAGGCCGGGTTGAAAATCCAGATCGCGAACCAAACCCAGGGAGCGATGTCTGATCTCGGCACCGGCAGCATCGGCGGCGGCTACCATTTCTCACCGCTGACGGAGTTCAAGCCTTTCGCGGATGCGATCACCTACCTGCAAAAGACAGCGCAATCCGGTACTCCCGACATCATCGGTTTCCGTAAGATGGTCGAGGACAAGTGGGCGCTTGATCCGAACAATGCCGCGTTGACGGAATCGGCAGGCAAGCTGATCGATCTGACCAAGGACGCGGATGCCGCAGCACGCGCACTGAAGCAACTGGAGATCGCACAGGACGCGCTTGCAAAGAGCGTGGGTCCGGGCGGCTTGCCACTTCGCCGCGGTTCTCTCAGCACCGAAGACATGAGCTCGCTCGACCGATACAACGCCGGCGGGGCTGTTTCCGCCTCTCGGGCTCAACAGGCCTTCGATGCCCAGCGGCAGGGGCTTTATGCTCGCTCGCCAGCCGAACTGGCCGCAGCCGCGCGTGCCCAGGCTGGCGCTCAGTACAATGACAATGAAAATCCGGCCGAGCGCGCCCGCCGCATCGACATGGCCGGCCAACAGGCGGCGTTGGCCGCGCAACATGCTCTGGATGAGGCGCAGAAGGAACGGAAGCGCTCCCTCGACGCCACCTTTGCCTCGCAACAACTTGACCTCAATCTGATCGGCAAGACCGCTGGTGCGGCCGAAGCCATGCGGATGCAGTTTCAGTTGACCCAGCAGCTTCGCGAGGAAGCGGCACGAAACAATGTTCCCGTCGATCAACAGGAACTGGAGCTGATCAAGCAGAAGGCCGACGGCTACGGGAAGATGGCTGACCAGATCGCTCGGGCGCAACTGGGCAATGATCTGGCCTTTGAGCGTTCGCAGCAATTTCTCTCAGCGGGCGACCAGCAGATCGCGGCCCGCCTCCGCAACACCGGCATCGGCATGGATTCACCTGAAGCCCAGCAGATGCGCGACGCTACCAGGTTCGCTGATGCGAAAGGGTTGGCCGTGGGCTTCCTGTCCGGCTTCAAATCGGAACTGCTGAACAGCAGCGGGAATATCGGCAAGTCGCTGGGCACCTCGATCCTGAATGCTCTGACCAACTCGATGGATAAGGCTTGGAGCAATATCTTCGACCGTTTGGCGACGGCGTTCGCTTCGGCGCTGACAGGGCAAATGCCCGGCGGCGGTGGTCTTGCATCAGCGGGGACTAGCGTGGTCGGCTCCCTGTTTGGTGGTGCGAACGACAACTACGCACCAGGTGCCGTCACGCGCGCGCCACTCGCCGCCGTCGGTGGCGATGGCATGTCAGCGTATGCCGCTGCGATCCGGTCGATAGAAAGCGCAGGGAGTGGCAGTTATTCCGCCCTCGGCCCCATGCTGAAAAATGGCAACCAGGCGCTCGGCGCCTACCAGGTCATGAAGAGCAATCTGCCGTCATGGTCGAAAGAGACCTTCGGTGAGGTAATGTCGCCGAAAGACTTCCTGTCCAATCCGGGCGCACAGGATGCGGTTTTCGAAAAGCAGTTCGGCAAATACCTGTCCAAATATGGCAATCCGCAGGATGCCGCGTCGGCATGGTTCACTGGCGGACCCCTGTCCACGGGCGCCAATGCCAAGGATGTTTTGGGCACGTCGGGATCGGTTTATGTCGACAAATTCAACGCCGCCGTCGCCAAGGCGTCTGACAGTCTCAGCGGTCTTGACAGCACCGTCACTAACACCGTTCAGAGCCTGGCCGGCGGCCTTGGCGGGAAGGGCGGTCTTGCTTCGATCCTCGACGGTTTGAAACCGGAGAATTTCCAGGCGAACACCACTCTGTCGGACATCCTCGGATATTCCGGCGGGGGCGCCTCGTCGGGCTCTTCTGGCGGCGGTTTCCTTGGCACACTGCTCGGCTTCCTTCCCAAGCTGTTCGGTTTCGCGGATGGTACGGAAAGTGCTCCGGCAGGGTGGGCATGGGTCGGCGAACGCGGTCCGGAGCTGCGCAAGCTTCGCGCCGGCGACGTTATTCGGAGCAACCCGCGCTCCATCCAGATGGCGGCCAACGGAAATGGCCAGTCGTCGACGCCGCCGAAGGTGGACCTGCATGTCCACGTCAATGGTGCCAGCGGAGACGAGCACGTTCGCATGCTGGCCAAGCAGGGCGCCCAGGAAGCGATCGGCGAGTATCACCAAGGGCAGGTTAACGGCGGCTTTGGTGAGACCCAGCGTCGCTATACGTCACAGAAGGGTTGAGCGATGGGGCGCTACACGGATCTCCCTACGCTGGACGTCGACTTTCTTAAGCCTACGAAAATGTCATTCGATACCAAGGGTGGCGGTTTGGAAGGCGGCCGCAATGGTCTTGGGGAATCTGTCACGATCGAGACCAGCGGCGGCGGAGTTCTGGTCGGCTCCTATGGTGGCTGCGTCGTCAAAGATCGGGAACAGCACGAATACATCAACTGGATCGCGGCGCGCATGAACAGCTCTGTCCGGTTCATGAATGTGCCGATCATTTCCGATTGGATGGGGCCTTTCCCGCTCAATGCGAGAGGTATCCCGCAGCCTGTCATATCAGGCATCCCGCATTCCGACGGAGCGCTGTTTTCCGATGGTGCCGGGTACAGCCAGACGACGGTGATCGCCAATATGGATGCCGCCGCGCTCAATGCCGGAAAGGTCACGCTTCGAATCTATGGCGCGGCCCGCAATTTGCGCTGGTCTGACTGGTTCTCGATCTACCATCCAAACAAGGGTTGGCGCGCCTATCGCCATTGGGATCAGACTGACCCTGTCCCGGCCTTTGAGACAATCGACGGCGTGGCGCGCTCCGGCCAGCGCTACACGCTGTCGCTCGATCGTCCGCTGCGCGAGGCGGTCATTCAGGGCACGCGGGTCGAATTCGCGCGGCCCCGCTGCGTCATGAAATTCCCGGCCAGTTTCTCGCTGGCATGGGAGGCCGAAGGCTGGTGGCAGTCGTCGCCGACACTCCAATTCGTCGAGGGCTTCTGAACATGGCCTGGCAGGACCTTGTCGGCTCCTACAGCCTGCAATATGTGCCGCAATCCGTTCTCGACCGCATGGCGTCGAGCCATACGCTCGGCATCTTCTTTCGGCTCGATACTGATCCCGGCCTGCATATCTGGGCCGGCGTCAACGACATCCCGGCCGGCTTCGATAGCCTGGATGAGAACGGCACGGTCTATCTCGGCGGCGGCCGGCTGCTCAACATCCCGACGCTCGAGGTGCTGGTCAACGGGCAGAGCTCCAGTGTCGAGTTCGGCATCTCCGGCATCGATCCGGATACCGCGGCGAAAGTCCTCGACACCATGCCTGATGTTCGCGGCAAGGATCTGAAGATCGGCATCACCACGCTTGACGAATACTACCAGCCCACGAGCCCGATCATCGCGCTATGGACGGGAACGGCGTCGCATCCGACGGAATCGAGCCCGGCAGTGTCCGGCACTGAAAACCCGGCCACCACCATCACGCTCGCCACTGTATCGGGCAACAACACCAGGTCGCGGGCGTCGTTGGTGCTGTGGTCGGGGCCACACCAGAAGGCGATGTATCCGACAGACAAATTCTGCGACGGCACCGCGCGTTTGGCGCGCGGCGTCGCGCCGGCCTGGCCGAATTACTGAGATAGATGCTCTGACGGGCGATGAAGGTCAGACGCTTTGGTCGCTGGATACCGATCGTAAAACTTCAAGATCATGCGGACCCGATTGGCCGACAATCCGATCTTTCTAGCAATCTCTGCGGCAGAATTGCCGGCTGCCTTCATCGACAGGATTTCGGCATTCCGCTGGACCTTCCTGGTCGACAACCTCGCTTCTCCTATTTGGCAACTGAAAGTATAACGCATGACGCTGGAAGAATACATCCGGCTTCCGCACCGGTGGCAGTGGGGTTACGCCGACTGCACGCTCTTCGCGGCCGACTGGGTTGTCGCCGCGACCGGCAAGGATCCGGGTGCCGAATTGCGGGGCACCTATTTCGACGCGGATACTGCTGCTGCCATCCTGCGCGTCTCTGGCGGCGCCGAACGGCTTGTCGGCGCGAAACTCTCCGCGCTCGGCTTCCATCGTATCCAGGCGCCGTGTGACGGCGATATCGGAATGGTCCTGGCCATGACCGGTTTCGACGCCGCCGGCGCCAGGGTCCAGGAAATCCCGGCCATCCGTTTCGGCCCGCTCTGGGCCGTCATGTCGGCGCGCGGCGTCATGGTCAAGCATCTCGATTGGACTGGCGTGGCATGGCGCATAGCGTGAACCCGTTCGATGATGCGCTGCGCCATGCGCTGGCGAAAGCGTCGCGCAAGGGCACTTACAATCCCGGCATCGGCGCCTTTGAGACGGCGACGACGCAGGAGATCGTCGCCAGCGGATGGAGCGGCGAATATCGCTGGCCGGTTCACCGCGACCCGATCTTCACGCCGATCTTCACCGCAATTCTGGGCAGCGGCGGCTTTACGCTTTTCGGCGCGACCATCTCCTACGCGGCGATCGCCTCGGCGATCGTCACCACGGCGATCGTCGCCGGCGTGCAATATCTTCTGACGCCCAAGCCGCCGAAACCGGAGGATGGCCGCGCGCCGCTGACACAGCCTATTCCATACCGGTTCTGGGGCGTGGGTGAAGCCCGGCTGGCGGGCGCAATGATGCTGTGGGAAGCGCTCGACAACAAGATGTATTCGGTGCAGGCGATCGTCGGGCATCGCATCAATGCCTACACCGGCTACTATCTGAACGACGACAAGGTCACTCTCAGCGGCAACCGCGTCGTCAGCCCGGACGGAAAGCGCTACGGCAATGACACCCGTGAATGGGTGATGATCTACAGCCGCCTAGGCCTTACCCCAGAGACGGCGATTTCAGAATTTGTCACGCCGCTGTCGGGCCAGGGCATATGGACCAGCAATCACAGAGGAGACGGGCAGGCCTCGGTCGGCATGCTCTGCACGAGCCCGAATGTCGAATATTTCCAGCAGTTCTTCCCTTATGGCAAGCCGGCCCTCTCAGTGGTCGCGCAGCTCGCGCTGGTCTGGGATTTCCGCAACCCGTCGCAAAGTCCTGAAGACCCGTCGACCTGGTCCTTCTCTCGCAATCCGATCCTCCATCTCGCCTGGCACGAGTGCTTCAACCCATTCGGGACCAAGCGCGATTTTCGCAAGGCGCTGCTGCCCGTGCTCGACATGTGGCAGGAGGAAGCCGATGTCTGCGACGAGGACGTACCGCGGGCTTCCGGCGGAACCGAAAAACGCTACGAATGCGGCGGCTTCGACACCACCGAGCGCGATCCGAAGAGCGGCACCAATGCCATCCTGGCGACATGCGACGGCTGGATGTGCGAGCGCGGCGATGGCGCCTTGCTTGTCGTCGCCGGCAAGTTTCGCGAAAAATATGTCGCCACGCTGACCGATGCCGACATTGTCGGCCACACCGTGCAGCATGACGTGTTGCCGGAAGAAGAGGTCAATCAGTTCATCCCGAAATTCACCTATCCGGCGACCGACTATACGACGACGGATACCGACTATTTCGAGGATACCGCAGCGCAGATCGCGGCCGGCCGTGTGCTGCCGCAGGATGGCAATTACATCTGGTGCCAGCAATGGCGCCAGGCGCGGAGGCTTGGCAAGCGCGAATTTGCCCGTGCGCGAGCCAAGAGGCGCGGCACGCTCGATGTCAGGTTCACGGGCATCAATGCCATCTACGCGCCGTGGGTCCGGCTGAACACGCCGGGGCGGTTACCGTCGCTCAACGGCAAACTGATCAACAACAGGCGGTCCGTCCTGTCGGTGTCGCGCGGCGGCTTCCAGATGACCTTTGTGATGATGCCCGACGATATCGACGCCTGGGACCCGGCGCGCGATGAGGGATCGGCGCCGCCTGTACCGCCAAAGCCGGTCTCGGCCGGCATCCCGACCCGATCATCGACACAGCCGTGGCTGTCTCGGGGGGCGGCACTGTCTACGTCCGCGTCGTGTTGATCGATCCGAACCGGGTGGATGTCACGCCGGTTGTTCACTACCGGATATCGGACATTGGCGGGGGCGTTCACGGCGCATGGGTTGAACAGAAGTTCCCTGGCGCGACACCGTCGGCCGGCCTCATCGTGGTCAACACCAATCCGGTGCCATCCAACAATTCGATCGACGTTCAGGCCGCCTATATCGGCGCTAACAACAGCTATGGCACGTGGACAAGCACGGTGACGCTGGTCTCGACGGTCGACACGGTGCCGCCAGCCGCCGTCACCAGCGTGGTCGCTACGGGCGGCGTCGGCCAGGTCGCGCTCACCTGGAACACGCCGAATTCCGGCAACTATGTCGCCACCAACATCAGGCGCAACACCGTGAACAATGAGGGCACCGCGACCCTCGTTCGCACGGAATACGGTGCACCGTCATCGGCCGATGCCTGGACGGACACCGGGCGCGCGGCCGGGACCTATTACTATTGGCTGCGCTCGGCGAACGGATCCGGTGTCGAGAGCACCACAAGCGTCGCCACCGGACCGAAAGTCGTTACCTAAAACCCCCACCCGATTCATCTTCATTGCCCTGCCATTCCCGGTGGGTCTCCAGTCCAGGAGCACTTTCATATGCCCGAATTGATGAACACGATCATGGCCGACGGGCCGTCTTCCAATCCGGCGCAGCCGATCAAGGCGCAGATGCGGGCATGGGGCACGTGGGTCGAGGACATCATCACCGCCTTTCTGTCGAATGGCGGCTTGATCTACGACACCAGGACGCATCTCGATGCCGATCTGCTGCACGATTCCAACTCGATAGCGTGGGTGCTGGGCGATGCCACAGTCGCCAACAATGGCATCTATCGCAAGATCGGCGCGTCTGGGACCGGATCGTGGACGCGCGTCGCCGATCTGCCTTATTCCTTCATCATGGCATCGGATGCCGGCGCCGGATCGCCGAATGCCATCGTGGCGACATCAAGCATTCCGGTGCCTGCCGCTGACGGCGGTGCGCTGATCGTCTTCAGTGTCTTCGAGGCCAACACCGCCTTGCCCGTGACGGTCGCCTTCAACGGGGGCACGCCGCTGACCATCAAGACCAGCTCCGGCGCCAACGTCGTCGCTGGCGGCCTCGTCGCTGGCATGGTTATCGCTGGATACAAATCCGGTGCGACGTTCCGTCTGCTGACGGACCAGGTCAGCGCGGCGATTCAGGCAGCGGCGGAAGCTGCGGCGACGAGGGCCGAGCTGGCCGCCGCATCTGTCGACAAGGCGGCAACGGGAAGATTCTCCACCGAATTCGGGTTTGTCGATGATGGGGCTACGAACAACGATGCGGCTTGGGTCGCGGCAAAGGCCGCGCTCACCCATGGTGAACGCCTGGTCATGGTCAAGAAGGTCACTGGTGTTTTCTACTTCGCGACAACCAGCGACTTCACCGGCGTCCCGATCGATGCTACAGCCAACCCGACGTTCACTGGTCCGAACGTCTACAACGACAGGACGCAAGCCCAGAAAGTTGCCAACGACCCCGCCGTGACCGTAGTCGGGACAGGCGAACTACTGTTCAACAGCACAGCGCTTCTGACCACCTTCCAGCATCACGCCGAGCCGGTGGACAAGTTCGACTTCCTCACCGATGGCGACGTGGCTTATGACGAACCGACCGTGGTGGACATGAACACCGCCACGATGTTGAAATTTGCCTGGCCGAACGGCAACACCACCTCGGCGACGGCAACCGGCATCTCCAAGGCCACCAACCTCATTAACATCGACTGGTCGACGGCGGACCTTACCACTCTGATCTTTGCCGGGATCGTGCCCGAGCCGGGGTGCCAATACTCATGGGTTTGCGGCTACAATGCCGCGGATACCGGGTATGTCGTGCTGGCCTATGAGGGCGGCTATCACGCTGTCTATGCGGCTGTCGGCGGCGACATGGTCCATAAGAAGCTTACCGCCGCCGCTACCTTCACGGAAACCTCTGTGTTCTCTTTCGGCGATGGCCTCGCGGCGCAGACGGAAGCCGGGTACACGCTCACCAAGGCGTCGATGACCGTCGATATGCTGACACCGACCAAGTACGCCATTGGTATGAATGGCGTGATCATCGCCAGTGGCGAACTGGCTAAGCCTGCGCTGTACATCGGTCCCGGCGTTTACCGCCCTGCGGCGGGCGCGCAAGTGTCCAACTTTCAGAACATCATCAAGACCCGCAACCCGACGCGGCTGGCTCCGCGTCCTGTCCGCGCGCTGTTCGTCGGCGATAGCAAGATGGACGACATAATGATCGGCTGGCCGCGTGACATCGCGCGCGTCATGCAGGGCTCGATGGGCACGCAATGGGAGAGCAGCAAGAATATTGCGCTGGCTGGCGCTACCCTTGCCGATCAGCTTACGGCCATCCTGGCGCAAGTCATGACCGGCTATACGGACGTGTTCATTGGTCTCGGTACCAACGACACACAGGTCGGCACGGCGTCTTCAACCTTCGCCACCAACTTCGCCCTGATGCTCGATCAGGCGCTTATCGCCGGAGCAAAGGTGACGGTCCTTCTTACTCCGGCGTTCTACGATCGCGCCAACGCGGTGACCTACGGCGGCTTGGGGCAAAACTCGGGTGGTAGCTCGGCCGTGCCGGTCTATCGTGAGGTCATCCGCCGCGTGGTCGCTACATACCGGGACGCTGGCAAGGCTGTGGCGATCGTTGACGCGGGCAAGATACTTGGGCCGACGATCGCCCGATACCTGACATGGAACGCGGATCAAAACCGCGTCGACCTCAACGTTCTGGACAACATTCACGAAACCCGAAGTGCGCGCACCAAGATCGCGCACGCATGCGCAAGGGCCGCATATGGCCTGTCGTCTCCCAAGCGTACCAGCGGCGTCAAGACCATGCTCGCGCTGACCTCTGTCGGCGGCACGGTGGCGGCGGCTGCGACAGCCTACCTCGGCTCCTACGCTGCGGCGGCCGCGCTCTCGTCGGCGATCACGATCCCCTACGCTGGCGTTGCCAAGAACCTGCGGTGTCTGGCTAGCGTGGTGCCTGGCGCTGGACAGTCCTACACCTATACGCTGATGGTGAACGGCGTAGCGACGATCCTTACATGCGTAACCGGGGCGGCGGTCCTTGTCGGGGCTGATACCCTGAACATGGTAGCCGTGGCGGCTGGCGCAAGCCTGTCGGTGCGGGTGGTGAACTCCGCGACAGGCGCGGCGGCTACCCACCAGTGCAGCTTAGATATCACAGCATACTACTGACAAAGGCCTGATAAATCGGTGCGGTTCTCTCCCAAAAACGCACCGACAGACTATCGCCTGCCGACACCGGCACGATGTTCGCAAAGTCGGCGGACAGGAGCACAGCCGCTCCGGTCATTTCTCCGCGCTGTCGCGCTGTTCCTGGATTGCCAAGGCTGGTTAGTTGTGTTGAAGAGGGGCTGCAACTAAATGGTCACGGCGTCGATGAACCTATCCGAACATCGGCGTTCAGCTTGTCAGGGCATAGAGTATGTTAGTCAATAGCAGGTTGGCCGTGATTCTGCCGTGCTACAGAAGCAAAGGGCAGGTGCTGGGAGTTATTGACAAAATTGGGCCCGAGGTCAGCAACATAGTCGTCGTGGATGACAAATGCCCTGAAATGACTGGAGACTACGTCGCTAAGTCGGTGAGCGACGATCGGGTTATCGTCCTCTATCATGAAGAAAATCAGGGGGTTGGAGGCGCGCTGATTACGGGTTATCGGCACGCTCTGGGCCTGGATGCCGATATTGTCGTGAAGCTCGACAGTGATGGCCAGATGGACCCCGCTCTAATCCGGACTTTGATCGCCCCGATCGTGAACGGTGTTGCGGACTATAGTAAGGGAAACCGCTTCTTTAATCCTCACGATGCGAGCGCGATGCCGCGTGCGCGGTTGTTCGGAAATCTTGCGCTGTCGTTCCTGACAAAGCTTTCGAGCGGCTATTGGCAGGTTTTCGATCCGACCAATGGGTTTACGGCCATTCATAAGTCGTGCCTGGAAATATTGCCGCTGCATAAAATAAACAGGCGGTTCTTTTTTGAATCGGACATGCTTTATCATCTTTATTTGGCGAGATCGGTTGTCGTGGATGTGCCGATGACAGCCCAGTACGGAGAAGAAAACAGCAATCTAAAGATCGGTAGCGTCCTTGTAGAGTTTTCGTTGAAGCATTGTAGGAATATAATTAAAAGAATATTGTATTCATATTTTCTTAGAGACTTCAGTATCGCATCCGTCAATCTTGTTTTCGGGTGCGTACTGCTTGTGTTTGGCCTTCTATATGGCGGCATCGGTTGGTATGCCTCTGCCGAGAGCGGACAGGCAGCTACGGCAGGTACCGTTATGGTCGGAGCTCTTCCGATCATTATTGGCGTCCAGTTCCTCGTCTCCTTTCTCGGGTACGACTATAGCGCTGTGCCTCGAATCCCCATCCAGCAGCTGACGAGGCTCCCTTGAGAATGAAGGATGATCCGCCTGATCTTTGGTCGGGCGCCTATGCAGGTCAGTACGAGGACGCAAATTATGGAAGCGGACTGGCAGGTTACGTGATGCGCCGTAGCCATGAGTTGGTTGAAAAGCCTTTCGATTCGAATGTCACGTTTGAGAGAGTTATTGAGGTGGGCGCCGGGTCTGGTTTCCATCTTCATTCGGTTAGGCACCGATTCAATGAGTATGTGTTGACTGACTTTAGCGCCGATATGCTCCAGAACGTCGGTTCAGCAAGCCGGCAAGGAAATGTGACCGTTCTCGCGCAGGATGCGACGGCGCTTTCGTTTGCTGATGCCAGCTTTGATCGCCTGATTGCTGCACATGTTCTGGAACATCTCTACAGGCCGCAGGAGGTTTTGCGCGAGTGGGTTCGGGTGCTCAGGCCCGGTGCAACGCTCTCGTTGGTTTTGCCATGCGACCCGGGGATGATGTGGCGATTGGGGAGGAACTTCGGCCCCAGGCAGAAGGCAAGACAGAACGGACTGGCTTACGACTATGTTATGGCGCGTGAGCACGTGAACGCCATCTCCAATCTGGTGGCATTCATTCGATATTATTTTGATCGCCGTGAAGAATATTGGTGGCCTGCGCGAGTGCCATCCATCGATCTTAATCTGATCTATGCGGTCAACATAAAGGTATGAGCAACATATTTTCCTATGTGCTTGTGGCATTCTGCGTGTGCGCCCTCGCAGCCGGCCAGATCATCTTCAAGGTCGTCAGCGGGCGTATACACAGCCTGTCGGATATCCTGCTAAACACGGGCACCCTGATGTTTTTCGCAAGTGCGGTCGCGCTCTACGGAGGATCGACGCTTGCTTGGATCATCGCATTGAGGACGATTCCGCTGAGTCAGGCTTATCTGTTCATGGCGTTCGGATTTGTGATTGTGCCGGTTGCGGCCCACTTCCTTCTCGGGGAGCCGCTGGGCTCGAATGTATTTTTTGGTGCGGCGCTTATCTGTGTCGGTGTTTGGATCGCCGCTTCATGAACAACACGCTTGCAACGAATGGCATGGTGGATGGAAATCGGGGCCGGCTGGTTCTCGGCTGGATCGAGGAACGCACCGCCAAGGTACTTTTGATTGCACTTCTAGTGATCGCAGCCGTCTATGTTGCGTTGGCGCTTACGCCGTCGCACTATGCAATGGGTCTTCATTATCTTGGCTTGGCCGATGCAAGACCTTTGTTTCTGACAGCTCGCCCTGTCAGGTCAGATGAATGGATCGTCCTGACGCCACTGTTTCAAACTGCGGTCCGCGGCGGCTTTTCAACCATCAACCAGATTTCCCCTTATCATGAGTCCCTGAAAGGGTTCTGGGCTCTGCCTATTCTGGATTGGTCTCTGGTCTTCAAGCCACAGCTCTGGGGCTTCTGGATCTTGCCCCCAGCCTATGCCTACTCCCTTTATTTCGCTGTGCTCTGGGTCGCGTTCCTGGTCGGATACACGATCCTCCTAAGGCAACTTGGAGCCGATTTGTGGTTCGCGGCGTTCGGCGCCGGCTGCCTTCTTTGTTCCCATATGGTGCAGGTGTGGTGGACATCGAATGCACCGCCATTTGCATTCGCTCCCTGGCCGCTGATAGCATTCCTGCTCCCGATCCGCCCATGGCTGAAATTGCCGCTTCTGTTCTGGATGTCCGCCGTCTGGGTATTCGGTCTCGTCTACCCCCCATTCTTGATCCCGACCGCATTTTCACTTGCGGTGCTACTCCTTGCTTTTCGACGCGATATGATCACCCCGGCCAATATTGCCGTCGCGATCTTGGCAGCCGCCTGCCTTGGCATCAGTTTTGTTTTGTACTTCGGCGATCTGATCCCGGTAATGCAGGGGACAGTCTATCCGGGGCAGCGCGATGTTTCAGGCGGCGGCGTCGCGGCGATGAAGTTGCTCGCCTATGTGTTTCCGTTTTTTACCACAGCCGGCTTCTTTCCTCTTATGAAAACCAATGAGTGTGACGTTGCGGTTGTTTCCACCCTCCTACCTCTGACTGTTATTTGCTTTGTCGACTATCGGTCGCTGACTGAAACATTGAAAAGCAACATCTTCTCGTTTTCTGTGGTGTGCGCCGGATTGCTTTTGATGTTTGCGTGGATGGCCTTTCCGGTGTCTTCGCGTATTGGCGAGGTATTCCTTTGGAATAAGGTTCAACCCGGTAGGATGGCCTGGGGATTTGGGTTACTCCTGACAATATCCTTGATTATTACTGCATCGCGCTGCAAGTTTCACATTACAAAAAGAAGGGTTATTTTGTTTTTTGTGTCTGTGGCAGCAGGATGGGCAATCTCCAAGATTGGCGTTACTTATTTGTTCCCAATCAAAGAGGTGACGATTTTACAAGCCATAAAGAGAGGATACTTTGAGTGGGTTTCACTTGTCCCATTTGCCTTTGGATTCGCATTTTTCGTTTACCTCAGGGAGCTTGATAGGATTAGCGGGCGGATATTGCTATGTTCCGCTTATATTTCAGGTGCGATTACCTTCGGCACATATAATCCGTTTCAGCAGGCATATCCGATTTTCGACATCCCGGAAACGCGCTTCCTAGCGTCCTTGCGCGAACAGGCAAAAGCGAATCCTAACGGATGGGCCGTGCTCCCTGGTATCTACGGCGCCCTCTTCTCTGGAGCCGGCGTGCCTGCTATTAATCACACGCTCACGGCACCGCAACTATCGTTCTTCCGAAAGATTTTTCCGGCAATGCCGGAAGCGGCGTTCAATCAGGCTTTCAACCGTTATGCGTTCGTAATTCCATCCGACGTTTTGGAGCCGAAGTCGACTGCAGGAGATCGAGTTCTCGTTCCTATAGCGGTATTTAAATCCAAGGTTCCGCCCCTCGGTCATTGATAGGGGACAGCCGCTGGCTTCGGGCGCTCCCCCGCCTCCTGAAACATCGCGCTCCTCCCGATATACTGGCTGATTATGTGGGAAGATTTGACGGCCGCCGCCAGCGCTAGGCCTTAGACACTTGCATGTCCCTTAAAGTCACTCCCGAGTCTCCCCTGTTATAGTGGGGAGGCGGTCAGCTTCTTCCGGGGTCATTTTTCGGTACTCCCAACCGGAGCTGGTCCATCTTGCCATTACGGTGTCGGTAACAGCACTGCCGTCGTTGAGATAAACACCATCATCCTGCATATACGAATTGCGGATGTAGTATTGCCACTGGCCGTCCTTGCTGATGACGTCGTGGCTATCACGTTGGCTCACCGCAACGAAGAACAGCGCCATGACCAAGGCCACCGCAATCCCAGCGAGGAAACGCTCTCTATTGTTCAGGATGAACTTCGCTTGGTTGTTTAAGGAGGCCGGTAATAGCGAAATGGCACTTGGAAAGCCAGCCTAGTCCGCCTTCCGTAACGCCTCGCGCACCACATCAGCATCGCCCTGATCGCCGCTCTTAAGCACAACCCAGACGCCATCACAAGCGCTAGCCGGCCGCCGTCATAGGTGTTGATCTCGGATGACCGCAAGGCCTTGGTCTGGATGCTGGCGCTGGCCTTCCCCCAAGGCATGTTGAGATAGGTCACGTCTCCCATTGGCCCATCATTGTCGGCGGCGGGCCCGCTGAGGTCCAGCCGGATTTGATGCGGCAGTTCATCATTATCCCTCGCCATCTCGTCGGCCTCCTTCGGGGCCGGCAACCATAGCCAAACATCACCCGAAAGGAAAAGACCATGGATAAAAGCGTTCCTGCCGGAGCGGCGATGCTGCTCGCCTTTATTTATGAGACCGACGCTGGCAGTCCGATTCCGGCCTGCTACGTCACGATTTTCGGCAACCGACAGGGCCACCTGACTAGGCCTCTTACGGCCATGACGCTCAACCAGGTCATCGCCGCCCAAAAGAACTGGTCGAGCAAGGCTTGGATCAAGGCCAATTGGAAGATCTCCGGCGCGGCATCGTCGGCCGCCGGCGCCGCGCAGTTCATGCGCGATACTCTGCTCGGCCTCGTCCCGGAAATGCATCTGTCCGGCAGCGAGTTGTTTTCGGCGGACTTTCAGGACCGCCTTGCTTACCAGCTTCTGAAGCGCCGTGGTTATGAGGCGTTCCTGGCCGGCAAGATCAGCCGGACCGAGTTCGGCAAGCGCCTGGCACAGGAATGGGCTTCCTTCCCGGTTCTGGCGCCTTGCAAGGGCGCGCACCGTCAATTGAAGCGTGGCCAGTCCTTCTATACCGGCGACGGCCTCAATGGTGCTTTGGTCGCGCCGGATCGGGTCGAGGCAGTGCTCGATAAGGTCAAGGCGGCATCTCCCGCCGTTACGGCGGATCCTGCGCCTGCGCCGGCAGATGTGCCGACCGTCGTCAAGGTCGACGAGGCGACGGTGACCCGCGTTCAGCAGCAGCTGAAGGATCTCGGCTATACCGAGGTCGGCGGCGTCGACGGCAAGACCGGCACGATGACCGCGACGGCCGTCCGTGCCTTCCGCGCCGAGAACGGCTTGCCGGCCGGCGACGGCATAGACGACGATCTGCTGCTCGCCCTGCAGAAGGCAAAGCCGCGCGTACTGGCGCCGGCGCGCACCGACGCCACGCCCGACGTGGTGCGGGAGAAGGTTCCGGAAGTGCGCACGAACTGGCTTGCCAAGGTTGGCGCATTCTTCACCGGCGTCGCGGCGCTGGGAGGCAGCTTCTTCGACGGCGTCATCGGCAATCTAGGCGCGGCCAGCGGCTATATCCAGCCGGTGAAGGAAGCCGCCGGCGACGTGCCTGGGTGGGTCTGGATGCTGACGATCGCTGCCGTCGCCGGCGGTCTCTACTTCGTTGCCCGGCATGGCGAGGCCAAGGGCGTCGAGGCCTTCCAGACCGGAGCGCGCCGATGATGGGTGCCCTGGTTGCGGCGGGCGAGCTTGTCTCGCTCACCCTGAAGATGTGGAAGCTCGTCGCGCTCGCCGCGCTCATTGCCGCGGTGCCGATCGCCTACCTGGTCGGCCGCGGCCGTGGCGACAGCTCCGGATATTCCCGCCGCGTCGCCGAAGTCGCGGCGGCCGACCTCAAAGCCGAACTCGAAAGGAAGGGCGACAATGCGAAGCTCGCTGGCATGTCTGACTATGATCTGTGTGTTTCTGGCCTGCGCGGGAGTGGCATGCCAGTCGACGCCTGCGACCAGCTGCGCGGGCTTCCTGAAAGCAAGCCTTAGCCCAGCCGGCACCGTGGCGCTGATCGGCGCCGACCGGCCCGGCTATGAGCGAGTGCTGGGCAACGACCGCAACGGCCAGCGACGCGGCTGCTGGCGCTAGCTTCGAGGGGCGGGGCTGATGCCGACATCGGGAACGAAAAGCTTGGAAATGATGATCGGCGGCCTGCTGCAAGCCACGCAGGACATGCAGCGGGACATCACGGAAATCCGCCGCGACATCAAGGACAGCGATGCCAGGGCAGCCCTGAGCTACGAGCAGTCGGAGCAACGGGCCGCCACCAGCCGGTCGAAAATGTACGCCAAGACCGATGAGCTGGTTGAGCGCGTGAGTGCCACCGAAAGCGCGGTCAGCAAGCTCAACGCCGACATGACCAGCGTCAAGGAAGTGACAGCCGAGGTGACGCGTTGGAAGCTGATGGGCCTTGGTGCTTTGGGGGTGACGGGTATGGCAGCGGCAGCGTTGGCATCACTAGTCACGGCCTATTGGGCCGACATCTGGCGGGTGTTGCGGGGCGGGTAATGAAAGAATGAAATTCGTTCCGCCCCGCGATACTCAGCGTTTTACCGACGAGCCTTTCGCCAGCCGGCGGCAATCGCCTCGGCTTCGGAGCAAAACCAGCGTTCGCCTTTCAGCATGCTGATGCGGGTTTCCGAATAGTATTCCTGGCCGGGGACGTGATAGATTTTCTCACCAGTGTTGTAGCTAATATTGCCCTTGATGTTGCAGCTGGTGAACTCGGGGCCTTTCTCGATCGCGAGGATGCCGCCTATGATGGCGGAGGCCGCCAGAATGGTCAGCCACCAGGGTTCGCGGTTCGGCGGTCGCCTGTAACGATAACGCCGGCGGTTGTACTCGTTGTCCGCTATATGTCGCCGGCTGCCCATTTCTCAGTGACTGTTGCAGGCGATGCCGTCGTGATTGCGATCAAGGCCATTCACGTCCGGCCCGGAGATGGGGGTGTTCGGCGGGACCACCGGATTGTTTCCTTTCCCGCCGGCGCAGTCGAGATCGACGCCGGTGTTCGGCACCCCTCCCAACTTAGGCGTCACACCACGATATCGCTGGACGACACCGGCGATCCGCTGACCGTCACCCTCGATGTGCGTATTTTGACTGTTTGGATTGAACGGGTCGACGGTCTGGGCAAGGGTGTTGGCTTGGTTGGCGTCGCCGGCGGCGAGCGTCACGGTGTCGTAGTGGTTAAGGTAGTCCGCGCCGCAGCCACTGACCGCAAGCACGGCGCCCAGACAAAGCAACATTCCGCGATGGGCAATCTGGGACATCAGACCGGCGCCGGGTTGACACCAGCCGCCCTAAGTCGAGCCGCAAGTTTCGCTCGAGTGCCGCATGCGGCCTTGTCACCGGTGACACATTTGTTGTTCGCATCAGACCAGTCGAGAAGCGCCGTGTTGATCCAACTGCCCGGCGCGCGCTGTATCCCATATGGTGTCGGTCGCGCACCAGCGGCTACGGCTGACGCAGCAGCGGCGCCCTGTCCGTGCGGCGCGCGCTTCCACCCACTTAGGATGAGGCAGTTCTTCATGTATTGATCTTCGGCAGCCAAGTTGCCAAGCGCATTGCCGATTCCGGCCCCCGCAACGAAGCCGGGCGATCCGATTGCAATATAGCCTTGGTCAACCGACCCTTTTTGCATTTCGCACTGAGCATGGGCGACGTCGAAACTAGGCCCGTAGCCTATTTGCATGTAGTCGGCTTGATTGCTTGTTTGACAGCCGCACAGCGGCGCAATGGCAACTAGTGCCATCAGCATATTTCTGTTCATATCCCCAGCCCTCCCAAGGCTTAAGATCAGCATCTCCTAAAGTTATTATTTGTGCAAGGTATGACCGTTGTTCTGGTAAATTTCGGCGGAATTTACCCGAAATCTGTGTGCTGTGCCGTTCCGTGTCATAGCGGCACAGATCCCATTGGCATCGAAATTGCACCTTCCATCTCTGCTTGGGCCACCAACGCCCAAGCAGTCCCATACCAAGGGGCGCCCGCCGCTGCCGTGAATGGAGCGGCGGGCAATTTGCGGAGCGGACAATCAAGAGCCCGTCACTGCCTCAATGGTGGTGGCTGGGTTTTATTTTGGTGATTGTCGAGGGAGGAGTATGACCTTGGCGCTTTCTTCCGGCTCCAGTGCCTGGTGCCCCGGCTCCTCGTGCCAGAACACCTGTCGCAGGTCGCGCTGGTCAACCTTCTGCCCGCAATATGGACAGGGGTAGAAATGGTCTTCCTCTCGTGCCGGTTCGCTGCCGTGTCGCTTGCCGGGTATAGGCGGCCCAAGGTCTGAAAGCTTGGTCATAGAGCGTCAACCCGGTTCATCGATCAGCGCGGTTTTCCTCTTGGGCGGGACGTGGCTCTGAACCAGACGCACCTTGTCCAGATCAACGGTAACCATTGTCCCCAGCGCGACCGTGACCTTGTCACCGTCGATCCGCCTAACGTCGCCGGTTAGTTCAATCTGCTGACCCTTCACCAACTTAGTGGCCGGATCGATAATCGAATGGGGAAAATTGTAGCTGGGGATCGAAACGCTTACGCGGTCTTCGGTGACGCGCTTAAGCACCGTCGCCATTATCGCCACCTCGTCGCCGACCTTGATGCTGCCCCGTGCCATGCAATGATTCTGGTGCGGCATCCGATGGGCGTCAAGGATTAGCGGGAGCTAAATTAATCTCTTTCAGGTTCGCGAATCTCTTCGCACCAAAACCGGCTATGTGAGATAATCCTTACAAGGCTCGCTTAGGGGAGCCGGGCCATGTCGTTATCGCGCTGCAGTGGTGTCTATTGCCCCGCTGATCTGGACATGCTCCAGCGGGTGTTTGACGGACTGTGTGATGAACGCCGCCTAGCCAAGAAAGATCGGGAGCAACGGGAATACCTGGCTTTGGAAGTCTTCCAAGTTTTTGACGACGGGACACTGGAAGAGGCGGATTTGTGGCGGGCTCTCTCAAAGCTGCGCGTCGCTAAGGGCCCATAGTTCAAGCTTTAGGCTGATGCACTACCGATGGTCGGAGATGGTTCTCGACCGAACACGCCGCCGCCGGCAAAAGTCCCGGAACTATTTTAGCTGAATCTTATTTAATGGCGGTCTGGCCGAGTTCTGTGCATGCGTTTGAAGTTCGTCGCGCCCTTAATGCCGACCCTGGTCGACCAGCCACCGGAAGGCGAGGGCTGGATTCACGAAGTCAAGTTCGACGGCTACCGCTCACAGCTGATCATCGACGACGACGGGACCCGCATCTACACCCGCAACGGCCATGACTGGACGGCCAAATATCGCGACCTTGTGCGGGAGGCGAAGAGCCTCGGCGCTGAAAGCGCTATCGTCGACGGCGAGATCATTGTGCTCAACGAAGCAGGTCTGTCGGACTTCGGTGAGTTGCGCAAGGCGATCACGCGTCGCCAGCATGACCTTTATTTCGTCGCCTTCGATCTGCTGCATCTCAATGGCCACGATTTGCGCGACATGCCGCTCGAGGAGCGGCGCGAGATCCTGACCAGCATGATCGAGCCTGGCGGCCGGATCCAGTTCAGCGAGGCGCTGCCAGGCGAAGCCAAGGCGATCTTTCATCTGCTCGAACAGAGCGGCCTCGAGGGGATGGTGTCGAAGCGCCGCGACAGCAAATACCGCAGCGGCCCGTCAACGAACTGGCTGAAGGCGAAATGCTATACGGTCGAGGAATACGAGCTGCTGGGCGTCGAGCGTGAGGCCGGCAAGCCGGCCTTCGCCCTGATGGCCGATCGGGCGACCGGCCGCTATGTCGGTTCAGCCTTCATCAATTCCAGCCGGGCCATTCGAGAGCGCCTATGGAAGCGCGTTCAGGAGCATGCCGGCCCGGCGCCAAAGGGCATGAAGCGGCCGGCGACGCAATGGGTGAAGCCCGGCATCATCGGCCGTGTGAAGCACTTGCGCGGCGAAGAGGATCTAAGGCACGCTTCGCTCCAGGATTTCTGGGAGGAATCACGTGCCGATGCTACAACAGGCCATGATAGCTGCGGCTAGGTGATCTTTAGGCTTTGCCGTTGTCATTTTCCGGCAAGGACTCAATACGCGATTATGCGCCCGGAAAGGGCCGGCGCTACAGCCGATAATGTCTCAGTTTGTTACCGCAATCGATTACTTTAGCCGCAAAAATGGGGCGCGCGTATAACAAATATGATATGGGACCAAAATGCGATTCGTATTTGCAATATCACAAAAATGATATAGGACTGTTTTGCGCTGGAAAATCAAAGGATACGAGGTTCGCGCCGGCGAATCGGTAATTGATGATTGGATGGCGATCGCATCTAGGGCCGCCGAAAAATTCGATTCGCGACTCAATTTTATGAAAGACAGGCGAACTTGGCCGCATCACTACGCGCACAATCTGAATGATTGTGATGGTGTATGGGAAGTTAAATTTGAGAGCGGCGGCATTGCGCACCGGCCGCTATTCTTTATGGGCCCAGGAAGGGACGAATTGACATTCGTCGGGTTTGCCATCGAACACAACGATAGGCTTAAGCCTCCCGGCATTTTGGCAACGGCGATCAGGCGAATGAAAGAAATTGTTGAATCACCAGAGAAGGCGATTGACTACGATGGTTAGCGCAAAACGGCTCAAGAAACTATCGATCACAGAATATCGGCATGGCTATCTGAGGGAGATGGTAACAGGATGGGTCATACACCAAATTAAGGCTCTTCGTGACGAGCGAGATTGGTCACAAGCGGATCTCGGCACCAAGGCGGGAAAACCGCAAAGCGCGATCGCAAGACTAGAGAGTGAATCCTACGGAAACTGGAACACAAAAACCTTGCTTGAGATTGCCGAGGCTTTTGACGTCGCCCTTCAAATTCGGTTTGTCAGCTGGCCTAAATTCATGCGGGAGACTGAAGATACCAGCCCCGAAGCAATGTCGGTACCGGGCTTTTCCAGCTCGGCCTTCATCCTCGGCACTAAAAGTTCAATTGCACTGGATCAGTCTCCGCCGTCTCCTAGCAATAAGACAGCTCTTGATCGCAAGCAGACCAATGCGGTGGAAGGCCCATTGCGTACGCATAATCCATTGTCCCTTTACAGACAAAACGAACGGAACCAATTAGTACAATGAAACTTATCGGAATACTCCAGTCAACGGCCGTAAGAGCTATTAATGTAGCATCTCCGTCGAGCGCCAAATTTTACGGGGGTAACTTAGTTAGAGCTCTTAACGAGCGTTATGGGTTCCTTGAATCTCCAACACGTTTAGGTGATTTTGACTACAAGGCTGGTGTAAAATTCTTACAAGGAATGTTTGACGGCAATCTTGTGGATGTGGAAATATTAGAAAGTGGCGTTAAAGTTTATTGCAAGGGTGGTGGGACAGACGTCTGTGACGCTTTCCTAGAAGATCTAGTAAGCGCAGCAATTCGTTTCGGTGTCAAATTTGAAGAGACGCCGGATTTTCGTATTTATAGCAGCGCTATCGAATTCGAAATGGACGGAAATTACGATGCGCTATTCAGCCGGATTAACGCTATTGGAGGTCTTATCGGTGGTTGCATCGCAAGTTATGGAGGCCCAGGCGACAGCTATCGCGGCATCGGCCTGAGTTTCATCGGTCTGCTTCAAGGGCCTGCCCCAGACCCCTTCCGCATCGAAAGACGAGCAAATCATCCGATGGATTCGAACGTGTTCTTTTCGATCGCCCCATTGCGGAATGCCGACCACCTGAATGTATTGCGTGAGTTTGAGCGACTTATTTCTTAGCGGCCCAACGCTGCTGAGCCGCATCTTTGTGACCTCGGCGCGCCGCTCCTTGCGATATATTGGCGGCGCGCTGCCGGGCTGTCAGGGTCATGTCTGGCGGCGGTTCCCGGACCCTATCCTAAAACGGCTTGCCCGCACGTATCATGGCCCGAGCAATGGCAAGCTGTGTTTCCGTCCTAGCGTTCTCTTTCTGGGTCATGTTGTCCGCCGCGATCAGCCGCTTCAATGACCGCAGAGTTTCGCCGCGCGACCATCCGGCCTCCAGCATGCAATCGACGATGGCTTGGAAGCCGGGCTCCATTGCCTCCTGGCAGTCGATGACTCGGTCTGGATACTCGTCCGCTTCTCTTGGTCGACTAATCATCTTGCCCCCGCCAAATACCTGTCGCCGTGTTCGCGATGCCCGAAGCAGAACCAGTGCGATGGCTTCCTCGGCTTTGCGAATCCGAACGGCGCGCGCTTCCCGCACTCGTCAAACTCGCAGACATGATTTTCGATCCGTCCACTTTGCCGCGGCGCCGCCGTCATGCCATCGGCAAGCTTGATCGGTTCGTCACTCATAGCGGATTGATCGGTCCGACTAGGGCGGGGTGGTCGTTCGGTTGCTTGTTGATGACGGTCGAATTGACGTCGCGCCCGACACGGTTGAATTGCAACTGACTGCCGATATCGTGGCTGAGAATGTCTTTCAGGTATTCCTTCGGCGTCGCCGGGTCGAGCCATGCGTCGTAATAGGCCTGGTCGAGGATGACCGGCTGACGGTCGTGCAGGTTCTTCATCGGCTCGCCGGCCGGCTCGGTAATGATGGTGCAGCTGGTGACGTCGAGATTTGAGTTGTACGCCCAGAGCCCGGCAAACGAAAAAGGCGCGTGGCCCGGCAGGTAGATGTGCCAAGGATCCTTCTTGCCGTCGGCCGGCGAGATTGTCCATTCGTAGAAGCCATCCGCGGGGATCAAGCAGCGCTTTGACTTGAAGGCGTCCCTGAAGGCCGGCGCAGTGTCGATGCCTTCAATCCTGGCGTTGAACATGGCCGCCTTGGGCATCTCCTTTGCCCAGAACGGGACGAGCCACCAGCGCCCCTCGCGCAATCGGTGGCTGCCGTTATCGCCGGCGGTGATGAAAGGCACGACCTCTGTCGGCGCGATGTTGTAGCGCGGCTCATCGTTGCGACCGATTTCCGCCGGGGCCGTCAACCGGTAGAGCCGGTGGATTTCCGACCATGTCAGATATCGGGTGTAGCGTCCGCACATGCCTTCATCTCAGTTCCTTTGCCTCGTTGTGTAGGAAATCCTCCTTCCGTGCTGACAGTGAACGAAATGAGAACAAAAGAGTCAAGTGCCTCTTGACCGGTGAGGAATTTGTTCCTCTTTTTATCAGTATGGCGCACGACCCGATCGACACCCTGGGCAAGGCGACCCGGCACAATATGCTCGTCAAGGCGGAATGCAGCTGTGGCAACGTCCGCTACTGCCGTTCCGCTGACCTGATGATGGTCTATGGCGGCGGCGTCGATCCGCTGAAGCTGAAGTTCGACTGCAACCGCTGCAAGCCCGATATCCAGATCACGCTGCTCGAGGTGCATCCCGAGCACCTTCCCAAGAAGCTGATGATCCACAAGCCGATGAAGGTTGGCGGCAAGATCATCTGGTACACGGAACGGTTCCGTGGCTAGCGAACGCCTCACAGTCCGATCCGCCTATCAGCGAGCCTGGTCGTCGATGGCAGCACCATCGTGGACACCTTTGACACCAAGGAAGACGAGGTCCGCTACATGGACGACCGCGGCGCCGGTTTGGATGGAGATACACAGCATACCGCGAAACTGAGGGTTATGGCCGAGCGCTTGCGACCCGAAGCCGCCACCTCAGAAGACAAAATGCGTGCGCCTTGGTCCGGTTTTGACTGGTTGGCTCGGCAAAGCTTCCTGACCCGTTGGAATGTCCAGTATCGTTTGGAATCTTGCGAGCTGCTCCGGGAAATCCCGCGCAAGGTGTCTGACGACCCTCGCGTTTTCCATTAGCCGGTCGAGATAGAGCCTTGCCGCGATCAACTCCAGCGCCCAGGTGCCACGAAGGCTGGCGCAGAAGAGAAATTGATCGTTCAGCAAATCAAAATCAGCTTCCATGATAGCCAGTTCGTCGGCTGTCACCCCGACAAACTTCTTCCTCGGCCTGGAGGGATCGACCAAATGCGACGCCGGAGTAAGCGTTGCGAGGAGTTGCGCATAGTGGAAGCTCACTCTCTTCAGGGCGATCATGAGCTTTGCCGCTTTGAGCTGCCTTTCCGGAACCATCTTGCGCAAGGACGCGAAGACCTGTGGCGGCACATTCCAATCCTGCAAAAGCTCGGTCACCTCGGGAGAAACTCCATTGACCAAGGGCCTTGGCGTGGAACTCTCCGCGAGCAGGTTCAAAGTAGGCCCTTCGGTCAGGGCCTTCGGCACAGAGGCCAGGCTTTCGGCCGATAGCAGGCGACGGAACGATTCCTGTTTGATTGGATATCGAAATACCTCGGTGATCGTCTCCAGAAGATGCCGAGAGATAATAGCTTCTGCGATCATGCCACGCGTTCTTTGGCATTCAGCTTGATAGGTTTTGCACAGCCAGGGACCGGTGAACCACCTGGTGGGCTCGTGCATCTTTTCCAAAAGCGCAGCGTGCCTTGTGCGGTTATTCTGCAAAAGGCGGTCGGCGGCTTCCAAGCCTAAAACCGTGTGGCGCACCGTCATGTGGTATTCCCGACGAATGTTCGCTCGGCCAGCGCAACGAGCGGATCAAGCGATCGGAAAACAAACGCATCCAGCTTCATTCCATTGTTGACATGGAAATCTCCTTTGAACCCCACGATTTCATGCATCGGAGCGATCAGGTAATCGCGAATGATCAGATTGCCCGGCTGCATGCGGATCAAGACGAAGATATCCGCCATGGCCTCTCGCACGGCCCTCGAAGACCAGCGGGGATAGGCACAATGCGTAACACGACACCTTGCAATTGCGAGCGCTACGGTCAACTCGCCATTGATGCAGATGATCTCCGTTTCAGGGGCCTGGGAAGCGCGGCCGCCTGCCTTGTCGACCGCGACGAGCAGGTCTTCCATAACGCGATGGCGGATAGCCGTGAGGCGCCTGTCAATCTCGATGAAATGAGACTTTCTGGGCGGCAGGCAACCGATCAGCTTGTATGCTCCGAGCAGACCTCCGAAATGCGCGCTATAGCGATAGGCCGAAGGGCATCCGGGCTCTGCGTTGATGATGTCCCACGACAGTTTCCCATGCTGTTTGTAGAGGTTTCGTAGGGCTGCAAGCATCTCTTCATCGCTCATGTGAAGATAAAGCGATTTCAAGATTTGCTGTGCTTTGTCGAATAATTGGCGGCTGATGATAGGCTCAAAGGCGTTGTCCGCCCTGACCCATTGGTCCGGGGGATTGTACGCAACTTTGGTTTTCAGCTTGGTGCAGCGTCTATTCCAGACGTTGTTGCCGATATATTTCTCATTGGTCAGGACACGGCGCACGCTATAGCTCTTCCAAGGCCTTCCGAAGTCGTTCAGGATCCCCCGGTCATTCAGATATTTTGCGATTTGAGGTTCGTTTTTGCGTGACCTGACGAATAGGCGAAAGATCAATCGAACAGTGGCAATCTCTTCCGGTGGCCCCGGTACGATGACCACACGGTCTGTCTGGAAGTTCTTGTGTTCATAGCGGGCGAGGATGAGTTTGGGTTGTCCGAACTGGTCCACCATCAGGCGCCTTAGTCCGAGTCCCTGGATCCCGCCCACGTGGAAGCCCATGCGGGCCATCCTCACCTGGCCCAAAAAGACCCGCTGTGACAACATCCTGCTGTACTCTGCAGCCATGCTACGCTTTATGGCCTTCAGCACATCGGATCCGACGGTGCCATCGTTCGCGAATTGCTCGGCGCAAAACTCCATCCGCACACCCGCTATCTGACATCGATATTCGTAGGAAGCGCTTTCATCGATGCTTTGGAACCGGCCCCATCTGCTCACGTCGTAGACGACGACCGTCTCGTAATCGGCGAGTCCGTTTTCAATGTCGAACAGCAGCTTCTTGAGGCCGGGCCGGCCTTCTATGTGCAGCCCGCTACGGCCGGGGTCTTCATAGGTGGCGACGATGTCGTACCCCATGACCTCGGCATAACCGCGGATAGCATCTTTCTGATTCTCAAGGGAATAAGTCTGGTGCTCGGTGGACATTCGTACGTATTGAGCCGCGCGCACCCTTCGCCGCTCCTTAGGAGGTTCGCGCGCCGCAGCAACCTTACCCATCGCCTTGCACCATCGGACGAATGTCAATTCTAGCGGGCAGCGAATGGCAATTCCAGTCAAGATTAAATCGAAGCGTTCGCTCCTAGCTTTGCGCTTTGGAAACCATGGCTTTCAACTCATGGGAAACCCTGACTCACTTCGTGAGCGTGTGCGCCCCTGTTCCGCCGCAATGCGGCCGCACGGGACGATCGATAGGGATTTCAGACGTTTAAGGGAGACTTCACATGACCTTTCAGAAAGCCATAGCCGCCGTGCTGATGACCGCGGCACTTGCCGGCTGCCAGTCGCAGACCGAAGGCCAGCAGCGGGCCACCACCGGTGCCCTGGTCGGCGGCGCCGGCGGCGCTCTCGTCGGCCAGGCGATCGGTGGTAACACCAAGAGCACGGTCATCGGCGCGGCCAGCGGCGCGCTGCTCGGCGCCGTCGTCGGCTCGGCCACCACCCCGCAGCGCCGCGGCGAGGAAATGTGCCGCTACCAGGACCGCTACGGCCGCATCTACACCGCGCCCTGCGACGACCGCTACTACAACGGCAATTATTGAGGCACCGCTGGCTCCTTCTTTGCGAAGGCCCAGACCATTAGCGGGTATTCCTCGTCGTTGCTGAGGTCCCGCCAAAGACCGTAGGCGCGTACCGGGCCTCCGATGTGAGCCCGGGCGCAAGCCTTGTTGCCCCAGCCATGGACCTTGACGTTGGCTTCGGCAAAACCGCCCTCGACCATCAGCTGCTTGAGGCCGGCGGGCGTCCACCTGTTGTAGTCGTGCGGCCGGGCATGGACCCGGAACAGAAAAGGTGTCGCCACCATCGCCCAGCCGCCAGGCCGGGTCATGGCATGGATGTTCTGGGCCGCCGCCAGCGGCCGCTGGACATGTTCCAGCACCTGGTCGGCTATGACGATCGAATATTGTTCCTCGGTGCGCTCCTTGCAGATGTCGAAGGCCGGGAAATCGACCGAGCGATAGTTCGGGCACATCGCTCGCCAATAGCGGTTCCAGCCCGGCGAGATCTCGATGACGTCGGAGGCCTTGCGGTTGCCGGCTTCCAAAAAGACGGTGAATGCTTCGATCTGGCGGATACGCAGCCAGTTTCGGGAATCATAGCCGAGCAGGCGTTTGGCCACCTGTTTGCCGCGGTTTTTCAGGGTGCCGGCAAGGCTTGTCGTCATGAGATCGACCTCCTCCAAAGCCCGCCGTGAAAACAGCCTAGCCTAGGGAAATGGGCAAAAGATGACAGGCCAGCCTATCTCTCGACGAGCATCAGAGGGTGATCGGCCGCTCTTATGACCGGGCGCGAACAGCCTATTGAACCGTCATCTGCTTGCGCCATTCCCAAGGCCTGTCGAACGATCCTGCCCATAGGCCGCGCTTTGCTTTCCTGGCGTCAGTCTCAGCCTTGGCATAGAAGCCAGCGCTGTATCTCGGCCAGTCGACCGCATAGCCCTTCCTGACCATCCATTCGCCGATATCGACGCCTCCTGCCGTGCAGACAGCCACCATGCGTCTGAACTGATCGCGGTCGACCTCGATGCAAGACGTCGGGCGATGCGCCTCGAGGAAATCCGCGAGGGCGAGAGACGCTTTTTGCCCGCAACGGTATTTCTTGCCGGCGGCGTCTAGGCAGAGCTGCGCACTCTCAGGTGCGTCGATGCCGTTGAGGCGAATTCGCTGCCCGTGAATTTCAATTGTGTCGCCGTCAATGACGGATGGAATTCCTACCAGCGGCGCAGCGGCCGCTGACAGCGGAATGAAAGGTGCCGCAGCGGCGAGGAGGAGGGCGGGGCGTGTGATCATGACCGTTTACAGTAGGCCGGGATTTCTTAATGTTTCGCCGGGCCCGGTTTACAGGCGGTGAGGCCAGAAACCGCAGAACTGCGCGGTTGGCTTTGGGCCTTCTAAGCCGATGGTCACAGGTTCGAATCCTGTCGGGATCGCCAATAAATCAATGAGTTTACGAGGTTATTTCCTTCTTGTTGAAGGCGTGTCGGTTCGCTTTCTGCCGCGCCGGCACGGTGCAGGCTCGCTGTAAGAAATGACCTGCGGGAACCTGACGCTTGCCCGCGCGTTGCATCGCATGCTCAAGAAGATCGCCTTCGCCGCAGTGCTGTTCCAGGTTGCCGTTTTCTCCGCTCTGATAACGCAGACGGTTCTTTTCACATCGACGGCGACCCAAGCCGCCGACGCACGGCGCAGCGAACCCGTTGCCGTCACCGACAACAAATGCGCCGCCGCGAGGTGGCCGAACATTCCGGGTCGGTGTCTGGAGCGGGTTGAGGCGCGCAACTCTATTACGACGCTGGTGCTGACGGCGGGCCAATAGAGCAGAGCTGCGTGGGCGACCCGGAATTATTTCGTGATCCGCCGAAGTTGGAACCTTAGCCTACATCAGGCGTTCGGGGCCTTGTATTCGCGGAGCCTCATAAAAGGCAATGTGCGGGCCGGCGAACGGGCGGGACAAAACAAGCGCGGGTTGGGGGAGGAGAAAACGAGGCCATGTCGAAACGTGAAATTGGAACGTCCCCCGCCCTGGGGCGGCGTATCGCTCAACTCAGAGCCAGAATGCAGGATGCCGAAATTTCCGATCATGAGATGAAGACCTTCCACAAGGTCGCGGCCATCATGGGGGCGGGCGACGGGTCCCTACAACTGGATGCCGACGACCTGATCGCGGCATCCTTCGTTGTCGAAGCAAGTGGACCGGCGCCGAACCATCGACGTTCTGAATTCCCCGCATCGCGCGAAATTTAGTCGGCGGGCTTGCGTTCACCGCCGGGGCACGGCGGTCCATTTGGGCGAGCATGCTCCGGCTCCCTGATCTCGAATTGAAGGGAAAGTCTTATCAATTTGTTTGCGTTGGCGCGTCATAGTAGCGACGGCTAACGGAGTGGAATGGGATGAAGTTCGACCTGTCGTCGACCAGCTGGGGCAGGGTGATCGCTGTCACCGCCGCCGGCACGGTATTCTTCATTGCCGTGGCGTTTTTCGTCGATTCCTTCAATTTCCCTTATCTCTCGCCCGAGGCTGTCTGGCGCGCGCAAATGACGGATCTCATGCTGCCCCTGGTGCTGGGCGGGTCGTTTCTGTTTTTTCTCATGTGGAAGATTCGCCAGCTGGCGATAGCTCAGCGCGACCTCAGCGTCATCGCCGCCACCGACAGTCTGACGGCCGTGCTGAATCGCGGCGCCTTCTCGATGCTGGTCGAGGCCTATCTGGAGGAGACCCGCAAGCAGGAACAGACCCGTTCCGGCGCGCTGCTGATCATCGATGCCGACCACTTCAAGTCTATCAACGACCGCCTCGGCCATGACTGTGGCGACCAGGCGCTCAAGCTCATCGCGCAGGCGATCAAGGGACAGCTGCGCGGCAGCGATATCGTCGGCCGCATCGGCGGCGAGGAGTTTGGCGTGTTTCTTCCCGGTGTCGACCCCTCGCAATCCTGGCTGGTTGCCGAAGGCATCCGCCGGCGAATTCGCGAAATGGACTTTTCGCCTGGCGGCCGCGCCTGTCCGCTTTCCGTCAGTATCGGCGGCACCAGCTTCATCGGGCCGACGACTTACGAGGCGATATTTTCCGCCGCAGACAGACGGCTCTATGCCGCCAAGTCGAATGGCCGCGATCAGGTCAGTTTCGACCCGGCGGAAGCCGCCCTGGTGTCTCAGTCCGGCGCCGCCACGATGCATTGACCGCAGCCTTGCTGCGCGTGAAGGCTGAGGTCGCCGCTTCCTTGACGCCGTCTTGCCGGTGTGCTTCCTCCGGCTAAGGTGATGCATTGGGCGTCGCCAGAGACATTTCTGCTTTCTTGATCTCCTCGGTCTTCCGGGCCACCGGCGCAGTCACGACCTGTTTCGGTGCCGGGCGAACGAGCGGCGGGATGGCCCGGGCCAGGCAAGCGCGGCGATCATGATCCATTTGTTCAACGGCTTTCAGAACCCGTTTGGCGGCAGCGAACGCGAAACCCTGGACCTGTATCGGCTGTTGAGTGCCGACCAGCAGGTGTGTCTTTGGGCAACCTCTTCGCGCGTGTCCGACGAACTGATGCGGCAATTTCCGATTCGCCGCGTGTCGCTGACAAAGCGCGAGGTGCCGGACGGCGGCACCTATGTCTTCCTCGGCGCGCATTGGCGCAACAAAATCTGGCCTTACCTGATCCGGCGGCCACGCCGGCTGATCTACGTCTTCAACACCTTTCACCCGAAGATCATCGGGCTGACGACCGGCATGCCGCGCCTGCTGGGCTGGCCCGGCGCCGAATTGGTGCTGATCTCGGAATTCCAGAAGCGCATGCTGCAGGTCGAAGGCGTCGTGCATCCGTCGCCGATCGATATCGGGCGTTTTTCACCACGACCGGCAAGGCCGGACGGCCCGTTCACGGTGGGGCGGCTGAGCCGCGACACGGCGGACAAGCATCATGCCGACGATGTGGCGCTCTACGAGGCCTTGCTGGCCGATGGCGTTGCGGTACGGATCCAGGGCGGCATGCCGCTGAAGGACAGGCTCGCGCCGCATCCGCAACTCGAACTCCTGCCGCAGGGCCAGTTTGCCGCCGAGCAGTTCTTGCCGACGCTCGACGCCTTCTACTATCGCACCGGCTCGCATGTGGAGACATTCGGCCGCGTGGTGTTCGAGGCGATGGCCTGCGGTTTGCCCGTGGTCTGCCATGCGCATGGCGGCTATGCCGACTATATCAGCCATGGCGAAAACGGTTTTCTGTTCGAGTCGACGCAACAGGCGGCGCGCATCCTGGCCGAGCTCAAGGCCGATCCGGCGCTGCGGGCTGACATGGGCCACAAAGCGCGGCAGACCGTCGAGCGACTGTTTTCGCCGCAGGCATTGCAACAGCGGCTGGATTTCTATCGGCGTTAGCGGTACCGCCCCGTTTGTCGTCAATCTCGACATCGCTAAAGTTGACATGCAAAAGAACCACCAGGCGGACGCATCGGCGCCACCAGATCGAGCAGGGCTTCTTACCAATGACGTTGATGGGCGCGGCGGCACTGCTGATCCTGGTCCTGACCTATGCCGGCGTCGCCATCGGCCGCATCCCCGGTTTGCGTCTTGACCGGGCAGGCATCGCGCTGCTTGGCGGCGCCGCGATGATCGCCGTTGGCGCGATCAGCATGGAGGACGCCTACCGCGCCATCAATTTCGACACGATCACGCTTCTGCTCGGCATGATGATCGTGGTGGCGCATCTGAAGGTCTCTGGCGCCTTTCGTGGCCTGGGCGCCATCGCCATCGAACACGCGCACGCGCCCTTCATGCTCCTGGTGATGGTGACGCTGCTGACCGGCGTGCTGTCGGCCTTCCTGGTCAACGATGCCATCTGCCTGGTCATGGCGCCGATCGTCGTCCACGTCACACGCGTCATCAATCGCAACCCGATCCCCTATCTGATCGCCACCGCCACCGCCTCGAACTGCGGCAGCGTCGCCACCATCACCGGCAATCCTCAGAACATGGTCATCGGCGCGCTGTCGGGCATTTCCTATCCCGCTTTTTCGGCGGCACTCGCGCCGGTCGCCCTGTTCGGTCTCGTCGCGGTCATCGTCATCGTGCGCATCGTCTATCGCGCCGAATTCACCCGCACCGCTGAATTGACGCCGCATGTCTCGCGCGGCCGGATGCATCGCGGGCAGGTGCTGAAAGCCGTGATCGTCTGCATCGGGCTGGCCATCGCCTTCTTCGCCGGCGTCCCCGTTGCCAAGGCGGCGTTGATCGGCGGAGCCATTCTCCTGCTCACCCGCGCCATCAAGCCGGACCGCATCTACCGTGAGATCGATGGCCCGCTGCTGTTCATGTTCGCCGGTTTGTTCGTGGTGGTCGCCGGCGCCGAAAGGACGTTGCTGACGCCGGATCTCATCGCCTCGGCCAAGAATCTCGGCCTCGACGATGTCTGGCGCCTGTCCAGCTTCACCGCGGTGCTCTCCAACATCATGAGCAATGTTCCGGCGGTGCTGGCGCTGCGGCCGTTCATACCTGGGCTGGAAAACCCCGAACGGGCCTGGCTGGTGGTGGCGATGAGTTCAACGCTCGCCGGCAATTTCACGCTGCTCGGCTCGGTCGCCAACCTGATCGTCGCCGAGCAGTCCAAGGCTGCCGGCACGCCCTTGTCGTTCGGTGCCTTCTTCAAGGTCGGCCTGCCGCTGACGCTGATCACTCTCGTCGCCGGCACGGCATGGCTGGCCTTCGGGTTCTAACCGGAGTGGTAAAAGCGGTGACGGATACGAATCAAGTCGAAAGTGGCGATCTGATCCGACGTGCGGTGGCTGCTTTCAATTCCGGCAATCATGGCCAGGCAATGCAGCTGTGCGAGTTAGGCCTGAAGCAACGCCCGAACGATCCGGCTCTTTGCCATCTTCTGGCGGCGATCCTGTTCGCCAGGGCGGATTTGTCGGGAGCTCGCACGCGCATCGAGACGAGCCTGGCCGCTCATGCGGACAATGTGCCCGCTTTGATTCTGGCATGCAGGATTGCTCGGGCCGACGGCCGGTTCGAGGCAGCGTTGCAACAGCTGGATCGCGCGGCAAAGCTGTCATCACAGGCGGAAATACTGATCGAGCGGGCACGTACCCTTGATCAGGCAGGCAATGCTTTGGCCGCGGGCGAATGGTGGACACTCGTCTTGCAATGGGATCCGAAATCCGAGGAGGCTGCGGCGCGCCTCGGGCGCCTTGCCTGGCAACGCGGCGCGTCTGTTGAGGCAGAGGACTTGCTCGAACGCGCCGTCGCTGGCGGCGGGCATCCTTCTGCCTGGTTTGATCTCGGGTTGGTGCGTCAGGACATGCGCAAGTTCGGCGCCGCTGCCCAGGCCTATCGACGCGTGCTGGAGATGAGCCCCGATACCCCGGAGGCTGCCGTCAATCTGGGCGTCGTCTTGCAGGAAACTGGTGATCTGGATGGGGCGATGCTGGCGTATTCAACGGCCTATCGTCTGCGCCCATCCACGTTCGGCGTCATCGCCATGGCGCTTACATCGGCGCCGAGTGGTCGGCTGTGGCTCGATGAGGAAGCACTGCGTCGCTTACTCGCCAGTGGAGCGCCCCCGCCGGGCGCGGAACCGCTTGCGGTAGACACCCGGCGTTGACAGGACATTACCGACGGTGCGCGCATAAGACGCCTGCCGTTCTTCGTCGAACACCTCGTATTCCAGCTGCGGCGTCGCCCGCGGAACCGCAAAGCACTGTGCGACCGGGGTTCCTTTCCCGAGCACGCCGGAGAACCCAGGTTCCGTCCAGACCGCCGGGAAATTGATGCCGCCATCGCTGAACCGGTCGGAATCCACCAGCCCAGTCACCAGCCTGAAAGGAAGATCCTCGCGATTGACCGGATGCGTCGCGAACAGCGACCAGCCTTCCTCGACCTCGATGGTCCAGAAGCTGTTGAATTTGAGGGCGGCTTGGCCGGGCGTAGCAAACGGGCTGCCGGCGAGCTGCCCCGGTGTGTGGAAGCTCAATGGCGCTCTGGGGTGGTTCTGCGTGACCGGTTCTGGAATTTGCCAGTCCCACGAAAAGGTGCCCTTGTCGACGACGACGTCGCACGGCAGCAGGACCATGAAGCCATAGGTCATCGCATCGACAACGGGTGGGCATTGCTTGAGCGTGCGAATGTCGCGGCCGTGGATCGCCGAATAGGCGGTGGCGGGCATGGCGCGCAGCCATTCCGGCAGAGCGCCGCGCGCCGGGATCGGGCGCGGCAAATGCTCGATCAACGTTGGATCACATCGAAAGATGATACGCATCACCGCCTCCCTGGCATTGCGATACCATGCTTGCCGGCTGCGTTCCAAGCCACGGCTGGTTCAGTCCTTGTTCCGCGATCTGACCCGGACAAGCGTCGCCGCTGCTCGTCCTGCCGCCTCGATGTAATCGGGATTGCGGTGGACCAGCATGATCGAAAAGGAGCCATCGATCAAAAGCACGATCTCGCGCGCCGCCGCCTGTGGTTCCTCGACGCCGTGGTCCGACAACGCGCCGGCCAGCCATGCCTCGAAATTCGACTTGTGGCGTGATCCGACCTTGATCGCCGGATGGCCGGGCATCGAAGCGAGTTCCGCGGCCGTGCGCAGGAAACCGCATCCCTTCCATTTCGGGTGGCGCGCAGCCCGCGCCAGATTGCTGAAGATCGCCTCGGCCTTGCGGTCCGCGCCGCCTTCCGCGGCATCGAACCAGCCGGCCATCTGCCGCAGATTGGGCTGGTCCCGCCCGTCCAGATAGGCGGCGATCAGGTCGTCCTTGCTCTTGAAGTGGTAGTAAAGCGTCCGCTTGGTGAGGCCGGCCTTTTCCGCGACGGCGTCGACGCTGACGCGGCCGATTCCCTCGGCATAGAACAGCTTCGTCGCGGCATCGACGATGCGTTTGCGGGTCGGGCTGGCGACTTCGGGCATGAGCCATGTATACCGACTAGTGAATATACACGCAATCGAAAGAGTGATCCCTTTCCGTGGTATCTGGAAAGGAAGAACAATGGCCGATCTTGTCCTGAACGAGACCCGCGACGGGGTAAGCGTCCTCACCCTCAACCGCCCGGAAAAGCTCAATGCGCTGAACTACGCCCTGATCGATCGCCTGCTAGCGATCCTCGACACGATAGAGGCCGACAATGCGGTCCGCGCCGTCATCCTGACCGGTGCCGGCGAACGCGCCTTCTCCGCCGGCGGCGATATCGGCGAATTCTCATTGAGTGTCGCCGCAGGCACGGATGTGGCGCTGCGCGACTTCGTCCTGCGCGGCCAGCGACTGACGGCAAGGCTTGAAGCCTTCCGCAAACCCATCATCGCCGCCGTCAACGGGATTGCCTTCGGCGGAGGCTGCGAGATCACCGAGGCCGTGCCGCTGGCCATCGCCAGCGACCGCGCCCTGTTCGCCAAGCCGGAGATCAACCTCGCAATGCCCCCGACCTTCGGCGGCACGCAGCGCCTTCCGCGGCTTGCCGGGCGCAAGCGCGCGCTTGAACTGCTTTTGACGGGCGCAACCTTTTCGGCTGAACGAGCGGCCGAACTCGGCCTCGTCAACAAGATTGTGCCGCATGCCGAGCTGATGCCGGCAGCGCACGATCTTGCCCGCCGCATCGCCACGCATTCGCCGGCAGCGCTCGCCAGCATTCTCACTGCGGTGGCGCGCGGCATCAACCTCAGCATCGCCGAAGGGCTGTTGGTCGAGGCCGAGCAGTTCGCCCGCATGGCGCCGACCGCCGATCTCAGGGAAGGCCTTGCCGCCTGGATCGAGCGGCGCAAGCCCAGCTACGACGGCACCTGGACACACATCACAAGGCCGGACGAAGCAAGGCGCGCCTCGCTGCGGCTCGACCATTCGTAGGCGGTGGCAAGTGGCGCTCGCCCGAGGCGCTTCTGCTGCCGATCGGCGAAGTGCTGGCGCGGTTCGTCCGCAGCGAGGATTTCTCACTCGTGAAAGCCTGCGAGGCCTGCACGCTGGCGGCTGTGCACCGCCAGCCCGCGAAGGCATCACGGCGCCACGTTCATATGGCCCCTCATGTTGGGGTGGAAGCGGCAGAAATAGTCGATCGCTCCAGCCGCCTTCAGTGTCAGGCTCGCCGATTTCTTCGGCGGGATCATCACCTCCCAGCCGCCCTTGACGGTGGCCGTGTGGGCAACCACATCCTTGTTCACCCACTCGACCGTGTCGCCGACCTTCGCCTCGACGGTTGCCGGGGAGAAGACGAGCTTGTCGATGGTGACCTCTATGGTTGCGGCCGCCGCCGGCGCCGTCATAAGCGCCAGAGCGGCCAGCCATGGCAGATGGATCAAGACGCCCGCCTTCATTTCAGCATGCCGGCGACATGTTCGGCGTGCTGCTCATGCCCCTGGAAGATCTTGAGGCCGGTCTCGAGCAGGCTCTTCAACTCGGCATTGCTGGCCGCAGGGATGAGCAGCGTTTCGAGCGCGCCGTTGACCTGCTTGTGATAGGCGACTTCATTCTCGATATAGGCCTTGTCGAAAGCCGCGCCCTTCAGCTTGGCGAGCTTGGCGCGTTCTTCTTCCGCCGCCTTGGTCAGCGCCTGGCTGGTGGCGTTGTCCTCGGGCTTCACCTTGAGCTTCTTGACCAGGTCGAGCGCCTGCTTGTTCACCGCCTCATGGTCGCGCTCCATGTCCTTGGCGAACGCGACGACCTCCTTGTTCTTCGATGTCTTGATCGCCTGCTTGGCCGCCTCGATGTCGAGGACGCCGGCCGTGTAGGCGATATGGGCGATCTGCGGGTCGGTCGGCTTGTCGGCGGCCTGCGCGAACGGAGCAGCGCTGACGAAAAGCACGGCGGCAAGGGCGGCGGTATATCGGGTGAACATGGCATCCTCCTTCGCCCGGCCGCGAGGAAGCGCCGGGCTTACATTTCCAGTTGACGCCGATTGGATGCGCGGCCGGGAGAAACGTTCCCGCAAAATCGCGACGGGATCATTCGAAGCCCAGCCGTCCCATAACGGCCTTGGTCAAACGCTCGCAGCGGCGGCCGGCGAAGGGGAAGGCGTCGAGCAGGACCGGGCCGATCTCGTCGTCCAGCGCCTTGCGCAACAGGCTACGCGCCCGGTGCAGCCTTGTCTTGACGGTCTCCGGCCGCACGCCCAGCAGATCGGCGGTTTCCTCCATGCTCAGGCCCTCGATGACACGGGCCACGAAGACCATGCGGTAGATGTCGGGCAGGCTGTCGGTCGCCCGCTCGACAAGTGCGAGAATCTGCCGCTGCGCCATCGTCCGCTCCGGGTCGTCGCTGGGGTTGAGGGGAAAGCGGATGATTTGCGCTTCCGGATTTTCGGGCATCGCCACGGTGCGGCGCCTCTTGCGCAGGCGGCCGAGTGCTTCGTTGATGACGATGCGCGACAGCCAGGTGGCAAGCGAAGAGTCGCCGCGAAATGTCGCCAGATTGGCGAAGGCGTGGACATAAGCCTCCTGGACGACGTCCTCGGCTTCGGCGTCGTTGCGCAGTATGCCGCGCGCGATGCGGTAGAGCTGCTGGTTGTATGTCTTGATGATGGTGCGGAAGGCGCCCGCATCGCGCGCCAGGGCTCGCTGTACAAGCAGCATGTCGCCGGAAAGAGCCTCGGCCACCCCGGGCATTTTGACGGGTATTGCGAGCTTGCTCATCGCGACCGGATCTCCCCGAACAGACGCTTGACTGCACGTTCGATGCGCCCGCCGGAAAAAGGTTCCCGGATTTCGGCAACCTGGCTCCGCTATTCTAGATCAGTTCACCGTTTCACGGAAACGGCCAACTGCTCCAACTCTTTGTGTTGACGCAATTCGCAAGGGAAAGCGCTGCGCGCTTTTCCGAAAACCGCACACACTTTTCCTGGAGTTGCTCTAAGCCGCCGCCAGTCCTTTGTCTGCGGCCTGCACGCGCGCTGCCGCCGTCAGCAGGTCGGTCTGGGTGATCAGGCCGAGGATGCGCCGCTCACCGTCGACGATGACCACGGCGTGGCTGCGGCCGTCGGTCAGTACGGGAAGCAGGCTCATCGCCGGTGTCTCGGGCGAAGCGGTGCCGGCCTTCGACATCACGCTCTTCACCGCATCGGTCGTCTTCGTCAGCTCGCGCAGGCCGACAGCGCCAACCAGCCGGCCATCCGCGTCGACCACCGGCAAGGTGCGGATGTTGTGATCGAGCAGTTGCTGGCGCGCCTCCTCGGCGGTGGCCTGCTCGGGCACCGAAACCACGTCGCGGGACATGATGTCCTGGCAAAGCAGCGTCCGGTGTGAGCGCACCATGGCCTGCAGCTCGACTTGCCTCAGGAGCCGTTCGAGGTCGTTGCGGTCGATGTCGAAGGTTTCGTCGAGCGTGGTCAGCGCCGCGTCGATATCCTCGGGCCGGAAGCCGACGCGCTGCCGCGCCGGCGGATCGGCCGTCCCATGGCTGTTGGCTGGGGAAGCAGCGACATGCGGGTAGTTGCGCCGCGCCAGCCTGTGGAAAAGCAGGCCGAGCGTGACCAGGATGATCGAATTCAGGGCCACCGGCACGAACGGAAACAGGAAGCCGGCGCTGACTACGGCCGGCCCGCCGAGCACCGCCGTCAGAGCCGCCGCGCCACCGGGCGGATGCAGGCAGCGCGTGAACGACATGGCCGCGATGGCGAGCGCCACGGCGAGGCCCGAGGCCATGACCGGATCATGGATGAAATGCGCCACCGTCACACCCACCAGCGCCGATATGGAGTTGCCGCCGATGATCGACCAGGGCTGCGCCAAAGGGCTGGCGGGCACGGCGAAGAGAAGCACGGCGGAGGCGCCCATCGGTGCCACCAGCAGGGCCACATGCGGGCCGCCGCCCATTGCCAGCCCGCTGATCACGCCGGTCAGCGCGATGCCGATCGTGGCGCCGATACAGGCCAGCAGCCGCTCTCGCAGCGTCGCGCCGGCAAGGATGGGGACAAAAAGACGAAAGGCCATGACAGGGTTGGGACCAATGGGATTGGACGAGGGTACCAGTGCAGCACGCAATGCGACCGAACCCATGGATTTGAAAGTCAAACAAATCCCGAAAGCAGCGGCCCGAGAGAATAATATTGCGTGACGCGCAGCAATGGGATGCCGCGAGCGGCTCGCGCTTTGTTATCAGCGCCAAGGCCTCGCGGCCGTCTGCTGATTCTGTCCGGCAGTCAGCCCGTGCGCGCTGGTTAGGCCGTCGCTGCGGCCAGACCGCGCAAAATGTCGGCTTTCAGGTCGTCTACATCCTCGAGGCCGATCTGCAGGCGGATCAACGGGCCTTCATAGGGGCCTTTTGCAACGACGCGGTCGTCGAGCCAGACTGGCACCGCAAGGCTCTCATAGCCGCCCCAGGAATAGCCGAGGCCGAAGATCTGCAGCGCGTCGAGGAAAGCGTGCTGCTCCTTCTGGCCGCCGCCGGCGAGCACGATGGAAAAGATGCCGCTCGAACCGCAAAAGTCGCGCTTCCATAGAGCGTGGTCCGGGTGGCTGGGAAGGGCAGGGTGGAACACGCGCGCCACGCCCTTCTGGCCTTCGAGCCACGACGCGATGGCAAGCGCGCTGCGCTGGTGATGCTCCAGGCGCACGCCCATGGTGCGCAAGCCGCGCAGCACCTGGTAGACATCGTCGGGACCCGCGCAGCAGCCGAGCGTGCAGAAGCTCTCATAGAGCTGTTTCCAGTGGCTTTCATTGGCCGAGACCGTGCCCAGCAGCACGTCGGAATGGCCGGCCGGGTACTTCGTCGCCGCGTGAATGGAGATGTCGACGCCGTGGTCGAGCGGCCGGAAATAAAGCGGCGTTGCCCAGGTGTTGTCCATCATCACGATAGCGCCAGCCGCGTGCGCCGCCTTGGCGATCGCCGGGATGTCCTGCACCTCGAACGTGTTGGAGGCTGGCGATTCCGTGAACACCACCTTGGTGTTGGGCTTGATCAGGGCGGCGATGCCAGCGCCGATACGAGGATCATAATACTCCACCTCGACGCCGAGCCGCTTCAGCATCGTGTCGGCGAAATTACGGGTCGGATGGTAGACGCTGTCGACGATCAGCAGGTGATCGCCGGCCGACACGAAGGCGAGCAGCGGAATAGTCACCGCCGCAAGGCCCGACGGCACCACGATCGTGCCGGCGGATCCCTCCAGCGCATCGATGGCCTGGGCAAGGGCGTCCGTCGTCGGCGTGCCGCGCGTGCCGTAGGTGTATTTCTGGCTGCGGCCAACCATTGCGGCGGCGTTGCGGAACAGCACGGTCGAGGCGTGCACGACAGGCGGATTGACGAAGCCGAAATAGTCGTGCGGGTTGTTGCCCGAATGGGCCAACCGCGTGTTGATGCCCATTTTGCCGGAACCCTGTTCGTTGCCGTCCTTAGCCATTCTTCGTCTTCGCCTGTTTGACAAGGCGCTAGCCATAGTGCGGCGGCTTGGACCGCGCAACAGCCCACCATCCGCCAGGGATAGACTTCGAATATGCCAATTCTCCACCTGAACGGCATAGCTGCGGGGTCCTGAAACGGGCTCGGCAAGGTGTGCGGAAGTGATTGTCGGCGGAGCCGATCGTCCCTCGGTCAACCTATTGTAGACGGCTGCGAAACATATATAATAAGTCTCTAATATTAATCACCGGATTGCCTCGATCAGATGCTGCCGGATGGTTTTGGCAGGGTTCCTCCTGATCCCCCGGTCCGGGTATCGCGCTCACAGAGCGCCGCAAGGGGAGGAATGCCATGCCCAACGTCAAATGGACGATGAAGGCGCGCGAATTCGTCAACTGCAATTGCGCCTATGGCTGCCCATGCCAGTTCAACGCCATGCCCACACACGGCTTCTGTCAGGCGGTTGCCGGCATCGAAATCGAGAGCGGCCATCACGGAGCCACCAAACTCGATGGATTGCGGCTCGTCGGGATTTTCCGCTGGCCCGGCGCCATCCATCAGGGCGGCGGCGAAGCAGCGGTGGTTGTCGACGAGAGGGCGAGCGAGGCCCAGCGTGAAGCGCTGCTTCGCATACTGGGCGGGCAGGACACCGAACCAGGCGCGACAATATTCGAGTTCTTCTCGACCACGCTGGAGAAATTCCATGACCCGATCTTTGCCCCGATCGAGTTCGAGGTCGACGTCGACGCGCGAACCGGACGGCTGCATGTCGAGGGCGTAGCCGACGGTCATGGCGAGCCGATCAAGAATCCGGTCACCGGCGCCGAGCATCGGGCACGCATCGACCTGCCGCACGGCCTCGAATACGCAATGGCCGAGATCGGGCGCGGCTGGACCAAGGCGACAGGCCCGATCAAGTTCGGGGTGGCCGATACGCACAGTCATTTTGCCAATCTGCATCTCACGCAGAGCGGCGTCGTCCATTGAGCTGATCCAATGGGCGACAGGGCCTTGGAGGCGGTGCTGCGGCGCGACCGCACGGTCGTGATGGCCGCGCTCGTCGTGATTGCGGTGCTCGCCTGGGCCTATGTGCTGTGGCTTGCCATCGACATGGCCATGCCCGAATCCCCGATGCCGGCCGGAGCAAGCGGCGATATGGCCGCAATGGACATGTCGAATATGGACATGGCTGGAATGGATGTGGGCGCCGCCGTGGCGCCTGGCTTCCGAGCCTGGACACTCGCCGATTTCGCTTTCATTTTCACGATGTGGGCGGTGATGATGGTCGGCATGATGACGCCTTCGGTCGCGCCGCTGCTGCTGCTCTATGCTGGCATCGGCCGCAAGGCGCAGGCGGCTGGCCGCCCCATCGCTTCGACCGGATGGTTTTTTACCGGCTATCTCACCGTCTGGATCGTCTTCAGCATCGCCGCGACCGGCGCGCAATGGCTGCTCGGCCGGCTGGCCCTGCTCGACCCCTCGATGGCAACCGACAGCACGATCCTCGGTGGCCTCGTCCTGATCGCCGCCGGCCTCTATCAATGGACGCCGATCAAGAGCTCCTGCTTGCGCCAATGCCAGGGGCCGATCGGGTTCCTGATGAGCCATGGCGGGTTCCGTTCCGCGCCGCTCGGTGCGATTCGGCTAGGCGTCGATCACGGCCTCTATTGTCTGGGCTGCTGCTGGGCGCTGATGGCCTTGCTGTTCGTCGGCGGCGTCATGAACATCCTGTGGATCGCCGGTATCGCCATCCTCGTTCTCCTGGAAAAGACGGCCACGAGCGGGCCGTTGATCTCGCGCATTTCCGGCGCGCTGATGGTGGCGGCCGGCGTGTGGTTGATGTCCCGTGCGCTTTGACGGCGCAGGTCCGATGACAGTCTTCGGCCATGCCAATTCATCCGGCATCCAGATCAGGGACGCCAAGCTGGCGCCAGTTATGGATTTCGCCGCTGGCCCGCATTTGCGTTGAATGCGCTTTGCCGACTTTATTCGCGCCGTGACTAAAATGCGGGCGCGTTTGTCTGCAATTCGGGCATTTCAGGCAATCGATTTTCAAAGACGTTCGGATTCGGTCATTTCCCTTGACCTCACAGGAATTATCGCCTTCGATGCTGTTCGTGAATGGGAGGCGGCGCGTCGGTTACGATGCGGGATTCCGGGAATGGGCTGGAATGGGAACTGCGTTCACACGGGAAAAAAGATCAGGTTTTGCCTGAAAACAGAAAAGGGTCTGTGGGTCATGAAACATATTGCTATCGGCATCCTTGGCGCCGCTACGCTCGGGTTTATGGCGTCGGCAGCGTCGGCGACGACGCTCGACACCGTCAAGGCGAAGGGCTTCATCCAATGCGGTGTCTCGACGGGTCTGGCCGGTTTCTCGGCGCCCGACGACAAGGGTGACTGGCAGGGCATCGACGCGGATTTCTGCCGCGCTGTCGCGGCCGCCGTCTTCGGTGACGGCACCAAGGTCAAGTTCACCCCGCTCAGCGCCAAGGAGCGCTTCACCGCGCTGCAGTCCGGCGAGGTCGACATCCTGTCGCGCAACACTACCTGGACCATCAATCGCGACACGGCGCTTGGCCTGAATTTTATCGGCACGACCTACTATGACGGCCAGGGCTTCATGATCAACGCCAAGAAGCTGCCGGGCGTCAATTCGGCGCTCCAGCTCTCGGGCGCGGCCGTGTGCGTGCAGAGCGGCACCACCACCGAGCTCAACCTCGCCGACTACTTCAAGGCGAACAAGATGGAGTACAATCCGGTCGTCTTCGAGAAGCTCGAAGAGGTCAACGCCGCCTATGACGCCGGCCGCTGCGATGTCTACACCACGGACCAGTCGGGCCTTTACGGCATCCGCCTGACGCTGGGCTCGCCGGCCGATCACGTCGTGCTACCCGAGATCATCTCCAAGGAGCCGCTCGGACCGGCGGTGCGCCAAGGCGACGACCAGTGGTACCACATCGTCAAGTGGACCTATTTCGCGCTGCTTGACGCGGAGGAACTCGGCATCACAAAGGCCAATGTCGATGAGATGAAGAACTCGGCCAGCCCGGAGATCAAGCGCGTTCTCGGCCAGGAAGCCGACACCAAGATCGGCACCGATCTCGGCGTCTCCAATGACTGGGTCGTCAATATCGTCAAGGCCGTCGGCAATTACGGTGAAATGTTCGATCGCAATGTCGGCTCGGGCAGCCCGCTCAAGATCGCGCGCGGCATCAATGCGCTGTGGACCAAGGGCGGCCTGCAATACGCTCCGCCGATCCGCTGACCGAAATGTGATCCGGAAGGCAGATATCTGCCTTCCGGTTTCTCTTTTCAGGGGACGGGCACATGGCATCGCAGGAAGTTCTTCGCGAGGAGTCCAGCAGGGCTTCCTTCATCAATGACCCGAAGATACGCAGTCTCTTCTTCCAGACGCTGGTCGTCATCGTCCTGTTCGGTTCCGTCTGGTGGATCGTGCAGAACGTCATCGACAATCTGCAGCGCCTGCACATCGCCTCCGGCTTCGGCTTCCTCAGGGGACGCGCCGGATTCGACATTTCGGATACGCCGATCGCCTATACGTCGGACTCGACCTATGGCCGCGCCATCGTCGTCGGCCTGATCAACACCATCATCGTCGCCGTGGCCGGCATCATCACCGCCACAATCATCGGCTTCGTCATCGGTATCGGCCGCCTGTCGCAGAACTGGCTGATCCAGAAGATCTGCACGGTCTATGTGGAGATATTCCGCAACATCCCGCCGCTGCTGGTCATCTTCTTCTGGTATTCCGGCGTGCTCGCCGTGCTGCCGGCGCCGCGTGACAGCTACCATCTGCCCTTCGGCTCCTTCCTTAACCAGCGTGGCTTCTACTTTCCCCGCCCGGTCTGGGGCGAGGGCTCCTGGCTGATCGTGGTCGCCCTGCTTGTCGGTATTGCCATGGCCTGGTTCGTCGCCCGCACGGCGCGCCAGCGGCAGATGGCGACAGGCCAGCAGTTTCCGGTGCTCTGGACCTCGGTGGCGCTGATCATCGGCCTGCCATTGCTCGCCTATGTGCTGAGCGGCTTTCCGCTGAGCTTTGATCTTCCCAAACAATCGACCTTCAATCTTACCGGCGGCTTTCAGGTCAAGCCGGAGTTCCTGTCGCTTTATCTGGCGCTGTCCTGCTACACGGCGGCCTTCATCGCCGAAATCGTGCGCGCCGGCATCAGGGGCGTGAGCAAGGGCCAGACCGAGGCGGCGGCGGCACTTGGGCTGCGGTCCGGGTCGATCTTGCGGCTGGTTGTCGTGCCGCAGGCCATGCGTATCGTCATCCCGCCGCTGACCAGCCAGTATCTCAACCTGACCAAGAACTCCTCGCTGGCGATCGCCATCGGTTATCCGGACCTGACGGCGACCGCCGGCACGGTCCTCAACCAGACGGGACAGGCGGTCGAAGGTGTGCTGATCATGATGATCGCCTATCTTATACTTAGCCTGGTGACCTCAGCCGTCATGAACGTGGTCAACGCCAGAATGGCGCTGGTGGAAAGGTAGAGCCATGCAGGAACACGATATGTCCTGGGTGCGCACCGAAATGGCCTTGGCGCAGCCTGCGCCGACAAGTGTGCGCGGCCCAGTGGCCTGGGTGCGCAAGAACCTGGTCGGCACGGTCGGCGACACCATCCTGACCATCCTTGGCATCGCGATCGTTGCCTGGGTCCTGCCGCAAGTCATCAACTGGGCGTTCATCAATGCCGTGTGGACCGGGCCGGACCGCACGGTCTGTGCGACTGCCGCACAGGGCGGCATTCAGCCGGAGGGCTGGACGGGCGCCTGCTGGGCATTCGTCAACGCCAAGTTCGGCCAGTTCATGTTCGGTACCTATCCGATCGAGGAGCGCTGGCGGCCGATCCTGGTTGCCATCCTGTTCGTGGTTCTGCTGGTGCCGATGCTGATCCCGCGTGTGCCGCGCAAGGGGCTGAATGCCATCCTGCTCTTCCTGGTGCTGCCGATCGTCTCGTTCTTCCTGCTGATTGGCGGCGTGTTCGGCCTGCCGCATGTCGAGACCTCGCGCTGGGGCGGCCTGCTGGTCACACTCAGCCTGTCCTTCGTCGGCATTGCCGTGTCGTTGCCGCTGGGCACAGTGCTGGCGCTCGGCCGGCGTTCGAAAATGCCGATCATCAAGACGCTGTGCGTGATCTTCATCGAAACGGTGCGTGGCATCCCGCTGATCACCGTCCTGTTCTTCGTCAGTGTCATGCTGCCGCTGTTCCTGCCCGCGGGCGTCACTTTCGACAAGTTCCTGCGGGCACTGATCGGCGTGTCGCTGTTTGCCGCAGCCTATATGGCTGAAGTCGTGCGTGGCGGCCTGCAGGCGATCCCCAAAGGCCAATATGAAGGCGCCGATTCACTCGGGCTCGGCTATTGGCAGAAGATGGGGCTGATCGTACTGCCGCAGGCGCTGAAGCTGGTCATTCCCGGCATCGTCAACACCTTCATCGGCATGTTCAAGGACACCAGCCTGGTCCTCATCATCTCGATGTTCGACCTGCTTGGCGTCGTCAAGCAGAACTTCTCGGACGCCAACTGGGCGACGCCGCAAACGGCCAGGTCCGGCCTGGTGTTCGCCGCCTTCGTCTTCTGGCTGTTTTGCTTCGGCATGTCGCGCTATTCAATGTACACTGAACGCCGGCTCGACACCGGCCACAAACGCTAACAAAAGAATAAGGGGACCCTGTCATGGCCACCGAAAACGCCGTCAGCGCCGAAGAGATCAAGGTCAACGCCGCCAAGATGCACATCTCGACCACCGATGTCGCCATCGACATCATCGCCATGCACAAATGGTACGGCGAGTTCCATGTGCTGAAGGATATCAACCTCAAGGTGATGCGCGGCGAGCGCATCGTCATCTGCGGCCCGTCGGGTTCCGGCAAATCGACGATGATCCGCTGCATCAACCGGCTGGAAGAGCATCAGAAGGGCAAGATCATCGTCGACGGCAAGGAACTGACCAACGATCTGAAGAAGATCGACGAGGTGCGCCGCGAGGTCGGCATGGTGTTCCAGCACTTCAACCTGTTCCCCCACTTGACCATCCTGGAGAACTGCACGCTGGCGCCGATCTGGGTGCGCAAGACACCGAAGAAGCAGGCCGAGGAAATCGCCATGCACTTCCTCAAGCGGGTCAAGATCCCGGAACAGGCCAACAAATATCCCGGCCAGCTGTCCGGCGGCCAGCAGCAGCGCGTGGCCATCGCGCGTTCGCTGTGCATGAACCCGCGCATCATGCTGTTCGATGAGCCGACCTCGGCGCTCGACCCGGAAATGATCAAGGAAGTGCTGGAGACGATGGTTGGTCTGGCCGAGGAAGGCATGACCATGCTGTGCGTCACCCACGAGATGGGCTTTGCGCGGAAAGTCGCCAACCGCGTGATCTTCATGGATCAGGGCCAGATCGTCGAGCAGAACACGCCGGCCGAGTTCTTCGACCACCCGCGCCACGAGCGCACGAAACTGTTCCTCAGTCAGATCCTGCACTGAGCGGTTCCACACCGAGCGCAAGAGCCCGGCCGCAATGCGGCCGGGCTCTTTGCTTGTGGATCGGCTGATGCGGTTGGCGGCGGGGCGTCATCGATGAGAAAAGTTCTGCGTTTCCTCTTCATGGTGCTGGCCGCGATCGTGCTTGCGGCGACCCTCGGCACGCTGGTGCCGCGCCCGCTCTGGCCGGCGGCGTCGGCGGGCGAGGGCACGCGGCATATACTGGTGCTGAAGAACCCGATCCATACCGATATCGCCATTCCGGCGGACGCCGCCATACGCAAGCGCTTCCACTTCCTGGCAGACGCCGGGCTGCCGTCCGATGCGCCGGAAGTGCGCTACATCGTCTTCGGTTGGGGCGGCCGCGCCTTCTATCTGGAAACACCGACATGGTCCGAGCTCAAGGCCGTTCCGGTGATGAAGGCGCTGACCCTCGACGCCTCGGTCATGCATGTGGATGTCGCTGGCGCTATCGTCGAACCGCATCCCGATGTTGCCGGCTTCGACATTGGTGATGATCAGTTCGCGGCGCTGCTCGATTTCATCGAAGCCAGTTTTCAGCAGGGGCCTGGCGGCCCGATCGTTATCGAGAATGCGGCCTACTCCAGCTTCGACCGCTTCTATGAGGCGAACGGCCATTTCAATGCGGTGGTCGGCTGCAACACCTGGACCGCCGCAGCGTTGCGTACCGCCGGCCTGCGCACCGGCTGGTGGAACCCGCTGCCGGTGTCGCTGGGATGGTCGATGCGGCTGTACAATTGAGACTCCGCGATGGTTCCAAGATCTGGCGCTGGCGCCAAAGCTATCCGGTTCTATTGCCTCGACACCTACCGCCTGACGACCTTCGGTTCCTCCCAACCATAAAGCCAGTCGAGGTCGGCAGCGAGCTTCTCCGCCGGCCGCGTCGCCAGCACGAGGTTGCGGGCCAGCGCCACCGGGCCTCGGGCGTGCCAGGCAAGCCGGTTGAGCGCGCCACGCTTAAGGACCTTCTCCACGCGCGGTCGCCGGAGATTTTCCCAGATGGTGAGGCTTTGGCGCGGATCGGCGCGAAAGTCGGCGACCAGCGTGGCAAGCGTCGCGGCATCCTCGATTGCCATTGCCGCGCCCTGCGCGGCGAACGGCGTCATCGCATGCGCGGCATCGCCGATCAGCGCAATGCCGGTTGGCATTGTCCAGGGCTGCTTCTGCTCCACGGTGTGCAGCGGCCAGGTCAACCATGGGCCGGCCATTTCCACCAGCTTGACGAGTCCTGGCGCGGTGCCGCGCATGGCGGCAGACAGGATGCCGGGGTCTGCACGGCCGGACCAGCCCTCGGCGATGCGCTCGCCTTTGGTGAAGGCGACGAGATTGAAGGCGTCGCCCTTGCTGACGGGATAGGCGACCATATGGAAACCCGGATGCAGGAAAGTCGTGACGCAATCGGCCGCGCCGATCGAGGCAAAGGCTTGCCCGGCGCTGCTGTCGGCCGCAACGGTGGTGCGCCAGGCCAGCTCTCCCGAAAAACGGCTTCTTGGCGATGCCATCCTTTTTGCATCGACAAGCGCGCGCACCGACGACCAGACGCCATCGGCGCCGACCAGCAAGGAGCCCCGTTCCTCTGCCGTCTTGCCGCCGATCTCGACGGTCGCCGTGACACCATGGCCGCCAGTCGCAATTTTTTCGACGCGCGCCCCGAGCGTGAGATGGACATCAGGCATCTCTGCCACACACGCCATCAGCGCAGTCTGCAGGTCGGCGCGATGGGCGACGAGATAGGGAGCGCCCCAGCGGCTTTCACCTGATTGTCCCAACGGCACGCGCGCCAATTGGCGTAACGTTCTGGCATCCCTCAGCACCACGGCCTCTGGCCGCACCGTCGCCGGCAGCAGCCGGTCGAGCACGCTGAGGTCACGCAGGATGCGTGTGGCGTTGGGAGAAAGTTGGAGGCCGGCGCCTACGGCTTCCAGGCGCGGTGCCTGCTCGAACACCTGCACGCGATAGCCGCGTTTGGCAAAAGCAAGTGCGGCAGTCAGCCCTGCGACGCCCGCTCCGGCGATGACGATTTGCCGGGAGCGCTGGTCGTCCATCAGGTCCGTCGGGAAAGAATCAAGCGGCCTGGTCGATGTAAAGGCAGCCTGCCGGCAGCGTTTCCGTTGCCTTCAGCTTCGGCGAATAGCGGTAAAGCGTCGAGCAATAGGGGCAGACTTTTTCATTGTCGTCGCCCATGTCGAGAAACACATGCGGGTGGTCGAAAGGCGGATTGGCGCCCGTGCACATGAATTCCTTGACCCCGATGTCGATCGCCGGATGGCCGGCATCGTTCTGGAAATGGGGAATGGAACCGCCTGCCATCGTCGTCTCCTTAACGCAATCTCGCATGCATCTGGATCATAACAGGTCTCTTTGCAAGATCGATGAAATGAAACTGTCGCAAAAGCCTGTCAGAGGATAAGTTGAGCCGGTTAAGCGTGTGACCGCGGATGCCAAGCGATTCCGCGACTGATCACGCTTCACGAAGGCATGTTTGAGCGTTCATCGTCGTCTGGCGGCGCTCCAAGGGAACGGTTGTGGGCAGGGACAATGAACGAACTGAAGCCGGTGCAGAGCGAATTCGTCAATGTCGAGGTGGCCAATTCAGAGGGCGGCAACCCGGATCGCTTCGTCAACCGTGAGTTTTCCTGGCTCCAATTCAATCGCCGCGTTCTCGAGGAATCGCTGAACACCCACCATCCGCTGCTGGAACGCGTCCGCTTCCTGTCGATCTCCGCCGCCAATCTCGATGAATTCTTCATGGTGCGTGTCGCCGGCCTCGCCGGCCAGGTGCGCGAAGGCATTACGCTGAAAAGCCCTGACGGCCGCACCCCCGAACAGCAGCTCGAACAGCTGCTGCGCGAGGTCGAGCGGCTGCAGGAAGACCAGCAGAAGAGCCTTTCGGCGCTTACCGTGCTGCTCAACAAGGAAGGCATTGAGAGCATCACGCGCGATGCGCTGACCAAGGACGAGAAGGTCTGGCTGGAAGAGCATTTCCAGGACCAAGTGTTTCCGGTGCTTACCCCGCTGTCGATCGACCCGGCGCATCCGTTCCCGTTCATTCCCAATCTCGGCTTCTCGATGGCGCTGCAGCTGCGCCACCGCAAGAATGGCGAGGAGATGAGCGCGCTCCTGCGTCTGCCGGTGGCGCTGAAGCGCTTCATCCGGCTTCCCGATCGCAAGCACCATGTCCGCTTCATCCCGCTTGAGGAGGCGGTCGGTCTCTATATCGGCAAGCTGTTTCCGGGTTATGAGGTCAAGGGTTCCGGCACATTCCGCATCATCCGCGACAGCGATATCGAGGTCGAGGAGGAATCGGAAGATCTGGTGCGCCTGTTCGAGACGGCGCTGAAGCGCCGCCGCCGCGGCTCGGTGATCCGCATCGAGTTCGACAGGCTGATGCCTGCTGAACTGCGCGATTTCGTGGCCGGTGAGCTCGGCGTCTCGTCCAGCCGCATCAGCGTGCTGACCGGTCCGCTGGCGCTCAGCCAGATCTCCGAGATCGTCTCCGTCCCCCGCGACGACCTGAAGTTCACCCCCTACAATCCGCGCTTTCCTGAGCGTATCCGCGAGCATGGCGGCGACTGCTTTGCCGCTATCCGCGAGAAGGACATCATCGTCCACCACCCCTACGAATCCTTCGACGTCGTTGTGCAGTTCCTGCGCCAGGCGATGGCCGATCCGGAAGTGGTGGCGATCAAGCAGACGCTTTACCGAACCTCCAACGACAGCCCGATCGTGCGCGCGCTGGTCGACGCGGCCGAAGCCGGCAAGTCGGTGACCGCGTTGGTCGAGCTTAAGGCGCGTTTCGACGAGGAGGCCAACATCCGATGGGCGCGCGACCTCGAGCGCGCCGGCGTGCAGGTCGTGTTCGGGTTCCTCGAGTTGAAGACCCACGCGAAAATGTCGCTGGTGGTGCGGCGCGAGGATGGCAAGCTGCGCAACTACGTGCATCTGGGCACCGGCAACTACCATCCGGTCACCGCGCGCATCTACACCGACCTGTCCTTCTTCACCACCGATCCGACGATCGCCCGCGACGTCGCCCAGCTGTTCAATTTCATCACCGGTTATGCCGAGCCGACCGCCGAAATGCGGCTGGCTATCTCGCCATTCACGCTGCGCAACCGCATCCTGCAGCACATTTCCGACGAAGTCGCGCATGCGCTGGAGGGAAAGCCGGCGCGCATCTGGATGAAGATGAACGCGCTGGTCGACCCGATCATCATCGACGCGCTCTATGATGCCAGCCGCGCCGGGGTCGAGATCGACCTCGTCGTGCGCGGCATATGCTGTCTGCGGCCGCAGGTGCCGGGCCTGTCGGAAAACATCAGGGTCAAGTCGATCGTCGGCCGCTTCCTTGAACACAGCCGTATCTATTGCTTTGGCAATGGCTATGGCCTGCCCTCGGACGAGGCGATCGTCTACATCTCCTCCGCCGACCTGATGCCGCGCAATCTCGACCGTCGCGTCGAGACCATGGTGCCGATCATCAATCCAACTGTGCATGAACAGGTTTTGGGCCAGATCATGCTGGGCAACATCATGGACAATCAGCAAAGTTTCGACGTATTGGCTGATGGAACCTCCCGGCGCGTGGTGCTGGAAGAGGGCGAGGAACCGTTCAACGCGCAGGAATATTTCATGACCAATCCGAGCCTGTCGGGACGGGGTGACGCGCTGAAGTCGCATGCGCCCAAGCGCATTGCGCAGTTCAAGCGCCGCAAGAAGAACGCTGCAGCGTCCACCTGATGCTGTCTGATTCCCAGGGCCGGCTGCAGGACCGCCGACCGCTATCCATCATCGACATCGGGTCGAATTCGATTCGCCTCGTCGTCTATGAAGGGCTGGCGCGCTCGCCGACCATGCTGTTCAACGAAAAGATGCTCGCCGGTCTTGGCCGCGGCATCGTTTCGACCGGAAAGCTCGACCCCGAGGCGGTGACCCGCTCGATGGAAGAGTTCCGCCGCTTTCGCGCGCTGTCCGATCAGGCTGGCGCCGAGCATATTTATGTCCTGGCCACCGCCGCGGCGCGCGAGGCGGTCAACGGTCCGGATTTCATCCATCGCGCCGAAGAGGTCCTCAAGACCGAGATCCGCGTGATCAGCGGGCGCCAGGAGGCCTATTATTCGGCCCTCGGCGTCATCTCCGGTTTCCACCCGGCCAATGGCATCGCCGGCGATCTGGGCGGCGGCAGTCTCGAACTGGTCGACGTCAATGGCGAGGCGATCGGCGACGGCATCACGCTGCCGCTCGGTGGCCTGCGCCTGCAGGACATGGCGAAGAACTCGCTTGCCCAGGCACAGAAGATCGCGCGCGACGAACTGGCGCGCGCCAAGCTGTTGAAAGGCGGGCAGGGCCGGCCCTTCTACGCCGTCGGCGGCACCTGGCGAAACCTCGCCCGCCTGCACATGGAGATGACCAACTACCCGCTTGGCGTCATGCACCACTACGAGATGTCGGCCGACAGCGCGACGAATTTTCTCAAACAGGTGGCCAAAGCCGAGATCGAGAAGGTCAAGGGGATCGAGGGCGTCTCGAAGAACCGCCGCTCGCTGCTGCCCTATGGCGCCATAGTGCTGCAGGAGATCATGGCGGCGATGCAGCCGTCGAAGATCATCGTCTCGGCGCTCGGCGTGCGCGAAGGTTTTCTCTATTCGCTGCTCGACGAGGCCGAGCAGAAGGCCGATCCGTTGATCTCGGCGTCCGAGGAACTCGCCCGTTTGCGCTCGCGCTCGGTCACCCATGCGCATGAATTGGTCGACTGGACTGCCAAATCCTTCGCCGCCTTCGGTATCGACGAGACCGAGGACGAGGCGCGCTACCGCCACGCCGCCGCATTGCTGGCCGACATCGGCTGGCGCGCGCACCCGGAATATCGCGGCAGGCAATCGCTCAACATCATCGCGCACGCCTCTTTCTTCGGCGTCGACCATCCCGGCCGTGCCTTCCTGGCTTTGGCCAACGCCTATCGTCACGACGGCATCTTCAACGAATCCATCGCACCTGAAATCAAGGCGCTGGCTACGCCGCGCTATCTCGAGCGGGCTCGCGTGCTGGCGGCGATGATGCGGGTGGTCTACCTGCTGACGGCCTCGATGCCCGGCATCATGCCCAGGCTGAAATGGGAGCAACGCGCCAACGGCGTGCTGGCGCTGGTGCTGCCGGCATCGCTCTCAGATCTCTACGGCGAGCGGCCGGCCGGCCGCCTAGCGCAGCTGGCGCGGATCACCAACCGCAGGCTCGTGCTGGCCGTGGAGGGTGGACCGAGCGTGTCGGTCAAATAGGGCGTTCTGCTGACCGAGGCTCAGGTTACGTCCGCACCGATAGCGAAACCGCGACCGTCGGCCGACCAAGCGCCGGCACCGGCCATCGCCAGCGCCAGGAAGCCGCCTGATATGGCAATGTCCTTCATCAGCATCTGCTGGTGAAGGAAGGCGAGTGTCGCATCGCCGGCCCCTTGGCCGTGATGGCCGATGAAGCCGGCAACGACGCAGAAGGCCGCCAAGAGCAGCGCCACGATCCGGGTCTGAAAGCCGATGAGGATCAGCAAGCCGGCGACCAACTCGAACAGACCCGTGCCCCAGGCGGCGAGCGTCGGCAGCGGCAGGCCGAGGCCGGCAAAATAATCGGATGTGCCGGCAATGTTGGCGAGCGCCTGGAAGCCGGATGGTACGAACAGCACGGCAAACAGCAGTCGCGAAACCAGAAGCAATGCATCGCGGGTCATGGCCACCTCCCTTGCCGGCGCCCTTTTGGGCTCGAGCCGGCTGCCTCGAAGTCTACGCCTGTGAGGCCTCCGCCGAAACCGGACCGGCTATTCCGGACAACGAAAAAGCGGCGCGGAAAATTCCGCGCCGCTTCTGTCGAGGCCTGGGAGGGAGGTTCAGCCGCGCTTGGCGTCGATCGAATAGGCGCCGGCGCCCGATGAAGCCAGCAGCAGGAAGCCGCCGGTGATGGCGAGGTTCTTGAGGAACTGGATCATCTGCATCTGGTCGGCCCAGCCGGTATGGGCGACCAGCCCGGTGGCGACGGTGAAGATCGCGAGCACCCAGGCGGCGACACGGGTCTGGAAACCGACGAGGATGGCGAGGCCGCCGAGTAGTTCAATCAAGCCGACGACCACAGCCGTTACGGTCGGAACGGGCAGGCCGAGGCCGCCAAAGTAGGCAGCAGTGCCAGAAATGGCGGTGAGCTTGCCGAAACCGGAAAGCAGGAAAATGACCGCGAGCAGGATGCGGCCGAGCAGGATGGTGACAGAGCTGTTGGACGCGGTGCCGGCGCCGGCGGCGGAAGTGTTGATGGACATGGTGTCTCTCCGAATGGGTTGAATGACCCTCAGATAGACGATAGCGACTGTTCACCAAAGCCGCCGATGCGGCGACACATTGTTCACAGGCTATACATTTCCGTGAACGGCGAAAAGGCGCGAAATTCGTGTCGGGTGATGCGGAGGCGGGAGCAAATTCTCCCGCCGAAAAGCACCTTACCCCGGATGCGTCATGTCCTCCGGCCGCACCAGCCGGTCATAATCGGCCTCGCTGACCAGCCCGGTGGCCAGCGCTTCCTCGCGTAGCGTGGTGCCGTTCTTGTGCGCCGTCTTGGCGATCTTGGCGGCGTTGTCGTAACCGATGGTGGGCGCAAGCGCCGTCACCAGCATCAGCGAGCGGTCGAGCGCCGCCTTGATGTTGTCCTCACGGGCCTCGATGCCGACGACGCAATTGTCGGTGAAGGAGACCGACGCATCGGCAAGCAACTGCACCGACTGCAGGAAGTTGTAGGCCATCAGCGGATTGTAGACATTGAGCTCGAAATGGCCCTGGCTGCCGGCGAAGGTCAGCGCCGCATTGTTGCCGAACACCTGCACGCAGACCTGCGTCATCGCCTCGCACTGCGTCGGATTGACCTTGCCCGGCATGATCGACGAGCCGGGTTCGTTTTCCGGCAGCGACAATTCGCCAAGGCCCGAGCGCGGGCCTGAGCCGAGGAAGCGGATGTCGTTGGCGATCTTGAAGAGTGCTGCCGCCGCCGCGTTGATGGCGCCGTGCGAGAACACCATGGAATCATGTGCCGCGAGCGCCTCGAACTTGTTCGGCGCGGTGACGAAGGCGATGCCGGTGATGGCGGCGATGCGATCGGCCACCCGCTCGGCGAAGCCGACCGGTGCGTTGAGGCCGGTGCCGACGGCGGTGCCGCCTTGCGCCAGTTCCTGCAGGCCGGGCAGTGTCATTTCGATGCGCTTGATCGAGGAGGCGACCTGCGCGGCATAGCCGGAAAATTCCTGGCCCAGCGTCAGCGGCGTGGCGTCCTGCGTGTGGGTGCGGCCGATCTTGATGATGTGGTTGAAGGCCCGGGCCTTGGCGTCCAGCGCCTTGTGCAGGTGCTTCAGAGCCGGCAGCAAATCGTGCACGATGCGCTCGGCGCAGGCGATGTGCATGGCCGTCGGATAGGTGTCGTTCGACGACTGGCTCATATTGACGTGGTCGTTGGGATGCACCGGCTTCTTCGAGCCCATGGCGCCGCCCAGCATCTCGATCGCCCGATTGGAGATCACCTCATTGGCGTTCATGTTGGACTGCGTGCCCGAGCCGGTTTGCCAGACAACCAGTGGGAAATGGTCGTTGAGCTTGCCGTCGATAACCTCTTGCGCGGCCGCGATGATCGACTTGCCGATCGCCGGATCGAGCCGCTTCAACTCCATATTTGCTTCCGCCGCCGCCCGCTTGACGATGCCCAGCGCGCGCACGATCGATGCCGGCTGCTTTTCCCAGCCGATCTTGAAATTGCCCAGGGAACGCTGCGCCTGCGCGCCCCAATAACGGTCGGCGGCAACCTCGATGGGGCCGAACGTATCGGTTTCGGTTCTGGTCTTTGCAGCGGTCACGGGTCTCTCCTTGTCGAAGTCGGCAACGGCGTATCGCGTTGCACAAATGGCTTCAAGCGGAGATTGCGGGTGGGCCGGATGCAAATCGGTTGAAGATGGGCGCATCTCCCATCTCCCCTTGCCGGAGAAGGGAAAGGGCGCATCTCACCCCACCGTATACCCGCCGTCGATCGCGAAGATCCCGCCGCTCGTCCAGGCCGCCTCGGCGCTGGCGAGGTAAACCGCCATCCCGGCGAGGTCGTTCGGGCGGCCGATGCGGCCCAGCGGATAGCTGCGTTCGACATAGGCCTTCAGCTCGGCCTTTGCCTCCGCTGGCAGGTTGTCGACGGTCCTGCGCCGCATGGCGGTGTCGACCGTGCCAGGCGCGATGGCGTTGACGCGGATGCCGCGCGGGCCGAGCTCGAAGGCCAGCGATTTGCTCAGCGAGTTCAACGCGCCCTTGGACAGGGAATAGAGGCTCGATGGCCGCTTCGGGATCATCTTGCTGGCGAAATAGGAAGAGATGTTGATGATTGATGCACCGGCGCCGAAATGCGGCAGCAGCCCCTGGGTGAGGAAGAACGGCGCCGTCACATTGAGCGCGAAGGAGTGCTGGAACTGCGCCTCGCTGACGCTCTCGAACGGCAGGAGGTAGGCGACAGCGGCATTGTTGACGAGAACGTCGAGCGGCTGGCCGGTCCCTTTCACGTGTTCGACAACAGTTGCGATGCCGGAGCTGGCGGCAAGATCTGCGGATAGCGTCTCCACCGCGCCGGGCGAGCCGAGAGCTGTCAGCTTCCGACGCGCGGCGTCGAGCTTGCCGGCGTCGCGGCCGGCGATCAGGACATCGGCGCCCTCGCGCAGGAACGCCTCGGCGATTGCCAGGCCGATGCCGTCCGAGCCGCCGGTCACCAGCGTGCGCTTGTCCAGAAGTCTCATTGGGCACTCCGAGGTCGCCTTGGCCAATGCCAGAGCACTGCATAGTCGCGGCCCTGGTCAAGCAGCCGGTCTATCCCACGGTATGAACTTCGCAGGTTGCCGATGCTCGGATGGGACAGTGCGCCCAGCTGGCAGGCCAGGGCAAGTCTACGCGCCGACGGTTGCAGGTTGGTGCATGGCCAGGCGCGCGGCAACGAAATCCTTGACCTGGCGGATCGCCTGTTCGCGCGAGACGCTGCCTGGTTCCAGGCCGAGCCGCAGCCAAAGCCCGTCGATCAGCGCGGTGACGCCAAGCGCGATGTCGCCGGCATCGCCGGGCGAGGCAAGGCCGTGCAGGCCGGACAACAGGTTCGAACGCATGCGCGCGTGCAGCACCTTCTGGATACGCGCCAGCTTCTCGTCGCGCGGCACCTCGGCGCACAGCGAAAGCCAGGCATGGCAAAGCGGCGGCAGGAACAGATGTTGCTCGAAATTGCCGTCGATCACCGCGTCGAGCCGCTCCATCGGCGTGCGCGCCTGGCGAAGCCGGGCGACGACGGCGTCGCGCAGCACGGCGTTGGCCTCCCGCATCGCATGCTCGAACAATTCCTGCTTGTTGCGGAAATAGTGCAGCACGATGCCCTTGGAGGCGCCGGCGTGGGCGGCCACCTTTTCCAGAGTAGCACCCGCAATGCCTTCGCGCTCCAGCACCGCGAAGGCAGCCTGCCGCAACTCCTTGCGGCGTATGTCGCTGAGGCGCTTGAGTTTCACGGCTTCCATCCAGGCGTTGCGAATCCATGTTGACATTTTCGTCCGCTCAGATCAACAATTGACCAGTGGGACAATAAAAAGACCAATTGGTCAATACAACGATGGCGACCGTGATGACGAGGAGAATCGAAATGGTCCGCATGCTTGCAAATGGCATCTGTCTTGCAGCCCTGATGTTGGGCGTTCATACGGCTCAGGCGGCCGAGGCTGAGCAGTGCAGGGCGGTCCGCATGGCCGAACCGGGCTGGAACGATCTTGCCTTCACCACCGGCGTCGCCAACGTCCTGCTCGATGCGCTCGGCTACCAGCCGCAAAGCTCGGTGCTGGGCATCAACGTCATCTACGAAGGCATGAAGAACAACGACCTGGACTTGTTCCTCGGCTATTGGGACCCCGCCATGGTCACCTATTACGAACCCTACAAGAAGGATGGCTCGGTCGGGAATGTCCGCGTCAATCTCGAAGGCGCCAAATACACCTTCGCCGTTCCGACCTATGTCTGGGATGCCGGCGTCAAGGATTTTGCCGACCTGCACAAATTCGCCGACAAGTTCGGCAAGAAGATGTACGGCATCGAGCCCGGTTCCAACCAGTTGATGATGGATGCCATCGCCGACCCGTCGCTCGGTCTTGATGGCTGGCACGTGGTCGAGTCGAGCGAGGCCGGAATGCTTTCCGAGGTCGGCTATGAGATCAAGGAAAAGCAGTTCATCGTCTTCCAGGGCTGGGCCCCGCATCCGATGAACACCATGTACGATTTCAAATATCTGACTGGCGGCGACAAGTTCTTCGGTCCGAATTTTGGCGCGGCAACGGTGACGACGCAGGTCCGCAAGGGCTATCTGCAGCAATGCCCCAATGTAGCGCAGTTCCTCAGGAATCTCGCCTTCGACATCGATTTCGAGAATGTCGGCATGGGCTATCTCATCAATGACGGCATGAAGCCGGAGGGCGGGGCGCTGAAGGCGATCACGGCGAACAAGAGCCGCCTCGACGCCTGGCTCGCCGGCGTCACCACCTTCGACGGCAAGCCCGGCCTTGCAGCCGTCAAGGAGAAACTCGGCCTTTGACATCGGTCACGCTGGAAGCGGCCTCGGATCCCTGGGCGGAGCAGAATGCCTGGGCCGGCCGCAAGCAATTCATCAATTGCGGCGGCCTCGAGATGGCCTATGTCGAGATGTCAGGCGCCGAACCGGCGCTGGTTCTTGTGCACGGCTTCACCGACACCAGCCGCAGCTTTTCGCTCTTGGCGCCGCATCTGGCCGGCCGCCGGCTGATCATGCCCGACCTGCGCGGCCATGGCGCCTCGCCGGCGGGCAAGGGCTTCGGCATCGCCGACTTTGCCGATGACATTGCGGGCCTGATCCGGCATTTGCACCTCGATCGGCCCGTTGTGGTCGGCCATTCGCTGGGCGCCATGGCGGCCGTCGCCTTGGCTGCGCGGCACAACGACCTCATCGCCGGAATGGTGGTGATGGCCGGCACGTTGAAACCCGATTTCGCATCGGATCATCCCCTGGTCGCGGGGGTGCAGGCTCTGCGCGATCCGATATCGCCGACCGACCCGTTCTATGACTGGTGGCATGACTGCCGGCCCGGCGTGCCCCAGCCGTTTCTCGCCTGCCTGGCGAAAGACGCATCGGCCATGCCCGCGGCGCGCTGGCGCGCCATCGTGGACGAGATCCGCCGCGCCGACCTGACAACTGCGGCACAGGGAGTGCGAACCCAAACACTGATCATCGCCGGCGCGTGCGACCCGCTGTTCGGCGATGAGCACCAACAGGCGCTGTCGCGTTGCCTGTCGGAGGCACGCCTCGTGCGTGCCGAGGCGTGCGGCCACAATCCGCATTGGGAGGACCCGGCCTTTGTCGCGCGGGCCATCACCGGGGCATTCGACGCCTAGCGCCCAACCAGGGATCGCGACGTGGGCGACAGCCGCAAGGTCTCGGTTGGTTTGGTCAGATCAAGCTGAACTGCCCGCAAAAAGCGCTGCCATGCCGGCGCGGCGGCGAGGGCGGCTTCCTGGCTTGCATGCGCCTCGGCGCTGTCGAACCGGGCGACGGAAACGAAGACGTTCTCGCTGGCCCGCACCGGCAGCCGCGGAAAACTGTTTTCGGCATGTTCGGTGACAAAGGCGGCGAGGAGGCGCACGCCGGGCGCCTTCATCAAGGGCGCCGCCTCCGCCGCGAACCGACTGGCGAATTCGGCCTCAGCTCCTGATCGCAAGTGGTGAATTCGGACGTCAACAATACCGCCCAAACGGTTCTCATTGCTGGAGTTTTCGTGCTCGGCAGAAAGCGGCCGCTGAAGTCCTGACAGGTCGAAGCCGGCGCTCGGCCATGCCGGCTTCAGCAGCAGCACATCGTCCGAATCGATCATCGTCGCATTGGCCGCGTCGCGGTGCGCCGCCCAGATCGTGCCGTCGTAGAAGGCGGCCAGCGCCTCCTTGCGTGTGTCCATGCTGTCGAAGCCGCGCAGCCAGACGAACATGTCCGGACGGTCCAGATCGCGGAACTGGCCGATGATGGTCATTCCAGCCGCCTCCTGGCTTTCGATGAACTCGCGGTCAAACAGGGCAATCAATGTTTCGCGCTGCCCGGGCCTCAACGTGTACTGCCGCAATTCGACGACGGGCGAGGCAAGCATTGCAGCCTGCGGAGCGGCGTTCAGGGGCAGGTTCATCGGAAGTCTCCAAAAAACAGGGTGATCATCCTGTTTATAAACAAACCGGTTGTCCTGTTTTGTCAACATGCTATTCTCTGACTATGTCAGCAGAGACGACCATTCGATCTGGCCCAAGGCCACGAAAGCGCGTCAACGACCCCGAGGGCATGCGCTGCAAAGTGCTCGACGTCGCCGAGGTCGCGTTCCAGGCGCGCGGCTATCACGCGACCAGCTTCGGCGATCTCATGACAGCGGCAGGGGTCAGCGGCGGCGCATTGCATCATCACTTCCCGACCAAGAAGGCGCTGGCCCTGGCGGTGATCGAAGAGCGTGTGGCGGCAGCGGTCGAGGCGACATGGATCGCGCCGGTAGTGGCAGCGGTTTCGGCACGCGAAGGAGTGCGGGCTGTGTTCGAGGCTGTCGCGGCGGAACTGGAACAGCAGGGTTTCGTGCGCGGCTGCCCGCTCAACAATCTGGCGCATGAACTGTCGCTCGCCGATCCGGATTTTCGAACTGCCCTTGCCGGCATCTTTGCGGCATGGCGCCAGGCGATCGCCGACAAGATCAGAGCCGACCAGCAGGAGGGCGGGGAGCAAGGCACCGATCCCCAGCATTTTGCGGCACTTGCCGTCGCCAGCTATTCCGGCGCCATGTCGATGGCCAAGACGGCGCAGGACGCGACCATGCTGCGCGACTGTCTGGCGGCACTCGGCCAAGCCTGAGCCGCAGCTAGGCGCGCTTGATGATGGCGTTCGGGGGCGGACCAACCGAGCCGCGCTCGAAGATCGATGTTGGCAAAATGAGCCTTTCGGCCCGTCGCGGATCTCCCTTCAATCGCCGGATGAGCAATTCCGCGACGGAGCCCTCGCGCTCGATTCCGCCTGGTCTGAAGAAGAGGTGGTGGTCAATTCGGACGGCACCTATAGCGCAAAGGCTTCGACCATTCAGGGGCTTCTCAACGAGGCCTCGAATGTCATCGAGGGACATCCAAAGTTGGAACTGCAAAGCTACGGTGTCGGACCCAAGCCGAACCCCGGAGACGGCGAGCCGGTCTTCGGCCAGTTGAAGGACATCCAGGGGTATTATGTTGCCTTCAGCCATAGCGGCGCAACGCTTGGCCTGATCGCGGGCGAGTTGCTTGCCGGCGAGATCGCCGGCGGCATTGAGCATCCGCTGCTTGCGAACTTCCGTCCAAGCCGCTTTTGATCAGACCCGTCCAAAGGCTTCCTGCGCGCCATGGACCTCTACTCGGCCAGCGGCTTGATCGTCTCGTAGCCGTTGACCGATTCCGCGCTGGTGCCTTCATCATAGCGTCGGGCAAGGGAGGCTTGCAGATCGGGCGCATAGAGCGCGGTGAACGTGTCGAGCGTCTCGCCGGCTCCGTTCTTGAAGGTCTCCTTGACCGCCAGGACGTTGTATTTGCAGCCGCCGAGGCTGAAGGTTTCCTTGCCCTTGACGACCAGGATCAGCGTCTTGGTGGCCCTCGGCTGCTTGTCCGGCGACAGCTCGACGAACTCGATCGTGCTCTTGGTTCCCGCCTTTAGCGGAAACAGTTTTCGCAGGTCGGAAAACGGGATCATTGCCAGCCGGCCGGTGTTGCTGTCGCGAAAAACCTCGATCAGGCCGGCATACAGAAACTGCTTTTGCGGTGATTGCGACTCATAGCTGTTGGCGACGGAGATCATCCCGCCCGCGGCGGGCCGAAACTCGCTTTGGATGCCTGGCCTCGCCAGAATGAACCCGTTTTTCGCGGACTTCGCATCGACGCATGGACCGGCAAACGCAACACTCGCCGGCAGCAGAACCGCCAATGCCATGCCGATAAGCGCGCGCTTCATGACGCTCCTCCGTTTCGTGCGAATACAAGTGCAGGTAGAAATTGACAGACGTTCATGGCGATGTCGATGGTCAAGGCAGTGACGGTATTGCCGAAACTGGACGGACGGACGTCGCCTGTGCTGAAATTCCGCCGATGATGAATCACTGGGCGCCACAATTGCTTTCACGACGCAGCTTTCTGATGCAGGCCGCGGGTCTTGTCGCGGCCGGCGCGCTTTCACGCCCGGCGCTCGGACAGACCGGACAGCGCATCCAGCCCATCGATGCCACCTTCCTGTTCATCGCCGATGTCCATGCCTGCCGGATGGCGAGCGGCCTCAGCCCCAACTGCCGGCAGGAGGGCAAGACCGACGTCGCGCTGCTGCGCAATGTCGCGGCGCTGAATGCCATCAATGACAAGCACTGGCCGGCCGAGATCAACGGCGTCGCCACCGGCTTGCGTTCGGCCGGCAACCGGATCGGCATGCCGCTCGGTCTTGTCGTCGGCGGCGACATTACCGACGATGGCGGCGGCCAGATCACCCAGCCGAGCGAGGGCACGCAGCTGCTGCAGTTCAGCCAGCGCTATAGCCAAGGCGTTGGCCCGGATCGTGTCCACATGCCGGTCTATGTCGGGCTCGGCAATCATGATCTCGACCAGAACGGTCCGCCGCATCATGTCGATTGGTACCGGCGTGAACTGCGCGACTACGTCGAGGTCAACCACCGCCCCGGCGTGTTCTTCAAACCACCTGTGCCGGCCACCAGCTACGATGTCGACACCGACTGCTATTCATGGGACTGGGGCGGCCTGCACCTTGTCCAGACGCATCGTTTCACCGGCGACATCGGTCATGGCGCCGATTCGAGCCTGCCTTGGCTCAAGCAGGATCTCGCGACCTACGCGGCGGATGGCCGCCCCGTCATCCTGTTCCAGCACTATGGCTGGGACATTTTTTCGACGGAGCGGTGGGATCCTGCCAAGCGCACCTATGACGATGACGGCGCCGGTGCGCCGCACTGGTGGGGCGAGGCCGACAGACAGGCGCTGCTGGCGGCGCTGAAGGGCTACAATGTCGTCGGCATCTTCCACGGCCATCAGCATGACACCCCGCTGATCTACCACCGTGACGGGCTCGACCTGTTCAAGCCGAAGGCCGCTTATATGGGAGGGTTCGCCGTGGCCCGGGTGACCAGCGATGGCATGGACGTGGCGCTGGGCGAGGCGACCGACGACCATGGCGAGGTCACCTTCACCAACGCTTTCAGCAAGGGCTGGAGCACTTGAAAAAGGCGGCCCTTGCGGCCGCCTTTCCGATTGCCACGACATGTCTCGATGCGGGATCCGAGTGCCTTCCTGACTTTGTCCTTCACGTCGCCATAGGCCTTCTGCACCTTGCCGGCGACCTTGTCGGCCATGCCCTCGGCCTGGGTCCGTCGGTTGCCGGTCGCCTTGCCGGCGGCCTGTTTGACCGCGCCCTTGACCTGCTTGGCCAGACGGCGACCTGATCCTTGTTCACCATGTTCCGCATCTCCTGGAAGTTTGAATTCGGGGGAATTCGTCCGCCGCGAACAAACGGGCCGCCGTCGATTAAAATCCAGGCGCTGTTGCGGAATAGGATGACTGCGCGACCCGCTTCCGGTGGCAAGGCTGGCGGGATAGGTTGCGCGGACGCACCGCGCGCATGGAGAGAAAAATGGCGGAGTTCACGCTCTACATCGGCAACAAATGCTTCTCCTCGTGGTCGCTCCGGCCATGGGTGGCGATGAGGCATCTGGAGATACCATTCGAGGAAGGTTTTGTGCGGCTGCGTACGCCCGAGACCTTTGCCAATCTGGCGAAAGTGTCGCCGACCGGTCAGGTGCCCGTCCTGAATCACAAGCCGTTGCAGGGAGGGAGCAGGATCGTCTGGGAAACCCTTGCCATTCTTGAGTATCTCGCTGACCTGTTTCCCGAGAAAAAGCTCTGGCCGACCGGTATCGGCGCCCGTGCCTTGGCGCGCGCGGCGGCGACCGAGATGCATTCCGGTTTTCGCGAGGTGCGCTATGGCTGGCCGATGAATTTGCGGCGGCCGAAGGGGCACAAGCCGCTCGACGCCGAAGGGGAGGTGCAGCGGGCACGCATCGAGGCGCTATGGCGCGAATGCCGCGAGAAATACGGCAAGGGCGGTCCGTTCCTGTTTGGCCATTTCACCGCGGCCGATGCCATGTATGCACCGGTCGTCACCCGCTTCGACACCTATGGCGGCGAGCTCGCGCCCGAGACCAGGGCCTATGTCGACGCCGTGCTGGCAATGCCGGCGATGCGGCACTGGTATGCGGAGGCGGCGAAAGAGCCATGGCCGGAGCCGGGGCCGGACGAATAGACCGAACGACGGACAGCAATCAGGTTTCGCTCCTGGAGGAGGACCGATGGCCAGCAACGAAGCACCACGTGAAGCTGCGACGACAAGGATCTTCCATTGCCGGCTGATCCCGCCGCGGCCGGACTTCGCCTTTACCATGACGGACGAGGAAAGGGAGCTGATGAGCCGGCATGCCGACTACCTGCGCGCCAAGCTGCGCGAGGGCACCATGATCTTGGCTGGCCCGGTCGCCGATCCGGCCGGTCCTTGGGGCCTGCTGATCCTGCGTGCCGGCAGCGAGGCCGACGCAAAGGCGATAACCGATGGCGATCCAGTGGCAAGGTCAGGCCGCGGCTTCCGCTACGAGATCCTGCCGATGATCAGCACGATCATGTAGGGCGACACCGAAAGCTAACGGTCCGGCTCTGGCCACAGCGCCTCCAGCGTGCGAGCCCCGCTCGGCCGCCACCGTGATCCGGGAGAGGGCCTGACACAAATAGGAACGCCCCTCGCACCGGTTATTGTGCGGGAGGCGTCCTTTTGTCAGCACTCCTGAGATCGCTCTCTGAAACTGCTGACCCCAATGAAATGCGCTGGCAGGGGATTGGTTCCGGAGGTGGTGTGATTTTTTTGGGAGGAGCCTGGCCTTTCTGCCGTTCATCGGTTGAGGCTCTATTCGCGTGACAACCTGAAATTGAAGCCGGGCTTTTGGAAAACCAGAAATTGACTCGGCGGCAAAAGCAGTCTAAAAGAACTATGTCGATATTTGTTTGACCGACTTTTGTTATCCGCGCACGCATGCGCGCCTTTGACGAACTTCCCCATCAAAAATCGAGACAAAAATCGCTGTGCAGTCGCACCGCGATTAACGAATATTTGCCATGGAAAGGGTTCGTTTATGAGCACCGGCACAGTTAAATGGTTCAACGCCACCAAAGGTTTTGGTTTTATTCAGCCTGACGACGGCTCGGCCGACGTTTTCGTCCACATCTCGGCCGTAGAGCGCGCCGGCATGCGCGACATCGTCGAGGGCCAGAAGCTTGGCTACGAGATGGTCCGCGACAACAAGTCGGGCAAGATGTCCGCCGACCAGTTGAAGGCGGCCTGAAGAACGAATTCAGCCCTCCCGGTGACCACGGATGTACTGGCACCGGTGCAGGGCGAATTCCGACGCGTGGCCCTGGAAACCTGAGTTTCCAAGGCGCATCATGCGCATGAGAGGAGCGTTTCCTGCGGATCCAGCCCTGTGCATCCTTCCGGATGTCACTGGATGCGCGGTACTCCCCAGGGAAGGTCAGGCGGTGCCTGGCCTTTTTCATATTACGCCTGCTGCCGCCGAAAATGCGCTGCGCATCGGGCTGAACGTGCTAAGGGACGGCTTGGCAATTTGAATCCGCCGCCGTATTGCCCCGATGCCGTGTTGCTTTGTGCGTGGTCCCGACCGACGACCCGGTCTCGCCCTACCGGCACTAGGCTCCTGACAGGAGAAAGATTTTGACCGACCATTCGAAGACCGCCGCCGAACCGGCGGTGTCGCTGTTCAGCAAGACGCAAACCCAGTCGATGTCGCTCAACCGCATCCTATCCGAGCGCGACGCCGTCAGCGAGGCGCGGGAAGCCAAGACGGCCCGCTTGCGCGAGCTGCGCCTGGAAAAGGAAGCCGAAGAGATGGCGGCGGCCGCCGCACTTGCGGCGCGCCCGAAAAGAGCCGGAAAACGCTGATGGCCACCAAGCGCGTACCGCCAACGCCGATCGCGGCCGATGCGACCATCGCCGACATGGTCGAAACCCTGGACAAGCCGGTCGAATATGTCCGGCGCGTGCTGGAAAAACTCGAGCGCTGCAAGCGCGCCCATGGCGATGCCCAGGTGCGCGTCGGCGTGCGCGGCCGCGCCGAAGCCCCGAACTACCTGATAGAATACGTTCGCGAGGACAAGAAGACCCTGGAGCGGGTCACCTATCAGGATGCCGCCTATAGCGGCAGCACCCATCGCGAACTGGCGCCGCATCACATCGCGGAAGCCAGGAACTGGTCGCCAGAGGAAATGAACATCACGGCGGTTTCGGCGCTGATCGGCCGCTTGCGCAATCCACGCGCCCCATCATCGCGTTTCGCCGACGAGGACTGACATGGCCATAAAATTCTCCGCCAAGGACCAGCCGGCGGCGCCGGCTCCCGCAGCAAAGCCCGCCAAGCCGGCCGCCGCGAAGGCCAGCGAAGCTGCCGACCCCGCGACCGATCTGTTCAAGTCACCGGTCGAAGCGCCGGCGCGCAAGACAGGCAAGAAGAAATAGCACCTTGCCGCGGGACGCCGATCGCAATCCTGCCGGGCCGGGGCTGCTCGCCCTGGCCGCTGCCGCAAGCCTTTCCTCACAACGTGACGCCGCGCTGCTCTTTGACTGCCAGAGCTGCGGCGCATGCTGTTCCTATTCGGCCGAGTGGCCGCGTTTCTCCACCGAGGATGACGCGCAGCTCGAACGCATTCCTGAAAAATATGTTGCCCTCGACCTGTCCGGCATGCGCTGCGAGGGCGTGCGCTGTTCGGCCCTGACCGGCGAAGTCGGCAAGTCGACCGCTTGCGGCATCTATGAAACGCGCCCGGATGTCTGCCGTGCCTGCATGCCTGGCGACGAGGAGTGCCTGATGGCAAGGGCCGCGCACGGGCTGGCGGTGGGGTAGTTCCATCCCCCGCTTTGCGGCGCAAGGAAAACACCAATCGCCGTCGCTTGCCTCGACTTGCGCCACCCGATAGCTTCCTTGCCGGGCAGGGCCGTGGAGGAAATCATGAGCATCGAGTTTCTGTTGACGTCGCTGATCGTCGTTGCCTCGCCCGGCACCGGTGTTCTCTACACGCTGAGTGCGGGACTTTCGCGCGGTGCGCGGGCTTCGATCATTGCCGCCTTCGGCTGCACGCTCGGCATCATCCCGCATATGGCCGCTGCCATCACCGGCCTTGCGGCGCTGCTGCACACCAGCGCGGTCGCCTTCGAGACGCTGAAATATCTCGGCGTCGCCTATCTCATCTACATGGCCTGGAACACGCTGAAGGAGAAGGGCGGCCTCAGTGTCGAGGATAATGTCGCGCCGCGCTCGGCCGGCAAGGTGATTGCCACCGGCATCCTCGTCAACGTGCTCAACCCGAAACTGTCGATCTTCTTCTTCGCCTTCCTGCCGCAGTTCGTCAGCACCACCGAGCCCAATGCGCTGTCGAAGATGCTGGAGCTCAGCTCCGTCTTCATGCTTTTGACCTTCGTGGTTTTCGTCGGCTACGGCATCTTCGCCGCTTCGATCCGCCGCCATGTCGCCTCGCGGCCGATGGTGCTGACCTGGATGCGCCGAACCTTCGCCGGTGCGTTTGTCATGCTCGGCGCCAAGCTGGCATTGGCTGACCGGTAGCGGCGACCGGCTATCCCTTCACATAGCCCATCGCCTCGACGATGCGTCCGCCCTCTACACGCATGAGATTGACGCCACGGACGGAGTTACCGTCGGCCATCCAATAGCGCCAGCGGATGGTCGCCCGGTCGCCGGCGACAAGGGTCTCCTCGAGGTCGAAGCGCGTGCCTGGCTGGGTGGCGATCGCCGACCACAGCTGGACGCATGCTTGCCGCCCCGCATGACGCGCGCCATCAGGCGCCGGCACGGTGTTTTCGATGACGCATTCTTCGGCAATCAGTTCGGGAAGTGCGGACGGGTCGTGCAGCTGGAACACGTCGTTGAAGCGCCGCATGATCTCGGCCGTCTGTCCGGAGCGGTCGTCTGGGTTGAGAGTGATAATGCTGTCCTGTTTCATCTCGTGCTCCTGATGTCAGTGTGCCGTGGTGGTGGTTGCGAGGAGCTCGGCCTTGAGCGTGATGGAGGCCACGCCGGCCAGGGCGCGCGAAACGAGGCATGTCGTTTTCGCCCTCTCCGCGAGGTTCTGGAATTCATCCGGAGCAAGCCCCGGAATCTCGGCTTGCGTCTCAAGCTCGATGCGGGTGATCGTCGGTCCCGCGGCGGCTGCGCCGAGATGCACCTTGGCGACGGTGCTGATGCTTGTCGGTATGTGGTGGGCTGTGCCCAGTATGGCGCTCAGGGCCATGGAAAAGCAGCCGGCATGCGCCGCGGCGATCAGCTCTTCCGGGTTGGTGCCCGGACCGTTTTCGAAACGCGACGGGAAGGAATAGGCGCCTTCGAAGACCCCGCTGCCGAGCTTCACCTTGCCCGAACCCTCTTTCAGCGTCCCTTGCCACCTCGCCGAGGCTTCGCGAATTGTCATTGTCGTTCTCCTTTGGTTTGAGGCATCGATGGGTCAGGCGCCGTCGACGACCACTTTTCCGAAGACGTCGCCCTGCTGGAAATAGCGATAGGCATTGCGGGCCTCGCTGAAGGCAAAGACCTTGTCGATGACGGGCGACAGGCGGTGCTGCGAAACAGCGCGCAGCATGGCTTCGAGATTGCTCCGGTTGCCGACGAAGAGGCGGCTGATGGTGGCGAGGCTGCGCTGGTAGACTGCCGCCGGGATCTGGATCGATCCGCCTTTCGCATCCTGCAGCGTGAGCAGCACGATGTGTCCGTAAAGCGTGCTGGCGATCAGCGACTGCGCGAAGGTCGCCGGGCCACCGGTCTCGACGACGAGATCGATGCCGCCGGTCTGGTCGCGGACGGCCGCACCCCATTCGAGCATGTCCGACGTCGAGATCACAAGATCGGCGCCCAGCATCCGTAGCCTGTCGGCCTTCTCTGCGCGCGAGGTGACGGCGGCGACGCGGCAGCCGAGCAGCTTGGCGAACTGCAGCGCAAAGAGCGAGACGCCGCCTGAACCGATGACTAGAACCCATTGGCCTGGCTTTGGAATTCCGGCACTCGTCACCGCGTTCCAGGCGGTCACGCCGGCGCAGGTCAGCGTCGCCGCCTCACGCCATTCGAGATGATCGGGCAGGCGCGCCGCCCATTGTTCGTCGAGAACCGCGTATTCCGCCAGCATGCCGTCCAGCGTGCAACCGAGCTGGTCGATGAGACCGGCGTTGATGCGGCCGTCGATCCAGCGGGCGAAATAGCTGCCGGTGACACGGTCACCGACGGCGAAGCGGGTGACGGCATCGCCGATGGCGACAACGTCGCCAGCCCCGTCGCTCAATGGAACGACACCCTGGCGCGGCTGCAGCGGATAGGTGCCGTTGAGGATCATCGTGTCGCGGCGGTTGAGCGAGGCGGCACGGACACGCACCACGATCTCATGCGGTTTTGGCTGAGGCTGTGACTCGTCCCGCATCACCAGGCATTCTGTCCCGCCCGACCCTTCAAGACGATAGCTGCGTATGCTGTTGCCTCCGATATGTAGACTGATCTACATATTATGTAGACCGATTGTCATATTCTGCGCAAGGCCTATAATGATTGCTGCTGACAGAGGTTGACATGGCGAACGACACCCGCACCCGCATACTCGACACGACCGCGCTGCTGCTCCGGCAACGCGGCTATCACGGCACATCGCTCAACGACATATTGAGCGCCAGCGGCGCGCCGCGCGGTTCGCTTTACTTCCATTTTCCGGGCGGCAAGGACCAACTGGTGATCGAGGTGACGCGTGACAGCGTTGCCGGGGTGACGGCGAGACTGGGCGAAGCGCTGGCCGCCGAAAGGGATCCGGCGGTGGCGGTCCATCATATCTACCAGGCGGTGGGGCGCATGCTGGAAGACAACCAGTTTTCGCTCGGCTGTCCGATCGCGCCCGTCGTGCTGGACTCACCGACCGACGTGCCGGAGCTGGCGGATTTGTGCCGCGCGGCCTTCGAGCAGTGGATAGGGCTGTTGCGTGAGGCCTTCGTCAGGGCCGGAGTGCCCGAAGGCCGCGCCCACGCTCTGGCGCTGCTGGTCGAATCGTCGCTGGAAGGGCTGATGGTGATCGCCCGCGCCACCCGGGACCGCGCCCCGCTACAGGCGGTGGCGGACGAGGTCGCGGCGCTGATCGAAGCCGCGGTGCTTGCCGGCGAGGTTCAGCGACGCGCGGAGGCCGGTGTCTGAAGTCAAGCCCCCTGGTTCGGGAAGCAGGCGCTGGCGCTGAGGTTCGGGCCGTTAGCCAGCGACGTCAGGAAGGCCGGCAGCACGGTCGTGAATTTGTAGGAAACCTGGACGCTCGAAAAGCCGGACAGGCCCGAGCAGGTGGTGTTGTTGCTGACGGTGATGTTGGCGTTGCTGAGCACGATGCCGTCGGTTGCCGCCCGACTGCTGATATAGCTGATGGCGCTGGCGGCATCGTAGACGCCGTTCTGCGCGCATCCGCTCTGCAGCACGCCGACGCAACGCGCCCCTGCCGCGGCGATTTCATTCAGCACATGCTGGGCCCAGTACATGCGGCCGAACTCGAACGTGCCCATCAGCACGAGCAGCAACGGCACTGACAGCAAGGCGAACTCGACGGCGTTGGCACCGGATCTGTCGCGCAGGAAGGATCGGCGGCGGCTCATTGCGGCTGCGCCACCGACTTGACCGTGATGTTGCCGTTGCTGACGATGCCGAAGCCGCCGAAAAGCGGCGTATAGGGCTTGCTGGCCGTGATCGTTACGAATTTCCCCGCAATGCCGCCGCCACTGCAGATGCTGCCGCATGCCATCGGGGTGCTCCAGGCCACGGCCCCGGAACTGCCCGGGCAATAGCAGAGATCGGCATTGGCGACCGTGCCGCTCTGGGTGGCCGTGGATGTGGTGGCATTGTAGGCAAGTGCCGCACCGTTGTTGATGACGACCTGAATGCTGCCGCCATTGCCGCTCAGACCGCTGGTGACCACCGTCGCAATGTTGCCGGCCAGCGCGCCGCCGCCGGTGGAATTGACCTTGTCGCCATTGAGCAGCGCATAGTTCGAACCAGCCGAAACCGCCGAGCTCAGTTCGAATTTGGCCTTCAATGAGCCGCCTATGTCGACGGTTCCGGCCAGGATGACCAGCAGCACGGGGCTGACCAAAGCGAACTCGACCGCCGACACGCCGGTTTTCTGGCGCCGCAGGAAGTCTGTGAACGCGAAACGCCGGCTGGCGTGGCCGAGGCGTGACTGCTTGCTCATTGCACGAGGCTCACCTTGCTGCTGCCACCGGCACTCGAGGCCGCGATGCATTCCGATGCGGCTGTGGTGCCGCCCGATAGCGTGATGCGTGAGCCGATCATCTGCAGGCACTTGCTCGGGTCGGTGTTCGATCCCAGCACGCTCGAGCCGCCATTCATGATGATCGGGCCATAGGGAAAATAGAATGCGCCCGATATCTGGGCGTTGGAGCCGCCTTCGGCGAAGGTCGCGCCGCCGGTGTTGGAACTGCCCGTGGGGCCGATCACCGCCAGCTTCGCCGTCGCTCCCGACTGGGGTGCGGTGAGCGCGATGTTGCTATAGCCGGCGGCCACGCAGAAAACATAGCCGTTACAACTTCCCGAACTGGATTTGGCCTTGCCTGACAGGACAAGCGTCACATTGGCGCCGCTGACGCTGATCGTGCTGCCGTTGCAGTTGGCGCTGCCGCCGCCATTGCCGCCCAGCGCGAAATAGCCGTCCACGGTGTAGACGCCGGCGCCGAGCAAAATGGCGCCCGAGCCAATGAAGTTGCCGGCGATGTCGTGCTGCGCCGCGACCGGGACCACAAAGCAGCTGCCGCCGCCGCCGCCGTTCACATTGCCGACGACCTGGAAAACGCTGCTGGCGCCCGTCGCATCGGCCATGATCGTTGTCGAACCGCCGCCGAGCGTGATCGCGTCGCCATTGCTGCCTGGCCCGATCTTGTAGGAATTGGTCGTGCCCGAGCCGAAGGTGAGCGTTCCGGTGTTGGTATAGCCGCCGGGGAGCTCGAAAGTGCTCGGTCCACCAAAGGTCAAGGCGGACGCGTTGCAGATGCTGACCTGTCCCGAGCCGTTGCAGGCAGTGTCGCTGCGGCCGATCTTGAAGGTGCCGGCGCCGAAGGTGGTGGTGCCGTAGCCGGTGGTCAGCCCCTTGGCGAAGTTGAACGTGCCGGCGCCAAAGGTCGTTGTGCCGGCGGCGGTCACCTGCTTGCCGAAATTGTAGGTGCCGGCCCCGAACGTCGTGGTTCCGGCCGTGGTGAGGGTCTTGGCGAAGTTGTAGGTGCCTGGCCCGAAATTGGTGGTGGCACTGGTCGTGAGATCGCCGGCGATATTGTAAACTGTCGTTGCCGCGCCGCTTGTGGCGAAGTTGAGGTTGATGCCGCCGCCGATGGTGACGGTGCCCAGGTTGACCGTGGTTTTGCCGCCGCAGTCCAGCGTCCAGGTCGATGACGACGATGCCCAGCTGGCGGTGCAGCCGAGCGCGTTTGCCTGGCCTTGGGTGGGGCCTGTGTTCCAGCCGAAGTCGATGTTGTTGCCGTTGGGAGTGGTTGGCGCTGTTGGCGCGGCTGTCGTCGAAAGCGCCGCAACCGTTGCAATACGGGCCACGGCGGCCGTGACCGCGGCATTGCCGGCCAGCGGGTCGGGGGTGGATTTCTTGGTGATCACCGCGGTCGCCCCGCCTGGGCCGGTGATGCCGTTGCAAGGCTGGCTCGGGGCAGCGGCGGAATTGTAGTTGACGCCGAGCGCCGAAATGCTGGTGCCGCAGGGGACGGTCACCGTGTTGTTGGAAGAGACGGTGCATTTCTGCGCCGAGATCGAGGTACCGCCGCTCAGCGTCAGGCCGGTCTGCGTGCCGTCGAGCGCGAGCATGCATCCGGGCGTTTGCGGCTGCGCACCAAGCTCGGCCACCGAATTGGCATAGATCTGCAATTGCTGGCGATCGTTCAGGACGCGTGCCAGGAACAGCGTCCTGTAGGTGTTGATCGACACCGAAACCGCGTTGACGCCGGTCGTTTTCGGGGAGGCGACCAGGCTCACCTGTACATTGGCGGCGGGAACGCCGTTGAGCACCGCGACGCCAACCGCGGTGGCAGTCATCTGCGAGGTGGACTTGTTCACATTGTAGGCGAGGGCGCCCGCATAGGCTGACAGGTCGGCCACGCGCTGATTGTCGGCGCGCTCGACGAGGGCTGCGCCATATTCGGTCACCAGGGCGGCCATGCCGATCAGGACCGGCATCACCAGTGCCGAGATGATCAGCACGTTGCCGTCGCGGTTTCGCAAAAATCGCCGGAAAAATTGCATCGATGGTTACCCGACACGCCGTACGCGGAGCAACCTCGCCATGCTCCCGCCCTTTAGTAATCGCGAATGTGTTAAAAAATATTGTCTGACAAATTCACCTAGCGCCGTCAAAGCTTAGTCGAAACCTCTGATTTTGCTGGAAAACTGCTCAAGAAAGGACGAGTGCCCCGTCGAGTGGTGCAGACCTCGATGGTCGCTACCGTTGCAGGAGGCAATGAAAAAGGGCGGCATCGCTGCCGCCCTTTCGTATGCATAAGCCAGGTGGCTTGGATTAGAAGTCCATGCCGCCACTCGAGCCCGCTTGCGGGCTCGAGCAATGTAGTTCATGGGCGTGCTTTATGGACTTCTTAGAAGTCCATGCCGCCCATGCCGCCCATGCCGCCGCCGCCCATGCCGCCAGGCATGCCGCCGCCAGCCGACTCCTTCTTCGGAGCCTCCGCGATCATGGCTTCGGTGGTGACGAGCAGGCCGGCGACCGAGGCCGCGTCCTGGAGAGCCGTGCGGACAACCTTGACCGGATCGACGATACCCATGGCGATCATGTCGCCATATTCGCCGGTCTGGGCGTTGTAGCCGAAGGTCGCGCCCTTGTTCTCAAGGATCTTGCCGGCAACGATCGAGGCTTCCGCACCGGCGTTAGAGGCGATCTGGCGGGCCGGAGCCTGCAGAGCGCGACGCACGATGTTGATGCCAGCGGCCTGGTCGGCATTGGCGCCGGCAGCCTTGATGTTGGCCGAAGCGCGCAGCAGGGCCACGCCACCGCCGGCAACGATGCCTTCTTCCACGGCCGCGCGGGTCGCGTTCAGCGCATCGTCAACGCGGTCCTTCTTTTCCTTGACTTCGACTTCCGTCGCACCGCCGACGCGGATCACCGCAACGCCGCCCGCCAGCTTGGCGAGACGTTCCTGCAGCTTCTCCTTGTCGTAGTCCGAAGTGGTCTCTTCGATCTGCTGCTTGATCTGGGCAACGCGACCCTGGATCTCGGCCTTCTTGCCGGCGCCGTCGACGATGGTGGTGTTCTCCTTGGAGATCGACACCTTCTTGGCGCGGCCGAGCATGTTGAGGCCGACATTCTCAAGCTTGATGCCGAGGTCTTCCGAGATGACCTGGCCACCGGTGAGGATGGCGATGTCTTCCAGCATGGCCTTGCGCCGATCACCGAAGCCCGGAGCCTTGACGGCGGCGATCTTCAGGCCGCCACGCAGCTTGTTGACGACCAGCGTGGCCAGGGCCTCGCCTTCGACGTCTTCCGAGATGATGAGCAGCGGCTTGGAGGTCTGCACGACGGCTTCGAGAACCGGCAGCATTGCCTGCAGGTTGGAGAGCTTCTTCTCGTGGAGGAGGATGTAGGCGTCCTCGAGATCAGCGACCATCTTGTCGGCGTTGGTGACGAAGTAGGGCGAGAGATAGCCGCGGTCGAACTGCATGCCTTCGACGACTTCAAGTTCGGTCTCGGCGGTCTTGGCTTCCTCGACGGTGATGACGCCTTCGTTGCCGACCTTCTGCATCGCTTCCGCGATCATCTTGCCGACCGACTCGTCGCCATTGGCCGAGATGGTGCCGACCTGGGCGACTTCCTCGGAGGTCTTGATCTTCTTGGCGGCCTTGCCGAGCGCCGCGACGACCTCGGTGACGGCCAGGTCGATGCCGCGCTTCAGGTCCATCGGGTTCATGCCGGCGGCAACCGACTTGTGGCCTTCCTGGACGATCGACTGCGCCAGAACCGTCGCGGTCGTGGTGCCGTCGCCGGCGATGTCGTTGGTCTTCGAAGCAACTTCGCGGACCATCTGCGCGCCCATGTTCTCGAACTTGTCCTCAAGCTCGATTTCCTTGGCGACGGTGACGCCGTCCTTGGTGATGCGCGGGGCGCCGAACGACTTGTCGATGACGACGTTGCGGCCCTTGGGGCCGAGCGTGACCTTCACCGCATCGGCGAGGATGTTGACGCCACGCAGCATGCGCTCACGGGCATCACGGGAGAATTTTACGTCTTTAGCAGCCATTTTTAGCTCCTGGCAGGGGCTTGCGATAAAGCCCGGAATTCAGTTGACGGTGAGGCCGATGATCAGCCGATGATGCCCATGATGTCGGATTCCTTCATGATCAGAAGGTCTTCGCCATTGAGCTTGACTTCGGTGCCCGACCACTTGCCGAACAGGATGCGGTCGCCAGCCTTGACGTCCAGGGGGACCAGCTTGCCGCTTTCGTCGCGCGCGCCGGAGCCGACGGCGATGATCTCGCCTTCCTGCGGCTTTTCCTTGGCCGTATCCGGGATGATGATCCCGCCGGCGGTCTTGGATTCGGATTCGACCCGGCGAACGACCACGCGGTCATGAAGCGGGCGGAACTTCGACTTTGCCATTTTTTCTTCCTCGAATGAGAACGGTGAGAAACAGTTCCTCCGTCCGGCGAAGCCGGACATATAGTTAGCACTCACCAAGGGCGAGTGCTAACGTGGCGTTGAAATAGGCCGCCGACCTGCGAGAGTCAAGGCGCGCGGCAGCCTCGAAAGGCGGTAATTTTTTCCACGGATTGCGGCTTAGAGAAACAACCGCAACTGCGTGTGGATGATCGACCGGTAATCCTCGATGGTCCGGCGGCCTTCCGGCTGGCCCTGCGCGAGCGCCAGGCGCACCACGCCACCGGCGAGCTGGAAGATCAACAGGACCATGCGTTCGAACTGCTCATGCTTGCCCGGCTCGATCAAGGTGGTGACATGGTCGCAGAACATCCTGGCCTGATGCCGGGTTTCGGCGATGTCGAGATTCTTCAGCGCCTTGTCGGCCTGGATGGCGTTCTGCAGGTCCTGGATGGCCGGATCGCCGGCGACGCGGCCGAGGTAGTCGTCAAGCAACCGGTCGGCGGCGGCGATGACGTCCTTGGCTTCGCGGACATCGGCGAGGATATCAGTCAATCGCGCGCGGCTCACCTCCGAAAACCGCTCATAGAGCATCGCCAGGATCGCCGACTTGTTGGGGAAGTAGTGATAGACGGTGGCGATTGGTCCGCCCGCCAACGCGCCGACTTCCTTCATGGTGACGGCGTCGATGCCCTTCTCGCCGATCAGCCGCATGGTCGTCGACAAGATGGCATCGATGCGCTCGCGGCTGCGCTCCTGCTTGGGCTTGCGCCTCGGTTCGGTCGCTGTTCGCCTTGCTTCCACCATACACCGGTCTTTCGCACGAATTGCCAAATTCTGGTTGACAAAAAATATGATCAAGTATCAGTTTCTAAAATACTGACAGATTGTCAGCTTTTTTGCCGTGCGACAAGGGACGTTGGGAGGCGGCTTTGGCATCTGGTGACGCGCATGCCGGAAGCGGCGACTGGCTGGTCGGCAATCCGACCAGCGGGCAGCTTGCCTCGGCGCTGTGGATCGGCTCGGTCGGCCTGCTCATTCTCGGCCTGCAGCCAGTGCTGCTCGGCGCTCTCTACACGGAGGGCCATGTCAGCGGCGACGAACTGGCGCTGGTCGCCACCGCCGAGATGATCGCCATCGCCGTCGGTTCGGCGACCGTCGCGATGGCGCTCTCGGCCCGCAACATGCGCTGGAAAAGTGCGGTGCTGCTGCTCCTGCTGGCGCTGGCGAATGTCTGGACGGCCTATGCCGCCGGGGCCAATGCATTGATGGCGGCACGCGCCTTGGCCGGCCTTGCCGAAGGCGGGCTTGTCGCGGTCGCCACCGAGCTGATCGCCCGTTCGCGGCGCGCCGAACGCATCGGCGGCTTTTTCGTCACCATGCAGACGCTGGCGCAATGCGCGCTTGCCCTGCTGCTGGCGCTCTATGTCATCCCGGCCGCCGGATCGGCCGGCGGCTTCCTCATTCTCGCGGTCGTCTGCGTCCTGTCGCTCATCGTCGCCTTCGTCGTCCCCACCGATTACGCCATTCTGCCCAAGGACGAGAACCTCGCCAATGTGCTGACGATTCCTTCGATTACCGCCCTGTTGTGCGTCTTCTGTTATTTCATGTTCTTCGGCTCGGTCTGGGCGTTTCTGGAACCGGTTGGCGCCCAATTCGGCATTGACGGCCGCACAGTCGGCCTGATCGTCTCGGCCAGCCTGGCGGTTCAGGTCCTGGGCGCGATGACGGCGACCGTGTTCGAGGCGCGCATCGATTATCGGGTTGCCATCGCACTCATTGGCACTGTCGCGCTTGTCGCCTCGCTCGTGCTGGCCAGCGGACCTGGCCTCACCACCTTCTGGGTCGCCGCCCTGGTCATGGGTTTCATTCTCCTGTTCATCGTGCCCTACCAGATCCGCCTGGCGATCACGGCCGATGACACCCGCACCGCCGTGCTCCTGGTGCCGGCCGCGCAGCTCTTCGGCCTGGCGATCGGGCCGGTTGCGGCGTCGCTGCTCATCGACGGCAAGGATTTCCGCCCGGTTCCGGAATTCGCTGCCGGCAGTGCCTTGGCCAGTGTGCTGTTGCTCGGCCTGTTCATCCTCGTGGCGCGGCGTCGCCGGGTTGTTGCGTGAGCGCCATGTCGAACATCTGGAGCAACTGGTCCGGTTTTGTCACTGCCGCGCCGCGGCTGATCGCCAGCCCCGCCGATGCCGGCGAAGTTGGTGACCTCGTTCGCAACGCACCCGGCCCGGTCCGTGTCGTCGGTGCCGGTCACTCCTTCACCCCACTGGTGAAATCCGAGGGCACGATCCTGTCTCTGGATAAGCTGGAAGGGCTGGTCTCGCATGACGCTGAAAAGCATCAGGCACGCGTGAAGGCAGGGACGCGGCTCGGCTCGCTGATGCACATCCTGCAAGGCATCGGCCAGGGCCTGCCCAATATGGGCGACATCGACCGCCAGGCAATCGGCGGCGCGCTGGGAACCGCCACCCACGGCTCGGGGCCGACGCTCGGCGCCTATCACACGCAATTGGAGACGGTGCAGATCGTCGACGGGCTTGGCAAGGTCCGCGACTTCACCAGGGCAGGGGATCAGGACATGATCCACGCCATCGGCGTCGCGCTGGGTGCCTTCGGTGTCCTGAGCGAAGTGACGCTGAACAACATCGCGACCTACCGGCTGCGCCGCCGCAAATGGGTGCTGCCGATCGGTGACATGCTGCGCGATTTCGAAAAGATGATGACCGCGCACCGCTCGGCCGAATTCTACTACATTCCGTTTTCCGGCTACGCGCAGTTCATCGCCAGCGACTTCAGCACCGAGGCGACCACCACGCGCCCGACCGACGATGACGAAGGCTCCTTGCGCACACTGCGCCGGTTGCGCACCGGGCTCGCCTGGCTGCCGTCACTGCGCCGCCGCCTGATCCTCGGTGCCGTCGCGAAAGTGCCGGCCGAGGATTATGTGCAGGACTGGCTCAACGTCTATGCCAGCGACCGCCAGACCAAGTTCAACGAGATGGAATATCACCTTCCCTTCGAGGAGGGGCCGAAGGCGCTCGCCGAGATCATCGCGCTCACCGAAAAGCACTTTCCCGAAGTCTATTTCCCAATGGAGGTGCGCAGCGTCGCGGCTGATCGGTTCTGGCTCTCGCCCTTCTACAACAGGCCGACCTGTTCGATCGCCGTCCACCACGACGCGGCGAGCGATCCGTTGCCCTTCATGCAGGCGGCCGAGCCGATCTTCCGCAGGTATGGCGGCCGGCCGCATTGGGGCAAGATGCACGGCCTGAAGGCGGCGGATTTCAAGAAGCTCTATCCCCGTTGGGACGACGCCATGGCGGTTCGCCGCGACATCGATCCGCAAAACCGATTCGTCTCGCCCTACATGGCAGGGCTGTTCGGCATTGAACCCAGTCCTTTTGGCATCGAACCCAGTCCTTTTGGCATCGAACGATGAGTGCCTACTTTGCCGCGCTCTCCGAAGCACTGAAGACCGCCGGCATCTTCCAGCCCTGCCTGCTGCTCGACCTCGACCGGCTGGATGGCAACATTGCGCTGGTCAAAGCCAGGCTTGACCCGAGTCTTGCCGTGCGGCTGGTCGACAAGTCGCTCGCTTGCCTGCCGCTGCTTGCGCATATCGGCAAGACGCTCGGAACCGGCCGCTTCATGACCTTTCATCCACCGATCAGTGAGGCGGTGCTGGAGGCGTTTCCGGATGCGGGTCTCCTGTTCGGCAAGCCGATGCCGATCGGGGCGGCCAGGGCGGCACTGGTGAAGGGTGGCGCCGACTGGTCGCGCGTCTGCTGGCTGATCGACAGTGACGAAAGACTGGCGGAATACGGCGCTCTCGCGATCGAACTCGATATCGAACTGCGCATCGCCTTCGAGATCGATGTCGGGCTGCATCGCGGCGGCTTCGCCAACCCGGAGGCCTTGTCGAAAGCGTTAAGCGCCATGGCGGCCCACAAACGACTGCGCTGCGAAGGCGTCATGGCCTATGAGGCGCACGCGCCGCATATTCCCGGCCTGTTCGGCGGGCCGGCCAAGGCGTTGGCGCAGGCTTCGGAGCGGGCCGCCGCTTTCGTGGCGCGCCTCGGCCCGGACGGGCGCCGCATCCTGAACATTGGCGGCAGCAAGACCGCGCTGCTGCATCACGGCGGCATTGCCAATGAAGTGTCGATGGGGTCGGCCTTCGTGCTGCCCAGCGATTTCGACACGCCTGGCCTCGACGGTTTCCAGCCGGCGGCCTTCATCGCGACGCCGATCCTGAAGATGGCCGAGCCGATGCTGCCGGGTCCGCCGGCTGTTTCCCGCCTGCTGCAGGCGCTCGGCCGGTTCCCCCGCAAGGGCTGCTATCTCTATGGCGGCAAATGGATGGCCGAACCGGTCTTTCCCGAGGGCATGAGGACGAATCGCCTGCTCGGCCTGTCTTCCAACCAGCAATTCATGGGCCTGCCTGCCGATAGCGTCGCCAAACCAGGCGACTACGCGTTCCTGCGGCCGACGCAGAGCGAGGCCGTGCTGCAGCAATTCGGGCCGATCGCGGTGCTTTCCCAGGGCAGGATCGTTGATCGTTGGCCGGTGTTGCCGATGATGTGATCGCGTCGGGTAGGTCGATATAGTTGACTAAGTCAAGTAAATGGTTGATCCTGTGAAGGCAGGAGATGACCATGACGATTCACCATCACCCCAAGAACGAAGCGCCGAACAAGCAGCTGATCGATGCGGTGCGGGCTTTCAACCGCTTCTACACCCGCCAGATCGGCCTGCTCGACGAAGGGTTGCTGAAAAGCGCCTTCTCACTGACCGAGGCGCGCGTGCTTTACGAGCTGGCGCACCGCGACGGTTTGACCGCGACCGACCTTGGGCGCGATCTCGGTCTCGACGCCGGCTATGTCAGCCGTTTGCTGAAGAAGTTCGAACGCCATGACCTCATCTCCAGGTCGACGCTGGTTTCGGATGCCAGGCAATCCTCGATTGCGCTGACGCCGGCGGGCAGGAATGCATTTGCGCCGTTGAACAAGGATTCGCATGACCAGGTCGCGGCCTTGCTCGATCGGCTGCCTGTTTCGGAACAGGACCGGCTGGTGAAGTCCATGCGGACTATCCAGGCACTGCTGGACGAAAGCGCAGAGCCGAAAATTCCCTATCTGCTGCGGCCGCTGCAGATCGGCGACATCGGCTGGATCACCCGCCGGCAAGGGATGCTCTACGCGCAGGATTATGGCTGGGACGAAACCTACGAGGCGCTGGTCGCCGAAATCCTCGCGGCCTTCGTCAAATCCTTCGACCCGAAATGGGAGCGCAGCTGGATCGCCGAGCGCGATGGCGAGGTCGTCGGTTCGGTCTTCGTCGTGCGCAAGTCGCCCGAGGTGGCGAAGCTCAGATTGCTTTATGTCGAGCCTTCGGCACGCGGCCTTGGCATCGGCGGGCGCTTGGTCGACGAGTGCATCGCCTTCGCGCGAGCCAAAGGTTACAAGACGCTGACGCTTTGGACCAACGATATACTGGGCTCGGCGCGCCGCATCTATCAGGCGGCGGGCTTCAAGCTGATCGACGAAGAGCGCCACCATTCCTTCGGCAAGGATCTGGTCGGGCAGACATGGGATTTGGAATTATAGCGCCGATCAACCCTTGATCGGTATCCAGATCTCCAGTCCGCCATTGCCGCTGCGCGGATCGAACTCCGGGCCATAGCGTTCGAATTCCGGCGCGTCCGCTATTTCGTGTCCGGAGGTCGGCAGCCATTTGTTCCAGATCGTGTTGACGGTGCGGCGGATGGTCGAAATGTGCTCGCGATGCGAAAACACCGCATATTTCTGAGCCGGTATGCGCACGCGGCTGAATTCCCCGGGAAGGTCGGAAAAGTCCGAGACCTCGACGCCGGCGATGTAGTCGAAATTGCCGGCATCGTCGCCGTTGACGCAGACGCCATAGGCGAAGTCACCGGTCTCGCCCGGAATGTTGCCGATAAAGGGGCTGAAGCGTTGCCATTGCATCGGAATGGCGGCGCTGGTCTCGCAGCTGTAGCGCTCGCCGAGCCCCGCGATGAGGAACGGCCGGCTGGTCTCGAAGCGTGGCGGTTCGAGCTTGGCAAGAAAGGACTGGTCCATCAGGATCGGCTCCACGAGGTCGAGGGTCTTTGTCGAGCCTTGCGCTCGCACCAGTTCCGGCGTCGTGCCGAACTGGTCGCGGAAGGCCCGGGTGAAGGCCTCATGCGAGTTGTAGCCGGCATCGAGCGCCACCGAGAGGATGTCGGGCGCCCCGTCGGCGAGCCTGCGTGCCGCCTCAGTCAGCCGGCGCGCGCGCATATAGCCCATGACAGAGCGGCCGGTGGCGGCACCGAAGGCGCGCGTCACATGAAAGCGCGATACACCGCTGCTTTGAGCGACGTCGTCGAGCGAAATCGCCTCCGGCAGATGGCTTTCGACAAACCACAGCGCTTTCTCGGTCGGGTTCATGGGCTTCTCGCATTGGGTCGGACCATCTTGCCGCTTTCTTCCGTGGCAATTTGATCGAAATTGCGCAGCGCGCGAATTTCGTCGAACAAAGTCATCGAATCGATTGCGCAAACGTTTCGATGACAATATGCTCTGCCGAAATCCGCCAAAGCCAATGAGAGCGGACTGGAACGCATCATCAGGGAGGAGCGCTTGCCAGCACTCCATTTGAGCCGCCATGCCGACAATGGCTGAGGTCGCGCGCCGCGCCGGCGTATCGGTTTCGACCGTCTCGCATGTCATCAACCGCACCCGCTTTGTCTCGCCGGAGAAGGCGCGGCTCATCAATGACGCGATCGCCGCGATGGGCTACCAGCCCAACGAGCTGGCGCGGTCACTGAAAGTGGCCTCGACCAACAGCGTCGGCCTGGCGATCTCGGCGATTTCCAACCCTTATTTCACCGACATCATCTGCGCGGTGGAGGCCGAATGCGCGCGCCTCGGCCTCATGGTCTTCCTCTCCGACACGCAGGAGGACCCCGACCGCGAGCTTTCGGTGGTGCGCGCGTTCCACCAGCGTCGCGTCGACGGTGTCATCCTGGCGCCGTCGGGCGCGCCGCAGCGCGCTATCGATTACCTGGCCGAGAAGAAGCTGCCCTGCGTGCTCATCGACCGTTTCGCCGACGAGCGCTTCGACCAGATCGGCGTCGAGAACCAGTCATCGATGCGCGCGCTGATCGACCATGTCGCCGCCTTCGGCCACAAGCGCATCGGCTATATCGCCGGCCAGCCGGGCCTGGCGACGACGCGCGAACGCGTCGAGGCCTTTCGCGCCTCGCTGGTCGCCAATGGACTTGAATGCCTGCCGCACTATGTCTCGCCGGAGAATGTCGACACGGCGAGCGCGACCGCATCGACCCATGCGATCCTGTCTCTGCCGTCGCCGCCCACCGCACTGGTCACGGGCAACAACATGACGACCATCGGGGCAGTTCGCGCCATCCGCGAGAGGGGGCTCTGCATCCCCGGCGACCTCTCGCTCGCCGGCTTCGACGACTTCGAATGGGCCGATTGCTTCGAGCCGCGGCTGACACTGGTCGCGCAACCCTGCACCGAGATCGGACGGCAGGCGGCAGCCCTGCTGTGCGCTCGCATCGCATCGACCGACCTGGAGCCGCAGGCGGTGCGGCTGCGGGCGGCGCTGCAGGTGCGAGAGTCCTGCGCGAGGCCGGCCTCCCATGAGATCAGCCCCATGAGGTCGGCATGAGCGCGCCGCTGCTTTCCGTCACCGGCGCGGTCAAGCGCTTCGGCGGCGTCCAGGCGCTGCGCGGCGTCGACTTCGACCTCAAGGCGGGCGAGATCCATGCCCTGCTTGGCGAAAACGGCGCCGGCAAATCGACGCTGATGAACCTGTTGTCAGGCGTCTACACGCCGGACGAGGGCACCATCCACATCGACGGCAAGCAGGTAGCCTTCAACAACCCGCGCGAGGCGCAGGCGGCCGGCATCGCCACGATCTTCCAGGAACTCGACCTGGTGCCGACGCTCGACGTCGCCGCCAACCTTTTCCTTGGCCGCGAGTTGATGCGGCCGGGTGGTTTCCTCGACGTGCCGGCAATGCGCAGCGAAGCGCGCAAGCGTCTCGAAGCCATCGAATTGGCCATCGATCCGGCCAGCATGGTGGCGAACCTGTCGATCGGCCAGCGCCAGGTCGTGGCGATCGTCAAGGCGCTGTCCTACGCCTCGCGCGTGCTGATCATGGACGAGCCGACGGCGGCACTCACGGTAGGTGAGGTCGACAGGCTGTTCGACATCATGCGCAAGCTCGCCGCCAGCGGCGTCGGCATCGTCTACATCTCGCATCGCCTAGAGGAGGTACCGCAGATCGCCGACCGGGTGACGGTCATGCGCGACGGTCGCGTCGCCGGCGTCACCGAGCCGCACGCGCCGCAGGCCGAACTGGTCCGGCTTCTGGTCGGCCGGCCGCTGGATGAGCTTTATCCCGAGCGGTCGACGAAGGCCGGCAAGACGCTGCTCAGCTTGCGCGATGCCAGCTTCAGGCTCGCCCATGAAAGCGCCGGCTGGCAGCCGCCGAGCGGCGTCTCGCTCGACGTCAAGGCGGGCGAGATCGTCGGGTTGGCCGGCATCATGGGGGCTGGGCGCACCGAACTGCTCAGCGCGCTCTATGGCACCGGCCTGTCCGGCCGTTGGGAAGGCGAGGTCGCCATCGATGGCCGGCCTGTAAGGCTGGATTCGATCAGGGCGGCCCGCGCGGCCGGCATCGCCTTCGTCACCGACGACCGGCGCGGCAGCGGGCTGATGCTCAGAATGGCGGTGGGCCTCAACCTGGTGATGTCGGTGATCCGCCGCATCTCGCCCCTCGGCCTGATGTCGCAGCGCCGCCAGGCGGATGCGGTAAAGCAGTCCTTCGGCCAGTTCGATATCAGGCCGAAGAATCCCGACATCGCCGTCGGCGCGCTTTCCGGCGGCAATCAGCAGAAGGTGGTGCTGGCCAAGGAGATCCTCGGCAATCCCCGGCTGCTGCTGCTCGACGAGCCGACTCGCGGCGTCGATGTCGGCGCCAAGGGCGAGATCTACGCGCGGCTGAGGCAGTTGGCGGCGCAGGGGCTCGGCATATTGGTCGCGTCCAGCGAGATGCCGGAGCTCATCGGCCTGTGCGACCGGATCGTGGTGCTGCGCCAGGGGCGCAACGTGGCGGAATTCATCGGCGGCGTCGACGAGCACACAGTGCTTGACGCGGCAAATGGCAGGGAGGCCTGATGTCTGAACAGAAGATTTCGGTGGCAGCGAGCCCGGCTGTGCCGGCGGCAGCGCCAAAGCATCGCGATCCGCTCGCCCTTGTGGTGCGCTTCCAGAGCCTGATCGGCCTGGTGGTGGTGGCGATCGGCGGCATCATCTTCTCGCCGCGCCGGCACGGCCAGATCCTGTTCCTCGATCCCGACAACATCGCCAACATCGTGCGCGCCGTCTCGGAGACCGGCATCATCGCCATCGGCATGACCTTCGTCATCATCACCGCCGGCATCGACCTGTCGGTTGGCGCGGTGCTCGGGCTGTCCAGCGTCGTCACCGCGTCGATGATGATCTCGGGTGGCTTCGGGCTCATTCCCACCATCCTCGCCGTGCTTATCATGGGCATCGTCTTCGGCGCCATCCAGGGCACCATCTCCACCCGCTTCCGGCTGGAGCCGTTCATCGTCACGCTCGCCGGCCTGCAGGCGGCGCGCGGCCTGGCGCTGGTCGTCTCGGGCAACCAGTACATCAACATTTCCTATGGCGACGGACCGGGCCTGGCACCGCCGGTGTTCGCGATCCTCGGCGAGCGGTTGTTCAACAACACCGTGCCGGTCGCCACCATCGTCTTTATCGTCTTTGCCGCGATCGCAACGATCGTGCTCAACACGACGCGCTTCGGCCGCTATGTCTTTGCCGTTGGCGGCAATGAGCGCGCGGCGCGAATTTCGGGCGTGCCCGTTTCGACGGTGAAGATCTCGGTCTATGCCATCACCGGTTTTGCCTCGGCCCTTGCCGGCATCGTCCATGCCGGCCAGTTCAATTTCGGCAGCGCCAATGACGGCATGGGCTACGAGCTCACCGCGATCGCCGCCGTGGTCATCGGCGGCACAAGCCTGTTTGGCGGCGCCGGCTCGATGGTCGGCACCGTTGCCGGCACCATCATGCTCGGCGCGCTCGCCAACATCCTGCAGCTGAACAACATCACGCCCGCCATGCAGTTGCTCGCGACCGCCGCGATCATCGTGCTGGCGGCGGTGCTTCAATCCCTCGTTCGCCGCCGCGAGGGGTTGGGTCGTTAGGAGGAAGGCGGCAACAAAGTCGAAGTCAAACCAAGGTCTGGCCCCCCGGCCCGACGAGGAGGAGAGCGAGTATGAAAACCACAAGACAAGGAACGAGGAACACGCTTCATGCCGTGCTTCTGGCAGGCGCGGGCCTGTGCATTGCAGGAGCCGCCCAGGCCGCCGACCCGATGGTCAAGGCCTGCGCCAAGGACGGCCAGTTCATCATCGGCTTCTCGCAGGCCAACAACGCCGAACCCTATCGCCAGCATGTCAATGACGAACTGACGGCGGCGGCCAAGGCCGTGCCGGGCTTCACGCTGCAGATCGCCGACGGCGCCGGCAACGTCAACACGCAGACCTCGCAGGTCGACAATTTCATCACCCAGAAAGTCGATCTGCTGCTGATCTCGCCCTTCGAGGCGGCGCCGCTGACGCCGGCGGTGAAGCGCGCCATGGATGCCGGCATCCCGGTCATCGAGCTCGACCGCAAGACGGTCGGCGATCCCGGCAAGGACTACACCGCCTTCATCGGCGGCGACAATTACAAGATTGCGCTCGAGGCCGGCAAATACACCGCCAAGACCTTGCTGCCGGATGGCGGCGAGGCGGCGGTGCTGGAAGGCTTGCCGAGCTCGACGCCGGCGGTGGAGCGGCTGAACGGCTTCAAGGACGGCGTCAAGGGGAATGCCAAGATCCAGGTCGTCGCCGAGCAGGCCGCCGACTGGGTGCCGGACAAAGCCCAGACCGCCTTTGCCGCCATGCTGCAGGCGCATCCCGACATCAAGGTGCTCTATGCCTCCAACGACATGATGGCGGCCGGCGCGCTGCTTGCCGCCAAGGGAGCCGGCAAGGACGTCAAGATCATCGGCACCGACGGCCTGCCTGGACCGGCCGGCGGCATCGAGGCCGTCGCCAAGGGCGACTGGGCGGCAACCTTCACCTACCCGACGGGTGCGAAGGAAGCGATCGAGATGTCGAAGAAGATCCTGCTCGACTGCTCGACCTCGGTGGAGCCGACGGTAACGGTCGAGACGACGGCGATCACGGCGGAGAATGCCAAGCAGCTGATGGGGAAGTGAGGGGTGATTAGAGCTCGGCGCTGAGGTTGAGACAGCAGGGCCCCGCGCGGGGCCTTGCTTTTTTGCTATTGCTAGATCTGGTCGTGCTCGTGCCAGCTTCGGCCCGCCACCCCAGTCGCTTACTTTGCGTTTAACCCCGTCATGTAAGGATCCGTAATCCCAAGGGGGCGCGAATGCTGGATAATTACGAGGCCGACCGGTTTGGCGTGATTCACCAGATCGACGTCACACCGATCAAATACGACAAGCAGTACATTTCCTACTACGAGGATCTGAGCGACCGGACCATCAAGCTCGGCTATCAGCGGCTTGGCTGGGTGCTGGGGATCACCGGTGAACTACCGCGGTCCGTGCTGGAGATTGGCTATGGCACCGGCACCTTTGTCGAGGCCGCCAAAATTACCGGGGTTGCCGACTGTGCCGGCTGCGACATCACCAGATTTCCGCTGCCCGAGGGCGTCCGCTTTGTCGATTGGGACGAGGCGCTCGCCGGCTCGTGGGATCTCGTCGCCATGTTCGACGTGCTCGAGCACATTCCGGATCTGGGTTTCCTCGCCCGCCTTCAGACCCGCCACCTGGCCATCGCCGTCCCTTACTGCCGCTGGCGTGAACTCGGCGCCGACGGCGAAGCGTGGTTCCGGGCGTGGCGCATGCGTCTGCCCAACGAGCACGTGCACCATTTCGACCGTGACTCGCTGGTGGCGCTCCTCGCGCATTACGGCTTCGAATGCGTGACGCTGAATTGCTTTGAAGACGGGATCAGACTGCGGCCGGGCGAAGCGGGTCCGAATATTCTGTCAGGCTTTTTCAGAAAGCTATAGGCCGGTTCCTCGGCGACCGCGGCCAGGTGTCATGCCTGCTGCCTGGTGACCGCTCGCGGCTGAATAACCGCAGCCGCGCCGAAGCCGCATTGCGCGACGACAGGGGTTGACATCGCCGCGAAACATCGCTTCAAACGTAATGTTATTACATATGGAGCATGTGGCGACGGCGTCGCAAAAAACTCATTGCGATGCGATCGACGGAAATCTACGGTGGGTGCGTGATGGTCCCCGCGCCGAAAGGCAAGGGGTGAAAAGGGAACACGGTGAGACCTCAAAAGGTCGAGGCCGTGGCTGCCCCCGCAACTGTAAGCGGTGAGCAAGATCCGACATGCCACTGGCCGGCAAGGCTGGGAAGGCTGGATTGCGCCGAGACCCGCGAGCCAGGAGACCTGCCATCAACTGAGTTGACCGGACGGGGTGTGCCGGGAGGAGGCGTGGACGTCGGTCTTGTCGGCCGGCTCGCCAACATCCTTCCGTCGCCAGTTTTGAAAGTGACGGAAAGTTGGACGGCGCCATCGATCATCGTATCATCGTGTGCACGCTTTGCCGCGACGTCCGACCGGCATCAGGTCGGGCGAAAGCCTGTGCGTCGATTTGCGCTCCCGGCTCGCAGCCTGCCATGAACCCGCCGTGGCGCATGGCTTCACGGTCGAAGGCGTCGAATGCATGGCGGGCTGCGCGCGGCCGCTGACGGTGGCCTTCCAGGCGCCGGGCAAGGCCTCCTATCTCTTCGGCTCCATCGACGCCGAGGCCGACGCCGGCGATCTCCTGCGATTTGCCCGACTTTACGCCTCGCTCGCCGACGGCTGGTGCAATTCCGGACAACGTCCGCCGCGACTGGCCGGCAAGACACTGGCCCGCATTCCCGGGCCGGCCAAGTTTCCGGGCAACAGCCGATGACAATGCCACTCCTCGAAGCGCGCGACCTCAGCGCCATGGTCAATGGCCGGCATCTGGTCCACACCGTCAGCCTGTCGGTGGCCTCGGGCGATCGCCTTGCCATCATCGGCCCCAATGGCGCCGGCAAGACCACGCTGCTGCGCATGCTGTCGGGCATGCTCAGGCCAAGTGCGGGCGAGGTGAAGCTTGGCGGGCGCCGCCTGGACCGTATCGCGACCGCCGAGCGGGCCCTGCATATCGCCGTCGTCGGCCAGACCGACCAGCCGGACCCGCGGCTGGCGGTGATCGACTATGTCGAGCTCGGCCGCGTCCCGCATGCCGGCCTGAGACGAAGGAGCGAGGAGCGCGACATCGTCGTCGACGCGTTGCGCCGGACCGGCCTGTTGCCGCTGCTTGGCCGCACCATCGGCTCGCTGTCGGGCGGCGAACGCCAGCGCGCCCAACTGGCGCGCGCCATCGCGCAGCAACCGAAAGTGCTGTTCCTCGACGAGCCGACCAACCATCTCGATCCGCGCGCCCGCGGCGAGCTGCTCGAGCTCGTGGCCGGCTTCGGCATGACGGTGATCGCCGTGCTGCACGATCTGGCTCTGGTGGCGCCCTTCGCCACCAGGGTCGCGGTGATGAACGAGGCGCGGCTGCATGCGCTGGCGGCACCCCGCGAAGCGCTGACGCAAAAGCTGATCCGCGAGATTTTCGGCGTCGACGTGTTTCGCCTGCGCCATCCGACCGAAGACCGCGAACTCATGGTGTTCGATGTTCCGAACCGCGCCGCGCCGCCTTCCTGATCGAGCCCATCCCTCATCCTACACTGTTCAGCCAAGGAGCAAAATCCGTGAAACGCCTCGCCCTGTCGCTCGTCTTCTTGCTGCTGGGCCCGGCAGCCTTCGCCTTCCCGGTCACCGTCGACAGCTGCGGCAAGCCGCTGACCTTCGACGCGCCACCCAAGCGCGCCGTCATCCATGATCTCAACATGGCCGAAATGGCCTTCGCGCTGAAGCTGCAGCCGTCGATCGTCGGCCTGACCGGCATCACCGGATGGTACAAGGTCGGCCCCGAGTTCAAGGCCGAGCAGGGTTCCATCCCGGAACTGGCGCCCAAATACCCGACGCTCGAAAACCTCGTCGCCGTCGAGCCCGATTTCTTCTTCGCCGGCTGGTACTATGGCATGAAGCCGGGTGGCGACGTGACGCCCGACACGCTCGCCTCGCACGGCATCAAGACGCTGGTGCTGACCGAAAGCTGCGTCCATCTCGACAAGAACCGCTCGGCCGCCTCGATGGACCTGCTCTATGGCGACGTCGAAAAGCTGGGCAAGATATTCGGCAAGGACGCGGACGCTGAGAAGCTTGTCTCCGGCTGGAAGGCGCAACTCGCGGAAATCATCGCCAAGGTTGGCGACCGAAAGGGGACGCGGGTATTCCTTTATGACTCAGGCGAGGACAAGCCGTTCACCGCAGGCAAATTCGCCATTCCGAGCGCCATGATCACGGCGGCGGGTGGCGACAACATCATGGCCGACATGGACACCAGCTGGGGCAACACGGACTGGGAAACCGTGGCGTCGCGCAATCCGCAGTTCCTCATCCTGCTCGATTACCAGGATGGCGGCGGCTACAAGAAACTGCTCGATTTCTTGAAGGCGCACCCGGCGATGAAGGAGACGGACGCGGTCAAGAACGAGCGCTTCGTGGCGCTGCGCTATGCCGAACTGACGCCCGGGCCGGCAAACATCGAGGCGATCGGCAAGATCGCCAGGGCGATGCATCCGGAAGCGTTCTGATGCTTGTTGCCCCTGGGCATAAATCCGGCGCGCTTTCGGGACACAAGGCATTCGCGCTAGCGATGGTGGCGGGCACGATGGCGATCGTCGGCCTCGTGCTGCTGTCGATCGCCTATGGTTCGACGCTGATCCCACTCACCGACGTCATCGCCTCGCTTGGCCAGGCCGTCGGATTGAACGAACACCAGGTGTCTGGCCCGGTCGGCAAGATCGTCGTCGATCTCAGGCTGCCGCGCACGATCCTGGCGGTGTGTGTCGGCGGCGGCCTCGGCATAACAGGCGCGTTGCTGCAGACGGTGACCCGCAACGATCTTGCCGATCCCTTCCTGTTCGGCCTGTCGTCGGGGGCGGCGGCCGGTGCCGTTTCCGTCATCACCGTCTTTGGTGACACTTTCGGCATCTGGACCTTGCCGGTCGCTGCCTTCACCGGCGGCATACTGGCCGCCTGCATCGTCCTGCTGCTGGTCGCGCGGGTGAGGGGGCAGGGACCCGAACGGCTGATCCTCGCCGGCCTTGCCGTCTCCTTCCTGTTCACGGCCTTGACCAACTATCTGGTTTTTGCCGGCGACCAGCGCGCCGCCCATTCGGTGCTGTTCTGGACGATGGGCGGGCTCGGGCTGGCGCGCTGGGACAATGTCTGGCTGGGCGCCTTGGGCGCCGGCACGATTGCAGCCTACGGGCTGTGGAACCACCGCAGGCTGGACGCTTTCCTGGCGGGTGAAAGTGCCGCCGAAAGCCTTGGCGTGCCGGTGGCGCGGATGCGCAGGACGACGTTTCTCGTCGCCGCCTTTTCGACGGCAATTCTCGTCTCGGTCGCCGGCGTCATCGGCTTTGTCGGGCTTATGATCCCGCATCTCTCGCGGCCGCTGGCCGGTCCCTTGCATCTGCGCCTGATCGCCAGCTGTGCGCTGTTCGGGGCGGTGCTGTTGCTGGCAAGCGATCTTCTGGCGCGAACCCTGCTGCCGCCGCAGGAACTGCCGATCGGCATCATCACCAGCTCGCTCGGCGCCTTCTTCGTCGTCACGCTGGTCGTGAGAAACCGGCTCTGACCGCAAGAGCAATTTCAGGAAAAGTGTGAAGCGGTTTTCCGTCCGGAATTGCGTTAAAACAAAGAGGCCAGAGCTTGCCGTCTCAGACCGTCCAGAAATAGCGCACGATGTGAAAGAAGATGGGGGCAGCGAAGATCAGGCTGTCGGTACGGTCCATCATGCCGCCATGGCCTTCTATCAGATGGCCCCAGTCCTTGACGCCCTGGTCGCGCTTGATGGCCGAGGCGACCAGCCCACCCAGAAACCCCATCGAACAGACGACGAAGGCGACACACGCCGCCTGCAGGGGCGTGAATGGCGTCACGAACGACAGAAGAGCGCCGAGCAGGCTCGCCGACACCACTCCACCGATCAGGCCCTCCCAGGTTTTCGACGGCGATACGGTCGGCGAAAACCGGTGTTTTCCGAACAGCTTGCCGAAGATGTATTGCAGCACGTCGCTGCCTTGCACGACGATGACCAGGAAGGCGATCAGCAACAAATTGCGGCCTTCGAAGCCCGGCACATCGAGCGTCAGCAGCGCTGGAACATGGCTGACGCAATAGACGGAGATCATCACCGCCCATTGCTGCGCGGCGATCCGCTCGAGAAAGCGTTCGGTGTCGCCATGCAACGCGGTGATGGCCGGCATCAGCAGGAAGCAATAGACCGGAATGAAGATGACGAAGAGCCCGTACCAGGCGGTCCAGACCAGCCAGTACTGAAACGGGATGATGATACCGAACATGCCGAGCAGCACCCAATGGTCGCTCCGGCTCGTGTGCGTCAGCGTCACGAATTCGCGCAGGGAGGCGAAGGAAATCAGCGCGAACAGGATGGTCAGGCCGTACCGGCCGAAGAAGAAGGCGACCGTCATCAGTGCGACCATCACCCACCAGGCATTGATACGCTGGGTGAGATTGACCAGAGTCGAGCTGAGTGGCTTCGGCGCCCGTGCCGAAAGTATCGCGGCCACGATGCTGGCGGTCGTCAGCACCGCCAGCAGGCCGATGATCAGGATGGAGATGTCGTGGCGCATCAATCGTCTCGTTCGGGACGCGGGTTGAGCGCCAGAAGCGTGGCGTGGGCTCGCTCGAGAAAGGCGCGCCGCTCTTCGCCGGGGGCAATCGCCACCGGCGCGCCGAAGACGACGCGGCATAAAAGCGGGACCGGCAGGAACTGGCCCTTGGGCAGCACGCGCGACATGTTCTCGATCCAGCACGGGATCAACTCGACCTGCGGCCGTGCCATCGACAAATTGTAGAGCCCGGAGCGGAAAGGCAGCAGCGGCTCGTCGGTCATGTTGCGGGTGCCCTCGGGAAACAGGATGAGCGAATGGCCCTGGTCGAGAACCGACAGCATGATCTCGATCGGGTTTTCCTCGGGCTTCGTCCATTGCCGGTTGATGAGCACGGACGACAGCATGTCTTCGGCGATGAAGCGGCGCAGCCGCGATTTTCCCCAATATTCGCCGGCAGCCACGGCATGGGTGATCGCGCGCTCCTTTTCGTTGAGGCACGCCGACAAAAGGATGAAGTCGCCATGGCTCGTGTGGTTGGCGAAATAGATGCGCTGCTTGTCCGACGGCAGACTGCCATTCCAGATCGGACGCACCCCGGTCACCACCCAGGCAAGCGCCGAGAGGCCGACGGAGGTCGCCGTCTGCAGCAGGGTGAAGGTCTTGAGCGAGAGCTTGTTCATCGCGGCGCCCAAAATCCGGCCGCCAGAAGCATCGCCACGAACAGGCCAAGGGCTATGCGTTGCCTGGTCAGCAGCCGGCGCGTGCCGGCCATGCGTTCGTCGAGCGAACGTGCGGAAGGCGGCAGCGGCTTCAGGCGCATGCGCGCCAACATGTCATCCACCGCGGCGCCGGCGGAAGCCTCGTCGTCATGGCTGGCCATCAGCCGGAACAGCAGCGCGTCGAATGCCAGCAGGGCCGACAGCGCCAGCACCGCAACCGCGCTGACGGCAGCGAGCGACAGCGCCACGGCCGCGGGCAAGGTCTCGAAGGCGCCGCGCGCCCGGGCGGCCAAGGGCGCCAGCATGTTCGCGGCCAGAACGAGTGCGGCCGGCCACGCGGCCTGCCGCATCAACAGGTGGGCGAAGCGATCGGTGCTTTGCTGATAGGCATTGCCGGTCATGATGCCGCCCGCTCCGTTGCCCCGACAAGATGGACCGGCCGGCCGGCGTCGCTCAGCATCTCGCGGGCCAGGGCCGGTGTCCTGGCCCTGCCGCTCGCCACCAGCCATTCGGCAACGACGCCGGCGCTGCGCTGGAAACCGAGCGCGCAGCAGACAAGCACCGTGCCGTCGCGGCGCGCTTTCTCCAGCGCGCCGGCTGCCTGCTGCTGCATCATCAACGGCGGCGGCAACAGGTCGACCATCGGAAAGGCGATCCAGCGGCAAGTCGCTCCCGCCGGCCTTTCAAGTTCGGCGGCGAGGTCGATGACCGTGCCGAAGCCGTTGGCCTCGCTTGCCGTGGGAAAACGCCCGAGAAAGACGCCGTCGGCAACCGCCACCTGCGGAGCAAGATTACGCGTCCAGGCCCGAATGTTTATTCTGGCGCCAAGTCGGTACGGCAAGAGCAGGATGCGGCTTGCGAGCGTGATGCTGCCATCCGCGGATTTCTGGAACACTTTCGGGCCGGCCCCGGCATAGGCAAGCGCGACGATGGCCAGCGCCAAGGCTGGCCAAAGCAGGAAGAGCGCGACGGCTGAAAAGAGCGCGCCGAACGCGGCGGCAGCCAGCGCAAGGACGGCGCCCAGTGCATAGAACAGTGCCAGCCGGCGGGCTTTCCCATCGTTGGTCAGCCGGGCATCTGAAAACGGCAATTCGCCGTTGCGCGGAAACAGCCAGAGCGCGAAAAGACCGAGCAGCGCACCAGTCGGGATGTCGATGAAATGATGCTGCCACGTCGTCAGCACCGAGGCACCGATCAGGAAGCACCAGCCGTGCCAGAGCGGCAGGAGAAGGCGACCGAGCCGGTGGCGCCAATGGTCCCAGATGATCACCAGCAGGGCGATGTGCAGCGAGGGCGCCTGGTTGAACGGTTTGTCGAAGCCGCCAAGCACGGCAAACATGAAGCCCGGCAGGCCGGTCGTTTCCGGCCGCACGAACGTCGCGGTCAGCGGGAACAGGATGAAGCAGGTGACGGCGACGAGTTGCGCTGTGAGATAGCGGCCGGCCAGGCGGTCGACCCCTTGCCGGTTGTCGTTAAGCAGCAGCGACAGGCCGTAGAACAGGTTGATCGACCAGTAGGGCAGGATGGTCCAGGCGACGAACGGGATGCTGTGTTCCCAGGAGAACACGATGCTGCCGACATCGTCGCGCCGCGACGCCAGCCAGTTGGCGAAGCCATAGGTCAGGTAGAAGAACGGCGCCAGGAACGCCAGCCACAATGCAGCCCTGACGACCACACGGCCATAGGGTTCGGCGGCGAGGATGGCTGCGGGTTGCGAAGCGTCGGGGTTAGTCGGCATGCCTCGGCTGGTCCTACAGGCGCCGTGCGACCGAGACGGTGAAGATGCCCCATTGGTCGATGCGCTGGTCGAGCTTCTCGAAACCGGCGGCTTCGACGAGCTGGTCCATTTCGCCTTGCGTGCGCCGGCGCATGACCCATGCCTGTCCGCCGCGATGGGACGTCAGGCTGCGCGCGATCATCTCGAGCTGCGGATGCCAGGGCTGGTTGGTGTAGATGAGCAGGCTGCCCCGCTGCATGGCGCGGGCCAGTCCGCCAAGCGAGCGCGCGATCATGGCATTGTCGGAGAACAGTTCGTAAAGGCCCGAAACGATGGCGAGGTCCGGCGCCGGATCGATAGCGGCGAGCATGTCGGCATCGAAAGCGTCGGCGCGCTGGAACGAGATGCTGGCCGGCAATTGCCGCTCGGCGATCAGCTTGCGGCCAAGCCCGACATTTAGGTCGGAATAATCCTGCAGGCGCACGCTTGCCGGCTGGTCGGGGCTCTTCACGATCGCATCGAGAACATAGCGGCCGTGGCCGGCGGCGATGTCGAGAATGTGGGCGGCGCGGCCGGCGGCCTTGAGTGTCGACAGCGCGGTGCCGATCAGTTCTTCCAGATGCAGCTTGCGCTGACGGATGCCGCGCCAGCCGATGGCCTCCAGGAAGATGCGGTCCACGAAGCGGCCAAGCGGCGTCAGCCCTCGCGCGTTGTTCTCGTAGACATAGTCCAGCGTTGAGCCGGAATCGAAGCCGGTGGTGACGCCGGCCTTCATGCCCGACGAGACCCAGGCGCCCATGCGGATGGAGGCGCGGCTGAATGCCCAATAGAAGCCCCTGGGCGACAACAGATCCAGTGGCGATGCAAGCTTGTCGGCCTCGTCGCGCGTGTAGCCGGCGATGTCAGCCTGCTTCAGGTCAACCGGTGCATCGCGCGCCGTGAACTGCCTGGCCAGGAACGGCCGGATCAGGTCGAGGGCCTGCGCCCGGTCGCGCTCCCCCAGCGTGTCGTGGAAGAAACCCGGCAGCACGTGGCGCTCCTTGGTCCGGCTACCGAGATTGACGAAGAATTCGTGCTGCGGGGCGTGGCGCACCACCCAGTCACTTCCCGAAAGCAGAAGTTGCGTCGGCACGGTGATGGCGCGGGCGTCCGAAACGATGCGGGCGGCATGCTGGTAGAGTTCGACCAGGATGTTGGAGGCGATCGGCCGCGTGATCAGTGGATCGCTCTCGAAGGAGGCGATGCGCACGGGATCGTGGGTCAGGAATTTCGCCTTGACGTAGGAGTTGACGAAAAAACGGCCCTTGAGCTTTTGCCAGAGCGCGATGCCCTCCTTGGCGAAGGGCACGTAGAGCTTGACCGAAAAGGCCGGCGAGGCCAGCACCATGGCGCGCAGTTTCGGCGCATAGTCGTGCACCCAGGCGGCGGCAAGCACGGCGCCGAAGGACTGCGCGATCAGCGCGATGTCCTGCGTGGCGAAGCCATCCCTGGCGGCGATCTCGCGCATGAAGCAGTCGATGTCGCGCACCAGCGCCGAGAAGGACGGAGCATAGCCGCGTTCGCCGGACGAACGGCCATTGCCGCGGGCATCCCAGGCATAGAAGGCATGATCCGGCATCTGCAGTTCGTCGACGAGATGGGCCATGCGGCCGCCATGTTCATGGCCGCGATGGAAGAGCACCACCGCGCCCTTGGCGTCGGCGGAGGCCGCCGGCCAGAACCGGTAGAAGATTTCCGTTCCGTCATGGCTGTGGAAGACACGCTCTTGTGCCTGCCGCCCAGGGCTCTCCGCAACCGCTGCAATTGGTCCGTGCATCATCGTCTTCCCCTCTGGCGGCATTGCGAGCCCCCGGTGCTCAGCTGGCGCTGCCAATAAGACCGGCGCGTATCCGGTTTATGGCGGTCAGCAGCGAAAGCGTTGCCATGGCCGGAAACACAAAAGGCGCGATGGATACCGGCCACAGCCCGGCAGCGCACAGGACCGCCACCACGCCCAGCGCCAGCGCCCTGTCGCTCTTGCCGAACGGACCGGCATAGTTGCGTCCGATCCCGGCGGCGATGCCGAGCACGCCGGCGAACTCGGCCAGCACCGCGGCGATGGCAAAGGCGATGACGCCCCATGCGCTGAACTGCGCAAAGGCCGCGAAAGGCAAGGTGAGTGCCAGGTCCGAAACGACATCGCAAATCTCGTTCAGATACATGCCGAGCGTCGAAGCCTGGCCATGTTCGCGTGCCAGCATGCCATCCACCGCATTGAGCGCCATGCGCACGAACAGCACCACGGGAATGAGTAGCAGCAGCCAGCGCCATTCGTGCAGGGTCGCGATGGCCGCTCCAGCCACGATCGACATCAGGGCCGCCAGGATGGTGATGCTGTTTGCGGTGACGCCGTTCGCCGCCAGCTGGTTGACCAACGGCCGCAGTCTTCCCTGGAAAGCCGGCTTGAGCGCGTAAAGCGTCGGCATGGCGTCGATCCCCCGATCCTGACCTGCGGCTGTACATCAATATGTCATGTGCGACCAGCGGCTGCAGCGCCCAAAACAGCGACTCTCGCTGCCCGGCTGCCGCGCATCGGTTGCTGAGGCGTCGACCAATCGTCGACGCTCACGGTGGGCATGCATATTTGCCGGCTTTTGAACGACGTGGCGCTTGAATAGTAAGCACGCTTATTATATATACCGCTCATGGTTTCCGACGGCATCGACAGATTGGGATTTTTGATCCACGACGTGCAGCGCCTGATGCGCAAGCGTTTCGAGACGCGTGCCAGCGGGCTCGGCCTGTCGTCGGCGCAATGGCGCCTGATGGTGCGCGTCGCCAAGGAAGAGGGCGTTACCCAGGCCCGGCTCGCGGAGTTGCTCGAAATCGAGCCGATCAGCGTCTCGCGCCTCGTCGACCGGATGGAGGAGGGCGGCTGGATCGAGCGCCGCGCCGACGCCGCCGACCGCCGCGTACGCATGATCTTTCCGACGGCCAAGGCGAGCGCCGCCTATGCCGAGGTCAAGAGCCTGGCCGGCGAAGTCTATGAGGAATCGCTCGTCGGCGTTTCGCCGGAGGACCGTCGCGTCCTGATCAGGGCGCTCGATGCGATGGCGCAGAACCTCGCCGACGGCGATACCTCGGAAAAAATCGAGCCTACGAAAGGCGCAGCAGCATGAACGCGGTAGCCAAAGTCGACGAAAACGCCGCCAAGGTCGAGATGGAAGCCCCGGCCCAGCCGGCCGCCGCTCCCGTCGCGGTAGCTCCGCCCGCGGGGCCGGTTCCGGCGACGAAGAAGAAGCGCCGCATGGGCCGCTTCCTCCTGATGCTTGTCTTGCCGGCGGCGCTGGTCATCGGTGGTGGTTATGTCTGGGTGACCGGCGGCCGCTATCAGGGGACGGAGAACGCCAATCTGCAGCAGGCCAAGGTGTCGATCGCCTCGGACACGGCTGGCCGCATCGTCCAGGTTGCCATATCAGACCATCAGATGGTCAAGCAGGGCGACCTTCTGTTCACCATCGATCCCGAGCCTTACCGGATCGCGCTTGCCCAGGCCGACGCCGCGGTTGCCGCCGCGCGCCTCAATGTCGAGCAGCTGCGCGCCGCATACAGCCAGTCGATGGCACAGGAGAAGTCCGCCGGCAGCGAGGTCGACTACGCCCAGTCGCAGTATGACCGCGCCGCCGATCTCGCGCAGAAGGGCATCAACGCCAAATCGTCTCTGGACGAGGCACGCAACGACCTCGACAAGGCAAAGCAGCAGGTCGCCGTCGCCCAGCAGGGCATCATCAGCGCCAAGGCCGCGCTCGGCGGCAACCCCGATATCGAAACCGACAAGCATCCGACCGTGATGGCCGCGCTCGCCGCGCGCGACAAGGCCGCCTACGACCTGGCGCGGACCACGGTGAAGGCGCCCGCCGATGGCGTCATCTCCCAGGCCTCGTCCTTCAAGGTCGGCCAGTTCGTCGGCTCCGGCACGCCGCTGTTTTCGCTGGTCGAGACCAACGACACCTGGATCGATGCCAATTTCAAGGAAACCCAGCTCACCAACATGAAGCCGGGCCAGAAGGCTGAGATCGTCGTCGATACCTATCCGGGCAAGACGTTCGAGGCGACGGTCAAGGCGATCGGTGCGGGAACGGGGGCAGAATTCTCGCTGCTGCCAGCCCAGAACGCCACCGGCAACTGGGTCAAGGTCACGCAACGCATCCCGGTGCGACTGGAACTGACCGATCCCGACGCCAAGATGGCGCTGCGGACCGGCATGAGCGCCTCGGTCACCGTCGATACCGGCGTTGCCCGCGGCTTTCCCGCCATATTCGGCCACGCCACGGCTGGCGAGGTCGTGCAGTAAGTCGGCGGAAGTCCACGGCGCCAGGCAGGTGAAGCGGACAGCCAAGGATTGGTCTGAGGGGAGGAGTGAGAAGGATCAGCGTCGGTTCAAGCCGCGTCGCGGCCTGGCTGAAATCTGAATTCTTCGACACGGACCCTTCGGTCCTCGTGTTTCCGGGCGGCAGGCATCCGCTCATCAGAGACTTTCGGTCGATGTAACCCCCACATCGATAATCGCGTCCCACCGCGATGAAGGTCTCTCAACGGAAGGCTTTTGCCGCCCGGAAACCCCTGTGTACACGGTTTTGTTACCTGCTGGAAGTTCCGCATCATGAGCACGCCAGAGCCATTTCGAGAAGTGCCGCATCGCGGCCTGATCACGGTTGCGCTCATGCTGGCGACGATCATGCAGGCGCTCGACACCACCATCGCCAATGTCGCGCTGCCGACCATGACAGGCGACCTCGGCGCCTCCCCGGACAACATCAACTGGGTGCTGACCTCCTATATCGTCGCCGCAGCCATCATGACGCCGGTCACCAGCTGGCTGGCCGACCGCTTCGGCCGCAAGGAATTGTTCCTGACGGCGGTGGTCGGCTTCACCATCTTCTCCATGCTGTGCGGCCTGGCATGGAGCCTTGAAACCATTGTGCTGTTCCGGCTGATGCAAGGCGTGTTCGGCGCCGCCATCGTACCGCTGTCGCAGACATTCCTGCTCGACATCAATCCCAAGGAGCGCCACGGCCAGGCAATGGCGATCTGGGGCGCCGGCATCATGCTGGGGCCGATCCTGGGCCCGACTCTGGGCGGCTGGCTGACCGAGAATTTCAACTGGCGCTGGGTGTTCTTCATCAACCTGCCGGTCGGCATCGTCGCCTTCCTTGGCATGGCGGCCTATCTACCGGCCATTGCCCGGCGGGTGCGCAGCTTCGACTTCTTCGGCTTCGCCATGATATCGCTCGGCGTCGGCGCGCTGCAGCTGATGCTGGATCGCGGCGGCGAGGTCGACTGGTTTTCCTCGGTCGAGATATGGATCGAACTCGGCTTGGCCATCACCGGCTTCTGGGTGTTCATCATTCACACGATGACCGCGGAGCATCCTTTCATCGATCCGAAGATTTTCCTCGACCAGAATTTCGTGACCGGGCTGGCGTTCATCTTCGTCATGGGTGTGCTCATCCTGGCCTCGATGTCGCTGCTGCCACCGATGCTGTCGACCATCTTCGGCTATCCGACCATCACCATCGGCATCGTCATCGGTCCGCGCGGTATCGGCACGATGATCTCGATGCTCGTCGTCGGGCGCATCATGGGAAAGATCGACGCCAGGATTCTCGTCGTCATCGGTTTTCTGCTGACCGCGCAGTCGCTCTACACCATGGCGAGCTTCACCCCGCAGATGGATAACTGGCTTATCATCAGCTCCGGCGTGATCCAGGGCCTGGGCATGGGAATGGTGTTCGTGCCGCTGTCGACGGTCGCCTTCGCCACGCTCGACGCGCGCTACCGCACCGACGCAACCGCGCTCTTCAGCCTGGTGCGCAATCTCGGCTCGTCGATCGGCGTCTCGGTCGTGACGGTGCTCTTGGTGCGCAACACGCAAATCAACCACGCCGAGCTTTCGGCCTTCATCAGTCCGTTCAATCCCAATCTCTGGGCCGTCTCGCCGGCCGCCGCGGGCGGCGATCTGATGGCACTGTCGGAGGTCGATCGCATGGTCAATCTCCAGGCGATGATGATCTCCTACGTCAATGACTTCAAAATACTGATGGTGATGACGCTGGCCGCCATCCCGTTCGTCTTCCTGCTGCGCAAGCCAAAGGCTGGTCCGGCCGGCGGCGCGCCTGCAGCGCATATGGACTGAGCCGTGGGCGGGCGGTCCGCCTGCCGTCTAGATGGACTGGGATTGGCGTGCCGGTTGGTGCTGGCGAAATAGCCGAAGCGGCCTTGGCAAGACGCTACCTGCCGAGCACCAGCGACCAATAGCGCAGGTTGGGATCACGTCCGTCGCGGACATAGGCGAGCCCGAAGCGGCTGAAATCCTGATCGAGCATGTTGCGCCGGTGGCCCTGCGAATGCATCCAGATGTCGAACAGTTTTTGCTGGTCGAAGCGGCCTTCGGCGATGTTCTCGGCCGCAGCGCCCCGCACGCCATTGTCCTTCATCCGCGATGCGAAATCCTTGCCCCAGCCCGTGGTGTGGCTCATGCGCTCGCGCGACGCCATATAGCCGGCCTGCTGCAGCGCCGCCTGTTCGAGCTGGGCGTCCGGCGTCAGCGGGCCGAGCCCGGCTGAGGCGCGCAAGCCCGACAGAGTAGCCGTGGCGGAGGAAGAGACGCCGGCACCTTCGCCCGTCGGTACAGAGACGGTGCTGCAGGCGGAAAGCGCGGCAATGGCTGCAAGGCCGGCGACCTTGAGCAACGTGCGCCAGTTCGGATGCGGGATTGGGGAGTTTGCAGTTTTCGCGATTATCATGCCCACCTGACATAATGGCGATCATGGCTTTTGCCGGGCAGGGCCGTAAAATCCGAGATGGAAATGCAGGTTGGCCTCTCATTTCACAAGCGTGATGAGGCGGCTGGCATACATCTCGCGATTTCCAAACACGGCGGTGCAGTCGGTTTTGATGGATGAGTTTCCGGTCATCTGCACGGTGGAGCCAACAAGCCTCAGACAATCGCCCTGACCGCTCATATCCGAGTTGCCGACAAAGGATATCGCCGCGTCCGGCGCATAGACGAACCCGCTGATCGCGGAATTTGCACCGCCATTCAGCGTCAGGGCCGAGGTGTTGCCGCGGTTCTCGAAAATGGTGATGCCGGCGTAGGGACCGCTGGTGGGCGGGGACAGGTTCACCTGTTCATTGGCATTTATGATGATCTGTGAGCCCTCCACGAGGAATAAGGTCACGCCCTGACCGGTCAGGCTGCCATTGCCGCCGGGTTTTAGGGTGACGCCTCGGAAGATGTAGACGCCCGGATTGAGCGTGATGTTTCCCGACAACGTCTTGTCGCAATAGGTTCCAGGCGACAGCGTATAGGTTCTGCCGTTCGGGACCGGCAGGCACAATGTGTAAGGGGGAGGAACAACGTCCGCCAGAGGATCGAAAGATGCATATTGATGTTCGAGCGGGGCTCCGCAGGTGAGATTGGCGCTGGGCGGCGAAAGCCCGTAAGTGCCGCCGACGGTCGAGACGCAGCCCGCCGAAATCTGCGCGGAACCGCCCCTGCTGACAGCATCGGACGCATCCGAGTTTGCCGCGATGACGCAACTGCTCATGGAGACATCGGTCGAGCCCTGTAGGCTTACCGCGGCCGACGCATGTGGATCGAGCGCCAGAACGCAGGCCTGCGCACCGGGATTCATCTTGACCGTGGCCGAGCGGTGAGCTGGCCACGGGGTCGCGCCATTGATGAAGCTCGGACGGTTGATGCTGGATGAAAGCGAGATGTAATAGGCGCTCGGATCGCCGCTGGCGGTTGCCGAAAAAGCCGAGACGCTGTCTGCGTATTCCTGCTGGTCGGCGAGGCTCAAATTGGCCGCAAAGAATGTCGACCCAAGTGCCTCAACATCACTTGCGGCCATGCTGGGCAGGTACTTCGTGCCGACGGCAAGTCCAGCCGCGTCCAGCGAGTTTTGCAATTGCGCGGCGTCGTCACTCGTGCCTGTCAGATCGATCGCGCCGGCCACCACAACCATTATCGGCAGCATCGCTATGGCTGTCGCCATGGCAAAGTTGCCGCGCTTCGAAAGCCAGAAGCCTCTCAATGTGAACATCGTCCGCCGCCAAGGTTTGCAATGCCCAGGTGATACGCTCGGGATATCTAAGAGTAATTTAAGCAATTACTAAAATGCATGGGTTCTAAAATGAGGCGAGGCGGCTCGCCAAACGTGGCCCTCAAGGGCACCATGATTTCCGGATGTTCGGCCGTCTGGTTGAACACGTTCCGTGAATTGAGCACTGGCTGCCGGCACAAACGAAGCGGTCGACAGCAGCCAAGGACGAGGATTTTCCAGGACATGCTGCACCACGTCTCTTTCGGCGTCTCCAACATCGAGCGCTCGGCGGCCTTCTACGACGCCGTGCTGACGCCATTCGGCTATGTCAGGGTCTGGGATGATTTGAGGCCCGGCGAGCCCGACCAGGCGGTGGGCTACGGGATTCCTGGCGGCGGCGACAAGCTGGCGATAAAACTTCGCCCGAAAGGGCAGCGCCCGCCTGGTCGGGGTTTTCATCTGGCCTTCGCCGCCCCGGATCGTCAAAGCATCGCGCAATTTCATGCGGCGGCACTTGCTCGGGCCTGCGGCCTGATTACGGTCCGCATTATTATGCCGCCTTCGTCGTCGATCCGGACGGCCATCATATCGAGGCGGTCTTCAACGCGCGGCAGTAGGTTCCGCGCGCCCGGCTTTTGCCGGCAGGCGATGACAATCCCGTGAGGACCCGACCAAGATCATCGATTCGGCGACAACCCCTGGCAAATCGGCTATGCTGCCACATCTACTAGTGGCAGCTGCGGGCGGCCATCACGGCGGTGACCGCCCCCGACACACGGGAGGATGGTTATGGCCGGCTTTCATGTCATGGCGGACGCCCACGGGATGCATGTGCAGCCCGCGGTGCGCCGCATCACCACGGCGGATCTCTGGGACGCGCTCAGGCTCGGCGCCGGGGATTTCTGGGCAAAACCGTCCCACTACGTGTTCCTGTGTTTGATCTACCCGATCGTCGGCCTGATCCTTACCCAGTGGAGCTCGGGTTCCAACGCCATTCAGCTGGTCTATCCCCTGATGTCGGGCTTTGCCCTGGTCGGGCCCTTCGCCGCGATCGGGCTCTACGAAATCAGCCGCCGGCGCGAACTCGGCATGAACACGAATTGGCGCCATGCGCTGGATGTGCGCCGTTCGCCGGCATTGCCGTCGATCGCGGTCATCGGCGTCATGCTGTTTGCGCTGTTTCTATTGTGGCTGTACACCGCGCAATCGATCTACACCGGCCTGTTCGGCGACCAGCCGCCGGCCTCGATCGGCGCCTTTGTCCGCGACGTGCTGACGACGGGCAAGGGCTGGACCCTGATACTGCTTGGCAATGCGGCCGGGTTTGTCTTTGCCGTGGTGGTGCTGGCCACGACGGTGATCGCTTTCCCGTTGCTGCTCGACCGTGATGTCGGTGCCGTCTCGGCAATCGAAACCTCGGCCCGGGCGGTGATGGCAAACCCGTTGCAGATGGCGCTGTGGGGCCTGCTGGTTGCCGTGCTTCTGGTGATCGGCTCCATCCCGCTGTTTGCCGGTCTGGCCGTGGTTATGCCGATCCTGGGCCATGCCACCTGGCACCTCTACCGCAAGGTAGTCGAGCCGGCGCAGATCCGGCCGATCCGCCGGCCGATGTAGGAAACCATATCTCCGGCAACCAGGCGGACGCCCAAGTCTGTAACGTCGGCCAAGGGCGTCGCTGGCACCCAATGGCCGGAGTCTGCCGATGGCACGCAAGATGCTGGGGCTTGTGAAAAGAATCGTTTGGCTGGCCTGCTTCGGCACCGCAGGGCACAACGCCGCGCATGCGGATGCCAGCCAGATGGTGCAATTTGAAAGTGCCGCGATAACGCCAACGCCTTTTCAGGTGCGCAATGCCCAGGCAAGCGGCAAGGTCCTGGAAGCTGTTCCCGGCACGCCGCTTAGGGGGTATTTGACGCAACCTCAGGGTAATGGACCGTTTCCTGCGATAGTACTTCTCCACGGCTGCGCGGGTGTGCTCTCGAATGACAGGCAAACTTGGCCTGACCGACTGTCCTCCTGGGGTTACGTCGTACTCGTTGTCGACAGTTTCAGCACGCGCGGCATTCACGAGACGTGTGATCGCGGCGTGCTTGCTGATCGTGTCTACGATGCCTACGGGGCCGAGGAGTTCCTGTCGAAACACAGTTTTGTCGATCCGCGGCGTATAGCCTTGCTGGGATTCTCCGCTGGCGGGATAGCAACGCTCGAGGCCGTGCAACTTGGTGGCGCCGAGCGGCTGGCGGAACGCAAATTCAAGGCGGCGATTGCCTACTATCCAAATTGTTCCGTAGCAAATGGCGACATGGCGGTCCCGACCTTGATTCTGGCCGGTGAGCTTGACGATTTCAGCCCCGCCGAGAAGTGCCGAGAGATGATGGCTCGGCGCAACGGCAAGGGAAGCCCGGTCCTTCTGAACGTCTACGAGGGGGCTCGCCATGCATTTGATGCCCCGGAGTTCAAGGTCGGAACCGCGGCCTACGGCCATCGGGTGGAGTACAACGCGGCCGCGGCCGATCGATCCATAAACGACGTTCGTGCTTTTTTGAAAAAAGCCTTCAGCGGCTAGGAACGAGGCCCGGCGCCTGGATATCAGCGCTGTGCGTCGGTCGCCATCTTCAACGCCAGCGCCGTCAGCACGCCTCCCATCATCCAACGCTGGATGACCAGCCACAATGGCCGTCCGGCAAGGAAGGTGGCGATCGAACCGGCCGTCACCGCGATGATGGCATTGACGGTCAGGCTGATTGAGATCTGCGTCGCGCCCAGAACCAATAGCTGCGACAGCACATGGCCTTTGCCGATGCTGATGAATTGCGGCAGCAGCGACAGATAGAGAACGGCCACCTTGGGGTTGAGCAGATTGGTCATCAGCCCCATGGCGAACAGCTTGCGCGGCCGGTCTTTCGGCAGATCGCGCACCTGGAACGGGGAACGTCCGCCCGGCTTCACCGCTTGCCAGGCAAGCCACAGGAGATAGAGCACGCCGGCAAAGCGCAGCGCGTCGTAGGCATAGGGCACGGCGAGCAGCAGCGCGGTGATGCCGAACGCCGCCGACAGCACATAGAACAGGAAACCGACCGCGACCCCGCCAAGCGAGATCAGTCCAGCCTTCGGCCCTTGCGACAGCGAGCGCGAGATCAGGTAGATCATGTTCGGGCCTGGCGTCAGCACCATGCCGAGGCAGACCAGCGCGAAGGCGATATGGTTGGCGGTATCCGGCATTGTTCGTCCCCAAGCACGCCCGCGATCGATGTGCCATCCCGCGAGCAGCCAATATCTGCCTGTCACGGCAGGCGCCCGCAAGGGCTTGCCGGCATCAGGCGTTACGCCAGAGAAGCGGTTGCTGCATGTCGTTTCAAGTGCCTCCGGTTTCGGGACAACGACATGCATGAAGAAGGACCCAAAGCGCCGTTCGACGCGGCGCCTTAGCCGACCACCCGCAGGTTAGACAGTTCGTTGCCGATTTCCTTGAAGTCGTTCGACAGGCTGGCGCCGGTCGCATTCCAGAACAGCTTCGCCGGTTTGCTCGGATCCGTCGGGTCCTTGCGGAAGCGCGAGTCCGACGAGCAGGATTTCAGCGCATCGATCGCCAGCTTGTCGCTGGCCTTGGTCGTCGACAGGTCGAGCGCTACCGTCATCACCATGATGTTGGCCGCCTTGGCGTTGTTGCAAAGCGTTGCCATCTGCTCGTTGAGCGCATTGGTGTAGTTGCCGTTCGAATAGTCGAACTGACCGATGGCGCCCGACGTGCCCATGAACATGCGGCCGACCGAGGTGCCGTTGTAGCCGGGGTTGAGATAGCCGTAGGACGCATAGGTCGATTTCGAGTCGGCGGGGTCCGAATAGCCAAGCGAGGACGGCGTGTAGTAGGTGTTGGCGCCGTCGGTCAGCACGATCACCACCTTGTCATTGCCTTTTTCCGTTTCCTGGCGCCCTTGCGTGAACGGTTCGCCGCTTGAGACCACCCGCCAGCCCCACGCCATGCCCTCGGGAACATTGGTGCCGCCATTCGGCTGCATCAGGTCGATAGCCGCCTTGATCGCGGTGGCCCCATCGGCGACGCTCACATCGGTCAGTGGTGTGATCGGATTGGTGGTGCAGCTGTAGTTCGGGCCGTTGCCGGCGGGCAGCGCCGGCGCATCGATCGGCCGCGGCTGGAAATATTTGGCCATGTTTCGCAGCCGCGCTTGACCGGTGCTGCTCGTAGGATCGTCGTTCCACCAGCTGTTCACCGAGCCGTAGGTCACCGGGGCGGCCTCGTCGGGATCCTGCGTGAGCTTCCAGTGGTTGCCGGGTTCGTCCGGAGCGAACATCGGCACGAACATCGTTGCCGGATCGCCGACACCTATGCCTGTGTTGGCCGAGCCGCCGGACGGCGAAGCGTCGTTGACATTGTAGGGATAGGGCCGGGCCTCCACGCAGCCTTGCCAGCTGGCGAACGGACCGTAGGAATCGATGTAGTCATATTCGTCGTGGCTGCGTTTGCAGGTGTTGTTCGAATTGTACTCGTCGCAAACCACCCGCTTGCTGTTGACGACACGCTCGTGGTTGGTGACGACCTTCATGTCCCGGTAGAGTGAAAACCGGGTCAGCATCTGCCCTTCCTCGCTGCCCCAGCCGGTGCCACGTTTGTACCAGATGCCGTTGGTCTGCTGGGCATATTTGTTGGCCGCGTTCAGGGTCGACCAGTCGAAATTCTCGTTCGACACCGGCGACAGGCCCTCCGTGTCCATCCACGAGGCGTTGCCATTGGCGGGGCCGACATTGACCGAAGCGGCAAAGGGCACGAGGCCGAACTGCACCGGCTTGTCGACCTGCTTGATCATGACCGCCTGTTGGGCCAGCGTGTCGACCAGTTGTTTGGCCGCGGTCTTGAGAAGGTCGATGCGCTTTTGCCCCGAGCCCGTGCCGAGCGTGGTCATCGATCCGGAATTGTCGAGCACCAGGGCAACTTCCAGCGTGTTCTTCAGCCTGACCTGAGAGGTGACGCTGAAGTTGATCTTCTGGTTCGCATCGGTTGCCGATTTGCCGACGAGCTGGGCGAAGGCAGGATAGAAATAGGGCTTGTAGGCCAGCTGCGCCGTCATAGTGAGCAGGCCGCCGCCGCTGGTGTTGCTGGGCAAGGTGACGTTGAGCGTCGCGCTGGCCGGATCGATATCGTTCAGATTGGCATTGAAGAAGTCGAGCGCATAGGCTCTCAGCTGGTCATCGGTCGCGCCTTCCGTCAGCCGGCGCGCCGTAGCGAAGTTGGCGGCGTCGAGCGCATTCGTCACCATCTGCTTTTCGCGGTTCATTTCCGTGAAGTCGACCGCGATCGCCAGGCCACCCATCAGCGGCACCATCGCCACAACAGTCATAAGAGCATAGTTGCCGCGCCTGTCGCGGCGGAACTGACGCCAAAGTTCATGCATGACTTGCAGCGGCCCCCGCCTGCGGATTCTCGATTGACGCCAGCTTTTCACAAAACGCTGAAGGACGGATTTGGGAAACCGCTCTATTGCTTGGTCGGCGCTTCACCAACCGCTAACCAATGCAGGCCTGCGGCCCCGATCCGATCTAAGGCGAACGCCCGTCGGGGAGGGCGTTCGCGGCCTGGCGATCAGCTGACGATGCGCAGGTTGGACAGTTCGTTGCCGATCGCCTTGAAATCGTCGGAGAGTGTCGCTCCGGTCGAATTCCAGAACAGTTTCATCGGCTTGCTCGGATCGGTCGGATCCTTGCTGAAGCGGGAATCCGACGAACAGGCCTTCAGCGCATCCATCTGTGTTTTTTCCGCCGTATTGCTAGAATCCAGGTCGAGCGCGATCGTCATGACCATGACGCCAGCCGTCTTTGCGTTGTTGCAAAGCGTGGTGAAATGCTCGTTCATCGCCTTGCTGTAGTTCGAATTGGAATAGTCTGTCTTGCTTATGCTGCTGCTGGTACCGAGGAACAGCCGGCCATATGTGTAACCGCTGCTGAAAGGCAAGATATAGCCGAGCGACGAATAGATCGCTTTGCTGCCCGCCAGGTCGTTGCCGCCATAGGCCCAATTGGTTCCTGAGTAGGTCTGGGCCGTCACCGAAGTTGGTGTGTAATAGGTGTTCGCACCATCGGTTAGGACGATCAGAACCTTGTCGTTGCCTCGTTCCGTCTCGGGCCGCCCATCGGTGAAGGGAGCGGTGCTGGAAAGGGTTCGCCAGCCCCAGGCCATGCCTTCCGGCACATTGGTGGCGCCGTCGGCGGCCATGGCGTCCACAGCCGCCTTCACCGACGTCGCGCCGGCTGTCGTGGAAACATCGGTCAGCGGCGTGATCGCCGTGGTGCTGCAGCTCGTATTGGGGCCGGCATCCATGCCATAGGCCGGCGTAACCGTGTTGCCCGGAGAGGCGAAATATTTCGGCATGTAGCGCTGACGTTCCGCGCTGGTGCTGTTGCCGGGCGTGGTGTCGGTACGCCAATTGTTGTTGGCGGGACGGCTGCTGGTGTCGGTGAGGTCGGTTTCATCAGGTGCGAACATCGGCACGAACAGGGTTGCGGGCGTTCCGGTCGAAGCTGGCGTATCCTGGATATTGTAGGGGTAGGGACGGGACTCGACGCAACCGCCCCAGTTGGCGACGGTGTCATAGGTATATGTCGCGTTCGAAGCGCAACTGCCGTCCCAGTTCTTCGAACTGCACGCCGAAACCCGTTTCATCTGCTTGTAGAGCGAAAACCGTGTCAACGGCAGGTCTTTCTGGGTTGCGTCCCAACCATTGCCTTTCGCATACCAGACGCCGGCGATGTTCTGGGCATATTTGGCGGACGAATAGGAAGAGCTCATGGTCGTCCAGTCGAAATTCTCATGATGGATCGGCGAGATGCCGGTCGTGTCCATCCATGCCGCCGAGGCATTGCCCGAGCCGACATTGACCGAGGCGGCGAAGGGAACCAGGCTGAACTGGACCGGTTTGGTAACCTGCTTCATCATCTGCGCCTGGCCGGCCAACTGGTCGACCAGCTGCTTCGCGGCACTCTTGAGGAGATCGAACCGCACCTTGTTGGACCCGTGGCCGAGTTCCGTCATCGAGCCGGAATTGTCGAGCACCAGCGATACTTCCAGCGTATTCTTCAGGCGGACTTCCGAGCAGGCATCGAAGCTGATGTCGCTGTTGGCGGCGCTTCCGCCTATCAGCATTTTTGCCGTTGGCAGGAAGTAGGGCTTGTAGGTCAAGGTGCTACAGAGCTTCAAGGTGCCGCCGCCGGTATTATTGTTGGGCAGCGTCACGGCCAGCATGGTGTTGGCCGGATCGACATGTGCGAGATTGGCTTCGAAGAAATTCTTGGCGTAGGCCTTGGCATCGGCATCGCTGGCGCCGGCAACGATCTGCTGGGCAGTGGCGACGCCGGCAGCGTCCAGCGCGTTCAAGGTGGTTTGTCGCTGCCGCGTCATTTCCGTATAGTCGACGCCGATTGCCAGGCCACCCATGAGCGGTACCATGGCGACGACGGTCATGAGCGCGTAATTGCCACGCCGATCGCTTCCGAATCTCCGGATCATTGCTTCAAAATTCCCCCACCAAATCGATAATCGGTGGGGATCGTGTCATAAATCGTTAAATTTCACGTTGCCGTAATACCTGCCAGGTCGAGCCGCCCTTTCAACGCGCGTTAACCAAACGCTGTCCAGTGGTGGCTCGGGCGCCAACAGATAGCGCCGTTTGCGCGCATAGGGGCGCCTTCGCGTCGATCTCCAGGTGAAAGCTGGTGACAGCATGGATCGGTTCGGATAATTCGAAACCGCTGCGGCGAACCGTCGGCCGCGGCACTCGCAACGCCCATATTGAAGGAAACGGCATGGCGGATTCGCCTGACATCGTCGGCTCGCTCGAAGACGTCTCAAAAGCCTATTCGGCAATTCTTTGCGATGTCTGGGGCGTGGTGCACAATGGCGAATGGCATTTCCCGGCGGCCGCGGTGGCGCTGGCCAGGGCAAGGGCAGCCGGCATTCCCGTTGTTCTCATCACCAATTCGCCCCGCCGCAGCGCCGATGTCGTGGCCCAGATGAGTGTGATCGGCGTTCCGCCGTCAGCTTACGACCGTGTGGTGACCTCGGGCGACGTGACCCGCGACCTGATCGCGGAAGGCCCTCGCAAGATCTTCCATATCGGCGCCGACCGCGATCTGACCCTCTATGACGGCCTCGATGTCGACCTCGTCGAGGAATTCGAGGCCACCGGCGTCGTATGCACCGGGCTGTTCGATGACGAGGTCGAGAAGCCTCAGGATTATATCGACCTTCTGCGGCGATTGCGTGCCAGGAACCTGCCATTCATCTGCGCCAATCCCGATATCATGGTGGAGCGCGGCGAACGCATCATCTGGTGCGCCGGCGCGCTGGCGCGCGACTATGCCCAGCTCGGCGGCCGTACGCTGATTGCGGGAAAGCCCTATGCGCCGATCTACGACCTGGCGATGAAGGAGGTGGCCGAGGTGCTTGGCCGGCCGGTCGAGCGTTCTCGGGTATTGGCCATCGGCGACGGGATGATGACCGATGTGAAGGGCGCGGCCGACAATGGTTTCGACGTTCTCTATGTCTCCGGCGGCATCCACGCCCGCGACTATGGCAATGCATCCCGGCCGGATCCGGCCAAGCTCGGGCTCTTTCTGGAGCGGCACGGCTATCGTCCGGTGGCCGTCATGGTCAGACTGCAGTAGGTGGCGATGGTAGGCTTCCAGCATCTCACCGCGACCGCGCCGCTGCCCGCCGATCTGCGTGGCGGCGTTGTCGCGATCGGCAATTTCGATGGCGTCCACCGTGGTCATCAAGCGGTGCTCGAACGGGCGTTGGCCGAGGCTCTGCGGCGTGATGTGCCGGCCTTGGTGCTGAGCTTCGAACCGCACCCGCGAAAGGTGTTCAGGCCCGACATGCCGCTGTTCGTGCTGACGCCGCCGCCGATGAAGGCGCGGCTCTTGTCCTTGCTGGGTTTTGCCGCGCTCGTCGAGCAGCCGTTCACGCGCGACTTCGCTTCGCTGTCGGCGGAAGCTTTCGTCACCGACGTGCTGGAGAGGACGCTCGGCATCACCCACGCCGTGACTGGTTTCGATTTCCATTTCGGCAAGGACCGCCAGGGCGGACCGGCCTATCTGATGGCAGCCGGCGAACGCCATGGCTTTGGCGTCACGCTGGTCGACGCTTTTCGCGACGAGGGCGCCGAGGTGGTTTCGTCGAGCCGGATCCGGGCCCTGCTCTGCGAGGGCGAGGTAGTCGAGGCCGCCGGTCTGCTCGGCTATCGCTTCACGGTCGAGGCCGAAGTGATCGGCGGGCAGCAACTCGGCCGCACGCTGGGCTTTCCCACCGCCAATATGAGGCTTTCACCGGAAGCGACCCTGAAGGAAGGGATTTATGCCGTCCGCTTCCGCCGCGCCGACGGCACGCTGCATGACGGCGTCGCCAGCTTCGGCCGCCGCCCGACCGTCGACGACAATGGCGCACCGCTTCTGGAAACCTTCGTCTTCGATTTTTCCGGCGATCTCTACGGCGAGACCTGCGAGGTCTCATTCTTCGGCTTCCTGCGCAGCGAGATCAAATTCGACGGCCTCGATGCATTGGTGGTGCAGATGAAGCGCGATGAAGCCGAGGCCCGGGCGCTGCTTGCCGGCGTCAAGCCGCTTTCACAGCTCGACGCGGCCATTGCGTTCTAAGGCATGATCCCGAAAAGCGGATACCGGTTTTATCGGACAAACGGTTTCCGCTTGCCCAGAGATCATGCTCGGCAAGACTCTACTTTTTCAGCGCCAGGCCGACCGCGATGAAGGTCCAGCCCTGGAAGATCAGGTCGATCGCCAGGAACAGTCCGAGCACCCACAGGCTGTTGACCGGCCAACCCATGGCGATGATCAGGCCGGCAAGCACGCTGATGAGGCCTGCCGCGACGATCCAGCCCCAACCCTGTTCCGGACGGTGGCTGTAGCCGACCCAGGCTCGCAGCGCGCCGGAGGCGACGAGCGCGACGGCCAGCAGGAAGGTCAGCACCGCCGAGGCCAGCAGCGGATTGTCGAAGGCGAAAAATCCGGCGACCGCGTAAAGCAGCCCGCTGAGCAGCCAGTAGAAGAAGCGGCTCCAGGTCTTGACCCCGAAAGCATGCATGATCTCGATGATGCCGGCCACCAGCATCAGCCAGCCGACGACATAGACGGAAGCCACGGTGGCGATGAACAGATTGCCGAAAGCAATGCCGCCGAGGATCAGCAGCACCACGCCCAGGCCGACAAACCATCCCCATTTTTCCCGCGTCTGGCCGATCGCTTTCTTCAGAGTATCGCCGTGCAAGGTCATGATACATCTCCCTCCACATCTGGCCGCGCATCCTGCGGTTGAAGGAAGGTAATCCCAATGGCACTACCCGTCCAGCGCGGTGGCTATTGCAAACGCGCGGCGAAGCTGGTGTCATCCCGCTTTGCCTCAGGGAGGTGTGACAATGAAGCGATCCCATGGGCTCGCCCTGTTTTCCTCAACTCTCGCCCTGTTCGCTGCCAATGCGGCTTCCGCATTCGCAGCGCAGCCCGGCGATCCGCCGGATGGCATCACCAAGATAGAAACGGTGGTCGTCATCTTCGCCGAGAACCGCGCCTTCGACAATCTCTATGGCCATTTTCCCGGTGCCGAAGGCATCGACAAAGCCAGCCAGGAAAGCTTGCAGCAGCGCGACCGTGACGGCTCGGTGCTGTCCGAACTGCCGCCGGTGTGGGACGGGCTGACCGCCAAGGGCGTCACGCCGCCGGTGACGCAGGCGATGACCGAGCACCTTCCAAACGCGCCGTTCACCGTGAACGACGCGAAGGGTTTCAACGTGCCGCTCAGCGTCACAACGCACGATCTCTGGCATCGCTACTACCAGAACCAGATGCAGATCAACGGCGGCAAGAACGACATGTTCGTTGCCTGGGCCGATTCAGGCGCCATGCCGATGAGCAACTGGGACGCTTCCAAGACCGACATGTGGGCGATCGCGCAGAAATACGTGCTGGCCGATCATTTCTTCATGGGTGGGTTCGGCGGCTCGTTTTTCAACCACCAATGGCTGATCTGCGCTTGCGCGCCCTACTACGCCGATGCCGACAAGAGCCCGGCCAAACCGTCGATTTCGGTGACGGATGAGAGCGGCACAGCGCTGAAGATCGCCGACAATTCGCCGAAATCGGCGCGCGACGGCATTCCGAAATTTGTCTCCGATGGCAATCTGACGCCGGACTTCCACGCAGTGAACACGATGCAGCCGCCTTACCAACCAAGCGGCAACGATCCGACGCCTGGCGGCGATCCGCTCCTCGCGGATCCGGCCAAGCCCACCACGCTGCCGCCCCAGACGGAGCCGACCATCGGCGACATGCTTAGCCTCAAGCACATCACCTGGGCATGGTATTCGGGCGCCTGGCAGTACACGCTCGACCACGGCAACAACTCGCCGGTTCCGAATTTCCAGTATCACCACCAACCGTTCAACTATTATGCCAATTACGCGCCGGGCACCGAAGCCAGGCGCGAACATTTGCGCGACGGTGGGCTGGGCGGCGTTAGCTTCATCCAGGCGATCGACGACGGCGCCCTGCCACAGGTCTCCTTCTACAAGCCGCAGGGCAATCTCAACGAGCATTCCGGCTATGCCGACATCGAGGCTGGAGATCGCCATGTCGCCGACGTCGTCGCCCATCTGGAGAAAAGCCCGCAATGGCCGCATATGCTGGTCGTCGTCACCTATGACGAGAATGGCGGCATCTGGGATCACGTCCCTCCGCCCAAGGGCGACCGCTGGGGGCCGGGCACACGCGTCCCCGCCATCATCGTTTCGCCCTTCGCCAAGCACGGCTATGTCGATCAGACGCCCTATGACACGACTTCGATCCTGCGCTTCATCACCGAGCGCTTCGAACTGCCGGTGCTGCACGGCATCGTGGTTCGCGACCGGGCCGTCGCCGGGCACGGCGAACCGCAGCTCGGCGATCTTACCGCCGGGCTCGACCTCAATTGAAGGCCCGTGTCCGTAGGAAAACGATGAACGCTGACGGGATCGTCGCCCTTGTCACCGCTGCCGGCATCGAGCTTACCGACCGCCGCCGTAACGCCAAGGGCGACGGCTGGTCGCTAAGCTTTGCCAACGGTGCAACGGTGGAGGTGGGTGACGACGGATCGGCGCGCACTGCCGGCAAGGGCAGCAAGGCCGTGAGAGGGCTGCTGGACCTGCCGACCGCGCCGCGCCGCGCCTGATCCGGCGCGGCCGGACACTAAGTTGGCCGACTCAACTGTTACCGATGTTAAGTCAAATTTTACCGAACTGGCGCCATGGCTTGAGCGATGCCGGGTGTTTGTTCCGGCGTGTTTCGCGTATGGGGTATCGATGCGTATTGTCCGGGCGATTCCGCTGCTTCTGACCGCCTCCTTGCTGGGCGCTTCCGCGGCCGAGGCCGGCGACGGCCCTTTCGGCTGGCTGTCCGGCGACTGGTACCTGACGGTTGGCGCCACGGGCATGGTCGCGCCGAATTTCGAGGGCGGCAAGAAATACATGCTCAGCGCCCAGCCCATCATCTCCCTGGGCAAGGCCGGTCCCCAGGCTCGCTTCACCTCGCGCAACGACAATATTTCGCTGGCGCTGGTCGATGATGGCGGCGTTCGCGCCGGCCTGACCGGCAAGTTCCTGTTCTCGCGCGATGACAGCGATGCCGACGAGCTCAAGGGTCTCGATCCGGTGCGCTGGGGCGGCGAAGTCGGCGGCTTCTTCGAATTCTATCCGACGGACTGGATGCGCGCGCGCGCCGAATTGCGCCACGGCATCCGTGCCCATAACGGCTTTGTCGCCGATATCGCCGCCGACGCTTTCTACGATGTGACGCCAACCGTCAGGATTTCGGGCGGCCCGCGCGTGTCCTTTGCTTCGGCGAACTATTTCGACGCCTACTATGGCGTCAATGCGCAGGAGGCGGTGGCCTCCGGCCTGAGCCAGTACAATCCCGGTGGCGGACTGAAATCCGTCGGCCTCGGCGGCGCGGTGACCTGGAAGGTGACCGATCCGATGACCGCCAGCCTGTTCGGCGAATATTCGCGCCTGGAGGGGCCGGCAGCCGATTCCAGCCTGGTCAGGGAGCGCGGCGACCGCAACCAGTTCATGGTCGGTGTGTCGACCACCTATCGCTTCGACTTCAAGATGTAGGCGAATTGAACGAGACGCTTTATTCCTGCGTCCATCTCCGCTAAAAGCCACGCCATGATGAGCTTTTCGCGCCTTTTCGCGATCGCGATACGAATTACTGGCCCGGTGTTCCGGGTGGCCTGAGCGCCGCCGGAACCGCCGGGAGTTTCGCGCGCGCCCTCGCGCTTTTTCAGAACATCGACGCATATCGCCCAAAGGTGGGATCCGGTTTTGGGAAAACGATATGCGCCAATCAAAGACCTCAACGCCCGGGCTTTGTGCCGACGGGCTACGCAGATGGCAGATCAATGACCGACACTGTTGAAACGATCGACTATTCCAAGACGCTTTATTTGCCGCAGACGGATTTCCCGATGCGCGCCGGCTTGCCCGAGAAGGAGCCGGTGCTGGTCAAGCGCTGGCAGGACATGGACCTCTACGCCAAGCTGCGCGAGAGTGCCGCCGGCCGTACGAAATATGTGCTGCATGACGGTCCGCCCTACGCCAACGGCAATATCCATATCGGCCATGCGCTGAACAAGATCCTCAAGGACGTCATCACCCGCTCGTTCCAGATGCGCGGCTACGATTCGAACTATGTGCCTGGCTGGGACTGCCACGGCCTGCCGATCGAGTGGAAGATCGAGGAGCAGTATCGCGCCAAGGGCAAGAACAAGGACGAGGTGCCGGTCAACGAGTTCCGCAAGGAATGCCGTGAGTTCGCGGCGCACTGGATCACGGTGCAGGGCGGTGAGTTCCAGCGGCTTGGCGTCATCGGCGACTTCAAGAATCCCTATACGACGATGGCTTTCCATGCCGAGTCGCGCATCGCCGGCGAATTGCTGAAATTCGCCATGTCGGGTCAGCTCTATCGCGGCTCGAAGCCGGTGATGTGGAGCGTCGTCGAGCGCACCGCATTGGCCGAGGCCGAAATCGAGTACCAGGATTATGAGTCAGACACGATCTGGGCGAAGTTTCCGGTCGCCAATCTTGTCGTCGCCAATATCGTGGACGGGCAGCCGGCGGAACTCAATCCGGACCTGAGCGGGCGGTCGCTGGATTTGCTGGACGCCCATGTCGTCATCTGGACGACGACGCCGTGGACCATCCCGGGCAACCGCGCCGTCAGCTATTCGCCGCGCGTCGCCTACGGGCTCTATGAAGTGACGGCGGCCGAGAATGCCTTTGGCCCGCAGCCGGGTGAGAAGCTGATCTTCGCCGACGCGCTGGCCGAGGAAAGCCAGGCCAAGGCAAAGGTCACCTTGAAGCGCCTTCACGGCGTCAGCACCGAACAACTTGGAAACCTAGTGCTTTCACACCCATTCAAGGGTCTCGGTGGCGGTTACGAGTTCCCCGTGCCGATGGTTGCGGGCGATCATGTGACCGACGATGCCGGCACCGGCTTCGTCCACACCGCGCCTGGCCATGGCCGCGAGGATTTTGACGCCTGGATGGACGCCGCGCCGCAGCTGCGGGCACGTGGCATCGACACGGTGATCCCCTTCACGGTCGACGATGCCGGCTTCTTCACCAGGGACGCGCCAGGCTTCGGCCCGGATCGCGAGGGTGGAGCCGCGCGTGTCATTGACGACAATGGCAAGAAGGGCAACGCCAACCAGGCTGTCATCGACGAGCTGATCAAGCGCAACGCGCTCTTCGCGCGCGGCCGCCTGAAGCACAGCTACCCGCATTCCTGGCGGTCGAAGAAGCCGGTGATCTTCCGCAACACGCCGCAATGGTTCGTCTACATGGACAAGGACCTCGGCGACGGCACGACACTGCGCAGCCGCGCCCTGAAGGCCATCGACGACACGCGCTTTGTGCCGGCTGCCGGCCAGAACCGCATCCGCGCCATGATCGAGGAGCGCCCCGACTGGGTGTTGTCGCGTCAGCGCGCCTGGGGCGTGCCGATCGCCGTTTTCGCCGATGAGGACGGCAACGTGCTGAAGGACGCGGCGGTCAACCAGCGCATCATGGACGCCTTCGAGGAAGAGGGCGCCGACGCCTGGTTCGCCGCCGGCGCCAAGGAACGCTTCCTCGGCAACCACGATGCGTCCAAATGGAAGCAGGTGATGGACATCCTCGACGTCTGGTTCGATTCGGGCTCGACGCATGTCTTTACGCTGGAGGATCGCCCAGACCTGAAATGGCCGGCCGACGTCTATCTCGAAGGGTCCGACCAGCATCGCGGCTGGTTCCACTCCTCGCTGCTCGAAAGCTGCGGCACCAGGGGCAGGGCGCCTTACGACACCGTCGTCACCCATGGCTTCACCATGGATGAGGACGGACGCAAGATGTCGAAATCGCTCGGCAACACGGTGGTGCCGCAGGACGTCATCAAGCAATCCGGTGCCGATATCCTGCGCCTGTGGGTGGTGACGACGGATTATTGGGAAGACCAGCGGCTCGGCAAGAACGTGCTGCAGACCAATATCGACGCCTACCGCAAGCTGCGCAACACCATCCGCTGGATGCTGGGCACGCTCGCGCATGACGATGGCGAGACCGTACCGCTGGAAGCGATGCCGGAGCTGGAACGGCTGATGCTGCATCGGCTGGCCGAGCTCGACGAGGTGGTGCGCCAGGGCTACGACGCCTTCGAGTTCAAGCGCATCACCCGCGCGCTCGTCGATTTCATGGTGGTCGAGCTGTCGGCCTTCTATTTCGACATCCGCAAGGACGCGCTCTACTGCGACGCACCGTCGAGCGTGAAGCGCAAGGCCTCGGTGCAGGTGGTGCGCCATCTTTTCGACTGCCTGGTGAAATGGCTGGCGCCGATGCTGCCCTTCACCATGGAAGAGGCCTGGCTCGACCGTCATCCCGATGCCGTTTCGCTGCATCTGGACCAGTTCCCGGAAATCCCGGCGGATTGGAAGAACGAAGCGCTGGCGGAAAAGTGGCGCAAGGTGCGGCAGGTGCGCCGCGTCGTCACCGGCGCGCTCGAGATCGCGCGTGCCCAGAAGGTGATCGGCTCCTCGCTGGAAGCGGTGCCGGTCGTCACCATCAACGACGCAGCGCTCGAAGCGGCGATATCGGACGTCGACATGGCCGAGATGGCGATCACCAGCGACCTCGTCATTGCCCATGGCCAGGCGCCTGAAGGCGCCTTCACCCTCGACGATGTCAAGGGCGTCGCCGTAGTGGTCGAGAAAGCCGAGGACCGCGGCCTCACCAAATGCGCGCGTTCCTGGCGTTACACGGCCGATGTCGGGCAGGATCCCGCATTTCCCGATGTCTCCGCACGAGATGCCGCCGTTCTGCATGAGCTGAAGGCGCTCGGTCGGGTTTAGGTCGACGTCGCCGAAGAGCGTGCCGCGGTTCTGGGAAACGACGTGCACCCGATCAACAGTGCACAAATGCCACGCCGGGCGGTGCAAATCCGCCCGTGCGTTGCCCTTAAAGAGCGGTTGAGGTAAACACGCGAAACTCCGGAAGACAAATTGTCGCCGGATTTCCGTCGCAAGTGCTTGGACGATGGGGACCGGTCACAGGACCGGTGGCGATCGAGAGGCTGTCTAGAGTGGGACTTTTTGGCATGACCGAGAGATATAAGGCGCGCCTTGCGCTGCTGGCGCCGTTTGTCGCATCGGGCCTCGCTCTATCCGGCTGCATGGGCTCTCCGACCTATGGCACCGACAAGACCGCTGCCGAACAGCTGGCCGGCGATCTCTCGGGCGCCGTTTCCTTCGCGCCGAAGCGCAAGGATCCGATCGACTACAAGCCGCGCCCCACCTTGGTGAAGCCCGCTCCCGGACAGAAGGAAGCGCTGCCCGCACCGCAGGAAAGCATCCAGACGGCAAGCGCCGAATGGCCCGAATCGCCTGAACAGCGCCGCGCGCGCCTGCGCGCCGACGCCACCGCCCATCAAAATGATCCGGGCTATCAGGCTGAGGTCGTCGACGACGTGCAGACCGATCCGGCCTCGGTCAAGAAGGCGATGGCGGATTCAGGCTCCAGCCACCCGCCGGCCTGGACACCCGCTGATTCCGACAAGGGCCGCGCCGCCGAGATCCAGCGTCGTCTTGCCGCGAGCAAGCAGGGCGACCCCAACACCCGCAGATATCTGAGCGAGCCGCCATTGGCCTATCGCGTCGCGGCCGGCACGGCGCCGCAGAACGAACTCGGCGAGGACGAATACAAGAAGGAACGCCGCCTGAAGAAGGAGGCGGAAGGCAAGAAGTCCGGCTGGTTCGACTGGTTGCCGTCCCTGTAAGAACGCCCGCGCTGCCCTTTCGGGCGGCACATCGCGGTTCAGTCGCGACGTTCCTTGAAAAAATCCTTCAGCAGCAGCGCAGCCTCCGTCTCGCCCATGCCCGGATAGATGTCGGGCGTGTGGTGGCAGGTCGGCGAGGCGAAGAAGCGTACTCCATTGACCACCGCGCCGCCCTTTTCGTCGGCGGCGCCGAAGTAGACACGGCGTAGCCTGGCGAAGGAGATGGCGCCGGCGCACATGGCGCAAGGTTCCAGCGTCACATAGAGATCGTGGCCGGTCAGCCGCTCGCTTGAGAGTTTCCCGCAGGCTTCGCGAATGACAAGCATCTCGGCATGCGCCGTCGGGTCGGCAAGCTCGCGGGTGCGGTTGCCGGCTTTCGCAACGACCGTGCCGCCGTTGGCGATGACGGCGCCGACCGGCACTTCGCCACGCAAGGCTGCCGCCTCGGCCTCCTTGAGCGCCACCGCCATGAAATCCGGCCGCTTCACGCGGTTTCCATTCCGATTATCTCCTCGCCACTCAGGCGTGATCCTGTTATGGAGCGCATCAACCCGAAAATCGGACTCGATTTTCGGAAAAGATCATGCGCCAAATCAAAGTGCTACAGCGTTCGTTGCGCGCCCGAAAGGATGCGCCACGCTGTAGCAGCGCAAACGGACAAAGGCCACATGGACGACAACGACAAGAAATCTCCGCGCCAAAAAGGCCCGGGCAAGAAACCTGCGGCTCCGCGAGGCGACAGGAAGCCATCCTTCGGCGCCAAGAAACCCTATGCGCCGCGCGGCGATCGGCCGATGGCCGCCGAGGGCGAACGGCCGAAGCGCGACTTCAAGGGCGGCGACAAGCCATTCAGCAAGGGGCCACGCGCCGCGGGCAAGCCCTATGAGAAGCGCGAAGGGCCACGCAAGCCCTACGCGCCGCGTGGCGACAGGCCAATGGCAGCCGAAGGCGAACGCAAGCCGTATGAGAAGCGCGAAGGGCCACGCAAACCCTATGCGCCGCGTGGCGACAGGCCAATGGCAGCCGAAGGCGAACGCAAGCCGTATGAAAAGCGCGAAGGGCCGCGCAAACCCTATGCGCCGCGCGGCGACCGTCCGGTTGCCGCGTCGGCGGAGGGCGGCGAAAAGCGTTTCGACCGTCCCAAGCGTGATTTCGGCGATCGCCCGAAGCGCGACTTTGCCGACCGTCCCAAGCGCGACTTTGGCGGTGACCGCCCCAAGCGTGATTTCAGCGATCGGCCCCAAGGGGCATCGGCCGGCTTCAAGCCGCGCCCGCGTCTGACGGAGGCCACGGAAGAGGCCGGCGAACGCATCGCCAAACGGCTGGCGCGCGCCGGGCTTGCCTCGCGCCGTGACGCCGAGGAGTTGATCGCCGCCGGCCGCGTCAAGGTCAACGGCCGCGCCCTGACTTCGCCGGCCTTCAACGTCATGCCAGGCGACATCATCCATCTCGACGGCATGGAGATCCCGCCGATCGAGCGCACGCGCCTGTTCCTGTTCCACAAGCCGGCCGGCGTCGTCACCACCAACCGTGATCCCGAAGGCCGCAAGACCGTCTTCGACGTGCTGCCGGCCGAATTGCCGCGGCTGATGACCATTGGCCGCCTCGATATCAACACCGAAGGCCTGCTGCTGCTCACCAATGATGGCGGCCTGTCGCGCGTGCTCGAACTGCCGGCCACAGGCTGGCTGCGCCGCTACCGCGTGCGCGTCCACGGCAAGGTCGAGGAAAGCGCGCTTGCGGGCCTGCGCGAAGGCATTGCCGTCGACGGCGTCTTCTACGGTGCCATCGAAGCCAGCCTCGACCGCGAGCAGGGCTCCAATGCCTGGCTGACGATCGGCCTGCGCGAAGGCAAGAACCGCGAAGTGAAGAACATCCTCGGCGCGCTCGGCCTCGACGTGACCCGGCTGATCCGCATTTCCTATGGCCCGTTCCAGCTCGAGGATCTCCCCGAGGGCCACGTGCTGGAGATCAAGGGCCGGGTGCTGCGCGATCAGCTGGGCGAGCGCCTGGTGGAGGAATCCGGCGCCAACTTCGACGCCGAGATAGCAAAACCCTTCTCCAACAAGCCGGTGCGGCGCACCGAAGTTCGCGAAGCGGAACCCGAGCGGCCGAAATTCACGCGCGACGGCGAGCGGCGGCCGATCGGCGAGGGCGGGCTGATCAAGAATCGCAAGCGCCGGGAAGGCAGCCGCGACGAGGCATTGGGCAAACTGTCGACCAGTCCCGACAGAGGCGAGCGGCCGGAAAAGAGCTTCGGCGAACGCGGACCCCGGCCCGAACGCGGCGGCTTCGGCGACAAGCCACGTGGCAGTTTTGGCGACAAGCCGCGTGGTGGTTTTGGCGGTAAGAAATCCGAGCGCGAGCAGCGGCCGATCGAGCCGCCCGGCCAGCGCAAGGCCAATGTCTGGATGGCGCCAGGAGCCCGGCCGATCGGCAAGGGCAGGGCGGAAGCCGACGCCGCAAAGGCGGCGGAGGCCAAGGCGCGCAAGGCCTCGTTCAAGCCGGCCTATGGCAAGCCTGCTGGCAAACCGGGCGGCGCAAAGCCTTTCGGCAAGCCGCGTGGCGAGCGTCCGGCTGGCGGTGAACGGCCGCGTGGCGGCCCCAAGGGTCCCCGCACAAGATGAGGATCGTTGGCGGTGAGTTTCGTGGGCGCCCGCTGGCGACGCCCCGCGGTAGCGCCATCCGTCCGACGACCGACCGCACCCGCGAGGCCGTCTTCAATGTGCTGGCGCATCGCTTTGCCGAACAGCTGGACGGCGCGCGCGTGCTGGATCTGTTCGCCGGCACCGGCGCGCTTGGTCTGGAGGCGTTGTCGCGCGGCGCGTCCTACGGCGTCTTCATCGAGGAATCGGCCGAAGGCCGCGGCCTGATCCGCGACAATGTCGAGGCCTTCGGCCTGACCGGGCGCACCAAGATCTTTCGCCGCGACGCCACCGGCCTTGGCGAGGCGGGCACGCTGGCGCCGTTCGGCCTGGTCTTCGCCGATCCGCCCTACGGCAAGGGGCTGGGCGAGCGCGCCCTGCAATCGGCGAAAGCCGGCGGCTGGCTGCGCCCCGGCGCGCTCTGCGTGGTCGAGGAGGCGGCGGCGGTTCCCTTCGAGCCAGGCCCCGACTTTTCGGTGCTGGACGAGCGCAACTACGGCGAAACCATCATCCGCTTCATCGAAGCCGCCTGATCGCCTGCGTTCATCGGTGGCCTCTTTGCCGCCGCCTTTGCCGGCAACAACAATTCACTTTGCTTGTCGCAAGCACCTTGCCTATCGTCTTGAAGAGAAAACCGGAGCCATTGATGACATCCAGGGCTGAATGGCTGCGGACGACACTGCTGGCAACCTCGCTGGCCTTCACGCTCACCGCCCCGACGCTGGCCGACACCGCCGCGCCGCCCAACACGAAGCCGGCCGAGTTCAAGGTGACGGATTTCCTGCTCGACAACGGCATGGAGGTGGTCGTCATTCCCGACCATCGCGCGCCGATCGTTACCCATATGGTCTGGTACAAGATCGGCAGCGCCGACGAGCCGCCCGGCAAATCCGGCATCGCCCATTTCTTCGAACATCTGATGTTCAAGGCGACGACAAATCACGCCGCCGGCGAGTTCGACCGCGCCGTCTCCGACATTGGCGGCTCCAACAACGCCTTCACCTCCTACGACTACACCGCTTTCCACGAGACGGTGGCGCCCTCGGCGCTCGAGCAGATGATGGGCTTCGAGGCCGACCGCATGCGCAACCTCATCCTCACCGATGACGTCATCAAGACCGAGCGCGATGTGATCCTCGAGGAGCGCCGCTCGCGCATCGACAACAATCCGCAGGCCGTGCTCGACGAGGAAGTCGATGCCACGCTGTGGCAGAACCAGCCCTATCGCATTCCGGTCATCGGCTGGATGCAGGAGATGGAGCAGCTCAACCGTACCGACGCCGTCGCTTTCTATGACAAATACTACCGGCCCAACAACGCGGTGCTGATCGTGGCCGGCGATGTCGAGCCGGAGACGGTCAAGGCGCTGGCCGAAAAGACCTATGGCAAGGTGGCGCGCGGGCCCGACCTGCCGCCGCGCATCCGCCCGGTCGAGCCGGAGCAGAACACAAAGCGCACGGTCACGCTCACCGACGCCCGCGTCAGCGTGCCGAGTTTCTCGACGCAATGGGTGGTGCCGTCCTATCACACCGCCAGGCCGGGCGAGGCCGAGGCGCTCGACCTCCTGGCCGAGATCCTCGGCGGCGGCAACCGCAGTCGGCTCTACCAGGCGCTGGTGGTCAAGCAAGGCATCGCTTCCAATGCCGGCGCGTATTTCCAGGGCACCATGCTCGACGACACCAATCTCACCGTCTATGGCGCGCCGCGCGGCGACGCCAGGCTGGCCGACGTCGAGGCCGCGGTCGATGCGGAGGTGGCGCGCGTCGCCAGCGGCGGCGTCACGCCGGATGAGCTGGAAAAGGCCAAGGACCGCTACATCAGGTCGATGGTCTTTGCCCGCGACAAGCAGGACTCCATGGCCGAAATCTATGGCTCGACGCTGGCCACCGGCGGCAATGTGCAGGATGTCCAGCAATGGCCGGACCGCATCCGCAAGGTAACGGCGGACGAGGTCAAGGCCGTCGCCGCGCGCTATCTGGTGTTGTCCCGTTCGACGACCGGCTATCTCTTGCCGCAGCAACAGGCGGGGAATTGATGATGACGAACCAGCACCGCGTCTCTGTCCCTCCCCTCGTGCGGTCCGAAGGCCCGGGTGAGACCCGTGGCTCGCCCCAGGGCGGTGGCCTCGCGAAGCGAGGTCGGATGAGGGGTGTTCCAGCTTGGCAGGAACGGCGATCCTTCACCGACCCCTCAACCGTCTCGGCGCTGCGCGCCTATCCACCTTCTTCCACAAGGGGAGAGGGGAAGGCCCTGCACGCCCTCGCAACCCTCTTCCTCTCCATCCTCTTCCTGATCCTGCCCGCACTGGCCGCCCGCGCCATGGACATCCAGCAGGTGACCTCCTCTAAAGGCATCACCGCCTGGCTGGTCGAGGATTATTCCGTACCGATCGTCGCCGTCCGTTTCGTCTTCGGCGGCGGTTCGACGCAGGATCCGGTGGGCAAGGAGGGCCTCGCCAATCTGATGACCGGCCTGTTCGACGAGGGCGCCGGCCCCCTCGATTCGGAAGCCTTCCAGGTCAGGCTCGACGATGCCGGCGCCGAGATGAGCTTCGAAGAGACCCGCGACGGCGTCTATGGCTCCATGCGCATGCTGGCCGAACAGCGCGACGAGGCCTTCGATCTGTTGCGGCTGGCGGTCAACGAGCCGCGCTTCGACCAGGCGCCAATCGACCGCATCCGCGCCCAGATCCTGTCCGGCATCATCGCCAACGAGAACGATCCCGACACCGTGGCGCAGAACAAATGGGCGCGCGCCATCTATGGCGACCATCCCTATTCGCGCTCCGACCAGGGCACCAGGCAGAGCATCGCCGCCATCACGCAGGCCGATCTGAAGGCCCTGCACAAGGCGGTGTTCGCGCGCGGCGGCCTGCATGTCGCCGTGGTCGGTGCCATCGACGCGCAGACGCTGAAGAAGAAGCTGGACATGGTGTTCGGCGACCTGCCGCAGACCCAGGCGCTCGCCCCGGTCGCCGATGTCGAGCCGAAGCTGGCGCAGCGCGTCGAGGTCAATTACGACCTGCCGCAGACCTCGCTGCAGCTCGCCTGGCCGGGCGTGAAGCGCAAGTCGGCGGATTTCTTCCCCGCCGTGCTGATGAACGAGATTCTTGGCGGCGGCACCTTCACCTCGCGCCTGTTCGAGGAGGTGCGCGAAAAGCGCGGGCTGGCCTACAGCGTCAATTCCTCGCTGGTAAACCAGGACCATGCCAATGCGCTGATCGTCACCACCGGCACGCGCTCCGACCGCGCGGCCGAGACGCTCGGCATCGTGCGCGATGTCGCCAGGCGGTTGGCTGAGGATGGTCCGACCGAGGCTGAACTGGCGGCGACCAAGAAATATTTGATCGGCGCTTATGCCATCACCAATCTGGACTCTTCGAGTTCCATCGCCGCGACGCTAGTCGAATTGCAGCTCGACGATCTCGGCATCGACTACATGCAGCGCCGTGCCGGTTACATCAACGCGGTGACGCTCGACCAGGTCAAGGCGGCGGCCAAAAAGCTGCTGACGGCCGAGCCGACCATCATGGTGGTCGGGCCGCCGCTGGCCGGAGCCGGCAAGGGATGAGCCCAACTTTCGGCATAGCTTTTGGCGGCGGCGGCGCGCGCGGCCTGGCGCATATCCATGTCATCGAGGCGCTGGACGAACTCGGCATCAAGCCGGTGGCGATCGCCGGCTCGTCGATCGGCGCCATCATGGGCGCCGGCATGGCCGCGGGCATGACCGGCAAGGAGATCCACGACTATGCCCGCTCGATCCTCGGCCGCCGCGCCGAAGTGGCGAGCCGCATGTGGCGCGCGCGGCCTGGCACGATCGCGGAGGCCATGCAGAATGGCATCCGGGTCAGCCAGTTCAATGTCGAGCGCATCCTGAAGGCGTTCCTGCCCGAGTCCATTCCCGAAACCTTCGCCGAGCTGAAAATCCCGCTGAAGGTGACCGCGACCGATTATTTCGGCCACAAGCTCGCCGTGTTCGATGAAGGCGATCTGCACTCAGCCCTGGCCGCCTCGGCCGCCATCCCCGCCGTGTTCCGCCCGGTGACGCGCGACGGCAGGCTGCTGATCGACGGCGGCATCTACAACCCCGTGCCGTTCGATCTCATCGAGAACGACGCCGACATCATCATCGGCGTCGACGTGGTCGGCGCGCCGGAAGAAGCCGACCGCAAGCATCCCACCTCCGTCGACCTGATGTTCGGCGCCACCCAGCTGATGATGCAGTCGATCATCGCCAACAAGCTGAAACAGTGCCAGCCCGACATCCTGGTCCGCCCAGCGGTCTCGAAATACCGCGTGCTCGATTTCCTGAAGATCGACGCCCTGATGAACGAGACGGCGGACATCAAGGATCAGCTGAAGCGCGAAGTGGCGAGGGTGGTTGAGGCGCGCAATGGCGCTGCCATCAAGGGGGGGCGAGGGAAGAAGGCCGGTTGAGTGACGGGACGCCGCAATTGGCAGTCCTGTGTCGAATTCTGTGTCATCCAGCCTGGAAAGCCCGCTATGACTTCGCCGTCACCGGCGCATACTCCAGCGCAACAACGCCGTTGCTGAAGGGCGTGGCCGAAATCAGCTCGAGCGGCACTTGTTCGCCCGGCGGGAACAGCGGCTTGCCCTGGCCGACAGCGCCGGGATAGCTGAGCAGCCTGACGCGGTCGACCAGCCCGTGGCGCAGCAAGTCCTGCGCCACGCTGAGGCTGCCATGCACATAGATGTTGCCGCCGCTGCCTTGCTTCAGCGTCCTCACCGCGTCCGGCAGCGAGCCTGTGAGCAATTCGGCCGGTTTCCAGTCGAGCGCCTTCAGGCTGGTCGAGGCGACGTATTTCGGCAGCGCGTTGAACCGGTCGGCAAAATCCCCGGTTTCCTTGGGCCATGAGCCGGCAAAGATCCCATAGGTCGTGCGCCCCAGAAGCATCGCGCCGCTGTCGGCAAGTTCATCCTCCTTGAACCTGTTCATCTCGTCGTTCCAGGTCACGCCAGGCAGTTTTTCGACCTCGGCAATGCCGTCGACGCTGATAAATTCGGTGACGATGAGTTTTCTCATGGCGTTCTCCTCTTCGCTCAAAGGACGAACCGCATGGGGCGTTTGCTACAGGCTCTGGAAAAATCGCGGGTGGTTTGTCACAGAAGGAGTTTCCCTAGCCTAAACCAGGCTCCAAAGTCGAATTTTGGTGCTACATCTCAGCCGATATTCCCAAAGCTGCAGGAAGATCATGGGATTCGGGGTATTCGTCCACCGCTCTGATTCGATCTACGATGACAGCCCCGCTGAGCGATATCAGTTCCCCAGCCAGTATCTGCGCCGTGTGGAAGCATGTGTCGGCGATTGGATCATCTACTATGAACCTAGCAAGGTAGAAGATACTCGTGGCTATTTCGCCCTGGCGAAAGTCCAGCAGGTTATCCCTGATCCCGTGGCGCCTGGTATGTATCTCGCTTTGATCGAGCCGGGATCATACCTCGATTTCGCCAATCCCGTTCCATTCAATGGGATGGACGGGCTCGCTGAGCGAGGTTTGCTTAACGACCAAGGACGGATTTCTGGTCGCGCTCAATCGGCCGTCCGACCGGTCAGCCCGAGCGACTTCAACCGCATCCTCGATCTGGGCCTTGACGCCCGTGAGCCACTGCTGCCGCGCGTCGATGAGATCGGCATTTCATCCGGGTTTCGGGATGAAGAAGCCCCGTTCCAGTTTGAGCACAGCCGCGACCGCATAAGTTACATCGGATCGCGAATCGTGCGGGACCGCATTTTCCGTCGCATCGTCTTGCGCGCTTATGACGAGCGTTGCGCGATCACGGGACTCAAATTGATAAATGGCGGTGGTCGGGCGGAAGTTGCCGCGGCACATATTAGACCCGTCGAAGCGAACGGGCCCGATGTCGTCAACAATGGGCTCGCACTATCAGGTACGGCGCATTGGATGTTCGATCGTGGATTGATCAGCCTCTCCGACGATCTGGAAATCCTGATCTCGCGGCAGGTCAATGACCTCGAGAGCGTGCAAGGGTTCATAAACAAGACCCGCCGCGCGCTTCCGCCTCGCCGACAGCTCGAACGCCCGCATCCTCATTTCCTGCAATGGCACCGCGAGCACTGCTTCAAGCAGTGAGGTGACGAGTAGTTTCCGGCCTGGGGCTGGCAGAGTGGAGAGTCCCCCTCAGTCCTTCGCCCGCTCCACATAGGACCCATCGGCCGTCATCACCACCACGCGGGTGCCGGGCGCGATGTGCGGCGGCACTGCGGTGCGCACGCCGTTGGAAAGCACGGCGGGCTTGTAGGAGGACGATGCCGTCTGGCCCTTGGTCGTCGGCTCGGTCTCGACCACTTCGAAAGTGGCGCGCTGCGGCAGGACCAGGGAAATCGCGATGCCGTTGAACTGGGAAACCTGCACCGGCATGCCTTCCTGCAGATAGGGTGCCGCGTCGCCGACCACGGCTTCGCTCACCGCCACCTGGTCGTAGGTTTCCGGGTTCATGAAGTGAAAACCTTCGCCGTCGGCGTAGAGGAAGGTGTGCTCGCGCTCCTCGACATAGGCGCGCTCCACCTGCTCGGTGGTGCGGTAGCGCTCCGAAACCTTCACCCCGTCGCCGATGCGGCGCATGTCGAGCTGCGTCACGGGCGTGCCCTTGCCTGGGTGGATGTTTTCGGCAAAGAGGATCACATAAAGCTTGCCGTCCTTGTCGACGACATTGCCTTTGCGGAGCGAACTGGCGATGACTTTCACCACGGTTTTAAATCCTGCGAGAGTTAGTGGGCGTTTGCCGGCTTGTGCGGCGCTGGATGGGGGCCTAGCGCATCTTGGCGCGAACCGCCAGCCCCCCAGGTGCCTCGGCACGCCTTCAAATCGCCCATGACCGCCGCTTCGCCCTGGTGGACGCCGCATGTCCACGCCGACCGCCGCCCGCGCCTGATGCTGCGCAATGGGCTCACGTCAGCCTTGCGCGAGTGGTTCGCTCGTCACGATTTTGTCGAGGTGGAAACGGCAGCGCTGCAGGTCTCGCCCGGCAACGAGGCGCATCTGGCGGCTTTCGCCACGGAAGCGGTCGGGCCGGATGGCGCGCGCGCGCCACTCTATCTCCACACCTCGCCGGAATTCGCCTGCAAGAAGCTGCTCGCCGCCGGCGAGAACAGGATTTTCAGCCTCGGCGCCGTCTGGCGCAATCGCGAGCGCGGCCCCTTGCACCATCCCGAATTCACCATGCTCGAATGGTACCGGGTGGGCGAGACCTATGAGAGCCTGATGCGCGATTGCGCCGACCTGCTGGCGCTGGCCGCGACGAGGGCAGGGGCCACGCGCTTTTCCTTCCGGGGCCGCGAGTGCGATCCGTTCGGTGAGCCGGAACGGCTGACGGTGGCGGATGCCTTCTTGCGCCATGCCGGCATCGATCTGCTGGCCACGGTCGCCGCCGATGGCGGCACCGACCGGGACGCGCTCTACGCCGCGCTGGTTCGGGCAGGCCTGCGCACGGCGCCCGACGATAGCTGGGCCGACCTGTTCAGCCGGGTGATGGTGGAAAAGATCGAGCCCAATCTCGGCCTTGGCCGCGCCACCATTCTTTGCGAATATCCGGTCGCCGAGGCGGCGCTTGCCCGGCCAAGCCCGTGCGACCCGCGCGTCGCCGAGCGCTTCGAGCTCTATTGCTGCGGCGTCGAACTCGCCAACGGCTTTGGCGAACTGACCGATGTCGAGGAGCAGCGCCGGCGCTTCATGCTCGAAATGGACGAGAAAGAGCGCATCTATGGCGAGCGTTATCCTCTGGACGAGGATTTTCTCGCCGCCCTTGCCATCATGCCGCAAGCCAGCGGCATCGCGCTCGGCTTCGACCGGCTGGCTATGCTGGCCACTGGCGCGCAGAAAATAGAGGACGTGATCTGGACGCCGGTCGCCGGCTCTTGAGCCACAGGCCTCGTGGTGCCCCGTCTTAGTGCGCGAAAACCTGCTCCAGCGAGCGGAAACCCTTGAATTCCAGGGCGTTGCCGGAGGGATCGCGGATGAACAGCGTCGCTTGTTCGCCGGGCTCGCCCTTGAAGCGGACCATCGGCCGTTCCAGCCAGTCTATGTCGTCGCGCGCTTCCAGCCGGGTCGCCAGGCGCTGCCAGTCATCCATCAGCAGCACGGCGCCGAAATGCGGGATCGGCACCAGAATGCCGTCGACCTTGCCGTCGCTGGCGGCTTGCGCGGCCTGCGGCCGCAAATGCGCCGACATCTGGTGGCCGTAAAGATCGAAGTCCACCCAGGTCGCCGACGAGCGGCCGATCGCGCAGCCCAGCACTTCGCCATAGAAAGTGCGGGTTTCATCGAGATCACGGACCGGGAAGGCGAGATGGAAAGGCGTCATGAAGGATGCTCCGTGCGGGCTGCGGCCTGTTTTTGCGTCACAGGGTTCGCGATGGGAACCATGTAGTGATGCATTTTGATTGAAGCCTATGCCATTGCACAAGCCGGACCGGAACAATAGATGGGTGGGCGCGGCCGCAAGCTGGCCGCGACAAGCAGGATCACAGGCATGGCCGACACATCAGACGCTAAAAAACTGACCGACCGCGTCGCGGCGCTGGTCGAGGCCGCCAAGAAGGCCGGCGCCGATGCCGCCGACGCGGTCGCTGTGCGCGGCCGCTCCACCGGTGTGTCGGTTCGGCTCGGCAAGGTCGAGGCGACCGAATCGTCGGAGGCCGAGGATGTCTCGCTGCGCGTCTTCGTCGGCCGGAAAGTGGCGAGCGTCTCGGCCACTGCCGCATCCGATCCGGCGATGCTCGCCGAGCGCGCAGTTGCCATGGCGAAAGTCTCGCCCGAGGATCCCTATCAGGGTCTCGCCGATCCCGCGCTGCTGGCCAAACAGACACGCGATCTCGACCTGTTCGACGCCACCGACGTGTCGGCCGACCAGTTGAAGGAAGCAGCCCTTGCGTCCGAAGCGGCGGCACTTGCCGTCAAGGGTGTGACCAATTCGGCCGGCAGCGGCGCCAGTGCCGGGCTGGGCGGTATCGTGCTGGCCACCTCGCACGGCTTCATCGGCCACTATGTCGGCTCGCGCTTCTCGCGCTCCGCCAGCGTCATCGCCGGCGAGGGCACCGGCATGGAGCGCGACTATGAATTCTCCTCGCGCCAGCACTTTGCCGATCTCGATGCGCCGGAGGATATCGGCCGCAAGGCCGGCGAACGCGCCGTGCGCCGCATCGGCGCGCGCAAGGCGGCGACCGGGCCGGTCGACGTGGTGTTCGACCCGCGCGTCGCGCGCGGCATCGCCGGCCATCTTGCCGGCGCCATCAACGGCGCGTCCGTCGCGCGCAAGACCTCGTTCCTGCGCGACATGATGGGCAAGCAGGTGGCCGCGTCCGCCATCACCGTCACCGACGACCCGCTCAGGCCGCGTGGCCAGGCCTCGCGCCCGTTCGATGGCGAGGGCGTCGAGGGCGAAAAGCTTCTCATGGTCGAAAAGGGTGTGCTCAACCACTGGTTCCTGTCGACCTCGGCCGCGCGGGAACTGGGATTGATCACCAACGGCCGCGGATCGCGCAGCGGCTCCTCCGTGTCGCCATCCTCCACCAATCTCGCCATCGAACCGGGCGAACGCTCGCCGGAGGATTTGATCAAGTCGCTCAAGAGCGGCTTCTATGTCATCGAAGTGTTCGGCCAGGGCGTCGACATGGTGACCGGCGAATACAGCCGCGGCGCCTCGGGTTTCTGGATCGAGAACGGCGAACTTTCCTATCCGGTCGCCGAAGTCACCATTGCCTCGAACCTGAAGACCATGTTCCTCAACATGGTGCCGGCTGATGACCTCGACCGCAATTTCGGCACCGCCGCGCCGACGCTCCTGATCGAAGGCATGACCCTTGCCGGAGCCTGAACTGACCGCTGCCTCTTCCGGCGCCATTGGCGATCTGCCGTTGCTGCGCGACGCCGCCCGCGAGGCGGGTCTGATCGCCATGCAGTACTTCGGCAACAGCCCACAAGTCTGGATGAAGGGCGGCACCTCGCCGGTCAGCGAAGCGGATCATGCCGCGGACGCCTATCTGCGCCGCACGCTGCTGGCGGCGCGGCCGGACTATGGCTGGCTGTCGGAAGAGACGGTCGACGATCCAGCGCGGCTTTCGGCGCGCCGCACCTTCGTCGTCGATCCGATCGACGGCACGCGCGGCTTCCTCGAGGGACAGCGCACCTGGTGCGTCAGCGTCGCCGTGGTCGAAGCGGGCCGCACGCTTGCCGGCGTGCTCGAATGCCCGGCGATGGACGAGACCTACTGGGCGCTGCCCGGCCAGGGCGCGTTCCGCAACGGCAAGCGCATTGGCGTGCGCACGCTTGGCGACAAGGCCGAGATTTCAGGATTGAAGCAGCTGATCGAGCTGGTGCCGGCCGGCTGGCAGAAGCGGCTGGTGCGCGCGCCCTACAGCCCTTCGCTCGCCTACCGCCTGGCGATGATCGCCAACGGCGCGCTCGACGCCACCTTCGTCAAGCCGAATGCGCATGACTGGGACATCGCCGCCGCCGATCTCATCCTGCGCGAGGCCGGCGGGCTGTTGCTCGACCCGCTTGGCCGCGCGCCGCTCTATGCCGGCGAGGTGACCCGTCACGGCGCGCTCGCCGCCGGCAGCGGAGAATTGCTGGGGGTGCTCGTCGATGTCATCGCCGGGCTGGATGCGTGAAAGCACATTCGCAGGTTCCAAAGTCGGCGGCTTTGGTCTAGACCTGTCACAAACTCACAATATGTGAAGGACCGACATGACCGCGGAAGACGGGAAGAAACAGCTTTTGCATCTGGTGTTCGGCGGCGAACTGAAGAAGCTTGGGAGCACCGAGTTCCGCGATCTCGACGGGCTCGACATTGTCGGTATCTATCCCGATTATCAATCCGCGCACACGGCGTGGAAGGCCAAGGCGCAAGCCAGCGTGGACAATGCCCATATGCGTTATTTCGTCGTTCATCTGCACCGTCTGCTTGACCCCGACAACAAGGCTGCCGGTTGACTTCGATGGAGCATGACCTGGCGAAAGGGCCAGCCAGCGACACCGCGCCGACTCGCAGGGGCGGCAGCCGCGCGACCAAAACGTTCTGGCGCAAGGTGCGCGAACCGCTCGCGCAGTCACGATTCGTCAAGAACGCCATTGCCAGCCTGCTCGCGCAGTTCGTACGGCTGGTTCGCCTGACCAGCCCCCTGGTCGCCGGATCGGCGCGCTTTGCGGGCGGCGCCTATGCCGAATTCGAGCCCGGCATCATCGCCCTGTGGCACGGCCAGCATCTTTTGACGCCGGCCTACTACCCCAAGCGCAAGCCGCTGGTCGCCATGGTGTCGCGCAGCGCCGATGCCGAGCTCAACGCGCTGATGCTGGAGAAATTCGGCATCGAGGCGGTGCGCGGGTCCGGCGGGCGCGACAATGCCCGCCATCTCGACAAGGGTGGCGCCAAGGCCCTGATTGCCCTCAAAAAGTCGCTCACCGCCGGCAAGAACGTCGCCATGATCGCAGACATTCCGCATGGCACGCCGCGCGACGCAGGGCTCGGTATCGTTCTCCTGGCGCGCCTTTCGGGCCGGCCGCTGCTGCCTGTCGCCATCGCCACCAGCCGCCGCAAGGTGCTGGAAAAGAGCTGGGACAAGACCACCATCAACCTGCCTTTCGGCCGGTCCGCCGTGACCATCGGCGCGCCGATCTTTGTCGCGGCCGACGCCGATGACGCCGAAATGGAGCGCAAGCGCCAGGAAATCACCACCGCGCTCAATGCCGCGACGGCAGAGGCTTATCGTCTCGTGGATGGCCGGCGATGAGCGGTCGCTGGGCGCGCGCCATGCTGACCGCATACCGTTTCGCCGGTGCCGCGGCCTATCCGCTGGTCGGGCCCTATGTCGCCTGGCGCACCTCGCGCGGCAAGGAAGACCGCCACCGTCGCCGCGAGCGCTATGGCGTCGCCGGCCGCCCGCGCCCCGAAGGGCCCGTGATCTGGATCCACGCCGCGAGCGTCGGCGAGACCCTGGCCGTGGTGCCGCTGGTCGAGAGCATTCTCGATTATGGCGTCAACATCGTGCTGACGACCGGCACGGTGACATCGGCCCAGGTCGCCGACGAGCGGCTCGGCGACCGCATCATCCACCAATATGTGCCGCTCGACCTCAAGCCGGCGGTCAGCCGGTTCCTCGATCACTGGCAGCCGGACCTTGCGATCATCGCTGAATCCGAGATCTGGCCGATGACCATCCTCGAGCTTGGCGCGCGCCACGTGCCGCAGGTGCTGGTCAATGGCAGGCTGTCCGACCGCTCTTTCACCTCGTGGAAGAAGCGCGCCAACATCGCCGAGGCGCTGTTCGAGAATCTCGCCCATGTCGTTGCCCAGTCCGATGTCGACGGCGAGCGTTTTCGCGTGCTTGGCGCCCGGCCGGTCACGGTGTCGGGCAACCTCAAGGTCGACACCAACCCGCCGCCCGTCGACGAACGGGTGCTGGCCGGCTTGCAGCGGCAGGTCGGCGGCCGCCCGACCTGGGCGGCGATCTCGACCCATGACGGCGAGGAAGTGGTGGCGGCGGAAGTCCATGCGATGCTGCACAAGCGTCACCATGGTCTGTTGACGATCGTCGTTCCGCGCCATCCTGATCGCGCCGAAAACCTTGCCGCGCAGATTTCCGGCATGGGGCTGAAGGTCGCGCGCCGCAGCAAGGGCGACCGTATCGGGCCCGACACCGATATCCTGCTCGGCGACACGATCGGCGAGATGGGGCTCTATCTCCGGTTGACCGAAATCGCTTTCGTCGGCCGCTCGCTGACCTCCGAGGGCGGGCAGAATCCGCTCGAGCCGGCCATGCTCGACACAGCGGTTCTGGCCGGCCGCAATGTGCAGAATTTCCGCGAGGCCTATCAGCGCCTGATCGACAGCGGCGGCGCCAAGCTGGTGCGCGATCGCGACATGCTGGCCGGGGCCGTCAACTTCCTTTTGACCAACGAAGTGGCGCGCCATGAGATGATGGCGGCCGGTGTGGCGACCGTCGACGAGATGCGCGGCGCGCTGGCGCGCACGCTGAAATCGCTCGAACCCTATATCCAGCCGCTGGTCGTCAAGTCGCGCCTGAAGGGCGCCAACGGGCGCTAGCGTGGCCTCCGAAGCACCACCATTCTGGTGGGAAGAGCCGGACTGGAAAGTCCTGGCGCTGTCGCCGCTGTCGGCCGTCTATGCGCTCGTTGCCGGCCGCGGCATGCGGCGGGCCAGGCGTGAGAAGATCGAGGCACCGGTCCTGTGCGTCGGCAATTTCACCGTTGGCGGCACCGGCAAGACACCGGTCGCCATCGCGCTCGCCCAACAGGCCAAGCGCATGCGGCTGAAGCCCGGCTTCCTGTCGCGCGGCCATGGCGGTTCGTTCGCCGAACCGCATGTCGTCGATATCAATCACGATGCCGCCAAGCATGTCGGCGACGAGCCGCTGCTGCTGGCCGAACACGCCCCGGTCGCGGTGACGCCGAACCGCGCCGCCGGCGCCCGGCTGCTCTTGGCAAAGCATGGCTGCGATTTCCTGATCATGGATGATGGCTTTCAGAGCGCGCGCATCCATATCGACTATGCGCTGATCGTCGTCGACGCCCGCTACGGCATCGGCAATGGCCGCGTCATTCCGGGCGGCCCGCTCAGGGCAAAGATCGTTGACCAACTGGTCTTCACCAGCGGGCTGTTGAAGATGGGCGAGGGCACCGCCGCCGATGCCGTGGTGCGCCAGGCGGCGCGTGCCGGCCGGCCAATCTTCGAGGCGCACACGGAGCCCCGCAGCAAGACCGGGCTTGCCGGCAAGCGGTTCCTGGCCTTCGCCGGCATCGGCCATCCCGACAAATTCTTCGACACGGTGCGCGAGGCCGGCGGTGAGGTGGTCCTCTCAAAACCCTTTCCGGACCATCATTTCTACGCCGAGGACGAACTCGGCGAACTGGCGGTGACGGCGCGCGCCGAAGGGCTGGGGCTCATCACCACGGCCAAGGACGCCGCCCGGTTGCGCCACGGCGCCTCGCAGGACTTTCTCGACAGGCTCGAGGTGCTGGAAATCGACACGGTTTTCGAGCTCGACCATGTGCCCGAGCGCATCATCGAGGAAACGCTCGATGCCTGGCGGCAGCGCAGGCTGAGAAGCTAGCTACGCTTGCGCAGCTCCGGATGCATCTCGATTTCGCGGCGCAGCGAAGCGGTGGCATTGACGTAGGGCTCCTGCCTGGCGACGCTCCAGTATTTCAGCTCGTCCAGGGGGATGTTTTCCCCGGTCACCGCACAGCGCACGAACGAGCCGGGACTGGTGACCTGGAAATCGCCATCGAGATAGCGGATGCGGGCTTCCTTGCCGCCCGGGCCTTCGAAACGGTTCATCATGCGGTGGTGCCAAGTGTCATACAGATTTCATCGCCACAAATCCGCGGCCGGGTCAAGCTTGCGACAAGCCTCGGACAATGCTGAGGCACTAGGACAGGTGCGAAAAGCGCTTTTATCGGGGGCATGATGGATATTTCTTCCGCCCGCCTGGCTTCCTTGCTCAAGGAGGCGATGACGCCGCAACCCGTGCCGTCGGCGAAGGCCGATCCGGTCAGGACGGCGCTGGTCAGGGAACTGGTCCAGCCCGCCGCGCCCTCTTTGTTCGCGCAACGCACGGCGCCCGCTTTGCTGGCGATGCCGGCGGCGCCGATGGCCGTCAAATCGCAGCAGATTGCTTCTTCCGGCATCGTCGAGGCCTATCAGGCCCAGCTCGACACACGGGACGAGGCGGTGTTGGCAACGGTACTGGCGAGGAGAACAGCGCCCGAAGCCGAAACGCAGCGCGGCGCCGTGCCGCCTTCGGCAACGGCCAATGACAACGCGCCCGCCAGGGCTGCCGGGGTGTCCTTGTTGTCGTTTATCCCGTCGCAGGTTCCGGTGCCGCAAAACGCCGCCATGGGGATGTCGTCGGGACGGCGAAGGCCAGCCAATCAATCTCACGCCGCCGCCGTACCCAATCCCGAGGGCCTGCTGGTGAGAATCGGCTTTGTTTCGATCATGACCGGTTTGCTGGCAACAATGATGTTCGGATTCGTTCTGCTGCTGCTTCGCTGAACGAATCGAAGATAGGCCGGGAGACCTATCGCTCCGCTTCGATGAACGCCTCGATCTTGTCCGGCGCCAATCCGGCCTGCCGCGCGATGCGGCGGGCAAGGTCGGCCGCCGCCGTGCGCGGCCGTCCCAGCGGCCGGTCGAGCCAATAGGAAACCGGGTTGAGCGCGGTACGCTCGTCGACCGCGGTGATGCGGCCAGACTGCAGCTGATGTCCGGTTAGCGGCGGACGCGCCAGCGCGATGCCGAGCCCATAGGCTGCGGCATCGAGCACCAGGTTGTAGTCCTCGAAGCGGCGATCCTGCGGGCGCGGGCGATAGTCCATGCCTTGCGCGGCGAACCAGGCACGCCAGCCGGAGGCGTCGGAATCGTTGATCAGCGGAAATTTAAGCAGCCGGGCCGGGTCGCCGCGCCCGATGTCCCGTGCCAGCTCGGTCGATGCGACAGGGAAGACATGTTCCTCGAACAGCTGCACCGAAACACGGCCCGGAATGACTCCACGGCCGCAGCGGATCGACAGATCGATGCCTTCATCGGCAAGGTCGGCCTGGCGGATGTCGACGTCGAGCACGATGCGCAGCTTGGAAGGATTGTTCTCCAGCGCGGCCATGCGCGGCATCAGCCACAGCCCGCTCACCGAGGGGATCGAGGTCAGCCGCACCACCGCCGTGCCGCGCGGCTCGACCCAGCGGTCGGAATGGCTCGAAATCAGCGCGAAAGCCTCCGACGTGCGCAGATGCAGCCGGTTGCCTTCGATCGTCAGCGTCACGCCGCGCGCGCCGCGATCGAACACTTTCAGGCCCAGCCAGTCCTCGAGCTTGGCGATCTGACGGCTGATGGCCCCGTGGGTGATGTTGAGCTTTTCGGCGGCCGCGGAAAAACTGCCGGTTCGTGCCGCCGCGTCGAAGGCACGCAGGGTTTCGAGCGGCACCATTGTGTCTGAGCTGTGATCCATAGTCACAGGTGATCCTCGATTTGGTCGTTTGTCAACAGGCGGGAAAAGGCGTTTTGTGGCCTCCAGGACGGGAACAGCATGAGGACGGTGAGATGAGCGCGATGACGGGCACGTTGAATCAGACACAGCGGATGGACACCACGGCCGCCATCGCCGTGGCGCTGACGGTGGTCGGCTGGGCCTCTGCTTTTCCGGCCATCCGCGCCGGCCTTGCCGCCTTCGGGCCGCTGGAACTGGGCTCCCTGCGCTTTGCCATCGCCGCGGTGCCGGCGGCGATCTTCCTTGCAGTCAAGCGTCCGGCGCTGCCCAGGCTCGACGAGGTGTGGCGCCTCGTCTTTGGCGGGGCAATTTTCGTCGCGCTCTACACCGCCATGCTCAATTTCGGCGAGCTGACCGTCTCGGCTGGAGCCGCCGGCTTCATCATCAATGTCAGCCCGATCTTCACCGCCATCATGGCGATGGCGCTTCTGGGCGAACGCTTTTCAAGGTGGGCCTGGGCTGGCACGGCGATATCCTTCGCCGGCATCGGCGTCATAGCAATGGCAGACGGACAAGGCTTGCATTTCAATGCTGGCGCACTGCTCGTGCTTGGCTCCGCGCTCTGTTCGGCCGTCAACACCATCGTCCAGAAGCCGCTATTTGCCCGCCATCACCCGTTGACCATCTCGGCCTCCAACATGGTGCTCGGAGCGCTTTGCCTGTCCCCCTTTCTGCCGAGCGGCTTTGCGCAGGCAGCCGTCGCCAACACCGCCGGCCTCGGCGCCGTGATCTTTCTCGGCATCGTGCCGAGCCTGATCGCCTATGCCGCCTGGGCGACGGCCTTATCGCGCCTGCCGGCAGCGCGCGCCTCGAACTTCCTCTACCTGGTTTCGCCGATGTCTGCCCTGATCGGCTTCTTCTGGCTGGGCGAAGTGCCGACACTGCTCGGCATCCTCGGCGGCGCGCTGGCGCTCGGCGGTGTCATCGTGGTGAATTTGAAGAGGTGATGCGAGCGGTACTTGACTGTTGGCGGGGTACTCAGCTGACTAGAGATACGGGCGCAGCAGCGAGTTGAGAATGCCGAAGACGTTTTTTCGGGACGCATCGACGTTTCGCCCGATCGCGATTGGCTACGGCAGCTGTATTGCTGCTGACCGGATCACCGTGGACGGCGCGCAAGTCGGCTATCTCTACCGCGAAACGCCAGATCATCCGGCCGACAGCGGTTGGCGCTTTTTCGCCGGTGATGAATCTGACGAGTACACCGATAACCCAAATAATTTTGGCTTGTACGATGTCAATACAATTGCGAATTACGACCCGCTTATAGCGTCCTGCTTAGAAGCTCCTTTCGGAACTGCCTTTTTTAGAGTCGAAGGAAAATTCGTCCGTGAGAAGTTCGAACCTCTGGACGAAGTTTGAATTCGTAAACGACCGAAGAGAAAGCACTGCGGCGAGCATCCACCTACCGCCGCCCGAACAGCCGCTCGATATCGGCGAGCTTCAGCTCGATATAGGTCGGGCGGCCATGGTTGCAGGTGCCGGATCCCGGCGTCGCTTCCATCTGGCGCAGCAGCGCGTTCATCTCCTCGGCCTTGAGCAGCCGGCCGGAACGCACCGAGCCGTGGCAGGCCATGGTGGCGGCGATCTTGTCCAGCCTTTCCGTGAGTGTATCGACCGTGTCGTTGTCGGCGATCTCGTCGGCGAGGTCGCGCACCAATTGCCGGACATTGGTTTCGCCCAGCATCGACGGCGTCTCGCGCACGGCAACAGCGCCCGGGCCGAAACGCTCGATGCCGAGACCGAAGCGGGCGAGCGTTTCGGAATGCATGGCGAGCCGCTCGGCGTCCTCTTCCGGCAGATCGATGATCTCCGGCAGGAGCAGCATCTGCGAGGGGACGGGTCGCGAGTGCAGCGCGTTCTTCAAGGCTTCATAGACCAGCCGCTCATGCGCCGCGTGCTGGTCGACGATGACGAGCGAATCCCTGGTCTGGGCAACGATGTAGTTTTCGTGCACCTGGGCGCGCGCCGCACCGAGCACCGTGCCAAGCAGCGTATCGGCCGCCTCGCTCTGTCCGGCGCGCGCATCGGCGCTGGCGAGCGGGCCGGTATCAAACGCCGCCTGGCCGGGTTCACCAAACCCGCCATTCCTTGCGCCTGCGCCTTCGAAACCCGCACCCGCGAATTGCATGTCGAGCGGCCGCTGCGGCGAGCGCGAGGGATCGAAACCGGTGGAGCCGGAAGCGCGGTAGGCCGCTTCGTAGCTGCGATGGCCATTGGCCGGGCCGCCATGATTGTAAGGCGCGGCACCGGGCCGGAACGCCGCCACCATGCCCGCGGCTCCCGTCGTGGCCGAGCGGATGCCGGCATCGGCCAGGGCCTGGCGGATGGCGCCGACGATCAGCCCGCGCACCAGGCCCGGATCGCGGAAGCGCACATCGGCCTTGGCCGGGTGGACATTGACGTCGACGATGGCCGGATCGAGCGTAAGAAACAGCACCGTCACCGCGTGGCGGTCACGCGGCAGCACATCGGCGAAGGCGCCGCGGATGGCGCCGGCGATCAGCTTGTCGCGCACCGGCCTGCCGTTGACATAGGCATATTGCTGCAGCGCGTTGGCGCGGGTGAAGGACGGGATCGACACATGGCCGGTCAGGTGCACGCCTTCGCGCATCGCGTCGATGGCGATGGAATTGTCGGGAAATTCGGCTCCCATCACCTGGGCGACGCGGCGCAGGCTGCCTTCCGGACTGTCGTCGGTCGCCGGCAATTCCAGCGTCGAGCGGTCGGAACCCGCCAGCGTGAACCGCACGGCCGGGAAGGCGATGGCGATGCGCTTGACCACATCGCTGGTCGCCGAGCTTTCAGCCCGCTCGCCCTTCATGAATTTGAGCCGCGCCGGCGTGGCGAAGAACAGGTCGCGCACCTCGACGGTTGTGCCGCGGTTGGCTGCCGCCGGTCTGACGGGCAGCACGCGGCCGCCCTCTATGCCGATCTCGGCGGCGCTGTCGCCCAAAGCCGTGCGCGAGCGGATCGACAGCCGCGATACCGAGCCGATCGACGGCAGCGCCTCGCCGCGAAAGCCGAGCGAGCGGATGTCGTTGATATCCTCGGCGAGTTTGGAGGTGCAGTGGCGCGCGATCGCCAGCGAAAGCTCCGGCTCGGGGATGCCGGAACCGTCATCAGTGACGCGGATCAGGTTCAGCCCGCCACCTGAGGTGACGATTTCGATGCGTGATGCGCCAGCATCGAGCGCATTCTCGACCAGTTCCTTGACCACGCTCGCCGGACGCTCGATGACTTCGCCGGCGGCGATCTGGTTGATCATCGTTTCGGAAAGCTGGCGAATGGGCATGGCGACAGTATAGGAGGATTCGTGTCGTGCGGGCGAGGGCGAACTGCGGTGGAACGGTGAAACGGCTTTATGCCTGCGCCGCCAGCCAGTCCCTTACCTTGCGGGCATTGTCGCTGAGCTCCCGGTTCTTCGGCCACACGACGTAGAACGCCTTGCCGGTCTTGAGCACGTGGTCCGTCACCTGCACCAGAAGTCCCGTCGCCAGCAGCCGCTCGGCAAGGTGCCGCCAGCCGAGCGCGATGCCTTGCCCCTCCATCACGCCCTGGATGACCAGGCCATAATCATTGATGCGCAGGCCGCGCGCGGCGTCGCCGAGGCTGCCGCCGGCCGACTGGAACCATTCGTCCCAACTCGCCGCCTCGCGATACGGCTCCTCCAGATGGATGAGACGGTGCTTGGCCAATTCCCCGACGGTCTTCGGCATGCCGAACTTGGCCAGGTAGCTGGTGCCGGCGACGGGGAAGATCTCCTCATCGGCAAGCGGCAACGAATGGTAGTCCGGCCAGTCCCGGGGCTCGCCGCCGCGCACGGCGAGCGGGATGCCTTCGGCGATGATGTCGAGGTCGCGGTCGGCGGTCTGGATGCGCAGGTCGATGCCCGGCAATTCGTCACGGAACTGCTGCAGGCGCGGCATCATCCAGAACGAGCCGAAGGCGGTCGATGCGGCGAGCGTCACGTGGCCGCCGGTCGCCTGCAGGCGCAGATCCTCGGCCGACTTGCGGATATGCGACAGCCCCAGCGAGACATCGGCGTGGAAGCGTTCGCCGGCTTCGGTCAGGCTGACTTGTCGGTGGCGGCGCTGGAACAGCTTGGCGCCGAGCTGCTCTTCCAGCCCCCGCACCGCGTAGGAGACGGCTGCCTGCGTCATGCCGAGCTCGCGCCCGGCGGCGGTGAAGCTCGACAGCCGGCCGGCCGCCTCGAAGACGATCAGGCTGCCGGCGGAGGGCAGGAGGTGGCGCAGGCTTCGCATAAGCACAGCTTATACAGAAGATCAGGATTTTCCAGCGTCACAGCCATATTTCGGGTCGCTAACGTGGTGGCGGGAAGAAGGAGGCTCCATGAACGTACCGGCCGTCGAATTGACCGAACAGACCCACCGCCGCGGCGGTGGCCGTGTTGGCCGCAAGGCGCTCAGAAGCGCGCCGATCGCTTCCTTTCCGACCTTGGTTCGCAACATCCCCGTCTATGAGATCGTGCCTAACGAGGCGGTGGAACTGATCCACGAGGAATCGCTCAAGATCCTCGAGGAGGTGGGCTGCGAATTCCGCGACGACGGCGCGATCGAACTCTGGAAGGCGGTCGGTGCCGACGTCAGGGAGACGCGTGTCCGCATCGACCGCGCGCTGCTGATGGAGCTCGTCTCGAAGGTTCCGTCGGAGTTCACGCTCAATGCACGCAACCCCGAGCGCACCGTGCGCGTCGGCGGCAAGAACTCGATTTTCGTGCCGATGTATGGCGCGCCCTACGTCCGCGACCTCGACAATGTCAGGCGCTATGGCACGCTCGCCGACCTCAACAATTTCCACAAAATGGCCTACATGGCGCCGGCGCTGCATTCCTCGAGCTCGGTGATCTGCGAGCCGATGGAAATCGCGGTGCCGAAACGGCATCTGCACATCATCCACTCGGCGCTGAAGCATTCCGACAAGCCGTTCATGGGCATCGTGACGTCGAAGGAGCGCGCCGAGGACACGATGGCGATGGCCGGCATCGTCTTTGGCGAGGCGTTCGTACGCGACAACCCTGTGCTGGTGGCAATCACCAACTGCAATTCGCCGCTGGTATGGGACGCCACCATGATCGACGCCATGCGGGTCTACGCGAGCCACAACCAGCCGCTGATCCTGGCGCCTTTCGCGCTGTGCGGCGCTTCGACCTCGGCTTCTGCCGTCGGCGCGGTGGCGCAGGTCAACGCCGAGGCGCTTGCCGGCGTGGCGCTGACCCAGCTCATCCGCCCAGGCTCGCCGCAAATCTACGGCCAATTCATGGTCACGGTCGACATGAAGACCGGCGCGCCGATGGGCGGCACCCCGGAGGCCGCCCAGATGATGTATCTGATGGGCGCGCTGGCGCGGAAATACCGGCTGCCGTGGCGCACCTCGGGATTCCATGTCGGCTCGAAGCTGAACGACGCTCAGGCGGGTTACGAATCGAACATGCTCATGCATGCCGCCATCCTGTCCGGCGCCAACTACATCTGGCATTCCGCCGGCTGGCTGGAAGCCGGCCTGACTTGCGGCTATTCGAAATTCGCGACGGACTGCGAGCAGCTTGTCGGCTGGTACAAATACGCCGGGGGGGTGTCCTTCGACGATTTCAAGGAGGCCATGGCTGCGATCCGCGAGGTTGGGCCGCAGGGCCATTTCCTCGGCACCCAGCACACGCTCGAACATTTCGAGTCCGCCTTCTTCATGCCCTCGATCATGGATTTCAACTCCTACGAACAATGGAATGCCGAAGGGGCGAAGGACCACGACACGCGCGGCCGCGAGAAGGCGCGCAACATGCTCGCCGATTACGAGGAACCGAAGCTCGACGAGGGTATTGCCGAGGGTCTCAGGGATTTGATCGCGCGGCGCGAGGAGAAGCTGCCGGATACGGTGAGTTGACGCAAAGGGCGAAGATCCGACGGGGACCATAAGGGAGGAAGAAAATGACACTTTTCACAAGCAACGGCGATCGCGTCCCCAGCGCTATCGAGGCCATGGCGCAGGAGGCGCGTGCCGGCCGCATGGACCGGCGTGAGTTCCTGGCGCTGGCAAGCACCTTCGGTGCGTCGACGGCTCTTGCCTATGGCATGATCGGTCTTGCCGCGCCGCCACAGGCCCAGGCCGAGGAGCCGAAGAAGGGCGGCACGCTGCGCGTCTCGATGTCGGTCAAGGCGCAGAAGGACCCGCGCACCTACGACTGGGTGGAACTGGCCAACATTTCGCGCAGCTGGCTGGAGCCGCTGGTGCGCTACACCAGGCAATTCACCTTCGAGCCGGTGCTGCTCGAAAGCTGGGATATCAACGACGACGCCACCGAATATGTCCTGCATGTGCGCAAGGACATCACCTGGAACAATGGCGATGCCTTCAATGCCGATGACGTCGCCCACAATCTGGCGCGCTGGTGCGAGAAAGGCGTCGCCGGCAATTCGATGGCCGCACGCGTCGGCGCGCTGATCGACGCAAAAACCGGCAAGGCGAGGGACGGCGCGATCACCAAGGTCGACGACCACACCGTCAAGCTGAAGCTTAGCGAACCCGACATTTCGCTGATCCCGAACTTCACCGATTATCCCGCGCTCGTCGTCCACCGCAACTTCGATGCCGACGGCGCCGATCCGGTCAAGAAGCCGATCGGCACGGGTCCGTTCGAACTCGTCTCTTACGATGTCGGCCAGAAGGCGGTGGTGAAGCGCCGCGAGAACGGCAAATGGTGGGGTGGCGAGGCGCCTCTCGACGGCGTCGAATTCGTCGACTACGGCACCGACTTCAATGCCACGGTGAACGCTTTCGATTCCGGCGAGATCGACCTCAATTTCGAGAGCCCGGCCGATTTCATCGACATTCTCGACAAGATGGGCCTGCAGAAATCCGAGGTTGCGACGGCAACGACACTAGTTGCCCGCACCAACATCACGCACAAGCCCTATGACGACAAGCGGGTGCGCAACGCTCTGCAGATGGCCGTCGACAACAATGCCGTCTTGCAGCTCGGCTATGCCGGGCGCGGCACGGTCGGCGAGAACCATCATGTCAGCCCGATCCATCCGGAATATTATCCCCTGCCAAAAAAGGAACGTGACGCCGCCGGTGCCAAGAAACTGATGGCGGAAGCCGGTCAGGCCGACTTCGAGCACGAACTGATCACCATCGAGGACGATTGGCAGAAGAACACCGGCGACGCGATCGCCGGTCAATTGCGCGATGCCGGCATCAAGGTGAAGCGCACGGTGCTGCCGGGGTCGACCTTCTGGAACGACTGGACGAAATATCCTTATTCGATGACCATCTGGTACATGCGTCCGCTCGGCGTCCAGGTGCTGGCGCTGGGTTATCGCAGCGGCGAGGCGTGGAATGAGTCGGCCTATTCCAATCCCGATTTCGACGCCAAGCTCAAACAGGCGCTCTCGCTGATCGACGTCGCCAAGCGCAAGGAGGTAATGAAGGATGTCGAGCAGATCCTGCAGGACTCCGGAGTCATCATCCAGCCGTTCTGGCAGAAGCTCTACAGCCACACCAGCAAGAAGGTGAAGAACTACGGCGTCCACCAGACCTTCGAGATGGACCTCCAGAACGTTTGGCTCGACGGCTGAAAGGAGGCCGGGCAGGGGCTTCATGAGCGGCAAAAAAGCCGGTATGCAGGATGCGTGGTATTGATTGCGTCAAGCCATCAAAAGCCGGAGATTCTGCATGAGACGGACAGTGCTCCTTGCCGCCCTCGCGATAGCCTTACCCGCGGCCGCCTTCGCCGGACCGGCGTCGGACGCCGTGAAGTTCTTCTATGTTCCGGCGGTCAAATTCGAGGCCGATGCACAATACCGGGATCGCTTCACCGTGCCGGTGACGAAACTGTTCGATCTCAATGACCAGGCGACCAAGAAGAATCCCGACCAGGTCGCCTGCATCGACTTCGACCCCGGTCTTGATGCGCAGGATTTCGATCAGAAGACGGTCTCCAAGACCCTGAAATTGTCCGAGACGGTGGATGGCGACACGGCACAAGTGGTGGCAAGCTTCAAGCTGTTTTCGGACGGTGACGATTCGCAACGCGAAATGCACTGGTCATTGAAGAAGGTCGACGGCAAGTGGAAGGTATCGGACATTGCTTCGAAGACCAGCGACTGGACGCTGAGCCAGCTCGAATGCATGGCGGGCCAAGATCCGGAGTGATGCCATGGGCCTTGGCCGTTCCGGCCGGGGTGTCGAATCGACGGTTTCGTGTCGCCACTCGGCATCCCCGACGCGCGAAGCTTTCTAAATTTCGTGGAACGCCAAGCACTTCGAATGTAGTGTGAAGGCGATGTAACAATGGCATGATGGCGGTTGCGTAGCTTGGCGGATCGCCACGCGCACGAGAAATTCAAATCAGCGATCCGGTTTTGACATCACGTTGCTTTTGACGAGGCGAAGCGCTAGACTTCCTCCGCTTGGTTGTGAACGAATCTCTTGTTCCATTTAGGGGGAATGATCATGAAAATTCTAGGCTACCTATTATCTTCGCTGTTTCTCGCCTTGGCGATGGCGGTGATCGCCACGCCGGCTTCCGCTCAAGCGACCCGGACCTGGGTTTCCGGCGTCGGCGACGACGCCAATCCGTGCAGCCGCACGGCGCCTTGCAAGACCTTTGCCGGCGCGATCTCGAAGACGGCCGTCAGCGGGGAGATCAACTGCCTCGATCCCGGTGGCTTCGGTACGGTGACAATCACCAAGTCGATTACGATCGACTGTGTCTATACGGAAGGCGGGGTTCTCTCCGCCGGAACCAATGGTGTCATTGTCAACGCTCCGGCTGGAAGCGTTGTGCATCTCAGGGGGCTGGATATCGATGGCGTAGGCACAGGCCTAAATGGCGTACGCTTCCTTGGTCAGGGCCAACTGCATATCGAGGATTCGATCATCCAGCGGGTCACTGGCCAGGGCGTGGAAGTCGCGCCGAACGGACCCACCGAAATCTATATCAGCAATACCCGGATATCCGAGGCAGCCACGAATGGCATCCTGATCAAGACGACTGGCGCCGTTGGGATAAATGCTGCGTTCACGCGAACGGAGGTCACAAACAACGGCGCCGGCATCACCGTCGATGGCACGGGTGACACCCTGGCCATAAATATGGCGTTGACAGCGAGCCTGGTCAGCGGGAACGGCGGCAACGGCGTGACCGTGAAGACGGTTGCCGCAGCCTCCCAGGTCCGCGCCACGGTAACAAATACGACGGTGTCGTCCAATGCCGGCGTGGGCGTGAATGCCAATGGTGCGGCTGCCAGCGGCGCCGGCAGTTCGATCGTCACTCTTGGCGGATCGACCGTGTTCGCCAACGTGACCGGTGTCGGCTCTAGCGGATCGGGTGTGGTGCAGTCTTTCAAGAACAACATGATTTCCGGAAATGTCTCGGATGGCACGCCGCTGACGGCATTCCCTGGACCTGGAGGCGCACCGCTGCAATAAGCGCTCTGTTGCATGACACACCATTCCACCGGGCCGTGCTCGCTGTCCGGTGGAATGCAGTAAGACCTGAAGACCAAGCTTTCCACGGACTTTGGGCGTGCTTCAGCTAGCCACGCGGTGTCGGTGTTGCATGGCGCCGCGCTGGCAGCCTTCAGGCTGCCTGGCCGCAAGCAACATCTTGAAACCCGATCGATCGCGTTTCGCCGGCGACCGGCAATCAACCCTGAAGCGATTGCAGGATAAATGGAACCATACCGGCGCGCGGCTTTCCCTGATAAAAGCAATGATATGAAGGCCTGAGATAGGGACCGCCAAAGATTGCCTCGTATTCGCTGGCAAAAGCCTCCCACCTGTTTTTGCCCGAGGTCGCCACGGAATCATGGACCTGGTGAAACGTCCCCTCGCTGAGCAGGCAGACATTGCGCGCGTCAGGGCGCGTCACGTAGCGACGAAATATCTCGAGATTTGCCAAGCCGCCGCCTGGGGACGTGAAACGTTCGTCGAAGCCGCCATGTCGGTCGAACAATGTGCGGCTTATCGAGAAAGAATTGCTTTCCGTGATGCCGCCGAAGAAACCACTGCTTGAGGAGCCGGCAAATACCGAAATCCCGAACAGCCCGTCCGACTCGTCGGGCCAGCGCACGGCACGGATCAATCCATCTTCGATCTCCGCCCCATATCCTTCCGGCACCGACTGCATCTGCACCTTGGGACCAATGTGCCAGGACAGCGAGAACACAAAGGCATCCTCCATCCTGCCATGAGCTTTTACACTCTCATCGATCAGTCGTTCGGAGAATATGCGGGCACCATCGATGGCAAACAACAAAATCTCCCCCTTGGCGATTTCGCGCGCAGCCCAATTCAGAGCAAACACCGGGGATTGCCTGGGGTCTGGTGCTCTTACGATTTGCGCATTTGGTGGCAGATTTTCGTATGTGAGCGGCGTGCTTGAGCCGTTGTCGACGACGATGACTTCGTATTCATCCGACCTCAGTCCCTTCTGATAGGGAGCGGTCGCGGACAGGATCGTGCGGGGTGCCTCGCGCGCCATCTCGTAGGCACAGATGATGACCGAGAGGCGCGGCCTGCGCTGCGACAATGCTGGCACCACGCGCCGGTCCGATTGCATCGAAGCCTTGGTCGCGCGCAGTGCCGCGATGATCCCAAGATCGTTAGCCAACAGATCCGTGGCGCGTGGTTGCATGTGGTCGCGGATGGCTGCGACGCTAGGAAATGACCACTTCCCAGCCAGTATGTCGGCTTCGATGGCGCCATAGTTGGCGGTGAGCACGTCCGACGACGGATCGAGCCGGGTCACCAGGCCGAAACCCTTCATGTCGACATCATAAACCCGAATGTCCAGATCGGGCCGGTAGTGGCGAAGAATAGGTATCAGGCGATAGACATCGCCAGTCCAGATCGTTGTATTGCGTTGCCGTGACGCGTAATCCATGTGCTGCGGCAGCAGGTCATTAATGACAATGACGCTGTCTGGGCTGGCATGCTTCTCCAGATTCATGAAATCGCGCAGTGCGAATTCGACAAGATGCAACCCGTCGATGAACGCCAAATCGATGGGTGCCCCGAGAATTTGCGCCACGTCGTCGCGTGCGAAGAAACTGTCGCTGGTGGTGTTGAACAACCGCGTGGGGGCGGTCAACGCGACCTTGATCTCGTAGTCGGGATCTATGCCTATGGCCGGAACTCTTGACAGAGCCAGGCTATAGCCCAGTCTGCAGCCGATCTCGCAATAGTTGGCCGGCCGAAGCGTTTCATGGGTTAGCCCCAAGGCGTCTAGATAGTTCAAGAGACGGTCTTCCTTGTTGACGGAACCTGCAAGGGTACTGGCACAATATACGCAAACCCGCCAGCCAGACATGGCTGTAGGTTTCTTGGTGCCGGCAGGCATTGGCGTCGTTTGCGTTGCCGATGATTCGCCGATGATCTGCCGATAGTTCCGCTGAAACGATTGTTCTTGAACGGTTGGCGCGGGCAGCCGCGCGAACCGTTCGCCTCGAAGTGCTTGTTGGCTTCCTCAAATTCTGCATCTTTGTGACTAGGTTTCGACGACCAAAGGCTGGACATTCCGCCGGCCTGAACGCATGACCTTTCGAAGCCTGGAGTGATGCGATGGCCCGTCTTATGGCCCTGGTGATCGTGTGCGTTTTGACCTGCGCCGCCGCCGCTCAAGGTCTGTTAGGCTCACCGCCGCCGAACGCGCCGTCCGCCGGCGGCCAGCCTCCAGACAGCACCGCTACGCCTCCTGCCGCAACGCCGGCGCCGCAGGAAAAGCCGGTCGAGTTGCCGCCGGCGGCGCCCGTTCTGCCGGGATCGCCGACGGCAGTGGTGAAGCCCTTTTACGAACATCCCGGGCTGGAACTCGATCCAGCCCAACGCAAGAACTTCATCGATCCAGCGAAAACCGTGCTCGACAAGAGTGACGCGCTGCGCGCTTCGGGTGAGGGCGAATGCCTCGACCCCAACATGGCACTCGACAACGCCGACTACGACAAGCTCGCCGTCGACCGGAGTCTGCGTTCGGTCGAGGCCGTCAACGACGACGAGGCCAAGGTGGTCGTCGCGTTCGTTGTCGAAGGTCACCAGCACCGTCTCGAATGGAAGCTCAAGAAGGTAGCCGGTGACTGGAAGATTTCCGATCTTCTGTCGGTGACCGGAGAATGGGCGCTCAGCCAATATCAGTGCGAATGAGGGGCTCAGCCGCGCCCGCGATAGGGGGCGACGCCCGTGTCCGGCAGCCAGGCGCCTTCAGGTGGAGCGCCGGTCTGCCAGAAAACGTCGATCGGAATGCCGCCGCGCGGATACCAATAGCCGCCTATGCGCAACCACAGCGGCTTGGTTGCTGCCACGATGCGGCGGCCGATCATGACGGTACAATCCTCATGGAAGGCACCGTGGTTGCGAAACGAGGTCATGAACAGCTTCAGCGACTTCGATTCCACCAAAGCCGCATCGGGTGCGTAGTCGATGACGATATGGGCGAAATCCGGCTGGCCGGTCACCGGGCACAGCGAGGTGAACTCCGGGCAGGTGAAGCGCACGATCGCCGGCGGGCCGTCGCCGCGCGAAAACGGCACGGTTTCCAGGACCGCTGCTTCGGGGCTCTGTGGCGTCTCGACGTGCGCGCCGAGCTGGGTAAGGGTTTTGGTATCGATCATGGGCAGGGTTCCTTCGAATTTTCCGCTCATTAGCATCGGACCGAAACGTGCGCAGCGGTTTTCAGACGAATCCGATGCTTAAATTAGGGAATGCTGCAGCACCTGCTCCAGCGCAATTTGAAACCGCAGGAAGACGATGACCAGCAACGACCCGCTTCTTCAGCCCTACCAGCTCAAGCATTTGACGCTGAAGAACCGGGTGATGTCGACCAGCCACGAGCCGGCCTATTCCGAGGACGGTATGCCGAAACAACGCTATCGGCTCTACCATGCCGAGAAGGCCAGGGGTGGCATGGCGCTGACCATGACCGCCGGCTCGGCCATCGTTTCGCGCGACAGTCCAGCGGCCTTCGGCAATCTGCATGTCTATGATGACCGCATCGTGCCGTGGCTGGCCGAACTCGCCGATGCCTGCCACGAGCATGACTGCAAGGTGATGATCCAGATCACCCATCTTGGCCGCCGAACCGGCTGGAACAAGGCCGACTGGCTGCCGGTGCTCTCGGCCTCGCCGGTGCGCGAGCCGGCGCACCGCGCTTTCCCAAAAACCATCGAGGACTGGGACATCGAACGCATCGTTGCCGACTATGCGTCGGCTGCGCAGCGCTGTCAGGCCGCCGGCCTCGACGGCATAGAGTTCGAGGCCTACGGCCACTTGATGGATGGCTTCTGGTCGCCGGCCACCAATCATCGCGATGACGAGTATGGCGGCTCGCTCGACAATCGCCTGCGCTTCACCAACATGGTGCTGGATGCGGTGCGCGCGGCAGTCGGCGAAAAGTTCGTCGTCGGCATCCGCATGGTCGCCGACGAGGATTTTCCGCAAGGCCTGTCGAAGGAGGAAGGCGTCGAGATCGCCAGGCGGCTGGCCGGCTCCGGCAAGGTCGATTTCCTCAACATCATCCGCGGTTCGATCGAGAGCGACGCGGCATTGACCAAGGTTATTCCGGTGACCGGCATGCGGTCTTCGCCGCATCTCGATTTTGCCGGCGAGGTGAGGGCCGCGACAAAGTTCCCGACCTTTCATGCGGCGCGCATCTCCGATGTCGCCACCGCGCGCCATGCGATCGCTACCGGCAAGCTCGACATGGTCGGCATGACCCGTGCGCATATTGCCGATCCGCACATCATCAGGAAGGTGATGGAAGGCCGCGAGCACGAGATCCGCCCCTGTGTCGGCGCCACCTATTGTCTGGATCGCATCTACGAAGGCGGCGAGGCGCTCTGCGTTCACAACGCGGCGACCGGCCGCGAGGCCGAGATTCCGCACATCATCGTCAAGACCGAAGGGCCGAAGCGGAAAGTGGTCGTCGTCGGTGCTGGGGCCGGCGGACTGGAGGCGGCGCGTGTCGCAGCCGAGCGCGGCCACCAGGTCACGATCCTGGAGGCATCCTCGCAAGCGGGTGGCCAGGTCCGTCTGGCAACGCAGAATCCGCGCCGCAAGGAGCTGATCGGCATCATCGACTGGCGGCTGGCCGAACTCGATCGGCTCGGCGTCGAGATCCGCTACGACACCTGGGCGGAAAAGGACGATGTTCTGGCACTGGCGCCCGATGTTGTGGTCGTCGCCACCGGCGGCCTGCCGCAGAACCCGCCGTTGACGAGCGGCGACAATCTCGTCACGTCGAGCTGGGACATCATGGCCGGCAGCGTCAAGCCGGCCGAAAACGTTCTGCTCTTTGACGACAATGGCGGCCATCAGGGCATGGGGGCGGCCGAGCTGATCGCCAACAGCGGTGCGAGGCTGGAGCTGGTCTCGCCGGAGCGTTTCTTCGCCCCCGAAATGGGCGGCATGAACCACGTGCCGTATATGCGCGCTTTCCAGGAGAAAGGCGTCACCATCACCATCAACACGCGCCTGCGCTCGGTGCGGCGCGAGGGCAACCAACTGGTCGCCGAACTCGCTTCGGACTTTGCCGATGGTTGGCGCGGGGAACGCAGGGTCGACCAGGTGGTGGTCGAGCATGGCACGGCGCCGCTCGACGATCTTTACCTCAGCCTGAAGCCGCTTTCGAAGAATGGCGGCGCGATCGACTATGAACGTCTGGTCGCCGGCGGCGACATTTTCCCAGCACGCAACCCCGAAGCAGGCTTCGTGCTGTTGCGCATCGGCGATGCGGTCGCTTCGCGTAACATTCACGCCGCCATCTATGACGGCATCAGGTTCGGCTTGCGGTTCTGATGCAAGGCCAGCTCGGGCTGGCGCAATTTGTGGTGTTGGTGGCGCGCGGTCGGACCTGCATACGAGAGCCCATGTATGCCGGCCTGGCCGCGCGCCCGCACGTCACTGGCTCATCGCCGGGCAACGTGCGATCTCGGAGCTTTTTGGCGTGGACGGTGCTCAGACCATCCTGGCGATCGCCATGCACAGCACCGTGACCACCAGCAGCCACGCAGCGATGCGTTCGCCCAGGGCCATTCTGGCCCGCAGTTGCGTTTCGATTTCCGCATTGGCGCCGGCAAGCCGCCGGCTGGGCGCCCTGACCATGGCGCCGAGCACGCCGGCGGCGGCGAAAGCGGCCAGGATACCCAGCGCCAGCACCATTTCCATCGAGCCGAAATAAGCGCCATGGAAGAAATACCACAGCAGCGCCCCGGTCAGGAAAACCATGCCGGCCGCGCCCATCTGCGGCTGGATGAAGCGTTCCGCCTTGATCTCGGGATCGCGGGCAAGCGTGATGGTGGTGCCGGCCCAGAACACCCCTGTCATGACGTGAAGACCGATGACGACGATGTAGACATATTCCATGACGGCTCTCCTCTCATCTGTGGGGGGTATCTAACAATTAGATATCTAACAGTTAGATGTCAATGTATAAAGCGGGAGTCAGTTCCATCTGGGAAAAACACCGTCTAGTGTCCGGCAATGACGCCCTTTGAACGCCCGCCAATCGGCATGAACCTCGGCCGCACGGCCAAACTTGTCGCCCAGGCCTTCGACGCCGCTTTGGTCGAAGCGGGCGGCACCTTGCCGGTCTGGCTCACGCTGCTGTCGGTCAAGTCGAGCGAGCTCGCCAATCAGCGCGAACTTGCCGGCATGATCGGCATCCAGGGGGCGACGCTGACCCACCACCTCAATGCGATGGAAGCGCAGGGCCTGCTGACTCGCCGACGCGATCCCGTCAACCGCCGGGTCCATCAGGTCGAACTGACGCAAGCGGGAGAAGCGCTGTTCGAGACGTTGCGGCAGGCCGCGCTTGCCTTCGACAGGCGGCTTCGCACAGGGCTGCCCGACGAGCGCCTGGCGGAGTTTGCGCAGGTACTGGCGGCGCTACGCGACAATGTCGAAAGCTAGGAATACCGGACCATCGGCTCAGTTGTCATAATTCGGGATCGCTCCGAAGGCGTAATGGCGCAGCTTCAGCGCGGTGACCAGGTCGGTAAGCTTCGTCTTGCCGTCAAAGCCGTCCTGGAACATCTCGTCATGCATCAAGAGGATCAGCCTGCCGGGCTTGTCGAAGTGGCCATAGCCGAACAGATGATCGATCTCGCTGACCAGATGATCGACGCTCTGCACCGGCTCGCCGTTGTCCTTGTGCACCCATTCATGATCCCAGCCATACAGATAGAAGCCGGAAGCGGCGACGAACTCGTAGTCGGGGTCCTCGCGGCCGGCTTGCGCGGGTCCGAGCGAGTTGTCGTCCTTTGACATAGAGGGCAGCCGGAACACATCGCGCCCCGGCAGTCGTGCATGCACCGCAGGCTTCAGGCCCAGCACGGCATTCGCCATGAGCATGTCTGCAACCACCCCTTCCGTATCGCCATAGAAGTGCCGGTAGTGATTATAGGCGTGGCTGTAGCTGTGGTTGCCGATCGTCACCAGCGGCATCGCCTTGGCGCGCCGCACCAGCGCCTTGGTGGACGCACTGGCCTCGGCATGCATGCCGACCATGAACAGTGTTGCCGGAACCTGCTGTGCCTGCAGCACGTCGAGGATGTTGCTGGTGCCGTTCAGCGGGCCGTCGTCGAAGGTGAGATAGATGATGCGGTCCGCCCCATGGGCCGGCAGCGCGGACATCAGAATGGCCGCCAGGACAAACCGAAAGAATGTCATAAGCTCCAGCGATCCGGTTGCACTTGCCGCAGGCCGCCATTTCGGCGGCTGATTGTCAAGGCGGGCAGTTACGCCAGGCTGCCCTGCAAGACCCGCAGTTTGGCCTTCTTCGGCATGCGGGCGGTCAGCCATTCCAGCGCCTTGTCCTGCGGCATCGGAAAGGCGATGGAATAGCCCTGTACCTGGTCGCAGCCGATCGCCATCAGCGAGTCGAGTTCGGCCTCGGTTTCAGCACCCTCGGCGACGATGGAGATGCCCAGCCCCCGGGCAAGCTCGGTGATGGCGCGCACGATCTTCGAGTTGTCGCCATTCTCATGGATATTCTGGACGAAGCGGCGATCGATCTTGAGCCGGTCGATCTCATTGGGATTGACGTGGCTGAGCGACGCATAGCCGGTGCCGAAATCATCGAGTTCCAGGTGGACGCCGGCTGCCCTGATGTGACGCAGTTTCGCCGCGATGCCTGTCTTCTCATCGTCGAGAATGACGGATTCGACGATTTCCAGCGACAGTTTCTGCGGCGGCAGTCCGGCCTTTTCCAGCGTCTCGAACAGAAACGCATCGAAATCGTGCTCGCGCAGCTCGGTGCCCGAGACATTGACGGCAAGCCGTCCGAAGGCAATCCCGGCGCGGTTCCATTCGGCGGCTTCGTTGATCGCCTTGCTGATGACGATGCGGCCGATCTCCGGCATGAAGCCGCATTTCTCGGCGACCGGAATGAATTCGCCCGGCGAGATCATGCCGCGCTCGTGATGGTTCCATCGCACCAGGGCCTCGATGCCGCTGATCGTGCCGTCGGTCAAGGAAACCTGCGGCTGGAAATAAACCTGGAATGCCCGCTCGGAGATGGCGACCTTGATGTCGTGTTCGAGCTGCTTGCGGTAGTCGAGCTCACGGCGCAACTCCTCCGAGAAGAACGAGAAGTTGCCGCCGCCCATTTTCTTGGCGGAGTATAGCGCCAGATCGGCATGGACGAGCAGGTCCTGCGCGTTGTCGGCGTCGATCGGATAGACGGCGATGCCGCCGCTGGCGCCCGGAAGGATGGTGGTGCCCTGGAAGACGATCGGTTCGTTGATATGCGCCAGGATGCGCCGCGCTAGCATGTTGATGTCCTCGGTGCTGCCCGCTCCGTTGAGGATCATCACGAATTCGTCACCACCGAGCCGCGCGCACAGATCCGACGCCCGGCAGGAATCGCGCATGCGCTGGGCTGTGACGACCAGGACATAGTCGCCGGCGGCGTGGCCGAGCGTATCGTTGATCTGCTTGAAGCGGTCGAGGTCGAGCTGGACCACCGCCAGCCGTTCGCGCCGGCGGTGCGCGCCCTTGATCAGCGTGTCGAAATGATCGGTCAGGAAGGTGCGGTTGTGCAGGCCGGTCAGGCCGTCATGGACCGCGATGAAGGCCATCGAATTGCGCGCATCGACCAGTTCACGTGTCTTGCGCAGGATCGCGTTGGACATCGGCCTGAAGATGAACAGCGCCACCAGCAGGATGACGCCGAGGGTGGCGTAGAACAATGTGCGGTGGAGCGCGAGCAGCTTTTCGGAGCGCTCGTCGGCATCGGCGCTGATGCGCTGTCCGAGCGCGGCATAGCCCGACAAGGTGGCGTTGGCGACCGAGGCATCGAGGTTGACGCGTTCTGCGCTGCCTTTGTAGCCGTCATTGTCGAGATTGAGTTGCGATTCAAGGGCTGAGATCAGGCGGTCGCCATTGGCGATCAGCCCGACCGAGAAATAATCGAGATGGAAGGGTTTGGCGAAAAGCACGCTCTCGATCGACTTCGCATCGAACTTGGCCGGCGATTGCGGATCCGCACCGGTCTGCTCGAGCAGCAGATCGTAATTGGTCTCGAACTCGGCGGTGGCCTGCTTCAGTGCGCTGACCAATGCCGGCCGCTTGTCGCGCGAGGCGGCACCGGTTGCACCGGCCAGGAAGACGATGCGCTGCGACAAGGTCTTCTGCGTGCCGACAATGTCGAGCAAGGTGTTGTTGTGCTGCTGCGTGGCCATCGTCTGCTGCAGCAAGACGAAGGACGCCGCCACCATGGCCGCAATGATCAGCAGCGCCAGCCAATAGCCCGCCTTGATCAGCAATATGAGCTTGCCTGAAACGGTTTGCACCGGCTGCTGCGACATGTTCGGGGGCGGCCCTTTTGCCAACGGATTCCTGTATGACCACCATTGAGCCGCAAACGTTAACAGGACTGGAAACCGACAGCCTGACGGCAAGGGGAAGATGCGGAAAGATCGCGAAATGGTTATCGGCTCCTTTCGCCGCCGGCCCGCATTTGAACATTGGTTGGCGCGAGTGTTCCCAACTGGTGGCCTGGGCTGTACCCGTGCGTCTCATCCGATGCTGCCCGGCCACCCCATCCGGTCGCTTTTGCGATGGATTTTTTGCGCGGGCCGGACGACAGTCTGGCCACGTCAAACGAGGCCCGATCATGACCGCAGCATTTCTCTCCCATATCGACAGCGAGCTTGCCGGGCTCAAATCGGCCGGCCTCTACAAGCCCGAGCGGGTGATTTCCTCGATGCAGTCGGCCCAGATCGAGGTCGGCGGCGAGAAGGTGCTGAACTTCTGCGCCAACAACTATCTCGGCCTCGCCGATAGCGCCGACCTGCGAAAGGCGGCCGCGCAGGCTCTGGATCGCTATGGCTACGGTATGGCGTCGGTGCGCTTCATCTGCGGCACGCAGGTGGAACACAAGGAGCTCGAAGCGACGATCTCATCCTTCCTTGGCCTGGAAGACACCATCCTCTATGGCTCCTGCTTCGACGCCAATGGTGGCTTGTTCGAGACGCTGCTTGGCGAGGAAGACGCGATCATCTCGGATGCGCTGAACCATGCCTCGATCATCGATGGCGTCCGGCTGTCGAAGGCCAAGCGTTTCCGTTATGCCAACAACGACATGGCCGATCTCGAGGCGCGGCTGAAGGAAGCCAGGGATTGCCGCTTTAGGCTGATCGCCACCGATGGCGTGTTTTCGATGGACGGCATCATCGCCAACCTGAAGGGCGTCTGCGACCTCGCCGACAAATACGATGCGATGGTCATGGTCGACGACAGCCACGCTGTCGGCTTCGTCGGCAGACAAGGCCGCGGCTCGGCTGAGCATTGCGGCGTCGAGGGCAGGGTGGACATCATCACCGGTACGCTGGGCAAGGCGCTCGGCGGCGCTTCGGGCGGCTACACCTCGGGCAAGAGGCAAGTGGTCGACTGGCTGCGCCAGCGCTCGCGACCCTATCTGTTCTCCAACACGCTGATGCCGGCGATCGCCGGCGCCTCGATCAAGGTGTTCGAGCTGATCCGCAATGGCGACGCCTTGCGCGAGCGCCTCTATGCCAATGCGGCGCGGTTCAGGTCGCAGATGGGCAAACTCGGCTTCACGCTCGCCGGGGCCGACCATCCTATCATTCCGGTGATGCTGGGCGATGCGACGCTGGCGCAGGAGATGGCGGCGCGCATGCTGAAGCGCGGCATCTATGTCATCGGCTTTTCCTTCCCGGTGGTGCCGAAAGGCCAGGCGCGTATCCGCACGCAGATGTCGGCGGCGCATTCCAGTGCCGATATCGACAGGGCGGTCGAGGCCTTCGGCGCGGTCGGCAGGGAGCTGGGCGTGATTTCGTGAGCGGCCAGCGCCGAAAAGCGATTCCGGATCAAGAGATTCAAGGGACAAAAGAATGTCGAACATGATGAAGGCGCTGGTAAAGGCCAAGGCCGAACCAGGCATCTGGATGGAAGAGGTGCCGGTGCCGGAGATCGGCCCCAACGACGTGCTGATCAAAGTGAAGAAGACGGCGATCTGCGGCACCGACGTGCATATCTACAATTGGGACCAGTGGGCACAGAAGACAGTGCCGGTGCCGATGGTGACCGGCCATGAGTTTGTCGGCACGGTGGCGGATTTCGGCGCCGCGGTCACCGAATACAAGGTCGGCCAGCGCGTCTCGGGCGAGGGCCACATCGTCTGCGGCCACTGCCGCAACTGCCGCGCGGGGCGAGGGCATCTGTGCCGCAACACGCTCGGCGTCGGCGTCAATCGTCCCGGCGCCTTCGGCGAATATCTGGCGATCCCGCAGCACAATGTCGTGCCGATCCCCGACGACGTGCCGGACGAGATCGCGGCGATCTTCGACCCCCTGGGCAATGCGGTGCATACGGCACTGTCCTTCGATCTTGTCGGCGAGGATGTGCTGGTCACCGGCGCGGGGCCGATCGGCATCATGGGCGCGCTCGTCGCCCAATGCGTGGGCGCGCGAAAAGTAGTCATCACCGACATCAACCCGGTGCGCCTGGCGCTGGCGAAAAAGCTCGGCGTCCAGCATGTCGTCGACGCCTCGAAGGAAAAGCTGCGCGACGTCATGCCGGCCCTCGGCATGACCGAGGGCTTTGACATCGGCCTGGAAATGTCGGGCGCTGCCCCCGCCTTCCGCGACATGATCGACACCATGAACAATGGCGGCAAGATAGCCATTCTCGGAATCGCGCCGACCGGCTTCGAGATCGACTGGAACAAGGTCATCTTCAAGATGCTGCATCTCAAAGGCATCTATGGCCGCGAAATGTTCGAGACCTGGTACAAGATGATCGCACTGGTCCAGGGGCCGCTCGACGTGACTGGCCTGATCACCCACCGCATCGGCATTGACGATTTCCAGACGGGCTTCGATGCGATGAGGAGCGGCAGTTCGGGCAAGGTGGTGATGGATTGGTAGGCGCTAAGCCGGTTGCTTGTGGGGGGCCAATATGGCGGAAAACGAGCACGGACGTATCATCGCCTCGCAGGCAAAGACCGTATTGCAGCCCGCCGGATTTCGGCGAAAGGGTCAGTCACGGATCTGGATGGCTGACCGTGGCTTCTGGCTAAGCGTAGTCGAGTTCCAACCCAGCTCTTGGTCGAAAGGCTCTTACCTGAACGTAGCCGTTCACTGGCTCTGGGGTTCGCTCCCAGAAACACTTACCTTCGATCGCGCTGAGCGCATTGGAGACTTCGCTCAGTTCCAGAGCCCGGCACAGTTTCTGCTCGCGGTCGATCACATGGCCAAGAAGGCAGTCGAAATCGATCAGTTTCACCGACTGACGTTTCCTTCTGTGCAGGCGACTGCGACGATCCTCTTGAATGAATTGCGACCGGGCGCGTACGGCGAATGGGCAGCTTTCCACGCCGGGGTAGCGGCAGGCTTGGCTGGTGACTTTGAATCGGCAAGTCGGCTGTTTAAAAGCGTTCGAAGACACGCGGCTTCGAAGGTGCGGTCGCTCCTAGCTGTCGTTGACGACCCGGTGCGGTTCCGAAGCCATGTACTGGGCATGATCGAAGCGGAGCGCGCCTATTTCAAGCTAGGGGCATTGCCGACCAACGTTGGAATCTAGTTCTAAGATTGATCGACAGGCGATGCCCGGCGTGGGCCTATGCCTTGCTCGGGGGTCAACTTTGCCTCCAGCGCCGTCACGCCGCTCACAATGGCCGCACGTTCCTCTGCACCCAGTCGACCCAGCAACTCCCGCTCGAACGCTATCGCCAGCGGCACCATCTCGCGGTAGGCGGCAAGCCCCGCTTTGGTCAGTGCAAGGTGCTCGACCCGGCGATCATTTTCGTCAGGCGTGCGCGTCAGCCAGCGCCGCCGCTCGAGCTCGGCCACCGCGCGCGAGACCTTGGTCTTATGCATGGCCGACTGCTCGCCGAGCTCGGTCGCGGTCATCGTGCCGCGCTGGCCGAGGCCTGAAAGCGTGCGCCACTCCGGTCGCGTCAGGCCGTGGCGATCCCGGTAAATCCTGGAGAATTCGCGGCTGACGGCATCGGCAAGCCGGTAGAGACGGTAGGGCAGGAAGCTTTCCAGCTCGAGAATGTCGGGTTCCATGACGTGCCGTGGCCGTTGATAGTTACATTTTCGATGGTTACAAATGAAACCAGTTTGGTCAATATCACCGGCAGACTTGGCTTTGTGAAGCTTGGAGCCGAGATCAGGGAGGATCGGATGGCCTTTTCCTACATGCCGGGTTTCGGCAACGATTTTGAGACCGAGACTTTGCCCGGCTCACTGCCGCAAGGCCGGAACTCTCCGCAGCGGCCGGCCTACGGCCTCTATGCCGAGCAGCTTTCCGGCTCGCCCTTTACCGCCCCGCGCGGCACCAATGAGCGCTCATGGCTCTATCGCATCCGGCCGAGCGTCAAGCACACCGGCCGTTTCAAGGCGGCGACCTATCCCCTGTGGAAGACAGCGCCGAATGTCGGCGATCACGAACTGGCGCTTGGCCAGTATCGCTGGAACCCGGTGCCGATGCCGAAGGAGCCGACCGATTTCATCAAGGGCATGCGTAGCATCACCACGGCCGGCGACGTGCTCGGGCAGACCGGCATGGCGGCCCATGTCTATGTCGCCAACACATCGATGGTCGACGATCATTTCTTCAACGCCGATGGCGAGTTGCTGGTTGTCCCGCAGGTCGGTGCCTTGCGTCTGATCACCGAAATGGGTGTCATCGAGCTTCGGCCCGGCGAGATCGCCGTGCTGCCGCGCGGCCTCGTCTTCAAGGTCGAACTGGTCGATGCTGAAGTGCGCGGCTATGTCTGCGAAAACTACGGCGCCAAGCTGACCTTGCCCGACCGCGGCCCGATCGGCGCCAATTGCCTGGCCAACCCGCGCGACTTCAAGACGCCCTGCGCCTGGTTCGAGGAGAAGGAAACGCCGTGCCGGCTGATCGTGAAATGGTGCGGCAATTTCCACGTCACCGAGATCGGTCATTCGCCGCTCGACGTCGTCGCCTGGCATGGCAACTACGCGCCCTACAAATATGATCTGGCGACGTTTTCGCCGGTCGGCGCCATCCTGTTCGATCACCCCGATCCATCGATCTTCACCGTGCTGACGGCGCCGAGCGGCGAGGAAGGCACCGCCAACATCGACTTCGTCATCTTCCCGCCGCGTTGGCTGGTGGCGGAAGATACGTTCCGTCCGCCCTGGTATCACCGCAACATCATGAGCGAGTTCATGGGGCTGATCCACGGCCAGTACGATGCCAAGGAGGAAGGCTTCGTTCCGGGCGGCATCAGCCTGCACAATCTGATGCTGGCCCATGGCCCGGATGCGCCTGGCTTCGAAAAGGCCTCGCGCGCGGAGTTGAAACCGGTCAAGCTCGACAACACAATGGCCTTCATGTTCGAGACACGTTTCCCGCAGATGCTGACCCGCTACGGCGCCGAACTGGAAACCCGGCAGGACAATTACATCGACTGCTGGGCCGACTTGAAGAAGCGCTTCAATGGCACGCCCGAGGGCGACTGGTCTTGAGCGGCAAGCCAATGCCGGACCGGCTGGTGCTGCTGGGCTCGAAGGGCGGCCCGGCGCTGCGGCCGGGCGGACCGTGGCCGAGCTCATCGCTGCTTGAGATCGGTGGGCGGACCATCGTCGTCGATTGCGGGCTCGGCGTGACGCGCGGTCTGGTCGATGCCGGGATCAGCCTTAAGGCGCTCGACTTGATCTTCATCACCCATCTGCATTCCGACCACGTGCTGGAACTCGGGCCGCTGGTCCACACCGCCTGGACGGCGGGGCTGGCGACACCGGTCGACGTGTTCGGCCCGCCCGGCACCGGCCATTACTGGCGGCGCTTCTGTCAGGCGATAGAGTTCGATATCGAAATCCGCATCGTCGATGAGGGCCGGCCTGATATTCGCGAACTGGTTTCGGTCAGCGAATTCGCCGAGGGCCATGTGCTCGACCAACTCGGCCTGAAGGTTTCAGCGCTTCGCGTCGATCATCCGCCGGTGACTGACTGCTTTGCCCTGCGCTTCGACCAAGGCGGCAAAAGCGTGGTGTTCTCCGCCGATACGGCTTTCTTCCCACCGCTCGCCGATTTCGCCAAGGATGCCGATATTCTCGTCCATGAAGCCATGCTGGAGGAGGGCATCGAGCGGCTGGTTGCCAGAACGGGTAATGGCGCTCGGCTCAAGGAACATCTGCTCGCCAGCCACAGCTTTGCCGGGGAGGCAGGGCGCATCGCCAGCGATGCCGGCGTGAAGAGGCTGGTGCTCAACCACCTCATTCCCGCCGACGACCCCGAGATCGTCGAGGCCGATTGGCTTGCTGCTGTCAGGAAAACATGGGCCGGCGACTTGACGATCGCCCGCGACGGCCTTGTTGTGGCGCTAGCATGATCCCGAAAAGTGGAAACCGGTTTTCGCTGGAGATCATGCGCAAGACAAAGAAACTAAGCAGTGTGAAAGCTGCACAAGGAGAGGAAACCGCATGAAGCTTGCCACATTGAAGGACGGGACGCGCGACGGGAAACTCGTCGTCGTCTCGCGCGACCTGACGCAGTACACCGACGCCTCCTTCCTGGCGCGCACGCTGCAGGCGGCACTCGACGATTGGCGCCGGATCGCGCCGCACCTATCGACAATCGCGGAATCGCTGGAGAACAATGCGGTGCCGTCAGCCCGCTTTCACGAGCACGACGCGCATTCGCCGTTGCCGCGCGCCTATCAATGGGCCGACGGGTCCGCCTATGTGAACCATGTCGAACTGGTGCGCAAAGCGCGTGGCGTCGAGATGCCGGCGAGCTTCTGGACCGACCCGCTGATCTACCAGGGCGGCTCGGACTCCTTCATTGCGCCGCGCGATCCGATCCGCATGGCCGACGAAGCCTTCGGCATCGACATGGAGGCGGAGGTCGCCGTCATCGTCGACGATGTGCCGATGGGCACAAGCCTTGATGAAGCGCGTGCCGCGATCCGGCTGGTCATGTTGGTCAATGATGTCACGTTGCGCGCGCTCACCGGCCCGGAACTGGCCAAGGGGTTCGGCTTTTTCCAATCAAAACCCTCCTCGGCTTTTTCGCCGGTCGCGGTGACGCCGGATGAGCTGGGCGACGCCTGGGACGGCGGCAAGGTCAGCCTGCCGCTGCTTGCCGACCTCAATGGCAAGCCGTTCGGCCGCGCCAATGCCGGCGTCGACATGACCTTCGATTTTCCGGCGCTGATCGTCCATGCCGCCCGCACAAGGCCGCTGGTATCAGGCACCATCATCGGCTCGGGCACGGTTTCCAACAAGCTCGACGGCGGGCCGGGCAAGCCTGTCTCGGCCGGTGGCGCCGGCTATTCCTGCGTCGCCGAACTGCGCATGATCGAGACCATTGAGAATGGCGAACCCAGGACGCCATTCCTGCGCTTTGGTGACACCGTGCGCATCGAGATGAAGGACAGTACGGGCCATTCGATCTTCGGCGCCATCGAGCAGAAGGTCGAGAAATACCAGGGATAGGGGATACGGAGGTTTCAGCGGTGAATCTTCTGGATCATCTGCGCCGCATGGCCGGCAACAATCTGTGGTCGAACGACCGGCTCTATCGCGCCGTGCTCGCGCTCAAGCCGGGTGAGTTCGAGGCCGAACGCACCAGCTTTTTCCCGTCGATCAAGGCAACGCTCAACCACATCCTCGCGGTCGATTATCTCTATCTCGATTTTCTCGAAGAGGGCGGCGTCGGCGCCGCAGCCCATGATGATTTTGCGCCCTTCGACGAACCGCAGCCGCTGTTTGCCGCTCAGGTGGCCGCGGACCGGCGGCTGATCGCCTTCTGCGATGGCCTGTCGGAAGCCGATCTCGATCGCCGTGTCGTCACCGACCGGCGCGAGGACGGTATGATCCCTGAAAGGATCGGCGACATCCTCGCCCATGTCTTCCTGCACGACATCCACCACCGCGGCCAGGTGCACGCCATGCTGTCCGGCACATCGGTTGTGCCACCGCAACTGGACGAGTTTTTGCTCGATTATGATTTGAAGCTGAGGAAGGCGGAGGTTGAGCGGCTGGGACTTTAGTCGCCAATTTTCATCTTAAATAGTCGGCCCATCAACGGCTGAACTGGTGCCGATGCGTGGCAGAAGGCACGCCCTCACCGGAGGCGGGAGGAGACGCGCTACCGGCTTGCCGCGTCGGGTGATCACGATCTCCTCGCCGGCCTTCGCGCGCCTCACGAGTTCCGGCAGTCTAGCCCTGGCTTCGGTTATGGAGACGTTCTCGGCTCGACCTCTTACGATCGGAACTTAAATCAAAGCCGATCGAGCCGCAAACGAGCTTGAGATTTCAGGCCGCCTTGCCATCCACCTTGATCACGCCGCGCTTGATCTGGTCCTGCTCGATCGATTCGAACAAAGCGCGGAAATTGCCCTCGCCAAAGCCTTCGTCGCCCTTGCGTTGGATGAACTCGAAGAAGATCGGGCCGATCACGGTTTTGGAAAAGATCTGCAGCAGGATCTTGGTCATGCCGCCATCGACCACACCTTCGCCGTCGATCAGGATGCCGTGTTTCTTCATCCGCTCGATCGGCTCGTCATGGCCATTCACCCTGGCATAGGACATGTCGTAATAGGTCTCCGGCGGGCCCGGCATGAATTTCAGCCCGTTGGCGGCCAGCTTGTCGGTGGCGGCATAGATCTCGTCGGTGCCGACCGCAATGTGCTGTATGCCCTCGCCATTGTACTTCTTCAGATACTCGGCGATCTGGCTGGTCTCGTCCTTGGATTCGTTGAGCGGAATGCGGATCTTGCCGCAGGGCGAGGTGATGGCGCGGCTGACCAGGCCGGTGATCTTGCCGTCAATGTCGAAGAAATGGATCTGCTTGAAGCCGAACAGTTCGCGGTAGAAATCCCACCACTTGTCCATCTGGCCGCGATAGACATTGTGGGTCAGGTGGTCGAGATAATAGAAGCCTACGCCTTGCGGCCGCGGATCGCGCGCGCCGAGCCATTCGAATTCGGCGTCGTAAGCCGAGCCTTTCTTGCCATAGGCGTCGATGAAATAGAGCAGCGAGCCGCCAATGCCGACGATTGCCGGCACGTCGAGCGCCTTATCGGCGCCTTCGTAAGGCGTGGCGCCCTTCGAGACGGCATGATCGAACGCATGCTTGGCATCGACCACGCGCCAGGCCATCGAGGCGGCACACGGGCCGTGCTTGTCGGCGAACTTCATCGCATGCGAGCCGGGCTCGGCGTTGACGACATAGTTGATGTCGCCCTGGCGCCAGACGGTGATGTTCTTGGTACGATGCCTGGCCACCGCCACATAGCCCATGCGGGTGAACAGTTCGGCGAGCTTCCGCGGCTCCGGATGCGCAAATTCGACGAACTCGAAACCATCGGTGCCGGCAGGATTGTCCTTGCTGATTTTGGCGGGCGGGGCGTCGTGCGGGAAGGGACCCATGGCATTCCTCCAAAGCTGGCTTGGCCTGAAAAGGCCATCTGAAGCCATCATAGCGCGGAGCCGGGCGCATGGTGCTTGCATTCAAACGCTTGAAATGATGATCTCATGCGTGAAGCATGCATGTTGAGAGACAAAACCATGGATGAGACGCGCATTGACCAATTTGACCGCAAGATAATGGCGCTGCTGCAGGGCGATGCGCGATTGACCAACAACGATCTCTCGGAGCGGGTAAATCTGTCGGCCTCGCAATGCTCGCGCCGCCGACAGCGGCTCGAAGAGGACGGCTTCATCAAGGGTTATCGGGCAGTGCTCGACCGCGACAAGCTCGGCTTCTCGCTGGTCAACGTCATCTCGGTGACCCTGGCCACCCACAACCGCGACAATGCGCGACGCTTCGGCGAATTGGTGGCGCGGCTGCCGCAAGTGCAGGAGGCGCACGCGCTGACCGGCGAGATGGACTACATACTGAAGGTGGTGACACCCGACCTGAAATCGCTGTCGGAGTTCGTCAACGGCGTGCTCTTGCCGCACGAATCCGTGCAGCATGTGAAGACGGCGATCGTGCTGGAGACGCTGAAGGAGACCGGCGCGCTGCCGATTTAGCCCTTCGACTGCTGGATCAGCCCGTACAGATTCGTGCAACGCGCGCCGGAGCGGCAATAGGCGAACACCGGACCTTCCAATTCGTCCAGCGCCTCGGCCTGGTCCTCGACATTCTCTTTCGTGATCTGGCCGCTGATCACCGGGATGTAGCGGAAAGCGAGACCGGCGGCTTCGACCGCCGATCCGATGCTTTTGGCCGAAGGCTGGCCGGGCTGCTCGTCATCCGGCCGGTTGCAGATGACGGCCTTGAAACCGGCTTCCTTGATGGCAGCGACATCTTCGGGCTGGATCTGGCCAGAGACCGAATAGTCGTCGCTGATTTCACGGTATTCCATCGCAGCATCCTCGCAATCTGATTTGCGGGGAGTCTTGCCACTCCCCGACGTAGCCGGCAATCCGCCAGCGGAAATCGTTCTGCAGAGATAGACGTTTCCGGCGAAGATTCCAACTCAAGCCGTCCAGTCCTGGAACGGATCGGGCAGACCGCGCCACAGGTCGAGCCGGAAGTCCTGGGCCGAAAAAGGCAGAGACCGCCTTTGCCTTTCGGAGAACGGCGCTCCTCAGCTGCCGAGGATGGCACCTTTGATCTGACGGATGTTGTTGTGCATCATGTCGATATAGGTCGAACCCGGGCCATCAGGCTGTGACAGCGCATCCGAATAAAGCGTGCCGCCCACCTTGATGCCGGTTTCGCTGGCGATCTGTTCGATCAGGCGCGGGTTGGTGATGTTTTCGACGAAGATCGCCGCCGCCTTGTGCTGCTTGACCTGCTCGGCCAGCTTGGCGACATCGGCGGCCGACGGTTCGGAATCGGTCGAAATGCCTTGCGGGGCGAGGAAGGTCAGGCCGTATTCGTGTTCGAAATAGCCGAAGGCGTCATGCGAGGAGATGACGACGCGCTTGGCCTCCGGGATCGACTGGATCGCCGCCTTCACTTCGCCTTCCAGCGCGTCGAGCTTCTTGGTGTAGGCGGCGGCATTGGTCTGGTAGCTGACGCAGCCCTCGCTGTCGGCCGCGCAGAAGGCCTCGGCGATGTTCTTCACATAGATCTTGGCATTGGCGATCGACTGGAAGGCGTGCGGGTCGGTCACCGTCTTGCCGCCCCCGGTGCCGGCACCTTCGGCCGCATCGGCGTCGGCGAATTCAGGCTTGAAGTCGATTGGCGTCACGCCCTTGGTCAAGGTGACGATCGAGGCCTTGGTGGCGCTGGCATCGACCAGCCGTTGCAAAAAGCCCTCGAAATGCAGGCCGTTGACCAGAACGACATCGGCCTTGGCCATGGCCACCGCGTCGGCCGGGCTCGGCTCATAGACATGGGCGTCGCCATCCGGCCCGACGATGGTGGTGATGTCGACGCGGTCGCCACCGACATTCCTGGCGAAATCGGCAATGACGGTGAAGCTGGCGACTACTTTCAGCGGCGCCGCGAAAGCCGACGATGCGCCAAAGGCAGTTAATGTTATAACGCTCATCACCAGGGCGGCACGGATGGATCTCAGCATAGGCGGGGGACTCCTTTCGAGGGGCGGGGATCAGGCCGTTCTGTGACGGTGATGGATGATGCGGGCGCGCAGAATGCCGCGCGTGCCGAACAGGATCGAGGCGAAGTAGACGACGCCGGCCGACAGGATGATGGCCGGGCCGGACGGCAGCGAGGCGTGATAGGACAGAAGCAGTCCGGCGACGCAGGAGGCAAAGCCGATCAGCACGGCCAGCACGCACATCGGCTCGACGCGCACGGTCCAGAAGCGGGCGGCGGCTGCCGGCAGCATCATCAGCCCGACCGACAGAAGCGTGCCGAGCGCCTGGAAGCCGCCGACGAGGTTGAGCACGACCAGACCAAGGAAGATGAAGTGCACCGGGCTGCCCATCCGGCTGACCGACCGCAGGAACAGCGGATCGAGGCATTCGGCGACCAGCGCCCGCCAGAAGATGGCGAGGCTGACCAGCGTCACCGCGACGATGCCGCCGATCAGCGTCAGCGCCTCGTTGTTGAGCGCCAGCACCGTGCCGAACAGCACATGCATGAGATCGACGCTGGAGCCGCGGATCGACACCATCAGCACGCCGATGGCCAGAGAAATCAGGTAGAAGGCCGCCATCGAAGCGTCCTCGCGCTGGATGGTGAAGCGCGAGACGGCACCGGCGCCGAGCGCGACGATGATGCCGGCGATCAGGCCACCAATGGTCATCGGCAGGATTTCCAGCCCGTAGAACAGGAAGCCGGCCGCCGCACCCGGCAGGATGGCGTGTGCCATGGCGTCGCCCGACAGGCTCATGCGCCGCAGCATCAGGAAGACGCCGATCGGGCAGGCGCCGAGCGACAGCATCAGCGAGCCGAACAGCGCCCGCTGCATGAAACCGAAATCGGCGAACGGTGCGATGAACAGACCGTAGAGCGCGTCCATCAGGCAGCCCTCGGACCGGCGCCATGGTGATGGTCGTGATCGTGGCCATGATGATCATGGCCATGGTCATGGTCATGACCATGCTCGTCGGGTTCGCACCAGGGCGCGTTCTCCTCCCAGGCCTCATGGAAGCGACGGGCGCGCAGCAGGTTTTCCGGCTTCAGCGTCTCGCGCGTTTCGCCCCAGGCGATCGGCTGGCGGGCAAGCAGCAAGGTCTCGGGAAAATTCTGCCGCACCAGATCGAGATCATGGACGACGACCATGATGGTGCGTTCCTCGCCATGCCAGCGCTTGATCAGGGCAATCAGGTCGCCGACCGTCTTGGCATCGACGGCATTGAACGGCTCGTCGAGCAGGATGAGGTCGGCGTCCTGCAGCAAGACCCGCGCGAACAGCGTGCGCTGCAGCTGGCCGCCTGACAGCGTGTCGATCGGCCGCTTTTCGAAGCCGCCGAGACCGACGGCCATCAGCGCCTGGCTGACCGCCGCGCGATCCTCTGATGTGTAGCGGCCGAGCATGCCGCGCTTCGGCCAGAGACCGAGCGAGACCAGGTCGACGACGCGCGCCGGGAAGGAGCGGTCCAGTTCCGATTGCTGCGGCAGGTAGGCGGCGCGCACGCCTGGCGCGCGAACAACCTCGCCGGCCATCGGCTTCAGCACGCCGACAATGCCCTTCATCAGCGTCGACTTGCCGGAGCCGTTGGCGCCGACAACGGCGGTCAGTGAGCCCTTGCGGATCGTGCCGTCGAGATGGTGGATCGCCGGGTGGCTGTTATAGCCCAGCGTCAGGTCACGGAATGTCAGGCAGGTCTGGGTCATGTCGTTCCGTGGAGCAGCGAAGTCCGGCCGCGGGCAAGGGCCGACTGGATATGTGATGTTATTACATTAGTCAACAAGCCAATCGGGCGGAATTGCGACCGGCGGCTCAACTTGCCGTGAGTCCTTTGCGCACTGGTCCAAGGGGATTTGGCGCCGGCGGCCTTGCCCCAAGCGAACCGCAACTCTAAACAGTCGCAACCCGTAACAGGAAGGAACCTCCCATGAGCATTCGTCGCATCGATGTTGGCCCGCGCATGAGCCAGATTGTCATCCACGGCAACACCGTCTATCTGGCCGGCCAGGTCGGCGAGCCCGGAGGCAACGTCGCCTCGCAGACCCGCGACATCCTGATGACCATCGACGAATTGCTGGCCAAGGCCGGAACCGACAAGACCAAGATCGTCCAGGCGATCATCTGGCTGGCCGACATGGGTACCTTCGCAGAAATGAATTCTGAATGGGACAAGTGGGTGCCGCAGGGCCACACCCCCGCCCGCGCCACCGGCGAAGCCAAGCTCGCCGGTCCGGAATATCTGGTCGAGATTATCGTTACGGCGGCGATTTAAGGCACGGCCGGCCTTCTACCTCCCCCTTATGGGGAGGTCGGACCGCAGGTCCGGGTGGGGGGCTGGCGCCGCCCCCACCCCGCTGCTTCGCAGCGACCCTCGCCACAAGGGGAGGGTAAGAGGTGCTTACCCCTGCGATGGCGTGAATCTTGCCACCAGCGTGTGACTTTCCGCCGGATAGATAAACCGCACATGCGTAACCGGGCGTTCAGCACTCCAGGTGCGGCGCTCGACCACCAGGCAAGGCGCGCGCGGATCGATGTCGAGCGCGTCGGCGATAGCCTCATCGGCGGCCATGGAACGGATGCGGTGCTCGGCCTCGCTCCATGGTACGCGGCCGATCAGCCAGGGGCCGGCGGCGATCTCCAGAAACTCTTCGTCCCCGGCTTCCGGCACCGCGGAAAGATTGATCAGGCGCTGCTCGAGCGCGAATGGCCGTTCGCCGGCAAAATGCAGGCCTTCGACCCATAGCACCGACCCTGCGGCGGATAGCCCGAGCAGCGCTCTGTCCTCCGCGTTGCTGCGGCGCTTCAGCTGTTCCAGCCGCTCGTAGCGATAGGGCAGGCCAAGCGCTTCGACCTCGATCCTGATGTCGTGCAGTTCCAGCACCGCTGCCTGCGACTGCGGCCGGCGGACGAAGCTGCCCGAGCGGCGGCGGCGTTCGATCAGCCCGGCCTTGGCCAGCTGCGACAGCGCCTTGTTCACGGTCATGCGCGAGCAATTGTACTCGGTCGTCAGTTCGTGCTCGAACGGGATGCGATGTCCGGGCGCCCAGGCGCCCGACAGGATCTTTTCCCTGATGTCGGACAGGATGCGCTGATGCAGCGAGATGCTCTCTGCGCCGTCAACATCGTCTGTCTCGATCAAGCTCATCAAACGTCCTGCTTCAATTCTGCGACAGGTCGGTCATGACTTTGCGGAATCGCTCGGCGATTGCCGAGCGCTTGGCATGACTGCCGCCGCTGACCTGCTTCTTGCCGTGCACCCAGACGCAATCGATCGTGCTGCCATTGGCGAAGATCCAGGCATCGAGGATGGCGTCGCCGGTCTTGCCGGCCAGCGAAGGATGGCCGGCGTCGAGTGAGACGAAATCGGCCGGACCGCCAATGGCGATCTGCGAGGCGCCGGCACCGAGCGCAACGCTGCCGCCATCGAGCGCGGCATCGAACAGCGCCCGCCCGGTCGAACCACCGGCCACGGCCAGCACATTGCGGGCGCGGTGGGCGAGGCGCTGCGAATATTCGAGCTGCCTCAGCTCATCCGGCAGGCCGATCAGCACGTTGGAATCGGAGCCGATACCGAAGCGGCCGCCGTGCTCCCTGAAAAGCGGTGCGGCAAACGTGCCGTCGCCGAGATTGGCCTCGGTGATCGGGCAAAGGCCGGCGATGGCGCCGCTCTTGGCCAAGGCGATCGTCTCCGCATCGGTCATATGCGTGGCGTGGATCAGGCACCAGCGCTGGTCGACCTCGGCTTTGGCCAGCAGGAATTCGACCGGGCGCGCGCCGGACCAGGCGAGGCAGTCCTCGACCTCCTTCACCTGTTCGGCGACGTGGATGTGGATCGGCCCATTCGGCGCCAAAGCAGCAACTTGGGTCAATTCCTCCGGTGTGGCGGCGCGCAGACTATGCGGGGCGACGCCAACGACAGCCTGATTCAACGCGCGAACCGATTCGCTGGACTTCTCAACAAGCCGGGAGAACCGATTCACATCGTTGATGAATCGCCTTTGGCCTTCGTTCGGAGCCGCTCCGCCGAAAGAGGAGTGCGCGTAAAACACCGGCAGCAGCGTCAGGCCGATGCCCGTTTCGCCGGCGGCGGCGGCGATGCGCTCGGCCATCTCGGCAAGATTGGCGTAAGGGTTTCCGTCGCGGTCGTGGTGCAGATAGTGAAATTCGCCGACGCGGGAAAAACCGGCCTCCAGCATCTCGACATAGAGCTGCGCGGCGACCGCCTCGACCTGATCGGGCGTCATCGACAGCGCGAAGCGGTACATAACCTCGCGCCAGCTCCAGAAACTGTCGGCGGAGGGGCCGCGAAGCTCAGCCAGGCCGGCCATGCCGCGCTGGAAGGCGTGGCTGTGCAGATTGGGCATGCCGGGCACGAGAATGGCGCAGCGCTCGTCGCCGGCCTGCGGAATGGCGGTCGCTTCGACAGAGGCGATGCGGCCGCCATCGAGCGTGATCCTGACATTGCCTTGCCAGCCCTTCGGCAGCAGCGCCTGTTCCGCAAAGATCACCGTCACGTCTGTCTCCAAATCTGCATGCCCGGGCGACGAGACCACTTGCGTCGCGTTCCAATATGTATATACATAATCGTCATCCTTTCAAATGGAAAAGATGATGGGTGGAGCAAACGGGAAGAGCGGCCTTCGTGTCTGGCGCAATGCGCGCCTGGCGACCATGGCCGACGGTGTGGCTGTTCTCGGCATTGTCGAGAAAGGCGCGATCGCCGCGCGCGATGGTCTCATTGTTTATGCGGGCGCCGAAGCGGACATGCCGGCTTCGGCGGGGCAGGGCGCCGAGACCGTCGATTGCGAGGGCCGCTGGATCACGCCGGGCCTGATCGATTGCCACACGCATCTTGTCTATGCCGGCAACCGTGCCAACGAATTCGAGATGCGGCTGGCAGGTGCCACCTATGAGGAAGTCGCCCGCGCCGGCGGCGGCATTGTGTCTTCGGTCAAGTCGCTGCGCGAGGCAAGCGAGGATGAGCTCGTTGCCCAGACGCTGCCGCGCCTCGATGCGCTGATGGCCGAAGGTGTCACGACGGTCGAGGTCAAATCGGGCTACGGCCTCGATCTCGACAATGAGAAGAAGTCATTGCGTGCCGCCCGCCGGCTAGCCAATGAGCGCCCCGTCACCGTCCGCACGACGTGCCTTGCCGCGCACGCGCTGCCGCCCGAAGCCCATGGTGGCAAGGACGCCTTCATCGATCTCGTCGCCGGCACGATCCTGCCGGACGTCGCCGCTGAGAAACTTGCCGATGCCGTCGATGGTTTTTGCGAGGGCATCGCCTTTTCGCCGGAGCAGATGGCGCGCGTCTTCGACAAGGCGAAAGCGCTTGGGCTGCCGGTGAAACTCCATGCCGACCAGCTTTCGAATCTGCACGGCGCCGCGCTTGCCGCCAGCTATGGTGCATTGTCGGCGGATCATCTCGAATACACCGACGAGGCAGGCGCTGCCGCGATGGCGAAGGCCGGCACGGTGGCGACGATCCTGCCTGGCGCCTATTACTTCATCCGCGAGACCAAGAAGCCGCCTGTCGAGCTGTTCCGCCGCCATGGCGTGAAGATGGCGGTGGCGACGGACAGCAATCCCGGTACTTCGCCGCTCACCTCGCTGTTGCTCACCATGAATATGGCGGCAACGCTCTTTGGCTTGACCGTCGATGAATGCCTTGCCGGCGTCACCCGCGAGGCCGCGCGGGCGCTTGGCCTTCTCGACAAGGCCGGCACGCTGGAATCCGGCAAATCCGCCGACCTGGCGATCTGGGACATCGAGCGCCCCGCCGAACTCGTTTACCGCATGGGCTTCAACCCGCTGCATGCCCGCATCTGGAGAGGACAATGACCGAACTGACCCTGAAGCCCGGCAATGCGACGCTGGCCGACTGGCGCGCTATCTACCGTGGCGCCGTGCCGAAGCTGGATGAGGCCTGTCGTCCAAAAATCAAGGCGAGCGCCGAGGCTGTCGCCAGGATCGTCGCCAAAGGGGAGCCGGTCTACGGCATCAACACCGGCTTCGGCAAATTGGCCAGCGTGCGCATTCCCGCCGGCGACCTCGAGACCTTGCAGCGCAACATCGTGCTGTCGCACGCCGCCGGCGTCGGCGAGCCGATGCCGGTTGCAATTGCCCGGCTGATGATGGCGCTGAAACTTGCCAGCCTGGCGCAGGGCGCCTCCGGCGTGCGCCCCGAAACCATCAATTTGCTGGAAGCGATGCTCGCCAACGACGTCATCCCGGTGGTGCCGGCGCAAGGCTCCGTCGGCGCGTCCGGCGATCTCGCACCGCTGTCGCACATGACGGCGGTGATGATCGGCGTCGGCGAATGCTTTACCCCGCATGGCCGGTTCCCGGCCAAGGTCGCCTTCGTCTCGCACGGCCTCGAGCCCGTGACGCTGGGCGCCAAGGAAGGCTTGGCGCTGCTCAACGGCACGCAGTTTTCGACCGCCTACGCGCTCGCCGCTTTGTTCGAAGCCGAAGTGCTCTACCAGTCGGCGCTGGTTGCCGGCGCGCTGTCGACCGATGCCGCCAAGGGTTCCGATGCGCCTTTCGATCCGCGCATTCATCTACTGCGCAAGCATCGAGGTCAGATCGAGACGGCGGAGGCGCTGCGCAATCTGATGGCCGGCAGTGTCATCCGCGAATCGCACCGTGTCGGTGACGAGCGCGTGCAGGATCCCTATTGCCTGCGCTGCCAGCCGCAGGTCATGGGCGCCGCCCTCGACGTGTTGCGCAAGGCTGCCGATACGCTCGGCACCGAAGCCAATGGCGTGACCGACAATCCGCTGATCTTCGCCGAGGATGACACGGCGCTCTCCGGCGGCAATTTCCACGCTGAGCCGGTGGCTTTCGCCGCTGACATGATCGCGTTGGCCGTCTGCGAGATCGGCTCGCTGTCGGAACGCCGCATCGCCATGCTGGTCGATCCGGCGCTGTCCGGCATGCCGGCCTTCCTGACGCCCAAGCCCGGCCTCAACTCCGGCTTCATGATCCCGCAGGTGACGGCGGCCGCACTCGTTTCGGAAAACAAGCAGAAGGCCTATCCGGCCAGCGTCGATTCGATCCCGACCTCGGCCAACCAGGAAGACCACGTCTCGATGGCCGCGCACGGCGCGCGCCGGCTGATCGGCATGGTCGAGAACGCCACCGCGGTGATCGGCATCGAATTGCTGGCCGCCGCGCAAGGCTGCGATTTCCACCAGCCGCTGGCGTCGAGCGCTGCGCTGGAAGCGGTGCGCAAGCTGGTCCGGGCCGAAGTGCCGCATCTCGACAATGACCGCCACTTCCACCCCGATATGGAAAAGGCAATCGCCATGGTGCGCAGCGGCGCGACCGTCAGGGCTGCCGGCGCGGTGGCGCTGCCGTCGATTGCGGGAACGGCGTGATGGCCGCCACACCCTGGCTCACCGTCAGCCGAGGCACAGCACCGCTGCTGGTGTCGATCCCGCACACTGGCATCGACCTCGCTGGCCTCGAACCCCGGCTGGTGTCGCCCTGGCTCGGCCGCCGCGATTGCGACTGGTGGATCGACAAGCTCTATGACTTCGCCAACGACCTCGGCGCAACCGTCGTGCACACCGCCATTTCGCGCACCGTGATCGACGTCAATCGCGACCCGTCAGGCGTTTCGCTTTATCCCGGGCAGACCACGACCACGCTTTGCCCGACCGACACATTTGACGGCGATCCGCTTTATCGCATGGGCGAGGAACCGACCCCATCCGAGATTGATCAGCGTCGCGAGAGCTATTTCAAGCCCTATCATGCCGCCTTGCAGGCCGAGATCGAACGCCTGCGCGGCATGCATGAAAAGATCGTGCTCTACGACTGCCATTCGATCCGCTCGGTGCTGCCGCGCCTGTTCGAAGGCACGCTGCCGGTCTTCAATCTCGGCACCAATGACGGCAAGAGCACCGATCCCGTTCTTCAGGACAAGGTCGCCGCCATCCTCGCCGCGACCGGCGAGACCTGGGTGGTCAACGGCCGCTTCAAGGGCGGCTCGATCACCCGCGGCTTCGGCCAGCCGCAGAACGGTGTTCATGCGCTGCAGATGGAGCTCTCCAACCGTGGCTACATGCGCGAGCCGTCGCAGAAGGGGTCGCCGGAGAACTGGCCGGTCCCTTATGACCCCACCTATGCAGCGCCGATCCGAGCGACGCTGAAGACCATCCTCGAAACCGCGATCGACTGGGCAAGGCGCTGACGCGTCGCCCGTCTTGCTGAAAGGGACAATGATGAACAACCCTCGCCACAACATCCGCGAAGTGCGAGCGCCGCGCGGCGACAAGCTCAACGCCCGCTATTGGACGACCGAAGCGCCGCTGCGCATGCTGATGAACAATCTCGACCCCGATGTCGCCGAGAACCCCAACGAACTGGTCGTCTATGGCGGCATCGGCCGCGCGGCACGCACCTGGAACGATTTCGACCGCATCGTCGCCTCGCTGAAGACGCTTGGCGAGGAAGAGACGCTGCTGGTGCAGTCGGGCAAGCCGGTCGGCGTGTTCCGCACCCACGCGGATGCGCCGCGCGTGCTGATCGCCAACTCCAACCTGGTGCCGCACTGGGCGACCTGGGATAAATTCAACGACCTCGATAAAAAGGGCCTGATGATGTACGGCCAGATGACGGCCGGCTCGTGGATCTACATCGGCACGCAGGGCATCGTGCAGGGCACCTACGAGACCTTCGTCGAGGCCGGCCGTCAGCACTATGGCGGCAATCTCAAGGGCAAATGGATCCTGACCGGCGGCCTCGGCGGCATGGGCGGCGCCCAGCCGCTGGCCGCCATCATGGCCGGCGCCTGCTGCCTGGCCATCGAGTGCAACCCGGACTCCATCGATTTCCGCCTGCGCACCCGCTATGTCGACGAGAGGGCCGAGACGCTCGACGAGGCAATGGAGATGATCGAGCGCTGGACCAAGGCCGGCGAGGCGAAGTCCGTCGGCCTGCTCGGCAATGCGGCAGAGATCGTGCCGGAAATGTTCAGGCGCGGCATACGCCCCGATATGGTTACCGACCAGACCTCGGCCCACGACCCCATCAACGGTTATCTGCCGAAGGGCTGGACGATGGCCGAATGGCGCGAGAAGCGCGTCAGCGACCCGAAGGCGGTCGAGAAGGCGGCTCGCGCGTCCATGCGCGAACACGTCGAGGCGATGGTGGCGTTCTGGAACGCGGGCGTGCCGACGCTGGATTACGGCAACAACATCCGGCAGGTCGCCAAGGAAGAAGGGTTTGAGAACGCCTTTGCCTTCCCAGGCTTCGTGCCGGCCTATATTCGCCCGCTGTTCTGCCGCGGCATTGGTCCGTTCCGCTGGGCCGCGCTCTCCGGCGATCCCGAGGATATCTACAAGACCGACGCCAAGGTACGCGAACTCACGCCGGGCAACACCCATCTGCACAATTGGCTCGACATGGCGCGCAAGCGCATCTCGTTCCAGGGCCTGCCGGCGCGCATCTGCTGGGTCGGTCTCGGCGACCGCCATCGGCTGGGCCTCGCCTTCAACGAGATGGTGGCCAAGGGCGAACTCAAGGCGCCGGTCGTCATCGGCCGCGATCACCTCGATTCCGGCTCGGTCGCCTCACCGAACCGCGAGACGGAGGCGATGAAGGACGGCTCGGACGCCGTGTCCGACTGGCCGCTGCTCAATGCGCTGCTCAACACCGCGTCGGGCGCCACCTGGGTGTCGCTGCATCATGGTGGCGGCGTCGGCATGGGTTTTTCCCAGCATGCCGGCATGGTCATCGTCGCCGACGGTACGCAGGACGCCGCCAGGCGCCTGGAGCGCGTGCTGTGGAACGATCCGGCGACCGGCGTCATGCGCCACGCCGATGCCGGCTACGACATCGCCATCGAGTGCGCCAAGGAGCACCAGCTCAATTTGCCCGGCATTCTCGGCTGATAGGCTGAAATCATGCGCATCCTTCGTGCCGCCGACTACCGCGTCATGCCGTGGAAGAACGGCGGCGGCACGACGACCGAAATCGCTGTCTCGCCCGACGGCGCCGGCCTTGACGAGTTCGACTGGCGCGTGTCGATGGCCCGCGTCGAGGGCAGCGGGCCGTTCTCCAGCTTTGCCGACATAGACCGCACGCTGTCGGTGCTGGAAGGCGATGGCGTCGTGCTCGATGTCGCCGGCCGGCCCGCGGTGCGGCTGACGCCGGCTTCCGCGCCTTTTGCCTTTCCAGCAGACCTGCCGACCAGTGCCGCGCTGATCGCCGGCCCGATCACCGACCTCAACGTCATGACGCGCCGCGGCCGCACGCTGCATTCGGTCGAGCGCTTGGCGATTTCACGGCCTGTGGACATCGCGACCCGGGCCGGTTCGATCCTCATCCTTTGCCACAAGGGCGAAGCTGCTTTCCCCGAGGCTGGGTCAATTCGCCTCGGGCCGCTCGACACGCTGCTGATCGGGCCGGAAACTCCCATCCTGAAGGTTGAGCCGGCGCAGGATACGACGCTGTTCGTGGTCCGGATAACCACCGCGGCCTGACGCTTTCGCGCCAACGGTTACCGCCTGTTTCCAAACATGATCGCAATGCCGGCGAAATATAGAGTAAGCTCCCGCCGGGATCACGAAAAAGCCCGAATCCTCTCCGTCGATCGATCCTGACGAGAGCGAGGGGCGCTCGTCTTTGAGTTTGGTCGAAAGATGACGCTCTGTCGTGGTGCGGAAACAAACTTTCGGCATAGGGGTTGATGCAACCAATTGCATTTGAACCGGTTTTAGGGCCATTGCCGTGGCGGTGACGCCGCTGAGTGCCCGCTTACGGAATTTTCAATGAATATTCAGACGAATCCTGCCCAGATCGAGAAGACAAGCGCGAGCTTCCCGGCCATCACGGAAGAGCCGATAAGGTCGACATTCCTGCCGGAGGAGCGCCTGAGGCTGCTCGGCGAAAGCCTGGCAAAGGGCGATCTCGCCGACCTGTTCGGCCTGATCCCCTTCGATTTCCAGGCCCGCATCCGCGACAGCGCCAAGAAGATCCTCGAAGTCTATCGTTCGACCAATGCCGCGCAGGCCAAGGGTGAAACGATCACCCCGGCCGCGCAATGGCTGCTCGATAACAACTATCTGGTCGAGGAGACCATTTTCCAGGTCAAGCGCGACCTGCCGCGCCGCTTCTATCGTCAGCTGCCGACGCTGAAACTGCCTGACGGCGGCACCGTGCCGCGCGCGCTGGCGCTGGCCTGGACCTATGTGGCGCATTCGGACAGTTCCGTCTCGGCGACCATGTTCAAGTCCATCGTCCAGGGTTTTCAGTCGGTCGAGCCGCTGAAGATCGGTGAACTCTGGGCGCTGCCGTCGCTTTTGCGCTTCGTGCTGATCGAAAATCTCCGCCGGCTGGCCGTCAGGGTCAATCGCACCCGCCAGATGCGCCAGATCGCCAACGATGTGGCCGACAAGGTGCTGGCGACCGACGAGAGTGCCGACCGCCAGGCGATCCTGGCCAATTTCAGCACTCACGCGCAGGACACAACCTTTGCCACGCAGCTTCTCTACCGCTTGCGCGATGGCTCGCAGAATGCCGGCAAGGCCCTGGAATGGCTGGAAGGCGAGCTCGAAAAGACTGGTTCCGATGCCGAGGAGATCATCATCTCCGAGCATCACACGCTGTCCAGCGGCAATGTGACGACCGGCAACATCATCCGCGGCCTGCGCCTCATCAACGACGTCGACTGGACGGTATGGTTCGAAGGTGTCAGCCGCATCGACACCGTGCTGCGCGAGCGCACCGATTTTGCCGCGCTCGACTTCTTCTCGCGCGACCAATACCGCACCGCGATCGAGGAACTGGCCCGCCGCTCGAACCTGTCGGAATACCGCGTCGCCGAAAAGGCGATCGAACTGGCCGGCCAGGCCGCTAGCGAACACGCCGCCAGCGAACACGTATCGGCCGGCGATGGCGACGATTCAGCTCCGGCTCCGTCCGCGCATACCGATGTCGGCTTCTTCCTCGTCGGTCCGCGCCGTCTGGAGCTGGAAAAAGCGATCGGCTATCGGCTCACCATCAGCCAGACGGTCAAGCGGACCTTCGCCAAGACCGGATGGTTGGGCATCGTCCTGCCTGTTTTCGCACTGACGGCCTTGCTTCTTGTCGTCACCGGCAACGCGTTGGCCAATCTCGGCCTTTCGGTGGCCTCGATCGTCCTGATGCTGGCGCTGTTTGCCGTGCCGGCGAGCGAGGGCGCGCTGGCGTTCTTCAACACGGTTGTCTCGCTCTTCCTCAAGCCGACACGCCTGATCGGCTACGACTACAGGCACGGTGTGCCGCCCGAGGCGCGCACGCTGGTGGTTGTGCCATCGCTCATCGGCTCGCGCGACGATGTCGAGGAAAACATCCGCAACCTCGAAGTCCATTACCTTGCCAATCTGGTGGACGAGATCCATTTCGCGCTGCTGTCGGACTGGCCCGACTCCAAGATCGAGATCGATGCGGCCGACACCGAGATCCTCGAATATGCCCGTGGCGAGATCGCCCGTCTCAACGCCCGCTATCCCACGGAAGGCGCGCCGCGCTTCTACATCCTGCATCGCCGCCGGCTCTTCAACGCCGCTCAAGGGGCCTGGATGGGTTGGGAGCGCAAGCGTGGCAAGCTGCATGAGCTTGACCTTTTGCTGCGTGGCGACAGCGACACGACTTTCCTGCCGCTCGACGTGCCGCTGCCGGAAAAAGTCGTCCATGTGATGACGCTCGACGCCGACACGCGCACCACGCGCGATGCGGTGGCGAGCCTCGTCGGCAAGCTCTGCCATCCGCTCAACCGCCCGCATTTCGACGCCGCCAGGCGCGTCGTCACCGCCGGCTACACGATCCTGCAGCCGCGCATCACCGCTTCGCTGACATCAGGCGACGAGGCCTCGTTCTTCCAGCGTGTGTTCTCGGCCAATCGCGGCCTGGACCCCTATGTCTTCGCCGTCTCCGACCTTTATCAGGATGTCTTTAGCGATGGGTCCTTCACCGGCAAGGGCCTCTATCATGTCGATGCCTTCGAAGCCGCGCTGCAAGGCCGCATCGAGGAAAACACCGTCCTCAGCCACGATCTACTCGAAGGCGCGCTGGCGCGCGCGGCACTGGTCACCGACGTCGAACTGGTCGAGGACTATCCGACTCGCTACTCGGTCGACGCCTCGCGCCACCATCGCTGGGCACGTGGCGACTGGCAGCTGCTGGGCTTCATCCTCGATCCGCGTTCCGGTGTTCCGGCCCTGTCGCGCTGGAAGATGGTCGACAATCTGCGCCGCTCGCTGACGCCGACCTTCTGGGTGATGGCGGCGATCGCCGGCTGGACCCTGCTGCCCTTCACACAGGCCGCGCAATGGCAGGCACTGCTGATCCTCAGCCTGTTCATGGCGCCGACCTTCGATGTCGTCAACGCCATCCTGCCCAAGAGCGGCGACCAGACACCGCGCGGCCATTTCTCGGCGCTGGCGCGCGATGTCGCCTTCGGCACCGCCATGGTGGCCCTGAAGATCGTGCTGATGGCGCACAACGCTTGGATGATGGGCGACGCCATCGTGCGCACGCTCTACCGGCTGTTCGTCAGCCGCCAGAATCTCCTGGAATGGCGCACCGCTTCCCAGGCCCACAAGGCCGGCGACAACGATGTCGGCTCCTATTACGGCATGATGTACGGCGCCGTGATCATCGGCTTCGTCGGCCTGGCCATTCCGGTGCTGGCCGATTCCACCGGCGCCTTCGTCGCCTTCTTCTTCGCCCTGTTCTGGATAGGCTCGCCGGCGATCGCCAGCTGGATCAGCCGCTCGGCCGAAACCGAGGACCGGCTGCGCATATCGCAGGCCGATATCCACACGCTGCGCACTATTGCGCGGCGCACCTGGCACTATTTCGAAAGCTTCGTCACGGCGGAGCATCACAATCTGCCGCCGGACAATTTCCAGGAAAGCCCGGCCCCGGTCGTGGCGCCGCGCACGTCGCCGACCAATGTCGGCGTCTATCTCCTGTCGGTGGTCTCGGCGCGCGATTTCGGCTGGATCAGCCTGTCGGATGCCATCACCCGCATTGACGCCACCATGACGACCATAGAGAGCATGCCGCGCCACCGCGGCCATCTCTTCAACTGGTACGACACCACGACGCTGAAGCCGCTCTACCCGCTCTACATTTCGGCTGTCGACAGCGGCAATCTCGCCGGCCATCTGGTGGCTGTGGCGGCTGCCTGTGCCGAATGGGCGGAAGCGCCTTCCGTTCACCTCCAGGGCGATTTCGAAGGCATTCTCGACACGGTCACCATCCTGAGCGAAAGCCTCGATGAGTTGCCCGACGACCGCCGTCAGCTCAGGCCTCTGCGCCAGCGTCTCGTCGATCGCCTGGACGGCATGCGGCGCGCCGTCGAGACGATCAAGGCGCAGCCGGAAATGGCCTCGATCCGCACCATCAACCTCGCCGTGCTGGCGGGCGAGATCCGCAAGCTGGCCACCGCCATCCACACCGAGGCGGGCTCGGCCCAGAGCGACATCATCGTCGACTGGGCGGCGAGGCTGGAAGCCACTTGCGAGGCACATGTCCATGATGCCCACAGCGACGACAACGCCGTCGAAGCGCTGCGCGCCAAACTCCTGACCTTGCGTGAGCGCACCCGTCGTTTCGCCTTCGAGATGGAATTCGCCTTCCTGATGCGGCCGGAACGCAAGTTGCTGTCGATCGGCTACCGGGTCGAGGAACACCAGCTCGACGAAAGCTGCTACGACCTTCTCGCCTCCGAGGCGCGGTTGACCAGCCTGTTCGCCATCGCCAAGGGTGACCTGCCGACCGAACATTGGTTCCGGCTCGGCCGTCCGATCGTCGAGATCGGCTTCCAGGGCGCGCTGATGTCCTGGTCGGGCTCGATGTTCGAATATCTGATGCCGCCACTGGTGATGAAGGAGGCGCAGGGCTCGATCCTCAACCAGACCAGCAAGCTGATCATCAAGCGCCAGATCCAGTATGGTCGCCAGAAAAACGTGCCCTGGGGCATCTCGGAAGCGGCCTACAACGCCCGCGACCGCGAACTGACCTACCAGTACACCAATTTCGGCGTGCCCGGGCTTGGGCTGAAGCGCGGTCTTGGCCAGAACACCGTGATTGCGCCCTACGCCACCATAATGGCGGCGCAGTTCAACCCGCGCGAAGCCGTGCAAAATCTCGCGCGTCTGCGCGGCATCGGTGCGCTTGGCCCGCATGGCTTTTACGATGCCGTCGACTTCACGCCGCAGCGCGTGCCTGAAGGTACCAACCACGCGGTCGTGCTGAATTACTATGCGCACCATTCGGGCATGTCGATCGCGGCGGTCGCCGACGCGATCTTCGAGGGTCGTCTGCGCGACCGTTTCCACAGCGATCCGGTCATCGAATCGGCTGAACTCCTGCTGCAGGAAAGGGCGCCGCGCGACATCCCGACCGCGACCGTCAGGACCGAAGCGGACGAGCGCGCCAAGGACGAGACCGAAACCGAGAGCCCCGACACGCGCATCGTGCTGGATCCCCTGCGGGCGCTGCGTTCGACCAATGTGATGTCGAACGGCCGTTATTCGGTGATGGTGACGGCAACCGGCTCCGGCTACAGCCGCTGGGGCGACCTTTCCGTTACGCGCTGGCAGCCGGACCCGGTCGAGGATCGTCTGGGTTCCTACATCTTCCTGCGTGACGTCAGCACTGGAGACTGGTGGTCGGCAACGGCGGAGCCAAAGCGCGCGGCCGAGGAGAAGGTGCAGACCCTGTTCTCCGACGACAAGGCGAGCTTCGTCAAATTGGTCGGCACGTTGCGCTCCGAGGTCGAATGCATCGTCGTTTCCGAAGGCAATGGCGAGGGCCGTCGCATCACGCTCTACAATGAAAGCACGTCCGATCGTTTCATCGAGGTGACGTCCTTTGCCGAACTGGTGCTGGGTTTGGAGGCTTCCGATTACGCGCATCCGGCCTTCTCCAAGATGTTCGTGGAGACTGAAATCGCCGCCAACAACGGAGCGATCTTCGCCACGCGCCGCAAGCGCGAAACCAGCGAGCCCGATATCAACCTGGTGCATTTCGTCACCGATCCGTCGGGTCCGGCGCGCGATGCCGAGGCCGAGACCGACAGGCGCGCCTTTATCGGCCGTGGCCGCTCGATCGTCGATGCCGCCGCTTTCGATCCGGGCGCCAGACTTGGCGGTCATTCCGGCTTTACGCTCGATCCCATCGCCTCGCTGCGCCGTCAGGTGCGGGTGCCCGCAAACAAGAAGATATCCCTGACCTTCTGGACCGTGGTCGGGGCCAACCGCACCGAACTGGAAGAGGCGATAAACCGTCTCGACCATCAGGAGAGCTTTGCCCGTCAGGCCATGCTGGCCTGGACGCGCAGCCAGGTGCAGACGCGCCATATGGGCCTCAGCCTGACCGACGCCGCCAATGTGCAGAAACTGGCGCGCTACCTGATCTATCCCGACGCGTTCCTGCGCTTGCCGGCCGAATCCATCGCTTCGGGCCTCGGCAAGCAGTCGAGCCTGTGGCCGACCAGCATTTCGGGCGATTTTCCGATCTTCCTGGTCAGGATCGGCGACGTCGCCGATCTGGAGATCGTCGCCCAGGCGCTGCGCTTCCAGGAATATATGCGCACCCGCGGCATGATGATCGACTTCGTCGTCGTCAACGAGCAGGCCTCGTCCTATGTCCAGGATCTGCAGCGCGCGGTCGAGACGCTGTGCGAAAACAGCCGTCTGCGCGGCAAGGAACTCGGTCCCCGCCAGCACATTTTCGCGGTGCGCCGCGACCTGATGGAAGAGACCACCTACAAGACGTTGCTCGCCGTCGCCCGGGTGGTGCTGCATACGCGCAACGGCACCATCTTCGATCAGATCGAACGGGCCGAGGCGGCTGCCTTGCAGGCGCGCGACGGCCTGCCGTCCATCGGATTGCCGGCTCCACGCGAAATCCCGGCGGCGCATGCCTTTGCCCCGCAGAACGTGGCGGATGTCAGTGCCGATGGCTCTGGCCTCAGCCAATGGAATGGCTTTGGCGGTTTCGACGGCGACGGACGTCACTATGTGGTGCGCCTGGCCGGCCGACGCACCACGCCGCAGCCCTGGATCAATGTCGTCTCCAACGCCTCGTTCGGCTTCCATACGTCGGCCGAGGGGGCAGCCTTCACCTGGAGCCGCAACAGCCGCGACTACCAGTTGACGCCGTGGTCCAACGATCCGGTCTCGAACCGGCCGGGCGAGGGTATCTATATCTACGATCAGGCCAGCGGCAGGGCGTTCTCGCCGATCGCTGCGGTGGTGCGCGATCCCTCGATGACCTACGAGGCCTGGCATGGCCAGGGCTTCTCCACCTTCCGCTCGAAGCGCGGGCCGCTATCGATGGACCTGACCCATGTGGTCGACCCCGTCGATCCAGTGAAGATCACGCGGCTGCGCATCCAGAATTCTGGCCCGGTGCCGGCGCGGCTGCGCGTCTATGCGTATGCCGAATGGGTGCTTGGCGGACATCGGTCGCGGACGGCCGCCACCATCGTCTCATCCCGCGACGGGGCGACCGGCGCATTGCTGGCGCAAAACCCCTATGGGCTCGATTTCAGCGAGCGCGTCGCCTTCCTGGCCGCCGACGCCGCTGTCCATTCGGTGACATCGGATCGGTCGGAGTTCCTCGGCCGGCACGGGTCCAGCGAACTGCCGCAGGCTGTGCTGACCGGCGCGGCCCTGTCGGGCCGTGTCGAGGCTGGCGACGATCCCTGCGCGGCGATCGCCCGCGACGTCGAGATCCCGGCCGGCGGCGACGTCACGCTGCTCTGGCTGCTCGGCGATGCCGACACCCCGGCGCAGGCAAGCGCGCTGGTGCAGACGCATCGGGGCAAGGATTTCGATCAGCGTCTGGCCGACAATGAGCGCGAGTGGCGCGGTTTCCTCGACACCATTCAGGTCGAGACGCCGGACAAGGCGCTCGATGCCATGGTCAATCACTGGCTGCCCTATCAGAGCCTTGCCTGCCGCATCCGCGCCCGCTCGGCCTTCTACCAGGCAAGCGGCGCCTTCGGCTTTCGCGACCAGTTGCAGGACACGCTGGCGCTGCTGGCGCATGATCCGACACTGGCGCGCGATCAGATCCTCAACGCCGCGCGGCGGCAGTTCCCTGAAGGCGACGTGCAGCATTGGTGGCTGCCGCGCACCGGGGCCGGCGTGCGCACATTGATTTCCGACGACGTGGTCTGGCTGGCCCACGCCACGGCGCGCTATCTCACCGTGACCGGCGACGCCGCCATCCTCAAGGAGCAACTGCCCTTCATCGACGGGCAGGCGCTGGGGGAGGGCGAGCATGACGCCTTCTTCACTCCCGAAATCTCGAAGAAGACGGTGTCGCTTTACGACCATTGCGCGCGCGCGCTCGACCTGGCCATCAAGCGCAGCAGTCCTGCCGGCCTGCCGCTGATCCTTGGCGGTGACTGGAACGACGGCATGAACCGTGTCGGCGAGCACGGCAAGGGCGAGAGCGTGTGGCTGGGCTGGTTCCTGCTGAAGACGCTGGGCGACTTCACCGCCGTCGCCAAGGGCGAGGGCGACAACAAGCGCGCCCAGGCCTGGGCAAAGCATGCCGAGGCGCTGAAGCGGGCGCTCGAGAGCACGGCATGGGACGGCGAGTGGTACCGGCGCGGCAGTTTTGACGACGGCACGTCCTTGGGATCGCGCACCTCCGAAGAGTGCAGGATCGATTCCATCGCCCAGTCCTGGAGCGTGCTTTCAGGCGAGGGCGACCCGGCGCGGTCGACGACGGCGATGCAGCAGGCGACCAGCCTGCTCGTCGACGACAAGCTCAAGATCGTCAAACTGTTCACGCCACCCTTCTCGAAGACGCAGAAGGACCCCGGCTACATCAAGAGCTATCCGCCCGGCGTGCGCGAGAATGGCGGCCAGTACACGCATGCGGCGACGTGGTTCGTCATCGCGCTGGCCGAGATGGGGCAAACCGACGAAGCCTATCGCTGCTTCTCGATGCTGAATCCGGTCAACCACGCCTCCGACGAGGCCTCGGCCGAGCAATACCGCGTCGAACCCTACGTGGTGGCCGCCGATATCTATGCCGGAGACGACAAGGGCGGGCGCGGCGGCTGGACCTGGTACACCGGCTCGGCGGGCTGGCTCTATCGGGCAGCGGTCGAAGGCATCCTCGGCATCGAACGGCGCGGCAAGCAGATCACGTTTCGGCCGAAACTGCCCAGCCATTGGGATGGCTACCAGGCTTCCCTCAAGATGCTGGGCGCCGAGATCAAGGTTCACGTCGTTCGCGACAAAAAAACCAAGACGATCTCGCTCGAAGTCGATGGTTCGAAAACAAAGTCCGCCTCCTTCGAACCGAAAGCCGGCACCCAGACTGAGGTCGTGGTCAAGATACCGGCGTAAAATCAACGTCTTAGGTCGATAGATCGCGCGTCCTTCGGGACGCGCGATGCCGCGAATGTTTACTTGCGTGCGGTCGCTGACGGCGTCCGCCAGGGTCCGCCAGGCGTCGCCTGACACTTCATGCAAGCCTGCCGTGATTAAAAATGTGGCAGCGCTCGGCCACTGCCATGATTTTGCCGCAAGGCTGACATTTCACCTTTTATCTCAAACCGTTAGGTGATCACGTCAGATTTCGCATCGTCGTCATCTTTTGTTCGCTAAATGGGAACGGAAGCGATAGACGGGCATTGTTTTGCGACGCGTCAACCGTTACGTGTCAAGCAATGGTGCAGTGCACAATACCGCATTGAGCACAGTAGAGAATTGGCGGAGTAGCTGAAGTGTCACTTCTGCAGATCTATTGGAGAGCGCTGGGCTATCTGGCCGCCGACAAGAGGCGCGTCGCGCTGATTTGCGGCGCCAATGTCGCACTTGCCGCCATCGCCATCCTGGAGCCGATCATGTTTGGCCGGGTGATCGATGCCATCTCCGCGCATGGGTCGGTATTCTCCACGCTTGCCGTATGGGCCGGTTTGGGCGCCTTCAACGTCATCGCTTTCGTCCTGGTGGCGCGCGGCGCCGACCGCTTTGCTCACGCCCGGCGTAGCGAAGTGCTGTGCCAGTCGTTCGAGCGCGTCATCACCATGCCGCTCGCCTGGCATCATCAGCGCGGCACGTCCAACGCCCTGCACACGTTGCTGCGTGCCGTTGAGACGCTGTTCAGCCTGTGGCTCGAATTCATGCGCCAGCATCTGTCCACGGCTGTCGCGCTCGTCCTGCTCGTGCCGACGGCGCTCAGCATGGATGTGCGTATGTCGATGGTGCTGCTCGCGCTTGGCGTGCTCTATGTCGGCATCGGCCGTCTGGTGATGAAGCGCACCAAGGGGGGCCAGGCCGCCGTGGAGCGCCATTATCACAAGGTGTTCGCCCATGTGACGGACTCCGTGAGCAACGTCGCCGTTCTCCAGAGCTACAACCGCCTTGGCCATGAGGCCGAGACTCTGCGCCGCTATGTCAAGAACCTGCTCGACGCCCAGAACCCAGTGCTCGACTGGTGGGCCATCGCCAATGCGCTCAATCGCCTCTCGTCGACCATCTCGATGATGGTGGTGCTTCTGATCGGCGCCTATCTGGTGACCCATGGCCAGCTGCGCGTCGGTGATGTCATCGCCTTCACCGGCTTCGCCACGCTGCTGATCTCGCGGCTCGACCAGATGTCGGCTTTCGCCAACCAGATTTCGGAGGCTCGCGCCAAACTCGAGGAGTTCTACAAGCTCGAGGACTCGGCCGCCGATGCCGCCGAGCCGGATGGCCTGCGCGATCTCACCAATGTCACCGGCCATGTCCGCTTCGAGGATGTCTGCTTCGAGTTCGCCAATTCGGGACAGGGCGTCAGCGACGTATCCTTCGAGGTTCAGGCCGGCCAGACCGTCGCCATTGTCGGACCGACGGGTGCCGGCAAGACCACGCTGATCAATTTGCTGCAGCGCGTCTTCTCGCCGTCCAGCGGCCGCATCCTGATCGACGGCATCGATACCCGCACCGTGACCCGCAAGTCGCTGCGCCATTCGATCGCCACCGTGTTCCAGGATGCCGGACTGCTCAACCGCTCGATCGAGGACAACATTCGCGTCGGCCGTGCCGAAGCCAGCAATGACGAGATCCATGCCGCGGCCGTCGCGGCTGCCGCGCAGGACTTCATCCTGGCCAAGAGCAATGGCTACGACACGGTGGTCGGCGAACGTGGCGGCCAGCTGTCGGGCGGTGAGCGCCAGCGCATCGCCATCGCTCGCGCCGTGCTGAAGGACGCCCCGATCCTGGTGCTCGACGAGGCGACCAGCGCGCTCGACGTCGAGACCGAGGACCGCGTCAAGGAAGCGATCGACGAATTGCGGCGCGACCGCACCACCTTCATCATCGCCCACCGCCTGACCACTGTTCGCGACGCCGATCTGGTCGTGTTCATGGACAAGGGCAGGGTGGTCGAAATGGGTGGCTTCGCCGAACTGTCGCTGCGCAACGGCCGCTTTGCCAGCCTGCTGCGCGCCGGCGGCCTGCTCAACGACGAGGAAGTCCGCCGCCTCAGCCGCTCAGTGCAGGGCGAGGCAGCGTGATCATTGTTCTTTACCTCCCCTTGTGGGGAGGTCGGACCGAAGGTCCCGGTGGGGCAGTGCCGCCCCACTGCTTCGCAGCGACCCTCCCAACAAGGGGGTAACCAAGCCTGCGACACCGCCGCTCGATTGCCCCAATCGCGCCGGCGGTTTATGTAAAGCCGCATGAGCGACACGACTTCACGCCTGAGCGGCTGGATGGGCCTTGCCAACCCGACGCGCTTCGTTGGGCTGGCCGACAAGGTCGTGCCATGGCTGGCGACGATCGCCGCGCTCATCCTTGCCGTCGGGCTTTATATGAGTTTCGCCGCGCCCGAGGACTTCCAGCAAGGCATTACCGTGCGCATCATGTACATCCATGTGCCCTTCGCCTGGCTCGCCATGATGTGTTACTCGCTGATGGCGGTCTCAGCCCTTGGCACGCTGGTCTGGCGGCATCCGCTGGCCGATGTCGCGCTGAAATCGGCGGCCCCCATCGGCGCCGTCTTCACCGCACTGGCGCTGATTACCGGTTCGATCTGGGGCAAGCCGATGTGGGGCACCTGGTGGGTCTGGGACGCGCGCCTGACCTCGGTCTTCGTGCTGTTCCTGATGTATCTCGGCATCATCGCGCTGACCCGTGCGCTCGACGACGCCAGCCGCGCCGCGTGGGCCGCTGCCATCATCACGCTGGTCGGCTTCATCAACATCCCGATCATCAAATTCTCGGTCGACTGGTGGAACACGCTGCACCAGCCGGCCTCGGTGTTCCGCCTCGGCGGCCCGACCATCGACCCCAGCCTGCTCTGGCCGCTGCTGGTCATGGCCGTCGGGTTCACGGCGTTGTTCTTCACGCTGCACCTGATGGCGATGCGCACCGAAATCCGCCGCCGCCGGGTGATCGCCATGCGGCGGGTAGCGGCTCGGCAGGCGGAGCGGCAACCGGCCTGAAACCCACCTGTCACTGGACCGTAGGCGGTCAGGCCATCAGCCCGCGCGCTGCCACCGGCAACGTTTCGAGCACCTGCTCGCCGTCGATCAGGTTGACCTCGTTGAACAGATTGGTGACGACGCAGCAATGGTCGGGCACCACGCGCACACGCTCGCCGATGCGCAGCTTCGCGTCGCCGGAAAGCGTGACGGTGCCATGTTCTTCGCTGAGCCCGGTGACCCTTGCGTCGGGAGCGCCGAGGAGCTCGCCAAAATCTTTCAGCCCCAGCGTGTCACTGGACAGCGCCTTGCTGCCGGCATCGAGGATGGCGCGGGTTGCCGTCGGGTGGCTGACCACTGTCGACAGCACCGTCAGCGCGCAATCGCTCAAGGTGCCCACGCCTTTGGCGACCTGGTAGCGGTCGAGATAGATGTAGGTGCCAGGACGATATTCGGTGACGACCGATGCATCGCTGGAGCGCCACATGTCCGGGGTGCCGCCGCTGGAGATGCGTTCGCAAGCGAGGCCTGAAGCGGCCAGCACCTGCTTGGCTTTCGCAAGCCAGGCTTCGGCCTCGGCCGCGCGGCCAGCGGCTGGATAGGTCATCAGCCCGCCGAAGGCGAGGCCATCGGCCTTGTCGATCAGCCTTGCCAGCGCAACCGCCCCATCAGCCGTTTGCACGCCGCAGCGGCCCATGCCGGTGTCGCATTCGACCAGAACCTGGAGAGGATGGCCGGAATCGGTGAAAGTGGCCGCCAGCCCTTCCAGCGTTTCCATGCTGTCGGAAGTGACCGACAGAGTTACGCGGCCGTGCAGCGCCTTCAGCCGTTCCAGCTTGGCGCGGCCGAGGATGTTGTAGGGTAGAAAAATATCGGACAGCCCGGCATCGGCCATCACCTCGGCCTCGCCGATCTTCTGGCAGGTTATGCCGACGGCACCCGCCGCGACCTGCTTCTTCGCCCAATAGGGCAGCTTGTGCGTCTTGATATGCGGCCGCAGCTTCAGTCCGTTCCTGTCGGCGTGGGCCTGTGCGCGGGCAATGTTGGCTTCGGCGCGAGCGGCGTCGATCAGGATCGACGGCGTATCGAGATCGTGGACGGTCGGCATCTTCTATCCCTGTGAGAATTCGCAGGGTTTATGAGCCTGAAAGTGCTTGATGTCATGCGGCCAGCGGACCGGACCGCTGGGCCATCCGCGAGTAGCGCAGGCGCGGGCACGGCGAGATGGATCGACACCGCAGCGGCGTTCGGCTATGCGATTTGTCTAAAAAATCCACACGAAGGGTCACGATCATGAAACGCTCCGCCATCAACGACGTCATCCGCGAAGCCGACGCCTTCATCCGCTCGTTCGGCTATATCATGCCGCCCTTCGCCTATTGGTCGCCCGAGGAGATGAAGGCGCGCCAGGTCGATTCCTCGGCGATCTATACCTCGCGACTCGGCTGGGACATCACGGATTACGGCCAGGAAAAATTCAACGAGCTCGGCCTGTTCCTGTTCACCGTGCGCAACGGCCGCTACGAGGACATGAAGAAGGGCATGGGCATGCTCTATGCCGAGAAGATCATGATCTCGCGCAAGGACCAGCTGTCGCCCATGCACCGCCACAACATCAAGGCCGAGGACATCATCAACCGTGGCGGCGGCAAGCTGGTGCTGGAACTGTTCATGCACGACCGCGACGGCGGCATTGATCTCAAGGCCGAGGTGTCGGTGCCCGTCGATGGAACCATCCACCGGCTGCCGGCTGGCGGCCTGCTGAAGCTCGACCCGGGCCAGAGCGTCACGCTGCTGCCGGGCGTCTGGCATGCCTTCTGGGCCGAGGGCAAGGATGTGCTGATCGGTGAGGTGTCGACCGTCAACGACGATCTCACCGACAATGTTTTCCGCGAGCCGATCGGCCGCTTCTCCAACATCGACGAAGATGTCGCCCCGGTGCACCTGCTGGTGGCCGACTATGAGAAGTGGCTGAGGTAGGGCAGGCCTCGCTGCCTCCTTATTCCTGACGATCGAGGATTCCGCGAAGTCTGCGGACTTCGGCCACAAGGCGAGGGATGTCCTGGCGTGCGGCTGCTATGAAATCCTGGTCGGCGACAGTAGCGCCGCTCAGCTCGATATCTTCGCCTCGGCCAGCTCCTGCCCCGATTTGAATGAAATTCGATCCGCTTAGAAAATCCCGGCCTTCGATCCATGACTTCCACGGTCCGGGCTGGGCCATGGCCGCCCGGGCCTCCATTTCCTGGAGTTCGAGGTCGGATGGCGATGTGTTCATGGCAGTCCCGCAGGCTGTAGGTTGCTACCGCGCATACTTGTCCGCCTTGCGGTTGCCGAGCAGCAGCTTGCGCTCGAGATGCGCCCTCAGATCACCGTAGTAGGCGGTCAAAAAGGCCTTCGAATCGATCGGCTCGATCCTCGCGCCGATCTTGCGGCCGATCGTTTCCGCCACAGCTTTCATTGCAGAATAATCGTCGCGGCGCAGCACTTCTTCCAGCTTGTGCAATTCGGCGATGCCATAGGCGTCGAGCTGCGCCGGGCTGAAAGGGAAGCGCCTGGCGACCGGATCCTTTCGCTGCGAAAGGTCCTCGACCAGCTTGAATTTCGGCGTCTCCACCACCCAGGTTCCGGCAAGCAGGTCGCCAATGCGCAGCCGGTCGTGGTTGAACAGTAGAAACAGCGAGAACAGCAGCGACCACACCAGGCCGAAAATCGTCGACAGCGTGTCGGCTACGCCGGCGCCGCCGCGCGCGGCGATGATCGACAGCGGCAGGAAAACCTCGATCTCGCGCATCAGGTTGCGCGCGATCACCTGGTCGATGGTGAAACCCGCGCCGCTGCGCGAGGCGACCCGCACGCCGACGATCCGCTTGCCGGGCGTCGCGGCCCGCCGGCCCGCCTCGAAGGTGATGAAATAGACGTTGCGCAGCAGGAAGATGAAGATGATCCAGACGATGAAGAGCGGCTCCGCCTCCTTCACGCCAAGGCCGCCGAGGCCGAAGATGACGACGAGGGTGACCGCAACAGCGGCCGCGACGATGATCACCACATCGAGCAGGAAGGCCGAAGCCCGCGTACCGGCGTCCGCCAGCTTGATCCTGAGGTCGACGCCTTCCGGCGTGATCAGTGGCCTTGTCAGCTCGGCAGGGTTCCTAGCCGTTGCCATGTCGCACCATCCGGAACAGGTAGAAATAGGCGATCCACAACGTCAGCATGCCGCCGCCAATGGCGTAGCGCGTCGCATCGCTGGTGATCGTCTGCCGGCCGATGCCTTCGAGCAGGCCGGCAAACAGAAGCATCATCATCACGCCGACCATCACGGTCGCCGCCACCCGCCCGGCCTGGGCGGCGGCAGCCATCCGGGTCAGTTCGCCGGGGAAGGCGATGCGCGTGCCGATGCGCATGCCGGCCGCGCCCGCCAGCGCAATGGCGAACAGCTCCGTCGTGCCGTGGATCGACAGCCAACCGCCAAGCTCCAAGCCCAGCCCCTTGGCCGCATAGACCTGGAACAGCGCGCCCAGCATGCATCCGTTCATCAGGATGATCAGAACGCTCGGCACCGCGAAGGCGAAGCCGAGAGCAAAGGCCAGGATCGCCACCTGCGTGTTGTGGGTGAACAGATAGGCGGCAAAGCCGGACAGGAAATGGCTGCTCCCGCCATCGTAGAGCACGCTGCGCAGCACTTCGGTCGACGAATCCGGATTGCGCCCGCCGGCAAGGCTGGGTGCGATGATGGCGTCGTACCAGCGTTTGTCGGAGGCCACCAGCCAGTAGCCGGCAATGGCGCCGATCACCGTCAGTGCGACCGACACCCAGGTCTCGCGCCACAGATCGCGGATCGCCGCCGGCCAGTCACGCAGGAAGAAATCGCCGACGCGCTCCCTCAAACTTCGTCGCGCGCCATAGAGATAGAAATAGCCGCGCAGGCTGAGCGCCTCCAGATAGGCGATCAGCGCGCTGTCGAGCGACGTCGCGCGGGCCACCGAGAGCGAGGACAGCGCCGAACGGTAGAGCAGGGGCAGCGACAGCAACTCGTCTTCCGAAAGCGTGCGCGGCGCGCGTCTTTCGACGCGGGCCAGCAGCGCCTCGAACGCCTTCCAGTCGGCCTCGCGCTCCTGGCGGAAGCTTGCCAGCGACTGGCGTACGGCATCGGTGCCGGCGGGCAGCGTCATAGGAGGTTCTCCTCCTTGAGCTGGATATAGCGCTCGACCAAGGCCGGACCGAGCCGCTGATGGTCGGCCTCGATCACATGGGCGCCCAGCAGCCGCAGCCGCCCGATCACCACTTGGCGCTCCCGAAGCAGGCCGCCCGCAGTGACCGCGCGGGCCACATCCTCGGGTTTCGCGGGCGGCATGTCGGCCAGCGTCTCCAGTTCGACATCCTTCATCAGCATGAACAGCACCAGATGCCGCTCGGTCAGCCGGCCGACGGTGCGCAGCATCAGATCGGCGCTGATAGGATCGACGAAATCGGTGAAGACGATGACCAGCGAGCGCCGGTCGAGCTTTGCCGCCAATGTCGTCAGCGCCAGCGTGAAATTGGTCTCCGCGCCGGAATAGTCGATCTCGGCCGCTCGCTTCTGGATCATCGTGAAACTCGGCGAGCCGCGCACCGCGCCGCTCGAGACGCGGGGCGTGGCATCGAAGGAGAACAGGCTGACGAGGTCGCCGCCCTTGAGCGCAATGAAGGCCGACAGAAGTGCCGCCGTCACCGCCCGGTCGACTTTCGGCACGCCGTCGACCGGCTCGCACATCAGCCGGCCGCTGTCGATCGCCAGCACGATGTTGTTGTTCTCCTCGATCCTGAACTCACGCGCCAGAAGCTTGCCGTGGCGGGCGCTGCGCTTCCAGTCGATCATCCGCCGGCCCATGCCTGGCTGATAGTCCTTCAGCGCCTCGAACTCGCGGCCCTGGCCGGCTCGCCTCTGCGCGTGGCCGTCGGCCAGCGCGGAGCGCTGCAGCAAGGTGATCGCCTCGTCGCGCGCGCTGCTGACGTCGGGCAGTACCGCCACCTTGCGGTCCATCGGCAGCACGACCTGGTTCCAGGTCAGCCCGAACGGGCCGTTCCAGCGCAGCCAGACCCGGTCGAAACTGGCAATGCCGCGCCTGCGCGCCGTGAATTCGAGATCGAGCGTGCCGCCGTTCGCCGGCAACGCGCCGCCTGTGTGGCCGACCGGCTCCACACGCTGATCGTGGCCGACACGCGCTTGCAGCACGCGCGCCTGCTGGCCGAGGCTGGCCGCGACATGCACGGTAAAGCGCCCGCCGACGCCGACCTGCGGTGGCGCCGAGAGACTGGCGCTGAGCGAGGCACGCCCACGCCCGGCCGCCGCGTCGACCGCGAGAAATGCAAGCAGCACACAGATCCACAGCAGGCCCAGGTACCAGACATGTGGCAGCGCAAGCGCGATGAGGAAGGCAGGGATCGCCCCCGCCGCCGCAGCCCACACCGCTCTGCCGGTCGGGTAGATCAACGCGGCGCCTCCGTCTGGTCGACCAGGTCGGAAACGATCTGCTCGACCAGCCGCCCATCGATCTGCGCCGCCGGCGACAGGATGACGCGGTGGCGCAGCGCTGGTATGGCGAGCGCCTTGACGTCGTCGGGGATGACATAGGCGCGGCCGTCGAGTGCCGCCCTGGCGCGTGCGGCCCGGGCTAACATGGCGCCCGCCCGCGGGCTGGCGCCGACCTCAAGGTCCGGGCTTTCGCGCGTGCGGCGCACCAGGGCCGCTATATAGCCGACGACATCGTCGACCAGCGTCACGTCACCAACCGTGGCAAGTGCTGTTTCCAGCGTCTTGCGGTCCGTCTGCGCGTTGATGCCGTATTGCGCAATATCGTGCGAGGCGGTGCCGCCGCCATGATGGACGATGATGGCCCGTTCCTCCTTGAGATCGGGATAGCTCACCCGATGCTTGAACAGGAAGCGGTCGAGCTGTGCCTCGGGCAGGGGGTAGACGCCCTGATGCTCGATCGGGTTCTGCGTGGCCACCACCATGAAGTTCTGGCTGAGCGCATGCGTGGTGCCGTCGAAAGTGACGGCGTGTTCCTGCATGGCCTCCAGAAGGGCGGCCTGCGTCTTCGGCGGCGTGCGGTTGATCTCGTCGGCAAGCAAAAGGTCGCAGAAGATCGGCCCGCGCGTCAGCGTGAACTGCCCGCTCTGGAAATTGTAGATGTTGGAGCCGACGATATCGCCAGGCATCAGGTCGGGCGTGAACTGGATGCGGCCATAGGCGACGCCAAGCGCTTGCGCGAAGCATCGCGCGGTCATGGTCTTGGCGGTTCCCGGCGGGCCTTCGAGCAATATGTGACCGCCGGCGAACAATGCCGTCAGCATCAGATCGACCGTGTCGCGCTGCCCGGTGATTGCTTTCGCCACTTCTTCCCTGATCGCGGTCGCCAGGGCCTTCACATCATCGACGTTCACCGAGCCTCCTTGTCGTCCAGTCATGCAGCGCTTCCGCTGCTTGATGCATTTGCGCCAGATTCCCGGCTTCGCTCGCGGCCTTGAAGCGACGGCTGAAGCCCTGCGTTTCGCTTCGGTCGCGAGAATCGAGCCAGCGGTCGAGCGCTTCGCCCGGCAAGCCTTGCGGCGCGCCGAGCAATGCGCCGGCACGCGCCCGCATCAGCGCCGCATACCGATCGCCGAGCTCCCCGAGCCGCCCGGCGCGCTTCAAGAGCATCGCCGTGCTGTCGACCAGCGCCCGCTTGCCGAAGGCAATCGCCCGGGCCTCGGTGCGCGGCGGCCCGAACCGGCCGAGCCCATGCAGGAAGGCGAGGGCCGCCGCCGCCAGCACCGACAGCGTCAGCGCCAGGAAGGGCGGCTCGACCAAAAGCTTGGCAAGATCGTATTTCTGCCCGACGCCATGCAGCGTCAGGTCGAACATCACCGCGCCCTTGCCGGGCTCCAGCATGGCGATGATGTCGAGTGCCGCCGCCGCCTTTTGCGGATCCTTCAACGCCGCGTTGTTGATAAGATCGGGGTCGGTCAGGATGTAGAACGGCCCTTCGTCGAGCTCCGTGAGAACGGCCTTGCCATTGCCCGCCGCGATCAAGGGGTGATCGTCCGCGACCCATTGCAGGTCTTCCGGCGCGGCGACCATGCGGCCGGCGACGTCGATCTGCCCGACCGAACTCTTGCCTTCGCCAAGCTTGGCCTTGGCGATGCGCCCGAGCCAGTCATTGACGACGGTATCGGGCAGTCGTTCGAGCTTCATCTCCCAGCCTTCATGGTCCTGCAACGGCAAGGTGATCCATTTGGGCAACACGAACAGCGTGGCCTTGCCCGAGCGAAGCTTGATGATTCTTGCCAGCGCGCCCGGGTCGCTGTTTGGCGCGATGGTGACGATCAGCAGGAATTCGGACGCCAAGCCGAAGCTGAGCGCTTCCTCGCTGCGCGCCATCGGTGGCGCCTGTCCATTGGCGAGTTTCAGCCATTCGACGAGCCCGGCATAGCCGGAGCCGCCCTTGGACAGCGGCGTGCCGCCCCCTTCCGGCTGGCGAAAGTCCGGCGCGTAGGTCGACAGCAGGAAAAATCCCGCCGCCGCCAGCAGGCTGGCAAAAATGCCCCAGAACAGGGTTTTGCGGTTGAACGGTTCCTGCGCGGCCTCGACCGCCGGCGCGCTCATGTCCAGGCATCCCTGAAGGCGAAGCGTTCATAGGCGCCGCGCGCCTGCTGCCAGCCATCGGCTCCGACCGGCCGGCGGGCAAACAGCGCTGCCTCGACGATGCGCGCGATCTCGCTGAAGGGGCTGCGTGCCCGCGCCGGCAACGATGTGGCGCTGGCGATGTCGCGCGAGGTGAGCGACGGGCGCAGAAAGTCGGGCAGCCGCCCTGCAATGTCGGCGACGCTGCGGCGAAGCAGAAGATGCACCGCTTCGTCATAGTCGCCGCGCGCGGCGAGCGCGTCGGCCTCGGACAGCAGGATCTGCGCGGCACCAACATCCGGGCGCCATGCCTCTTCCGCCTCTGCCTGCTTGCGGGCGCGCCGCCACGGCAGGCGCCATGCCACGCCCTTGGCCTCCAGGGCAACGAGAAGCGCGATGACCGCGACGCCGACGATCACCGCGCCCCAGAACAGGTAGATCATGTAAGGGCCGATCTTCGCCAATGCTTCCAGGAAAGGCCGCAGCCATTCCGGCGGCTCGGGCTGCACCAGCGTCGGCAGGTCAAACTGGATGGAATCGTCCGCAAGCAACTGCTTGTGTATCTTTGCCAGCCATTCGGCGTCCTGCGGCTGTGCGACTGTCACCCGCTCGCCCCTCTGCACCTGCGGTTTGGTGCCGACACTGGCAATACGCCTGGACAATTGCAAGGCCACTGGACGAAGCCTTTTAATCTTGCCAGATTTACTTTCGAGGTTGGTTGTTTGGATGTTGCGGCGGCTCGGGGGAATATCATGACCACTGCGACATTGGGACAACCCGGCCGATTCGAGATCGGCAGGGTGTTCAACAACACCTTTGCCGTCATCGGCCGCAACATCGGGCTTTGCCTTGGCCTTGCCGCGTTGTTCGCCGGCGCGCCGACGCTGCTTGTCCGGTTGTGGACCCAGCCTCAGGTCGACGCGATGTTGCATGGCGATCCGGGCGCGATGGCGGATCCCCATGCGATGTTTCGCAATTCCTACCTCAGCCTCGTCGCCGGGCTGGTTTCCTTCGTTTTCACCATGCTGCTTCAGTCGTCACTGGTCCGGGCGACGATCGAGGACCTGAACGGCAGGCGGCCCTCCTTCGGCGACTGCATTCAGATTGCGATCCGCTTCCTGCTGCCGACGCTGGCGATTGGCTTCCTCGTCGCCTTTGGCTCGGTCCTTGCCATGCTGGCCCTGATTGTGCCCGGCATCATCTTGTGGCTCGGATGGTCGATGTCGGTGCCGGTCCTGATTCAGGAGCGGCGGGGCGTTTTCGGCTCGATGTCGCGCAGCCGTGCCCTGACCAAGGGCAACCGCTGGTCGCTGTTTGGCCTGTTTCTCATATTGATGATCATCGCGATGGTCATCCAGTGGGGGATATTGCTGGTTTTCGTCCTGTTTGGCGGGATTCTCGCGCAGCTGGGCGCCGCGCTGGTGCAGACCGTGGTCTCCATGGTGCTGTCGATCGCCGCCGCGGTCAGCTATGTCGAGCTGCGCCAGGTCAAGGAAGGCGCAAGCATCGACGAACTGGCGCGGATATTCTCGTAGCGGACGGCGCCATCACATGAGGGCTACAGCTGCCGAGTCCGACACCTTCGCGGCAGCGTCATCAAAATGGATGGCGACTTTCGTCCGCGCCTGTGGTGGCATCGAGCCCAGGTGGAGAGCGGCCCCCCGAGCAACAGGTGATCCTATCTTCCGGTGAGTGGGCCAACTCCCTCATTAAGCGGGCCTCTTTGTAGGCTCCGACCGAGGACAGTCGATATGCAAGATCCCGCCGAGAGGAACAAAAGGCCGCCTCATACCCTACCAGCCGAAGATGAGCGCCTGGCGCGGCTCGAGAAAACAGCCAGGCTCAAACGGCTTCGGTCTTACGCTTCCTGGCTTGCACCTGATGCATGCGCCCAATTTCATGATGAGATCGACTGCTCCGCACTAATTGAGGAAAGCCGTTCCTTCAGCCTGACCTGATCGGCTGATGCCGCCGCGCTGCCCGGTCCGTGCTGTGGCGGCTCGGGCTTCCATCGCCTGAAGATCTTCTGAAGAAACATCCTCAGATCGGAATCTCAGTGACAACAACCGCGCTGCACGCTCGTCCGGCACAGGCATGACGAGCTGATCGCCACATCCGCCTTGGCCAGCGCCGTGGCGAGCCTTGCCTGCAGGGCCGGCAGCTCCTCGCTCTCGCCACGCCGCCTCAAACATTCAACCAACCCATGCAGCGCCCAGACATTGTCCGGGTGCTGGGCGCAGCGCTGCACCTTGCCGCTGATGCCGAGATCGTCGCGATAGACCCGCTCGGCCTCTTGCATGTGGCCCCGGTCGAGAAGCAAGGCCGCCAGCGCATGGCGGGGAGGGTGCATCCACGCCCACGGCTCGGTGTAGGAGAGGTTGTCATCCAGCTCGACCGCCTGGCGCAAATGGGCGTAGGCCTCCTCGTGTCGGCCCTTGTGGTAGGCAAGCTCGCCGTCGAGCAAGGCGACACCGACAGCGAGCGAGGCGCGGGTCGGGTTGCTGAGGAAACGCCGTTCGACCGGAATGGTCTCCATATGCCGGTGGAACCGGTCGCGCTCGCGCTCGGCTTCCGTGAATTGCCTCAGCGTCGCATGCGCGACGCCCTTGGCGTAATGCTGCATGGCCGCAGTCAGCACATAGAGGCCGGGCTCTTCGACCGCCGGTTCGTCGATGATCTCCTGCCAGCGGCCGAAGCGCACCTGCACGTGCGATTTCATCGCATGGTAGCCCTCCACCGTTTGCGTCAGTTTGGGCCGGTCCAGGATGGCGACCACGTCTCGCGTCACCAGGCTGCGCACCTTGTCGGCGGCCCACAGCGCCGGCCGGTACTGGCCAAGGAACATGCAGGTGAACATCATCAGATGCAGGTCGTGGCAGCAGCCGAGCAGGTAATAGGTCGGCTCGTCCGCATAGGCGAGATAGAGGTCATTGGCGCGGACCGCCTTTTCGCTGGCGATCCTCGCCTTCTCATAGTCGCCGCACAGCACGTAGATATGCCCCGGCATGTGGTTCATGTGCCCGGCATCGGGACACATTTCGCCGAGCCGGCCGGCCGAGCGCAGGCCGCGCTCCGGCATGGTGGACATTTCCAGGAGATGGATGTGCAGGTGCAGGATCGCCGGATGTTGCGCCGCGCCTGCCTCGTCGGCAAGCCGGATCGACCGCTCGCAAACCTCCAGCGCTTCAAGCACGTCCGAATTCGGCGCCGGCTCGCCGGTCTTGAGGTTCCACAGCCGCCGCACCGTGCGCATCATCAGCGCCTCGACCAGCAGCGCCATCACATCATGGTCGTCGGGAAAATCCTGGTAGACCCGCCGCATCGCGGCGGCATAGGCATCATCCCATCGTTCGAATTCCTGCGGGCTGACCTCGTGCGGCTTCTGGAAGCGAGAGGCCAGCGCCTCGATCAATCGCCGTTCGACATCGCTGGCGCCGGCCGCGTGTGCACGCGCAAGCCGGACATGCTGGAAGCAGCGCCTGGTCGCGCTGTTGACCTCGACCTCACCATGTTCCTTCCAGGTCAGATTGTAGAAAGGCCCGGCGGCATAGGCGATGCCCCAATGCACCATCGCGCAGCCGGGATCGGTCTCCAAGGCCTTCTCAAAGCACTTGATGCCTTCCTCATGGTTGAAGCCGTAGCACCAGTTCAGCCCGATATCGAACCAGCGCTGGGTCTCAGTCGAGCGGGTGGAGATCGGGCGGCGATAGGTGCCAAGGTTGAAGCGGTCCATTTCCCGGCTCGTCTGACTCATTGTCTTCGTCAGACAAGCGCAGTCGGTGTGCCCAATGCTTTCTGACCTTCAGCACAATCCAGACTAACTTGCAGTTTGGCTATTTTAACCCGCATATCCGCATCACCCTATATGGCACCACTATATATCGTGGCACCACTGTACGGAACACGCACCGATATTTGGAACTGCTGAGCGGGTGACCTGAAAAACAGGATCTGCAAATCAGAATTTATAGGCGATCCCGATTCGGACCTCGTTGGTCTTGAGGTGTTCGTGCTCTTCCCAACCCGAGTCAGTGTTATCGGTTGCAGTCGTAACCTTGCCGAAATCTGTATAGCGATATTCGGCCTGGCCGACCCAGTTCTTGTTGAAAGCGTAAGCGAGACCCGCGCCGACCGTCCAGCCGGCCTTGATGGTAGACTTGGAATCCGTTGCCGGCCCGTCTTCGAACTTCGTATGAATGTCTCCCAGCGCCAAACCGCCGGTGACATAGGGTAGCCAGTTGTCAAAGGCATAGCCCAGGCGCCCGCGCAACGAACCCTGGGCATCGACATGGGTATTGTCGTCACTTCCGAACGGCCAGTCCGGGTTGTGGCCGACAATTCCGGAGGCCTCGATATCGCCTTCGACGCCGCCGACGATATTGCCCCATTGCATATTGTAGCCGGCAAAAATACCGCCGGTGACCCCACGGAGCCTGAAGCTATCCGAATAATCTGAATCGCCGCTGGCGATGTTCTCGTCCTGGATATGGTCCTTGCCCCACGCGTAACCGATCTGGCCGCCGATATAGGCGCCTGTCCAATCGTACGTGGAAGCGACCGGAAGCTCGTTCACAACATCTGCCGCCATGGCCGAAGTAAGGGTGGCGCCCAAAAATGCTGCTGCCAAAAGGTATTTCATGGCCTGTCCCCGCATGGAGCTATGCCTAATCCTAGCTCTGTGTATCAGTATCACAGGAGTTCCCTTACGGAAGGCAATTGCAGGGTCGAGGCGCACACTTTTCCCAAAGTATGTTGCGACGGCGCAACAAAAGGGTGTTTTGGAGGGGCGTTTGGCCTGTTTCCGAACGATTGTCGCTCCGATCTTCGAGTTCGCGGAGGACCCGCGTCGCCACGGTGAGCCAGCCGCGCCTGGATTCCTTCGCCATCAATGTGTGCCTCCAAGCATTGCAAACGCCATGGTTGCACCGCCGCTGTTTAAGAGGGGTAGGGCTGGCGTCTCTGACAAAAAAGCCGCCCTGCTAGTGCCAGCGTGGGCGGCTGTTAAAAATGGAGCTCTGAATGGGAATTGAACCCATTACGTCGGTTTTGCAGACCGATGCGTCACCGTACCGCCCTCAGACCGTGCTGGTCTTAAGGCCGCCCCACCAACACGCGTCAACCTGTTCTGTCGGCGTGCCCCTGCGCGGTTTGGGTGACGATACGGGGACTGTAGGTGGCGCGCCGCCCTTAATTGGTCCCGTCGTGCGGCCCTTCGTTTTGCCAGCCGGCCAGCTCCGGCAGGTCGTCGAGCCAACTTTTCTCGCTCATCAAAGTATCTCGGGCCTGCGGTGCGGCCTCCATGGCGTTTCGAATCAGCCAGTCCACCCACTTCCGATAGGCGACCGGATCCAGTTGCGGCGGCAGCACCTTGGCCTTGGCCAGCATGCGTTTGCGGAAACTGGTTTGCCTGCGCAGTTTGGTCGTCGTGAACTTGATGACCTTGCCTTGATAGTCGATCGTCCAGCGATCGCCTCCAAGACTGACAAGGCTGTCGATGGAGAAACCGGCATCGACCGGCCTGTCCCGCCAAGGCAGTTCGACGGCCTTCTTCCTCAACTCGATGGCCCATCGCCTGTAATCCGCCCCGGCACGCTGGGGCGGCAGTACGCCGGCCTGTTCGAGTATCTTCCTTCGGAAGGTCGGTTGCTTCTTGAGCTGGCCGGTCGTGAACTCGACGCGATGCCCACGAAACTCGACATGCCAACGGATCCTTCCGTTGCCGACATATTTCACCAGCCTGTCGATGAGGAATTCGCCATTGGCAAGCGTCACGCAGCCTTGGCTGATGCTTTCGTGAATGAACTCGGTGTCGGGGACCATTATCCGGCCTCGTGCAGAACTTCAGGCAGCTTAGCCATTGGAACGCACCTGCCACCATCAATCTTTTTCACTCGGGAAATATCACCTTCCTCGAGCCGCCTAAAGAGTGACGCGCCGCTTGCTGTCGGCTGCCTCGAACCTTCCATCCTGACAAGAATATGCAAACCGTCGTGTTACAGTCAGATGGTGTCATGTCATCGATCGCATGGCGATCGAAGCAAATGGGAGAGTTCGCCACGTCCAGGATCAACCGCCGCGCCTTGCTTTTCCACTCCGGCAGCGCAGTCGTCGCCTCGACGGTTGCGGCAACCGCACGCGGCACAGGGTCGCCGGGCCAAGACCAGGAACCGTCCGATAGACTGCGAGAGCTGATCGAGGCGCACAGGGCGGCATACGCGGCGTTCGGCAAGGCGCTGCACGACTTAGGCGGCGACTCCGACAGGGCCAGCCGGGAGGAGGAGAGGGCGCTGCTCGCCATCTGCGGCCATGCCGCGGTTGAGGAAGGCGATCGCCTGGCCAAGGCCCGATATCTTTTGGAGATAGAGGCGCGCGGCGAACTCGACCTCGCAGAGCATATGCAGGCTGTTCTTCGATCGACCATGTGGAAGGCATGAGGCGACCGGCGTGCAACCACGACAGTATCCGGCAAGGGAGGTTCGCCAAATCCTTCCGTTTTCGAGAAACGAAAGGATTTGTCTTCTGCCTGCGGCCGACGGGCGGAGCTGCAACCATATTCATGTCGCGACAGCAGCCTCGCCGCCCGACGAGAAACCTTTTAGCCAGCAGCCCAGCAGTTTGCCCTACGCCGGCTTGGCGTATTGCTCGGCGCTCATGACCTCGATGCAGACGAAGCGTTCGTTGCCTTCCACCCAGGCGTCGTGGCCGGGCGGGATCGTATAGGAAGTACCCTTCGTTAACGTCTTCTGGGTCCCGTCGTTCATCTTGACGGTGATGGTTCCGGAAACGACGTAGCCGACATGCGATACCTGACAGCTATCCGTCTTGACGACCGGCTTCACGCATTCGGACCATTTCCATCCCGGCTCCATGTTGAGCCGCCCGAGCGTAAAGCCTGGAAGCCGCACCACCTCGACACGTGTCTTGTCGGGCGAGCGAACCTCATCCGGGTTGTCGTGAGATTTGGATTCAAGTTTGGTGACATTTATTCCACCATCGGCCATGGCATCCTCCCATACGCGACGCGGAGCCCGATGCTGTCACCTTTTCAATATATTAGCAATTGCTTTTATATATCGCGAAGGTCGACCACAGCCGCGCTCACCACCTGAACGGGTGACCTGGAATGGCCTGCATCAGGACATAAAGTTCTGTGTAAGCTGCTGATTGAAATTATGAATAAACTTGGCTGGGGTTCTTGGAAGCTTTTCGAACTTTCTGCCTTGCACCTCCGGCCGAATTGCGCGTGCTCATGGCTGAGATCGGGATATCAGGAGGCGCTATGGGGCAAGCTTGATCAGCACGTCCGCACGTGCCCGTCCCTCAACTGACCTCAACTGAGGAGTATGGCATGGAGACTGCGCGGTTACTCACATCACCATGGCACTGATCTTGCGGAAACGCATGACGGACAGGGCAAAGAATCCGCCGCCGACCAGGCCAACAACGGCAAATTGCGGCCACACGACGTCAAAACCAGCACCGCGATAGAGGATTGCCTGGGCGAAGCTGACGAAATGGGTCGATGGTGACAACTGCATCACCGCCCGCAGGAATGCTGGCATGCTGTCGAGCGGCGTATTGCCACCGGAGAGGATGTTCATCGGCAGGGCGATCAGGATGAACAGGAGCCCTAGCTGCGGCATTGAGCGGGCGACCGTGCCCAGGAAGATACCGATGGCGGTAGCAAAGAACAAATAGAGCATGACGCCTGCCATGAATAGCGGAATGGATCCGACGATCCGAATTCCGAGCAATGTCTCTATCACCAGCCAAAGCGACAGGCCGACCGCGACGGTGATTACCAGGCCGTTCGCCCACACCTTGGCAGCTGCGATCTCGAGAGGCGTAAGCGGCATGATCAGCAGATGCTCCAGGGTGCCGTGTTCACGCTCGCGGATGATTGCAGCGCCCGCAAGTATGATGGCTAGCATGTTGACATTGCCGATGATGGCCATGACGGCATTGAAAAGTTGCGTGGTGAGGTTGGGATTGAAGGCGACGCGGACAGCGAGATTTGCCGGGTCGTATCGTAACGGTTTGGCATGAGCGATTTCGCCGGCGATGATCTGCTGCAGATAACCAGCGCCGATGCCGGCTTGCATCATAGCGGTGGCGTCGACGTTGACCTGGATAGCCGGCCGGCGCCCTGCCATGACGTCGCGCTCGAAATAGGGCGGGATGTCGAGGACAAACGTACTGCGGGCGGCGCCCATCAGCTCGTCAACCTTGCCGGCTGCTACCTCGGTTGGACGGCTGAAATAGGGCGGCAGCAGAGCCGTGGCGATCGAGCGCGAGAGGACCGAGTGGTCCTCGTCGACGATAGCGACGGCAGTGTTGTGGATCTCCTGTGCGGGACTCTCAGCCTGCGTATAGACCGCCAACGAGAAGGAGTAGACGACGAAGCCGAAGAGTACGAAATCGCGCGAGAAGCTCCGCAACTCCTTGACGCCGAGCCAGAAGATGTTCGCCATGTGCTGGGTCACGTCACCTCTCCTGCTGGCGGAGGAATGCCAGGCTGATCAAGGTGAGAAGCGGGATGAAGACCGCAAGTGCCAGCAGGTTTCCGGCAAGCTCTTGGAAGCCCAGCGCCTTGGTGAAGGTGCCAACCGAGATGCGCAGGAAATACATCGCCGGGAACGTGTGGGCCATGAAGGCCGGAAAACCCGCCAGGGAGGAGACGGGCGTCAGCATGCCTGAGAACTGCACGGCCGGTAGAGAAGTCATGATGCCGGTGGCGAAGATGGCAGCGATCTGGGTGTTGGTGAAGGTCGAGATCACCAATCCGTACCCGGTCATGGCGGTCACATAGAGGACCGCGCCGACCAGCAACGCGAGCAGGCTGCCCTTGAGCGGCACGCCGAACAGGAAGATCGCCATGGCAAGCAGACTCAAGAAGCTGACGAAGGCGACCACCACATAGGGGAGTTGCTTGCCGAGCAGGAATTCCAGGCGACGGACCGGCGTTACATAGAGGTTGGTGATCGAGCCGAGCTCCTTCTCGCGCACCACGCCCACGGCCATGAGGATAGCCGGGATGAAGGCAAGCAGCATGGCGATGGTGCCGGGAACCATCGCGTAGATGCTGTCGAAGTCCTGGTTATAGCGGAAGCGCGTCTCGATGCTGGCCGGAGCCGCCGCTGACGGGCCGTTCGGCTGCAGACGCGCCAGATCGGTCAGGTATTGCTGATGTACGCCGCTCACATAGGCCCGCGCGGTCTCGGCTCGGAACGGCATCGCGCCGTCCACCCAGGCGCCAATCTCGGCGGAAGTCCCTCGCCGCACGTCGCGGCCGAAACCGGGTGGCACTTCGATGGCCACCGTCACAATGCCGCTCCTCAGGCGATTTTCCAGGTCGCTGTAGTCGGCGAGCACCGATTTCTCGGTGAAATAAGGCGAGCCGCGGAACTCTTGCAGATAGGTGCGGCTCTCCGGCGTGTTGTCGCGATCTAGCGCGGCGAAGCTCAGTTGGTTGACGTCGGTGTTGATGCCGAGCCCAAACACAATCATGAGGAAGGCCGTGCCGAGGAGTGCGAAGCCGAGCCGGACAGGATCCCGCCACACCTCCAGCGCTTCGCGTAGCGAATAGGCGAGGAGCCGCCCGAGGCTGAAGCCCCGCCGTGGCGTAGCGCGCACCGGGCCAACGGTGGGGGCGACTGCCTGGCGGGCCGGCGAGGGCCGGGGCGTTTCTCTTTCACCGGCTTCAAGATAGGCGACGAAGGCGTCCTCGAGATTGGCCGCACTCGTGGCGGTGACCAGTTCGGCAGGCGTTCCGGTGGCCAGCACACGCCCCGCTTGCATGAGCGCGAGACGATCGCAGCGCGCCGCTTCGTTCATGAAATGGGTGGAGACGAAGATGGTGACACCGTGACGGCGCGACAGATCGACGAGAAGTTCCCAGAAGCCGTCACGAGCGAGTGGGTCGACCCCCGAGGTTGGCTCGTCGAGAATAAGGAGTTCCGGCTCATGAACCACTGCGACAGCAAGCGAGAGTCTCTGGCGGATGCCAAGAGGCAACTGCGCTGCCCGCTGATCGATATGGGGTCCTAGGCCGAAGCGCTCGACCAGTTCCGCAATGCGGACACGCGCCTTGTTGGCGGGCAGGTGGAAGAGCCGTGCGTGCAGGTCGAGGTTCTGCCGCACGGTGAGCTCCGTGTAGAGCGAGAAGGATTGCGACATGTATCCGACGCGTCCGCGCAGGCGCATGTCGGTGCCGTCGATCGGTTGCCCGAACAGCCAAGCCGTGCCACTGGAAGCTGGCAGCAGCCCGGTCAGCATCTTCATCGTCGTGGTCTTGCCGCAGCCGTTCGAACCGAGGAAGCCGAAAATCTCGCCGCGCTCGATGGTGAAGTTCACGCCGTCGACAGCGACGAAGTCGCTGAAGCGCCGGGTCAGGTTGCGGGCGACTATCGCCGCCTCGCGCTCGCCGGAGGGACGCGGTGGGACGGAGAGCGTCCGCCGCCTGGCGCGGACTGCCTCGGGCAGGAGCGCGATGAAGCTTTCTTCCAGGTTAGGCTGTCCTGTGCGCGCCTTCAACTCGGCCGGCGAGCCTATCGCGAGGATGCGGCCGGCATTCATGGCGATGATTTCGTCGAAGCGCTCTGCCTCCTCCATATATGCGGTGGCGACAACCACGCTCATGCCAGGGCGTGCGGTGCGCATGCGCTCGATCAGTTCCCAGAACTGCCTGCGCGACAAAGGGTCGACGCCGGTGGTCGGCTCATCGAGGATGAGGAGATCTGGGTCGTGGACGAGGGCGCAGCAGAGGCCGAGCTTTTGCCGCATGCCGCCGGAGAGCTTCTTGGCCGGACGGTTGGGAAAAGGGGCGAGGCCGGTCGCTTCGAGAAGGGCGTCGATACGTCGATGGCGCTCGAGTGCCGGCTGGCTGAATAGGCGGCCGAAAAAGTCGATGTTCTCCCGCACGCTGAGATCGGGATAAAGATTCTTGCCGAGGCCTTGCGGCATATACGCGATGCGCGGGCAAGCGGCGACGCGGTGGCCGCGGTCCGCCATATCGCCGCCAAGCACCGCCACACAGCCGCTCTGGATGCGCTTTGCACCGGCGATGAGGCCGAGCAGCGTCGATTTCCCGACGCCGTCCGGGCCGATCAGCCCGACGAGTGCGCCGGCCGAAAGGACGAGCGTCACATTGTCAAGCGCCAGTGTCCGGCCATAGCGGTGCGATAGCCCGTCGACGGCTATGACGGGATCATCGGGACTGTTCATCGGTCCGGCCTGCAAGCGAAATCGGCCATTCCGTGCCCGGATCGAGTCGAACATAAGCCAAGCCTGGAAGACCGGAGCCCACCTCTGCCGAGTGGGCGCGCAGATAGTCGGCGTCCACCCGCACGCGGACCCGAAACATCAACTTGTCGCGTTCCGCCTTGGTCTCTACCGCCTTCGGCGTGAATTGTGCTTGGTCGGAGACGAAGACTACCTTGGCCGGGATTGGTGCATCAGGCCTGGCGTCGAGCACCACACGGGCGTCGCTGCCCATCATCGCGCGACCGGCTTCTGCCGTGGGCAAGAAGACATCCATATAGACATAGCCGGTGTCGAGCATGGTCAAGACCTTGCCGCCGGCGCCGATCACCTCGCCGACATTCGCGAGGCGATATTGGATGCGACCAGCGCGCGGCGCGACGAGCGAATTGTCAGCGATGTTGATGTGATAGAGGTCGACATCGTGGTTGGCCGCAGCCAGTGTCTGTTCGGCCTCGCCGACACGCGCGTTGGCTGCCGTAAATGCAGCGTTGGCGGCGTCCATCTGTTGGTGGCGCTGGTCGAGGATCTCGGTCGTCGCATAGCCTTTGTCGGCAAGGTAGATTGCGCGGGCGAGCTGCTGCTCAGCGAGCTTCACCTGTGCCTTCTGCTGCTCGACGCTGGCGCTCGCCTCGTCGAGCATGCGGCTCGCTCCGAGCATCTGTGCCTCGGCCTTGTGGAGCGACGTTTCGAGGTCTTGCGTATCCATCCGAGCGACTACCTGGCCGGCGCGGACGCCGTCGCCCTCGTCGGCAAGGAGCGCGGCGATGCGGCCGCCGAACTTGGCTGCGATGTCGATCTCGTCGGCCTCGACCCGGCCGTTGCCGAAGGCGATGCCTGCTGGAAGTCCAGGCTCGGCATGCTGCCACCAATATCCGCCTGCCGCGGCCGCGGCCGCGGCTAAACCCAGCGCCAACCCAAGCCAAAGCCGGCGGCGCGGTCTCACGGCGGAAGCGACAGGTTGCAGAGGAGTAGGCTCGGGTAAACTCGGCACGAGCATTCGGCTCACCGAACGGTCCTTCGGGGGGATCAACTCGGTACTGCCTGCGTCAATGAAATCGGTGTTTTGCATTCGTCGATCCAATCAGCCAGACTTAACTTCGCCCGAATGCGGCGACCGGACGTTGATCTGTGTCAAAAGTAGTTGGCAGGCGCGCAGACGGTTCTGTCAGCAAGTTACGAATATGAAGGCGGCAAAGCCTAGGAAACGTACCAAAGTGCCAGGAAACCAGCTAAACGGGGCCAGGAAGATTGGGACAAAGCCAATCACATCCAAGTCCAGGGTCTGGCGACGCGGCTTTCGGCCACCAACCTCGAGCACGCAATCATGGGCGCGTCGGGCGGCTTCGATTCCACGAAGGCGCTGATCGTGGCGGCGCGCGCCATGGACCTGGTCGGCAGAGCGCATCAAAGGCGTGCTGGCGAAGCACTTCCGCGAACGATCGGCTTCGAGATCGGCATCAAACAGGTTGAGGACCGTATCTGGCTTCGATGATGATGCATGCAGGCTCGAACCACTCCAAACCCGTTCGGGCCAAGAGTGTTACCCATGCCTCCGGTAAAAACCGTAATCCACGTGCCAGGAACGGACCTAAAGATATATGGCTGGGGAACCTGGATTCGAACCAGGACTAACGGAGTCAGAGTCCGTGGGTCTACCGTTAACCTATTCCCCAGCAGGCGCGGTATGAACCGCGCGGGCCGAACGGCTGAGCCGCTTGAGCGCTGCCTTGTAGCCACCAGCGGAAAATAGTCAAGCCTGCTCTGCGGTTCAATCGCTACGTTTTGACAGCTGGGTTTCATACGCCGGGGTTCAGGTGCGCGGGGGCGGGCACAAAATCCAATCCGCGCCTCAGCTCTCCGTCCGGCTGAACTGCGAACGCTCGAAGAACAGCACCACGCCCAGGCCCAGAATCAGCGGGATGATCAGGTAAAACAGCCGGAACACCAGCAGCGCCGCCAGCACGCCGACCGGCTCCATGTCGGAAAGCCCGGTGAGGAACACCACCTCGAACACGCCAAGGCCGCCCGGCGCGTGCGAGATCTGGGCGACCGAGAAGGAGACGAGGAAGACGCCGAGCACGACGAAATAGCCGGGATTGTGCGCCTCGGGCAGGGCGAAGAAGATGATCGCCGCGGCGGCAATCAGTTCGATCGGGCCGATCAGCAATTGCCTGGCGACGATCGGCAGTGCCGGATAGTGCAGTTGGAATCTGGCGATCTTCAACGGGCGCAAATGCAGCCAGCTGCCGAAGATGTAGGCGGCGACGAGGAGCAGCATCGCGATGCCCGCCGCTTCCGACAGGCCATGATGGGCGATGCCAGAGAAGCGATCGATGATCTGAGGCTCGAACACCAGCACGAGGCCGGAGGCGAGAATCGTCGACAGCACGAAGGTGATCCAGCAGATCGCCACCAGCACGCCGACATCCTGACCGGTCAGCCCCCTGGTGCCATAGGCGCGGTAGCGGATGACGGCGCCCGAAAACACCGATCCGCCGATATTGTGCGACAGCGCATAGGTGGTGAAGGAGCAAAGGGTCACGAACAGCCACGACACACGCTTGCCGATATGCAGCAGTGCGATGTGGTCGTAGCCGGCGAGCGCGGCATAGGCGATGACGGAACTCAGCGCCGCCAGCACCCAGCCGCGGGTTGGGATGGCGGCGAGCCCATCCCAGACATCGTCGAGCGAAATACCGCGCAGTTCATGCCAGAGCAGCAGCAGCGAGAAGATCACCGCGGCGATGCCGACGACCGGCCAGAAATAGCGTTTCCAGTTCATTGCCTGACTGCCATGCGCTGCGTGCCCGCGTCCTTTTCGCTTGATGGTGGGAGGCCGGCTGCCCGGTGACTTCCATTCATTTCAGAAATGCCTCATCGAAGCCGGCTATTCAACCGCGAACACTCGTCGCGCTGGCCGCCGGCAAGATCTGCTCGCACCGAGGCGGCGCAAACGGCGGGGATAACGCATCGGCTTCGACCAGCATTGTCCTCGCCGGCATCCGCGCTACCAATCCAGCCTTGCCGGTACATTACGCGGTAGCTTAAAAAGGCCGTCCGCGCCCAGCCGGCAAAATTCGGCATGCGGCTCTTGGTGATCGGCCACGGCACTGTTAGTCTGGCGGCAACTTGAAACATGCCAAAGCGCCTGCTGCGTCCTTCACCGGTTCGCGCGGCGCCGGAAGGAACGACAGTGGAAGACCGCGACACCGGCGCAGGCGCGTCGGAGGTGGGCGCGTCCAGCGCTTCCCCAGGGCCATCGGGCTCGGGGACAGCCGGTTGGCAGAAACGCCGCCCGACGGAACCGCGCTCCGCCGGTGGGCAGGCGGGTGACGCGACCCATCACCAGAAGGGCAAGCCCAAGAAGCGGCGCAAGCGAAGGCGCGGGCGCAAGGTTTTTGCGCGCGACGAAACGCAGGGCAATCGAGCGCCGGTGCCAGGCCAGGCTGTTCCGGCTTTGGAAGCGAAGCTGCCGACGGCGCCGGCAGTCTCCCCCACCGCTCCCGCGCCACGCCCCGAACAGGGCACGCGCCGGCCGCCGGTGCATGAGCTGCCGGTCTTCGCGGCCCTTGACCTCGGCACCAACAATTGCCGGCTGCTGGTCGCCGTTCCCACACGGCATGGCCAGTTCCGCGTCATCGACGCCTTCTCACGCATCGTCAGGCTGGGCGAGGGGCTCACCGCCAATGGCCGCCTCGGCCAGCCGGCGATGGATCGCGCCGTCGAGGCGCTGAAGATCTGCGGCGACAAATTGCGCGGCCGCAAGATCAGGAAGGCTAGGCTGATTGCCACCGAAGCCTGCCGCTCGGCGGAGAACGGCGTCGAATTCCTCGAACGCGTCGAGCGCGAGGCCGGCCTGAAGCTCGAGATCATCGACCGCCAGACCGAGGCGCGGCTGGCGGTTTCCGGCTGCGGCTCGCTGGTCGAGCGCGACACGCAGGGCGTCGTCCTGTTCGACATCGGCGGCGGCTCTTCGGAGATCGCGCTGATCGATCTCACTGGCCGCCGTTCGCCGCGGCTCGCCAATCATATCGTCTCGTGGACGTCGCTGCCGGTCGGCGTCGTCTCACTGGCCGAGCGCTTTGGTGGCCGTACCGTGACGCGCGAGATCTTCGACGCGATGGTCGACGACGTCGCCGGCCGTTTGGCGAGCTTCGACGGCCGCGACCGGCTGAGCCACCTCAAGGCCAACCCGAATTTCCATCTGCTGGGCACGTCCGGCACGGTGACGACGTTGGCCGGCGTCCACCTCGATCTCGAGCGTTACGACCGTCGTCGGGTTGACGGGCTGTGGATGGACCGCGACAGCGTCGACCGCATGGTGGAGCGACTGGTCGGCTGGGATTTCCAGCAGCGCTGCGCCAACCCTTGCATTGGCGCCGACCGCGCCGATCTGGTGCTGGCCGGCTGTGCCATTCTCGAAGCGATCCGCGCCGTCTGGCCTTCGGAGCGTCTGCGCGTCGCTGACCGCGGCCTGCGCGAAGGCATATTGAGCGAGCTGATGGCCGATGACGGCGTCTGGCGCAACGATGGGCGTGGCCGTCAATGACCAAGAAACCGGAAAATCCAGGATCGGCCGGCATTCGCGTGCTGAAGACGCGGATCAAGAAAAAGAGCGGCCTGAAGGAATCGTCGCGGCGCTGGCTGCAGCGCCACATCAACGATCCCTATGTCCAGCGCTCGAAGGCTGACGGCTATCGCTCGCGCGCGGCCTACAAGCTGATCGAGATCGACGACAAGCACCATTTGCTGAAGCCCGGCATGAAGGTGATCGACCTCGGTGCCGCCCCCGGCGGCTGGTGCCAGGTCGCGGCCGCGCGCACGAAATCGACGGCGGAAAATCCGCATGTCGTCGGCATCGACTATCTGGAAATGGATGCCGTGCCCGGCGCACCGGTGCTTTTGATGGATTTCCTGGATGCGGATGCGCCGCGCAAGCTCGCCGAGGCGTTGGGTGGGAACCCGGATGTCGTGCTGTCCGACATGGCGGCACCAACCACCGGCCACAAGCGCACCGACCACATCCGCACCATGCATCTGTGCGAAGTGGCGGCCGATTTCGCGCTGTCCGTCCTGAAGCCGGGCGGCCATTTCCTCGCCAAGACTTTTCAGGGCGGCGCCGAGAACGAACTGCTGTCCATGCTCAAGAAGAATTTCCGCTCCGTCCACCACGTCAAGCCGCCGGCCTCGCGCGATGAATCGGTCGAGCTTTATCTGTTGGCAAAGGACTTCAAAGGGCGAGAGTCCGTTCCGCCATCAGGCGGATCGGAACGTCCAGTGGACGTTCCGAAGGACTCGAGCGCCCGGAGCCATAGCGAAGGGCCGGGGGACGCTGACCGCTGAGCTGGCCCTCACTCGCCCGACGATCTCGCCGGTTCCAGCGTCTTGGGCGTCGTCAGCCGGCCATGGCCGGAGACGGCATTGCCGGCATCGGGCGCCAGCCGCATGAATAACAGCGACGCCGCCGCCGATACGGCCGCCACGATGAAGAAGGCGATGTGGAAATCGCCCAGCGTCAGCGGGCCGCCATGGATCGAGGTCGAGACTTCCAGGATGCCGCCGGCCAGCGCCACGCCAAGCGCGATCGACAGCTGCTGGAACACCGCCGTAATCGGCGTTGCCTTGCTGGTGTCTTCGGCCGACACTTCGGCATAGGAGAGCGCGTTGACCCCGGTGAAAAACATCGAGCGGATGAAGCCGCCGACCAGCAATATGGCCAACATCAGTGCGTAAGGCGTTTCCGGGGTGAAAAGGCCGTAGATGGCGATCGATGCGGCGGCGACCAGCGAGCCGACGATCAGCACGCGGCGGAATCCGGCGAGGCGAAAAATCAGTGCGGTGACGAATTTCATGCCGATGGCGCCGACCGCCGAGACAAAGGTGATCATGCCGGACTGGAACGGCGTCAGCCCGAAACCGATCTGGAACATCAGCGGCAGCAGGAACGGCACTGCTCCGATGCCGATGCGAAACAGCGAGCCGCCAAGCACCGATGAGCGGAACACCTGGTTGCGGAACAGTTCGAGCGCCAGCAGTGGATTTTTGGCGTGCCGCGCATGCATGAGGTAGAGTGCGCCCGACAGCAGCCCGACCCCCACGGTGATGAATCCGGTCGCAGGCGGCAGATAGGGCAGGCTGACCACCGACAGGCCGAAGACCACGCCGGATGCCGCAAGCCCGCTCAGCACGAAGCCGATGAAATCGAGCGGCGGCGTCTCCATCGATTCGGTTTCCGGCAGGAAGCGCGTCGCCAGCCAGATGCCGACCAGGCCGATCGGCACATTGATCAGGAAGATCCAGTGCCAGGTGAAGTAGGTGGTGATGAAGCCGCCGATCGGCGGGCCGACAAGCGGTCCGACCAGCGCGGGAACGGTCAGCCACGACATGGCGGCGACCAGGTCGCTCTTGGGCGTGGCCCGCACCAGCACCAGGCGCCCGACCGGCGTCATCATGGCGCCGCCAATGCCTTGCAGGAAGCGCGACACCACGAAGGCCGGCAGCGAACCGGACAAGGCGCAGGCGACCGAACCGACGATAAACACCGCAATCGCGGCGCGAAAAATGTTCTTGGCGCTGAAGCGGTCGGCCATCCAGCCGCTGATGGGAATGAAGATCGCCAGCGACACCAGATAGGCCGTCAGTGCCAGCTTGAGCGCGATCGGGCTGGTGTGGATGTCGACGGCGATCGCCGGCAGCGATGTCGCTATGACGGTCGAATCCATGTTTTCCATGAAAAGTGCGACCGCCAGGATCAGCGGAATGGTGCGATTCACGAGCGTGACCGTTTCAAATTTTCTCTTCGGCCGGGGGCGAACCGATACAGGGGGCGGTTATCATGGCTAGACACCCATGTCGTGTTAAATTGCTGTCACTTTTGTGCGACCGCAACCGTGGGTGGCTGTTGTGCAATGCAACGATCGGCTTTTCATCCGCGTCGCGACGTGTTACCAGCCAGCGCCAATCCTGAAAGGGAAGATGAGAGTCGGCGCTGTCCATTCCGGTCCAGCGCTTTTTCCGCATTCTAAAGGGCTGGCCATGGCAAAAATCATCGAAACGTCCACAGGCGCACTGGCGCTGACCTTTGACGACGTGCTTTTGCAGCCGGGTCACTCCGAGGTCATGCCCGGCGAAACCGATGTCCGCACCCGCATCGCGGGCGACATCGATCTCAACGTGCCGATCCTCTCCGCCGCGATGGACACCGTCACCGAGGCGCGTCTTGCCATCGCCATGGCCCAGGCCGGCGGCATCGGCGTCATCCACCGCAATTTCTCGCCGGCCGAACAGGCCGAGCAGGTGCGGCAGGTGAAGAAATTCGAATCCGGCATGGTGGTCAATCCGGTCACCATCGGTCCGGACGCCACGCTCGCCGATGCGCTGTCGCTGATGCGAACCTATTCGATCTCGGGCATTCCGGTGGTCGAGAATGGCGGCACTGGCGGCCACAAGACCGGCAGGCTGGTCGGCATCCTGACCAACCGCGACGTGCGCTTTGCCTCCGACCCGGCGCAGAAGGTCTATGAGTTGATGACCCGCGAGAACCTGATCACGGTCAAGGAGAATGTCGACTCGGACGAAGCAAAGCGGCTTCTGCACCAGCACCGCATCGAAAAACTCGTCGTCGTCGACAAGCAGGGCAATTGCGTCGGCCTGATCACCGTCAAGGACATCGAGAAGTCGCAGCTCAACCCGCACGCCACCAAGGATGCGCAGGGCCGCCTGCGCGCGGCGGCCGCCACCAGCGTCGGCGACGATGGCTTCGAGCGCGCCGAGCGCCTGATCGACGCCGGGGTCGATCTTCTGGTCATCGACACCGCGCATGGCCATTCGCAGCGCGTACTCGACGCGGTCACGCGCGCCAAGAAACTCTCCAACTCGGTGCGCATCCTGGCCGGCAACGTCGCCACCGCCGAAGGCACGCAGGCGCTGATCGACGCCGGCGCCGACGCCGTCAAGGTCGGCATCGGCCCGGGCTCCATCTGCACCACCCGCATTGTCGCCGGTGTCGGCGTGCCGCAGCTTTCAGCCATCATGTCCGCCGTCGAGACGGCGCATAAGTCGGGCGTCTCGGTGATTGCCGACGGCGGCATCAAATATTCCGGCGATCTCGCCAAGGCGCTCGCCGCCGGCGCCAGTGCCGCCATGATCGGCTCGCTGCTGGCCGGAACCGATGAGAGCCCGGGCGAGGTCTATCTGCACCAGGGTCGCTCCTTCAAGGCCTATCGCGGCATGGGTTCGGTCGGCGCCATGGCGCGCGGCTCGGCCGATCGCTACTTCCAGGCCGAGGTGCGCGATACCCTCAAACTGGTCCCGGAAGGCATTGAGGGCCAGGTTCCATACAAAGGACCTGTGTCTGGCGTGCTGCACCAGCTTGCGGGCGGGCTAAAAGCCGCTATGGGTTATGTCGGTGGCCGCGACCTTGCCGATTTCCGCGAGCGCGCCACTTTTGTGCGCATATCCAACGCCGGACTTCGTGAAAGCCACGCCCATGACGTCACGATTACCCGCGAAAGCCCGAACTATCCCGGCGGAGCCTGAACAATACGGGCTCGGGCGGAGCCTGACCGCGACGGTCCTGCGGCTGCCACGCCACGCGGCCGCACTGTGTTTCCTGTCGGCGGCGGTTTTCATCGCCATGACGGTGATGGAATTCTTCTATTTCCGCCAGTTGAGCGGCGGCCTGCCGTCGCTCGACATGCGCTATTTCGGCTTCACGCCCGACGAAGGCATGGCCTGGCTGACGGCGCTCGGACGGCGCGGCGGCGAGATCATTCTGGTCTGGCACTATCTGACCTTCGATCTGTTGTTCCCGGCGCTGCTGTCGCTGACCTTGGTGAGCCTGGTCCTGGCCAGCGGCCGGCGCCTGCAGAACTTCCGCGAGCTTCCCGGGCAGGTGCAGTCGATCTTCGCCCTGGTTCTGGTGCTGCCCTACACGCTGGCCGACTATGCCCAGAACATCGCCGTGGCGCGGCTTCTGTCCGATTTCCTGTCGGCCAACCCGGATTCACTGTCTTTCGCTTCTGCTCTGATCGTCACCAAATTCGCGCTTCTCGCCATCCCGGTGGTCGTCATCGCCGCTTTCTGGCTGGTGGGCCAAAGACGCCAGGCCTGAAGCCGGACAGAGCAGGGGAAATATCCATGAACCAGACGACGATCTTCTGGCCCGTTCTGGCGCATGTGGCTCTGGTCTACATCGTCTACGGCGTATTGGGGCGCCGCAGAAATGGCGCAATCAGATCAGGTGAGGCCGAGGTCGGACAGTACAAGGCCCGCTCGACCGAGCCGGCGTCCAGCATCACCGTTGCCGCCAATCTCTGCAATCAGTTCGAACTGCCGGTGCTTTTCTATGTGCTGTGCCTGACGCTCCACGTCACCAACGGGGTCAACTATCTGACCTTGGCGCTGGCGTGGATTTTCGTCCTGACGCGTTATTTTCATGCCTGGGTTCACCTGACCAGCAACAATCTGCGGCTGCGCAGCCGCTCTTTCTTCGCCGGTGCGGTGGTGTTGGCGCTGGCCTGGATCTGGTTTGCGCTGCATTTGCTCGACATCGTCTGAGGCAGGGTCATGCGGGGGTTGCGGCCCTCGACATCAAGCGCGCCGCATGGATTTCGATCCTCCGCCGAAATCTATGCTCGACCGCCCACGCGACGAATGCTGCAAGGGCGACCACGGTGCAGAACGCTATGCCGATCCGAAGATACGGGGAGGCGATCCACGGAGCCAGCCATCGTATGATCGCGACACCGACATTCTGGTGCAGAAGATACAGAGGATAGCTGATCAAGCCGATGTAACTCACGCTTCGCCAGATCTTGATATCGCGCAGCTGGACGCCGATGACCCCAAGAATTGAAAGCGCGATCACCCAGGCACTGAATGCTGAACCGCCCCACAGCTTGACAACAACCACCAGGCATCCGGCTGTCACGACCGTCTGCACAGTTCGGGTCGATCGCCTCGCCGCGATGCCCATCAAGAAGAAGAGGCTGTAGGGGAACAGAAAATACGGCATGGCGACGCCCTTGAAGGGGTAAATCAGAGCCTGATGGTCTCTCCACAACCCTGAAAACTGTGCAATTGCGCCCAGAACGGTAAAGCCGGTGAAAAGGACGAGAACGCGATTTGGCCAGAGATAGAAGATGAGGCCGAACACGAAGTAGAATTTTGCTTCCGCAAGCAGTGACCAGTAGGCGCCGTCGACAAGCGGCGTTGGAGCGAACAGGGTTACCCAGCTTGCGTTTTTCAGTCCGTCGAGCGCTGAAACCTCCCTACCCGGAAGACCCAGAGCCGCAACCACGACAAGCGTGATCGAGATACAGGCGATGAGCGCGGGCTCCAGCCGCGTAAATCTCTGCAGCCAGAACATCCACACGGTTCCAGACCGCTCTGCTGTCATCGCGATGCAGTAGCCGCTGATAATGAAAAAGAGAAAGACGCCAACTATCCCTTGCCATGGCAGCGTCATCTGGTGGTCGAACCCGATGTAGTCGGCGGGAAAGCGGGACGTATAGTGGAAGATCAGAACCAGCATCACGGCAATCGCACGCAATGCGTCGATCGCTTCGTATCGCCGGTTCTCGTCCTGATCCGAACGCATCGGCTAGAAAGCCTCTAGAGGTCGAACACCGCTATTTTACGCTTGTCGAACTTTATCCCGATCTCGCCGCGCACCAGCTTCAGCGCCGCTTCGCCGAACACGGCGCGCCGCCAGCCCTGCAGTGCCGGCACATCGGCGTCCTCGCCTTCGGCGGCGATGCGGTCGATGTCGTCGCTGGAGGCCAGCACCTTCGAGGCCACGCCCTGCTTTTCGGCGACGATCCTGAGCAGCACTTTCAACAATTCCGCGGCGGCGCTCGAGCCTTCCGGCGGCTGGAAATTCTTCGGCAGTTTCGGCATCTGCTCCTTGGGCAAGGCCAGCGCGGTATTGACCGCCCCAAGCAGGGCCGTCGCCGTCGAGGAGCGCTCCCAGCCCTTGGGCGTCGTGCGCAGCTTGGCGAGGGCGGCCGTGTCGCGCGGCGCCTGCTGCGCCACCTCGTAGATAGCGTCGTCCTTGAGCACGCGGCCGCGCGGCACGTCGCGCTCGCGCGCCTCACGTTCGCGCCATGCCGCCACGGCTTGCACGATCGCCAGTTCCTGCGGCTTGCGCAGCCGCATCTTCAGCCGCTTCCAGGCGTCTTCGGGATGCGGATCGTAGGTCTCGCGCGAGGTCAGGACGTCCATCTCTTCGTTCAGCCAGTGGGCACGGTTCTCCCGCGCCAGTTCGGCGCTCAAATGCTGATAGACCTCGATCAGATGGGTGACGTCGGCGAGCGCGTAATCGAGCTGCTTCTCGGACAGCGGCCGGTGGCGCCAGTCGGTGAAGCGCGACGACTTGTCGAGCCGCGCGCCGGTGATGCGCTGCACGAGCTGATCGTAGGAAACGCTGTCGCCGAAGCCGCAGACCATGGCCGCGACCTGCGTGTCGAACACCGGGTGCGGCACGAGATCGCCGAGATGGACGATGATTTCGATGTCCTGGCGCGCCGCATGGAAGACCTTGACCACGGCCTCGTTGGCCATCAGCCGGAAGAACGGGGCGAGGTTGATGTCGGGCGACAGCGGGTCGATCAGCGCGGTGACGCCGGGCGCCGCCATCTGGATCAGGCACAGGATCGGCCAGAAGGTCGTTTCGCGGATGAACTCGGTGTCGACGGTAACGAAATCCGACTTTTCGAAAGCGGCGAGAACGGTCTCGAGTTCTTTCTGTGTGGTGATGACGTGCATCAAATCGCTTTTGGCAGGAGTAAGGTCATCCTAGATTTCAGCCGGGAAGGCTTTCGTCAAGCTTTGGCGCCGCCATCATGCGCTTCCCGGGCCATCGGCATCGCCATTGCGCCTGGCCAGCCGCGCGAAAACGGTCGACGTGCGCAACAGCGCGATGAAGCGGCTGCGCTTGCCCACGGGCACGCCGGAGCGTGCCTGCATGCGGTAGAGGATGACGGCGATGAAGATCGCATAGACGGTGGCGCTGAACACGAACAGCGCGCTCGGCCCGAAATGCTGCATCACTGTCGAGGCGGCGAAAGGGCCGCCGATGGCGCCGAACGAGTAGAACAGCATCAGCGCCGCATTGATCAGCACGAACTCGCCCGTGCCGGCGCGGTCGTTGGAATGCGCCGCCGACAGCGAATAGAGTGGCATGGCGAAACAGCCGAAGATGAAGATGATGATGAAGTTGAGCAGGGGATTGCTGCCGGCGATGAACACCAGCGCCAGGGCTGAAAGCATCGCGCAGCAGGTCGTCAGCAACAGCACCCGGCGCCGGTCCCAGCGGTCGGAGAGGTAGCCGAGCGGATACTGGATGATGGCGCCGCCGAAAATGCCGACGCTGACGAAGGTGACGACATCGGCGACCGACATGCCGATCTGTTCGGCATAGACCGGCGACAGCGTGCGAAATGCGCTGTTGGTGACGCCGACGGCGATGCAGCCGAAGCAGCCGAGCGGCGAAATGCGCCAGACGCGCGCCAGGTCGAGCTTGACCTCCTCCGGCGGTGTCGGGTTGGAGCGGTCGCCGAGCGAGACCGGCACCAGCGACAGCGTTATCATGATCGACATGATGGCGAAGATGGTGAAGCCGCCGGCGCCGAAGACCGGGATCAGGAACTGGGCCGATGTCACCGAGCCGGTGTCGACCATCCGGTAGATCGCCAGCACCCGCGCGCGATCCTTGTTGGTGACGCCGGAATTCAGCCAGCTTTCGACGATCGTGAACAGTCCGGCGAAGCAGAAGCCGCCGGCAAAGCGCACGGCGCACCACATCACAGGATCGAGCACCAGAACCAGCAGCAGAGTGCCGACCGATGCAATGGCGGCCAGTGCCGAAAACGCCCTGATATGGCCGACCGCCTTCATGATGCGGGTAATGGCCAGGCAGCCGAGCAGGAAGCCGGCGAAATAGAAGGTGCCCATCAGGCCGATGGAGGAAGCGGAAAACCCCTCCTGCGCGCCGCGCAGTGCGATCAGCGTGCTTTGCAGCCCATTGCCGCCGAGCAGGATGGCTGCGGCGAGAAGAAGCGGGATCAGCGGGCGGATGGAGGACATGAAAAGGCGATCACGTATCGGTGATCCCTTCTTGAACCATTACCCTCGTCAATGCCAGCGGCAAATCTAGGCCGGCATTGAGGGGGCAGGCCGTTGCATTCCATGGCGAATTCATCCCGGCTTGGGACGCAGTCGTTCAATCCATGCTGGAATTCAGCAGTTTCTGCGATGCAGCATGTGCGACGGCCTCACCAACATCTTCGGCGTCCATGCCCGGTTCCGCCGCGAACAGAGCCATTGGCTTGTCGCCCTGAAGCATCAGTTCCAGCTCGCGGCCATTGTGTGGCCCAATGCCCGGCGGGAGAGTGCGTTTTGGCACTGGGCGTCTCCAGGTCGCTTCATACCAGATCGCTTGATAGAGGCGTTGTCTCAGGAAACACGTCCAGCGGCAATGCGTGGAGGCCGGCAAAGACTTGAGCCCTGACGGTCGAACCTGGATACGGCCCAACGTCTCCTTGCCTTGACAAATCCGGCCTCCCATGCGCTTTTCGCGCAAATTTTGGGCCGGGCTTCGATGCTTTGGCCTGCCACCCAGCACCCCGGACTTTACCAATGACAATGCACCGTTACCGCAGCCATACCTGTGCCCAGTTGAGAAAGAGCGACGTCGGCTCTTCCGTTCGCCTGTCGGGCTGGGTGCATCGCGTGCGCGACCATGGCGGCCTGCTGTTCATCGACCTGCGCGACCACTATGGCCTGACCCAGATCGTCGCCGATCCCGATTCGCCGGCCTTCAAGGTCGCCGAGACCGTGCGCGGCGAGTGGGTCATCCGCGTCGACGGCGAGGTCAAGGCGCGCTTGCCCGAGACCACCAACGCCAACCTGCCGACCGGCGAGATCGAAATCTTCGCCCGCGAGATCGAGGTGCTGTCGGCGGCCAAGGAATTGCCGCTGCCGGTGTTCGGCGAGCCGGACTATCCCGAGGACATCAGGCTGAAGTACCGCTTCCTCGACCTGCGCCGCGACACGCTGCACAAGAACATCGTGGCGCGCACAAAAATCATCGCCGAGATGCGCAAGCGCATGAACGATGTCGGCTTCACCGAATTCTCGACGCCGATCCTGACGGCTTCATCGCCCGAGGGGGCGCGCGACTTCCTGGTGCCGTCGCGCATCCATCCTGGCACGTTCTACGCGCTGCCGCAGGCGCCGCAGCAGTACAAGCAGCTGATCATGGTGTCGGGCTTCGACCGCTATTTCCAGATCGCGCCGTGCTTCCGCGACGAGGACCCGCGCGCCGACCGTCTGCCGGGCGAATTCTACCAGCTCGACCTGGAAATGAGCTTTGTCGAACAGGACGACGTGCTGTCGACCATGGAACCAGTGATGCGGGGCGTCTTCGAGACCTTCGCCAACGGCAAGCCGGTGACGCAGAAGTTCCAGCGCATTCCCTACGATGTCGCTATGCGCAAATACGGCTCCGACAAGCCAGACCTGCGCAACCCGATCGAAATGCGGGCCGTCTCCGATCATTTCCGCGATTCCGGCTTCAAGGTGTTCGCCAACATCCTGGCCAACGACCCGAAGGCCGAGGTGTGGGGCATTCCGGCCAAGACCGGCGGCAGCCGCGCCTTCTGCGACCGCATGAACTCCTGGGCGCAAGGCGAGGGCCAGCCGGGGCTGGGCTACATCTTCTGGCGCAAGGAGGGCGACAAGCTCGAAGGCGCCGGTCCGCTTGCCAAGAACATCGGCGAGGAGCGCACCGAGGCGATCCGCCAGCAGCTCGGCCTTGCCGACGGCGATGCCGCCTTCTTCGTTGCCGGTGATCCCAAGAAGTTCGTTTCTTTCGCTGGTGCGGCCCGCACGCGCGCCGGTGAGGAACTGAATCTCGTCGACCGCGAGCGCTTCGAATTGTGCTGGATCGTCGACTTCCCGTTCTTCGAATGGAACGAGGAGGAGAAGAAGATCGACTTCGCCCACAACCCGTTCTCGATGCCGCAGGGCGGTATCGATGCGCTGAACGGCGAGGACCTGCTCGGCATCAAGGCCTTCCAGTACGACATGGTCTGCAACGGTTTCGAGATTGCATCAGGCGGCATCCGTAACCATCTGCCCGAAACCATGGTCAAGGCTTTCGAGACGGTCGGACTGGACCGTGCCACCGTCGAGGAGCGCTTCGGCGGCCTCTACCGCGCCTTCCAGTATGGCGCGCCGCCGCATGGCGGCATGGCGGCCGGCGTCGACCGCGTCGTCATGCTGCTGGTCGGTGCCAAGAACCTGCGCGAGATCACCATGTTCCCGATGAACCAGCAGGCCTACGACCTGTTGATGAGCGCGCCGTCGGAAGCAAGCCCGCAGCAGCTTCGCGAACTGGCACTGCGTGTCGCCCCGACCAGGAAGGACGCCTGATGGCGAGGTTCGGGCAGTACTTTAAAAACCCGCCAGAACCGATTCTTTCGACTCGATAATCCAAAAAAATAGCCCGGCAGCGATGCCGGGCTATTTTTGTATTCTGAGGCCGTTCGATCAGTCTTCGTTCGCCTTGACGCTGATGCCGAGCGTCTTCGGCAGGTCGAGCGGGTTGGACATGGCGCCGGCCATGATCAGCGCGAACGGCACCGAGGCCGGCGGCTCGGCCGAGATTTCGAGGCTCTTCGGGTCGTCGAGATATTTGCTGACCGCCGCGGTCACCTGCGCCGTCAGTTCCGGATTGTTGAGCTGCGCCATGCCGAAGGGCACGATCGCCTTGGCCTGGTTGGCGATGTCCTTGGCCGACATGCCTTGCTGCTTGCCGACATATTCCAGCACCTTGCCGGTCAGCGAATCGTCGTCGAAACGGATCGAGGCGCCGTTGAACGACAGCTGCTGCAACAGGCCGAGCATGGCCATACCTTGCGCCGAATTGTCAGCGCCTTCAGGCTGCGCGGCCATCTTCTTCTGCATTTCCTGCAGCGACTTGATGAAGTCGATCGTGTAGCCGCCGAGGTCGAAGGTCATGCCGAGCGTGCCGGCATTCTCGACGGAGATGTCGTATTTCGACAGTTCCATCTTGCCGTCCGAGGGCTGCCAGGTGCCAGCCATTGCGAGATTGCCCGAAATGTTCTGGTAGCCCAGCGCATCGATGACTTCCTTGGACTTGGGGTCGTCGACCAAAGAGAGATCGGCCGTGAATTTTTCCGTATTGCCGGTGAATTCCATCGCCTTGCCGTCCGCGGGCGGCGTGATCTGGATGGCAAGCCCGTCCATCGAGAAGGCGGTCTTGTCGGCGACCTTGACCGTCATGTTGGCAAGTTCGGCGGATTTGTACATCATCAGCGAGCCCAGCGGGCCGGTGGCGCCATCGGCCGGAACCACCATGTCATGGATGACGAAGGGGCTGAGGTTGAGGGTGACGCCGTCCTTGGCGTGCTCGAAGGCTGAGGTCGAGACGGTGCCGATATCGAAGCCACCGTTGGCCGCGGTCACGTTCTCGAGTTTGACGTCGCCGATGGTGAGGGCTTCCTTTTCCGCCGCCGGCTTGATCGCAACGCCCTGCAGCACCATGCTGGTGTTGTCGCCGGTCACCCCAGTCCAGGAGATGTTGACGCCCTGGGCAGCCAGCGCGGCCTTCAGCCGGTCGGCAACTGCGGCATCCTGGGCAAGGGCCGCATTCAGCGGCAGTGTGAACAAGAAGGTCGAAAGAGCGAATTTCCGGAGAGTTGAGCGTTTGATTGTCATCGCAAGGTCCCTGAGAGTGTCCTGAAATTGTTTTTCAATTCTTCGCGCCATCACCATTCCGTGACGAACTGGACGGGAAAAAGGCGTGTCCCGGTACCATGGTCGAAAATCACGGTGAAAGGCAAACTCGATCCCACCGTCTTGGCGCAAACCGGTGAATTTGTCATGAAGAGCCGGTTGCCCGATATCATCACGCTTGGCCATAAAGGCCTGATGTAACAGGCTGATGTTGGTCGACATCCCCAGGCATGCGGTTTCATGTTGCAGAATGGCGGGTATATCTGTCGGCCTCTTGCCGCGAATCGCCCGCTCGGCTAGTTCCAGCCCATGGGAAAAAGGCTTTTGCCGCCTCAAGATGGCGGTGGCGATCACATTGAACCGGTCGATCTGAAGAAGGCGCTGGAAGAGCGCTATCTGGCCTATGCGCTGTCGACCATCATGCACCGGGCGCTGCCCGACGTCCGCGACGGGCTGAAGCCGGTCCATCGCCGCATCATGCACGCCATGCGGCTGCTCAGGCTCAACCCCGACCAGGGTTTTGCCAAATGCGCACGTATCGTCGGCGAGGTGATGGGTAAGTTCCACCCGCATGGCGACCAGTCGATCTACGACGCGCTGGTGCGGTTGGCGCAGGATTTTTCGATGCGCTATCCCTTGGTCGACGGGCAGGGTAATTTCGGCAACATCGACGGCGATAACGCCGCCGCCATGCGCTACACCGAAGCGCGCATGACCGATGTGGCGACCGAACTGTTGTCCGGCATCACCGAGGATGCCGTCGACTATCGGCCGACCTACAATGAAGAGGACGAGGAGCCGGTGGTGCTTCCCGGCGCCTTCCCGAACCTCTTGGCAAACGGCTCGTCCGGCATCGCGGTCGGCATGGCGACATCGATCCCGCCGCACAATGCGGCCGAGCTTTGCGACGCCGCATTGCACCTGATCGAGCATCGCGATGCGCCGGTGTCGAAGCTGATGGATTTCGTCCAGGGTCCGGATTTCCCGACCGGCGGCATCATCATCGACAGCCGCGCCTCCATTCTCGAGGCCTACGAGACCGGCCGCGGCGGTTTTCGTGTGCGCTCGAAATGGAGCCAGGAGGACCAGGGCAGGGGCACCTGGAGCATTGTCGTCACCGAAATCCCCTATGGCGTGCAGAAGGCGCGACTGATCGAGAAGATCGCCGAACTGCTGATGGCCCGCAAACTGCCGCTGCTCGAGGACATCAGGGACGAAAGCGCCGAGGATATCCGCGTCGTGCTGGTACCGAAGAGCCGTTCCGTCGATCCGGGCATCCTGATGGAATCGCTGTTCAAACTCACCGAGCTTGAAAGCCGTTTCCCCCTCAACATGAATGTGCTGTCGCGCGGCAAGGTGCCCAACGTGCTGTCGCTGAAGGGCGTGCTGCAGGAATGGCTCGACCACCGCCGCGACGTTCTGATCCGCCGCTCGAAACATCGCCTGGGCGAGATCGAAAGACGGCTGGAGATCCTTGCCGGCTACCTGATCGCCTATCTCAACATCGACGAGGTGATCAAGATCATCCGCGAGGAGGATGAGCCCAAGCAGGTGATGATGGCCCGCTGGTCGCTCACCGACAACCAGGCCGAGGCCATCCTCAACATGCGCCTGCGCGCCTTGCGCAAGCTGGAAGAATTCGAGATCCGCAAGGAATTCGATGGCCTGAGCGCCGAGAAGAAGCAGATCGAGGCGCTGCTGGCGTCCGATGCCAAGCAATGGTCGACGATCAAGTGGGAAGTCACCAACATCCGTGACAAGTTCGGCCCGGAGACCGAACTCGGCAAGCGCCGCACCCAGTTCGCCGATGCACCCGAGCACGACCTGACCGACATCGCGCACGCCATGATCGAGCGCGAGCCGGTCACCGTGGTGGTTTCGGAAAAAGGCTGGCTGCGGGCGATGAAGGGGCATCTGGCCGACCTTTCGACGCTGACCTTCAAGGAAGGCGACAGCCTCAAGCTCGCCTTCCACGCGCAGACCACCGACAAGGTGCTGGTCTTCACCACCGGCGGCAAGTTCTACACAATCGGCGCCGACCGGCTGCCCGGCGGGCGCGGCCATGGCGAGCCGATCCGCATCATCGTCGACATGGACAATGACCAGGACATCGTCACCGCCTTCGTCCACGATCCGAAGCGCAAGCTGCTGCTGGCCTCATATGACGCCAATGGCTTCATCGTGCCGGAGGAGGAAGTGGTCGCCAACACCCGCAAGGGCAAGCAAGTGATGAACGTCAAGGCGCCGGACGAGGCCAAGCGTTGCGTGCCGGTCACCGGCGATCACCTCGCCATCGTCGGCGAGAACCGGAAAATGCTGGTGTTCGCGCTTTCGGAAATTCCCGAGATGGGCCGCGGCAAGGGCGTGCGGCTGCAGAAATACAAGGATGGCGGCCTGCTCGATCTCAAGCCGTTCAGCTTGGAGACGGGCCTGTCCTGGCAGGATTCGGCCGACCGCACCTTCACGAGGTCGCGCGAGGAACTGGCCGAATGGATCGGCGCCCGGGCATCGGCCGGCCGCATGGTGCCGAAGGGTTTCCCGAGGACGGGCAAGTTCGGGTAGCTTGCTCTCCCCCTCGAGGGGAGACGTCGCCAAAGGCGACAGAGGGGTCGGTTCGACCGGACCGGCCTCCGGCTTCGACCGGACGCGACCTAATACTTTGAGCAGAGAACGCTGGCGCTTTACGCGCGGCAACCCCTCTGGCCTGCCGGCCACCTCCCTCAAGGGGGCCGATTCTAGGGCATTTGGAGTATCGTCACGATTGCTGCACTATATCAGTGCATAACGGGGAAAGGTGTTTGGGAGAGACGGGCGTTTGAAAGAATCCAGGATCCAGAAACCGGAACGGCAGCAGCGCCTGTTCGGCCTGTCGACGCCGCTGCGGTCGGCCGTCATTCCGCCGCTGTCGGCGGCGCGCTGGCTGCTGGTGCTGATCGTCGCCGCCGGCGTCTATTTCTTCCACGGTTTCCTGTTCCCGGTGCTGGCGGCACTTGTCATCGCTTTCGCCAGCTGGCCGCTTTACCAGCGGCTGCTGGCTGGTGTCGGCGGCAACCGCACTATCGCCGCCACTCTGGCCATCCTGTTCATCCTCGCCTTCCTGGTGATACCGATCGCGCTCGCCGGCACCTACGCCATCAACGAGGTGCGCGAGTGGGTCGGCTGGGCGATCGAGACCAATCGGCATGGGGCCGTGACGCCGCACTGGATCGCGACCATGCCTGTCGTAGGCGACTGGCTGAACGAGCAATGGACGACCAATTTTGGTCATCCCGGCGGCATTGGTGAACTGATCCAGCTGATCAGCGGCGCAAACATAGGCAGCATCTATCGCGGCGCGCTCGCCGCCGGCGGCAGTGCGTTTGGGCTGCTCCTGACGCTGCTGTTCATGATGATCGCCCTGTTCTTCGCCTATCGCGACGGCGAGCATTTTGCCGGCCAGGTCGATCGCCTGGGCGAACGCATCCTGCCGACGCGATGGGAGCGGATTTCGCGAGTCGTCCCGGCGACCATTTCCTCGACGGTGACCGGCATGACCGTGATCGCCATCGGCGAGGGGCTGGTGCTGGGCATCGCCTACTGGCTGGCTGGCGTGCCGTCGCCGGTGACGCTTGGCGCCCTGACCGGCGTCATGGCGCTCATCCCCGGCGGGGCGCCTTTGTCCTTCACCCTTGTCTCGATTTATCTGGCCGCCAGCGGCTCGCCCATGGCCGGTCTGGCGCTGTTCCTGTGGGGCGCGGTCGAACTGTTCATCGTCGACAAGACACTGCGCCCGAAGCTCGTCGGCGGGCCGATAAAGCTGCCCTTCCTGCCGACCTTTTTCGGCCTGATCGGCGGCGTCAAGACGATGGGGTTCCTCGGCCTGTTCATCGGCCCGGTGCTGATGGCGCTGCTGGTCGCCATCTGGCGCGAGTGGCTGCGCGAGGTGGAACTGGTCGACGAGTTGACCGCCGACTCGGCGGCCGAAATCGAAGGCGGGCCGCCGCAGATCGAAATCCTGCCGGAACCCGGCGTGGCGAAGAAAGCCAGCGCCTGATCCCGAAACGCGACTTGCGCCGGCACATCAATTACAAGTCAGACCGGATGGTGCACCGCAAGGTCACCCCGCTGCCTACGGCCGTCATGCAGTTGCCAGAGCGAATGGGCGACCAGCGTGACGATCAGGATCGCGCCACCGATCAGACTGTTGCGGGTCGGTGTCTCGGCAAAGATCATCCACACCCAGACCGGCGCCAGCACGGTTTCGAGCAGATAGAACATCGCCACTTCCGGCCCCGAAATGTATTTCGGCCCGGCGGCGAGGCAGAAGAACGAGATCGGCATGATGACGGCGCCGTTGAAGATGATCCACCAGGGCGCGTTCACGTGAAAGCCGGTCTTCGAGACCATGAACACCGCAACGATAAGCGGCAGGATGACGCCGATCAGAGCCGTGAAACCCATGTCCTTGCCGCTGGCGTGCGAGATGGTGATGGCCGAAGCGATGCAGAAGGCCGAACACAGCGCCATCAGGTCGCCGAAGAGATGTCCCGCGCCGATCGAATCGCCGACGATGATGGCCACGCCGAAGATCATCAGCGCCAGCGCGGCGAGCGTCGCAGGCCGCGGCCGCTCCTTCAGGAACAGCCATGACAGCAGCGCGGAGAACATGGTGGTGAAAGCCAGGATGAAGACGAGATTGGCCGTCGAGGTATTGAAGACGCCGGTGATGAAGGCGATCGAGCCAAGCCCGTAGAACGCGGCGACGACGAGTCCTGTCCAGCCTGGAATGAGTTGCGGCGCGTTCTTGCGCAGCGAGCGCCAGACTGCCCAGATGACCAGGGCAGCCATGAAAGTGGTGCCGGTGCGCAACATGAGGATCGTCCATGCGCCGCCATCGGCGAGGCGGATCAACGGAATGTCGACGGTCAGTGTCAGGCCGCCAATGGCGGTTATCAAGAGGCCCTTCTGGTGGTCGCTGTGAGAGGACATGCAGGAACTTTCGTAATGAAATGCAGGCCGAGGGCTGAGCGGTGCAATGGCGCACTCTCTCTAGCCGACCGGCTGAAAGACCAGCATCCCCTGCCTTGAAACTGTTTAAGCGCTGATCGTGGAAAAACTCAGCGTGAAACCGCTTCGTTGGTGTAGCGCTCCCAGCCCTTGGGGCCGAGATGCTCCTGCGGCATGAAGCGCATCTTATAATTCATCTTGCGCGAGCCGTTGACCCAGTAGCCGAGGTAGACATGGGGCAGGCCCATCGCCCTGGCGCGGGCGATGTGATCGAGGATCATGAACGTGCCGAGCGAACGCTCCTCGAAATCGGGATTGAAGTAGGAATAGACCATCGACAGGCCGTCGGCCATTTTGTCGGTGAGCGCCACCGCGATGAGTTCGCCCTGACCCTTGCCGGTGATGAAGGTGTCGGGCCCACGCCGCCGGTACTCGATCACCTTGGTGTCGACGTGGGTATCCTCGACCATCATGGCATAGTCGAGCACCGTCATGTCGGACATGCCGCCGCGACGGTGGCGGGCATCGAGATAGCTGCGGAACAGCGAATATTGTTCCGTCGAGGGCTCGGCATTGTGCATGGCGCCGACGAGGTCGGAATTGTGCTGCAGCACACGCTTCATGTTGCGGCTGGCGGTGAATTCCTGGGCGAGGATGCGCACCGAAACGCAGGCGCGGCAGGTCTCGCAGGCCGGCCGGTAGGCGATGTTCTGCGAGCGCCGGAAGCCGCCTTGCGTCAACAGGTCGTTCATCTCCGACGCCTTGTCGCCGACCAGGTGCGTGAACACCTTGCGCTCGAACTGGCCGTCGAGATAGGGGCACGGCGACGGCGCTGTCAGGAAGAACTGCGGCGACTGGGTCGGATGCTGCGTCATATACGTCTTGGAAACGCTCCTTCGAGTCGCTCTACCTTTGGCGCGGAAAGCGAAAAATTCAACAGGATTGTGAAGGCGCAGGCATGCGAACGCCTTCACATTTGCGCCGACAAGGCGGAAGCGCTCCCGAAAAACGCCCTTAACGGTCGGTGCGGCTGACCACCGTGCCAAGCAAAAGGTCGTGCAGCGTGCGCTTGCGGTCGGAGAACAAGGTCACCAGCAGGACCAGCGGCGACAGGATGACGTTGCCCGCCCAGAACAGCACGGAATGGACGACCGCGGTCAGGCCGTCGATCGGCCGCCCGTCGAGACGATCGAGGCGGATACCCATCATCTTCATGCCCGTGGTCGCCTGGTCGGCGCTGCCCAGCGTGTTCCAGATGTAGAGGATGGCGACGGCCGGCACCAGGACGCCGAACAGCATCCAGCCGAGACCGAGGGTCAAAAGCCCGAGGAAGAACACCAGTATGGCGAAGGGAATGGTGAGCAGAGCAACGATGATGTAGTCGAGCACGAAGGCCAGGATGCGCCGTGTGCGCACGCCTTCATAGGCCCGGACATCGTCAAGCCGGGTGTTGATGATTTCGCCGTCAAGAACGCGCGCGTTCATGTCATTTCCTCGTAACAAGGCCCAACATAGGGTGCGGGCCGCACGCCAATGAAATGGTGAAGGCCTGTGTAGGAATCAAGGTCGGGATCCCGTCGGGGGGCGCAAGGCGCGAGCGACACAGGACACGATCCGAATCGGTTGAATTTGCCGGGCGGATGGCATTAGCTTGCTGCGGCGCAACAAATGCGCTCAGGGGCAGAGGGACGGGGCACTATGGACTATGACATGCTGGTCATCGGCAGCGGCCCCTCCGGCCGCCGCGCCGCCGTGCAATCGGCCAAGCTCGGCAAATCGGTGCTGGTGGTCGACCGCGGCCGGCGCCTCGGCGGGGTCTCCGTACACACCGGCACCATCCCCTCGAAGACGCTGCGCGAAACCGTGCTTAATCTCTCGGGCTGGCGCGAGCGCGGTTTTTATGGACGCGGCTACAGGGTCAAGCAGGACATTTCCGTCGGCGATCTGATCGAACGCCTGCACAAGACGCTCGATCACGAGGTCGAGGTGCTGCAGCACCAGTTCATCCGCAACACCGTCAAGAGCGCCCGCGCGGCGGTGAAATTTCTCGGCCCCAACAAGGTCAGCCTGACATCAGACAATGGCGATTACAGCGAAGTCGGATTCGCCAACGCCCTGGTCGCGGTCGGCACCAGGCCGCACCGGCCGCGCGATGTGCCCTTCGACAAGACCCGCGTCTTCGACAGTGACGAGATGCTGGAACTCGACCGCCTGCCGCGCACGCTGACGGTGATCGGAGGCGGTGTCATCGGCGTCGAATACGCCACGATCTTTTCCGCGCTCGACGTGCCGGTGACGCTGGTCGAGCCGCGCAATTCCATCCTCGATTTCGTCGACCGCGAGATCGTCGACGATTTCATCCACCAGATGCGCGATCGCGGCATGACGATAAGGCTTGGCAGCGCGGTGAAGGAAATCCGCTCCAAGCCCGAAGCCGCCGAAGTGGAACTGGCCGATGGCCGCACCATCCGTTCGGAAGTCGTGCTCTACGCCGCAGGCCGCACCGGCAATATCGGCAGCCTGGGCCTCGACGTGGTCGGAATCGAGGCAGACTCCCGAGGCCGCATCAAGGTCGATCCGCAGACCTTCCAGACCAGCGTCCCCAACATCTACGCCGCCGGCGACGTCATCGGCTTTCCGAGTCTAGCCTCGACCTCGATGGAGCAGGGCCGGGTGGCCGCCTGCCACGCTTTCGGCGTGACGCTACCGCCGCCGCCGGAAACCTTCCCCTATGGCATCTATGCGGTGCCGGAGATCTCGACCGTCGGCCAGTCCGAGGAACAGGTGCGTGAAAGTGGGGCCGCCTATGAGGTCGGCGTGGCGCGTTTCCGCGAGACCTCGCGCGGCCACATCATGGGCGTCAACACCGGCTTCCTCAAGCTGTTGTTCTCGATCGAAACGCGCCGCCTGCTCGGCGCGCACATCGTGGGCGAGGGCGCCACAGAGCTCATTCACATCGGCCAGGCCGTCATCAATCTGGGCGGCACCGTCGACTTCTTCGTCAACAACACCTTCAACTATCCGACGCTGGCGGAAGCCTACAAGATAGCCGGGCTTGATGCCTGGAACAGGATGGGGCGGTAGGCTCCAGTCCTTCTGTCGATTGCCGGAGCGCAGGCACGGGTCGCGGCCTGCGATTGGGCCTACGCCACGGCAGCCGATCCCACCAGCCATTGCCTGACTATTTCCGCGTCCGGATCGCCGATTTCATGGCCCGAGGGAATGATCCGGGCGTCGATCTCGGCGCCGTGGCGGCTGAGCAGCGTCACCAGCGCCGGCGCGAACGGTCCGTAGGTCTCGTCGGCGGCACCGGCGATGATCAGCGTCCTTGTTCCCGCCAGGTCCGTCGCGGGCACATGGTCGAGGACGGGCATCGGTCGCAGCAGTGCCGCCTGGCGGACGATGCCTGGATGGAGCAGCATCAGGCTGGAAACCAGATTGGCGCCGTTCGAATAGCCGAGGTACGTTGCGCGATCGGGATCGAGCCCATGGCGTCTGGCTGCCTCGCTTGCGAATGAAGCGAAAGCCGCCGTCTCTACGAGGATGCTCTTCTGTTCGAAGCGCGTCGGGTTTATCCGCTCGAACCAGCGAAAACCGTCCTCCTGGGGGATGCGGCCACGCGCCGCGACCAGCGTGACGCGGGGCGCGATCCGTCTTGCCAGCGGTATCAGGGTCGTCTCGTCGACACCCGACCCATGCAGCAGGAACAGGCACTCACGGCTGTCTCTGCCAGCGGCCATGAGGCGATAGGCAAAGGCCATATCCGTGACCAGGGGGGCGTTTTCGGGGTCGTCGCCGATCATCCCGCATCCTCTTGATTATATGAGGTTCCGCTCAATTTGCCGGCTTCAAAACGCAATATTTTCATGCTCCGCGAAAGTTGATTGAACCGGGCGCATTCCGGCCCGTTTATGCGCCGATATACTCCGCGTGGGAGGAATCGAAGCGGTGCGCCGGGGGTCGCATTGCTGGACATGAACAACCAGCTTTGAGGCCTTTTGTCGATGACTACCCCTATTTCGCCCCAACGCGATACGCGTATCGATGTGCTGCGCGCGCTGGCCCTGATCATCATTTTCATCGACCATGTGCCCGGCACGGCTTTCGAAACCCTGACCTACAAGAATTTAGGTTTTTCGGACGCGGCCGAGGCTTTCGTGCTGATTTCCGGCATCTCGGTCGCGCTCGCCTACGGCACCAAGTTCCGGCCGGGTGGCCGGCTTCTGGCCACGTTGAAGATGTGGCGGCGCGCAGCAGTGCTCTACGTCGCCCACATCGTCACCACGATGGTGGTGATCGGCTTGTTCTGCACCGTGGCGGTGTTCGCCCGGCGCCCGGAGCTGCTGAAACTGATCAACATCGAGCCATTGATGAAGAACACGCCGGAGGTGCTGGTCGGCATCGTCACGCTGGGCCATCAGCTTGGCTACAACAACATCCTGCCAGTCTACGCCGCGCTGCTCTTGATGGCTCCGGCCTTCGTCCTGCTCATCAGCTACCGGCCTGCCGCGGCACTTGCCGCGTCCGGTGCGCTGTGGCTCGTCGCCGGCATCTGGCAGATCGCTCCGCCCAATTATCCCGAGCCCGGCTTCTGGTTCCTGAACCCGCTGTCCTGGCAGTTCCTGTTCAACATCGGCCTTGCCGCCATGCTGCATGTCAGGCGCGGCGGAGTGATTCCGGTCAACCGCTGGCTGGTCGGCGCGGCCGCGGCCTATGTGGCGACGGCGCTGGTCTGGGTGCACAGCCCGCTTTGGGGGCAGATAACCTGGTTCAAGCTTCCCGTGGTGCTCGGTGGCTTCGACAAGACGTTCCTGTCGCTGCCGCGGCTGTTGCATATACTGGCGGTCAGCTACCTCATCGTCGCCTTGCCGGCGCTGTCGAACCTGTTCCGCACCAGCCCTGATCACCCGCTGGCGATACTCGGCAAGCGCTCTCTGCCGGTCTTCATCGCCGGCACGGTGATCGCCATGGTCGCGCAGGTGATGAAACTGATCAATCCGGGCGGGCTTGCCTATGACACCCTGCTGCTGTCGGCCGGCATCGCCATGCAGTTCGCGCTGGCCTTCTATCTCGAATGGCTGTCGGCCATCGGTGGCTTGGGCAAGGTTCGCGCGCCGGAAAAGGACATCACGCCGGTGCGTGCGTCTTTCGGCATCTCGGCGGTAGCAAGGGCCAATCGCTGAGGGGCGGTTCAGCCGCGCGGGGGAGCCGACGAGGCGCGCACGATCAGCTCGACCGGCAGCAATTGCCGGCTGACCTTGCCGTCGCTCTCCAGGATCGCCTTGACGGCAAGGCGGCCCATTTCGGCGATCGGCTGGGCGATCGTGGTCAAGGGCGGCTCCGACATGGCGGCTTCCGGAACACCGTCGAACCCGACGATGGAAACATCGTTTGGGACGTTGAGCTTGCGTGCGCTCAGCCATTCGAGCGTCACCAGGGCTATCTTGTCCGACATCGCCAGGATGGCCGTGGGCGGCTCCTTGGCGGCGAAGATGGTTTCGAGCGCCGCTTTCGTGCTGGCCGCATCGTTGGCGGTCTCGTAGACGGGCACCTTGGATGTGTCGATGCCGACCCGCGAGAGTTCCTGGAGATAGCCGGTGAGGCGGTCGCGCGTTCCCGCATAGGTCGCGGATCGAACCTGCTCGGGTGAAACGAGCCCTGTCCTGCCGTCGGCAAAAGGCAGTGCCAGGACGGCGAAGCGGCGATGTCCGAGATCCGTCAGATGGCGAGCCGCCAGGCTGGCGCCGGCGATGTTGTCGACGCCGATCGCCGCAACCGCCCCATCCTCGGAGTCCAGGTCGAGCGCCACGAAGGGCAATTTGCGCTCGCGTGCCAGTTCCACGAGGCGCGAGCCGCCTTCGATGCAGAAGACGATGAAGCCGTCGACCAAGGCGCTCTGGATGTTCCAGGCCAGTTGTTCATTGTTGGCGGCCGAGACCAGGGAGATGCCGGCTCCCGTAGCGTCGCAGGCCTGCGAGATGCTCGCCATCATGACGCGCGCGAAGGGATCGTCGAAGAAGTAGGAGAGGGGTTCGGCCGTGGCAACGCCGATGGCGTTGACCTTGCCCGCCCGCAACAGGCGGCCCTTGGGATCCGGCCCGCCATAGCCCATCGCCTCGGCCGCCGCCTTTACCCTTTCGCGGACTTCCTCGCGCACGATCTCCGGGCGGCTGAAGACATTGGATGCGGTGCCGTGCGAAACACCGGCGGCCTTGGCGATGTCGGCCAGCCGGACGGGTCTTCGATTGCCTGCGGTGAGTGACGCCATTGTGCGTGCCTCCTGACATGCATTTAGCACGTTCCGGATTTGCATCTAGCATTTTCGTTGGATCGATTCAAATTTTGCTTGACCGAAGATGCCTTGAAGACTATGTTTGAATCGATCCAAACTGCAGATTTGCCTCTGCTGAGTGACAAGGAGGAGGTAGCCATGCATCCCGTCAATTATCTGTTCGAAGACATCTACCGCAACGGCTGGCGGATCGGATCCGCCAACAGCTCCAGGCGCCGGGGCAGGACCGGCCCTTGGATTCGCGATCTTCGCTTCCTTGTGGAGCGCAAGTGCAGCTAAGCGACGCATTTTTTGCTCACTGATTGGATCGATTCAATTCAAAGGGAGAAGAACCATGCATCCCATCAAGCATTTGTTCGAGGACATCTATCGCAACTACTGGGGCATCGCCCCGGCCGCCGAGCGGCCGAGGGTGCGGCGCCTGACGAAGCCGGCCGCGCGCAATCGCGATCTTTGGGTACGTACCGAACGTCCCAAGGATTGATACCCGCGTAGTCGGTCTCAGGAACGCGGACGCACCAGGGCGGAGATCGCTATCCCCAGCCAGCCGGCGATGAGCAGGGTGCCTCCGATTGGCGCCGACATCGGAAACAGTCTCGATCCGAGGAAATCGCGGGCGAGGAGATCGCCCGCGAAAAGCAGGAGCCCGGCAAGCAGGACGAGGCTCGCGATCCGCAGGCAGCGATTCGCGCCGATGAGGCCGACGGCGAGGAAGACAGGCGCGTGCATCAAGAGGAACGACGCGGCCGTGCCGGTAAAGGCGCCGCCGCGGTGCGCGGCCGCTGCCGACAGCGCCACGCCCGCCGCGCCGGAGAGACCGCCGGCAAGCACGAGGAGACGGCTGGCGCTTGGTTCGGCGGAATTCATGTCGGCCAGCTCCCTCTAACGCTCTCAGGACTCACTTGCTTCCAGCGCCATATGCCGTATGCGCCGCGACTGGACGATCCAGTTGTAGACGGCGCCGCCGGCCATCAGCGCCGATGTGCCGAGAAACACCGCCCGCATGCCGAAATGACCGCCGACGAAGCCGCCGGTCAATGGTCCCGCAACCTGCCCGACATACTGCGCCGAGATCGCCAGGCCAAGCACATTGCCGCCGACGCCGTCCGGGATGTTGTGGCGGATGACGCTGGTGATGCAGGGCAGCAAGCCGCCGAGCGCCAGACCCATCAGGAAGCGCAGGCCGATCAGTTGCCAGCCATTGGTGACGAAGGCTTGCGGTATCAGCAGCAGGGCCGAGACGGTCAGCGCCCCGACGACGACGTTCCAGTGACCGACGCGGTCAGCGAGCTTGCCGAGCCAGGACGCCGACAGGATGGTGCCCAGCGCCGCCGCCGACATCACCACGCCGGCGACCATCGTCACCCGGCTCTGATCCTCGATGAGCAGCTGCACATAGACGGTGATGATCGGCTCGATCGACATGTTGGCGAAGGCTAGCAGCATACCGGTTATCAGCATGGCCACGACCGGGCGCTTGTCTGGAATCCGTGACCAGCCGCTTTTCGGCCTGGCGCCAGATCCCGCCTTTACCGGCTTCGGGCGCGGGGTCTCCTTGATGAGGAAGGTCGTTGCCAGGAAGGCAAGGAAGATGACGCCGCCGGACAGAAGGAAGGTGGCGCGAATGCCGATCACTGGCGGCAGCGCACCGCCAAGCAGGGGCCCGACCAGCGAGCCCGCCGTTATTCCCGCAGACAGCACGCCCAGCGCCCAGCCGGAACGGTCCTTGGGCGTCTGCATGGCCACCAATATGGTCGACCCCGAGGAATAGCCGCCGGCAAAGCCGATCAGCAGGCGCAGCAGCACCAGTTGCCAGACCGTCTCGACCATGCCTGTCAGCGACATGCAGATCGCCATGCCGAAGCTGGCGCGCACCAGCATCACCTTGCGGCCGTAGCGGTCGCCCAGCCGTCCCCACAAGGGCGCGACCAAGGCCGCGGCGAAGAAGGTGGCGCCATAGGCGATGCCGGACCATTGCACGATGGCGGCATGGCCTTGCGCGCCGAGCTGTTCGACGTAAAGCGGCAGGAAGGGCAACAGCAGGGTCATGGCGATGAGCGTGCTGAACGAGCCACCGAAACAGACGGCGAGATTGCGCCGCCAGTGGATGTTGTAGCCGCTCTGTTGCGTGTCTTCCTGTGTCATGTCCTGCCTGCCCGATATCAGCGCTTGTTGCGGATACCATTTTGGGATACCAAACTGGTATCCGTCATGAACTCCAACCCGGCTGCTGTCAATGCGGCTTCGGAACAAGGAAGCGCTATGTCGCAGATGCAGAATGTCGAACGGCAGTTGCGCGAGATGATCCTGGGGCTTGAGATCGGTCCAGGCGAGAAATTGACCGAGCGTTGGATCGAAGGCCGCTTCGGCGCCTCGCGCACGCCGGTCAGGGCAGCACTTCTGCGGCTGGAGACCGAGGGGCTGGTCGGCAGGGATGGCCGCGGCTGGACGGTATCGCCCATCAACCTTGCCGAGCTCGAGCAGATCGCGGTCTATCGCGAAGCAGTCGAGGTCGCGGCTGTCCGGCTGACATGCACGCATGCCGAAAGCAGCACCATCGACGTGATCGAGGCGATGCTCGATTCCTGCGACGACAATACGCCGCGCGAGGAGTGGCATCGTGTCGGCATGGATTTTCACATCGAGCTGGCGCGCCTGTCGGGCAACGAATTTCTGTTCAGGGCGGTGCGCGATGCCATGACGCGCCTGTCGCGCGCTCGCTGGCTGGAAGTGCGTGACGAAGCGGCCCTTGGTCGCGCCTGGGCCGAACACCGCGCCATTCTGGCCGCGGCACGCCTTGGCGATGCCGATGAAGCGGCCCGCCTGCTTTCTGCGCACATCGTCGGCAGCCGCGACCGGCTGGTGACGTCGCTCGCCAACGACCGGCGCGGCCTTCGCGCCAGGGGATTTGCCGTCGTCGCTGCTTAGCACCGCTATGGGGCAGGGCGCTCGCCGGCAAAAACAGGCGACGCCTCGCGCCAAGCGCACTTTCGGCCTCGCTTCACGGACGCCGATGGCGTAAGAGCGGCGATGGAAAACAACCGATTTGAAACACCAGTGACCGTCAAGTCCGTCACGGCGGGAAGCACCCAGCTCTTGCGAACGGCCCGCGAGGCATCCGAATATCTACTCAACAGCTGGCCAGGCAAGCGCAGTCCCAAGCATCGCGCGGCGCTGCAGGCCTGCCACGACGCACTGGCCGGCGACAAGCCGGCGATGAACGCGCGGCGCGCCTTTATCGCCGCGGCGCGCGAAGTGGACGTTTTTGTCAGCGACAAGGCTCCTGCCTGACGCAGGACCACAGCCTGGATTGACGCGAGGCCCGCATATGCGGGCCTTTTGCCGTCATTCCGCCGTTTCGTTTTCGATCTCTGCCTCGGGCTTGGAACGTTCGCGCGCGGCAACCTTGGCCGCCAGCTTTTCGGCTTTCTTCGCCGCCTTCTGCCGGTCGCGTTCCTTGCGTTCCTGATCGTAGTTTGGTGCTCGTGCCATATCGGCTCCTTTTGACCTGCCTTGCGGCTCCGACCCTGCCTAGGAGCATTAGCCGTCAAACACAACAGCTGAAACGACAGTGCACGGGCGCGGCCCCGGAGATCGAGGGGCTTGCCAGATCGGCGCCATAATGGTGTAGGAAACGCGGGGCGCCAGCGTATTTGAGTGCTGCCCGTTTGTTTTGACCAAGTGAATCATGGCTACAATTGCGCGGACGTCGGCACGGGTTTTCTACTATGCGCGAAACGTCGTGCGCGATGTCATTCCCCAAGCCCTGTTCCGCCGCAGGCTGGCTGCTCGCCTCGAACAGGCCATGCGTTCCGACGAGGCGGCGCGGCGGCGGTTGAAGTACTACAACAAGCTGCAGGACGGTTTCGCGCCAAGCGCCAATGCGGTGCGCATCAGCAAACTGCCGTTCACGCCGACCATGTACTATTACGACCTGAAGGAATTCGCCCGCTATTTCGATCCCGGATTGCTCATCGACGTCGAATTCGGCGACGTCAGGGACGTGCCGAAGGTGCCGACGATCGTCAAGGATAGGCCGATTCGTGATGACGACCAGAACGCTGTCATCATGAAGCTCGACAAATTCCGTCACTTCCAGATGCCGGCTGACACCATCTCGTTCGCCGACAAGTTGCCTATGGTGGTCTGGCGCGGTGATCTCAACAATCCGATCAGGACACGGTTTCTGCAAGCGGTGCGCGACCTGCCATTCTGCGATGCCGGCTCGCACAAGCCGAACGCACCAGCCGAATACGCCAAGCCCTTTCTCAGCATCAGCCAGCACCAGCGCTACCGCTACATCGTCTCGCTCGAGGGCAATGACGTGGCGACCAACCTCAAATGGATCTTGAGCTCGAAGTCGCTTTGCCTGATGCCGCCGCCGACATACGAGACATGGTTCGCGGAGCGCCAGCTCGAGGCCAATGTCCACTATGTGCCGCTCGATCCGGATTTCGCCGATCTCGGCGAAAAGGTGCGCCATTTCGAACGACATCCGGCGCAGGCAGAGCGCATCATTGCCGCGGCCAATGCCTATTGCCGGAAATTCTCCAACGAGCGAGACGAGCAGGCGATCTCCCTGCTCGTGCTCTACAAATACTTCGTGCTCAGCGGCCAGATCGAGCCCGATCCCGAGCTCTGGCGCTTCATCGAGGGCAAGCGCGCCTCCGCCTGATGGTCAGATGACGCTGCGGTCGAGAACCGTGTCGGCAGGGCCGAAGCGATCCTTGGCCGTCAATTGCTGGTGCCAATAGGGGTAGAGCACGGGCGGCCGGCTGACCGCGTCGAGGCGCTGGCGTTCCTCAGGGCTGAGCGCCAGGCTTGCGGCCGCGAGATTGTCCTTGAGCTGGGCATCGTTGCGGGCGCCGATCACCAGCGAGGAGACAGCGGGACGGCCGAGTAGCCAGGCCAGCGCCACCTGCGCGGCCGATACGCCGCGAGCCTTGCCGATCTCGACCAGCGCATCGACGATCCGCCAGAGCCGGTCCTCGTCGCGGATCGGCGGCTCGGACCAGCCGGCGAGTTGCCGTGCGGTCGGGCTGTCGCGGTGGTATTTGCCGGACAGCAGGCCGCCGGCGAGCGGGCTCCAGACCAGCACGCCCAGCCCCTGGTCGACCGAGATCGGCAGCAGTTCATATTCCGCCTCGCGTGCCTCCAGCGTGTAGTGGATTTGCTGGGTGACGAAGCGCTGCTGGTGACGGCTGTCGCTGACGGACAGCGCCTTCATCACCTGCCACCCGGACCAGTTGGAGCAGCCGATATAGCGCACCTTGCCCTGGTTGACCAAAGTGTCGAGCGCCGCGACCGTTTCCTCGACCGGGGTAAGCCCGTCCCACTGGTGAACGAAATAGATGTCGATGACGTCGGTCTTCAGCCGCTTCAGGCTCTTCTCGCATTCGCGGATCAGGTGGTGGCGCGACAGGCCTTCGTCGTTCGGTCCACTGCCGATCCGCATGCGCGCCTTGGAGGCAATCAGCACGTCGTTCCTGCGCTTGCCGCCGAGTGCCTCGCCGATGATCTCCTCCGACAGGCCGTTGGAGTAGACATTGGCCGTGTCGATGAGATTGATGCCGGCATCGATGCACATGTCGATCATGCGCTTGGCTTCGCCAAGATCGCTGTTGCCGACCGCGGCGAAGGGCCCGGTGCCGCCGAAGGTCATGGTGCCCAAAGTCAGTGTCGAAACCTTCAGGCCGGAACGGCCAAGGATGCGGTATTCCATGTCAGTCCTCGCGATTGCGTTAAATGGGGGCGGGGCCAAAGGGCAGCCCGGAATGCGACAGAGGATTTGTAGGACAATTCGGCCGGCTTGTCGCCATGCCATGGCGATGGATCGATTGGACATGGCGGACGCCGCTGCGGCCGCTATAGCGTCCGGCTGCAATAAAACCGTCACTGCCGCTCTATATTGAAGTCGGCTCAGGTGTTTCCCTTCCAGGCCGCTAGCCAGCAATTTGGGCGCCGTATGGGAACCGACAGGGCTTGCAAGCGGAGCAGTGCAAATGACTGAGCAAAGACAGAATTCTCCCGCCAAGGATTGGCTCGAAGCCGAGCTCGCCGACACGCTCGACGAAGACTATGAGCTCGAAATGTCGGAGCCGGCGCTGTCGATGGAGATCGCCAAGATCTACAAGAACGCGCATCCGCCTTCGATCGACCGCATGCAATATTTTCGCGACCTGATCACCTTGCAGTCCGAACTGATCAAGCTGCAGTCCTGGGTCGCCTATCATAAGAAGAAGCTGGTGGTGATTTTCGAGGGCCGTGACTCCGCGGGCAAGGGCGGCGTCATCAAGCGCATAACCCAGCGGCTCAACCCGCGCATCTGCCGTGTCGTGGCGCTGCCGGCGCCGACCGAGCGCGAGAAGTCGCAATGGTATTTCCAGCGCTATGTCCCGCATCTGCCGGCGGGCGGCGAGATCGTGCTGTTCGACCGCTCCTGGTACAACCGCTCCGGCGTCGAGCGGGTGATGGGCTTTGCCGATGGCGGCCAGGTCGAGGAATTCTTCCGCGACGTTCCCGAGTTCGAGCGGATGCTGGTGCGCTCCGGCATCACCGTGGTCAAATACTGGTTCTCGATCACCGACGAGGAGCAGCAGATGCGCTTCCTGATGCGCATCCATGACCCGATGAAGCAGTGGAAACTGTCGCCGATGGATCTGCAGTCGCGCGTGCGCTGGGAGCAGTACACCAAGGCCAAGGAAGAGACCTTCGCCCGCACCAACATTCCCGAGGCGCCCTGGTTCATCGTCGAGGGCAATGACAAGAAGCGGGCGCGGCTGAACTGCATCGATCATCTGCTCAAGCAGATGCCGTATGAAGAGGTGCCGCACGAGGAGATCACGCTGCCGGAACGCGTCTTCAACCCAGAATACGAGCGCCAGACGCTGCCGCGCGAGCTCTACGTGCCGGAGAAGTATTGAACACCTTTTCCTTCTCCCCGTTTCACGGGGAGAAGGTGCCCGAAGGGCGGATGAGGGGCGGCGCTGACTTCGATCGTTGGCGTTGCGCAGCCAGTCCTGTTCTGATGAAATTGCCGCTGGCGGGGAGAAAGCGCTGTAACTACGCCCGCTTGATCACCACATGCGTGGCAAGCGCCGTCGCCACCTGCTCGGTGCATTGATAGCCAAGCCTCAACATATCCAGGCCGGCGAAGAGGTGCTCGCCCTTGCCAAGCAACACCGGCGAGATTGCCAGATGCATCTGGTCGATCAAGCTCTCCTGCAGATATTGCCGGATGGTGGCGACCCCGCCGCCGATCCGCACATCCTTGCCGCCCGCCGCGGCCTTCGCCTGCTCGAGCGCCGAATGGATGCCGTCGGTCACAAAATAAAAGGTCGTGCCGCCTTCCATCGTGATGGGTGCCCGCGCGTGGTGCGTCAGCACGAACACCGGCACATGGTAGGGCGGGTTGTCGCCCCACCAGCCCTTCCAGCTGTCGTCAGGCCATTCGCCGCGGATCGGCCCGAACATGTTGCGGCCGAGGATCCAGGCGCCGACATTTTCGAAACTGCGCGCCGCGAACGCCTCGTTGATATCGGTGGTGCCGCCCTCTTGCCCGAGCACCATCTCACGGAAGGTGCGGGTGTCGATAAACCACTTGTGCAAGGATTCCCCGCCGATGCCGAGCGGATTTTGCAGATCCTGATCGGGGCCGGCGCCATAGCCGTCGAGCGATAGGGTGAATGCGTTGACACGCAGCATGGACATGAAAGCCTCCTCGATAACCAGTTGCGTTTTGCAATCGGTTGTTGTTTAGCAAACCAATTGCAAATTGCAAGCGCTATTTTCCAAGGGGAAAAAGACACATACCCGGATCTCGCCTCCAAGCGATGTCCCTATCGTTTCGTGACGATCGATTCGGATCACAACCGGCCGCTGGGACGGCCGCCGATCGCCCGACGGGTGAAGCGGGTCAGGACGTATCCTGGAGGCGTTCGCCATGCCTCCTGGCGACGTGCGGGCTGCCGGCCGTCTCCGGCCGTGCGGCTATCATAGCCGGGGCTGCCGGTTTTTGTCTGCGGGAATTCGAAAGAAATGCCGACCGGTCGAAAGATTGGTGACGTCTACTGAAAGGCTTTGCCGGCCAGGCCGGACTACCCCTTCAGCATTTCGGCCACTTCGGGCGCGAAATAGGTCAAGATGCCGTCGCAGCCGGCGCGCTTGAAGGCGAGCAGCGATTCCAGCATCGCCTTCTCGCCGTCGATCCAGCCATTGGCTCCCGCCGCCTTGATCATCGAATATTCGCCCGACACCTGGTAGGCGAAGGTCGGCATCTGGAATTCGTCCTTGAGCCGGCGGATGATGTCGAGATAGGGCAGGCCGGGCTTGACCATCAGCATGTCCGCGCCCTCGGCGATGTCCTGCTCGGCCTCGCGCACCGCCTCATCCGAATTGGCGTGGTCGATGTAATAGGTCTTCTTGTCGCCCTTGAGCAGGCCTGCGGTGCCGACGGCCTCGCGATAGGGGCCGTAGAAGGCCGAGGCGAACTTCGTCGCATAGGACATGATCGCGACGTCCTGAAAACCGTTGGCGTCGAGCGCGTCGCGTATGGCGCCGATCCGGCCGTCCATCATGTCGGATGGCGCGATGATGTCGGCGCCGGCCGCTGCCTGGATGACGGCCGCCGCCGCGACCTGTTCGACCGTTTCGTCGTTGACGATGATGCCGTCGCGCAGGATGCCGTCATGGCCGTGGCTGGTGAACGGGTCGAGCGCCGCGTCGGTGATGATGCCGATCCCGGGCACCGCGTCCTTGATCGCGCGAGTGGCGCGGTTGATGATGTTTTCCGGGTCGAGAATGTGCGAGCCGGTCTGGTCGCGCAAGGCCAGTTCGACATTGGGGAAGGTGGCGAGTGCCGGAATGCCGAGCTTGGCCGCGCGTTCGGCCTCCTTGACGGCAAGATCGACCGACAGGCGGAAAACGCCCGGCATGGCGGCGATCGGCTCGCGCACATTCCTGCCCTCGACAACGAAGATCGGCCAGATGAGGTCGTCGACCGAAAGCCGGTTCTCCTGGACCAGACGGCGCGACCAGTCGGCCTTGCGCATGCGGCGCAGGCGGCGGCTGCCGGTCACGTCGTCGACGCTGCGTGCGCCGGCTGGCTTTGTCGGGGTGAATTTGTTCATGGCCAATACTCCGGATCAGCAGGTTTTATCACGAGCCCTTGCCGCTGACCAATGCGACACGATTGTGCCAGGCCGAAGCCGCCAATCTCCGCCTTGTGGGCAGATCGGCAAAGCCGAGATGGGCGCGTCCCGCCATATCTATCCGGTCAGGGCTGCCCATTACCCGAAAGAACCTGCGCGGCGCCGCCAATTGCCACGCGGAACGCCTCGTCGAAGCTGACGCCACGCACCCGCCAGCGATAGGTCTTGCCGTGATCGGCCAGGCGCCAATCGGCGATCCACCCGAGATCCTTGTCGCTCCAGACGATGCTGCCAGCGAGCGCTTGCGCGCCACCGGCCTGTTTGGCCAGCAGATCCAGCCTTGCCATGTCGTCGGTGCGCAGCCCTTTTTCGCCCAGCTCGGCCAGCTGTACCGCCTTCGGAAATACGACATGCATCAACAGCGGATCGGTGGCATTGGCGAAAGACTCGCGCATCGTCTTGCCACGCTCCTCCTCGGCGCTGAGCGCGAAATGCCTCGCGCCCTGTTCGACGGTGAGAAAGACGGCGAGCGTTGGCCGTTCGCCAAGCCAGGGCTTGCTGCCAAGCTGCGCGAGCAGCTTGTTGACCGTGGCGGGCTTGTAGAGACAGGTCAGATCATGCGGCCGGTCATGCGTGCCTTGCTCGTCATGGATCGGAATGCCCTCCAGCCGGTCATGGTAGCGGAAGGAGTCGACAAAATCGCCTGCCTTGTCGCGCAGAGCCGCCATTTCGGGTTTCTCCAGCAGGCGTTGATCGCCTGAAACCCTGACCAGAACCCGGTCCAGGCAATCCTTGAAGCCTATCCCGCGGTTCACCTCGCCCTGGCCGGTGACGATGGTCCGCGACTGGTAGAGATCGTCGGTCGTGATGGCCAATGCGGCACGAGGCGCCAGGCCAGCGATCATGACCCCGATCGTCAAAAGCACGGCACGAAGAAATTCGGGCATGGCCAGCTGTTCCCCGACGCCGTCTGTGCGCGATATCGGCGCGTCGCTTGCAACGGCGGCGATCTTCGTAGCACCGCCAGCCGCCGGTCGCCAAGACCACGGCGCGGAGGCTGCTGCCATTGACGCACCCATGCGCCGCCTTTAGCACTTCAGTCCCGCAGGCGCGGGGGAGGGATTCTCTGGCGATGGATTTTGATGGAGGCGACGAAATTCGCTTCGAGCGCTTTGGCAGGGCCGGTGTCGTCACGCTGACGCGACCGCAGGCGCTCAATGCCGTCACCCATCGCATGGTCAGGGCGCTGGGCAAGGCCCTGCATGCCTGGGAGCGCGACGACGGCGTGGACGTCGTCCTGGTCAAGGCCGAGGGCAGGGCGTTTTCGGCTGGAGGCGACATCCTGCACATTTATGAAGCCGGCCGGGCTGGAAAGCTGCCGGTCGAGTTCTTCGCCGACGAGTATAGGCTCAACGCCCGCATCAACAGCTTCAAGAAACCCTATGTGGCGCTCATCGACGGCATCGTCATGGGCGGCGGCGTCGGCGTTTCCTTTCACGGCTCGCACCGGGTGATGACCGAGAATGCTCAGTTCGCCATGCCGGAGGTCGGCATCGGCTTTTTCCCGGATGTCGGCGCCAGCCATCTGTTGCCCGACCTTGGCGGCTCGTTCGGCATGTATCTGGCCCTGACCGGCAACCGCATCCGCCATGGCGATGCGCTGTGGTCGGGGCTGGCCACCCACACCATCAAGGCCGAGGACCAGGCCAGCTTTCTCGATCGGCTGGTGCTTACCGGCGATCCGGAATCGGTGCTGCGCGGTTTCTTCGTCCCGGCAAAGCGGGAGACCGACAGGCCGACGCTGGAAGCGATCTCCCGCCATTTCGCCCAACCGTCGCTGCAGGATATCATCGATAGCCTGGACCGCGCGGCGGGCACCGACGAATTCGCGGCAAAGACGCTGGCGACGATGCGCACGCGCTCGCCCACCAGCCTTCGCGTCGCCTGGCGGCAGATCAGCGCCGGGCAGACCTTGTCGATGGACGAGTGCATGAAGATGGAGTTCCGCATCCTCAACCGCATGCTTGCCGGCCACGATTTCTACGAAGGTATCCGCACCGCCATCATCGACAAGGGATCGAAGCCGCAATGGCGGCCGGCAACGCTCGATGCGGTCGGCGAGGCGGATGTCGAGGCCTATTTCGCCCCGCTCGGCGAACGGGAACTCCCGCTATGAACGAGGTGACGTCGAGACGCGTCGTCCTGCAGCCCTCGACGGTCGAGGTGATCTTCGCCTGGTTCCAGCGCGTCATATCAGGCTACTGCCTGCTGTTCGGCATCCTGTACTGGATCAAGCTGATCGGCTTCTATCCGGGCCCGCTGTGGCGCTTCGACCTGATGCCGGTGCATTGGCAGGTGGCGGCGGTGATGCTCGCCGTGTTTTTCCCCTTTGCCGCGGCGGGGTTGTGGATGCTGGCCTCGTGGGGCCCGGTGATCTGGTTCATCTGCGCGGTCACCGAGACCGTCATGTATGCCGGGTTTCCCGAGCTTTTTGGCCATCGGCCGCTGATCGTCGTCTCGCATGCGGCGGTGGCGCTGCTCTACATCGTCTTTCGCGTCGTCATCTGGCTGCAGAAACGCCCCGTCCGGCACTAAGCCGTTGAGGCCGTTGACGACTTGGCAAACGCCCGGATTGAGCCCTGCGATAAGTGCCTAAGCCTTTAGGTTAATTATCCTTACTCGGGTGACCGTTCGTTAAGCCTCTTCCGAAACCTCTTACCGGTAAGCTCTTGTTAGCCCTAGCGTTTAAGTCGAATTTTATGAGTATTCGATAGTGTCGCGATCAAGGTGAAAAACAAAAAATCACCAGGGCGACAAACGAGAGGCAAAGACAATGATCAATTCGCGTCCGGCGGCGAAGACCGCCAACGTTTCCGACGACCGCCGCGAGGCTATCCGCTCGCTGTACATGGAATCGCTGCAGCTCGTCGAGCGGCTGCACCGCCGTCTGCTTGATGTCATCAAGGACGAATTCGACCGCAACGGCCGTTCCGACATCAATGCCATCCAGGCGCTGCTGCTCTTCAACATCGGCAATTCCGAGCTGACCGCCGGCGAACTGCGCTCGCGTGGCTACTATCTCGGCTCGAATGTCTCCTACAATCTGAAGAAGCTGGTCGATCTCGGCTTTATCAACCACCAACGCTCGCGCATCGACCGCCGTTCGGTCCGCGTTTCGCTGACCCCGAAGGGCAATGAGGTGGCCGAGGTCGTCGCCGGTCTCTATGAGCGCCATGTCGGCTCGATCGAGCAGGTCGGCGGCATCAACACCGACGAGTTCAAGCAGATGAACCGCGCCTTGCAGCGCCTCGACCGCTTCTGGAACGACACCATCGCCTACCGGATGTAAGCCATCCACATCAGATCTGGCCCGCGCCACAGAAGCGCGGCCGAAATGTCGACCTCTGGTCAAGGCTGGTGCCGAAAGGCATCGGCCCTTTTTCTTTTCCTGATCCCTTGGAAGGATTCCTTCGCAGCGGAAGGCAGTTCCCCATGTGACAACAATGACTCGATCGTGACGTTTACCGACAAGGCAGTGGAGATGTGGGAGGTGGGCTGCACGTTGGACAAGGTGCAGAAGATCAACCGCCTGGATGTCGTCATCCTGGACATGTCGTGTACGGATGGTGAAAGCACGGATGAGAGACGGGAACTGTTGCTCAAACTGGAGGATAGCAAGGTCCTGCGCTATCCTCAGTATGAGGTGTTGCAAAGATGTTCGGAATTGAGGGCGCAGCCAAGTCCGGACCCAAATGTTGCAACTCCACGCTGAGGGATCGTGCGATAGTCAGCCAGATAGGATTACGGCTTCAGCGGACAGAATTTCTCGTGGAAATAGGTAAGCGCCTGTTCGGCCGGGCCTGGTTCGCCGAAGAACGGGCCGATTGTTTCGGGTTCTCGCGTCAGGTCGCAGCTTCCCTCGGTGTCGGTTGAGCAGGATTTCACCAGTCCCTTGAGCGAGATGGTTGAAGGCGGACTGTCGAACGACAGGGCGGTCACGTTACCAAGCCGAACTTCGTAGGTCAGGCGGTAGTAGATGTCGCCGTCCTCCTCGAACTGCTGTTCTGCCTTGTAGGTGCAATCGTCCAGCCTGGTGACGATGAACCTGATCGTTTCGGTTTTGTCGCCGACCTCGTTCGGGCCCGTGCTGGTGAAGATAGCCGGCGATCGGGACACCTGCTTCATCGGTTCGTCGGCCTGCTGCCCGTATTTGGGGATCGCGCCCTGTTCCAGGCCGTGCACGAAATAGGCGACCGTCTCCTCCGGCGTTGGACTGCTGCCGTTTGGACCTCCGGCCAAAGCGAAGGCCGCGACGACTGAAAGGACACCAGGCATGGTCTCATTCCTCGCTTTGGACTGGCTTGTCAGTGTATCATCATCGGCCTGCGGTTCATCGGTCGATGTCGCGGCCGCCGATCGCGCGTCGGTACCGAAAAAGCACGGGCTCTTCATTTCGCTGCGTCGCCCGATGCAAATCGCGGGCCAAGGCCACGTTGCCGCCATATTCCAATGGAACCGAGGATGCCGGTGAAGCTGCGGTCAAGGCTGTGTGCGTTCACCTGGAACCGGACGGTGCGTCACGCGTTTGTGGCCGAACCGATGCGGACATGGTTGGCTAATTGTTAAGATTGCCAACTTTAGAGTGCGGGCAAAATCGCCCCTGATCGAATGCTACAAGAATGTCTGGAACGTCCATGAGAACCAGCCGCCGCTTTTTCCTTTCCGGAGCCTCATTGCTCGCCGCCGCCATGGTGGCCGGCCGTGCGAGCGCGCAGGATGTGATCGGGGATATCCTGAAATCCTCGGCCCGCGGCAATTGGGACGACCAGTTCGACGCTCGCGCCAGCGAAGGCGGCAAAGTGGCCTCGACGCTGCCGATCTTCAGCCCGCAGACCGTCGCCTTCACCGAGCAGGCGGTCGCGCAGTACCAAAACATCGTCGGGCAGGGCGGCTGGGCAGAGGTCCCCGCAACCAAGAAACTGCAGCTCGGTGTCGATGATCCCGATGTCGTGCCGCTGCGCAAGCGTCTGATGGCTGCGGGCGATCTGTCGCAGAGCGCCGGCATCTCGACCGCCTTCGATTCCTATGTCGACTCGGCGGTCAAGCGCTTCCAGTTGCGCCATGGCCTGCCGGCCGACGGCTCCATGGGCAAGTACACCTATGCCGCGATGAACGTTTCGGCGCAGATCCGGCTTGGCCAGTTGCAGACCAACCTGCAGCGGCTCAAGGAGAAGGCCGGGACGCTCGGCAGCCGCTACGTGCTGGTCGACATTCCGGCCGCGCAGATCGAAGCGGTCGAGAACGACCGTGTCGTGCTCCGCCACACCGCGATCGTCGGCAAGATCGATCGGCAGACGCCGATCGTCAATTCCAAGATCAACGAGATCATCGTCAATCCGTACTGGAACGCGCCGGTCTCGATTGTGCGCAAGGACATCATTCCGCTGATGCGCAAGAATCCCGATTATCTGAAGGACAGCCATATCCGCCTGTTCGCGCCGGACGGCAGCGAGGTCGATCCGCTCACTGTCGACTGGTCGACCGACGACGCCGCCAAGTATCGCTTCCGCCAGGATCCTGGCGCGGGCAACGCGATGGCCTCGGTCAAGATCAATTTCCCCAGCCCCGACGGCGTCTACATGCACGATACGCCGCAGCAGAGCCTTTTCGGCAAGATGATGCGTTTCGATTCCTCGGGCTGCGTGCGCGTGCAGAATGTGCGCGACCTCGTCACCTGGATCCTGCGCGACACGCCGGGCTGGGACCGTCAGCATTTCGAGGCGGCGATCAAGACCGGCGAAAACACGCCGATCCAGGTCACCAACCCGGTTCCGGTCCACTTCCTCTATCTCTCGGCCTGGTCGACGGCCCCGGGGGTCGTGCAGTTCCGCGACGACGTCTACGCGCTCGACGGCGCCAGCGAACTGCAGATTACCTCTTCACTCTAAGAGACTGACAATTTTGACGAAAGGCCGTTCGAAGGGGCGGCCTTTCGTTTGCAGGGTGGTTAGATCAGCCGTTGGTTGACCAACCGCGCCATCGCTTGCGCGCGGTTGACGGCGCCGAGTTTGCAACATTGTTGACGCGGAAGCGGACGGTCGCTTGGGCAACGCCTTTTGCATGGACGGCCTGCCGTCCGCGCGGTCCGCTTTTTCTATACCGCAAACATAGGCCGGCCTCGGCCATCGCCGTTCCGGCGCTGTCTGGACGCGAGGACGACGATTGCGCATGGTTCGCAAAACAGCCGGAATCGTGCCATGCAAGCCGCTATCTTCGTCCTCGTCGTGCTGGTCTTCGTCGCTGTTTCCGGCGCGCTGGTGCGGCTGGTGCGGGTGCCGCTGCCGGTCCTGCAGATCGCCATAGGTGCTGCCCTTGCCTGGCCGGTGCGCGGCATTCATGTCGAGATCGATCCGGAGCTGTTCCTGCTGGTGTTCATTCCGCCGCTGCTGTTCAGCGATGCCTTCGGCGCGCCCAAGCGCGAGCTGATGGCCCTGCGCGGGCCGATCCTCGACCTTGCCATCGGCCTCGTCTTTTTCACCATTGTCGGTTTCGGCTATGCCTTGCACTGGCTGGTGCCGAGCATTCCGCTGGTCGTGGCCTTCGCGCTCGCGGCCGTGCTGTCGCCGACCGATGCGGTGGCCGTCTCCTCGATCGTCGACAGGAACGTCGTCCCGGCGCGGCTGATGCACATTCTGGAAGGCGAGTCCCTGCTCAACGATGCGTCGGGCCTGGTCATGTTTCGCTTTGCCGTCGCGGCGGCATTGACCGGCAGTTTTTCCTTTGCCGCCGCTTCGCTGAGTTTTGTCTACGCAGTGGCGGTCGGTATCCTGGCCGGCGTGGCGGCCTTGTTCGTCGCCGCCAAGACGCTGCAACTCCTCAACCGCATAGGCGGCGTGCCCGCCGAGGCGCAGGTGCTGATCACCGTCCTGCTTCCCTTCGTCGCCTATCTCGGCGCCGAGCATTTCGGGGCCTCGGGCATCCTGGCCGCGGTGACCGCCGGTCTCTTGACCGGAAGCACCGGCATATTCCGCTTTCTCGGCGTCTCGGCGCGCATGCAGACGATCTCGCTGTGGACGACGTTTTCCTTCGTCTTCAACGGCGCGCTGTTCATAGTGCTCGGCCTGCAGCTTCCCGAAATCATCCGCAAGGTGCCACCGGAGCTGTCCAGCCGCCATTGGCTGCTCGAGCCGGTGCTGACGGTCCTTCTGCTGACCCTTTGCCTGATCGCGCTCCGCTTCGTCTGGATTTGGATCGGCGACATTACGGCGGGTTTTGCGGCGCGGCTCGGCAAGCGTAAGACCGAACCGTTCGGCCTGCGCGTGCGGCTCGCCGGGTCGGTCTCGGGCGTGCGCGGCGCCATCACGCTGGCCGGCATATTGTCGCTGCCGCTGGCCCTCCAGGACGGTTCGCCATTCCCCGCGCGCGACCTGGTCATCTTCCTCGCCGCCGGCGTCATCATCTGCTCCCTTGTGATCGCCAGCCTGGCCTTGCCGGTGATCGCGCGCGGGCTGGTCGAGCCCGGCGAAGACGCCGGCGCCGCCGAGGAACGCATGGCTCGCGTTGGCGCTGCGAAGGCGGCGATCGCCCACCTCGAAAGCATCGCCCAGACGGATGAAGAGGAGGGCGATGTGCCCGGCCTCAAGCTCGCCGCCGCCAACGGCATTGTCGCGGCCTATCGGCGCCGCATCGCGGCGTCCGACGAGGCCGATGAGGCGCGCGCCGAAGTGCGGGAGGCGGGAAGGCTGGAGATCGATCTGAGGCTCGCCGGCATCGCCGCCGAGCGTGGCGCCTTGCGCGCCATGCTTCGCCGCGGCGAGATCAACGACCACACAGCGCGGGCGCTGTTCACCGAGATCACCCTGACGGAAGCCCTTTTGAACGGCAGGCAGACACGGAAATAGCACCGGCGGTGCTCGGCGGCTGCGGATTTGCAGTCTCTGCCGCAAACCGGCCAGCAAATTTCGCGCCGCAAACGTGGCGGGTCGAAAACAACTGTGTTAATGGCGCGGCAATGCGTGTCGCCCAAAAGTGTGCAGCGGTTTTGGGGCAACGATAAGCATAAACAAATTGCCCCGAACCGGAGGATTTCAGGCCATGGCAACAGCAGCGGCAGCGTCGAACAAATTCGAATCCTTCTTCGAAACCACGCTGGAAGACGCCGATCCGGAGATTTTCGGTGCCATCCGCAATGAACTCGGTCGCCAGCGCCACGAGATCGAGCTGATCGCCTCGGAAAACATCGTTTCGCGCGCGGTGCTCGAGGCGCAGGGGTCGATCATGACCAACAAATATGCCGAGGGCTATCCGGGCAAGCGCTACTATGGCGGCTGCCAGTTCGTCGACGTGGCCGAGGAACTGGCCATCGAGCGGGCGAAGAAGCTGTTCGGCTGCAATTTCGCCAACGTCCAGCCGAACTCCGGCAGCCAGATGAACCAGGCGGTGTTCCTGGCGCTGCTGCAACCCGGCGACACCTTCATGGGCCTCGACCTCAATTCCGGCGGCCATCTCACCCATGGCTCGCCGGTCAACATGAGCGGCAAGTGGTTCAAGGTCGTCTCCTATGGCGTGCGCAAGGAAGACCATCTGCTCGACATGGACGCGATCGAGAAGACCGCGCATGAGACCAAGCCGAAGCTGATCCTGGCCGGTGGCACCGCCTATTCGCGCATCTGGGACTGGAAGCGCTTTCGCGAGATCGCCGATGCGGTCGGCGCGTATCTGATGGTCGACATGGCGCACATCGCTGGCCTGGTCGCGGGCGGCGTGCATCCCTCGCCATTGCCGCACGCCCATGTGGTGACGACCACGACGCACAAGTCGCTGCGCGGCCCGCGCGGCGGCATGATCCTGTGCAACGACGAAGAGATTGCCAAGAAGATGAATTCGGCGGTGTTCCCCGGCCTGCAGGGCGGCCCGCTGATGCATGTCATCGCCGCCAAGGCGGTGGCCTTCGGCGAGGCGCTTAAGCCGAGCTTCAAGGTCTATGCCGAGAGTGTGGCCGCCAACGCCAAGGCGCTGGCTTCGAGCCTCAAGGAGACGGGCCTCGACATCGTCTCCGGCGGCACCGACAACCATTTGATGCTGGTCGATTTGCGCCCCAAGAACGCCACCGGCAAGCGCGCCGAGGCAGCCCTTGGCCGCGCCAACATCACTTGCAACAAGAACGGCATTCCCTTCGATCCGGAAAAGCCTTTCGTCACCTCGGGCGTGCGCCTGGGCACGCCGGCCGGCACCACGCGCGGCTTCGGCCAGGCCGAATTCCGCGAGATCGGCAAGCTGATCGCCGAAGTGCTGGATGGTCTCAAGGTCGCCAATTCGGACGAGGGCAATGCCGCGGTCGAGGCGGCGGTCAAGGCCAAGGTCGTGGCGTTGACCGATCGTTTTCCGCTCTATCCGTATCTCGGCTGACCGTCCTTATCGATTGACCAGGCGCGAAGCGTCATCTTTTATCCGCCGGCGGCGCGCCACCCCTGATCGGGTGGCGCATGGAACTGGAGAAACGATGATGGGCAATTTTCGTATCGCGTTACTCGGCGCTATCGGCTGGCTGGCCGTCTGTGGGCCCGCTTCGGCGCAGACACAGCCCGCTCCGGACATGCCTGCCACGAGCACCTTCGGCCGATGGACAACCATGGTCGATACACTCGATACCGGCCAGGATGCGCACAAGACCTGTGCGGCTTCGACGGCGTTCTTCGACGCGAATGGCAATTCAGGCACGCTGACCTTGTCGATCTCGACCGGCGATGCGCTGCCGCCTGATGCCTATCCCGCCATCATGCTCACCGTCGACAACAAGCAACTGCCGACCGGCAAGAAGATCGCGGCGACGTTCGGCGATCCCGGCGTCAAGGTTTCGGCAACGGTCTATTCCAACGATGCCGGCATCGGCCGTCCGAGCTGGACGGTCGACAACCAGGCCAAGACCAGTCTCGCGCTGCTGCGAGCCATGCGTCAGGTCGTCTCGCTCGACGTGACTTTCGGCAAGCAGGCCTTCGCCAGCATCCCGATGGACGGCTTCACCAAGGCCTACCGCAACCTCGGAACGTCTTGCGGCTTCCCGACCAAGGATGTCGCGCCGTGACGGCTCGGTCGCAGTAGGGACCGCGGATGGACATTGTCTGGAAGGGTGTGGTCGGCGGGCTGGTGACGGCGCTGATCGTCTGGGCGTCCAAGCGGGGCAATGTCCTGCCAGGTATCCTGCCGCTGGCGCCGACCTTTGCCGTCATTGCCTTGCTCGCCGTCGGCGCCAAGGGCGATCCGGGCGGTTTCCGCGATGCCTGCCTTGCCGGAATGAAGACAATTCCCGCCTATCTTGCCTTCCTCGGCGCCTGCTGGTTGTTCATCGACAAGGTCGACTATCGCCTGGCTGTTGCCGGCGGCATCGCCGTCTGGCTGGTTGCCGCGCTGGCAATCTTCCTCGCGCCCCGCTATCTCTGATGCTGCAGTCCGTTGAAGAGACGGAACGGCTTCAATCCCGGTCGGAAAGGCTCTAAGCCTTTCGCCTCACCAGATTCGCGAACCCAAGGCTCTCCATGCGCTGTCCCTATTGCCAGTCCGAAGATACGCAGGTGAAGGATTCGCGCCCCGCCGAGGATGGCGCGGCGATCCGCAGGCGGCGTGTCTGCCCCGATTGCGGCGGCCGGTTCACCACCTTCGAACGCGTCCAGTTGCGCGATCTGGTCGTGGTCAAGAAGTCGGGCCGTAAAGTGCCGTTCGACCGCGACAAGCTGCTGCGCTCGGTCGAGATCGCGGTGCGCAAGCGCAATGTCGATCCCGAACGCATCGACCGCGCCGTGACCGGCATCGTGCGCCAGCTTGAAAGCTCCGGCGAGACGGAAGTGGCCTCCGGCGAGGTCGGCCGGCTGGTCATGGAGGCGCTGAAGTCGCTCGACGACGTCGCCTATGTGCGTTTTGCCTCAGTCTACCGCAATTTCCGCGAGGCCAAGGATTTTCATGAACTCCTGGGCGAGCTGAAGGGCGACGAAGACAAGAGTGAAGAGGACGCCGGCTGAGCATGGCAGCATCGCAACTGAGCGAGGCCGAACAAGCGGCCCTTGATCGTCGTTTCATGGCCGCCGCCTTGCGGCTTTCGCGCAGGAATGCCGGCCGCACCTCCACCAATCCTTCCGTCGGCACGCTGATCGTGCGAGATGACGGCGCGGGGCCGATGATTGTCGGCACCGGTGTCACCGCGGTCGGCGGCCGGCCGCATGCCGAGACCGAGGCGCTGGCCGAGGCCGGCGCGCTCGCGCGTGGTGCCACCGCCTATGTCACGCTAGAACCTTGCGCGCATCACGGCCGCACCCCGCCTTGCGCCATCGCGCTGGTCAATGCCGGCATTGCGCGCGTCGTGGGGGCCGCCAGCGACCCGGATCCGCGTGTCTCCGGCAAGGGCTATGCCATCCTGCGCGCCGCCGGCATCGAGGTGGTGGAGAAGGTCCTGGCCACGGAAGCCGCCGAGCAGATGGCGGGTTATTTGATTCGATCTCTGCGAAAACGTCCGGAAGTGACGCTGAAGCTTGCGCTTTCGAGCGATGGCCAGATCGGCAGGAAAGGCGCCGGCCAGGTCGCAATCACCGGCGAGATCGCGCGCCGCGACGTCTATCTGATGCGCGCGGAGTCCGACGCCATACTGATTGGCATCGGCACGGCGCTGGAAGACGATCCGGCGCTGACCGTGCGTCTGCCGGGGCTGGAGAACCGTTCGCCGGCGCGCATCATCCTCGATCGCCAGATACGGCTCCCGGAAGCCTCGAAGCTGGTTTCCGGTGTCGACCGCGTGCCGCTTTATGTCGCTGCCTGTCTTGAAGCCGATCCGCACCGTCGCGCCGCGCTCGAGCGCGCCGGCGTACGCTTCATCGGCACCGAAACCCATGACGGCGTCGTCGCCTTGCCGGAACTGCTCGAAGACCTGGCGGCGCTCGGCATGGCAAGCGTGCTGGTCGAGGGCGGCGCCCAGGTCGCCAAGGCATTCCTCGACGAAGATCTGGTCGATCGCATCGTGTTGTTCCAGGGGCCGGAGGCTATTGGCGAGGATGGCATTGCATCGCCGGTCGATGCCGACCATATCCCGGCAGGCTTCCGCAAGTTGCGCGAGATGCGCTTCGGCGAGGACAGCTACGCCGAGTGGGTAAGGGACCTCTAGGGATCAGCATCGATGTTTACCGGAATTGTCACCGATATCGGCACCGTCGCGGCCATCAAGCCGCTCAGCGAAGGCGTCGGCTTGCGCATCGATACCGCCTATGACCCCGAAACCATCGCCATTGGCGCCTCGATTTCTTGTGGCGGCGTCTGCCTGACGGTCACGGCGCTGCCCGAACATGGCTCGAACGCGCGCTGGTTCGAGGTCGAGGCCTGGGAAGAGGCCTTGCGGCTGACCACGGCGTCGAGCTGGAAATCCGGCACCAAGGTCAATCTCGAACGGGCGCTGAAGATAGGCGACGAACTCGGCGGCCACATCGTATCGGGCCATGTCGACGGCGCCGCCGAGATCGTCGAGCGCAAGGACGAGGGCGACGCGGTGCGCTTCACGCTTGAGGCACCGCGCCATCTGGCCAAATTCATCGCGCCAAAGGGCTCCGTCGCGCTCGACGGCACCTCGCTCACCGTCAACAAGGTCGAGGGCACCCGCTTCGACGTGCTGTTGATCCACCACTCGCTGACCGTGACCACGTGGGGCGAGCGCAAGGTCGGCGACCGCGTCAATCTCGAGATCGACACCATGGCCCGCTATGCGGCACGACTGGCGGAGGCGGCGAAAGAGGGGCTCTAGAAAGTCTGCCGGACCGGCCGGTCCAATGCGTCTGACACACTCCAGCAATCTTCCGCTTGCGATCAATCCGGCTTCGGCCTAAGTCACCGGCAACCCCCCGGAGACTTTTATGGCTGGTACATCCCAACACGGCAAAGCCTTCATTCGTCCGAAGGCGAAGGCGCATCTGCTGATTGTCGAAGCGCGCTTTCACGACGACCTTGCCGACGCGCTGCTCGACGGCGCGACGAGCGCGCTCGATGAAGCGGGCGCGACTTACGACGTCGTCACCGTTCCAGGTTCGCTCGAAATTCCCGCAGTGATCACCTTCGCGCTGGACGGCGCGGCGGAAGGCGGCACCAATTACGATGGGTTTGTCGCCCTCGGCACGATCGTCCGTGGCGACACCTATCACTTCGATATCGTCGCCAATGAATCCAGCCGCGCGCTGATGGACCTGTCCGTGCAGGACTCGGTCTGTGTCGGCAACGGCATCCTGACCACCGAGAACGACGCCCAGGCATGGACGCGGGCCAAGCGCTCGGAAGGCGACAAGGGTGGCTTTGCCGCGCGAGCGGCGCTGACCATGATCGCGCTCAAGGAACAATTGGGAGCGCGATCGTGAGCGAGCCCGCTTCGCCCGGACAGCCCGCTGTGCGCCATGCCAACAAGCGTGGCGCGGCCCGTCTGGCCGCTGTGCAGGCGCTCTATCAGATGGATGTCGCCGGCAGCGGTGTCTTCGAGATCACCGCCGAATATGAGGCGTTCCGGCTTGGCAAGGAAGTCGACGGCGCGCTCTATCGCGAGGCGGATGCGCAATGGTTCCGCGCCATCCTGACCGGCGTCGTCGAGAACCAGAAGACCATCGATCCAGTCATCCGCCAAGCATTGACCGATGATTGGCCGCTGTCGAGGCTCGATTCGACGCTGCGCGCCATTATGCGCGCCGGCGTCTATGAATTGATGAAGCGCGAGGACGTGCCGGTGGCGGTCATCGTTTCGGAATATGTCGACATTGCCAAGGCCTTCTACGAGGAAGACGAGCCGAAACTCGTCAATGCCGTGCTCGACCGCGTGTCACGCCGGGTGCGCGGCGAGGGGCGGGGCAAGGACGCATCGTGACGGCCATCGCCATCGAGACGGGCAGGGAGGCGCGGCGCACCGCGTTAATCCTCGCCGCCTCGCAGGCGATTATCGGCTCGGCGGCACCCATCGCCATTTCGATGGGCGCGCTGGCCGGCCAATACCTGCTCGGTGCCGACAAATCGCTGGCCACGGCGCCGATCACCGGCTTCAACATCGGCGTCGCGCTCGGCGCCTTGCCCGCCGCGGCCATTATCCGCCAGCTGGGCCAGCGCGGCGGCTTCATGACCGGAACCGTCGTCACCGCGCTTGGCGGCCTGATTGCCACACTGGCGCTTTTCCACGGCAGTTTCTGGTTGTTCGCGTTCGCGCTGCTGGTGATCGGCATCGGTGGCGCCTTCGTCCAGCAATTCCGCTTCGCAGCCGCCGACAATGCGCCTCCGCAGTTCAAGGCGCGCGCCATCTCCTTCGTGCTGGCCGGCGGCATTGTCACCGCCATCCTCGGGCCGCAGATCGTCATCTTCACCCGGGAACTGTTCGCACCGGTGATGTTTGCCGGATCGTTCGCCTCCATCCTGCCGCTGGCAGCCGTCGGCGCGATGATCCTGTCGTTTCTGCGCCTGCCGGCGAAGGCGGCGAGCAAGGTTGACGTTTCCGGCGGCGATGCCAGGCCCCTGTCCGAAATCGTCACCAGGCCGCGCTTCGTCGCCGCGCTGTTCTGCGCCGTCGGCAGTTACGCGCTGATGAGCTTCGTCATGACCGGCGCGCCGCTGGCCATGGTCGGTTGCGGCCTGTCGGAGGACGATGCGACGCTGGGCATTTCATGGCACGTCATGGCGATGTTCGCGCCGAGCTTCTTCACCGGCTCGCTGATCCATCGCTTCGGCGCCGAGCGCATTGTCGCCATCGGCCTGATCATGCTCATCGGCTGTGCTGCCGTGGCCTTGTCGGGCCTGGCGCTGTGGCAATTCTGGACCTCGCTGATCCTGCTCGGCCTTGGTTGGAATTTCGGCTTCATCGGCGCCACCGCCATGGTCGCGGCCAGCTACCGGCCGTCGGGAAAGGGCAAGGTGCAGGGGTTCCACGACTTCGTCCTGTTCGGCTCCGTCGCCTGCGCGTCGCTGCTGTCGGGCATGGTCTACAATGCCTGGGGCTGGGAGATGCTGAACTGGATGATCTTTCCGGTCACCGTTCTGTGCTTCGTGGCCCTCGGCGCACTCAAGTTGACGGCTCCGCGCAACGCGCGCACCTGATCCCAAAACTGCTGTCGAACTGGCATGATGCTGTCAGGATTGCTTCGGTTGAATTTGCCGATCTGAAACAAAATTATTGCGCCTGTGCCTATTGTTATGAAACCGTGTGCCCCGACTGGCCGTTGAAGCCATGCTCATATGCGGCCGCCGCATTCCGGTTCACAGCAAAGGGTTTTCACGATGTTTTCAGTCAAGGTTTTCGCCGGCGCGGCATTGGCGCTGGCCATCACGGCAGCTTCCGCCAGTGCTCAGGTGGTGGTCTCCTCGAAGATTGACACCGAGGGTGGCGTGCTCGGTAACATCATCCAGCTCGTTCTCAATGCCAACAACATCAAGACATCGGACCGCATCCAGCTCGGCGGCACGCCGGTGGTGCGCAAGGCGATCACCGCCGGCGAGATCGACATCTATCCCGAATACACCGGCAACGCCGCCTTCTTCTTCGAGAAGGCCGACGACCCGGTCTGGAAGGACGCCGCCAAGGCCTATGAGACGGCCAAGAAGCTCGACTACGACGCCAACAAGATCGTCTGGCTGTCGCCAGCGCCGGCCAACAACACCTGGGCGATCGCCCTGCGCAAGGAAGTGACGGACCAGAACAAGCTCGTGACGCTGTCGGACTTCGGCAAATACGTCGCCGGCGGCGGCAAGGTGGTGCTCGCGGCTTCCGCCGAGTTCGTCAATTCGGCGGCCGCCCTTCCGGCCTTCCAGACCACCTACGGCTTCACGCTGAAGCCGGACCAACTGATCACGCTTTCGGGCGGTGACACCGCGGCGACCATCGCCGCGGCCGCCAACCAGACCAGTGGCGCCAACGCCGCCATGGTCTACGGCACCGATGGCGGCATCGCGCCGTCGGGCCTTGTCGTGCTCGAGGACGACAAGGCCGTGCAGCCGGTCTACCAGCCGGCGCCCATCATCCGCGAATCCGTGCTCAAGCAACATCCCGAAATCGAGACGCTGCTGAAGCCGGTCTTCGCCAAGCTCGACCTGGTCACGCTGCAGGAACTGAACGGCCGTGTGCAGGTTGGCGGCGAGCCGGTCAAGGGCGTCGCCGAGGACTTCCTGAAGAAGAACGGCTTTCTGAAGTAGGACGATTCCGGCGCGCCGCTCGCGTGGCGCGCCGGAACGACCGACGGGGGAGGGCGTGAACATCCGTTTCGATAAGCTCGGCGTGGTGATTGCCGCGATCGCGGCCTATGCGGCGTTCCTCGCTCCCTTCGCCACGTTCCGCGCCAATCGGATCGTTCCGGGCCAGGCGCGCTCGATTCTCGAGGCGCTGCCGGCAACCGCCGGGCCATTGCTGATGGCTATCGTGATCGTCGCGGCGCTCACAGCGCTCTTCAGGACACCGCTTATGCTGCGCCTTGCGTCCAGTGTCGTGGCGCTTGCCGCGCTCGCGCTGCTCGTCGGCGTCGCTGGCACATTCTTGACGCCGGCCGGCAATACCCTTGCCAGGGTATCGCCGGCCTCCGGTTTCTGGGTACTCATCTTTGCCTTCACGCTTTTGCTGGCGGACGTGCTGACGAGGCTGAACCTGTCGCCATGGGCCCGTGTCGGTGTGCTGGTTGCCGCCGCCGGGGCCATTGGGCTGCTCTTGGTGTCGGGGGCCTGGAACGACCTTTCCATCCTCAAGGAATACGCCAACCGCGCCGACAGTTTCTGGGTCGAAGGTTCCAAGCATGTGACGCTGGCGCTTGGCTCGCTGCTTGCGGCGGTCGTCGTCGGCCTGCCGCTCGGCATACTCTGTCATCGTGTCGAAAGGCTGCGGGCCGGTGTGCTCAACGTGCTCAACATCATCCAGACCATTCCTTCGATCGCGCTGTTTGGCCTGCTGATCGCGCCGCTCGGCTGGATCGCCACGCATGTGCCGGGAGCGGCCGCGCTCGGCATCAGAGGCATCGGCACGGCGCCGGCCTTCGTCGCCCTGTTCCTCTATTCGCTGCTGCCGGTTGTGGCCAACACCGTGGTCGGCCTCGCCGGCGTGCCGCGCGCCGCCAACGACGCGGCGCGCGGCATGGGCATGACCGACCGCCAGCGCCTGTTCGGCGTCGAATTCCCACTGGCCTTTCCGGTGATCCTCACCGGCATCCGTATCGTGCTGGTGCAAAACATCGGCCTTGCCACCATCGCAGCGCTGATCGGTGGCGGCGGCTTTGGCGTCTTCGTCTTCCAGGGCGTTGGCCAGACCGCGATGGACCTGGTGCTGCTCGGCGCGGTGCCGACCGTGGCGCTCGCCTTCGCTGCCGCCATCATCCTCGACGCAATGATCGAAATGACCGCCACCAAGCGCAGGGTTGACACGGCATGATCGAGATCGAAGGCATCACCAAGCGCTATGACACGACCACCGTCGTCGACGACGTCTCGATGGTCATCGAACCACGTACCATCGCCGTCATTGTCGGCACCTCGGGCTCGGGCAAGACGACGCTGCTGCGCATGATCAACCGGCTGGTCGAACCGACCGCTGGCATCATCAAGCTAGACGGCGCCGACAATCGTTCGGTGCCGGGCTACGAACTGCGCCGAAGCATCGGCTATGCCATCCAGGGCCACGGCCTGTTTCCACATCGCACCGTGGCGCAGAACATCGCCACTGTGCCGGTGCTGCTTGGCTGGGACAAGGATCGCATCAAGGCGCGCGTCGATGAGCTGATGACACTCTACCAGCTCGACCCCCAGGAATTCGGACCGCGCTATCCGCACGAACTGTCCGGTGGCCAGCAGCAGCGGGTCGGAGTGGCCCGCGCGCTCGCCGCCGAACCCAACGTGCTGTTGATGGACGAGCCGTTCGGCGCGCTCGATCCGATCATCCGCACCAAGGCGCAGGAAGATCTGCTGGCGATCCAGAAGCGCTTCGGCACCACCATCATCCTCGTCACCCACGACATGGAAGAGGCCGTGCACATGGGCGACAAGATCGCCGTCATGGATGCCGGCAAGCTCGTGCAATACGCCAAACCCGCTGAGATCCTGGCAAACCCGGCCAGCAGCTTCGTCGAGACCCTGGTCGGCGCCAGCGAAAGGCCGTTCAGGCTGCTGTCGCTGGGACGGGTGCGTGACGCGGTGGAGATCGGCGCCGCCGAGGGCGAAGCCATCCCCGGCGATGCCAGCCAGCGCGATGCGTTGGCTGAACTCCTGTGGACAGGCCGGCCAGCTCTGCCGGTCAAAGGCGCCGACGGCAAGCCGCTCGGCCGCGTTACGGTGGATGGGCTGGTCAAGCGGGCGGCGAGGCCGGCATGAAAGCCTGGCTGTCTTTGCTGTTCAGGCTTGCGCTGGTGGTGTTGCTTGTGGCGTTCGTCACCAGTCCGGACTGGTTTGAGCCGCTGCTCAAGCCGCTGACCGAGAACAACGCGCCGGTGATCTACAATCAGGGCAGCCTGCTGACGCTGACGCTGCTGCATCTGCGCATCGTGCTGATCGCCACCGTCGCGGCGACCATCGTTGCGGTGGCACTGGCCATCCTCGTCACCAGGCCGGCTGGCGCCGAATTCCTGCCGCTGTCGCGCAGCCTGGTCAATATCGGCCAGACTTTCCCGCCGGTGGCGGTGCTGGCGCTCGCCGTGCCGGCTGTCGGCTTCGGCGAGAAGCCGACGCTGATCGCTCTGTTTCTCTATGGCCTGCTGCCGATCTTCGAGAATGCTCTGACCGGGCTGACGACGCTGCCGGCCAATGTCGTCGAGGCGGCGCGCGGCGCGGGCATGACCGGCTGGCAAAGGCTCACCAAGGTCGAGCTGCCGCTCAGCGCGCCGATCATCCTGGGCGGCATCAGGCTCTCGGTGGTGATCAGCCTGGCCACCGCCACCATAGGCTCGACGGTTGCCGCCAAGACGCTGGGCGAGGTGATCATTGCTGGCCTTCTGTCCAACAACCTTGCTTTCATCCTGCAGGGCGGCCTGATCGTGGCGGCGCTTGCCGTGCTGATCTACGACGGATTGTCGGCGATCGAGCGCTATGCGGCGCGGCGCATGGGGCGCGAGGCGGAGTAGTCCTTTGGAAGCTGATGGCTTTGTCGGCACGATCCCCTTGCGTCATTTCAATCGATCTAAATGAGGGCCACGCCAGGCAGGGTCGTCGCGACTTTTGTCTTTTGGGCGAAAGCCGGGCAAAAACTGAACAATATCTTGACGTTCGCGGCACTGTTTCGCATACACCGATGCGAAGAGGCGGATTCCGTACGCGGGATTCCATCTTTATCTCATCGGCCCAGGGAGGGGTTCATTTGGGCCAACAATCGAGGAAAAATCGGCAATGACCATTATTTCCGCCGTCATCGCCTGCGGCTTGCTTTCTGTCCTGTACGCTATCTGGGCGACACGTTCGGTCCTTGCGTCCGACCAGGGCAACGCACGCATGCAGGAAATCTCCGCCGCCATCCGCGAAGGCGCGCAAGCCTATCTGGCGCGCCAGTACACCACCATCGCCACCGTCGGCGTGGTCGTGCTCTTGCTCGCCTGGTGGCTGCTTTCGATCACCGCCGCGATCGGCTTCCTGATCGGCGCCGTCCTGTCGGGCGCTGCCGGCTTCATCGGCATGCATGTTTCCGTGCGTGCCAACGTGCGCACTGCACAGGCGGCCTCCAACAGTCTGGCCGCCGGTCTCGACATCGCCTTCAAGTCGGGCGCCATCACCGGCATGCTGGTGGCGGGCCTGGCGCTGCTCGGCGTCTCGATCTACTACCTCATCCTGACCGGTCCCATGGGCCTGCAGCCCAATGACCGCATCGTTATCGACTCACTGGTCTCGCTCGGCTTCGGTGCCTCGCTGATCTCCATCTTCGCCCGTCTCGGCGGCGGTATCTTCACCAAGGGCGCCGATGTCGGCGGCGATCTGGTCGGCAAGGTCGAAGCCGGCATTCCCGAGGACGATCCGCGCAACCCGGCCACCATCGCCGACAATGTCGGCGACAATGTCGGCGACTGTGCCGGCATGGCCGCCGACCTGTTCGAGACCTATGCGGTGACGGTCGTCGCCACCATGGTTCTCGGTGCCATCTTCTTCGGCGGCACCGCCGTTCTCGGCGCCGCGATGCTCTATCCGCTCGCCATATGCGGCGCCTGCATCCTGACCTCGATCGTCGGCACCTTCTTCGTCAAGCTCGGGGCCAATGGTTCGATCATGGGTGCGCTCTACAAGGGCCTGATCGTCACCGGTCTGTTGTCGATCGCCGGCCTCGGCGTCGCCACCTCGGTATGCCTTGGCTGGGGCGAGATCGGCACGGTCGCCGGCATGGTCATCACCGGCAAGAACCTCTTCATCTGCGGCCTGATCGGCCTTGCGGTGACGGGTTTGATCGTGGTGATCACCGAATACTACACCGGCACCAACAAGCGCCCGGTGAACTCGATCGCCCAGGCGTCGGTCACCGGCCACGGCACCAACGTCATCCAGGGCCTCGCGGTCTCGCTGGAATCGACGGCGTTACCGGCCATCGTCATCGTCGGCGGCATCATCTCGACCTACCAGCTCGCCGGCCTCTACGGCACGGCGATCGCCGTCACCACCATGCTCGGCCTTGCCGGCATGATCGTTGCGCTCGACGCCTTCGGCCCGGTCACCGACAATGCCGGCGGCATTGCCGAAATGGCCGGTCTGCCCAAGGAAGTGCGCCACTCCACCGATGCGCTCGACGCTGTCGGCAACACCACGAAGGCCGTGACCAAGGGCTATGCCATCGGCTCGGCAGGTCTCGGTGCATTGGTGCTGTTCGCCGCCTACTCGAACGACCTGAAGTTCTTTGCCGCCAACGGCGACAAATATCCCTACTTCCAGGGCATGGGCGAGATTTCCTTCGATCTCTCCAACCCCTACGTCGTCGCCGGCCTGATCTTCGGCGGCCTGATCCCCTATCTGTTCGGCGGCATCGCCATGACGGCCGTCGGCCGCGCTGCGGGTGCCATCGTCGAGGAGGTACGCAAGCAGTTCCGCGAGGATCCCGGCATCATGGCCGGCACCTCCAAGCCGAACTACGCGCGTGCCGTCGACCTTCTGACCAAGGCGGCGATCCGGGAAATGATCATCCCGTCGCTGCTGCCGGTGCTGGCGCCGCTCGTCGTCTATTTCGGCGTGCTCTTGATCTCGGGTTCGAAGGCCTCGGCCTTCGCCGCCCTCGGCGCCTCGCTGCTCGGCGTCATCGTCAACGGCCTGTTCGTCGCCATCTCGATGACTTCGGGCGGTGGCGCGTGGGACAACGCGAAAAAGTCGTTCGAGGACGGCTTTGTCGACAAGGACGGCGTCAAGCATCTCAAGGGTACCGAGGCGCACAAGGCTTCGGTGACCGGCGATACGGTCGGTGATCCCTACAAGGACACTGCCGGCCCCGCGGTCAATCCGGCGATCAAGATCACCAACATCGTGGCGCTCCTGCTTCTGGCCGTGCTCGCGCACGGCTGACCCTGGCCGTCAGATAGAAACCCGCGGGGAGCGATCCCTGCGGGTTTTTGTTTGGCTCCGTCAGGTTCTACCGCCACTTCAAACCCGAAGATCCGCTCGATTTGACGCCGGCTCGCCCCGTCCTCGCCAGCGTGGCTCGCCTTGGCCAAACAAAAACCCGTGGGATCGCTCCCACGGGTTTTTGGTCGCCTGAGATGGTGCTGCTTCCCACGGGGAAGCAGGGTCTGATGATCAGGGAGTACCGCCGCCGGGGATGCCGGGCGCCAGCTTGCTGGCGCCGTTGATGATCTGGCTGAGGAAGTTCTGGTCCTTGCCGCCAGTCGGCGTGGTGCGCGAGATGAAGTCGAAAATCTTGCCGTCCTTCATGCCGTAATTGGCGATCTGGGTGACGCGGCCATCGGCGCCGAAATAGACCGCCAGAACTTTCTGGTCGACGAGCCTGGGCTTATCGAAGGCGACATAGCGCTTGCGCGTCTGCGAAATGTAATAAAATGCCTCGTTGTCGAAAGTCGCCGTGGTCGACGGCGTGCCAAGCGCCAGAAGCACCTGCTCACGGCTGGAACCGACTGGCACCGAATCGACGGCCTGCTGGTCGTAGACGTAACCTTGCGTGAATGTCTCGCTCGGATTGAGGTCGCCGATCATCTTGTTGGTGTGACACGCCGAAAGCGCCGAAACGACCAGCAGCAGCGAGATCGCGCCGGCAGGCCTGGACGAGAAGGTCGACTTGAAATTCAGCGCGCGCAACAACAATTCTCCATTATATCGCCGCAACTTGCGCTGGGCCGCAAAACCGGTAAACCAGCTTGCCTGCCGATGCAACAAGGCCAATTCAACAAACGGTCCCCGGGAGACCATCCCCATGTTCCAGCGCCTTTTTGGTCGCGAACGCCACGCCAACCGCGCCATAACGGACGCGCTTTACGCACAAATCGTGGCGGCGGCGCGGCAGACCGTATTTTATTCCCACTGGAATGTGCCGGACACGCCGCTCGGCCGTTTCGAGATGCTTTCGCTGCATATGTTCCTGTTCCAGCATCGCTTGCGCGGCGAAGACGGCGTGGCGCAGGAGATCGCCCAGGTGCTGATCGACGAGTTCTTTCTCGACGTCGATCATTCGCTGCGGGAACTGGGCATTGGCGATGTCGGCGTGCCCAAGCGCATGAAGAAACTGGCGAAGATGTTCTATGGCCGCACCGCCGCCTATGATGATGCGCTGGAAAGAAACGATCGCGACGGCCTGACCGCGGCACTTGCACGCAATGTCCGGCCCGATGCCGGCACGTGGCCGGAGGCGCCGCAATTGGCCGACTATGTCGCCGACGCCTGCCGGCAGCTGGCCGCGCAGCCGTCCGAATCGATCGTTTCCGGCGCGGCGGTGTTTCCGCTCGCCAAGGGAGGTGCTTGATGAAACATGCTGATCCGCGAAGCCCGGTTTCCTTTTTCGCCAATGTCGCCCGGCTGCCGCAGAAGGGCCTGCCGGTGGTGATCGAGGCCGACGCCGCCCAGCGCGCCGCGCTCGCCGAGGAGCACGGGCTGCTGTCGGTCGAAGCCTATCGCGCCGAACTCCTTGTCGTTTCCTGGAAGCGCAATGGCGTCAAGGTCAGTGGCCGTGTCGAGGCCGATATCACGCAGGCCTGCATCGTCACGCTCGACCCCGTCCAGGCGCATATCGACGAGCCGGTCGAGGCACTGCTGTTGCCCGAGGATTCCAAGCTTGGGCGGCAGGGGTTCGAGGGCGGTGGCGAGATCCTGCTCGATGCGGACGGGCCCGACAGCCCCGAAACATTCTCCGGCGACACCATCGATGTCGGGGCGCTAGCCGAACAGTTCTTCGGACTGGCCATCGACCCTTATCCGCGCAAGCCGGGCGCGTCGCTGGATGCCGGCGGCGATACCGAAGCGGCGGAGAATGAATTTCAGCAAAAACTGCGATCCTTGCTGGGAAAATCCTGAAAACCTCGCCCGCGATGGAAAAGTCGGTTGTGCGAAAAGCCAAAACCGCTATTTTCGCCGAACCTTTGCGATCGCTAAGCGACTGCCGCCTAACCGTGAGATGAATACCGCGTGATCAGGATTTCCATCGATGCCATGGGCGGCGATCACGGACCAGCCGTGGTCATTCCGGCGCTCATGACGGTCGCGACTCGCCGTCCCGACATCCGCTTCGTCATCTACGGGCGTGAGGAACTTGTGCGCCCCGAACTGGCCAAGTTCCCCAAATTGGCCGAGGTGAGCGAATTCTTCCATTGCGAGATCGCGGTCAGGATGGACGACAAGCCCAGCCAGGCGTTGCGCCATGGCCGCTGGAAGTCGTCGATGTGGAAGGCGGTCGAAGCGGTCAAGTCAGGTGCCGCTGACGCTTGCATCTCCGCCGGCAACACCGGCGCACTGATGGCGATGTCGAAATTCTGCCTGCGCACCATGGCCACCATCGATCGCCCGGCGATCGCGGCATTGTGGCCGACATTGCGCGGCGAAAGCGTGGTTCTGGACGTCGGCGCCACCATTGGCGCCGATGCGCAACAGCTCATTGATTTTGCCATTCTCGGCACCGGCATGGCGCGCGCCGTTTTCGGCATTGCCCGGCCCACCGTCGGCCTGCTCAATGTCGGCGTCGAAGAGATCAAGGGCCAGGAAGAGGTCAAGGAGGCAGGGCGCATGCTGCGCGAGGCCAACATGGCCTCGATGAACTATCACGGCTTCGTCGAAGGCGACGATATCGGCAAGGGTACGGTCGACGTGGTCGTCACGGAGGGCTTCGCCGGCAACATCGCGCTGAAGACCGCGGAAGGCACCGCTCGCCAGATCGCGGGGTATCTGCGCGCCGCGATGAGCCGCACCCTGATGGCCAAGATCGGCTATGTCTTCGCCAAGGGCGCCTTCGATCGCCTGCGCGAAAAGATGGATGTCGGCCGCTCCAATGGCGGCGTCTTCCTGGGGCTGAGCGGCATTGTCGTCAAAAGCCATGGCGGTGCCGATTCGGACGGGTTCGCCGCGGCGATCGAGCTCGGCTATGACATGGTGCGCAACAATCTGCTCGACCGCATCGAAGCCGACCTGGACCTGTTTCATGCACGCAACCCGCGTGCCCTGTCATCCCGGAAATCCGACGTCGTTACCGACGCGAAGGAATAGGAAAGAACTTTGATCAGATCAGTCGTGCGCGGCATGGGCGCCGCGCTGCCCCGCCGCATCATGAAGAATGCCGATTTCGAGGGCATGGTTGAAACCTCGGACGAGTGGATCGCCCAGCGTACCGGCATCCGCCAGCGTCATATCTCGGCCGACGACGAGACGACGGCTTCCCTGGGAGAAGCCGCGGCACGTGCCGCCCTTGCCAATGCCGGGCTGACGCCTGATGACATCGACCTGATCGTGCTGGCAACGTCGACGCCCAACAACACATTCCCGGCCACAGCGGTCGAGATCCAGAACCGGCTCGGCATGCATCACGGCTTCGCCTTCGACATGCAGGCGGTGTGTTCGGGCTTCGTCTATGCGGTCACGACAGCCGACCTCTACATCCGTGGGGGGCTTGCCAAACGTGTGCTGGTGATCGGCTCGGAAACGTTCTCACGCATCCTCGACTGGAGCGACCGCTCGACCTGCGTGCTGTTCGGCGATGGCGCAGGGGCACTTGTCCTGGAGGCGGGCGAGGGGGCCGGCACGATTGCCGACCACGGCGTCCTGGCGGCCAGCCTGCGCTCCGACGGCGTGCACAAGGACAAGCTTTTCGTCGACGGCGGACCGTCGACCACGGGAACGGTCGGTCACCTCAGGATGGAAGGTCGCGAAGTCTTCAAGCATGCGGTCGGCATGATCACCGACGTCATCGAGGCAACCTTCTCCGCCGCCGGCATATCGGCCGACGATCTCGACTGGTTCGTGCCGCACCAGGCCAATAAACGAATTATTGACGCATCCGCCAAGAAGCTCGGGATAGCAGAGCAAAAGGTGGTGGTTACGGTCGATCTGCACGGTAACACCTCGGCTGCTTCCGTGCCGCTGGCGCTGTCGGTGGCCGTTGCCGATGGCCGCATCAAGAAGGGCGACCTCGTCCTCCTGGAAGCGATGGGCGGCGGCTTCACCTGGGGCGCCGTTCTGGTTCGCTGGTAAGTGCCGAACGGCTCGGTTTCGGTCCTTGACCTTGCCGGATCAATTACTTAGGCTCTACCGTTGTTGTGCCGATTTTACGTTTTGAACTGATGGGACGGTCGCATGGGGGGAAAGACACTTACGCGTGCCGACCTGGCGGAGGCCGTCTACCGAAAGGTCGGCCTGTCGCGCACTGAATCCGCCGAACTGGTCGAAGCCGTGCTGGACGAAATCTGCGAAGCCATTGTGCGTGGCGAGACGGTCAAGTTGTCGTCTTTCGCGACGTTCCATGTCCGCTCCAAGAACGAACGCATCGGGCGCAATCCCAAGACCGGCGAAGAGGTGCCGATCCTGCCGCGCCGGGTGATGACGTTCAAATCGTCCAACGTGCTGAAGAACCGCATCTTGCGCTCTCACCAGAACAGCAAGGCAAAGGGCGGCAAATAGCCTTCATTGTACGGTTGAAAACCGGCCCCGCGATCACGCCGGGCTTGAATATTGCTTCACAAACCGCTGAAATAAGGCCCGATTCGGCAGCATGGCCGGATTGGTGTTCCGCGTATGATCCATTCCGCGCAAATGGAATGAGCGTCTCTTTGTTGAGACTGATCTCGCTGAAGACCGTTCCGGATCACGCTCCAGCGTGAGGATTTCGCCCATGGACAAGAGCCCTGACGCCTTCCGTACCATCAGCGAGGTCGCCGAAGATCTCGACCTGCCACAACATGTGCTGCGCTTCTGGGAGACACGCTTCAACCAGATCAAGCCGATGAAGCGCGGCGGCGGCCGTCGCTATTACCGGCCGCAGGATGTCGAACTGATCAAGGGCATCCGCCACATGCTCTACGACCAGGGCTACACGATCAAGGGCGTGCAGAAGTTGCTGCGCGAGAACGGCAATCATTTCCTGGTTGCAATCGGCAATGGCGACATGGCCGCGGTCGAGGCGATCTCGCAACGAAAGCAGGCCGATCAGGTGCCGCTGACGCCGGCGGCGCAGCCGCGCGGCGGCGATGACGAGCTGGTTGGTCAGCCAAGGGTCAAGCCGAGCCGTCGCTTTTTCGGTCTGGGCAAGAGCGATGAGGAAGGTCCGGTTCAGCCGGACTCGTCGAAACTGTCGCGCGACAATCGCGCGCTGCTGCAGGAGGCGCTGTTCGACCTCCTGGAATGCAAGCGCCTGCTTGACCAGGTGCGCTGACCGCGCGAAGCGCTCTGAAGCCTCGAAACCGGAACCCGCCTTGGGGTGAGGCGTTACGTTTCCTTCTGCAAGACGTCGTTCAGCAAGACGACGTCGCATGGCAAGACAAGGAAACGCATGATGGCATCTTTTTCGACCCTTTCGGACATCGACCTCGAAAAGCAGGTCGCGGCCCTTTCGAGGGAACTCGTGGCGTTGCGCAAGGCGGTGTCAAAGCGGGGTGGCGCCTACTATGAAGATGGCCGCGATGCCGCGCTCGACACATATTCGGATCTCGCGGGACGCCTGCGCGATGCGATGCCGGCAATCCGCAAACAGGGCAGGGTGGTCGAGAAATCGGCTCGTGACCATCCGGCAGCGGCCGCCGCGGTTGGGCTTGTGGTGCTTGGTCTGGTCGCCAGCCTGCTGTTCAGCCGGCGCTAAGGGCGCTCTCGGTCATAAGACAAGTGTTGGCGAAGCGTGAGCTGCCATCGCGCGACAGGCAGAGCGGTGCTGTCCATCCAGGAGATATCGGGCCTTGCCATCATCGGGATGCCTGGCCCTGTTCGCGAAGGCCTGGTGTCCAGCCTGGCATCGCATGACCAGGAGAAGACCAGCCTTGAACAAGAAACCAAGGCCGGTCGTCTCGTTGGCAGTCTGTATTTAGTAGGCCTTCTTCATGTGGTGGCGGTGATGAACGTAGTGGTGAACGCGGTGATGACGAACATGGTGATGATGGACGCGATGATGACGATGATGCTTTGCCATCGGGGCCGCATCGGCGCTCGTCGCACCGATGGCCGGCGCCGTGAAAGCGAGTGCAACTGCAAGCCCGAGGGCCGAGAGGAGGGACTTCTTCATGGATCGTTTCCTTCTTTCGCCGGCAGATCTTAAAATCGGGTCGATGGCCCGATCGCCGCGAATGGAATTACGCTCCTGTTTTTTTTCGTCAGTATTTCCCGATTGTAGAATTGTGTTTCCGGCCTGTTTCTGGGGAACCGGCTTCCCGACACTTTATTGTGAGGGCCGAAAAGCCGGCTCTTGCCGCTGATTGTGGCTACATCGGCGGGATCACGCCATTGTTTCCCACCACGACGCGGCTGGAACTCAGCGTCCCGTCAGCCTCGCGCTGGGCGGTGGCGAAGACCGTCGCGCCCGGCTTGAGATCGGCCGGCGTGGCCGGGGCGAAGGTCACGACGGGCGTGCCGTCGGGGATCGAAATCTTCTTGGTCTGCCCGTTGTCGTAGGTCAGCGTCACGGCGCGCCCGCTGATGTCGGTTACGTCGGCCACTGTGCCGTTGGTCATGCGGCTGTTCGGCTGCAGATCCCAGGGACGGTCGCCTTCGCCAGTCCCCTTCAGGGCGGCTGGGAAAATCACCACCTCCAGCGCGCCGCTGCCGCCATCCGCCTTCGAGACGGAGGCGATGCCGAGGAAATCGCCCTGCTTGATGTCCCTTTGCGAGGCGCTGGCGACGCCGGAAATCTTCCACCCGGTATTGAGCTTGATCGCGGAGGTGTCGCCCTGACGGGTTTTGACGGTCAGCAGCGACGGCTCGACACTGACCACCGTGCCGCGCACGCGTAGCGTGTCAGCCGCCTCGGCGGTCGCCGCTCCGGCGGTGAAAAGGCTGGAAATCGTGCCGAGCACGAGGAGGGAAGTCTTGAAGTTCATAACGGAGATCCTTCTGGGAACGGGCCGGCTGGAACCGGATGGTTTTCACGCCGGCGCATCAGAACAACGAACAGGTGGGCCTAAACCTCCGGGCAAAAAGGTACCGGGCCGTTCAAAAGAACTTGATGGCGCGATGTGCGTGCGCCGCCTCGCGGGTCCGGTTCACGATAGCGTGACGGCCTGTTTGGCTCTTGGCAAATCGCTGGCGAGCGGGCATGTTCCTGCTCGTCTCAGGCAACGCTCCATTTTTGATCAAACTCTTTCAGCCAGCGGAGTTGCCAATGCCCAACAATGCAAAAAGCCATGCCCTCTCCGAACCGTTAGCCGGTGAGATCGGGCCGAATTACACCACCCTCAGAGCCATGCGGGAAACCCGCGGATACAGTGTGGAAGAGCTTTCCCTGACTTGCGGCCTATCGGTCGGCGAGATCGAGGACATCGAGAACGGCCGGGCGGCCGATCCGTCGAAGCTGCGTCGTATTGCGTCCGCGCTTCGCCTGCCTCAGGACGCTCTCATCGTTGCCGCCGCGCCGAAACCGGCCCCGCAAGGCCGACCCCTGGCATAGGCCTGGCCCAGCCATGCAAAAAAGAACCCGCCAAGGCCCGCCTGGCGGGTTTCTTGTTGATGCCACGGCGTTCTCCAGCAGGCCGGGCTTGCCGATTTACAGGTCGCGCGTGTTTATTCCTGCGGCATCCAAATCCGCGCCGATCGCGTCTGCCGTGTATCGAGGTGAACTGTGGTTTTTTCGCTATGAGCCTGGACTCCGTTCGTGCCTTCTACGCCGCTCATGCGCCTGACATCGAGGTCATCGTCACGCAAACAAGCTCGGCGACGGTGACGCTGGCGGCGGAGGCGCACGGCGTCCTGCCGGCGCAGATCGCCAAGACGATCTGCCTACGCGTCGGCGAGCGCACCATGCTGGTGGTGACCAGCGGCATCGCCAGGTTGGACAATCGCAAGTTCAAGGACCAGTTCGGCGGCAAGCCGCGCATGCTGGACGCGGACGAAGTGGTTGCCGCCACGAGCCATCCTGTCGGCGGCGTCTGCCCGTTCGGCCTGCCGGCACCGCTGCCGATCTATTGCGACGTCTCGCTGCGGGAATTCCAAGAGGTGGTGCCCGCCGCGGGCGCCACCAATGCCGCGGTACGGATTGCACCGCAGCGCATGGTCGACCTTACCGGCGCCGAATGGATTGATGTCTGCCAATAGCGATCGAGCGATGCTCCGCATGGCCGAAAATCTGACGACCTCGCCCGATAGAGTTGCCTAATCGAATCTCTACGCTAGTTTGGGTGACATCGGGTGCAACTAGCAAAAGGCGCGCCCGGCTGAGAGACCGCATTGCGCTCCCGCCTCACCAGGGAGCGCAAGACGTGGCGGAAACCAATCCCAATTCAATCAGGCAAGCTCAGGTCGCAAAAGCCCTGGTGATCGAAACCGGGATATCAGAGGAGCAGGCGCTAGACCTGGTGCGACTGCTGGGGCCTAACTGTTCTTCGCTTCTTTTCCACGCCCGCGCCTTGAAGAAGGCAGGGAGCGCCGGCTTGTAGTTTTGTACTGCAGCCCTTGCGTTCGCGGCTTGCTCGCCCGATAGTTCCGGGCGGGGTGCTGAAAGTGATCATGGCCGGCGAGTATCTGGACCATCTATTGGAGTGCCCCTATTGCGGCATCATCCGTCTGCAGATTCCAACAGACGCTCAACCTTCAACGCCGATCAGCTGCGCCGATTGCAGCCAGTATCTTGGCACATGGGATGAACTTCAGAGCGATTTCGAGCGCCAAGGCGGGAACAGCGGGGTGTTCCGCCTCGAAAAGGGGCGCATACAGAAGCTCGATTGAACTGGCGCCCTTGTCCGCAATAATTTCAAACTGAGAGACTACCCCCGATAGACGTAGATTGTTTGCGTCAGCGGGCAGGAGTATGCTGTTTGGTCGCCGAAAACAGCGAGATTTCGAGGAGGAACCTATGGCACGCAAATACATTGACTGCCGAGAATTCCCGAGCGAAATGAAATGCACCGTTGCAATCTCCGCAGATCGGGAGGACGAACTGATCGAGGCTGCGGTACAACACGCTGTGTCTGTTCATGGGGAACACGATACGCCTGAGTTCCGCTCCGAGGTCCGGAAATCTATCCACGAAGGCGCACCTGCTCCCTGAGCCCAGGCGGCTCTGGGTAAAGCTCCGCCCGGCTCTGGCCGAGCGTACGACGCGATATTGGTGAAGCTTTGCGATCGGTCCGCCGGCACCCTGTCGGAAGGTGGCGGGCAATGACCGACAAGGGCGCACATACTAGCAGCGGTGGCCGCTGGGGCTGACCAGTCGGGCTCGAGAGCGCTGTGCTGGCTGACCCGAAGCGTCCGCTCACTACCCGCCGAAAGATGTAGTGTCTCAAGCGCAAGGTGCGCTGACGAATTTCGGCGTCATTTCCGCAGCCTCATTCCGCGCCAGCACCCGCTGCCTCACGGTGGCGGGTTTTTAACGGGCACAACGGAACAAGAGGCTGACGATTCGGTTTTCCCTGTTGCAGCGCCGCGGCTAATCCTGAGGCCGGCAGGGGTTGGAGGAAACTGGATATGCGGAACAAAATCAAAGATCCTCCTCCGAAGGAGCCCGACCCGAAGAAGACACCAATCCCTCATCGCGACAATCAAGCGCCCTCGGAGCTTGAACATGTCGATCCACCACCGCGAGACGTCCGAGAGGCACCGGTGCCGAATCCAAACGGGATAAGAAGTGCCGACCGACGGGCAGACGCGAACGATGCGCCGCCGGCTCGCTGGACGTCACCGAAAGGGAGAGTGGTACTCCCTGCGTTACCCTAGAGATGGAAAATGAAGGTGGACTTTTGGGGGCAAGTCCTTGTCTTAAAATGGTCGGAGTGGCCGGATTCGAACCGACGACCCCTTGACCCCCAGTCAAGTGCGCTACCGGGCTGCGCTACACTCCGGACCGAGCGCGATGTATCGTGATAACCCTGCCCGGGTCAACCGAAATTCGGCGTTTATCGCGCCTGCGTGGATGCGATCGCCGGCGCACCTGGAAATGCCGGCCGCGACAGCCGCTGATGGCGGTACTCCAGGGCGATGGCGCCCCACACCAGCCCGAGCAACAGATACATGTGGCGCCAGTGGTCGATGTCGATGAAGGTGCCGAGGCCGATATTGCCGATGAAGGCGACATAGGCGCACAACAGATAGGGCTGCCACGGCCGGTCGCGCAGGAGGATGCGGAACCCGGCCACCATGGTCCAGACGACAAGCGTCAGGAACGACACGAAGCCAAGCCAGCCATAGTCCATCAGCATTTTCAGCCAGATGTCGTGCGTGTCCTCGCCGAACATCTTGCCGAAGACCAGCGGCCCGATGCCGAACGGACGCTCCATCGCCATCTGGAAGCCGATTGCGTAGCGGGCGAAGCGGCCGAGGCGCGCGGTGTCATAGCTCTGTTCGAGATGCGCGCGGCTGGAGAACATCTCCGCCACGCCGGGCAATTGCAGGATGACGATGATGGTGATCGTCAGCATTGACAGCGCGGCGATGGTCATTATCACCACGCGCAGCCGGAATTTGCCGCTGGCGCTCTGCAGGAACAGGCAGCCGGTGAGCAGTACCGCCGACACGGCGAACATGCCCCACGCGCCGCGCGAGAAGGAGAAGAAGATGCCCAATGCGATGATCAGCAGCGGCACCGCCAGCAGCGGCATGCGCGCGACCGAACCTGTCAGGATCAGATAGAGCAGATAGATGCCGGGCAGCACCAGGAACGGCCCGAAGACGTTCGGGTCCTGGAAGGCGCCGGCGGCGCGGTCGTATTTGGTGAACATCTCCGCGCCGGGGAAGGCATGGAAATAGCCGGCTATGCCGAGCAGCGAGGTCGCCACCGCCGAGACGACATAGGCATTGAAGATCAGCCGGTAGAGGCCTGGTTGCGTGGCCGTCACCGACGCGAAGAACACCGCGCTGAAGGCGAGAAACAATGACACGGAGAGATAGAGCGGCGTGAAGGCGAGGTCCGCCATCTGCGTCATCGAGATCATGCCGCCGATGTTCATCGTCACCAGCAGCACCAGCAGCGGCATGGCCGCGCGAGAAATCCGCAGGCCGAAGAGCGCCCAGATGGCGATCAGCGCGGCCATGTAGATTTCGTAAGGCGCCGGCTCGCTGATGACGAAGCCGGACAGAAGGATGCCGACCACCACCGCACTGGAGGAAATCAGTGCGGTCAGCTTGGCGTTGACCGCGGCCTGCGGCAGTTCATGGGAAATCGCGCTCAATAGGCGTTTTCCGTGTTGAGCAGCCGGATCGGCGTCAGGAACAGGATTCTGAGATCGAACAGCAGCGACCAGTTCTCGATATAGTAGAGGTCGTACTCCGTCCGCATGCGGATCTTCTCATTGGTGTCCATCTCGCCGCGCCAGCCGTTGATCTGCGCCCAGCCGGTGACGCCGGGCTTGACCTTGTGGCGAGCGAAATAGCCGTCGACCACCTCGTTGTAGAGAAGGTTGTGCGACTGCGCGGCGATCGCATGCGGGCGCGGGCCGATCAGCGACAGCGAGCCCAGCAGCGAATTGACGAACTGCGGCAGTTCGTCGATCGAGGTCTTGCGGATGAACCGGCCGACACGGGTGACGCGCGGATCGTTCTTGGTCACGGTCTGCTTGGCGGTCGGATCCGACCGATCCGTGTACATCGAGCGGAACTTGTAGACCTCGATGATCTCATTGTTGAAGCCGTGGCGCTTTTGCTTGAACAGCACCGGTCCCTTGCTGTCGAGCTTGATGGCGATCGCGGTCGCCAGCATCACCGGCGAGAAGACGATGATTCCGATCAGCGAGAAAACGATGTCGAAGGTGCGCTTGGCGACCGAATCCCAATCGTTGATCGGCTTGTCGAAAATGTCGAGCATCGGCACCGAGCCGATGAAGGAATAGGCGCGCGGACGGAACTGCAGCGCGTTGGAATGCGCCGAAAGCCGGATGTCGACCGGCAGCACCCACAGCTTCTTCAACAGTTGCAGCACGCGCGTTTCGGCGGTCAGCGGCAGCGACACGATCAGCATGTCGATACGGGCGATGCGGGCGAACTCGATCAATTCCGAAATTGTGCCGAGCTTGGGATAGCCGGCAACGATCGGCGGCGAGCGCTTGTCGGAGCGGTCATCGAAGATGCCGCAGATGCGGATATCGTTGTAAGGCTGCTTTTCGACAGAGCGGATCAGGATTTCCGCCGCCTTGCCGCCGCCGACGATGACGGCGCGCCGCTCCATGCGGCCATCGCGTGCCCAGCGCCGGATCAGTCTCGACATGACCAGCCTGAGGCCGAACAGGAGGACGAAACCGACGACGAACCAGGTGCCGAACAAAAGCCGCGAATAATCTTCCGACATCTTCATGACGAACGCTGTCAACGCCATCAGCGCGAAGGCGCCGGCCCAGACCAGCAGGATGCGGCCGAAATTGGCGATCGGCCGCATCAGCGAAACCACCTGGTAGCAGTCGGTGACGTCGAGCAGCACCACGGCGAGGAAGGACGCGGCGGCGATCGTCACCGGATATTGCCAGGCGAGATAGTTGAAGAACCCGACAAAGTAGAAATAGACGCAGAGCCCCGAGAGGAACAGCACCCCGAATTCAACCATGCGCAGGACGCCGCTGACCATGATCGGCGACATCGTATCGCGCCGGTATTGCGACGCGACCTGCCGGGCCACGTCGTTCATGCCGCCGGGCGCATCGCCATCGGTCGAGCCGTCAAATTTACGCACCGCTTCGGGTGAAAAGCGGTGCGCGGGATCGATCTCATTCATGGAACAGTCCGCAAGCTTCCCCAGGGTGAATAGCAAAAGAGAGCTAAGAAACCCTTGAAACAACGCGTGGCTTTGGAAAGGGTCAGGCGTTACCTGCCGAGCGCGGCGAAATAGGCCTTCTCGATTTCGGCGGCCATTACGTCGGCGCCAAAGCGCGCCCTGAGGCCGGGGCCATCGGGCATCAGGGCGCCATAGGCGGCAAGGTCGGCCAGCGCCTCGCTCATCTTGCCGGCCAGTTCGGCCGGATCGGGGCGGATCAGGGCAGGGGAGCCGGAACCGAAGATCTCCGGTATGCCGCCGACGGAGGTGGCGATCATCGGTCTTGCTGCGGCAAGTGTTTCCAGCACGATATAGGGCATGGCTTCCGCGCGGGATGGAACGACGACGAGTTCGGCAAGTCCGAAGGCTTCCCTGGCCGGCATTGGCGACAGGAAGCGGACACGGCCTTGAAGTCCCAGGCGCTTTACCTGCGCGTGGTAGCGCGGCAGGTCGTCGCCGTCGCCGACCATCACCGCGCTCAGCGCGCGGCCAAGCCGCGGGCCGGCGGCGGCCAGGGCGTCGATGAAGATGTCGGGCCCCTTCAGGTCGCGCATCATGCCGATATAGAGTAGATCCGCCGCATCGGGTCCGATGAGTACCGGCTCGAATTCGGTGGCGCGCAGTCCGTTGTAGACCAGCGTGTTAGGGATCGGCGGCTCGCCCACCTTCCTGCGATAGGTTCGCCGCTCGTAGTCCGAGACGAACAGCAGGCAATCGGTGAAGTGCGCCATGGAGCGCTCCAGCGCGAAGAACAGCTTCCCCGTGGCTGTCGTTTCGTCATAGTGGAGAGAGCCGCCATGCGGCGAATAAAGGCGGGCTACGCGAGACCTTGATACCCGCAACAATGAGCCGAACAGACGGGCATAGGCGCCACCCTTGGCGCCGTGTCCATGCAACACGTCCGGCCGCAATTCCTTGATGATCCTGTAGGTGCGCCGGGCCGAGGCGAGATCCCCCAGGCCGACATGGCGCTGCATTGGCGTGCGATGGATGCCGAGCGCCAGCATGTCCTTCATCTGCTCGAACAGGCGCTCCTCGAATTCGCCGCCCGTGGTCGAATCGCAGACGATGCCGACCACATGGCCGGCGGCGACCTGCGCTTCGGTCAGGTCGCGCACATGCCGGAAAATTCCTCCGACCGGTGAACGAAAGCAGTGGACGATCCTGAGCTTGTCCGCCACGTGGTGTCTGTCAGAACAGGCGTTCGCGGACGTAGACGGTATCTCCAGGCAGCAGCGGATCGGATGTCACCACGCGGCCGGTCATCACCTTGCCGTTGATGTCGCGGGTGATGTCGACGCTTTCCTGGTTGGCGCGTGGCGAGAAACCGCCGGCAATGGCGATGGCCTTCTGCACGGTCAAGCCGGGCACATAGGAATACTGACCGGCGGCACCCACTTCGCCCATGACGAAGATCGGCCGGTAGCGATCGATCTCGACCGAGACGTCGGGGTCGCGCAGATAGCCTTGCCGCAATTTGTCGGCGATCTCCTTTTCCATCTGCTGCGCGGTGTGGCCACGCGCCGGAATGGCGCCGACGAGCGGGAAGGAGAGGTAGCCGGACTGGTCGACGCTGTAGGTGTTGGTCAGGCCATCCTGCTCGAACACGGTGACGCGGACACGGTCGCCGGCGCCGAGACGGTAAGGCTGGTCGAGGACCTCGTGGAAGGCAGCCGGCGTCGGGCGGTAGCTGGAGCAGCCGGCAAGCATCGATACGGCAAGCAGAGCGTGAAAGAGAGAAGCAGTGCTTTTCATGACCGGATACGTACCTTCGACTGGCCGCTGCGGCATCGCAGCAAACATCTGGGATCGGGTCCGTTATCATCCTGTTAGGGTTAATGGCCGGTAAAGGAGCCGGCCGATAGCGCTGCACGAAGCAGGGGCTTTGCCATTTTTATCGTTTTTCTTGGGGCGCGGCCAGTATTCCTAATGGAGTATTACCGCGATCTTAACGGCTGAGTTACCATAGTTGTTTACGGTGCATCCTGACCCAGTTTCGGAGTAGGGATGCATGTCCGTTCAGCCCGCGGCCGCAGATGTCGACGTTGACCTCAGGCAGCTCTTCGCCAGCCTGGCGAGGAACTGGCTGCGCATATTGCTCTTCGTCCTGGTGGTGACCGGTCTGGCGTTTGCGTTCGCTTCGTTCGCGACCAAGCATTACAAGGCCCAGACGCAGGTGGAAATCGCCCCGCGCGAATCCGTCTACACCCGTCCGGCCGGCAGCAACAATGATGGCGACAAGCCGATCCTCGACGAACAAGGCGTCGCCACCCAGGTCCAGATCATTTCGTCCAACGAAATCCTCAAGCAGGTGGCGCAGAAACTCGGTCTGGCGCGGCTGCGTGAGTTCGACGAAACGATCAACATGTCGGCGGTCAGCCGCGTGCTGATCCTGCTTGGGCTGAAGAACGACCCGATGGATGTTCCGGCCGACGAACGCGTGTTGAAGAAGATGCGCGAGAAGCTCAACGTCTTCGGCGTTGAAAAGACCCGCATCATCGCCATCGAGTTCTCCTCGGAGGATCCCAAGCTCGCCGCCGCCATCCCAGATGCCATTGCCGCTGCCTATATTGCGGGGCAGGGCGCGGCCAAGAGCGAATCGAACACTGCCGCGGCTGATTTTCTGGCGCCCGAGATCGCCGACCTGTCGAAGCAGGTCAGGGATGCCGAGGCCAAGGTCGCAGCCTACCGCGCGCAGTCCGACCTGCTGATGGGCGGCAACAATGCCACCCTGGCAACCCAGCAGCTGGCCGAACTGTCGACCGAATTGTCGCGGGTGCGGGCCAACCGCGCCGCGGCCGAAGGCACCGCCGACAGCGTGCGCAAGGCGCTGCAGAATGGCGGCTCGCTGGATTCGCTGCCGGAAGTGCTGTCGTCCGACCTGATCCAGCGTTTGCGGGAGCGTCAGGCCGAGCTGCGCGCCACCATCGCCGATCTGTCGACGACGATGCTCGACAACCACCCGCGCGTTCGCGCCGCAAAGTCACAGCTCGCCGATCTCGACGCGCAGATCCGCAGCGAAGCCCAGAAGATCATGAAGGGCCTGGTGATGCAGGCCGACGCCGCCAAGGCGCGCGAAAGCCAGCTCGTCTCCGACGTCAACCAACTGAAGGCGGCTTCGGCGCAGGCCGGCGAACAGCAGGTCGATCTCGACGCGCTGCAGCGCGACGCCGCCGCCAAGCGCCAGCAGCTCGAGCTCTATCTGACCAATTACCGCGAGGCAGCTTCGCGTCAGGACCGCAATTATGTGCCGGTCGACGCCCGCATCGCCTCACCGGCTTCGGTGCCCTCCGAGCCATACTTCCCCAAAATTGGGCCGATCGTTGGGGCAGCTGCGGCGGCTTCGCTTCTGCTGGCGGCCATATTCACGCTGTTGCGCGAACTCTTCTCGGGCCGCGCCATGCGCCCGGCTCCAGGCACCCGTTTTGCGCCGATCGACGAAGTGGCTATGCCGGCAACGGCGCGCCAGCAGCCGGACGCCCCTGAGCCATCTGCCCGCCTGGAGCCGGCTGTCGCCGGCGGGTTCGCCAATCCTGGCGCCGAGGCGCAATGGTCCGAGGCGGCTGCGGACCCGGAGATAGTGGCGCAACCGCGGCCCTTTGCCGAGCCCGAGCCTGCCGTCAAGGCCGAGCCTGTCGCCGAAGTCGAATCGGTCACCGAGCCGGAGCCGGTTGTAGAGGTCCAGCGGCCGCGCTCGGTGCTGGGTGAAATCGACATCGAGAAGGCGGCGGAAAAGCTGATCGCCAGCGGGGCCGCCCGCGCCATATTCGTTTCGCCCGAAGGCGACGAGGCAGCCGCATCGGCGATCCTGGTGGCGCGCGAGGTGTCCGACGCCGGCCTGCGCGTCCTGCTGCTCGACCTCACCGCCTCGGGTGCCGCCTCGCGGCCGATGCTGGACAGCGGGCTTTTCCCCGGCATCACTGACCTGCTCGCCTCGCAGGCGCAGTTCAGCGACGTCATCCATGCCGATCTCTATTCGGACTGCCACGTTATCCCGGTCGGCACCGCCGATCCGGTCCGCGCCATGCGCGCCGCCGACCGGCTGCCGATCATCATGCAGTCACTGACCACCGCCTATGATCTGGTGGTGGTCGAATGCGGGCCGGCCGACGCGCAAGGCATCAGCCGTCTCGGGGCCGATGCCACAGAGGTGTTCCTGTCCATGCTCGAACCGGACGACGAGGTCACCAAGGCCGCGGTCAATCTGATCGAGAGCGGTTACCCCGACCTGACGCTGGTGACGCCGATTGGCCACGAGCCGCCTGGCACTCCGGGACGGCGCTCCGCGGCCTGAAAAGACCGCGTTCAGCGGCGCGCCCCACCTATCCCAGCTCCAGCGTCGTCACGCCGAATACCCTCTTGGCATCGAGCCTCGGCGGCGCGCCCTTGTACATGCGGGTGGTGCTGAAGGTCGGTGTGAAGCTCGCCGCCTCGAGCGCCGCGATGAAGTCCACCTGGGTGGCCGGCACGTCGATGTTCAATTCGCCACCCTTGCACGCGCCCGCCAGCTCCCCGAGCAATTCAAGCGCGGTCTGCTCGTCGTCGGCGAAAAGTGGGCCGATCTTGAAGCCGCTGCGGCAGGCTCGCGCCACCGCATAGCCAGCCGTTCCCCGCGACGTGATCGCCGTTACGGCATGATGATGTGGCGGTTGCAGCCATCGCTGCAGGAAGGACCGCCGGGGCGCGGGAAAGCAAAGGGCATCATAGGCGATGATGTCGGGCGTCGGTTGCGCACTCGCCATGCTAGGCCGCTCGGCGCGGACGGGCAGGGCCGCGGGTCGTCCGCTGTAGCGGATGGTCTCGTAGACCGGCTCGAACCCCTTGCTGCGGTAGTTGGCCTGCTGCTCCTCGACGCCATCGAGGCCGATGGTGCGCCCGGCCAGCCTGTCCATGCCCGCGGTCCACACCGCCTTGCCGTGGCCGTTGCCGCGCATGTCCGGGCGGCAGATGTAAAGGCCGATGAAACCGAAATCCTGTCCATAGGCCACCGCCGAGATCGCGGCGACCATTTCATCCCTGACAAAGGCACCGATGAAACCCTCCGGGTCCGCCGCCTGGAACATCGCCGCGTCTTCCAGGCCGGGATTCCAGCCCTCCGCAGCCGCCCAGTCGATGAGGTCGGTCAATTCCCCCAGCGACAGCGTGCGGACGGTTCGATTCATGGTGCTCACTCCGCGGCGACAGCTCCGGGCGAGAACGATTTCAGCATACCGCGATAGGGCTTGGCCAGCGGGCTGGCATAGGCGCCGCGCTTCGATGTCGAAAGGCCGAGCGCAATGAGCGCTTCGGCCTGCTTGATCGCGGCGCCGACACCGTCGATGACAGGCAGTCCGAAATCCGCCTGCAACTGGTGCGCAAGGTCCGCCATGCCGGCGCAGCCAAGCACGATCGCCTCGGCACGATCCTGCTCCACGGCCCGGGCGATCTCGTCGCGCAGCTTGCCAACTGCTCCCGATGCCGGATCCTCGAGCGCCAGCACCGAAATGTCGGCGGCGCGCACACGCGCCCGTCCGGCCATGCCGTAGCGTTGCACCAGCCCCTCCACCGGCACGCGCGAGCGTTCGGTGGTGGTTACGACGGTGAAGCGCTGGGCGATGAAGGAGGCCATGCTGAGTGCCGCCTCGCAGATGCCGATGACGGGAATGGCGGCCATGGCCCGCGCGGCGTCGAGGCCGGTGTCGTCGAAACAGGCGATGATCGCCGCCTGCACGCCGCGGCGTTCGCCGGCGGCGATCTCCATCAAAAGACCCGGCACGGCCATCGCCTCGTCATAATAGCCTTCGATCGAGGCTGGCCCCGTGGACGAGGTGACGGCGACGACTTCAGTCCGGACGCCAGCGACGCCGCGCGCGGCGGCCGCGATGGTCTCGGTCATGCTCGCCGTCGTGTTGGGGTTCACTACCAGGATCTGCACGGTCATGCTCTCGCCCGGCGGCGGCCGACATAGAGGATGGCGCCCAGCGTCGCCAGGATCACCAGGAAGGAGAACACGGTGGTCACCGTGCCCAACGCGTAGAGCACCGGCGTCGTGACATTGGTGGTCATGCCATAGATCTCGAGCGGCAGCGTGTTGAAGGTTCCCGATGTCATCAGCGTGCGCGCGAACTCATCGTAAGAGAGCGTGAAGCCGAACAGGCCGACGCCGATCAGGCTCGGCGTGATCATCGGCAGCACGACATGGACGAAGGTCTGCCAGGAGGTGGCGCCGAGATCGCGCGCGGCCTCCTCATAGGCCGGCGAGAAGCGGTTGAAGACGGCGAACATGATGAGCACGCCGAACGGCAAGGTCCAGGTCAGCTGCGCGCCGAAGGCCGAGGTATACCAGGCTGGGCGCAAGCCGACCTGCTGGAAGACGACGCCGATGCCCAGCGAGATGATGATGGAGGGCACGACGAGACTGGCGACCGCCAAATAGAACAGGGCGGTGGCACCGCGAAACTTGCGGCGGAAGGCAAGGCCCGCCAGCAGCGACACGATGACGGTGACGACCATCACCATCAGCCCCAGCACCAGCGAGCGCTTGAAGCTGCCGCCGAAATCGCCGACCGACTGGCGCTCGAACAGATTAACGAACCAGTGCAGCGACACGCCGTTGAGCGGGAAGGTGAGGCCCCCGGTCTCGCCCTGGAACGACAGGATCAGGATCGCCGACAGCGGGCCGTAGAGGAACAGCACGAACAGCGCGAAGAAGGCCGCCAGCACATAAAATTCGAGGGTGCGTTTCTCGTGGCTCACGTCAAAGCTCCCGGCGGATATCGACGATGCGCAGGATGCCGGCGACCATCAAGAGCACTAGCACCAAAAGCACCACGGCGTTGGCAGCGGCGGCCGGATATTGCAGCAGCGACATCTGGTTCTTCATCATCAGCGCCACGGACGCGCTCTGGCCGCCCGACATCACCTGCACGGTGGAGAAATCGGCCATCACCAGCGTGACGACGAAGATGGTGCCGATCGCCATGCCGGGCTTGGCCAGAGGAATGATGACGTTCCAGAGCACCTGCCAGCCGGAGGCGCCTGCGTCGCGGGCGGCCTCGACCAGTGAGCGGTCGATGCGCATCAGCGTATTGAAGATCGGCGTCACCATGAACAGCGTGTAGAGGTGCACCATGGCGAGCACGACCGCGAATTCGGAATAGAGCAGCCATTCGATGGGTTTTGGCACCAGGCCCATATGCACCAGCGTCGAGTTGATCAGCCCATTGCGGCCGAGCACCGGGATCCACGAGATCATGCGGATGATGTTGGAGGTCAGGAACGGCACGGTGCAGACCAGGAACAGCACCATCTGCATGGCGGTGGTGCGAATGTGGAAGGCGAGGAAATAGGCGACCCAGAAGCCGATGAACAAGGTCAGCGCCCAGACGATGGCCGCGAATTTGATGGTATTGAGATAGGTCTTCCAGGTGACCCAGGAGCCCAGCACGTCGGAATAGTTGGTTGTCAGGAAATCCGGATACATGGCGGCGAAGTCGTAATCCCAGAAGGACACGACGACGATCATGATGATGGGCAAAAGCAGGAACGCGCCGAGGATCAGCGCCAGCGGAGCCGACTGCAGATAGGGCGTGACGGCGCCGAGCGAAAAGCGACGGCGACGCCTGATGGGACTGGCGGCTATGGTGGGACGTTCGAGGGCGACTGTCATCTAGGCTCTCGGTGCGGGTGCTGTCCGGGCGGAGCTGCCTTCCCCTTCTCCAGCAGGAGAAGGGGAAGAGGAGAGGCGCAGCCTTACGCCGCGATGAACTCGTTCCAGCGCTTCACCATGTAGCGGTCCTCGTCCATCACCGAGTTCCAGCAGGCGACCTTGCCCATGCGCTCTTCGAAGGAGCCGCCATCGCGCACGGCGCCGGCCTTTTCCATGACGGTGCCGTCGGGCGCCTTGATCTCGCCCTTGGCCGGCTTGCCCTCGATCCAGTAGCCCCACTCGTCCTCGGTCATGAACTTCTTGGCCGAGACCATGTTGGCCGAGTAGTAACCCTGGCGGTTGAGGTAGCCGCCGACCCAGCCCGACGTGTACCAGTTGATGTATTCATAGGCGGCGTCGAGTTCGGCGCCCTTGAGGTGGGCGGCAAGGCCGAGACCGCCGCCCCATGAGCGGTAGCCTTCCTTGAGTGGCTGGAAGCGGCAGGCGATGCCCTTGGAGCGCACGGCGGCCACTGCCGGCGACCACATGGACTGGATGACGACTTCGCCCGACGCCATCAGGTTGACGCTCTCGTCGAAGGACTTCCAGAAGGCGCGGAACTGGCCGCCCTGCTTGGCCTTGATCAGGAAGTCGATCGTCTTGTCGATCTCGTCCTTGGTCATGTTGCCCTTGTCGGCATATTTGATGTTGCCGCTGGCTTCCATGATCATGGCGGCATCCATGATGCCGATGGACGGGATGTTGAGGATGGCTGTCTTGCCCTTGAAGGCCGGGTCCATGATGTCGGCCCAGCTGGTGATGTCGCGGCCGACGAGGTCGGGACGGATGCCCAGCGTGTCGGCGTTGTAGATGGTCGGCACCATGGTGAACCAGTTGGTCGGCGCCTTGGCGAAGGTCTTGGAGTCCTGCGCCTCGACATAACCCACCGTGTGCGGCGCGGTGCCCTGCGCGATCACGCTGTCGGGGGTGAGCTTGCCGGTTTTGAACAGCGGCACCAGCTCGTCGTAATATTTCAGCTTGCTGACATCCATCGGCTGCAGCACGCCGGTGGGGAACACCTTCTTGCAGATCCAGTATTCGATATCGGCGATGTCGTAGCTGTCGGGCTGGGTCACGGCGCGCTGGGCGGCGGCGTCGGAATCGGTCGCCGTCATCTCCAGTGTGATGCCGAGGTCGGCCTTGCACTTGTCGGCGATGGCGTTGAGGTTCGACACGCCGGTGCCGAACTGCCGCAGCGTGATGTTGGACTGCGCCCAGATGGTCGGGAAGCCGGTGATGACGCCCGATCCGGCGGCGAGGCCGACGGCGGCCGCACCCGTCTTGAGCAGCGAGCGGCGCGAGATGCCAGTCTTGGTTTGCACTGTGTCTGTCATGTCTATTCCCCTGTCTTGTTTTGCTTGGTTGATGTCATGAATGAAGGCGGCCGAGGACGATCGCATCCTCGGCATCCCAGGCGAGCGGTACGGCGTCGCCAATGGCGACGGGTCTGGCGAAGAACTCGGAATCGTCGATGATGACGGTGAAATCGTCGATGCCGGCACCGGTGGCGGAGAGCTTCACGGTGGCGCCGCGATATTCGATGTTGGCGACGATGCCGGTGAAGCCGAGCCCGGGCGCGGGTGCCGCGCCGATGCGCACATGGTCGGTGCGGATGGCGATGTCGATCGAGGCGCCCGCCTGCTGCGGCTTGCCGCTGGCGGCGAGCGTGCCGCCACCATTGACGTCGAAGACGACCATGCCGTCTCGGCTGCCGGTGACCCGGCCGGAGATGACGTTGTGGTCGCCCATGAAGCGCGCGACGAAGGCCGTGGCCGGCCGCTCGAACACGTCGCGCGGCGGCGCCGCCTGTTCGATACGGCCGTCATTCATCACCACGATCAGGTCGGCAAGCGCCATCGCCTCCTCCTGGCTGTGGGTGACGTGCACGAAGGTGATGCCGAGCGACATCTGCAATCTCTTCAGCTCGGCGCGCATGCGGATCTTCAGGAACGGATCGAGCGCCGAAAGCGGCTCGTCGAGCAGCAGTGCTTCCGGATCGGTGATCAGGGCGCGGGCGAGCGCGACGCGCTGCTGCTGGCCGCCGGAAAGCTGCGCCGGGCGGCGCGTCGCATAGGCCTCCATCTGCATCAGCTTCAGCATGTCGAGCGCCTTGGCGCGGCGCTTTTCCTTGTCGACGCGCTTCATCTTCAAGCTGAAGGCGACATTGTCGATGAGGTCGAGATGCGGAAACAGCGCATAGGACTGGAACATCATCGCCGTGCCGCGCTTGGCCGGCGGCAGGTCGGTAACGACGGCGTTGCCGAGCCTGATATCGCCGGACGAGATGCTTTCGTGGCCGGCGATCATGCGCAGCGTCGAGGTCTTGCCGCAGCCGGAGGGGCCGAGCAGGCAGCAATAGGTGCCCGCCGGTATCTTCAGGCTGATATCCTCGACGGCGGTCGTCGTTCCATAGACTTTCGAAACGGACACGATGTCGATCTCGGCGGCTTTGGACATTCAGGCTTCCCCGTTTGGTCGCATTAACCAATGCATCATGCGTGCCAATATCGGGGTGACTGGCCAAGCATTTGAATTGTCTGGAAAATCAGGCCTGCCTGCGGTTGCCTATCTGGCGGGCTGTCTTGTGCATTGCACAAATTATGGGCTATTGTGCGCGATCTGCACAAAAATCGTATGCAATCTTTTCCGGCTTTGTGTTCACTTTGCCTCTCGTGCGCAGACGGCGAGTCGCGTTAGAAGGGTGCGGGAACATCATCGCCATGAATATTGCCGATCACATCTATTCCACCGACAGCGCCAATCAGGATCGCGCACAGGCGATCCGCGACAATCTGCGCGACGCCATCGTCGACCGCCGGCTGGCGCCGGGCACCAAGCTGTCCGAGGGCGAGGTCGGCACGCTGTTCGATGTGTCGCGCACCGTGGCGCGCGCGGCCCTGCAGATGTTGTCCTTCGAAGGCCTGGTGCGCACGGAGCGCAACCGCGGCGCGTTCGTCGCCAACCCCTCGCCCGAGGAGGCGCGCCAGGTGTTCGCCTCGCGCCGGCTGATCGAGCCCGGCATTGCCGTTGCCGCCTGCGGGCGCGTCACCGCCGCCGACATCGCGGCCTTCAGGGCGCAACTCGACGAGGAGGGCCGCTTCATTGCCGAACGCGGTCCGACCGCGCGGCGTTCCGAGATCAAGGCGTCCGGCGATTTCCATCTGCTGCTTGCTTCGGTCGCCGGCAACGGCATCCTGCAGCGCTTCATGGAGGAACTGGTCGCGCGCTCCTCGCTTGTCATCGCGCTTTACGGGCGGTCTGGCGTGTCAGCCTGCGGGCACAGCGAGCACACGAAAATTGTCGGAGCGCTGGAGAGCAGCGATTGCGAACGGGCCAGCCAGCTGATGCTGCATCACATCGACCATATCGAGGCCGATCTCGATCTGCGCGTCAGGGCGGGTCCGGCGCTCCGCGAGGCTCTCAATTTCTGACGGCTAGTTTTCGTCGTCCGTGGCGGCTTGCGCTGCCTGTCCGGCTGCCTTGCGGCGCAGCATCTTGGTCAGTTTCCAGATCGTCGGGCTGTTCTTGACGAAAGCCTTCAACCGCGCGCCCTGGCGAAGCGTCTGCGCCAGCGCGCGGCCCTTCAGCGTCAGTGGGACCAGCACCTCGAAATGCCTGGTTTCGACATCGCACCACTGCCGCTTGTAGGGTTCGTCGCCGACGGAGAAATCATAGACGGCGAAACCCGTCTCGCAGGCTTCCTGGATGTTGTCGAAGAACAGGAAATCGCCGGGACTGCTGTGCGAGAGATCGTCCTCGGCGATCGCGCCGAACTCGCAGATCAGGCGCTTGCCGCAGCGGCTCGATCCAGTGATGGCGCGCAGCTTGCCGGCAACCTCCAAGCCATGCAGCACGAACGAGGGCGTGTCCTCGGCCAGGGCCTGCGTGAACAGCGCCCGGAAGAAGGCGCGCGTCTGGTCGCCGCCGAAGACATTGGCAATGCCCATCCTGCGAAAGCGGAGCTCCTTCATCCCGAAGAAGGCGTCGAGCAATCGCTCCACCTCGTCGGGGCTGCGCGCCTCGATGCGCCGATGGCTGCCGACGGCGTCGAATTTGCGCATCTGCGACCGATGTTTCTTGCGTTTGCGCTTGCCGCTAGCGCGCAGCAGCAGCGCCTCGAAGCCCCCGCCAAGGTCGATGGCCAGCGAAAGATTGGGGCTGGCGAAATGATCGAGCGATGCGAGCGGATTGGCGATGCCATCGAGATCGGGCAGCAATCGTTCCAGCGCGATGAGATCGATGTCGGGCCGAGCCTTGGCGATGGCCCGAAACACTGATCCGACGGCCGCGCTCTCCGCCCTGGCCAGCCATTGCGGGTCAGCGGCCGCGAAATTGCCATTGGCATGGCGGCCACCCATGAAACGGGCGACCCGGAACGGCCCCTGGCTGACAACTTCCAGCGCCAGCGCGAAGACCGGCTTGCCTCCGAGAGTGAGCGTCGCCACCAACAGATCGGGCTCGAACTGCGCGGCCCAGTTCAGGATCCATGTCGCGCCCTGTGCCGGCGCATAAATCGCCGAGCGGCAGAACCCTGCATAGGCCGCGAGCCCATCGGCTGCTGCAACGGAGACCGATGGCCCGGCGGTGTCCTTCGGCAGGGCGCGTGGCGAAGCCTCGGTCGCCGCGAGCCGATTGCCGTCAAATGACGCCATTGCGTCAACCATACCTCAATCCTTAAGGCGTATTGATCCCGATTTGGGGCGCGCTCAGGCGTATTCCGTGCTTGGATCAGCCTAGGCGCAAAAGGTGAATGAATGATCGACGGTGGGGAGGCAATCCGGAAGCTGGCGCTCAACGTCGCCCGCTATACCGGCCTCGCACCGCTGGCCAGGCCGTTTGTCGGCGGCATCGGCGCCATCCTGATGCTGCACCGCGTGACGGCGACACCGGAAAAGCCCGACAGCGTCAACCGGCACCTCAACATCGCGCCCAGTTTCCTCGACGCCGTGATCGCCGACATGAAGGCGGACGGCTATGTATTCGTCTCGATGGACGAGGCCGTGGAGCGCATCAAGGCAGGCGGCAAGGGCGGCCGGTTCGCCACCATCACCGCCGATGATGCCTATCGCGACAACATGACCGAGGCCCTGCCGGTGCTGGAGAAGCACGGCGCGCCGGTGACCATCTATGTGGCGCCAGGGCTGATCGACGGCACCGCCGATCTGTGGTGGGATGTGGCCGAGGATATCGTCAACGCGTCCGACCGCCTGACTTTGTCGACCTCGAATGGTCCGGCGGTGATCGATTGCGCGACCTCGGCCCGGAAAAGCCAGGCCATAACCCGGTTGCACGCCTACCTCGCCACCGAGGTTCGCGAGGAAGATCTGCGCACCGTGCTGCGCGATCTCGCCAGATCAAATGGCGTCGACGCGGATGCCTCGCGCCTGCGGACGCTGATGAACTGGGATGAGATCCGCACCGTCGCCGCGCATCCGCTGGTCACGATCGGCGCCCATACGATCAATCACAGCAATCTGAAGCGGCTCTCCGAGGCCGATGCGCGGCGCGAGATCGACGCCGTGAAGGACATGTTGCGAGCAGAGCTTGGCAGCGAACCACTCCATTTCGCCTATCCCTATGGCTATGCAAGCGCGGTCGGCTGCCGAGAAGTCGGCTTTGCCCGCGACGCCGGCTATGTCTCCGCCGTGACGACCCGCCATGGCGTGCTGCGCGCCGAACATGCCGGCTTCCTGCATGCCTTGCCGCGCATTTCGATCAATGGCCGCTACCAGAACCTCGCCCATATCCGCACCATGCTGTCGGGCGTGACGACGCCGCTCGCCAATGCCGGCAAGATGGTCGTCACCATCTGACCGGGGGGTTGCCGTCAATCCGCCGTGCGCGTTGATCCAGCCGTCTATGCCTCTGCAACCGGGCCAGCCCGTTTCAGCGCTTCGCCCGCGGTTCCAGCATCAACCACTTGATGATGCCCATCGCCGGCAGCACCCAGAGCAGGCCGCTGAACAGGAAGAACAGGAAGTGCACCAGCGCGCCCGATTCCGACAGACGGGCGACGGCAACGATCGATGCGACCAGGGCATAGATGATGACCAGTGCCACCAGCAGGAACATTCCGATCAGCTTTTTCAGGCGAATGGGCATGGCTCGGCCTCGTTGATCGCTACCGCTTAGGCCGAACGCCGGACAGGCGCAACCCGCGACATCGGGCGCGACGGCGTGCCGCGCTGCATGGTCTTGCCAGCACGAATGCGATGGTTCACCAATCCGCCACCTCAACCGGACGGGACAAGATCATGGCTGCCGTATCAGCCGCCGCGCCATACGTCGCCCGCGACCGCGACCTGCACAACCGCGCGCTTGTGCGTGGCTGGCTTTATGTCGTGCTTCTGGTGCTGTTTGCCCTGGTGGTGGTCGGCGGCGCCACGCGGCTTACGGAGTCCGGCCTGTCGATCACCGAATGGCAACCGATCCACGGTATCATCCCGCCGCTCAACGACGCCGAGTGGCAGGAGGAATTCCAGCGCTACCAGCAGATCCCGCAATACACCGAGCTCAACAAGGGCATGAGCATCGAGGCGTTCAAGTCGATCTTCTGGTGGGAGTGGGCGCACCGTCTCTTGGCGCGCAGCGTCGGCTTGGTTTTCGCCTTGCCGCTGCTGGTCTTCTGGGGGAGCCGCCGTATCGAGCGCGGCCTGGGGCCAAAGTTGGTCGGCATTCTGCTTCTCGGCGGCCTGCAGGGCGCTATCGGCTGGTGGATGGTGGCCTCAGGCCTGGTCGACCGTGTGTCCGTGAGCCAGTATCGGCTGGCGACGCACCTGACGCTGGCGGCGCTGATCTTTACCGCCACCATGGTCGTCGCGCGTGGGCTGGCGCCGCATTCGGAGCCCGCCGCCGATCGCTCGACGCAGCGTCTGGCCGGCTTCATCGTGTTCCTGGCGCTGGTCCAGATCTACCTCGGCGGCCTGGTCGCCGGGCTCGACGCCGGCCTGAGCTACAACACCTGGCCGCTGATGGACGGCAAGATCATCCCGGGTGATTTGCTGATCCTCGAGCCGGCGTGGCGCAATTTCTTCGAAAGTCCGAAGACGGTGCAGTTCATCCATAGGCTCGGCGCCTATACGGTCTTCGCCGTCGCGCTCTGGCACATGATCGCCACACGTCGGCGGCTGCCCGGCTCGACCCATGCCCGCCGCGCGACGCTGTTGTTTGTGCTGGTGCTGGTGCAGGCTTCGATCGGCGTCGGTACGCTGCTGATGCAGGTGCCGCTGCATATGGCACTGACCCATCAAGCTTTTGCACTGATCGTGCTGGGCTTTGCCGCCGCGCATTGGCGCGGCACCAAGGGCGCCTATCCACTGCCGACACGGCCACCGATGAAACGCAGATACATTCTCTTTGGTCTCTTGGCAGCTGCAATAGTCTACTTTGCAGTCGAACTGCCTCGCTACGTCTAACGCTATGTGACTGCGGCGCTCAGAAGGTGAGCCGCACTGCCCGGATCGCCTCGGCGATCGACAGTTCGCGGTTCTCCTCGACCGCATTGTCGTCCTCGCGGTGCCACGCGGCCGACAGGCAACCATAGGCGATGGCGTGGTCGAGGATGGCCGGCGGTGCCTGGCCCAGTGTCCTGGCAAAGACTTCGGCCATATGCGCGATCCGCTCCGGATCGAGGCAAAGATCGTCCCGGTCGAGCGGGTTGTAGAACATGTTGGCGGCGTCGAAGCCGGGATCGCCGAGCACACCTTTCGGATCGATCACCAGCCAGCCGCGCGGCCCGTGCAGGATGTTGTCGTGGTGGAGATCGCCATGCAAGGGCCTGATATCGTGCGGATTATCCAGCAGCCGTCCGGCGGTCGACGCAGCCTCGACATAGATGCTGGCATGACCCGCGTCTTTGTCGGTTGCGGCTTTCCTGAACAGGCTGGCGTACCTCTCCCTGAGCGGCTGCAACTCGGGCGGGTAAGGGTGTTGCGATGGTGAAAACAGTTTCGTCATCACCTCGGCCGCGATCGCGGTCGCGGCATTGTCGCCCTGTTCATCGAGAACCCGCGTAAGCAGGGTGTCGCCGCCATATTCGAGCAATATGCGGTGGCCGTCGCGGCCAAGCAGGCGCACCGCGCCTTCGCCGCGCCGCCAGGCGAGGAAATGCTCGCCGCGCAGCTCGTCGGCGACATCGTCGAAAGGCTTGAGCGCCTTGACGACGGCCGGCGAGCCGTCGTCGCGAACAACCTTCCAGATACGGCTCGAAAAGGTTTCGGCAATGAGGTCCGGCGCGCTGACTTTCCAGCGCGCCGGAAAGGCTGGTGCGTCCATCAAAGGCCGAGCATCAGGTCCATGTTCTGGACGGCTGCACCCGAGGCACCCTTGCCGAGATTGTCATAGACCGCCAGCAGCAGCGCCTGCGCGCGTTTGTCGTTGGCAAAGACGTAGACCTTCATGCGGTTGGTGCCGTTGTATATCTCGGGATCGATCTCCGGCATGCGCTCCAGATGTGCATAGGGCGCCACCTCGACCACGCCGCCCTTGATGGCGGCGAAATGGTCGGCAATGGCGGCATGAAGCTCCGCGCCTGTCGGCACATGCTCGAGGCCGCCCAGTTGCAGCGGCACCACTGTGATCATGCCTTGGGCGAAATTGCCGACCGCCGGCTGCATGATCGGGTCATGCGACAGTTTTGCATAGGCCCGCAGTTCCGGCACATGCTTGTGCTGCAGCGTCAGGCCATAGGGCAGGAACTCCGAGGCGTCCTCGCCCTTGGCGACATAGTCCTCGATCATCGGGCGTCCGCCGCCCGAATAGCCGGAAATGCCGTTGACGGTGATGGGGAAATCCGCCGGCAGCAGGCCTGATGTGACCAGTGGCCTCAGCGTGGCGATCGGTCCCTGCGGCCAGCAGCCGGGATTGGCGACGCGCTTGGCCGTGGCGATGGTTTTCGCCTGATCCTTGTCCATCTCGGCGAAGCCATAGGCCCAGCCTTCGGCGACACGATGCGCGGTCGACGCATCGATGACCTTGGTGGTGTCGTTGGCGATCAGCGAGACGCTCTCCTTCGCCGCATCGTCCGGCAGACACAGGATCGCGATATCGGCGGCATTGAGGAATTCGGCGCGCGCCGCCGTTTCCTTGCGGCGCTCGGTGGGGATTGAAATGATCTCCAGGTCGCCTCGCTCGGCAAGCAGCGCCCGGATCTGGAGGCCGGTGGTACCGTGCTCGCCGTCGATGAAGATTTTCGGTTTCATGACCTGATCAAATTCCCTGATATTCCGAGACTATATGCCGTTACCGTGATTCACCGCGGCACCGTTGTGATTGCCGTTGTTCATCTCATCCTGCCGTGCCTTTCGTTCGGCCAGCAGGCCGAGATACTGCATGGCCACCATCGAGCCGGCGATCGCCGTTATATCGGCGTGATCGTAGGCCGGCGCAACCTCCACGACATCGGCGCCGACAATATCGACCTGGTTGAGCTGGCGCAGCGTCGACAGGATCTTCGCCGAGGACGGTCCGCCAGCCACCGGCGTGCCGGTTCCGGGCGCATAGGCCGGGTCGAGGCAGTCGATGTCGAAGGTGAGGTAGGTCTTCTTGCCGCCGGTGCGGTCGACGATGGCGTAGGCGATGTCGGAGGCGCGCATCTCCTCGATTTCGTGGCCGTAGAGGATCTTGATGCCGAACGTATCAGGGGCGTGGGTGCGGATGCCGATCTGGATCGAACGGTCCGGATCGATGATGCCTTCCTTGACCGCACGGCCGACAAAGGATCCGTGGTCGATGCGTTTGCCGTCATCCTCCCAGGTATCCTGATGCGCGTCGAACTGCACCAAAGCGAGCGGCCCGTGGATGGCGGCATGTGCCTTGAGGAGCGGCCAGGTGACGAAATGGTCGCCGCCCAGCGTCAAAAGAAAGGCGCCTGATTTCAGGATCTTCGCCGCTTCGCGCTCGATCGTGCCCGGCGTTTTCTGGTGATTGCCGGAGTCGAGCAGGCAGTCGCCGTAATCGACGACCGCGAGATGTTCGAACAGATCGCGCGAAAATGGATATTGCGGGTCATTGTCGAGGATCGCCGATGCGCGGCGAATCGCCTGCGGCCCGAAACGGGCGCCGGGCCGGTTGGTGACGGCGGCGTCGAAGGGAATGCCCCATACCACTGCGTCCGCGCCCTTCACGTCCTTGGTGTATTTGCGCCGCATGAACGACAGCGCGCCGGAATAGGTCGGCTCAAGGGCGCCACCCGTTTTGGAACGGGCGGTGAAGGCATGGTCGATGTTCTTGGTCGCCATTACTGGTCCTCGTTTTCATCGGGTGCAACAACTACAGAACCGGCATGGAAGATGCCAGTCACGGCCTGGGGAGACCAAACGGCGCCGCCCGGGTGCCACGGCAAGACAGGATTTGTATCATCATGACGCAGGCCGCGTTTCTTAATCCGTCCGATGCCGTGGTGTCGACCCATGCCGGTACGATAGCCGGCGAGCGCTTCCAGGTTCTCGATTCGTGGCGTGGCATCTGCGCGCTGCTTGTGGCGCTGTTTCATTTCCCGACCGCTTCCGCGATCTCGCAGAGCGCCTTCATCGGTTCGTCCTATCTTTTCGTCGATTTCTTCTTCGTCCTTTCCGGCTTTGTCATCGCCGGCAGCTATGCCGATCGGCTGAGCCAGCCGGCAGAGGTCGCCCGGTTCGCGCTGGTGCGGTTCGGCCGCATCTATCCGCTGCATCTCATCATGCTCGCCGCCTTTGCGGGCTTCGAACTGCTGCGCCTGATGCTGCCGCAACTGCATGGCACCGGCGCTGCCCCCTTCACCGGCGGTTTCGATTTGAAGAGCCTGCTTGCCAATCTGCTCCTGCTGCAAGGGATGGGCTTCGAGGATCACCTGACCTGGAATGCGCCAAGCTGGAGCATTTCGGCGGAGTTCTTCGCCTACCTGCTGTTCGCCGGCGTGGTCTTCATCGCCGGCGCGCGTGCCTGGATATGGCTTGTCGCCGCCGCCATCACCGCGCCGCTTTTTCTGCTTGGCTTCTCCATACATCATATGGATGTATCCTACGATTTCGGCTTCATCCGCTGCCTCTACGGCTTCTCGCTCGGGGCCCTGCTGGCCTGGTTTCAGCATGATTCCATTGCAGGGGCGCGACAGCTCCTCGCCAGAAGCGGCCCGCGGCTGAGCTGGACCCTTGCCGAAATCGTCATGGTGGCGGTCATCGTGCTTTTCGTCTCACTGGCGGGCAGCAATGATTTCGGCATCGCGGCACCCCTGGTGTTCGCGCTGGCGCTGTTTCTCTTTGCCCATGAGGGCGGCTGGATTTCCGCCTTGCTGCGGGCGCCGTTCATGCTGACGCTCGGCGCGCTGTCCTATTCCATCTACATGGTCCACATCTTCGTGCAGGCGCGCCTGATCAACGTTGCCGGGCTCGTCGAGCACAAGCTTGGCCTCGGCCTCGTCGGCGACATCGTGCTGCGCGGGTCGCCGGCGACGGGCTTCGGCACCGGCTGGGCCGGAACGGTGGCAATCGTCGTCATGCTCGTCGCCACCATCGCCGCATCGTGGATCACTTGGCGCTTCATCGAAATTCCGGCGATGACAAGGTTCCGCCGGCTCTCGAAACGCATCTGACGCCACCTTTCCTGAGAATCTGCTAGCCGGCTTCGTTCACCCAGATGTCACGGGCATCGCCTATCCCGGCTTCGATCCGGCAAGGAGCGATTCTGGATGCGAACCATCTGTCTGAGTCTTCTGCTTTCCGCGGCACTTGCGGCTTCCTCTGGTCAGGCGTTGGCCAGCGAAACCCGCGCCAGGCAGATTCTCGACCGCTTCGAGCATGCCAACCAGTGGCGCGACCATGTCATGGTGGCCGCCCATCGTGCAGGCAGCATGCAGGCCGGCAAGACGCTCTATGCGGAAAATTCGCTCGCCGCCGTCGAAGGCTCGATCGCCATGGGCGCCGAGATTGTCGAGGTCGACATCAGGCGCTCGAAGGACGGTGAGTTCGTCGTCATGCATGACAGCTGGCTCGACCGCACCACGACCTGCAGGGGCGAGGTGGCGAAATACACGCTTGCCGAACTGAAGACCTGCCGCTTGGTGATCGAGGGCACCCGCGCCGTCACCGACGAGAGGGTTTCGACGCTGCGCGAGATGCTGCTGGCGACCAGGGACAGGATCCTCATCAATCTCGACAACAAGCTCGAAGTCGGTGACCTCCCGGGCATGATCGCGGTGGCGCGCGATCTCGGCATGGCCGACCAGGTCATCGTCAAGGAGAATCTCTGGAACCAGACCAGGATTGCCACGGTGAAGGCGGCCATGGCCGCGATCGGCGGCGGCGTCCAGTTCATGCCGATCATCGCCGATGACGCGGTCCATGACGCCGGTTTCGCCGGGACGGTCGACCACGCCTTCTCGCCGCGCGCGATCGAGCTGATCAACTGGCGGGCCGGCGCCGAGACGCTGACCGAAACCGGTGGACCGCTGTTCAGCACCCGCATGCGCGCGGCCGCGGTGCGGGGCAACTGGCACATCTGGGCCGACACCTATGCCATCGTCAACAAGCCGAGTGGCTTCCTCGCTGGCGGCCGTGGCGACGAATTGGCGGTCCAGGCCAGCCTGCCGCGCGAAGTCTGGGGCTTCTGGGCCGATCGTGGCGCCACCATCATCCAGACCGACGAACCGAAAGCGGCCATCGCCTGGCTGGCGGCGAACGGCTATCGCGTGCCTTATGCCGGGACGGGCGAACGCCTCGAGCCTGCCGCGACCGCCAGCATCAATTGAGCCAGAGCTACGAGCGCATGGTGCTGCTGTTCAACGGCGACGATCCGGACGCACTTGCCTTGGCCCGCAGCACCTGGACGGATTGCAAGACGCGCGGATTTGAGGTCACCTATTGGCAGGCCTTCGAACGGGGCCGGTGGCAGCGGCGGAATTAGCGGTCGTTTACATCGACGACGGCGCCTGCGGCCATGGGCGGCACGGTCGGGCTCGGCCACACCGAATGCGACGTGGTGCGCGGCATCGGCGCGCCCTCGAACGTCAATCTCTCCTGTGACGGTGCCGGCCGGCGCGTCGCTGTGGTCACCTGGACGACCGGCCGGCGTGCGGGCATCTACACGTTCACGTCCGGCCGCCTGTCCTCGATCTAGGGCACGCTGGAAGCGCCGGTCGCATCGAAGCCGGCAAGCCGAAGGCGAAGAAGGAAGAAGAAAGCGGCGACGTAAGGCACCGCGCATTAAGCGGCCTTTCGCCCCTTGATCGCCGTCGACCAGGCGTGAACCGTGATCGCTCCCGTGGCGCTTGCCGGCAGTCTGTCCTTTAGTCGGCGTTTCAGCTCCGCGCTCTCCGCATCCGACAGCTTCCCGACGATTCCGCTCGGGCTGCTCACGACCATGGATAGCCAATAATCGTCGAAGTCAGCGAAGGCGCGTTCGACGACAAGCTCGCGCGTCTCGACATCGCGGATGCCGAGCTCCGCCCAAAGCGCCTTCAGCGCCGCGAAACGCGAGACCTCCGCGCTCGGCGGACGTGCGGCCGGTTTGCCCATCGCGTCCATCTCCTCCCACAAATGCTGCGTAGGGGTGCCGCCGCGCATGACGTCCCAGGTGTAGGACGCGACAATGCCGCCGGGCTTGGTGACGCGGAGCATTTCCGAGGCGCCCTTGCGCGGGTCGGGGACGAAGAACAGCACCAGCGCCATCACAGCGACGTCGAAGCGGTTGGCGTCGTAGGGAAGGGCCATCGCATCGCCAATCAACAGCTCGACCTGCTTTGCCGAGATTTTTTGCCGAGCAGTCGCAATCTGCGCGTCGGAGGGATCGATCGCGCAAACGGACGAAGGGGCGGACTTCGCTAGAATGAGCTCAGTGAACGCGCCGTTGCCGGCACCGACATCAACCCAGGCCCGTCCGGAGCCCGGCGCCAGCCAGTCGAGGAACAAAGCCCCGGCGGATCGGCTCCAGGGAGCCATGAAGCGCTCGTAAGCCGCGCCGTCGGTGAATTTGATCGGTTCGGGTGACATCCGCGACCTTCCCTAAGAACCACCTATCCAAATATCCTTGGACCGAAAAGGCCGGTCCCGTTTCGTAGCATGGTGCCGCGCCGCGCGCGACGGGCCTCAGCAAATTTGCCGAGCCCGACATTTTCCGGATGTGCAACACGGCTTGCATCTATCGAATGCCGCGCCCGGACGGCTACAGTGTTGTCATATGCTATTGGGGAGGGGGCATGAGGCGGCGCGAATTGCCGGGAAGCCGCCGATCGACTGGACCGGGCAAGGGCTTGTCGTGCTGACGCTGTTTTCGCTGACCGGCGCCGTCTGTGAGGGCTGCTGTCCCTGCCGGTCGCCATTGGTCTCGCCGTGCCCGCCATGACCACGGCGCTGCTGTCGTCCGTGCCGACGGCGATGTCGGGAACAGCCTCGGGCGTGCTCAATACCGTGCGCCAGTCAGGCGGGGCGATTGGTGTCGCGCTGTTCGGCTCCGCCTTTGGGGTTGGGCTCGATCCAGGGCATGCAGATTGCCTTCCTCGCCTCGGCGCTTGCGGTGGCCGGCGCGGCGCTCTGCGCGTTCCCTGTTCATCCGCAACGCGGACCATTCCGCAGGATAGGGATGCGCAATGCAAAAAGGCCGCCCGGAGGCGGCCTTTTCGATTGTCCAAGACTGCGGAGCGCTTAGCGCTTCGAGAACTGGAAGCTGCGGCGGGCCTTCGCCTTGCCGTACTTCTTGCGCTCGACGACGCGGCTGTCGCGGGTCAGGAAGCCGCCCTTCTTGAGCACGGCGCGCAGCGCCGGCTCGTAGTAGGTCAGCGCCTTGGAGATGCCGTGACGCACCGCACCGGCCTGGCCGGAGAGGCCGCCGCCGACGACGGTGGCGACGATGTCGTACTGGCCCGAACGGTTGGAAGCGATGATCGGCTGGTTGAGGATCATCTGCAGGACCGGACGCGCGAAATAGGTCGCGAATTCCTTGTCGTTGACGACGATCTTGCCGGAACCCGGCTTCACCCAGACGCGCGCGATGGCGTTCTTGCGCTTGCCGGTGGCATAGGCGCGGCCCGACTTGTCGAGCTTCTGGACGTGGACGGGGGCTGCCGGCTGGGTATTGGTGTTGCCCGTGGCGGCGCCCAGTTCTGCGAGCGAGGAAAGCTCAGCCATCTTATGCGACCTTCTTGTTCTTGGAATTCAGCTTGGCCACGTCGAGGACTTCTGGCTGCTGGGCGACATGCGGATGCTCGGCGCCTGCATAGACGCGCAGGTTCTTCATCTGGCGACGGCCGAGCGGACCACGCGGGACCATGCGCTCAACGGCCTTCTCGACGACACGCTCGGGGAAACGGCCCTCGAGCAGCTGGCGCGCGGTGCGCTCCTTGATGCCACCGGGGTGGCCGGTGTGCCAGTAATAGACCTTGTCGGTGAACTTCTTGCCGGTGAACACCACCTTGTCGGCATTGATGACGATGACATTGTCGCCGTCGTCGACATGCGGGGTGAAGGTCGGCTTGTGCTTGCCGCGAAGATGATTGGCGATGACAGTGGCGAGACGGCCGACGACGAGACCCTCGGCGTCGATCAGGATCCACTTCTTCACCACATCCGCAGGCTTCTGCGAAAAGGTTGTCATGTTTTCTGCTCTCGGTTTTGACCTTCAAAGAGAAGGCGTTTCTTGTTGCTTGGATTGGCGATGAGGCGCTTGCCCGCCGCCAATAACAAAACGGCGGCCTTTGCGGGCCGCTGCTTCGTGACGGCTTATAGGTGAGGGGGAATTGCGCGTCAAGTCGATCAAAAAGCCATCTAGCGAAGAAACAGCAGTAAAAACAATGGCATAGTAAAAAGGTATTATTTTACCACATCGCCGGTGCGCTTCGGCGGGATCGAATAGGTGCCCGTGGCGTGCGCGATTGTTTGTCCCTCCGGGCCGGCGACGATGTCGATGTCGAACACCATCAGGCTCTTTCCGAGCTTTAGGATCCGGCAATGGCCATCGATCGGCCCGGCCTCGGCCTTGCGCACGAAGTTGATGTCGAGGTTGATCGTAACCGACAGCGCATCCGGCCCGGCATGGGAAAGCACGCATACATAGCCGCCAATGTCGGCCAGCGTGAACAGCGACGGACCGGATACCGTGCCGCCGGGACGCAAATGCCGCTCGCCGGCATTGAGCCGTACGGTGCAGCCGCCTGGGAAAACGTCGATCGCCTCATAATATTTGAACTGGTCGTTGAGCTGAGGATAGACGGTTTCCATCAGCACATTGACTTGAGCTGCGGTCAGCACCGGCTTGAGATTGGTCTGGGCAGGCATGTCGGTCTCTCGCTTTTACGCCAAGCCTGTATGAGCGCGGCAAGGCATTGCTGGCAACACCTTCGGCCTTCTGGCGTAAGCGATGGGTGTTGGACGAAGGCCAATCCGATATTAGATAGTCCATAAGCCCGACCGGAATCGCGGAGACCTTAGCCATGGCCGAAATCCTTGCCATCAAGCCTGTCGCTGTCGAGGGGCCGGTCACGACCAGGCTGGACAAGGGCGTGCTGCGCCTAACGCTCGCCAATCCGCCAGCCAACGCTTTGTCGCTCGCGGTGATGGCGGCGCTGACGGCCGAACTCGACCGCGCCAAGGCCGACAAGGCGGTTCGTGTCATCATCCTGTCGGCGGCCGGAAAGGTGTTCTGCGCCGGCCATGATCTCAAGGAAATGACGGCGCGCCGCGCCGATGCCGATCGCGGCAAGGCTTTCTTCGAAGAGACATTCGCCGCTTGCGCCCAACTGATGCAGGTGATCGTGCGCCATCCCGTGCCGGTCATCGCCGAAGTCGACGGCCTGGCGACCGCCGCCGGCCTGCAGCTTGTCGCCAGTTGCGACCTGGCGATCGCCTCGCATGAGGCGACCTTCTGCACGCCGGGCGTCAATATCGGCCTGTTCTGCTCGACGCCTATGGTGGCGCTGTCGCGCAACGTCTCGCGCAAGCAGGCGATGGAGATGCTGTTGACCGGCGAGACGATCGACGCGGCAACCGCCAAGGAATTCGGCCTGGTCAACCGCGTCGTGCCGCGCGAATACCTGAATCAGATCGTCACCAAATACGCGCAAACCATTGCTTCCAAATCATCTTTGGTGGTCAAGACCGGCAAGGAGGCCTTTTACGCGCAGGCCGAAATGGGCGTGGCGGACGCCTATGCCTATACCGGCCGCGTCATGGTCGAGAACATGCTGGCGCGCGACGCGGAAGAAGGCATCGGCGCCTTCATCGGCAAGCGCAAGCCGGAATGGACGGACGAGTAGCCGTGGAGCCGCGCATCTCCATCGTCACGATTGCAACGGATGACCTCGACCGCGCCGTGCGCTTCTACGAAACCATGGGGCTGAAACGGCATGCCGGCATCACCGACGGTGTCGCCTTCTTCCAGATGGGTGGCGTCATTCTCGGCCTGTTCCCGCGCGCCAGCGCCGAGGCGGATTCCGGCATCGCATTCGCCAAGGCGCCGTCCGCCGTCTACCTCGCCTACAACACCCGCACCGACGTCGAAGTCGACGAGTTGCTCGCCACGGCGGAAAAGGCCGGCGGCCGCATCGTCAAGCCGGCAGGCCGCGCCTTCTGGGGTGGCTGGTACGGCTATTTCGCCGATGCGGACGGGCATGTCTGGGAAGTCGCACACAATCCGGCCTTTCCGATCGCGGCGGACGGCACGATTTCGCTGCCTGCTTGATGGCCTACCGCAAACAGCTGACGCGGCTCAAGGCGCCATACCTCAAGCGTGTCCTGCTCGATAAACAGCGAGTGTCCGACTGGGAAAAGTACCCCTGGAACCTGCCGCTGTTTCGCTACCGCGAATTCGAGCTCGAATTCACCACGCCGATCACCATCATCGTCGGCGAGAACGGCACCGGCAAATCGACGCTGCTGGAAGCGATTGGTGCTTTGGCCGGTTATGACGAGGCCGGCGGCGGCAAGGGCTACCGCCCGGTCGACCATTCAATCGCCATCGACAAGAGCGGCGCTGCGCTGGCCAGCACATTTCGGGGCCACTGGCTGCCGAAGGTAACCGCCGGCTGGTTCTTTCGCGCCGAATCCTTCTATTCGGTGGCCCGGTACCTCGACCAGGCGGCGCTGGAAGATCCGTCCAAGCCACCGCCGCCGGATTTCCTTTCCTGGTCGCATGGCGAGGGTTTTATCCGTTTCTTCGAGGAACGCTGCCGCAGGCAAGGCATCTACATTCTCGACGAGCCGGAGAGCGCGCTTTCGCCGTCGCGCCAGATCGAACTGCTGAAAATGCTGCGGCGCATGGACCAATCCGGCACCGCGCAGGTGATCATGGCGACGCACTCGCCATTGTTGATGGCTTGTCCCGGCGCGCGGCTGTTCCGCATCAGCCGGTTCGGGCTCGAGCCCGCCGACTTTCGTGATACGGACCACTTCCGCATGTTGCGCGATTTCAGCAACGACCCGGATGGTTTTCTCGCCGAGGCGTTGTATGAGGACGAGGCATGAATCACGATAGCTACGACAACACCTACATCGCCGGCATCCTCAATTCGGTGAAGACCATCGCCATGGTCGGCGCGTCGGCCAATGACGTAAGGCCGAGCTATTTCGTGCTGAAATACCTGCTGGCCAAGGGCTTTTCGGTGTTTCCGGTCAATCCGGGCCAGGCCGGCAAGGAAATCCTCGGCCGGATGACCTATGCCAGTCTGGCCGATATTCCGGAGCCGATCGATATGGTCGACATCTTCCGCGCCGCGACCGCGGTGCCGGGCATCGTAGACGAGGTATTGCGGCTCGATCCCTTGCCGAAAGTCGTCTGGATGCAGCTCGGTGTGCGCCATGACGAGGCCGCCGCTCGCGCCGAAGCGGCCGGCATCAAGGTGGTGATGAACCGCTGTCCGAAGATCGAATACGGCAAGCTCTCCGGCGAGATCGGCTGGACCGGCGTCAATTCCGGCGTGCTGTCGTCCAAAAAACCACTGATGCGCCAGGGGTTTCAGAGTTTCGGCGTGCGCCAGAAATAGGCCGCGGGCGAGAAGCGCAAAATTATTCCGGCTGGCGTCGTATTTTCCTGCGGCTTGGTCGAAGGTCCCACGCCGAAGGGTATTTTCTTCTTTGCATTCCGAGCCGGGCTTCGCCAAGAATGCCCGGCGAATTCTGAGAAGTTCTTGAGGGAGGTTTCAAGTGACCCGTACGCCCGGTTTCAACACGCTCGCCGTCCATGCCGGCGCCAAGCCCGATCCGGCCACCGGCGCGCGCGCCACGCCGATCTACCAGACGACCTCCTTCGTCTTCGATGATGCCGACCACGCCGCGTCCCTGTTCGGCCTGAAGGCGTTTGGCAACATCTATACCCGTATCATGAACCCGACGCAGGCCGTGCTTGAAGAGCGCGTTGCGGCACTCGAGGGTGGCACTGCTGCCCTTGCAGTCGCATCAGGCCACGCCGCGCAGGTCATCGTGTTCCACAATCTGATGCAGCCGGGCGACAATTTCGTCGCCGCAACAAGGCTCTATGGCGGTTCGATCAACCAGTTCGGCCATGCCTTCAAGAATTACGGCTGGGAAGTCCGTTGGGCCGACACCAACGACATCTCGACCTTCGAAAGCCAGATCGACGACAGGACCAAGGCGATCTTCATCGAGAGCCTGGCCAATCCGGGCGGCACTTTCGTCGACATCGAGAAGATCGGCGACATCGCCCGCAGGCACGGTCTACCGCTGATCGTCGACAACACGCTGGCCTCGCCCTATCTGATCCGTCCGATCGAGCACGGCGCCGATATCGTCGTGCATTCGCTGACCAAGTTCATCGGCGGCCATGGCAATTCGATCGGCGGCGTCATTGTCGATGGTGGCACCTTCGACTGGTCGAAGTCGGGCAAATATCCGATGCTGTCGGAACCGCGCCCCGAATATGGCGGCCTCGTCCTGCACGAAACTTTCGGCAATTTCGCCTTCGCTATCGCCGCGCGCGTGCTTGGCCTGCGCGACCTCGGCCCGGCGATCTCGCCCTTCAACGCCTTCCTTATCCTGACCGGCCTGGAAACCTTGCCGCTGCGCATGCAGCGTCATTGCGACAATGCGGTCACGGTTGCCGGCTGGCTGTCCAACCACCCCAAGGTCGCCTGGGTGAATTATCCCGGCCTGCCCAGCGACAAGAACAATGCGCTGCAGAAGAAATACTCGCCGCTCGGCGCAGGCGCCGTGTTCACCTTCGGCCTCAAGGGCGGCTACGAAGCTGGGGTCAAATTCGTCGAGGCGCTGGAACTGTTCTCGCACCTGGCCAATGTCGGCGACACCAAGTCGCTGGTCATCCATCCGGCGTCGACCACGCACCGCCAGCTTTCCGACGAGCAGAAGGTCAAGGCCGGCGCCGGCCCGGACACCGTGCGGCTTTCGATCGGCATCGAGGATGTCACTGATATCGTCGCCGACCTCGAACAGGCACTCGCCAAGGTCTGATTGCTGATGGCCGCTTTCCTTTCCGTCGACACCAAGAGCGTCGAACCCGAATCCGGCGCGCCCGCGCCGGATCGCCTGATCTCGGGCGATCCAAAATTCCGCACCTGGAACGTCGAGGAGCGGGACGGCGGCCTCTATGCGGGCATCTGGGAAGCGACCCCCGGCAAATGGCGTATCGTCTATGACGAATGGGAGTTCTGCCACATCCTGTCCGGCGTTTCGGTGATCTCGGAAGACGGGGGCGAAGCGCGCACCGTCAAGGCCGGTGACAGTTTCGTGCTGAGGCCGGGCTTCAAGGGCAGCTGGGAAGTGCTTGAAACGACTCGCAAGGAGTATGTGATCAAGCTGTGATCACTTCGCCGGAAACTGGCTGGGGCAGGCTTCCGACGCTTTGTCATGCGCCGTCAGCAGATCGGCGTCCTGGACTTCGATATCGGCGTGGGCGAGTGCTGTGGTCCCCAGCCAGGCGCACAGCTACGCCAATGCGAACGCCGTCGCCGGTCTCCAAAACAGTCTCGCCCGCGATCGTTCAGAAGCCGACGGCGAGCGTTTCCAGCCCATGGAAGTGGTAAGTGTCGCGGAAGCGCGGGGTCTCGGCAAGATGCAACCGCGGGTGCCGCTCGAACAAAGTCCTCAACGACACCTGCAGTTCGAGCCGGGCCAGCGGCGCGCCGATGCAGAAATGGATGCCGGCGCCGAAGGACACGTTCTTCTGGTCGCTCCGGTCCGGCCGGAAGGCCTGCGGTTCGGCAAAAGCGTGCGGATCATGATTGGCCATGCCGAGCAAAAGCCCGATGGTCTGGCCCGGCTGCACGATGATGCCGGGTGCAATCTCGATTTCCTGGTAGGCGTAGCGCGTGAACATATGCAGCGGCGCGTCGAAGCGCAGGCATTCCTCGACGGTTGCGGCGGTCGCTTCCGCCGAGGTGAAGAAGCGGCTGGGATCGCCGCCTTGCGCCAGGATCGAGCGCACCGCGTTGCCGGTCTGATGCACGGTCGCTTCATGGCCGGCATTGAGCAGCAGGATTGCCGAGGACACCATTTCGTCCTCGGACAGCCTCTGGCCGTCCTCCTGTGCCGAAATCAGCAGCGACAGGAGGTCGTCGCCGGGATTGTTGCGCCGCTCGGTGACGTAGCCGCGCAGGAAATCGGCAAATTCGCTCGCGGCGCGGTTGGCCGTCTCCTCGGTCTCGCGCGTGCGGCCATGAATGTACATGGCGACCATTTGATGGGACCATTTGAGAAGTTGCGGGCCCATCTTGACCGGCACGCCGAGCATTTCGGCGATGATGGTGATCGGCAGGGGAGAAGCGAAGGCAGGCAAAAGGTCGACCGGTCCGGCCGGGTCAAAGCGGTTGATCAGCTCGTTGGCGAGCGCCTCGACCCGTGGCCGCAGCCGTTCGACCTGGCGCGAGACGAAGGCCCGGTTGACCAAGGTTCTCAGACGCGTGTGCACCGGGGGTTCCAATTCGAGCATGGAGTTGGCTTCAATGCCGTCGAACGCCTTGAGATGGCTGCGGTCCTGGCCGACACCACGGCTGTCTGGAATGCCGGCCGGGTTCTGGCGGCCGAAGCGGCGGTCGCGCAGCAGCCGATTGACATTGTCGAAGCCGCCAAAGCACCAGACGCCGAATTCCTCCCAAAAGAAGGCGTTCGAGACGCCGTGCAGGAAGGCGTAGGCCTCGTACGGGTTCAGGAAGAAAGCCGGCTCGTGCGGGTCGAGCCGCAGCCGGAGAGTGGCTGGATCAAAGGCCAGATAGGGGAGCGTCGAATTGGTCATGCCCGACCCATAGCGCGGCTTGCCAGCCGCATTCCAGACCGTATGTTGGCGCCCGCACTCCAATGAATTGAGCCAGCCAATGCGCGCGGAAGGTCTGAGCGGATGAACGTGATCGTTGTCGGCGCGGGGATTGCCGGGCTCTCCACGGCGTGGTCGCTGGTCAAGGCCGGCCACGGTGTGTCGATCGTCGAGCAGGGGCCGATCCCCAATCCGCTGGCCGCGTCCGGCGACCATCACCGCATCATCCGCCGCGCCTACCGCGCCGGAACCGGCTACGGCCGGCTGATCACCGAAGCCTATGAGGCCTGGGACGAGATGTGGGCCGATCTCGGCGAAAGCCACCTCGATGCGCGCGGATTCGTCTGCATTTCGCGCGAACCGGGCGACGAGGCCGAGGAATACCGCGAGGGCCTGGAGGAGGGGAATTTTCCGTTCGAACTGTTCGAGCCCGACGCCGCGGTCAAGCGCTGGCCTTTCCTCGAGCCGGGCACGTTCCGCTATGCCTATTATTCGCCGGAGGGCGGCGCGCTCCACTGCCGCAAGATCGCTTCCGGCCTTGCCGCCTGGCTGCGTACCAACGGCGCCAATGTCTACGAACACAGCAAGGTGACCGCGATCGACTCCGACACTGGCCGCATCGTGCTCGAAAGCGGCGAAGCCATGCAGGCCGACCGCGTCGTCGTCGCCGCTGGCGCCTGGGTGCTGAAGCTGCTTCCGGAACTGGGCGGCGAACTGAAGACCTATCGAACAGCCCTTGCCTATGTCGAACCGCCGGCCGAGCTGAAGGCGGCCTGGGAGGCGGCACCGGTCGTCCTCGACGTCGGCGGCGCTGTCGATGGCTACGTCATCCCGCCCTCCGGCGGTGCCGGCATGAAATTCGGCTCAGGTCTGCACAGGGTGCCGACCAGCGACGCCGACTGGAACCGTCAGCCGGTGCCGGGCGAGGGCGAGGCGATCCGCAACCTGTTTTCGCCGCCGATCGCCCGCATCCAGGAATATGAGGTGACCGAGGTGGTCACCTGCGCCTACACCTTCACCGCCGATGAGAAATTCATGGCGCATGCGAAGGGCAAGTGCCTTGTTGTCTCGGCCTGCTCTGGCCATGGCTACAAGTTCGGTGCCGCGGTCGGCAGGCGCGTAGCCGTCGCCGTTGGCGATGGCGACATCGCCGGCCTGAAGGCGTGGCTCCGGGCGGAGGTGGCCTGAACCGCACCAGATCGAAGACTCGCGGCGGCTTAGCGATTGAGCGCGTCGGCGGCGGCCATGACTTCGGACACAATCGCCCGCACATCATCTGGGGTCGTTCTGTGATTGACGAAACACGCCCGCAGCGCGAAGTGACCGTTGATCGTCGCGTTCGACAGATACACCCGGCCGCGCGCGATCACGCGGCGCAGGATGGCTTCGTTGTCCTTCGAGCGGTGGCGGAAACAGACGGCGCTTAGCGATACCGGCGCAAGCTGTTCCAGCTCCGGCTGCGACGCGATTGCCTGGGCGAGCATCTGCGCATGGCGGAGATCGCGCGTGATGGCTTCGCGATAGGCGCGGCGTCCGTGGTACTGCAGCGACATCCAGAGCTTCAACGCACGGAAGCGTCGAGAGAGTTCGATCGACTCCTCGAAGAAGGCAAATGCTTCGGTAGGGTCATCGCTCAGTATCCTGACGTAGTCGTCGCTGTGCGAAAAGGTCGTTCGCGCGATCTCTGGGTGGCGATAAAGCAGACAGCCGCAATCGAGTGGCTGATAGAGCCATTTATGCGCATCGAGCGACAGCGAATCGGCTGAAGACAACCCCTGGAACTTTTCCGGCACCGCCAGGGCCGCCAGTCCTCCATAGGCACCATCGACATGCATCCAGAGCGCTTCCCTGCCGGCGATGTCCGCAATTTCGGGGAGGCGATCAATCGCGCCGGAGATGATGGTGCCGACGGTGGCCACGATGGCGATGGGCATGTTCCCGGCCTCGCGGTCGGCAACAATTGCTGCCTGGAGAGCATCCGGTCGCATTCTGAATTTGTCGTCGACAGGGATCAGGCGAAGGTTTTTTCTGCCGATGCCGAGCAGAGCGACGGCCTTGGGAATGGACATGTGCACTTGTTCGGAAGCATAGACCACGCAGGGCCGTGCACCTGTTTCGTTGGCGGGCAACTTCGCTTCCCTCGCCATCGCCAAGGCCATGAGGTTGGCCGTCGAGCCGCCGCCGCACAGGCTGCCGGTAAATCCGGCGCAGCCAACAGCCTCCGCCAGCCATCCGACAACGGCGCGTTCGATCGATGTCGCCGCCGGCGCCGATCGCCACGAGGTCACATTCTGATTGAGCGCCGCAGCGAGCAACTCTCCCAGCGCGCCGACCGGCTCGCCCGAGCCGACGACGTAACCGAAGAATCTGCCTGTGGAAGGTCGCACGTGCTCCGAGATCGACTTGAAGTCCTGCAAGACTTCTCGACCTCGACCGTTCTCGAGCCAAGGTCGCGAGAAGAGTTCGGTCGTGTGTTTGCCGCTGGTCAACGGGTACGTCCGACGCCCCTCAAGAGACGCCCAATAGCTTTTGGCGAGCCCCATGGCTTCGTCCGCAAGATCTGATAGTTCTTGATTGGAAACTTCCAGGTCGCGCATGTTCTCAGCCCCGCCGAAATGCTGCCGGGGCGCAGGCTATCGTTCCGGTCGAAATCCAACAACCTCTCATCATTAGGAACTATTTGGTGGCCGTGATCGGCGTGAAGGCAGCTAATCCTGGCAGTGCCTCGGAATATGCACGCGCCGCCAGCCCGACGACCCTTCGCGGACCAGCACGCGCCGCGCGACGGTCTGGTAGGAGGCAGGGACGTCGATGACGCGCCTTTGCTCCGGCTGCACCAGGACTTCCTCGGCGATCCTGTCATATTGCGCCGGGATGACGACCCGCCGCGTACGTTCAGGCTGGATCACCACCGTCTCGGCGACGCGCCCGTAGCGCGCCTTGTGCCAGACCTTGCACAGCACCTTGCGGCCATGGATGACGCGCCATTCCCAGGAATAGCCGCCGTCGTCGACCCTCACCGTGTGGTAGACGGTGCGGGTGACGGCGGGCACGATTTCGTAGGTCACCTGCGCCGGAACGGTCATCACCACGCGTTCGCGTGTGCCGTAGATGGGCGGGGTGTAGTCGACCTGTTGGCCCGGCGGGCTGACCATCACGTCTTCATAGACCGTGTCGTAGAGGTCAGGCGTGCGGACCGGTTCGTAGCATTCCACCGCGCCGTCGCCGGCCGCCGTCTGCGAAGTCGTGCCGAGCATGGCCAGCCCGGCAATGGCGAAGGATGCGCTTCTCCTGAACATGACACTCCCCCTGTTTGAACCGCAGGCACAAGTTCAACGTTGAATTGTAGGGAAAGACGCCGCTCAGAAAAGCGGTTTTGGCGCATTTCGTTAAGTGACGCGGTTAAGAAACTGCTACGTTGCGGGCCGGTACCGTCTGCCCTTGACCGGCGCAAGCGTCAGCGATGCGAATCCTTGGCCGTAAAGCTTGATTCGACTTACCCAGATGGCTAGGACGGGTCGGCCTTGCACAAGGATGAGCCGGCATCCTATCTACGGAACAACGATCCAGAACCGATTCTGCCCGATCTGCCAGCATTCCCGGCGCCGGAATCCCACCGCGAGATAAGAGATAACTGATGAAAAACCCCGTCGAAACCTACATGAACCTCGTTCCGATGGTGGTCGAACAGACCAATCGCGGCGAGCGGGCCTACGACATCTTCTCGCGCCTCCTCAAGGAGCGCATCATTTTCATCACCGGTCCGGTCGAGGACGGCATGGCGACGCTGGTCTGCGCGCAGCTCCTGTTCCTCGAAGCCGAAAATCCGAAGAAGGAAATCAACCTCTACATCAATTCGCCGGGTGGCGTGGTCACTTCGGGCATGGCGATCTACGACACCATGCAGTTCATCAAGCCGGCCGTGTCGACGCTCTGCATCGGCCAGGCGGCCTCGATGGGCTCGCTGCTTTTGACCGCCGGCCATAAGGACATGCGCTTCGCCACGCCGAACGCCCGCATCATGGTTCACCAGCCGTCCGGCGGCTTCCAGGGCCAAGCCTCCGACATCGAGCGCCATGCCATGGATATCGTCAAGCTGAAGCGCCGTCTCAACGAGGTCTATGTCAAGCACACCGGCAAGAGCTACGAGGAGATCGAACGCACGCTCGACCGCGACCATTTCATGACCGCCGACGAAGCCAAGGATTTCGGCCTCATCGACAAGGTCATTTCGTCGCGCGAGCCGGTTGAAAGCGCCGTGGCATAAGGGCTTGGTGGCAGTTGGATGACACCATCACGCGCTTTTGGCGCGTCTTGCGGCATTTCGGCCACAATTGGCTGTTCCCTCGACGGTCGGGATTGCCTACGTTAAGGCTATGTTGATTTTCGACGGCTTAGCTTTGTGTGGGGTTGCTGCGAATCATTGCCACGTTTTCTGATTTGTGTTTCGTACGGAATACGTTGCGGGAGCCGGGACACTGGCGGCGGCGGATTCCCGCGATAAATAGAGTATGCGCCCTTTCAGCCAGACCATCGGCGGGCGGCGATGAAAGGACAGGAAAATGAGCAAGGTCGGCAACAACAGCGGTGACTCGAAGAACACGCTTTATTGCTCGTTTTGCGGCAAAAGCCAGCATGAGGTGCGCAAGCTGATCGCCGGCCCGACGGTCTTCATCTGCGACGAATGCGTCGAGCTCTGCATGGACATCATCCGCGAGGAGAACAAGACCTCGATGGTGAAGTCGCGCGAGGGCGTGCCGACACCGCAGGAGATCCTCAAGGTTCTCGACGACTATGTCATCGGCCAGCCCTACGCCAAGCGCGTGCTGTCGGTGGCCGTTCACAACCACTACAAGCGCCTCGCGCATGCCGGCAAGAACAACGATGTCGAGCTGGCCAAGTCCAACATCCTGCTGATCGGCCCGACCGGTTGCGGCAAGACGCTGCTCGCGCAGACGCTGGCCCGCATCATCGACGTGCCCTTCACCATGGCCGACGCCACGACGCTGACCGAAGCCGGTTATGTCGGCGAGGACGTCGAGAACATCATCCTGAAGCTCCTGCAGTCGGCCGACTACAATGTCGAGCGGGCCCAGCGCGGCATCGTCTACATCGACGAGATCGACAAGATTTCGCGCAAGTCCGACAATCCCTCGATAACCCGCGACGTGTCGGGCGAGGGCGTGCAGCAGGCGCTGCTGAAGATCATGGAAGGCACCGTCGCTTCCGTGCCGCCGCAGGGCGGCCGCAAGCATCCGCAGCAGGAATTCCTGCAGGTCGACACCGCCAACATCCTGTTCATCTGCGGTGGCGCCTTTGCCGGCCTGGACAAGATCATCTCGGATCGCGGCCGCAAGACCTCGATCGGTTTCGGCGCCACGGTCGCCTCGCCGGAGGACCGCCGCACCGGTGACATCTTCCGCCAGGTCGAGCCCGAGGATCTGCTGAAATTCGGCCTCATTCCGGAATTCGTCGGCCGTCTGCCCGTTCTGGCGACGCTGGAGGACCTCGACGAGCCGGCGCTGATCCAGATCCTGACCGAGCCGAAGAACGCGCTGGTCAAGCAGTACCAGCGGCTGTTCGAGATGGAAAATGTCGACCTGACCTTCCACGAGAACGCGCTGTCGGCGATCGCCAAGCGCGCTATCGAGCGCAAGACCGGCGCGCGCGGCCTGCGTTCGATCATGGAAGCGATCCTGCTCGACACCATGTTCGAACTGCCCGCGCTCGAAGGCGTGCGCGAAGTGGTGATTTCGGAAGAAGTGGTGACCGGCAGCGCCCGGCCGCTCTACATCTACTCCGAACAGAAGGAAAAGAAGGGCAACGTCAGCGCCTGACATGGCACGTCGCCGCATATTTTTGTGGAACGGCGCCGTCGCGGCGCCGTTTTGCTGTGTAGGGAACGCGACCTCAGTGATGGAGTGGATTGCAGGCGATGTTAACTCTTGATCTTTGCCCTGCCTGCATCCACCTAACACGAGAAGGCCGAGGTGCCCGATTTCTGTGCTGTAAAACACCCGTCACAAACGGTGGTAGGCGGAACGATCCCCGGTCGTTAATATAAGATTCGCGGCTGGCCTGATGGCGACCGCGACATGAAAGGTTGGACAATGGCCAAAATATCCAAGGCTCCCAGCGACGGCGTCTTCGCAGTCCTCCCACTGCGCGACATCGTGGTGTTCCCGCACATGATCGTTCCGCTCTTTGTCGGGCGCGAAAAGTCGATCAAGGCGCTGGAAGAGGTGATGGGTCAGGAAAAGCAGATCCTGCTTGCCACCCAGATGAATGCTGCCGATGACGATCCCGAGCCCGATGCGATCTTCGACATCGGCACGCTCGCCAATGTGCTGCAATTGCTGAAGCTGCCCGACGGCACCGTCAAGGTCCTGGTCGAAGGTGCTTCGCGTGCCAAGATCGTTTCGTTCACCGACCGTCCCGATTTCCACGAGGCCCGCGCCACCGCGTTGGTCGAGCCGGAAGAGGAGGAGGTCGAGGTTGAGGCGCTGGCCCGCTCGGTCGTCACTGACTTCGAGAACTACGTCAAGCTGAACAAGAAGATCTCGCCTGAAGTGGTGGGTGCCGCCAGCCAGATCGACGACTATTCCAAGCTCGCCGATACGGTTGCCTCGCATCTCGCCATCAAGATCCCTGAAAAGCAGGAAATGCTGGCCACGCTCTCGGTCAAGGAGCGGCTGGAAAAGGCGATGGGCTTCATGGAAGCCGAAATCTCCGTCCTGCAGGTGGAGAAGCGCATCCGTTCGCGCGTCAAGCGCCAGATGGAGAAGACGCAGCGCGAATACTACCTCAACGAGCAGATGAAGGCGATCCAGAAGGAGCTCGGCGAGGGCGAGGACGGCCGCGACGAGGCCGCCGAGATCGAGGCGCGCATCAAGAAGACCAAGCTCTCCAAGGAGGCCCGCGAAAAAGCGGAAGCCGAGTTGAAGAAGCTGCGGACGATGTCGCCGATGTCGGCGGAATCGACCGTCGTGCGCAACTACCTCGATTGGCTGCTGTCGATCCCGTGGGGCAAGAACTCCAAGGTCAAGCAGGACCTGGCCTACGCCCAGAACGTGCTCGACACCGATCACTTCGGTCTCGACAAGGTCAAGGACCGCATCGTCGAGTATCTGGCCGTGCAGAGCCGCCAGAAGAAGCTGAAGGGGCCGATCCTGTGCCTCGTCGGCCCTCCCGGCGTCGGCAAGACCTCGCTCGGCAAGTCGATCGCCAAGGCGACCGGTCGCGAGTTCATCCGCATGGCGCTCGGCGGCGTGCGTGACGAAGCCGAGATCCGTGGCCATCGGCGCACCTATATCGGTTCGATGCCCGGCAAGGTCATCCAGTCGATGAAGAAGGCGAAGAAGTCCAATCCGCTCTTCCTGCTCGACGAGATCGACAAGATGGGCCAGGACTTCCGTGGTGATCCGTCGTCGGCGCTGCTCGAGGTGCTCGATCCCGAACAGAACTCGACGTTCATGGACCATTACCTCGAGGTCGAATACGACCTGTCGAGCGTGATGTTCGTGACGACGGCCAATACGCTGAACATCCCTGCGCCCTTGATGGACCGCATGGAGATCATCCGTATCGCCGGCTACACCGAGGACGAAAAGATCGAGATCGCCAAACGGCACCTGATGCCGAAGGTGATCCGCGATCACGCGCTGCAGCCGAAGGAGTTCTCTGTCGGCGAGGATGCGATCCGTGCCATCATCCAGACCTACACGCGTGAAGCGGGTGTCAGAAGCCTGGAGCGCGAGCTGATGAAGCTCGGGCGCAAGGCCGTGACCGAGATCCTGAAGACGAAGAAGAAGACGGTGAGCATCACGGCGGCGAACCTCGCCGACTACCTCGGTGTCCAGCGCTATCGCTTCGGTCAGGTCGAGGCCGACGATCAGGTCGGTGTCGTCACCGGTCTTGCCTGGACGGAAGTCGGCGGCGAATTGCTGACGGTCGAAGGTGTCATGATGCCCGGCAAGGGCCGCATGACGGTGACCGGCAATCTGCGCGACGTGATGAAGGAATCGATCTCGGCGGCGGCGTCCTATGTCCGCTCAAGAGCTCTCGATTTCGGCATCGAGCCGCCGCTGTTCGACAAGCGCGACATCCACGTGCACTTGCCGGAAGGCGCCACGCCGAAGGATGGTCCGTCCGCGGGTGCTGCCATGGCCACAGCCATTGTGTCGGTGCTGACGGGCATTCCGGTCCGGGCCGATGTGGCGATGACCGGCGAGATAACGCTTCGCGGCCGCATCTTGCCGATCGGCGGCCTCAAGGAGAAGCTGCTCGCCGCTCTGCGCGGCGGCATCAAGAAGGTGCTGATCCCGGAAGACAATGCCAAGGATCTGGCGGAGATTCCGGACAATGTGAAGAACGGCATGGAGATCATTCCGGTCTCGCGCGTCGGCGAGGTGTTGCGCCACGCACTGGTGCGTATGCCGGAGCCGATCGAATGGGTCGAACCGGTCAATCCGCCGGCCACAACCGACAGTGCCGACGATGCTGGAAAGTCGCTTGCACATTAGATTCCTTCTAAGGTTGCAGTGCACAAACGGAAAGCCGGGCCTCGTGCCCGGCTTTTTCATGTGAAAAACCCCGGATTTCCGGGCTTTTTTCCATTTTTTCCAGGCTTTTCGACTTGGTTGCGGCAACGCTTCTTTCTAAAGTCCGTTTCCTGCCGGATGAGTCGTTAGTTCCGGTGTTCTCATGGAAGGGAATTTTTATGAACAAGAACGAACTGGTGTCCGCTGTCGCCGACGCCGCGAGCATTTCGAAGGGTGACGCGCAGTCGGCGGTCGATGCGGTATTTTCCGTCATCACCGGCGAACTGAAGAAGGGCGGCGATGTCCGGCTTGTCGGCTTTGGCAATTTCACCGTGTCAAAGCGTGCCGCCTCGACCGGCCGCAACCCGCAGACCGGCGCCGAAGTGAAGATCCCGGCACGCACCGTGCCGAAGTTCTCGGCCGGCAAAGGCCTGAAGGACGCAGTCAACTAAGCGTTTTTTCTTTTCAGAGACAGAAAAGCCGGGCTTGCCCGGCTTTTCATTTTTTGTGCCCAATGCCGGTACACGCGACCAGAAAAGCCGGGCTTGCCCGGCTTTTCATTTTTTGTGCCCGACGCCGGTACACGCGACCAGAAAAGCCGCGCTTGCCAGGCTTTTCTTTTTTTGGCCCGAATTAGAGGCGGCAACGCTCCTATGCGGTCGGCGCGTCGTCGCGCATCAAGCCCTCCTTCTTGAGGTCGGCCCACAGCGCTGCCGGCAGTTTCGCGTCGAGCAGTGCCCGGTTGCTTTCGACTTCGCTCGGCCGCTGGCCTCCGGGGATCACCGAAACGACCGAGGGATGCAGCAGCGGAAACTGCAGCGCCGCCTCGATCAGCCTGACGCCATGGCGTTTGCAGACAGCCTCGATGCCGGCGACCCGCTCGAGAATGTCCTTCGGCGCCTCGGAATAGTTGTAGTAGGCGCCGGGCTTCGGTCCTGTCGCCAGGATGCCGGAATTGTAAGGGCCGCCAAGGACGATACCGATGCCGCGCTTCTGGCAAAGGGGCAGGAAGGATGTCAGCGCCTCCTGTTCCAGCAGCGTGTAGCGCCCGGCCAGCAGGAACAGGTCGAAATCGCCGCGCTCGGCCAATGTCTGGGCAACCTGCCATTCGTTGATGCCGCCGCCGAACGCCTTGATCGCGCCCTGGTCGCGAAGCGACAGGAGTCCATAGTAGCCCGAGCGCATGAATTCTTCGATGCGCCGGTCGGACGCCTCCTTGCTGCCATGGGTGAAGATGTCGACATCGTGCACGAACAGTATGTCGATCCTGTCGACGCCGAGCCGCTCGAGCGAGGCTTCGAACGAACGCATGACGCCGTCATAGCTGTAGTCGTAGACCTCCTGGCGTGATGGCGTGTCGAAGAACTTGCCGATGGCCGTGCGCTGCTCCGGCGGGCAGGCGCGCATGAGGCGGCCGACCTTGCTCGACAGCACATAGTCGTCGCGCTTCTTGCCGCGCAGGAAGGGGTTGAGGCGTGTTTCCGACAGGCCAAGCCCGTACAGCGGCGCGGTGTCGTAGTAGCGGCAGCCGGTCGCCCAGGCGGCGTCGAGCGTGGCCTTGGCATCCTCGTCCGAAACGGCGCGGTAGAGATTGCCGAGCGGTGCCGTGCCGAAGCCGAGCTCCGTAAAGGTGAGGCCGCCATTGCCGATGCGGTCGAAATGCCGTGTCTTCATGTCCTGCAATTTTCCCGGGGTTGATCTGTGTGAGCTGATTTATCTGACATGACACTATCATGCCTGCGACCAGGCAAAAGCGCTGCGCGGCGTTGGACACGCATTTTCGCGGTTGCTAGCATGAATGAAATCAAGCTGTTCGTGAAAAAGTCCGAGGAGGATTTCGAGGGTGGGTTTGTCGTGAGCGACCGGGACGAAAATCTGTTCAAGACCGCGCTCGACGAACTCGGCGGCGTGCTGGCGCGCGTGGATGACAGCCAGATCGGCGCGGCCTGCAAGCTGCTGGCCGAAGCCAGACAGATCGTCGTCTATGGCTGCGGCCGCGAGGCGTTGCAGGTCAAGGGTTTCGCCATGCGGCTCTATCATCTCGGCCTGCCGGTCTCGGTGGTCGGCGACATGACCACGCCGCCCTTGGGGCCTGGTGGCGTCTTCCTGGCCAGTTCGGGACCGGGAGAAACCTCGACGGTGCTGACCTTGATGCGCGTCGCGCGCGATGCCGGCGCGACCAATCTGCTGCTCACCGCCCAGGCCGGCGGCAGCGCGGCGGGGTTGGCCGATGCCACGCTGCTCATTCCGGCCCAGACCATGGCCAATGACCAGGGGCCGCAAAGCACTTCGGTCCTGCCGATGGGCTCGGTATTCGAAGGCGCGCTGTTCCTGCTGTTCGAGGTGATGGTGCTGAAGCTCAAATCCCTGATCGGTGCTTCGCCCCAGGCCATGCGTGCCCGCCATACCAATATGGAATAGATCATGCACTATGAACTGATGCTGCCGCACCAGATCCGCAAGGCGATTGCCGAGAATTGGCCGGTCGCCCTGCCGCTCGGCGTGCTCGAGTACCATGGCGAGCACATGGCCGTCGGCATGGATACGCTGGCCGTCATCAAGACGCTGGAACTGTTCGAGAAGGAGAGGGATGTCGTCATCCTGCCCCCCTTCTACTACGGCGCCGCGAGCTACGCAGTGGCGCCGCCGGAAGGTTCCGGCTCGGTGCAGGTCGGCGGCAACCAGCTGGCGCCGTTCGGCGAGGAACTGTTCTACAGCCTGCTGCGTATCGGTTTCCGCAACATCCACGCCATCATCCACCACCAGACCGAGAATTTCGCCGCCGGCATGCCGACCGATCTCGCCTTCAAGACCGCCGGCCGCCAGGCGATCTTCCGTTTCCTCGAGAAGCAGCGCGGCGAGGGCTGGTGGGGCTCGAAGGACATGGCCGACTATTATGCCGGACATGCCGCCGGTGAAAATTTCTTCAACTGGGTGCAGGTCCATCCGCTGATGCCGGCCGCCATGAATGGCAAATATCCGTTCGACCATGCCGGCATCGGCGAGACGTCACTGATGCTGGCGCTGTGTCCGGAGGCGGTCGACGCCGCCCGCTTCGCCGACAATACCGGCTGGTACACGGCGAGCGCCAAGGATGCATCGGCGGAACTTGGGAACAAGGGCGTCGCGATGATCATGGATCACCTGCGCGCTATCCTGAAGGCCTAGCGCGGTTCGACCTTCTCCCCCTTGTTGTGGGAGAAGGTGGATCGGCGCGTAGCGCCGAGCCGGATGAGGGGTGCTGGACGAAATGCGGCGTCAAAATATAGAGTGATTTTAAGCGCTTATATCTTCAGTGTTGTGATCCTGCCAACACCCCTCATCCGACCGAGCTTCGCTCGGCCACCTTCTCCCACAAGGGGAGAAGGGAAGACAGGGCGGCCTACTTCACGGCTCCCGCCGTCATGCCCATGATGAGATAGCGTTCCAGCGCGATGCCGATGACCGCCAGCGGCGCGATCGCGGCGGTGGCAAGGGCTGCCATCGACCACCAGTTGATGCCTTGCGAGCCGGTCTGGCTCGCCACCATGACAGGAATGGTCTTGGCATCGGTCGAGGTCAGAAGGGCAGCGAAGAAATATTCGTTCCAGCACAGCACCATCGCCAGGATGAAGGCGGCGACCATGCCCGGCAGCGCGATCGGCATGACGATGCGGAAGAACGCCCCCCAGATCGACAGGCCGTCGACGAGCGCTGCTTCTTCCAGCTCGACCGGGATGGAGTTGAACTGGTCGCGCATGATCCAGATGACGATCGGCAGCACCATCAGCGTGTACAGCAGGACCAGCCCGATGCGCGTGTCGAGCAGGCCGACTTCGCGGTACAGCACCAGGAAGGGCAGGGCGAGCACCACCGGCGGCAGGATCAACTGCGACAGGAAGAAGAAGGAGATGTCCTCGTTCTTGAACCAGGCGAACTTGTAGCGGTAGCGCGTGAGGCCGTAGGCGGCGAGGCTGCCGATGACGATGGCGAGGCTCGATGCGCCGACCGAGGTGATGACCGAGTTCATGAAGCGCTTGAAGAACTCATCGCGCACCGTGGAGGTCTGGAAGATCGAATCCGGCGACAGCCCGAGCGAACGCCAGCCTTTCCAGTCCGGCTGGAAGTCGACGAAGGGGATCAGATGGCCTTGCGTGACATCGACCGCCGATTTGAACGAGGTCGTTATCGTCCAGTAGATCGGAAACAGGCAGATCAAGGCCCAGAACACCAGCGCGCCATAGATGAAGACGCGGCTGGTGATGAAGCTCGCCGGAGAACGGATTTCGGAGACGGTGTATTCGGTGGTCTGAACGCTCATGATCCGGCCACTCAATTGACGTTGCGCACGAAGCGGTTGGCGAGTTTCAACAGCCAGGTCACGAACACGACGATGATGACCAGATAGGCCATCGCCAGCATGGTGCCGTAGCCGACATTGGAGCGGTCGCGGTATTCGCGATAGATGAAGCTGGAGACGGAATCGGTCGCGCCGCCGGGGCCGCCCGAAGTCACCGTGATGATGATGTCGGCCAGCTTCAGCTTGAAGATGATGCGCAGGATCACCGCCGTCACCGAAACCGGCAACATCAGCGGGAAGGTGACCTGCCAGAAGGTCTGCCAGGTGGTCGCGCCGTCGACGCGCGCGGCCTCCAGCACCTCGCGCGACATCGCCTGCAGGCCGGCGAGCAGCATGATCATCATGAACGGGATGAAGGTCCATGCATCCAGTATCATGATCGATATGCGGGCGATGATGGGATCGGAGAAGAAGGCGGGATTGTCCCAGCCGAGATGGCGCGCCAGTGTTGCCGCCGGTCCGAACCGGTACTCCATCAGCGATTTGCCGATCATCCAGGACACAGCGACCGGCGACAGCATCAGCGGCATCAGGAAGACGACGCGAAAGAATTTGCGCGCCCGGATCTGCGCGTTGAGCAGCAGCGCCAGCCCGAAGGCTATGACATATTCGACCAGCACGGCGAGCACGTAGAGCACCATGTTGAACAGCGCGTTGCGATAGTAGGGATCGCCCAGCATCTGCCAGAAATTGTCGAGCCCGTTGAACCTGCGGCCGCTGAAGGAGGAGAGGTTCCAGTCGGTGAGCGCGATGTAGAAGCCGAACAGTGTCGGGAAGATCACCATGGCGATGGTGAACAGCAGCGCCGGCAGCAGGAACAGCGCGCGCTGGCCGTCCTCGCCGCGCGTCAGCACCTGGCCGATGCCGAGTGCCACGCCCCACAGCACATAGGCGTAGACCACGGGACGCCATGTGTCGAAGCCGATCGTATCGACCTCGCTCTTGTAGAGGATCTGGACAAGGATCGTTGCCAGCAGGCCGAGCGTTGCAGCGGCCATCACCGCCCACCCCAAGCGTTTGCGGCCTGGCGGTATCAGGTCGGATGGGACGGCGTTTGCCGGCCAATCATTGGTGGGCAAAATCTGGTCAGCCAAGCGTCTCATCCAGTTGCAGTAGGCACTTCGCGACCGGCGGTGCCGGTCAAGACAGGGTCCGGCGGCTTTCGTCGCCGGACCCCGGTTTCACGCTGCGATCAGGCCAGGCCGAGCGAGGCCTTGTAGAGCTTGACCTGCTTTTCGCGACCGATCTGGTCGGTGAGCTTTTCCCAGGCGGCGGCGATGGCATCGGCGCCTTCCTGTGCCTTCATCTTGCCGGCGAAAGTGTTGGCGAGAATGTCCTCGGCGGCGCTGTAATACTGGAAGATGCCGGGGATGCGTGGCTCGATCGCCGCGTTCGGATGGTTGTAGCTGTCGCCTTCCGACTTCAGATACGAGGTGATGAAGGCCTCGTCGTAGCCGGCCGCCACCCATTCCGGAATGTCGAAATGCGAATTGCGGTAGGGCTGGAAGCCGGACGGATACATCGCCGTCCAGATCGACAGGTCCTTGCCGCCGAGATGGGCGGCGGCGGACCATGCCGCCTTTTTCTTCTTCTCGTCCTTGTCGACGCGGGCCATGACATAGACGCCCCAGCCCAGATAGGCGCAGTTCGGCGAATAGTTCGGCCCGCTGGCGAGCTTCTCCCATTTGCCGGTCTTGGAATTGTACACATCGTCCGAGCCCGGCAGGATCGAGAAGCCGGTGACGTCGCCGATGACCGACGAATCGTTGGTCTTGACGTTGGAGCCGATGTCGCCCCACCAGGGGATCATCGAACCGGTGCCGGCCAGGAACTGCTGGAAGCCTGTGGTGTTCGGGTCGGCGTTGATCTGGTCCGCCGGTTCCGACGGCAGCGCGTCGATCACGTCCTGGATGGCGCGCACCCAGGCCGGATTGTTGATGCGCGGCTTCATCGTGTCGGCGTCGAACAGCCATGCCTTGTCGTCGGGATGCTTGGCGTAGGCGGTGGCGCGGCTGCCGAGGAAGTAGAAGCCGAAACCGCCCCATGGCTTGGGCGCGTCCAGATAGCCGTAAACGTCCTGGCCCTTGAATTTCTTGCCCTTGAGGAACTTGGTGACGGCCTGCACCTGCTGCCAGGTCTTCGGTACGCCCCATTCGCCTTCACCGCCGCCATCCTTCCACTGCTTGGCGAGGTCGGCATCGGCGAACACGTCGGTGCGGTAGTTGAAATTGTGCGTGTCGCCGTCGATGGTGACGCGATACTGCTTGCCGTCCCAGGTGCCGACCGGCGGCTTCAGATAGTTGACCAGATCGTCGAAATCGATCTGCTTCTTGACCCAGTCGGGCATCTCCGAGGTCAGGCCCTTGCCGCAGACATCGCCTTCGAAGGGCGCGCCCATTTCGATGATGTCGAAGTCGACGGTGCCGGTGGCGATCGATTGCTGCAGCCGGGCGTTGTAGTCGGCCTGCGCCAGGTCGATCCAGCTGATCTTGGCGCCGGTATAGGCCTCCCACGGCTTCAGGAAGCCGCGGAACAGCACGTTGTGCAGGTTCTGGTTGTTGAGGCCCATGAAGGTCAGCTCGACGCCGGCGAATTCGCCTTCCTTGACATTGGCCTTGGTCGCCTCGAGGCAGAGTTCGCCGACCTTCTGGAAATCGGCATCGGTCGGCTGACCTTTGCCAACGCCGGGAATCTGCAGGATCTTCGACCGCAGTTCGCTTGCGGCGGACGCCGGACGCGTCAAGGCGCCGAGCCCGGCGCCGGATGCCGCCGCGATCGCGGCCATGCTGGCCGCACCCTTCAATATATCGCGCCTGGTGGCGCCGGCACGAACCAGTTTCTCGTAAAGACCTGTTCTCATCGCAATTCCTCCCAAAACATCAGTGTGATGGATGTGGCCAACCTGTCGGACGTTGGAGCGCCAACGATTCTCCCGGCTCGGAAACGAATTAGGCAGGACCCCACCCTGCGTCGATTTTAGGTTCCGATTGCGGATCAGGTAACGACATTTAGACCAGCGCCTGCCACTATTCTCGCAACCAAACGCCGTGTCAACGAGAACGGTTTTGTCTACAAGAGACCGACTTGCCCTGACAGGGCGTGTTGGTTAGCTTCTGCGCCTACGGCCAGTTGGAGCCGATGGGGGAGAGATGGCTCAAGTCGCGATCAGCAAGGTGGCCAAGGCGTTTGGAACCGTCAAGGTTCTGCACGAAGTCAGCGTCGACATCGCTGACGGACAGTTCGTGGTGCTGGTCGGCCCCTCGGGTTGCGGCAAGTCCACGCTGCTCAGGATGGTGGCCGGGCTGGAGACCGTTTCCGGCGGCACGATCGCCATCGGCGACCGCGTCGTCAACCATCTGCCGCCGGCAAAGCGCGACATCGCCATGGTGTTCCAGAACTACGCGCTCTACCCGCACAAGACGGTCGAGCAGAACATGGCCTTTGCCCTCAAGCTGCGGAAAACCGATCCGGCCGTGGTCGCCGAGCGGGTCAAGCGCGCCGCCGACATCCTCGACCTCAACCCCTATCTGAAGCGCTATCCCCGGCAGCTCTCCGGCGGCCAGCGCCAGCGCGTCGCGATGGGCCGCGCCATCGTGCGCAATCCACAGGTGTTCCTGTTCGATGAGCCGCTCTCGAACCTCGACGCCAAGCTGCGCGTGCAGATGCGCACCGAGATCAAGGAACTGCACCAGCGGCTGAAGACCACCACGATCTACGTCACCCACGACCAGATCGAGGCCATGACCATGGCCGACAAGATCGTCGTCATGCGCGACGGCCGCATCGAGCAGGTCGGCGCGCCGCTGGAGCTGTTCGACCGGCCGGCCAATCTCTTCGTCGCCGGCTTCATCGGCTCGCCGTCGATGAACCTGCTCAAGGGTGTTGTGCGCAAGGGCGGCAAGCCCGGCGTCGACATATCAGGCACATTGTTTCCGATTGCCGACAATGCCGCGCAGGACGGGCAGGCCGTCGTCTATGGCGTGCGCCCGGAGCATCTGGAAATTCATCCCGATGGTGTGCCGGCGAAGATTTCGGTGGTCGAACCGACCGGCTCGGAAACGCTTGTGTTCCTGCGCTTTGGCGACCGCGAGATGGTGGCGCTGTTTCGCGAGCGCCACGACTTCAAGCCCGGCGACACGCTGACCCTGAAGCCCAGGCTCGACCAGATTCATCTTTTCGATGCCGAGACCGGCAAGCGTCTCTGATCTCAAACGGACTTCACGAGGACCATCATGCTCAAAGGCATCAATCCGCTGCTCAATGCCGACGTGCTCCAGGCATTGCGGGCGATGGGCCATGGCGATGACCTGATCATCGCCGACACCAACTTCCCCTCCGATTCGGTGGCGCGCCAGACGGCACTCGGCCGGCTGCTGCGCATCGATGCGTCGGCCGCGGAAGTGGTGAAGGCAGTGCTGTCGCTTTATCCGCTGGATACGTTCGTCGACGACGCGGCCGCGCGCATGGAAATCGTCGGCGAGCCGGACGAGATTCCGTCCGTGCAGAAGGAAGTGCAAAAGGAAATCGACGCCGCCGAGGGCAAGTCCTGGCCGATGCTGCCGGTCGAGCGCTACGCCTTCTACGAGCGTGCCAAGCAGGCCTATTGCGTCATCCAGACCGGCGAACGCCGTTTTTACGGTTGCTTCGCCTTCCGCAAGGGCGTCATACCGCCGGATGCGGAGTAGCGATATGGCAGCCGTAAAGCCTGTCGTCATATTGGGCGTCTTCGTCGCCGATACCGCCTATCGCGCCGATCGCCAGCCGCGCATGGGCGAGACTATCCTCGGCAATTCGTTCAAGCTGGGCCCGGGCGGCAAGGGATCGAATCAGGCGGTGGCCGCAGGCAAGCTCGGCGCCGACACCACTTTCCTGACCCGCCTTGGCGTGGATGCCTTTGCCGACATGGCCAAGCGGACCTGGCAGGATGGCGGCGTGAAAAGCGCCGTCATCGACACGCCGGACAGCTATACGGGCGCTGCCTACATCTTCGTCGAGGAGGGCAGCGGCAACAACGCCATCATCGTCAGCCCGGGTGCGGCCATGCTGATCTCGCCGGCCGATATCGAGGCCAATGCCGCCTTGATTCGTGGTGCCGGCGTCTTCGTAACCCAGCTCGAACAGCCGATCGATGCCGCGATGCGGGCGCTGGAGATCGCGCGCGGGGCAGGAGTGACGACCATCTTGAACCCTGCTCCCGCGGCAAAGCTTCCCGACCGAATCTACGCGCTCTGCGACTATCTCACGCCGAACGAGACCGAGACGGAGGAATTGACCGGACTGAAGGTTTCTTCGGTCGATGAGGCGCGGGCCGCCGCCGGCAAGCTGCTCGAAAAGGGCGTCGGCACGGTCATCGTCACGCTCGGCGACAAGGGCGCGCTTCTGCACTCGAAGGGACGCTCCGAGCATGTCCCCGCCATCAGCGCCGGGCCGGTGGTCGAAACCACCGGCGCGGGCGACGCCTTCAACGGCGGCTTCGCCGCGGCGCTGTCGCGAGGCGTGGACCCGCTGCAGGCGGTGCGCTTCGCCTGCGCTGTCGCCGGCATCTCGGTGACGCGACCCGGCACCGCGCCGTCGATGCCGACGCTGCAAGAGGTCGAGGCACTGCTGGCGAAGGGGTGAGGCACGCGGGCCAGCCGGACCATCAGGCTGTTCCAATCCCCGGGCATTCCCATGAAAAGTGCGTGGCGCTTTCCCCTGGGAATTGCGCCAAAACAAAGAGTCAGGGCAGTTCGCCGCGTCCGTGAAACGACAAACTGCCCTGGACGTCCATCCAGCGATAGCCCGATCAGCTATTGCCTGACGTAGCAGCGCTTTTCGCGACCGGGAGCCGGATCGCCGAACGTATCATTGTCGCACTGGACGCCGTTGCGGAATACGTCCTGCGTGAATTGGCCGCGTGCCCCGTACCTGACCACCTTGCGGCCATAGAAATCGCAGTAATCGCCTTCATCGGCACAGGCTGCCCATCTCTCGCGGCGGGGTTCGTCGTAATTGTCATCCGACTGGTCCCGGCCACGCATCACGATGAAACACGACTTTGGGATGCCCGGCGCCGGGTCGCCAAAAACGCGATTTGAACACGGCACCGCGTCTCGCTCGAAATAGCGCGAGGTCGTGCGGCCCCGGGCGCCGTAGACCACTTCGGCGGGGTACGGCAGACGGCAGAGCCCGCCCTCGCGCGCGCATTGCTGCAACCGGTCGGCCGACGCGGTCGCCGGGAAAAGGGCGGTAGCGACCGTCGCCGCGCCGCCCAGGTACATGAGCGTGAATAATGTGCGCATAGGAATGTTTGGTGCGATTGACACGATAAGTCCTCCATGCCGTTCAGGCAGCCTACTAGTGCAACTCCGCTACCTGCGAAATGAATCCAGCGCTTTGTGGGCAAATCCGCAAGTGGGATTCACAACGTCAAACGCGGCTCAAGCCCGAGTCGTTCCAGGAGCTGCTTTTCAGCCTATTGGAGTGGCGTCGCGTTTGCCAGATTGCCGCGCGGGCGTGGCTGAATTTTTGAAGCCGGCTGCGAAACAGTCTGCCGCCAACGATTCGCGCGGCGGCGACGAATGATCATCGACAGCGGCAGGGCGCAAAAGCCCGCGTCTTGGCACTTCATTTCTGAAAGTGGATTCTGACAATTCATGTCGGCATTTCCCTGTGCCAAGGATTGCGATCCTTGAGGGAAATGGCGCGAGTGACGGGGCTCGAACCCGCGACCTCCGGCGTGACAGGCCGGCACTCTAACCAACTGAGCTACACCCGCGCATTGACGAGCACGTGTCAGCCGTGTTCGTCGTTGGGGCGCTGGATAAGGGGTTCGCCACCGGGTGTCAAGCGCACCAAACCATCATAACAACAAACTGGAGAAGGTTTTTTGACAGCCGGCGTTTTGTTCGCAAATCGGGCCTGCGGACAGGGCGTCACCTGTTCATTTGGCCTTGCGAAGCCGGTCCCGACCGCTTAAAGGTCCGCGCCGGAGCGGGCGATTAGCTCAGTTGGTAGAGCGCTTCGTTTACACCGAAGATGTCGGCGGTTCGAGCCCGTCATCGCCCACCATCCCGCGTCGTCTTGAAAATGCGATTTGGCCCTTCCAGGTGCGTTTTCAATTCCCATGCATGCGGTCTTCCGCCCGTCCTCCCGACCCTGCCGTCTTCCCGTAAACAGGCTTTTCGCAGGTTGCGATTTCGCCGATGGGAACGTTAGCAGGGCTTCGAAGTTTCTTGACCGCTAAGGCGACCTTGCGCGGAGGTGGCAAATGAAGACGACAGTTGGACCGGATACCGTCGACGTGGCCAAGGCGGTCGATACGATGCTCACGGAGCATGACGCCCATGCCTTTCTATCGATGGCCGAATTTATCGAAGTGCTTCGTCAGAGAACGAGAACCGACCGTTCTGACGCGGATCTGAAAGCCCTCGTCACGAAGAAGGCGGCTTTGCTTGATATCGTTATGGAGTGAAGGCCAAGCTCGGCTGCGCAGCTTGGGCAGAATGCTGTTTGCGTATCGGCGCGCCTGCGATCAGCCATTTCAGGGGCCCTGTTTTGTGCGGCGTGCCACCAGGGGCAAGGCTGCCCGCGAGATCGACTGAACAAGGCCGGCGCGCTACATTTTGTTCCGCCGCTTTTCGATAGCATAGGATGTCCAGCGGCAGCACATGCCCGCGATCGATGTGGCGGCGCCGCCAAACAGGCATGCCGCAAGCAGCGGGTCTTGCGAGGCACTTTTCCAGCTGACCACCGCCAGCAAAATGACGCTTACCATCGAGACCACATAGCCGATACCTTTCAGCGTATGCGGCGAAACCTTAGCCATCGCACTCTCCCCTTCCACGCCTATGTTGAACATCTGTATCGGCGCCAGGTTCCGTTCGTCGGTTGGCCACGCGGGAACCTTTTGCCTGTTCGCGCGTGCTACTGCGATCTGGGCACTGGATGCACAAGCCATGACAAACTTCCTGAAACTCCCTGCGAAGTCGCGGAAGCTGTTTCGCGTTGTCGTCGAAACGCCGCGCGGAGCAGCCGCCAAGCTCGCCTACGACCCCAAGACGGGCGTCTTTCAATATTCAAGGCCGCTGCCGATCGGCAACACATACCCTTATGATTGGGGGTTCGTACCTTCCACCGTCGGAGAGGATGGTGATCCGCTCGACGGGATGGTGATCCACCAGGCCGCGACAGCACCCGGCGTGGTCATCAAATGCGATCTGCTCGGTGCATTGCGGGTGAAGCAGAAAGACCCTGATGGGGCGGTCATCCGCAACGATCGTTATATTTTCTGCCCGCGTAAGGAGGATGCGCCGGACAAGCCCGTCGCTGCCGACCATTTGCCGCAGGATTTGCGCCGGGAGATCGAGCAGTTCTTTTTGTCCTCCGTGCTGGGCACGGGCAAGACGATCAAGCTGAAAGGCTGGCAGGACGCCGACGAGGCTGCCAGGTCGCTCGGCAGGGGTGCGAGGGCTTTTCGGCGCAATAACAGGTAATGGCTGGCCCCGTCTTCCGCGATCACACCATAGGCTGAAATGGTCACGCGGTACACAATACTATCAGCGGTCGATTCCCCCCGGGATGTAGCCACTCCAAAAGCCCGTCGCGGGTCGCCCCCGTGGCGGGTTTTTCATGGATCCGAGGATGCGGGCCACAACGGGCGAGCGTCCTGACGCCTCCTCTGAGTTGATCTCTCCGCGTCGCCCGAAAGACCTGAGTTCTCAAGGCGGCACCATCCGAAAATCCTTGCCCTCGGGCAGCAATTGCCCGCCATCGACGACAATGGTCGTGCCGGTGATGTAGCTGGCGTCGTCCGAGGCAAGGAACAGGAAGGCATTGGCGACATCGCGCGGACTGCCGAGCCGGCCGAGCGGGATCGAATCCTCCATGTTCTTGATATAGGCGGCGCCGCGATGCTGCTGGATGGCTTCGGTCAGGATGTTGCCGGGTTCGACACCGTTGACGGTGATGCCGTAGCCGGAGAATTCCAGCGCCGCTGCCCGGATGAAGCCGTTGATGCCTGCCTTTGTCGCCGAATAATGGCCGTGTCCGGGGCTGGTGACATGCGGCCCGGTGATGGAGGAGGTGTAGAGCATGCGTCCGGAGCGCTGCGCCTTCATCGGCACCAGGGCTGCGCGGGTGGCATTGAAGGTGCCGCGCAGATTGACCGCCATCACGCGATCCCAGTCGTCGGTGCTGGTGTTCTCGATCAATTGCCAGGGATAGATCCCGGCATTCTGCACGATGATGTCGAGGCGGCCGTATTGCTTCAGCGCCAATGCGACCGCGGCCTCGGCGTCGCGCATTTGCGAAATGTCAGTGCCGATGAAGGGGACACCGAGTTCATCTGCGGTCGCTTGCCCGGCCTCAGCCTCGCTGTCGGCCACCACCAGCCTTGCGCCTTCTTCGGCAAAGCGCAGTGCGATGCCCTTGCCGATGCCGCGCGCGCTGCCGATGATCAGCGCCACCTTGTCTTTCAATCGTCCAGTCATGCGAGCGGTCCTGTCATGCCAGTCTCTGGCGAATGGTTTGCTTGAATGCGTCGAGCAGCACGGCCGCCAGCACCAGCAGTCCGTGGATGACCTGGGTGAAATTGGCCGGTAGCCCCATGAGATTGATCGCCGTGTTGATGGCCGAGAGCAGAAGCACGCCGGCGTAGACGCCGGGCAGGGTGCCGACACCGCCCTTCAGGCTGACGCCGCCGATGACGACCGCGGCAAAGGCGTTGAACAGAAGGCCGACGCCGAGATTTGCGGTGGCGCCCGATGTGCGGATGGCCAGCAGCCAGCCGGCAAGGCCGGCAATGGCGCCGGCAAGCACGAAGGCGATGATGAGGTTGCGGTTCACCCGGATGCCGGCCCGGAAGGTCGCCGTCTCGTTGCCGCCGATCATCACCAGGTGCCTGCCAAACGGTGTCTTGGCCATGATCAGCGAGAAGACGACGAAGCAGGCGATGGCGATCCAGGCGGTGAGCGGCAGGCCGATCAGCCGCTGGATGCCGAACCAGCGGATCGCCGGTGCAAGATCCTGCGCCGAGCGGCCGCCCGAAATCACCAGCACCAGGCCGCGCACCCAGATGTAGGACGCCAGTGTGATGATGAAGGCGCTCATCTTGACCCTGACGACCAGAAACCCGTTGAAGGCGCCGATCAGGCCGCCCACGGTCAGCGCCAGCAGCAGCGATACCGGGACCATCAGCCATTCGGGATGCAGTTGAACGCCAAGGCCGATGCCCGACGAGCAGAACAGGATGCCGACCGCCATGGCGCTGAGTGCGGCGACGGATTCGACCGACAGATCCATGTGGCCGGCGATGATGACCAGCGCCAGGCCGATCGACATGACGCCGAGTACGCTCGATGCCTCGATGATGTTGGCGAAGATGCCGAGCTGGAAATAGTTCGGGATGAAGATGGAAAAGACCACCAGCACGAAGACCAGCATGAACCAGACGAGGTTGTCGAGGGCGAACTCCAGGGCTTGGCGGGTGCGGAGGGTCATGGACTGATCCGGCTGGCGCATGACCCCGAAAATTCGATTTTCGGTGACGATCTTGCGCGGATTGGAATTGCGGCGGAGTGGCTCCGGGCCTGAGTGGCCCGGAGCGGCTTACGCGACGGTCTATTCGACCGATTTGACGGTGTCCGTCGGCGGCTTCTGGTTGCCCCAGAAGGCCGGATTGTCGACGTTTTCCTTGGTGATGGCCGCACCCGGGATCTTGATGTTCGGACCCCAGGCTTCCTTGGTCACGACCGACTTCAGGCCAAGCACGTCATAGTCGCCGGGCTTGATCTCCTGCTTCTTGACGACCTTGTCCATGAACATGGCGACGGCTGCGGCCTGTGCGTAGAGCGGCTGTTCGACTTCGACATTGAGCCAGCCCTTTCGGATCAGGTCGAGGCCGACCGGAGCGCCGTTCGAGCTCATCAGCATGACGTCGCCCGGCTTCTTGCCGGCGGCCTCGAGCGAGGCGACGGCGGCGACCGAGAGATGCGCGGCATGGCTGAAGATCAGGTCGATGTCGGGGTTTGCCAGCATCTGGTCGGCGACGATGGTGCCGGCATTGCTGGCCTCCCACTGCATGGCCGGCAGCGAGATGATCTTGACGTCCGGGAACGCCTTCATCTTCTCCTCGAAACCCTTCTGGATGTCGAGCGTATAGGGATCGCCGGGATCGCCGAGCACCTGCAGCACCTTGCCCTTCACGGAGCCGTTCTTGGCTTTCAGCAGTTTTTCGGCCTGGTCCGCGGCGATATGGCCGATCTCGACCGTACCCGCCACCGAGGTGAAGTCGGAAGGCGTCGAGGTGATCTGGCGGTCGAACTCGACCACCGGGATGCCGGCGGCGCGCGCGGCCTCTATCGACGGCTTCAACGCATTGAAATCGACCGCCGCCAGGATGATCGCCGCCGGCTTCAGCGCGATGACGTCGTTCATCTGCGACTGCTGCGCGTCGGTCTTGTTGTCGGCGTTCAGCGTCTTTATGTCGTAGCCGACCTGCTTCAGGAACAGCTCCAGCGCGGTGACCGAGCCGGTCTGGAATTCATCGAGCAATGTCGGCACCAGATAGTAGACGGTCCCCTTGGACTGGGCGAATGCCGGCGTGAGCGTGGCAACGGCCAGTGCCAGGATACCGAAGACAGCAAGAAGTATTCGCTTCATGTCGTTCGCTCCTGTTGAGCCGGACCCCTCTTTGTGTCCCTCAGCTCGCCGGTCCGGCACCGGCAAGCGTCTCCCCGGTGATCATGTTGATCACCGCATCGGGACTTGTTTTGTTTCTGGCGACATCGCCCGCCACGACGCCTTGCCGGATCACCACGATCCGGTCGGCGACCTGAAAAGCCTGCTGCATGATGTGGGTGATGATGACGACGCCGATGCCCTGGCTCGCCACCTGGCGGATCATGTCGAGACCTCGCCGCGTCTGCTCGACGCCCAGCGCCGCGAAAGGCTCGTCGAGCAGCACCAGCTTGCCGCCCCAGTGGACAAAACGGTTGAGTTCGATGGCTTGCCGCTGGCCGCCCGAGAGATGCTCGACATTGGTGCGCAGCGACGGAATGCGGGTGCCGGCACTGGCCAGCGCCTTGGAGACGACTGCCTCCATGGCGCGCTCGTCGAGCACAGGAATGCCGAGCACCTTCCTGGTGATCTCGCGGCCCATGAAGAAATTCGCCACCACGTCGACATTGGTGCAGAGCGACAGGTCCTGGTAGACGGTTTCGATGCCCGCCGCCTTGGCCTCGGCCGGCGACCTCGCGAGAAACTCCTTGCCTTCGAACAGCATGCGGCCCGAGGTCGGCTCCAGTCCGCCTGATATGATCTTGACCAGCGTGGATTTGCCGGCGCCGTTGTCACCCAGCAACGCCACGACCTCGCCCTTGCCGATGGAGAAGCTGATCCCCTTCAGCGCTTCGATCGCGCCATAGTTCTTGGTGACGTTGTCGAGCACCAGCAGCGGTTCGCTCATCAGGCAACCTCCTTGGCCGTCAGAGGATCGCGGCCGCGCTCGCGCTCGGCGGCGAACATCTGGCCGAAGCGCGGCGACAGCACTCCCGAGACCGCAAGCGCGGCGGCGCCGCGCAACACCGAATGCTGCCCGCCGCGAGCGACCATCAACCGGGGCGCGATGCGGTCCTTGCGCGCCGAGACGGAGTTGTGCAGGCCGCCGGTCGACCCGGCCAGCCGTTCGAGCAGGTCGGTGGACGCCAGCCCGCCGAGGATGACCGTTTCGGGGTCGAAGAGGTTCTCGATGACGGCGACGGCATTGTGAAAGATCGGCGCGACTTCCGCGACCCAGTCGGTCTCCGTGCCGTTCCAGCGGCGAAGCGCCTCGAGCGAGAGGTATCTTTCGAGGCAACCCCGGTTGCCGCAGGGACAGGCCTCGCCGCCCGGAACGACAGGGATGTGTCCGACCTCGCCGGCATTGCCCCAGGCGCCGCGCTGCACGGAACCGTCATGAACCATCACGCCGCCGAGGCCAACACCGAAATAGAGATAGTAATAGTCGGAGAATTGAGCGCCGAGGCCGTAGAGCCGCTCGCCCATGGCCGCCGCCACCATATCGGTTTCGAAGAAGGCCGGCAGTCCGGTCGAGGCTGCCAGCCGCTCGCGCAGCGCTACATCCTTCCAGCCGGTCATGGTCGTCGGGCCTACGAAGCTCATGGATTCGACGCCGAACGGTCCGGGCAGGGCCAGGCCGACCCCAAGCACCCGTCCGCCGGCCCGTAATCCGGTCAATTCAATCACCATCGCACCGATCAGCTCGAAGGCATGGTCGGGCGTCGCGCTCGGGGCCTTGCGGTAAATGCTCTCGATCACGTCGCCGCTCAGATTGATCAAAGCAGCATCGATACCGAGTGGGGTGATATGGATGCCGACGGCATAGCCGCCCTCGGGATTGATGCGCAGCGTCGCCGGCGGCAGGCCGCGCCCCCTGGGCTCCTCGCGCAGGGAGAGGATGTAGCCCTGTTCTTCCAGTTCGCGAACGATGGTCGATACGGTCTGGACGGTCAGCCCGACGCGGCTGGCGATTTCGCCGCGGGCGATCGGCCCATGCAGGCGGATGGATTCGAGCACGATGCGCCGGTTGTATGGCCGCCCGAACTCCTGATTGGTCCCCCGCAATGCCATGCCTTGCGCTCCCGATTGACGCAAGGTTCGCACCAAAGATTTATTCAGTCAAATGGAATTCAAAAATAATTTGAGAGCAACATCACACCCGGGAAGGCTGCAAGCCGCACCGGGCTGAGACAGGGCCTAAGGCCGTGGACCAGTCGCCTTGCCGGCGCGTGGGGATGATGCGTCTGCTGGGGGCAAGAAAGGCGAAACAGGCGTCCGAAAGCCCCGCACGGATGGCGATCGCTCACCTCGAAATCAAAGCAGGAAGATCTATTCGAGAGCTATTGGGTGCCAATCAGGTCAGGACTGGCGCGCCTCAGAGGTACTGGGCCACCTTCTTGCCGACGGTGAGGAAGCGCAAGGGATCGATCGCTTCGCCATTGTGGCGCACTTCATAGTGCAGATGCGGACCCGTCGAGCGGCCGCTGCTGCCGGTCTTGCCGATGATGGCGCCGGCGTCCAGCTTCTCGCCCACGGTCACGTCGATTTCGCTGAGATGCCCGTAGCGAGTCGCAAAGCCATTGCCGTGGTCGACCTCCACCATGCGGCCATAGCCACCGTTCCAGCCGGCCTTGGTGACGATGCCGGGCGCCGTGACCTTGGCCGACGTGCCGATGGGCGCCCTGAAATCCATGCCCGAATGCAATGCTGCGGTGCCGAGGATGGGATCGGTGCGCACGCCGAACGGGCTGGTGACGGAGTGGCCGGGGGCGGGGTTGGCAAGCGGCAGCTGGCGCGCTTCCTTCTTCAACTGGTCGAGCGTGTCCAGGGCTTCGTCCAGTTCCTTGACCTTGCTGTCGAAGATCATCGAACTGTCGAGTGGGATCAGCGGGCCGCCGACATCGCTTTCGTTCTTGCCGAAATCGCTGTCGACCGGCAGTCCGGCCGCCTGCAGCGCCTGCTGGATGGCATCGGCGCTCTTGTAGGCATTGTCGGCAAGCGTGCTGATGCGGGTGAGTTGCTCGTTCTCGATGGATTTCAGCGACTGGTTGATCGAGACGAACAGCTTGTCGGCACGATCGGCGGCTGTATCGCTGGGCAGCGGATCGGTGCGGGTCGACCACAAGGAGAACGGCCTGGTATCGGCAGCACCCAGGTCGGCGCCAAGGCTCGCGACCGCGTAATTTCGCGCGGGCTGGCTGATGCTGCCAGTCACCTCGGCGTGCTTGTCCGGTTTGGCGGCCGCCGGATCCTCGGCGGGCGCTGCTCCCACCTCGTTCTCGGCGCGCTCGAGCAATGGTCCGAGACGGCCGTGGCGCTGGCTGAGCTGTGTCTGGCGTTCAATCAGTTCGCTGACCTTGTTTTCCATCAACTGCTGGTCGAGCAACTGGCGGCTGGTGATGCGGTCGACCTGGGCGCGGAGCGCCGAGATGCGGTCTTCGTAGGCCTGCTGCATGCGCGCCTGGCGCGCGGTGGTGGCGCCGATCAGGTCGTCGCGCAGCACGAGATAGGAGGTGGCCAGGAGGTAGCCGATGGCAATGGCGGCGAGTGCTGAGCCGATGAATGCCGCGAGCCAAGGCCGGATCGTGAAATGCCTGATCTCGTTGCCGCGGGCGATGATGACCGTGTGGGGTTCCTTGCGCCTGCCGAAGACTGCGGACTGACCGGTTGCGTTCACGGGACCAAGCTTTCGTTTACGACACCACGACAACTTGGATTACACATTATTAGGGTTAACAAAGGCTTGCCGGATCGATCGCCCGACGCCGAAAGCACGCGGCGCGCGTAGAGGGTTGTATGAAAATGGCCAAGGAAGCGTGCGTAATGCCGTGAAATCATTGGCGATGAGCGCCAATCTGCTGCCAGCGAAGCGGCCTGTCGGTCGCGATCGAGGTCTAGGTTTCCTTAACTGTCTTCGATTGCTTTTAATTGACGGTTTTCGACTAGAAGCGGTACCGGGGTTTGGGACACACTATGGCGGCAGGAATGCTGGGCGATCTGGCTGGCAAGATCCTCGACAAGATCTCGGGCACCAGTTTGCTGGCGACCGGGCTTTTGCTGCTGACTGCTTTTGTCAGCGCGCTCGTCGCCTATTGGCGCACGGTCGAGGAGAAGAGCTGGAAGGAGTTCTTCGAGTTCGTCATCCCGCACGAGGTCATCACCCATCCCTCGGCGAGGGCCGACCTGCTGTTCTGGGTCACGAAGAAGGCCCTGATGCCCTTCCTGATGCTACCCGCCGGAATAGTCTTCGTCTCGGCGGTGGGCTACGCAACCAACTGGCTGTTTTCGACACTCTTCCAGTTCCAGCCGCCGCTGGTCGAGGGACCGGCAGGCCCGGTGACGGTGCTGATCTTCACCATCACCATGCTGCTCGCCTACGATATTTCCTATTATCTCTATCACGTCGCCCAGCACCGCTATCCGGTGCTCTGGGAATTGCACAAGGTGCATCACTCGGCCGAGGTGATGGTCGGGATCACCAAGGACCGGGTCCACCCGCTCGACGAGCTGATAAATCGCGCCTGGGATGGCCTCGTCGTCGGCATCTGCTTCGGCATCTGGTCGCTGATTTCACTGAACCTTGCCGAACTGACCGTCTTTGGCGTCAACGTCTATGTCATGCGCAACATCCTGATGATGGATTTCGTCAGGCACACGCATTTCAAGATTTCGTTCGGCCCGCTCAACAATGTGGTCCTGTGTCCGCATTGGCACCAGCTGCATCACAGCACCGATCCGCGCCACTACGACAAGAATTTCGGGCTGCTCTTCTCGTTCTGGGACCGACTCTTCGGAACATTGTGCGTGCCGAAACCCGATGAGGACTTCAAGTTCGGACTGGTTGACCGCAATGTGCGCGACTACCAGTCCCTCTCCGGCCTTTATGTGATGCCGTTGAAGCGGATGTGGGGGCATATTGCCAGGCGCATCCGGCCCGCAAAGCCAAGGACCTCGCGATCATCGGAAGGGACACGGCCATGAACGGTCCCTTCGTGCTGGCGATCCCGCGGACACGCACCTTCGAAGTCGTGACATCGGCGGCGCGGCTGGCCGAGATCGCACCGGCCTGGACCGCGCTCTGGCAGCGAGCCGGCGGGCTTGTCTTCCAGCACCCGGACTGGATCGCAGCCTGGTGGCGCACCACCCCGCATCAGGAGCGGCGCACGCTCAGGATTGGGCTCGCCTGGAATGGCGAGCGGCTCGACGGCGTGATCGCGCTCGCCACGTTCAAGCGCTCCGGCATCCGCATGCTCGAATGGGCGGCGAAGGATCACAGCGACTATGGCGACGCGCTGGTTGCGCCCGAAAGCGATCCGCAGGTGATCTCCCGCCTCTGGCAGCATGTTTTTGACCAGGGCGGCTTCGACCTCGTCTATCTCAACCGCCTGCTGCCGAATGCCAGTGTCCGGGCGCTGCTGGATCCGGCCTCGCGCCATGGCAAGGCGCTTCGGCCCAACCACCGCAGTGAAATCAGCTACCGTGTCGTCGGCCCCTGGCAAAGTGGGGCGGAATGGTTCGAGGCGCTGTCCAAGAAAGCCCGACAGAACTACCGTCGTGGCCGCAAGTTCATGGAAGAAGCCGGTGCACTGCGTTTGCGCCTGCTCGATGCGTATGACCCACGCGAGCCGGTACTCGCACGCGTCGCGGTGCTGAAGCGCCTCTGGCTCGCCCGGCATGGCCGCGCCTCGGACCTGTTCGACGAGGGCTCGCCCGTTCTCGCCGCGCTGGTTTCGGTGCTGGCCGAACTCGGGCTGTTGCGCATCTTCGTGCTGGAACTCGACAACACGATCATCGCCGTCTCGATCAATTTCGAGCAGCACGGCACGATGATGGCTTTCGTCACCACCTATGATCCCGAATATGAGCGAGCCTCGCCGGGCATGGTGCTGATGATGGATTATATCCAGTGGTCGCTCGACCGTGGCCTTGCCAAAGTCGATTTTCTCTGCGGCGGCGAGGATTTCAAGCGGCGCTTTGCCACGCAATCAGTCAGGCTGTCGTCGATGATCGGCGCGCGCGGTCTGCGCGGCCATCTCGCCGCGCTGGCCGATCGTGCGGTCCATGTCACGAAATCCTGGCGGGCACAGCGGCAGCCGAAGGCACAAACGCCCGACCAGTAACGACGGCTCGTATGGGCCTTGGCCGCGCTCAAAGCGCGCGAACGGCTTCCAGCACTTCCTCGGCATGGCCCTTGACCCGGACCTTGCGCCAAATCCTGGCGATCCGACCGTCACGGCCGATCAGGAACGTCGCTCGCTCGACGCCCATATATTTGCGGCCATACATCGATTTCTCGACCCACAGATGGTAGGCCTCGATCACCTTGCGCTCCTCGTCGGCGGCGAGGTCGACGGTGAGGTTGTATTTCGATTTGAACTTGTCGTGCTTCTTGACGTTGTCTGGTGACAGACCGATCACCACAGCGCCTGCCTTCTCGAATTGCGGTTTCAACTGTGAAAAGCTGATCGCTTCCTGGGTGCAGCTTGTTGTGTCGTCCTGTGGATAGAAGTAGAGCACCACGGGTTTGCCGGCAGATGCGGCCAGGCTGAGCGAGCCGCCGCCATCCCGCGGCAAATCGAATTGCGGCGCAAGATCGCCCACGTCGAGGTCAGCCATATCGATGCCCTTGTTTGAGGTTACGCGCGACGCAACACCGATATAGTGTCGACCGGGGATTCGTCCACGAGCGAATTTGTACAACGGAAGATTGCGTGGATCAGGAGCAACCGCAGCACGAGAAGATCCGGTTCAGGCGTGACGAGATCACCGACCTGGGGGCTTTGCCATCCGCGTGCCGCGTTCCACCACTCGGCCAGGCGTCGATCGGCCGCGGCTTCCGCATCCTTTCGCGCTTGTTCGCCGGCATGGTCGCGTTCGTGTTGCTGGCCGCGGTCGTTGTCTATCTGGTCGGAGCTTCCGGGATCGGCTCCGAGCGGCTTCGGGCGGAAGCGGAGACCGCCATCGAGAAACTCGCCGGTGTCGATGTTAATGTGGCGGTCGGGCCGGCGCGCATCACGCTCGACAGTTCGAGCTTCGTCGCGCTTCAGGTCAGCGACGTCAGCCTGAAGACATCGGACGACAAACCGATGGCGGATGCTGGCCGCGTCCGCTTCGGCATGCGCCTGATCCCGCTTCTTTGGGGAGAGGTGCGGCTGACCAGCGCCAGGATATCGGATGCTCACATCGTTGTGGCGGCCATGCCGTCCGGCGGCGACTGGACAGCGCAATTGCGCAATGAGGACGGCCTCGTCGATCCGGAGAGACTGTCAGACGCGCTGTTCGGCAACATACATCGCGCGCTCGACGCCGTGCGGGAAGATTCGATGCGCCGGATCGATCTCACCAATGTCGAATTCGTGCTGCCAGACGCGGGGGCGATCAAGCTGGTCAAGATCGCCGACGCCACCGTCGTACAATCGGGGCCGGGCGCCGTGGAGTTTTCCTCAGAGGCGGATGTCGACGGCAGGAAGGTCACGGTTGCCGCCTCCGCCACCCGAGATGTCGCCGCCCATCGCGTCACGGCGCTGACTGCGAGCGTCGATCTGTCATCTGCCGACGCCACCGGCGCCGGGAAGCTGGGCGCGATCGCGTTGAAGCTGACGGGAGCGGAAGGATCCGGCACCAATGAATCACGGCTGACGGCCTCTCTGTCGTCCGCCGGGTCGGTGCTCGATCTTGGCACGCGCGGCTTGCTGCCTGCCGATGTCGATGTCGATGCGACGCTTGTCCATGGCAGCAACAAGATCCAGGTCGACAGGCTGTTGCTGAAATCCGGCCGGTCCTCTTTCAATTTCGGCGGCTCGATAGGGCCAAAGCCGGCGACAGGGGCGGCGGGCGAGGAACCGTCCTACCGCTATGACCTGACCAGCGACGGTTCGACCCTGGCGCCATCGGAATCGCCCGAGCCCGCGCTGACCTTCCTCGCCCGCATCGCCGGCGTCTATCAGACCGAGAGCCATAAATTGGTGGCCGAGCAGATCGCGGTTCGGTCCGCCGCTGCCGGCGAGGTACTCGGCACCGCGGCCGTGGCTTTCGTTGACGGCAAGGCCCCCGGGATCAATCTGGCGCTCAACGTGCACGACATGCCGGTCTCGCACGTCAAGCAGCTGTGGCCGTGGTTTTCGGCGCGCAATGCGCGGCTCTGGGTGCTGGACAATCTGTTCGGCGGCCGCGTCGTCGATGCCAACCTCCAGTTCCAGGTCGTGCCGGATCGCCTCGGCAACGGCGTGCCGCTTTCGGCCGACGAGGTGTTCGGCCGCTTCCAGATCGAAGGCTCGCGTTTTGACACGGCCGGCCGCATCCCGCCGATACGCGACGCGGTCGGCGTCGTCGCCTTCCACGGCAATGACGTCGACATTTCGCTCTCCTCGGGCACCGTCTTCATGCCCAGCGGCCGCACCGTGGCCGCCAGCAACGGTACGCTGGCGGTCAAGGCGGCGAACCGCCCGCCGGTCATCGGTGCGCTCGACATCGATGTGGAGGGCGAGGCGCCGGCTGTCGCCGAACTCGCCTCCTACGAGCCGATCAACGCCATGCGCCATGTCGGCTTCCTGCCGGAGGATCTGTCCGGCAGCGTCACTGGCCATGTCCGGGCCGACATTCCGCTGCAGTCAGGCGTCGATACGTCGAAGCTCGACTGGCTGGTGTCGCTCGACTACACCGGCCTGTCGCTGGCCAAGCCGTTCGAGGGACAGACCGTGACGGATGCCGACGGCTCGATCACCGTCGACCCGGAAAAGGCGGTGATCTCCGCCAAGGCAGCGCTCAACGGCATTCCGGCCGAACTCGACCTGATCGAGCCGTTGGCGGACAACGGGCCGGCGCGCAGCCGCAAGGTGGCCCTGGTGCTCGACGACAAGGTCCGTGCCGCGGCCATGCCCGGCCTGACGCCGCTGCTTGGGGGAACGGTGAAGGTCGCGATCGACAAGAGCGGCAGCGGCAACCAGAACGTCTCGGCCGACCTGACCAATGCCAGGCTGGACATTCCCTGGGCCGGCTGGAGCAAGGGGGCAGGGGTTCCCGCCAACGTCACCTTCGTCATGACCAAGGCCGGCGACACCACGACGCTGTCCGATTTCAACCTCGACGGCAAAACATTCTCCATCGACGGCAGCATCGTGCTGGTCAACGGCGCCCTGTCGTCGGCCAGGTTCGGCAAGGTCACCTTGAACCGGGGTGACGACGTCGCGATTTCGGTGAAGCGTTCGGGCAAGGGCTACGCCGTCGACATAAACGGCAAGGCGCTCGACGCCCGTTCGCTCATCAAGCAGTTCACGTCCGATGTGGACACCGCGACCAAGACGACCGGAACGGACAACATTTCCGTCAGCGCCGACGTCGAGCAGCTCACCGGCTTCCATGACGAGCAACTGTCCAATTTGAAGCTCGACTACAGCGCGGCCGGCTCAAGGGTGAACGGGCTGAAGGTCAGCGCCACGGCAAGTTCGGGCGCGGCTATCACCATCAGCAACACTACCGGCGACGGCCGGCGCTCGCTCAACGTGAAGTCGGCGGACGCCGGCGCGATATTGAGGTTCCTGAACGTCTACGAGCACATGGAAGGCGGCTCGATCATGCTGGCGCTGACGGGGGCCGGCGACGGGCCGATGACGGGCAAGGTCGACACCAGCAACTTCTTCATCGTCAACGAACCGAAGCTCGCCTCGATTGTCTCGACCACGCCGGCCGGCGACAACCGCAGTCTCAACCAGGCGGTCAAGGGCAATCTCGACACATCGCGGGTCAAGTTCGAACGCGGCTATGCCGAGATCGAGAAAGGCAGCGGCTATCTGAAGCTGGCCAATGGCGTGCTGCGCGGTCCGCGCATCGGCACGACGTTCCAGGGCATCCTCTACGACCAGAACAACAATATGGACATGACTGGCACCTTCATGCCGGTCTATGGCCTCAACCGCATCTTCGGCGAATTGCCTATCGTCGGCGCGCTGCTGGGCAACGGCCGCGACCGCGGCCTGATCGGTGTCACTTATCGGCTCAGGGGCAATGCCAACAAGCCGGTGCTTGACGTCAACCCGCTCTCGGTGATCGCGCCGGGCATCTTCCGGTCGATTTTCGAGTACCGATAAGTGAATGCGTCGTGCGCGTAGCTTTACTGACCCCAGATCGCCTTCCGGAATATCAAGGCATCGCAGGAGGTTCAGCTTTGGAATTTCTGTTTGCCGCAGGCCCAAAATTGAGCCCAGATTCCTTTGCCGAGCGAATCCGCATATAGTAGGGTCACGACCGATGACGTCGAGGATGTAAGCCATGCAGCTAGATCACCATAAGGTAGGAGATAGGTTTTCGTCGCTGCTGTCGACGGGGCGGAATCAGCGCGCCATCTACGATCAGATTATTTTTGAAACGCAGGAATGCGTCGTTTGTCCTACGTTAGGTTCCATACTGCCGAACTGGTTGCTGGTGATCCCTAGGAGGCGAGCAATCAATTTCGCCCACTGGCAAGCAGAAACCGGGCAACGGGTAGCAGATGTCGTCAGCGCAATAGCAGACGAATTCGGCCTTTATGATGAGCGGGTTGTTTGGTTCGAGCACGGCCCTGCAGAAAACGGTTCCTCAATTGGTTGTGGTGTGGATTGGGCGCATTTGCATATCTTGGTGGACGCTCCATTTTCCGCGCCGGAAATGGTGGCAAGGTCGGCAGAGATGCAGTCGCTCAATTGGACTTCTTTCGATGCATCCAAATTGTACGAAATGGTCGATCGTAACAAATCCTACCTCATGGCAGGAGGGGACGATGCCAGCCACTTGGTTCAGGATGTAGAGCATGTGGGTTCCCAATTTTTGCGCAGGGTGGTGGCGGACTTGGTAGGTTTGAGGGGCGAATGGAACTACCGAACAAGTGAGAATCTTGCTAACGTGCAAGCAACGCTCAAACGATTTCCCGCTAAGAATTTTGTTGCGTGAATACCGCTGCGGAGTCCGATAAACCAAGCAGCAGCGCCCCTACCGGCCGGGCTGGGGAATTCGTGAATCCGCTCAAACCGCCCGAATATACCGATGGCAGGTTGCCCGGTGATTGGAAAAGTAGGTATCCCCCCGAAGCTCGGAAATGTATCAACCAAGAGGCTGCCATTTTAGCAGCAATGCTCGTTTTCTTTACCGCCGTTAGCGGACTTTTTGTCGGTGTCGCGGATCAATCGATGGATATTTCGCTCGCGAGGCTAGCATTCAGCTCGGCTCAGCCACCTATTTTGCACGTGAATTTTCGCCTCCTAGCTATTTACTTCGTAGGTGGCGTCGGAGGTGTGACATTCTCTATCAAATGGCTGGTACACTCAGCCGCCAAATGCAAATGGCACTTAGACCGTCGTTACTGGCGCCTCTTCGTGCCTTTGGTCGGCGGAATCTATGCGTGTGTCGTTCTGACGCTGCTCGATAGCGGGATCATAGGCAGTAGTTCAGGCCAACCCCGGGCCGTTGCGCCATCGGCAGCCTTGGCTTTCTTGGTGGGCTACTTTTCTGATGGCGTGAGCGGACTGCTCTCAAACGTAGCGAATGCCGTTTTTGGAACGTTAGAGAAGAAATGACCGAGCAGGTGCTCTTCTCAGACGATGCCCCCCCTTTTGAATGGTCTGATATCTCGCGCCTCTCGGAACACTTCGGCCCAAAAGGGGCTGGATTAGCGATTCTCCCGCGGTTATGGACTCCTCGTTTCGCATTGCTGAGCGCTGAACTTGTCCAAGCAGTTTCTAAAAGCCCCGAAAAGTTTTTGGAGCGGCTAGGTTCTTCTCTATCACGAGTACGTGAAATAGCAGAAGAAACGGGACAACTGTACGTGCGATCAAGCGTGATCGGCGAAGCGATCTGGGAGAGGGGAAGTTTCACTAGTGTAGTTGTTCCCTATCATGCGGATACATTCGTAGAGAACATCGTGGAGGCGGTTGCTCATGTCACGAAATCTGCGCGAGGGAGGCCAGTTGCCATAGTATTGCAAAGTTATATTCAGCCTCGCGCTGGCGGAGAATTTGGAAATGTCCTGCGGATTTCAAAAACGCGTGACCATTGGGAACTTGCTTCTGAGGCGGCCGGAAGAGTGTCCCGAACGCGACTCAACTCTCAGCGAGATGAAGCTTGGAACTATCGATCGCCACTGGTTGTCAAAGGATTGTCCCAAGAGCGATTGTTTGGCTCAATCGCAGCCTGGATAAATAACGTTCTAATTCGCGGAATGGCCCATCGGGTGAATTGCGAATGGGTCGCAACACATAATCGAGTCTATCTTGTTCAAATCGACGAGGAGACTGAGGATTTCACGGGCGTCAATCCATTTCAGCTCACGATACAGCCCATTCATCAGCCAGCCGCTGCGGGTGGGACTTACATAAGGGTCGCTGATGCAGCGTCAATCGGCCGATGGGACAAATTGAAAGTCCTCAACGAGTTGTGGGAGGAGGGAGCCTCGCGTAGACCCATGTTGTTCTATGCGGAACTCTCTGTTTTGCCCCCAAGCGGTGATGAAGATGGGTTCACGCGCTTGGTTAAAGATTTTCGTGAGTTAATTGGACCTGACCAGATCATCGTTAGAACTAGTGTTCGCGCAGGCGCGGAAAAGCTTCCAAATCTTGGTCGAACAGAAGGAATGAATCCGCTCTCAGCCGCTCAATGGTGTCTTGAGCAGCGGGATTTATCCCTGGAACAAGAAGAGAAACTCGAGGCCCTCGCGTTCGTGATCCATCGGTTTATGGCTGCGCGCGCGGCAGCGTGGGTTCGTGCGGATCCAAATAGCCCGGTGGTGGAGATTCACAGTCTTTGGGGCTTGCCCGACGCTTTGCAATATTGCCCATACGATATCTGGGAAGTGCACTTACCTACTTCTATAGCAACGGAGTACCCCGACTACAAATCCAACATGATGGTAGCTCGAGAGGATGGCAGTTGGGAGTATGTTCGCGTCAAGAATGAAGTTGCTCGCAGCCTGAGCATTGGTCGGCGTGAGGCTCTGGATATTGCTGGACGCACAGCCGAAATTAGCAGGAGATTGGATAAACCCTGCCATGTAATGTGGTTCATTGGATGCCGTGCCTCCGACGGAGTTGACTTCAGCGTTCCTTGGTATTGGACAGAAGCCCACGAAGCAGAACGAAATCTCGACCGCGCAAACTATCAACTCGTCCGCATTGCCAATCGTACCGACCTTGAAAAATTCGAAGCGGATGACCGCCCGAAAACGCGATTGGCGTTGGAATTGATGCCGACGGATCAGTCTCTTATGCGAGATATGTCTTTCATAGAGGCTGTTGGAGCTGCGGCGATGGCCGCATCAGTTCCTGTTTTTCTTGCTGGCTCAACGCTTGCCCATGCATACTTCGCGCTCAGTCGAGCAGGTTGCGTGGTCATAGCAAGGGGTGAAAAGGAGCATTCTCGGATACGCCGAAACACGACATTCGGAAAAATTGTTAGAGACAAAATACCTGACCGGATCGCTCGGAGAAAAGAGACTGGAATCACCCAGAAGGTGCCACAGGAATTCAAGAAAGCCTTTTTAACAAGCAAATTGCTTGAGGAGGCATTGGAGGTTCGTGGTGCGGATACGCCTGAAGAGAAGCGGCTGGAGCTCGCTGATTTGTACGAAGTATTGCGCGCCCTGGCGAATACCGAGAACATTGGTATGGATGAGGTTGTTAAAGCTGCTGATGAAAAAAAGGAAAAATCAGGAGGCTTCGATGATGGCTTGGTACTGATGCAGACTGCGATCTTGGGACGAAATAAACGTGGAATACCAGAGTCTGAGAAGCACCTCACTCAGGTCCTGGCCCGAAAGACAGCAAACGACACGTTTGAGCTGCCTTTCACCTTCTTCGGTTTCATGGAACTTGATCAACCTCGCTCACTTACATTCGATGCGGCTGGCGTCAAATTACATCTAACGCTAAAATCGGATCGACTGGAAATGAGGGCCTCGCGAGAGATGGAGCAACTTGAACTTCCGCTGGACTTCGTTGTTTCAGAGGATCGAGATGAGTAGCATGCGTTGAGCCTGCTTTCTTGAGCACGTTGCCGTACAAAAATGACATGCATTTGTTGGGGAAGATATCAGGCCGGCCGCACCAGAACGTGTTTTTTCTTGCCGAGTGAAAGCTTTACGACGTTTTCCGGACTCAGATCCTGAAGCGTGACCATGCGGCGGTCGTCATTGACCGACTGGTCGTTGATGCGAACCGCGCCGCCCTGTATGTGGCGCCGCGCCTCGCCATTGGACGATGCCAGCCCGGCCGTGACCAGCAGCGACAGGATGCCGACGCCGGCTTCGAGTGCCGCCTTGTCGGCCCCGACGGTCGGCAATGTCTCGGCGAGCGCCCCCTCCTCGAAGGTCTTGCGCGCGGTTTCCTCGGCCTGGTTCGCCGCTTCGCGGCCGTGGACGATTGCCGTCGTCTCGGTGGCCAGGATCTTCTTGGCCTCGTTGATCTCGGAGCCGCCGAGGGCGGCCAGGCGCGCGATTTCGTCGAGCGGCAGGCGGGTGAATATCTTCAGGAAGCGCTCGACATCGGCGTCCTCGGTGTTGCGCCAGTACTGCCAGAAATCATAGGGCGAGAAGAGGTCGCCGTTGAGCCATACCGCACCCTTCGCCGACTTGCCCATCTTGGCGCCCGACGATGTCGTCAGCAGCGGCGTGGTCAGGGCGTAAAGCTGCGGCGTGCCCATGCGATGGCCGAGATCGACGCCGTTGATGATGTTGCCCCACTGGTCCGACCCGCCCATCTGCAGGCGGCAGTTCTGGCGCCGGGCGAGCTCGACGAAATCATAGCCCTGCAGGATCATGTAGTTGAATTCGAGGAACGACAGCGACTGCTCGCGGTCGAGCCTGAGCTTGACGCTGTCGAAGGTCAGCATGCGGTTGACGGAGAAATGCCGGCCGACATCGCGCAGGAACTCGACATAGTTGAGTTTCATCAGCCAGTCGGCATTGTTGACCATGATGGCGTCGTTCGGGCCGTCGCCGAAGCGCAGGATGCGGCCGAAGATGCGCTTGATGCCTTCGATGTTGGTGGCGATCGCTTCCGGCTTCAGAAGGCTGCGCTGGTCGTCGCGGAAGGACGGGTCGCCGATCATCGACGTGCCGCCGCCCATCAGGGCGATCGGCCGGTGTCCGGTTTCCTGCAGCCAGTAAAGCATGGTCGCCGAGATCAGATTGCCGATATGCAGGCTGGTGGCGGTGGCGTCATAGCCGACATAGGCGGTGACCGTTTCCTTGGCGAAAAGCTCGTCGAGGCCGGTCTCATCCGAAATCTGGTGGATGAAGCCGCGCTCGCTCATCGTGCGCAGGAAATCGGATTTGAAGGCAGGCATGTTTTCTTTCCCGAAAGCGTCCGCCCGGTCCGGCGCGGGCATATGTGAACGGGCGCGTTTAGCATCCAAGCGCGATCAGCAAAAGTGGAATCCGGTTTTGCGTCAGATGGGGCGCCAACCAGGAGGTCGCGATCAGCAAAAGTGGAATCCGGTTTTGCGGCCCGCGCGGATAATGCCGTCACGCTTGCTTCATCGTTTCGGCCGGGGTAATGAGGCGCCGCGCCAAAGGTTCTTGCAGCCCACGACCTCGAGCGGCACCGCACGGCATCCATCAATGCCACATTCGACGACAGAGCCCCGACGCGACATGCCGGACGCATTGATATCCATTGTCATTCCTTGCAGGAACGAGGCGGCAAACCTGCCGCTCTTGATCGACGAGATCGAGGCGGCTATGGCCGGGCGCGACTTCGAACTGATCATCGTCAATGACGGCTCGACCGACGAGACGGCTGCCGTGCTTACCGAACAGACAGCACTTCGTTCCTTCCCGGTGCGGGAATTGCGGCATCAGAAATCCGCCGGCCAGAGCCTTTCCGTGCGCTCGGGCGCCTGGGCGGCGCGCGGCGGCATCGTCGCCACCATCGACGGCGACGGCCAGAACGATCCGCAATACATTCCGGTGCTGGTCGATGCCTTGCGGCAGGCAGGGCCGGATTTCGGCGCCGCCCAGGGCCAGCGCCTCAAGCGCCGCGACAGCAAGGTCAAGCAGCTGGCGTCGCGCTTCGCCAACTGGCTGAGAAACGCCATCCTGCATGACGAGACGCGTGATACCGGCTGCGGCCTGAAGGCTGTCCACACCGATATCCTGCGCAAACTGCCCTTCTTCGACGGCACGCACCGCTTCGTCCCGGCCCTGGTCATCCAGGAAGGCTATCGCGTCGTGCATTGCGATGTCGTCGACCGCTCGCGCCGCCACGGCAAGTCGAACTACGGCGTTTTCGACCGCGGCCTGCAGGGCGCGCTCGATCTCGGCGGTGTCTGGTGGCTGCGCCGCCGACGCCGCAGAATGCCAAAAGTAGAGGAAATCAAGCGTGTTTAACGTGCTCCAGGAACTGGGGACCTGGCTTCACCAGGTTTTCATCAAGCAATTCGATGCGTGGATCCTGCTCGGCTTCGTTGCGCAGTTCTTCTTCACCATGCGCTTCGTCGTGCAATGGCTCGCCTCGGAAAAGGCCAAGCGCAGCGTCGTGCCGGTGGCCTTCTGGTTCTTCTCCCTGTTTGGCGGCGGTCTGCTTCTGATTTATGCCATCCAGCGCCAGGACCCGGTGTTCATCGCCGGCCAGGCCATGGGCATGTTCATCTACATCAGAAACCTCTGGCTGATCGCCAATGAGCGCAAGGCGGCGATGACCAAGGTCGATTGAGCGGCCCGTCACTGCGAAAAAATGGTTAGAGAGGCTGATGCATGGCGTTGAACAGGAACTACCTTCTCCTTTTCCTGTTCAGCCTGGTGATGACGCTTTCGGGGCTGGCATCGCTGCCGCCGATCGACCGGGACGAGTCGCGCTTCGTCCAGGCGACCAAGCAGATGGCCGAGAGCGGCGACTATGTCGACATCCACTTCCAGGAGGCCTCGCGCTACCAGAAGCCGATCGGCATCTACTGGCTGCAGTCGGCGGCGGTGACGCTGAGCGGCAAAGGCGCCGAGGCGCCGATCTGGGTCTATCGCACGATCTCGGCACTGGGCATTGCCATTGCGGTGCTGGCGATCGTTTGGACGGGGACCAATCTTTTCGGCGCCAATGCCGGTATTGCCGCCGGCCTGGTGATGGCCGCGATCTTCGCCACGGCCTTCGAAGGGCGCGACGCCAAGACCGATGCGATGCTGCTGGCCTGCTGCGTGGCGGCGCAAGGCGCGCTGGCGCAGATCTATCTCGCATCGCGCCGCAAAGAACCAGTCGCCGGCCATCTCTGGTGGATTTTCTGGATCGCGCAAGGCGCGGCGATCCTCATCAAGGGGCCGATCGCGCCGCTGCTGTCGGCGCTGACCATCGCGGTGCTGTTCGCCTTCGAACGTGACGGGCGCTGGCTGTCGAAGCTCAGGATCGGACGCGGCCTGTTGCTGGTCGTGGTCATCGCACTGCCCTGGCTTGCCGCGATCACCTGGAAAAGCCATGGCGCTTTCCTGCAGCAAGCCGTCGGCAAGGACATGCTCGGCAAGGTCGCGTCGGGCGAGGAATCACACGGCCTACCGCCGGGCTTCTACATGCTGACCTATTCGCTGTTCATGTGGCCGTTCGGGCTGATCGCGGTCGGCGCCGGCCTCCAGGCCCTCAACCGCCTGCGCGACGATGTCAGGCTGCGCTTCTGCCTCGCCTGGTACATCCCGTTCTGGCTGGTGTTCGAACTGATCCCGACCAAGCTGCCGCATTATGTGCTTCCGGCCTATCCTGGCATGGCGCTGCTGATCGGCTGGCTGCTGACATTGCAGCCCGAGGACGCCAATGCGCCGCTGAAGCGCTGGCAGCAGTGGCTGTGGTGGTCGACCGCCTTCGGCCTGGTCGTGGTCAGCCTTGGCTTGGCGGCGGTTTGCATCGGGGCGCCGATCTATCTCACCCACAGCTTCTCCTGGTGGAGCATACCGGCGGCCGCCGCCGCATTGGGCACCGGCTATTTCGCGTTTGCGCGGCAGCTGCAGGTGCCGTTGCCCCGCATCGGAGCCACCGCGGCCTGTGCCGGCATCACCTATGCCTTGCTGTTCGGCATCATCGCCCCATCGCTGAAACCGATCTGGCTGAGCCCGGCGATCAAGCAGGCGGTGCTTACCAACAAGCCTTGCGACACGACGGTGCTGGCCTCGGCGCGGTATCAGGAGCCAAGCCTGGTGTTCTTGGTCGGCACGAAAACGGTGCTGACCGATGCCGGCGGCGTGGCGCAGCATCTGCTTGCCGATCCTGCCTGCGCGCTAGGGCTGGCGCCGATCGAGGACGAGCAGAAACTGAATGGCATTCTGTCGGTGCAAGGCAAATCCGTGAAACGGGTCGCGGAGATCGACGGCCTCAACTATTCGTCGGGAGACAAATTGTCGCTCGGCCTCTATCGTGTGGCCCCATGATGGCTCGTCGATGCCCATGACGGCAACAATGGGGTCGAATTTCCAATGCTCGTAAAATCGCGCCCTTCAGTTTCCGGTCGGCTCCTTGGGGTAGGGCGACGGTCCCTGGACAATTTTCGCGACACCATGCGGATCGTGAGAGGACGCTTTGCCGCTCGTCCCGCGCGTTACCCCAACATCGCATGGCCGGTCTGGGTCGTCGTTTGGGTGTTGCTGACGGCGGCGGCCTTTGTTCGCCTCGATACACCGGCAGGGTTGGTCCATGGCCAATGGCCGGGAGCCGGGGTGGCGGAATTCCTCACCCAGTTCGCTCTCGGTGGCTGGTACCTGATCCCGTCGGCGCTTTTGCTCGTTGGGGCCAATCTGACCGATTGGCGCAGCCTTTCACGGCGATCGCGGATGCTCGTCTACAACTGGACTTGCCTGGCTTTTCTGGTGCTGAGCGCTGTCGGCCTGTCGGGCCTGCTGGTCAATGTCCTGAAGTATGCGGTCGGCCGGGCCCGCCCGCCCTACTTCCAGGATTTTGGCGTGCTCGCCCTGCACCCCTTCGCCTTTGACGCGCGCTTCGCCGGTTTTCCATCCGGCCATGCCACGACAATGGGGGCGGTGTTCGGCGTTCTCCTGCTTTTGTTTCCGCGGCGTTGGTACATCGCCCTGGTGATCACCGCCTGTCTCGCCTCGACCAGGGTTTTCGTCGGCGCGCACTATCCGAGCGACACGGTGGCCGGCTTCGGCCTTGGCTGCGCCTTCGCGTTGGCTTGCGGGCTGGTCTTTGCCCGGCTCGGCTTCATCTTCCGTCCGACGCCGTCAGGGTTGCCGGTCCGCAAGGCATCCTTCCGACTGATTGCACCGGACAGACAAGTCTTTGCCGGATTAATTGTTGTCCAGGCCGCCGTAGGATCTTACCAGGCGAACCATGTCGGATGCGTCGGCGACTTCGCTTTCCAGTCCCTGCGCCACGCCGGTGCGATCGGCGACGGGGCGGTTCTGGCTGACCTTCCACTTGCCGTGGATATCGCTGATCTCGATCTCCAGCCCGATAATGCCCTTGATCTGCGACTGGATGAAGGGCGGCGGCGCATCGGTCACTGCCCAGGGTGCCTCGCGGGCACCTTCCTGGGAATTGGTCAGATCGCCAATCTGCCGCGCCAGCCACGCCTGGTCGTCGATCACCTTTGCGGTGCCGCGCACCTGCACGATGGCATAATTCCAGGTCGGCACCACCTTGCCGGTCTCGCGCTTGGTCTCGTACCAAGAGGGCGTCACATAGGCATCGGCGCCCTGGAAGACGATCAGCACGGGCGATGCCGGATTGTCGGCAATGAGGCGCCAGTGTGGGTTTGCCTTGGCCAGGTGAGCCCGCATTCTGCCGTTCGGCGCCGCTGCGGCGTCGAGCAGGAAGGGAATGGCGTTGGCGACCGGGCCGTCAGGCCCGTTCGAGATCAGCATGCCGAGCGGATGCGCCCTGATCAGTCCATGCAGCACGTCGGGCCGCGTTTCCTGGAAATGGGGAGGCTCGTACATCGGCGCTGGCGCCTTTCCTGCTTATCTCAGCCGCTTGGGCCGTGGATCGGACAATTCGCCCGCCAGCCGGCGATCGAGATAGTCCGCGCATTCCTCGATCAAAAGATCGGCGTGGTTGGCGAAGAAGTGGTTGGCGCCGGGAAGGGTCTTCTGCGTGATGGTGATGCCCTTCTGCGTGTGCAGCTTGTCGACCAGGCCTTGCACGTCCTTCGGCGGCGCCACCTTGTCGGCATCGCCATGGATGATCAGGCCCGATGACGGGCAGGGCGCCAGGAACGAGAAGTCATAGGTGTTGGGTTGCGGCGCGATCGAGATGAAGCCCTCGATCTCGGGCCGGCGCATCAAGAGCTGCATCCCGATCCACGAGCCGAACGAATAGCCGGCGACCCAGCAGCTCTTGGAATCCGGGTGCAGCGACTGGACCCAGTCGAGTGCGGCGGCGGCATCCGACAACTCGCCGGTGCCGTGGTCGAATTCGCCCTGGCTGCGGCCGATGCCGCGGAAATTGAAGCGCAGCGTGGTGAAATCGCGCTTCTGGAACATATAGAAGAGGTCGTAGACGATCTTGTTGTTCATCGTGCCGCCGAATTGCGGATGCGGATGCAAGACGATGGCGATCGGCGCGCTCTTTTCCTTGGAGGGCTGGTAGCGTCCCTCCAGGCGGCCGGCCGGACCGGTGAAAATGACCTCAGGCATAAAATACTCCACTTGGGTAATACGAATGCGCGGCGCCCGGAACGGACCTTCCTCTGGCCTTGACGCAGGGCGAGCGTCTTCTTAGAAGCTAGTTTAGAACTATTCAAAACTGAGTGGCCAGACGTCGAGCCCGGCCACCCGCGCCGCAAGCCGCGTAAATAGGACGGCTCGCCTTGGAATTTCAAGGAAATAACGCCATACGACGACCGAATGGCTTCTGACGGGATCAACTGGACGAAAATGGCCGCAAAACGCGCCTATCTCGACTACAATGCCAGTGCGCCGCTGCTCCCAGCGGCGCGCGAGGCTATGGTCGCGGCGCTTGACGTGGCGGCCAACCCATCATCGGTCCATGCCGAAGGCCGCGCCGCGCGGCGCCTGATCGAGACGGCAAGGCGCGAGGTCGCGGCTCTGGTGAATGCCAGGCCCGAACATGTCGTGTTCACCTCCGGTGCGACCGAAGCTGCCTCGACGCTGCTGACCCCCGATTGGCAGATGGGGCGCGGCAGCGTGCGCATGAGCCGGCTCTACGTCTGCGAGGCCGATCATCCTTGCCTGCTGAATGGCGGACGCTTCCCGGCGGGGCAAGTGACGTGCATCGGCGTCGATGCCAACGGCATTGCCGACCTTGCCGCCTTGGCCGCGGCACTTGCAGGTCATGACAAGGCCGATGGTCTGCCGCTGGTCGCGATCCACGCGGCCAACAACGAGACCGGCGTGATCCAGCCGATCGCTCGCATCGCCGAAATCGTCAAGGCCGCGGGCGGCATTCTTGTCGTCGACGCCGTTCAGGCCGCCGGCCGCGTTTCCATCGACATATCAGCGGGTTACGCCGATTATTTGATTCTGTCTTCGCACAAGATCGGCGGTCCCAAGGGTGTTGGTGCCATCGCCGCCGCCGCCGATCTGATGATGCCGAAGCCCCTGATCAATGGCGGCGGCCAGGAAAAGGGCCATCGCGGCGGAACCGAAAATCTCGCCGCCATATCAGGCTTTGGTGCCGCCGCGCGCGAAGCGCTGGCCGGACTGCCGGCGATCGATGCGGTGCGCCAGCGACGCGACGAGATCGAAGCGATCGTGAAAATGCTGGTGCCGGAGGCGGAAATCTTTGGAACCGACGCGCCAAGGCTTGCCAACACGACATTCTTCGCTATTGCGGGCATCAAGGCCGAAACCGCGCAGATCGCCTTTGATCTCGCCGGTGTGGCGCTGTCGGCCGGCTCCGCCTGTTCGTCGGGCAAGGTCGGGCCGAGCCACGTGCTGAAAGCCATGGGCTATGGCGACAGTCTTGGCGCCTTGCGCGTGTCGATCGGTGCTGCGACGGGCGCCGAGGACATTGAATTGTTCCGCACCGCGCTGGCGGGAATTGCCCAGCGCCGGGCGGGCAGGGAACAGGCCGCCTGAACGCGGTGAAAAAGGAATTCAGGCTTCGCAGCCTGGTAGAGCCGTGCGTTTGCAAGTGGCCGGGTGAATTTCCGGTCGAAACGCACTATATGGAACTTACGCCACTTCCGGCGCCTCCAGGGGCTGCCGTTGGCGGTGCCATAGTTTGAAAACTGCCGGGCCTTGACCCCGGCGTGGATGGAGAACGCATATGCCTGCTGTGCAGGACACGATCGATCGGGTCCGAAAGATCGACGTCGACCAATACAAATATGGATTCCAGACTGAAATCGCTGTCGACAAGGCTCCCAAGGGCCTGAGCGAAGACATCATCCGTTTCATTTCGGCCAAGAAGGACGAGCCATCCTGGATGCTGGAATGGCGTCTGGAAGCCTATCGGCGCTGGCTGACGCTGGACGAGCCGACCTGGGCGCGCGTCCACTATCCGAAGATCGATTTCCAGGACATCTACTATTATGCGGCGCCCAAGAGCACGCCCGGCCCGTCCTCGCTCAGCGATGTCGATCCCGAACTCTTGAAGGTCTACGAGAAGCTCGGCATTCCGCTGCGCGAGCAGGAAATCCTGGCCGGCGTCCAGAAGACCGATGCCTCCGATCTCGAGGAGCCCAGCGACAACGTCTACAAATCCGGCCGCGTCGCCGTCGACGCGGTGTTCGATTCCGTATCCGTCGTCACCACCTTCAAGAAGGAGTTGGCGCAGGCCGGCGTCATCTTCTGCTCGATCTCGGAAGCCATCCGCGAGCATCCGGAACTGGTGCGGAAATATCTCGGCTCGGTCGTGCCGACATCGGATAATTTCTACGCCACGCTGAATTCGGCCGTGTTCACCGACGGCTCCTTCGTCTTCGTGCCCAAGGGCGTGCGCTGCCCGATGGAGCTGTCGACCTATTTCCGCATGAACGAGAAGAACACCGGCCAGTTCGAGCGCACGCTGATCATCGCCGAGGAGGGGGCTTACGTCTCCTATCTCGAGGGCTGCACCGCGCCGCAGCGTGACGAGAACCAGCTGCACGCGGCGGTCGTCGAACTGGTGGCGCTCGACGATGCCGAGATCAAATATTCGACCGTGCAGAACTGGTACCCCGGCGATGCCGAGGGCAAGGGCGGCATCTACAATTTCGTCACCAAGCGCGGCGATTGCCGTGGCGACCGTTCGAAGATCTCGTGGACGCAGGTCGAGACCGGCTCGGCGATTACCTGGAAATATCCGAGCTGCATCCTGCGCGGCGACGATTCCTCAGGCGAATTCTATTCGATCGCCGTGTCCAACGGCTATCAGCAGGTCGATAGCGGCACCAAGATGATCCATCTCGGCAAGAACACGTCGAGCCGCATCATCTCCAAGGGCATCGCCGCCGGCTTCTCGCAGAACACTTATCGCGGCCAGGTCTCGGCGCACCGCAAGGCGACCAATGCCCGCAACTTCACCAATTGCGACAGTCTGCTGATCGGCGACCAGTGCGGCGCGCATACCGTGCCTTACATGGAAGCCAAGAACTCGACGGCGCAGTTCGAGCACGAGGCGACGACGTCCAAGATTTCCGAGGACCAGAAGTTCTACGTCATGCAGCGCGGCATTCCCGAGGAGGAAGCCATCGCGCTGATCGTCAACGGCTTCGTCAAGGACGTCATCCAGCAGCTGCCGATGGAGTTTGCCGTCGAGGCGCAGAAGCTGATCGGTATCTCGCTTGAGGGCTCGGTCGGCTGACCGGACAGATATTCAGGAAACAAAAGAATGCTTGAGATCAAGAACCTGCACGCCCGCATCGTCGATGACGGCACCGAAATCATCCGCGGCCTGAACCTGACGGTGAAGGCCGGCGAGGTCGCCGCGATAATGGGCCCGAACGGCTCGGGCAAGTCGACGCTGTCCTATATCCTCGCCGGCCGCGAGGACTATGAGGTGACCGAGGGCGACATCCTCTACAACGGCCAGTCGATCCTGGAGATGGATCCGGCCGAGCGCGCCACGTCGGGTATTTTCCTCGCCTTCCAGTATCCGATGGAGATACCGGGTGTGGCGACCATGGAATTCCTGAAGGTGGCGATGAACGAGCAGCGCAAGGCGCGCGGCGAGGAGCCGCTGAAGATCCCGGAATTCCTGAAGCGGGTGAAGGAAGCCGCCGCCTCGCTCAGCATGGACATGGCGATGCTGAAGCGGCCGCTCAATGTCGGCTTCTCCGGCGGCGAGAAGAAGCGCGCCGAGATCCTGCAGATGAAGCTATTGGAGCCGAAACTTTGCGTGCTCGACGAGACCGATTCCGGCCTCGACATCGATGCGCTGAAGATCGTTTCCGATGGCGTCAACGCGCTGCGCGCGCCCGACCGGGCGTTCCTGGTCATCACCCATTACCAGCGGCTGCTTGAACACATCGTGCCCGATAGCGTGCATGTGCTCTACAAGGGCCAGGTCATCAAATCCGGCGACAAGTCGCTGGCGCTCGACCTCGAGGCCAATGGCTATGCCGGCGTGATCGGCGAAGCCGCGTGAGATGCCAGAAGGCAAGGTCAAACTGATGAATATCCACACACAACCGCAGCGGACACCGGCCGAGACAGCGTTGATCGACGCGTTCGGCGACCGGCTGTCGCTGCTGCCGGGCGACGGCGCGGTGATGCTGAAGCGCGACGACGCGATCGAGGCGATCAAGCACGGCCTGCCGACGCGGCGCATCGAATCCTGGCACTATACCGATCTGCGCCGACTGTTGAGCGTGGTGCCGGATTTCGACCCGACCGCCATGGCCAAGGTTTTCGCGCCGATCGTCGAAGGCTCCGCCGTCCTGCCGGTCCTGAACGGCAAATCCGATGTGAAGGTACCGGTCCTTGACGGTGTCACCGTGCAAAGCCTGTCGGAAAAGCTGGTTGATGGCAGCATCGCGCCGGGGCTCGATCCCTATGGCAGCGACGATGCCATAGGCGCGCTGAACACCGCTTTCGTCGCCGACGGTTATTTTGTCGACATCGCCGATGGCACGGAACTTGAAAAGCCGATCGAACTGCAGAATGTGCAGGCCGGCGGCCAGACCCATGTGCGCTTGGCCGTTCGCGTCGGCGCCGGCGCCAAGGCCGTCATCGTCGAGCGTCAGGCGGGTGATGGCGCCGCGCTGGTCAGTTCGGTCAGCCAACTCGTGCTCGGCGAGGGCGCCGAGGTGACATGGCTGATCGTCCAGGAGCAGCCGGAGACGGCGACCCATCTGGCGCAGTTCAAGGCCCATATCGGCAAGAACGCGAAACTGACGCTGTTTGTCATGAACGCCGGCGGCAAGCTTGTGCGCCAGGAGGTCATGGTCAAGACGACTGGCGAAGGCGCCGATTTCAAACTGCGCGGCATCAACCTTCTGGCCGGTGATACCCATGGCGACGTGACAATGGTGCTCGACCACGCCGTGCCGCACACGACCTCGACGGAAGTGATCCGCAACGTGGTGACGGGTAAGGCGCGCGGCGTCTTCCAGGGCCGCATCAATGTCCACCAATATGCGCAGAAGACCAACGCCAAGATGGCCTGCAACACGCTGCTGTTGTCGGATGATGGCGAGTTCTCGACCAAGCCTGAGCTCGAAATCTTCGCTGACGACGTCGTCTGCGGCCATGGCGCGACGGTGACCGAGATCGACCACGACCATCTGTTCTACCTGATGGCGCGCGGCGTTGACGAGAAGTCTGCTCGCGGCCTGCTCGTCAAGGCCTTCGTCGCTGAGGTGATCGAGGAACTGGACGACGAGACGATCGTCGAGGCGCTGGAAGCCAGGCTCGACGAATGGTTCGTAACGCACGGGTGAGATGATGAACGCTCCAGGCAAGATCGGAGATTTCTACGACGTCGAGGCGATCCGCCGCGACTTCCCGATCCTGTCGCGTGAAGTCTACGGCAAGAAGCTGGTCTATCTCGACAACGGCGCCTCGGCGCAGAAGCCGCAGGTGGTGCTGGACACGATCCAGCATGCCTATTCCCAGGAATACGCCAACGTCCATCGCGGCCTGCATTTCCTGTCCAACGCGGCGACCGACGCCTATGAAAAGGCGCGAGAGACAGTGCGCCGCTTCCTCAATGCGCCAAGCACCGACAACATCGTCTTCACCTCGAACACCACCTCGGCGATCAACACCGTCGCCTATGGCTATGGCATGCCCAATATCGGCGAGGGCGACGAGATCGTGCTGTCGATCATGGAGCACCACTCCAACATCGTTCCCTGGCATTTCATCCGCGAGCGGCAGGGCGCCAAACTGGTCTGGGTGCCGGTCGACGATCTCGGCGCCTTCCACATCGAGGAATTCGAGAAGCGGCTGACCGATCGCACCAAGCTCGTCGCCATCACGCAGATGTCGAATGCGCTGGGCACGGTGACGCCGATCAAGGAGATCGTGCGCATCGCGCATGCGCGTGGAATTCCCGTGCTGGTCGACGGCAGCCAGAGCGCCGTGCACATGCCGATCGACGTGCAGGATCTTGACTGCGACTTCTTCGTCTTCACCGGCCACAAGGTCTACGGGCCCTCCGGCATCGGCGTGCTCTACGGCAAGAAGGACATTCTCCAGGGCATGCGGCCCTTCATGGGCGGTGGCGAGATGATCGAGGAGGTGACGGAAGACATCGTCACCTACAACGAGCCGCCGCATCGCTTCGAGGCCGGCACGCCGCCGATCGTCCAGGCAATCGGGCTGGGTGCGGCCCTCGACTACATGGAAAAGATCGGCCGCGAGCGCATCGCGGCGCATGAGGAAGACCTCAAGACCTACGCGCATGAGCGGCTGCGCGCCATCAATTCGCTGCGCATCTTTGGCGATGCGCCCGGCAAGGGCGCGATCATCTCCTTCGAACTGCAGGGCATTCATGCCCATGACGTGTCGATGGTGATAGACAGGCAGGGCGTGGCAGTCCGTGCGGGCACTCATTGCGCCCAGCCGCTGTTGAAACGCTTTGGCGTAACCTCCACATGCAGGGCATCGTTTGGCATGTATAATACCAGGGCCGAAGTCGACGCCTTGGCCGAGGCGCTTGAAAAAGCGCGCAAATTCTTTGGGTGACGATCATGGATGATGCGAGCATCACTGCCGAGACCACTCCGGAACCCGCCGCCAACAGCGTCGTTTCCGCCACGGCCATCCCCGCCGACGAACTGGCGCGGCTGACCGACGACATCGTCTCGGCGCTGAAGACCGTCTACGATCCGGAAATCCCGGCCGACATCTACGAGCTCGGCCTCGTCTACAAGATCGACATCGAGGACGACCGTTCGGTCAAGATCGACATGACGCTGACCGCGCCGGGCTGCCCGGTGGCCGGCGAAATGCCCGGCTGGGTCGAAAACGCCGTCGGCGCCGTCGAAGGCGTCTCCGGCGTCGAGGTCAACATGACCTTCGACCCGCCCTGGTCGCCCGACCGCATGTCGGAAGAGGCGCAGGTGGCGGTTGGGTGGTATTGACGAATTACTTAAGCCCCTTGCCATAGGTTCGGGCGTAAGCCGCGATCGTTCTCGAAAAACTTTCGGGACTGGATGGGTTTCCGTCGACTATCATGCCACCTCCGACCGGGATCCAAAGCGCATCGTTGTTAAGAAACAACATTCTGCCACGCCGAGTCAGCTTAAGAGTGTCACCGGCGCGGGGCCTCAGTCGCAAAAGGACGGCAACGGGTTGTTGGCCTGTTAGGGCACGGGAAACCGTCTTCAGTTCAACTGCGTCTACCGCGGACCATGGTACCGTTTCGATTGTGATACTCGAGTCTTTGATGCCATCAGGGGATACCACTACCGAGCGGCGGCTGAAATATGTACGGTAGATAGCAAGACCCATAACAAAAAACAGTATTGTAATGACGAACGTGAACATGGCCTGGCCTAAAAGATTCGATCTTTGATGAGATAATAAAAATATAAAAGAAATAAATATTAAAATCGCAAAAAGTTTTGTAAAGTTACTTTTTATTGTTCCTAAATCGTCAGAAAAAATCAAAACATCTCTCGTATGATCGAGTTGCATCATAAGTAGTTGTCCGTCTTTTCCAAAAAAACAACCATAGTCGGCAGATCGCAGCGTGAACATTAATGCTTGCATGCAGGGCAATCAAGGTCGTGGTATCGAGTTGTGGGTATTTGCAGATGAGAGTGAAAGTCTGTCTTCTTGTTAGGCGCAGCGCCTGGTAAGGCGCTTTGCGGGTCCGGGGTTGCGCCAGCCAACAATCTTCACCATCTTAGGGGAAGACTCATCCCGCAGGCCTTGAACCTGCATGGATTGGAGAAGGAAAAAGAATGGGACGCTTTGCCGTCATCACGATGACCGAAAAGGCTGCGGACCGCGTGCGCGAGATCGTGGCTACCCGTGACAACGCGCACGGCATTCGCTTGGGCATAAAGAAGGGCGGCTGCGCCGGCATGGAATATACGGTCGACTTGGTGACCGAGCCCAACACCAAGGACGACCACATCGAGCGCGACGGCGCCCACGTCTATGTCGCACCGGAGGCAGCGCTGTTCCTGTTCGGCACCGAGATGGATTTCGAGCAGACCACGCTGCGCACCGGTTTCACCTTCCACAACCCGAACCAGAGTTCGGCCTGCGGCTGCGGCGAATCCGTCGAACTGAAGCCGGCTGACCTCAAGGCATTGGCGGAAGCACGCGCCTCGGCCTGAAATGCGATCGGACTCTGGTATAGCTGGATAAATCAAAAGCGCGCGTCGTAGTTTACGCTAAATAGAGCGCTTTCGTCATAAATTCCCGCCGTCCAGTGTTTGATGGTTTCGGGGTGCCGCGATGAATAGCCATCTGCCTCCTTTGGTTCTCGCGTCGGTTCTCATTATTTTGTTTTCCCTTTTCGCATATTACCGGGTTTACCGGTATGTGAAAAATAACCTGTTTCAGCAGATGAATTTGAACGACCATCAGACACGGATGTCGCTCGATTTTTATGTATTCGGCAAGGGAATACCGAACAAGATAAAGCTATTGTATATAGCGTGCCAGTTATCCGGCGTGATTGTTGCTATTTTATTCGGATTTTGTGCGCTTGAGGTGCATAGGAGCGACATGATCACCCTCTTCGGCTTTGTAACCGTTGCCTTCCTGGCGTCTACAGTTCGAGGGCTGTCAAAAATGATCAAAGCACAATAGGATTTTCCCTCTACTCCACCCACATCCCCGTCCGCTTGTGCCAGTCGGCGATTGATTCCTCGGGATAGACATCGAACGTCTTGTCGCCCTTGCCGATATCGGGCTCGACCCAGTTCGCCTTGTATTTCAGCATCAGATGCACCTTTTCAGGCGGCTTCGGCAGGTCGCTGTCGATCGCCGAGGCGAAGGGATGCACAAGGTCCGGCCAGGTCGGGTCGTAAAGCCAGAGCGCCGAGCCGCATTTGCGGCAGAAATTGCGCTCGCCGGTCGAGACCTCGCAGTGCGGATGCTCGTCGTCCTCGATCTCGGCGCGGTAGACGCCAAGGCTTCTCTTGCCCCGGATGTTCAGCGTTTGGTAATCGGCGCCGAGATTGATGGCGAAGCCGCCACCACCCTGCTGCTTGCGGCAGATCGAGCAGTAGCACAGCATGAACGGCACGGGCGTGTGGCTCTCCACCTCGAAACGCACGGCGTTGCAGCGGCAGGACCCCTTGAGCAGAAGCGGCATGACAAGAACTCCGATGGAATGGGCTTAACTTGTCAGCATGGTTCTGGTTGCGCGATGACAATGTCAAATGCCGGTGACATGATCGCGGCATGGACAATGAACGCATCGCCGAACTGTTCTCAGGGCTAGGCCCGGTCAGCATCCGCCGGCTGTTCGGCGGCAAGGGCATCTATTTCGACGGCGTCATCGTCGCCATCGTGCTGCGCGGCGAATTGCTGCTCAAGGCCGACGAGCAAAGCGCGCCCGATTTCGAAGCCGCGGGCTGCAAGCAATGGACCTATACCGGCAAGCGCCACGGCAAGCTGGTCGCCATGCCCTATTGGAGCATTCCCGACAGCGCCTTTGACGATCCCGACGAGATGGCGGTGTGGGCACGCCGCGCCTATGAGGCAGGGCGGCGCGCAGGCAAGTAGATCCCCGCAAGCGCGAGGCCCCTCATCCGGCCGCTGCGCGGCCACGTTCTCCCGCTGGGGAGAAGAGGAAAGCGCCGGCGCTGCAAGCTCCTATCCCCTCGGGGAGAGGTCGGATTGCCCCGAATTGCTCTTTTGCAATTCGGTCTTGGCAATCCGGGTGAGGGGGCATTTGCCGCTTGAACCTACAGGGCCTTGGCGATCTCGGCCGCCAGCCGCGCATTGTTTTCGACCAGCGCGATGTTGGTCTTGAGGCTGCGGCCGCCGGTCAACTCCAGGATTTTTCCCAGCAGGAACGGCGTCACCGCCTTGCCGGTCACGTTGAGCGCCTCGGCGGCCTTTTGCGCGGCTTCGATGTAGCCGGCCATCTCCTCGGCCGGGATTTCCTGGTTTTCCGGCACCGGATTGGCGACCAGCATGCCGCCGCCGAGCCCCAGCGCAACCCTGGTCTGGTAGAAATGCGCGATCTCTTCCGGTCCGTGCAAGGTCAGCGGCGCGCGGAATGGCGACTGCCGCGACCAGAAGGCGGGCATCGTCTCGCAGCCATGGCCGACGACAGGCACGCCGCGCGTCTCCAGCACTTCCAGCGTCTTTTCGATGTCGAGGATGGCCTTGGCGCCGGCCGAGACGACGATCACCGGCGTGCGTGCCAATTCGTCGAGATCGGCGGAGATGTCAAAACTCTTCTCCGCGCCCTTGTGCACGCCGCCAATGCCGCCGGTGGCGAACACCTTTATCCCAACCATTTCAGCCGCGATCATGGTGGCTGCGACGGTCGTGCCGCCGGTGCGTCCTTGCGCGACGGCGAAGCCGAGGTCGGCGCGCGACAGCTTCATGGCGTCACCGGTCATGGCCAGCGATTCGCGCTCGCCGTCAGACAGGCCGATCTTGATGCGGCCGCCAACCACCGCGATCGTCGCCGGTACGGCGCCGCCGTCGCTGATGATCTTCTCGACATTGGCTGCCATGGCGCCATTGTCGGGGTAGGGCATGCCATGGGTGATGATGGTGCTTTCCAGCGCCACAACCGGGCGCCCGGCGGCCAGGGCTTGCGCCACTGGTGCGTGGATGTCGATGAAGGGGCGGGCGGTTTCGGGTCTCATCTGGATCTCCAACTCGCGGTGCGGCGCATGGGGGGCGCCCGGCAACACAGCGGCACTATGAATTTTGCCGGTCTCATGCCACTTCCTGCGCGTCCGGCACAAGAGCCAGAGCTTCGGCGAAGCTCGCCGCGGTAAAATCGGGGATGGCGTCGGCGCTTTCGATGGCCAGCGTCGCCGCCGCGACGCCTTCGCGCAAGGCTTGGCGCAGCGGCAGGCCGCGCAGCAGGGCTGCCACCGTCGCACCCGCCAGCGCGTCGCCGGCGCCGGTGACGTCAGCGACTTTTCTCGGGGCCGGCGGTTGGATCGTAAAGGCGCCTGCTTCATCGAAACCCAGCACCGGCGCGCTGCCTGCCGTCACGACGCCGCTGGCAAGGCCGCTGCATCGCAATCCGTCGACGACATCTCCTTCGGCGGCGTTTGCGTTGACGCCGGCCAGCGCGACGGCTTCGCGCCGGTTCATGAAGACCAGCGCCAGCGCGCTGAGCACCGGTATCAGCCGCACCACCTTGGCCGGCGAGATGGCAATGGCATACACCGGCTTGCCGGCCGCAAGCGAAACCAGCCGCTCCAGTGCCGCCGACGGCAGATTGGCGTCGCACAGGATGGCATCGGCGGCAGCGATCGCTTCGCGGACCTTGGACCGTCTCATCTGCTTGGGAAACGCCAGATCGTAGAGCACCATGTCGGCAAAGCCGACGATCAACTCGCCCTCGCGATCGATCAGCGCGGTGTAGCTCGGCGTCGTGCGGTCGAGGAAGACCGCCGACAGGTCGGCGATGCCTGCCTCGGCGATGGCTCGCGAAATGGTGTCCGCCGCTGCATCGCCGCCGCGCATCGACATCAGCGAGCCCGATACGCCGCGCCGCACCGTGCTGCGCAGCGCGTTGAATACGCCGCCGCCGACGTCCTCGCGCATCGTGCCGGGATTGGACGCCGCCGGCACATACGTGCCTGACACCTGGCCGCGCCGGTCGATATGGGCGCCGCCCACGGCCAATATCTCTATGGATTTCACCATGCCGGCGATATGCCCTTTGTTATTGCAACTGCACAAGCGCTAGACTGCGTCATAGCCTTCGCCAGCAAGATGGCGATTCGGCGGATCGATACAACCGAGCAGTCTGGCCCAATGCGGGGTGCATTCCTGTTCGATCTCTTGGTACGGAAAAAGAACAAATCCGGATATGACTGGCTTTTCAGATATTTGATCCCTCTTGCCAAACGAGAACAAAAAAGGTACAAAATGGCAGGGATTACGGATTGTCCGGCCTTCATTGACGACCAAGGGGTGATGTATCATGGCTCAGAATTCTTTGCGGCTTGTAGAGGATAAGGCAGTGGACAAATCAAAGGCTCTGGATGCGGCGCTGTCGCAAATCGAGCGGGCTTTCGGCAAGGGCTCGATCATGCGGCTCGGCGCGAACGAGCAGGTCGTCGAGATCGAAACGGTGCCGACCGGCTCGCTCGGCCTCGATATCGCGCTCGGCGTTGGTGGCCTGCCGCGCGGCCGCATCATCGAGATCTACGGGCCGGAAAGCTCGGGCAAGACGACGCTGGCGCTGCACACGGTGGCCGAAGCCCAGAAGAAGGGCGGCATCTGCGCCTTCGTCGACGCCGAACACGCGCTCGACCCGGTCTATGCCCGCAAGCTCGGCGTCGATCTTGAGAACCTGCTGATCTCGCAGCCCGACACAGGCGAGCAGGCGCTGGAGATCTGCGACACGCTGGTGCGCTCCGGCGCCATCGACGTGCTGGTGGTCGATTCGGTCGCGGCACTGACGCCGCGCGCCGAAATCGAGGGCGAGATGGGCGATTCGCTGCCCGGCCTGCAGGCCCGCCTGATGAGCCAGGCGCTGCGCAAGCTGACCGCCTCGATCTCGCGCTCCAACACCATGGTCATCTTCATCAACCAGATCCGCATGAAGATCGGCGTCATGTTCGGTTCGCCCGAAACCACGACCGGCGGCAACGCGCTGAAATTCTATGCGTCGGTGCGCCTCGACATCCGCCGGATCGGCTCGGTCAAGGATCGCGACGAGGTCGTCGGCAACCAGACCCGCGTCAAGGTGGTCAAGAACAAGCTGGCGCCGCCCTTCAAGGTGGTCGAGTTCGACATCATGTATGGCGAGGGCGTGTCCAAGACCGGCGAGCTGGTTGATCTCGGCGTCAAGGCCGGCGTGGTCGAGAAGTCCGGCGCCTGGTTCTCGTACAATTCGCAACGTCTCGGCCAGGGCCGCGAAAATGCAAAACTGTTCCTGCGCGACAATCCCGATACCGCACGCGAGATCGAACTGGCGCTCAGGCAGAATGCCGGGCTTATCGCCGAAAAGTTCCTCGAAAATGGCGGCTCTGAAGGCGGCGACGACGGTTTTGAGGACGAAGCTGGCGCGATGTAGGGCAACGGACAGAGTTCGGCCATAAAGTCGACCTATGACCCGATGCTTAAGTAACCGAGTTCTTTAGTACCGCGTCCAAAACCGCCGGCCTTCGCGCCGGCGGTTTTCGTTTTTGAGACCATAGACTCCCAGGATTGGCCCAGTTCCGTGTTTCTGGACAGGCTGGAGCGTGGCCGCTAAAAGGCCAAGTCTATTTCTGGAAAGCAGACACCAGTTTCCGCCGGCCGCGCCGGCGGTTTTCGCGAAAAGGCAGCAGTCATGAGTGGCGTGAACGAGATCCGGTCGACATTTCTCGACTATTTCCGCAAGGAGGGCCACGAGGTCGTGGCCTCGAGCCCGCTCGTGCCGCGCAACGACCCGACATTGATGTTCACCAATGCCGGCATGGTGCAGTTCAAGAACGTCTTCACCGGTCTGGAGAAGCGGTCCTATTCGCGCGCCACCACCGCCCAGAAGAGCGTTCGCGCAGGCGGCAAGCACAACGACCTCGACAATGTCGGCTACACCGCGCGCCACCTGACTTTCTTCGAGATGCTCGGCAATTTCTCCTTCGGCGATTACTTCAAGGAGCGCGCCATCGAGCTTGCCTGGAACCTGATCACCAAGGAGTTCGGGTTGAAGAAGGACAAGCTGCTGGTCACCGTCTACCACACGGACGACGAGGCGGCCGGCTTCTGGAAGAAGATCGCCGGTTTCTCGGACGATCGCATCATCCGCATCCCGACCTCGGACAATTTCTGGGCGATGGGCGACACGGGTCCGTGCGGGCCGTGCTCGGAAATCTTCATCGATCGTGGCGAGCACATCTGGGGTGGCCCTCCCGGCAGCCCGGAAGAGGATGGCGACCGCTTCCTCGAATTCTGGAACCTGGTGTTCATGCAGTATGAACAGGTGACGAAGGAGGAGCGCATCGACCTGCCGCGCCCGTCCATCGACACCGGCATGGGCCTGGAGCGCATGGCCTCCATCCTGCAAGGGGTGGAAAGCGTCTTCGAGACCGACCTGTTCCGTCACCTGATCGATGCGGCGTCCTCCGCGCTTGGCCGCGCGCCCGATACGGAAACGGTGGCCTCCTACCGCGTCATTGCCGACCATTTGCGGTCGTCCTCCTTCCTGGTCGCCGACGGTGTCTTGCCGTCGAACGAAGGCCGCGGCTACGTGTTGCGCCGCATCATGCGCCGCGCCATGCGCCACGCGCAGCTGCTCGGCGCGAACGAACCGCTGATGGGGAAGCTGGTGCCGGCGCTGGTGCGCGAAATGGGCCAGGCCTATCCCGAACTGCCGCGCGGCGAACAGCTGATCACCGAGACGCTGAAGCTCGAGGAGACGCGCTTCCGCAAGACGCTGGTGCGCGGCCTCGGCCTGCTCTCCGAGGCGACGGAAACGCTGCATGCCGGCGACATGCTGGATGGCGAGACGGCGTTCAAGCTCTACGACACTTACGGCTTCCCGCTCGACCTGACGCAGGACGCGTTACGCCAGCGCAACATCTCGGTCGATCTGGCCGGCTTCACCAATGCGATGGAGCAGCAGAAGGCCGAGGCGCGCAAGCATTGGACCGGGTCCGGCGAGGCCGCCACCGAAACGGTGTGGTTCTCGGTGCGTGAAAAGACCGGCGCCACAGAATTCCTCGGTTACGAGACCGAGCAGGCGGAAGGCCTCATCCAGGCGCTGGTCAAGGACGGCAAGACCGTCGACAGCGCCGGCAAGGGTGATGCCGTTGCGGTCGTCGTCAACCAGACGCCGTTCTATGGCGAGTCCGGCGGCCAGATGGGCGACACCGGCGTCATCTCGGGCGAAGGTTTCTCGATCGCGATATCCGACACGCAGAAGAAGGCCGACGGCCTGTTCGTGCATCTGGGCAAGGTGGCGAGCGGCACGATCAAGACCGGCGCTGCCGTCGAGCTCAAGGTCGATCATGCACGCCGCACCAGGCTGCGCGCCAACCACTCCGCCACGCATCTGATCCATGAAGCGCTGCGCGAGGTGCTGGGCACCCATGTCGCGCAGAAGGGCTCGCTGGTCGCGCCCGAGCGCCTGCGTTTCGACATCTCGCACAACAAGCCGATCTCGGCCGAGGAACTCGAAGAGGTCGAGCGCATGGCCAATGAAATCGTCGTGCAGAACAGCCCGGTGACCACACGCCTGATGTCGGTCGACGACGCCATCGCCGAGGGCGCCATGGCGCTGTTCGGCGAGAAGTATGGCGACGAGGTGCGCGTCGTGTCGATGGGCACGGGCCTGCATGGCGCCAAGGCCAACCGGCCCTATTCGGTCGAACTCTGCGGCGGCACCCATGTCAGGGCGACCGGCGATATCGGCCTGGTCCGGGTGGTCTCCGATAGCGCGGTCGCCGCTGGCGTGCGTCGCATCGAGGCGCTGACCGGCGAGGCGGCCAGAAAATATCTCGACGAGCAGGACAGGCGCCTGAAGGCGGCGGCAGCCGTGCTGAAAATCTCACCCGCCGACGTGCCGGCGCGCGTCGAGACCTTGCTCGAAGAGCGCAAGAAGCTCGAGAAGGAACTGACCGAAGCGCGCAAGAAACTGGCACTCGGCGGCGGTGCCGCGGCGGGTGCGCCCTCGGAGAACGAGACGGTCGCCGGCGTCGGTTTCCTCGGCAAGGCGGTCTCCGGCGTCTCGCCGAAGGATCTCAAGCCGCTGGCCGATGCCGGAAAGACTTCGCTCGGCTCCGGCGTCGTCGTCTTCGTCGGTGCCGGCGAGGACAACAAGGCAAGCGTCGTCGTCGCCGTCACCGACGATCTCGTCGGCCGCTTCAGCGCCGTCGACCTGGTGCGCGTCGCCTCCGCCGCCTTGGGCGGGCAGGGCGGTGGCGGGCGGCCCGACATGGCCCAGGCTGGCGGCCCGGATGCCTCGAAGGCCAATGATGCGATCGCGGCTGTGAAGGCGGCTCTCGAAGCCGCCTGAAAGCCATGACATGAATGTTCTCGTCCTCGGTGGCTATGGTTTGATCGGGGACGCCGTCATCGGCCGTTTGCTTCGCGACGGCCATCACGTGACCGGCCTCGGTCGCGATGTTCAGGATGCCGGGCGACGCCGGCCGGCGGTGCGCTGGATCGCGGCGGACATGTCGAAACTCCTTGCCGCTGAAGACTGGCTGCCGGTGGTTGCGGGCATGGACGCGGTGGTCAATGCCGCGGGCGCCTTGCAGGACGGCCCGCGCGACCGCCTCGACGCCGTTCACCGGGGCTCGGTGGTGGCACTCGTTGGGGCCTGCGAACAGGCCGGTGTGCACCGCTTTGCGCAGATCTCCGCGATCGGTGCCGATCTCGCCTCGGCAAATCCTTTCTTCAGCACCAAGGCGCAAGGCGACAAGGCCGTCGCAAGCTCCTCGCTGGAGTGGACCATCCTGCGGCCGGGCCTTGTGATCGCGCCCGCTGCCTATGGCGGGACGGCACTTTTGCGCGCCCTTGCGGCATTCCCCGGTTTTGTTCCGGCCGTCATGCCGCTCCAGCCGATCCAGACCGTGGCGGTCACCGACGTTGCCGAAGCGGTGGCGCGCGCGGTCGCCGGATCGCTGCCGACCCGACTCGCCGTCGATCTCGTCGAAGCCAATGCCAGACCGCTCGCCGAGGTCCTCTCCACCTTGCGTGCGTGGCTTGGTCTGCCGCCTGCGAGAGTGGTGCCGATGCCAGCCATTCTCGGCCGGCTCGCCGGCGCGGTTGCAGATGTGCTTGGAACTCTTGGTTGGCGGTCCCCGCTGCGCAGCGCAGCCCTTGCTGCCGTGGCGGGCGGTGTCACGGGCGACGCAGCGGCCTGGAACCGAATTTCAGGCCGTCCGCTTCAGCCGCTGGAAGCAACGCTGGCCGACATGCCGGCCAATGTCCAGGAACGATGGTTCGCCCGCCTCTGGCTGGCAAAGCCTGTCATCTTCGCTTGCCTGTCCCTATTCTGGCTTGTTTCGGGTGTCATCGGCCTGATCCGGCAAGAGGCGGCGGCGGATATCCTTGTTTCGCACGGCGTGTCGGCGAGCCTGGCCCATATCGCGGTTCTGGCCGGAAGTACGGCAGACATCCTGGTTGGCGCGGCCGTCGTGGTCCGATCCCTGGCCCGGCGCGCGCTGCTGGCGATGATTGCCATCACCCTGTCCTATCTGGCGGGGGCGTCGCTTCTTGTCCCAGGTCTATGGCTTGATCCACTGGGGCCGCTGGTCAAGACGATCCCCGCGCTTTGCCTGGTGCTGGTTGCGCTCGCGGTGCTCGACGAGCGATGAGCCTCTGGGTCGACATATTGCGCTGGGCGCATGTCATCGGCGCCACGGTTCTGTTCGGCGCCGGCGCCGGCATTGCCTTCTTCATGCTGATGGCGCAACGCAGCGGCCGCGCCGATCTCGTCGCCCATGTCGCGGGCACGGTCGTCATCGCCGACACCATTTTTACGGCGACCGCCGTCATCGTGCAGCCGGCCACCGGCGTGTTGCTGGCGCAGGCTGCGGGCTGGCCGCTCTCCGAAGGCTGGATCGCGCTGTCCTTGCTGCTTTATATCGTGGCCGGCCTGTTCTGGCTGCCGGTGGTCTGGATTCAGATCAGGATCCGCAATCTGGCGCGGCAGGCGGCCATCGAGAACGCGCCGCTGCCCGCCGAAGAGAAACGCCTCTTTCGCATCTGGTTTGCTTGCGGTTTTCCAGCCTTTGGCGCGGTGCTTGCGATCCTCTGGCTGATGGTGACCCGGCCCGAGATAAGGTTTTAGCGCCGCCTCGGGTTTCAATCAGCCTTTTCGGTCATGGCAAAGGCTTGTCTGGCCGCGATCCGGTCCCACCATGCCAGAATCTCGGGAAACTCGGCCAGAAGCTTTTGCCCGTCGGCAACCTTGAGGAAATAGGCGATGATCGGCGCCGCATGCAGGTCGGCCAGTGTCACCTGATTGCCGAGCAACCATGGCCCGGGAGCCTTGAGTGATGTGAGCACCCTGAGGACCGTTTCCGCCTGCCGCAGCCCGCCGGCGATCAGGCTCAAATCCGGCTCTGGCTTTTCGAGCCGCTCGACGGCAACGTCCCAGACCATGGCGCGGTAGCCGTAGGCGTCGAGCATGCCTGTCATCTGGCCCATCCTGGCGCGGCCGCGCGCATCGGCGGGCTGCAGCGCCGGGCCGTCGAAGGCCTCGTCGACATAGCGGGTGATCGCATTCGTCTCGAAAAGGCGAAAACCGTCATGCTCCAAGGCCGGGATGCGGCCGAACGGGTGATGTATCAGATACCAGGCCGGGATGCCCTCGGCGGCGAAGATGTCGAGCGGCACCAGTTCGTAGTCGACGCCTTTCTCCTCCAGCGCCATCCGCGCGATGCGCACATAGACACTGTAGTCCGCGCCATAGAGGATCGGCCTGGTCATGCTGTCAGCCCTTCGCTTTCACTGGCCCAAAAAAGCGAAGGCTCCTTTCGGAGCCTTCGGCATGTGTTAAAGCCGGGTTCTTAGGCCATCGCCTTCTGCAAGTTCTCGTCGATCTTGTCGAGGAAGCCGGTCGTCGAGAGCCAGGGCTGGTCGGGACCGATCAGCAGCGACAGGTCCTTGGTCATGAAGCCGGACTCGACGGTCTGGATGCAGACCTTTTCCAGCGTCTCGGCAAAACGCTTCAGCTCGGCATTGTCGTCCAGCTTGGCGCGGTGGGCGAGGCCTCGCGTCCAGGCGAAGATCGAGGCGATCGAATTGGTCGAGGTTTCCTCGCCCTTCTGGTGCTGGCGGTAGTGGCGGGTGACGGTGCCGTGCGCGGCTTCGGCTTCCACCGTCTTGCCGTCCGGCGTCATCAGCACCGAGGTCATCAGGCCGAGCGAGCCGAAGCCCTGCGCCACCGTGTCGGACTGCACGTCGCCGTCGTAGTTCTTGCAGGCCCAGACATAGCCGCCCGACCATTTCAGGCTGGAGGCCACCATGTCGTCGATGAGGCGGTGCTCGTACCACAGCTTCTTCGACTTGAACTCGGCCTCGAATTCAGCCTCGTAGACTTCCTGGAAAATGTCCTTGAAGCGGCCGTCATAGGCTTTCAGGATGGTGTTCTTGGTCGACAGGTAGACCGGATAGTTGCGCAGCAGGCCGTAGTTCAGCGAGGCGCGGGCGAACTCGCGGATCGACTCGTCGAGATTGTACATGGCCATGGCGACCCCGGCGCCGGGCGCGTCGAACACGTCATGCTCGATCACCTTTCCGTCCTCGCCGACGAACTTGATCGTCAGCTTGCCCTTGCCGGGGAAGCGGAAATCGGTGGCGCGGTACTGGTCGCCGAAGGCGTGGCGGCCGACAATGATCGGCTTGGTCCAGCCCGGCACCAGGCGCGGCACGTTCTTCATGATGATCGGCTCGCGGAAGATGGTGCCGCCGAGGATGTTGCGGATGGTGCCGTTGGGCGACTTCCACATCTTCTTCAGCTTGAATTCCTCGACGCGCTGCTCGTCGGGGGTGATCGTCGCGCATTTCACGCCGACGCCGTATTTCTTGATGGCGTTGGCCGAATCGATGGTCACCTGGTCGTTGGTAGCGTCGCGGTGCTCGATGCCGAGGTCGTAATATTCGAGCTTGAGGTCGAGATAAGGGTGGATCAGCTTGTCCTTGATGAACTGCCAGATGATGCGGGTCATCTCGTCGCCGTCGAGTTCGACGACCGGGTTCGCCACCTTGATCTTCGCCATGGAAAGAATGCCTCGTTCAACAGTTGGGGGATGGCGGGTCGGCCCCGCCAGGATAGGGACTTCGCCTATAGCAAAGCGATCCGGGCGGCGCAAACCGGGGCAATGCGGAAGCAGGCTGCTGCCGACGCAATTCTAGTCTAGGAGAAGCGTGAAGCGGGTTTTCGTTCGAAATTGCCGTAAAACAAGGGGACAGGCGGCGTTTCCGCGAAACGGTAAACCGATCCAGCAATCGTGAACAAAGATCGATGCCGCGCTGCCCATCGAGAGGCAGGCGGCATCGCCTTTGTTTCATGCTGCCGCATGCAGGCGGCAGGCGCTTATTGCAGCGGCGTGCCGCCAGGGCCGGGGAAGGCCGCGATTGGCGTGCCGTCGGCCACGTTGCCCGAGATCATGTTGTTCTTGAACGACTGGACGGCGCCGCTGCTGGTGTTGCTGACCCCGGTGACATTGCCGAACACCGTCGAGGCGCCGAGAAAGGCGATGGCGCTGCCGGCGCCGCTGGCGGCGGCGCCGTTGGCATTCACGCCGACGCCGGCATTGGAACTGATCGTGGTGTTGACGATCGTCGCGCGTACCGACGATGCCGCGGCGACGGACTTGACCGCCACCCCGTTGCCGCTGTTGCCGCTGACCAGGCTGTCGGTCAGCGCCACGTTCATGGCAGAGGTGTTGCCGGTGCCGTCGACAAGAATGCCATTGGCGCTGTTGGTCAGTTCCACCCTGGACAGGATGGCATTGATGCCGATGGCGCCAGTCGTTTTGATCAGAACGGCGCCACCGGCTGCCTCGGCTATCCGTGTATTGATTATGTAGAGTTCGCTGGCGCCGTTGGGAAGAAATTCGACGCCATTACTGGTCACCCGCTCGATGTTGCAGTCCTCGATATGCAGTTGACCTTGGCCGATCATCCGCACGCCGTCGAGTCCAGTGCCCACGCCGTCTATGTCGAGGCCGCGAAGATGCACGACGGAGCCGACAGTCGTGTTTATGATGATGCCGTTCACGAGCGCCGAAAGCACACCGCCTTCAGTCGTTCTGCAGTCGATTGTGATGGATTTGGTGATGGTGACCGCGCCAAATCCGCCCGGGTCCAGACAGTTGATCTCGCCGGCCGTCGCCGTCTTCGAGATGGCGCCGGCAAACGTCTTGCAAGGTGCCGTCCGGCTGCACGGATCGGCGTCGTTGCCGACGCCGGAAACCCAGGTCCGTGTCGCTTGCGCGGAAGCCGGAGCAATCACGAAGACTGATGCCAGAAGCAACACAGCGATTGAAAGGAAAAACCGTAAGACGTTCATTTGCCCCCTCCTGAAGCTTGGCCAACACCCGTGTCGGCTATTGAAAACCCGTGTGGAAACGCTTGGGGCACAGATAAGTGACAGGAGCGTGCAAGACACGCTCCGTCTTCAAATGAATTTACCGATACAGCTTGGCCCCAAGCGGTTTTGATATTGCAATTTTCTAAGATTATGTCACAGCGGCGGCCGCATCGCCGTATTTAACTATACATATAGATAATAGGTTATTTCTGTAACCGGAAGATGTCGCCGATAAAAAAGTAAGGCAGAGCCATCAAGCAGTATAGGGTTGGATAGCTTGTCGTTGCCAGAGCGGCCGCGATGCCCACATCTCAACCATCCCTTGAGAAGATGGAGCACGTGGCTCGTTTGCTTGTACGGGCGTGTGACCATTTGCTCCAGCCCGCCGGTGGAGCGAATTTGGATTTTTCGCGCCAACACAGGGGGTGCGGGACAAGGCTATTTGTCGCCAGGTCACCGACAACTCTTCAAAAAGCCGTATCGATATGGCAGGACGCGGTGACCTCGTAGCGCAATCATCTGGAACACATGACCGCAACAGACTTTCAGCGTGGCCCTGGCGGTCCGGCGATCATCCTCGTCGAGCCGCAGCTCGGCGAGAACATCGGCATGGTCGCGCGCGCCATGGCCAATTTCGGCCTGTCGGAACTGCGCCTGGTCAATCCGCGTGACGGCTGGCCGAGCGAGAAGGCGCGCGCCGCCGCCAGCCGCGCCGACCATGTCATCGACGCCGTGACGGTGTTCGACGATCTGGCCTCGGCCCTTGCCGATCTGAACTTCGTCTTCGCCACCACCGCCAGGCAGCGCGACGGTTTCAAGGCCGTGCGCGGCCCCGTGGAGGCGGGCAGGGTGCTGCGCGCCCGTCATGGCATGGGGCAGCGCACCGGCATCCTGTTCGGCCGCGAGCGCTTCGGTCTCTACAATGACGAGGTCGGGCTCGCCGACGAGATCGTCACCTTTCCCGTCGATCCCGATTTCTCCTCGCTCAACATCGCGCAGGCGGCGCTGCTGATGTCCTATGAGTGGATGAAGTCGGGCCTCGAGGATGAGAACAAGACCAATTTCACCGGGCCGGAGATGAAGCCGGCCAGCAAGGAAGAACTGCATGGCCTTTTCGCCTATCTCGAAGGCGCATTGGAAGCGCGCGGCTATTTCCGGCCGGCGCCGAAGAAGCCCAAGATGGTGGACAATCTGCGCGCCGTGTTGACGCGCGCCGGTTTCGCCGAGCCGGAGCTGAAGGTGCTGCGCGGCATCATCTCCTCGCTGGACAGGTTTTCGCCGGCAATGCCGCGCGGCGACGGCTCGCCGGGCGATGATCCAAGGCGGCTTCCGGCCGCCGCGCGTGCCGGCCAGGCAGAGGCCGATCGCCAGGCGCACAAGCCTGTGGGTGACGATGAGGACGCGCCGCCGCTGGGCGGCAAGGGAACCGACAATGACTGAGCAGCCGATCCTGATGTTCGATTCCGGCGTCGGCGGGCTGACCGTGCTGCGCGAGGCGCGCGTGCTGATGCCGGACCGGCGCTTCGTCTATGTCGCGGACGATGCGGCCTTTCCGTTCGGCGCCTGGGAAGAACCGGCACTGCGCACCCACATACTCGAACTCTTCGCCAAATTGCTCGACCGGTTTGTGCCTGCGATTTCCGTCATCGCCTGCAACACCGCCTCGACGCTGGTGATCGATGCGCTGCGCGAGAGATTTCCCGGCCATCCCTTCGTCGGCACCGTGCCAGCGGTCAAGCCGGCGGCGGAGCGCACCCGCTCCGGGCTGGTCTCCGTGCTGGCGACGCCGGGCACGGTGAAGCGGCAATACACGCGCGACCTGATCAGTAAATGGGCGCAGAAATGCCATGTCCGCCTAGTTGGCAGCGACAGGCTGGCGGGCCTTGCCGAAGTCTATATGCGCGAGGGTTTCGTCGACGAGGAAGCCGTGCGCGCCGAGATCGCGCCCTGTTTCATGGAGAATGAGGGGCTCAGGACCGACATCGTCGTGCTGGCTTGCACCCACTACCCGTTCCTGGTCAACCGCATGCGCAAGACCGCGCCCTGGCCGGTCGACTGGATCGACCCGGCCGAAGCGATCGCGAGGCGTGCCCTTTCGCTCTTGCCGCCCGTCGACGGGGCGCTGCCGCAAGGCGAGCCCGATATCGCGGTCTTTACGTCAGGCAAGGCGGATTTCGCCGTCGGCCGGCTGATGCAGGGCTTTGGACTGTCCGTGCGCTGATTGATGTCGCCCAACGCCAGTCGCTCAAACAGGTTCGAAGACGATGCTGCGTTGATCCGGATCGGCCGAGGCCAGCTTTAGCGTCACACCGTCACCCTGCCTGAGACCGGAGGCCTTTACGGTGGCAACGACAGGCATGTCGGCAAGCTGGACGCGCACGCCATGGTCGACGAAGTCGGTGACGACGGCTTTGAACGTTTCCCCTTCGCGTCCCCTCAGCATCACCGCCTCGGCAAGGTCGATGGCTGCATGGTTGATCTGCGAAGCGCGGGCATCCGCACGCCCCATCACCTTTGGCAGTCCGGCGAACGCATCGCTGACGGCCTGCGGCACGGGCTGGCCGTTGGCGATAGCCAGCGCGCAGCGCACGACATAGCGATCGGCCAGTCGCCTGAGTGGCGCGGTCGCATGGGCATAGGTCGCAGCCATCGCCTCATGCCAGGGAACGACACCTTCCTGGTAGGGCTGGTAGGACGCGCCGTTGCCTGCGCGGCGGATTTCCAGCATCAACGCCGCCTGTTTCGGATCAGCCGGATCGAGCGAGCGCTGGTAGTCGCGCAGGCTGGTTGAGGCCGGCCAGGACAGACCGAGCGCCTGTGCCGCGTTGCGCAATCTCTGCACCTTGGAGGCGTCTGGCCCAGACATCACCCGAAACAGTCCGGTCTTGTGCGCCAGCATGGCGTCGGCGATCGCCATGTTGGCGGCCAGTGAAAGCGCGGCGTTGTCCTGCTCGGATTGCAGCAGCGGTCTGAACGAAAGCCGGAAGCTGCCATCGGCAAGCCTTTCCACCTCCTGCTCGGGCGGGTCGACGCGGGAAGCGCCGCGCCGCTCTTCGTTTGCCGCCATGCGCCGCGCCATTTCGGCGAAGTCGGCCGGAACGTCGGAGGCCTTCACGCTGTCATAGGCGAGCTTCGCGCGGCTCTGGATGATTGCCCGCTCCGCGCCGTCCAACTTTACCGCGCCATCCTCAGCGACCCGGACGGTGAAGACGACAGCTGGACGCGGTCCATCCGGCAACAGGCTCGCCGCAGCCTCGGCAAGTGCCGGCGGATAGAGCCCGGCCTTGCCGTCGGGCAGGTACAGCGTCTCGCCGCGCGTCCAGGCTTCGCGATTCAGCGCGTCGCCGTCCTCGACGAACCATGCAACGTCGGCGATGGCATAATGCAAGAGAAGATCGCCACCGCTTGCCTCGATCGAGAACGCCTGGTCAAGATCAGTGGAGGCCGCCGGATCGAGCGTGACGAAGGGCATGTCAGTTCGATCGGCATGCTGGTTCGGCACGCGTCTGGCCGCCGCCTCCGCTGCGGCCATCACGTCAGCCGGAAATCCATCCGGCACGTGGAACTCGGTGCGGATTTTCGCCAGGCCGGTGGAGAGCGCTTGTGAGGGGTCTGTCAGGGACTTCATTCAGCCGTCCTACACCAGGGCTTCGGACACGGGAAGGCTGCCGACGAATTCGCCAAAGCTGGCTGCCTGACCGGCGGCGATCGGACGAGAAACTGGGCCTACCGGCACTGGAACCGCCGCCGAAGAGCGGCGTTTCCCTGACAGCAAAGGAGAAACCGCCATGCCAGCCACCTCGAAAGCCCAGCAGAAAGCCGCCGGCGCCGCGCTCTCCGCCAAACGCGGCGAGACGAAAAAGAGCGAGCTCAAAGGCGCTTCCAAAGGAATGTACGAATCCATGAGCGAAAAGCAGCTCGAGGAATTCGCCGAGACCAAGCGCAAAGGGCTGCCGGAAAAGAAGTCGAAAGACTGAGTGTCGTTCGCGAAACGCCGGCCCAAGCAAACAAGGCCCGCAGCGGAACCGCGGGCCTTGTATCTAATGCAAAATCTGTAGGCCGTTTGCCTTACCAGCGATGGCAGCGCCGTATCCGCTCGACGATCACCCTGCGGTGGCCATGCCGCCACACCACCCTTTTCTTCACGATGATGCGGCAGACCTGCTTATGGCCGTGCCAATGGCGCGCCATGGCTGGTTCCGGCGCCACCGCCATCGATCCGGCCAACACCGCGGCACCGGCCAAGGTAAGGAAGAACTTCTTCATGCTGATTGGACTCCTCTAGCTCCAGATCTCTTCCCGGTGCCGTTGGCGCAAACCTCCCGCCACATCCGGCATCGCTCAACGCTGGGACGCTATAGGGTTGCGTTGCGCCGCGCCACTCACAAGCTTGACACCGGTTAAATCTCGGTTTAACCAGCCGCCAACGCCGGGCAGCGATGTCCGGTGTTTGTTTTGTATGCGCAGGACCGGTTGCCTTGGTTTCTGGTTTTGTTTGAACTGACGTGTCCCGTGGGTTTTCCGCCGCGTTGCGTGGGAAAACCCTGTCAGGTCTCGAAAACGGAGGCCAGAGGAGGGCGCGTTTCCTTCACCCGGACCATGAGGTTGCGGGTGTGTTGTTTTGAAAAGGGAATGCGATGAGCAAGCGCGAATCCGCGAAATACAAGATCGACCGCCGTCTCGGCGAAAATATCTGGGGCCGCCCGAAGTCCCCGGTCAACAAGCGTGAATACGGCCCCGGCCAGCACGGCCAGCGCCGCAAGGGCAAGCTTTCCGATTTCGGCCTGCAGCTGCGCGCCAAGCAGAAGCTGAAGGGTCACTATGGCGACGTTTCGGAAAAGCAGTTCCGCAAGGTCTATGAAGAGGCCGACCGCCGCAAGGGCGACACTTCGGAGAACCTGATCGGCCTGCTCGAATCGCGTCTCGACGCGGTCGTCTACCGCGCCAAGTTCGTGCCGACCATTTTCGCCGCCCGTCAGTTCGTCAACCACGGCCACGTCAACGTCAACGGCAAGCGCGTCAACATCGGCTCGTACCGCTGCAAGCCGGGCGACGTCATCGAAGTGCGCGAAAAGTCGAAGCAGCTGGTCATCGTCCTGGAATCGGTCGGCCTCGCCGAGCGCGACGTGCCGGACTACATCGAAGCCGACCACAACAAGATGGTTGCGACCTTCTCGCGCATCCCTGGCCTGGCGGACGTTCCGTTCGCCGTGCAGATGGAGCCGAACCTGGTCGTCGAATTCTATTCGCGCTAAGCGAACGCCTTTTAGCGATACCGAAAGGCCGCCCTCGAGGCGGCCTTTTTGTTTGGCGCATCGGCTTTGCCGTTTCGATTTTGCGGCCGATGCGCTAATCCGGACGGACATCACATCCTGGGGCCGCCGCGCCATGAATATGCTGCCAGACATCGAGACGCTTGAGCCGGCCGCCGAAGGCGGCTCCCATCCGCTGTTCGCCGATGTGCCGTCCTCGGTCGAGTTCAACAAATTGCGCAAGCGGCTGCTACGGCTGACCCGCCAGGCGATCGAGGATTTCTCGATGGTGGAGCCGGGACAGCGCTGGCTGGTCGCGCTGTCGGGCGGCAAGGATTCCTACGGCCTGCTTGCCTTGCTGCTCGACCTCAAATGGCGCGGGCTGCTGCCGGTCGAGTTGCTGGCCTGCAATCTCGATCAGGGCCAGCCGAGTTTCCCCAAGCACATCCTGCCCGACTATCTCAACGCCAACGGCATTGCCCACCGCATCGAGTATCAGGACACCTATTCGGTGGTCACCGACAAGCTGCCGCAAGGCAGCACCTATTGCTCGCTCTGCTCGCGGCTGCGGCGCGGCCATCTCTACCGCATCGCGCGCGAGGAGGGGTGCTCGGCGCTGGTGCTCGGCCATCATCGCGAGGACATTCTCGAAACCTTTTTCATGAACTTGTTCCATGGCGGCCGTCTCGCCGCCATGCCGCCAAAGCTGCTCAACGACGAAGGCGACGTCATGGTGCTGCGGCCGCTGAGCTATTGCGCCGAGATCGACCTCGAAAAATTCGCCGCGGCGATGCGGTTCCCGATCATTCCTTGCGACCTCTGCGGCAGCCAGGAAGGTCTCCAGCGCAACGCCATGAAGGCGATGCTGGAAGACATCGAAAGGCGCATGCCCGGCCGCAAGGACACCATGATCCGCGCGCTGTCCAACACCCGGCCGTCGCATCTGCTCGACAGGAAGCTGTTCGATTTCGCCGCCCTGAACCAGACCCTCATCACAGGACAAGACGCTTCAGATGACATTTGACGACAACGCGATCGACTGGCTGGCCAGCCTGCTGGCCGAGGCCGCCGACACCGAAATCATGCCCCGCTTTCGCCGGCTGGGCGATGGCGACATCAGGCAGAAGACCTCGGCCGCAGATCTGGTGACGGAAGCCGACGTCAACGCCGAGCGGCTGATCACCGCCAGGCTGCGCCAGCGTTATCCCTCGGCCATGGTCGTCGGCGAGGAAGCCTGTTCCGACGACCCGGCGCTGCTCGATGGCCTGGGCGACGCCGATCTGGCTTTCGTCATCGACCCGGTCGACGGCACCTTCAATTTCGCCTCCGGCGTGCCGCTGTTCGGCGTCATGCTCGGCGTCGTGGTCAAGGGCGAGACGGTCGCCGGCATCATCCATGATCCGGTCGGCAAGGACTGGCTGATCGGTGCCAAGGGTGCCGGCAGCCATATCCGCCATGCGCATGGTACACTGGAGACAGTGCGGGTTGCGGCTAGCGCGCCGATCTCCGGGATGACCGGCGCGGTTTCCTGGCAGTATATGGCCGAGCCCGACCGCACGCGGCTGGCCTGCAACCAGACCAAAACGCTGTCGCAGTTCAACTACCGCTGCGCCGCCCACGAATATCGCTTGCTGGCGAGCGGCCATGGCCATTTCGTCGTCTACAACAAGTTGATGCCCTGGGACCATCTGGCCGGCGTGCTGATCCATGCGGAGGCCGGCGGCCATGCCGCGCGCTTCGATGGCACGGCCTATCTGCCGTCGCATGTTGGCGGCGGCTTGCTGGTCGCTCCTGATCGCGAAAGCTGGCAGGAGTTGCGCCGCGAACTGTGGGCTGGGTAGGTCAATTCCTGGCCCGCGCTTGACTGCCGGTTTTGTGCGGCCGAAGAATTGGCGCTTTCGCGGGGTTCTCTCGAATGAAATCTCGGCGCGCAATTCTTGCGGCGGCTCTTGCTGCCATCTTGCTTGCAAACGCCACCGCGGCAATCGCGCAAGAGCGCCCCTGCCACAGCTCCGAACCTGTCGACACCCTCAAGGAGATGTCGGAGGCTATCTATGCCTGCTGGAGGCCGCCAGCGGGGACCGCGGGCATGTCGTTGACGCTGCAGTTCTCGCTGCGCCGCAACGGCACGCTGATCGGCAAGCCTCGCGCCACCTATTCGGATCTCGGCGCCGATCCGCAGCTCAGCCGGGCCTTCGTGGCATCCATCCTCAAGGCCCTCGACGACGCGCTGCCTTTGCCTTTTTCGGACAGCATGGGCGGAGCAATCGCCGGGCGCATGCTTGCGCCCCGCTTCACGGCGGCGGTTGAAGGTGCCTCCTGACGCACCTCGTCTAATGCAGGTCGGTAATATGCCCTGAAATGGGTGGGTTATGCGGCTGGAACATCTTGCCGCGCTCGGCGATGAGGATCATCAGCAGCGCCGCGACCGAGACGCTGCAGAAGCCGGCGGCAAGCGGCGTCACCGTGCCGTTGAAAGCCTGGCCGATCAGCGTGCCGAGAATGCCGCCGAGAAACGTCTGCATGAAGCCAAGGATGGACGACGCCGTGCCGGCCAGCTGGCCGAGCGGCTCCATCGCCAATGCGTTGAAATTGGCGCCAAGCGCACCGAAGGGAAGCATGGCGCTGGCAAAGAAAGTGATGAACAGCCAGAGCGGCATCTTGATTTCCAGCGAAACGACCAGCCAGGCCAGGCTGATGACCAGAAACAAAAGCAGCGCGCTCTGCGACAGACGGCGCATGCCGATGCGGCCGACAAGCCGCGAATTCAGAAAATTGGAAAAAGCCAGCACGCCGGCGACCCCGGCGAAGATGACGGGGAACATCTCGCCGACGTTGAAGATGTCGACATAGATCTGCTGCGCCGAGGCGATGAAGCCGAACATGGCGGCGAAGATGAAGGTGCTGGCAAAGGCGTAGCAGAGCGCGATGCGGTTGGTGAGCACGATGCCGAATCCGCCGAGGACCGAGGAAACCGTCAATTGCCGGCGATATTCGGGGCGCAGCGTTTCAGGCAGGCGCAGCAGCGACCACGCCGACACGATCAGCGCGCCGACGGCCATGGTGACGAAGATATAGTGCCAGGTGGCGAACAGCATGATGAACTGGCCGATGCCCGGCGCAATGACCGGTATCGCCATGAACACCATGAAGATCAGCGACATCACCTCCGCCATGCGCCGGCCTTCGAACGTATCGCGCACGATCGAGACCGCGATGACGCGCGTGGCCGCCGCGCCGATGCCTTGCACGGCGCGGCATATCAGCAGCGTTTCAAAGCTTGGCGCGATGGCGGCGGCGGCGGCGGCCGCCACATAGATGATCAGCCCGGCGACGAGCGGCGAGCGGCGGCCGAAACGGTCCGAGATCGGCCCGAAGAACAGCTGGCCGCCACCAAAACCCAGAATGTAGGCGGTGATCACATATTGCCGGTGGTTTTCATTCTCGACGCCGAGCGAGGCGCCGATCTGCTGCAGCGCCGGCAGCATGATGTCGATGGCCAGGGAATTCAGCGCCATCAGCGCCGCGCACAGCGCAATGAACTCCCAGCGCGGAATAGACAGTTTGCTTGCCGATTGCGGCGCTGTCGATTGCTGATCCACGGCAAGTCCGATCTCTCAAACGAAAACGCGCCGGCGGGCCGGCGCATTGGCTCGTCCTGGTCCCGATATCGGGACATAAAAATTGCCGAGGTGGAGCTGCCCCGGTGTTCAGAGCAGTCGTTACGACATGCCCAAAACCGAAATCAGGCGGCGCCTTTGACGCTGACGCCCTTTTCGACCAGGAAGGTCTGCAACTCGCCGGCCTGGAACATCTCGCGGACAATATCGCAGCCACCGACGAATTCGCCCTTGACGTAAAGCTGCGGGATCGTCGGCCAGTTGGAATAGTCCTTGATGCCTTGGCGCAGTTCAGCCGAATCCAGGACATTCACGCCTTTGTAGTCGGCGCCGATATAGTCGAGGATCTGGACGACCTGGCCGGAAAAACCGCACTGCGGAAAACCGGGCGTGCCCTTCATGAAAAGGACGACGTCGTTGCCCTTCACTTCATTGTCGATGTAGTCGTTGATGCCGCTCATGGAATATCCTTTCACGCCTGTGGGAGTCAGGCTCGAAACATGTCTCTCAAATAAACCCATAGGTTGCCCGAAACAAGACATTAGCCGCGCCATGGCCGAAATGGCGCAAAGGATGGGCGGGTTTGGGCCAAGCGGGTGTTGGCCGGAACGGCCTCAGTCGGGAACGCTGGTCTGCAGCGCAAGGGCGTGCAGCACGCCGCCCATATTGCCCTTCAGCGCGTCATAGACCATCTGGTGCTGCTGGACGCGACTTTTTCCCCGGAAGCTCTCGGCGACGACTTCAGCCGCATAGTGGTCGCCGTCGCCGGCGAGGTCGCGGATCGTCACCTTGGCGTCCGGGATGCCGTCCTTGATCAGTTTTTCGATGTCGTGGGCGTCCATTGCCATTGCACAATTCCTGTTTCGGGCGAGCGGCAGCATGGCCGCCCGTGCGATGAGAGTCGGGGTAAACCTAAAGCCTTTCCGGCCGCGATTGAAGCCGTTCCGTCCAGCACCAGCGTGATTGTCGCCTAGGACGCATTCCTGTCCGGATCGACGGCATCGGCCGCTGGGTCGTCTTCGCGCATCGAGAAGGCGCGGCCAAGGCTGAAAACCAGACCATAGAGAGGGATGTTGACCGCCAGGTTGGCGATCGGCAGGTAGCTGGTCATCCGCCAGGCGGGCGAGAAGAACGGTTGGCCATAGCCGTCGCAGACAAGCGAAGAGCCATACTCCCACAAGGCCCCCAGGACGGCCGCGACGGCGAAAAGCTTGATGCAGGTGACGATCTGCATTGCCCGCGCCGGCTCCGGCAGAAGCCGGTTCCAGAGCACCAAACAGACTATCGGAACTGCATAGATGAGGTTCTGCAGCACCAGCATCGGCAGCCCGCCATTGGCCGCGTCAAGGAACTCGGCACGCGTATCCAGCCTCGGGCAAACCTCGCTTGAGGTCGTCGACAGCAGGAAAAAAACGAACGGCCCGAGGAACCAGAAGAAGAACAGCGACGGCCAGAAAACGACTGCAAGCAGCACCCGGGCAGCCAGTTTCCTGTGATTGAACATGAATCTTTTCCGAAAACCGGTTCCCACTTTTCGGGATCATGCTCTGCTCAACTGGCCTGGTCCATGAAGCGGGGGAACCAGCCTTCGTGGGCGGCGGTCAATTCACTGACCGGAATCGTCCTGGCATCGCCGAGCTTCAGCGCATCGCCGCCGGTCGAGCCGATCCATGGCGCGAAGATGCCGAGTTCGCCCTGCTGCTTGCGGATGGCGTCCCATTCCTCGCCATGCGGGTCGATCGACAGCGTCAGCAGATACCGGCCCTGATCCTCGCCGAACCAGACCGGGATCGGATCGGTGCCGACAAGGCCGGGAACGGTCGCGCCGATGCCCGACGCCATCGCCATTTCGGCCAGCGCCACGGCGATGCCGCCATCGGAAACGTCATGCGCGGCGGTGACGATGCCGGAGGCGATCAGCGAGCGCACATGGTCACCGACGCGCTTCTCATGCGCGAGATCGACCGGCGGCGGCGGCCCGTCGGTGCGGCCATGGATGTCCCTGAGGTAGACGGACTGGCCAAGATGCGTGCCCCAGGAGGCGGGCGCGCCGACCAGCAGGATCATTTGGCCCTCGGCCGCAAAGCCGGTGCGCACCATCTTCGACCAGTCGGCGATGAGGCCGACGCCGCCGATAGTCGGTGTCGGCAGGATGCCCTGGCCGTTGGTCTCGTTGTAGAGCGAGACATTGCCCGACACGATCGGGAAGCCGAGCGCGCGGCAGGCGTCGCCAATGCCCTTCACCGCGCCGACCAACTGGCCCATGATCTCGGGCCGTTCCGGGTTGCCGAAATTGAGGTTGTCGGTGGCCGCCAGCGGCAGTGCGCCGGTGGCGGTCAGGTTGCGCCAGCACTCGGCCACGGCCTGCTTGCCGCCCTCATAGGGATCGGCTTCGCAATAGCGCGGCGTCACGTCGGACGAAAAGGCGAGCGCCTTGGTCGCATGGCCTTCCACCCGCACCACGCCGGCATCGCCGCCGGGAAGCTGCAGTGAATTGCCCTGGATCAGCGTGTCATACTGTTCCCAGACCCAGCGGCGCGACGACAGGTCCGGCCCGCCGAGCAGCTTCAGCAGCGCATCGGCAACATCGGCCTGCGGAATGTCGTTGGCGGCGAGCGGTGCGGGCTTCTTCGGCTCGATCCAGGGGCGGTCATATTCCGGCGCCTTGTCGCCGAGATCCTTGATCGGCAGATCGGCGACCTGGTCGCCCTGATGCAGCACGCGGAAGCGCAGATCGTCGGTGGTCTTGCCGACAATGGCAAAGTCGAGGCCCCATTTGTGGAAGATCGCCTCGGCCTCCTTTTCCTTCTCGGGCCGCAGCACCATCAGCATGCGCTCCTGGCTTTCCGACAGCATCATCTCATAGGCGCTCATGCGCTCCTCGCGCACCGGCACCTTGTCGAGATCGAGCTCGATGCCGAGGTCGCCCTTGGCGCCCATCTCGACCGCCGAACAGGTGAGGCCGGCCGCACCCATGTCCTGGATGGCGATGACGGCGCCCGAGGCCATCAGTTCGAGGCAGGCTTCGAGCAGGCACTTTTCGGTGAAGGGATCGCCGACCTGCACGGTCGGGCGCTTCTCGTCGATCTTGTCGTCGAATTCGGCCGAGGCCATGGTGGCGCCGCCGACGCCGTCGCGGCCGGTCTTGGCGCCGAGATAAACGACCGGCAGGCCGACGCCCTTGGCCTCCGACAGGAAGATGGCATTGGTCTTGGCGAGGCCGGCGGCAAAGGCGTTGACCAGGATGTTGCCGTTGTAGCGGGCGTCGAAATTGACCTCACCGCCGACTGTCGGCACGCCGAAGGAATTGCCGTAGCCGCCGACGCCCGAAACCACGCCGGCGACGAGATGCCTGGTCTTGGGGTGATCGGGCGCGCCGAAGCGCAGTGCATTCATCGCCGCGATCGGCCGTGCGCCCATGGTGAAGACGTCGCGCAAAATGCCGCCGACGCCGGTCGCCGCGCCCTGGTAGGGCTCGATGAAAGAGGGGTGGTTGTGGCTTTCCATCTTGAAGACGACGCAGTCGCCGTCCCCGATGTCGACCACGCCGGCATTCTCGCCTGGCCCCTGGATGACCTGCGGTCCGGTGGTGGGCAGCGTGCGCAGCCACTTCTTCGAGGATTTGTAGGAGCAGTGCTCGTTCCACATCGCCGAGAAGATGCCGAGCTCGGTAAAGCTCGGTTCGCGCCCGACGAGGTCCAGGATGCGCTGATATTCGTCTGGCTTCAGCCCATGCGCGGCGATGAGCTGTGGGGTGATCGGCACGGAATTGGAAATGGTCATGGGCGGTGATTTATGTCCATGGAGCGGGGATTTTGAGTCCCCTCTTATCGCAAGCTTTGCGGCCGATACACCCGTCGATGAGCGAAAAAGACAGAAAGCAACAAGGTGACGGCCGGCGTAGTCCGCACCGGGAGCTTTCAGGCGCCCGTCGCGCCAGCGGTGATCCGCGAGGTCACCGTGAGGAATGCAAAGCCGCATGGGAACGCTATGGCATCCCGGCCGTTGGGTTCCAACCCTTCAGGAGATCAGGACCATGGCTACCAAGCAGAACAAGAAAGACAATCGCCTCTCGGACAAGGAGGCTCTTCATCTCGCCGAAACCACAGACGTTTCGCCCGGACAGGCGAAGGAAATGGCCGAGAAGCACGGCAAGGACAAGGCCAAGGAGGAAGCCAAAAACTTCAAGGCCGAGGGCTGATCTGATTCAGGTTTCTCACGAAAAGCTGTCGTAGCCGGCGCGGCCTTCGTCGAGGAGACGGCGGATGACGGCAACGCCGTCGGCGACATCGCTGCGCTGCCTCGGCTGCGAGGTGCCGAAGCGGACACCGTGAAAGACCTGTTCGGAGCGGCCGGCCTTGAACTCGTCCTCGTCGTCGATCAGCACGCCGTGTTCGAGACAGGCATTCTTGAATGTGCCGGAAAGCCATGGGTCGGGCAAAGTCAGCCAGACAAAGGGCACCTTGTCATGTGACTTGAACGCGAAGCCGGCCAAGGTTTCGCGCACGATCGCGATACGGGCGCTGATTTCGGCGATGCTGCGCTTGCGGATATCGCTGGCCTGACCGGAGAGCACCAGCCTCGTATTCACCTCCGCCAGCAGGAAGGGCATGCCGCCGGTGATCATCTTGTGGGCGACACGGATCCGGTGGCGATAGGCGGGAGGGCAGGAGAGCCAGCCGCCGCGGATACCGGCCGCTACCGATTTCGACAGACCGCCGGCGACGATGGTTCTCTCTGGGGCATATTCAGCAAGCAACGGTGTCGGATCGTCCGTCAGGTGGCCGTAAAGATCATCCTCGATCAGGATGACGTTGTATTCGCGCGCGACACGCGCGATCGCCTCGCGGCGCGCTGCGGACAGTGTCGTCAAGGTCGGATTCTGCGCCGTCGGCATCAGGAAGATCATCCTCGGATGCTTTTGCGCGCAGACGCGCTCGAAATCGGCAGGGTCGAGGCCTTCGTCATTCGAGGCCACCAGTGCCGTGCGCCGGCCGATCAGCCCGGCGCTGCGCGAGATCTGCGAATAGGTGAGGTGTTCGAAGGCGACATAGTCGCCCGGCGTGGTGAGTGCGGCGATCGCCGCCATCACCGCGGCATGGGTGCCGAGCGTCGGAACGATGCTGTCGGCGGCCGGGCGGAAGGTGTTTCTCGACAGCCAGCGGGCGCCGGCTTCGTACCAGCGGCCAGGAAAATCACGCGTGTAGCTCGAGATTTCATGGGGATGATCCTGCGCGGTGCGCGACAGCACATCGGCGATATCAGTGCCCTGGCCGACATCGGGTGCCGCCGTGCTGTCGAAACGCAGTTTGTCCTGAGGCGCATCGACATAGCGCGTGCCTTCCACGCTGACGTCGGGCGCCTCCGGTTTCACGCCTTCGGCGCGCCGGCCAAGCACATAGGTTCCACGCCCGACTTCGCCGCTCACCAGCCCTCGCTCACGCAGCAACTGGTAGGCCCGGCCGACCGTGCCGACCGTGGTGCCGATGTCATAGGCGAGGTCGCGCTGGGGTGGCAGTTTTGTTCCGGCGCCGATCACGCCCTGGTCGATGCCCGCCTCAACGGAGTCCGCGAGGCGTTGATAGAGGGGTCCGGCGCCGCCGGTCAGATCTGGAAGCCAATTTGTCATGGTGACAATTTTCTATATTGCACCGAATTATGAGTCAATACATATCAATCGGGCGCCAAAAGGGGTGCAATTGAGAGTCTTGGCAGAAAGAAAATGGATACAATCGCGACAATCCGTCATCCCAGAGCCGCATTTCCAGGCGAGGCGCTAGGCCCGTCAGGCCAGCAAGGCTTTGTCGGCCGTCTGGCGCGCCTGGTCAGCTCGCTGGCACGATGGATCGACCATTTGCTGGAGCGCCGGCGCGGCCGGCTGGCTTTGCTGGAGATGACCGACGATCAGCTCAAGGATATCGGTATCTCCCGCTGCGATGCCCACCGCGAGGGCATCAGGCGCTTTTGGGAATAGAGGCCATTCTTAACGGACCGGTTTGGCCTCGCGATGGCCGATGCCGCGATCGATAAAAGCGGCAATGATCGAGATCACCAGGAACAGCGCGGTGATGGCCAAGGCCGCAATGGCGACGCTGGCGGCGCCGTTCTTGGCGACATCGAGGAAGGGGTAGGGCACTTCGCCCGCGATCGGTGCCCGTACCAGCGCATAGGCGAGATAGGCGATGGGATAGAGCATCCACCAGGAAATGTCGCTCCACCTCGTTCTGCCGTCGGCCCCTGCTGCCAGCCACCACAGCACGAACAGCACTGGCGTCACATAGTGCAGCAGCACATCGCAGAGCAGGAACAGGCCTTGCGGCTGCCAGAGCCGTGCCAGAACGGTGGCATAGACCATGAAGACGACGGTGATCGAAACCGCAACACCCGCACGCATCTGCGGCACGGCGAAGGCCGGCAGCCAGGCATAGCCGGTGGATGACAGCAGGGATGTGTACACCAGCACGGCGCCAACGTTGGTCAGGATGGTGAAGAAGCTGAAGTAGAACACGATAGAGCCGAGCAGGCTGCGGCCGGCCTCCATCGATGCCGGAACGGTGATGCAGAACTGCAGGACGAGGCCGGCCAGGCCGATGGCCAGACCCACCACCTGCAGGAAGCGGCCCATGTCAGGCGGTCGCGGCGCAGGCCGGATTGCCCGTCTGCCAGCGGGCAATGTCCGAGCCGATGCGTGCGCCGAGCGGGTTGTTCATCAGCGGTCCGAACACGTCGACACGGCTCGAACTGCCTTGCGCCTGCACGACCAGCAGCGGCTTGCCGCCATAATGCTTGGCCGGCACCAAAAGGAAACGCGGCGTGCCGCTGAACGAGTTCAGTTCATTGGCCATCTGATATTGCTTGAAGGCTGGGTCCTTGCTGGCGATCCAGCATTTGTGGGCTGCGATCGCCACTTGTTCCATGGCCAGCAGCGCCGCACTTTTGCCCGACGGCACAGGCGTGCTCTTCGGGCTCGACTGGCAGGACGCCAGGGCTAAGCCTGCGGCTGCGACGAGAACGATCGTCTTGCACTTGATCAAGCGGCACCCATCTCGAGTTCGGACAGAAAGATCTTCAAGCCGTCGGTCATCTCGCCCCAGACCCGCGACAAGGCCGGATGCTGCGAGGCGATCTGCTCATAGGCATCGAATTTGGGATAGGCGTCGAGCAAGTCGTGGCGGCCCGTCATGGCGCGGAAATTGTTGAAGATGAAACGGGTCGGCGTCAGCCACGCGTCGGCAAAGCTGATGTCGTTGCCGAGCGCGAAGGGGCCATGCGCCATGCGTGCCTCGATCGCCGCCAGCCCGTGATGCAGGCGGGCGAATTGGGCGTCGATCTCGGCATTGTTGCGCTTCGGCACGAAATGCAGCTCGAAAAGCTTCATCATCGGCGTCAGCACGTCGAGATCTGTGATGCGGGCGAACATGCGCACCAGCGCGCGGTCCTTGGAATCGGGCGGCAGCAGCGCCGGTTCCGGAAACCGTTCCTCGAGATATTCGGCGATGACAACCGATTCGACGATGGTTTCGCCCGAGCCGGTGATCAGCACCGGAATCCGGTTCATCGGCGAAATGGCGCGAAACGCTTCGGGGATTGGAAAACCCGGCGGCGGCGCGATGATCTTGAGCGGCACGTCCTTGATATAGGCAAGCGCCCGCACGATCGACGAATAGGGCGACAACGGCCGCGAATAGAGTTTCATGACCGTCTCTCTCCCCAGAGCAATGGACCCGATGTCCCTATGAATTTAACCGCGTTCGCCGCCGAGATCGTCAAGCGGCGATACCGAGCGCGCCTTCGAACAGCGCCCGGCCGTCGCTGCCGCCATGGGCGGCTTCGATCAGGTTTTCCGGATGCGGCATCAGGCCAAGCACATTGCCTTGTTCGTTGATGATGCCGGCAATGTCGTTGATCGAGCCATTGGGATTGGTACCCTCGGCATAGCGGAACACCACCTGGCCTTCGCCTTCGAGGCGGGCAAGGGTTTCGGCGTCGGCGAAGTAATTGCCGTCATGATGCGCCACCGGCGAGCGGATGATCTGGCCCGGCTGGTAACGGCGGGTGAACATGGTGTTGGCGTTGGTGATCTCGAGCTTGATCTGCCGGCAGACGAACTTCAGGGAGGTGTTGCGCATGAGCGCCCCCGGCAGCAGGCCGGCCTCGACCAGGATCTGAAAACCGTTGCAGACGCCGATGACCGTGACGCCCTTGGCGGCCTTTTCGGCGACGGCCCGCATCACCGGCATGCGCGCCGCGATCGCGCCGCAGCGCAGATAGTCGCCGAAGGAGAAGCCGCCTGGAATGGCGATCAGGTCGACGTCAGGGATTTCAGTGTCGGTCTGCCAGACGGTAACCGGCGGTTTTCCCGAAATCTTGGTCAGCGCCGCGATCATGTCGCGGTCGCGGTTGAGGCCAGGCAGGAGGACGACGGCAGATTTCATTTTGGTTCGTAAGGCCTCTGGGCTTCGGCTAGTTCGCGCAGGTCGAGACGGCGTTCGATATGTTCGAGCCGATCATCCTGGCGAGCGAGCACACCATAGATGTTTTTCACGTCACTTTCAGTGGCTATGAGATGACCTCGAATGGAACCAAGCTCGGATTTCACCTCTCCGAGCGTCAAGTCCATCCTGTCTAACCGAGACTGGATGGACTTGAGGGTTTCAAATATCAAGCTGCCATCGATCTCGGCCACCAACCCCTCCGACACAACCTCAGGTTATGGCCACACTATAATTCTCAATCACCGTATTCGCCAGCAGCTTGTCGCACATGGCTTTCAGATCGGCTTCGGCCTTGGCCTTGTCGCCTTCCGCCAGTTCGACGTCAAACACCTTGCCCTGCCGTACCGCGCCGACGCCGTCGAAGCCCAGACCGGACAGCGCGTGTTCGATCGCCTTGCCTTGCGGGTCGAGGACGCCGTTCTTGAGGGTGACGGTAATGCGGGCCTTGATCACGCTGGACATGCTCCTGTTCTAAGTATCGGATCGCAAGCCGCTATCAGTGCGGCTTGCCTTTGACGACGTCGGTCGAGGCGACAAGCACCGGGCCGGTCGGGCGCGGCGGCTCGTTCTCGTTCATGATGCCGAGGCGGCGGGCGACTTCCTGGTAGGCCTCGACGAGGCCGCCCATGTCGCGGCGGAAACGGTCCTTGTCGAGCTTGTCCTGCGTTGCCACGTCCCACAGGCGGCAGGAGTCCGGCGAAATCTCGTCGGCGACGACGATGCGCATCATGTCGCCCTCGAACAGGCGGCCGCATTCGATCTTGAAGTCGACGAGCTGGATGCCGACGCCCATGAACAGGCCGGAGAGGAAATCGTTGACACGGATGGCGAGCGCCATCACGTCGTCGATCTCCTGCGGGCTTGCCCAGCCGAAGGCGGTGATGTGCTCTTCCGACACCATCGGATCGTCGAGCGCGTCGGCCTTGTAGTAGAATTCGATGATCGAGCGCGGCAGGACGGTGCCTTCCTCGATGCCGAGGCGCTTCGACAGCGAACCTGCGGCGACGTTGCGCACCACCACTTCGAGCGGGATGATCTCGACTTCCTTGATCAGTTGCTCGCGCATGTTGAGCCGGCGGATGAAGTGGGTCGGGATGCCCATGCGGTTCAAGTGGTTGAAGATGTGCTCGGAAATGCGGTTGTTGAGCACGCCCTTGCCGTCGACGACCTCGTGTTTCTTCTTGTTGAAAGCGGTCGCGTCATCCTTGAAGAACTGGATGAGCGTACCTGGCTCCGGTCCCTCATAGAGGATCTTGGCCTTGCCTTCATAAATGCGGCGGCGATTTTTCATCTGATTTTTTCTCTGGATTTGCGGGCAGGCGGCAAGCGACCAGTTCCTGTCCGTCTGCCTATATTAGTTGCGGCGACGGTTGGGTTCAATGCCGGGTCTATCCCAATCACACCGTTTGCTCAATCGGCAAATCCGTCCAATCAACCGCTTTCCGGACTGAAATGCCGCAGCGCAGCATATGACGAAGCGTATTGACCGGCTCGCGACGTTTTGGTTTGTGCTTTGGCAACACACATATCTCTGCCAACGAATCGCATTTGACCCGGAGGGACGCCATGAGCAGCATGAAAGATCGCGAAGAAGGCTTCGAGCGCAAATTTGTGTTCGACGAAGAGCTTCGGTTCAAGGCGTCGGCGCGCCGCAACAAGGCGCTCGGCCTGTGGGCCGCCGAAAAGCTCGGAAAGTCGGGTGCCGACGCCGATACCTATGCCAAGGAAGTCGTTGTTTCCGACATCGAGGAAGCCGGCGATCACGACGTGTTCCGCAAGATCCGTAAGGATTTCGATGCCGCCGGCGTCGACCAGTCGGACCATCAGATCCGCCGCACCATGGACGAACTGATGGCGCAGGCGATCGAGCAGATCAAGAACACCTGATCCGGGCCGACGCAGGGTTTCGCAAGAGTGTCCCGGTTTTGCGACGGAACCTGCGGCAAAAATGAATGACTGGACCAATCGACCGCCCGGCCAAGCCGGGCGGTTTTTCTTTGCCTTTGGCGTGGTTTCCGGCTGAAACTGCCGACATTAACGAGGAAGAAGACTAGATGTCCCTGAAGTCCCGCCTTGCCGCCGATGAAACGCTGGTCACCGCTTGGTCCGGTGTGCCGGATGCCCTGACCGTCGAGATCCTCGCCAAACAGGGCTTCGATGCCATCACGCTCGACATGCAGCATGGCGGTCATCACGAGGACAGCGTGCTGCGCGGTCTCTTGCCCGTGCTTGCCGCAAACAAGCCGGCGCTGGTGCGCATCCCCGTCGGCCGTTTCGACATGGCAAGCCGGGCGCTCGATTTCGGCGCCGAGGCGGTGATCGCGCCGATGGTGAATTCGGTGGCCGATGCAAAGCTGTTCGCCGCGGCGATGAAATATCCACCGCTCGGCGAGCGCTCGTGGGGCCCCACCTATGCCTTTCCGCGCCACGGCAAGGGCGACTATGCCGAATGGCTGCGCGACACCAATCAGCGCACCATGGCCTTTGCCATGGTCGAGACGCGCGCCGCGCTCGACGCGCTCGACGGCATTCTCGACACGCCCGGCATTGACGGCATCTTCCTCGGGCCGTCGGATTTCTCGATTGCCTGGACCAATGGCGCCACGGTCAGTTCGACGCTGGAGAGCATGATGGAGACGGTGGCGTCGGTGGCCGAGCGCACCCGCAAGGCCGGAAAACATGCTGCGATCTATGTCGTCGAACCAGCAATTGCCGGCCGGGTCGTCTCGATGGGCTATCGCCTGCTCGCCACCGGTTCCGAGCACGCGTTGATTTCGTTGGGGGCAAGGACCCTGCTGAAAGATATCAAGGATTCGATCGGAGTCTGAACCCGAACCGGAGGAACTGCCGTCACGGCGCCGGGCGGTTGGGCGCTCGCGAGCCACCTTAGATTATTGTTTATTGGAGCTCGGCGGTTTCTTCGGGACTCTGTGCGCCGACTTCGGGTCTCAATCACAGATCCGTCAGGAACTTGGCGAAGGTCATCGAGCCTTCGGGCCATGGGCCGAAGCCAGAATCCTGGTTGAGATGGCCGGTCTCGCCGGCATCGATGAACAGCGAACCCCAGGCGCCGGCTATGTCCTCGGCGACATCGAAGGCACAGAACGGGTCGTTGCGGCTGGCTATCACGACCGACGGAAAGGGCAGCGGCTCGCGCGGGTAGGGTCCGAAGGTCATCAGGTGCTTCGGCTTGATCCCAGGGTTGGCAACATCGGGCGGCGCCACGAAGAAGGCGCCGGCGACCGGTCTGACGAATTGCGGGATGGCCTGCACGGCCGCAGCCACCCCTAACGAGTGCGCGACGATGACCACAGGCCTCTCGGCCTCGTTGACCGCTTTGGCCACGCTCGCCGTCCAGTCCTCGCGGACCGGCTTCGACCATTCAGCCTGCTCGACGCGCCGCGCCGTCGACAGTTTCGATTGCCAGCGGGTTTGCCAGTGCTCGGGTCCGGAGTTGGTGTAGCCCGGGACGATCAGGATATCTGCATCTTTGACTTTCATGGAGCTGAGATAGCGAGCGTGATTGCCTCATGCAACCGTTGATGGACGCGCTTCTGCTCGTAATGGTGAACACCATGTTCGCTTTTCGCTGTCTTGTGTGAACGATCGCGATCGACGATCTGTCGTTAGGAGAGAAACAGCCGTGGAGGACCGGGATTTTGGCGCTGACACGACGTACAATAATCGGCGGCGCCGGGCCCCTGACATTGGGAGCTTCATCAAGCGTCGCCGCGATGGAGACCATGATGAGCGAACTGCCATTTGCCGCCACCACGCCGGTGAGCGTTGCCCGCGTCGGGCTGAAGGCGCGCGATGCTGAGAGCCTCGCTGCCTATTATCGCCGGGTTGTCGGCCTGCAGGAATTGAGCCGTGCCGATGGCGCGATCACGCTCGGCGCCGGCAGCCGTCCGTTGCTGGTCCTCGAGCCGGATGCTTCGGCCAAGCCGGACGATCCGCGCAGCGCCGGCCTGTTCCACACGGCTTTCCTGCTGCCCAGCCGTGCCGATCTCGGCCGCTGGATCAACCACGCCATATCAGACAAGATCGCCATCGAGGGCGCGTCCGACCATCTGGTCAGCGAAGCGCTTTACCTGACCGACCCCGAAGGCAACGGCATCGAGATCTATGCCGACCGCCGGCCGCAGGACTGGAAATGGAACGGCGACAAGATCGCCATGGCGACCGAGCGGCTCAACATTCCGGCTGTCGTCGGCGAAGTGCCGGCCGGCGATGCGGGGTGGCGAGGCGCGCCGGAAAACAGCATCGTCGGCCATGTCCATCTGCGTGTCGGCAGGCCGGAAGAGGCGGAAGCCTGGTGGAACCAGGAATTCGGCTTCGACACGGTGGCCAGATATGGCGGTCAGGCAGTGTTCCTGTCGTCAGGCCATTACCATCATCACATCGGCGCCAATGCCTGGCAGAGCGCCGGCGCCGGCCGTCGCGACCCGTCGCGCTCGGGCCTCGCCTGGGTCGAGATGCGTTCGGACAATGTGACCTGCGAAACGACCCGTGAGGATCCCTGGGGCACGGTGATCAGGACCGTTCCCGGAAAGGCGTGATCGGCGTCGGCACGGCTTCTTTCTCCCGTCTACGGGGTGAAGGAAGCTCAAGCCTCTCCAAACACCCGCCTGAAGATCGTGTCGACATGCTTGGTGTGGTAGCCCAGGTCGAATTTCTCACGGATTTCCGCCTCCGGCAGGGCAGCGGTGACTTCCTTGTCGGCCAAAAGTTCCTCAAGAAAATCAGCGCCTTGTTCCCACACCTTCATGGCGTTGCGCTGCACCAGCCGGTAGGAGTCCTCGCGCGACAGGCCTGCCTGCGTCAGCGCCAGCATGACGCGCTGCGAATGCACCAGGCCGCGGAACTTGTTCATGTTCTTCAGCATGTTCTCGGGATAGACGACCAGCTTGTCGACGACGCCGGTCAGCCGTGACAGCGCGAAATCCAGCGTCACCGTGGCGTCCGGACCGATCATGCGCTCGACGGAGGAGTGCGAGATGTCGCGCTCGTGCCAGAGCGCCACATCCTCCATCGCCGGCAGCGCCATGGAGCGCACCATGCGGGCAAGGCCGGTGAGGTTTTCCGTCAGCACGGGGTTGCGCTTGTGCGGCATTGCCGACGAGCCTTTCTGGCCCGGCGAAAAATATTCCTCCGCTTCCAGCACCTCGGTGCGCTGCAGGTGCCGGATCTCGGTCGCCAGCCGCTCCATCGACGAGGCGATGACGCCGAGCGTGGCAAAGAACATGGCGTGGCGGTCGCGCGGGATCACTTGCGTCGACACCGGCTCCGGCTTCAGCCCGAGCTTTGCCGCGACATGCTCCTCGACATAGGGTTCGATGTTGGCGAAGGTGCCGACCGCCCCGGAAATGGCGCAGGTGGCGATGTCTTCGCGTGCGTGCACCAGCCGCTCGCGGCAGCGCGAGAATTCGGCATAGGCCTGCGCCAGCTTGATGCCGAAGGTTGTCGGCTCGGCATGGATGCCGTGGCTGCGGCCGATGGTAACGGTGTCCTTGTGTTCGAAGGCGCGGCGCTTGAGCGCGGCAAGCAGGCTGTCAATGTCGGCGAGTAGAATGTCGCTGGCGCGGGTAAGCTGGACGGCAAAGCAGGTGTCCAGGACATCCGAAGACGTCATGCCCTGATGGATGAAACGCGCATCCGGTCCGACGAATTCGGCAAGATGTGTGAGGAAGGCGATGACGTCATGCTTGGTGACGCGTTCGATCTCGTCGATCTTCTCGACGTCGAATTTCGCGGCACCGCCCTTTTCCCAGATGGTCTTTGCCGCTTCCTTCGGGATGACGCCGAGTTCGGCCAGCGCGTCGCAGGCATGGGCCTCGATTTCGAACCAGATGCGAAACCGGGTTTCGGGCGACCAGATGGCGACCATTTCCGGCCGGGAATAGCGAGGGATCATCGGTCAGTCCTGATGTGTCGGAGGGTTAGCCCGCCTCCTAACAGAGACAGACAAAATGCTCAACGCCGCTGCTGTGCAAACCAGAGACTGGCGGCAAACAAGGCGATGAACCCAAGCGGAAAATAGAGCCTGATGCCCAGCACCATGAACTGGTAGGACGCCACCGCCATCGTGAAGGCGAGTTGAAACCCCCAGGTGAGGGTGAAGACCGGTGCATGCCATTCGGCATAGTATGACCGGTACTGCAAGGCATAGAGCCCGTCGGTCAGCCCGATCGTCGCGGCGGCAAGGCATACCATTGTCGCCGCGAAGGCTGCCTCCCGGCGCCTTCCCAGTGAGACCAGCCGTGCCACGAACAGGCCGACCGGAAAGGCGAGGGCGCCGCCGCCCGCAAACAGCAGCGATACGGTGCGGATTTTCTCCGGCGTCACCCAATCGTCCAGCAACAGGTTGATGAGCGCGCTCGTGCCCATGGTTGCGGCCCACAAGAACGAGCCGAAAAGCGTCGCGCGCCACCCTGGCAAGGCGCGGCGGACGAAGTTCAGGTTGCGGCTGAGTATGGCGACGTGCGTACTCACAGGCGGCCGGTCACGGCGATCCAGCGGAAGTCCGGACCCTCGAAGCCATATTGGCGCACCGCGATCAGGACAGCATAGGCGCTGAGGCTATCCATGGAGAATGTCTGGACCGCACCGATGCGGTAACCGTTCGGGCAGCCGCGGCTTTTGGGGATCGACTTGTCCTCGTGCAGCAATTTGGTGGTGCCGCCATCCTGCGCCGCGACGCGCAGCAGCCGGAAGCCATTGATCTCGCCCTGGCTGTCGCAGCCTTCGGTGCTGTTCATGCCGATCTCGTCCAGCCGGAACTCGAGCGGTTGGTCGACCGGAGAGAAGATCGGCCGCGGATTGACCGCCATGCGGTGCGGATCGGCCGAAAGCTCGGTCACCGGGTTGAAACCGGCGGTGATGCCGCGATTGGCGCTCAGCTCGGCCTGGCTGACAATGGCCTCGCCCTTTTGCCGGGCCTGAAGGCGCGCCGCGTCCAGCTTGGCGTTCTCGTCGTCGAGCCGGACCCTGATCGGCGTGCCCTTGAGAAAGCTGTCGGTGCTGGTGTCGATGTAATAGCGGTTGGCATAGGGGAAGCCCGACCCGTCCTGGACTCCGTATTCCTCGAAGGCGAACACGCCGCCATCCTTGCTGAAGCCAAGGATTTCAAGATCGGCGACATCGCCGGCCTGGACGGCGATCGACGCGCCGAGCTGCGCGGCCAGGCAAACGGCAAACAGGAAAAGCACTCGCATCTTTTTCACTCCGGCAGCCGTGATCGTTGCAATCCCTAGCACGACGAAATCAAAACGTCGTGCGGGCCGAAAGCCGATGCATCCAATCGGCTCGTCAGTTGTTATTGTCGGCAGTCCCAATGGAGAACCACCATGACCGACACCAGCAAAATTCGTGAGCATATGGAAGTCGTCGGCGCCGATGGCGTGCATCTCGGCACTGTCGACAAGATCGACGGCCAGCGCATCAAGCTGACCAAGGCCGACAGCGGCGAGGGCGCTCACAGAGGTCATCACCACTACATTCCTCTGGCCCTGGTTGCAGAAGTCGATGGCAAGAAGGTGTGGCTGTCAGCGAATTCCGATGTGGCGGTGACGTTCGAGGAAGAAAAATCCGATCCGATCTGATTGATCGATTCAGCCCAAACGCAACGACCAGACGGGAAACAGATCGTTGTCGGCTGGCGTCGCGGCAAACACGCCACGGCTGATGGCGCGCGCCATGGTGGCCCCGGCCGCGGCATAGAGGTCGATTGCCGCATCGGCCTCGAGCCGGATGCCGTTCGTCCCCGTCGCCAGTGCGAACACCAGGTCACCATCGGCCGGCGTGTGCGTCGGCCAGATGGCGTGCACGAAGCCGTCATGCGCCGACATTGCCAGGCGTTTCGCTGCGGCCTTGGTGAGAACCGCATCCGTCGCGATGACCGCGATGGTGGTGTTGCCGACGGTCTCCATCCGCGTGCCTACATGCTTGTCGCGGTATTTCAGCAAAATCTCCTTCGCATCGCCCGGCATGGGCGAGGGATAGCCGAGCCCGCCGAATTCGTCGCCGATTTCGAAGGGCGCCGCCCAGAAATGGCGGGTGCGCCCGACGGTCACCGATCCGGTCGGATTGACGGCGGCCAGCGCACCGATTGTAACGCCACTGTCCAGCAGCGTCGAAGCGGAGCCCAGGCCGCCCTTCAGCCCGGCGGTCAGCGCACCTGTGCCGGCACCGACCGTGCCGAGCTGGAAATCGGTGGCGGCGGATTGTGCTGCCTCATAGCCGAGATCGCGATATGGGGGGTAACGGCCCCATTCCTTGTCCCCACCATTGCGCAGGTCGAACAGGATCGCCGCCGGCACGATCGGCACGCGAAATCCGCCCACCTCGAAGCCGATGCCGCGCTCGCGCAACGCCGCCTGCACGCCGGACGCGGCATCGAGGCCGAAAGCCGAACCGCCCGACAGCACCACGGCGTGGATCGCCTCTATCGAATTGTGCGGTTCGAGCAGGTCAGTCTCGCGCGTGCCTGGCGCACCGCCCAGGATCTGGACACCGGCCACCGCCGGTTCGTCGCAAAGGATCGTCGTCACGCCGGATTTCAGCCGGGCGTCGGATGCATTGCCGACGCGCAGGCCGGCAACGTCGGTGATCAGATTGCGAGGACCGGTGCGGAACATCAATTGCTTTCCAAAGGCACGAAGCGCGCGCCGTCGAAGCGGAAGACGCGGTAGGGGCTCTGGCTGAGGTCGCCCTTGGCGTCAAAGCGGACCGGCCCGATCGCCGTGGTGAAATCATGCCCGCTCAGCACCTCGGTCAGCGGCTTGCCCGGGGACAAGGTCGATGCGGCCTTGGCGATCTCCACCGCCGCATAGGCCGGCAGCGTGTAGCCGTCCGGCACGATCTTTTGCGCGGAGAAGCTTTCCAGCGCCTTTGCGTCGGCGACATCGGCCCATTCGGGCGGCGCGATCATCAGCGTGCCCGTCGCATAGGCCAAGTCTCCGGGCGGCGTGCGCAGATTTTCGCCGCCGGCAAAGACCATGCCGGCCTGTAGCTGTGCGGCATCGCGACCCATAATGGCGACGTCGTCGCCGTCGCCGCCGGCAAAGACATGCGTGGCGCCGGCCTTCTTCAGTCGACCGATCATTCCTATCTGGTTATCGAGTTGCGGCCGGAACGTGTCGACGAACACCGGCTTCAGCGCCGCTTGCTCGGCCGCCGCGCGAAATGTTTCGGCCATCTCGCGGCCATAGATGGTGCCGTCGTCGATAATGGCGAACAGTTCGTTCTGCCACAGACGGGTGAGGGTGGAGGCAACGGCGTTGCGCTCATCGTCGCCGCGAGGCCCCAGGCGATAGACCGGCCAGCCGGTTTTGGCGCGGCGATCGGTAAGGCTTTCGGTGCGCACGCCGACGGTGATGACCGGGATATTGGCGTCCTTGAGGATCGGCATCGCCGCCTCGATGGCTTCGGTGCATAGGAAGCCGATCACGACACTGACCCTGGCCGCGGCAAGAGCCCTGGCCGCGGCTGCACCGCCATCGGCGGTGCAGGCATCATCCTCGGTCTTGAGTTCGACGCCGTTTGCTTGCGCCGCGAGCCCGGCACCGACCCCGATCTGCTTGCCGAGGATGGCCGACGGTCCCGACAACGGAGCAGCAACGCCGATCGTCAGCGTCTGGGCGCTGGCGGCGCCGGCCAAGAACAGCCAGGCCAGCGCGGCGGATATCGTTGCCCCGGGTCGCATCCTGCCGAAGAGTTCCTCCCAAGCCCGCGATAACAGCGCGAGCGCCAATTCTCGCCAAGACCTAAAGGCTGCCCGGCCTTGGTGCAACACGCGAATTCGGGATATGGGCCAAGCACTTCGCTTGTGGCATGTCATGTCTGGCCATATATAGCGGTAGGGTTCTGGCTATGGACAATTTCCGGTGCTGAAGAAGAATGACATTGGACCGCAGGCCTATCGCGACGCGATGAGCCATTTTGCCGGCCACGTTCACGTGGTCACCACCGACGGGCCCGCCGGCAAGCGCGGCACGACGGTAATCGCTGCCTGCTCGGTGTCGGACACGCCGCCGACCATCCTGGTCTGTCTCAACCGCGAAAATGCCAAGAATGAGCTGTTCGTGAAAAACGGCCGGTTTGCCCTGAACACGCTGGCTTCGCATCAGGAACCGCTGTCGGTCGGCTTTTCCGGCATCACCGGCCTGCCGGTCGAGGAGCGTTTCGCGCTCGGCGAATGGGATGTGATCTCCACCGGCGCACCGACGCTGAAGGGGGCGCTGGCCGTGTTCGACTGCGAACTGATCGACACCAAGGACCTGGCCACGCATCGTGTGCTTTTTGGCAAGGTGACAGGCCTTCGCATGGGCGATAATTTGCGGCCGCTGATCTATCACGCCCGCGGCTACCATGTCCTGGACAGCGGAGCGGCGGCGTTCACGGAGAAAGAATGACCGAACTGAAACCGCGCCCCGTACCGCGGACGATCGACGAGACGCTCGATCTCCTGACCGGCGCGGACTATGTGGCGGATCGATCGCTGGCGACTGTGCTTTTCCTGTCGTTGCGCATGAACCGGCCATTGTTCCTCGAGGGCGAGGCCGGCGTCGGCAAGACCGAGATCGCCAAGGTGTTGGCGCAGGCGCTTGGCCGCAGGCTGATCCGCCTGCAGTGCTATGAAGGGCTTGACGTTTCGTCTGCTGTCTACGAGTGGAATTACGCCGCGCAGATGATCGAGATCCGCATGGAGGAGGCGGCCGGCAAGGTCGACCGCTCCGCCATGGAGCGCAACGTCTTCTCGGAAAAATACCTGATCCGCCGACCGGTGCTCGATGCGTTGACTGGCAAGACGGGAGCGGCCCCGGTCTTCCTGATCGACGAACTTGACCGCACCGACGAAGCCTTCGAAGCGTTCCTGCTCGAAATCCTCTCCGACTACCAGGTGACGGTGCCCGAACTCGGCACCATCAAGGCGGAAGAACCGCCGATCGTCATCATCACCACCAACCGCACCCGCGAGATCCACGACGCGCTGAAGCGGCGCTGCCTGTATCACTGGGTCGATTATCCCAATGCCGAGCGCGAATTGGAGATCGTGCGCCGCAAGGTGCCGCGGGCCAACCAGCGGCTTTCGGCGGAGGTGGTCTCCTTCATCCAGAAACTGCGCCAGATCGAATTGTTCAAGGTGCCGGGAGTCGCCGAGACCATAGACTGGGCCGGCGCGCTGACCGAACTCGACAAGGTGGCGCTCGACCCGGAAACCGTGTCCGACACGATCGGCGTGCTGTTGAAATACCAGGACGACATTGCCCGCATCGGCACGGGCGAGGGCCGGCGCATCCTCGACGAGGTCAAGGCCGAGCTCGCGGCGGCGGAGTAACGCGATGAAGGCGCCGCGTTCCGACTCCAAAGAGGCGACGGCGGGCGGACGCATCGCCGACAACATCATCTATTTCGCCCGCACCTTGCGCAAGGCTGGCATGCGGGTCGGGCCGGCCTCGGTCAAGGACGCCATCGAGGCGGTGCTGGCCGCCGGCATCGGCTCGCGTGACGATTTCTACTGGACGCTGCATGCCGTGCTGGTGTCCAGGCACGAGGATCACCCGGTCTTCGACGAGGCCTTCCGCCTGTTCTGGAAATCGCGCGAACTGATCGAGAAACTGCTGGCGATGTTTTCGCCCGTGGCGCCCGACGTCAGGGAGAAGCAGAAGCCGCGCGCGGCCGAGAACCGCGTCAGCCAGGCAATGTTCGAAGGCCATCAGAAAAACCAGCCACCGCAGGAGGTCCCTGAGATCGAGGTCGATGCCCGCTTCACCTTTTCCGGCAACGAGGTGTTGCGGGACAAGGACTTTGCCCAGATGAACGCTACCGAAATGGCGGACGCGAAGAAGGCGATCGCCGAGCTGCGGCTGCCTTTCGACATGGTGCGGACCCGGCGCTTCAAGGCGGATGCGCATGGCCGCCGCATCGACCCGCGCGCCATGATGCGCTCGGCCGCGCGCACCGGCGGCGAATTGATCCTGCCGAAATTCCGCTCGGCCCGTGAAGTCCACCCGCCGCTGGTGGTGCTGGCCGACATTTCCGGCTCGATGAGCCAGTACACGCGCATCTTCCTGCATTTTCTGCACGCGCTGACGGAAAAACGCCGCCGCGTCCACACCTTCGTCTTCGGCACGCGGCTGACCAATCTGACCCGGCAGATGCGCCACCGCGATCCCGATGCCGCCCTTGCCGATTGTTCGGCGGCGGTCAAGGACTGGTCCGGCGGCACACGCATTGGCGACACACTGGCCGAGTTCAACCTGATATGGTCGCGGCGCGTGCTGGGACAGGGCGCGGTCGTGCTTCTGATCACCGACGGGCTGGAGCGCGACGATGTCGCCGGCCTTTCGCAGGAGATGGAGCGGCTGCATAAATCCTGCCGGCGGCTGATCTGGTTGAACCCGTTGCTGCGCTTCGACGGTTTTCAGGCACGTGCTCGCGGCGTCAAGGCGATGCTGCCGCATGTCGATGAATTCCGCTCGGTACACAATCTCGATGCGCTCGCCGACCTCTGCGCGTCGCTGGACAAGAAGTCGGCACAGTCCGTCGATCCGCGGCGATGGATGGAAGCTGGCGCGAGGCACGCCGCATAGCCATATGTTTCCCGGCCCCCTGGAAAAACAGACCCTGAGAGAAGCAACGATGAACGACAGTCATTATCTCGATGAGGCCCGCGATCCGCTGATCATCGCGGAAGGTTGGATGAAGGATGGCAAGGATGTCGCCATTGCCACCGTGGTCGAGACCTGGGGTTCGGCGCCGAGGCCTGTCGGCAGCCATCTGGTCATCGACGCCGAAGGCAATTTTCACGGCTCGGTCTCGGGCGGCTGCGTCGAGGGCGCGGTGGTGACCGAGGCGATCGATGTCATCGGCTCCGGCAAGGCCAGGATGCTCGAATTCGGCGTCGCCGACGAAACCGCCTGGCAGGTCGGCCTGTCCTGCGGCGGCCGCATCAAGGTGTATGTCGAGCGGTTGGGCTGATCTCAGATGGATCCATACGCGCTGAAAGCCTTGAATGCCGAGCGCCGCGCCCGCCGTGCGGCGATCCTCGTCACCGATCTCGGTGATGCCCGCGACCGCATCGTGCGTGAGGGCGATCAGGTCGCCGGGGATCTCGGAGCCGCGATCGCCAAGGCCTTTCGATCGGGCAATTCCGGTTCGGTCGAGGCCGAAGGGCGGACCTTCTTTCTCAACGCGCATCTGCCGCAGCCGCGCCTCGTGGTGATCGGCGCCGTTCATATCAGCCAGGCGCTGGCGCCGATGGCGAAAATCGCCGGCTATCCCGTCGAGATCATCGATCCGCGCACCGCTTTTGCCACGCCGGACCGCTTTCCCGATGTCGCTCTGCATGCCGAGTGGCCGGAAGATGTACTGAAACGCCAGCCGCTCGACAGCTATACCGCACTTGCCGCCGTCACCCATGACCCGAAGATCGACGATTTCGCGCTGAAGGCCGCGCTAGACGCCAATTGCTTCTATGTCGGTGCGCTTGGCAGCCGCAAGACGCACGCCAAGCGCGTCGAGCGCCTGCTGGCGCTGGGCGCAACTGCCGACCAGATCGCCCGTATCCATGCGCCGATCGGGCTCGATATCGGTGCCGCGAGCCCCGCCGAGATCGCCGTGGCCGTTCTCGCGCAGACCATCCACGCCTTCCGCTCGCGCGGCCTCGATGCCAAAGGCGCGGTAGCGTGAAATTCGGTCCGATTGCGATTGAAGAGGCAGAAGGCGCGGTGCTGGCGCATGCCACCACCGCTGGTGAAAAGCGCTTTCGCAAGGCGCACAGGCTGAGCGCCGAAGATGTTTCCGTACTCAAGCGGGCTGGCGTCTCGCAGGTCGTTGCGGCGGTGCTGGCCTCGGATGATCTCGGCGAGGACGCCGCGGCGCAAAGAATTGCCGAGAGCATGAGGTTCAGCGGCATCGAGGTGAGGCCGGCGGCCACTGGCCGGGTCAATCTCCACGCCAAGGCATCCGGCATCTTCACGGTCAGCGCGGCAATGATCGACGCCATCAACGCCGTCGATCCCGCCATCACCATTGCCACGCTGGCGCAGCATGCTCCGGTCGAAAAAGGCCAGATGGTGGCGACTGTGAAGATCATCCCCTTCGCGGTCGTTTCGACCTTGGTCGACACCGTGATGAAGATCTGCGCCGGCGGCGAGATCTTTGCCGTCAACGCCTATCAGCCGGTGCGCGTCGGCGTCATCCAGACGGTCCTGCCGGGCATCAAGCCCAGCGTGCTCGACAAGACGCTGCGCGTCACCGAAGCGCGGCTGGCGCGTTCGGGCGGCAGGTTGACGGCGGAACGCCGCACGCCGCACGAGATCGCGCCCGTGGCGGAGGCCGCCGCCTCGCTGGCGCGCGACAATGACCTGGTGGTGATCTTTGGCGCCTCGGCAATGAGCGATTTCGCCGATGTCGTTCCCGCGGCGATCGAGAGGGCCGGCGGAACCGTTGTCCGCGCCGGCATGCCGGTCGATCCCGGCAATCTGCTGGTGCTCGGTACACTCGGCGGCAAGCGAGTCATCGGCGCGCCCGGCTGCGCCCGCAGTCCCAAGGAAAACGGCTTCGACTGGGTGCTCGACCGCCTGGTTGCCGGCCTCGACGTCACCGCGAAGGATATCGCCGGCATGGGGGTCGGCGGGCTGCTGATGGAAATCCCGACGCGGCCGCAGCCGCGCGAACCGCTGCCGGCCAAGAGCCGGCTCAAGGTCGCCATAGTGCTTCTGGCGGCTGGCCGGTCAAGCCGCATGGGCGGCCCGAACAAGCTCATGGCGCTGTTCGACGGCAAGCCGCTGGTGCGCCGCACCGCGGAGCGCGCGCTCGGCTCGAAGGCTTCGGGCACGATCGTCGTCACCGGCCATCAGCGCGAGCGCGTGCGTGCGGCGCTGGCGGGGCTGGATGTGACCTTCGCCGACAATCCCGATTTCGCCGATGGCCTGTCGACCTCGCTGAAGGCCGGCATTGCCTATCTGCCCGAGGACACCGCCGGCGTGATGATCGTTTTGGGAGATATGCCTGGCGTCGTATCAGGCGATCTCGACCGGCTGATCGATGCCTTCCGCAAGGCCGGAGGCAATTCCGTGGTCCGCGCCTCGCATCAGGGCAAGCGCGGCAACCCGGTGCTCCTGCCGCGCGCGCTGTTCCCGGCCATCGCCCATCTCGAAGGCGATACCGGCGCACGCCATCTGGTCGAGGCCGAGGGGCTCGATGTCATCGATGTCGAGATCGGCGAGGGCGCGTCTGTCGATGTCGACACCCGCGAGGCGCTCGAAGGTGCAGGCGGCGTGCTGCAGGATTGACAAACCCGGGCCGAATTACGCAAGCCTGCGGTATGGCCTTTCGTTTTCTTTCCCCACTCCATGCCTTTCTGGCTGCTTTATTTGTTCTTGGCCTTGCCCGCCAGGCCGATGCCCTCGAACTGAAACCCTTCAAGGACGATCTCTTCGCCTATCCGGCGACCTTGTCGACGGGCGACGGCGGCGCTTACACCGTCATCGACTACCGCGAGATGCGCGATATCAACCAGCGCGACGAAGTGCCCGAAAAGCGCGTGCATCCGCAATACACCGACACCAGCGTGCGCCAGGTGCAGCAGGATCTGATGCTGAAGACGGACGCCGGCGATGTCAGGCACGTCGCCGTCGGCAAGACGCAAGGAGCTGCCCTCATCGTGCTCTACCTGCACGGGCAGGGTGGCAGTCGCAAGCAGGGCGTCGACGATTTCACTTTCGGCGGCAATTTCAACCGGCTCAAGAACCTGATGGCCGGCAATGGCGGGCTTTATCTCTCGCCGGATTTCCCGGATTTCGGTGACAAGGGGGCCGCACAGGTCGCGGCATTGATCGATCATTATGCCGAACAGTCCCCAGGCGCGAAAATCTTCGTCGCCTGCGGCTCGATGGGCGGCGCGCTGTGCTGGAAGCTTGCCGCGCGCAACGATACCGGCCGGCGCATCAACGGGCTGCTGCTGCTCGGATCGCTATGGGACGAGAGTTTCCTCGCAAGTCCCGCCTTCAGGCGCCATGTCCCCGTCTTCTTCGGCCAGGGCAGCCATGACGTGGTATTTCCCGTAGCGAACCAGGAAGCCTTCTTCCGCTCCATCATCGCCAGGTCGAAGGCCTATCCCTATCCGACCCGCTTCGTCCGCTTCGAGACCGGCACGCACGGCACGCCAATCCGCATGGTCGACTGGCGTGGCACGCTGAACTGGATGCTGTCGAAGGCGCCTTGATCGGCGCTGCCCCGACGTCCCTCAGGGCGCGGTGTTGTAGTCGACGACCGTCTGAGGGTTCTCCTCGCCGTCATAGGACGCATCGACGTCATACTGGACCAGGGAGAAATCGCCGTTCCGGAACAGATAGGTTCCCGAATCGGAGGCATCGCCGACGCCACGCCACTTGTCGAAGGTGGTGATCGTATGGGTTTCCGCGTCATAGTCGGAATTGACCGCCCAACCGGTCGTCTCGAAGCCGACGATGCTCATGCCCAGCAATTTGCCGTCGCTGTTGTTGTTCTCATAGCGGATGTCCATCTTGGGTTCGGCGAACTGCAATTGCTTCACGGCCGACAATTCGTCGGTCATGTAGTAGACCGAACTTTCATTGTAGGCCGCGGCCGAACAGGAGAAATGGAACAGCCGTGTTTCCTTGTCGGGATCGCCGGGCTGCGCATCCTTGTCCTTGTACTTGATCGAAAACACCTCCGGCTCATTAGCCAGGAACTGCTTGTCGCACTGGTCGCCATAGGTCGCCAGGAAGGCTTTCTTGGCCTGCTCGAGTGCCGTATCCTTCTTCGGCGGCGGCGGGCCGTCGCCGCAGCTTGGCGGCAGCGCCTCTTCGAAATCGGCGGTGGAGAGTTTCAGCGCGCCTTTTTCGATATGGATCGGATCGAAGGGCGGCGCCGCCTGGATCTGGGCATTGACCTGTCGCAGCGTGTAGCAGCCGGCAAAGACCTTTTCGCCGCCGCTCTTGTCGGTGGCACGGATGGCGACCGGGACATTGTAGAAGATGCTGCCGGCGGCACCGTCGTCCGAAATGGCACCGGTCGCGACCTCGACCTTGTCGGTGCCGTCATAACCCTTGACGAAACTGTCGAAATCCTTAGCCGGCTTTGTGTCGCCGAAGTAACCCCAGGCGCGGGCGAATTCGTGCCGGTTGATGGCGCTGTAGAGCGAGCGAATGACCGCCTCGGCGCTCGATCGGTCGTCGACATAGGGTGCTTCGGGCGCGTCATCGGCGGCCAGCGCCGCTTGGCCGGATGTGGCAAGGGAGAGAAGGGCAGTCGCTGCGAGAAGGACGCATCTCATCGGGAATCTCCGCTCGATAACGCAAATTCTACCATGGCGATTGCGGCGGCGTGGTGACGCGGAGCCGACGGCGCTTGAAGAATCGTTTGCGCAGGCGCTACCTCGCTGCGCCGGCGTTCCGACCGGACAGGAGATCTGACGTGACGATATCGATGTATGAGGCATCCGTGCCCGTGTTTTCAACCAGGCTGAAAGCACTTTCCAATGTGCTGGCTGCTGCCGAACAGAACGCGCTTGACCGCAAGATCGACCCGCAGGTGTTTTTGACGGCGCGGCTCGCACCCGACATGTTCGCTTTGACCCGGCAGGTGCAGATCGCCACCGACCACGCCAAGGGCGCGCCGTCGCGGCTGGCCGGCCGGGAGGTACCAAAATACGAGGACAATGAAGCAAGCTTTGCCGAACTCGAGGCGCGGATCGCCAAGACGCTCGCGCTTCTGGCGACGTTCTCGCCCGCCGAGATCGACGGCTCCGACAACAAGGTGATCGAACTGAAACTCGGCGGACGCGAAACGACTTTGGCTGGCATGCAGTATCTGCTGCATGTGGCCATGCCCAATTTCTATTTCCACCTCACCACCGCTTACGACATTCTTCGCCACAATGGCGTGCCACTCGGCAAGGCGACATTCCTGGGATCGCGTTAAGGCGCAAGCATTCCGAGATGTCCCGGATCCGTCCGGGACATCTCGCGAGACGCATCTAGCGAATGGACATTTCGCGGGCGACGCGCGGAAAATCGGCGGGCTTGATGCCGATATCGGCACGGTCGGCATTGCTCATCGAATGAAGCAATGCGAGCGCCGCGCGATATCGCAGATGTTCCTGCGGGCGCGGCCGGGCAAACATTTCCGTGAAGAAACCCATGAATCAGGCTCCTGGTTGGTCCTCCACGCCAGCCAATATAGGCGAATCGTGACAATTGTGCAGTGCAGCATTTGCATGCCTGCCATGTCCGGATAAGTTTCCTAGAATTTTTTTGCGGCCCGCTGAAACTTCCGCGCCGCACGAACCGTAGGCTTCGACACTGGCCCGTGGTCAGTTTTTCCTCGCCACTCCTGGCGAATTTCTGCATGAAAGTGCAGTCCGGCTTTTGTTTTGAGGGACCGGCCACGATCCTCGAATGGCTAAATTCATTAAGATCGGTGGTATGTATTTTTAACGAGCCGGTTCTATGGTCCGGAAACCTGACAGTCAGGCAAGGGAGGCTGACATCGCTACCAGCGCCAAGCGTGATTTCGCTTCGCTGCTCGACGACCTCTTCGTTGCCTCCGACAAGGGTGACGGTAGCGGGGGCGACGAGGCCGGCGCGCGTCCGTCGATTCCGTTCGATTATCTCTCGGTCGCCGATGAGCTCCATTCCGGCCGCATCAAGGTATCCGCCGCCGAATATCGCGAGGCCGGTGCCGACCTGGCGAGCGAATTCGCCGCCTTACTCGAACATGCCAAGCTGGCGCTGGCTGCCGAGGACCCGAAGCCCGAGGAAAAGCTGCCGCCGATCGATCCGGAATCGATCGCGGCTGAACTGGGACTGAACCAGCCCAAGAGCGCCGCCGATTTCGGCCGCATGCGCCGCAGCTTTGCCTTCACCAACCATCCCGATCGCGTCGCCCCGCATCTGCGCCAGCGCGCCATGATCCGCATGCAGGTGGCCAACATGCTGATCGACGAGGCCAAGCGCCGCGCCGTGGCCGGCGCCCGCCGCTAGCTCAACATCGCTGGTTCACGCAAAAGTCGGCCTGGCGAGGCTTGGAGAGCGGCATGGCTTTGCCTATACATGCAGCCTCCCTCCCGCGCAGACTTTCCCTCCGGAGCAGAATTCCATGCACAAACGCCGTCTCGGTCGGACCGATCTTCTTGTTACCCAGATCTGCCTTGGTTCGATGACCTGGGGCCAGCAGAACACCGAGGCCGAAGGCCACGCGCAGCTGGATCTGGCTTTTTCGCGCGGCGTCAATTTCATCGACACCGCCGAGCTCTACCCGATCCCGCCAAAGGCGGAGACGCAGGGGCGGACGGAAAAGATCATCGGCAGCTGGATGAAGGCCAAGGGCAACCGCGACAAGGTGATCCTTGCCTCCAAGGTCGTCGGCCGCACCGCCAACACCTGGTTTCGCGGCGACAGGCCGTCGCAATTGGTGCGCGCCGATATTTTTGACGCCATCGACAAATCCCTGGCCAAGCTCGGCACGGACTATCTCGACCTCTACCAGATCCATTGGCCGGAACGGGATATCCCCTGGGGTGCCAACCCGACGCGCATCGGCGCCGTGGGGCGGCGGGCCGATGCCGACGGCGCACCGGCCGACGAAACGCCGATCGCCGAGACGCTCGGCGTCTTCGATGAGCTGGTGAAGGCGGGAAAGATCCGCCATTTCGGCTTGTCGAACGAAAGCTCCTGGGGCCTCATGCGGTTTCTTGCCGAGTCCGACAAAGGCGTTGGCCCGCGCGTGGCGTCGATCCAGAACGCCTACAATCTCGTCAACCGCACCTTCGAGGTGAACCTTGCCGAGGTCTGCGAGCGCGAACAGGTGTCGCTGCTGCCTTATTCGCCGCTGGCGCAGGGCTATTTGACCGGCAAATACGACCATGGCGCCCGACCGCAGGGCTCGCGCTCGCAATTGTTCAATCGCGGCCAGCGTTACGAGACGCCGAATGCAGCCGAAGCGCTGCTCGAATACAATGAACTGGCGCGCTCCTTCGGCATAGAGCCGGCGTTGTTTGCCAATGCCTATGTGTCGAGCCGGCCCTTCGTCACCTCCAATATCATCGGCGCGACGACCATTCCGCAGCTCGAAATGGCGTTGTCTTCGGTGGACGTCGTCTGGACCGAGGAGATGCAGAAGGCGGTGGACGCGATCCATCAGAGGGTCGGCAATCCCTGTCCCTGATCGGCGGGGATAGAATTATCATGGAATAACAAAGGGGTGGAGAGAATGGCGGATTTTTCGATCGAGGCCGTGCGCGGACAATTTCCAGCGCTTTCCCTGACCGACAAGGGCCGCCGTCGCATCTATCTCGACAATCCCGCAGGCACGCAGGTGCCGCAGGCCGTCGTCGATGCGGTGTCGCGCTGCCTGCTCACGACCAACGCCAATCTCGGGGGCTATTTCGAAACGACGATCGCGGCTCAATCCGTCGTCGACGAGGCGCATCAGGCGATGGCCGATTTCCTTGGTGCGGCGAGCCCCGAGGAAATCATCATCGGCGCCAACATGACGACGCTGACCTATCACATGTCACGCACGCTCGGCCGCACGCTGAAGCCAGGTGACGAGATCATCCTCACCCGCATGGACCATGAGGGCAATGTGTCGCCCTGGCTGCAACTGGCCGAGGATCTTGGCCTCGTGGTGCGCTGGCTGCCATTCGATGAAAAGAGCTGGCAGGTCGAAGGGGAGGCGCTGGCCGGGCTGCTGTCCGACAAGACACGGCTGGTCGCGTTGAATTATGCCTCGAACCTGACGGGTTCGATCAACCGGGTCAGGTCCCTGACTGCCATCGCTAAACGGGCCGGCGCCCTGGTCTATGTCGATGCCGTGCAGTTCGCACCGCATGGCCTGATCGACGTGCAAGAGCTCGGCTGCGATTTCCTGATCTGCTCGGCCTACAAGTTCTTCGGTCCACATATGGGCGTTTTGTGGGGACGGCGCGAAATCATCAATGACCTGAAACCCTACAAATGCCGCTGTTCGTCCAATGGCCTGCCGGAGCGGTTCGAGCTTGGCACGCCGCAGATCGAGCTGATGGCCGGCCTCACGGCGGCCGTCGACTACTTTGCCGGGCTGGGTGCGGCAGCGGGTGTGAGTGGTTCGCGCAGGCAGAAGATCGCCAGGGCCTTCGAGGTTTCGATCGCCTATGAAAACCCGCTGGCGGAGAGGCTGATCGATGGCCTGTCCGACATTCCGGGCCTGACCATCCATGGCATCACCGATCGCAAGCGGCTCGCCGATCGCGTGCCGACGGTCTCCTTTACTGTCGAGGGCATCGTGCCGGAGACGATCGTGCGGCAGATGAACGCCGAAAACATCTTCCTGTGGTCCGGCCACAACTACGCCTGGGAAATCGTCCACCAGCTCGGCATTCCGGCCGAGCAGGGGGTCGTGCGCATCGGCATCGCGCATTACAACACTGGGGCCGAAATCGAAGAGACGCTGGAGAGCGTGCACCGGGTCATCGCGATGCTCAGGCAGCAGCGCTCCTGACGCCAGGAGAAACCGTCACCGCATCCTGCCGCCGAAGCCGGTGAGGAAGGCGGTGAGATTGTCGCCGAGTGCGTCGCAGAGATAGCCGCCCTCCTGGACGATGACGCTCGGCAGGCCGAGTTTGGCAATCGCCTCGCCAATACGCGAGAAGCCGGGCGTCGTCACCGAAAGCCCGCCGAACGGATCGCCCTCGAAGGCGTCGAGGCCGAGCGCGACCACCAGCGCGTCCGGCGAAAAGGCGCCGATACGCTGGAACGCCACTTCGAGCGCCTCCAGAAACGCCGCGTCGGCCGATTTGCGCGGCAGCGGCAGGTTGAAATTATAGCCGAGGCCGGGGCCTTCGCCGCGCTCGTCGGCGTGACCCCAGAAGAACGGATAGAAGCGCACCGGGTCGGCATGCAGCGAAACGGTGAGTACGTCAGGACGGGCATAGAAGATGCCTTGCGTGCCGTTGCCGTGGTGCAGGTCGACGTCGAGAATGGCCACGCGCGCCGCCTGCTTGCGCAGCACCTGCGCAGCGACCGCCGAATTGTTGATGAAGCAGAAGCCGCCGGCGACGTCGGCAAAGGCATGATGGCCGGGTGGACGGCACAGCGCATAGGCTGCCGGCGCGCCAGCCATCACCGTTTCCGCCGCCTCGACCGCACTCCAGGCACTCCACAGCGCGCTTTGCCAGGTTTCGCCCGAGATCGGGCAAGCGGTATCGGCCATATGATAGCCAGCCTGCCCGACGGCCGAGGCTGGATAGGAGCCGTTGCGCGCGATCGGGTGGATGTTGGGGATCACTTCCGCCGAGGCGCCCTCGATGCGCTGCCAGCGCTCGAAAATATGTTCGAGGAAGTCGAGATATTCGGGCGTGTGCACCGCCGAGACCGGGCCAAGCCCGTGATTGCGTGGCCGGTCGATCGTGCAGCCGGCAGATTTTGCGCCGGCTAACAATCTTTCGATCCGCTCGGGCTTTTCCGGATTGGGCTGCGCGGCACCGCTGGAAAGAAAGGCCTTCGGGTCGTGGCGCTTCTGCTCTTCGGCGTAAAAGGCCTTCATTCCCGTTCCCCATTGACCGGCGCGTCGGCGAAGGCAAAAAAGGCTTCGCCGACGATTTTCTGCGTCTGTTCGTAACTCGACCAGGCGATACCCAGCCTTTCATAGAAGGCCTTGGCGCCTTCATTGTCGGTGTCGACCGACAGCCTGAGATAGACGCCACCTTCTTTGCGGCATTCCGCAGCGACTCGTCGCAACAGCCGCTCGCCGATCTTGCGGCCACGGAACCGGTCCTCGACATAGAGGTCCTGCACATAGACGCCGGGCCGCCCCATCCAGGTCGAAAAGATCGGAAAATGCAGGCAAAGGCCAGCGAACTCGCCGCCCACCTCGGCGATCAGCGTCGAAAAGGCGGGCTTTTCACCAAAACCGTAGCGGCGGAGATCATCTGATGTTGAGGTGATCTCCTGATGAGCGCCGATATGGGTGCCGAGTTTGAGAAGCGCGGCGTGGATCGTTTCAGCGTCATCGATGCGACCGGGGCGGATCAGGACGTCACTGGGTTTGGTCACGGTCTTGCCTCAAAACGCCACCCGGTCGCCACCTTTCAGCGCCAGCATCTCACGTGCCTCGGCAGGTGTGGCAGCCTCCAGCGACAGGCCGTCGAGAATGCCCTGGATGCGGCGCACCTGGTCGGCGTTGGATTTCGCCAACTGGCGGCCGTCGTAGAGACTGTCTTCCAGGCCGACACGGACATTGCCGCCCATCGCCGCGCCGATCGAGATCAGCGGCATCTGCTGGCGGCCGGCAGCCAGCACCGAGAACTGGTAGCTGTCGCCGAACAATTTGTCGGCGATGCGCTTCATGTGGATAAGATTGTCCGGATCGGCGCCGATGCCGCCCAGAATACCCAGCACGAACTGGATGAACAGCGGCCCCGACACCAGCCCGCGGTCGCGGAAATGCGCCAGCGAGTAGAGATGGCCGACATCGTAGCATTCGAATTCGAAGCGCGTGCCGCAGCCCTTGCCCAGCCTCTCAAGCTCGCCTTCCATATCGGCGAAGGTGTTCTTGAAGATGGTGTCGCGCGTGGCTTCCAGCAGCTTCGGCTCCCATTCGTGCTGCCATTCGCGTGGCTTGTCGAGCATCGGGAACAGCGCGAAATTCATCGAGCCCATGTTGAGCGAGCACATTTCGGGCTCGGCGCGCAGCGGCGCTGCCAATCGCTGGTCCAGCGTCATCAGCGAAGAACCGCCGGTAGTGATGTTGATCACCGCGTCGGTTGCCTGCTTGATGCGCGGCAGGAACTGCATGAACACCTCCGGATCGGCCGTCGGCCGGCCGTCTTTGGGGTCGCGGGCATGCAGATGCAGGATCGACGCGCCGGCCTCAGCGGCTGCAATGGCATCGGTCGCGATCTGGTCCGGCGTCACCGGCAGGTAGGGCGACATGGACGGCGTATGCACCGAGCCGGTGACGGCGCAGGTGATGATGACTTTTCGCGGCGCCATTTTTTACCCCCGGCCTTCGACCGGAAGGTCGAGCTCCGATGCCAGAACCTCCAGCGAGTCGCCGATGATGGAGACGATCTCGCCGACCTGTTCGCTGGTGACGATCATCGGCGGCGCGACCATGAAATTGTCGCCGTCGATGCCACCCTTGACCCGGCGGCCATAGATGATCAGCCCGCGCTCATAGGCGAGGTCGAGCAGGCGCTGCGTCGCCTTCTTGCTCTGGTCGATCGGCCGCAGTGTCTCCGGATCGGCGACCATTTCGGCGCCCGTCAGCAGGCCTTTGCCGCGCACGTCGGCGATGAAGGGAAAGCGCTTCGCCAGCCCCTTCAGCCCGTCCATCAGCACGTCGCCCATGGCGGCGGCATTGGCGATCAGGTCGAGCCGATCCATTTCACCGAGCACGGCAAGGCCGGCGGCGCAGGCGAGCGGATTGCCGGCATAGGTATGGCCATGCTGGAAGCCCCCGGAGGCCAGCAGCGGCTGCACCAGCCGCATTGGTGCCGCCAGTGCACCGAGCGGCGCATAGCCCGAGCCCAGCCCCTTCGACAGCGCGACGATGTCGGGCTTGCAGTTCCAGTGATCGCCGCCGAGAAATTTGCCGGTGCGGCCGGCACCGCTCATCACTTCGTCATGGATCAGCAGGATGCCGTAGCGGTCGCAGATCTCGCGGATGCGCGCATAGTAGCTGTCCGGCGCGACCAGCGCAGAGGTCGCGGCGCCGCCGATCGGCTCCATGATGAAGGCAACGACACTTTCCGGCCCTTCGGCCACGATCTTGTCCTCCAGCATGTCGGCATAGCGGACGCCGCGCTGCTCCATTGAAAGATTGTCGCGGTCGCGCCAGGCGGTGGGCGCGGGCACCGTCGGCATCACCCGCATCATCGGCTCAAAGGTCTCTGCCAGGGCGTCGTCGCCGGTGACCGAGAGCGAACCCAGCGTACCGCCATGATAGGACGGGAAGCGCGTGATCACCTTCCAGCGGCTGGCCTGGCCGGTGGCAACGGCCCATTGCCGCGCCAATTTAATGCAGGATTCCGTCGCCTCCGAGCCGCCCGAGACGAAGAAGATGCGGTCCATGCCTTCCGGCAGTTTGCCGGCCAGTTCCCGCGCCAGTTCCTCCGCTGGTTCGTTTTCGAAATGCAGCCGATAGGCGAAGGTGGCGCGATCCATCTGCCGCTTCATGGCATCCAGCACATTGCGGTTGGAGTGGCCGATATTGGCGACCATCGGTCCGCTCGAGCCATCGATGAAGCGGCGGCCGTCCTGTGTCCACATATAGATGCCCTCGGCGCGGTCGATCAGCGGCCGACGCAGGCTGGAGAGATAGAACAGGTGCGACTGGCGGCGGGCTTCGGCCTCTGGAGCGGCAGGCTGGACTTTCGACATGTCAGGACTTTCCGAGATAGCGATCGAGGACATTGCGGGTGACGCGTTCGACCATCGGGTCTTGCCTTAGCAGGCCGGCCACCCATTCGCAGCTTCCGGCATGAAAGACTTCGCCCTTGCCGCGCGGGAAATTGACGATCATGCCATTGCCGCGTTTGACTTTTTCCAGATTGGCGTCGCTCGCCTCGCCGAACAAAGTCTCGGCGGTGAAGCGGCCATCCTCGTCGGTGAGGAACTGGTCCTCGATCGGGATATCAGCGCTTTCCTCGACCTGGGATGCCATTGCGACGGCGAGGACCTGCAGCCCATCCGGCGCGCCGCTGGTCGCTGTTGGGTAGGGCAGGCCGCCGCGGATCTCGAAGTCGAGCCCGTCGACCTCATAGCCATAGACATGGCTGTCGGCGCCGAGCAGGTCGCCATAGTAGATGCCGGTGCCGGCGAAGGCCCAGTGTTCCGGCCGGTAGACCGGAAAACCGCGTACACCACGCGGCGCGCAGCCGCCCCAGCCGGCATAGACGCCGCGCGTCGCGTTGAGGCCAAAGGTCGCCGAACCCGGCCGGCCGATTTCCGGCGCTTCCCAGGAATTGGTGGCACGGGTGACGTCGCCGCCGCGATAGGCAGGGTCCTCGGCGCGAGCGCGGTATTTGTAGCAGACCTGCCGCCGGCCTTCGTCCTCGAGCCGCGTCTGCCACATGAAATTGCCGGCGAAACGCGCCGCATGCCCGCCGCGCTCAACATAATTGTCGACCGCATCGCGCATTTCCCATGTCCAGTACTCGTCATGGCCGACGAAGACGGCGCAGTCGTAGCCGTCGAGAATGTCGGGCGAGACATGCAGATCGTGCTGGCTGGCGAGATCGACATGATAGCCGGCCCGCTCGGCGAAGCGGAAGAAGTGGCTGTCATAGCTCGCCCAGCCGGACGAGGCGTATTTCTTCGAATGACCGGTGGCGAGCGCCCATTCCATGTGGGGGTAGCGTGGTACCGTCTTCGGCGGCACGGCGACCTCGAGCGGCACGCGTGGCGCATCTTTTGGCAGCACGACGAAGCCGCGGCACCAGGGGCGTTGCGTCGACACAACAGGCGAATACTGGTTGCGGTCCGGCCCGGTGATGCCCTGATAGTGGTTGGAGCCGCCCCAAGTGTTGTAGGCAAGCCAGGTGCCCGTCGCCGCCACCTGCAGCACACGGCCTGGCTTCTTGCCGGTTTGGGGCGAGACGATGAAGAGGTGGTAGCCATGGATCGGCCTACCGTCATGGCCAACGGAAGTCAGCGTTACCCGATATGCACCGGACGGCCAGTCGCTCCCGACACGGAATTCAAAAGACGCTTCCCAGCCGCAACCCTCGGCGGAACATTGGTCGGGCGTGTCCTGCCAGCACGCCGCAATGCCGGATTTCTCGAACACTTTCGTCTCGGTTCCACCGTCCCGGATGATTGCCATGCTGAAGGACGGCGCTGTCGAGCTGACACGCAGCGTCACCATCTCGCCGACGCGATAGCAAAAGCGATCCGAGTAGCACCAGATTTCGCCACGCTCGCCATCCATGCCTGGCCACTCATAGTAATGGCCACGCACCGCGTGGCGGCGCTGCTCGGGCGTCAGCCCGAAATCGGGGAATTCGGTCGGCAGATGGGTCATGAGCACCGGAAAGGATCGAAGGCCGCCATTTCGGCCATCTGCCGGCCAAGCGTCAAATGGAAACGATCGGGCCAGCAATTGCTTAGCCGCCCTTGGCCGCACCCGGCAAAGCGACTATTTCAGGCGAGGCGGTATGTTCCGCCTGGGGAGCCAGTATGCTGAGAGTGCAAAAGGTCAAGGTCGACGAGATCTACGTGCCGACGGCGCGCAAGAAGACGTTGCACCCTGAGACCGTCCGCCATCTGGCCGAGGACATATTGGAGAACGGCATGAAGATGCCGATCCAGGTCCGCCACGACGGCAAGCGCCATATCCTTGTCGAAGGCCTGCACCGGCTGGAAGCGGCCAAGTGGCTCGGCGAGACCGAGATCGACGCCTATCTGGTGCAAGCCAAGCGTCACTGACACCTCCTTCGTCCTCGCGTTATTGAAAGCCTGCCGAAATTTTTTTCACTGGTCTTGTCGAGTTGCGTTCTGTCGGCTCGTCCTTGGGACGGAAGCCAGATCAAACCGAGGAGACCACCTTGACCACCAAGCTCGACATCGCCCCCGCCAATGACCGCGAACTGGTTCTCGCCCGCATCATCGATGCGCCGCGCGAGAACGTCTATCGCTGCTGGACCGACACCAGGCTTTTGACCCAATGGTTCTCTCCGAAACCTTGGACGACGCCGCGTGCCGAAATGGATGCGCGCACGGGCGGGTCGAGCCTTGTGATCATGGCCGACCCCGACGGCAATGAATTCCCCAACCCGGGCGTCTTCCTGGAAGTCATTCCCGGCAAGAAGATCGTCTTCACCGATGCCTACACGCAGGCGTGGGAGCCATCCGAAAAGCCGTTCATGACCGTCGTGCTGACCTTTGAGGACGAAGGCGAGGGCCGGACCCGCTACATCGCGCGCGTCCGCCACTGGAGTGTCGCCGGCCGCGAACAGCATGAACAGATGGGTTTTGATGCGGGCTGGGGCCAGTGCACCGACCAGCTCGAAGAGATTGCCAGGACGCTTTGATACAGGACAGCTCCGCCGACGGTCGCGTCCAGGCTCAGGAAGCGTTGGCGCGGCGCGGCTGCCTGAGATGCTTGATGCCGCTCATCTCGACGAAATTCGTCGCCGCCTCCCAGAGATAGTCGCCATAGAAAAACGGCTCGAAAGGCTCGGCGCCGCTTAGGGACAGCGGCGCGATCTCGGCGTCGACACGCGGTTCATAGAAAAAAGGGATCGAGAACCGCGCCGTCTTCGGTGCGATCACCCGATGCCGCGTCGCCCGCACACGCCCGCCGGTCCAGCGCTCCAGCAACTGGCCGAAATTGACCGCCAGCGTGCCGTCGGCGGGCGGCACGTCGATCCATTCGCCGGCGAGGTTCTTGGCCTGCAAGCCCTCGACGCCGTCCTGCGCCAGCAAGGTGACGAAACCGGAATCGGCATGCTCGCGGCCTATGATGGTGCGCGTCTCCCCCTTGTGGAGGACCGAGAAGTCAGGCCCGCTGATATCGATGCCGGCATTGGCGTCGCGCAGGGGATAGCGGATCAGGCGCAGCGTCGAGATGCCATGCTCGAAATACGGATCGAAGATCGTTTCCGGCAGGCCAAGCCCGCGCGCGATCGACCGCATCAGCGCGTTGCCGATCGTCTCCATCGCGCGGTAGTAGTTCGCCGCTGCCGCGCGCCAGCCGGGCAGGGCGCCTTCGGTCGGCAAAGGCGTCGGCTCACACAGCGGATCGTCTGATGGCAAAGCACGCGCCGCCGCGGCGATATCCGGCCCCATGTCGATGCCTTCCTTATAGGAAACGGCCGTCGGCTGCAGCGGAAACCAGCCGCGATAGACATTCTTCCTGGCCCGGTCGAAATTCCAGCGCAGCAATTTCTGCTTCTCGGTGTCGGGAAGGGCGAAGATGCGCAGCAATTGCGCCCGGCTTTCCGGCGTCAGCCAAGCGTCTCCGGGAAAATCCCGAACCGCCATCAAGCCTATTCCCGACGCGGCGGCCATGATGCGGGCGTCGGCGCGGTCGCGGCCGGGCGAGGGCGGCCCGAACAGGTCCGCGATGCCGATGGTTTCGATGTCTTGCGTCACGGCTCCCCCATCACGGTAATCGATGAAACAGTATCAAAGCTTTTCAATTGACCCAATCAGTCCTGCCATTTACCTCGGCCGCACACTCTCATCATGGATCACGGTGATATGGCTAAACATCAGGGCGGGTGCCTGTGCGGGGCGGTGCGCTACAGCGCCGACGCGGCGCCCATCAACGAACGCATCTGCCACTGCCGGCTTTGCCAGAAGGCGATCGGCGCCGCCTTCAACGCGCGCATGCTGTTTCGCATCGATGATGTGACCATCGAGGGGCCGCTGGCGGCCGTGAACACGTCGCCCGATCTCAAGCGCGGCTTTTGCCCGAGCTGTGGCACGACGATGTTTTCGCGCCGCGACTCCGCCGGCATCATCGGCATCACCACCGGCTCGCTTGACGATCCCACGGTCTTCAGGCCGCAGATGCATATCTTCACCGCCTCGAAACAGCCTTGGGTGGTGCTCGATGACGGCCTGCCGCAACATGAAGGCGCTCCGCCGCCGGGCTAGGTCTTCCTTCTCCCACAAGGGAGAAGGGAAGCGCGCGACCATGACCGAAAATTAATCCAAATCATCACGCGATAGCCGGCAAAACGTCATTGGCGGGCCATCATTGTCCTCCTATCTATGCTGCGCGGGCCGGCATTCGAGGAGACGACGGATGAACGACAGCATCAGCACCCTGGACGAGCTTTTGAGCGATCCGATGGTCCTGCTTGTCATGGAGCGCGACCGTGTGCGCCCGGAACAGGTGCGCATGCTGCTCGAACGGGTTCGCAGCCGCGCGCCCGATGACGCACGCGCCGATCAGCCGGTCGTTCCGCCGGCCCATATAGTGGCCAGAAGTTGTTTCCAGCAATGGCTGCGCAGTTAGGCGCGGTCAGTTGGAACTGGCCGGCAGATAGCTGTAGTGGCTGCGGAAATAGGCAATCTTGAAGCCGAGACGCGCATAGTTGCGATAGGCCGGGCCGTCGCGCTGCTCGTGCGGCGCCTCGATGTCGGCGACAAACAGTTTGGCGCCGGCCGCAATCCCGTCGCGCACCAACGCTTCGCCAAGCACCGCGTCGAGATCGAAGCTCGGCGCCATGATGCCCGGCACCGGTGCTTCGATGCCGCTCCAGGCCGCGCCGTCGGCACCGATGAACAACGAGCGCACCGCCGCCACGGCGCCGTCCCGCTTGGCCATATAGTGATGCCAGCCCTGTCGGCCGACCAGAGCCAGTAGCCAGGGTGAGGTGGGCAGCCGGTAGCTTTTGTCGATGAAGCCGGCCCATTCGCTTGCCGATGCCTTCGTCACGCGTTCGACCGAAACCCCATCAATCGTGAAAAGCAGCTCCGACGACAGCGGGTCGGCCTCGCGATAAATCCGCTCCCAGCCGCCCTGGCGCTGCAGGCCGCGCGCCTCGAGCCAGCATCTGAGGCGAGATGGTTCGGTGTGTGGATTGACATAGAACCATGGCCGCGAAATGCCGGCGGCGCGGTAGTGCGCCAGCAGTGCGTCGAGCTGGCTTTCCGAGGCCGGGCTGTCGACGCCGAAATTCTTCACGCAATTGAAATGGACGAACGGGATCGTCGTGCAGGTGGTCCATGCGAGGTCGCCTTCTCCCGCTATTGAAAGGCCTTGCCTTGCGGCGAAATCGGCGGGTGCTGCGGCATAGAGGTCGAGCCAGGCGTTCACCTCGGCGCGCTCGATGATACGGCTGAGGTCGCGCGAGACATTCTCGATCGCGATGGCTGGCGGGCGGGGTTCGGCTGGCGCTTGCAATTCTGACAGGGCGGTCTGCATGGCGCTCCTCCATCACCAAACTTACAATGTAAGGTTAGCAGATAATAATGTTGATGCGCGACTTGTCAACCGGGGAGACGCCTTACAAATCGGTAAATTGGATTCCGCGCATCGCGCGTCTATTGCTCGCGCGGATCGCTCTTCAAGATTCTCCGACGGAAAGGCTCGACATGGCTGACATCTGCACCCAGGGCGTGGATACGGGCTTTGTCGGCCTGGGATATGCCAAGGTCGCCTTTCTCGGCTTGGTGCAAGGCATCACCGAGTTGCTGCCGATTTCCTCGACCGCCCATATGCGCATCGTGCCGGCGGTACTCGGCTGGCAAGACCCGGGCTCCGCCTTCTCCGCCGCCATGCAGCTTGCCGCCCTTGCCGCCGTGATCAGCTATTTCTGGGGCGATGTCAGGGATCTCCTGTTCGGCTCGCTCGAGGCGCTCGCGCGCCGCGATTTTTCCGACCGGCATTTCCGGCTGGCGTCCTGGATCGTGCTGGCGACGATCCCGATCGTCATTGCAGGCGTCGCGCTATCGGGGGTTCTCAATGCCTGCAATTCGCCGCTGCGCAGCCTGAGCGTGATCGGCTGGTCGTGCATCGCCATGGCGATCCTGCTGGCTCTGGCCGAGATTTTCGCCCGCCACAAGCGCACCATCGCAGAAGCGTCGCTCGCCGATGCGCTGCTTGTCGGCGTCGCCCAGATCGGCGCTTTGATCCCCGGCGTCTCGCGCTCGGGCTCGACCCTGACGGCGGCGCTGGGGCTCGGCTTCAAGCGGGCCGAGGCGGCGCGCTTCTCGTTCCTGCTCGGGCTGCCGGCGATCGCGCTTGCCGGTCTCAAGGAACTGTGGGAACTGCACAAGGTTCATCTCGACGCCCATGGCTGGTCGGTACTTGCCACCGGGCTCGTCGTCGCCTCGATCTCCGCCTTTTTTGCCATCTGGGGCCTGATGCGGGTGCTGGAACGCTTCTCCGCCTGGCCTTTCGTCATCTATCGCGGCCTGCTCGGCGTCGTCCTGTTGCTTGGCCTTGCGATGGGATGGCTGGCTTAGCGGGCCCAGTGTTGCCTGTCGGCACCAGTTGGGCGCATGAGTCGCTCCCTAGGAGATGTGATCGCTAGGGTTGATTGACTTCGGAATGTAACCGCCCTTAACATTCTGTTAACAAAACAGGTGGGTGGGGCCGGATGGCATCCTCGATGGGTTGGCGCCGCAAGGCGAAGGGGCTGGCGGTTGCCGTGACCGTCTTCGGTTCGGTGGTGGGGTCGGCCTTTGCCGCGCCTGCCTCCATGGTTGTCGGCGGCTCGACCTCCCAGCCGATCGGCCACTATGATTTTTGCAGGATCCATGTCGCCGAATGTTCGATCCGCTCGCCCGACAGCGTGCCGGAACGCCTGACCAGCAAGCTGCTGCACGATATCTCGGCTGTGAACCTCTCCGTCAACACGCGCGTCAAGCCGATGAGCGACATGGATAATTACGGCAAGGACGAGTGGTGGGCCTATCCGGAAAACGGTCTTGGCGACTGCGAGGATTACGCGCTGGAAAAGCGGCGTGAGCTCAACAGCCTGGGCATTGCCATAGCCAATCTTTTGATGACGGTGGTTCGCAAGCCTGATGGCGAGGGTCACGCCGTGCTGACGGTGCGCACCGACAAGGGCGACTTCATCCTCGACAATCTGACCGACAAGGTCCGCCTCTGGAACCAGACGAGCTATCGCTACCTGAAGCGGCAGGCGAGCGACAACACCGGTCACTGGGTCTCGATTCTGGGTGGCGACGAACAGCTGGTCAGCGCCGTCAAATAGTCGGGTCGGCTCCGCCGCGTCCGAGCATGAACCTCTTCGATCCGATCCTTTCGTGCCGGTCTTCCATGGTGCCGGCAAGTGGTGATAACCACCACAACTGATTGAAGCTGGCATCCGCAGGGCACATGGACTTTCTGACACTTCTGAACTCGGCGCCCCTGCTGCTGGGCCTGGTCAAAGCCGGGGTGCCGCAGGCCGTCGCCGGCACGATGGCATTCAGCCAATGGTTCGGTTCGCTGCCGCCATGCCGCGACTTTGCTTTCGAGGCGACCAGCTATCTCGTCTGCGAGGTCGATCCGAAACTGTATTCGATCGAACTGTTCTGGAAGGATCCGGCCGGCAAGCCATTTCAGTCGCTGCACAATCTCGATGCTGCCCAGCGCGCGGCCGGCCGCACCATGCTGTTCGCCGTCAACGCCGGCATGTATCATCCGGACCTCAGGCCGGTCGGCCTCTATGTCGAGCGTGGCCAGGAAATGGCCGGCGTGAAGACGGGATCGGGAAGCGGCAATTTTTCGCTGCAGCCGAATGGCATCTTCTACATCAGCGGCGGCATGGCAGCGGTCCGCGCGACCAGGGACTTCGTCAGGAAGCGGCCGTCCACCGACTATGCCACGCAATCGGGACCGATGCTGGTGGTCGACGGCCAGCTTCATCCGAAATTTCAGTCCGATGGCACCTCACGCAAGACCCGCGACGGCGTCGGGGTGCGCAAGGACGGCGTCGCGGTCTTTGCCATTTCGAACGGCACGGTGAATTTCCATGCATTTGCCCGGCTGTTCCGCGATGCGCTCGGCTGCGACAATGCGCTGTTTCTCGACGGCACGATATCGAGCCTGTTCGCGCCTGCCATCGGCCGCAACGAAGATTACTGGAATCTGGGGCCGATGATCGGCGTGTTCAGGAAGCGCGGCTAGACGCGGGCGGCTCGCCTGCTCCGGAGCTTGAGCGCGATCACTGTTACGATGATCAGGGCTGCCACACCGATCGCCGCCAGCCCGAACAGGCTGGTCACGTCGAGCTCGGGGATGCTGCCGGCGCCCTTGGCCACCAGCCAACCCGGCGACAGCACGACCGGCGCCCAGATGATCGCTGACAGGATGTTGGCGACCTGGAAGCGGCGCCGGTACATGCCCATCATGCCGACGACCAGCGGCACGGTGGCGCGGACGGGGCCGAAGAAACGGCCGACGAAAACCGCTGCGAAGCCATAACGATGGAAGAACAGCCGCGCCCTGGCGACCTCGCGGCCGTAACGGTTCAGCGGCCATTTATGGACGACGCCGCGCCCCAGCCATCTGCCGAGAAAGTAGGAGATGGTATCGCCGAGCGCCGCCCCGATCATCGCGGCCAGAAGGACGGGCAAAGGCTGTACGATGCCGGCCCCGACCAGGCCGCCGACGATTATGAGCACCGTGGTGCCGGGCAAGAGGATGCCGACCAGCACGAGCGACTCGCCGAAGGCCAGCAGCCCGACCATGATCCCGGCCCACGCCTGATGGTTCTCGATGAAACAAACGCTCTGGTCGATGAACGCCTGCACGCAAGCTCCTGTTTAAAAGCGTTTCTCAGCTGCCGCTGTCGAGCAGGCTTCTGAGTTCGTCGAGCTTGTCGTCGACGAGCCAGCCGTAATAATTCTCGACCGGCAATTTGCGGCCCTTGCCATCGGACGCCATTTGAAGAAATCGTCGGAAATGCCTGCGGCAATCGCAGCCTCCCGTCTCAACAGCCACATCATGGCACTGTCAAGGCTGGCCCGGCGGCGTCGACGGCGAATGTCTGAAACGGGTCACAGTCATGGTAAAAAACTTGATTCAAACTTTATTGGTAATTTCTCGTTCATAACTGGCGCTGTTGTCCGTCGGCCGTTGCCTTCGGTCTGTTGTGTTTTGAGTACAGGTCCAGATGCGGTTACCAGGCGCCATCAGTTTCGTGATCGCATCGCTGTGCCTCGCCGGCTGCTCTTCGACATCGGGCATGGACGCGCTCGACATGCAGAAGCCGTCGAACGAAACCACCAGTTCGGTGGTGCGGCCAAGCGCACCGATCACATCCGTTCCAGTGAGCAAGGCCAGCAATGCTCGCAAGCTGGCCGAGGCCGCGCCCGAGGACGCTCCTGATCGGCCCTTTGGGCTGGCGGAGGAAGAAACCGTGGCGCTTTCGGCGCCCGAATTGCCGGACAATGTCGATCCGCCCGTCGAGCCCGCGGCCCTGGTCTCGCCACCGAAACTTTTGTCGCGTGCCGCACCGGCGATGCTTGCCGGCCCCGTCACGCGCTACGGTTTTCGCGATGCCAAGCCCATCAATTTCGGCCGGGCCTCGCCCCGGCACCTTGCCGTGCACGGGGTTGACGTGTCGCGCTGGCAAGGCGACGTGAACTGGGAAAAGCTGCGCGCCCAGGGCGCCAACTTCGCCTACATCAAGGCAACCGACGGCGGCGACCATCTCGATCCGATGTTCATGAGGAACTGGCGCAATGCCGATGCCGCCGGGCTGAAGCGCGGCGCCTATCATTTCTTCTACTGGTGCCGCACCGCCGGCGAGCAGGCCGACTGGTTCATCCGCAACGTGCCGAAGGTCGATGGCGCCCTGCCGCCGGTGATCGACGTCGAATGGAACGGCGACTCCAGCTGCAAGCGGCGCCCGTCACGTGAAAAGGTGCTGGAGAAGATGCAGGTGTTCATGGACAAGCTTGAACGTCACTACGGTCAGCGCCCGATCATATACACCGCCCCCGATTTCTATCGCGACAACCTCCAGGGCGCTTTCCTCGACTACCCGTTCTGGCTGCGCGCGGTGGCGCGGCACCCGTCAAAGGTCTATCCCGGCCGCAAATGGCTGTTCTGGCAGTATTCCGGATCTGGCCTGTCGCACGGCGTGACCGGCCGCGTCGACCTCAACGTCTTCCATGGCGACGAGCGGCAATGGCGCGCCTGGGCCGGCGGCGGCGGCCGTCAGATGATGGCCGACGCGGATTAGGGTTCGCGTCGCCATTCGTTCAGGTCCTGCCGTCTATTGGAGCTGGTTGCTCCCGCCATTCCTGTCCTCGCTCAGCCGCAGCTTTCTCCGCAACGCCATGATCTCGGCAATCGCGGCATCGATCATGGTGAGAAGCGTAATCGTATCGTGCTGGGTGGGATCGGCTCTGACATAGGCGAGCTGGTTGACGATGTCGGTGTCGTCCTCGTTTTCGTCGCTCATGTCCGTTTTCCGGTTGTTATCTTCCAAACGTTCTCATTCGATCCGATCCGTCGTCAAATTGCACCTATATCACTTCGTCGTGTGAATGGTCGCCCATCCAACCGGTCCGACCGCCTTATTTTGGACGACGGCGACGCGATTCGTCGAAGGTGGCAAAAGCCAGAACCGCGGAAAATGATGCGAAGCTGAACAGGACTGCGGCGATAACCATGAGGTCGTAAGTCGACACGTTCGTTCTCCCTGGGATGATGGCCAAGGAGCAAGGAGACCGCACGGGCGATGCATCCGCGTTGATCTGGATCAACCGATCGGCAGATGCCGTGCACAGCAGGGGGTGACCGTGGCCGAGGGCGCAGAGAGGCGAGATTCATTATGCCCGTCATCCTCGACTCGTATTGGCGCCCTTGGATGAAGCCGCGGTCTCGTTGATCATTGCCTCGATGTTGTAGCCATCGGGGTCGAGTACGAAGCAGGCGTAGTAATTCTCCGCATAATCGGGACGCGGGCCGGGCGCGCCATTGTCTTGGGCGCCGGCTGCCAGCGCCGACTGGTGGAACGCATCGACCTCTGCCTTGCTGCGGACGCGGAAGGCAACATGCAGATGGGTGAGCGGCGGCGCCTCGCCTGTTCGCTGGATCTCGAACAGGCAGCCACTGCCGACGTCGAAAGCCCAGAACACGCCCTCCTTGCCGAAGGACAGGCAATAGCCCAGGGGCGCGAAAGCGCGTTCGTAGAAGAGCTTGCTCTTCTCCAGGTCGGACACTTCGATGGTTATGTGATCGATCATCTGGTCCTCTGTTGCGCGTGAACCTTGTAAGCCTAAGTCTGGCGCTCTTCCTGCGCCCGAATCTCGGCGGTCTGGGCCAGCACCCAATCCCGGAACACCTTGATCTTCGGCACGTTGCGTCGGCTTTCCAGGTGCACCAGCCAATAACCGTCGCCGTCGGATCCGAGGACTTCGAAGGGCTGTATCAACTGGCCCTTCGCCAGCAGGGCGCTGTAGATATTGCGGGTGAGGATGGCCGCGCCCCGATCGGTCAAAGCCGCCATTGCGTCGTAGGCCTGCGACCCCAGCATCGGACCTGCGATGACGCGATCGGGCTCGAAGGGTAGGCCGGCGGCTTCGAACCAGATCTTCCACCAAGGATCGTCGGCGCAGCACAGCGGCACCTTGTAGAGATCCTCGGGCTGGCGGATGCCGCCCACGCTTTCGGCCAGTCTTGGGCTGAGCATGGGCGTGTAGTCGGCCTTGAACAGATAGTGCGCGGTCAGACCGGGCCAATTTCCGGCGCCTGTCCGGATCCCGATGTCCATGTCCTCGCGTGTGAAATCGACCAGCCGGGGCGATGTATTGACCTTCACGGCAAGGTCTGGATGCATCAGCTGGAATGTTCCAAGCCACACGGCCAGCCAGTTCGTCGCGAAGGTTTCCATGGTCGTCACCGATAGCACTCCGGTCGCTCCGCCCTTTGTGGCGACCCACGCATCGGCCAGGGCCGAGAACGCGCCGGATGCATGCGGCGCCAGCTGTTGTCCGGCCACGGTCAAGGCAATCTGCCTTGTTTTTCTTATGAAAAGTGGCGTTCCGGCGCGCTCCTCCAGAACCTTGATCTGATAGCTGGCCGCCGATTGGGTCATGCCGAGTTCTTCGGCCGCCTTGGTGAAACTGCCCAGCCGCGCGGCGGCTTCAAACACCCTGATAGCCCCCAATGGTGGTAGTTCCCAACTCATGACGCATCAGTCCTCCTGATGCATGGTACGCGACGTTCGATTGGAAGCCAAGGCCGCGAACAGGCATGCTCTGGTCATCAACTCCAACACGAAAGGACAGGGCAATGACCACCACCCTCTACGACACGCTTCGTCGCCCGATGCTCGATCTCTTCACCGCTCCGTTCAGGCCCCGCAGGCGCGGCCTGCTTGACCAGCGTTCGCTGTCGGATCATTTCCTGCGCGACATCGGCGTCCTCGACGGACACGTGCCTCCCGGCACCATTCGCTGAAGAAGCTTTTTTGGCGCACATGGATACAAGGGAGGGCAAGATGGATGTGTTGTCGCAGGCCCTGGCGAAGAGCCGTCAAACGATCAGTGCCTACGAGGATTATGCGGATCGCTACGATGCCATCGTGCGGCATGTTCCCAACGACAGAGAGCAGGCATCGCTGAAGCGCCTTGTGGCGATTGCCGGCACGTCAGGCCGGATTCTGGAAGTCGGGTCGGGAGCGGGCTACGATGCGGACTTTCTGGAGGGCCTGGGTGTCAAGGTTCGCCGCACCGACGCGACAAAACGGTTTCTCGAGCTGCAGGCCGCGCGCGGCAAGCATGGTGAGCTTCTCGATCTCCTCACCGACGATCTCGGCGGCCCCTATGACGCCGTCCTGGCGCTCGCCGTCCTGATCCATGTGCCGCGCGACCAGACCGACCAGGTGCTTGCCAGGATAGCTCGGTCGCTGCGGCCAGGCGGCGCCTTCCTCGTATCGATGCGCAACGGCGATGGCGAGACGGACAGCAGCTATCATACGGTCTTGTGGCGTCGGGACGACTTCGCGGCCCGTCTCGAAGCCGCCGGGCTGGTCCTTCTCAGGGACGATTTCAACGTGGGCCGCAACAGCGAGGAATGGAACACCTTCCTGGCTGTCAGGCCGTCGTGAAGGGATCTTCTTCCATCTCCTGCAAGGGGAGAAGGAGAGGGCGCGCGTTACGCCCGGCCGCTCATCTCTCGACTTTGCGAATAAGCGAGACATTGCCGCCGCAGTGCTGTCTAGTGCCTGTTCCTGCACTCCGGGGGGATCAGGGTGGAGCTGGAACTCAAATTTCTGCTTGTCGGCTTTGCCTGCGCGGTCTCCGGCATGCTGTCGCTCATCACTATCGTGAAATGGCGGGAGGTGCAGGCGCTGAGCCGCTGGTTGCCGACGCCGGGAAAGATCATCTCGTCGCGCGTCGAGGCGCGTGAGGTCAGAAGCTCGAGCGCTGGCTCGGACAGCACCGATACCACGGAGATGCGCAATTTCCCGGCCATCACCTTCGAATATAAGGTCGGCGGCAAGAAATTTCAAAGCTCGCGCTACAGCGTGAAGGAAAATTTGGGGAACTTTGAAGTCCGCGAAACCCTTGCGCAGTTTCCCCGCGGCGCGGAGGTGACCGTCTTTTACAATCCGGCCGATCCGAGCAAGGCCGTGATCGAGCGCACCATGCCGGACGGCGCCTTCAAGTTCATGTTCCAGCTCTCGGCCGGGTTGGTGATCGGCACGGCGGTTCTGGTGTTTTCCATCGGCGGCGTGCTTGAGGCGATCCGGCCGCATCTGCCCAAGCCGCAAAACCTCGGCGCCGCGGCATTGCTGCTGTTCATGGGCCTGTTCGCTCTGCGCATGGGCTTTGCCCAGAAGTCGCTTGCCGAGCAGGCGGCAAAATGGCCGGTCGCCGCCGGCCGCATCGATGCCTCAGGCCTGCAGGCGCTGCGGACCTATTCAGGCTATCAACGCTGGCGCACGGTTTTCAAATCTCGCATCGTCTACAGCTATGGCGTCGCCGGCCAGCGCTACAGCGCCGACCGCGTCACCTTCGGCGCGACCGTCACGGCTTCGCTGCCCGGCCTCGTCAGCGGCCAAGCGCGGCGCTATGCGGAGGGCAGCAAGGTCGACGTGCACTATGATCCCGCCAACCCTGGCTCGGCGGTGCTCGAATGCCGGGTGCGTGGGCTCTGGCTGCTGTGGGTCTGTTCGGCAGGATTTCTCGGCGGCGCTGCCTTTCTGGTCGGGCTGGTGTGAGGGCGGATTTTTTGGCTTCGACAACGCTTTCCCGGAGACATCCAGTGATCGTTCGCAAACTGGCTTGCGTTTTCTTGGGCCTGCTCGGCCCGATCCAGGTGACGAATGCCAAGGAATGCCTGCTGAGCCACGCCACCTACCGCGAGCCGCGCTCAGGCGCGGTTCTGCAATTCCGGCCGCTGGACAATGAGCCGGCGGCGCTGACGGCGCAGGTGTTCTCGCTGAGCGTGCCAAACACCGATAAAAACCTGCCGGCCGATATCACTTGGACCAACGGCAAGAATTCCTTTCCGCTCGGCACCATCCGCCACGCCTGCACCGACGATGATCGCGAAGCGGGCCTGCAGGATAGCAGCGGACTGTGCAGGATATGGGACGGTCAGGTCTATGCCTTGACCGGCGGCGGGGCCGAACAGTTGAATTCGCGCGAAGCGACGCCGGCGCCGAAAGGGCTGCTGTTGCCCGATTTCGGTGTGGCTTTCACCGAATGGGCCGATTTCGCCAACGCCAATCCGGACGGCTCGGCCTGGGATGCCTTCATTCTGACAGGGTGCAGCGATGACTAGCGTCGTGAGATCGATCAGGTTGCGTTGCGTGCAGGCGCCTAGACCAGTGCTCCTGCCGCTGGCAACCCACCTCCTGTCTCGCCTGCGAAGGTTACGCTAAGTCCGCGCCACTGGGCGGTTCCTTCTGGCGTGCGCGGATCCTGCCGATGCGATGTGATCGATGGCGGACGTCAAACCGCGGATAAGCGGCTTGCGTAGCGGCGATTCGACAAAGCGCCAGATCAAGAAGGAGGCAAGGAGCACCGCGAGCAAAACGACAAAGAACGCAGCGTTCTTGCCGATAAACGGGGCCAGCGCGTTGAGAGAGAGATAACCTATGTACTGGTGCAGAAGATAAAGTGGGTAAGTCAATCCGCCGAGCATCAGAACGGTCTTCGAAGGGGCCACGCGGGAGCGGATCAGGAGTGCACCTGCGAAAATCCCAAAGACAAATCCATTGGCGACCAGGAGAGCGGGATAGGGAATGGCCGTTCCGTAATGTTCCTGCATCCAGCCCTGATTGAATGTGATCGTCTGGCACGACAACAGGAACGCTGCGACAAGAAGGATGAGCGCTGCCGGCGAACGACCTTTTGCGACAACCTGTTGGGCCAAAATGCCGACGGCAAAAAAAGGCGCGTAGCTTGTGATAAGCAAAATTCGTATCGCCGTGTTCCCGAAGAAGAGCTCATTTCCTGCCGAAATCACGAGCCAGATGGCAACGATCGCCAACTTCCAACGCTGGAAGGCACCCGCAAAAATAAGCATCGCAACCCAGCCATAGAATACGATCTCGAGCATGATCGACCAGTAGACACCGTCCATGGACGGCCTGCCGAATGCCCGGGCGAACATGGAAAGATTGGCGACATAGGTCGAAAAATCTGTCGGAAATCTAGGGTTGTCGGCGATCGAGAGAACGACAAACGTCAAGGTCATGCAGAGCAGAAATCCAGGATAAAGCCGCACAAAGCGCGCGACGGCGAAATCCTGCCACTTTCGCCCCTCAGCCGACCACGTGATGACAAAACCGCTGATCAGGAAAAACAGATTGACACCGAGATAGCCATAGATGGCAAACGGGGCAGCCACAGGATATCCAGCGTCGACATCTCCGGCAATCGGTCCCCGATAAAGGTAGTGAAAGCACACAACCGCCAAGGCTGCGATCAATCGTAGAAGGTCGAGTGATGCCAGGCGCGATGAGTTGGTGTTGCCAACCATTTCCATTGCCCCTCCTCGCCATACAGGGCCCTTTGACCCTGACCAAAAGCCTGATCCCAAGGCTTCGGCGTCACAGAGAGGTCTATCGAGCGCCAATCGATAGTGCTTGTCGCTTCGGGCTAAATCATCGTGCGTTTGCATGAGTTCGGCCTCGCCAGAACGGGGCCAAAGGTTCACAACGCTCTCACAATAAAATGCGCGTGGTCTGGGAAAATATGGGCGACAAGACGATCGGCCTTGCCGCTTGGGCGCACCGCTGCGACTTCGGCTTCCGCCAGATCCATTTCGAATTCGCCGGCAACGCGCTCTCTATCAAATACAGCGATGGCGGCGCGGCCGACCCGCTGGTCGAGGTGTTCGACATCAAGTCAGGCGAAACCGCCGGGGCCGCCATGCGGCGCCTGTTCCTGGAAAAGACTGACAAGGCCGTCAGTTCGCGCTGCGTGCTGGCGCCCTACACGGAGGGGACCGTGCCCGCCGGCATCAAGCGCTATACATTCAGCCCCGACGCCGCCTATGCGAAAGAACTGAAAGCACTTGCTGACCCCGACGAGGTTCCGGAACCGCCCTGCGGCGACAGGGGCGAAATGCCCGACGGCATCCAGTATTTCGAGGTGCCGGCGGGTGAGGGGCGGAAAGTGCTGTTTGTCCGGATAGGCCAGGACGAACCGCTGTTTGACGAGCAGACGCTGCGGGTGTTGCCGGCGGTTACAAGTAGGGATTACTTCGCGTGACGCGAAGGGCGGCCAGTTGATTTCATCTAACCGTGCGAGGCCATTGACGGAAAGTCTCTGACCTCAACGTTGTCGCTTTGAGCAATATCGATAGCCCTTTGATATGCGACACGCTTCTCATCATCGAAAACTTTGTCTCCAAAAACGCAAAGAGCCTCCTCTACGATCTTTACGAGTGCCAAAAATTCTTGGCGTTCTGAATGATAGTTTCTTTTGAGATGACGAAGATAAAAGTGCCTGAAGCCTTTAAGTTTGAATCCTATAGGCGAGCGATCTTCCATTGCCAGTATCAGGGTTAGGAAGTCATCGACACGGCGGTAAACGCTTGGCGAGTCTACCCGCACATATTCAAGGCTGTCGGACTGCTCGTAGTAGATGGCACATGGCCGATAGCTGCCGATCGTACCTGTCCTATCTATGTTTCCCATAGCGTCAGTTCACCACATTTGTCGTCGGTAGCGCTCCGCAAAATTTACGGGCAAGTTCGGCGAGTCACTGTCCGCTTCGACAAACTCCCAATGTGTGACAACACCGATTGCGCCATTGGCTACTTTCGAGCATTTTCCTACCGGACGGCCCTGAGGATAGTCGAGCCGTACGTATGTTACATGTACCACATCCTCTGGCACGCGTGACGGCTTGATCACACAGCCGAGACTTGGATCATACACGAAGAATATGGCAGGCTTTGATACGAAAACGTAAAAATCAAACCCCTTGTCATCGTTCCCTGCAGGGCGCTTGATACCACGGAAGCAGGCGTGTGCACCAAGCAGCGACGAGAGTTTGTGCGCTTCCGCTGTTTTTCCCCATTTTGATAACGCGTTATTCACAGGCGGTATCTCGCCTAACACGACGCTCCAGAGATCCAGAAGCGGCTGCTTCCTGCCAAGGTCCAACGCCTTCCGGGCGTCGTGTTGGGCAACTCGATAAACGACGTTGTCTGTTTTTTCGAAAGGTGATCTGCCGATAACTGCAGAGGGAATATCAAGCCACCGGGCGGGCGCTTGCCCGCCCCCGTCGATTACGCGAAACGTGTGAGGAGGCTTGTCCATGGTCGAATTCCGCGTCGACCTAGACCTTCCTCAGCTGCACCCGCTCGTCGCGCCGCACGTGTCGCACTTCTCACAGGTCCCGTTCCGCACCATCGTGAAATTCTGGCATTCGGAGCAGGAATTGCCGGTGTAGCCTTGCAGCAGTGACTTGGCGCGGCGGTCGGCGGCGAGTTTCTTCGCTTCGGCGGCTTCGTTCGCAGCCGCATCGGTGAACAGCGCCGCCGTCGCGTCCGAGGCTACCGAAGCAGAGCCCGCCGCTTCCTCGAAGGCGATGTCCTCGGCCAGTTCCTTGGCCCGCTCCTCATAGTCGCGCTTGTAGGCGATCGCCTCGTCGCTGGCCGGCTTCAGGGCCAGCACGTTGGAGCCGGAGAAGGCGGTGGGCGCCGAGCGGGCAGGGGTGCCGGTCGAGCCGCCGGCAAAGCCCTTCGGCTCGTTGCCGATCGCCCTCGACACCAGCTTCACCGGCGAACCGCGGGTCAGGCCCTTGGAAACGGCGTCGGTCTTGCCTTCGCTGATGCCGCGGCCAAGTGCGGTGTTGGAGAAGTCCGACTGGTCGACATGGGCGAGGTCGTTGCGGCCGAGATAGGAGATGGCCAGTTCGCGGAACACGTAGTCGAGGATCGACGTCGCGCTCTTGATGGCATCGTTGCCGATGACCATGCCGGCCGGCTCGAACTTGGTGAAGGTGAAGGCGTGCACATATTCGTCGAGCGGCACGCCGTATTGCAGGCCGAGCGAAATGGCGATGGCGAAGTTGTTGAGAAGGCCACGCAGCGTGGCGCCTTCCTTGTTCATGTCGATGAAGATCTCGCCGAGGCGGCCATCATCATATTCGCCGGTGCGCAGGAAGATGGTGTTGCCACCGATCTTGGCCTTCTGGGTGTAACCCTTGCGGCGGCCGGGCAGCTTTTCCTGCTCACGCGACACGCGCTCGATGATGCGCTCGACGATCCGCTCGGTGATCTGCGCCGCGCGCGCCGCCTGCGGGGACGCGATCAGTTGCTCGACGGCTTCGTCCTCATCCTCCTCGCCATCGGCGAGCAGCGAGGCGTTGAGCGGCTGCGACAGCTTCGAGCCGTCGCGGTAGAGCGCGTTGGCCTTCAGCGCCAGCTTCCACGACAGCATGTAGGCGCCCTTGGCGTCCTCAACCGTCGCATCGTTGGGCATGTTGATGGTCTTGGAGATGGCGCCGGAGATGAAGGGCTGTGCGGCCGCCATCATCTGGATGTGGCTGTTGATCGACAGCGAGCGCTTGCCGATCTTGCCGCAGGGGCTGGCGCAGTCGAACACGGCGAGGTGTTCGGCCTTGAGGAAAGGCGCTCCTTCCAGCGTCATGGCACCGCAGACATGGATGTTGGCGGCCTCGATGTCCTTCCTGGAGAAGCCCATCGCCGGCAGCATCTCGAACGAGAAGTCGTTGAGCTGCTCGTCGGTGAACCCAAAAGTCTCCTTCACCCAGTCGGCACCGAGCGTCCACTGGTTGAAGACGAACTTGATGTCGAAGGCCGACTTCAGCGCCGCATTGAGCGCGGCGATCTTGTCGTCGCTGAAACCCTTGGCCTTGAGCGAGCCGGGGTTGATGCCGGGCGCCTGGTTGAGATTGCCGTGGCCGACCGCATAGGCCTCGATCTCGGCGATCTGGCTCTCGGAATAGCCGAGCGTGCGCAGCGCTTCCGGCACGGCGCGGTTGATGATCTTGAAATAGCCGCCGCCGGCGAGCTTCTTGAACTTCACCAGCGCGAAGTCGGGCTCGATGCCGGTGGTGTCGCAATCCATGACCAGGCCGATCGTGCCGGTCGGCGCGATCACAGTTGCCTGTGCATTGCGGTAGCCATGCTCCTCGCCGAGCTCGATGGCGCGGTCCCAGGCGGCTTTCGCATGTTCGGCAAGCGCCTGCTGCTTGAGGTCGGAGGCGACCAGCGGCACCGGATTGACGGCGAGCTTCTCATAGCCGTCCTTGTCGCCATAGGCAGCGCGGCGATGGTTGCGCATGACGCGCAGCATGTTCTGGGCGTTGCGGTCATAGTCGGGGAAGGCGCCGAGTTCGGAGGCCATTTCCGCCGATGTCGAATAAGCCACACCAGTCATGATCGCGGTGAGCGCGGCGCAGATGGCGCGGCCCTCGTCGGAATCATAGGGAATGCCCGAGGTCATCAGCAGGCCGCCAATATTGGCATAGCCGAGGCCGAGAGTGCGGTATTCGTAGGAGAGCTTGGCGATCTCCTTCGACGGGAACTGCGCCATCATCACCGAGATTTCCAGCACGATGGTCCACAGACGCACGGTATGCTCGTAGGCGGCGATGTCGATCGTGCCGTCGGCGTTGCGGTAGGGCAGCAGGTTGATCGATGCGAGGTTGCAGGCCGTGTCGTCGAGGAACATGTATTCCGAGCACGGGTTGGAGGCCCGGATCGCACCGGCCGAAGCGCAGGTGTGCCAGTCGTTCATCGTCGTGTTGAAATGCAGGCCCGGATCCGCCGACGCCCAGGCGGCATAGCCGATCTTTTCCCACAGGTCCCTGGCCTTCAGCGTCTTCAAGACCTTGCCGTCCTTGCGGGCGGTCAGGTGCCAGTCGGCATCGTCCTCGACGGCGCGCAGGAAATTGTCCTTCAGCGACACCGAATTGTTGGAGTTCTGGCCCGAAACGGTCAGGTAGGCATCCGAATCCCAGTCGGTGTCGTAGGTCTTGAACGACATCGAGGTGTAGCCCTGCTTGGCGAACTGGATGACGCGGTAGATGTAATTCTCCGGCACCGCCGACTTCTTGGCTGCCTTGATCTCGCGCTTCAGGGCCGTGTTGATGGCCGGATCGAAGCAGTCCTCGCCATTGCCTTCGCAATTGACGCAGGCCTTCATGATGGCTTCGAGATGCTTCTTGACGATCTTGGAGCCGGTCACCAGCGAGGCGACCTTCTGCTCTTCATTGACCTTCCAGTCGATGAATTCCTCGATATCGGGGTGGTCGGCGTCGACGATGACCATTTTCGCCGCGCGGCGCGTTGTGCCGCCCGACTTGATGGCGCCCGCAGCGCGGTCGCCGATCTTGAGGAAGCTCATCAGGCCGGACGAGCGGCCGCCGCCCGACAGCTTTTCGCCTTCGCCGCGCAGCAGCGAGAAGTTCGAACCGGTGCCCGAGCCATATTTGAACAGGCGCGCCTCGCGCACCCACAAATCCATGATGCCGCCCTCGTTGACGAGGTCATCCTGAACGCCCTGGATGAAGCAGGCATGCGGCTGCGGGTGCTCGTAGGAGGACTTCGACTTGGTCAGCTTGCCAGTGAAGGGGTCGACATAGAAGTGGCCCTGGCTCGGACCGTCAATGCCGTATGCCCAGTGCAACCCAGTGTTGAACCATTGCGGCGAATTCGGCGCGACGCGCTGGGTGGCCAGCATATAGGCGAGCTCGTCGCGGAAAGCGCGCGCGTCTTCCTCCGACTTGAAGTAGCCGCCCTTCCAGCCCCAGTAGGTCCAGGTGCCGGCCAGCCGGTCGAAGACCTGGCGGGCGTCGATCTCGGAACCGTAGCGCTCGGCTTCCGGCAGCTTGACCAGTTCGGCTTCGTCGGCGACGGAGCGCCACAGGAAGGAGGGGACGTCGTTCTCCTCGACCTTCTTCAGCCGCGCGGGCACGCCGGCCTTGCGGAAATATTTCTGCGCCAGGATATCGGCGGCGACCTGGGAGAACTGCGCCGGCACATCGATGTTGTCGAGGCGGAACACCACCGAGCCATCCGGATTCTTGATCTCGGAAAGCGCCTTGCGGAATTCGATCTCCGCATAAGCCGATTGCCCTTGCTTGGTGAAGCGACGCTCGATGCGCATTGGTTCGGTCCTTTTGTCTATATATAGCGCTTTTCCCCAGGGATTTCTCCCCCTGATGCGAAACGCGCATGTCCGCCGTCTGCCGGCGTTCGAAAACGGCCGGCTCTCCATTCCGCGATCTCCCCCAGCACTTGCGGCCTGGGCTTCTCGTGAAGCCTCTGTCACAACGCGCCGGCGAACCCTGCGGGTCCCTCAAATCTGATTTTTTCGATTCCCTCACTCGAGGGAAATTCACACTATCTAGCGTCGAACCTACCTGCAAACACTAAATATAGTATTAACAGACAATTTATTCCAGTCCGACAATTCTCCCTTTCGTCGCCCCGCCACCCCACAATCCCAACGCTTCCGCCGGCCTCGTAAACGGGCGGAAATGCGGGCAAAAACGCACATAATCCGGGAAAAAGACCGGGCTCAGAACTTTCCGGTCGCGCTCTCAACAGGAGCACATGGCCTATAAAAGGCGACTCGTTTTGCGCCGTCAAGGATTCGTTTGCGTAGCTTTTGTGACCCCAACATCTTGTGTGTCACACATGTGGATAACGGGGATAGAAATGCGCCGCGGCGATTGCCGTTTCGAGCGGTGGATCTGTGCACTTTGACCGCCGGGAGGCGTCGGTCGTGAGCAATCTGGCCGCCTCGAAAAACCTGTCGGGCCGATATGCCAGATATCAGCCGTAATGCAGCTTCGGCTTCGGCTCGGTGCCGGTGAACTGTACGCCGACCCGGTCGTTGCGGCGCCAGCGGACCTCGCAGCGATAGGCGACTCCGTCGAGCGGCACATAAAGCAGGAAATGATCGGGCACCCGCGCCTCGAGCGGTATTTTTAATTCGGCGCCGCCCGCATGCTGGTTGCGCAGCATCACGGCGATTTCCGAGTTTTGAATCCCGGTGATGACGGTTCCACCCTTGAGCACGCGCGGACGGTGCTCGCGCTCGGGCTCGCCGGTATGCTGCTGAAGTGGGTCTACAGGATTCGCCATCGATCAAACGCCAGATTGGTCGATTCTTAGCGAAGAAGGATTAGCAAACCTTTCATGCCCGTCACATCACAGGGTTGTGAATATGGAGAAGGCGGAGGTCCGCTAGGAGAATCTGTGCGGGTCGGCGCAGAAATAGGCGATGATCTGGCAAAGGTCCGGCTCATTGATCATGCGTACGGCTTCGCTGGAATTGACCCATTTGCGGGTGCGGGAGTGCTTTTCCTTCCAGCGGTCGGCGATCTTGTCGACGTGCAGCGGAAACACCAGCACCTCGCAGGGCACTTCTTCACCCGAAGCCAGAACCTTGGCATAGAAGTAGCGGCCGGCTTCGAGATGCGAGACGGTTCCGCGCAATCCGGCTTCCTCGCCTGCCTCGCGCGCCGCCGCCTCGCAGAGCGGCTCCTTGGCTTCCGGCCAGCCCTTCGGCAACACCCAGCGGCCCGTGTCGCGGCTGGTGATCAGCATGATCTCGACGCCATTCCCGCTGTCGCGCCAGGGCAGCGCGGCAACCTGCAGACGGCACGGAGCGGTGCCGAAGAGTCGCCGGACCCTTTCGGCCAGATGGTTGTGCGTCGTTGGCCTTGTCAACATCGGAGAAGCTAGCCCCAGCCTCCAGAATCGTTTGCCGCCTTACGAATCTTACGGCTAATTCTGACCAATAAAAGTAAAAACTTTGATCAGGCTGGCCGATTCCCGCCAACAGAGGTCGATTTCACAGGATATCCTGCCCCGGGGAGCCATCCACGGAAGCAAATATTGTCGTCGGTGGCGGCTTAGTTGGAAAAAGCGGCGTGTCGCGAATCAGCCGGCGTGGTCGTCGGCGATCGGCTTCTGGTAGGTGAAGCCCATGTCCCAGGGGAAATAGATCCAGGTATCCTGGCTGACCTCGGTGACGAAAGTATCGACCAGCGGCCGGCCCTTCGGCTTGGCGTAGACGGTGGCGAAATGCGCCTTGGGCATCATCGCGCGCACGATGCCGGCGGTCTTGCCGGTGTCGGTCAGGTCGTCGATGATCAGCACGCCGGCCCCGTCGTCGGCCAGCAGGGCGGGGGTAATCTCCTTCAGCACCTGCAACTGCCCCTGGCTGGTGTAGTCGTGGTAGGAGGCGACGCAGACCGTCTCGATGATGCGGATGCCGAGTTCGCGCGCGATGATCGCCGCCGGAACCAGCCCACCGCGTGTGATGCAGACGATCGCCTTCCATTGCCCCTTGTTGGCGCCGGAAAGCCGCCAGGAAAGCGCGCGAGCGTCACGATGGAACTGGTCCCAGGAGACCGGGAAGGCTTTTTCGGGAAGGGACATTTTTCGCGCACTCCGCAGCACGCGAGGACCGCGCGCACAAAAACAGGGGAATGCGCGCGGAATTAACTGGAAAGCCTCGGCCTTGGCAAGGGTGGCTTACCGCGATGGCTGTGGACTTATCGCGACAGGAAGGCCGCCACCTGTGCCGTGCGCAGCACCGTGCGCGTCACGCCGCCGAACAGCAGCTGGCGCAGCCAGGAGTGGCTGTAGGCACCAAGCACCAGCAGATCGGCGCCGGTTTCGGCGACCCGGTTCTGGATCATGTCGTCGACCGAGGTGCCGCCCGATTTCTGCACCGAGACGCTGACATTGGCGCCGTGGCGTGACAGCGCCGACGCGATTTCGGCGCCGGCGGCCTCCGGGGTTTCGTCGAACGTATCGGGCGGATCGATGACCAATATGTCGGTCTTCTCGGCCTCGATGATGAAGGGCAGGGCGTCGAAGGCGGCGCGGGCGGCCTCCTTGCTGCCGTTCCAGGCGAGCAGCACGCGTTTGAACGTGGTGACCAGCGGACCCGCGCTCGGCACCACCAGCACCGGCCGGCCGGCGTCATAGACCAGCGTGTCGACATCGGCGCTCGGATCGCCGCCGGTTTCGCGCTGGGCGGCAATGATAAGATCGGCGGCGCGCACGCTTGAAATGCCGGTCAACGCGCTGTCGCCGGAGAAGCTCTCCAGGCTGCGCCACTCGAAGGAGAGGCCGGAATCCTCGATGCGCCTGAGGAAGACGGCCTGCAGCTTGTCGGCCCGCTCCCGGCTCATGTCGGCCGAGACCTGCAGGAACTCGGTATCGGGAAAGCCGGTCGCCGACGTGTAGGGCACCGGAAGCGCCTCGGCATGAATGCCGATCAGGTGGCTCTGGAAGCGGTTGGCGAGCGGAATGGCGCAGTCGAGCACGCGCTCGGCGTCCTGCTCGTTCTGCAGAATGGCAACGATGGTCCTGAAGCGCATGGTGATCCCTCAATCTGGCGAGTGTTCGAACTCGCGTGAAAGCAACGCCGGCGCGCCATGCTTTGTTCCGGCCACAACCGGTTCAACTCGCCTTGGCGACGAAACCCGCCACCATTGCCTCGACATCGGCGCGCGCGGCGTTGAGGGCCTCCTGGCTGCGGGCGCGAACGACCAGTTCGGTCCAGAACTTGCCGTCGCCATACTTTGGATAGGAGCCGATGATCGTATCCGGATGCGCTTTCTGGATCTCACCCAACGGCCCGCCGACAAGGCCTTCGCCGAACGGACAGTGCACCGTCGCCGACAGCATTTTCGTGCCGGTCTTCAGCGTCGGCACGACATTGTCGAGCATGGCCTGGAAGATCGAGGGCACGCCGGCCATGACGTGGACGTTGCCGATGCGAAAGCCGGGCGCTACCGACACCGGGTTATCGATATGGTCGGCACCGCGCGGCATCCGCGCCATGCGCTTGCGTGCCTCGGTGTATTCGATGCCGCGCGCCGCATAGCTTGCGTCCAGCAGCGCATAGGCCTTGGCATCGTATTCGCAGGGCACGCCGAACGCCTTGGCAATCGAATCGGCGGTGATGTCATCATGGGTCGGGCCGATGCCGCCCGTGGTGAACACATAGGTGTAGCGCGCACGTACGGCATTCACCGCCGCGACGATCTCCTCTTCCTCGTCGGGAACGATGCGCACCTCCTTCAGGTCGATGCCGACGGCCGTCATGATGTCGGCGAGGTGGCCGATGTTCTTGTCCTTGGTGCGGCCGGAGAGAATCTCATCGCCGATGACGAGCATGGCGGCGGTAACGATTTCGGTCATGGAGGGCTCCGGCAGGACGGGTCGCCTGAAATAGCGCGGCGCGTGGCTATCGGCAATGCCACCTCGGCGGTGAACATCCGTGCCTGGACGATGCAAGGTTGCAGCATGACCGGATGCAGGTAAGCTCAAACGGGTTCTGGTCCGGATGAACAATGCTGATATCGATCCTGTCGTGGCTGCTGGCCCTGCTGTTCCTGCTGGCGGTCCTGGGGATCGCCTGCCTGGTGCTGGCGACGCTATGGATCGCGGCGAAGGCGCAAAGGTTGGTGCCGCCGGTCGGAAAATTCATCGAGATCGACGGCAACCGCATCCACTATGTCGATGTCGGCGAGGGGCGGCCGATCGTCTTCCTGCATGGGCTTGGTGCGCAACTCCACCACTTCCGGCACACCCTGTTCGGACATTTCGGCCCGGGCTATCGGCTGATCGCGCTCGATCGTCCGGGATCGGGCTATTCGACGCGCGCGAACGGTGCCACCGGCCGCTTGCCTGAACAGGCGGCCCTGGTGCGCCGCTTCATCGAAAAATTGGCGCTGGAAAGGCCGCTGGTGGTGGGCCACTCGCTGGGCGGCGCCGTCACGTTGACCCTGGCCGTGGAACATCCCGAGGCAATTTCGGGCATCGCCTTGCTGGCGCCGCTGACGCATCTGGAAAACAGGGCGCGGCAAGGATTTGACCTGCTCTATATCCCCTCGCGCCTGCAGCGCTGGATGATGGCCTATACTGTGGCGATACCCCTGAGCCTGCGCTATGCGCGGCCGACAATGGAATTCATCTTCGCGCCGCAGGTCTTTCCCGCGGACTACATGGTTGACGGCGGCGGCTGGCTCGGGCTGCGGCCAGTCCATTTCCAGGCGACATCAGCCGATGTGGTGGCCGTCGAACAGGATCTCGGCCGCATCGAACAGCGCTATGGCGAGATTGTCATGCCTGCCGGCATCCTCTTCGGTACGGCCGACCTCGTCATCGACATCCGCATCCATGGCGAGCCGATGCAAGGCAAGATCGCAGGGCTCGATTTCGAACCCGTCGACGGCGTCGGCCATATGCCGCAGTTCGCCGAGCCCAAGCGGGTGATTGGCTTCATCGAGCGGATTGCGGTCCGCACATTTCCATCACCACAGCCTCACGACAATTTCAATGAACCAACCGGCTGACCGCCGGGTTTACCCCGTGTCGCACCCAAGGCGACCAAGACACGGAGTAATGCAATGTACAGGAAATTTCTTGCAGCATCGGTTCTGACGATCGGTCTCACCACATCGGCGATGGCACAATCGTCCGACGGCGCATATTCGAACCGTCACAGCTGGTGGCCGTTCGGCAACGAAGAGTCCTCAGGCGTCGACCAGAACACGACCGGAAGCATCAATGGCGACCGCTCTGGGCTGGACAGCCTTGGCAATTCTGGTCCAGCCGGCCCGTGTGCATACGGCACAGCGGGTCCTGATGCGAATGCTCAGGGCAACGTGAACGACCAGTATTGCGGCAAATAGTTCAGCCGCCGGGCAGCGGTCGACCGCAGGACGTCGTCTCTCCTGACGTCCGCGGTCGGCGCCCTGTCTCTGGTCTGCTGGCAAGTTCTCTTCTTTGGAAAGTCTAGTCTGAAACCTCGGTCTGCGGCCGGTCCCGACCGTCAGCCAGTTCCTCGTGCCATTTGCCCTCGGCGTCCTCATACTGGATGCCGTCCGTCGCGCCTGCCACCTGCTGCTCGGCCGAGGCGATCTCGGCGGCGCGCAAGGCATCCTGATGGGTGGGAAATGTCTCCGAGAAGGTCGTACCGACCTTGTAGGCCCAGCCGCCGTCATGCTCGACGATCTTGTAAGTCAGCTTCGCCATAAAAACCTCCGGTTGAAAGGTCCGCCTGCTCAATGCAGCCGGTCGTCGGATAGCCTGTCGTCGGGCACCAGCACTTCCGATTCCCTGGCGGCCTCGATCAATGCCCGTCGCGCGTCCGCTGTCGAACGATAACCTTCCAGCACTTTGAGGCAAGTGTCGAGGGCATCACGATGACGCGGGCCGCGATTGAGCGGCCACACCGTCATGAGGCACTCCGCCGCTTCCTGGGTGCTGCGGATATGGCGATATTTGCCGACATGGCCGAGTTCGACCACGACCGGCGTTTCAAAAGGTTTGCTGTCCATCATGGCCGCAACGCAAAGCAGCCAATTTGGTTGCAAAAGTGGCCCGGAACCTGCGCCCAAAAGTCGCGTCGCGTTCTGCGACGCGCTTTTTGGGTGACATGTTTCGGCGTCTCAGTAACCGCAGTCGTTGCGCAGTCAGCGAGCGTTCGCCCAGCCGGTGGACCCGCCGATTTCGACCTTGTACCAGTTGCCGCGCCGGTCGAAAATCTCGACGTGGTCTCCATTGAACAGCTGGCCGATCATCCGTGATGACGAGTTGGGCCGTGTCCGCACGGCGAGAAAGCCGCTGCCGGTCGCCAGATTGTAGCGGCCGGACAGGCCGTGCACCGTCCCCTCGCAATATTGCGCCACGCTCGGCGTCGATGCGCCGAGCCAAGGGCCGGCGACAGTCACAAGCATCGCAGCCGGCAAGAATGCCCTGAACGACATGATCTCCTCCCAAGCCCGGCCGCGCCCGCCGCAGCCCTCACCCCAGCGTAACAGTTTGCCGCCGGATTTGAAGCGGGCTGTGGCAAAACGGGCTGGGCGGGATCGCGCCTGTGTCAGGAGGGCGGGCCGGTTCAGCCCGCCGCCTTCATCCAGTGCTCCATCGTCGTTACCGAGCGGGCGAGCTGCGGCGCCAGATGGATCTTTTCCTTGAATGTGGCGGCCGCGCGCCAGCCCCAGCGCGGATCGGCGAGGAAGGCGCGCGCCAGTGCGACCATGTCGGCACGGCCCTCGGCGATAACAGCCTCGGCCTGCTGGGGATCGTCGATCAGGCCAACCGCGCGGGTCGGAATGCCGGCGCCCTTGCGCACCGCCTCCGCCAGATGCACCTGATAGCCGGGACCGGTGGGCAATTTCTGCAACGGCGAATTGCCGCCGCTGGAGCAGCAGAGATAGGCGATACCCTCGGCCTTCAGGGCCTTCGCCACCTCGATCGCATCCTCGACATCGAAGCCGCCGTCGACCCAGTCCTTCACCGACAGCCGCGCGCCGAGCATCAGCTTCGGCACCGCCTTCTTCACCGCCCTGGCGATTTCGACGACCAGACGCATCCGGTTTTCCAGCGAGCCGCCCCAACGGTCGGTGCGCTGGTTGGACAGCGGCGACAGGAACTGGAAGATCAGGTAGCCATGTGCTGCGTGCAATTCGATGAAGTCGAAGCCGGCGCGTTCGGCCCGCCTGGCGGCTTGGGCGAACCGCTCGATGAGTTGCAGGATCTCTTCCTCATCGAGCGCGCGCGGCACGTTCCAGCCGGTGTCGTAGGCGATGGCCGAGGCCGAGACGGTCTGCCAGGGGTCTTCGTTCGGCTGCAGTGGCCCGCCGCCTTCCCAGGGCTTGCGGTTCGAGGCCTTGCGGCCGGCATGCGCAAGCTGCGTGCCGAATTTCGTGCCCGGCGCGGCGACGCGTCGTGCCGCATCCAGTGTGCGGCGCGCGGCGGCTGCGTTGTCGTCGGAGTAAAGTCCGAGGCAACCATGGGTGATGCGCCCGCGCCGCTCGACATCGGTCATCTCCACCGTGACCATTCCGGCGCCGGACATGGCCAGGTTCATCCAGTGGTAAAGATGCCAGTCGCTGGCCGACCCGTCCTCGGCGGAATACTGGCACATCGGCGCCACGGCGATGCGGTTGGGGAAGGTGAGGCCGTCGAGGGTGATCGGCTGAAAAAGCGATGCGGTCATGAAGAGGGCTCCTGGAGAGGGAACGCTATTTAGGCAATGGAACTCTCCCATACCACACACGAGAGAGTGAAACGCTGGACCAATCACTGCCCCAATTGCGCCGGCGCCGGTTCGCGGCTACGCCTGCGCCCGGCGGCAAATACCGAGGTATCCAATGGAAGATCGTATTCGTATCCGTTCGGAAGAGGTCCTTTCCGACGACTGGGCGGTGCTGAAAAAGACCGTGCTCGACTATCGCCGGCGCGACGGGCAGTGGGAGACGCAGGTCCGCCAGACCTATGATCGCGGCGACGGCGCGGTGATCCTGCCCTACGACCCCCAGCGTTCGACGGTGCTTCTGGTGCGCCAGTTCCGCTATCCCGCCTATGTCACCGGCCACCGCGAACCGCTGATCGAGGCCTGTGCCGGGCTGCTCGACGAAAACGATCCTGAGACCGCCATCCGCAAGGAGGCGGAGGAAGAACTCGGCTACCGGCTGAAGGACGTAGAGCGGTTGTTTTCGCCTTATATGAGCCCGGGCAGCGTGACCGAGCGGCTGTGGTTCTTCGTTGCCCGCTATTCGCCCGCCGACCGCATCTCCGCCGGCGGCGGCGCGCCGGAGGAGGGCGAGGACATCGAGGTTCTGGAAATGCCGCTCGACGAAGCGCTGGCCGGCATCGCCGACGGCCGCATCGTCGATGCCAAGACGATTATCCTGATCCAGCATCTGAAGCTGAACCCGATGAAGGCTTGACCGACGTTCCGGCATGGATTGGCTCCATCCTCGCATCACGGAACAAAAGCGATCAGCGACGGTTTAACTCTCGAAGGGACCGCAACGGAAGCGGAGCAATGGTTGAGCTTTTCAATATGGAACTGGCCAAGGCCAGACAGCGCGTCAACCGCGCGGAACTCGCTCTGGAACGCGCGGAAGAAATGCTGGACGAGGACTGCGGCGTCGGAATCAATATCGCGCTTTGCAGCCGGATCAGGACCGCGCGGCGGCGGCTGATCGAGGCCAGGGAGCGCCTGACAAAGATTGATCCGCCAATAATTTTTGGCGGTTCCCCATGATGATGGCGACATTTCACCACGAAACCGCGAGAGGCGGTGAGGTATATCGCGCTGCCAGATACGCGCTTCTGACGCAGCGAATTATCCGGGATATCAAGCGCACCGATGCCGCGGCGGAGAAAGTCGAGCGAGCGGTGACCAAGTTGGCCGAAGCAAACGCGCTCGATGGGTCGCTCGGTCCGCGCCGCCCCGGCTAGGCTCCGCCTCACGCGCCGTCGGCGTCAGGCTGGGGCGTCACGATATCATGGAGGCCGAAAGACGCTTCGGGGCATCGTATATTAGCAATATACGATATATTAATGGCTATAATGCAGCCTTTGGCACAGGGATGGAAATACCTCCCATCGACGTTCCGACATGCGCCCTCGAGCGCCGGAACGCTAGACCAATGCGGAGTAGAACGCATGAGTGTCGGAGCCGCTCTCGAACAATTACTGCGGCTGATTTATCGCCGGGCCATGAAACTGGCGATGTTGCCGGAGGATGAAAGGGATTCCCACTACGATCACATCCGCCTGTCATGTTGCGCGGCCGCCGAGCACATCGGGCAAGATCCCGACAGGGCAGCCATCACGGCAAACGATATGGTTGAGTTTGTTCGCGCGCTGGTCGGAATCATCGAGGTGGGCTCTGGGCCGGGCCATGAGCAAAGCGCCGATCAGCGACCGCCGGTGCCACATTCCGGCGGCCAGGAGACTGGCGCTACGCGCATCTAGCAAACAGGGCAGACGCCCGCCTTAGGGCAGCGGGAACGAGGCGCTAACGCTCGCGCTGTACGACGTAGCTGCTGGTGATGGCGTCGTCGCCCAGCCCGCGAGTCACAAAAACCCTTGTATAGCCAACCGGCAAGCCATCTGTGACGGTCGTATCGACGAGGCGACACCGGCCAACGGTTTCGCCGTTCGGAGCGCTTGCCAGCCTGTCCTTCAGCGAAGCCATGCATAAGTCGAGCGACGCATACATGGTTGGCGCCATATCGACGGGTTTGCAGACAGAACCCTCAACCGGGCTGCACTGGAGCAAGACCATCACTGCCGCAGTTGCCGGATCCATTTTCAAAAATCGCCCGCGTTTTGACGACCCTCAACGCGGAAATGCATCCTTTGTTTCACCGCTGCTAAAACGAATGCCGCCGGCCGGTCTCGATGCGGTTGCCCGGAAGAGGGCGAGGACATCGGGGTCCTGGACAATGCCGCTCGACGGAGCAGGCCGGCATAGCCGACGACCGATGCCAAGGCGATTATCCTGATCCAGCGTCTGAAGCTGAACCCGATGAAGGCCTGGCCGCTCGAAGCTGACCGAGCATTTGCCTTACGAACTGTGCCGCGGACAGGCTGGCACGTCCATTTCGCGAATAAAGTTGCGCAAGGCTTCCATGTCCCGGGACAGAGGCCGATCGTCGGAATAGTGTGCGATATTGCCCCGCACCATTTGGTAGATGGCATCGGTACCAGGCGCGCGTGCACCGCGCACGGCCAGAAAATCATGGGCCTGCGCGGCTGCCATGAGCTCGATCGCCAGAATGTATTCGGCGTTGTCGATAACCGCCAGCAGCTTGTTGGCCGCGACGGTTGGATGAGCCAGAAAATCCTCTTGCAGGCCGGATGTGACGCCACCGTCGGTCGCCGCCGGGGCGGCCAAACGGCGATTGACGTTGCTGAGCGATGTGGCCGTGTATTGGGCGATCATGAAGCCGGAATTGGCTCCGTCCTCGTCGGCGAGGAAGGCCGGCAAATTGTTGACAAGTGGATTGACGAGACGATCGATCCGACGCTCACTCATTCCAGCCACCTGAGCCAAGGCGATGGTCAGGCCGTCAGCAGCCTGCCCGAGGGCGGGCGCTACCGCATGTGCCTCCGAAACGACCTGAGGATCGTTCAAAGACCCGAATACCGCCGGATTGTCGGTGACGGCAGCCAATTCGCGGTCGACAAGCCCCGCGGACCGGTCCAGCACCTCCCGGGCGGCGCCGTGAACATGGGGCACGGCGCGAAGACTGAGTGCGTCTTGCGTGCGACTGCCGTGTGCCAGCGCGATAAGTTCGCTGCCATGAAGCCAGCCACGTAGCGATTTGCCCACGTCCTGAATGCCGGGTGAGGGCCTCATTGCCAGGATTGCCTCGCCAAAAGCCGGCATTTGCGCGCCTGCGGCTTCAAGCGTCAAAGCCGCCGCCGCGTCAGCCCATCCCAACAAACGCTCCGCGCGCAGCACGGCGATGCTTGTCAGGCCTGTTGCGCATGCGGTGCCGTTGACGAGGCTCAAGCCCTCCTTGGCGCCAAGCTCCAATGGCTCGAGACCCATTTCAGCCAGGGCCTCGAGCCCGCTCATGGAGCGGCCTGCCACGGTTGCATTGCCTTCGCCGATCAGGACCAGTGCTACATGCGCGTTGTGCGTCAAATATCCGGCCGATCCCCGGGACGGCACGTCGGGAACGCAGTCGCGCTCGATAAAGGTGAGCAAATTGCGGACGATCGCAGGGCTCACGCCCGAATGGCCATGGGCGAAATTTGCCACTTGAGCGGCAATGATGGCGCGCACGCCGCGTCTCGGCACAAGGTCGCCTACGCCGCAGGCGTGACTGCGAATGATATTGCGCGACAGTTTCTTTTGCAGGGCAGGCGCCACGATCTTGCTTGCCAAGGCGCCGACCCCGGTATTGACGCCATAGGCGCGGATGCCTTTGTCGACGATGGCCGCCACGATCTGGTTCGCGAAGGCGATCCTCTCCCACGCTGCCCGGCTGAGCGCCAGGGATTCGCCTTCGCTCACGCGTGCGATGTCGCGCCAACTGGCGTTTCTATCTATTGTTATTGTCATTGCCCGTTCCGAATAGCATTGCGAATGCGCAGGCGGCTGTTGGCCCGCTCGAAAGGCGGCGTGAGAACCGCTGCTTCGGCACCGTACCGCCCAATCACGGGCATAATGGCGATGGAATTGCCGACTGATGCGACTGTAGCGACGTCGTCGGCAACAAAAGACATGCCGCCTGCGATCCGGCGCTGGGAAATCCGGCGCCCGCTTGAAATCACTTCGAGGATGACGTCGAAGACTTATCGGATCAACAGCTCACGCGGCATATGCGGCGGCTAGCCCGCGCGGGCAGTCTGACGGGGCCGAGCTGTGGGTGGCCTGCCACCCGAAGCTCGAACAGCGAAGGGTGGTGCGGACGACGGGAATCGAACCCGTACGATCAGAGATCGAGGGATTTTAAGTCCCTTGCGTCTACCAATTCCGCCACGTCCGCAGGCCCGCTCTTTTCAGATGCCAGACACAGGCCGTCAAGTCGTGTTGTTGGCCATGCTGAACACACACCCCAGAGGTGATGGCATGGCGATACTGGTGTGATCGCGGAATTTAGCGCGCCGCGCGCAATGGGTAGGGTGTTTGCACGGCGGACTTGATCCGCCGAGGCCGGCGTCTACCAGGCCCAACCCATTCCCCCGCCCACTGGGGGCGCCGGCCGCCCCTCATCGACTTTGCTGATCACGTCACAGCTGTCGCTCGCCGATCGATGCCGGCGGGGCTCAGAACTTGTAGCTGAGATTGATGCCCACGGTGTTCAGTTTGGTATCCTGGTCGCGACCGACGAAGTCGCTGGACCCGTCATAGTGCTCGGAACCGAAATCGTAGTAGCGATACTGGGCGCCGACGACGAATTTGTCGGTCAGCGCGTAGTCGACGCCGGCGCCCACGGTCCAGCCGATATTCGCCCGTGTCTCGGAGAAGGCTGAGCCCGCTGATTGCGAGGTTTCGACCCCGGCGAAGGCGATACCGCCTATGCCATAGACCAGCACACGATCCATAGCGTATCCGGCCTTGGCGTTGACCGATCCGAACCATTTGATGTCGGCGCCGAAATTGTTTCCGGGTTCGGCTTCCGCCGTGCCGTCGACCGAGGAATAGTTGAGGTCGGCCTCAGCGCCGATCACCGCCTGGTCGAACTGCCACAGCCCGGCGACGTGCCCGCCGATGAAACCGCCCTTTATGTCGGGCGAGACGGAAAACGGCTCGCCTTCCGTTCCTGAGATGTCGGACTGGCCCCAGCCATAGCCCGCCTGCAGGCCGGCATAGTATCCTGTCCAGTCGAAGCCGGGCGCGGTCATCGGCACATCGACCGTCGCGTCGGCTGCGAAAGCCGGCATCGACAGGACGGCAAGCAGACCGGCACTTGCGACGACAAGGCGATACATTCGAACTCCCCGGATGAAGAGCCGGAAAAATCTTGAGAGCCAAGGTAGACCGATTTACGGCAAAACGGAATCCAATTTCCGGCTGTGGCCGTGTGTCGCTCGCCGAGGCACAGGCTTTAAGCCGAGGACAGCCGGCATTGCCGGGGGAATGCCAGCGTGCAAAATGGCCGTCTTGCAGGGAAAAATCCGGATGAACAGCCTGGCTCGTCTTATCACTGGAACGGCCATCATACTGTTCACCTGCGGTCTCGCCATGGCCGAGCCATTGACGCTCGCCATCGCCAAGGCAGCGGTCGTATCCGATCAAGCGTCGGGACAGCGGGCGCTCAACCTGAAGATGACGCCGGACAGCGCGAAGGCGTTCGGCGACTTCACCAGGGCGAATGTCGGGAAGGTGGTCGATCTCAGCGTCGACGGTACCGTGGTGGCGTCGCCGCGCCTGGTCGAACCCATCCTCGGCGGCGAGGTAATGCTCAGCGGCACCTTCGCCCCGGGCGAACTCCAGCGCCTGGCGGAACGGATTTCGGCCGGCGGTGCGAAAGTCACGGTCGAGGTCGCGGCTGAACAGCCTTTGTGAAGGTTGGACGGGCCGGTCCGCCGTTTGGCGCTGGTCAAAACCAGGCAGGCTTGGCACAGTCGCCCAAACAGGAGTCCCTTCATGGCAAAGAAGCCGGCGGCGCATGCGACGAAACCAAAACCCTGGACCGAGATGGCGACGCATCTGGTCGACGTCGCCACGGGCCGCAAGCCCGCCGATCTCGTCATCCGCAACGGCCGCTGGGTCAACGTTCACTCCGGCGAGATCATCGCCGGCACCGACATCGCCATTGCCGGCGGCCGCTTCGCCTATTGCGGGCCGAATGCCAGCCACGCCATCGGCCAGGGCACCAAGGTGGTCGATGCCGGCGGGCGCTACCTGGTGCCCGGCCTCTGCGACGCGCACATGCATGTCGAAAGCGGCATGGTGACGGTGACCGAGTTCTGCCGTGCCGTCATCCCGCACGGCACCACGTCGATGTTCATCGACCCGCACGAGATCGCCAATGTGCTGGGCTTGCCGGGCGTGCGGCTGATGCATGACGAGGCGGTGGTGATGCCCATCAACGTGCATGTGCAGATGCCGTCCTGCGTGCCGTCGGCACCGGGGCTGGAGCATGCCGGCGCCGAGCTGACGGTTGCCGACGTTGCCGAGGCCATGACCTGGGAAAACATCATCGGCCTCGGCGAAGTGATGAATTTTCCGGGCGTCGCCGCCAACGATCCCGTCATGTCGGGCGAGATCGCCGCGACGGTCAAGGCTGGCAAGACGGTTGGCGGCCACTATGCCTCGCGCGACCTGGGCTTGCCGTTCCACGGCTATGTCGCCGGCGGACCCGAGGACGATCACGAAGGCACGCGCGCGGAAGATGCCATCGCCCGTGTCCGCCAGGGCATGAAGGCGATGCTGCGGCTGGGCTCGGCCTGGTACGATGTCGCCTTGCAGATCAAGGCGGTGACCGAAGGCGGCATCGATCCGCGCAACTTCATCCTGTGCACTGACGACAGCCATTCCGGCACGCTGGTGCATGAAGGCCACATGGACCGGGTGGTGCGCCACGCCATCCAACAGGGGCTGAAGCCGGTGACGGCGATCCAGATGGCGACGATCAACACTGCCCAGCATTTCAGGCTGGAACGCGAAATCGGTTCGATCGCACCGGGCCGGTTGGCCGATCTGCTGATTGTCTCCGACCTCGCCGCAATGACCATCGATGAGGTTTATGCGCGCGGCGTCAGGCTGGCCAAGGGTGGCAAGCTCGACATCGACATTCCGGCCTATGATTACCCGAAGACGGCGAAGAACACCGTCAAGCTGGGCAAGAAGCTCAGGGCCGGCGATTTCGACATCACGGCTCCCAAGGGCGCCAACGAGGTGCGGGTGCGCGTCATCGGCGTCATCGAGAACCAGGCGCCGACGCGGGCCCTGGAGGCCGATCTGCCGGTCGAGGACGGGCTGGTCGCCATGGACCGCCGCAACGACGTCTGCCAGATCGCGCTGGTCGAGCGGCACAGGGGCACGGGCGGCGTCACCAACGCATTCGTCTCCGGCTTCGGCTATATGGGCGATTGCGCCATGGCCTCGAGCGTGGCGCATGACGCCCATCACATCATCTGCGTCGGCACCAACAAGCAGGACATGGCGCTGGCGGTCAACCGGCTGGGCCAAGTCGGCGGCGGCGTCGTGCTGTTCTCGAAGGGCAAGGAACTGGCGCTTGTCGAAATGCCGATCGCGGGCCTGATGTCGGACGAGCGCGCCGAGATCGTCGCCGCCAAGGCCGAGAAACTGACCGAGGCGATGCGCAAGATGGGCTGCTCCCTGAACAACGCCTACATGCAGCACTCGCTGCTGGCGCTGGTGGTCATTCCGGAGTTGAGGATTTCCGACGTCGGCCTGATCGACGTGACGACGTTCCAGAAGGTCAACCTGTTCGTCTAGACCAACCTCCGACGCGGGTGATTGGCTCACCCGCCGGTGACGATGGTCAGCACCTTGAACGGCGTGGTTATGACGACCTCGGCGACCGAACCGACGGCCTTGCCGAGGCCTTGGCCGAGATTGTTGAGCTGCGCCGGATCGGGTTCGTCGGAGGCCAGGCCAGCAGGGGTGCGCAGGCGATCGCCGAGCAACTGCACCAGGATGGGATTGTCGGCGAATTTCGCGTGGTTGAGGCCACCGTCGCCGCCCTTGATTTTGGTCAGGTCGACCACCGACACGCCATAGCTGGCGAGATCGGCCGCATTGCCATAGTCGCCGACACGCGGCTTGTCGCCGGAGATAAGTGAAGACAATTTGAGCGCACGGTCATCGCCGGACAGCAGCACGGCAAACGGCTTGTCCGGCTTGCCGTATCGGATCATCTGCTTTTTGAACACGTCGACATCGATGTCGGGCGACGCCAGCACGACATAGCCGAGTTTGCCGCCGAGATCGCGGTCGCCGGTGATGGCGAGCTGGCGCAGCGCCTCCATGGTCAGCCAGGTTCCCATCGAATGGGCGATGATGTCGATGCTCTTGACCCGTGTCTTGGCGAGCATTCTGAGCGTCGCCTCGAGATCGTCGCGGGCGGCGCTGGCGCTGTCCTTGTCGTAGATATAGCCCGTCGTCTTGGCGCTCGACGCCCATGAGAACAGCACCGGCGTGCCGGGATATTTCGTGTCGTGGGCGATCTGCGTCAGCCGGTAAATGCCGTCGTCGAAGCCATTGTTGAAGCCGTGCACGAACACCAGTGCGCGATCCCCGCGCACGGCAATGTTGGCGCCGACCGCCTTGGCGAATTGCGAGGCATCGCCATAGTGGACGACATTGGTGGCGGTGAATTGCTTTGCCGGGATCGAGTTGGCCGAGCCCTTGGCCCGCTCGATGGCGCCGATCTGGTGGACCTTCGGCACGGTGACGTCGACACGGGCGTAGCTGGTGGTCAACGAGCGATCGCCGTCGAACACCTGCCGCGGATCCTTGGTCGCCTGCTGGCGGGTTGTAGCGACGAAAATTTCGTGCGTGGCCGCGATGTCGGAGGCTGGCACCGACACATTCGTCTTGTTGAGCAGATCATGCGTGTTCTGGCCGGCACAGCCGGCAAGGGCGAGCGTCAACGCGAGGACGAAACTGTTCAAGCGCAAGCTCAAGCGCCGGCTCCCATGAAGGGGGACGTCAAAAGCATGACGTCACCGCTATTGCGATAGAGCCAGAGACCGGCGCGGTCCAGTTCAAAGTGGCCCGATACCTCGTGAATGGTGAACAGGCACGGCGAAATTCGCGCCGCCGCATCTACTGCCCGAGCAGGCTGACGCGGTCGGTCACGTCCCTGTCGCTGGCAAAACCGTCATCTTCGCGCAGCCGCTGGCCGATCATCTTCACCAAGGCCGGATTGTCGGCGAATTTCGTATGGTTGAAGCTGTCGCTGCCCTTGACCTTGGAGAGATCGACCACCGTCACGCCGTAGGAGGCAAGATCGGCAGCATCCTTGTAGTCGCCGACGCGTGGCCGTGAACCGGCGATCAGGCCGGAAAGCCTCAGCGCGCGGTCGTCGTCGGACAACAGGAGGATGAACGGCTTGTCGGGCTTGCCATAGCGGCGCATCTGGCTCTTGAACACGTCGACATCGATGTCCGGCGAGGCCAGCACCACGTCGCCGAGCTTGCCGCCAAGGTCGCGGTCGCCGCTGATGGCCATCTGGCGCAGGGTTTCCATGGTCACCCAGGTTCCCATCGAATGCGCGACAATGTCGATGCGGCGCGCACCGGACTGCTGCAGCATGCGCAATGTCACTTCGAGCTGGTCACGTGCGGCGCTGGCACTTTCCCTGTCATAGACATAGTCGGTGGTCTTGGCGCCCGATGCCCAGGAAAACAGCATCGGCGTGCCCGGATAGCCGGAATCGTGGACGATCTGGGTGAGACGGTAGACCGCGTCGTCGAAACCGGTGTTGTAGCCATGCACGAAGACCATGACGCGGCCGCCGCGCGCCGCGATATCGGCGTTGAGCGCGCTGGAGAATTTCGGCTGTGTGTCGTAGCCGACAACCTCGGAGGCCATGAAATATTTGGCCGGGTCATCCGACTTACCGCGGGAGCGCCGTTCGATCTGGCCGGTCGTGTGGATCCCCGGAACGGTGACGTTGACGCGGGCATAGTTCAGCGTCGCCGAGCGCTCGCCATCGAAAACCTTGTTGGGATCGTCGGATTTCTTGCGCGTCGTGGTGATGAAGATCGAGTGGTTGCCGGCGATATCCGTCACCGGCGCGGCGACGATGGCGCTGCCAAGCAATTCCTGCGTTTGCGGGCCGGCGCAGCCGGCGACGAGCAAGGCGAGACAAACAGTAACGATCTTCTTCAAAGGCACGCCTGAAATTTCCACTCCGGCCAAAAGGCCCATCTACCCCCGCGACACCTCCCGGACAGGGAGAGTGCGGCAGAACTAAGTCGTGTCCAGCCGAAATGTGGTCAGCGCTTGGCTACGACCATCGGACTGTTGCCCGAAAGCCAAGGTGGCGGAGGAAAAAAGCCGGGAAAAGGGCAGCCACCTCCAGCTCGAGGCGGATGCCGGATGCGTCGGCCGCGAAGGCTCGCGTCGCTTCGATTTCGCGACCAGTCGATATAACGGCATGAGCAAATGGGTACAAGTGCTTGCGAATATTATACGAATTTCGCCTGAAGAGAGTTGCGAACGACCGGACAATGGCGTTGCGGGGCCGGATATGCCATAGGCAGGATCGGCTGTGAGAGATCAGTGTGCAATAAACACACGCTGCGCGGCCATGTCGATGACAAGGGTCCGCGCGGACATGCGGCACAAGGTGGCTTCCCGATGAACAGTTTCTCCTCCCGCGTTGCCGCCGCGGCCGCTGCGATCCGCCAGATCTTTCCGGAAACGCCGCTGCAGGAAAACGACTATTTGTCGAAGAAGACCGGCGCCCGGGTGCTGCTGAAGCGCGAGGATCTGAGCCCGGTGCGCTCCTACAAGATCCGTGGCGCCTTCAATTTCTTCCGCAAGGCGCTTGCCGCCGGCAACCAGGCCGAACTGTTCGTCTGCGCGTCGGCCGGCAACCATGCCCAGGGTTTTGCCTTCGTCTGCCGCCATTTCGGCAAAAAGGGCGTGGTGTTCATGCCGGTGACGACGCCGCAGCAGAAAATCGACAAGACCAGGTTGTTCGGCGGCGATTTCGTCGAGATCAGGCTGGTCGGCGACTTTTTCGACGACTGCTATCGCGCCGCTTTCGAATTCACCGAAAGCTCCGGCGCTCACATGGTGCCCCCCTTCGACCACAAGGACATTATCGAGGGTCAGGCGACGGTCGCCTATGAGATCGCGGACCAGATGCCGGGTGCGCGCATGCCCGACATCATCATGCTGCCGGTCGGCGGTGGCGGGCTCGCCGCCGGCGTCACGCATTATTTCGCCGACCAAGGCCGGGAGGCGCGTTTCGTCTTTTGCGAACCGGCCGGCGCGCCGAGCCTGCATGACACCCTCGCGGCGGGAAAACGGCTGAAGCTCGCCAAGGTCGACAACTTCGTCGATGGCGCGGCGGTGGCCGAGATCGGCCGCGAACCCTTGCGGTATCTCAAGGAATTCGCCGCCGATACGGTGCGGCTGATCCCGGAAAACCGGCTCTGCGCGACCATGATCGAGATGCTCAATGTCGAAGGCGTCGTGCTCGAACCGGCCGGCGCGTTGGCCATCGATGCGTTGAAGGATTTTTCCAGGAAAGAGATCCGCGGCAAGACCATTGTCGCCGTGGTTTCGGGCGGCAACTTCGATTTCGAGCGGCTGCCGGATGTCAAGGAACGAGCGTTGCGCTTCGAAGGCCTGAAGAAATACTTCATCATCCGCTTCCCGCAGCGGCCGGGCGCGCTGCGCGACTTCCTCGAAATGCTGGGTCCGGACGACGATATTGCGCGCTTCGAGTATCTGAAGAAGTCGGCGCGCAATTTCGGCTCGGTGCTGATCGGCATCGAAACCAAGGACCGTCGCAATTTCGACCTGCTGAAGGCAAATTTCGGGGCCGAGGGCGTCCAGTATCAGGACATCACCGACAACGAGACATTGGCGGGCTTCATCATATGAGCGCAAAGGTCTTCATCGCCCTGTTTTCCGGCATCAATGTCGGCGGCAACCGCATCGTCAAGATGGCGGAGCTGCGCTCGTTCTTCGAGGATCTCGGCTTTTCCGGCGTCGGCACCTATGTGCAGAGCGGCAATGTCGTGTTCCGGGCCGGCAAAGGCGACGCCGCCGCGCTGACCAGACAAATCGAAGCGGCGTTCGAGAAGAAATGGGGTTTTCATTCGCGCATCATGGTGCGCGATCTCTCCTGGTTGGATCGGCTGGTGAGCGAAAATCCCTATCCGGAAGCGGCCGCCGATCACACCAAGCTCCACGCCTATGCGCTGGAGCGTGAGCCGACCGCCGAAGAGGTGGCGCGGCTGGCTGAAAAATGCACCGGCCCCGAGCGCTTCGAAGTCAAGCGAGACGTGCTCTACCTCAGCGCGCCGGACGGGCTCGGCAAGTCAGTCTTCGCCAACCTCATTCCGCGTGTTCTGAAGGTGCCGGGCACCGCGCGCAACTGGCGCTCGGTGCTGGCGCTGCTGGAGATGGGCGGCCGGGCCGGCGGGAAAGCATGACCCCGAAAAGTGGGTGCCGGTTTTCAGGATCGTGCTCAAACAAACACCTACGCTGCCGTCGCCGGCTTCCAGTCGAAAGTCAGTTCTTCGCGGAAGGCAAAGCGCTTGATGTGGTCGGCCACGACACTTTCCAGGCGCTCGAGCGATCCCGCTTCGTCGGTTGACACCACGATGTGCAACGCTGCCGTGTCCGCATCCATGACAGTACGGCCGAGCGACAGATCGATCGTGCCATGGGTGGGATCGAATTCGACGGGAAATTTGTGTGCCCAGTGCTTGCACAGTTGCTGCAGATAGCGGCTGGCATGTTCGGTGGGGACATCGGCACGGCTGGTCGGCATGAGTGAACTCTCCGGAAGGGCAGGCGCCCATTGCTTGACATGGCGCCAGACCTGTCAGGCTGGCGCCATGTTCGGGTAGATAGGTGCCTTCGTGAAAAACGCCAAAGGCGGCCGGGCAACTTCCGCCCGGTGCCAGGCCAGCGCCTACCAGCTTCCCGTGTTGGCCATCGAAGCCCAGGGTTCGGCCTTGGCTTTCGCCGGGCCCTTCTGCAGAAGCTCGATCGAAATGCCGTCCGGCGACCTTATGAATGCCATGTTGCCGTCGCGCGGCGGCCGGTTGATGGTGACGCCATTGTCCATCAGATGCTGGCAGGTGGCGTAGATGTCATCGACCTCATAGGCGAGGTGGCCGAAATTGCGTCCGCCCTTGTAGTCTTCCGGATCCCAGTTGTAGGTGAGTTCAATCAGCGGCGCCTTGTCGTTGATGCCGCTCTGCTCATCTTCGGAGGCGGCGAGGAAGATCAGCGTGAAGCGGCCCTGCTCGTTTTCGTAGCGGCGGACCTCCTTCAGCCCGAGCTTGTTGCAGTAGAAATCGAGCGAGGCATCGACGTCGGCGACGCGGACCATGGTGTGCAGATAGCGCATGAGTTTTCCTCGATCTGTTGGGATGCGGCGCAACATAGGGTCGGCCCGGCGAAAGGGCAATCTCCCGCGGCCGGCGATGCCGGCAAAGAACAAATCCGGTATTCCCGCAATGAACCGTGAAAAAAGGCAGGGAAGGTCTTGCACACACCGGAAGCCGCGGTGTTAATCTGGTGTCAAGAATCAGTTGCGGTGTTCTTGAAAAAAGGGGGCATTCTTATGGGGGAAAAGGCCTCTTTGACGGGGCGGGCCGGAACCCTTGGCGACGCCTTGAAGCGCGACGAAGGCGGCGACGCCGCCGACCTGACCGAAATTGCCGGCGCCATCAAGTGGTTCGATGTGGCCAAGGGTTATGGGTTCATCCTACCCGATGACGGTGTCTCGGGCGATATCCTCCTCCATGTGGCATGCCTTCGACGCGACGGTTTCCAGACTGCCCTGGAGGGCGCGCGCGTGGTCTGCCTTGTCAAGCAGGGCGATCGCGGGCTGCAGGCCTTTCGCGTGCTTTCCATGGATGTCACCACCGCCGTCCATCCCGCCGAAATGCAGGAACAGCGCACCCATGTCGCGGTGACGCCGGAGAGCGGACTCGAACGCGCTTTGGTCAAGTGGTTCAACCGCACCAAGGGCTTCGGCTTCCTGACGCGCGGCGAAGGCACCGAGGACATTTTCGTCCATATGGAGACCTTGCGCCGCTATGGCATCACCGAGCTTCGGCCGGGGCAGGTCGTGCTTGTCCGTTTCGGCCGCGGTGATAAAGGCCTTATGGCCGCCGAAATTCACCCCGATATGGGCACCTTGCCGGTTTCGCACTAGGACGATTTCGGCAGAGGATCGTGGATGACTCGCAGGAACTGGCTGACGGCGGGCGTTTTTTGCGCCATTGCGGCCGTGATCGTGGCCTCAGGCGCTTTCTTCTATTCGGAACGGCCGACCTCGGCCGACAGTCGGGCGATGATCCTTCCGGTCGACCCGACGCCGCTGGTCGTGGTGACGAAAGATGGGAATCGCTCCTTCTCGATCGAAATCGCCGACAACGACGCGGAGCGCGAGGCCGGCTTGATGTATCGCCAGGACATGGCGGACGATCACGGCATGCTGTTTGTCTTCGAGATACAGCAACAGGTCAGTTTCTGGATGCAGAACACGCCGATGCCGCTGGACCTGATCTTTGTCGGCCAGGATGGCAAGATCCGGGCCGTCAAACATGGCGAGCCGCAATCCCAGGCCATCATTTCGCCCGGCGTGCCCGTGCGCTTCGTGCTCGAGCTCAAGGCCGGCGCCGCCGCCAAATACGGCATCGGGTATGGCGACCTCTTGCGCCACCCGGCAATTGGCACCGTATCCGGGCCTGGCATGCCACCGCCGGACAATGGTGACGCACCCAACGGCGGCGGCTGAACGCGAGGTGGGGCAGCCGATGCAGTTCTTCTCTCATGACCGGTTCGATCTTGCCTTCCTCGACCGCCAACCGGCATCGGGGCAGGGTGATCCCGTGCTCATGATCCACGGCTTCGCCTCGAGCCACTACGTCAACTGGGTGTCGCCCGGCTGGTTCAAGACGCTCAACGATGCCGGGTATCGCGCCATCGCCTTCGACAATCGCGGCCATGGCTCGTCATCGAAGAGCTATGACGAGGCTGACTATACGCCGGCGAAAATGGCCTCGGATGCCGCAGCCTTGCTCGATCATCTCGGCATCGAACGGGCCCATGTCATGGGCTATTCGATGGGCGCTCGCATCGCGGCGTTTCTGGCTCTGTCGGATCCGGACAAGGTGGCGACGCTGGTCTTTGGCGGCCTCGGCATCGGCATGATCGATGGCGTCGGCGATTGGGATCCGATTGCCGACGCCCTGCTTGTCGACGATCCGGCCACGACCACCCATCCGCGCGGCCGCTCTTTCCGCGCTTTCGCCGACCAGACCCGCAGCGATCGCCGGGCGCTTGCCGCCTGCATCGCCACATCGCGGGAGTTGCTGAGCGAGGATGATATTGCCCGCATCGCCCAGCCGACGCTGGTCGCAGTCGGCACCACGGACGACATTGGCGGCTCGCCAGACGAACTCGCCGCCCTGATGCCGAACGCCAGGGCTTTCCACATCGAGGGCAGGGACCATATGCTGGCGGTCGGGGACAAAACCTTCAAGAAACGCGTGCTGGAGTTTTATGCTGAATATCCGCTTTGAGCGGTCTGCCGGTGGGCAGGCGCGTTCCAACGACAATCGCGCCCTTGACCTGCAGGGATCGTTCTCAACGGGCTGTCGGTGGCGGCGGGGCTGCCCATCCTCGCGGCAATGGCATCGGCCATAAGCGCCTTCACCTGATCTTGCGCGTTCTCGCTTCATGGACCGACTTCGCCAGCACGCACAGCAATTCGAACATCATCGTCGCACCCGCCAGCGCCGTCATGCTGCCGAGATCGAATGGCGGCGCCACTTCCACGACATCGGCGCCGACAATGTGCAATCCGTCGAGTAGACGGACCATTTCCTGCGCCTCTCGGGTGGTGAAGCCGCCGAGCTCGGGCGTGCCTGTTCCCGGCGCCATCGACGGGTCGATGCAGTCGATGTCGAAGGTCACATAAGTCGGGCCGGTTCCGGCGATGGCGCACGCTTCTTCCATGACGCTGGCCGCGCCGCGAAGGACGAACTCCTCCATGTAGATGATGCGAATGCCCTGGGCGACCGCCCAGTCATGCTCGCCGGGCTCATAGATCGAGCCGCGAATGCCGATCTGCACGACCCGTTTGGGATCGAGCAGTTCCTCTTCGATGGCGCGGCGGAACGGCGTGCCGTGCGTGTAGGGATTGTCGCCGAAATAACGGTCATTGGTGTCGGAATGCGCATCGAAATGGATCATGCCCACCGGACAATCCTTGGCGACGGCTCGCAGCACCGGCAAAGTCGTCAGATGATCGCCGCCGGCGGCGAGCGGAATGGCGCCTGCCGCCACGATCGCAGCGACGCCGTCCTCGATGCGCTTCAACCCGTCCATCAGGTTGATCGGATTGACCGAGAGGTCGCCGACATCAGCGACATTGGCAATGCTAAACGGTTCGATGCCCGACACATGGTGGGCGCGCCGCATCAGGCTCGACTGGTTGCGGATCTCGCGGGGGCCGTGCCGTGCGCCGGCGCGGTTGGTCGTGCCGCCATCCCACGGTATGCCGACGAGCGCGATATCGAGCCCTTCGGCGCTCGCCACCGCCGGCAGCCGCATGAAGGTCGAGAGCCCGGCAAAACGGGGAACGGCCGAGGCATCGACCGGCTGGAAGAAATTGCTGCTCATAATGTCGGCACCTCAGAAGAATTCACGTTTGACGATTTCGGCGATCCGCCCCTCGCAGTCTGGCTTCTTGTGGCCGCATGCAAAAGCCCCGCGAACCCCGGCGGAAATCACGAGGTCCTTTGCAAGGCCTCCAGCGAGCGCGCCATGTTCAGCCTGGCCTGCGGCTCGAATCGCTGGCGAAATTCCTCGGTGAGGAAAATGTGCGCGCGGGCAAGGAAATCCTTCAGCACGGCTCCCCGCCCGGTACGCCACACCGGCTCCTCCACCCAGCCATATTCGCGGCGGACCGCGCGTTCATAGGCGTCGAACGCATCCGGCGCGGCGCCCAGGATCGACAGATCCATGTCGAGGAAGAGGCTGGCGTCGCGTGTGGCCGCGTCGTCATCGAACCCGGGCAACTGGTGCGTGGCGGTGGCGAGGATCATCGCGCCGATGCGGTCCAGGCGCTCCGGGTCGGTTCGGCTCGCGAGCCTTTGCGCGGCAAGCGCCGCACTTCTGGCCTCATTGTCCTTGGCCTTGCTGTCATAGATGGCGTCGTGGAACCAGATCGCCGCTTCGACGGCTTCCGGATCGCTGAGCAGCGCTCGGTAATCGCCGGCCAGCGCCAGCATCGCCTCGATATGGGCAAGGTTGTGATAGTGACGGCTTTCGGCCAGGTAGAGCGCCGCGAGTTCCCGTTTCAGCGGTTCGTCGATCAAGGGCTGGTCTTCCATGTTGGTCATCCGTCCAGTTAATCGATCTCAGCCTCTTCGAGCCAGTCACTCGGATCGTCCCGGCCGCTGGGCGCGAAAGGCAGCTTTCCGGCGACTCAGCGATCAAGGGTTCGTTTTCCATGGCCGCTTGAATTCCTGCGAACCAAATCCATTTGACACAGCACTAAGGAAAATTGAGTTCAATCATGCTATGATCTGGCTTATATGTGCCGCCGGACAACAGGCAAGCCAGCAGGACGCGACGTCGATGAACAGCATCAGCATTTCCCGCCATAGCGCGTTGCAGCCGGTCGATCCGATCTGGCGTTCGATCCGCGACGAAGCGATGGACGCCGTCAACCGCGACCCCCTGCTTGCCGCGTTTCTCTATTCGACGATCCTCAACCAGGAGAGCCTGGAAGAGGCCGTCATCCACCGGATCGCCGAGCGGCTTGCCCACCAGGATATCGGCTCCGACCTGATCCGCCAGACCTTCAAGACCATGCTGGCCGACGACAAGGAATGGCCGACGACCGTGCGTGTCGACATCCAGGCCTATTACGACCGCGACCCGGCTTGCGACCGTTTCATCATGCCTGTGCTCTATTTCAAGGGCTTTCACGCCATTCAGACCCATAGGCTGGCGCATTGGCTGTGGACCCAGGGCCGCAAGGATTTCGCGCTCTATCTGCAGAGCCGCTCGTCCTCGGTCTTCCAGACCGATATCAACCCGGCCGCGCGCATAGGCAAGGGCATCTTCATCGATCACGCCACCGGCCTCGTCGTCGGCGAGACCGCGGTCATCGAGGACGATGTGTCGATCCTGCACGGCGTGACGCTGGGCGGCACCGGCAAGGCCGGCGGCGACCGCCATCCCAAGATCCGCCGCGGCGTGCTGATCGGCGCCGGCGCCAAGATTCTCGGCAATATCGAGATCGGCCATTGCTCCAAGGTCGCCGCCGGGTCGGTGGTGCTGTCACCCGTGCCGCACAACAAGACGGTTGCCGGTGTGCCGGCCCGCGTGGTCGGCGAGACCGGCTGCGACCAGCCTTCGCGCCAGATGGACCAGCTCCTGCCGTCGCAGTCGATGGACCAGGTGATCAGCTTCGATATCTGATTTCTGCGCCGGCGCGCCGTCCGGCGCGATTGCGATTTTGTCCGGCGGCGCTGCCGCTTGCGGTGCAATACGGCCGGCTTGCCTTTACATCGCCATTGTCGACGTGCCAGAAGCGCCCTTCAAACCAGCAAGCCCGATGATCGGAGAAGACTGTTGAAGCCGGACGAAATCAGAAAGCTGGACGCCTATTTCAAGCGCGTCTTCCAGAACCCCAAGCTTGAGGTCAAGGCACGGCCGCGCAAGGAAGATTCCGCCGAAGTCTATGTCGGTGACGAGTTCCTCGGCATCGTCTTCAAGGATGAGGACGACGGCGACTACAATTTCTCGATGGCGATCCTCGACATCGATCTGGGCTGATCCCGTATCAAATGGCAGGCCGCGCGAGGCGCGGCCTGCGACTGTCTCTCAATGTCCGCTCTTCAGCATTCGCCCGGCCTCAGCGGTCATTGCCGCGTCGAGTGCCTGCCAGTCGCCAAGGAATTCCTTGGGAAAACGGTAGGTGAGGCTGAGATCGTCGCCGACATGGATGTCGCGTTCGCACGGCGCCAGCGATTGACCGGCAGTCGGCCCGCTCAGGCAGCGGGCCACGAAAAGGTCCTTTCCCCCGCGCTTGCCGACCACCAGCACCTCGTTCAGGTAGCCTGATTTCTCATTGAAACCGTAGACCGTCGTGCCGCCTGGTCCCGGAATGCCGGGCTGGACGATCAGCGCGCTGTAGATCGGCGTGAACCGGCCGCTCATGTCGCGCGACATCATCTGCTGTTCGAAGGACAGGAAGATGATCTTCCTGTTGGCTTCCGAGTGATTGAAATCGTCGCAGGCCGCCTCGCTATACCCGTCCATCTGGGGATAGCGCAGATAAAGGTCGAGACGCGAAGCGATGCCGTCGCGCCGGGCCTGGTCGAAACGGATGAAATTGGCCGGCACGGAAATCACATTGTTGCCGATCACCACCCGGCGCACCGTCGTGTCGTCGGTATATCCGGCCATGGCGATGCTATGGCCGAACCATTTGCCGCCAAGGCTGATAGCGACCGACAGCAAGGCAAGTGCCGCGAAGGCATAGAACACCCGCTTCATCAGCGTGGAATCGACCACGGTGAGTTCAGGGCCGTCGGCGATCGCTGCCTGCTTCATCTCGGTCCTCATCCCAACCGCCATTTCCGGTGTCCCCCGGCGGCACACATCGCGCGGCACGGCTCTTGCAACCTTCCTGAAACGACTGTGCGATTTCATGGTAAATGGAGGGTTAAGATGGCTCAGATGGAACTCTTCCTGTTTGCTTTTGTCGTCGGGCTGACAGCGTGCGGGCTGACGGGCTCGACGATGGAATTGTTGTCGGGCCGCAAGGTCGCCTTCGCCGAGCCCTATGTATCCACCGCGCATGTGCTGCGCTCGCTGGCGGCCACCGCTGGTGCCGGGCCGTTCATGCTGGTCAATGATGCCCTCGATGCCCGCCGCGAGAAGCGCATTTCGACGATGGCGCTCTTGTCATGCGGTTGCACGGCGATTGCCTGGTCGCTGGCGCTGGGCATCGTCGTGCTTGCCATTGCCTCATGGACGATCCGTCTCTTAGGGTCCGGCATCTGAGACGATTCGGAGGCCGACAATGCCGCTTTATGCGATCGACGGAACGCAGCCCAGCTTCGACGACGCGGGTTCAAACTGGATCGCGCCCGATGCGACGCTGATCGGCGACGTGCGCGTTGGCCGCAATGCCGGTTTCTGGTTCGGCGTCGTCATTCGCGGAGACAATGAGCCGATCATTATCGGCGCCGACACCAATGTGCAGGAACACACGGTCATGCATACGGATCCGGGCTTTCCGCTGACCATCGGCGAGGGCTGCACGATTGGCCACCGGGCCATGCTGCATGGCTGCACGATCGGCGACAACAGCCTGATCGGCATGGGCGCCATCGTGCTGAACGGCGCCAGGATCGGCAAGAATTCGCTGGTCGGCGCCGGCGCGCTGGTCACCGAAGGCAAGGAATTTCCGGACAATTCGCTGATCGTCGGCTCACCGGCCAAGGCGATCAAGGTGCTGGACGACGCAGCCGTCGCCAGGCTGCGCGGCTCGGCCGCGCACTACGTCGCCAATGGCAAGCGCTTCAAGGCAGGGCTGAAGAAGGTCTGACGCCAGTTTCGGCCGATCCGTATCGCCACGGGGTGCGTCCCGGACCGGGCTATTATCTATTAGAGCCGCGCCCTGCCATGGCATCACGCAGCAATGAAGCACCGGCTTCAAAACCGGCAATGTCCGCTTCCTCGATGGCTGTCGCATAGTCATCGATGCGGGTTGCAAGAGTAGGGTCGGCGCCAGCCGCCAAAAGCAGGCGGATCGCCTCGGCGCTACGAACGGCCACCGAATAGTGTAGCGGCGTCCAGTCGTTCACGCCCCGCATATTGGGATCGGCACCAGCCTCGATCAACATCTGGATGATTTCCGGTCGGTCGGCCCGGTCGGTGGACAGCGCGGCAATGATTGCCGGAAACCCGCCGTGATCCCCGTAATTCGGATCCGAGCCTGCATCCAGCAATGTCGAGATGAAGCCGACCGGGCTCCAATAGATCGCGTATTCCAAAGGATGTCCGAGGCCGAGTTCGAACGGCATACGTTCGTCGAACCAACGGGGCGAACCGCCCAGGGCTTTGCCAAGGCCATCGAAGTCGCCGGCCTTGAAGGCATCGTCGATCGCCTTGAACAGGCGATGGCGCTCGCATCGATCTTCCGGGATTTCCAACATCGCCGTGATCCAGAGGACGAACCAACAGCCTATGATGCCGCGATCCGCCGTCCATGGAAAGGAGGCTCTGGATAGTCGGATGCGCCTACCCAACCCTGATTGGGTTTCGAGCATCGCCAGAAATGGCGGAGCCGGCCCGGGGACGGGGCCGGCTCCTTTGACCCGGTCGTTGGGGACGGGGAGGGTGGGGACTCGACCGGGTTTCTCGTTACGTCCTAGCGGACGCTGGCGACCGCGTCGGAGCGGCCGTCATTGATCGTCACCCAAACGCCGGAATTCTCCGCCGATTGACGTTTGAGATAGGTGTAGTCGGTGTCCGTCCAGGACAGCACCTTGGTTTCCAGATTGTCGAGGATGAACTCGCCGAGGCTGGTGCGCACGGTCAGCACGGCGTGGCCGTCGCCATTGGGCTGGCGCGCGACCGTCATCAGAAGATCGCCTGCCGGCACGCCCGCGTCCATCAGTTCGCGGCGCTTCTCCAGCGCATAGTCCTCGCAATCGCCATAGCCATTGTCGGGATAGGCCCAGTACTCCTCGACACCGTCGTTTTCCATGTCGGTGCGCGGCTTGATGCGGGTGTTGACCGAATTGTTGATGCTGACGATCGTCGCCCAGAGCTTGCGGCTCAGGTCGACCGGCGCGCCCTTGGGCGTCTTCTCGTTGCATTCGCCAGGGATGCGCTGGCAGAATTCATAGTGGCCAACAGGCTGTGTGGTACGGCCGCCAGTGTGCATATAGGCCGGTCCCGCGGCATATGCTGATCCCCAAGCGGAAAGCTGCATCGCCATTGCCATAAGCAACAGCTTGCCCCTCGTTATTTTCATTTTCTAGTCTCCCCGTTCGAAGGAGACATTGCCACGGCTGGATTTATTTGACGCAAAAGCGCGAAGCAGACTTTAAGTAAAACGCCAATAGAATAAACATAAAATTTGAATCATTTGAGTATTGAATTGTTTGGATTGCCCGGGCGGCATCGGAGCGCATGCCCCGAAAGGCAGCCTGCCTGCTGGAAGCCAGCCCGGCCACTCGCGAAGGGACAAATCGCCGCCGGCCGGAAAAAAAACCGGCCACGCAGGGCCGGTTAGCTTGCGGCGTCCGTTTGATCCGGTCAGGCGCGTGGCGTGTTGAATTCGGAATCGAGCGTCTCGGGGCGCTGGATGACGGCGAATTCGATGGCGACGCCATCCTCGAAATGACGAACGATCTGGCCGCGCATGGTGCCGAGCATGACCTGGACACCGATCGCCGGCTTGACGTCGATCTCGATCGCGGCGCCCGACAGCGACAGGTCGATGATCCGGCACTGGTATTGGCGGCCGTCGGTGAGCTGCAGCACGCTGGTCGGGTTGCGCGGCGCGACGCGCTCGTGGCGGCGGTCTTCCGGCAGGTCGAGTTCGTGCTTGTTGGCGAGCCAGGTCAGTTGCGCCGCCAGCTTGTCCTTCTTGCGGTCGGACGCAATCACCGTCATGGCGAAGCCATCCTGCAGCGTGCGCGTGACGACGCCTTCGATGCGGCCGATATGGTCGATATAGGCGATCACCTTTTCGCCGGGCATGCCGATGCGATCGGTGCGGAACGCGACATTGCCAGGCGACATGTCGACAACCTGGCAAGGGTGCTCGGTGCGGTCTTCCAGCATGAATCGCCCGTATATCTTGACCCGGACGCGCTGGAAGTTACGCCTTTCAGCTTGGGACGGTGCGTAGTCGACCGCCGCTGACCTCATGACTGCCTAGACCCCGTTTGGCATTCCCGCGCGTCAATGCGAGGAACTTCATCACAGAAGTACAACAAAGCGGGTTAACAAAGGGGAAAAACGAGCCTGCGAGACCGTACGATCATCAACTATTCGTCGCGTCCACCGTCGAAGACGACGAGATGGCGGATGCGGCGCGCCCGGCCAAGCGCCGAGATCGTATCGGGCGCCTCGAGTTCGGCTGGAACAAGCGAGGGAACGTCGATCGCCGGACGGTTGTTGAGCATCTCTTTCTCCGGATCGATGACACGGATCGAATCGATCATTGCGTCCGTGATCGGGTCGGCCCCCAGCCAGAACGGCTTCTCCGCGGCACTGATCACGCCAAGGCAGCGCGGGTTCTCGATGCCGCCGTCGAGCGGCAAGGCAAGCAATTCGAACTTGTTGGAGCGGCCATTGCGGCTGAAGCCCTCGAAATTGATCAGCACCACGGATTTCTGGTCGAAAACCCCGTGAATCAGCCGTGAGACCAGACGCTGATCCTTCTCGCGCCACAGCGACGGGAAGGAGAACCCCTTGAGTTCGCGGCCATAACAGGCGCAGAGCCTGGTGCCGGCGAGGCGGAAGACCGGTTGGCCGCGCGTGTCTCTTTCCAGGATGAACGTGTCGGCCAAAAGCGACTTGATATCGGCCGGCTCGACTTCCGATCGCTTCGGAGCAGGGCGTCCGTCACGCAGGCGGTTCCAATAATGGAACAGCGTGATCGATCCGTTTTGGTTCATGGTATGCTGCTCCGCGCATTCTGTCGTCTGATGTCCCATCGGTGAACAGAAGGGCGCCCTCCGATGACCTACATGCGTTGCGGAGCAGGAAGCGTGCCAGCGTCGTTAACACTTGTTCACGGGTCGGGGACGTTAAGGTTAACAACTGGTTTACGTTGCCCCCGAGCAGGCCCTGTGGCACACCCAAACCACTCCAGAAGCGGTCGTTTCGCGACGATCGGCAGCACTTCAGTCAAGAGTTTTAGGGGAGCAGGGGGCTCGACCGGCCGTTCAAGGGAAACCTTGGACGGCTTCTTTTTGATTCGCACTGGGGCGATTCGCCGTTTGCGGTTCCAATGGCCGTGATCTAGATGCTCGCCAGGTCGAACAGCACCGAGTGCGATTGCAGATGAGCGAACAGCAAAATCCAACCGAGGCCGAGCCGGCCGAAGGCCTGCCGCCGCCTGTGCGCGAACCGGTGTTCAACCTGCCGCCGATCGTGCTGGCGGTGATCGGCATTTGCGCGGCCGTCTTCCTGTTGCAGCAATATGTGCTGAACGACGCGCAGCAGATGACGCTGCTCTACGATGGAGCCTTCATTCCCGTCCTTTATACCGGGCAATACGGCTTCGACTGGTTTCTGTTCACGCGCCCCTTCACCTATGCGTTCATGCACGGCGGTTTTGCCCATATCGCCGTCAACATGGTCTGGCTCGCCGCTTTTGGTTCGCCGCTGGCCAATCGCCTCGGCGGGATCTGGTTTGCTCTGTTCTTCGCCATTACCGGGCTGGCCGCCGTGGCGCTCTTCTGGGCCATGCACCCCTATGGCGAGGCACCGCTGGTCGGCGCCTCCGGCGCCATATCGGGCATGATGGGTGCGGCGGCGCGTTTCGGTTTCCGCACCGACCGCTCTGCAGGCAAGGCGGCCTTCGCCGGCCCTGTGCTGCCGATCGCGCTTGTCTTGCGTTCGCGCGGTGTCGTGATCTTCCTTGCCGTGTGGATGATCATCAACCTCGCCACCGGCCTGCTCGGATTTGCGCCTGGAGTAGATGGTCAGATCGCCTGGGAGGCTCATATTGGCGGCTTCGTCGCCGGCTTTTTCGGCCTGCGCTGGTTTGATCGGCGACGGCAGCCGCCGGAATGGGAGACCACCGACCCCCGCACTTGAAATGCAGCCGATCACGGCGCACGATGTTCACTCTTACGTGAAAGCCGGTCTGGGCAGGGAACCGGCAGGCGAAGCAGAGGAGGACGCCATGACGGTCAAGGCAATTCTGGAAAAAAAGGGCCACGACGTGTTGACGCTCGGGCCGAACGAAAAGCTCAGCGAAGCCATCCGCATCCTGGCCGAACACAAGATCGGCGCGCTGGTCATCACCAATGGCGATCACAAGATTGTCGGCATCCTGTCGGAGCGCGACATCGTGCGGGTTCTCGCCAAGGAAGGTGCCGCCGCGCTCGATATCGCCGTGCGTTCGGCAATGACGCCGAAGGTGAAGATCTGCAACGAGAACCACACCGTCAACGAGGTGATGGAGATCATGACCAGGGGCCGTTTCCGCCACCTGCCGGTGGAAAAGGACGGCCTGCTCGATGGCATCGTCTCCATCGGCGACGTGGTCAAGCGCCGCATCGAGGATGTCGAGCGCGAGGCGGATGAGATCAGGGCCTACATCGCCACCGCCTGAGCGGTGAAAGGAACGCCGGCCGGAAACCCGGCCGGCGGAACGGTAGTCTATCGATTGTCGAGTTCGGAGCGGACGAGTTCGAGGCCGCGCCTGGTGATGCGGTAGGGACCGCCGCCCGACGACGAAACCGCCTTCTTGCGTTTCAGCTTTCGAAACAGCTTGAGATCGACGCCCGGATAGTGCCAGCCATCGCGGGTCAGGCATTTGACGGAGGCGATCCGTTTCTTCTGGTTCTTTTCGATTTCAATGCGTCCGCCCTGCGCAAGCAGGTGCAGGATGCGCTGTTCAGTGCGCGAAATATCCATGTGGAGCGTTCCGGGAAAACAAAAAATGCCGCCGCCGCGAAGCTTCGCGGCACGGGGTTTCAGGTTTTCTGCCCTGCCTCGCTATGAGGTCAGGGCCTTAACGGGACTGAGCGTAAGTGGACATCCACTCTCCATTGGAATGGGAGTCCTATAGGCGAAAGCGGCTGAAAAGGCCAGCCGGCGGCTTTGCGCTTGTCTCTTCTGGCGGTTTGCACTAGCGAATGACTTTCACTTCAGACGTGAAAGTCACGTTCAAACGTGAGTTCACTCATCGTAATTTGCAGGCCGCCATGACCCTCATCGATACCCGCACGCCCGATGCAAAACGCTTGATCCCCGGCGCCACCGGTGACTGGGAAATCATCATCGGTCTCGAGGTGCACGCGCAGGTCATCTCGGAAGCAAAATTGTTTTCCGGCGCTTCGACCGCTTTCGGTGCGGCCCCCAACGCCAATGTCAGCCTGGTCGATGCGGCAATGCCGGGCATGCTGCCTGTCATCAACGAGGAGTGCGTCAAACAGGCGATCCGCACCGGTCTCGGGCTGAAGGCGCAGATCAACCACAAGTCGGTTTTCGACCGGAAGAACTACTTTTATCCCGACCTGCCGCAGGGCTACCAGATTTCCCAGTTCAAGCAGCCGATCGTCGGCGAGGGCACGGTAATCGTTTCGGTCGGACCGGACCGGCAGGGCGAGTTCGAGGACATCGAGGTCGGCATCGAGAGGCTGCATCTGGAACAGGACGCCGGCAAGTCGATGCACGACCAGCATCCGACCATGTCCTATGTTGATCTCAACCGCTCCGGCGTGGCGCTGATGGAAATCGTCTCCAAGCCTGACCTGCGTTCCGGCGATGAGGCCAAGGCCTATGTCACCAAGCTGCGCACCATCATGCGCTATCTCGGCACCTGCGACGGCAACATGGATGAAGGCTCGCTGCGCGCCGACGTCAACGTCTCGGTACGGCGGCCTGGTGGTGAGTTCGGCACCCGCTGCGAGATCAAGAACATGAACTCGATCCGCTTCATCGGCCAGGCCATCGACTTCGAGGCACGCCGCCAGATCGCCATTATCGAGGACGGCGGCAAGATCGATCAGGAAACGCGGCTGTATGATGCGGTCAAGGGCGAGACGCGCTCGATGCGCTCGAAGGAAGAAGCGCACGATTACCGCTATTTCCCCGATCCCGACCTGCTGCCGCTGGAATTCGATCAGGCCTATGTCGATGCTTTGGCCAAAGAGCTGCCGGAATTGCCCGACGACAAGAAGGCGCGGCTCATCTCCTCGCTGGGTCTCTCGACCTACGACGCTTCGATCCTGGTGTCGGAAAAGTCGGTCGCCGATTATTTCGAGAAGGTGGCCGCCGGCCGCGACGGCAAGCTCGCCGCCAACTGGGTCATCAACGATCTGCTCGGCCAGTTGAACAAGGTGGGCAAGGACATTGAAAATGCGCCGGTTTCGCCCGACCAGCTCGGCGCGGTCATCGACCTGATCAAGGACGGCACCATCTCCGGCAAGATCGCCAAGGACCTGTTCGAGATCGTCTGGAACGAAGGCGGCGATCCGCGTGCGCTGGTCGAAAGCCGTGGCATGAAACAGGTCACGGACACCGGCGCCATCGAGAAGGCGGTCGACGACGTGATCGCGGCCAATCCCGACAAGGTCGAACAGGCGCGCGCCAAGCCGACCATGGCCGGCTGGTTCGTCGGCCAGGTGATGAAGGCGACCGGCGGCAAGGCCAATCCGCAGGCGGTCAACGACCTCGTCAAGGCCAAGCTCGGCATCGAGTAAGGCCATGTTCGTCCGCACCGCCGGCGAACGCGATCTCGCTGCCATCCGCGCGCTGCTGGTTGAAACCTGGCACGCCACCTACGACGCGATCTATGGCGCCGGGCGGGTTACCGAAATCACCGACGAATGGCACTCGATTGCGTCTCTGAAAACGAGACTGACCAAGCCGAACAGCGAGTTCCTCGTCGCCGATGACGGCAAGCGCATTGGCGGCGTGGCTTTTGCCGAGGGCATTGGTGGCGGAGAAGAGGTTGTCCTGAAACAGCTCTACGTGCTTCCGGGCCTGCAGGGCAGGGGCATTGGCGGCATGTTGCTCGACGAGATCATCGAGAGTTTTCCGGAAGCCCGCGGCATCCGCCTGGAAGTGGAGGCGCGGAACACCCGCGCCATCGCCTTCTATGAAGCGAACGGCTTCGTGCGATCCGGCGATGCCGGCGGGCACGCGGGTGCCCCGGGCGAGCCGACACTGGTCTACCGCCGGTCTCTTGCCGGCTGATTCCTTCGAAGTGAACCTCGCTTGATCACCTTCGCGCGAGCGGCGCTGGATGCGCCCGTTTTCGTTTGACGGCCTGAGGGCTCCGCACCAAAGCTGCCGGTGCTGACCGCGCGGAAGCCGGAATGGACTGGCACGCCGGGTAGCGCTGGGGGGGAACCATGCCAAGCCTGCCGGAACTGATGCCGACAGAGGTGTCGGACGAGACCTTTGGTGGCGTCACCTATCACATAGCGGGCGAACTGGTGCCCGTGCTTTCGGTCGATGTGACGCGGATGCCTGTCTATTTCGAGCACCACATCCTGTTGTGGAAGACCTCGACCATCACCATCGGTCTGAAATCGCTGAAGGGCGCGCTGAAGCGCATGATGGCCGGCATGCAGATCTTCGTCACCGAGGCGTCGGGAGCGGGCATCATCGCCTTCAGCCGCGATGGACCAGGCCACATCGTGCCGATCCATCTCAGGCGTGGCGAGGAGATCCAGGTGCGCGAACACCAGTTTCTCGCCGCAACCGGCAATGTCGAATACACATTCGAGCGTGTGCGCGGCCTGGCGACGATGCTGTTCGGCCAGAGCGGCTTCTTCATCGACCGTTTTCGCGGCGATAGCGGCGACGGCATAGTCTGGCTGCACGGCTACGGCAACGTCTTTGAAAAGACGCTTGCCGCCGGCGAGACCCTCGACATCGAGCCGGGCGGCTGGCTGTTCAAGGATGCCTCCGTCAGGATGGAAACCAAGATCGATCGCCTGTCGAGCGGCTTCTTCGGCGCCAATATGAATTTCATCGTCAACCGCTTCACCGGTCCGGGCCGTGTCGGCATCCAGTCGATGTATCTGCATATGCCGACGGAAGAGTGAGCGCGTGCCGGAAATTTCGGACGGGTGACATGCCAGGGCACAAGGCGTGGCGTAGCCCGATCCGATCAGGCAACGGGAACTTCCACATTGTCGATCAGCCGCGTCTTGCCCAGCCAGGCCGCGGCAAGCAGGCGCCCAGCTCTGTCGCGGCGCCAGGGCGCAAGCGTCAGGCTTTCGCGGGCCTCGACGTAGTCGACCTTCTGGAAGCCGGCGGCAATGAGCGCGCGGCTGGCTTCCCCAGTTGCGTCATCTCCGAGCGCGCCTGCCGCCAGTGCGGCAGCCGTCTTGTGCAGGATGACGTTGAGCTGGCGGGCGACAGCCAGTTCAGTCTCGTCGAGATAGGCGTTGCGTGACGACATGGCCAGGCCATGCGCGTCGCGTATGGTCGGGGCGCCGATGATCTCGACAGGCAGGTCGAGGTCGCGGCAGAGCTGCCTGACGACGCAAAGCTGCTGGTAGTCCTTCTCGCCAAAGACCGCACAGTCAGGCGTCGCCTGAAGAAAAAGCTTGGCGACAATGGTGGCGACGCCCTCGAAAAAAGTGGGGCGAAAGTCCGATTCGAGCCCGGCGGACGGGCCGCCGACCGAGATCCTGGTGGCAAAGCCGGCGGGATACATCGCGCCGACCATCGGCGTGAAGGCAAGATCGGCGTTGACCGTCGCCAACAGGTCAAGGTCACGGGCCAACTGGCGCGGGTACTTGTCGAGATCCTCGCTCGGCGCGAACTGCGTCGGATTGACGAAGATCGACACCATGCAGCGCTCGGCTTTTTCCCTGGCGATCCTGATCAGGGAGAGGTGCCCCTCATGCAACGCGCCCATGGTTGGCACCATGGCGACGCGCAGGCCATCGCGCCGCCAGTCACTGACCTGCGCGCGAAGTGCGACGACGCTGTCGACGACCTCGGGACGACTCATGACCCATCCCCGCCGCCTTTGCCCGAAAAGGCTTTTGAACTTGAAAAGACATGGGCAGCACCGGGGAAAGTCCGGTCTCGCACCTCCGCTGCGTAGCGCTCGGCGGCGTGCGCGATCACGCGGCGCAGATCGGCATATTCCTTGACGAATTTCGGCACGCGGTCGACGGTCAGCCCGACCATGTCGTCGATGACCAGGATCTGGCCATCGCAGTCGCCGCTGGCGCCGATACCGATGGTAGGAATCGCAATGCGGCGTGTGATGTCGGCGGCGACCGCCTCGATGGTGCCTTCGATGACCACGGAGAACGCGCCGGCCTTTTCGACGGCGCGCGCGTCGGCTATCAGCGCCGCGACGGTCTCGTCCGTGCGGCCCTTGATCTTATAGCCGCCGTCCTTCTCCACCGATTGCGGCAGCAGGCCGATATGACCCATGACCGGAATGCCGGAGGCGACGATTGCCGCGATCTGCCCGGCCTTGTCGACGCCGCCTTCAAGCTTCACCGCCTGGCAGCCGGTCTCGTCAACGATGCGCCGCGCCGAGGCCACGGCCTGCTCCGTCGAATCCTCGTAGCTGCGGGCCGGCATGTCGACGACCACGCAGGCCCTGGCCGAGCCGCGCATCACGGCTTGCCCATGCGCGATCATCATCTCCAGCGAGGCGCCGAGCGTTGTCTCGTGGCCATGCAGGACCATGGCGACGCTGTCGCCGACCAGAAGCAGGTCGACATGCGGGTCGAGCAGGCGGGCGACAGGATAGGTGTAGGCGGTCAGGCAGACCAACGGGATGCCGCCCTTGCGGCGGCGAATCAGCTCTGCGCCGATGCGAATGTCGGTGGTCGGCAGTTTCGTGGCCAATCGTCACCTCCTTCGGCCCATGGCCGGATTGGATATCCGCATGGGCGCGCTGAGCTTTAGAAAGAGCGGAAAGGCTTGGCAAGCGTGCATCCTGCCGCCTCTTGGGGGCACAGGCATGTGTCGGCACCCCGGCGCGCCATTTGCGCGCTCTCCATGGCAAAACCCTTGCCTTCCCGAAGGCCTGACGCCATAAGCAGGAAACAGGCGCCGCCAGCGCAAAGGGCTCTGAGATGAAGACTTTCCTGACGCAGTTTTTCACTTGGTGGAACAGCCAGACGCTGGGAACACGCTTGCACACCTGGCGGTACGGCAAGAGGGTCGGCCAGGACGAGGTCGGCAATGTCTACTACGAAGGCGGCATCGATTCGGAAGGCCGCACCCGCCGTTGGGTCATCTACCGCAACTATTCGGAAGCTTCGGCCATTCCGCCCGGCTGGCATGGCTGGATCCACCACCGCGTCGATCTCGCTCCGGCCAGCGAGGACTACAAGCCGCGCGATTGGCAGAAGCCGCACAAGCCCAATCTGACCGGCACGCCAGCGGCCTACCGCCCGAAGGGCTCGGTGCTGACCAATCAGCATCGCCCGCAGGTTACGGGTGACTATGACGCCTGGACGCCAGGGTCGTAACGGCCCCGGCTTGTACGGCACAAAGTGCGGGCCGGTCCTTTATCGCCACAATTGGTGTTTAGCTGCTTGCTGATCAGAAAACGGCGACTAGCCTTGGCGATCGACGGAATCACCCGGGCGCGAACCACCGGTACCCCTATATGAGCTTTTTCAATCGGATATCGACGGGCGGTTTGACGCTAGCCGCCGGCCTCGCCGTCAGCGCCGCGGCCTTTGCAGCGTCGCCCGCACCGGCACCGGCGGCCCCCGCGCCGGCACCGCCAGCGGGATCGGATCGCATCGCCAACCCGGTTGCCGAGTTCGCCGGCATCGACAAGATCACTGGCCGCATCATCACCTTCGATGTCTATATCGACGAGACGGTGCAGTTCGGCGCTTTGCAGGTGACGCCCCGCGTCTGTTATTCCCGGCCGCAGAACGAGGAGCCGAAGACCGATTCCTTCGTCGAGGTCGACGAGATCACGCTCGACCGCAAGATCCGCCGCATCTTCACCGGGTGGATGTTCGCCGAAAGCCCTGGTCTCAACGCCGTCGAGCATGCCGTCTATGATGTCTGGCTGAAGGAATGCAAACAGAAGTCCGATGTGCCGGCGCCAGATGCCACCAAGGCCGACGCCACCAAGGCTGACGCTTCGAAGCCGGCCGCGACCAAACCAGCCGCCGCCAAGCCTGCGGCCAGCCCGGACGCGGAACAGTCCGATCCCACGCAACCGGACACATCAGACGCCAACTGATCCCTGGGAACCGTCGTGGCCACCATGCGTTGGATCACGGACGACCGCGCATCGACGCGCCCGGAGGATATTTCGATGTCGGACACCAAGCGAATCACGGCCAGCAAGAAAGAACTGCTGGAACTCGAAAAAGGCTTCTGGACCGGCGATGCGGCCTACTACGCGGCCAATGCCGACACGGAATGCCTGGTGGCCTTTCCGCGAATGGCAAAGGCGATGGACAATGCCGATCTTGCCAAGACCGCGACCAAGCCTAATCGCTGGCGCGATCTCGATATCGAGCTCAAGGGAATAATCGAGCCGGGCAGCGACATCGTCATGCTGACCTACGAGGCGCATGCGACGCGCGAGAACGGCGAACCTTACGCCGCGCTGGTCAGCACCGGCTATGTCCATCGCGTCAACGGCTGGAAGATGATGTTCCACTCGCAGACGCCGATCGAGGCAACGGCCGCGAAGTAGCCCAATCGCTACGGAAAAAAGATCGCCTCGCCCTTCAGCGCGTCAGCCAGCATCTTCTCATACTTGCCGCGCGGGACGTCGACCGCGCCGAAGCGCTTGAGATGCTCGGTGGTGAATTGCGTATCGAGCAGCGCGAAGCCGCGTGCCTTCAAGCGCTCGACGAGATGCACGAGGCAGATTTTCGACGCATCCGTTTCCTTGGAAAACATGCTTTCGCCGAAGAACACTCGTCCGAGCGACACGCCATAGAGGCCGCCGACCAACTTGTCCTCATGCCACGCCTCGACCGAATGGCAGTGGCCCATGCGATGCAACTGCACATAGGCCTCGCGGATCGGCGCGTTGATCCAGGTCGAGCGCCTTTCCTCCCGCTTTTCCGCGCAGCCGTCGATCGTCGCCTCGAAATCGAAATCGAAACGGATGTCGAACGGGTTTTTGCGGATCGTCTTCCTCAGGCTTTTGGGCGTGTGGAACCCTTCGAGCGGGATGATGCCGCGTGTCTCCGGCCGCACCCAGAACACCTCTGGGTCGCTGGCGCTTTCGGCCATCGGGAAGACGCCCGAAGCGTAGGCCTTGAGAAGAAGGTCGGTGGGGATGCGATAGCCGGGCGCGTAAGGACGGGTCATCGCGTCCCCGAACTACTCTTCCTTGGCCAGGTATTTTTCCAGCCAGTGGATGTCATAGTCGCCATTGGCGATGTCGGCATTGCCGACCAGATCGCGAAACAGCGGCAACGTCGTCTTGATACCGTCGACGACGAATTCATCCAGCGCCCGCCGCAGCCGCATCATGCATTCGACGCGGTTGCGCCCATGCACGATCAGCTTGCCGATCAGGCTATCGTAGTAGGGCGGGATCTTGTAGCCGGAATAGACGCCGGAATCGACGCGGATGCCGAGACCGCCTGGCGTGTGGAAATGCGTGATGGTACCAGGCGAGGGGGTGAAGGTGCGCGGATCCTCGGCATTGATGCGGCATTCGATGGCGTGGCCATTGAACTTGATGTCTTCCTGCCTGACGGAAAGCCCGCCGCCGGAAGCGACACGGATCTGCTCATGCACGAGATCGATGCCGGTGATTGCTTCCGTCACCGGATGCTCGACCTGCAGGCGTGTGTTCATCTCGATGAAATAGAACTCGCCATTCTCGTAGAGGAACTCGATCGTGCCGGCGCCGGAATAGCCGAGGTCGGCAATGGCCTTGGCGCAGATGCCGCCGATGCGGGCCCGTTCCTCGGCGTTGAGCGCCGGCGAATTGGCCTCTTCCCAGACTTTCTGGTGGCGCCGTTGCAGCGAACAGTCGCGCTCGCCGAAATGCACGCCGCGGCCAAAGCCGTCGCCGAACACCTGCACTTCGATATGGCGCGGCTTCTGCAGATACTTCTCGATGTAGACAGCATCGTCGCCGAAAGCGGCGCCTGCTTCCGAGCGCGCCGTCTGCAGAGCGACCTCGAGGTCGGCCTCGGTGTGCGCGACCTTCATGCCGCGTCCGCCGCCGCCGGCGGAGGCCTTGATGATCACGGGATAGCCGATTTCGGCGGCAATGCGCTTGGCTTCCTTCTCCTCGGTCACCGCGCCGTCGGAACCTGGCACCACCGGGATGCCGAGGCGCTTGGCGGTGCGCTTGGCCTCGATCTTGTCGCCCATGACGCGGATATGGTCGCCGGTCGGGCCGATAAAGGTGATGTTGTGCGCGGCCAGTATGTCGGCGAACTTGGCGTTCTCGGACAGGAAGCCATAACCCGGATGCACCGCATCGGCGCCGGTGATCTCGCAGGCCGCGACGATCTGATGGATGTTGAGATAGCTGTCGCGCGATGGCGGCGGGCCAATGCAGACGCTCTCGTCGGCAAGCCGCACATGCATGGCGTCGGCGTCGGCGGTCGAATGCACCACCACCGTCTGGATGCCGAGTTCCTTGCAGGCGCGAAGCACCCGAAGCGCGATTTCGCCGCGATTGGCGATGAGGATCTTCTGGAACATCCGGCCCGCTCTACTCGATCACGACGAGCGGCATGCCGTATTCGACCGGCGTCGCATCCTCGAACAGGATCGCCGTTACGGTGCCGGCGCGCGGCGAGGGGATCTGGTTCATCGTCTTCATCGCCTCGATGATCAGCAGCGTCTGGCCTTCCTTGACCGTCTGGCCGACCTCGATGAACGGCTTGGCATCGGGCGACGGCGCCAGATAGGCGGTGCCGACCATTGGCGAGGCCACCGCGTTCTTCGACACGTCGACCGTGGCCGGGGCGGCAGCGACCGCGGGCTGGGCTGCTGCCGGCGCATAGTTGGGCTGGGGTGCCGCGATCGCATGGACGGCAGGGGCCTGCCGCGACACGCGCACCTTCAGGTCGCCCAGTTCGACCTCGATCTCGGTCAGGTTGGTGTCGTTCAGTATGCCCGCCAGATCGCGGATCAGTTGCTGGTCAACACCGGTCTTCTTTATCGACATTTTCGAGCCTTCTGTTTGTTGGCCGGTCATAGGCGTGCGGCCAGCGCCTGTAGCGCCAGCGTATAGCCGAGCGGCCCAAAGCCACAGATCATGCCGACGGCGACCGGCGCGACCATGGAGACGTGGCGGAATGATTCCCGCGCATGGATGTTGGAAAGGTGAACTTCGGCGACCGGCAGCGGTGCGACCGAACGGATGGCGTCATGGATGGCGATCGAGGTGTGGCTGTAGGCGCCTGGATTGATGACGATGCCGGAAGCCTTGTCGCCGGCTTCCTGGATCCAGTCGACAAGGTCACCCTCGTGGTTCGACTGGCGGAAATCGATCTCGAGCCCGAGCGCCGTGCCCAACTGCTTGCAGTCGTCGGCGATCGCGGCAAGCGTCTTGCCGCCATAGATGCCCGGCTCGCGCTTGCCGAGCGCGTTGAGATTGGGACCGTTCAGGACGAAAACCGTTTTCAAAAAAACCGACCTTTTCTGGCGCCGGTATCAAACCGGCGCGCTGGGCCTCTATACCGGGCATAGTCGTCCGCGAAAAGAGCGCAAGTGCGTTCTTTCACTGTCCACAACAGGCCGAAATGCGCCCGTGAAGAAAACTCCGGACTGATCAAAGTGCGGCTTTCACCGCCTTGATCTTTTCCGCCAACACCTCCTGGCCGAGAGCCCCGAACACGACCTCGTTGCCGACGACGTAGGACGGCGTTCCGGTGATCGCCAGCTTGTTGGCAAGATCGTAGGTCTTGGAGAAGGCCTCGGGGATCGAAGCATCCTTCATCTTCTCGCGCAGCGTCGCCTCGTCGGCGCCGAGCGAAAGCGCGATCTTGATCGCGGCCGCCTCGGTGGCACGCCCCTGGCCGCCGAGCAGCGCATTGTGGAACTCGCCGTACTTTTCCGGCATCATCAGGTGGAACGCCATCGAAACCACGCTGGCTTTCTGCGAATCCGGGCCGAGGATCGGGAACTCCTTGAGGACGAAGCGCAGATCCGGATCTGATTTGGTCAGCGCCCGCATGTCCTCGATGGCGCGTTTACAGAAGCCGCAATTGTAGTCGTAGAACTCGACGATCGTCACCTTGCCGTTCGGATTGCCGACGACGCCGTCGAAGGCGGAGTTGAAAATCTGGTCCTTCGCGCCCTTGATGACGCCGAGCGCGGCGATGCGCTGCTCTTCCTTCTGCTTGGCTTCGAGCGCGTCCTGCACTTCGAGCAGCACTTCCGGGTTCTTCAGGAGATAGTCGCGGATGATCCCTTCGACCTCGGCGCGGTCGATCTTGGTATCGGCCGCCGTCTGGACGGGCTGTGCCGTACCGGCCTTGGCGATCTGTGGGCTGCCGGCCACGAAACCGAAAGCCAGCATGGCAAGGACAACAGCGACCCCCGTGGTGCCCAACAGCAGTGCCTTTTTCATCGTTCTCGTTCCTTTTGCCTGTTCCTGGTCCGGCTGTGTCGCAGTGCGTGACCGGAAGGTTCACTAGATCTTGTTTGACGATTTGTAGTTTATGATGTCCTGGGCGCGTATCCAGCGCGGCTCGCCGCGCTTCATCTGCTGCTGCGCCCGCATGGCGAAGATCTTCGCATCCTTGTAGTTACCGGAATAGAAATGACCTTCTGCGGTCGCAAGCTCGGCGCCCGGTATGTCACCCAACTCGCCGTAAGCCTGCGCCAGGTAGCGATAGCCTTCGGAATTTTCCTTGTCGCGACCCAGGCCATTGTTGATCTGCACGACGGCCTTCTTCAGCGAGTCAGGCGTGCCGACCGCCATCAGCGCCTGGCCGAGCGAGACAGGCAGCAAGCCCGACCGCGCCGGATCGAGGCTGACCGCCTTGGCGTAGGCTTCCGCCGCGTCCTTGGGCTTGTTGGCTTTCATCAGGATGTCGCCGCGCAACTCCTGGAAATAGGCATTCTTCGGCTGCGCCTTGATCAGGGCATTGGTCTTGGCGAGCGCGCCGGCGATGTCGCCGTAAAGGTAGGTCGATTGGGCGTCGCCATACTGCCCGGCGAGGCTGCCTCTCATTTTTTGCATCAGCCGCGCTGCGGTGGCCTGGCCTTCCATGTAGACGGCGATCTTAACCCGCATCATGTCATGGCGCTGCTGCAGCGCCGGCGGGTCGAGCTTGTCGACATTGGGGCTCTGCTTCACCAGCACTTCGAGATTGGCGATGCGCTCCTGCGGCATCGGGTGGCTGATCCGATAGGGGTCGACTTGCGCACCCGAAAGCGACAGCGCGGTCTGGAAGCGGCGGAACGTCTTCAGCATGCCCATGCCGGACTGGCCGGTGGCGTTGAGATAGGTGATGGCGGAGCGGTCGGCCGTTATCTCCTCGGTGCGCTGGTAGGCGAGGATGCTGCGCTGTGCCATCTCGCCGCCGCCGGCGGCCACGCCCATGCCGGCGCCGGCAAGGCCGCGGCTGTTGGTGGTCGCGCCAGCGACCATCGCACCCGCGCCAAGCAAGGTCGCAATGATGGCCATCGTCTTGGCGCGCTCGAGCTGATCACGCAGTTTCTGCTGGTGGCCGCCGGCGATATGGCCGGCCTCGTGCGCGATGACGCCGATGATCTCGTTGGGCGTTTCAGCCGTCATCAGCGCGCCGGTGTTGATGAACAGCCGTCGCCCGGTGACGAAAGCGTTGAAGCTGGAATCATTGACCAGGACGATGTCGATGCCGTCATTCGCAAGCCCTGCCGCCTTGAAGATCGGCCGCGCATAGTCGCGCACCAAAGCCTCGATCTCGGCATCGCGGACCACCGGAACGCTCTGGGCGAAGGCGGTGACCGAACTTGCCACGCCAACGGCAAGGCCAAGCGAAAGCGTCGTGAAAACACGCGCAATCCTGGCAATCGTCGATCTGGGTCGGCTCAACATGACGTGTCCACTGGTAGACGAGCGGGCGAAAGATGAAAAGTCGGCACCGGAAACTTCCTCAACTTGTGATCCTCACATCAATCGGGCATTTGTGCGGCGCATGTATTCGGGGGCGCGGCGCGCCAAACCGTCGGGATAGGGATAAAATGGTCGTTTCGCTCTCACGTCGCGGCAATGTCGAGCCATTCCACGCCATGGATGTGCTGGCCGAAGCGAACCGGCTGAAGGCGCAAGGCGTGCCGGTGATCTCCATGGCGGTCGGGCAGCCGTCCGACCCGGCGCCCGCGCGGGTTCGCGCCGCCGCGGCCGAGGCCTTGCAGGTCGGCCGCATCGGCTACACCGACACGCTGGGGCTGGCTGGACTGCGCAAGGCGATCGCAGCGCATTACGCGGATCACTATCGGCTCGAAGTCGAGCCCGCGCGGATCGCGGTGACCACGGGTTCGTCGGCGGCCTTCAATCTCGCCTTCCTGGCGATGTTCGATCCGGGCGATCGCGTTGCCATCGCGGCACCCGGCTATCCCGCCTATCGCAACATCATGGCGGCACTCGGCATCGATGTGGTCGAGATCGCGCTTGGCGACGCAGCCTATCTGCATGCCGGTCACCTGGAGGCCGCGCATCGCGAGAAGCCGTTGAAGGGTGTGCTTTTCGCGAGTCCCGCCAACCCGACCGGAGCCGTCATACCGGCCGACGAACTGTCGACGCTGGTCGAGACGGCGGAGGCACTGGGCATCGCCGTCATTTCCGACGAGATCTACCACCGGTTGGCCTATGGTGCGCCCGACACCACCGCACTTGCCTTCGGCAATAGCGTCACGGTGATCAATTCCTTCTCGAAATACTATTGCATGACCGGCTGGCGCATCGGCTGGATGGTGTTGCCGGAAGCGCTGGTGCGGCCGGTCGAACGCATCGCCCAGAGCCTCTACATTTCGCCACCGGAACTGTCGCAGATCGCCGCGATCGAAGCCTTTGCCGCTACCGAAGAGCTGGAAGCGGTCAAGGGCCGCTATGCCTGGAACCGTGAACTGCTGATGAAACGCCTGCCGGAACTCAGCTTCCCGCTGGCCGCGCCCATGGACGGCGCCTTCTATGCGTTCTGCGATGTCACCCGCCACACCAATGACAGCATGGCCTTCGCGCGCAAGATGCTGGCCGATGCGCATGTGGCGGCGACGCCCGGCCGCGACTTCGACACCCAGGCCGGACATCGCACGATGCGGTTTTCCTATGCCGGCAGCCACGATGACATGGTCGAGGCGATGGCGCGCATCGAACGCTGGTTGAGGTAGCGCCATGCCGGAACTCGAACAGGCCACCAAACTCGAACAGGCCCCCAAACTTGATCAGGCATTGGCTGAGGTCGCCGCCGAAATGGCCGAACGCACCGATCGTGGCGATGTCGCCACCTACATTCCGCAATTGGGCAAGGTCGATCCAAGGAAATTCGGCATTGCCGCCGTCACCAATGACGGCCGCGTGCTGATGGCGGGCGATGCCGACCAGGCATTTTCGATCCAGAGCATCTCCAAGATGTTCACCTTGACGCTGGCGCTCGGCAATGTCGGCGACGCGCTGTGGAAGCGGGTAGGGCGCGAGCCTTCGGGCAACCCGTTCAACTCGATCGTCCAGCTCGAGCACGAGAACGGCATTCCGCGCAATCCGTTCATCAATGCCGGCGCCATCGTCATTTCCGACATACTGCTTGCCGGTCACCAGCCGCGCGAGGCGATCGGCGAGATCCTGCGCTTCATCCAGTTTCTTGCCGACGACGAGAGCATCATCATCGACCACGAGGTCGCGGCGTCCGAACGTGCCACCGGCTATCGCAACTTCGCGCTCGCCAACTACATGAAATCCTTCGGCAATCTTCATCATGCGCCGGAACTGGCGTTGGGCGTCTATTTCCACCATTGCGCCATAGCCATGAGTTGCCGGCAGCTGGCGATGGCCGGCCGCTTCCTCGCCAATGGCGGCAGGAACCCGGCGACCGGCCATTCCGTGGTGTCGGCCGAACGGGCGCGCCGGATCGGCGCCATGATGCTGACCTGCGGCCACTATGACGGCTCCGGCGATTTCGCCTTCCGTGTCGGCATTCCGGGAAAAAGCGGCGTCGGCGGCGGCATATTGGGCATTGTGCCGGGTGTGGCATCGCTTGCGGTGTGGTCGCCCGGTCTCAACGCCAACGGCAATTCCAAGCTGGGTTCGATCGCGCTGGAAAAGCTGGCCAGGATGATGAACTGGTCGATCTTCGCGCCTTAGCCAGCGTTTCGCCAACGGTTGGAACGCCCGATGTGAAAAATCCCGCGCCGTCTTTCGATCGGCGCGGGATTTTCTTATTAAAAAGCCACTTCAACCAGTTGAAAGGCCTAGAAAAAGCCCTTCCGCTGCCACCAGCCGGCGCGCTTCGGCTTTTCTTCGGTCTTGGCTTCCGGCTCATCGGCGACGGTCGAGGACACCACCGGCACCACCGGTGCATCGATTGCCGCGGGCTTGCGCCTGGACGGACGGGCCTTGGAAGGCTCTTCCGCAACGGGTGCAACCGCTGTCTCTTCAACAACCGCCACCGGTGTTTCGACCGGCGTTTCCGCGGCCGCTTCGGCGACGGTCGTTTCGGCCACGGCTTCGGCGGCTGCCTTCTTCGGCTTGGCTGCACGACGCGGCTTCTTGGGCTTCTCGGTGCTCGCCACCTCTTCGCTCACCGCGGCCACCGGCTCTTCCGTCGCGGCAGCAACAGCCACCGGCTCGATCGAGGCAGGCTCGCTTTCGGAAGCATCGGCTTCGGAAGCCTCGGTCGCCTCATTGGCGCTTGCCTCGGTCTCGCCTTCACCGTCTTCGCGACGGTTGCGCTTGCCGCCGCGCTTGCCGCGCCGGCGCTTCTTGCCCTGGCTGTCATCGGCGGCCTGCACCGCCTCGTCGGACGCGCTGGCAACGATCGGGGCGTCGTCGTCCTGTTCGCCGTCGTCATCGCCTGCCACGTCTGCCGCGCCGGCGAAATCGCCGGCCGGAGTGGAGGTGGATGCCCCGTCCGTCGGGGCGCCATGCTCGCGGTCGCGATCTCGCCCACCGCGCCGTCTGCGGCGCTTGCGACGCTTGCGGTCGCGGCCTTCGCCATCTTCGCTGCCGGCAGGCCGCGGCTGCTGCTGCGGCTGCTGGCGCGGCTGCTCGGCCTGGACCACGACCTCATCGTCTTCCTCGACGACGGCAATCTCGTCCTCGGGCTCTTCCGGCTCGACATAGGCCGGCAGGCTGCGCACCTCGACGAAGCCCTCGGGCTTCTCGGCCAGCGCGCCGCGGAAGATCGCGTAATGCTGCGCGCCAACCGTATCGTCGGCCTCGATGGTGATGGTCAGGCCGAAACGGCTTTCGAGTTCCACCAGCGTGCCGCGCTTGTGGTTGAGTACGTAGAGCGCGGTCGCCGCCGGCGTGCGCACGGTGATGTGGCTGCGCGAATCCTTGAGCAGGAATTCCTCGATCGCCCGCACCACCATCAGCGCGACGGAAGAATCGGACCTGACATGGCCGGTGCCGCCGCAATGCGGGCAGGGCTTCATGGTCGATTCCAGCACGCTGGCGCGGATGCGCTGGCGTGACATCTCCATCAGGCCGAAATGCGAGATTCGGCCGACCTGGATGCGGGCCCGGTCGTTCTTGAGGTGATCCTTCAACCGCTTCTCGACGGAGCGGTTGTTGCGGTTCTCCTCCATGTCGATGAAGTCGATGACGATCAGGCCGGCAAGATCGCGCAGCCTGAGCTGGCGGGCTACTTCCTCGGCCGCTTCCAGATTGGTGTGGAGGGCGGTGTCCTCGATCGAGTGCTCCTTGGTGGAGCGGCCCGAATTGACGTCGATGGCAACCAGGGCCTCGGTCTGGTTGATGATGATGTAGCCGCCGCTCTTCAACGTCACCTGCGGCTGCAGCATGCGGTCGAGCTGCGCCTCGATGCCGTTGCGCACGAAAATCGGCGTCGTATCGCGGAACGGCTGAACCACCTTGGCGTGGCTCGGCATCAGCATGCGCATGAAGTCCTTGGCTTCGCGGTAGCCTTCCTCGCCGGAGACAAGGATCTCGTCGATATCCTTGTTGTAGAGGTCGCGCACCGAGCGCTTGATCAGGCTGCCTTCCTCATAGACCAGGGCAGGGGCCGTCGATTGTAAGGTGAGGCTGCGGACGTTTTCCCAAAGCCGCATCAGATATTCGTAGTCGCGCTTGATCTCGGCCTTGGTGCGGCTCTCGCCGGCGGTGCGCAGGATGACGCCCATGCCTTGCGGCACTTCGAGATCGGCAACGACCTCCTTCAGGCGCTTGCGGTCGACCGCACTGGTGATCTTGCGCGAAATGCCGCCGCCGCGCGCCGTGTTCGGCATCAGCACCGAATAGCGGCCGGCAAGCGACAGATAGGTGGTGAGTGCGGCGCCCTTGTTGCCGCGCTCTTCCTTGACGACCTGAACCAGCAGGATCTGCCGGCGCTTGATCACTTCCTGGATCTTGTACTGGCGGCGCACCGGCTTGCGACGGTTGCGCACTTCTTCCAGAGCATCCTCGGCGCCGACCGATTCGACCTCGTGATCGTCGGGATGCAAGGACTGTACTTCCTCCAGCATGCCGCGATCATTGTCGCTGGATGTGGTTTCAGAGGCCTGTTCCGTCTGCGAGACAGGTTCGGAAATCACATCGCCTTCGACCGCGGCGGCGATCGATGTCGGACCACCCTCGCGGGTTTCGGTTTCGTCCTGCTCGGCGGAACCTTCATCATGGCCTGATGTATCGGCATGCCCCGAGGGATCTGAATGTTCCGATGTATCGGCTGCGTGTTCGATGATCTCGGGTGAAATCTCCTCGACAGCGATGTCGCCGCCGTCGTTGCCTTCGCTTGGCTCGCCGGAGCCTTCGCCTGCCTCGCCCGTATCGCGCTTGTGCTCACCGCGCTCGCGGCTCTTGCCGCCGCGCCGGCGTCCGCGCCGTCCGCGATCGCGGCTCTGGCGGTCATCGCCGTCACCATCCTCGTCCTCTTCGTCCTCGGCTTCCTGCGCTTCGGCGCGCAGCAACGCCTGACGGTCGGCGACCGGGATCTGGTAGTAGTCGGGGTGTATTTCACTGAAGGCGAGAAAACCGTGACGGTTGCCGCCATATTCGACAAAGGCTGCCTGAAGGGAGGGTTCGACGCGCGTTACGCGGGCGAGGTAGATATTTCCTTTGAGCTGCTTCTTGTCCTGGGATTCAAAGTCGAATTCTTCGATACGGCTACCGCGTACGACGACAACGCGTGTTTCCTCCGGGTGGGAGGCGTCTATCAGCATTTTGTTGGGCATTATTTCGTTTCCCCCCGGCAGCCGTCAGCCGCAGCTGGCGGGGTAAAGCCCGCTGCTGTGTGTCTGGAGAGTGGGTGCCGGATAATTGAATGTCCGCCGGACGGTGCCCGCGTGTCATGGCGGTGCCGCCCGCTGCCATACTGGCGCGGTTTGATGCGGACCTTTCCATGATTGCGCTTGAAGCCATCGTCACCAGCGGAACCTTTTGAACCAAAGCCCGGAAACCGGACCAGCTTGTTTGCTCATACAGAGCCGGCACGGGAACAAACCCGGCCGTTTTCCTCACGCAGGTGATTCCCCCGCCACGGGAGCACACCTGCGAAATTCGTCGCAATCACCTGAAGCCTTTTCGCGTGAAGCGAAAGGAGCCGCCTTTCATCTGACCCTGTAGCAGGAAGCTGCGGAGGAGGGCGGTTCCAGGATTGCAGTGATCCACTATCGCTTTTATGATTTGGCGGGGTGGAAGGCAACCCCGATTTCCGATGCCGGCAAAAAGCAGTTCCGTAACGTAAGCTTGGGTCCGAACCCTGCGTGAAAAGGCTTGGTTAACCTTCTCTGGATACCAATCGTTAATCGAGTTCGCGGCCTAACCGGCACTTCGACGAAACGAGCGGGCGCCTGGCGCCAAACCGGGAGCGACTGGAAGAGAGATGGGACTGGCAGACTTCACAGACAAGGGATGTCGTGTTGGCAGCCGGATTCTTGCCGCTCTATGCCTGTCGCTGCTGGTGGTGATTTCCCAAGCCTTTTTCTCCGTTGCCGACGCCGCCGATGCGCCGCTGGTGGCAAAAGGCTACAAGATGGCGGGCGATGCCACCAAGATGCGCATCGTCATGGATTTCGATCGCGAGCCTGATATCAAATGGTTTCTGCTGCGCGGACCCAATCGTCTGGTCATCGATCTGGCGAACACCAGGCTGGCCATCGACGCCAAGGATTTGAAGCCGCGGGGCCTGGTCAAGGGTGTGCGGCTGGGCGCGCTCGGCGAGGGCGTTTCCCGGCTGATCGTCACCGGCAAGGGGCCGTTCGCCGTCGACAAGCTGGATGTGCTCAAGAATGAGGACGGAACCGGCTACCGCATTGCCATCGACATGTCGGCCGCCTCCGAACGGGAGTTCGACGCCGCCCTTGCCAACCAGGCGCTGACCACCGGCTCGACGGTTTCGACCGACAAGGGCGGGCGGGTTGGCACCGGACCGGTCTCCAATCCCGGCCACCGCTTCACCGTCGTCATCGATCCCGGCCATGGTGGCGTCGACGGCGGCGCCGAGGGTCTGAACGGCACCATCGAGAAGAACGTCACGCTGGCCTTCGCCACGGAGCTGCGCGACAAGCTCGCGGCCATCGGCAAATACGATGTCTTCATGACCCGTGACACCGATGAATATCTGCGTCTGGACGACCGCGTGCGCATCGCCCGCCAGCATGAGGCCGACCTGCTGATTTCGATCCATGCCGATACGATCAGCGTCAAGGGCATCCGCGGCGCCACCGTCTACACCGTCTCCGACAAGGCGTCGGATCCCGAGGCGCAGGCGCTCGCCGACCGCGAAAATCTCTCCGATCAGTTCGCCGGCATGGTCATCAAGGACGACAATAAGGAAGTGACCGATATCCTGATCGACCTGATCCGCCGTGAGACGCACACCTTCTCGATGAGTTTCGCCCACACGCTGGTCGGCCAGCTGTCGACCAGCGTCGGTCTCATCAACAATCCGCAGCGTTCCGCGGGCTTCAAGGTGCTGAAGGCGCCGGACGTGCCATCGGTTCTGGTCGAACTCGGCTATCTCTCGAATGCCAAGGACGAGGCGCAGCTGCTTAACGCGGAATGGCGCGGCAAGGCGGCACAAAGCATCACCAATGCCGTTGCACTGTTCGCATCCGCCAGGGCCGGGGTCGGAACCGGAGGTTGACATGTCTTGCGGCGCCTGCAACCAGAGGCGGCGTTGCTGTATGACAACACCCGGTGCCTTTATTTTGCGGCGGGCGGTCACGAAGTCGGGCCTTGCCGTATTTTGTCCACATGGTGGCGACATGGGTTTTCGAATACGGATTGGGACCGGCTCGAAAGCTTGCGTGGAAGGCGGCTTCGTTTAGGAAATTCCCGAACCAAGGACTGGAGCGGGTATGATTCGTCTCATTGGCTATTTTTTCGGCATCGGCACGACGCTGGCCCTTCTGGTCGCGGCGGGCGTTGCGATTTACATCAGCCATCTGTCGAAGGATCTGCCCGACTACGAGGTGCTGGCCAAATACGAGCCGCCGGTGACCACGCGCATCCATGCCTCGGATGGATCGCTGATGGCCGAATATGCGCGCGAGCGGCGCCTGTATCTGCCGATTCAGGCTATCCCGGATCGCGTCAAGGCGGCCTTCCTGTCTGCGGAAGACAAGAACTTCTACAACCACCCCGGCATCGACGTGACCGGCCTTGGCCGCGCCATCATCGTCAACCTGCAGAATTTCGGCTCGGGCAGGCGCCAGGTCGGCGCCTCGACGATCACCCAGCAGGTGGCCAAGAACTTCCTGTTGACCGCGGACCAGACCTACGAGCGCAAGATCAAGGAAATGATCCTGGCCTTCCGCATCGAGCAGGCCTATCCCAAGGATCGTATCCTCGAGCTCTACCTCAACGAAATCTTCTTCGGTTTCGGCGCCTACGGTGTCGCCGGCGCGGCGCTCACCTACTTCGACAAGTCGGTGAACGAGCTGACCGTGGCCGAGGCCGCCTACCTGGCGTCGCTGCCGAAAGGTCCCAACAACTACCATCCCTTCAAGCATGCCGATCGCGCGATCGAGCGCCGCAACTGGGTCATCGACCAGATGGTCGAGAATGGCTACGTCACGCGCGAGGAAGGCATCAAGGCCAAGGCCGAGCCGCTCGGCGTGACGCCGCGCCGGACCGGCACCTATCTGTTCGCCGGTGAATACTTCACCGAGGAGGTGCGTCGCCAGATCATCGGCCGCTACGGCGAGAACGCGCTCTACGAAGGCGGCTTGTCCGTTCGCACCACGCTTGATCCGAAAGTTCAGCTCATCGCCCGCAAGGCGATGCAGAACGGCTTGATCAAATACGATACGCTGCGCGGCTATCGCGGGCCCGTGACGTCAATCGACGTGTCCGGCGACTGGGGCGTCCCGCTGGGCGCCGTGAAGGGATTGGAGGACGTCCCTGAATGGTCGCTCGCCGTCGTGCTCGACTCCTCGGCATCAGGCCTCTCGATAGGCCTGCAGCCCGCGCGCCAGGCATCGGGCGACATCGTCAAGGAACGGGTCGAAGGCACCGTCAGCAAGGACGACATGGGCTTTGCCATGCGCCATATGGTCGACGGCAAGACGGTCAAGGCCAAGTCGCCGGCCGATGTGCTGAAACCCGGCGACGTCATCTTCGTGCAGAAGAACGAAGGCTCCGACAATGCCTACAGCCTGCGCCAGGTTCCCGAGGTGGAAGGCGGCCTGATCGCCATGGATCCGCACACCGGCCGCGTGCTGGCCATGGTTGGCGGTTTCTCCTACGCGCAGTCCGAATTCAACCGCGCCACCCAGGCGATGCGTCAGCCGGGCTCCTCGTTCAAGCCGATCGTCTATTCGGCGGCGCTCGACAATGGCTATACGCCCGCCTCGGTGATCATGGACGGACCGATCACCATACAGAGCGGCAACACGACCTGGACGCCGAAGAACTATGACGGCACCGTCGCCGGGCCGGCAACCCTGCGCTCCGGCATCGAGAAGTCGCGAAACCTGATGACGGTGCGGCTTGCCAACGACATGGGCATGAAGCTGGTCGTCGAATATGCCGAGCGCTTCGGCGTCTATGACCATCTGGCGCCGTATCTGCCGATGGCGCTGGGCTCCGGCGAGACGACCGTCATGCGCATGGTTTCGGCCTATTCGATCATGGCCAATGGCGGCAAGTCGATCAAACCGTCGCTGATCGACCGCATCCAGGACCGCTACGGCAAGACCGTGTTCAAGCAGGATGAGCGTGGCTGCGAAGGCTGCAACGCGCCTGAATGGAAGAACCAGCCGGAGCCGGAACTGGTCGACAATTCCGAGCAGGTGCTCGATCCGATGACCGCCTATCAGATCACCTCGATGATGGAAGGCGTGGTCCAGCGCGGCACCGGCGCCACCATCGGCGAACTCGGCCGCCACATTGCCGGCAAGACCGGCACCACCAACGACGAAAAGGACGCCTGGTTCATCGGTTTCACGCCGAACCTCGTGGTCGGCCTCTACATGGGCTACGACACGCCGCGCGGCCTTGGTCATGGCGCCACCGGTGGCGGTCTCGCCGCTCCGATCTTCAAGGATTTCATGCGCGTGGCGCTGGACGGCACGCCCAATGTCGACTTCAAGGTTCCGGACGGCATGAACCTGATCGCCATCAATCGCAAGACGGGTATGCGTGCCGCGTCGGGCGATCCGGGCACCATCATCGAGGCCTTCAAGCCGGGCACCGGTCCCGCCGACAGCTATTGGGTGATCGGCATGGGCGCCGACGGCTCCAACGCGTCGGGCGGCGCACTGTCGCCGCAGGCCAACCAGGCCATCCAGGACGGCGGCGGCGGGCTCTACTGACGGGCCGGATGCGGATCGCTGGGCTGGCCTTGGGGCCGGCCCATTTCGCTTTACACATGGCGGCGCCGTCCCTATGTATCCCGCCGACCGAGGCGTCACTTCAGCAACAGGACAAAACACCAGGCCATGCGCGCGGAAACGCAGAATATTGTCGACGAGATCAGGCAGGCGATAACCCTGCTGAGGAGGCATCTTTGACTGGGATCAGGCCATAAAGCGGCTTGAATACCTGAATGTGCGGGCCGAGGACGCCAGCCTCTGGAACGAACCGCTGGAAGCCCAGAAGCTGATGCGCGAGCGCCAGGGCCTCGAGGAGGGCATTGCGGCGGTCAAGGGCCTGACCCAGGCGCTGGAAGACAATATCGGCCTGATCGAGCTCGGCGAGGAAGAGGGCGACGAGGGCGTCATCGCCGAGGCCGAGGCGGCAATCCGTTCGATGCAGGGCGAGGCCAAGGCCCGACAGGTCGAAACGCTGCTGTCGGGTGAAGCCGACGCCAACGACACCTATCTCGAAATCCATGCCGGCGCCGGCGGCACCGAAAGCCAGGACTGGGCCTCGATGCTTTTGCGCATGTACACGCGCTGGGCCGAACGCCGCCGCTTCAAGGTCGAGGTGCTGGAAGTGCATGACGGCGAAGAAGCCGGCATCAAGTCCGCGACGCTGATGATCAAGGGCCACAATGCCTATGGCTGGCTGAAGACCGAATCCGGCGTCCACCGCCTGGTCCGCATTTCGCCCTATGACAGCAATGCGCGCCGGCACACCTCCTTCGCCAGCGTCTGGGTCTATCCCGTCATCGATGACACGATCGAGATCGATGTTTCCGAATCGGACGTGCGCATCGACACTTATCGCTCGTCGGGTTCGGGCGGCCAGCACGTCAACACCACCGATTCGGCCGTGCGCATCACCCATATCGCCACCGGCATCGCGGTCGCCTGCCAGGCCGAGCGTTCGCAGCACAAGAACCGGGCGAAGGCCTGGGAGATGTTGCGCTCGCGCCTCTACGAGGAAGAGCTGAAGAAGCGTGAGGCCATCGCCAACGCCACCGAAGCCTCGAAGAGCGACATCGGCTGGGGCCACCAGATCCGTTCCTACGTGTTGCAGCCCTACCAGTTGGTCAAGGATCTGCGCACCGGCGTCGAAAGCACCAGCCCGTCGAGCGTGCTCGATGGCGACCTGGACGATTTCATGGAAGCCTCGCTGTCGCAACGCATCGAAGGCGGCGCGGGCGAGGCCGTGGCGGATCTGGACTAGCACCGTCCGCCACTAGGCCATAGCACCCGCTCGCACTTTCGTGGACCAAGCGGGTCCATCACTCCCGACGACTTGGCGTGGTCATGAAGGGCACGTTTGCGGCCTTGGGCGGCCAGCAACGGGCGCAGCCTCCACGCAGCAATTTCTTGCGCCGACTCACTTTTCGGCTCACCATTTGCGGCAGGAGGAGACAAAAGCATTTATGGCCGGTCGCGGCATATCTGCTGACCATTGGCCGCTGGGAAGACACGTTCCGGGAACGGGCAAGCGAAACGCTTGAAACCTCGTTTGAAAGGAGCGTTGCCATGTTTGCTGCCAGTTCCAGATCGGCCATCGCCGTTCCGTTGGTTGGCCAGCTTGTCCTTCCCTTTTGCGCGGTGGTCGCGCTCCTGTCGGCGCCGGCGATGGCGCACGACGCCAAGCCGACCGCGGCCAAGCCGCAAGGCTGGAGTTATCCGTTCGCCTGCTGCGCGAATTACGACTGCCGCGAGGTGTCGCAGACCTCGATCAGCGAGCGTCCGGAAGGCTATGTCATCAAGGACACCGGGGAGGTGCTGGCCTACAGCGACAGGCGCATCAAGGATTCGCCGGACGGCGAATACCATTGGTGCGCGCATGAGGCCGGATTGGATGCCGGCAAGACCATCTGCCTGTTCGTGCCGCCCCCGTCCTACTGAGTTCGCTGCCTGCTGTTCAGGGGCGGAGCCTGCAGGCAGTTGTCAGGATCGCTTCTTTATGGTGCCCTGCCGCGTGGGCGGCCGACAATGGAGAGGTGATGTTGATGACCATCAAGGGAAGCTGCCACTGCAAGGCGACGACATTCGAGGTTTCAGAGGCACCGGAAACGGTGACGCAATGCACCTGCTCGTTCTGCTCGAAACGCGGCTCGCTCTGGGCCTATTATACTCCGTCGCAGTTCAAGCTCATCACGCCACTGAAAAACGTCTCCTTCTATGAGTGGGGCTCGAAAACCGTGAAACATGGGTTTTGCGCCAACTGCGGCTGCGGCACGTTCACCGAGACGCCGGATTGGTCGACCGGCGAGCCGGATTTCGACAATCCGAAGATCAGCGTCAACTCGCGGCTGTTCGACGACTTCAATCTCGACAAGGTGGAAGTGGTGGTCATTGACGGCAAGAATCTCTGGTAACTGATCCTGGGAAAAGCCGTCGCGGGCGCTTTTCCCATTCCGTTTTTCGCCGCAATTCATGGTACAAGTCGCGGCAAGGGCTGATTTGGCGCCGTCGAAAAAGGCGCGACTTGGAGAGGGACCATCTATGAAGAAGACTGTGCTCGTCGTCGTGGCGACGGCTTTGCTGGTGAGCGCCTGCACCACTACCGATCCGTATACCGGCGACCAGAAGATTTCCAACACGGCCGCGGGTGCCGGTCTCGGTGCCCTTGCAGGTGCCAGCCTTGGTCTGCTTGCCGGGGGCAATGACCGCCGCAACGCGCTGATCGGCGCCGGCATCGGTGCGCTGGCCGGCGGCGCCATCGGCGCCACCATGGATCAGAACGAAGCTGAACTGCGCCGGCAGCTCGAGGGCACCGGTGTCAGCGTCACCCGCAGCGGCGACCAGATCATCCTCAACATGCCGTCGGACATCACCTTCAATGTCGATCAGGATGCGGTGAAGCCCGGCTTCTATCCGGTGCTGAACTCGGTTGCGCTGGTGCTGAAGAAATTCAAGCAGACCACGGTCGATGTTTTCGGTCACACCGATTCGACCGGCGGCGACCAGCACAATTTCGACCTGTCGCAGCGCCGCGCACTCGCGGTTGCCAACTATCTGTCCGGTCAGGGCGTCGATCAGCGCCGCTTCGCCGTCACCGGTTTCGGCAAGACGCGGCCGATCGCTTCCAATGCGACCGCCGCCGGCCGCGAGCAGAACCGTCGCGTCGAGATCCAGCTGTCGCCGCTCACCTGACGATCTGTTCGGCAAGCGAATGCGAAACGGCCCCCACATGGGGGCCGTTTCTGTTTAAGCGGACGTCCTGCGCTCTTTCGGATTGGTACGCCGGCGTATTAGCTAGTTCTAAATAACAAGTTCCCCGCAGCCGTGGAAAGGAATAGTATTGTCGCTGTTCCGGAGGGGATGAGGCGGTACTACTGGCCGCGCGATCAGCATTTTTTCCTGCCTCGGTCTTGCACGGCCAGATCAGAAATCTGGGAGGAATGCATGACAAGAACAGCCAGCCTTGGGCGCTGCGGCGTCCTCGCTTTGACAGGTCTCCTTGGCGCATGGTTGGGCGTCACTACGGCTCGGGCCGAGGACGCCAACAAGGCCGACATCGAAGCCTTGAAGAAATCTTTGGCCAAGTATGAAGACTACACCGCAGCTGTCCGCGACCTCTATCTGTCGACGGTCGGCTGCGTCTTCTACAGTGGCGAAAAGATACCGGGCTCGATGGATTACCCAAAAGGCGCCATGGGCGTCCATTTCGTCAACGTCCCAAGCGTCGGCCAGAAGCTCGACCCGATGAAGCCCAACGTGCTGATCTACGAGCCGACCAAGAAAGGCCTGAAGTTGGTCGGCGTGGAATGGCTGGTGCCGTTGACACCGGACACCAAGGAGGCTCCCACACTGTTTGGCCAGAAATTCATGGGCCCGATGGAGGGACACTACCCGCTCATCCCGAGGGAGTTCGTCCACTACGATCTTCACGCCTGGCTGTTCAGGGACAATCCGAACGGCATGTTCAGTCCGACGAATCCGAACGTGAAATGCAACAAGGCCGATTTTCCGATGCTGGAGAAGCCGACCAAGATGATGCCTGGGCCGATGTAGCGGCCGGCCAGGCCAATGCATGTCGGCGCTGAATTCGGTTGCGGTTGGTCCTGAAGAAGTTCCGCCAGACGACCGTCGACGTGTTCGGCCATACCGATTCGACGGCGGCGACCAGCACAATTTCAATCGGTCGTAGGGCCGGGTGCTGGCGGTCGCCAACTGTCTGTCCGGCCACAAAACGGCCCTTCGCGTGGGCCGTTTTTGTTGTAAGCCCACTTAAGATATTGCGTCAGCCCGCTGTCAGCGCGTCGATGAGAATGGAGCAGATACGCGAGATTGCTTCATCCGGAAGATCTGTCCAGCAAGGCAGGCCCAGTTGAGTCGCAACAAGCGCCTCGGTGGCCGGCAGTGGTACTCTGGGAAAATGTTCGAAGGCTGTGTGCCGATGCAGGCCGCCGCCCCACCATCGACGGACACCGATACCGGCTTGCGTCAGCACCATGAGCGCCCTTTCCATCGAACCCGACGGCAGGCCAACGGTAACGGTGGAGGATATCCAGCGTTCGCCGAATCCATCCTGCACGTTCAACCCGGAAGCCGAATCAAACGAGCGGCAATAGCCTCTGGCAACACGCTGGTAGGCGGCACGCGTAAGTGCCCAACCGTCCAGTGCGGCGAGGCCGACGGCCGCGCTGTACTCATTGAGCTTGCCATTCAACCCCGGCGATGCCGCCTCGCGCGAATTTGCAAAACCAAAATTGGCCCTCTTCACAATTTCGTCGATCAGAGCGCCGTCATCGGACGCGATGAAGCAACCTTCGCCAACGCCGAGTGCCTTGGTGGCATGCAGGCTGACGACTGCCGGAACCCGCGATGGCGTCAGTGAATCGAAGGCCGCGGCCGCGTCGATTGCCACGGCAAGACCGGTATCGCTCTTGAACCGATCCCAGTTCGCGGCATCCATCGGGCCACCGAATGGCATGACCGGCATGACGGCACCGACCTTGCCAGGAGCCTGACTGAGGAGTTGCATCGCCGCCTCTGGCAACAATTGCTGGGTGTCGAGGTCGACGTCGACAAGCCAGGGAACGAGCCCTGCGAGGACCGCCGCATGCGCGCTGGCGGCGAAGGTCCAGGACGGCATCATGCAGAGACTGCCGTTCGCCGGTTTCTGCGCCATCAGCGCCAGCGCCAACCCCAGCGTTGCGTTTGCCAGGCACACGACATGACCCACCGCGATCCGTGCCCTGAGAGCTTCCTGGAAGCGCTGATTTAGCGGACCGTTGTTGCTGTACCAGCGGTTCGCGTCGATCTCGCGCAGATAGGGCAGGATGTCGTCCGTCGTTGGCAGGCGCGGGCGGGCGACCGGGACATCAGGCGCTGGATCGGGATCGGCATCCCATAGTCTGCCCGTCATGAAGCTTTGCGACCGTCGGCAATCTTGGGCAGGTAAAGATCTTCATTGGCGGGCAATGGCCGCATCGTTTCGGGCCGGCTGCTGCCGATCTGGAACCAGATGCTGGTCTGCGAGATAACGTAGCAATGCCAATGCTCGATGCAAAGAAACACGAAGCTGCCGAATGGTATCGCCTCACGGCCACAGAGACGACGATTGCGGCGCCAATGCCTGACATAGGCGCTGCCAAGCGATATGGCCTGTCGCTTGGCAATCAGGGTTCCAAGAAGACGGGTGGCCGTCAGAGCGGCCGCAGCCAGTTCTGCGAGCCGGCCCATGCCGGAACGCTCTCTTCCAACCAACATCGCCTGGGCGGCCCGGCTGCGACGGAAGCCCGGCGATCCGGCATACCCGTCGACCAGGCGATCGAAATAGGCATCCGGCTCATACAGACGCCGCACCAACTTGTCGTAGCCGGCCTTGAGGACTTCGCGCGTCATGTTCTTGGGATGAAAACTGACATGAGGGTCACTGAGATCCAGCCGGCCTTCGGTCCTCAGCCGGTCGTAAAGTGGAGTCGTCGGGATCGGGCACAGGATGCTTACGGTAACCGGTGCGATGCCGCTTTGCTGAATGAACGCGAACTGCTCGTCGAAGATCGCTTCGTCATCGGCATCGAATCCAACGATGAAGCCGGCCTGAATCACCAGTCCCGCGCCGCGAATGCGTTGCAACTTCTCGATCATGGAGTCGCCGCGGACGTTTTGAACCTTCCTGGTTTCTGCCAATGACGAGGCGCGGGGCGATTCGATCCCGACAAAGACCTGGCGGAAGTTGGCCAGCCGCATCAGATCGAGCATTTCCTCATCGTCGGCCAGATTGATGCTGGCCTCGGTGGAGAAGACCAGCGGATAGTTGTTTGCCTGCTGCCAATCGATCAGGACGCGCAGCAACTCCTTGGCCTTGGCCTTGTTGCCGATAAAATTGTCGTCGACCAGGAAGCAGGTGCTGAATCCGGCTTTCACGATCGCCTCGCATTCGAGGATCATTTGCGCGGGCAACTTGAGGCGTGGGCGGCGACCGAAGATGGTTATGATGTCGCAGAATTCGCACAGGAAGGGACACCCTCGCGAGAACTGCAGCGATGCCACCATGTAGCGTCCGGATTTCAGCAGGTCGTATCGCGGCGTCGGCACGGTCTCCATGTTCGTTTTCGCGTCTTGCTCGTAACGCCGATGCACTGACTCGCCCAGGGCGAAAGCCGTCAGGAAGCGTGGCCATGTCTCCTCGGCTTCGCCGATGAAGCGCACGTCACAACGATCGACAAATTCCGGTTCCGATACCGAGACATAGGGACCGCCCACCACTGCGGTAACCGGAAGATCGCGGAGCCGATCGAGGATTTCGAACATGCGCTCACGCTGCACGATCATGCCGGTCACGCCAACGATGTCGAAGTCGCCGAGGTGCTCGAAATCGATGTCCTCGACGTTCTCGTCGACCAGGACGACATCGCAATGCTCTGGAGCAAGGGCCGCCAGTGCCGGCAAGGAGCCCGTCACGATCCAACTGCGCTTGCCGCCGGGTAGAATGGCGAGAACCTCATCGCGGGTCCAGATGGAGGGATGGAAGCGCGGATTGATGAGACAAATCCGAAGCCGGCGCGGCGAAGGGAGGTGCGAACTGCGCATCGTGTTGAGCCGATCTGACCGGAGTTACTGGGGGGCAGCGTTTCACGTCGTTGATGGCGTGGTATACAGGGCCATGTCGAACGTATACGGCAATTCCATGAGATATTACAATTGACTGATATTGGTCCGTACAGCGCGCTTGTTGCGCACTATGAGGCGTGTTTGGCGCGGCACGGAGACACATGTAAAGGAGTCGACTGGCCCGATGCCGAAGGGGCGGCGACGCGTTATCGCGTCATGGCAGAGGCGGTGCGCGAGCGCGACCCGATCGACCTGCTCGACTTCGGCTGCGGCGCTGGTCATTTCCTCGACTATTTGCGCCAGACTGATCGCAAGGTGCACTACCGGGGGCTCGATCTGTCGGCGCGGTTCGTTGACCTGTGCCGGCGCAAGTATCCCGGCGTGGCCTTTGATTGCCTGGACGTGATGCAGGACGGGGCGGCTGTGCCCGAGGCCGACTACATCATCATGAACGGTGTCTTCACGGAGCGTTGCGGCATTGCCTACGAGACGATGTTCGATGCCATGACTGGATTGCTGGCAAAAATGTTCCCGCATGCTCGCAAGGGAATGGCCTTCAACCTGATGTCGAAACACGTCGACTGGGAGCGCGAGGATCTCTTTCACGTGCCCTATGACCAGATTGGCCGCTTCGTCGTCAGTCAATTGTCGCGCCATCACCTTATCCGCGCCGACTACGGACTCTACGAATACACTGTTTACGTCTACAAGGCTGCCGAATAGCCGGACATCCACGGTGATGACGAGTAGACCAGGGATGCAAGGTAGGGCGCGGGGGCGGCATGGCGGACGTGGTGATTTTTGGGGCAGGGCAGCTCGCCGAAGTTGCCAAGGCCTATCTCGACAGATTCGGCGAGGATCGTGTCGTTGGGTTCACCGTCGACGAAGCCTTCCTCACGCAAGCCGAGTTCAAGGGCCTTCCCGTGGTCGCCTGGGAAAGGCTTGAGGAGCGCTTCCCGCCTGATGCCGTCAAGCTGCTCGGTCCGCTCAGCTACCAGAATCTCAACGAGTTCCGCAAGAACAGGCACAGGGAGGGCAGGGCGCGCGGATACGCCTTTGCGCGGTTTATCCATCCCTCGACCCACAATATGGCGGAGACGGTTGGCGACAACTGCTTCATTCTGGAAAACTGCACGCTGCAGCCGTTTGTTCGCCTCGGCGAGGGTATCATCATCTGGAGCGGCAGCCATGTGGGTCATCACTCCATCATCGAAGACTTCTGCTTCGTGTCGTCGCTGGTGGGATTAGCGAGTGGTGTCCGTGTCGGTACGTGCAGCCTGATCGGTGGCCAGGTCGGCGTCGACAACGGCATCACGATCGGCGCGGGAAGCTACATCGAGTCCCGTTGCATGATCCGGCGCGATGTGCCGCCCAACAGTGTGGTTCGTCATCCCGCGGATCTGCCGAAGCCTTATTCCAGCGCCCGTATCAAGTCGATGAAGTTCCGCTGATGCCCGACCGTCAGAGGAAATGGACCCGGCGGGGATTGCTGTCGGTAAAGGCGGGACAAGGGTGGTGGGCCAGTCACGCACAGTCCCCAACGGTCCTTGCACTTTCGCCCCGGCTTTGGCGCATCTATTTCGCCGGGCGCAGCAGCGACAACCGGTCATCCATTCTGGCCGTCGATGTCGACCCGGAAGACGGCATGGGTGTGTTGGACGAGCATCTCGATCCACTCCTGGAGTGGGGCCCGCCAGGGAGTTTCGACTGCACCGGGCTGGGGCCGTCTTGTGCGCTGATGATCGGCGGGCGCGTGCATCTCTACTATTCCGGTATCTATCCCCGTCTCGACGTCCGCTCCCAGACAGCGATCGGGCTCGCTGTCAGTGATGATGGGCTGAGTTTCGAGAGAGCATTTGCCGGGCCGATCCGTAGCATCAGCCCGGCTGATCCCTATTTCGTTTCGACGCCCTTTGTCAGTGCGGTCGAGGGCGGCTATCGCATGTGGTACACCAGCGGTGTCGGCTGGACCGAGACCAAGGGTATGCTGGAGCCGGACTACGTCCTTCGCACCTGTTTTTCACCAGATGGCATGCTGTGGGAAACGGGCTCGAGCGTCGTCCTGTGCGACGATCTTGATGACGGTATCAGCCAGACGCGTCCCTGGATCACACATGAGGCTGATGGCATGCGCCTGTGGTACAGCAGGCGCGGGCGGGACTTTCGCGCCAGCGGCAAAGAAGCTTACCGACTGTTTTCCCGTGGCATGGACGCCCGGAACGGAACCGTCGGTGGAGCCGAGCCTGTGATCTTCAGCAATCCGCCGGCCGCCGGCGAATTCGACAGCTCGATGCAGGCCTATTGCTGCATCATGCAGCGCCCCTCCGGCGACGTGATGTTCTACAATGGCGACAGGTTTGGCGAGGCCGGAATCGGCTGGGCAACCCGCGATTTGACCTGAGCAGGCCCGAATGACTTTCGAATTTCGAATCCCGATCCTGCCCGAACAGGAGTTTTTTTCGAACGTCAAGCTGGCCGCCTTGTCGCTAGCCAGTCTCGGCGGCGCCTATGCCGCCGCTCCCATTGTGGTCTCCGTCGGGGGGCATGCCGACTTCAGTGAAATCAGTGCCGTCAATCGATGGTCATCGACCTACCCGGTGACGTGGCGTCCCGTGCCTCACGCTGTCAGCGATCGGGGCTTTTCCTCGGGCTTCGACCGTTATGCCGAACCGCCACGCGGCGACGTCATCATCCTTGTGGACGCTGACGCCTGCCTGATGCGGCCTATCGACGGCCTTCTGCAAAGCATGCGCGACGCCGACCGTCCTAGCGTGGCCGGGCTGCCGGCGCATTTCTCGCCATTCTCGAGAAATGGCGCGGAAAATGACGCGGCGTGGCGCCGACTTCTCGGGGCATTCGGCTTCGCAGACACGCCCCTGACCTTCCGATATTCCCAGTCGCCGGATGAAGCGTTCGGTGGCTGCCCGCCGTATTTCAACTATGGTTTCGTCGTCTTCAACAAGATGGCATTCACCGCAATTCAGCCGTTGATCCGCCCGCTGACGGCGCGTGTATTGGACTATTTGAAGGATACACCCTCCATCTTCTTTTCTGCCCAGATCGCGCTGTCAATGGCGATCCTGACGGTTGGAGCCGATCCTTTGCCGCTTGGGCCGGAGTACAACTGCCCGAACTCGGACGAGATGCTGGCGCACGGGCTGCATGACGCGGCTGACATCAGGGTGCTGCATTATCTTCGCCGCGAGCAGTTCGACCGTCACAGCTTCCTGTGCGACCGCGCTGAATTCGACGCCTTCTGCAACACGTCATTCGCATCTCCGGTTCTGCAAGCCTTCCAGCGGCACGTTCGAAGCCTGCCTCATCTCTTCTATGGCGAAGGGGAAACACAGTGACGGACAAGCTCACCATTGCTGTCATGCAGCCATACTTCTTCCCCTATGCGGGTTATTTCCGCCTGATGGCCACGAGCGACATCTTCGTTGTTTTCGACGATGTCCAGTTTGCGCGCCGGGGAAGGGTGCACCGCTGCGAAATGACGCCGGGACACTGGCTGACATTGCCGGTTGCGCCGATGCCTTTCGACGCGCTGATAAAGGACCTGCGCTGGGCGAACGATGCCCGAACCACCTTGGACAAGCGGCTGGCTTTCTTCGGCCTGCCATGCCAAGCGCGGACGCCAGCGGCAGAGCAGATCAACGGCCACCTGACCGGGTCCCTTGGTGACGTGACAGATTTTCTCGAGGAAGGTCTTCGGCTAACGGCCGATGCGCTTCAGTTCAGACCGGACGTCGTACGCAGCTCCCGCCTCGGCATCGATCCTGCCTTGCGTGCACAAGCCCGCGTGATCGCCATCGTTCAGGCACTTGGCGGCCAGCGCTACATCAATGCTCCGGGCGGACGCAGCCTCTATTCACGCGATGCCTTTCAGCAAGCAGGTATAGATCTTCGATTTCTCGTGCCCTATGCAGGAAGGTTCCCGCACATCTTGCCTGCCTTGCTAGGCAACGGCCTTGCCGACCTTCGCGATGATATCCGAAAGACGTGCCAATTTGCCAAGTGATCGTTTGCCGATCGCTTGGCGGTTATTTCAGGCTTGGCCCAGTCAGACCTTGGCGACGATGCGCATGAAGGCAGGCATGTCGTCGCCGAAGCCAACGGTGGTGTCGTTGTCTTCCTGGTGGCGATGGCGGGCAGGACGGCTGTTGTCTCGCTGCGGCCTGGTGTCACCGCGTTCCGGTGCGCGCTGTTCGTTGCGATCGGAGGATTTGCGTTCGGTGTTTTCCGAACGGATCGCGTCCTTGCGTGCGCGCCGCTCGCTGATATCGGCGACGCCCGTCCCAGTCACATCGGGCTGTTCTTGCTGTGCGACCACGGTCGAGGCGTCTTCCTCGCTGTGTCTGGCACGGCGTTCGCCGCCCTTCTTGCGCTCGCCTCTGTCCTTGCGATCGTCGTCCTTGCGGCCGGCGCGGCGCGGCGCGCCTTTGCCACGGCGCGGAGCGTCGTCCTCGCCGCCTTCGCTGGCCACGACCGTCGACAGGTCACCGTCATGCCATTCGATCTTGTTGCCGATCAGCCGTTCGATGGCGTCGATATATTTGGTGTCGGACTTCGTCGCGATGGTGAAGGACTTGCCGGAGCGACCGGCGCGGCCGGTACGGCCGATGCGGTGGACATAGTCCTCGGCATGGATCGGCACATCGTAATTGAAGACATGGCTGACATCGGGGATGTCGAGGCCGCGCGCGGCGACGTCCGATGCCACGAGGTAGCGCAGCTTGCCGTCACGGAAATTGGCCAGCATCTGCATGCGCGCGCGCTGGTCCATGTCGCCATGCAGGGCGCCGGCATCGAAATCATGCTTCAGCAGCGAGCGGAACAGCTCCGACACTTCGACCTTGCGGTTGCAGAAGATGATGGCGTTCTTCAACTCAGCGTCTTCGGCCTTGATGAGGTTGCGCAACGTCTCGCGCTTGTCCCAGGGCTTCGAGCCTGATTTGACCAGCCGCTGTGTGATGTTGGTGGCGGCCGACGCGGCCTTCGAAACCTCGACACGCACGGGCGCGTGCAGAAACTTTTCCGTCAGCTTGGTGATTTCCGGCGGCATGGTCGCCGAGAAGAACAGCGTCTGCCGGGTGAACGGGATCATCTCGCAGATGCGTTCGATATCGGGAATGAAGCCCATGTCGAGCATCCGGTCGGCCTCGTCGATGACGAGGATCTCGACGCCGTTGAGCAGAAGCTTGCCGCGTTCGCGATGGTCGAGCAGACGGCCAGGCGTCGCGATCAGCACGTCGGCGCCGCGCTCCAGCTTCTTGTCCTGCTCGTCGAACGACACGCCGCCGATCAGAAGCGCGATGTTGAGCTTGTGATTCTTGCCGTATTTGACGAAGTTTTCCTCGACCTGCGCGGCAAGCTCGCGCGTCGGTTCGAGAATCAGCGTGCGCGGCATACGGGCGCGGGCGCGGCCCTTTTCCAGCCGGGTCAGCATCGGCAGCACGAAGGAGGCCGTCTTGCCGGTGCCGGTCTGGGCTATGCCCAGCACGTCCTTGCCGAGCAAGGCGTGCGGGATGGCCCCGGCCTGGATCGGTGTCGGCTGCGTGTAGCCGGCATCGGTAACTGCGGAAAGCACCTTCGGCGACAGGCCGAGGTCTGAAAAGGTCAACGCTTCTTGAGCGATCGTGGTGTCTGAGGACAAGTGTTGTTGTCTTTGGCTGGTTCGGGGAGGCGCAACGTTATTCGTCGCGGCAAGCGCCACGCGCTTGCAAGATTGGCATTGCGATTAGGCGCAAGTCCGCGATTTGTCAACAGAAACGGGCGGGATTGGCGCGATTGTGAAGCTGTAACCTTAATCGCGATGCTTAATCCGGCCGCTTGTCTCTGTGTCGGCTCAGTAACGGAACTGCTCGGCAAGGATGCGCTCGTTCCAGGAGTGATTGGGGTCGAACAGCAAGGTTGCGGTCGCCGCCGGCGACTCCCGCACCGTTACCGAGGTCACCGCCTTGACCTCCGTGTGGTCCGCCGCGGCGTTTACCGGCCGCTTTTCCGGCTCCAGAATATCGAAGCGCACGGTCGCCTTGTTGGAGAGCAATGCGCCCCGCCAGCGGCGCGGGCGAAACGGGCTGACCGGCGTCAGTGCCAGGAGCGGTGCGTCGAGCGGCAGGATCGGGCCATGCGCTGAAAGATTGTAGGCGGTGGATCCCGCCGGCGTCGCGATCATGACGCCATCGCAGCTGAGTTCCTCGAGCCGTATCTGGTCATCGACGCTGATGCGGATCTTGGCCGTCTGGTAGGATTGGCGCCACAGCGCAACCTCGTTGATCGCCAGCGCCGAGACGGTTTCGCCTTCCGAGGTGACGGCCAGCATTTCCAGCGGCCGGATGGTTTCGGCGACCGCGGCCGCGATACGCTCGGTGAGCCCTCCGGAACGGTACTCATTCATCAGGAACCCGATGGTGCCACGGTTCATGCCGTAGACCTTCTTTCCCGTTCCCATCGTGTCGCGCAAGGTCTGCAGCAGGAAGCCGTCGCCGCCCAGGGCCACCACGACCGCGGCCTCGGCGACCGGACACTGGCCATAGCGTGCCGACAGACTTTCCAGCGCCGCCTTGGCGTCTGCTGTGTCGGACGAGACGAAGGCGATGCTGTTGGCGGCTGTGCTCATGGCTCCCCGATCGCGACCGATTGGCGCCGGCAGGTCTGGCCGCGCCCGGGCCGGGGTAGCACGGGGCGGGCAGGTCTGCAAAGAGAGCCGTTGCGCCGGCACGCTAGGCATGCCGCGCGAGCATCGACAGAACCTGCGGATCGCGCTTCATGACAGGGCGCGAGCGATTGTGATGGTTAAGGCGGGGCTTAAAGTCTCGTAAAGGCGGAACGATCATGTTAGCCGGCATGAATGGCGTGGGGGCGCCCGCAGCACCGCTCTATCCTTCGGATGCCAAAAGGACGCTGCGGCAGTTTTGATTTGTGCGCATTCCTCCTCCGGGGACACGCACCAGCCAGACGAGGCCGACATATTGCCGGTAGCACGCCTGATCATCGTCTTTCTCATGCTGGGTAGCTTCGCGCTGGTCTTCGCCGAGCTTGTGCGCCAGTCGGAAAATATGAGCATGAGACCGCTGCCGACAGCGTCGCGCTGCGGCGATGCCGCCGGAATGCCTTGCCCGCAACGGGCACTGTAGGTCGCCGGAATACGCCACTCGTCCGTAGATACCGCCGACGCTCGGCCCATCCCTAGCGACAGTTTCATGCCTGGGCGACCGGAGCCCTGGCTGGCGCAAGTTTGATCGTTGCAATTGCGGCATCGACGAAAGCACTGGTAGAAGACGTGTCGTATCCGGATAGGACCGTGTCGTTCTGGAAAACAAGCGTTGCGGCGGGTTGACCGGCCGTGTTTCTAAAGGGGAGCGCGCATGCCGCGCAGCGTGTTGGTTTCTGGTGGCTGCGGCTTTCTTGGCTCCCATCTTGTCGATCGTCTGCTGCGGCGTGACGATCTGGAAACGCTGGTCGTCGTCGACAATCTGTGGACCGGATCGCGCGACAACATTGCCCATGTCTCGGACCCGCGGCTCAGCCTGCGGATTGCTGATGCCGAGACCTTCACGACCAGCCAGCATTTCGATGAGATCATCCATCTGGCGTCACCGGCTTCGCCCGTATGGTACATGCGCGAGCCGGCGCGCACGATCAAAGCCAATATAGGCGGCGCGCTCAATCTCCTGTCGCTGCTCAGGCCCGGCGGTCGCTTCTGCTTCGCCTCGACCTCGGAGGTCTATGGCGATCCCCTGATGTCGCCGCAACCGGAGAGCTACCGGGGATCCGTGGACTGCACCGGGCCAAGGTCCTCCTATGACGAGAGCAAGCGCTGCACGGAGGCGCTGCTTTTCGAGGAGCAACGTGTCAGCGGGCTCGATGTGCGCGTCGTCAGGCTGTTCAACACCTATGGGCCGCGAACGCGCATCGATGACGGCCGCGCGGTTTCGAATTTTGTCTGCCAGGCCCTGACCACGGGAATCCTGACTGTCCATGGCGACGGCTCCCAATCGCGCAGTTGGGGGTATGTGGACGATATCGTCGACGGCCTGGAGCGTTTCTTTTGGCGCGACAGCATCACATACCGGGGACCCCTGAACATCGGCAACAATCGCGAGGTCTCGGTTCTCGGTATCGCGAAATTCGTCTGCTCGCTTGTTCAGGGCAGCCGCATCGAACACCATGCGCCAATTCCGCAGGATCCGACAAACCGCTGCCCGGACTTGACCCTGGCAAGGCAGGTTCTTCCTGGATGGGAGGCGACGACCAGCTACGAGGAAGGGATCCGGCGCACCTTCGAGTGGTACCGGCGACGGATTGTGACTAGGGACAGATCGGCGGCAAGCGCCTGAAAAGCCGAAACTCCGGGCGCCCGTACCGAGCGCGAAAGAGATACCCATGCCGCCTGCCATCGGCTCGCAGCTTGCTACGTTATCAGGACAACTGGGCCAGCCGCGGCGATCTCTGCGAAAAGATATTGACTGTATAGTTAGTTATAATTAATCCTGGCGCAGACCACCAAAGTTGGCCAGCTGGGCATCCGCCGGTGAATGGTCGCGAAAAGGGGAATATTTTGACAGCCAGCCGGCCCGCCTGGGGCCGAAGGGCACAGCCACGCTTGTTCATCAGCAGGAGACGGACCGAGGCGGCGACGCAGCCGGTCCCAAAAATGGGAGCACTAGCATGAACTGGAAACTGACCGCGGCGGCCGTCGGGCTTTCGCTGCTCGCCGCAGCCGGCGTTGCCCGCGCCGATGGCGAACTCAACATCTACAATTGGGGCAACTACACCAGCCCGGACCTCATCAAGAAGTTCGAGGAGACCTACAAGGTCAAGGTCACCGTCACCGACTATGATTCCAACGACACCGCATTGGCCAAGGTCCGCCAGGGCGCGTCCGGCTATGACATCGTCGTGCCGTCGGCCAGCGTCGTGCCGGTCTGGATCAGCGAAGGTCTGCTCCTGGAGACCGACCCCAACAAGATGGAGAATTTCAAGAATGTCGATCCGCGATGGGTCGATGTTCCCTTCGATCCGGGCCGCAAATACACGGTTCCGTGGCAGTGGGGCACGACAGGCATTTCGGTGAACAAGTCGGTCTATTCCGGCGATCCGAACACCTCGGCGATCTTCCTCGACCCGCCGCCGGAGCTTGTCGGCAAGATCAATGTCGTGCCCGAAATGGGGGACATCATGTTCCTCGCCATCGCCTATGAGGGCGGCAAATATTGCACCAACGACATGCAGGTGCTGAAGAAGGTGCACGACAAGCTGGTCGAGGCGAAGGCGAAATGGCTTTCGCTCGACTACGCGGCCGTCGACGGCCTGGGCCGGGGCGACATCGCCGCCGGCGTCAACTGGAACGGCATATCGCTGCGCGAGCGGCTGCAGAACGACAAGATCGTTTACGGCTATCCCAAGGAAGGTTTTCCGATCTGGATGGACAATGTCGCCGTCCTCAAGGACGCCAAGAATGTCGAGAACGCCAAGCTGTTCCAGAATTTCATCATGGACCCGAAGAACGCCGCGATGATCTCGGCTTTCGCCCGCTACGCCAACGCCATCAAGGGCTCCGAGGCTTTCATGCCGGACGACATGAAGACGGCGCCGGAAGTGGACGTTCCGGCTGAATTTGCCGCCAAGGGTCAGTTCATGCCGGCCTGTCCATCGGATGTGCAGGCGCTCTACACGAAGATCTGGACCGACCTCCAGAAATAGCGTCGCCGGACCAACCCAACCACAGTCACCGGGCCGCGACCCGCGGTCCGGCACCCTTCATGCCAGGAGCGGTCTCGCGATCGCGGGAGATTTCCGATGTCCGATCTCGACCTCTGCTACATGCCGGCCCACGAGGCGCTGCGGCTGTTCAAGGCAAAGAACCTCTCGCCCGTCGAACTGATGCAGGCTACCATTCGCCGCGCCGAAGCCACCAGATCGGCGATCAACTGCTTCACCTTCACGCATTTCGAGGAAGCGATGAAGCTGGCCGCCCGGGCCGAGGCGAAATACGCCAGGGGCGCCAGGACCGGCGCGCTGGAAGGCCTGCCGATCGGCATCAAGGATGAGAGCTACATCAAGGGCAAGCCGACCTCGCATGGCTCGCTGCTGTCCAGGGACGCCATAGGCGGCCACACCTCGACGATGAACGAGCGCATCATGAGGGCCGGCGGCATCGTGCATGCGCGCACGGCGACGCCAGAATTCAGTTGTGCCGGATACACCTGGTCGAAGCGGTGGGGGGTGACGCGCAATCCGTGGAATCGCGATTTCACGCCGGGCGGCTCTTCGGGCGGCGCTGCGGCAACGCTCGCTTCCGGAACATCATCGATCGCCACCGGTTCGGACATTGCCGGATCGATCCGCATTCCGGCCTCGGCCTGCGGTCTCGTCGGCTACAAGCCGCCTTACGGTCGCAATCCCGACGAGCCGCCCTTCAACCTCGATTTCTACTGCCACACCGGGCCGCTGGCGCGAAATGTCAGGGATGCCATCCTGCTGCAGAACGTCATGGCCGGACCGAGCCCGCTCGACATCGCCACGCTGCGCCCCAAGCTGCGCCTACCGCTCGACTACAAGCCGATCAAAGGCTGGAGAATAGCCTTTTCCATGGATCTCGGTTCCTTCGAGGTCGACCCCGACGTGCGCAAGAATACGCTCGCCGCCTGCGATGTGTTCCGTTCGCTCGGCGCGACGGTCGAGGAAGTCGATCTTGGCTGGGACGACGGGGTGCTCAAGGCCGGGATGGCCTATCTCGAGCACCTGTTCGGCGCGTCGCTGTCGCAACTGCTTGCCGAGCACGCCAGCGACATGACCAGCTATGCCCGGCGGTTTGCCGAGGACGGGCAAAAGTCCAAGGCCACCGACTTCGTCGCGACGCTGGACGTGGCGGCCAGGATGTACCAGACGCTCGGCCCGCTGCTGGAGACCCACGATGTGCTGATCTGCCCGACAAACGCGCTGCCCGCGGTGCCGGCGGAGTTCGACCAGACCAGGGACACGGTCGAAATCAACGGCAGGGAGGTGAACCCTTCGCTGGGCTGGGTGATGACGACGCCGTTCAACATGCTGAGCCGTTGCCCTGTTCTGTCCATACCGTCGGGCCACGCCGCAAGCGGCGTGCCGACAGGCATCCAGATCGTCGGCCGCACCTATAGCGATGCCGATGTCTTCCGGGCCGGATTGGCCTATGAAACGGCCCGGGGGCAATGGTATGGGAGCACCGGGACGCGCCCATCGCTCTGAGCGATTTCGCGATGAGCCGGCGTGCCATATGGCAAGGCAATCTATGTGGCGGGATATCTCCGCCATGGGTCCGAAAGGCCTGACGAAAATGGCGCAACGCAAGGCAACCGCAAAGCCGGAGAAACGCAAGCTCGCGACGACCAAGGGCGCGGCAAACGATGCCGCGCCGCCCAAGGACCGCCGGCGCGAGCGCGGCGAAGCCAGCGTGCAGCGCATCATCGACGCCACCATCGAGCTCATCGCGGAGGAGGGCCTTGCGAGCCTCACCATGCAGCGCATCGCCGAACATGTCGGCTCGTCCAACGCGCTGGTCGTCTTTCATTTTCGCAGCAAGGAAAACCTGTTCCGGGCCGTGCTTCAGTATCTCAGCGACCAGTATGATGCGCTGTGGATCAGCCTGGTGCGGGCGCCCGGCCTGTCGCCGGTCGAAAGGCTGCTGGGCGCCGTCGATTGTGCGCAGCGTTTCGCCCGGCAGCATCCCAAATGGGTGTCGGTCTTTGTCGTGTTCTCAAGCGACCGCAAGAGCATGCAGATCTACAATGAGATCGGCCTGCCGAGCGATCTCGCCTACACCGCCGAAGCGCGCGAACTGCTCATCGAGATTTCGCGCAGCGGCGGCTACACCGGCGTCGACATCGACACCTTGTCGGAGAGCCTGAATTATCTGGTTCACGGCGCATGGTACTGGGATCATCTGAACCCTTCGAGCCGCGACACCAATGTGCTGCGCAAGACCATGCTGCTCCTGTTGCATCAGGCATTTCCGCGGCATTTCGAATTGATGCCGTAGCTGTTCTCAGGGCCGCAGATGGCAGCCGGCTTGGCGTTTCTGCGCCAGATACTCGTCGATCAGCTGGCGGTAGCGCACCTTGCCGAAGCTCGGGAAATGGCCGCCATGCACGACCGAGACGTCGAGCTCGCGCATGGCGAGCAGCGTCGCCATGTAGTCTGGAATATCCGAGTGATAGACGTCGTCGATCAGCGGGCCGTCATAGATGATGTCGCCAGACAGGAGGACGCCGGTCTTCTTCTCGTAGAGCGCGATGCCTCCGGGTGAATGGCCCGGTGTGTGGATCACCTCGAAGGCGCGGTCGCCGAGATCGACGATGTCGCCATGTTCGAGCAGACGATCGGCCGGGGCAGGCTGGATCCGGTAGCGGGACGACTCCCAGCCCTGCGGCAATCCATCGAACATATCGTCGGTCGCATAGCGGTCAGCCACCGTCCATTCGTTGCGTGGATCGGCGAGGATTTTTGCTTCGGCCCGGTGCACGCAGCGGTCGGGAAATTCGTGATGGCAGCCAATATGGTCGAAATGCGTATGGCTGGCGACGCAGGTCAGCTTGCGTTCCGTGACCAGCCGCACATGTGTGCGCAGGCTGAAATGGCCGAGGCCGGTGTCGAACAGAAGGTCACGGTCGCGGCCGCGCACATGCCAGATGTTGCAGCGGAAGAACGGTTTGATCCATGGCTCATGGATCAGCGTGACGCCGTCGGCCATGCGGATGGTCTCGTACCAGTCTGGTGCGTCGATGACCGGAAGAGATCCCATTTCAGTCCGCCAAGACGATGATCTGGTCGGTATCGCACGAAACGGCAACCGTGTCGCCGGATTGGAGGGTGGCGGTCGCCGGCAGCTTGGCGATGAACTGCAGCGAGGGGTCTTCGACGGAGGCGGCAAGCACGCGCTTGAAACTGCCCTGGAAGACGACATCGCTCACTTTCGCCATGCCGAGGCTTGCGGTGCCGGCGGCTCCGCCGAGCATGAGATGCTCCGGCCGGATGGCCAGTGCAACGGCTGAGCCCACGGGCAAGGCGCTGCGCACCAAAACCGGGCCGGCCGGCGTCGAGACGGTGCTTGTCCTGTCCCCGGCTTCCGTGACCTTGCCGGCAAGGATCGTGCTTTCGCCCATGAAGGTCGCCGAAAAACGCGTCGCCGGCCTGGCATAGACGCGCTCGGGCGGCCCTTCGTCCTCGATGCGGCCGTCATTCATCACCACGCAATGGTCGGCCAGCGCCATCGCTTCTTCCTGGTCGTGCGTGACATGGATGAAGGCGGTGCCGACGCGCTTCTGGATCGCCTTCAACTCGTCCTGCATCTGCCGGCGCAATTTCAGATCAAGCGCGCCGAGCGGCTCGTCGAGCAGCAGCACCGCCGGCTCGATGACCAGCGCCCGCGCCAGCGCCACGCGCTGCCGCTGGCCGCCGGAGAGCTGGTGCGGCTTCTTGTCGAAGGCGGAGGCCAGCCCAACCAGCGCCAGCGCCTCGCGCGCCTTTGCGGCCCGCGTCGTGCCGTCGACGCCCTGCATGCGCAGCCCAAAGCCGACATTGCCGCCGACGCTCATATGCGGGAACAGCGCATAGTCCTGGAACACGGTCGTTGTCGGGCGCCTGGCCGGCGGCACCGCGGTGCAATCCTCGCCGCGAATGAACACCTTGCCTTCGCTGGGCATGACGAAGCCGCCCAGAATGGACAACAGCGTCGTCTTGCCCGAGCCCGATGGCCCAAGCAGGATGGTGTAGCTGCCGGGCTCGATCCGCAGCGACACGTTCTTCAGCACGGCCAGCTGCCCGAAACGGTGCGAGACGGCGCGGATGTCGACCAGAGGCGCGGTCATGCTTTTCTCCGGCGCAGCAATGTCAGTTCGAACAGCACGACCAGCACGATGGAAACGGCGAAGACCAGCGAACCGACGGCGTTGGTTTTCGGGTTGAGGCCCGAGCGCAACAGGTTCCAGATTTCCACCGGCAGCGTGGTGTCGAAGCGGGTCAGCAGGAAGGAGATCACGAATTCGTCCCAGGAGAAGGTCATCGACAGGAAGAAGCCGGCGAAGATGGCCGGGGCCATCACCGGCACGGTAATGAGCAGCAGTACCTTCCATTCCGGCGCGCCGAGATCGCGTGCGGCGCGCTCGATGTTGATCTGGTGGTCGCCCATCTGGCTGTAGATGATGGCAAAGCACAGCGGCAGGTTGATCACGACATGGCCGATGCCGGCGGCAAGCAGCGATTTCGGTACGCCGGCCCAGTTGAACAGCACCAAAAGCCCCATGCCGATGATGAGATAGCTGACGGTCAGCGGCAGCGTGATCAGCCCGCGCAGCAGGCCGGAGCCCGGCAGCACGAAGCGTGCGAAACCCCAGGCGCAGAGGAAGCCGAGCGTGACGGCGGTGGCCGAGGAAATCGACGCCACCAGCAGCGAATTGACCAGCGCCGAGGTCAGCCTGACATCCGAGAGCACCGCCTCATACCAGCGCAGCGACGGGCCGGTGAAGGGCGGAATGGGGAAGGACGTCGCCTGCAGCGAGAACAGCACCAGCACCACCACCGGGAGGAAGATGAAGCCGTAGACGGCAAGCGCGTAGACCCAGGAAACGACGCGGACCAGCTGGCGCATCTCAGGCCCGCTCGATCTTCAGCCAGCGCGCGCAGGCGAGGTAGGCGAAGGTGACCACCGCCATCAGGATGATCGACAGCGCCGAGGCCAGCGGAAAGTCGCCGCGCCGGCCGATCTGCATCATCACCAGCTGCGGCATCAAAAGCTCGTTGTTGCCGCCCAGGATCTGCGGCGTGATGTAATCGCCAATGCACAGCACGAAGGTGAGGAAGGCGCCGACCATGATGCCCGGCAAGGTCAGCGGCAGGATGACATGCATGAAGGTGCGCACCGGCCCAGCGCCGAGATCGGCGGCGGCCTTGCGGTAGCTCGGGCTGAGCTGCTTGAGGTTGGCGAAAATGGTCAGCGTCAGCAGCATGACGAAGAAGTGCGCGAAGCCGGTGACGGTGGCCAGCCGCGTGTTGGCGAGCTGCAGCGGCTCGGTGATGAGGCCGGAACCGGTGAGCGCGCGGTTGATGACGCCGTTCTGCGCCAGCACCAGCAGCCAGGAATAGGAACGCACGACATAGGACGTCCAGAATGGCAGCACGGCCAGCATCAGCGCCAGCCGTTGCCAGCGTTCCGGCACCTGTTCGGCGAGGATCCAGGCGAAGGGATAGGCGAGCAGCACCGAAACCACGGTGACGATTGCCGTCACCTCCAGCGAGTTCACCATTGCCTGCCAATAGGAGGGGTTGGTGAAGAACTGGCTGTAGTTGGAAAGCGTGAAACCGCCGCCTTCATGCGCCGTGAGGCTCGAAAACCCCATGGCGATGAAGGGCAGCACGAAGAACAACAGCGTCCAGCCGAGCGCCGGTGTCACCAGCGCCCAGGGCAAGGCGCGGCCCGCCCGGGGCAGGGTACGGCCCGCCCGGGGCAGGGCACGGCCCGCCCGGGGCAGGGCACGTCTGCTGTTCCCGCTTGAACTCACGAGCGGCAACCGATCACTTCGCCTGCAGCATTTCGGTCCACATGTCCTGCATCTTCTTGTCGAGATCGGCGTTCGGCGCCGGATAGGCCTGGGCGCGGGCGAGGAAGCCCGGCTGCTCGTCGAAACGCAGCACCTTCTTCTGATCGTCGGTCAGCGCCGCCTTGGCGTTGGCGGGCATGCCCCAATAGCAGGACGAGGTCGCAAGGCGCGCCTGGCCTTCCGGGCTCATAATGTACTGGATGAATTTGAGCGCCATGTCCTTGTTCTTGGAATCCTTGAACATGGCCAGAGACTGCGACCACAGCACCGCACCCTCCTTGGGGATGGAGAAGTCAAGCGCCGGGTTCTCCTTGGCCAGCCCCGCCGTCACCCATTCGCCGCCGCCGACCAATATGTCGACCTCGCCGGTGGCAAGCGCCGTCTGGCTGGCGGTCACTTCGCCGACCAGCTTGGCGTTGGCCTTCATCTTGAGAAGCTCGTCCTTGAGGGCGGGCAGGTCGGCTTCGGTCAGCTCGGCCGTCTTCTTGCCGATGGCGAGTGCCGCCATGCCGATGACCGGCAGGTAATAGTCGTAGATGGCGACCTTGCCCTTGTATTTGTCGCTTGTCAGCGATGCCATGGACTGCATGTCGGCCGGATCGACCTTGGTCTTGTTGAAGCCGATCGTGTTGTAGCCGAACTTTTCGGTGATGCCGTAGCGCTTGCCGCCGACCACGGTGGAGCCGTCCATTTTCACTTGCGGGAAGAGGTCGGCGAAGGGCAGCTTGTCCTCGGGCAGTGGCTCGAACAGACCCTTTTCGACGCCGCGCGGCACGTCGATCGAGTCGATCACCATCACGTCCCAGTCGCCGGGCTGCGACTGCTCGACGATGGCGAGGCCGGCGCCGGTGCCTTCAAACTCCTTGACGTTGACCTTGACGTTGTTGGCCTCTTCGAAGGGCTGCAGCAGGGCCGGATCGGAATGGTCGCACCAGATCAGGGCGTTGAGATCGGCGGCCTCGGCGAGGCTGCCCGCGCCAAGCAGCAGGGCCGTGGCGGCGCAGGCGGCGTGCAGATGGCGCTTCAAGATGGAAAGCGGATTCCCGGATGCGGATTTGACGGACATCGAGTGTTCTCCCTTGCCTTTGTGGCCTCTTGCAAAAAGTTGAACCAATTCTAAAATTGAGTCAATTCTGTTTTTGTGGCAAGAGGCTGCTATGAGCGGATTGCGGGCAAGGCAAAAGGCAGACCGGCACAGGCGCATCATCGAGGCGGCGGCGGCGCTTTTCCGCGAGGCCGGCTACGAGGGCGCCAAGATCGAGGCGATCGCCGCGCAGGCGGAAGTGTCGATCGGGACGATCTACAATTACTATGAGAACAAGGGCGACATCCTAGGCGCCATCGTCTCGCTGGAGGTCAACGAGGTGCTCAATGCCGGGCGCGGTGTCGTCGCCAGGCCGCCGGCCAATGTCGGCGATGCGCTGGACACGCTGATCGGCATCTATATCGAGCATTCGCTGCACTATCTCAGCAAGGAGATGTGGCGGCAGGCCATGGCGATCTCGACGCAGCTTCCCGACAGCCCGTTCGGCCAGGCCTACACCGCGCTTGACCGCTCGCTCACCGAACAGATCCGCGCGCTGATCGCCCGGCTTCAGGAGATCGGGCTGGCGCGCCAGGACATAGACGGCGCGGCACTCGGCGAACTGATCTTCAACAACATGAACATGATGTTCATCGAATTCGTGAAGCGCGACGAGGCGAAGATCGCGGAACTGCGCGCGGCGGTACGCCGGCAAAACCGGATTCTGGTGGCGGCGATCGGGGTGTGATTGTCAGGAACAGGCAGCAGAATCGATTTTGGGACCAAGTCGCGGCTCAACCCTCTTGAGTCGAATCCGAAATCTGATACAACCCCTGGGTGCATTTTTAGGGGAGGGGTGAATGCAGTTTTCCATCTGGCATTGGGCAATCCTTCTGTTGCTGATCGGCGTCCCCGTCTTCTTTGCGGTTCGATCCGCCATCAAGCCCTCGCAGAATCCGGCGGATCCCGTCGGGTTCGGAGGATGGCTAATGCTTCTCGCGATCGGTCAAGCCTTGTCGCCATTGCGCACGCTTGCCGCAATAGGGTCCTCGAGCGATGGCTACAACCAGCTCATGCTGGTGCCGAACGGACCCATGGTGGTCTATGGCGAGAGTGCCCTGCTGCTGGCGTTTCTGGTGCTGCAACTGGTGGTGGTCGTTGCCATGCTGAGGCGGAGCCCTTGGTTCAAGCAGTTGTTCCTCGCCCAATGGCTTGCAATCCCGGTGGTCTTCATCCTGGACGCAGCCTTGGTTTCCACGGTTTTCGGGGTTCGGGTCGGGCAAGTGGTCACCGGAAACGCGATTGCGACGTCTATAGCCTCGTTTGCCATGGCCGGACTCTGGGTCGCTTACGTCTACAGATCCGTCAGGGTACGCAACACGTTCACCAGGGTCAGGGCATCCGCCCAGGTCGCGAACGCTTAGTAGAAGGCGCGCAATGCTGCGAGAGCGCGTTCAACAAGGCTTGGTGGGGCCGCCTGTCGAAGCGACTATAGCCGACATAAGCGTTGCGCTGCTGGTGCCCCGGACGGGATCGAACCGCCGACCTTCGGTTTACAAACCAAAAGCGCGTTCAGCACAGCCTTTAAGAGGTTATGGACTGTACACCACGACAGTATGGCCGTGCCGGGAAACCGTCTTCATCCTAAAACGGGGAGGCGCCTGGCCGGCGGGACAGGTTCTTGTTCAGGTTGCAGGAACGAAAGTCTTGGTGGGAAATGCCCTCTCCATCACATCCAGGAAAGCGCGAACCTTCGCACCGATAAGCCGTCGCGAACTTTGGAGCGCCCAGATCTCGACAGGCGGACCGGCATCAGTTCCCCAACAAACAAGGCGGCCCGCCTCGATATCGCCTGCGACAAGAAGCTTCGGAAGCAATGCCGCGCCCGCACCAGCCAGAACGGCATCGCGCACCATCAGCAGAGACGAGAAGCGCAGGATTGGCTCGGGCTTCAAAAGGATTTCGTCCTCAAAATCGGATTTGATGCGCCAAACCACGTTCAGCGACGTTGCGCTCAGCAAAACGGCCTTTACCGGACTCGGTCTGCCGCCCGGCACCGGCTGAGGGCGCGGCATGTCCGGCAAGGCAACAATCAGCCGCTCGTCATTGAGAAAACGGCGACCGATGAGCCGTTCATCCGGTGAAGGATCGATCCGGATTACAAGGTCGTAGCCATCCTCGACCGGATCGACCTTGCGATCCTCGGCAACAATCTCAAGCTTGACGTCCGGATAGGCGAGAGCGAAACGAGTGCCGATCATGGGAAGCGCCACATGCGCGAAAACCACGGGAGCGCTTATCCGCAGCCTGCCTCTCGGGGTCGACGCACCCAAGACAATCGCCTCTCCCGCCTCCGCGATTTCCGCCATCAATCCGTCCGTGCGCTCGTAAAGCGCTCGCCCTTCGTCCGTCAGTCGCAGACTTTGGGATCCACGCTCGATCAGCCTCACGCCAAGGCTATGTTCGAGTTCGCTCACATGGCGCGACAATGTCGCCTTGGATCGGCCGGAGATACGACCGGCCCGGCCGAAACCGCCGTGGGCGGCAACGAGATTGAAATCGGCCAAGGCTTCTAGATCCATGACGTGTTCCAATATTGAGACGACCTGTTCCGATCATGCCATCTCCCACTCAAGATTGGAACGTTTATCTTTCCCTCGACACGCACAAACAGGAGTTTTCACAATGGCTATTTTGGTAACCGGAAGCACCGGGACCATCGGGTCCCAAGTCCTGGCTCACCTACAGGGGCGAAACGTCGAGGTCCGCGCGCTGACGCGCTCTCCTGAAACAGCGCAACTGCCCTCGGGCGTGACCGCGGTCCGCGGTGACCTCGCTGATCCGGATTCGATCCGCGCGGCGCTGCAAGGCGTCAGCACTCTGTTCCTGCTCGCCCCGAACGTCGCCGACGAATTGACCCAGGCCATGCTGACCCTGACGGTCGCCCGCGAGGCCGGCGTCAAGGGCATCGTCTATCTCTCGGTCTTCGGCGGCGACGGCTATGCTGACGTGCCGCATTTTGCGGGCAAGTACACGGTCGAACACATGATCGATGCGCTCGACCTGCCCGCGACGATCCTGCGTCCCGCCTACTTCATCCAGAACGATCTTCGCCAGAAGGACGGACTGCTGAAGACCGGCATTTATGGCTCGCCGATCGGCAAGAAAGGCGTCTCGATGGTCGATATCCGCGACATCGGCGAGGCCGCAGCGATCGAGTTGGTCCGCCGTGAACAGTCCGCCACGCCGCTCGGCCGCGAGACCTACGCCCTGGTTGGTCCGGACAGTCTGACCGGCGACGGCATCGCCACCATCTGGAGCGAAGCCCTCGGCCGCGCGATCCGCCATGGCGGCGACGATCTCGTCGTCATGGAGCAGCGTACGAAGACCATGCTGCCGGCCTGGCATGCGCTCGACCTGCGCCTGATGTTCAGCCGGTATCAGACGGAAGGCGCGGTGGCGACCTCTGACGACATCGAGCGCTTGACCAAACTGCTCGGCCACGCCCCCCGCTCCTATGCCGCTTTTGCCAGGGATGCCGCCTCCCAGTGGGCGAAGGGCTGAGCCCGCACTTTACCCCCAACCAAGGAGACCTGCCATGATGACGATCCATCCCCTCTCGCCTGAAGATGCTCCTGCGGTAGCCGCGATGCGACAGGCGGCCTCGGCCCATAAGGGTGAGAAACTCGGTCCCGAGGCGCGACCGATGTTCGACGCCATGTTTGCCGCAACACCCGCTGCGGCGGATGTCCAGGTCGAGGCTGCGACGGTCGGAGGCATTGCCGGCTTCTGGCTTCGGCCGGTGAGTGCACGATCGGGCGCGCACATCCTCTATCTTCATGGTGGTGGCTATGTGCTCGGCTCAGCCGAGGCGCTCACCAACTTCGCGGGTCAGATCGCATCACGTGTCGGCGCCGATACCTTTGTCCCTGACTATCGGCTCGCACCCGAATACCCATTCCCGGCAGCCATCGACGATGCGGTCGCCGTCTATCGCGGTCTCGTTGCGGACGGCGCCGAACGGATCGTGGTTGTAGGTGACTCTGCCGGCGGCGGTTTGACGCTGTCGCTGCTGTCGGTCCTCGCTGCCGACAAAATGAACGGCACGGTGCAACCAGTCGGGGCAGCGGTGATGTCGCCCTGGACTGACCTTGCGCTCACCGGTGACAGCCTCGAGACCAGGGCGGAGGCGGACCCGATCTTCACGGGCGGCGTGCTCCAGGGCTTCGCGGACATGTATCTTCAGGGCCAGGATGCGAAGAACCCGAAGGCATCACCGCTCTATGCTCGGCTGAACGGCCTGCCGCCGATCCGGATCGATGTCGGAGATGACGAATTGCTGCTCGCGGATTCCGTGCGCTACGCCGACCGGGCGAGAGCGGCAGGGGTGGAGGTCACGCTGTCGGTCTGGCAGGGCATGCCACATGTCTTCCAGTCTTCCCTCGGCCACTTTCTCGCGGCCGAGCGCTCGGTGGACGCCATCGTTGACTTCCTCCGCCAGCGGCTCGTCGATACTTCCCCGTCCAACAGCACAGCTTCGGAGGCTTGAAATGAAAATTCTGGTATTGGGCGCCACTGGCGCAACCGGCCGGCTGATCGTCGCTAAGGCCATCGCGGAGGGACACAACGTCGTAGCCCTCGTTCGTTCCAAGGCAAAGGCCAAGGACCTCACCGGTGCCGAGCTCGTCGAAGGCGACGCCCGCGATACCGCCGCGCTAACTCGCGCCATCGCTGGTTGTGACGCCGTCGTCAGTTCATTGGGCACCGCCATGAGCCCGTTCCGGGAGGTGACCTTGCTCTCAACGGCGACGCGCGCGCTGGTCGGCGCTATGGAGCAGCAGAACATCCGTCGGCTGGTGTGCATCACTGGCCTCGGCGCCGGCGACAGCCGCGGCCATGGCGGTTTCTTCTTCGACCGGTTGTTCCTGCCCCTGATGCTGCGGAAGGTCTATGAAGACAAGGATCGGCAGGAAGATGCGATCAGGGGCAGCACGCTCGACTGGACCATCGTCCGGCCGATGGTGCTCAACGACAAGCCTTCGCGCGGTCGCATCAAGGCGTTGATCGATCTGTCAGGCGTACATGGCGGGACGATCGCCCGAGCCGATGTCGCGGATTTCGTTGTTCAGCAACTCACTGCGGATACGTGGCTGCGCAAATCGCCCCTGATCACTTGGTGAAGGTCACAAGGGCGTGCCCCTGACTGGATGGATATCCTTGACGGTCGGCGCATTGAGGCGGCAAGCCTTGCCCCCGAACGATATCCCACTTTCCGAACCCCGAAACTTTATGGAGAATTCCAATGACGCGAATACTATTTGTCGGCCAGAAACCTGAAACAGTTGACTTCTCGGACCCGTCATTGCCGCCCGGCTTTAATGCCGAAAAGATCAACGCCGGGATCGCTTTGGGCGTGGCGAAGATTGAGGAACGGGGGTGGCAGGGCGATACCTGCATGATTACGCCCGATGCCGCCGGATTTGCTGACCTCAAAAGAGCTCTGGGCGATGGTGCGTATGATTGCGTGGTGATTGGAGGCGGCCTCAGGCTGCCGCCTAAGAGCCTACTGTTGTTCGAAACCGTGGTGAACATCATCCACAAGGCGGCGCCGAACGCCGCGATAGCCTTCAACACGAGACCCGAGGACACCGCAGATGCCGCCGCCCGTCAGCTCCCAATGGGTTGACGGGCAGCGCATCGGCTAATCCTTGATGGCCTGTGAGCGGGGCAGATGGTGCCGGACCAAGGCGTCTAAGCCGGCAAGTCGTAGGTGCCGGGGCTGTTGGGCGTGGCGCGCCAGTCGGGCTGACGTTCAGGGTTCGCCTTGGCGAGCGCGCTACGGACGCCCTTGACGTCATAGTCCTTGAGATAGCCCGGCGAGCCCGGCTGCTGACGCCAGGATTCCGCGATAGTGCCGGCGTCCACTGCGTCGAAGCCGATCCCGTCGATCAGCGCCATGGCTTTGGACTTGGCCCGAGCGTCATCACCCGCCACCGCCAGCGCGATGCGGTCCGCGGAGCCCGCCGGCTTGGCGCCCGGTAGGAGATGGGTCGCTTCTATCGTGTTGAACGCTTTGACCACCGGACGCCCAAGGTGCCGCTCGACCCATTCGCTTTCGGTGTTAGCGTCCTCAATTCCGTCCAGATGACCGTCGCGCTGTCGTGGATAGTAGTTGGTCGTGTCGATGACGACGACGTCGGCTGGCGTGGACGCGAACAGTTCGCGGGGCAGACTAGGGATTTTGATTGTAGGAACGGCGACGACCACGACGTCCTGGCCGCGGACAGCCTCTTCGATCGCAGCGGCCCGCGCGCCGGTTTCCGCCGACAGGCCCGCCAGAGACCCTGGTCCGCGCGAATTGGAGATCGTGACCTCGTGCCCTGCGGCCTGGAAGAGATGGGTGAGTGCGCTGCCGATATTGCCAGCGCCAACAATGCCGATTTTCATGTTTATGCCTTTCGAAGGTGTGGGGGATGAGATTGCTTGTGAAGCTATATGACCCCTTGCATTAGATCGATAAATGGCGCCATGAAACCGGCTCTCCCAACCAGGAGTGTGGAATGGATCGTCTCGCCAGCATGGCCGCATTCGTAAAGGCGGCAGAAAGCGGCTCCTTTGCAGCGACGGCATCGGCGCTCGGCATCTCACCGCAGATGGTGGCCAAGCACGTCACCTATCTGGAGGCACGTTTAGGCGCACGCCTGCTCAACCGCACAACCCGAAAGCAAAGCCTGACGGTGATCGGCAAGTCCTACTACGATCGGTGCAAAGTGGCGCTGGCCGAGGTCGACTGGGCGGATGCAATTGCTGATGAGGCCAGGGGTAAACCGCGAGGGCTCTTGCGCGTCAATGCGCCGGTTTCATTCGGAGCTCACTGCGTGACACCTGTGGTCGCACGATATTTGAGCAGCCACCCCAGTGTCGATGTCGACCTGGTTCTCAACGACCGCTTTGTCGACCTTATCGACGACGGGTTTGAGGCGGTGTTCCGGATCGGTCCTCTCGGGGAGTCTAACCTAGGGGCGATAGAGCTCGCACCCTTTCAGACGATTGCCTGCGGGTCGCCTGCATACCTAAAAGAACGAGGGATGCCCTCGATCGTATCGGATCTGGTCAATCATGAATGCCTGCTCTTCGGCAACTGGCCCGAACCAACGTTCAGCGATTGGCTGTTTGTACGGGACGGTCTCATCTCAAAGGCCCTGGTCCACGGCCGTCTCAAGGTCAACAACCCCGCTTCGTTGCTGGAGGCGGCGCTCGCAGGTTTCGGCTTGGCGTTGATCGGAGAAGAGGCGGTGCGCACGCACCTCGCGACCGGGCAGCTCGTCAGAGTGTTGCCGAACTACGAAACGCCTCCGCGTCCCATTCATCTGGTGTTTCACCCTGATCGGCGACAAACGCCGAAGCTGAAGACCTTCATCGAAATGGCGGTGGACCAGCTGGGCCGGAATGGTCAGGACGGCCGCAGACGCCAACAGGGAGAATGACCCAGTTTGGATATTCTGCGGCCAGATATCGGTGCCGAAGATTCGTACGAAAAGGCCGGTCTCCGTTACACAAAATCTTACACAAACGCTCGGTAGCCCGGTCAGTGGCAGAAGGCGGGATTCCAACGGGTGCCAAATTGCGCAGGCAAAAGAACCGCTTACGGCTTGAGAACTGGTGCCCCCGGACGGGATCGAACCGCCGACCTTCGGTTTACAAAACCGCTGCTCTACCAGCTGAGCTACAAGGGCACGGCGCTCCGGTAGCATATTTCGTGCGCCAGTAAAGACAAAACTCCGTTTTCGGTTACCCCGGCGGTGGATGACGCCGCCGCCGGGCCGGCCCATGCTGAAATCCACGAGCGCACTTCCTACATATCATGAAGGTGCAATCGCTTCGGACTGGAGTGTCGCATGATCAGGCTTGTCATCATTCTCCCCCTCGTCGTCATCGCCTGGATGCTGCTGGTCAAGCTCATCAGCGACGTCAGGAAAGCCAATGTCGACTGGACCGGCGTGACCACGATCATCGGATTCATCGCGCTCGCCTTCTGGCTTCGCCACATAACCGGCATGGGATGAGCGTGCGGAGCGACTAGTGAGTAGTGGGTAGTGGGGCCGGGATCCCCGTGATCCTGCCCTCGCTACTCGCTACTCGCTACTCACTACTCGCTACTCACTACTCGCTACTCACTACTCACTACTCACTACTCACTACTCACTACTCATTCCTCACTCCTCACTCTTCCTTCCGCCTCGCCGAAGAAATCTCCTCGATCTTTCGAACCTTTTGACAGGCCGCGCCGACTGATCTCCAGAGGCGAATGGTCGCCTCGGTCAAGGATCCAGGAGATCATCATGTTCAAGCGCATGCTCACTTCAGCTGTCGTAGTCGTTTTTCTTGCCACAGGCGCACTGGCCGCCACCGTTCAGACGTCGTCGGCTCACGGCATGCATCATCACCATCATTACTACTACGACGACGACTACTATGGCGACTACTGGTGGTACCATCACCACCACCATCACCGGCATCATCACCACGGCAGGGTGGTTATCATCCTTTGATACCAAGGCCTGTTGCGTTCGAAGGGCGGCCTCGGCCGCCCTTTTGCATGTTCCGTGGGCCCAAGGGCCGGGACCCGGCAGCATCTGCGCAAAAAAAGTCAAAAAAGCCTCGAACCTTTTCCTGTGCGGCAGCGACAGATGATCAAGAGGCGGATGGATCGCCTCGGTCAACGAAGCAAGGAGATCATCATGTTCAAGCGCACACTCGTTTCCGGCGTCATCGCCACCACCGTCGCAGCCACCACGCTGGTCGGCACCGTTCAGCCTTCGGCGGCTCATTCGCATCACCACGACCTCGGAATCGGCATCGCCGCCGGCGTGGGCGGGTTCGTCCTTGGCAGCCTGCTTGCCCAGCAGCCCCCGCGCACCGTCTATGTCGACGAAGACGGCGGTTCCTGGCATGTGCGTCGCTGCCTCGATCGCTACTCGAGCTACGATCCGGACTCCGACACCTACATCGGCTACGACGGCTACAGCCACTACTGCCGGCTCTGAGAGAGGAGGATCGTCAACAGAGAAAGGGGCTCGCGCGAGGCCCTTTTTCTTTCTCTCATAAATACTTACAGTTGCGTGTTCAGGCGGAATCAGAAATCGGCAATCCGGCCGCGCTGCAGGTGCTGTCGACGAGGCGCCTTGTTTCCGAAGCGCCGCCCATGGCGACAAGCTCGAGGCTGCTTGCCGAATCCGGGTAGATCCTGGCGATGAAGGCTTGGTCGCCGCCAGCGCCGCCGGCCGCAGTCTTGCCGCTGGCGAAGCCGCAGACCACGATCTCCTTGCGGCCGTTCACTGTCCGCTCGCCGGCAAGCGTCCTTCCGAGCCTGACGGAAGCAGGATCCGGCAAGCGCTGTCGAATGCCGGTGATGACGACCTCCTCGAGCGCGAGCGAGAACGGAATGGGATCGACGCGCTGGTCGCCTGCATCGGGTCGAGGTGTCGTCGCAACGCATCCGCAAAGCGAAGCGACAAGCAGAAGCTGAACCGTTTTCCTCATCCGCGCCCTTTCGCATGCATTCGAACGCCACGGCAAGACAGGGTCCATGCCGCCGGCGCTTGCGGTGTCGGCACGGCCATACGGCTCGAATTCTTCGATATTGCGACCAGGAGCGCGCTGCCCGGGGCAGGCTGATCAGCCGGCTTGCGCGCCGCCGATCATCCGGGTCACCTCGGCCGCGGCACTGCGCACCATCGGCCCGATCTCGGCCAGCCGCTCCGGCGTCACCCGCACGGTCGGCCCCGATACGGAAACGCCGCCGATCGGCTCGCCGAACTCGTTGAAGATGGCGGCCGCCACGCAGCGCATGCCGGGGTGCCGCTCTTCGTCGTCGACCGACCAGCCGCGCTGCTTGATGACGGCCAGATCGTGGGCGAGGGCAGGGATCTCCGACAGCGTCTTGTCAGTGAAGCGCTGCAGGCCGGCCTTGCGCAGAATGGTGCCGACGCGCTCCGGCTCGAGATGCGCCAGCACCGCCTTGCCGATGCCGGAGGCGTGAAAGGGGCTGCGCGTGCCCGGGCGGAAGAAGGCGCGGATCGCCTGGTGTGTCTCGACCTGGCTGACGAACACCACGCAATCATCCTCGGCGACGCCGAGATTGGCGGTCTCGCCGGTTCTTTCCATCAGCTCCTGCATGACAATGCGGGCGCGGTCGACCAGCTTGCGGCGGCGCAGGAAGGCGGCGCCCATGCGGTAGGTCTCGACGCCGATCGACCACAACTGGTCTGATGTGTCGAACTCGACCATGCCGTGGTTTTCAAGTGTCGTCAGCATGCGGTAGGCGGTGGAGGCGGCAAGGCCGCTTTGTGCCGATATCTCGCTCAGCGACAGGCCGCTGCCCTCGGCAACAATAGCCAGTATGCGCAAGGCCCGGTCCAGCGACTGCACGGAACTGGTTTCGGCAGGTCCGTTGAAAGCGCGCGGCCGGCCGCGCTGGCGTTTTTCGATGGTTTCCATCGCGCCAGTTTCGCCGATTTCTCCAAACATACAATGAAAAAGTTTTTCACTGCTGTGAGGCCGCAAATTACTGGAAAACGGAAAACCCAATAAAATCAGCAAATAGTCGCCGTTTTTTAGAAATGAAAAAATATTCTGAAAAAATTGAAAAATAACCGGCTTGCTGACATTCTCGGTCATCCAACAATGACAACCAAGTGGAGGGCCGGAAAATGGCCAGGATGCGCGCTGTCGATGCGGCGGTTCTCGTTCTCGAAAAGGAAGGTATCTCCTGCGCCTTCGGCGTGCCGGGCGCGGCGATCAATCCGCTCTATTCGGCACTGAAGGCGAGGGGCAGCATTCGCCATGTCCTTGCCCGCCACGTCGAGGGCGCCTCCCACATGGCGGAAGGCTTCACCCGCGCCAAGGCGGGCAATATCGGGCTCTGCATCGGCACCTCCGGGCCGGCCGGCACCGACATGATCACCGGTCTTTACTCGGCCGCTGCCGATTCCATCCCGATCTTGTGCATCACCGGCCAGGCGCCGCGTGCGCGGCTCAACAAAGAGGATTTCCAGGCCGTCGACATCGCCGCCATCGCCGCACCGGTCGCCAAATGGGCGGTCACCGTCATGGAGCCCTATCTCGTGCCGATGGCGCTGCAGAAGGCGTTTCATCTCATGCGCTCGTCGCGGCCCGGTCCGGTGCTGATCGACCTGCCGGTCGACGTGCAACTGGCCGAGATCGAGTTCGACATCGATGCCTATGAGCCGCTGGCGCCGTTCAAGCCGGCGATGACGCGTGCCCAGGCCGAAAAGGCACTGGCGATGCTCAATGCGGCGGAAAAGCCGCTGATCGTCGCCGGCGGCGGCATCATCAATGCCGACGCATCCGACCTGCTGATTGAATTCGCGGAAATATCAGGCGTGCCGGTCATCCCGACGCTGATGGGCTGGGGCGCGATCCCCGACGACCACCGGCTGATGGCCGGCATGTGCGGGCTGCAGACGTCGCATCGCTACGGCAATGCGACGATGCTGGAAGCCGATTTCGTCTTCGGCATCGGCAATCGCTGGGCCAACCGTCACACCGGTTCTGTGGACGTCTACACCAGGGGCAAGAAATTCATCCATGTCGACATCGAGCCCACGCAGATCGGCCGTGTCTTCGCGCCGGACCTCGGCGTGGTTTCGGATGCGGGTGCGGCGCTGAAGATGCTGCTCGACGTCGCCACCGAGTGGAAGACGGCGGGCAAGCTGCGTGACTGGTCAGGCTGGGCCAAGGAATGCCAGGCCCGCAAGAAGACGATGAAGCGCAAGACGCATTTCGACCAGGTGCCGCTGAAGCCGCAGCGCGTCTATGAGGAGATGAACAAGGCGTTCGGCCGCGACGTCACCTATGTCACCACGATCGGCCTGTCGCAGATCGCCGGCGCGCAGTTCCTGCACGTCTACAAGCCGCGCAACTGGATCAATTGCGGCCAGGCCGGCCCGCTCGGCTGGACGCTGCCGGCAGCCCTTGGCGTGCGCGCCGCCGATCCCGACCGCACCATCGTGGCGCTGTCGGGCGACTATGATTTCCAGTTCATGATCGAGGAACTGGCGGTCGGCGCGCAGCACAAGCTGCCCTACATCCATGTCGTCGTGAACAACGCCTATCTCGGCCTGATCCGCCAGGCGCAACGTGGCTTCTCGATGGATTATGAGGTCAGCCTCGCCTTCGAGAACATCAACCGATCGGGCGATCCCGAGGCCGGCTATGGCGTCGACCATGTCGCCGTTGCCGAAGCGATGGGCTGCAAGGCGGTCCGGGTGCGCAAGCCGGAAGAATTCGCCGGCGCCTTCAAGCAGGCGCAACGGCTGATGAAGGAGCACCGGGTTCCGGTCGTGCTCGAATTTATCCTGGAGCGCGTCACCAACATCTCGATGGGCACCGAGATCGACAAGATCACCGAATTCGAGGAACTTGCCGAACATCAGGAAGACGCGCCGACCGCGATCGTGATGCTCGACTGATAAGAGGACAAAAAGAATGCCGCGTTTTTCCGCCAATCTGTCGATGCTCTTTGGCGAGCACGATTTCCTCGACCGTTTTGACGCAGCCGCCCGCGCCGGCTTCAAGGGCGTCGAATATATTGGTCCTTATGACCATGCGCCGGAGGTGGTGGCCGCCAGGCTGAAGAAGAATGGCCTGACACAGGTGCTGTTCAACCTGCCGGCCGGCGACTGGGGCAAGGGCGAACGCGGCATCGCCGTGCTGCCGGACCGCGTGCCGGAATTCCGCCAGGGCATCGCCAAGGCAATCACCTACGCACAGGCGCTCGGCTGCGTGCAGGTCAATTGCCTGGCCGGCATCACGCCAGCGGGCGTCGACCGCAAGGTGCTCGAGGATGTCTTCGCCGAAAACCTCGCCTTCGCGGCGGAGAAGCTGGAACAGGCCGGCATCCGGCTGCTCATCGAGCCGATCAACACCCGCGACATTCCAGGCTTCTTCCTCAATTACTCCGACCAGGCGCTGGCGCTGATCGACCGCGTCGGCTCGAAAAACCTGTTCCTGCAATACGACATCTATCACATGCAGATCATGGAGGGGGATCTCGCCCGTAAAATCGAGGCCAACCTCGGCCGCATCGCGCATATCCAGCTTGCGGACAATCCCGGCCGTCACGAGCCGGGGACGGGCGAGATCAACTATCCCTTCCTCTACGACCACATCGACCGCATCGGCTATTCCGGCTGGATCGGTGCGGAATACAAGCCGAAGGCTGGCACCGAGGCAGGGCTGGGTTGGTTTCGGGACCTGGCCGGGCAGGGCAGCGCGGCGGCTTAAGAGCCGGCGCTGACGCTGCCAATCTCCCCCCTCGTGGGGGAGATGGCCGGCAGGCCAGAGGGGGGCGCGAAGGAACGCGGCCCAGCAAAAGACGGAGAACCACAATGGAAACCATAGGCTTCATCGGCCTCGGCATCATGGGCGCGCCGATGGCGGGGCATCTGCTCGATGCTGGCTACAAGGTCATCGCCAGCGACCATCGCTCGAAGCCGCCGGCTGATCTCGTCGCCAAGGGCCTGAAAACAGTCTCCGGCCACGCCGCCGTCGCCAAGGCGGCAGAGATCGTCATCACCATGGTGCCTGATACCCCGCAGGTCGCCGACGTGCTGTTCGGCGACAATGGCGTCGCGTCCGGCCTGACCAAAGGCAAGCTGGTCATCGACATGAGCTCGATCTCGCCGATCGAGACCAAGGTGTTCGCCGGCAAGATCAACGAACTCGGCTGCGACTATCTCGACGCGCCGGTTTCGGGCGGCGAGGTCGGCGCCAAAGCAGCGTCGCTCACCATCATGGTCGGCGGCGAGGAAAAGCCCTTCGAGCGCGCTAAACCCGTCTTCGAGAAGATGGGCAAGAACATCACTCTGGTCGGCCCTAACGGCGTCGGCCAGACCACCAAAGTGGCAAATCAGATCGTCGTCGCACTGACCATTGAAGCCGTCGCCGAAGCGCTTGTTTTTGCTTCGAAAGCCGGCGCTGATCCCGCCAAGGTCAGGCAGGCTTTGATGGGCGGATTGGCGGCCTCGCGCATCCTCGAAGTGCATGGCGAGCGCATGGTCAAACGCACCTTCGCGCCGGGCTTTCGCATCGAATTGCACCAGAAGGATCTCAACCTGGCACTGGAGGGCGCCAAGGCGCTCGGCGTGGCGCTGCCCAACACGTCGACCACGCAGCAGCTGTTCAACTCGTGCGCCGCCAATGGCGGCGCAAAGGAGGATCACTCGGCGCTGGTCAGGGCGCTGGAGCGGATGGCCAATTTCGAGGTCGGTGGCGAAGTGACCGAAGTGAAAGGCAAAGCGGCATAGGCCCGGAGAGGGCGGCGCAACGTTCCCAAGCCGCCTCCTCTTGTCCTGTCAGAGAACGGGTTCCTGCGTCTGTCGCCGGAACCCGTTTCTTACCTTTGTGCGCTCAGCCGTGGTTTAGAAAGCCCGTATGGCGCTAAGATTGACCGAGCCACGAATGGCGAGAGTGGTCAGGGAGTTTGCTGACTGCTGTTCAATTTGAACTTGCCGATCTCGGCAGCGATCCGTTCAAGGGCTGGAATAAGCGTGCCGTTCTCGAAAGCTTCGTTGAGAGCCCCGTCAACCCACCTTTCATCCGCTAGGTTGCTGACAACCCGATAGTGAATTTCAGTACCGTCCATGGCAGTCAAGGCTTCGGAGCTGTCCGGCAGCCAAGTCTTCCGACCGGCGTTAACGTCGAGGAATTCTCGAAAGTCGGGGGGATTTTCAAGGCCGTGAACCAGCCGCATTATGTCATCTCTCGCGGTATGATAGCGGTTGTTCGTCTCGTCGTAGAACTCCGATGGAGTGAGTGTTCTCAACGTGCCGACTGTGCTCGCGTAAAGCGCGAGCCATTCATCCGCATCTGAGAATGCTTCAAACATACTTGTAGCTCGTTCAGTCCGCCGAAAGGAATTTTCGCGCGGCATAAAGGCTGATCGCCGCTGCATTCGACACGTTGAGCGAGCGGATGGCGCCGGGCATGTCGAGCCGCGCCAGCGTCGTCACCGTCTCGCGCGTCTTCTGGCGCAGGCCCTTGCCTTCGGCGCCGAGCACCAGCGCGATCCTGTCGCCGGCAAAGCTCGTCTCGAGTTCCGCCGGCCCGTCGGAATCAAGCCCGATGGTCTGGAAGCCGGCCTCGTGCAGTTGCCCGAGCGCGTCGGCCAGGTTCTTCACCTCGATCTGGTCGATGTGTTCCAGCGCGCCGGAGGCGGATTTTGCCAACACGCCGGATTCCTGCGGGCTGTGGCGCGCGGTGGTGATCAGCGCGCCGGCGCCGAAGGCGACCGCCGAGCGCAGGATGGCGCCGACATTGTGCGGATCGGTGACCTGGTCGAGCACCAGCACCAGTCTCGTGTCGCCGAGCGCGTCGAGGCGCTTCGGCTTCAGCGGCTCCGCCTCGATCAGCACACCCTGGTGCACGGCGTCCGACCCGGTGATCTTGTCGATGTCCCTGGGCTCGACCAACTCCGCCTTGAAGGGCAGGACGGCGAGATCTTCTATCTCCAGGCGCTCGGCCGCGTTGCGGGTCACCAGCATTTTTCTGATCCGGCGCCGCGGATTGTCGAGCGCGGCGCGCACCGTGTGCAGGCCATAAAGTCGCACCAGGCCATCGGCGGCGTTTTCGCCGGGCGGCACGGGCTGGCGCGGCCGGAATGCCGGCGCGCCGCCGCTCTTCTCGTCGCGGTGCGCGCGGCGCAGCTTGGCGTAATGGGTGTCTTTGGGGGTATTGGTCTTGTTGCTCATGGCCGGCTTCTATAGCTGTCTCCACCGGCCAAGGATATGGCCCGTCGCCGCAGCCGGCGAACAACATCGAAAAACCTTCCTGCGCGGTTGACACCCACTGGCCTTGCCGCCATAAGGCGCTTCGCTGATTTCGGAGAAGATATCCAACTCGGGCTCCGGGATCGGCAAGAATGCCTCGTTGCATGGCTCCGGCGGCAGACTGGAGAGGTGCCCGAGTGGTTAAAGGGGACGGACTGTAAATCCGTTGGCTTAGCCTACGTTGGTTCGAATCCAACCCTCTCCACCACTGCCGGCCCGGAAGCCCTGAAACGAGAAAAGCATCGGGCCGAAAAGGGCATGGCGCTTTTCGGGTGAATCCGATACTTCAGTGCAAGGCGCGGGTATAGCTCAGTGGTAGAGCAGCAGCCTTCCAAGCTGAATATGCGGGTTCGATTCCCGCTACCCGCTCCAGACCGTCATCCCCGCAATCGGCAAACCTGCACACTGCGCGACAACGCGCGCAGCGCTTCAGGGCATCGGTGTTTGCCACGTCAGCTGTTGAACGCGGAAGCCACCTGGTGCTGTTGCGGCACCTGGCCGTTCGGCGTCAGCTTGTCGACGATGCCGGGCAGGGCCGTCGACAGTTGCTTGAGCAGTTCGCCCTCATCCATTCCGGTGCGCTGCGCGATCTCGCGGATCACCTGCGGCCCAAGTGCCGAGCCGAGATCGTTGGCGTTGATTGACTGGTTCTGCCCGGTGCCGACCCAGGAGTCGGCGACATTGCCGTGGCCAGCGTTCTTGAGCTTGTCGAGCAGGCCGCCCAGTCCGCCGAGCAGGCCGCCGTCACTGGCGGCTGGGTCGGCCGGCACTGGCGTTTGAGGCTGATCCGGCTGTTCGGCACTTCTGCCGCTCAGCATTTTTCCGACCAGCAACGCGCCGAGCGCGATCATCAGCGGTTTGGTGATGTTGCCGCCGGGAACGGCGTTGTCAAAAAGTCCCATAGTGGATCCTCCATCTCGACCAAGCCCGGCCCATCTCAACAATGGCGCATCCGGGCGGAATTTCAAGCTGGCTTGAGCTTTTGACAATCATATGAAAATGTCGCGATGGCAGGGGATGGAGAGGAAAAATGGGTATCATCAGCTGGATCATTCTCGGCGCCATCGCCGGCTTCCTCGGCAGCAAGATCGTCAACAAGACCGGCCAAGGCCTGATCATGGATGTCGTGCTCGGCATTGTCGGCGCCATTGTCGGCGGCGTGATCTGCAGCCAGCTCTTCGGCGTGGGTGTCACCGGTCTCAACATCTCCAGCCTGATCGTCGCGGTGGTTGGCGCGGTGGTTGTGCTCTGGGCCTATCACCAGTTCAGCGGACGGCGGACGCTCTAAGCGCCAGCTGGATGATCTGAAGTTTGGAATTTCTGCCGAGGCAAGACCAGCGTCGGCTTGCCTATGGCATCAACACTGCATCGGCCGCGGCGAAGAAGATCAGCGTTCCGGCGATGAACACCGCCCAGCCGATCAGCGACTTGCGAATAGCGGCCTTGTGCTCGGCGTCGGACAGGCGCTCGGCTGCCGATGCTAGGCGACGACAGTCAGCCGGCGCTTGCGCTGGTCCAGCGAGACGATGGTCAGGCCGCTGGCCACCACCAGCAGGATGCCGCAGACCGCCAGCGCGTTGGGGAACTGGCCGAACACCAGCAGGCCCGAAATGACGGCCCAGACGGTGAAGCAGTAATAGAACGGCGCCACCGCGCTGGTCGGCCCGACGCGATAGGCCATGAAGATGAAGAAGTGGCCGAAGATCAGGAAAAGACCGGCCCCGGCCAGCAGCAGCAAATGGCGAGCTTCGGGCATCACCCAGCGCTCGGACGCCAGATGCGCCGCGCCGGCACCGATCAGCACCACCACCACGGCGGAAATCGCCACGATCATTCCCGGCACCTCCGTCGGCACATGCCTGCCGGCAAGATCGCGCGCGGCCGCCAGCGCGGCGTTGCCGAGCGCGAGCAGCGCATAGACCGAAATGCCTTGCATGGTCGGCTGCGCCACCATCAGCGCGCCGATGAAGCCGAGCCCGATCAGCGCCATGCGCTGGCCGCCGATGCGCTCGCCAAACAGGATCGACGAGCCGACCAGCATCAAGAGCGGCGTGATTTGTCCCAGCGCCGTGGAATCCGCGATCTGCATGTTGGCGAGGGCCACGACGTAGCAAAGGATCGCCGCCAGCTCGAGCAGGTTCCTGCACAGAACGCGCCTGTCGAAGATCAACGGGATCTGTTTGCCGTAGCCCAGCACGAACAACAGCGGGAAGCCCCAGAGCGTCGCGGCGGCACCACGCAGGAACAGCACCTCATAGGACGGCAACCCCGCGGTCGCGAGTTTCATCATCGTATCGTTGACCAGGTACGACCCGGTCGAGATGATCATGAACAGCGGGCCGCGGATTGAGGCAGGGATGAATTGCATGGAGTCAGGAGATCAGACCTCGATGGCCGCCGCAATGGGCCATCGTCTGGCCGTGATCGAGACAGGAATTGGCCGGCAAGAACATGGGATGCAGGCCTCGATCGATCGGCATGTCACCCATTCCATTTCCCCCATCGCCTTCCTATATCGGCGCCATATCCCCGCAATCGGATCTCAGGTTCGGACAGAGTGAGACGGCACCCGGCCAAAAGACGCTTGTGTTTTTTGGCCTTTGTCGCTAATCGCCCCGCATTCGACTGAACTGAAGGTCAAGGCCGTCCAAGGAAAGAGACTATGGCAAAAGGTAAATTCGAGCGCACTAAGCCTCATGTGAACATCGGCACGATTGGTCACGTTGACCATGGCAAGACGTCGCTGACGGCGGCGATCACGAAGTATTTTGGCGAGTACAAGCGCTACGACCAGATCGATGCGGCGCCGGAAGAGAAGGCGCGCGGCATCACCATCTCGACGGCTCACGTTGAATACGAGACGGCCAACCGCCACTACGCCCACGTCGACTGCCCCGGCCACGCCGACTATGTGAAGAACATGATCACCGGCGCCGCGCAGATGGACGGCGCGATCCTGGTCGTGTCGGCCGCCGACGGCCCGATGCCGCAGACCCGCGAGCACATCCTGCTTGCCCGTCAGGTCGGCGTGCCGTCGATCGTGGTGTTCCTGAACAAGGTCGACCAGGTCGACGACGCCGAGCTTTTGGAACTGGTCGAGCTCGAGGTTCGCGAGCTTCTGTCGAAGAACGAATTCCCCGGCGACGACATTCCGATCGTCAAGGGTTCGGCGCTGGCCGCGCTGGAGGATTCGAACAAGACGATCGGCGAGGACGCGATCCGCGAGCTGATGGCTCAGGTCGACGCCTACATCCCGACCCCGGTTCGTCCGCTCGACAAGCCGTTCCTGATGCCGATCGAGGACGTGTTCTCGATCTCGGGCCGTGGCACGGTGGTGACCGGCCGCGTCGAGCGCGGCGTGGTCAAGGTCGGCGAGGAACTGGAGATCATCGGCATCCGTCCGACGACCAAGACGACCTGCACGGGCGTGGAAATGTTCCGCAAGCTGCTCGATCAGGGCCAGGCTGGCGACAACATCGGCGCGCTGCTGCGCGGCGTTGATCGTGAAGGCGTCGAGCGCGGCCAGGTTCTGGCCAAGCCCGGCACGGTGAAGCCGCACAAGAAGTTCGTGGCCGAAGCCTACATCCTGACCAAGGACGAAGGTGGCCGTCACACGCCGTTCTTCACCAACTACCGTCCGCAGTTCTACTTCCGCACGACGGACGTGACCGGCATCGTGTCGCTGCCGGCCGGCACCGAGATGGTGATGCCTGGCGACAACATCACGGTCGATGTCGAGCTGATCGTGCCGATCGCCATGGAAGAGAAGCTGCGCTTCGCCATCCGTGAAGGCGGCCGCACCGTCGGTGCCGGCATCGTCGTCACCATCAAGGAATAATCGAGACCGGCATCGGCCGGATCGACAAGGAAAGGGCGGTCTTCGGGCCGCCCTTTTTCGTTAACGTCGCTGCGTGACATCGGAACAGCGCCTGCCCTGTTGCAAGCGCCATCACGGCAACTAGTATAGGTTGCATTGCGGGAGCTTTGCGAAAGAGTGGTTCCAGGGCGCTGTTTCGGCGAGAAGGGGTGGCAGTTGCGGGCACTGGTCCGTCTCATGCTGTTGGTCCCTGCGGTCCTGCCGGCCCAGGCCCAGGAGCAGTCTCTGGACATCCCGCCGATGCGCTTCGCCGTCGTGCGCAGCAATGCGCCGGGCTGCGAGCCCAATTGTCCGGAATGGATATCGGCTGAAGGCACGATCGCGGCGGGCACGCCGTCACTCTTCAAACGCACGCTCAAAACGTTGAAGGGACGGCAACTGCCCGTCGTCGTCAGCTCGCCCGGCGGCAGTGTCGATGCCGCGCTCGCACTTGGCAGGATGATCCGCAAGGCCAAGCTCGATATCGCCGTCGGCGTGACGGTGTTTTCCGGCTGCCAGCCGGAGGCGAAGAATTGCAGCGACAACAAGGGCAAGGGTGCCGACTATTTCGGCATGGCCTTTGACGACGGGGCCATGTGCAATTCGGCCTGTCCGCTGATGTTTTCCGGCGGTGTCCGCCGCGTGGTCGGAGATCTTGCCTATCTCGGCGTCCACCAGATCACCACCACCTACAAGCGCGAGAAGCTGCTCTACCGGACCACCTACCGGATCGTGAACGGCAAGAGGAAGGTCATCAACACCAAGGTGGTCAGCCGGAAAAGTGCCGGCAGCTACAAGACCTACGAGATGAGCAAGGCGGTCGAGAAGACGCTATCGGCCTATCTCAGGGAAATGGGGATAGGCGACGGCGTGCTGGAAATGATGAAGGCCACGCCAGCCAGCGACATCCGCCAGATCGCGCTCGACGACATGCTGACGATGAATTTGGTGACCAGCCGAGACGCGGCGGATCTGTTGACCTCCGCGAGCCTGTGCGCACTGCAGCAGCCGGCTGCGAACTGCCGGGAGATACCGAGCCCTGCAAACGATGCGACGCCATCGGCCGCTCCGACGGGCAAGCCCCGGGATGTCGCACCGGTTGGAATGGAAACCGCGAAGGCCGGCGCGGACATGCGCTTTGTCGTGGTTCGCGGCAGCAATCCGCTGTGTAATCCCGACTGTCCGGAATGGATCTCGGCGGAAGGCGTGATTACGAGCCAGACACCGCAGAAGCTGCGCCAGTTGCTCGCCACGCTTGGCGAGCGGCGCCTGCCTGTCGTGATCAGCTCACGGGGAGGTGACCTGTCCGGCGCCCTTGCGGCGGGCCGGCTTATCCACGAAAGGAAGCTCGACGTCGCCGTCGGCCGGACCGATTTCGTCGATTGCGACCCAGGGGCATGGAATTGCCTGGCCAAGGAGGGCGCCTATGCCGGTTTGAGCATCGATGCGGGCGTCGAATGCGATACGGCGTGCGCGCTGATGCTTGCCAGCGGCGCGAGAAGGCTTGTCGGTCCCGAGGCGCGGCTCAGCCTGTATCCGATGGGACAGAAGCAGATGGTCAAGGCGTATCTCGAGGAGATGGCGATCGGTCCCGCTCTGTTCAAAGCGATCGCGGGGCGCGCGGCCGAGCGCCGGCTTGAACCGGACATCATGCTGAAGGCGGGATTGATAACGGGGCCGCAATCGGTCGACGCACTGACCGGCGCCACGATTTGCAAAGCTGTTCCCAGGCCCGACAATTGCCGCGGCCTGCCGCCCGCCAATGCGGCGGCCGATGCGCCCGCAAAGCTGTAGCGCGCGGCTTCGGAAACTGGCCATAGAGGCAGGTTGAGCTGCCTTCGATCTTTCCGCTATCGTCGCCGCCGGTGGCGCCGGGGCTGGCGGAGGATCGATGATGAGCCGGGATGTTCCGACACTCTACGAATGGGCCGGTGGCAGCGATGCCCTGAACCGGCTCACGCAGACCTTCTATGACAAGGTGGCAAAGGACCCGGTCGTCGGGCCGGTATTCAAGGCGATGTCGCCGGACCATCCCGCCCATGTCGCGGCCTTCATCGGCGAGGTCTTTGGCGGACCGAAGACCTATAGCGAGAAATTCGGCGGCCACCGCGAGATGGTCATGCATCATCTGGGCAAGCATCTGACGGAAGAACAGCGCCGCCGCTGGATCAACCTGCTCGCCGACGCAGCCGACGAGGTCGGCTTGCCGGACGATCCCGAATTCCGTTCGGCCTTCATGGGCTATATCGAATGGGGATCGCGATTGGCCAAGATGAACTCCAATCTCGGCGAGACCTGCGATCCGGAAACCGAGCCGATGCCTGCCTGGGGCTGGGGCGTGCCTGGCGGGCCGTACACGCCGCCGGTAACAAAGTAGCTTCCATCCGCCTCGGAGTGCGGGGCTGATGTCGGCCCATTTCAAGACCGTGCGCTGGCGCGAGTGGGACGGCCCCGGTATCGAGCATCTTGAACTGCGTGAGCGCGCAGGGGAGGTTTTTGCCGACTCCGTCGTCATGAGCTCCGGCCAAAGGAGGGCAGACGATATCTCTATGAATCGCGCGTCAGTGACTTCAGGCGCGAACTCGAGATCGACCACGACGGGCTGGTCGTCACCTATCCCGATTTCTGGCAAAGGGGATGAAGGCGCGTTTGCGTGCAAACCACTCTTTACAGACAGCGCGGAAGCTTTTAGGAAGCCCCTGCTGCGCCGAAGCGCGCACGATACGGGCATAGCTCAGTTGGTAGAGCGGCGGTCTCCAAAACCGCAGGTCGTAGGTTCGAGCCCTGCTGCCCGTGCCATTCAAAATGGCCGTCAGAAATGATATTTCCGCGGACCGCCCTTTGAAAATCGGCGACACGCTTGCCATATTAGGGCGATTGGGGCATAAGGACGCCATAGCCGGGACGGAACGACTGGATGGTTCCGAGGCGGCGTTTGGTCATAAAGCGGACACTTGCCACTTGCGTGGATCAAGAATCGGTTTTATGTAGACAGAACAGACACGCGACGCGTGGAGCTGGGAAGCCGGCTTTACGCGTCTGATTTGCATGGGCGAAATGATTGCGCTGATTCGGCGCGAGACTGGGCCCAGGCGGCACGTCCCGGCCAGCGGGATCATCCAGGGGACCCGGCCAACGGGTCTTGAAGACAGAGCGGCATATGGCTTCGAAAACCACAAATCCTTTCGTCTTTCTCCAGCAGGTTCGCTCGGAGACCGCCAAGGTGACTTGGCCGTCGCGGCGCGAAACGATGATCTCGACGGTGATGGTTCTGGCCTTCGCTGTGATTGCGATGATCTTTTTCTTTAGCGCCGATCAGTTGATGGGCCTCGCGATCGAACAGATTCTGGGCATTGGACGCTAAGTCCGGCGACTACGGAGAAGTCTAAAAAAATGGCTGCGCGCTGGTACATCGTCCACGCTTATTCGAACTTTGAAAAGAAGGTCGCCGAGGACATCGAGAACAAGGCCAAGCAGAAGGGCCTGTCCGCCGATATCGAGCAGATCGTGGTGCCGACCGAGAAGGTGGTCGAGGTTCGTCGTGGCCGCAAGGTCGATGCCGAGCGCAAGTTCTTCCCGGGCTATGTGCTCCTGAAGGCCAATTTGACCGACGCCGTGTTCTCGCTCGTGAAGAACACGCCGAAGGTCACCGGTTTTCTCGGTGACTCCAAGCCGGTGCCGATCACCGAGGCGGAAGCGCAGCGCATCCTGAACCAGGTGCAGGAAGGCGTCGAGCGGCCGAAGCCCTCGGTCACTTTCGAGATCGGCGAGGCGATCCGCGTCTCGGATGGTCCTTTCGCGTCGTTCAACGGCTTCGTCCAGGAAGTGGACGAGGAGCGGGCGCGGCTCAAGGTGGAAGTTTCGATCTTCGGGCGCGCCGTGCCTGTCGATCTGGAATTCGGACAGGTCGAAAAGGGCTGATCCGAAATCCCTGATGCCGGTCTGGCGATCAGGGGAGGCGGTGCGGAAACGCATGGCCTGAGAACGGTGGGAGGCGAACGTGGCTTTAGCCGGCCGCGCGAACCGCACCACCAGACTGCAACCGCCGGTGTTTTCCCTGATGGGGCCGGCATAGACAAAGGCAGGAAAAGAGATGGCTAAGAAAATTGCAGGCCAGCTCAAGCTTCAGGTCTCCGCGGGTTCGGCCACGCCGTCGCCCCCGATCGGCCCGGCGCTTGGTCAGCGCGGCATCAACATCATGGAGTTCTGCAAGGCGTTCAACGCGCAGACCCAGGAAATGGAAAAGGGATCGCCGGTTCCGGTCGTCATCACCTACTATCAGGACAAGTCGTTCACCTTCGTCATGAAGACGCCGCCGGTGAGCTATTTCCTGAAGAAGGCCGCGAACCTGAAGTCGGGCTCGAAGGAGCCGGGCAAGGTCAAGGCTGGCACCGTTTCGCGCGACAAGGTGCGCGAAATCGCGACCGCCAAGATGAAGGATCTGAACGCAAACGACGTCGAGGCGGCCATGCGCATGGTCGAGGGCTCCGCCCGCTCGATGGGTCTGGAAGTGGTGGGCTGAGATCATGGCAAAGATTGCAAAGCGTGTATCGAAGACCCGCGAAGGCATCGATCCCAACAAGGCTTATGCCCTGGGTGAAGCGCTGAAGCTGCTCAAGGACCGTTCCTCGGTCAAGTTCGACGAGACCGTCGAAGTCGCCATGAACCTCGGCGTCGACCCGCGCCATGCCGACCAGATGGTCCGCGGCGTGGTCAACCTGCCGAACGGCACCGGCCGCTCGGTTCGCGTCGCCGTGTTCGCCCGTGGCGACAAGGCCGAGGAAGCCAAGGCCGCCGGCGCCGACATCGTCGGCGCGGAAGACCTGGTCGACATCGTCCAGAAGGGCACGATCGATTTCGATCGCTGCATCGCCACGCCGGACATGATGCCGCTGGTCGGCCGTCTCGGTAAGGTGCTCGGCCCGCGCGGCATGATGCCGAACCCGAAGGTCGGCACCGTCACCACCGACGTCGCCGCCGCCGTCAAGGCATCGAAGGGCGGCGCGGTCGAGTTCCGCGTCGAGAAGGCCGGCATCGTTCATGCCGGCGTCGGCAAGGTCTCGTTCGACGTCAAGGCGCTGGAAGAGAACATCCGCGCCTTCGCCGATGCGGTGACCAAGGCAAAGCCGGCTGGCGCCAAGGGCAACTACGTCAAGAAGGTGTCGGTCACCTCGACGATGGGCCCGGGCCTCAAGCTCGACGTCTCGACGCTCGCTGCGTCCTGATTAAGACCATTTGGATCGGCCGCCGGAAGGCCGATCCGTGACTGAATTCCGGGCCTTGGATTTATCCTGGGCCCGGTGCCGGAAGTCGAAAGGCTTCCGGACATCCTGTCCGAGATTGCAGGCGGCCCAAAAGCCTTAATTCATGTGGGCCTGCATGAGACGGGTGAAGACCCGACAACGGAGCGAATGCTCCAATGAAAGGTTCGAACCGTGTTTGCCTTTTGTCTGCGCATCGCCGGCCTTGCCGTCGGTGTGGCGAAAGGGGGCAGGATCCTCGAGCGTCGTTCGGGAGATCCGTTACTGGATGGCCCGGCCGGCAAAAGGCAACCCGACGCCTGTCCTCGAAATGAGATGTTCTCATTGACGGGATTGGGGTCAACTGGAGATAGGCAGTGGACAGAGCGGAAAAACGCGAACTCGTCACGGGCCTGAACGAAGCGTTCGGAAACGCAGGTTCAGTCGTCGTGGCCCACTATGCCGGTATCACCGTCGCGCAAATGAACGACCTTCGGTCGAAAATGCGCGCCGCCGGTGGCACCGTTAAAGTCGCGAAGAACCGTCTCGCCAAAATCGCTCTTCAGGGCACGGACTCCGCATCAATCATCGACCTGTTCAAGGGACAGACGCTGATTGCTTATTCGGAGGATCCGATTGCGGCGCCGAAGGTCGCGTCCGATTTCGCCAAGGGAAATGACAAGCTCGTCATTCTCGGCGGCGCAATGGGCACCACCTCGCTCAATGCCGACGGTGTGAAGGCACTCGCCACACTTCCGTCGCTCGATGAGCTGCGCGCCAGGCTGGTTGGCATGATCGCCACGCCGGCAACCCGGATCGCCCAGATCGTCAATGCGCCAGCGGCCTCGGTCGCGCGCGTCATCGGCGCTTACGCCCGGAAGGACGAGGCGGCATGAGGCCGTTCCTCGCTATCAAAAACACACGTTCGAACCTAACGAAGGAATACAACAATGGCTGATCTCGCAAAGATCGTAGACGACCTTTCGAAGCTGACCGTCCTCGAGGCGGCCGAGCTGTCGAAGCTTCTGGAAGAAAAGTGGGGCGTTTCGGCTGCTGCTCCGGTGGCGGTTGCCGCTGCTGGCGGCGCTGCCGCTGCTGCTGCTCCGGCCGAGGAAAAGACGGAATTCGACGTCGTCCTCACCGACGCTGGCGCTCAGAAGATCAACGTCATCAAGGAAGTCCGCGCCATCACCGGTCTTGGCCTCAAGGAAGCCAAGGACCTGGTCGAAGCGGCTCCGAAGCCGGTCAAGGAAGGCGTTTCCAAGGCCGACGCTGACAAGTTCAAGGCCCAGCTGGAAGCAGCCGGCGCCAAGGTCGACCTGAAGTAAGCGTAAAAGCGGCGGGCGGCCTCGCGCCGTCCGCCACTCCCTTCGCCTGGAGGGAGGACGCGTAGCGCGAGATGTACGAGAACCTCTTTCCTGAGGGCCGCGAACCGGCCTTCAGGAAACGGGTTTTCTCCCGTTTTAGCCGTCCGCCGAAAGGCGGACGGAGAACAGACAGAGAGCCGCCGCCCAGGCGGTTCGGTATGCAAGGCGGACCGCGGCGAGGTTCGTCCCGAGTTTAGAGCTAAGGAGCGACGATGGCCCAGACCCAGACTTTCAATGGCCGCAGACGCGTACGCAAGTTCTTCGGAAAGATTCCGGAAGTTGCGGAGATGCCGAACCTGATCGAGGTTCAGAAGGCATCCTATGACCAGTTCCTGATGGTGGACGAGCCCAAGGGCGGCCGTCCGGACGAGGGGCTGCAGGCTGTTTTCAAGTCGGTCTTCCCGATCTCCGATTTTTCCGGCTCCTCGATGCTGGAGTTCGTGAAGTACGAGTTCGAAGGACCGAAATTCGACGTTGACGAATGCCGTCAGCGCGACCTGACTTATGCCGCGCCGCTGAAGGTGACGCTGCGCCTCATCGTGTTCGATATCGACGAGGATACCGGCGCCAAGTCGATCAAGGACATCAAGGAGCAGGACGTCTACATGGGCGACATGCCGCTCATGACCTTGAACGGCACCTTCATCGTCAACGGCACCGAGCGCGTCATCGTCTCGCAGATGCACCGTTCGCCGGGCGTCTTCTTCGACCACGACAAGGGCAAGTCGCACTCGTCGGGCAAGCTTCTGTTTGCCGCGCGCGTCATTCCCTATCGCGGCTCGTGGCTCGACATCGAGTTCGATTCCAAGGACGTGGTGCACGCCCGCATCGACCGCCGCCGCAAGATTCCGGTGACGTCGCTGTTGATGGCGCTCGGCATGGATGGCGAAGAGATCCTGTCGACCTTCTACAACAAGATCAGCTATGTGCGCGCCGGCGACCACTGGCGCATTCCGTTCAACGTCGAGCGTTTCCGCGGCCTCAAGGCCGTCGGCGATCTGGTCGACGCCGATACGGGCGAGATCGTTGTCGAGGCCGGCAAGAAGATCACCGCCCGCCAGGCGCGCCAGCTCGGCGAAAAGGGCCTGAAGGCGATCAAGGCGACCGATGAGGATTTGCTCGGCAACTACCTGGCCGAGGACATCGTCAATTACGCCACCGGCGAGATCTTCCTCGAAGCCGGCGACGAGATCGATGAAAAGACGCTCAAGGTGCTGCTTGGCACCGGCGAGCAGGAGATCAAGGTTCTCGACATCGACCACGTCAATGTCGGCGCCTATATCCGCAACACGCTCAACGTCGACAAGAACGAGAGCCGCCAGGACGCGCTGTTCGACATCTATCGTGTCATGCGCCCGGGCGAGCCGCCGACGCTCGAGACCGCCGAAGCCATGTTCAACTCGCTGTTCTTCGATAGCGAGCGCTACGATTTGTCGGCTGTCGGCCGCGTCAAGATGAACATGCGCCTCGAACTCAAGGCCGAGGACACCGTGCGCGTGCTGCGCAAGGAGGACATCCTGGCCGTGGTCAAGACGCTGGTCGAACTGCGCGACGGCAAGGGCGAGATCGACGACATCGACAATCTCGGCAACCGCCGCGTGCGTTCCGTCGGCGAGTTGATGGAGAACCAGTACCGCGTCGGCCTGCTGCGCATGGAGCGCGCGATCAAGGAGCGTATGTCCTCGATCGAGATCGACACGGTGATGCCGCAGGATCTGATCAACGCCAAGCCGGCGGCCGCCGCCGTGCGCGAGTTCTTCGGTTCCTCGCAGCTGTCGCAGTTCATGGATCAGACCAACCCGCTGTCGGAGATCACCCACAAGCGTCGTCTTTCGGCGCTTGGACCGGGCGGTCTGACCCGCGAGCGCGCCGGCTTCGAAGTGCGCGACGTGCACCCGACGCATTACGGCCGTATCTGCCCGATCGAGACGCCGGAAGGCCCGAATATCGGTCTGATCAACTCGCTGGCTACCTTCGCGCGCGTCAACAAGTACGGCTTCATCGAAAGCCCGTACCGCAAGATCGTCGACGGCAAGCTCACCAATGACGTCGTCTATCTCTCGGCGATGGAAGAAGCCAAGCACCATGTCGCGCAGGCCAACGCCGAGCTCGACAAGAATGGCGGCTTCGTCGACGAGTTCGTCATTTGCCGCAGCGCCGGCGAAGTGATGATGGCGCCGCGCGAAAACGTCGACCTGATGGACGTGTCGCCCAAGCAGATGGTGTCGGTGGCCGCGGCCCTGATTCCGTTCCTGGAAAACGACGACGCCAATCGCGCTCTGATGGGCTCGAACATGCAGCGTCAGGCCGTGCCGCTGGTGCGCGCCGAGGCGCCGTTCGTCGGCACCGGCATGGAGCCGGTCGTTGCCCGTGACTCAGGCGCCGCCATCGGTGCCCGCCGCGGTGGCATTGTCGACCAGGTGGACGCGACGCGTATCGTCATCCGCGCAACGGAAGATCTCGATCCGGGCAAGTCCGGCGTCGACATCTACCGGCTGATGAAGTTCCAGCGTTCGAACCAGAACACCTGCATCAACCAGCGTCCGCTGGTGCGCATGGGTGACCGGGTCAACAAGGGCGACATCATCGCCGACGGTCCGTCGACCGAGCTCGGTGATCTGGCGCTCGGCCGCAACGTGCTGGTCGCGTTCATGCCGTGGAACGGCTACAACTACGAGGACTCCATCCTGCTCTCCGAGCGCATCGTCGCCGACGACGTCTTCACCTCGATCCACATCGAGGAGTTCGAGGTCATGGCGCGCGATACCAAGCTTGGTCCGGAGGAAATCACGCGTGACATTCCCAACGTTTCGGAAGAAGCGCTGAAGAACCTCGACGAAGCTGGCATCGTCTATATCGGCGCGGAAGTGCAGCCGGGCGACATCCTCGTCGGCAAGATCACGCCGAAGGGCGAAAGCCCGATGACGCCCGAAGAGAAGCTTCTGCGCGCCATCTTCGGCGAAAAGGCTTCCGACGTGCGCGACACTTCGATGCGCATGCCTCCGGGCACTTTCGGCACCGTCGTCGAGGTGCGCGTGTTCAATCGCCACGGTGTGGAGAAGGACGAGCGCGCCATGGCAATCGAGCGCGAGGAGATCGAACGCCTCGCCAAGGACCGTGACGACGAGCAGGCCATCCTGGACCGCAACGTCTACGCGCGTCTTTCCGACGTGCTCGTCGGCAAGGAAGCGATCGCTGGACCGAAGGGCTTCAAGAAGGGCTCGACGCTGTCGAAGGATACGCTCGACGAGTATCCGCGTTCGCAGTGGTGGCAGTTTGCCGTGGAGAACGAAAAGCTCCAGAGCGAACTGGAAGCCCTGCGTGGCCAGTACGATGACTCCAAGAAGGCGCTCGAGCAGCGCTTCATGGATAAGGTCGAGAAGGTCCAGCGCGGCGACGAAATGCCTCCCGGCGTCATGAAGATGGTCAAGGCCTTCGTCGCGGTGAAGCGCAAGATGCAGCCGGGCGACAAGATGGCCGGCCGTCACGGCAACAAGGGTGTCGTGTCGCGCATCGTTCCGGTCGAGGACATGCCTTTCCTCGAGGACGGCACGCATGCCGATATCGTGCTCAACCCGCTGGGTGTGCCGAGCCGCATGAATGTCGGCCAGATCCTGGAAACGCATCTCGGCTGGGCCTGCGCGGGCATGGGCAGGAAGATCGGCGAACTGATCGACACGTACAAGGCGGCCGGCGACATCAAGCCGCTGCGCAAGACGCTCGAGAGCTTCATGCCGGCCAATGACCGCAACGAGCCGATCCGCGAGTATGACGACGAGAGCATTGTTCGCCTCAGCGAGCAGATGCGCCGCGGCGTCTCGATCGCGACCCCGGTGTTCGACGGTGCGCACGAGGCTGACATCAACATCATGCTGGAGCAGGCGGGCCTGCACACCAGCGGTCAGTCGCAGCTCTATGACGGACGCACGGGCGAGCCGTTCGATCGCAAGGTGACGATGGGCTATATCTACATGCTCAAGCTTCACCACCTGGTGGACGACAAGATCCACGCGCGTTCGATCGGTCCGTACTCGCTCGTCACCCAGCAGCCGCTGGGCGGCAAGGCGCAGTTCGGTGGCCAGCGCTTCGGTGAAATGGAGGTCTGGGCGCTGGAAGCCTATGGCGCCGCCTACACGCTGCAGGAAATGCTGACGGTGAAGTCGGACGACGTCGCCGGCCGCACCAAGGTCTACGAGGCGATCGTGCGCGGCGACGACACGTTCGAGGCCGGCATTCCGGAGAGCTTCAACGTGCTCGTCAAGGAAATGCGGTCTCTCGGCCTCAATGTCGAGCTGGAGAACACCAAGCTCGACGACGCCCCGGTTCGGCTGCCCGACGCGGCTGAGTAAAGGCTAGAGCGCGCCGCACGAAGTTGCGGCGCGCCAAAGGAATTCGACGGCCGGTGGCCGACAAAGACGGCGGGCGTTTGGCCCGCGACTAGATGCAAGGGGTTTTCGAGGACCCCGAAAAGGAGAACGGCATGAACCAAGAGGTCATGAATCTCTTCAATCCGCAGGCGCCTGCGCAGGTGTTCGATTCCATCCGGATCTCACTGGCCAGCCCTGAGAAGATTCTGTCCTGGTCGTTCGGCGAGATCAAGAAGCCGGAGACCATCAACTACCGCACCTTCAAGCCGGAGCGTGACGGTCTGTTCTGCGCGCGCATTTTTGGCCCGATCAAGGACTATGAGTGCCTGTGCGGCAAGTACAAGCGCATGAAGTACAAGGGCGTCATCTGTGAAAAGTGCGGCGTCGAAGTCACGCTGTCGCGCGTCCGCCGCGAGCGCATGGGCCATATCGAGCTCGCCGCTCCCGTCGCCCATATCTGGTTCTTGAAGTCGCTGCCCTCGCGCATCGGCACGCTGCTCGACATGACCCTGAAGGACATCGAGCGCGTCCTTTACTTCGAGAACTACATCGTCACCGAACCCGGCCTCACCGCGCTGAAGGAGCACCAGCTGCTCAGCGAGGAAGAGTACATGATCGCCGTCGACGAGTATGGCGAGGATTCGTTCACCGCCATGATCGGCGCCGAGGCCATTCATGACCTTCTGGCCGGCATGGATCTGGAGAAGATCGCCGGCGACCTGCGTTCGGAACTGGCTTCGACCACCTCCGAACTCAAGCAGAAGAAGTATCTGAAGCGGCTCAAGGTCGTCGAGAACTTCATGGAATCCGGCAACCGTCCGGAATGGATGATCATGAAGGTGGTTCCGGTGATCCCGCCGGACCTGCGTCCGCTGGTTCCTCTGGACGGCGGCCGTTTCGCGACGTCCGACCTGAACGATCTCTATCGCCGCGTCATCAACCGCAACAACCGCCTGAAGCGGCTGATCGAGTTGCGTGCGCCCGGCATCATCGTGCGCAATGAAAAGCGCATGCTGCAGGAAGCTGTCGACGCACTGTTCGACAACGGCCGTCGCGGCCGCGTCATCACCGGCGCCAACAAGCGTCCGCTGAAGTCGCTTTCCGATATGCTCAAGGGCAAGCAGGGCCGGTTCCGTCAGAACCTGCTCGGCAAGCGCGTCGACTATTCCGGCCGCTCGGTCATCGTCACCGGTCCGGAGCTCAAGCTGCACCAGTGCGGCCTGCCGAAGAAGATGGCGCTCGAACTGTTCAAGCCCTTCATCTACGCCCGTCTCGACGCCAAGGGTTACTCCTCGACCGTCAAGCAGGCCAAGAAGCTGGTCGAGAAGGAGCGTCCGGAAGTCTGGGATATCCTCGACGAGGTCATCCGCGAGCATCCGGTGCTGCTCAACCGCGCGCCGACGCTGCACCGCCTCGGCATCCAGGCGTTCGAGCCGATCCTGATCGAAGGCAAGGCGATCCAGCTGCACCCGCTGGTCTGCACGGCCTTCAACGCCGACTTCGACGGCGACCAGATGGCGGTCCACGTGCCGCTGTCCCTGGAAGCGCAGCTTGAAGCCCGCGTGCTGATGATGTCGACCAACAACATCCTGCACCCGGCTTCCGGCGCGCCGATCATCGTGCCGTCGCAGGACATGGTTCTGGGTCTCTACTATCTCTCGATCGTCAACCAGAACGAGCCGGGCGAGGGCATGGTGTTTGCCGATATGGGCGAACTCCAGCACGCGCTCGAGACCAAGGCGGTGACCCTGCACGCCAAGATCAAGGGTCGCTTCCGCACGGTCGACGCCGAAGGCAAGGTCGTGTCGAAGATCCATGACACCACGCCTGGCCGCATGATCATCGGCGAGCTTCTGCCGAAAAACGTCAATGTGCCTTACGAGACCGCCAACCAGGAGATGACCAAGAAGAACATCTCCAAGATGATCGATACCGTCTACCGCCATTGCGGTCAGAAGGAGACGGTCATTTTCTGCGACCGTATCATGGCGCTCGGCTTCGCTCACGCCTGCCGTGCCGGCATTTCGTTCGGCAAGGACGACATGCTGATCCCGGACAGCAAGATCAAGCTGGTCTCCGACACCGAGGCTTTGGCCAAGGAATACGAGCAGCAGTACAATGACGGCCTGATCACGCAGGGCGAGAAGTACAACAAGGTCGTCGACGCCTGGGCCAAGTGCTCGGAAAAGGTCGCCGACGAGATGATGGCCCGCATCAAGGCGGTGGAGTTCGAGGACAACGGCCGTCAGAAGCCGATGAACTCGATCTACATGATGTCGCACTCCGGTGCGCGTGGCTCGCCCACGCAGATGCGCCAGCTCGCCGGCATGCGCGGCCTGATGGCCAAGCCGTCGGGTGAAATCATCGAGACGCCGATCATCTCGAACTTCAAGGAAGGCCTGACCGTGCTCGAGTACTTCAACTCGACCCACGGCGCCCGCAAGGGTCTGGCCGACACCGCCTTGAAGACGGCGAACTCGGGTTACCTCACCCGCCGTCTGGTCGACGTGGCGCAGGACTGCATCGTCAACTCCGTGGATTGCGGCACCGACAAGGGCCTCACCATGCAGCCGATCGTCGATGCCGGCCAGGTCGTCGCTTCGGTCGGCCAGCGCGTGCTGGGCCGCACCGCGCTCGACGACATCAACCATCCGGTGACCGGCGACCTTCTGGTCAAGGCCGGAACGCTGATGGACGAGCGCGACGTGGAGCAGATCGAAAAGGCCGGCGTCCAGTCGGTCCGCATCCGCTCGGCACTGACCTGCGAGGTCAGGGTCGGTGTGTGCGCGGTCTGCTACGGACGCGATCTGGCGCGCGGCACCCCGGTCAACCAGGGTGAAGCCGTCGGCGTCATCGCGGCGCAGTCGATCGGCGAGCCGGGCACCCAGCTCACCATGCGTACCTTCCACATGGGCGGTACCGCGCAGGTGGTGGATAGCTCGTTCCTTGAAGCCTCCTATGAGGGCAAGGTCGAAATCCGCAACCGCAACGTGGTGCGCAACTCCGACGGCCAGCAGATGGTCATGGGCCGCAACATGGCGGTGCTGATCCTCGACGAAGCCGGCAAGGAGCGCGCCACGCACCGTGTCACCTATGGTTCGCGTATCTTCGTGGACGATGGCGACAAGGTGAAGCGCGGCCAGCGTATTGCCGAGTGGGATCCCTACACCCGCCCGATCCTCACCGAAATCGAGGGCAAGGTGGCGTTCGAGGATCTGGTCGACGGCATCTCCGTCCAGGAAACGGCCGACGAGTCGACAGGCATCACCAAGCGTGAGGTCATCGACTGGCGTTCGACGCCGCGCGGCAACGATCTGAAGCCGGCGATCGTCGTTCAGGACGGCAAGGGCAAGGTCGGCAAGCTGTCGAAGGGTGGCGATGCCCGCTTCCTGCTCTCGGTCGAGGCCATTCTCTCGGTCGAGCCGGGTGCGCAGGTTCGTCCCGGCGACGTGCTGGCGCGTATCCCGATGGAAAGCGCCAAGACCAAGGACATCACCGGCGGTCTGCCGCGTGTTGCCGAACTGTTCGAGGCACGTCGTCCGAAGGATCACGCCATCATCGCCGAGATCGATGGCACGATCCGCTTCGGCCGCGACTACAAGAACAAGCGCCGCATCATCATCGAGCCGCATGACTCGACGCTCGAGCCGGTCGAATACCTGATCCCGAAGGGCAAGCCGTTCCATCTCCAGGACGGCGACGTCATCGAGAAGGGCGACTACATCCTCGACGGCAATCCGGCGCCGCACGACATCCTGGCGATCAAGGGCGTGGAGGCTCTTGCTTCCTACCTCGTCAACGAGATCCAGGAAGTCTACCGCCTGCAGGGCGTGTCGATCAACGACAAGCACATCGAGGTGATCGTTCGCCAGATGCTGCAGAAGGTCGAGATCACCACGCAGGGCGACTCGACCTACATCCCGGGCGACCACGTCGACGTGATCGAACTGGAAGAGGTCAACGAGCGGCTGATCGAGGACGGCAAGAAGCCGGCCGAAGGCCAGCCGGTGCTGCTCGGCATCACCAAGGCCTCGCTGCAGACGCCGTCCTTCATCTCGGCCGCCTCCTTCCAGGAGACGACCAGGGTGCTGACGGAAGCAGCCGTTGCCGGCAAGACCGACATGCTGCAGGGCTTGAAGGAAAACGTCATCGTCGGCCGGTTGATCCCGGCCGGTACGGGCGGCACGATGAGCCAGATCCGGCGCATCGCCACCTCGCGCGACGAACTCATCATCGACGAGCGCCGCAAGGCCTCCGGGGTGGAAGTGGCCGAGCCGATGCTGGCCGATATGACAACCGCCGCGCAGTAGGCGCGGCGGCAAAAATCTCAGGCAACAGAAGCCGTCGGGGCAACCCGGCGGCTTTTTCCTTTCAGCGAACGATCGAGGAAGGCAGATGAGCACGAAGACCTGGACGGCTGTCGACAACTACATCGTTTCCTCGCTCTTCGAGGCGGATCCCGTTCTCGATGCGGTTCTGGCGGCCAACCGCGACAATGGCCTGCCAGCGATCGACGTCTCGGCGGCGCAGGGCAAGCTGCTCTCGCTTCTGGCGCGCATCCAGGGCGCGAAAAAGGTTCTCGAAATCGGCACGTTGGGCGGCTATTCGACGATCTGGATGGCTCGCGCCTTGCCCATGGACGGCAAGATCGTCACGCTTGAACTGGACCCGCATCACGCCAAGGTCGCGCGGTCGAATTTCGAGCGGGCAGGCGTGTCGGACCAAGTGGAACTGCGGGTCGGGCCGGCCCTTGAATCGCTGGCCGCGCTAAGTGCTGAAAATGCCGGGCCGTTCGATCTCATCTTCATCGATGCCGACAAGCCGAACAACCCGAACTATCTCTCCTGGGCCATGCGGCTTTCGCGGCCGGGAACGGTCATCGTCTGCGACAACGTCATCCGCGACGGCTATGTCGTGAACGAAGATGGCCGCGATGCCAATGTCGAAGGCGCACGCGCGGCCTTTTCATTCATCGGTGGCGACAAACGACTGGACGGCACAGCCATCCAGACCGTCGGCGCCAAGGGATATGACGGCTTTGCCATTGCGATTGTAAAATGAGGTTGCTGGCGGTGGTTTCTGGTTGACTGCCGCGAAGACGATCCAGCTATGGTGTATGGATTTATCCTGAAGGTGCTTGGGGAATTGGCAATTGAACGAAGTCGCGCTCTGGGAATTGATCAACGAGAGCCGGAACCGCATGAGTTTAGCGCAGAGAAGGCTCTGGGATCTGATCAGAATCGATCCAGAACAGTGGATTCATCGTTCACCGACTGGAAATGTCAGCATTTGGGTCGTGGCTCTGATCGGTCGCGGCGTCATTTCCTACAACGACGCTGAGAACGGTTTCGACCGCTCAAGTTTCGTCCAATACGGCGAGATCGTCGAGCTCGGCTGGGGACAGGACGAACTTGAGGGGGCCGTTCAGCACGTGTTGAACGAACTGGAGCTCGGATATCGGACGGCGCCCGGCATCTCCCGGCCTCAGCCGGGAGAGTTTCCAGACGAAAAGCGATGATGCAGATGGGTCCGCCGTGCTGACAATTCATCTGCCGCAGGCTTAGTCGAAAAACGCCTCGACCACGTTGCGCTTGCCGAGCATGAAGGCATCGGCGACATGCTGGAGCGGCGCCAGGTCGACGTCCGAGCTGCCGGCGCGCAGGATCTCGGCAAAACGCTTGTAGAGCATCGGGTATTCCGCCTCAGGCTCCTCATGCACCACGCGGCCGTCGATGGCGAGCTTCGAGCCGCCGCCGGAAAGCACCATCTTGCCCGCATCTGTGTCGGCCAGGATGTCCCAGCTTTGCGGGCCGGTCTGCAGCCAGTCGAGATCCATCGTCACCGGCAATCCGTTCGAGGTGCGGAAGGTGACTTGCGCCGCGACCGGGGCGGCGCGGTTTTCAGGAAAGTCGAGCACGGCCGAGGTGATGAACATTGCCGGCAGGATGTGGGTCGCGATCGACAGCGCATTGATGCCGGGATCGAAGACCCCGAAGCCGCCAGGTGCCCAGATCCAGTCCTGGTTCGGATGCCAGCGGCGCACATCTTCCTTCCAGACGATCGCCGCGGAGCGGAGCCGGGTCGATGCGAGAAAGCCGCGCGCGGCCTCCACCGCCGGCGCATAGCGCGAGTGCCAGCTGGCAAACAGCGAGACGCCGTTTTTCGCGGCCAGCACCTTCAGGTCCTCGACCTCGCTGACCGTGGCGCCCGGCGGCTTTTCCAGGAAGACGTGCTTCTTTGCCTCGAGCGCGGTGCGCGCGGCATCGTAGCGGAATTGCGGTGGCATACAGAGCGAGACAGCCTCGAGTTCCGCCACCGCGTCCAGCATCGCCTCGATGGTCGGAAAGTTCGGGATGCCGTCGACCTTGCCATGCCGGCTGGCGGCGGCGATGAGGCGATAGTTCTGGTCTTTCGCCAGCGCCGGCAGATGCTGGTCGCGAACGATCTTGCCGACGCCGACGATGCCGATGTTGATGGGCTGGGACACGGCCGCTCCGTCTGTTTGATGATGGTGAGCGTTTCTATCAGAACACTTGCCCCGGGCAAGCCGGAAGCCGAAAAGTCAGCCCCAGCTTTCCTCGAATTGCAGTGTCAGTTTTCCGCCTCCCAAAAAGGCTTCGATCGCAGGTTCGAAGGGCGAGGGGTCGAGGCCGTTGGCCGCCAGCCACTCATCAGAATAGTAGGTGTTGGCGTAACGGTCGCCGGAATCGCAGATCAGCGTCACCAGCGAACCGGTCTTACCGTGCTCGATCATGCGCGCCGCCTGAAAGCACATGGCGATGAAGTTGGTGCCAGTCGAACCGCCGACACGACGGCCGAGCCGGCGCGACAACACCCGCATTGCCGCCAGCGACACGGCATCCGGCACCTGCAACATGTGATCAATGACACCTAGGACGAAGGAGGGCTCCATGCGCGGTCGGCCAATGCCTTCGATGCGCGACGGCTGCTCGCAGCGACATTCGCGATCATGCGTGGCAAAGCCTTCGAAGAAGGCCGAGCGTTCTACATCCGCCACCGACAGCCGCGTGGCGTGCCGCTTGTAGCGCAGGTATCGGCCGATCGTGGCGGTGGTGCCGCCCGTCCCGCCACTCATCACGATCCAGCTTGGGATGGGGTGCCGCTCCTCGCGCATCTGTCCGAAGATGGAATCAGCGATGTTGTTGTTGCCGCGCCAGTCGGTGGCACGTTCGGCATAGGTAAACTGGTCCATGAAATGGCCGCCGAGCCGTTCGCTGAGTTCGGACGACTCGGCATAGATGCGCCTGCCGTCATCGATGAAATGGCAGTTGCCCCCATAGTGCTCGATCGCGGCGATCTTTTCGCGCGACGTCGACCGAGGCATCACCGCATAGAAGGGCACGCCGATCATGCGCGCGAAATAGGCTTCCGACACAGCTGTCGAGCCTGATGAGGCTTCGACCACCGGGGTGTCTTCACGGACAAGGCCATTGCACAGCGCATAGAGAAACAGCGAACGCGCAAGTCTGTGCTTGAGGCTGCCGGTCGGATGGGTGGACTCATCCTTAAGATAGAAGTCGATTCCAATCAGCGCCGGCAGATCGAATTTCCAGAGGTGGGTATCGGCCGAACGGTGTTGGTCGGCCTCGATCGCGGCGACCGCCTGGTCGGTCCAGGCTCGGGATGCAGGTTCAATCGGCTTTGATCCGGCCATCATCGGTGCCCTGGTTTCAGATCGGTGCGTCGAAGGTGACGATCGACACTTCGCCTTCGAGCGCGCCCTGATAGGCCGACAGATGCGGCTCGTCGTCCGGCACGCCGTCCATATCGCCGATCTGGTCGAGCTCGGCCTCGGCGTAACCTTCCGCCGCAAGCGATTCGAGGGCGCGACGCACCGCCGAATCGTCGTCGGGCGCCACCAGCATGACGTGGACGCCTTCCGGCTTGCCGCCTTTGCGCTTCCACACCCGGCCGGTGATGATGGTGACCGGGCGTTCTTCATTGTCGTTCACGGGCTGATTCCTCCTGGCAAAGCGCGGGCGAGGGGATTTTGAGTGCTCAGGCGGCCTTTTCGCATGAAGCGGGGCCGCGCGACAGCCAAAAACCGGTTACTTTCTTCTCCGTCCTTGCAAAATGGCGAAAGAAAATTACCTGCGGTTTTCGCATGGCTGCCAAGCCCCGCCTTCGATGCAATATTTGCCGCGCCGGGGTTGACGGTTCGCGGGCTTACGAGTAGAAGCCGCCCAGTCAGAACCGATGTGAGGCTCTCCCTTCCGAAGCGACACGCTTTGGAGTTTGCCTCAAACAGGGTTCGTTTTACGAGCGAAAAGACATTTCCGGCGTGCACGAAGCGGCTTCCGCTTCCTCTGCGATTTGTTCGGGCAAGACCGCGAGGCGCGGTTTGTGGCCCGAATTTGCGTATGGAAATGACGCTTTGAGCGAGCCTTGACCGGCACGAGACACGGAATTGAGAGACAAGAGGGTTTAATGCCTACCGTCAACCAGCTGATCCGCAAGCCGCGCATTGCGCCGGTGAAGCGCAACAAGGTCCCGGCCATGCAGCAGAACCCGCAGAAGCGGGGCGTCTGCACGCGCGTCTACACGACGACGCCGAAGAAGCCGAACTCGGCGCTGCGCAAGGTGGCCAAGATCCGCCTGACCAATGGTTTTGAAGTGATCGGTTACATCCCCGGCGAAGGTCACAACCTTCAGGAACACTCCGTGGTCATGATCCGCGGCGGCCGCGTCAAGGATCTTCCGGGCGTCCGCTACCACATCATCCGCGGCGTGCTCGACACGCAGGGCGTGAAGAACCGCAAGCAGCGCCGTTCGAAGTACGGCGCCAAGCGTCCGAAGTAAGATTTTCCGGCCCTGGCGCTGCTTGAAAGCGTCGGGCTATGAGATTGAGAGACAAAAGCCATGTCGCGTCGTCACAGTGCAGAAAAGCGTGAGATCAACCCGGATCCGAAGTTCGGCGATCTGATCGTCACCAAGTTCATGAACGCCGTCATGTATGACGGCAAGAAGTCGGTCGCCGAGACCATCGTCTATGGCGCGCTCGACCAGGTCCAGTCGAAGACCAAGCAGGAGCCGGTCACCGTCTTCCATCAGGCGCTCGACAATGTCGCGCCGCATGTGGAAGTGCGTTCGCGTCGCGTCGGCGGCGCCACCTACCAGGTTCCGGTCGACGTGCGTCCCGAGCGCCGTCAGGCATTGGCCATTCGTTGGCTGATCGCGGCTGCCCGCAACCGCAACGAGACCACCATGATCGATCGCCTCTCCGGCGAGCTGATGGACGCGGCCAACAACCGCGGCACGGCCGTCAAGAAGCGCGAAGACACCCACAAGATGGCTGAAGCCAACCGCGCTTTCGCACACTACCGCTGGTAAAGCGCGAACAGGACTGAGAGGCAGCTACGATGGCCCGCGAATACAAAATCGAAGACTACCGCAATTTCGGTATCATGGCGCATATTGACGCCGGCAAGACGACGACCACCGAGCGCGTCCTCTATTACACGGGCAAGTCGCACAAGATCGGCGAAGTGCACGACGGCGCTGCGACCATGGACTGGATGGAGCAGGAGCAGGAACGCGGCATCACCATCACGTCCGCCGCCACCACGACCTTCTGGAAGGGCCGTGACGGCAAGATGCGCCGCTTCAACATCATCGACACTCCCGGACACGTCGACTTCACCATCGAAGTCGAGCGTTCGCTGCGCGTGCTCGACGGCGCCATCGCGCTGCTCGACGCCAACGCCGGTGTCGAGCCGCAGACGGAAACCGTCTGGCGCCAGGCCGACAAGTACCGCGTGCCGCGCATGATCTTCTGCAACAAGATGGACAAGATCGGCGCCGACTTCTACCGCTCGGTCGAGATGATCGGCTCGCGCCTTGGTGCGCAGGCTGTCGTCATGCAGCTGCCGATCGGCGCCGAGACCGAATTCAAGGGCGTCGTCGACCTCGTCGAGATGAACGCGCTTGTCTGGCGTGACGAGACGCTGGGCGCTGCCTGGGACGTCGTCGAGATACCGGCCGACCTTCAGGCACGTGCGGTGGAATACCGCGAGAAGATGATCGAGGCCGCCGTCGAAATGGACGAGACGGCCCTCGAGAACTACCTCGAAGGCAAGATGCCGTCGAATGACGAGATCCGTTCGCTGATCCGCAAGGGCACGATCGCGGTCAAGTTCTTCCCGATGTTCTGTGGCTCGGCCTTCAAGAACAAGGGCGTGCAGCCGCTGCTCGACGCCGTCGTCGAATACCTGCCGTCGCCGGCCGACGTTCCCGCCATCAAGGGTGTCGATGCCAAGACCGACGCCGAGATCGAGCGTCATGCGGTCGATGACGAGCCGCTCTCGATGCTCGCCTTCAAGATCATGAACGACCCTTTCGTCGGTTCGCTGACCTTCGCCCGCATCTATTCGGGTAAGCTCACCAAGGGCATCTCGGTCGACAACACCGTCAAGGGCAAGAAGGAGCGCATCGGCCGCATGCTGCAGATGCATGCGAACTCGCGCGCCGACGTCGAAGAAGCCTTCGCCGGCGACATCGTCGCTCTGGCTGGCCTCAAGGACACGACCACCGGCGACACGCTGTGCGATCCGCTGCATCCGGTCATCCTCGAGCGCATGGAATTCCCCGATCCGGTCATCCAGATCGCCATCGAGCCGAAGACCAAGAACGACCAGGAAAAGATGGGCCTCGCCCTTCACCGCCTGGCTGCCGAGGATCCGTCCTTCCGCGTCAAGACCGACGAGGAAAGCGGCCAGACCATCATCTCTGGCATGGGCGAACTGCACCTCGACATCATCGTCGACCGCATGCGTCGCGAGTTCAAGGTCGAAGCCAATGTCGGCGCTCCGCAGGTGGCTTATCGCGAGACGATCACCCGCAAGCACGAGCAGGACTACACCCACAAGAAGCAGACCGGCGGTACCGGCCAGTTCGCCCGCGTCAAGGTTATCTTCGAGCCGAACACGGAGAGCGAAGAGTTCGTCTTCGAGTCCAAGATCGTCGGCGGCGCGGTGCCGAAGGAATACATTCCGGGTGTCGAAAAGGGCATCCAGAGCGTCATGGGCGCTGGTCCGTTCGCGGGCTTCCCGATGATCGGCGTCCGGGCGACGCTGATCGACGGCGCCTACCACGACGTCGACTCCTCGGTCCTGGCCTTTGAAATCGCGTCCCGCGCCTGCTTCCGTGAAGCCGCGCCCAAGCTTGGCGTGCAGCTGCTCGAGCCGATCATGAAGGTCGAAGTCGTGACGCCGGAAGACTATGTCGGCAGCGTCATCGGCGACCTGAACGGCCGTCGTGGCCAGATCCAGGGCCAGGAAGCGCGCGGCGTGGCCGTCGTCATCAACGCGATGGTGCCGCTCGCCAACATGTTCAAGTATGTCGACAACCTGCGCTCGATGAGCCAGGGCCGCGCGGCCTACACGATGCAGTTCGACCACTACGAACCGGTCCCGACCGCGGTGGCCCAGGAAGTCCAGAAAAAATACGCGTAACTCGAAAGAGCCGTCGCGGTAACGCAATTCAAAGCCCGCATGGGCGAGCAGGAAATGGAGACATCACATGGCAAAAGGTAAATTCGAGCGCACTAAGCCTCATGTGAACATCGGCACGATTGGTCACGTTGACCATGGCAAGACGTCGCTGACGGCGGCGATCACGAAGTATTTTGGCGAGTACAAGCGCTACGACCAGATCGATGCGGCGCCGGAAGAGAAGGCGCGCGGCATCACCATCTCGACGGCTCACGTTGAATACGAGACGGCCAACCGTCACTACGCCCACGTCGACTGCCCCGGCCACGCCGACTATGTGAAGAACATGATCACCGGTGCCGCGCAGATGGACGGCGCGATCCTGGTCGTGTCGGCCGCCGACGGCCCGATGCCGCAGACCCGCGAGCACATCCTGCTTGCCCGTCAGGTCGGCGTGCCGTCGATCGTGGTGTTCCTGAACAAGGTCGACCAGGTCGACGACGCCGAGCTTTTGGAACTGGTCGAGCTCGAGGTTCGCGAGCTTCTGTCGAAGAACGAATTCCCCGGCGACGACATTCCGATCGTCAAGGGTTCGGCGCTGGCCGCGCTGGAGGATTCGAACAAGACGATCGGCGAGGACGCGATCCGCGAGCTGATGGCTCAGGTCGACGCCTACATCCCGACCCCGGTTCGTCCACTCGACAAGCCGTTCCTGATGCCGATCGAAGACGTGTTCTCGATCTCGGGCCGTGGCACGGTCGTGACCGGCCGCGTCGAGCGCGGCGTGGTCAAGGTCGGCGAGGAGCTGGAGATCATCGGCATCCGTCCGACGACCAAGACGACCTGCACGGGCGTGGAAATGTTCCGCAAGCTGCTCGATCAGGGCCAGGCTGGCGACAACATCGGCGCGCTGCTGCGCGGCGTTGATCGTGAAGGCGTCGAGCGCGGCCAGGTTCTGGCCAAACCCGGCACGGTGAAGCCGGAAGAGAAGTTCGTGGCCGAAGCCTACAGCCTGACCAAGAACGAAGGTGGCCGTCACACGCCGTTCTTCACCAACTACCGTCCGCAGTTCTACTTCCGCACGACGGACGTGACCGGCATCGTGTCGCTGCCGGCCGGCACCGAGATGGTGATGCCTGGCGACAACATCACGGTCGATGTCGAGCTGATCGTGCCGATCGCCATGGAAGAGAAGCTGCGCTTCGCCATCCGTGAAGGCGGCCGCACCGTCGGTGCCGGCATCGTCGTCACCATCAA
>NZ_NSFV01000029.1 GCF_002295115.1 Mesorhizobium sp. WSM4311 | reverse complement strand
TCATTGCCCCAAAACCCGGCAAACGTCTCATTGGCAGCAGTGCCGGTCAGCAGCATGTCGCGCAGCTGGGCCCGGGTCCAGATCGTGCCGTCGGCGAAGACGACCTTGTCGACGCCCTGGCCGTAATTGTCGTTGAGCGTATCCTTGAGCAGCACCGAGCCGCCGTCGCCGGCGCCCGGCGCGCTTTCGGCAATCACAACCGTTACGTCATTGCCGTTGCGCACCAGGCTCACGGCGGCAGGGTTGATGTCGCTGAACACCAGTTGATCGTTGCCGCCGCCGTTGGTCCCTTCGTTGATTGTGTCGTTGCCGTCGCCACGGGCGTAGAGATAGGTGTCGTCGCCACCGCCGCCATTGAGCGTGTCGTTGCCTGCGTGGCCGGCGATGATATCGGATGAACCCGTTCCATTGATCGTGTCATCGCCGCTTGTGCCGGACGCCGAAACCAGCATGGCCCTGATGTCGGCCCGGGTCCAGATCGTGCCGTTGGCGAAGACGACCTTGTCGACACCCTGGCCGTAATAGTCGTCGAGGCTGTTCTTGAGCAGCACCGACCCGCCGTCGCCGGCGCCCGGCGTGCTCTCGGCGATAACCACCGTGACGTCGTTGCCGTTGCGCACCAGGCTCACGGCCGAAGGATTGATGTCTGTAAACACCAACCGGTCGTTGCCGCCGTTATTGGTGTCCTCGGTGATGGTGTCGTTGCCGTCGCCGCGGGCGTAGAGGTACGTGTCGTCGCCACCGGCGCCATTGAGTGCGTCGTTGCCCGCGCGGCCCTGGATCGTATCGGCGGTGTTGAAGCCGGCAATGGCATCGTTGCCGGCTGTTCCGGCCTGATCCAGCAGCTTGACCCTGATATCGGCCCTGGTCCATGTCGTGCCGTCGGCGAAGACCACCTTGTCGACGCCCTGGCCGTAGTTGTCGTCGAGGCTGTTCTTAAGCAGCACCGAGCCGCCGTCGCCGGCGCCTGGCGTGCTTTCGGCGATCACAACCGTCACGTCGTTTCCGTTGCGCGCCAGGCTCACGGCGCCCACATCGATGTTGCTGAACCCCAACCGGTCATTGCTGCCATTGTTGGTGTCTTCGGTGATGGTGTCATTGCCATCGCCACGGGCGTAGAGGTAGAGGTCGTCACTGGCCCCACCACTCAACGCGTCATTGCCGGCGCGACCCTGGATCGTGTCGGCGCCGTTGAAACCGACAATCGTGTCATTGCCGCTCGTGCCTGCCCGATCGAGCACCATCACCCGGAGGTCCGCCTGGGTCCAGGTCGTGCCGTCGGCGAAGACGATCTTCTCGATGCCGCGATTGGAAGTGTCTTCCAACGTTTCCTTGACAAGGACCGAACCGCCATCGCCGGCGCCAGGCGCACTTTCGGTGATCATCACCGTTAGGTCATTGCCGTTGCGCACCAGGCTGACATTGGCCGGGTTGATGCCTTCCAGCACCAGCCGATCATCGGTGCCGCCATTGATGTCTTCGACGATGGTGTCGTTGCCGTCGCCGCGTTGATAGTGATACTCGTCGTTGCCGCCACCACCGAGAAGAGTGTCGTTGCCCTTACCGGCACGAACCAGATCGTTGCCGGTTGTTCCCGTTATCGTGTCGTTTCCTGCAGTGCCGCCGACGAAATCGATGTTGGCGAACAGATCGCTTTTCGACCATGCCGTGCCCCCGGCGAAAACAACCCCGTCGACACCGCTGTTGGGATACTGGTCCGCATTGTTCTTCAACTGGACGGATCCGCCGTCGCCGGCGCCCGGCGCGCTTTCGGCGATAAAGATCGTCACGTCATTGCCGTTGCGCACCACCGTCACATCCGAGCGGCTGATCCCCTCGAGAACGAGGCTGTCTTGCCCACCGCCGGAAGGTCCTTCGATGATGATGTCGTCACCGTCGCCGCGGGCATAGTGATAGGTGTCGCTGCCATCGCCGCCGGAGAGCGTGTCATTGCCGGTGCCGCCGCGCAGATCGTCATTGCCGGCGCCGGCATCGACAACGTCGTTGCCGGCGCCGGCATTGATGGTCTCAGCGCTGCCGAAGCCAGTGATCGTGTCGTTGCCCGCCGTGGATACCTGGGCGAGGTACATCGCCCGCAACTCCGCCCGCGTCCAGATGGTACCGTCGGCGAAGACAATCTTGTCGACACCTTGGCCATTGTCTTCGTCGAAATTGGCCTTGAGCAGGATCGAGCCGCCGTCGCCGGCACCCGGCGCACTTTCGGCGATCACCAGCGACGCATTGGCGCCGTCGCGGACCAGCGTCACATCCGATGGATTGATCCCGGTCAGGGTCAGCTGGTCACCGGCACCGCCGCCGCTGTCTTCCTGGATAGTGTCGTTGCCGTCGCCGCGGGCATAGATGTAGGTGTCGTTGCCGGCGCCGCCGTAAAGACTGTCGGCACCCTTGCCGCCGGTGAGCGTGTCGGCGCCATCGCCGGCGAAGACCTGGTCGTTGCCGTCGCCTGCGTTGATCGTGTCGTTGACGGCAAAACCGGTGATGACGTCATTGCCCGAAGTCGAGGACTGGGCGAGGAATGCCGTGCGCAGTGCGGCCCGGGTCCAGATCGTGCCGTCGCCGAAGACGATCTTGTCGATGCCCTGATCATAATATTCCTCGAAATTGTCCTTGAGCAGGACAGATCCGCCGTCTCCGGCGCCCGGCGTGCTTTCGGCAATGACGAGCGTGACATCGTTGCCGTTGCGCACAAGGCTTACCGCCGACGGGTTGATCCCCTGCAGTACCAGGCGGTCATCGGTCCCGCCGGAAGCCGCCTCGATGATGGTGTCGTTGCCGTGGCCGCGCGCGTAGTTGTAGATGTCGTTGCCCTTGCCGCCGTCGATGACGTCGTTGCCGGCGCCGCCGGTGATGGTGTCGGCGGCATTGAAGCCGGTGATGGTGTCGTTGCCCGAGGTCGAGACCTGAGCGAGCCAGGCAGCCCGCAAGGAGGCGCGTGTCCAGGCCGAATTGTCGGCGAAGACGATCCTGTCGATCCCGCGATCGGTGACGTCCTCGAAATTGTCCTTGAGCAGGATCGAACCGCCATCGCCGGCGCTGGGCGCGCTTTCGGCGATGACCAGCGTAACGTCGGCGCCGTTGCGCACCAGCGTGACGTCGGCCTGGTTGATGCCGGTGAAGACCAGGCGGTCGCTGGAACCGCCCAGGCTCAGCTCGGTGATGGTGTCGTTGCCGTCGCCCCGGGCATAATTATAGGTGTCGTTGCCTGTGCCGCCATTGAGGATATCGTCGCCCTTGCCGCCGGTGATGGTGTCGTTGCCCGCAAGCGTGTTGACGATATCATCGCCCTCGCCCGCATCAATGATGTCGGCCCCGCTCGTGCCGGTGATGGTGTCGTTCCCGCTTGACATCGGCTATCCCCCTTCCGCCCAGAAACATTAGATATACTTAATGTATTGGATCGATAAAACTCTTACTAAGGTGAGTATTACCGAATTTTTTGGGAATCCAAGCCTCTGCATTACAAATTTATTTCTCATACAAGATTCAGCAGGAAAAATACTTACCGAATTGTTTACTGGCACTAGCTGGCATAGGATTTGGCTACGTCTCTACCCTCTCCGAGAACGAGAGCGGGCCGCTTCGATGCCCGCAATGGTTCAGTGCAGGGTCGCAAGCATATCGGTGACCGACGCACCGAAAATCTCGACGCACCCGCCGACCGCATCACGCTTCGCGCCCGCTTCATCGGCCGCGATTTCGGGATAGGCCGCAATGCGCTGCAGCCCAGCATGCTCGCCCGCGCGGCTTTCGAAGACATAACCCGCGGAACCGGCGATCGGCGACCCACGCCGACTGACGGAAACCTCGATCGTGAAGGCCTGCTCGGGCGTCTTCGCGCTCGAAGGCGTGCCGACCTTGGCGAAGTTGGTGAGAACCGGGTTGGCCCGGCCTATGACCAGATCGCCGCGCCGCGAATTGACCGTGAATGTTCCATAGAGGTCCGGCAAGGGAATCGTACGCAGCCCTGAAAAATCCTGCAACTCGGCCACGGATTCGAAGGGTGCATGCTTGAAGCCGCCCGCGACCTCGATTTTCTCCTGGGCAGCCGCCGCGAAGATGCTGGCGCCGCTGCGGGAATATTCGACCGCGATCGCAAGCCGGTTCGACATCTCAGAGTCGACGCCGAGCGAGGCGAAACCTTGGGCGAGCAGATTGTGATCGGCGGCGTTGAGATCGATCAGCCCCGAATGCCCCTGCAGCCGCGTTACGACAGCCAGGTCGCCGACCGCGCAGGAGATCGGTTCGAAATTCAGCGGCAGCCCGAGATCGGCGCCGTCTCCCGACAACCGCGCCGCCAGCACATTGGTCAGCCCTTCGGCAAGCAGGCCAAGGCGCTGGCTTTCGGTCTCGTTCGAAGCAATCTTGAGCCGGGTCCAGGCGGTCAGGGCGAAGGTCGAGGTGATGGCGGAGACGATGAGGAGGAAGACGAGGACTGCGACGAGGGCGAAGCCTGCGGGTTGCGGAACTAAACCTTCGCAATGGATCGCCCCACCGCTTGTGAGGCCTCCGGGGGAACCCATTCGCAATATCACGCCTTCGTTTCAATGTAGAGTATTGTTTCATCGTCCATCACATTGCAATACATTGCTAATATGTTCTCAAATGGTAAAACATATCTATCCGAAAGAAGGGATTCAACACCGTCCGATGTTACCAACACCGGTGAAAAGAAATTCTCCCTATTGGCGTCGATTGTTTCAAACTTTGCTGCCTCCACTGGAAATAAATAAGTCGGAAAACCTCCGACTGATATTACGTGTCCGCCGGAAATTTCGATACTATGCCTTGACTCTACGCCGACATCGGCGGTGTAGTCAAGAAAGATAATAGACTTAGCGTTATCTGTTTCAATTAAACGTTTAAAATACTTCCTTCTTACATCATAATATTTTTCCAAAATGATTGGATACACGGGGCACGATGTAAAATCATTTATTATATTAATTTGATAGTCTGCGCGAAGAAGAACTCTCGCTTCAATATTTTTATTTTTTAGGACTGAAGTCAATATTGTGTATGACGGAGCCCAGCCGCCAAGGTCGTCAATGAAACGTTCAATCTCGTCCCTACTCAGTGTTCTTTCCGTGTCAGCCTGAACGGTCATTTGTAAATCCCTTATTCTTTTGGCACCCAACCGTTTCCATAGTTCTCCCAATGCTTGCCCGATGGATCCACCCAGCCCACATGCGGTGGTTTGCCTTCGGGATGATCGCGATCATCGTGAGCGCTTTCCTTACCCTTGGGCGTGCCAGGAGCCGGGCGTGTCCAGCCCCCTTCTCTACCGCCCACCGGCGCCCCAGGTTTTCCTTTCCACTGCCAGCCTTCTCCCGGCGGAGGAGTTCCTGGATCCCAATCACCCGGGCCGTCAAATGGCGGCGTATAGTCCGGCGGCCCCGCCCCTTCATTGTTAAGCACGGGATCCGGCCAAGGCGAGCCCAGAAGACCAGGCAACCCCGGCACACAACTACAGAGCATAGGATGGTCATAACACCACTGCTGCGCATCTTTCAGTGGAAACGGCTTTGGGCTGAACGGCCCCAGCGGCGCGGGAAAAGGCACTGGGATCGCATTCTGCAACCCCTCCGGATCAACATTCATAAACGGACTGTTCTTCGCATACGCCCACCTTGACGGGCCATCGGGCATACCGAGCGGGTCCGGCTGTAGATAGCGCCCAGTGCTCGGATCATAGTGCCTATGCCAATTGTACGAAAGCCCCGTCTCCACCTGGAACCACTGGCCGGGGAAACGTTGGTTGAGCGTAGCGCTACCGATGATCGTGCCCACCTCGCCATAGGGCAGGTATCTCGCCTGCCAGACGATGTTGCGGCTCTCGTCTGTCATCATGATCGGCCGTTCGAGATGATCGGTCAGCACATAGTACAGCGCCGGCGTCGCACCGGTGTTGTCGATCATGGCCAGTGGCCGACCGTTGACCGAGACATATTCGGTGACGAGGGTGCCCGAGGCGTCGTATTCGGCGATCACATTGCCATCGAGGTCGTGCACCATATGCAGTGTGGTCGAGGAGGCGCTGATGGTGCGCGAGACCAGTCGCGACTGATAGTCATAGACATAGGCGCCGCTCGCCGCGCCGTTGGTGGTGGCGCCCGCCAACTGGCCGGCGGCATTGTAGGTGTAGGCCTTGGTCAATGCCGGCGACACAGTCGCGTCCTGCGTGATGTTGCCGGCAAGGTCGGACTGGAAGCCGCGGCTCGGCGCGCCGTTGGTGACAATGCCGGTCAGCCGGTTCGAGCCGGGCTGTTGCGTATAGACATCCGTCGAGGTCACGCCCCCCAGGGTGATTATGCGCTGGGTGATGTTGCCGACGCCGTCGATCGTATAGGTGAGGCTGCCCCACGGGCCGTCGGCCTTCTCGATGAAGCCGTTGGCAGTATAGGTGTAGGTCTCGTTGTTGGCGGCGTTGAGCTGATCCTCGATGAAGGTCAGGTTGCGCTTGTCCTGGTATTGCAGCGCGCGCCGGATGAGATCCTGGCCGAGCGACTGGTCCTCGACGCCGTAGCTCACGATGCGGCCATCGGTATCATAGTCGCGACTTTCCCTCAGATCGTTGGCAAAGGCCGTGATAGAACGTGGGCCGAAGGGCGCGTACGTGCCCCACAATACCAGTTCCGTCGGCGACGAGATAGCATCCGGGCTGGTGCGGACCTGTTGCACCTCGCCTGCCGCTCCGCGGCCATATTCGACGACACGGCCGGACGGATAGGTCATGCTCAACAGGTTGCCGGCATCGTCCCAACTGTAGGCGATCGTGTAGGATTTCACCCCGATCGTGCGCACTTCCTGAATGACACGGCCGAGCAGGTCGTATCGGTAGGAAACCGTGCCGGCGGCATCGGTGACGCTCGTCAGGCGGCCCTTGCCGGGATTGCCACCGGTCACGCTGTCATAGGTGTAGGCAACACTAGAAGCGGTCTCCGACGGATAGCTCCGCGTCGTGATCCGTCCGGCATAGTCGTAGGTGTAGATCGTAATGACGCCGCGCGCGTCGGTCTTCTGGGTGACCTGGCCGTCGCGATTGCGAACATAAACCGTCGTGCCGATATCGGGGCTGCTCTCCTGGATCACCTCGCCCCAGCCGTTGCGGACATAAATGGTGGCGACATTGCGTGGATCCGTAGTGGAGGTCGGGTCGTCGGTTGCGCCGAAACCTTGTGTCGTCGTGCTGTTGCGCTCATCGGCAAGGCTGATCAGTCGGTCGAGCCCGTCATAGGCTGATGTCGCAGCATTGCTGTTGGGATCGGTGATCGAGGTCGGGTTGCCGACCTTATCGTAGCCATAGGTCCACGTCGCTGGGCCGACGCCGATGACCTGCCGCAACCGGCCAAGTTCGTCGAAGGTCGTGTTACGCTCGAAAAACACCTGCGAATTGACGTCCGAAGCCTGTTCGCCCGTGCGGTTGCCCATCGCGTCATAGGTGTAGGTCACCTTGTCGCCAAGGCCATTCGTCACTGAGGTCACACGGTTGGCGCCATCATATTCCATCGCCAGCACCGATCCATCGGGATTGGTGATCGTGGTGACGTTGCCGGCATTGTCGTATGCGTATTCCGTCCGGCTGGCGATGCCGGAAGGGTCGTCCAGCCTGGAGGTCAAGCGGCCCCTGGCATCGTAGGTGAGTTTGGTCACCAGCCCATTGGCGCCCTGAATCTCCGTCGGCTGGCCACGGCCGTCGACGGCATTGACTGTCGTCACATTGCCGACCTCGTCGGTGGTGGTGGCGAGATAGCCTGATGTATCATAGGTGTAGGAGACCGTGTCGCCGGTTCCCGGCAGCGGCCCATCGGCCGAAGACAACAGGCCGGACGTCGTATAGGTGTAGGCCCAACTGCGTGTCTGGCCGTTCGTCGAATAGGGAACCGTCTGCGCGCTGGTATCGGTCTGTGTCACGCCGGTCAGTTGGCCCGCCGTGTTGTAGGTGTAGTCAACCGTAAGGCCCGGCGCGACGATCTGCTGCGGGGCATTCACGGTCGCGTGCCAGGTGATGGTGGTCTGGCGCGCCTCCGGCAGACCATAGGCCTGCGTGATCTGTGTCGGCCGGCCGCGGCTGTCCCTGACATAGCTGGTGACGCGGCCCTCCTCGTCGGTCCACGACGCGATGAAACCCGCGCCGTCGTAGGTCAGCGCGCTGGCGGATGCCGGACAATTGGTCGAGGCCGCGCCATCGACGCCGGCAAAGCGGATGTCCCAGCTGCTGCCGGGCACGTAGTCGAATTTGTAGACCTTTACACGCCCGAGCGCCGTGGTGGCGGTTCGGGTGAGTTGGGAGCCGGACGTGCCGTAGACAACCGTTACCCGATTGGCGCCACCGGCGCCTTCGGTTGAGGTCGCCCGGCCATCGGCATCGTAGGTATAAGTCGCAACGCGCACGCCGCGATGGTCGCTGACGCCGGTCAGGAATCTCGGATAGGTCGTGTCCTCATAGTGATAGGCATTGGAATCGACCACCGTGCCGGATGCATCGCGCCACTCCACGCCGACAAGGCGTCGGATTACATCAGGCGACGGAGCCGTATCCGTTGGGGCCGGGTCGTAGAGATAGGTCGCCTTTGTACCGTCCGGGAAGGTGATGTCCTTGATCGCTTCGGGCATCCGCTGCGGCCAGGTAGCATTTGGATCGACCATCGGATAGTAGATGTGCCAGGTGAACGACGCCGTACGGCCGAAGCTGTCGACGATCGAGGTGAGCGCCCCATCCGTGGAATAATTGAATTCCCAGCCATAACCGTCACGCTCGCGCATGGTTATGGGGCGGCCAACTCTGTAGCTCGCAGGGCTGAAATTGACGGGCGACATCGTTGTCAGGGTCCAAACGCGGTCGTCGGGACCGGTCAGCTTCCATTGCCTCGGCACAGCCTTCATGTCGGCAAGGTTGCTCGGCAAGCTTCCCATGAATTCTAGCCGGTAGTCGTCCGGGACGGCCCCCATCGCAGCCTGGGCTTGCCATGTACCGTTCGCCTGCAGTTCAAAATTATATCCGGACCCATCCGGCGTCAGCAGAGTGACCTTGCCGGTCGGCGCACTTGGCGACCCCGAAAACGCGCCCAGATGCAGCTCATAGTCAAAATTGAATTGCCAGCCGACAGACGGTGTCAAAGCAGGCTGATTGTAGCTGCTGACCCTGCCACCGGCGAAACTGCGATATTGTCGCCCGATCCGGAACAGTCCGTCCTGCGTCGCAAAATCCTCAGCCTGATAATATTTGGCGCCTGAACCCAGAACGATCGGATTGCCTTCAGTGGGGTTTGAGCACACAGGAGGGACTTCCGGCGGAACATTTTGGACACACCGATCATCGATCGTACGCTCGTAGCCACTGTCACAAGCGAAGGAAACAGTCCCGGGCAGAATGGTCGTGCAGCCAAATGGACCATAGGGGCAGGTGCCGTCCTGATAGTGTGTCCAATGGCAACGCTGCACATTGGGATCTTCCGTGGGGAACGCCCCTGTGAAATGGCTGTAGCCCGGATGGGGAAGCGGCAGATGCCAGTAAGCCCAGATCGAATAGCAGGCGTCCCTGGCAGTGGGGTACGTCCCATTCCATCCGCCATGCGGGGTCGCCTGAGCGGCCGGAGCGGTCGCAAAACCAAGAGCGATGGCCACGAACAACGCCGCTAGGAGTCTGGCGCGGACCCTCGAGCCCCGGCCGAGCCCAGCGACGAAATAGCTCCCCGTCAGCCTAGAGATAGCAATTATTGATTTAGAAAAGAATAATTTAGAAAATGATACAAAACCGAGCTCATGTGACTGACAAAAAGCCATCACACATCTCCTCCGCCGCGCATATTTTTGAATACACTTGCCAAAAATGCTTTTGTCAATACAGACATTAAAGAAAACTCGGCACAGCTAAACAACTGCGACGCATCACCGCCCAACAAGAAAAATGAATGCGGATTTCGCCAGCAAATAAACTATTTTTCAAGGCACAGTTTGCCAAGCATGTGGAATAAACCACGATACAAAATAACTTAAACTATTTCAGTGACAAATAAAACGTTAAACATTGATATAAGCCAAACGCATCTTCCACCATCGCGAATGCTTGCAGGGTACTCATTTGTACCAACAGCCATACCATCAAGCCCCTGCCTTCAAGTCAAGCAGCACCAAACACGCCGCCCTACACGATGAAAATCCCGCGCCACCTTCACGAGCTCCCCGGAGCAAGGATCGCCACATTGCCCCTGCAGTTGAACCGGTAGCATATCCGTGAAAGCCTGTTAAGAGCTCGAGAAAGAAATAGATCAAAGAAAATTTGGTCAATACATGCAATTTCTCTAATTTACACTTTTATGTATTGCACATGTATGAGTACGACTCAGTTCGCCGTCCTGGAGCCAGAATTCTCCAACCATGCCAAGTATTTATATGGCATCACAGCCAATAGGGGCCGGCCATATCTCCCAGAAGGATCGCTGCGCGCAGCACCTGCCCGAGAGCATCGGCCTCCCTGTTCGATATTGCCGAGATAACCGGAATCATGCCGCGCCCCGATTTGAGGCTCGTTAGGCTCCATAGCCGACCCCGATGAGTAAACCTCGTTAAACAGTCGGGCTAGTCTAGACAGCAGCGGGGAATGCCGACGTTTCGCAAAATGGCGCATGCGCGCCACGCCTCGCTGAGCGTCGCCGATAGGAGAAGAGTGCTTCCTCGATAGTGGGTCTCGCTGTGTAGCGCTCTCCCGCTACCACTTCAAACCCACTATCGTGTCCGACGGCCGATTTTGACGTTTCGGCCAGTGTCACGGTTCTCGGACGCATCGCCGATGCGCTCGGAATGGGGCTCGAAGCTCTCATTCGTAAATCGCAGAGCGGTCATTAAGATTAGGGGCCGCGCATAGCCGCTCGCGAGCGCGCCTCAAAACAGGCGCCGTAGCGAACGAGCGGCGGCTTTGCGCACTGAGCAGCCGTATTTGACGGCCGTTGCTAGGTGGCGGGATTTGAGATCCATCCGAGAAAGGTTGAATGCATTGCCAACGGGATGGCCGAGCTGCCGGGCTGCCCGCGCTCGAAAGTCGTACCCGGGCGGCTCTCGTTTAATTCGAGTTGCAGACCCCCCTGCCCTCAACAGGCACGGCTGACGTCGGCGCAGACAGTTGTGGTATCTCATGGCGCATGGAACACGCGGATCGACGGGGATTTTGTGAAGGGCGAAGCTGACGGCGCGACAGCTTCGCTGGCCCTGTTCCAGTGCACGGTGTCGGCGCTCGGTTACTGATTTGGCCTTAAAGGTGAGCCCTGGCAGGCCACCCTGCGCAGATTTTTGCGAAAAACGCGCAAGGTAAGTGGCATCACCATAGGGCGCGAGCATCGGATCGGTCCATTTTTCGAGAGTGGCGTCGGCATCGAGTTCGAGAGCGCGTTTCACCGCTTTTTGGGCGTGATGCTGGCACCCGGCGTCAGGGAAGGTTCCATAGCGTCGACTGCTCAGGTTGACAAAAGGGACCCCGTCGATCTAAGTTCGCGTTAGTGGCTACTAACGCGAAATATTGGGCAGCGCTCGGTGACCCCACACGGCGCACGATCTTCGAACTGCTGGTCGACCAGCCCAGTTCGGTCAGCGGGCTGGCCAATGCGCTGCCCGTGACAAGGCCGGCGGTCTCGCAACACCTGAGGGTCCTCAAGGATGCCGGGCTGGTCGCCGACACGCGCTCCGGCAAGGAACGCATCTACCGGATTGATCCGGATGGCCTCGCGGCCTTTCGGGCAGAGATCGACCAGTTCTGGGTGAAGACGCTCGCGGGCTACAAGCTGGCCGTCGAGGAACCGACTAAGGACGAGACATGATCAAGCAACCAGGGCCCGCTCCCGTTAGGCATTCCGTGGTCGTCGAAGCGACAATCGCGCGCGCCTTCAAAGTGTTCACCGAGGATTTCGGCAGCTTCAAACCGCGCGAGCACAATCTGCTCGCGGTACCTATCGCCGAGACGATCTTCGAGCGTCGGGTCGGCGGTCACGTCTACGATCGCGGCGTGGACGGCAGCGAGTGCCGCTGGGCCCGCGTACTGGCCTACGATCCACCTCACCGGCTGGTTCTGAGCTGGGACATCAGCCCTCGATGGCAGATCGAGACCAACCTGAACAAGACCAGCGAATGGGAAGTCCGGTTCACGGCCGAGACAGAAAAAAGAACCCTGGTTGAGATCGAACATCGGAATTTCGAACGCCACGGCGAAGGCTGGGAAGGTGTGCGCGGTGGAGTTGATAGCGATCAGGGCTGGCCGCTGTACCTGCAGCGGTTCCAAGACCTTTTCACCGTCGAGCGGCCTGACAACGCAGCCGGTTAAGGGGCGTGACCCGGAAGCTCGGTTGGACCCACCGCGATTCTTGGGAGTGGAGACAAAATGGAAGTCTATTGGTTAAGCATCCTCGGCGTGCTCACCCTCTGTTTGCTGTCGGTGGTGTTGGCAATCTATTCTGGTTCGTCAAAGGGATTTGCGGGGGCACTTTCCGGGCCGGTGATCCCGGCAGACGACGAAAATCTGCTCTATAGGATCGATCGCGTCCACATGAATTCGGTCGAGGCACTGGCGCCCTTTGTCGTGCCCGCGGTGCTAGCGATGATGGTTGGCGTCAAACCGACCATTTTGGCGGCGCTTGTGGGCGCCCACCTGGGGATACGCCTGCTCCATCTGGGAGTCTACTTGCGTGGCGGAAATGCCGCTAAGGGAGGCAGCATCAGGACGATCCTGTACGTCTCTGGCGCACTCGTCACCCTTCTTCTCCTACTTGTGACTGGATGGGCAGCACTCAATTGACACGTTGGTGTCACGACTCCGCACATTGCTTTTCAGCAGAGACTTAGAAGCTGGTCTCGTGCGATGCGTGGCCCTGGCCCATCCATTCACCCTAGCGTTCACCGCCAGCAATGCCTGCTTGCAGGAGTTGGCAAAGCCGGTCCCAACCCCATGAGGCACAAAGCCTGCACTCGAAGCACGAGGGCGACGTCGCCGTGATGGCCAATATGCACACCGCGATGTCCGCCAAACGACCGTTTGCTAAACATCGCCCAACACCAACTCCGAGCCGCATATTCTGTCGTTGGCGTGTCGAGGAAACGTGTCGGAATTTCAACTGTCCGGCAACAAGCTGACAGGTCGCTTTTGGCCAAGGCCAGACGTTGAAGAGCACGCTGCGAGCCCAGTGTTTGCCAGCGGATGCACTGCGCACCTTGTAGATTCCAACATGAAATCAATATCTTAATATCAAATCGCACATTGTAGCAAAAGCGCGCAATGTGCAGCAAGGGGCGAAAAACCCAGAGAATACAACCGACCGACCGCCGTATGTGCGGTCTTTTATCTTGCCATCTAAATCGGTCGTACTTTGCGAGACTTGCTATCTATCGTCGTTCCTCCTCTATGCTACGATAATACACTATTCTATGCTCTATGTCACGATCCGTATTCTGGCGTCGACCCCCGATGCGCCGTGCAGTCTTCCGCGATCTGCGACGGGGTCTGCCAGTTGCATGAAAGCAGCACTGGAACCGTCGTGGCGTACTTTTCCATCGGACTGGGGGGCAGCGTCACAGGCAATCCGGCGCGGTCCGGCCGTCTCGCGATCGGCGCGGCCGCAGGAAAGATAGCGTGCGTTCCGTCGTTCCTGGTCTGCATCGGTCCTCATCCGCTGGAGCGGATCTCTTGTGTCAGGTGGCGCCCGTCAGCGTGTCGGCGTCATGCGTTTCAATTTCCGTTGCACCGCTCATCGATGCGCCCCAGCGGCCTGCGATCCTTGCGATGAGCGCGCCGGGCGACATCTCTCCGGGTCGCCGCGGAATCGCCGACATAGAACGCTCCGTCGGTCAGCTTGCGCGCCACGGCGACACAGGCCTTGCGGTGGCATGATCGTTTGGCGATCGCCCGGCCCCAGCTCTTGACCTTGTCCGAGCCCTCGAAGCGCGTCATCAGCCCCGATGCCGCCTCGTAAAGCGAGCGTCGCACATCAGCATCGCCAGCCTCCGATATTCGGCCCTGAACGTCGATCGAGGTGCCCGACTGCCAGCGCCGCGAGGTCAGTCCGAAGTAGGCCGCGACGTCGCGTGAGCGACGGAAGCGCGACGGATCGTCGATCGCCGTCATGAACGAAAGTGCTGTGATGGGGCCGACACCGGGGATTGCCATGAAGCGTCGGCACAGTTCGCTGCGTGCCACCATTTTCACGACCAGATCGTGCAGCCGGCAATACTGTCTCCACGTCGCTGCGCGCGCCGCCAGCATGGCGTCCATCAGCTCGGACGACAGCGGATCGTCCGCCACCGCGGTGCGCACCGCCTGCTCGAAAGCCCCCTCGCCCGACCTGCCCAGTCGGATGCCGAATGCCTTCAGTGGATGGCGGATGGCGTTCTCCAGGTCGCGGAACTTGGCTTTCAGATTGCGCCGGTGCGTCTGCAGAAGCTTCGTGCGGTAGCAGCTTTCCGACTTGATATGGGCCTGCCGGAACCAGCCGGTGCGCATGATGTGGGCGATTCCGAGCGCATCGGCCTTGTCGGTTTTGTTGCGCTGCGCCGACATTGCGGCGCGCACGTGCCGCGTCTCCAGGCAGACGGCCGGAAGGCCGAGTTTCTTGAGTTCCGGATGCAGCCAGGACAGCGTCTTGAGATAGACGCCATTGGCTATCGCCTCGTCGGTCATCTCGAGCTTTTGCCGACACCACGCGTCACGCGTGAATCCCGCGCCGCTGGTCGTCTCGAGGTTCCAGGTCTTGCCGTGGCATCGTCGGTGAACTTGACGAACACATGCAGCGGCGCCGTCGACAGCGTGACATTGAGGCCGAGCCGCTACCCGAGAGTGACGAACAGCGCCGGCATCGAGACACAATTGCCTTTCCGGGTCGCGAGGTAGTTGACCAGCGACTGAGAGCCGGGCTTTTGGCCATAGGAATCGGACAGGTCGTATTCGAACGGCCGGCTATTGTTCCACCAGCCGCCCTCGTAGAGGAAGGTGCGCAGAGCCTTCATCTTCTCCATGCTGGTCGAGGCAGCTTCGGGCCGAAGTGTCGCGATCATTTTTTGACCGTAACGAGCATGCTGTCGATCTCGGCAAGGCGGCAACCATCGGTCGAGGGATCGACGAACTTGTCGATCGCCAGCTTTGCCCGGCCAAAGTCCATCCCGGCTGCGGGCGCATCAAGCAGGGTGCGGACAAAGTTGGCCGGGTTCGGCGCGGCAGCCCCTTGCGCGTCCGAGGGGCGAAGGCCCGCCAGCACCATCACGCGCGCGTTTCGACGGATGACCAGAACCTCGATCTGCACCGCGACGCGTTGATACGCGCGGGCTGCACCAAGATCTCCGCCCCCGCCTTCATCACCTCGACGCTCTATGAGGCTGACGGCCAGACCAAGGAGATCAACTACGCCAACGGGGTGAAGACGGCCTTCGTCTATTCGCGGACCCGGCGCAGCGCCTGGTGCCCCGGCTCCTCGTGCCAGAACACCTGGCGCAAGTCGCTGGTCGACCAACTGCCCACAGTAGGAGCAGGCGTAGAAATTGTCCTCCACCCGTGCCGGCTCGGCGCCATGTCGCTTGCCGGGAATAGGCGGTCCAAGATCGGGAAGGTTCGTGCATGCCGGTTCGAACGATCCGCCTGGGTGAAAGTTCCTGGGCTCAGCAGGGAACATTTTCTGCTTTCCTGAGTTATGGCGCCGGAAGTCAAGGGTTGTGACCCTGTCCCCGAAGCTTCCAAGCCCGTCTCGGGTGGTTGGGTGCGAGACGGGCTGTTCGCAGAAGGGAACCTTAAGAGACGTCCCGAGCGCGCGCAGAACCGACTTCCTTCATTTGGATTTCAACCGAAGTCCTAGGGCGGGCGTTCGAGCATCTCCATAGCTATTGGCGCACGCTGACCCGCGATGTCGCCGACACGTTCGTGATTGAATCGGCATCCCCCGTGACGAGGCCGCCGCCATCGATGCGGACGGTAACTTTACCATCCTCCTTGTCGACCCGGGTGACAAATCCCCTGACTTCTATTTTCTGACCTGCCGTGGCCTTTGCCGGCGAGTCGACCGCAAGTGGGAAGTTGTAACTCGGAAGGCTTACGCTCGACACGCCGCTCTCCATCACTTTCAGGATGGTGGCTGTCAACGTGATCTCGTCTCCAACTTTCGGCGCTCGCGACATACGGTGCCTCATGTTGCGGCGAGTGAAACATTCAACTTACCTAAAATGTTCTGGAACTATTTTAGCGCAAGCTAATTGAATCGCGTGTTTGCGAGTCCTGGGTATGCGTCTGAAATTCATCAAGCCGATGGAGCCTGAACTGGTCGATACCCCGCCGCAAAGCGCGGACTGGATCCACGAGATCAATACGACGGGTACAGGACCCAGATCATCAAGGATGATGATGGGATCCGGCTGATCACGAAGAATGGCTACGACTGGACGGGCCGCTATATCCAGCTTGCTGGCGAGGCAGAGGCGATCGAAGCGAAAGACTTCATCATCGACGGCGAGACGATCACCATCAATGAGGCGGGCCTGTCCGACTTCCACGCACTGCAATCAGCCGTCACCAGCCGCAAGCCATCCAGCGACCTGTATCTGGCGGCGTTCGATCTTCTACACCTCAACGGGCACGATTTGCGCGACATGCCGGTGGAAGACCGCCGTGACATCCTCCAGGCGCTGATCCCGACCGGTGGCCGCATCCAGTTCAGCGAAGCAATGCCGGGGCGACACACGCACCTACGCTCTTGCGAAGCGTGACATGATTGCGGGACTTAGACGGCTCTTAAGGGAAAGAAAAAGCTGTCTTCAGCGATCATCGACAATTGCCGATACGTTCCCTGCTCGTCGTAAATACTCCGATGACGAGCTCCTAGACGGCATTCGTAGGCTGCATGCCACGTTCGGGCACGTCACAATCGCCCTAATCAATGCTGATCCAGAGCTCCCTATGTATCGTGATTTCGTAGAGCGATTTGGCTCTATCATCAGAGCGTATGGATTGGCAGGTTTCCCAACTACCAGAGCAGGAGCGGTTTCGGCAGCGCTGAAAAGGCAAGACTTCAAAAAAGGGCTACGTAAGCCTTGGATTACGACTCTATCCAACACAAAACCCTAATATCTGCGCAACACAACAACCTAATAACCACGCAGCGTAGAAGCCGCCATTCTCAACTTCCAACGCGCAAGAGGGCGTATCGTGATAAGCAAGGCGCGGCGCCCCTCAACTGAGATGAAAGCATGTGCGGACGTTACACCCGATATCTAACATGGTCGGAAATCCACCGGCTCTACCGCCTGACGGCGCCGGCGGAAATCGGCCGCAATGATCAGCCGCGCTACAACATCGCGCCGACAGAGGACGTTCCTTTCGTCACCGCCGGTGATAACGGCAGTCACCGATTGCGCGAGGGGCGCTGGTGGCTCGTCCCGTTCTGGGCAAAGGAGATGCCCAGGGCGGCCATGTTCAACGCCAGGATTGAAGGCATCGATACCGCACCGGCCTTCCGGGACGCCTTCAAGTCGAAACGCTGCCTGATCCCGGCCGATGGCTTCTACGAATGGACGATCTCGCCGGCCGACGGCAAGAAGGATCCTTGGCACATCTACCTGCCGGGCCACGCGCCTTTTTCGTTCGCCGGGCTCTGGGCGTACAACACCAATCTCGATGTCACCAGCTGCACAATCATCACCCAGCCGGCCGGCGAGCCGATGAAGAATCTGCACGACCGGCAGCCGGTCATTCTCGACCAGGCCTATTACGACGCATGGCTCGACCCGTCGACGCCGAAGGAATACCTGAAAGACATTCTCAGCCACGATATCGGCAATCAGTTGCAATTCAACCGTGTCGGGCGCGACGTCAATTCGACCGTCATCAACAAGCAACCGAACGACCACCCCGCCCCAGTCGGACCGATCAATCCGCTATGAGTGACGAACCGATCAGGCTCGCCGCAGACGCTACCGTTCACGGCGAGGGAAAGGGGCCTTGAGCCCCCGGCCGAAAACTTCCAGGTTCACCTGAGAATGTCCCTCAACGACATGTATCCGCCCCATGCGCTTAGCCCGAGGAACATTGAAAGCAGCGCTACAATGGCGCCCTTTTGGCGGATGGAAGTCGATCGCTGCCAGCCCTCGAAGCATATCCAAGTCCCGTATGTCGCGATCAAAACGCACCCTACAAAGAGCCCCACAAGTATGCTTTTGGGATAGACAGGACGTAGCAGAAGGCTTGCAATGACAATCGCGTAAGAGGCTAAAGCGATTGGCGACAGATGCAGTCGAGTTAAGCGATGGCTTTAGATCGGATCGCGTGACATACGGCAGTGCATCGGCGAGCTGGACGGATCGAAATCACGTCTGCGAGTTTGACGAGTGCGGGAAGCCCGCACCGTTCGGATTTGCAAACCCCAGACAACCATCGCGCCCAGCCGAAGACGATGTAGCGTGGTTCTGCCACGGGCATCGCGAACACGGCGACAGATATTTGGCGGGGGCGAGATGATTAGTCGACCAAGAGAAGCGGACGATGACCGAGTCATCGACTGCCAGGAGGCAATGGAGCCCGGCTTCCAAGCCATCGTTGATTGCATGCTGGAGGCCGGATGGTCGCGCGGCGAAACTCTGCGGTCATTGAAGCGGCTGATCGCGGCGGACAACATGACCCAGAAAGAGAACGCTAGGACGGAAACACAGCTTGCCATTGCTCGGGCCATGATGCGGTCCGGAAAGTCTTCTAGGGAGGCGACGGCTTTTTGGCGGGCGGCCGGCGCCTTTTAACCGGAGCTGACTTCTCCGCCGAAAGACGGAGCTCCCGCAACCGCGCCGTCTTTGCATTTCGTGCTTTCGTTTCGGCTTCGACTAATAGTTTAGCCTCTCGATCAGCGCGCTCAAAGCGCTCTTTGTCTACCAGTCTTCGGGTCACGAGAGCCTCCCTTGGCTAACTGACCTATGAAATTATCGCTCGTTAGAATTGTTCCTTTCGCTGGCCTTCCCGCAGCCAATTTCGTGACCGCCGCGACGATGTCGAGCGCTCCAGCAGGCTTGACTTACCCATCTTCCGCCAGCGAGACATCCAGGTCCCGCCTGATCAACTCTTCGTCTTCAAGCACAAGGACCAGGGACGACGCCCATTGGGCGCGCTTCGCTGGCCTCGCGAGCGTGTCAATAGAAAGCCCGTCGCGGCTAAAGCGAAGGGCTTTCTCATCGGAGCGGGTGCACCCCAGGAGGATCGACCACTTGGTTAAAAATTCCCGGACGTGAAATTCGTTCGACAATGGCACACGGATTCTCTTCGCATCTAAACCGGTTATATGAGATAATCCTAATAATGCTCGCTTTAAGGCGACGGCCATGTCGTTACCGCTTTGCTGTGAAGTCTATTGCCCCGCTGACCTGGACATGCTCCAGCGCGTGTTTGACCGGCTGTGCGAGGAACGCCGGCTAGCAAAGACTGGGAACAACGCGAAGACCTGGCTGCCGAAGTCTTCCAAATTTTTGATGATGGGACGCAGGAAGTGGTGGGCTTGTGGCGGGCCTTTCAAAGCGCCGCGTCGCCAAGAGCGCATAGTTCAGTTTTCAAACTGTGAGGGGTGCTGCCACCATGATCGTCGCGCAGATGATAAACGATTTCGTGACGCTGCTGCATCCCGGTGCCGTTTGCGATAGGTGTATTGCCGAAGCCTTGCGCCTCAGTTCTCACGCGCACGCCGCGCAAACCACTGAGGCGTTGGGGACCACTTCGGATTTTGCCCGATATCGTGGACGCTGCGTCATATGCGACAGCGAACGGACAGTGACAATTGCCCGCGAACCTAAAGGCCAGATGCGCCCAGCCAAGATAGGAGCCGCGCTTGCAGGGCAATTGAGCCGCGAGGAACCTCTGCTGGTCAATGAAGTTGGGGTTCAAGCGCTACGGTGAAGCCCATGACCACGAAATACCATATCGACGAAATGCAGGGCGAAAAGTTGCTGGCCCTGCACATTGCGCACGGATCGACTGCCTTGGAGGCCATTAACAAGGTCACCGCCGGGCCGTTCGTAATTCGAACCGTGCAGGCTCATTGGTTCCGCGTGGTGGATCAGGGACGGCGGGCGGTTTTCAAATTCTCGGTCGAACGAGATTAATTTAGCATCCGCTAATCCTTGCCGCTTTCGGATGCCGCACCAGAATCCTTGCATTCAGCATCAAGGTCGGCGACGAGGTGGCAATAATGGCGACGGTGCTTAAGCGCGTCACCGAAGACCGCGTAAGCGTCTCGATCCCGAGCTACAATTTCCCCCATTCGATTATCGATCCTGAAGACATTGAAGGGACAGCCGTCCCCGCCGCTATTGACCTCCCGAGCACCTTAAGGTCGCGCATCGGACGGGATGTTGAACTCCTTGCAACGATTGGAGAACCCTTATGCGAACTAAAATTATTTTTGCAGCGTTTTCGCTGCTTGCTGGCCCCGCATCAGCAGCCGACCACCTCTTCACCGCCACATCGGCAGGCGGTTTGACGACCTCAAGCCAACCCTTCCATAACGGCAAAAACAACAGCGCTCCGACCGCCGATACGGTGCCCGGCCAGGGTAGTCCGCTGTCCGGTGCCGAGCAACATACCGTGTCGGCCACCGACACGCAGACAGGTGCTTCGCTCAGGACAATGCCGTCGGCGGCGACCACGGGCAAGACTGCGCCGTCTGCCAACGCCCACTGACATTCGCTGCACCTCCCGAGCGCTCTCTGGGCGGCACCCATAGATCATCATGGGTGTCTCCCAAGAAGGCGGATAAATGGAGCTAAGCAAGACTGTACCGCCCTGGCGTCAGTTGTCACGCGGCCGAGCGCGGGGCGCGTTTCCTGCCCGATGGACTGGCTGCAACTTGGACTGCTCTGCGGCGCAGGCTTGTGTAAGCGATGTTCTCAAGCCAGGGCTTTTTAGCTCGGCCGCCCGGATATAGGCCCAAGGCAGCAGGGCGTCGATCTGGCTGTTGGGGTGGCCGTTGACGATCCTGGTGAGTACGTCGGCGAGATAGCCGAGCGGCTCGACACAGCTAGTTTGCAGGTTTCGACCAGGGAGGCGTTGACTGCCCAGTGCTTGGCGCCCCCGTCCGAGCCTGCAAAGAGGGCGTTTTTGCGATTGAGAGCAATCGGACGGATGGAGCGCTCGACCACGTTGCTGTCGATCTCAGTGCGGCCATCGTCAAGGAAGCGCGAGAGGCCTCCCCAACGGCGCGGACCCTGCGGCGGCCGGTTCATAGAAGCGCCGGCGCACATGCGTCCAGCAGAATGCGAGCGTTACCCCGCTCTTGTCGGCGAGCACGCGATAGCCGCCATATCCATCAACCTGCAGGATGCCGTGAAGCCTGCCAGATGGGCGATCGGACGCTCCGCCTTGCGGTCGGGCGCGTAGACATAGGCGACGCCGGGCGGATCGGCTCCGTCGCATGGCCGATCGTCTTGGGCATAGGCCCAGAGCTGGCCGGTCTTCGTTTTGCCGCGGCCGGGATCGAGCACGGGCGCCGTCGTCTCATCGGCAAACGGTTTCGGCGAAGCCTTCAGCTTGCCAAGCAGCCGCGCGTGCAGGCCGGGACGTCGAGGGAGGAACCATCCACCGGAGGCGCCTCGAAGTTGATCCTCACCATCTGATTCTCTCCTGGTAGCTAATTCAAACGTTATGTCTCAACTTTACTTTCGAAACCATACAACATGTCCGGCATCAGGCATTAGCTCTCCGACAGTTGGGCCGACCGTAGCCCATACAGAATGAGAAACGAAACACTTCGTAGTTGCACTTCTGGGACGCCCCAAAGCCAACTCAACGTCCTGCGAGGACGACGTCGTCCACCTCGTGGCACGGCAGATTGCCGATCTCTCGCATGAACTGGCAAGCGTCGGCGAGCGCGAGAGGAGCTTCCGGGTGCCGCATGCCTGCGGCGACCAGGTGCGCAATGGCGGCTCGGGACCCGATCCGCGCGAGCTGCCACCCAAGGGGCTTCGCACCCGGGACATCTACCTTTCCTTATGCCGCACTCGGCATAAGGGGATGTATCCGGGCCTGAAACTACGCCGATTCCCTAACGGCAATCCAGGAATGAAAGCTCGGCATAATGGCGCGCAGGGAAGATGCAATTCGGCCGAAGCGGACCTTTAGGTCGAGTCCTGTTGGTCAAAAATGACATCTACTTTTTGGAGAGTAGCGCTTCGATCAGGGAGTAGGTCGCCTTCACGCGGGCTTCGTTTGGGTAGTTCTTGTTAGCGAGCACAACCACGCCGATGTCCTCGCTTGGCACCATAGCGATGTAACCGCCAAACCCGTTCGTCGAGCCGGTCTTATTCAGGATCACATTCTTCTGGGGAGGAAGCGATGGGCTGATTCTTTCGGCTGGCTGTGGCTTCATGATGAAATCATAGCCATTGCCAGACTTCATTGTCTGCAGGTCGATGGGCCATGGGTACTGCTCCCAAACCATATCCTGGGTGAAAAAAGCAGTTTTGTACTGACCTTCATGGGTTCTCGCGACCGCCTTGCGCAATTCGTCGGGGGCCTTCCCGTGACCCAGCTCCACATCAAGAACTGTTAGCATGTCTCGGACGCTCGACTTCACGCCATAGGCCTCCGAGTCCAAAACCCCAGGGCTCACCCGAATTGGCGCATTGGTCTTTCGGTCATAGCCGAAAGCGTACTGGCTCATGTCACTCTTAGGAACGTCTATCCACGTATGGCGGAGCCCGAACGCAGGGAAGAGCACGCCCTCCACGGCTTGCTTGTAGTTTGAGCCCATGGCTTTGCCAGATATGTAGCCGAGCATCCCAATGCTAACGTTAGAGTAGCTTCGAGTTCCCGGTTGCGGCGGCTGCCAATCCATCAGCCAGCTCACCAACCCATCTACATTCGAAACGTTGTCCGGCACCTGCAATGGTAGTCCGCCCGAATGGTGTGTTGCCAAATCCATGAGTGTAAGCTTGTCGCCAATTGAACATCCGTCGACACAGACGAATGTGCCACCGTATCACTGAGGCTTAGCTTTCCGCGTTCTTCGGCCAACGCCGCAAGCGTGGCGTTGAAAATTTTGCTTATCGAGCCAAGCTCAAACAGCGTATCAGGGGTGGCCGGACGGTTGTCGGCCCGCGATGCCAACCCGACCGCAAAAAACTCATGTTTGCCGTTCCTGGTAACTCCAACGACGAGTCCGGGAATATCGTATTCCTTTACCACGGGTTCGAATGAAGCCTGCGCCTTCTCAGCAAACCCGTCGGCCTTCGCAATAGAGCCACTTGAGGTGAGTACCGCGATCGAAAACGCCACGAGGTACGAACACTTATCCATTCTATTGCTCCATATCGACATTCCCCAATAGGGTCTCGCTGGGATACAGTGATTGTTGGGGCAAAGTTGTGGCGCGCGGGCCCACCTGGCACTGGCCTTGGTATATAGGAGGTGGCATGTCATGACATCGCGGCTTTCAACGAGACGTAATTACTTCTGCATCGATCGAAGCTCGTCGCCAAACGTCAGTAACTTGTCGCCAACCCTGAACCGGCCAGACGATTGTTCCTTGAACGGCTCGATTTTGGCTAGATGTTCGGACCCGCCATGCGATGGATTGGATTTAGCCTGAACCTTTGCGGCTGCTCAGTCCAGATTTTGCAAATATGCTCGAAGGGGGTTAGGCAGCTAAGGATCTTCAGGCGTTTGGCGAAATTGTAGGCGTCGAGGAATGTTGCCCGGGGGGGGCACGCAGCTGATCATGGTTTTCATAGTAGTAGCGTCGCACGGTGGCTTCCTTGATCGTGCGGTTCATCCTTTCGACCTGACCATTCGTCCACGGATGGTTCGGCTCCGCAGACGGTGCTCCATATCGTTGCGGGCGCAGGCCACGTCGAAGGAATGGGCTCGGAAGATTTCCCTGCGCTCGATTGTTGCGCGGATGGCGCGCGGCCGCATGTTGCCATGCAGCAATCCTCTGTTATAGAGGATACATTCGATAGGACGCGATGTAATCACGGGTGCTCTTCCGGCCGCCAATCCGTCGGGCAATCTTGAAAGCCCGTTGATACTCGCGGACCTTCATAGTTACCTTTGATACCATCGACGGGGACAAGCATGTCCAATCTGACGCGAGCATATCGCGCTGGTGCTAGACCAGCCTTTCATGAGTGAGCGTTCAGTTCTTGCGGTGGGTATAATCCTGCTTACCGCTTCAATGGTGGCGATAATCTCGCGGCGCCTCCGTCTGCCTTATAGCGTTGGTCTTGTTTCTGCAGGTATAGCGCTCGGGTTTTTTCCTGGCGTCGCTGAATTCCCGCTAAGCCGAGATCTGATCTTCACCGTGTTCCTGCCGCCCCTCATTTTCCAAGCGGCGCTCGAGATCGAGTGGCGCCATTTTCGTGTTAACCTGCCCGTGAGTGCGTTGCTTGCGTTCCCCGGGGTGGCGATTGCGGCAGTGGTGGTTACCGTCGCCATGCATCTGGCGCTGGGTTGGAGTTGGATCGGAGCCGGATTGTTCGGAGTTCTGATAGCCGCCACGGATCCAGTATCCGTTCTGGCGGCCTTCAAAGAGATGAAGGTCCAGCCACGTCTGGGGCTGCTTGTCGAATCGGAAAGCCTACTGAACGACGGAGCCGCAGCAGTCGGCTTCACTATCCTGCTGGCAGCCGCAACGGGCGCGGGCGCGACGCCCTTAGCCGTCGTCGGGTCCTTCGCATGGACCGTTGCGGGTGGTGTCGTCGTTGGGACTCTGACATCAGCCCTCTTGCTTCTCATCGCTGGCCGGACCGAAGACCACCTGGTCGAGATCACGCTCACGACGATTGCTGCCTACGGCTCCTTTTTGGTCGCGGAGAATTTTAGCATGTCGGGCGTCCTCGCCACGCTTACAGCTGGCCTTCTTGTCGGGAATGTCGGCTGGAGAGGCGCAATTTCCACCGCCGGACGACCGCATGTTTTAGCCTTCTGGGAATATGCGGCTTTTCTAGCGAATTCGATCATATTCATCTTGATCGGTGGACACGAAGCGCAACAGCCTCTTGGGATATTCGTTGGCAGCTCAGCGCTCGCTATTGTCGTCGTGCTGATCGGCCGGGCTGCCGCGATCTATCCGCTTTGTGGGCTAGTGGCTCCGACGCGGCTGAGAGTGGACCTGAGATATCAGCACCTACTGGTATGGGGCGGGCTACGTGGGGCTCTCGCACTCGCCTTGGCGCTAGCGCTCCCGTCCGATATTCGCGAGCGGGGCGAAATCATTGTAGTGGCGTTCGCCGTCGTCGCCTTCTCGATTTTTGTCCAGGGATTGACGATGCCCTGGTTGGCTCGGCGCTTGGCGATCGCTCAACAGGCGACAGAAACTTGAGACTCCAGCTTGGCGAGGAGAGTTTGGCGCTAGATTTTTGACTTGAAAGTCGGCCAGCCAAGGATTCCCTCCCCACAACCGATCTTCCAAGCGCCCCACGGTTCGCGAAGTGTTTCCAGATGCAATTGTTCGTGAGAGGTGGTATTTAGGGGTAAGGCGGGCTGCTTCCTCGCCCAGGCCCGGTTGTGCACTGTGTCCCCGTCAAAGCCATGGCCGCCGGGCCGTCCTAACATCCATTTGAATTGCTATCGGGGTCGTTGCACTGGTTCTGTTTCGATCATCGCGAACACGGCGACAGCTATTTGGCGGGGGCGAGATGATAAGTCGACCAAGGGAAGAGAACGATTATCGAAACCGCGTCATCGACTGCCAGGATGCGATGGAGCCCGGCTTCCAAGCCATCGTCGACTGCATGCTGGAGGCGGGGTGGTCGCGGGGCGAAACGCTGCGGTCATTGAAGCGGCTGATCGCGGGGGACAACATGACCCAGAAAGAGAATGCTAGGACGGAACACAGCTTGCCATTGCCAGGGCCATGATGCGCGCGGGTAAGCCGTCTTAGGTAATCACAACTCGGTAAAAATCGTACATTCATTTTCAATTGAAATGAGATGACGGGAGAGTAGGATTACTCTTCGCCCGGCTTCCTCAAATGGCCGGCACGGCCCGGCTAGTCGCCCTGTGTCAACCTGAAGGCTGGCCGGGCCGTCTTGACAATCCTAGCGACGGAGCGAAAGCGAGACGAGTTCAGCCTCGTCTTTGATGCAGGCCATATAGTTTGCGATAATCCGCGATGCGATCGAATCGAGGGTGTCCGGTGACCGTTGCTCAAGTTTCAGCTTGTCGAAAACCCTGCCGAGAAGTGCCAATTCGGTTTCGTCGAATCTACCGGCGTCAGGCGCCTTTCGCCGGATTGGCATGATATTCCTCCCCACAGTCCTGGAGGGAAGCATGCCGCAAATCTCTCGTCCGGCGCTTCGGTGATCTGGCTAAACTCCACCTCCAAAAAAATCGGCCTGCTCATCAGGCCCGGCTTGACCATCCGTAGCTTCCCCTACGGCTTTTTGGCGGGCGGCCGGCGCCTTTGAACCGGAGCTGACCTCCGTCGGCTGTGCCGAAAGGCGGAGTTCCCGTTAACCGTGCCGTCTTTGCATTGCATGCTCTCGTCTCTGCTTCGACGAATAGCTTAGCCTCTCGATCAGCGCGCTCGAAGCGCTCTTTGTCCATCAGTCGTCGGGTCAAGAGCGCCTCCCATGGCTAACTGACCTATGCAATCATCGCTCGCGAAAATTGTTCCTTCCGTAGTCTCGGGCGTCAGGCGGGATCGACCACTTGGTTGCAAATTCCCACCTGCCTTGGCGCGCCGGTGGCACCAGCCTGCCTGACATGAAGCCTCCTTGACGTTTATGCGGCAAGGAGCAAAAAGCGGCGGAAGATCCCGGGAGCAACAGTTCGGCTGTCGACCAGACTGTCCGGCAGATCCTCGACCCTATTAGCACCCGCGCCATGTCGGTGGGCGACGTCCTGCCCACCGAACGGGAACTTGGCGAACTGTTCGGCGCGAGCCGCAACACGATACGCGAAGCGCTGCGCTCCATCCGCACCTATTGCCTTATCGATCCCAAGCCGCGTGTCGGCGCGGTGCTGGCGGACCGCCAGAATGTCGCGACCCAGAATTTCTTCCCCGCGCAGATGGATATTTCGAGGACCTCGTTTCACGACATACAGGGGTCCCGCCGCATCATCGAGGTGAGCATTGACGACCACATCATCCTCAATGCCAGCGCCGCTGAACTCGACGCCCTGGACGAGGTCAACGGCCTGATCGAAACCAGCAAGGATGTCCAGAAAGCCGCGCAGCGCGATTTCGACTTCCACCTGGCGCTGATGAAGCTCGCCGGCAACCGCATGCTGGTGCAGACCTACCATTTTCTGTCGCCGGTCATCCTGCACATCATGACAACCGGCAAATCGATCCGGCCGGTGCTGAAAGAAACGCGCCACGCCCATGCCGAGATCATTGCCGCGCTTCACGCGCGCGACCGCATTGCCTATAGCTATTTGATGAGCCGGCATCTCGACTTCGGGCTGCGCTTCGTTCCCGACGACCTCCAAAACGCACGGACCTCGCCGGCAATGCCAGGCCCGACTTCTTCCAAGGATTTGCACAATGTCTGACTTTGAAAACAAGGTGGCATTGGTGACGGGGACGACCGGCATCGCGCTCGCCACCGCGAGGCGGCTGGCGCAGGGAGGTGCGGCGATCGTCGCCTGCGGCATCGACAGGGCCGCCAATGCCGCCATGCAGGAAAGCCTTGCCAAGGCCGGAGCGGATGCACTGGTGCAAACGGTCGACGTGTCGATTTCCGATCAGGTTCGCGACGCGGTCGCGGCCGGCGTCCTGAAATTCGGCGGCATCGACATCATCGTCAATTCCGCCGCGGTCCATCCCTACGGGACCGCGACGACGACCGATTGGGAAACCTGGAACCGGGCAATGACGGTCAATGTCGGCTCGATCTACCTGACCGCCCATTTCGGCATTCCGGAAATGATCAAGCGCGGCGGCGG
>NZ_NSFV01000028.1 GCF_002295115.1 Mesorhizobium sp. WSM4311 | reverse complement strand
GCTGGCGCTTGCGCTCGACTTGTCTGCCGTCGATGTCGAAGATGGCGACGCTGTCGCGGCGCACCACCGCCCAGTCGCCATCCTCGAGATAGGTGATCGAATTGGTGAACGGCGCCAGCGCGATGGCATCCGAACCCAGGAACATCTCGCCGTCGCCATGGCCGACGGCCAGCGGCGGGCCGTTGCGGGCGCCGACGATCAGGTCCTCATCGCCCTTGAACATGATGGCCAGCGCAAAGGCGCCTTCCAGCCGCTTCAGCGCCTGGTGCGCGGCTTCGACCGGCTTCAGCCCCTTGGTGAGTTCCCGCGCCACCAGGTGGGCGACGACCTCGGTGTCGGTCTGCGAGGAGAAGGCATAGCCGTCGCGCACCAGCTCGTCGCGCAGCTCGGAAAAGTTCTCGATGATGCCGTTGTGGACGATGGCGACGCCGTCGGAAAAATGCGGATGCGCGTTGGTCTCGTTGGGCACGCCATGGGTGGCCCAGCGTGTGTGGCCGATGCCGATCGTGCCGTCGAGCGGCTCCTCCTTGAGCCGGCGTTCGAGGTTGACCAGCTTGCCTTCGGCGCGGCGGCGGGCGAGCTCGCCATGCTCGATGGTGGCGACGCCGGCCGAGTCATAGCCGCGATATTCCAGCCGCTTCAGCGTGGTAAGGATGAGCGGCGTAACCTGCGCGTGCCCGACGATTCCAACAATGCCGCACATGGTTTTGCCCCTGCAGAATTCCGGCCATATCGCCGCAGAAGGCAAGATACCCCTCCTTGATTACGGGCTGATCGTTCATTCGAAGGAGCCTACGGCCTTAATCGCGACCAGAAACCATCGTGCTGCGAAGTGGCGTGGGTCCAGGTGGCGGAGTTTGCGTCGTTGGCCGCGTGAAGCCGCCCGACGAACAGTTCGTTCGAATGATGCGCTTCCGTCGGCCCAGGCGCATGTTGAGGCAGCCGGCAAACCAAAACACACCCAACAGCCGGTTAGGCCCGGCCGCCTGATGCCCCCCTATAAGAGGCTGTCGGGCCGCTTGATCTGTCTGGGGCTTGCACGCGAAAGCGCTCCCGACTGCCTCGCGTGCCGGAAAGCGAGCGGCGCTGGGATCCACGCAACGAAAAACCAGAGATGAACACGAGAAGGACCATCCGACGCAAAAGCCATCCTGGCATGGGTCACAAAGGTGGGTTGAGGTGATCGGCGACCGCCAGACCGAAGACTCGTTGCCGTTAAGGCGCTGAACCGCCGGCACCTGGCATCGTTTGATTGAACGAAGACGCCGAACTGATCTCTCGATACAGAAGGAAGCTCAGTCCGCGCCTTGCTGGGTCCAGGCATGCGGAAGGGGGATGCAGGGCATGAAGTTCAGAGATCTGATCAGACGTGCCGACAACAATGTGGAGAAGTCATTCGAGGATCTCGAAGCTGACTTGGCTGATGCCGTTGACGAGTGCCTTGGCTTGGATGACCTGTCGGCGCTGGCAATGGACGATACCGCGGACGAGCCGCCCATCCCAGACGACAACAGCGAACAAGGCGACCGCGCGCAAACCGAGGATGATGCCGGCGCCGAAGATGCCGGCACTCCCGAACCCTTGCGGCGACTGACCTCTCATACGCAGAGCCGTATGGCTGCCTTGAGTTCCTTTGACGGGCTGTTTCGCGATGCGAAGCTCCATTTCGAGGAGATCAACGCGAAACTGTCAGAGATCGCAAGCACACATCAGCTGACCTTTGAATTCTTTCACATCCTTCATGCCGACATTCTCCGCGCCAACGAACTGGAGCTGGCCAATCTAAACCTGACCGCAGAGCAAAAGAGCCTGTCGGACAAGGTCAATGACCTGACCCGAAGGCAGCATGAGCGCGAAAGCATGGTGGAGGCCCTGCAGCAGCGCGAGGCAAGCCTGGTTCAGGACGCCGAGGCGCTTCGTGGCGCATTGGCCGCGGCAAGGCTGGAGCTTGTGGAAGCCGCGAACACCAACGCCAAGAACCAAGCGGAATTCGGAGACCTCACAAACACGCTTGCCGCCGCAACCGTCGAGGCCGACAGGCGCGCGCGCGAAAACAAACTGTTGCGTGAAAAGAATGTCAGCCTGTCGATCGACCTGGAAAAGGCGCTGAAGCGAGAGGACGAGGCGCGGCACCGGCTGGACGCCTTCTCCACGATCCATGCCAACGAAGCCGCGCGAAATTCCGAAGTGCTTGGTGCGCTCGGCAAGAGCGAAAAGGAAGCGGCACGGCTCCACACCGCGCTCGAGGCCACCCAGGCGAAATTGTCGGAAGTGACGGAAACCGCCAGGATCATGGAGGCGGACAAGGATGCCGGGCTCGAACGCAGCCGTGCCGAGATCCGGGGATTGCGTTCCGAGATTCAGAACCTCCATTCGCGACTGGAGGTCGCCTCGAACGCAAACAGCGAGGCATCGGCCGAGATCGCCAGGCTCAAGCTTCAATGGAGCGACGCGGTGGCGGAAAAACAGGTGGCGGACGAAAGGTTGGCGGCCCTCACCAAGGAGGCCGAGACCGACAAGCTGAACCTTTCGAAGATAACCGCCAATTTCTCACAGCTTTCGCTGCAGCAGGCATCCGATCAGCTACAACTCGATATCCGCCGGCAGGAATGCGAAGACCTGCGGGCCGAAATTGCATCGCTCAACGCCCGGATCAGGGAACTGCTGCCCTATGAGAGGCTCCGTGGCACCACGAACGCCTTGCCGCATACGAACGATGTGGCCAAGAAGGTTCCGGTGACGGCGGAGCGAGCGGTGCGCACCGCTCGCCGTGTCCGCCGCAGGGCGCTCACCGCGTCGTAGGAGGAGCTAGCTGATCGTATTTTGCGGCTCGCTTCCAACAGTTCGTCACGTCATTGGCGGAAAGCCCTGGACATCTGATCCGTCAGCGGCTTCAGCAGATAAGACCAGACGCTGCGTTCGTCGGTGCTTATGTGAACCTCTGCCGGCATGCCAGGTTTGAGCACCTTGGCATCGGTCAGGCAGGCCGCCTTGTTCTCGACATTGATGCGCGCCGAGAAATATGAAAGCTGTTTTTGCTGATCCTTGATCAGATCCGCCGAGATGCGCTTGACCGACCCCTGGCAAGCAGGCGTGGTGCCGGCATCGAAGGCCGGAAACCGGATCGAGACGTGCTGGCCTGGACGAACGTCATCTATGCGCGAGGGGGGGATCAGCGCGTCGACGACGAGGTTGTCGGTGTCGGGGACGATCATCATGACCACCTCCCCCGGAGCGATCACTCCGCCGATCGTGTGGATAGCCGATTCCTGCACCGTTCCCGATTGCGGAGCGCGGATGTTGGTTTTGGTCAGTTCGTCTTGCGCCACGACCTTGCGCTCGCTGAGTTCGGTCTGCTTGGCTTCGGTTTCACGAAGTTCGCTCGTTACTTCACTGCGCCTTTGCTCATCCAGCTGAAGAATTTGCAGTTCGGTCTCGCTAATCTTGGCCTGTGCCTCAGCGACCGCGGCCGCCAGGCGTCCTGATTCTCCGTGCGCTCGGGTGGCATCCAATCTGATGTTGCTCAGTCGCTCCTTGGACACCAATTTTTTTGTAAAGAGCGCCTGGACATCGCCAAGATCTCCGTCGAGCAGGACCACGGACTGGTCTTCCGCGGCCTGCTGCGCCTTGAGGCCATCGATCTGGCGTTCGAGTTGGCTCGAGCGGCTTTGCAACTGTGCCTTCTGCCCCGTCAACGCCGTTGCGCGGCTTTCGAAAAGGGTGCGCTCTCCTCTGACCAGTGCAGCCAGTTCCGGGTCGCCCATCCGTTCTTGAAGGCTGGACGGAAGCTGCATTTCCGGCAGGCCTTGCCGCTCAGCCTCCAGCCGTGCAAGCCGGACGGTTGTGCGATCAAGATCCTCGCTGATTATTTGCAGGTTGGCCCGCGTCAGCGTGTCATCCAGCCTGGCCACCACATCGCCAGCCCGCACATGGTCGCCATCTTGCGCGAAGATGCCACCGATCGTGCCGCCCGTCAGATGCTGGACCTTCTTGATGTTGCTTTCGACCACCACGGTGGCAGGCGCGATCACCGCGCCGGCGATCTTGGTCAAACCGAGCCAAAGCCCGCCGCCGACAACCAACATGGCCGTGACCGCCGCGCCCAGGATCAGGTTGCCCCTGATATCATCGCGCGCCTCGACCGAATTCGCCTCGGCCCTTCGGCTCCCGTTATCGAACGGAGCATACGAAACCATCGTCGCGTCAGACATGAAACAGCACCTCACGCATGACCGCTCACCCCTTTCTGCATCGGAACAACCGACGCCTGCCGTTCGGCAGGGGTCGGGAAAGGCCGGATGACATTGGCCAGGACCTCCTCGCGCGAGCCAAAGGAGTGAAGCATCCCATTCGACATGACGAGTACCTTGTCGATATTGCTGAGGGCAGAAGGACGGTGCGCAACAATGATGACGATGCCCCCACGTCGACGCACCCCCAGGATAGCGCCGGCCAGGGCAGCATCACCGTCGACGTCCAGGTTTGAATTCGGCTCGTCAAGGACGACCAGAAATGGGTCGCCATAAAGTGCCCTGGCAAGCCCAACGAGTTGCCTCTGTCCGGCCGACAAGGCTGCCCCGCCCTCGCCTACGCGTGTTTGAAAACCATTCGGCAACCGCATGATCATCTTGTCGACGCCGGCGGCCCTGGCAGCTGCCAGCACGCCCTTGGCGTCGTCGTTGCCGCCAAATCGCGAAATGTTATCGGCAACCGTCCCGTCAAACAGTTCGACGTCCTGCGGCAGGTAGCCGACATGAGCACCAAGCTCTTCCGGGCTCCATTGGTCGAGCGAGGCTTCGTCCAGCCTTACCCTTCCGCGAAGGGGCTGCCACACGCCCACCAGAGCGCGCACAAGTGTCGTTTTTCCAGAACCGCTCGGGCCGACAATGGCCATTCCCGCGCCCCCAGACAGGGTAAAGCTGACATTGGCCACCGTCGGTTTTTGCTGGCCCGGCGGCGCTATTGTCAGGTCCTCTACCGCAAGCGCCGCCTGCGGGCGCGGCAGTTCCATGACTTCTTCATGCCCACCGACGACAGCCAGCGCCGTGGCCAGTTGGGAATAGCTTTGCCGGAAAGCCGCGAAGCCTCGCCAGTTTGCCAGCGCCGCGTCAACCGGAGCCAACGAGCGGCCCAGCAGTATCGACGATGCTATGATGACACCTGGCGACGCTTCCCCCCCGATCACGAGATAGGCGCCCAGTCCCAGAACTGAGGACTGCAAGGCCATCCGCAGCGCCCTCGAGAGGGCACCGGTGGCGCCGACAATGTCGGAAAGCCGTTCCTGGTGCGTGAGATAGGCGTGGTTGATCTCGCTCCAGCGGCGGGCAAGCCGCCCGGAAAGGCCCATCGCGCGCACAACCTCCGCGTTGCGGCGGCCAGAATCGGCAAGATTGCGTTGCGACACCAGCGTCTCGGACGCGCGCGCCGCCGATGCGCGGCCGAGGACTTCCGCTATCACCGTGAGCAGCACGACAATAATCGCGCCGCTTGTTGCCAGCAGACCGAGCGCAGGATGCAGAAGATAGATGATCAGCAGATAAAACGGTATCCACGGCGCGTCGAAGATGACGGTCGGCCCCAATCCTGAAAGGAAGCCGCGGATCTGATCCAGATCACGCAGCGGCTGTATCCGGTTCGCGTCCTGCCCGCCGATGAGCGGTAAGGACAGCGAGAGGCCGAAGACCCTTTGCTGCAGATTCTTATGGAGACGATTGCCTATTCGAACCAGGAGGCGAAGCCGCACGAAATCCAGCAATCCGTAGACCGCGTAAAGACCCAGCATTCCGATCGTGAATCCGACAAGCGTCGGAACGCTCTGCGAAGGCAGAACGCGGTCGTAGATCTGCAGCATATAGACGGAGCCGGTCAGGGCGAGAAGGTTTATGACCGCCGAGAAGACGCCGACGCCTACCAGCCCGGGCACGGCGCCGAGCATGGCGCCACGCAGATCGGGCGAACGTATCCTTCCGGAGCTCATCGCTTGCGACCTCCGGTGAGAAATCGTTGCGCAAGCTCATTGGCCCCACTGGCCACGGTCAATTTTTGGGTTTTCAGGAGCGTATCCCTCATTGTCTTCTAATTTACGCCCCACTAACATATGTGGCCTTCGGTCAAAATGTAGCGAAATCGTGGCGCCGGTCCGAAAAACCCGGACCTGGCGCATTAAATCAGGGGAAAACTGCCGTTTTGAGGTGTCCCGGAAGGCTGTGGAGGTCGCGTTCCCGGCAGTGCGACCGACACCGAGCCGTCCCTTTCGGAGGGTGAGTCGCTCCCCAGCCAAACGGCTCCCCGGCCGTTTCACGGAGCCAATTGAGTGTGCGATTGTCGTTTAGCGCTTCTTCGCGATAATCAGGAAATGTTGCGCCAGCTGTCCAGGAACGTGAAGAGTTCTGGACGCCTTCTCGAAGGGCTCCATCAACGCTTCACACACCCTTGGCAAGAGGTTACCCGGCCGGGGCAGATAGCCGTAAGGTACCATCTCCTCGACAAGGAACCCCGACGCGGTCAGGAGCTCCTTGAACGTCGCCGCGCTCAGCGTGTGGCGAACTGTGCGTCCAAACAACCGATTGAGCAGCCGGGAGGCCATGCCGATGGGTGAAGTCGCATTCATGTGAACGTTGCACACAAGTCGCCCACCGTCCTTCAGATGCTCATTTATCGCCTTCAGCGCATCCCGCTTCAGTTGATCCTCGGCGTTCAGGAAGAAGCGAAATGCGGTTGTGACGTCGAAGGTCTCGCCGAGGGGCCGCGTTGTCATATCGATTTGAAGCAATCGCACATTGGGCGGAACTTGCGCGCAGTCGAGCATGGATTTGGAGACGTCGACGCCGACCACCTCGCCGAAGAGCCCGGCAGCAACGTTGGCGATGCGACCTGTTCCGCATGCGAAATCGAGGCAGTTTCGGCCGGCTCCGCCCATTGGGCGAAGAACGTCCAGGATCAAAGGTTTTTCGATTTTCTCCCAAAGCGCGCCATAGTAGCCGGACTCGTGCGTTTTGTTGTATTGCGCGCCGTAGCCCGGCGCGCAATGGCTGGCCCTGTAGTCGTGCGACACCCTGTCGCCCTGCGTGTGGACCTGTTGGTTGGACGTCAGCTCCTGCCAAATTCCGGGCTCACCGGTCTGCGGCTTGGCCCGTGGAACTCGCGATGCTGAAGGCGTACCGAAAGCGTAACTTGCCGACTGAGCCATCTGAACCGTGTTCGTCGGCGGCGGCTTCACCCCATGCCTGGAATTGAGCCTCACCTGTATCTCCCGTTCTGTTGTGTTCGACACCCTGATCGAACAAGTAGGCTCCCCACCCATTTTATCGGACTGCGACTGAGGCGGCCTATTGGATTGCCGCGCTTTGCAGATCACTGCTGAACCTGGCTTCGACAGTATCCCCCGGCATCACGATCGTGTCTTCGTCAGCCGACAGCTTGCGCCATTCATCGCCGACCTTGCGGACGATCGTGACCTGAGCCCGGATTGTTTCGCCGGCAATCGGCAATGGCTGGGCGGACGCACCGGTCGGTTGCAGCTTCTCGCTGGCGGCGTGGAGCCTGGCGGTGACATCGGCCAGCCGCGCGTTGGTCTCCTTCAGATCCGTCAGCAAGGCAATCCTCCTTTGATTGTCATTGCGTTCGTGCTGCCTGACATAGTCCTCCTGCTGGCGCCGCGCTCTCATGAGTTCGACCGAAGTTTGCAGCGCACCGCTCGACGACAGAAGCAAGGCGCGCCTGACATCGGCGAGCCGAGTGTTGGTCAGATTGCCTGCATCAAACGCCTTGGTTACTTTCGCCAGGTCTTCCTGATCCGCCTTCACGCTCTCGGCCTCGACCTGTTCGCGCTTCTGCAAAACCTCGATTTGGTCGGCCGCATCCTTCTCGCCCCTCTCAAGAAAAGCCTGCTCCTGCTGGAAATCGCTCAGCGCAATCTTCAGCCCCTCGGTTTCAGCCTGGGCGATCGCGGCTCCGACGCTGGGCGACAGAGGTGACCCCTGCGGCGTCTGCTTGTCGAAATCCGCCTGGCCCTGAAGTTCGGCGCGGACACGGGCGGCGTGAAAATAGTCTTTGGTGTAATCCCCCCAAAGTGTTTCGTAATCGCGCCTGAGATCAACCGGATCGGGGCCTGTTTGGCCCGCGCGTGACCGCAAAAGGCTGAAGCCGCCGGAGACGGCAAGCGCCTGCCGTACGGTCATGAGCGGACGGTAGGCCTGTTGTCCCGGGGTGAGCACGTCGCCCATCACGTAGATTGGACGATACTCCACGATGATGGCGGTCACGTCGTCTGGCTTGACGACAACCATCTGCTCCCGTCCATCGGCCAGACGCACGTGAAAGATCTTGGTCGGCAAAAGCGCTTGCATGCGCGTCTGCAATTGAGACGCCGTGAGGCCTGCGACCATGATCATCCCGGCTTCGGGAAGGGCGATATTGCCGTCCATCTGGACCACGGCGCGCTGGGCTCGATCCGGGATCGGCGCTATCCCTATCTCGACGGTATCGCCAGGCGACAGTTGATAGGGCTCGGCTTCGCCTGCGGCGGCCACCGATGTCAGGGACATCACCGCAACCGCGGCAAGAACGGTTCGTTTACTGAAGGCCATTTGCGACAATCTCCTTCTGGTTCGGCACCGGCTCCGAAGGCCATTCAACACGGGTAACGAAATCGTATACCGGGCCACCGGGCACACCCCAATTGCTCGACCAGATCACCTGCGAGCCGTCCGGCGAGGGCGAGGCATGCGTCTCGCTCCAGTAGTCGAAGTGGGCGTTCTGCGTTTCCACGATACGGCGGACCTCTCCGCTGCCGTCAGTGCGCACCGCAATGACCTGCTGCGCGTAAGGCGCCCAGTCCGGGTGCTGCGATACTTCGGCTGGCGTCCCGCCATAGCTCAGAAACACCCAGCCGGGCCTGTCCAGGGACCTGAGCGACGCATGCATGGCCTCGCCATATTTCATCAGCGACGTGACCTTGCCGTCGGCCAATCGGCGCTTGATCACCTGATATATGTCGGGATCCGATTTGCTGATCCCGACATATATTTCGCTGCCGTCGGCATCGACCGTCATGTCGCCGTGACCGGGCCGGTGGTGCTCCATCCACTTCTGTTGCAAGACGCCGTCGATGGAAAAGACGAAGGTCGGTTCATGGTCGTCCGACAATGCCTGTGAGCACACAATATTGATTCCGAGCGGAGAGATCGAGCAGGAGCCGGTGGTTCCCGGAAGCGCGGTAAGATCGATATCCGGGAATTTCCGCCGCTCCTTGAGGTCGTAGCCGAAGACCACCGCTTTGCCGTCATTGCGCGTTGCACGCACCGCAATGCGGTCGCCGTCGCGGCTCGGATTGCCTTTGTAAGGCCCGAACTGAAGTTTGCTGTAGGCTGCCGTGTCGAACACGACATCCTCATGATTTGTGCGTGGCGCCCAGGTCGAAATCCGCCGGCCAGCAACGCAGATCATCAGCTGGGGATCCCTTGGATGCCATTCGCATTCAGTTTCATTCGAGCGGTCGCGGTGGAACAATGGCACGTAGCTGTGCCCGTCGAGAAAGCACATGCCACCACAACCATTGACGATCACGAGAAGGCTCTGATCAGCATTCCAGGCCTGTGCACTCGAGTAACGGTGGGTGCAGTATTTCTTCCCGCAGACACCCGCGAGGCCGAGAATTCCGGGTTCGGTGATCCGTACGAAAGTCGCGCCGGACCAGGGATCCGTTGCTTGGCCAAGATAGTCCGGCAGGTTTTTCACCGTTTGCGATGCGCTGCTTTCGCGACCCCCGATCATATGAATAGTCGCGAACATGGCACCGGCAATCAGCAGCAGTGCCAACATGTGCCGGCGGAGCAGGGTCATGTCATGTAACCCATTTCGCGCCGTACCCGGCCTTCACTAAGGCGCGCGCGCCACCATGCGATCGTTCGCTCCAGCCCATCGCGCAGGCTGGTCTGCGCCTGCCACCCGGTCTCGCCTTCAAAACGCGAAGAATCGGCGAGCAAGGCGCGAACCTCCGAATTTTGCGGCCGCAAACGCCTTTCGTCACGATGGACCGGTTTCTTGGAACCGCTTAGTTCGAGGACAAGATCCAATACGTCGGAGATGGTCACTGCGCGTTGGCTGCCGGCATTGTAGGCGTGGCCGAATTCGAGCCCGGCCAGGCCCGCGGTCTGGAAGGCTGCCGCGGTGTCTTCGACAAAGGTCAGGTCACGGATCGGGCTCGTATCGCCGACCATGATCGCGGGGCAATTCGGATCGAGGGCCTGCCGGATGATGGTCGGCACGATGGCGCGCTCACTCTGGCGCGGACCATAGGTGTTGAAGGGCCGCATGATCACCACGGGGACATCGAACGACCTGGCGTAGGACTCCGCCATCATGTCGGCGCCGATCTTGGATGCCGAATAGGGCGACTGTCCCTGCAACGGATGCGTTTCGCTGATGGGCATGGTCTGGGCGGTTCCATAGACCTCGCTCGTGGAGGTATGCACAACCCGCTCCGTCTCCCATTGACGCGCCGCTTCGAGAACGTTCACCGTGCCCAGGATGTTGGTTTCCACATAGGACTGGGCAGCCGCGTAGGAATATGGAATCGCAATGAGCGCGGCCAGGTGAAACACGACGGCCTGACCGCGCACGATCCGGTTCAGGAAGGCGCTGTCGCGGACGTCACCGCGGACGAGCTTCAGCTGGCTGCGGATCTTGTCCGGCAAATCGTCCAGCCATCCATGGCTGTCGAAGGAATTGTAGAGCGCCAGAGCCGTGACATCCGCGCCGTTGCGGACGAGCGCCTCAGTGAGATGCGAACCGATAAATCCATCCGCGCCTGTCACCAGAACTTTCTTGCCATTGTAGCTCATGACTGCGCATTCCCTTGGCTGACTGGAGCGCTTTCCTTTTGGGGTTCATACGTCGATCGGCTGTGATGGAACCCAGCCGACAACCGCCAGGACGCCACGCGCCATCCACACGATGTCGGAGACGATGGTGCGCTGCGGATAATAGGAGAGGTCGAGTCTGGCCTTGGCGGGGAACATAACCTCCCGATAAAACAGGATCGGATCCGCGGATCGGGGGAAGAAATGCGCCTCGTGCCGGAAGAGAACCTGGGTTGGCCCCAGCAGGCCGGGCTTGTATTGCAGGACGGCCTCGAGGCCGCCGCGGAAACAATCGGCGAAAGCCATGCTCTCGGGTCGTGGCCCGACGATAGCCATCTCGCCTTTGAGGACGTTCCACAGCTGCGGCAGTTCGTCGAATTTTGTTGCCGCGAGGAACCGGCCCACCGTCGTCATACGGCTGTCGCCCACGACGGTCAGTGCGAGGCCTTGGGAATCGCAGTTCACACCGAACTTGCGAAATTTGTACATGCGGAAGGGTCGGCCACCAGCGCCAATGCGGGTCTGTGCGAACAAGATCGAGCCACCGCCTTCGAGCAGAAGCGCGCCGGCGATCAAAAGCATCAGCGGTGCAAATATGATGAGCGCGGCGCCCGCGACCACGAGATCGATCGAGCGTCTTGCCAAGCCGTGAGCGGTGCTTGAGACGAAGTGCCGGTGAAGGGAAAGGTCCAGTGCGCTCATGCCGCAGTTCCTGCTTGGGCGTCGCCGTTGAGTGCGCTTGCGAGTGCAGCCACAACCGCCTCGGCGACAGTCGAGGTGATCTGGGGGTGCAATGGGATTGTCAGTTCTCGCTGAGCAAAGTCCTCTGTACGCGGCAGAGTGATGCCGGGATAACGCTCGCGATAGAACGTCATTTGGTGCACCGGCGGATAGTGAATCGTGGTCTGTATCCCCTGCGTCCGCAATTCGTCGATCACGTCCTGCCGCCTTGCGTAGCGCGGCAGAAGGACCGGCATGATGTGGTGAGCCGACGTCCGGGGTTCGCTGAATGGAATGGTCACGGCCGGGCAATGCTCCGCGATGAGGCGCCGATACAGGACGGCCAGGATACGTCTGATCTCGTTCCACTCTTGCAGGTTCTGCAGCTGGACCAGCCCAATCGCCGCCCGCATCTCGTCCATGCGGTAGTTGAACCCGAGCATCGTGACATCATATTGCGGGGTACGGCTGTTCAGCCGCTGATGGGTCCCGCTGGTCATCCCGTGCCCGCGGGCCTGGCGGATTCTGTCTAGCAGATCGGAATCACGGGCGATCACGGCGCCCCCTTCCGCCGTTGTCATGTTCTTGTTGCCGTAGAAGCTGAAGGCGGCCGCAGTGCCGAACGTCCCCACTTCCCTCAGGCCGGGCGCATGTGCGGCGTCCTCGATGATATGGAGCCCTCGAACCCGGGCGAACCGCTGCCATTGTTCCCGATTGGCGAGATAGCCCGCGAAGTGAACGAGGATGACCGCCTTTGTGCGTGATGTGCACCGCGCTTCGGCTTCCGCGAGCGACATCAACGGCACGTCGACCGACTCGATATCGACGAAGACCGGAGTCGCCCCTACATAAAGCACCGCATTCGCGGTCGCCACGAAAGTCAGCGACGGGACAAGTACTTCGTCGCCAGGTCCTATTCCCAGTGCATGCAGGATGAGATGAAGCGCCGCGGTGCAGGAACCGACCGCCACGCAATCTCGCGCGCCATGCATATCGGCAAAGGCCAGTTCGAAAGCGCGCACCTGCTCACCCATGGTAAGCCAGCCGCTGTCAATCACCTTTGACAGGGCTGCCTTCTCCGGCACGCCTAGGATCGGGGCGCTTACCAAGAGCATGTTGACCTCCTAAAAATCCTTGTGGTGGGTTCGGCCTCTACATCCGGATTTTCATGCGGCCGCGGCCGCGACCTCGATCGAGGTCGACTGCTCTTCCCAGGCAATCGCCTGCGCATTCTGGAAGTCGTCGACGCGACCGATATCGAGCCAGAGACCGTCATGCTTGTACACGTGTACGGTCGTGCCGCCCTGCATCATCTGCAGCATCAGGTCATCGAACCCGAATGGGATGCCGGAAGGAATGAACCGCAGGACATCCGGGTTCATGCAGTAAATCCCCATGCTGACGAGGTGGGAAAGCGTCGGCTTTTCCCGGAAGAGCTGAACGGCATTGTCGACCTCGTCGATGACGCCGAAATCCATCTTGATGAGGCGGCAGGCCGTAGCGATCGTAACCGGATCCTTGTGCATGCGGTGCGCCGCCACAAACCGGCTGAGGCTCAGGTCGGTAAGAACATCGCCGTTGAGCACGACAAAGGTGTCGTTCAGTTCATCCCTGATCAGAGAGAGAGGCCCGATGGTGCCCAATGGCTCCATTTCCTGCGTGTATTTGATCTTCAGATTCCATTGCGATCCGTCGCCGCAGACGCTGCGGATCAGGTGCCCGAGATACCCGGTCGTGATATAGACCTCCTCGATGCCGTTGCGCCGCAGCCACTTCAGAAGCAGCTCAAGAACGGGCCTGGCTCCTATCGGCATCAAGGGTTTCGGTAGGACCGAGGTGAAGGGCCGAAGGCGCGTACCCATCCCACCACATTGAATCACCGCTTTCATCCGATCCTCCTGATTTGCAGTTGCCTGTGTCCGGGCATTTCGTGTTCGAGCTCATTCGGACCTGGCATTCCGTCAAATCCGGCTCGACCCTCGGCGGCAATCCGAACATCATACTTGAAGGGTATGTGACAGCCGGGGCGGCTGTCGTCGTGCATTCGAATGGTACCGATCCAAAGCGTTTCCGGTATTAGATAACCGCGAGATCAAGGACGGACCCAAGCATCTGGACCTGGCCATGAGACCAATGAAGCCGAACGAGTCCTGCGATCAAAAGGCAGCGATCCGCCAAGTGCCGGGACCGTCCTGCGCACCCTCGGTGAAGGCAGGTGCCGCCATCAAAGCGCCCTGCCGCACACCGAACATTGGAGACGGGCACTCGATATCGCTCGGCAGGCAGGCACGGGACGCCAGGGTTAAAAAAAATAACGACGGCTCTCACAAATTAGTACTATATTAGCCATGTGTGATGTGCGTGGGTTGGGACGCTGCGACCATCACAGTGATGTGATGACCAGCGGTTGGCTACGACTTTGGACTCACCGCGGTTCCGATCATCACAGAGGAATGGGAGGTTCCAGCGAGTATTCTCGTCTGGAACCGGGCAACGCGTTGGGGTAGTTCAATGTATCGGATCGTCATCGCCGACGATCACGGCTTGTATCGTCGCGGCCTTCGGCTGGCACTTTTGGCTGGAATTCCAAACGCCGAAATATTCGAGGCCGCGTGTTTCGATGCTGTGGTCAATCTTCTGGAGGAGCAGGCATCCATCGATCTTGCGATCCTCGACCTGAACATGCCTGGGCTGGTTAACCAGGAGGTGCTCAGCGACGTTCTCTCTGCGTATCCTCACACACGTTTTGCGATCGTTTCCGGGGACGATTCCCGCTCGGAGATCCTGACCGCTCTGTCGATCGGGCTTCACGGTTACATCGTCAAATCGCAGAAAGACGAAGAAGTCGTTCTGGCGGTAAATGAGATCCTTGCTGGCCGGATCTATGTACCATCACTCTTGTCTCGAACGTCTGCCGACCAGAGAGCGTATGCAGCCCTCCCCTCGGCGAAAAATCCAATCCGTCATCGCATGAGCTCAAGCGATCTTGGCAGACTGACATCGAGGCAAAGGGACGTCCTCAAGCTGATGGCGGAAGGGTACTCGAACAAGGAGATCGCCCGCAATCTGGACATTGCCGAAGCGACAACGAAAATCCATGCCGCCGCCATTCTGCGCGAGCTCGGGGTGCGAAACCGGACTGAAGCAGCCGTTTTGCTGCAAACGTGGATGTCGAGAAACGTGAACTGATGTTTGCCACCCGAAGCGGGAAGCGGTTCGGGCCGGCATGCATGGGATAGACTTGGGCGCGCCCGAAGAAACCGGCGCGCTTTCGGAGCGGCAAGAACTACAGCTCAATTTCCTTCCGCGATAACCGCAACGAATATCGCAGTCCATATTCCGATATTTCCAATTTCGGCGAATGCCCGACAAGCGGCGTGCCGTCCACGCCGATTATCATGGACCCGAACCCGTGGCGCACGACGTTTGAGTTCTTCCGACCTCCCGATTCCACCCAATCGAAAACCAGATCGTCCCCTGCGCCGTCGGATGCGAATTGCCACTTAACTCCGACCTTGCCTTGTGAGTCACCCAACGCGCCGTGTTTCACGGAGTTTGTCGTCAGTTCGTGGAGGATCATCGCAAAGCTCTCTGCGACGCCACTTGGCACTGTGAGTGAGGGACCACTGACCGTTACGTCCCGCGTCTCCTTGAAGGGCTGCAACTCCTGAGCCACGAGATCGTGGAGCATCCCCGACAGGCTCTTATGACGAGACAGGATGAGATGCGTCGCTTCCAGCGTTTTGATCCGATCGATCAGCATCTCCTTGTATTTGGCAACGTCGTTCTCGGGAACATTGATCATTTTTACCAGGGCCGTGATCACCGGGAACAAATTGCTGAACCGATGGCGGTCTTCGAGCATGATGCGCTCGTGCTTCTTCACGGCGGCGCGAAGAAGCGTGGTCTGTCGACGTTCGGTCAGATCGGCCGCCACCCCGATGCGCATTGCGCGGTCGCCATGTTCTTCCTGCCGTCCGCGCAGAGCAACCCAGCGTATGTGCCCATCCATCCGCCGGACACGAATCTCGACGTCGTAGTTCACTGCCTGCGAGGGTTTTGCCGAGGCAGCCAATTTCGGCCAGTCTGCCGGATGGACCACAGCCGATAGTTCTTCCAAGGGGCGCACGGGCTTGGAGGGCAGGCCGAGAATGTCCCAGAACTTGCCGGAGCCCGCGACTGTCCCCTCCTTGATATCTATCCGCCACGTGCCCAGGCGTCCGGCAGACAGAGCGAGATCGAGCCATTCCTTCTGAGCCCGGAGGGCCTCGCGTGCGGCTCGTCGCTCGGAAATATCGTCGACCACCACGAACACGCTTTCGGTGGATGCCTCGTCAGGCCGCGACGAGGACAGGGCCAGACGGGCCCAGAATGCCTTGCCGTCCTTGCGCAAGACGCGAATATCGGCAGCGGACGACGCGGCGCCATTATCCAGATCCTTCAACAAGGCCCGCACGGCATCTCGATCGTCAGGAAGAACGAGTCCTTCCAGCTTCAGCTGGGCAAGTTCCTTTTCTCCATAGCCGGTCATCTCATAAAAACGTCTGTTCGATTGCAACAGTTCGCCACGTCGATTGGCATTTGCAAAACCCAAGGCAGCGCGCTCGAAGGCCCAACGATAGCGGCTCTCGGCTGCATCGATGGCAGCGAGCCTCGCCTCCGCAACCTCGAGCGCCCCGCGCAAATCCTGTCGCAGGCGATAGAACACGGATGCGATCAGGCCACCCGAGACCAGAAGGAAGATAGCGCTCGTCCAATCTTCAGCTGAGAGTTGGGCGTTGAGGACGCGCCGCATCCACAAGCCGGCGGCGGCCATGAGAAGCGTTGCCGCGATGGCAACCAACCGCCCTTCGAGGTACACGATAACAATAATTACGGGGATAAACGCAATAAACGTCGCACCCTGGCCGACATATATCGTACTTATCGCTTCGAGTATTATCGATCCTGCAAGCACCAATAGCGAAGCCACATGAGCCGACGGGGTGCTTGACACGTTCGATTTGAGCCAGCGCAGATACAAACCCATGCGCCCAGACTACAACCTTATGTCTAGCTCGTCGAGACTAGGCCGCTAGGGGGCAGCCTAATACCACTGCCCGATTGCCATGCCTTTGCCTGCGAATAGAATCAGGATCGGCAGGGCACTTCAGGAAGCCATATTCAAGGAACGCTGCGGAAAAACCTTCCGCAGATTTCTACGGTTGTGTCGAAATTCGAGTGGAAGGAGCGCATTCCCGCCAGCAGGCGGAATTTAAAGGCAAGTAAATCACACAAAATTTACTTGGGTCGGTAGCAACTAGGGTTGGGGTAGAAGCGATGACACTGATCGAGAGGCGCAACGAAACCGTTGCAGTCAGCCAATACATTGTATTGAAAGATACTCGTCACGCACGTCCGATACATCTTTCGGATCGGCCAGACGCCAGACCTGGCGGGCCGCAGCGACGCAGTTTGGAATCCATAACCGGCATGCTTGAGCGCATCGGCTGCGGCTATCTTGTGCTGGACCGCGACAGGAAAGTAATCGAGTGGAACACAGCCGCGCAGGAGACGCTTGAGCGCCAGGGCGAAGCGGCTGATACGGCCGTCGAGCTGTCCGCGGGGCTAAGGCGGCTGGTCGCAAATGTTCCGGTCCATTTCCAGCCGGGATCACTCTCATGGGTGGTGATCCGCAGCAGAGGCGACAGGCCTGTGATCCTGAATGAGGCGTGCGTCGTCACACCCGACGGGACAAGCATCGTCGCATTGCTGGACCGGGAGAACACATCGGCGGCCAACCCTCAGACCTTGCAAAGGATGTTCGGTTTGACCAGCGCGGAAACGCAGCTTGCATTGCGCCTGGCGCAAGGCGATGCACCGCTGGAGATTGCTCGCAGCTGGCATCTCAGCCGCACGACGATCCGCTCCCAGCTTGCCTCGCTGTTCGCCAAGACCGAAACAAGGCGTCAGGCCGAACTGGTTGCTCTTCTGGGGCGCATTTCGGTCCTGCCATGAAAGAGTGATTTCGGCGGGCGTCAGGACCCGTCGAATTCAGCAGACCGAGATATATTGCCATGGCAACGCGGCTGCAAATTCTGCGGCCGCGGTTGCGCAGATTGCAAAACTCGCGGTGCCATCTCCAGCCTGTCGACGCGCTATCGAACTCGGGCGGAGCGCGGAATCTCGTAATTGGAGTGACCTGCCATGGTCGAAACAAATTCGACGGTCCACAAGCTGGCTGAAACCGCTCGTACGCGGTCGGACGGTGCTGTACTGAAACTTGCACGCGCGGGACCGATCGTCGTCACAGGCGCCGCCGGATTCATCGGGTTTCATGTCGCGTTGCGGCTTTTGCGGCACGGCCTTGTCGTTGTCGGCGTCGACAATTTTACGCCCTACTACGACGTCAGGCTAAAGGAGGCGCGATTTGCGCAGCTCTGTGCCGAGCCGAGGTTCACTCCCATGCGGATGGACCTGGCTGACCAGGCGCAGGTGAAGGCGCTGTTTTCCGACTTCCAGCCAACGCACTTCGTGCACCTCGCCGCCCAGGCTGGGGTGCGTTATTCGCTCGCCGACCCGCATGCCTATGTGCAGTCGAATGTAGTCGCGTTTCTCAATGTTCTGGAGGGCTGCCGGCACGCCGGCGTCAGCCATCTCGTTTATGCCTCGTCGAGTTCCGTTTACGGCGCCAATCGAAGCATACCGTTTTCCGAGCACCATGGCGCCAGTCATCCGCTCAGTTTCTATGCCGCGACCAAAAGCGCAAACGAATGCATGGCGCATTCCTATAGCCACCTGTTCGGCTTGCCGGTGACAGGATTGCGCTTCTTCACCGTCTATGGTCCCTGGGGCAGGCCTGATATGGCAGTCTATACGTTCACCCATGCCATCGCCGAGGGGCGCACGATCGAGATTGCCAATGCCGGCCGCGTGTGGCGAGATTTCACCTATATCGACGACATCGTAGAGGGGGTGGTTCGCGTGCTCGCCGCGCCGCCTCGTCCGGATCCGGACTGGGACAGCCGCACGGCTGACCCCGCCACCAGTTCGGCGCCATATCGGATCTACAATATCGGCAATGACCGGCCCGAAGAAATCAACCGTCTGATCGCGATCATCGAAACTGCCCTTGGCCGCCGCGCCCTTCACGTCAACGTGCCTTTACCTCCAGGTGACGTCCTGAAAACTCGCGCCGACGTCAGCGACCTCCGCCGCGCTGTCGGCTTCGCACCGGCGACGGCACTGGAGGACGGCGTGCAACGTTTCGTGGAATGGTACCGGGATTTCCATGCAAGCCCCGTCGGCCGAGAACGACATGCGTTCGTTCAGGCATAGGGCGAGACCACGGGAGGCCGGACGGCGGGCACACCGCCGGTTCGGTCACCCGACCTATGGCTGACGCGGCGCGCCTCCCACCAACACTCCTTCAAATGACGCATACGGACCACAGGATGCAAAGGCCGCGTCGGCGGCGGGCGCGATGGTGTCGGGGGGCGGGAGACCATCGATGCGTCTTTGGGGCCAGGCCGCCGCTGACCTGCTCCTTCAACCATGTTGCAGGCACAGGGCTAGCGGTCGCAGGCCGATCGATACGCCGGCGCCGTCGTGAGGGACATCATCGATGGATAGGCCACCTCATTTGCCGGCCTTCAATAACCAGTTCCATTGTTGGCCGCCAATCGCGCTTGGCCTGATCGAAAGCAGGGCAGACACCAAGCCAGGCAGGATCTTCAGTCGCTTGCCGATATAGACGGCCATGGCAACGTTCCAGATGGCCAGGGCAAGCGCGACACCGACAGCCGCGCCAATTGGGCCGTATATCTCGACGCCCACGGCACAGGCTATGATGTTGGCGGCCGCACCGGCGATCATGGTCGTTGCCGCGGCCCATTCGTTTCCGGTCATCGCCAGCAGATTCTGCTGAGGCCCGCACAGCGCAACGAAAACATAGCCCAAAATGAGCACCCGCGCGATTGGCGCTCCCGCAGCAAAGCCCTCCCCGAAGAAGCTCAAGAACGGCTCGGCGATCATCATCATTGGGACGGCCACCGCGATGGCGCCGCCCGCAGACAGCAAGGTGGCCCGCGCGAACAGCTGCTGCAGGCCTTTATGATCGCCTCTGGCGTGCAGATCGGCCGCTGTTGGCGAAAACATGGTAGCGACAGCGATGCGGGAAAGCCCCACAAGCATCGCCACATTCAACGCCAGGGCGAAAATACCGGCCTCACGGATATGATCGGTCCAGCCCAACACCAGCACGCCGGCACGACTGACGAAGACATCGAGGCCGGTGATGAGCATGAGCGGCGGGACCGCAAGCCACCATCCCCTCGGTTCGTAAGCGGGCTGAGCCTGCCGCAGGCCAGGTGGTTCAAACTTCCTGGCGGTGATGAACACCAGCCCAACAGTGATGGCGGAACTTGTCAGCACCGCCAGCATCACCTGCGGCGCGTGCACCGCCCACAATCCGGACTTGGCCATGATCGCCACCAATACCAGCAGCAGCCCGTCTCGCACGATGCGCTCCGGCAACAATGCCGAAACGACGCCGCCGAAAGCACGCACAAGCGTAGCGCCAATGGCATAAGCGGTAATCAAGGGTACGGCCGCCATGCCAAGCATGGTGCTTATCTCCAGTCCTCTCTGCGTATGATCCGGTTGCGCCTGCTCTGAAAAGAAGAGGACCAAGGCAGCACCCGCCATCCCGAACAGCGTCGCCGCGAGCAGCGATCTTCGCAGGGCGAATTTTATCACCCCCCGCGCCAGATCAAGCCTGCCGTTGGCTCTATAGGCGGGCACAAAACGCAGCAAGGACACATTGAAACCAAGCGTTGCCAGATAGGCGAGCACGGAGGTCCAGGCTAGAACGTAGGCATAGATCCCGTAGTCGTGAGGCCCGATGAGGCGCGCAATGGCCAGCTGTGCAAGGCTGGTCAACCCGGCACCTCCGATGTAGATCAAGAGGGCGAAGACGCTCGCCCTCGCGAGCCGCGAGCCGACGTCCTTATTTCGCCGGGGTGTGGCTATTGGAAGAGCACCGGCGGGATGACCCGGAGACTTTCGAGACACGCGACTATCGATTGCCGCAGCATGCGCAAGTGGTGCGCCTTCTTTCTGGTCTCGATTTGCGAATCCTTTATCCATCCGTGAAAGCGCGGAAATGATTTGCTTCTCGACCTTACAAATACTTTTGAGCCCAGATTGACTGTCGGCGTTCTCGACGGAAACGACACTTCGGCCAGAAATCGCGAGAAGATCGTTTATCGATTCGAACACGCCAAAGGCGCTCATATTCACGTCCAAGTCGGCCTCGAAAATCCGCTCCGCCGGCGGCTCGTGCTCCATCCGATGTCGGAGGCGACTCTCCACGACCGCAGATGGCACCACCAGCCTGATGGTGAGATCGGCCGGCGGCGCGAGACTGAGTGCCTTTTCGAGCGCTTCGCGGTCGGTGCCCCCATTGAACATCGCCAGCGATCCAATCGCTTGAACGTATCCTTGATCGAATATGACAATTTCGGGCGATTGCTTCGCGGCGCTCCAGCAACGCGAAAGGTGCAAGATATATCGCCAGATCCGGGCGCGCCATATTCGTTTCTTCGGCGGTATCAACTTCACCATCGACACCGAACTTGAAATATCGTCCAGTCGCCCGATCGACGATAGAAATATTCCCGCAGTCGAGAATATCGCCGATGCTATTCTGGAAACGAACAGAACGATCCCAAGGTCGAAGCTTCCGGCCCTGGTGCTGGGCTGATAGCTGAGAGCGACCTTGGCGCGATAGCCTTTCCCGCGCAACTGCTCGGCGAGCGCATGCGCAAATGTTGTTTTGCCGGATCCTGGCGGTCCGAAAAATTCAATGATCATTCTGGGGCAGGCCCGATTGTTGGAACGCAGTTGGTTCCCTGTGGCATTTTTTTTGAAGAACGCAGACGACGGTCCTCATCAAACCCTCTCCAACAGCAGGTCGGCGTTGTCCTCGAGCCTGGAGCCGGCGTACCTCTTTAAATTCACTTGGGTGAGCACACTCCCGACCGGAACGGTGACGGATCCACCGGCACGGAGCGACTCCAGAACGCCACGGGCGATGCCGCGCCTCGTCTTGGCCCAGCGAACGGCAAAAAGCACTGCATCGGCCCAGCGCTTCAGGAGCCTGGTTTCGGGACCCCCGAGTCCCAGCGGCCCGTTGATGATGACAACGTCGTAGACCGAGAGCAGTTCTTCGGTGAACTGGGATTTGTCGACCGTGGACAGAAGCGTTAGCAGATCATCCGAAGGTGCTGGAGCGGCCATCAGATCGATGCCGATTTCTGGCATTCTCGTGATCGCATCCTGGAGCACGCAGCGTTCACTCACATAGTCCCCAAAGGAGTTGTGAGCCTTGATGGTGCCGAATTCGCCACGAAACTCGTTCGTCAGGCGCGCGTCCTTGCGGTCGAGGTCGAGGAAAAGCACCTTTCCTCCCAATCGCGTTGCCGCCAGCGCCAGGCTCCACGCCAACTCTGTCTTGCCATCGTCCAGGATGCTGGACGTCACGAGGACGATGTGCGGCGGTTGCCCCCTTCCCTGAGTTGGCGCCGCAGTGACCAGAAGGGATGTCGCCGCGCGACTGAACGGCGAGTTCTGCTGGCCCAGAACCAGATGCCGCAGTTGTCTGGCGTGGAGTCCCGAAACCTTAGGAAGCAGTCCTACGCACGGGACCCCAAGCTCGGCTTCGGCTTCAGCTTCGCTGCGCAAGGTCTGGTTGAACATGTTACGGACCAGGACGAAGACCGCCGCCATCAGACCAAATACGATCATGCCGGGTGGAATCAGGAAAATTCTCGACAGGGTGCTGGGATTTGACGGCGGCCATGCCGTCGACAGGACCGCTACACCTGGCGAAGGAGCGGCGATGCGCCGTATCAGGTCCTGCTGCCGGCTAAGGAGCTCGTTGTAGTGCTGTGTCACGATGGTGACCTGCGGCTCAAGGGCACGCAAGCCGGAAAGCTGGCTCGCAGTGTCGGCCACGGCCGCGTCGAGCACCCTCTTGCGATCCTCGAGAGCCGTAACCTGGGTGCGGTAGACGTTTGCCTCGGCGGCGATGCGCGCGATGCCCTGCTCTATCTCACGGTTGATCGCTGTGCCCAGATCGCCGTCCGCAGCGGCACCCGACTGACGTGCCACGAGGTCGGCCAACACAGGCGATCCGATTTCTTCAGCGATGGCCGATACAGGGGCGCCCGCCTTTCGCAGGTCCTCGATATGGCGAAGGCGCGATTCCGAGGCGGAAAGATTGGCTTTCGACAAGAAAATCTGTCGGCCAAGTTCCGCTGTCTCATTGGCTGCGTTGTTGGCCGCGCTTTGATCAACGGCGCCATGCGTCAGCCGATACGTCTCCAGCCGATCGGTCGCGTCGACCAGGTCCCTTTGTACTTGCGGCAGGCTGGCGGCCAACGATTCCAGTTCGCGCTGATCCGATGCACGCCGTTTCTGTACGAGATCCTCGATATACACCTGAGCGAATGTGTTCGCGACAAGCGCGGCACGCGCCGGACTGGTATCGGTGAAGCCGATTGTGATGACGCGCGAGCGCAGCTCTTGTCCGACCCTCATTCCGCTCCGCAGCGTCTTCAGCGCGGCGGCATCCGCAGCCTCCGGATTTTCCACCGCCGGCTTATCCTTCGACCAGACCCGGCTCAGCAGATCGCTCACGAACGAGCCTGCGGTGGGCGGGACGGCACTGATGCCGCTTTTTCCGGCGGCGTCGGCTGCCTGCGGTTGACGCAGTGCCGTCAGAACTCGACGCAGGTGGGCTTGCGACGAGAGCATCGTCAAATGGTCATCGATGCTCGAATCCAGCGAGTCTTGAGCGGTCGCCGTAGCGTTCGAAGTGCCGGTGCTCGGGGCATCGATGATGATCTGGGTCGCCGCCTCGAACAGCACTGGACGAGCAAGGCCCGCGAGGCCGGCCAGTATGCCGCCCAGAAGGGCGACGGCAAGCAAGAGCCATTTTCCCGTCGCCAGGGTGACGACGAGCTGATGGAAGGGAGACGGCGGTTGCATGGGCTCGCGCGGCGGTCGTCTCATCCGCGGATTGGTGTCGAGCGTAGCGACGGCCATCTGCGTAGCACGCGGAAGCCTGGCGCGGCTGGCTATGGAACCTTCCATCTCAATCCCCTGTCAGTTCGATATCATAAGAAGGGCGCGATGCCGGCGCCGATGGCCGCATGGCTTCGTTGCGCCATGCCTGGAACATCAGCAGCGGCCACAAGTCACGAAAATGATCCTGGTTTCCATGCAGATGATCGCGCCAACATGCGTCGACCTTCGCACAGTCGATGACCCCGTCTCCGGACAGGCGTGTCGTGGCGATGATATCCGCTGCCCAATCGCGCAGGGGTCCTCTCAGCCAGGCTCCGACCGGAACGTCGAAACCCTGCTTGGGCCGATCGACCAGTCGGCGCGGCACATAGCGATCAAGGAGCTGGCGCAGTATCCATTTGCCCTTGCCACTCCGGACCTTGGCATCGGTTGGCAGGCGCCAGGCGAATTCTACGACGCTATGGTCCAGGATCGGGCATCGCCCCTCGAGGCTGTTGGCCATGGTGGCGCGATCGAGCTTCACGAGGATGTCGCCGGGGAGATAGCCGGTCATGTCGTCGAACAGCAGGCGTGACAGCAGGTCGTCGAACTGTGTCGCGCCGGCATTGGATGCCGCTGGCTTGTGATGAAGAAGTTTGTTGGTCGAAGATTCCGTCAGCCGCTGAAGCAGTTGGTCCTCATTTGCCGCTGCGAACAGGTGGGCGAGGCGGTTCAACCGGTCACCGCGCAATCCGTGCCGCACGTTCGCCGAAAGCGGCAGGCTGCCGAAAATGTCTTTCTGGGAGGCCTGGGCCAGTAATCCTGCCCCCGCCGCCAACATCCGCCGAATTGATGATGGCAGCTCGTGCTGCCTTCTGAGACGGGTTGCCAGGAAGTGTCGAGAATAGCCTGCGAAGCACTCGTCGCCGCCATCGCCCGACAGAGCTACGGTGACGTGTCGCCGGGCGAGGCGCGACACCAGCAGCGTCGGTATCTGCGACTCGTCGGCGAACGGCTCGTCCCAGATCCTCGGCAGTTCAGGAATGACCTCAAGCGCCGCGGCCGGTGAAAGATGAAGTTCCGTGTGATCGGTGCCCAGATGCCGTGCAACCGCGGCCGCATGAGGGGCCTCGTCGAACCCGCTCTCGCCGAACGCTATGGTGAACGTGCGAACGGGCTTCGGGGACTGCGCCTGCATCAGGGCGACGACCGTCGAGCTGTCAATTCCACCCGACAGAAAGGCGCCAAGCGGCACATCGGCAACCATTCGTTCTTTGACGGCGAGGCGAAGCAGGCTGTCGAGTTCGGTCGTAAGGTCCTCGTCGCTGCCGGCGATCGGATCCCGCTGCGCCTTGCAGGCGACATCGGCAAGCGACCACCAGCGGCGAATGCGATGCGCAAGCGAGCCGGCGCCACGGGCATTGGCGAAATCCTCCGCCGTCACCGACAGGACTGAACCGGGTGGCAGCTTGAACACGTCCTGCCAGATGCAACGGTCATCCGGCACCCACCCTTTCGAAAGCATCGTCGCCGCCGCATCGACATCGAGTTCCGGGGCGAATCCCGGGAAGCAGGTGATCGCCTTCAGCTCCGAGGCGAAGACAAGCGCTTCCCGTGTCGAGGCGACATAGAGCGGCTTTTTTCCCATTCGGTCGCGGGCGAGGTGGAGAATCCGGTTCTTCAGATCCCATAGCCCGAAAGCGAACATGCCGGCGAAGCGCGCAAGTGCCGCCTCGAGGCCCCAGCTCTCGATCGCGCACAGCATCACTTCCGTGTCGCTGGTGCCGCGGAAATGGTGGCCCGCCCCTTCCAGTTCGCGGCGCAGATCGCGAAAGTTGTATATTTCGCCATTGAAGGTAATGACATACCGGCCGCTCGCGGAGTGCATCGGCTGGCGACCCGCCTCCGACAGGTCGACGATGGCCAGACGCCGGTGCCCGAAGGCGATCCCGGCTTCACGGCTCATCCAAAGCGCCTCGCCATCGGGCCCGCGATGACGAAGGGCCGTCATCATCGGCCCGATCGCCCTGAGCGCGTTCGTATTGGCTGCATCGGGCGCCAAGAGAATTCCGGCGATCCCACACATTCTAATATCTCCTCTGGCGAGCGATCGCGGGGACCGCCTGCGGCGTTCCGGCGACAAGGCAGAGGGTCAGACAGAACCACACGATCGGATGGCGGATGATCAGGTGAGGAGCACTGAAGACAGCGATCGATGCCACGAGCGCCATGAGCGTGTCCTGTCTCGCACCCCAGGCGGACAAGGCGGCCGAGCCGAGGATCCACAGCAAGGCCAGGACCGAAATCAGGCCACCCTGAGTGTAGAGATCGAGGATCGTGCTATGGGCCTCGAAAGGCCGCGGCAGAAACTGCTGATCGACGACGGAGGGACGATCAAGGTGCGGGCCTGGTCCGAGACCCAGCGATCCGGATCTTGCTCCCTTGTCCAATGCCTCGTCCCAAAGCTGAAGGCGAAGTGCCGCGGTTTCCGCGGTTGCTTCCCCGCCCTTGTCCTTGGTGAGGCTCTTGGCGAAGTTTTCGGCGTTGGCGGCCTCGCTGAGGGCGTAAGGCGTGATGGAGACCGCCAATGGAAGGAATCCAATGGTGAACAGGAGGGCTAGTTGCCGTGAAAGGCTGATCTTGCCGCCGTCGCTAGTGAGCCATGCCCGAATCCTCAGCCCAAGAAGGATCAGGCATGCCAGGATCGTCGTATAGAGATAGGTATCGCTCTTTGTCAGCCTTCCGACATAGAAGGTGAGGATCAGGCTGGACAGCCCGAGACATCTTCCCCATGGATTGCTGGTGGTTGTGGCAAGATGCAGGGCCAATGGACCGAGGAGCGCGCAGTAGAGCGCAAGCTGGTTCGGATTGTCAGACCAACCGCTGAAGCGGTCCCAGAACCAGGGGTGGACGCCAGACTGATGGATCCAGCCGAAACCAAGCCCCACCTGAACGACAAAGCCCGCATTCGCGATAGCGATCATCCACCAGGCGATGCGGCGTAAACGGGAAGCTGCGTTGGGTTCCGCGGCAGCCAGGCAGGTAACGCAGGCCAACAGCACATACGCCATCGTGTCATGCAACAACGGATCGAGGAACAGCGTCGTCGTCAGAAAGCCGATGATGGAACCCACGCCCAGGGCAAGCGTCAGGATCACCCAGAAACATGCAAGTTTGGTGAAGGCCGGCGTAACCTCCAGTCGGCCGCCGGCAAGGATGCGGGTGATCGACAGCAATATCCAGAGCGTGAGGGACAGTTCGCTGTAGCCGAACGGCAGCCCCGGGATGCTGAGTTGCACCGCGTAGGACATTGCGATGCCGAAGGCCAGGATCACATCACGGATCATTGCCGCGCCTCACCCAGTCGGGGGGCCCGCGCACCCTCTTCCCGCGAAATCACGGGCGCGGGCCGAGCAAGACTGCCGCGGTATTTGCCACCGAGGACAGTCTTGTACAGATCGCAATACTGGTCGACGACCCACGACAGCGAAAAGCGCTCCCGCACGAGGCCGACGGAACGGCTGCCCATGATCTTGCCACGGGCGCGGTCGGACAGAAGATCGATTATTCTGGACGCCAGGCCATCGGCATCGCGCGGCGCGACAAGATAGCCATTCCAGCCATCTTCAACCACGTCATTGCAGCCGGGCATTCTCGAGGCGACGATTGGCAACCCGGACAAACCCGCTTCCAGCAGGACGCGCGGAATACCCTCGCGATACTGTGTTGGAAACGCGAACAGATCCGCCATGCCAAGGAGAGCTGGAACGTCCCGCCTTGGCCCCAGGGCGACGACGTAAGGAGCATATTGCTCGATATCGGACCTACTGACCGCGAACGGACCTTCAGAGTCCTGCGGACCGACAAGCACGAAACGCGCATTGGGCCTCTCGGAGAGGACGCGGGGAACCGCCTTGATCAGGGTCGGAATCCCTTTCTGGCGAGTCAGCCGACCGACAAAGATTACGACTTCGGCCGATTGAAGCCCAAGCTCCTCGCGCATAGCGGCGGCCGAAGGGCCACGGTATCTTGCTGTCGAGAATGCATTCGGGTCGATTCCAGAACTCCGGATCAGTCGCCCTTTGCCACGACCCGCCAGCCGATAGCGGTCGAAGAAGGCCTGATCGTCCCGATTCTGAAAGACCGTCATGGCTGTCCAAAGCGACGCCAGTCCCTGAAGGCCACAAAAGACCGGACGCAGCGCCAGCGCCCGCGGTTCCCGTGATGAGAATGTCCAACCGAGCCCATTGATGGTGCGAATGACCGGAACCTGGCCGCGCACGGCCAGAGGCGTCAGGAGGTTGGGCTTGGTGTCGAAACTTTGAACAATGTCCGGACGCAGTTCGGACATCAATTTACGGATCGCGCTGACAGCGCCCCATTCTCCACCGCCGCTGGCAAAGCGGTCGAACCCAAACCGGCGATGCGGAATGCCGTGAGGTGAAAAGGCGTCTCCGGCATCGCTCGAGACGGCAGTGACACGAAAGCCCCGTTCACGCAGCGCCAGAAGGAACGGAATTCTAAGCCGGTGATCCTCGCCTCCTATGCAAACCAGATGCGGACTCATCCTGTCCCTCCTGGATGCCGGCAGAATCCCCATCGCGCAAAACCGCTGGCCCTGTGATCTGTTTTCACGGTCCGGCGTCATCGCCCCAGTACGCACAACACCCAGCCTCACGCTAGGAGCAGGCTTGCGCGTTGTCCTCGTCTGTTTGAATGAAGCAAGGAATTGGGCGATGCGGTGATGCAGCGCAAGCGCCGTCGGATCGATGAGTTGAGCGGGAACTCATTCGTTCTAACGATGCCAGGGCCGACATGGTCGCGTACGACACGGCAAAGCCAATCAGCAAAACAAGGGGGCTGTGTTGGAGACGTCGGGGTACCCGCGTTTAGAAAGCCGTTTTCCACGTGCCTTGCCATCCGTTGGCGGACCGACAACGGATCAAGATGCTGCGACAGCTCGCAACAGCAGCCCTCCAGGCGGCTTCACATGGAAACAGGCCTCCACCCGCCCTCTGGATATGGACGGACCAACCACCCGTTTCTTCCCGCGGATGGGCGACGACTTCTCCGAAAAATCGGCGTTCTCGCACCTGGAGCGGGTTGTCGAAAAATACCCGGCCAAGATCGCGATCAGTGACGGCTCTACGTCCCTCAGCTTTTCGGAACTGCTCAACGCAGTCCAAAACCTGGCGGCAGCGATTGCCGGTTCAACTCCACCAGGCAAGGCGGTCGGGATTCTGATCGGAAATACCCTCTGGTATCCGGTGGCCATGCTCGCCGCCATGCGGGCCGGCAGGCCCGCCGTGCCATTGAACCCCCGGGATCCATTTCAGCGCCTCGCGGCAATTTCCACCAGCGCGCGGCTGGCAGCGATCATCAAGCCAGGGCCGGGCAAGCCGGCAGGCTGGCCGGATGCCCCCTCGCTTGAATGGATCGACGCGGCAAGTTGCACGGCCGCAACGCGGGATGGCAACCTATCGGCGTTGCCGCCCGAAGTGCCGGTCGATGCTCCGGCAATCGTTCTGTACACGTCAGGTAGCACCGGGGCGCCGAAAGGCGTCGTGAACAGCCAGCGGGCGATCCTCCAACGCGTTCAGCAATATGTGGATGCCTGCCACTTCGGCCCCGACGACGTCTTCATGCCGCTGACCGGGCCGGCGACGATCGCGGGATGCCGCGAGATGATGACCCCGATGCTGTGCGGCGCCACATTGTACCTCTCGGATATAGAGAGCGCCGGTATTCGCGCCGCCCGCGACAATTTCGAGAAGTGGCGGGTGACTGTCGTCTATCTCGTGCCGGCGCTGCTGCGTGTGTTGATGAATGGTTCTGCGCCCAACACATTCTCTTCCTTGCGGATCGTGCGGGTCGGCGGAGAAAAGATTATATGGTCCGATATCGACCGGCTGCGCGGCAGCGTTCCCGAGTCCTGCCTTGTCCAGATCAGCTATTCGTCCACGGAAACGACCGGCACGCAATGGTTCCTGCCGAGGGGCTACCAGGAACGCGGCGCAACGGTCCCGGTTGGCTTCGTGCTACCCGGCATCGAATACGCCATCGTGGATGAGAACGCATGCGAGGTCGCCCCGGGCGATGAAGGAGAGTTGCTGATCAGAAGCAACTACACCACGCTTGGTTACTGGGCGGATGGGGAAAACGTCCCTCTTCAGGCGAACGCCGGCAACCCCCTGCTTCGCACCTTCGCAACCGGTGATCTGGTCAAGGTCGACGACACCGGAATGATGTGGATCGTCGGACGAAAGGGACGCCAGATCAAAATCAACGGAAGGCGGGTCGAACCTGCCGAACTGGAACTCGTCCTGCGCCGGGCGCCTCAGGTGGATGATGCCGTTGCGGTGGTGACGGACGCGAACGAACTGGTGGCCTTTGCCGTCCCGGCCAGACTTGGCGGAAGTGACTTCATTGCTGAATTGCGCGACCTGATCAGGACGGCCCTGCCGCCCGCTGTTCACCCGACGCGCCTGCACAGTGTTGCCGAGATACCGCGGCTCAAAGGCGGCAAAGTCGACCGTGTCAAGCTACGGGAACTGGATCGCGCACTGAACGCGCAAGACGCCCAGAGCACGCCCATGGCCCGGCAAGCGGCAAACCCGCTTGATGTCGAAGGCACCGCGGCGGCCGTATGGGAGAGGATTCTCCCGGGCAAAAGGGCAGCCGGCAGCCGCTGGGATGATGCCGGCGGCGATTCATTGAAATTGCTGCAATTCGTCATGGAGCTGGAGACGGCTCTGGGGCGGGAACTCAACCTGGACGCGTTCACGGTCGGGATGAGTTTTGCCGATGTCGTCCGGGCAGCGTCTCCAGGGCAAGACACAAGCAGCTCGCTTGTCGAGGCTTGCGACCCGAGACCCGTCTTGTTCATTGTGCCCGGATCGATAGGCTACGGTCCAAGCCTGGCGGCCTTCGGTGCGGAGATGGGTAATGTCGCCAGGGTTGTTGCCGTACGCTACGGGGATCTGAACGATCTGCTGAAGGGACATGGCACGATACCGCGGATGGTGGATGCGGTTGTCGACCAGATCAGCCAGGCCCAGCCCGATGGCAATGTGAAGCTGATCGGTTATTCGCTTGGCGGCGGCGTCGCCTTCGAGGTTGCCGCCAAACTTGTTGCCGCCGGTCGGTCGGTCACGTTCCTGGGAATCCTCGACACCAATATCGGGCCTGGACAGCACAACTATCGTGAAAGACTCGCACGCACCGCCCAGCGCATCCGCACGCATCGAGTGACGGTGGATCGCATGATTTTGCGGGCTCTGGCAAAATTGTTTGCCCAATTTGGCGCCGAGGCTGCGCTTGCGAGGGGCATCGACTGGCTGCAATGGAGGCGCTTCGCCAGAACACGATTCATCTTGCGCCTTGAGCTTGAAGAAGTCCTGCGGATGCGTGCATTTGGCCAGTGGCTCGCGCAACCGAAGCCCACATTGCCGATTACCGCCACCGTGTTCCGATGCAGGCGCACAGGCGTTCCGTCCGACCTTGGCTGGAGTGCTTTCGTCACCGGCCTAAACATAGTTCCGATCGTCGGCGGGCACCTGGACATGCTCGTTGAACCCTATCTCAGCCACAACCGTCCGCTAATAGAAAGAGCCCTTGTGGTGAGCGGCGCATAGTGGGTGATTCGCACACCCGCAGGCTGAATCGAGACAGGATGCCCATGTATCTTGCTGACGCATCCACAACAAATCCGCTGGCACTGCCGCCGTGGCGAGAACAGCCTGGTCCTGCGTCGCCGCGCTGAAATATCCCTAAACAATCAACAAGTACCAGGCCCAGGGCAGCCTTCCCATCGCATAGGCTCTCCTTGCCATGATCAACGATTCTATCAATGGGCGCCGGTATTTGATTTGGCCCTAATATATCCTTTCCAATAGGCAGGCACGGGGCACCACCGAATTGGACGAAGGATATCTGTATGACAACCCTCCACTATGCCTCGGGTGGATCGGCCTCCGAGGTCGCAACCGCCGGGTTCAATCTTGTCGACGTTTCATCCGTGGACGAACTCAACGCCTTGCCGGCTGGCACGAAAGGTCTGGTCTGGCTCGATGAAGCCAATGGCGCAACCTCGTCTTTCATTG
>NZ_NSFV01000027.1 GCF_002295115.1 Mesorhizobium sp. WSM4311 | reverse complement strand
CTTCGTATCGCGGCGTTGGCGGTTTAATCGGGCCTAGTTCATTACACACTTCAGAGTGCCTCCCAGACATTGAGACTGATTCAAGATGGAGTGGCCAATTTCGACGGGTCTCAGCATTCTATCTGCATGGTGGTGTTCCAGCCCACCTGCCTGTGCAATACCAGATGGAATACGCTCATTGGGGTGGCGCTGATTGCATGCCTTTCACTTAGCGAGCCAGCAGGCTGACAGGTGCTGTGGTCCAACTTCGATCGCCGGCGGCTCCTCAGCTTTGCAACGGTCGAAGGCAAGCGGGCAACGAGGATGGAAACGGCAGCCCTTCGGCACGCGCGCGGCACTTGGAACCTCGCCCTGCAGGGCCGGCAACTCGGCGCGACCTGCGTTGCCGCCAATCTGCGGTGTGGCGTTGCGCAAGGCGACGGTATACGGATGGCGAGGGTTGAATGTGATCTCGTCGGCGCTACCAATCTCGACCAATTTTCCAAGATACAAGACCGCAATCCGGTCGGCGATCAGCCAGGCAAGGGGCAAATCGTGGGTGATGAACAGCAGCGCCATGTTGTGCCTGTCGCGCAAGTCAACCAGGACCTGAAGAATCTGAGCGCGTATCGAGACATCGAGCATCGATACAGGTTCATCAGCAACGATGAGTTCCGGCCGGACGGCAAGCGCTCCTGCAATCACGACGCGCTGGCGCTGCCCGCCGGATAGCTCGTGCGGGAAGCGGGCGAAGAAATCGCCGGGAGGATTGAGCCCAGCGGCCGCAAGCGCTTCACTCACCCGGTCGGCGAGTTGAGTGGCGTTACCGACCAGCCGCAGGGACTGCAACGGCTCCGCCACGATGTCGAACACGGTGTGTCGCGGATTGAGGGCCTGATAAGCGTCCTGGAAGATCATTTGCACGCGACGCCGGTACGGACGTAGAGCCGAGAAGCCCTCTACCGACCTCATGTCGCGGCCTTCGAACAGCATTCTGCCGCCAGTCGGCTTGGCAAGCTTGGTGATGACGCGGCCCACAGTGGTCTTGCCGCTTCCCGATTCGCCGACCAGGGCGACGATCTCGCCCCGCCCGACGTTGAGGTCGATCCCGTCTACCGCGCGCATGGCGCCGACAGATCGGCCCAGGACACGGTCGAACAGACCGCCCTGGATAGGAAAATGAACTTGCAGGCTCTCGAGACGCAGGATGCCGGCAGTGTCAGGCATGAACAGCGACCTTGTCTTCTTGCGTCAAGGACCGGTGAAGGTGACAGGCGACACGTCCCCGCCCGAACTTATTGAGGCTGGGGACTTCGGTCGCGCACCCCCCCATGACCGACGGGCAACGCGGATGGAAAGCGCAGCCCGAGGGTCGATTCACCAAGTTGGGAGGATCACCCGGTATTGGCCGGATCATCTTTTTGCCGCTCGCTGGGTTCGGGATCGATTCGATCAGCTGTCGGGTGTAGGGATGTTTGGGCTGGGCGAAAATCTCGGCGACAGTGCCATCCTCGACGATGCGGCCCGCGTACATGATCATTACGCGATCACAACACTTAGCCACCACAGAAAGGTCGTGGGTGATCAAAATCAGGGCGAGGCTCAACTGCGATCGCAAGTCGCCTAGCAGGTTAAGGATCTGAGCCTGAGTGATGACGTCGAGCGCTGTGGTGGGCTCGTCACCAATGATAATCGAAGGTCGACACGCGAGCGCCATGGCAATCATCACCCTTTGTCGCATTCCGCCCGACAACTCGTGAGGGTAGGCGGAACCACGATCCGCCGGGATGCCGACCAGTTGAAGCAACTCACTTCCCCGCTTGGTCGCCTCGCCCCGCGACATGCCGAGCTTCAGCATGCATGGCTCGGCGATCTGCTTGATAATGCGGTGAACAGGATTAAGTGCGTTCATCGCGCCCTGGAAGACAACGGACGTTTCGCTCCAGCGATGTGGCCGCATCGCCGCATCATCGTCGATCGGCAGTCGGTTGCCACGATAGCGCACTTGGCCGCCGCTGACCCGCGCGTTGGGTGATAGTAGACCAGCGATCGCCATCGCGGTCGTGGTCTTGCCACTGCCCGATTCTCCGACGAGGCCCACGGCCTCTCCGGCTCGGAGCGCGAAGCTTACGCCGTCGATTGCTCGCAATGAAACGCCCTTGAGCCCATAATCGACAGAGAGCCGGTCTATTTCCAGAAGCGGTGTTTTGTCCTGGGAGGAGCTGGTCATGGGATCACCCTCCGCCGTGGATTGAACGTGTCGTCAAGGGCACTGCCAATCAGGACGAAGCTAAGCGAAACCGTGAGTACGCACAGTCCTGGGGCGCCGAGGTACCACCAGGCTCCAGCACTGGCCGCGCCGGCGCGCTGAGCGAGCGAAAGCAAAGTGCCCCATGAAGGCTGCAACGGGTCCCCGAGTCCAAGGAATGAGAGCGATGTCTCGACATAGATTGCGCTGGCGACCACCAGCGCACCATTGGCTGCGATTTGCGGCACGAGATTGGGGAGGATGTGCCGCACCATGATGCCGAAATTACTGCTACCCGCAACGCGCGCACGATCAATGAATGGTCGCTCCTTAAGCGACAGTGTCTGACTCCGGACGATACGTGCAACAAAGGACCAGCTTGTCATGCCTATAACGACAATGATCACGAAAAGAGAAGGACGGAAGCCCAGGATTTCTCCACCGCGCCCCATCACCTCGAGAACCACGGGTGTAATGACCAGCGCCAGCACGAAGGACGGCATGACAAAAAAGAAGTCTGTCAAGCGCATCAGCCAGACGTCGACCCTGCCACCATAGTAGCCAGCGGTCGTACCGATTGTAGTCCCAACGACGAGGCTGATCACAGTCGCGAGTAGCGCAATCGTAAGCGAGATCCGGGCACCATGGAGGACCAGATTGAGCACGTCCCGCCCGATTTCGTCCGTGCCGAGCAGATGCTCGCCTGATGGGGGTGCGAGGAAATCGCCAGTTGCATTGATCGCAGTCTGGAGCGGTCCCGCCAGAATATTGGGGACCGCTCCCACAACAAGAAAGAATACCAGACATACGAGGCCCACCTGAGCACCGCCATAGCTGAGAAATTGACGCAGAAAGCCTTTTATTGCGCGCGCCCGGCCTCGCGGGCAATATCGAACAATATTGTCGCTCATTGTCGGACCCTCGGATCTAGAAGGCTGTAGGCAAGATCGGCTACGAGGTTTGCGAGAACAATTGAAACGCCAAGCAACAGGAATATGCCTTGAAGGACTGGGTAGTCCCGTGCGTTGAGTGCTTCCACCGTCAGCCCGCCGATACCCGGCCAGGCGAAAACGGCTTCGACAGTGATGGCCCCGGCGACCACATAGCCAATATTGAGGGTGATCAAGGTCACGACCGGTAGCATTGCATTGCGAAATGCATGACGCATCAGCATTTGACCGTTGGTCAGCCCTTTCGCCCGTGCGGTTACCATGTAATCCTCGGTGAGTACGTCACTCATTGCGGCACGAGCGACGACGACGTACTGGCCGATTAGCCCAAGCGCCACCGCAGTGGCGGGAAGCGTGAGATGTTGCAGGTAGTCGAGGAACGAACCAAGAGAGCCCGTGATCAGGCCGGGCGAGTATGCACCATAGCCCGGGAGCCAACCCAATGCCGTGCTGAAGATTACCACCAGGATCATGCCGAGCCAGAAAGCCGGCGTAGAATAGAGCGCCAGAGAGGCTCCGGTTGCGATACGGTCGCCGGCTCCTCCCCGGCGCCAGCCTGCGTAGATCCCAAGCATCACCCCAATAACGATTGCCATTATCTGAGCAACCCCGACTAGGACTATGGTGTCCGGCAGGCGTTCCGCTATCAGGTCTGCGACATGCCTGCCCCTGAACTTGAAGCTGTAGCCGAAATCGCCGCGGAGTGTTGCCGACAGGTAGTCGACCGCCTGGTCCGGGAACAGCGGCCGGTCAAGGCCCCAACGTTGGTTCTGCGCCTCAATCTGCTCGGCGGTGACGCTGACGCGCGCCCCGCCAAGCAAAAGAGATGCAGGGTCACCTGGAATAACTCGGAATAGGATGAAGTTCAGGACTGCCACCATCAGGAGGGTTATAGAGGCCCTGACGATGATGCGCAGGATGTGACGGCTCCCTCCCCCTCCGTTCACGGCGCGGGCACCGGCTTCAAGCGATCGAATGGGAAGTAGCTGTCCATCGACATGATGCCTTGCTTTCCCCAACCCTCGAAGCAATCCCTCCGGTGGGCTTCGAGCAGGGTGGGGTAACATAGTACGATGTAAGGCGCTTCAGTATAAATTAGTCGCGCTGCCTGGTCGACCAGCTTTTGGTTTTTCTTGAGGTCAACGGTGACCTGCACCTCCGCGAACAGTTTGTCGAACTCCGCATTCGTCCAGTACGCCTTGTTCTTGATGCCGATGGAATTGCTGCTGCCGAAGATGAGCAGGTCTTTAGGTGTTGGGCCTTGCCAGGTATCGGAAATGAGCAGATCCCACCCTCCGCCGCCTTTCGCCGGAGCTGCGGCGCGGGCGCTCAGCGCACCGGAGTCGAGCCGAGTCACCGATACAGGGATACCGATTTGCTCCAACCAGCCAGCGATAAACTGCACTGCCGCGACCGGCATCTCTATATTTGCTGAAGGTCCAGACACCAGCTCTAGCTGGAAACTCTTCCCGTCCTTGTCCTCCCGAATGCCATCGCCGTTCGTGTCCCGGTACCCTGCGGCGTCAAGCCGGCGGTTGGCTTCGGCGAGATCGAAGTGGCGCCTGATGTCGTTCAGATCTGAATAGTAATCGGCCGCCACCGGCATTGCGAGTCCGACACCAGGGTCGGCGTGTCCGCGCATGGCTCGATCGACGATGGCCTTCTGATCGATCGCGTAGCCGAGCGCATCGCGAAACGCCGGATCCTGCAGAGCCTTGGTGCTACCTGCGCCATCTCCCGAAGCGGTGTTGAAGGCGAGATAGGTTTTCTGAGCTATGCGGGATTCACCGACTACAATGTCGGGATCCTTCGAGAGATCAGCCCACTGGGCGGACGTCAGGTAGTTGCCATAATCGAGTTCCCCGCTCTTAAGACCTTGCGCAATCGGATCGGCGGCATCGAAGGACCGCAGGATCACCCCCGCGATTTGGGGCTTCCCCGTACGGAAATAGGGGTTCGGCGTCAGGCGTGTAAACTGGCCCTGGTGAAACTCCGAAACGATCATAGGTCCCGTACCCACCAAAGGCGGATCGTTGCGGAAGGTTACGCGTGCGTCAGCATAGCTGATGTCCTTCCAAATGTGCTCGGGAACGATCATTATGATATTGTCTATTGGCCAGGTCGCGGGGAACTTGGTCACGATCTGCAAAGTCTCGTCGTCGAACGCTTTGATGGACTCGACGTTCTCAAGACCGCTGGTGCTGTTCCACCCGACGTTTAGCTCGTCGGGCTTGCCTATGGAATCGTGCAAATAACTATAAGTGAACGCCGCGTCCCTAGCGGTAGCAGGCTGGCCGTCCGACCACTTCATGCCGGGCCAGATCTTGAAGGTCCAAGTGAGGTTGTCGTCGGCGACGGACCAAGATTGGGCAAAGCCCTTTCGATCGTCGTATCGCTGGGCGTCTATGCAGACCAAGAAATCATAGCAAATAGCCAAGGGCCAAAAGGAGCCCCAAGTGGCGAAGGGGTTCATCGAATCAGGGCCTCCACCCAGTCCGCCGATTCGCAGGATGCGATCGTCGCACGACGAGGCGAACGCCCTCGAGTTAATCCCCCAAGGGGTCGCCGAAATCGCCAGCATTGCCTTCATAAGCGCACGACGATTATATGAGTATTGGCTCATTTTATCCTCCCTGTTTGCCGGCTTTATCATCACTTCATGTTCACACGACCACGATGATCTACGGCCTCAACCCGGAACATCTGGCTTCCTTTTGACGGAAGCTCCACAGTCCCCTCATTCCAGATAAGTAGCAGTGCCCAGGGGGGTGGTTCCTGCAAATTGGCCGCTGTGCCTGCATGAATCCGGCGTTTTTCTCGATTCTGGGCACAGCTAGCCAGAATTAAAGTCGATTGGCCGGTTCCAGCTCCTGGCGGCGCCCACGGACAATTCGCATATAGCAAACGAGGCAGTCATTCAGGTTCTGTTCGCGACCTCGGGTTGGAGGGTCCCGTCGAGCCGCAAACGCCTTTATCACGGATGTGTGATGTCGGAATGTCGATGCCGAAATTCCAGAGGATATCCTCTTCCGGCACACGACGGTCTAAGAGGCGTTCGACAAGCTGCGCGCCGCGCAACAACACGGAGCTTGAGCCGCCCGTTGAAAAACGATGTAAACGCTGATGGATCTCCAGCCTGATGCGTGGCCGCCAGCTCGTCGACCGTGAACTATCCGCAAGCCATTGATCTGGCCTTTTGATTGAGGCGGATAGCGTCTTTTGAATTGCAGGATTAGCGGTATTTGGACGCTGTTTTCCTGCAATTCGGTTTTGCGATTCCCTTGTGCTGCGGAGCGTGATTCACTCGGTTCGGCGGCGGCGAATCGAGGGGACGGCGAATGTCCAAGCCACGCGAGACGGGAGAGCAGGACCTGTTCCGCTCCAGGCTCGATCAGATCATCAACATGAAGCAGGCGATCGACCGGCCGGTGCTGGAGGAGCGTTTCGGCGCCGTCTATTCGGACGGCCCCGGCATGCCGCCGCTGCCGACCCGGCTGATGGCGGGGCTGGCGATCCTCAAGCACACCTTCAACCTGTCGGATGAGGTGCTGTGCGAGCGCTGGGTGGAGAACCCTTACTTCCAGTATCTCACCGGCGAGACGTTCTTTTGCCATACGCTGCCGTTCGACCTCTCGTCGATGACGCGCTGGCGCAGCCGCATGGGCGAGGAGCGGATCGTGGCGCTGTTGCAGGAGAGCCTCAGCCTTGCGGTCAAGACCGGGGCGATGAAGCCGGCCGACACGCGCCAGGTGATCGTCGACACAACCGTGCAGCCGAAGAACGTCATGTTCCCGACCGACGCCAAGCTCATCAACCGGGCGCGCGAACGGCTGGTGCGGCTGGCCAAGAGGGAAGGAGCTCCATTTGCGCCAGAGCTATCAGCTGGCGCTGATCAGCCACCAGCGCTATGCCCACGCCAAGCAGTTCAAGCGGGCCAACAAGGCGCTGCGCAGGCTCAAGACCTATCTCGGCCGGACCATTCGCGACATTTCTCGCCAGATCGCCGGCGATGCGGGGCTGGACGCGCTCTTCAAATGGCCGTTCTACCAGGCCGCCACCGTTCTCTAGCAACGCCAGCGCCAGCGCGGCCGCAAGATCTACAGCCTGCACGCGCACGAGGTGGAATGCATTGGCAAGGGCAAGGCGCATATGCCCTACGAGTTCGGTGTGAAGGTGTCGGTGGCCACCACGCTGAAGCGCTCCAAGGGCGGCCAGTTCGCCCTGCATGCAAAAGCGCTGCCCGGCAATCCCTATGACGGCCACACGCTGGCAAGCGTCATATCGGCCACATCAAGAACGAACACCGCATGGGCCGCAACTACCTCGCCGGCCAGCAGGGCGACGCCCTCAACGCCGTCCTGGCCGCCGCCGGATACAACTTCTCCCTCCTGCTCAGGTGGCTGAAGTGATTTTTGTGGCCCTTGATCGCCCTGCTTCAACTCCGGCCGAAGTCGGTCGCCGCTTAGCGTCTGGATCACGGTCGACCAGCACGAGTTCCAAAAATCCAACCTGCATCTCAGGCACCGCGTCCTGACCTCGGAAATCGAGGATCCAGTCTCGACAGAGTATTCGACAAGATGCGGACGTGTGTTACAATAACGAGCCGCAACTCATACCAGACATGAGCTCATATTTTGGGATAGTGGCCTCCAAGCGGTCAAGCCACGGACGCGAATGTCATCCGATAAAGGGTCGCGGCGTCATAGATGGGCAGTCCTGTCCTACGACGGATTGCTGACGTCACCATCGGGAACAATGTACATTCAAATAGGAGGGCGGCAATCCCCGGATGTGCGGCGCCAAGTCGCGCGACACAGGCTGCAACCTCCGACTCCATTTCAACAACACCAGCCGGCCACGCGTCACCTTCAATGCCGCCGATGACTACTCTTGCCTCTGCGGATGAATCTATGCCCAGCAGCTCTTTGCCGCAGTGTCTTGAGTCTGCGGCCACAACGGCGAGCTTTGCGTCAGCTGGAAGCTGCCGGAGTAGCGTGGGCGCCAGTAGCAGGCTCGACATGGCCACCGGGACTTCGACAGACGCGGCCACTGCAGCCTGGTACCGGATACTGAACCCGCAGTCCCCGGTTATCGCGACTGCTCCGCGCTCGACCAACCGCCTGGCAGCTGCAATGTAGGCCGGCTCGAGAGAAGCATCACCGGGAATGACCCTCTCCTCCAAAGCCCCGGCCGCGGTCTCTATTATAATTGGGAAGTCGAAAGTTGCCGGGTTGAAGACCGACTCCGGTTGCGGTGGCGGAAATTCACGAGGCGGAAGTCCGATCTCCAGCCCAATAATTCCGAGGGCCCTTTGTTGAGTTGTCACGGAAGCATCCTTCTTCTGGAAGCAGCTAAGATGGTGATTTCGGCAGCAAATGCCCATCACCTGCGCGATACAGGTTCTCTCTGAATGCACGAATTTAACAGCGTCGAAACGGCTGTTTCAGAGAAACATGCCTTTCCAGGCGCAGTAAGTCGGCATTGTTTTGGTGCATTCGCATGAAAGCCGTAAAAACTGGGAAACCGCAGAACGCTTGTGCGACCCTCCCCGGGCCTGTAGGATACCGGGTTTGCGTCCGCCGTCAGACAATCGTGTTAGGGCACTTTCCAGAGCCCAGATGCCCTGAATGGCAGATTGAACGCACATCAGATCTTCAAGCTCGCAACTGCCGAACGGGCAGCGCTATTTACCTAACTCGACCAATCTGGGGCTTGGACCGGACGATCCTAGTTATGCAGTCCTGAATGAACTGGGGCAGTAACCTCGACATCAACCCGGCCCTGAAAAACCGCGCGTAGGTTCGTCGCAGGGCAGCCTGCTCCGAACGGACCAGTTCCTGCCCGGAAGCCACCCACGGGATAACTCAACTAGCGGCACAACCCGCAACTCACCTCGTCTCCAGCACCGCATTGAGAAACTGCTGCGTTCGCTCGTTTTGCGGATTGCCTAAAAGCTGGCTGGGCGGGCCTTGCTCGACAATCTTACCGCCAGAAAAGAAGCACACGCGATCGGAGAACTCCTTGGCAAAGCCCATCTGGTGCGTGACCATCAGCATTGTGAGGTCATGTTCGGCGCTGAGCTTGCGGATGACGTTGAGCACCTCTCCAACCAGTTCCGGGTCAAGCGCTGATGTCACCTCGTCAAACAGCATCACCTTGGGCCGCATGGCCAACGCCCGAGCGATCGCCACGCGTTGCTTCTGGCCCCCGGAAAGCTGGATCGGGAAATGGTTCTTCTTGTCGCCGAGGCCCACCAAGTCGAGCAGCTCTGCCGCTCGGGCCTCCGCCTCCTTCTTCGAGAGCCCAAGGACGGAGATCGGCGCCTCCATGCAGTTCTGCAGAGCAGTCATATGCGGGAACAGGTTAAAGTGCTGGAACACCATACCGATCTTGGCACGCACGCGACGGAGATGACGCTCGCTCGCCGGCACTATTTGGCCGTTCTTCTGCGTATGCGTCAACGGTTCACCGTCGACCCATATCACCCCCCCGTTGATGTGCTCAAGCGTCATCAGCATGCGCAGAACGGTGGTCTTGCCCGAGCCGGACGGACCAATGATGGACACCTTCTCGTTGCGTGCGATCTCGAGATTGAGTTCGTCCAGCACCGTCAACGCGCCGTAGCGCTTTGTGACGTTCTCGAAGCGAACTATGGGTTCGTTCATGACTTTTTCGCTGCGCCTGATATCGAGGTCAAGCTCGTCCCGCCTGGCTGATGCCCTAGGGCGCTTCGTGAGATCGTCCTCGAAGCGAAGCACAAATTCGCTCATAGTATAAGGCCTCCCTATTGCAGATGGTAGCGGCGGTTGAGCCAGACGCGGACCGACTGCACGATAGCGGAAGCAACCAAGCTGAACACGTAGTAGAAGAAGCCGCACATAGTGATCGCTTCTATGTATCGATAGTTATTGCCCCCGAAATTTTTCGCCTGCTGCAGCATCTCGAAGATCGAGATTGCCGCCAGGACCGGCGTGTCCTTGAACATGCCGATGAAGTAATTGCCCAGAGCTGGCACCATGGGCGGGATCGCCTGCGGCAGAATGATTGTTCGCCAGGTCCGCGTTCGCGAAAGGTTTAGTGCCGTACAGGCCTCCCACTGGCCGCCATCCACATTCTCGATGCCGCCGCGGAAGACTTCGGAACAATAGGCTGCATAGTGGATCCCCAGCACGCCAACTCCCGCCGTCCAGGCAGGAATGAAGATTCCGATCTGCGGACCAACGAAATAGACAAAGAACAACTGCAGCAGCAAGGGCGTTGAACGGATAAACTCCACGATCTCCGCCATGGTGGTCGAGACGTAGCGGTTTGGCGACTGGCGAATCATCGCGAAGACAAGACCCAATATCAGCGCGATCGCAAACCCGAGCAGCGTAGCCTCAATGGTGACGATCGCTCCCTGATAGAGATATGGGAAAGCCTCCCATACGTAAGACCAATCCCAGATCTTCAAGCCACCTGCTCCCGAACGAAACCGCGCGAGACGCGGCGTTCCAGCCAGCGCACGAAAGGAGTGATGAGGGCGCGCGCGATGATGTAATAACCGAATAGTGCAACCGCAAAGAACAGCATATAATCGCCAGTTGCGTCGGCCGCCTGCTTGGCGGCGCTAGTAAATTCGGGAATGGTGATGAAGAAGACGAGCGAGCTACCCTTAAGCACATCGATGAGCATGTTACCCCAGGTCGGCAGCATGGCGCGCATTGCCTGTGGGAGGATAATACGCCGCATCATGGTGAGCCGCGAAAAATTGAGCGCTGTAGATGCCTCATACTGGCCCCTATCAACGGCCTGAATGGCGGCGCGGACATACTCGGCTGCGTAGCCAGAGGCATTCATTCCGATCCCCAAAATTCCGACAGTCCACGGCGACAGGAAAATACCGAAAATCGGCAATACAAAGAACCACCAGTAGAGCTGAACCAGCATGGACGTCCCGCGGAAGAATTCGATGTAGGCGATACTGAACCAGCGCAACTGCCGACGGGGAGAGACTCGGGTCAGGCCCACGAAAAGCCCAAGGACGATCGCTACGACGCAGGCGCCAAGAGTGACGATGACCGTAGTCATGACGCCCTTGGTGAGCACGGCAAAGATAAAGCTGAGATCGACCTTACTCATATGCCCTCCCCACTGACCGCCTACCGGCCAAGGGCCGGGGAGCGGTCAGACGCATAGCTTCAGCCCTTGCAAAGATCAGCGGTCTTGCTGCCATCCGGGAGATCGCGTTTGGTGTAACCATATTTGCCGACCGCGGCCATCATTTCGTCAGAGCCAATATAGTCTTTCAACACAGCATTGAACGCGTCTACCGCAGCCTGTTCGCTGAGCGGGAAGGCTATGGCGGGATGTTCATTCGGTCCCGGCGGGGTATACGGGTCAGCCACCTCAATGCTGGGATCCTGCTCGGCAAGAGTCGTCGCGTTCAGACTATAGAGCGAGCCGGCAGCGGCGCGGCCGGCCTTTACAGCCTGTACGACCTCGGGCGGTCCGGCGACCTGCATAACCTTGTCGTCAGGGAAACCTAATTTCTTCGCCTGCTCGACTGCGGTGGTACCCGTCATGATGGCCAGGGTAAGCCCCTTCTTCTGAGCGTCATGGAGGGAATGCAGCGCTTCCGGATTGCCCTTCGGCACGATCATCGAATCATTGCTCGATGCGATCGGTTCGCTGAACAGGACGTTGCGGCACCGCTCCGGCTTAATCCACATGCCGCCCGTGATGATGTCAAAGCGACCAGCCTGGAGGCCCGGGACAAGGGAACCCCAATCGGTTACGACCGGCTCGATTTTGGTCGTTCCCATCTTTCTCAGAACGTCCAGTGTCATCACATTGACCAGGCCAAGCGGCTCGTTGTTCGCACCAGGATAGGCACTGGGAGGCTCATTGGTGAAGCCAAGACGGATCGTTTCTCCGTTCTTAATCTTATCGAGCAGCGACTCCGCCGAGGCCGAACCGGCAAAGGACGAGATTGTCATCGCCGCCAGGCCGAGCGCGGCAATCCTCTTCAAGATTGCAGCCTTAAAGCATTCGTCGAGTTTCCACTTGACCACTGGTTAGTCCTCCGTTTTCGCATCGCCGATGGTCTCCCGATATGCCTCGGGAAAAGACCATTGCATCATTTGTTGAGCTTGTAGTCCGGCGGTTCCCATCATCGTGTGAGCTGCAGGGTCCCCACTTAGGTATAGATTCCTCCAGTCGATCCTTTGCTACGCCACTTGTGCATGCTTCGTGAGCGTAGCAGCGCAGCTGTGGTGCTTTGTGCGAGAAATGCAAGTTATTCGCAGAAATTCGGTGATTTTTGGGTGCATACGCACATTTCCGTCATCCCCGTGGTTCGTTGGAAGTGAACAATCGCGAGCTGTGGTATGGCCAACTGAGGCACACCACGTCTTGCATGACTCCTGCCCTGCCCGGTTGGATGGGCGCCACCGCCTGGGCTATGCCCTTGTTGCCATGGCAGGGCACAAGTTCGTCGTATGCGACACGCCGCTGAGAGATTCGCCTCGGAGACGCTGGCCCGAGCATTGTTCCCGTCACAGTTGATCATTCGTGCCATTGACGGATGAGTCTGTTCACGGCTTCGCTCCGGATCAACCTGGACGGAATCGCCGGCATTATTGAGCAGATGGAAATCTGAATTCCTGATCAGCTTCGCCAGGTTGATCCCTTGCTCCGGCGTCGCGGTAGGGTCGTTCTTGGACCAGATGATCAACGTCTGGGCCTGAAGCTGATCAAGGTAGGGGAAGATATACTTCTGCTGCAGCAGTGGATAACGATGCAGGTTTGTCTCGTCTTCCGGCAATCTCTGCCAGATCTCCCATTGTCCCCGAGCCGCGGCCCGCCGATAGGCTTCTCGCTCGGCGCATTCCACATCCTGCCCGTGGGCGCGGCAGCTTTTCCGCCGTGCGGTGATGTATTCCTCTTCGCTCGGCATCGGGCCGGAACAGCCGTAAGCCTGCCGGCAGGCCTCCAGCCAAGCTTCGTCACGGTCATCTCCGAACGCCGGCGACACGGAGTTAGCGGTCAGCAGGACAAGCTTAGAAACAAGATCGGGACGCACGATCGCGACCCGCGCGTCGACGAATGATCCTTCTGAATGGCCGACTAGCGTGATCTGCTTCAAACCCAGTTGTTGGAGGAAGCTAATTACATGATTCACACGACCGAGCCGGTTAATGTATTTGCAGTCAGCAGGATAATCCGTTCCCCCAAAATGGAGTTGATCAATCGCTACTACCGTAAATTGATCGGATAGCCCGTTCAGCTGCCGAACAAAGGAACTCTTAGCCTCTGCACGGAAGCCCGCCCCCTGCAGGAAAACAATCGGCCTACCAGCTCCGTTCTCGCAGTACGATGTCTCGACACCATCAACCGATACGCGATGCTTGGTGATCATCGGTTCCTCGGCAAAAGGAGGGGCATCAGGTCGGCATTGCGACATGCGAGATGGACTGCCATTGCTCACTCCTGAGCGTAGCAGCCTCACATGCCACGTTGCCGAACTATCTCGTCTGAATACCGGAAATCGGCACCCCGGAGCCTCGCGTCTTGTCACTTTGCTCTGTCGTCGCCCAGCCACTGCGGCCGGGAGCCTTTTAGGTGCATGGGTGGCATTCCCCGCAAGATTTCAACCCTTGCACAGGTCGCCGGTCTTGGTGCCGTCCGGCAGATTGATTTTGGTGTAGCCGTATTTTGACCGACTGCATCATTTGGTCGGAGCCGATATAAGTATTCAATACCTCGTTGAAGGCATCGACCGCCTGCTGATTGGGCAGGAAGGCGAGACTTGGGTAGCCGGCCTTCCCAGCCGGCGGGGTGAACGGATCTGCCATTTCAACGCTGTCGACCTTGTCAGCGAGCTCCTTACCGTGAAGTAGTTTAGCGACCCCGCCGCCGCGCGGCCGACCTTCACTGCCTGCAAGAATTCGGCCTGGCCGGCGACCTGCATGACACGATCCTCCGGAATGCCCGCGTCTTTGGCGGTCGTGACCGTGTCGGAACCGGCGGTGGTGACCAGCGTTAGGCCCTTATCACGAATATCGTCAAAGGAGTGCTGGTCTTTTGGGATTGCCATTCGGCATGAGCAGGGCTTCGGTGAACTTAGCAAGCGGCTCGGTGAACACCACATTGCGGCAGCGCTCCGGCAGAATGTACATGCCGCCTGGCCTAGCTCCGTCTGCCGTCTCTCAAGGTTGTGTCGGCCAATTTCTCAGCCACCATAATCGTCGGAATGTTTGTGTTCGCCCGAGGGCAAAATGGCATGACGGAAGCGTCGGCGATCCTCAAACCCAAAATACCATGAACGCGTCCCGACGGATCGGTCACAGCGCCAGGATCCGCGGCTGCCCCCATCCTGCAGGTCGACGTCGGATGCCAACTTGGGATGACGTTCTGGCGAATATACCGATCCAGATGTTTCTCGTCGTTGACGAGATCGGAAATGCTATCCCCATCCGTTATGACGCGCCTAATCAGCCCACGGCGCAGCCGCGGCGACGCGTCCATGAGCAGCGCCAGAAATGACGTGAGTGCATAGTTTGTGCTTGTGACCTTGCTCACCAGCTTCGCTCGCGCATTCAACGCTGACGGAAACGGGTCCAGCGCCACAGAGGACAGCGAATCTTGCTGCAGCAGGCGGACTATGAAGCGAAAGCCCTGCTTGAGGCGCTCGGCGTCCCGCTTGTCGCTCAACCAGTTGAAATCGACCTCCGGCTCTATTTTATGCGAACTACCCTTGAGCGCCACAGTTCCCGTCGAGTAGCTGCGATTGACCCACACGGCGAGAGTGCCGAGGCGCCTCCCCAGCGGGTGCCAGGATGATTTGGCAACAGTCGATATTGCCATATCGGTCGACGGGCAGCCTTCGGACCCGGAAGAGTAGGGGGGGTGCATCTGAATATATTCGCTCACGCCGGGTGACAAGCGATCGGCCGGCTTCAAATAGGCCGAAACGCAAATCGTGGGGTGTTCCTGAAGATTCTGGCCCACACCTTTCAAATCTGCAACGATAGGGATTCCGAATTGTACTAATTCCTTCGCGGGGCCGATCCCGGAGCGCATCAATATGGCGGGTGAATGGAGTGCTCCTGCGCACAGGATAACGCAAGAAGCGCTATACGATTGCACGCCCGATTTGTTCTCCGTCTCGACCCCCGTTACCGTTGTTCCCAAAAAGGTCAGCCGCGCAACTGTCGTTTCGGATAAAATCGTTAGATTGCGGCGAGAGCGGACGGTTTCGGGTAAGTACGCCATCGCGGAGGAGACCCGATGACCATTGCGGTTGGTCAATGGGACAACTGAATAGCCATCACCGAATGCACCATTGAAGTCTGGCCTGAAATGAAGCCCCAAAGCATCGTAAGCATCGGAGATTGCCCGGATGAAGCCCGACCAGTCTGATTGGCGCACACGTTTGATTGGCAAGGGGCCGTTCGTGCCATGAAATTCCCCGCCGAAATCCAAATCGCATTCTAGACGACGGAAGTAGGGCAGCACGTCTTCCCAACCCCAGCCCGTTGCACCGCTTGAGGCCCACTCATCGTAATCTCCGGGCCCGCCGCGGTTGGCGACTTGGGCATTGATGCTGGAGCCGCCACCCATGACGCGCGCCTGTTCGTAATGGACAGGCTTGCGGCCACCTCGCACCGTTGTCGCGTGGAGTGACTGCCATCGATAACCGGGATTAAGGTAAGCACGCGTTGGGTCGCCATCCTGGATGTCGTCAGGAATGGCATTCGGCGGCGTATCAGGGCCAGCTTCAATGAGCAGCACGCGAGCGCCATAGGCGGAGAGCCTGCTCGCCATCACGCATCCAGAGGAGCCACCACCCACGACGATATAATCGAAAACCACGCAAACTCGCAAATGTCTGAGTCGGGCAAAAATCTAGCAGACGGCGAGCAAGCAAAAACGCGCAATTATCTTGCAGGACGCAGGAAATCAGCGCATTCTTAAGAGATTCGCATTATGGCGGCCTCCCAACGGGGCGGAACGTTTAAACATGACCTTGCCAGCAGTCCATCAGGGCTGAAGGCGATGCCGGAGCGTCGTGACTTAAGTGGACAAAGCGCATCGCGACTGAAGGGGACAAACCTATCGCGAGATACATCAGAATGCAGCCCGGTAGGTCCAGAAGTGCTTTTGCAGCATCGCGCTGACGAGGCCGTTGTAAGGAGCAGAATGATGCTTCGCCTTGCGCTCCATCGCCGCTTTAGCGGTACGAAAACTCCCGTCCCAATCATGGCCGGCGGGCAAGGCGGCTGACCCTTGCGCCAGTCATCGGTGAATCGGATCAACCAGTTGTTGAATGCGCGTAAGATTGCGCGTTCTATACATCGATTGGCACCGCCAAGGTTACCTTCGTGCGATCCATCACAATCATCGTGCTGTAATTTCTAACAGCCGGGCTATCAAAGAAGAAACGCCTCGAGAATGCGTCGTACTCTGCCAAGTCACGCACGGAGAGAAGGAGAACGAAATCGGCGTTACCGGTGACCGCATACGCGCTCATTACTTCAGGCGCCTTCTGTAGAGACTGCTTGAAGCGATCGATGACGTCGGAACGATAGCGCTCAATGTCGACCAAGACCAGCATCATCAGGGACCTGCCCACCGCCTCAGGCGACACGATTGCAACATCAGCCTCAATTACGCCAATTTGTCGCAACTGCTTCAATCGCCGCTGACAGGCCGTGGGCGATATACCGGCCAGTTGGCCCAATTCTTCCGTTGTTTGGCGATTGTTGCGCTGAACAGCGCTTAAGATTTTCAGATCTATCCGATCCAATTCCATGGTCATTCTCCGGAATAGCTGCAATTTGCGCAGAAAAACTGCGATATGCACTCGACTGTAGCCTCAACCCCGCGCAGACGGAAGCCCAAACGATCAGGCCAGGCATGGGACCAAAGTCGGCTATCGTCCTCGACGTCAGTTATAGCCATTGGCCGAAGAGTGCTGTCCACCATCGCCCAACTGACAATGGCAGCCGACGGTCAAAAGCCGAGGCCTTGCGCCCAGTTCGGCCGAGGAAACGTCTCGGAACTTAAACGCTAAGCCGACTGGACGATGATGATAGGGGGGACCTCTATTTCCGCGCTTCGGCTTCCATTCGTTGGCTCACGCTGCCAAGAGTCTCATCTGTGTATAGGGAATCGAGCGCTAGGTTCGCCTGCCCCGGTTGCTGCATCAAATGCAGCCGTCTTGAGGTGGTTGGGAAAAATCGTCACCGCAGCCACACAAACCGCCGGCCTTATGCAACCTGCCGGCAATTTCGCATAATTACTGCATCCCGCCGCTCAGAATTTGCGCAAGGCGCCCAATGTAGCGCGCTATTGTCTCACAACGGCACCTACACGCCACTTCATAAAGCAGAAGAGGCCTGGCTTTGCAGGCTTCAGATTGAGGAGTTCGCCTATGAGCAAGCAATTCGCACCTGAAATGGATGCAGGTCTCGCGGTTTTCAATCGCCTGGAGTCTGAGGTGCGCAGCTACGTCCGCGCCTTCCCCGCCCTATTCGATCGCGGAGTCGGGACCACTCTCATCGCTGCAGACGGTCGGGAATATCTCGACTTTTTCGCCGGTGCAGGCGTTTTGAATTATGGGCACAACAACCCCGTCATCAAGAAGGCGCTGCTGGATTATATCGAGCGCGACGGAATTGTGCATGGGCTGGACCTTGCCACGACGGCCAAGAAAGCCTTCATCGAAGCTTTCGAGCGATACATTCTCAAGCCTCGTGGTCTGACATACAAATTACAGTTTCCCGGCCCCACAGGTACGAACGCGGTCGAAGCGAGTCTAAAACTGGCTCGCCAGGTGACCGGGAGATCGAACATCGTCTCGTTTACCAACTCGTTCCATGGGGAAAGCGCTGGAGCATTGGCAGCGATGGGAAACAAGGAGCACCGGGCCGCTGCCGGGTTTCCCCTCGCCCATGTGACATCGTTGCCATACGAAGGCTACCTGGGGGCGTCAGTTGACACAATCGATTACTTCGAAAAGCTTCTCAATGACCCCAACAGTGGCCTCGACAAACCTGCCGCGGTGATCCTGGAAGGGATCCAAGGTGAAGGCGGCATCAATGCTGCGAGCGTTACTTGGCTGCAACGGCTGCGCGAGCTAACGTCGCGGCACGGAATCTTGATGATCCTCGATGACATCCAGGCCGGGGTCGGTCGCGCGGGCAGTTTCTTCAGTTTCGAAGCGGCTGCAATTGTGCCGGACATCGTTACCCTGTCCAAATCTTTGTCGGCGATCGGAACCCCAATGGCCCTTATTCTCATCAAGCCTGAACTTGATGTCTGGGCCCCGGGCGCACACACCGGGACCTTCAGAGGCAACAACTATGCTTTCGTCACTGCTCGTGCGGCCCTCGAAGCTTACTGGTCCGACTCCAAGTTCGAGGATGAGATCGCTCGCAAGTCTGCGATCTTGGTCCAAGAACTCAACGCGATTACCGAGGAATTCCCCACCCTCGGCCTGAGCGTGCGAGGCCGCGGTCTGATGTACGGACTCGTTTCACCGAAGCACCACTCCTTGCCAGGTCTGGTCTCCCAGGAGGCTTTTCGTCGGGGCTTGGTGATCGAGATCGCCGGCTCATACGGTGAGGTGCTTAAGTTCATGACTGCCCTCACCATCGCCGAGGCTGACCTTCGGCGTGGTCTGTCCATCATTCGCGACAGCATTGGCGCAGTAGCGACTACCCTCGACGGTGGAGGCGCGGCTCGCTAGCCGACAAAGCACCGGGCCACTAGCAGGTCCAAAATCGGGCCGCTCGCAGTCACGGAACGGGAAGGCCGTTCCGTGGCATGTGGCAGTGGGCGAACTCGGAGCGGCTGAACGGCAGACTAGGGCTTTCACTGCCGGACCGATACCACGGTTGCCGTTCTTCCTGCGGCGCCGACCACTGTCGCTGCGCCAATTCGAAGAAAATCGAGCGATAAGAAAGAGGACTGGATGGCCAGCAACGACGTAGTCAAAAATTATATCGATGGCGAGTGGCGGGATTCTGTGTCCGGCACACGCATCGAGGTCGATGACCCGGCGAGCGCCGAAACGATTGCTGTCGTAGCTGAAGCAGGACCCCAAGACATCGAGCTTGCCGTTACTGCTGCTCACCGCGTTTTTCGCGACCGCGTGCTGATAGACATGCATCCGTATGATCGCGGTCGCATGTTGTTTCGCGTTGCCGACGCCCTTGAAGCGCGTTTCGACGAGATCGCAGCCATTAACTGCGCGGAGACGGGGAAGGCATTGGAACTTGCCGATGGCGAGGTTCAGACCGCCATCAGATACCTGCGATACTATGGTGGCTTGGCCGACAAACTTGAAGGGCGCTCGATCCCGCGCGGGGCCAACCTGGTCAACTACACAGTCAGAAGTCCCTTCGGCGTGTCCGCCCAGATCGTTCCGTGGAATGGTCCACTTGAACTGACGGCCCGCTCGCTGGCCTGCGCCATCGCAACCGGCAACTCAGTCGTGGTGAAGTCGCCGGAACTAGCTCCCCTTTCCGGAGTTGAACTTGCGCGTGCCTGTGAGACAGCGGGGCTGCCTGCCGGAGCGGTCAACGTGCTCACTGGATACGGCCAAACGGCAGGCCAGGCGCTGATCGAACATCCCGACGTTCGCCACATCGTCTTCACGGGCTCGATTACTACTGGGCGGACGGTGCTCAAGACGGCAGCGGATCGGATCGTGCCCTGCATAATGGAACTGGGCGGAAAGTCGGCTGCAGTTGTGTATTCCGATGCCGACCTCGACTGCGTTGTGGAAGCGGTACGCGTCGGGACCTTTCTGAATGCAGGCCAGAATTGCAACAACCTTACACGTCTTATTGTGGAACGTTCTATTGCAGACAAACTGGTGGAAAGAGTGAGGGTCTGCGTCGAAGGACTGTCGGTCGGTCCAGGACGCGAAAACTGCGACATCACCCCGTTGATCTCCCGAAACCAACGACAAGGAGTTGAGCGGGCCTGCCAGACGGCCCTCTCGCAGGGCGCGCGACTCGTAACCGGCGGGACTGCGCTTTCGGAGCGGAGCGGTTACTTTATGGCGGCCACGGTGTTTGCCGATGTCGCGCGAGACAGCAATCTCTTCCAGCAAGAAGTATTCGGTCCTGTTCTTGCCGTTACCACGTTCGATAATCCGGGAATGGCCGTCAATCTCGCGAACGACACCGTTCACGGTCTGGCAGCGGGCGTGTTCACGCGGGATATTGACCGGGCCCTCTGGACCGCCGACCGCCTTTGGGCCGGTCAAGTGTACGTGAATGGGTGGTATGTGGGCGGGGTGGAAACACCGTTCGGTGGGATAAACCAGTCCGGCTACGGCAGGGAGAAGGGTCAGGAAGCGCTGGACGGCTACGTTCAGACGAGAAACGTTGGTATCCGCCTCTCGCAGCCACCATCTGGAAATTGAACGCTTGCTGATCCCTACCGACGGCGCGGCTGTCGGGCGATGCAGGATTCAATGACCTCGACCAAATCGAAATAAGCCCGGCGAGAGAATCCGTATCGGAGGTCATCGAGAACAACTCTAATCATAGGATTTTTGGCTGCGGACGGGCTTTACCCACCACGGACATGTAGGAGCGCATTGCCTAGCCCGCTGCGTGGGTCGCATGGGTCAGGAGAGGATCACAGTGCTTCAGAGACAATTGAGATTCGCAGAGCTGCCGCCGAAGATTTCGACAAGTTGGCAATGTTGAACCGCGAGTTGATCGAGGCCGAGAAGCATCGAAACCCCGATGACGGTTTCAGAACTCAAGGAGCGGTTTATTCAGTTGGTGAATCGCGAAATTTGGATGGTCGACCTCTTCAGCCAGAACGGCGAGATTGTGGGCCTCGCCACTCATCGTTTGGAGCCAGACAATGCGGAGCCGAGTGGGCAACGCGTCTTTTTGAGGCAATTCTACGTCAGCTGCCAACACCGACGTTCGGAGATTGGCTGCAGGACCCTTGAGCTGCTTATTCGGTCTCGTTTCCACAACAAATCAAGGATTTTCCTCGACGTGCTGGAGACCAATCCTGGCCGCAAGACCTTCTGGTCTCACACCGGTTTTGTCGCCTACAGCACGCTCATGGAGCGTCTCGTTGAAAAAGCGGACACCAAATAACCTGCGGTGCTGGGAATTAATTTGGGGATCGGATTGTCTGGCATTTGCGTGCGTCGCGCAAAAACACGAGAATAGAATCGAGCCGGTCGTAACCGAATGGGGCTCACTTGTCCCCGGCCTGCAGGCTAGCCGCTTCGACTTCATCACGGCCGGCATGTGGATCAAGCCGGAGCGCTGCCGCAACGTGCTGTTCAGCGAACCGATCGCTACGGAGAGAGGCGCACTGCTGGTGCCTAAGGGCAACCCGGAAGGGCTGCATTCTTATGAGGATGTGCGTGACAAGGGACTCACCTTCGTCAGTGATACAGGCTACACCGCGGTCCAGGACGCGAAAAAGTCAGGCATCGCCGACGACAAAATCATGCAGGTCGCCGGACCGCCGGCGGACAGGCTGTCGCGCCGCCGCCGGTGCCCTCGACTACTTTACAGCGACTGGACTTGTTAAGAAGGACCACAGCCTTGAGCTGGCCGATTCGTTCATCGCGCCAGCCAACTATCCTGCTATCGCCTTCGAGCTCAACGAGCAGGCTGCGGTCGACGCGTTCAATGCCGTATGCAGGACTATGTTGGCTCTGGCGAAATGATGGCAGTATTCGGCAAATACGGCTACGGCAAAGACAACCTGCGGACGGCAGCAAGACCGCTGACCTCTGCAGAGGCTGAAGGCAATGTGCCTTAACACGTCCCCGGTCATGGCGGGGACGTGTTCAGTGGGCAAGCGTCTGTGAGGCGATTTCAGGTCCACCGTGGCGGTGCTCACAAGACGCGCCTCATTGCCTGAAACAAACACATCTACACTTCATCGGGTGCGCACATGTGAGCGTCGCGGCCCACAATACGACGGCCAATATGCGGGCTGGCTCACCTGCCACATCAGGCAACTGCGCAAGCAAATCCCCTGACGTGTGCCGGAACGAGAAGCAGGAGAATACTGTGGAAATCAGAGTTGTACGCCCGGGCGACCTTTCTCAATTGCGCAAGATTTGTGACGAACACATCGACTTGGAAGGGGTGACAATAGCGGACCAGGACCTGAGTCCTTATTGGAACTCGGCGTTTTTTGGAACACCTGCCCAGTTGTTCGGTTGGGTTTGTGATGAAGGAGGGTGTGTGCTGACAGTTCTGCAAATTCGCTGAGAGAGGGCGGTCATGGCAGGCTGGTGATTGTTCACGTCACCGATTCCCGCGAAGGAACGCCACCATGACCAAGATTGAAAGTAAGACCGGCAGCGCTGCCATCAAAGACATTCTGCTTTCGGACCCGGACGGACTTCACGAAGTGATCCGTGCGGTGATGCAGGAGGTACTCGAGGCCGAGATGGACGAGGCGCTGGGGGCTTCGAAGAGCGAGCGCACACCTGAGCGGCTCGGCTACCGCTCGGGTTATTACGGCCGCACCCTTGTCACGCGGGTCGGCAAGCTTGAGCTGCGGGTTCCGCAGGACCGGGCCGGCCGCTTCTCGACCGAGCTTCTCGAGCGTTACCAGCGTTCGGAGCGGGCCTTGGTGGCGACGCTTGCGGAGATGTATGTGCAGGGCGTGTCGACCCGCAAGGTCAAGGCGATCACGGAAGAGCTGTGCGGCCATGCGTTCTCGGCCTCGTCGATCTCGGCCATCAACAAGCGGCTGGACGAGAGCCTCGCTGCCTTTGCCAGGCGCCCCCTTCAAGAGCCGTTTCCTTACCTCATCCTCGATGCGCGCTAAGAGAAGGTGCGTGAGGCCGGCGTCGTCATGAGCCAGGCGGTGCTGATCGCTGTCGGCATCGACTGGGACGGCCGGCGCCAGATCCTGGCCGTCGAGATGGCCAATCGCGAAAGCCGCTCGGCCTGGAGGGATTTCCTCGTCGCGCTGAAGGCGCGCAGCCCCAAGGGCGTCGAGCTGGTTGTCTCCGCCAATCATGCCGGCCTGGTCGCGGCGATCGGCGAGGTGATCCCCGAAGCCGCCTGGCAGCGCTGCTACGTCCACTTCCTCAGGAACGCGCTCGATCACCTGCCGAGAAAGCACGGCGCCGACTGCCTGCAGGACTTGCGCTGGCTCTAATGACCGGCGCGATCTCGCCGAGGCCAAGGCCGATCTCGCCGCATGGCTGTCCAAATGGTCGGGCCGCTATCCGCGACTGACGAGTTGGGTGGAGGAGACCATCGAGCGCACGCTGACCTTCTTTTGCCTGCCGCGCCAGCATCACAAGCATCTCAAGAGCACCAACATGCTTGAACGGCACAATGAGGAAATCCGCCGGCGCACCAATGTCATGCGCATCTTCCCCAATGAAAGCTGCCTGCGCCTCGTCAGGGCGCTGGCTGCGAGACCAACGAGAACTGGATGGAGGCCAACCGCTACATCAACATGGACGATCTGCGCGAGCACAAGAAGCTCGCTCTACGCCAAGCCGCATGACCAGCATCGTGGCCGCCCCATTTTGCAGAACTTGACGCACACAACCTGAAGGAGGTAAGCGTCATGACAACTCTTAGAGGATACATGACCGCGTCGATCCGGCTTTTCCTTGTTGGTCAGGGGCGATCCTCGGGTACGCCTCCGGCGAGGGCCGCCTTGCGCGATCATGGCACGGTAGCGAGGCTGGGCTCTTAAGGTCGTCCTTAGGAGCGTAAGCCCCGCGACCATCCCATCGCTGAAAACAAACCCTTGATCAGCGGGCGCCCGACGGACCGCCTCTGTCGTCGTGGCGCTCCCATGAAGAACCTGGCCCATAGTGCATCCTTTGATTCGGAAGATAAGGATGCCCCATCAAAACCTGAGATCAAACATTTAGGCAGGCCTCGACTGGGACAAGTAAAACGGCCGCATTCGAGGCATGAGGCTGCACGCGTCTAAGATCCGAACAGCCAATACCCGAGCGTCCTCGACATCCCCGCCGCCAGAAGTCAACGATGCCCAGATCGGCCGCACGACCACCAGCAGAAGGGCGCCACCTCAACCCGTCCTACACTCAACATTTTGTCGCGTCCGCGACGTGCCTTCTTGATCCGATCCGTGGTCTGCTCACCTAAATAGCTGAAAGAGATCACGCATTTCTGTTTCCGGCCTGATTAGCCAGTTTGGCACGAGGTTTGCAACTTTGTGTGCGATCCAGTTGAACGGGCCGATTGGCACAGTCACCTGAAATCACAACTAATTAAAGGAACGGAACATGTCGGAACTGTATCGGATGGCATTACCAATGGGGGACAGCCGGCCGGCAATGCCTCCGCCCACCACAACCAGCCTTCGCCTGACTGTCTCGTGCTGGCCACGCCAGAGTAATCAATTTTGTCCTAAGAACCACAATACGACAAATCGCAGAACGTCCATCCATCCATCCTGAAACCAAGACACAGCAATCGCTTGTCGACGCAGTGTCCCACCGCCGAGAGGAAATGTAGATGAGAAAATTTGTTGCCGCCAAGCTTCATGGAATAACTGTGACCGACGCGAATTTGAACTACCGGGGCTCAATAACTTTGGATCCAGATCACTGCGACGAAGCCGGCATCCTTCCAATGGAATTCGTTGAAATCTGGAATAAATCATCGGGCGCTCGAATCAGCACTTACGTGATTTATGGAGAGCGGGGTTCTCGTTGCTGCGTGCTGAACGGAGCCGCTGCTCGCACCTGTCAGGTCGGGGACGAAATAATCGTTTGCTCCTCCGCATACATCGAGGAGCATCAGATGGTGGAGATCAAGCCGCGAGTGCTGACTTTCCACCGGGATAATTCTATCTGCGACCACATGTTCTACGAGGGTGCAATAGACGACGATGGAAGGATAACGTTCTCGATTCGCGAGGGCTCTCCCGGCGATAACGCGCTAAAACTCACTCCCTAGTAGGGCCTTTCGGTGACAGCTCGTGGCGCCGGGTCCCGGTCAAGGGCGTACTCGTCCCCAGTACTCTGGTACGCGATACAGTGCATTATCCCACTCGGCCACTATTCGGTCAGTTGCCATCAAGCCCAATCGGTTCTGCCCAGATCTGGGAAGACGATTTTGCTGCGCCAAAGGCAACTTCAGCTTCAGCCAGCGGCTGCGGGTAGAGGCGACCAATTTCACGGAATGTTTGGCCTTGGATCGTTGTCTTTAAGTCTGAGGTCCACGATGGCAAAACGACCTATCGACAAAAACGCAGAGTGGAGAACAGCCAATGTCAAGGAAAGCTCTCATCCTGGTTGAAGGCCATGCAAGAGGTAATGGAATACGATACATCCACGCGGCCCGGCGTCTTGGCTTTCATCCAATTACACTATCAGTTGATCCAACACAGTACGAGTATCTTGCGGCGGAAAGAAGCGAGGCAATCCGTGTCGATACAACCAATCTTGATACCTTGATTCGCGAATGTTCCAGGCTGCGTGAGACCAATGACATCGCTGGTATCACGGGCTTCTCGGGCATCGACGAGTCGGTCTATGCAACCGTTGGCAAACTATGTCGGCATTTCGACTTACCGGGACCCAACCCCGAATTGATTGAACGATGCTGTGACAAATTCTCTCAGCGCCAGCTACTTGCGGAAGCCGGAGTTCCGATACCCGCTTATCGCATGGCGCTGAATGTGGCAGAAGTAGAAAGCGCTGTCGCGGAGATCGGCTTTCCCGTAATTGTTAAGCCGGCAATCGGCAGCGGTAGCATCGGTGTCCGATTGTGCCGCAACGCCGATGAGTTAGCTGACCACACGACCTATCTGTTGGGTGGGAAGCACATCTGGCCGTCTTCGCCGAGGATATTGGTTGAGGAATTCGCGCGCGGCCCTTTTTATAGCGTGGAGATAATGGGCAATGAGGTTATTGGGATTGTCGCCGTTGATTTCGGCCCCCCACCGCATTTCGTCTTCCGTGAAACGACCTTCCCGGCCCCGCTTGCGGAAGACGATCATGACCGTATCGTTGATGTTTCGCTGAGGTGCTTGCAAGCTCTTGGCCTTAATTGGGGGCCAACGAACATCGAGCTCCGGTTGACTAATCATGGCCCGGTTGTAATCGAAGTGAATCCGCGTCTTGCTGGTGCGCTTGAGCCTGAACTGGTCCAACTGGCGAGCGGTGTCGATCTGGTCACCGAGCACATCAAGCTTGTCGTCGGCGAGGAATGGGATTTGCGCAGAAGGCATTTGCAGACCGCAGCCGCGCGGTTCCTAGTTGCTGATTGCGACGGCACCCTCGATTGGATCGATGGCGGCAGTCAGGCGATCGCGGTACCAGGTGTCGCTGAAATCAAATTGTATGTTGAACCCAACGCGCCGATCTTCAGGAAAGGCGATTTTCGAGACTGGATAGGACATGTCGTCGCCGTTTCACCCAGCCTTGCTCAGACCGAAGCGATACTCCAACGAGCTGTCGACTTAATCGCTTGGTCTATCACACCGCCGTCGGGCGAACAGGAGCGATCTGCAGCCCCACGACTCCCCCCCAACTGAGAGGTGATCCGTCGCCAGCATAAGAACTCTTACCCGCAATAGCTCGCCTTGTTGTCAAAAGCATAGCTGGAGTTCAAACTTATGAATATATCCAAGGGACCCCAGGCATTCCCTAGAAGTGAATACCTTCGCCGGCTCGGCTCGGTGAAGTTCGAAATGGGTCGGTGCGATATCGACGCGCTCGTCGTTTCCGACCAACATAACATTACCTATCTCACGGGGTACACCGCGCTATCAGCCTATGTTCCTCAGGCCGTTGTGGTTTCGATACGAGAAGAGGAACCGACGTTCATTCTGCGCCGCTGTGATGCGCCGGCAGCCATTCATCAATGTTTTATGGAGCGCGACAAAATCGTCGCATACCCCGAAGCGTATATTGGAAATCCTGACAAGGATGGCTATGACGCGGTAGTCGATTACTTGGAGGACGTCGGCCTCGCGAGTCGAGGCATAGGAATCGAGCTATGCTGCCTTCCATCGCAATCGGCGAAAAAGTTTAGGATGCGCCTGCCTGGTGCCACGATCGTCGATGCTACTAAGGCGGTCACTTGGAAAAGGCTCATCAAGTCAGATCTCGAGATAGCTGTAATGCGGGAGGCGGCGGCAATCTCAGACGCCGCGATTCGACGCGCTGCTGAGGTAATACGCCCCGGGGTGCGTGAAGCAGACGCGTGCGCGGAAATTGTGGCAACGTTGGTGCGCGGCGCAAACGGTAAGCCAGGAAGCGGGATCGAGGGAATAAGTTTGTGTTCATCACCGCGAACGGGAACGTGCCACATTCCGTGGAGCGAGGACGTTTTTCGCTATGGATCGCAGGTGAATCTCGAAATCGGCGGTGCGCGATATGGTTACTGTGCTGGGCTTATGCGCACTTACACGATCGGCTCACCCTCCGATCGTCTACGTCGCGTGCATGAGATCCAAGTCGCCGGCCTTGAGGTCGCTCTTGATGCGATACGGCCAGGAGCGACTTGCAGCGATGTTGCCAACGCCTTCAATCGCAGCATCGAGAAGCGGGGCCTCAAAAAGGAGACGCGTTGCGGCTATGCACACGGCATTGGTTGGTTGGAGCCGACCGCAAGCCTTAAGGATGGCGATATGACAGAGTTGCTACCAAACATGACCTTTCACCTGATGTTAGGTAATTGGATCGAGGAGGATTTTGGATACGTCATCAGCGAAACGTTCCGTGTCACAGACTCCGGCGTCGAGGTACTGACCACTGCTCCCCGGAAGATTTTTGAGATCTAAATTAGAATATGGCTTGTCATAACGACAGCGCGGACGTCCGGAATAGATCTTGCCGGTCGACGAGATGTCGCCTACCTTGTTGAAGTGCGGACGGCGAGCGGCGGTCGGCATGCGGGGCCGATCCGTGTCGAGGCGAAGCCGAACGCACGCTGGTCGCTGTACGACCAGTTCTCCTGCGGCCGATCAACTCGTCGACGACGTGACGCGCGAATGCCTTACGCGATTCCGGACACAGATCTCTGGTCGCCGCGTTGCTCGCGAACTGACGACCTGATCGCCCAGCGCGGCAAGCCCGGCATGATCGTCGCAGACCACCGCACGGAGTTTACCTCGAACACGGTCCTTGCCTGATCAATGGATCATCGCGCCGAAAATACATTCCGCTGCAAGCCCATGTGCGCAACATAAATGGCTGCACCTCTAGTCTACTCGCCACTGTTTAAAAGACTGGGGCAGGTCAATGCGCTTTCGTTACGACCTCAGAGCAAGTCTACAGGTCATAGTAGTAGGTAAGGTATGGACTCAATTTACCGATCTTGTCATAGAGCGCCCGCGCATGATAATTTGATCTGTCCGTATTCCAATAGATTCTCAGCCAGCCTTGGTCGCGACCGTAGGAGGCCAGATTCGTGAGCATGGCTTGGCCAATCCCCTGGCGCCGCGAAGACTCGTCGACATAGAGATCTGCGAGAAAACAGACCGGACGATCGCTAAGAGTATACGGGTGAATGACAAAGGTAGCAAAACCTATGGTAACGCCAGTTGCTGAGACCGCGATCAGCGCGTTAATCGGTTCGTCTGGGCGCTCGATGCGCCGCCAGATCCTATCTGTCGCCTGTTCTGATGAATTGAGACCTTGGTCGGCGCAATATGCGTACCAAAGGGACCGCCATGCATCGCGGTCGGCAGTGCCTGCGAGACGAATCTCCATGAGGGGCGGGCTCCGGCTGAGAATGGGCTCCAGGGCGCGAGGTGTTCGGCCTGAAAGGTTGACGGCTTGCGATAACTGCCACCGGCCCGCAAGACGTGCAGCACGCGACCGCCGGGTGTTATAAGATCTTTCCGCCTGTGACGGCGTCGTGGTCGCGCTGGAACTGGTTCCCGGGAGCTCGGTTCGCGATACGTCAAGCGCGAGTTGGGCGAGCGTTATCATGGGATCAAGTTCCCTCAGGTTTTCCCGCAGCACGTTTGCGACAGCGGTGCAGATCTAGTGCGATCTTTCCCTGCGACCACACGATGCAAACAATCTGACACCATAGGTGCATTCATCCCGAAGCGGGCTTCCGACCGCCGCGCTACACGCGCGACGGCGGGACAATCTAGCGGATGCGAGAGTTCTTCCAGCTTACCACGGAGATCTGCACCGCGTCGGCGCCATAATTGCGCATGCTTTAGAAAAGCAGACAATCATTGCAGTTCGCGCGCGCGTCCGGCGCCATTCCCAGTCACCCATATTGACTCAACGTTGCGCAGCATCATTTCTACAACACTAACTTGCTGCCCTTGTCGCGAAGTCAGGCGAGCGTCGATCTCGGGATAAATAAAGAAGGGCAGCGAAATTCGATCAGTCGGACCACTATGCACGACCTGGTGGGGCGTACTCTTGAAGCGGCCGTCGCTCAAGACCTGAAGGAGGTCGCCCAGATTGACTACGAGACTATCGGGCAGGCTCGGCACCGGCATCCATCGACCGCGGAACCACACCTGCAAGGAACGCAGGGGGAGTTCCTCTTGCAGCAGCAGCGTGAAGAAGCCATGATCCGTGTGCTTTGCGCAAGTGCCGCCGCGAGCTGGATACCGTATCACGCGTTGCCCAAGCGTCGGCGTGCTGAAATGGCGTTGGAACCATGCCTCTTCCATACCTATCAGGTCCGCCAGCGCATCCCCGATCTGGGGGACAATCCCGGCGAGCACGGTAGCCTGCAAAGCAAGCAGGTTTCTTGCGAAGCCAGGAGCCAAGGCTTCATCCGGAAGGCGCGTGCGGCCGGAGAACGGACGCCGGTCGCCTTCGTTCTCAATTCCGAGGTCGAATACCTCCTTTGGATCGAAGCCGGCCTCAGGATGTAGCATTTCGCCGTGTAAAGGACTGTATCCACGGGCGGCAGTGGGGTACACGTCCTGAAAGGCGTGCCCGTAGCGTTCCTTAACCGACTGTGGCAATGCGAAGAATCGCCGGGAAGCCTCAATGGCTTGCGCGATCTGTTCCCCGGGGATGCCGTGCTCGACAAGGTAGAAGAACCCGTATTCCTGGCATGCCATTTGCAGGCGCTGGCGCTCGTCACGTCGCGTTGCATCGTCTCTCAATTTCGAAAGTGAAATTTTCGGCAGCGTGGTCATAGTCAATCCCCTTTTTGGGCGCTTAAGTTGATTAGTGTTTGCCGCGGCTCTCAAAGTCGACAGTTCCTTGGATGTGGGCAACGCGCCGTCTCTTCCAATAATAACGAAAGTCGACATGATGTCCCATTCTAAGGCTAAGCCGATGGCTGGGCGGTGATTCCGTCTTAGCAATTGATCTCTAGCGCTTCCTGGTGAAGATAACAACGATTTGTATGTTAATATAGTTGTATATATTGTTACATCCGTCGCGGTTAGTTTAACATTATCACGGCCAAGATACTAAGAGCGATTTACAATTCTGAATTGCTTTATGACTTCCAGGCTCAATCCAGACCAGCGCCGACCTCCGGGTTTCATGGCAGGATCGGCCATCTCGAAGAGCTCTATGACGCGAGGTATCGCCAGCTACCTGAGCTCGTCCATCACACACGCCGTCCCGGACGATGGCCGAATGGCAGAAACCGACCGCTCGAAATTTTCCTATCCCATAGTCTTTTTCGACGCTATCCGGGTCGAGCGGTCAAGCTCAGGGACGAAGACTTCGTTCGCAAAAAAGCCATCTACATCGGGTTCGGCGTTCTGCCTGGCGGCACCAAGGAGCACATGAGCTGAGGAAGCGCTTGTCGACGTTATCCGCCGTCTCGACGAGACGACTAGCCGAGCAGCAAAGCAGGCAGCGATTTAGCTCCGTCTGCCGTCTCTCAAGGTTGTGTCGGCCAATTTCTCAGCCACCATAATCGTCGGAATGTTTGTGTTCGCCCGAGGGCAAAATGGCATGACGGAAGCGTCGGCGATCCTCAAACCCAAAATACCATGAACGCGTCCCGACGGATCGGTCACAGCGCCAGGATCCGCGGCTGCCCCCATCCTGCAGGTCGACGTCGGATGCCAACTTGGGATGACGTTCTGGCGAATATACCGATCCAGATGTTTCTCGTCGTTGACGAGATCGGAAATGCTATCCCCATCCGTTATGACGCGCCTAATCAGCCCACGGCGCAGCCGCGGCGACGCGTCCATGAGCAGCGCCAGAAATGACGTGAGTGCATAGTTTGTGCTTGTGACCTTGCTCACCAGCTTCGCTCGCGCATTCAACGCTGACGGAAACGGGTCCAGCGCCACAGAGGACAGCGAATCTTGCTGCAGCAGGCGGACTATGAAGCGAAAGCCCTGCTTGAGGCGCTCGGCGTCCCGCTTGTCGCTCAACCAGTTGAAATCGACCTCCGGCTCTATTTTATGCGAACTACCCTTGAGCGCCACAGTTCCCGTCGAGTAGCTGCGATTGACCCACACGGCGAGAGTGCCGAGGCGCCTCCCCAGCGGGTGCCAGGATGATTTGGCAACAGTCGATATTGCCATATCGGTCGACGGGCAGCCTTCGTAACCCGACGAGTAGCGGGCGTGCATCTGAATATATTCGCTCACGCCGGGTGACAAGCGATCGGCCGGCTTCAAATAGGCCGAAACGCAAATCGTGGGGTGTTCCTGAAGATTCTGGCCCACACCTTTCAAATCTGCAACGATAGGGATTCCGAATTGTACTAATTCCTTCGCGGGGCCGATCCCGGAGCGCATCAATATGGCGGGTGAATGGAGTGCTCCTGCGCACAGGATAACGCAAGAAGCGCTATACGATTGCACGCCCGATTTGTTCTCCGTCTCGACCCCCGTTACCGTTGTTCCCAAAAAGGTCAGCCGCGCAACTGTCGTTTCGGATAAAATCGTTAGATTGCGGCGAGAGCGGACGGTTTCGGGTAAGTACGCCATCGCGGAGGAGACCCGATGACCATTGCGGTTGGTCAATGGGACAACTGAATAGCCATCACCGAATGCACCATTGAAGTCTGGCCTGAAATGAAGCCCCAAAGCATCGTAAGCATCGGAGATTGCCCGGATGAAGCCCGACCAGTCTGATTGGCGCACACGTTTGATTGGCAAGGGGCCGTTCGTGCCATGAAATTCCCCGCCGAAATCCAAATCGCATTCTAGACGACGGAAGTAGGGCAGCACGTCTTCCCAACCCCAGCCCGTTGCACCGCTTGAGGCCCACTCATCGTAATCTCCGGGCCCGCCGCGGTTGGCGACTTGGGCATTGATGCTGGAGCCGCCACCCATGACGCGCGCCTGTTCGTAATGGACAGGCTTGCGGCCACCTCGCACCGTTGTCGCGTGGAGTGACTGCCATCGATAACCGGGATTAAGGTAAGCACGCGTTGGGTCGCCATCCTGGATGTCGTCAGGAATGGCATTCGGCGGCGTATCAGGGCCAGCTTCAATGAGCAGCACGCGAGCGCCATAGGCGGAGAGCCTGCTCGCCATCACGCATCCAGAGGAGCCACCACCCACGACGATATAATCGAAAACCACGCAA
>NZ_NSFV01000026.1 GCF_002295115.1 Mesorhizobium sp. WSM4311 | reverse complement strand
CAAGGGAATCGCAAAACCGAATTGCAGGAAAACAGCGTCCAAATACCGCTAATCCTGCAATTCCAAAGCCGCTATCCGCCTCAATCAACAGGCCAGATCAATGGCTTGCGGATAGTTCACGGCCGACTCACTATTTCTATGCTGAACAGTCTCGCCTGAGTATATGTTTTAGCTAGTCGCTAATTAGACGGAATTCTGCCAGTCTGCATTCCCCCCTGATCTGATGTAGAGCAGCTTCCAAGTGGGAATTAGCCCCCCATCGACCGGATCGGGCGACACGAACATGCGCTGAAGGCTTGGCGGAACGGCTACTGGGACCATGATGCTACTCGAATGCAAGATAGTGTCAGAACGTCCCGGGAAGGCTGCAGGCAGGGGATGTCAGGTCAATCAGCCTATAGATATGATACCGCCCATTCGCTGAGACTTCACGATGGGCATAGGAGGTGGGAATTCTTGCCTTGAGATGGACGCGGCTGTCGGAGCAGGCGAGCACGGCAGCAGCGATGGCCTGAACCTTCGGGCCGCTGACAAAAACGTTCACCACCGCACGCGAGCCGAACCCGTCGAGATACGTCTCGAAAGCATCGAGGTGGGCCATCAGCCCGAAAGCCTGGATGTCGCGAACTTCGCCATCTTCGAGCCGGTGGGTTTCACGTACCTTGGCCACCTGTTGATCGAGCAAAGCATCGATATGCGCATTCTTGTCGCTTCTTGGGACGAGGAGCGAGATCCGTTCCGGACTGACGATATCGATCAATCCGTAGAATACGTCGGCATCTCCTCCGATCCCCACGAGCAGGACTTTCTCTTCGCCCATTCCTCCGCTGCCTTGAAGATGAGGGACGGTGACGTATCGGTCCAAGCCGCTGGAAAAATCCTCTTTGCCGATCGCGTTCCCGTAGATACCTTCGGCGTACCCGAATTCGAGAGACTGAATCGACATTTTCTTGAATGCCACCGCAATCAGCCATTGGATGTAGATTCGCGGCATCGTCGAGCACTCGACGAAAACCTTCCGCAGGCTTCCTTCGTATGAGCCACATGAAGCGGCCATCTGAGTGAGCAGGTGATCGAGGAGATTGATGTTCTTCTGATACTCGATGGAAGGCTCGAGGGTGATCACAGTCACTTCGACGCCCCATCGGGTACCCATAGCGATGAGCTTTCGCCGGTTTTCTTCGACGGCTGGGACGTTCGCTTCCTTCAGAGCAAAGTCCAGAACCACGATCTTGCCGACCTTCAGGTCAAGATGGTTTTCGAACGCGGCGAAACGCGTTTCCCATCCAAGCGCGACGATCGCGATATCTGCCTCCATCGTTTCGCAGGTACCTGCATCTCTCGCCTTCTCGGTGACGGCCAGATGGCCGAAGACTCGATACTCGACAGTTGAAGCGGTCATTCGAGATCGCTCTCGAAAAGCGAGTGCTGGAATTCGGTCTTGAGTGCGGGCCGCGCGACGAGCTCCTTAAACACCGAGTCGGCCCAGTCTTCTGGGAGCCGATGCCTGGTAAAAAGCAGGTCGACCATCCGCGCCGCAGGGATTGTGTTGATTTCGTACGGGCCGCGATAGGAGAACCCGAAGTAAGGTGCAAATCGCCGATGCAATCTGATCATCATCTCCTTCGATGCGGGGTCGGCGCGGTCCACCTCAAAGTTGCCGGCGGCGGAGACCTCCCGGATAAACCCATCCCTTTCCGCCCGACGCAGGACCTCGTCCAGTTTTCCGCTGGGTTGCTCCAGTCGGTTCACCAGCGAGCGCATTTCCTTTAGATCAACCCTGAAAATGCCTCTCTCTGTCGTTCCTAGAGCATTTTCTTCGGCAAACTCTGTCTGGAGGCGAGCGGTCAGGTAACCCAACGCCCGCACCATGCGCACGCTCTCTTCTTCGTACGGATGTGAAAGCGCCTGAAGTCCATCAAGCTTCCGTTGAGAGGCGGCGTTCACAGCCTGTCTCTGCTGTTCGAGATGAATCTGTAAATCCGAGTTGATGAATTCCACCAGTTTTCGTGGATCACTGGAACTCGGAACACTGCGGCGGAAGATCTCTCCCATTATATCAAGGAAATCGCGTATACAGACGTCGCTCAATGATGTGATGATCTGGTGCCCTACGTACGGGTAGTCATGCAGACGCAGCATCTGGCACGCTTTCAGAAAAGCCCATCCCTGTTTCCGGGCGATCGACCTCTTCAGATTTGAAGCATCCGCCTTGCTCATGGGCCGGCGCTTAATTTCCGGGTTCATGAGCGCGAGCGCCAGCCCTTCGGCATAAGGGCGCGCTTTTCGATCAAGAAGGAATTGCTGCTGATCCGCCGTCCTCAAATTCACGGAGAGGAATTCACGTGCTGCATCAGCAAGTGCCACAAGCTCTTCTCTGCCCTCGGAATGACCCGATATGATAACCCGCTCGATGATGTCATTGACGGAAAGCCGCCCCAGCCGGTTTTTGAGCGAAAACGCGCTGAGCGCATCGTTGCGCTCGAGATCACTCCGCAGATGGTCAGGAAGCGCATAGTACAGCCGAAGCGACGACACGTTCTCGCACAGCGTGGCGAACTCCCTCGGATCGACTGAATCAAGATTCTCGACGTCCCGGTCAGCATTCGAGAGCGACTGGCCGGGTATGATCGTCCGGATCGTGTCGTAGAGGCCGCCGATGTAGGCGAGGACCCATTTCACGTTGCCGCGCGTCTTTCTCACCAAGGTGTTCAGGAACTGCTGTTGGAGCGGTGTCAGTGCTTCACAGTCGTCAATCAGTATCTTGAAGAAGGGCGCCCTGTCACCGGCGAAAGATGGGCCATTTAAAAGTGGAGTGATCGCGGTCGCGACCTTGTTAATGATCGCGCCAGGGTCTGTTGCTCTGAAGCCGGTCGCTCCGGCATCGGCGGCAAAGAAGAACGCGTTGAAGCATTCGTCGACGTACCGGGTTATCCCACCCCGCAGCTCATCGATGCTGAAGAAGTCGAGACGGGCAGGTTGGGGTATGAAGTGCAGCACTTCGCGATGCAGTGCCAGGGCGACGTCCCTATCTTCGGAGGCCCGGTATTTCAAGTGGCCGTCGCGTCTGAGCTGGCCGATGCTCTCGAGCAGGCGTTCGACTATCTTCAGCTCCAGATAGTGAGAGAAGATTACGAATTGCCGCGGGATCACGGCGGCCGTGTCGAAGCGTATCCGCTCCGGAATGAGGTTCAGAACGGCGTTGTCGATTAGGGGCGAGAATGTCTCATTGAGCTGGAAGAAGACGCCATACCAAGCGAGCTTGCCGACTTGGTCCGAGAGACTTTTGTCTTCAAGAATATGGACTGTGGAAAGCGAGCGAAGAATGCTGGTCTTGCCGCTGCCTCTCGTCCCTGCGACGAAGACCGGCTTGGCGGCGGCAGAAATCAACGCCGACTTCTGACTGAACCACAGTATCGGGCGGCTTTCGTACTCGATCCTGTTGGGGCCGAACGGATTCTCCATCGCTATTCGTCCCTTACCTTAATGCGCCAAGCCGAGTTTGCCTTGGTGAGGCCGTCTATCTCGATGAAGCGCGCCGCTTGGAGCATCAGAAGAGAGTCTTCCAGATCTAGCCCGAGCTCGGCGGAGGCAGCAATCTCAGTGATCTCGTCCCAGAAGAGTAACCCATTCCCGCGCCTGGTGGCATGGTCGCGCAGTCGGCGCAGCAGGTCAAACGTGTCGTTGTTCAGAAAGGCCTTGCCGTTGGACATGGTCGAAATAAAGCAATGTTCGCCTTCCATGACCGTCCCGTCGGCGACATTGGTGCGGTAGGGTATAAGTCGGATGCCGACGAGCTCTCCCTGATCGGTCGTGAAGAAGACGAGCTCATTGAAACCTGACTGTATCTCTGGTGCTGAGATGCAGATCAATTTGCCGTCCGGAAACCTTGGATCGTTGACGATCTCGACCGGATCAGCATGTATGTGTCCATGCAGGTAGACGATAGGCTTGTTGCCCTGCAGCAGCTGAGTTCTGACAAATCCGCTGTTGAGCATCTCCGCGTATGGCGTAATGCGCGGAGTCTTTTGTGGCAGCAGATTGTGATGGCCGATTATGATGCCGTAACGCATGTCGGGCTGCTGGAGCAATTCCTGTAGGCCTGCAAGCATCTCACGCGAGATGTATGGCGTGTCCATCTGACCGTAATACTCGTCGTCGGACGCCTCCTTGTCTGGATCGCTGGGAGGTGTCGCGGGCGAATGTCCCGAGATGTCCGGCGAGCCGAGATCTAGAGGCTCTGTAGAAGGACTGAGTGCCTCGAGACGATCACGAAGGAACGCGGGAAGGTTTTGAAGCTCCCAACTGCCTATCGCTGTGTTGACGAGGATGAAGTTTGCGCCTGCGGATCCTGTCGGAAGTCTGAAGTGCACGGGTTGGTCCACGGGAACGGTCTGCCAACCCAAGCGGGCGGCTAAACTCGCCATTTCGCTGAATTTCTCAGTCGGTCCAAGTTCGCGCGCGTCATCACGGTTCACATCGTGATTTCCCGGTACGAATATCAACGGAAGCGCCTTTGAACTGCGTCCCTGTGCGCGGCAGAGCAACGTGAAATGCTGGAATGCCGAAGCAATGAAGGTCTTGTCGCCACGGCTCGTGAAATCCCCCATGAAGGCGATCGAATCCAAGGGCTTCGAAGTCGTCAGCCGCCGAAGTTTCGTCAAGACGGCACGCAGCGAAGACGCGCGTAGCTTCTGCGTTATTTTCGGAGCGAACTTGCTATCCTTGGCATCGATGTTGCTAGAGGAAGGATGCCAGTCCGGATAGTGAATATCGCCTACTTGAAGGATTCGCACCCGCCGCATAACTCGCCCCCCTGCCGAGAGCCATAGACTAATCCGTTCGCTTTTGCCAAGCGCGAACGATCATCCGCAGTGTCCTTAACGAGGTAGCCTGCACTTTTCGAGAATTGCCACGGCGGCTATTTTTCGGCTGTGAAGCACACGAGACCCGTGACGTGAGACCCAGTTGCTCAATGCCCAGTTGCTCAATGAGCTTTCTTACGAATAAGGGAGAATTTCCGCGGCCGGACTATCTCTGAGCGAGCGTGCATGACTGCCAACGGAAGGTCTTGCACGCACCCTTGCGATCTTGAGCAATGGTCGCCATGACTTTCTTCTTGCAGGCTTTTGAGTGGCCCAGCCTGCGATCACCAGACCCCACCGATTCTAAAGAGCGTGGCAGATGGGATAGTCGAGGTTGCCCGTGCACAGTCACGCTCAGGGCTTGCGCCGCCCAGAGGACACGCTGAAAAGGCAGATTGGGGCGCAAGCACGCCATTCACGAGAGGTTCGACATGAAGACCATGCAAGAAAAAGACATTCCGGCATTCGTACAAGCAGTTGTGGACGCCGGCTGCAAAATTTGCGCGATTGGCAACTTGGGATACGTCTTTGGCGATGCTGATTTCACGCCAGCGCAACGGAGGGCCGTCGAGCCACAGCTGCGTAGGATTGCTGAAATCTACGGCGAACGCGATCATCTCATGAACGAGATAGCTGTATATCTGCGGTCGATCGGACGCCATGTCGAGGTTGAGCCGAAGACAGGTATTTCCTGATGGCCGTGATCGCGAGAAGCCGTCTTCCAACCTCTGAATCCTAAAGGAGGTGACCCCCAAGGCCGTTCGTCACCTTCGACCAGAATAACCACATCCGTGACCGCCTGAGCTACTTGGTCGATACGCGCACATGGCCAATACAGTTTCTCCATCCTTCACGAAGCGAATGAGGCTTTGGCCATTCAGCCCCGGTCTACGGGGCGTGACTTGTCCCCGATGCATGCGCGAGCTCTCCGCCCGGCTGGCCGCCGGTCGTCGCCACCGGCCGAAGGCGCCCGAATGCGCTTGACAAGATAGCGTCAGCCCGTTCAACCTAAGGCATTCACCAGGGGAGTCCCGGCAAGGGGCTGAGATACTGCTGGCTTTCGCGGCGCAGTGACCCGTTGAACCTGATCCAGTTCATACTGGCGTAGGGACGGTGCAAGCGCTTTGCGGGAGTTTACGCCCGAGGTCCTGTTGCAGCAGGTCTACAGAAGCGTCTTTTCATCCTTCCGGCACAGAACTGGGTCTCCAATGCATGAGCAAAGGAGCCTCACGATGAATGCCCTCACCCCCGCCGTATCGACGGGACCACTGCCCGCCTCGCGGAAAATCCACAAGCCCGGCGTCCTCTACCCGCAGATCAGGGTGCCGATGCGCGAGATTTCCGTCCATCCGACGGCCGGCGAACCGCCCGTCACCGTCTACGATCCGTCCGGCCCCTACACCGATCCATCAGTCGAAACCAGCATCGAAAAAGGCCTTGCCCGGCTTCGCCACGAATGGGTCACGGCGCGTGGCGATGTCGAAGCCTATGACGGCCGCCACGTCCGGCCGGAAGACAATGGATTCGCCACCGGCGAGCGCCTGACACCGGAATTTCCGATACGCAATCGGCCGCTCAAGGCCAAGCAGGGCAAGGCGGTGACCCAACTTGCCTATGCGCGCGCCGGCATCATCACGCCAGAAATGGAGTTCGTAGCCATCCGCGAGAATCTCGGCCGCGAGGTGATGCGCGGCAAGCTGCAACGCGACGGCGAAGCCTTCGGCGCGGCGATCCCAGATTTCGTCACACCCGAATTCGTGCGCGACGAGGTGGCGCGCGGGCGCGCAATCATTCCCGCCAACATCAATCATCCCGAGAGCGAGCCGATGATCATCGGTCGCAATTTTCTGGTCAAGATCAACGCCAACATCGGTAACTCGGCTGTCACATCGTCGATGGCCGAAGAGGTCGAAAAAATGGTCTGGGCTATCCGCTGGGGCGCGGACACGGTGATGGACCTGTCGACCGGCCGCAACATCCACAACATCCGCGACTGGATCGTGCGCAATGCGCCGGTGCCGATCGGTACGGTGCCGCTCTATCAGGCGCTGGAAAAGGTCAACGGCATCGCCGAGGATCTGAACTGGGAGGTCTACCGCGACACGCTGATCGAGCAGGCCGAGCAAGGCGTCGACTATTTCACCATCCACGCCGGCGTGCGGCTGCACTACATCCCGCTGACCGTCGACCGGGTCACGGGCATCGTCTCGCGCGGCGGCTCGATCATGGCCAAATGGTGCCTGCACCATCACCGGGAGAGCTTCCTCTACGAGCATTTCGAGGAGATCTGCGACATCGCCAGAGCCTATGACGTCTCCTTCTCGCTCGGCGACGGCCTTCGTCCCGGTTCAATCGCCGATGCGAACGACGCGGCGCAATTCGCCGAACTGGAAACACTTGGAGAACTCACCAAGATTGCCTGGGCAAAGGACTGCCAGGTGATGATCGAAGGCCCGGGCCATGTCCCCATGCACAAGATCAAGCAGAACATGGACAAGCAGCTCGCAGTGTGCGGTGAGGCGCCGTTCTACACGTTGGGGCCGCTGACGACCGACATCGCGCCGGGCTATGACCACATCACCTCAGGGATAGGTGCCGCCATGATAGGCTGGTTCGGCACCGCAATGCTTTGCTACGTCACGCCGAAAGAGCATCTCGGCCTTCCCGACCGCAACGACGTCAAGATTGGCGTGATCACCTACAAGATAGCCGCCCATGCAGCCGATCTGGCGAAGGGCCATCCGGCAGCGAAAACCAGGGATGATGCCCTTTCGCGCGCGCGCTTCGAGTTCCGCTGGGAGGACCAGTTCAACCTGTCGCTCGACCCCGAAACCGCACGGTCCTTCCACGACCAGACCTTGCCCAAGGAGGCGCACAAGCTGGCACATTTTTGTTCGATGTGCGGGCCGAAATTCTGCTCCATGCGCATTTCCCACGACATCCGTGCCGAGGCCCAGAAGGAAGGCATGGCGGCAATGGCGGCAAAATACCGGGAGGGCGGCGATCTCTACATGCAGGCGGACGAGACTGGCGTACCGGTCGTGCCAGAGGCTCCCAAACCATCATGAGGGTGCTCGTCAAAGGGGCCGGCGTTGCCGGCCTCACCGTCGCTTTCGAACTCGCCGCCCGCGGCGCGACGGTCACCGTCGCCGAGATGCGGCATGGCCTTGGTGGCAACGCGTCGTGGTTCGCCGGCGGCATGCTGGCGCCATGGTGCGAGCGCGAAAGCGCGGAGCAGCCGGTGCTGGATCTCGGACGCGATGCTGCCGACTGGTGGGATGCGGTGCTGTCGGGTCAGGTGACACGGGCCGGGACATTGGTCGTGGCCGCGCCGCGTGATGCCGGTGAGCTTGACCGGTTCGCCAGTCGCACGTCAGGGCATCGGCGCGTCGATGAAAACGAAATTGCGCTCCTGGAACCCGACCTCGCCGGCCGCTTCCGGCGTGGATTGCTCTTCCCCGACGAGGCTCACCTCGACCCACGCCCGGCGATGGCGGCACTTCATGACAAGCTTGCGACCATGGGTGTCAAATTCCACTTCGGCTGCGACGCCCGGCCTGTTTCGGGATTCGCCCGTCAGATAGACTGCATGGGAATGGCAGCGGCCGATGACAGGCTGCGCGGTGTTCGCGGCGAAATGCTGATCCTTCGCACGCCTGATGTCTCGCTGTCGCGGCCGGTCCGTTTGCTTCATCCACGCTTTCCGCTTTATGCCGTGCCGCGCACCGATCACCGTTTCATGATCGGAGCGACGATGATTGAAAGCCAGAGCGCCGGACCGGTGACGGCGCGTTCCATGATGGAGCTGCTGGGCGCCGCCCATGCCCTCCATCCGGCCTTTGGTGAGGCCGAGATCGTTGAAACCGGTGTGGGTGTCCGTCCGGCATTTCCCGACAATTTGCCACGCGTCGAAACAGACGGTGAGATCATCGCGATCAACGGTCTTTATCGTCACGGTTTTCTCCTCGCCCCCGCCATGGCGCGCCAGGCTGCCGACCTGGTTTTCAGTCAAGACAGAACCAAGGAGCATGCTCATGAAACTGATGGTCAACGGCGAGGCGCGTGAGATTGCCGCCACCACGCTGGCCGAGTTGCTTGCCGCGCTCGACTATGAGGGCGATTGGCTCGCCACCGCCGTCAACAGCGACCTCGTGCACAAAGCCAACCGCGCGGAGTTCCAGTTGAGCGACGGCGACCGGATCGAAATCCTCTCGCCCATGCAGGGCGGCTAGCATGTTGGAGCTTTATGGAACCGAGCTTTCGTCGCGCCTGCTTCTCGGCACGGCTCAGTATCCTTCGCCGGCCATCCTTGCCGATGCAGTCAAGGCATCGGGCACGTCGGTGGTGACCGTCTCGTTGCGGCGTGAGATGGCGGGCGGTAGGGCCGGCGAACAATTCTGGTCGTTGATCCGCTCGCTGGGCGCCAGAACCCTGCCCAATACCGCCGGCTGCCTCTCCGTCAAGGAAGCCGTCACCACCGCGAAAATGGCGCGCGAGGTCTTCGGCACCAACTGGATCAAGCTCGAAGTGATCGGCAATCACGACACGCTACAGCCGGATGTGTTCGGTCTGGTTGAAGCCGCCCGCATCCTGTGCGAGGACGGCTTTGCGGTATTCCCCTATACCACCGACGATCTCGTTGTCGCCGAGCGGCTGCTGGAAGCGGGCTGCAAGGTCCTGATGCCGTGGTGCGCACCGATCGGTTCCGCCTTGGGACCGGTCAACATGACGGCGCTGCGCTCGATGCGCGGATATTTCCCTGGCGTCCCGCTGATTGTGGATGCGGGGCTCGGACGGCCGTCGCACGCGGCCACCGTCATGGAACTCGGCTTTGACGCCGTGCTCCTGAACACAGCGGTCGCCAAGGCGGCAGATCCGGTCGGCATGGCGCGTGCTTTCGGTAAGGCGGTCGACGCCGGTCGTGAGGCGTTCAGTTCGGGAATGCTCGAACCGCGCGACGTCGCCGTGCCATCGACACCGATGGTCGGCAGGGCCGTTTTTTCATGAAGCTCGATCCCTTCTACCTGATCGTCGACAGCGCCGCCTGGATCGAAAGGTTGGCGCCGCTCGGCGTCAAGCTGATTCAGCTTCGCATCAAAACCATGGATGAAACCGGGCTGCGCGCGGAGATCCGCAAGTCGAAGGCCTGGTGTGTCCAACACAAAAGCCAGCTCATCATCAATGATTATTGGCGCCTGGCAATCGAGGAAGGCTGCGATTTCGTGCATCTGGGCCAGGAGGATTTGCAAACGGCCGACCTCTCGAGGATACGGGCAGCGGGCGTCAGGCTCGGATTGAGCACGCATGATCATGTCGAGCTGGAAACGGCCATGTTTGCCGAGCCCGACTATGTCGCGCTCGGTCCGATCTATCCCACCACTTTGAAGAAAATGAAGTGGGCACCGCAAGGGCTAGAGCGGATCAGCGAGTGGAAGCGGCGGGTGGCGCCGATCCCATTGGTCGCCATCGGCGGCCTCAACCCCGACCGCCTCGACGGCGTCTTTGAGGCCGGCGCCAACAGCGCCGCAGTGGTCACGGACATCACGTTGAGCTTCGACCCCGAAGCGCGCACGCGAGAATGGATCGAAAAGACGGACCGATGGCGATGAGACGAGAACCGCATGTGCTTGTCGTTGGCGGATCAGATTCCAGCGGGGGTGCTGGAATAGCACGCGACATCGAGACGATCTCTGCCGTTGGCGTGCGCACCTGTCTCGCCGTCACAGCGCTAACGGTGCAAACGCACGACGCCGTGATCGAAATCCATCATTCGCCACCCAGCATGGTGGCCAATCAGATGTGTGCCGCGCTACAGGCCAACGACGTAGCCACAATCAAGATCGGCATGCTGGCGACTGCCAAGATCATTGTTGCCGTTGCCGCAGTGCTGCGCAAATTTCCGCAAGTGCCGGCAGTACTCGACCCTGTGCTGGCCTCCACCTCAGGCCGCGCACTTCTGGAAGCAGGCGCTATCGCTGCCATGAAGCGCGATTTGATGCCGCTTTGCTGCATTGTCACGCCCAACCTTCCTGAACTGGCGCTCCTTACTGGTTCCGAACCGGCTTCGGATGAGGACGGTGCGCTCCAACAAGGACAAAGACTGCAGGCCGTCGGCCCTCAGGCCCTGCTGATCAAGGGTGGGCACGCGTCGGGTCCCCGATCGGCCGATATTCTGTTACGCTCCGATCATGAACCCATCCACTTCGACACGCCGCGCCTTGCTATATCGATGCGCGGAACAGGTTGCATGCTGGCCAGCGCGATTGCGGCGCATCTGGCGAAGGCGAAGTCGCTCGAAGATAGCGTGCGCGAAGGCAAGCTGTTTGTGTTCGAGAAGCTTCAGAAATGCCGGCTGAATAATCACAACGTTCTGCGTCCAGCCAAGCAGACCCATTTTCCAGAATTTTTCCAGTAGCGAGACTGGAGGGCTACTGCTTCTCTATGCCATCCTTACAACGCGTTGAGTTCCACTGTGCCGTCCAGAATTATCTGTCGTTGTCCAGAATTAAGCCGGGCTTAGAACTGAAACGAACCCGCCGAAAGGTACGAGCGGCCCTCACTCGATAAGGGTTACCAAACCTATTCCTGTGGGCTACCAATCCGCGTGGTGGGTGGCCTTAGGTTACCAATCAGTGTGGCGTCCGGAATTATCTGCCTCTCTCCGGAATTAAGCCGAGATTAGAAGATCGGTGCGGTATTGCGCCCGGTCAAACCGTGTCGATTTGCGGCGTAGCCGACGTGTCTCACGCTTGGCGGCGTCGCACGCTGGTCCCGATTGTCGCCCGAATATCTGCCTACCGGCGACAGTGAATGCGCCAAGCTAGACCTTCGTCGATAGGGCGGCTCCGGTTTACCAATCCTGTCGTCCTAGGTTGACCAATCCGTTGTCGACCGTGAGCGGGTTTACCAATAAGGGCGGCTATATTCTGCGCAAACCCAATCACCTGATGCCAATCCAGAATTAATCGTCATTAAGGGCATTGGTAAACTCAGTCTGAAACCCCACCCTTAGCCAGAAAACTCTCCTGTTTTCAATCGCATAGCCCGCCCGCCAGCAACCGATAATTCGGGACCGGTAAACCCGTGAAAGGCCCAATAATTCCGGACGTCACACCAGTCTGCCCTTTTATGCGACTTTTCGAGCACAGACCGGGAACATCTGACCGTTTCCATTCATCGCCCAAGGCCGGTTTAGCGCTGGAAAAGCCAAAGTGCGGGAGTAAGAATGGCCGCAACGGGGCCGGAAGCCGTCGGTCAGCTTTCGGGGAGTGATCCCGGTAAGTTCGCAACTCATTCGCTTCTTTTCTGCAGTCCCCGCCATTACGAGTTGGCGGTGTCGGTCGCCGAGGGGATCAACGCCATTACTGCGGCTAGTTCGGCCCTCCGGACGAGGAATGGCATGCGCGTCGTCCCATAGTGCTTGGCAAGATGGAAGCGGTGCATGCCTCCTACGATGTGAACTTGGCCTTGGTACTCGCCGAGCAAAGGCGGTGTGACACCGCGGCCATGCAGCCATCGGTAGGCGATCCCACAGCTCTTGCTCTTGTAACGTTGATGCCAAGGACCCTTGTCCCTGCTGGCGGCGTAGGTAAGCCTGCCGCCAACGTCAGTGACATCAGCGTCGATAAGAATGAAATCCGTCGAAGCGTGGTCGCTGGGATCATCGCCGTCGAACGCGAGATAGAAGTTTGCAGGATCGCAGTCCCATATCGCAGTCAGTGCAACCGGAATGTTCTTTCTTCCTTTGCACCAGATGTCGACCTTGCGTTTCTCCTGAGCGCGGGCGACCTCGAAGGCTTCGTCTAGTTTTCCTTCCGCGACATCCATGGCTGTGATGACGTTCAAGCCAAGGGCCGTCAGACGGTTGATCTCGTCCACGTTCGCCATGCCTTCTCCTCTGGCAGCAGATTATTATCCACCGTTGGAAGATGCGGCGGCAATCCAAGCCTGAGGCACGAGGGCCTGTCCACGCCATTCCTCAATCAACTTGACTCCGGGAAGCTTGCCCCAGACGTCCTCATCTGCATGATCCAGCACGATGATCTGGAGGCGACCTTTCGCGGCCATGACCTCAGCGCCTAGGAGCGCAAAGACCTTCCTGACGGCGACCACGTCCTGATCCCTCCACGCGATGAGGTCGGGGCCCTCGTCGCCCGCCGCCCGCTTAGGAAAATAGACTTGGCTAGGTTGGTCGAAGATCAGCTGACCAGGGACTGGGTGATGAGGTTCGGCCAGGAAGTAGTGCTGCAGCGCAAGCATTAGTGCGACGTGATACGCGAGCCAATTGGCGCCGCTGCCAATCTCCCACAGGTAGTCCTCACGCGTTCCCCTAGTCACCTTGACGGTCAGGTCTTCAATCAACAGCCTAATCGGGGCCTCGGGCCACTCCGCGTCAAGCTGCGGAATCAGCCGATTGGCATGATGGGAGACTTGGTGCAACGCGTTGAATAGCTTGCGCTGGATGTCGGCCTCGGAGATCGTCTTTTGCAGCGTTGCAATATCGGCCTGCAGCGAGGTGAGTTCCTGCCGCAAATCCGACGACTGGTCGGCGCGGTCGTAGACGTGCAACGCCTGCTCCAATCGACCGAGGAAGCGCTCAAGCCTATCGAAGCGATTGGCCTCGTCTCGGGCGACGTCAGAGTCCCGTTCCAGCACCGCTATCTCGCTACGGACATCGTTCAACTCAGATAGGACCGCTTCAGCGGCGCCGCGCTGGCGCAGGATTTCCTTGTCAAGCGTGTTAGACATCGCAGGGTGGGTCCGCAGTCGGATCTCCAGACCGCCGAGGTTGTCGCAAAGGGCCAAGACCTTCTCGCGGCCGCCGTCCCCGAGTGCGACCAACGGATCGGCGAACTCGTCGGCCAAGTCCCTCAGCCACGTGGAAAGGTCCAAGCGGTCACGTTGGATGCGCATGGCGTCGCCGTACGCCTCGCTGCTCTCCACCAGACGGCGCAGTTCGTTCAGGCGCTGACGATGCTCGGTAAGTCGCGCGGCGATTTCAGTTTCCGACGCACGAAGGGTTTCCAGACGCGTCAGCACCACATCGATGCCGGCCAGGCTTGGTCGAGCAAGACTTGAGTTGCTGTTCGACACGCGCCGAAGCAGGTCAACAACGTCACTCCAGTCCTTCGGCACTTCAGTGGAGGAATCGACTAGGCCAAGTTCGACTGCCTGACGCAGCCACGCCTCCGCCTCCGCCCGCCAAGCGCCAGTTGCCGACACGATCGCGCGTAGCTCAGCCTCCTTCCGGCGGAGGTTGCGCTGGAGCCGATCGATCTCAAACCGCGCCTGGAGAATCTTTGCCGTGACCGCGCCCAGAACGTACGGGAAGATGGTCTTTAGCTTCTCCCGGTGTTCCGTCGTATCGGCCTTGAAAAACATCACGTCGGGATTGGCGATCACGTTCTGAGGTTGGAACGTGAAGGCCATGAGGTCGCGGAAGCTTGGCCTTTGCTTGAATCCATTCTCTGTACCTGGTTCGAAGTCGAGGTCAGTCAGTCCTGCCAGGCGGTTCATCGCGCGCTTGACCGTGTCGACATTGGTGGTCTTGTCGGTGATCGTCTCCGGAATTTCGACCTGTGCGCCCTCCAGCAGCACCATGTCGCCTGTGCTCTGTTGGTCCCCCGGTTCGCGTCGCGCCAAGAGCTTTTCGCCCTCCAGCGTCTCGATCAGAATGCCGAACCAGCTGCAGTTCTCGCGGATTACGCCCACCGGAATCGCGCATTTCTCCGAGCCCAGACAGTAATCAACAATAGGGATAACGGCGGACTTCCCGGTCTTCGACGCGCCGCTGATGACGTTGACGACACCGGGCTCGAACTTGACGACCCGCGGCGCTGCACCATTGCGGGGCCAAAGGATCAGTTTTCGAAGCTGGAAATACATCTAGAACTCCACCCGTAACAGGTTGGCCACCTGCGCGGTCCCCAGGTTCGAAAACCAGAAACCCAATTTCTCCGAGGCAGGTCCGAGGTGCTTGACGCGCTCTGGAAGGACGAGCCTCCTCGGTTTCGGTTCTGGTACGTTTGCTCTTAAAGTAGCATCCTTGTAATCCACGGACAGCAGCCGCCCGCTCACACCGACAGCGGCCGATTGCAATGTCAGAGTACGCAGCAGCAGCGCTCGCTCGTGGACGGCGAGGAGTTGTTCCCGTTCCTTCCCGAGCTTGGCCGCGAAGAGCGCCAGTCCAGAGGGTCGGTTTGTCGAAGTCACGATTTCGAGCGTTGCGCGATGCAGGACGATTGGCAGCACGAGAAACGCCAAGGCGAACGGCGCTGGACGTTCGTCCTCAGCCTGGAAACCTTGGCCAAATTGCCACAATGCGAAAGCCCCAAGTCCTGGATTCTGGACAAGGGCGAGGTCGCTGAGCGGTAGGTGCGATCGGCCAGCCTCAATCAAGTCGCTGGCTCCAAAAGAGTCTGGTAGTCGGGATGCCAGCCGAGGCGCAGGCCGTGGGCAAGGGCGTTGAATGATCCGTGGACGAAATGACCGGGGACGACTCGACCATCGAGTGGAGGCTGCAACTGCGCGCAGCGCCTGTAAACTATTCTACCACGAACCGTTGCGGGGTGTCCGGCCTGTATGTCGTGCACCTCTGCACTGACGTGCTCATAGCGACCGACAAGATCATCGTCCCAGTCACTTAGGTTCTTCTCAAAGATTAGCCCGCTTTCGCCCCAGATCGAGATGTCGGCGAGCGTCCTAAGGTAATCGCTAACAGCCCGGACGCACGCTTCGTCTCCCACCTCGATCAGCTCGAGTTGGCGGACGAAGGCGGGACGGTCGGCGATCAATTGTTCGATGGCCTCGACAGGCGGTTGCTTGGTGAAAGACGACAGCAGCCCTGGAAGGTTGTTCTTCTGAACAAATGCTCTTTGCTCGGCCTGAAACGCGTCCACGTCCAAGATGGCGGGCTTGCCAGCTCTAATCAGCCTGTCCGCCGCCTCCTTCGCAGCGCCGATCGCGCGTTCGCACACTAGGTCGATGATGAGCGGAGAGACCGTCGGCTTGAAGATCGCGCGTATCGGATCGACGGGATCTGCATCGACGCTGATAACGGCGAGATTCTTGACCAAGGCGGCGCAATGAGCCGCATCAGCGTTCAGGAAAGCTTGGACGTCGGCGTCGCATGCCGGTGCAGCTTTCAGCTTGCTGTGGGCTTTGGCGAGGTTAGCGACCAGCGCCTCCACGTCGGCATCTGTTTTCGCGTCGTTCAGCGCGATCGCGAAGGCACCCGCCTTCACCGGTGTGACATATAGCCGGAAATGGCTGGTCGCCGGGTCGATCTCTCCCGCCGCCATGAAGCTGAGCCAGTTGGCCAGAGACTTCCACAGGTCCGCAGCCCAGTCGGATATCGGATTTTGCTTCAGTGCGCTCTTGCTTTGCTCAAGAACGACTTCGCCGCCGACCAGGTGAACCGCCACATCGTCTAAATGTTCAAGAGAGACCAAGGCGCCGCTAGGCGCGTTGAGCAGGTGAAAGCAAAGGCGTACAGGTTGAAGCGCATAGCCGAGGTATTGGCCAGCGGCGCTGTGTTTTCCCGTTTGCGTCTTCGCGTTCATTGCCCATCCCGTTCTCCCGAGTCGCACCGGAAGAAGCCAGTAACGATATTGGTATAGTTCGCCGTTGTTTACAATTGGCGCCCCGGCGATAGGACGGCTAGGCGCGATACAATTGCTGTTTAGGGCCAGCTCTCGAAGTCCAGATTCGGCAGGACAATGAATTTGCAGGACGTCCATTATGGGCACATCGGGGCCGTCTATGGCTCGGGCGATATGTCCGCTTTTGGACGAACGCGAAGTTTGCCGGAACGTCTGACTTTGGGCGCATACTTGCCGTCAAATTCGGCGTCCTTCACTGGTTCGTTCACGTATTCCGGAGAAAATTACTGTGCGAGTTGATGGATCCTCGTTCCCGGTACGACAGCCTCAGCTATTTCACATAGATGCTTATGGTGCGTCAGGTAGATGACCTGACCTGTGTTTGCCATCGCTCCGAACAGCCTGAAAACCTCCTCCGAGCGAATATGGTCGAACGTCTCCATGATGTCGTCGGCGACGAATGGGACCGAGGGCCGAAATTGCGCGAACTCGTAATAACCGGCGAGTCTTAGGGCAAGGTACAGCTGAAATCGTGCACCCTTTGAAAGCGCTTCGGTGACCTTGGATTGCCCGTCACCCTGCACAGCAATGAGAACCTCACCACCTCTTACAGGCTGGGTTGTCAGCCCCGAATACTGGCCACGCGTCATTAGCTTGAACGCGTCTGATGCGCGCGCCATCATGCCGGAGCGATGGCTCTCACGGTAGATCCGCAAAGCATTGCCAGCCGACATGATGCCAAGCTTCAGCTCTATGTAGCGAACGGCCTTCTCCTCGATTTCCAGCAGGGTTGTGCGCCGTTCAGCATCCAGGCGTGCAACCGCACTATCACCGCCGATGGCGTCCAGCTTGTCGGCCGCGCGCGTCTGCCGGATCAGCTGTTGCTGGATGGTTTCATCGAACAGGCGAAGCCGCTGCTCACCCTCAGCCTTCTCGACCGCGAGGCCGTCGAAATCGATCGCGTCCAGGATCGAGCGGGCCTGCTCGAATCCGTCGACCGCGAGCTCCGCCACTATCCGTTCCTCAAGTTCGGCGACGGTGGTGCGCAAGCCATCGCGCTCACGCAACAGCTCATCGCGTTCGACTACCTCGGGCAGAGTGGCGACACCAAAGACGCCCAGCACCTCGTTCTTGCGGCGTTCGTGTGCCAAAATCTCAGTGTCGAGGATGTCGCGCGCCTCCTTGAGGCGCTTCAGGTCGTTGCCGAGGCTTGCCTTCGTTTCACGTGTCCGCTCGGCACGCTCTAGGCGCTCGGCAAGGCGGATGGCCAACTGCTCCGGGTCGGTATCCTTCGTCGGCTCGTCGGCTTCAACCGCAACGGCGATGACCTCGACCAGAAAATTGGCCCTGTCGGCCTCCATCTTGTCGATACGCAGCTGCAGGTCGTCCCGTTCCTGCAGGCTTCTTGAAAGTTCGGCCAATTGATCGAGCACAGTGCCGACGCCGGATGCGGAGAGCCCGCTTTCGAGCCAAGTTCCCTTGAGTGCTTCGGTAATGCCGGCCAGCCATTCCTCCTCGCGACGCTCCGCCACACCTACTGCAACCCGTCGTGCCGCTAGATCCTCTTCTTTGGAGCTCACCATTCTGAGCGCCTCGGCATACTCGGCGTCCACCTTGCGCTGCCGATCCAGAAACGGCTCCGCGATGGCCATGATTGCTTCGAGGGTGTCGTTGGACTCTGATACAATGCCGACGCTTCCCAGCACTGCTCTCATTTCCAAGCGTATCTGCTCGCCGGCGTCAGCGGCTCGCTCGGCCTTCAAGCGAGCAAGTTCGATCTGCTCCCAGGCAGCGAGCGCATCGCTGCGCGCCTCGATCTGATCCTCGATCCTTTCGATCAGGCGCTCAGACGAAGGTTCCACGGCGTCTCCGAGCAGGTCCCTGGCGGCCGCGCGGATTTCCAACAATTGGGTATCCACATCCTTGCCGAGCTGTGTGCGTTGGATGCCGTTGCGTGACAGGTTGGCCGCGGCCTCGGCCAGCTCGCGCGTAGTTGCCCGGATCTCAGCCAGATCCGCCGCGCCGGCCAGCCGGCCTGCGCTGGCAATGTCATCGCGCGCCAATGCCACGGCGAAGTCGTCAGCGGTGTCACCGGTCAGCGCTGCGCGGTGCGTTGCCCACGCATCATCGCGAACTCGGCGGATGGCGGTAGCCGCTTCATCGTCGACAATGTCGCCCGAGGCACGAAGGGCATCCAATCGTGCGGCGAGCATGGCATGGTTGCCCTCGTATTCAGCAAGGCGTTCGGCAAGTACGGCGGTGTTCCTTGCCAGTTCTGACGCTACCGTCTTCCAGGCGGCAATCTGCCCGGCGCTCGGAACCGCGACGTTGGCGAGAGCGAGGGCATCTCCGTTCCATGGACGCAAGCGCGCGAGCGCCGCCTTCCATCGGATTGTTCCCGCATCTTCCGCCTCGCGAGCCGTCCTAATCTCTGCCTGGTGTCCGCTTGCTCGCGCTTTCGACAAAGCCGAGCCCAGCCTTGCCCTGGCAGGTTCGGGCACCGCCCTTTCCTCGCCGACCCGCTGCCTTGCCACCTGCAGCGCATCGAGTGCCGCCGCGGCTTCGTCGCGAGCGGCACGCATCCCGGTAGCAATCCCGGACCTCTGCTCGACCATGGCGCGAACGACGCCAACGGTGACGGCAGGCAGAAGCAGCGCGCCAGGATCCGCCTCGGAAGATCGGCCCAAGGCGGCAAGGCAGCTCGCCACGCTGTTGTTGAGGATTTGCAGCTCCATCCTGCGAGTGGGCAAGTCAAAGCCAGCCGCGGTATGGCGCACCTTGCTCTCCGCCAGCCCGCGAATGCGTTCGGAAATCGACAGGATCGGTTCGTCCTCGTCGACCGCAGTGACTTTTTCCGCCAGGCGCTCGGTCTCGTCGATGTTTGCGGACAGCCGCGTTCTGAGGCTGGCATCGTCATCGATCAGTTCGGTGACACTTCCCGTCGATGTCCGGGCTGGGGAGGCGATGTCCGGCAGCTGATCCAGCCGGGCAATCTTGCGCCGGATATCCGCCAGCATCGGCGCAGCACGCACGTAACGAGCAAAGGTATCCAGCCTGGCCACCAGCACCGCCCGATCGCTGATGGTTCGGCCGTACTGCTGCGCTGCATCGAGACGTTCGGCCTCCAGGCCCTCGTAGGTTGATGCAAGGGTGTCGATCGCATCCCTGCGCGACTTTACGTCAACAAGGCGCTTCTTCAACAGCGCCAGTTCGGTTCCATGCGCCTGCTTCCGATACAGAGCGTCTGCTTCGGCCTCGAGGGCGTTCAACGTATCACTTGCGTTCCCAAGACCGGCGCTGGCCGTGAACAGAAGCTTGCCGAGGTCGCCCCGCGACTCCAGGATAGATTTTCCGCCGGCTTCCAACGTCTCGTCATCGAGTGAGAACATCGTCGTGTAGGCGTCGCGCGACAGACCGGCGAGATGCGCCGTGATCGCCACCTCGCTTACCGGTTGGCCCGTCGCATTCAATAGCGAATTACTGCGCTGTTTCGTACGCGTGAACGTGTGTTCGGAGCCGGCCAGTTCCAGCACCCCGCCGATGCGCATGGCACTGTACTCGTGCAGGAAGTTGTAGCGGCTCCGTTCCTCGATGCCGAACAGCAAGTCTAGATAGGCCGAAAGCGCAGTCGATTTGCCGGCCTCATTCAGGCCAAACACGATATGCAGATCAGGTCCGGATTCCGGTTTGGGTCCGAAGTCGATCGAACGATCGGTGAACTTTCCATAACGAATGAGGTCAAGGCGCCGCAACCTCATGACGATCCACCGGCCTTAAGGCGGGCAGTCACCAAGTCCGCGCCCTTGGAAAGCACCTGATCGAGGAACTGTTCCAGCCCGGCTTCGTCCGTCCCAGCAAAATCCCGCCCGTCGGCCGGAAGGTCGGCGACCATCTTTTGGACGAACGCCCTCGCCTCAGCGCGGAAGGCCTCCGAGGTGGCATCGGCACGCATTGATTGCTCGAGTTCGAAAATCGGATCAGCAATATCCTCGGCGGTCTCCGTCCGAGGCGGCGCGAGGTCAAGCTCGAGCTTCTCCACCCACGTATGGCCTAGCTGTTCCGCAGCCTGTTCGGCTTCGGCAAGAAGGAGGTCCCTGTCGCGGATCAGCGCCCACATCAGTGGTGACGTTCCTGTCAGGCCAATGCGAGCCACAGCATGACGCGATCGGACGGTTGCCCGCATCTCTTCGAGTGCGAAGCGAACACGCGCGACGGCCTCGGGCCACTCCACCGCTCCGGTAAGGTCGACGCTCACCCGTTCGAACTGCGCAACGCTGGTCAGCCGTTCCTCGATCTCCACCGAACGGTCGTGGCGCACCGTCACCAGGGTGACTGATTTCTCACCGGCCTCGTTGATATCCCTCCCCTGCGGTATTCCCGGCATCACCACGGCACTGGCGCCAGGATGGACTTGGCGAGCATGGATGTGGCCGAGGGCCCAATAGTCGAAACCGTGGGCGTGCAAGTCAGCGATGCTGCAGGGCGCGTAAACGTCGTGACCTGGCGATCCAGCCAGACTGGTATGCATGATGCCTATGTTGACGGCCCCTTCACGAGCCGCCGGATATTTGGTTAACAGGCTGTCCGGCGCCTTAGGGTTCGCAAAGCTCAAACCATGGAATACGACGTCCAGACCGCCGGCTGTCTGCAATACCGACTGAGCACGACCACCAAAGATGGTAACGGTGTCGGGAAATACCAGCTGTTTGGAAATCCGCGACAGGGCGTCATGATTACCGCGGATCTTGAAAACCATGATGCCGGCCTGGTGCAGGCGTGTCATCTGCGCGCCCAAGAACCGCGCTGTCTTCATTGAAGTCTGGTCGCCATCGTATAGGTCGCCAGCAATGACCAACGCGGCCACACGTTCCTCAAGGCAGAGATCCACTATCGAAACGAATGCCTGGCGGCTGGCGTCGCCCACCAGCCCGGCAAGATCGGGATTTCGCATCGCCAGCGAACGAAGCGGCGAGTCGAGATGAATATCGGCCGTGTGTACGAATCGAAATGCCATTCGGCCTCCGCCAGCAAAAGAGGTGTTCCGAGCTTCGACAGAAATTGCAACGAGGGCGCTGCAGCGCCCCGTTACACTTCAGCTAATTTCTCGCTCGCGGATTCGCCGGCCACCAACAAGCCGTCTTGGGACCGTAACACTCCTTTGGCAACCAAATCGGCGACCCCAGCTGAAATCAGCTGCCTTAATTGTGCGCTTGTGGCTTTGAAGCCCAGCATCCTGGCAACGCCTGTGGCGATTTCTTCCTCTGTCGCACCGAGGTTGGATTTCACGACTTCCATAGCGCCTTGGGCGACCTCGTCCTGCGCAATCATTTCGGGCTTGCGCAATCCAGCGGACACGACCCCACTGCGATCCCTGAGACGAACAGGAACACCTGGCTTGAAGCAGAAGTTGCCTCGACGGGCTACTGAACCACCTCTCTGTGCTATGCTTACCCCCCGCTCGATTGCATCCTGAATCCTGCCACCGGCCCGCTGCAGACCCCAGGCGTCCCGAATACGCGAAACTATTTCGTCGACATGGATTGGCGTTTCTGTAGCCACGACCTGCTCGACCAGTCCGGCCATGATTCCGCTGGGCGTCTCGTGGAGTTCGAACGATCCCGGTCGCTTTAGTTCGGCCTCTTCGTAGGCTCGATTGGGTGTCTCGGATCCGTTTGTGCTTTCGAGACCGATTTCCGTCACGTTGCCTCGGTCGACCGTAACAACCTGCACGGCTACAGCTCGATTTCTCTGGACCCCCAATTCGGCCCGCTCATCGAGTTCTTTTCTGGCGGCCTCAATCGCTAGTATGGTTCGCTCCAGCTGCTCACGAGGCCGTTGGAACCAGTCAGCGCTCCAGATGCGATGGATGATCCAACCATGGTCTTCCAGAACCGACTGCCGAAGCCGGTCTCGATCTCTGGCCGAGCGAGATGAGTGATATTCTGCGCCATCGCATTCGATGCCAAGAATATAGCGGCCTGGCCTCTCTGGATCCGCAACTGCGAGGTCGATGAAGAAGCCGGCAATGCCCACTTGAGCATGAACCTGATAACCCATTTCGATCAGCGCGTTGGCTACCTGTTCTACAAAGATTGAATCCATTTCGCGAACCGTGACTTGGGCAAGCGAAATTCGCCCTGTTCTCGCGTAGTGCAAGAAGAGCTTGAAGGCGAAGATGCCTTTCCCTTTGCCACGCTCCAGGTCGATGTCCTCGTCTGTGATGGACGCGAATACTTCGCAGCTGCGCTTGGCGCGGCTTATGAGGACGTTGAGCCGACGCTCGCCGCCTTCCGCGCCAAGAGGGCCGAAACGCATGGCCATGTATCCCTGGGCATTCTTGGCATACCCCACCGAGATCATGATCACGTCGCGCTCATCGCCTTGAACATTTTCGAGGTTCTTGACGAAGAATGGCTCGCTTGGATGAGCGTGAAAGAATTCCTCGGTGTCGGGATTTAGTCGCCGCAGCGCTTCGAGTTCATCCTGGATCGCGCGGCGTTGGCTAACCGAAAATGTTGCAACGCCTAGAGTCTCTTGCGGGTTCACCTTCGCATGACGGATGATCGCCTCCGCTACTGCTCTCGCCTCTACCGGATTGGTTCCTGTGCCGCCGGAATCGAAGACCCCCTCCGGCACATGATGAAACCGCAACCCCATACCTGCCTCTTGGGTATAAGGGCTTGGCACGATGAAAAGCCGGTTCTCGTAGAACTGGCTGTTCGATACTGCGATTAGAGATTGGTGACGGCTACGGTAGTGCCAGCGCAGCATACGCTGCGGCAAGCCGCGGGCCGTGAACAGGCCGAGGATGCTTTCAATGTCGGCGACCTGCGCGCCCTCACCCTCGTCATCTTCAGACTGCGAGCCTGTCATCTTCGCGAAGAATGTCGTGGGTGGCAGTTGGCGTTCGTCGCCAACGACGACCACCTGACTGGCCCTGGCGACCGAGCCAAGTGCGTCCACGGGCTGGATCTGAGACGCCTCGTCCATCACGAGCAGATCGAAGGACATCCGGCCGGGCGACAGGAATTGCGCCACCGAAAGCGGGCTCATCATGAACACTGGCTTCAGCGCCTGGATGGCAGGGCCTGCCTTCTGCATCAATTGCCGGATGGGCATGTGGCCTCGTCTGCGCGCCATCTCAGAACGAAGCAGTCCGACAGGTCCAGCTCCGCCGTCTCTTGAAGGAATTTTCCGGTGATGAGCCGTTACAACTTCGATGGCGCCGGCCTTGATGCGCTGGCGGTCCAGATCTGCGAAGTCACGTACAGCCCTGGAATGCAGTTCCCCGTCGAACCTTGCCAGCTCCGGCTCATCGGTCGCCATCGCCAGAAACATTCGTTCGTAGTAGGCCATATCAAAAACTGATCGAGCCGATCCTGTTGTAATCTGGCCGTTGGCTAGGCCGTCTATCAACTGTCCCAGTCCAGCCTTTCGGGCCGTTTCGGATCGCTCTTCATAGGCAACCCATTTCGAGAGCTGCTCCTGATGATCGAGCCAACCCTGCAGCCGAGAAACGACCTCGCCTATCGCGACGTCCGGAAAATCGACTACTCCAAACAAGGAGGGAGCATCGGCTTTCAAATCCCCTGTAAGCGCCTTCAATTCCCGCGCTGCCGCTTGGGCCGCTTCACGTGCTGAACGTGCCGAGTTTGCGATCTCGATTCTTTCAGGCAACCGCGCAGCCAGATGTCGGATCGAGCCATTTTCTTTCAGCCAAAGCTCGGCTTGCGTGAGAGCGGCCCAATCGGATCCTCGACCGTGCCACGACGAGCCGAATACGAACTTGCCAAGGCTCTCTCCCGCATCGATCCCTTGAGCAAGTGCTTGTAGTCTGCCTAGTCGGCGCAGTAGCTCCACCCGCTCAGTGATTAGATCCGGAACGTCAGTCAGAACCTGTCGTGACGCATCATCGGCTTGAGCTACAGTGCTCGCCTTCGCTTCCATCAGTTGCAGCGAGGCCCGCTCGGCGGAAGCCACGTCGCCTAGCATGGATGACGCGAGGTGCCCGAGATCGTTCCAGAAACCTTCGATAATTGGCCGACCGATTTCGATAACCTTGCGAACGCGCGCTGCACGCGCACCGGCCTCGGAGCGTTCCGCCATCCGGCCGGCGATAATCCGAGGTTCGGGGCCTAGCCCTCGTAGAGTCCGCATCCACTCCACTAGCGCGAGCAGTGGCGCGGAAGCCGATCGCTCCCCACGCCAATCTGCCCCGAAGGCGGAACGGCCAAAAGCGTCGCCTTCGCGGACTCTTGCTGCGGCAGCCTGACCCTTCATCAAAAGGTCGAGGAGACCAACTATCTGCGTCGCAGGCGCGCTAGGGTCGACCACAATAGTCCGCGCAAGTGCTGTGGCGCGACGGTAGTCGCCGTTCAATGCTTTCAATATTCCCGTGTGTGTGGCGAGCGCCTGCCGCGCCGCGGCCACCTCGGTGCTCCACGCCGCGTCAACAACCTTGCCCTGAAGGTCGGCTCTGGCAGCCTCAAGCGTCGCTACGCTGTCGGCAAGGTCGCCTGCCTGCTCAAGTCCGGAGTCCCAAACGGTGGCTGCGAAGGCCTCCGGACTTGCGTCAGGTGCTGCCGCTACTCGCTCGCCGGTCACGGCCAGCCTGAGCAAGCCTGCCAACGTGTCTGGCAATATCGCCGATCCGAGTTCCTGATTCAGGCGCTCAGCTTCTTCCCTCAAGCGTGGGAGCAGAATGGTGAGCTGTCGCGCACGATGGAAACCATCTTTCGGAAATTCCGAGGGAAGCTTTGCAAGCTCTGTCTCGAGACCTTCAATTGGCGTGTCGATAGCCGTTGCCGCCAACTGCTCCGAAAGTTCCTCGGACTTGCGGGCGAAATCCGTTCCTGACCAGAGAAGCGATGAAATGTCTTTCGGACGCTCATCCCATACCGGCGAGACGAGCGCCTCGGCAGGAAGTCCAGGCGCGGACGCGAGAAGCTCAGCGCGATCTTCTATCTCGCCGCTGTCGCTGAGAATTTTCGGAGGCTCGGCCTTGATCCGCTCAGCGATACCGACCAGTTTGGCGTGCAGTGCCTTGGCTTGGTCCAGCAACGCCGCGATGCGTGGGACGAGCCTCTCAATGGTCGTTGGAAGAACGACATCCAGGCCAACTCCCCGCCACGGGTGGTGGATCGGCAAGCCGATCTCGTTGATCCGCTGAGAGACCTCATCGAGCAATTTGCGACGTTGCGAAACGCCGTCAGTTGTCCAGCTTGTGGCATCCGTAAGTTCGATGTCCACTGGTTTCTGACCGACCTGCCTTAGTCGGGTTAGCTGGCCGAGAACCTGATAAGGAGTGAGTTCGGACGCTCCGAACGCAACGTGCATTCGTGCAGCATGTGCGTTGAGTTTATCGCGAGCCTCCAGCAAGCGATCAGTTAGGGAAGAAGGAAGCTGGCCCCTGGGCGATCCGAGTTGCCAGGTTCGCCGCAGCTCCTCTAGCATCATGCGCTTGTTCGCCTTGTTACTATGCAGCTCAAGGCAGGCGTCCCCCACCCCAGCAGTGTCAAGCCGTCGCTTGACGACCTCCAGCGCTGCCATCTTTTCGGCCACGAACAGCACGGTCTTTCCGTCGGCAACGGCCGACCCAATAATGTTTGCGATCGTCTGCGATTTTCCTGTCCCAGGCGGACCTTGGATAACGAGGTCGCGACCTTTTCTGACGTCATGGATCGCCAGTGTCTGAGAACTGTCACTGTCGACGATATGCAACATTTCGGCGGGCGCAATGTGCGGATCAATCGCTATGTCGTCCGACATAAGCGGCTCGCGTGTTTCGAAACCATCTGAAAGAAGCGAGCGGATCTTCGGTTGTTCGATAATCTTTGCGCCATCGGGCCAGAGATCCGGATCCAGATCACGGTACATCAAGAACTTCGCAAACGAGAAGAAGCCGAGCACCATATCGTCGCGAAGCACCTCCCAACCCTCTTTGGTCGAAATTGCTTCGGCAACGGCATCGAGATAGGCCGAGACGTCGAAGTCATCTCCCACCTCAAAACGCGGCAGAGCGAGCTTGTGAATGCGGTCGAGATAGAGTTCCAAGGAGAGGTTTGCGGTAAGATCTTCCGGCCGGGCTCGTAGGCGGAATTTTTCTCCAGCGGCCCCTCGCTCAAGCCGAACCGGCACCAAAATGAGGGGGGCCTGACGGATGTTCTCTTTGTTGTTCGGGTCAATCCACTTCAGCATTCCAAGGGCCAGAAAGAGGATATTGACGCCCTGCTCTTCCTCGAGTGTGCGGGCATCATGGTAGAGATCAAGGAGCCGCCGCTGCAGCCCAGTTGGGGTCATACGCGTCTGCAGCTTGGTGTCCGAGTGCCGCGCGGATATCCCTCTGTTATCGACTCCATCGTCCTCTGGTTGGGCGAGAGCGACGGGGGAATAGTCGATCTCTTCGTCTGGAGGGCTGCTTTCATCCTGGCCCGCTTTCGGCCTATCGGGCTTGCCGGCCAGGAAGGTAAAAGCCTTTCCTTCGGTCACCAGCAATCGATAAATTTCGGACGACTTCTCATCGACGATATCGATCGTCTTCGCGCTCTTGGAAAACCGCGGCACATTCAAAAGTCGATTGCGGGCGGAAAGATCGAGCAACTCCATCCTGGCGCGCTCGAGTTTCTCCTTTAGAGGGAGATCGCTTTGGAAGACTGACTGTTTTACGTCCAAGACTTACATCCCCTTTGAAAGGAGAACCAGCTAGAGCCCGCGTAGAGCGTTCGCGCAAGAAAAAACAGCCGTGTTCAATTAGAAACGACTGCGATCACTTCTGGACACCGTCCAATATTGCGACGTGTGATATGGGTCAGAGCCTGCATTCTTGGCCCCCTTTGCCTAGTCGCTATCCGACGAGGATTCTCGCTCCCTGCCCCCGTATTTAGCCGCCTCCACAATGTCTTTTTCTGACACAGAGAGTCCGTTGCGGACCCGAATGGCTCCCGCACTTGGAACGCGGTCCAATTCAGATCCAGTCTTTGCCTTATCCTTCTGGGGCTTAACCTCCGGCGGCGGGTCTTTCGAAAATGTCATGCGTAGGTCCTACTCGTCCAAATCTAAATGCATCCGCCTGTGAGCCTCAAGCCGCTTTCCTGGTCATACAAAGAAAACGCCGCGCCCAATCAATCCACCGTCTCTCGTGGTTCCGCATTCTGATTGGCGCTTTAACATTCATCACTATTAGCGCCTGGCATTTAGTATCCTCCCTCTACTGGTTTTTTTAGCCGATAAGTAATAGATCGGGATTTCACTGCAGAAGTCCGGAGCCATGAAGTGACTGACGAAATCCAAAATACGGCCACCGCGCTGATGGAGCTTACCGCCGATATCGTTGCGGCTTATGTGAGCAAGAATTCAGTGCCGGTCTCCTCATTGCCGGACCTTATTGCCAGCATCAATTCGTCATTAGCGCGTATCGGCCAGCCGTCCGAACCGGAAAAACCCGACCAAGTTCCCGCGGTCAACCCCAAGCGCTCAGTCACTCCAGACTACATCGTCTGCCTCGAAGACGGCAAAAAGTTCAAGTCCCTCAAGAGACACTTGAACACGCATTTTGGACTGACGCCCGACGCCTATCGCCAAAAATGGGGCCTCTCCAACGATTACCCCATGGTCGCGCCTAACTATTCAGCCAATCGCTCCAGATTGGCAAAATCGATTGGCCTCGGTCGCACAGCAGCCGCGCCCAAGAAAGCAGCAGCCAAGAAGTCAAAGACGCGCTAGCAAAACATTTGGCAGCTTCGCAAAGGATCGAAAATTGAATCGCGATCGCTATTCCCATCGCCGCAGCTCGCGGCCAAGACGCGGCCGGGTTTCAATTATGCGCAAGCGTTTCTTTTCACATAAATCATTAGCCGCGATCCTGGTGATCACGCTAGCAGTGGGCGCTTATGTCACCTCCTACTTTACAGGGTGGGGCAACCAGATCGCGGGACCCAATACAGCAAGCGCACTCGGGTCAAAACCGAAGCCTATCGTCGGCGTAGCGTCCATCGTTGACGGGGACACGATCGAGATCCACGGACAGCGTATTCGTTTCAATGGCATCGACGCACCTGAAAGCAGCCAAAACTGCAGCGACGCAAGCGGGCAAGAATACCCATGCGGCCGCAAATCCGCAGAAGCACTGGACATCTTCCTCAGTCAATCCCGACCCATCCAGTGCAACTTTGTTTCGTGGGATCGTTACAACCGCTTCGTTGGTGATTGTCAGCGGGCGGACGGTGCTAGCATTGCGTCTTGGATGGTCGAACAGGGTTATGCCCTGGATTGGCCTCGATACAGCCATGGTAGTTACGCGTCACAACAGGCAGATGCCCAAAGGGCCAAGATTGGCATCTGGGTTGGCACTTTCACAGCCCCTTGGGATTGGCGAGCAACACATGCAGCCAACAATAAACCCGGTAATGACACATCCTACGGCCTTACAGGCCGTCGCCAAATAGCTCAGAGCTATTCGTGTCAACCGCGTCGCTATTGTAAGCAAATCTCCTCATGCGATGAGGCGCGCTGGTATCTCAATAACTGTAGCTGGGGACCCAAATTGGACCGGGACGGCGACGGAATTCCGTGCGAAGGCATTTGCTGACCAAGCCAATTCCTTAGCGCGCTTTCAGCAAGCCGGACTGGCCACCAGCGTTTCGGTGCATTTGCGCGAGTGCCAATAGAGCCTGGCAAAAGGGCTGGCTGACGTTTGTCTTGGAAAATTCCACCAGCTCGTTGAGCCCGGATGGGCTAGAAAACCGCAAGGCTTCGTAGCGACAGACAGGGATCTGCCGATTATCTCTGAAGCGTTTGTCGGGTCCGCCATTCTTATTGGGATGAGCCCAGGTATAGCTCACGATCTCAGCATCAGATGGAACTTTGCCGGTCTCAATAAAATTGCTGGGGGCAAATTGCGTCCTGAGGTCTCCATACCCAACGGCACCGTACTGGTTTCCGTCCTTCACCAAAATCATGTCTGGCATGAAATAAAGGATTTGCCGGCCGACGTGTATCGACGGTGGTGTGACATTGCTGCGAACAACCGTCGGCAAGGAAGCTTGGAGCGTCGTCGACTTTTTATCGACCAACATCGTGGCTCCCGCATTGCGCTTCCAAGTCGTCAGATCCTCTATCTTGCCACCAGCCGCGACATGCCAACTCGCCGCGCAGCGTGTGAGCGTGTCAAAGGCGGCGACAAGTCGCCCGTAGGCCGCCTCCGCGTCCTGCTCCAAATCATAGTAGAGCACGCTCACCCGGCGGTAGCTGTCCAACCAGTTGCCAATAAGCATGCCCGGCAAAAAGGCAGCAATACCGATCAGCGCCACCCCACCTCCCAGCATTGCGCCTGCGATCAATCCGGCGATCCCAAACAGCACGGCCAGGATGAGCGACATTCGCGTCTGCGATTGCCTCGCATTGATTTCATCAAGCACATTGGCAAATGTCTCATCACGCATCTCGATCACATCGGCGGACTCGATTTCTCTCATCACGACGCCACCGCTGACATATTCCACGGGTGAGGATGTTGGATGGGGCTTTGGCCCAGATGGGAATTCAGACAGTTGCAGCGTCTGCTTGGCGCTGCGCTTTCCCAAAGTGCCTCGGTAGTAGAGACCGCCGACGCCTGCATGAATATAATGCCCTCGTGGGCCAGTCCCGATACGAAGACCTTGCACGCCAACGGACGCGCCAACCCCGCCAGACGAGAAGTTAAAGCGGAAAGGTCCCGCACTAATCGATTTTCGAACGTAAAACCCCATCCCCGCAATCCCCCCCAAGCCCTGTGAGCGAAACCCAAGGGCAGTTCGCCTCACAACTTTGGTACCGGAACCAGTCCAATATCTGTCTCTCGCGAACGTTGCCTGACCCTGATCTCAATTCGCCTCCTCGCCTTGACGTCGCCGGCCTGTGCGCCGTCGGTGAGCCGGTCGCCAGGCAATATCAACTGGCCGCCGGACATTGGCAGGATGGTGAAGCCTTTCAGTTCCGGCATATCGCGCAGGATGCCTGTGACGGAGATCGCTCGCGCTAATCCAAGCCCGGCATTGTCGGCAGGATGGAGTGTGCCAATGTCCATCTTGCGCGCCAGTACGGGCTGAAGGCCTCTGTCCATATTCGATGAGTCACCGGACATCGCCTGCTCGTCCGTGTGGCCAATCACCTCAATGACGTCCACACCATAGGAAGTTGCAATTCCAGCAATGGTCTTCGACATCTGCCGCAACTTCGTTTTGAAGCCACCGGAAAGCTCCGCACTTCCAGTATCGAAATTATAGCCATCGAGCTCGCTAAGACTGATGATCGGTGGCCAATCGTGTGGCTTGTCAGCAGAGGCCTCGTTCCTTGCCTTCTTCAGTGCGTCAGCAAGATCCTTGGACGTCTTGCCCGTGCCAACGTAGCCGAGCTCGCGCAGAACCTTCATCTTCTCGATCATGGCTTTGGCCTGATCAACGTCGACGTCGTTGTCAGAGAGGACTTTGGCGGCCGGCGCGCTTTTCACCGCTTCCTCAAGGGTCAGTCCCACTTTTTTGATTGCCTCTGCGGCCTCTTTGGCCCGGACCAATTCACGCCATTCTTGATCTGGTACATTGCGTCGACTTGCAGGCTTGACCATGGCATTCAGCTGAGCCAGCAACCGCTTGTTTTCCTCGTCAAGCTTGCGAGCGTTCTCATTGAGGGACTGCGCAATCTTCTGCGCTGCCGCAGCCTCTTTCTTTGTCTTGGCGATGAGCGCGCCTGCAGCAAGCAAAAGGCAGAAAACGAGAAGCAGCATCGTCTCAGCCATCGTCAGGCCGAGTATCAGGCCGCGGCCATAGCCCTTGCGCTCAAACGTAATGGCTGTTCCGCTAACCTCACTCACCTGCCCCACCAACTTGCTCTCTTTGGCGGTTCACCCTTCTCCACCTCCGCCGGACTGCTTAACGATCGGAAGGTGTCGCCCTCCGTGTCATCCGAAACCTTGATTGGCGTCTCCACAGGGGAGGCAACAGTGGAAGGTGCCGCCACTCGCTCGACATCGTTCGCTATCGCATTGCTCAGAGGCTGGGGAGTGCGCACGGCCGGGAGGCTATGTTGTGTAAGGGTTGCGACGAGGCCGCGTGTTTCATTGCTGTGTTTCTGCATCACAGCCATGAACTCCTCAGTCAAACGCTGCTGCGCTTGGACAGTTTCTGCGGTCTTTTCTGCGGCCGCTGCCGCTCTCTCCACTCCAGTCGCCACCTTGATCACTGCGTCGGCAAGACCGGTCATCCGCGTTTGCTGCTCTTGCGAGGCTGTTTCGGTTTTTATCGCATATTGTGCGACAGCATTACCCAGGAGCTTGACCATCGGCGCCAGATCGTTCTTCAGCACCTCATCAGGAACAACCACCTTTTCCAGCTTGGCAGCCATATTGTCGGCTTGATTACCGAGCTTTCCAACAGAGTTGGACATCGAGCTGTTGGCTTTATCCAGCAAATCCGCTGCAGCTCCAACGCGGTTCGCTATCGAAGCAAACTGGGTTTCGACTTGCCCGAAATTGTGCTGCAACGCGTCACTGAGCTTGGCAGACGCCTCTTGGACAGGCTTGATCGATTCCATGGCAATATTGTCCAGGGCAGATCGAATGTGCTCCCCATTGCGTGCCGCTTGCTCGGCAATCTCTGCAAAGCCCTCTTCGAGCATTTGATGGCTGACACGACGAAAGTCGGCGAACTCCCTGGTTACGCTTTCCATCTCGGCTCTTACACGCCGTGTCATGTCGGCAAGTTCGTGCCTCGCCGTTCGCTCAATGTCCGCGGGATCGCGCCGCATCTGATTGTAGAAAACCCTCAGAGCAATACCGGTGATCGTCGACGTGATCGCGATGCCAAAATTTTGGACGATCGTGTCGGTTGAGCCTTCCGTTCCAAACTGAAACAGCGAGACCCCAAGGCTCGTCAGGGTGAACAGGAAGCCCATATAGTAGAGGTTATCGCCGGTCTGCTCGTCGTGCAGTTGTAGCTTTCCAGCAAAGATCGAAACCCCGAGATAGAAAAACATCAGGCAGGCCGGTGCTACCGCCGCGACGATCGGATTTACGCCTGAGAGTTTTGCAATGGCGATGAATACACACCCGCCGAGTGTCAATGCCGCGAAAACCACGACCGGCAGACGTGGATGATCCAGCAAAGGTTTGTCGTGCGCTCTCGCCATCAGTTTAACCCATCCAAGCCAACCAGCTTTTCGAACTCGCCGTGATGGTTCTGGACCCAATGTGTCCAGAACTCCGCGTGATCCAGGGTCTGAAATGGCTTCTTTGCCCGATCGATATAAAGAATTGTGATGCCCACCCCATCCAGCGACGTCCCATATGTGCGGTCGGCGGCGCTGTTGAGGTATTTTTGGTAATCCAGTCCCGATCGGTACTGCGAGTAAATCGTCGTATGCTCGATCATGTCAGAGGCGACCACCAATCGCTTGGGACTGCCCTGTTTGGCCAAGCTGCTATCGAAGAGCGACAGCTTGATTTTCTGAATTCCAGCCATGATCGGAGATTGGCTCGCGGAAGCCGCATTCGGGATTTCATCGGGAAGTTTGTTCAAAGGATCGCCGAAGGCGTTTTCCCACTTCTTTTGACGCCGCGCAGGATTGTTGGTCCAACTATCGACGGTCGACCCATCACCGGGATTGCATCCATCGAACATCACCGTCAGCTCACCAGGCGCCGAGCTCAGGGTATAAATCCTCACATACCCACCCGGCTCGACCTGCCCAATGGTCTTTCGGAACTCGTTCTTGAGATCAGCCATCGTCGTTGCCGAAATTGGATCAGTGGCGTCGATGAGGACGGCGGTCAGGCTGGAGGGTCCGTCCAATGGGCAATTCGTGTTGGCGTCGATATGGCCATTGCCAGACCTGGTCCACATCCAGCCGAAGCCGGCCAACATCGCAACGGATAGCACACCAAGGGCAATGGCCGCGGCAATGGTACCCGCATTGCCTTTCTTGCGTCTGCGGGTTCGCCTAGACATTCACGCTGTCCGGGTGAAGCTTATCAAGATCTCGGTACTGCTCAATTCCCCGTTCGCATTCCTGACCAATCAGACGAACCTGCTCGTTGAGTTCCTCCTGCGCCTGGCGAATTGATGCGCCAACATCTCCCTCATTCCACTCCCGCTCGCCGGTGACGTATGGCTTGATGCGATCAAGTTTGTAGGGCGTTCCGAAATGCTTGGGCGCCGGCTCGGTCCTCGCCTGGATGTTGGCTTCCCGATACATCGACAAAAGCTGATTGCAGGCTCGCTCCAATTGGTCTTGATGCTGCGCAAAAAGAGCCAGAAGCCTCGATCGATGATCGACAATCGCGCGGTGCTCGCGCCGGCGACTACCAAGCTGCTTGACGATTTCCTCCACTTTTTCGTTGTGGTCGTCGCGGACATCCTGCAGCTCTTCGATCAGTTCCTTCTTTCGATCGATGTAGTCATCGCGCCGTCGAACGAGCCGATTTTCAACGCCAGTGTAGCCTGGGTAAGGGTCGAGCACGAACCAGCCGTCGATAAAAGCGAAAAGCGAAAACATCAGGCCGATCGCAAACAGCAACCAGGACTTGATGTCCGTGAGACCCGCTGGATTGGCGAGCATATTACGGATGACCTCAGCGCCGGCGCCGTCAGCGAGCGAGCCGCTGACCTCACGGTAGTGCGCTAGCGCCAAGTTTATCGAAATCGCCAAGCCGATATAGAAAAGGATTGAAATGATCCCAACGAATTTTACGAAAAACGACCGATGGGTGACGAGACGAGCGCAGAAAACCGCCAGGAGCAAAGCCGCCCCGATGTTGATGAAAGAGAATGCCGCAGCCTCAAGGATGCCACCAAAAAATCCCTGCTCATTGCCCTTGGCCAGGAAGTTGCCGTTCATCGCTGTCTCGACCAGAAACAGAAATAGCAGAAGCGATAGCCGGAAAATGTGAGCGGCACCGTGCTGCACACGCGCGGCACGAACGAGACCGTGCTTCTCCTTAAACCATGCATGCTCTTTTTCGGCGTCGTTCAGGGCCCTTCTCAGGCCGTGAAGTTCATCGAGGCCCACGGCGACCGAGGCTTTGAAGTCCGAAACGCTAGCGGCATTCGTCTGACGGATTAGACCGAATTGTTCCTCGAAATCGAGGCCGGCAAGACGACCTCCAAGGAGTTGCAGGTTGTCCTCAAGAGTGTGATGCGCAGCCTTCTTCTCATCCTCAACGCGTTCCACGATGGCATGTTCGACATCGTCGAGATTCTTTGCCGTTTTCGGGGGTTGGTTCACCTCGCCGCGCTGCTTTCCGCGGTTAATGACATCCAGGTCGCCGTCGATCTTGGCAGGGTCCAGGCTGTTGAATAGCTGAGTGCTCGCCCGAAAATCGTGGTTGGATTCTCGCAGTGAGTCACGCAACTTATTTAGTTTTTCGAATTTAGAGCCCACGCACTCACAACCCCAACTTTACGCCCCCCGGCAGAGTGGTTTCTATGCATAGTAGAGCTAAAGGGCAACCGCACATTCACTTCTATCCACTTGCTAGTGCGGATCAGGCTCAATTGAGTTCCAACAAATGATCATGGCTGCTGATCAACTGGTTGATCGGCCGCGACTAGTCATGTCATGAGCCGTGCTGCGATGCTCTAAGGACAGAGTGCTACGAGCGGGTTCGCGACTGGGAAATTATCCACAGTCGTATACGTGTACTGGATCTCACCGCCCAGGCGAACGAAGGCAGATAGTTCCTCCGCACGACAGACATAGTTTTTGGTCATTTCATCGATCTTCTGGACATAGACCGGCCGCGAGACGCCAGCAGCCAACAATTTGGCGTCTACTTCCGCATCGGTCTGAGCCCAGGTGGCGTTGAAAACGATCCTTGGCCCGATTGCGATGATGCTCCGAACGGAGATGTTCGAACTGATCAGCATGGGCAATGCTGGAGCCATTTCGGTTTGCATTTTTTTTGCGTAGGCGCAGACGTCGGTCTTGGTGTACTTCGAGAGGCATTCATTTGCCGTCGCCACCCTTGGCCATGTCAGCAGGATCGCCAACGGGACGTGCATCAATCGCAATCCATCCAAAGTATTCTCCTCGCCCGATCTTGGCCTGCACAGAGGAGCATCTATCCTATTTGTGTTCACAGTGCCACGAGCAGCTTGTGCCCGACCGGCAATAGTGCTCTGTCTGAAATACTTTGGGAGGGCAATAAAATGAAAACAACATTTCTCGCGGCTATGGCCGCTGCAATAATCGCTTGCGCGACCGGCGCGTTTGCACACAGTGGCGGCACTGATGCCAACGGTTGCCATACCAACCATAAGACCGGCGCGTATCACTGTCACTGAAGGTCACGCCTTTCTGAGGGACACAAACATGCTGAAGAACATCATGTCAGCTCCGCTGGGCCTCCTCTTCATGCTGGGCGGGCCGATCACCTACGTGATGAATGTCGTCGACACATGGCAGGGCCATGCATCAGTGGTCGTAAAAATCCTGATTAACTTGAGCCTGGATGCGATGTTGGCGTTCATTTGGCCGATCACTTGGGCAATCTGGCTTTTCAAATATATGGCGGGCGCCGAAACTCCACTAACAACCGTGCTGGGCGTTTGAGGATCAAGTTTGCTGAAAATAATGCTTTTCGACGCCGGCCGGAACGGTCCGGTTGGTCTGCATCTGTGTAGCTATTGCCTCGCTGCTGGCGGTAGCGCCATGGCCGTACGGCTATTACCAATTCCTCCGCGTGGTGGTCTTTTTCGCCGGGATCTACTGCGGAGCCATGGTGTGGCGATCAGGCCCTGAAAATCGCACCCTGGCTTGGGCGCTGTTTGGAGCGGCAGCGATCTTCAACCCGTTCATGCCGGTTCATTTGCCGCGCGAGCTGTGGGCAATCTTCAACGTCGCAGCGGCTACTCTGTTCGGCTTTGTCGCATACCGGCACCGGAATTAAGCCGATAATCTGAGATGGCCAAGAGTGGACCTGAGACGCCGAAGGTCAAGGCGCGCCCGAGGGTCACCGTGTCACAGCCGTTGGCGCTTTATGCGGGAGATCTCCTCGAGCGGACGAAGGAGTACTTCGAGGCTTTCAACCATCTAGGCTCGGAGTCGGAAAAGGCGCATCTTTTTGCCCGTTATTTTCTATTTTCGCATGCCCTAGATGTGGAGCTTCAACAGGTTGTCCTCGATCAGGGCGAGGCGACTGATAGGCGTTTTTGACTTTAGGCTGCCATGTGGACGATGCCAATTGTATCTGTGCAGCCAGACAGGCAGTTCGGCGGCACGATG
>NZ_NSFV01000025.1 GCF_002295115.1 Mesorhizobium sp. WSM4311 | reverse complement strand
TGGCTTTGACCTTGCCGAGATCGCCGAGATATTCCTGCTCGAGGATCTTGGCGCCAGTTTCCTTGCTGAACGGCTCGAACCAGGCCTTGCGCTGGGCATCCTGCCAGGCGCCGCCGCTGGCCATGATCGACAATTCATCGGCGAGTGCCGCGTGGCCGATGCTGAACAGTGCGGTGGCCGCGGCGAAAGCGAGCATCCGGGTCTTTGCGATTTTCATTTTTCTTCCCCTGTTTTTGAGATGGATCTGTTCTTGGCTTGGTTCAGGATGGACCTATCCTGGCGGCGCCCGTTCCGGCATCGGTGGGAAAGGCGCGGCAGTCCTGGGGCGCGCAGGAGACCGTGACGGCCTCGCCATTGGCCATGGTCGCCTCGGGGCCAACCTTGACGGTCAGCACCTGGTCGTTGCCGAGCCTGGCCAGAAGCCGCAGGTGGTCGCCGAGATAGATGCGGCCGTCGACCGTCGCGGGCAGGGCGTTGGCGCCCGTCGGCATAAGGCTCAGCCGCTCGGGGCGGATGGCGACATGGCAGGCGGCTCCCTGCGCCACGCCGATGGCGAGCGCGGTCAGCTCTCCGCCGCCGGTGAGCCGCACACGGCATTCCTTGCCCGAAACGCGGTCGACGACGCCTTCCAGCGTGTTGTTCTCGCCGATGAAGCTCGCCACGAAGGAGCTTTGCGGGGCGTTGTAGAGATCGTCGGGCGAACCGAGCTGGGCGATGGCGCCATTGTTGAAGACGGCGACACGGTCCGACATGGTCAGCGCCTCGCTCTGGTCATGGGTGACGTAGACGATGGTGACACCGAGCATGGTGTGGATCTGCTTGATTTCGAGCTGCATGTGCTCGCGCAATTTCTTGTCGAGCGCGCCGAGCGGCTCGTCCATCAGCACCAGGCTCGGCTCGAACACCAGCGCGCGTGCCAGCGCCACGCGCTGTTGCTGTCCGCCGGAAAGCTGCGCCGGCTTGCGGTCGCCGAATTGCTTCAGCCGCACCATGTCCAGCGCGCGGCCGACGCGGCCGGCAATGTCGGCCTTGCTCACCTGGCGGACGGAGAGCGGGAAGGCGACGTTCTCCTCTACACTCATATGCGGGAACAGCGCGTAGTTCTGGAACACCATGCCGATGTTGCGCTGGTAGGGCGGCAGCCGGTCGACCGGCCTGCCTTCCAGCGTGATGGTGCCGCTGGTCGGCCGTTCGAAGCCGGCCAGCATGTTGAGCGTCGTCGTCTTGCCCGAACCCGAAGGGCCAAGCAGCGTCAGGAATTCGCCGCGCGCCACGCCGAGGTTCAGTCTGGTCACCGCGAAGGCGCGGCCGTCATAGGATTTCTCGACATCGACGAAATCGACGAAAGCCGGGCCGGCGGCAGCGGCCGAGGTTGGCGATGAGGGCAAAGCGGCCTGACGGGCGGCGCTCATCGTGCGCGATTCCGAAACGTGGCTGCTGAAGCACTATGCGGCTTGTGATGCATGTTTCCGTCCCATTGGAAGCCCGCATCTCGGCGGGTCGTCCAAACTTGTATGCTCACACAATCAATCTGAATTCGAGCATAGATGCATACAACTTTGGGCGTCAAGCCGGTATTTGTTGCGATTGTGTGATATTTCCTAACCGACAAAGCCGGATTGATGTCACACAAGTGCTATTGTCCGGCGAATTGTCTTATGCTAATCCCTCGACAAAGCCGAAGGCCCGAATCCATCCAGCATGCTCAGCGATCTCCGCCTTACCGAGGATGAAAATCCGGTCTATCGCCGTCTCGCCGACGCGATCGCCGAGCGCATTGCCGCCGGCACGCTCGCGGTTGGCGACCGGCTGCCGCCGCAGCGCGACATAGCACGGGCGCTCGGCATCAACGTCACCACGGTGACGCGGGCGCTGGCGACGCTGCAGCAGCGCGGCCTGCTGGAAGCGCGGCCGGGGCGGGGCACCACGGTCGCCGCCAGGCAGGCCGGCGAACGGCCCGGCTTCGTCTCGGCGCCGAGCGACGAAAGCGGCATCATCGACCTCTCGGTCAACCGGCCGGCCACCTCGGCCTATCTTGACGCGCTGGCGGCTCTCTTGCCGCGTCTGCCCAGGGATCCGCACTATGCCTCGCTGCAGGATTACCATCCGCCGGAAGGGCCGCTCTGGGCACGCGCGGCGATCGCCGACTGGCTGAAGCCCGTTGCCGGCGACGGCGATCCCGGCCGGGTGGTGCTGGCGGCCGGTGCCCAGCATGGGCTCGACTGCCTGCTTGGCGCGGTGACGCGGCAGGGCGAGGTGATGCTTGCAGACGAGGTGACCTATCAGGGCATCAACGCGCTCTGCCGGGTGCATGGGCTCGATCTCAGGGGCGTCGCCATGGATCGCGGCGGCATGCGGCCGGATGCTTTCGACGCCGCCTGCGCGCAGCTGCGCCCCCGCGCGGTATTCCTGGTGCCGACGCTGCACAATCCGACGACGATTACGCTCAGCGAAGCGCGCCGCCACGAGCTTGCGGCCGTGGCGCGCCGCCACAATGTGCTGATCATCGAGGATGACGTCTACCGGCCGCTGGCCGACGAGGCCTTGCCTTCCTTCGCCAGCCTGGAGCCGGAGCTGACGGTGCATATCGGCGCGCTGTCGAAATGCCTGGCGCCCGGCTTGCGGCTCGGCTTCGTCGTCGCGCCGCGCGCCATTGCCGGCCAGGTGGCGGCGGCTTTGCGCATCAATTGCTGGAGCATCAGCCCGCTGACCGCGCTGATCGGTGCGCGCATGATCGAGGACGGGGCAGCATTGCGCATCATCGAGGTGCAGAAACAGGAACTGCGCCAGCGCCAGGCGATCCTGAGCGAAATCCTCGGCCGCTACGATGTGCAGAGCCAGCCGAGCGCCACCCATGCCTGGCTGCGCCTGCCCGAGCCGTGGCGCGGCGCCGGCTTTGCCCGCACCTGCCTGGAACGCGGCGTCGCCTTGCTGCCGGGCGATGCCTTCGCCGTCGGCCGCGAGCCGGTCCAGCACGGCGTGCGCATCAATGTCGGGGCGGCGCGCTCACAGGACGATCTGCGCACCGCGCTGACCATCATGGCCGAGCTGCTGTCGGCCGGGCATCTGCAATTGCCGGGCTTTGTCTGATGCCCGCCGCCTGAAAGCGCGCTGCGGTTTTGGAACAAGGACAGGCATGGGGGAACAACAAGTGACAGTTTCGAAGAGTGTCGAGATCGCCGTGATCGGCGTCGGCGTGGTCGGGCTGGCGACGGCGCTGCGGCTGGCCAACGACGGCCGCGAAGTCCTGCTCATCGATCGCAACGAACCGGGCTCGGGCGCCTCGTTTGGCAATGCCGGCACGCTGGCCGAATATGCCTGCATGCCGGTAGGCAATCCCGCTGTGCTGCGCGCGCTGCCGAAACTGCTTCTTGACGCCGACAGTCCCTTCTCGCTGCGCTTGAGCGCGCTCATGCATCTGGCGCCGTGGCTACTGCGGTTCGTCAGGCAATCGCTGCCGGTCGCCACTCATGCCAATGCGGTCGCGATGGCCGGGCTGCTGGCCGATTCCCTGCCGGCCTGGGAGGAGATGGCTGACGAGGCCGATGCCGCCGATCTGCTGCGCCGCAATGGCTGCCTTTATCTCTATCGTCGCCCGGGCGATCTTGCCGGCGGCGCGTCGAGCCGGGCGTTGCGCGCCGAATTCGGCATCGACCAGGCGGTGCTGAACCCCCAAGAAGTGGCGGCGCTGGAACCGAACCTGCCGGCGGTGCGGGGCGGCGGGCTGTTCTTTCCGCAATCGATGAACCTGACCGATCCCCCGACGATGATGGCGCGGCTGCTCAAGGCGGCGACGGACCGGGGCACCACCTTGCTGCGGGGCGAGGTGACAGGGCTGCGAGCCGATGCCAGTGGTGTCGACCTCAGCGGTCCCGGGCTGCGGCTGCGCGCCCACAAGGTGGTGATCGCCGCCGGTGCCTTCTCGCGCCCGCTGGCGGCGCGGGCCGGCGACCGCATCCCGCTGGAAACGGAGCGCGGCTATCACCTGGAATTTCCGACCGAAATGCCGCTGCTGACGCGCCCGGTGTGCCCGGTAGATCTCGGCTTCTACATGACGCCGATGGCCGGCCGGCTGCGCGTTGCCGGCACCGTCGAACTCGGCCGCCTGGCCTCGCCGCCCAATCCGCGCCGGCTGGCCCTGCTCGATCGCGGCGTGCGCCAATTCTTCCCCGCGCTCGGCCGGCCGTCGTCAAAATGGCTGGGCTTCCGCCCTTCGCTGCCGGATTCCAGGCCCGTCATCGGCCCGTCGCCCGGCAATGCGAACGTGATCTACGCCTTCGGCCATGGCCATCTCGGGCTGACGCTCTCGGCCGTCACCGCGCGGCTGGTTGGCGACCTCATCGCCGACCGGCGGGCCAACAGCGAAAGACTTGCGCCTTTCGCCGCCGGCCGGTTCTGACCTTCCGCCCTCGACATTTCGAGGCAATAGCTGATCGTCGATGGCTTTAGGATGCTTCATGCTTCTGCCTCGGCTGGATCAGCGCACGCGCCGCATCCGCGCCCGCGGCCAAGATGCAGTCCGACAATTCCGTTCCTTCCACCGCGCGGGCCAATTGAAGGGCGCCGATAAGCGCGGCGAATACGCCCAACGCCACGCCTTCGCGATCGCGGGTGCGCGGCGGCAGGTTCTTGGCCAACTGGTGCACCAGGGTCAGCAGCTTTTCGGTGTAGAGGGCGCGCGTCTCGGGCGATTGACGCGCGATTTCCGGCAACAGCGCGGCGGACGCACAGCCGGTCTGCGGATGATCCCGGTGCTCGGGCGACAGATACATCGCCATCGCCAGTTCCAGGCCGCCTGAGGCCAGTGCCTGCTGCAATTGCTGCGACTGGGTTTCCAGTGCCGATGCCATGCTCTCGCGGACGAGGTCGGCCTTTGACTGGAAGTGCGGATAGAAGGCGCCATTGGTCAGCCCGGCGTCTTTCATGATGGTTGCCAATCCGGACGCAGCGATGCCGTCACCGCGAAAACGGTTGGCGGCGACCTCCATGATCCGGCTGCGTGATGCGTCCTTCCGGCCCTTGTCATAGCGCATGATGGTTCCTTCTCATTACACTATTGCATTATGATCATAATGTGATATTACAACCATAATGCAATCGCCGACCACAGGCAAGACCTCTTACGTTTGGAGCCTTCGGAATGAACCGGAATTCGGGAAAGACCGCGATCGTGACCGGCGCCTCGTCAGGCATTGGCCGTGCCAGTGCGGAGATTTTGGCACGCGCCGGCTTCACTGTCTTCGGCACCAGCCGCAAGGCATCCAATCAGGCTTCGAACGGGATATCGATGCTGGTTTGCGACGTGACCGACGACGCGTCCGTCGCGTCCCTTGTCTCGACCGTCCTCGGCAAGACCGGGCGGATAGACCTGTTGGTCAACAATGCCGGTATCGGGCTGCTGGGAGGGGCGGAAGAGTCCTCGATCTCGCAGTCGCAGGCGCTGTTCGACGTCAACCTGTTTGGCGTCATGCGGATGACCCACGCGGTGCTGCCCTCGATGCGCCGGCTGGGCGAGGGGCGCATCGTCAATATAGGCTCAATCCTGGGGCTGGTCCCGGCGCCATATTCGGCCCATTATTCAGCCGTCAAGCACGCGCTTGAAGGCTATTCGGAATCGCTCGACCATGAGGTTCGCGCTTTCAATATTCGCGTCTCGGTCATCGAACCGGCATTCGTGCGCACCGTCTTTGACCAGAACGGATTCGAGCCCGATTCCGTCAAGAAGGAATATGATGAGGCGCGGGCCGGTGTCGAGGCATTGCTTCGCGACGTGACGCCCAAGGCCGATCTGCCGGAGGTGGTGGCGAAGGTGGTTCTGCGGGCTGCGACCGACCGGCATCCGCTGCGGCGCTACACCGCCGGCAAGGCAGCACGGCAGGTAAGCATGCTGCGCCGGTTCGCGCCGACAGCGATGTTCGACAAAATCTTGCGCAAGCAATTTCGCCTGCCTGTCTGAACGCAGCCGCGGATTTAACAGCAACATCGCCGGTCTTGTCCGGCGACCGACCACACCTTGCGGCTTGGCCGTTCGTGCCGGCCACAGAAAATCATTTTAGAAAGCGACCATGATGAAAGCCTTTGTTGTCGACAAGTATCAAAAGAAGGGCGCCCTGCTGCTCGCCGAGATGCCGGAACCCGAGTTGCGGGACAATGATGTCCTGGTCGAAATTCACGCCGCCGGGGTGAACCTTCTCGATTCCAAGCTTCGGGACGGGGAGTTCAAGCTGATATTGCCCTATCGCCCGCCGTTCATCCTGGGCCACGACGTGGCGGGGATCGTCGTGCGGGCCGGATCGAAAGTCCGCAAATTCAGGCTCGGTGACGAAGTCTATGCGCGGTCGCGCGACGGGCGGATCGGCACGTTCGCCCAATCCATCGCCATGGATGAAGCCGATGTGGCGCTGAAGCCAAAAAACCTCAGCATGGAAGAAGCCGCCTCGATTCCGCTGGTGGGCCTGACCGCCTGGCAGGTGCTGGTGGAGACAGCCGGGCTGAAGAAGGGCCAGAAGGTGTTCATCCAGGCCGGCTCGGGCGGAGTGGGGACCTTCGCCATCCAACTGGCGAAGCATCTCGGCGCGACCGTCGCGACGACGGCGAGCGCAGCGAATGCCGATCTGGTGAAAGATCTCGGAGCCGATATCGTCATCGACTACAAGAAAGACGATTTCGAGAAAATCCTGCAAGGCTACGACGTCGTCCTGAACAGCCAGGACGCCAAAACACTGGAAAAATCCCTGCATGTGCTGAAGCCGGGCGGGAAACTCATCTCCATTTCCGGCCCGCCGGATCCCGAATTTGCGGGAAAGCAGAAGCTGAACATAGTCCTGAAGCTGATCCTGCGCTTGCTGAGCCGCGGCATACGCAGCAAGGCCAGACGCGCCGGTGTCGGCTATTCTTTCCTGTTCATGTGGGCGCAGGGCGATCAGCTGGGCAAGATCACGTCGCTCATCGAATCCGGCATCATACGCCCCGTCATCGATCGGACTTTTCCATTCGAGAAGACCAACGAGGCATTGGCCTATGTCGAAGCGGGGCGTGCCAAGGGCAAGGTCGTCGTCAAGGTCAGGTAGAGACAGCGTTCGGCGACTATCTCCTTGTTTCTTTTGCGCCATTACGGATGGACGGTCGTTGCTTCAGCCAGCCGGCGCCGTCTCGATCTCCTGGAGATAAAACACCTTGCTCGGCTGCAGATGGTCGACGCAGAGCTGCGCCAGCACCCAATTGTCCCGGCGCTTCAGCGCCTGGATCATCATCGCGTGGTGCTGGCGCGAGATGTCGAGCTTTTCCCTGTCGGCCAGCGAATTGGCCCGCACCGGCAGGCTGAGGCGCATATAGTGTTCGATCGAGGCGACGAGATAGGCGTTGCCGCAGGCCGAGAACATGGTCAGGTGGAAGCGGTCATTGGCCTCGTGGATGCCCCTGAGATAGCCTGCATCGACATGGCCGCTATAGATGCGGTGGATTTCCTCCAATTGCGCGATCAGCACCTCGGTGACCGGCAGGGGGATCATCAGCGCCGCCTGGCGCTGCAGCATTTCGCGCACTTCGTAGATCTGCCGCACTTCCTCCGGCGAGAGCCGGCGCACCATGGCCCCCTTGTTGCGCTCGCGCGTGACGATGCCGAGCTTTTCCAGCTGGTACAGCGCCTGGCGGATGGTGTGGCGCGAGACCGGGAAGCGGGCCAAAAGGACATCCTCGACAAGGCGCGTGCCGGGCGCCAGTCGGCCGAAGATGATGTCCTCCTCCAGCGCATGCACGGTATCGGCTTCCTTGCCGCCATAGTCGAAGCTGTTGAGCATCGCGAATCCCTGTTGACCCGGGTCAACGTCCGTTGACCCGGGTCAACGTCCGTTGGTTCGGACGGCACTCTAGCCTTCGCGCACAAGGCTGGCCACAAGCTGGTCGAGGCGCGGGTCATCGAGGCTGACGAGCCCGGTCATCCGCAGTGCCTGCCTCAGGCCGATCCTGCCGACCTCCCGGCGCATGATGACCTTTACGCAGACCGGCCTCGTTCCGGTCAGGACGAAGGCGTTGCCGACCAGGACCGGCTCCGAGAACGGCGCCCACTGCACGGCAACGATGGATGGCTCGCCGGTCTGGCGGCGGTTGATGCCGGCGAAATAGATCCAGTTCAGCTGCGAGATCGCCACGCCATAGTGCCAGCCCGGCGCCCGCGCTCCGCTCCGGCGGAGGCCCTCGGCCCAGCGGGTGACGCGCCTGAAGGTCACCAGCTCGGCCTCGCGCCGCACGAAGGTGACCGACCGCATGACAAGGTCGGGACGGTCCGGAACCATGAAGTAGGTGAAGTAGGTGCCGCCGGCGATGGCCGGAGCCGGGCCGCGCACCATGTTCTCGTAGAGCGCCTGGTGGATTGGCAACAGGGCTTTGTGTCCAGGCGCGGGCACTTCCGGCGCGCGGTACAATTCATCCTCGTCGATGCGGAAATAGGCGCAGATCAGCCTGGCCGTGGCCCGGTTGGGCACGCTCTTGCCTTGCAGATAGCGCTCGAACTGCGTGCGGTTCATGTTCAATCCGCGGCATACCGCTGCCACCGACGCATGGCTGCTGACCAGCCGTCGCAGATTCGCGGCAAGATTCCTGCGAATTGGCACGACACCGCCCCTCGACAGCCGTTCGAACCATTATTCAAGCAATCGCTTATATTGCGACAATCTCGCACAACATCGCGGCGCCGCGAATGGGACCTTGGGCCAATAGTGCGCGGCGGCGCGGAGCAACGGGATAATCCTTATTCAGGTCAGGAACCATTGCGTGCGGCCGGCCGTTGGGGCGCACGGAAGGGACATCCGAAAATGACGGACAAGCAAGAGAAACCACCTGCCGCGACGGACGAGGTTGTTCGCCGTTTGGTCGACAAAACCGGAATCACCGACGCGCAGGCCCGCGAGCTTGTCGCCTTTCTCGGGCCGAACAATTGGACATCGCTGTTGCGCGAAGCGCGGATATTGAAGCCGAAGGGTCCTAAAGCCGTATGAAGTCGGCAAGGCCCAAGCGCATCCTCTGGCCTTCCGCGAAGGCCAAGGCAGAGGATTCAATATCAAAAGATCGGGTTAGGTCCTGGTCTTCCTCGACCACGCGGACGAACCATTCGCCGCAGGCCTCGACCACTTCCACACAAGGGCAAACCTTGCCGTTCGGCATTGCGTTATCCATCGCAACCTCCCTAGAAAGCAATGGGGAACGTCGATTTTTATAACGCTCGTCCGAAGCCGTTTTCAACATCAAATCTGAAGGGGTGGCCAAGCCAGGCGCGCCGCGATTCGACTCGCTATTTCTATAGGAAAGCGTAGGCTTACGGCGTCGTCCGTTCTACACGGCATACGGATGCTTGGTAGCCAACTCAGGTGCTCCCGCCCTCGACGCGGAGACTGAAATGGCTGAGGTCCACTCAGACAGTAGGGTAACCGCCTTGGACTGCGAGATCCTTCGCGGCGCCTTCCGAAAATCGGTCGTGGAAAATCGCATCGCGGAACGCGAATGGCGCATGCACGCCAAGCTGCTGGCGCGTGAATTGACCGGGCTTGACGATATCGATCCGGACATTCTGGACTGGATCGTGCGCAAGTAGACTTTGCCGGCCTTCGCTTTGCGGGCGGTTACGCACTTTCGGGGCACACGGTCTCCACCAGAAGCGCTCCAGCCGGAAGTGGACGCAACAGTTCGGCTCCCGGCTTTGCCAGGTTGATCCACGCCGCCCAGTCCGCGGGCTGAAGAACCGCGACCTGGCGATTGTGGTAGGGCGCGATATCCGGCCGCAAATGAATAGGCCGCCGGTTCGAACGGCGGCCTCCAATTGTCTTTGGAAAAGCGAAGAACCTTAGAGGTTCTTGTTGATGGCGGCGGCCGTCTTGTTGGTCGCGTCCTTGACGGCGGACTTGGCGTCGCCGACAGCCTTTTGGACTTTACCCTTGGCCTCCTGTGCGGTGCCTTCGGCGCGCAGGCGGTCATTGCCGATCGCCTTGCCGACGCCTTCCTTGGCCTTGCCTACGGCCTGATTGGCGAGACCAGAGGCCTTGTCACTTGTGCTTCCCATGGAATGTTCCTTTTTGCGAATTGCTGCCTGACCGGCGAGGACCAACGTCGCTTTGTTGCGAAGGTTCCTCATGCCATGGAGTGCGCAGCAAAACGAAAAGGCCCGCCACCGACGCGAATCGTGACGGGCCTTCTGGAGTAGGTCGGGCGTCCCACCGCCCGGCCTATTGCAAAACCTGTCAGGGGGACGATTGTTCCATCACGACGAGACGCGCGTCGGCCTGTGGGCTTTCCGGATCAGTCAAATCTCCCGCCACCAAGCGGGTGTGCCCGCCCCGTCAGTTCCGGTCCACCGGCTTGGAGCGCATGCGCGAGACCGTTTCGCGCTCGGCGCGCTTGGAGCGCAGCGGCGGCAGGCCGCGGTCGATCAGGTCCATGTCCTCCAGCACCATGTCGCCCATGCGCTTGAAGGCGATGTCGAGCGCGCCGGCGCGGTGGGCCGAGCGCAGGAAGCCGGGCAGGGTGCGGACCGGATGGTCGCTCGCCAGCGGCTCTTCCGGGAAGACGTCGCTGGCGGCGACGATGTGGCCGCTCTTCACCGCCGCCATCAAGGCGGGGAAATCGACGACGCCGGCGCGGCTGAGCAGGATGAAGGCGGCGCCCTTGCGCATGCTGGCGAAAGCGTCCGCGCCGAGAAAGCCCTGGTTCTCGGAGGTCACCGAGGCAACGACGAAGACGAAGTCGCTCGATGTCAGCACCTCGTCCAGCGAGGCCGGCTCGACGCCGTTGTCAATCAGGATCGACGGCGGCAGCCAGGGATCGAAGACTTTGGTGCGGGTGCGGAAACCCGTCAGCAGCCGGTTCAGCGCGCGGCCGAGATCGCCGAAGCCGATGATGCCGATATTGGCGCCGGAGAGCAGCCGCGCCGTCTGATTGCCGTGGCCGCCCCACAACTCCTCGCCGCGGCGGAAGGCGAGGTCGGCATCGACGATGTCGCGGGCAAGGTTGAGCGCCATGGCAAGGCCAAGCTCGGCCACCGGCTCGGCGAAGACCAGACCGGTGGTGACGACATGGATGCCGCGCACGAACAGCGTCTCGTAAGGCATGTTGTCGAGGAGGTTGGATTCGACATTGAAGACGCAGCGCAGCGCCGTCATCCGCCCCAGCGTCTCGGAAGAGATCGGCGGCTGGCCGACGATATAGCGGGCCTGCGCCAGCACGTCGACCGGCAGTTTGGCGACGTCTTCGGCCGTGGTTTCGACGATGCGGTATTTCGCCCGAAAGCGCGCCAGTTGTGGCGGCGTGAAGATCAGCTCCAGCGAGCGCGGTTCCGGCGCGCTGATCACCAGCGGCAAATCCTTGTTTGGCACGACGATTCCTCCCGACGCGGTCCCGACGCCGCGCATTCTTGCTTTGCCCAAGTCGGTGTCCCAAAGCCGTTTTATATTTTGGGATGTGGCCTTCCGCTAAAATACCGCCGATGAACCGATTTACAACCGAGAAAAATCGATTTACTCGTTTCTCCAGCGGACAGAAATGCCTCTGTCCGCGCCTCGGGAGGAGGAGCAATGGCGCACAGGCAGGACCAGCAACGGCGTGCGTCGATCCACGACGTGGCCAGCCGCGCCGGCGTGTCGGCGGCCACCGTCTCCAAGGTCATGGCCGGCGTCACCACGGTGAAGCCCGAGAATGCGCAGCGCGTCTTCGACGCCATCGAACAGCTTGGTTACCGCGTCGATCCGCTGGCCTCCGACATGCGCCGGGCCAAGCGCCGCATCATCGGCGCCATCATGCCGGAATTCGAAAGCGAGTTCTTCGGCCAGATGGTCACCCAGCTCGAGAGCATGGCCGAGCAGCGCGGCTACACGCTGGTGGCGGCGTCGAGCCGCGAATCCGAAGCGCGCGAAACGGAAATCCTCGCCCGCATGCACGACTGGCGGGTCGCCGGCGTGGTGCTGGCGCCGGTGCGCAACGAGCACGGCCCGGCCGCCGCCTTCATGAAGGCCAACGGCATGACCGGCGTGCTGATCGACCGGGTGCTCTGCGACGATGCCTTCGACACGGTGTCGGCCGACAGCGCCGCGGCCAGCGCCGAAGTGGCGCGCGAACTGATCGGCAAGGGCCACCGTCACATCCTTGTCGTCGGCCTCGGCGAGCAGGCGGCGACGGTGCGCGCCCGTCTCGACGGGTTTCGCACCACCGCGCTGCACCTGGCGCCGGATGTGCGCATTGATGTCGTGCTTGCCGAAACCGATGTCGAGCCGCTCAGGGCGCAGCTGCGTGACTATTTCGACAAGGGCGAATTCGACAGGGGCGAAGGCCGGGGCAAGCGGCCGACGGCCGTCTATTCGCTGTTCCTCAAGGGCACGCTGGTGGCGCTGTCGGAGTTCCGGCGGCGCGGCTGGCACTGCCCCAACGACATTTCGCTGGTCGGCTTCGACGATGCCGAATGGATGCAGGTGACATGGCCGGCCATCGCCGCCGTGGTGCAGCCGGTGCGCCAGATCGCCGGCCACGCCATGGCGGCGCTGTTTGCCCGGATCGAAGGCGAGGAGGGGCCGCCGACGGCGCGGCTCGAACCTTGCAAGGTTCTGATGCGGGAATCCGTTGGCTCGCCAGCCAACGGCCCGCATTCCGCAAACCCGCGATAGCCGCTCGGCGACAACAGCATCGCGACCGCGCACGATCACAGAGGCTGAGATGAACACTTTTGGACTGCACACCTTCGCCATCGCCCCGGTCTGGGACCTCGACCTGATCGAGCCGCGGATGGAGCGGCTGAAGGGCCTCGGCATCGGCCTGCTCGAAATCCCGTTGCTGCGTCCCGAAGAGATCGACACCAGACGCACCCGCGCGTTTGCCGAACGCTGGAATGTCGAGCTTATTCCATCGCTTGGCCTGCCGGCTTCACTCGATGTTGGCGCGCGGCCGGACGAGGCTTTGGCCTTTCTCGAACCGGCCTTCGGCGTCTGCCAGGCGGTCGGCAGCAGCGCCCTTGGCGGCGTCACCTATGGCACGATCGGCAAGACGTCGGGACGGGCACCAACCGAAGGCGAGATCGACGGCATGTGCCGGTTCCTGGTGCGCGCGGCCAAGGCCGCCAAGGCGCATGGGCTCAGGCTCGGCATCGAGCCCTGCAACCGCTACGAGACGCATCTGATCAACCGCGGCATCGACGCCGCGCGCATCATCGAACGCGTCGGCGCCGACAACATCTTCATCCATCTTGACACCTATCACATGCATATCGAGGAGGAGAGTTTCGAGGCCGGCTTCAGGGCCGCGGCGCCCCATCTCGGCTATGTCCACGTCTCGGAAGCCAATCGCGGCGTGCCGGGACGGGGCATGCTCGACTGGGCGGCCTGCATGAAGGCTATCGCTGACATCGGCTACTCCGGCGCCATCACGCTCGAAAGCATGAATCATGTCGATGTCGACATCGCCGGCGGGCTCGCCGTCTGGCGGCCGGTGGCGGAGAACCCGGACGATGTGATCGGTGTCGGCCTGCCGTTCCTGCGCGAGGCGGCGAGGAAGGCTGGGCTGCAATTGGGGTGAGGGTTTCCTCGGATTATGTGGCCCGCCGCGTAGGGCGGCGGATGCAAGCAACAACATCAAAGCATTCGCGCGTTGTAGGCCTTTGAGGCTGGCGGGACAGCCCCCTTCGGCCTCTTAGCGCTCGTTTGCTACCAGTTGCTGCGCCCGCGATCACAAGGCCGGCGCGCTTCCCTTTCTCCCGAGGGAAAGCAGAAGGCAAGACGCCTCTGCCTTCGATGGCGGGAGAAAGCGGAGGACCCTCACGCCATTCCGGGCTCCCGCCGCGGTCCCAAATGGCGCATCTTGCGGCCGATGATCATCAGCTGACGCGCCGTGTTGTTGCGCAGGCGCCGCACGCGCCATTCCAGTCCGGTCTCGGTGGTGATCTGCTTGGCGTAGAAGCTTACCCGCATGCCTGCCTTATCGGAGGCCACCTTGACCGGGTCGTCATAGAAAGCGCCGATCTTGTCGGCCGCCATGCCCGGTGTCTCCAGCCAGCGCGGAATGTGAACGGAATGGAGCTGATCGACATCGATCATGACCCGCCCGATGCCGACGCCGGGCGTCGGGCATGTCGTGCTGAATGCGTCGCCGATGAAGACGACCCCGTCGCGGCGATGGCCTTGTGTCGTGGTCAGACTGACCTGCCTGACCTCGACCGGGCTCGCCACCTCGAAGTTACTGCATTGCGCCGCGATCTCGGGCATGAGCTCGCGGAGCATTGTCTGCGGATCGGCACGGAAGTCCCGCGTCCATTGTTCGGCGACGGTGCGATAGACGAACATGTTGGCGCGCATCTTGTCGCCGATGGGAAAGACGGTGAGATAGGCGACACGGTCAGAGGCTCGCTTGCCGTAGCAGGTGATCGCCCCAAAGGCGCAGTCACGCCGCGCAAGAGCGAGGTCGAATCCCATCGACAGCGAATGCGCCTTCGACAATTCGATGCGCTCGACGCCGATGGTGCGCCGCACCGATTCGCTGTGGCCGGTGGCCACCACCAGCAGGCGGGCATCGATGACGGCGCCGTCGGCCAGCACAAGCCGCTGCCGGTCAGGTCCGGTCGAGACCTCGGCCACCTTGCCGACGGTGATCGGCACTTGCGGCGGCAGTGCGTCGCGCAGGCCGTTGATCAACCTGCCATAGGAAAATGCGTACTCCCACTTCTTTTCGCGGGCGAAGAATTGACCGAGGCGGAAGACATCGATGTCGGTAAACCGGGTGACGAGCGGCATGACCATCTTGTCGATGCCGAGCTTCTCGAACAGCTGCATTTGGTCCGCGCCGATCTTCTCGGCCCGGAACTCGTCATGATGAACGCGGTGCGGATCGATCAGCGCCACCTTGCGGCCGGCGTTTGCCAACAGCGTTGCCAGGGTGGTGCCGGCCATTCCGGCGCCGATGATCGCTACGTCGACTTCGGTCGGGCCAGCCGCGGCGGTGGTCATGTCTTTGCCTTTCTGCTGGTCATCTAGCGCCTGTCATAGTCCGCAGTGGAAATATCTTCCGGCCCCATATCAACCTCAAGCAACCAGCGCGGGTGGCTGGTAGTAACGATTGTTTACGTTAACGGCGAACGCTTCTGTTTCCAGCGCGGCGCGATCGCCGAGCCATCGATGAACTCCAGGCCGCCCGCCTCGTTGAGCGTGTGCAGCTTGCGCCCATTCCATAGCGCGCCAGGAGTTAAGATGGTCTCGACGACTTGCTCCATGCCGTTCAAATCAAGGTGAGCGACGCGTGCGATGCCAAGGGCGGCGCCGTAGCTCCTGCGGCAATCCTGCACCGGACGCAGCAGGTCGTTGCCGCGCCTGACCATGCGGCCGGCCGGCCGCGCCGAGGCGATGTCGACCAGCACGGGGTTTTTGGGATGTGGTGTCCAGGGGCCGCGGAAGTCGGGCGCCGACCACAGATGCAGCGCATCGGAGAAGGCGCCGCCGCCGCCGTCCCGGACAGTGGCGAACAGCCACCAGCGCCCGCCATGCTCGACCAGAGTGGCGTCGCTGGCGATGACGTCGGACAAGAGCGTCGCTTCCTTGACCCATCCGCCGGGAAAGGCGGTGGCGCGGTAGAGATCGACGGTGCGGTTTGCGCAGCTTTCCGGCACCATCCAGACCTCGCCGTCGCGCTCGAAGACGAAGGGGTAGGAGAGGTGGTAGGGCAGGTCGAGCACAGGCTCGGGATGCCCGATCGGCCCCGACGGACCGAACGGCACGGCGGAGATGATGGCCCGGCCGAGACGATGGATATAGTCCTCGACGAACAGGGTCACTTGTCCCTGGTACAGGATCGGGAACGGATCGGCGTAGAAGCGGCTGCCGTCGTCGGGCAGCACCTGCCAGCCGGTTGCCGGATGCGCGCGCAGATCGAACAGATCCTGCCCCTTGGTCTCGCGCCAGCCGACCTTCCAGTGGGGGGCGTTGTAGCAGAGATGGTAGATCTTCTGGACGATGCGCCGCGCCAGCGCCTTGCCCGCCCTGATGCCGAGCTTGGTGGTGGAGGGTATCGGTGGCGGGCCACCGGCCTGCGCCGGTTCGGGCAGCACCGGCAGGGCGGCCCGCGCCGCACCATTCACTGCCGAGGGGGGCATTGCCGCGAGGATCAGGCTTGCGGTGCGCGCCAGCATGTCCTGGAAAGAGGCCAACGCGATGCCGCCATATTCGGTGCCCAGGCGTCCTTCGGCGACGGTGGCGCCGCTCTCCTCGATGCGGGCAATCGGCGTACGTCCGTCCAGGATCAGCGCCAGCAAGGCTGCTTCGCCGGCGGCGCCGTCATAGGTGACGCGCCAGACCCGCGTTCCTTCCAGCTTCACGTCGCCGCAGAGGTCGATCACCAGATCGGCAGAGGCGGGCGGCTGCGTCCGATAGGGTGCCAGCGCCGACAGCGGCTGGCGCTTGGCCAGCCCGTCCGCCGGCAGGCCATGGATGGCTGTCTCAAGCTGGAACAATGCCGCGGCGCTGCCTGGAATGCCGCTTCCGGCCGGCCTGGCATCGACGGACACCTCGACCTGGGCCAGTGCCGCCAGGCGCTGCGCCAGCAGCAGATGAAAAGCGCGGACGCATTCGCTGTCCAGGCGCAGGCTCACTTGCATGTCGCACCCCTAGAATCTTCATCGGTGTCTGGCCGGTGTTCGAAAATAGGGCAGGAGAGATGGCCGCGCGGATGGTCTGGACTGATCTGCTGCCCCATTTCCATCCGTCTCCTGCTCACCAGCGCCCGTGTCGACATGCACGTGCCTTTATTAGGCAAACTCCGTGCCAAAAATCAGAAGAGCTCTCAACATAATTAACAGTGTTTTAACAGTTGGAGGAATAGCTAGGTCGAAGCTGCAATTTACACTTGCAGGCACACGGAGTGTTGTCGGAGCGACCTTTGCAATCATCCCTGCTCTCGTTGCCGCAACAACCCGCTCCTGAGGCGATGCAATATGCGCCGGAGCCAGTGCCGACGGCGCCCTATGCATCCTCGACCGTCGAGCTGGGTGACGTGAAGCGCATATTGGTGCGCCGCCGTTTCCTGATCTTGCTGACCGCCGCGCTGCTGACACTCGGGGCGCTGGTCTATGGATTGATGACGCCGGCGCTCTACAGCTCGGTGGCGGAAATCCTCATCGATCCGCAAGACCTGCAGGTGGTCACCAACGACGTCAATCCGAGCCGCGTTCCGCCCGATGGCGGCATCACCATGGTGGAAAGCCAGGTCAGCGTCGTCCAGTCGACGGGCGTGCTGCTGCGGGCCATCGAGGCGACCAACCTGACCGAGGATCCGGAATTCAACGGGCAGGGCGGATTGCTGGGCCGCCTGCTCGGCGGCGTGCTGGGCTCGGGGTCGGCCGAAACCGACAGTACGGGCAAGACGCTCGACGCGCTGCGCCGGCGGCTGGCGGTGAAGCGTGCCGACAAGGTGCTGGTGCTCGACGTGATCGTCACCGCCAAGAGCGCCGACAAGGCGGCGAAGCTCGCCAACGCCATCGCGCAGGCCTACCTGGCCGACCAGGCGAGCGCGCGCGCGAAGATGGCCACGGACGCTTCCGATTCCATCACCGCGCGGCTGGAGGAGCAGCGCAAGCGCGTGCAGCAGGCCGAGAACGCCGTCGAGGCCTACAAATCCGCCCACAACATGGTGATGGCGGCGGGCAATCTGGTCAGCGACCAGGAACTGACCGAGATCAACACGCAGCTTTCGGCGGCGCAGAGCCGCACCGCGGCGCTGAAGGCGCAGGTCGACCAGTTGCGCCGCTCCGGCGGTGCGCCGGACGCCACTTCGGAAGCCATGCGCTCGTCGGTCATCTCGAGCCTGCGGGCGCAGGAGGCGACGCTTGTCGACCAGGTCTCGCAGCTCGGCACTGAACTTGGGCCGCGCCACCCCTCGATGATCGCCGCCCAGCAGCAGCTGCGCGACACGCGCGCCCTCATCGCGCGCGAACTCGGCCGCATCAGCGCTGCCGCCGAAACCGACTACGAGCGGGCGCTGGCCAACCAGCAGGCACTGGAGGCCAAGGTCGCCGGCATGAAGAGCAAGTCGCTCGACACCGACCAGGCCTCGGTCAAGCTGCGCGAATTGCAGCGCGACCTCGAGGCGGTGCGCTCGGTCTACGCCACCTATCTGCAGCGGGCGCAGGAAACGCGCGAGCAGATCAATGTCGACAGCACCAATGCGCGCATCATCTCCAACGCCATGCCCGCCTTGAAGAAGAGCTGGCCGCCCTTGCCGCTGCTGGTTCTCGGCGCCCTCTTCGGCGGGCTGGGGCTGGGCACCGCGCTGGCGCTGATCGCGGAATATTCCTCGCCGACCGTGCTTTCCAGCGCGCAGATGCAATCGGCCATCGACGCGCCGGTGTTCGGCGTGCTGCCGGCAAAGGCGGGCAGTGGCCGCCGCTGGTGGCCTTTCGGCGGCGCCGCCGCCGCGGCCGGCCAGAAGACGGATGCGGTCGCGGGCCTGGCGCTGAGGCGGCTGTTCGCCTCCAGTCGGCGCCCGCCGAACTGGCCGCTGGTGCCGTCCATCCTGCTGACGTCGCCGCCGGAAGACGCCGCGCATCGCGGCCGGGTGGCGCGGCTGCTCGCCAATGCCGCGGCCGCCAGGGGCAGCCGCGTCCTGTTAATCGACACCAATACCGGCAGCGGCAAGAAGGAGCAGCAGCCCGGCCTGCTCGACGTGCTGCGCGGCGAATATGCCTTCGAAGCACTCAGCCAGCACATCCCGGGCAGCAATGTCGCGGTGCTGGGCAGGGGCCGGCAAAAGGCCGTCTTCTCCGAGGCGCAGGGCGTGTATTTCACGCAGCACATGCTGGCCCAGGCGGGCCGCAACTTCGACCTCGTCGTCGTCGACGGCGGCGCGCTGGCCGACAATCTCAACGCCTCGCCGCTGGTCGCCATGGTCGACGAGATCGTGATGGTCGCGACGCTGAACTCGACACCGATGCGCGACGTCACGGCGGCCTCGCAGGCCATTTCCGTCATGGGACGGCTGCCGACCGGCGCCTTGCTGGTCGACGAGGCGGCCTGACATGGCCGCGACCGGGACCGCCACCCGGACGGCCAACCCGGCAGTCGGCTGGGCCGGTTCGGGCCAAGCCCCCGCCCGCGCCGGCGATACCGTCGACTGGGTGACGCGCTTCGGCCTGGTCATGACGGTGGCGTTGCTGTTCGCCATCTCCGGCGGCATGCTGTGGCTGGTGGGCTACAATTACGATGGCCTGACCGGCAACCCGGCGACCAAGATCCATCCGTCGACCTATCTGCTCGTGCTGGTGTTTGCCTGGCGCGCCTGCACCTTCGGCAACCCGGTCGGCTATATGGTGGCGGTCGCCGACCGGCGGCCGGCCAGCACGCTGATGGCGGTCATCTCGATCGTGCTTTTGGTGGTTGTCGTCGTCAGGCAGCGCCCCGGCATGGCCGGCATGATCGACACTTTCGTGGCGCCGGCGCTGCTGGTGATGATGCTGGCCGAGGACGACGAGAAGACATTTGCTCGGATGCAGACCGTCGTTCACGCCATCATGACCGTGAACGCGCTGCTCGCTCTGTTCGAGTTCGCCACCAAGACGCTGCTCTTCCCCTATCGCCTCGACGGCGAGGTGTTCATGAGCGACCTGCGCTCGACGGCGCTTCAGGGTCATCCGCTGTCCAATGCCACGGTCACCTCGATCTATGTGCTGGCGCTGCTCTCCGGTTCGAGATCCCTGTCCATGCCGCTGCGGCTCGGACTGATCGGCCTGCAATTTGCGGCCCTCGTCGCCTTTGGCGGCCGCTCCGCGATGGTGCTGACCATCGTGCTCGGCGGCTGCTACCTGCTCATCCAGGGGCTGCGCGGCTTGCGCTCGGGGCGCGTCAACCTGCTTGGCGCGGCGCTCGGCCTGATCCTTGCCGCGCTGGTGCCGGTGGTCATCGCGGTCGCGGCGGCATACGGCTTTTTCGATGCGCTGCTCGAGCGCTTCGTATCGGACTCCGGCAGCGCCAATGCCCGGGTCGAGATGTTCGAACTGTTCAAACATTTCGAACTGCGCGACCTGATCGTGGGGCCGGATATCGACCTCATCGAAAGCCTGCGCCGCATCAGCGGCCTCGAACAGGGCATCGAGAACCCGGTCATCCGCATGGTCCTCTATCAGGGCGCCTTCTTCACCTTGCTGTTGTTTGTCGGCTTCGCGCTGTTCATGCACGAAGTGGCGCGCCGCTGCCATGCCGGCATCTGGCTGCTGATGCTGGGCTGGCTGATCCTGCTCAACACCTCCGAAAGCCTGGCGTCGAAGACGACGCTGATGACCAAATTCGTGGTGATCGCGCTGGTGCTGTACCGGCCGGCGGTGATGCCGCGAAGGGCGCCAAGGTAGCGCTGTACGACAGAACGCGACGATTGCCTGTGTAGAACGTGATGTCTACCCCGGCATCCTCAACCCAAGCGCCTCGACCATCGCCGGATCCAGCGCCCGCGTGGTGTCGTCCATCATGCCCATGCCGTCGAAGAGGTCCCAGAAGGCCCAGGGGAAGCCGGCCGCCTCGGCGCTCTGGCGGACGTCGGAAATGTAGCGGGCGCGGTCGGGGTTGGGGGCGGCGGTGTAGCGGGCGTCGGTGCGCAGGGCGCCGAATTCGCCCATGATGACGCGCTCCGGGGCGATGCTGTTCCTGTCGGCCCAGTCGCGCGCCTGGCCGAGATATTTGTCGATGAACCAGCGGTCGGGCCGGGCGTCGAAATAGACTTTCAGCACGCGCTCGGTTTCGGCATAGGCGGCCTGCTTGTCCGCTTCCGGGGTCTCGGCATCCTGCGCCATGCGCGCCCTGACGGAGGCGAGCGTCTGTTCGAGCGAACCGGCGGAGGCCGGCCACGGCACATTGTTCAGCGAACGGTAGACCGGCTCGCGCATCCAGGGGGCGCCCTGGTGGCTGAACAGATAGGGCTCGTAGAAGTGGAAGGTGAACAGGATCGGCTCGAAGGATGCCAGCGGCGCCGGATCGAGTGCCGCCAGCCCGCTCACCATCGAGCCGCAGCCGCCGGTGACGACCAGCGGCAAGGTGCGGGACGACGCCCTGGCCGCTGTCAGCAGGGCTGACTGGACCTGCGACCAGACGTTGGAATCGCAGGATTGCGCCGGTTCGTTGACCGGCTCCAGCGCCACCATGCCTGGGGTGAAGCGCGCCAGCCTGCCGGCAAGCTCGCCGACCAGCGCCCGGTAGAGGTCGAAGGCCGGAGCCTGGGTGCTGGAGAGCATGCGGTCGGGATTCCAGTAATGGGTGGCGCCATTGGCCTGGACGTTGACGATGATGCCGAGACCGGCGTCGAGCGTGGCGGCGACGGCAGCATCCAGCATGTCCAGCAGCTTGCCGCGCGTGGCGGTGTCGGCGGCCAGGAACGGGCCGGGATCGACCGGCAGGCGGATGAAATCGAGCCCGGTTTGGCGTAGCCGACCAAGGTCGTCCGGGGTCGGCACCGGCCGCTGCGACTGGAAGGGCGGCCAGTCATAATCGGTGCGCGGCGCGGGAAATTCGCGTGTCAGCGAGAACCAGGGCCAGGCGTTGACGCCACGGCGGAAACGCCATGCGCCGTTGGCGGCAAGGGCGGACGAGGCGGAAAGTGGCGCCAGCGATGCAGCGGCAGGCACCAGCGCCGTCGACAGCGCGGTGGTGAGAAGCCGCCGGCGCGACCAGCCCGTCATACCGCGCCGGGCGAGGGGCGGTCGATCGCGGCCGTTCTCGCGGCGCTCACGCCGAGAAGCCGGTAGGCCTCATTCTCGTAGGCCAGCAACACATCCTCCCAGCGGAACGCTTCGCGGGCGCGTGTCCTGGCGGCCTCGCCGCAGGCCTTGACCAGCGCGTCGTCCTCCATCGCCTGCTGCATCCGCTCGGCGCAGCTTTGCGTGTCGGTGAAATAGATGGCGGCGGCTCCGGCGACCCATCTGTTGTAGGGATTGTCGTGCGCGATCACCATGTTGCCGGCGGCCAGCGCCTCGACCAGCGACGGGTTGGTGCCGCCGACCGTGTGGCCATGCATATAGGCGCGCGCATGGTATCGCAGCGCCTTCACCGCCGCCTGATCGTAGATGGCGCCGGGCAGGACCACGGAGGCGTTCGCCGCCTTGCGGACCGCGACATGATAGGGGATCTGGTCGGACAGCGTGCCCAGCACCACCAGCTTCATGTCGCGCTTGCGGCTGCAGAAGGCTTCGACGATCGGCAGGATGCTGTTGTCGGGCTCGATCCGCGCGATCGAGATCAGGTATTTTCCGGGCTCGAGGCCGAGCGCGCGCACCGGCGCCTCGGGTGCCGATGTCACCGGATCGGCGCCATAGGCGATGGTGGAAATGGCGCTGCGCGGCCGGCGCGTCGCCAGGTGATCGGCAATGACCGGATGGTCGGCGACCAGCCTGTGCGAAGCCCAGGCGCCGATCCACTCATTGAGCCAGAACCAGGTGCGCGCCGCGCGCCCCCATTTGGGGCGGCGCCACTCGATGCCGTCCATATTGGTGATGACCTTGCGACGCATCAGCCTGAGCCAGCTCAGGAAGACCGCGCCATTGTAGCCGAGCACCAGGCAGACGCCGGGCCGGCGCGCGGCGTCGAGCACGCATTGCCAGTCGAATTCCAGCGTCGCGCGCGGGCCTTTCGAGGCGACCTGGACGTGGATGAGGTCGATGCCGCGCCAGCTGTCGAGGCGCACCCTCTGGTCGACCCGCTCGACCTCTTCCTGGCAGTAGACGCCGACCTTCCAGCCCCGTGCGACCAGGAAAAGCGCCAGTCTCTCGGCGAAGGTCTCGAAGCCGCCATGGGCCGCGGGGATGCCGCGCGTTCCCAGGATCAGGATGGAAGGCTGTTCCGGTTTCATGGCTGCTGGCGCTTTCAAATCCGTCCGACCCGCTGTGGAGGGCTGTCCCGTCTCAAAACCCGGCCCTGCAAAATGCCTGCCAGGCCCGATTCCAGCCATTGTCGCATTCGGGTTGTAAAATATTTGTTCCAGCCGCCGGCGTTGTTTCACTATCGGTCAACTTTCCGAACGTATGTGTACCGAAACGAGGCGATGCCGGGGTCAGTCGGCCCGCGAATGGATATATTAGCCCGGCATGAACCTTGCTGATGGACTTCTGCGCGCCGGAATCGGCGGAAGGCGTGCAGCGTTGGTGTGGTGAACCGGATCCAGATCCGTTTCATGACCGCACTAAAACCAGTGAAGTCCAAAGGGGTGTTGGGCTTGACGTTTCCGGTCGCCGGTATGGTCAGGCGGCGGAATCGTCACACCACCCCTGGCAGAAAGATGCGCGTGAAGATGCGGATTGCCTGCATCCATCAGGGCTACGAACTCTACGGCTCCGACCGCAGCTTCGCGGAGAGCGTGGCGGCGCTGCGCGCCGCGTTTCCGTCGGCCAACATCGAAGTGGTCCTGCCGCGCAGCGGACCGATCGTCGAAATCCTTCAGCCCCATGCCAGCCGCATCGTCTTCGAGCCGCTCTGGGTGCTCAGGCGCCAGGCGATGCTGAGGCTGGCGACCATCGAGATGGCGCGGCTGCCGGTCGCGCTGTGGCGGGCATGGCGGCGCCTCAGCGTTTGCGACCTCGTCTATGTCAACACTTCGATCGTCGCCGATTATGCGCTGGCCTCGCGCCTGCTGCCTTCCAAGGCGCTGCTGCACATTCATGAAATTCCCGAAGGCGTGCTGCGCCGGATCCTCGTCGGGCTCATGCACTGGAGCCATGCCGATCTCATCTTCAACTCGAAAGCGACGCGCGACACGTTCGGCGAACCGCGATCGGCGCGCTCCTATGTCGTCTATAATGGCGTTGCCGGTCCGGCGGCGGCGGAGGCGATGACCTATGACGGCAAGCGCCCGCTGCGGGTGCTGCTGCTCGGCCGCGTCAACCGGATCAAGGGCCAGGAAGTGCTTCTGCAGGCGATCGCCTCGCTGCCGGCCGAACTCAGGTCAAGGATCGAGGTGCGGCTGGTCGGCGGCGCCTTCGAAAGCGTCGAGCGCGAACGCGCCCTGGCGGAACTGGTCGAAACCATGGGGTTGGCCGGACAGGTCAGCGCCTTGCCCTTCATCCCTGACCCTTCGGAGCATTATCGCTGGGCCGACATCGTCACCGTGCCGTCGCGGCGTCCGGAATCGCTCGGCCGTGTCGCCATCGAGGCGATGGCCTATGGCCGGCCGCCGCTGGTGTCGGCGATCGGCGGGCTGGTCGAAGTGGTCGCCGACGGCGAGACCGGCTGGCATGTTCCGCCAGGCAATGCAGCGGCGTTGGCCGCGAAGTTGCAGGAGATCATCCTCGCCCCTGAAACGTGGTGCGGTTTCGTCGCCGCCGGGCGCAAGCGCTACGAGACGGTGTTCAGCGAACCGGTCGCCGCGGCCGCGATCGCGGCGATCGCCGCCGACAAGCTGAAGGCTGCCATTGCAAGGCCGGGCCGGACGGCCAGCACCCGCCAGGTGGAGACAAGGCCGTGAAGTTCCCCCTCCATCTGGTGCGGCGCCTCGTGCTGATGATCGGTGGTGAGGCGATGCAGAGCGGCTTTCATTTCGCCCTCAACATCGCGCTGCTGCACATGCTGTCGGCGCAAGGCTACGGCCTTTTCGCCATCGCCATGGTGATGGGCGGCGTCGGCCTGTCCTACATCAGGTCGCTCACCGCGGTTCCGGCCTCGATATGGATGGGCAAGAGCAGCAACAGCGCCGGCGTCGATGCCCATGACGTGGCCTTCGGATCCGCGGCGCTGGTGGTGTCGCTGCTGATGGCCGTCGGCACGGCTGTGCTGATGCGCCTCCTTGGCGACCCGAGCGGCATTGCGGCCGGCTGCTTCGTCGGTGCCTGGTCGCTGCGCAGCCATATGCGCACGGCATTCTTCGCGCGCCGCCAGCAGGTGATCGTCTCCGTCAGCGACGCGGCCTTCACAATCGCAGGCACCGTGTTCGCCGGCCTGGCGATCTGGTTCGCCGAGGCCGCGCTGCAGACCGTGTTCTATGCCCTTGCCGCTGCCAATGTGATCGGCATCCTCGTCCTGGCCCGGCTGGCGCCGCGCACGCTTCGCATCAGCTTCCGCATGCCGACACGGCGGCGCTACACCAGACTCTGGCGTCAGCTGTGCTGGTCGGCCTTCAGCGCGACCACCACCAACATCCAGGGGCAATGCCTGGCACTGCTGGTCGCCGGCATTGCCGGACCCGCTGCTTACGCGCCGCTGGCGGCGGTGATCGTGCTGTTCGCGCCGCTGCGCATCATCAGTCTTGCTTTCGTCAACATGACCCAGCCGGAACTCGCCAAGCTGATGCGGCGCAATGAAACGCGCCGCGTCTGGTCTCAGGCGAAGATCTGGTCGGTGGTCATGGGGCTCGGCGGCCTGGCCTATGGATGCGCCATCCTGTTCGTCCTGCCGATGATAAAGTCCCAGGCTCTGCAGGATGCCTCGGTCGGGTTCATCGGGCTTTTCGTGACGGCGAATTTTATCCCGATCATGCTCTACATCATGCCCCGCATCGTCCTGGAGATATTCGGTGATTTCCGTATCGTCGCCTTCATCACCATGGGCGGCGCCATCGTCGGGCTGGCGCTGATAGCCATCCTGCTGGCCGTTGCGTCCCCACCATGGGCGCTGCTGGGTTCCGCGGTCTCCGAGACCTTCGTGCTCGCGGCATCATGGTATTTCGCGCACCACCGCATGTGGAACATCGAGCATCCGGACCAGCAGCGTAACAGCCGTTTGGGCTCCTGGCGGCGGGCGCTCACGTTCGCCGCGGTAAAGCGATAGGAGATGGATGTGCCTGGCCAGGCGATGCAAATTGCTGCGGTGGATGACGGCTTGCCCGTGGCGGAAGCCTCCCGTCCCGTGACTGTCCCCGCAAACGATGCCTACACGGCGCGATTGCACACAAGCCTTGAAGCGGTCAGGCCGCTCTGGCTGCGCTTCCAAATGGACGGTGTCTGCACCGCCCACCAGCATTTTGCCTGGGTCGAGGGGATCGTGGCGCGGCTGATGCCGGCAGGCGCGGAGCCGCTGATCGTTGAAGTGAACGACGCGGTGACGGGCGCGCCCTTGATGCTGGTGCCGCTGATGCTGCGCTCGGCCTTCCAGCATCGGGTGATCGAGTGGCTGAGCTGTGGCGTGTGCGACTATTCGGCACCGCTGCTGGCCGATGCGGGTGCGTGGACCGCCCAATCGGCGCAGGCGGCGTGGGCGGCGGTGCGTTCCGTGCTGCCGTCGGCGGATCGCTTCCATATCACGGGAATACCGCAGCAGATCAGCGGCGTCGCCAATCCCCTGGCCTTGCTGACGACCACGCGCGATTCCGTGCAGACCACCTTTGGCCTTGCCATCGACGGCGACCCGGAAACCGTGCTCAAGCGTCTCTGCAGGCCATCTTTCGTCAAGGAATTCGGCAAGGACTGGCGCCGGCTCGAAAGGCTCGGCGATGTGGAACTCGTCCAGGCCGTTTCGCCGGACCAGGTGGAGGAAATCTTCGGCGAACTGGTCCGGATGCGGCTCAGCCGGTTCCGAGAGCTTGGCCGCTTCGACCTGCTGACGCAGGAGGCGGTTGTCGATTTCTACCGCGACGCGGCCATTCAGGGCTTGTCGGACGGTTCGGTGCGGCTCTTCGGGCTGCGCGTCGGCGGCTCCCTGATCGCGGTTCAATATCTGCTTGTCCATCAAGGGACTGTTCATGCTCTCCTGATAGCTATGGACCAGAGCGTCGTGCCCAACGTCTCACCTGGAATGGCGATCATTGGCAGGTTGATGAGGTGGGCACGCGAGCAAGACCTTGGTTATTTCGACCTGTCGGTCGGCAACCAGAGCTACAAGGAACATATGGGCGCCAAGGGTTCGGTTCTTGTGGAACTCCGCCATGGGTACACGATGCGGGGCAGGGCGGCGAGCAACGCCATCGATCTACGCAACCGGACCGAGGCCTTCGTGCGATCCAAACCACGGCTGCTCAACGTGGCCCAGAGACTGATGCGAGGTTTGCGGCGTTCGCGTGGAGGACGTTGAGAGCAGGCCTGAACGGACGGGAGAAGTACGTGGCAGGCCAGGCAGTACGAATAGTCGCGGTGGGGGATGCACCGGACCAACCTCTTTCCCCAATTATCGCCGGTTGGGGCGCCGCCGCGCGCTTTGCCGCGCGGCTGCACACCAGCTTCGATTCCGTAAGGCCGCTGTGGCTGCGCCTCGAGGCGACCGGCGTGTGCACGGGCCATCAAGGCCTTGCCTGGGTGGAAGGGATCGCAACCCGGCTGATGCCCAAAAGCGCGGAACTGCTGGTCGTCGAGGTCAACGACGCCGATACGGGCGCGCCGGTCATGCTGTTGCCGCTGATGCGCCGCCGGGCCATGGGCCATTATGTGATCGAATGGCTGAGCTGCGGCGTGTGCGATTATTCCGCGCCGCTGCTGGCCGATGCGAGACCCTGGACCACGCAGAGCGCCGACGCCGCCTGGGCGGCGGTGCGCGCCGTTCTGCCGCCGACGGACCGCTTCCACATAGCGGGGATTCCGCGGGAGATTCACGGCGTCGCCAATCCGCTGGCGCTGCTTTCACAGGCGCGCGATTCCATCCAGATCGCTTCGAGCCTGGCCCTGAGTGGCGATCCGCAGACGCTGATCAAGCGCATCTGCAAATCGTCCTTCGCCAAGAATTTCCACAAGCACTGCCGCCGTTTCGAACAGATGGGCAAGCTCGATCTGGTCGAAGCCGAGACGCCCGACATGGTGGAGGCGCATTTCGCGACCCTGCTCGAGCTCAGGCTCAACCGCTTCCGCGAGCTCGGGCGCTTCGACCTCCTGACGCAGGCGCCGGTCGTCGATTTCTACCGCAACGCCGCCCTGCAAGGCCTGTCCGACGGCTCCGTGCGGCTGTTTGGGCTGCGCGTCGGTGAAGCCTATCTCGCGGTCATGTACGTGCTTGTCATGAAGGGCACCTTGCACGCGCTTCTGCTCGGGATCGATCAGGACGCGGTGGCCAACGCCGCGCCAGGCCTGACGACGATTGGCAAGCTGATGATGTGGGGAGTGACGCAGGGGCTCGACTGTTTCGACCTGTCGGTCGGAAGCCAGGGCTACAAGCAGCACATCGGCGCTTCGAGCGCGGTGCTGGCAGAATTGTGCGAGGCGGTGACGCTGCGCGGCCGGGGCTCGACGACCTATATCCAACTGCGCGGGAAGACCGAACTTTTCGTGCGCTCCAAGCCCGGGCTGTACAAGGCCGTGCAGGGCGTGATGCGGCGGTTTCGGCGATTGAAGAATTGAAGAATTGAAGAATTGAAGAATTGACGAATTGAAGAATTGGAGAATTGCTGCTCCCGAGGTGGCTTCGGGAGCAGCAATCGCGCGCGACGAGGTGACCGCTCACAGCGCCTCGGTGTCGAAGAGCAGCATCGTCACCAGATCGTCATCCCCGGCGAGTTTGCGCCGGTCCACCGCGCAGGCCCGGCCGATCTCGCTGTCAAAGGCCGTGCGAATGGCCTCCAGGCTGTCGAAATAGAGGATGGCGACCCTGAAAGGTGTCTCGCCAGGCAGGACATTCATGATCGGCTGCCGGCTGATCTCGTAGCGCCGCAGTCCGGGCAATTGCTTGGCCAGCGGCACGTGAATGTCGTGGTAATGGCGCTCGAAGGCCGCCGGATCGGCGGGGGTTTTGTAGATGACAAGCATCTTGGCCATGGTGGTGCTCCCTGTTTGAGGTGACCGCGCCGCGTCGGCGCCGCACCAATGTCGTTCGCCGGGAGCGTATTTCGACAGGGATGCGGGTTTTCGCGAGACCAACGGCATGGGGCCGGCGCCAGAAGATATTCCGCGCATCGCCATCTCGACCGCCGGCCGGTGCCCGCACGGCGATGCGGTTGATCCATGTCAAAGCGGATCGGCGACGACGCTTTTATCTGGTCCACTGTCTTGGGAAGGACACAAGGCGGTGGGTGGTTCCGGGCCGGCAAGCTGAAAACAGCTCCGGTCCGGACTGCCTGCGAGATTTTGCCGGTCCGCGCCGTGTTCATGCCCGAAATTGACAGCAAGGCGTGTCTCCGTCATCCTTGAGCCCAGTCGCCTGATGTGTCAGGGCGACCGAGGGCAGCGTCATGTTCAGTCCCGTCACCGGCCAGAATGCCAAGCGCGCCGCGGTGCGCAAGGCGCTCGACGCCCACAAGGTCTACATCACAGCGCAAAGCTTTTCGGACGGGGCCTACCGCGCACGCGTGCTGGTCGACGGCGAGGCCTATTGGGTGGATGAGTTCCGGCTCGCCCAGCTGCAGCAGGGCCTGTCGCCGGCCGAGCTCGAGCTGACCCCGGCTGCCGACGATTGAGAGCGTGACTTCCATCCGTTCCGGAACGCGGCGGTTGCTCCTGCTTGCCAAGCGCTTCGGTCCTTGACCATGCCCGCTCCCGCCAAACTCAAGACCTATCGCGCCAAGCGCGAATTTTCCAAGACGCCGGAACCGGCCGGCGGGCCGATCACCGGCGACGGCAACGGCTTCGTCGTCCACAAGCATCACGCCACCGCGGACCATTATGATCTGCGCCTGCAGGTCGGCGACGTGCTGAAGAGCTGGGCGGTGCCGCGCGGACCTTCGCTCAACCCGGCCGACAAGCGGCTGGCGGTCGAGACCGAGGACCATCCACTCGAATATATCGATTTCGAGGGCGTCATTCCCGAGGGTGAATATGGCGGCGGGCCGATGATCGTCTGGGACACCGGCACCTGGGCGCCGATGGACGATGTCGAGAAGAGCTTGCGCACCGGCGCTTTCAAGTTCCGGCTGAGCGGCGAAAAGCTCAATGGCGGCTGGATGCTGACCCGCCTGAAGCCCAAGCCCGGCGAGGACGAGAACAAGAAGAACTGGCTGCTGTTCAAGGAGCGCGACCTCGCCGCCGACACGGCGCTGAATATTCTGGAGGCGCGGCCGGAAAGCGTGAAATCCGGCCTGCGCATCGAGGAGCTGGCGGCCGCCGCGAAACCGGCGGCGAAGTCCGCGCCAAAGCCGGGTTCCCTGAAACCCGGCGAACTGCCCGGCGCGGTGAAGGCGCCGGCGCTCAGCCGCATCGAGCCGCAGCTGGCGACGCAGGCGCTTAGGCCGCCGGGCGGCGAAGGCCCTGCCGAGAACACCAACGAACTCTGGCTGCACGAGATCAAATTCGACGGCTACCGCACCATGGCGCATCTGTCCGACGGGCAGGTGCGGCTGATCACCCGCGGCGGCATCGACTGGACGAAGCGCTATGGCGACCTGCCGCATGCCTTCGCCAAACTGCCGTGCCGCGAGGCGATCGTCGATGGCGAGATCGTCGTGCTCGACGCCAAGGGCATCAGCCGCTTCGCGCTGCTGCAGGACGCGCTGGCCGAGGGCGCCGGCAGCAAGCTGCATTTCTATGCCTTCGACCTCCTGCATCTCGACGGCTGGGACTTGCTGAAAGCACCGCTCATCCGGCGCAAGGCGCTGCTGGCCGAGCTGCTTGGCGGGCTCGGGGCGAATTCCGCCATCCAGTTCTCCGACCATGTCGAGGGCTCCGGGCAGGGGCTCTATGACCAGGCGACGGAGCTCGGGCTCGAAGGCGTCATTTCCAAGCGCGCCTCCGCGATCTACCAGAGCGGCCGCACCAAGAGCTGGACCAAGTGCAAGGCGCTGCAGAAGGACGATTTCGTCATTGCGGGTTACACGATTTCGGACGCGGCGGAAGGGCTGGCGGCACTCGGCATGGCCGAGTGGGAGGAAGGCGAACTGCACTATCGCGGCAAGGTCGGCACCGGCTTCGATGCCGAGACGGCAGCCGACCTGCTCGCCCGGCTGGAGCCGCTGACTTCCGGCGCCACGGCGCCGGAAGGCGTGCCGCGCGAGATCATGCGCGAGATGCACTGGGTGAAGCCGCTGTTTTCGGCGCGCATCCATTACGCCAACCGCACGGCGGACAATGCGTTGCGCCATGGCGTATTTCGCGGTCTCAGGGATGTCGGCCTGTCGACGCCGGTCTCGGCCAAGCGCAAGCGGCTGATCTCGGAGGCGGATCTCGCCACCATCTGGGTGACCAATCCGGAGCGGAGGCTGTTCGGCAAGACCGGGCCGACCAAGCTCGACATCGCCGTCTATTACGCGCTGGTCGGCGACTTCATGCTGCCGCACATCCTCGGCCGCCCGGTGTCGCTGGTGCGCTGCCCGACCGGCCTGCCAAAGGATTGCTTCTTCCAGCGCCATGCCTTCACCGGCATGCCGCCCTCGGTGGTGACGTTCCAGGCGACCAATTCCGAGGGCGAGACCAAATCCTACCTCTCGGTCGAGGGGGCAAAGGGCTATCTGGCGCTGGCGCAGTTCGGCGTCGTCGAGTTCCACACCTGGGGCACGCATCGCTTGAGCCTGGACAAACCCGACCAGATCGTCTTCGACCTCGACCCGGGCGAGGGGATTTCCTGGCGCGAAGTGGTGGAAGCCGCCGTCCACATCAAGGGCGAGCTCGAGGGGCTGGGGCTGGTGCCGTTCGCCAAGACGTCCGGCGGCAACGGCATCCATATCACCGTGCCGGTGACACCCAAGCAGAACTGGAAGAAGCTGCACCAGGCGACCAGCGCCATCTCCACGCATCTGGCGGCGACCGCGCCCGACACATTCACCACCACCATGGGCAAGGAAAACCGCAAGAAGCGCATCTTCATCGACTATCACCGCAACGCGCGCGGCCACACTTCCGCGGCGCCTTATTCACTGCGCGCCCGCACCAATCTGCCGGCCTCGACGCCAGTGAGCTGGAGCGACCTGGAGGCGATCGACGCGCCGCAGGACCTGAATTATTCCTCGCTGCCGGGGCTGCTGGAGACGTCGGGCGATCCCTGGGCGGATATCGAGGATTTTGCGCGGGATTTGCCGGTATTCGAGGGGGCGAGGAAGTAGGCGCGAGATAAGGGCCGCCCCGATCGGTGGTCCCGCCAGCGTTTAAAATTCCAGTCCATCGACGCTTCTTACAATTTGAATTATTCTCCCCAACAACCCCTCCAGCGCCCTAAAACACTTCGTCAGGGATTTGCCGGTATCATGCGGGGTCGGTGTAGGATTTCCACGGCGTCAATCGTCCTTCGGACGAAAAGCGCTGAGCAGTATCAGTGCATGGCCGCGTAGGAGTGTATCATGGCGCCCAGGGCAAGTTGGAAGGGTTATCTCAAGCTCAGCCTCGTCAGCTGTCCGGTCCGGCTCTATCCGGCGACGACGACCAGCGAGCGCATCTCGTTCAATCAGCTGCACAAGAAGACCCATAACCGCATCAACATGAAGCCGGTCGATCCCGAACTCGGGCTCGTCGAGCGCTCGGACCTGGTCAAGGGCTACGAGTACGAGGACAAGCAGTACATCATCATCGATGAAGCCGACCTCGACGCGGTGCGCATCGAATCCAACCACACGATGAACATCGAGGCCTTCGTCGACGAGGGCGAGGTCGATGTCATCTATCAGGACGCGCCCTATTACCTGGCGCCGGACGGGGCAATGGCGGAGGAAACCTTCGCCGTGCTGCGCGAAGCCATGCGCAAATCCGGCAAGCTGGCGATCGCGCGGCTGGTGCTGTCCAGCCGCGAGCGGGTGGTAACGATCGGCGCGCGCGAGAACGGCATGTTCGTGTGCACGTTGAGGAACCCGAACGAAGTGCGTGGCACGGCTGAATATTTCGGCAACATCCCGGCAGGCAAACCCGACCCGGAAATGCTCCAGCTCGCCGAAGCGCTGATCAAGCAGAAGGAAACCACCTTCGATCCGAAGGATTACGAGGACCGCTACGAGATCGCGCTGATGGCGATGATCCGCGAGAAGCTCAAGGGTCACAAGCCGATCATCGCGGCCGCGCCCGAGCGCGGCAATGTCATCAACCTGATGGATGCGCTGAAGGCCAGCCTGTCGCAGTCGAAGCCGCCGGCCAAGTCGAAGAGCAAGGCCGATGAAGTGGCGGCCAAGCCCGCCGCCAAGAAGGCGGCAGCGGGTGGCGCGCCTGAAAATCCGCTGAAGGCCAGTCTGCTCAAGGCGGTCGGCAAGAGCAAGAAATGACGGCACCGGCCGTTTCGGTTCCGGGCGCCGTTTTCGGTACCATCGACGCGCTGGCGGCGTTCCCCTTGCGTCTCGCCGCGCGTGAGGTCGAGCGCCAGCACGGCCAGCTCAGGCGCGGCATCACCAGGCGCACGACGCATGTCGTGTTCGGCAGGACGGTGTTGGCCAAGGCCGGATTGACGAAAAGCGGCGACGCCGGGATCGAGCGCCGCGTCGCCGCCGAGCGCGCGGCCGGGCGCACGCTGATCAGCGAGAACGGCTTTTTGCGCCTGCTCGGCCTGATGAAGGCGCCGGAGGCGTCGTCATTGTCGCGGCAATCGTTGATAGAGCAATCCAGGCTGTCGGGCGCGGACCTCGACCTACTCAGCCTGTTCGATGCCTTCGAGCATGACTGCGAACCCTATTCCTTCCGCGACCTGATCCTGGCGCGCAAATATGCCGGGCTGGTTGCCGGCGGCGCCACCTGGGGCGCGATCGCGCGCTCCGTGCACCGCTCCGGCCCGGTCGCCTCGCTCACCGCCAAATCGCTCAATGTCGGCTCGCAGCACGGCCGCCCCGACGCGATCTATCTCGAAGGCGGCCAGAGTGAGCTCGACGGGCAATTGCTGTTCGACCTGGGCGCCGCGGCACAAGGCGACGACACGCTGGAAGATTTGTTCGCCGAGGCCGAAGCGGCCGAGGAGGGCGGCGACCATGATGGTGCCGCCGTGCTCTACCAGCGCTGCCTCGCCATCGACCCCAGCGACGCCATCGCCGCCTTCAACCGCGCCAACTGCCTGCGCGCCGGCGGCCACGCGGCGGATGCCGCGCATGATTATGCCAGGGCGATCAAGCTCGACCCGGCCTTCGTCGAAGCCTGGTTCAACCTCGCCGGGCTGATGAGCGAGCAGGGCCGCGACGCCTCCGCGCGGCGGCATTTGCACAAGGCGATCGCGCTCGACAGGAGCTATGCCGATCCGGTGTTCAACCTGGCCAGGCTGGAATTCGACGCCGGCAATCTGCCCGAGGCGCGGCGGCTCTGGGTGCGGTATCTGGAGCTTGATGCGGAGTCCGAATGGGCCGGGGTGGCCGCCAGGGGCGTGCAGTTCGTGGATATGCAGCTGGCACGGACGGCGGGGTGACCATGATTGGCGAAGGTCGCGATGACAGCAGATCTCCGGCAGGACAGAGGGGGGCGCTGTCCCGCCAACGGATCGGCTCATTTGAGACCGTCTTGCCCGGGAGAGATTTGACTGAAGGCCGGCATTCCTTGGCGCCCCCCTCTGCCCTGCCGGGCATCTCCCCCACGAGGGGGGAGATTGGCAACGTCACTGCGGCGCGAGACGCCCCATGACCAGCTTCCTCTTCGACGGCTTCGACACCGCTCCCGTCACCATCCTGCTCGCGCATGGCGCCGGCGCGTCGATGGATTCGCCCTCGATGACCGCAACCGCCAAGGCTCTGGCTGCGGCCGGCTTCCAGGTTGCCCGCTTCGAATTCCACTACATGGCCGCCCGCCGCTACGGCCACCGCAAGCCGCCGCCGCGTGCCGAGACGGTCAACCCGGAATATATCAAGGCGATCGCTGATCTCAGGGCCAGGGGCGTGACCGGCAAGCTCGTCATAGGCGGCAAGTCGATGGGCGGGCGCGTCGCTTCGATGGTCGCGGACGAGATGTTCGCCAAGGGCGAAATTGCCGGGCTGGTCTGCCTCGGCTATCCCTTCCATCCGCCTGGAAAGCCCGACCAGTTGCGGACAAAGCATCTGACCGGGCTGAAGACGCCGACGCTGATTTTTCAGGGCACGCGCGACGAGTTCGGCACGCGCGACGAGGTGGCGGGTTATGGGCTGTCCGATGCGATCGAGGTGATCTGGCTGGAAGATGGCGACCATGATTTGAAGCCGCGCAAGAGTGTGTCGGGATTCTCGACGGCGGATCATCTGAAGACGCTGGCGGAGACGGTGAAGGGTTGGGCGGGGCGGTTCGCGTCCTGACCCGTCCATGAAACTCGCCACCTTCAACATCAACAACATCAACAGCCGCCTCGAAAACCTGCTGGCATGGCTGGCGGTGGCGAAGCCCGATGTCGTCTGCCTGCAGGAACTCAAGGCGCGCGACATGCAGTTTCCGCGCACCGCGCTTGCCGATGCCGGCTATGGCGCGGTGTGGAAGGGCGAGCCGACCTGGAACGGCGTCGCCATACTGGCGCGTGGCGCGGAGCCGGTGCTGACCCGCGATGCCTTGCCCGGTGACGATGCCGACAAGCAGAGCCGCTATATCGAGGCGGCGGTCGACGGCATCGTCATCGCTTGCCTCTATGCGCCGAACGGCAATCCGCAGCCGGGGCCGAAATTTCAGTACAAGCTTGCCTGGCACAAGCGGCTGGAGGCGCATGCGGCGCAGCTCCTCGACACCGGCCTGCCGGTCGTGCTGGCCGGCGACTACAACATCGTGCCCGAGCCGCGCGACATCTATGCCACGCGCTCCTATGACGACAACGCGCTGGTGCAGCCGGAAAGCCGCGCCGCATTCGCTGCCCTCATCGAGCAGGGCTGGCTTGACGCGCTGCGCAAGGTCTATCCGAAAGAGACGCTCTACACCTTCTGGGATTATCGCCGAAACCGCTGGCCGCGCGATGCGGGCTTAAGGCTGGACCACATCTTGCTGTCGAAGACGCTCGCTCGCCGGCTGAAGGGGGCGGGCATCGACCGCGACGTGCGCGGCGAGGACGGCGCCAGCGACCATGCGCCGGTCTGGGTGGAGTTGAGGTAGGTCGCGCCCTGGTCATCTCCCCGGCGACGTCTGCAGGTTCATCGTGCGTTCGCGCCCGCGCGGCATTCGCTCCGGCGGCCACTCGACTCCGCCGCGGCCTTGCGTAAGATCGGTCGCGGCGAGGGAATTCGATGCGACCACAGCCTGCCAATATCGAGGCCGATGCCGTCATCGGCGGCATCATGAGCCTTGCGCCATGACCAGGGTTGCCGACAGGTTGATGGCGGTGCTGCTGATGGCGCTGGCCGCGGCTTGCCTTGTCCATCTCTATCTCTTGCCGGGCAGCAAGGATTTCGGCCTGACGGCCATGCAAGAGCCTTGGGCGACGCAGATGGCGGTCTTCTCGCTGCTGGCACTCGCCTGCCTCGTCGGCGCGGTGCTGTTCTGGGCCGGGCTGTTGCCGGGGCGGCCGGCACGTCTAGCCGGGACACCGCTGTTCGGCCGCGCGGCCGACGTGCAGGAGACCGGCAGGCCCGGCCTGCGCGCGATCTTCTTCGCCTTGCCGTTGATCGTGCTGGCGGCACTGGCCATCGACCGGTTCGGCCCGTGGGGCGGCGGCGAGGTGACCGCCCAGCCGAATGAACCGAAGGTGGCCGAACCCAAACCCGCCGAGCCGAAGGACCAGGATGTCGCCAGCGCACCACCGGCACCTGAGCCGGGTCCAGCGCCGGCCCCGCAACCAGTTCCGCCACCGACAGCCGCCAACCCGCCGCCGGCACCCGCGCCGCAGGCGCCGGCCGCTCCGCCGGAGGTCGCGGTCATTCCACCGCCGACCGTGGCGCCTTTGCCGCCACCGCCGCCGGCGTCGCCGACGCAGCCCGACGGCCATCGCGACGCGGTCGTCTGGCTTGCGGTGGCGCCGGACGGCCGATCGATCATGAGCGCCAGCACCGATCGTGTGATCAAGCTGTGGGACATTGGCGGCAAGCACCTCATCCGCAACCTCGGCGTCCACAAGGACATGGCGCGCACCGCGCTCTATATGCCCGACGGCGTCAGCGCCCTGACGGGCGGCGACGATGGCGAGATCGTGCTGCGCAAACTTGCCGACGGCGCCGTGCTGCATGTCTTCCAGGCCGGCCAGAATGGCGGCGTCAACAAGCTGGCCATCAGCCCGGACGGCAGGCGCGCCGTCAGCGGGCATGACACCGGCAACGTCATCGTCTGGGACCTCGTCGACAATTCCGTGCTGCATGTGCTGACCGGGCACGACTGGTCGATCAGCGCGGTCGCCGTCTCGCCCGACGGCAAGCAGGCGCTCAGCGGCAGCATCGACGGCACGCTGAAACTCTGGGACATCGAAAGCGGCAGGCAATTGCGCAGCTGGCACGGCCACGAGCAGGGCACCTATGGCGCCGTCTTCACCGCCGACGGGCATCATCTGATCACCGGCAGCGGCGACCTGACGATCAAGGTCTGGGATCTCGACAGCGGCCGCCAGGTGAAGCGCTTCGAGGGCCATGAAGGCACGGTCTATGCGCTGGCGCTGTCGGCCGACGGCAAGCGCCTGCTGTCGGGCTCGCTCGACGGCACGGCGCGGCTGTGGGATATGGAAACCGGCAACCAGATCGCCCTGTTCGACAGCCAGACCGGCCCGATCTACGCCGTGGCTTTCGCTCCGGACGGCACGGTGCTGACCGGCGGCTACGACCGCACCATCAGGGACTGGCCGGCGGCTGGAGGGGATGGCGTGGTGCTGTTTGCCGGCGCGCCGGAGTGAGAGCTGAAAGCAGCTGGAGCGTCAACTGACGATCCGTTGTCGAGCGGAGTCAGTTTATGGCATCACGTCTCCACGGGGTTCGAGGCGAAGCAATATCTCACGCGCCTCGACATCGATTTCTTCTCGTCTGTCATCGTCGCTCGGATAATCCGCCAGTCGGCGTAAATCCTTTTCGAGGCCACGAAGAGTGTCGGTCGGCAATCTCTGCACGATCAAATTGATGCAATGCCACTTTTGAGCCCCATCCGTTCCCTGAAGGACTTGTGAGATCGGATCAATCAGCGGTGGCCCGAGGGTCACAAGGAAATCGGCGAGGGGGCTGGCTGCCGGCCAATTGCTATCGGCTGTCCAATCCAGCAATTCGTCCAAAATCGGTGCTACCGCGGGATAGCCTGCTTTGACAATCAAAGGGATTGAGTCGAGATCGTACTTGTCGCGTGGCAGCAGGCTCTGCAGATCAATCATACAGCTCGCTTTCTGCATCAGTGCTTCATCGAAGAATACCAGAAGGTTGCTGTCAATGATGGCGTGCATGCCAGCCTTTCCAGCATCACGAACGCCAACATAACCGGCACCTTCCACTGTCGCCACATCCGCCATTCCCGTCCTTGACCCTCCCGCCGTCCAAGCTATGGTCGCACCCATGCCAGCACCCAGTCTCATGGCCAACGCGCCGCTCATCGTCATCGACCTCCAGACCGGAATGTTCGACGGCCTGCACGAGCCGCCGATCCACGACGCGCCCGGCATTGCGGAGCGTGCCCGGGCGGTGATCGACTGGGCAAGACGGGATGGACGCAAGGTCGCTTTCGTCAGGCATGATGGACCTGAGGGCGATCCGCTGGCGCCGGGTGAGCCGGGTTGGCCGGTATGGCCCGCTCTTCAGCAAGCCGATCATGAACCGACCTTCGCCAAATCCGTGCGCGATGCTTTCAGCAATTCAGCCTTCGGCGACTGGGTGGTTGGGCAGGGGGCCGGTGGAATTGTGATCGTCGGTGCGCAGACTGATTTTTGTGTCGCGGCAACCGTCAGGGCCGCAATCGCCAGAGGGCTCTGCGTCACCGTGGTTTCCGACGCCCACAGCACGCTGGACAGCGCCAGCGAGAGCGCTGAGCAGATCATCGCCAGGCACAATGACGAATTCGCCGAGGCTGGCGTCAATCTGGTGACGACAAAGGCGCTGGTTGGCGGTTGAAGCGGCAACGACGGTCATGACAGCCCGGCCTGCCGGACGGATCACAATGCCAAGCCATGGTCGACGCGGACGGGGCGGCGCATTGTTGGGGATGGCTGGGCGCCCGCGTCAACCAGGGCGGCTCGTACCGCCGCGATAACACAATGGCACATTGCGGGGCCGCCGAAACTTCCGCGAAAGCGGAATAGGCAAGAGCCGCGGCGCGGATTCGCGCTCTGTCTCGCCGGCACCAGCGGCAATTGCGCGAAACAGTTTCCTTGGCTGCCGCATTGACCCACGGCAGGCGGGCGGCGAGGACTGGCGCTTCAGCAGCGATGGCGCCCATGAGCGAGCAGACGATGAGCGAACAGACGATTTTCCGCAACGCGAAACTGGCCGACGGGTCGCTGGCGGATTTCTTCGTCACCGGCGGCCGCTTCAGCGCCATCGTGCCGGCCGGCAAGGCGCCGCCGGCTGATTTCGCCCCCGTCGCCCCCGCCATCGGCACCCCCGGCA
>NZ_NSFV01000024.1 GCF_002295115.1 Mesorhizobium sp. WSM4311 | reverse complement strand
GGCCCTGGTCAAGCGCTCGGGCGCATCTGACAGGTGAGCCCGATGGCGCTGCCGATCTGCAGCCAATGAGGCACCGTCCGCCATCATCGAGCGGGCCGTACGATCTGGTCGAGACGGATGCCGTGGCGTGCGTGTGCGGATGCCCATGCACGCCGCGCGGGCGAATTACGGTGACAGTGCACTTTTGCCATGGCGGCTTGGCCGCCTAGGCGGCGAAGGCCATGCCAACCCTTGAGGCCAAAGCAGCCCGAGCGAGTTTGCGCTTCTCTGCCGAAGTAGCAGCCGTCGTCCATCTATATCCAGATCGCTGACGCTCCGGTCCTAACCCGTCCCCCCTCCACCACCTACCCTGTGGATAGACCCCAAACACCGCCATCATTCCCGACATCCGCCAGCAAGAAGCCCTAGACTGAAGCCCTTGGGGAATCGGGTGGATGTCGAGCAAGCCGAGTCGTTGCGTCGTGTTGTTCACGCTGCTGGCTGTTGCCGGCTGCACCTCCGCGCCAGGCAAGGACTTCTTCACCGAGACCATCGACAGCCTGCACGCCAAGAACTCGCCCCTGCGGGCGGGCTATAGCGGGCCTGCCGCCGTCACTTCGGCGTCGAACGCGGCACAGCGGTTCAACGGCGCGCAATATCAGGGCACCGGCCAGTTCGTCTCGTCGGGCGCCCCGGTCACCAAAGTGACTGGCGATGGATCCGGCAAGTTCGAGCTCAATCTGGTCAATGCGCCGATCGCCGACGCGGCCAAGGCGGTGCTGGGGGATGCGCTGCACCTCAACTACATCGTCGACCCGCGCGTGCAGGGCACGGTGACGCTGCAGACCTCGCAGCCGGTGTCGCAGGATGCGCTGGTCGATATCCTGCAATCGGCGCTGGCGGTGAACGCCGCCGGCATCACCAGCCGCGGCGGCACCTACCAGATCGTGCCGCTGTCGGAGATCATGGCCAGCACGCCGCCGGTCAGCGTGCCGTCGACCTCGCCGTCCGGCCCCGGCGTCAAGGTGCAGGTGCTGCAGCTGCAATTCATCGCCGCCGACGAGATGAAGACCATTCTGGAACCGATCACCCGCCAGGGCTCGGTGCTGCGCGTCGATTCCACCCGCAACATCATCACCGTCGCCGGCAGCGACAGCGACCTCAATGCCATCCGGGAGGCGGTTTCGGTGTTCGATGTCGACTGGATGCGCGGCATGTCGGTGGCGCTGCATCCCTTGAAGACCTCCAAGCCGGAAGCGGTCGCCGCCGAACTCGATTCGATCTTCGGCACCAAGGACGGTCCGGGCGCCAAGCTCATCCAGTTCATCCCCAATGACAGGCTGAATTCGGTGCTGGTGATCACCTCGCGCCCGGCCTATCTGGCGCGCGCCGCGACCTGGATCAACAAGCTCGACAGGCTGGCCGAGACCAATGAAAGCCAGCTCTTCGTCTACCAGATCCAGAACCGGCCGGCCAAGGAACTGGCATCGGTGCTGAGTTCGGTTCTCGGCACCACGGTGAAGACAGAAGGCCAATCGGGCGGCTCGAACGTATCGCCCGACCAGACGCCGATCGCCATGCAGTCGGACGGCGTCACGCCGGCGCCGCTGACCGGGCCCTCGCCCTCGCTGCCCCAGCAGGACAACGAGGCGCCCGCCCATGCCACTGTCGTCGCCGATGTCGAGAACAATGCGCTGCTGATCCAGACCACGGCGCGCGACTACCAGCGCATCGAGCAGATCCTGACCAAGGTCGACGTGCTGCCGACGCAAGTCATGCTGGAAGCGGTGATCGCCGAGGTCACGCTCAACGACGACCTGAAATACGGCCTGCGCTGGTTCTTCGAGAATGGCGGCACCAAGGTCTCCGTGACCGACGTGGCCAAGGCCGCCGCGGCGGCCACCCTGCCCGGCTTCAACTGGAGCTATGCAACCGACAACATCCAGGTGACGCTCAGCGCACTTTCCAAGATCACCGACGTCAACGTCATTTCGGCGCCCACCATCATGGCGCTCAACAACCAGAAGGCGATCTTGCAGGTCGGCGACCAGGTGCCGATCCTGACCCAGCAGTCGCAGGACACCGGCAATGGCAGCGCGCCGATCATCAACTCGGTCCAGATGAAGGATACCGGCGTCATCCTGACGGTGACCCCGCGCATCAACAATGCCGGCAGGGTCATGCTCGACATCCAGCAGGAGGTCAGCAACGTCACCAAGACGGACAGTTCCGATATCGACTCGCCAACCATCCAGCAGCGCAAGATCCAGACGCGCGTGCTGGTCAATGACGGCGAGAGCCTGGCGCTGGGCGGCCTCATCCAGCAGAACAACAGTGTCGACCGCAGCCAGGTGCCGATCCTCGGCGACATCCCGATTTTCGGCAATGCTTTCAAGCAAAAGAACGACACCATCCGGCGGACCGAATTGATCATCTTCATCCGGCCGCATGTCGTGCGCGACATCAATGAAGCCCGCGAGGTGACCGACGAATTCCGCGGCAAGATCAGCCTGCAGACGCCGATCCAGAAACGGCGCGGCGGCACCAAGCTGCAGCAGGATCTGAAGAGGCTGGCATATTGACGATGGCTACGCACCCCTCTCTCGTGCTTGCCGCCACGGTCGCCCTGGCGGCCGTTCTCGCCGCCATTTCGATCACCGATTTCCGCCGGCAGATCATTCCGGACGGGCTCAACCTGGCGCTCGCCGGCATCGGCCTTTCTTATCAGCTGGCGGCGGACGCCGAGGGGGTGCCGGTGCAGATCCTCTTCGCCGCCGCGACTTTCGCGGCTGCCTGGCTGCTGCGGCGCGGCCATTTCCTGATGACCGGCCGGATCGGCCTCGGCCTCGGCGACGTCAAGATGCTGGCGGCCGCTTCGTGCTGGATCAGTCCGCTGCTGTTGCCGGTGCTGCTGTTCATCGCCAGCGCCAGCGCTTTGCTGTTCGTCGGCGGACAGGTGGTCGCGACAGGGCCGGCGGCAGCGCGGGCCCGCGTCGCCTTCGGTCCGTTCATCGCCATCGGCCTCGGCGCAAGCTGGGCGCTGGAGCAATTTGCAGGTCTAGACATGGGACTGCTCTGATGATGCGCTTTCTTCAACCCTCCGAAAACCTTCAATCCTCCGAAACAAAAGGCCGTGCTCGCGACGATCGCGAAAGCGGCTTCACCCTGGTCGAGCTTCTGGTCGTGCTGGCCATCATCGCGCTGATCGCCACGCTGGCGGCGCCACAGGTGCTGCGCTATCTCGGCGCGGCCAGGACCAATGCGGCCAAGGCGCAGATCCGCAACATCGAAAGCGCGCTCGAACTCTACTATGTCGACAATGCGAAATACCCGACCGACGAAGAGGGGCTCAACGCACTGGTCGCGCAGCCGGCCGGTGAAACGCGCTGGAACGGGCCCTATCTCAAGGGAAGCACCGGCCTTAAGGATCCATGGGGCAGGCCCTACTCATACGAAGTGAAGGCCGATGCCAATGGCGTGGTCATCCGCAGCCTCGGCAAGGACGGCAAGCCCGACGGCACCGGCGAGGATCAGGACGTCACCAACTGACGGCGGCCGGAGAGAGCGCGCTCAATTCGTGCGAGGGGGGCCGGCCAGATCGAGGCGGGCAAACCCTCGCGATGAATAGGCCGCGCCATCGCGTACCACCGAAAGGGTGAAGCGCACGGCGGCGGGCAGTCGCCGCGGCGCATTCCAGCCCGGCAGCCACGATGGCGGCGCCAGCGCGTTGTCGAGATATTCGAATTTCATGGCACTCACGCCGCCGATCAGCCGCACCGGTTCGCCGGGCACCGCTGCGCCGGGTTTGCCGCCGCGCCGCGTTTTCTGGACGATGGCCAGGGCGGGTCCCGTCTGGCCTCCGTCGCCAAGCGACACGGTAATCTCGCGCAATGCGGAGGATTTGAAACCGATCGCCTGAACGGCATTGAACTCGATCCGGGCAGCATCGCCGCCGAGATAGAGCACCTGGTCCGGCGACGATTTCGACAGGGGCAAAGGCTCGGCATGGCTTATCGCCGTTTCGAGGAACCGCGATGCGGCATCGGCCTCCATCTGGAACTCGGTTGCCTTTTCGATGCGCATCATCGTTCGGGCCTGGCCGAGAAAGACCACCATCAGCGATGTGATGACGCCGATCAGCGCCAACCCCACCAACACATCGATGAGCGCAAAACCCGCCACCGGTGCAGAGGGTTGCGGATGCGCATCGACGCCCAATGAAGCAGCACCCGCAAGATGACGGCGAACGGCGCGGGCCTTCGTCCGAGTGCGGGAGAGCGGCCAACTCATGGCGCGGCCGGGCCTTGCGCCGGCACAAAGGTCAGAAACGACCCGCTTGGAAACGCGCCGCCCGGCTTCTCGATGAGAACAGCGGTCACCTTCGCTTTCGCGACGTCTATCGTGCGGGTCTTCAGGGTCCAGCCGGGTTGCGCCGCGGTTTGTGCCCGGGCCTGGTAGTCGGCCAGCATCATGCGAACCGTTCTGGCGGCTTCGACCTGGCGCTTGGCCGCGGCAATGCTGCGGCTGGCCAGCACGATCGACTGGCTGGCGATGCCCAGCACGAGCGCCAGGATCGTCATGGCGACGATCATCTCCAGGATCGAGAATCCATCTTCGGATAACGGTTGGGGCAATGACCCGGTCACGGCAGGGTTCGCCATGTCGGAAGCCCTGTCAGCCAGTTGACCGCGATGCGCGCCGTCCGGCCTTTTTGCTGCAGCGTGATGTCCATGCCGGAAGCGCGGCCGTCGGGAAGGAAGGTCAGCACCGTCTGCCGGTCGGCGACGACAGTCTCGCGGCCGGTGATGACGGTCATTTTGACATCGTCCGGCAAGGCCAGGCTGTCTCGTTCGCCGAAACGGATGAAACGGCTACCCAGATCGACAAGGACCTGCTTCGGCCGGGCGGTGGCGATGGCCGATGTGCGCGACAGGCGCAGCCGCATGGTGATCTCGCCGGCCACCGTCTCCAGGCTCCTGGTGCGATAGTGGCTGACCAGCCCCGGTGCGGCGATGGCCGCGACAAGCGCCATGATGGCCAGCACCACCAGCATCTCGACCAGCGTGAACCCCGCCGTTGCGTCCGCCGGTGCGTCGGCTCCGGAAGCGGCGGTCATTGCAGCGCCAGATCGTTGATGCTGAGGATCGTCGTCATCACCGAAATGACCAGGCTGCCGACGAGAAAACCGAGCGAAATCGTCAGCGCCGGCGTCAACAGCTTCAGCACGGTGTCGATCCGCCGCGTCAGCGTCAGCTGAAGCATCCTGGCGGCGCGATCCAGCACCACGGGAAGCGCATTGGCCTCTTCGCCAAGGGAGACCAGCGACATTGTCGCGTGATCGAAAATCCCTGCCTTGACGATCGCGCCGTGCAGGCGGGCGCCATTGGCGACATTGTCTTCGATCGATGCAAAGCTTGCCGCCAGCGAACTCTGCCTGGAAACATTGGCGGCAAGGCCAAGCGCCTCGGTCATCGCCACGCCATTGCCGAGCAGCAGCGCAAGCGTTTCGAGATAGCGCGCGATCACGGCGTCCCTGACCAGCGCGCCGATCAGCGGGATCTTCAACAGCCAGCGCGAAAGCTGTCTTCTGGCGCCGGCGGAACGGGACAGCAGGAGATAACAAAGCAGGCCAAGCATCGCAGCCAGCGGGAAAATGAAGGGGTAGTCGCGGAACACCGTGCCGAAGGCGGAAAGCATGGTCATGGTGAACGGCTTGGGGGCCGATGAGCCCTCGAAGATCGGCTCCAGCGCCGGCACCAGGACCGTTGCCAGAATGACCAGCGCGCCGCTCATGACCAGGAGCAGGAAGGCCGGATAGGCGAGCGCCTCGATGATCGCGGCGCGGCGCTTGGCCGTCGCCTCGAACGTGTCCGCCAGCCGCTGGCAGATAAAGGCCATCTTGCCGCTGCGCTCGCCGCTGGCAAGCAAGGCGGCAACGTCCGGGGTGATGCCCGGCAGAGCGGCAAAGGCTTCGGCGATCGGCCGGCCGCCGGTCGTCAGGTCGAGCACCGATTGCAGTTGCTGGCGCCGCTGCCGGTTGGCTTCGCCGGAAATGACCGCGCCCAAGGCGCGGTCGACCGTGAAACCGGCGTTCAGCAACACCGCAAGCTCGGAAAACAGTCGGCTGAGGTCGACCCTGCGGGTCAGCGTCAGCGCGCTGCGCCCCGGCAGGCGAAGCTGCGGCCTTTCGCTGTTCACCGGCGCAAGATGGTAGGAGCGGCGGCCTTGCTGCGCCAATTTGCGGGCGGCGTCCTGTTTGGTCGACGCATCGAGAACGCCGGCCTCCGTCGAGCCGTCGGCCAGGTAGGCGCGATAGGCGAAGGCCGGCATCAGTCACCTCCCGCGAGATCGATGACACGGCGGACCTCGTCCATCGTGGTGACCTGCGATCGGGCAAGCGCGGTTGCATGGACCGACATCGGCACGAGGTCGTCCTCGGCGGCAATGCGGCCGATCTCCATTTCGCCGGCGCCCTGATCGATAAGCTCGGCAATGCGCGGTGACACCTGCAGCATTTCATAGGTCACCGTGCGCCCGCTGTAGCCGGAGCCGTTGCAGGTGCGGCAGGCCGGTCCGATCTGCTCCGCGCCCCGGCAGGTCGGGCAGATACGGCGCAACAGCCGCTGCGCGATGACGCCGCGGATCGTCGCGCCGAGCAGATAGCCGTCGATGCCCATGTCGCGCAGCCGCGTCAGCGCGCCTGCGGCACTGTTGGTGTGCAGTGTCGAGAACACGAGATGGCCGGTCAAGGCCGCCTGGACCGCGACCTGCGCCGTTTCGCGATCACGAATCTCCCCGAGCAGGATGATGTCGGGATCCTGGCGCAGGATCGAGCGCAAGGCAGCGGCGAAGTCGAGGTCGATCGCGGGATTGACCTGCAACTGGGTGATGCCGGCCATGCGGTACTCGACCGGATCCTCAACGGTGAAAATCTTGACGTCCGGCCGCGAACGCTCGGCCAGGATCGAATAGAGCGTCGTCGTCTTGCCGCTGCCGGTCGGCCCGGTGATCAGCACGATGCCATTGGCCGCTTGCGACATGTTGCGGATCTTGGCCTGCGCGGCACCATCGAAGCCAAGCTTCTCCAGCTTCAGTTCGACGCCGGCGCGATCGAGAATGCGCAGTACGATGGCCTCGCCGTGAATGGACGGAATGACCGAGACGCGCAGGTCGACGTCGCGGCCGCGCACGGCAATACGCATGCGCCCGTCCTGCGGCAGGCGCCGTTCGGCGATGTTGAGCCGCGACAGGATCTTGATGCGGGTGGAGATACCGGACAGCATCGCGATCGACGCGGTGTCGACGGTGGACAGCATGCCGTCATGCCTGAAGCGGATGCGGACATGGTCCTCGAGCGGCTCGATGTGGATGTCGGTGGCTCTCGCATCGACCGCCTTATGGATGGTCTCGGCGACGAAGCGCACGATCGGCGCCTCACGGGCAAAATCCTTCAAGCGCTCGAGGTCGTCAGGGCCGAAATCCAGGATTTCACCGTTGCTGCCGCCATTCGAAACGGCAGCCAGCGCTGATTGCTCGATGCGGTCGATGCATTCGGCGATCAGGCGCCTTGGCAAGATGCGCAGCGCCAGGGTCCGCTCATAGTGGAAGGCCAGTGCATCGATGGTGGCCGAAGAGAAAGGATCCGCCACGGCGACGACAAGCCGTTCGGCGTCCATCTGCAGCGGCAGGATGGCGTTTTCCCTGAGATAGGCCAGCGGCACGCTTGCCAGCATTTCGGGGCTGACCTGTTCGGGGATCTCGACCGGCATCGGTGCGTCGAGGTAGCGGCTGAGGCTGCTGGCAAGCTCCTGCTCGCCGATCAGCCCAAGTTCCGTCATCACCGTATCGAACGGATGTCCCGAAGTTCGCGATGCCCCCAAGGCGCGTTGGGCGGCATGCGCGGTCAGCACTTTCTCGCCCTCGAGAAAGGCGAGAAACGCCTCGATCCCCTTCGTCTGGACGGCAGCGTTCATGAGCTCCACCCCCGCAGGATCTGCGCCGCCTCATTGCCGAAAAGCACCTCGCAGCCGGCGATGCCGGCGACCGGCGGCAATGCGCCGGCTTCGGCGGCCGGGCTCCGGGAGACGCGCGAGAATGCCGCGCCTGTCGGAGATTTTTCGATGATGAACCCGGCCTCGCCCGCGATGCCGGAGCCGTCCCGCCTCACCACCACTTCGACCGTATAGGCGGACGCATCGGCCACCGCCTGAACGACCGAAGCACTGGAGCCACCGGCAAGGGTGGCGCGCAGACGGTCTGGCGCGCGGTCGGCGCTGATCGTGCCACGCTTCGAGTTGACCGTGAAAACGCCATTCAAGGTCCGCAGGGGTATCGACGACAGTGCCGAAAACTCCTGCAGTTCGGATACGGATTCGAACGGCGCCTGCTTGTCCTCGGGCGGCCCGACGGCGCTTCTCGACCGCGGCAGGTCGGCGAACAGCTTGGCGTTGTCGCGAAACCGGAGCGCGGCCTTGGCCAGTTCGGTCGACGCCCGCTGCTCGAAGCCGAGCGCCGCGAAGCCGAGCTCCAGCAGGCGGTCATCCGCGGCATTGAGATCGATCAGCCCGCCATGATCCTGGACGCGCACGGCGAAACTGAACCCTGCCGACCGGCATGATGCCGGCGTGGAATCCAGCGGAAACTGTTGCCGGCCGGAGGTGCCGGTCAACATGCTCGCGACCACATTGCCGAGGCCTTCGGCCAGCAGCGACAGGCGCTCCTGTTCGACCTCGCTGTTGGCGATCATCAACCGTGTTTTGGCCGTCACGGCAAAGGGGACGACGATCGCCGAGACGATCAGCATGAACACCAGCACGGCAACCAGCGAGAAGCCGCTGCGGGCGCTTTCATCCCGCGAGCTGGTGCCCGCCCTGTCATGGGGAGCGCGGTCGCTCATAGTTGCGGTTCGCTCGGGAGTGACGGCGGCGCATTCTTCCATGGCGGATAAAGCGGGATGCGCGCCAGCTTGCCATCCCGCTCCAGCACGGCCTGATCCTTGTCGATCGCCGACACCCTCCAGCCGTCAACAGTGTCGCCACTGCCATACCAGACCGCGGCTTTGCTGCCGGCGACGCGCAGCAGCGCCTTCGCGGCGCCGCCGTGAATGCTGATGCCCAGCAGCGATGGGGCGACGGCCGGTGGGGCTTCGGGTGGTGGTGGCGCCGGCGCCGGCTCGACCGGCGCAACGGCAACCTCCACCGGAGGCGGCGCGACCGGCGGGGGCACGAATTTCCGGCGTGTCGGCGTGAACAGCGGGCGCTGGAACGTCTCGCTGAAATCGCCGGCTTCGGGAAATTGCAGCGATCCCGCCACCGAGGTTGGGCCGCCATCGTGCCCCTTGCCGGAGGCCACAGGTGTGATGTCGACAGGCGTATCGTAGAGCGCGACATTGACCAAAGCGAGGGCCGCGATCACCGCCGCAATCGCCAGGCCGGTGAATTTCCCGGTCATGGCTTGACCCCGGCGGGTGCCATCTGCGTTTGCAAAGGCCCGTAAAACAGGATCTCGGCGAAAAGCTCGGGGTCGCCGGTCCGTCCCGCCGCCGGCCTGACATCGGTGGTGCGCAAAGTGGCTTCGCGGATGAACAGCACCGGCAGCGAGGTCTCGATGGCGAGAATGGCGTTGTGGATGCCTTCCAGCGGCCCCGAAAGGTTGGCCCGCAGCCCGATGAAATCGACGCCGGCTTCGCTGAGCACCGGTGCATTGCCGGCGGACAGCACGCTGACCCCATTGGCGGCGGCAATCGCGTTCAGCCGGGTCTGCAGCCCGCCGCGGATGATCGCCTCGCTGCCGCCGGTGAGAAATTCGGGATTGGCCGCGGCTTCCGGACTGGCGGCGCTGTCGAGGCGCTTTGCCAGGGCGGCCACGCTCTGCAGCTGGCCGAGAAGCTCGCGCTTTTCCTCGATCCCAGCCTGTGCGGAGGCGACGCTGTCGAACGCCGCGTACACCAGCCAGGCAAGCACACAGGCCGTGACCGCGGCGATCGCCAGCGCAATCAGGCGGCGGATCGTCGGCCTCGTGTTGAGGATGGCGGAGAGCATCGTCAGAGCGCCCCGATCTTGGCCGAAATGGTGAAGTGCTCGCCGTCCTGACCGGGAACCTTCACCACCGGCGAGGCGAATTCGGGCGCCGAAAACAGTGGCGAGGCGTCGATCGGCTGGATCAGCTCGGCGGCCGAGGTGGAAAAACCTGATATGGTCAGGTCGTCGCCCTTGGCCGAGAGATCGGTCAGCCAGGCCGTGTCGGGCAGCAGATGCGTCAGCTCGGCCCATACGCGCACCAGCGATGCCGTCGTCTTCTTTTCCAGGCGGATCTTTTCGATCCGCTCAATGCCGGCCTGGCGCTTCTGCAGCGAGGTGCGCGCCGCCTTGGCCAGCACCTGCGCATCGGCGATCTGCGTATCCAGTTCAGCCTCGGCCTGCCAGGCGCGCCAATGCGCATGCACGAAGGTCACCAGCACGGCCCCGGCCAGCACCGAAAGGGCCGCAATCCAGGCGGTCCTGGCACGCCGGTCACGCGCCGTCGGCGGCCAGATGGCGGCGAGGCTCAGCGGATCGCCGCGCAGCGTGCCGGCCGGGTGCGACAGCGACAGGCAGCGAACGCACCCGCCGGCGCGGCGGACCGCGTCCAGCACGGCGGCAAGCGTCTTGGCCTTGACGACGTGGTAGACGCTGTCCTGCGCCGCCGTCGTGGCGAAGACGACATGCACCTGCGCCGGGTCGATCGGCGTCGAAGCCATAAGGTCGAGTTCGGCCATGTCGCGTGCCTGCCGAACCGGCAACCGCCGCACCGCGAGATGGCGGGGCAGGAACAGGCCTGGCTGGATGCTGATATCGAAGCTCGGCCGCCTGCGCCGAGACCCGCCTTGGAGCAGTGCCAGTATCTCGTCGGAGGAAGCCGTCAGCGCCAGCGGGATCGACTGGAACTCCGGCGCCTTGGCCTCGCGCACACGAATGCCGTCATCCGCCAGGCTGACGATCCAGTCGGCGGCGGACGCTTGCTCTTTCCTGGGAACAACACGCATCCAGACCCCTCGCAGCTCATCGAGCCACCAGTCGAAAAAATCCAGAAATTGCGCGTTGAATGTCGCCACAATCAACCACCCGCCGCCCCGGCTGATTCTCAGCCGGGGTTTCAGGCCGAGACTACTACAGATGGTGGCGTGATGCGGATATTTGCGAAGGCGCAGGAGAGGGATTAGCCACAGCTTTTGTTGGAACGCCGGGGGATAGCGAGGGAGCTATGTGTCTTCCATCGGAAGGATGGGCCTACAATCCCGAACGACCCGAAGCCGGCAAGCCGCCGGCGTGAACCAGGGTCACTTTTCGCCCCGCCGAGCGCGCACCGCTTCCGGCCTGCCGGGCCACTCGGCTGGCTCTCAGCCATTCAGTCAGAGCGAGTCGTATACGGCTTCGATCAACATCTTGCGGCGCGGGTCCATGTCGTCAAAACCCAGCATGCGGTTGGTGACGTAGCCGAAACCGACGCCGGCACCGGGGTCGGCAAAGCCGATGGCGCCGCCCCAGCCGGTGTGGCCGAACGTTTGCGGCGACGCACGGCCGCCATAGACCGGATCTTCCATCTGATAGCCGGCGGCGAAGGCGGTGGGTGCGGCAAAGCTTTCGTCCGTGCCGCGAACACGCTGACGCGCCGCCGCTTCGATTGCCGCGCGGCCGATCAGTGGATGGCCCTCCCAGACGCCACCGGCTGCCATCATGCCGTAAATACGCGCCAGTGCGTGCGCCGTCGACTGGCCATTGCCGCCCGGCACCTCGGCGGCGCGCCAGACGCGGTCGTTGGGGGCCAATGCACGGGGCGCCGGATTGTCGGCTGCGTGGGGAAAGGGCGAGGCGCGGACAAAGTCGACCCAGTCCGAGGCACCGGGGCCTTCGATCATCTCGGCGACCCTGGAATCCTCACCGTCCGGCAGACCGACATGAAAATCGGCTCCGAGCGGGCCCGCGATCTCTTCGCCGATGAAGCGGCCGATGCTTCGTCCGTCGACGCGTCGCAGCACTTCGCCAGCAAGATTACCGTAGGTAAGCGCGTGATAGATGCAGCGGCTGCCGGGCTCCCAGAGCGGCGGCATGGCCGCAAGCGCGTCGACAAAGGGCGTCCAGGCGAACATACCCGCCTCGTCCATCGGCACGGCAAGACCATTCAACCCCGCCTGGTGCGACATCACCTGGTCGAGCGTGATGCGCTCCTTGCCGCCGGCCGCGAATTCCGACCAGTAACGGGCAATGGGTGCGGCATAGTCCAGCCGGCCGCGCTCCACCAACATTGCAATCGCCAGCGCCACGACGCCCTTGGTGCAGGACCAGACATTGATCAGCGTATCCTGCCGCCACGGGCGGGTTCGCGCGGCATCGGCATGACCGCCCCACAGGTCAACGACAGTCTTGCCGTGGACGACGACGGATACGCCACCGCCATGTTCCAGCCCCTCGACGAAACACTCGGCAAACGCCGCGCGCACGGCACCAAAGCGCGGATCGCAGATACCATCCATGTTCATGCGTGAATTCTCACCAGGTACTGATATGACGGGCATGCCGCCGTTGAGGCCATTCTGGCTTGGCGAGAACCCGCCAGTCCAGTGAATTGCCGGCTTCGGCCTACTGCTTCACCGAGGTGGAGGTGCCCCAGGTATCCGACAGCACGTAGCCTTGGGGATAGGGATCGGTCGGATCGAGATAGTAGCTGTGCTCGCCTGTAATCCAGGCCCGGCCGGTGATCTCCGGAACGATGGCCTTGCGCCCAGCAATTTCCGTCAGCTCGACGATCCTGCCGGTGAAGCGCGAGCCGATGATCGATTCGTGGATCAACACGTCGCCAACGCCCATCATGCCGCGCGCCTGCAGCACGGCCATGCGGGCCGACGTACCCGTTCCGGTCGGGCTGCGGTCGGAGCGGCCCGGCGAGACAATGCAGGTGTTGCGCGTGACATTGCCCGGCCCCTGGAACGGCATGGCGAACTGGACGATCGACACACCGCGCACATGGTCGAATTGCGGATGCACGACATCGAGCTGCCCGCGCGCGGCCCGCCTGATCTTCTCGCCGGCCACCGCCAGTTCGCGCGCCTCGTCGGGGGCGACCGAGAAGCCGAGCGCCTTGGCATCGACGATGGCGTAGAACATGCCGCCATAGGCGATGTCGACGATGAGCGTGCCCAGCCCCTCGACCTCGATGGCAGCGTCGAGACGTTCGGCAAAGGCGGGTGCGTTGCGCAACGTGATCGAGACGCATTTGCCGTCGCGGCATTGCGCGCGCACCTCGATGACGCCACCCGGCATGTCGAGCTTGAAGCGCGTCTCGGGCTCCTGCATCGGCACCATGCCGGTCTCGAGCAGCACCGTGGCGACGCAGATCGTGTTGGATCCGGACATCGGCGGATATTCTGTCGGCTCCATGATGATGGCGCCGGCGGCGCAATCCTCGCGCGTCGACGGAACGAGCAGGTTGACGTGGCGCGCGACGCTGCCGCGCGGCTCGCAGATCAGCATGCGCCTGATATGGTCATGATCGCGCTCCATCGTGATCATCTTGTCCATCATCGTGCGGCCAGCCGGCGGCAGGACACCGCCGATGATGACGTCGCCGACTTCACCTTCGGCATGACAGCCGACGACACGAATGCTGGTTTTGCTGCGCATTGCTGTTCCTGCGTTGGTCCCTGGCGGCCACGACTATTTTGCTTGGCAAGCCGTGCCGCTTCGGGACAAACTGATCAATCCGCGTGCAAGCCTCAAGGAGAATCCGAAATGACCTCTAATGTTTTTTCCGGCTGCATGCCGGCGTTGATGACCCCATGCACGCAGGACCGCCAGCCCGACTTCGACGCGCTGGTGCGCAAGGGACGAGAGCTGATCGCGGCCGGCATGTCGGCTGTGGTCTATTGCGGCTCGATGGGCGACTGGCCGCTCCTGACCGACGAGCAGCGCATGGAAGGCGTCGAGCGCCTGGCGAAGGCCGGCGTGCCGGTGATCGTCGGCACCGGCGCGGTCAACACCGCCAAGGCCGTGGCGCATGCGGCGCACGCCCAGAAGGTCGGCGCGCGGGGCCTGATGGTGATCCCGCGTGTCTTGTCGCGCGGGCCCTCGGTGACGGCGCAGCGCCATCACTTCAAGGCAATTCTTGCCGCCGCGCCCGACCTGCCGGCGGTCATCTACAACAGCCCCTATTACGGCTTTGCCACACGTGCGGACCTGTTCTTCGCGCTGCGCGCCGAACATCCGAACCTGGTCGGCTTCAAGGAGTTCGGCGGCCCGTCGGATCTGCGCTACGCGGCGGAAAACATCACCAGCCGCGACGATGAGGTCACGCTGATGATCGGCGTCGACACAGCGGTCTTCCACGGTTTCGTCAATTGCGGCGCGTCCGGCGCCATCACCGGCATCGGCAACGTCCTGCCAAAGGAAGTGCTGCACCTTGTGGGCTTGAGCCAGGCGGCAGCCAAGGGCGACGCCGAGGCCCGCCAGCGCGCGCTGGAACTGGACGCCGCGCTCGCCGTGCTGTCCTCCTTCGACGAAGGCCCAGACCTGGTGCTCTATTTCAAGCACATGATGGTGCTGAAGGGTAATCCCGAGTACCTGCTGCACTTCAACGACACGGATGCCCTGACCGACAGCCAGCGCGGCTATGCCGAAGCGCAGCTCAAACTGTTCGACAGCTGGTATGCCCAATGGTCGAGGCAACCCGGTGTGATTGCAAGGTCCGCAGCCTGAGCCTGGCAGATGCGACGGGCGGCCATGGTACGGCCGCCGGTTGCATCGCGGGGCTGAGCAGCCGCTGTCTGACTTAGTGCCTGACCATCCCGGCGTCGACATTCAGCGTCTGGCCGGTGATCCAGCGCGCATCGTCGGAGGCCAGGAACGAAACCACATCGGCGATATGTTCCGGCTGCCCCTTGCCCTTCATCGCCTGCAGCATTTCGACAAAGCCGAACGCCTCGTTGTGCGGGCTCGCCTTGACGCCATCGCTCTCGATCAGGCCGGGCGTCACCGCATTCGCGGTGATGTTGTATTTGCCGAGTTCGGTGGCCAGCGCCCGGGTGAAACCGATCACGCCGCCCTTGGCCGCGACATAGGCCGCCATGTTCGGTGTGCCGGCAAAGAAGGTGTTGGAGGCGATGCTGATCACCCGCCCGGCCTTGCCTGCCGCGCGCATCTGGTCCGTGCCGGCGCGGGTGACGATGAAGGTCCCCGTGAGATTGACGTCGATGATCTTGCGCCAATGGTCGAGATCGACGTCGTCCCAGGCGACGAACGGCACGATACTGGCATTGTTGACCAGGATATCGATCCCTCCGGTCAGAGCCTGGATTTCGGCGAAGAGTGCCTTGACCGAGGCCGGATCGGAAATGTCGGAGGCGATCGCCCTCGCCTTCCCGCCGATCGACGCGGCGGATGCCTTGGCGCCTTCGGCGTTGATGTCGCTGAGGATGACGGTTGCCCCGTCGGCGGCAAGCCGCGCGGCGATCGCCTTGCCGATACCCTGTGCGGCGCCGGTAACCAGGGCCGTCTTTCCCGCAAGCCGTTCAGTCATGAAAATGCTCCCTCAATCCGTGATCTGGTGATGTCTGTTCAGCCGTCGGCGTCGACAACGGCCAGCGCCGCTTCGATGCCTTTTCCGATTGCGAGTTTCTGGCCGGCGGCATTCATGGCGCCGCCAAGTGCCGTCAGCGCCGCGATGGCATAGATCGGCTGGGCGGTCGGCCCCATATGGCCGATGCGCGTCAGCTTCCCCAATGTCTCGCCGCGGCCCGACGAAAACACCACGCCGTAGCGGGCGCGCGCGGCCTGGCGAAGCGCCTTCTCGTCGACACCGTCGGGGGTGCGAACGGCGGTAGTCGTTGGCGACGCGACGCTGTCGCTGGCGGCCCAGATCGCCAGGCCCATCGCGGTGACGCCCGCGCGCATGGCCCTGGCGGTGAGCGCGTGGCGCGCCCACACCGCCTCCGGTCCCTCATTGAGGTAGAGATCGAGCGCGACATCGAGCCCGTTGATCTCCGAGACCGACGGCGTGAACGGAAACGCCTTGTCCCTCGACCAGGCGTTTTCCCAATCGACGATGCTGAGCATCGATGCGCGCGGCGCCAGGGGATTGGCCTTCATCTTGGCCCAGGCCCGCTCGCTGACGCCCATCATGGTGAGGCCGGGAGGAGCGCCCAGGCATTTGTTGGGGCCGGTGACATAGATATCGGCCTTGCAGTCTTCTGGATGCGTCTTCATGCCGCCAAAGGACGAGACCGCGTCGACGATGAGATAACCGCCATGCGCCGAAACCAGCTCACCGATGGCGTCGATCGGATTGATGGTGCCGGACGGGGTGTCGTGATGACAGACCGAGACGATGGTGATTTCCGGATGCGCCTTGAGCATGCCGGCGACCGCCTGCGGGTCGATCGCCTCATTGTAGGGCACCTCGATCTCGAGCAGATGCGGCGAGTACCGTTTCGCCCAAAAGCCGAAGCCCTTGCCGTAGACGCCCGAGGCAAGGTTGAGCACGACGTCATCGGGCGCGATCAGTGACGCCGCCGCCGCCTCGAGGCCGAGCACCGGTTCGCCATGCAGGATGACCGGCTTGTTCGACAGCCGCATCGCCTTCTGCGCCTTGTCGACCACACGCTCGTAGAAGAGCTGGAACGCAGGATCGTAATCATAAAGCACCGTGCGGCCGAGGCCGCGCAGCACTTCTGGATAGGCGTTCACCGGCCCCGCGGTCAGGGTGATGACCGGATCGGCGTGTTCGGGATAGGGCATCATCTTGTCTCCGGATTGGCGGCGGTCAGCCGTAGAATTGCGTGCCGGTCCTGTAGGTCTTGAAGTTGTCCATGTCGTGCGAGTACATCAGCTCGGCGCCATGGTCCTCGGCGAGCTTCTTCACCTTGCGCATCGAATTGACTCCCGCCACCGGGTCGATGTGGAAGGCCGCCTGGCACAGCGTCTCCAGGCTCTTCTGGGTGTAGGCGGCGTCGATGGTGAATAGGATCGGCTTGCGCTTGGGGAACTCGACCAGCAGACTGTAGTGGCCGATCGAATGGCCTGGTGTCGAGATCAGCTTGACGCCCTTGGCGAGATCGACGTCGCCGTCGATGCCCTCGAAGGTCGAGTTGGCGCGCGTCGTGCCTTCCAGCAGCTGCGCGGTCGCGCCACGCGCTTCGGCGGCCTCCGCCGAGAAGCTCAGGTCGGAATAGCCAAGATGTTCGAAAGGCTGCGGATTGCACGCCTGCGGCACTTCCGAGCGATGGCAGATCTTCTTGGCATGCGGAAAATACTTGTTGCCGCCGCAATGGTCGAAATGGAAATGCGAGTTGACGACGACGTCGATGTCCTTGGGTTCGAGCCCGAGCAGCGCAAGCGCGCCAGGAATGGTCTGGTGCTTTTCCTGGATCGGCTTCTCGAAGGGCAGCACCTTCATGACGTGATCGTAGTCGTAGCCGGTGTCGATGAGGAACCGGCCCTCGGCATGCTCAATCAGGATCGAATAGACGGGGAAGCGCACTTCGCCGCCCGGGCCGCGATTCCAGAACACGTGATAGCCGTCGAGAACGAGCGAGCCGCCGTCGAGCAGGTAGACCTTGGTATCCGACATTCTTGCCTCCTGTTTGGCGCGGGTCCCTTCCGCGCATCTGATTGTGGTCAGCGCGCGCCGCGCTCGTATGGAATGCCTAGTGCCGCCGGAAGGCTGGCACGCCGGCCGAACAGCACCAGCATGATCATCACCGCCAGGAACGGCAGCATCTGGATGACGTCGGTCGGTATGTTGATGCCGGCCACCTGCATGGCCGTCGTCAGCGACAGGCAGACGCCGAACAGCAGGGCGCCGAAAAGCACCCAGACCGGGCGGCCGCGCGCCAGCATGGCCAGCACGATGCCGAGAAAGCCGGCGCCATTGGTGATGAACGGAATGAACAGGCCGGCCCCGACATTGGCGAGAAAGGCGCCGCCGAGCCCGGCCAGCGCGCCGGTCGTCAGCACCGCGATCGTCCGAGTCCTGATGACGTCGATACCGGCAACGTCGAGTGCTGCCGGCTTGTCGCCGGCCGCCTGCAGATTGAGGCCGAGCTGCGTGCGCCGATAGAGGTAGCCCATGCCGAACACCAGCGCGACCGCCAGATAGACGATCAGATGGTGTTTGAAGAAGGCCGGCCCGACGACAGGAATATCCGACAACAGCGGAATGACGGTAGCGTCCGCCGCCGGCAGGCGGGGATAGCTGCGCGAGAATTGGAAATGATGAAGCAGTGCCGTCAGGCCTTCTAGACCGAGCGTCAGCGCGATGCCGATGACGATCTGGTTCAGCCCGATGCGCACGCACAGCAGCGCCATGATCAGCGCCACCGCGACGCCGCCGGCGGCACCTGTAAGGAAGCCCAGCCACAACGACCCGGAATAGAAGGCGCCGACGAAGCCGAGATAGGCGCCGGCCAGCATCATGCCTTCGATACCGATGTTGAGCACGCCGGCTTTTTCCGACATCTGCTCGCCGAGGCCGGCCAGCAGCAGCGGGATGGCGGCGGTGACGGCGCCGAACAGCAGCGCACTGAGAAAGACTTCGCTGAAGAGCCCGGTCATGCCCTAAGCCTTTCTCGACTGGTTGTAGCGATGGTCGACATATTCGGCGAGCGCCAGCACGATCAGCACGATGGAGACCAGCACCAGCGTGAAATGATTGGGCACACCGAGCCGCCGCGCCGCGCTTTCGCCGCCGATCGACAGCACCGAGAGCAGGAACACGAAACCGATCGCGGCAAAGCCGTTCATGCGGGCGAGGAACACGGCCGGAATGACCGCCAGCCCGTAGGCGGGATTCCAGTCGGCGCGGACATTACCCTGGACGCCGATGATGTCGACGGCGCCGGCAAGGCCGGCCAGCCCGGCCGAAATGGCGAAAACAGTGACGGTCAGGCCAGACACGCCGAGCCCCGCATGGACCGCGGCGCGCGGATTGGCGCCGACGATCCGGAGCTTCAGCCCGAACGCCGTGCGCGTCATCACCAGATGCACGATGATGATCGCCGCCAGGCCGAGCAGCAGGCCGCTGGTGATGGTCGTTTCGAACAGGCGCGGCAGCCGGTCTTCCACCGGCAGCGTACGTGTCTGCGGCACGGTCGTGCTGGGATCGCGAAACACCAGTTTGACCAGAACATTGGCGAGCGAGGTGCCCAGGAACGTCATCATCAGCGTGGTGATGATCTCGTTGACGCCCTGATAGGCACGCAGCAGAGCCGGCACCAGCGACCAGATCATCGCCACCGCCATGGCGATGAGGAAAGAAAAGGTCAGCGCCAGCCAGGACGGCATGATCTGAACGAGTACGGGCGCGCTGGCCGCCGCCGTCACCGCGCCAAGCAGGAACTGGCCGTCGCCGCCGAGATTCCACATGCCCGCGCGAAAGGCGACGATCAGGCCGGCGGCAAGAAACAGCAACGGCGCCATCCGGGTCAGCGTTTGCTGGATGCCGAGCGGGGAGAACAGTCCTTTCTCCAGCACGAAGCCGTAATAGGCGAGCGGGTCGACGCCTACGGCAAGCAGGATGCAGCCGGCTATGACGAGAGCGATGAGGATCGGGCCGAGCGTCATCAGCAGCCGATGCAGGATGTCGCGACGCGTCGCCGCCGCGCTCGTGGCATCGAGCGCGGCGGCACTGGTGGTGGGGGCGGTGTCGATGCTCATGCGGCAAGTCCGATCATCAGGCGGCCGATCCTGGTGCGGGCATCGTCCGTGTTCTCGACCGTGCCGACGATCGCTCCGTTGGCGATGACGGCGACGCGGTCGCACATGCTGAGCAACTCCTCGAGGTCGGTGGAGATGAGCAGCACGGCAAGGCCGCGGGCCGCCGTATCGCGGATGCGTTGGCGCGACGCCAATGTGTTGGCGAGATCGAGCCCATAGGTCGGCTTGTTGAAGATCACCACCTTGGCGCCTTCGGCCAGTTCGCGTGCCAGAAGCACCTTCTGGATGTTGCCGCCCGACAGCCGGGCGACCGGCGTCTTCAGGCTTGGCGTGCGCACGTCGTATTCGCGCACGAGCTGGGCGGCGCGCTCGTCGATTTCGCCACGCTGCTCGACGCCGTGGCGCCAGAACGGCGCAGCGCCGACCTGCTTGAGGAAGAAGTTGATCGAAACCGGGAAGGTGCCGACAGTGCCTTCGCCGAGCCGGTCGTCGGTCAGATAACGCAGTCCGCGCCGACGGCGTTCGCCGACGCTCAGCGCCTCGATGGCGATGCCCTCCAGCCGCACCGAACCGCTGGTCGCCGCGCGCTGGCCGGCCAGCGCTTCGGCCAGCTGCTTCTGCCCGTTGCCGTCGATGCCGGCGATGCCCAGGATCTCGCCCGGGCGGATGTCGAAGGAGATCGACGATAGGCCCGGCGCATTGTCCGTCGGCGCGACCGCCAGATCCGCGACCTGAAGCAGCGGCGCCGCTTCGGCCCGCACTGTACGGACCGGACGCTCGACAGCTTCCGGATCGTCCTTCTGCTTGCCGAACATCAGTTCCACGATCTCCGAGATGATCGCCTGTTCGCCCAGCGCGCGAAACCGCTCGGGTGGGATCTCGCCGACCTTGCGGCCGAGCTTCAGCACCGAGATGCGGTCGCCGAAGGCCGCCGCCTCCTTGAGCTTGTGGGTGATGAAGACGATGGCCAGGCCCTGCTCGACGAGGCGACGCATCAGCGCGCCAAGTTCGTCGATGCCTTTCGGCGTCAGCATGGAGGTGGACTCGTCGAGGATCAGCAGCCGGCTGTTGCGCACCATGGCGCGCAGGATTTCGACCTGCTGCTGCTCGCCAAGCGAAAGCTCCGACACCTTGGCATGCAGCTTCACCGTGATGCCGAGACTGCGGGTGATCTCGGCGACGCGCGCTTCGAGCTCCTCGGTCCTGGGGCGTTGCCACCAGGGTCCGCCAAGCAACAGGTTTTCCGCCACCGTCAGCGTCGGCACCAGCATCATGTGCTGGAAGACAGTACCGATGCCCAGCGCCAGCGCATGGCGCGGCGATGTGATCGGCGTTGGCTTGCCGTCGACCAGTATGCGCCCTTCGTCCGGCTGCTGCAGGCCCGACAGCATGCCGATCAAAGTGGATTTTCCCGCGCCGTTCTCGCCGAGCAGCACATGCACCTCGCCGGGACGGATCGACAGGTCGACGCTGTCATTGGCAACAATGCCGGGAAACCGCTTGGTCACGCCTTCAAGCGCGACGATGTCGCGCCCGGCAACAGACGATGAAGAAGAACCGCTCATGAAAGCCCTGCACCAAAGAATGGTAATCGGCCGGAGGGGCGAACGGATCACCCCTCCGGCGGCTGACCCGTGATCGCTTACTGGGCGACGCTGGTCATCAGCGCCCTGACAGCGGCCGCGTCATAGACCGGATCGACCTTGATCTTGCCGGAAATGACGTCTTCGCGCAGCGTCTGGATTTCGGCCCAGACATTGTCCGGAATGGCAGCGGTTTTCAGCAGCTTCACCGAGTCGTCCTTGAGACCGATCGTGTAGTGCTTGGTGCCGAACGTGTCGGCCTTGATGTCGGCGATCATGGCCGCATAGACCGGCTCGATGTTCCACACCACCGACGACAGCAGGAAGCCCTTGTCGATCGGCGATTTGTCACCGATGACGTCGATGAAATAGACCTTGCCGCCATCCGCTGCCTTGGTCGTTTCGACCGCCTGCAGCATGCCGAAGCTCGAACCGTTGCCCTGGCCGAAGATGATGTCGGCGCCCGAGGCGATCACGCTTTCGGTGACGCGCTTGCCGCCGGCCGCATCGCTGTAGGCGGCCGGTCCGATCACCGCATAGGTGATCTTGACGTCCGGGTTTTCCGCCTTCACGCCTTGCGCGAACGCCGCCGACTGCGAATTCCATGATGGCGGTTCGCCCGAGACGACGATGCCGACGGACTTGGAACGCGACACCTTGGCGGCGAGACGGCCGGCGAGATAGGCGCCCTGGTGGCCGCTCAGCGTGTAATCGGCAACGAGGCCCTTCTCCAGGCCGTTCGGCGTGTCGACGATCGCCACCGGAACCTTCAACTCCTTGGCGATTTCAGGCCCCGAGGTGTTGTAGCCGCTGGCGTGGGCGATCAGCAGGCTGGCGCCGTCTGACGCAAGTTCGCGCAAGGTCGGACGAACGTCGCCATAGCCGAGGCCCTGGGCCACGACCACATCGACGCCGGCGGCTTTGCCAGCCGCCTTGGCGGCGTCGATGCCTTGCTGGTTCCAGCCGTAATCGGTGCCTTCTTCGGGCGTCAGGATGGCGATCGACTTGATTTCACCTGCAAGAGCGCCACCCATCAAGATACCGCCAAGTATAACTGCACTTACACTGCTTTTTAGAATCTTTAACATGTTACCCTCTCCGTTGATTTGCCAATCAATATTCCTGTTGTTATTGCGCAGAAGCGAGGTAGACTGCCTGAGAAAATTTACCCATGGAGCTCAGGCAAAGTGAAGATCCGTTACATTCTCCCTGTGGCGCTGGCGTTCACATCCTTTGCCAACGCGGTCAAGTTGCATCATGTCATCGTCCGCAAGGGCACCGACGGGCTCGACATGGTGCCGTTGACGATTTCGAATGCGGGCAAGGAAGGGCTGTCCTGCAATGCCGACTTCGCCCACTGGTATTCGGCAGGGATCGCGACGGTCGAGGCGGGCAAGAGCGCCCGCGTCGAGCTCTGGTTCGATGCCAAGACCGGCACGTTCACGATCCTCAACGACAAGCGCGAGAACCTGCCGGTCGAGCGGCTGTGGTGCGGCCTGTCGGGCCGCGCATACGCCACCCGCGTGCAGATCACGCTTGAGCCCACCGACGCGGCCAAGGGAGCGCGCGCCGTGTCCTGCGGCGTGGAGCAGGACACGCTGGTCTGCCGGTAGGCGCTCATCGATCCGTTTGCCCGCGACATGGCGCGGCCTATTCCTTGGCCAGGAACTTGTCGGTGAAGACGTCGTCCGCCGACAAGGCCGCCTTGAGCACGCCCTGATCGGTAAGCGTCTTCAGCGTTTCCTCCCATTGCGTCTTCGTCATCCAGCCGAGGCCGTGTTCCTTGGTGTCCGGGCTGGTGAAGGTCGACGCGATGTCGGCGTTGATCTGCGCCAGAAGCACATCCTTCTTGTCGGCGTAGCCGGGTGCGGCCTTGGCGGTGATCTCGGCTGCCTCTTCGGGGTGCGCCACGACATAGTCGAAGGCCTCCCTGTACGCCTTGACGAAGCGGGCGACGATTTCGGGCTTGTCCTTGATCATTGTCTGCGAGGTGAACAGGCCCGAGCCATAGGCCTTCCAGCCATGGTCCGAGCCCATCATGATGCTGAGCGAACCGGGGCCGCCGGCCTTGGCCTCCAGTTCGGGAACCTCGGCATCGACATAGCCGACCACCGTCTGGACCCGGCCCAGAAGCAGATAGCTTTCATAGGGCGGCGAAACGCTGTTCAGCGTCATGTCCTTCTCGGTCAGGCCGTTGGCCGCCAGGAAGCCCTTGAAGAAGATGTAGGTCGAACCGGCCGGATGAATGCCGATGGTGAGACCCTTGAGATCCGCCGGCTTGGTGAGCTTCGTCGTCTTCGCCAGCGAGATGATCGCCAGCGGCGAGTGCTGGTTGACGGCCGCCAAGGCCACGACGGGAACATTCTGCGACCGCGCGACGGCGAGCGTGGGAAGATCGCCGAAACCGAAATCAGCGTTCTCGTTGCCCACCAGCCGCATGGCGTCCGGCGAGCCCGACCCCTTGCGGATCTCGGCGACGTCGATGTCGTTCTTGGCGAAGAAGCCTTTCTCCTTGCCGACGAAGAACATGGCGTGGTTGCCGCGCACCACCCAGTCGAGCTGGACGTTGACCTTGTCGGCCGCCAGGCCGACGCTCGAGAAACCGAGTGTCCCGACACACGCCGCAAGCGCGGCTGCCTTGATGAGTGAGCGTCTGAGCATTTTTGTTCCCTTTTTCGTTGGTTGAGAGCGGACCTAGGACTGGCTGAATTTCGGCGCCCACGGCACCACGATGCGTTCGAGAATTTCGGCCGCGTAGTAGAAGGCTATGCCCAACACCGAGACGAGGAGCAGGGCAGCGAAGACCAGGGCGGTATCAAGCTGGGTCGAGGCGAACTGGATGACGTAGCCGAGCCCGTCCGATGCGCCGGCGAATTCGCCGACGATGGCGCCGATGACGCTGAGCGTCGCGGCGATCTTGGTTCCAGCCATCAGGTTGGGCAGCGAATGCGGAACGCGAATCCTGAACAGGATCTGCGTGCGGCTGGCGCCGACCGAATTCATCAGCGACAGCAGCGAGCGATCGACCGACTGCATGCCCGCCAGCATCGACAATGTCACCGGGAAGAAGGCAATGACCAGGATCAGGCCGATCTTGGGCGCGAGCCCATAGCCGAACCAGAGGATGAAGATCGGCGCCAGTGCCACCTTGGGCACGTTCTGGAACAGCACCACCAGCGGATAGAGCGCTCGCCCCAGCCAGTCGAAGCGCACGATGACCAGCGCGATGGCAATGCCGACCGCGACAGAGACAAGGAATCCGAACAGGATCTCGCCCGCCGTCACCAGCGTCGCTTGCATCAGCGTTCCCCATTGCGCGACCAGCGATTGCGCGATCTCGGAGGGGGCGGGAATGATGAAGGCGGATATGGCGAAAATCCGCACCACGGCTTCCCACACCACGATCGTCGCCAGCAGAAGAATGACCGCCGGAAGCCAGCTGCCTGTCGCCGCGCCCCAGCTTGAGGAAGGCCGCGATTCGGGCCGCGACTCGGAGAAATTGGTGGTGGGTTGATCGCTCACGACGCACCTCCCGGTTGATGGCTGGCGCGCAGCATAGTGCGCAGTTGAACCACCAGCCTGACGAACTCCGGATCCTCGGTGACCGACAGGTCGCGCGGATAGGGCAGACCAATGTCGAGGCTTTCGGTGATCCGCCCAGGCTTGATCCCCAGCACGTGGACATGGCGCGACAGGTGAATGGCCTCATCTATCGAATGGGTGACGAGCACGATGGTCTTGCCGGTGCGCTGCCAGATCTCCAGCAGCGACTGGCCCATGGCATCGCGGGTAATGGCGTCGAGCGCGCCGAACGGCTCGTCCATCAGCAGCACCTTCGGATCGAGCGCCAGGGCCCGCGCGATGGCGACGCGCTGGCGCATGCCGCCGGACAATTCATGGGGGCGCTTGTGGGCGCTGTCGCCCAACCCCACCAGCTCCAGCATCTCCTGGCCGCGCGCCCGCAACTTAGCACGCGAGAGCGACTTGTCGGCGATGCCGAGCAGCATCGATGCGTTGTCGACGGCGTTCTTCCAGGGAAGCAAATTGGCGTCCTGGAAGACGAGGCCGATCATGCGCTTGCGCGCTGCTTCGACAGGCGAAAGCCCGGCAATCGAAACGCTGCCGCTCGTCGGATCGACAAGCCCAGCCAGGACCTTGAGCAAGGTGCTCTTGCCGCAACCGGACGGACCGATAAGCGAGACAAACGACCCCTTCGGCACCGAAAGATCGATATTCTGCAGAACCAGTTGCTTGGCCATGACCACCGACACACCCTTGGCGGAGATCAGGTCGTCATGACGGATATGGGCGGGCCGGCCGCCGGCTGCTCGAATGGTTTCAACGCGCATGGCTTGCCACCCCATGCGCCGGCGTTAACCGCAGCCGCACCGTCCAGTCCGCGAAGGCGCCGTTGGCACAAGCGGCCGCCGTTACGACCTCCCCAACCCAGCCGGCTTTGTGAGCTCGATAGACCATTGGCTACTCCCGGCCTTCCAGGATGCGTCGCACCGCTACGAGTTTGCGCGCCCTCTCGCCTTGCAGCGCCTTGGTCTGCTCGGGCGTATAGGAGAACATGCCCTCGCCCGACTTGATGCCGAACTTCGACGCGTTGGTCTTTTCCAGCACCATGGGCGCGACATCGTCGCGATTGGAGAGATCGGCGTTGAGGAAGGACGAGACGGACTTGTAGATATCCAGCCCCGCCATATCGAGCAGCGCCATCGGCCCGATCACGGCGATCTTGTAGCCGATGCCCCAGGACACGCATGTGTCGAGATCTTCCGGATCGATGACGCCGCGCTCGACGAGGTCGACCGCCTCGCGAAGCAGCGCATAGAGCACGCGGTTTTCGACGAAACCGGGGACGTCCTTCCTCACCACCACCGGCAGCAAGCCGATCGAGCGGATGAGATCGCGGATCGTCGCCACGGTTTGCGGCGCGGTCTTCTCGCCGGCGATCACCTCGATCATCGGGATGATGTGCGGCGGGTTCGACCAGTGCATGCCGACCATCCGCTCGGGATGCGAGATATGCGCCTGCAGCTTGGTGATCGGGATACCCGACGTGTCGGACGCGACGATCGTGTCGGAGGCAATCAGGCTGTCGATGGTGCGATAGACATCGGCCTTGACCGAAAGGTTTTCAGGAACGTTCTCGATGACGAGGTCGGCGCCGGATACCGCATCGCCGATATCATCGGTGAAGCGAACCGTCCCGACGCCGGCCGACGGCGGCCCGATGCCCAAGGCGTCGAGAACGGTCTCGGCCACGCTCAGCATAGATCGCGCGCGCTCTATCGCTGCCGGGGCAACATCGCAGGCGACCACCTGCAGGCCGCCTCTGGCGAGCCGGGCGGCCATGCCCGGTCCCATCGTACCCAGGCCGATGATGGCGATATTTCGGATCATTGCACTGCCCTGCTTTCTTTTGAGCTCGCGATGAGGTCGGCTGCCTTTTCGGCAATCATGATCACTGCCGCGTTGATGTTTCCGCAGACCAGGTCGGGCATGACGGAAGCGTCCACCACTCTAAGCCCGTCGACGCCGCGAACCCGCAGTTGCGGGTCGACGACCGAGGCCGCATCGGCCCCCATCCGGCAGGTCCCGGCCGGATGATGCACGGTGATGGAGGTCTTGCGGATATGCTCGTCGATCTCGTCGTCGCTCTGGCACTTCGGGCCGGGAAAGAACTCCGCCTCGATGAAGGGCTGCATGGAGGGCTGCGCGGCCAGATCCCTTGCCACCCGGAAGCCGGCCCGAAGCGACTCCCAATCCTTCGGCGAGGCGAGGAAATTCTGGTGGATCAGGGGCGCCGCGGAAGGATCGGCCGAGGCCAGTTTCACCGCTCCCCGGCTTTCGGGCTGTGTCGCCACGATGCGCGTTGCGAAGCCATCCGCAAACGGCGCCTTGAACGGCTTGAAGTATGGCCATGCCGCGAGCGGCGCCGCCGTGAAGAGCAACTGCACATCCGGCAAGGGTCGCGCCGGACCGCTCTTGAAGAAGGCGACAACCCCGCCGGGTACGTCGCCGGAAAAACCGCGTCCCGTCAGGTAGGTCTTGACGAAATCGAAGCCGATCCGATCGGCACGCATGTTGCGCAGGAAGGGGCCGCCCGGAGCGCGGCGCCGGTACATGAGAATGACCGAGACGTGATCCTGCAGGTTCTTGCCGACCGCCGGCAGGTTGACCCGCGTCTGGATACCGTGCGCGGCAAGCTCATCCTGCGCCCCGATGCCCGACAGCATCATGAGTTGCGGCGTGTTGATCACGCCACCGGAAAGCAGCACTTCCTTGCGGGCGACAATCGTGCGCTCGCCGCCGCGATGGTTGATGGTGACGCCGGTGGCGCGCGCACCCTCCAGCACGATCCTGGTTGCGCTCGCTTCCGTCAAAACGGTCAGGTTGGGCCGCTTCAGCACCGGCCGCAGATAGGCTGACGCGGTGGAGGCGCGCCGACCTTTCGCAATCGTCATCTGGAGGCGGCCGAAACCTTCCTGCCGCTCGCCATTGTAGTCCTTCGTCTGCTCATAGCCTGCCTGCACGCTGGCTTGCGCGAAGGCGTCGATCAGCGTGTCCTTGTAGCGGCAGAACTGGGTGCTGACCGGGCCATTGCCACCGCGATACTGGTCCGCGCCCCTTTCCCAGCTTTCCTGCTTGCGGAAATACGGCAGCACCTTGTCGTACGACCAGTCGCTGAGCCCTGTTGCTGCCCAGCGATCGTAGTCGCCGCGATTTCCCCGCACATAGGCCATGGCGTTGGTCGACGATGATCCGCCAATGACCTTGCCGCGCGCGCACTCGACCCTGCGTCCGCCGACATTGTCTTCCGGCTCGCAGAAATACATCCAGTCATGGCGGCGCTCGGTCAGAATCTTGCCCCAGCCAAGCGGGATGTGGATCATCGGATCGCGGTCCCAGCCGCCGGCCTCCAGCAACAGCACCGAACATCGCGGATCGGCGCTCAGCCGGTTGGCGAGCACGCAACCGGCCGATCCGGCTCCAACGATGATGTAATCGTAACTTTCCGCGTGCGGCATGGTTTCATTGCTTTCGTCCGACGCCCGGCGTCAGAGAACTATTGCGATGGAGGCTGGAAAAGCCTGGCCGACACCAAGCTTTTCCAGCTGATGTTCAAAGCCCGACGGACATCAGGCGAGACCCGCTTGCCTGAGGCGCTGCGACCAGTGATCCCACCCGCGATCGATCTGGGCGCCGACGAGTTTTCCTGCCGTCTTGATCTCGCCCGGCGACAGATATTTGATGGTGCCGATCTGCAGGCCGGCTGTCTGCGCCGCGGCGTTCTGTTCGAGATAGAAGGCCCGGAACACCACTTCCCGGACGGAATTGCCCACATTCACGACGCCATGGCGCGCCATGAGCACGACGGGATAGTTCCCGAGGCTTTCAGCGATGTCCCCGCAGACGCTCCGGCTGCCGCCAAAGAGATCGGTGTCGTCTCCCTGCGTGTCGCGTATCTCATAGACAGGGACGGCGTCGCCAAGGAAAGCACCCATATGGGTCACGGGCCGCAGCGGCTGGTCGGTGAAGCAATAGGGCAGGACGGCCGGCGAATGACTGTGGAGCACGCACTGAACGTCCGGCCGCGCCTTGTAGATCTCGCTGTGAATATAGCGCTCCAGATAGGACGGCCGGTTATCCGAGGTCTCGCCATCGAGATTGAAACGCAGGATGTCATCGACCGTTATCAGGCTCGGAGCAAGCTTCTGGGCCAGGAAGAAACTCTGGGGATCCTCAGGGTCCCGGGCACTGATGTGCCCGAACGTATCCAGGATGCCTTCGTTGAGAAGTATCTTCGTTGCCGTGACGAGTTCCTCGAAGACCTTCTGACGCGCGGGGCTGTTGTCTGTCATTTCCAAATTCTCCCATTGCGGCGATGGCGACCATTCTTGTTGTTGTTATCGGTCGCCAGGGCCGTGGATTTCACTTGTTTTCGTAGATGCCGACGATCCGGTTCTGCTCGATGATGTTGCCGGCATATTTCTGCAGGAACTCCTCCCTGGTGGGCGTCCCCTCGACCTTCGTGTCCAGGGCGTAGACCCAGAAGTAGTAGTGATGCTCACCATGGCCAGCGGGGGGCTGAGGCCCGTAATATTGCTTGCCGCCGGCGCCGTTGGGTCCCACGCGGAACTTTTCCTGTGCTCCAGAAAGATCCGTGGTCGACGGATCGATGCCGTAGACGACCCAATGCGTGAAGCCGTTGGGCAGGGGCGCGTCGGGATCGTGGCAGATGACCGCGAGCTCCTTCGTCCCTGCCGGGACGCCGCTGACCCTGAGCCTGGGCAATACGTTGCCCTTGTCGCCGGCATGCTCGTCTCGCATTTTCCCGAGCGGCTGGAAATCCGCGGACGTGATCTTGAGGTCCTTGATGTTCAGGGGCATGGAATTCGTCCTTTCAGCAATTCGATCGAACTAGGCGCCGGCCTTGAGGTCGGCGACGGATTTGCCGCCGACGCGCTGATGCACGCGCGGACCCGATGCGACGGCGACGCAGATCAGAAGTTCGTCCGGGCGCGGAGCATCCGGCACGGAAAAGGTAACGGCATCGTAGTGGGAACGGATATAGAGCTCGTCCTTGTGGGCAAGCGGGATATCGATGGTCGTGCCGGCGACAGCGACCTTGCTGACCGACGAGATCCAGGCCTTGCCGCCCCCCACCTGCTGCCGCAGCGGATCTCCGAACACCGTGGTGATGCAGGCGACGACATGTTCCTGTTCGCCTGATGTACCCGCGATACCGCCCTTACCATAGCTTTCGACCGGCCTGTTGCCGAGCAGCGCCACGGCCCTCTCGCCGAGCGCATGACCGATCGCTGCACTCGGATTGGTCAGATCGGACAGTTCGGCGACGAACTTTCCGGCGAAGGGATTGCGAATGACAACGCCAGTCGCGACTTTGACGAGGGTTTCGCCAGGCGTGCCGCCGTCATGCCGGCTTTCCTGGACCGAGGAGTACCATCCCCTGACATCATAATCTCTTTCGACTTCACTGGAATAATTCATCTTTATCTCCTGAAAGGCGCGCGCTGTTTCCGCGCGCACCGATTAATTCCTTGACCGGCTGGCCCGACGCTACTGCGGCCACGAGTAGACACGGCGCAGCGGGTCGTAGCGGGCGGCTTCCAGCGCCGCCGGCGTGAACATGTTTCCTTTCGAGAGCGAGCGGTTCGCCGCATAGTCGCCAGACAGGGCCTGGCAGCGATCCGTTATCGGGCGAATGCGCGTCTCCCAAGCGACAAGCGCATCCTCGACCGAAGAGCCCTCTTCCAGGTCCTGCGACAGGCTGAAGGCGTTGACCATCGCGCAACCGGCGCCCTGGGCAAGAGCCGGGCACATGGCATGCGCGGCATCCCCCACGAGGGCGACCTTGCCTCTTGTCCAGCTATCCAGCTTGGTCGTTTCGTACTTATCGTACCTGGCGGTTTTCAGTTTGGCCGCCTCGATCAGGCACGGCTCCAGGAAAGGAAACATCTCGACCCAAACTTCGAGATCGATCGGCACGCTCGATCCACGAGGATCAGCGGCCGGAGCCATCAAGCCGAGATAGAGTTCATTCTCATTGCAGGGCGAATAGAGAATTCGCTGAACACGCGGCCAGAAGTTCCACATGTCAATGGTGTTGTCCCACTCGCCATGGCCGAGCTCTTTCTTCATGCGAGGGACAATCAGCCGGATGAGACCATCTTTCGAAACCCAGCGATCCTGTTTGAAGCCGATGGAATCCCTGACCTTGGAGCCGACGCCATCGGCGCCGACGATCAAGTCGGCTTCGAGAACCTCGCCAGTCTGGAGGGTCAAGCGCCCTTCCGGATCGGCGCCAACCGCCTCGGAATTGACGCGGATGTCGACACCCAGGGCACGGGCCCGGTTGACCAGCGCATCGTGCAGGTGGCTGCGGGTCATGATGCGCCAGGGGAGACCGTTGAACGTCTCCTTGGAAACCGACTTGTTGTGCATCCAGGTCTCGTAGGTCGGAGGCGTGTGCGAGCCCTGGAGAACACCGTCAAGGGCGCCCAGCCCTTCGAGCACGCGAAGGCCGTTGTGCCAGAGATAGATGCCCGCGCCGAATGCCCGCAGTTCCGAACTCTTTTCGTGCAGCCTGACATCCCAACCATTCTGCTTGAGAGCGATGGCGGCTGTCAGGCCTGCAAAGCCGCCGCCGGCGACCTCGGCACGACGCGTTTTGCCCGGAGTTTTGTTTACACTGGCCATTTTCTATCCTGATGCTGCGTGCAAGAAGACGGCGCTCGGGCCGTCAAGCGTCTATGAAGTTGGTGATGGCTTTCAACGTGATCTCGGGAGATACCTCGTTGACGTAGTGGTCGGCGCCCGGCACGACGACGACGGGCAGGTCAGGCCGCAGCCGGCTTGTCTTCGCCAGTGCCGCCGCCGAAACCAACTTGCTCGCCTCGCCTCGAACGATGAGGACGGGCTTCGCCACATCGCGGTAGGCGGGCACCAGATCCGATCGCAGGCCCTTGGCGGTCTGCGCCATTGCCGCGGGCGATGCCAATGGACGCAATCCGCCGACGACCGGCTGATAGCCGCTTTCAGCCCTGATCTTGATGGCGTCGGCGGGAATGTTCGGATAGCGGCCGGCGAGGTATGCTTCGACGGCCTTCACATCCTCGAAAAGCTGGCTCCCCGCGTTCACGCGCGCTTCCAACGCGTCCAAGGCGTCGGTCTCGATGTACGGCGTAAAGTCGATCGCGACGACCGATCGCACCAGATCCGGGTATTTCGCCGCGGCCGCGACCGAATTTCGAGCACCAAGCGAATGTCCGACAAGGATGGCACGGCCGCGATCGAGCGTGCGTATCAGGCCGGCGATGTCGTGCGCGTAGTCATTCGCCTCGTAGCCGGTTTCCGGCTTGTCGCTGAGGCCATGCCCCCTCTGGTCAACCGCAATTGTCGTAAACCGGTCCGAAAGCCGGATCATCAACGGCTCGAAGACGGCGGAATTGGAGGTGATGCCGTGGAAGAACAGCATCAAGGGGCCGCTGCCCCTCTGGCGCACGTTCAAGGTGATGCGGCCAATGTCGACGCGTCGCGAGATGAAGTGGTCGGAAGCCATGTCTGCCGCCATGTCCATGATCCTTGGATCCTCGCCTCGCTGCCCGTCTCCCGCAAAAGGATCATACAGACCGGGGTCACGTCAAGCCGATTGTCTGACAATCTTCATATTTGACAATCTGGCTATCCTGCTGTCAAATTTGCACGGCGTGGCGTATGCTGCTTCAGTTTTGCGACTCAAAGGCCATGAGACGTTACCAATGCCCCCAGATTTGAATTTGCGAATTTCGCCACGGACAGTGCAACGGGAGACCGTCGACAAGTTACGGCTGGCGATCTTCTCCGGGTTGTTTCAGCCGGGTAGCCGCCTCATCGAAAGTCAACTGTGCACACAACTCGGCATCAGCCGCCCCTCGCTGAGGGAGGCTTTGCGCAGTCTTGAGGCCGAGCGCCTGATCGAGATCGTGCCCAACCGCGGGCCGTCGATACCGGCACTTTCCTGGGAGGTGGCAACCGCCATCTACGAGGTTCGAGAGTTGCTGGAAGTCGAGGCGGCGGGACGATGCGCGCTAAGGATTTCTCCGGAACAGTTGCGTGAACTCGAGAAATCGCTTTCCGCATTCGAAGAGGCGGCTTCCAGCAACGACAGCCTGGCGCAGGTGATGACCGCCGCGGATTTCTATTCGATCATACTCGCCAATTGCGGCAACCCGATCCTGGAGGAAGTCCACCGCGGTCTGGTGGCGCGGATCAGCTTCTTTCGAGGACGATCGATGTCGCTGGAGGGCAGAGCACAAAGCAGCTTGGCGGAGATGAGGGAGATATTCGAATCCATCGCCGCCGGCGACGAGAAAGCCGCCCGAAAAGCCTCGAAGCAGCACGTCTTGAGGGCGAAAGCGGCGGCGAAGATATCCATGGACAACGGGATTTGAGTTCTTCGATGGACTGAGGTTCCGTCTGAAGACTCGAAGTCCTTCATGACGTTTCGGATCGGCCAAAGGCGGATCGATGCGCGGGGTTTCTCCGTGTCGGTGTCAGACATGACGACTATCGCAACCGGCAAGTGGCAGATGGAGTGACGATGACCGGGGCCAATGTTGAGCACGCACCGAATTGCGACATCGTCATCGTAGGTGGCGGGTCGGCCGGGTCGTTGCTTGCCGCGCGGCTGAGCGAAGATCCAGGCAGCCGCGTTCTGCTGATCGAGGCCGGCGAGGAGCCGACGGACCCGGACATCTGGAACCCCGCTGCCTGGCCGGCGCTTCAGGGCCGCAGCTACGATTGGGATTATCGCACGGAGCCGCAAGCCGGCACCGCGGGCCGGGTGCATCATTGGGCGCGCGGGCGGTTGATCGGCGGCTCGAGTTGCCTGCACGCGATGGGCTATATGCGCGGTCATCCGTCAGACTTCCAGGCCTGGGTTGATGCAACCGAGGATCGCCGATGGAGTTGGGATGAACTTATGCCCGTTTTCCAGGCTATCGAAGACCACCCGCTTGGTGGCGACGGCCTTCACGGCAAGGGCGGGCCTTTGCCGATCCATTTGCCGGCGGACGAAGTCAGTCCGCTTGCTCGCGCCTTCATCGAGGCAGGCGCATCGTTGGGTCTGCCTCGCCTTGAAGGCCACAACAGCGGAGAGATGATCGGCGTCACCCCGAACTCCTTGAACATTCGCGACGGGCGCCGGGTTACGGCGGCGGATGCCTGGCTCACAAAGGCGGTTCGAGGCCGCGAGAACCTGACCATCCTCACGGGCACCCGGGTGCGACGGCTCAAGCTGGAGGGCAATCAGGTCCGCAGCCTCGAGTTCGTGGGGCGACAGGGTTCGGTCGAAGTGTTTGCGGATCAGATTGTGCTTTGTGCCGGAGCGCTGGAAAGTCCGGCCTTGCTGATGCGTTCGGGCATCGGTCCGCGCGATGTGCTCGATGCAGCGGGGGTCGACTGCGTGATCGATATGCCTGACATCGGTCGAAACCTCCAGGATCACCTGCTTGGCGCCGGCAACCTTTACGCGGCCCGCAAACCGGTGCCGCCATCGCGCCTCCAACATTCGGAATCGATGGCCTATATGCGGGCTGACAGCTTCACCGCCGCCGGGCAGCCTGAAATTGTCGTTGGCTGCGGTGTCGCGCCGATCGTGTCGGAACGCTTCAAGGCACCCGCCGCAGGCACCGCTTACTCGCTGCTGTTCGGCATCACCCACCCGACGAGCCGCGGCAGCGTGCGCATAAGTGGGCCTGAGCTCGGCGATCGGTTGATCATCGACCCGGCATACCTGCACACCGGCCGAGACCGCGAGCGGTTTCGCACAGCACTCGAGGCAGCCCGGACCATCGGGCACAGAGATGAACTCGCCGGTTGGCGAGAGCGCGAACTCCTGCCAGGCGCGCTGAACAGTGCGGCCGAGATGGACGACTTCATCGCGCGATCGGTCATCACGCACCACCATCCCTGCGGCACCTGCAGAATGGGCAAGGACCCGGACGCCGTCGTCGATGCAAATCTACGACTCAAGGCGCTCGACAATCTTTTTGTCGTGGACGCCTCGATCATGCCCAACCTCACCGCGGGACCGATTCATGCCGCGGTCCTCGCGATTGCCGAGACTTTCGCCCGACAGTACTAAGCCACCGAGGCCGTTGGCTCGGCTTGCAGTATGGCAGGCCGGTGCGCCGCCTTGGCATATTTCTGCGCGATCATGGCGCAGACCATGAGCTGTATCTGGTGGAAGAGCATCAGCGGCAGAACGATCGCGCCGACGCCCTGGCCGGCAAAGATCACATTGGCCATCGGCACGCCGCTCGCCAGGCTCTTCTTCGAACCGCAGAAGGTGATCGTGATCTGGTCGGCCCTGTCGAAGCCGAGAAGCCGGCTGCCATAGGTCGTCAGCACAAGCACCAGGCCGAGCAGCACCATGTCGGCGACAACGACCACGGCAATGTCGCGCAGCGAGAACATGTGCCACAGCCCCTCGGCGACCGCCGTGCTGAAGGCCAGATAGACGACCATCAGGATCGAGCCGCGATCGACAGGCATCAGCAGTGTCTTGCGGGAGCGTATCCAGTTGCCGATGCGCGGTTCCAGCAGTTGTCCGAGCGCAAAAGGCAGGAGCAGCTGCAGCAGGATCTGGCTCACCGCGTCCCACGAAAGACCGCCATGGCCACCAATGGAGAAGAGCAGGCCGACGAGCAAGGGTGTCAGGAACATGCCGAAGATGTTGGAGGCGGAGGCCGAGCAGATGGCCGCGGGGACGTTTCCGCCGGCGATCGAGGTGAAGGCGATCGATGACTGCACCGTCGACGGCAGGACACAGAGGAACAGAATGCCGAGATAAAGCGGCTTGGGCAGGATCGAGGCGGGCAGATAGCCAAGCGCCAGCCCCAGCAGCGGGAACAGGCCAAAGGTCGTCATAAGGATCACCAGGTGCAGGCGCCAATGCATCAGGCCGGCGACGACGACATCACGCGAGAGCCTTGCACCATGCAGGAAAAACAGCAGCGCCACGGCAAGATTGGTCGCGATCGCGAACCATCCCGCGAACGTCCCGGTCGCCGGCGCGAGCGACGCAAGCGCGACGGTGCACAACAGGAGGATCAGAAAGGTGTCCGGCAGAAAGCGGCGCATGACATGTTCGCTCCAGAGTAAGTCCAGTGCTGCCTTTTCGTGCATTGCGAAATGGGATACAAGGAATAACAGTTATCGTAATTTGAGATATCAATGCTCGATCTGGTCCAACTTCGCAGCTTCGTCGCCGTCCAGCAGATGGGAAGCTTTACCTTCGCGGCGGAGAGGCTGGGGCTCGGGCAATCCACCGTCAGCCAGCACATCGGCAAGCTGGAGGCCGCGCTTGGCAGGCAGTTGCTGGCCCGCGATACGCACAAGGTGGTGCTGACGCCAGACGGCGAAGCCCTGCTCGGCCATGCCCGGACCCTGTTGTCGATAGAGGGACAGGTGCAGGCGCTTTTCACCGCACAGAGGCTGCGGGGCACGTTGAGGCTCGGCGTATCCGAGGACCTGGTGACGAGCCGGCTGCCGCTGGTGCTGGAGGATTTCGTCCGGTCTCACCCATCCGTTGACCTTGAACTGACCGTGGCGTTGAGCGGCGTGCTCTACCAGATGCAGGACAATGGCGAGCTCGATCTCGTTCTGGCAAAGCGTCGGCTGGGCGACAGCCGTGGCCGGCTCGTCTATCGCGAGCCGCTTGTCTGGCTCGCCCGCGATCCGGAACACGTCCTGTCGCTCGCGGCCTTGCCGTTGATTGCCTTCCCCACGCCGAGCGTCACGCGCAGCATTGCGCTGGAAGTGCTCGAACGGCATCGCATGCCGTGGCGTATTGTCTGCACATGCGGGAGCCTGAGCGGCCTGACCGCCGCCGCCCGCGCCGGCATGGGGGTTCTGGTGCAACCGCAAAGCATGTCGCCCTCGGGTTTGAAAGAGATTCCATCCGGGCGCCTGCCGCCGTTGGAGGATGTGGAGTTTGTCCTGATCCCCAGCAAGGGCGCCGACAGGGCGCTCGTCTCGGCGCTGTCGGAAGATATTCTGACCAAGGTGAGAGGTCTGCGCTGACCTATTGCGTTGCGGATGCCTGCGACGAAATTGACGTTGAACAGAGCCTTCACCCCCGGAAACATCTGGCTGATGCCTCATAGCTGTTAGGGAGACCCTAGGCCCCTTGTCCCTGGTGCATTGACATTCTATTGACCGTCTCAGGCGAACGAAGATACGGATTTGCCATGGAGCTGGATCCTTCGACACTCAATCGGGCGCTGCCGCTGCGCGATCAAATCTATCACAAGATCCGCAATCTGATTGTCGTCGGCCAGTTGAAACCGGGTGAAGTCATCAACGAGGTGGCCATCGCCGAGGCGCTCGGCGTATCGCGCACCCCGGTGCGGGAAGCGGTCAAGCGCATCAGCGACGAAGGCCTGGTGAAAATCCTGGCGCAGACCGGCACCTATGTCGCACCGATCAGCCGCGCCGACCTGGAAGAGGCCTATGTCATCCGCCGGGCGCTCGAGATGGAAAGCGCCAGGCGCGCCGCCGCCAGGCTGACGCCGGCGTCCGCCGAACTGCTGGAGGATAATATGGCGGCGCACAAGCTCGCCATAGCACGTGGCCGGTATGCCACCGCTATCCAACTCGACGACGTCTTCCACCGCACCATTGCCGAGATCTGCGGCCTGCCGATGATCTGGCGGGCCGTCGACATCTCCAAGGCGCAGATGGACCGCGGCCGCTATCTCGCCATTCCCAAGCCCGGCTATGGCGAGCAGACGATCGAGCAGCACGAGGCCATTCTCGACGCGCTGAAGCGACACGACGCCGAGGGCGCTGCGCAGGCGATGGAGAATCATCTCGAGACGTCGTTCCGCAACACACTCGAAGTCGCCGCCGAGCTTCTCGGCTGACGCTCGCCGTCGATCGCAACGGATACGATCAGCCCATGCGAAGAATGGGACCGTGCATCGGCCTGAAGGCTAAGGCGATCGCTGAATACAAGCGCGTCCACGCCGCGGTCTGGCGGAGGTTCTCGCCGTCATAAGCCGCGCCAACATCCGCGCTATTTCCCCTCGGCTTCGTCGGGGAGAACGTCCTCGGCCGCCAGAACTTCATTGAAGGTGTGCTTACGTCAGTCGTGCCCGCGTCGTGCGCGGCGTCGCCAGGAGCAGGCTCGTTTCGCTGCCCGTTATGCCGGGTATCAATCGGATACGCCGTAGCACCGCATCGAAATCAGTCAGTGACGCCGTCCCGAGCTCTACCACCAGATCCCAGCGACCGTTGGTGGTATGGATGGTCGAGACTTCCGGGAAGCCACCCAGCGCCCGAACCACGCGGTCGGCGGCATGGCCTTCGATCTCGATGAGCATGATGCCGCGGATGCGCTGATCGACGGCGTCGGCGCGCAGCACCACCGTGTAGCCGATGATGTCGCCCGACCGTTCCAGCCTCTCCATGCGTGCCCGAACCGTGGCGCGCGAGACGCCGAGATCGACGGCAAGGTCCGACACGCTGCGCCGGGCGTTATGCCGCAGCAAGGTTACGAGCCGTTCGTCCAAAGCATCCATCGGGATTCCCATTTTGATAAATTCGGCCGCCATTATGATAGGTTATACTTCTCGGATTGCCAATTCTACCTGTTCATATTGCCGGCTCGCCGTGTTCTCCTCTCGCCATTCGAACTTTGGCCGCGGGAAAAACAATGCGTTGCAAGATCGTCGGGGCGCCGGTGCAGGACGGCGCCGGCAGAATGGGCTGCGAAATGGGGCCGAGTGCGCTGAGGACGGCAGGGCTTGCCGAGGTGCTGTCCGGCCTCGGCCACACCGTCGAGGATATGGGCGCCGTCCAGCCAATGCCGGCGAGGCGCGTCGTGCATGGCAATCTGGCGCTGAAGGCCTTGCCCGAAATATCGGCCTGGACATCCGCCATTGCCGCGGCGGCCTACACGGCGAGCGAGGACGCCATGCCGATCTTTCTCGGCGGCGACCATTCGATCTCGGCCGGCACCATGTCGGGCCTCGCCCGCCGCGCCGCCGAGGCCGGGCGCCCGCTGTTCGTGCTGTGGCTCGACGCGCATCCGGATTTCCACACGCTGGACACGACCGCCAGCGGCAATCTGCATGGTGTTCCGCTCGCCTACGCCAGCGGCCAGCCGGGTTTCAGCGGCTATTTCCCGGACCTGCCGGCGGCGGTGGACCCCAAGCGCATCTGCACCATGGGCCTGCGCAGTGTCGACCCGGCCGAGCGCAGCGCGCTCAACCAGGCGGGCGTGACAGTGCACGACATGCGCGCCATCGATGAGCATGGTATCGCGCCGCTGCTGCGCGCCTTCCTGGCGCGCGTGTCTGATGAAGACGGGCTGCTGCATGTCAGTCTCGACGTTGACTTTCTCGACCCGTCGATTGCGCCGGCCGTCGGCACCACGGTTCCCGGCGGCGCGACGTTCCGCGAGGCGCATCTGGTGATGGAGATGCTGTCCGACAGCGGCCTCGTCTCCAGTCTCGACCTGGTCGAGCTGAATCCTTTTCTGGACGAGCGTGGCCGAACCGCGACGCTTATGGTCGACCTGACGGCGAGCCTGATGGGCCGCCGCATCATGGACCGCCCGACCCGCAGCCATTCCGGGAGCTTTTGATCATGACCACGGCAAAGCTGAACATCGTCCCCTTCGTCAGCGTCGACCGGATGATGAAGCTGGTGATCACCATCGGTGTCGAGCGCTTCCTGACCGAGCTCGCCAGCTATATCGAGGAAGATTTCCGCCGCTGGGAGCTTTTCGACAAGACGCCTCGCATCGCCTCACACAGCCATGACGGCGTCATCGAGCTGATGCCGACGAGCGACGGGCGGCTCTATGGCTTCAAATATGTCAACGGCCATCCCAAGAACATGCGCCAGGGCTTGCAGACGGTCACCGCGTTCGGCGTGCTTGCCGATGTCGGCAGCGGCTACCCGATGCTGCTCACCGAAATGACCATTCTCACCGCGCTGCGCACCGCCGCGACATCCGCCGTCGCGGCCAAATATCTGGCACCGCGCGGCGCACGCACCATGGCCATCATCGGCAATGGCGCCCAATCGGAATTCCAGGCGATCGCCTTCAAGGCGCTGACCGGCGTCGACCGGCTCAGGCTCTACGACATTGACCGATCCGCCTCGCTGAAATGCGCCAAGAACCTGGCTGGCATGGGGTTTGACATCACCATCTGCGAAACCGGGCAGGAAGCGGTCGAAGGGGCCGGGATCATCACGACCGTTACCGCCGACAAGCAATGCGCCACCATTCTCACCGACAACATGGTCGGAGCCGGCGTCCACATCAACGCCGTCGGCGGCGATTGCCCCGGCAAGACCGAGCTGCACAGGGACATCCTGCTGCGCTCCGACATTTTCGTCGAGTTCCCGCCGCAGACACGCATCGAGGGTGAAATCCAACAGCTTGATCCCGACCATCCGGTGACCGAGCTCTGGCAAGTCATCGCCGCCCAGGCGTCAGGCCGCCGGGACGCCAAGCAGATCACGCTGTTCGATTCCGTCGGCTTCGCCATCGAGGACTTTTCGGCGCTGCGCTATGTGCGCGACCAGCTGCAGGCAACGGGCCTTTACGAGGAGCTCGATCTGCTGGCCGATCCGGACGAACCGCGCGACCTCTATGGCATGCTGCTGAGAGCGGCCATGCAGAGCGCGGCATAACCAGAACCGATGAGATGCCGCGAACGATCCCGCAGGCATTGAGAGTGACTGCAGGTCTTGTCGATCGTCCCTTCGACGAGATAACGGGCCATCGACGTTGCCGTCACTCGACCGTCACGGATTTCGCCAGATTGCGCGGCTGGTCGACGTCGGTGCCCATGAACACGGCGGCGAAATAGGCCAGCATCTGGATCGGCAGCGCGTAGATGATCGGCGAGATGATTTCCGGCACGTCCGGCAGGATGA
>NZ_NSFV01000023.1 GCF_002295115.1 Mesorhizobium sp. WSM4311 | reverse complement strand
GGCCGCACTCATGACCGGCTGGGCTCGGTTAATCCTGCATGCCGCGCCCATGAGGTTACTTGTCCGGAGTGCGTCGAGCACAACGAGGAGATGTAGTTCACGATCTTTGAAAAGCGTGGTCAACCATCCAAAGTGTGGATGCCTTTCATCGAAACAAACGATTTCATCAATGTTCTGGAATCCTGCATGGGCAGAAGCACCTGATGGACACCGATGCCCCCACTGCCTCATGGCGTGGCGAGCGTCTTAAGAAACCGCCCGAAAGGAGATTTTTCATGCGCTCTACCGGGCAGTGGAGTGCTGGGAAAGGGAGTTGCAACTGACCGGCCATGTCAAACTGTCCGACTTCTTCCGAGCCTATGGACAGACCGGGAGACGCGCACGTGTAGCGGCTCACATCGTCATACTGCACCTACGCCACACACCGGCCGGACCTGATCCGGCTTTATGAGCATTGGGTTTTGTCAGTTGCCCAAGCGTGATGGCTTTCGCGACGCGGCGCGCCTCAGGAACTGAGCCGCGTCCAGGTCGAAACGCGGGAAAGAAAGACAGGAAACAGAATGGCCGATCAATTCGCAACGGACGTCATTGCCCTGATCAAGAAACGCGCCGAGTCGGAGAGCGGTGAGGGAATGCCTGCGTCATTCGTCGGCGAGATAACAATCGCCACGGAACTGGACGCGCTCGGGTTCGATTCGCTGGGTTTGGCGGACGTCCTCTGGGATGTGGAGCAGGCCTACGGCATCAAGATCGACATGAACACGGCCGATGCCTGGTCCAATCTCAAGAATGTCGGCGACGTCGTGGAAGCCGTCCGCGGCTTGCTTGCGAAGGAGGCTTGAATGGACAGGCGCGTCGTTATCACCGGAGTGGGCGGCCTGTGCGGACTGGGCACCGAGGCCGCCTCTATGTGGAAAGAGATGCGCGAAGGCCGCTCCGCCATCGGCCCGATCGCCAATTCCGAGCTTCATGACCTGGAGGGCATGACCGGCGCTGAGATCAAGGCGCTGCCCCAGCACGACATCAACCGGGGGCATCTCATCTCCATGGACCGCTTCAGCTTGCTCGCCGTGCTTGCAGCGCGCGAAGCCATGCGGCAGGCCGGACTTTCCTGCGACGAGGGGAATGCCCATCGCTTCGGCGCGACAGTGGGCGTCGGATTTACCGGTTCGTACGCAACAGAACAAACTTACCGCTCACTGCTTTTGGGTAGCGCAATCCGTGCTGAACTCTTCACTGGAGTAAAGGTGATGCCCAGCGCCGCTTCCGTCCATCTTAGCTTGAGCCTCGGCTTGCGCGGGCCGGTCTTCGGGGTGACCTCCGCATGTGCCTCGGCCAACCATGCGATCGCCTCGGCGGTGGACCAGATCAAGCTGGGCCGGGCCGACGTAATGGTTTCCGGGGGCAGCGACGCACCCTTCGCATGGGGCGTGCTGAAAGCATGGGAAGCAATGCGCGTGCTTTCACCCGATACCTGCCGGCCCTTCTCCGCCGATAGGAAGGGCCTGGTGCTGGGCGAGGGTGCGGGCATGGCCGTGCTGGAAAGCTACGAGCATGCCACGAGGCGTGGTGCCACAATTCTTGCCGAGATCGCCGGCGTCGGCCTTTCCGCCGATGCCTTCCACATTGCCGCGCCATCTGTCGAGGGGCCAGCGTCGGCGATGCGCGCCTGCCTTGCCGATGCCGGGCTGAATGCCGAGGACGTCGACTACCTCAACGCGCACGGCACCGGTACCAAGAGCAATGATCAGACTGAAACGGCGGCGATCAAGCGTGTGTTTGGAAACCACGCTTATTCGATGTCCATCTCTTCCACCAAGTCCACGCACGCGCATTGCCTCGGCGCAGCGAGCGCGCTTGAAATGATCGCCTGCGTGATGGCAATCCAAGAGGACGTCGTGCCGCCGACCGCCAACTATCGCGAGCCAGATCCCGCTTGCGACCTCGACATCACACCCAATGTGCCGCGGGAGCGCAAGGTGCGCGTCGCCATGAGCAACGCCTTCGCCATGGGCGGTACGAACGCAGTTCTGGCATTCAGGCAGGTGTAGAAGCCATGCAAGACGCCTCATTTGAGGTCACCTGTCGTATCTAGCTGCTTGCCGGACCACTATGTAAAGCGAGCGCTATTGGCTGCCTCTGCGATGCGGGAATTGGCAGCGGACGTCTCTCGATCAAACAGGCATCTTGCTTGTAGAATTCTTTTAATCGTGAAGCGGCGCGAGTGCGCTATCCGTTGAGGTGAGCAAGGCCGGCGCCCTGGGTGAGCGCTGGTGTCGGGTGGTGGAAAGTACAGGGGGAGCTGTGTGGCCCCTCTTTCTCGGCCTCGACGATGTGCGAAGGAGCCTGCGCGGCGAACGGGCCAACGCCCCAGGCTCAGAACCTGGGCGAACCTAACTCCCGCCAAAGGACAGCCCAGAGCTGGATACACGAAAGAGATACTGAACCCGCGAATCAGATTCTGATCAATCGTCGTGTCTGAGCTCCACTCGGCTCTTACGGAGATAATCGCGCGGCCCGGCAACGGCCGCGCGTGCCGCGGGCGTGAGCTTTGCGCTTCGTCAGAAGTGCCTCGAGCGTGACGACGATAATTGACCAGCCATATGGAACGCATTCGCCCAGTTATCCAAAGCGTGGATACCTTTCATCTAAACAAAGGATTTTACCGTTTTTGCTGCAGGTCCCATAGAAGCGCTTCAAGTTGGAAAGATAGGTAGTTCCGATGGTTGCGTTGGATCTGAGGAGCATCATCTGGTGTGCGGGGCGTACAAAGTCAGTCGCATCTGCATTGCGGCTTGGTCTTTCGGCGGTCCCCACAAGTTACGCCCCGTTGGCGCGACGCCAATTATTTAATCAATGCTTGGACATTTATCTCAACCAGACAGCTACAAGGTGAGGTCTTCCATGCGTCCGAATGTCGAGTGGAAGTTGTGCTGGGAAAATGAGCTGCAACTGGCCGACCATGTCGAACTCTCCGACTTTTTTCGAAAGACCTATGGACGGACTGGCGCCTTCAACGCGGAGCCATTCGAAGGCGGCCGCAGTTGGGCCGGCGCGAGGCCGGAATTCCGCGCAATCGGCTACGACGCGCATGGGGTAGCGGCTCACATCGGCATGCTGCGGCGCTTCATCAAAGTTGGCGAGGTCGACTTGATCGTCGCTGAATTGGGCCTGTACGCGGTTCGTCCGGATCTTGAAGGGCTCGGAATCGGTTTTTCGATGCGCGTGGCGTACCCAGTGCTCCATCAGTTGGGTGTTCCATTCGCTTTCGGCACGGTTCGGCACGCGCTGCGAAACCATGTCGAAAGATTCTGCAGAGCCGGCCTCGCGAACATTGTGTCGGGCGTTCGCGTACGGTCGACCCGTCCAGATGTGCATCCCGACCTGCCGCCCACGCGCCTGGAAGACGTACTCGTGTTGGTTTCGCCGATCGGACGCTCGATGGACGAGTGGCCGTCTGGTACCCTGATCGACCGGAACGGTCCGGAACTATGAAGCCTCTGGACTACATATGCGAAGGGCAGAGTGACAATGCCGATCGCATTGCAGAGCGCAGCGTCTATCTGACGTTTGACGACGGTCCCAATTCATTTTTCACACCGCAGATACTCAATGTGCTGGCGCAACATCAGGTGCCGGCGACCTTCTTCGTTGTTGGGGCCTACGCGGCCGACGAGCCGGAACTCGTTCGCCGAATTATTACAGACGGCCACGGTATAGCCAACCACACGATGACTCATCCGGACCTAGCTAAATGCGGGTCCGTCGAAGTCGACTGCCAGATAGTTGAGGCAAACAGAGTCATAGGGATGGCTTGCCCGCAGGCCATGGTTCGGTACTTTCGTGCACCCTATGGCATCTGGACCGAAGAAGTAATCGCTGCATTAGCGGGTGAGGCATTGGCGCCCGTCCATTGGTCCATTGATCCACGCGACTGGTCTCGCCCCGGCGTTGACGCCATCGTCGACAGAGTGCTCGCCGATATCCGGCCGGGCGCAATCGTGCTGTTGCACGACGGGTGCGCTCCCGACGAATTGCAACCAGGCAATCAAGCCAGTCTGCGCGACCAGACGGTGACAGCGTTGTCACGCCTAATTCCAGAATTGCACGGCCGCGGATTTGTAATCCGATCACTTCCTCAACATCCCTGAACAAACAGAGATCCTATGGACCTTCTCACCACAGCCAGTACTGTTGCCGTTTCGTCTTATGCGGTGCTCTCGACTGTTTACAGAGGCATGCAAGCGGTCTACTCCCAACCGGAAAATGTTACGCCGCCGTCGGAAAGCTTGTTCGGATCCGACCGTTGGCCGAGCGTGGATGTCATTATCCCCTGCTACAATGAGGACCCGCGCACACTCGCGGCGTGTTTAGCTTCCATTGCAAATCAAGATTACTCCGGAACATTTCAGGTCTATCTGGTTGACGACGGTTCTGGAAATCGTAATGCCGTCATCCCGGTACATCACGCCTACGAGGGCGACCCGAGATTCAATTTCATTCTGCTCCGCGAAAATGTTGGCAAACGCAAGGCGCAGATCGCCGCCATCCGCCGCTCATCTGGAGATTTCGTGCTCAGCGTCGACTCTGACACGACACTTGCGTCCGACGTCATCACGAAGCTTGCAGTAAAAATGCGGGATTCCATGGTCGGAGCGGCCATGGGCCAGCTGACGGCATACAACCGCAGCGACACTTGGTTGACCCGATTGATCGATATGGAATACTGGCTGGCTTGCAATGAGGAGCGCGCGGCGCAAGGTCGCTTTGGTGCGGTCATGTGCTGCTGCGGCCCATGTGCAATGTACCGCCGGTCTTGTCTCCTTTCTCTGCTGGATCAATACGAGACGCAGCTGTTCAGGGGGAAACCAAGCGACTTCGGTGAAGACCGTCATCTTACGATCCTCATGCTGAAAGCAGGCTTTCGAACCGAGTACGTTCCAGGTGCCGTCGCGGCGACAGTCGTTCCGGACAAGATGGGACCTTATTTGCGCCAACAACTCCGCTGGGCACGAAGCACTTTCCGGGACACGATGCTTGCGCGAGGTCTACTGCGTGGCCTGGATCGCTATCTAACTTTGGATGTGATGGGAGAGAATCTCGGCCCATTGTTGCTCGGCATCGCGGTAGTAACGGCGCTCGGTGAGTTACTATTTTCACATACAGTAAATTGGTGGACGGTGCTGGCTATTGTCACGATGACCATAATCAGATCTACGGTGTTATCTTTCCGCACTCGGCAGCTTCGATTCATCGGCTATTCAATGCACGCGTTAATCAGGATATTCCTGTTGATCCCCTTGAAGGCTTACGCCCTGTGTACATTGAGCAATAGCGATTGGCTGTCGCGTAAAAGTGTTCCCCTGCCCAACAGCAGCACAAAGGAAATCACAAGCGCGATGCCGCTTGGCGGAGCAAATGCTGCGGGCAATTCTGGAATTGCGGAGTCACTTCATACTGCAGATCTTTCGCTCACAGCTAGTGAAGTCTGACGGCCTTGCAGCGCCGAGTGACCGAGTAAGTTGTGTCAGTCGACACGGGGTGAAGCTTGTCGAGTTACCTATGGTCAGAACGGGGACTATGTGGAAGCGACACGTGGCATCTTGACGTTATTCTTTGGCGGAAGCGATACACACGTCGCTCCGGCCGCGACTTTCCAAAGGTGTCATCTCAAGGCGGTGGCCTGCTCTGAACCAGAATTCGCAAGTAAGCTGCCGGTGGCCAATCGGACTCATTCCGCTTGAGATAGACGCATGTCCAATGTAGCAATCGACCTTACCGGCGTAACCAAATTATTCGGAAACAAGCTCGTTGTGGACGGGCTGTCCTTCACCGTTGCATCGGGAGAGTGCTTCGGTCTGCTGGGGCCTAACGGCGCAGGCAAGAGCACGATTGCGCGTATGCTCCTCGGTATGACCCGGCCTGACGCGGGTGATATAACAGTCCTCGGTCTACCAGTGCCGGCACGCAGCCGCTTGGCCCGCAAGGGCATAGGCGTGGTCCCGCAGTTCGACAATCTCGACCTGGAATTTACGGTACGTGAGAACCTGTTGGTGTTCGGGCGCTACTTCGGCATGAGTACAAGAGAGATCAACGCCGTCATCCCACGGCTGCTCGAGTTCGCTCGCCTTGAGAGCAAGGCGGATTCACGTGTCGGCCTGCTATCCGGCGGGATGAAGCGGCGCCTGACGCTGGCACGTGCTCTGATCAACGACCCCCAGTTGCTTGTGATGGATGAGCCCACGACCGGCCTCGACCCGCATGCCCGCCATCTGATCTGGGAGCGACTTCGTTTCCTGCTGGCGAGCGGAAAAACGATCATTTTGACCACCCATTTCATGGAAGAGGCTGAGCGGCTTTGTGATCGGCTGTGTGTTCTCGAGCGGGGACGCAAGATCGCCGAGGGCAGTCCTCATGCGCTGATCGACGAGTACATTGGGTGCAACGTGATCGAGATCTTCGGCGGTAATCCACAGGAGCTGATTTCGCTGATCAGACCGTACGTTCAGCGTGTCGAGGTAAGCGGCGAGACGCTCTTTTGCTATGCGCCTGAGCCGGAGGATGTGCGCATCCAGCTTCGCGGTCGAGCGGGTCTGCGTATTCTAGAGCGTCCACCCAGTCTGGAGGACGTTTTCTTGCGGTTAACCGGACGTGAGATGGAGAAGTGAGCAATGGGTGAACGTTTTGCGGCCGCTCTACCCGCCAACGCCTGGAACTGGATGGCGGTGTGGCGCCGCAATCATCTGGCATGGAAGAAGGTGGCATTTGCTTCAATGCTCGGCACCCTTGCTGATCCGATGATTTACCTTTTCGGGCTCGGCACTGGCCTTGGACTGTTGGTAGGCCGCATCGAAGGTGCATCCTACATCGCCTTTCTGGCAGCCGGCATGGTTGCGACGAGCGCGATGACAGCATCAACCTTCGAAACAATTTACGCGGTTTTCGGTCGAATGCGCGATCAGGGCACTTGGGAAGCAATCCTGCACACACAACTTACCCTCGGCGACATCGTTCTCGGTGAATTGACCTGGGCAGCCACAAAGGCTTTTCTGGCCGGTACGACAATTGCGATTGTTGCGGCCGCGCTAGGTTATGCCGCGTGGACGTCGGTTCTCTACGTGCTACCGGTCGTCGCTCTCACCGGATTCGCCTTTGCGAGCCTGGCCATGCTCGTCATCGCGCTCGCGCCCAGTTATCACTATTTTATTTTCTATCAGACGCTTGTCATCACACCCATGCTGTTCCTTTCGGGCGCGGTTTTTCCAGTCGGCCAATTGCCAGGAGTGTTTCAGCAGATTGCGGCCTTCTCGCCCCTGGCGAATTCTATCGAGCTAATCCGTCCGGTGATGCTCGGCCGCCTGGGCGACAATGTAGGGCTGCATATAGGCGCACTTTGCATGTTCGCTGTATTGCCTTTTTTTCTGTCGGCTGGACTGTTTCATCGACGACTAATGCGTTGACGCTTGCTTACACCCATTAACCAGAAGGAGGTCCGCAATGCCGGATGCAAACTGCCCACAGCGGCCCGGAGGCATGCGTATGCTAGGAATCGCGAGTGGTACAACGCCGAAGCCGGGCGCCACCCAGCCGCTGCAGGCACCCGCCCAGCTTCGCGACCACACCTCGAAGAACAGGCTGGATGGTGAGGCGCGGACCCACCCGGAGCGTTCAATCGATAGCAGCCAAGCTTCTTGTGCGCGTCCACAGACCGTCGCGGCCATTATTTAGTTGGATACACATGCAATGACCCACAACGAAGCAACTCTTGAGCCTTTTGTGATCCTTGCTATGCCAAGGACCGGAACACACTATTTAGAAGAATTGCTAAACGAGCATCCGACCGTTTTGAGTAACGGTGAGTTGCTAAACGAATATGATCCCAATTGGCCCAGCACTGATCGCCTGCTAGGCACGGATCGCGAGCTTCTTGAGCTTGCCTATGTGCGCTGCCCTATGCGCGACTACAAGAATGTGACGCATCTTGGATGCAAGATCAATGAACCTCAGTTTCGCGAGCGTCCCGCATTCTTTGCGGAACTGGCTCGTTGGCCAGCACTCAAGGTCATCCTTGTTGTTCGCCGAAACGTATTGGAATCGCTCCGATCCTTTGTGCAGGCCAGGGAAAGCGGTCACTGGCTGAAGTTCAGCTGGGACAACGATACCGCTCGGCCACCGAGCGTCAGGTTGTCAATCGCCGACTGTGAGGCTTATTTCAAAGCCGCCGACGATTTTCACGCTCGCGTTATGGACTCCTTCACGTCGACCAACCTGCTTGTAATGGAATACGAGAGCCTACTTCACGAACCTGCCCAATGCCTGGGAGCGGTTTGGGATTTCCTGGGCGTTCCAGCGCTTGAGCCATCAGATAACGCCATCCTGCAGCGCCAGGAAACGCGACCGCTGGATCAAACGGTGGAGAACTTTGACGAGTTGCGGATTCACTTCGCACGGGGACCTTATTCAAGATTTTTTGACCTCGGAGATTCAATGCGCTCCTACGCTTAATCGCTTGTACCGCGTGCTCTGATGGGCGTGTAGGATATCCTGCAGTTTGCGCGCATTCCGTCGCAAAACTGACAAACCAAAGTCACCAAGACGACAGAGATATCGGCCGGCAGTCGATCTGCGGCAGACATCAAAGACACGGCCGCAAGGCGACCTGGTCAATTCCCTCTCTGGCGAAGCACTTCTTCAGACGCGATCTTTGGCGAGCCTTGAGTGCAAATTCCGGCAAAGGTGGAGGGTTCCAGTGCGCAACCCGCACCAATCTCGCTGGACGGGACAGGCCTCCAGTTGGCACGGCGCTTGCTCCGAGATGACAGCAGCGCTCGACCGGAGCGCAGCATGGGAGAAGGAGGAGCCCCCACCCCGATCCGGTCAGGGAGAGAGAAACGGTGTTGGTTCCAAGAGTCCCCCGCGCGATCGCAGCGCCCCGCAAGCCCCATTTTGCCCGGACCTACGTGCAGGTGCTTGCCGCCATAGTCCTGGGAGCCGCAATTGGCTACCTCTATCCGGAAACCGGCCAGAGCCTGAAGCCGCTCGGCGATGCCTTCATCAAAGTCGTCAAGATGATTATCGCACCTGTCATCTTCCTGACAATTGCGACCGGCATTGCCGGCATGAGCGATCTGCAGAAGGTCGGCCGAGTTGCCGCCAAGGCGATGGTTTATTTCCTCACCTTCTCGACACTTGCACTCGTTGTCGGACTGATTGTCGCGAATATCGTTCAACCTGGCGCCGGCCTCAACATCGATCCGGCCTCGCTCGATGTCCAAGCCGTTAAGGGCTATGTGGCCACGGCTCACGAGCAGTCCGTGACCAGCTTCCTGATGAACATCATCCCGTCAACGATTGCCAGTGCCTTCGCGGAAGGCGACATCCTGCAAGTCCTGTTCTTCTCGGTCCTGTTCGGCATTGCTTTGGCGATGACCGGAGAGACGAGCAGGCCGGTCGTTACCTTTCTCCAGGCGCTTACCGCCCCCATTTTTAAGCTCGTCGGCATTCTGATGAAGGCTGCACCCATCGGCGCCTTCGGCGCAATGGCCTTTACGATCGGCAAATACGGAATCGGTTCGGTGGCCAACCTCGCGATACTGGTCGCGACGTTCTATCTTACCGCCTTCCTCTTCGTGTTCGGGGTTCTCGGCGCGGTCTGCCGCTACAACGGCTTCTCGATCTTTTCTCTCGTCCGCTACATCAAGGACGAGCTGCTGCTTGTCCTGGCAACGTCCTCCTCGGAGGCCGCGCTGCCCTCGCTAATGGAGAAGATGGAGAAGGCCGGCGCCGCCCGTTCGGTCGTAAGTCTCGTCATCCCTACTGGATACTCATTCAATCTGGACGGTACCAATATCTACATGACGATCGCCGCCCTCTTCATCGCCCAGGCGACGAACACAGATTTGTCAATTGCCGATCAGATCCTCCTGCTGCTAATTGCGATGCTTTCCTCGAAGGGTGCGGCAGGCGTCACCGGCGCCGGCTTCATCACATTGGCCGCTACTCTCTCTGTCGTGCCGAGTGTTCCCGTTGCCGGAATGGCTCTAATTCTTGGCGTGGACCGCTTCATGTCGGAATGCCGCGCGCTGACGAATTTAGTCGGTAATGCGGTGGCATCGCTCGTTGTCGCTCGCTGGGAAGGCGAATTGGACCAGTCACGGATGGAAACCGCTTTCCGCGGTTAGGGTTACATCAAACTGGCTCCCCGCAAGCAAGATCGCAACAGCGCGACGTGTAAGTAGCGGCCTTGACACAACAGTCGAATTGCCAGCCTCCAAAGAGCGCTGGAAATAGAGTACTAACGCAGTGAGTAATACAACACCATGAAGCCCCTAAGCAAACGAACGGTTCACGGAGACTCATCTGGGTGCGCATGGAGCGCTGTTCGTCGAATGCGCTATCCGCGGGGTGGGGGAACTATTTCAGCTTGCCGCCCCAAGCCGTCGCGGGAGCGCACCGGATGATGGAGGACCGGCCGATCAGAATCGCTAGGGGAAAGCGCGTCACAATAGCCGATCTCGCCCGCGAAGCCGGAGTCAGCGTAGCAACAGTCGATCGGGTTCTGAACGTCCGCCTTCCGGTGCGAGAGGAGACCGCCCAGCGGGTCCATGCGGCCGCGCACGCGATCGGCTATCATGCTGCCGGTCTCATCAAACAGCGCTTGCAGCAGCACCTGCCGCACTACAAGCTGGGCTTCATCTTGAGAAAACCTACCCACGATTTCTACCAAGATTTCGCTCGCAAGATCGAAGAGTCGGTCAGTATGGCTAAATCCTTCCACGGCCTTCCGATCATCGAGTTCGCGCAGTCACATTTGCCGCGTGACCTGCTCCCGCTTCTTAAGGACCTTGGGAGCCGCTGCCAGGCGATCGCCATGGTGGCGGCCGATCACCCGAAAATCACAGCATCAGTCGAGGAGCTCAAGGCGAAAGGTATCCCGGTATTTTCGCTGCTATCCGACTTCGCCGATGGCGTGCGCGAGGGCTACATCGGCCTCAACAACAGCAAGGTCGGACGGACTGCCGCTTGGGTGTTTTCCAAGGCCGCAAAACGGCCCGGCAAGGTGGCGGTGTTTGTCGGAAGCCATCGCTTCCAGGCGCATGCGACGCGGGAAACGGCCTTTCGTGCGTATTTTCGTGAGAACGCGCCAAAATTCGAGGTGCTTGATGCGCTCGTGAACCTTGATGAACGGCAGCTCACTTACGAAAAATTGCTGGATCTTATGCAGCGGGAACCAGAGCTCGTCGGCTTCTATATGGCCGGCGGGGGGATAGAGGGGGCAATTTCCGCGCTCCGAGAAGAGGGGAGCGGTCAGGATCTCGTCGCGATCGTGAGTGAAATGACGCCGCAGTCACGTGGGGCGCTTGCGGATGACATCTTGACGATGGCGGTCGGCACGCCAATGCGCCGACTTTGCCAGGAGCTGATAATGGCAATGGAGCGGGCCATCAAAGCCGGCGTCGCGGAGAGCCCGGGGCAGACATTTCTGCCGTTCGACATTTATCTTCCGGAAAATATTTGACCTTGATGGATTTCTATCATGAGCGCCCATTTTCCTTTCACCGATGAAAGGAAAGCTCGATTGACTCGGCCGTCTCTGTCCGATCTGTGAACCGGCGTGGTTCCGTCTTGAAAGAAGCCGGATGCCGAAATGGCAGCCGCGCTTCATGGAAGGAAAGTCAAGCAATGCGCCAGGTATCGCCCCGCTTTGCACTCGATCACATGGCGGCGCCCCGCCTTGACGTCAGTGCGCTTTTCGCGCTTGCCCGTGACCAAGGCCTGACCGACGTCCAAATCCGTTACCCTCATTTCAGCAATCCTGTCGCACGCGGCATTCCGGCTGCGGACGTTCGGTTGGCCGCTACCGAAGCGGGCGTCACGATCATCTCTGTCAACGCCTTGCAGCGGTTCAACGACTGGACTCCAACGCGTCAGGCCGAGGCAAGCAACCTCGCCGATTATGCGACGGCGTGCGGGGCGGAGACGCTCGTGTTGGTGCCGGCCAACCGCAGCTCGTGGCCCACCAATAGCGAGCGCCAGGACAATCTTCGTTTCGCTCTAAACGAGATCAAGCCAATCCTCCAGTCGCGGGGTCTGATCGGTCTCATCGAGCCGCTGGGTTTCCGAACCTGCTCGCTTCGATCAAAGAAGGAAGCGGCCGAGGCCGTTGCCGCGGTTGATGGCCAGTCCGTCTTTCGCCTCGTGCACGACACGTTCCACCACACCCTGGCCGGGGAGACATGCCTGTTCTGCGAGCTTACCGGCCTGGTGCACATTTCAAGCGTAAACGACCCGACCTTCTGGATTTACCCCGATCGCTTTCTTGCAGGTTCCGACAATGGCAGCCAGATTCAGGCGCTGCTGGATGGCGGCTACGCGGGACCTTTCTCATTCGAGCTGGTCGAGGAAGTCCATTCTCTGGACGATCTCGCAGGCGCACTTGCCGCCAGCATCGACTTTATCCGGCGAGGGCTATTGTCGTCAAAGTAGATGGTGACAGGAGTAGTGACTATAGGTGCGCCTGAATTTTCCGTGGGTTCACAGCGGGGCAGCCATCCGAGATGCCTCCTGTATCATTATCTCCCGCATCCAGATGCTTGCCGGATCGCTATTGTGGAGGGCCGGCCATTGGAGGGTCTCGGTGAATGTGGGAAATGGCAGCGGAAGTTCGATAACCCGCAGGGGGAACGTTTTTTCGAAATGCCTGACCAGCCGTAAGGGCATGGTCGCTATACGAGCTGTGCCGGACACCATAGGTGGAATCATGCTGAAGCCCTGCACGGCGACCTCGACACGTCTCTTAAGGCCATGCTCAAGCAAAAACCATTCCTCGATAGACGGCTTCATCGTACGCCCGAACCTGACCGCGACGTGCCTCATCGACATGTATCTCTCGAATGTAAGCTGCTGTGGCAGCTGCTTGTTTGTGGGACAGCCTACGCACACGAGCTTCTCGTCAAACAGCGCAACGCTTGAATGCACACTCGACGTGAACATATCCGGTAGAATTAGAAAATCGACGTCACCGCGCCGGAGAAGCTCATCGGGGCTATCGTCGACAGGCAGCAGTTCGAAGCTGACGGCGGGGGCTTCCCGTGAAATACGCTCCACAAGCTTTTCGAAAAACACGAGCGTGACGAAATCGGAAAGAATGATCCTGAAGAGGCGATCGGCTCGAGCTGGGTCAAACGGATCCGAAGAAATAATCGAGCACTGGATGTGCTGGAGAGCGTCGCGAACTGCGGGGGCAAATGCTGCCGCACGCGGGGTTAGAAATCTTTCGCGACCTCTTATCGTAAACAGTTCATCGCGGAAATAATCGCGCAGTCGGGCGACGGCCGCACTCATGGCGGGCTGACTCAGGTTAATCCTGCGTGCCGCCGCCGAGAGATTACGCTCCGTCAGGAGTGCGTCGAGCACAACGAGGAGATTTAGATCAAGTCCTTTGAAACGCATGTCATCAGCCATCCATGGGATGGATGCCTTTAACCGAAACAAACGACTTTAACAATTTAGCATTCTTGCAATCTTTTGTCGCAAAAAGTTTATGATGGATGACGTTAAGGTCCGACATATGAGCCGCGTGATCTGCCGAAGCGAGCAATCGTTCGTACTGTGCAGGTCAGAGATTGGCAGTTTGAAACGCCGGGCCGATGGCGCCGGTCTATCAACCAGCGTCTTCGGCGGCCCCGACCTAGCTAGGCGTGGAACCTAATAGGGTGCACCTTTCCAGTCCGAGGCGACTGATGGGCGGTTTGATCCTAAGCTGCCGTGAGGCCTGTGCCAATTGTATCGGCGAGCCAATGCAGCAGTCCGGCAGCGTTTTTGAGAGCTGTTGTAGGCTCGGCCTAAGCCCATTGGCGCAAGCCTATCTGAACGAAGCGCTTGGCCTTGCCGCTATCCGGTATGTGATCTGTGGTGCCTTCTCGTCCTGCTGTTCTTGTTTTGGAACGCCCTTATGGTGAGCCCATCCGGGACGTGGGGCACCGGGAGCACAAAGGTGCAGGCAGGCCGTCAATAGACCGTGGGCTGAGAGCCCGAGCTCGTTACATGGCCGCCCCTCGCGACTTTCCCGGATGCGCTGCGAGCGCGGATCAGTAGATGTCGTGTTGCCCGCCAGCTCCCGTCTTTGACCGAGCCAAGAAGGAGGAACGGGCATGCTTATCATCGGACTGGATATTCACCGCGCCTTCGCCGAAGCAGTGGCATGGGAGGAGGGCAGGCTCAGGCGACTCGGCCGCGTCGACATGCGGCGCGATCTGCTGGCGGCGTTCGCCGCGAAGCTGTCGCCGAACGATGTCGGGGTGATCGAGGCCACCGGCAACGCGACGTCCGCTGCAGCTGTGGTTGCGCCGCATGTGAAGAAGGTGGGGATCGCCAAGCCGAAACAGGTGTTTATCGTTGCCTATGCCAAGATCAAAACGACGATCGACGCCGACGTTCTTGCGCAGCTCTATGCCAGCGGCTTCTTGCCAGAAGTCTGGATTGCGGACGAGCCGACGCAGGCTCTGCGTCGACAGGTGACACGGCGCAATCAGATTGTCCGACAGAGATCTCGATTGAAGAGCGTCATCCAGTCGATCCTTCATAGCCACCTGATCCGTCCTGCCCGCATGCTGACCTGTGCGGCGCCAAGGGTCGGACCTGGTTAATCGAGCAGGTCGTACCGCAGGACGAGCGCCTCGCGATCGATGGGCATCTGCGCGAGTTCGACCGATTGGGCGAAGACCTCCAGGTCATCGAACGCGATCTTGTCCGCTCGGCTCTCGAGGATGAAGGCGTGAAGCGGCTGATGACCATTCCCGGCGTCGACATCACCGTCGCGCTGGCGATGAAGGGCGGCGATCGGCGACGTGTCGCGCTTCGACGATCCGCAGAAGCTCGTGACCTATCTCGGGTTGAACCCAAGCGTCCAGCAGTCCGGCCAGGTCCGGCCTACCATGGGCGGATCACCAAGCAGGGCCGTGGTCATGCGCGCGGCATGCTCGTCGAGGCGGCCTGGGCGGCCGCTCGTGCTCCCGGACCGTTGCGAGCCTTCTCCCTGCGGCGTGCGAGCCCGGCGCGGACAGCATGTCGCGGCCGTGGCAACCGCACGCAAACTCTCTGTCGTGATCTGTCATCTGTTGAGAAGGGCGAGAGTTACGCGTGGGCTCGACCCTCCCTGCATGCCAAGAAGCTTGCGCGATGTGGAACTCAAGGCCGGGAGCAAGGCTGTGCGCGGCCAAAAGGGAGCGCACGCCTACAACATAAAGAGCCACCGGGAAGAAGAGCGCCGCTGGGTGGAGCAGGCCGAGGGCGCCTATGCACGCCTCGTCGCCGGTTGGAACCCACGAGGTCCGAAGAGGGTAGGCACGGATGCCGCAAACGAGGCGCGACGATAGAAGCTGCGCGGCAGGGCTCTCATCTCGGACCCTGCTCTTCGCCACGCGGTCGTCCGTGCGCGACAGGAGAATAGCGCAGATTTATCAAAAAGGCTCTTGTCGATCACATCAGTGGTCTTGGGCGCTGTACGGCCGGGTGAAGACTTTGCAGGTGGCCCGGAAAGCGTTTGACCTGCAGCGAAGCAATTGTCGTCATTACGCGCTCGACCCGGGCGCCCAGCTTGGCATAAGGGCTACGTGGCCTCAGGAAGCGTCGTCGCCAATGCAGACCATGGACGAATTCCCAGCCGATGCCGAGATGCCGGTCGACCGTGCCTGTCGCCGTCCGGTGATGCGATGCCCCCGAGCGGATGAGTTCGCCCCGGATGCTCCCGGTCACGACGCACGGGTTCGGGTTCCAAGGCGCTCAGTTTTGTTCGCGCCCAATCGGTGTAGGACGCGGCAGAAATACGAGCGTGACGAAATCGGAAAGAATGATCCTGAAGCGGCGATTCGGTAGAGCCGGGTCAAACTATCCGACGAAATAAACGATCACTGGATGGGCGGGGGAGCGTCGCAAACTGGAGGGCAAGAGCTCCCGGACGCAGCGTTAAGTTTGAATACCTCCGCGGACATGGTCGCGAGCTTATCGCGCAAATAAATCGAGCAGCCGAGCGCCGGCCGCACTCATGACCGGCTGGGCTCGGTTAATCCTGCATGCCGCGCCCATGAGGTTACTTGTCCGGAGTGCGTCGAGCACAACGAGGAGATGTAGTTCACGATCTTTGAAAAGCGTGGTCAACCATCCAAAGTGTGGATGCCTTTCATCGAAACAAACGATTTCATCAATGTTCTGGAATCCTGCATGGGCAGAAGCACCTGATGGACACCGATGCCCCCACTGCCTCATGGCGTGGCGAGCGTCTTAAGAAACCGCCCGAAAGGAGATTTTTCATGCGCTCTACCGGGCAGTGGAGTGCTGGGAAAGGGAGTTGCAACTGACCGGCCATGTCAAACTGTCCGACTTCTTCCGAGCCTATGGACAGACCGGGAGACGCGCACGTGTAGCGGCTCACATCGTCATACTGCACCTACGCCACACACCGGCCGGACCTGATCCGGCTTTATGAGCATTGGGCTTTGTCAGTTGCCCAAGCGTGATGGCTTTCGCGACGCGGCGCGCCTCAGGAACTGAGCCGCGTCCAGGTCGAAACGCGGGAAAGAAAGACAGGAAACAGAATGGCCGATCAATTCGCAACGGACGTCATTGCCCTGATCAAGAAACGCGCCGAGTCGGAGAGCGGTGAGGGAATGCCTGCGTCATTCGTCGGCGAGATAACAATCGCCACGGAACTGGACGCGCTCGGGTTCGATTCGCTGGGTTTGGCGGACGTCCTCTGGGATGTGGAGCAGGCCTACGGCATCAAGATCGACATGAACACGGCCGATGCCTGGTCCAATCTCAAGAATGTCGGCGACGTCGTGGAAGCCGTCCGCGGCTTGCTTGCGAAGGAGGCTTGAATGGACAGGCGCGTCGTTATCACCGGAGTGGGCGGCCTGTGCGGACTGGGCACCGACGCCGCCTCTATGTGGAAAGAGATGCGCGAAGGCCGCTCCGCCATCGGCCCGATCGCCAATTCCGAGCTTCATGACCTGGAGGGCATGACCGGCGCTGAGATCAAGGCGCTGCCCCAGCACGACATCAACCGGGGGCATCTCATCTCCATGGACCGCTTCAGCTTGCTCGCCGTGCTTGCAGCGCGCGAAGCCATGCGGCAGGCCGGACTTTCCTGCGACGAGGGGAATGCCCATCGCTTCGGCGCGACAGTGGGCGTCGGATTTACCGGTTCGTACGCAACAGAACAAACTTACCGCTCACTGCTTTTGGGTAGCGCAATCCGTGCTGAACTCTTCACTGGAGTAAAGGTGATGCCCAGCGCCGCTTCCGTCCATCTTAGCTTGAGCCTCGGCTTGCGCGGGCCGGTCTTCGGGGTGACCTCCGCATGTGCCTCGGCCAACCATGCGATCGCCTCGGCGGTGGACCAGATCAAGCTGGGCCGGGCCGACGTAATGGTTTCCGGAGGCAGCGACGCACCCTTCGCATGGGGCGTGCTGAAAGCATGGGAAGCAATGCGCGTGCTTTCACCCGATACCTGCCGGCCCTTCTCCGCCGATAGGAAGGGCCTGGTGCTGGGCGAGGGTGCGGGCATGGCCGTGCTGGAAAGCTACGAGCATGCCACGAGGCGTGGTGCCACAATTCTTGCCGAGATCGCCGGCGTCGGCCTTTCCGCCGATGCCTTCCACATTGCCGCGCCATCTGTCGAGGGGCCAGCGTCGGCGATGCGCGCCTGCCTTGCCGATGCCGGGCTGAATGCCGAGGACGTCGACTATCTCAACGCGCACGGCACCGGTACCAAGAGCAATGATCAGACTGAAACGGCGGCGATCAAGCGTGTGTTTGGAAACCACGCTTATTCGATGTCCATCTCTTCCACCAAGTCCACGCACGCGCATTGCCTCGGCGCAGCGAGCGCGCTTGAAATGATCGCCTGCGTGATGGCAATCCAAGAGGACGTCGTGCCGCCGACCGCCAACTATCGCGAGCCAGATCCCGCTTGCGACCTCGACATCACACCCAATGTGCCGCGCGAGCGCAAGGTGCGCGTCGCCATGAGCAACGCCTTCGCCATGGGCGGTACGAACGCAGTTCTGGCATTCAGGCAGGTGTAGAAGCCATGCAAGACGCCTCATTCGAGGTCACCTGTCGTATCTAGCTGCTTGAGGGGCGGGGCATTGTGATACAGGGAGGGCTGTGGGGTCCCTCCTTCTCGGCCTCGACGATGTGGGAGGAGCCTGTGCGGCGAAACGGGCTAGACGCCCCCAGGCCCAGAACTTGGGCGAAACCAACTCCCACCAAAGCACAGCCGCTTTAGTAGCCGAACAATGAAGCCTCGCTCGACGAGCCGCCGCCTCTACTGTCAGCGGCATCACGCGGTTGAAGCGAACAGCGCAGCGGCTACTGTTTCCCGCACAACTCGGACGGCAATTGGGACAAGTCCGCACATGTCGTCACGTAAGCTGAACGCCGCAGGTACAGCCAAATTGGGGGCGGGGCGTTTCTGCCGTTTTGATAGAATTCTATCAAACTGACAATTTTCCTTGCACGAATGCAAGGAGAGCTCGATTGACTCCCCTCCTTTCTTGTCAAGGATGGGTTTGCAGGCTGCGGTGCGGCAGAAGCCGGACAGAACGGCGACCGGTCGAGTAAAGGCCTGCGCAAACAAGCGCGCATATTGCGGGCGCCCGCACGGAGGAGAAGACGCTCGTCCTGGTGAAAGACAACGATGCTCAGGCGCCATTGCCATTTGCCGAGGGGGTCCGCGCGCCGGAAATTTCGAAGCAACAAAGGTGAGATCGAGAATGATGATGGCGAAATACAACACAGCTCACCGTCCAGTGCAGTTCTACCGGCGGGTGGCGGAGTGGGATGGGCTGCCAAATGGAACGTAAAAAGATCAGCAAGGAGATGCTTGGCGATAGTCAGGCGCTGCGCAAGCTGCGTGAGCACCTTGTCAAGGTGGCCAAGGCGAAGACTACGGTCCTGTTGCGAGGTGAATCCGGAACCGGCAAGGAGCTGGTTGCCAAAGCCATTCACGAGCTCTCGCCTCGCGCCAAGCAGCCCTTCATCAAGGTCAATTGCGCGGCGCTCACCGAGACGCTTCTGGAATCTGACTTGTTCGGTCATGAGAAGGGTGCCTTCACCGACGCGAGCAGTTTGCGCAAGGGGCGCTTTGAGGCTGCCGACAAAGGCACATTGTTTCTGGACGAGATTGGCGAAATATCAGGTTCGTTCCAGGCTAAGCTGCTGCGTGTCCTGCAGGAGCAGGAGTTTGAGCGCGTCGGCAGCAACCACACCATTAAAGTTGATGTTCGCGTGATTGCCGCAACGAACAGGGACTTGGAAACGGCAGTTCAACGCAAGGAGTTCCGGCAAGACCTCTATTATCGCATCAACGTCGTCACTTTACGCGTGCCGGCATTGCGCGAAAGGCGAGGTGATATTCCGCTCTTGGCCGCTCAGTTTCTCAAGAATTTCAATACTGAGAATGATCACACGCTGACCTTCGCTCCCGAAGCGATTGAGGTGCTAATGAACTGCGAATTTCCAGGTAACATCCGAGAGCTCGAAAACTGCGTTCAACGGACGGCAGTTCTGGCGACGGGTCCATCAATCCTCAGAACTGACTTTGCCTGTTACGCGGATCAGTGCTTGGCCGCGGCGCTGTGGAAGAACGGACAGCCGACGTCAGAGAAGTCGACTACGATCGAGCCTTCCGCCGCCTGTGCCGCCCCGCCCGTCGGCGACGGGCAAGCGCCGATAGGCCCTGCCACGACTCGTGGTAGGGTGCCCGATGCCGATACGGTCATTGCTGCCATGGAAAAGTGTGGCTGGGTGCAGGCAAAGGCGGCGCGCCTGCTCGGTTTGACCCCGCGCCAGATCGGCTACGTGCTGAGAAAACGCGGTATCGAGATCAAGCGTCTCTGAAACAACCCGCCGAGCAAGAGCTGGAGCAGGTCAAGCATTGGTGCTCTGGCGCCGAGCCCATCGGCCAGGCTTACGAAGTGGGTGTGAACAGCGCTGCCAAGATTCCGGCCGTGTGCTTTCTACCACCAGTCGTACTGGGGCTCTGCGACTGACAAACTAAAAAGGAGTAATCCTCTGGCGGGACCTGGTCGATACATTAGCTGATGGCTTACCGCTCGATATCACGCAATCTGAGATGGGCATGAAAGTGAGTTCGACCGCTGGACAGTTGCCGACTTCGTCAGGTATTGGCCCCTGCGACCGGTTGATCTCCGATATCCAAATTCTTGGAAGTTGGTCGAGACGAAACTGTCGCCCCGGCTCGTGACCGACCGCGCGCCCGGCAAGATCGAGTTACAAAGTTGCCGAGGCAGTTTGATGTGCGTTCCTGCATCACTGTACGGGACACGACCTGACGGGAGACTATGATGCGTAGCCAAAAAGAAAAGATGCTCGCAGGCGAGTTTTACAATGCGGCGGATCCGGAGATCCAAGCTGACCTGTTGGCAACCGGGGCTTGGCTCAAGCGGTACAATGATACGCTGGGGCAGACCACGGGGCATTGGCATGAGCTTTTGTCCGAGCGGCTGGGAGAGGTTGGGCGCGGAACGGTCATCCGTCCGCCCTTTTTTTGCGACTACGGATTCAATATCCGCATTGGAGCCAATGCCTACATCAACTTCAACTGCGTTATTCTTGACGTGGTAGAGGTCAAAATCGGGCAAGGAACGGCAATTGGGCCTGCTGTGCAGATTTATACCGCCGATCATCCACATGATGCCGAGCAGCGGCAGGCCGGCCTGCAGGTCGGGCGTCCTGTTCACATTGGCAGCCGTGTCTGGATCGGCGGTGGAGCAATCATTCTGCCTGGCGTCACGATTGGTGATAATGCAGTGGTAGGCGCTGGCTGCGTGGTCACACGAGATGTTCCCGCCGGGGCAAAGGTAGTGGGAATTCCTGCTCGCGTGGCCGACCCACATAAACAGGCATAATCAACCTCGTTGACCCTGGAGGTGCATGCGAACTGTCGAAACTGTGCCGAATTTTTGTCGAAGCCATTGAGCGCTGCATATGTTGTCGCGACTCGGGCGCTTCAGTTCTTTTGCCACGGGGGTCACAAGATCATGTGCGTAATGCCGCCGCAACGTGCTCACGTCCCGCAGCAGCGGACCCTTTCACATGGCCCAACGAATTCAGAGCCTACGTTGTGCTGCCACTAGCATTACTGCTCACGAATGTATTCCCAACTGAGTTTTCGCCCTTGGAGGCAAGCAGCGACTCACCAGCAATCGCCGGCCATTAATCCTGGCTAGCATCGACCCCGACGAGGCGAGCCGCGGCGTTGCGGATCGGCATGTCGATGACCGTGATTGCGCCTTCGGCAAGGAAACGACGTTCGTTTCTGGTCAGCGTAGCCGAATCGATCACCGCAAAATGTGGGCCAGTGGAGCGCTTCATCAGCTGTCTGGCATATGTGCGCAGCATCTGATCGTTGAAGCGGCAGCCCACGAAGAAAAAACCCCGGTTGACGCGCCGTTGCTTCACCGCGTCCGGGATCGGCGTCTGGATATCAATTTCGGTTAGGACTTCGACGTAATCGGAATCAGCCACGAGGAAGTTTGCCGCCGGCCTGACGCTGCCGTGCGGCGCATAGAGCACCGTCCTAGCCACTTGTTCGGCCTCGAGTTCTGTTCCTGACAAATCGTAAGTTCTCGTCCAGATGTTACCGATTCCGGTCGCGCGCGTCGTTCCTTGTATCTCGACAACGTCTGTTTGGCCGGCCTCTGCAAGGGCTGCTCGCATGGCGCCATCGTACCAGCTGTCGATGATGACAGACAGTTGAAGGGTTGCGAGCCAGGCGTGAAGAACGGTCGGCTCGGCGGGGGCTGCGAATATCTCCGCCATCCACGCTTGGAGAGTCCGACGATGTCGGCGCTGCTCGATAAACTGCGCGACCGACCACATATTGGTGCGAATCCTGGAAGGGGCAGGCGCCCGCTTGTTGAGGGCCGCGGCGACATCTTCAGGGGTGCAAGGTACAGGGGATTCCGGTGGGTTAAGCTGCAGAAGACCAGGACCGAGATAGGGGATCACTCGATCGGCCTTGAGAGCGCCGTTCAGCAGGTCAATCAGTTTTTTGGCAAAACTGCCCCGGACGACGACGAGATGGTCCCAGCTCAGCATCGTGTTCATACGCGTTTCCTCTCCGCCACTGAACCCACCGGCATCAGGCCCCGTCGGAAATCTTCATCGCCTCGACGGTGATCGGCAAACGCGTGTCGCGCGGAAGGTCGGGCAGCATGAGCCGCCAACCGTTCCTGAGCGTCACGGTCCCGCCCCATAAGTCAGCGTTCTCAATCTCGGTGATCGGCTCTTCGAGATCCTTCTTGGGGACATAAGCCGACAAGCCAGTAGCGGTCCTGCGAATCATTACTTTCATCCGGCTGTTCCCCCGTTGGAAATGCCTTCAGCTCCGCAGGGAACCTCGACTTTGTCGAGGCTAATGAGTTCGCGCGCTCGCATGCCGACGACCGTGCCACGATCGATCCATTCGACCGCATAGATGAAGAATTGCTGGAGAAAGGTTCCAATGTCGCGCACGTAGCCTTCGTCGCCCTTCCGCACGAGGTTTTCGCCGATCTCCTTGCCGGGATAGGTGCCGTCGTTTTTTATGTGGCGTATCGCACGGACCCGCTCACCCTGCATGAACCGTGGCGGTCTGCCGATTTCGACCTCCTGTTCGCGTCTGGACCACATGCTGTCCATTCCTTTCTCGAGGCTTTTGTTGTGGTCGCGGGTTGCAGGCGTCGTCGTGCGGCGAACCCGACCGTTTCGGTAGGAATCAAGCGGGAACGCAGGTTTTCGGTACCGGACAGACCGACACGCATTGCTGCGTATCGAAGGCCTCCTTGCATTCGGTGCACTTGTTTGGATCGATCACATAGGCGTCGCCCTTGAACTTGATCGCTTCCGAAGGACATTCGAACTCGCAGGCCCCGCATTGGGTACATTGGGATGCGATGATCTTTAAAGCCATTCTAACTCCTGGTTATCGGACGAGACGGCTCAGGCCGTCGCCGCTAGTGGTCTGATCCCAAACTCTGCCGCGTAAAGTGCGCTGACTGCGGTCTCGATGTAGTCATGGCCATAGGCGTCGGTTACGCGCAGTCCAACTCGCGAGAGTTGTTCCTTCGGGCGATTTCCGATCTTGGCGCATAGCACTATGTGTATGCCTTCGAGCGCTGCGATGACGCCCTCGAGGATGGCGTCTTCGCCCCCGCCTCCGAGGCAATACCGCTCGACCTTCCGATGCCCGACCAAGCTGATCCCTCTAGGCGAGACTTCATAAACCTGGAATTCCTTCGCGTGGCCGAAGTGTTCGTTGACCCGTCCACCTCCCTTAGTGGCCACCGCAACCAGAAGCGACTTTTCGGAGTCTGTTGCCTTGACCATACCGATGGCCTCGCTCCTCGCCGCCTCATGATCACGGCGCTCGTGTGCGACCACCTGCCGATAGGCCTGACGCTTGCCAGCATCGTAGGCGACATCGTCGGGAATACCGTCCAGCGTGAATTCCTGGCCACGATCTTCACCGAGCAGGCCGACAGCATCTGCCCGGCACTGCCGGCAGTGGCGCATCAACTTGGCGCCACCTTCAAGTCGATCCTGAAGAGCCATCATCTCCGTTGCCGTTGGGCCGCGCTGCCCGATGAGTCCGTAGTGGGTACCGTGCGCCGGGTCCGAAATCAGAGGCATCACGTTGTGCAGAAACGCGCCCCGCTCCCTGACCATTTTGTTCACCTCAAACAGGTGCTGGTCGTTCACTCCAGGAATCATCACCGAGTTGATTTTGGTGAGGATGCCGCGCGCGCTCAGCATCTCCAGGCCCAGCATCTGCCGCGCGTGCAAGATTCGAGCGGCTTCGATGCCGAAGTAGCGGCGATTTTCATAAAAGATCCATGGATAGATCTTCGCGCCGACTTCCGGGTCGACCATGTTGATGGTGATCGTCACGTGATCAACATTCATTTCGGCAAGCTCGGCGACATGGTCCGGCAGCACGAGCCCATTAGTGGAGACGCACAGCTTTATGTCGGGGATTTCCCTGATGACGCGGTCGAACGTTGCCTTCGTTTTCTCCCAATCGTAACAGGCATCCCCCGGCCCAGCGATGCCAAGAACCGAAAGCTGCGGAACTTTGTTGGCAACGGCGATGACCTTGCGTAGCGCTTGGTCGGGCGTCAACTTCTCAGACACAACACCAGGCCGGCTCTCGTTGGCGCAATCGTATTTGCGATTGCAATAGTTGCACTGGACATTGCAAGCCGGCGCGACCGCCACATGCATACGCGCGAAATAATGATGCGCTTCCTCCGAAAAGCAGGGGTGATCCTTGATCCTTTCCCAAATAGCCGGATCCTCTTCGCCCGGGCTGGTCGGCGACGAGCCGTAGGAAGACGATGCGCAGCCACCGGATTTCGCGGCTGCCAGAAGACCCTCGGATGTCGTGCTAGTCGGCCCCTCAATCGAAACTGTCGGTGAGGACATCAAACGGCTCCGTTGCTGGTAACGTCGCGGTTCAAGGTGCAAGAGCCATACCAACTGAAAAAAGCGGCTTCAGTTCACTATTCGGGTCGATATCGCATTGTGTCAGGCCGGCGCGACACAATTTTGTCCTGCTTGCGACAGTGCAAGTCCAAATCCGTTCAGAAGCACGAAGCACTCCTTGTCGCGCACAGGGCGCGCAAGACCACTGGCCTGACGATTGGCTCATCAGGCTCTTAGAAGTTCCTTCACCTCGATACTATGCCGGCGTATCGCCTAGCCGACTTGTCGCAGCTTGAGGCCGAGAATTCGAGCCGCATTAGCCTGAACCCAGCCGGCCTTCTCCATTGTGTCGATCAGCCGTCACGCTTCGTCCGCCGCGGTCCCAGCCCCCGTCCGGCCGTATCGTTAGAATCGCAAGTGGCCATCTCGTGTTCAGGCGGGCGCCGATGCGCCGAACCGGCATCGTGCTGGCCCGTGAGAGCTCGTCGATGACATTGCCACGTTCCGAAAGATTGGTTCCTTCCAGAGGAGAACGCCAAGCACGCAGTTCTCCGGCTCGCGGACGTTGCCGGGGAAATAGCATTGCGAGATCAGCTCAACTGCCGACGGCGCAAAGCCATGGTTCTCCATATTTCAAGGGTAAGCGCTGTGTCCTTCCAGGAGGACCCGCGATCTGTGGGCCTGCCGATTCTGAGGTGGATCGGAGATCGGCTTGTGTCTGAACTTGAACTTACGATTGACCCTGAGCGGCAGCCTCGGCGTTTTCGAGGGTGATCAACGGCGCTGTTGGTCGGCGGCATTGGTCGATGGACGACAAGGCACGGAGTCATCTCCGAGACCCTGGAGCCGACGCGGTGATCTCGGAGGTTGCCCGGCGCTACGGGCTGCGGCCGCGGCGGAACGCTCGCAAGCTTGCGACGTCGGCAGGACAGGCCACTCCCGCCTAGTGGTTTCGGTGGCGCCACCGGAACGACCCGTTGGGCCTACATCCTTGCACCAGAGCTCAAGGCCACGGCCTGAGAATCGGCCGCCGCTCCCCCTACTTGGTTCCTCAGCCGACAGCGCTAAGAAGGAGAGCAACTTCCGTCGGCGCGAGGATCATTGCGTCGTGGCCAGTGGCGAGTTCCTGCCACGCCCAGCCATCCTGCTTCGCGACCCATTCTCGCGCTCCCGCCATCGGCGGGTGGAGTGGATTAGTGCAGACGACATAGGTTCGGGGTCTGCCGTTGCCGAGCGGGTGCTCGAGCTTAAGTCCGCTTTCGTAGGTGCCTGCCGGATGCGGTGTTATCCGGCGCCGCACCCAGTCCGTGAGCGAGTGTCCCTCGGGAGTGCCGAATGCTGTTGGCGGCGGAGTCGGCATGAAGATACCCCGTCCTTCCTCCGCAACCAATTTTCGACGGGCGGCGACGATGTCGGGGGGCATGGTGCTGAATACACTTTGACCGCTCTCGACGATGGCGCCGTCGAGATAAACGAGATGGCTGATATGGTCGGGTATCCGGTCGGCGGCGCCGGTGATGCTGATGCCGCCTAGACTGTGACCGACAAGGATCACATCGCTCAGCTCTTCCGTTACAATGTGGTTGACGATGTCGGTCACGAATGTGTCGGGCGTGATGTCCTTGCACAGCAAACGTGCGCGTTCGCCGACACCTGTCTGGGTAGGCGTGGTCACGTGGCATCCCATCTTGCGAAGATTGGCGGCGACGTCCCGCCAACACCATCCGCCATGCCAGGCACCATGCACTAGCACATACGTCTTTATCATGGATTGTGCCGTTCCATTTGCTCACCGGCCGTTGTGGCTGCCATCCGGCACGATGGCCGGACATTGTCCAAAGGGGCTCGACCACGTTACCGGTGGTAAGTCCGGCACAGGCGCCCCGTGGCCTGAGGATACCCCTACCAAGTCGAGGAAACTTGAATTGCGAAACCCAATATTCACTAGCTCTTTGCAAGTGGATGGAGAGGCTCATGGTGTGCCGCAGTTGCTCGCTGCCGGCATGCTCTTGGCACCGGCTGATCATCCGAACTTGAACAGGACACCAAAGCCGCCGCGCGGATAGTTCCACTCGATGTCGCCGCCTTTCTCGCACAATATCCGGCAGGTGCCGCATTCCATGCAGCCGTCGGCGGTGATCTCGACTTGACCCTTGTCATTCAACTCATAGCATTTCGCCGGACAGACGTAGGTCAACGCAAGCAAGTTCGCGCTTGGCTTGTCGTGCGGTCGCACTATGATATGGGGGCGGCCGGAATCGACCAGATAGCGGTTCTGGTAAAGTTTGTCCTCGACACGAACCTTCGTCACTGCGATCGTCATCTTGTACCCTCTTCAGCGCCATGCCAATGCCAGGCGGACCGCGTCGCTGACCAACCCCCAGCGCGAGCGCGCGTTGATGAAGGCGGCCGTGGTGTTCTTTTCCTTCTCGATCTTCGGCGTGCCGTCGACACGCATGAAGGTCTGAGCGGCATGCGACATCAACCGCGGATAGCTGTCAAAAAAGTTGCTGGAATTGGTGTGGAGTAAGGCTGGCATGTCCTTGTATTTCTTAAGATCCTTGATCACAAAGGAGTCATCCAGCATCGTCTTGTAGAGCGCAAGGTTCGCTTTGGTCATAGGACCGTTGCGGCTTTTGACTTTGATGATCGCCTCAGCCGCGACACGACCCGAGGTCATGGCAAGGTTCGAACCCTCACGGTGAATGGCATTGTTCAGTTGCGCTGCGTCGCCGACGATGACCCAACCGTCGCCGAATAGCTGCGGAATGGCCCTGTAACCACCTTCGGGGATAAGATGGGCGGCATATTCTTTCACCTCCGAGCCAGCGATCAGCGGCCGGATCGAAGGATGGTTTTTCATCGCATCCAGGAGGGCGGACGGGCTCTCCATCGTCGCGGCGAAATCCGAGACCAGGCAGCCGATGCCGAGTGAAATCGACTCCTTATTGGTGTAAAGGAAGCCGAGCCCGGCCATGCTGCGAGAGATCGTGCCCACGGCCTCGATTACGCAGCCTTCATCGCCCTTCACCCCGAACCGCTGGCCAATGACCTCTTCGGGCAAGAAATGCATTTCCTTGACGGCAATCGCCACGGTCTCCGGCTTCGGCATCTCGCGCAGGCCTGCGCGAGTGCCAAGCAATCCCGACACCCCTTCTGCGAGAACGACCACATTCGCGAAGACCACTCCGCCAGCCCGGTCTGTGCGGACGCCGATCACCTTGCCATTGCCATCACGGACGAGTTCCGTCGCGGTCGTCTCACACAGGACCGTCGCGCCAGCCTCGCGCACCTTGCGGGAAAACCATTTGTCGAACTGGGCGCGGATGATCGTGTAGCGGTTGGGTTTCGCCTCATTGAAGTCGTCCGACCGGTAATGAATTCCGGTGTGAGACGTGTCGTCCATCACCCAAAGTCGCTGTTCGACCAGGTGCCGCTCGAGGGGCGCATCATCCCGGAAGTCCGGGATGATCTTCTCCAGCATGTTCGCGTACATTATGGCACCCTGGACGTTCTTAGAGCCCGGATATTCCCCGCGCTCCAACTGCAGGACCTTCAGCCCCTGGCTTGCCAAAGTGTAAGCAGCTGCGTTTCCAGACATGCCGGCTCCGACCACAATGGCATCGAATTGTTCAATCATGTCCTCTCCCTCAACTCGCAAGCTTGTCTCGACTGTGCGGCGACAGCCGCCGGGTGAAGGCTTCCGTCAGTGCGGGCAGGAAGCGGATTGCATCCGTGACGATCCCGAGGTGGGCGAACTCGAAAATCGGCGCGTTCGGATCGGTGTTGATCGCGACGATGAGATCGGCCCCCTCGACCCCAACTCGGTGCTGGATGGCGCCGGAAATTCCGGCCGCGATGTAAAGCTTCGGTCGAATGGTCTTGCCAGTTTGTCCAATCTGTCGATCAGCCGGCATCCAGCCCTTCTGGACCAAGGGGCGCGAACAGCCATGCTCGGCGCCGATCGCTCGGGCAAGATTCTTCACAAGCTGAAGGTTCTCCGCCGCTCCGAGACCGAGGCCTCCCGCAACCACGACATCCGCATAGGCAAGATTTGCCATTGCCGACTGGTTATCCGGTAGGAAGCCGAGGACTTTGGTGACGATATCGTCCTCAACGAGCGACAGCTTGTGCCGCATGACACGCCCGACCGGCTTATCCACCCGTTGCGGCATAGGCATGACCCTTGGTCGCACCGTCGCCATTTGCGGCCGGTAATTTAGTGTATAGATCGTACACAACAATGAGCCACCAAAAGTCGGACGGGTCGCGGCGAGTGAACCGTCGGAATCTACATCAAGTTCGGTGCAGTCGGCCGTGAGCCCCGTCTGCAGGGTCGTCGCTACCGAGCCTGCAAGATCCCTGCCCAGTGTGGTCGCGCCGAGAAGGAGGATTTCGGGTTTATGGGTATTGACCAGATCCGTGAGCGCCTTGGCGAACGGCTCGTTCCGGTAGTCGGCGAGCGGCGGCGCATCGACGATGTAGACAAGATCCGCCCCGTAAGCGAAGGCCTCGGCAACAGCGTCCTCGACCATCTCGCCCGGCGGTCCCAGCACGACGCCCGCGAGCTGGACTTCAAGCTTGTCGGCTAATTTGCGGCCTTCGCCCAGCAGTTCGAATGATACAGGATGCACATTGCCGCGTTCGAGCTCGAGGAAGACCCACACGTGCCGGTAGTCTTTGAAACGGTCGGGAAGTTCTTTCTTTACACCGGCACGGCCGGGGGCAATGCGAGGGGTAGTTTGGCTTGCGGTCGACATTTTCTGCTCCTGGCCGTCACGTGCCGCTGTTGAAGGCCAGCTCATGTTCCAGCGCCGGCCGGCGGGTTAAGATATCGGCGATGAGTTCATCGGCTATGTCCTGCAAGCCCCTTTCCGCGGTGTCGATCTGCGCCGCCCTTTCTGCCCGTGCGGTGGGGGCGAAAACACGCTTGACGACTGTAGGCGAGCCACGCAGACCGCACCGGGTGAGATCGTCAATGCCGGCGTCGGCTGCAGTCCACTTCACGACTTGGCTGCGCGCCGCGCACAGAGCCTGCTGGAGCGAGCCCCGGCGGATTTCGTTGGTGTCTTCCAGCATGGTAATGAGGCAAGGGAGTCTGCTCTTCAGCAACTGGGTGCCGCCTTCGGCGCGACGAGCGACTTCGATCTCTCGCGTATCGAGATCGATGGAGGCAATCTTCGCGACATAGGTAAGTTGCGATAAATCTAGGCGCTTGGCTATGCCCGGTCCGACCTGGGCGGTATCGCCGTCAATCGTCTGCTTGCCGGTGAAGACGATGTCCGGCCTGCCGAAAGTCTCCCCAATTTTTGCGATTGCTTGCGAAAGAGCAAAGGAAGTCGCCAGCGTATCGGATCCGGCAAAATAGCGGTCCGTCAAGAGAACTGCTCGGTCAGCACCGTAACCGAGCGCCTTTCGCAGCGAGTCCTCCGCCATGGGCGGACCCATTGTGAGCACAGTAACCTCGCCACCATGAACGTCGCGCAGTTTGAGCGCTTCTTCGAGGGCGAACAGGTCGTAAGGATTGATGATGGTCGGAACACCCTGACGCATGATCGTGTTCGTCACCGGGTGCACGCGGATCTGTGCCGAATCCGGCACCTGCTTGATGCAGACTACGATATGCATTGGCGGTTTCTCTAAGCTCCCAGTCCGGATTCGTGCTTGGCGGTTCACCTCATTGCCTGCATCGTTCATGCCAAGTCGTCTTCCTGCCTCTATTCCAGAAGGTGGCTTCGTTTGCTTCCGAGGAGGCGTCATGAGGACTGGATTTGTCGACTTCTCGACATTGTCGCGTCGCAGCCGTGTCGGGCTCATTACTTTCCGAACCGCTTCAGTGCAGAGTCGAGCGGGACGAAGGCGCGGCCAGGTGCGGGACATATGTTTGGATCGTGGTCCCTTAGCACCTTGAACACACGTTGCGTGAGCGGCGAGGAAGTCGCGAAATCTTCGTAGGCGCGTTCCAGCTTGGCGCGCACCCGCGCGGCGATTACCTGGTTAGGCAGACCGGAGAAATCTTCTTCGGCAAGGTATTGGCCCACGCGCTTCATGATATGGAGCCGCGAGACATTCATCACTTTCGGGTCGTAGGAGACGTCAAGGCAGGCGAAGAAGTCCTCCGCGGCCGACAGGCCCTTCAGTCGCGCTAGGATATCGGTGCGATCGATCGGGCGGCTATCAGCGGAGCAGTTCATTGTATTCTCCCGGCGCGAAATTGTGGTGTCGATGCATTGGTGACATTGCTGACGGCGTGCCGACCTCTGGCACGGCGGCTGGGCAAGAGACTTGGCGATCTCAAGCTTTTCTGAAGTGGTGAAGGCGACCCCGAGTTTAACTGCTCTCCTTGCGCAGGGTCGTCACGTTGAGGAAGACCTCACGGCTCGTCGGCTATTGTGCCGCTCGGACCCGGGCCGGAATGAAGCTGTTCTGCACCTCGCCCGCACAGTCCAGCACTGGGAACGGCCCGTAGCTTCTCGGTGATCGCAGGCAGGACCTCAAGCACGCGGTCTACGTCATCTTCGCCGTTGTCACGCGACAAGGAGAAGCGGACTGCCCCACATGCCGCGTTCATAGCGATCAGAACATGGCTCGGTTCCAGTGAGCCAGAGGCACAGGCGGACCCGGCGGAACAGGCGATTCCCAGCCGGCTCAGGACAATTGGAATTGCATCGCCTTCGATACCTTCGAATCCAATGTTTGCAGTGTTTGGCAATCGCTCTTGCGGATCGCCGTTGATGGATGTGTTTGGGATGCGCTGGATGATCCCGTTCTCAAGGCGGTCGCGCAACCATTTTATTCGTTTTGTCTCGTCCATGAATTTCAAGGCGAGTTCGGCCGCCATGCCCAGTCCGACTATGCCGGGTGTGTTTTCAGTGCCTGCACGCCGGTCGCGCTCTTGGTGCCCACCCTTGATCATGGAGGAGAAGCGCACGCCACGTCTTACATAAAGCGCGCCTATCCCCTTTGGACCATGCAGCTTGTGGGCGGAGAGCGACAGCATGTCGATCGCGGTCGATTTCAGCTCAATCGGAAGCCTTCCGACCGCCTGCACTGCATCAGTGTGGAAAAGCGCGCCGACTTCCCTGGCTAGATCGGCAAGCTTAACCACGGGAAAGATCGTACCGGTCTCATTGTTCGCCCACATTATCGAGACGATTGCCACTTGTGGGGTGAGGGCGGTTCTGTAGGCGTCCAGGTCGAGCCGGCCGTAGTGATCGACTGGGATAATGTGCACCTTGACGCCGCGCGTCTTCTCAAGGTGCGCGCACAACTTCAGAACGGCCGGATGTTCAACCGCGGAAGTCACTATTTCCGTTCGGTCGGGCATCACCTCCAGCGCCGAAAGGATGGCTGTACTGTCGCTTTCAGTCCCGCCCGAGGTGAAGATGATCTCGTCCTCGAATCCCGCGCCGATGAGGGCTTGCAACTGTTGCCTCGCCTTTCTCACGGCTTCAGCAACCGATGCGCCATAGGCGTGCATGGACGAATGATTGCCAAATTGCTCCGTAAAGAAAGGCAACATCGCTCCAACGACTGCAGGATCAACCCGCGTCGTTGCGTTGTTGTCGAGATAGACAGGGTTCATGGGAGTGATCCTTCAACTGCTGAAATGATTCAAGGGTAGTCGGGCCATTGAACCTCTGGCGCATATCGTATCTGGTAAGGTGGGCGGCCGGGGGAGCGATGGCTTGGCTGACCGGTCGCTGTCGACATTGCCCTTTGGTGGCGGCATCCGCCGGGAATTCAGCTGTTTCGGGCAATTTTGTTTGCTTGCCCACGGCAACGATCGATGATCGCGATTTGGTGCATCACCGAACGCAATTGTTCCGGGCCGACAGTGCGTGTCGGCCGGTTCCAGAGCGCCGGCGGTTACCGGTTCGACGCAGTATTCCTTGGCGTCGCTATAGTCGAACATAGCCTGTTCCCTCGCAATCATTTGCAGGACTTGCCGCAGCCGCACGTCTCACGCGCATTGGGGTTATCGAAAACAAAGCCGGATGTTTCGAGCCCAGTGACGAAGTCCACGGTCATGCCGGCGGCATGGGGTTGGGAGCCTCTATCCATGAACACCTTGAGCCCATCTCGCTCGATGATCGCATCGCCCTCACGTGAGACGCTCTCCAGGCCCATTGAGTATTGGAAGCCGGCGCAGCCGCCGGCATGGACCATGATGCGAAATCCTTCCGCCGGCTCGCTGGCGCGGTAAAGAGCGGCCTTGATGGCGGCAACAGCGTTGTCGGTGAGCGTAATCATGGCTCGATTTCTCCTCGGTCCGGCGTTTTCGTGGATCATCTCGCATGGACCGTGCCAAAGGGAAGACGTGTCAAAAACCGTAGGACATCCCGACGTCTCTTATGCTCGATTGCTGGGGAGACGTCCGACAACCGACACTTACTGTCGGGTTTGTCGCGTCCGCGTCACAGGAAGGGCGCCTGAGTTCGCGATGCACTCACGCGTAAAGCAATGAACAGAGCCAAAGATGTTCAGAGCTTGCCGCGGAGCAACTGGCACGATTTTTGTGAAGCCTTCGTTGCGGCGGCAAAATTGCCGGCCGATTCACCTTTGGGTTGCCCTCGCAATCGAAGAACGAAGGAAAGCAATATGATCCATCAGACCCGCCTTGGTGGGAAAGCAGCACCGCCGGTGGTACCCGAATGCTCGATCGGCCGATTGGCGCCGACCACCCAACAATCGCTCGCTACCGGCGATTGGCCGCTGACCGCCCGGAGACAGGATTCGACTGGCATGTGCCTGACGATCGATCGCGTCCGCCGTGCACATCCCTGAGGCCCGTTTTTCGATCGATCGTCAAAAGAAGAACGGGGCAGGGGTAAAAACATGGATCAGCGCAAGAAGCGGTCGCCCAACGAAATCCGGCGTGCGTGGGAAGTCTGTCCGAACATTCCCGCGCGTGATTTCGCCGCCCAATTGGCCATTTCGGAAGCGGAACTGGTCGCGGCCCATTGCGGTTTCGGCGCGGCACGCATCGACCCGCGCGTCAATCACCTTCTGACGGGCCTCGAATTCGTGGGCGAAGTGACGGCGCTGACCCGCAATCAAGGTGCCGTGCACGAAAAGATTGGCGTCTTCAACAGAGTGATAACCGGCAACAATCACGCCATGGTCCTTGGTGACGAATTCGACCTTCGCGTCTTCCCGCAGGCTTGGAGGTATGGTTTCGCTGTTGAAAGGCGCCATCGCGGCGGAATCCAGCGCAGTTTGCAATTCTTCGACGCCGCCGGCGCAGCAGTGCATAAGGTGCATCTCAGGCCGGTCTCCAACCTTCATGCCTATCGAAAGCTGGTGGCCGAGCTCGTATCCGCCAACCAGGAGCCGACCATGTCGCTTAAGGCGAGAGTAGCCGACCTGGGCGCGAGGACTGCGGACTGGGCCGGCACGGTGGACGACCTACGCGAGTACTGGAGCCGGCTGACTGACGTCAACCTTCTAAAGACGCTCAAGCTCAGCCGCTGCCAGGCTTTGCGCATGGTCGGCCAGGATTACGCTTGGCTGCTCGACAATGCCGCAGTTGGCGCCGTGCTCCAGCGTGCGGCCGAAGACGAATTGCCGATCATGTGCTTCGTCGGCAACCGAGGTTCTATCCAGACCCATTCCGGCTTAATCAAGTCGGTCAAGCAGATCGGGCCGTGCATCCATGTGCTGGACGAAACGTTCCGGCTGCATCTCAGGACCCACCAAATCCGTGAGGTTTGGGCCGTGCGCAAGCCGACCAATGACAGTCACGTCACCTCGCTCGAAGCATATGGGTCCGACGGCAAGATCATCATCCAGTTGTTCGGTGCGCGCAAGGAAGGCGAACGCGAGCGCGACGACTGGCGGGTTCTGGCGGAAAACCTGCCTCGTTTCCCCGACAGCTACATGAGAAAAGACCGATCGTCGTCGGTGGGACGCCGGCGCCCATCTGCCTCCGCAGCCAGTAGCCGGGCATTGAAGCCGAGACCGGGGACACGATGACGCAATAAGCGCGCTGTATTATCGCAACGCGATGAGCAGGAAGCAATTTGGCGCTGCCCCATCGACCGCATGGTTACGACGAAGCCGCGGCCTTTGGGCCGAGCTCAGAGGTGACAATAGCGTGAACGCCGCCGACCGTCACTCCCCACCAGGCGGTCAGGTTTTGCGGTTCGGGCCGAGCAAAAATACTGTCAAGACAGCGAGGAACGTGGCAACCGCGCTGTAGACAAAGACACTGGCAATACCCGTGTGATCCACCAATAGGCCACCGCAAGTTGTGCCGGCTGCGATGGCCACTTGGAAGGTTATGACCATCAGTACACCAGCGCTCTCGGCCTGTTTCGGAGCGGCGCGTAGCACCATCCATGTCTGCAATCCGACCGGGACCGCGCCAAAAGCAAAGCCCCATACGGCAACTGCAATTGCCGAGGTCAAGGCCGATGCTCTCATGGTCAGGAGCGAGACAGCGGCTACGGCAATGAGCAGGGGCGGCAGGGCCGCGACCGCCTTGAGACTGTGTTTGGTGAGGAATGCGCCGGCTAAATTGCCGAAGACGCCGGCCGTGCCAAAAGCAAGGAACACGAGCGGGATTGACTTCTTGTCGAGCGCAGGAACGCTCTCGAGAAAGGCGCGGATGTAGGCGAAGCTGGCAAAATGGCCGGAAGCGACCAATAGCACGACTAGCACCGCAACCTTCATCGCCGGATTCTTCGCGACATCCAGCGGACTGCGGAATCTGCGCACTTCGATCGGAGGCAGTGGCGGAATGGTTACGAGTTGCACGAGCAGCGCAACGGCACTCACGATTGCGGCGACCTTGAACGAGGCTCGCCATCCCCAAATGTCACCGACATAAGCGCCGATTGGAGCCGCGCAGACGGAGGCGACAGAAACGCCGGTGAGGATGACCGACATGGCGCGCGGCATGAGGTGACTTGGAACCAGCCGCATCGCCAACGCTGCCGAAATTGACCAAAAACCACCAAGCGATATGCCAAGGACGACGCGTGCCGCCAGCAAAACCGGCAGCGACCCCGCAACCTCCGCCAGAACGTTCGACAGGATCAGCAGGAGCGTCATCGCCCAGATGACGACCCTGCGGTCCAGACGCTTTGTCACGATGGCGATTATCGGTGCCGAGATCGCCGCGACGATTGCGGCCGCTGTTAGCGCCTGTCCAGCCGTGCCCGTGGTGATACGGAGATCATGCGCGAGCGGTGTCAGAACGCTGGCGGGCAGAAACTCTGCCGTCACAAGCCCGAAGGTGCCGAAGGAAAGCGAAATGATGGCACCCCATGCAGGGCCAGAACGTTGATAGGGACTTTCTGGGTCAAGCCGATCTCGGTCGAACAAAGCCGCGTCCACTAAATCTGTCGCCGATTCGGTCATGAATGAGTTCTCCGGCTAGGAGCTGTTGCAGCAGGGGTGGCTACATCGCCGGGGATCAAAGCCGCGAGACCTTCCGGCGGCGGCCAGTCGGCATCAGTCGAGGCCTCGGAGCCCGACGCATCCGAGGCCTCATCGGAGGGCCGACGGACCCAACCGTCGACAATGCGGGAGAGTTCTCGGCGCGGTCGCATCGATCGCATTCGTCGAAGTGCGGTCTGTTCACTGCGAACCAAGCAAGCCGAACGCGGTGTCCTCGATCGAGGCCTTGATGGGGGGATGATCGACGATCTCTATATTGCTTTGAAGCAGGAAGTTCCGTCGCCATATGTGGTTATCCTGGCAGCCAGAATTGAGCGGTTGTCGCAAGCACCAAGGCGGTCGCAATGAGTGCAACGAGGCGGAAGTCTGATCGATGGCTGCGGTTCGATGGCCGCGCGATCGACAAAATTGAGGTGATGAGTTATCCCTTTTGAAGCCGTTGCTCCCAATTCTGGGATAAGGTAATTGCAGGCGGTCCCAGCAACGTCGGGCGGCCTTTTTGGTGATCGAATTCATGGGACGACACTCTCGGTCCGTGACGCATCTGCGAATGACTCCGCAAGTTCCGTGCCATCAACGACAAATCTGGCTCTGCTGAGCGGGTGGTGGAGGCACGAGCGTGGGCTATCCCAAGAGCTTGCCGCAAGGTTGTTCGAAGTTGAGGTGCCGGATAGACCGCAAATATGTCGGGCGGCCTGGGGTTGGCCAACACGAAGATGCGCAAGTTCAAAAGGACGAGCTGAACCCTTGCCGATATCCATCCGAGGCTGATCTGGAGAAGGTCAAGAACTGCGTCTTGAAGGCTTCCGCCGCACCGGCAAATGCTAAGCCAAGGTGCTGGGCAAGATGGACAGGGCCATCCAACCCGTCGACTGGACGCTCATTAATGGCGTCGGTGTGGCTCTGTAGCTGGCGAGAAAAACGCCCTGCTGAAAGACAAAAGCTCGTGTGGCCGGCTCTGAAGGACGGCCAATGAGGCATGCGAGGAGAGGCTATAGTCCATTCGTGTAGACTGATCTTGTCCTACGGAGGCGGCTAACCACCCCGCCAGACATCATCGAGGGGAGCGCCACTAGGCTCACCCCAAGTGTTGGTCGTTTCCACCTGGTGACCTCGGCCAAGTCACCAAGCCGCTTAGCGCAAGCTTTCGAACTGGATGCTCCCCGGGCACATGATCGGCTAGCGATCCCACCAGTTGAGTTGCTCCAAGTCGCTGTCTAGCATTCTACATTCTGTGTCCGACGCTGGACAAGAATGTTGCAATCCCGACCAGCAAGTCAGCGCAGGCGCCACCTGTTGCCCAGCAAACGGCAAGGATTATCGAAAGACGAATTCGGCACGGAGCTTGCACCGACGATTGCATGCAAATGCCGACAGCATCTCATGAACGGTCTCTCGATTCTGGCGCGGTTAAATCGCGGCCGGTTCCAGATCATGTCCCGCCCGAAATGGTGAGGGACTTCAACCTGTTTACGTCGCCCGGCATGTTGCCGACGGCTAACGGGGATCCGCATGCAGCGGTTGCTTGCGTTCATGCCGGGCCTCCGATCTTTTATTCAACCAGCAACACGCGCGACGGTCGGGGTACCTGGGTCATCACTCGCGCGAGCGACCAGCGCCGGGTGCTGCAGGACACCGAAACGTTTTCCAGCCATCGCAGCATCTTCGCCTCTGTGCTCGGCGAGAGCTGGCCGATGATCCCGCTTGAGCTCGATCCGCCATTCCACGGTGTTTTTCGCTCACTGCTCAATCCGCTGCTTTCGCCAAAGCGGGTAATGGCATTGGAGCCGGCTGTCCGGGAACGAGCGATCAAGCTGATCGACAGGATCGCCGCATCAGGCACGAGCTGCGACATCATGAAGGATTTTGCAGTTCCGTTCGCGGTCAATATCTTCCTTCGCTTTATTGGGCTTTCGGACAACGGACTAGAAACATTTGTCGGCTGGGCTAGAGATCTGCTCCACGGCGATAAGGAGCAACGACCACCCGCAGCCCGGACGATCGTGGCCTTCATCGACGAACTTGCCACCGAGCGCCGCAAGGAGCCGGTCGATGATTTCATGACCTTCATCGTGAAGGCAAAGGTCGAGGGTCGTCTGCTCAGTGACGAAGAAGTCCGTGGCATCGGCGTGCTTGTGTTCGTCGCGGGACTCGACACGGTCTCAGCAGCCATATGCTTCGACTTGGCCCATCTCGCGCGCAACCCCAAAGATCAGGAATTGCTACGAAGCGAACCTGACCGGATTGCCGTCGCTGCGGAAGAATTGCTGCGCGCCTATTCGACCATTCAGATGATCCGAGTGGCAACGAAGGATGTCGACTTCAAAGGCGCGCCGATCCGCAAGGGAGATTATGTTTCCTGTGCCACGATGATTGCCAATCGTGACCCGGCGGAATTCGAATGCCCGAATGAGATCGATCTGGCGCGCGAGGACAACCGGCACGCTGCCTTTGGCTATGGTCCCCATCGTTGTCTTGGCTCACACCTTGCCCGGCGGGAGATTGTCATTGGCCTGGAGGAGTGGCTGGCGCGCATCCCAGCCTTTCGGATCAAGACAGGGACTGAACCTATCACCTTCGGCGGCCATGTGTTCGGGATCGAGAATCTGATCCTGGAATGGTCCTGAAGTTTCAGCCAACGACATTGGAGTTCGCTATGCGTGTCGTCGTACATAAAGCCAGATGCCAGGGTCATGCGCGCTGCTGGGCGCGGGCGCCGAGAGTCTTCAAGCTTGATGACGCCGGCTACATCTTGCCCGGTGATATTGATGTTGCCGATGGGGAGCAACTGCTTGCCTCAAAAGGGGTACGAGCCTGCCCCGAACAAGCTCTGGAAGTTGACGAGCCCCCCGCTAACTCAGTTGTAGAGAGAGACACACGCAAAGTGCAGACTGGCATCGGGAAGGACAAAACAATCATACAATTCGCGACAGACCCTGTCGACCACGCGAAAATTACCGAACTGCGTGACCGAGAGGCGATCCGCAACTGCCTGTATCGGTACTGCCGCGGGATAGACCGCGCCGATGAGGCGGCGCTGCGTAGCGCATACTGGCCCGAAGCGTATGACAGGCACGGTCCCTATTGCGGACCGGCAGAGGACTTCATCCAATTTGCTCTCGGTCTGCCGGGGCACCGTAACATCCATCAAATCACGAACAGCCTGATCGACTTCATCAGTTCAGCAGAGGCCGCGGTCGAGAGCTATTTCACCGCGCTGCAACGCGGACCGGATACAGACCAAGAAATACGTCAGACGCTGCTTTGCGGCCGTTACTGCGATCTGTTTCAGAAGAGGCAGGACGAGTGGCGAATTGCGGAACGGACAGTCGTCTACGATTGGGTTGAGGAGCAAATCCCGCCAGCGATTCTTGAGGCAGATAGGTTCGGCCGGCGACAGCCGATTGGAGCACCACATCCAGACGATCCCATCTACCAGTTGCTCAAGGGTCACATCCCCACCGACCAAGATGGCGTCGAGGGTCCCCAACTGGGAGCTGCATAAGTGGGTAGGAATGGAGGATGAGCGCCCTACGGGAACGACATCTGTGTGGGGCCGCGACTGGCGGTCACTGCAACGATTTGGCTCGGCCCTTCATTCCGCCCAAGGTTGATGGGCTGAGATCACAAGCGGTCATCGTGGAGAAGCTCTCGTGAAACTGGCAGCACGCACCGTAATCATCACAGGCGCTGCGGGCGGGATCGGCCGTGCCCTGGTCGATATCCTTGCCGCGGACGGAGACACTGTAGTTGCGGTGGACCTTCCGGGCAGTGGTGTGGTTGAACTGGCTCGGGATCTCGGGTCGCCGCACGTCGGTCTGGAGTGCGATGTGTCGCGAGAGAAGGACATGCTCTCACTTTTCGGCCAGGTCGAAGCACGGTTCGCGCAAATCGATGTCCTCATCAACAATGCGGCGGTTGGACCCACGATGGATAGGATCATCGACACCGCTGTCGATACCTTCCGACGCGGCGTGACAGTGAACCTTATTGGGCCATTCGTTATGGCCCGGGAAGCGGCGCGGCGCATGAAGCCGGGCGGTGCGATCGTCAATGTGGCTTCGATGGCGGGCGTGGTCGGCAATCCCAGGCGCAACGCCTACGCAGCCTCGAAAGCTGGCGTGATCTCGTTGACAAAGTCCCTTGCATGCGAGTGGGCTATGCGAGGAATCCGCGTCACGGCGGTGGCGCCGGGCTCCGTCCGCACCCCAATGGTCACAGAACTGGCACGCGCTGGCAAAATGGACCTCGCGGCGATACGCCGCCGCGTGCCGATGGGGCGCTTGGCTCGCCCCGACGAGATCGCCAGGGTCGTGCGTTTTCTGAGCAGCACGCAGGCGCGCTACATCACCGGCTCGGTGCTGGCAGTCGACGGAGGCTGGATGTCATTCAACCAGCCGGGGGATGCTCACCCGCCGGTGGATGGTGCGCTCCAAGCCGAGCTCTCCTGTCCGGCCGAATGCACAGATGCGCGAATCGTGCTCGTCACCGGTGGCGCAAAAAGCATTGGCGCGGCCGTCGCTCGCCGCTTTGCCGCGAACGGCGACACCGTCGTGATTGCTGATAAAGATGGCACTGCAGCGGCAGAGCTGGCTACATCGCTCCCCGGCAAGCATCTGGCGAAATCGCTGGACGTGGCCGTCGAGAGCGATGTGGTGTCGATGTTCGAAGAACTGAGGGGACGCTTCGGGTATATCGATGTTCTGGTCAATAGTGCTGATACCGCCGACAGGATTGTGCCTGCGATCGAGCAACTGTCGAAACAGCTCGAACACGTCCTGGATGTCAACCTTACCGGCGCCTTCACCTGCGCGCGCGAAGCGATCAAGGCTATGCGCCCGGGCGGCGTGATCCTCAATCTCGGGTCGATCGACAGCTTTCTGCCGTTCGCGCCGCGCCATGCCTACGGCGCCTCCAAGGCGGGGATGGATATGCTGACCCGTTGCATGGCGGCCGAACTCGGGCCGGTCGGAATTCGGACAGCCACCGTCGCTCCTGGCCACATCCGCACGCCCGCACTTGCTCAGTTGGCCAAAGCCGGCCGCATCGACCTGACAGCAATCGGACGACGCATCCCCATGGGCAGGATGGGACGGCCAGAAGACGTCGCAGATGCATCGTTCTTCCTTGCTTCGTCTGACGCCTCATACATCAACGGCTCGATCCTCTACGTGGACGGCGGCTGGACCTCGTTCGGTGATGCGGGAAACGCCAGCGAGCTCTATGACGAATGTTTTGCGGAGGCCGCAGGTTAATTGCCAGGCCTTCGCAGGGCGACCGGCCGAGCATTATGAAGCCTCGGCTCCACGACGCACCTGAGGTGCTTGAGATCCAAGCATGCGCATGCCGAGCACATTCCCGGTCGGCTGACGTGTCTATAACGAGGAGAAATCATGGAATTTGCCACTTTCATTCTGGCCGCCCAGCGTGGCTATCACCAATCCTCAGAAAGCGTCATCCGCAACTCCATCGAACAGGCCGTCGCTTCGGAGCAGGCTGGGTTCAACACCGCGTGGTTTGCTGAGCACCACTTCAACAATTACAGCCTCATACCATCCCCGCTGATGATGGTGGCGCACTGCGGCGGCTTGACAAGCACGATTCGCCTGGGCACTGCCGTCTGCGTGCTGCCGCTTTACCAACCGCAGCGCCTGCTGTCCGAGATCGGCTTCGCCGACATCGTTGCGAACGGCCGTCTCGAGCTCGGCGTAGGCTTGGGATACCAGCAGTTCGAGTTCGAACGGTTCGGCGTGGACATCGATGAGGCGCCGGCCGTCTTTTCGGAATACCTGGACATCATTCTCAAGGGCCTCAACCAAAACGTCTTCGAACACGACGGCCAGTATGAGAAGATCCCCCCAACAGCGATTTCGGTCCGCACAGTCCAGCAGCCGACGCCGCCTATCTGGATCGCTGGCGGAGCCGCACGGATGGCTCGGGCCTACCGCGAGGGGCACAATTTTTTTGTCACAGCCTTCCACGACGGCTTAGAGACTTTGACCACACTGCGTGAATCAGTCGAGAGGGCGGCGGCATCCGAGGAAAAGAACGTCACCGACGTCAAGATATCGCTGCTGCGCTGCTGCTATGCCAGCCACGACGAGTTGGAGATCAACAGCTATCTCGACAATGCCCGCTTCCAGCGCCGGCTTTCTGAAGCCCTGCATCAGCGTCGCCAACAGAGCCACGATGGCTACCTGCTGCAGGAGACACCGACCCAGCAGGATCTGTCCTTCGAGACCATGCGCAAAAATTTGCCGATTGGCAGCGTAAATCGCGTGATTGATCGCCTGCTGGAAGAGATCGATATCTTGAAACCGGACCAGATCGCAGTTCAGACTCAATTGGGCGACTTCGACCAAAAGACGATGCTGCGCCAGATCGAGCTCTGGGGCGACAAGATCATCCCTGCGGTCAACAAGGCGCTTTGTCATGCCGGAAGCTGAAGCCGGCCGTTACGATGATGGCTGCCTATCCAGCGCGCAATGGCGTGGGTCCGAGCTAGGGAGGAGCTTCGATCAGCATGTGCTGCCCTGCGTACATTCACGTTCGCTTGAGGAGGTCCAGGCGGGCGAGGTGTTGGCGACGGAGGGGACAGGCCTTTCGTCTGTCGAATTGCGTGATGTCTTGGCCGCAACTTTCCCGTCTACCTCCAGCAGCGTATTCGCTTTGGAGGAGTTGAGCGAGCCCGAGCCGGAACTGGAAGAGGAACTGCTACGCCGGCTGCTGCTAGCGCATGCTGCGCCGGCCGACCCGGCGAGCGCCCGCTTGGCCAAGATCATCGCCCGGCGTGCGATGCGCATGGACCATCTTTGGCGGGATCTTGGCCTCTCAAATCGCGCTGAGCTCAGCCGCCTGCTTGCCAGACATTTTCCCGCGCTGGCGGCAGGCAACACAGAAAACATGAAATGGAAAAAGTACTTTTACCGCAAGCTGTGTGAGGCCGAAGGCTTTTCGTCATGCACAGCACCCAGTTGCGGGGAATGCCATGACTTCGAAAGCTGCTTCGGCCCGGAGGAAGTTGAGAGTCGCCTCTCGCCGACCACGAATGTCGGTTAGTCACTTCGCTTGATCGCAGCTGCGGACAAACGCTTATCGCGGCGCCGTCGTATGGAGGAAGGGATGTTCATCGCCTCGCGATATTTGGTGACGGTACGGCGAGCGACATCGATGCCGGTCTCCTTGAGTTGAGCAACGATGTCTTCGTCGGAATGTACCTTGTCGAGCGATTCTTCGGCTATGATTGCCTTGATCCGATGGCAGACAGCTTTGGCGGAGTGCGCATCGCCGCCCTCGCAGGATGCGATTGGCGCAGCGAAAAAATACTTCAGCTCGAACACCCCGCGCGGAGTCAACATGTACCTGTTCGAAGTCACCCGGCTTACCGTCGACTCGTGCATGCCGATCTCGTCAGCGACATTTTTGAGACAGAGAGGCCGCAGATGGGCGGCGCCGTGTGTAAAAAAGGCATCCTGCTGGCGCACGATTTCGGTCGCAACCTTAAGGATCGTCTTAGCGCGCTGCTTGAGACTGCTGATCAGCCAGTTCCCTTTTTCCTGGCAATTGTCGAGAAACGCTTTGCCTTCCGGATTTTGCTTGGTCAGCTGCGAGATTTCGGCGACATAGGTGTGGTTGATCAACACTTTGGGCAGCGTGGCCGGATCAAGCTCCACCCGCCATCCACCTTCGGACTTGGGCATTACCCAGACGTCCGGTACGATGGTTTCCGGCGTCCCGGACTGGAACCGGTCTCCAGGCTTGGGATCGAGCGCGCGGATTTCGTTCCTCATGTCGAGGAGATCCTCCTCGTCGACTCCGCAACGCTGCTTCAATCCCTGAAAATCCCCCCGTGCAAGCATCTCGAGATTGGCGACCAAAGCTGCCATAGCCGGGTCGAACCGGTCTTGCTGGCGCAGCTGAATCTCCAGGCATTCGCTGAGAGTTCGCGCAAAAATGCCCGGCGGATCAAATTGCTGCAAGATTCCGATGACCCGTTCCACATCAGCTTGCCGAACGTTTAACGTCCTGGCCAGATCGAAAAGGTTTACCTGAAGATAGCCAGTGTCCTCCAGATGAGCGGCGAGCTGTCCGGCAATCAGCCGCTCCTGGGGGGTGAACGGGTTGAGGGCGACCTGGCGGGCGACATGGTCGTGCAATGTTTCGGTGTGGGCGGTAAACTCCTCGACGGCAGGTCGATCGTTGCCGCTACTGCGTTGCGACTTCCATTGCCCGCGCCCGCCAGACGGCCCGCCAATGGGCGATTCGCCGATTTCGCTTCTGCTTTGACTGCTCCGCTGATCCACCCCTGGCAGCGGCGAATCGTCGTCAAACGGGTCAGGCTTCAAAACGGGGTTCTTCTCGAGTGCCTGCTGCACGAGCTGATGGAGTTCAGTATGCGTCAATCGCAGCAAGCGAATAGCTTCAATGGCTTGAGGCGATAAGACCATACGTTGCTTCTGGCGTTGAAGCAGGCTTGCTGAGAGATGCATGTTGAACCGTGATCTGCCGAGGAGGCTCTAGTGTGTGCTTGGGTTGTGTGAGACTTTCCACTTCTGGGTCATGCCGCCGCCTTCAATTTGTCGAGAACGTTTTGCGGGGATGAAACGCCATAGGGGTCCGTCTCGCAGTTGTCACAGAAGCCTTCCTCCTCGAACCACTGCTCCACCACGCCATCGTCGATCAGAGCGGCGTATCGCCAGGAGCGCATGCCAAAGCCCAGATTGTCCTTCGCGACCAGCATGCCCATTTTGCGCGTGAACTCGCCCGACCCGTCTGGGATCAGCTCGATCTTCTGCAGCCCCAAGGACTTTCCCCACGCATTCATGACGAAAGCATCGTTGACCGAGACGCAGTAGATCGCGTCAATTCGCAGTTCCAGAAATTGATCATAGAGTTTTTCGAAATCGGGCAGTTGGAAGGTCGAGCAGGTCGGGGTGAAGGCGCCAGGCAGCGAGAACAGGATGATGCGCTTGCCCCCGAAATAATCGTCGGAGGTCTTGTTCTCCCACTGATAAGGATTTGGCCCCCCGATCGACTCATCGCGAACACGCGTGCGAAAGGTCACGAGAGGAACGTTCTTTCTATAGGTCATTGATTTGCTTCCAGGCCAAAGTGGTACGGTGCATTTTTCGGTTAAACTGAAGCGGCATCGACTTCGGTCGACAGTTCCGGCAGCCTCGCGCCTTGGCGTGGTTGCCTCGGACCGGTCTTGTGCAAGACCGCCCCCGAGCAGGCACGTTTAACGGCGACGAGCTTCCGCGGAGACGGGGAATTTTGCTCGCGTGCTTTATCGAGCTTTGAGAGGTAGGCATGGTCTGCAACCGTGATTTTGACTGCGTTCTATCGACCGAGTCGCAAGCGCCATGCCAATTGACCCGATGCCTTGGGTTCACTTCGGTTTTTGCAGCAACTTTCGTGTTGTGCAGTAATGCCGGTCGATATTATTGCTCAAGCAGCACTGGAAATTGGGTGCGACTCCGTTCGGCAAACCCGGCCTTTGTCCGAAGCCGGACACGAATGTCGGAAATAGCCAAACGCCAGGATCTGGGGCGGGTTAAGAAACGTTGCCGTGGGCACCGGCTTCAGCACAATTGCGCCACGCGAGCATGGCTCCCAGCGTCAATGCCGTGCAGCAGCGAGACGAAGTCACTGCAGAATATCAACCTCTGCGAAGTCGTTGAAACCCAGCATGTGCGAGCCGTTCGAGGCGCAGATCAAGGCATGCTCGAGGAAGAGCTCGTGCTCTCGGCAGCAAGTGTTGCGACGTCTGACAAGGATCGTCGCGCTTCAAGGAAAAGAACCTGAATGGTGCACGGCTTGTGAAGGCCGGCGCATGGAAATGGCTGGGCTGATCATCCTCCATGAGGGTTGAATGAAGAGCTGGCCCCTATCTCCCTCAGCTGCAACGGGGGGAGATAGGGCATGTCCGTCTATCGCGCTGGGTAACATTCCTCGGTGATGCAATAAGGGGGAGCAATTTCTCATTTCGGCAGACACGACCCAGCTCTCCTTTCATGCGCTGATTCCCCCAGGGGAAATCGCGACTCCAGGCTTCCTATGCAGCGAATCGCGGTGCTGTCCGATGTCCGACAATGTCGGATGCGGATCGTAGCTGGGCTAGATCCGTCACTTTGCCTCGATGGTTTCCCACTGGCCTTATATCTGCTTCGCCCAAATGCGGCGACATAACCTGTGCGGCATCTGTGAATGGATCGACTTCAATCGAGACCTCGGAGGTCCCGATGCGCGAAGGGAGCTTGCCGATATGACGGCCACCATAGCGAACCACGGTCCGGACGACGAGGGGACTTGGATCGGCGGGCCTGCGGCGCTGGGACACCACCGCCTGGCAATCATCGATATCCAGGGCGGCCGCCAGCCGAGGATGCTCCAGGGGGATGGCCGACCTGACTTGGTGCTCGTCTACACGGGTGAGACTTACAACTACCGCGAGCTGCGTCAACAGCTGGCCGGCCTAGTCCATCGCATGAACACGAGCAGTGACACCGAGGTGGTGCTGCACCGCCCCCGCGAGTAGGGCTCTTCGGCGGGTACACTTTTTTCACGAAATCCGTGAATGTTTCTCGCGACATCATCCCGCAATCGGTGGTGCAGCGGGTGAAGAGCCCGTATCCGGCTATCCAGAATGCCGCCTACGACAAAATACTACGTACGCGGTTCACTGTGATGCTGGACGACCTAGTTGTGGAGCTTCAACAGGTTGTCCTCGATCAGGGCGAGGCGACTGATAGGCGTTTTTGACTTTAGGCTGCCATGTGGACGATGCCAATTGTATCTGTGCAGCCAGACAGGCAGTTCGGCGGCACGATG
>NZ_NSFV01000022.1 GCF_002295115.1 Mesorhizobium sp. WSM4311 | reverse complement strand
CAAGGGAATCGCAAAACCGAATTGCAGGAAAACAGCGTCCAAATACCGCTAATCCTGCAATTCCAAAGCCGCTATCCGCCTCAATCAACAGGCCAGATCAATGGCTTGCGGATAGTTCACGGCCGACCAAATCGAAAATGCAAACTTAGGCTGTTGCGCGGTATCTCCTTCCACATCATCTCTTGCGCATACCTGCATTCCAAGGTGTTTGATCCTATGCTTCGCGAGGAGCAGGTAGGTCGCGACAGCTAGGCAATGTTCCAGCTGCCCTAGCGGAGGAGTCACGATTTTCCGGCAAGCTCCGTCGGCAGACGTTCCTTTCTGGCCTTGGCAAAGGCTCGGTCGCCTTCCAGAAACGCCGCCAGCATGAAAGGGATGAGTTCTGCCACGGTTTCAGACTGACCATAGGTCTGACGGTAAAGTGCAGCATACTCCTTGAGTGTTTGGCTCAGCTCCGCGCTGACGGTAATGGTGATCTTCGAAGCTGTTCGGTCCGGAAGTTTTCCAAGTTTCAGGTCAGCCATGATAACTCCTGCTCAACTGGCGTATGGCCGCAGCACGATGTCCTTGTGCACGATGACGCGCAGTGGCCAACCTGGGCGGACGACGATGGTGGGCTGGATATTGAGGTTTTTTTCGGTGATGCGCTGGCCGGCTCGACTGGCGTTCTGCTGGGCTGATTCCCGGATCGCCTTGACCAGATCGCTCTCGTTTTCGCCGAGGCTGAATTCTGTGCCGACACCGAGCAATGTGGCAAGCGCCACTCCCTTGATCATCTGCCAAGTGTGGAAATCGACTTCGTCTTCCAGCCCTGCGTAGCCGGCGGTGTCGCTCGCGGGCAGATTGTCGATTTCGGCCGACGAGCCGTCGGGCAGCAGAATGCGCTGCCAGACCAGCAGCGCTCGCTTTTGCCCGAACGCGACGACGCTGTCGTAGACGCCGATAAGACGTGAGCCCTGCGGAATCAGCAATATGTTGCCCGTGACCGTGTCGTGCACATTTTCGGTGACTTGCGCGACGACAAGGCCCGGCAAATCGGAATTGATGCCGGTGATCAGGCTGGCGGCAATCACGCTGCCAGCCATCAGTTGATATGGCGAGATCGGCGTCTGCAGCGCATGCGGATTGTAGATCCCGCCAGTGCTCCGCTGGCTGAGAAAATCAAGCTTTCGCTGCTGATTGTTCTGGTCGCCTTCCGCCGCCGCCACCGAGGCTGACGCGCGTCCTGCTTCGGATTGGGGAAGCGCCTCAAATGGATGCTGAGCAGTTTGCACGCTCTCTCCGACATCTGTCTTTTGAGCTCGATTTTCGACGCGGAAAAGCACCCGCGATTCACGCGCTTCGATCGCCTGCTGCGCTAGACGCTGCTCCTCGGCCGAGATGTCTTGGCCCGGCACGATGCCGAGCTGGCGCTGCCGCTCGAGGATGGGGCGGCCGAGGTCGCCCGGCAAAGGTAGCCCAAGGACGGGAGGCTTCGGCTTCATGCCGGAATAGTCATGGGGAAGCGTATCGAGCCCCTCGGCGGTTGGTTTGCGCTCAGTGTTGTAGAGATCTTCCGCCTGATCCCTGATGCGAAGGGCCGGCCCCTGGAGGGCGATCATGGTAACGCCGAAGACAGCGCCGGATCCGAGCGCTGCGATCGCGATGATCACACCGCGCCTGAACCGCACCACGCGGCGGGGAGAGGCCCGAAGCTGCAGTTCCTCGGGATCCAGTTTCGGCGGGATGCCAGAGCGGGAATTTTCGATCATGAGTCCTCACCTCGCCGGCTGCCGCGAAAGAGCGAGATCCGCCGTTGCGGTTGCCTGCCGTCAATCCTGCTGATGCGGATCACCTGCTGCCGCTTGGTGCCGAGGCGAAGTTCGGCCGCGGCGAAGAGCCGATCGACGATGTAATAGTTGCCGCGCACGCGATAGTTGACGAGCTCGCTGCTCCCATCTGCGCCGACGATGAAGAGTGGTGGCGCCTCGCCCTGATCTATGCGACGAGGGAACTCAATATAGACCTTGCTGCCGTCGTCGAAGGCTCGCGTCGGTCTCCAGGGCGGTGTGTCGCCACTGATTGAGTAGCGAAAGCGAAGGTTTTCGAGCGCGATATTCGACGCGACCGGTGTAACTGCCTCGGCTTGAGCATTGCGCTGGCGAAGCGCGATGATCTGGTCTTGGCTGTAGGTCCAGGAGATTGCCGCCATTGCGGTCTTCTCGGTGCTTTGAAGCTGCAAATGATAGGTCCGCCGGTCCGTCGTAATGACGACATTGGTGGCAAGACCCGGCGCGAAGGGTTTTACCAGAACATGGGTGCGCTGATTGTCACCGGTGCCGCTTGCGGTATCGCCAATGACCCAGCGCACGGTGTCGCCAGCCGACACGGCGGTTAGTTTCTCGCCCGGCTGCAGAGCGATGTCGGTCACGCGCTCCGGCGCGGCATAGAGTTGATAAAGCGCGCCATCGGTGAAGGGGTAGACTTGCACGGCATTAACATACCCGTACTTGGTGGGTTGCTGGGTCGCGGCTTTGTTGGCATCAGCGACGCGTTCTTCAGGGGGGCGCTTGTCCTCGGCCTTGCCGGGCTCGGGCTGCATTTGGCCAGGCAGCGGCAGTGGTTTTGGCACCTCGACAATTCTAATCGGCCTCTCCGGCGCCTTTTCGATCGCGGCCGGTTTGAAGTCGGCAGCGTCATAGGAAATCTCAGGCGGCGGCACCTTCTTCGATGCACAAGCGGAAACGACCGCTGCCGACACCGATAGGATCAGCACGGCACGAATCGGTGACATTTTACCTTTCATTGGTGGACTCCGTCGGAGAAAGGGGGGTTGGGACGGCGCTGTCGAGCTCGCGTGACCAGTCAATGGCATTGATGAAGACGCCGAGCGGATTCTTGCGCAGCTGATCCGTATTGCTTGGCGAGCGAATCACGATCGTGAGGATCGCAGTCCAGCGCATCGTGCTGGCAAGGCTTCCGCGCTCAAACACCTGCTCGGTCCATTTGACCTGGAATGAACTTTCGGAGGCTCTGACCACGCTGGTGACCTGTACCGAAACACTGCGCGTTCCGATCTGACCGAAGGGGTCGTTCGCCTTGGCGTATTCGTTGAGGAAGAGCGCTGCGCGATCGCTAGCAAAGTCGTACGCTGCCAACCAGTTCTGCCGTACCAAAACCGGATCGGTGGAAACGGAACGGACATTCTGGATGAAGCGGCCGAGATGCCAGGCGATCTGAGCATCCGAGGGCTCATAATTCCGGATCGCCGGCGCGACGGCGCGCGTCTCGCCGAAGCCATCGACCTCGACGACATAAGGCACGACACGGCTTTGCATCGACTGCCATACGAGTCCGCCGGAAAGCCCGGTCGCCAAGGCCAGGCAGCCAAGGGCCATGATCCGCCAGTTCCTGGCCTGCAGTCGAGATGAGCCGATGCGCTCGTCCCACAGCTGGGCGGCTTTTTGATACGGCGTGACCGGTTCGGGTGTTTTGCCGTAACGGTGCACGGGTCGCTTGAAGAGCATCTAGTCATCCTTGTCGTTGAGAGAGGGGGTGGCGCTGCCTCCCGGCCGGTCTCCGTCTCGGACAGCTTGCATGGCAGCGTGGCGATTTGCACGGGCGGTCTGTTCAGAACGTAGGCGCCTTGCCCACGTCGGCGCCGAAACAGTGGCCGAACCGGCAGAGCGTTCGGTCATTGGCGCTGTCGGCGTGCCGCCGGTCGCGGTCCACGCGGCATCGCGCCCGGCATCGGCGTTGCGCCCAACACTTGCAGTGGCGGATCGCGCTATGCGTATAGCGGCGCCGCCAGCTGCACTGGTTACACCATGCATTCCAGCAGCCACACCGGAGAGGCCAGCGTCGGGCGAGGTTGCGCGCCCGATCTGCCATGACGTGGAAGCAGCCGATCCCATTGTTGTGCCGGCTCGGATGGCGGCGACACCGCCGCTGGTTGCCATACGCGCGCCAGCAAATGCTGTGCCTCCAGCAACGAGTGATACACCCGCTGCCGCCGCGGTCGTGCCGAGGGCGGCGCCCGCCCCAAGCTGCGGTGCGCCTGAGACAAGACCCGACGCGATCCCCGGCCCAAAAATGCCAAGGCCAAGCAATGCCAGTGCGCCCAGTACCTGGGACATGGCACCGGCAAGATCCGGCTCCTTGCCTTGCAATGCGGAAGCGAACTCCCCGAAGAGCGTGGAGCCGATACCGACAATGACGGCGAGCACCATCACCTTGATGCCTGACGAGATAACATGGCCGAGCACGCGTTCGGCCAGGAACGCTGAACGGTTCCAAAGTGCGAATGGAACCAAAACAAAACCTGCCAGCGTGGTGAGCTTGAACTCAAGGATGGTGATGAAAAGCTGGATGGAAAGGATGAAGAAGGCGATGATGACCAGGAACCAGGCCATCAGCAGCACGAAGATGGTCAGTGCGTTGCCGAAGATTTCCGGGAAGCCCAGGAGCTGACTGGCTTGGTCAAGCATTGGCCAAGCACCTTCGAAACCGGTCGCGGCAATGCGGCCCGGGCGCAAGAGATTGTCTGCCGACAGATTGCCGGCCGACGCCTTAATCCCGAGACCGGCAAAAGAACGATAAACGATATCGGCGAGGTTCTTGAAATTGTTCAGAATGAAGGCGAAGACGCCAACATAGAGCACCTTGCGGACAAGCCGGCCGAGAACGCTGGTTTCGTCGCCGAGCGCCCACGCCAGGCCGGCAAGTGTGATGTCAATGCCGATCAGAATGGTAGTGAGGAAGGCGAGGTCGCCCGATAGCAGACCGAACCCGCTGTCGATGTAGCGGATGAAGGTCTCCATGAAGCGATCGATGACGCCAAGGTCGTTCATGCCGCTGCCTTTCTCGTCGTGATGAACTCGTGATTAATTGCCGGGATAAGCCGAGCCGGTACCCAAGAATCGCTTCGTCATCTCGCGGGCGGCTTCGTCTGACTGGGCCTTGCGGGCGGCATCCTCGGCCTCAGCTCGAAACTGCGTTGCGAGCAGCGTCTGGATCTGCATCTGCTGTTTTGTCGAAAGCGCCATCAGCTGGTTGGTGGCCTGGCTTGCCTGAAGCGCACCGGCCGCCCCTTGGCTGCGGTTGACGAGATCGGCGAGCAGATCGCCGTCGGCGCGGACGTTCTCGACGATTTGCGACTGGACACCCATGGTCTGGCGGAACGCCTGCATGGCGGTTTGCCAACGCTCCCGCGCAGCACTCGCCACATCGCTGACTTTGATCGTGGCGTCGTAGCTTTCCGGATATTGGCTGCGCCACTGGTCTTGAAGCTTGCCCAGATCAAAGCTGAGGCCACTCGCCTGGTCCATCAAGCCGTCGATGCGATGGAGCGAACCGGTGAGTTGGCCAACGGAAGAGAAATCCAGACGCTGAAGATTGCGCGCCATGTTCTGCAGCATGGTCGCCTGATTCTGCAGCGACTGGATCTGGTTGTTGATCTGCTCCAATGCGCGCGCGGCCGTCAGCACGTTCTGCGCATAATTGGACGGATCGAACACGATAAGGGCGTAGGCGGGCTGCACATAGTCGGCCATAGGCTTGGCGATCAGGGAAACGGTGATCAGGCCGGAGAGAAGGCGTCGCCGCATCATGAGAATTGCTCCTTGTCTGGTTGAGGGAATTGCTTGAGAAGTTCGCCGGCCCAATCGAGGCCGCGCGCGATCAGGAACTGCGAGGCAAAGCTGCCTTGCCCGTCTTCGGACATGATCCTGTCGATCAGAGTCTGCGTGGCCGGATCGGAAGCACCGCAAAGCGCAAGAGCGATGGGGCCAAGCTCGAGCTCGAACAGACGGTTGCCGCGGCGCGATTGCAGATAATACTGACGCTTCGGCGTGGCGCGGGCGATCAATTCGATCTGCCGCTCGCTTAAACCGAAGCGCTCGTAGGCTGTGCGCGCCTGGGGTTCCACGGCACGATCATTGGGAAGGAAAATGCGCTGCGGGCAGCTTTCGATGATTGCCGGCGCTATGCCAGAGCCCGCGATATCAGCCAGCGACTGCGTAGCGAAGACAACCGACACGTTCTTCTTTCGCAGCACCTTCAGCCATTCGCGGATGCGGGCGGCGAACAGCGGATTGTCGAGATAGACCCACGCCTCGTCGAGCATGATCAGCGTGGGCCGTCCGTCGAACCGTTCCTCAAGTCGCTGGAACAGATAGGTAAGCACCGGCAGCAAAGCGCTTTGGCTGTGCATTAACTCCTCGGTCTCGAAACACTGCACATCCGACAAGGCCAGCCCATCATGATCGGCATCGAGCAGGCGGCCGAAGGGACCGTCGAGCGTGTAGGGCATCAATGCGGTCTTCAGCGCATTGGATTGAAGCAGGACCGAAAGACCGGTCAGTGTGCGTTCCTGCGCCGGCGCGGTGGCAAGGCTGGCCAGCGCTGACCAAATAGCCTCCTTCACCTCCGGCGTGACGGTGACGTTCTCGTGGGCAACAAGGCTGGCGATCCATTCGGCCGCCCAGCTTCGGCTAGCCTGGTCGTTGATGCTGCGCAGTGGCTGAAAGGCAAGGGAACCGTCCGCTCCTAGCGCGTGGTGTTCTCCACCCATGGCAAGTGTTGCAGCACGGGCCGAATTGCCTTTGTCGAAGACATAAACCTGGGCGCCGGCGTAGCGCCTGAACTGCAGAGCAATCAGAGCAAGCAGAACCGACTTGCCGGCGCCGGTCGGACCAACAACCAGCATGTGGCCGACATCTTCGACGTGGGTGGAAAGCCGAAACGGTGTCGACCCACTGGTCTCGGCAACGAAAAGCGGTGGCGCTTCGGTTTGGGTGACTTTCGCGAGATGCTCGTTTGTCGCAGGACCGGCCCAAACCGACGACAGCGGCATGAGATGGGCAAGGTTCAATGTATGAACGAGCGGTTGGCGAACGTTAGCGTAGACATGGCCAGGCAATGAGCCGAGCCAAGCCTCGACCGCATTGACGCCTTCTCGGATCGTGGTGAAGCCGAGCCCATTGATGATGCGCTCGACCGCGCGAAGCTTCTCTGCAGCGGCTTGGCGATCCTCGCCCCACACCGTCACGGTGGTGGTGAGATAGCCGAAACTCACATGATCACCGCCCAATGCCTGAAGGGCTTCGTCGGCATCGAGCGCCTTGTTGTCGGCATCGCTATCGACAAGCGGGACCGGCTCGTTGGTAATGACCTCGCGTAGGATTGCCACGATCGATTTGCGCTTGGCAAACCACTGCCGGCGCAATCGCGTCAGCGTCTTCGTGGCTTCCGTTTTCTCGAGCGGAATGAAGCGCGTCATCCAGCGATAGGCGAAATCCTGATGATTGAGGGTATCGAGGATTCCGGGCCGGGTGAGGTTCGGAAAGCCGAGGATGGTCAGTGTGCGAAGATGCTGCTCACCCAGCATCGGCTCCAGGCCACCGGTAAGCGGCGCATCGACCAGGATTGCATCCAGATATATCGGCGTTTCCGGGGCCATGATAGGATGGCGACGAGGCGAAATCGTGCCGTGGAGGTAGGTCAACGTCTGAGCATCATCGAGGACGCGTACTTCGGACATGAAACCCGAGAAGAGATCGAGCACGCGGTTGGTCTCGTCACGGAACCTCGCCAGATCCTGGCGCCAGTCTCTTTCTCCTCGGGAATAATGAGAGTCGACGAGCGTGCTTTCTGCGCGCGCCTGGGCGTCCGGCGGTGGCATAAACACCAAGGTCAGATGATAGCGGCTCTCGTAGTGCGCTACCTTCCCCTCGAAAGCAGCGCGGCGTTCTTCGTCGACCAGCCACGACGCGGCGTCAGGAAAATGCGAGTTCGGATAGCCCAGCGCTTCTGTGCGCTCGGCCTCAAAGAACAATGCCCAGCCAGAGCCAAGGCGTCTGAGAGCATTGTTCGCCCGGGCGCAAATGCCGACGAGTTCAGCCTCCGTCGCACTTTCGAGATCCGGGCCGCGGAACCGCAACGTCCGCTGAAAGCTGCCGTCCTTGTTGAGCACGATGCCGGGCGCCACCAAGGCAGCCCAGGGTAGATGGTCGGCAAGCCGGTCGGCTTTGCTTCGATATTCCGAAAGGTTCAGCATGCAAGCCACCCCTTCAGACGTAGGTGGCGCACAAGCACGCTGGCGAAGTCCGGATCGCGTCTTGCGGCAAACACCGCTAACGAGTGGCCTGCGATCCAAAGCACCAGACCAGCAATCCATTGCTGCAAGCCGAAGCCAATGGCCGCGGCCACTGTACCGTTGAGGATCGCCACCGCGCGCGGAGCCCCGCCGAGCAGGATCGGCTCGGTCAGCGCCCGGTGGACCGGTACTGCGAAGCCCTCGATATGCTGCTCCCCGGCGGCCATCAGACGAGCGCCCCACCACCGAAGGAGAAGAAGGAGAGGAAGAAGCTCGATGCCGCGAAGGCGATCGACAGACCGAAGACGATCTGAATCAGGCGCCGAAAACCACCGGCGGTGTCGCCGAAGGCAAGCGTCAGGCCGGTGGTGATAATGATGATCACCGCAACGATCTTGGCGACCGGTCCCTGCACGGACTCCAGGATCTGCTGCAGCGGCTGCTCCCACGGCATGCCGGAGCCGGCGGCATAAACCGGGGCCGTGATAAGAAACGCGAGCGCTGTGGACGAAAGAAAGCGAAGCTTCTTGCGCATGAGGAAGGCCTTTCAAAGCTGCTGGAGTTGCGAAAGCGTGAGCGGGGCAACGGCGTAATCGCCGCTGCCGTCGAGACCGGTGACCTCGGCGATTGCGTCGATGTGGCGCGACGAGCCGCGTCCCGCTATGAAGACGATCAGATCTATCGCCTCAGCGATGAGCCGGCGGGGAACGGTGACCACCGCTTCCTGGGCGAGTTGCTCAATGCGATAGAGAGCCGAGCGCGCGGAATTGGCGTGTACGGTAGCGATGCCGCCTGGGTGCCCGGTGTTCCATGCCTTCAGCATGTCGAGCGCTTCCGCGCCCCTCACCTCGCCCACGATGATGCGGTCCGGCCTGAGCCTCAGCGTCGAGCGCACGAGATCGGCAAGGGTGACCGAGCCCCGCCTTGTTCTCAGGGCAACGCAGTCCCTGGCCGCGCACTGCAGTTCGCGTGTGTCCTCGATCAGGATCACCCGATCGTCGCATTCGGCGACTTCAGCCAGCAGAGCGTTGGCGAGTGTTGTCTTCCCCGAGGAAGTGCCGCCGGCGATCAGCATGTTGCGCCGCTCGCGGACGGCCTTTTTCAGCGCATCGGCCTGCAGCGGCAGCATGATGCGTTCGGCAACATAGTCGGCCAGGGTGTAGACTTTCGCGGCGGGCTTGCGGATGGCAAAACATGGCGCCAACACCACAGGTGGCAGCAGGCCTTCGAAGCGTTCGCCAGACGGCAATTCGGCACTGACGATCGGGTTGTCGGCGTGCGCCTCGGCGCGCACGTGCGAAGCAACCAGGCGGATGATACGTTCTGCCTCGGACGGGTGCATGTGAACGTCGGTATCGACCCGACCTTCGCCTAACCGGTCGAGTCGCAGCGCGCCGTCGGGATTGACCATCACCTCGATGACGGACGGATCGGCCAGGGCTTCGGTGATTGCCGGACCCATGGCGGTGCGCAGCATGACACGCCGCCGGTGGTCGGCCTCGGGATGAGAGCTCATCCTTCCCCTCCCCCACCATTGTCTTTGCTAAGCGACTTTTTGCCGGAAGCGATCTGGCGGCCGACCTTCTCAACGAATTTCTCGAAACGCTCTTGGGCAATAGCCTGCGTTGCCCGATCCGGGACCGGCGTGTGGGCGTGAAGGGTGATCGAAAAGCGGATGAAGAGCGCCAGGCTCTCCAGGATCACCTCGGAATCGCGCCTGACGTGGGCAAGATCGCGGGAGAGCCGGTCAAGCCTTACGCCGTAGCGCCGATCGAACTCGCTCTCGCCACGCCGCTCGATGAACGCCTCGATCGCCTTCCCCACGATCGCTGATTTGGTCGTTGACGGATCGCGACTGAGGTTGTCCAGTTTCTCGCTGAGCTCCGGCTCAAGCAGAAACTGATGGCGAATGCGGTGCGGCTTCATGCGGATCGTTCCGACGGCCCGGCGTTGCGCCGGCGACGGGAGAAGCATCGGCCAGACGCTCAAAATTGCTTATGGCCGTTATCTACGCTGAGGTGCGCTCTGCAACTCAGCGGACTTCAGAAGCCGGGAATGACATCGTCGCCCCTGCCCTCGTTGATACCGTAGACGCGGGCCGCAGTGGAAATCCGATCCATGACACGCTTGTCCGCGAGCGCTTCGCTGTCATCGTCTGCGGGCTTGTACAGATCGGCCTGATCGGGCTCTTGAGAGACAACAACGTCTTCTTCGGGCAGGCTTGGATGGCGTTGCTGCTGAACGCCTCCCTCGTCTTCAACTGGCGCGTCGGCGCTTTCCTCGTCCGCAGCAAGTCGGCTATCGACGCTGCACACTTGTCCAGTCCAGCCGTCCGGGCGTGATGCAGGGCAGTCCGCATAGGGTCCGTCGTGCAGCACCGGCGCAGGCAGCACCCGATCTGTGAAATTCTGATCCTGATAATAGCGCAGCTTCTTGGCGCGGATCGGCGGCAACCCAGAAACCAGGACCAATTCGTCTGACGGCGGCAATTGCATCACCTCGCCTGGCGTCAGGAGCGGGCGCGCGGTTTCCTGGCGGCTCACCATGACATGTGAAAGCCAGGGCGCAAGCCGATGGCCCGCATAGTTGCGCATCGACCTAAGTTCGGTTGCGGTGCCGAGGGCATCCGAGATGCGCTTGGCCGTGCGTTCGTCATTGGAGGAAAAGGCAATTCGCACGTGGCAATTGTCGAGAATAGCATTGTTCTCGCCATAGGCCTTTGAAACCTGGTTCAAAGATTGTGCGATCAGATAGGAGCGAATGCCATAACCTGCCATGAAGGCGAGCGCCGTTTCGAAGAAGTCGAGGCGACCGAGCGCCGGAAACTCGTCCAGCATCATGAGCAGCTGATGCTTACGGCTCTTCTTCGGGTCCCCCTCCAGACGCTCCGTCAACCGCCTGCCGATCTGGTTCAAGATCAGTCGCACAAAAGGCTTGGTGCGCGAGATATCCGAAGGCGGCACGACCAGATAGAGCGACAGCGGTCGCTCTCCATCCACTAGGTCAGCGATGCGCCAGTCGCAGGACGAAGTGGCCGCCGCGACCGTTGGATCACGATAAAGCCCGAGAAAGGACATGGCGGTCGAGAGGACGCCTGAGCGCTCGTTTTCCGACTTGTTCAGGAGTTCGCGAGCCGCCGAGGCCACTACGGGATGGACCTGAGGGTTATGCCCCGTCCCGAGATGGTTTGTCGTCATCATCCGCCGTAGCGTTGCGGCAAACGAGCGTTGCGGGTCCGACAGGAAGGTGGCGACGCGGGCCAGCGTCTTGTCCTCTTCAGCGTAGAGCACGTGCAAAATGGCGCCAACTAGGAGTGAATGGCTGGTCTTCTCCCAGTGGTTCCGTCGCTCCAGCGCGCCCTCGGGATCGACGAGGATGTCGGCGATGTTTTGAACGTCCCGGATCTCATCTGGGCCTTTGCGCACCTCCAGCAGCGGGTTGTAGCGTGCCGATCTCGGGTCGGTCGGATTGAACAGAAGGCAGTACGAGAATTTCGACCGCCAGCCGGAGGTCAACTGCCAATTTTCGCCTTTTATATCATGAATGATGGCAGACCCGGTCCAGGAAAGTAGCGTTGGAACAACCAGCCCCACGCCCTTGCCCGAACGCGTCGGCGCAAATGCCATGACGTGCTCCGGGCCGTCATGGCGCAGATAGCGATCGTTCAGCCTACCGAGGAAAACGCCCGCCGGCCGTAACAACCCTGCCGTCTCGACCTCATGAGTCGTGGCCCACCGTGAAGACCCATAGGTCGTAACCGACCCGCGCTGTCGCGCGCGCAAAAGCGAGCCAGCGATTGCGGCGGCACAACCCAGGAATCCGCTGGCGCCTGCAAGCGTACCGGCTTTGTCGAAGACCTCCGGCGCATAAGCATCGAAGTGGAACCACCATTCAAACAGCTTCCACGGCTTGTAGATTGGCCAGCCGGCGAAGAGAAACCATGGTGCGCCGAGAGGCGTCTGGTAGGTCAGCATTTGAGCGCACCATTGGGTTGCCGTCCATACGCCGATAATGACAATTGCGCACACAACGGCGATCTGCCCGATCAGTAGCTTCGTAGGTGTCATCGGCTTGGCCCGCTGAACAACGCGACCTAGCATCGCGCGGCGCAGCCGGGACAGGAATGTTCCTCACATACGATTTGGGAGCAATGAACGACTTCCTACGTATGCAGGTCGGTCAGCACGCGTGTTGCGCCTTCACGCGACACCATCCGCCACTCCATCCTTTCCATTCACCCTGAGGCCCGGCGCCGCCGACAGTTGCGTGACCGCTCCTCCGCAAAGTTATCTTCTGCGTTCAGGGAGCCACGGCGCCTGGGCTGGCTGATGAACACCGTCCGCTCGCGCATGTGGGGTCGAATTGATTTGTGCCCAAGTGGAGGCAGGCTCGTCTTCCAACAGTTGCCGCAGTTCCCCTGGCTCGAACGCCATCATCGGTGGGGAAGCGGGTTCATCCTCCAACAGTTGCCGCAGTTCCCCTGGCTCGAACGCCATCATCGGTGGGGAGGCGGGTTCATCCTCCAACAGCTGCCGCAGTTCCCCTGGCTCGAACGCCATCATTGGTGGGGAGGCAGGCTCGTCCTCCAACAGTTGCCGCAGTTCCCCTGGCTCGAACGCCATCATTGGTGGGGAGGCAGGTTCGTCCTCCAACAGTTGCCGCAGTTCCCCTGGCTCGAACGCCATCATTGGTGGGGAGGCAGGCTCGTCTTCCAACAGTTGCCGCAGTTCCCCTGGCTCGAATGCCATCATCGGTGGGGAGGCGGGTTCATCCTCCAGCAGCTGCCGCGGCTCTTCCTCGTGCGGCAAGCGCCTCCTTAGCCGGTCTTGCAGCGCCTGCCGATCGGCAACGAGGTTGTCGAGGGGCAGCGGCTCGTGGTCTGGCCGCTGCCCTTTCACCAATCGTTCAACCAGCGCCCACGTGCCCTCCAGGACAAATACGCCGCAATCATAATGGTTCGTCTGTCTGGCCATGGGGGCTGGCGCCAAGGTGGCATTCAGCAGTCCTGCGAGCTGTTTTGCAGGCACGTCGTTATATCCCTCTCGCTGGAGGGAGTCGTAGTGATAGGCGAACCGCCTTTCCGGGTCGCGGCGATCAACGAGCAGCAGCGACCAATGGGTGCCGGGGCTAGTAGCCGTGCCATTATTCACTGGCAAGAACAGGAAGTCGGCTGTGGCGTTGTTTTGATTATAGATGGACTGCAATATGCCTCGAGCGTCTTGCGGCGACGTGTGTCGCAGTAGATGGGATACGGAAGGATCCACCAGCCGAGTCCGGGCAGCGAGCGCCGGATTGATCCCCTGCAGTTGCCCCTCCAGCAAATTGTAATCTCTCTGGATATGGGCGTCGCTCAGCCATTCGGCGGCGCCGAGCACCCGCCCCGTTGCAACGTTGGACGGGGCTGTCGGATCGAGCGCCCCGATCTGAGCCCCAGAGGAACTGGTAGTCAGTGTGGTCACATCAACCAGTGGAAGGCCGCGGTAGGTGCCTGGCAGCCTAGCGGTTGCTGGCGAGGCGGGTTGGGGAGCTCTTGCCGGTGCCGCTGGCCCAGCTTCAGCAGCGGCCCCAACGCGCCTGGTGACTGCGTCTGCCGGATGAGCAGAAAGGACAGTTTCGCGCCCGAGCACAATGCGCGGCAGGATATCCCGGAGGTGAGCCAATGCAGAACTGATACTTAGCCTATTACCATAGGAGACAGCCTTGAAGCTCTCAACATCTTTATCCAGCGATTTGTCGTGAATCCGAGCCGCAATCCCAAGCTTGTTATTTTGACGCAGGTACTGACTAAAATGTCTAAGAAAATTTGTATAGCCGCCCACGGTATCTGGATTCCGTCCGGTCGCAGGCGCTGCCAGGTACTCCTTGGTCGAAGCGGCTCTGTAATTTCTAATGAGCTCGGCATCGTCAGGATAGGGGATCACGACAGGGCGAGCCATAATCGGGGCTCCGCCTGTCGACTTCTTGAGGTAACGCAGTGCGCCAGCCACGGTGGAGGAACCACCCGTACTCTCGTACTCCTTGAGATCCTGATCCAGCGACGAATGGTAAAGCCGAGCAGCAAACCCTGGCTTGTTGTTTTGAAGGAGCCACCGACTAAAGCCGAAAAGAGAATTTACATTGTAAGTGACCGTGTTCGCTTTGGCCTTACCCGCGTGGAATGCTGCCCTCAGCCCTTCGATAGCGGTCGCATCGTTGGAATAGACAGGACGCTTGTCGGCACCGTCGGGGACTACAATTGGACGATCCGGCTGCACTGTCGAGGGCATCGACCCACCACCTCCGGGATGCGGTGCTGGGGTGGATTCGTGCTCATCCCTCTGCCTGACGAGCTGCGCCTCACATTCCGGTGTAGCCACCTCATGAGGATCCTGCATCGGTTCGATCCCCTCCATCTCCTGCTGCAACCAAGCCAAAGCTTGGCGAGCGGCCTGCGCGGCTTCATCAACCGCGGAGGATGTCTCCACACCTCTGGCGGACGCCGGCAGAGCCTGCTCCGCCCGCCGTCGAAAGAGCTCTGGCGAGGCGGATTTCTCCGCCCACAATCTGGGCTGCGTAGCGAGTCCCCGTCCAGATTTATGTGGCACCGCCTCGCTTGGCAGCGGGCTGCTCCTGTCCCGTGCAGCTACCAGCTCCTCCGGGGCGCCCTGGTCGCCGTGGCGCCAGTTCAAGTGAGGGACGGCCTCTCCAAAGTCGGGCGCTTGGTGTTGGTGCGCGGTTGGGGCGAGAGACAATGGTAGATCGGTGCCCTCCTTATAACCTACCGGCAGGAGCTCCTCTGGCCAATCGAATCCCTGCTGTGGTGCGGTATGCTGAGCAGCGTCGCCACGGGGACGAGCCTCCATGCTGACCGCGTTTTCCAGATGATTCCCGAGTATAACGCGCGGCGGGTTCTTGCGGAGATAAACCAGCGCAGATTCGATCGGAGCTCCACCATTAGAGGAGGCGGCCTTGTAGCTCTCAACATCTTTATCCAGCGATTTATCGTAAATGCGACCCGCAATTCCGAGCTTGTCATTTTGACGTAGGTAATGACTGAAATGGTTAAGAGCAGTTGCGTAGCCGCTCGCGGATCTGAAATGTCTGGTGAGCGCGGCGTCGTCAGGATGGGGGTTCAGGACAGCGCGACCCACAATCGGGCCGGCTCCGCCCATCGACTTCATCAATTGACGCAGTGCGCCAGCCACGGTGGAGGAACCACCCCTACTCTCGTACTCCTCGAGATCCTGGCTCAGCGACGGATGGTAAAGCCGAGCAGCAAGCCCTGGCTTGTTGTTTTGAAAGAGCCAACGACTAAAGCCGAAAAGAGAATTTGTGCTGCGAGTGACCGTGTCCGGCCTGGCTTTACCCGCAAGGAGTGCTGACTTCAGCCCTTCGATGGCGGTGGCATCGTTGGAATAAACAGGACGCTTGTCGGCACCGTCGGGGACCACAATTGGACGATCCGGCTGCACTGTCGAGGGCATCGACCCGTCGAGATGCGGTGCTGGGGTGTATTCGTGCTCGTCCCCCTGCATCACAAGTTGCGCCTCCCGTTCCGATGTACCCACCTGATCGGTGGGGAGTTGCATCATCACGCGAGCGCCTGAGTTGCCAACCTCACCTGGTTGCCGCTCAGTGACAGCATGCTGCAGATTGCTTTGGATCCTCTGCCTCTTCGTTGGTCTCAACTCACCTTTACCATGCGAGCCATTGACGAGGACCTCCTCGCCTAGCGCACCCATCAACTCGTCCGCCGCCTGCAGTTCGCCCAAGTGCTGCTCAAAACCGGCTTGGCCGGCCTGTCCGCTTGCTCGTGCGGTACGGCGTGCTGCACCTGCAGCCAAGCTGCCACGATGAATGTCTAGTTTGTACGGGTGCACGCTATCCTCACTTCCACAGATCACATGAGCAACCTACTCAGGCAAGCTTTCGAGAGGCTGACGAGGTCCGCCGCCGCGGAAGGCGAAGGCTGGTTTTCTGCTCAGCGGTTGACGGCCTCGCGTGTTGCGGCCGCGCCGGGTATCACGCCAATCAATCTGAATAGTCGATGCGTCAAACGAACCAGGATGGGATTTTCGTAGCGGGGCTGCTCTACTCACTCTTGTCCTGAGGGCAGAATTCAACCATATCGCCGAGCAACTGGATGCCGATTGGATACCCGATCCGGAAAGCTTCAGCTCATATGTGACGCGAGGATGAGAATCGTGGCAGCTCCAGACCGACGGGCTGCCACCCACAGCGGCGATGACCGACGAGGGTCTTCTATTGCCAAGGCAATCGTCCGTTCGGGGACCTATGTGTTCCAATGCTCGTCGAGCGGATCGGTGGGCCGCACCGCCGTAGCGTTACGGCGAGCGGAAGCGGCGTTGGGTGCGGCTTTTCCCCTGAACGCTTCACACCAGGCTGATAGGGGATCTTGCAATCGCACACACGCGGTCTGCAGGCGTGCCTATCAAGCAGTTTGCTCAGACCAACGTCGCGGCGAGCCGATCCTCAATACGCAGCGCAAGTCCTAGACTCCACGATCGTCCTTCGGTGCAGATTTGCTCGCGCCTCGCCCTGATTACAGCTGATAAGGCGAGCTAACAATTGCAAGAGCCACAAGCTATTCCAGCTCGATCGGTTTGGTGTTCCAGTCGGGCGGGGTCTGACCGAGAATGTTGCGAACGAAGAAGTCTAGGAGTTTGCGCTCGGTGTAGGTGCCTAGAGTATGGTGATTGGCACCAGGAACGTAGACCATGTCAAAATCTTTTCCTGCCTTGATGAGTCGATCGGCAAGCTGGAACGAGCAAAACGGATCGACATTATCATCCATTTCGCCGACCGCGATCATCAGCTTGCCCTGCAGCCTGTGAGCATTGTCAACGGCGGAGGATTGCGAATATTCAATGCCGACCGGCCACCCCATCCAAAGTTCGTTCCACCAGGTCTTGTCTATCCTGTTGTCGAAGCAGCCGTTTTTGGCGACGGCGACCTTGTAGAAATCGGGGTGAAAGAGCAGCGCGCTGACTGCACTCTGGCCGCCGGCGGATGCGCCAAAAATGCCGACGTTGGATATGTCGTACCATGGATATTGCGCGGCCGCCGCCTTGTGCCACAGAATGCGATCGGGAAATCCTGCGTCCTTCAGATTCTTCCAAGCAACATCATGGAAGGCGCGGGAGCGGTTGTTGGTGCCCATGCCGTCGATCTGAGCAACGACGAAGCCCAGCTGCGTGAGCGGCTCTGTCCACCGCGAGAAGGATTTTGGGACGAAGGAGCCGTGGGGTCCAGCATAGATATTCTCCACAACCGGGTATTTCTTCGTCGGGTCGAAGTTGGCTGGCAGGTGGAGCACGCCCCAGATGTCAGTTTTGCCGTCGCGCCCCTTGGAATGGAAACTGAGCGGCGGCTGCCAGCCTGCGGCGACGAGCTCAGAAATGTCGGCCGTCTCGATCTGCTGGAGCTTGGCATTGTCGCTGGCGCGGTAGAGTGCCATGCGCGGGGGCAGATCGATGCGTGACCAGAGATCGACATAATAGCGCCTGTCAGGCGAGAACTCGATATGGTGGTTGGCCGGTTCGGGCGTCAGTGCAGTCAGTCCCTTGCCGTCAAAGCCGATGCGGTAAGCATGGACCCAATAGGGGTCCTCCTGCGAGTTCATCCCGCTCGCCTCGAACCAGATCTGACGCTTGACCGGATCGACATGGTTGACCCTCCGGACGACCCACTCACCTCGCGTGATCTGGTTTTCGAGCGCGCCTGTCCGGCCGTTGAAAAGATACAAATGCTCATACCCGTCGCGCTCTGATGCCCAGATGATCTCCTTCCCGTCATCGACATCGTAACGGAAGATTTTTCCGGCATCCTCCTGGCCATGCCCCAGCGGCAAATAATCAACGAATGTCTCGCTGGTCTCATCGATCAGGGAGCGCCCGCGGCCCGAGGCGGCGTCTACCTCGACCAGGCGATAAAGCTGATGCCCGCGCTGGTTATATTCGAAAGTGAAGCCGCGGCTGTCCGCCCACCACCGGAGAGGGGAAAGTTCGAAGACGTTCGAGAAGAGGGCACCGTCAATCACGATCTGGCGCCGGCCGGCAATGTCGAACAGGACTGGCTGGGGCAGCGGAAGGACATCGCCCGGCCTGGGATAGAATTTTGTTGAATATTCCCGCTCCAACTGGTCCGTCGAAGAATTGAGGTAGCGGACCTCTCGCCTATAGCCGGGGCGAACAAGGTAAGCGGCGAGGTGGCGCGAGTCCGGCGACCAGCTCAGCGTCGAAAAGACGTAGCAATTGCCTTCGGCTCCGTCCCGGCTCAGAGGAACATCCTGCAATCCGTCCTCGCTGCGCAGGAAAACGTTGCAGTTCTTGATATAGGCGATCCATTTGCCGTCGGGCGACGCGTTGCTCTTGTCGGGGTTGTTCTCCGCTGGCGGCGTGTAGCGGTGGCTGAGCTCCCTACGGTCCCCTTTCCTTGCATCGAATGTGGTGCTGGTACAGTCATAGCTTGCAAGGTCGCAGCTCCACCGGGTGTCTTCAATCTGGAAGTCGAGCCTGCGACCATCCTCACTCAGTTCGAAACGGTCGAACGGAAGATTGCCGGCTTGATAGCTCTCATGGCTCACCTTGTTTAGCGCTGCCGCCAGACGCGCCTGATCGAAAGCGGGCCGCTTGAAACCCGTGGCAGCATCGACCTGCATGAACTGCTGCTCGCCGTGGCTAGTCCGGCGGTAGACGAAGGCTTCACCCCCGGTCAGCCAGAAAGGCATTTTGGGGACATTGACAGTGAGCCCGCCATATCGATCGTTGATCGTAAGTGCGCGCTTGAAATCGGCCGGCGCTAGCGTCGGGTGTAAACTTTTCGAACCCTTGGCCAGCGTCTGAGTTGCCGATCGCCATGCGGCGCGCGTCAAAGCGCCGATCCTGGACATACCTGTTCACTTCTTTCGGTTTTCGGAATGCTAATTTTGAAGTTGGGTTCTCGTCGCCGGTCTGCAGCAGCGCCGAAGCGTCGCCTTGGAGGAGAGCCAGCACGCGGGTGCAGCCAGGCACGCGCAACAGGGGCGCTCCTTGGACATCCAGGCACTGGTTCGGGTGCCGATTGAAGAGTTGGCGTCCGCCGCCGAAACAACCAGGAAAGAGCGTCCATGCAGCCCTGACGCGACTATTTCCCCGCGAGTATGGCCGCTTGCTTTTCTGCATCATCTGAAAGGTCCTGCTCTAGTCGGGCCGGATGTCACCCCGGCAGAAATCATTGTGCTATTTCGACAATCTCCGAGCGATTGCCGCCGGCCCATGACGAGGTTTACCGATAGGGCGCAATATGCGTGCCAAAGGAAAAGCGGTTTAAATACACGGCAATCCGCCTATGTCGCATCCCCAACATCGTCGCACACCGGACAATGCCGGACGAAATTGTCCCGGGGCGTCAAATTGGTTTGATGGTGACCCAAGGAGTTCTGGCTTTATCTGAGGCGTTCGGCCTTTTTCGAAAGCCGGACTCTTCGCGCGTTTCCGACGGCCCGAAGCGCCTGATCAAAGCTGACGGCATTCCCGGGTCTTGGCCTTGCCACAGCAGCACCTGCTGCATCAATTCCGACGGACGCTGTAGAACACCTGCAACACACGGCCCGCAGCAATTTCTCCGGCGCAACGCTGGGGCGACCGCCTTTGGCACTGCAGGCGTACATGCCGGAAAGGATGCCGTCTAGCCGCACCAGCGCTCCATTGATCATCAGCCGGTGCGGGCACCAGGATGACCGGCTGGAACGAAATCTTCCAACCGCTTCATCGTGAACAGCTGCTCCATGAACACATCGCTCCCGTCAATCGAGCCGTCTCGCCAGGGGGATCAATAGTCTGTCTTTGGCGTAGGTATTTCAGCAGCCTGCTGTTAGCGTGCGGACGACGCCGACATCAACCGGCGGACAAATGCGACGAGGGCAACAAGCGCGCCTGACGCAACGCCGCCAGATCAGCCGAGCCCGTGCAGAAGCAGGCGACGGCCAACTGGCGGATGACGATCTCGAAATGCGCGACAACGGCCCCGGTGGACACTGTCGCCGCGCCCAGCACGCTGGCCGCCTGCCCGGCGATGTCCGCGCCCAGGCGGATGGCCTTGGCCACGTCGACGCCATCGCGGATCCCGCCCGACGCGATCAGCTTCACCGTTGGCAGCGCCCGACGCACCGCCTGCACGCTGGTCAGGGTGGAATCCCCCAATCGGCGAATGACATCGCCACTGCACGGTCGGCGGCATTGCGGGCGCGCTCGCCCTCCACTGCGGCCCAACTGGTGCCGCCGGCGCCGGCGACATCGATTACCGCCACGCCCGCCTCGACGAGCGCACAGGCACCGAGGCGGACAGGCCCGCCCCCACTTCCTTGGCCACCATCGGCACGCCCACGATGCGCGCGGCGCCAGCGATCAGCGCCAGGACGCCGCGCCAGTTCGCGGTCGCCCTCCGGCTGTACCGCTTCCTGCAGCGGATTGAGATGGACGATGAGCCCATCGGCCTCCAGCGCGTCCACCGCGCGACGCGCCAGGTCCAGGCCGTCGGCCTCCCGCAGTTGCGCGGCGCCGATATTGGCCAGCAAGGGAATGTCTGGCGCCAGGCGGCGCAGCGCGCGCGTTAGCCCCTGGGAGTTGCGGGATTGCAGGCTCACACGCTGCGAACCGCACATGGCGATCCCCAAGGCTTGCGCTGCCTCGCTCAAATGCCGGTTGATGGCCTCGGCCCGTGGCATGCCGCCGGCCATAGAGCTGATCAGCAGCGGCGCGCGCATAGCCTTGCCCAGCAGCGAGGCGCGCAGGTCGATCTGCGTCAGGTCCAACTCGGGCAGTGCGCAGTGTTCGAGATGGATGTACTCCCAGCCAGCGGCCACCGTGGCCGGCGCCGTTCGCCGATCCAGCACGATGTCCAGATGTTCGTCCTTCCCCGGCTCAGGGCGGTGTCGCTCATGCTCGCTCCATCCGTAGCAGCGGGCGACGGCGTTGCGTCGGATCGAACCGACGGCAGCGCGCCCAAGCCGCCGCCTCCGGCGCGTCCAGGCCGACGCACGCTGGCCTCCCCCTGCAGCGTCGCTGCGATAGCGGCTGGTCGAAGTCTGGTAGTACTGCGCGCGGATCGCCGCCATCGCCTCGATCAACGGTCCCCACGGCGCGGGAAAGCATTCTTCCGCCATCACCCGGTGCAGCATGCGCGTATGGCCGGCCAACTCGTCGTTGAGGAACTCAACCACAGGCATAGCCGGATAGCGCTGCAGAAGCAGGATCGCCGCGTTATCGCCGGCCGACCTGTCCTTGTCGCGTCCATGCAGATCGTTCTGCAGGCGCCCTATCACTGAGATGAGCCGCAGGACCTGGCGAAACGCTGGACGCGCGCGCAAGGTCGCCATGTCCAGCCCCCACAGCAGCGACAGGCAACAGAACACGGTCCCGTAAGCGATCGAATCGATGCCGTTGTGCAGGTACTCGGCGTAAGACCAGCGTCGCGCCCCTGCCGCCTGCGCGTGTCCGGCGCGCAGCGCCGCGCAGTAGCACCGGGTATAGTCGAGAAGCCGAGCATAGTCGTGACGATCGTAAGCGAGCGCAGCCAGCGAAGCGCGCAGCTGAGCGCAGCCCTCGAATCCGGAGAGCACGCACGGTACGCCGTGCCCCAGCGCCTGCTCCAGGGCGGCGAGCTGCTCCGGCGCGATCAGGCCAACGTCGTTGCAATCGTCTAGCCAGAACAGCAGCGCCAGTTCGCGATAGAACGCCACGATCAGCGTTTCGTCCTGCGGATCGCGGCCGGTGCGGGCGCTGGTGTCGCGCAGGCTCGGGTGAATGCGTTGCAGGATATACTGGCCGCCCCTTACCGCTTCCTCAGCATGCTCATCCGCGAAACCGGTCAGGGCACGCCCCCACTCAAGCACCTGCTGCAGCGCGCGTTCGGTCTGGATCATGGCGCCGCCCCTGCTCCCTCGGCTACGACGCGCCGCCCACAACGAAGCGCCAGCCACAACCCGGCGAGACCGCATCTCCGCGCCATAACGGCGATCGCGAAGTTATCGATCCGATTGCCAGTTGCTGATGCAAGCTCTTGTGAACGGCCGTTAGGACCGGCCCGCAGCCTCGCCGGCAGTATCGAGCAATCCGCTTGCGCCGGCTCGCCATAGCAGGCGAGGACGGCAAGGTCGCCGGCGGCAAACGCACGCGAGCACATTGCAAGCGACATCCGCGAACGCGGCGCCGACTGGTCAGCCTCCGCCTCGGTGCCCGCATATGTCCGCGAGTCGAGCAGCGCCTTCGCCACGAAATGAGCAGAACGCCTTACGAGCATCGACCGCCGGCTGCTGCGCATGCGCGATGATGAGGCATGGTCTCGCAGCGGACCCGTTCCGACAGATGCTGCACCAGGGACGAGGCGACCTTATCCAACAAGGCACCACTTGCGCTGTTTGTGGAGACGAGCGTCGGCTGCATCCATGCGGCTGCTTGAGTGGTGAAGACTCTGAACGACGGTTCCTACGGCGCTGCCGGCGCAATCGGCTGCTTGGGGGACGCGTGACGCAGTCAAAGCTCCCCTTGCCAAGCACGGAGCAGGCGAGTGAGAGAGCAGATGAATAGGCGTGTCGCCAATATTTTTGCATTGCTCTAATCGATTATAGTTGTGAGGAGCAATTTGAGACCATTTACTTGCGGCTCAAGTCACCCATAAAAGAAGGCAAGCACCGATTCGGTAGCTTATCCCCTGTCTTTCGCGTACTCGCGGCCGTGGCGCCGGGTGAACGATTGAAGACCGCCGGTCTCACTCGCAGGTGGGCGCCAGGGCGTGGGGCGGTTGGCAAGCCACAGGAGTAGGACAATGTCGAAGGATTCGGGTAAGGGCGATAATCACGGCGGCGGACCGGGCAAGATCGAGATCACGGTGGTGGTGAACGGCCAGCCCACGCAGGTCGAAGCCAATCCCAACCAGCCGCTTCACGTCATTCGTACCAAAGCCCTTGAGAACACGCAGAATGTCGCCCAACCAGCCGAGAATTGGGAATTCAAGGATGAGGCCGGCAACTTGCTCGATGTCGACAAGAAGCTTGGCGACTTCGGTTTCCCGAATACTGTGACCCTGTTCCTCAGCCTGAAGGCGGGCGTCGCAGGTGCCTAAACACCAAAGTGTGGATCCGGAGGTCTCCCGAGCGAAGTTTGATCGGGAGATCGGCCGGTTCCGGCCATATGCTGATGTCTATCGGGCTCAGGGCTGCTTCTTGATCGAGGCGACCTTTCCGCGCGCTTTCTTCATTTTCGCCAGCCCCAAGTTAAAGCCACGGGTGGTCAGCGCAGCGAGCGAGGTCGACTTCACCGACTACGACTTAAGACCACCGTCCGTGGTCTTCGTCGATCCGTTTACGCGTCATCCGATTGCCCGGAAAGATCTATACCTGAAAATGCTTAGACGTCCGCCGCTGCCCGGAACGCCGCCGGAGATGATAGGAGCTCTCATCCAGCAGAACGCCGTGCCGCTGACGGACTTCATCCAGGCCAACAGTCCCGAGGACGAACCATTCCTGTGCATGGCGGGCGTCCGGGAATACCACGACAATCCAGCCCATTCAGGTGATCCATGGCTGCTTCATCGGGGTTCTGGCGAAGGCTGTTTGGCCTTCATCCTGGACAAGATCATCAAGTACGGAATCGTTCCTATAGAGCAGTTGCAGATTCAACTCCAACCGACAATCGTAGGAATGGTGGTATCCCCTCAGGCGATACAAGAATGACTGGTTTGAGAGATGTAACGATCGTGACTCTCCCGCGCGGCTGCATCTCGACCACGCATGGGCATCTGCGCTCAGTTGGTCGCGAGGGCAATGAGGGGATGGCGCTCTGGGTCGGCGTTCAGCAAGAGCGGCACTTTGCCGTAACAGAGACGGTTATCCCGGCGCAGCGTCACATTCGGACAAACGATGGCGTTTGCGTGATCGTTGCGGCCGAAGAACTGCACCGGCTCAATGTCTGGCTCTACAAAAGCGGCCTGAAACTCTTGGCCCAGATTCACAGCCATCCGGGCCGCGCCTACCATTCGACGACGGACGACGCTTATGCGGTTGCTACCACGGTTGGGTGTCTGTCGCTGGTAGTGCCGAATTTCGCCCGCGAGCCTTTCGATTTTGCTCGGGTCGCCGCCTATCGGCTTGACGAAAAGGCCAAATGGAATGCGCTCCCTCCCGCGGCACTGTCGCGAATGATCATGATATCGAGTTGAACAATGGCATTCGCTAACTTCATCGATCGCGCCGCCACGGCGGCATCTCAGGTCCTGGCCGATTTTCATCTGGGAGACTTCAAAGCAGCTCTTGAAAAGCAGGTCGTGGCAGTCGCCTTCGACCATCAGGCCGCTTCCTGCGCCGAAGGCCAGGCGACACTAGATCTTGCGGTGAGATTGCTCGCTAGGCTCTACCCGGTTCTGGCGATACTCCCGCTGGACAGCGCGGCGAGCTCTCAAGCCCAAGCGCTGGAGCGCTTGGCAAAGTCGATCAATCCAAAAGTCGGCATCCGGCGTTCCGGCAAGTCTGCCACCGTCTGCGTCGTTGCAGGGGTAACGCGCCCATCACTCCGGTGCCCGATCTTTTTCGTGGGATCGGACGGTTGGGCGGCAAAGCTGTCGCGTACGGACCCGGTGGGCTCTGGCCCAAGTCTGCTGCCTTATGGAGCTGGCGCCGCCAGTTGCTTCGGCGCCGCCAACGTCTTTCGAACTATCTTCGCTGCCCAGTTGACCGGCGCCGAGTTGGACGAAACCATCGACCTCTCGCTATGCAGCTACGACAAGACCAAAGCCGGAGAGCCTGGCCCGATCGACTTCCCAGTCGACCTTGGCGAAACCCACCTCGTTGGGCTCGGTGCGATAGGCCATGGCTCGCTTTGGGCGCTAGCGAGACAACCCGATCTCAAAGGTCGTCTGCATGTAATCGATCACGAAGCGATCGAACTCTCAAACCTGCAGCGCTACGCATTGGCTGGCCAGGCGGAGATTGGTATGTCCAAAGCGGTTCTTGCAGCCACCGCCCTTAGATCGACTGCCCTTGAGGTCGAGGCGCACCCTCTGACGTGGGCAGAATATGTTGCGCGCCGGGGCAATTGGGTCTTCGACCAAGTGGGTGTGGCGCTTGACACCGCCGCCGACCGTCTGGCTGTCCAAGGTGCACTGCCGCGATGGATCGCAAACGCTTGGACGCAGGAGCACGATCTCGGTATCTCCCGGCATGGTTTCGATGACGGCCAGGCTTGCCTTTGTTGCATGTACCTGCCATCCGGAAAATCCAAGGACGAGCACCAGCTGATTGCCGAGGAACTCGGAATACCGGAAGCACACGAGCAGGTGAAAACGCTCCTGCAGACCAATGCCGGAGTTCCCAACGACTTTGTAGTTCGCGTGGCTACAGCGATGGCTGTGCCGTTTGAACCGCTAGCCCCGTTTGTCGGCCAGCCCCTGCGCTCCTTTTATCAGCAGGCTATCTGCGGCGGTCTGGTGTTCCAGCTTAGCGAAGGAAGTCGCCGCGTTCGAACTGTGGTTCCGATGGCCTTTCAGTCGGTGCTTGCCGGGATTATGCTTGCCGCGGATTTGGTCAAACATAGTGCGGGGTTTCCCATGAGCCCGACGACGAGCACTCGGGTGAATCTTCTGCGCCCCCTTGGCTCTCACTTGCACGATCCGAAGGCCAAGGACTCCAGCGGCCGCTGCATCTGTAGCGACGACGATTTCATTGCCGCTTACAGGCGCAAATACGGCGAGCGCGTTGATCAGGTAAGCGATGTCTCGGCCGCCTAAACAGACGCGCACCTCTCCGTAGACGCAGGGGGCGCGGCTTGTGGGCGTGACCATGGGCGCCATTATCACACGCTTGGCCCGCTCCTTTGCCGGCCTATCGTCCTCCGCGCATGATCCCTGTTGCCGACGTGATGATCCAGCACCAGCCGCCATGGCACCAGAGGCTGGTCAAACCTCCGTTGTTGGCCGATTTGGACAGTGCTGCATCAGGTCTCGACCGACGTCTCGACAGTCAGGGCTGCTTCGACGGGTGTGAAGATGTCAACATCGACCCCAGGCGCCCGCATCGTCACAATCAGGGCGTACCGAGCCAGAGCGTCGACGCGTTCCAGGTAAGGCTTCTCCTTCCACCAGCCCCCGACCGGGAACACGCCGATCGCATCACGCTCGGCGAGATCGGCGGCGCTGCCCGACCAGAAATCGGCGTGCAACGAGCCGCGATCGCGGAAGGTGCCGAGCAGCCACTCTTCTCCGCCTCCAGCAGGCGCCCCTTCCTCCTCGTCCCGAGCGGCCTGATTGATGCGGGCTCGGAATTCGTCGACTGTCTCGGTCGCTGACTTTACTCTGAACCGAAGACCATGGGACGCGTAACGATGCCGGCGGGTCCATCCGCGTTCACCGGGGTTGGGTTCGATGAAATAGGACAGCGTGACGCGGAGCTCGACCTGGGCAGCGCCGAGCGCCGCGAGCTGCTCCTTCGGCCAAGGCAGGCGATGCAGCTTCATGTCACGCGTTTTGGCAGCCGCGCCGCCCTCGCGCTGGAAAGGCTGAAGCTCATCTTCAACGATAAGCGTGAGGTCGTTCACCGTTGACAGAAGCGCGCGCCCAAGATCTGGCACGCCGTAACCATAGCGCCGCACGAGCGCCTGGATCTCGCCCTTCGCTCCGTTGCACGCATCGATGCGTGCGCGCATCGCCGGAGTCCATTCGGCCGAGTGGACGATCAGGGCGCGAACCGTTTCAGGCCACAGCTCGGGGCGCGCTGATAGAATTAGTCCCGCCATCCGTGCGGCATGGGCCGTTGCCGCGCTCGTATCTCCGAGGGTGGTGAAGTGGCGCAGTTCGGGTCGATAGAAAGTGGTCAATATCTGCAGATCGTCGATCGGCTCGCCAGGCAACACACCGTCATGGGCGAGATTGCCGCCTTCGAAGACGACCTCGGGCTTCACCGGCCACTGCCTGTCCCAAACGACCGAAGTGCGACTGCGCGGCGAGAGCTCGCCGACCGGCGCGATCGGAGCGTAGCCCGCAAAGTCGGTGTCAATGATATCGACCTTTTCTGTGAAAGCGCCGACCGTCAGCGCATTCCAGGCCTGAGAAGGATCATCGACTGCTTCCAGATCGTTGCGCGTCAAATGCTCGGCCGGCATGAGGTCATCGCCGATGTTGCCGGCAGAGAGAACGATCAAGCGTCGCTGCTCCTCTTCGAAACAGAGTTGGTCGATAGCGGCAGACCACGATGTGGGCCTTCCACGCGCCGGACTGGCGCTTGTCACAGCCATTGCGATCGCGCGGCGGCGCTCCGGCGCCTGCACCTCGGCGCGGGCGATCGCTTCCGCGGTGATCGAGCCATAGAGTTCTGGATCGTTTGCCTCGTCTTCTGGCGGAAGGATACGGACACTCTCCAGCCGAAAGGGCAATGGAACTGGATCGCCTCCGACCAGGAGCGGGACCAGATCACCGTACAGGCCGACACCTGCCATTCGCGTCCCGTGGCCGCTCCACGCAGGTGTGTCGTCGCTGCCCCATGCCGGTTTGACGGTGTGCCAGTCTTCAACGGCAAGTGCGGGTTCGATCAACGGGTGGGTGCGACGTACGCCGCTGTCGAGAATGCAGACCGCAATATCGGATTGAGGCGGTCTGACGCGCCCGAGAAGCTCGTCGCTCCAGTCCCTTTGCTCCGCGCCGCCAAGGCCCATGAAGAAGGACGGCGTATCCTTCGCGCGCCGCAGCTCGGCGACGACATCGCTGTGCGCAATCATGCGGTCGAGCATTGCCGTGCTGGCGAGTGCCAGCATGACCACCCGCTCCGGAAACCTGACCGCATGCGTGCGCAAAGTGATGTTCAGGGCTTCGGCAATGTGCTCGAAGTTCTCGCGGCGACCGTCGCGCAGCCAGACTTCCCACCACACCTGCTCGTCAGCGGCCTGGGGGAAGAGGTCGTCGTGGTCGGTAAACAACGATCGTGCAGTCGCCAGCCTGACTGTCTCCATGCGGGAGACGAGCGGCTCGTTGCGCGGTCTGCCGCGGTCAGTGTCAACGTCTCGATACGCCTCGACTTTCCGCAAATAATAGGCTTGCGCGCTTTGCGGCAGGAACACCGACGCTGTGATGGGAGCACCGGGTTGAGTTGGCTCATGGACGGCGACCAGCTCCATGTGCTGGCGACGATCGGCCAACTGGTCGAGGGCCGCCCGTCCGGACATGGGCAGATCGATCTCGAGGTAAAAGCCAGGCGTGCCGACCGACAGCTGGGGGTCACGCGCCGCAATCTGCTGGCGTGCACTTTCGACCGCTTGTTCGATGGATTGCGTCAAGGCCGCAGCATGCGACGCCCGATCACGCGCCGGCAGCGGCGGTGCATGTATAAGTTGGTTGGGCCGCCGATAGGCTTCCCGAATGCCGTTGTTGCGAAGGTGGATATGGGCGCGGTCGCGCGGAAAATCGTCTGCCATTATGATCTGTGCTGTCGCTACTCAGACAGCGAAGCCTGCCGGCGTTCCTTCAGAGCGTCGATGAGCGCTTCCGAGGTGATCCGCTTCCCCCCCCGCAATATGATGGTTTTTGCAGCGTCGTCGGCCGCGCGGGTGATCTCGGCCTGCGACAGTCTCTCTGCCTGAGAGATCGCCTCGTTCCAGGCAAGCCCTCTGGTGTCGAAGCGGTCGAGTCGAGCCCGAAGCAGCGCCTCGATAATCGGCCGATCGGGCACGGCGTATTCGATGACATCGTCGAAACGGCGGAACAAAGCTCTGTCGAGCAGCTCGGGATGATTTGTTGCCGCAATAATCAGGCTGTGGCTGTCGTCTTGCTCGAGAAACTGCAGAAACGAATTCAGCACGCGCCGAATCTCGCCAACATCCTGGCGTTCGCCTCGACGCGCGCCGATGGCATCGAATTCGTCAAAGAAGTAGACGCCCCGCGTCGCCTGCATTGCATCAAAAACAAGCCGCAGCTTTCCGGCAGTCTCTCCCATGAACTTGGTGATCAAACCATCGAGGACGATCATGAAAAGGGGCAGATGAAGCTCCCCGGCCAATGCCGATGCGGTCATCGTCTTGCCTGATCCTGGCGGGCCGACCAGAAGCAGTTTGCGACGGGGAACAAGCCCGTGCTCGCGCAAGCTTGCTTGTTGGCGCTGCTCTCCCAGCACGCGGTGCAGGCGCGAGCGCAGACTGTCCGGCAAAATCATGTCCGTCAGTCGCAGGTCCGGATAGCGCACATGCAGGAGGCCTGCGAGTTCGCCCTTTGGCTGAAAAAGGGGAACCGGCCGACTGCTCTTGGCAATCCGGGCGTCCCTGCTCTTGGCTGCGTCGACCAGATCCTTGAGCTCCTGAGCAAGCTTGCCATGGCCTTGACGTGCCTCATGCGCAGCAAGCTGCATCGCGATAGAGAGGAAACGATCCTCGTCGCCGGCAATGTGGCTTTTAAGCAGCGTCACGATATGGCGGGCCGTGGTCATGGCTCTCTTCTGGGGTATCCGTTTACTTGGCGAAGCGCATGCAACCTAAACGCTTTCAACGGCGATTTGTAACGCGCAATGGTGTTTTTTCTCTTGTCGATGTTCGCCCGTGGCAACTTCAGCGGTGAACTGTTGCGCCGCGGTCATAGGCCAGCCGGAATAACGCCGGCCAGCAGACAACAGTCCGCATCTTCGAGCGCTCGAAGTCTGGCCACTCACGCAGCGTGTCGGGTCCGAACGCTCCAAAGCCGCCCCGCCTGGCAGGTCCATGCGACCGATTGCGGGCGTGCGGCCATAAGGTCTACGCGGGCTCGCATGGCTGCCCGCGCCGCTGGCTAAAAAGCTGTACACCATCTCACGAAACACCAGGTCCGCTCCTTTGCCGGCCGACGGTCCATGAAATCCCCTCCCCACTCACGACACCGGAGACCTCCTTGCCCACATGGCGCTCAAGCACCGGCCGCCATGGCACCAGCGTGAACTCGCGCGACTTTTCAACGACGGCATATTTTCCGCTGGCAAGCTCGACGGAGCGGCGGAGCGTACCCTCTACTCGTCCTCCGAATCGCGCTTCGGCATAGGGCAGGCCAAGTTCCTCCGACAGTTGGCCAGCAACACGGTTCAGTTCTCGCTGGCGCAGGATCGAAAGCATGTTGGCTCGATAGACGATCCCATCCTGTTCTTTATGCGCGAGGCCTTGCGCGATCAGCCACTGCCGCCGGCGAGCTTGCGCCTCTCTCACGTCGCGGCCGAAGCCGGATCCGTGCAAAGGCTCGGGTCTATCGGCAACCAGCTCCCGGTCGAGCCAGGTGGCGCCGTTGAAGCTGACCTGTCGCTCCAGCGCCATTGAGGAGAGCTTGTCGGCAACGACAGGCTCGGCCCTGGCCCGCTGGCCCTCATAATTCGCGACGCGATCGAGATGGTCCGGCGCGATGAGCCAGGTGCCGTTCGGCTCTCGCTCAACGCCGCCGGTCGCGCGGCGGATCGCCTCCAGCCGCCGCACATGCGTTCGCGCAAAGCTCTCGGTGGCGGATGGGTCATGCTTCAGGTGCATATCGACGTCGTAACGGCCGCCATGCGCGGCGGCGATTTCGGCGATGGTACGATCGACCTGCCTCGGCTCGGTGTTCCTTGGCGCGACACGCACGATGCAGCCATTAGGCATCGTTTCCATCGCCTCGCCTCTACCGATGTTGATCCAATGGCTCTTACCGTCGACGGCGTCGACGATCATGTAATGGCGGTCATTGATCTCGTCGGCCAGTCCACGCGCGACAACGCGACCGACGAGAGACTGGACGGGCTCGCCGGATCGATCGTGGATCACCCAGTCGGCGGCCCTGCGGGCAAGCCCCTTGCCGGTCAGTTCGCGGTGCATGGTCTTGATGATGTCGCCGCGTTCGCCGGTGCGGCGCAGCGTGGCTTCGAGCTCATCGTCGAGGCGCCAGGAGCCAGCGCCGACCTCCGCGGCCAGACCCATCCGCTCGAGCTTGCGCAGCCGTCCCTGGTGCAGCGTCTGGCGAATGGCGTCGGGACCGCCCGGCGAGACCAGGCCGTCATCATCACGCATGCTGAGCAGCCGACGGTCGATGCTGGTGAAGCGTTCCTGCTCCATTTCCCGGCGCAGGCGAAGCTCAATCTCGCGGTCGGTTCGCGGACCGAGATCGAGGCTGACCAGCTCGGCCGCCCGCTCGCGGATGCCAGATGAGATATATTCGCGCGCGATGACCAGGTTCTCGCCACGGTCGTCCCTGCCACGGACGATGATGTGGCTGTGCGGGTGGCCGGTGTTGAAATGATCGACCGCGACCCAGTCGAGCTTCGTGCCGAGGTCTTCCTGCATCTGCGCCATGAGCCGCCGCGTCAGCGCCTTGAGGTCGTCGTACTCGATGCCGTCTTCGGCAGCGACGATGAAGCGGAACTGATGGCGGTCGCCGTCCGCGCGATCGATGAACGCCTTGCCGTCGACGCGGCCGCTGTCGGCGCCGTAGAGCTCGCCAGGTTCACCTTCGCGGGTGACCCCGTCGCGCTGAAGATAGCGTAGATGGGCACGCGCCCCGTCCGCGCCCTTGCCGGCGAGCTTGACGACCCGCGCCTTGACGATCACCCGGCGCTGGCGGAAGGCGGCATACCGGTCGCGCGATTTCAGCAGTGCGGCGGCCGCCCCGCCGCGCCCTGTCCGGCTTCCTGTGAAGCGACCACCGCGTTGCGGCCGGCCGCCAGCCCGGTTGATCGCCGCACGAACCTGGCCGGCATAGCGTTTGCCGGCCTTCGAGCCGCGCGACCCGATTTTGCCGAGCTTCGGCCTGAACTCGTCATCCTTAATGCGAGCCTCCCAGACATATCAAGCAAAATCAGACACTTACACGTCAAACCCTCTTGGCACCGGCGGCAGCCTCCCGGAAAAACGATGTGCAGACAAAGATTTAACCGCCTCCTGGAGGCGGTACCTTTATCTTGCCTTCCGCGCCCAGCCCCGCCAGACGCGCCCCCGTCCGCCATGGCTAACGCACCGGCTCCTTCGGCTGCGCGCCGTCCTTGCCGAGCGGCACGAAGAGATCGCCGTTTCGCACGCCTGAGTGAACACCGTCATGAATGAAGAACAGCGACCGTCCGAGAGGAGCGATTTGCGCCTTTGGAGCGACAGATTGGCTTTCGAACGCCTCGATGTCGGCCGCCGAAACTCCGGCCGCCTTGAGTTGGTCGAGGTACTCGACGGTCTCTTCTGGCAGCGGTTTGCCACGCTTCAAATGCTCGTCGTAGCGCTCGGGACCGGCATTGTAGGCGCCAAACAGGCCAGGAAATCCGAAGCGGTCATACATGGCACTGAGATAGGCCGTGCCGGCCAGGATATTGTCGCGCGGATCGTGGGGGTTAGGCCCAAGGCCGTGTTCGACCCGCATCTCTTCATAGGTGCCGGGCATCACCTGCATGAGGCCCATGGCGCCAGCGGGGGAGGTGATGGGGCGGCCGCCGCGCATTGTCTTGCCGCCGCTTTCGGCAGCCATGACGGCATAGATCCAGGCTTGGGGAATATGGAAGCGCCGGCTTGCTTCCGATACCAACGTCTGCCACTTTCGCAGCTGCGGACTTTGGGAGATGGCGACCGGCTCAGCGCCGGTCGAGGCGGAACAGGCGCATGGCGCAATGGCGATCATGCCCAACAAGAGGAGGGTCACTCGGTCCATAGTGGTACGAGCCTCCCGATGACATTTTGAGTGGGAACAGGCCCGAAATAGCGGCTGTCGAAGGAGCGGTTTTTGTCGCTGCCGAGCAGGAAAACCTCGTTATCCCCGAGCGCTCGGCAGCCGTTCCACCATGGCAAAGGTCGGCCTTCGGCGTCGATTTTGAGCCGGCGCGCGACGATGTCGCCGCCGATGATGATGGCGTCATTGAAGGCGCAGACATTATCGTCCGGCAGCGCTGCAAGACGTTTTGCCAGCGGCACATTGCGAGGCAGATAGCTGCGCTCGGCGGCGAGATACGCCGCGTATTCAGGCGGGCGCACGAGCACGAGATCGCCACGCGCCAGCGCTCCCGCAGCGATGCGGTAAAGGCCGATCGGCGCGCTGGCCGAGGCGTTCCAGACCAGCCAAGGGGCGGGCTTTCCCAGCGCCGTGAAGCCCAAAAGACCGAGACCGGCCGCGGCCAAGGCGACCGTCTTACGGGCTCGAACACGCCTCAGGCGGCTGCCGATCAGATGGATGGAAGGGCGCCGCCTCATGAACGGCCTCCCGTGCCGCCCTGGCCGGAACCGGCCTTGCCATCGCCGGCGATGGAGTGCTGCGGGTGTCCTTTCGACCAATGGTCGAGTTCGTCGATGTGATAGCGGACATAGCGGCCGTGCTTGCGGAATTTCGGGCCGCCGCCCTTGAGCCGCATCTTTTCGAGCGTGCGCTGGGAGAGCCCGATATAGAAGGCGGCTTGGGCTGTGCTGAGAAACGGGCTGCCCTTTTTCGCGCGGGCCGCGCGTTCGTTTTCGTCGTCCATGATGATCCTCGTTTCGCTTCGGACAAGCGAGGGCGAGGATGGGCGAGGGAGATCGTCTCGGGGACGGGCGAAGAGTCGGGGGAGAGTTTTCGCCGCCCTTTAGGGCGGACGGGGTTTGGGTGGAACTCCTGGGAATGAGCCCCGCGCCGGGGCTGCGGCGCGAGGCTCTTATCTCGGCCGGTCAGTCGGCCGGGTTCCAGATGATGGCGTAGGTGTCGTGATCGTCCTGGCCGGCGGCTCGGCCGAGATTGGCGTAGAGCTTGCGCGGTCCGAACTCCGGCGCTGCAATCGACAGGCTCACATAATCCTTGCCGGAAGTCTCGCCGGTGCGGATCCAGCCAGCGCCGACTTCGACCCCTTGCGTAAGCACCCGGAAGTCGGGATGGTTATCGGCGCTCTTGGCCTGGTTGGGGACGATATCGATGTCGGCGCGGACGCTGAGCGTCTTGAACTGGCCCTTGTAGGCGCCGTTTTCCTGCTTGTTGACGTAACCGATCGCGGTCATTTCGAAGTCTCCTTTTGTGGTTTCGCCGGGGACCATCCCCTGCGATGGCGCACCGTAATGGGCGCGTCAGGACCGCCTGAATCCGACAGGGCCGCAGCGACAGTGAAGGACCCGAGCGGGCAGCTTTTTTGTGAGCGAAGCGGCGCGAGGAAGCCGCCGCAGGCGGCGGGGAAAAAAGCTGATGGCGCGAGGGTTTCGGGCGGCCGGACCCGCCCATAGGTCGACAAGCCAGCCGCAGGGATGGTCCTTGGAGAGAGCATGGAGACCGCTCGCCAAGTGCGGTCTGTCAGCCAAGCAGGACGCCGGGATGAAACGGCCTGCAAAGATGCTGCGCCCTTATGCCGGATCGAGATCGTGCCAGCGGGTCGGGCGCCAGAGCAGACATCCGGCATGGTGCGATCTATGAAAGCAGGGCTCGCCAGCGGGAATTTGATACGCGAGGGGGCCAAAGTAAGGCTGGATGAGAAGCCGGTGCTACCTGCAGGTCCAGTGTCATGTGGCGGCGCTCGGGAAACCGCTACGCAATGTAACGCGCTCTTATGAGGCGAACAGACCGGCCCCAAAACCGATCGACCGGTGGTCGGCGCGAAACGCGTCATGCCTGTCCGAAAGCTGACAGTGGCAGAAGACGCATGTCGGGTTCCGCACAATTGACCATGCTGGATTTGTGAGGTTTTCAGGGAGAGCCATGCGTTCACTTCCCAGTGAGCTTTGGCACGGCATTTGCTCTTGATGTGGCAACACGGATCGAAGGTTGACTGCATGCACAAGCGCGAGATGAGCAATGCTCTCCTTTCCTGGAGGCTTGGCAGCAGATTCGATTTGACGTTGCGAGGAGCTTCAGCCGCTCGCGGCGGAAGTGATCTCAAATCTGAAGGCACCGTTGGGGCCGCAGCCATCAAACACATCTTTCTCTTTTTCGCAGCTCGTCTTCAACGCGATGCGGACTTCTTCGCGTCGACGGCGGCCGAAGGTGGAGAAGGGGCTCGACTTGCAAAAAGGAGTTGTCAATGACGTCTTACGTTCGCACCAACAGCCCGGCGCAGGTGCGCTCACTGTCCACCTTTGGCAAGCATCTGCAAAGGAGCGTGCTGACGGCGACGCTGCTTGCCGCGGCTTCGACGGGAAGTGAAGCGCAGCCCTATGTTCGTGCTGACGGCAGCACGACTGACGACTTGGAAGCGGCGCGAGCAAGTTGGCGTCATGACGCCGAATTCAATGGAAATGTGGGGCTCGCAGCCATCAACGCGGATGCCGCGTATGCGTTGGGTTCCACCGGGGAGGGGGCCAGAGCTCCTCGCCTGCCCTCGTCCGTCTTGACGAGTGCCCGCTTACAGCCTACCTCACTATCGCGTTAGCACTCGTCCATCGCGAGTGCTAACAAAAACCCCTCAACAGCGCACCAGGGAAAAATCCGAAAATGGCAAAGTCGAAGTTCCGCCCGCTGCATGACCGCGTGGTCGTTCGCCGGGTCGAATCCGAATCCAAGACCGCTGGCGGGATCATCATCCCCGACACGGCAAAGGAAAAGCCGCAGGAAGGCGAGATCATCGCTGTCGGCTTCGGCGCTCGTGACGAAGCTGGCAAGCTGGTCCCGCTGGACGTCAAGGCCGGCGACCGCATCCTGTTCAGCAAGTGGTCGGGCACGGAAGTCAAGCTCAATGGCGAAGACCTTCTGATCATGAAGGAATCCGACATCATGGGCATCATCGGCTCATATCAGGCCCTTTCGTCAACTGAATTCCCGGGCTCGATTGAAGCCCCTGCCAGGAGCTAAAAATGGCTGCCAAAGACGTAAAATTCTCCCGCGATGCCCGCGAGCGCATGCTGCGCGGTGTCAACATCCTCGCTGACGCGGTGAAGGTCACGCTCGGCCCCAAGGGCCGCAACGTGGTCATCGACAAGTCGTTCGGCGCCCCGCGCATCACCAAGGACGGCGTCACCGTCGCCAAGGAAATCGAGCTTGAGGACAAGTTCGAAAACATGGGCGCGCAGATGGTCCGCGAAGTTGCTTCGAAGACCAACGACATCGCTGGCGACGGCACCACGACCGCGACCGTTCTGGCGCAGTCGATCGTCCAGGAAGGCCACAAGGCCGTTGCCGCCGGCATGAACCCGATGGACCTGAAGCGCGGCATCGACCTCGCGGTAACCGACGTCGTTGCGACCCTGATCAAGAACGCCAAGAAGATCAAGACCTCCGAAGAGGTTGCCCAGGTCGGCACCATCGCCGGCAACGGCGATGCTTCGGTCGGCAAGATGATCGCCGAAGCGATGCAGAAGGTCGGCAACGAAGGCGTCATCACGGTTGAGGAAGCCAAGACCGCCGAGACCGAACTCGAAGTCGTCGAAGGCATGCAGTTCGACCGCGGCTACCTCTCGCCCTACTTCGTCACCAACGCCGACAAGATGGTTGCCGAACTCGAGGACGTCTACATCCTCCTGCACGAGAAGAAGCTGTCCAACCTCCAGGCCATGCTGCCGGTTCTCGAAGCCGTCGTGCAGACCTCGAAGCCGCTGCTCATCATCTCGGAAGACGTCGAAGGCGAGGCTCTGGCCACGCTGGTCGTCAACAAGCTGCGTGGCGGCCTGAAGATCGCCGCCGTCAAGGCGCCGGGCTTCGGTGATCGCCGCAAGGCCATGCTGGAAGACATCGCCATCCTCACCGGTGGCCAGGTCATCTCGGAAGACCTCGGCATCAAGCTCGAGAACGTCGGCCTCAACATGCTCGGCCGCGCCAAGAAGGTGTCGATCTCCAAGGAGAACACCACCATCGTCGACGGCGCCGGCAAGAAGGCCGAGATCCAGGGCCGCGTTGCCCAGATCAAGCAGCAGATCGAAAAGACCACTTCGGACTACGACAAGGAGAAGCTGCAGGAACGTCTGGCGAAGCTCGCCGGCGGCGTTGCGGTGATCCGCGTCGGCGGTGCGACGGAAGTCGAAGTCAAGGAAAAGAAGGACCGCGTCGATGACGCCCTCAACGCGACCCGCGCGGCCGTCGAAGAAGGCATCGTTGCTGGTGGTGGCGTCGCGCTGCTGCGCGCTTCGGCCAACATCAAGGCCACCGGCGTCAATGCCGACCAGGCCGCCGGCATCAACATCGTGCGTCGTGCGCTGCAGGCTCCGGCCCGCCAGATCGCGGCCAACGCCGGTGCGGAAGCATCGATCGTTGCCGGCAAGATCCTTGAGAACAAGGGCGCGACCTTCGGCTACAACGCCCAGACCGGCGAGTATGGCGACATGATCGCCATGGGTATCGTCGATCCGGTCAAGGTTGTCCGTACGGCTCTTCAGGACGCGGCCTCGGTCGCCGGCCTGCTGGTCACCACCGAAGCCATGATCGCGGAGGCTCCGAAGAAGGAGTCGGCTGGCGGCGGCATGCCTGGCGGCATGGGCGGCGGCGGCATGGGCGGCATGGGCGGCATGGATTTCTAATCCAGCTCTGGCAGCTTTCGCAACGAGAGGGCGGCATCAATGCCGCCCTCTTTTTTTGCGAACCTCGGTCCGATGAACGATCGACGCCAACGCCGGCCATCGGCGTTAGGGCAACCTCAAAAGAACTGTCGAGTTGGTTGCGCGCGGCTTTGCGTCATCAGAGGCGCAAGGCGGTCGCGTGTGAGGATTGCGCGCTCCCATAGGCGGTTTCGGCATGTGCCTCGCCTTCGACATCGACATTGCGGCCAAGCAGGAAATCGGCGGCTTTCGAGGCATGGCTTGCGGCGCGGAAGATGGCGCGGTTGTCCTCGCGCAAAACCGTCAGCCATGAGCCGATGTAGTCGGCATGGCGCACGGTCGGCTCGATGCCGAGACTGCTGCAGATGAAGGCTGATGCGATTTCGGCGACCAGTTCCTCGCGCGCATAGGTGTTGGACCCGAAGGAGCCGGACAGGTCGCGCGCGAGTCGCCTCGGGTGGCCGGTCCAGTGGCCAAGCTCGTGAAAGCAGGTCCGGTAATAGTCGATCTGGTGGAAGAAAGCCGGCTGCGGCGGCACCTGTATGGTGTCGCTGCCGGGCATGTAGAAGGCGCGCTCGCCGCCGACGCGAAAATCAGCGCCGGTTGCATGAATGAGCGCCTCGGCCTGCGGGACCATCTCGCGCTCAGGCAGAGGCTCGCCGGCGGCGTAAAGATGTTCGGGCAGATTATCGCACTGCGCGACATTGAAGACGGTGAAGCGCTTCAGGAAGGGCACCGCCTGCGGTTCGTCGCCATCGGTGTCGGCGCGTTGCTTTTCGTTCTTGGGAACAAAGCGGTCAGCGTGAACGATGGTGGTGCCGTGCTCGCCCTTCCTGACATTGCCGCCAAGCGAAAGCGCCTGCCGGAAGGTGAGCCAGTTCTGGCTGGGGAAACCGCGCTCGATGACCGCGCCCCACAGGATCAGGATATTGATGCCGGAATATCGGCGCTGGGTGGCCGCATTCCGCGGCAGGCCGAGGCCTGTCCTTGCCCTGCCCCACGGCTTGACCCATGGCACGGTGCCGCGCTCCAGTTCGGCAATGATGCGGTCGGTGATTTCCTGATAAAGGCTGGCGCCGGTGCGCCCGCCGCTGTCTGCGCCAGCCTGTCGGCTGCCGCAACGTTTGTTGTTTGCACGCATCGTGATGTCCTCCGCTCTACAATCGCGCGCCCTCCCCGGAAGCGGGGTGGGCGGCAAAAGCGACCGGAAAGGCCCGCCGTCGGAGGCGGACTGCATCAGCAGGACCGGAACGGAGTGGAGGACCCGAAAGCGACAAGCGAAGGGTTGCGGGACGCCGCGGCGGGCCTAGAAGGGAGTGCTGCCCACCCTGCGCCAGGGGGAAGGCCACAATAGAAAGACGCCGGCCGACAGGCCGGCGACCGTCAGCAGCCGAAGGCTGCCCCGCGCCAGGGGGCGATGCCGCAGGGCCAAGACCGCCTGAGCTTGCCGAAGAAAAGCGGGCTCGGTTCACGAGCACCCGGCCAGCGACTTCAGGCGCGGGCGCTCAGGATTGTTGTTGGCGCCCACGGCAGCTGGATGACCGCAACAAGATTACGAGGAGCGACAGCAAAGCCAGCTGCCACAAACGGCACGCTCCGGCAACAACAGCGTGGCCGGTCTACAGATGCTGCCCCGCACGAGAGCCAGCACGCTTTGAGCGCGCATCGGCGATGCAAGCGTTGCAAGCTGGCCATGTCCACAAGGTCGGCGACCACTATATCGCCGACCACCAACGCGGGCGTACCGTCTAAGTGCAGACCTTTCGCGAGTGCGCGGACGCGCGCATTTCATCTGCGATGGCCGGATCTTGCATTCCCGCTTGAGCTGCTCAACGTCAAGGCCTACACGCGCTGCGATCTTGAGAGTGACCCTTCAACTGGGGGAAATCATAAGGGCGCGGTGGAATTCGTCGAACTTTCCCTGTTTTCTCGAGGCGAGTGCGGCGAAGGCTGGGAATTGGGAATCCGGTCCCAGGACCGGGAACTGTTTGATCACAAGCTTCAGATTGGGCTCATGCTTGAAGGCTTTTTGGTAGTTGATATCAGCCAGTCTGCAATGCGGACAGTTGTGGTAGTCATTGAATATGACCAGAACGGCATCGCCTTGCGGGTTGCCGGCGATTGGCGAAGGAGATCGTTGTCGAATGCGCCGCTCCACTTTTGCCTGTCGGTCGACCACGCCTGCCGGTGCAGGTTCGCGCTATATTGGCTCGCCAGCAAGGCGAGGAGTAAAAGAAGAGCTGCGACAGTGATGGCAGTCGGCTTAGACATGAGTCTCCAATCCATGGACGGCGTGGCAGCAACGGCCGCCTTTTTGGTGTAAAATGGGTCAGTTTTGATCGTGCCCCGCAGTTGCTACAGGCGCACAGGTGCCGGTGCGATCTGGCGGTTTCTCAAATACGGCTTTGCGCCATCGGGTCCACCCCAATAGCTGAGCGTCGTTCGCACGGGGAATTGTGTTCACCACGCCGGGCGACTTGACCGTCCACCGCCAGAGCGCTGAACGGTCCGCTAGTGAGGCGCTCCCCGAATCGTCGTTTATCCCGCTCGCCCCGGACCGGGTGACAGCCAGCGTTGCCGCTACGCTGCGGAGAAAAACCGTCAGCGCGTGGCATTCGGACATAAGCTGATCGACGCCAAGAATAAGCCCCACGGAGGTGACCGGTGCGGCCGGAACAAGAAAGAGCGTTGCAGCCATTGTGACGAGGCCTGCACCGGTAATGCGGGTTGTTCCGTTCGAAGGGAACAATGCGACAAACAGCATGAGGATCCGGCAGCCGATCGGGAGATCAGTTTTCGTCGCTTGGGCGATGAAAAGGGCGGCGAGCATCATATTCGTGCCGTCCAGATTGAATGGAATGAGACCCACGACCGAATGCGTGGCGCCGGCCTTTTCCATCTTCTCCATGAGCGAGGCCAGCGCGGCCTCTGAGGAGGACATTGCGAGCAGCAGCTCGTCCTTGATGTATCGGACGAGAGAGAAGAGCGAGCGGCCGTTGTAGCGGCAGACCGCGCCGAACAGGATCGAGAGGAACAGGACCGAGAGGAACAAGACTTGCAGGATGTCGCCTTCCGCGAAGGCACTGGCAATCGTTGACGGGATGATGTTCATCAGGAAGCTGGTCACGGACTGCTCGTGAGCCGTGGCCACATAGCCCTTAACGGCTTCGACATCGAGCGAGGCCGGATCGATGTTGAGGCCGGCGCCAGGCTGAACGATATTCGCGACAATCAGCCCGACAAGGAGTGCTAGCGTCGAGAAGGTAAGGAAATAAACCATCGCCTTGGCGGCAACTCGGCCGACCTTCTGCAGATCGCTCATGCCGGCAATGCCGGTCGCCATTGTCAGGAAGATGACAGGTACGGTGATTATCTTGACGACATCGACGAAGGCATCGCAGAGCGGCTTCAGGCTGTGGCCGGTCTCCAAATGGAAATAGCCGATTGCGGCACCCAGGATTATGGCGGCAAGTACCTGCACGTAGGTCCGGGCAAAATGGCGCTTGCGGGGCGCTAAGATCGCGCGGGGAACTCTTGGAACCAACACCGTCTCTCTCCTTGACCGGATCGGGGTGGGGCTCCTCCCTCTCCCATGCAGTGCTCCGGTCGAACGCTGCGCCCACTTCGGCGCAAACGATGTGCCAAATAGCAAGAGGGGAAAACGCGCAGGACCTCACGCAATGCTTGCGATTCGCTCTCCCACACTCGTGCAGTGGTTGCCTGTCGCAACTATGGAAGGGTCGATTCTGGGAACTCCAAAGGCCGCTCTTTGCGTCGACGCAGCTTGGCTGCCTGGAAGGTTCCCTCTTTGCCTTGCGGTCTGCGAGCTGGGTCCAGATGGTCATCATTTGGCTGCGCGCTGCACGGGGCTCGAAAGATTCAATCGAGGACGGGTCCTCTTGGAAAACGGGGGCAGCGTTGGTCAAGCCCTTCCACCCTGCTGTCCCAATGGTGTTCAGAAGCTCAGTTCACGATCAAGCGATGGATCAGCGTCATCTGGCGTTTGCGCCATCGCGGCGGCGTTGCAACGGGTCTGCCAAAGATGAGCAGGCCGCGAGGCAGGGTCCGAGACCTAGACTCCAACCTCATAGCGCGCTCGGCTCGCGTTCGGAAGGTTCGAACCGCAGCACGATCAGGTGGCGACACCGTTGGTCGGAACCGGAACCCGACGAATGATCGTTCGTGACCGACATCTGTGAACAAGCAGTATGTGTCATTGCAATCACCACCCGTTGCGCGGAAATGCCCATATGGCCGTGAATGAACTGGATTTGGTGATTTTCCAGATGGCGGTGGAAAGCGTCCGCTTGCTCTCTTCAAGCTTTGATGAGAAGGCGGCTGAGATAGCCACGAGGAGCCGTGGTAGCCTTCTTTTTGACGTGCGGGTGGACGGTGACCTGGAGGTCCAGCGAGTCGCAGCCATTGGATATCCAGGCGACAAGATCGGTGTGGTGGCATTGGACCGAGAGGGCCTTGTTAGCTGTTGTTGCCTTGTCAATGGCACCTTCTCACCTTTCATTGCACCGTTGGAGAACTGGACCAGCATGCCCCTTTCGATGCAGGCCCAGATCGATGTCACAGGCTATGCGAGGCTCCTTCTGGCCGCCTTGCGAAATGCTGGACATATGCTGGACAGGTAGCATCGCGATGATGTCTGTGATGAGATGGTGCAAACGGCTGGATGAGGCGATCGCTTGCTGGCAGCTTTGGCAACAAAGCGATCGGTGAGTTCGCAATGCTGGAACACGTCCTTTAGACTCTGCAGTTAAGTTAGCGGACTACCATCTGACGAATGCCCTCTGACAGTCTGCATGGCGCGGCATGCCCTCTTAGGAATGCAGCCGTGGTTCTACACCATCGGCTGTTTTTGTGTCGAAGGCGACGGGCACGCCATGAACGAAGGAAGCGGCCGCCAACAGTTCCTCCAACTCGCGGTCGGTGGCCTTGCATGCCGGCATTAGTGTTCGGATGGCGCGGATCGCCTGCGCCATGGAGAGAAAGCGGACCCTTCCCCTGGAAAGGACATAGGCTTCTGCGGCTTTTTCGACGGTGACGGTGTGAAACGAATTGGTCATGACGAATTCCTCCCTGAACCCTGACCAACCCGACTTATGGCACGAATTCGACCGCCTTCAAGCCTATGTCCGATTGCGGACAATCGCTGCGATTCGTTCAAAACCGCTGATGCTTTTGGGCGACCTGGTGAGGGGCAAGGAGACGTCGGCTGAACCCGTTTCAACCGACATGCTTCAGGCAGCGGCCAGGCCGAAATAACGCTGCTCCTCCTTGTCATAAGCGCCATGTGTGAGCTTTATCAATCCGGCACGGTCGATGATCGTGATCTCGCCGCGCTTGGCGTGCACCAGTCCTCGATACTCAAGCATTTGCAGGGCCGTGGTGACCCCGGGCGGTGGGCGCGAGCATGGTCGCCAGAAATTCATGCGTCGGGAGGATCTTATCTCCTTCCGCACGGTCGTGGACCATCAGCTGCCAGCGGGCCAGCCGTTCTTCGACCTTGGAGTGGCCATTGACCAGTGCCGTCCGGCATGATTGGACGAGGAACGCGTGGGCATAGTCCAGCACTGAGGTGCGAAGCGACGGGCTAATCGCAGGGCGAAGGTTTTCAACCGGCAGGCGCCAGGTAGTGCTTTCCTTTCCGAGAATGACGGCAATTCCTTTCATCCCGTCATAGCCGACAATGCCGACTTCACCTTGCCGCCCGCCGGTCATGGTGGCGACCACCGACGCGATGCCCCTCTCGGGAAAATATACGTTCTTGATCGGCTGATGCGCGACCTCCAACTTGTCCTTGATGCCCGGTTCGACGTGATGCAGCGATGGTCGCAAAAGCGCGAAGTCCTGCGGGGTGAGGGCTTCAGCACCTGGTCGCGAAAGAGGGATCGGGCAAGGCTCTCTTCCAACGGGGCAAGAGCGCGTACGTCTTACTGTCGGCTGCACCGAAGTAAATGCCGGCCGATGCCAAAGCATAGGCTTCGAAACGCGCGATTGCAAAGCCCTGTCGGGGCAGTGCAGTCATGCTAGAAGTCGCGCCGCCTACGATAGGCAGCGGATGACATGATTCCCTTCTGCGGCGGCCACCAAGAACGGCTCGGGCACGCTTTAATCGTTCATACACAAGCTCGCAGGAATGTAAGCAGCGGAACAGTCGGGTGATTCGTACCGCCCTGCCCTTTCAGAGATCAAGTCATTGGACGTCAATTCGGCTGGAACGCCTCGTCGAACGGCCCAGGAAAATGCAGCCGGATGAGCAATGGTGGTTCACCTTATGTGCGGTCCCGGATATGCGGTCCGGCGGCTCATCTCCCAATGGCTTGTCGATGGGGAAGTGGAACTCGTCATGTCGCCGCGAACCGTCACCGCGCTAGCGGGGCTCTTTTGAAGACGCCGGTGTTTTTCTTTGTGGAACTGAATCTGTGAGGTGATTGATGCATGAATCAAACATTTGCGTATTTCCGCTGCATCGGCGACGTATATTGGTCGAAAGTATCGCCCAGGCCCTCGAGACCAAGAACGGCGAGGCGGCGAGCGCGTTCTGGCGCTGTGCCGCCAAGAAAATGCTCATTCAATTGTCCGATGTAGGAATTGCGCCAGAGCTCGCTGCGCAGGAGGTTGGAAGCCTTCTTCATGCGGTCTTGGACGACATGGCCAACCGAACGGTAATGCACAAAGCATAGGCTCGGGCGCTGTTGGACCGCGCGTCAGCTCGGGTCCTTATCGGGGGACTGCTCCGACTGGCCGACGGTCCGGCCAAACCGGCATACCGGCAAAGCTTTGAGGTTGCGATCGCTCACGGCGGCCGGTCCAATATTCTAAGACGACCTCAGAAGCCACGTTGGCTTCTTTGGACGAAGCGGAGGGGCGCCATTTTGGCGTGCTCACGCTGGACTGCGGGTTGCGCCTACGGAAATCCAAAGTCCGGCCGCGCGAGCCAATCGACCGGAACAGTCGAAAGCTCGTGGGGCGGGTCCGCTCACCCTCACGGCGGCGGTGGCGGCCGTGAGCAGACTTAACTCAAGTCACGGCTGAGCATCCGCAGGCGCTATGCCGATTGGATGAGAACTGGTTGCCACAACACCGGCCCGTTGAGGCGTCCCCTCCAGCGGATGCGCAAGAGACTGGCGTAGGAAATATCGAGGAAGCCGGCGACTGCCTCGGTGTTGCCGACCTGCTTGGGCTGTCCGATACGTGACAACGGCCAGGTCGCGAGACGAAGGATCCTTTCGATGCGCGTATCTGTCACCGTTACGATCCCGGAGAGATTGTTGGCCAAGCCGAATTCGATGATCCCCGCGAAGAGCTCGTAGGTTGCTTGGGCCAGGCCGCCAGCTGCCTTCGGCGCTGTCGCAGGGAGATCGAGCGCGAAACGACTACTCTCCCAGATATCGGCACTCGCAGGGACCACCATCTCATCCAGCAGCGTCGGAAACGTATCGCGCAACATTGTCGGTCCGGTGGTCGGCAAAAGGCGGACGCAGCCGCAAGTTCGCCAATCGGACCCCTTGAGAAGCAGGTAGACGGGGTTCAGGCTGTCAAACGAGTCCGTTTCCATTTCGCCTTCGGTCTGCACTTCCCAATCGAGCCGCTTCTTGAAAACCCGATACCTAAGTCCGTGCATTTCCTTGAGTTCGCTCGCAAACTCGGCGTAGCAGTCGGGTGTTATCAGCTGCATCATTGTCGTCTCCGTGCGGGATGTGTCCACGCAATCGAAGGGCAAAGCCGTCATGAATGCAGCCTGTAGACCTTTACAGCTAGACTTGGAGAGGATCAGGATCTCGCCCGAGCAGCCATCCGCACTACGGCCTGGTTGATGGTTCGCACGCCAAGCTTCGCCTTGGCGTTTTCCTGATGGAAGGTCACGGTGCGTTTCGAGACACCGAGAATCTGGCTGATATCCCAGGCCGACTTGCCGCACGCCGCCCATTTCAGGCACTCGAACTCCCGCCGGGTGAGCATTATGCCATCTACCACGCAATCTTCGGCGAGCCTGCGCCGGGCATGGATATGAACGTTGATCGCAACCAGTTGCATTGCTTTTTCGTAGCGCGTCAGCGACCTCAGAAATGGCGGATGCGCCTCGTTGGAGGCGAAGGTCAGTGCGGCGAACCGGCCGCGATGATCATGCATCGACATGGTCAGTCCGCCGCGAATGCCGAACTCAGCTGCTTTTTCCAGGACTTCCTGCTGAGAGGTCGGCAAATAACGGTGATCGCGGTCCACACCCCAGTCGAAGGTATCCCAGCCCCGCAGTCCCCGCAGGATCACGGGATCCACGCTGTGGTAGCGCTGTTGCAGGTAATGTGATGTCCATGATGATGGATAATTCGAGATCAATCGCGGCCTGTCGCCGGAAGCGGATGGGTAGGTGAAATAAGCGAAGAGCGGAAAGTCGAACCCGGCTGCGGCGGACGCCATTGCCTCATGGAGATCGACGGCATCGACGCTTGCAGAGAGTTGCTCGACCAAGGTTTCAAATACGCGATGCATCTGCGCTTAGCGTACCTCGCGGAGGTTGCTGGAAGCCGACGGAGACGTGGTTCTAAATGATGGCCTGTCCCTGCAGGGCATACGACGCGCCGCCGTCATCACCGCAATTGCTGTGCTGCTTCCGATTGGAGAGAGCTCCGCCCACCTGACCAACTACCGATGGGTGATATTGCGACGTTATCGATGAGCCGCGTGTCGCCAAGCCAAGCCGCAGCAAGCAAGCGTGCCGGTCGGTCAAGGCTTGCTAACGATTGCAGGTCTGTTTCTCCGCGAAGCTCCAGGTATTCGAGCTCGCGATAGCCGGCAGCCAGAATTGCTGCACGCGCTTCATCAAGCGTAGGCAGGATGGGGGAGCCGCGTGCAAGCCGCTCGGCCGTATCGAGCAGGACCGATGCTAGTTTTGGGGCAATGGCGCGTTGGGCTGGGGAGAGCCGCACGTTACGCGACGATAGCGCAAGACCATCGGCTTCGCGGACTGTCGGACAGGGCACAATAGTGATCGGAATGTCGAGATCCCGGACCAAGCGCCTGACAAGCTGAAGTTGCTGAAAATCCTTTTCGCCAAAAAAGGCGAAGTCAGCGCCGGCCTGCAGGAAGAGCTTGGCCACGACCGTCGCCACGCCATTGAAATGGCCGAGCCGGAATGCGCCGCAAAGGCATTCGCTGATGCCGGACACTGAAACGGCCGTGGCGAAGCCCACCTGGTACATTTCCTCTGTGTCCGGCACATAGAGCAGATGCGTGCCCAGCAGAGCGAGCTTGGCAGCATCGTCGCTTTCCGTCCGAGGGTAGGCAATCAGGTCGGCGGGGCTGTTGAACTGCTTGGGGTTTACGAACAGCGTCACGATCACCCGCTCGGCCCTTTCGAGCGCCTTCCGCACGAGGCTCAGATGCCCGTCGTGCAAGGCTCCCATGGTCGGCACAATACCGATCGTGGCACCCGAGCGACGCCATTGCGCAACGACGCCGCGCAGCTCGCTCACGGTTCGAGCGATCGGCACGCTCATGTGAAGTCACCGGCCTTCAAGGCGTTGACATAGAGATGTTCGACCGCCGGAAAGTGCCGGTTCCGCATATCGGTGGCGTAAGCGGCGATTGCCGCCTCAGCCTGCTCACCGAGCTCGGCATAGCGTTTGACGAACTTCGGCCGAAATGAGGTGAAGAGCCCGAGCATATCGTGGCTCACCAGAATCTGGCCGTCGCAAGCTGGCGAGGCACCGATGCCGATGGTGGGTATGTCGATATCGGCGGTTATCTGCCGTGCAAGCTGCTCCGGTATCTTTTCCAGCACCAAGGAGAAGGCGCCAGCTTCAGTTACCGCCCTGGCGTCGCGCCTGATCCGCTCTGCATCGGCTCCCCGGCCCTGCACACGATAGCCTCCAAACGTGTTTACCGCCTGCGGCGTCAGGCCCACATGGGCCATGACAGGTACGCCGCGCGCGGTAAGGAAGCGGATGGTTTCCGCGATGGTCTCGCCGCCCTCGATCTTTACCGCTGAACAACCGGTCTCACCCATCACGCGCGCAGCGTTGCCGAAAGCGTGCTCTGGGCTTTCCTCGTAGGAACCGAAGGGCAGGTCGACGACCATCAGCGCGTGTTCAAGGCCGCGGCGAACGGCCTGTCCGTGCATGATCATCATGTCGAGCGTGACCCCCAGCGTCGACGACAGGCCGTGCAGCACCATGCCGACGCTGTCGCCGACAAGAACGATGTCGCAGTGGCGATCGAGCAGCCTCGCGACCGGCGTGGTGTAGGCCGTCAAGCATACAAGTGGCGTCTGGCCTTTTCGCGATCGAATATCTGGAGGAGTCATCCCTTTTATCTCACCAGCCGCGCTCAACCGAGGCCCCTTCCCTTACGTTACCAACAGCGGGTGTCGCGTTTGGCATATTTTTGTGCGACTGCGAAGAGCTAAAAACAGCGCTTGAGTACTCCGGTGTTGACGTGCTGGCTTCCAAGGTTACATTCAATCGATTAAGGCGCTCCGTTGGGCCAACCCGCTTTCGCAAACATGGATCCTCAGACAAGAAGAACCAAGAAAGGCAAAGCCGCCGTCAAAGCTGACGAAGCCAAAGTGGACCTGACTGCCGTCGTGGTCGCCGTAAACGACAGTGAGCCCTGTGTCCTCACAGTCGGTCATGCGGACACCCTCCCTTCTGGACCTTTTGCCCTTGAGCATCGATCACTGCAGTCGGGTTTGAGGGGGTGGGTGGAGCAGCAGACCGGCCATGCACTTGGATACATCGAGCAACTCTACACCTTCGCCGATCGCGATCGCATCGGCACTGAGCGCCACCAGCGCGTCATCTCAATCAGCTATCTCGCATTGACCAGGAAGGAACAGGCAACGAACTCGGCCGCGTGCGGCTGGCAAAGTTGGTACGAATATTTTCCCTGGGAGGACCACCGCTTCGGCACGCCGCCTGTGCTGCTCGATAGATTGCGGCCCCGCCTGATTGAGTGGGCCGGCGGCGCCAGCGAGCCGACCACTCAACGCGAGCGCCGGCAGCGCGCTGCGATAGCCTTCGGCTTCGACGACCGCCATTGGAACGAGGAACTCACGCTCCAACGCTACGAGTTGCTCTATGAAGCTGCTCTGATTGAGGAGGCCGGTGGCGGCAGGGACGCGATTGCGGCCGCGGCTGGCAAACCAATGGTCGCTGACCACCGTCGTATTCTGGCAACCGGGATCGCGCGGCTGCGTTCGAAGATCAAATACCGGCCGGTCGTGTTCGAGCTTATGCGGCCTTCCTTCACGCTGCTGCAACTGCAGCGAACCGTGGAAGCTTTGGCTGGCAGGCTGATCAACAAGCCGAACTTCCGGAGATTGGTCGAGCAGCAGGAACTTGTTGAGGAGACCGGGGAGACCTCCCTCGACACGGGCGGCCGACCGGCGAAGCTTTATCGCTTCCGGCATGCCGTCCTCGACGACAGGGCTATCGCCGGGACAAAATTACCGCTGGCGCGGGCTTGACATACTTATAGTCAAGGTAGATATATTCCCTTATTGTCAAACCGAATATAATCGAGGCGCCAATGACTGGGGCGTTACCTATGGCTGCGTCCTTGTATGAGCGTGTCCGGCGGGTGATCCCACCCGTTGAATGGCCCGCGTTCGCCGGCGATATTGAAGCCATCTTAGCGCTGAAGCGTGAGCGCAATGCGGTGGTGCTGGCGCACAATTACCAGACGCCCGAAATTTTTCATTGCGTGGCAGACATCGTCGGCGACAGCCTGGCGTTGGCCCACAAGGCGGTGACGGTCGACGCCGACATCATCGTGGTTGCCGGCGTTCATTTCATGGCCGAGACGGCAAAACTGCTCAATCCGAACAAGACCGTGCTCATCCCGGATCTCCGCGCCGGCTGCTCGCTGGCCGAATCGATCACGGCAAACGACGTGCGGCTAATGCGGCTGCGGTATCCGGGGGTCCCCGTTGTTACTTACGTCAACACTTCCGCCGCCGTAAAAGCGGAGTCCGACATCTGCTGCACGTCCGGCAACGCCAAGGCGGTGGTGGAATCGCTTGGCGTGGCGCGTGTGCTGATGCTCCCGGACGAATATCTGGCGAGGAACGTGGCAGCCGATACAGACGTCGAGATCATCGCCTGGAAAGGCCATTGCGAGGTGCATGAGCGCTTCACCGCAGCAGACATCCGGGAACTGCGCGATGCCCATCCAGGCGTCATCGTGCTGGCCCATCCAGAATGCCCACCAGACGTTGTCGCGGAGGCGGAGTTCTCCGGCTCGACCGCGGCGATGTCGGATTATGTCGAGCGTGAGAAACCGAAGCGTGTCGTCCTTCTGACCGAATGTTCGATGAGCGACAACGTCGCGGTCGCGCATCCCGACGTCGAGTTCGTTCGCCCATGCAATCTGTGCCCGCACATGAAGCGCATCAACCTGGCCAACATTCGCGCCGCACTCGAGCAGAACCGGCATGAGGTCCGGATTGATCCCGAAATTGCCGGCCCCGCCCGCCGCGCGGTCGAGCGCATGCTTTCCCTATGAGTCTGGAGGTTCGCGAAATCGCGGGGGCGCCGGTCGTCATCGGCGGCGGCATTGCCGGCCTGATGACGGCGCTTCATCTGGCGCCGGAACCGGTCGTGCTTTTGACCAACGCGCCGCTTGGAACCGGAGCCTGCAGTGAACTTGCCCAGGGCGGTCTTGCGGCAAGTCTCGGGGGCGACGACGGCCCAGATTTTCACCTTTGCGACACGATAGCTGCCGGCGACGGACTCTGCGATGAGGCCACGGTGCGGCGAGTGGTACGAGCTGCACCCGAAGCGATTAGGACGATCCAAAGGTTCGGCGTCGACTTCGACCAGCACCCTGACCGCGCGTTGCGACTTGGGCTCGAGGCGGCACACTCGCGACGGCGGATTGTGCATGCAGCCGGCGACGCCACCGGTCGCGAGTTGGTGCGCGCGCTCGTCGCCGCGGTTCGGCGTACAGCCTCGATCACCATTATCGAAAATGTGGAGGTCCGCCGGCTGGTCGTGCAGGACGGGTCGGTCATCGCCGTGGTCGCAGCAGGACGAGCCGGCGCGCTCGCTCTGCCCACGCGTCGCGCGGTGCTGGCGACCGGCGGCGTCGGCGGGCTGTTTTGCGACACGACAAACCCCGCTGGCTCATGGGGTCACGGGCTGGCGCTCGCCGCATGGGCGGGGGCGGAACTCGCCGACTTGGAATTCATACAGTTCCATCCAACTGCGCTCGACGGTCCGCGCCGGCCGATGCCGCTGGTGAGCGAAGCCGTGCGTGGCGAAGGCGCGGTGCTCATCGATGAGCGAGGAGAGCGCTTCCTCGCCGACACACCTGGCGGTGAACTTGCGCCTCGCGACGTCGTAGCGCGCGCCATTTGGCACCAGCTTGCCGTTGGACGCCGCGTATTCCTGGACGCACGGCAAAGTCTCGGCCCGAGATTTGGCAAGCGTTTTCCAGGCATCGCCGAATTGTGCCGGAGCGCAGGAATCGACCCAGCGACCGACCTGATCCCGGTGCGCCCGGCGGCACATTATCACATGGGCGGCGTCGCCGTAGACAGCGCCGGCCGCAGCTCCATCGAGGGATTGTGGGCCTGCGGTGAGGTGGCCTGTACCGGCCTGCACGGCGCCAACCGCCTGGCCAGCAACTCGCTCACCGAAGCGGCGGTCACCGCGAGCTGGGTTGCCGAAAGCGTTGCCGGCACGTCGTATACCCGGCGACCGCGCAGATGCTCCACATTCGTCCCTCCACGACCAGACGCTTCCGTGGTCCGCCCGATTGTCTCCGCCGCCCTGGGTATCATCCGCGACGGCGAGGCAATGCGCGAAGCGGTGGCGACCCTGCTGCCGATCGCAGCCAATAGTGTCGCTGCCTCTGGTCCGGCTTTGGTCTCACTGATGATCGCCGCGGCGGCCCTGAGGCGGGAAGAGAGTCGAGGCGCGCACTGTCGGTCCGATTTCCCGCTCCACGATGCCAACGTGCGCCCATCACGGCTGACACTGCACAGCGCAATGCGGGCCGCGGCCGCACTCGATTGCCGGGCTACCATACGGAGCACTTGATATGACTTCATTCTCCCCCCTCCCCGCGACCCTGATCGAACCGATTGTGCGCGTTGCGCTCCTCGAAGACCTGGGCAGATCCGGCGACCTGACCACCGATGCGGTTATCCCGTATGATTGCACTGCCACGTTGGTGCTCAAAGCGAGGCAGGCGGGCGTCGTTGCCGGGCTCGATCTGGTCTCGTATGCCTTCCTTCTCGTGGAACCGGCGATCAACATCCAGATCTGGCGCCCTGATGGCAGCGAGGTTGGGGCCGGGGAAACCATTGCAAGATTGTCCGGACCCGCACGAGGCCTGCTCACGGCCGAACGCACGGCCCTCAATTTCTTATGCCGGCTGAGCGGCATTGCCACTGCCACAGCGGCCATGGTTGAGGCCGTGCGCGGTCACAAGGCGAGGATTGTATCGACGCGAAAGACGACGCCCGGGCTGCGGGCATTGGAGAAATACGCCGTGCGCGTCGGCGGCGGTGCCAATCACCGGTTCGGCCTCGATGACGGCGTGCTCATAAAGGACAACCACATCGCGATCGCCGGCGATATGCGCACAGCAATAGAGCGGGCGCGCGCCGCAGCAGGGCATATGGTGAAGGTCGAGGTCGAGGTCGACACGCTGAAGCAGCTCGATGCAGCGCTCGCGATTGGTGTTGACGCGGTGCTGCTCGACAATATGTCGGTCGAGGATCTTGCCCGCGCGGTTTCTATAGTGGATGGCCGTACGATCACCGAGGCGTCCGGTCGGGTGATGCCGAAAACGGCGGCGGCGATTGCGGCGACCGGTGTCGATCTCATCTCCATGGGTTGGCTGACGCACAGCGCCCCGATCCTCGACATCGGCCTGGACATGCCGGACCACCAGAACATCTGCAAGCACTTGAACTGAGGATTACGGCGTGAGGAGCAACATCAGCTCGGCAGGCGTAGGAGGTGCTGGAAAGACGTGCCGCAGCTCGCCTTTAGCGAGTGCGCCCCAAAGCCAAGAAGGCGTACCGGACTAGCAAACAAAGGTTTGACGATGACGATTGGAATGAACTCGGAGTTCGACGTGAACCAGACCATGCAATCGGTCGACGGAACGCCTCCGCGATGGAACCGCAAAGAGGCCGAGGCCATCTACGGCATGCCATTCAACGATCTGCTGTTCCTGGCTCAGACGATCCACCGCCAGAACTTCGATCGAAACCGAGTGCAGCTGTCGCGGCTCCTTAGCATCAAGACCGGCGGGTGCCCCGAAGATTGCGGCTATTGCAGCCAGTCTGCGCATTACGAAACCGGTGTGAAGGCGTCGAAGCTGGTGGACGTCAAGCATGTCATCGACGAAGCGGCCAAGGCGCGTGATGGCGGCGCAACGCGCTATTGCATGGGCGCGGCGTGGCGAAGTCCCAAGGAGCGCGACATGGACGTTGTGGTCGCCATGATTGAGGGCGTCAAGGCCCTCGGCATGGAGACCTGCATGACGCTCGGCATGCTCGATCTTGAGCAAGCTGCTCGCCTGAAGCAGGCCGGTCTCGACTACTATAACCACAACATCGATACCTCTGAGCGCTACTATGGCGAGGTTATTTCAACCAGGACTTTTGCCGACCGGCTGAAAACGCTTGGGCACGTGCGCGCGGTTGGGATGAAAGTCTGCTGCGGCGGCATTGTCGGGATGGGAGAAGAAAAGACCGATCGCATCGACATGCTGGTCACGCTCGCGAACCTGCCCGAGCCGCCGGAAAGCGTGCCGATCAACATGCTTATTCCCATCGAAGGCACGCCGCTTGCCGCGGCCGACGCCATCGATCCGATCGATTTCGTCCGCATCGTTGCGCTCGCGCGGGTGATGATGCCGAAATCCTATGTAAGGCTGTCCGCCGGCAGGACGGCGATGAGCGACGAAACGCAGGCGCTGTGCTTCTTTGCCGGCGCCAATTCGATCTTTGTCGGCGACACGCTGCTGACGGCGGGAAATCCCGGCGAGGACAAGGATACCCTTCTGTTCCGGCGCCTCGGCATTGAGCCTATGGAACTCGCCACGCAATGAAGGAGGCAATTCTTGCCCGCTATGACGCAACCTTGCGGGGACTGGGGCGCAAGGACCGGTTGCGGACGCTCGCACCGCGCGCCGGGCTCGACTTCTCGTCGAACGACTATATCGGACTTGCCGCCTCCAAAAGACTGGGCGATGCGGTTTCGACGGCGATTGCGCGGGGCACGCCAGTGGGCGCCACCGGATCGCGGCTGTTGCGCGGCAATGCACCGGAACATGAGCAACTGGAGGCGGACGCAGCGGCATTTTTCGGAGCCGAGCGTGCACTGTTCTTCGGCAGCGGCTATATCGCCAACTTCGCTCTGCTGACGGCCCTGCCGCAGAAAGGCGACCTGCTGGTCCTCGACGAGCTCGCTCATGCCAGCATGCATGAGGGTGCCCAGGCCGGGCGCGCTGAGTTCAAGCTGGCCGCGCACAACGACGTCGACGCTGTCGAGGACGCAATCACCCGCTGGCGCGCCGAAGGCGGCATGGGGCGGGTGTGGATCGCCTTCGAAAGCCTTTACAGCATGGATGGCGACCGTGCGCCGATGGAGAGCCTGGTCGCGCTGGCTGATCGGTACCAGGCATTCATCGTCGTCGATGAAGCGCATGCCACCGGCGTCTGGGGACCGGACGGCCGGGGACTGGCCGCCGCGTATGAAGGCCGCGACAACATCGTCACGCTCCACACATGCGGCAAGGCGCTTGGCGCATCCGGCGCGCTCGTTACCGGACCGCGAACACTGTGCGACTATCTTATCAACCGGTGCCGGCCATTCATCTATGCGACCGCACCATCGCCGCTGATGGCAGTCGCGGCACGTGAGGCGCTGACTATTCTGTCTGACGAGCCTATGCGTCGTGCTCAGTTGCACGAGCGTGTCGCTTTCGCGAGCCGGCAATTGGCCGAACGCTGCGGCGTGATGCCCAGCGGCTCGCAGATCCAGCCGCTTGTGATCGGCGATAACAGCCGCACCATGGCGGTGGCGGCAGGACTGCAGGCACGCGGCTTCGACATACGCGGCATTCGCCCGCCGACAGTGCCTGAGGGTACGTCGCGCCTGCGCATTTCGCTGACTCTCAACGTCGACGAAGCCGACATTTCCGCCATGGTCGAGGCTCTCGTCGGAGTGTTGGCCACAGCATGACCAAACGCATCGTCGTCACCGGAACAGACACTGGAATTGGCAAGACAGTGTTTTCGGCCGGACTTGCCGGGCTGCTCGACGGCTTCTACTGGAAGCCGGTGCAATCGGGCCTCAACGAGGAGACCGACAGCGAGGTCGTCGCCCGGCTTTCCGGCTTGCCCGACGGACGCGTGCTGCCCGAAGTCTATCGACTGACGATGCCGCTGTCGCCGCATCGATCAGCCGAAATCGACGGCGTCGCGATCGAGGCCGACGATCTTTCATTTCCGGTCCTGCCGACACCGCTCGTCATCGAAGGCGCCGGCGGGCTGATGGTGCCGCTCAATCGACAGACAAGGTTCATTGACATATTCGAACAATGGCGGCTGCCGGTCATACTGTGCGCCCGCACCGCGCTTGGCACCATCAATCATACGCTGTTGTCGATCGAGGCCCTGAGAGCCCGCTCCATCCCGCTCATCGGCATTGCCTTCATTGGCGAAGAGGTGGCCGATACACAAAGGACAATCGTGGAATTCGGCGGCGTGCCGCAGCTGGGCAGGCTGCCGCACCTCGGTCCGCTGACGGGTGAAACGTTGAGAGATGCAATGATTTCCGGCTTCGACCTGGCCATGATTGCCGGAGGCGACTGATGGCGGAGTCTCGAGTCTGGCATCCGTTCACGCAGCACGCGCTAGAGCCCTCGCTCCCTGAAATCGTGCTGACTGAAGGCGCCTATCTCCACAAGGCCGACGGCTTCCGCATCCTCGATGCGATTTCTTCCTGGTGGGTCGTCACCCATGGCCATCGCCACCCCCGCATCATGAAGGCCATCGAGACGACCGCCTCGAGCCTCGACCAGATCATCTTCGCGGGCTTCACCCACGAGCCGGCCGAACGGCTGGCCGAGGCGCTTGTAGGCATCGCACCCGCCGGCCTCCACCGGGTGTTCTATTCCGACAGTGGCTCGACCTCAGTCGAAGTCGCGCTGAAGATGGCGCTCGGCTATTTCCGTAACATCGGCGCGTCGCGTTCGCGCATCGCCGTCATGGAGCACAGCTATCATGGCGACACCATCGGCACGATGAGCGTCGGCGCCCGTGGCGTCTTCAACGCCGCCTATGAGCCTTTGCTGTTCGAGGTCGACACCATCCCCTTCCCGGCCGCCGGGCGCGAGCAGGAAACGCTGGATCGGTTCGAGGCCGTTAGCCGCGACCGGCGCGCAGCCGCGCTGATCGTCGAGCCGCTGGTGCTTGGCGCCGGCGGCATGCTGATGTATCCGGCCTGGGTTCTTGCCGAATTGAAGAGGATCGCCGAAGCCTCCGGCACGCTCGTGATCGCCGATGAAGTGATGACCGGCTGGGGGCGCACCGGAACCATGTTTGCCTGCGAACAGGCGTCCGTCTCGCCCGACATCTTGTGCACCTCGAAAGGTCTGACCGGTGGTACCATCCCGCTGGCCGCCACGATCGCCACCGATGCCATCTTCCACGCTCACTTTTCGGAGGATCGCAAGAAGACGTTTTTCCATTCGAGCTCCTACACCGCCAATCCGATCGCCTGCGCGGCAGCACTTGCCAATGTCGAGATCTGGCGTGACGAGCCGGTGGCCGAGCGGATCGCGGTCTTGAGCGCGAGGCAGGCCGCGGGGCTGCAACGCTTCCGGGACAATCCATATTTCACCGACTGCCGGACAACCGGCACCATCGCGGCACTCGACCTACGCACCGGCTCAGCCGGTTATCTGGCCGAGATCGGGCCAAAACTGCGCGCTTTTTTCCTTGAGCGCGGCCTGTTGGTGCGCCCGCTCGGCAATGTCCTCTATCTTCTGCCGCCCTATTGCATCACCAGCGACGAATTGGACGGGCTCTATGACGCGATAGAGGAGGCCGGCGAACGCTTCGGCTCGCGGCCATGAACCTATCGTCGCGCGTTCTCGGCTTCGGCCATCATGCGCCGACGCGCAAGGTCGAGAACCCGGAAATCGAAGACCGGCTCGGGCTTGAGCCCGGCTGGATCGAGCGGCGCACCGGAATTCGCTCGCGCTTCTGGGCAACAGACGAAGACACGCTGTCGGGCCTTGCCGCCTCTGCCGGCGACATGGCGCTGACCAATGCCGGTATCGACCGCGGCGACGTCGGTCTACTCTTGCTCGCCACGTCGACGCCCGATCACCTTCTGCCGCCAAGCGCGCCGCTGGTCGCACATCGGCTGGGGCTAGGCCGCGCCGGAGCGATCGACCTGACCGGCGCCTGCGCCGGCTTCATCTATGCGCTGATGTTCGCCGACGGGTTCACCCGCCTGCACGGCAAAGCGAGCCTTGTCATCGCCGCCAACATCCTCAGCCACCGCATCAATTTGGCCGAGCGCGCCAGCGCCGTGCTGTTTGCCGATGCCGCCGGCGCCATGGTGATCAGTCCTTGCGATGACCCGGATCGAGGCATTCTCGGCGCTTCGGTGGATTCCGACGGCTCGCGCTACGGGCTAATCCAGATTCCCGCCGGGGGAAGCAACACTCCGTTCCATGCCGACCTCGACCTCGCGCAGACACGGATGACGATCACTGACGGCCGTGAAGTATTCAGCAAGGCCGTGGAGATGATGACCGCCTGCTCGAGAGATGCGCTCACTGCTGCCCGACTGAGGCCGCAAGACCTCGATCGTTTCGTGCCGCATCAGGCCAATGCGCGCATTTTCGACGCGGTCGGCAGGAACCTCGGCATCGCTGATCACTCGATCGTCAAGACGATCGCCGAATATGGCAACTCTTCCGCCGCGACGATCCCGCTCTCATTGTCGCTGGCCCATCGGGCGCAGCCGTTTCGGCCTGGCGAGAAAGTCCTCTTGGCGGCAGCGGGTGCGGGTCTCAGCGGCGGCGCGCTTGTGGTGGGAATTTAGCAAAGCAATGCTTGCGCACAGGACTGCTCATGAATGAGACTATGAGAATGGCTCAATACGCAAATAGTCGCCGGCAAGCTCCATAGAGCTGGGGTCCGTGCGGTGCTCCGCGATGTCTAAGTATCGACCCGCTTGCTCAAATCGCAGCGCTCATCGAAGGCCAGCAATACCTCATGCAGAGCGAAAATCCCCAACCGCCCGTTTCAAAGACGCTCGCCCCATTTCGAAACAAGGTGTTTCGCTCAATTTGGGCGGCCACCCAGATTTCCAGCCTCGGTTGGCTAGTGCAAACGGTCGCCATCAGTTGGCTTATGGCAACGATTTCAGCGTCCGACCTCATGGTGGCACTCGTCCAGGCCGCATCCACATTGCCGGTGTTCTTCCTCTCAGTTTTCGCCGGAGCCATTGCCGACAACTTCAGCCGCCGGTGGGTGATGTTTGCGGGACACTGCCTGATAGCATCGGCGTCGACGACGCTGATGATTTCTGTGGGTCTGGGATTTGTCAGTCCTTGGCTGATTCTCGGGTTAGGTTTCCTGGCCGGCTGCGGCTTTGCCTTGAATGATCCGGCTTGGCACGCTTCGGTCGGCGATATCCTTCACAAACGCGACATTCCGGCCGCAGTGACGCTTATGTCCGTCGGATACAACATTGTGCGCAGCGTTGGTCCAGCCTTGGGGGGCGTGATCCTGGCCGTCTTTGGGCCGCTGGCCGCTTTCGCCTTGGCTGCGGTGAGTGATCTGGCGCCCATAAGCGCGATATGGCGCACCAAATGGGAGGTCCGCTCTTCGCCTCTCCCTCGTGAGAGAATGACGACGGCAATTCATGACGGAGTGCGCTTTACGGCGATGTCTTTGGAGATCAGGGCAGCGACCGCCCGAGCCGCTCTTTTCGGGTTGGCAAGCATCTCCATTCTGGCGTTGCTCCCCCTCGTCGTCCGGGATCAGTTGAAGAGTGGGCCAATTGTCTACGGTATCTTATTGGCCGGCTTCGGCATGGGTGCTTTCATCGCGGGTATGGGCAACGGCTTCTTGAGGAAGGTCACGTCTCAAAACAGGCTGGTGGCCTTCGCCTCTGTGGCTTGTGCAGTCTGTTGCCTCTCCCTTGCCCTTACATCGTCGCTTCCTGTGGCGGCCATTTCGCTGGCGCTCGGCGGAGCGGGTTGGCTTATCACCTGGACGGGCATTGACGTGTCGGTGCAGTTGGCAAGCCCAAGGTGGGTTGTAGGCCGCACGCTCTCCATTTACTACGCCTTGAGCGCAGGCGGTATGGCTGCTGGCAGCTGGATCTGGGGTTCTGTCGCGCAAAACTATTCCTTGACCTCAGCATTGGAGGGCGCCGCAGGCGCTCTGTTGCTGGTTGCAGCAGCGGGGATCGTGTTGCCGGTCCGTCCCTGGGAAGAAACCGATCAAGAAAGTTCAGTTTTTCATCCGCCGGACGTGGCTCTCGATCTGAAACCCAGAAGTGGCCCTATCGTGGCCAAGGTCGAGTATTTGATATCGGAGGAAAATATCGAGGCCTTTCTGGGCTCCATGCGCACGCGGCGACACGTCCAGAGCCGTGCCGGTGCACGAAACTGGACGCTCCAGCGAAATCTGCAAACACCGTCACTTTGGACGGAGACATTCCGCACCCCCACCTGGATGGACTTTCTCCGCCTAAATCATCGACTCACCGCAGCAGATAAGGAAGTCGCCCAGCATCTCCTGTCACTGCATGAAGGAGAGGTGCCTCCGCAGACAGTGCTTTCGATTGAACGGACGACCGAGGCAATTCGTACCCGTACCTCGACAATCTTTTCTCGTCCTCCAAGATGACGCCATCAAGCTGCTGTCCAGGGACAGGGTGGATCACCGGTGCTTTGCAGAGCACAGCCTCACACCGAGAGCAGCGTGCTCCGGGTTGTGCGCTTTCGCGCGCACCCAGGCGAGATGATGGTGAACGCGGCGTCAAGTGGAAGTCCCCTGCATACGCTTGCGGAGTCTTCTGCGAGAGCCCATGCCGACGAGCGCCAAACAAGGTCTGATGCCTTTCGGCGTCGTGGCCTCAACTCATCGATTCGCGAGAAAAGCATCGAATGCAGCAGCAACGGCGCGAACAACAAAGCGGTGCTCCGGCCGCACGCGGATGAAGCCGTTTTCGACGTCCAGGATCCCCTCCTCAGCCAGCGTCACCAAACTCTCAACTGAATCGAGAAAACGAGCTGGTTCGATTTCGTGGGCGGCACAGATGGTCGGCACGTCGGCCTCCAAATCGCACATCAGTCGCTCGATGATCGCTGCGCGCACCCGGTCATCGTCGGTCAGACGGTGACCCTTTGATGTCGCCAGACGTCCACTTGCGATGTGCCGGGCGTAAGAATCCCGTGTTACTTCGTTCTGAACATACCCCTCGCGGACTCGGCCAATAGCCGACGCGCCGAAGCCGATCACGTTTTGCAAGTATCGGCCGAGTATCCCAGCGAATTACGCCGTAGGCGCCCGGTCTTCTGGCGCTAGCGCAAGTTCGTCGTCCGGCGGAGCGAAATGATCGAGCCCGATCTCCCGGTAGCCAGCGCCAACCAGTGTCTCGGCGACAGTTGCAGCCTGTTCGGCGCGAAGATCGCCGTCCGGTAGACCTGCCTGCTCGATTAGGCGCTGATTCTTTATCACGGAAGGAATATGCGCGTATCCGAACACCGCAAGCCGGTTGGGGCGCATGGCGACCGCAGCCATCGCGGTCTGGATGCAGGACTGCACAGTCTGTTTCGGTAGACCGAAGATGAGGTCGAAGTTGATATGGCCAACGCCATGCCGGCGGAGATTTTGGACTGCAGCGGCCGTCTGCACCTTACTCTGGATCCGATTGATCGCCTTTGCACATCGGGATCAAAGCTCTGCATCCGATGCTCGCGCGGTTGACACCGTTAGCTGCCAGGGCTTCGGCCATTTCCGGTGTGAACGTTCGGGGATCGATCTCCACGGCGATCGCAGCAGTTTTGCTGAAAGCGAAGTGGCGGCGTAGAAATTCCATCAGCGCCAAGTGCTCGGCTGGCCCGATAAGGTGAGGCGTTCCGCCGCCGAAATGCACATCGCTCACCGGCAGCCCTTGCCGCACTTGCTCCGACACCAAACTGATCTCCTGACGCAGCACCGCTAAATAATTAAGGATCGGGCCGTTGCGACGGATGACCGCGGTAGGGAAGCCGCAATACCAGCACATGGATCGGCAAAACGGAATGTGGAAATAGAGCGACACCGATTCGTCGGCCGGGAGGCCCCCCAGCCATTCCTCATAATCGTCAGCACCAACTGCCGCAGAGAAGTCTGGCACAGTCGGATAGATGGTATACCAAGGCGGCCGGGGGTCCCGGTACTTTGTCAGGATTGAGGTGTGCAAGGAGCTGTCATCCCACGTCGCTCATCCATCATTCTTTCGTTGCGCGCTCGTCCTGGTCTCTGACCTAAGTCAGTGCGTCCCGCTTATGTCGCAGTCTCGTTTGGACAGGATGGGGTCAACCACGCCGGGGAGCGCGCGTGCCATGGTTGCGCCTGAGGTGATGGTGCGGTGCCGCATTCAACGTCTGAGTACGTGACGCCAGTGCAGTGTGCTTGAGGCGTCTGCGGAAGAACTTTGCAATGCGAAATTCATGTCCGACGCAACGGACCTGTCAAGCCTCGTTCAGACGCCATCCAGGTCCAGCCAGCGGCCTTCCCTGCCGGCCGAAAAACCATACCGGCTTTAGCCACCGAGACGCTCTAAAGCTGACGTCGGCTCATTTGATGAAAGGAGGACGCCGCTAGGGGGTGCACAAGGTTCCCCGGCTTGACGTCGCTTCGAGCGAAGAGCGGTGTGGCTTGTCGTCAAGCGCCGGGCAGCGTGCCCCCTACCGATATCCCGAAAAGATCGACCAAGATGGCCATGCCGACGCCACACGCGGTCTGGATGAGGCCGACCATGAAAATGCGATTGGCGCGTTCGTAGATGGGGCGCCGCAAGGAACTCATGTCGAGCAGCATGGACAGCGCTCTCATCTGCAGTGCGATGCCGAGCAGGATCGGCACTACGGCGAACAGATCGTAGAGTTGCCATGGCAAGGGGTTCGCGGCCCAATGAGTGAGGAAGCCGAGGGAAAAGGCAAGCAGGATACCCACGGCAGTGATTGTGCCGTTGCGGAAAATGGTCTCGATCGGTTCTTCCTTCGGATCGTGCTCGTCCAAGCGGCTTCCTTTCGTTGCTCTTTCCGTCGAGACTAAGTTCTCGAGAATACTGTTCATCGCCAATTACTCGAGGCGAGCCGTAGGCAGCCGTTTCAGGGTGCGCTCCCTCTCGCTTCCGGCCGCGCAATGTACCTGCACGGCGAACTTACAGCGGCGAAAAGGTGCTGCGGCCACCATGCGACGCCTCGGACGTGCACGCCCTCTGTTCCTGGCGCAGCCCTTGCGGAGCGTACGCGCAGTGATCCTTCTCGGTAGCGGATGGCGCGGCCTCCGTTGCGGTCAGACGGGAAGCCGTCGCTGTTAAACGAGACTGTCACATATCGAACATGGCGAACCGTGTCGCACATTTCTTTTCGCAGTGACCCTCAAAAAAAGTGATTCCAGCGAGACGAAGGCGCGTCGGCCCGATTTTGGTGTCGGCCGCATCTACGCTTCAGGTTGGCATGTCGCTTGCTGCTCTATTCGGAGAGCTGCAGCGGTCCGACCGGAGTGTTTCACATGTAAACGATAATGAATCTCCTAGCAGAAAACACTATTATAAGTACATGTGGCTTTTACGCTGGCTCACCTCTCGTGTCAAGCGCTTTGGCGTCCACATATTGGAGACAACACGCACAAAATTTAGAGGAAAAGCTTGCTCTTTCGCCTCTATCCTTTTTATTCCTTCATGGAGATCTAGACATGTACATCAAGAGTCCTCTTCTCGGCTTAACTGCTCTGATGACCATTTCCGTCGGTCGAGCAGCTGGCGCCGAGCGGGAACCGGCCGAGTACATCAAGATCTGCGACGTCCTCGGCTCGGGATATTCCTATATTCCCAACACCGAGACCTGCCTGCGCATCGGCGGCTATGTCCGTTACGATATCGGCCTGGGTGACGTCCGATCGTATGACAGCGCAAGAACCTCGGACGTGAGAACTGGCGAGGACCAAGGCACTTGGCGAAACAGCACACGCTTCACGTTCAAAACTTGGACCGGCCAGCAGACCGAGCTCGGCGCGTTGACGACCTATACCGAAACCCAGGTGAATTTTGGCAACAGCGCTAACTCGCATGACAGTCCTCAGAACTATGATTTCAACAGCGGCCTCGCACTGGCTTCTGCCTGGGTCGAGCTGGGAGGCCTGCGAGTTGGCAAGGAGGGGTCGGCCTTCGATACGTTTGCAAGCTACGCTGGCAACGTTCTCGATAGTATGCTCGTTCCGTCGGCCGGCTTCGACACCAACGTGGCTCAGTACCACTTCGACGCCGGCAACGGCATTTCGACTGTGATTTCGCTCGAACAAGGATCGGGCTCAGCCGGTACTATCGACAGCTATATTCCGCACGTTGTCGCCGGCTTGAAATACACGCAAGGCTGGGGCTCGATCATCGGCGTCGCGGCTTATGACAGCAATTACGAAGCTTTTGCCGGCAAGATCCGCGTCGACGTCGCTGTCACAAACCAGCTGTCGCTGTTTGGACTCTTCGGCTACGGTTCCAATGCCAGTCTCAACGAGGACTCAAACGGCGCAATTGCCAATCATGGGCGCGGCTCGTACAAAATCTGGAACGGCCAGTGGGCTTTCTGGGCGGGCGCCACCTACGAGTTTGACGAGAAAACTTCGTTCAACCTTCAGGTCTCGGGTGATCAGCTCAAGGATGCTGGTGTGGCTGCAAACGTCGCCTACATGGTCGTTCCCGGCTTCACGGTCACAGCCGAGGTCGATTACGACCACTACGGCAACTCTGGCCTCGGCCCTGCCGAGCCTACCGCCGTCAAGGGCACGAGCAAGCCGAACAGCGTCGGCGGCATTCTCCGCTTACAAGGCTCATTTTGAAATCTCTCCAGTCGCGAGCATGGCAAAGGCACTTGCCTCGACAACGCACGCATGGAGAGCTTCGTTCGCCATCTTGAAGTCTGCATCGACCGTCCACGGCCCATCGTACCAACTAGAAACTGAAAGTTATGAGCCCTGTGTACTACACCTAGCCCTTGACCTGCCCGATGAACCGGCCAGGGGCCGTCAGTTCAAATTCGGGGCCGTTTAGAGGGCAGTGTGAGGCCGTGTTAGGTAAGCGCCACTGCAATGTCGAGGCCGCGACACGCCTGTCGCTTTGGACGGCTGGAATTGCCCTTCGCGGCGCCATTCATTCTCTCAACATTTACGTGATAATGCACGCTGAGTCCGAGCCGCGTGGCAGCACCCATCCTAGGTGTGAGCTTTCGAGAGGTTGTCCATTCGGACCGGACCGAGGAGACTGGAGTTACCACGCTTCAGCATCCATCGGAGGGTCCGAATGAACATCCACAAGAATGCCCGTCTCACACCGCTGCGT
>NZ_NSFV01000021.1 GCF_002295115.1 Mesorhizobium sp. WSM4311 | reverse complement strand
GCTGGAAGGCACGCTGACCGACCTGCACACCAAGCTGATCATCGAAAACGACATGGTGCCGGCGTTCCGCGCCGGCGATTTCTCCGGCGGCATCTCCAAGGCCGTCGACGACATGGTCATGGTGCTGCAAGGCAATCCGGAGGAGTTGGAAGCGCGCGGCAAGCGCAATCCCGCCGACAGCAGCACCCCCATCGACCCGATCGTCGCGGTGTTCCTGATCCTGTGGGCGACGATGTTCTTCGGCGGCCTGGCCATGGCGTTCCTGCCGCCGATGTTCGGCACCAAGCTGTCGCCGGGCGTGTATAGATGGCTGGGCATGACGTTTCGTTACGGCAAGGCGCCAAGTGGATCCTCGGGCGGGGGCGGCTGGACGACCGGTTCGTCGGGCGGTGGCTGGTCGTCGGGCAGTTCCAGCGGCTGGTCGTCCGGGTCGAGCGGCGGCGGGTTCTCGGGCGGCGGCGGCTCGTCCGGTGGTGGCGGTTCTTCAGGAAGCTGGTGAGACAATGGCAACACGACCGATCAGCCCGCAGGATCATGAGCGCATCGCCGATGCGATCCGCGCCGCGGAAACCAAAACCGACGGCGAGATCTACTGCGTCGTCGCCCACGCCAGCGAAGGCTATTTCGCTCCGGCCGCCATGATGGCGACGCTAGGCATGCTGGTGGTCAGCCTCGCCGTCGGCTATGGGCTGGAGGCATGGTGGCTCACCATCCGCCTGCCGCATTTCGTCATCGCGCAATTGCTGGCACTGGCCTGCGTGCTTGCCCTGTTGTGGGCTGTTCCCGGCCTGCGCATCCATATGGTGCCACGGCGGCTGCGCTATCAGGCCGCACACGCCAATGCGATCAAGCAGTTCCTCGCCCGCAACGTCCATCGCACCACGGCGCGCACCGGCGTGCTGGTCTTCGTCTCGATCGCCGAGCGGTATGCCGAGGTGGTCGCCGATTCGGGCATCGACGCCAAGGTCGGCCAGCATGTCTGGGACGGCGTGGTGGGTGATCTGACGGCGCATGCCGGCGACGACCGGCTTGCCGATGGGTTCGTCAAGGCGATCGAGCAGGTGGGGGCGGTACTGGCCGAGCATTTCCCGGTCACATCCGGCGATACCAACGAGCTCGACGACCATCTGGTCGAAATCTGAGAGCCTGCCGATAGGCGCCACTTTACCGGTCCGGCCTGTTTCCGGACAGGCTTTTGCGCGATGTCAGCAATGTGAGGATCGGCTGTGAGAAAGCGGCCGGCGGGCCGCCCCGGACTCTTGCAATCGGCCGATGCGGGTTTATGGTTAACAAATCATGAATACCCTGACGATCGACATCCGGAAAGCCGACCCGCGCGATGCAGGCGCCATTGCCGAAGTGCATCTGGAAGCCTGGCGCGGCGCCTATTCCGGCATCATTCCACACCGCACGCTGACGTCGATGATCAACCGCCGCGGCGCCGACTGGTGGGCCAATGCGATTCGCCGCGCCGCCACCGTTCTGGTCGTCGAAATCGGCGGCACCATCGCCGGCTATGCGACGATCGGCAAGAACCGCGCCCGGGAACTCAAGCAGCAGGGCGAGATCTACGAACTGTACCTGCGTCCGGAATATCAGGGCATCGGCCTCGGCCGGCGGCTGTTTTCGGCGGCCAGGGCGCGCCTTGCCGACCACGGGCTGAAGGGCATGGTGGTGTGGGCGCTGGAAGACAACCAGAACGCGCTGGCCTTCTATGCCGGCGCCGGCGGCCGCGATGTCGCCGAGGGTGTCGAGATCTTCGAGCAGAAAGCGCTGAAGAAGGTCGCCTTCGTCTGGGAATGACCGCCGGGCGATGATTGCGCAAAGCAAGGCCGGTACGCGGTGCGGTATCCCAGTGAGATCACGATGCTGAAACATCTTGTGCCGATGATTGAACGCGCGTGACGCCATCGCGTCCCGCCTGGCGTTCGCGAGCACCATTCGCCGCATTGCGCCATTGTGCGCCGCCCGCTATCTCCTCCCGACCGAGAGAGGGACAAATCCATGCGCATTGAAGCCATAGCCACCGGAAAGAATCCGCCCGAAGACGTCAACGTCATCATCGAAGTGCCGATCGGCGGCGAGCCGATCAAGTATGAGATGGACAAGGAGGCCGGCACGCTGTTCGTCGACCGCTTCCTGCATACCTCGATGCGCTATCCCGGCAATTACGGCTTTGTGCCGCACACGCTGTCGGGCGATGGCGATCCGATCGACGTGCTGGTCTGCAACACGCGCGCGCTGGTGCCGGGCTGCGTCATCAATGTGCGGCCGATCGGCGTCTTGATCATGGAAGACAATGCCGGCCAGGACGAGAAGGTCATCGCGGTGCCATCGCCCAAACTGACGCTGCGTTACGAGAACGTTACCGAGTATACGCAGCTGCCCGACATCACCCTGCAGCAGGTGCAGCACTTCTTCGAGCACTACAAGGATCTCGAGCCCGGCAAATGGGTCAAGATCGAAGGCTGGCACGATTCCAAATATGCCAAGAAGATGATCGTCGACGCGATCGAGCGGGCGAAGAAGAGCAAGTAGCTTAGAGCGGTCCACCGTTTCACAGAAACGGCAAACCGCTCTAACTTTTTGTTTGACGCGATTCCGAACGGAAAACCGCTTCGGTCAGTTATCTACCCGGCCGAAAGCCGGCACATTGCCGATGACGATGTGCCGGTCCTTGCCGCAGGCGAAGGTTCGCGCCTTCGCGTCGGCGAGCTTGCGCGCCTGATCGTTGGCTTGCGGGTTGCCGGTGGCCAGCACGAGGCCGACCGTGCAGCTTTCTCGCGCGTCCATCTGGCCGACCTTGGCGACAAGCAGCACGTCCGTCGATTTGTCCTGAACCTCGGCATCGCTGATCGTGCGGCGGTGGATGACCGCGAAGGGCACGGCCTTGTCGCCATTGGTTTCGATGCGCCATTCAACCTTGGCCGCGGACGAATTGAAGCCTGAAAAACTTTCCCAGACGGACGTCATGTCGCCGCCGGGCGGAAAACCGTAGAACAGCGATTCACGGGCGTCGTCATAGGCGATGAGCACGGGATAGCCACGATAGCCCGAACAGGCGAGATCGGCCCAGTCGCCGTCGCCTTCCGCAGCCTGCGCATAGGTCACGCAATCCTTCTTCGAGTCGAGATCGGTATAGGCGCTGGATATGTCGCCGGCACGAGCCACCTGACACAGGCCGGCAAGCGCAAGCGGGATCAGAGTGGCACGCATGACGACAATCTCCAGTTAGGCCGGAGCAACGTATCGCCAAACGCTATTTCTTCAAGCTCGCTTCGATCAGCAGATCGGCGTTCGTCGCCACCGACTGGGCGGGGCCGCCGAGGCCGAACAGCTGGCCGCTGATATAGGCGCCTTCGATCAAAAGCAGCAGCCCGTCACCCAGAGTGTCGGCGTCTTGCGCCCCCATCGCGGCGGCCATGACGCGCAGCCGGCGGCGCAGTTCCTGCTTGTTGGCTTCGCTCACCACGCGGGCCGGATGGCTGTGGTCGGGATACTCGACCGCCGCGTTGGTCATGCCGCAGCCGCGATAGTCGGCCACCTGCGTGCGCTTGCCAATGCGGGTCAGGAAAGCCTTGATCTGCGCGCGCGGGTCGTCCGGATGGGCTTTGACGGCCTCGTCGAAACGTTCCCAATATTCAAGATCGTATTGCCGAAGATAGGAAGCGGCCAATTCGTCCTTGGAAGGGAAGCTGCGATAGAGGCTGGGCTTGGTGACGCCGGCGCGTTTGACGATCTCGTCGACGCCGATTGCCCTGATGCCGCGCCGGTAGAAAAGGTCATACGCCACGTCGAGGATCTTCTTGGCCGCCTTCGGCGGCGCCGATGCATGATCGTCGCTGATGGACAGTTCAATATTTTTGTCGGTTGGCATCGTGGGACTCGATTGACAATGTTACCGATCGGTACGTATACATGCTCCCATCTTGCAACGTACCGGTCAGTAACATGATAGCTCAATCCCGTCCGTTTGGCCAGCGCTACGCCTTCGTGGTGGTCGGCGTCATCTTCCTCTGCCTGCTGATCGCCGCAGGGCTGCGCTCGGCGCCCGCCGTCATGATGCTGCCGCTGGAAAACAGCTTCGGCTGGCGGCGCGATGTCATCTCGCTGGCGGCCGGCGTCGGCATCCTGCTCTATGGTCTGACGGGTCCGTTCGCCGCCGCGTTGATGGAGCGGATCGGGCTGCGCCGCACGCTGATCGCATCGCTGCTGGTGATGTCGGGTTCGACCGCTCTCAGCCTGCTGATGACCAAGCCCTGGCATCTCTTCATCACCTGGGGCGTCTTCTCGGGCATCGGCTCCGGCGCTGTTGCCAGCGTGCTCGGCGCCACCATCGTCAACCGTTGGTTCAAGACCAATCGCGGCCTGGTCATGGGATTGATGTCGGCCTCCAGCGCCACCGGCCTGCTGGTGTTCCTGCCGCTGCTCGCCTCGCTGGCGCAATCGGGCGGCTGGAAGCCGGTCGCCATCGCCGTCGCGGTGGCCACGGCCTGTCTGCTGCCGCTGGTCTGGCTGCTGGTGCCGGAGCGCCCGGCCTCGATCGGCATGGTGCGCTATGGCGCCGAGGCCGACGACGTGCCGCCGGTGCCGCCGGCATCGCAGGGCAATTTCCTGGCGCATACGCTGAACACGCTGCGCCGCGCCGCCGGCACGCGGGTGTTCTGGTACCTGTTCGCCACCTTCTTCGTCTGCGGCTTCACCACCAACGGGCTGGTCGGCACGCACCTGATCGCCTTCTGCGGCGACATGGGCATCGGCGAGGTGCAGGCCGCCGGCCTGTTGTCGATGATGGGCATTTTCGACCTGATCGGCACGACGCTGTCGGGCTGGCTCACCGACCGTTTCGATCCGCGCAAGCTGCTCGGCGTCTACTATGCCATCCGCGGCCTGTCGCTGATCTACCTGCCCTATTCCGGCTTCTCGGCGACCAGCCTGATCATCTTCGCCGTCCTCTACGGCCTCGACTGGATCGCCACCGTGCCACCGACGCTACGGCTTGCCAACGAGGCGTTTGGCGACCGCAGCGGCCCGATCGTATTCGGCTGGATCGTCGCTGGCCATCAGGTCGGTGCGGCCACCGCGGCCGCCTTCGGCGGCACGATGCGCGAGCTGCAGGGCAATTACGAACTGGCTTTCCTCATCGCCGGCATGACGGCCATCGCGGCCGCCTGTATTTCGCTGCTGATCAACACCAGCCAGCCGGCTTTCGATCCGGAACCGCAAGCCGCGTAAGGCGAGAGGCGAGCTGACGGCCGTCAGACCGCCTTGTGCGTTCAGGGCGTGTCGATGGTTGCCGCTGTCCGAGACGGCAATTTATGTGCGGTCAGTCCGGGTAGCAGACCATCGGAATGTTCGGCCACACGGCGCTGTCGCAGTTGGCGGCGTCCTGGCGCTGCTTGAAGGCGGCGCTGACCGGTCCCGTCACCATCGGGTCAACGCCGTCGGGCGCATCGGCAAAAGCCTGTTCGGCGGTCCGGGCGTCTGACTGCGCAACGGCGCGCGCGCCTTTCTGGGTCGCGGCAGCCGACTGCGCGGCATTGGCCACCAACAGCAAGGCAAAGGCCACCGAAGCGATGAGCGGCCAAAATCGGTTGAGTTTATCGGTCATGTCGGTCGAACTGCTCGGGCCCTGAAAGGTTCCCGCCTTGGTTAACAAAATCATCTCACACGCAGATGCTTAAGATTTGATGAGTATTTGGTGTCGCGCTTCCCCTTTCGCAACTGCGAAAAACCCTGTATGAGCCGCGCAACCGAAAGAGGCAGCGCCTTTGGCCTGCTGCCTGCAACGCTTCCGAGACCCAGAACATGAAACTCCGTAATATCGCGATCATCGCGCACGTCGACCATGGAAAGACCACCCTTGTCGACCAGCTTTTGAAGCAGTCCGGCTCCTTCCGAGACAACCAGCGCGTCGCCGAGCGCGCCATGGATTCCAACGACCTGGAAAAGGAGCGCGGCATCACCATCCTGGCCAAGGCGACCTCGGTCGACTGGAAGGACACCCGCATCAACATCGTCGACACCCCCGGCCACGCCGATTTCGGCGGCGAGGTCGAGCGCATCCTGTCGATGGTGGATTCGGCGATCGTCTTGGTCGATGCCGCCGAGGGCCCGATGCCGCAAACCAAATTCGTCGTCGGCAAGGCGCTCAAGGTCGGGCTGAAGCCGATCGTCGTCATCAACAAGATCGACCGCCCGGACGCCCGCCATGTCGAGGTGGTCAACGAGGTTTTCGACCTGTTCGCCGCGCTCGACGCCACCGACGAGCAGCTCGACTTCCCGATCCTCTACGGTTCGGGCCGCGATGGCTGGGTTTCGGAAAATCCGGAAGGTCCCAAGGACCAGCAGCTTGCGCCGCTGTTCGATCTCGTCATCAAGCATGTGCCGGCGCCGACCGTCCATCCCGGCCCGTTCCGCATGATCGGCACCATCCTGGAAGCCAACCCTTTCCTCGGCCGCATCATCACCGGCCGTATCGAATCCGGCACGCTGAAGGCCAACCAGGCGGTCAAGGTGCTGCACCATGACGGCACGCAGATCGAAACCGGCCGCATCTCGAAGATCCTGGCTTTCCGCGGCCTCGAGCGCCAGCCGATCGAGGAAGCCCAGGCGGGTGATATCGTCGCTATTGCCGGCCTGTCCAAGGGTACCGTCGCCGACACGTTCTGCGACCTGTCGGTGACCGAGGCGCTGCATGCGCAGCCGATCGATCCGCCAACCGTGACGATGTCCTTCCTGGTCAATGATAGCCCGCTCGCCGGCACCGAAGGCGACAAGGTGACCAGCCGTGTCATCCGTGACCGCCTGCTGCGCGAAGCCGAAGGCAATGTCGCGCTGAAGATCGAGGAATCGCCCGACAAGGATTCGTTCTTCGTCTCAGGCCGTGGCGAATTGCAGCTTGCCGTGCTGATTGAGACGATGCGCCGCGAAGGCTTTGAAATCGCCGTGTCGCGGCCGCGCGTCGTCATGCAGAAGGGCGAGAACGGCGAATTGCTGGAACCGGTCGAGGAAGTCGTCATCGACGTCGACGAGGAACATGCCGGCGTGGTCGTGCAGAAGATGTCGGAGCGCAAGGCCGAGATGGTCGAACTGCGCCCCTCCGGCGGCAACCGCCAGCGCATCGTCTTCCACGCGCCGACGCGCGGCCTGATCGGCTACCAGTCGGAACTTCTGACCGACACGCGCGGCACCGCCGTGATGAACCGGCTGTTCCATGCCTACGAGCCCTACAAGGGCGAACTGCCGGGGCGCACCAACGGCGTGCTGATCTCCAACGAGCAGGGCGAATCGGTCGCCTACGCCATGTGGAACCTGGAAGACCGCGGCCCGATGGTCATCGATCCGGGCGTCAAGGTCTATCAGGGCATGATCATCGGCATCCACTCCCGCGACAACGACCTCGAAGTGAACGTGCTGAAGGGCAAGAAGCTGACCAACATCCGTGCTGCCGGCAAGGACGAGGCGGTCAAGCTCACCCCGCCGATCCGCATGACGCTGGAACGCGCGCTGGCCTGGATCCAGGACGACGAGCTGGTCGAGGTGACGCCGAAGACCATTCGGCTGCGCAAGCTCTATCTCGATCCGAACGAGCGCAAGCGGTTCGAGAAGTCGTCCAAGGCGGTCGGCGCGGCATAAGTTTTTCTTCCGACGATTTTCCCAGAGGGGCGGAGCACAAGGTGTTCCGCCCCTCTCTCGTTTACCCGCCGGCAGCACAGATGATCGCTTCCTGGTCCGGCTCGCCGGCCAGGTCGATGCGGACCGTCATTCCCTGGCGGGCCGGCTTGCGCAAGGCTTTGGCGCCGTCCGGATCGACGACCAGCAGGCGCCGCTCCTCCAAGGCCAGGAGCCGCGAGCGCGAGATGCCGAGTTCATTGGCGAGCAGACGATCGAGCCGGAGCGATGTCGGCATTTCGAGCCCGAGCTGGAGCTCCAGGGCCAACGCGGTTTCCCTGGCGCCGCCAAGCAGCCGCTTATGCACCGCGACATCGGGAAACTCCTCGACGCGTCCCACCTGGTTGCGCAAGGCGACGACGTCGAAGGCATGGCGCCGCGCCAGTCCCGGGTCGTTGCTTTCGAGCGCCTGCAGCAGGGCCGGTTCGATGTCGCGGCGGTTGCAGCGCTCGAAAATGCCGAAATTCCAGGAATTGTCGCAGTCGACGCAGCGATAGATGAGCCACACGTCGATGCGCTTGCCATTGGCGTTGACGCGGAATTTTCCGCTGCAGCGATAGGCCTTCACGCCGCCGCAGCGATTGCAGTTGATCAGCGGCTGAGGTGCGATTTCGGGCGCGATAGCCCAGTGGATGCGTAGAGTGCCGGACATGCCGATAAGCCCTTCCCGTCGGGAAGTTCATCAGGTCGGCACGATCGAGATGCCCATGCGGGCGCGGCGTGGCGGTCGGCTGCGGAGATGGTCAAGTGTCGCTGGCGGAAAGCGCGCGACAGTGGTTCAGCAGTGCCAAACCGGTCGCGAACCGCCGCCCAGAGGAACACGTGAACATGAAACAGGCACCGCGGGTGCGGCGCCATGCAAGTGTGTCGGGGGAGTTGACGAGACCGGCGGTTACTGAGGCAAGGTGAAGCTCGAAAATGTTTCGCGGCGCGTCTTCTAGCCGTAGCCAACAAGGACCGCAAGGGAGGCAGTAACTTCGAACGAATGATGGCTTCCGACGTTATTCGGGGGCGATCATTTGGCGACGGAAGGTGGGAAACTACCGCCGGCTCCAGCCACTTGCGATCACCGTTCTGATGACGCTGGTGCCCAAGGGGGGTATGCTCTCGATGTCTTCAATGGTTCGCAAGACGGAATAGTGATCGACCTTTTCGGAGTAACGCCCTGGTTCAACTCCAAATCCATAGAATACAGTAAATATATGATTCTCTGTATGGTAGTCGTCTTCATCGAACGTCACTATAAAAAGGCTGTTGTTTTTCTTCGACCAAGCCGCGTAGCCCCCAAGGTAAGTTTTCAACCAGGCATCCGCCGCCTCTATTGTGCCATCATGCATGTCATTATCGAGATTGGGGATTACGAAGCTAACGGATGGTAGCTTCGCATAGTCGCGAGGGAACTGGGCCAAAGGCTTCTCAAATCCCTTTGAATCCGCAAACGATTCCCAGGGATTGTGTTTTCGCGGCGATCTGGCTTCGACGTAGCCCGCGAACGTCTTGCTATGAGCCCGAAGACGAGCGGCCAGGTTCGGCGCTGCAAAGCTATGCATGCCATCGTCATGGACGCCTTGTGTCAGGCCGCTGAACAGCGCGAGGTAATTGGGTTGGCTGGGGTGAGCAACCCCATAGGATTGTTCGAACAGCGCGCCGCCCTTTGCCAGCCTGTTCAAATAGGGGGCGGCTCGCCTCGCCAGGGAAATCTGCTCAAAGCTGTGGTTCTCCATGATCACGACAACCACGTGATCATATTTCGGCGGCTTTCCCGACGATGCGACAGCCTGGAGCCCTCCGCTCAGCGCCATGATGGCTGCCAGGACAGCCAGCATGGAGAACCGTCGAACGACCGCGCGCCTTGGCACAACCACGAAAACGCCTCCTTCCGCCTGCTCGGCAAGATCAACCTGACTGCAAGTCGGGCATGGCAGTCAAGGGCATGGCCAAACGCGGAGCCAGTCCGGGATCCGCTGCCACCGGCGTTGCAAGCGGCGATGTCGATCGGATATCGTCCGCCCTTCAACCGTTTGGAGGCAGTGCCATGCATCTCACCTCGCTGCTGATTTTCGCCGCCGCCTTGTTCGTTGCCGCCGGCTCACCCGGTCCGTCGATCGCGGCACTGGTCGCACGCGTCATCGCGAAGGGCTTTCGCGACGTGTTCCCCTTCCTGCTCGCCATGTGGATCGGCGAGGGCATCTGGCTGTCGCTGGCAGTGTTCGGACTTGCCGTGGTGGCGCAGACTTTTCACTTCGCCTTTGTCGTCGTGAAGTGGGTCGGTGTCGCCTATCTCGCTTACCTTGCCTGGAAGATGTGGACGGCGCCGGTCGATGCCGAAGAGGGCGAGATGCCGCGCGAGGATTCAGCCGTGAAGCTGTTCTTCGCCGGCATGGCGGTGACGCTCGGCAACCCCAAGATCATGATGTTCTACCTGGCGCTGCTGCCGACCATCATCGACCTCGCCTCGGTCAGCATCGTCGGCTGGGTCGAGCTCACGGCGACCATGGCGGTGGTTTTGATCGCCATCGATCTCGCCTGGGTGCTCGCCGCCGCGCAGGCGCGCAAGCTGCTGAAGAGCAAGCGCGCCATGAAGATCGCCAACCGCGTCAGCGCCACCACGATGGCCGGCGCCGCCGCAGCGATCGCGGCGCGGTCTTGAGCATGATCCTGAGGCGAGGCGTCAGGCCATCATATTGATGATCGGTGCGATCTCGACGTTGCAGTTCGGCATGGCCAGCATCGGGCAGCCCTTGGCCTTCTCGGCGGCATCGTCGATATCCTTGGCCTCGATGATCGAGTAGCCGCCGGTCGGGTTGCTGCCGCCGTTGTTTTCTATCTTGCCGCCTGGCAGGACGGTCTTCGACATGCCGACTGGATTGCCTTGGTCGACAACGGCCGAGCCAAGCTTTCCAAACCAGCCTGTCCAGGCGTCGGTCATGGCCTTTCGCTCGGTTTCGCTCGTCGGCATCTTGCCGGAGCCGTGATAGACATAGAGAAACTTCGCCATGTTCTCCTCCCGTGATGAGCGGCATTGAACCGGCATGCGGTCATGCCGCCCGCCGATCATCGGACCAAACCGGCAAACACGCAACGGAAATGAGAGATGACTAATATTAGGCGCGTTGGGCCTCCGCGAGCCTCAACGCGCCATGGCGTGGTATTCGTCGTTCGGCCGCATGTCGATTGCGGCGGCCACCCGGTTCGACATGTTGAAGAAGGCCGCGGTCGAGGCGATGTCCCAGATGTCGCGGTCGCTGAAGCCGGCCTTTCGCAGTGCGGCCCGGTCGGCCTCGACGATCTTGGCCGGCTCCTCCGTCAGCTTGACGGCGAATTGGAGCATCGCGGTCTGCCTTGGCGAGAGATCGGCGGCGCGGAAATTCATCACCATCATCTCGCCGAGCGCCGGGTCACCCGACAGCTGGCGCACTGCGGCGCCATGCGCGGTCAGGCAGTAGTAGCAATGGTTGATGGAGGAGACTGCAACGGCGATCATCTCCCGCTCCAGCTTCGACAAGCCGGACTCACCCAGCATCAGGTCGTTGTACATGTCGGTGAAGGCGCGCAGTTTCTTGTCGTCGAAGGCATAGGCCTTGAGCACGTTGGGAACCAGGCCGAGCTTTTCCTCGCATTTGGCGAAATAGGCCTTTGTCGGCTCGCTCAGCTCTCCCGAGGCCAGATCAAGCGCTGAAATTTTGCCGGTCATGTGTCGTTTCTCCTGGTTGGATGATGGCTTGCCGCCGAATTCCGATAATTCTCGGCAAGCCGTCAAACCTTTGTCGCCAAACAGCGGTCATCTGCTACGATAGCCGTAAAAGCATTCGACGGGAGGGAATAGCGTCATGGCCAATCCAAAAACCGCAAATCCGCCAAAAAAGAGCGCGGCAAAGGCAGAAGACAGGTCCGGCAAGCTCGCCGACTATCTGTTGGCACGAGCTCCTGCAGAAGACATTGCCGCCTATGACGTCGCCGATCTCGTGCGCGCCGCCGATCTCGCCGGGCGCGCTGTCGCCAGACATAAAAAGGGCGATTGCGTCGTCGCCATAGATGTCGATTCCGAGGTCGTTCGCCAAGGCCGCCCGGTGACGGTGATCACCGTCGTCAACGACAACATGCCGTTCCTGTTCGATTCCGTCCTTGGCGAGATCACCGATAGTGCCGGTGAGCCTTTGCTGGTTACCCATCCGGTGATCGTCGTCAGGCACGGCAAGGGCGGCGTCGAGGAAATCCTCGGTGACGGCGGCCCCGCCAAGGGCGACACCGGCCATGACCGGCTGAGCGTGATTCATGTCCATATCGGCCGCCTGCCGCCCGACCAGGCCGAAGCCTTGGCCGGTCGATTGAAGAAGCTGCTCGGCCAGGTGCGCGCCGCCGTGACCGACTGGAAGCCGATGCTGGCCCGCCTCGACCAGGCGATCTCCGAATTCCGCTACTCGCCGGTGCCACTCGACAAGACCAGCGTCACCGAGGCGATAGCCTTCCTCGAATGGTTGCGGGACGACAACTTCACTTTCCTCGGCATGCGCGAGTTCAAATACACCGGCAGCGAAAAGAGCGGCATGCTGGAGCGCGCCGACAAGCCCGGCCTCGGCATCCTGTCCGATCCCGACGTGCTGGTGCTGCGGCGCGGCACCGAAGCGGTGACCACCACGCCCGAGATTCGCGCCTTCCTGCATGGGCCGGAGCCGCTGATCGTCACCAAGGCCAATGCCAAGTCTTCCGTGCACCGCCGCATCTATCTCGATTACATCGGCGTCAAGACCTACACCGCCAAGGGTGTGCTGTCGGGCGAACTGCGCATCGTCGGCCTGTTCACCTCGACCGCCTACACGCGCTCGGTGATGAAGATACCGTATCTGCGGTCGAAGGCCGAAACCATCATTGCCAAATCCGGCTTCAATCCGGGTGATCATTCCGGCAAGGCGCTGATCAACGTGCTGGAGAGCTATCCGCGCGACGAACTGTTCCAGGTCCCGGTGCCGATCCTGCGCAAGCACGCCGAGGCTATTCTGGGCCTGGTGGAGCGTCCCCGCGTCAGGGCGCTGGTGCGTGCCGACCAGTTCGACCGCTTTGTCTCGATCCTCGTCTTCGTGCCGCGTGACCGTTACGACAGCGTCGTGCGCGAGAAGATCGGCGCCTATCTGAAAACGGCGTTCGAGGGGCGGTTGTCGGCCTACTACCCGGCCTTTCCGGAAGGCGGGCTGGCGCGGGTGCATTTCATCATAGGCCGCTCCGGCGGCAAGACGCCGAAAATCGAGCAGGCGACGATCGAGGAAGCGATCCGCGACATTGTCCGCACCTGGGACGACGCGCTTCGGGAAACAGCGGCCGAGACTGGAGCCGATCCCGCACGGACGGCGATCGCCGCACGGTTTTCCGAAAGCTATCGCGATAGTTTCTCGCCGGCCGTGGCGCTGGCCGATGCCGGGCGCATCGCCAGGATCAGCGCCGCCAATCCGATCGCCATCGACTATTACCGCCATGGCGAGCAGAAGCCGCACCAGGCGGCGCTGAAGATCTATCACCACGGCAGCCCGGTGGCGCTGTCGCGGCGCGTGCCGGTGCTGGAAAACATCGGCTTCCGCGTCATCAGCGAGCGAACCTTCGAGGTCGGCGACGACGCGACCGGCATGATCAACGGGGATCAGCCCGGCATGGTCTTCATCCACGACATGGAACTGGAGAACAGCTACGGCAACCCGATCGACCTTACCGATGGCGGCGCGCTGTTCGAGGACGCTTTCCTGTCGGTGTGGCGCGGCGACGTCGACAATGATGGCTATAATGGTCTGGCCCAGACCGCCGGCCTGTGGTCCGGCGAAATCACCATCCTGCGCGCCTATGGCCGCTATCTGCAGCAGGTCGGCATTCCGCAAAGCCAGGATTTCATCGCCGCGGCGCTTAACCGCTATCCGGAGATCGCGCGCGGCCTGCACGCGCTGTTCATCGCCCGCCTCGGCTCGATGGCGGAGACAGAGGGCGTGGTGGCGGCAAAGCACCTCAAGGCCAAGATCAGGGATGCGCTGGAGGATGTGCCCAACATCGACGACGACACCATCATCCGCCGCTACCTCAATCTGATCGAGGCCTCGCTGCGCACCAATCATTTCGTTGCCGATACGAACGAGAAGGGCCAGTCGCTGGCGATCAAACTCGACTCGCAGGCGATCGAGGGACTGCCGGCGCCACGGCCATGGCGTGAGATCTTCGTCTACGGTTCCGAGGTCGAGGGCGTGCATCTGCGCTTCGGCCCGGTGGCGCGCGGCGGCCTGCGCTGGTCGGACCGCGCCCAGGACTACCGCACCGAGGTGCTCGGCCTGGTCAAGGCGCAGCAGGTCAAGAACGCCGTCATCGTGCCGGTCGGCGCCAAGGGCGGCTTCTTCCCCAAGCGCCTGCCGACGGGCGGCAGCCGAGACGCGATCTTCGAGGTCGGCACCTCGGCCTACAAGAATTTCGTCTCCAGCCTTTTGTCGATCACCGACAATATCGGCCTGGACGGGGTCATCCCGCCGGCCGGCGTCATGAGGCGCGACCGGGACGATCCCTATTTCGTCGTCGCCGCCGACAAGGGCACGGCGACCTTCTCCGACACCGCCAACGCGATCTCCGAGAAGCATGGCTTCTGGCTCGACGATGCCTTCGCCAGCGGCGGCTCTGCCGGCTATGACCACAAGAAGATGGGCATCACCGCCAAGGGCGCCTGGGAAGCGGTCAAGCGGCATTTCCGCGAGATCAACCGCGACATCCAGACCTCACCTTTCACTGTCGTCGGCGTCGGCGACATGTCGGGCGACGTGTTCGGCAACGGCATGCTGTTGTCGCCGCAGACAAGGCTGATCGCCGCCTTCGACCATCGCGACATCTTCATCGATCCCGATCCCGACAGGGCGGCCTCGATGGCCGAGCGCGAGCGCATGTTCGCGCTGCCGCGTTCGAGCTGGCAGGACTATGACAAGACGAAGCTGTCGGAGGGTGGCGTCATCGTCTCGCGCAGCCAGAAGTCGATCACCTTGCCGGCGGCGGCCGCGGCGGCGATCGGCCTGACAAAGACGACCGCCACGCCGGCCGAGATCATGACCGCCATCCTCAAGGCGCCGGTCGACCTCCTGTGGTTCGGCGGCATCGGCACCTATCTCAGGGCCTCCACCGAAACCAATGCCGAGGTCGGCGACCGCGCCAACGATGCCATCCGCATCACCGCGCTCGACGTGCGCGCCAAGGTGATCGGCGAGGGCGCCAATCTCGGCGTCACGCAGCGCGCCCGCATCGAGTTCGGCATGAATGGCGGCCGCTGCAATTCCGACGCCATCGACAATTCGGGCGGCGTCAACTGCTCCGACGTCGAGGTCAACATCAAGATCGCGCTGGCGTCGGCCATGCGCAAGGGATCGCTGACGCGACCGGCGCGCAACAAGCTGCTGGCCGAGATGACCGGCGAGGTCGGCGGCCTTGTACTCTCCAACAACTACCAGCAGACGCTGGCGCTTTCGATCGCCCGCAAGCGCGGCCTTGCCGACATCGCGCACCAGGCCCGCTTCATGTCGGCGCTCGAAGCGCGCGGGCTGCTAGACCGCGCCGTGGAGACGCTACCGTCGCCGGCTGCCCTTGCCGAGCGCGAGGCGCGCGGCGAGCCGCTGACCAGGGCCGAGCTCGGCGTGCTGCTCGCCTATGCCAAGATCGTGCTGTTTTCCGACATCGTCGCCAGCGACGTGCCTGACGATGCGCATTTCGACCGTGACCTGATGGGCTATTTCCCGGACCGGATGGCGAAGAAATACGCCGCCGAAATCCACGGTCACCGGCTGCGCCGCGAGATCATCGCCCGCGTCGTCGCCAACGATTTGGTCAATCGCGGCGGCCCGTCCTTCGTCAACCGGCTGCAGGAAGCCACCGGGCGCACCGCCGCCGACGTGGTGCGCACCTTTGCCGTGGTGCGAGACGGCTTTGCGCTGCCGGCGCTCTATAGCGAGATCGATGCGCTCGATAACCAGATCGACGGCCAGGTGCAGCTCGATCTCTACCAGATGGTCAGCAGGCTGATCTATGTGACCAGCGGCTGGTATCTGAAGAACGATGCCGGCACGGCGCCGCTCGGCCAACGCATCGCCGAGCTGCAGGACGCGCGCAAGGCGCTGGAGCCGAAGCTCGTTTCGCTGCTGCCGGCGTTTTCGCGCGAGCGGATCGAGGAGAAGCGGCACGGGCTGTTCAAGGCCGGCGCGCCGGAAAGGCTGGCCGAGCAGCTGGCGCTGAGCGAGGTGGCGGAACTCGTCCCCGACATCGCGCTGACGGCGCGCACGGCCGGCGCCGACATTGTCGCCGCCGCCAAGGCTTTCTTTGCGGTCAGCGATGCCTTCCGCATCCCGCGTGTCGAGGACGCGGCGCGCTCGATCACGCCGTCGGACTACTACGACCAGTTGGCGCTGTCGCGCGCCACCGACACGATCGGCGCGGCGCGGCGCGGCATCGCGGTCGCGGCGCTCACCGGCCATGCCAAGGCAGCGGATCCGGTGGCGGCCTGGCTGGAAGCCGGCGGCGAGCGCGTGGCGCGCATCCGCGAGCGGCTGCAGGCGCTGACCGAAGGCGGCGACATCACCGTGTCGCGGCTGTCGGTGGCGTCTGGGCTGATGAGCGATCTGACCGGGATGTGAGGCTTCGGAGGCCTACCCTCCTCCTTGTGGGGAGGGTCGCTGCGAAGCAGCGGGGTGGGGGCGGCGCCGACCCCACGCGGACCTTCGTTCCGACCTCCCCACAAGGGGGAGGTAGGGGTGGGCGCTCGCGAGGCTTGTCATTTGCATGGGCATCAGAAACATGCAGACATGGCGCCGATGCGGGTGGGGCCGAGGGGATCATCATGGCGGTAGAGACAGTGCAGCGGGCGTCCGGGCGCGGCATCTGGGGATGGATGTTCTTCGACTGGGCGGCGCAGCCGTTCTTCACGGTCGTCACCACTTTCATCTTCGGTCCGTATTTCGTCTCGCGCATGGCTGGCGATCCCAACACCGGCCAAGCGGTCTGGGGCTACGGTATCGCCGCGGCAGGACTGGTCATCGCCGTGCTCTCACCGATCCTCGGTTCGATCGCCGACCAGACCGGGCCGCGCAAGCCGTGGATCGCTTTCTTCGCCGCGATCAAGATCACCAGTCTCGCTTTGCTCTGGTTTGCCGCACCCGGCTCGAACCTGTTCCTGGTCGTGGCTTTGTTCTCGCTGGCGTCGGTAGCAGCGGAATTTTCTACCGTGTTCAACGATTCGATGATGCCGCGGCTGGTGCCGAAGAGCGAGATCGGCCGCATCTCCAACACGGCCTGGGGTCTCGGCTATCTCGGCGGCATGATCGCGCTGATCTTTGTCGTCACCTGCCTCGCCGGCTCGCCGGAGACCGGCAAGACGATCATCGGCATCGACCCGCTGTTCGGGCTCGATCCGAAGCTCGGCGAGGATGCGCGCGCCACCGGACCGCTGTCGGCCGGTTGGTATTTCCTGTTCATCCTGCCGATGTTCTTCTTTACGCCCGACGCCATCAAGGGCATCCCGATCGGGCCGGCGGTGCGGGAAGGCCTGTCGGAGCTGAAATCGACGCTGGCCGAGGTGCGCAGGCGCGGCGGCATCTTCCGCTTCCTCGTCGCCCGCATGATCTACCAGGACGGCGTCAACGCGCTGCTGGCGCTTGGCGGCACCTTCGCGGCGGGCATGTTCCAGTGGTCGATCACCGAGATCGGCATGTTCGGCATCATCCTCAATGTCGTCGCCATCTTCGGCTGCTGGATCGCGGCACGCCTCGACACCGCGCTCGGCTCCAAGGCCGTGGTGATGATCGCACTGGTCATGCTGTCGATAGCAACCATAGGCGTCATCTCGACGGGGCCGGGCTTCACGCTGCTGGGCCTGATCCAGCTCCCGACCACCGATTCAGGCGGGCTGTTCGGCACGGCGGCCGAAAAGGCCTATATCCTCTACGGGCTGTTGATCGGCCTGGCTTTCGGCCCCGTGCAGGCGTCGTCGCGCTCCTACATGGCGCGCAGCGTGACAGCGGCGGAATCCGGCCGCTATTTCGGCATCTACGCGCTGGCCGGTCGGGCGACCAGCTTCCTGGCGCCGTTCCTGGTGGCGACCATCACCGCGCTCTCCGACTCGGCGCGGCTCGGCATGGCCGTGATCATCCTGTTCCTCGGCATCGGCATGGCAATACTGGTTCGCACGCCGTATCCGGCGGATCGGCCGTCGGAGTAGCGCCTTACCCTCCCCCTTGTGGGGAGGGTCGATCCGCGAAGCGGAGCGGGGTGGGGGTCAGCGCCATTACCCCACCCCGGCGCGCTCGCAAGCGAGCGCACCGACCCTCCCCATCGAGGGGAGGGTAAAAGTGCTCAGTGCCGGAAATGCCTGACCCCGGTAAACACCATCGCAATGCCATGTTCATCGGCGGCCGCAATGACGTCCTTGTCGTTCATCGAGCCGCCGGGCTGGATGACGGCGGTGGCGCCGGCGGCGACTGCGGCAAGCAGACCGTCGGCGAAGGGGAAGAAGGCATCGGAAGCCACCACCGAGCCCTTGGTCAGCGGTTCGGCCATGCCGGCAGCCTCGGCCGCGTCGAGTGCCTTGCGGGCGGCGATGCGGGAGGAATCGACGCGGCTCATCTGGCCGGCGCCGATGCCGACTGTGGCGCCGTCTTTTGCATAGACGATGGCGTTGGACTTGACGTGCTTGGCGACGCGGAAGGCGAATTTGAGATCGGCCATCTCCGCCGGCGTCGGTGCGCGCCTGGTTACCACTTTCAGCTCGAGATCCTCGACCACGGCATTGTCCCGGCCTTGGACGAGCAGGCCGCCGGCAACGGACTTGACCGTCGTGCCGGGCGAGCGCGGGTCGGCCAGGCCACCGGTGACCAGCAGGCGCAGGTTTTTCTTCGCGGCAACGATCGCCGCGGCCTCGTCCGTGGCATCGGGCGCGATGATCACCTCGGTGAAGGTCTTCACGATGTCCTCCGCCGCTTCGGCGTCGAGCGTGCGATTCAATGCGACGATGCCGCCGAAGGCCGAGACCGGATCGCAGGCGAGCGCCTTGGCATAGGCTTGTTTCAGCGACGCGCCCTCGGCGACGCCGCACGGGTTGGCGTGCTTGATGATGGCGACGGCGGCGGAGCGGCTGGGGTCGAACTCGCCGGCCAGTTCGAAGGCGGCGTCGGTGTCGTTGATGTTGTTGTAGGAGAGCTGCTTGCCCTGCAGCTGCCGCGCCGTGGCGACACCTGGACGCTTGTCGCCATTGACGTAGAAGCCGGCGCTCTGGTGCGGGTTTTCGCCGTAGCGCATCACTTCGGCCAGCCGGCCGCCAAAGGCGCGCCAGGTCGGATGCTCGATCTCCAGCGCCTCGGCGAACCAGCTGGAAATCGCCGCGTCATAGCTGGCGGTGCGGGCAAAGGCCTTGGCCGCCAGCTTCTTGCGGAAATCCAGCGACAGCGAGCCGATGTTCATCTCCAGCGCGTTCAGCACCGAGGCATAGTCGCCCGGATCGGTGACGATGGCGACATAGGCATGATTCTTGGCCGAGGCGCGGATCATCGCCGGGCCGCCAATGTCGATGTTCTCGACGATGGCCGCATAGTCGGCGCCGGAGCGGCGGACTTCCTCGAACGGATAGAGATTGGAGACGAGGAGGTCGATCGGCTCGATGCCGTATTTGCGCATCGCCGCCGCATGCTCGGGGTCGTCGCGCACGCCAAGCAGCGCGCCATGCACGGAAGGATGCAGCGTCTTGACGCGGCCATCCATGATCTCGGGGAAGCCGGTGAGCTCGGAGACGTCGCGCACCGCCAGCCCGGCCTCGGCGAGCGCCTTGGCGGTGCCGCCGGTCGAGACCAGTTCGACACCGGCCGCGGCCAAGGCCGTGGCGAAGTCGATGAGGCCGGTCTTGTCGAACACCGAAAGCAAGGCACGGCGTACGGGAACGAGGTCCGGGGCGGGAATGTTCTTGGCGGCGACGGCCATGGGCTGGCGGCCTTTCACGGCTGGAGGGGCAAGCCCGCGCCGTAGCACATGACATCAGGAAATCAAGCGCCGTGCACCATTCGACGGTTTGATATGCAATTTGCCGGCCCAAGGTATAGGCTGATCCCTCGCGATGGAGGAACATTGATGGCATTTGTCCGCATTGGCCAGTTCACGGCATTACCGGATACGACCGAGCGGTTGCGGGCGATCTACGAAACCGAGGCGATCCCAGCCATCCGCGCCGCAAACGGCAACATCAGCGCCGTGCTGCTGCAGCAGCATCAGGCGCCTGACACTTTCATGGCAATCACCGTATGGAGCGCTGTCGAGGACGCGGAGCGCTATGACCGCAGCGGTCAGGCGGCGGCGATGGTCGACAAGATCCGTTTCGCCTTCGCCGGTCCGCCGACGCTCAGCACCTATGAGGCCTTCGGCATCCCGCAGCAGGCTTGAGCGAGCCGGCCGCCTTCGCGCGGCAAATCAGTTGTTTTCCGGATAGCCGACGATGCTGGTGCGCGTCAGTTGCCAGTGGACTTCGGACATGTCGGACGCCTTGAAGGCAAGCACGATCTGCCGGCTGCGGCGCGGGCCGCCAAGACCGGCGAAATAGATCGATTCCTCGACCTCAGGTACCACTTCGCCCGAGGTGAACACCCAGCTGTCGGCCTGCTCGGCGGTCAGCACCAGGCGGTCATGTTCGTCCTGCAGCAAGTTGATGTCGGGGTGGACATGGAAGCGCACGGTGATGAAGTCACGGCCATTGTTGCGGATCGCGGCATTGCCGGGGCGCTGGAACCGGTCCCTGCCGGCCAGCACATTGCCGTTCGACGACAGTTTCAGCTCGCGCTCGTGCAGGAAGCCGAAACGCGGGACGTAGCCGTCATGGCGGGCGATGAAGCCCTGGACGCCCTTCTGGTCGATGCGCTTGCACTGCACATGCTGCGGGCCGCCGATCAGCGGCGAACCAAGCAGGTCGTTGACGCGCAGCGAATGGCTGAAGCGCGCCGACGAGGTGTCGTTGATGGTGGCGGTCGAGTGCGCGGCGGTGGCGCGGGCCAGCGGCCGGAACTCGGCGGCGCCATAGGTGTCGATGCCGGCATTGACGATGTAATGCTGGCGGCCGGACGACAGTTCGAAGGCAAGGCAGCCGGCGTGCGCTGCGTTGGAAACATCGACCGGCGGCGGTAGGCCGGTGTCAGCGATGACGGTGACGCCGCCCATCGACAGCCGCTCATAGCCCGAATGCGGCGCGTGCAGCAGCGGCGCGCCGGCGGTGTCGTCATGTCGCAATATGGTGGCGATGCGGTCATGGATGGTGGCGCCCATGCCGTTGAAGCGGGCGAGGCTGCCATCCTGGTGGCGGAAGAAGCGCAGCGCCGGCAGCATGCGGTCGATGGCGCCGATCAGTGCCTGCGGCGGGGTCTCCGCCTGGTTGGCGTAGGTCTGGCGCAGCGGCAAAAGGTCGGCGAGGATTTCCAGCACCGACATCGGATTGCGTGAGATATGGCCGCCATCGGCGAGGATCTGGCGGTTGAGTTCCTCGGCGAGGTTGCGGGTGGCGCCGCGCAGCGCAGAAGCCGGCGCCGGCAGGGAAAGCGCGGCGAAGGCAAGTGCTATGCGGGCGCGCAGCCGGTCCTTGCCGTCGGGCATTTCGCGCGCCATCGACCTGAGGTAGCGGATCTGGACGGCCAGCGATTTCAGGAAGGCGCGATAGAAGGGGAACTCTGCGCCCTGCAGCACGACGGAGGAATGCTGCAGCCAGGCGATGACGCGCTTCGCCGTCGTCCCGGGCTCCCAGGCGATACCGGCAATGTTGTTTCCGTGCATGGCGATCCAGTCGGACACCAGGGCACGCGCATTGGCGGCGGCAAGTTCGGTGCCGGCGGCGCGCATGTGGCGCAGCCAGCGAAAGCCATGCAGCGTCTTTTGCCAGCCATGATTGGGCACGTTGATCTGGAAGGGCGACTTGCCGCCGGTTTCGACCAGGTGCCCCGACAAGGGATAGCGGCCGTAATAGATCTCGAGCGCGATCTGCGGGTCGGCCAGCCGCAGGTCCGGCGGTGCGATCAGCACGCGTTCGGGCGTGCGGCCGGAATAGCGCCAGCGATAGACCGGCCCGGCGCGCAAACGCCGGCGCGTCTTGCGCCAGAACTCCTTCGCGACAAGCGTCCACAGACGCGTCGTGTTGCTGGCAGCCAGTGCCAAAAGCCCTCCTGGTCCGTCCTCTACCCCGGCGCAGAGTTTACATGAATGAACGAGTCGTGCGAAGGCGAATTCCTGGGTATAGGTCCGGGGGCCTATACTCTCCCTAAAAAAGTCAGCAAATCCTGTGAGTTAAGTCAAATAGCGCCGCACCCGCCGGCCGGACGCGACGCGACTTGCTTTTTGTTCCATGCATGTCGTTGTCCCAAAACCGCTACGCACTTTTGGGCGACATGCATTTAGCCGGCGCGGCGCATGCGCGCGGCGAAGAAACCGTCCAGCCCCGAGCGCTCCGGGGCGCCGAGGTCGAGATCGGCGGGCGTGGTGCGCAGCGTGCCTTGCGCCGTCAGGAACGAATCGATGCCGGCGATCTCGCCTTGCCGCAGCGGATCATCGACGACCACTGGCGTTTCCTTCAGAAACGCCAGATACAGGTCTTCGCCTTCGAGCGGGTCGAGCGAACAATTGGAAAAGACGATCCGGCCACCGGGCCTGACCAGCGTGACGGCGCGGGCGAGCAACCGCCTTTGCAGGTCGGCGAGCTTTTCGACATCGGCCGCCGTCTTGGTCCATGGCACGTCGGGATGCCGGCGCACCGTGCCGGTCGACGAGCACGGCGCGTCGAGCAGCACGGCGTCGAACAGCTCCGTGGGCTCATATTTGAGCAAGTCGGCCTGGACGATTTCGGCCGAGAGGCCGAGGCGGTCGAGATTCTGCGCCAGCCGCCCAAGCCGGTTTTTCGAGGTGTCGACGGCGGTGACCCGGGCGCCGGCCAGGACCAGCTGCGCGGTCTTGCCGCCGGGCGCGGCGCAGAGGTCGGCGACGCGCAATCCGCCGACATCGCCGAAAAGCCGCGCCGGCAGGCTGGCCGCGGCATCCTGGACCCACCAGGCACCTTCGGCGAAGCCGGGCAGGTCGGTGACGGCACCGGCAAGATTTTGCACGCGCACCGTGCCGGTCGGCAGCACGATGCCGCCGAGTTTTTCGGCCCAGAGTTCGGGATCGGCCTTGACCGAGAAGTCGACCGGCGCCTCGTACCGGTGCGCGGCGAGAATGAGCTTCGCTTTATTGGCGCCATAGGCAGCCTTCAGCCGGTCGGAAAACCATTTTGGCGCTTCATCGGTCGCGGCAAGAGCGGCGGGCAGTTCGGTTTCCTTGGCACGCGCGAGCGTGCGCAGCACGCCGTTGACGAGGCCGGAAAAGCGTTGCGTGCGCGGATCGGACTTGGCGTGGGTGACCGCAAGGTCGACAGCGGCGCTGTCGGGAATGTCGAGGAACAGGATCTGCGCGGCCGCCACATGCAGCATATGCGACAAAGCGGTGGCGTTGGGCGGCAGCGGCTTTTCCAGGCGCCGCGCCAGCAGGCCCGTAATGGTCATGCGGAAGCGCAGCGCGGTGACCAGGATTGCCCGCACCAGGCCACGATCGCGCAAATCGAGCGCCTTGTATTGCGGATGGCCGTTTTCGTGGTCGGTCAGTCCGTCGAGCGGAGTCCTGGCATCGATGACAGCGGCAAGCAGCCGCGCCGCCGCCTTGCGGGCGGCGAGACCGGCGACGAATTCGCCGCCGTCTCTATGATCCTGATTGCCTGAGCCTGCGCGTCGAGATCCCGCCACGCTCACGACCATCGGCCTTTGGGTCCGGTCGGATTGCGCCCCCATGGGTTGGCCTTAGGCCTTTCCGGTGCCGCCGGCTGTTCCGCTTGAGGGGCCTGGCCCCACGGGCCGGACGGCTGTTGTTCCCCGGCCTGCCGAGGCGCTGGCGTCGGGCGCGGGGCGGCCTGGTTGCCGCCCGCCATCTGCCGTGCCATCTTCTGCAATGCGGTGATGCGGTTTTCAGTGCTCGGGTGGGTGGAGAACAGATTGTCCATGCGCTCGCCGTGCAGGGGATTGATGATGAAGAGATGCGCCATCGCCGGATTGCGCTCCGCATCGGGGTTGGGAATGCGTTCGGCGCCGCGGGCGATCTTGTCAAGCGCCGATGCCAGCCACAGCGGGTGTCCACAGATTTCGGCACCGCGCCGGTCGGCCTCGTATTCGCGGGTGCGGCTGACCGCCATCTGCACGATCATCGCGGCAAAGGGCGCCACGATCATCGCCGCCAGCACGCCGACAAAACCGAACGGGTTGTTGTTGTCGCGGTTGCCGCCGAGGAAGAAGGCGAAATTGCCGAGCATCGAGATGGCGCCGGCAAAGGTGGCGACGATGGTCATGGTCAGCGTGTCGCGGTGCTGGACGTGGGCGAGTTCGTGCGCCATCACGGCCGCGACCTCTTCATGGGTCAGCCGCTGCAGCAGCCCGGTGGAGGCGGCGACCGCCGCGTTCTGCGGGTTGCGGCCGGTGGCGAAGGCGTTGGGCTGCGGGTTGTCGATCAGATAGGTCCTGGGCATCGGCAGCCCGGCCTGCTTGGCCAGCCCCTGGACGATGGCGTAATATTCCGGCGCGTTCTTCTCATCGACCTCGACGGCGCGGTTCATCGACAGCACCATCTTGTCGGCGTTCCAGTAGCTGAACAGATTGGTGCCGGCGGCGATCAGCAGGGCGATCATCATGCCGCCCGAACCGCCGATCAGGAAGCCGACGCCCATGAACAGCGCCGTCATCGCGGCCAGAAGCATGGCGGTGCGAAGGGTGTTCATCGTCTGCTCCTGTCCAGAAAGCGGTGAAAGGGGGTCGATCGTCGTGGGTTCATGGCTATATGATGGGAAACACCTGCCCCCATTTCAATCTGCCGGGACTATCGCATGACCGACCAGACCAGCAAAACGCCAGCCGGCCCGAACGACGATGCGCCGCCAAGAGACCTGTCGCCCGCCGCACAGCGGGCGCTGGCCGAGGCCGAGGCGCGGCGTACGGATTATCGCAGCAAGGAAGCCGCGCTGCCGAAGGAAGTCGGCGGCCGTGGCGGCAAGGAACCCGGCCGCTATGGTGACTGGGAAGTCAAAGGGCTGACCAGCGATTTTTAGGGATTGGTCTCAAGCGGCGTTGCGCTGCGCCTCAAGCGCCAGCCAACCGCGCTCGTCGATGGTGATGCCGACATTGTCATAGCCCAGGATCGCGGCATGCAGTGTCGGCAGCGGGTGCGAATGCGTGGCGCTGATCACCATGACCGCGGCTTGCGCGGCCTCGGCCGCCGCGATGCCGGCCGGAGCATCCTCGAACACCAGGCAGTCGCGCGCATCGAAGCCGAGCCGTTGCGCGCCAAGCCGGAAACAGTCGGGGGCCGGCTTGCCACGCGAAACGTCTTCAGCCGCAACGATGACCGCGGGGACAGGAATGCCGGCAGCCTCCATGCGCGCAAGCGCCAGGGAGCGTGGCGCCGAGGTGACGATCGCCCAGCTTTCGCCCGGCAGCGCCTTGAGAAACGCCACGGCGCCGGCGATCGGGACAATGCCGTCGAGATCGGCGGCCTCGGCCTTCAGCAGCAGGTCGGCCTCATGCGCCGGGTCGACGCCTGGAAGGGCAAGGTTGGTGATGGTCTCGATCGCCCGCACGCCGTGGATCGTCGGCAGGAAGGCGGCGACGTCGAGGCCATGGCGGCGCGCCCAATCGCTCCACACCCGCTCCGCCGAGGCGATGGAATTGATGAGCGTGCCATCCATGTCGAAAAGGAAGGCCGCGAATTTTCTGCCAGCAAACATGATTTTCCTTGAAGTCGGGGGAGCGTGTCGAGGGAGGGCTGCCCAACCGTAACGTCAAGGCGCGGGCATGGAAAGGCACGAGGGCCTATTTTGCGGCGGTCCAGGGAACCACAGCCATCTCGCGACGTTGGAACGGCATTGCTTTCCATGACGATCGAAGGGGACCTGTGATGCTGATCCGGCTCGGCTACGAAATCGCCATTGAGTGCGCAGAGGCCACGCCGGTGATTTCGCTGCTCGAGATCCACAAGGACAGGCAAGCCGACATCAAGCGGCAGACGCGGGTGCTGACCTCGCCTTCGGTGCCGACCAAGCTCTACCATGACCTGCATGGCAATGGCTGCCGCCGCTTCACCGCACCAGCCGGCGCCTTTCGCATCCTCTATGACGCAGTGATCGAAGACAGTGGCGAGACGGACGAGGTCAACACGCTGGCCCGGGAAGTGCCGGTGGCCGAATTACCCGACGATGTGCTCGTCTATCTCCTGGGCAGCCGCTATTGCGAGACCGATCACCTCAGTAGTCTCGCCTGGCAGCTGTTTGGCCATCTTCCCTCCGGCTGGGCACGGGTGCAGGCGATCGTCGACTATGTCCACAACCGGCTGTCGTTCGGCTATGGCTATGCGCGTTCGACCCGCACGGCGGCGCAGGCGCATGAGGAGCGGGTCGGCGTCTGCCGCGACTTCGCCCATCTGGCGATCACGCTCTGCCGCTGCATGAACATTCCGGCGCGCTATGTGAACGGCTATCTCGGCGATATCGGCGTGCCGATCGATCCGGCGCCGATGGATTTCTCGGCGTGGATGGAAGTGTTCGTCGACGGCAAATGGTACACGTTCGATCCACGCCACAACCGGCCTAGGACCGGTCGTGTCGTCATCGCGCGCGGCCGCGACGCCACCGACGTGCCTTTGCTGCACAGTTTTGGTCCACACCGGCTCAGCCTGTTCAAGGTGTGGACCTATGAGCAGGAAGGCAATCTGTTCAATCCGCCCCATCACGGTATCGACAGGACGGCCAGCGCACAGATGCTGGCCTAAGGTATGTTGATATTCAGGTGATGCCGGCTCGCAAATGGCCTGACCTGAATCTCAACACATTTTGATTCCGTTCGCGCCCCAACTTACTCGGCTATCTCGGTACAGTTGGCCCGTTGCGGCACAGAAGGCATGTGCCGCATCAGGACGGTGCGAAGCAGTCCGCGATAGCCTCGATTCAAGCATGGTAAGCAGTCCGTAAACGCGGCTGATGCCGCGACTTTTTGTTTACCAGTCATTCACCTTCGACACAGCCGAAGTCCAACAAAAACAAAAGGTTGAAGGTTAGGGGCTCGGTTCCGGCGCCTGACGAGCGGCTTCCGGCTGGAATCCTGCATTGCCCTCATTGCGGCGACGAGGCCGAGGCAAGCGGAGGCTGTTGGATGCGAAATTACGGGGGTCTTGTTCACGCGGTCGGCGGGTTCGCCAGACACAGCGGTGGAAATTTCGCGATCCTGTTCAGCTTTGCTGCCTCGGTCCTGGCGCTGGCCGCAGGCTTCTCGGTCGACATCTCGCAGCTCTACAACGCCAAATCGAGCCTGCAAGGGGTGATCGACGCCGCGGTGACATCGACGGCCCGCGACCTGACGACCGGGGTCATCAAGGAGGCCGACGCCAACAAGGCGGTGCAGAACTTTCTCGTGGCCAACAGCACGGCGGGCATTCTGCAGCCCGACCAAATAGTGCTCGACAAGCTTATCGTCGACAGGACCGCCAACACGGTGCAGGCGGACGCCCATGTCGATGTCGCCCTGTTCTTCCCAGTTTTCGGCATGGGCAATACGAAACGCGTCACCGCGTCGACGACATCGCTTTATTCGGACAAGACCATCGAAGTGGCGATGATGCTCGATGTGACAGGATCGATGGCCGCCAACTGGTGGGCAAAGACCGACAAGATCGGCGACCTGCAGGCCGCCGCTTCAACCGCCGTAGAAAATCTGCTGGACAACAACATCGACCCGAACAATCCGCGCGTGCGCGTGGCCATTGTTCCCTATGCCGAAGCGGTGAATACGGGCGGCCTCGCCGACAGCGTTTTCGTCGAGCAGGCAGGGGGCTCGAATCTGCCACCACCAGTGCCATCAGCGGGTGCACCGATCCCGGTTGGCTCATCCGTGACCCTGCGGCCCGACAAATGCGCCACCGAGCGCAAGGACAAGGATGGCTATGCCGATTACTCGTCCGACGGGCCGTCCGAGTTGCGCAGGAACAACCAGAACCAGGAGTATCTCGCCAAGGTCAACCGCGATGATCGCATGGGTACCTGCCCGACGCCGGAGCTCATTCCGCTGACAGCCGACAAACAGAAATTGCTCGACACGATTGCTGATTTCAAGGCGGCGGGCGTGACCGCCGGCGGCATCGCCGTGCAATGGGGCTATTACATGCTCTCGCCGTCCTGGCGCTCGACCATTGTCAACGCCCGGCTGGGCACCGGTCCCGCCAATTTCGACAACAGAAAGGTCGGCAAGGTCGCGATCCTGATGACGGACGGCCAGTTCAACACGGCGTTCGCCGGCGGGCGAAGCGCACCCAGATCGCAGAATGCCGGTCAGATGTCGCGAAGCAATGCCGAAAGCATTTGCGACAACATGAAGCGCGACGGCATCGAGATCTTCACCATAGGTTTCGATCTCGACGATCCGTCGATGACATCGACCGAGCGGGATCAGGCAAAGAGCGTGCTCCAGGGCTGCTCGACAGCGGACACGTCCACCCTGAAACATTATTACGAGGCGGCTACGGGTCCCGAACTGAACGAAGCGTTCAATGCCATCGTGCAGAACATCGAGCGGCTGACGATCGCCAAGTGAACCGCCGTGGCCTCCGGCGACATTGGCCCAACGGAAAAGGCCGCCGCTTCTTTCGAAGCCGGCGGCCTTCCGTGTTTCCGTCCATGGCGCGGCCTGTGGCGGCAACCCCTTCGGGCTACCTGCCGCGCATCTCGCGCCTTAACGGGAAGACTGCTTCCCGAAAGTGCAATCCGCTGAGGCCACGTTCTGGAAAACGAAATCACTCGACATCGGATCACCTCCTTTCGATTTGTTGAACACATCCTCATGATGGGGTGCGTTGCAGCAAATGACAAGATGCCGGGCTGAAAAAGGCGTCCCGCCGGAGAATGCCGCGCAGTCGGGTCCGCGTGCTTCGGCTTGCGATCCCCGGCCAAAACGGACAACATGGCGTTATCGGTCACGGGAGGGACCATGGACGCCACCGAGAGAGCCGCGCGCATCGTACGAACCGTGATCGGGGCGCTGCAGCCGGGCTTTGCCGTCAGGCTATGGACCGGGGAACGGATCGGCCCCGCCGGCGGTCCTGTGCTTGCCATCAACGACCAGGACATCGTCTGGCAACTAGCCCGTCGGCCGACTTTCTCGACGCTGGTCGAGATGTGGATTTCCAAAACCGTCGATATCGAAGAGGGATCGCTGTTCGATTTCTACGCCCTGCCTTCGCAAGGTAAGTTGAAGACAAAGCTCAGATCGCTGCCGAAGCTGGCGATTCTGCGCGACCTCCCGGCCGTGCTGCTTTCGCGAAAGCAGATGACGGCACGCACCGATCTATCGGGACACAATCCTTATGTCAGCGGTTCGAGCAAGGAGGCGATCCAGCATCACTACGACATTTCGAATGCTTTCTACCGGCTCTTCCTCGACGAACGAATGGTCTACAGCTGCGGCTATTTCAGGGATTTCGCCAACGGCATAGACCAGGCGCAGATCGACAAGCTCGACCACATCTGCCGCAAGCTCCGGCTGAAGCCGGGCGAAAGCCTGCTCGACATCGGCTGCGGCTGGGGGGCGATGCTGATCCACGCGGCGAAGCACTACGGCGTCGTCGGCCGTGGCGTGTCGCTGTCGGAAGCGCAGACGAAGCTGGCGCGCGAACGCATCCGCGCCGAGGGGCTCGAGGACCGCATCACCATCGAGATAAAATCCTACGCCGAGCTTTCCGGCACGTTCGACAAGATATCGTCGATCGGCATGTTCGAGCATCTGGGCCTCGCCAACCATGCGGCCTATTTCTCGACCGTCCACCGTCTGCTGAAGCCCGGCGGCATCTACCTGCACCACGCCATCACGCGGCGCAGCAAGGGCGACCCGAAGAAGACCCTGCGCAAAGGACCGGAATACAGGGCGCTGATCAAATACATCTTCCCGGGCGGCGAGCTCGACACCATCGGCATGACGCTCGGGAATCTCGAGGCGCACGGTTTCCTCGTCGCCGACGTCGAGAATTTGCGCGAGCATTATGCCCGCACCTGCAGGCTGTGGGCCGAGCGCCTGCAGGCCCGCTTCGATGAGGCGATCGCTGAGGTTGGCGAGCCCAAGGCACGGCTCTGGCTGCTTTATCTCACCGGCTGTTCGATCACCTTCGATCGCGGCTCGGCGCAGATTTTCCAGACAGTCGTCACCAAGCGCGCGCGGGGGCCAAGCGGCCTGCCGCCGACACGGGCCGACCTTTATCGGTAGCTACAGAAAACGCATCGCGTCGCCGACCTTGATACCGGCCGGCCGATCCACTGTGCAGTAGACGCCGAGATTGTGCGCGTTGTGGCGGACCAGATTGCGCAGGATGCCGGGATCGTGGTCGAAGCCGTCCTGGGCGATGATGGTGAAGCCGCAGCGGCGGCAAGGCTCCGAAATGGTCACCAGCAGATCGCCGATCGCGAGCTTGCGGCCGATCCATTCCGTTTCGGGGAACGAGCCTTCCACCGCCGCCATGTCGACGACGACGTTGGGGCGGAAGCGGCGCGGATCGGCGGCGCCATCCGGATGCAGCGCCTTCAGGCGCGCCAACGACGCCGTGGTCAAAAGGTGGATAGGCGCCTTGCTGTAGCGGGCGGCGGTTACCGGACCGGCATAGGCCGGCGGCGCATTCTCCCGGCCGAAGGGCCGGATCGAGGCGGCGAAGCCGAGATAGGCCGATATGGCACGGTCGCATTCGGCGCCGGGTGCGCTCACCCAGTCGCCGCCAGGGACGGCGATCTCCAGGTCGCGATCATTGGCCAGCCGGGTGCGAATGCGCGGCACCTTGTGCCATTTCGCCTCGCGGTCGGGCCTCGCGATCTCGTTGTCCGAGACATCGACGAGGCCGAACATGCGGTCGCCCGCCATGCCCGCCGGTCCGACCAGGATGGCGTCCTGGCGCTCGCCGGCGAGTGAACTCGCCGGATAGCGCCAGAGCTGCGCGACAGTGCCGATATCATTCATTCCGCTGGTCTCTCGTTGGCCGGGCTTCCCGCGACCTTCGACCAGTCGTTTTCAGCCTTTCTTGTTCTGCCGGTTGGCGATGAGATCGTCAACGACGGCCGGATCGGCGAGTGTCGAGGTGTCGCCCAGGGTGGCGAAATCGTCCTCGGCTATCTTGCGCAGGATGCGGCGCATGATCTTGCCCGAGCGTGTCTTGGGCAGGCCGGGAGCGAACTGGATCTTGTCGGGCGAAGCGATGGCGCCGATCTCCTTGCGGACGTGGGCGATGAGCTCCTTGCGCAGTTCCTCGGTCGGCCCCACCCCCTTCATCAAGGTGACGTAGCTGTAGATGCCCTGGCCCTTGATGTCGTGCGGATAGCCGACGACGGCGGCCTCGGACACCGTGTCATGGCTGACCAGCGCCGATTCGACTTCCGCCGTACCCATGCGGTGGCCGGAGACGTTGATGACGTCGTCGACACGGCCGGTGATCCAGTAGTAGCCGTCGGCGTCGCGCCTGCAGCCGTCACCAGTGAAATACTTGCCCTTGTAGGTGGAAAAATAGGTCTGCACGAAACGGTCGTGATCGCCATAGACGGTGCGCATCTGGCCCGGCCAGGAATCGGTGATGCAGAGATTGCCGTCGGCCGCTCCTTCCAGCACCTTGCCTTCGCCGTCGACCAGTTGCGGCTTGACGCCGAAGAAGGGCCGCGTCGCCGAGCCGGGCTTGAGGTCGGTGGCGCCCGGCAGCGGCGTGATCAGGATGCCGCCGGTCTCGGTCTGCCACCAGGTGTCGACGATCGGCACCTTGCCGTTGCCGACGACGTTGAAATACCACTCCCAGGCTTCCGGGTTGATCGGCTCGCCGACCGAACCGAGCACGCGCAGCGATTTGCGCGAGGTCTTCTTGACCGGGTCGTTGCCGGCGCCCATCAGCGCGCGCAGCGCGGTCGGGGCGGTGTAGAAGATGTTGACCTTGTGCTTGTCGATGACTTCCCAGAAGCGCGCCTGCGAGGGGTAGTTCGGCACGCCCTCGAACATCAGCGTGGTGGCGCCGTTGGCGAGCGGGCCATAGACGATGTAGCTGTGGCCGGTGACCCAGCCGACATCGGCGGTGCACCAGTAGATTTCGCCGTCATGGTAGTCGAAGACATATTGGTGCGTCATCGAGGCATAGACGAGATAGCCGGCGGTGGTGTGCAGCACGCCCTTCGGCTTGCCGGTCGAGCCTGAGGTGTAAAGGATGAACAGCGGGTCTTCCGCTTTCATCTTCTCGGGCTTGCACTCGGCCTTCACCGTCGCGACCTCGTCGTGATACCAGAGGTCGCGGCCCGGCGCCCAGCCGATCTTGCCGCCGGTGCGGCGCACGACAAGGACGTTCTTCACCATGACGAAGTTCTTGGCGGCGATGTCGATCGCCTTGTCGGTGTTTTCCTTCAGCGGAATCGACTTGCCGCCGCGCAGGCCCTCATCCGATGTGATGACGAAGGTCGATTCGCAGTCGACGATGCGGCCGGCCAGCGCATCGGGCGAGAAGCCGCCGAAGACGATCGAATGGATGGCGCCGATACGCGTGCAGGCCAGCATCGCATAGGCGGCTTCCGGGATCATCGGCATGTAGATGGTGACGCGGTCGCCCTTCTTGACGCCGTGCTTCTTCATCACATTGGCGAGCCGGCAAACGTGCTCGTAGAGCTCGTTGTAGGTAATTTTCTTGTCGTCGTAGGGGTTGTCGCCTTCCCAGATGATGGCGGTCTGGTTGCCACGCTTCTTCAGATGGCGGTCGATGCAATTGTATGAGACATTGGTCAGCCCGTCCTCGAACCATTTGATCGCGACCTTGCCGTCGAAGGAGGTGTTCTTGACCTTGCTGAACGGCTTGAACCAGTCGATGCGCTTGCCGTGCTTGCCCCAGAACTTGTCCGGGTTCTTGATGCTGTCGGCATACCATTTCAGGTAGGTGTCGTTGTCGATCAGCGCGTTCTTCTTCCACGCCGGCTGGACGCGATGGACATGAACCTCGGACATTCCTGACTTTCCTCCCAAACCAATCCGCCGGCTTGAACCGCCGGCTGGATCGCGGCGAAGCGGCCGCGAATTCGGCGGCATTATTACCAGTTCCGGCGTTACGGCAATATTAGACGTTGGATTTGCGTGGCGGGATGCCGCAGGCGCATTGGCGGACGTTGTCAGCACTCAGCTTAGCTCGCTGCTAACTGTATGTTTTCGCGTCGAAAAGCCTGTTTCGATCAGGAAAAATCAATAGACAGTTAAGCAACGGCGCGCACAATCTGACGTTGGGAGGAAAGGAGACTCAACCAAGGGACCGCCAAGGGGGCAGCAATGCGCAACCATGCCGAAATGGACCTGATGCTCAAAGGCTATGGCCTGACCACGGCCAAGATTCTCTATCATTTCCCCGACCATCCCCACCTGCTGCAGAGCTTCATCTGGCAGGACTACGACATCGCTCCGACGTTTCCGGTGCTGATCAAGTTCATCGAATTCTGGAAGGCCAAGCTCGACGGGCCGCTGCACTCGGTTGTCTACACGCACCAGAAGCTGATCGCGCCGAACGAATGGCGCAAGGTGGATGGCGAGTTCGTGCTGCATTAGGGGCTGTAGCGCAGGCATGTCGACCGCTAGTGACTGGCGGAAACGCCCTTCACTTCGTCATCCACGGGCGGAGCAAGGAGCGTAGCGACGCGGCGCAGACCCCTGGAACTGCTCCGCAGCCCAAGGGATCCATGCCGCGACTTCCGAGCGCCGCTGCGGTGCAGAATTCTGCTCCGCTGCAATGGCGGTCCCGGAGCGTAGGACCGAGACTTAATTAAACCGCCGGCGGGTTGAGCCGGGCAAAACCTTCCTGGCGGCGATAGGGGAAATACGGATAGGGCGCTGTCACTTCGCTTGCCGCGTCGAGTTTCTTCACCTGTTCGGGCGTCAAGGCCCAGCCGACGGCGCCGAGGTTCTGGCGCAATTGTTCCTCGTTGCGGGCGCCGATGATGACGGAGGAAACGGTCGGGCGCTGCAACAGCCAGTTGATGGCGATCTGCGGCACGGTCCTCCCGGTTTCCCGCGCCACCGCGTCCAGCGCGTCCATCACCCGGTAGAGATGTTCGTCCTCGACCGGCGGGCCGAAGCTTGCGGTGTCATGCAGCCGGCTCTTTTCCGGCAGCGGCTGGCCGCGGCGGATCTTGCCGGTCAGCCGCCCCCATCCGAGCGGGCTCCACACCAGCGCGCCGACGCCCTGGTCGAGGCCGAGCGGCATCAGTTCCCACTCATAGTCGCGGCCGACCAGCGAATAGTAGACCTGGTGCGCGACGTAACGCGGATAACCGTGCTTGTCGGCCTCCGCCAGCGACTTCATCACCTGCCAGCCGGAGAAGTTGGAGACGCCGACATAGCGCAGCTTGCCGGCGCGCACGAGCTTGTCCAGCGTCGACAGCACTTCCTCGATCGGCGTGCCGGCATCGAAGGCGTGCAGTTGCAACAGGTCGATATAGTCGGTGCCGAGGCGCTTCAGCGCGGCGTCCACGGATTTGATCAGTCGTGAACGGGAAGAGCCGTAGTCGGCCGGCCCATCACCCATCGGCAAGGACGTCTTGGTCGAGATCAGCACGGCATCGCGCCGGCCCTTGATGGCTTCGCCGAGCACCTCTTCCGAGGCGCCGTTCGAATAGACGTCGGCGGTGTCGAACAGATTGACGCCGGATTCCAGGCAGATGTCGACCAGCCGCCGCGCTTCCCTGGCGTCGCTGTTGCCCCAGGCGCCGAACAGCGGACCGGAGCCGCCAAAGGTTCCCGCGCCAAATGAGAGTGCGGGCACTTTCAGGCCCGATGCGCCGAGACGTCGATAGTCCATTTTCTTACTCCTGGTGGTTTGGAAAGGGGTGTCGAAAAAATCCCGTCTGTCGACGTGCGTCAGGGTCGGACGGAGACGGGCGCGCCGAGCGCGTTGGCGCGATCGAGGCGCAGGGCCAGCCCGGCCACGCCGAGTGCCGCGACCGGCAGCAAGGCGGCCACCCAGGTGAGCGAACCCAGCCCAAGGCCATCGGCGATGACCGCGCCGCCGAGCCAGGCGCCAGCGGCATTGCCGAGATTGAAGGCGGCGATGTTGAAGGAGGAGGCAAGGCTCTGGCCGGCGCCTTGCGCCTTGTCCAGCACCCACATCTGCAGCGGCGCCACGGTGCCGAAGGCGGCGGCGCCGAGCAGGCCGACATAGATGACGGCCATGACCTGGCTGTGGATGGCGAAGCTCATGGTCGCCAGCACCACGGCGAGCACCACGAGGCTGCCCAGCACCGCCGGCACCAGCCAGCGGTCCGCGACCTTGCCGCCGGCGAGGTTGCCGGCGATGAGGCCGCCGCCGAAGACGAGCAGGATCGGCGACACGGCGGCTTCCTTGAAGCCGCTGATCTCGGTCAACAGCGGAGCGATGTAGGTGAAGACGGCAAAGACGCCGGCATAGCCGAGCACGGTGGTGGCGAGGCCGAGCAGGACCGGCGTGCGGCGCAGCACGGCGAGATCGGCGCGCAGGTCGCTCCTCTCGGGCGCGACCTCGCTGCGCGGCACCAGGGCCAGGATGACGGCGAAGGCCGCCAGGCCGACCAAGGCCACCGCCCAGAAGGTCGCGCGCCATCCGAAGGCCTGGCCGAGCCAGGTGCCGAAGGGCACGCCGAGGATGTTGGCGACCGTGAGCCCGGTGAACATCAGCGCGATCGCCGACGCCTTCTTGTTGGGCGCGACCAGGCCGGTGGCGACGACAGAACCGACGCCGAAGAACGTGCCATGGGCAAAGGCGGTGATGATCCGCGCGCCCATCAGGGTCCAATAATCGGGCGCCAGCGCACAGGCGAGATTGCCCAGCGTGAAGATCGCCATCAGCGCCAGCAGCACGGTCTTGCGCGGCCAGTTGCCGGTGGCGATGGTGAGCAGCGGCGCGCCGATGACGACACCCAGCGCATAGCCCGAAATGAGCTGGCCGGCGGCCGAGATCGAGACGCCGAGGTCCTTGCTGACGTCGATGAGCAGACCCATGATGACGAATTCGGTGACGCCAATGCCAAAGGCACCGGCGGCGAGGGCGTAGAGAGCAAGAGGCATGGCAGTTCCCACTTTGGCGACGAGCGCCTTGTCCAAACCGCGCTCCGAGCCAAAAGATCGTGTCGCCATGCACTGTGAACCAGACTTGCAATGGGCACATTTTCTGTGAAATAGATTCACAAATGGCCAGACCCGACATCAACCGCTCCGGCGAGATCGAAGTGTTTGTGCGCGTGGTCGAGGCGGGTAGCTTCTCGGCGGCTGCGCGCATGTTGCGCATGACGCCATCAGCCGTCAGCAAGCTGATCGCGCGTCTGGAAGCCCGGCTCGGCGCGCGGCTGGTCAGCCGCTCGACACGCAAGCTGCAGCTGACGCCGGAGGGAACGGCGTTCTACGACAGCGGATTGCGTATCCTGGCCGACATGGCCGCGGCCGAGCGCGAGGCGGCGGCGGGTGCCGCACCGCGCGGGCGGCTGCGCGTCAACACCTACGTGCCCTTCGGCGTGCACCGACTGATCCCGCTGTTGCCGCGCTTCCTCGAACGCTATCCCGAAATTTCGGTCGATCTGGTGCTGACCGACAGCGTCATCGACCTGATGGCCGAACGCGCCGATGTCGCCATCCGCGCCGGGCCGCTCGGCGAATCGCGGCTGGTGGCGCGCAAGCTCGGGCAAAGCCCGGTGGTGGTGGTAGCGGCCCCGTCCTATCTCGAAGCGCATGGCAAGCCGCTGACGCCGGCCGATCTCGATGGGCATAATCGCATGGGCTTCGGCTTCGTCAGGCACATTGATGGCTGGCCGTTTGTCGACGCTGCCGGCAACGCGGTCATGGTCCCGATCACCGGCAACACGCTGGTCAGCGACGGCGAGGCGATGCGGCTGATGACGCTGGCCGGAGCGGGCATCTCCCGGCTGGCGCGCTGGCATGTCGCGGCCGATATCGCTGCCGGGCGGCTAGTGGCGCTGCTGGAGGAATTCAATCCGGGCGACGAGGAGGCGACCCACGCCGTCTATGTCGGCCAGGGCCGGCATCTGCCGGCGCGGGTGCGGGCCTTTCTCGATTTTCTGGGAGAGAGTGTGCGGCTGGCCTGACAGGACACTCGGGAGCCGCCGGGCTCCCGAGATAACTGCGCTGGCAGCTACTATGCTTTCGGCACGAACGGCGCCGGGCGACGGCCGGCCGCCTGGCGCTCCAGCATCCAGCCGGGATATTCGGATGGCAGCGCGCTGACCTCGTCGAGCCTGGCGAGATCGTCCGCGTCGAGCTTCACTTCAGCCGCGGCGAGGTTCTGTTCGAGCTGGTCCATGCGGCTGGCGCCGATGATGACGCTCATCACGAAGGGCTTGGCCAGGACATAGCCGAGCGCCACCGTGGCAACGCTGACGTCATGCTTCTTGGCGATCTCGCGCATGACGGCGACGGCCGCCCAGGCGCGGTCCTCGTTGACCGGCGGGAAGTTGAAGGACGCACGGCGGCCCTCGCCATTGCCGGGCGCGCCAGGACCGTACTTGCCGGAAAGCAGGCCGCCCGCCATCGGCGACCACACCATCAGGCCGAGTTTTTCTTCGCTGATGAGCGGCACGATCTCGCGCTCGAGGTCGCGGCCGGCGATCGAATAGTAGGACTGGATGGTCTCGAAGCGGGCGAAGTCCTTGCGGTCGGCGATGCCGAGCGCCTTGGCGATGCGCCATGCCGCCCAGTTGGAAACGCCGACATAGCGGACCTTGCCGCTGGCAACGAGGTCGTCCAGCGCCCGTAGCGTCTCGTCGATCGGCGTCACCGCGTCGGTGCCGTGCAGCTGATAGAGATCGATATGGTCGAGCTGCAGCCGTTCGAGGCTGGCATCGACCGAATCCATGATGTGGCCGCGCGAGGAGCCGCGCTCGTTCGGACCCTGGCCCATGGCGCCATGCACCTTGGTGGCGATGACGACGTCCGACCGTTTGACGCCGAGGTCCCTGAGCGACTGGCCGAGCAGGCGCTCGGACTCGCCGAAGGAGTAGACGTCGGCCGTGTCGAAGAAATTGACGCCGGCGGCGATCGAGCGGCCGACGATCTCGTTGACGCCCTTCTGGTCGAGGCTGGCGATCAGCCCCCATTGGGCATTCTGGCCGGCGGCGCCGAAGGTCATGGTGCCGAGGCACAGTTCGGAGACGAACATCCCCGTATTTCCAAGCTGGTTGTAACGCATGGCGAAGCTCCAGGAGAAATGTGTGATGACACAAAACAAATAGGAACGGTACGTTTCGTTTCAAGTGGTGGCGCAGCCGGCTTGCCGAACTGGCCCAAAGGCGTGCGTATCAGCGGCTGCCGAAGATCGCCGAGCCGACCCTGACGCTGGTGGCGCCGAAGGCGATGGCCGTCTCGTAGTCACCGGACATGCCCATCGACAGTTTGGCGACGCCGGCCTCGCGGGCAAGCTTTTCCAGCAGGGCGAAATGCGGACCGGGATTTTCGTCGGCCGGGGGGATGCACATAAGCCCTTCTATGGCGAGGCCGTGGACATCGCGGCAGCGGGCGACGAAGGCGATCGCCGCGCGCGGCTCGATGCCGGCCTTCTGCGGCTCGGAGCCGGTGTTGACCTGGACATAGAGCTTCGGTGCGCGGCCTTGCCTGGCGATTTCCTTGGCGAGTTCGGCGGCGATTTTCTCGCGGTCGATCGTTTCGATGACGTCGAACAGCGCCACCGCTTCCTTGGCCTTGTTCGATTGCAGCGGACCGATGAGATGCAACTCGATGTCAGGAAAAGCCTGCTTCAGATCGGGCCATTTGGCTTGCGCTTCCTGCACGCGGTTCTCGCCGAAGACCCGTTGGCCGGCCTCGATCACCGGCCGGATGTCGGCGGCGTCAAAGGTCTTGGAGACGGCCACCAGCGTCACCGCGCCGGCCTCGCGGCGGGCCTCCTGCTCGGCGGCGGCGATCTTCGCCTTGACCGCGAAAAACTGCTGAACGGTGTCACCCATATGCAAATCCCGCTGTTTTGACCCGCGTTTTTAGCCGCCGCGATGCCCATATGGTTGACGGGTTTGCCAAACCATGGTGAACACCCGGACCACATTCCCTGAACCGCGGAGCCAGTCGCCCGCGGTTCGCGCCTGCTTTTAAGTGAAAAACGTCCCATGGCAACCGAACGATACAATCCGCGCGCGTCAGAACCCAAATGGCAGAAGGCCTGGGCCGAAAAGAAGCTGTTCGAAGCGCGCAATGACGACCCGAAGCCGAAATACTATGTGCTGGAGATGTTCCCCTATCCGTCGGGGCGCATCCATATCGGTCACACCCGCAATTACACGATGGGCGACGTGGTGGCGCGCTACAAGCGGGCCAAGGGGTTCAACGTGCTGCATCCGATGGGCTGGGACGCCTTCGGCATGCCGGCCGAAAACGCAGCGATGCAGAACAAGGTCCACCCCAAGGAATGGACCTACCAGAACATCGCCACCATGCGCGAGCAGCTCAAGGTCATGGGCCTGTCGCTGGACTGGGCGCGCGAATTCGCGACCTGCGACGTCGACTACTACCACCGCCAGCAGATGCTGTTCCTCGATTTCGTCGAGAAGGGGCTGGTGACGCGCAAATCCTCCAAGGTCAACTGGGACCCGGAGGATATGACGGTGCTCGCCAACGAGCAGGTCATCGACGGGCGCGGCTGGCGCTCCGGAGCGCTGGTCGAACAGCGCGAACTGACGCAGTGGTTCTTCAAGATCACCGACTTTGCGCAGGACCTGCTGGATTCGCTCGACGGCCTCGACGAATGGCCGGAAAAAGTGAAGCTGATGCAGCAGAACTGGATCGGCCGTTCGGAAGGCCTGCTGATCCGCTGGCCTTTGGCCTCTGACGTTGCCGGCGAGCATGAGCTGGAAGTCTACACGACGCGGCCCGACACCATCTTCGGTGCCTCCTTCATGGCCGTCGCCGCCGATCACCCGCTGGCCAAAAAGGCCGCCGAGACCAATCCGGCGCTGGCGAAGTTCATCGACGAGGTCCGCCATATGGGCACGTCGGTGGCCGCACTTGAGACGGCCGAGAAGAAGGGTTTCGACACCGGCATCCGCGTCGTCCATCCCTTCGACGACAGCTGGACGCTGCCCGTCTACGTCGCCAATTTCGTGCTGATGGAATACGGCACCGGCGCCATATTCGGCTGTCCGTCCGGCGACCAGCGCGACCTCGACTTCGCCAACAAATACGGCCTGCCGGTGATCCCGGTGGTGATGCCGGAAGGCGGCGATGCGAAGTCGTTCCAGATCACGGAAGAAGCGTATGTCGACGACGGGGTGATGATCAATTCACGCTTCCTCGACGGCATGAAGCCGGACCGCGCCTTCGACGAGGTGGCGAAGCTGCTGGAGCAGAAGACGATCGGCAACAGGCCGATGGCCGAGCGCAAGGTGAATTTCCGCCTGCGCGACTGGGGCATTTCGCGCCAGCGCTACTGGGGCTGCCCGATCCCGATGATCCATTGCGAGGATTGCGGCGTGGTGCCCGTGCCGAAGGCCGACCTGCCGGTCAAGCTGCCCGACGATGTCGATTTCGACCGGCCGGGCAACCCGCTCGACCGGCATCCGACCTGGCGGCATGTGAAGTGCCCGCAATGCGGCAAGGACGCGCGGCGCGAGACCGATACGATGGACACGTTCGTCGATTCGTCCTGGTATTTCGCCCGCTTCACCGCGCCCTGGGCGCATGAGCCGACCGATCCCAGGGCGGCGAACGAATGGCTGCCGGTGGACCAGTATATCGGCGGCATCGAGCATGCGATCCTGCATCTGCTCTATTCGCGCTTCTTCACCCGCGCCATGCGCGAGACCGGCCATGTCGATCTGGCCGAGCCGTTCAAGGGCCTGTTCACGCAAGGCATGGTGGTGCACGAGACCTACCGCGTCGGATCGGCTTCGAACGGCCGCTGGCTGGCGCCGACCGAAGTGCGGCTGGAGGGCGTCGACGGCGAACGCCGCGCCTTCGACATCGCCACCGGCGAGGCTGTCACCATCGGCCCGCTGGAGAAGATGTCGAAGTCGAAGAAGAACACGGTGAGCCCGGAAGACATTACCGACGGCTACGGCGCCGACACGGCGCGCTGGTTCATGCTGTCGGATTCGCCGCCCGAGCGCGATGTCGAGTGGACCGACGATGGCGCCGCCGGCGCGCACCGCTTCATGCAGCGCATCTGGCGACTGGTGTCGACGGCGGCCGAGACGCTGGCGGGCGTCAAGCCCGCGGCGGCCGACGCCGGCGAGGCGGGAGCGGTGTCGAAGGCCACGCACAAGATCCTGAAGGCGGTCGGCGAGGACATCGAGAAGCTCGGCTTCAACCGCGCCATCGCCCGCATCTATGAACTGGCCAATGTGCTGACCACGCCGCTCAACCAGGTGGCGGAAGGCAAGGCCGATCCGGCACTGCAGAGCGCCTCCCGCCAGGCGGTTGAGATCCTGGTGCATCTGATCGCGCCAGTGATGCCGCATCTGGCAGAAGAGTGCTGGGAGACGCTCGGCGGCACCGATCTGGTCGCCGAACGGCCATGGCCGGTCTTCGATCCGGCGCTGGTCGTCGACAACGAAGTGACCTATCCGGTGCAGGTCAACGGCAAGAAGCGGGGGGATTTGACAATTGCCCGCGACGCGGACCAAGGTGCGGTCGAAAAAGCGGTATTGGCTCTCGACTTCGTGCAGAAAGCACTCGAAGGTAAGGCTCCGCGCAAGGTGATCATCGTACCGCAGAGGATCGTCAATGTCGTTGCCTGATCGGGAAAAGACAGAGCTGAGCCGTCTGCTGCGCCGCGTCGCGCTCGCCGGCCTTGTCGGCTCGCTGGCTCTGGTTTCGGCCTGCACGGTACGGCCGCTCTATTCCAACGCGCCATTGTCGACGGGCTCGACCGCCAATGCCGAGCTGGCGTCGATCGCCATCAAGCCGGTCAGGACGCGTTATGCCCAGCAGGTGCGCAACAATCTGATCTTCGGCTTCGGGCGGGGCGCCGGCGAACCGGCGTCGCCGCTTTATTCGCTTAATCTCAGCGTGGCCGAAGCTGTTGAATCCTCGGCCCTCGTGCAGGTCGGCACCGATGAGGACGAGCCGACCGCCGGCTCGGTGACGCTGACCGCCAACTATACGCTGACCGATGCGAAAACTGGCGCCGTCATCACCGTCGGCAAGCGCTCGATTACCTCGTCCTTCGACAGGCCGCGCCAGGAATTTGCCTCGTACAGGGCGCAGATCGACGCCGAGAACCGCGCCGCGCGCGAACTGGCCGAGGCGCTGCAGCTGTCCATCGCCCAGGATCTGGTCAGGCACGGCAAGGCGGCCAGCTAGCGCCACCTTCTTTTCACGGAAACGCCATCTCGATCCTGGTGTCCGGTCGCCTCGCAGCGGCCGGGCGGCATATTCTCAACTCGCCTTTGGCCCGATGCATTGGGATGCGCGGGCGACCGTTGAACGAGGATCAGCCGCTCGAATTCCGATCACCTCACATCGCCGCGAAAGATACGTTTCGACCGCTCCAAAAGCGCTGGCGGGAAGCAACTGTTAACCACTCGCTCCCTATTGCTCAGCAGACATTTCAGAGTGAGTCTTGAGAATGGAATCCAAGCGTTTTCCTCGGGTCAATTCATTGAAGCCAGCTTCGCCCGATGACCCCGAGGGAAAGCGTTTCAACGGCGTGAGCGGCAAGGTGGACGGCCAGCCGCCCGGCGCGACCGCGGGCGGCAATTTCCCGCCACCTGTCGATCTCGGCGGCAATGAAAGTCCCGCCTGGCAGGAGTATTTCTTCCTGGCGCCCAATGTGCGGTTTACCCGCACGCCGGACTACGAAGCCAGCGCACGCCATCCGCGCCAGATCACCTCCGAGCAAGGCGAATCGCCGGCGCCGCCGGCGCGGCAAGCCGTCGCACAGCCTGCCGCGGCTGCGCCGTCGTCCATGGTCCCGTCCCCGTCACTGTCGGCGGCGATGAAAAGCCGGAACGCCGCTTTGGAAGCCGCCCGGCCGCCCGCCGGCAACAAAGCCGTGATGCATGAAAGATCACCGGCCTCGGCATCCATTCCGCCAAGGCATGCCAGCGAAAAGGCGCGGACCGTTGTGACGGCCGGTCCGAGGACCACCGCAACAGCACGTGCATCGGCGCCGGCGGCGTCTGCCCAGGAAATGGCGGCGCCGGTCAAGACAACAGGCCGTGAAACCGTCCGCTGGCCCTACCTGTCGGATCACGTCTTCTTCGAGCTCATGGCGCCTTACATGATCGAAGGTTCGTCGCCCGCGTCGCGAGCCGTCCCGGTTCAGCGCGCCGCCGCGCCGGTCGCCGCCGGACGGGTCGATGTTCGCGCCGCGCCGACGGCCGACCCGACCGCGTTGTTCCGTGTCATCGACTGCCTTCCAGGCCAGCAGGCCTCGTCCGCCTCGTCGGATGTCCGTCCGGCCAACTCCAACGAAGCGGTGGTTCAGCCGGCGGCGGGTGGTGTGCCGAAGCGAACCCAGGCGCGGGTCGCAGTACCCGCCGTCGCGGGCAATGCCGCTCCGGCGCAAGGCGCCGAGGACACCGTGCAGGTTCCGGCCGGGCGCGCCTCTTCGCCGCTGCCTTTGGCCGGCAAGATCGTGCCAGCCACGACGGGCGAGGCGTACGAACTTCCCTCGGAAGAGCTGCTGCAGCAGCCGCCGGAAGGGCAGGGCTTCTATATGTCGCAGGAGCGGCTCGAGCAGAATGCCGATCTCCTGGAGAGCGTGCTCGAGGATTTCGGCGTGCGCGGCGAGATCATCCACGTTCGCCCGGGTCCGGTCGTCACCCTCTATGAGTTCGAGCCGGCGCCGGGCGTCAAATCGTCCCGCGTCATCGGTCTTGCCGATGATATCGCCCGCTCCATGTCGGCGATTTCGGCGCGCGTCGCCGTCGTGCCCGGCCGCAACGTCATCGGCATCGAGCTGCCGAACGAGACGCGCGAGACCGTCTATTTCCGCGAACTGATCGAATCGCAGGGCTTCCGCAAGACCAGCTGCAAGCTGGCGCTTTGCCTCGGCAAGACGATCGGCGGCGAGCCCGTCATCGCCGAACTGGCGAAGATGCCGCATCTGCTGGTCGCCGGGACCACCGGCTCCGGCAAGTCGGTCGCCATCAACACGATGATCCTGTCGCTGCTCTACCGGCTGAAGCCGGAAGAATGCCGGCTGATCATGGTCGATCCGAAGATGCTGGAACTCTCGGTCTATGACGGCATCCCGCATCTTCTGACGCCCGTCGTCACCGATCCCAAGAAGGCCGTCACCGCGCTCAAATGGGCGGTGCGCGAGATGGAGGACCGCTATCGCAAGATGGCGCGGCTCGGCGTGCGCAACATCGACGGCTACAATGAGCGCGCCGCCCAGGCCCGCGATAAAGGCGAAGCGGTCGTCATGACCGTGCAGACCGGCTTCGAAAAAGGCACCGGCGAGCCGCTGTTCGAGCAGCAGGAAATCGATCTTGCGCCGATGCCCTACATCGTCGTCATCGTTGACGAGATGGCCGATCTGATGATGGTCGCCGGCAAGGAGATCGAAGGCGCCATCCAGCGCCTGGCGCAGATGGCGCGCGCGGCCGGCATCCATCTGATCATGGCAACGCAACGCCCCTCGGTCGACGTCATCACCGGCACGATCAAGGCCAACTTCCCGACCCGCATCTCCTTCCAGGTCACCTCCAAGATCGACAGCCGCACCATCCTGGGCGAGCAGGGCGCCGAACAGCTGCTCGGCCAGGGCGACATGCTGCACATGATGGGTGGCGGGCGCATTTCGCGCGTGCATGGCCCCTTCGTCTCCGACGCCGAGGTCGAACATGTCGTGGCGCATCTGAAGGCGCAGGGCCGCCCGGAATATCTGGAGACGGTGACCGCCGACGAGGACGAGGAAGAAGTCGAGGACGATCAGGGCGCGGTCTTCGACAAGGGATCGGTCGCCGCCGAGGACGGCGATTCCAGCTATGACGAAGCGGTCAAGGTGGTGGTGCGCGACAAGAAGTGTTCGACGTCCTACATCCAGCGCCGTCTCGGCATAGGCTACAACCGGGCCGCATCCCTGGTCGAGCGCATGGAGAAGGAAGGCCTGGTCGGCGCGCCCAACCATGTCGGCAAGCGCGAAATCATCATGGGCCGGCGCCCGCCGGCAGCCGCGCCCGACGACGACGGCACGGAATGATCGGCGGCCCTTGCGGCGGTCGGGCTTCTCCCGACACATAATAAAAAAGGCCGGTCGCCCGGCCTTTTCTCATTGAAGCAGTGCGATCTCAGCCGATCTTCTGGCCGGTCTTGGCCCAGTCTGCGAGGAAGGCGGCGAGACCCTTGTCGGTCAGCGGATGGTTGACCAGCGCCTTCAGCGTCGCCGGCGGCGCGGTGATGACGTCGGCACCGATGAGCGCCGCTTGCTTGACGTGGTTCACCGTGCGCACCGAAGCGGTCAGGATCTCGGTCTGGAAATCGTAATTGTCGTAGATCTGCCGGATCTCCTGGATCAGCTCCATGCCGTCCGAGCCGGTGTCGTCGATGCGGCCGACGAAGGGCGAGATGAACGAGGCGCCGGCCTTGGCGGCGAGCAGCGCCTGGTTGGCCGAGAAGCACAGCGTGACGTTGACCATGCGGTTCATCTGGGTGCGGATCGTCTTGCAGGCCTTCAGGCCGTCCAGCGTCAGCGGCACCTTGATGCAGACATTTGGCGCGATCTTGGCCAGCACCTCGGCCTCGGCCATCATGTCCTTGTATTCGGTCGCCACGACTTCGGCCGAGACCGGGCCGGCGACGATATCGCAGATCTGCTTGGTGACGTCGGCGATCTTGCCGCCGGATTTGAGAATCAGCGACGGATTGGTGGTGACGCCGTCGAGCAGCCCCAGATCATTCAGCTCACGGATTTCCTTGATGTCGGCGGTGTCGACAAAAAATTTCATGGCGGTCTCCTGACGATTTCGTCGTGCTTGGGAAGGCACGTTCAGCGTTGCTCTTTGATCTAGACCAAAGTCGGGGCAAGGTCACGCCTCATGATCGAAGATTCGCCCTTTGTCGCAGCCGCGCCGGTGCTGGTGCCGATGCCTGCCGAACGCCCCTACACCTATGCCGTGCCGGCCGGCATGCGCGTGGTGCCGGGGTCGATCGTGCGCGTGCCGCTCGGGCCGCGCCAGGTTGCCGGCATCGTCTGGGATGGCGCGGTCGAGACTGTCGACGCGAAAAAACTGCGCCCGATCGAACAGGTCTTCGACTGCCCGCCGATCGACCGTTCGATGCGCCGTTTCGTCGACTGGGTGGCGCAATACACGCTGTCGGCGCCGGGCATGGTGGCGCGGATGCTGCTCAGAGCGCCGGAGGCCTTCGACCCGGAGCCCTGGATCGAGGGGTTGCAGCGCACCCTTATCGTTCCCGACCGGATGACGGATGCGCGGGCGCGCGTGCTGGAAACGGCCGAAGGCGGGTTGGCCTGGACACGATCCGGCCTCGCGCATGCGGCCGGCGTGTCGTCGACGGTGATCGAGGGGCTGAAGGCGCAAGGCGTGTTCGAGGCGGTGATGATCCCGCCGCGCCCGGTCGTGGCAGCACCTGACCCGAGCTATGCCGTGCCGGAATTGATGCCAGACCAGAGCGACGCCGCATCGATGCTGCGCGCCAATGTCGCGGCCGGCGCCTTCAACGTCGCGCTGCTCGACGGCGTCACCGGGTCTGGCAAGACGGAGGTCTATTTCGAGGCGGTGGCGGCCGCGCTCGACCAGGGCAAGCAGGTGCTGATCCTTTTGCCGGAAATCGCGCTGACCCATGCCTTCCTCGAACGCTTCCAGCAGCGCTTCGGCGCCAAGCCGGGCGAATGGCATTCCGACCTGCCGCCCAGGATGCGCGAAAAAGTCTGGCGGCAGGTGGCGGAAGGCACGGTGCGCGTCGTTGCCGGCGCGCGCTCGGCGCTGTTCCTGCCGTTCAAGGAGCTCGGCCTGATCGTCGTCGACGAGGAGCACGACCCTGCCTACAAGCAGGAGGACCGTGTCTTCTACAATGCGCGCGACATGGCGGTGGTGCGCGGCCATATTGGCGGCTTCCCGGTGGTGCTGGCATCGGCGACGCCATCGGTCGAGAGCCGCGTCAATGCGAGCCAGGGCAAGTACAACAGGGCCATTCTCTCCGCCCGCTTCGCCGAGGCGGCGCTGCCCCAACTGAAGTCGATCGACATGCGGCGCGCGCCACCGGCGCGTGGCGGCTTCCTGTCGCCGGTGCTGATCGACCATATGCGCAAGACGCTGGAGAAGAAGGAACAGTCGCTGCTGTTCCTCAACCGGCGCGGCTATGCGCCGCTAACGCTGTGCCGCGTCTGCGGCCACCGTTTCGGCTGCCCGGTCTGTTCGGCCTGGCTGGTCGAGCATCGCTTTCGCGGCCAGCTGGTCTGCCATCATTGCGGGCACAATGAGCGCCGCCCCGAAGCCTGCCCGGAATGCGGCACGCTCGATCATCTGGTCGCCTGCGGCCCGGGCGTCGAGCGCATCGCCGAGGAGGTCGTCACGCATTTCCCCGATGCGCGCACCATTGTCTTGTCGTCCGACCTGATGGGCGGCGTGCGGCGGCTGCGGCTGGAACTGGAGGCGATCGCCGATGGCGAGGCCGACATCGTCATCGGCACACAGCTCGTCGCCAAGGGCCACAATTTTCCCAACATGACGCTGGTCGGCGTCGTCGATGCCGATCTTGGCCTTGCCAATGGCGATCCGCGCGCCGCCGAGCGCACCTTCCAGCTGCTCAGCCAGGTGACCGGCCGCGCCGGCCGCACCGGCAAGAAGAGCCTCGGCCTGCTGCAGACTTTCCAGCCCGACCATCCGGTGATGCGGGCGATAGTCTCGGGCGATGCCGAGGCTTTTTACGAACGCGAGATCGCCGAGCGCGAGCGGGCGGCGCTGCCACCGTTCGGCCGGCTGGCCGGCGTCATCGTCAGCGCGGTGACGCGGGCGGAAGCGGAAGGGCATGCACGCGGCCTGCGCCGCGCCGCGCCCGAGGCGGCAGACCTGTTCGTGCTGGGGCCGGCGGAAGCGCCGCTGTCCCTGCTCGGCGGCCGCCACCGCTTCCGCCTGCTGATCCAGGGCGAACGGCGCGCCGACATGCAGGGCTTTATCCGCGCCATGCTGGCCAACGGGCCGAAGCAGCGAGGTTCGGTCCGGGTGCAGGTCGACATCGATCCGCAGAGCTTTTTGTAAGGTCGCCATATCGGCGATAGGCTGCTGGCCAGCGAGAAATGGAAGATCACATGAAAACCCTTGGCTTGCTCGGCGGCATGAGCTGGGAATCGACCGCCATCTACTATCGCCTGCTCAACGAGATCGTGCGCGAGCGCCTCGGCGGGTTGCATTCGGCCAAGCTGCTTTTGTGGTCGTTCGATTTCGCCGAGATCGCCGAGCGGCAGCATCATGGCGATTGGGACGGCGCCGGCGTGCTTCTGAATGATGCCGCGCGCAAGCTGGAGGCGGGCGGTGCGGAAGGCCTGGTTCTGTGCACCAACACCATGCACAGACTGGCTGACCAGGTGCAGGCGTCGGTGTCGATCCCCTTGATCCATATCGCCGATGCCACTGCGGCCGCGGTCAAGCGCACAGGCATGCAGCGCCCGGCGCTGCTGGCGACGCGCTTCACCATGGAGCAGGATTTCTACAAGGGCCGGCTCGCCGACAAATACGGCCTGTCGCCTGTCGTGCCCGATGCGGCCGGGCGCGACATGGTGCATCGCGTCATCTATGACGAGCTCTGTCAGGGCATCGTCAGCGAAGCTTCGAAGGCGGCCTACATGGAAGAGGCCGAACGCCTTCGGCGTGACGAGGCCGCCGACAGCATCATCATGGGCTGCACCGAGATCACCATGCTCATCGGACAGGATGATTTCGACATTCCGGTTTTCGACACGACACGCATCCATGCCGAGGCGGCGGTGGAATTCGCGCTCGGTTGATGCGCCCGCTTTTTATTCTGACGCAATTGCCTAGGGAAAACGCTATGCGTTTTTCCCGGGAAAACGTTTCACACTTTTCCTGGCATGGCCTTGAAAGTGCCTGATGCCATCTGGCGCGGCGCTTTTCCTCGGTTAGAATGCCCGGAATTTCAAAACAGGCATTTCGAGGGGACAGCATGGATTTTGCGCTTCCATGGCCGACGAGCCAGGGCGAATGGCTGGCCTGGTCGAGCGCCGTCTTCACCGTGCTGCTCGGGTTTCTGTTTTTCCTGGCGCCTGGGCTGGCCTTCCGCATCCTGCGCCTGCAGGCGAAACCGGAGAAGGCGGCGGCGATCGCAGAGGGGCGTGGCAGGATGTCGGGCTTTTATCTCGGCGTCGGCCTGTGCTGCATTCTCTTGGCGCAGCCATTGGTTTACATGGCGCTCGGCTTCTCCTGGCTGTTCACGGCCTTCGGCCGGCTGCTGTCGATGATGTCGGATGGCGCCAACACACCTTTCAATTGGGTTTCCATTGTGGTGGAGTTGGTCCTGGCGGCGTTGCCGCTCGCCTTTGCCTTCGGCTTTGTGCCCTGAATCCAAGGCTATTCCGGCGCATCAGGCGCGAGTCTTTCGCCGGATGCGACAATAGTGCCTGAAAAGCATGCGGAACGACGCATTGCGGTCTTAAAATGCCTGTGCTAGACGGCAATCGACTTTCGGCCGGGGATAGCGGAAGCCGCGCCTCCGTGCTTGAAAAAATGCAGTAAGGTCAAAGATTTAGCCAGAGTTTTTGCTCGCGCCAACAATCTGCGGCCTGTCAGACAAGAGAAAAGACGGTCCGTGGCTCAATCGTCATCGCCAATCTCAGGTGTCGCAGAACGCTATGCGGGTTCGCTGTTCGAACTCGCCCTGCAGGCAAATTCCGTGGCCAAGGTCGAGTCCGACCTCAACAGTTTCGAGGCGATGCTCGCGGGCAGTTCCGACCTGACCCGGCTGATCAACAGCCCGGTATTCTCCAGCGAGGAGCAGGCCAAGGCCATCGCGGCGATCGCCGACAAGGCCAAGATCACCGGCCTCACCGGTAATTTCCTGCGCGTCGTCGCCCGCAATCGCCGGCTGTTCGCCGTGCCCAGCATGATCAAGGCGTTCCGCCAGATCGCCGCCGAGCATCGTGGCGAGACCGCTGCTGAAGTGACGTCGGCTCACGAGCTGACGGCTGCCCAGCAGGCCGAACTCAAGGCGGCGCTTAAAGGCGTTGCCGGCAAGGACGTGGCCATCTCCGTCACCGTCGATCCGTCGCTGCTCGGCGGGCTGGTGGTCAAGATGGGCTCGCGCCAGATCGATACGTCGCTCAAAACCAAACTCAATTCGCTCAAGCTTGCACTGAAAGAGGTCGGCTGATGGACATCCGCGCCGCGGAAATTTCCGCAATTCTGAAAGACCAGATCAAGAATTTCGGCAAGGAGGCCAAGGTCTCCGAAGTTGGACAGGTGCTGTCCGTCGGTGACGGTATCGCCCGCGTCTACGGCCTCGACAATGTCCAGGCCGGCGAGATGGTCGAATTCCCCGGCGGCATCCGCGGCATGGCGCTCAACCTCGAAGCCGACAATGTCGGCGTCGTCATCTTCGGCGCCGACCGCGACATCAAGGAAGGCGACACCGTCAAGCGCACTGGCGCCATCGTTGACGTTCCGGTCGGTCCGGGCCTGCTCGGCCGCGTCGTCGACGCGCTCGGCAACCCGATCGACGGCAAGGGCCCGATCAAGGCGACCGAACGCAAGCGCGTCGACGTCAAGGCGCCCGGCATCATCCCGCGCAAGTCGGTGCATGAGCCGATGTCGACCGGCCTCAAGGCCATCGACGCGCTGATCCCGGTCGGCCGCGGCCAGCGCGAGCTGGTGATCGGCGACCGCCAGACCGGCAAGACCGCCATCATCCTCGACACGATGCTCAACCAGAAGTCGGTGCACGACAACGGCCCCGAGAAGGAAAAGCTCTACTGCGTCTACGTCGCCGTCGGCCAGAAGCGCTCGACCGTCGCGCAGTTCGTCAAGGTGCTGGAAGAGCGCGGCGCGCTCGAATATTCGATCATCGTCGCCGCCACCGCTTCCGATCCGGCGCCGATGCAGTTCCTGGCGCCGTTCGCCGGCTGCACCATGGGCGAATATTTCCGCGATAACGGCATGCACGCGCTGATCAGCTACGACGATCTGTCGAAGCAGGCCGTCGCCTATCGCCAGATGTCGCTGCTCCTGCGCCGCCCGCCGGGCCGCGAAGCCTATCCGGGCGACGTCTTCTACCTGCACTCGCGCCTGCTCGAGCGCGCCGCCAAGCTCAATGACGATCTGGGCAATGGCTCGCTGACGGCTCTGCCGGTCATCGAAACCCAGGCCAACGACGTGTCGGCCTACATCCCGACCAACGTGATCTCGATCACCGACGGCCAGATCTTCCTCGAAACCAACCTGTTCTTCCAGGGCATCCGTCCGGCCGTCAACGTCGGCCTGTCGGTGTCGCGCGTCGGTTCCTCGGCGCAGATCAAGGCGATGAAGCAGGTTGCCGGCTCGATCAAGGGCGAGCTCGCGCAGTACCGCGAAATGGCGGCCTTCGCGCAGTTCGGCTCGGATCTCGACGCCGCCACGCAGCGCCTGCTCAACCGCGGATCGCGCCTGACCGAACTCCTGAAGCAGCCGCAGTTCTCGCCGCTGAAGACGGAAGAGCAGGTCGCGGTGATCTTCGCCGGCGTCAACGGCTATCTCGACAAGCTGCCGGTCAACCAGGTCGGCAAGTTCGAGCATGGCCTGCTCAGCCACATGCGTGCGGCGGGCAAGGACGTTCTCGACGCCATCCGCAAGGAAAAGGCGCTGTCGGACGATCTGCGCGCCAAGCTGAAGGCAGAGATCGACGCTTTCGCCAAGACCTTCGCCTGAGCAAAGCGACAAGACGGGATCAGGTTTGAAGCATGCCTTCATTAAAAGACCTTCGTAACCGTATCGCCTCGGTCAAGGCGACGCAGAAGATCACCAAGGCGATGCAGATGGTCGCCGCGGCGAAGCTGCGCCGTGCGCAAGAGGCAGCGGAAGCGGCGCGCCCCTATTCGGAGCGCATGGGTTCCGTGCTGGCCAACATCACCCAGGCAATCGGCAGCGGCGGCGACGCCCCGGCGCTGATGACCGGCACCGGCAAGGACAACGTGCATCTGCTCGTCGTCTGCACCGCCGAGCGCGGCCTGTGCGGCGGCTTCAATTCGCAGATCGCCCGTCTTGCCCGCGATCATATCCGGCGGCTTCTGGCCGACGGCAAGCAGGTCAAGATCATCTGCGTCGGCAAAAAGGGTTTCGACATCCTGCGCCGCGACTATGCCTCGATGATCCTCGATCGTGTCGACCTGCGCGAGGTCAAGACGCTCGGCTTCGTCAATGCCGACGCGATCGCCAAGAAAGTCATCCACCTTTTCAACGAGGGCGCCTTCGACATCTGCACGCTGTTCTATTCGCAGTTCAAGTCGGTGATCAGCCAGGTCCCGACCGCGCAGCAGATCATCCCGGCCGGCGTCGCTTCGGCTCCCGCCGAGGCGGTGGATGGCGGCAATGCCGTCTACGAGTACGAACCGGAGCCGGGCGAAATCCTCTCCGACCTCATCCCGCGCAACATTTCCGTGCAGGTTTTTCGGGCGCTGCTCGAAAACGCGGCCGGCGAAATGGGCGCCAAGATGAGCGCCATGGACAATGCGACGCGCAATGCCGGCGAGATGATCAACAAGCTGTCGATCACCTACAATCGCCAGCGGCAGGCGCAGATCACCAAGGAACTGATCGAAATCATTTCGGGCGCCGAAGCGCTCTAGGCGTGGTTCGCGGGCCATCGGCCCGCTCCAGGACCGCGTGAGAAACAAAGGACGAAAAAGGGTAAAGACGATGGCGAAAGCAGCGACCCCCAAGACGGCGACACCCAAGACGGCGGCCCCCAAGGCGGCAGCCGCGAAGATCGCAGCCCCCGCAAAGGCGGCCAAGGCTCCGGCAGCCGCCGCGAAGGCAGCTCCGGCAAAGACGGCCGCGGCGCCGGCCAAGGCCGCGGCGGCCAGGACTCCCGCAGTGGCCGCCAAGGCGACGGGCGTCGTCGGCAAGGTCCGCCAGGTCATCGGCGCCGTCGTCGACGTGCAATTCGGCGATCACCTTCCGGCGATCCTGAACGCGCTCGAGACGACCAATGTCGGCAATCGCCTGGTGCTCGAAGTTGCCCAGCACCTGGGTGAAAACACCGTGCGCTGCATCGCCATGGACTCCACCGAAGGTCTGGTGCGCGGCCAGGAAGTGCGCGACACCGGTGCTCCGATCACCGTGCCGGTCGGCCCGGGCATGCTCGGCCGCATCATCAACGTCATCGGTGAGCCGGTCGACGAAGAAGGCCCGGTCGACGCGATCGAAATGCGCTCCATCCACCAGCCGGCTCCGACCTATGTCGAGCAGTCGACGGAAGCGCAGATCCTGATCACCGGCATCAAGGTGCTCGACCTGCTGGCACCTTACGCCAAGGGCGGCAAGATCGGCCTGTTCGGCGGCGCCGGCGTCGGCAAGACCGTGCTGATCCAGGAACTGATCAACAACATCGCCAAGGCGCATGGCGGCTATTCGGTGTTCGCCGGCGTCGGCGAGCGCACCCGCGAGGGTAACGATCTCTATCACGAGTTCATCGAATCCGGCGTCAACAAGAAGGGCGGCGGCGAAGGCTCCAAGGCGGCCCTCGTGTACGGCCAGATGAACGAGCCGCCGGGCGCGCGCGCCCGCGTCGGCCTGACCGGCCTGACGGTCGCTGAATATTTCCGCGACCAGGGCCAGGACGTGCTGTTCTTCGTCGACAACATCTTCCGCTTCACGCAGGCGGGTTCGGAAGTGTCGGCTCTTCTGGGCCGTATCCCGTCGGCCGTGGGCTATCAGCCGACGCTCGCCACCGACATGGGCGCGCTGCAGGAACGTATCACCACCACCACCAAGGGCTCGATCACCTCGGTGCAGGCCATCTACGTGCCCGCCGACGACTTGACCGACCCGGCGCCGGCGACCTCGTTCGCCCACCTTGACGCGACGACGACGCTGAACCGCGCCATCGCCGAAAAGGGCATCTATCCGGCGGTCGATCCGCTGGATTCGACCTCGCGCATGCTCGACCCGATGGTTGTCGGCGAAGAGCACTATGCCGTTGCCCGCCAGGTGCAGTCGATCCTCCAGCGCTACAAGTCGCTGCAGGACATCATCGCCATCCTGGGCATGGACGAGCTGTCGGAAGAGGACAAGCAGACAGTGGCCCGCGCCCGCAAGATCGAGCGCTTCCTGTCGCAGCCCTTCTTCGTCGCCGAAGTGTTTACCGGCGCGCCGGGCAAGCTCGTCGACCTCGCCGACACCATCAAGGGCTTCAAGGGCCTTTGCAACGGCGACTACGATCACCTGCCGGAAGCCGCCTTCTACATGGTCGGCGGCATCGAGGAAGCAGTCGAGAAGGCACAGCGCCTGGCGGCCGAAGCGGCTTAATCAAGGGAATAGGGAGTAGTCAGTAGTCAGTAGTGAATAGCAGCTGGGTGATCGGGACGGTTCCCTCTCTCCCTACTTCCTACTCACTATTCCCTACTCACTAAATTGACATGGCTGAAGCTTTCAAATTCGAACTGGTCTCGCCGGAGCGCCTGCTGGTTTCCACCGAGGTCGAATCCGTCGTCATTCCGGGTGCCGAAGGCGAGATGACGGTGATGGCGCATCACGCGCCGGTCATGACCACGATCAAGCCGGGTGTCGTCACGGTGAAGACCGCTTCGGGCGGCGAAGAACGCTATGTCGTGTTCGGCGGTTTCGCCGACATCGTTCCGGCCGGCTGCACGCTGCTGGCGGAATCGGCTGTCGCCGTGAAGGATGTCGACCGCGCCGATCTCGCCCGCCGCATCCAGGAAGCCAAGGAAGATGCCGCCGACGCCAAGGACGACCAGGCGCGCAGCAAGGCCGAGCAGTTCCTTAGCCAGCTCACGACGCTGGAAGGCGCGATTCTTCCGGCCTGAAACTTGCTTCCAATGACTGATTGAAAAGCGGGGCCTTGCCTCGCTTTTTTGTTTGTTGGACAGTCGGACTTGGCGAGGGGGACGGCCGATGACCAACGAAACAGCTGCGCGAGAACCAGCTTCGCGATCCCGGTGGTCGACCGCTCTGGTATCGGCGTTTGGCGGTCCCTTCGGTGGGTTCCTCTGGATCGGCAGCGGCAGACTGGCGGTCGCCAGCCTGATGGTGTTCAGCGCCATCTTTTTCGCGTGTGTCTATACAGGATTTCCGGTGTTGCCGGGCGTCGATCTTGGCCCGGTAGCCAACCTTTCCAGTATTGGTTTGATGCTCCTGTCGGTCGGGCTCGTTGTGCCCTTCACGCGTCGCTTCAAGCCCGACAAGTGGTTTGCGCACGGGCTTTGGGTGCTGGTGCTTGTCTTTTTGACCACTTACCCGTTTGCATTTTCAATACGCGCGTTCCTGTTCCAGCCGTTTTCCACGCCGTCCGGCAGCATGGAGCCGACGCTGGTGGAGGGAGACTATTTCTTTGTCTCCAAATTCGCCTACGGCTACGGTCGCTACAGTGTGCCCTTTGGGCTGTTGCCGGTCGATGGCCGCATATTCGGCGCCGAGCCAAGGCGAGGCGATATCATGGTTTTCAGGGTGCCGACTAACCCAGACATAGACTACGTCAAGAGACTCATCGGTTTGCCCGGTGACAGGATTCAGATGATCGATGGCGTGCTCCACATTAACGGTGTGGCGGTGAAGCTTGAGGCTGTCGGCGATTATTCGTCGGAAGAGGTAAAATCGGCGAAGCTACAGCGGGAAATACTGCCGGAGGGAGTTTCCTATCTGGTGATCGACCTGGCCGACAATTCGGTCGGCGACAACACACGCGAGTTTGTGGTGCCCGTGGGAGAGTATTTCACGTTGGGCGACAATCGCGACAACTCCAACGACAGCCGCTTCCAAATGGGCCTCGTTCCCTACGAAAATCTCGTCGGCAAGGCGGTGCGCCTGTTCTGGAATTCGCGAGGCGTGGAATATTCTTCCCGGCAGACGTTGGACGGTTCGGCTGCCAAATAGCCCGTATCGGGTCCCGCCTTGACTATTCAGTTCCTATTCCCAACGCGGCGAAGGCCAGTGTCGGACCGTCCCGTCGCAGGTGAACGAGATGGACGGCCACGAGTTCAATCAGCGTCTGGCGCTCGGCGTGATCCCCGGCGAAGCCGGCCAAGTCGAACACCACCGTCACGGTTTCGTTCGCCGGCAATTGCTGGTCCAAAAGCGCCGTCAACGCCGCATCGAGCGGGTCGGTGAAATGGTTTTCGGGCAAGGTTTTTCCGCGTGCGGCGCAGGCGGCGATCCAGGCCGCCACCACCAGCGTGAGATGCACGAACTCAGTACCGGCTTCGAGGCACTCGATGGCGGAGGCGATGATGCGCTGCGGCAGCTTCTGGCTGCCATCATTGGCGATCTGCGCCGTGCGGTGGGCGAGCGCGGTGTTAGAAAAACGCTCGGCAAGCTCGGCCGTGTAGGTCGCCGTGTCGAGCCCGGCATCTTCCGGCAATGTCGGGATGGCCTCGGCCCATAGCCCGTCGACGAACTTCCGGATCGCCGGATCGGCGAAAGCGCGGTCGACAGTGGCGTGGCCGCTGAGCAGGCCGAGATAGGCGATGCCCGAATGCGCGCCGTTGAGCAGCCTGAGCTTCATGTCCTCGAAGGGGCCGACATCGCCGACCATGGTGACGCCGAACTTTTCCCAGTCCGGCCTGCCGGCCGGAAAATTGTCCTCGACCACCCATTGGCGGAAGGGCTCGGTCATCACGGGCCAGGCATCGTCGACACCGAGTTCGCCAGCTATGCGTGCCCGGTCGGCGTCGGTGGTTGCCGGCACGATGCGATCGACCATGCTCGACGGAAAGGCGACTTCATTCGCGATATGGTCGGCGATCCTGGTGTCGCCTGCCGTGCCAAACCTGGCATCGCGCAGCTCGGCGAATTCGGTCAGCAGCCGATGCAGCGTGGCGCCGTTGGCCGGCAGGTTGTCGCAGCACAGCACGGTGAAGGGCGCGGTGCCGGCGGCCAGTCTCCGGGCAACCGCCTCGGCGAGGAAACCATGTGCCGTCTTCGGCACCCGCGGATTGGCTACATCGTGGATGATGTCGGGATGGGCGACGTCCAATCCGCCGCCCGCGGCCCTGAGATAGGCCTTTTCGGTGATGGTCAGCGTGACGATGCGGGTGCGCGGATCGGTCAGCGCGGCCAGCACCGCGCCCGGGTCTTCCGGCGCCACCAGCATCGACTGGATAGAGCCGATGACGCGCAGCTCCTCCTCGCCACTGCTGCGGATCGCCAGCGTGTAGAGCCCGTCCTGCGGCGACAGCGCATCGCGCGTGTCGGGGCTGCGCAAGGAGACGCCGACGATGCCCCAGTCCGTTTCGCCCGCCGCCAGGCACTCGTCGACATAGGCGGCCTGATGGGCGCGATGGAAGGCACCGACGCCGAGATGCACGATGCCCGGCGCAACCGTGCCGCGGTCATATCGAGGTGCGACGACCCCCACCGGCAACGCATGCGCCGTGCGGTTGGAAAGGCGGCGGTCTGTCATCGGTTCGCGGCGCTCGTCTGACTGGTGATCTTGCTGGGCGGATCGGCAACCGACGTAACATCGCCGGCCTTTGCCCACAATGCTCAGCTTTGCTCAAAAGTCATCATACAACAGTCTAATTTTTGTATGTTGACATAATTTGTAGCCGACCCTACCGATAGCGCCCTGGGAGGATCGCCGTGGCGCTGACCGATGCGGATTTGCTGTTTCCCGCCGAGGGGCATCCGCGCTCGATCGCCCGCGATCTCTATGCCGGGATCAAAGACCTGCCGCTCGTCAGCCCGCACGGCCACACCGATCCGCGCTGGTACGCGCTCAACGAGCCATTCCCGGACCCTGCGCAATTGCTTATCGTCCCGGACCACTACATCTTCCGTATGCTGTTCAGTCAGGGCGTTCGGCTCGAGGATCTCGGCGTGCCGACCCTCGAAGGCGCGCCGGTGGAGACCGACGGCAGGACGATCTGGCGACGCTTCGCCGAACACTATTATCTCTTCCGTGGCACGCCGACCCGGCTGTGGTTCGACCATGTGCTCGCCGATCTGTTCAGTATCGAAGAGCCGCTGGATGCAACGACGGCCGACCGCCATTACGACACGATCGCGACGGTGCTGCAGTGGGAGAATTTCCGCCCGCGTGCGCTGTTCGAGCGCTTCAACATCGAGGTCATCTCGACCACCGAAGGCGCGCTCGACGATCTCAGATGGCACCAGATGATCCGCGACAGCGGCTGGGAAGGCCGCGTTATCACCGCCTATCGGCCGGATGCCGTCGTCGATCCCGACTTCGAAGGGTTTTCGGCCAATCTCGACCGGCTCGGCGAAATCACAGGCTGCGATACGGGGAGCTGGGCCGGCTATCTTGAGGCGCATCGCCAGCGGCGCGCCTTCTTCAAGAGCTTCGGTGCGACCTCGTCGGATCATGGCCACCCGACGGCCGAGACCGCCAATCTTTCCGATGCGGCGGCGCAGGAGCTGTTCGACCGCATCCGCCGCAGCTCGCAGGATGAGCGCGAGCGCAAACTGTTCCGCGCCCAGATGCTGACCGAGATGGCCAAGATGAGCCGGGATGACGGGCTGGTGCTGCAGATCCATCCCGGCTCCTGGCGCAATCATTCGCCTTCCATTTTCCAGAGATTCGGCCGCGACAAGGGCTTCGATATCCCGACCCGGACCGATTATGTGACGGCGCTGAAGCCGTTGCTCGATTGCGTCGGGCTGGAGCGCGACCTGACCGTCATCCTCTTCACGCTCGACGAGACCAGCTATGCGCGCGAACTGGCGCCGCTGGCCGGCGTCTACCCGGCGCTGAAGCTCGGGCCGGCGTGGTGGTTCCACGACAGCCCGGAAGGCATGCGCCGCTTCCGCGAGATGACGACCGAGACGGCAGGCTTCTACAACACCGTCGGCTTCAACGACGACACCCGCGCCTTTCCCTCGATACCGGCGCGCCACGACGTGGCGCGGCGTGTCGATTGCGCATTCCTGGCGCGGCTCGTCGCCGAACATCGATTGCGCGAGGGCGAGGCGCATGAATTGGCCCGCGACCTTGCCTACACGCTCGCGAAGAAAGCGTACCGGCTGTGAGCCGGGCGTTTCGGTTTTCAAAGGGAGGAAAGTCATGGCGCATTTTTCGAAACTGATGGCAGCCACATTCGCCTTCGGCTCGCTGCTGGTCGGCATTGCCAACGCCGGGACCGTATTGCGATCGTCGGATACGCATCCGGACGGCTATCCGACGGTCGAGGCGGTCAAATACATGGGCGACCTGATCAAGCAGCGCACCAATGGCCGCTATTCGGTCGAGGTCTATCATTCGGCGCAACTTGGCGAGGAGAAGGACACGATCGAGCAGACGCAGGCCGGGGTCATCGACCTCGACCGCGTCTCGATGGGGCCTTTCAACGGCATCGTGCCGGAGACCGCAGTGCCGTCACTGCCCTACATGTTCCGTTCGGTCGAGCACATGCGCCACGTCATGGACGGGCCCATCGGCGACCAGATCCTGAAGGCGTTCGAAACGCATGATCTCGTCGGTCTGGCCTTCTATGATTCCGGGGCGCGTTCCTTCTACAACACCAAGAAGGACATCACCTCGATCGCCGACCTGAAAGGCATGAAGTTCCGCGTCATCCAGTCGGACGTGTTTGTCGACATGGTCAATGCGCTGGGCGCCAATGCCACGCCGATGGCCTATGGCGAGGTCTATTCGGCGTTGCAGACCGGCGTCATCGACGGTGCCGAGAACAATTGGCCGAGCTTCGAATCCGCCAAACATTACGAAGTCGCGAAGCACTATACGATGGACCAGCACCAGATCGTGCCGGAAGTGCTCGTCATGTCGAAGGCAAGCTGGGAGAAGCTCTCGCCGGAAGACCAGGGGATCGTGCGGCAAGCGGCCAAGGACAGCGTCGTCAAGATGCGCGAACTGTGGGACGCGCAGGAGAAGAAGTCGCGCGGCATCGTCGAGAAGGCCGGCGTCAAGGTCAGCGAAATCGACAAGCAGCCGCTGATCGATGCGATGAAACCGGTCTACGACAAGTATCTGTCGACGCCCGAGCTGAAGGACCTGGCCGCGCGCATACAGGCCGAGAAATGAGCGGGACGGGCAATGGGCCGAGCAGCGCGGAAACCACCGCGCTGCCTTCGATCAACGCGGCCAAGGGGTTCTGGCGCGGTGTGGAGCGCGTGCTCTCCGGGCTCGCCCGGCTGGCCCTGTGGGTCAGCGGCGCCGGATTGACGCTGATGACGATCATCATCTTCTGGCAGGTTTTCTCGCGCTATATGCTGAACCGCTCGCCGAGCTGGACGGAATCCTTTTCCGTGCTCCTGATGGGCTGGTTCATCTTCCTGGGTGCGGCCGTCGGCGTGCGTGAACGCACGCATCTCGGCTTCGATGTGCTGCTTTATGTCCTGCCCACCTCGGCCAAGGCGGTGCTGCGCAGCATTTCGGACATCGTCGTGTTCGCTTTCGGTGCCGGCATGATCGTCTACGGGGTCCAACTGGCCAAACTGACATGGAACACGGTGATGCCTTCGCTTGCGCTGCCCGGCGGCGTCAGCTTCCTGCCGGTCATTTTGGGTGGTGCGTTGGTCTGCCTGTTTTCACTGGAGCGGCTGGCCGGGCGTTTTGCCGGCCTGCCCGTCGACGCGGATATCTATGCAACCGGCGAGGAGCTTTGAACAATGGCGCTGGCCGTCCTCTTCGGTACATTCGTGTTCCTGCTGGTCATCGGCACGCCGATCGCGTTCTGTCTCGGCGTCGCCAGCTTCGCGACGATCCTGACGCTCGGCCTGCCGCCCGTCGTGGTGTTCCAGCGGCTCAATTCCGGCGTCAGCGTCTTTTCGCTCATGGCCATCCCGTTCTTCATCTTCGCGGGCGACCTGATGGTGCGCGGTGGCATCGCCGCAAGGCTGGTGGCGCTGGCGGGATCGCTGGTCGGCCATCTGCGCGGCGGCCTCGGGCAGGTCAACATAGCGGCCTCGACGATGTTTGGCGGCATTTCCGGCTCGGCGGTCGCGGATGCTTCGGCGGTCGGCGGGCTGATGATCCCGCAGATGAAGGCGCGCGGCTACGGCATCGACTACGCCGTCAACATCACCTCGGTCGGCGCAATCATCGCCCTTTTGATTCCGCCCTCGCACAATATGATCATCTATTCCATCTCTGCTGGCGGCCGCATCTCGATCGCGGACCTTTTCACGGCTGGCGTCCTGCCGGGTCTGCTGCTGGCGCTGTCGCTGATGGTAACGGCGTATTGGGTCGCAAGCCGCCGAGGGTATCCGACGGAACCCTTCGCCGGCTTCGGCCGGGCGTTGCAGTTGCTTGTCGCCGCCATTCCCGGCCTCATCCTGATAGGCATAATCTTCGGCGGCGTCAGGTCCGGCGTCTTCACCGCGACCGAAAGCTCGTGCATCGCCATCGTCTATGCTTTCCTGGTGACGTTGATCGTCTACCGCTCGATGAGTTGGGGCGATTTCGTCGCGGCCACGACGGCGGCGGTGCGTACCACCGCCATGGTGCTGATGATCATCGGCTGTGCGGCTGCCTTCGGCTGGTTGCTCGCCTATCTTCGCGTGCCGGCCGCGCTCGTCGCCTTCCTGCAATCGGTGTCCAGCGACAAGCTGGTCATTCTCCTGCTGATCAATGTCGTGCTTTTGATCCTCGGCACTTTCATGGACATGTCGCCGCTCATCATCATCACGACCCCGATCTTCCTGCCGGTCGTCATGGCCTATGGCGTCGATCCCGTCCATTTCGGCGTGATCCTCATCCTCAATCTCGGCATCGGCCTTTGCACGCCGCCGGTCGGCGCGGTTCTGTTCGTCAGCTGCGCCATCGGCCGTATCCCGATCTGGACAGCGATGCGCTCGATCTGGCCATTCTATGGTGCCGCCTTCGTCGTGCTGATGCTTGTCACCTACGTGCCGGAAATTTCATTGTGGCTGCCGAGCCTGTTCCACTAGGAGATCGCCACGTGTCCGATACCGCGCCCGACCTCCGGGTCGAGAGAAAACCCAAGCTGTCGGAGGCCGTCGTGGCGGCGATCCGCAGGCAGCTTCAGGCGGGCGAGATCCTCGCCGGCCACAAACTGCCCACCGAAGGCCAACTGACCGGAACCTTCGGCGTCAGCCGCACCGTCATCCGCGAGGCCTTGGCCAAGCTTGCCGCCGACGGCCTGGTCGAGCCGCGCCAGGGCGCCGGCGTCTTCGTCACCGAGCACATCTCGACGATGTTCGGTGCGCTTGCCGCCGACATGGGCAGCAAGGATTCGATCGCCCTCAACGTGCTCGAAGTGCGCCTGGCGATCGAGATCGAATCGGCCGGGCTCGCCGCCATCCGCCGCAACGCCGCTCAGGAGGCGGCGATCCAGGAAGCCTTCTTTGAATTCGAGCGGCTGCTGCTCGCCAGCGAGCCGACCGGTCCGGCCGATCTTGCCTTCCACCGCGCCATCGCCAGCGCCACCAACAATCCGTTCTACGTCGAGATGCTCGACGTGCTCGGCCGCCGCGCCATTCCGTGCGACGTGACCTCACCCTGGTCCACCGAACTGGTGCAGTCCGACAGCTATCAGCACGGGCTGCAGCGCGAGCATCTGGTGATTCTCGATGCGATTACATCGGGCGATGCCGAAGCCGCGCGCGAGGCGATGCGCGCCCATCTGGGCGCCAGCCAGCAACGCTACCGAGAGCGTCTGCACGCGCGACAGGCTTATTACGCCAGTTCGGTCAAGGCGGCCGCCGGCGAATGATCCATCGGAAGTCAGGACGGAAATGAGCCAGAACCATACCGACTATACATCGCGCTTCGCCATTGATCCGGTTGCCGCCGCGGCCATGGGAACGGACGAACTGCGGCACAATTTCCACATCGGGGACCTGTTCCAGCCAGGCCGCATCAACCTGACCTACACTCATTATGACCGCATGGTCGTCGGTGGCGCCATGCCGGTGGCGACAGCGTTGCGGCTGGAAGCGATCAAACCGACCGGGACCAAAGGTTTTCTCGATCGCCGCGAACTGATCGCCGTCAACATCGGCGGCGCCGGCACGATCGAAGCAGGCGGCCAGTCCTTCGAATTGCAGGCGCGCGACATGCTCTATCTCAGCATGGGCACCAATGATGTGGCGTTCGCCTCGGATGACAAGGCCGCGCCGGCCAAGTTCTACCTGCTCAGCGCGCCAGCGCACCAGGCACATCCCAATCGGCTGATCCGCGTCAGTGACGCCAGGCGCCTCGACCTCGGCAGCAAGGATGCCTGCAACGAGCGCTCGATCTTCCAGTTCATCCATGCCGAAGGGGCACAGACCTGCCAGCTTGTCGTCGGCATGACGCAGCTGGCGCCCGGCTCCATCTGGAACACCATGCCGTGCCATGTGCACGACCGCCGCATGGAGGCCTATCTTTACTTCGACCTGGCCGAGGCGGCACGCGTCTTCCATTTCATGGGCGAGCCGGACGAAACGCGCCATATCGTCATGCGCAACGAGGAAGCGGTGCTGTCGCCGGGCTGGTCGATCCATTCGGGCGCGGGCACCTCCAACTATGCCTTCATCTGGGCCATGGCCGGTGACAATGTCGACTATACCGACATCGAGCCCGTGACGATGGAAGAGCTGCGGTGAGCGATCTCTCCGCCTTCAGCCTGGCCGGCAAGCGCATTCTCGTCACCGGCGCCAACACCGGCATCGGCCAAGGCATTGTCCTCTCGATCGCGCGCGCGGGCGGCACGGTGGTCGGCGTCGGCCGCTCGTCGATGGACGATACGGCGAGCAAGGTCGCGGCCATCGGCGCCAGGTTCGAAGCGGTGAGCGCCGACCTTGCCGACACGGCGGCCGCCGGACCGATGCTGGATCGGGTGTGGGACGAAAGCGGGCCGCTCGACGGGCTGGTCAACAATGCCGGCATCATCCGGCGCGCCGATGCCGTCGATCTGGCCGAGACCGACTGGGACGACGTCATGGACGTCAATTTGAAGACGGTGTTTCTGCTTTGCCAGTCCTTCGCCAGGCGCGCGCTTGCCGATGGTCGCCGGGGCAAGATCGTCAACATTGCCTCGGTGCTGAGTTTCCAGGGTGGCATCCGCGTCGCCTCCTACACCGCCTCGAAACACGGCGTGCTCGGCATCACCCGCCTGCTCGCCTGCGAATGGGCGGCCAAGGGCATCAATGTCAATGCCATCGCCCCGGGCTATGTCGAGACCAACAACACGCACGCGCTGCGGGCCGACCCCGATCGCAGCGCCGCCATTCTCGGGCGCATTCCAGCGGGGCGGTGGGGCGAGCCGTCGGACATTGGCGATGCCGCCGTCTTCCTGCTGGCACGGGCTTCCGACTATATGCATGGCGCCGCGGTTCCGGTGGATGGCGGCTGGCTGGCGCGCTGAGGAGAGGACATGACCAAGACCAAGATCTTCGCGCATGCCGGCGAGGGCGCCTGGACGCCGACGGCAGACGGCAACAGGCGGCGCGTTCTCCTCTCCACCGATGAGCTGATGCTGGTTGAATTCGGCTTCGACAAGGGTGGCGTCGGCGCCTTGCATTCGCACCCGCATGTCCAGTCAAGCTATGTCGCCGAGGGCCGTTTCGAGGTGACCATCGACGGGCGGACGGAAATTCTCGAGGCCGGCGGCAGCTTCATCGTGCCGTCCGGTCTGGTGCATGGCGTCAAGGCGCTGGAAGCGGGACGGCTGGTCGACAGCTTTACGCCGCACCGTGCCGATTTTCTTGCTCTAAATCAAAGCGATAGAGCATGATGTCGTCCGAAAACCGCTTCACAGTTTTCGGCATCATGCTTTAGCCGAGGACTTGGCCAGCCAAATCTGGGAGATCGAGTGCGGGCGCATGACCCGCGCCCCAAAAGAGGCGCGGGTTGTTGCCTGGGCGCTTGTGGCGCCGCGGTACTCAAGACATGACCGCAGGATGTGAAGACTGCCGCATCGTGGTGAAGATACGCTTAATGCGCCGTACAACCGACGGCTGCCTTCGGTCAGGTGATGTGCCGGAGCAGGCTGAAAATCCGCTCGAACGTCTTGCCGTAGGGCGGGCGCAGCAGGGCGCCGGCGCTCAGGCGCGACTGCAGGAAAACCGGCTTCTCCTTGCTGAAGGTGCGGAACCCCCATTCGCCGTGATAGGCGCCCATGCCGCTGGCGCCGACGCCGCCGAAAGGCTGGTTCTCCTGCACCAGATGCAGCATGCAGTCGTTGACGGTGACGCCGCCGGCGACGGTCTCGCGCAAGATACGCCGGCGGTTGGTGCTGTCGTTGCCGAACCAGTAGAGCGCCAGCGGCCGGTCGGCCTGGTTCACATGGCTGATCGCCTCGTCGACGGTGGCATATTCGACGATCGGCAGCACCGGGCCGAAAATCTCCTCGCGCATCAGCCGCAAATCCGGGCCGGCATTGCTGACCAGGGTCGGCAAAAGTTTGCGGCTCGCGGCGCCGAAGTCCTCGCCGGCCGGATTGATTTCGACGACATCGGCACCGGCATCGCGGGCTTCCGCGATCATGGCGCGCAGGCGCTGAAAATGCCGGTCGCTGATGATGGCGGTGTAGTCGGGGTTGTCGCGCAGCGTCGGGTAGAGCCGCGCCACCGCGGCAGCGAGTTTGGCGGCGACCGTGCCGGCCTGCCCCTTGGGCACCAGCAGATAGTCCGGTGCGATGCAGGTCTGCCCGGCATTGAGCAGCTTGCCATAGGCGATGCTGGCCGTTGCCGCATCGAGATCGCAGGAGGGATCGAAGATCGCCGGCGACTTGCCGCCGAGTTCGAGCGTGACCGGAGTGAGGTTGGCGGCCGCGGCGATCGCGACCTGGCGGCCGACCGCGGTCGAGCCGGTGAACAGCAGATGATCGAACGGCATCGACACGAAGGCCTTGCCCATCTCGGCATCGCCGGGGATGACGCTCAACTCGTCCCAGGCGAAGTGCTCGCCGGCCAGCCTGGCGAGCAGCGCGGAGAAGGCCGGCGTCAGTTCGGACGGCTTTACCAGCACGCGGTTGCCGGCGGCGAGCGCTGCCGTGACCGGCGCGACGGCAAGCTGGAACGGGTAGTTCCAGGGCGACACGATGCCGACGACGCCGAGCGGCTGTGGCACGAGGCGATTGCGGCCCGGCAGGAACGGCAAGGTGGTGGCGACACGACGTTCCCGCATCCAGCCGCTCAGATGAGACAGCGTGTGGCGGATGCCGGCGCGCACGACAAACAGTTCGGCAAGGCGCGTCTCATGCGCCGAGCGGCCGCCAAAGTCGGCACCGATCGCGGCGCAGATCTCCGCCTCATGCTGCTCGGTCAAAGCCAGCAGGCGCTTCAGCCGGTCTTTGCGAACACTCAGGTCCGGAAAGGGCTGCTTCTCGAAGGCCGTACGCTGCAGCTGGAACCGTTCACCCAGGACATCCTGTCTCACCTGCAGCATCGCGCCCTCCCTGGCTTTTGCCGGCCAAGCTTACATCCGAGCGCGAAGGAATCCAGCGGGGGTGCGGGTGTCGCTGGGGAAGCTGTGCCTTCGCGGGCCACGGTCAGTCAGTCCGCCGTCGACATGGATGACCGTTCCGGTTGTGTTCCAAGGATAGCTGCGCTACTCCAAAGGTTCACGCGGAGAGCATCTTGATCGATTCCCACATCCTCTCCCATCCCCGAAAAATCGCTTCCCGTCCGGTGTCCGACTGATGTCGGCACAGGCGGCGAGTGTCCGGGCGGAGGATCCCAAGCGGCGCGTCCTGAAAGACGTGTTCGGCTTCGACGATTTCCGCCCCGGCCAGGCCGATGTCATGGACGCGCTGCTCGGCGGGCGCCATGTGCTGGCCGTCATGCCGACGGGTGCGGGCAAATCGCTTTGCTACCAGGTGCCGGCGCTGGTCATGGGCGGGCTCGCCCTGGTCGTGTCGCCGCTGGTGGCGCTGATGCAGGATCAGGTCGCGGCCTTGCGGCTGGCGGGCGTCGGCGCCGATACGATCAATTCCTCGCTCGACCGGGAAGCCAATGTCGCGGCCTGGCGCCGCGTGGCATCAGGCCAGACGCGGCTGCTCTATCTGGCGCCGGAACGGCTGATGACCGAGCGGATGCTCGAGGCGCTTTCCAGGCTCGAAATCAGCCTGATCGCCATCGACGAGGCACATTGCATCTCGCAATGGGGGCCGGCGTTCCGGCCTGAGTATGAGGATCTGTCGCGCCTGCGCCACATCTTCCCCAACGTGCCGATCATCGCGGTGACGGCGACGGCGGATGAAAGCACGCGCAGCGATATCGAGGCGCGGCTGTTCGCCGAGCGGGTCGAAACGCTGGTGCTGGGGTTCGACCGGCCCAACATCAAGCTCGCCATCGAATCCAAGCAGGACGGCAAGCGGCAATTGCTGCGTTTCATCGAGCGTCACCCGGGCAAGAGCGGCATCGTCTACTGCCTGTCGCGCAAGAAGACGGAGGAGATGGCGGCCTTCCTGGAAAAGAACGGCGTCACCGCGCTCGCCTATCACGCCGGCATGAGCAAGGAGGCGCGCGAGGCCAATCAAAACGCCTTCATGACGCTGTCGGGCGTCGTCATGGTGGCGACCATCGCCTTCGGCATGGGCATCGACAAGCCCGATGTCGCCTATGTCTTCCATACCGACATGCCGGGCAGCCTGGAGGCCTATTATCAGGAGATCGGCCGTGCCGGCCGTGACGGGCGCAAGGCCGAGGCGCATATGCTGTACGGCCTTGGCGACATCCGCATGCGCCGGCTGTTCATCGACGACGAGGATGCCGCGGTCGAGCACAAGAAGCGCGCACATCGCCGGCTCGACACGCTGATCGGCTATTGCGAGACGGCGCAGTGCCGCCGCCAGGTGCTGCTCGGCTATTTCGGAGAAGAAGCCGAGCCTTGCGGCAATTGCGACAACTGCCTGGATCAGGTGCCGCGCGCCGATGGCGGCGCGGAAGCGCGCATCATCCTGGCCGCGGTCGCGCAGAGCGGCGAGCGCTTCGGCGCCGCCCATGTCATCGACATCCTGCTCGGCCACGAGACCGAGAAGATCCTGGCCCGCGGTCACCAGAAGCTCGCCAGCTTCGGCAGCGGCGCGGCGCATAAGAGGGATCTTTGGCTATCGCTGATCCGGCAGCTCGTCGCCGGCGGTTTCCTCGAGCCGGATCCGAGCGGCCATGGCGGCCTCGCCATCGCCGAGAAAGGCCATGCGCTCGGCCGCGGCGAGATGCCGTTCCATTACCGTGTCGAGATGCGCAGCCGCGCCTTGCGCAAGATGCGGGCGGAGGGTTCGGGCGCCAACGCCGATGGCGTCGATGCCTCGCTGCTGGCCACGCTCAAATCCCTGCGGCTGCGCCTGGCCAAGGAGCGCCAGGTGCCGGCCTATGTGGTGTTTTCCGACCGCACGCTGATCGACATGGCCGAACGCCGCCCGCGCGACCTCGACGCCTTCGCCGAGGTCCATGGCGTGGGAGGGGCGAAGCTCAAGGAGTTCGGGGAGATTTTTGTCAAGGCGATTGCCGGACACCGGTCCGACGGGTCGGTCTGAAGCCCGCACCACATCCTGCAAGCTGTGAGGGTCACCAGCGGGAGCGCAACCGCTACTGGAATAAGCGGCCGCCGTACCCGTCGCGGAGCCCATCTTCATCTGTCACTCAAGAATGAAATAGAGCGGGGCAAGCATTGCGAATGCCGAGACAACGGTGAGCAATAGGTCTGTGACCATAAGCCCCCGCTCGGAATTCATGACCACTTTTACAGCGTGAGCAAAGCAACCAACCCCTCCGCCGCTCGTTGACCTAAGCTGGGATGATCCCTAGCCACCTCTTGGCCCGCCCTTGATCCCCATTCAGGGTGGGCTCTTTTTGCCTATTAGGCGGCAGCATTTCGATGCTGAGCAAGACCGCATCCTCAGACCGCCTTGCTTTTTTCGAAGAAGGTCGCCGCCGTGCAGTTGCCGGGGCTGGACCTAATACCTTCGTCGCAACCGCTCGACCTTGCGTCGCAATAAAAGTTTCGGAACTATTTTAGCGTATGCTAATTTAATCGCCATTGTCGCGGTCAGTTTATGCGTTTCGCCACAAGATTTCGGAGGAATGATAAGATGAGCGGCAACCGCGATGATCCACCAATTGAACGACGCTCACTTCCCCGGGCGGCCGTTCTAAAGGAGGGAACCATTGTCACAGAGGGTATGACAATCGCTTGCTCCGTCAGAAATCAACACGCTCATGGTGCGGAGCTACGGGTGGAGCCCGGCGTGGTTGTTCCCGAGCGGTTCGTCCTGCACGTCCCTGCGGATGGTGTCGAATATCGTGCCGTGGTGCGATGGAGGAAGAATGAGCGGCTTGGCGTACAGATCCATTGAAACAGCCATCAAGCAACTGGCCGAATCTATCGCGTCATGAGCACTCGCGGAATGCGCGATCCTGGATGCGATTGGTGATCAATGGCGGAGAGGGAGGGATTCCCTTTCACCTCTATGATACTGAAAATACTAGTCTTTTCGCGCTTTTTGTTACACAGTTTGTTACACAGCTACAACTACGATTTATAACCGCTCTAAGCTCGCAGCTTTTGGGCTCGCCTGCCCAATCCATCCGATCTGTCGAAACCGATGGCTTGTAGGACACTCCCGCGTGTGTACGTTGGGGCTTGGGTCAGAAGGTGACCCACAGCAAAGACGGGAGCGCCGCAGCGCAAAAGATCTCATCGGTCAAGGAACAGATAGTGAAGTAGCCTGTGACAATCGGCGCCAGCATCACCTCCAAAGCCGACCAGGAAAAACCCGCAAAAAACGTCGCCCTCAGATACCCCGTCGGCAATGAATATGGGACCGAAGTTGCGCGGCAGATCGGGCGTTAGATGCCTTCATGACATCTGAACCTGAGCAGGCTCCTACGCCGCGAGCCGGCACATTTCCGAACGGAGTTTCGTCCGGCTGCGCAAAAAGGTGCCCTGTCGAGACTTACTTGTTGGCCAAATGGCTTAGCAGGGACGAACTCGTGAAGAGATTGATAATGCAACACTATCAGTCGTTGTGCTGATCCGACAGGCTGTGCGTTTTGGCACGAAAATCATGGCGAAAAGCGCACCGGCACTTTACTCTCCAAATTATGATTCGCCTCGATCCCGCGACCGCCAGCTCCTCTGCGCCGCCCTCCGTTCCCGCGTGGGCGATCACAAGCGCCGGCGCGCCGAGTGACGGCGACGCCGCCTTCCGGGCCGGCGCCGCCCTGGGTGCCCTCGACACGCTCGCCCGCGCGCAGGCAGCCTGGGCCGGCGCTTGGCGGCAGCGGCTGGCGGTTCGCTGCGCCGCCTCCAGCATGCGGCTCGCCGGCCGCGCCGAGGATGCGGCCGCCTTGCGCGATGCCTGGCATTTGCGTCCCCTACGTGCTGACCCCGGTCCCGCAGGCGCCGTCTTTGGCGCCTGGCGGCAGTTGGCCAGGCAGCCGCCCGCCGCTACGCCCGGCCGGCTCGGGAAGATACTCGACCAGCTTGGCCTCCATTGGGACGGCGCCGCGCTCGCCGACCTTTGCACGCAGATCGAAAAACTCGGGGTATCCCAGCGGTCGGCGCCATTCGACGCCGCGGCGATCGCCGCTGAGGTCGTCGCCATGCGTCCCGATGCCGAAGTCTTTGGCTGGTGGCTCGCCGACCTGGTACTGGCGCAACGCCTGGGCTGGCCGCAGCCCCTGCCGCTCCTAATGGCGCAGGGTTTTGGACCATCTTTCCGCACCGAGGCCGGCGGTGGCCGGCGCATCCGGCCCGGGGACAAGAATTTTGAGCGGGCGGTTTGCATCGCGCTCGTCGCGGCCGCCGCGGACGCTTGTCGGTTGGCCGCCGAGCTGTCGCGCCGGGCCGAAAAACTCCTGGCGGTGGCGCCGAAACTGCGCGCCAAAGGCGCCGGCGACGTAATCTTTCTGCTGCTCAGTGAAGACGCCGTGTCCGGATCGCTGACGACGGACAATCTGTCGCGCTTTGCATCGCGACGGCTGTTCGAACGGCTGCAGCAACTGGAGGTCGTGCGCGAGCTCTCCGGCCGCCCCACATTCCGGCTGTTCGGGCTGTAGCGATGAGCGAAGCGTCCGCCCGCCGCAAGCCAAACGATCAGCCGGCGCTGCTCGACACCGAACTGGAACATCTGCCGCCGGAGCTGCGCTGGTGCGAATGGATGGCCCGCGTCGAAGCGGTGATCTTTGCGGCAAATGAACCGGTGACACGTAGTGTCCTCGCGCGGGTGGTGGGAAAAAACTGCAATATCGAGCTGATCATCGACGACATTCGCGCCGAACTCGCCGGCCGCCCTTACGAGCTGGTCGCGGTCGCCGGCGGCTGGCAGCACCGGACCAAAAAGGTTTTTGGCGACGCCATTCACGCAGCCTTCGGCACGGCAGCGGGCGAGGGAGCAAAAGAACTGTCGCAGGCGGAGGCGCTTGTCTTGATGTGCATTGCCTATTTCCAGCCGATCACCCGTGGCGAGCTGTCGAGCTTTTTCGGCAAGGAGGTGTCACGTGACCTGATCGGCGTGCTGCGCGCTGAGCAGCTGGTCGCCTCGGGGCCGCGCAGCCCGCAGCCGGGCGCGCCCTACACCTATGTGACGACCAAAACTTTTCTGTCGCAGTTCGGGCTCGACACGCTGCGCCAGCTGCCGGATTTCGAGGCGCTCGAGGACGCCGGGCTGCTGTCGAAGGAGAAGCTGCTGGATCATCCCAGGGTTTGCAGATATCGACGATGATGGCGCCAGCGCCGCGCTCGACGAATAGATGATCCCATCACGGCGGGACACACGCGATCTCGCCGCTCGTCACATAGAAGATTGCGCCACGCACGCCGTCTGGTCTCGCCGGCTGGGTCCTTCGCGTGACGGAAGGGAGGTGGCGGCACGCGTCCGCTTGTCGATGAAGGATAAGCGAACAGGCAATTGATCGAGCCTGGTCGCACATGTCGATCACCATTGAGAGCTCTCGAAGGGAGAAAGTTCAATTGAACCACGTCTACCTTGAGCTTCTCGCGACGATTGAGGCGTTAAGATCCAGCCCATCGGGGCGACCATTCAGACGCTGATGGACAAGGTTCGCGACCTTTCACAGACGATCAAAGCCCTGAAAGACGATCTCCACCAGACAGCCGGCTATGGCCTGCTAAGAACCTAGCCAGCCGGCGAGTGCCCATCCCGGCCATTGTCAGCGAGGCGGCCATCCCAACAAGATCGCCTTGCCGCCACCGCCAATGGCGGATGCTGACAGCAGCGCCATAAGAACGCCAACGTAGATGGGGAAGATCATCCTCGGGCTATTCGTCCTTCCAAATGACAGTCTTCCCCCGAAAATCCCAATGAAATTTGAGGTTGGCTTTCAGTACCTCGGTGGGGATCCTCGGCTCGATCGCTGTGTGGAGAGCGTTATACGTTTCTCGGCAGAAGCTCGGCGGCGGGACATTCAGCTTGTACCCCGACGGGTACCTAAAATCTTGCTGAGAATTCATCAGGTCAAGGTTGTTGGCAATCATCTTCACGTTCCCAATCGGCGGCATTCCTAGGGCCACTGCGGCTTCGTAAATGTCCTCGATCTTGTGACCGAAGCCGAGCCGGAGACCGCGTTTCGACACGCCCTTTGAAGCTAGATACGCTTTCAAGAGGAGTTCTAGGTGTGAGCTTTCGAGAGGTTGTCCATTCGGACCGGACCGAGGAGACTGGAGTTACCACGCTTCAGCATCCATCGGAGGGTCCGAATGAACATCCACAAGAATGCCCGTCTCACACCGCTGCGT
>NZ_NSFV01000020.1 GCF_002295115.1 Mesorhizobium sp. WSM4311 | reverse complement strand
CGGCTGTGCCTCTGCCTGCTGAACGCCGGCGAGGCCAGCGAGCGCGCCCGAAAGGCCGATTGGTGCAACCAAGCGGGAAACGGCTACCGCCGTGCCGGCCATCAATGCGTCGCGGCGCGTGATTTTGTTGCTTGTACCGGCTTCCGCCGGAAAGTCTCGATCGCTGCTCATCTTAGCCCTCCCTTTTTTGTTGGCGCTAGCCAACTTTGGCTTAGGCCAACTGAAAATATGAGCCCTTCCTGCGCTCAGTGCCCAGCCACCCAAAGCGGCATGGCAACCGTTAGAAAAACCGAATCGCCCTCGAGACGATTTTTGGCGTCGAACTCGTGGAAATATTTGATCCGGGTCGAAACCGGCAGCTTGCCAACCTGAAAATTATAGCCCGCGGTGGCTCCGATCGCCGCCACCTCGCCTCTAAACCCGCCAAGCACCGGGGGGACTCCGGATCCGGTGTCGTCGGTCAACTGATTGTAATAGTAGCCAACCAAACCGACGTCGAAAGCTTTGCTGAAGTGTTGGTCGATTGTTCCCTCGAAGTGGAAGTCCGTGCCGTTCTTGTAGTGGGTCGCCGTATCCTCGCCATTGAAGGTGATGCCGGTTGCCGCCGAGAGTTCAAGGCCGGTGGCGGAGTTCAGCCACGTGCCCGATGCGTAAATGTCGGCGGCCCAGTGGTTGAACGACAGATTGGCGATGTCGCCCTCGTGGTATTCACCCACCGGGACGTTCACGCTCACTCCGGTCTGCCAGTGAAAATCGCCACTGTGCCAGCCGATGAAGCTTCCAAGCACGGGATCGCCCAGGGTCGTGATGCTGTCTGACACCGAAAACGGGCTCGGGAGAATTCTGCCCGTTATATCGGGTCCGCCGATCGGTACGGTCGCAGTGAATGCCAGATTGCCGCCCATGACCTGCCATGGAGAAACCCAAAGGGCGGTCGAGAGATTGATAAGGGCCTTCGCATGGACGTCCGCCACGAGCTTTCCGCCGAGGTCGAGATCGACGCTTGCATTGCCGGAATAGATATAAAAGTCGTTCTGGAAGTAAACGCCTGGCGGCGGGGTGAAGCCCGCCATGGGGCCGCGCGAACCAAGGAGGTAGAAGCTTGCGCCACCTTCCGCCGCGTGAATGCTCGGAACCATTGCCAGGTTGGCGAGCGCAGTCACTGCAACGCCCAGCAAACCCTTGGCGCCGCACCTCATCGCAGCCTCGGCGAAGGTACTGGATACGCCGAGCACACTTTTCCGGAATACGTCTTGTCTATTCATAGTCCCCGCCAGCCGTGAGTCGGCAATGTTGCGCCAATTGATTTCGCGCAGTTTCTTCATAAACTATATCTAATGTTACTGGCCCGCTATCCACTTTGCGCAAAGGAGCCATGTTTTGACAAAATGGCCGTCATTGCCTTCGTACAGAGACGTAGAGCTTGGCCCGGACGAGCCTGAAGGCGTAATCATCCGGTTGACTGCAGGCGCCTTCGGAAGCGACCAAACCAATCCGCCACGGTGGTCTCGCCCAGCACGACCACCTCGGAACTGGCCGACCGCCCGCGGAGGGGTAAAGGCTTATCGTGCCTTCACGATCAATCCGGGATGCGGTGGGCCATGCACCCCCCAGTCTCCTCGGTCAGGTCCGAATGGACAACCTCCCGAAAGCTCACACCTATTTCAGCGTTACCAGCACGCGTGCGGCTGACTGCAGGTCTGCTGTTTCCAAGCCTTTCCCAAATCGCGCGAAGGTGTTCCGGCCGATCACGTTCTGGATCGGCTGAACAAGGCCGAAGGAAACGAAGCAGGTAGCGGAAAACTGGACAGTCCTCAAAGTTCGGCTGCGCTCGCCATCAATGCTTTTGGCTGGTTTGTCGAACGGCCGGGATTGCTGCCGCCATTCCCAGGGATTGAGGCGGGCTGGCCACCAGACTTGGTGGAAGTGGCCGACATCACGCTTGCGCAAGCCGCTCCGAAAGGCTTCTGTTTGCGCCTTCAGATTCGGGTGAGAGCGCAATGACAATCAGCACGATCAAGGCCAGGGGTATCTCGGTTTCGCTCGACCTCACCGTCGGCCACATCGCCGCAATGACCGTCGAGAGCGGCGGACGCCGGCTGAAGCCGCTGCACCGCGCGCCCTGGGTCGACGCAGGCGAGACGCTGCCGAAGGACCTGCCGCAAGGCACGGTCCGGCTGTCCGGCGACTTCCTCTGCGCGCCGTTTTCGCGCAGCGATGTCGAGGAAGCGCCGCTGCATGGCTGGACGGCCAACAGTGCCTGGGATGTCACCGAGAGCAGTGCCACGGAGAGCGGCTGGCGAGCGGTCTTCCGGCTGCGGCACAAGGTCATGGGAGCCAGCGTCGACAAGATTCTTACGCTCATCGACGGCCATCCGTTCCTCTATCAGGAACATGTGTTTTCCGGCGGCTCCGGCGCGATTTCCGTCGCCCATCACCCGATGACGGTGATGAAAGGCGGCGGCAGGCTGGCCTTTTCGCCGAAGCGCTTTGCCGCGACATTGGCCGATCCGCTGGAGCCCGATCCCGCGCGCGGCCGCTTCATGCTGGCCTATCCGGCGCGTTCGGCCGACCTCGGCCAGTTTCCCGCCGCCGCCGGCGGCACGCTCGACCTGACGCAATACCGCATGGAGGACCGGCGCGAGGATTTCATCACTTTGGTCGAGGCCGACCATGGCGGTCCGGGCTGGACGGCGCTGGCACGCCAGGCCGAGGACGATCTGGTGCTGGTGCTGAAGAACCCCGCGGAGCTGCCCGTTACCATGCTGTGGCTGAGCAATGGCGGGCGCGACTATGCGCCGTGGAGCGGCCGGCATCTCGGCGTGCTCGGCATCGAGGACGGCCGCTCGGCGATAGGCCATGCCGCCTCGATTGGCGACAATTGGCTGAAGCGCGAAGGCGTGGCGACCGCCTTTGCGCTCGGCGAAGGCCGCGGCTTTTCGTTCCGCCATGTCATCGGCGCCCTGTCCCCGTCCGGCGGCACCCCGCCGCGAGAGATCACCACGGCCGACGGCCGGATGCGGCTCGCGGCGGGCGGATCGACCAGGGAAGTGCCGTTCGACAGCGCGTTCCTGCGCATCGGCCAGCCCGCGGCCGCCTGAGGCGGGGTTTGCGCGAACGCGGGGTTTGAAATTTCCGCCGACTGCCGCCAAAATGCAGCGTAATGTTTCGCCGATCATCCAGGCAAAGTGAGGCTCCCATGTCCGAAATCGCCCACCTCGCCGCCACCATCTTCAAGCGCGCCGGCAAGGCAAAGCGCTTCATCGTCGCCATCGCCGGACCGCCAGGCTCCGGCAAGTCCACGCTGTCGGCCGGCCTGCATGACCTTTTGCCGGAAGGGGCGGTGGAGGTCGTACCGATGGACGGCTTCCACTATGACGACATCGTGCTCAACGCGCGCGGTCTGCGGGCGCGCAAGGGCGCACCGGAGACCTTCGACTTCGCCGGCTTCGAGACCCTGCTGAAGCGCATCCGGGCCGGTGAACCCGACATCGCCATTCCGGTCTTCGACCGCAGCATGGAATTGTCGCGCGCCGCCGCGGCGATCGTCGGCACCGAGACCAAGTTCATCCTGGTCGAAGGCAATTACCTGCTGCTCGACGAGGAGCCATGGTCACGGCTGGCGCCGCTGTTCGATTTCTCGATCTTCGTCGACGTGCCGCGCAATGAGCTCGAGCGCCGCCTGATGGAGCGCTGGCACGGCCATGGCCGTTCGGACGAAGAGGCGCGCGCCTGGATCGCCTCCAACGATCTGCCCAACATCGAACGCGTGCTGGCCCGGCGCCGGGCCGCCGACCTGATCATTGGTTAACACGCTTAATTTTCCGTATTTTGGGGCGGGAACCTTAAGAGTTTCGCGCCGTTATGCCTCAGAACCCGTTTGTCCGGCGTAAGGGATTTTCCAATGGCAACCAAGGCAAAAAAACCAGCCAAGACGAGGCCCGCGAAGGCAACTCAAGCGAAAGCCGGTGCTGGTCCGGCGATTGCTGAACGCTCGAAAGACGGCAAGGCTGCTTTTGGCAAGGCCGCGCCCCGAAAGGTCGTACCGGCCGCCAAGACCGCCAGCCCGCGCAAATCGGCGCCGACCAAAGCCGGTGCCGTTCGAACGGCAGCGAATGTCGCCGCAGGCGCCGTCGTCGCAACCGCGCGCGGCGCCGTCTCGCTGGCGGCCTCCGTTATCGGCAAGGGCGGCTCGAAGGCCAAGGCGAAATAAGCAGGCTGCTTCGTCCGGCCGAGCATCTTTGGCAAAGGGCCTCGGCGACAGGCCGTTCTAGCGCTTTGCCGGAATGGTCAGGCCCTTCTGGACCGCCGGCCGCGCCAGGCCGCGCTCCAGCCATGCCGCCACATTGGCGAAATCATCGAAACCGACGAGGTCGCGTGCTTCATAGAAGCCGATCAAATTGCGCACCCAGCCGAGCAGCGAGATGTCGGCGATGGTGTAGTCGTTGCCCATGATCCATTTGCTGCCTTTCAGCCTGCCATCGAGCACGCCGAGCAGCCGCCGCGATTCGTCGCGGTAGCGTTCCAGCGGGCGCTTGTCGGCGATCTCGCGGCCGGCGAATTTGTGGAAGAAGCCGACCTGGCCGAACATCGGCCCGACGGAAGCCATCTGGAAGAAGACCCACTGGATCGTCTCGTAGCGCCGCGCTGCGTCCGCCGGGACGAGCAGGCCGGTCTTGTCCGCGAGATAGAGCAGGATGGCGCCGGATTCGAAAAGGCCGATCGGCTTGCCGTCCGGGCCGTTGGGATCGATGATCGCCGGGATCTTGCCATTGGGGTTGAGCGACAGGAATTCCGGCGTCCAGCTTTCGTCCTTGCTGATGTTGACCAGATGCGGCTCATAGGGCAGGCCGAGCTCTTCCAGCGCGATCGATATTTTCACGCCGTTCGGCGTCGTTGCGGAATAGAGCTGGATCTGGTCGGGATGTTTGGCCGGCCAACGGCTGGTGATCGGAAAGGAGGACAGGTCGGCCATCGAAAAACTCCTGAGCGGGGGGATTTGCGCCACGGGGCGCGGTGTTGGCGGGTGGCCAAGAATTAGGCGCACGGCCGGGCAGGATCAATATGCCGGCGACAGTTTCGCCATGCACGGACAGAAAACCGAATCCACCGCGGCGGATCGCCGAGCGCGCGTAAGATCGCGCGGAGGCAGGTGGTCACCGCCCCGGGGGGCGGTAGTTACCGCCGGGATCAGATGGCCTTGAATGCCAGCACCGCGTTGGTGCCGCCGAAAGCAAAACCGTTGCTGATCGCGGCGCGCACCTTGCGCTCGCGCGCGACATTGGGCGTCACGTCGAGATCGCAATCGGGATCGGGTTCGCGGTAATTCGCGGTCGGCGGCACGACGCCTTCGCGGATCGCCATGACGCAGGCGATCATCTCCAGCCCGCCCGAAGCGCCCAGGCAATGGGCGTGCATCGACTTGGTCGAGGAGACCGACAGCGAGCGCGCGTGCTCGCCGAAGACGCGCTTGATCGCGTTGGTCTCGATCTGGTCGTTGGCCTTGGTGCCGGTGCCGTGCGCGTTGAGATAATCGATGTCTTCGGGATTGAGCCCTGCATCGGCGAGACAGAAGCGCATCGCCGCTTCCGGTCCCTCGATGGTCGGGGCGACGATGTCGGAGGCATCGGCCGAAAGGCCGGCGCCGGCGATTTCGGCGAGGATGGTGGCGCCACGCGCCATGGCGTGATCGTAGCTTTCCAGAACCGCCATGCCGGCGCCTTCGCCCAGCACCAGGCCCTGGCGGTCGGCCGAGAACGGCCGGCAGGTGTCGGGCGACAGCACGCGCAATGCCTCCCAACCCTTGAGCACGCCCCAGACCAGCGGCGCTTCGGTGCCGCCGGCGACCATGACGTCGGCGCGGCCGAGCCTGATCTGGTCGACCGCCGAGGCGATGGCGTGGTTGGCCGACGAGCAGGCCGACGTGACGCCGAAGACCGGTCCGCGCAGGCCAAGGTGCATGCTGACCTGGCCGGAGGCCGCGCCCGGCATGACCCTGGGCACGGTGAAGATGCCGGCGCGATTCTTGCCCTCGATCAGAATGGCGCGATAGTTCTCCTCGACGGTCTCGAAGCCGCATACGCCGACGCCGACAATGGTTCCCATGCGATAGGTGTTGTCGGCATGCGGGGCCAGGCCGGACTGGTGCATGGCCTCCTTCGCAGCGATAACCGCCAGCAGACTGAAACGGTCCATCGACACCAGCTGCTTGCGCTCGATGCCGTGATCGGGCAGCGCCTTGATCTCGCAGCCGGTCTTGACCTTCAGGTCATGCAGGAAGGGATTGTCGATCGGGCCGATGGCCGAACGGCCGGCCCGCATTTCAGCCCAGATCGACTGCGCATCGACGCCTAGGCCGCACAGCCCGCCAATGCCGGTAATGACGACGCGTTTCAGCATTCGGTCAGGCTTTTTTCGCGATCAGCGCGCGAACGGCCTCGACCATGTCGCCAACATTCTTCAGATTGCTCCAGGCATCGACCGTGTTCATCTCGATCTCGATGCCATACTGCTCCTCGAGGTCGAAGATGATCTCCGTCAGCTCCAGCGAATGGATGCCGAGCGACGTCAATTCGGTGCTGGTGGTGATTTCTTCACCGCCCGGCTCGGCATGGGCCTTGATCTTTTCGATGATGTCCGTTGCCAGCTGGTCAGCCATTCGGTTTCTTCCCCACTTTGTCGTTTCTCGACGCCAACTGAACAGCGCCTTCTGTCCTCGATATCAGGCCGGGATCGTCGCCTTCTACCCCCGCCAAGCATCGCCTGACCGTATCGAGGTGGCTCCCTCTATAGAAACGGAAACGCCATCAAGCAACAAGCTATATATCGACAAAACCGCCGCAGTGCTTAACCTGACGGCGTGGATACGATCGAATATACGAAGTTTTCGGCCTCTTTGGCCCAGCGCGCCGCGGGCCTGGCGCAGCTGGGTTGCGCCAGCGCCGGCGGCCGCACGCGCCTGCGGCGCCTCTATCAGGACGGTTCCGCCAAGATAAGGCTGCCGGCCGTCTCGGCCGACCCGCTGGAGGCGGTGCTGATCAACACCGCCGGCGGACTGACCGGCGGCGACCGCATCGGCTGGGATGTGGATGTCGGCGCCAATGCCTCGGCGTCGATAACGACCCAGGCCTGCGAAAAGGTCTACCGCGCCGCATCCGACCAAGCAGAGGTGCGGGTCAAGCTGACGGTCGGCGAGAACGCCCGCATCGCCTGGCTGCCGCAAGAGACCATCGTCTTCGACCGGGCGGCCTTTGCCCGCACATTGGACGTCGAACTCGCCGGGGGGGCCGAGGCGCTGGTGCTGGAAGCCACCGTCTTCGGCCGCCTGGCCATGGGCGAACGCGCCGCGCAAGGCACTTTCCGTGACCGTTGGCGCGTTCGCCAGGATGGTTTGCTCATCCATGCCGAGGATTTCCGCATCGGACCCGATATCACTGGTGCCCTGGCACGTCCGGCGGCCACCGGCGGCGCGATCGCCGTGGCGACGCTGCTGCTGGTGTCGCCGCGAGCCGAGGCCTTTCTCGACCCGGTCCGTGAGATCATCGGCGACCAGGGCGGCGCCAGCGCCTGGGGGGTGCAGGCATCTGGCAAGCTTCTTGCGAGGCTTTACGCCGGGGACGGCTACCAACTGCGCCAGCGGCTGGTTCCGCTCGTCGGATTGCTCAATGGGAGGGCGGGACTGCCCAAATTATGGTCACTGTGATTCTGGAAAACGCATGAACCTGACGCCGAGGGAAAAAGACAAGCTGCTGATCGCCATGGCGGCGATCGTGGCACGCAAGCGGCTGGAGCGCGGCGTCAAGCTGAACCATCCGGAAGCGATAGCGCTGATCACCGATTTCGTCGTCGAAGGCGCACGCGACGGCCGCCCGGTGGCCGAACTGATGGAGGCCGGCGCCCATGTCGTCACCCGCACGCAGGTGATGGAAGGGATCGCTGAGATGATCCATGACGTGCAGGTGGAAGCGACCTTCCCCGACGGCACCAAGCTGGTGACCGTGCACGAACCCATCAGGTGAGGAGACCGAGATGCTCGATTTGCGCCCAAACTGCGAGTGCTGCGACAAGGACCTGCCGCCGGAGGCGACTGATGCGCTGATCTGCACCTTCGAATGCACCTTCTGCGCCGATTGCGTGGAAAACGTGCTGGGCGGCGTCTGCCCCAATTGCGGCGGCAATTTTTCGGCCCGGCCGATCCGCCCGGCAGCGAAGCTGGAAAAATACCCTGCGTCGACCAAGCGCGTCCTCAAGGCCGAGGGCTGCGGCCCGCGCAAGGCAGCGTGACTGCTGAATCGCAAACGAAAGGCAAGTAGAATGATCCGTGCCAAACGCCTGTGCCTCGCGGCGATCCTGCTCATGGCCGCCGCCATGCCGGCCTATGCCCATGTCGGCATCGGCCCCCCCTCCTCCTTCACGGCCGGCTTCATGCATCCCTTGTCCGGCCTCGATCATGTGACCGTGATGATCGCCGTCGGCCTGTGGGCGGCCATCAAGGGTGGCAGGGCCATCTGGGCGTGGCCGGCGGCCTTTGTCGGCGTGATGCTTGCCGGCGCGGCGCTCGGCATGGCGCATGTGCCGGTGCCCTTCGTCGAGCCGGGCATACTGGCCTCCGTCGTGGCGCTCGGCCTGCTGGTGGCGCTGGCGGTCGATCTGCCCGTCTCGGCCGGCGTCGCCATTATCGGCCTGTTCGCGCTGTTCCACGGCCACGCCCACGGCACCGAAGTCCCGGAAAATGCCGGCGGGCTCGAATATACGGCCGGCTTTGCCGTCGCCACGGTGCTGCTCCATGCCGTTGGCATCGCCGCCGGAATGAGCCTTGGCATGAGGTTCCGTGGTCTGGCTCGTGCCGCGGGAGCGGCTTGGGCTACGATCGGTCTTGGTCTTGCCTTCGGTCTCGTGTGACATCAGATGATCCCCGGCGAAATCATCCCCGTCCCAGGCGACATCGAGCTCAACAAGGGCCTGCCGACCGTCACCCTGAAAGTCGCCAACAGCGGCGACCGGCCGATCCAGGTCGGCAGCCACTACCATTTCTTCGAAACCAATGAGGGGCTGAAATTCGACCGTGAACGGGCGCGCGGCATGCGCCTCGACATCGCCGCCGGAACCGCCATGCGCTTCGAGCCGGGACAGGAACGCGACGTCACGCTGGTACCGCTCGGCGGCAAGCGCGAGGTCTTTGGATTCCAGCAGAAGGTGATGGGCAAGCTGTGAGTTCTGTGGCGTCTCGCGCTTGGCCTTCGAAGACCGCGAACGGCGTTTGGGCAAGCCTGAAAGCAAATCGTGCTTTCGGCTCAGTCCGACGGCTTGGCGGCCGCATAGATGACGATCTTTCCCGGATCGTCGAACGCGACGGCAAGAACGTCCTGCGCAGCCAAGCGCCGCGAATCGATTGCATTGAAGAGCAGGGCGTTCGCCTCGATCTCCTTGCGCAATTCGGCGACATCATCCTTGTGCTGCCGCACCTTGTTCTCGATGACCGGCGGCGGGCCGCCTTCGCTGCGCGCCGCGTCGGTCAGGAACACGATATCGACCTTGTCGAGCTTGGAGGTCTTGCGCACCGTGCCGATGTTTTCGCGCGTGCGGTCGATCGCCGAACTGACTTTTCCGATTTCTGCCGTTGTCTTGGCCTGTTCCTCGTTGACCTGCGAGCCGACGATCCGGTCGACGGTCTCCGGGCTTTCACGGCCCTGCGCATTCAGCGCGGCCTGGGGAAGGCTCGCTGCCAGAAACGCGGCCGCCGCAATGGCATGCGGCCATCGGGCATCGGGCGAGGTGGTGGTGGAGGTCATCGTTCGCTTTCGCAATCTGTTTCAACAATCAGGAAGCGAAACGACTCCAGCCTTGCCATGGTTCCCCTCGCAATACGGCCGGCGGACCGGGTACCGGCCCGCCGCGCCGTGTCGTCAGCTGGCCTTCTTGGTGATCAGGGTCAGTGCGCCGTTTGGTTCCATGCTGGCAGCGACCACCTGCGCCGAGGTAATTCCCTTGGCCTGGAGGGCGGACTTCACCTTGGGGGTGGCGTCGATCGAGCTGCGCAATTTCTGCAGGCCGGCGTCACCGCGCTGGGCGATCACCTGATTGACCTGCGTCTGGGTGTCCTTCGGCAGCTCGGTGATGTCGACAATGTTGACGCTCTGGATCGCCGGCGCGGCCTGCTGACCGCCGGGGGCGGGAGTCGTCGCCTTGGGGGCAGGCGTGGCCGGAGCGGGCTGCTGCTGGGCACTGGCGGCACCGGCCAGCATCAGGCTGGCGGCGGCTGCAAGAATTATCGTTTTGCGCATGGATTTTCCTTCCATCGATTTGGCAAACGGTCGTTTTGGGGTGACCTGCCAACCTCAACCGCCAAATGGGATCAGAAGGTGTCACTCAGCGGGTCATTGCGTGACCATTGGATGGCGACAATGTGCAGCCCAGCCTCAACCACACCGCATTTCGGGAGCAATCGCTGATGGCCAGAATCTCGCGTGCCGCCTACGCCCAGATGTATGGGCCGACTGTCGGCGACAAGGTCAGGCTGGCCGACACCGAACTCTTCATCGAGGTCGAAAAGGACCTCACCATTCACGGTGAGGAAGTAAAATTCGGCGGCGGCAAGGTGATCCGCGACGGCATGGGGCAGAGCCAGGTATCCCGCGCCCAGGGCGCGGTCGACACCGTCATCACCAACGCCTTGGTGATCGACGCCAGCGCCGGCATCTTCAAGGCCGATATCGGCCTCAGGGACGGCCGCATTGCGGCGATCGGCAAGGCCGGCAATCCAGACACGCAAGATGGCGTCACCATCATCATCGGCCCCGGCACCGAAATCATCGCCGGCGAGGGCAAGATCCTGACCGCCGGCGGCTTCGACGCGCATATCCACTTCATCTGCCCGCAGCAGATCGAGGAAGCGCTGATGAGCGGCATCACCACAATGCTGGGCGGCGGCACCGGGCCGGCGCATGGCACGCTCGCCACCACCTGCACGCCGGGGCCATGGCACATGGCCCGCATGATCCAGTCCTTCGACGCCTTCCCGATGAATATCGGCCTGTCGGGCAAGGGCAACGCCTCGCTGCCGGCGGCGCTGGAGGAAATGGTGCTGGGCGGCGCCTGCTCGCTGAAGCTGCATGAGGACTGGGGCACGACGCCGGCAGCGATCGATTGCTGCCTGTCGGTGGCTGACGATTACGACGTGCAGGTGATGATCCACACCGACACGCTGAACGAATCCGGCTTCGTCGAAAACACGGTGGCGGCGATCAAGGGCCGCACCATCCACGCCTTCCACACCGAGGGCGCGGGCGGCGGCCATGCGCCCGACATCATAAAGGTCTGCGGCTTGCCCAATGTGATCCCGTCCTCGACCAATCCGACAAGGCCCTACACGGTCAACACGCTGGCCGAGCATCTCGACATGCTGATGGTCTGCCATCATCTGTCGCCGTCGATTCCCGAGGATATCGCCTTTGCCGAAAGCCGCATCCGCAAGGAGACGATCGCCGCCGAGGATATCCTGCACGACATTGGCGCCTTCTCGATCATCTCGTCGGACAGCCAGGCCATGGGCCGCGTCGGCGAGGTGGCGATCCGCACCTGGCAGACCGCCGACAAGATGAAGCGCCAGCGCGGCTCGCTGCCGCAGGAGACCGGCGACAATGACAATTTCCGCGTCCGCCGCTACATCGCCAAATACACCATCAATCCGGCCATCGCGCATGGGCTGTCGAAAGACATCGGCTCGATCGCCGTCGGCAAGCGTGCCGACCTGGTGCTGTGGAACCCGGCCTTCTTCGGTGTGAAGCCGGAGATGGTGCTGATCGGCGGCATGATCGCCGCCGCCCCGATGGGCGACCCCAACGCCTCGATCCCGACGCCGCAGCCGATGCACTACCGGCCGATGTTCGGCGCCTATGGCAAGGCAAGGACCAACTCGTCGGTGACCTTCGTTTCCAAGGCGGCACTCGAGTCGGGGCTGCATGGCCGGCTTGGCGTCGAAAAACAGTTCGTTGCCGTGGAAAACACCCGTGGCGGCATCGGCAAGCATTCCATGGTGCTCAACGACGCCACGCCGCATGTCGAGGTCGACCCCGAAACCTACGAAGTCCGCGCCGATGGCGAGTTGCTGACCTGCGAGCCGGCGACGGTACTGCCGATGGCGCAGCGGTATTTTCTGTTCTGAGGTCGGCCGGCCAAATTCCGTTGCGGCTGGTAGGCATAGGCCGCAATATGCGGTCTAGCAGAAACCCATCGTGATCAGGCATGGCCACCGAAATCGCCTCTCCCCATGACATCTTTCCGCATATCCGCATCGTCATAGGCATGGTGATCGGGCTTGGTGTCGCCCGCCTGCTGTCGGGGGTGGCGCGCATCGTCCAGCATCCCGGCCAATACCGGCTCTATCCCGTGCATCTGGCCTGGGTCGCCTCGGTGCTTCTGATGCTGGTGCATTTCTGGTGGTGGGAGTTCGGGCTCTACGCCATCGAGACCTGGACCTTCGGCAAATACCTGTTCATCATCTTCTACGCGATCACGCTGTTCCTGCTGTGTGCGCTGCTGTTTCCCGATTCGATGCTGGACTACACCAGCTACGAGGATTTCTTCTATTCGCGCCGGGGCTGGTTCTTCGGCTTGCTGGCGGCGACCTATCTGCTCGATGTGGTCGATACGCTGCTGAAAGGGCCTGAGCATTTTGCCCGCTTCGGCAACGAATATCTGTTCCGCACGCCGGTCTTCGTGGCATTGTGCATCGCGGCGATCCTGGTGCGCGACCGCCGCTTCCACATCGCCTTCGTCGCGGCAGCGCTGATCTACCAGATATCGTTCATCCTGCGGCTCTTCGACACGATCGTATGACTGTAGCGGATGGTCTAGAGTCCAGGAAAAGACAGGATCCCAGCATGTACAAGGCCGTCGGATCACGCGGATCCCGGGTCAGCCGCGTTCTCTGGATGCTCGAGGAGCTCGGGCAGCCCTATGAATTCGTCGAAGTCAGACTGCGCTCGCCGGAAGCCTATGCGCTCAACCCGTCGGGCAAGGTGCCGGTCCTCATCGACGGCGCGCTGACGGTGACGGATTCGGCGGCGATCTGCGTCTATCTCGCCGACAAGCATGCGGACAAGGGCATGGGCGCCGGCCCCGGAGTTGCCGGCCGTGCCGAGATGGATTCCTGGATGCATTTTGCCCAGAGCGAATTCGAGGCGCCGCTGTGGAACAAATTGCGCCACCGCTTCCTGCTGCCGAAGGAAGTGCGCGTCGATGTCGGCCCCGCCGCGGCCTATGATTTTGCCTCGGAAGCCAAGGCGCTGGACCGCCGGCTCGGCGACAAGCCGTTTGCGCTGGGCGACCGGTTTTCCGCCGTCGACGTGCTGCTCGGCGACATGGGCAACTGGGCGCGCGCCGGAAAATTCCCGATCGAATCCGACCGCGTCAACGCCTATTTCGACCGGGTGCTTTCGCGTCCAGCCCGTGCGCGGGCGCAGGCCAACGGAGGCTCCTTGAAATGAAGCTCAACCTCAACACCGACTTCACCAAATTCCCGCGCGCCGTCTCGGTTCTGGCTGCGGGCGAGGCGGGCGCGGCGCCGGCGTTTGCCAAGGCTGTGCTTGCGCATGACGAGCGGCATCTGCGCCGCCGCGCCATCGAACTGTCCGACGGCAGCAAGGTGCTGATCGACCTGCCCGAACCCGTCGCCCTGAACGATGGCGACCGGCTGGTGCTGGAGGATGGCCGCCATGTCGAGATCATCGCGGCGCCGGAAGAGGTCTACGATATCCGCGCCCGTGATGGCGTGCATCTGACCGAGCTGGCCTGGCATATCGGCAACCGTCACCTCGCGGCAGGCATCGAGGCGGATCGCATCGTCATCCTGCGCGACCATGTCATCAAGGCAATGCTGGAAGGGCTCGGCGCCACGGTGCGCGAGGTCTCCGAACCGTTCAAGCCGGTGCGCGGCGCTTATTCCGGCGGGCATGATCACGGGCACGCGCATGCGCACAGCCATGCGGAGGCCCATTCGCACGCGCATAGCCATTCCCACGACGACCATCATCACCACGACCATGACTGACCAGCCTTCGAGCATCGTCCTGCTGCGGCTGATGGCGTGGCTGTCGCCGGCCTTTCCGGTTGGCGGCTTTGCCTACAGCCACGGTCTCGAACGGGCGGTGCACGACGGGCTGGTGATCGATGCCGCGAGCCTGGGCGACTGGCTGGAAACGCTGGTCGAGATGGGCTCGGGCTGGAACGATGCCGTGCTGTTTTCCGAGAGCTGGCGCCGCGCCCGCAACGCCGGCGATCTCGACGAAGTGGCCGCATTGGCCGAGGCGCTCGCCGGCTCGCGGGAACGCCATGCCGAGACCATGCTGCAAGGCGCGGCCTTCCTCAAAGCGGCCGTGGCCTGGCCCAATCCGGTGCTGGAGCGCATGCCCGCCGAATGCGCCTACTGCATCGCCGTCGGCGCCATTGCCGGCGGCAATGGCATTGCACTGCAGGACGCGCTGTCCGCCTTCCTGCAGGCCTTCTTCTCCAACCTCGTCCAGGCGGCGATCAGGCTCGGTGTCGTCGGCCAGAGCGAAGCCACCACGCTGCTGGCCGGCTTCGAGCCGTTGGCGCTCTCGACCGCCGACCGCGCGTCCGGTTCGACATTGGACGATCTCGGCGGCTGCGCCTTCGTCTCCGACATCATGGCGATGCGGCACGAGACCCAGTATTCGCGGCTGTTCCGTTCATGATCGTCCTCGCCTTCGCGCTTTCATTCGTCCTGCTGCTGATCACGGCACTGCACGTCTATTGGGGCATTGGCGGCATCTGGCCGGGCAGGGATGCGGCCTCCTGCGCCCGCGCGGTCGTCGGCTTTCGCGGCGTCGACGACATGCCGACGCCCTTTGCCAGTTTCGCCGTTGCCGCCTGTCTCGGCCTGGCGACGCTCTGGCCGCTGGCGCTCATCGGCTTCTTTGCCTCGCCTTTCCCGAGGGAGGGCCTTGCCGCCACCTCACTGCTCATCGGGCTAGTGTTCCTGGGACGCGGCATTGCCGGCTTCACGCCGTGGTGGCGGCGCCTGGCGCCCGAACAGCCTTTCGCGCGGCTCGATGTGCGTTACTATTCGCCGCTGTGCCTGTTGATCGGGCTCGGCTTCGCAATCCTTGCCATCATGGAGTTCCCGACATGACCCAAGCCAACGGTCCCCTTCGCATCGGTATTGGCGGCCCTGTCGGCTCCGGCAAGACGACGCTCACCGAAAAACTCTGCAAGGCGCTGCGCGACGAGTTCTCCATCGCCGTCGTCACCAACGACATCTACACCAGGGAAGACGCCATGATGCTGGCCCGGCTGCAGGCGCTGCCGGAAGACCGCATCGTCGGCGTCGAGACCGGCGGCTGCCCGCACACCGCCATTCGCGAGGACGCCTCGATCAATCTGCAGGCGATCGCCGAGCTCAACCGGAAATTCCCCGATCTCGACATCATCTTCATCGAATCGGGCGGCGACAATCTTGCCGCCACCTTCTCGCCGGATCTCGCGGATCTGACGCTCTATGTCATCTCGGTCTGCCAGGGTGAGGAAATCCCAAGGAAAGGCGGACCGGCGATCACCCGTTCCGATTTCCTGATCATCAACAAGAGCGATCTGGCGCCCTATGTGAACGTCAACCTCGACGTGATGGAGAGCGACACCGCCCGCATGCGCGGCAAGCGGCCGTTCGGCTTTACCGATCTGTCGCGCGGCAAAGGCTTGCGGGAGGTCATCGATTTCATCGTCGAGCATGGCGGGCTGAGGGTTGGCACCGCCACCAGCACGGCGGCCTGACAGGCATCAGCTCCCCTGCACCAACCGAAACCCGTTGCGGGCAGCAGTCGGTCGCGGCATTCTCGCCAAAACCGGAGGATTTCGATGAGCATCGCCCGCCTGCAGAAGGAAACGCTGACCAACCTGCCCTTCTACGAAGAGCGCGTCGATCTCGCTTGTGCCTTTCGCTGGACGGCGCGGCTCAACATGCACGAGGCGGTGGCCAACCATTTCTCGCTGGCGGTCAATGAAAACGGCACGCAGTTCCTGATGAATCCCAACCAGGTGCATTTCTCGCGCATCAAGGCGAGCGACCTGTTGATTATCGACGCCAACGATCCGAACACGCTGTCGGGCCCCAACGCGCCCGACCCGACGGCCTGGGGCCTGCACGGCGCCATTCACCGCAACGTGCCGCACGCGCGCTGCGTCATGCATGTGCATTCGATCCATGCCACCGTGCTGGCCTCGCTGGCCGATTCGACATTGCCGCCGATCGACCAGAATTCGGCGATGTTCTTCAACCGCCATGTCGTCGACGCGCATTATGGCGGGCTGGCTTTCGAAGAAGAGGGCGAGCGTTGCTCGCAGCTTCTCACCGACCCCAAGGTCAAGGTCATGGTGATGGGCAATCACGGCGTGCTGGTGATCGGCGACACCGTCGCCGATGCCTTCAACCGCATGTTCTATTTCGAGCGCGCTGCCGAGACCTATATCAAGGCGCTGTGGACCGGCCGGCCGCTGCGCACGCTGTCCGACGCCATTGCCGAGAAGACGGCGAGCGAAATGGATGATTATCCGGGCCAGGCCGAGCGCCATCTCGCCGAGTTGAAGGCCATCCTCGACGAGGAAGAGCCGGTCTACCGGAACTAGAGCCCGAGCTGAGCCCGCAATTCCTCGGCGCTGTTGATGACGATGGCGCCAGGCGGTCCTTCCATCGGCTTTTCCGGCCAGAAGATCGTCTTCATGCCCGCCGCCAGTCCCGCCATGGCACCGGGCCAGCTGTCGTCGACCGCCACGGCGTGCGCGGGATCGACATCGGCCAGGTACGCGGCGCGCAGGAACGGTTCGGCGTGCGGCTTGCCATCACGCACATCGTTGCGGCTGATCGTTTTCATGCCTGGATAGAAGAGGCCGACCATGCGCAGATTAGCGTCGACGATCATCCGGTCCGAATTCGAGACCACCGCTTGCTGCACGCCAAGCGCGCGCAATTCATTGAAGACTTCTATGGCGCCAGGTCGCGGTTTCAGCCCCTCCACCAGCGGCAGATAGTGCTCGTATTTGTGCATGATCCAGTCGTCGAAGGGAAGATCGAGGCCGAACTCGTCGCGCATCATTTCGTAGACCGGCCAGGCGGCAACGCCGAGCACCCGCTCATGAAGGTCGGCGGGCGGCTTGAGGCCAGCATTGCGCATTGCCGCCACAAGGGCTGCCTCGTGCAGCGGCTCGCTGTCGACCAGCGTGCCGTCCATGTCCCAGAAAACCGCCTTCGGTGTCATGCAGCGCTCCTTTTGCGATCCCCTTAAAGGGTTTGCGCCGGGAGATAAACCGTCGCGATCACAGAAGGCGACTGCCGCCGGAAGCGAAGCCACCCTGCTTTGCGCGTCGCGATGGCGTAAGCGAGAAAATCCCGGCCGTGCGCGCCAAACAATTGCCCTTCAGATTGACAATTGCGCAAGAAGCCGTTCCCTGCGAAACTGGGAGCGGACCGCTCCTGTGAGCAGCGGTTTGCGGAGGCAGGACGTGAATACCCGGCAGGATGGCGGTAGCAACAGGCTGGACGACGCGGCGCGCGCCGGCTGGCTTTACTATGTCGCCGGCAACACACAGGACCAGATCGCCGCCACGCTCGGCATCTCGCGGCAGACGGCGCAGCGGCTGGTGTCGCTCGCGGTGTCGGAAGGCCTGATCAAGGTCCGCGTCGATCATCCGATCGCCAACTGCCTGGACCTTGCCGCCCGGCTCAAATCGCGCTTCGCGCTCGACCTGGTCGAAGTGGTGCCGAGTGATCCCAATTCATCCTCCACCACCATCGGCATCGCCGAGGCGGCGGCGGCCGAGATCGAGCGGCGGCTGCGCTCTCCGACGCCGATCGTCATGGGCATCGGCACAGGGCGCACGCTGAAGGCGGCGATCGAGCAATTGCCGCCGATGGAATGCCCGCAGCACAAGGTGGTGTCCTTGACCGGCAACATTTCGCCTGACGGTTCGGCCGCCTTCTACAACGTCATCTTCACCATGGCCGACCGGGTCAAGGCGCGCTCCTTCCCGATGCCGCTGCCGGTCATCGCCTCCTCGCCGCAGGAGCGCGAGATGCTGCTCAACCAGCCGATGATCCAGCCGACGCTGGCGCTTGCGGCGGAAGCCGATGTCACCTTCATCGGCATCGGCGACCTCGGGCCGAAGGCGCCTCTCTACGAGGACGGCTTCATTTCCGAAAGCGAGTTGAAGGCCTTGCAGAAGGCTGGCGGCATCGCCGAGATCGTCGGCTGGGTGTTCGACAGGGAAGGCCGCATGATCGAAGGCATCACCAACGACCGGGTGTCGTCGGCGTCGCTGCCGTCGCGCGAGAAATCGCTGGTCATCGCGCTGGCCATGGGCGAGCGCAAGCTGCCGGGCATCCTGGCGGCCGTGAATCGCCGGCTGGTCAACGGACTCATCACCGACGAACGGACGGCGACGGCTTTGCTGGCCAGCATCTGACCGGGAAGCGCTGCCGCCTCCCGGGTGCGGCCGCGGCGACCCTCTGGCGATAAAGCCAGCAAGTCTATCTGTGCCGGCCGAAAGGGTCGTTGCCATCGAGGAAACCTAGGTCGCGCTGCAGATGCGGCGACAGGTCCCTGATATCGAGATGCGCCTTTTTTCTGATCGCGAACCAGCCGAATCCGTCCGCAAGCCACGAAATCCAGCGGTGATCGGGAGCGGGAGTGCATTTTTGCTGCGCCATGGTCATGATCGTCAACCTTCGCTATCCTGGACCCGAATGACGGGTTGACAGTAAATGTCGGTCTTGCGAGCCGGCTTTGCCAATCGAACGTCGATAAGGACCCATAAGGAGCCTTTATGCCGGATCTGAGCTCACCGCAGGTTTCGCAACTGCCGCCGCTTCAGGCGATCCGGGTGTTCGAAGCGGTGGCGCGGCAGCTTTCCTTCACCAAGGCCGCCGTGGAACTCGCCATGACACAGGCCGCCGTCAGCTATCAGATCAAGGTGCTGGAAGAGCGCGTCGGGGCGCCGCTGTTCCTGCGCCGTCCGCGGCAGATCGAGCTGACCGAAGCCGGCCAAAGGCTGGCGCCGGCGGTCAGTGAGGCCTTTGCCATTCTCAGCCAGGCCTATGCCGCCGCGCGCGGCGGCGCGGACGGGCTGCTGTGTGTCACCACCGTGCTGACCTTTGCCTCGAACTGGCTGGCGCATCATCTGGGCTCGTTCCAGATGGCTCATCCAGCACTTGCCGTGCGGCTCGAAACATCGAGCCGGCTGACGGATTTCGCCCGCGAGGATGTCGATCTCGCCATCCGCTCGGGCAGCGGCAAATGGCCGGGGCTAGAAGCCCACAAGCTGCTCGACGCCGATTTCACGCCGATGCTGAGCCCGAAGCTCGCGGCGAGCATCGGCGGCGTCAAGGAGCCGGCCGACCTGTTGCGGCTGCCGATCCTCGATCCGGGAGATGTCTGGTGGACGCAATGGTTCGAGACGGCCGGCGTGCATGCGCATGATCTTGCCAAGCGACCCGGCAGCAGCATGGGCGCGCAGGCCTATGAGGCCAATGCGGCCATCGCGGGCCATGGCGTGGCGATCCTGACCCGGGCGCTGTTCAAGGCGGAACTTGCCGACGGCCGCCTGATCCAGCCCTTCGACCTGGTTGGCGATGACGGCCACGCCTACTGGCTGGTCTATCCCGAAGCACGCCGCAACGTGCCGAAGATCCGCGCCTTCCGCGACTGGCTGCTGGCCGAGATCGCCTGCTGAGAGGCGCTTTTCTCCCGATCCAATCCTCCAGGCCTCCCTGTCCCGCCGCCTGATGTCGGGCGCGGGTGTGGCGCCCGTCGTCCGTCCATCGGCAGGTCCGGTGCTGCGCTGCAGCATCGAATCCGGCTTGACATAATTCATGGCAAGTGAGTAATTGCTCACAGCCAAGGCAAATGCTCATCTTGGTTCATGGGAGGAATTTGATGAAACTGCGCACGCTCACCCTGGGCTTGTTGTCGGCCAGCGCTCTCGCTTTTGCCGCACATGCCGAATCCATCACCATCGCCACGGTCAACAATGGCGATATGGTCCGCATGCAGAAGCTGACCGACGACTTCACCAAGGCCAACCCCGACATCCAGCTCAACTGGGTCACTCTCGAAGAGAACGTGCTGCGCGAGCGCGTCACCACCGACATCGCCACCAAGGGCGGCCAGTATGACGTGATGACCATCGGCACCTACGAGGTTCCGATCTGGGCCAAGCAGAGCTGGCTGCTGCCGCTCGACAAGCTCGGCGACGACTATGATGTCAAGGACATCATCCCGGCCATCGCCGGCGGTCTTTCGGTCGATGGCAAGCTCTACGCCGCGCCCTTCTACGGCGAAAGCTCCTTCGTCATGTACCGCAAGGACCTGATGGAGAAAGCCGGACTGAAGATGCCCGACGCGCCGACCTGGGACTTCATCAAGCAGGCCGCCGACAAGATGACCGACCGCGCCAATGGCGTGAACGGCGTGTGCCTGCGCGGCAAGGCCGGCTGGGGCGAGAACATGGCCTTCCTGACCGCCATGTCGAACTCCTTCGGCGCCCGCTGGTTCGACGAGAACTGGAAGCCGCAATTCGACCAGCCCGAGTGGAAGAAGACCTTGCAGTTCTATGTCGACCTGATGAAGGCCGACGGTCCCGAGGGCGCGTCCTCCAACGGCTTCAACGAAAACCTGGCACTGTTCCAGCAGGGCAAGTGCGGCATGTGGATCGACGCCACCGTCGCGGCCTCCTTCGTCTCCGATCCCAAGGCATCCCAGGTCGCGGACAAGGTCGGCTATGCCCTGGCGCCCGACAATGGCCTCGGCAAGCGCGGCAACTGGCTGTGGGCATGGTCGCTCGCCATTCCGGCCGGCACCAAGAAGGCTGACGCCGCCGAGAAGTTCGTGTCGTGGGCGACCAGCAAGCACTATGCCGAGCTCGTCGCTTCGAAGGAAGGCTGGGCCAACGTTCCTCCGGGCACGCGCTCCTCGCTCTATGCCAATGCCGAGTACCAGAAGGCGGCTCCGTTCGCCAAGATGACGCTGGACTCCATCAACGCCGCCGACCCGACGCATCCGACCGTCAAGCCGGTGCCCTATGTCGGCGTCCAGTTCGTCGCCATCCCTGAATTCCAGGGCCTTGGCACCACGGTCGGCCAGCTCTTCTCGGCGGCTCTTGCCGGCCAGTCGAGCGTCGACGATGCGCTGAAGCAGGCCCAGGACGCGGCAACCGCGGCGATGACCGAAGGCGGGTATATCAAGTAAGGCTCCTCCCGGTGCCGAATGCCGGTTGCCTCCTCGACCGGCAACGGCCGCCCGAGTTCCCAGCTCGGGCGGCCGCCTTCAACGCCTCTGAAAATTCCAGTCTGACCATTGAAGGGTGACCGTCATGGCTACTCAGCAGACCCGTTCGCTTGCCCGTTTCATGATGGCACCATCCGTCGTGCTGCTGTTCGTCTGGATGATCGTGCCGCTGGTCATCACCATCTGGTTCTCCTTCCAGCAGTACAATCCGCTCAACCCGATCCGCGACGGGTTCGTCGGCTTCTCCAATTACGCGCTGTTTTATTCCAACCCGGCCTTCCTGCAGTCGATCCTCAACACCTTGATCCTGGTGATCAGCGTGCTGCTGATCACGGTGATCGGCGGCATCCTCTTGGCGCTGTTGATCGACCAGCCTATGTGGGGACAGGGCATCGTGCGCATCCTCGTCATCTCGCCGTTCTTCGTCATGCCGCCGGTGGCCGCGCTGGTCTGGAAGAACATGATCATGCACCCGCAATATGGGGTGTTCGCCGACATAGCGCGCTTCTTCGGGGCGCAACCGATCGACTGGTTCGGGCAGCATCCCATGACGGCGATCATCATCATCGTCGCCTGGCAGTGGCTGCCTTTCGCGACGCTGATCCTGTTGACCGCGCTGCAGTCGCTCGACGGCGAACAGAAGGAAGCCGCCGAGATGGACGGCGCCGGCTTCATCAGCCGCTTCATCTATCTGACGCTGCCGCACATGTCGCGCGCCATCACCGTCGTCATACTGATCCAGACGATCTTCCTGCTCTCGGTCTATGCCGAGATCCTCGTCACCACCAATGGCGGCCCCGGCTACGCCTCCACCAACCTGCCCTTCCTCGTCTACCAGAAGGCGCTGCTGGAGTTCAAAATCGGCCAGGCATCCGCGGGCGGTGTGATCGCCGTCATTCTCGCCAACATCGTCGCCTTCTTCGCCATGCGCGCGGTCGGCAAGAACCTCGACAAGTAAGGGAGGACAAGATGGCCCGTGCAGTCACCACCCAGCACAAGACGATCGCGACGGTAGCCGCCTGGATCGTCGCCCTGCTGATCTTCTTCCCGATCCTCTATACGATCATCACCTCGTTCAAGTCGGAACAGGAGGCGATCCAGGGCTTCGCGCTGATCCCGTCGGGAACTTTCGAGAGCTATACCGAGGTTCAGGCGCAGAGCGGCTATTTCAAGTTCTTCTTCAATTCGGTGCTGCTCTCGGTCGGATCGACCGTCCTGGCCCTGCTGGTCGCCATTCCGGCGGCATGGTCGATGGCGTTCTCGCCGACCAAGCGGACCAAGGACATTTTGATGTGGATGCTGTCCACCAAGATGATGCCGGCGGTCGCGGTGCTGTTCCCGATCTACCTGATCTTCCGCGACACCGGCCTGCTCGACAGCCGCATCGGCCTGATGGTCATGCTGATGCTGATCAACCTGCCGATCGTGGTGTGGATGCTCTACACCTATTTCCGCGAGATCCCAGGCGAGATCCTGGAAGCGGCGCGCATGGACGGCGCCTCGCTGTGGAACGAGATCATCTATGTGCTGACCCCGATGGCGGTGCCCGGCATTGCCTCGACCATGCTCTTGAACATCATCCTGGCCTGGAACGAGGCGTTCTGGACGATCCGCCTGACCACCACGGAGGCAGCGCCGCTGACCGCCTTCATCAGTTCGTTCTCCAGCCCGCAAGGCCTGTTCTGGGCCAAGCTTTCGGCGGCTTCGACGCTGGCGATCGCGCCGATCCTGATCATGGGCTGGTTCAGCCAGAAGCAGCTGGTGCGCGGCCTGACCTTTGGCGCCGTGAAGTAAGCCGTGGCGTAACGTGACGCTCAAGAACGTCGGACAATAACCCCTCGGGGAGGAAACCATGGGAAACATCACGCTCAAGAACGTCTCCAAATCGTTCGGGTCGACGGTCATTATTCCGGGCATTGACCTGGTGATCGAGAATGGCGAGTTCGTCGTCTTCGTCGGCCCGTCCGGTTGCGGCAAGTCCACGCTGCTGCGGCTGATCGCCGGGCTGGAGGACACCAGCGGCGGCACCATCAACATCGACGGCCGCGACGTCACCGGCGAGGCGCCGGCCAAGCGCAAGCTCGCCATGGTGTTCCAGTCCTACGCGCTCTACCCGCATATGACAGTGGCCAAGAACATCGCCTTCCCGCTGAAGATGGCGGGCGAGGACCAGGCTACCATCGACCGGAAGGTGAAGGACGCGGCGCGGGTCCTGAACCTCACCAATTATCTCGAACGCCGGCCCGGCCAGCTCTCCGGCGGCCAGCGCCAGCGCGTCGCCATCGGCCGCGCCATCGTGCGCCAACCCTCGGCCTTCCTGTTCGACGAGCCGCTGTCCAACCTCGATGCCGCCCTGCGCGGCACGATGCGGCTGGAGATCAGCGAACTGCACCATCAGCTCAAGACGACCATGATCTACGTCACCCACGACCAGGTCGAGGCGATGACCATGGCCGACAAGATCGTCGTGCTGAATGCCGGCAATATCGAGCAGGTCGGCTCGCCGATGGAGCTCTACAAGACGCCGCGCAATTTGTTCGTCGCCGGCTTCATCGGCTCGCCGAAGATGAACCTGGTCGAGGGCGCCCCGGCCACCAAATATAGCGCCAAGACCATCGGCATCCGCCCCGAGCACATGCAGATTTCGACCACGGCGGGCGAATGGAAGGCCACCGTCGGCGTTGCCGAGCATCTGGGCTCCGACACCTTCCTGCATGTCCAGACCGACGGCGTCGGTCCGCTGACGGTGCGTGCCGACGGCGAACTGGCCGTGCATCATGGCGATACCATCTACCTCACGCCCGACAAGGCCAAGCTGCATCGCTTCGGCCCCGACGGCAAGGCGATGGCGACGTGAGGCTGAAAGGCAAATCGGCGCTGATCACGGGATCGGCGCGTGGTATCGGCAAGGCCTTCGCCGAAGCCTATGCGCGCGAAGGCGCTGTCGTTGCCATTGCCGATATCAATCTCGAGGCTGCGCAAAAGACGGCGGCAGAGATCGGCGACAAGGCCTATGCGGTCAAACTCGATGTCACGGACCAGGCCTCCATCGACGCCGCCGTGAAGGCGGTCGAGACGAGGACCGGCGGCCTCGACATACTGATCAACAACGCCGCTTTGTTCGACCTGGCGCCGATCGTCGAGATTTCGCGGGCGAGCTATGAAAAACTGTTCTCCGTCAATGTGGCAGGCACGCTGTTCATGCTGCAGGCGGCCGCCCGCTCGATGATCGAACGCGGCAAGGGCGGCAGGATCATCAACATGGCGAGCCAGGCCGGACGGCGCGGCGAGCCGCTGGTCGGCGTCTACTGCGCCACCAAGGCCGCCGTCATTTCGCTGACCCAGTCGGCCGGGCTCGACCTGATCAGGCACCGCATCAACGTCAATGGCATCGCGCCCGGGGTCGTGGACAGCGACATGTGGGATCAGGTCGATGCCCTGTTTGCCAAATACGAGAACCGGCCGAAGGGCGAGAAGAAGCGGCTTGTTGGCGAAGGGGTGCCTTACGGCCGCATGGGCAGGCCGGAGGACCTCGCCGGCATGGCCGTCTTCCTGGCCAGCGACGAGGCCGAATACATCGTCGCCCAGACCTACAATGTCGATGGCGGCCAGTGGATGAGTTGAGGGGGGCGGCCTCTGCTTCTCGTCCCTCCGCGAGGAGCAGAGGCCGATATCCGAGGCCCCCATCGACCGCATAAGGCATATGCCGTCCCTTACCCTCTCCAGAGAGGACGGGAGGGCGGAGTAACGAGGCCGAAGCCGGCCAAAGGGTAAAACAGATGACCGTGAAACTCTCGTCTTCAAACCTCGCCAGCCTGCCCGGCAATGTTGCCGTTCCGAAATACGACCGCTCGAAGCTCAAGGCCGGCATCGTGCATTTCGGCGTCGGCAATTTCCATCGCTCGCACCAGGCGGTCTATCTCGACGATCTGTTCAATTCAGGTGTCGGCCATGACTGGGCGCTGGTCGGCGCCGGCGTGTTCGAGGGCGAGAAGATCGGGCGCGGCAAGCTCGAAGAGCAGGACTGGCTGACCACGGTGGTCGAGCAGGATGAGGGCCATATGAGCGCCCGCGTTACCGGCGCCATGATCGACTTCCTGATGCCCGGCGATGCGGCCGGCATCATCGAACGGCTGGCCGACCCGGCGATCAAGATCGTTTCGCTGACCATCACCGAAGGCGGCTATTTCATCGACCCGGCGTCGGGCGTCTTCAACCCGGCCCATCCGGACATCGTCGCCGACGCGCAGCCGGGCGCGACGCCGAAAACCGTGTTCGGCATCATCCTGGCCGGACTGCTGCGCCGGCGCGACGAGGGCACTGTGCCGTTTACCGTGATGTCCTGCGACAACATCCCCCATAATGGCCATGTCACCTCTGACGGCGTCATCGGCCTGGCGCGGCTGATCGACGAGGATCTGGCCAGTTGGGTGAGCAGCAACGTCGCCTTTCCAAACGGCATGGTGGACCGCATCACGCCGGCCACCACCGACCGCGAGCGCGGCATACTGGCCGAGGATTTCGGCGTCGAGGACGCCTGGCCGGTGTTCTGCGAACCGTTCCGGCAATGGGTGCTGGAAGACCGCTTCACCGATGGCCGGCCGCCGCTGGAAAAGGTCGGCGTACAGTTCGTCAGGGATGTCGCCCCCTACGAATTGATGAAGATCCGCATCCTCAATGGCGGCCATGCCACGATCGCCTATCCGGCCGGGTTGATGGATATCCATTTCGTCCATGAGGCGATGCAGGAGCCGCTGGTGCGCGGCTTTCTCGACAAGCTCGAGCATGACGAGATCATCCCGACCGTGCCGCCGGTGCCGGACACAGTGCTGGAGGACTACTACCAACTCATCGAGAAGCGCTTCTCCAACCCCAAGATCGGCGACACCATCCGCCGGCTCTGCCTCGACGGCTCCAACCGTCAGCCGAAATTCATCATCCCGACCATCGCCGACCGCTTGAAGGCCGGAAGAGGCGTCGCCGGCCTGGCGCTGGAATCGGCGCTGTGGTGCCGCTACTGCTTCGGCACGTCAGACAGCGGCGCCGTCATCGAACCCAACGACCCGAGCTGGGACCGGCTGCAGGCGACGGCAAAGGCGGCAAAGGAGGCGCCCGCCGCCTGGCTCGCCATGGAGGACATCTATGGCGATGTCGGCCGCGCCAAGGCATTCGTCGAGGCCTTCGGCCATGCGCTCAACGTGCTGTGGGCGAATGGCGCGCGCGCCACGCTGACCCGCTACATCGCCGGCGAGCTCTGAGAGCCATCAGCCATCATGACGCCTGAACTGGTCATCTTCGACTGCGATGGCGTTCTGGTCGACAGCGAGGCGCTCTCCGTCTCGGCGCTGCTCGGCATGATCGAACGTGCCGGCGGCACTGTCAGCGAGGACGCTGCCTACGAGCATTTCCTCGGCAAGAGCGTGAAAAGCGTGCGCGAGATCCTTGCCAGCGACTTCGGCCTGGAGATCAGCGATCAGCATCTGACCGCCATGCGTGTCGACCTGATGCGAAAGTTCCGCGAGGAGCTCAAGCCGATCCCCGGCGTCAGGGAGATGTTGCCGAAGCTCGGCCTGCCGTTCTGCGTCGCCTCTTCGGGCACGCTTGAGCGCATCCGCTATGCGCTCGACGTTACCGGTCTGCTCGGGTTGATGGAGCCGCATCTGTTCAGCGCCGCCATGGTGGCCAAAGGAAAGCCGGCGCCCGACCTTTTCCTGCACGCCGCCGCCATCATGCAGGCACATCCGCGCAAATGCCTCGTCATCGAGGACAGTCCGGCCGGCGTCGCGGCGGCGCGCGCGGCCGGCATGCGCGTCCTTGCCTTCACCGGCGGTGCGCATGCCGGCGACCCCGCTTTGAAAGCGCGGCTTGCGTCGAGTGAACCGGACTTTATATTCGCTGACATGCTGCAATTGCCCGATCTGATTGCAGGCCTGGGAGCGAGAGTTAGAGCATCTTGACGAAACAGTTTGTTTGCGCGGTCGATGTCGGCACCGGGAGCGCTCGCGCGGGCATTCTCGATGCCAGTGGTACCTTGCTTGGCCGCGCCGATCGGCCAATCGCCATGAACCAGCCGAAGCCCGATCATGCCGAGCATGATTCGCGCGATATCTGGTCGGCGGTCTGCGCCGCCGTGCGTGCCGCCCGCGAAAAGGCCGGCGTCGCCGCGCAAGATATCGTCGGCATCTCCTTCGACGCCACCTGCTCGCTGGTCGTGCGCGACCGGCAAGGCGATCAGCTCAGCGTTTCGACCACCGGCGAGAAGCGATGGGACACCATCGTCTGGCTCGACCACCGCGCCATCGCCGAAGCCGATGAATGCACGGCGAGCAGCCACGAGGTGCTCAACTATATTGGCGGCGTCATGTCGCCGGAGATGGCGACGCCAAAGCTGATGTGGCTGAAGCGCAATCTGCCAGATACGTGGAATGAAGCCGGCTATCTATTCGACCTGGCCGATTTCCTGACCTGGCAGGCGACCGGCTCGCTCGCTCGTTCGCAATGCACGCTGACGGCGAAGTGGACCTATCTGGCGCATGAAGGCACCGCGTGGCAGCGCGATTTCTTCGAGATCGTCGGCCTCGACGACCTTTTTGAGCACGGCAATCTGCCGGAGCGGGCCAGTCCAGTCGGCGCCGACATTGGTGCGCTGACGGCGCAAGCGGCGGCGGAGCTCGGCCTGACGCAAAGCTGCCGGGTCGGCGCCGGGGTCATCGACGCCTATGCCGGCGCGCTTGGCGTGCTCGGCGGCTTTGCCGGCGACGAGCAGGATATCAGCCGGCATCTGGCACTGATCGCCGGCACGTCGAGCTGCGTCATGGCGATGTCGCCCGACCCGCAACCTTTCGCCGGCGTCTGGGGGCCCTATTACGGCGCGGCGCTGCCGAAGCTGTGGCTGTCGGAAGGCGGCCAGTCGGCCACGGGCGCGCTGCTCGACCACATCATCCGCTGGCACGGCGCCGGCGGCGAGCCGGACGCCGCCATGCATGCCAAAATCGCCAAACGAGTCGCCGAACTGCGCGCCGCCGAGGGCGAGAACCTCGCCGCACGCCTGCATGTGCTGCCGGATTTTCACGGCAACCGCTCGCCGCTCGCCGACCCGCATGCCGTTGGCGTCGTCAGCGGGCTGACGCTGGATTCGTCCTTCGACAGCCTGTGCAAGCTCTACTGGCGCACCGCCGTCGGCATCGCGCTCGGCGTGCGCCATGTGCTGGAGGCGCTGAACGAGAACGGCTATCTGATCGACACGCTGCATGTCACCGGCGGCCACACCAAGAACCCGCTGCTGATGGAACTCTACGCCGACGCCACCGGCTGCACGGTGGTCGAGCCGCTGGCCGACGAGGCGGTGCTTCTTGGCACCGGCATGGTCGCCGCCACCGCCGCCGGGCTCTTCCCCGACCTCAACGCCGCCTGCCTTGCCATGCAGCAAGGCGGCAAGAGGCGTGCCGCCAACCCGGCCGCCGGCGCCCGCTTCGATCGCGACTACCGTATCTTCCTGGAGATGCACCGCCAGCGCCAGGCGCTCGACGCCATCCGGTAGGCCTTTGCCTACTGCTTGCGCAGCGACGCGCCCGACGTGGCGTCGAACAAATGGATGGCCTCTTCCTCGAATGTGTAGCGGACAGGGGCATTCAGCGCCGGGCATTCACGCGCCGGGACCAGCGCGCTGATCTCCTTGCCGCCGGAGCCGAACGTCACCAGCGCATCATTGCCGTGGAATTCGATGAGATCGGCCGTGCCTTGCAATATGCCGGCGGCGCCGGCCGTCTTCAGGTCCGGCGGCCGGATGCCGAGCACGGCGCGGTCGCCATGCCGCAGATGGAAACCCCGGCCCTCGATAGAAAGAACCGTTCCGGCGCCGGTCAACGTCCAGCCATTGCCTGTGCGGCCGACCGTCACCTCGACGAAATTCATGTTCGGCGTGCCGATGAAGCCGGCCACGAACATGTTGGCGGGGCGCAGATAGATTTCCGCCGGCGGGCCGATCTGCTCGATGACACCCTCTTTCAGCAGCACGATGCGGTCGGCGAGCGTCATCGCCTCCAGCTGGTCGTGGGTGACGTAGACGGTGGTGGTCTTCAGCGACTGGTGCAGGCGCGCGATCTCGACGCGCATGTGGTTGCGCAATTTGGCGTCGAGATTGGAAAGCGGCTCGTCGAACAGGAAGACTTTCGGCGTCTTGATCATCGCGCGGGCAATGGCGACGCGCTGCTGCTGGCCGCCGGAAAGCTCGGCCGGCTTGCGGCCGAGGTAAGGGTCAAGCCCGAGCGTCCTCGACACCGCGTCAACCCGCTTGCGGATCTCGGCCGCCGGCACCTTCTGGCGCCGCAGCCCGAAGGCGATGTTGTCGAAGATCGTCATGTGCGGATAGAGCGCGTAGTTCTGGAACACCATGGCGATGCCGCGGTCGCCTGGATCGAGATCGTTGACCACCTTGCCACCGATCGAGACCTCGCCGCCGCTGATGTCCTCCAGCCCCGCCAGCATGCGCAGCAAGGTCGACTTGCCGCAGCCGGACGGGCCGAGGAACACGACGAATTCGTGCTCTTCAATGCTGAGGTTGAGATCGCGGATGACGGTGGTGGCGCCATAGGCCTTGTCGACATGGGAGCAAACGATCGCGGACATGATCATCCCTTCTCGCCGGTGAGCAGGATCTGCAGCTTGACGTCTTCCGGATTGCCCTGGGCAGCGCGCTCGAACGCCTCGATGCTGTCGGCGAAATCATAGGTGCCGGTGATCAGCGGCTTGAGGTCGACCTTGCCGGAGGCGATCAGCTGCAAGGCGCGGTCGAAGATGTTGGCGTAGCGGAACACCGTCTCGATGCGCACCTCCTTCGAGATCGCCGCCGGCACGTTGAGGGCCACCGGTTCCACCGGCAGGCCGACCAGCACCACCGCGCCGCCCGGCCGCACGACATCGAACAGATCGGCGAAGGCCTTCGGGCTGCCGCTGGCCTCGAAAACGATATCGGCACCCCACTTGTCGGTCGCCGCCGCGACCGCCTCGGCCAGCGACTGCTCGCCGATATTGACCGGCACGATGCCGGCGTACTGCGCGGCGATCTTCAGCTTGGGCGCGGAAAAATCGGAGATCAGCACCTTCGAACAACCGCCGGCCAGGGCGGCAAGTGCGATCATGATGCCGATCGGGCCGCAGCCGACGACGACGGCGACATCGCCGGGGACGATGCGGGCTCGGCTTGCCGCCTGCATGCCGATGGCGAAGGGCTCGACCATGGCGCCCTCGGCGAAGGAGACATTGTCCGGCAGTTTGTAGGTGAAGGCGGCGGGGTGCACCGCATAGGGCGCCAGCACGCCATGCACCGGCGGCGTCGCCCAGAAACTGACGTCGGGGTCGACATTGTAGATGCCGAGCTTCGTCGCGCGCGACGACAGGTTCGGCACGCCCGGCTCCATGCAGACGCGGTCGCCGACCTTGAACGTCTCGACATTGGCGCCGGTCTCGACGACCGTCCCCGCGGCTTCGTGACCGAGCACCATCGGCGCGCGCACGACATAGCTGCCGATGGCGCCATGCGTGTAATAATGCACGTCGCTGCCGCAGACGCCGACCGTGTGTATGGCTATCTTGACGTCGTCCGGTCCGACATCGAGCGGCAGCGCGATCTCGCGCAGCGACAGTTCGCCTTTTTTCTCAAGCACCAGTGCCCGCATCGGGAAATCCTCACATCAAGTCTTTTTTTGCCGGAAAACGGAATTCAGGAAGCCGCTGAGCACGCCGAGGAACAGCAGCGGCGGCAGCGACAGGAGCACGACCGAGGCGTTGAGAATGCCCCATGGCACGTTCATGCCTTGCTGGGAGAGTTCGGACGCGACGATCGGCAAGGTCTTGGCGTTGGAGCTCGACAGCATCAGCGCGATCAGGAATTCGTTCCAGACCAGCACGAAGCTGAAAGCGACCGCCCCTGCCAAGGAGCGGGCGGCCACCGGCAGCGCGATGCGCCAGAACACCGAATAGGCGCCGTAGCCGTCGACGAAGGCGGCTTCCTCGATCTCGTTCGGCACGCTCTGGAAGGCCGGGATGGCGAGCCACATAATCACCGAGATGGTGAGCAGCGAATAGGTGATGATCAACGCCGGCAAAGTGTCGTAGAGGCCAACCTGCAGCCAGATCACCATCAGCGGGATGGCCACCGCCACCGGCGGCAGGAAGCGCAGCGACAGGACGAAGAACTGAATGTCGCCAGCCCAGCGGTTGGGATAGCGCGCCACCGCGTAAGCCGCCGGCAGACCGAGCACGACGCCGATCAGCACGGCCGACCCGCAGGCGACGACCGAGTGGTAGAGCCCGGTCAGCACGCTGTCTCGGCCGATGATATAGCCGATGTTGGCAAGCGTCGGCGTGAACACCAGGCGCGGCGCGCGGGTGATGATGTCGACATTGTTCTTGAGCGCATTGAGCGCCGTCCACAGCAGCGGGAACACGGCCAGGAACCCAGCCAGCGCCAAAATGGCCTTGCCGATCAGTCTGCCGGGCCTCATGCCTGCACCCGCTTCCACAGCATGGTGAAGGTGATGACGGTGGCGATCATCATCAGCACGGCCATGGCCGAGGCATATGAAACCTTGCCGGATTCGATGAAGCCTTGCGAGAAAGCGTACATGTCGAGTGTCTCGGTCGCAACGCCCGGACCGCCGCGGGTCATGACATAGATCAGGTCGAAGGAGCGCAGCGATTCGATCATCTTGACGAACATCAGGCTGATCAATGGCGCCTTCAGCATCGGCAAGGTGACATAGGCGTGGATCTGCCAGCGTCTGGCATGGTCGAGCCGCGCCGCCTCGATCGGCTGCGGCGGCAGGGTTTCGAGCAGTTTCAGCACGATGACGGCGAAGAACAGCCCCCATTGCCAGACATCGACCGACGCAACGGCGAACAAAGCCGTCGCCGGCTTGGACAACGGGTCGAAGATCAGCCCGCCGGTGACGAGCCTGTAGGGATAGGTGGCGATGCCGTAGAGCGGGTGATAGGCGAACTTCCAGACGAAGGCCGCCGAGACGCGCGGCAACAGAACCGGGATGATGAAGAGCAGGCAGTAGACATTGCGCAGGCGTGGGCTGGCGACCTCGAACATCAGCACGCCGAGCCCGATCGCCACTACCATGGTGGCGACGACGGTGACGATCTCCCATTTCACTGACACCCAGACCGCGTTGAGGAAGCGGCGGTCGAGGAACAGGTCGACGAAGTTCGACAGCCAGACCCAGGAATAATCGGGCGTGCTCAGCTCACGGTTCTGCAAGGCGATGACGATGGCGTAGAGCGTCGGCACCATCGACAGCACCAGAAGGATGGCGATGGTCGGAACGACGAAAGTGACAGGGAGCGACGTGCGTCGGGCCATGGGCATCTATCCTCGCTTGCGTCTCGGTCGTGTCGGCATGATTTCCTCATTGGGCAAAGTCCCCGCGGCGCGCAGGTCCTTGGCATTGCGGACAATGCCGCGGACCGCGCGCCACGGGCGGGAGGATGCCCTACTTCTTCTTGGCCAGCTCGGTGGCATAGGCATCGAGCTCGTTGAGGCCGCCCTTGATGTCGGTGCGGGTGCCCGTCACCAGTTCCTCGAGAATGATGCCCCAGCGGTCGCCGAGATCGGGCCAGTGCGGATCCTGCCAGAAGTTGACCGCCGTGGCCTTGCCGGTTTCGGCCAGCGCCTGGCCGAGATCGGCGCCGTAGATGTCGGCGAACTCCTTGCTGGCCAGGATGCTGGTGCGGTTCAGCTCGCCGAACTGGTGGGCGTCGAGCCGGCGCTTCTCGTTTTCCTTCGATGTCGCCCAGGCGATGAACAGGCCGGCGCATTTCTTCGAGGCATCGTCGGCATTGGCCTTCGCCGCGATGGCGAGGCCATGGCCGTAGCCGCCGCCGGGCAGCGGCGAGGGCGGCGGCAGGAAGCCGATCTTGCCGACCACCTGCGAGGTCTTCGGATCGACCGCCATGCCCGACAGCGGCGTCGATTCGACGAGGATGGCGACCTGGCCCGACAGGAAGGCGCCGGTCGATTCATCCCAGCTGCCGGTCTGCGTGCCGGGTGCCGAATCCTTGAACAGCTTGAGGTAAGTCTCGGTCGCCTTGACGGCGGCGTCCGAATTGAAGACCGGCTTGTCGCCATCGAACCACTGGCCGCCATAGGCCTTGAAGAACGGCATCCAGCGCCAGACATTGGCGCCCGAGCCGCGTGCGCCGCGCAACGCGATGCCATACATGCCCTTGTCCGGGTTGGTGAGCTTCGGCACGTCGGCGATCAGTTCGTCCAGCGTCTTGGGCGGCTGGATGCCGGCGGCCTCGAGCACGTCCTTGCGGTAGACCATCAGGTCGCCGCCGCCGGTCAGCGGCGCGAACCAGACCTTGCCGTCATAGGTGGCGACCTTCTGGCGGCCGGGGTCGAAGTCGGCATAGTCATAGTCAGCCGGGTAATAATCGGTCAGCGGCACGATCCATTTCGACGAGGCAAACAGCGCGACATTGGCTTCGTCGACATAGTAGACGTTGTAATTGCCGACGGTGGACGCATCGGCGCGTGATTTCGCCCGGCGATCGTTCTCGTTCAGATAGTCGATCTGGAAGCCGGCGCCGGCAAGCTTCTCGAACTCGGCCTTGGAGTCCTCCAGAAGCGTCAGGCCGTCGCGCGGCTGCGCCAGCACCTTGACCGGCGCCGAGCAGACCGGCGCCTGCGCCAGCGCGATGGTTGATACGGTAGCGGAAAGCATGAAAGCTGCGCCCAAGCCCGCAGCGAGCCGAATTGGTTTCATTGATTTTTTCTCCTCCAGGAACATTCGCAGGAAGCGCAAGTCCTCGGGCTCCGCGATCCTCACCATCGCCCGAGCGACAAGCCACCCCATCGCCAAAATGCGGAGTTCAACCGGGCCAAGCTAGAAGCCCCGTTGCAGCAAACCTGTACTTTTATGCATTGTGCAGCGCAAAATCCGGTGCTCTGCAACGAAGTCCGTCACATGAGTATCGATCGCGTGAAAGCCGCTGATTTAGCCTGTGCTTATGCGCGCATCGTCAGGCGCTGCCGCGACAGCTTGCGATAGGAGGATGGCGTCATCTTGTGCTTGCGCAGGAAGGCGCGGTTGAAGTTGGAGATGTTCATGTAGCCGACCTGGAAACAGATGTCGGTGATCGCGACATCGGTGTCGGCCAGGAGCTTGCAGGCCTGCCAGAGCCGGAGCTTGGCGAGGTGGTCGCTGAAGGAGTTGCCGGTGTTCTTCTGGAAGAAGCGCGAGAATGTGCTCTCGCTCATTCCGGCGCGTTCGGCAACGTCGGGCAGCCTCAGATCCTCGGCGAAATGCTGGAACAGATAGGTCAGGGTGCGCTGAATGATGTCGAGCGAGGCGGCGTCGAGAACCGGCGAGAAATCCGGCGACGACAAGAGCTCGTATTCGTCGGTCCTGGCCAGGAGGTCGACAAGTTCGAGGAACAGGCAGAGACGGGCGAGCCCATGCACGGTTCCCATCCGCTCCATCAGTTCGGCGCCTTCCAGTGCCGTGCGGCCGTGAAAGACCATGCCGCGCAGCGAGCGCTCGAGGAACGGCTCCAGTTCGCGCAGTTCCGGCAGCAGGCCCGCCGAGCCGCGCAGCCTCTGCGCATCGAATTGCAGGACGATGTCGCGGCCTTCGATCAGCTCGCCCGACTGCACCGCCGTTACCCAGTCGTGCGGCAGGCCGCCGCCGACAATAGTCAGGTAGCCCGGCCCGAATTCGCCGATGTGATCGCCGACCAGGACCACGCCGGAGGATTTCCGCAGCAGGTGGATTTCGTATTCCGGATGGAAGTTCCAGACATTGCGTTCCCAGGGATAGTCATCCAGCCGCCACAGGAAACTGTCGCTCGCTTCGGTGACGATGTGCTCGAAAGCCGGCGCCGTGCGCGGAATCGCGGCCGTGTTTTTTCGCTGCCTGAACGCCATCCATTCCTCCCGGCGGGTTCGCCGGCTGCCGGTCTCCACGGCAACCCGTAACAGCCAGCGGCCGGCAAGGGAACGAGGCGACGATTACCCCTGGAATGGCGCTGGCTCAATCGGTGCCCGCTCCTCCTCCCTTGCCATCATGTCGCATTTCGTTCAATAGACGGCGCAAACGCCGCGAAACCGAAGGTTTTGCCGTTTGCAATGCGGCTTCCGGCCTTATGCCGATGCGCCGCAACCTTGAAAGAGCGGAACAATGTCTGCGATCGAAGCCGGCGCTCGCGCGCCGGAAAATCTTTGGCGTCAGGAAATCAGGGCGACGCTGGCACTCGCCTGGCCGATGGTGCTGACCAATCTCGGCCAGACCGCGATGACGGCCACCGACGTCATGATGATGGGCAGGCTCGGGCCGGACACGCTGGCCAGCGGCGCGCTCGGCGCCAACCTCTATTTCATGCCGCTGATCTTCGGCCTCGGCCTGATGCTGGCGACCTCGCCGATGATCGCCACCGAGCTTGGCCGCCGCCGCTATTCGGTGCGTGATCTGCGCCGCACCGTGCGCCAGGGCCTATGGCTGGCGATCCTGATCTCGATCCCGATCTGGATCGTGCTCTGGCACGGCGAGGCGATTCTGTTGGCCATGGGCCAGGAGCCCGCGCTGGCGCACCAGGCCGGCATCTATCTGCGCTGGCTGGAATGGGCGGTGCTGCCTTTCTACGGCTATATCGTGCTGCGTTCGTTCATCTCGGCGCTGGAGCGGCCGGGCTGGGCGCTGATCATCGTCTTCGTCGCCGTCGCCTGCAACGCGCTGTTCAACTGGGTGTTCATGTTCGGCAATCTCGGTGTCCCGGCGATGGGCATTGCCGGCTCGGGCCTTGCCACATCGCTGTCCAGCACGCTGATGTTCATGGGCATGGCTCTCGTGGTGATGCTGGAGAAGAAGTTCCGGCGCTACCGCCTGTTCGGCCGCTTCTGGCGGTCCGACTGGCCGCGCTTCAAGGGCCTGCTGCGGCTCGGCCTGCCGATCGCCGGCATCCTCGCCTTCGAGGTGACGATCTTCAACGCGGCAGCCCTTTTGATGGGCCTGATCGACGCGGATTCGCTTGCCGCGCATGCCATTGCCATCCAGATCGCCTCGATCTCCTTCATGGTGCCGCTCGGTCTCAACCAGGCGGTGACGGTGCGCGTCGGGCTTGCGCATGGCGCCGGCAATCCGGAAGGCGTGTCGCGTGCCGGCTGGACCGCCTTCGTCATCGGCGTCTCGTTCATGGCGCTGATGGGGCTGGTGATGGTGCTGTGGCCGCATCTGCTGATCAGCGCCTTCATCGATCTCGCCAACCCGGCCAATGCCCGGGTGATCGCGCTTGCCGTGTCGTTCCTGGTGTTTGCCGCACTGTTCCAGGTCTTCGACGGCGCGCAGGCGGTCGCCGCCGGCATGCTGCGCGGCTTGCACGACACCAAGGTGCCGATGATTTACGCAGCGATCGGTTATTGGGGCGTCGGCCTGCCGCTCGGCGTGCTGCTCGCCTTCCATTTCGGCTTCCACGGCGTCGGCATCTGGATCGGCCTGTCATCGGGGCTGGCGGTGGTGGCGGCGCTGCTTCTGGCGCGCTGGCTGCGCCGCGACCGGATCGCACCGGCGCTGGCGTTCGGGCATTGAAAGCAGCAATCGCCAACGGTCGCCATGTCCCGACATTGTGGCGGCCGCTCGGTTGCCTGTCGTTCTAAAATACCCCACCGATGCCAATTCCCCCGCTAATGTCGGGAGGTGGTGCGGCAGGCGCACGGCTGGCGCGGGGTTTCTTCGCTGACTGCGCCTTTGACCGATTTCCTGAAGACGTGCTCTCGTCCGAAACCAGTTTCGTTCTGGCTGGATCCTTGTTTTTCTTGACGATGACGGGTTGCCTGCACACGCGCCCGGATTGCAGGAAGAGGTCGCTCAACAATTCGAATGTCGGGTCGGTCGACACCGCTGGCTGCTTGCGATTGCGATAGTAATCGGTCAACGCGCGTACTGAGCCGCTGCCCCAGTCGCCATCCACGTCGAGCCGATAGCAACCGAGCCGGCGCAACTCTGTTTGAACATTGCGCGCAAGGCTGTTGTCCTTGTCCACTTGTCCCTGTCCGTCCGGGGTGCCGACAATCAGGGTTTTCAGCCCCGACATGACATTCTGCCGGTCGTCGGCAATGTTACTGGGCGGCGACAGGCTGGCCACCTTTGTCCCGCTCGCGGAAGGCGAGGGCTCGACCTGCTGGCCGGAGATATCGACAGAGCGGAGCGTCTGGCCAACGATCAGGACCGCCGTCTGAAGGTCGTAAGAAGCCAGTTCCTGTACGAGCTTCTGCTTGGCGGCCGGATCCGAGAGAATTTGCGACAGGCTCGCGCTCAATTGCGCCGGATCAAGTGTCTGCTCCTCGGTGAAATAGAACTGCTCGCGCAGATTCGACTGATCCCAGGGCACCTGCCTTCCGACGGTCAGGGCCTCGGTTTCGTTGCGGACGCGAATCATCATGTCCGAAACGCTCAGTCCCGGAATCTCGATATTGTGCACAAGCGCGGTCGTGAACGGGCTGTTCTGTCCGCCACCGTCCACGGTTATGTTGCCCGGCTGGGTGGCGAACGCGATGAAACTGTTTTCGCCAATGTCGACCTGCGCCAAACCCGCGCTTTGTGTGCCGGCGGCAGCTACCGGGTTGTTGCGGCAGGCGTCGAGGAAAATAAAGGTCTGACGGTCGCGGCTGGCAAATTTGGTCATGATATCGTTGAGTTTGACTGAACTCGCCTGAAGCTTGTCGATACTTTCGGCATTGGCATCGGTCGGCACCAGATAGTTCTCGCCCTGAATCTGCACGCCGTGACCGGCGTAGAAGATCAGAACCGCATCCGCCTTCGACAGTTTGGCGGCCGCGTCGGCAAACAGCTCGTCGAAACCGGCGTACGAAAGGTCCGTGCCTGTCACAACGTCGAAGTGGAGCCTCTTCAGCGTCTCCGATAAGACGATTGCGTCATTCGAGGCATTGGCAAGATGTGGAAGCCTGTCGTTGTGGTAGCTGGAGTTGCCGATGACGATCGCCAGTCGATTGTGATGCGGCGGCGCCGCGTTGCCTTCCACGGCCGCGCGGGCAGAGGACAGCATCATCATCAGCAGCACCGCAAGGAGTGCAAAAGAGCTGCGTTGATAGGTCATATCGGCACCTCCTTCGCCCATAGGCGCCTCAATCCGCTGCGGACGCGATTTTTACATCAAGGATCGTTTCAAAGATAGGAAAAAGGGATTTACATGCGCCTGGTTCGGTATCCAGGTAGCAACGGTGGAGGACAAAATGCCGGGCAAAATCAACCTTGCGCTGCCGGTTTACGGGGCAGCCTACAAGAGCATCTTCGTCCGCAGCCTGTTCGCAACGCTGACCCACAAAAGTCTGTCCGGCTACGCGTTCAGCCTATCGGAAATTGAATATACCGACATTCCGTTTTCCCGAAACTACCTGCTGACGAACTTCTACTACAACAAGCCGGATTGCAGCCACATCCTGATGATCGACAGCGACATGGGCTTCTCGCCCGGACTCATCGGGGCGATGCTTGAGTTGAACAAGCCTGTGGTCGGCACATTATATCCTCGCCGCGTGATCGACCTTCAAAAACTCCACGCCCTCTCGGCGCTCCCCTTCGAAAAAGCCTATGCGCAAAGCCTGGAATTCCTTGGAACCGTCACCGAACCCCGGCAGGAAATGGGCGGCTTTGTCCGGGTGGAGTCATGTGGCACCGGCATTTTTTTGGTGTCCCGCGACTGCATAGGAGAGATGATCGAGAAACTGCCTGAAGCGATAAATCGGGGCCGCTACAGAAACAACAAATACACCGCCCGGTTCGAGAATTTCCTAACGCTGTTCTCGAAGATCGTGACGCCGGACGTCGACCTTCCAACCGATTTTTCCTTCTGTCATCGCTGGGTCAAGCAATGCGGTGGCGAGATATGGGCTTGTTATGACCGCAAGATCGCACATGCCGGAGACATGACCGTCTCGGCCGCTTACTCTGATCTCTAGAGCCTTTTTTACGCAATTCGGGCGTAAAGGCTAGGGCGAAGTCGCCGAGCCTAGCCCGTTACGCACTTTTCCCGGAATTGCTCTAGATATCATATTCCGGAGCGTTGACGCTCCAATAAAGTCGCTTCAAGTCTTGAGCAGTGGCCTCGCGGTAACAATAGCCCGACAATTGCCGAAGGCGCGGCGCCAACTCATTGCCGTAAATCAGCGCACCGCGTACAGTTACGCCGCTTACGCCGCTTACGCCGGGTCGCCGGGTCGCCGATGCGATTTTGACCGGCCTATTGTTACTGATGTCGATTTTCATCAGGCGGGGGTGAAATGCGCATATCAAACAGAGCTTGTCAGTTGGCTGGCGTTTCGCTGCTGGCGCTGACGGCGGCATTTGTCTTCGAGGTATCTGACGCGGCGGCCTGCACCGCGACCCCGGACAGCACCACGACAACAACCGGCTCAGGCGTTGCAACCGTAAACACGATAGACACGAAGTCGGTCACCGTCGAGTGCAGGACGACGGGAGACTCTCAGGACGTCGACGGCGTGTTCACGACCCGGTTCACCGGGTACACCGGACTGGACAACAGTTCGTCAACCGTCATCGTCCACGACTACGACGGCAACGGCGATGACGTCGTGAATATTTTCGGCGGCATCATAACCGACAGCGCGGATTCGACGCCGGTCGTCAGCGGTCTTCCACCGATAACGACACCGGTAACACCCTCTCTTGAACCCACGATCGGAACCATCGAACTGCTTGGCGGAAACGACCGGTTTCTGATGTCTGACGGCGATTACCTGGGGGATCCGTTCGCACCCGACGTCCAGGCCAATCTCGACACCGGCGCAGGCGACGATTCGGTCACAATCGAGAGCGGCAGGATTCTCAACATCGAGCTTGGGGACGGGGCCGACACCGCAACCATCACCGGCGACCGTACGACGGTCGGCGATGTAGACGGTGGCGCGGGCCAGGACAGGATATCGGTTGGCGTCGCGATCACCGGCGGCACCGCCGTATTCAGCGCGCCAACCACCGGACTCATCTCAGGCGGCGATGGCAACGATACCGTCAGCATCGGCGGCGGCAATGTCGCAGGCGTGGACGGCGGCGCCGGAAACGACACCATCGAGGTCGACGGCGGCACCGTTGCCGGCAATGTGGACGGCGCCGACGGCAACGATACGGTCACGGTCACCGGCCTCGCTGCCATTGACGGCAATATATTCGGCAACGCCGGCAACGATACCGTCAATATCAATGGCGGCACCGTCGGGACGACCGCCGAGCGGGCCAATGTCGACCTCGCCGACGGTTCCGATATTTTCAATATGAGCGCGGGTCACGTCACCGGTTCGGTTTTGGGCGAAGGAGGCGGCAACACCTATGACGTCAGCGGCGGCACGATCGACGGTTCGATCTTTGCCGGTAGCCAGGCCGACAAGGTGACAATCTCCGGCACTGCCCATATCGGCGTGGATCCGGGCGACGACGGGACAGGAAGCGATTCGGTCGGTCTCGAAGGTGGCGACGACAACTTCACCATGACCGGCGGCACGCTCGCCGGCGGCGTCAGCGGCGGCGACGGCACCGATACGCTGGATATCAGCGGCGGCAGCATTGCCACCTACGTGAACGGCGGCGCCGGAAACGACGTCATATCCCTTACGAACGGCGCAATGGTGGGTGGCGATGTTTTGGGAGACGATAACGACGCTGAAGCCGGCAACGACACGGTCACGATCGACGGCGCCCGGGTCAACGGCTTCGTCTCCGTTCTCGCTGGAAACGATACGATCATCTTCAAGAGCGGCACGATCGGCACGGCTGCGGCGCCGAAGGGAATCGACCTGGGCGACGGCGCCGACATCGTCCAGATGAGCGGTGGCACGGTTAACGGCAATGTCGGCGGCGGCGCCGGAAACGATGCCGTCACAGTTTCCGGCGGCACCGTCAACGGCAATGTCACCGGCGATGGCGGCGACGGCGACAGCATCGCAATATCCGGCGGCACGATCAACGGCAACGTCGACGCCGAGACGGTCGGGCTGACCGGCGGCGCGGTCAATGGCGGCATCAATGGGCAGCACGTCGAACTGCATGGCGGCACGGTGACCGGCAATGTCAGTGGCATCGGCGCAGACACGCTGGTCATCGACAATATCGGCTCGATCGATCCCTTGAACCTCGCCAACGGCGTCACCTTCAGCGGCATCGGCGCCAATGCCCAAATCAGCGACGTCGACCTTGCCGCCGGCGGCAGCAAGACCGAGAATTTCGTTGGCTTCGACAATGTCGCGTTAAGCAACGCGACGCTCGCCTTCGCACCCGGCACGATGCAGCAGATCAACAATCTGCTGCTCGGCCCCGGCTCGACCCTTTATGCCCCCGGCAACATTACCTTGACCGGCGCGGTCACCGCCACGAACGCGACCATCAACATGATGAACGGCACGGCGGGTGATGTCCTCACATTGGGCGGCATCACGCTCAACAACTCGACAATCGCGTTGGATCTAAATCAACAGACGGGGCAGGCGGATCATCTGGTCGCCGCGGCATTCGCGGCAACCGGGGCAAACGTCGTCAACGTCAATCTGATCGGAGCGCCGAATTTCACCGGCCAGACCGACATTCCGATCATCGTGTCGACGGGCGCCCCCGTGACGGGCACCTTCACCATAACCGGCATCCCCGGAACACCCGGCGCCTTGTTCACCTATTCCGTACTGGAGGCGCCGGACGGCTCCCTGTTGATCCGGGCAACGCCCGCCGGTTTCGGCATCGCCACGGCACCCGACAGCGCCGTCAACGCCAGTATCGTGGACGTTGCGGTGGACGCGCTCTACGGCATCAACAAGGATGCGCTGGACGCGGACCTGGCATTGGCCAACGGCTCTGCGAGAATCGCGATCTCGCCGTCCTTCGGCGTGTTCGCGTCGGGCCAATTCGCCCATACCGAGCATGATGGCTACGATGTTTCAGACGGCGGCTTCAGCGGCGTCGGCCCGACTTTCGGCGCCGACGATTTCTCGGCCGCCATCAGCCTGGATTTCAATGCGGCGAAGCATTTCGGCTTCGATACCAAATACGGGCTCAACCTCGGCCTTTTCGCCGGCTACGCCTCCACCGATGTCGGGCTCGATCCGTTCCAGGGCTTTGTCGACATTGGCGGCGGCAGGAACCGCAGCGGCATGTTCGGCGGCTATGCGCTGTTCCGCCAGGACTACAACTACGCGCTGGTGTCGGCGTCGGCGTTTATCGGCAACACGGATGTGAGTAACGGCGTGCTCGACACGACCGGCAGCTACGATACGCAAGGTTACGCCGTCACGGGGTCGGTCGGCCACATCTTCAGGCTCGGGGACCGCACACGGTTCGACCTTCGCGGTGGACTGCTCGGCGTCACCTTCAAGGGGGATTCGTATACGGACAGCGGCGGCAACGAATTTGGCCAGAGCAGGATTTCCTTCGGTGCCGTGCAGTTTGCGCCCGGCATCTATGGTGATTTCAAGCTGGAAAACGCCATGGTCTTCAGCCCCTACGCGCGGTTGGAACTGCAGCAACGGTTTGGGGCGAAGAACACCACGGAAATCGACACAAGAAAGGTAAACTTCGATGACGCCGACTTTTCGGCCGCGCTGTCGACCGGCTTCAACCTGAAGATGACGGAAGCCACGACACTGAACGGCGAAGTGCGGGGAAAGTGGTCCACCGACAGTTCAACGCTCGGCGCCAAGCTCGGCCTCAAAGTAGCATTCTAGAGCAATTCCAGGAAAAGGGCGCAGCGGTCAGGCTCGGCGACTTCGCCGTAGCCTGCCGAGAGCGGCCAGGCGCCGGCCCCAATCGGCATGGCGCGGGCTGAACTCCGCGCCGTTCTTGCTGCTCCACAGGCCGCGGCAGCCATGCATGGCCACGACCGCCGGAAACGGCCCTTGCCCCCGCGGTTTGAACAGCATTGCGTCCAGCGTCGCCGGCACGTTCTTGCCGTCGGCCGCTATGCTGACGCGATCGGGTTCCTGGGAGGTTGCCGCGGCCGGCTGTGTCATCCAAAAGGCAAAGAGGCCCGCGGGAGCGACACGATATTTCGCCTGCATCGCCAGAGCCCCTCCCTCCCGAAGCCGTTGCGCTCACCTTGAAGCGCGGCACGGCCTACCGCAAATCAGGGTTGCGTGGTGAAGACAGGGAAACCGACCAGGCCAAAGCGCAAGATCGGTCGAGCGTGACATATCTGGTAGCGCCTATCTGGTGCTGCCACGGAGGAAGAGACGGTGAAGGCGTCCGTTGAAAACTATCATGCCCGGATGCAGCGGGTGCTGGACCACATAGACCAGCATCTGGACGGCGATCTGGGCCTGGAAGCGTTGAGCGGCGTCGCGGCGTTCTCGAAATTCCATTTCCACCGGCAATTCATGGCCACCTTCGGGCTGTCCGTGCATCGCTACGTCCAACTCGCCCGCATGAAGCGCGCTTCGCACAGGCTTGCGGCGAGCGATGCCCAAAGCGTCACCGATATAGCGATGGATGCCGGGTACGACGCACCGGATGCCTTCGCCCGCGCCTTTCGGCAACGGTTCGGACAGTCGCCTTCGTCGTTTCGGAAATCTCCCGACTGGGGGGCGTGGCTCATGGCCTTCGGGCCTTTCGACAAAGCAAGGAACACGCTCATGCAGATCATCTTTGACCACGACGACGTGACGATCCGCGATGTACCGCCCACACCGGTGGCGATCATGGAGCATCGCGGCGACCGGGCGACACTCCAGGACACCATCCAGCGGTTCATCGCCTGGCGCAAGGCCGCGGGCTTGTCGCCCGAGACAAGCCCGACCTTCAACGTCTTCCGTTCCGAAAGGGAGCCCGCGATCGCGGCCGACTACAGCATGGACATTTGTGTCGGGACCGATCGGCCGATCGATGAGAAGGACGGGCAGATGAAGGCCGGCGTGATCCCCGGCGGACGCTGCGCGGTGCTGCGCTACCCCGGCAACACCAACAATCTCGAACCCGCAGCACTCTACCTTTATCGTGAATGGCTTCCGGCCAGCGGCGAGGAAGTGCGGGACTTTCCGGTCTATTGCCAGCGCTGGCTGTCCCGCCTCGCGGAGGGCCCGCTGCACGAAGTGGTCGTCGAACTCTTCCTGCCTCTGAAATAGCGAGTGGGATAGCGGCTTGTCCCTGCTGATCGCGAGAAGCGGACAAGCCCGTTGTCCACTCCATCTCGGTTATTCCGCCTGGACCTAGCGGACCGCCGCGCGCTTTTCGAGCGAACGGGCATATTGCGTCAGCGGGAAGCACATGAGGAAGAAGATCAGCGCCACCAGCCCATAGACCTTGAACGGCTCGAAGGTGGCGTTGTTGATGGCGTTGGAGGTCCGCACCAGTTCCTCGAAGCCGATGATCGAGGTCAGCGCGGTCGACTTGATCAGCTGCACCAGGAAGCCGACCGTCGGCGCGCGGGTGATCGAGAATGCCTGCGGCAGGATGATCAGCCTGAGCTCCTGCAGATAGTGCAGGCCGAGGCTGGCGCCGGCGTCCCACTGGCCGCGCGGCAAGGCATCGACGCCGGAGCGCCAGATCTCGGCGAGATAGGCGCTGGCGAAGAAGGTCAGGCCGAGCACCGCCGCGGTCCAGGGCTCGATGCGCAGGCCGAGCATCGGCAGACCGAAGAACATCAGGAACAGCTGCATCAACAGCGGCGTGCCCTGGAACAGGGCGATGTAGCCCGAGGCAAGGCGCCGCCTCCATTTATGCTTGGAGATCCGGAAGAACAGCACCGCCATGCCGACCAGCGCGCCGCCGACAAAAGCGGCCAGCGACAGCAGCACCGTCCAGCGTGTGGCCAACAGAAGGTTGCGCACGATGTCCCAGAAAGTGAACTCGATCATGATACGCCCGCTCCGAGCGCGCGGCGGCCGCCGGTGACCAGAAGCCGGCGCAAGGCCATCGACATTGCGAGGTAGACCAGCGTCACGACGAAATAGGTCTCGAAGGACCGGAAGGTGCGCGCCTGCAGCATGTCGGCCTCATAGGTCAGCTCGCGCACCGCGATCTGCGACACAACGGCCGATTCCAGCATCATGATGACAATCTGGCTGGTGAGCGCCGGATAAATGATCTTGAGGGCTTGCGGCAGCACGATCTTGATGAACACCTGGCGGGGCCTGAGCCCCAAAGCCAGGGCGGCTTCCGTCTGCCCGCCCGGCACGGCATCAAGCCCGGCGCCGACGATCTCGATCGTATAGGCCGCCATGTTGAGCGTCATCGCCAGCATGGCGGCCAGGATCGGGTCGAGCCTGATGCCGAGGCTGGGCAGGCCGAAGAAGATGAAGAACAGCTGCACCAGGAACGGCGTGTTGCGCATCACTTCGACATACCAGGCGATGGCGTGACGCAGCAGCGCGGGGCCGTTTCGCCGTCCGGCGGCGCCCAGGATGCTGAGCAGCGTCCCCGCCAGTGTGGTCACGGCGATCAGCAGGATCGTCGTGGCCGCGCCGTGCGCGATGTCGCCTAAAGCACCCGGGAGCCAGGCAAAGGCCACGGGGGCTCAATCCTTGAGGTTGTCGGGATTGAGCGGCGTCTTCAGCCAGGCTTTCGAGCTTTCGTCCAGCTTGCCGTCGGCCAGCATCTTGGCGATGGCGTCGTTGACCGCCTTCTTCAAGCCGTCCTCGTTCTTGTTGAGGCCGATATGCGAGGGCGAGGTCAGCAGCTGGAACTTCTGCTCCGGCTTCAGCGCATCCTGCTTGGCCAGCACCTGGGCGCCGACATCGTTGCCGACGACCATCAGCTGGGTCTGCCCGGAGATGAAGGCCTGGATGACCGAATTGTAGTTGTCGAAGCGCTTGATGTCGGCCGAGGCGGGCGCGGCCTCGGTCAGCGAGGTGTCCTCGAGCGTGCCGCGATTGACGGCGATCGACTTGTCGGCAAGGTCTTCCTTGCCTTTGACCGACATCGCCGCCGGGCCGATCACCGCGATGTAATAGGGCGCGTAGGCGGCGGCGAAGTCGATGACCTGCTCGCGCTCCTTCGAGTAGCCGACGCTCATCAGTATGTCGACGCGATGGTCGTTGAGATAGGGGATGCGGTTCTGGCCGGTGACGGCGACCGGGTTGAGCTTCACCTTGAGCGTGTCAGCGATGTATTGCGCGACGTCCATGTCGTAGCCCTTGAGGCTCATATCGGCGCTGGCCGAGGAGAAGGGTGGGAAGTCGGCGAAGACGCCGACATTGATGGTGCCGGCCTTGGTGATGTCAGCGAGAGCATCGGCATTGGCGGCCTGGGTGGCGAGACCGAGGCCGGCCCCGAGCACCAGGACGGCGGCAATGGATGATTTCAGTGTCGAGTGGATTGTCATTTTTATTCCCCTTCTGGAAGCTTTGATTGTTTGAGGCGGCTGCCGGCTCCAGCGCGGCGGCCGCCTTTCGTTTCAGGTGTCAGGTGCCCTTGCCCGTGATGGCCGGGCTGAACACCATCAGGCTCAATATCTCGAACAGCACCTGGGCGCCGGCATGCGCGGTGTTGGTGGTGGCGTCATATTGCGGCGCCACCTCGACGACGTCGCCGCCGACGATGTTGAGACCCTTGAGACCGCGCAGCAGCTCGAGCACTTCGCGTGTCGTCAGCCCGCCGACTTCCGGCGTACCGGTGCCGGGCGCGAAAGCCGGATCGACGCTGTCGATGTCGAAGGAGACATAGGTCGGCCCGTCGCCGACGATCTTGCGCGCCTTCTCGATGATGGCTGGGATGCCTAGACCGGTCACCTCCTCGGCGTGCACCACGGTCATCCCGGACTCGTAGGTGAACTCCCACAGATATTCGGCCGAGCCGCGAATGCCGATCTGGATGGTGCGCGTCGGGTCCAGCACGCCGTCGAGCACCGCGTTGCGGAACGGCCCGCCATGGTGGAACTTGGTCATGTCGAACAGGCCGCTGGTGTCGCAATGGGCGTCGATGTGGATGAGGCCGACCGGGGCCTTCTTGCCGACGGCCTTCAGGATCGGGTGGCTGATCGAATGGTCGCCGCCAACAGACAGGGGAAGCACGCCGGCATCGACGATCTGGTTGGTGCGGCGCTCGATATCCTCATGGCTGGTCTCCAGCCGGTAGCGGCTGCGGAACGGCGTGTCGCCGATATCGGCGACGCGAAGCTCGTGCGTCGGCGCGCATTCCAGCACATGATTGTAGGGGCCGATGCGCTCGATGGCGCGCAGCGCCCTCGGCCCGAAGCGCGAGCCCGGCCGGTTGGTGACGCCCAGATCCATCGGCACGCCGATGATGGCCACCTGCAGGTCGCCGAAATCCGGGTTCTCTGCAGCGATTTCGCGATAGGACGCGGCGAGGAAGGTCGGGATGCCGGAATAGGGTGCCAGTCTTGTGCCGCTCTTGGAGAAGATCTTGTCGGCGACCTTGCGGAATTTCGGGTCGAACATCTCGCCGCCATGGCTCTCGCCATATTTGCGGCGCAACGCGTCGAGCTTGCCGCGATCGTAACCCATATCCGCTCCTCCTGGGCTGATGCAGCGCGGCCGTCGGCGATCTCAAACGAACCGACCGTCATCCGGCCGGGGTCGCTGTCCCGCTGGCTGTCTGCAGATTTCACGTCTTGGTGCTATTTCGTGCCGAAGTGTCCGGCAGCCCGATTGAAAAAGCAATTGATATTGTTAGGGTGTTTTCTGTGAGAAAATCTCACAAAGAAGTCGGGCATCCATGGTCAAGCGCCTGCCACCCCTGAACCCGCTGCGCGCCTTCGAGGCAACCGCGCGCCATGGCTCGCTGACCAAGGCGGCGAGTGAGCTGAATGTCACGCATGGCGCCGTCAGCCACCAGATCAAGGCGCTGGAGCATTCGCTCGGCGTCAAGCTGTTCGAGCGCGTCGGCCAGCGCGTCAGGCTGACGCCGCATGGCGCGGAGCTGTTGCCGGCGGTATCGACGGCCTTCGACGGCATCGCCGCCGCCACGCAGCGGCTGACGCGGCCGGCCAGCAGCGGCGCGCTGTCGGTGTCCTGCGTGCCGGCATTGCTGCTTTTGTGGATGACGCCTAGGCTCGGCAGCTTCACCGCGCAATATCCCGACATACAGCTGACGCTGATCCCGTCCAACGACCCCAGGGATATCCGCGCGCCGCACATCGATGTCTGCGTGCACTATGGCGATGGCAGCTGGGCCGATTGCTGGATGCGCAAATGGTCGGGGCTGGAGCTGTTTCCCGTGGTCAGCCCGACCTTGATCAACAACCGGCCGATCCGCAGCGTCAGGGACCTGGCCGATCATGTCTTCCTGCATGGCGATGACGGCCGCGAATGGCACACCTGGCTGGCGGCCGCCGATGCGCTGGACCTGGAGCGCGGCCGCCGCCATCATCTGGGCGATGCGCGCATGGCGACCGAGGCGGCGGTGCACGGCCATGGCGTGGCGCTCGGCGATTCGGTGACGGCAAGCGCGCTGCTGGCCAGGGGCATGCTGGTCGCGCCGTTCAGCCTTTCGGTGCCGGCGGTCGACGATTTCTACGTCGTCTGCCGCAACGAAATGCGCACGACGCCGATCGTGCAGGTGTTCATCGACTGGCTGTTCGCCGAGAAGGCCGGAGATGACGGCCGTGCCGACGCTCCGGTCGCCGGCCGTATCATCAGCCGCCGCAAGCATCCGCAACTCAAGGTCATCGGCGCGAAGACGGCCGGCTGAGAGCGACTGCTCAAGGCCATGCGCAGGCCGTTCTTTTTGTCGGGCCAGCCTGAAAGCGGGCAGCGCTCTGGCCAATTCGATGCTATGAGGCCTGTCGCGATTGTGGATGGCAGGCAGCGAAGGCGGCAGCAAGCATGGCAAAGACCGATATTGCGCGGCGTGTCTATAACCACACCTGGAAGCTCGACCCGATCGTGCGCAGCCTGCTCGACACGGATTTCTACAAGCTTTTGATGCTGCAGATGATCTGGGGCATGTACCCCAAGGTCGACACCACCTTCTCGCTGATCAACCGCACCACTTCGGTGCGGCTGGCCGACGAGATCGATGAAGGCGAATTGCGCGAACAGCTCGACCATGCCCGCACCTTGCGCTTCTCCAAGAAAGAGATGATCTGGCTCGGCGGCAACAATTTCTATGGCCGCAAGCAGATCTTCGAACCGGAGTTCCTGGCCTGGCTGGAAGGCTTCAGGCTGCCGGACTACGAGCTGTCCAAACGCGGCGGCCAGTACGAGCTCTCCTTCGGCGGCCCGTGGATGTACACCACGCTGTGGGAAATCCCGGCGCTGGCGATCATCAACGAGCTCCGTTCCCGCGCGGCCATGCGGGCCTTCGGCCCGTTTGCGCTCGATGTGCTCTATGCCCGCGCCAAGGCCAAGATGTGGGCCAAGACCGAGCGGCTGAAGGCGCTTCCCGGCATCCGCATTTCCGACTTCGGCACACGCCGGCGGCATTCCTTCCTGTGGCAGCGCTGGTGCGTCGAAGCGCTGAAGGAAGGCATTGGCGAGGCCTTCACCGGCACCTCCAACGTGCTTTTGGCCATGGACAACGACCTCGAAGCGCTCGGCACCAATGCGCACGAACTGCCGATGGTGTTTGCAGCCCTTGCCAATTCGGAAAAGGAGCTGAAACAGACCCCCTACAAGGTGCTGCAGGACTGGCAGCGCTACTATGGCGGCAACCTTTTGATCGTACTGCCCGACGCTTTCGGCACGGCCTCCTTCCTGCGCGACGCGCCGGACTGGGTGGCCGACTGGACCGGCTTTCGCCCCGACAGCGCGCCGCCGATCGAGGGCGGCGAGAAAATCCTGTCCTGGTGGCGCGAGAAGGGCAAGGACCCGAAGCAGAAGCTGCTGATCTTCTCCGACGGGCTCGAGGTCGAAACCATCGAGGAGACCTACCGCCATTTCAGGGGCAAGGTGCGCATGTCGTTCGGCTGGGGCACCAATTTGACCAATGATTTCGAAGGCTGCGCGCCGACGGAAACCAACAGCCTCGACGCCATATCGCTGGTCTGCAAGGTAACGGAAGCCAATGGCAGGCCGGCGGTGAAGCTGTCCGACAACCCGGCCAAGGCGACGGGAGACGAGAAAGAAATTCAGCGGTATCTCAGGATTTTCGGCGAGAAGGACCGGGTGGAGCAACTGGTCAAGGTGTGAAGAGAGATCGGACTCATGGATAGTTCGAGTTCCTTCACGCCCCCCTCTGAGGGGGGCGCCGAAGAGTGCTTTCTTGCGAGAGTTGCGCTCCCATGCCTCGTCGCTCCGCTAGCGCTTCCCACCCCCGCCGTCGCCCACGCCTCCGATCGCGGCCACGTCCTGCTGTTGCCGACCGGCTACTATCTGATCGGCGGCGCATTCGCCGTGGCCGTCAGCTTCCTCGTGCTGGCGCTGCTGCCCGCGGCCGCCCTCGACCGTTTCTGCCGCAGGCGCCTGCCGCTGTTCACCCTCGGCGACAGCGCCCGCACCGCCATCAGCCTGATATCCTTTGCCGGCTTTGCAATTCTCGTCGCCGCCGGGCTTTTCGGCAGCCGCGACCCGCTCTCCAACCCGTTGCCGCTGGTGATCTGGACACTGCTGTGGGCCGGCATCACGCTGCTGCAAGGCGTCTTCGGCGATCTCTGGTCATGGCTGAACCCTTGGGTTGGACCGTGGCGCCTCGTCTCGCGCCTGGTCGGCACAGGCGACGAGGCACCATGGCGCCTCCCCGGCTGGCTCGGCTGCTGGCCGGCTGTCATCCTGTTCCTCGCCTTTGCCTGGTTCGAACTCGTCGATCCGGCGCCTGACGACCCGGCACGGCTCGCCTGCGCCGCCGGCCTGTACTGGCTGCTCACCTTTCTTGCCATGCTGGCTTTCGGCTATCGCGGCTGGAGCCGCAGTGGCGAGTTTCTGACGATCTTCTTCTCGATGGTGGCGCGTTTCGCGCCGGCCGAGCGCGACGAGAATGGCTGGCTTGCGCTGTGCTGGCCGGCCGCCCAGCTGCTGGCGGCAGAGCCATTGCCGCCCGGCGGCATCGCCTTCCTGCTGCTGGCCCTGTCCTCGGTCTCCTTCGACGGCCTGTCGAAAACCTTCTTCTGGCTGGGTCTGTTCGGCGTCAATCCGCTCGAATTCCCCGGCCGCACTGCCGTGATCGGCAGCGGCAGCCTTGGGCTCGTTCTGACATTCGCGATGCTGACGGCGGTGTTCCTTCTCGCCGTCTGGCTCGGCCAGCGCCTGGCCGGCGGCGGTCCGCCGCTTGGCCAGGCCGCGGGACTGCTGGTGTGGTCGATCGTGTCGATCGCGCTCGCCTACCACGTCGCGCACTATCTGACGGCGCTGCTGGTCGACGGCCAGTATGCACTGGCCTCGCTGTCCGACCCGTTCGCGCTGGGCTGGAACCTGTTCGGCACCGCCGACCTTCAGGTCGAGGCCGGCATCGTCGCCGGGGCGGAGTCGGCCTGGTGGCTGTGGAACATCCAGGCCGGCGCCATCATCCTTGGCCATGTGCTCGCCGTTCTCGTCGCGCACGGCTTTGCCTGGCGCCTGCATCCGCAGCCTGGCCGCGCCGCGCTCAGCCAGTTTCCGCTCACCCTGCTGATGATCGCCTACACGGTCTTCGGCCTCTGGCTGCTTGCCACGCCAACGGTTGGATGAAAAAAGGGCGGCCCGGATGTCGTTGGGGAAAGCTCGCTTGCCACATCAGGGCTTTGGTGATTTAGTTTGTACACATGCAATTTTCCGCATCCTCTGAGCGAGGATGCCGAACCCGCCTTATCGTTGGTCAAGACTGAAAAAACAGGGGAACGAACATGGCTGACAAGAACGGATTTTTCGACCTCTCCAAGACGACCCTCACCCGCCGCACAGCCCTGAAGGGCCTTGCCGCGGGCGCCGGCCTCGCCGTGGCGCCCGGTTTCGTCCGCTATTCCCAGGCGCAGAGCTCGGCGCCGATCAAGATCGGCTTCCAGTCGCACCGCACCGGCATCGGCGCCGCCTATGGGCGCTGGTACGAAAAGACCACCGCCGCCGCGGTCAAGGCGATCAACGCCGCCGGCGGCATCAATGGCCGCCAGATCGAGGTCATCATCGAGGATGACGGCACCGATCCCGGCCGCGGCGCCGAAGTGGTCGGCAAGTTCGCCACCCAGCACAAGACCGACATCGTCTTCGGCACGCTGTTCTCGCATGTCGTCATCGGCTCGGCGCCAGCCGCCGGCGAAAACAAGATGCCCTATTTCGTCGTCAGCGAAGGCCACCATGTCGCCTCGACCAAGCTCAACCGTTATGTCTTCCAGCCCGGCATCACCGACGTGAAGAGCCAGATCCAGTCGATGGCGCCGTGGATCGCGGCCAATGCCGGCAAGAAGGTCACACAGATCTTCCCGGATTTCGCCTTCGGCTACGACCACCGCGACTACCTGCCGCCGGCGCTGAAGGCGCAGGGCGCCGAGGTCATCGCGCAGATCGCCATCCCGCCGACGGAATCCTCCTTCACCAAATATTTTCCGCAGATCCCGCCCGAGACCGAGGTGATCTACCACGTCATGGTCGGCCCGGCGGTGCTCACCTTCGTCAAGGAGCTCGGCGAGTTCTACGGCTCCAACCTGCCGCAGCTGTTCGGCTTCATGGATTCGCTGGAAGCCACCGACATCAACAGCCCCGGGCTCGAATTTCTGGACGGCAGCCATTTCTGGGAGGGTTCGCCGCGCTATGCGCAGGCCGATGACAGCGCCGCGCAAAAAGCCTATCGCGCCGCCGTCGGCATCGACGACAATGGTGCGGCCGTAGGCGATCCAAAGGACGTCTCCACCGCGTCGCACATGTTCGGCTGCTGGGAAACCCTCTATGTCGTCAAGAAGGCGATGGAAGACGCCGGCTACAAGGGCCCGGAAGACCGCGCCAAGCTGGTCGAGGCGACCGAGGCGCTGACCGCCTTCGCCGAAGGTCCGGAGCATCCGCAGGGGCCAAAGACCTTCAACGGCAAGATCCATCAGTGCTTCGGCATCCAGAACATCTCCAAGGTCGAAGGCGGCAAGCTGAAGGTGGTGCACAAGACCAAGATCGAGGACGGGCTTTACGAGCCGGAAGGGGACTATACGACGCAGGCGCTTTAGGCTTGGTTCTTTAAGCACAGTGCCCTTCGGCCTCCCCCCCTCTGCCCTGCCGGACCAGACCCTTCGCTGTCGCTCCGGGCGTTCGTCGTTCGGAAAGCCAGGCAATTGGCTTTCCGTCCGCTCCGCGGACCACTCCTCACCCCCCTCAAGGGGTGGGCCCTTCGCATGTGCCTTGGGCTCTTAGCCGATGCACTTCGGTCCTCACCTTCTCCTCGCCGCCCTCGAAGGCCTCGTCACATCAGCCGTGCTGGCGCTGACGGCGCTCGGGCTGTCACTGGTGTTCGGCGTCATGCGCGTGGTCAATGTCGCGCATGGCGAGTTCTTCATGCTTGGCGCCGTGCTGGCCTGGGCCATCTCGACGGCGATATCGGGCCATCCGGCGCTCGGCTTCCTGGCGGCGCTGGTGATCGCGCCGCTGATCGTCGGCGCCATTGCGCTGGTCGCCGAGCGACTGGTGCTGCGCCGGCTCAACTACAATCCGGAAGCCACCATCGTCGCCACCATCGGCATGCTCTACATCATCCAGCAGCTGGCGCTGAGCTTCTATGGTCCGGAGGCGCGGCCCGTCGAGCCGCCCTTCAGCTACCGCATCCTTTTGCCGTGGTTCGGCTATTCCGGCTACAAGCTGTCGATCATTGCCGCTTCCGCGCTTCTCTTGATCGCGACATGGCTGGTGCTGACGCGCACCAGGATCGGCCTGATCATGCGCGCCACGCAGTATGACAGCGAGACGGCGCAGGCCTTCGGCATCCCAGTCGACCGCGTCTATGGCGGCGTCTTCGCGCTCGGCGCCATGCTGGCGGCCATCGCCGCGGTGCTGATCGTGCCGATCAGCCAGGCGCATTACCTGATGGGGCAGGATCCGCTGCTCTTGTCCTTCATCGTCGTCATCATCGGTGGCCTCGGCTCGCTGCGCGGCACCGTCGTCGCCGCCGTGCTGATCGGCCTGTCCGACGGCATCATCTCGATGTTCTTCTCGCCGACCTTGGCCAAGATCATCGCCACGCTGCTGGTCGCCATGGTGCTGGTGTTCCGGCCGCAAGGCCTGTTCGGGACGGCATCGCGATGAGCGAAGCTTCGCCGGCAAAAGCCTATGCTCTGCATCTCGGCGTCATCGCGCTGCTCTTCGTGCTGAGCTTCATGCTGCCGGACTACTATCACGGCCTGCTCGCCCGCATCATGGTGCTGGCGGTGTTCGCCATGGGCTACAACATGCTGTTCGGCTATGTCGGCCTGTTCAGCCTCGGCCATGCCATGTTCTTCGGCGCCGGGCTTTACGGCGCCGGCCTTGCCATCATCCAGCTCGGCTGGAGCGTGCCACTGGCCTTGCTCGGCGGGATTGCCTGCGGCGCGGTGCTGGCACTGGCGATCGGCCTGCTGGCGCTGCGCACCACGGGTGTCGCCTTCATGATCGTCACCATGATGTTCGCCCAGGTGTTTTATCTCCTGATCCTCTACTTCGCGGCATGGACCGGCGGTGACCAGGGCCAGGTCGTGCCGCAGCCGGCGCGCGTCCTCAATCTCGGCGCGACCTCGCTCGACCTCACGAACCCGACCGTGCGATACATGAGCGCGCTTGTGCTGTTCGCGCTCGTGCTTCTGGTCACGCTGGCTGTCGTCCGCTCCCGGTATGGCCGCGTGCTGGTCGCCATCCGCGAGAATGAGGAGCGCACGAAGATGCTGGGCTACGATACCTTTTCCAACAAGCTCATCGCCGTGGTCGCCTCCGGCACGATCTGCGCGGCGTCGGGCGCCGCCTACGCAGTGCTGTTCGGCTATGTCGGCTCGAGCTTCGCGTCGGTGCAGTATTCGATCCTGCCGCTGCTGTGGGTGCTGCTCGGCGGTGCGGCCACGACGCTCGGGCCGCTGATCGGCACGGTCTTCATGTACTATGTCATCGACGTCACCAGCGGCTACACCTCGGCCTATCTGCTGATCGTCGGCATCGCGCTCATCCTTTTGGTGCTGTTCTTTCCCAAAGGCATTCTCGGCAGCATCCGCCAGCGCTGGCTCGGGTGGCTGCCATGACGCCGCTTTTGGCCACCAAGGGCCTGTCCCGCAATTTCGGCGGCCTGCGCGCCGTCGACAGCGTCGACTTCACCTTGATGCCCGGAGAGATCCGCGCCGTCATCGGCCCCAACGGGGCGGGGAAGACCACCTTCGTCAGCATGGTCAGCGGCCGCATCCAGCCGTCTTCGGGAGCGATCGTCTTCGATGGCACCGACATCACCAGCCTGCCGGCCTATGTCAGGGTGCGCCAAGGCATCGCCTACACGTTCCAGATTACCAGCATCTATGCCAACCTGTCTGTTTACGCCAATGTCGCGCTGCCCGTGCAACTGACGCTGCGGCACGGGCCTTCCAAGAGCGCGATACAGGCCGCTGTCATGACGGCGCTGGAACGCACAGGGCTGGCCGACCGCGCCCATATGCCGGCCGGGCAATTGTCCTATGGCCACCAGCGCCTGCTGGAGGTGGCGATGGGCCTGGCGCTGAAGCCGCGCCTGCTGATCCTCGACGAGCCTACGCAGGGGCTGGCCGACAGCGAGATCGACAATTTCATCGTGCTGGTGCGCGACATCGCCAGCAGCGCCACGGTGCTGCTGATCGAACACAATATGCCCGTCGTCATGCAGTTGGCCGACCGCATCACCGTCTTCAACGCCGGCAAGATCCTGGCGGAAGGCACGCCGGAGGCGATCCGCGAAAACGCGGCGGTGCAGGAAGCCTATCTGGGGACCGCCCCATGATTGAGAGGACGGAGGCGTTGCGGATTACGGGACTGGACTGCTTCTATGGCGAAGTCCAGGTGCTCTACGGCCTCGACCTCGTGCTGAACAAGGGCGAGGTGCTGTGCCTTTTCGGCCGCAACGGCGCCGGCAAGACGACGACGCTGAAGGCGATCATGGGCCTGCTTCCTTCAAGCGCCGGCTCGATCAAACTCGCCGGCCGGGAATTGACCGGCCTGCCGGCGCACGAAGTGCCCAAGGCCGGAGTCGCCTATGTGCCGCAAGGCAGGCGGCTGTTCGCCGAGATGACGGTGGCGGAAAACATCGAGATCGGGCTGATGGCGCGCGGCAAGGGCAAGGCGACACGAGAGAGCGTGCTCGACCTCTTCCCGCTGCTGCGCCAGCGGCTGCGGCAGCGCTCGGGCACCTTGTCGGGCGGTGAGCAGCAGATGCTGGCGATGGCGCGCGCACTCTGCCTCGAACCGCAGGTGCTGTTGCTCGACGAGCCGACGGAGGGGCTGATGCCGTCGATGATCGCCAAGATCCGCGAGACGGTATCGAAACTGCGCGAGATGCACGTCTCGACCATCCTGGTGGAACAGCGGGTCGATGCGGTGCTGTCGGTCGCCGACCGCGTCTCGTTCATCGAGAACGGCCGTAACCGCGAGACGGTGGATGTCGAGGAATTGCGCGCGGATCCGTCGGCGGTGCGGCGGTATGTGGGCGTTGGTTGATCAGCCGAAGAACAGGAAGCCGGCGATCAAGAAGGTCGGGATCAGCACCAGCCCGGACCACAGCATGTAGCCGAAGAAGCCGGGCATCTTGACGCCGCGATGCCTGGCAATGGCATAGACCATGAAGTTGGGCGCATTGCCGATATAGGTGTTGGCCCCCATGAACACCGCTCCCGCCGAGATCGCGGCAAGCGTCGAGGCGAATTCGGTCATCAGGTGGTGTGGATCGCCGCCCGCCAGTTCGAAGAACACCAGATAGGTCGGCGCATTGTCGAGGAAGGACGACAGCGCCCCGGTCAGCCAGAAATAGGCGAGATCGTTGGGCGTGCCTTGCGCCGAAGTGACGAGCGCGACCAGCGGCGCCAGCGCGCCCTCGTGACCGGCCCTCAGGATGGCGACGACCGGCACGATGCAGATGAAGATGCCGGCAAACAATTTTGCCACTTCGGCGATCGGGCCCCAGTTGAAGCCGTTCGCCTTGCGGTATTCCTTGCGCGAAACCGCCAGTGACACGAAGGCAAGCGCCAGGATGACGGCGTCGCGCACCAGGTTCTGCAGTTCCAGCGTCACGCCTTGAATGGACAAGGTGACATCAGGCTTCCATGTGGCCGACAGCAGGATGGCGCCGATGACGCCGGCGAGCAGCGGAATGTTGGGCAGGCCGCGGATGCGAACCTTCGAATCCGGCGTCGGATCCTTGATCTTCGGCTCGCCGGCCTCGCGCCGGTGCAGGATGATGTCGATCGCCAGGAACACCGCCAGCACCAAGCCGCCGACAAACAGCGTCTCGCGCCAAAGGTTGGCGGTCGTCCAGAAGAAGTCGACTCCGCGCAGGAAGCCAACGAACAGCGGGGGATCACCGAGCGGCGTCAGCGAGCCGCCAATGTTGGAGACCAGGAAGATGAAGAAGACGATGACATGGGCGTTGAATGGCCTGGCGTCGTTGGCGCGGATGATCGGCCGGATCAGGATCATCGAGGCGCCCGTCGTGCCGATGACCGAGGCGAGCAGCGCGCCGACCAGCAGCAGCCCGACATTGACCAGCGGCGTGCCGTGGATGTTGCCGGCGACCAGGATGCCACCCGAAATGGTGAACAGCGCGAACAGCAGAATGATGAAGGACATGTATTCGGTGAGCAGCGCGTGCAGCACCGCCTCGGTCGCCGAAGGGATGCCGAAGGCGAGCGCCAGCGGCACGACGACCAGCGCCGCCCACAGGGCCGCGATCTTGCCGTAATGATGCTCCCAGACATGGTGGAACAGCAGCGGACCGGTGGCGATCGACAGCAGCAGGCCGGAAAAGGGCAGCGCCCACCACAGCGACATCGAGGCGCCGGGCAGCGTGTGTTCCTCCGCCGCGACGGCGGCGTCCGGCAACAGCATGGCGACGGCAAGGGCCGCGCCCGCCATCACGCCTGCACCGACCCGCGATAACTTCCCCTGCCGCCCCACCTTCCGTTCAGTCCGAAAAATGGTCTTCGAGCGTCACGCCGGCATCGCGCATGCGCCGCAGCATGGCATCGAGCGAGCCATTGAGATCGATGCCGCGGCAGGCGTCAAGCCGGACGGTGGTCTTGAAACCCTGGCTGACGGCATCCAGCGCCGAAAAGCCGACGCAGAAATCCGTCGCCAGCCCGACCAGGGTGACGGTGTCGATACCGCGCTCCTTGAGGTAGCCTCCGAGGCCGGTCGGCGTCGTGTGGTCGTTCTCGAAAAAGGCCGAATAGCTGTCGATTGCCGGGCGAAACCCCTTGCGGATGACGAGTTCGGCCTTGGTCCAGGCAAGGCCGGAATGGAAGTCCGAGCCGAGGCTGCCCTGGATGCAATGATCCGGCCACAGCGTCTGCTGGCCGTAGGGCATTTCGATCATGGTGAAGGGCTGCGCGCCCGGATGGCTGGAGGCGAAGCTCGAATGCCCGGCGGGATGCCAGTCCTGCGTCAGCACGACATGGTCGGCGTGCCGGATCATGTCATTGACCAGCGGCACGATCTCGTCGCCGCCGGTCACGGCCAACGCGCCGCCCGGGCAAAAGTCGTTCTGCAGGTCGATCACAACAAGCGCTTGGTCGGCCATTGGGCCTCCTTCTTCTCTGCGTTGGGCTCAGGCTCCAGTGGAAAGGTGCCGCTGACGCGACCGGAGGCAGAAACTTGACCAGATGGCCGGCCGCGTCAACCTCCGAAGGCGTAACAATCTCGTTGCATGCACCCTGGCAAGCACGGCGGCCCAAACTCTGGCTTTGACAATTTCCACCGGCTTGATATCATTTGCATACGAATGAATTTCCGGTTTGCGGACCGGCAAGATCATGCCTGGGGTAAACGCCCTGGGAGGGCCATTTCGGGGAAGGCCCACTCTCTGGGAAGGCAAAGCGTGATCCGTTACGCGAAACCCACCACGGTCGACGAGGCGCTCGCTTTGCTTGGCGAGGGCGCCTGGCGCATTCTTGCCGGCGGCACGGATTTCTATCCGGCGCAGGGCGCGAAGCCGTTCCGCGACAATGTCCTCGACATCAATGGCCTCGCTGCTTTGCGCGGTATTGCCGAGACGGATGACCACTTTGTCATCGGCGCGCGCACGACCTGGACCGACCTCATCCGTCACCCCTTGCCGCCGGCTTTCGAGGCGCTGAAACAGGCCGCGCGCGAGGTCGGTTCGCCGCAGATCCAGAACGTCGCCTCGGTGGCCGGCAATCTCTGCAACGCCTCGCCGGCCGCCGATGGCGTGCCGGGCCTGCTCGCGCTCGATGCCGAGGTCGAACTGCGCTCGGCGAGAGCGACGCGGCATCTGTCCTTGCCGGATTTCATTCTCGGCAATCGCCGCACGGCCCTGCGGCCTGGCGAAATGGTGACCGCCATTCGCGTGCCGAAGCTGGCCGCCGCCGGTGCATCGGCTTTCGTCAAGCTCGGCGCGCGACGCTATCTCGTCATTTCCATCGCCATGGTGGCGGCGCGCCTGGTCGTGGAGAACGGCAGGGTTGCCGAAGCGGCCATTGCCGTCGGGTCCTGCTCGGCTGTCGCCAGGCGGCTTGCCGGCGTCGAGGCGGCGTTGCTCGGATTGCCTGGGGATGGCGGGCTCGACGGCGCCATCCAGTCCGCGCCGATAACGGAACTGTCGCCGATCGCCGATGTGCGCGGCAGCGCCGAGTACAGGCTCGACGCGGTGCGCGAAATTGTTGCCCGGGCCGTGCTGACGGCCGCTGGGCCGATGAACGATCATATGGTGGCGGCGGCATGAGACAAGCTCAGCCTGACATGAACCAGGTTCTGCCCGAAGTGGATGAAGGTCGGCCGGATTTGGGCATAGTCCAGCCCGGCCTCGAGCGCGCCGACATCGCCTTCGCGGTCAATGGCGCCGCCGTCTCGGTCAACGTGCCGCCGCTGCGCCGGCTGTCCCAGGTCCTGCGCGACGAATTGCGGCTCACCGGCACCAAGGTCGGCTGCGATGCCGGCGATTGCGGCGCCTGCACGGTGCTGGTCGACGGCGATCCCGTCTGCGCCTGCCTGATGCCGGCGGCTTCGGCCGCGGGCGCATCGGTGACGACGGTCGAGGGGCTGGCCAACGGCCTGTTGTCAGCGCTGCAGGCTTCTTTCCTGGCCCATGGCGCGGCACAATGCGGCATCTGCACGCCGGCGCTGCTGGTGGCGGCGACAGCACTGTTGGACACGACGCCGAGACCAACCGAAATCGAGGTGCAGGATGCGCTGGGCGGGATTCTGTGCCGCTGCACCGGCTACCGGAAGATCATCGCGGCGGTGATGGACGCCTCCTCGCAAGTGGCAAGCCTCGATTTCCGCCTGCCCCAGTCCGGCCATGCGATCGGCGCGTCGCCCGTCAGGCTGGACGGTGTGCCAAAGGTGACGGGGGCCGAGAAATTCGGCGGCGATTCCTTCCCGGCCGATGCGCTTGCTGTGCTGGTGGTCCGCTCGCCGCATTATCACGCCGGCTTCGCCTTTGGCGACCTCGACGGCTGGGCAAGGAAGACCCCCGGCATCGTTGGTGTCTTCACGGCGGCCGACATTCCGGGCAAGAACTGTTTCGGCGTCATCGGCCCGTTTGCCGACCAGCCGGCGCTCGCCGAAGGGTTTGCGCGGCTTCGCGGCGAGGCGGTGGCGCTGGTCGCCGGCGAGCGCGAGGCAATTTTCGATCTGGACCTGTCGGATTTCCCAATCCGCTGGACCGAGCTGCCGCATGTCCTGCAGCCCAGCGAAGCACAGGCTGAGGGTGCTGCGCTGATCCATCGGAACCGCCCTTCGAACCTCTTGACCTCCGGCTTCGTCGAGCGCGGCGATCCCGAGGCGGCGCTTGCCGGCGCCGCTGTGACCGTGACCGGTGCGATCGACACCTCCTATGTCGAGCACGCCTATATCGAGCCCGAGGCCGGCCATGCCTATATGGACGCCGACACGCTGGTCGTCGTCGCCTGCACCCAGGCGCCCTATATGGACCGCGACGACACGGCGAAGGTGCTTGGCCTGGCTGTCGACAAGGTGCGCATCGTGCCGACCGCGACCGGCGGCGGCTTCGGCTCGAAACTCGACGTTTCGCTGCAGCCGCTGATCGGCCTCGTGGCGCTGAAGACCGGGCGTCCGGCCGCCTTGGCCTACACGCGCAACGAATCGATGATGTCGACCACCAAGCGCCACCCCGCAGAGATGAAGGCGACCATCGGCGCCGATGCCGACGGCCATGTCACCGGCATGATCTTTTCAGGCGATTTCAACACCGGCGCCTATGCCAGCTGGGGGCCGACCGTCGCCAACCGCGTGCCGGTGCATGCTTCCGGCCCCTACGCGACGCCGAACTACCGCGCCGAGGGCCGCGCCATCCACACCCATGGCCCGATCTCCGGCGCCTTCCGCGGCTTCGGCGTGCCGCAGGCGACGATCATGCAGGAGACGCTTTACGATGAGCTGGCCGGCAAGCTCGGCATCGACCGCCTCGATTTCCGCGTAAAAAACTGCCTTCGGAACGGATCCGAAACAGTCACCGGCCAGAAGCTGGAATCCGGCGTCGGCATTGCCGAATGTCTCGAGGCCTTGCGGCCGCATTGGGCGCGGGCGGAAGCCGACGCGAATGCTTTCAACAATGCCAACGGCGATAAAAAGCGCGGCGTCGGCGTGGCGTCCTGCTGGTATGGCTGCGGCAACACTTCGCTGCCCAATCCGTCGACCATCCGGGTCGGCATCGCGGCTGACGGCACCGTCATCCTGCACCAGGGCGCCGTCGACATCGGCCAGGGTTCCAACACCGTCATCGCGCAGATCTGTGCCGACGCGCTTGGCCTGCCGCTGGAAAGGTTCCGGCTGAAAAGCGCCGATACGGCAATCAGCCCCGACGCAGGCAAGACCTCTGCCTCGCGCCAGACTTTCGTGACCGGCAAGGCCGCCGAGAAGGCCGGGCGGGCCCTGCGGGAAAAAATCCTGCGCTTTGCCAACGTCTCCGAGAAGGCAACCCTGCAACTGGACGGTGCGGCGATCGTCATCCGCGAGGGCGAAGCCGCGCGCCGCATCGATCTCGCCTCGCTCGACATGGATGCCGAGGGCTTCGTCTTCCGCGCCGAGGAGACCTACGACCCGCCGACACTGCCGCTCGATGCCAAGGGCCAGGGCAAGCCCTATGCCGTCTATGGCTATGGCGCGCAGATCGCCGAACTGGAGGTCGATCTCAAGCTCGGCACGGTCAAGCTGATCAAGATCACCGCCGCGCATGATGTCGGCAAGGCGATCAACCCGCTGCTGGCCGAGGGCCAGATCGAGGGCGGCATCGCGCAAGGCATCGGCATGGCGCTGATGGAAGAGTACATTCCCGGCCGCACCGAGAATCTGCACGACTATCTCATCCCGACCATCGGCGACGTGCCGCCGATCGAAACCATCCTGGTCGAGGTTCCCGATCCCGAAGGGCCGTTCGGCGCCAAGGGCCTGGGCGAGCATGTGCTGATCCCGACGGCACCCGCGATCCTCAACGCCATCCGCCATGCCACCGGCGTGCTGGTCACCAAGGTTCCGGCGACGCCGACGCGCATCCGCGCTGGCATCCGTGAAAAGGATGGCATCCGCGAAAAGGAGGCACGCGCATGAGTGAGCTTGCCGAGCGTTTTGAGACCCATGATCCCGGCGAGAAGCTGGTGGCGGAGAAGATCCGCTGCGATGCCTGCCCGGTCATGTGTTACATAGCCGATGGCCGCACCGGCGCCTGCGACCGCTACGGCAATGCCGGCGGCCGGATCGTGCGCATGGACCCGCTGACCATTCTCGACCATGCTGCCGAGACCGGCGGGACAATCGTGCCCTTCGTCGCCGAAGGCGAGGCATGGGACGGCGAACTGGTCAACACCGGCCGCCGCTTCGTCACGGCAATCGGCGCGGGCACCACCTATCCCGACTACAAGCCGGCGCCGTTCATCGTCAGCCAGCAAGTCGAAGGCGTCGATCTCGTCACCGTCGTCACCGAAGGCATTTTTTCGTATTGCGGCGTCAAGGTGAAGATCGACACCGACCGTCATATCGGACCCGAAACGGCTGTCGTGCGCTCGCAAGGCGAGGCGATCGGCCATGTCACGACGGGCGAATATGGTTCGCAGATGCTGTCGCTGGGCGGCGTGCACCATCTGACCGGCGGCTCCAAGGCGGAAGGCCGGGCAACCTGCGACGCGCTGCTCAATCTGTGCAACCGCAAGCCGGTGGAACTGACCATCGACGGCGGCGCCACCATCATCGTGGAAGCCGGCAAACCGCCTGTCATCGACGGCAAGCAAGAACACCGCATGCGCGTCGGCTGCGGCTCGGCCACCATCGGCATGTTCGCCACGCAATGGCGCGGGCTGGTCGACGAGGTGGTGGTGGTCGACGACCACATCACCGGCGTCGTCTCCGAGCACCAGGCCGGCAAGGTGCTGGGCTGGCAGGACACGGGCATCAAAATCATCGGACGCCGTTCGACGCCGGGCCGCTATTTCAAGGTCTCCGAGCCCGGCCTCGGCTGGGGCGGCACCTCGATTTCCGACCCGCTGTCGATCCTCGGCGAATGGAACGCCAAGAAGGGCGCGCGGCCGGGCCTGTCGCTGTTGATGGTTTCGACCACCGGCGAGCAGTTCGCCTACTACGAGCTCGACGACGAATTGAAGCCGGTGCAGAAGCCGTTTCCTGAGCGGTTGCAGAAGTCGGTCAATCTGATCGAGGACAATTGCGAGCCGGCGCTGTGCACCGTGCTGTTCATCGGCGGTGCCGGCGGCTCGCTGCGCGCCGGCGTCACCGAAAACCCGGTCAATCTCACCCGCTCGGTGCAAGGCCTGAAGACTTACGTGACGGTCGGCGGCGCGCCGGTCTATGTCTGGCCGGGCGGCGGCATCACGCTGATGGTCGATGTCACCCGGGTGCCGGAAGGTGCCTTCGGCTATGTGCCGACGCCGGCGCTGGTGGCGCCGATCGAGTTCACCTTGCGCCGTGACGACTATGTCAGGCTTGGCGGCTACGAGGCCGAGATCCGCAGTGTCGAGGATATCGTCGCCAAGGGCGGCGAATACCTCAACCCGCGCCACGGCACGGGTGCGCCGTCCGACAATCCATGGCCGCCGCTGGCGCAGCTGCGGCGCGCCGCATCGAACGGAGCCTGACGATGGACGGCCCGCAGGCACATTGGCTGCAGGACAGCAAGCGGCTGCACCTCAACCATGGGCCGATCGATCTGATCGTCGAGGCCTTTGGCGAAGCGCAGGAATGCCGCCTGGCGTATGAGCAAGCGGTCGCGCGCTTCCAGACGATCCTGATCGAGCTGGTCAGGGAGCTTCCCGAATTGCGGCTCCCGGCATTTTTCCTGGCGCCGCGGGCCTTCAACGGTCCGACGGCGCGCCGCATGGAAGCGGCCGTCATGCCGCTCGCGGAATGTTTCATAACGCCGATGGCCGCCGTCGCAGGATCGGTAGCCGACGAAATGCTCGCCGCATTGCTTGCCGGCCGCAGGCTCGAGCGCGCCTATGTCAACAATGGCGGCGACAGCGCCCTCCACCTCGGCACGGGCCGATCGATCGGCCTGGCGGTCGCCGGCACCGGCAACGGCATGGCCGACCGGATCACGATCCGCGCGGAGGATGGCGTTCGCGGCGTCGCCACCAGCGGCTGGCGCGGCCGTTCCTTCTCGCTTGGCATTGCCGACGCCGTCACCGTGCTGGCGCGGACCGGTGCCGAGGCCGATGCGGCGGCGACGCTCATTGCCAATGCGGTGGACCTGCCCGGCAATCCCGCCATCCAGCGCATTCCCGCATGTGAACTGTCGCCCGACAGCGACCTCGGCGCGCGGCTGGTGACGCAAGGCGTCGGCACGCTTGCGCCTGGCGAGGTGGCGCGGGCGCTGGACAATGGCCTTGCCGTCGCCGAAGATTTTCGCCGGCGCGGCCTGATTGCCGGATCGGCGCTGTTTCTTGGCGGTGAGGCCCGCATCAGTGGTTCCGTGGCGCTTGCCGCACCCAACAAAAATCCGAGGGAGGAAGTTGCCCATGCCTGAGTTTCCGATCCGCAAGATCGCAGTGCTGAGCGAAGAGATATTTCATGAGGGCGGTCCGGTCGCGGACGTGCCGCGCCGGCGTGCCGCGGCCATGGCTGTGGTCAGGAACCCGTTCGCAGGGCGCTATGTCGAGGATCTGCAGAGCGCCATGGACGATCTGAAGCCTCTCGGCCTGCTGCTTTCCGACAGGCTGATCGCCGCATTGGGCGGCGACGTCAAACAGATCGACGGCTACGGCAAGGGTGCCATTGTCGGCACGGCGGGCGAGCTGGAGCACGGCGCGCTCTGGCACGTGCCGGGCGGCTACGCCATGCGCGAGCGGCTTGGCGACGCCAAGGCGATCGTGCCGTCGGCCAAGAAAGTCGGCGCCTTCGGCTCAAAGCTCGACGTGCCGCTCGGCCACATCAACGCCGCCTATGTGCGCAGCCATTTCGACGCCATGGAAGTCGGCATCAGCGACGGGCCGCGTCCCGACGAGATCCTGTTCTGCCTCGCCATGACCTGTGGCCCGCGCATTCACAACCGCATGGGCGGCCTGGCGGCCGACGGCATCAAGGCCTGGGACGGGCTGCGGTGAGCGGCGAGGACAATCTGCTCAAGCTGGTCGAGGTCGAAGAGCCCGAGGAGCACGATTACCTGCTGCAGGAGCAGGTCGGCTTCATCCTGCGCAAGGCGCACCAGCGCCACGTCTCGATCTTCGCCGCGCATATCGGCGACCTGACGCCGCCGCAATTCGCCGCACTGGCCAAGCTGCGCGATGTCGGCGAGACCTCTCAGAACCAGCTCGGCACGCTGATCGCCATGGATGCGGCGACAGTGAAGGGCGTGATCGACCGGTTGAAGGCGCGCGGCCTGGTCGAACTCTCCAAGCATGAGGGCGACAAAAGGCGGCTGCTGGTCAATCTGACCGCGGAAGGCCGCGACGCGATCGAACGCCTGATCCCGCTGGCGCGCGAGATCACCAGGGAGACGCTGGCGCCGCTCTCGGCCAAGGAGATCGCCACCTTCATGAAGCTGCTGGCCAAGCTGGCGTAGGGTGCCGCCACGATCCATCGCATCAAATGGCGATCAGAGCGTGAACGCTTCCCTGCACAATTCCTGCAGCTTCGAAAAGACGCCCTTGCCGCCGGTGATGACCTGCGTGCCGCTCTGCAGCACCGTCTTGGGATCCGCCTGCAGGACGGTGCCGCCGGCCTCCTCGATCAGCAACATGCCGGCCAGGCAGTCCCAGGCGTTCATGTGTTCCTCGACATAGCCAAGCAGCCGGCCCGAGGCCACATAGGCCAGCATCAGGGCGCCGGACGCGTTGCGGAAGAAGACACCGCCTTCGGCGAGGATCTTCTTGATCAGCACGGCGATGTTCTCGGCCTCGGCCCGGTTCGAGAATCCGGTCCCCACCGAGCCTTCTTCCAGGCCGGTCGCGGCACTTGCCTTGATCGGCCTGCCGTTGATGAAGGCGCCGCCGCCGCGCCTGCCATGGAACGTCTCCCCGGTCGACGGTTCGTGGATGACGCCGACGATCGTCTCCCCGTCCCTTGCGCAAGCGATCACGACGCACCAGGCCGGAATGCCGCGCACGAAATTGGCGGTGCCGTCGATGGGATCGACGACCCAGGCATAGCCGCTCGAGCCGGCGACAGAAGCATGTTCCTCGCCGACGATGCCGTCCTGCGGATAGTCCTTGGCGATCGCCGCACGTATGAACAGCTCGACCTCGCGGTCGGCCTGCGAGACCAGGTCCTGATGGCCCTTGCTCTCGATGGTCAGGCTTTCCAGATCGCGGAAATATTCGAGCCCGCGTTCGCCGGCCCGCCGCGCCAGATCGATGGCAAACTGCGTGCGGGCGTCAAGATCATGGGTCACGGGAAGGCTCGCTCTTGCTGGGGATGCGCCCGCCACTTAGCAGAGCATCGCCGCCGGCAAAAGCACCTGGCGGATAAAAGTCAGGCTGCTTGCGACAGCGATTTGTGAGCGTCTGCCAGGATCTCGAACGACCGCACCCGCGCCGCGTGATCGAAGATTTGCGCGGTGACCATCAGCTCGTCGGCGCCGGTGCGGCGCACGAAGGCATCGATGCCCTGGCGGACTGTTTCGGGAGAACCGACGACGGCGCAGGACAGCGCCTGGCCGAGCATGGTCTTGGCCATCGGATCGAGATCGCGGTCATAGTTCTCGATCGGCGGCGGCAACCGTCCGGGACGGCCGGTGCGCAGATTGACGAAGGCCTGCTGCAGGGAGGTGAACAGCAGCCGTGCCTCGGCATCGGTGGGCGCGGCAAAGACGTTGAGGCCGAGCATCACATGCGGCCTGTCGAGCTGTTCGGACGGCTGGAAGCGCGAGCGATAGATGTCCAGCGCATGGTCGAGCTCGGCCGGCGCGAAATGCGAGGCGAAGGCGTAGGGCAGGCCGAGCATGGCGGCGAGCTGCGCGCCGTAGAGGCTGGAGCCGAGAATCCAGACCGGCACGTTCTGGCCCTCGCCGGGCACGGCGCGCAAGCGCTGGCCTTCCTGCGCCGGCAGGAAATAGCCCATCAGTTCGACGACATCCTGCGGGAAGGTGTCGGCGCCGGCCTCGAGGTTGCGGCGCAAGGCGCGCGCGGTGTTCATGTCGGTGCCGGGCGCCCGGCCGAGGCCGAGATCGATGCGGCCGGGAAACAGAGCGGCCAGCGTGCCGAATTGCTCGGCGATCACCAGCGGCGCGTGGTTGGGCAGCATGATGCCGCCGGCACCGACTCGGATGGTTTTGGTGCCGCCGGCGACATGGGCGATGACCACGGATGTGGCGGCGCTCGCAATGCCCGGCATGTTGTGGTGCTCGGCCAGCCAGTAGCGCTTGTAGCCCAGCCGCTCGGCATGGCGGGCGAGATCGAGCGAGTTGGCAAGCGACTGCGAGGCATCGCTGCCTTCGACGATCGGCGACAGGTCGAGAACGGACAATTCGGTCATGCGGTGGTCTCCACGATCTTCGTCTCACGCACTTTGGCCTCGAAAGCAGCGCGGTCGGGAATGATGATGCCGATCAGGCCTTGCAGCGTGTCGGCGAGTTCGGCGGCGGTGGCCATCTCCGTCTGCTCGGTGCGGCCGCCAAGGTGATGGATCGACAGGCGGTTTCCCCGCAGCGCGTAACGCCGATCCGGCGCGGCGCGCGCCGCAATGACGGAGGAGAGGAAATGCGATGTCGGGCTGGTCGACAGGAAGTGATTGGTGACGGAATAGTCGACCTCGTATTGCGGCTGCAGGTCGAACCGGTAGAGCGATCGCCAGTCGCCGCCGATGGCGGCCTGCAGGCGGAAATGATCGCCGGCCTCGACGATGCGGAATGGCTCATGCGGGGTTTTCTGTTCCGGGCCGGGATCCAGCAGCAGCGGCGCGGTCAGGGTCAGGCCGCCGAAGCCGACATCGGCGATGTAGGTACGGCCATCGAGCTCGACGCGCAAAAGCATGTGGCTGCGCGCGGTGATGGCGTCCTCGCTCTGGCCCCAGAGCACGCGCGCGGCCAGGCCGCCGACCTCGAAACCAAGCGCCCGCAGCGCATGCATGAAGAGGAGGTTGTGCTCGAAGCAATAACCACCACGCCCGCCAAGGACGATCTTGTCCTGCAGCGCGGCGAGGTCGAGCCGGACCGGGCGGCCAAGAAACGGATCGATGTTCTCGAAGGGGATCGCCTGCGGATGCGCGAAATGCAGCGTCTTCAGCGTATCCAGCGACGTGTCGCGCGGACCGGCGTAACCGATGCGCGCGAGATAGGCGTCGAGGTCGAAGGCAGAAGCATCGCTCATAGGGAAGGCACCGGACGTTGATCGGCCGGATATAGGCATTCGATACCGCCGCGGCAAACGGCGTCCGCCTTCTATGCCGCCGCCTTGCCGTTCTCCTCGACGTCGTCCTCGACTACGGCGGGTTGCTGCGCGGCGAGGAAATTGCCGACATGGCCAAGCCCTTCGAAATGGTCGCAGAACACCTTGATGACGACCAGCAGCGGCACCGCCATCAATGCGCCGACGAAACCCCACAGCCACGACCAGAAGGCAATGGCGATGAAGATCGCCACCGCGTTGATTTCCAGGCGCCTGCCGACCACCATCGGTGTCACGAACTGGCCTTCGACGACATCGCACAAAAGCACGAAGGCCGGTGCCAGAAGCGCGTAGGAGATGCTGTCGAAGCTGATCAGCGCCATCACCGCGACCAGCACGATGGTCAGCAGCGCGCCGACATAGGGCAGGAAGTTGAACAATGCGGCGGCGACACCCCAGACCAGCGGGTTGGGCATGCCGAGCGCCCACAGGCCAAGGCCGATGACGGTGCCGAGACCCGCATTGATGATGGTGACGGTGAGCAGATAGTGCGAGATTTCGTGCTCGACGTCATAGACGACGCGCAGCGCCCGCTTCTTCTCGGTGAGGCTGGCGAAGGACTGGATGATCTTCTCGTAGAACATCGTGCCCGAGGCGAGCAGGAACAGCGACAGCACGAAGATGATGGTGAGGCTTGTACCCGCCGCCAGGATGTTGCTGGCGGCCGACGACAGGATACCGGACTGGGCGACGGCCACCTTCTGGACGCCAGGCTCCTGCGAGGTTTCGGTCATCTGCTCGATCTGATGCGAGACCTGCATGATCCTTTCCAGCGGACGCCGCAATTGCGCCAGCCGCTCGGTGAGTTGCTGGCCGATCGACGAGGTGTTGTTGAGGAGATCGATGACAGGGCCTGAGAGCAAATAGCCGGCGCTGGCGAACACGCAGATGGACAAAAGCACCAGGAGCGTCGCCGAAACCGCTTCGGGAATGCCGCGCTTGCGCAGCAGCCGCACGATCGGTGTCAATGTCAGCGCCAGCAGGAAAGCGAGCATGACCGGCATGAAGAAGGCACGGCCGAAATAGAGCGCATAAACGGTCATGAAGATGAAGATGCCGACCAGCAGCGAGCGCATCAGATGGGTATCCGCTCGGGCTTCGACGCGCGGATCCGGGCTTTCGGCAACGCCTGCGCCCGTAGCGGCGGGTTCGGTTTTCATCATGCACCCTCAGCGGGCACCGCAACTGGTGCAGTCCGTTGACGAAAACGCCGGCGCGCCAGCAAGGTTCCTTTAGCCGGCAAGGCCCTTTATGCGACGGGCGCGGCCACCGCCGGCGCGGACTTCGCCGTTTCCTTGCGCACGATCGGCGCCACTTTGGTGCCGTAGAGTTCGATCGCCTTCATGATCTTGGCATGCGGCATGGTGCCGATCGCCATCTGCAGCAGGAAGCGGTCATTGTTGAAGACCCTGTGCTGGGCGACGATCTTCTCGGCCACCTGTTCTGGACTGCCGACGAACAGGGCGCCGTCGGGACCACGCGACTGGTCGAAATGCGCCCGCGATGTCGGACCCCAGCCACGCTCGCGGCCGATGCGGTTCATCACCTCGGCCTGCGGGCCGTAGAAATCGTCGGCCGCCTGTTCGGTGGTGTCAGCGATGAAGCCGTGCACGTTGATGCTGGTGGCGAGACCCGCCGGGTCGCTGCCGGCGCGCTTGGCGGCCTCGCGGTAGAGGTCGAACAGTGGCGCGAAGCGCGCCGGCTCGCCGCCGATGATGGCAAGCGCCAGCGGCAGGCCGAGCGCGCCCGCGCGGGCGGCGGACTGCGGCGTCCCACCAATCGCGATCCAGACCGGCAGCCTGTCCTGGAAGGGCCGGGGATAGACGCCGCGATCGTTGATCGGCGCACGCAGATTGCCGGACCAGGTGACCTTGACGCTGTCACGGATGGCGAGCAGCAGATCCAGCTTTTCCGCAAAGAGCTCGTCATAGTCTTCCAGATTGTAGCCGAACAGCGGGAAGGATTCGATGAACGAACCGCGCCCGGCCATGATCTCGGCACGGCCGCCCGAGAGAAGATCGAGCGTGGCGAACTGCTGGAAGACGCGCACCGGATCGTCGGAGGACAATACCGTGACCGCGCTGGTCAGCTTGATGCGCTTCGAGCGCTCGGCGGCAGCGGCGAGCGCCACGACCGGCGCGGAGGCGGCATAATCGGGCCGGTGATGCTCGCCGAGACCGAAGACGTCGAGACCGACCTGGTCGGCGAGTTCGACCTCCTCGATCAGGTTGCGCAAGCGCTCATGCGGCCCGATGGCGCCCGGGCCGGGCTGCGGGCTGACGTCGGCGAAAGTGTAGAGACCGAGTTCCATTTGATGTCATCCTGGCGTTGGGTTTTGCAGCTAGACGTAGCGAGCGAACTGTCTTGCCGCCAGAGGCGTGGACGGTGAACAGTGCATGTCGGTTTGGGCGGCAAAAGGCGTCTCCCGGCGGCAACATCACGGAATTTCATGGCTGGCATACCGTTTTGGCGCTTGAACTCTCGGCATTCGCGCGTATGTAAGCCTCGCGAATTGACTTCAGGGAAGTGGACTTGGCTATCTACAGGGAAAAAGACATTTTCGAGCGGCGCAACGCCGCGAACGAGGCAAAGAAGGCGCTTCTGGAGCGCTTCAAGTCAAAGCCGGCGGCAGATGATCCTGCGGTGCTGGCGCGACAGGCCGAACGCAAGGCAATCCTCCAGGCTCGTGAGATCCGCGAAGCCGAGAAGGCAAGGCTGAAGCAGGAAAAGCTGGCACGCGAAGCCGCGGAGAAGGCCGAGCGCGAGGCAGCAGCCGAAGCGGCACGCATCGCCGCCGAAGAGGCAGCCCAGGCCGAGGCCAAAATTCGGGAAGCCGAAGAGACCGAGCGCATTGCCCGCCTGCTCGCCGACGAGGCCGAGCGCAAGGCCAAGCGCGACGCACGCTATGCGGCGCGCAAGGCACGGACCGGCAGGGCTCCTCCGGGCTTTTCCGCCCGCTAGCAGCTTCGGCGCAGCCAAGCTCGAACATTGAATCAGGGTCGCCTTGCAGCGGCCCTGAAGGTGTTTGTGCGGCGCTTTTTCCTGTTGGACGCATATCGCTGTCCCACGCCGCTTTCAGGCCGCGAATTTCAGCCCCATGATGCCGCAAACGATCAGCGTGATGCAGCCGAGGCGGATCGCGGTGGCGGGCTCACCGAGCAGCCAGATGCCGAACAGGGCCGTGCCGACCGTGCCGATACCGGTCCACACCGCATAGGCGGTGCCGACGGGAAGCGCCTTCAGCGCCAGGCCAAGCAAGGTGAGACTGACGATCATCGAGGCGACCGTGAGCACGGTCGGAACCAGCCTGGTAAATCCGTCGGTGTATTTGAGGCCGATCGCCCAGCCGATTTCGAAGAGGCCAGCGAAAAACAGAAAAGTCCAGGACATCGGAACGCTCCATCCAGCACCGGGCCGGAGACAGGATCCGATCCTCAGATACCGATCATTATGGCGGGTCGTCCCGACCGTATTGTTGGGGAGGCGCGGGGTCGTCCCCGCACCGTCGATATAGGCTGTCCAAACGCCCGATCAACCCGGCGGCATTGTCTGACGCCGCCGGTGGGATTTGCGTGCCTGACTTGCCGAGGCCTACTTTTCCTTGATGCGCATCGCCTTGACCGGCGGCGCCTTCAGGGCGGGAGCGGGTGCCGGCTTCTTGGCATCCTTCTTCGGCTTGCGGGCTTCCTTGCCTGCCTTCATCGCACCTTTAGCCATGATTCGTTCCTCCAGTTGCGGGGAATGAAGTGAAACAAGAGAAACGCTTTGCTGCAAGTGGGCAGTGTCTGTCGCAACCGCCGGCCGACTGCTTTCAACCGGTTTCTAATTTGCTCGTAAACCATGGCCGTCCGTGCCATTCTCGTTTTCGCACTGCAGCATCGACCCGCGCCTTCGCCCGGGTGATCGTCGGGCAGGCCGGTCAGGACGACAATGCGGATCCACATCGGCTGCGCGATGAGTTTCGACTTCCCGCAGGAGACGCCGCTCATCGCGATGCTCAATGTCCACTATTCCCGCGCCTCCGACCTCGAGCGGCCGGATTTCCTGACCTCCAGCCCGCCAGTTCCGGTTGAGGGTTATCGCGACAGTTTCGGCAATTGGTGCAATCGCTTCGTCGCGCCGCCCGGTCGATTCACCTTCGGTACGGATGCGGTGATCCGCGACACCGGCACATTCGAGATGGGCGAGCCGATGGCCTGGCAGCACGAGGTGCGCGACCTGCCGGCCGAGACGCTGCTGTTCCTGCTGCCCAGCCGGTTTTGCGAGAGCGACCTGTTGGCCAACGAAGCCTGGCGGCTGTTCGGCCATACGCCGCTCGGCATTCCGCGCGTGCAGGCGGTGTGCGATTTCGTCCACAACCACATCGTCTTCAAATACGGCAACGCGCGGCCGACGCGCACCGCTGCGGAAGCCTATCGGGAACAGAGCGGCGTCTGCCGCGATTTCGCGCATCTTGCCGTCACCTTCTGCCGGGCGCTCAACATCCCGACGCGCTACTGCACCGGCTACATCAGCGATATCGGTATGCCGAAGCCGTGGTCGAGCATGGATTTCGCCGCCTGGATGGAGGTCTATCTCGGCGGCCGCTGGCATGTTTTCGACCCGCGCAACAATGCGCCGCGCATCGGCCGTATCCTGATCGCTTCCGGGCGCGACGCCGCGGATGTGCCGCTAACCCATATTTTCGGACCGGGGACACTGGCCGGCTTCAAGGTGTGGACCGACGAGATCGTCGAATAGTCGCGGTCTCCCGCCGGCCGGTCCCAAACAAATCGCGTCTTGAACGACCCGGCAGTTGGCGCGTTATGGTGGAGCTGCGGCCGTCCGGCCGTTAGACTGGGGCACGTTGAACGAGGACCAAACCGCATGGCCGGTCACGGCGGCTCCAAAATGGTCATCTATGCGGCACTTGCCGGCAATCTGGCGATCGCGCTGACCAAATTCGCCGCCGCCTTCTTCACCGGCAGCTCGGCGATGCTGTCGGAAGGTGTGCATTCGCTGGTCGATACCGGCAATGGCGGCCTGCTGCTCTACGGCATGCACCGTGCCGCGCGCCCGGCCGACCGCACGCATCCGCTTGGGCATGGCCGCGAACTCTATTTCTGGAGCTTCATCGTTGCCCTCCTGGTCTTCGCGCTGGGCGCCGGCGTGTCGTTCTACGAGGGCATCATCCACATCATGGCGCCGGAGCCTGTCGCCAACGTCAAGGTGAACTATGTCGTTCTCGGCTTGTCCTTCCTGTTCGAGGGCAGCTCCTGGCTGGTGGCGCTGAAGGAATTCCGCCGAGAGAAAGGCAAACAGAGTTGGCTGCAGGCCCTGCAGTCGAGCAAGGACCCGAGCGTCTATACCGTGCTGTTCGAGGACAGCGCGGCGCTTGTCGGCCTGATCGTCGCCTTTGCCGGCATACTGGCGGCGGAGCTGCTGGAGATGCCGGAACTCGACGGCGTCGCCTCGATCGGCATCGCGCTCATTCTCGGCGCCACGGCGATTTTCCTCGCCCGCGAAAGCAAGGGGCTGCTGATCGGCGAACCGGCGTCGCCCGAAGTGCAAAAAAAGGTGCTGGCGATCGTGCAGCAGGATCCGGCGGTGCAGCGCGCGAACGGTGTCCTGACCGTCCATATGGGACCGCAAGAGATCGTTGCCGGGCTCAGCATCGAATTCGAGGACCATCTGTCGGCGCCGGAGATCGAAGCCTGTGTCGAGCGCATCGAGGCACGGCTGAAGAAGGAGATGCCGGAGATCGCGCGGCTGTTCGTCAAGCCGCAGACCACGGGCACCTGGGAGCAGCGGCGCAAGCTGATCGAAACGGCATCGAACTAGTCCTGGACCAGCGCTGCACCGTTGCCCCGTCGCATTGCCTTGCTAAGATCAGGCGACGGATTTCGGAGGAACGACCATGAAGATCGACGGCGGGTGCCATTGCGGCGCCATCACCTATGAGGCGGAGGTCGACCCGGCGAAGACCTCGATCTGCCATTGCACGGACTGCCAGCAGCTGACCGGCACGGCTTTTCGCGTCACTGTTCCCGCGCCCGAGGATCACTACCGGATCACCAGGGGCACGCCAAAACTCTATATCAAGACCGGATCGAGCGGCGCCAAGCGCGCCCAGGCCTTTTGTGGCGACTGCGGTTCGCATCTTTTCGCGACTTCGGTTGGCGACGGCCCGAAGGTCTATGGAATCAGGGCGGGCACCGCGCGGCAACGCGAGGATCTGGTGCCGACACAACAGAAATGGCACCGGTCGGCCCTGCACTGGCTTCCCGAATTCGAAGGCATGAGCATCGTGGAGGAGCAATAGCCCCGCGCTCCCGGTCGAAAGCCGCCCCAGGACAAGCAATTCTGTGCTAGCCTCGCTCACCATCAAGCGGCGGGTAATAGCGATGTTGGAAACGGACAAACTGTTCGCCGGCTCGATCCCGGAAAACTACGACCGCTATATGGTGCCGTTGATTTTCGAGCCATTCGCCGCGGACCTTGCACGGCGGGCAGCGTCCTTTTCGCCCAAAGCCGTCCTGGAAGTCGCCGCGGGCACCGGGGTCGTCACCCGCGCCTTGGCGCCAAAACTGTCCCCTGACGCAACCTATGTCGTGACCGACCTCAACCAGCCGATGCTCGACTACGCCGCTTCGCGACAGGCTCGCGACGGTCGCATCCAATGGCGCCAGGCCGATGCCATGGCGCTTCCGTTCGAGGACGCGGCCTTCGATCTCGTTTGCTGCCAGTTCGGCGCGATGTTCTTTCCCAGCCGCCCATCCGCCTACCGCGAGGCCAGGCGGGTGCTGAAACCCGGCGGGCATTTCCTGTTCAACGTTTGGGATCGCATCGAGGAGAATGTCTTCGCCGATGATGTGACCAATGCGCTGGCCAGGATGTTTGCGAACGATCCGCCGCGCTTTCTCGCCCGCACGCCGCATGGCTACCACGATACGGCGCTGATCCGCGGCGAGCTGGAAGAGGCCGGCTTTTCCGGTGTGGCGATCGAAACGAGGGCTGAACAAAGCCGCGCCCCCTCGCCGCGCCTGCCGGCCGTGGCCTATTGCCAGGGAACGGTGCTTCGCACCGAAATCGAGGCCAGGGATCCCGGGAAACTGGACGCCGCAACGGATTACGCCGCATCCGCGATTGCGGCCAGACATGGCAGCGGCGCGGTTGCCGCCAAAATCCAGGCGCACGTCATCGTGGCCATGGCCTAGGCCGGAATTGCCGGCTAGAGCAGTTCACCGTTTCACGGAAACGGCAACCCGCTCTAACTCTTTGTTTTCACGCAATTCCGGACGGAAAACCGTTTCACACTTTTCCTGGAATTGCTCTAGTCGTCGCCTTCGACGACCCGCAGCCTGAGCTGCCCGGTCTTTGAATCGGCAGCGCGCGGACCGGGCTCGAGTTTCGCCGCGGGCGCCCGTGACGGCGTCTCCGGGCCGGCATCGCCATCGGCCTGCGCGCCGAACTCCAGCGCCTCGATCTTCTGGCCGCGCTTGGTCACTTTCGATGTCGAGACCA
>NZ_NSFV01000002.1 GCF_002295115.1 Mesorhizobium sp. WSM4311 | reverse complement strand
GATCCGTTATTAATGACAGTATATACGTCCAGGCAACTACGACGGCAATTATTAAAGATACCGGAGTCGAAATTGAACCGGTCAAACGGTCCTTTCGCTCCAGTTCAAATAAGTACAGCTCTTTATAGAGATTAAGTTCCTCCATCTACCTCACTCCGCCGCGACCAGCCCAGCCATATCACGGTTCTTCATCAGCTTGTAGATGATCGAATCCATCAGCGCCTGGAACGAGGCGTCGATGATGTTTTCGGAAACCCCGACCGTCCACCAGCGCGCGCCGGTGCCGTCATGCGATTCGATCAGGACGCGGGTGATGGCCTCGGTGCCCCCATTGAGGATACGCACCTTGAAGTCGGCGAGCTCGAGATCGACGATCTCGCTCTGGTATTTGCCGAGATCCTTGCGCAGCGCGATGTCGAGCGCGTTGACCGGTCCGTGCCCTTCCGCCACCGACATTTTTTCCTCGCCGTCGACCAGCACTTTCACGATCGCTTCGGACACCGTCTTCAGCTGGCCATTGGCGTCGAAGCGGCGCTCGACCATGCAGCGGAACGAGGTGACGTTGAAGAATTCCGGCAAGCCGTGCAGCATCTTGCGGGCGAGCAGCTCGAAGGACGCATCGGCGCCCTCATAGGCATAGCCCTCGGCCTCGCGCTCCTTGACGACCGCGATCAGCGCATCGAGCCGATGATCGTCCCTGGGCACCTCGATGCCGCGCCGCTTCAGTTCGGCGAGGAAATTGGCCTTGCCGCCCTGGTCCGAGACCATGACGCGACGGCGGTTGCCGACGGATTCCGGCGGCACATGCTCATAGGTCGCCGGCTCCTTGGCCAGTGCGGAGGCATGGATGCCGGCCTTGGTGGCGAAAGCCGAGGCGCCGACATAGGGCGCCTGCGCTTCCGGCGCTCGGTTCAGCAATTCATCGAATGCGCGCGACAGACGCGAAATGCCGGTCAGCGCCTCGGCCGAAATGCCGGTCTCGAAGCGATCCGCGAATGCCGGCTTCAGCGCCAGTGTCGGCACGATCGTGATCAGGTTGGCGTTGCCGCAGCGCTCGCCTATGCCGTTCAGCGTGCCCTGGATCTGGCGCACGCCGGCCTCGACCGCGGCCAGGGAATTCGCAACCGCCTGGCCCGTGTCGTCATGGGCGTGGATACCAAGATGATCGCCGGGAATGCCTGATGCAATGACCTTGGCGACGATGGTGCGCGCTTCCGAAGGCTGCGTGCCGCCATTGGTGTCGCACAACACCACCCAGCGCGCGCCGGCGTCATATGCCGTCCTGGCGCAGGCCAGCGCATAGTCCGGATTGGCCTTGAAGCCGTCGAAAAAGTGCTCGCAATCGACCATCGCCTCCTTGCCCGAGGTGACAGCGGTTTCGACCGAAGTCTTGATCGACTCCAGATTCTCTTCATTGGTGCAGCCGAGCGCGACGCGGACGTGATAGTCCCAGCTCTTGGCGACGAAGCAGATGGCGTCGGATTTCGACTGCACAAGCGCCGCAAGGCCGGGATCATTCGAGGCCGAGACCCCTGCCCGCTTGGTCATGCCGAAGGCGACGAATTTGGCGCGTGCCGTGCGTTTCTGCTGGAAGAACGCCGTGTCGGTCGGATTGGCGCCGGGATAGCCGCCCTCGACATAGTCCATGCCGAAATCGTCGAGCAGTTTTGCAATCGCGATCTTGTCCTCGACGGAAAAGTCGATGCCCGGCGTCTGCTGGCCATCGCGCAATGTGGTGTCGAAGAGATAGAGGCGTTCGCGGGTCATGGTCATTTGCCTGCAAATTTGTCCGTCGCACGGATCAGCCGGTCGAGGATGCCGGGCTCCGAATAAGCATGGCCGGCGCCCTCGATCAGATGGAAATCGGCTTTCGGCCAGGCCTTGTGCAGCGCCCAGGCATAGCGTGCCGGACACGGCATGTCGTAGCGGCCATGGACGATGGTACCGGGGATATCCATGAGCTTCCAGGCATCGCGCAGAAGCTGCCCCTCGTCGAGCCAGCCGGCATGGACGAAATAATGGTTCTCGATGCGAGCGAAGGCGACGGCATAGTCGTCCTCGCCAAACTTGCCGCTGGTTTCCGGTTCCGGCAGCAGTGTGATGGTTTCGCCTTCCCACAGGCTCCACGCGCGGGCTGCTTCCAGCTGCGCCTTGCGGTCCGAGCCGACCAGCCGCTTGCGGTAGGCGGCCATCATGTCACCGCGCTCGACCTCGGGGATCGGCGCCACGAAACGCTCCCACTTGTCGGGAAACATCTCGGAGACGCCGAACTGATAGTACCATTCGAGCTCGGCGCGGGTCAGCGTGTAGATGCCGCGCACAACCAGCTCGCTGACGCGATCGGGGTGCGTCTCGGCATAGGCGAGCGCCAGCGTCGAGCCCCAGGAGCCGCCGAACACCAGCCATGTGTCGAAGCCGGCCATTTCGCGCAGGCGCTCGATGTCGGCGACGAGATGCCAGGTCGTGTTGGCCTCCAGCGAGGCGTTCGGCGTCGATTTTCCGCAGCCGCGCTGATCGAACAGGATGACGTCGTAGAGTTTTGGGTCGAACAGCCGCCGGTGTTTGGGCGAGATTGTGCCGCCCGGCCCGCCATGCAGGAACACGGCCGGCTTGGCGCCCTTGGTGCCGGAACGCTCCCAGTAGACCTGATGGCCATCGCCGACATCGAGCATGCCGCTGTCGAACGGTTCGATCTCCGGGTAGAGGGTACGCAAGCTCATAGTTTCAGGCCCTGTTGCGGCCAGTTGGCCGTTTCGTGATCGGGGTGCTGGAAGGAGATGATCTGCTCCTGCCTTGCATAAAAGTCGGGATCGTCATGGACCGGCGCCTCGAAGATTTTTTCCACCCAGGGCAGCCTCGCCGCATAGTTGACCTGAATTTGCGGCGCCAGATCCGAGCGATCGTCCAAGGCGCCGATCGCGATCTCGAGCCCGCCGGGCTGGCGGTAGGTCAACGGTGTGCCGCAGCGGGCGCAAAAACCGCGATCGATGTTGACCGAAGACTGGAAATAGCTTGGTTCCTCACGCGTCCATTCGACACCGTCCCTGGGTGCAGTCACCAGCGCACCGAAGAACGAGCCGAACTGTTTCTGGCACATGCGGCAATGGCAGATGGACGAGCGCCCGAGCGCGCCCTTGATGCGGAAGCGCACGGCGCCGCACTGGCAACCGCCGGTTCGGACAGTTTCGATCATGGTCTTTCCTCCGGCGGCCATTGGTCGGTGTCGTGGTCGGGATGCTGGTAGGACACAAGCTCGGCGAGATAGGGAGCCGAACCCATGTCCGCCATCGTGTCCTCGCCCGGCAGTTGCGGAATGGTGTCGACATAAGGCAGTTTTGCCTCCGTACCCCACTGGATGGTCGGTGCGATACCAGCCGGATCGTCGAAGGCGGCGATCGCCAGCGCCATGCCGTCGGGCGCCTCGAAGGTCAGCGGCGTGCCGCATTCGGCGCAGAAGCCGCGCCGGGCGGCATTGGAGGAACGGAAGCGCTTGGGCTCGCCGCGTGTCCAGTCAACCCTGGCGCCGCGCACCGAGACCAACGGCAGGTAGAAATTGCCGCTCGCCTTCTGGCACATCCGGCAGTGGCAGATCGAGGCATCGCCAAGCGCGCCTTCGACGCGGAAGCGCACCGCCCCGCATTGGCAGCCGCCTGTGTAGACCGGCCGGTTGTCAAGGCTCATGGCTCACTCCGGATCATGGCAGACGGCCTCGACATTGTTGCCGTCGGGATCGAAGACGAACGCGCCATAATAGTTCGGATGATAGTGCGGGCGCAGGCCCGGCGCGCCATTGTCCTTGCCGCCGGCGGCAAGGGCCGCGGCATGGAAGGCATCGACCTCGGCGCGGCTGCGCGCGGTGAAAGCGACATGCTGATGGGCCTTTTGCCCCTGCTTGCCTTCCTGCAACCAGAACACCGGCCGATCACGGCCATAGCCTCCGATCTTTTCGCCGCCGGTGTATTCCAGCGGCACCATATAGAGCAGGGAAGCACCAAGCGGCGCCATCGCCTTGTCATAGAAAGCCTTCGAAGCGTCGAAATCTGCAACGTCGATGCCGAGATGGTCGATCATCTCTTTACCTCCCAAGTGGTGATGCGCTCGCCTGTGGCGGGATCCTTGCCGTCCTTCAACTGTACGCCTTGCGCCAAAAGCTCGTCGCGGATGCGGTCGGCTTCGGCCCAGTTCTTGGCGGCGATGAGAGCGAGGCGATTGGCGATTGCCTTGGCGATCTTGTCTTGGTCGACCTTTGCCGAGGCAACATCGAAGCCGAGGAACAGCAGTGACGCCTTCAGCGCGGCGGCGGCTTCGTTGCCTTCCGCGGCCTCGCCAGCCACCTGCGTCAGGACCTGGAAGGCAGCATAGGTGGCGAGATCGTCCGACAAGGCATTGATGACCTCCACCGGCAACCGCCCTGCCGCAGGCGCCAGATCGGCGGCGCGTTTCCACTTGCGCAGCGTGTTCTCCGCCTCCTCCAGCTTGCGCACGGAAAAGTCGATCGGCTCGCGGTAGTGCGTCATCAGCATCGCCAGTCGCAGCACCTCGCCCGGCCAATTGCGGCCGCCGAAGGTCTCGGTCTCCAGAAGTTCGTGGATCGAGTAGAAATTGCCGAGGCTCTTCGACATCTTCTGCCCTTCGACCTGCAGGAAGCCGTTGTGCATCCAGACATTGGCCATGACTGATGTGCCGTGGGCGCAACGCGACTGGGCGATCTCGTTCTCATGATGCGGGAAGATGAGATCGAGGCCGCCGCCATGGATGTCGAACACCTCGCCGAGATAGGCTGCCGACATCGCCGAGCATTCGATGTGCCAGCCCGGCCGGCCCCTGCCCCACGGGCTCTGCCAGCCCGGCTCTTCCGGCGATGACAGCTTCCACAGCACGAAATCGCCAGGGTTCTTCTTGTGCGCATCGACGGCGACGCGGGCGCCGGCCTGCTGTTCGTCGAGATTGCGCTTCGACAATTGGCCGTAGTCCGGCATCGACGCGGTGTCGAACAGAACGTCGCCCCCCGCGACATAGGCATGGCCGCGTTGGATCAGGCTTTGAATCAAGGTGATCATGTCGGCCTTGCCGTCGGCGCGGGGCTCGACGAATTCGGTAGCGCGCGGCTCGACCGTCGGCTCAAGGCAGCCGAGTGTGGCGACATCCCTGTGGAACTGGTCGGCGGTCTTTTCGGTCACCCGTCGGATCGCTTCGTTGAGCGACAGCTTTCCGGCCGATATCTCGCCACCGAAATCGCGCAGCGCACGCGCGTTGATCTTGTCGTCGACGTCGGTGATGTTGCGCACATAGGTGACATGCGCCTGCCCATAGAGATGGCGCAGCAGCCGAAACAGCACGTCGAAGACGATAACCGGCCTGGCATTGCCGATATGGGCGAAGTCGTAGACGGTCGGGCCGCAGACATACATGCGCACATTGAGCGCATCGATCGGAACGAAATTCTCTTTCGTGCGCGTCAGCGTGTTGTAGAGGCGCAGGCCCTGCGATGCGTCGGACATTCCATGCCTTCCCGGTTCAGAACTTTTTATCTGGATGGAGCCGGTCCCGCGCCGAGGCGCAAATCAGACTCCAGCCTGCTGGCCGGGGCGTTTGTCCACTCTGGGGAAAGATGAGGCGAAAACGTCCGGACCCGCGCGAGGCTAGCCAATAATGCAAATGCCACAAATGGCGAAAGACGTTTTCATGGGCGGCTTTATCGCCTTGGTCAGTGTTGCCGTCAAGTCGCTGCTTCCGAGAAAAACGCCGTAGAGATTGGCAAACGCGTCGCTCGATCACGCGGAATCAGGCAGTGAAACATTTTATTAAACATGTCGGCACAGTCATGAAACATTGGCCGGCTAGATCACCAAACGTCACGATTTGGTCGGATTCGACGGTCAAACGCGAACACGAAAACGTTACCTGGGAAGAGAAACATGCCTCGAAGCAAGCAGGAAGCCACCCGCGCCAAGCAACCGGCGCTGGCCAGCCACTATCGCGCCATCGGCCCGGCCGCGATCGTCGCCGCCCTTCTTCACACCGCGAAGAAAAAGAAGCCGGCGCCGAAGATCATATCGCCCCGCGCTGCCTGAAGCAGAGTGCGGCCGGCGCCAAAGGCGCCGGGCATGAGGCGTATAAGCCTCCAGACAGAAACTTCAGCTAGAACAACGTCATCTGACTGTCGTCCGCGTCGGGCTTCCGGCGTATGGTCTTCTCGGGCTCCGGCCCGACCTCGCCCCTCTGCTGAATCTCCGGGCCGGTGTTGGCGACCTTGTTGACGAGGTCGGAGACGGGGATAGCTTCGAAGAAATCCGGTTGCGCCGGCCGCAGCAGGTCGGCGACATCGCGCGGCTCCAACGTGCGGCAATCCAGCCAGCGGGCGAAATCCCCCGGATCGATGACCACAGGCATTCGATCGTGGATGTGGGCGATGGCGGCATTGGCGTTGACCGTCAGGATGGCGCCGGTGTCCATTTCCGAACCGCCGGGCTCGACATAGGTCTCCATCAGGCCGGCAAAGGCGACCAGGCCGCCTTGCCTGGGCCGGATCCAGTAGGGTTGCCCCTTCTTGCCCCCGCTCTGCCGCCATTCGTAGAAGCCTGACGCCGGCACCAGCGTGCGGCGATGGCGCATGGCGGCCTTGAAGGAGGCCTTTTCGATTGCGCCTTCCGAGCGCGCGTTGAACAGCAGCGGAAACTCCCTTGTGTCCTTGACCCAGGTGGGAATGAGCCCCCAGCGCACTAGCATCGGTTGCCGATCGGGCAAATTGGAACCCGGTGCCCGCGGCGCAGCGGCGGTCGCCATCAGCACCGGTTGCGTCGGCGCGATGTTGTAGCGGGCCGGGAAATCCTCCAGCTCCGCCAGGCCGAGAAAGGCAGCGGTCTGATCCGGTGTGGCGGTCAAGGCGAAACGTCCGCACATGATCGATTGCTCCTGCCTTCGAATGGCGCCGCCGGAAAGTGACAATGGAACAGCCGCACTGCAACCGCTAAAGCTGTCCGGCGGCGGCCGTCCACAGCGGGCTGCGGCGGCCGAACGGTGGGAGCCATGAACGATACACGAAAGATACTGCCGGCGGTCTCGGTAGCCGTGGTGCGCGGCGACACCGTGCTGTTGGTCAAGCGGGCACGGCAACCTTCACAGGGTCTCTACGCCTTTCCTGGCGGCAAGGTCGAGGCCGGCGAGACGCTGGAGGATGCTGTCAGGCGCGAGCTGCTGGAAGAGACCGGCTTGCGTGCCACCGGTTTTCGCCCGCTTCGGGAAATCCATATCGACGGCAGGGACGATTCCCACCCTGTCGATTACCGCCTCACGGTCTTTGGTGCCGCCTATGCCGGCGGCGAGGCCGTGGCCAGCGACGATGCCGAGACAGCAGCCTTCTACACGCTCCGCGAGATGGCGGCGCTGCCGCTTGCCGGCTCGGTGTTCGCGGTGGCGGAGGATCTGCTTGGCCGACCAGCTGGTTCCCCCGAAAGCCGCTGAATTCCCCAACCGCCGCGCCGGAAACGCCTTGCAGGCGACAAATTGTTTGGCCACATAGACTTATGAGCCGCGCTCCTTTCCTTGTCGCTTTGTACCTTGCCGTCAGTACGGCCGCGGCTGCGCGGCCGGCGTTCAGCGCCGAGTCACCGTTCGAGCCGGGACTGATGCGGCTGGCGGAGGTGCTGGGGTCGCTGCATTTCCTGCGCAATCTGTGCGGCGAGAAGGGCGACCAGTGGCGTGGCCAAATGGAAAAACTGCTCGAATCGGAAAATCCGGATCCGGAGCGTCGCGCCCGCTTCATCGCCAGCTTCAATCGCGGCTATCGTTCCTTCGGCGGCACCTATACGCAGTGCACGGCTTCAGCCACGGAAGCCATCAGCCGTTACATGAAGGAAGGCGAGACGCTGTCGCGCGACATCGCCTCGCGCTACGGCAATTAGGCGGCCATCAACAGATATCCGCGCTGTCGCTGGTCCTATCAGACAAATCCGGCTTGTAGCGATCTGTGTCTTGGTGCAATCCTGATGTTGCACTTCTGCAACAACGTTAATCAAACGTTACCGCAAGAATGCGAAATTAACTCAAACTGAAGGTTTTCACCCCGCAGGCCGGCCTAATCGGCTAAGTTTGATCCGGGTTGAAACGCAGCTTCGCCAAACACAGCCGTCTGCTGTAAAAGACGATCAAAAAAATGTCGTATTTACAGATACTTACTTAAGGCTGCGTGTAAACGGAACAGATCAAGCCTGATCCGCACTGAGGGATCGCAGCTTGAAAGGGTGGACATCGCTTATGGAACATGGTGTCAACGACATCGACGCGCTGGTCAGGGAAGAAAAGCGCCTGACGGCGGTGGAAAGCCACAGCGAAGCCTGGGCCGAGGGCCTTTCGGCCGGCATCGAGCCCGAGATCATTGCCGAGGCGGCGCTTGAGACCGCGTTTGGTGAAATGCTGCGCGCCAACGGCGAGACATCGGCCCTTGCCCTGCTCGACCGCATGCGTGAAAAGGTGATTGCTGGCGCCTTCGAACCCGAGCGGCTGCGGCACTGAACCGACATCCGGTTCTTTGACGATCGAGTGCCGTTTGGGCATCATGCCCGGGGCCAAGGAGATACGGGCAGTGAATTTTCCGATGTCAGGCCGGCCTAAGGGCTTGGTCCTCTACATCCGTCTCGCCGCGTGCTGTGCCGCGATTGCCTTTGTGACGTGCCTGGCAAGCAGCCCGGCCCATGCGCTGAGCGAGATCCAACGCGAAGAACTTCCCTCGCCTGTCACACCGTCAGCGGATGACGACGTTTCGTCGCCCGGCGGCGCGATTCCCATGCCCGACCCGGTGGGAACGCCGCCTTCGACCGGCCAGCAGCCGGCCGCTCCGGACGCGGCGGAGCCCGACAGTCCAGCGGATGGCGGCACCAACAGGCCGCGTGTCGATCCCGAAGCACCCTTGCCCGAGGTCGTCTACGACCTTAGCAAGCTGCCCGAGCCCGTGCGGCGCATGCATGATCTGATCATCGAGGCCTGCAAGAGCGGCGACATTGAAAAGCTGCGGCCTCTGATCGGCAAGGGCGACAGTTTGACCCAGCTGTCGCTGGCCGACATCGACGGCGACGCCATCGCCTTCCTCAAGGGCCTGTCCGGCGACCCTGACGGCCAGGAGATCCTGGCCATACTGGAGGAAGTGCTCAGCGCCGGCTATGTCCATGTCGACGCCGGAACAGCGCAGGAACTCTATGTCTGGCCGTATTTCTTCGCGCTGCCGCTGGACAAGCTCGACGCCAAGCAGCGGGTCGAACTGTTCAAGATCGTCACCGCCGGCGATTTCGACGACATGAAGCAGTTCGGCGCCTATATTTTCTATCGCGTCGGCATCACGCCTGCGGGCCAGTGGACATTTTTCGTCGCCGGAGACTAAGGGCTTGCCCCTGATCAAAGGGGAAAGGAAGCTCAGACGACAAGGGCCTCGGAAAACTCCACCGCCGTGCCCTGCCCGGGCGTCACGATTTCGCCTTCCCACATGACGCGGCGGCCGCGAATGACGGTGCCGACCGGCCAGCCGGTGACTTCCTTGCCGTCATAAGGCGTCCAGCCCGCCTTCGAACCGGCCTGCGCATTGGTGATGGTCTCGCGCCGCTTCATATCGACAACCGTAAAGTCGGCGTCGTAGCCGGCCGCTATGCGGCCTTTTCTGGCCATGCCGAAAATGCGCTGCGGGCCGTGGCTGGAGAGATCGACGAAGCGCTGCAAGGTCAGCCGGCCTGCGTTGACGTGGTCGAGCATGATCGGCACCAGCGTCTGCACACCGGTCATGCCCGAGGGCGAGGCCGGATAGGGTTTTGCCTTTTCGGCCAGCGTGTGCGGTGCGTGATCGGAGCCGAGCACGTCGACGATGCCTTGCGCGATGCCGTGCCAGACGCCGTCGCGGTGGCGGGAGGCACGCACCGGCGGGTTCATCTGGATCAGCGTGCCGAGCCTGAGATAGTCGTCGGCGCTCAGCGTCAGATGGTGCGGCGTCGCTTCGCAGGTCGCGACGTCCTTGTGCCGTTCGAGGAATGAGATCTCCTCGGCGGTCGAGATGTGCAGGACATGGATGCGGGCACGAACGTCGCGCGCGATGCGCACCAGCCGTTCGGTGCAGCGCAAGGCGGCGATCTCGTCGCGCCAGACCGGATGCGATGACGGCTCACCCTCGATGCGTTCGCCAAGGCGCTCGCGCAGGCGGAACTCATCCTCCGAATGAAAGGCGGCACGGCGGCGGGTGTTCCGCAGGATCGAGGCGACGCCTTCGTCATCCTCGACCAGCAGGTCGCCGGTGGACGAACCCATGAAAACCTTTATGCCCGCGGCGCCCGGCAGCCGCTCGAGCTCGCCGACATCCCTGGCGTTGTCGCGGGTACCGCCGACCCAGAACGCGAAGTCGCAATGCATGCGCCTGCTGCCACGCCGCACCTTGTCGGCCAGCGTTGCCTCGCTGGTGGTCAACGGGTTGGTGTTGGGCATCTCGAACACCGCGGTGACGCCGCCAAGCACCGCCGCCCGCGAGCCGGTTTCCAGATCTTCCTTGTGCTCCAGTCCAGGCTCGCGAAAATGCACCTGGCTGTCGATGACGCCCGGCAGGATATGCAGGCCGCCACAGTCGATCGTCTCGCCGGCCGAGGCCTGGCGGAGATCGCCTATTGTGGCGATGCGTCCATTCTTCACGCCGATATCACGTGCCCCCTCGCCATCATGGTTGACCACTGTGCCGCCTGTCAGGATGAGGTCGTAGGTCATGGCCATGCTCTCTTGCGGGGGGAGTGTCAGCGGCTTACGTAATGGCCAACCGTTTTGCAAGATCAGGCTTTTATCCTCCCCATGCCCTTTGCCCTGCTGAAAGACCGCGCGCTCATCTCCGTCTCCGGCCCGGATGCCGAGCACTTTCTGCAAAACATCCTGACCACCGATCTCGATACGCTCGGCGCCGGCGAAGCCAAGCCGGGCGCGCTGTTGACGCCGCAAGGCAAGATCCTGTTCGACTTCCTGATCTCGCGTGCCGGCGAAAACGCCTTCCGGTTGGAATGCCGGGCCGACATTTCAGACGATTTCATTCGCCGGCTGATGCTCTACAAGCTTCGCGCCAAGGTCGAGATTGCCAAGTCGGAACAGTCCCTTGTCGCAGTTGCGTGGGGAAAGGAGTCAATCGCCTCAGAAAATGATTCAACCGCGTTTGCCGACAAGCGCTTTGCCAAGGAAAGCGTCACACGCACCTATGCCGGCATTGCGGACGCCGGCGACATCGCTGCATGGCAGGCCTTCCGCATCGCCCATGGCATCGCGGAGAGCGGTGCCGATTATGCGTTGGGCGACGCCTTCCCGCATGACGTGCTGCTCGACCAGACCGGCGGCGTCGGCTTCAAGAAAGGCTGCTATGTCGGCCAGGAAGTGGTCTCGCGCATGCAGCATCGCGGCACCGCCAGGCGACGTGTGCTGATCGTGCAAGCTGGGCTTGCCCTGCCCGCCTCCGGCACCGAACTCACCGTCAAGGGCCGGCCGGTCGGCACGCTCGGCTCGAGCGCCGGCGACATCGGGCTTGCCATTGCCCGCATCGACAGGGTCAAGGCGGCGCTCGACGCCGGCCAGCCGATCCTGGCTGGCGATGTGCCGGTGACGATGGCCATTCCCACTTGGGCCAAATTCAGTTTTCCGCAGGAAACCGTCAGCGCGGAGGAAGCCTGATGGCGGCGGACCGCACCGGGGCGCCGCCACGCGCCTGGCAGCGCATGCTGTCCGGCCGCCGGCTCGACCTGCTCGACCCCTCGCCGCTCGACATCGAGATTTCCGACATTGCCCATGGGCTCGCCCGCGTCGCCCGCTGGAACGGCCAGACCAGCGGCGAGCATGCGTTTTCGGTCGCCCAGCACTCGCTGCTGGTCGAAGCCCTGTTCAATAATCTGGTGCCTCAGGCTTCTGCCACCGACCGGCTCGCCGCGCTGCTGCACGACGCACCTGAATATGTCATCGGTGACATGATCTCGCCGTTCAAGTCGGTGATGGGCGGCAGCTACAAGGACTGCGAATTGCGCCTGCAGCGCGCCATCCATCAGCGCTTCTCGCTGCCTCCCGAACCGGCCGCGGCGGTGCGCAGGGACATCAAGCGCGCCGACCAGATCGCCGCCTATTTCGAGGCAACGCTGCTTGCGGGCTTCTCGACCGCCGAAGCGACCGAATTCTTCGGCCGTCCGCGCGGTTTCTCCGCCGAGCGCTTCGATTTCACACCACGCTCGGTGACTTGGGCGCAGGATGCCTTCCTGAAGCGGTTTTCGGCGCTTGAGAAGTCGCGGCATCCAGTTGCGACATCGGCGGTAGGGTAGAGAACGCTAAATTAACCGGAAACGGCAACAGTGTGGTGTTCGATCACGCACCGCAGGCGCGCCTCATGCCCGTCGTGGATGTCAAGGATGGTTCGATCGTCCCGGAGCGGGCAGCCGAAGGCGTGGAGCGCTCTCGCCACATGGAAGACGAGTTGCGCGAACAGAACGAGCGCTTTTCCGCCGCTGTCGAGAACATGTCGCACGGTTTGTGCATGTTCGATGCCGACGAACGCATGATCATCTGCAACGGCAACTACATCGACATCTTCTGCCTCGACGCCAAGCTGGTACGACCGGGCATCCGCTTCATCGACATCCTGCGGCACAGTGTCGACATCGGCATCGCCTCGCAAAGCGCCGACGAGCTCTATGCCATCCGCAAACCCTATATCGACCAGGCGAAACCCTCGACCTACGAAGAAACGCTGTCGGACGGTCGCATCATCAACATCTCGCACCGCCCGCTGGCCCTCGGCGGTTGGGTCTCGATCTACGAGGACATCACCGAACAGCGGCGCGCCGAGCAGGATCTCAAGGAGCAGCATCGCCGTTTCGACGCGGCACTCGCCAACATGTCGCAAGGCCTGCTGATGTACGACGCCGACGGCAAGATGATCGTACGCAACCGGCGCTTTCTAGAGCTCTACAACGCCACCGCGGCGGACTTTCCGCTTGGGACGACGCATCGCGACGCGCTCGAAAAGCTGCTGGAGCTCGGCATCTACCAGAAGATCGACGTCGACAGCGAAGTCGCCAAGACCGAAGCCTGCCTGAAAGCGGCAAAAATGCACGAGGCCTATCGTTATCTAACCGACGGCAGGACGATCCTGGTCACGCGCCAGCCGATGAGTGGCGGCGGCTGGGTGGTGACCTTCGACGACGTCACCGAACGTCGACGCACCGAAGAGCGCATGATCCATCTTGCGCATCACGACACGCTGACCGGACTGCCCAATCGCTCGATGTTCCGCGAACGGCTCGACGTGGCGTTGGAGGATGCGGCGGCACCGCCGTTGGCAATCTTCTCGCTCGATCTCGACCGCTTCAAGGCGATCAACGACACCTGGGGACATCCCGCCGGCGACTGGCTCCTGAAAAGCGTCGCCGAGAGGCTGCAGCGTTGCCTGCGCAATGAAACAGACGTGGTCGCCCGCTTCGGCGGCGACGAGTTCGTCGTCATGCAGTTCAACTCGAGGGGCATCGCCGACGCTGAAAAACTGGCGAAGCGCATCGTCGAGGCCATCGCAAAACCGTTTCGCGACAAGAGCCGGGATATGCATATCGGCATCAGCCTCGGCATCGCCGTTTTCCCTGAAGATGGCAAGGACGCCGATACGCTGCTGAAAAACGCCGATACGGCGCTCTATCGGGCCAAGAGCGAAGGGAGAAACCTCTATCGCTTCTTCGAGCCCGCGATGGATGCCATCGTGCAGGCCCGGCGGGCGCTCGAGGTCGACCTCGACGCGGCGCTGCCGCGCCAGGAGTTCGATCTCGATTTCCAGCCCATCATGAACATCGCCTCCGGCGAGATCATCGGCGCGGAGGCCTTGATGCGCTGGCATTCCCCGACGCGCGGCACGGTCGCGCCAGACGCGTTCATTCCCGTCGCCGAAGAGACCGGACTGATCGTGCCGCTCGGCGAGTGGGCGCTGAGGAAGGCCTGCGCAGCGGCGGCCAGCTGGCCTCCCGGCCTGCGCATCGCGGTCAACGTCTCGGCCGTGCAGCTCAAAAGCGGCGGGTTTGCCCGCAGCGTCATCTCGGCCCTGGCCTTTTCCGGGGTGCCGGCCGGACAGCTGGAGCTGGAAATCACCGAAACCGTGCTGATGGACGAGAGCAAGGCCGTGCTGAAGACGCTGCGGCAGTTGCGCGATCTCGGCATCCGCATCGCGCTGGATGATTTCGGCACCGGCTATTCCTCGCTCGGCTATCTCAGGCGTTTCCCGGTCGACAAGATCAAGATCGACCGCTCCTTCATCCGCGATATGGGCAATCGCGACACGGCGGCGATCGTCCGCACCATTATCGGCCTCGGCAACGAGCTTGGTATTGTCGTCACCGCCGAGGGCGTCGAGACCGAGGTACAACTCGACATGCTGCGCGACAATGGCTGTGAAGAGGCGCAAGGCTATCTGATCGGCGTGCCGTCGAAGGCAGCGGACATCCAGCGTCTGTTGAAGGCGCGTGCGCTACACAGCCAGACCGGCTGATGGCATCGGTCAATTCAGCGTTTCGATATATTTCTCGTGGAAGCTGACATAGCCCGGCTCGACCACCTTCAGATGCCGCTCGATCAGCGCGTGAAACTGCGGCAATTGGTGAAACGGCACGCCGGGATAGGCGTGATGCTCGGCATGGAACGGCATGTTCCAGGCGAGCTTGCGCACCAGCCAGTTGGTCAGCGTGGTTCTCGTATTCTCCAGCATGTTGGCCACGAACGGACAGCGGCCGTGCTCGGCCAGCAGATAGAGGCGCAGAAACGGCTGCCCCAGTAGAGCGGGAATGATCCAGACATAGAAAAGCACGGAGAGCCGGAAATAGACGGCAAGCAGAAGGACGACCGCGTAGAAAGCAATCATGGCGCGCGCTTCGGCCCGCACCTTGGGCCGGCCTTTCGGCGGCACATAGCTTTCCTAGCTGCCGCCAACCGCATTGGCGTAGAGCGTCTTGAGATGGCCCCACCACAGCGGGATGCCGGAAACATGCACGAGATACTGTCTTAGCGTTTCCGGCTTGGGAAAGGCCAGCTCCGGATCGTTTTCGGGGTCCTGGGTGAAGCGGTGATGGGCGAAATGGAAATAGCGGAACCAGTCGGCCGGCAGCGCCAGCGCCAGGCTGCACACCCGCGCCACGAGATCGTTCAGCCACTGCGTGTCGAAGGCCGTGCGATGAACCGTCTCATGCAGCAGCGCGAACAGGAAGACGATCAGTATGCCTTGCGGCAGCATCAGCAGTGGCCAGAATGGTACTTTCGCGGCGATCAGCGATCCAATGATCACAATCGCCCCCCAATGGGCGCCGAGCTGAACGAGACCCGCAGCGTTGGACTTGGCGGTCAGACGACCGCGCTCTTCCGGGGTAAGTGACGCGATGATGTCGCGATGGTCCATCGGTTTCGATCCAGGCTGGCGATTTGACAAGGCCCACTCTAGGCGGTGAAAAAGCTTTCCAAAAACGACGATTCCTGCGATTTGGATAAGCTCACCTTATCTATCTGGCGATCATGGTCACATCTCCATCGCTCAAAGGACTCCAGGCTTTCGAGGCCGCGGCGCGCACGGGCAGCTTCGCCGCGGCAGCGGAAGAGCTTTCGGTCTCGGCCGCCGCCGTCAGCCAGCTTATCCGCACCGTCGAGGAACAGATGGGGCGCAAGCTGTTTCATCGGGTCAACCGCAAGGTTGTGCTCACCGAGGCCGGCGTGGAAATGCTGCCACGGTTGACCATGGCCTTCCAGGAAATCGGCAGTGTCTCGCGCGAATTGGGCGGCGATGCCTTCCGCCCGCGCCTGGTGGTATCGGTGCCGCCTTCGATGGCCATGGGTTGGCTTTCCCAGCGTCTGGCGGGCTTCGTCGCCAGCCACGGTGCCGCCGACATCTCGCTGCGCGGCGACGACGACCCGGTGCCGTTCGACCGTGAACTGATCGACATCAGGCTCTCCTACGGTCTGCACTATCGCGAGCACCCGACCGAGGACATCACCCGGGACGCCGTCTATCCGGTCTGCGCACCGGGGCTTGCCAGCGCGATCAAGGCGGAGGCACTCGCCGGGTTGCCGCTGATCCACACCGACTGGGGACCGACCGGCGCCTCGTTTCCGTCCTGGCGCAACTGGTTCGAGGCTGAAGGTGCCCAGCCCGGACGGGCGGCGCAGCGGGGCCTGTCGGCCAACTCGTCGCGCGCCGCCCTCGACCTCGCCATTTCGGGGCTGGGCGTGGCACTGGCGCAAGGGGTCTATTGTGCCGAAGCGGTGGAGGACGGCAGGCTGGTCCGACCCGCCGCCAGGGCGATCGCGCTGCGCCAGCCCTATTGCCTGACCATTCCGGAGCGCAGCGCCAGGCGCGATGTCGTGGCGGCGTTCCGCGATTGGCTGATAGAGGAATGTCGGCGCGCTGTGGGCTCGCCGGCGCTCCGCTGACCCGTCCTTTGGTCAGAGGTGCCCGCCCAAGGCCGCCACTAGATCCTTGTTCGTCGCCACCGGAACAATCTCGAACTCGACCAGATCAGCCCATTCGATGACCCAGCGCTGCAGCAGCGTGACGTCGTCCGTCTCCACCAGCAGGAAGCAGCGGCTCATATCCGCGGCGATCCAGCTGTGGTGCACGACAAGCTCCTCCGGCTTCAGGCGGCCCCGATCGCGGAAGCGGCGGTAGATATCCTTGCGGTCGCAGCCGGTGAAATCCTCGATCACGATGAACTGCATGTCTTCCCCTTGGTTGACCGTTACCGCCCCGGCCGGTCGAGGCGCTCCAGGAACCACTGCGTCAGCCGCACCCAAACCTCGTCCTTCTCGCCGGAATCCTCCCAGCCATGGTCGAGATTTGGGTTGTCGTTGACCTCGATGACGAAGACGCCGTCCTTGGTCTCCTTGAGGTCGACGCCGTAGAGGCCGTCGCCGATGCAGCGCGCCGCCTTGACCGCCGTCTCGACGACATGGGCCGGCGTCTCCTTCAGCGTGAAGGTCTTGATGCCGCCCTGGTCGGGCTTGCCATTGGCCTTGTGATTGACGATCTGCCAGTGCTTCTTGGCCATCAGATAGTGCACGGCAAACAGCGGCTGGCCGCCGAGCACGCCGACGCGCCAGTCATATTCGGTCGGAATGAATTTCTGCGCGATGAGAAGGTCGGAATCCTCCAGCCACTCGGTCGCAAGCCGTGTCAGTTCCTCGAGATTCTCGCATTTTTTGACGCCGCGCGAGAAGGACGAATCCGGGATCTTCAGCACCAGCGGGAAGCCCAGCGTCTGTGCGGCCAGTTCGAAGTCGGAGGTGCCGGCGATCATCACGGTCGGCGGCACCGGCACCTTGTTGTAGGCCATCAGCTCGTTGAGATAGACCTTGTTGGTGCAGCGGATCATCGACAGCGGATCGTCGATGACGGGCATGCCTTCCTGCTGGGCGCGGCGGGCGAAACGATAGGTGTGGTTGGAGATCGAGGTGGTCTCGCGGATGAACAGTGCATCATAGTTCGCGAGCTTGGCAAGGTCCTTCCTGGTGATGGGCTCGATTTCGACGCCCATCTTTTCGGCGATCTTGGCCCAGTAGCGCAGCGACGAGATTTCCGACGGCGGCAGTTCCTCGTGCGGATCGACCAGCGTGGCGAAGGTGTAGCGCGCCGGCGTGCGCCCCTTGGTGTCGCGCCATTCGCGGTTGGTGTAGGTCTCCAGGCATTGGATGAAACTTTTTTCCTCATCCTCGGTCATGCGCGCCAGCGGATGGAAGCCGATCTTGCGAATCGAGGCCCATTCGGCGCTGTCCTTGATGTGGACCTCGAGTGCCGGCGCCCGGAACCAGTCGAAAAGGAGCTTGGAGAAGCGGTCCCAGACTTTCGACGGGCCGATACCGAAGAAGATGCACACCTTGGCCGGAAAGGCGCCGCCGAGGTCCTTGCGGCATTTGTTGAGCGCCAGTTCCAGTTCCGGCAGCGCATGTTCGTAGAGCTTGCGTTCGGACAGGTCGATCATCGTCTCGACGGTCGGAATGACCTTGTGGCCGCGTGAACTCGCCAGCAGCGAGGCATAGTAGCCGCGGCTCTGGTAGCCGTAATTGTTCGACAGGTTGATGACCTTCGGCCGCTGGCCGCGGAACAGCGACGGATGCGCGAGATAGTCGCGATTGGTGATGATCTTGTGCGGTGTCGCCACCTGGTCGAGATCGCTCTGCCGGCCGGTAAGGATGACCCAGGTCATTGTGTGTCGCGCTTCCCCAAGGTGATGGCGGCACGCAGTCCGTCGCGGCCGAACTGCGCCATGTTCATGAAGATGCCGTAGGGCACGGGAATGTTGGCGGCATCAAGGATGGTTTCCTGCCTTTCGTCCTCGACCCAGGGGTCGTGGATCAGAATATGGTCGCCGTCGTCGCCGATGGCCAGCACCCAGTGCGGCACCTTCTTGCCGAACATAAGGAAGCCGCTGATCAGCACCAGCACCAGTTTTCCCGCGGCGATCGCGGTTCTGATGTCATCTAGGGTGAACGGGCGGTAATTCACCGGGATGCCGTAAAGTTCCGCGCGGCGGCGAAAGTCGACCTGGGCCAGTTCCATCACACGGCGCTTGTCCTCGCTGCGCACCGATTGCAGGAACAGCGCGCCGTAGAAGGAAACGAAGATCTCCGCCGCGAGTCCGCTTTCATAACCCGAGACAGCCAGGCCGAATGGCTCGCAGCCGCCCGGACCCGACATCATGAAGACGGTCGTGGCTTCGCGCCAGAGGCGGATTTCCATCACCGGATCGGGCACGAAGCCGCGATCGAAATTCGCCATCGCCATCATCAGGCAGCATGGGCCGCAGGTGAACTCGCAGGTCTGCTGGTAGAACGGCACCCTTGTGGCGACCGGAAGGTCGCCGCGCAGGGTTTTCTCATAACGAAGCGCGGTCGCGCCGTCCTCGTAATAGCCAGGCTCGCGGCCAATCTTGCGGTAGCCGGCCTGCTCGTAGATGCCGATGGCGCGGCCGTTGTCCTCGCGCACTTCGAGACGCAGCATCATGCGGTCGTGCCCGAAGGCCGCCTCCTCCGCCGCGGTCAAAAGCTGGCGCCCGATGCCGAGCGCGCCGAAAAATGGGCCGACGGCTATGGAATAGAGCCGCGCCACCCCACTGCCCTTGCGAAACAGCACGATCGCGTAGCCCGCGACGCGGCCGTCGAGCTCGGCGACCAGCGTCTCGGCGGTCTCGCGCTCTATGAACAGGCGAAAGGAGCGACGGGAAATGCGATCGCTCGAAAAAACGGCTTTCTCGATGGCGGCGAGATCATCGACGTCAGACGCGCGGGCCGTGCGGATCTCGGCAGGCATGCGACTCGCGAAACCTCGATTGCGTTGCGGAAACGGCCCCGGTCAAAAGCGTCGCAAACACCAGCCGAAGCGCCGGTATTCATCAAGCGCTATCGCTCCTTGATTAGGGCCGAATTGTGACAGTTTCCGCCGAGGCAAGGAAGCTCGCGGGCTTTGAACAGGATCGCTGTTTTGATAGGCCACCGGCTGCGAACAATTGCGGCCAACTCAGCTTGCGAGGCCTGCCAGAAGCTGGCCATAGGCATTCTTGGCCACGACCGCCAATTGCTCGCGCGGCAGCGAGCCGACGACGGCGCAGCCATAGCCCTTGTCCAGCCAGTAGACGGCCTGCGGGCCGTCCTGCGCCGAAGCATAGGTGCCCTTGGCATTCTCCACCGATTCCGCGGTGACGAAGAGGGATATGCGTTCGCCCTTGTCGTCCTCGTAGAGCAGCATCGCGGCCTTGCTGTCGCCGGCCGGCAGCAAGCGGCCGCCAACCAGTTGGAAGCCGTTCGCCGTCAGGTCCGGCGCCACCAGCTTCAGCCCGACCCGGTTGGACAGCCAGGTCTGCAAATGATCCTTGTCGCTGGCCGGCACTTCCACGGCATGCCGCTTCTCGGCGGCGTATATGACATGGGCGGCAATCGCCTGTTCGGCGAGCCGATCTTCCGCCGGATCCTCCTGTTGGATGGCGTCCATGCCGGCAAAGTAGCCGCCAAATCCACCCGTGGCCAAAAGCACCGCGGCGGCAGCCGCAAGCCACCAGCGCGAGCGCGGCATCGCAGCCTTAACCGGCGCTTCGCCGAGCACCACCTTGCGCAAGCGCGCGGGAACAGGTTCATCCAGCACGCCGGCAAAGGCCGAGCGCAGTGCCTCCCGGTCGGCTGTGAAGCGGGCGCTCCTGGCCTTCATCTCGGGATTGGCGTCGAGCCAGGCATCATAGGCGGCGCGCTCGTCGGCCGGCAGTTCGCCGTCGAGCGCCATATGGATGTCACGTTCTGAAAAATCGCGGCGGATCATTTCTCGACGATCCTTATCGCGCGGCGACGCGCCGTGTCATCCAGCAAACCGCGCAGTTCCTCACGCCCGCGCGCAATGCGCGACATCAGCGTGCCGGCGGGCACGCCCAGCATGTTGGCGGCCTCGGCATAGGAAAAACCCTCGATGGCGACCATCACAAGGGCCGCGCGGCGATCGGGGCTGATCGCCTGCAGCGCGTCGATGATCTCGCGTGAGGCTATGCCGTCCAACTGCTCGGCCGGCTGGGCAACCGCCTCGCCCGCTTCCAGGGGCAGCATCGCCGCTTCACCGCGACGGTTCACCTTGCGCATCTGGTCGATGAACAAATGATGCATGATCGTAAACAGCCACCTCCTGGGGCTTTCTCCCGTCTGCCAGTTGTCGAGCCGCACGAGTGCGCGCTCGAGGCAATCCTGGACGAGGTCGTCGGCAGAATCCCGGTCGCGCAATAGCGAGCGTGCGTAGCGGCGCAGGCGCGGTATTTCGCCAAGGATTGCTGCCTTCTTTTCGTCCATGACCGCTGGTTCTGAAATCGCCCTTGTTGATCCCGATTCAACGCGCCTTCCCGGCGCGACGCAAGCGGCCAGCGCGAAGCGGTCCGCCGCCCCGGTCACCCAAGCAATGAGATAACGCTGGCGGGAGCCGGTTTATTCCCGGCTCGATTGAACGCCTGCCGTCATTGTTCGACGACCGGTATCTTCTCCCTCGCCGCCTGCGTCAAAAGTCGCTGGTAGAACAGGCCGATGCCGATCAGCACGGCGCCGAGGCCGATGAAGGAAAGCGCCCTGAGTACGCCCTCCAGCTCCGACATGTCGAAGAGGAAGACCTTCAGCACGGCGATCGCGATCAACGCGGCCGAAGCAATGCGCAGCACCTGCGACTTCAGCCAGACGCCGGCGGTGAGCAGCGCCACGCCGATCGCCAGCCAGAGCGCCGAATAGGTGTAGGTTTCCAGCTGGCCGAGCCCGCTCCACAGGCCGATGAACTCACCCTTGAACAGCCGTCTGACCGACAGGGTGGCATAAGCCAGCGCAAGCATGGCCGCCACCACCGCCAACATCTGCGCATACCATTTCGGCCGCTTGTCCCTGACATAGAGCGCCAGTCCGCCGGCGGCGACGGCCGGCAGGAGATAGGCGAGGAACAACAGGTTGAAGACCGGAATCCGGCCGGTCGATTCGTCCGTAAACAGCGGATTGAGCACCACGAAGTGCCGGATGACGATCAGGGCGACAGAAACCACGCCCGCCGCCATTGAGCCATAGCGCAGCACCGAACTTGGCGAGCGCATGTCGATGGCGACCAGGATGGCGCCGGCGCCGATGGCAATCAGCGTGTAGATCGCCTGTTCGGCGAGCGTCATCGGACCTGTGTCGATGACGCCGCCATGCATGGCGTGACGCACCAGCATGGCAACGGCAAGCAGCGCAAACAGCGCCGCCGCCGCTTCCATGGCGAGGCGCGGCCGGCCGTTGGTGGTGCGGGCGAGTTGCCAGGCGGCGAAGCCGAAGGCGAGCGCCGGGACGCCATAGCCCGGCAGCAGCCAGTTGAACACCGGTGTCGTCGACAGGAACTCGGCGCCGACGATGGTCGGATCGAAGGCGACACGGCCAAGTACGGCGATCACGGCGCCAACCGGAATCCAGCCGAGCACCGGGTAGGAGCGCCAACGCGTAGCCAGCGCCGGCACGATGGCTGCTGCACCAAGCAGAATAGTGGTCCAGCCGGAATTGAAAGCCATGTGCAGCATCAAGAGGCTGGCGAGCGCCGCACCGACCAGAGCAAACGACACGGCCAACCCGCCCTTGAGTGAAGGCTCTTCGGCGCGCGCGATCCATTCGCCGCCTCCGGCGAAAACCGCGACCAGCAGTGCGGCGACGGCGGCGTAGACAAAATCGCGGTCCAGATTGCCGAAGGTGAACCAGAGTGCCAGCAGGATGACCAACGGCACGATGACACCCGATGCCGCCCATGAGGCGGATCGAAACGAGGCAGATGCCGCGAATTTGCGGGCGGCCCACATGCCCGAGCCGATGAAGACCAGGCCCAGCGCAAGGCCGATGCGCAAGGTCAGTGCATTGGACGTCGCCGCGGGCAAACCATCGACACCGAGAGCGCCGACCGAAAAGTCGGATGCGATCGAGGTTGGCGGGATGATGCCAAGATAGATCATGACCGTTGCCAGTCCGGCGGCGTAAAGCAGTGGCAGCGCCAGCGGGCGATAAAGCGCGACTGCCACCATCGCCGCGAGGATCACGGCGCCTGGCAAGGCGTAGCCGGCTGCGGCGAAGGCCGGGTCGATCGACAGGCCCAGCGCCGAGAAGGCAACGAACAGGCCAGGCACGATGGACGGCCAGTCGAAGGCCCTGGCGGTTTCGTCGCGATGGCGGCCGAGCCAGACAAAAGCGAGCACGGCCAGGGTGACGGCGTCGATGAACAGGATGGCGGAGAGGTTCGCGCCCGGCGCGTCGGTCATGTAAAGAATGGTCCAGATGCCGGTGCCGAAAAAGGCGGCCGCCATCAGCGCTGTCCAGTCACGCATGCGGGCGATGACAGCGGTGGTGGCAAGCACGATGGCGAGGTAGCCGAACAATGCCCAGGGATTAGGCGCCTGCGAGGCGATCAGCACCGGCGTCACCATGGCGCCGACAAGACCGATGCCGGCCAGCGCCTGGCCATGGACCAGGGCCGCCGCGATCGTCGCCACACCGATGGCACCAAGCAGCGTGAAGGCAAGCGCCGGGCCGATGAAGCCGTAAATGCCGTGGGCGGCATAGACGGTGCCGAACAGGATGAAGGCACCGGCCGCCGTCAGGATCGCCGGAATATAGGCGCCGGCAACGCCTTGCACCGGCACCTTGAAGCCGGTGCGGCGGATGAACTCGCCGCCGGCAACCAGCACCAGCCCGAGCACCGCTGCCATGGTGAGCCGCACGCCGGGGCCGAAAATACCGGCCTCGATTGTGTAGCGGATCAGGAACAGGCCACCCAGCGCCAGCGCGATGCCGCCGACCCAGACCGCCCAGCGCGTGCCGAGTGCCGTCTCGATATCCGGCTTGCCGGGAGCCTTGGGCGCTGCAACCGGCTCGACAGGTTCTGCTGCCTTCGGAGCCTCGCCCGCGGACCAGGGGCCGGACACAGCCTCGCCAGCTGGAGCTTCCGTTTCTGTAGCCGGCGCCTGTACGATCGGTTCACTCACCGCCGGCGAGGCGATATCGGCCGCTGCCGCAGCCATCGGCGCCGCGTCAGCCTTGCCCTCGGCAGCTATCTGTTCTGCCGGTTTGGCCACCGGCGGCACGGCACCTGAAAGGACGAGACTGCGCAGCGCGCCAAGCTCGCGTTCGATCAGACCGATGCGGCTCTGCTGGCGCGAAATGATGACGAACAAGGCGATGACGGCGACAAGGCCGATCAGGCTTTCAAACATGGCGGTTCCCCCAAACCAGGCCAGTTTTCACTGACGTTTCATCTCACTGACATCCAAATACGGCGGCTACACGGCTGAAAAACTCAACGCGCCGCCAGATCGGCGGCTGGAATATGTCTCGGTACCGAAAACCAAGGACTTGCCGCCGAGCGACGAACCGGTCTGGATAAAGGTCGACCTCCATCATGCGGCATTGTCTCCGGCAATGGCCTTGCGCGTCGCATGATGCTTGCGCAAGGCGGCGAGAAAGCCGGCGCGGGCATCGGGCTGTTCGATGGCACGCGGCTCATAGACGTGGCGCGTGAAGAAAAACCCGGTCAGCCGGAAGGCGTCCTCGACCGCCGCAGGATCTCCGCGCAGGCCGGAGCCGCGTTGCAGAAAGGCCGGCAGCGCCAGCATCTTGTCGCGCCATGGCGCGCCGGCTTCGCGCGACACCGCACGACCCGACTTCGGCGAGACATAGGCCAGATCCTGCTTCGTTCCGGTGGCGGCGCATTGGCTGAGGTCGAGGCCGAAACCGAGTTCATCAAGGATCAGAAGCTCGAAGCGCGCCACCAGTTCGCCGGCGGCGTCGGCATCATCGAGATGGACGATCATCACGGAAAGCGCCTCGTAAAGGCCGCCATGAGCGTCACGCTCGGGCAAGAGGCGCAGATGCGCGGCCATGGTCTGCAGGCCGTAGACGGCAACGGCGCTGTCCATCAGCCTGGCAGCGTTCATCTCGATCGCCTCGGCCTGGAATGTGCCGAGATGCTCGTCAAGGCGGGCCCGCCACAAGAGGTCGACGCGATTGCCGGGCTGGAGAACGGGTTGCTGCTTGCGCGAGCGGCCGCCGCGCACGAGACCGAGATGGCGGCCATGCGCGCGGGTCATCACCTCGAGGATGGCGCTGGTTTCGCCATGCTTGCGGGTGCCGAGAATGATTCCCTCGTCGCGCCATTCCATGCCTAGAGCTTTTCACCCGTTGGACAGCGAAATCAAGGTATGGGGTTTGGGTACCTGACAGACTGGGCACTGGGACGGCGAGCAAAAAAAAACGCCCGCAGCGATACGCTGCGGGCGGTCTGGTAGGGTCAGTCGATGCTTTAGAACGAGCGCTGGAAGCGGAGAATGCCGCCGACGCTGCTCTTCTTGTTGGCCTTGGTCCAGTTGCTGAAGTCGGCGTCGTCGAACTTTCCAGCATTCAGGTAGTCGACTTCGGCCGTGACCGTCATGCCGGGCACAACTGTATAGGCAACGTTGGCGGCGATGCCGAGGTTCTTCCAGTCGTCATAGGAGACCTGGGCGTTGAACGAAGTCTTGTCGTTGAACTTGTAGGTGCCGCCGCCCCAGACTGCCCAGTTGCCGCCCCACTGCTTGTAGAAGCCACGGCCCTTCGCGTTGACAGCGTTGGTCGGGTCGGTCAGGTTGTCATCGGTGCCGTAGCCACCCATGACGAACAATGACAGTTCCTTGGTGACGTTGACGTCCAAACGAACCTTGCCGGCCACTTCCTCGTAGTTGCTGTCATAGGCGACAACACCGGTGAGCGCACCCCAGTCGGCCTTGTACTTCAAGCCGCCGACGACATGCGGAACGTAGCTGTCGATCGTGTTGGCGCCGGCGCCTTCTTCGAGCGAGACCACCGCGGTGATGCCGTTGCCCGCGTCGAAGTAGTATTGAACGACGTTGCTCTCCTGCCCACCATACGGAACCAGCGTATCCTGGATGACGGCGCCGGCATAGCCGATGAACGTATCGAAAGCCGTATCGTCTTTGCCGACACGCAGGCCGCCGAGCTGGATGTAGGCGAACCGCAGCGACGTAGACTTGTTGCGGCCCTGCCAGTCAGTGGAGCCCGAAGTATAGTCGCCGCTGCTGTTGCCGAAATTGAAGCGGGTCTCGGTGTAGGTCTTCAGGGTGCCGAGTTCGGTCTCCTGACCGGTCCAGGTCTTCAGCGTGAAGCGGGTGTTCTTGTAGTAGGTCGAATGAGTGTCGCCGTCCTGATGGTCCGGGACATGGTTGACACCATCCAACGAGCCGGAGTCACCGACGCCGATGTCATAACGGACATAGCCACCGATGCGCAGGCAGGTTTCGGTGCCCGGGATGTAGAAGTAGCCGGCGCCGTAGACGTCGCAGATCTTGACGTATTCGGCTGGTTCCGGTTCGGCGACGACGACAGCGTCGGCGGCGCGTGCGCCGCTGACCGCGATCAGTGCCGCGGCTGAGCCGAGAAGGAGGCTCTTGATGTTCATTTTATGACCTCTCCAGTCAAGTTTAAAATGGCTTCGGATTTGTGGCTGGCGGATATGTTTTCCCGCCTCACCCCCACAACGAAAAAGGCGCGCACCGCGTCCCCTTTTCGCGGCGAACATACCCATCAAACTTCCGCCTTCAATGACGGTTTTTGAAATAACAGCGATTCAAAGAACAGTTTTATTCTGTGTTGCACAAATAACACTCGCCGTATAGCAAATGGCACAATCGGTACAACGTCATAAAATCAATATATATCCCGATAATTTCTCGACTAACTATGTTTTAAGCAGGTTACCATTCCACAAAGACCCCGTTAAATGGGAATTTTTGGACTATTTCCGACAACACTCGGTGGTTATTTTTCGTTCCATCTATCGTGGACTGGGATCCAATCCACTCCGAGGTTGCGACGGATAGCCATGCTGGTCGCTGGGTTGGCCATATCTGCCAAAGCAATCGAAACGCACCGGCGCGCGCTGTCGCTTTCCCGATTTGTGGCGGTAGCGCTCTCGCTGCATGACAATCACATGCCGGTGCGTGCCACCGGACAGGCTTTAGGAAGCCCAGTGCGACAGGTGCGCGAACGAGAACAAAGACGGTCGAGGAATCACGTCATGTCCAGCGCCTGCGGTCGGCCAGCGCCGCGTCGATGACACGCCAGGCCGCTAGTGCGGGAATTCGAGCCCCATCTCGCGGTAGCGTTCGGGGTCATCGCCCCAGTTCTCGCGCACCTTGACGAAAAGGAAGAGGTGCACCTTCTGCTCGAGGATGCCCGCTATCTCCATGCGCGCCGCCTGGCCGATGGCGCGGATGGTCTCGCCCTTATGGCCGAGCACGATCTTCTTCTGGCTGTCGCGCTCGACATAGATGGTCTGGTCGATGCGCACCGAGCCGTCCGGCTTCTCTTCCCATTTCTCGGTCTCGATATGCGAGGAATAGGGCAGTTCCTGATGCAGCCTGAGATAGAGTTTTTCGCGGGTGATCTCGGCTGCCAGTTGCCGCATCGGCAGGTCGGAAATCTGGTCCTCCGGATAGTACCAGGGGCCGGCCGGCAGCGCCTGCGCCAGATAATCGAGCAGGTCCTTGCAGCCGGAGCCGGTCAGCGCCGAGACCATGAAGGTGCGCTTGAACGGCACTTTCTCGTTCGCTGCTGCGGACAGAGCCAGAAGCGTCTCATGCTTGACCCGGTCGACCTTGTTGAGGATCAGCGCCATCGGCTGGCGCACATCCTTCAGCCGTTCGAGGATGGCATCGGCGTCGCCCCGGATGCCGCGCTCGGCATCGATCAGCAAAAGCACGATATCGGCATCCTTGGCGCCGCCCCAGGCGGTGGTCACCATCGCGGTGTCGAGGCGCCGCTTGGGTTTGAAGATGCCGGGCGTGTCGACGAAGACGATCTGCGCATTGTCATGGGTGGCGATGCCACGCACGATGGCACGCGTCGTCTGCACCTTGTGGGTGACGATCGACACCTTGGCGCCGACCAACTGGTTGACCAGGGTCGACTTGCCGGCATTCGGCGCGCCGATCAGCGCGACGAAGCCGGAATGCGTGGTGGGGGTTTCGGCAGTTTCAATATCGGTCATGCCGCGTTCCATACACCTTCGCGCAGCAGAAGGGCAGCCGCGGCTGCCTGCTCCGCTTCACGTTTGGAACGGCCACTGCCGGTCGCCGGTTGAAATGCACCGACCCTGACGCTGACGGTGAACAATGGATCGTGGTCCGGCCCCTCGCGGCTGTCGATCTGGTAGGCGGGAACCGCACTTGCCGCCTGATGCGCCCATTCCTGCAATTCGGTCTTGGCGTCGCGGCGCGCCGCACCGGAAGCCTGCGAACGCGGCTGCCAGTATTTGTGAATGAAGGCGCGTGCCGCCTCCAGCCCTCCGTCGAGGTAGAGCACGGCGATCAGCGATTCCAAGGCATCGGCGCGCAGATTGACGCGCTTGCGCCCCTCGAGCCCGCGCACATCCGATCCGGCGCGGATCAGATCCGGCAGCCCGATATGTTCGGCGATCTCGGAAAGCGCCTCGGCATTGACCAGCGCATTGAGCCGCAGCGACAATTCGCCTTCCGCCGCGTCAGGAAACGCCGCCAGCAGCATATCGGCAACGACCAGGCCGAGAACCCGGTCGCCGAGAAATTCGAAACGCTCGTAATCGGTGCCGGCATTGGCGCCGCGGGCGCTGGCGTGGGTCAGCGCGCGCTGCAAGCGTTGGCGGTCGGCAAAAGCATGGCCCGTGCGTTCCACCAGCGCTTGCGCGAGCGCATCGGCGGTCAACCGTTTTGTTGCCGCCATGACCCTAGTTGACGAAATGGAACAGGCGCGAAACGCGCATCAGCGACGGCCATTTCCAGATTTCGAGAGGGCTGGCCTTGCCGGCGATCGAGAAGAAGACAAGGTTGGCGCGGCCAACCAGGTTTTCGGCCGGAACGTAGCCGACGGTGAACCGGCTGTCGGCGGAATTGTCCCTGTTGTCGCCCATCATGAAATAGTGACCGGGCGGCACGTCGAATTCGCGCGTGTTGTCGCCGATCGAATTCGGATTGAGGTCGAGCGTGTCGTAGCTGACGCCGTTGGGCAGGGTTTCCCGGTAGACGTCGATCGGCTGAGGCATTTCAGTGATATCGGGATTGTCGATCTGGCCGGTCTTCACGCGCGGCACGCCGACGCCGTTGATGAACAGCTGGCCATTCTTCATCTGGATCTTGTCGCCGGGCAGGCCGACCACGCGCTTGATGTAGTCGACGGACGGATCCGGCGGGAACTTGAACACCACAACGTCGCCGCGCTTGGGCTCGGAGCCCCAGATGCGGCCCGAGAAGAGATCGGGCCCGAACGGCAGCGAATAGCGCGAATAGCCGTAGGACCATTTGGTGACGAACAGATAGTCGCCTTCCAGGAGTGTCGGCCGCATCGATCCCGACGGGATCGAAAAGGGCTGAAACAGCAGCGTGCGGATGACCAGCGCGAGCAAAAGCGCCTGGACGATGACGCTGACGGTTTCGCCAAGCCCGCCGGATTTCTTCTGGGATTTTTCAGCCACGCTCATGTCGTCCTCGATTGTGCGTTGGATGTATAGAGTCTCGGCGCGCGCTGGGCAACGTCAATGCCGGTCCGTCAGATGCAATCAATGTGGCGCTTGTTCGACGGGCAGCGCCTCGATGATCACAAAGGCTTGAGCGAGCGGGAAATCATCGGTGATGGTGAGGTGGATCGCCGCCTTGTGCGCCGGCGGCAGGATTTTTTCGAGCCGTGCCAGCGCCCCGCCGGTCAGTGCCATGGTCGGCGCGCCGCTGGGCAGGTTGACGACGCCCATGTCGCGCCAGAACACACCTTGCGCCAGACCCGTGCCGAGGGCCTTGGCGCAGGCCTCCTTGGCGGCGAAGCGCTTGGCGTAGGAAGCGGCGCGGGCACGGCGGTTCTCCGAACGCGCCTGTTCGACCTCGGTGTAGATTCTCTCGATGAAACGCCGACCGTGACGCTCCAGCGATTTCTCAATGCGCCTGATATCGATCAGATCGCTGCCGATGCCGATGATCATCGCGTAGCGGAACCGATGCTTGCTCCGGGATGAGGCGGTTGCTCGCGGCGGCTTGCGCGCTCGGCCAGCCGCTTGCGCCTCTGCTCGCGAAAGACATTCATGCCCCAGCGCGTGACGCCGTAGAACAGGAGGCCAAACACCAGCCCGAGCGGCACCGCGCCGATCAGCATGGGTTCCAGCACGGGATGCCATAGTTTCGCGAAGGAAAGCGTGTGCAGCATCTCGCCCAGATGCGCCGGCGGACCATGCGCCGGCAGGCGATCGTGCAGGATGAGCTTGCCGGTTTCCCAGGATGCGCCCCACAGAATGGGAAAAGTCAGCGGATTGCCGAAGAAAACAGCGCCGAGTGCCGCCGCCACCAGATTGCCGGCGATCACCCAACACAGAACGGCGGCAATGATGAAATGGAAGCCCACGGGAAAGAACGAAGCGAAGACACCAGCCGCCACACCGGCTGCCACCGCGTGCGGCGTGGCCTTCAGCCGCAGGATGCGCTTGGAGAAATACTGCAGCGAGCGCGTGAACGACCGGCGCGGCCACAGATAGGTGCGCACCCGCTCCAAAAGGCCATCAGGCTTGCGGCGACGAAAAAGCACTCTCTTCCTATTCCCGATACTTTACAGCTTGCGTGCCGGCCATCTTCAGCCGGGCTTCAACCGCCACATCTTGCGCTTTACGGTCACCCGAAGGCAATCGCGACTTTGATATAGCGATCCGCAAGCCCGACAACAACCGAACGGTACCTGTACAGCGGCCGCGCCGCCATGATCTTTGGTAAGGTCCACGTCTTCAACACCTGACAATCGCGGCGAATTTGAGAATGGCTTCGGCCTATGGTCGCAGCCGGATGCCTGAGACATCACCGCAAGTACCGGCTGACTTCGACAAGATTGCCGTCCGGATCGCGGAAATAGACAGACATCATCGGACCGCGCGCCCCGATGCGTTCGACCGGCCCCAGTTCGAGCACAACGCCATTGGCTTCAAGACGGGCGCGGATTTCGTCGAGCGGTCGTTCGGTGATCAGGCAGAAATCGCCTGACCCTGGCGTCGGCGCCTTCGCCTTGGGCTCGAAGGTGCGGCTGATCTCGTGGACATTGATCTTCTGGCCGCCAAAAGCCAGCGCCGTCGGCCGGCCCGGCGTGTCGATGCGCTCGAAACCCAGCACGCGCTGGTAAAAGGCGCAGGTCGCTTCGAGCGACGCCACCGTCAGCACGAAATGATCGATCCCGACGATCATTTCGAATTTGCCTTCACGCATGTCGTCACTCCCAAAACCGCCGCGCACTTTTGGGCGACAGGCATCGTCAGATATTGCGGCTGCCGGGCTTGACCGCCGGTATCGCCGCAAGCTCCGGCGGCAGCCGGTCGGGCGGATAGGCCGGAACCTCGTATTCGGCGAGCGCGATCAACGGCACGCCGACATGGGTCTTGCCAGCTGAACGGTCGATGATGCAGGCGGCAGCCACCACCTCGGCGCCAAGCTCGCGCAGGCACTCGATGGTTTCGCGGATCGACAGGCCGGTGGTGACGATGTCCTCGACGATGACGACGCGCGCGCCCCTGGCGATCTCGAAGCGGCGCAGGCGGAACTCGCCCCCTTCCCGCTCGACCCAGATCGCCGGCACGCCGAGATGGCGCGAGGTTTCGTAGGCCGGGATCAGGCCGCCGATCGCCGGGCCGACGACATAGTCGATCTTGCCTGGCACCGCTGTCCGGATCTTTTCGGCCAGCGCCTTGCAAAGCCGCTCGGTCTTGTCGGCATGCATGAACACCCGCGCCTTCTGCAGGAAGACTGGACTGCGCAGGCCCGACGTCAGGATGAAATGCCCCTCCAGAACAGCACCCGCCTCGCGGAAAATGCCCAGCACTTCATCGGTCTTCATCTGCGCCTGCCCCCAGATAGATCAGCCATGTCAGCCATTCACACGCCGTGCGTCGCTGACGCTCGAATTGTCCTTGAGCTGCGACAGCAGCCGGTTGAGATGCTTCAGATCCCAGACTTCTAGATCGATCAGCATTTCGGTGAAGTCGGGCGCGGTGCGCACCATCGACAGCGTATGGATGTTGGCGTCGTTGGACGCAACGACCTGGGCGATATCGGCGAGCGAGCCCGGCGCATTGATGGCGGTGACCGAGACACGCGCGGGGAAGCGCTCCTTGGTGCGCTCGTCAATGTCCCAGCGCACGTCGATCCAGCGCTCGGGCTGGTCATCGAAAGCCTGCAGTGCCGGCGACTGGATCGGATAGATGGTGATGCCGGTGCCCGGCTGGACGATGCCAACGATGCGATCGCCCGGCACCGCGCCTTCCGGCGCGAAGCGCACTGGCAGGTCGCCGCGCACGCCGCGGATCGGCACGGCGCCGTCGCGCGGCTGGTCCTTGTCCTTGCGCGCGGCCCGGCCCGGAATCTGGAACAGCATGCCGGCGGCGTTGCGGATCTTCGACCAGCCCTCCTCGCGCTGCTTGGGCGCTGCCGGCGTGACACGCTCGTCCTTATAGTCGGGGAAGACCGCCTTCATGACGTCGGTGGAAGCCAGTTCGCCACGGCCGACGGACGCCAGCACGTCCTCGATGTCCTTGCGTGCCAGCCGGTGCAGGACCGGCTTCAGGCTTTCCTTGGTGAAATTCTTGCCGGCCCGTTCGAAGGCGCGTTCGAGAATGCGCGCGCCGAGACCGGAATACTGCTTGCGGATGGCGTTCTTGGTGGCCCGGCGGATGGCGGCGCGCGCCTTGCCGGTGACGACGACCGATTCCCACGCCGCCGGCGGCACCTGCGCCTTGGAGCGGATGATCTCGACCTCGTCGCCATTCTTCAGTTCCGTCATCAGCGGCATGATGCGGCCATTGACCTTGGCGCCGACGCAGGTGTCGCCGACATCGGTGTGCACCGCATAGGCGAAATCGATGGGCGTGGCGCCGCGCGGCAAGGCAATCAGCATGCCTTTGGGCGTGAAGCAGAACACCTGGTCCTGGAACAGTTCCAGCTTGGTGTTTTCGAGGAAGTCCTCGGGATTGTCACCTTCCGCAAGCTGCTCGATGGTGCGCCGCAGCCAGGCATAGGCATTGGTCTCCTTCGAGATCGCATGGCCGGCGCCGTTCGTCTTGCCGCCGGTGTCCTTGTAGATCGAGTGCGCCGCGACGCCGTATTCGGCGATCTTGTTCATTTCGCGGGTGCGGATCTGCAGCTCGACGCGCTGGCGCGAGGGGCCGACGATGGTGGTGTGGATCGAGCGGTAGTCGTTCTGCTTCGGCGTCGAGATGTAGTCCTTGAAGCGGCCGGGCACCATCGACCATGTGGTATGGATGGCACCGAGCGCGCGGTAGCAGTCCTCGACCGTATCGACGACGACGCGGAAGCCGAAAATGTCGGACAGCTGCTCGAAGGACAGCGCCTTGGCTTCCATCTTGCGGAACACCGACCAGGGCTTCTTCTGGCGGCTCTTCACGCCGGCGTTGATGGCATGCTTTTCAAACAGCGCCGACAGCGCCTTTTCAATATCGGTCAGCACGCCCTTGTTGCGCTCGAAGATCTCGGCGAGCCGCGCGGTGACGGCACGGTAGGCTTCCGGATTGATGTAGCGGAAGGCGATCTCCTCCAGTTCCTCGCGCATGCCTTGCATGCCCATGCGCCCGGCCAGCGGCGCATAGATGTCCATCGTCTCCTCGGCGATGCGCAGGCGCTTGGCTTCCGGCACGTGGTCGAGGGTGCGCATGTTGTGCAGCCGGTCGGCGAGCTTGACCAGCAGCACGCGGACGTCTTCCGAGATCGCCAGCAGCAGCTTGCGCAGGTTCTCCGCCTGCTCTGCCTTCTTGGAAACGAGATCAAGCTTCTTCAGCTTGGTCAGGCCCTCGACCAGCTTGCCCATTTCGGGGCCGAACAGATCGTCGATCTCGGCCCGCGTCGCCGTGGTGTCCTCGATCGTGTCGTGCAGCAAAGCGACGGCGATCGTCGCCTCGTCCATGTGCATTTCGGTGAGGATGGCGGCGACTTCGAGCGGATGCGAGAAATAGGGATCGCCGGAAGCGCGCTTCTGGTGGCCATGCTTCTGCATGGCATAGACATAGGCCTTGTTGAGCAACGCCTCGTTGACGTCAGGCTTGTAGCGCTGGACGCGCTCGACAAGCTCATACTGACGCATCATGGGCGGAATCTCTCAGCGATGAAATGAATCATGCGCCGCACTGCTGTACGGCGCATGTCATAGATAGCCACGAAACTGCCGGGACGGAAGTGCCGGAAACGTGTTCCGGGCAGGTCCAGAAAACTCTCTTAGTAGTCGTCGCTCTTTTCCGGCGGTACCAGACCTTCGATGCCGGCCAGCAGGTCTTCCTCGGTCATGCGATCGAAGGTGATGTTGTCCTCGGCTTCGTCGGTTTCGGTGGCCGCGACAGCGCCGCCGGTCTGGTCGGCGATCACCTCGCCATCGGCCTCGGGCTCGTCGACCTCGACATGCTTCTGCAGCGAATGGATCAGATCTTCCTTGAGGTCGTCGGGCGACAGTGTCTCGTCGGCGATCTCGCGCAAGGCAATGACCGGGTTCTTGTCGTTGTCGCGAGGAACGGTGATCTGCGCGCCCTGGCTGATCTGGCGAGCACGATGGCCGGCCAAAAGCACCAGCTCGAAGCGGTTGTCGACCTTGTCGATGCAATCTTCAACGGTTACGCGGGCCATGGACTGCCCCTTTCATGCCTGGATTTGATGGAAAACAGGCGCGGTCCATAACCCGAACGCCGCCAAAATACAAGCATCATGGCATTGGCGGGACTGTTGGCGCCCAATCCCTGCCTAAACACCGGATTTGGCAAACCGCCCGCGTCGTTCGCTCGACGCCGCGATCACAATTGCTTGCATTGCCCCATCACGCCTTGGATTGCCACCAAACTGGCGTTATCTCGGATGGACAAGGTCAGCCGGTTTATTATGAGCCCGACCGATAGTCGCTACCGCATTTCGTTTAGACGGCCGCATTTTTCGAAAAGGAATATTTTCCATGTTCGACCCACGTGAAAAAATCGCCTTGTTCATCGACGGTGCCAATCTCTACGCTACGTCGCGGGCGCTCGGCTTCGACATCGACTATCGCAAGCTGTTGTCGAGTTTCCAGAAGCGCGGCTATCTCTTGCGCGCCTATTATTACACGGCGCTGGTCGAGGATCAGGAATACTCCTCGATCCGCCCGCTGATCGACTGGCTCGATTATAACGGCTTCAAGGTGGTGACCAAGCCGGCCAAGGAGTTCACCGACTCGACCGGCCGCCGCAAGATCAAGGGCAATATGGACATCGAACTGACGGTCGATGCGCTGGAGCTCGCCGATGTCGTCGACCACTATGTCATTTTCTCCGGCGACGGCGACTTCCGCACGCTGGTCGAGGCGCTGCAGCGGCGCGGCCGCAAGGTGTCGATCGTCTCGACCATGGCCTCGCAACCGCCGATGATCTCGGATGATCTGCGCCGCCAGGCCGACCATTTCATCGACCTGACGACGCTGAAGAACGAAGTCGGCCGCGATCCTTCCGAGCGGCCCGTGCGCCGGCCCGAACCGGCGGAAGTCGATGAGGACGACTACTGAGGCCGGGCACCTTGACCGCCCTCGCCGCTTCCGAACCCAGCCGCGACTGCCCGCTCTGCCCGCGGCTGCATGACTTCATCGCCGAGTGGCGGCAACGCGAGCCGTCATGGTTCAACGCGCCGGTGCCGACCTTCCTGCCGCCGCAGGGTGAGGACACCGTCCAACTTCTGATCGTCGGGCTGGCGCCTGGTCTGCGCGGCGCCAACCGCACCGGCCGCCCCTTCACCGGCGACTATGCCGGCGACCTGCTCTACTCGACGCTGATCGCGCACGGCTTTGCACGCGGTGAGTTCAAGGCGCGGCCCGATGACGGGCTGGAGCTTGTCGGCACGGCGATCACCAATGCCGTGCGCTGCGTGCCGCCGGAGAACAAGCCTGTCGGCGCCGAAATCTCGACCTGCCGCAGCTTCCTGGTGCCGACGATTGCACGCTTTCCCAAGCTACGCGCGGTGCTGGCGCTCGGATCGATCGCGCACCAGTCGACCGTGCGGGCGCTCGGCGAGCGCGTCGCCGCCTATCCATTCAGGCATGGCGGGCAGTTGCCGGCCGCTGGCATCACGCTGTTTTCCAGCTATCACTGCTCACGCTACAACACCAATACGGGCGTGCTGACCGAGGCGATGTTCGTCAGCGTTTTCAGCGAGATCGCGGCGTTCCTGAAGATATAGATTCACTCCTCAATGCGCCGGCGCAAGCAGCGCCGCCAATTTCTCCGGCCCGCCCTGCAGAACGTTCAGGTCGACGTCACCCTCGATACCGTCTATGCGCCCGCGATTGTGGTACTGCCAGTAGATCCAGTCGTGGCGGTCAGGTTCCACCAGCAGCGAGCGAAGCCAGAGCGGGCGAGCGGCGATCTGCCCGGCATAGGCAGCCTCGGCCTCATCGGTCAGATAGACGATCGCCGTCTTGCCGAATGCCTGCTCGACAGGTCCGAGGAAAGCCTGGAGTTCAGCATTCAGTTGCTCGGGCGATGGGCGCTGCGGACAGTTGCCGCCGAACTCGACATCGACGACCGGCGGCAGCAAGGGCTGATCGTGCGGTACCACCGAGATGAAATTCTTCGCCTGGTCGGCGCCGGGCCGGCAGAAGGTGAAGAAATGATAGGCGCCTACGGCAAGGCCGGCCGCGCGGGCCTCACGTAGATTGGTGGCAAAAGCACGATCGACATGATCGCCGCCCTCGGTCGCCTTGATGACGGCGAAGGCGACATCGTCGGCGGCAACGCGCCGCCAGTCGATCTGGCCTTGATGATGCGAGACGTCGATGCCTCTGACCGGATATTTGCTACGGTCGGGAGAATAGGTGTGGAAGTAGAAGAAGCCGCCGGCCACCGCCATCGCTGCAAACGCCAGGCTCATCAATCCCCAGAGGATGATCCGGTTCTTCAAAGCGATCCCCTCTGGTATCTGCCGATTGCGCTTGCCCGAAATTTGGAAGCCAAACTGGCTTTTCGAGGGCTACCGCCTGATGTCTCTCACCCACGCTCCTTCAAGAGCCGGCCCTTCTCACGCGACCAGTCGCGCTGTTTCTCGGTCTCGCGCTTGTCGTGCAATTTCTTGCCGCGGCCGACGGCGAGCAGCAGCTTGGCGCGGCCCTGGTCGTTGAAATAGATTTTCAGCGGCACCAGCGTCATGCCTTCGCGGTCGACGCTCTGCGACAGCTTGGCCATCTCGCGCTTGTTGAGCAGGAGTTTGCGCCGCCGCCTGGGCTCGTGGTTGAAGCGGTTGGCCTGCAGATATTCGGGCAGATAGGAATTGATCAGCCAGATCTCGCCGCCTTCGACCGAGGCATAGCTGTCCTGGATATTGGCCTGGCCCTGGCGCAGGGACTTGACCTCGGTGCCGGTCAGGACCAAGCCGGCCTCGATCGTGTCGAGCACCTCATAGGAAAACCGTGCCTTGCGGTTTTCCGCAACGGTCTTGTTGTTGGGATCGGCTTTTCTGACTTGATTCATGATGTGGAGAGGTGGCGCCTCATCCTCAATTAATCAAGCCGGCGTGCTTCATGGCCGCATCGATCTTCGCCGCGGTCGATTCCTCGACCGTGACCAGCGGCGACCGCAGCACATTCTCGACCTTGCCCAGCTTCGACAGCGCGTATTTGGCGCCGGACACGCCGGGCTCCAGGAAGATCGCCTTGTGCAGGGGCAAGAGACGATCCTGCAATTCCAGCGCCTTGGCGCTGTCGCCGGAAAGCGTCGCCTCCTGGAATTCGGCGCACAGCCGCGGCGCGACGTTCGAAGTCACCGAAATGCAGCCGACACCGCCATGGGCGTTGAAGCCGAGCGCCGAGGCGTCCTCGCCAGAAAGCTGGATGAAATCCTTGCCGCAGGTCATGCGCTGCTCGGACACACGCTCGACCTTGCCGGTCGCGTCCTTGACGCCGACGATGTTCTTGAAGTCGTGAGCCAGCCGCCCCATCGTCTCCGGCATCATGTCAATCACCGAACGCGGCGGGATGTTGTAGATGATGATCGGCAGCTTGGTCGCCCTGGCGACGGCGGCGAAATGCTCGTAGAGGCCGCGCTGCGTCGGCTTGTTGTAATAGGGCGTGACGACCAGGGCGGCATCGGCGCCAACCTTTTCGGCATACTGCACGAGGCCGACGGCTTCCGCCGTGTTGTTGGAACCGGCGCCGGCGACGACCGGAGCACGGCCCTTGGCCACCTCGATGCAGACCTTGACGACATTGCGATGCTCATCGTGCGACAGTGTCGGCGACTCGCCAGTGGTGCCAACGGGAACCAGACCCGTCGTGCCTTCCGCGAGCTGCCATTCGACAAAGGCGCGAAAGGCTTTCTCGTCGAAACGTCCGCTCTTTTCGAACGGTGTCACGAGCGCAGTAAGCGAGCCTCTCAGCATGTCGTCCAACTCCTTGGGACTTGTTTGTTTATGCATGTCGCTGTCCCAAAACCGGTATCCACTTTTGGGCGACATGCATCGGTGTTTGTCGATCAGTTTGTCGTGCGCGCCTTCTAACCGAAAGCGAAGCGGCGCACCATAGTCTCGACATGGTTGCGCGGCAAGCATTGCCATGGTGCCAGCAAGCGCAATTCGAACAGCCTTGATAACTCTTTGTTTACGAGCCCTTCACGACCTAAGTCTAGGCTTCGAGGTATCTTCGCCTGCTGGTAGAATGCTGAACCAAGGAAGACACGAGACCATGCCGACCCGTCGGCCTCACCTCTTCGCGCTGCTTGGCGCCATCGCCGCGCTGATGCCCGGTGTGGCGATCAGCGGCAGCGTGGATGCGCGGGCCACCGCGGCGATCCCGATGCCGAGCCCGCAGGACAGCGCGCAGCAGGGCCCCTCGCCCAGCGTCTTGCTGCTGAAGAGCGGGCTGGACGCGCTGGCGGCCGGTGATATTCCCGGCGCTCGCGGTGTTCGCGATGCGCTTCCCGCTCAATCGCTCGACCAGCACATACTGGCCTGGGCGATCGCACTATACGGCGGCGACAAGGTTCCGAGCGGCGACATCGCCGCCGCCGCGAAGATGCTGCCCAACTGGCCGGGCACCATTGCCTTGCGCAAGAACAGCGAGCGGGCGCTCTATCGAGAAAACCCCGCTTCCGACATCGTCATTGCGGCGTTCGATGGCAGCCAGCCGCAGACATTCGAAGGCGTCATGGTTCTCGCCCGCGCCTATGTGGCGACGGGCAATCTCAAGGCGGCACGCTCGGTGCTGTCGCCGTTTTGGCGCACCACGGTCCTGGAAGCCAAGGACGAGACGTCGCTGATCAAGGAATTCGGCGGTCTTATCCCTGCCGCCGACCACCGTTTTCGCATGGACCGTATGTTTTATGCCGACCGGGTGAATTCCGCGCTGCGCATTGCCGGTCTTGCCGGCGCCCAGCAGTTTGCCGAGGCCTGGGCCGCGGCCGACAGAGGCGACAGGAATGCGTTGAAGCTGTTGAAGGCGGTCCCGGCATCCCAGCGTTCTGCCGGCTATTTCTTCGCGCAGGCCGAGTATCTGCGCAAGCAGGAGGATTTTGCTGGCGCCGCCGCCGTGGTGATGAAGGCGCCGACGGACCGCGAGGCTCTGGTCGACCCGGACGCCTGGTGGGTCGAGCGCCGGGTGCTGTCGCGCGAACTGGTTGACCAAGGCGACATGAAGACGGCGTACACGATTGTCGCCACGCATGCCGCCGAAAGTGCAGCCAATGCGGCCGAGGCCGAGTTCCATGCCGGCTGGTATGCGCTGCGTGGCCTCAACGACCCCAAGCTTGCCGCGACGCATTTTTCGCGCATCGCCGACCTTGCCCAAGGGCCGATGACCCTGTCGCGCGCCTATTACTGGCTCGGCCGTGCCGCGGAAGTCGGCGGTCCCGGCAGCGCCAAGGACTATTTTGGGCGCGCCGCCAATTATGGGACGACCTTTTACGGGCAGCTTGCCGCCGAACGTGTCGGCCGGCAGGCGCTCAACATCGTCTATCCCATGCCCAGTGCCGCCGACCGGCAGAATTTTGCCGGCCGCGAGGCGGTCAGCGCGATCAAGCGGCTGCAGGAGGCAGGCTATGATCGCTATGCCGAAACGCTCTATCGCGACCTCGCCGGCCAGTTGACCAGCCCAGGCGAACTGGCGCTGCTTGCTGTCCTTGCCGAGAAGCAGGGCAACCATTTCATGGCGCTGAAGGTCGGCAAGATCGCCGGCGCGCGCAGCATCGATGTCGGCGCGCTGTCGCATCCGCTCGGCGTCATTCCTGATTCGGCCAATATTTCCGGCTCGGGCAAGGCGCTTGCCTATGCGATTGCCCGCCAGGAGAGCGAATTCAACATCGGTGCCGTATCCAGCGCCGGCGCGCGCGGGCTGCTGCAGCTGATGCCGGGAACCGCCAAGCAACTGGCGAAGAAGGCCGGGTTGCAGTTTTCGCAGGCACGGCTGACCACCGACGCCGGCTACAACGCCACACTCGGCTCGGCCTTCCTCGGCGAGCAGCTCGATCGCTTCAACGGCTCCTACGTGCTGACCTTCGCCGGCTACAATGCCGGCCCCAACCGGGCCAGCCAGTGGGTGGCGAAATACGGCGACCCGCGCGGCAAGGACATCGATGCGGTGGTGGACTGGATCGAGCGGATTCCCTACACGGAAACAAGAAGTTACGTGCAGCGCGTGATGGAGAATTACGAGGTCTACAAGATGCGTATTTCCGGCAAATACGACATTGTCGGCGACCTCGTGAACGGGCGCAACTGAGGACGCTGACGGCTTGAGAGGCGACCGAGCGTCGCTCCTTCTATTTGACCATCCCTGCCCTCGTCTGTAGCAGTCGCAGACGATCCAGACAGGGAGTCCTTTCAGATGTCGAGCACCGGAGGTTTTCCCGACTTCTTCTACGTAGCGCCAGACGGGCTGAGACTTCATGCCCGCCTCTATGGCGAAGCGAAGCCCGGACATTGGCCGGTCATCTGCCTGCCCGGCCTGACCCGCAACGCGCGGGATTTTCATGAGCTGGCACTTTATCTTTCGACGCGATCGCCGGTACCGCGCCAAGTGGTTGCCTTCGACTATCGCGGACGCGGACAGTCGGCCTACGATCCCGATGTCAGCCACTACAATGTCGGCGTCGAGGCCAGCGACATCCTTGCCGGGCTGGCCGCGCTTGGCATTGAGGGGGCGGCCTTCATCGGCACCTCACGCGGCGGGCTGATCATCCATGTGCTTGGCGCGCTGCGCCCGGCCGTGCTGAAAGCCATTGTTTTCAACGACATCGGGCCGGTGATCGAGCCGGCCGGCCTCGCCCACATCCAGTCCTATCTCGAACGCACGTCGAAGCCGAAAACCTTCACCGAGGCGATGGATGCCCAGCGCAGCGTTCACGGCAAGGATTTTTCCAAGCTCACCGACGCCGACTGGACGCGGATGGTGGGAGCGCTCTACCGTGAGACGGATCAAGGGCTGTTGCCGGATTTTGATCCGAAACTGGTCGATATGGTCGCCAATCTTGACCTGTCACAGCCATTGCCGGCGCTGTGGCCGCAGTTCGAGGCGTTGGTAGCCATTCCCCTGCTCGCTATCCGTGGCGCCAATTCCAGGCTGTTGTCGCCTGAAACTCTGGAGCAGATGCGCCAGCGCCATCCGATGATCGAAGCGATCGCGGTCGAGGGCCAGGGCCACGCCCCTTTCCTCGAAACTGGCAGCTTGCCCGGCGATATAGCGACCTTCCTCGATCGGGCTGAGCGCAGACACCAAACAAAGTAAACCCTAAGACCAGATCTGGTCCTGAGGTCACCATGACAGTATATACAGGCCTTTGGAACTATTTGGCCTTTGAGCTTTTCCCTGACGCTTTCGCTGGCTTCGCCGCGCCGGCCTGACCCCGTTCGGTCATCGGAATGGCGCGGCTGAGGCCGGATTTGGTGATCCAGAAGGAAACGCGATGTTCCTGGATGTCGTTCAAGATCAGTCCGAGCGCCCCGCCGAGACGGCAGCCGCTGTCGACCAGGAAGACTGAAAGCCTGTAGGCATCCTCGCTGCGGCTCCTGATGGCGGCGAACAGCCTGGCCTACGGACGAAAGGGCTGTTCGGCTGCTATCCCCCAGCGTTGTTGCACAAATGACGCGACTTGGCCCAACTCAGAAAGCACTCGTTAACCATCAGGGCCGCCCTAACCCCCATATTCACGGGCACATCCGGCAACCGGCTGACGGAATCAAGGCGAGGCGACGAATCACGTGCCAGGGATTCGCCGCAGAACCGCCGCCGCTGGGAAAGCCACGGCGCGGCATGCGATTATTTTTCGACAGAATGACTTCTTTTTCCGAGATAATGGCCGGGGCTTGTTGATTGTGCCGGCGCTTTTCTTTATCCAGCGGCGCAACGGAGAGGTGGCCGAGTGGTCGAAGGCGCTCCCCTGCTAAGGGAGTAGAGGTCAAAAGCTTCTCGTGGGTTCGAATCCCATCCTCTCCGCCACCCTATGCCCTGCAGACTTCGAATCACATCAATCAGGCCATGTCGCCTCAACCATCCGGCCGAGACTCACAAGCGCATTGGCCAGCCCCATCCGGATAGCGGGACGGCCGCCGTCGATCTTGAGCGCTTTCTCATAAGGCGGCGCCACGATGTCGGCCTTGCCGAATTCGGCGTAGGCGCGACCAGCGCGCAAAGCGCCTCAACCCAGTCGGCATTCAGCTCGCAAGCACGTTCAAATGCCTCATCGCATGCACATGCTCGCCGACCTTCAAATAGGTCTCACCCAGTGTCAAATGGTAGTGCAGATTTTGAGGGACCTCTTTTACCACTCGCTCAACAAACCGAATGGCCATTTGGTCTAGGCCGAGCGCAAAGGATGTCCAGTTTATGAGCCAATACGCGCTGACAAAGTGCCTCCGCATCCAGCAACCGATTTGCCCGATGCAATTCGACAGCCTGCCTGAGCAATGCATCATCAGCCTGTGCACGGGTAGTGGGCTTGCTTTCGGATGGGTGATTTCGGTCCGGACGAAATTTTCTGATGCTTCGACCAGGCGGGCGGCAGACGATTGTTCATGGTCCTTCGCTAGCAAAAAGAGGCGACGGAATCCGGCGTTACGGCTGCAGATCGCAGGGTGCTTGCACGGCCAGGCTGGTCACGCTAGCAAGGAGGCCCTTTCCAAGCGAGCTTCCCCCATGCGTCTGCGCCCTGCCCTTTCGCCGCTTATCGCAGCACTTCCCTCGACCGTGCCTTTTGTCGGCCCGGAAGCGCAGGAGCGTGAACGCGGGCGGGCTTTTCGTGCCCGCATCGGCGCCAATGAGAGCAGTTTTGGCCCATCGCCACGCGTCATCGCCCGCATGGAGCGCGTGGCGCGCGATCAGTGGATGTATTGCGATCCCGACAATTACGAGCTGAAGGTCGCGGCTGCCGCGCATCATGACGTGGCGATCGAGAACGTCGTTGTCGGCGAAGGCATCGACGGGCTGCTCAGCCTGGTGGCGCGCATGTATGTGGCGGCTGGCGATGCCGTGGTCACCTCGCTCGGCGCTTATCCAACCTTCAACTTCCATATTGCCGGCGTCGGCGGGCGGCTGGTGACAGTCCCTTACGAGAACGACCGCGAAAGCCTGGATGGTTTGCTTAAGGCGGTCGTCAAGGAGAAGGCCCCGCTGGTCTATCTGTCCAACCCGGACAATCCGATGGGCAGTTGGTGGGAAGCGGACGAGGTGATCCGCTTCATCGAGGCATTGCCTGAGACCACCATGCTGGTGCTCGACGAGGCCTATGGCGAATTGGGGCCGGCCTCGGCCCTGCCGCCGATCGATATCTCGCGACCAAATGTCATCCGCATGCGAACCTTTTCAAAGGCTTATGGGCTTGCCGGGATACGCTGCGGCTATGCGATTGCGGAGGCGCAGGTGATCCGCGACTTCGAGAAGATCCGCAACCATTACGGCGTCAGCCGCATGGCGCAGATCGCCGGCGTCGAGGCACTCGCCGACCAGCCCTATCTCGAGACGGTGGTGGCGCGGGTGTCTGCCGGGCGCCGGCGCATCGCTGATATCGCCGAGCAGAACGGGTTGAAGCCGCTGGCCTCGGCGACCAATTTCGTCACCATCGACTGCGGCCATGACGGCCCCTTCGCGCTGAAAGTGCTGCAAGGTCTGCTGTCACGTGATGTGTTCATCCGCAAGCCGATGGCGCCAGGACTCGACCGCTGCATTCGCGTCAGCGTCGGCCTCGACCACGAACTGGATATCTTTGCCGAGGAATTGCCGGGCGCGCTGGCGGCGGCGCGGGGGAACTAGGCAATTCAGCTGCGTTCGGATGCTGGCGCTGCGCTTAGCAGATGCCTGACGCGTGCCAATATATCCGACAACTCGGCCGCTTCCTCGTCGCCCAGGTCCACGGTCAGGCGGGTGAGATCGCGATCCGCGGCTGCCTGGAGTGTGGCAAGCGCGGCCTGGCCGCGAACGGTGAGCGAGAGGACGCGACCGCGCAGAGCCCCAGGGCCGGTGCGCATTTCGGTGAAGCCCGCGGCAAAGAGTTTTCTAAGGATTCTCGTGACATAGGCCGGATCCAGTTGGAGTTCCCTGGCAATGCCGGACGCTGCTGGCCCGAAATCGGTTTGAAACGCCCGTGCCAGAAAGCCTGCCTTGCCGCCAGGGGCGGCAGCAATACGGCCAGGTCGACGGCCCAGTTCGAACAGCACCCGCGCCTCGGTCAGCGTAAAGGCGCTGTGCGTCAAGGTTTCGTCGAGCAGCCCGACCAGGCCGGTATAGAACCGGTTGAAGCATCTGAGATCGCGGACCAAGGCACTCCGATCGGCTGGCATGTCATGCGCCCTCCCTGAGATTCCACATCGATGGATCATTGCGTAAAAGTTGATCAAGTCAACTTTTTATTGGATCAAGTCATCCATCTTGCGAGCAAGCCTCGGCTTCTGTTCGATAGTCCCCCTCAAGCCAGTTGCCTTCGCTCGATCCTGCGCCAGACTCTATGCAAGGGAGCGCACGATGAACGATCGGAAAAGGGCCGTGCAGGCCCGCGTACACGGCAGGGTGCAAGGCGTCGGCTACAGGATCTGGGCGAGAGGCGAAGCGGCAGGGCTTGGGCTGGTGGGCTGGGTGCGCAACGAAAGAGACGGCACGGTAACGGCATGGCTCGCCGGCGCCGAAACGGCGGTTTCGTCCATGATCGAACGGCTTTGGCAGGGCCCGGTGGGCGCTTCAGTCTCGCGGGTCGATGTCGAGGAGATCGAGACCTGGACCGCGCCTGGAGATTTCAAAATCGTCGCATAGGCGCATGCGCATTACTTGACTAGCCCGACACTCTTGAATTAATTGAACGTTCGTTTTATTATTGTCGGCTTGACGAGGCGAACATGGCGCGCACCACGGGATCCGACGGCGAGCGAACCGAGGCGGCAGTCCGCGAAGCGGCGGTCAACCTGATCGCACGCCATGGCTACGAGGCGATGTCGATGCGGCGGCTGGCGGCCGAGGTCGGCGTGCAGGCGGCCGCGCTCTACCGCTATTTCCCGACCAAGGAAGACCTGCTGTTCACGCTGATGCGCGAGCACATGGAGGGGCTTCGCCAGGCCTGGGAACACGCGAGGCCAACCGATGCAGATCCGGCGGAGCAGCTTGCGGCCTATGTGCGCAACCACATCGCCTTCCACATCGAGCGCCGGCATGCCACGCATGTGTCGAACATGGAACTGCGCAGCCTGTCGCCCGACAGGCTGACACAGATCCTGCGCATGCGCACAGCCTACGAAAAGGAACTGCGCAGCATCCTGCGCGAAGGCGCCGAGGCCGGCGACTTCAGCATCGAGGACACCGGTCTGACGGCCATGGCGCTGATCCAGATGATGACCGGCGTCATCGTCTGGTTTCGCCCGGGCGAGCGGCTGTCGGTCACTGAAGTGACGGCGACATATCTTTCGATGACAATGCGCCTGGTTGGCGCGAGGATGGATACCGACAGCGCCGCACGTCCCTCGGACGTGCAAAGGACGCTGTAGCACTTGAATTTTGCGCATGATCCTTTCCGAAAATCGAAGTCGATTTTCGAGGTCATGCGGCGGGAGGAACGCCATGTACACCAACACGCTCAGCTTCGGGCATGACGAGGACATCGAGGCGCTGCGCGATATGGTGCGGCGCTTCGCCCAGGACAGGATCGCCCCGATCGCCGGCGATATCGACCGCCAGAACGAATTTCCGGTGCATCTGTGGCGCGAGCTCGGCGAACTCGGCCTGCTCGGCATCACCGCCGATCCCGATTTCGGCGGCAGCGGCATGGGTTATCTCGCCCATGTGATTGCGGTGGAGGAAATCTCCCGCGCGTCGGCTTCGGTCGGTCTTTCCTACGGCGCCCACTCCAACCTCTGCGTCAACCAGATCAACCGCTGGGCGACGCCGGCGCAGAAGGAAAAGTTCCTGCCGCCGCTGTGTTCGGGCGAGCGTGTCGGCGCGTTGGCGATGTCTGAATCCGGCGCCGGCTCGGACGTCGTCTCGCTCAAACTGCGCGCCGAAAAGCGCAATGACCGCTATGTGCTCAACGGCACCAAGATGTGGATCACCAACGGCCCGGACGCGGATACGCTGGTTGTCTATGCCAAGACCGATCCGGAGCGGAAATCGCGCGGCATCACCGCCTTCATCGTCGAAAAGGCTTTTGCAGGGTTTTCCGTGGCGCAGAAACTCGACAAGCTCGGCATGCGCGGTTCCAGCACCGGCGAACTGGTGTTTGAAAATGTCGAGGTGCCGTTCGACAATTTGCTGCATGAGGAAGGACGCGGCGTCGAGGTGCTGATGTCGGGCCTAGACTATGAGCGCACGGTGCTCGCCGGCGGCCCGATCGGCCTGATGGCAGCCTGCCTCGACGTGGTGATTCCCTATGTGCACGAACGCAAGCAGTTCGGCCAGCCGATCGGCGAGTTTCAGCTGGTGCAAGGCAAGCTTGCCGACATGTACACGGTGATGAACGCCGCGCGCGCCTACGTCTACGCCGTCGCGGCCGCCTGCGACCGCGGCCAGACCACCCGCAAGGACGCCGCCGGCTGTGTTTTGTTCGCCGCCGAAAAGGCGACGCAGATGGCGTTGGACGCCATCCAGCTGCTGGGCGGCAACGGCTACATCAACGATTATCCGACCGGCCGGCTGCTGCGCGACGCCAAGCTTTACGAGATCGGCGCCGGCACCAGCGAAATCCGGCGCTGGCTCATCGGCCGCGAGATCATGGCGGAGGGGGTGTGAGCATGGCCGTCCTGCAGACTCAGATCTCCCCCTCCTCCGACATCTTCCGCGCCAATGCCGATCGCATGCGCGCGCTGGTCGCCGACATCGCCGAAAAGGCCGTGACCGTCGAGCGCGGCGGCTCGGAGGAGGCGCGCGAGCGCCATATTTCGCGTGGCAAGCTGCTGCCGCGCGAACGCCTGGCACAATTGCTCGACACTGGTTCGCCCTTCCTCGAGATCGGCCAGTTCGCGGCGTGGTCGATGTATGGCGAGGAGATTTCCTCGGCCGGCATGATCGCCGGCGTCGGCCGGGTCGAGGGCACCGAGGTGATGGTCGTCGTCAACGATGCCACGGTGAAGGGCGGCACCTACTATCCATTGACGGTGAAAAAGCATCTGCGCGCGCAGGAAATCGCGCTGCAGAACAATCTGCCCTGCATCTATCTGGTCGACAGCGGCGGCGCCAATCTGCCCAACCAGGACGAGGTGTTTCCCGACCGCGAGCATTTCGGCCGCATCTTCTACAACCAGGCCAACATGTCGGCTGCCGGCATCCCGCAGATCGCCTGTGTCATGGGGTCCTGCACGGCCGGAGGCGCCTATGTGCCGGCGATGTCGGACGAGACGATCATGGTGCGCAACCAGGCAACCATTTTTCTCGGCGGCCCACCGCTGGTGAAGGCGGCCACCGGCGAGGACGTCAGCGCCGAGGATCTGGGGGGCGCGGATGTGCATACGCGGCTCTCCGGCGTTGCCGACCACTATGCGATGGACGACGAACATGCGCTCGCCATCTGCCGGCGCATAGTCAAAAACCTGAATCGGAACAAGACCGTAAGCCTGAACTTACAGAGATCGATTCCGCCGCTTCATCCGGCGGATGAACTCTACGGCGTCGTGCCGACCGATTTGCGCCAGCCCTATGACGTGCGCGAGGTGATCGCGCGCCTCGTCGACGGTTCCGAGTTCGACGAGTTCAAGCAGAATTACGGCACGACGCTGATCACCGGTTTTGCCCATCTCCACGGCATGCCGGTCGGCATCATCGCCAACAATGGCGTGCTGTTTTCCGAAAGCGCGCTGAAGGGCGCGCATTTCATCGAGCTGTGCTGCCAGCGCGGGATCCCGCTGGTCTTTCTGCAGAACATCACCGGCTTCATGGTCGGCCGGAAATACGAGGCCGGCGGCATTGCCAAGGATGGCGCCAAGCTGGTGATGGCGGTTGCCACCGCCAGGGTGCCGAAGGTGACCGTGATCATCGGCGGCTCGTTCGGCGCCGGCAATTACGGCATGTGCGGCCGCGCTTACTCGCCGCGCTTCCTGTGGATGTGGCCGAATGCGCGCATCTCGGTGATGGGCGGCGAACAGGCGGCAACCGTGCTCGCCATGGTCAAGCGCGAAGGCATCGAGCGCAAGGGCGGCGAGTGGAGCGCCGAGGAGGAAGCGAAATTCAAGAAGCCGATCCTGATGAAATACGAGCATGAGGGCCATCCGCTCTACTCGTCGGCCCGCCTCTGGGACGACGGCATCATCGATCCGGCGAAGACGCGCGAGGTGCTGGCGCTCAGCCTTTCCGCGTCGCTCAACGCCGAGATCGAGGACACGCGCTTCGGCGTGTTCAGGATGTGAGATGAGCAAGGCGTTGGACAGGATCCGCATTCACACCGGGGACATCACGAAGCTGGATGTCGACGCCATCGTCAATGCCGCCAACACCTCGCTTCTCGGCGGCGGTGGAGTCGATGGCGCCATCCACCGCGCGGCGGGTCGTGAGCTCGAGGTCGAATGCCGGATGTTGAACGGATGCAGGGTCGGCGACGCCAAGATCACCAAGGGTTACAAGCTGCCGGCTCGACATGTCATCCACACGGTCGGGCCGGTCTGGCAGGGCGGCGGCAAGGGCGAAGCCGAACTGCTGGCCTCTTGCTATCGCAGGTCGCTGGAACTCGCGACCGCCAATGATTGCCATTCGGTGGCGTTTCCCGCGATCTCGACCGGTGTTTACCGCTACCCCAGGGCTGAGGCGACCGAAATCGCCGTCGGTACTGTCAGCATGATCATTGAAGAGAAACCCATGCCCGAAACCGTCATCTTCTGCTGCTTCGACGAGCATACGGCGGAACTATACCGGCGAACCGTTGCTGCGCTCCGGAAGGGTTGAACTGTATGGACCAATCGATTCATCAGCATAGGCAGCGTCGAATCTCCGCTGGCGAACTGGCGTCGAGACAAAATATTCGCTACTGCTTGTCCCGTGCAATGCAATGGGGACAGGGTGGGAATGGAACTGAAATATTGCCGGGGGATGGCTGCCTCGATACTTGCATCCATACTAATATTCACCACAGCTGGCGCCGGCCAGGCCGGATCACTCGCAGGAAGCAAGGGAGACGTGCGTTTTCCGCCGACCGTGGGCTCGGGCGAATGCAACGTTGCCTACAAGGGCTACGTTGCGGCGAGCGGTCATTCGGCCTACGCCGCGACCTTTTATTCGCGAGTCGTCGACCTCTACATCATCTGCGGGACGAAGCTCAACGCACCTTCCCAGAAGGCCGCGGAGGAGATGGCGCTGCGCAACTGCCAGGCTGGATTGACGCGTTGGAAGCTAAAGACCGCAAGTGGCGGCTGCGCGATCTCGGCATCGAAATAGGCACATGCGCTTCGCTCGTAGAGCGCTCCCTTGGTAAGGGGGCGCTCTATATCAAGTGCCGAACTGCAAGGCAGCATCCGGCAAACGGAAAGCCTATCCATATAGGTTTGCGACCCAGAGGGGGCGCGAAGGAACGCCTGCGTCGCTTTCAGCAAGGCCTGGCTACGGAGGCTCCATGTTCAGCAAGATCCTGATCGCCAATCGGGGCGAGATCGCCTGCCGTGTCATCCGCACGGCCCGCAAGATGGGCGTGCACACCGTCGCCGTCTATTCTGACGCCGACGCGAAATCCCTGCATGTCGAGATGGCCGACGAGGCCGTTCACATCGGCCCCTCGCCGGTCGGTGAGAGTTACTTGCGGGGGGACCGGATTGTTGCGGCGGCGCTTTCGACGGGGACGCAGGCCATCCATCCCGGTTACGGCTTCCTGTCGGAAAATCCTGATTTCGTCGACCAGGTGGTGGCGGCGGGGCTCACCTTCATCGGCCCATCGGCGGCCTCGATCCGCGCCATGGGGCTGAAGGACGCCGCCAAGCGGCTGATGGAGAAAGCCGGCGTTCCCGTCGTTCCAGGCTATCATGGCGAAGCGCAGGAGATCGTGCTGCTCGCCTCCAAGGCACGCGAGATCGGCTATCCCGTGCTGATCAAGGCGCGCGCCGGCGGCGGCGGCAAGGGCATGCGGCGCGTCGAGCATCCCGATGATTTCTCCGAGGCGCTGTCCAGCGCCCGGCGCGAGGCAAAGGCTGCTTTCGGCGACGACCGCGTGCTTGTCGAAAAATATGTCGACAAGCCACGGCACATAGAAGTGCAGGTGTTCGGCGACAATTTCGGCAACGCGGTGCATCTCTACGAACGCGACTGCTCGGCGCAGCGCCGCCACCAGAAGGTGATCGAGGAAGCCCCTGCCCCCGGCATGACGCCGGCGCTGCGCAAGGCGATGACGGAAGCGGCAGTGAAGGCCGCCAAGGCGATCGGCTACTCAGGCGCCGGCACCATCGAATTCATCGTCGATGCCTCGCAAGGCCTCAAGCCCGACCGCTTCTGGTTCATGGAGATGAACACCCGCCTGCAGGTCGAGCATCCCGTCACCGAAATGGTCACCGGCACCGATCTGGTCGAGTGGCAGCTGCGGGTTGCCAGCGGCGAAAAGCTGCCGAAGACGCAGAGCGAGATCGCGCTGAGCGGTCATGCCCTGGAGGCGCGCATCTATGCCGAGGATGCGGCAAAGGGGTTCCTGCCCGCAACGGGCACGCTGCATCATCTGAAGTTCCCTGAGGCGGCCTGCGAGGGCGCCACGATGCGCGTCGAGACCGGCGTGCGGGCCGGCGATGCCATCTCGCCCTATTACGATCCGATGATCGCCAAGCTGGTGGTTCATGCAAAGGACAGGCAAGCAGCGCTGGAAGCGCTCGGCGCGGCGCTGTCGCGGACCGAAATCGCCGGTTCCACCGTCAACACCGGTTTCCTTGCCGCCCTTGCCGCCGATCCCGACTTTTGTGCTGGTGATGTCGACACCGGCCTGATCGGCAGACATCAGGCGGCACTGACCGGCGTCGCGCTGCCGACCGGCGAAATTGTCTCGGCAGCAGCCCTTGCCGCCTCCGGCGCAGCAGCCTTGCCGCCATCGAACGACCCATGGTCGTCGCTTTCCGGCTACGCGCATTTCCACGGCGTGGCGCGGCGCACGCGGCTGAAGTTCGGCGAGGCCGATATACTGGCAAAGGTTTCAGTGCGGCCGGACGGGCGCTTCCAGGTGGCGCTCGATGCGCCCTATGACAGCACCAATTCGCATGATTTTCGCGCCGCTCCGCGCCTTGCCCGCTGGCCTGGCCACATCACGGTGTTCGAAGGCGCCGTCGGCTACACATTCGCGGTGACGGACCCGTTGGCACGGAGCGACGACGCGGCCGCCGCTTCCGGCAGCCTGCGCGCGCCGATGCCCGGGCTGGTCAAGCTGGTGCGCGTGGCTAAGGGCGACGCGGTGATCAAGGGGCAACCGTTGCTGATCCTCGAGGCGATGAAGATGGAGCACACCATTGCCGCCCCGCATGACGCGGTGGTTGCCGAGATCGCCGCGGAAGGGGCGCAGGTCACCGACGGGACTGTGCTGGTGCGGTTCGTAGAGGAACAGAGCGCCCAGACCGCTGCCGCGGGCCGATAAGCGGAACGCTTCGCGAATGGCAACAAAATGGCCGGGGTGGAAACCCCGGCCATTTCCTTGGATTACATCATTACCCGAGATTACTGCGCGATCGGCGCGTACTTGCCGTCATGCCACTGGTTGATGTCGTAGCTGGCGTTCTTGAGGTCGCCCTTCTCGTCGAAGGTGACGTCGCCGACAACGGTGCTGATCGGCGTGCCGTTCTTCAACGCCTCGGCAACCTTGGCCGGATCGTCGCTGCCGGCACGCTTGATGCCTTCGGCGAAAGCCTGGACCACGGCGTAGGAGAACAGCGTGAAGCCTTCCGGCACGAAGCCGCCGGCCTTGATCTTCTCGACAGCGGCCTTGGCTTCCGGCTTTGCCTGCGGGTCCGACGGGAAGACGAACATGGTGCCTTCGCCAGCCGGGCCGGCAACCTGCCAGAATTCCGGCGAGGCGATGGAGTCCGGCATGATCAGCTGGAACTTCAGGTTTTGTTCGGCCGACTGACGCAGGATCAGGCCGGCTTCAGGATGGTAGCCGCCGAAATAGACGACGTCGGCCTTGAGATCCTTCAGCTTGGTGACGAGCGCCGAATAGTCCTTCTCGCCGGGATTGATGGCGTCATAATAGACTTCCTTGAGGCCGCCAGTGTTCATGGTCGCCCTGACGGCATCGGCCACGCCCTGACCGTAAGCGCTCTTGTCGTGCAGGATGACGACATTCTTGCCGGCATATTTCTTGGCGATCCACGGGCCGATGAAGGCGCCCTGTGCATCGTCACGCGTATAGAGGCGCATGATGGTCGGCCAGCCGGCCTTGGCGGCCGCGTCGGTCAGCACCGGGTTCGAGGAAGCCGGGCTCATCATCAGCGCACCGGCCTCGGCATAGACGGCCGAAGCGGGAATGCTCGAGCCCGAGCAGGCATGGCCGTCGATGAACTTGACGCCGTTGGCGACGATGCGGTTGGCGACCGACACGGCCTGCTTGGGATCGCACTGGTCGTCCTCGATGTCGAGCTTGATCATCGAGCCGTTGACGCCGCCGGCGGCGTTGATGGCGTCGGCGGCGGCCTGTGCGCCCTGCTTGAACTGGTCGCCGATGGTGGCGAGCTGTCCGGTCATCGGGCCGACCACCGAAACGGTGATGTCGTCGGCGAATGCCACCGGCGCACTCATCATCAGGCCGAAAATGGCCGCGCTCAAAATACTCATTTTTTTCATGGCAATAGAACTCCTCCACTCACGCGCGGCCGCCCCGGCCGCGCTTCTTCCAGAGGCGGGACAATTTCATCCTTCATTGGGCCTGTCTAGGCGCATTGGCGCCACTCGATTGGGCCTGCGGACCCTCATCGACGCAAAAAGCCACGCCAGCCTTGTTCCGGCTGGTCGTGGCTGTTTGCCTATCGGGCTGTTTCCCCAGCGCCCCCGCGCCGCGAACCCCAACGTGGCCTTCCCTGTCGTCCCTGCCATGATCCGAAGAAACGGATTCTTTTCGGGATCATGGTCCGTCGCACGGCTTGGGCCTGTCCGGCTGCCGCATTCTTGTCGTTCATGGCCTGTGGCCTGGCTGTCTGCGCAGCCTTGTCCCTGTTTTGGCCCGACCGTCTTGGAGCGGTCTTGGCCGGAGCGTCCCCGCCTGCCGGAAATCTAGTGCATGGTCATCCATTCGCGGGCTTCGCGCAGCGCCTTGGCGATCTCGACCTTCGACATGGCGGCCGACAGTTCCGAGCGCAGTTCCGCGGCACGGGCCGAGCCCTTGATGGCGGCGATGTTGAACCATTTGTGGGCGGCAACGACGTCGGTTTCGCAATCGCGACCGGTCGCATACATCATGCCCAGTTCGAAAAGAATGTCGGCCTGGGCAGTTGCTCCCATGGCGCCGAAACCTGCTTCAAGCATTTCAAAACGTGCCATTTTAGTCCCCTGTTTGGCTCCCGAGAGCTGCCTCCGTTCGTCTTGTCCGGGCCGCTCTTTCGATGCTTTCGAGAATGCCGATCAGGCTTGAATCCGCCGTTAAATGGCGTGCTTAATTTGAGGAAAACAAAGCTAAAACAATAGGTAAACGTGGAAATTCGTTAAGGATACGAAGCCAGCAATTCAGCCGATTTTCGTCAAATTCGACGAAAATTTTCCGAGCCTCGATCAACACTCCGCTAACCACGGGAAACAAACAGGACGCGCCGGTCGTTTTCATTTCCTCGCCGACGGCGTCAATTCAGGGGGCTTTGAAATGCCAAGATCTTCCGCAGCGGCACCGCTTTTGTTTTGCCAGGAGCTGGATTAGCTTACGTTTGCGTAAGCGGCAGACCGGCGAGGCGGAGAATTCGGCCGGCTATCCAAAGGGAGCAAGATATGTTTCGAAAAGTGAGCCTGGCTCTTGCAGCCACATTGATCATGGCGGGTGCGGCGTCGGCCGATCCGATCGAGGGCAATTGGAAAACGCAAGCCGGGGATACCGCTGCCATTTCAGGCAGCGACTCGTTTTCCATCACGCTCAAATCGGGCAAATATGCCGGCAAGACGATCGGCTCGCTCAAGGCGGCGGGCGACAACAAATATGCCGGCAGCATCACCGATCCTGCAAACGACAAGACCTATTCGGGCAAGGCGACATTGTCGGGCACCGCGCTCAAGATGAGCGGCTGCGTGCTTGGCGGACTGATCTGCAAGAGCCAGACCTGGCACAGGCTCTGATCAGCCTATCCTTGTGACATCCTGACGGGGCCCGACGGGCCCCGTTTTCGTTTCACCGGCACGTCAAGCCCTGGGCTCTTGCCCCCCGCTGCCGGTAGCCGCGCACGCCGGCGACCCGCCCAGATCCCGTCAATCAATTTGAACCGCAGATGAACACCGGCATCAGAGCCGGTTCAGAGGCATTGGGGCATTCTCCAGCGCGTTGAAGGAGACACGACCCAATGCTTGCTCGCCGCTTCGCCATCGTCTGCCTGCTGATGAGCCTGTTTGGAATGTTCTTCGCCATCCTCGTCGCCGAAGCGGGCCGTTCGCCCCGCTCCTGGGATGAAGCCACCAGACTATGCCGCCTCGCCTGCCCGACCAACCTTCGCCACTGAAACAAAGAAACCCGGACCTCGAAAGCTCAGACATCATGACCCGCATCGCCGCCAACACTCTCAAGACCCTTCGGCTCCTGCCGCGGGCGGCGCTTATCCTGGTGCTCCTGGCCGCGCCGGTCCTGGCGGTGCCGATGATGCGTAGCGGCACCGGCTCGACGATCGAGGCGCCGGCCCTGAGGAAGTCCGGCGTGGGTTTCGTTCTGCTGGTCAGCCTGCAGCGGGGATAAAGAAAAATTCCGCTTTGAGCGCCTTCGGCAGCGACACCCCTCCCAACCGCTCGTCCAAGTCTCTATATTGAGCCATGGAAAAGCGAATCTACCCCCAAGCCATCGAATCTGTCGTCATGCCGGAGCCTTTTGGCCGGCAAAGCTTCGACAGCGCCGAAAAAGCAGTTGCCGCACTGCAGCTGCTTTACGACCGCAACACCAAGTTCCTGCGCGACGCCTTCGCGGCCCTGGCGGCCGCCGGCGGCGACAGCAGCAAGCGCTACCGCGCCTTCTATCCCGAGATCGGCGTCACCACGAGTTCCTTTACCCAGGTCGACTCGCGCCAAGCCTACGGCCATATGCCGACACCCGGCCATTTCGCCACCACGATCACGCAGCCGCACCTGTTCGAGAGCTATCTGGTCGAACAGCTGCGCCTGATCATGCGCAACCACGGTGTCTCGGTCACGGTCTCGGAATCGACCACGCCCATTCCGCTGCATTTCGCCTTCCTGGAGGGAACTTACGTCGACGGAGCCGCCGCGGAGCGCATCGAGCGGCCGATCCGCGACCTGTTCGACGTGCCGGATCTCGACGGCACCGACGACCAGATCGCCAACGGCACGTTCGAAGTGGCCTTCGGCGAACCAAGGCCGCTGGCGCCGTTCACGGCGCAGCGCATCGACTATTCGCTGCACCGCATGACCCACTATACGGCCACCAGCCCGCAGCATTTCCAGAACTTCGTGCTGTTCACCAACTACCAGTTCTACATCGACGAGTTCGTCGCCCGCGCCCGCGACCTGATGGAGAAGGGCGGCGGCGGTTACGCGGAATTCGTCGAGCCGGGCAATGTCGTGACCAAAGCCGGGCAGAACGCGCCCAGCGAAGGCGTTGGGCCGCAGCGCCTGCCGCAAATGCCGGCCTATCACCTGAAAAAGCCGAACCATGGCGGCATCACAATGGTCAACATCGGCGTCGGCCCTTCCAATGCCAAGACGATCACCGACCATATCGCCGTGCTGCGGCCGCATGCCTGGGTGATGCTTGGCCATTGCGCCGGGCTGCGCAACACCCAGGCGCTCGGCGACTATGTGCTGGCGCATGCCTATGTGCGCGAAGATCACGTGCTGGACGACGACCTTCCGGTCTGGGTGCCGATTCCGCCGTTGGCGGAAATCCAGGTTGCCCTGCAGGAAGCGGTCGCCGAAGTCACCGGCCTGTCCGGCTACGATCTGAAGCGCATCATGCGCACCGGCACGGTCGCCACCATCGACAACCGCAACTGGGAACTGCGTGACCAGCGTGGACCGGTGCAGCGCCTGTCGCAGTCGCGCGCCATCGCGCTCGACATGGAATCGGCGACGATCGCCGCCAATGGCTTCCGCTTCCGCGTCCCCTATGGCACGCTGCTGTGCGTTTCCGACAAACCGCTGCATGGCGAGTTGAAGCTGCCTGGCATGGCGACCGAGTTCTACAAGCGCCAGGTGGCGCAGCACCTTACCATCGGCATCAGGGCGATGGAGAAGCTGGCCGAGATGCCGATGGAGCGGCTGCATTCGCGCAAGCTCCGGAGCTTTTCGGAGACAGCGTTCCAATAGGCCGCCGCAGCGCCTGGGCGATGCATTTCGTCGTCTTGCCCGGGCGACAATTGGGCCGATAAGCAGATGGAACGGATCGTCAGGCGGCATTCGGCAGACACGACCTCGATGATGACAGGCGCGCGCTTGAAAATGATGGCTGGGTTGGCATTCCTGGCGATGACCGCGCTATCGGCCGCGCTGTTGGCCGGATTCTTCGGCACGCTGCATCCGGCCTTCGATTCCTTCTCGCATTTCCGCATTCACTTCAGCGTGCTCATGGCGCTTCTGGCACTGCCGCTGCTTGCCAGCTCGTTTCGGCTGCAAGCGGCAGCGGGGCTGCTGTTTGCCATCGCCTGCCTGGCCACGACGGCAAGCGCCCTGCCGAGGCTCTGGCCGCAGCCGGCGGTTGCCAAGCCCGCCGATCAGGCTGTCTACAGCCTGCTGCAGATGAATTTGCGCTTCAACAACCCGACGCCGAAGAAAGTGCTCTCCCTGATCGGCCGCGCCAACCCGGACGTGATCACCCTCGATGAGGTGTCGCAGATGTGGACGACCGAGCTTGGCTACATCGCCAGCGCCTATCCCTACCGTATCCTGTGCCCCTACCCGAACGGCATGTTCGGGGTGGCGTTGCTGTCGCGCCGGCCGTTCGTGGCCGGCACCACACCGCGCTGCGAGCCGCGCGGCGCGATGGCAACCGCCACCATCGACTTCGGCGGGATCGACGTCGATGTCGCCGCGATCCATTTGAGCTGGCCGTGGCCGAAGGAGCAATACTGGCAGATCGGCGAACTGGCGCAGACATTGGCCGGGTTGGGCGAGACCGCGATCATGGCCGGCGATTGCAACGCCGTGCCGTGGAGTGCGGCGGTGCGGCGGGTCGCGGCTTTCGGCGGGCTGACTCTTATGCCTTCGGCCGGGCCGACCTGGATCCACCGGACACTGCCCGACGTCCTGCGCCGCTATGCGGGCCTGCCGATCGACCAGGTGTTCAGCAAGGGCGGCTTGACGATCCTATCTTCGAAGCGGCTGGAGGACACCGGCTCCGATCATCTGCCGGTGCTTGTCGAGTTCACGCTAAGGCCAGACGACAAGCAGCCTGAGAATGACCACGCCACCGCGCTCGCGGCGAGCGACTTGTCGGTGAAGCCGCAAAGCTGACACGCCAATCGAGCGGGGCTGGCGGCAAGGTCCCGCGATGGCGAGGGCTCTGGTCCCTTGTTCCAACGCAATTCCGAAGGGAAACCGCTGCGGCGCTTTCCCGGGAAAACCGCTTTACACTTTTCCTGGAATTGCCCTGGTTCAAGGTTTTCCGGTCAAGGCAGCGATCAGATGCTCGACATGGCCGCCATTGCGGTGTTCACGCCGATCGAAGGCGTTTTGTTTGGCCTCATATTCGGCATAGATCGCCTGGATGCGCAGCCGCGCCTCGCGGCGCGTCTTGTGGCAGGACGGGTCGTTGGCGACCCGCAGGCCGGTTATCGACCTTTCCGTAGCGCGCATCATCTCCCTGGCGATGCGCCCATGTGTTTCCTCATGGGCGCGAACACCTGCGAAAAACCTGTTCCAGCGCCTCCTCAGGGCCGGCGTCGCGGGTGAGGCAAGGCGCGGGAAGGTGTAGGAAAGATTCAGCGTGCCATTGCCCCCTCGCATCCGACAGAAGCCGTTGCCCTGGCCGGCGTCGAGATCCCAGTCGACGGTATAGGAGGTTGTGGCGATGGCGTGCGTCATGAAGCCGTGCCGGGGGCCTTGTCTGTCCATCGCGTCGATGAGGGCGGCGCCCGAGCCTCCCGTGACGTCGTAGGTCCGCGTCTGGATGACTGCCCTGGTGCCGGCCGAGGCCTGAGGCGCACACAGCGTCCCAATGGCGACGAGGCATGTCAGAACTATGCGGCGCATCGGCCTTCTCCCTATCCCCGGAGAAGGGAACCATAGACCGGCGGCCGTTTCAACGGTCTGCTGACCTGCATGCCCTCGCAGCCGGCCCCCCACCCACATTTTCTGCCGCCGAGGCCGAAACCGCCGGCCGCGCGACGTCACATGCCCTGGTAGACCGGACCCTCGCCGCCTTGCGGCGGCACCCAGTTGATGTTCTGGTTCGGATCCTTGATATCGCAAGTCTTGCAGTGGACGCAGTTCTGCGCGTTGATGACGAAGCGGACGTCTTTCGCCGCCGGATCGGCGACGGCGTTGCCGTCCTTGTCGACCCATTCATAGACGCCGGCCGGGCAATAGCGTGTCGAAGGCCCGGCGAAGACATCGTGCTCGGACCGCTTCTGCAGTTCCATATCGCCGACCAGCAGATGGACCGGCTCGTTCTCTTCGTGATTGGTGTTGGACAGGAACACCGAGGACAAGCGGTCGAAGGTCAGCACGCCGTCGGGCTTCGGATAGGCGATCTTCTTGTGCTGGGCGGCGGGCTCGAGCGTGGCATAGTCGGCCTTGCCGTGCTTCAGCGTGCCGAAGGGCGAGATGCCGAACAGCGTGTTCAGCCACATGTCGAGGCCGCCAAGACCGACGCCGACGATGGTGCCGAAGCGCGACCACAGCGGCTTGACGTTGCGAACCTTCTTCAAATCCTTGCCGATATCGGTCGCGCGCCAGGCTTGCTCGTAGGAAGTGAGTTCGTCATTGGCACGGCCGGCGCCGATTGCCTCGGCGACATGATCGGCCGCCAGCATGCCCGACAGGACGGCATTGTGGGAGCCCTTGATGCGCGGCACGTTGACGAAACCGGCAGCGCAACCCATCAGCGCGCCGCCCGGGAAGGACAGTTTCGGCACCGATTGCCAGCCGCCCTCGGTGATGGCGCGCGCGCCATAGCCGATCCGCTTGGCGCCCTCGAACGTGCCCGCGATCGCCGGATGGGTCTTGAAACGCTGGAATTCCTCGAAGGGCGACAGATACGGGTTCTTGTAGTTGAGGTGGAGGACGAAGCCGACCGCCACCTGGTTGTCCTCGAGATGGTAGAGGAAGGAGCCACCGCCGGTCTTCATGTCGAGCGGCCAGCCGAAGGAATGCTGGACCAGGCCCGGCCGATGGTTCTCCGGCTTGACCTGCCAGAGTTCCTTGAGACCGATGCCGTATTTGCCTGGCTCGCGGCCGTCGGAAAGCTTGTACTTGGCGATCAACTGCTTGGCGAGCGAGCCGCGCGCGCCTTCGCCGATCAGCACGTACTTGCCCATCAGCGCCATGCCCGGCGCGAAGCCCGGGCCATGCGTGCCGTCCTTCTCGACGCCCATGTCGCCGGTGACGACGCCGGTGACGGCGCCCTCCTCATTGTAGAGCAGGCCGGCAGCGGCAAAGCCCGGATAGATCTCGACGCCGAGCGCCTCGGCCTTGCCAGCCAGCCAGCGGCAGACATTGCCGAGCGAGACGATGTAGTTGCCGTGATTGTTCATCAGCGGCGGCATCAATATGTTGGGCAGGCGGAACGAGCCGGCAGGGCCGAGCACCAGGAAATGATCCGCAGTGACCGGCGTCTTGAACGGGTGACCTTCTTCCTCGCGCCAACCGGGCAGCAGCCGGTCGATGCCGATCGGATCGACGACGGCGCCGGAGAGGATATGGGCGCCGACCTCGCCGCCCTTTTCCAGCACGACGACGGAAAGCTCGGGATTGACCTGCTTGAGGCGGATGGCCGCGGCAAGGCCGGCCGGACCGGCACCGACGATGACCACGTCGAATTCCATGCTTTCGCGTTCGATATCGCTCATCAACCCCTCCGCACTGGCTTGCCGCTGTCGCGTATCTTGCTGGCTCTTGCGCTGCATAGCGCATCAATTGGCGACAGGAAACCGGCGCAGACGTGACAATGCGGATTTGGCCAAAAAGTCGCGCATCTTGCGGCAGGGCAACCATTTGCGCCCGGCAAGACCGGCCACGCCTGCGTTTTTTGATTGTTCGGCGGCTTGCTTATCGGCCATACTTCCGGCCATGCGCATTCCTGGGCCAGCGGGCTTTTCTTCGACGCGCTTTCTTTTCCCGCCCGGCCGGGTCCGCCGGGCGATTCTTCTGGCCCTTCTGGTGGCGGCACCGGGTCACGCCGCCGCGAACGAGGTGAAGGTCTGGGCGACAGGTGCCTATTCCTTCTCCGACGAGCTCGGCGGCTTCCGCATCACCGGAGCTTCCGGCATCGGAACCAAGGACGATCCGCTGGTCATCACCGAAGAGCTGAATTCGGCAACACCGGTGACGCTGACCATCCGCACGACAAAGCCGATCCAGACATTCGGCAAGGCGGGCGAATTCGCCAATGGCATCATGTATATGCGCATCAACGTGCTCAACAACAGCGGCCAGGCCTGGATCGAATTCCAGTTCGAGCTCCAGGAGGTATTGGATCAGCCGAGCGTGTTTGGAGACGGGCTTTCCTTCGACCAACGCAACAAGACGCCGGACAATATCTGGTCGAGCAATTTCGCCGATTTCGACCGGGAGTTCGAGCCTTACGACCGGCTGCTGTTCAAGGACGGCAAGGTCGACCCGCTGAAGACCGTCAGCTTCGAGTTCCTGATGACCGATTACACGCCGCGATGGACCTTCTATCTGGTGCAGGATCCGCGCATCCCGACCGGATAGGGCAAGCGGCCGGTCTTGCAAAATGCAGTCATGCGGACGAATGTGCGCGCCATGACTGCCGCGTCCCCCAACAGCCCGACCGATATTGCCGACATCCTGGCCTTCTATGCCAGCGCCGGCGTCGACGAGGCGCTGGAAGACGCCCCGGTAAATCGCTTCGCCGAGGCGGCGCCGAGACCTGTCGAGCGCGCGCCGGCGCTGGTGGCGCCACCTCCCGAAGAGAAGGCGCCGGAGCGGCCAGCGGCACCGCCCGGACTGGATGCAAGCAAGGTGCCTGATGCGCCCCCGGCGCGTTCATCGGTCGCCGCGGTGCCAGACGAAGCCCAGGCGGCGCTTGCGCGCCAGTTGGCGACAACGGCAACGACCCTGGAGGAGTTGCGCCAGCACATGGCTGCCTTCGACGGCTGCAATCTCAAGGCCACCGCCAAGAACCTGGTCTTCGCCGACGGAAACCCGGACGCCGAGGTGATGCTGGTGGGCGAAGCACCGGGCCGCGACGAGGACATTGAGGGGCTGCCCTTCGTCGGCCGCTCGGGCCGGCTGCTCGACCGCATGCTGGCCGCAATCGGGCTCGACCGCACTTCGGTCTACATTGCCAATGTCATCCCGTGGCGGCCGCCGGGCAACCGCACGCCGACGCCGCACGAGACCGAGATCTGCCGGCCGTTCATCGAGCGGCAGATCGAACTGGTCAATCCCAAGGTGCTGGTCAACCTCGGCGGCCCGTCGGCCAAGACCTTGCTCAACACCTCGGAAGGCATTTTGCGGCTGCGCGGCAACTGGCGCGTCCACACCACGGCCTCCGGCATCGCCATCCCGGCCATGCCGACGCTGCATCCGGCCTATCTCCTGCGCACGCCGGCGCACAAGAAGCTGGCATGGCGGGATTTTCTCGAGGTGAAGGCGAAGCTGCGGGCACTCTCGTAGATCGCCATAACCCCGCAGGTAATTGAAATGCCGCCCCTGTCAGCCTAACCATCCTGCCATGACATCCGCCCAAACCTCCGCCGGCAGTCTGATCCGCGAATGGCGCACGCGCCGCCGCATGAGCCAGCTCGACCTCGCCATGGAGGCCGAAATCTCCCAGCGGCATCTGAGTTTTGTCGAGAGCGGGCGCGCCGCGCCCTCGCGCGACATGGTGCTGCATCTTGCAGAGCAGCTTTCGATCCCGCTAAGGCAGCGCAACCAGCTGCTGCTCGCTGCTGGCTTTGCACCGAGCTTCAGCGAACGGCCGCTCAGCGACACGACGCTGGCGCCAGCGATGGCGGCGGTGGAGATCGTGCTCAAGGGACATGAGCCCTTCCCGGCGCTGGCCGTGGACCGGCACTGGAACCTGGTTTCGGCGAATGCCGCGATTGCTCCCTTCCTCGCCGATGTCACCGAGGCTTCGCTGCTGGCGCCACCGGTCAACGTGCTTCGCCTTTCCCTGCATCCCGGCGGCATCGCACCGCGCATCGTCAATCTCGCGGAATGGCGCACGCACCTGCTTGAGCGTCTCAAGCACCAGAACGATGCCAGCGGCGATCCGGTGCTGGTCGAACTGGAGGGCGAGCTGCGCGCCTATCCGTCCGGGCTGAAGGGCAGCAGGCCAACGCCCGTCGAGCCGAATGCCATCGTGCATCCGCTGCGCCTCGCGCATGGCGATCAGGTGCTGTCGTTCATCAGCACAATCACCGTTTTCGGCACGCCGCTCGACGTGACCTTGTCGGAACTGGCGATCGAGTCCTTCTTCCCCGCCGACGAGCAGACTCGTGCGGTACTGGTGCGGCTGGCGAGGGAGCGGTTGGAACGGTCCTGATCACCCCTGCGGCGGCGCGGCCGTTCTGGTGCGCGTGCGCTCCAGGCCGAGCTGCCGCTCGCGCCAGATGATGAAGATGCCGGCGGCGACCACGATCACGCCGCCGACCAGCGTGTTGAGCGAGGTCACGTCGCCGAAAATGAAATAGCCGACGACGACGCCGAGGATCATCGAGGTGTATTCGAAGGGCGCAACCACCGAGGCCTCGGCATGGCGATAGGCGGAGGTCATCAGGATCTGGCCGAGGCCGCCGCAGAAGCCGGCCATGACGAGCAGCGCGGCTTGCGTCGGCGTCAGAGCTTGCCAGCCGAAAGGCAGTGTCAGCAGCGAGAGCACGCTGGCGGTCGACGAGAACCACAGGACGATGGTCGCCGTCTTCTCCGTCTGCACGAGATTGCGCACGAGCAGCATGGCGACCGCCGAGATCGCCGCGGCCACCAGCGCGGCCATGACGCCCAGGACCTCCTGGTCGTCGAGCCCTTCATCCGAGTTGAGCAGCGTCAGCTCCGGCCAGGAAATGATGAGCACGCCGACAAGACCAACGGCGACCGCGCTCCAGCGATAGACGCGGATCGACTCGCCAAGGAAGACCGAGGAGAACACCACGACCAGCAGCGGCTGCGCATAGTTCAGGGTGATCGCCTCCGGCAACGGCAGCCTGGTGAGCGCGAAGAAGCCCAGCCCCATGGCGCCAACGCCGACGACGCCGCGCGCGACGTGGTTGAAGGGGCGTTTGGTGACGAATGCCGTCGGCAGCTGTCCCTTCACCGCCAGGAAGGCGATGATCGGGAAGATGGCGAAGAAGGAGCGGAAGAAGACGATCTGCCCTGCCGGCACGTCGCCGGCCGCCTTGATGCAGGTTTGCATGCCGACAAAGACCGCGACGGACACGATCTTCAGCGCGATGCCCCTCAGCGTGCCGTGGCCTGCCGTCGTTCCTGGTTCCGCCCCTGATGTCACGTCGGCGATGCGCCCCTGATCGCGGCCCAGATCCGCGCCGGCGTCGCCGGCATCTCGATATGCCTGATGCCATAGGCGCGCCACAGCGCATCGGTGACGGCATTGAGCGCCGCCGGTGTCGAGCCGATCGTGCCGGCCTCGCCCGCGCCCTTGATGCCCAGCGCATTGGTGGTCGAAGGCACGTTGCGGGTCTCGAAATGGAAGAACGGAAAATTGTCGGCGCGCGGCATGGCGTAGTCCATGAAGCTCGCCGTCAAGAGCTGCCCATCTTCGCCATGGATGGTGTTCTCGGTCAGCGCCTGGCCGATGCCTTGCACGACGCCGCCATGGACCTGGCCGGCGAGCAGGATCGGATTAACGGTGACGCCGAAATCGTCGACGATGGTGTAGCGGACGATCTCGGTCGCGCCGGTGTCGGGATCGATCTCGACCTCGCAGATGTGGGTGCCGTTCGGATAGGTGCACTCGTCCTGCACGAACTCGCCGAACCCCTTAAGGTCATCCGGCGTCCTCGCGGCCTTGGCGATGCTCGAGAAATCGATGCTCCGGTCTGTGCCGACGATGCGCGCAACGCCATCGGACAATTCGATATCGCCGGCCGAGGCCTCAAGCTCGTCGGCGGCGATGCGCTTGATCTTGTTGGCCAGATCCTCGCCCGCGCGGGAAGCTGACACACCTCCCAGCGGAATGGACCGCGAGCCGCCGGTGCCGCCGCCCGCCTTCAATTCGTCGGTGTCGCCCTGGCGGACATGGATCTTGTCGATGTCGAGATTGAGTTTTTCCGACAGGAACTGCGCATAGGCGGTAGCATGCCCCTGGCCGTTGGTCTGGGTGCCGATCTTCAGCGTCACCGTGCCGTCGCCATTGAGCTCGACAAAGGCCGGTTCGGAGCCCGGAAAGGCGCAGGCCTCGATATAGGTCGCCATGCCGATGCCGCGGATCTTGCCACCGGCTTTGGACTGTTCCAGCCGCTGCGGAAACGCCTTCCACTGCGACCGTTCGATGGCGCGGTCCATATGCCCTTCGAATTCGCCATTGTCGTAGAGCCGGCCTGTCTGCGTGCGATAAGGAAACTGCTCGGGCCGGATGAAATTGCGGCGGCGGATCTCTTCGACGGGCCGGCCAAGATCATGCGCGCAGGCATCGACCAGCTTTTCCAACAGGAACGCAGCCTCGGGTCGCCCGGCGCCGCGATAGGCGTCGACCGGGCAGGTGTTGGTGTAGAGGCCGGTCACCGAGACATCGAGCGCCCTGATATCATAGACGCCGGTCGACATGGTGACGCCGATATAGGGGATGAAAGGGCCATATTGCGAGACATAGGCGCCGATATTGGCAAGCAGGTCGACCCGCATGCCGAGGAATCGGCCATCCTTGTCGAGCGCCATCTCGGCCGTCACCGCATTGTCGCGGCCTTGGGCGTCGGTGAGGAAATGTTCCGTGCGGTCGCCGGCCCATTTCACCGGACGGCCGAGCCGCTTCGCCGCCTCGAGCACCAGCGGATATTCGCGGTAGACGAAGCTCTTCGGCCCGAACCCGCCGCCAACATCGGGCGTGATGACGCGCAGCTGGTCCTTTTTGATCTTGAACACGCTGGCCAGGATGTACTGCATGGAATGCACGCCCTGCGACCCTGTGGTCAGCACGAAGCGGTTTTCCCCGACATTCCATTCGCCGATCGCCGAGCGCGGCTCCATGTAGTTGCAGACCAGCCGATTGTTGACGAATTCGATGCGCGTGACGTGAGCGGCCCCCGCGAAAGCCGCGTCCGTCTTCTTCTTGTCGCCGATATGATAGGTGAAGGCACGGTTGGAGCCGAGTTCCGGCCAGACCAGCGGCGTGCCCTCGGCAAGCGCCGTCGCGGTGCCGGAGGCAGCGTCCTCGCCGTCATAATCGACCTCGATCAGTTCGGCGGCATCCTGCGCCAAGGCGCGGCTGTCGGCGACGACAAAGGCAACCGCATCGCCGACATGGTTGACTCGATCCCGGCACAGGATCGGAATGTCGCGCGTCGGCGCTTTGGTGCCGTCCGGCTGTGCCTGCATGACGCCGGACTTGAGATCGCGCAGATGGGTGAGATCCTTGCCGGTCAGCACCAGATGGACGCCAGGTGCCGCCTTCGCCGCCTCGGTCGAGCCGATGGTGAAGCTCGCCTTGGCGATCGGCGAGCGCAGGACATAGCCGTGCAGGACGCCGTCTGGCTGGATATCGTCGGTGTAGCGGCCCTGCCCCTGGATGAAGGCGGTATCCTCGCCCCGCAGCACGGAAGCGCCCATGCCGAATTTCGGTGTGACGACGGTCATGGCTGCCTCGCGGGATGTGGAGAACGAATGCCTGAAATAGGCATCGTCCGAGTTTTGTCGAGGGACCATTTCGTGTAAAGAGCGCGGACTTCAAATTTCTTGGACCAGCGGGAACTCCGCGTCCAACGCGATCGACAGGAAAAACAACGGAATGCGCACGGACACCGGCCAGGTCTTCAAGCTCGAAGACTATCGCCCCAACGATTATCTCATTCCGCGGACCAACCTCACCTTCCGCCTTTCGCCCGAGGCCACGATCGTCACCGCGATACTGACTGTCGAACGTCGCGACGGCGTAGCCGCGGCGGCGCCATTGGTGCTCGACGGCGACGGGCTGACGCTCAAGCGCGTCGAGATCGACGGCAAGAAGGCAAAACCGGCGGACCTGCTGGTGACACCTGACCAGCTCACCATTCTCAAGCCGCCCGCGCGCCGCTTCCAACTGCTGATCGAGACCGAACTGGCCCCGGCGGGCAACGAGGCCCTGATGGGTCTCTATCGCTCGAACGATGTCTATTGCACGCAATGCGAGGCCGAGGGCTTCCGCCGCATCACCTATTTCCTCGATCGCCCGGACATCCTGTCCGTCTACACCGTGCGGATCGAGGCGCTGCGCGACGAGGCGCCGCTGCTCCTGTCCAATGGCAATCCGGGGGACAAAGGTAATATCAGGGACGGCTGGCACTATGCCGTCTGGCATGACCCCTTCCCCAAGCCATCCTACCTGTTCGCGCTGGTGGCCGGCAATCTCGGTCGGGTCGCCGACAGTTTCGTCACAATGTCCGGCCGCAAGGTCGAACTCGGCATCTATGTCGAGCGCGGCAAGGAGAAGCTGGCCGGCTACGCCATGGACGCGCTGAAGCGGTCGATGCGATGGGACGAGGAGGCGTTTGGCCGCGAATACGACCTCGACGTCTTCAACATCGTCGCCGTGTCCGACTTCAACATGGGCGCGATGGAGAACAAGGGCCTCAACATCTTCAACGACAAATATGTGCTGGCCGACGAGGAGACGGCGACGGACGCCGATTTCGCCAATATCGAGGCGATCATCGCACATGAGTATTTCCACAATTGGACAGGCAACAGAATCACTTGCCGCGACTGGTTCCAGCTTTGCCTGAAGGAAGGCCTGACTGTGTTCCGCGACCATGAATTCTCCGCCGACCAACGCTCGCGCGCGGTCAAGCGCATTGCCGAGGTGCGCACGCTGCGCGCCCACCAGTTTCCCGAGGACCAGGGTCCGCTGGCGCATCCGGTGCGGCCGCGCCGCTACCGCGAGATCAACAATTTCTACACGGCGACGGTCTACGAAAAGGGCTCCGAAGTGGTGCGCATGATCCGCACCATCCTGGGGGCAGATGCCTTCCGCGCCGGCATGGACCTCTATTTCGAACGGCATGACGGCGAAGCGGCGACCATCGAGGATTTCATCAAAGTGTTCGAGGATGCCTCGGGCCGCGACCTGTCGCAGTTCGCGCTCTGGTATCATCAGGCTGGCACGCCCAATCTGACGGTCAGTTCGACGCACAATCAGTCCGCGCGGGAATTCACGCTCGAAATCGAGCAGTCGGTGCCGCCGACACCCTCCGAAAGCCGCAAGCGGCTGATGCATATTCCGCTCGCCTTCGGGCTGATCGGCGCCGGCGGCAAGCCTGTCGCTTATAGCGGCGTCGAGGGCGCCAGCGTCGAGGACGGCGTCATCCATCTGCGCAAGCGCCGCCATATGGTGCGCTTTTCGGGTGTGATTGAGCGTCCGGCGGTGTCGCTCAACCGCGGCTTTTCGGCGCCGGTGACGCTGTCGGTCGAGCAGAAGGCCGACGACCAGTTCTTCCTTGCCCGCCATGACAGCGATGCCTTCTCGCGCTGGCAAGCCTTCAACACGCTGCTCACCGATGCGCTGATCGCTGCCTTCCGCGAGTTCCTTGGCGGCAGGCAGCCGGTCTTCGCCACACGGCTGACCGAACTCGCCGGCAGCATCGCCGGCGACGAGACGCTGGAGCCTGCCTACCGGGCGCTTGCGCTGGCACTGCCGGGCGATGCCGACATCGCCCGCGACATCGGCAAGAACATCGACCCCGATGCCATTCATGCAGCCCGGCAGGGCTTTGCGCTGGCGATCGCCACGACCAATGCCGAGGCGTTTTCCAGCCTCTACCACAGGCTCGCCGACAAGGCGGCCTTCAGTCCCGACGCGGCGAGCGCAGGACGACGCGCCCTGCGCAACATTTTGCTGGACTATCTCTCGCTGCTGCAAGGCGGAGCGGCGTTGGCGGCCAGGCATTTCCAGTCCGCGACCAACATGACCGACCGCGCGGCCGCCCTTGCCGTGCTCGCGCATCGCCACCATGCTTCGCCGGAGGCAAACAAGGCGCTGGCGGCTTTTGAAAAGACCTATGCGTCCGACCCGCTGGTCATGGACAAATGGTTCCAGATCCAGGCCAGCGTGCCAGGGCCGCAGGCTGTGGACACGGTCCGCGCGCTAACCGCCCATCCTGCCTTCTCGATGGCCAATCCGAACCGGGTGCGTTCGCTGATCGGCACATTCTCCAGCGCCAACCAGACCGGCTTCCACCGCGCCGACGGCGAGGGTTATAGGTTCTTCGCGCAGACGGTGCTCGAGGTCGAGAAGCGCAATCCGCAAGTGGCGGCAAGGCTGGCGACGGCATTGCGGTCGTGGCGTTCGCTCGAACCGGGCCGGCAGGCCAAGGCCAGGGAAGCGCTGCTTTCGATCGCCAATGCCGAAAACCTGTCGGCGGACCTGCGCGATATTGTCGAGCGTACGCTGGCCTAAACGCGCCTTACCTTCTCCCGTGTGGGAGAAGGTACAGCCGCCGCACCTCCAGACGCGCATTATTTTAGTCGATTTTTAATCTTTTTTCGCCGGGCCACTGGACAAGGCGAATCACGTTTGATTCTTTACTGACGATTCGGAAGTGCGGCGTTTGCCGGATCACAAAGCAGCATAGGCAAATTCGGGAGTGCCATTTATGGCAAAGGCGGACGCGTGGGGCGCGCCCGGTGGGATGGTTTTTGCGCGTCGCGAGGCGCGCAGCGACGGCCTTGCCGGGAATACGCGGCTCATTGCCGAACCGGCCTACAAGCGGCTTCTGGCCGCCGAACCGCTGCTGCGCCGGTCGATACCGGCCCTGATCATCATCTTCCTGCTCGTCATCGCGGCGCTGCGCGTGCTGTCGCTCATGAATGAGCGTGACGATGTCGAACGCGACGCCAAGGCAATCCTGACGCTGGCGGCGGGTCAACTGGCCAGTTCGTTGGCCACCACCTCGGACACCGTGCCCGGCGCCGTCCAGGACCTGCTGGAGACCACCAGCCGCCAGGGCGCGATGGGCCGCAGCCATGTGCTCGTCATCACCGACAGCGCTTTCAGGATCACCGCGGTGACGCCGCGCTCGATGCCCTGGCAAGGCCATTCGCTCGACGGCCTCGTCCAGGGCGGCCAGCCGCTGTTCATGTTCGGCGACCGCGCCGGCGTCATGGAGGTCAACATCGGCGGCCGGGACTGGTACGCCGCGGTCAGCGTGGCCAAGGATCGGAAGGGAGCCGCAGCGGCGCTGGTGCCGCAGGAGGCAGTGTTCGACACGTGGCGCAAGACTGTCTCGCTCAACGTCACCCTGTTCGTGCTGACGGCGGGCGTGCTGATCATCATCCTCTACGCCTATTTCGGACAGGCGGCGCGCGCCCAGGCCGCCGACCGCATCTACCTCGAGGCGCATCAGCGCATCGATATGGCGCTGGTGCGCGGCCGCTGCGGCCTGTGGGACTGGGATATGGTGCGCGGCAAGATGTACTGGTCGCGTTCCATGTACGATATGCTGGGCTACGAGCCCTGCGATACGATGCTGTCCTTCGGCGAGGTCGACGAGATCATCCATCCCGAAGACGGCGACCTGTTCGAGCTCGCCAACAGAATTGTCGCCCGCGAAATCGACCACATCGACCAGGTGTTCCGGATGCGGCATGCCGATGGCCAATGGGTGTGGATGCGTGCTCGCGCGCAGGTCATGGATCCGGAGGCGCCGGAAATCCAGCTGATCGGCATCGCCGTCGACGTCACCGAGCAGCGCCATCTGGCGCTGCGGTCCGAGGCTGCCGACCTTCGCCTCAGGACGGCGATCGAGAACATCAACGAATCCTTCGTGCTGTGGGATTCGGCGCAGCGGCTGATCATGTGCAACTCCAAATACCAGCAGGACAACGGGCTGTCGGATCGCGACGTGATGCCGGGTATGACACGCGCTTCGCTGGAAGGGCGGATGCTGGCCTTTGCGTCCGAACGCCGGCTTGCCAACACCAATGGTCCGCAAGGCGGCGCCACTTTCGAGCGGCAGCTGTCCGACGGCCGCTGGCTGCAGGTCAATGAACTCAAGACAAGGGATGGTGGCATCGTCTCGGTCGGCTCCGACATCACCCAGATCAAGCTGCACCAGGAGAAGCTGGTCGACAGCGAGCGCCGGCTGATGGCGACGATCCATGATCTCAGCCTCGCGCGGCGCGCCGAAGAGGAACGGTCGCGCGAACTGGTCGATCTCAATCGCAAATACATGAAGGAAACCGAGCGCGCCGAGGCGGCGAACCGGGCCAAATCCGAATTCCTGGCCAACATGTCGCATGAACTACGCACGCCATTGAACGCCATCATCGGCTTTTCCGAGCTGATGGAACAGGGGTTGTTCGGCCCGCTGGGCTCGTCGCGCTACGAGGAGTACGCCACGGATATCAACAGCAGCGGCAAATACCTGCTCGGCGTCATCAACGATATTCTCGACATGTCCAAGATCGAGGCCGGCCAATTCTCGCTGGACCAGGAGCAGATCGACCTCGGTCCGCTGATCAGCGAGACGGTGCGCGTCGTCTCGCTGCAGGCCGCGCAAAAGGCGATCACCGTGGAAACGCGCATCGCCGACGCGCTGAGTCTGTTCGCCGATCGCCGGGCGATCAAGCAGATCGTCATCAACCTCCTGTCCAATGCGGTGAAGTTCACCGGCCAGGGCGGCCATATATCGGTCAGGGCCCGCAACACGTCCGGCGCGCTGGTGCTGACCATTGAGGACAATGGCTGCGGCATCCCGAAAGAGGCGCTGGGCAAGCTCGGCCGACCCTTCGAACAGGTTCAGAACCAGTTCTCCAAGAACCATGCCGGATCAGGCCTCGGCCTTGCCATCTCACGCTCGCTGGCCGAGCTCCAGGGCGGCGCGCTGAAGATCCGTTCGACCGAAGGTGTCGGCACGATCGTGTCGGTGCGCATTCCGGTGAAGAAGGCGCCGCCGGCGGTCAAGGCGGCCGCTTGAGCGGCAGGCTCCGAGCGATATCGCCGGAGCCTGGATCAAACAATCTCATTGGACGCTGTCGTCATCATCCGGTTGGCCGTGATGGCCAAAGCGATGGCCCTTCGGCAGTTCGCTCTTCTCGATCTTGCCGTCATTGTTCTTGTCGAGCATGGCGAACACCTTCTTCTCGCGACCGGTGATGTCATCCGTGGTCAGCGTGCCGTCGCCCTTGGTGTCATAGCGGGCGATGATGCGCCTGGCCATCCGCTCGAAGCGCGCCTTCTCCAGTGCGTCGGCGAGTTGGGCGACGGTCAGCTTGCCGCCATTGTCGGCAACGAGCTTCTTCAGCCGCGCGTTCATGGCGTCGGAAAACTGGTCGAAGGTGATGGCGCCGTCTGACGCGGTCATTGCCTTGTCGAGGCGGGCCATCATGCCGTCGCGCATTTTCGCGCTGGCATTGTTTTCGGCATAGGCGGTGGTGCCGACGGCGCCGGCAAGTGCTGCGAAGGCAAGGGCAAGCTTGGTTGACTTTCTCATGGTCTTCTCCTGTTGCATCGTCACCCCCGATGCGAGAGCGGCGGATCTTCGATCCTGTTGCCGCTCTATCTCTTTGTTCGAGGATCGGATTTTCCCAAAACCGGCTTCCACTTTTGGGTCCGATGCTTCGACAGCTGTTTCATGGTCGTCCGGCACGAAGCAAAAGATCAAAGTCCTTCCTGACCTTTTGCGACGTCTCCTTGAGATGTGCTTCCAGTACACCGAAATCCGGCAGGTCGGTGACCGCCAGAAGCAGATCCGAAAGCCCAGGCGGAACGTCGTCGCGCTCGAACGGGCCGGTGAGGCACAGCCGGGTCATCTGGGTCAGCGCCAGATAGAGTGCGAAGGCGGCACCAAGCTCCTGCCTGACGCCGGCACCAGCGAAGCCAGGCGCGAGGCGGGACAAAATCTCGGCCGTACCGGTGACACGCGGCCCGGCCTCGGCCTGCCCGGTGATGACAGCCACCTGGGCGATGAACTCAAGGTCGATCAGCCCGCCGGGGATCAGCTTGATGTCCCAGAGATCGCGCGGCGGCTTTTCCTTCTCGATCATGGCGCGCATGTCCGAAGCCTCGGTCTTGACCTTTGCCGCGTCGCGCGGCTGGCCAAGCACGGCTGCGACTTCCGCTTCGACCTCGGCGCACAGGCCGGCATCGCCGCCAATGGCGCGTGCCCGCGACAGCGCCATGTGTTCCCACGTCCAGGCCTCCTGGCGCTGGTATTTCTTGAAGGCATCGATGTGGGTGGCCACCGGCCCCTTGTTGCCGGACGGCCTAAGCCGCAGGTCGAGTTCGTAGAGCACTCCCTCCGCCGTCGGCGCCGATACGGCCGAGATCAGCCGCTGCGTCATGCGGGTGTAGTAGTGGGACGGCGCCAGCGGCTTGTCGCCGTCGGAGTCTTCGGCGTCCGCGTCATGGTCGTAAAGCAGGATGAGATCGACGTCCGACCCCGCGGTCAATTCGCGGCTGCCGAGCTTGCCCATGCCGAGCAGCGAAACCACGCCGCCGGCGATCATGCCGTGGCGCGCCGCGAATTCGGCGGTCACGGCTTGCAGCGCCGCCTCGATGGTGAGATCGGCGAGATCGGAAAAGGCGCGGCCGGCGCGGGCCGGATCGATCGAACCGGCAAGCAGCCGCACGCCGATCAGAAACTTTTGCTCAGAGGCAAAGATGCGCAGCCGGTCGAGCACCTCCTCATAGGCCCTGTCGCCTTCCAGGAAGGCGGAAAGCCGTGCCGAGAGATAGGCGCGGTCGGGGAGTTCAGTCAGCAGGGCCGGGTCGAGCAGGCCGTCGAAAACATGCGGCCGGCGCGTGATGATCGCCGCCAGCCGGGGCGCGGCGCCCATGATCGTCGCCATCAGCTTGAGCAGCGCCGGGTTGGACTGCAGCAGCGAGAACAGCTGGATGCCGGCAGGCAGGCCAGCAAGGAATTCGTCGAAACGGATCAAGGCTTCGTCCGCCCGGCGCGTCTGGCCGAAGGCCTTGAGCAGCGCCGGCGTCAACTCCGTCAGCCGCTCACGCGCCTCCGCCGACTGGGTGACGCGATAGCGGCCGAAATGCCAGCCGCGGATGACGCGGCAGATGTCGCTCGGCCGCTGGAAGCCGAGGCCGTGCAAGGTCTGCAGCGTGTTGGGGTCATCGACATCGCCGGTGAAGACCAGATTGCCGATGCCCGCCGAAAGCTCCGGGGCCGTTTCGAACAGCGCTGCATAATGGCGCTCGACCTGCTGCAGCGAGGCGCGGAATGCCAGGGAAAACGCCGCCGCATCGGCAAAGCCAAGCATGCGGGCGATCCGCTCCAGCCCTTCATCGTCTTCCGGCAGCGTGTGCGTCTGCTCGTCCGCCACCATCTGAACGGCATGCTCGACGCGGCGCAGGAACCAATATTGGCGGGCGAGTGCGTCACGCGCATCGGCGGTGATCCAGCCGCGCGCGGCGAGCTGGCCGAGCATCGGCACGGTCTCGCGGCCGCGCAGTTCGGGGAAGCGGCCGCCGGCGATGAGCTGCTGGGTCTGGACGAAGAACTCGATTTCGCGGATGCCGCCACGGCCGAGCTTGACGTTGTGGCCCTTCACGGCGATCTCGCCATGGCCCTTGTGGGCGTGGATCTGGCGCTTGATCGAATGGACGTCGGCAATCGCCGCGTAGTCCATGTATTTTCGCCAGATATAGGGCTGCAATTCCTTGAGAAAGGCGGCGCCCGCGGCGAGATCGCCGGCCACCGGACGCGCCTTGATCATCGCCGCGCGTTCCCAGTTCTGGCCGCGCGCTTCGTAATAGCGCAGAGCCGCTTCAACCGGGATCGCCAGCGGCGTCGAACCGGGATCGGGACGCAGCCGGAGATCGGTGCGGAAGACATAGCCGTGCTCGGTGCGGTCCTGCAGGATGCGCACCAAGCGGCGCGTCAGCCGCGAGAACAGCTCCGTGGCGTCGAGGGGGTCGACCACGGCGGGCGCATCCGGATCGAAGAAGACGACAAGATCGATGTCGGAGGAGAAATTCAGCTCATGCGCGCCAAGCTTGCCCATGCCGAGCAGGATCCAGCCCGATTGCAGCGACGGGTTGTCGAGATCCCGCAGTTTGAGCTTGCCCTGGCCATGCGCGTCGCGCAGCAGGAAGTCGACGGCCGCACGCGTGCAGGCATCGGCAAGATCGCTCAGCCGCCGCACGCTCAGCGACGTTTCCGCTTCACCGGCGAGATCGGCCAGCGCGATCAGGAAATGTGCCTCGGCCTTGCACTGGCGCAGCTCCATCATCACGCTGGATTCGGAGACCGTGTCGGCCAACGGCGCCTGTTCGATCGCGGCGGTGATCGCCTCCAGGCGCGCCTCGACCGGTTGTTCGAAAAGAGCATCCAGGATACGAGGCCTGCGACGCGCCGTGTCGCGCAAAAACGGCGAGAGGTCGAAGACGGCGGCCAGGAAATCCTGCCCCTCCCCCTTGCCGGCCAGGAATTTGGCCAGCCGCGTCAACCCTTCTTCGCGTGCCGCCGCGGCGATTTCGGCCAGTTCCCGCCGCGACCGGCCTTCGTCGAGAGGGGCGAGCCCAACCACCGGCTTCAATAACCAGTCCGTGGCCGTCCGTTTCGCAACCGCAGCCATCAGTGATCCTCCCGTGCGGGGAAACTCATGACCACGGATAGTCCCGGATTGCCAGGCAGGAGATCAAGCTGCCCATAGTGGAAAGTCATGACTGCCTTGGCGAGGCTGAGGCCAAGGCCGGAGCCCGGCTGAGAACGGCTTTTCTCCAGTCGAACGAAACGTTCGGTCGCCCGGGCCCGGTCGGCATCGTCCGGAATGCCCTGGCCGTTGTCGGCGACACAAAGCCTGATCTCGCCATGGGTCCGCTCGAGCGTCACGCGAACGGCCGGCTTGGACGTGGAGTCCGTCGAATATTTGATCGCGTTGTCGACGATGTTGGACAGCGCCTGGCCGATCAGCTCGCGGTTGCCGTCGACGAGAAAAGCACCATTCACTTCGGCTTGGAGCGAAACGCCGGCCTCTTCCGCCACCGGCTCGTAGAGCTCGGCGACATCACGCACGGCCGCCGCCAGATCGACGCGGTTGGTGTGCTCTGACGAATATCCAGCCTCGAGCCTGGAGATCATCAGGATGGCGTTGAAGGTCTTTATGAGCTGGTCGGACTCGGCGATGGTGCCTTCCAGTGCCTGGCGGTAATCGGCGGGCTTGTGCTTGCCCGAAAGTGTCGCTTCGGCGCGGTTGCGCAGCCGGGTCAGCGGCGTCTTCAGATCATGCGCGATGTTGTCGGAAACCTGCTTCAGGCCTTCGTTGAGCGTGGCGATCCTGGCCAGCATGGAGTTGAGATTTTCCGAAAGCCGGTCGAATTCGTCGCCGGCTCCGGTCACCGGCAGCCGGCCCGAGAGATCGCCGCCCATGATGCGGCGGCTGGCCTCCGACACGCTGTCGATGCGCTTCAGCGCGGCGCGGCCAACAAAGAACCAGATTAGCAGTCCGCCGAGCCCCATCATGCCGAGCGCCAGCGTCAACGCACGGCGGATGACGGCACGAAAGCGCTCCGGTTCGCCAAGATCGCGGCCGACCAGCATGATCATCTGGTTGGGCAGCCGCAGCACCAGCGCAATGGCGTTGTGGCCCTGCTCGCCTTCGGATTGCCGTGCCGCGTTGTCGCCAGTTGCAGGAGCTGTCGTCTGGTCGGACGTTCCGCTGCGCAGGCGGTCAAGCTCGCCTTCTCCGAAGCGCTTGTAGGAGAACGGCTCTGTCGTCCAGCCCTCCGTGTCGATCACCCCCGGTTCGAGGCTCTGCACGTTGCCGGTCAGGATCTGGCCGTTGGCATCGGCGATAAGATAGAGGTTGGCACCGGGCTGGCGGGAGCGGTTTTCGACCACGCGCACCAGCACGGGCAGGCCGCCGCGCTGATAGGCGCGGGCGAGGCCCAGCACTTCGTCGTTGATGGTCTCCTGCGTCTGCGCCGTCAGCATGCGCGCCGACAGCGAGGTCATATAGAAGACAAGCAGCACGGCGCAAAGCGCGAAGAGCAGAAGGTAGAGCGCCGAAAGTCGCGCTGCCGTCGTCTTCATGATGGCCGGCACGGAAAGAGCCATGCTGTCGCCTAGATCAGCGTGACGATTAGTCGAATCGTCACGCTGATCCAGCTCTTTGTTGGAGCATGATCTCTGGACAAACGGAAACCGTTTGTCCGAGAACACCGGTTCCCACTTTTCGGGATCATGCTCTAGCCGCCCTTCAACATGTAGCCCGCGCCGCGAACCGTATGCAGGATCGGCTTGTCGAAGCCCTTTTCGATCTTGCCGCGCAACCGCGAGACGTGGACGTCGATGACATTGGTCTGCGGGTCGAAATGATAATCCCAGACATTTTCAAGCAGCATGGTGCGCGTCACCACCTGGCCGGCATGGCGCATCAGATATTCGAGCAAGCGGAACTCGCGCGGCTGCAGGGTGATCTCGCGCGCCGCCCGGCGCACCGAATGCGACAGCCTGTCGAGTTCAAGGTCGCCAACCCGGTAGACGGTTTCGGCTTCCTTGGCACTAGCACGGCGGTTCAACACCTCGACGCGAGCCAGAAGTTCGGAAAACGCATAGGGCTTGGTCAGATAATCGTCGCCGCCGGCGCGCAGGCCGGTGACCCGGTCATCCACCTCGCCCAGCGCCGACAGGATCAGCACGGGCGTGGTGTTGCCCCTTGAGCGAAGACCGGCAATCACAGACAAACCGTCGCGGCGCGGCATCATCCGGTCGATGACCATCACATCATAGTCGCCGGCATCCGCAAGCGCGAAACCGGTCTCGCCGTCACCAGCGACATGAGCGGTATGACCAGCCTCGGTGAAGGCTTTCTGCAGATAATCGGCAGCCTCGCGATCGTCTTCTATGACGAGAATCTTCATGGGGCCGTTATACGCGATTTCGCTGGAAGGTTGAGTAGCCGGCATCTGCATTTTAGCCTTTGCCAAAGCGCGCCGCGATCAAGATGATCGAGGTCTCGCGCGATAAAATCTTGTTCTCTGGTTGTCTTCATCCCGAACATGCCTGCTTCGGGGCATGATCGGGCAAATCATCACATTCTCACGGCCCATGCCCGAGGCAGCGTTTTCGGGCGGCTTTCAAAATGTGCGGCAGCGGGCGATGGGAGGCCCGCTGCCGCTGGAGGAGAGCACGATGACTGACTAACGTACCCGGCTCCATGCTTTCCCATGCGGCGGCTCGGGGGTGTTTGACACCGCCGCACCGGAAAAGTCGTTGTCAGCCCTTGGCGACGGGCAGCGCGACGAAACGGTTGTTGTTGTCGCGGGTGACCTGCATCAGCACCGCCTTGCGGCCGGACTTCACCGCGTCGGTCATCGCCTTGGTGACATCCTCGGTGCCATTCACTTCGTTCGAATTGACCGCGGTGATGATGTCTCCCGGCTGGATGCCGCGGTCGGCCGCGGCGCTGTCGGGATCGACATCGGTCACCACAAGGCCCTTGCCGTTTTCGGACTTGGTGACGGTGAGGCCGAGATCGGCCAGCGTATCAGGCTTTGCCGGAGCCGCGGGCTGCTGCTGCTGGTCGTTCGAGGCCTGCTTGTCGCTGGCCGGCAGCTTGCCGAGATCGACCTTGATCGCCTGGCTCTTGCCGTCGCGCCAGACGGTGACATCAACCGACTTGCCGGGCGAATAGGCGCCGATCAGGCGGGCGAGTTCCTTCGGCGAGGCAACATCCTTGCCGTCGACCTGGGTGATGACGTCGCCAGCCGTGATGCCGGCTCTCTTGCCGGGGCCATCGTCCTGGGCGCTCGACACCAACGCACCATTGTTGGACTTCAGCCCGAGCGATTCGGCGATGTCGGAGGTGACCGGCTGGATTTCGACGCCGAGCCAGCCGCGCTGCACCGCGCCGCTCTTCATCAGGTCCTCGACAACCTGCTTGGCGGTCGAGGCAGGGATGTCGAAGGCGATGCCGACACTGCCGCCCGAGGGCGAGAAGATCGCCGTGTTGATGCCTACGACCTGGCCATTGAGGTTGAAGGTCGGGCCACCCGAATTGCCGCGGTTGACCGAGGCGTCGATCTGCAGGAAATCGTCGTAGGGGCCGGCGCCGATATCACGGCCGCGCGCCGACACGATGCCGGCGGTGACGGTGCCGCCGAGGCCGAACGGATTGCCGACGGCAACGACCCAGTCGCCGACGCGGACCTTGGAATCATCGGCGAAGTCGACATAGGTGAACTTGCCACCGCCTTCGACCTTGAGGACGGCGAGATCGGTGCGCGGGTCGGTGCCGACCAGCTTGGCGTCGAGTTCCTTGCCGTCATTGGTCACCACGGTGAAGGCGGTGCCTTCTTCGACGACGTGGTTGTTGGTGACGAGGTAGCCGTCCTCGGAAATGAAGAAGCCGGAGCCCTGCGCCACCGGGCGCGGCTGGTCATTGCCGCGGTCGCGGTGACCGAAGCGGCGATGGCCTTCGTCATCCTGGCCGCCCTGGTCGCCAAAGCCGCGGAATTCCTTGAAGAAGCGGCGCAGTTGCGGATTGTTGGGCAGATTGTCGAAGCCGTCCTGGCCATCGGAGCCATCATCGGCGGTCGGCTGGATCTTGGCCTTCACCTTGACGCTGACCACGGCGGGCGAAACGCGCTCGACGACATCGGCGAAACCCTGCACCTGCGGCGCCTCGACGCGTACGGCATCGGCCAGAACGGGGCTGGTTCCGCTGGTCAGCGCGCCAACGCCGATCACGCCGGCAACGGCGACGGAAGCGGCGGCAGCCAGGAGACGCTTGCGGGTGCGGGAATATGAATTGGGGGCAATATTCATGGGGTCTCGTATCCTCTTTCAAAGGGACGCGCCTTGATCGGCATCCTCAGGCAAGGAGAATTAGAGCGACGCACATTACCGCGCCATTTCCGACACATGAAACTTTGGTAATGTTGGCGGCGACGGCAGCCGTCAGTCGCGGTGCAGGATAGCGTCCAATGCCGCCTGCTCGTCGGCCGACAGGGTCTTTGTCGCCAGGGTCCGGCGCGAGCGCGCGGTCAGCACGATGAACACGCCTCCGACCAGCAGCAACAGCACAGGCGTGCCCCAAAGCAGCGCGTTGCGCAGGTCGAAGCGCGGCCTCAGCAGCACGAATTCGCCGTAGCGCGAAACCACATAGTCCATGACCTGCTGGTCGGTATCGCCGGCGACGAGGCGCTGGCGCACCAGGATGCGCAGGTCGCGGGCAAGGTCGGCGTCGGATTCGTCGATCGACTGGTTCTGGCAGACCATGCAGCGCAGGCCTTCCGACAGCGCCCGCGCCCGCGCCTCGAGCGCCGGATCGGCCAGCATCTCGTCAGGCTTCACCGCCAGTGCCGTGCCGGCAAAGCCGAGCGCCAGCATCAGGACGAGCAACGCGGCGTAGAACCTGGCCTTCATGGCAGGACCGCGGGCGCCTCTGCGCTCGCCTGCTTGCGCCGACGCGACGGCGCGCCGACACGCAGACGCCTGTCCATCAGCGACATGGCCGCACCCGCCATCATCACCAGACCGCCGCCCCAGATCAGTGTCACCAGCGGTTTCCACCACAAGCGCACCACGACCGAGCCGTCCTTGGCTTCGTCGCCAAGCGAGATGTAGAGTTGGGAAAGACCAAGGGTCTTGATGCCGGACTCCGTCGTCGTCGTCTGCCGCACTGGATAGAAACGCTTGGCGGAACTGATTTCGCCGACAGGACTGCCGCTGACACCGATCAGCTCGAAGCGGCCACGGTCCTCGCTGTAGTTTGGCCCCTGCGCCGGATAGAGCCCGACGAAACGCAGCGTATGGCCAGACAATTCCACCGTCTCGCCGGCGCGCATGGTGAGGATCTTCTCGGTACCGAAAGAGAGCGTGGCGACGATGCCGAGCAAGGTCAGGCCAAGGCCGAGATGGGCCAGGGCCGTGCCGAAGACCGAGCGCGGCAGTCCGGCGAAGCGCCTGAGCATGACGGAAGGCGCGACCGATCCGACGCCGGACTTGACGGCAAGGTCGGTCAGCGCACCGGCGACCAGCCAGACAGCCAGGCCGATACCGAGGGCCGCGAACACCGACGCGCCGTCGATAAACAGGCCGGTGACAAGCATTGCCGCCAGCGCCGTGGCAAAGGCCGCCATCAGGCGCTGCGACGCGGCGATGACGTCGCCGCGCTTCCAGGCCAGCAGCGGGCCGAACGGCACGAGGACCAGAAGCGGCAGCATCAACGGGCCGAAGGTCAGGTCGAAGAACGGCGCCCCGACCGAGATCTTGTCGCCGGTGAGCGCCTCCAGCGCCAGCGGATAGAGCGTGCCGACGAGCACCGTGGCGGTCGCCGTGGTCAGGAACAGATTGTTGAGAACGAGCGCACCTTCGCGCGAGATTGGATGGAACAGGCCGCCGGCCGTCAGTCGCGAGGCGCGCAGCGCAAACAGCGCCAGCGAGCCGCCGATGAACAGCGTCAGGATGCACAGGATGAAGACGCCCCGCGCCGGGTCGGTGGCGAAGGCATGCACCGAGGTGAGCACGCCCGAGCGGACCAGGAAGGTGCCGAGCAGCGACAGCGAAAAGGTGAGGATGGCGAGCAGCAGCGTCCAGATCTTCAGCGCCGAGCGCTTTTCCATGACGATCGCCGAATGCAGCAGCGCGGTGCCCGCCAGCCACGGCATGAAGGAGGCGTTCTCGACCGGATCCCAGAACCAGAAGCCACCCCAGCCGAGTTCGTAATAGGCCCAGTACGACCCCATGGCGATGCCGCCAGTCAGAAACATCCAGGCGACCAGCGTCCATGGCCGCACCCAGCGCGCCCAGGAGGCGTCGATGCGCCCCTCGATAAGGGCGGCGACCGAGAAGGAAAAACAGATCGAGAAGCCGACATAGCCGAGATAGAGCAGCGGCGGATGAATGGCGAGGCCGAGATCCTGCAGGACCGGATTGAGGTCGCGGCCCTCGATCGGCGCCGGGTTGAGCCGGATGAAAGGATTGGACGTCGCCAGGATGAACAGAAAGAAGGCAGCGCCGATGGCGCCCTGCACGGCCAGCACATTGGCGCGCAGGGTCGCCGGCAGATTGGAGCCGAAAGCGGCGACAAGCGCGCCAAAGAAGGTCAGGATCAGCACCCAGAGCAGCATCGAGCCTTCGTGGTTGCCCCAGGTTCCGGTGATCTTGTAGATCATCGGCTGCAGCGAATGCGAGTTTTCCCAGACGCTCGCCACGGAGAAATCGGAGTTCGCATAGGCGCTCGCCAAAGCGACAAAGGACAGCGCCGTCAAGGCGAAACCAGTCACGGCGACAGGACCGCCGACAGCCATCAGGCGCTGGTTGTCGAGGCGCGCGCCGAACAGCGGCACGATCGTCTGCACCAGCGAAAGCGCGAACGCCAGGACTAGGGCGAAATGTCCAGTTTCAACCATGCCCCTCACTCACTTTTGCTCTCCTGCCAGACACCTTTGGCCTTCAGCCCGTCGGCCACTTCCTTGGGCATGTAGCGCTCATCATGCTTGGCAAGCACGCTGTCGGCAACAAAGACGCCGCCCGGACCGAAACTGCCTTCGGTGATGACGCCCTGCTCCTCGCGAAAGAGGTCGGGCAGGATGCCGGTATAGGTGACCTTGACCGATTTGTGCGTGTCGGTGACCGAAAAGGCGACCGTCGCGCCCTGCCCGCGCTGGATGGTGCCTTTCTCGACCAAACCGCCGAGCCTGATGCGCTGGCCGGGCTGGACACTCGCCGTGGTGAGGTCGGCCGGCATGTAGAAATAGGAAGCCTTCTGGCCAAGCGCGTAGAAGGTCAGCCCGGTGGCGGCACCCAGGAAGGCCAATCCGCCCACGATGACCGACAATCGCTTCTGCTTGCGTGTCATGACACGTTTACTCCGTCGCCGTCAGGCCGAGCGAGGCGGCGAGGGCGGTGAATTTCTTGGCTTCGTCGCTGCCCGGGCCAAAGACGGCAATGGCGCGACCGAGCGCCTCGCGCGCCTGATCGGCCTTGCCCAGCACGACATAGGAACGAACGAGCCGCATCCATCCTTCCGCGTCGCGCGGATTTTGCCGCAGTTTTTCGTCGAGAGCCGCGACCATGGTGTTGATCATGGCTTCGCGATCCTGCGGCGACATGGAGGATGCGGCGTCGATATCCGCGGCATCGGGGCCCTTCGCGGCCGCACCGGAAGCGACTTCGGGATTGGCGGATTTGGCCAGTGCCTGCTCGACGGCGCTGCGCCATGGCGAATCCGGCGGCAAAGTGCCCAGCATCGCCTGCCAGGCCGTGGTCGCGTCCTTGTTGCGTCCCTCCTGCGCCAAGGCCATGGCCAGGTAGAAGCTGGCTTTTGCGTTGGCGGGATCGAGCTTCAGCGCCGCCTCGAAGGCATCCTGCGCATCGGCGGAGACAATGCCGCCCGCCGCACCGGCAATCGCCTCGCCGAGGCCGGCCTGGCGAACAGCGCTGTCGCCGTCGAGGCGGATGGCATTGCGGTACGCGGCGACCGCGTCGGAGAAGCGCTGCATGCGCAGATAGACCGGGGCCAGCACGTCCCATCCCCTGCCGTCGGACGGGTTGGCGGCAAGATGAGCCTCGGCCCGTGCAACCAATTCGTCGACCGAACTGTCGGCCGGGTTCTTGGCCAGCCGTTGGCTGAGCGGCTGCGCCGGCAAGTCAGGCGAGCCAATCTGGCTGTAAACACCCCAGCTGACCAACGGCACCGCCAGCACGGCCACGGTCGCGACAAGCCGCGCTGTGACCGACGCCTGCCGCGCCGATGCCTTGCCGGCCGTATCGGCATTGTCGAGGCGCAGGATGCGGCGCGCGATTTCAGCGCGCGCCTCGGCTGCTTCGGCCGGCTGGATCAAGCCGCGCCCGGCGTCGCGGTCAAGCTCGGACAACTGGTCGCGATAGACTTCCAGATCGTGATCGCCACTCGATGACGCGCCCTTGGCTCCCGCGGCCAGCGGCAGCAGCACCGCCAGGCTCGCGCCGAGCGTCAGTATCGCGGCTATGACCCAGAACAGCATGGTTCTTCCAATAACGACAGAGCCCTGCCCTGCCAACACAGGCATCCTGCGACGCTTTGACGGTCAGCGCGCCTGACGTCCTTGATCGACATCAACCGGCCGGATTCCAATCGAAGCCGGTTCGGTCTTTGTTTGTGCATGTCGTTGTCCCAAAACCGCTGCGCAGTTTGGGCGACATGCGAGCTGTCAGGTCAGCGGCGTCCAGCTGCCATCGGCATTGCGGCAAGCGGTTCCGCGCGCCGTCACCCCGGCGCCGCCGGTGAACACCGTCTGCGTGTACTGGCGGCAGTCCTGCGAACCGACGCGATAAGGCTGGGCCGGAACCACCTCGCCATAGTGCGAAGCCTGATCGCCCTTCCACGCCACCTTCTGACCGCTCGTCGTATATTCGAGCGCCTTGTATTCAGCCTCGAGCGCGCTGTGCTTCTCGGCGTCGCTGAGGCCATTGCCGATCGAGCCGCCGATGAGGCCGCCGTCCATTGCCGAAATGATCGACTTAGTGACCTTACCGCTTGTCGGAGGCGTCGAGGCCGGTGTCGGCGTCACGGTGGGACCTTTGCCGCTCAAGGTGGTGCAGCCGGAGACGGCCAGCAATGCGGAAACGAGCGCGACGCGAATCTTCATGCCAACAACCGGTTTTCTTGAGTTGGAGCCTGCCATGGATGCGCCGGGGGCCGCGTCATCGGAGAAGTAGGCGTGGCCATAGTATTGATATTTGTCGGAAATTTGGCCGCTGCCGGCAAGTTCGAGAGCAATCGGCGTTGCTCCGGGATCAATCCATATGCCGCCATAACAAACGCCTTCCATCGCTGTCGGTTGGTCCGGGGAAGCGTCACTGAAGGCTCCGCAAGCGCACCACTGCCTTCAATCCACCCAGGCCGGACCGTTCGAGCGCGAGAACGCCTCCATACTCGTTGACGAGGTCGGCGACAATGGCAAGTCCCAGACCTGTTCCCGGTTTTGTCTCGTCCAGGCGCCTTCCACGCTTCAGCGCGTCGCGCGCCTTGTCCTCGGGAATGCCGGGACCGTCGTCGTCGATGCTGATCTCGAAAAGATTGTCGTCCTTGCCGGCCAGGGGGGCCACCGTGACCGAGACCGCGCTTTTTGCCCATTTCATCGCATTTTCGAGAAGATTGCCGAGCAGTTCCTCGAGGTCCTCGCGCTCTCCGGCAAAGACGATCTCGGTGGCCGGCAGGGACAGCGACAGGCTGGTCTGCGGATTGAGCTTCTGCAGGACCCGCACCATGCGCTGCACCAGCGGCGCCACCGGCGTACGGTAGACGACGCTGTCGCGCTGCGCCGCGACGCGGGCGCGCTGCAAATAATGGTCGACCTGCTTCTGCATCGAGGCGGCCTGCTCGGCGATCAATTGTCCCTTGGCGCCGCCAAGCGCCCTGCCTTCGTTGAGCAGCACCGCAAGCGGCGTCTTCAGCGAATGGGCGAGATTGCCGACCTGGGTCCGCGAGCGCTCGACGATGCGTTTGTTGTTTTCGATCAAGGCGTTGGTTTCGTTGGCTAACGGCTCGATCTCGGCAGGAAAGCGGCCGTCGAGCCGCTGCGCGGTGCCTTCGCGCACCATGGCAAGGGCGTTGCGCACCCGGCGCAGCGGCTGCAGGCCGAGCAGGATGGCAATGGCGTTGATGGCGATCATGCCGACGCCGAACAGGCTGAGATAAGTCAGCAGGCGGCGCTGGAAGGTGGCGATTTCCTGTTCGAGTTCGCTCTGGTTGCCCATCACCCGAAAACGCGCGGCGCGGTTCTTGGCATCGAGCACGAATTCGCTCTCGAACACTTCGAGCTGCTCGCCGTCTATGCCTTCGGCCGAATAGCTGCGCTGGAAGCTGGCATTGAAGGGCACCTCGGCGACGCTTGGCGACGGAATTTTGCTCGTCATCGACGACGAATGAAGGTCACCATGCACGCCCTCCGAGGCAGGCTCGACCGACCAGTACCAACCGGAATTCGGCTCGGAGAAGCGGAGGTCGCCAAGGTCCGGGGCGCCGGTAAGCGCACCCGTGTCGGAAATGCCAACGGACCCGATCAGGTTGAACAGATGCGCTGAAAGCAGGCTGTCGAAGCCGCGCTCGCTGGCCTGGCGGTAGAGCGTGGTGATCAGGGTGAAAATGACGACAAGGGTCAGGATCGCCCACACAGTGGAAAAAGCGATCACGCGGAACGTCAGCGAACGCGGCCACAAACGCAGCGAAAGCGGCGCCCTTGCGGTTGGTTTGAGCGGTTCCGAGTTACGCCTCCGGCTCGCGCATGCGGTAGCCCATGCCACGTACGGTTTCGATCATGTCGATGCCCATCTTCTTGCGCAGCCGCCCGACAAAGACCTCGATGGTGTTGGAATCGCGGTCGAAATCCTGATCGTAGAGATGCTCGACCAGTTCGGTGCGCGAGACCACCTCGCCCATATGGTGCATCAGATAGGCAAGCAGGCGGAATTCGTGTGACGTCAGCTTCAGCGGCACGCCGTCGACATCGGCCTTCGAGGCCTTGGTGTCGAGGCGCAGCGGCCCGCAGGTGAGTTCCGACGAGGCATGGCCGGCGGCGCGGCGGATCAGCGCCCTGAGCCGCGCCAGCACTTCCTCGATGTGGAACGGCTTGGTGACATAGTCGTCGGCGCCGGCATCGATGCCGGAGACCTTGTCGCTCCAGCGGTCGCGCGCCGTCAGGATCAGCACCGGCATCTTGCGGCCACCGCGGCGCCAGCGCTCGACCACGCTGATGCCGTCCATCTGCGGCAGGCCGATATCGAGCACGACGGCGTCGTAGGGTTCGGTGTCGCCGAGGAAATGGCCTTCCTCGCCGTCGAAGGCACGGTCGACGACATAACCGGCGTCGACCAGCGCGTCCGCTATCTGCCGGTTGAGATCCTTGTCATCCTCGACGACGAGTACGCGCATGCGGAGATCGATACCTTTTGAAGGACTGGTTCAGATATAGGCCGATTCCGGCAGCCTGGGAAACGGTGGGTCAGTTCTGCGGAACGACGATTTCGGAACGGCGCGGACGCTGCCCGTCCTTGCCAGGCACCAGCACGACGATGACACAGACCGGCTGGCCACCGCGTGTCGACTGCGAGGCCTTGGCCAACGTCCCGCCATTCTGCTCGGCCACCTGCTGGCCGATCGCGTAGCAGTCGGATGCGGCCAGGACGATCGGGCTGGACTGTTCGGGCGCGATCACCGACATCGCCGTCGCCTGCGACGCAAACAGCCCGGCAGCACAGAGCGCCAGGGTCGCGGTTCGAAAGTGGGAGCGAAGCGTTTTCATGGTCCGCGTTGTAACGCATCGGTGCTGAACGTGAAATGAACGGTGATCGATGCGAAAACCATGCCGCTACACCCCATGAACGCGAAACGACCGACCGTGATTTCGACGCCCCGACGCGACGAAATCCCGCAGACGCCAGTCTAGACTCCGTTTCGGCCGGATTGAAAGCGTGTCAGGCATTTTCCTGCGTCAGCGCGCGAAACCGCAGCAGCCCGTGATGCACGAGGAGATCCTCGTCGTAACGGGCCTCGGTGAATTCAAGCGACAGCCGCGTCTTGCCGCGCCGGCCGACCACCAGTGCGGCGTTCGCAAGGCGGGCCTTGATGGCGGCCATGATGGCAAGGGTTTCGTCGTCACCATGGGCTTTCGACCAGACATGCAGCGTAATCAACTGATCGTCGTCGTTCTCGGCGCCGGTGTCCCAGTCGAAGGCGGTGGTCTGACCAAAGGTCACGTAGGGAAAAGCGGCATTTTCCGTCGCCCGTTCGAGCAGCCCGGCGCCACCAAGCAGGGCAGACAGCGCCTTATCGCTTTTGAGCCTTAGAAAAAGTGCCTGCAGCAAATCGCCGGGCGCGGTCATTTATCGTCCCCCCTCGCCTGTTATGCCTTGTGCAAGCGTTTCGTCATACTGGCAAATTCACGCGAGGCGTACCCGCTCGTCAAGCCTGCGCCATATCGCATGATTCGCCCCGGCGCGATGATGAACGCCGATGATCTCGAAAATAAGACTTTGATTTCCGCAATCTCTGTCAGTATCGAGCTCGGCCGCCCGACATATCGAAAACAGCGCCGGTGTTGAACACACAGGCATCCGAGCAAAGCCACACCACGAGCGCCGCTACCTCGTTCGGATCGCCGAGCCGCTTCAGCGGACTTGCCGATATTATCGCGTCGACGGTCTCATTTCCGAGGTCCCGGATAAGGCGCGTATCGATCGGACCCGGGGCGATGCAGTTCACGCGAATATCGGTATCGCTGACCTCACGCGACAGTGCTTTGGTAAAAGCGATGACACCGGCACTGGCCGCGGAATAGGCCGCAAGGCTCGGCAGTCCCTCTTTCCCGGCAAGGGATCCCATGTTGACGATACGACCCTTGCCCGCTTGTCGCATAAGCGGGAGCACGCAATGCGTTACCTCGAACGTACCAAGAAGGTTGACCTGCAGGATTCTCTGCCATTCCGCCGGTTCGAATTCCTCGAACGGCTTATAGCCACCCAGCCACCCCGCATTGTTGACGAGAATGTCGACCCCGACTTCACCCATGATGGTCAGCGCTTGGATGATGCTCTCGCGTTTCGTCACGTCCACTGAAAGAGAGCGTGTGCCTTTAAGCTCGACGGGCTCAATATCCCAGATCCAGACGTCCGCTCCACTCAAAGTGAGCTTGTGGGCTATCGCTCGGCCGATACCACGGGCGCCGCCTGTGACGATTGCTGTTCGGCCCGCAAAATCATACGTCACCGACATCATCACCTCCCACGAAAACGCCAGTGCTTTGTATATTTAGCGCCGCATCGTGAATGAAGTCGAGGAGACGAGCCAGGCTCGGCTGCGCCTCAGTGCGGTTTGTCTAGTGCCCTGCACTCTGCCTGGTCATCACACTGCGCACCGCCAGCACCAGCACCGTGATGATGATCAGGATCACCGAGAGGGCGGCGATCGCCGGGTCGATATTGTCGCGCAGGCCCATCCACATCAGGCGGGGCAGCGTGATGGCGTTGACCGAGGTGATGAACAGGGTGACGCCGATTTCTTCCCATGACAGCACGAAGGACAAAAGCGCTGCTGTGATGATGCCGAACTTGATGTTGGGCATGATGATGCGGGTGGCGCGCTCCCAGACAGTTGCGCCAAGGCCGCGCGCGGCAAGGTCGATGCGGCGGTCGAGCTGGCTGAGCGAGACCAGGATCAGCACCGTGGCGAAAGGCACCGTCATGACCGAATGGGCCATGGCGACGCCGAGCCAGGTGTCGTAGCCGAAGAACGAGCTGAAGCCGGAGATCGAGGTCAGCAGGAAGTAAAGCGTGATCGCCGAGACCACCGGCGGCACAACCATCGGCAACAGCACGAAACCGACCAGTGCTGCGGTAAAGCGCGGTTGGAACATCCAGACACCGAGGCTGAAGCAAAGCGCCAGCACCGTGGAAATCGCACTGCTGACGATACCGATGCGGATCGACAACAGGATCGACTGGAGCCAGCGAGGATCCTCGATCAGCGAGCGATAGTGGCGCAGCGACAGTTCGCCTGTCGGCATCGCCAGCATGCGGCTCGGCGTCAGCGACACCGGGATGACCGCAAGCAGCGGCATCAGCAGGAAAAGCGCCACAAGGGCGGCGAGGATCAGCGAGACGGGTCCGGGGCGATAGGTCGGCATCAGATCAACTGCTTGGGTCTGACATAGCGGAACAGCAGCCCCATCAGCGCCCCGACGAACACCACCAGCACGACGCTGATCGCAGCTCCCAGCCCCCAGTCCGGGCTCTGGAAGATCCTGAGATAGATCAGTTCGGCGATCATCACGCTGCGGCCGCCGCCAAGGATCGCCGGCGTGACGAAGAAGCCGAGCGAGAAGACGAACACGATCAGCGCCGAACCGATGATGCCGGAGCGTGTCATCGGCACGAACACCGTCCAGAATGTGCGCGTGCGGCTGGAGCCAAGCCCACGCGCCGCAAGCAGCACGCGGTCGTCGAGACTGCGCATGGCGGACGCCAGCGGAAAGACAGCGAAAGGAATGAGGAAATGCGTCATGCCGACGACGACGCCGAACTCATTGCGCACCAGGGTCAGCGGTTCGGAAATGAAACCGATCGACTGCAGCCAGGTGTTGATCAGGCCGCGATTGGACAAAAGCGCCACCCAGCCGAAGGCGCGCGTCAGCACAGAGATCCAGAACGGGACCAGGATGCAGAATTCGGCGATGAGACGCTGCGCCGGGCTGCCGCGCACCCAGACGACCGTGATGGCGTAGGCGGCGGCGACCGACACAACCGTGACGATCGCCGCGATGCGCAGCGTGCGGATGAACACCGACTGCACCAGATCGTCGGTAAGCAAGGCATCATACTGGCCAAGCCCCGGCGTCGGCAGAGTAAAGCTCCACTTCACCACGCCGAGAAACGGCCAGGCATAGGCCAGGACGAGGAACAGGAGCAGCGGCGCCATCAACAGCGCCGCGCCCATCCTGTCTGAGAGAACGCCTCTCATCTCAGATCATCGCTGCCGATCAGGCGGAGATGATCTTGGTGTATTCGTCGAGCGCCGCGCCGTAGTTCTTGGCGTACCAGTCCATGTCGAGCGCGATCTGCTTCTTCATGTTTTCGGGATCGACGGGGTTGATGCGCTTCTTGTCGGCCGGGATCAGCGCGTCGGCCGCCGGGTTGGCCGGACCCTGGCCGAGCTTGTCGAACATGACGAGCTGCTTTTGCGGATCCTGCGCGCTGGCGATGAACTTCATCGCCGCGTCCTTGCCGCCGGGATTGTTCTTGAGCACGGCCAGCGCACCGGGCGAGATCAGGCCCTGGTCCCAGATGAACTTGATCTTGCCGCCGGAATCCTGCTCGATCAGCGACGCGCGGGTTGACCAGACGATGGCCATCGAAGCTTCGCCGTTGAGCAGCACGCTCTGGCTCTCGGCGCCGCCACCCCAGTAGGCGACGACGTTTTCCTTGAAGGCGGCGATCTTGTCATGCGCCCGCTTGAGGTCGAGCGGGTAGAGCGAAGCCGGCGCGATGCCGTCGGCCAAAAGCGCCGCTTCCCAGCTCGACACGCCCCATTTGTAGAGCGAGCGCTTGCCGGGGAACTTCTTCACGTCGAAGAAATCGGCCATGCCGGTCGGGGCGTCCTTGCCGTATTTCTCGGAATCATAGGCGATGACGTAGGAGAAGAAATAGGTCGAGGCGGCATATTCCCAGCCGAAGCCGGGGCGCATCTTCTTCTTGTCGACAATGTTGTAGTCGATCGGCTCGAGCGCACCCTGGGCGCCGAGGGTGATTGCCGAGAACGGATCGACGTCGACCAGGTCCCAGGTCGGCGCGCCGCTCTTGAACTGCGCCGAAATGGCGCCTTCGGTCGGGCCCGAGCCGTCCATCTTGACGGTGATGCCGGTGTCCTTGGTGAAAGCCTGACCATAGGCCGCATCATAGGCGGTGATGGCGTCGCCACCCCAATTGACCAGCACCAGTTCCTTGGCCGCGGCAAAGGCTCCGGTCGAGCGCAGCAGCATCGGCGTGCCGGCAAGCACGAGGGCTGCCAGCTGCGTGAACTGGCGGCGCGAGATCTCGCCGCGTCTGGTCCTTTCGGACAGCGTCTCGATGGCGTGTTTCTTGGTGTCGTTCATGTCAGTTCCCCTTTGTTTTTCGTTGATTTCAGTCCGGAAGCCGGTGCGGCGGATCAGGCCGCGCCGGTGCTCATTGTCCTCCGTCCGGAAGGAGGAAACCCTTTTCCGCCGGCCAGGTCAGCCAGACGGAATTGCCTTTGCTCAGTGCCGCAGCGGCAACCTCGTTCGGCACCGAGACGGTCACCTTCGCGCCTTGGCGCGTGGTCAGATCGAGCTTTGTGGCGGCGCCCAGATAAGTCGAGGCAATGGCGGTCGCCGCGATGCCGTTTTCACCGGCGGCCGCTTCGCGCGCGATCGACATATGCTCGGGCCGGATCGCCAGGATGGCGTCGCCACGGACCTTCTCGGCCTTGCAGTGCATATTGACCGCGCGGTCTTCGCAAAGGCCCGTCGAGCCATTGTCGGCAGGCTTGACCCCCTTCAGCGGCAGCATGTTGATCTCGCCAAGGAATTCGGCGACGAAGCGGTTGTCCGGCCGGTCGTAGACTTCATCCGGCGCCCCGACCTGCAGCAATTTGCCGTGGTTGAAGATGGCGACGCGGGAAGACAGCGCCAGCGCCTCGCTCTGGTCGTGGGTGACGAAGACGAAAGTGGTGCCGGTTTCCTGGTGCAGGCGCTTCATCTCGGCCTGCATCTGGCCGCGCAGGCTCTTGTCCAGCGCCGAGAACGGCTCGTCGAGCAGAAGCACCCCCGGCTCGAACACCAGTGCGCGCGCGAGCGCCACGCGTTGCTGCTGGCCACCGGAGAGCTGCGAGGGCAGTTTCTTCTCATGGCCGATCAGGCCGACGCGCTCGATCATCTCGCCGACGCGCTTCTTGATGTCTGCGGCCGATTTCTTGCGCACTTTGAGCGGGAAGGCGATGTTGGCCTCGACGCTCATATGCGGGAACAGCGCATAGCCCTGGAACACCATGCCGGCGGCGCGCTGCTCGGCCGGGCGGTCGGTGATGTCGGTGCCGTCGCTGAAAAGCTTGCCGTCTGTCGGCTGCACGAAGCCGGCCAGGATCATCAGGAAGGTGGTCTTGCCCGAACCGGAAGGGCCGAGCAGCGTCAGGAATTCGCCGCGGCCGATATTGAGCGACAGATTGTCCAACGCACGGAACGAGCCGAAGCTCTTGCCGATTCCAATTGCCTTGATCTCTGCGGCCCGGCCGGGTTGCTGCATCCTGCCTCTTCCTCAGTCCCAGGTGAAATCGTAGGCAGGCTGGCGGCTCACCGCAACCGAATAGTTTTCGCCTGATCGGCAAATTTGATTCACGTCTGGCAGTCGGGACGCGCCAAATCTCCGCATCGAGGGTCCCTTAAGAGGGACAGATCAGAGTCTGTTCTCCGACAGCTTCGCCCTGAGCCAGTCGCTGAAGGCGTTGAGCACGGGATGACCGGCCTTGGCGTGCTCGAAAACAAGGAAATAGGAGCGTGGCGAGGGCACTGACGCTTCAAACGGCTTGACCAGCCGGCCTTCGCTCAGCGCCCGGCGGCCGGTCAGCTCGTCGCCCATGGCAATTCCCTGGCCGGCGACCGCCGCCGAGAAGACGAGGTTCATGTCGGAAAAGAAGATACCGCCTTCGGTATCCGGGTTTTCCACCTTGGACAGCGCCAGCCAGCGCGCCCAGTCCTCGGTGTCGGAGAGATGCAGCAGGTTGGCGCGCAGGACGTCCGCCGGTTTGGAAAAGCCGCCGACCTTGTTGAGCAATGTCGGGCTGCAGAGCGGCGTGAAGTGGACTTCGCAGAGCAGCTCCACCACCCGGTTCGGCCAGTTGCCGACGCCGAAGGCGATGAAGGCGTCGGCGTCCGGGTTCGAGACGTCATCGAGCCGGCGCGGCGTCAGCACCGAGAGCGCCACGTCAGGGTACATCTGCTGGAACTCGCCGATATGGGTGCACAGGAACATGGAGGCGAAGCCGGGCGGACAGGAGATGGCAAAGGAGCCGCCGACGCCGGCGCCGTTCGTCTGCGCTCCCGCGTCGCCGAGCACGGTCAGCGCCTTCCTAACATCGGCTGCGTAGCGCTGGCCACGCGGCGTCAGCGCCACCCCCTTGCCGATGCGCTGCAGCAGATCGAAGCCGAGATCGCGTTCCAAAAGCCGCAGCTGGTGGCTTACCGCGCTGCGGGTAAGGTGCAGTTCGTCGGCGGCACGCCAGACGCTGCCGTGGCGGGCGAAACTGTCGAGGGCGCGCAGCGCCTGTGTGGATGGAATTCTCAAGAGGTGAACCGAATTTGCATGAACCGGGAAAACATATCACTTTTTGGCGAGCCGCTTCACTGCTTTCTTTGATGCATGGACAAACCGGTGACGACATCGGCGCAAGAGACCGCCCTTGCCTGCCTCGACGGCATCCAGCCGCTGCTGTCGGCGTGGACGCGCACCATCTTCGATTTCGGCGAGACCGCCTGGCGCGAGTATCAGTCCGCCGCGTGGTATGTGGAGCGACTGAAGCGGGAAGGCTTTGCCGTCGAGGAAGGTTCCGGCGGCATGCCGACCGCCTTCTGCGCCCACTGGACGAATGGCGCCGGGCCGACGGTCGGCCTGTATGCCGAATATGACGCGGTTCCCGGCAACTGCCAGGACGCGGTCACGGTCAAGCAGCCGCGGCCCGGCCTTGGCGTCGAGGCCGGCGGCCACACCGACCCGCATTCGGGGCTCGGCATGGCAAGCCTCGGCGGCCTGCTGGCCACCAAGGCGGCGATGCAGCACCATGGCATTCCAGGCACGTTGCGCTTTACCGGCGAGCCGGCCGAAAAGGTGCGCGGCTCGAAACCTATCCATGCGGCCAAGGGTTATTATGACGGCCTTGCCGGCATGATCTCCTTCCATCCCTTCTACATGCTGCCGCTCTGCAACACCGCGCGCTGGGACACGCATTGTGGAGCAGCCTACGCCATGATCTACCGCTTTGTTTGCGACGAACCCGAAAACTGGGTTCGCGCAGGCGATGGCGCACCGATCCCGCAGGCGCATTCGGCGGTCCGCGCGCCGGGCGCCAACGACGCGCTGATGACGATGTACATGGCGTCCAAGGCGCTGCGCGATTCCATGCTGCCGCATCAGGGCGGCTGGTCGATCAGCGAGGCGATCCTGACGGCGGGCCAGGCCACGGCCGACAATCTGCCGGCAGGGCTGGCCGAGATCCAGTACATGATCCGCGTGCCGACGCTTCGGATGGCCGAGCAGGTCACCGCCGTGCTGGACCGAAATGCGGCGGCGGCGGCCGCGATCGGCGGCTGCCGTTATGAGCGCCACTGGGTATCGAAGTCGCGGCCCGGGCTGGCCAATCACGCCATGGCCGAGATCGCCTATGAAGCGCTGTCGACGGTCGGGCCGCCATGCTGGGACGAGGCCGCCAGGGCGATCGGGCGCGAAATCCAGGTCAATGCCGGTGGTACCGCGACCGAGAACCCGTTCATCGACGAGCTGGAGCGGCTGATCGCACCACAGGAGGCGGAAGCGATCCTGCGCCGCGACCTGCCGCCTTCGCAGCTGAATTCGACCTCCGACGACTACACCGACATGAGCTGGCACGCGCCGACAGCACGCTTTTACGTCGCCCGTCCGGCGCTGCGTTCGGCCAAAGGCCATGCCTATCCCTCCTGGGTGATGAATGCGCTGGGCGGCATTTCAGCGACGATCGATCCGATGGTTGCCTGTGCGGCCAAGACGGTCGCGCTGGCGGCGCTGCGCCTGCTCGAGGACGAAAAAGCCCGCGATGCGGCGATGGACGAGTTCGTCACCCGCACCGGAGGCGGCATTGGCGGCACCAACTGGATCGCACCGCTCTGCGACTACGAACCGCCAATCAACTTCCGCTGGCCGGAATATGTCACCACGGCGCGCGGCCGCGACTGGTGGATCCCAAGCAAGACAGGTCCCGACCAACTCTTGAGAACAAGCCCACGAGGAGAACCGCATGACCGTTCATGATCGCATCGTCGCCGAGCCGTTTTCGCTGCAGCGCCGCAATCCGGCCGGCGGCACCAAGCCGCTGACATCGTGGGGCTTCGCCAACGAAACCGACATGTTGACCGACGTGCTGCTGGGATCGCCGAATTTCCTGCGGCATCTGTCGACCAGCTCGCTGTCGCGCAAGCACCTGCGCGAGGCGCCCTGCAACATCCAGATCGCGCAGGCGCAGCATAAGGACCTGGTCGCCGCCTACGAGCATTTCGGCGTCAACATCCACTGGCACGAGCCGACGCCGGAACTGCCGATGCAGGTCTATTCCCGCGATTCCAGCGTCATGACGCCCTACGGTGCGATCATTACCGCCATGGCCAATTGGTGGCGGCGCGGCGAAAATTATGCCGCCATCCGCACCTACGAGAAGCTCGGCATCCCGATCTACGACATGGTCACGGCAGGCACATTCGAGGGCGGCGACTTCAACGTCATCGAGGACGGCGTGGTGTTGATCGGCTGCGGCGGCGCCCGCACCCAGGAAGAAGGCGCCCGCCAGGTGCAGGCCTGGTTCGAGAAGGAGGGCTGGGAAACCCGCATCGCCTTCATCGACGAATATTATGTCCATATCGACCTGATGGTGGTGCCGATCGCCGAAAAGCTCACTGCAGTGTGCCTCGCCTGCACAGAGCCCGGCATCGTCGACTGGCTGAAGGGCAAGGGCCACGAGATCATCGATGTTCCCTTCCAGGACACGATGGCGCTCGGCTGCAACTTCATGTCGCTCGGCAAGGACCGGGTGATCGCGCCGACCTCCAGCCAGACGCTGATCGGCCAGCTCAAGGCGCGCGGCTTCGAGGTCGCGGCCGTCGACATGAGCGAGATCTCCAAGACCGGCGGCGGCATCCACTGCATGGCGCAGGCCTTGAAGCGCGAAGCAGCGTAGGAGATCACCGCCCCGCCGGTGTTATACGGCGGGGCGCGGAGACTGCCCTGGACGGGTTCTAGGCTCGATCCGATGCATCGTCCGTTTTCACAGGATGGACAACGCCCGGGATCGGTTTTACGAGTCAGCCCAACCAGCGGAGATGTTCGCGCCCCCCAATGAACAAGATCGATAGCCACAACAGCAAGGGCGCCGACGAGCGCTCTACCGCAACCAGCCTGCTGCGGCTCGGCACAAGGTTGAAGCTCTCCCGGCAGACGCGTGGCCTGACCCTGAAGGCGCTCGCGGCTGCCGCCAACTGCTCTGAAAGCCTGCTTTCCAAGGTCGAGAACGGCAAGGTCTCACCCTCGCTGCCCATGCTTCACCGGCTGGTCGAGGTGCTCGGCACCAACATCGGCTGGATGTTCGAGGAAGCCGATGGCGAGGAAGGCATTGTCTTTCGCGCCGGAGCACGGCCGCTGATCGCGCTCGATCCGCTCAGGCGCGGCGAAGGCATATCGCTGGAGCGCGTCATTCCCTATTCGCCGGGCCACCTTCTGCAGTGCAATATCCATCATATCGAGGTGGGCGGTGAAAGCGCCGGCCCGATCCAGCACGCCGGCGAGGAAGTCGGCTATCTCCTGGAAGGCGCCATTGAACTGATGGTCGGTGAAAAGACGTTTCGCCTGTCCGCCGGCGATTCCTTCGTTTTCAACTCCGAACTGCCGCACTGGTACCGCAATGTCGGCGACGAACGCGCCAGCATTTTCTGGGTAAATACGCCGGCGACATTCTGATCTCGCCGGCCCCCATCTCCTTTCGGCAGCGCCAATTCAAGTCACTTGACAAGAAATCAAGTATCTTGAATTATGCGTCTGCGCCCAGCGCCAGATGAGCCCGATCAAGGGCCTTTTCCGCAAAACCAAGGGGAACCGGAATGCGTCTTACCAAGATCCTTTCAGGCTGCGCCGCAGCCATCGCCATGACCCTCGCGCTTGGCTCCGCCTCGGCCATGGCCGAAACCTATGCGCTGGTCACCATCAACCAGCAGGCCCTGTTCTTCAACCAGATCAATGACGGTGCCAAGGCCGCGGCAAAGGCCGCCGGCGTCGACCTCGTCATCTTCAACGCCAACAATGTGCCGAGCGCGCAAAACGACGCGATCGAGAACTACATTACCCAGAAGGTCGACGGCATCATTCTCGTCGCCATCGATGTCAACGGCGTGAAGCCCGCGATCACCGCGGCCAAGGCCGCCGGTATTCCAGTGATTGCCATCGACGCGCAGATCCCGAATGGCGACAATGTCGCCTTCGTCGGCGTCGACAACACCAAGGCCGGCGAGGATATCGGCAAGTTCTACGCCGAATACGTCAAGACCAAGCTGAACGGAACCGCAAAGATCGGCGTTGTCGGCGCGCTCAATTCGTTCATCCAGAATCAGCGCCTGGACGGCTTCAAGAAGGCTGTCACCGAGAGCGGCCAGAAGGTGACTTTCCTCGACACGGTCGATGGCCAGAACGTGCAGGACGTGGCGCTGTCGGCCTCCGAAAACCTGATGACGGCCAATGCCGACATGACGACGCTTTATGCGACCGGCGAGCCGGCCTTGCTCGGCGCCGTTTCGGCCGTCACCAGCCAGGGCCGTACCGGCGACGTCAAGGTGTTCGGCTGGGACCTGACCAAATCCGCGGTGCAAGGCCTCGAAGAGGGCTGGGTAATCGCCGTCGTCCAGCAGGATCCGGCCGGTGAAGGCAAGGCTGCCATCGAAGCCTTCGGCAAACTCAAGAAGGGCGAGAAGATCGATCCGATCATCAACGTTCCGATCACCATCGTAACCAAGGAAAATGTCGGCCAGTTCAAGGACATGTTCAAGTAAGATCCTCCCCAGACCGCCGGGCCGCGCATCGACTTTGTGGTCGTCGCGCAGCCCGGCGACCGATTGAACATGCCGCATGAGAACTGGAACCATGATGAGCGATGGCGAAACCTGCCGCGTCAGGATGACCGGTATTTCCAAACGATACGGCCCGATCCAGACGCTGGATGATGTTTCGCTGAACCTGAAACCTGGCGAGGTGCTCGGCCTGGTCGGCGACAATGGCGCCGGCAAATCCACCTTGAGCAAGGTTCTGTCCGGCGCGGTCATTCCGGATTCCGGCACGATCGAGATCGATGGCAAGGCCGTGTCCTTTTCCTCGCCGGCCGATGCCCGCGCGGCACGGGTGGAGATGGTCTACCAGGACCTTTCGCTCTGCGACACGGTGGATGTGGCCGGCAATCTCTTCCTCGGCCGCGAGCCTCGCCGCCACGTGCTCGGCGTCCCCTTTCTCGACAACAGGCGCATGCATGAACAGACGCGCGAGATGCTCGACCGGCTCGGCATCGTCATCGCCGATACCAGGCTCAAGGTCGAGAACCTGTCCGGCGGCCAGCGCCAGTCGATCGCCATCGGCCGCGCCGCCTCCTTCGATCCATCGGTGCTGATCATGGACGAACCGACAGCCGCCCTCGCGGTGGCGGAAGTCGAGGCGGTGCTGGACCTCATCCGCGCCGTCAGCGCCCGCGGCGTCAGCGTCATCCTCATCACGCACCGGTTGCAAGACCTGTTCCTGGTCTGCGACCGCATCCAGGTCATGTATGAGGGCCGCAACGTCGCCGAACGCAGGATCGGCGACACCAGCATCGAGGAGGTCGTCAACCTGATCGTCGGCCGGAAATTCACCGCACGATCGGCGCGTGCCAGCCGCGACGAGGGGGTACAGCCATGAACGTCACCTCCGCCGGTGTTGGCGCCTCGCCGCCCAAACGCGCCCACAACAGCACCTGGAAGGATGTGGCGGCAGCCAATGGCAGCGTCGTTTCCATCGCGCTGTTCTTCATCGTCGTCTGCGTGGTCTTCTCGCTGGTCACCGGATCCTTCCTGACCACGCCCAATCTGCTCAACATCGTGCGCCAATCGGCGCCGCTGCTGATCGTTGCGGCGGCGATGACCTTCGTCATCACCACCGGAGGCATCGATCTTTCGGTTGGGTCCGTGCTGGCACTGACGGCGACACTTTCGGCCGTTGCGCTGCAGGCCGGCTTGCCATGGCCGCTGGTCGTTGTCGGCATGCTGGCGCTTGGCGCGGCGATCGGCGCCTTGCAGGGTTTCTTCATAGCCTATGAGCGCATCCCGGCCTTCATCGTCACGCTTGCCGGGCTCTCGGTCATCCGTGGCGTGGCGCTGCTGATCACCGGCGGCTATTCGATCCCGGTCGAGCCGACGAGCTTCTTCGTCAACATCGGCAGGGCCTGGTTCCTCGGTGTGCCTGTGCCCGCCTTGCTCGCCCTTGTCGTCCTGGCCATCGCCTATCTCGCCTTCAACCAGACGCCGTTCGGCCGCTATGTGACCGGCATCGGGGCCAACGCCGAGGCTGTGCGCCGCGCCGGCGTCGATACGCGCTTCATGACGCTCTTCGTCTATGTCCTATCGGGCATGGCGGCAGCGTCGGCCGGCGTCATTCTGGCCGCGCGGCTGGGCTCCGGCTCGTCCAATTCCGGCCAGGGTTTCGAGCTCGATGTCATCGCCGCCGTGGTGCTTGGCGGCACCAGCCTGTTCGGCGGGCGCGGTACGATCATCGGCACCGTGCTCGGTGCATTGACCGTCGCGGTCATCGGCAACGGCCTGATCCTGGCGCACATGTCGCCCTTCCTGACGCCGATTGTCACCGGCACTATCATCCTCGTTGCCATCTGGCTGAATTTCCGCCTGTTCAAGGGCGCGACGCGGAGCCGCTGACATGGATCATTTGTTCGACAACACGCCAAGGCAAAGGGTGCCGATCGGTGTTCGCTCCGGGACCGTGATGACCGTTACCGGCCCGGTCGCGATCGCCGACATGGGCGTGACGCTGATGCACGAGCATATCCTGCTCGATGGCTCGACATCCTGGAAATGCCCCTGCCATCCCGACGACAGGAAGATCGCCGAGCAGCCGGTCAGCATGGAGATCATCGGCGAGTTGCGGATGAACCCCTACATGAACCGCGACAATGTCTCGCTCGACGACAGCGACCTGGCGCTTTCCGAGCTCGCCAGGTACCGGGCGCTGGGCGGCCACACGGTTGTCGACGCGACCAATATCGGCATCGGCCGCGATCCGGTGAAACTGGCGCGTATTGCCCGCGCGTCCGGATTGCGCATCGTCATGGGCACAGGCTTCTACCTGCAGCACACCCATCCCGACTGGCTGAAGGCGATGGACGTCGATGCCGTCACGGAATTTCTCGTCAACGATGTCGGCGGCGGCTCGACGCAGCCCGAAATCATGGCCGGCATCATCGGCGAAGTCGGCGTCAGCAAGGATTTCACCGAAGAGGAACGCAAGTCGCTGCGGGCTTCAGCGCGCGCGGCCAGGATCACCGGCGTACCGCTGACCATCCATCTGCCCGGCTGGGAACGGCTGGCGCATGACGTGCTCGACGTGGTCGAGGCCGAAGGCGCGGATCTGAGACACACGGTCCTTTGCCATATGAATCCGAGCCACAATGATCTTGGCTATCAGACAAGCCTCGCCGCGCGTGGCGCCTTCCTGGAATACGACATGATCGGCATGGATTTCTATTATGCCGACCAGGATGCGCAATCGCCTTCCGACGAGCAGAATGCGCAGGCGATCCGTTCGTTGATCGACATGGGGCTGGTCGACAGGATCCTGCTGTCGCAGGACGTCTTCCTGAAGATCATGCTGACGCGCTTCGGCGGCTTCGGCTACGGCTTCATCCTCAAGCATTTCGTGCCAAGGCTGAAACGCCATGGTGTCGAGCAATCGGCAATCGACCGCATGCTCATCGACAACCCAAAGACCGTGTTCGCCGCGAGCCTCTGAGCTGCCGGCCACAGCAAAAAACAGGGAGTTTACATGTCCAGGAAGAAAGTTCTTCTCGCCGGCGAGTCCTGGGTCTCGACCGCGACCCACATCAAAGGCTTCGACCAGTTCCCGACCGTGACCTATCACACCGGCGCCGATGAACTGCTGGCGGCGCTGAAGGATGGTCCGTTCGACGTCACCTTCATGCCGGCGCACGAAGCGCAGCGGAATTTTCCCCAGACCATGGAGACGCTTTCGGCCTATGACGCCGTGGTGCTTTCCGACCTTGGCGCCAATACGCTGTTGCTTCACCCCGACACCTGGGTCCACTCCAAGCCGACGCCGAACCGGCTGCGGCTGCTGCGCGACTATGTCGGCAATGGCGGCGGCCTCCTGATGTTCGGCGGCTATTACAGCTTCCAGGGCATCAATGGCGGCGCACGCTACCACAAGACGCCGGTCGAGGATGTTCTGCCGGTGACCTGCCTGCCGGTGGACGATCGCGTCGAGGTGCCCGAGGGCTATGCGCCGGTCGTTGTCGGCCCTCAAAGCCATCCGATCCTGAAGGGCCTGGGCAAGGATTGGCCGATCCTGCTCGGCTTCAACGAGGTCACGGTCAAGGAGGGCGCCGAAATCCTCGCCACCGTGTCTTCCGACTACCAATCCATGCCCCTGCTGGTGACCGGCAAATATGGCAAGGGCCGCACCGTCGCCTGGACATCGGATGTCGGGCCGCACTGGCTGCCGCCGGGCTTCATCGCCTGGAATGGCTACAAGACACTCTTCGAACAGATGCTGGGCTGGGCGACAGCCAGGGATTAGCCATGCGCGTCCATGTCGTCGGCAATGCCTGCGTCGATACGACGTTTCAGCTGGGCCGCTTTCCGCGGCCTGGCGAGACGTTGAACGCGTCCAGTCATGTTGACGGACTTGGCGGCAAAGGGGCGAACCAGGCAGTGGCCGCCGCCCGCACCGGAGCCGATGTCCGTTTCCATGCGGCGATCGGCGACGATGCCGCCGGCCTTTGGATACGGGAACAGCTGAGCCGCGACCTCGACGCCAGCCATCTGACAATGCTGGCGCTGCCGAGCGACCGGTCGACGATCATCGTCGATGAGCGGGGCGAAAACCTCATCGTCACCGGCGCCAGCTGCGCCGCCGCCTTCGATCCGCTGGCCGACAGCGGTTTCGCGACGTCGATCGAACGCGGCGACATCGTGGTGATGCAAGGCAATCTTCTTCCCGATATAACGACAGCCTGCCTGCAAGCGGCGCGCAGCGCGGGCGCCATGACAATCCTCAATCCGAGCCCGCTTGCGGTCGGTTCGACACCGTGTCTGGGTGCCGTCAGCCTCGCTATCGTCAACGCAGGCGAAGCAGAGCAACTGACCGGAACCGGCGATGCAGCCGCGGCGACCCGCGAATTGATCCGTCAAGGCGCCGACAGCGCGATCGTGACACTTGGCGCGGCCGGCTGCCTGGTTGCCGACCGTGAAGGACGGATCGACCGGTTCGCGGCGCCCAAGACGGACGTGGTGGACACCAGCGGCGCGGGCGATGTCTTTTGCGGCTGCCTCTCAGGCTGCCTTGCGGCCGGGATCGGCCTCGCCGCGGCAGCGCGGATCGCGGTACGAGCCGCGGCCATTTCGGTCGGTCGCCCCGGCACGCTCGGCTCCTGCCCCGACAGGCAAGAGATGAAGATACTCATGGAAACGACGGAAGCGGAAACCGCATGACAAGATCCCCCAACTCCATCGGCTCCAAGCAGGTCGCCGATGACGCGCTGCAATCGATCTTCGGTCGAAAGAAAGTGGTGATCGGCGTCGTGCATCTGGCGCCCCTGCCGGGCGCGCCGCGCTACGATGGCGAGGCGGTCGAGGCCATCTACCAGTGCGGCCTCGACGATGCCAAAGCCTATCTCGATGGCGGTTGCGACGGCGTGATCGTCGAGAACCATGGCGACGTGCCCTTTGCCAAGCCGGACGATATCGGCCCCGAGACCTCCGCTTACATGTCCGTCGTCTCCGACCGCATCCGCAGGGAACTCGGCCGGCCGATCGGCATCAATGTGCTCGCCAATGCCTCCATCCCCGCGCTGTCGATCGCCAGCGCCTCGGGTGCCTCCTTCGTGCGCGTCAATCAGTGGGCGAATGCCTATGTCGCCAATGAGGGCTTTATCGAAGGCGAGGCGGCGCGCGCCATGCGCTTCCGTGCCAGGCTTCGCGCCAACGGCATCCGCATCTTCGCCGATGCGCATGTCAAGCATGGCGCCCATGCGATCGTCGGCGACCGGCCGGTCGAGGAACAGGTCAAGGACCTGGTGTTCTTCGATGCCGATGCGGTGATCGCCACCGGCCAGCGCACCGGCCACGCCGCCGACCTCGGCTACATCAGGATGATCAAGGACGCGGCCGGGCTGCCGACGCTTGTCGGCAGCGGCGTGACGCCCGAAAATGCCAACGACATTCTCGACATTGTCGACGGCGTCATCGTCGCCAGCTCGCTGAAACATGATGGCGTCTGGTGGAACCAAGTCGATCCGCTGCGGGTGAAGGCCTTCATCAGCGGCCTCAAGCGATGAGTTTGACGCCTCGGATTGACGGCGACAGACTGCTCGGGCGGCTTGACGCTTTCGCCAGGATCGGGGCGACACCAGCCGGCGGTGTCAACCGGCAGGCGTTCAGCGTCGAGGATCGCAGGGCCCGGCGCCTCCTGGCGGAGCTGGCCCTGGAGCGCGGCTTCACGGTCTTTCAGGACGGTATCGCGAACCTCTTCATTCGCCGCGAGGGCACGGATGCCACGCTGCCACCGTTCCTGATCGGCAGCCATCTCGACAGCCAGCCGACAGGCGGGCGCTTCGACGGTGCGCTCGGCACGCTTTCCGCCTTCGAGGTGCTCGAGGCGCTGGAGGACGCACGGGCTGAAACCCGAATGCCGGTCGAGGTCGTCGCCTGGGCCAATGAAGAAGGCAGCCGCTTCGCGCCGGGCGTCATGGGCTCCATGGCCTTCACCGGTGCGGATACCGCCGCGTGGAAATCCATTGTCGGCGCCGACGGTGCACTCCTCGCAGCTGAGTTGGAGGCGACGATCACCGCCTTGCCGGAGGCTGCCCTTCGTCCAACCGGCATGCCGATATCAGGCTATGTCGAGCTGCATATCGAACAGGGCCCATCACTGGAAAAGGAGCAGTTGCCGATCGGTGTCGTGACCGCCGTCCAGGGTACGCGCTGGCTGGAAGTCTCCATCCAGGGCACTTCCGGTCATGCGGGCACGACAGACCTTGCCTACCGCAGGGATCCGATGGTCGCCGCGATTGCCGCGATACACAGGCTGCAAACGACAATCATGCCGCTCGACAGCAGCGCGCGGCTGACGGTGGGCCGGATCGCCGCCAGGCCGGGATCGATCAACGCCATACCGCAATCGGTGGCCTTCACCGTCGATATCAGGCATCCGCGGGCAGAGCAGCTCAATGTCATAGAAGCCGAGGTCCGCCAGGTCTGCGCGGCGGAAGCAGAGGCCCAGCATTGCACGGCAGTGATCAAGCGATCGTTCGATATGCCCGGGGCGGCCTTCTCGCCGGATATGGTCAACACCGTCGAGGAGGCCGCCAGGTCCCTGCAGCTTCAGTACAAGCAGATGATATCGGGCGCTTTCCATGATGCGCTGTTCCTCGCCCGCGTCGCGCCCGCCGCAATGATATTCGTGCCGTGCCGTGACGGGCTTAGCCACAACGAGGCGGAGTATGTGGAACCTGGCGACGCAGTGATCGGCGCGCACGTCCTGCTGCGGACGGCCATCATGGCCGCCTCGCCGCGATGACCATTCATAGCACCCGTCTCTGACAGGCTGATCGCAGTCAGTCGACCAAACGCGGTTTCGAGGTGGCGACCGTCGCCAATCATGGCTGCCCTGCCCTCTCGTCGACAAACCTCGCAGCTGTGTCCTCGCAGCCCTTGTGGCACCCACAAAATGGATGAATAGTCGGGACAGGGCGCTGCCCTGAAATTGCCGGCTTGCGGTTTTCAGGTCACGCCACAGCCGAGCCGGGTTTTTGAATGGTCAGCCCTGAACCGCGCAAGAGAAGAGGTCCGATCGCGTCGCGCCTTCTGGCGCTGGACGCCTGGATCGATTCCTCGCTCTACGAGATCGGGTTCAAGGCGCGGCAGTTCTGGGAAGCGGCGACGATCTTCTCGCGGCGCTTCCGTCTCAAGGGCTGGCGGCGCGGCATCATCGAGATCTTGAGTGAGGGTTTCACGCTCGGCGCCGGCGGCGTGGTGGTGATGCTGGCGCTGGCCATTCCGGCGTTCCAGGACACGGCCGGCGACTGGCGCGCCCAAGGCGACTTCGCCGTCACCTTCCTCGACCGCTATGGCAATGAGATCGGCCAGCGCGGCATCATCCAGCGCGATTCCGTGCCGGTCGACGAGATGCCGGACCATGTCATCAAGGCGGTGCTGGCCACCGAGGACCGGCGCTTCTTCGACCACTACGGCATCGACGTACTCGGCCTGTCACGCGCGATCTTCGAGAATGTGCGGGCGAATTCGGTCGTCCAGGGTGGCTCAAGTATCACCCAGCAGCTGGCCAAGAACCTGTTCCTGACCAATGAGCGCACCTTCGAGCGCAAGATCAAGGAAGCCTTCCTGTCGCTGTGGCTCGAAGCCAATCTGTCGAAAAAGGAAATCCTGCAGCTCTATCTCGACCGCGCCTATATGGGCGGCGGCACGTTCGGCATCGAGGCGGCGGCGGACTTCTATTTCGGCAAGAGCGTCAAGGATCTTAATCTCGCCGAGGCGGCGATGCTGGCCGGCCTGTTCAAGGCGCCGACCAAATACGCGCCACACATCAACCTGCCGGCGGCGCGCGCACGCGCCAATGTGGTGCTGTCGAACCTCGTCGATTCCGGCTTCATGACCGAGGGCCAGGTGCTGCAGGCAAGGCTGCATCCGGCCGACGTCGTCGACCGCGGCGAACAGAAAAGCCCCGACTATTTCCTCGACTGGGCCTTCGACGAGGTCAAGAAGATCGCCAAGCCCGGCCAGCATTCGCTGGTTGCCCACACCACCTTCGACGCCAACATCCAGAAGGCCGCGGAAGAGTCCGTCGAGTTCCACCTGCGCCAGTTCGGCAAGGAGTACAACGTCACCGAAGGTGCCGTGGTGGTCATCGAGACCAATGGCGCGGTCCGCGCCATCGTCGGCGGCCGCGACTACGGCGCCAGCCAGTTCAACCGCGCCACCAAGGCGCTGCGTCAGACCGGCTCGTCCTTCAAACCCTATGTCTACGCCACGGCGATGGAACACGGCTTTACGCCCAATTCTATCATTTCAGGCGGGCCAATCAGCTGGGGCAACTGGTCACCGCACAATTACAGCGGCGAATCGGCCGGCAACATCACGCTGATCATGGCGATGGCCAAGTCGATCAACACCGTACCGGTGCGGCTGGCCAAGGACCATCTCGGCATCGCGCCGATCAAGGCGATGGCCGAGGCGATGGGCGTGGAATCGCCGCTCGAGGCGCACAAGACGATGGTGCTCGGCACTTCGGGCATGACCGTGATGGACCAGGCGACGGGCTACAGCGTGTTCGCCCAGAACGGCTTCGTCGGTTCCAGGCATGGCATCACCCAGCTTGTCACCCGCACCGGCGACGTGGTGTATGATTGGACCAAGGATGCGCCGCCCCCGCACCGGGTGCTGTCCGAGCAGGCGCTGAAATCCATGAACACCATGCTGGCGGCCGTGCCGGTGATGGGCACGGCGCGGCGCGCGCAAATTCCCAACATCGTCGTCGCCGGCAAGACCGGCACGACGCAATCCTATCGTGATGCCTGGTTCGTCGGCTTCACCGGCAACTACACGGCGGCCGTGTGGCTGGGCAACGACGATTTCACCCCGACCAAGAACATGACGGGCGGCTCGCTGCCGGCGATGGTGTGGCAGCGCCTGATGGTCTACGCGCACCAGAACATCGACCTGAAGCCGATCCCCGGCATCGACAAGCCGTTCATCGACGAGGAGATCGCGGCCAAGGCGGCCGAAGCGCAGAAGAAGGGCGAGGAACAGGCCGCGGCCGACGCGGCCGCCGAACGCCCGGCGGTGCTGTCCAGCCGGACCACGCAGACGCTGAGGGACATGACGCAGTTGTTCCAATCCGCGCCCAAACTCGACGCCGCCTCGCCCGAAACGCTCTCGGCGCTGTGACTTCGGCCTCGGCGCAGAGCAAGCCAACAGGCAAATCCATCGCGCCCGCTTGCCACGAGGCCCCGCGCCGCGATATCCCCGAACGGCAATCCTTCGCGCACGCGGCCCTTCATGCTCAAGAACGCCTTCCTGATGCTGCTTTCGCTTGCCATAGCCATTGGCGGCGGCGGCGCCAGCGTCTGGTATGCGCTGAAGATCCAGGACGGTGTCGGCGCCATCCGCATCGGCCAATGGACGGCCTTCCCCGACATCGGCACGCCAGCAGCCGATCCCTATTCGAAGGCTCGCGTGGCGCGCGAGGGCGTGCTTGCGCTCGGCCGCGCCGAAGGCCTGTCCTTCGTCGCGGAAAATGACGCTGCCGGCGACCAGCTCAAGCGGGAATGCAGCTACAGGATAGAGGGTGGATTCCCGACCGCCCGCTTCTGGACGCTCTATGCCGCCGATCAATCGCTCGGCGTCGTCGAAACCGGCAAGCCGCGGCTTGCCGCGCTTCAATCCTACGAGGTACTGCGCCAGGCCGACAATTCGGTGACCATCTCGGTCGGCCATCACCCCATGCCCGGCAACTGGCTTCTGACCAATGGTTCCGGACGGATGTATTTCGTCCTGACCTTCTACGACACGCCGATCGCCAGCAGCACCGGCCTGTCGGACGTCTCGCTGCCCAGGATCGTGAAGGCCGGCTGCGATGCGTAATGTCCTGGCCGCGCTGCGCCGTCTTTTTCACGCCGTCCTGCTCGGTCTGGTCGGTGCCGGCATCGTCCACATCGTGGTGCTGCTTCTGGTGCCGGAATTTTCGGAACGCGATGCCTGGTCGCGACTGTCCATGGCATCCGACCTCTACCGGATGAACCGGCTCGATGCCGAGGCGGGCGGCGCGCCGGTGGTGAAATCGGTCGACCCGCTGTTCTACGCCGCGGCCTGCCGGTTCGATCTCGAGGAAGGCATGGTCCGGATCAAGGCGCCGGGGAACGTCCCCTTCTGGTCGGTGTCGGTCTATGACCGCAACGGCCACAACATCTATTCCTTCAACGATCATACGGCGAGCGACGGCAAGCTTGATGCCGTGGTGCTGACGCCGGCGCAGATGATCGATGTGCGCAAGGATTTGCCCGAGGACCTACAGGGAGCGATCTTCGTCGAAGCGCCGATCGACGAGGGCATCTTCGTCATCCGAAGCTTCGTTCCGGACGACAGCTGGAAGCCGATCGTGTCACGCTTTCTCGACCAGAGTTCCTGCGAGCTGCAGGATTTCTAGACCCTTTGTCTTTGGCGCAATTCCCCAGGGAAGCACTGCGCGCTTTTCCCGGGAAAACCGCTTCACACTTTTCCTGGAATTGCTCTGGCCAGAGGCGCAGAACTGACGGCCTGACGGACTAGGCCGCGGCTTCAGTGGTGCGGCACCGGCGTCCGTGGCGATCCCGGCTTGTCGGGGCCGGCGGGCCGAACTTCGCCGGTGCTGGACCGCTCATAACGGATGCCGGGAAAGATGATCACCGCCGCCGGTATTTCGGTGGTTTGCTTGGCTCGATTGGTCGGTGCCGCACGCGGCACGAAAGACAGTACCATGCCCATGATTCGCGCATTCCTCTCGGTTTCCCCGGAGCACAACGCAACGCCTCCAAATATCATTAAGGCCGGCAGAGGGTTAACGGAGCGCTAACGGATCACCGCTAACTTGAACTTTGTCTTGAGGTCAGGCGGTTCTGACCGGAGCAATCGCGAAACCGACACGGTCCCGGTTGAGCGTGGCCAAGGCTGTGTATCGAGTATCGGGTATCCTTCGTGTCATCTTCGGACTTCAGGCAAATCGCGATACGGACGGAATCGGGCAAGGCCGAGAGGCTGTTCCGCGCCGCGGTGTCGGCGTTCTGCTCGCTGACCCGCCCGTCACGGCGCGAGATCGGCCAGCTCGAAGACCTGACGCTGCCGCTGTTCGACGATGTGTCCGTCGAATCGCGACGGTACGTCGCCGCCGCCCTTTCCGAATGCGAATATGCGCCCGCAGCACTCGTGCGGCGCCTCTGCGAGGAACCGGTCGACATTGCCGCGCCGCTGCTGATCCGCTCACGCGCCGTCAGCGATATCGACCTCATCGCGCTGATCGGCAGGCACGGCCTGCCGCATGCGCGCGCCATAGCGCGCCGCAAGGGCCTGAACCCGACCATTGCCGACCTGATCAGGGCGCTCGAACGGCCGACACTGGTGCGGGTGCGAGAACCGGACGTGCAAGCCTCGACGCCGCCAACCGTCGCAGCCGCGGATGCGGAAGCTGCCGAGGACAATGCTTCAAGCCAACAGTCTCCCGGCATTGCCGCCGAGAATGCGCGGCGCAGGCTGCGCTCGATGATGCGCACCGGCGACGAAGCATCGGCGGCGAGGGTCGATGCGTTTCCCGGCTCGGATACCTATGTCAAACTGCGCGAGACGGCGCTGACGGGAAACGCCGCGTTTTTCCAGACCGCGCTTGCGGACGCACTCGACATTGATTTCTCGACCGCACGCTCGCTGACTGCCGGCCAGAACTATGCATCATTGCTCGCGGCGCTGCGCTCGCTCGACTTCAGCGAAGACAGGGCCTTCCTGATCACGGTTGCCATCTATCCCAGCCTGTTCCCGCATCCCCAGGCCATCCGTACCTATCTCGACCGCTATCGCCTGCTACATCGCGATGTGGCTCTGGACCGGGTACGGGGATGGAAGGCCGAGGCCCTCTCCAGAATGGTTCGTGATGCGTCGCCCGCAAACAGCGACAGCCGCCAGGCGTCGTACAGCGACGATGCCACCGCTCCCACCCTCAGGGCGTCTTCACGGAAATAAGCTCCTCGACGGGAACGGTGCCGGCCTCGATCTCCACCACCCAGATATCGGGATCGAATTTCTTTTCCCTTTCAAGCCGGGCATCGAGCACGGCCGGATCATCGCCGGCGGTGAGAAGGCTGAAGAAACGGTCGTCGGGCTTGGCCGAATCGTAGCTTGTCTGCGGCGCCGGCCCGTAGAGGGCGACGTCACCCAGCCTACCCCGCGTCAGCACGAAAACAGCACCGGCCTCGGTCGCGCCGCGGTTGACCACGGCGGCAAATCCGCCGGCGCCGAAAACGCGGCGCAGCAAGGCAGAAACCCACAGATCCGATGTGACGCGCATGAGAAAGCTCCGAAAGCGTGCGGGCTATCTAGCGATAATTCCGCCGCTCGGCGAGCCGTCGTTTCGGCCTCGTTGGTCGGACCTCAATTGGTCAGACCGATCTCGCGCATCTTGACGTAGACGATCTCGTCGGGCTCGCCGGTCTGCGGCAGGCCGAACAGCGACTGGAATTCCTTGATCGCCGCCTTGGTGCGCGCGCCGACGACACCATCCAGCCGCATGTCGTCATTGCCGAACGCCTTGAGCCCGGCCTGGATCTTGACGATGCGCGGGTCCGGTCCCTGGGCCTGGGCGGCATCCGTCTGCCCGGAATTCGCCTGCCCGGAATTCGTTTGTCCAGAATTTGTCTGCAGGGACACCGGAACGGCGGCCTGCGTATCGGGGCGCGGCTGCGGTTTGGGCACGGAGGCGGTCTTCGGCGTTGCACCAAGCTGATCGAGCAACAGGGCATCGATCTCGCCCGAAGCGTTGAGACCGACCTTCTGCTGGTAGGCCTGTATGGCCTTGCGCGTGTTGGGGCCGGAAATGCCGTCGACCGTGCCGGAATAGAAGTCGAGGTCCTTCAATATGCCCTGCACCTGCTCGACCACCGGATCGCCCTTCATCGGTGCGGGCACCGCATTGGGCCGCACGATGTTGATCGTCGTCTCCGGCTCGTCGGAGGCAGTGTGCGGAAACCCCTGGAAATTGCGGGTGGCGAAGAACGCCCCGGCATGCGGGAAAGGCTGATACCACAGCGCATTCGCCGAGACATAGAACAGCGTCACCAGGAATGCCGTCGATCCGCCCACCAGGACGGGGTTGCGCGAAATCATCCCGCCGACGGCTATGGCGCCGTCCTGGAAGGCGTTGCTGCGGCGTTTGACCGGTTTAGGCTGTTTTGCGGAGCGAGCCATTTCTGTCCCCTTTCGCCCTCGTCACCGGCATCGTCAGCACCCCTGCCTCGTTCGCCGGGCGACCCTTCGGCCCGTTGACCGGCAGGCTGATGGTCACCGTGGTGCCCTCGCCCGGCATGCTTTCGATCGACATGGTGCCTTCGTGCAGCGCCACCAGCCCCTTCACCAGTGAAAGGCCAAGCCCGGTCCCCTCGAAACGGCGCGTATAGTCGTTCTGGATCTGCGTGAAGGGCTTGCCGAGATTGGCGAAATCCTCCTCGGCAATGCCGATGCCGGTGTCCCTGACCCAGAAATGCAGGCGCGAACCGATCCGCTTGGCGCCAACGACGACATTGCCGCCGTCGGGCGTGAACTTGATCGCATTGGAGACGAGATTGATCAGCATCTGCTGCACGGCGCGGCGATCGGCATTGATGTCGCCGGCGTCGGGAGCGATCTGCGTCTGCAGGTCGATGTTCTTGGCCTGCGCCTGCAGCCGCATCATCGACTGGCACATGTCGACGGCTTCCATGAACCGGAATGGCTCCGGGTCCGCCGTGTAGGCACCCGATTCGATCCTCGAGACATCGAGTATGGATGTCACGACGGCCAGAAGATGCTGCCCTGAATCCCGCACCAGGGTGACATATTCCTTCTGGCGCGGATCCTTGAAGGCGCCGAACATCTCATGCAGCAGCATGTCCGAGAAGCCTATGATGGCGTTCAGCGGCGTGCGCAACTCATGGCTGACCACCGCCAGGAACCGGCCCTTGGCCACTTCCGCGGCGGCCGCCGCCTCATTGGCCTGCGCCAGTTCCTCACGCAGCCGGGCAGTCTCGTCATTCTCCCGCAGCACCAGCGTGAAGACGTCGCTCTGCTCCTCGCCACGCAGCAGTTCGAGCAGGAATGGCCGGTAATTGTCGGCCATCGAGCGCGTGTCATTCTGGCCATTGCCGTTCTGGGGCAGCCTGACGCGCAACTCGAGGCGGCGCGCAGCAGCACCATCGCGCATGTCGGCCAGGGCGCTGAGATAGGAGACACGGTCCGACAGATGGACACGGTCGAAGAAGCCGGTTCCGGAAAGCAGTTCCGGCGGCAGTTTCAAAAGCGTGCGTGCCTTGGCGGACGCATCGAGCACCTCGCCATGGCGGGCGACCCGCAGGATCACCGCGTCGATGATGTCTTCCAGCCGATCGCCGGTATCGAGTGTATCGGCCGCACCGGCGCCATCGCGAAACGGCGACAGGCGCGGGATCAGCGTCAGCGCCCAGGCCAGCGGCACCAGCCAGTGCCAGGCCGCGATCTGCGCGCCCGCGAAGGGCAAGAAGGCCGCAGCCAGAGGCTGAAGGGCAATGGCGGCAATGGCCGAGACCGCTCCCCACAGGGCCGCACGCCGCGAAGCGCCGATCCACCAAGCTTCGAAGGGCAGCGCCACGGCAAGCACGGCGACGGGAGAACTCAACCCGCCGGCGGCCGCGATCAGACCGCCAAGGGCAACAGCCGCCATCGCCAGGACGATCGGTGCCGCCACGGGCATCTTGCCGGTAGCCGCCACCAGCAAGGCGACGAACCAGCACAGACCGAAGGCGGCGAAGATGGCGGCCATGGTCACAGCGGCGCCCATGCCTGATGTGACCAGCGTGACAGCGGCACCGGCGGCGAAGAATGGCGCTGCCAGCATGACACCGATGAAACGGCGTTGGCGCTCGCGGCCGCTCTGCCCGAGAATGGAGGGATGGACCATACGTTCGCAACCGGCGGCAATCGCGCCAGGCAATTCAGCGTATCTGGCCTTGATCGGCATCAACTCAACGCACTCGCACTCGTCGTGAACAGCTCTGCTTATGCAGATTGTTTTGATTGGCTCCGAAACTCTCATCCAGCGTTTAAGGAATGGATAAGGCAGGGCCGACCAAAGCCCGGCCCGTGGCAAATATCGGGATCGCGGCGGCCGAAAACCCGGGCAAATGCCGCCATAGTAAATGGAGGGTTATCTGCGAACGCCTGCCGTCACCGGATCATGGACTAGAAGAGAACCGGCCGAATTCCAAAAGAATCCAATGGAAACAGCAGGATACATAGTTATCAAGAGGTAACCAAAATCGTCCCGATATGAAACAAATCCATGGCAAAACGCTTCGTTTCGAATTTGCCTAAAATTTGAGGAAAATTGTCGCTGTGCGCGCAAGCCGTCCTTTGCGCCTGTGTGCCAACATCCTGCCCATAAAAGAGGTCATGCCATATGATGCATGATCCGGTCACGACGAGAGGCAAGGCATGTTCTTCCTGATAAGAATGGCTTTCTGGTTTTCACTGGTGCTGCTGGCGCTGCCGCTGAGTGTCGGTTCCGACGAGCCGGGGCAGGAAAGCGTCGGGCCGATCCAGGCCCTGTTCGCGGCACGCGACGCGGTGGGCGACATTGCCGGCATCTGCGAGCGCAAGCCCGACGTCTGTGAGACGGGCAAGTCGGCGATGCACACCATCACCGCGCGTGCCAAGGAAACCGCCAAGATCGCGGCAGCCATGCTGGACGACAAGTCCACCGGCCCCGATACCTCGACAATGACGGGCAGCGTGGCGGAAGAAATCGTCCTGCCCGAGACCGTCAACCTGCCGGTCAAGAATTAAGCCGTCTTGGCGGCGCACCGCGGGCCGTCTGCCCTCTCGACGCCCGCGGTGTCCTTGTTTTTTCCGTGACGCGGGGCCGCCGCGTGACTATATCCGGGTTATGACGACCACGATCCAGACGATCCGCGACGACTTCTCCTTCCTTGACGAGTGGGAGGACCGCTATCGCTACGTCATCGAGCTCGGCGAGGCGCTGCCTCCCTTTCCCGATGAGGAGCGCAATGCCGCCAACAAGGTCCCGGGTTGCGTCAGCCAGGTCTGGTTGACCACCGAACAGGGACCGGGCAGCGATCCGGTCATCACCTTCACGGGGGATTCGGACGCTCATATCGTGCGCGGTCTGGTCGCCATCATGCTGGCGCTGTTTTCCGGACGGACCGCCAGCGAAATCCAGAAAACCGATGCGGAAGCGACGCTGAAGGCACTTGGCCTGGACGAGCACCTGTCGCCGCAGCGCGCCAATGGCCTTCGCTCGATGGTCAAGCGCATCAAGCGCGATGCCGAGATGGCACTCAAGCAGACCGCCTGACGCCCTCCGGCCAGCCTGTTCCGCAAAATCAAACGGCGCCCGAAGGCGCCGTCGATGTCGGTTCGACCTGAGGGAACAGCGACTACCGCGCCTTGCGCTTGCGGCCAAGGCCCATCTTCTTGGCGAGCTGCGAGCGGGCTGCCGCATAGTTCGGAGCAACCATCGGATAGCTCGGGTCGAGATTCCACTTTTCGCGATACTGCTCCGGCGTCAGATCATAGTGGGTCATCAGGTGACGCTTGAGCGACTTGAATTTCTTGCCGTCTTCAAGGCAGACAATGTAATCGTCATGAACCGAGCGCTTCGGGTTGACTGCCGGCTTCTGCTTGTCGGCAGGGGGCTGTTCGGCGATTCCGCCCACACGCCCGAGAGCGGCATGGACATCGGATATGAGGTTCGGCAATTCGCCGACCGGCACGGGGTTGTTGCTGACATAAGCGGCCACCACATCGGCGGTCAGCTCGATCAGCGCATCGTTGTTTCTGGAAGGTGTTTCGACAATATCCATGATCTTCAGGCCCCAACAAGAGTTACGTCGGTATGCGCCCTTTTTTACAGGCAGGGCATCGCACGAATTTTGAGCAGGTAGTGTTTCTACGATTCGTGTCGTGGGCACATCAATGCGACCATGGAGCAAGTAAGTCAATTCTCCCTTTGCATTATATTTAGGAAAGTTGATCAACTATTCGCCAGTCAGCTTCAATCTTTCGTGCATCATGTAATTTTTCGATATTTCGTTCGCCAAACCGGTTCCGCCTGACGTTACGTCAGCTGAGCGTTACATTCGCGATAACTCACAAAGCAATTTTCAATGCTCTGGTTTGCTTTGCCAGGGCGCCGTCAATCTTGGTTGTTCACATCTGTCCACAAAACCATAGGTTGCCTCTCATCTTTTTCGCGGACAACCAGGCGACATGTCCCGCCGGCCGCATCACGATCAATCGACGACCGTCGATCAATACGGGGCGATGTACTTGCCATAGGCCCAGCCGATGACGAAAGCGCCGTTCTTGGCCGGGTCGTGCCAGACCTCGCACCAGCGATAGCGAACCGTCTGGTGGCTTCCATGCCGGTTGATTGGCGATGTCGAGCAGGTTTACGCCGCCGGTGCATCGCCCGGTCATCTGCAGGATGACCCCGTTCGGGTATGCGGCCTGCTTCTGGGAGATGCCGGAGGGATATTTGCGCACGTTGAGCGTGTCGCCGAACGGCACATTGGCCACTTGCCAAGCCGCGAATACGGTCGCATGAGACTGGCCGGCAAAGACCAGAGTCAGCGAAGCAACGGCGAAAGTCGCAGCGATCCGAGATCGAATAGTCATCATCCTTCCTCCCGGCCCACCTCATGGAGCCGACACACCTCCACGTTACGGACCCTTGAACCCACGCTGATCGGCGTGTTCATTCATCATTCAAGATAGCTCCCAAGCGAGACGCAATGACCGAGACTTCCCGATTTCCGATCGTCAGCCCGCCGACACCGCAGAAGCGGCCGGTTTACGACACGCATCACGGCATCACGCGAACCGATGAATATGCCTGGCTGCGGGCCGACAACTGGCAGGAGATGTTTCGGGACCCTTCCCTGCTCGATGCCGGCATCCGCGCCGAACTCGAAGCCGAGAATGCCTACCAGTCAAAGTTGATGGCCGATACTTCAGACCTGCAGAAGCAGCTTTTCAAGGAGATGAAGGGCCGCATCAAGGAAGACGATTCTTCCGTTCCGATGAAGGACGGGGCCTATGCCTATGGGTCTTCCTTCAAGCTCGGCGGCGAGCAGCCGCGCTATTTCCGCATGCCGCGCGCGGGCGGAACCGAGCAGATCCTGCTCGACGGCGACCTCGAGGCGCAAGGCAAGCCCTATTTCCGGCTCGGCGGTGTCGACCATTCGGCCGATCACCGCAGGCTGTTGTGGGCCTTCGACGACAAGGGTTCCGAGTTCTACACGCTGCGCGTGCGCGACCTTGCCGATGGCAAGGACCTGGCGGACCGGATTCCCGCGACAGGCGGCTCGGGCGTGTGGGACGCTGGCAATGACGGGTTCTTCTATACGCGCCTCGACCCCAACCACCGGCCCTCGAAGGTGCTGTTCCACGCGCTTGGACAAGACCCTGAAGCCGACCGCCTGATCTATGAGGAAACCGATCCGGGCTTCTTCATGAATGTTGACGGCACCCGCGACAACCAATGGATCATGATCGGTATCAACGATCACGAGACCTCGGAATATCGCCTGTTGAGCGCCAGCGATCCGTTTGCCGAACCCAGACTGGTTGCGGCGCGTGAGACCGGCCTTCAATATGAGATGGAGGAAGGCGGCGACATCTTCTTCATCCTGACCAATGCGGACGGCGCCAAGGACTTCAAGATCATGACGGCGCCAGCAAGCGATCCGGTCCGCGCCAACTGGCGGGAGCTGGTGCCGCATGAACCGGGCCGGCTGATCCTGTCGGTGATCGGCTTCAAGGACCATATGGTCCGGCTCGAGCGCAAAGAGGGACTGCCGCGCATTGTCGTGCGCGACCGCACCAGTGGCGAAGAGCATCTTCTGTCTCTCGATGAGGAGGCTTTCTCGCTCGGCCTGTCGGGCTCCTATGAATACGACACCGAGATCATGCGCTTTTCCTATTCGTCGATGACGACGCCGGCGCAGGTGTTCGACTACAATATGCGCACCCGCGAACGGGCCTTGCTCAAGACCCAGGAAGTCCCATCCGGCCATGATGCGGACCATTATGTCACCAGGCGGCTGATGGCGCCCGCCGCCGATGGCGAGTTGGTGCCGATCTCGCTTCTGCATCATCGCGACACGCCGCTCGATGGATCGGCACCTTGCCTGCTTTACGGCTACGGCTCCTACGGCATCACCGTGCCGGCCGCCTTCAACACCAACTGCCTGTCGCTGGTCGACCGCGGCTTCGTCTACGCCATCGCTCATGTCCGCGGCGGCAAGGACAAGGGTTACGGCTGGTATGATGACGGCAAGCGGGCGCACAAGATGAACACGTTTACGGATTTCATCGCCTGTGCGCGCCATCTCGTTGCCGAGCGCTATACCGCGCATGACCGCATGGTCGCGCAAGGCGGCTCGGCCGGCGGCATGCTGATGGGTGCCATCGCCAATATGGCGCCGGACTGTTTTGGCGGCATCGTCGCCGAAGTTCCCTTCGTCGACGTGCTCACCACCATGCTCGACGCGACCTTGCCGCTGACGCCGCCGGAATGGCCGGAATGGGGCAATCCGATCGCGTCGGCCGATGACTACCGCACCATCGCCGCCTACTCGCCCTACGACAATGTCGCGGCGCTCGACTATCCGCCGATCCTGGCGCTCGCCGGCCTCACCGATCCGCGCGTCACCTATTGGGAACCGGCCAAATGGGTGGCGCGGCTGCGCGACCGCAAGAGCGGCGAAAATCCGGTGCTGTTCAAGATCAACATGGATTCCGGCCATGCCGGCGCGTCCGGCCGGTTCTCACGCCTGGAAGAAATCGCCTATACCTATTCCTTCGCGCTGAAGGTGACGGGAAAGGCGCGGCTTGCCGAGGAGACGCTCAAATGATCGATCTGTCCACGTTGATTGCCTATATCGCCGTCGTGCTCGGCTTTGTCTTTATCCCGGGTCCGGCCACGCTGTTGACGATCGCCCGGGCGACGAGTTTGGGAACGAAGGTCGGGATCGCGACCGGCGCCGGGATCGCCGCTGGCGACATATTTCACACTGTCATGGCGATGGTCGGCATTTCGGCGATCATCGCCACGTCGGCGACGCTTTTCAGCATCGTAAAATACATCGGCGCGGCCTACCTCGTTTACCTCGGCATTCGCGCCATCATCGAGAAAACGCCGACCGACCCCTCCGCCGGCGCGCTCGCGATCTCGGCCGGCAAGGCGTTTCGGCAGGCTGTCCTGACCGAAGTGCTCAACCCCAAGACCGCGCTGTTTTTCCTGGCATTCCTGCCTCAGTTCGTGCGGCCCGAAAACGGAACGGTGATGCTTCAAATGGCCGTATTGGGAATTATCTTTGTTGTGCTGGGTCTTTTCAGCACGGTCGCCTTTGCCGTGAGCGCCGGGCGCCTCGGCAGTTTCCTGCGAAGAAATCCGACCGTGCTGAAATGGCAGGGCAAGGTTGTCGGCGGCATCTACTGTGCCTTGGGCGTCCGCCTGGCCTTGCAGCAACGCTGAGGCTCCGGATAGCACGTTCACTTTTGGATTTGGCAATCATGACTTTTTGAATTCCGCATTGCTCATTTCCACTCGCAATTGCGATGGTCGCGCGTTAACCCAAGGTACGACTTTCCCGGGCGACGAAGCCCGCACTCGCACAAGGGTCCATTATGCTGCTCGTCGACGTCTATCTCGACAAATCGCCGATCCAGGGCATCGGCGTCTTTGCCAAGCACCCCATCCCCAAGGGCACGCTGATCTGGAAGCTCGACCCCCGCTTCGACCGGATCATCGACGTCGAAACCTATGAGGGCGAGAGCGGGCCGGTGAAGAACTATCTCGACCGCTATTCCTACCCGGACCGGCGCGATCCGGCCTATATCGTCTTCGAAGCCGACGACGCCCGCTACATGAACCATGACGACGAGCCGAATTGCGATGTCTCCTCACCCGAGGAGACCTATGCCTTGCGCGACATCGCACCCGGCGAGGAACTGACCTGCAACTACAACCACTTCTTCGAGACGGGATTCGATTTCCTCGGCGATCGGCACCTCTAATCGACAATCAACTCGCCGGCTTGCGCGCGGGATAACCGTTTGGATGCGGCGGCACAGCCTTGAGGTAGGCGGCGATCGCGGCCCGGTCCCCTGCTGTCAGCTCGGCCATGTTGCGCTGGACGTCGACCATCGCGCCGCCGACGGAATCGAAATTGGGCGTGAAGCCGGTTTCGAGGTAGTTGGCGATGTCGGCTTCCGACCAATTGGCGAGGCCGCCCTTGCCCGATGTGATGTTGGGCACGATGCCTGAGCCCTCGGCCGCCACGGCACCCGCCAGCCAGTCGCCTTTCTTCGTCCCGCCTGCGAAGTCACGCGGCGTGTGGCATTCGCCGCAATGACCCGGCCCCTCGACCAGATAGCGGCCGGCTACCACCGGATCAGGTGCGCTACTGGCCAACGCAACAACAGGCTGGTTGTTGAGATAGAGCCGTTTCCACAGGCCGATGCCGCGACGGATGTTGAAGGGGAAACTGAGCGAATTGTCCGGCGCCTTGCCGGCGACGGCGGGCAGCGTCTTCAGGAAGGCATAGAGATCGGCAATGTCCGACGGTTTCATGCGGGCATAGGACGCGTAGGGAAAGGCCGGATAGAAATGCTCGCCGGACGGCGAAACGCCCTTGAGCATGGCGTTGGCGAGATCGTCGACCGACCACGCACCGATGCCATCTTTGGGGTCTTGCGAAATGTTGGGCGGGACAAAGGTGCCGAACGGCGTCTTGAGTTGGAGGCCGCCGACCAGCTGAAGCCGGGCATCGCCCTGCGAGCCCGGCTTCGCATGGCAGGAGGTGCAGCCGCCGGCATAGAAAATGCGCTTGCCCTTGATCGCGTCGCCCGGCCCGAGTTGCGCCAGGGCCGCGGCATCGAGCTTGACCGACGCCGACAGCAGCCAACCGCCGACCGCGCCGACGCCGCCCAGAATGATGGCCGTGCCGACGAGCTTCTTCAGCCATGCCATATCAGGCAATCAGCCCTTCTTGACCCTGTAGCCCTGATGGCAGGTGCCGCAATCCGAACCGATGGCGCCGACTTGCGCCTTCAGCGCGTCGACATCGGCGGGAGCCGCCGCGACCGCAGCCTTGACGTTGGACAGATACTTGTCCTCGGCGGCCTTGAAGCCGGCCGTGTCTTCCCAGATTTTCGGCCCCGCCGTGGTGTCGCCGGCATCGCTGCCTTTCGGGAACAACGCATCGACGTCGAACTTCTCGGCATTCGCCTGCAACGCCTGCAGCTGCGTCAGCACGGCGCCGGCATCAAAGGAGTCCTCGCCCTTGGCGACCTTCGCCAAGCCGCCGACGATCTTTCCGCGTTCCTTCATCAGAGCCTGCCGGTCGATGATCGGATCGGCAAAGGCCGCCGAACCGGCGAAGGCGAGCATTGAGATGGCGATGACAAGCTTTCTCATTCATTTGGCTCCGTGATGAAGGTATTTGGGACACGACGTTAACGGATGCGGCGGAGGGAATATTCCCTCTGCTTGGATGGTTTTTCCGGGCCTTCGCAGCCACTGATATCGGCACAGAAAAAGAAAAGCCCCGGGATTGCCGGGGCCTTTCTGATTGTCGACTACTTCGCCTTTTCGTAGAGCTCCAGCACATGATCCCAGTTGATCAGGCTGTCGACGAATGCCTCGAGATATTTCGGGCGGGCGTTGCGGTAGTCGATGTAATAGGAGTGTTCCCAGACGTCGACGCCGAGGATCGGCGACGCGCCATGAACGAGCGGGTTTTCGCCGTTCGGGGTCTTCGAGATCGCCAGCTTGCCGTCCTTGACCGAAACCCAGGCCCAGCCCGAACCGAACTGCGTCGTGCCGGCTGCGATGAAATCAGCCTTGAACTTGTCGTAGCCGCCGAGATCGCTGTCGAAAGCCTTCTGCAGCGCGCCCGGCAGCTTGTTGCCGCCGCCGCCCTTCTTCATCCACTTCCAGAAATGGATGTGATTGTAGTGCTGCGCGGCATTGTTGAAGAGACCGGCATTCTTGCCGAACGACTGCTTGACCACCTCTTCGACCGACAGATCGCCCATTCCGGCCTCGGCAGCCAGCTTGTTGCCATTGTCGACATAGGCTTTGTGATGCTTGTCGTGGTGATATTCCAGCGTCTCTTTCGACATGTAAGGCTGCAAGGCCTCATAGTCGTAGGGCAGAGCGGGCAATTCAAAAGCCATGGGTAGTACTCCCTCGTGGAAAAAATCCGGTGTGGATACCGGATTAAGATAGGACTGGATTGAGCTGGAACAACTCCGGAAGTGAAGCGCCGGTTCCCTTTCTAGGCGGGTTCCGGAAAACTGTCACACGGTTTTCCTGCGGCGAAGCGCGCAGCCACAAAAAGGCCGAACCAGCGCGTCAGCCGGCCGACGGCGAATGCGCCCAATCCCAATAAAGCTCGCGCGCCTTCTTGGCCACCGGGCCGGGTTGCAGATTGCGATCCTCGATGCGGGTGATCGGCACCACCTTGGAGTGGTTGCCGGTCGAAAAGATTTCGTCCGCTTCAAGGAAATCGCGCACCGACAGCGTCTTTTCCGTCGTCTTGAATCCGTACTCGCCCAGCAGCGTCATCGTGCGCGAGCGTGTGATGCCGGACAGGAAGGTGCCATTCGGCGCCGGCGTCAGCACGTGTCCATCCTTGACCAGGAAGATGTTGGAGCTTCCGGTCTCGGCGACGTTGCCCAGCATGTCCAACACCAAAGCATTGTCGAAGCCGCGCATCTTGGCTTCGAGGATGGCGCGGCCATTGTTGGGATAGAGGCACCCGGCCTTGGCGTTGGTCGGCATGGTTTCGATCGTCGGGCGCCGGAACGGCGACACCGTCACCGAAAACCCGGTCGGCGAGATCATCGGCGATTCATAGAGGCAGAGGCAAAAACGGGTCGAAGCGGGATCGGCCGGCACGCCCATGTAGCCGCCATGCTCGGCCCAATACATCGGCCTGATATAGACCGCCGTCTTGCCGTCGAACTTCTTCAATCCGTCCCAGGTCAGCCCGACGATCTGTTCGGGCGACATGTTCGGCTTGAGGCCGAGCGCGATCGCCGAGGCGTTCACCCGCCTGGCATGGAGGTCGAGGTCGGGCGCCACGCCCTCGAACCAGCGTGCCCCGTCGAACACGCTGGTGCCGAGCCACATGGCGTGGCTGCGCGGGCCCAGAATGGCGACATTGCCCTCGTACCAGTCGCCGTCGACGAAAGTCCATGTCGCGGATTGCGCCGCTGCCGCCAGTGTCATCGCGTTATCCCGTTCCGATCAATCTTGTGTGACAACATTGGATGATGCTTTGGCCGTCGCCGTCAACGGGCATTGGGGAGTTTTGTTGATGCCAGCGGCGCAGCGGTGCAATCAAGGCTTGCACCTTGCCTCGCCTCGCCTCAAAACTGTCGCCATGCAATACGCCGCCTATGTTTTCGACGCCTACGGCACGTTGTTCGACGTGCATGCCGCCGTGCGCCGGCATGCCGACCGGATCGGCCCGGACGGCCAATTGCTGTCCGAAATCTGGCGCGCCAAACAGCTCGAATATTCCTGGGTGCGCTCGCTGATGGGCGCCTATGCCGATTTCTGGCAGCTGACCGAGCAGGCGCTCGACTTCGCCTTGCGCAAGGTCCCCTCCGCCGATCCCGGCCTCAGGACAAAACTGCTGGAAGCCTACTGGCGGCTGGACTGCTACCCGGAGGTACCGGCAGTGCTGAAGGCACTCAAGGCCTCCGGAGCCAGACTGGCGATCCTCTCGAACGGCTCGCCCGAAATGCTGGAAGCGGCGGTCAAATCGGCCGCGCTCGATCAGGTTCTGGACGACATCTATTCGGTCGATACGGTGCGGCGCTTCAAGACCGACCCGGCGGTCTATGACATGGTTGCCACAGGCTGGCGCCTCTATCCCGGCGCGGTGTCCTTCCAGTCCTCCAATCGCTGGGACATTGCCGGCGCCACCAAATTCGGCTTCCGCACCGTATGGATCAACCGCTCCAACCAGCCCGAGGAATACCGGGATTTTCCGCCGGCCCTGATCCTGCCGACCCTCGAGGCGTTGGTCACCGCCTGAGCTGTCGAGCTGTGACCCAGGCGCCACAGTGGCGGCGCAGTCACAGCTTCGCCTTTGTTTGTCCACGTTCGGGCCAGAATCGGAACCGCCTATCGCCTCAGGTGTTGTCAGGCACCCGCGTGGCGGCAAGCGTATTCACGCTTTGTTGCAATTTGAGTCCTAAAGAAGGCAGCCATGTCCATAACCGAAATCGAATCCTATCGCCTGAGCCGTCGCGGCTTTCTCAACGCCGCAGCATTGGGCGCCGCATCGATCGCGGTTTCTGCATGCGCCACCACCGGGCCGGGACCGGTCGAGCCTCCGCCGCCAACCTATGTCGAGCCGCCGCTCGCCGACTATGCGTCGATGTACGCGGCCGTCAGCGATGGCGGCTTCGACCTGCCGGCCATCCCCTTCGACAGGATCGATCCGCAGTTCCTGCGCCAGATCGTTCCCGACCCGACCGGGCAGAAGCCGGGAACCATCGTCGTCGATACGACGGGCCATTTCCTCTATCTGGTTCGTCCGGGCGGCCAGGCCATCCGCTACGGCGTCGGTCTCGGCCGTGCCGGCTTCGAATGGTCGGGCGACGCCGTCGTCCAGTGGAAGCAGAAATGGCCGAAATGGACGCCGCCGGATGAGATGATCGCCCGGCAGCCGGAATTGAAGCCATACAGCGCCGACAATGGCGGCATGCCTGGCGGGCTGAAGAACCCGCTCGGCGCGCGCGCGCTCTATCTCTTCCAGGGCAATGTGGACACGCTTTACCGCCTACACGGCTCGCCGGAATGGAAGTCGATCGGCAAGTCGGTGTCGTCGGGCTGCGTGCGCCTGATAAACCAGGACATCATCGACCTCTATGACCGCGTGCCCTCGAAAACCCCTGTGATCGTGACCAGCGATGCCAGCCAGCCAATGGCGGCGGCGGCAACGGCGAACCACAAGGCGATCCCGATCGACGCCGGCGTGCCGGACGGATCGGTGCTGCTCGGCCCGGTCAAGGCGGTGACGGACGCGATCTTCTGATCCGACATCGCCTATACAGATGCTTAGGGCCCCGCGTTCAAGAGAACGCGCGGCGCTAAGGTCTAACGGCCTCTCGATAGGCTTCCCAAAATCCCGCGCACGATCGCGCGTCCGACCGACGAGCCGACCGAGCGCACCACCGACTTGATCGCTGCCTCCGCCACGGTCTGGCGATTGGAGGGGCGCGGCGCCGGCGCGCGTCGGCCACCGGACTGCGGCGTGGGATCGTCATTGCCGAAACCCGGTATGGTCCAGCGCGAGCCGCCTGTGCCTGCCTGCTGCGCCTGCTGCTCGGCGTCCTGTGCGTCCTTGGCCTTTTTCTGCAGGATCTCGAAGGCCGATTCGCGGTCGATGACCTGATCATACTGGCCAGTGACCGGACTTTCCGCGATCAGCTTTTGCCGCTCGGCGGGGGTTATGGGTCCAAGCCGCGAGGATGGCGGCCGGACCAGCGTGCGCTGGACCATGGACGGCACGCCCTTGGCCTCCAGCGTCGAGACCAGCGCCTCGCCGGTGGCGAGCTGGGTGATGGTGATGGCACAGTCGAAATCCGGATTGGGGCGGAACGTTTCCGCCGCCGTCCGAACCGCCTGCTGCTCACGCGGCGTATAGGCGCGCAGCGCGTGCTGGACGCGGTTGCCGAGCTGGGCCAACACCTTTTCCGGGATATCCAGGGGGTTCTGCGTGACGAAATAGACGCCGACGCCTTTCGAGCGGATCAGGCGGACCACCTGCTCGACGCGGTCGATCAGCACCTTCGGCGCCTCGTCAAACAGCAGATGCGCCTCGTCGAAGAAGAACACCAGCTTCGGCTGGTCGGGATCTCCGACCTCGGGCAGTTCCTCGAACAGCTCCGACATCAGCCAGAGCAGGAAGGTCGCGTAGAGGCGCGGGTTCATCATCAGCTTGTCGGCGGCCAGCACGCTGACGGCCCCCCTGCCGTCACGCGTGGTGCGCATGATGTCGGAGATGCGCAGGGCCGGCTCGCCGAAGAAGTTGGCCGCGCCCTGTTGCTCCAGCACCAGCAGCGTGCGCTGGATGGCACCCACCGATGGCTTGGTGACATTGCCGTAGCGCGCGCTGATCTCCTCGGCGCGCTCGGCGATGTTGGCAAGCAACGCCTGCAGGTCCTTGAGATCGAGAAGCAGCAGGCCTTCTTCATCGGCAATGCGGAAGGCAATGTTCATGATGCCCTCCTGCGCGTCGGTCAGGTTCATCAGCCGCGACAGGAGAAGCGGTCCCATTTCCGAAATGGTGGCGCGGATGGGGTGGCCCTGCTCGCCGAACAGGTCCCAGAAGATGACGGGGAATTCCTGGAAGTCGTAAGGGTCGAGCTTGACCTGCGCGGCCCGCTTGACCAGGAAATCCTGCGCCGTGCCCATCATCGCGATACCGGACAGGTCGCCCTTGATGTCAGCGCAAAACACCGGCACGCCGGCATTCGAAAAACCTTCGGCCAGGATCTGCAAGGTGACGGTCTTGCCGGTGCCGGTGGCACCGGTCACCAGGCCGTGGCGATTCCCATATTGCAGCAGCAGTTGCTCCGGGCGCTGATAGCTGTCGTCGGGCTTGCGGCTGGCGCCGATGAAAATACTGGTGTCGTCAGCCATATGTCGGGTCTCCGCAAACTGATGTGTCAAAAGCCAGCCTTTGCCCGAAGGTATAGTGAGGCTGTTGCACAGCGACAATGCCAATTGTCCAGAGCGGGGCCAACCGTCCCGATCAGGCCTATCGTCGAAATCGGATTTTGGAACTTGCGGATTTTGCTGGTGTTTGGCAATCGTTCATGGTTCGTCCATGCAAGCCGACCTATATCAGGTGGATCGAATTCAGGCTCGGGATGCGCATTGCGATAACCGACCGGGAACCGTAGACTGAACCGCCCGGCTGGTGCGGCCATATGAACGAGGAAGATGGATGGGCGCCGGAGCCTTGACCAAGGATATTGAACCAGTTGGCGCCGAGCGCCAGCGATGGCTGGCCCTGGCGGAAAAGGCACTGGCAGGCGCGTCCTTCGAGGAAAAGCTGGTTTCGCACACCGACGACGCCATCCGCATCGAGCCCCTTTATGACCGCGCGACCGGGGCCGAACCGCTCGTGCGCACGAATCCCCGATCGCCCTGGATTGTCAGCCAACGCGTCGACGATCCCAACGTCGATCGCGCCAAGGCCCAGGTTCTGGACGATATCGCGCAGGGCGCGACAGGACTGTCGCTCGTCTTCGAAGGCGCCCCGAACGCATTCGGCTACGGCCTGCCGAGGACTGCTCAGGCGCTGGAAACAGTGCTGGAGGGCGTGCCTCTCAATCGGATCCAGATCCGCATCGACACGCACCCGTGGAGCCGCCCCATGGCCGACTGGCTGGTGGCGTTCCTCAGCAAACGCCGCTCCGATCCGGCAAAGCTCAACCTGTCCTTCGGCATCGATCCGGCGGCGATCCTTGCCGGCACCGGCCGGCTGCGCATGTCGATCGAGGCGCTGCAGGAATCGATGCCCCAGTCGCTGGCGCATTTCTTCTCGATGGGCGTTCCCGGCGTGCTGCTGGAAGCGGACGGTCGCGTCTTCCACAATGCCGGCGCCACGGAAGCGCAGGAACTCGGCATCATGCTGGCTTCGGCGGTCTCATATCTCAGAATGTTCGAGAAGGCACGGCAACCGCTGGTCTATGCCGCGCCGCATATCGGCTTCGCGCTCAGCGTCGACCAGGACCAGTTCCTCTCGATGGCCAAAGTGCGGGCCTTGCGCGTTCTGTGGGCACGTGTGCAGGAGACCTGCTCGATCCCCAACTCCACGGCCAACATCCATGCGGAGACATCATTCCGCATGATGACGGCGCTGGATCCCGAAACCAACATCCTGCGCACGACGATCAGCTGCTTCGCGGCGGCGGCTGGAGGAGCCGATTCGATCTCCATCCTGCCGCACACGATGGCGCACGGCCTGCCGGCGCCTTTTGCCCGCCGCGTCGCGCGCAACGCCCAGTTGATCATAGCCAATGAAAGCCATGTCGATCACGTCGCCGATCCCGCCTATGGGTCCGGCGCGGTCGAAGCGCTTACGGCAGACCTTTGCGAAGCCGCCTGGGCGGAGCTGCAGGCGATCGAGGCCGAAGGAGGCGTATTGTCGAGCCTTCGGGACGGACACATCCAACAGCGCGTTCACGCCGCGGCCGCCCGGCGCGACGCCGCCTTCAAGGCGGGTGAGCGGGCCATCATCGGCACCACACTTTATCCGCAGAAGAGCGAGCGCCCGGTCGAGACGCTGGATGCAAAGCAGCGGCCTGCCTTCACCGAAGGCGTCGTGCTGTGCGAACCGCTGTTTCCGGTCCGCATCGACCAATCCATCGGGGCCGCCTCTTGATTCCGGATTTCAGTCAAATCGGCTGGGCGCCGCCGCGCCGCGCGCCTGTCGAGGTCAAGGGCCAGCGGACAACGCCGGAAGGGCTTGTCGTCAAGCATCTGTACAATCAGGGCGACCTCAAGGGCCTGCCGCATCTCGACACCTATCCGGGCCTGCCGCCCTTCGTTCGCGGCCCCTACCCGACCATGTATGTCCAGCAGCCCTGGACGATCCGGCAATATGCCGGCTTCTCCACGGCCGAAGAGTCCAATGCCTTTTACCGGCGCAATCTTGCCGCCGGCCAGAAAGGATTGTCGGTCGCCTTCGATCTCGCCACGCATCGCGGCTATGACAGCGACCATCCGCGCGTTGCCGGCGATGTCGGCATGGCGGGCGTCGCCATCGATTCCATCCTCGACATGCGGCAGCTGTTCGACGGCATTCCGCTCGGCGACATGACGGTGTCGATGACGATGAACGGCGCTGTGCTGCCAATCATGGCGCTTTACATCGTCGCGGCGGAAGAACAGGGCGTTGCGCAGAAGGATCTGGCAGGCACCATTCAGAACGACATTCTGAAGGAGTTCATGGTCCGCAACACCTACATCTATCCGCCAAAACCCTCGATGCGGATCGTGTCGGACATCTTCTCCTACACGTCGAAGAACATGCCGAAGTTCAATTCGATATCGATCTCCGGCTATCACATGCAGGAAGCCGGTGCGACAGCCGACCTGGAGCTCGCCTATACGATCGCCGACGGCATCGAATATGCCCGCGCCGGTGTCGCGGCGGGCCTCGACATCGACCGCTTCGCGCCACGCCTGTCCTTTTTTTGGGCGATCGGCATGAACTTCTTCATGGAAGTGGCCAAGCTCAGGGCCGCGCGCCTGCTGTGGGCGACGCTGATGAAGAAGAATTTCGCGCCGAAGGACGAGCGCTCGCTGTCGCTGCGCACCCATTGCCAGACGTCCGGCTGGTCGCTGACGGCGCAGGACCCCTACAACAACATCATCCGCACCATGATCGAGGCGATGGCGGCGACCCAGGGGCATACCCAGTCGCTGCACACCAACTCCTTCGACGAGGCGATGGCGCTGCCGACCGACCATTCGGCGCGCATCGCCCGCAACACGCAGCTCATCCTGCAAAAGGAGTCCGGCACCACGCGCATCATCGATCCGTGGGGCGGCTCGGCCTATCTGGAACGGCTGACGCATGATCTGGCAGCGCGCGCACTGAGCCATATCGAGGAAGTCGAGGCTCTCGGTGGCATGGCCGCCGCGACCGAACAAGGCATTCCGAAGCTGCGCATCGAGGAAGCGGCGGCGCGCACGCAGGCCCGCATCGATTCGGGCGAGCAGATGCTGGTCGGCGTCAACGCGCATCGCCCCGAGAACGACATCGAGGTCGATGTGCTCAAGATCGACAATGCCGAGGTCAGGGCCCGGCAACTGTCGAAGCTGCAACGGCTGAAGGGCACGCGCGATGTCGCTGCGGTGGAAAGCGCGCTCGATGCGCTGACCCGCGCCGCGCAAGGCAATGAGAACCTCCTGGAGTTCGCCGTCCGCGCCGCGCGGGCCAATGCCACGGTCGGCGAAATCTCGTTTGCGCTGGAACGGGCCTTTGGCCGCCACGTCGCAACGGTGCAGACCATTTCCGGCGTCTATCGCAAGGCGCTTGGCGACAATCCCTTGGTCGACGGGGTGCAGGACAAGATCAGCGCCTTCGAGAAGAAATACGGCGGCAAGCCGCGCATCCTCGTTGCCAAGATGGGACAGGATGGCCACGATCGTGGGCAAAAGGTGATCGCCACCGCTTTCGCCGATCTCGGCTTCGACGTCACTGTCGGCGCGATGTTCCAGACACCGGAAGAGATCGCCAAACTGGCGGTCCAGCATGACGTCCATATCATCGGCGCCTCATCGCTGGCGGCGGGACACCTGACACTGATCCCTCAATTGCGCGATGCGCTGAAGAAACTCGGCCACGACGACATGCTGATCGTCGCCGGCGGCGTCATCCCGCCGCAGGACTATGACGCGGTGCTGCAGGCGGGTGCCGCGGAAATCTTCCCGCCGGGAACCGTTATTCCGGAAGCAGCGGATCGGCTGATGGATAGGCTGCTGGCAGCCAACTAGGCTATGCTGCCCTAACTGTCCGAAAGCTTGACGATTTCCCATTCCTTGCCGTTGACCGCGGCCACGTCGCCGACCTTCTTGCCGAACAGCGCGACGGCCATGGGCGAAACATGCGAAATGCTTCCCTTGGTAGGATCGGCCTCGTCCTCGCCGACAATCTTCCAATGCACTTTCTTGCCATCGTCGCCTTCCAGCGTGACGCCCATGCCGAAGCGGACGACGTCGCTGCCGGGCTCCGGCACGGAAAGCTCGGCGTTTTCGCGCCGCGCCGTCCAGTAGCGTAGATCGCGTGACACCACCGCGATGCGCTCGCGATCGGCTTTCTTCTCGGCTTTCGCCAGAACGTCGCGCAGATCGGCCAGATTCTCCTCGATCTGCGCCAGGCCGCGTTCCGTCACAAGATTGCGATGCGTGCTGATCGGCCGCTCGCCGACGCCGGCGATGGCATTCTCGCTGTCTTCTTCGCGGGTAAAAGCTCTGCTCATTGGCTGAACCTAGGCCTTGAGCGCCTGCTCTACAAGTCATTGTGAAAACGAACAGAACGTTTGGCACGATTCCTGCGACGTCAGGTTGAACGCTGGGATTCTGTGCCGATGTTGAACAGACGAACGCTGCTAACCGGAACCGCCGGCTTTGCCGTTGTGGGCCTCGCGCTCGGCAAGGCGGCGGCCGCCGGCCTGACCGGTATCGAAAAAGCCTCGATGCGCGGTTCCATCAATGCCACCGAACTGGGCGTGCAGCCCGGCACGTTCGACGACCAGAGCAAGGCCTTCGCCAAGCTGCTGCGCGACGCGAACAACCGGGACATGCCGGTGTTCCTGCCGGCGGGCACCTATGTGGTATCCAATCTCTCGCTGCCCAGCCGAGTGCGCCTTTCCGGCGTGCCGGGCGCGACGCGGATCGTCTATGGCGGCGACGGTCATCTCTTCATGGCCGAACAGGCCGACCATATCGAACTGAGCGGGCTGGTCTTCGACGGTTCGAACCGCTCGATGGGCGACTATGCGCAAGGACTACTCGATCTTCGACGGGTCGGCCATCTCGTTTTCGACAATTGCCAGATAACCGGCAGCGGCAAGAACGGGCTGGCGCTGGAACATGCGACAGGCCGCATCGAGCGCTCCGCCATATCGGGCGCGGCGGACGCCGGCATCTATTCGGTCGAGGCGGCTGGACTGACGATATCAGCCAACACGGTCTCCGACTGTGCCAATGGCGGCATCCTCGTGCATCGCTGGCAGGCGGCCGAAGACGGCACGATGGTCACGGGCAACCGTGTCGAACGCATCGGCGCGCGCAGCGGCGGGACCGGCCAGAACGGCAATGGCATCAACGCCTTCCGTGCCGGCAACGTCATCATTTCGGGCAATGTCGTCTCGGATTGCGCTTTCTCGGCGATCCGCGCCAACAGTTCCAGCAATCTGCAGATTTCCGGCAATACCTGCTCGCGCTCGGGCGAGACCGCGGTCTATTCCGAATTCTCGTTCGAGGGTGCGGTCATCAGCAACAACATCGTCGACGGCGCGGCCAACGGCATCTCGATCGTCAACTTCAACGAAGGCGGCCGCATGGGTGTCTGCTCAGGCAACATCGTGCGCAATCTGTCGACCAGCGGGCCCTACACCGCCGATCCGCCAGGCTTCGGCGTCGGCATCGGCGTCGAGGCAGACACCATCGCTTCCAACAACGTCATCGAGAACGCGCCGCTCTACGGCATGTCGATCGGCTGGGGACCGTATCTGCGCAATGTCGTGGCCACGGGCAACATCATCCGCAAGGCCGGCACAGGCATCGTCGTCAGCGTGGTAGAGGGTGCGGGCACGGCCGTCATCTCCGACAACGTCATCGACGGCGCGTTGAACGGCGCCGTGATCGGCCAGCGCTGGGCCGAGCCGGTGACGTCAGACCTCACCCAGCTAAGCAGCAGCGGCTTTGCGCATTTGACCGTTGAGCGCAACCGCGTCAGTTGAGGGCGGCAGTCGGCCTCACCGCGCCTACCTTGGCTCCGATCCGGCTTTGGATCGGCGCATTTGCCAGTTCGATGAGTTTCGCCGCCAGGGCCTTGTCCGAACCCAGCAGCTTGGCGAGGACGGCGGCGACCATGGCTTCACTGGCGCGGTGGGCGCCATCATCGCATTTGAGCGCAATACCGAGGCCTAGTTCCGGAATTGCCGCACAGTGGACACCTTCGGCGCCGCCTTTCGCAAAAATCCGCCCAGGTGCTGCCTCCATCAGCGCGACGTCCTCGCGGCCTGTGCCGGCGACAAAGAAAGGCTCCGCCATGCAGGCAGCCAGCAGCCGCTTTGCCGCCTTGGCCCGCTCGGGGCCGAATCCATTTGCCGTGGCCATGCGGGCAAAGCCGAGCGCGAAGCTCCTGAGTGGCACCGCATAGGTCGGGATCGAGCAGCCGTCGGTCGCCCGCTCATCGGCGCCATGGATAGCACCCGTGACCGACTGCATCGCGTCGCGCACCATTTCCTGCAAGGCGTGGCCCGCCTTGACGTAGCCACTGTGCGCAATGCCGGAATGCACGCAGGTGCAGAGAAAGCCGGAATGTTTGCCGGAGCAATTGTTGTGCAGCGCATTTGGAGAACCGCCGGCTCGCGCGAGTGCAATCTCGGCGGCATGGCTCGAGGGCCAGTGCGCGCCGCATTCGAGCGCGGACCCGTCGAGGCCGGCCCTGGCCAGCATGGACCGCGCCAGTTCGACATGCTCCGGTTCGCCCGAATGCGAGGCGCAGGCCAGCGCCAGCTCGCGGTTGCCGAAGCCATAGGCATCGGCGGCACCGGTTTCGACCAGCGGCAAGGCCTGGATGGCCTTGACCGCCGAACGCGGGAACACTGGTTTCGAGGTGTCGCCGATCTCCAACACCGGTTTGCCGTCGGCGTCGAAAACCGCGACTGCACCGCGATGCGCGCTCTCGACGATCGCGCCGCGCAGGACCTCGATCAGAACCGGATTTGCCATGCCACCTCCCGCAGCGCATGACCTCGAAAATCGAAATCGATCGCGGGGTCATGCGCAAAACCAAAGTGTTACAGCGTCCTTTGCACGCCCCAAAAGGCGCGCGGCGCTGTAGTGTCGGGGCGGTTTACCTGATCCGGTCGAGAATGGAAACGTAGTTGGCGACCGCAGCGCCACCCATGTTGAAGATGCCGCCAAGCTTCGCACCCGGGACCTGGATGCCGCCGGCTTCGCCGACAAGCTGCATGGCGGTCAAGACGTGCATGGAGACACCGGTGGCGCCGATCGGGTGGCCCTTGGCCTTCAGCCCGCCGGAGGGATTGACCGGCAGGCGGCCGTCCTTGGCCGTCGTGCCATCAAGCGCCAGCTTCGCGCCCTCGCCGGGCTTGGCCAGGCCCATCGCCTCGTATTCGATCAGTTCGGCAATGGTGAAGCAGTCGTGCGTCTCGACAAAGGACAGGTCGTCGAGTGTCACGCCGGCGTTCTTCAGCGCGCGAGTCCAGGCCTGTTCGCAGCCCTCGAAGGCCAGGATGTCGCGCTTCGACATTGGCAGGAAGTCCTGCACATGTTCGTTGGCGCGGAAGGCGACGGCGCGGCGCATCTTCAGGGCGGTCGCCGTGTCGGCAAGGATAAGGGCGGCGGCGCCGTCCGAGACCAGCGAGCAGTCGGTGCGCTTGAGAGGACCGGCGACGAAGGGGTTCTTCTCGCTTTCCTGCCGGCAGAATTCATAGCCGAAATCCTTGCGCATCTGTGCATAGGGATTGTCGACGCCGTTCTTGTGGTTCTTGGCGGCGATCATCGCCAGCGCGTCCGACTGGTCGCCATAGCGCTGGAAATAGGCCTGCGCGATCTTGCCGAAGACGCCGGCAAAGCCGGCCGGTGTCTCGCCGTCTTCAGGTAGATAGGACGCTTTCAGCAGGTTCTTGCCGATCTCCGGTCCCGGCGTCGTCGTCATCTGCTCGGCACCGACCACCAGCACGATGCGGGCGGCGTTGGCGTCGATGGCACGGATGCCTTGCCGGACCGCCGCCGATCCCGTCGCGCAGGCGTTCTCGACACGCGTTGCCGGCTTGAAGCGCAGCCGGTCGTCGGCCTGAAGCACCAGGCTCGCGGTGAAATCCTGCGCCGAGAAGCCGGCGTTGAAATGACCGAGCACGATCTCGTCGACCTCGTCCGGGCCGATCCCGGCATGGTCGAGCGCATCGGTCGCGACCTTGACGATGAGGTTTTCGAGCGTCTCGCCCTCGAGCTTGCCGAAGCGCGAATGCGCCCAGCCAACGATGCATGCGGTCATGGCAATCTCCATCCTTGGCGCCACCCAACGGTGTATTGGGATTCAGATGATGCCGGCCTGCAAACGGCGGCTTTCTGCGCTTCCGGTGCTCACGGACTTGAATGTCCGCTCCGCTCCGGTTCTCGAAAACCACCGTTTTCGGCTCGGCCTCACCTGAAGCTCAACACACCTTAGCATACCGGGCTCATGGCGCACTTCGCCTTTATTGTTCAAAGATAAACATTCTCAGCCGGACCGTGAAGGGCCGGAACAGGACAATCGCTTGGTACAGGTCGTGCTCACGTCGATTTTTTGTTGATTGACGCGTCAATAAAAAATAACCTCCGGCAAAAATCGGGAACAGCATGCCAAAAGTCGGAATGGAGCCACTGCGCCGCAAGGCGCTCATCGACGCTGCGATCTCGGCGATCGGCGAGCGCGGCTCGCTTGACGTGACCATGTCCGAGATCGCCGGGCGCGCCGGCGTGTCTTCGGCCCTTGCCCATCACTATTTCGGCGCCAAGGACGAACTGCTGTTCGCAACGATGCGGCACATCCTCGCCGAACTGACCATCGACATGCGCCGCGCCCTGCAATCCGCCAGGTCCCCGCGCGAACGCGTCGCCGCCGTGGTCGCCGTCAACTTCTCCGACATCCAGTTCCAGGCCGAAACCATCGCGGCGTGGCTTGCCTTCTATGTCGAGGCGCAGAAATCATCGGCGTTGCGCCGATTGCTCAAGATCTATGCGCGGCGGCTGCATTCGAACCTGATGAGCGGGCTGACCGGCATCCTGCCCAGGGCAGAGGCCGACCGCGCCGCCGAAGCGACAGCGGCGATGATCGACGGGCTCTACATCAGGCGTGCGCTGAAGGATGGCGTGCCCAACGCCGCGACCGCGATCGCGCTGGTCGAGGACTATCTCGAAACCAAACTCGGCGAGCGGCAAAAACAGTGACGGCGAAGCGACCCAATTTCCTGATCGTCATGGTCGATCAGCTCAACGGCACTTTTTTCGCCGATGGCCCGGCAGGCTTCCTGCGTGCGCCGCATTTGAAGGCGCTCGCGGCGCGTTCGGCCCGTTTCAAGAATAACTACACGGCCTCGCCGCTCTGCGCGCCGGGCCGCGCCTCGTTCATGAGCGGCCAGTTGCCGTCGCGCACCGAGGTCTATGACAACGCCGCCGAATTCGCCTCGTCGATCCCGACCTTTGCCCATCACCTGCGCGCCGACGGCTATCACACCGTGCTGTCGGGCAAGATGCATTTCGTCGGACCGGACCAGTTGCACGGCTTCGAGGAGCGGCTGACCACCGACATCTATCCCGCCGATTTCGGCTGGACGCCGGACTACCGCAAGCCCGCCGAGCGCATCGACTGGTGGTATCACAATCTGGGCTCGGTGACCGGCGCCGGCGTCGCCGAAACCTCGAACCAGATGGAATATGACGACGAAGTCGCCTTCCACGCTGTGCAAAAACTCTACGACTTCGCGCGCATCTCCGACGATGCGACGCACCGGCCCTGGTGCCTGACGGTTTCCTTCACCCATCCGCACGACCCCTATGTGGCGCGGCGGCAGTACTGGGATCTCTATGAGGATTGCCCAGCGCTCGAACCGGAAGTGGGCTTCATCCCCTACGACGGCCAGGATCCGCACTCGCAGCGGCTCTACAAGGCTTCCGACTACGACAGTTTCGACATCACGGCAGAGCAAATCCGCCGCTCGCGGCGCGGCTATTTCGCCAACATCTCCTATCTCGACGACAAGGTCGGCGAGCTGCTGTCCGTGCTCGAGCGCACACGCATGCTCGACGACACGATCATCCTGTTCTGCTCGGACCATGGCGACATGCTCGGCGAGCGTGGCCTGTGGTTCAAGATGTGCTTCTTCGAGGGCTCGGCGCGGGTGCCGCTGATGATCGCCGGCAAGGACATTCCCGCCGGCATGATCGAAGCGCCGGTCTCCAATCTCGACGTGACGCCGACGCTGTGCGATCTCGCCGGCATCGACATGAGTGCGATCGCGCCATGGACCGACGGCCAGTCGCTGTTGCCGCTGCTGAATGGGAAGCCACGCACCGCGCCGGTGCTGATGGAATACGCGGCCGAGGGGTCCAACGCACCGTTGGTGGCGATCCGCGACGGCCGCTACAAGTTCGTCCATTGCGAGATCGATCCGCCGCAACTCTATGATATCGAAGCCGACCCACATGAATTGAGCAATCTCGCCGCCGATCCGGCGCATGCCGATCTGGTGGCGGCTTTCACTGAAAAGGTGCGCGCACGCTGGGACATGGCGGCCTTCGACGCGGCAGTGCGGGCCAGCCAGGCGCGGCGCTGGGTGGTCTATCCGGCGCTGCGCAACGGCACGCACTACCCCTGGGAGTTCCAGCCGCTGCAGAAGGCCTCGGAACGCTACATGCGCAACCACATGGATCTCAACGTGCTCGAAGAGCAGAAACGCTTTCCGCGAGGCGAATGATGACAGACCTTCTCGTCCCTTCCCTCGATCATCTCAAGCGGGCCTATGCCGTCACCTCCAGGGCGACGCAGATCACGCCGCTGCTGGAATCGACCGCACTGGCCCGGGAGACCGGTGCGGCGCGCGTCTTCATCAAGCCGGAATCGCTGCAATGGGCCGGATCCTTCAAGATACGCGGCGCCTATTGGCGGCTGAAGCGGCTGTCGGCCGACGAGGCGAGGAAGGGCGTCGTCGCCTATTCCTCCGGCAATTTCGCGCAAGGCCTGGCGGCCGCCGGCCAGGCGCTCGGTATTCCCGTCACCATCGTCATGCCGATCGATGCGCCGGCCGCCAAGCGTGACGCGACCGCGGGCTATGGTGCGCGCGTGGTGCTGACCGACCATGGCGAGCGCGCGCGTGAAGAGGTCGCCGCGGCCAAGGCGCGCGAGATCGCCGAGACGGAAGGGCTGGCCCTGCTGCATCCCTTCGACGATCCGGAGATCGTCGCCGGCCAAGCTGGCGCCGGCCTCGAAGCGCTCGACCAGCTTGAGGCCAAGGGTGCCAGCGCCGACCTGTTGTTCTGCGCGGTCGGCGGCGGCGGGCTGATCGGCGGCGTTTCGCTGGCCTTCCACTATCTGTCGCCGGCGACAGAGATCATCGGCGTCGAGCCGGAAGGTTTTGATGGCATGGGCTCGTCGCTGGCGCATGGCAGCATCGAGACCATGCCGATCGGCCCGAAGTCGATCTGCGACGGGCTGATGTCGCGGCGGCCGGGCGACGCGCCGTTCGCGGCGGTCAGGACCGCGGGTGTTCGCGGCATCACCGTCGACGACCAATCGGTGCGGCGTGCCATGCGGATCGCCTTCGAGAGGATGAAGCTGGTGCTGGAGCCGTCCGGGGCTGCGTCGCTGGCGGCGCTGCTCGGCGGCAAGGTGGATGTGGCGGGTAAAACCGTCCTTGTTGTGGCTACCGGCGGCAATGTCTCGCTCGCCGATTTTATGGCGCATATGAACCATGCTTGAAGCGGATTTCGTTATCATCGGCTCCGGCTCCGCCGGCTCGGCCATGGCCTACCGCCTGTCGGAAGACGGCAAGCATTCGGTCATCGTCATCGAATTCGGCGGCAGCGATATCGGACCGCTGATCCAGATGCCGTCGGCGCTGTCGATCCCGCTCAATATGAGCCTTTACGACTGGGGTTTTGCCAGCGAGCCGGAACCGCATCTCGGCGGCCGCGTGCTGGCGACGCCGCGCGGCAAGGTGATCGGTGGTTCGTCCTCGATCAACGGCATGGTCTATGTGCGCGGCCATGCCCGCGACTTCGACCATTGGGCCGAAGAAGGTGCAACGGGTTGGGCCTTTGCCGACGTGCTCCCCTACTTCAAGCGCATGGAGGACAATGACGGCGGCGAGGACGGCTGGCGCGGACACGGCGGGCCGCTGCATGTGCAGCGCGGTTCGCGTAAAAATCCGCTCTACGGCGCCTTCGTCGAAGCGGGCCGCCAGGCCGGGTTCGAACTGACCGACGACTACAACGGCTCGAAGCAGGAAGGTTTCGGGCCGATGGAACAGACCATCCGCGGCGGCCGCCGCTGGTCGGCGGCATCAGCCTATCTGAAGCCGGCGCTCAACCGGAAAAACGTGAGTCTGGTCAAGGGCTTTGCCCGTCGGGTGATCATCGAGAATCAACGGGCCGTCGGCGTCGAGATCGAGGCTCACAAACAGATTCAGGTCGTTAAGGCGCGACGTGAGGTGATCGTCGCCGCGTCTTCGATCAACTCACCCAAGATCCTGATGCTGTCCGGCATCGGGCCGGCCGAGCATTTGCGCGAAAACGGCATTGCCGTGGTCGCCGACCGGCCCGGCGTGGGCCGCAATCTGCAGGACCATATGGAGCTTTATATCCAGCAGGAATCGACCAAGCCGATCACGCTGAATTCCGTGCTGAACCCGTTTTCCAAGGCACTGATCGGCGCGCAGTGGCTGTTCTTCAAGTCCGGCCTCGGCGCCACAAACCATTTCGAAGCCGCCGCCTTCGTACGCTCGCGCGCCGGCGTCGATTATCCCGACATCCAGTACCACTTCATCCCGGCGGCGGTGCGCTATGACGGCAAGGCGGCGGCGAAGTCGCACGGCTTCCAGGCGCATGTCGGGCCGATGCGCTCGAAGTCGCGCGGCTCGGTGACGCTGCGTTCGCCGGACCCGAAAGCGAAGCCGGTGATCCGCTTCAACTACATGTCGCATCCGGACGACTGGGCGGAGTTCCGCCACTGCATCCGGCTGACCCGCGAGATCTTCGGCCAGCCGGCGTTCGACGCCTTTCGCGGCCAGGAAATCTCGCCGGGCAGCCATGTGCGGTCGGACGACGATCTCGATGTCTTCATTCGCGACCATGCCGAGAGCGCCTACCACCCGTGCGGCACCTGCAAGATGGGTCGCGCCGATGATCTGATGAGTGTTGTCGATCCGGAATGCCGGGTCATCGGCGTCGACGGGCTGCGGGTCGCTGATTCCTCGATCTTCCCGCGCGTCACCAACGGCAATCTCAACGCGCCGTCGATCATGACCGGCGAGAAGGCGTCCGACCACATTCTCGGCCGCACGCCGCTGGCGCCGTCCAACCAGGAGCCCTGGATCAATCCGCGCTGGCAGCAGTCGGACAGATAGAGCATGATCCACCCGACAGATTGAACCGTCCCTAGATCGAGCCGCCCATTCTTGGGGCGCAGACATTCGGAGACTACCCATGCGCGCCCAGCCGACGGCATCGCACTATGTCAACGGACGCTATATCGACGACGAGCAAGGAGCGCCGCTGCCGGTCATCTATCCGGCAACCGGCGAGACCATCGCCATGCTGCGCTCGGCGACGCCGAATGTGCTGGAACTCGCCATCGAGGCCGCACGCACCGCGCAGCCGGCCTGGGCGCGGCTGAAGCCGGTCGAGCGCGGCCGCATCCTGCGCCGCGCCGCCGACATTCTGCGTGCCCGCAATGCCGACCTCGCCCGCATCGAGACGCTCGACACCGGTAAGGCGATCCAGGAGACGCTGGTGGCAGATGCGCCTTCCGCCGCTGACTGCCTTGAATATTTCGGCGGCGCGATTGCCGCCTACAATGGCGAGGCCGTCGATCTCGGCGGGCCCTTCGCCTACACGCGGCGCGAGGCGCTTGGCGTCTGCGTCGGCATCGGCGCCTGGAATTATCCGATCCAGATCGCCGGCTGGAAATCCGCGCCGGCGCTCGCCATGGGCAACGCCATGGTCTTCAAGCCGTCGGAAAACACGCCGCTTTCGGCACTGGCGCTCGCCGAAATCTACAGCGAGGCCGGCCTGCCCGACGGGCTGTTCAACGTCGTTCAGGGCTATGGCGATGTTGGCGCGGGCCTTGTCGGCCACGATGTCGTCGCCAAGGTTTCGGTCACCGGCTCGGTGCCGACCGGGCGCAAGGTGCTGTCGCTTGCCGGTTCGAAGATGAAGCATGCGACGATGGAGCTCGGCGGCAAGTCGCCGCTGATCGTCTTCGACGATGCCGACATCGAAAACGCCATTGGCGGCGCCATGCTCGGCAATTTCTACTCCACCGGCCAGATCTGCTCGAATGGCACGCGGGTCTTCGTGCAGAGCGGCATCCACGACCGCTTCGTCGAGCGGCTGGTCGAGCGGACGAAGAAAATCCGCATCGGCGACCCGCTCGATCCCGAAACGCAGATGGGACCACTGGTCTCCAAGGCACAGCACGACAAGGTCGTCGGCTATATCGCGGTCGGCAAGCAGGATGGCGCTGTTCTCGCCTGTGGCGGCAACGTGCCGTCGCTGCAGGGTTTCCAGGGCGGCTTCTTCGTCGAACCGACGGTGTTCACCGGTGTCACCGACACCATGCGCGTCGCCCGCGAGGAGATTTTCGGACCGGTCATGAGCGTGCTGAAATTCGACGGCGAGGACGAGGTGATCGACCGCGCCAACGACACCGAATTCGGCCTTGCCGCCGGCGTCTTCACCCGCGACCTGCCGCGCGCCCACCGTGTCATCGCCGAGCTGCAGGCCGGCACCTGCTGGATCAACGCCTACAATCTGACGCCGGTGGAAATCCCCTTCGGCGGCTTCAAGCAGTCCGGCATCGGCCGCGAGAATTCTCTGGCGGCATTGGCGCTCTACTCGCAACTGAAGTCGATCTATGTCGAGACCGGGGACGTGGCGAGCCCGTATTGAGCCGAGCCTAGACCGCCTCCGCCGCCGTCCCATCCAGATACTGCGTCAGTGCGCAGACCAGATGATAAAAAATGCTGGCCGGAACATCTGACGCCAGCGAGCGGCCGCGTTCGTCGATGCGATCGATCCACAGGCCGAGCGGGGCCGGGTCGATGTGCCAGCGGAACAGCCGGCCGACACGGGCCTCGATCTCGGGCTTCAGGTCGGGGCCGCCTGAGCCGTCCAACGCGATCGCCGCCTTGATGGCTTCGGCCTGCGGCCAGCTGCGCGAGATCAGGTCGAGCGGCAGGCCTTGCCTGGAGACGGCGCCATAGGCAAGGCCGGTGGCCCGGTTGAGGCCGTTGGCGATGGCCGAGGCGTAGAGTTTCCGGGCGAAGCCGCTCAGTTCGGCCTGGCCGCTGCGTCCGGCGAAATCGACCAGGAGCGAAGCCCATTCGAAGTGATGGCCTGGCTCGGTCCAGCCGCCTTTTTCGCCTGCGGCCGGCTTCCATTCGGCATCGAAATATTCGCCGAGCGTCCAGCTCTCGGCATCGAAGAAATGGCTGCGGAAGAGGTCGATGATGCGCGCCGCGCGGCGCAGATGGGCGCGCTCGCCGGTCGCCTGATACCAGGCGAGAAAGGCTTCCAGCAAATGCATATGCGGATTTGAGCGACGCTCGCCCTCACCGTCCGATGTCTCGAGGAAGCCAGTCATGCGATGATCCTCGAGATGGGCGTCGAGGAAGGCGAAGGTTTCCTCACCGAGCCGCAAGGCATCGGGATTGCCTGACATATGCGCATGCGCCAGCGCCAAGAGCACGCAGGAATGATCGTAGGCGTCTTCCGTGGCGTCGGCGACAGCGCCGTCGACATTCAGCGTGCGCACCCAACCGCCGCGTTGGGTGCGACCCTTTCCTGCCATGAAGTCGATGCCATGCGAGATCAGCCGCTCGGCCGGGCCAGTCCAGCCGCGCTCCTTGGCAACCGCGAAGGCATAGACCTGGCGGGCCTGCGTGCGCATGCGCTTCGGCTTTATCAGCGGTGAGCCGTCGAAGCCAAGCGCTTCATGGAAGCCGCCATAGCGCTCGTCGACGCCCGATGTCGACCACAGCGGCAAGGTTTCCTGGAACAGCCAGTGGTGCACGCGCCGCCGCCAGGCGCCGCTTTCGATGACGCGATCATGCGCCGGGGTGAATCTGGTTTCCAGCCGGCCCGATTTCTCGAGCTGCTCGACCACCTTCTTGACGTGCTGGCTGTGGCTTACCGGAGCGACGAAAGTGGCGTCCGATGTCGAGACGATGGCAACATCTTTCATGCCGATCGCCGACAAAAGGCGGCCGTCGCTGCGGATGTAGGAGTTCTCGCAATCGATGGCGACGACATCGCCGACAATGACATTGCCCTGGTCATCGGCAGGGCCGACATCGAGCAGGGACTGCCAGGAGCCGAGATCGTTCCAGCGGAAGCCCGCCGGCACCATCGCGATGTCGCTCGCCCGCTCCATGATGGCATAGTCGATCGAATTCGACGGGATGGCTGCGTAGAGCTCGAGCGGCATATAGAGGCCGGACAGATCCGATGTCGCCGCTGTGTAGGCCGCTTCGGTCGACTGCCAGATGTCCGGCTGGAACATAGCGAAAGCGTCGCGCATGGCACCGGCGCGAAACAGAAAGATGCCGGTGTTCCAATAGAAATTTCCGGCTTCGAGATAGCCCTGCGCGGTCGCCAGGTCCGGCTTTTCGACGAAGCGCGAAACGTCGAACACTCCGCCCTTCTCGGCGGAGACCTCGATATAGCCATAGCCGGTTTCGGGCTGTGTCGGCTTGATGCCGAACACAACGAGCCGGCCGGCGCGCGCCGCCTCGGCGCCTGCCTCGACGCTCTGCCAGAATTGCCCTGCCGTCGATATTTCGTGGTCCGACGGCACCACCAGCATCAGGCTGTCGCCGAATTCGGACAAGGTGCGCAGCGTTGCAAGGGCCACCGCCGCGGCGGTGTTGCGCCCTGTGGGTTCGAACAGCGGACCGCCACCGGCAAGATCGAGGCCGGCGAGATCGGCATGAACGCGTTCGGCGTGGCGCTCCGAGGCAATCAGGAAGATCGGAGTTTTACCGTCGGGCCTTACCGCCAGGCGGCGCAAGGTCTTGGCCAGCATGGAGCCATCACCCGAAAAATCGTGAAACTGCTTCGGATTGTCCTCGCGCGACAACGGCCAGAGCCGCGAGCCGACGCCGCCGCTCATGACAAAACTGACGATGCGCTGACTCATTCGGGTCTCGCTGAGAAGTTGGTCGGAAGTAGCAGACATGCCTTAAGCCGTGTTTGCCCGATTGGAAATCCGCTCGACCGCCAGGTCGATGAAGGCCTTAACCGGGGGTGAAAGGTGCCGGCTGCTGGGAAAGAGAACGTGCAGGCCGCCGGCCGGCGTCGTGTAGCCGTCCAGAACGCGCCGCAACCGCCCCTCGTTGATCAGCCCGTCGGCCAGCGGCTGGGGCAATTGGGCGATGCCGAAACCCGCGAGCGCGGCCGCCACCACCGCCTGCATCTCGTTGGCGGCGAAGCGCCCGGCGACCACGACAGTTTCCTGGCCTTGTGGTCCATCCAGCACCCAATGAGCGCCTGAGGCCGACAGGCCCGCGATGACGCATCGATGGCGGGCAAGATCGGCCGGGCCTTCCGGCATTCCGTAGCGTGCGAGATAATCATGGCTGGCGCAGAGCAGCCTGTGGGTGGAACCCAGCTTGCGGGCGATGAGCGTCGAATCCTCGAGCCTTCCGGTGCGGAAGGCAAGGTCGATGCCGTCCTCGATCAGGTAGAGCTTGTCGACACGGCGGCTGACGGTCGTCTTGGGCATAGCCAGCAGGCGCGCGGCAGCGGTGAAGCTGCCGGCTTCGACGACGCGGGCAAACACGACGACATCGTTGAGATCGATCATTGTATTTATTTGTGGGACAATTTTTTCCAATTATAGGCAATTATCAACGAGATAGAGCCTAATTTTGCTCCAGACAACAGCAGAGCGACGACGCGGCACTGATGTTCGAATGGTTCGACCGGGTCGGCTACGCTGTCGATATCGCGGCCTTGCGCAGGCAATTTCCCGAGGTGCGGTGGCGTGGTTTTGCCGACTGGGCGCACGCGTTCGACTGGGGCGCCAGCGGCCTGCGCGGCGAAAGCTGATGAAATGCGACAGAAGCGCTGCCATTGCCGCTTGCAGGAATGAAGTGTGGCGGCTATAAGCCCGCCGTCTGGTCACGGAGTGTAGCGCAGCCTGGTAGCGCACCTCGTTCGGGACGAGGGGGTCGCAGGTTCAAATCCTGCCACTCCGACCAGAAAAAACAGATACTTAAATATCTGTTCTCCCGATGCCCACGGTTTGGGATCGCGTTTTACGCGCAGCGGGAGCGTAGCCCTATGTCCTTCCTGCTTCCTGCGATGCTGCTCGCCAATTGGCCGGTCGTTCTGGACGGCGACACGATCGTGCTCGATGGAACGCATGTCCGAATCGCCATCTCCTCTCGACGCAGCGGCGTGAGACGGGCATTCTTGTGAATGTTCATTCGGACCCTCCGATGAGTGCTGAAGCCTGGTAACTCCAGTCTCCTCGGTCCGGTCCGAATGGACAACCTCCTGAAAGCTCACAGCTCGTCGGCATGTTTTCCCGAGGAATGCCAGAATGCCGGTGGCATCGGAGCCAATATGAAAAGACTGGTTTTCGCAGCGGTGGTGTTTGCATTTGCCTGCCATTGCGCGCCCTCTCAGGCGGACGATGAGCGGTCATGCCAGATCATGGCAGCCGCAACCCTGCTTTCCGGGAAGACCAACTGCAGAGACGGCGACATCGCCACCATCGCCGGCGTCACCGCCAAAGAGGTGCCGGAAGCGATAGCCAGGTATTGCGATTTTTGGGCACAGATCGTCGTGCTGCCCGTCGCGAGCGCGTCCGATGCATCGAGCCACTTCGTTCTTTGCAAGTACCGCCAGCGAGAGGCGGCCCCCTCTCAGCCTTAGCCCTACGGCTGGCCCATTCGGTTTGCTGGAGGCGGTCCGACTGTCCTGGGACACCCCGGAACCAAAGGGCCTAGCGGCAGTTATCCAACGAAGGGCTAATCAAGGCAATGGAGAAATTCCAATGAAATCAATTATCATGTGCGCCTTGGCGCTTTCCATCGGATTGCCGGCTGTCGCTTCGGCGGCCGAAGCCGACGTCATCATCAGGACTCACCATCGCCACCACAGCAACGTCAAGATCATCAACGAGTACGGCCAGCGCCTGCATCACCGCCACCACGGTACGGTAGCGTTCTACGATCATGGCCGCCGGCACCATCGTCCAGATGCCGTCATTGTCACGAGCTCGGTCTCCAAGCACCATCACCGTCGCCCCGTGGTGATCCAAAACAACGACTATTGATCGGCCCTAAGGCCCGGCTCGTTACAGCCGGGCCTTCTGCATGAAATCTGAAATGCCGCTGGGCGATCTGCGTGCCGCACAAGGCATCATCGACGAACGGCCGCGCGATTACGATGCCATTCGGCCTCGCGAAATCTCGCCTTGTAGGCTGGGATGCCGGCTACCGGCGCCTGCAGATATTTGGGTTCGCCCACCACGCCAGCGCAGCGGACGAACCCTATCGGCGCAGGAAGGGACGTAGCTGCGCCAATCTGCCAAATATTCGTACTCGTCGGATGGTCAGCCAAAGGCTATTCCAATCGCCATGAAGGTGATGGGCATGGCGAAGATCACTGCAAGCAACCAGCGTGCCTGGCGAACACTCTTGTCCATCAGCTTCCTCCCGAACGTGTAGGCGACAACGGCTACGAACGGTGGCCGTTCCGAGCAGCACCACAGGCAGGACCATTGCATTTTGCGGCCAGACCAAGGTCCGGCGCTCCGCCGGACCGAAGCCCAGCCAGGGAACGTTTTCGCTGCGGCTCAGTTTCGAGTGGTTGGGCGCGGGGACGATCAAACGAGGAAGCGAAACTGGATGAACGTCACCATGTCTAACAGCGAGGCCATACAATCCGATGTCTTGGGGGTGCGCGTAGCTGACCTCGAGGCCAGAATGCGGCAGGCCCGGATTACCATGAGCGAAATGAAGACCTTCCAAAAGGTCGCGGCCATGATGGTCGGCGGACGAGGCAGCATTGATGGCGACGATTTGATCGCCGCGTCCTTCGTTGCGGACACATTCCTGGACGAGAAAACGCTCTGAAACCATGCGGACAATCAGCAAGCTTTTTGATTCCCACGCCGAAGCCGCCCGGGTTGCTGGAGAGCTGGTGGCGGTCGGTGTTCCGCGCGTTCAGATTGCCATTATCGGGCCCTACCAGGACGAACTAACAGTCCTAAGGTCTCCAGGCGTCATCCTTTGTGCCGTCGGTGCGGCATTGGCTTGCGTGAGCGCCCTCGCGGTCTACGGCGTCAGTTCTCCTCCGGCCGGACTGCCGGCAACAGCACTGGTTTGCGCGGTCTGTGGCGGCGGTGCCGGCGGGCTGCTCGGTGCCTTCATGACCACAGCGGCAAGGTCGGATGATCGCAGCGTTGCCGAGGGCATCGTCTTGGTGACGGCGCATGTCGATGAAAATGAGACCGGCATCGCCCAGGCAGTGCTGGACGGTTGCGCTCCCACCGCATTCATCGCCGAAGCAGCCTGAATTTCAGGCAGGCTGAACGAACGGCGGCACGAAGGCTGGGCGCCACAACCAGCGCGAGCCGCCGAGGTCGCACCGTCGGCCAAGAATCGACGGAAGGCCGCCCCGGCATCAGCCGAGGCGGCCCCTCTTCGTTTCCAGTGATTGCATCAAGACACGCGACGGACACCAACTTCGAGGGACCGGGAACGTTCCCATATCGGCTGGCCTCTGTGGTCCATGCCCGTAGGGCTCTTTCGCGAGCCCAATCTTTGACGAAATAATCGTCGGCTCCAGATAGTTCGGTGGATATGATGAAGCCAGTGAAACGGTGAGCCGGTGTGGACATGAATTTGATCGCGACGACGACCTCGACACCGGTTCTTGTGATTGCGGCGCTTCTCGTTACCGGCTGCTCGTCGATCGGCAGGACCGCCGATCCGGCGACGTACGACAGAATGAGCTGCACCGAACTCAACAGCGCGCTAGGCGAAAAGGCCACCGAAATCTCACAGACCGCCATCACCCGGGGCAAGGTCGTCAACACCAGTGTTCCGCGTTGGCTGCTTGGTGTTTCGCGCGTGAAGACCGCTGTCGCCAACCGTGAGACTGCCCGGATCGACCGGCTGAAACAGCAGCAGGACGCCATCGCCGCTGCGCGCGCGCGCAATTGTCCCAAGTCAGCGGGCTGAGCGAACGGACGCCGCCAAGATGATTGCCTTACCTGAAACGTCTCAGGCGCTTAGCCGGAATCGGGTGACATCGATCGCCGCCGCCATCAGCGTCTGCGTGTAGACGTGCTGCGGGTTGCTGAAGATTGCCTCTGTGGGCCCCTCCTCGACGATCTTGCCCTGTTTCATGACGATGATGTAGTCGGCCATGGCGCGCACCACGGCGAGGTCGTGGCTGATGAACAGGTAGGACAGTTCATGGTCCGCCTGCAGCTTGCGCAGGAGTTCGACGATCTGTTTCTGCACCGAGCGGTCGAGCGCCGAGGTCGGTTCGTCCAGCACGACCATCTTTGGTTTCAGGATCATGGCGCGGGCAATGGCGATGCGCTGCCGCTGGCCGCCGGAGAATTCGTGCGGGTAGCGGTTGCGGGCGTTGGGATCGAGGCCGACTTCACGCAAGGCCTCGACCGCGCGCTGGTCGCGCTGCTTGCCCGAAAGATTGGGCTCATGCACCAGCAGCCCTTCGGTGATGACCTGGCCGACGGTCATGCGCGGCGACAGCGAGCCGAAAGGATCCTGGAAGACGAGTTGCATCTGGCGCCGCAGCGGCCGCATCGCCTGGCGGTCGGCTGTCGAAATGTCGCGATCGCCAAAACGAATCAAGCCGTCGCTCGGCAGCAGCCGCAGCAGAGCGCGGCCAAGCGTCGATTTTCCCGAGCCGGATTCGCCAACAATGCCGATGGTCTGGTTACGCTGCAGCCGGATCGAAATGTCGTCGACGGCGCGCAGCATCAGCGGCTCGCCGGCCAGAAACCCGCCGCCGATCCTGAATGTGACCTCGACATGCCTGCCTTCGAGCACCACGGGTGCATTGGCGGGCGGCGGCGCCTTGCTTCCCGTCGGCTCTGCCGCCAGCAGCATCTTGGTATAGGCGTGCTGCGGGTTGGCGAAGATCGCTCCCGCCTCGCCCTCCTCGACCACCTCGCCCTGGCGCATGACATAGACCCGATCGGCGAAGCGCCGGACGATGCCGAGATCGTGGGTGATGAAGACGATGGCCATGCCGAGCTTGCGCTGCAATTCGGCGAGCAGCATCAGGATCTGCGCCTGGATGGTCACGTCGAGCGCCGTGGTCGGCTCGTCGGCGATCAGGATGTCGGGATCGTTGGCGAGCGCCATGGCGATCATCACACGCTGGCGCTGGCCGCCGGACATTTCGTGCGGGTAGGATTTCATCCGCCGTTCGGGATCGGGAATGTGCACCAGCCGCAAGAGCTTGAGCGCCTCTTCGCGCGCCTCGGCGGCATTCAGGCCGCGATGCCGGCGGATCGGTTCGATCAGCTGATTGCCGATCGAATAGAGCGGATCGAGCGAGGTCATCGGCTCCTGGAAGATCATGCTGATCTTGGCGCCACGCACCTTGTTCAGGTCGGATTTACTCAGCGTCAGCAGGTTGCGGCCGCGATAGTCGACGCTGCCCGTGGCCTCGCCGTTCGAGGCGAGCAGGCTCATCGCCGCCATCATGGTCTGGCTCTTGCCGGAGCCGGACTCGCCGACCACGGCGACGGTCTCGCCGGCATTGACGTGGATGTTGATGCCCTTCACCGCTTCGACCGCGCCGTCGAGCGTGCGGAAGCGGACACGCAGGTCCTTGACGCTGAGGATCGTTTCGGGAGTGGCCATGTCAGCGGTGCCCATCTTTATCGATCTCTCGGGTCGAGCGCGTCGCGCAGGCCATCGCCGACGAAGTTCAGCGCAAACAGCGTCGAGACGAGGAAGAAAGCAGGAAACAGGAGCAGCCAGTTGGCGGTGCCGATGTTCTTGGCGCCGACCGAAATCAGCACGCCCCAGCTGGTCATCGGCTCCTGCACGCCAAGGCCGAGGAACGACAGGAAACTCTCCAGGATGATGACCTGCGGCACCAGCAAGGTCATGTAGATGACGACCGGGCCGAGCAGATTGGGGATGACGTGTCGCAGCAGGATGCCGCGCTGGCCGACGCCCATGGCTTCCGCCGCCTGGACATATTCCTGGCGGCGGATCGACAGCGCCTGGCCGCGCACGATGCGCGCCATGTCGAGCCACAGCACCGCGCCAACCGCCAGGAACATCAGCACGAAGTTGCGGCCGAAGAACACCACCAGCATGATGACGAAGAAGATGAACGGCAAGGAATAGAGCACATCGACGATGCGCATCATCACCTCGTCGATCCTGCCGCCGGAGAAACCCGCGGCGGCGCCATAGACCACCCCGATCACCACCGCGACGACGCCGGCGAGCAGGCCGATGGCCAGTGAGATGCGACCGGCCATCAGCGTGCGCGAGAGCAGATCGCGGCCGGTGTTGTCGGTGCCGAACAGAAAATATTGCTGTTTGACCGACGCGCTCATCGTCACTTCCAGACCGTCGGGCGACTTGCTCTCGATCTTGGTGTCGTCAAAGGCATCGGAGCGGTCGAGGTAGCGGATGTTGCGGTCATCGATCGGCTTGGTCGACTTGACTGTGACGAAGACCTGATTGCCCTCCTGGTGCCATTCCTTGATATCGACCCGCATGCGCTTGATCGCATCATTGAGCGCGGACTCGATCATGTCGGGCTTCGGATAGGCTGTCAGGCTTGGCGGCATGCGCACATAGTCGGCATAGATGGTCGTGTACTGATGCGGCACGAACCAGGGGCCAAACACGCTGACGAGCCCGATCAAGGCGAGGTAGTAGAGGCTGAACATGGCGGCGCGGTTGGCCTTGAGACGCGCCCAGGCATCGCCCCATAGCGAGCGGCCGACGATAGCGGGAGCAGTGGCTGCGATGTCAGTCATAGCGCACCCTCGGGTCGACGACCGCGTACATGACGTCGACGACCAGGTTGAAGACGATGGTGAAGATGGCGATCACCACCACCGTTCCCATCACCAGCGTGTAATCGCGGTTGAGCGCGGCATCGACGAAGTAGCGGCCGACGCCGGGAATGGAGAAGATCGTCTCGACTATGACGGAGCCGGTCAAAAGGGCCGCCGCCGCCGGGCCGGTGAAGGAAACGATCGGCAGGATGGCGCCGCGCAAGGCGTGTTTGACCACAACCGACCAGTCGGAAAGGCCGAGCGCGCGGGCGGTGCGGATGTGATGGGATCGCAGCGATTCGATCATCGAGCCGCGCATCAGGCGGGCGACGATGGCGATCTGCGGCAAGGCAAGCGTCAGCACCGGGCCGACCTTGTTGATGAAGGCGCCATCGCCCCAGCCGCCGATCGGCAGAAGTTTCCAGGTCAGGCCGAAGAGAAGCTGGATCACCGGCGCGATGACAAAGGTGGGGATGGTGCTGCCGGCCGTGGCCAGCGCAATCACCGTATAGTCGCCAAGCTTGTTCTGGTTGAGCGCGGCGATGGAGCCGAGCACGGAACCGAGCAGCAGCGCCAGGATCAGGGCCGAGGCGCCGAGCTGCATCGAAATGGGCAGGCCCTTTGCGAACAGTTCGGTGACGGTGAAATCCGGCATGTTGTAGCTCGGGCCGAAATTGCCGCGCAAGAGATTGCCGAGATAGTGGACATATTGCAGCCAGAGCGGATCGTTGAGGCCGAACTGGGCTTCAAGGTTGGCCTTGATCTCGGGGCTCAGCCCCCGCTCCTGGTTGAATGGCCCGCCTGGCGCGACGCGCATCAGGAAGAACGCCATCGTCACGATGACGAACAGCGTCGGTATGGCGGTCAAAAGCCGCCGGAATACGTATCGCAGCATCGGTGCCCCACTTGATCCGGAACACGCCTGTCCGATGGGACCATTGTGCTCCAGCCTTCAAATCTTCGCACCGGATTTTCCGAAAATCGATTGCGCTTCCCGGCCGATGCGATGGCAAACCAGCACCGCCGCGCACGAAGTGCGCGGCGGCTTGGCCAGGGATCAGTCCTTGCTGACGAAACGCGACGGATGGACATCCATCACATTGTCGACGAAGCCATGCAGCTTCGAGGACACGATGTCGTGGTAGCTGTAGTAGAGCAGCGGGATCTGGCCAACATCGTCGACGAGAATGCGTTCGGCCTCGGAGAGTTCCTTCATGCGCTCCTCGGGCTTGCCTCCGGCGGCGGCTGCCTTGTCCATCGCTGCTTCATAGGCCGGGCTGTTGTAGTTCGAGTAGTTGTTGCCGCTCGCCTTGCGCGAGATGCCAAGGAAGGTTTCCGGATCCTTGTAGTCGGCGATCCAGGCGGCACGCGCCACGTCATAGTCGCCCTTCTGCTCGAGGAAGGAGTAGTGCGTCTTGGTGTCGGTGTTGAGCAGCGTGACGTCGACGCCAAGCGGCTTCAGTTGCTCCTGGATGGCGACCGCGGTGTTCTTGTGATTTTCCGAGGTGTTGTAGCGGATTTCCATCTTCAGCGGATGTTCGGGCGTGTAGCCGAGTTTCTCGAGGATTTTCTTGGCCGCGTCCTCGCGGTCTATCTGCGGCATCTCGGCATATTTGGCCATTGCGGGCGTGTAGCCCTCGATGCCGGGAGGCACCATCGAATAGCCGGGCAGCATCGAGTTCTGCCAGACCTTTTCGGCGATGAAGTCGCGGTCGATCGCCATCGAGATGGCGTTGCGCAGTTCAGGGTTGTTCCACGGCGCCTTGTCGGTCTTGATGGCGTAATAATAGGTGCCGAGATAGGGGCCGACATGGATCTGGTCGCCGAACTTGGACTTGAGGTCGGCAAGCTGTTCGGTCGGCAGATCGTCATAGCTGTCGAGTTCGCCTGCCTCGAAGCGCTTCATCGCCGATGAGCGGTCTTCGGTCGGGATATAGTTGACCACGTCGAACTTGACAGTTGCGGCGTCCCAGAATTTCGGATTCTTGACCAGCTTCATGTGGTCGTTGGGAACCCATTCGGCCAGCGTGTAGGCGCCGTTCGAGACGAGCTTGCCGGGCTTGATCCAGTCGGCGCCGAGTTTCTCAATCGAAGCCTTGCTGACCGGATAGGTCGCCTGGTGGGTCAGCATCTCCAGGAAGTAGGGCGTCGGCGCCTTCAGGGTCACTTCCAGGGTGTTGGCGTCGATGGCCTTGACGCCCATGTCCTCGGGCTTGCCTTTCTTGGTGTTGACGTCCTCGGCGCCCTTCACCGGATACAGCATCGAGGCGTATTCGGCCCCAGTCGCCGGATCTTCCAGCCGGTGGAAGGCGTAGACAAAGTCGTCCGCCGTCACCGGGCTGCCGTCCGACCACATGCCGTCCTTGCGCAGCTTGAAGGTGTAGACGGTGCCGTCATCCGACACCGTCCAGCTTTCGGCGGCGCCCGGAATGAGGTTTGCCTTCTCGTCCTGCATGACCAGTCCCTGGAACAGGTCGCGCAGCACGTTGGCTTCATACACCGTCGAGGTCTTGTGCGGGTCGACCGACTCCGATTCGGCGGCGGTGCCCCTGTTATAGACGCTCTCGGCGAACGCCGGCGAGTAGAATGCGCCGGCGGCTACCGCCATGGTGGTGGCGAATACCGTCGCCTTCAGCATGTTTTTCAGCATGAAGTTCTCCCTGTCGGCGCTGCCCGCGGCGCGCCTTTGAGTGTTGACGCCCCGGAACCGATGCCTGGTTCCTTTGAGCGTGCCGCCGGTTCCCCCCGGCAGCTGGTGGCAGGAGACTAGACAGGAGGTAAGCTCTTTTCAACCGAGTACTGATTGACCCTAAGTCAATCCTCAAAAACGAAGAAGCAACAGCTAAATTAGAACGGCATTTTCAATCGCGCGCATCCCCAGGTTGCACCCAGAGTTTTCGCTTTCTGCATGCGAACTTTGGCAAGCTGGTATCATGGTACAGAACCTCATTTCCAGGCTCCGAAGACGTGCGTTCCGAACAGACAATTCGGGAACGTCGGCGGTCGAGTTCGCCCTGCTGTCGCCGATTTTTATCCTTCTTCTGCTCGGAATGGTTGCGTACGGTATCTATTTTGGTGCTGCCAACTCGATCCAGCAGATCGCGGCGGATGCCGCCCGGACGGCTATAGCCGGGTTGAATCAGACCGAGCGGCAGACGCTCGTTGCCGCCTTCCTCGCCAACAATGCCGGTGGTTACCCCTTCGTGGACGCCAGCAAACTGACCTACCAGGCCAATGACAGCGTGGCCGACGGCAGCCAGTTCGTGGTGTCGGTCTCGTACGATGCACACAACCTGCCGATCTGGAATCTCTTCCCGGGCATAGCCATGCCAGGGACCACCATCAAGCGTCAGTCAACGATCAGGGTTGGGGGTATCTGAATGCTGCAGCGTGCGGGCAAGGGCATCGGCCGGCTTGCACGGTCTATGATGGAGGACAGGAAGGCGAATTTCGCCGTCATGACCGCGCTGAGCGCGCCGGTCGCCCTGGCGCTGGCCGCGGTGGCCATCGATGAAGCCTCCATCTACTCGGAGCGCCGGCAGGCCCAGGCGATGGTCGATCTGGCGGCGATCACCGCAGCCTCGAACATCAACAATGTCAACACGGCGGTCGTCACCACGCTCACCGACAACGGCATGCCGGGTGTCGTCGTTCAAGCCTCGGGCCAGACCATTGCCGCGGCCCTCGGCAAGACCGTGGTGACGGTCACGCAGGGCCGATATGCCTCGACGACCACCAACGTCACCCAACGCTTCCAGGCGGGCGTGACACCCTACAATGCGGTACGTGTCACGCTGGCGAAAGTCCCCACCCGCTATTTTGCAAGTTCGCTCATCCCCACTCCGGTCATCGGCACCCAAGCCACGGCCAGCATGACGCCGCAGGCGGCATTCTCGGTGGGGTCGAGACTGCTCGGCGTCAATGGCGGCGTCCTCAATGCTTTGCTGAGCGGGCTCCTCGGCGGCAACATTTCGCTCAGTGTCATGGACTATAACGGGCTGATCTCGGCCGATGTCAGCGTCTTGTCCTTCATCAGTGCGCTCGCCATACAATTGAACATCACGGCCGGCACCTATTCGGACGTACTGGCCTCGAAAGCGACTGTCGGCCAGATCGCCACCGCCATCGCCAACGTCCCCGGCCTCGGCAACACGGCCAAGGTCGCCCTGCAGACCATCGCTTCCAAGTCGACCAGCACGGTCAAGATCCCGCTCAGCAGCCTTGTCGACCTCGGCTCCGTCGGCAGCCTGGGCCTCGGGCAACAGCCGTCCGGCTTCGGCGTCGATGCAAGCGCCATGGGAATGCTGACCAACGCCGCCGTGCTCGCCAACGGCACCAACCAGGCTGCGGTCGATCTCGGCGCCACCATTCCGGGATTGCTCTCGACCAAGCTCAACATCGCCATCGGGCAGCCGCCGCAATCCTCGCCCTGGCTCGCGGTCGACGGCATCGGCACTGTCGTGCGCACCGCCCAGACGCGCATCAAACTGACGGCCTCCGTCGGTGTCGGCACGCCGGGCCTCGGCGGCGGCATCAGCCTGCTCGCCGTCAACCTGCCGCTCAATGTCGAAGTCGCCTATGCCGAAGCCAAGCTGACCGACATCAGCTGTCCGACAGGGCCTTCCAGCATCAGCGTTTCGATCGCCGCGCACCCGGGCGTTGCCCAGCTTAACCTGGCCAACAGCAACAATCCCTCCGGCTTCGCCGATTTCAGCCAGCCACAGACCTTCACCGATGCGGACATCGCCGATGTGAAGCTGCTGTTGATACCGCTGATCCAGGTGATGGGTTCGGCCGCGACCGCCATCACCAACAACAATCCGCAGACCTTGACGTTCAATGCGACCGACATCGCCAACAAGACCGTCAAAACCGTTTCGACGCGCAACATCTCGCAGTCGCTCACCACGTCGCTGGTCAACAACTTGTCGCTTTCGGCCAATGTGCTTGGTCTCGGTATCGATCTCAGCTCCCTGATCGGAACGGTCAAACCGGCAGTGGTGACCCTGCTCAACACCGTAACGGCGCCCGTCGACGACTTGCTCTACAATGTGCTGTCCGCGCTGGGTGTCGGCGTCGGCCAGGCCGACATACGCGTCACCGGAGCGACCTGCGGTCGGGCGGTGCTCGTTCAGTAAGGTCTTCGTGGCCAAGCGGGTCGCCTGGCCAAGGCGCGGTCGAACGGCCAGTCAGTCGAGCCGGCCAAGGAAGCAACCGACAGCCGGCAGCGAAAGCGCTTCCTCCTCGCCGGCAGCGCTGCCAGCCAGGACAGCGGCGACAGCGCCAATATCCGGCGGCAAGGGCCAATTCGCCTGCTCTCCAGCGAAATTGAAGACGCAGAGCAGTCTCTGCCCGCCGCCTTCGCGGATGAAGGCCAGCACGTCGCCTTCGGCGTCGAGAAAGCGGATCGAACCGTTGACCAGCGCCGGATGGCGCCTGCGCAAGGCGAGCGTCGAACGGTAGGCGGACAACACCGATTGCTCGCTGCCGTTCTGCACATCGGCGGCGCGGGCGCGATGGCTGGCGGGGACCGGCAGCCAGGGTTTGCCCGTCGAGAAACCCGCATTGTCGGCGCCGGCTTCCCAAACCATCGGCGTGCGGCAGCCATCCCTGCCCTTCACACCGGGCCAGAAACGGATGCCGACGGGATCGCGCAGATCCTCATAGGCAAGCTCCGCCTCCTCCAGGCCGAGTTCCTCACCCTGATAGAGGCAGATCGAACCGCGCAGGCAGGCGAGCAGCATGATCGAGAATCTGGCCACCGCCTCGGCATCGCCATCCGGCGCTGTCCAGCGGCTGACATGGCGCACCACGTCATGGTTGGAAAACGCCCAGCAGACCCAGCCTTCGGCAACCGCATGTTCGAAGGCCTCGACGCAGCCGCGCACATGCGCCGCCGAGAACCGCGGACCGAGCAGGTCGAAGGTGTAGCACATCTGCAGCTTGTCGCCGCCGGAGGTGTAGGCGGCCAGCGTCTGCAGCGAGCGGCTCTCATCGCCGATTTCGCCGACGGCGGCGCGCTCTGGATATTCGTCGAGCAGCGCCCGGAAACGCCTGAGGAAAGCCAGGTTCTCCGGCTGCGTCTTGTCGAACAAATGCTCTTGGTAGAGGTAGGTGTTGGTCTCGCCATTGGTGCCGGCGACGCTCGACGCCAGGGGTGGATTGCTGCGCAGCCAGCGGTCGTGGACATAATAGTTGACGGTGTCGAGCCGGAAACCGTCGACGCCGCGCTCCAGCCAGAAGCGCACCGTGTCCAGCAGCGCGTCCTGGACCTCCGGATTGTGGAAATTCAGATCGGGCTGCGAGGCGAGGAAATTGTGCATGTAATATTGCCGGCGGGTCGAATCCCACTCCCAGGCCGGGCCGCCGAAGACGGACAGCCAGTTGTTGGGCGCATTGCCGTCGGGTTTCGTATCGGCCCACACGTACCAGTCGGCCTTGGGATTGTCGCGGCTGGCGCGGCTCTCGATGAACCATTCGTGTTTGTCGGATGAGTGCGACAAGACCTGGTCGATGACGATTTTCAGGCCCAGCCGGTGCGCCTCGGCGACCAGAGCGTCGAAATCCTCCAGTGACCCGAACATCGGATCGACGTCACGATAGTCCGACACGTCGTAGCCCATGTCGGCCATCGGCGACTTGAAGAAGGGCGAGAGCCAGACGGCATCGACGCCGAGCGAGGCGATGTGGGCAAGCCGCGCGGTGATACCCTTGAGATCGCCGCTGCCGTCGCCGGTCGTGTCCTGGAAGGAGCGCGGATAGACCTGGTAGATGACGCAGCCGCGCCACCATTCGGCCCCCTGCCCCGCCCGAGGGTCGGCATTGTTGTCGGCCATCACGAACCCTTCCTGGGGCGACCCTTGGCGGTCGGGCGCGAACTGGTTTTTTTCGCATCGGAATGCCCGAATCCCGGCTGCCACTTTTCGGTCCGATGCTCTGCCATGAAATGGACGCTGCGGCCCGGCAGCGGCCGCGCAAGGTCGATCGCCTGCGTCTCGATCGCCGGCTGCCATCGGAAACCTTCCCGCGCGGGCAAGGTGAAGACGCATTGGCGACGATCGCCATTGATCATGACGGCAATGTGGTCGCCGCCTGCATCACCCAACAGCATGACGAGGCGGTGTCGCGCGGGGTCGTTCCAGTCCGCCTCGGCAAGCGGCATACCGGTTTCGGTCAACCAGGCGACGTCGGGGATGCCTGTCGCATCGGCCGGTTGTCCCGTCAGGAAATCGGTATCCGACAAAGCGGGGACGGTACGGCGAAGCATGCCGAGCGCCGATGCGTAGCGCTCCAGCGCCTGGTCGCGGCCGGCCCAGTCGAGCCAGGTGATGGCATTGTCCTGCGCATAGGCATTGTTGTTGCCCTTCTGGGAGCGGCCGAACTCGTCGCCTGCTGTCAGCATGATGGTGCCGCGCGAGGCAAACAGCGTGGCGAGCAGCGCGCACTGGTCGTCGAAGCGCGCCCTGGTGATCGCCGTACTGTCCGTCTCGCCCTCGGCGCCATTGTTCCAGGACAAATTGTCGTTGTGGCCGTCGCGGTTCTGCTCGCCATTGGCCGCGTTGTGCTTGCGCTCATAGGCGACGATGTCGGCCAGCGTCATGCCGTCATGGGCGGCGATGAAATTGATCGTGCGGCTGGCCGGCTGGCCGGCCTTGCCAAAAACATCGGACGAACCGGCAAGCCGCGTCGCCAGCGCTCCTACCGCGCCGGCATCGCCTCGCCAGAAGCGCCTGGCGTCGTCGCGATAGCGGTCGTTCCATTCGAGGAAGCGCGGCGGGAAGTTGCCGAGCTGGTAGCCGTCAGGGCCGATATCCCAGGGCTCGGCGACCAACACGCGATCGGCAAGGACGGGATCGCCGGCGATCACCGCGAGCAAGGGCGCCGCGGGATCGAACACGCCGTCGACGCGGCCCAGCACCGGCGCCAGATCGAAGCGGAAGCCGTCGACGCCGGCATTGCAGACAAAATGCCGGAGGGTGTCGAGCACCATGTCCCGCACCGCCGGATGATCGCAGGCGACGGTGTTGCCTGTGCCGGTGTCATTGACCAGCCTGCCATCCGGCTGGTGCCGATAGTAGGCCTGGTTGTCGAGGCCGCGCAGCGACAGCGTCGGCCCCAGCCGGTCGCTTTCGCCCGTGTGGTTGAAGACGAGGTCGAGGATGGCGCCGATGCCGGCCTTGCGCAGCGCCGCCACGGTGTCGCGCAATTCCCCGAGGCCGCCGGGCGCAAGACGCGGGTCGAGCGCCATGAAGGTGACGGGATTGTAGCCCCAGGCATTGCTCAGGCCCAGCGGCGGCAGGTGCCGCTCGTCGATCGACGCCGTCACCGGCATCAGTTCAACGGCCGACACGCCGAGCCTTTGCAGATGCTCGATGACGACAGGATGAGCAAGTGCCGCGATCGTACCGCGCCGCGCTGGCGGAATGTCGGGATGCAGCTTGGTGAAGGCGCGCACAGGCACCTCGTAGATCAGGCCGCCCGGTCGAAACAGCGGCGGCAACACAGACACCGCTTCGGGCAAGGCTCTCGCCAGGGTCTTGGGCATCAGCGGCGCGGTGTCTGCGCCCTCGTTGCGCCGCGCGGCGAGCCGCCAGTGATAGGCGTATGGCCGGTCGATTTCGACGGCATAGGGATCGGTAAGCAGCTTGTCGGGGTCGAACCACAACCCGCGCTCGGGCGCATAGTCACCGTCGGCGCGGAAGCCATACCGCGTCCCCGAGGCAAGGCCGGGAACGAAGAGCGCATGCACCCCCTCGCCTTCCGGCTGCAACTCCAACCGGTCGAGTTCGCGGTTTCCCTGCCCGTCGAAGATCGACACCCAGAGGCGGCGCGCCGACGAGGACCAGACTGCGAAGCGGATGCCCTCGCGGGTGACGGTGGCGCCGAGTTGGGTCATGGGAGCGCCTCACCTTCTCCCCTTGTGGGAGAAGGTGGATCGGCACGCAGCGCCGAGACGGATGAGGGGTGTTGGAAGGAATAAGGCGCCGGTGTTCTGGGCGTCGGTTTGCGCCAAGCTGGAGCACCCCTCATCCGTCCGAGCTTCGCTCGGCCACCTTCTCCCACAAGGGGAGAAGGGGGAGCCTCCGCCTCCACCCTCAAGTAATCACGCTCGGCTTGTTGCGGCCGGTGCGGCTCTTGATCCCGGCAATGTCGTCGGCGGCCGCGATGAGGTCGGCAAGGGCTGCCTGCGTGTCGAGATCGTGCCTGGCCTTGTCCGGCTCGTAGCGCTCGATGTAGACGCGCAAAGTCGCGCCGGACGTGCCGGTGCCGGAAAGCCGGAAGACGACGCGCGAGCCACCTTCGAACAGGATTCTGATACCCTGATGCTCGCTGGTCGAACCGTCGACCGGGTCGTGATAGGCGAAATCGTCGGCCTTGGCGATCTTCAGGCCGCGCACGCTGGTGCCGGGCAGCGAGCCGAGCTTGCCACGCAGTTCATCGACCAGAGCGTTGGCGCGGTCGCTCTCGACCTCCTCATAGTCGTGGCGGGAATAGTAGTTGCGCCCATAGGCCGCCCAGTGCTCGGTGACGACCTGCTTGCAGCTTTCGCCCCGCGCGGCGAGGATATTGAGCCAGAGCAGCACCGCCCACAGGCCGTCTTTTTCGCGCACATGGTTGGAGCCGGTGCCGGCGCTCTCCTCGCCGCAGATCGTCGCCATGCCGGCATCGAGCAGATTGCCGAAGAACTTCCAGCCGGTCGGCGTCTCGTAGATAGCGATGCCGAGTTTTTCGGCGACACGGTCGGCGGCGCCACTGGTCGGCATCGAGCGGGCGATGCCCTTCAGCCCGTCCTTGTAGCCGGGCGCCAGACGGGCATTGGCGGCAAGCATCGCCACCGAATCCGACGGGGTGACGAAAATGCCCTTGCCGATGATCAGATTTCGGTCGCCGTCACCGTCGGAAGCGGCACCAAAATCCGGCGCGTCCGGCCCCATCATCTCGTCATAGAGATGCTTGGCGTGCACCAGGTTCGGATCCGGATGATGGCCGCCGAAATCCGGCAGCGGCTTGAAGTTGCGGCAGGTGCCGCTGGGCGCGCCAAGCCGGTTCTCGAGGATTTCCTTGCCATAGGGACCTGTCACCGCATGCATGGCGTCGAAGCGCATGCGGAAGCCCGATTTGAACAGTCTGCGCAGCGCGTCGAAATCGAACAGGCTTTCCATCAGCTCGGCATAATCGGCGACCGGATCGATGATCTCGACCGTCATGCCGGCGGCCGTGACGGTGCCGATCGTATCGATGTCGATCGGATCGATGTCCGATATCTTGAAGCTCGCAATCGCCTTGGTCTTGGCAAAGATCGCATCGGTCAGCTTTTCCGGCGCCGGGCCGCCATTGCCGGCATTGTACTTGATGCCGAAATCCTCATGCGGGCCGCCGGGATTGTGGCTGGCCGACAGGATGATGCCGCCGAAGGTCTTGTATTTGCGGATGACATGCGAGGCGGCCGGTGTCGACAATATGCCGCCCTGCCCGACCATCACCTTGCCGAAGCCGTTGGCGGCCGCCATGGCGATTGCCGTCTGGATGACCTCGCGGTTGTAGAAGCGGCCGTCGCCGCCGATCACCAGCGTCTTGCCCTTGAAGCCGTCAAGCGCGTCGAAGATCGACTGGATGAAGTTCTCGGCATAGTGCTCCTGCTGGAACACGGGCACTTTCTTGCGCAGGCCCGACGTGCCGGGCTTCTGGTCTGAATAGGGCTTGGTGGGGACGGTCCGTATCATGCTTCAGGCAACCCTTTTCGAAAGCAGCAGGCGATAGAGTTCAAGATATTTTTCCGCGCTCTTGTCCCATGACACATCGCCCTTCATACCTTGGCGCTGGATGGTCTCGAAGGCCGCGGGATCGGCGTAGGCATCGACCAGGCGGCGTATGGCGTGCAGCATCGCGCCGCCATTGTTGGGAGCGAATTGGAACCCAGTCGCCACGCTGGCCGCCATAGCCGCTTCGTTGGCGTCGATGATGGTGTCGGCAAGGCCGCCGGTGCGGGCGACCACCGGCACGCAGCCGTAGCGCAGGCCGTAGAGCTGCGTCAGTCCACAGGGTTCGAAGCGGGACGGGATGATGATGGCGTCGCAGCCGCCCTGCATGGTGTGTGACAGCCCTTCGTCATAGCCGATGACCACGCCAATGCGGCCACGGTGGCGTGCGGCGGCGGCAAGCAGCGCGCCTTCGAGGCCCGCGTCACCGGAGCCCAGTATGGCCAGCCGCGCCCCAGTCGCGACGATGCCATCGATCACCGTCGCCAATATGTCCATGCCCTTCTGCCAGGTCAGCCGGCTGATGACGCAGACGATCGGGCTGTCGTCGCGGTCGAGGCCGAAACGCTCCTCCACGGCCGCCCTGTTCCGCGCCCGTGCCTTGAGCGTTGCGGCCGTATAGTTCGACACCAGATGCTTGTCCGTCTCCGGATCCCAGATGGCGGTGTCGATGCCATTGACGATGCCATAGAGATCGCTGGAGCGCATGTTGATCAGGCCGTCGAGTCCCATGCCGAATTCCGGCGAACGGATCTCCTGCGCATAGGTCGGGCTCACCGTGGTGATCGCCCAGGCCGCCTGCAGGCCAGCCTTGAGGAAGCCGACGCCACCATAATATTCGACGCCGTCAAGCGCCATCGCCACTGCCGGCAGGCCGAGTTCGCCGAAGATGCCGGCGCCGAACTGTCCCTGGAAGGCGAGATTGTGGACGGTCATCATCGACGGCGTGCCGACCGCCTTGCCGTAGCGCATATAGGCCAGCGTCATCGCCGACTGCCAGTCATGGGCATGGACGATGTCGGGCAGGTAGCCCGAGATGGCGCCGCCGGCGATATCGGCGCCGGCCTGGCTCAGGGCCGCGAAACGCCGCCAATTGTCCGGCCAGTCGGCGCCCGAAGCATTGCCGTAGGGACCGCCGGGACGGTCGAACAGATGCGGCGCGTCGAGCACGAAAAGGTCGAGCCCGGCAAGCTCGACGGCATGGATAGAGGCCTTGCCGCCTTGCAACAGCGGATATTGGTAGACGGCCTTGCGTTTCTTGAAGCCCTCCATCACCGCGGGAAAGCCTGGAATGAGCGTGCGCATGGTCACACCCTTGGCCGCCAGCGCGACGGGCAGCGCACCGGTCACGTCGGCAAGCCCGCCGGTCTTGATCAGCGGGAAGATCTCGGGCGTGACCGACAGAACCTGCATGCGTCTATCCCGATCCTGTCCAATTCTTTGTTTCCAGGCAATTCCCGCACGGAAACCCGTTTCGCACTTTTCGCGGAATTGCTCTAGAGCCCGAGTTTGTTGATCATGTCCTGCGTGACCAGGCAGATGCCCTTCTCCGAAACGCGGAAGCGCTTGGCGTCGAGCACGGGATCCTCGCCGACGACCAACCCCTCCGGTATCCTAACACCATGGTCAATGACGACGCGCTTCAACTTTGCGTTCCGGCCGACATGAACGTCGGGCAGCATGACCACCTCTTCCAGCGTCGAATAGGAATTGATGCGCGCGCCGGTGAAGATCAGGCTCTTCTTCAGCGTCGCGCCGGAGACGATGCAATCGCCCGAGACCAGCGAGGAAACGGCCGAGCCGCGCCGGCCATCCTCGTCATGGACGAATTTTGCCGGTGGCTTCAACTCGGCGTAGGTCCAGATCGGCCAGTCACGGTCGTAAAGGTCGAGCTCCGGCGTCACGTCGGTCAGGTCGATATTGGCTTCCCAATAGGCGTCGACCGTTCCGACATCGCGCCAATAGGCTTCGTTCTCGGCGGTCGAGCGCACGCAAGATTTGGTGAAACGGTGCGCGATCGCCTTACCGTGCTCGACGATATAGGGGATGATGTCCTTGCCGAAATCGCGGCTTGAGCCCGGCTCGGCGGCGTCGCGGCGCAACTGCTCCATCAGGAACTTGGTCCTGAAGACGTAGATGCCCATCGAGGCCAGGGCGAAGTCCGGATTGCCCGGAATGCCGGGCGGATCGGCCGGCTTTTCGACGAAGGCGATGATGTTGTCCTTGGCATCGACATGCATGACGCCAAAGCCCGTCGCCTCCATGCGCGGCACTTCGAGACAGCCAACGGTGACGTCGGCATTGGCGTCGACATGCTGACGCAGCATCATCTCGTAGTCCATCTTGTAGATGTGGTCGCCAGCCAGGATGACCATGTATTCGGGGCCGTAGGCCTCGATGATGTCGATGTTCTGGTAGACGGCGTCAGCCGTACCTTCATACCACTGCGTTTCCGAGACGCGCTGGCTGGCCGGCAGGATGTCGAAGCTTTCGTTTCGTTCCGGCCGCAGGAAGTTCCAGCCGCGCTGCAGGTGGCGGATCAGCGAATGCGCCTTGTACTGGGTGGCGACGCCGAGGCGGCGAATGCCGGAGTTGAGCGCATTGGAGAGCGCGAAGTCGATGATGCGCGTCTTGCCGCCGAAATAGACCGCCGGCTTGGCGCGACGGTCGGTCAGTTCCTTGAGGCGGCTGCCACGGCCGCCGGCCAGTACATAGGCCATGGCATCGCGCGCCAGCGGCTGGGTCCGTTTCAAGTCTGCCATTTCTACCCTCCCAATTTACTCAAGTCTCGCCCTGTTCGTCGGCCTCGGCCACGAGTTCGAGCATGATTGTCGACAGCGGCGGCAGAAGCATCGTCGCCGAGATGCTCTTGCCTTCCGCCCTTGCCTCGACCATGCCCCCATTGCCCATGCCGGACCCGCCATATTCGGATCCGTCGGTGTTGATGATCTCGCGCCACTTGCCGGCCTTCGGCAGCGGCACGCGATAATTGTCGCGCGGCACCGGCGTGAAGTTGGAGATGACGGCCACCGGGCTGCCGCCCGGCGCGTTGCGCACCCAGGCGAAAACCGAATTCTGGCTGTCGTCGACGATCAGCCAGGAAAACCCTTCCGGTTCGCAGTCGCGGCCGTGCAGCGCCGGGCGCGACCGATAGAGATAGTTGAGATCGCGCACGGTCTGCCAGACGCCGCGATGCGGGCGGAAATCGAGCAGATTCCAGTCAAGAGCGCGCGCCTCGCTCCATTCGCGGCGCTGCGCGAATTCCTGTCCCATGAACAAGAGCTTCTTGCCGGGGTAGCCCCACATGAAACCGTAATAGGCGCGCAAGGTCGCGAATTTCTGCCAGTCGTCACCGGCCATCTTGCCCAGCAGCGTGCCTTTGCCGTGCACGACCTCATCATGCGAGAGCGGCAGCACGAAATTCTCCGAGAAGGCGTAGGTCAGGCCGAAGGTCAGGTCGTTGTGGTGGTGCTTGCGGAAAATCGGCTCCTTGGAGAAATACTCCAACGTGTCATGCATGAAGCCCATGTTCCACTTGAAGCCGAAGCCCAGCCCGCCTTCATGCACCGGCGCCGAAACCTTCGGCCATGAGGTCGATTCCTCGGCGATGGTCATGACGCCGGGATGGTGGCCGTAGACCTCCTTGTTCATCTTCTGCAGGAAAGAGACCGCCTCGAGGTTCTCGCGGCCGCCCTTCTCGTTGGGGATCCACTCGCCGGCCTTGCGCGAATAGTCGAGGTAGAGCATCGAGGCGACCGCATCGACGCGCAAACCGTCGACATGATATTTCTCGGCCCAGAACAGCGCATTGTTGACTAGAAACGACACCACCTCGCGGCGGCCGAAATTGTAGATCGCTGTGTTCCAGTCGGGATGAAAACCCTTGCGCGGATCGGCATGTTCGTAGAGCGCGGTGCCGTCGAAATGGGCCAGGCCATGCGCGTCGACCGGGAAATGCGCCGGCACCCAGTCGAGGATGACGCCGACGCCGGCGCGATGCGCGCCATCGACGAAACGGGCAAAGCCGTCCGGATCGCCGAAGCGGGCCGACGGCGCGTAGAGGCCGGTCGTCTGATAGCCCCAGGACGGGTCATAGGGATGCTCGGAAATCGGCATGAACTCGACGTGGGTGAAGCCGGTCTCGACCACATAGGGGATCAGCCGGTCGGCCATTTCGTCCCATGACAGGAACGTGCCGTCGTCGTGAAGCTGCCAGGATCCGGCGTGGACTTCGTAGATCGAGACGGCCTCGCGCCGGGGATCGGCATTGCGCCAGTAGTTGCGATGCGCCTCGTCGCCCCACTCATGCGCCGGCGGCACGGCAACAACCGAAGCGGTGGCGGGACGCAGTTCGGATTTGAACGCAAACGGATCGGCCTTCAGCGGCAGCCTGACGCCATCGGGTCCAATGATCTCGTATTTGTAGGGTCGCCCGGCACCGATGTCCGGGATGAACACCTCCCATATGCCGGTGTCGCGGCGATCGCGCATCGTGTGGCGGCGGCCATCCCAGTCGTTGAAATCGCCGACCACCGAGACGCGTCTTGCGTTGGGAGCCCAGACGGCGAAATGCACGCCGGTGGCGCCTTCGTGCTCGATGACGTGCGCGCCAAGCTTGTCGAACAGCCTGAGATGCGACCCTTCGGCGATATAGTAGTCGTCCATCGGCCCCAGCACCGGGCCGAACGAATAAGGATCGGTCAGCCACCAGTCACCGCCGGCGTTGCGCGCGTGATAGCGCAGCGGCTGCCGCTTCTTAATCGACAGCCTGCCTTCAAAGAAGCCGGCATCGTCTCGCCTGGACAACGCACCGGCCTCGATGCCCGTCAGCGTATAGGCAGTGACGGCCTCGGCATGTGGAACGAAGCAACGGGCAAAGAGGCTTTTGCCGACCTCATGGACACCGAGGACCGCGAACGGATCTCCGTGCGTGCCGGCGACAATCGCCGTAACATCGCTGGCTGGCGCCAGTCCGTCCGGCCCGCTTGTCGCAGCGGTCACGCGCGGCTTCCTCATCAGGCAGTGTCCCTCCCAGGGCACCAGGTGTCTATTTCTGGTGATGTGAGTTCGCATTCAACCCAAATCACCGGGACCACATTGTTCGTGGCCTCATGCAATCACATCAGGCAGGTACGTTCCAGATTTCTTTCGCGTATTGGCGGATGGTGCGATCGGACGAGAACCAGCCGACGCGCGCGACGTTGCGGATTGCTCTGGCATACCAGTCCGGGCTGTTGCGCCAGACAGCGTCGACATCACGCTGGGCGGCGGCGTAGGCGTCGAAATCGGCGGCGACCATGAACCAGTCGCCGGTGTAGAGGCCGTTGATGAGGTCGCGGTAACGGTCCGGATCGTCCGGCGAAAAGACGCCCGAGGAAACGGCAGCGACCGCCTGTGACAGTTCGGGCGAGCCCTCGATCACGGCACGCGGGTTGTAGCCATTGCTGCGCCGTTCAGCGACCTCGGCCGTGGTCAGGCCGAAGATGAAGATGTTGTCGTCGCCGACGCATTCCTTGATCTCGACATTGGCGCCGTCGAGCGTGCCGATGGTCAGGGCGCCGTTGAGCGCGAACTTCATGTTGCCGGTTCCCGACGCCTCCATGCCGGCGGTCGAAATCTGCTCGGACAGGTCGGCGGCCGGCATCAAGACTTCGGCCAGGCTGACATTGTAGTTCGGCACGAACACCACCTTCAGCAAGCCGCGCACCGCCGGATCGCGGTTGATGACCCTGGCGACGTCATTGGCGAGTTTGATGATCAGCTTGGCGTTGTGGTAGCTGGGCGCCGCCTTGCCGCCGAAGAATTTTACGCGCGGCATCCAGTCGCGCTCGGGATGCGAGCGGATCTGGTCGTAGAGCGCGATCGCCTCGAGGATGTTGAGGAGTTGGCGCTTGTATTCGTGGATGCGCTTGACCTGGATGTCGAACAGCGCCGACGGGTCGACCTTGATGCCGAGCCGGTCGGCGACGAGATTGGCCAGCCGCGCCTTGTTCTGGCGCTTGACGCCCGCGAATTTCTCCCGGAACGCGCTGTCATCGGCAAAGCCGTCGAGCCCTTTGATGGCGTCGATATCGTCGAGAAAACGGTCACCAATCGCCTCGCGGGCGAGCGAGGTCAGGCCGGGGTTGCACTGGATCAGCCAGCGCCGCGGCGTGATGCCGTTGGTCTTGTTGTTGATGCGATCGGGATAGAGCTTGTGCAGGTCGGCAAACACCGTTTCCTTCATCAGCTCGGTATGCAGCGCCGACACACCGTTGATCGAATGCGAGCCGACAAAGGCCAGATTGCCCATGCGCACGCGGCGGTCGCCATTTTCCTGGATCAGCGAAATGCGGCTGATCTGCTCGCCCGAGAACTGGTCGGTGGCGCGTGCCTCCAGAAGCACCTGCGCGTTGATGGCGTAGACGATCTGCATATGGCGCGGCAGAAGCCGCTCGAACAGCGGCACCGGCCAGCTTTCCAGGGCTTCGGGAAGAAGCGTGTGGTTTGTGTAGCCGAAGGTGCGTTTGGTGATGTCCCAGGCGAGGTCGAAGTCCATGCCGTGGACATCCATCAAGAGCCGCATCAGCTCCGGCACGGCGATCGCCGGGTGGGTGTCGTTCAAGTGGATCGCCGCCTTGTCGGGCAGCGACTTCAGGTCGCCATACTGGCTGAGATGGCGCTGCACGATGTCCTGCAGCGAGGCGGTCGAGAAGAAATACTCTTGCCGCAGCCTGAGCTCCTGCCCGGCCATGTGGGAATCGGCGGGGTAAAGCACGCGCGACAGTGCGTCCGCCTTGTTGCTTTCGGCGAGCGCGCCGATGTGGTCGCCGGCATTGAACTTGTCGAGCAGGATCGGATCGACCGGCATGCCCGACCACAGCCGCAGCGTGTTGACGCGGTTGCCCCGCCAGCCGACGACAGGCGTGTCGTAGGCGACAGCCAGGACATGTTCGGTCGGCTTCCAGACGTGGCGCTCGAGCCGGCCGTCCTTCGACGTGATGGACTCCACCGAACCGCCGAAGCCGACTTCGAAGGAGCGTTCGCGCCGTTCGAACTCCCAGGGGTTGCCGTGATCGAGCCATGTCTCGGGCAGTTCCACCTGCCAGCCGTCGTGGATCTCCTGACGGAACATGCCGTTGGCGTAGCGGATGCCGTAGCCATGCGCGGGAATGTCGACGGTCGCCATGCTTTCCATGAAGCAGGCGGCAAGCCGGCCAAGGCCGCCATTGCCGAGCGCCGCGTCGGGTTCCAGCGCCGCGATGAGATCGAGGTCGACGCCGAGCGACGACAGCGCCTCGCGCATATTGGCCATCAGGCCAAGATTGGAGAAGGAGTCGCGCATCAGGCGGCCGATGAGGAACTCCAGCGACAAATAGTAGACGCGCTTTTCCTGCTGGTCATAGGCCTCTTTGGTTGCCTGCATCCAGCGATCGACGATGCGGTCGCGCACGACCTTGATCGAGGCAGTCAGCCAGTCGTACTGGGTCGCAACGGTGGTGTCCTTGCCGACCCGGTATTTGAGGGCCACCAAGACTTCCCTTGCGAGCGTCTTCGGATCAGGATTTTCGAGCAGGGGCGGAAGGGTTTCGGATGTCATTGCGCGCGTCATGCTGCCTCTCGTGCGGTTGCAACGATCATACCGGCTTTCACCATTCATCCCAGCCCATGTTACCGCGTTGCAACATATATTCAATCGATTTAGATGAACGCCCGCCAGCTTACCCTGCGGCAATTTGACAATCAGGCGGCCAGCGCAGCCTCAGGAGGCGCCTTGGCGCCGGTCATGAAGGCGACGGCGTCGGACATCGTATATTGCTTGGGATCGATGACGGCGAGGCGACGGCCGAGGCGATGAATGTGGACGCGGTCGGCCACCTCGAAGACATGCGGCATGTTGTGCGAGATCAGCACGATCGGCAGGCCGCGCTTCTTGACGTCCAGGATCAGTTCGAGCACACGGCGGCTCTCCTTGACACCAAGGGCCGCCGTCGGCTCGTCCATGATCACCACGCGGCTGCCGAAGGCAGCGGCGCGCGCCACCGCGACACCCTGGCGCTGGCCGCCCGAGAGCGTTTCCACCGCCTGGCCGATGTTCTGGATGGTCATAAGGCCGAGTTCGGTGAGCTTGTCGCGGGCGCGCTTTTCCATCGCCGGGCGGTCGAGCATGCGCAGCCATTGTCCGAGCAAGCCGGGTTTGCGGATCTCACGGCCGAGGAACATGTTGTCGGCGATCGACAATGCCGGCGACAGCGCGAGGTTCTGGTAGACGGTCTCGATACCGGCCTCGCGGGCTTCCATCGGCGACTTGAAGGCAACGGTCTTGCCTTCAAGCCGGATTTCGCCTTCGTCGGGCACGACAGCGCCTGAAATCGCCTTGATGAGCGACGACTTGCCGGCACCGTTGTCGCCGATGACGGCGAGGATTTCGCCGGGATAGAGGTCGAAGTCGGCATTGTCGAGGGCGGTGACGCGGCCATAGCGCTTGACCAGGCCGCGCGCGGTGAGAATGGGGTCCTGGGTCATGCCGAAACCTTTCTGATCCATTGGTCGACCGCCACGGCGCCGATGATCAACACACCGGTGAGCAGCACTTTCCACTGCGGGTCGGCGCCCAGCATGTTGAGGCCCATGGAGACGACGCCGACGATCATCGCGCCAAACAGCGTGCCCAGGATCGAGCCGCGCCCGCCGAAGAGGGAAATACCACCGATCACCGTCGCGGTGATCGCCTGCAGATTGTAGTCGGTGACGGCCGCCGACGGCGAAATCGAACCGTTGCGGCCGATGGAGACCCAGGCGGCGAAAGCGGCGATCAGCCCGGCAAGGGTGTAGACCGTCACCAGCACCTTCTTGGTCTGGATGCCCGACAGCTTGGCCGCCTCCTGATCGTCGCCGACGGCGTAGACATGGCGGCCCCAGGCGGTGTGGTTGAGGACGTACCAGAGCAGCAGCACCAGCGCGACCATGGCGATGACGCCGAGCGTCAGCACCGCGGTACCGACCTTGAAGCTCATGGCGAACAGATGCAGCAGCGGCGCCTGGGTGTCGACGTCGGTGTCACGGATCGTTTCATTGGCCGAATAGATGAAGTTCGTGGCCATGACGATGTTCCACGTGCCCAGCGTCACGATGAAAGGCGGCAGCTTCATGTAAGCCACCAGCAACCCGTTGAGCAGCCCGCAGGCTGCACCGGCGGCAAGCCCGAGCGCCACTGCCACTACGCTCGGCAAGCCGTAACTGACGGCGCAATTGCCCATGATCACTGCTGAGATCACCATGATGACGCCAATCGACAGGTCGATGCCGGCAGTCAGGATGACCAGTGTCTGCGCAGCGCCCAGAATGCCGACGATGGCGATCTGCTGCAGGATCAGCGTCAGCGTATAGGACGAGAAGAAGCGCCCGCCAATGGTGATGCCGAAGATGATGATCGACAGGACCAGCACGATCAGCGGCACCGCCGCCGGCGTCGAATGCAGGAAATGCTGGACGCGCCTGACTGCGGATTTGTGTTCGTCGAACGCGGCAACGCTGGTGTCGCTGCCCGAGAGAACCTTCTCGAATTCCTGAGTTTGAGCCATGTTTCCTCCCCGTGAGGGGTCAGCCTAGCGCCGACGCCCGTCCACGTCTTTCCGGTCTGTCGCCGGGATTGTTCGCGGTCACGCGACCCATCGTCCACCCGAAGCGGTCGGGGATCAAGCCCCCGACCGCACGAGTTCGGTAATTGCCGGTCAGGCCGGCATCAGCCCCAGCACTTGGCGAGGCCTTCCTTGGTGTCGATGGACTTCACGCCGTTGGCCGGCTTGTCGGTCACCAGGTTGACGCCGGTGTCGAAGAAATTCTTGCCTTCGGTCGGCTTCGGCTTGGTTCCATCCTTGGCGAAGGCGGCAATCGCCTCGATGCCGAGCGCCGCCATCTGCAGCGGGTACTGCTGCGACGTCGCGCCGATGACACCTTCCGTCACCGACTTTACGCCGGGGCAGCCGCCGTCGACGGAGACGATCAGCACCTGTTTTTCAAGGCCGACAGCCTTGAGCGCCTGGTAGGCGCCGACCGCGGCGGGCTCGTTGATGGTGTGGATGACGTTGATGGTGTTGTCCTTCTGCAGAAGGTTCTCCATCGCCTTGCGGCCGCCCTCCTCATTGCCGTTGGTGACGTCGTGGCCGACGATGCGCGGATCGGTTTCGTCGCCGATCTTGTTGGGATCCTTCACGTCGATGCCGTAGCCCATCATGAAGCCCTGGTCGCGCAGCACGTCCACGGTCGGCTGCGACGGCGTCAGGTCGAGGAAGCCGATCTTGGCGTCCTTGGCCTTGTCGCCGAGGGTCGCGGCGGCCCAGGCGCCGATCAGCTTGCCGGCCTCCAGATTGTCGGTGGCGAAGGTCGCGTCGGCCGCGTCGATCGGGTCGAGCGGCGTGTCGAGCGCGATCACCAGCAGGCCGGCGTCACGCGCCTTCTTCACGGTCGGCACGATGCCCTTGGTGTCGGATGCGGTGATCAGGATGCCCTTGGCGCCGTCGGCAATGCAGCTTTCGATCGCCGCCACCTGGCTTTCGCTGTCGCCGTCGATCTTGCCGGCATAGGTCTTGAGGTCGACGCCGAGTTCCTTGGCCTTTGCGGTCGCGCCTTCCTTCATCTTGACGAAGAAGGGATTGGTGTCGGTCTTGGTGATCAGGCAAGCGCCGACGCCGGCTGCGGAGGCGGACGACGCAAACGCCATCAGACCCAGGGCAGCCGCGGCAAACACGGTCGATTTCAACAATTTTGTATTGGTCACGATCTTCCTCCCAGTGGAACCATTCCGGATGCCGGCCACCGGCATCTACGGCGCATCCTACGAATTCTCCCAGCGTGGACGCCGCCTCAACAGACACCAGACCGCAGCTGCTGTCAATAATTAAATCACTCTTATTTATTATTGACAGCCTTGCGTCGTTCACTCATTCTGGCCCAAAAGCCTTGAGGGGAAACGATGGGAGGAACAGGGTGGAGACCGCCACTGCGAGGCACGGTTCGCCCGAAGCGAATGACAGCCTGATTCACCGCGGCACCAACCAGAGTGGCATGCGCGATCACAACGAGCGGCTGGTGCTCTCGCTGGTGCGCCAGCAAGGCAGCCTGGCGAAATCCGACATCGCCCGCATGACCGGACTTTCGGCGCAGACGGTTTCGGTCATCATGCGCGAACTCGAGGAAGAAGGCCTGCTCGTGCGCCAGGCGCCGCTGCGCGGCAAGATCGGCCAGCCTTCCATACCCATGGCGCTCAATCCGGAGGGCGCCTTCTTCATCGGCCTCAAGATCGGCCGCCGCAGCGCGGAACTGGTGCTGATCGATTTTCTTGGGCACGTGCGCTCGATGCTGCAGCACTCCTATCGCTATCCGGCACCGCGCGAGACGGTTGAATTCGTCACTTCAGGGATGAAGAAGATGCGCGGCGAACTGACACCGGCGCAGGACAAGCGCATCGCCGGGCTCGGCATCGCCATGCCGTTCGAACTGTGGAACTGGGCCGACACCGCCGGTGCGCCGCGCGACGTCATGGACGAATGGCGCCACCGCGACATCAGGGCCGATATCCAGTCGCAATGCGATTTTCCGGTCTATCTGCAGAACGACGCCACCTCGGCCTGCGGCGCCGAGCTCGTCTTCGGCCAGGCGGGCGGCGCACGTGACTTCGTCTATTTCTATATCGGCGCCTTCGCCGGCGGCGGCATCGTGCTCAACGGCCGGCTGTTCGGCGGGCCAACCGGCAATGCCGGCGCGCTCGGCTCCATGCCGGTGCCCGGGCCGGACGGCAAGCCGACCCAGTTGATCGACGTGGCGTCGATCGCCATGCTGGAAAAAGCGCTCAATGCCCGCGGCGTCGAGGCCTCGCACCTATGGACGTCGCCCGAGGATTGGGGCGAGATCGGTTCCGAACTCGACGACTGGATCGCCAGCGCTTCACAGGCGCTCGCCTATGCCATCGTCGCGGCGTCCTCGGTCATCGATTTCGAGGCGGCGGTGGTCGACGGCTGGATGCCGCGGGCGGTGCGCCGCAGGCTGGTCGATGCCATCATCGCGGCCATTGCGACAATCGACGGCGAAGGTCTGAAACTTCCCGCCGTTCGCGAGGGCACCGTCGGCATTCATGCCCGGGCGCTCGGCGGGGCCAGCCTGCCGCTTTCCGAGCGCTTCCTGATCGGCTCGACGACGATTTCCAGGAGCGCCTGAATGCTTATCGGAATCCCGGCGCTGCTCGGTCCGGACCTTCTGGCGACGCTGCGCGCCATGGGCCATGGCGATGAGATCGCCCTGGTCGACGGAAACTATCCGGCCGAGGAGCAGGCAAAGCGCCTGATCCGGGCCGATGGTCATCTTCTCATTCCGGTGCTTGATGCGATCTTGAGCGTGCTGCCGGTCGACGACGCCGTTCCGGAAGCCCTGTTTCGCGCCTCCGTCAAAGGCAATCCCTCGATTGCCGATCCAGTCCATCACGAGATCGAGGCGATCTGCGCCAAGCACGCGCCGGGCCGCAAGGTGGTTGCACTGGCCGGCGCCGACTTCTATGCACGGGTCAAGTCGGCGCATGCCATCGTCGCGACAAGCGAGCCCAGGCTTTACGCCAACATCATCATCCGCAAGGGCGTGATCTATCCGCCGGAGACCAAGACGCCATGATCCTCTGCTGCGGCGAAGCCCTGATCGACATGCTGCCGCGCATCACGACGCAGGGCGAGCCGGCCTTTGCCCCCTATGTCGGCGGCGCGGTGTTCAACACGGCGATCGCGCTTGGCCGATTGGGTGCGCCGGCCGGCTTCTTTTCGGGCCTGTCGTCGGATCTTTTCGGCGGCCAGTTCAGGGATGCGCTGGGCGCGAGCAAGGTCAGTTCCACCTATGCCCACACCTCGCCCAGGCCGACCACGCTCGCCTTCGTGCGGCTGACCAATGGCCAGGCGACCTACACGTTCTACGACGAGAACACCGCGGGGCGCATGCTGACGATCGACGACCTGCCGTCGCTCGGCAACGAGATCGAAGCCATGCTGTTCGGCGCCATCAGCCTGATCTCGGAGCCCGCCGGCGGCGCCTATGAAGAGTTCATGCGGCGCGAGCACGCAAGCCGCGTCATGATGCTCGACCCCAACATCAGGCCGAACTTCATCCCGGACAAGGCCAAGCACCTCAAGCGCATCCGCGAGATGATGGCGATGGCCGACATCGTGAAACTGTCGGACGAAGACCTCCATTGGTTCGGCGAAGCCGGCTCGCATGAGGATGTCATCCGCAACTGGCTCGATCGAGGACCCAAGCTGATCGTCGTGACCCATGGCAGCGAAGGTGCCGTCGGTTACACCAAGGACCACACCGTCACCGTGATGCCGGAAAAGGTCGAGGTGGTCGATACGGTCGGCGCGGGCGATACGTTCAACGCCGGCATTCTCGCCTCGCTGCATGAACAGGGCCTGCTGACGAAGGCGGCCATCGGCGGCCTTCCGCAAGACGCCATTCGCAAGGCATTGGCGCTTGGTGCCAAGGCAGCGGCAGTGACCGTGTCGCGCGCGGGCGCCAATCCGCCATGGCGGCATGAAATCGCCTGAGTAACGCTCAATTTAAGTTGAGCCAGCCGATCACTTTATGTTTCGCGGGGCCGCCCAGCGGGACTATAAAGACGCAAGCGCGCCTGACGAAGCCCGGATTTCCGGCATCTTGTGAAGATACGCCGGAAATCGGAGGTAACAGACTGCGACACCCAGGCAATTGGCGGCTCTGGCTGTCCGGCTTTCTCGGCAAGCACAACTCTGGTACCAGCGGGCCGTCCTTTGGCTAAACCGCCTGGTTAAAAATCGTTTTTGAGGCTGACATGCAGTTCATCGATCTTGGCGCACAGCGCGAACGCATTCGCGACCGGCTGAAGGCCGCGATCGACCATGTCGTCGAGGACGGCCGTTATATCCTTGGCCCGCAGGTCGCGGAGTTCGAGAAGAAGCTTGCGGCCTATATCGGCACCAAACATGTCGTGGCCTGCGCCAACGGCACCGATGCGCTGCTGCTGCCGCTGTTCGCCGCCGGGATCGGCCCGGGCGACGCGGTGTTCGTGCCGAGCTTCACCTTTGCCGCCACCGCCGAAGTGGTGGCGCTGGCCAAGGCGGAACCTGTGTTCGTCGATGTCGATCCGGTGACCTACAACATCGACATCGCCAGCCTCGAGGCGGCCATCGCCATGATCAAGAAAGAAGGCCGGCTGCAGCCGAAGGCGATCATCCCGGTCGACCTGTTCGGCCTCGCCGCCGACTACGATGCGATCATGGCGATCGCCAACCGCGAAGGGCTGTTGGTGATCGAGGACGCCGCCCAGTCGATGGGCGGCGTCCTCGACGGCAAGATGTGCGGTGCGTTCGGCCATGTCGGCTCGACCAGCTTCTATCCCGCCAAGCCGCTTGGCTGCTATGGCGACGGCGGCGCGATGTTCACCAACGACGACGAGATGGCCGACAAGCTGCGTTCCTTTGCCTTCCACGGCAAGGGCGAGACGCAGTACGACAACATCCGCGTCGGCATCAATTCGCGGCTCGACACGCTGCAGGCGGCGATCCTCATTGAAAAGCTCGCCATTCTCGAAGACGAGATGGTGGCGCGCCAGTTGGTGGCAAACCGCTATGCCGAAGGGCTGGGCGACATCGTCACCGCAGCCCGCAACCTCGACAGCAGCCGTTCGGCCTGGGCGCAGTACGCCATCGAGACGACCAAGCGCGACGGCCTGAAGGTGCATCTGAGCGAAAAGGGCATTCCGTCCGTCATCTACTACGTCAAGCCGCTACATGCGCAGGTCGCCTATAGCGACTACCCGCGCACGCCGACCGGTCTTGCCGTCTCGGAGGAACTGCCGAAGCGCATCCTGTGCCTGCCGATGCACCCCTATCTCAGCGAAGCTGACCAGGACCGGATCATCGAGACGATCCGCAACTATATCGGCTCGAACTCGGCGCAGGCCGCAGCCGAGTAATCGGCAGCAGCTCTCAGGCGGGGCTCGCCCCTGCCCTGCCGCTGGCAATGAAATGCGGGTTGGCGAAATCCTCGTCATCGGCCTGATCGCGTTTGCCGTAAGCCAAGGGCTTGCCATCGAGCGTTCGTGTCGTACCGCCCGCCGCGCGCAGCACCGCGTCCCCCGCGGCGGTGTCCCATTCCATGGTTCGTCCAAAGCGAGGATAGACATCCGCCTCGGCGCTGGCGAGAAGACAGAATTTCAAGGAAGAGCCAACGGAAACGATCTCGGCTGCGCCGAGGTCGCGAATATAGGCTTCGGTTTCAGGCGTGTTGTGGGAGCGGCTGGCAACCACGGCAAGTGGTGATGTCGCCGCTCTCACCGAAATCGGCCGGCGGCCGACGATCTGATAGTCGTCATCGATTTCCAGGGCTTCCGCGCGGCCCGGCCGTCCCGAAAAGAAGCGGCCGGTGCAAGGCGCGAAGACGACGCCGACTTCCGGCACACCATGGCGGACAAGCGCGATGTTGACGGTGAAGTCGGTGCGGCGATTGACGAATTCCTTGGTGCCGTCGAGCGGATCGACAAGGAAAAAGGCCTCACCAAGATCGGTCGGCATGATTCCAGACGCCGCTTCCTCTTCGGCCACGCAGGGAATCTCGGGAAATGCGGCGCGCAGGCCGGAGAGAATGATCTTCTCGCTCTCGCGGTCCGCCTCGGTCACCGGCGAGGCGTCTGATTTCCGGTCGACGGCGCAGCCGGCGTGGAAGACGCGCATCACCTCGCGTCCAGCCGCCAGGGCCAGCCGCTCGAAGATGTCGAGCATCGATCTGTCGTCAGATACCGCCGCCACTTTCATATTGGTCTTCGGCAATGTCGCGCTCATTCAGCCAATGTTCCAGGGCATCTACCATCTCTTCCGCCGATTTGCCGAGCGTCTTCAGATGGATCTCCGGGTTTTCCGGCGCTTCGTAAGGTGAATCCACGCCGGTGAAATTCTTGATCTCGCCATTCAGCGCGCGGGCATAAAGGCCCTTCGGATCGCGCCTGGCGCACTCCTCGAAAGGCGTGTCGACAAACACCTCGATGAACTCGCCATCGGCCATCAACTCGCGCGCCACGCGCCGTTCGGCGCTGAACGGCGAAATGAAGGAGACAATCACGATCAACCCGGCATCGGCCATTAGTTTGGCCACTTCGGCGACCCGGCGGATGTTCTCGACGCGGTCGGCATCGGTGAAGCCGAGATCGCGGTTGAGACCGTGACGGACATTGTCGCCGTCCAGAATATAGGTGTGACGGCCGGTGGCGAACAGCTTCTTCTCGAACAGGTTGGCGATGGTCGACTTGCCGGAGCCGGAAAGCCCGGTGAACCAGAACACAGCAGGGCGCTGGTTCTTCATGTCGGCGCGCACGCGCTTGCCGACATCGAGCGATTGCCAATGGATGTTCTCGGCACGACGCAGCGAGTGCACGATCATGCCCGCGCCGACGGTGGCGTTCGATATGCGGTCGATCAGGATGAAGGCGCCGGTGGTCCGGTTTTCGGCGAAGGGATCGAAGGCGATCGGCGCCCGTGTCGAGATGTTGCAGATGCCGACTTCGTTCATTTCAAGCGACTTGGCCGCCTCATGGGCGAAGTCGTTGACGTTTATGCGGTATTTCAGGTCGGTGACGGTGGCGCTGGTCTGGTCGGTTTCGGTGCGCAGGATATAGGAGCGGCCCGGCAGCAGCGCATGCTCGTCAAACCAGACGATGTTGGCGGCGAATTGATCGGCGACCTGCGGCCTGGCGGCCGGCGAAACCAGCATATTGCCCCTGGAGACTTCGACCTCGTCGTCGAGAACAAGCGTGATGGCCTGGCCGGCCACTGCCTGTTTGAGATCGCCGCCATGAGCGACGATGCGTTTGACATGCGAGGACTTGCCGGATTTGGCGACGACGACCTCGTCGCCTTGCGCGATGGCGCCGGAAGCGATCGTGCCGGCAAAGCCGCGGAAATCGAGATTGGGGCGGTTGACGTACTGCACCGGAAAACGGAACGGCTGCTCGACGGCGGCTTCTTCGACCGACACGATCTCGAGGTGCTCGATCAGCGTCGGACCGGAATACCATAGCATGTTGTCGGAGCGGCCGCTGACATTGTCGCCGTAGCGGGCCGACATCGGGATCGGCACGATGGTCTGGAAGCCGAGATCGCGCGAGAATTGTGCATAGTCTTGGACGATCCGGTCGAAGACCGCCTGGTCGAAATCGACGAGATCGATCTTGTTGACGGCCAGCACGATGTGACGGATGCCGAGCAGCGAGGCGATGATCGAATGGCGCCTTGTCTGACGCAGCACCCCTTGCCTTGCGTCGATCAGCACAATCGCCAGATCGGCGGTCGAGGCGCCTGTCGCCATGTTGCGGGTGTATTGCTCGTGGCCGGGCGTGTCGGCGACGATGAATTTGCGCTTCGGCGTGGCGAAGAAGCGGTAGGCGACGTCGATGGTGATGCCTTGCTCGCGCTCTGCCTCGAGACCGTCGACCAGCAGCGCGAAATCGATGTCATCGCCCGTGGTGCCATGTTTGCGCGAGTCGCGTTCGAGCGCCGCAAGCTGATCCTCGAAAATCTGCTTGGTGTCGGACAGGAGGCGGCCGATCAGCGTCGACTTGCCGTCGTCGACCGAACCGCAGGTCAGGAAGCGCAGCAGCGACTTCTTCTCCTGCGCTGCCAGGTAGTCGCGGATGCTGTCGGTGGGGGCGAGGCTTTTTGCCATGATGTGACGCATGGTCAGAAATATCCCTCGCGCTTCTTCTTTTCCATCGAGCCGGCTTCGTCACGGTCGATCAGGCGGCCCTGCCGCTCGGATGTACGCGCAGTCAGCATCTCGCCGACGATGGCTTCGAGCGTGTCGGCATCGGATTCGATGGCGCCGGTGAGCGGATAGCAGCCCAAAGTGCGGAACCGCACCACGCGGTTCTCCACTGTCTCGCCGGGGCGCAGTTTCATGCGGTCGTCGTCCTTGAGGATCAGCATCCCGTCACGCTCCACCACCGGCCGTTCCTTGGCGAAATAGAGCGGCACGATCGGGATGTTCTCCTGCAGGATGTACTGCCAGATATCGAGCTCGGTCCAGTTCGACAGCGGGAAGACGCGGATCGATTCACCCGATGCGATGCGGGTGTTGAAGATCTTCCACATTTCGGGGCGCTGGTTCTTCGGATCCCAGACATGTTGGGCATTGCGGAACGAGAATATGCGCTCCTTGGCGCGCGACTTTTCCTCGTCGCGGCGGGCGCCGCCAAAGGCGGCATCGAAACCGTACTTGTCGAGCGCCTGGCGCAGCGCCACGGTCTTCATGACATGGGTGTGGGTGTTCGAGCCGTGGTCGAACGGATTGATGTTGTCGCGCACGCCGTCTTCATTGACATGAACCAAAAGGTCGAAGCCCAGTCTCTGCGCCATCTGGTCGCGGAAAGCGATCATCTCGCGGAACTTCCAGGTCGTGTCGACATGCAGGAACGGGAAAGGCGGCTTGGCGGGATAAAACGCCTTCATCGCCAGATGCATCAGCACGGATGAATCCTTGCCGACCGAATAGAGCATGACCGGCTTGGCAAAGGCGGCCGCAACCTCGCGAAAAATGTGGATGGACTCGGCTTCAAGCCGCTGCAGATGCGTAAGCGCGATTGTCATAGACTGTGAGCGTTCTCTCGTGCCTTGCGACAGAAGACCTTGCGTCAAATCATCGAGCTTTTGTGCCCGGTTCAAGCGTCGCTTCTGGACAAAGTGTTTCGTGCGGGCGTTCTAGCAGATCGGCGCACGGCAAAACAATGCAAGACGAGCCCGGCAGCAGTCAGTTCGGGAATGATTTTTCCATGTTTTCGCCAAAACCCGGAAATTTCTGTTCGCAAGGCTTGCAACCGGGAAAAGGCTAGGAAAAAATTACTCGGCAGACCATGTTGACGGACGCCCCTTGAGCCGATTCCCAATCGTCGGGCACCGGCCGCCGATTTTAGGTGACGACAAGCTCCACCGCACTATCGAAAAGACAGCCCAGCCGCTATACAACCCCCGGAAGCGGGCAAGATGCGTCATCAGGCACGGGCAAATTTCAACGCGAGCACACTCGGTCGGCCGAACAGGATGTGCCGCATAGAGCTACTCGAGAATAGCGAGCCCGAAACTTGACCCGGCTTTCGTCTGCAAGTCAGCAACTCACGCCGTCGCGGATCAATATCTACTTCTCCATTCTTTGCTTCTTTTTTCCGCCGGTTTTGGGATCGGTGGTCAGCTTCGTATTCAACGGCGGCGCTCTGTCGTCCGTCCTGTTGATCGCCCTCAAGAAAAGGCGCTTCAATACCGACCCGGCGATGATGGCGATGACGATCGCGATCTATGCCTATTGCGCGGCCAATCTGGTGGCGTCCATCGTCAACCATGCGATCGCCAGGGACGCATTGCACCTGATCCCGCTAGTCACCTTCCTGTTTTTCCCCATCTCCTATTCGACCTGGAGCATTACGCGGAAGACGACGCTTGTCCGTATCATCGTGCTGAGCAGCATGGCGACCTGTTTTGTCGCGCTGCTTCTGGCGGTCTTCCAACAACATTGGCTTGGTATCCGCGCCGAGGGGGGGGCCGGGAATGCAATTGTGTTCGCGGAGGTCCTCTGCCTTGCCGTGGCGGTCTGCGTGGCCGGCGCCCTGTCGGATATAGAGAGACACAGGATCGCCCTCATTTGCGCGGCACTTGGCGGGACGATCGCCATCATCTACTCCGGCACCCGCATTGTCTGGCTGGCACTGCTGATTGCCGGTATCGCCGTTCTACTGATCAACCAGCACAGGCTCAAGGGAAGGAACGCCATTCGCCTGCTGGTGCTGCTGCTGGCGGCCGGCGCCGTCATCGCGGCTGTCGGCTTCCAGACAATATCCGGGCGTGTCGACTTTCTGCGTTCCGACTTGGACGCGCTCGCCCTCAACGGTGACCACACGACGGCTACAGGATTGCGATTGGCCGTGTGGGATATTGGCCTGAAGGCGTTTCGTGGGATGCCGCTGTTCGGACATGGAGTGGGTGCCACCCAGGCCCTGATAAAACAGGGCTTCCACGATCAGTTCGGGATGGATGCAGGCTTCAATCATTTCCACAACGGCTTCCTGACCGCCCTGGTGCAGGCAGGACTCCTGGGCGCCTTGACGCTGGCCGCGATCTTCGTCGTTGCCGCCAGGAACGCAGCCGTGGTTTTGCGAAATAGCACCGATCCGATCGAGCGTTTTGGCGCTACCATGATTGTCATCGTGGTGATCACCTATCTCACGTCCGGGATGACAGGCATCCTGATTGGCCACGACATTCTGGACTCGGTGCTGATGGTCTTCCTGGTGTCGGGAACGTATCTCGCCTCGGGCCGCCAGGCTCCGTTGCCGCAAGACCAGGCGTTTCCGCCCGAGACGCAAGAGCGAGTGCTTCCGCCGGTGACGGAAGACGCCCTTCGTCCAGGGATGAAGATCGGGCGCTTCGATTCACGCAATAGCGGTTTAGGGCAAGACCAATGAAAGTCCTGGTCACAGGCGCGACAGGCTTCATCGGCCGTCGAGTGGTGCATCGGCTTCATGAGGCGGGCGCCGAGCTTCGCCTCGCGTCCCGCTACCCGGAGAGGCTTGGTCGGGGGCATGAGGCCATGCAGATGCCCGATGTCGATGCGCCGACGGCTGCCTTCCTGGCGCTTGCCGGGGGTGTTACCGATGTCGTTCATTGCGCGGGTCTGAACAATGATGAAGGCAACGCCGCCGAAGCCGATTTTCGGGCGGCCAATGCGGAATTGAGCGCAAGGCTGGCGCAGGCGGCGGCCGAACAGGCAAGCGGACGGTTCATCCAGCTCTCCTCGATCCGGGCCGTGATCGGCGCGCGCGTCAGTGCAACGATCGACGAGGACACGATTCCCGATCCGCAATGCGCCTATGGGCGCTCGAAGCGCGAAGCAGAGATCAGGGTGCTGGATGCCTATGCGTCGCATGGCCGTTCCGACGCCACCGTGCTGCGGCTGCCGCCAGTCTACGGAGCCGGCATGAAAGGAAACCTGGCGGCGCTGATGCGCCTGGCCGATACGGGCCTGCCGCTGCCGACAGGTGCCCTGACGGGAACCCGCTCGCTGCTGTCATCGCAATCGACGGCAGGTGCGGTATGGCATCTGCTCAGCCTTTCGGGGCGGCTGCGATCGATCTATGTCGCCAGCGATGTGCCGCCGGTTTCGATCGCCGACATTGTCGGCGCCTTTCGCGACGGTTTCGGACGGCCGAGGCGCCTTGTGGACGTGCCGGCCAGGCCGTTGCGGGCGGCCGCGATCCTGTTGGGCAAGCGGGCGTCCTGGGACAGTCTGACCGCGACACAGATATGCGACCCTTCCCTGCTCGTATCCGAAGGCTGGCTGCCGGAGACCGGGACGCTGGAGCGGTTGGCCGAAATAGCGCGGCTCGGAGACGCTCAATCGCCTCAGTTGCGATAGAGCGTTCCAAACAGGATGCGAAGGTCGAGCCAGAACGACGCCCTCCTGAGATAGGCGGCATCCGTTTCGGCCAGAAGCCGCGGGTTGGACATGTCGATGCCCCTGATCTGGGCCATGCCGGTAATGCCCGGACGTGCCGCCAAAACCCCCAGCTGCCGGCGACGCTCGATCAGTTCCGTCTGTGTCGGCAGGCAAGGGCGCGGCCCGACCAGGCTCATCTCGCCCCGAAGAACATTCCAGAATTGCGGCAGCTCATCGAGCTTGAACTTCCGCAAGGTCCTTCCGACCGCGGTCACGGCATTTGCTGGCGCCTCGTGCGAGGGCAAGGACGGCGTGCCCTGATACATCGTCCGCAATTTGTGGCAGCGAAACAACACACCATCGCGGCCGACCCGCGTCTGGGAAAAAATCACCGGACCGGGCGACGATGCCCGCACCGCAAGCATGCAGAGCAATAGAACAGGGGATGTCACCAACAACAGCAAGACCGCCGCGACGAGATCGAAGGCACGTTTCAGTCCCTTCACGGCCGTCCCCTCATCGCTAGCGCCATTCCAGGAAGAGTGTGAAACGGTTTTCCCGGCAAAGGCCAGGAGCGCTTTCCCGGCGGAAATTGCTCCGACACCGCCGGCCGCGGAATCGATATCCAGGCAAAATCCCGCCATTCAACCGTCAGCCGCAACGTATCTAACCTGCTTGCCCGACCCTTCTCGGGCCAGTTTCCTGCTGCGTGTCGGGCGCCGGCGTCTCCGGCAGATGGAGTTGCGCCAACACGGCAAGGGCGGAAGCCTTGTCCTGGCTCTTCATTGCCGCCTGCAACGCGGCCAGCGCAGCCTGAACCGTAGGCCACGCCACCACATCGGTCCTGAGACCGAAGATCTTGGCGATGTCGAGCATGATGATCTCTTCGTTGGCGCCCTGTAGCGTCTCATGCAGCTTCTCGCCGGGCCTGATGCCGGTGAAGCGGATCGGGATATCCGCATAGGGCGTCTTGCCGGCCATGCGGATCATGGTCTCCGCGACCTCGAGAATCGGCACGGGTTTGCCCATGTCCAGCATATAGATGGCATAGTCGTCCTTGCCGTTACGCGACTGGGCGTCGGCGGCCGCCATGATGACGAGATCGACGGCTTCCGCCACCGTCATGAAATAGCGGGTCATGCGTCGATCGGTAATCGTGACCGGGCCGCCGGCTTCGATCTGTGCCTGGAAGATGGTCGCCACCGAACCATTGGAGCCAAACACGTTGCCGAACCGCACGGCTATGAATTTGGTGCCCGTACGGCGCCCGTCCGGCGCGATTGCGTGGCTTTCGTGCAAGGAACTGACGAGTTGCTCGGCGGCTCTCTTTGTGATGCCAAGCACCGAGGTCGGATCCACGGCCTTGTCGCTCGATATGAGCAGGAACTGCGGAACACCGCATTTGGCGGCAACCTCAGCGCAGACAAGCGTACCGAAAACATTGGTCTGGATAGCCGATTCCCAGTTCTCCTCGAGCAGCGGAACGTGCTTCAGCGCCGCGGCATGAAAGATGATGTCCGGTTTGAATTCCGTGACGACACGAGTCATCTGACGCCGGTCCGCGACATCGACAATGCGCACCTTCAGGCGATCATGGTGCTTTTCGTCGACATACTGGCTCAACTGGAAGATGCCGAACTCGGAATTGTCGGCGACCAGCACCGCCCCTGCTCCCAGCTCCAGCGACCGCTTGACCAGCGTGCGGCCGATAGATCCGGCGCCTCCCGTCACCAGGACGCGCTTGCCGCCGACGAAGGCGCCAATACGCGCGATATCGGATGGCACGGTCGGGCGGCGCAGGATCGTTTCCATCTCGACTTCGTCGAGAACGATCTTTCCCTCCTGCCCAAGCTGCGAAAGGCTCGAGAACTGCAAGACGGTTATGCCGCCATGCCGGGCGACACGCACAAGCTCGGAATATTCCTCGATCTCATGCTCGACGCCGCTGCCGAAAATAAGCAGGTCGATGCTCCTGGTGCCGGCGGCGTAGTCCTCCAGGACATCGATCAGGCGTGGCCGGGACGCCACCACGGGAACACCTTGAATCCGTGTGCCCAACGGTGCGCCGCGCTCGGTCGCCATGATGCCGGCAATGGAATAGTCGGTCGGCTCTGCCGTGCGCGTGAAGCGAATGATCAGGTCGGCCTCACCAAGCCGACCGACGAACAGCGCCCGCCTGGCCTGCACCTTATCGACCCTGAGGGTGAGGATGCCCCAGCTCGCGCCGTCGCGAAGAAATCGGTAGAACAGCCTCGGCGCCGATATGATGGTGAAGGAAACGAGGAAAAAGACGATGAATTGGCGTTCGTTGAGGCCAGCCACGGGCTGGATGAGACGAAACATCCGCGAAACAGCATAAAGCACGACCGTCAGAATCGCACAGCTCTTCAGAATGTTGAAAAAGTCCGGGGTCGAGGCAAAGCGCCAGATCGTGGTGTAGAGACCACAATATCTGAACAGCAGGTGGCTGATGAGAACGATCCCGGCCCAGGCGACCAGGCCTTGGTAGGAGAATGCATCGAACGAAAGGTCTGACCGGGAGAGGACGAGACTAAGCGCCACCGCAACCAGGACCATGAGCAGGTCCTGGACCATGATGATGACGCGCCGTATCTTCGGTCGAAATCCGAACACGGCTTCTGCAAAGGAAGTCATTGGCGAGTATTGAACTCCAGGCGTGAGAACTTCAACACTAATGCGGCGTCAGATCGAACACCATCCGTCACCGGCCACCTGTTCTCAGCGTCAAATCCTCGGCCCCCGCCATCGCTACCGCATAGCGTGGACGTGAGGTCATCGCCAGAGATTTTTTCACAGACAGTTCGATTGCGATCAAGTGCCGACCAGATATCGCGCAACCGGCGGAGAGGTTTAAGGTTCACGCTGTTGCCAGGAGCAGGTCAGGCGGTGCGATTGGCTGGCGTCTGACGCACTTTCCACAGCGCTGCCGTTACCCGTTCGTTCATCGCGACGCACTATTTTTCAAGATCTCGGGGAAAACCTCTGGTGGGCGGCGAAGCGCTTTTCGGTTAACAGGGGAACCTACCTCGATATGACAGCCTTCCCTCTCATCAGCCAAAGCGAAGTGATGAAATTTGGATCGAGTGGCCTCAGAGGCCTGGCTTCGGAATTGGTCGGGAACCCGAGTGGGCTTTATACTGAGGCTTTCGCCTGGCGCGTGGCTGCCGGCGGGATTCAGCCGAATGCCATGGTGCTGGTGGGTCGTGACTTACGCGACAGCAGCCCCACCATTGCCGCCAACTGCATGGCAGCCCTGGCGGCAAGCGGGCTTCAACCGGTCGATTGCGGCGCCATTCCAACACCGGCTTTGGCGCTGTACGGCCAGCAGCATGGCGCAGCGGCACTTATGGTGACGGGTTCGCATATTCCCGCTGACCGCAACGGTATCAAATTTTACGGCCCGCACGGCGAGATCAGCAAGGCGGATGAAGCCGCCATGGCACAATACGCCGCTGGAAGATCGGGAGCCTATCGCCCTCCGCCTCCGCCAGGAACGGCCTTGCCAACACGCCATGATCAGGCGATCGCCGCCTATCGCGCGCGCGCCGAGATCATATTGCAGCCCAATTCCCTTTCCGGCATGAGGGTCGGCGTTTATCAGCACAGCTCGGTGGCGGCGGATCTGCTGGTCGAGATTCTCCAATCCCTTGGCGCTCATGTGACGCCTGTCGGGAAATCCGGTACCTTTGTGCCCGTTGACACCGAAGCCGTCAGCCCGACCACACTTGCCAAATTCAAACGTTGGGCTGGGGAATTCAACCTCGATGCCATCGTGTCGACAGATGCCGATGCCGATCGTCCGCTTATCGCCGACGAGAATGGCGATCTTTTTCGCGGCGACCTGATCGGCCTCGCCACCGCCTTGTTCTTGCGGGCAGACGTCGTCGTGACGCCGGTGACTTCCAATTCGGGCATTTCGAAAGCTTTCGGTTTCGAGGTCGTGAGAACGAAAGTCGGATCTCCCTTTGTCATCGAAGGGATGGAAGCATCATACCATGCCGGCCGCATCGTCGTCGGCTTCGAGGCCAATGGCGGCGTTCTCCTGGGATCGGATTGTTCCCTGCGCGGAAAGACACTGGCGGCATTGCCGACACGGGATTCCCTACTCCCGATCCTCGCCGTCCTGGGTCTGGTTGCATCGACAGGAAAAACGCTGTCGCAGCTGCGCGCGGTTTGGAAGCTTCCGGTTTGCGCAAGCGAGCGACTTGAAAACTTCCCGGTGGAAAGCTCGCACAGCCTGATGCACCGCCTCGCGGATCGGGATGCGTTGCAGCAATTCCTGGCGCCTTTCGGGACCGTTGCCGAAGTCGACGAGACCGACGGCTTCAGGATGCGAATGCAAACTGGTGAGATCATCCATTTGCGGCCCTCCGGCAACGCACCTGAACTTCGCTGCTATTCGGAGGCTGCAAACGCGGACAGAGCGGCCGCGATCGTGGCATTGACGCTTGAAAGGGCGCGGGCGATCACGTCCGCGGATTGAACAGCGGCCGTCTCATGAAGATGGTTATCGCACTGGCGCAAGCCCCCTTCCGACGGGTCACTGCGTTCGCTGGCCTCATGCGGGAACTCCCCGACGTATCGCCGTCAAATTGTGCCGGCGAAGAAGCGCTCAGCCGATAGAGCACGGAGGCACCGCTCGACCACGCGCCTTGAAGCAATTCGATTTCAGATGCGACCCAGGATGAATGCGAGATAGAGCCCCAAGGTCCCGGCAAGGGTCTGCCGATAGACACCGCTTGCGGGCAGAGTGCGCAAACGCTGGAAAAGACTGCCCTGCCGACCGCTTGCGAACAGGTCGAGGCACGCCGCGGCATCCGGCGTAAGGAGGTCGCGATTGACCGCCAGGCCGGCAAGGTTGACATCGGTCCAGTCGGCAAACTCGCCCTTGAACAGGCGCCCAAGCCGCGAGACTCTTGCCCGCCATGACACGTTGGCACCGACAAGGTTCGCCGCGTGCTGCCGGTAGTGCACCAGCGGCCGCGGGTCGTAGTGGACAACGCCGCCGGCGCCGGTGACAATCAGATAGGCCCACCAGTCGTGGCTGACGAAGCCCGTGCGTGCCGAAGCCCTTGCCAACAGATCGCGTGCCGCACAGTTGAGCAGGATGGTGTTGCCGCCGGCGATGCTTTGCACGAGCGCGTTGCGGAAGGACGGCGGCCGCCGAAACAATGGCGACTGGCCGACAAGGCTTCCCGTTTCGGTCATGGTCGCGGTTCGCGAGCAGAACATCAACGGCGTTTCCGCGCCGAACGCCTGCATCCATTGGATGGCACTTTCCAGCCTGTCCGGCTCCCAGACATCGTCCTGATCGCTGAAGGCATAGAAGTCGGCATCGATACGCCGGTCGAGTATCATCGAACGGAAATTGGCCGCGAACCCTCGGTGCGGCCCCTCGACCAACGTCACTCGACCCTTTGTCCAGCGGGACTTCCAGGCTTCGATGATGGGAACCGTGCCGTCGACGGAGCCATCGTCGGAGATCCAGAGGTCGATGAGCGGATGCGACTGTGCGAGCAGGGATTGCAACTGCTCATCAATGAACGCGGCGCCGTCTTTCGTGCCCATCAGCACCGCTATGCGCAGATCTGCCCTATCCACGAATGTCGAACACCTTACTTGAGTTCATGAAGGCGAGGTGCATCTGTGGCCGAAGTCCGAATACAGATTCCAGCTTCATCGGATGGCACCAGCTCCAGGTTCGTGGACGTGAACACCAGCACAGTGCGAACACGAAAATCGCTCATGGCCGTTCTTTCCTCAAAGGGCGATTTCCGGCCCGTCGCGTTGTATCGCATACTGTGGGCTCGAAGTCATAGCCAGAGGTTTTTTCGGGAAGAGCCGACGGTCAATAGAGAAGCGTGGCGCATCATCCTTGGGAGATTGCCGCGAGCCTGACATTAGTCTCGGCTAACGAAGAAAGCCGCATGGCATCAGCCCGTGTCCAGTTTTGCCGCAGTTGACTCTGCTCTTGACCTCGTTACGACGCAATGCGTTGCCATATGCCTGTCGAAATGGCTATTAGAGATGGGTGTGGTGGTTCGCCATGGCCAGCGAAGGACAATGCGCCAGAACAACGGATTGCGATACTCCCAGCTATGATTGCGGCACTAAACGGCGCTTTTGACGACATCTCAAAAGCCATGAGATTACACCGGGTCTGGATCGCGCTTGCCCATGAGGACATCGGCGACCAGCACAGACGCACGACGCTCGGCCCGCTTTGGATGCTGGTCAACTATTTCGCTTTCGTCGGCACATTTGCCTTTGTTTTCGTGACCAAGGACGCAAGCAACCCCAGCTATATAGCCTATGTGGCCATCGGCATGCTGGTGTGGTTCTATCTTACCGAGACCATCACCATGAGCGTGTCTCTCTTCCAGCGCGAAGCGAGCTTCATTCAGGGCACGACGCTGCCGTTGTTCGTGTATGTGATGCGATTGACGATGCAATGCATCATTCGGGCTGGTTATTCGCTGGCGGGTTGCGTTCTCATTCTGCTTTTGAGCGGTTACGGCATCAACACGAACTGGCTGCTGTCCTTGTTGGGATTGTTGCTCCTCATCCTGGCAACCCCTGCATTTGTGGTGGTTTTTGCGTTCCTGGGCGCATTCTTTCCCGACAGCGAATTCATCGTCGGCAACCTGATGCGGGTGGGCATGTTCTTCACGCCGGTCTTCTGGGTCTATAGTGGGCAAGAGGGCGTTCAAGAATATGCCTATCATTGGAACCCGTTCACCTATTTCCTGGAGGGCGTGCGCGAGCCGATCACGGCGGGCATATTTCCGGGGCATTCCTTGGCGGTGACAGGTTATTTCTGCCTCGGCCTCTGGGCTATTGCGCTGCTGCTGCTGGGCCTTTATCGCAAGCGCATCGTTTTCCTGATCTGAGTTCCATGACCTCCATCACCCTGAACAATGTCAGCCTCGTCTATCGCCTGTTTGAAAAGTTGACGCTTTCGGCGCCCGGCCGGCGTCGGAGCGCTCTCGGCGGCAATATAGCCAAGTCGGGCACCAAACAGGTCGTGCAGGCGCTCGACGGTGTCAGCTTCGAGCTCAAGGCGGGCGACCGGTTAGGGCTTGTCGGCCCGAATGGCGCCGGCAAGACCACCCTGCTCAAGGTTCTATACGGAATCTACCAGCCATCGGGTGGCACGATATCGATCGCAGGCAAGGTCGATGCCCTGTTCAACATCCACATAGGGTTTCGTCCCGAGGCCACCGGGCGCAGAAACATCGTGCTGAGAGGGTTGATCAGCGGTTGGACGGCGGCCGAGATCGAAGAGAAGATGGAAGAAATAATCGATTTCAGCGAACTGGGCGACTTCATCGACCTGCCGTTCAAGGCGTACAGCCAAGGCATGGCGGCACGTTTGGCGTTTGCAGCAGCGACCACTCTCGAGCCTGAAATTCTGCTAATGGATGAATGGATTGGCGCCGGCGACGCGTCGTTCCAGGAAAAAGCCAAACGACGCATGGACGAACTGGCGGAAAAGGCCGGCATCATCGTGCTGGCCAGCCACGACGATGCGCTCATCCAGCGCGTTTGCACGAAGAAACTCACACTTAGAGGTGGCCGGGTGGAGTCGCTGGCTTAAAGCGTCTCGCGATATTCGATATCGAGATCGAGCAAGGGCTCGATAGTCGTAGCATCATCCTTTTCCGCAGGCCGTCAACGGTCCAAAACCACTCGCGAAGTCGCGGCCGAACGACAGAAATCGGCCCGCCCTGTCAGCCCCGCAACCCGACCAAGAGTTGCGTCCGTCGCGATCTTCATAGATTGACGTTTTGATAGAGGCTGGTCTAAGCGTACTGAAAGTTGACCAACCGGACCGAAAAGCACCTCAATTTGATAACCCCAACAGCCGGATTGCCACAGGCACCGAGGCGTCAAGCCATCTTAATCCTGGGAATGCACAGGAGCGGAACCTCGGCGCTTGGGGGCGTAATCAATGCATTGGGAGCAGCCGGCCCGAAGACCCCGATGCCGTCGCACGCGGCCAATCCGCGCGGATTCTTCGAGAGTGCGCCCCTTGCCCTTGCCCACGACGAACTGCTCGCATCGGCAGGCTCGTCCTGGCTTGACTGGCGTCAACTCGATCAGCAAAGGATGAACTCAAAGGCAACAGAACCGTGTCGCCAGAAAATAAAACAGCTGCTCATCGATGAGTTCGGCGACGAACCGTTGATCGTTATCAAAGACCCACGGACATGCAGATTTGTTCCGTTCATGTCGTCGATCTTGGACGAAATGAATGTCAGCCCTGTCGCCCTTCTGCCCGTACGCAATCCTCTTGAGGTCGCATATTCGCTGCGCCGGCGACATAATTTAGCGCTGCCAGCGTCCCTGCTGTTGTGGCTCAGGCATGTGCTCGAAGCTGAATATCATTCACGACACATGCCGCGATATATTCTGTCATATGAAGGGTTCCTAGCCGACTGGCGAAAGCATATGGACCGCGCAGCTGAAAAAACCGGTGTCGCCTGGCCAGCTCAGCCCGACCACTCGGACGTCAAGATCGAACAGTTTCTGACGACAGACCTCTATCATGAAAGGTCCACGCTGGAAGATGTGCGTAATCATCCGGATGTTACGGCGCTGGTCCGTGAGAGCTATCAAATTCTGACCGCAATCGCCGCCGGCGATGAAGACGATGGCTTGCTTGCTCAGCTGGATATGATGCGGACGAGATTCGACGAAGCCTGCGAAACATTTTCGGCGGCCATGGCGACGGAGGAATTGGCGGTTGCGCAATTGCATGGTGAGCTTGGCGCGCGCAGCACCGAGATAAAGTGGGTCCGTCAAGAGAATTCGAAGCTTGCGAGCTTCTTGGAACAGCAATCCGTTCAAGTCCGCGGCTTGGCTGACGAACGTGATGCCCTCGTCGGATTTCGCGACACTCTGATCGCTGAACGGGATGCGCTCGTAAATACCCAAGCGAGCTTAATCGCTGAACGGGATGCCCTCGTAGATACCCAAGCCAGCTCAATCGCTGAACGGGATGCCCTCGTAGATGCCCAAGCTAGCTTAATCGCCGAACGCGATGCGCTCCTACGGGACATGAACTGCATCGCCAATGAGCGCGACGCGCTGCTCACGTCGCGCAGTTGGCGGCTGACCGCACCTTTGCGGCTGATACGTCGCTTGTTCGCCCGTGGCTGATGCATGCGCGGACAGCAAACGCGCGGCGAGAGGCAGTTGGCGCCCTCACGAGCGACTTGCCCACGTGAGAGTGCTCTGTTTGTTGCATCGCCATCTGGCTAATCCCCAAACGCGATTATTCTTCGCAGGCCGCGATAGAGTGGCCTGAGAATCCTGAACGCTAGTGGCGATCTGAACACGATCGACCTCTTGATCGAGAAGAGGAGGCCGTGAAAGGATCTTTTCACGCCGAGGTTTCCGAATTCCGCCGGCGATGCATTCTCCAGCAATGATATCAATTTGGTTTCCAACATTACGTAGTTGTGAGCAGCATTCCTTGTGGTCATCACGTGCCGGAAGCTATAGCCGGCGTCGATTGCGACATAGGCTATGAGCCGCTCTATGGCATGGACCAAACTCCCATCCCGATAATCCATATTGGCAAAATCGTTCCAGCCCCACTCTTCTTCGAAAAGCTTCCTTAGAGCTGCAGGGCGAAACCAGTACATCCCACCGTAAGGCGCGACAGGTGTACTGTGATCCAGATGGGCATTCAGACCCAGTTTTTTGGCCAATTTTGCAACATTGGGCTTGTTGCCGAACCATGAGTTTCCCATGGTCGGATATCCAATATGGATGATCGGAGGAATAACGAGACCAAGTGCGGGGTTCTTGGCGAAAAGATCAAGCAAATTTAGAACATAATCAGGGCTGTGGAGAAGGTTCTCGAACATGTGAAGCTTGAACAAATCTCCCTTTGTGCCGTCTTGGGAAGATCGCTTGGAATGTATCCGGCATATCAAATCGTAGCGGTCCTCGAGCACATAGTCACGGCACCCGATGAGAAGGGCTGAAGTATCCCGGCCGTCATTCGACTGGACGACCAGAACCACGGCCTTTCTGCAGTTCGGTGCTTTGGTGATTGCCTGCTGGATCAACGCCTGCTTGTTGGTATTGTCGGTCGTAATGATGAGGTCATAACCCTTCGGGATGTTTTCGGTGTAGCCCAGAATCTCATCGATCATGTCGGCGTGATAGACATGGGCAAGAACAGCTACCCGAAACCGGGTTCTTCGAGCACCAATATGCACATCTGGCAGGACGGAGAGCAGCGCGGCGTTGCTATTGAGCGTTCGGGGTGGGCCCAGGCGACCGACGCTTCTCCATATCAGCGACAAATCGTAGTCCGATCGCTCTTCGATTATCTCCAAGGCTCGCGGCAGATTGATCGCCTCGCGCTCGAGAAACAGCGGGTCATGAAAGAAGAGGCGACGCTTCAGGATCGGGCTCCGGTCCTCCAGCGTTTTGTCCGGCTCCATGAAAACCGGGTATGGCGTCTTGTATCGCTCCGGATCGAGCAATACCGAACAGGTGTAGCCCAAAGCCTGAAAATGCGCTGTGAACACCATCTCGTGCTTCGCAACTGACTCCATATACGAGTTGATGGACACCATCCGGGTCCAATAGTCACGAAACGCCTTCGACTGATGCAAGGACCGCCGCACTGCGATGAAATGGGAGTTGAGATGGAAAGGCAGTTCGGATTTTGTGACGTCGATCGGATGGGGTCTTAACGCCCTGTGGGCGGAGATTCCCCAAAAGTCGCAGTGACGCCGGTCCATCTCCGAGAACATTTCCGAGAAGGGGAAAATCGGCCCGTAGAAAGTGTGGTTGAAAAACAATATCTCGTCGAAGTGTGAAAGTTCATCCCACCCGATATGTTCGAGGGCAGCCCGATAGGCCCAGACATCGAACCCCTTGTTTTCCCTGACCAGGACGTCGGCGGCGGCCTCGGAAAGGCGAGATTCGGCCGCTTCGTCCACCGGACCGTTGCAAACCACCAGCAGTTTTTCAACAAAAGGCTTTATCGATGCGATCAGGTGAAAATAATACTCATCTATCTTGCCATCTTGATCGTAATAAAATGCGATTGCCAGGCGCCTCATCGGCCTATCTCTCTCTGGTGCATATGGAACTTAAAATTGGCGCGCGCCCCGATACGGGATCGAAAGAGACGTTGGCCGCATCCTGCCACCCAGACGTCATCGAGGGATGATGTCTCCGGGTCGTCTCGTCAAAGTCCGTGATATCGGCACTATCCTGCAGAGCACATCAGGTGCACGCATTAGACCATTCGATGCCGATAAAAAAGGCCGGAGGGACGCGATCCTGTTCCGTGCCGACATGCGGCGTGCCAACTGACCCCTCACATTGGCCATGCAGAAGGTAACCAGAGTTACCCCGAAAGAAGCCTTGGGAATGAACAAGCGGCCTAACCCATTGAAGACTCAGCGAGAACCGGTTCCCCCGTCGCAAGCGCGCCGACGTTTTTGCGGCCGGCGACCCGAGACGAAAAGCGCTTGCCCCATTTGTTGACTGGATCTTCAACGAAATAATTGAGCAGGAAGGCAGACGGGATCACCAAGGCTAGAGTCAGCGTCAGGCTGAGCATGAAAGCAATCGTTGGACTCTCGACCATCCCCTGGATCGACCTCATGGTCGGAATGAGCACGACGATAAAAAGGCTGTGAAGCAGATAGACCGAGTAACTGATTCTCCCCAGCCACGCCGAAACAGGATTGACGATCACGGCAACGGGGAGAAGGCCGAGCCCGACCACCAACGCACCAAACATCACCCCTTCCCAATAATATTTGTCGAATATCGCAACCTTATTTGCCGTGATGGCAAAAAACATCACAGGCACAAACGTCAGAAGAGCCAAACCTATCCGCTTTCCTTCCGGATGCTTTTCCAATATCGGCAACAAATAGAAAGCGATAAGGCCGAAGGTAAAAATCGGAGCTCGATAAAGAATTGAATACAGGTAGTAATTGAATGGATCAGCAACAAATAAATTTATATTCATAAAGAAAAGGGCAGCTATGCATATAGAGGCAAAAAATACCGAAACCGACAGAATTACACCTTTAGAAAATCGATACAAAAAGGGGAATATCATGTAAAATACCATTTCCACGCCAACCGTCCAACCCGCCGGAACGATGGACGTCTGGTAACCTGGAACCAGATTAAACAGAAATGTCATATTCAACAGGATCGATTTTCCATCGATCTTTACACCGCTGAAATTGTGAATGCACATGACCAGGATAATTAGGTAAAATAGCGGAGCTATCCTGAAAAATCTCCGCAGTGCGAACCCTAATATCGGGCGAACTTCCCGATCATGAACCGGCATGCTGAGGCAGAGTGAAAACGCACTCACCACGAAAAACAGATCCACCCCCATGGTGCCGTTTACGACGAACAGATCGAGAAACGGTGCAACTGGAAGACGCGGAGATGGAAGCATCGCCACGTGCACAACGACGACCCAAATGGCCGCCAGCCCACGCAAGGCATCCAAGAAGGGCACTCGGTTCAGACTTGCGTTGTAGCTGCCGGCCAATTTGGTACCTCACGGAATTCTAGCAGCACCTACTTCGAACACCGCGGTTACGCAACCTGTCGGCTTTGAAAGGGCATCATTCCGGCACGGCGCCACCTTTAGGCTGGCACCACCATCGACCCTGCGGGGGCTATGATTAGCAGCAGATTGGCAGCAGTTAAATCTGTCCCGGCGGTACATCCAGTCAGCTTTTAGTCCCCAGCCGTCGCTTCAAAATCGCGCAGAATTCAAAAGTGTTGTGCGGCGTGGCATAGACTTGCTCCACGTCAAGCCCAATGAGGCCGAGATTGGCAAGTACCTCTATTCCGGAGCGGAAACTCTGCGGGGTGAATTGCCAGGCGTGCACATCGATGTAGGCCCCGCCGGAATTGTCGTACCCGCTCATTGCCTGCGAGACAGTCGTCATATCTTGCCGAAATTTTGCGACCCCGTGATCTCCAGCCCAATGGCGTGCCGCGTCATTATGCGTGGTTAGAGCTATGTGTTCGATAACGCTCGTTGCGGTGTGAACCTTGTTGCCCCGAGCGCCGATGAAATCCGCAATTGAGCTCTCTGGAATGAAATGATCGAAGCAGTAGCGCTTGTCCGGGATAATCAGGAGGTATCTGCCCGTCGGCACGAGAATTCTCGCCACCTGGTTCAGATGATAGATCAGATCCGGTTGATGCTCGATGCAGTGACCGCTCAGGCAAAAATCAAACTTTTCGTCGACGATACTCAAGTCGCCATTGCTGGAGACATAATGAATATCGACGGGGCTGGAGTAGGCATAGCCGATCGCATCCGCCCTCTTGATCAGTCCGTGTTTGTCCATGACGTCGAAATATTTAATATTTCGGCCACGCAGGGTTGGATTCGTGAAAGGCCCCAGTTCGAGGGTTGATTTGCGACCGACAAGAGCGGCAAGCTCATTTCTGCTGAATTCTGGCGGAGCGGCATCCATGTAAAAATCCTCGGTTGGTTCGGCTTCATGTGGCGCGCTTGGCATTGCAGCAGCGGCCGCTTAAGGCTGAAAATTCCACTGATGGATGAGTGGGTTGGGACCTCAGACGAGTCATTCCAGGTTATGCGCTATTACGCCGAGAATTTGGTTTTAAGACCGCCCTGACGCAGCGATAGAACGGCCTTAGAATCTTGAACAGGATAGGTACCCTGAACTTCAGGGAGCTTTTAGTGGCAAAATTGAGTTCAGCCAGAGAGCGCTTCACCGACAGTGGCGGCGCTGGCAATTGCGGTGCTGGTGCAAGCAGGGGAAAATCAGCTTTTTTCCACGTAGACAGCATCTGATAGTGCAATGGAAAGTCGTTCATCGGCAGCATGCCGACAAGCTTTTGCATCTTGAATTCCAGCATGGCGTAGTTGTGCGCCGCTTGATGAGCGCACATGATGTGCTGGGTGATATAGCCCACATCCTGGGCCGCGTAGGCCGTCAGGCGCTCAAGCGCATGAGCCAGGCCGCCATCGACATGATGTGGTTCGGCATTAAAGTCTTCCCACTTCCACCGATGTTCGAATAATTTTCGTAAGGCGCGGGGCCGGAACCAGAACATGGTGCCATAGGCAGCCACCGGAGTGGTGTCATCGAATTTGACATCAATGTTCAATAGGCGCGCGGTTTCCTCAACCTTGGGCCTGTTGGAGAACCAGACGCGCCCCATGGTTGGATAGGAGATGTGAATAAGCGGTGGAATGACGAGACCGATCGAAGCGTTGTCCTGGAACAGGTCCAATACGTTGTGAACGTAACCACGGGTATTCAGCAGGTTCTCGAGCAGATGCCGCTTGAACAGGTTGCTCCTCGATGACTGCACCTGAGGTGACTTTTTCGTGTGCAGGCGGCAGACAAGGTCATAACGATCGTCGACCAGCAGGTCACGCAAGGAGATGAACAGCGAAGACATGTCCCGACCGCGGTTCTGCTCCACGATCCTGACAATCGCCTTGTTAATGCCGGGGCGCTTTGCCAAGAGGGCTTCGATCTTGGCCTGCTTTTCCGACGTGTCCGTCGTGGCAATGAAATCATAGGGAACAGGGATGTTCTCGGTCAGATCCAGCATCTCGTCGAGCATATCGATGTAGTAAATATGTGCGCAAACCGCCACTTTGCCGTAGTCGGTAGGAGCATCATCGTCCTTGATGCGCTCATTCGGCAGCACACTCGTCAGAGCCGCGTTGGTGCTGAGATTGCGCAATTCGGAATCGCGCAGAACATCGCGCCAAATCAAATTCATATCGTAGTCGGACGTTTCCTCGATAACGCGCAAAGCGCGCGGTAAATCGACAGGATTGTGCTCAAGGACAGTTGGTTCGTTCAACAACAAGCTTCGCTTCAGCAGTGGAAAACGATTGATGACTGCTTCATCAACATTGATGAACGCGGGATCGTGCGAGCCGTATTTCTCCGGGTCGATATACGCTTCCGCCGAATAGCCCAGACCTGTAAAATGTTTTGTGAATTGCGAGGCGTGAATCAGAAAGGCATCTGGGTCACTCTTTGTTTCCGGCAATTTTGCCCAGTATCTCTTGAAGGTTTGCGATCTCAGCATGTCGTTCCGGATGGCGATAAAGCATGTCTGGAGATGCCAAGGCAGATAACCTGCTCCAGTAAATGGATTTGCCGCGATTTCCTTGTGGGCGGCGGCGCCCCAGAAATCACTTTCGCGACCTTCCATCTCTGAAAACATTTCGGAGAAAGGAAAAAGCGGGCCGTAACAGGTGTCATTCAGCAGGATCAGTTCGTCGTACTGGGAAAGAGCGTCATGGCCGATCGCTTCAATTCCAGCCTTATATCCCCAGAGGTCCAATCCCTCTCTCTCGCGCACTAGCAGTTGATCACAGCTTGCCTTGACCGCTTTTTCCGACGGCTTCGACAGATCGCCATTGGAAACGACAACAATCTTGTCAACGACCTCTCGCAGCTTTTCGAGCAGAAAGATGACATAGTCATCCGCAACGCCACGCTCGTTGATGAGAAAAAACACAGCAATACGACGCACTTGGATGCTCCTGCTAACTAGACCGTGAACATCGCTGCTTCTGCAATCATGATGTGCGCTGTTCATTGCGCCGAGAAACCGGCTGCAAAACTGCCCTCGTGCCTCGATAAAACGGCCTCAATATCGTAAACAGGATTGGCACTCTAAATTTCAAAGAGCTTTTGATCGCCAGATTGAGGTCAGCCAAAGAACGCTTTACCGATGGCGGTGGTGGCGCTGGGGGTGGCGGCGCCTCCAGTGGATAGCCGGCCTTTTTCCACTCGGACAATACATGGCCGTGCCAGAGAAAGTCGCCCGACGGCATCACGCTTGCAAGCTTTTGCATCTTGAATTCCAACATGGCGTAGGCGTGCGCAGCCTGGTGCGAGCACGCAATATGCCGTGTGGTGTATCCAGCATCCTGGGCCGCGTAGGCCATCAAGCGCTCGAGCGCATGAGCCAAATCGCCATCGTCAAAGTACGGTTCGGGATCGAACTCTTCCCACTTCCAAGTGTGTGCGAATATTTTGCGAAGGGCGCGGGGCCGGAACCAGAACATGCCGCCATAGGCAGCCACCGGAGTGGTGTCGTCGAACTTGACGTCGATGTTCAACAGGCGCGCGGTTTCCGCAACCCTCGGCTTGTTGCCAAACCATGAGTGCCCCATGGTTGGAAAGGCGATATGAATCATCGGCGGGATGGCGAACCCGATCGAAGGATTGTCGTGGAACATGTCCAGCACGTTGTGAACATAACCACGGCTGTTCAGCAGGTTCTCAAACATGTGGCGCTTGAACAGGTTACCCTTCGATGCCTGCACCTGAGGCGTCTTTTTGCTGTGAACGCGGCAGACAAGGTCATAACGATCGTCAACCAACAGATCGCGCGTGGATATGAAAAACGCCGACATGTCCCGGCCGCGGTTCTGCTCCACGACGCGGACGATGGCCTTGTTTATGCCAGCGCGTTTCGCCAAGGCGGCTTCAATGTCAGCCTTCTTTTCCGGCGTATCCGTGGTGGCAATGAAATCATATGGTACGGGAATGTTCCCGGTCAGATCCAGCATCTCGTCGAGCATATCGGTGTAGTAGATATGCGCACAAACGGCGACATTGCCGTAGTCGGCAGGGGCGCCAGCGCCCTTGATCCGCTTGTCCGGCAGCACACTCATGAGTGCCGCATTGCTGTTGAGACTGCGCAATTCCGAAACGCGCAGAACATTGCGCCAAATCAAATTCATATCGTAATCGGATGTTTCCTCCAGAACACGCAAAGCGCGTGGTAAATCGATAGCATTATGCTCAAGGAATGTTGGGTCATGAAAAAATAGCCGCCTCTTCAGCAACGGAAAGCGGTTGATTATAGCTTCATCGATATTGATAAACGCTGGATAGTGGGAACCATATTTCTCTGGATCGATATAGGCTTCCGCCGAATAGCCGAGATCCGTAAAATACCTCGTGAACTGCGATTCATGAAGCAGAACGGCATCCGTATACGTTTTTATTTCCGGCAAATTCACCCAATATTTCTTGAAGTCAGCCGATTTCAGTATGTCCTTTCGGATGGCGATGAAATACGTCTGGAGATGCCAAGGCAGATGACCCGTTCCGGTGAATGGATTTGGCGTCATTTCCTTGTGGGCGGCAGCGCCCCAGAAATCATTTTCGCGACCTTCCATCTCAGAAAACATTTCGGAGAAAGGAAAAAGCGGGCCGTAACAGGTGTCATTCAGCAGGATCAGTTCGTCGTACTCGGACAGAGCATCATAGCCGATCGCTTCAATTCCGGCTTTATAACCCCAGATGTCGAACCCCTTGTTCTCCCGCACCAGCAGCTGATCGCAACTGGCCTTGACCGCTATTTCCGAATGCTTGGACAGATCACCGTTGGAAACGACAATGACCTTGTCGACGACCTCTCGCAGTTTTTCGAGCAGAAAGATGACATAGTCATCCGCAATCCCACGCTCGTTGTAGAAAGAAAACACCGCAATACGATGCACCTCGTGCTCCTGACTAAAATATCAAGTTCGCTGAAAAACTGTCTTCGTCGTCCTAACCAAGGCGTGAGTCGATCCAGTTGCAAAGCTTCTCGATTCCCTGCTCGACATCGACCTGCGGTCGCCATCCCAGATCGCGCACCGTCCTGTCAATGCTGGCAACCGCGGAGCGCACGTCGCCGTTGCGGAACATGCCGTTGATGCTTGGTTCCGGTGCCTCGTATCTTTTTGCAACGATCCTCGCCAGTTCAAGAACCGTTGTTCTGGACCCTGTACCGACATCATAGGCGATCGACTGCGACAAATTTATTCGCGTTGCCGTGTCGATCGCCGAAGCCACGTCGTCGATGAAAACGAAGTCCCTGCCGATGTCTCCATCCTCGTAGATCGGGATACTTTTGCCTTCCTTGGCCATCCTGATGAACAGTGACACGATACCCGTATAGCTGTTCGTCAGCGACTGGCCGGGACCGTAGACATTCTGAAGGCGAAGGACGTTGACGGAGGTTCCGAACGAAAGAGCCCAGGCACGCAATATCTGCTCCTGGGTCAGCTTCGTTGCGCCGTAGATGCTGGTTGGATTCGGTATCGTTTTTTCCGCGTCCATCGGCAGAGGCTCTAAACCGGGAAAACTCCACTCGGCGCGTTCAAGCTGCTGCTTCGATCTCTGGCCCGGATATATGACCTCTCCTGCGTTCGTCGACCGCCATGCGCCTTCGCCGTAGACGGCGCGGCTCGAAGACAGGACAAAACGGTCGGGAACATGCGATACGGTGGCGAAGGCATCCAACATCCGGGTCGTACCAAGGACATTTGCCATCGCATGGCGGGAACCTTCCGTGAGCGATTGACCCGTTCCCGTCTCGGCCGCCAGGTGAATCACGACTTCAGGTCGAGCGGTTTCCAACAACTGCGTCCAGGTGGAAGGCTCGGCAACATCCGCAACCATGAGCTCAACGCGAGGATCAAGTTCGGCAGGACGCTTTTGCCCGGCATGAATCTGCGGATGCAAATTGTCAATGACAATGACCCGCTCGAAGCGGTTTGCCAGTCTGGGAGACAACGCGCACCCAATGAATCCGGCTCCGCCAGTCACCATACATGTTTTGGACATCAAGCAGCCATTTGCATTTCATCAGCTGGCTGTTCGTTACCAGCGTCAATCTCGTTTGAATAGGTATAAATGGGCTCGGTTTCGGGTCCGATGCGATCTTCGGCACCCGAGCCAGCTTGCATCTGCACAAGTGGCGGCAAATCGGCGATGCCGCAGCATTTCTGATTTACGGGCATTGAACCCATGCCGATATCCGCCCCTTTTTCGCCCTTATACCTAAGGCCGCAAGCCGGCAGAAATCCTGTTCCTTCCCGTCAGACAGCGGCCGTTCGCGGGCGTCTGCCATTGGCCACGATCAGGAGAATGGTTGCCGCCGCGAAACCGACAAGGCAGAATTCCAGCGTCTTCAACAAGTGACTGCTGTCGTAGTAGAAATGAATCTCGCTCGGTCCGGTCACCTCTACGGCAGGGAAGAAATCCAGAAACTTGTCTAGTTTCACTGGCTTTCCATCCAGTGTGGCTCGCCAGTATTTATTGACGCGGATAGGCAAAACGACCCATCCATGGGTCGCGCCCGAATAGCCCACCGTCAGGTCATCCGGAAGATAAGACGCAAGGCGCACCGGCCCATAATCCGCCTCCGGTTGCCCGCTCAGCCCATTCACATAATAGCCGGACCCCGAAACCGCGTTATTTTCGATCACGTCGATGCCCGGCTCTACCGACGCGACCGAGAAATTCTGCGGAAGCCGGGGCTTTGCCCCAATCTTCATCTTTGGCATGCCGGGAAATGTCCTCGACCCGATCTGATAGGTCGCACCACCAGCGGTTTCGAAGGCCCATGCACTGATCGCCTTCTTGCTGTCGGGCTTGGTCATTGCAATGACATACCGATACGTGCCGGCATCGAGTGGAACGTTCCGATTGAAAGCAAAGGTAGCGTACAGGTTGTTGCGTATCGCCTCCGGCGGCAATTCCGCGTGAGCCACGAGGCGTTCATTTTGGTAGAGATCGAAGGTCAATGCCGAAGGGGCGTAATCCTCATCATAGGTTCCGAACAGCACCTGCACGTTCGTGGCGTCCATGGGCTTGTCGATTGACAGCCCACCCTGGAGGGCACCACCATTAAGAGCAGCCGTCGGCCGCTGGCCAACGCCGTCGGTCTCGTAAGCAATGCAAAAGTCCCTGACAATGAAGAAGCGGACGGCAGCGTAGACAATCCCTGGGCTGGAGAAATTGATATCCGAGCATTGGATGAGAGAGGCCGTATAGGACACCTCATGAGAAGGCGCTATGTCATCGACTATCTTCTTTTGAGCATCGGTGCGAAATCCATGAGCAAACAACTCAGGCAACCTATAGTTTGACAAGACGCCCGAGAAGTTGAATATATCTCCGGCAATAATACTTTGCCCAGGCAGAATTTCAGATAATACATAGGATATCGATGGCGTTTTTGGAAAAAAAGTTTCAATATCTGGACGCGCATTGAACTGCCTAAACCAATACCCAAGATTAATTGTTTGCAATACGCATAGAAATATAACGATATAGAATTTGTAATCTGACATTGAATGCAGCGACGTTACCGATTTAAATTTCAATGACAATATAAAATTTATAGAATAGGCCGACAATATCGCCAGGGACAATCCAAATAATATTACAACCCTGCCCCATCCATTGATGCCAAATCCCGGAATCATTTTCACGATGTCGGCGGGAGCCGCGCCAAACGCAGTCGCCAGCGTGAACGCTGCCAGCAGCAACCCAAAAGCGGCAAACCGGTTGGGTGCTTTAAAAACGAAAACTAACGCAAGAAGGGCCAGGACGGCCGCGGGTACGCCAGCGGAAAAGGTCCGCTCGACGCCGAGATGATTCACAAAGTCCGAACCGAACATGTTGACGATGTCATAGGGCGTGAAGATCGCCCTACCGTCTCGAATCGACAAATCGGTTGAATCGAGAATGTCTTTAACCTGCAAAAGACCTGGAAGAGCCAGCAGCGCCCCTGCAGCGCCGGCGCAGCCCAGCGCGATGGTTCGCCTGACCGCGAGCTGATTGATGCCCGCGCTCCGGAACTCGACAAAAAGCAGTACGGCCCCTAGCATAAGGGACGCGATAGCCCCAAGCAGGGCGACAAATGGAAATCCGCCCAGCCCCATCAGGGCGACGCTGAAAATGAGCCCAAAAGCCCAACCGAGACGGCCTGTCTGCCAATAACGAAGCTGAGTAGCCAGAACCCATGGAATAAGAGCGCTCGTGGTCAGATGAGGCCAATGCGCCCAAGCGATGTTGAAGCCGCAAAATGCAAATGTAATGGCGCCGAAAACCGCGGCCACATGATTTCTAAACATGAAAAACAGCAGGCAATAGGTACCGAAAGCCGCCAGCAGATAATTTGATAAAATTGCGAACGTGTAGCCCATGGCCTCATTGGGCGTGAGGGCATAAACCAGGAAGGGTATCGACAGGCCTTCGTAAATCGGCGCCTGGATGCCGGCCGTACCCAGCTGATTGAGTGGGTTCCATAGCGGGATGTGCCCTTCCCGCAACTCTCGCCTGAACTCCCGCCAGTTTGGCAGCCGGCTATCCAATATGTCGGAACGCTCCATGTTGACAAGTGGAGTGTCGATCCCGGCATTGTCCCATCCCGGATAGGCCAACAGCAGATCCATCGGTGCCAGCGTTTGCCGAAAAGGATTGACGCCCACAATCCCCAGGACGAGAACGAAAAGAAGCACCAGCGAAATGACGTGCCGCAAAAATGGCGCCTGCTCCGGTACATGGTTGTCCTGCACGGACGTTCCCGTCATCTGCGTGTCCATACACTTTTCCCTTTTGGTGACCTACGCGCTAACTTTTATCTTCTGCATGGCGGGTGGCGGCATACCTGCCAAACAAGAGGCCGAGCAACGCCAACAGGCAATCGCCGGCACAAGAGATGATCCGAAAAAGCAAGGCTGCCGCAGTAGCTGAACCGGCCCCGTATACCGGTGACAGGAACTGTATAAGCAGATACTCCCGAATGCCTACGCCTGCGGGCGAGCCGGGGGTAACAAATCCCAGCAACCAACTGATCGATGTCCAAACAACCAGGCTCGAAAAATCTGCATCCGCACCGAGGGCCTTGAGCAAATAACTCAAGCTAAGTGCAAGAAAAATAAAACAAGGAACTCCAGATAATATTGATGCAAAAAACGCAGCTAATTTCCCTCTTAATCCCCCGAAAGCCAAGCCTGCGCCGACGAAAATTATCAGAACGGCAGCCATGATAGGCATTCTGTATTCATAAATTGCAGCGGCCTCGTCATTTCTGATCCACGCGGGCAGCAATGTGAAGTCAATGGTCCGTGATGAATAGGTAATTATTCCTAGAGATGATACGACAATGGATATTATCTCCATTATTATTATGGACGCCGTCGCTCTATGTAATACGCCATGCTTCCCAGACAGATAAAATCTGCCAACATATTGACCTACATTGCCCGGGATATACTTGCCGATTTGAGAGACAAGGAAAATATACAAGAGACGAGACGGTGGAAGACGCACACCAAAAGCCTTTGAAAACATTCCAAAGGCCAGAGCACCGGACATCACACTCAGCATGTACATCAGTAATGCCGTTAGAAATGACGGTTCAAAATAGAATGACGGCGGCTGCGAAAGAACTACGCTTCTGTTGATCCAGAAGGCTCTGCCTACGTAAACGATTGCCGCAACCGTGAGTACCGCACCCACGTAACCTGCAGCGCGTTTTCCAATTGCGACCCACGAACTACTTGTCACCGCGAAAGCGCCCTACCACGAAATATCCATCGCCTAGGTTCGTGCGCAGGAACGGTCGTTGCAACTGGATTGATAGCCACATGGCCAAGAGACCCGGCCAAGTGCACATCTTGTTGAATACGCTAATAAGACCACTCCTATCGATGCCGCTAGATGCCGTGCTTTGATCGAGGCCCTTGACTGCGCTTCGCTTGTCCATTTCCGCCTGATAGTACTTGATACGCTGGCTAGACAATAGATTTGCAAGTGGAAACCCGTAGGATTCGAATGCAACAATATCGAGGCCCGCCTTGTCGAAAAGGTCCTCTAGTTCTTGTCGTTCGTAGCGGCGCACATGGCCAGCCCAGTCGTCGGAAACAGTCCAGCGCTTCATAAGACACGGCACGGATGCGAGAAACAGACCGCCCGGTTTTAGCCATGAGACCCAGAGGCCGAGCGCCTCATGATCCTCTTTGATGTGCTCCAGGACCTCGAAGGCGGAAATCACGTCGAAAGTGCTGCGCCACTGAGGGTCAGGATCAGAAAGGATATTGACGCTTGTTTGAACAGTCAGCGCCTTCGCAACCGACACGGCGTCTGGCCCAGATTCAAGACCGCTAGCTTCGAATCCTCGGTCATAAAGATCAACCAGCAGCGCACCGGCGCCGCACCCGATATCCAGGGAACGCCGACCTTTACCGATCTTCAAATGATGAAGGACTCGTGACCGGCGCAATATGTATCTTGGCGCCGGCACCCAGCCCAGTTCGGGGGCCGCGGTCCCGTAAAGAAAATGCTTGAACACGTTTCAAACTCCTATCCGTTGCAATAGGTCGTCGCGCAACCGCTGACCGATTTTGGAAGGCGCAATTTCGGCAATGATCCTGTCCGAATACCCGGTGTCGGTCGCGCCGATCGCTTGAACGATGGCTTGCGCGAGCGCTTGCGGCTTGCCCGCCTCGATCAGAGTTACACCTCTTGGCGGGTTGTCTCCAAACAGCTCTCGAATGGCAGGAGAATCACGAGTGATAAGGGGTTTGCCCGCACTGACTATCTGAAAGACTTTGTTTGGAATTACCCTGCCCGATTTATCAGACGTCCCGAATATCCCAAGGCAGACAGTCGCTTTCTCGATTTCAATCTGGAGCTTTTCATACTCGACCCACTCGGTCCAATCCAGGTTTCCAGGATTGCGTTCTGCAATCATATCGCGAATTTTCGATGCCTCTTGACCCGTTCCGACGATTCGAAAATTGATCGCCGTATCAGACAACAAACGAGCCGCTTCCACTATGGTTTCAATACCATGAAGTGGGATGAATTGCCCATAAAACAAAACGGTGGCTATAGGTCCGGAGTCGACTGCATCCTTTGGGCTAAAATTCTCGCTCTCCACTCCAACAAAGGCCCTAACTATTTTCCTCGGATCAACCAAAAACGTGTCGGCGTAGTATCTGCCATGTGCATCCGTATCGACCAGCACAACGTCTGCCGATCTAAGCGATATTCTCTCCAACCAATGAATGAGGCGCGACGGGAGGGAGCCAACCTTAAACAACTTCCGATCTTCAACAACCGTGTTGAAGATCGGAAGGAACGCATCCACGACTACCTTTTCACGCCTCAGCTTCGCCAGCGGCCAGATAAGCAAGGAATCGAGATAAGCAAAGTAGCCGCAGACAACAAAGTCATGACGAGCGGAGAAGACGTACCGAAACAGAAGTATGGGGTACCAAATCGCAGCTGTGCCTATCAGACGAAAAGCAGACCACACCGAGGAAACTTGGCTCTTGTCCTCGATGCCGCGCCAAACGTGGAAATGCAGTTCGTCGACGTTGACTCCCGCCTCTCGAAGACCTTTCCGCAAAATCCGGATTCTGGGCTTGCCGGTATCATAGGTGCCCCACAAAAGAACCTTCAGCGTTCGCCCCATGCTCAATCTTGGTGTTCTTTGAAATGCAATCTTGCCACCTTCCCACCTGCACACTCGGCGGCAACGCCAAAGAGAACAATGGCGGATAAAAATAACTCGCCGTTCATCTGGATATGCGAGACCGGATTCACCAAAATATCTATTGGCAGATTGTCGATGCGGGCGCCGCAGGTTGACATGACTGCCGCCGCCTACACTATTTTCTCAATTTTTGACTCTTTGCTCTCCATCGCAAACGACCGGATCCTGGCCCTTGCACCATACTCTTGCTGCAATTGCCTGATCCTTATTTCTTCAAGCAATTGCCTGTTGACCGCTATGAGCTCGGAAATGATGCCGCTCATCGCAAGAATGCCGGCAAGCGCGAGCAAGGCGCTGGACAGAACGAGTGACTGGATGTTGCCACTGCCTTCGCCCAACAAATAGTGGACAAGGAACCGGACAACCCCGACCAACCCCGGCGCGGCGACGATTGCCGCACATGTCGAGAAGAAGCGCAGCGGGCTATAGACGACAAAAATCCTCACGACCGTTATCAACGAGCGCCGAACATAGCTTGGTATGCTCTTGACCAGCCGCGAGGGTCGAAGATCGCCGTTGACACGGATCGGCACCGAGGTGATCGGGATGTTCCTGCGTCCCGCCTGGATGATCGTTTCCAGCGTATAGGTATAGCGATTGAAGACATTGAGCTGTATCGCCGCGTCGCGATGAATGGCCCGGAAACCGCTCGGGGCGTCAGGGACCGTCGTGCCACTGGCAAGCTTGACGACGAAGCTGCCAAGCTTCTGCAGAAATTTCTTGACCGGTGAAAAATGCTCTATCTCGCTGATCGGCCTTGCGCCGATGACGATCTGAGCCTTTTTCTCCAGTATGGGCCGGACGAGATCGGGAATGCAGGAGGCATCGTACTGGTTGTCCGCATCGGTGTTGACGACGACGTCCGCGCCCAGTTTCAGCGCGGTTTCGATGCCGGTCATGAACGCTTTGGCAAGCCCCTGATTGTGGGGCAGCGAGACCACGTGATCGACGCCGTTTTCCCGGGCAACCTCGACTGTTCGGTCGGTGGAGCCATCATCGACTACGAGCCATTCCACCGTGCTGAAACCCGCGACCTGACGCGGCAGATCGGCCAGCGTAACGGCGAGCGTCCCCTCCTCATTCAGGCATGGGATTTGAATAATAAGCTTTGACAATCCACCCTCTTCTTTCCGCAAGGCTGATCGGCTGCCGTGTTCCATATGGACCTAAAGAACTTTGCTTCCGCGCGCTACCTGCTTCGGCAAAATAAGCTGTTTTTGTGGCTGCCAACAACGGCGCGAGGAGGCTCCGGGCGGCGCCGAGTTCATGGCGTTCAGGCGAATTCGCTCAGGGAAGCGGATATCTGATGGAGAGGACAAGAGCAGGGCTGCCCATGCCCAATTCAATTTCGCTCTCAACGAAACTTTGCGGCGACGACCCGTTGAAACCTTGCGGCGACCCTTTTCAGTAACCGCCTGCCATTCAACAGCGCTCGCAGGGGACTGGTTATCCGCCAGCTTGTTGAGTCCTTGAACTCTTGAACAGCGCGCTGACCTTGCTCTATTTTTGCCTGGAGCGCGGCCGTCTGCGCTCGCGCTCGTGCGATCTCTTTGTCGCGCTCGGTCCGCAGTGCGCTCGCGGTTGCGTTGGCAGCCGATATTTCTCCCTGCAACCCCCGGAATTCTTCTGCTTTCTCGGCACGCTCGCTCTCAAGCGCTGCAATCTCGCTTTCGTGCTGTTGCCGCTGTTCTTCAAGGCTCTGTGCAAACCGCGCTTCCGCCTGTTCGCCCTTAGCTGTCAGTGCCTCGATCTCGCTGTTGCGCTGCTCGACCTGTCGCCGCCAGTCCTCAAGGCTCAGCGCAAACCGCGCTTCCGCCTGCCTTATCGCATTGGCTGTATTCCCACGCTGGGCGACTGCTTGTCCAAGATGGGCGAAAATGGTTCGTACAGCTTCCTGGCCATGATCTTGTTCGCCGCTGGTGAAAAGCGCCTCGACCGCTTTCGGGTAGCTGTTGCCCATCGCTAGAACGCCCAGGCCATGCCCATGAAGGAACTCGAAATGCGGCCGGCCGGCCGAGACCTCGCTCCAAAGGCGAAAGACTCCGAAATCGCGCTCACGTACATTCGTGTCGTGAAAGAGTACAATTGCATTCTTCGTCAACTTCGGTCGCCACGTCTCGAAGTCATGGCGAACGGCATCATAGGTGTGCATACCGTCAATATGCAGCAGGTCGATGCTCTCATCCTCGAAATGGCCAACTGCCTCGTCGAAAGTCGACCGTACTAGACGCGAAAAGGCCGAATACTTTGCATCGTGATAGGTGGCAAGGCCGGCATAGACGCCCTCATCGTAAAAACCCGCGTGCTCATCACCCTTCCAAGTGTCGATCGCGTAGCAACTGCAGGAGAGACCCAGCAGTTCAATGGCTTGGCAGGCGGCACAATAGGAAACTCCAGTGTGCGTGCCAAGCTCGACAAACCGGTGCGGCCGCAGCGAATCGATCAGCCAGAACATGAAAGGAACATGTTCGATCCATGCGGACGGAGCTTCCAGATCAGGGGATCGGAACGCCGTCGAAGTAAAAGGAACCATCGCCGTCCCTCAGGTCCAGGCAAACGCGGGGTTCACGAAAGCCAAGGACGTCATCAAGGGTGCCGAGTAAGAGATCGCACCACCGCTTCCGTCGATTGCCGCCAGTCCGGCGCGTTCCAGCCGAAGGCGGAGGCGAATTTCGCGCTCGATAGCCGGGAATTGGCCGGACGGCGTGCCTTGGTCGGATAGTCCATCGTAGCAATGTCCCTCACCCGCGCCCAGGGACCACCAAACGCCAGGCTTGTGTCCAGGATATGGCGGGCAAAGCCGCTCCAGTTGGCCTCGCCGGTGCCGGCCAGATGATAGACACCGAAAGCGGCAAAGCTCTTGTTGCCATGCAGCTGTGCCGCGGCATGCAGGACAGCGTCGGCGATATCCAGCGCTGATGTGGGGTTTCCCCATTGATCGGCCACCACTGCAATCTCGTCGCGGTCGGCCGCAAGCCGAAGCATGGTTTTGACGAAATTCTTGCCGAACGGACTGTAGACCCAGGCGGTGCGGAGGATCAGGTGGCGCGGATTGGCTGATGCCACCGCCTGTTCACCGGCGAGCTTGGAGGCGCCGTATACGCTGGCCGGCGCGGTTGCATCGGTTTCGACATAGTCACCGGAAGCGCTGCCGTCGAAGACATAGTCGGTCGAAAGGTGGATTACGGGAACGCCAAGCCGGCCCGCGGCCTCCGCCACCTTGCCGGCGCCGACGGCATTCACCCTGAATGCCAGATCGGGCTCATCCTCGGCCTGATCCACGGCCGTGTAGGCGGCAGCCGACACGACGATGTCAGGCTTGGCCGCAGCAATGGCTTCGATCACGGTGTCGGGGTTTGCCAGGTCGAGCTGCGGACGGCCAATGGCGATGACGTCCACGCCGGCAAGCTGGCCGGCTTCCAGAAGGCTCGAAACAACCTGGCCTTCGCGTCCGGTGACGACGAGCCTCACGCGGCCCCCTTGCGGGCTTCGCCCAGTCTTTCGCCGGCATAGTTCTGCTCGCGGATCGGCCCCCACCACCATTTGTTGTCGAGGTACCAGTCCACGGTTCTGGCCAGGCCGCTGTCGAAATTCTCGTTGGGCGCCCAGCCGAGGTCCCGGCTTATCTTCGATGCGTCGATGGCATAGCGGCGGTCATGGCCGGGGCGGTCGGTGACGAAGGAAATCAGGTCGCGGTAGCTCTTGCCTCCGGCCCGGGGGCGCCTGCTGTCGAGCAGGTCGCAGATCGTCTCGACGACGCTGAGGTTTGTCCGCTCCGAATTGCCGCCGACATTGTAGCTCTCGCCCGGCGTGCCTTTGGTTGCAACCAGCTCCAGCGCGCGCGCATGGTCCTCGACGAACAGCCAGTCGCGCACATTGGCGCCGGCGCCATAGACCGGCAGCGGCTTTTCGTCGAGCGCGTTGAGGATGACGAGCGGGATCAGTTTTTCGGGAAAATGATAGGGGCCGTAATTGTTCGAACAGTTGGAGAGCACGACCGGCAGGCCGTAGGTCTCGTGCCAGGCGCGGACCAGATGGTCCGAGGCCGCCTTCGAAGCCGAATAGGGCGAGGACGGCGCGTAGGGCGTCTCCTCGACGAACATGCCGCCATCGAAAGGCAGGTCGCCGAACACTTCATCGGTCGACACGTGATGGAAGCGGAACCGGCCTTTCCTGTCGTCGGCAAGGCCGCGCCAGTATTCGAGCGCCGCATTGAGGATGCGGTAGGTGCCGACGATGTTGGTCTCGATGAAGGCGCCAGGCCCATCGATCGAGCGGTCGACATGGCTCTCGGCGGCAAGGTTCATGACGATGTCGATATCGTCACGGCGCATTATGTCGAGCACCGCTTTCTCGTCGCATATATCGGCCTGTGCGAAGCGATAATTGTGCGCGTTCTCGATTTGCCGCAGCGAGGCCAGGTTGCCGGCATAGGTGAGCTTGTCGAGATTGGTCACCCTGTAGGCCGGATTGGCGCACAGATGCCGACACACCGCCGAACCGATGAAGCCAGCCCCGCCTGTCACCAGAAAATTCATGCCGCCATCCTTCATGCCCATCAGGCAAACACTTCGGCCTCGGCGAGCACCGGCGCCTTGAGGTCCTTGTCCGAAAGCTGGTATCCGCCAGCCACCGAAGGCCATTCGATGCCGATGACGGCATCGTCGAAGCGGACAGACCGATCGTGCTCGGGCGAATAGGTGTCGGTAACCTTATAGAGAACCTCGGTGTCGGGCACGAGCGTCACAAAGCCATGGGCGAAACCCTTGGGCACCAGGATCTGATTGCCCTTTTCGGCGGTAATTTCGAGCGCAACCCATTTTCCGAAAGTCGGCGAGCTGCGGCGAATGTCGACCGCGACGTCCAGCAGCGCGCCCCTGATGACGCGCAGCAGCTTGTCCTGGGCCCGCGGCTCGAGCTGGTAGTGAAGCCCTCGCAACACGCCTGCCGTCGCGGAATAGGAGTGGTTGTCCTGCACGAAAACCAAGTCGATGCCTGCCTGCGAAAACCGCTCGGCATTGTAGGTTTCCATGAAGAAGCCGCGTGCATCGCCATGTCGCTTGGGGACGATTTCCAGCACGCCATCGATGCCGAGGGACCTGATCTCCAAAGCTTAGCCCTCCAACAGATCGGCGACGCGCCGCCGCAGATAGGCGGCATATTCATTTTTGCCCAACCGGGTTGCGCGTTGCAGCACTTGCTCTGCCGTCAGCCAGCCCTGCTCGAAGGCGATCTCCTCAGGGCAAGCAACCTTGATGCCCTGCCGATGTTCGATCGTGCGCACGAAAGAAGAGGCTTCGTGCAAACTGTCATGCGTGCCGGTGTCGAGCCAGGCATAGCCACGCCCCAAACGGTGCACGTGCAGCTTGCCGCGCTCGAGATAGACATTGTTGACCGCCGTGATCTCGAGCTCGCCACGCGCCGAGGGGAGGATCGTCGGGGCGATGTCGACCACGTCATTGTCGTAGAAATAGAGACCGGTGACAGCCCAGTTCGACTTCGGCTTCTGCGGCTTTTCCTCAATCGTCAGCGCGGTTCCGGTCGCCTTGTCGAAGGACACGACACCATAGCGCTCGGGATCCTCTACATGGTAGGCGAACACCGAAGCACCCGCCTCGCGCGCAGCGGCGGCGCGGCAAAGCTGCGACAGGCCGTCACCGAAATAGATGTTGTCGCCAAGAATCATCGCGACGCTGTCTTTGCCGATGAAATCCCGGCCGATAATGAAAGCTTCCGCAAGACCATTGGGCTGCGGCTGCTCGGCGTAGGAGAACGCCAGCCCGAACTCCGATCCGTCGCCGAGTAAATCACGAAAAGCCGGCAGATCGCGCGGTGTCGAAACAATCAGAATCTCACGGATTCCCGCGAGCATCAGTACGCTCAGCGGATAATAAATCATCGGCTTGTCGTATATCGGAAGGATTTGCTTAGAGACTGCTAATGTCAGTGGATAAAGACGCGTTCCACTGCCTCCAGCAAGGATAATTCCTTTCAAGAAGCTCTCCTTGACATGCCGAAGCCCCCCGGCCCTGATCGACCGTGCTTAGGTTTCATTCAATGGCTTGTCAATGCGGCACGCGACACAGCAGAGGCCTGTTCCGCACGCCAGGACATGACCTCAGCCACCTTACCCAAAATACGCCTGGTACCACTCGACGAACCGCCCTACCCCGTCTGACACGGACGTGCCGGGGCGGTAGCCAACAGCCTCCTGCAGCGCGGAAGTGTCGGCGAAGGTGTCCGGCACGTCGCCGGCCTGCAGCGGCAAGAGCTCGATGACGGCCTTGCGGCCAAGCGCGCTTTCCAGCGCCTCGACATAGGCGGTCAGCCTCACCGGATTGTTGTTGCCGATGTTGAAGATACGCCAGGGCGCGCTGCTCGTTGCCGGATCCGGATGGCCGGAATCCCAGGCGGGATTGCTGGCTGCAGGGCTGTCGCTGGTCCGGATCACGCCTTCGGCGATGTCGTCGATATAGGTGAAGTCGCGCGTGTGGTTACCATTGTTGAACAGCTTGATCGGCTCGCCGGCCAGGATGCTCCTGGTGAACAGGAACAGCGCCATGTCGGGGCGCCCCCAAGGCCCGTACACGGTGAAGAACCGCAGCCCGCTCGTCGGCAATCCGAACAGATGGCTGTAACTGTGCGCCATCAGTTCGTTGGCGCGCTTGGTCGCGGCGTAGAACTGCAGCGGATGATCGGCCGGGCGGTGCTCGGAAAACGGCATGTCGGTGTTGGCGCCGTAAACGCTCGAGGTGCTGGCATAGGTCAGGTGCGCAATGCCGGCATTGCGGCAGGCCTCCAGCATGTTGGTGAAAGCAACGATGTTGCTTTCGACATAGGCGCGCGGGTTTTCCAGGCTGTATCGCACTCCCGCCTGGGCGGCGAGATGGATCACCCGGTCGAAGCCATGATCGGCAAGGCAGCCGTCCACGATTTCTCTGTCGGCAAGATTGCCATGGATGAAATGATAGCCGGCATTGGTGCCTTGGCTGGCTTCGGCCAGCAGCCGCAGCCGCGCCTGCTTGATCCGCGGATCATAATAGTCGTTGACGCTGTCGATGCCGACAACCTCGTCGCCACGCTCCAGGAGCCGCCTGGCGACATGATAGCCTATGAAGCCGGCGGCGCCGGTGACCAGAACCTTCATCGGAAGCGCCCATCCTCGGGAATGGATCCCTGACGTCTATGGCACGCCAATCTTCCTACAGGCCTCAGGAGCGCTTCAGCAGCGACCAGACGGCCGGCACAAGGCTTGCCGCCAGCGCGACCTTGATCAGATCGCCAACGATGAACGGCACGACGCCGAACTGCCAGGATTTTTCCGGGCCGATCAGCAGCGCCAGCCAGGCAAAGCCCATCGCCATCATCACCACTTCGGCAACCAGCATAGCGTTGAAAAGCTTGATCGGGTGGCGATCCCAGCCGCGATCCGCGGCCCAGCCGACAATCGCCGCCATGACGACAAAGCCCGCGAGATAGCCACCCGTCGGACCAACCATGTAGGCAAGGCCAATGCCCTTCTCCGGTGTGCCCTGGAAGACCGGGAAGCCCATCGCGCCCTCCGCCATATAGAGCAGCAGCGTGGCGACGCCGAGGCGCAGGCCGAAGGCGGCGGCGATCAGCAAGACGGCCAGCGTCTGCATCGAGATGTCGACCGGCCCCAGCACAACCTTGGTCTTGGCCGACAGGGTCAGCAGTAGCGTTCCGGCGATCGCCAGGAAAAGCTGTGTTGCCAGCCGCGCCGCGCCTTCCTGCGGCAAAGCCAGAGAAACAAGCGGGCGCATCGTGGTTGCAGTTGCCATGGTCTTCCCCAATCCGGTCCAGCGCGATCCGATAATCGCGATCCTGCGTTTTCCTATATTGGCTTGCGTGCTATGCGGCAATCGGTTTTGCCGTTCCGGGAACAATGTGCCGACATGGCTCTCAAATTCGATACCAGCTTCGATCCGCACTACGGCCAGGGCGTGAACGTCGGCCCGGACGTGCAGCGCGTCACGGTCCGGAACCCCAGCCCCTTCACCTTTCATGGCACCAACAGCTATGTCGTCGGGCGCGACACGCTGGCGGTAATCGATCCCGGGCCAGATGACGAGGCGCATCTTCAGACCTTGCTCGGCGTGATCGCCGGCAGGCCGGTCAGCCATATCTTCGTCAGCCACACGCATCGCGACCATTCCCCGCTGGCGGCCCGACTGAAGGAGCGCACCGGCGCCTTGGTGATGGCGGAAGGGCCGCACCGGCCGGCGAGGCCACTGCATATCGGCGAGACCAATGCGCTAGACGCCAGCGCCGACACCGCTTTCATTCCCGACATCGCACTGCCGGACGGCGCGTTGGTGGCCGGCGACGGGTGGGCGATCCGTACGGTTCTGACCCCCGGCCACACCGCCAATCACGCGGTGTTCGCGCTGGAAGAAACCGGCATCCTGTTTTCGGCCGATCATGTCATGGCGTGGGCGACATCGATTGTCGCGCCGCCGGACGGGGCCATGGCCGACTACATGGCATCGCTGGACCGCCTGATCGAGCGCGACGACCGCCTGCTGCTGCCTGGGCACGGCGGGCCGGTCGCCAAGCCGCGCGCTTTCATGCGGGGATTGAAGACGCATCGCAAAATGCGCGAGCGGGCCATATTGGAGCGGGTCAGAGCCGGGGACCGGACGGTTCCCGACATGGTCAAGGCGATCTACAGGGATACAGATCCCCGGTTGCATGGCGCCGCAGGATTGTCGGTGCTTGCCCATCTCGAGGACCTGGTGGCGCGCGGCGTGGTGTCGACGGATGCCGCCCCCGCCATCGACGGTATTTTCACGCCGGCTGGCTAATCCAAGACCTCGCCACGACCTTGCAATTGCCCTGCCTCAGAACCGGCTGGCGCGCTCTTCCGGTTGAGGCGACTTCAAACCATGGCAAGAGCATTCCGGATTGACCGGAAGTCGTGCCGCGGTCTCCAGCGCGACCCGCGAGGCTGTCATGGAGAGGCTCGGCAACACGTCCTCCTGCAGCAATTTCTGGCGATTGCGGTCCATATAGTCGTTGAAACCTGCCGTCACGAACGCAAGAGGCACGAAACACGCACCAATCTCGCGCGACAAGGTTGCCTCAGGCGCGATCGAATGGTTGAGCACGTCCGCCCCCATGCTTCGAAACGCCAAGGCTTCGGCCGGGGTGGTCAGCCGCGGACCGTAACAGTGGCCAGCCACCAACTGCTGCTCGATGCCATGAACGCGGCATTCGGCCGGCCAATGACGGCGGGCTGTTTCGACCAGAACCGCCGCACATCTTGGACATACGATCTGCTTGCCCGAGCAGTCGAAGCTCTGCCGGCCGGGAAGCAGTGAGAACGGGGTCTGCGTCAGTTCGATGATATCGGCATTCACCACCATGTCGCCGGGCTGGATCGCCTTGTTGACGGCGCCGATGGTCGAGCAGGACAGCACTTGCCTTACACCCGCTTGCATCAAGACCCAGAACGCGCGGCGATGACAGGAATGGTCGATATGGTCGCGGGGATTGCCGTGCGAATACATGCACAAGGCACGTTTTGCTTCACCTTCGACGGTGATCGACGCATCGAACTCGAGCAGCTTCCAATTGTCGGTGCGGCCGAAAGGCGTTTCAAAACTCATGTCGCGCCGCAAGGTGCGCACACCCTCGAATTCAACATCTTCCGGGAAGGCAAGCCCCCAGTTTGCCGAGCCGGTGATGATGGCCAACCCCACCTGAGGGATTTCCGTTGATTGATCCGCGGCAGCACCGGCTGCTTGACGATCTGCAGGCATGTTTCCAGTCTCTGTCAGGATTTTTGGCGAAGGCTCACGATCAGGACGGCGACCAGGACGATGACGGTCCACAAGGTCGAGATTGCCGCAATGGTCGGATCGATCTGGTCGCGCAGCGACAGGAACATGAGCTTCGGCAGCGTGCTGTTTTGACCGCTGGCGACGAAGATCGAAATGACGGACTCGTCGAGTGACGTCAGGAAGGCCATCAACGTTGCCGACAACAGACTGATCTGAAGTTGCGGGACGATTATCCCGCCAATAGCTCTCGCCCAGTTTGCGCCGAGGCTGCGCGCCGCCTGAACCTGGTTCCAGTCAAAGCGGGCCAGAGCGGGCAACAACACAATGCAGGCGACTGGAATGGCCAGCACCACATGCCCGACCAGCACGCCGAACAGCGTTCCGACCAGACGTTGCGCCGCCAGCACAAAGAAGAGACCGATCGCAAGCAGGATGCCCGGCACGATGGACGGGGTGAGCAGAGCGCCCTGAATGGCCAAGGCGGTCCTTCCTCCGAGCCGGTTGATCGAGATGCAGGCCAGCAGCGCCAGGGGCACTGCGACCATCGCCGTCAATGTCCCAAGGATCAGGCTCGTCCTGAGCCCGGCCATCCATGTCGCCGAACCGAAGAAATTCCCGTACCAGCGCAACGAGTATGCGCGCGGCGGAAATTCGAGAAGATCGGACGCTGAAAAGGAGAGCGGCACTACCACCAGCGTCGGCAGCATCAAGAACGCCAATACGAGCGCGCAAAAGCTCCATAGGAGAATGCGGGCCAGCCTGTTGTCTGGATAGGCTTCAAGCATGGGCCGTACCGAATTTGTTGCGCGCCATCAGTCGGCGCGCCACCAGGAACATCATGCCGATCAGCGCCATAAGAACGAGGAGCAGAATGCCCAGGACGCTCGCCGACCCCCAGTCCTGAAAGGTCGACAGCGTGCGCTCGATGCGGATGGAGAGAGGATTTACCTTGCCGCCGCCCAGCACCGCCGGCGTGATGAAGAAGCCTATGGTGTAGATGAAGACGATCAATGAGCCCGAGAAGATGCCGCCGGTCGAAAGGGGCAGGATGACGGTGCGGATCGTTTGCGCAAGTGTGGCTCCCATGCTCGCCGAGGCGCGAACAAGGTTGGCGTCGATATCGCGCATCGCGGCATAAACGGGAAGCAGAAAGAGCGGCAGCATGTAGTGAACCATGCCGATCAGCGTTCCGGTGAAATTGTAGACCAGCGGCAATGGCTCCGCTGTCAGGCCCGAACCTGTCAAGGCCGTGTTGATCAGGCCTTCGCGCCGCAACAGCACGAGCCAGCCATAGGTGCGCACCAGAATGGAGGTCCACAACGGCAGCATGACGAAGGCCATCAGCAAATTGGCCACCCTTGGCCTGACGCTGGCGAGGGCGAGCGCCAGCGGGGTGCCTAGAAGAATGCAGAACGCCAGCGTTCCAAAGGACAGCTCAACGGTTGTCACGAGTGCCGCCCATGTCAACCCGCTCGACAGCACCTTCTCGTAATTGCCGACGGTATAGTCGCCGCCCGTGGTCAGGAAGGATTGCCGGATGATCCATAGGATAGGCAGTATCGCCGCCAGTCCGACGATGAAAAGCGCAGGCAGTGAAAGCGAGAGGAAGAACCGCCGCTCGCGTCGAGCGTCTGCCGCCAGCGCAGGATCGGCAAGGACGGTCACGCTACCGCTCCCGGTATCGGGTGAACTTTCGCTGCTGGCGCATAGGCGGTCACCCGCTGACCGGTGGCGAGTTCGGCGCAGCCGCCGGCAAGTGCGGACGGTATGCAGACCAGGATCTCCTGGCCGCCATCAAGCGCCAGAGTCAAAAGCCAGTTCTCGCCGCGAAACGCCTTGGCACGCAGCGTTCCCTCAAGCGCCACCCCGTCTCGTCCGACGATTTTCGCATCAAGATGGAAGCTTTCCGCGCGGATCATCAGGGTCTCGTGCGACGCATCGGCGCCGTCGATTCTGCGTGCTGCTCCTGGGCCCACAATGTTGGCCTCGCCCATGAACTCCGCGACGAAGCGGGTCGATGGACGATCATAAATCTGCTGTGGCGTATCGATCTGCTGAATGCGGCCGGAGTTCATCACCGCAACCCGGTCTGACATGATCAGTGCTTCGCGCTGGTCGTGCGTCACATAGATCGTGGTGATCCCCAGATCATCGTGCAGACGCCGGATTTCGTACTGCATGGTTTCGCGCAGATTCTTGTCGAGCGCCGACAGCGGCTCGTCCATCAGCATCACGCGTGGCTCAAAGACGATCGCCCGCGCCAACGCCACCCGCTGGCGCTGGCCGCCGGACAATGCGGCAATGTCGCGCTCCGCCAGACCGTCCAGCTTGACGCGGGCCAAGGCGTCAAGCGCTCGCCGACGCGCCTCCGCTTTCGGTGTCTTGCGCAGTGCCAACGGATACTCGACGTTCGCCAGGACGTTCATGTGTGGAAACAGGGCATAGTTCTGAAAGACTATGCCGATGTCCCGCTTGTTGGGGGCCAGGCGAGTGATGTCGCGATCCCCCAACAAGAGTTTACCGCGATCGGGTCGGACAAAACCGGCCAAAGCCATGAGCAGCGTGGTCTTGCCCGACCCGGATGGCCCCAGCAATGTGAGGAATTCGCCAGCCCGAATGTCGAGTGAGACATCATCCAGCGCGACGTAAGACCCATAGGCCTTGCGCACGCTGTCGATGGTGATCGGGAGCGACTTCATCATGTGCTGCAACCCTAGAGTTGACGAATTCGAGGCTCAGCGGTTCATCATTTCATCGAAGGCTTTTTGGGCGGCCTCGCCGTTCTTGACCCACCAATCCGCGTTCGAGAACACCGAAGTTCCGGCATTTTCAGGAGCCGTCGCCAAGGTCTTCAGACGATCTTTGGGGATAAGACCGCCCTCATAGCCCGCAGGATTGACCGGACCATAGGCTATGAAGTCGGTCAGCTTCGCCACCCGTGCGGGCTGCGTCATCGCAGCGATCAGCTTCATGGCCGCTTCCTTGTTGGGCGCTCCCTTCGGCACCCCAAGGCAGTCCGTGCCGATTACGGAACCTTTGAATGTATAGTCGACCGCGCCACCATCCGCCTTCACCGTCTGGGCTCGCCCATTCCAGGTCACGACCAGATCCGCCTCGCCGTCTTTCAGCAATTGCGCTGACTGGGCTCCCGAAGTCCACCAGACCGAGACATTCGGTTTGATCGCCTCAAGCCGCTTGATGGCGCGCGCCAGGCCCTCTGGCGTGCTGAGCGTGGGATAGACGTCCGCCGGCGCCACGCCATCGGAGAGCAGCGCGATCTCGATCAAGTCTTGCGCGTTGGCGCGCAGGGCGCGACGGCCCGGGAATTTGGCGACGTCCCAGAACTCAGCCCAGGTCTTCGGTGGATTCTGGCCATAGGTCTTGGTGCTCCACGACATGACGGTGCCATAGGAGTCGAACGGATAGCAGTAGTCGGACTTTGCGCCGTCCGGCACGGACTTTGGATCGATGATCTTGTAGTCGAGCGGCTCCAGCAGAGACTGTGCGGCCGCCTGCGCGCCTTCCGGTGAGCCCAGGTGAATGATGTCTGTCGAGACCGCACCCGAGGTGACCTGCATCTTCAGGGCAGCCAGGCCGTCGCTCTGCGTCTCCTCGCGGACGTCGTAGCCAAGCTCCTTTGCAGCGGGGCCCCACATAGCCGTTTTCACGGCGTTGCCATAATCGCCGCCCGCGGTCGTGATGGTTACCGTCTGAGCACAGACGGGCAAGGCAGCGGTGACTGCGATTGCGGCCAAGGAAATGCGTAGCCAGGACATAGGTTCTCCTCCTAGGATTCATCGAAATGTCGCTCAAAAGAGCTGTTTTCTTTTAATCGTAACGTTACGATTGCATCCAAAGGCGCCAGAGTCAAGGCGCTTTAGCAAGAGCTTGGATTGACCGTGAGGTGGAATCCGGTAACGTTGCGACGGTCAGCAAAATCAGCCGGCGCATTCGCAAATGAAGTCAGGCGACAATGGCCAATCTAAAACAGCTCGCGGCGGAACTTTCCCTTTCGGTGACCACGGTGTCGCGCGCTCTCAAGGACGGGCCGGAAGTGCATCCCTCGACCATGGCGCGCGTCAAGGAGGTGGCAAGGCGGGTCGGCTATGTCCCAAATCATCACGGTCGCGCGCTCAAAACCGGACGAACCCTGACGCTGACGGCAGTGCTGCCGATGGAAACGCGCGACTACCTCTCCGACCTGGCGAAGCTTCCCTTGATCGAGGGCATGACGCTGGCGACGAGGAGAGCGGGTTATAGTCTATCCATCTATTCCACCACGCCCGACGACGATCCCGTCGAAAGCGTGCAGCGTCTGCTTCAGGCGCGCAGCGCGGACGGCCTGATCATCACGCGCATGGTCTCGGACGATCCGCGCGTCAAGCTACTGCTGGATGAACGCATCCCGTTCGTGGCGTTTGGAAGAACCGACCTGGACATCGCGTATCCCTACGTCGATATCGACAATGAACAGATTGCCTACGAGGCCACCCGACGGCTCATGGACAAGGGCTGTCAACGCATTGCGCTGCAGCTTCTCGTTCCGGAGGATCAGGCGAGTGTCATGCGTCTTGCAGGCTATGCAAGGGCGATGGCCGAGGCCGGTATTCCGCTCGACCCATCGCTGATCGGTCATGGCACGCTCACGATGGAATCGAGCGCTGCATGGTTCGATCACCTGCTGGCGTCGTCAGATCCGCCGACCGGCCTGGCATGCGCCAACGAACTGGGCCTGCTGGGAGCATTGCACGCTCTCGGCAGGCGCGGTCTTGAGCCTGGCCGCGACGTCCACATCGTTACCCGAGACAACACGCGTCTTGCGCGCTTCCTGCCGGCGAAGATCGGCGTTCATTCGGTAGACATGGCAGACGTCGGGCACAAACTTATCGAAGTCCTCGAGAGCCGGATCGCCAATCCGCTTGGTCCGGTCGCGACGATCTTGCTGCAAGGCAGGTTCGAGCCGGCCGAATAGTCCGTTCGCAGACTGAAGCCACATTTGTGCGGCACGGCGCAAATCCGCCTGGCCCAAGATGTTCTGGACTTCACTCGGCAGGCGCCGCCCCGACCTGGCCGGCGACTTCCTGATCCAGTTCCGCCAGGAAATCGGTGATGCGCGAGGCATTGTCGCCGAGGTCGTAGCGGCCGTAACGCGAAGCCGACCGCATATCGACGATCACGCTATCGCCATTGTCCGTCACGCGGATCGCCACATCGGCCGGAAGTCCGAGCACGAAGCCCTTGGCGACAGCGGTAATGGTCACGTCGCTTTGCCCGGCAAGGTCGGGATAGGGTTCGGAAAGATCCCAGCTGCGCCGGTCGAGCACGGTTTCGACGGCATTGACGATGGTCTCGAATGGCAGGTCGTAGCTGCGCGCGGTGACCAGCGGATAGCTGTCGGCCTGCAGCCTCTGTTCGCCCGGCGTCGATGGGGACAGCACATTCATGTCCTTGGTCCGCTCGCTGACGTCGAGCGCGGGCGGCTCATCGAAATCGGTCGAAATGTCCCTGAGCGGCGGGTAGATCGTCGCCCAGTAGGCGGCAACGCCATAGGGAACCAGCACCAGCATTGCCAGCAAGGCGCCGACGGTCAGGTCGCGGCCGCCGCGATCGCCGAATTTCCATAGTCTCGAAAAGGCGAAGGCGGCGAACAGCAGCGCCAGCGCCGCCAGCAACGCGACGATGCCGAGCACCCACAGGAACACCGGCGTTTCGACGAGATCGAAGCGGTGGCCGACGAAGTCGGTCAGCAAAAGCACCGCTGAAAACGCGGCCGTGCGGCGCGACCAGCCGGCAGCCTTCGACGTTCGCCGTTCGGGAATGCTAACCATGGTTCTCTGCGTTGCCCCAGCCCGGACGGAGGTTTAGTGCCTTTTCGCGGCGGCTTGAAGCCGAAACACGCAACATCCCCTCAATCCGTCGGCAGGCGGTAGTCCCTGAACTGCTGGCGCAAGGTGATCTTCTGGATCTTGCCGGTCGCGGTATGCGGTATTTCGCCGACGAAAGCGACATCGTCGGGCATCCACCACTTGGCCACCTTGCCGTCCATGAAGCCGAGAATATCCGCCTTGGTCGGCTCCTTGCCCGGCTTGGCGACGACGACCAGCAAGGGCCGCTCGCCCCATTTCGAATGATGGACGCCGATGGCCGCGGCTTCCGCGACGTCCGGGTGGCCGACGGCCAGGTTCTCGAGCTCGATGGTCGAAATCCATTCGCCGCCGGACTTGATGACGTCCTTGGCGCGATCGGTGATCTGCATGTAGCCGCCGGCGTCGATGTGAGCGACGTCGCCAGTGTCGAACCACCCGTCCTCGTCGAACTGCTCGGAGCCAACACCGCCATAGTAGGCGCGGGCAACGGCCGGTCCGCGCACTTTCAAACGGCCAAATGTCTTTCCATCCCAGGGCTGCGCGTTGCCGTCGTCGTCGGTCACCTTCATTTCGACGCCGAAGGGCGGGTAGCCCTGTTTCTGCTGCACATCGAGCCGGGCTTCACCCTGGAGACCGGCATAGTCCGGCTTCAAGGTACACAATGTGCCGAGCGGCGACATTTCGGTCATGCCCCAGGCGTGGATGACCTGGACGTCGTAGTTCTCCTGAAACTTGGTCATGATCGCGCGTGGACAGGCAGAACCGCCGATGACGACCTTGTTCAGATAGGGAAGCTTCTTGCCGGTCTCCTCCAGATATTGCAGCAGCATCATCCAGACGGTCGGCACGGCGGCGCTGAAGGTCACCTTCTCGGTGTCGAGCAATTCATAGATCGAGGCGCCGTCCATCTTGCAGCCGGGCATGACCAGCTTGGCGCCGATCATCGGCCCGCTCTGGCCAAGGCCCCAGGCATTGGCGTGGAACATCGGCACAACCGGCAGGATCGTGTCGCGCGACGACAGGCCCATCGCGTCGGGCATGGCGGCGATCATGGCGTGCAGCACGTTCGAGCGGTGGCTGTAGACGACGCCCTTGGGATCGCCTGTGGTGCCTGATGTATAGCACATGCCGGCTGCGGTGCCTTCGTCGAAAGTCTTCCAGGCGAAGTCGCCATCGACCTCGTCAAGCCAGTCCTCATAGGCGACGGCATTGGGCAAGGTCGTCTGCGGCATGTGCGCCTTGTCGGTCAGCACGATCACCTTCTTCAGCGATTTGACGGCACCGGCGATCTTCTCCAGCAGCGGTATGAAGGTGAGGTCGACGAAGACGGCCTTGTCCTCGGCATGGTTCATGATCCAGACGATCTGCTCGGGAAACAGGCGCGGATTGAGCGTGTGATAGATCGCGCCGACCCCCATGATGCCGTACCAGGCCTCGAGGTGGCGCGCCGTGTTCCAGGCCAGTGTGGCGATGCGGTCGCCCAACCCGTAACCGTCCCGCTCCAGCCGCTGGGCGACCTTGAGAGAACGACGATGGAGGTCGGCATAGGTGGTGCGCACGATCGGCCCCTCGATTGAGCGCGACACGATCTCGCGCACTCCATGCTGCCGTTCGGCGTTGTCGATAAGCTTGTGGCACAGCAGCGGCCATTCCTGCATCAGCCCCAGCATCCGGTTTCCTCCCTCGCGCATTTTGCGTCGTAGCTTTGGCGCATTGTGAAGCGAACCGGCGGATTGTCCAGTCACCCGCTCGCGCGGGACACGAATTTCGGGACCCGTGCCGCAACGGCAAGCAGTTGAATTTTGACATGTTTTGGATTTTGGACTGCTGGGCATTCGTGCCACCGCGATGGCAGGAGGGTCAAAAACATGTCAGCCGCGACGGTGTCCTATCCCACGAAATGACCGGGAAATCCGCCACAATCCGGCCATCGTCGGCGTTAAGCTTCGTTAACGGGTAAAGGGGGCGATTGGCGACTGAAAGAGGTTCGCATGGACACGCAGCTCGACGAAAAAGCCCTTGAGAGCACACTTGCCGAAAGCCTGGCCGATCTGGTGCCGGACGAAAAGACTGTTTCCGAAGACGAATTTGTTGAAGTTGTCGGCGGCGCGCTTGAAGCGGTCGGCGGCACGCTGCTGTTCAAGATGTGCGTCCAGAACGAAGGGGAAGGCCAGCACGTCGCGGCCGCATCCGTCGGCGCTGGAGGCAATCGCCAGTTCCTGCTGCTCACCTTGCCGACCGGCGGCGGCTCGCTGAAAGTCGAGACCGTTTCCAGAAGCAGCAACCCGGTTGCGGGCATCGCGGCCGCCTATGCCGGACTGATGGACGCATTCAAGACCGCCGCCTGAGCCTCGGCTGACGCTCGAAAGCCCTGTCGTGCCACGCCTCGGCGATTGGCGCGCCTGTTTTCGTGATCCGAACCCACCTTGCGCAACAGCTGTGCCCGCCACACTTTAAGGGGCCACGCAAGGAGAACCAGCATGGACAAGATCGCCAATCCGGCCCCCGGCTTCCAGCGCAACCCCGACAAGATCATCACCATCGAGCCCTATATCGGCACCGTCACGGTGCGCGCCGGCGATACGGTCATCGCGTCGTCCACCAAGGCCAAGGTGCTGACCGAAGCGCCCTATCCCGCCGTCTTCTACATTCCGTTCGCCGACATCGATTTCGACAGGCTGAGCGGCACCGAACACTCGACCCATTGCCCCTACAAGGGCGATGCCAGCTATTGGAGCGTGCTGCCTGCCGGCGAAACCGGTCAGAATGCGATGTGGGCTTACGAGCGGCCTTTCGACGAAATGACCGAAATCCGCGACCACGGTGCGTTCTACGCCAGCAAGGTCACGATCGAAGCCAAGCCGGGTTGAGCAAGAGTCAGCTCCAGCACGTGCTGCGGGATCAGTCCGTGGTACCGTGATTGCCCGTGCCGTCGGCGTCGTCGAGGCGCACGAAGGTCACGCCTTTGGCCTTCAGCGCCAGCAGACCCTGCACCACGCCCTCGCCGGCGGCGTGGGTCGGCTGGTTGATGTGTGAGATGATGACGTCGCCGTCCTTGGCCGCGGCGATGCGCCTGGCGGTTTCCTTGGCGCCGAGTAGCGAACCGCCATCGCCATTGATCGAGAAGCCGGCAATCTTGAAGCCGAGCTTGCGGATCATCGCGATCGCCGAGGGGCTATATTCGGCGGTTGCACCGCGGAACCATTTGGGCGCCGGCTCACCGGTCCTGGCAAGCGCCGCGGCCCCTGACTCGACTTCGGCCAGCACGGCATCCGGGCTTCCGGCGCTCTTTATGCCATAGATTTTTTGCGGCGAGTCGACCGCCGGAATGTGGTGGCCGCCGTGATTTTCCAGTTCGAAAAGGTCAGGATGCGCCCGCATGATCTCGACGGCCGCCGCATTGCGCTTCAGCCAGATTCCGGTGACGAAAATGGTGGCGGGGATCTTGTTTTCCACCAGCACCGAGAGAATGCGCGTGTCGGTCTGTCCGTCGCAGGCGTCGAGCGTGAGCGCAACGCGGCCCGCTCCGCTCGCCGCGGGCTTGATGTGCAGCGTGGGCTCGACCAGCGTCGCGGCATGGGCGGTGCATACAGCCACCAACGACATGGCGATCGTGCAGAGATGTCTTTGCAGCAGACGCATCAACCGAATTCCTGATTGGCGATTTCAAGCCGGCATCCAAAGACCCGCATGAAGGCGGAAATCGGACGATGGATAGCAGAAAAATGCATGGCGCGGCAATTTGACCGCACTGGTGCAAGCGCCATTCGGTAGCCTGATGATCAGTCGTCCTTCAGACAGCACGCTCCCGCTTCATCTCGGTGCGATTGCGCAATGCCTTGATCTCCCTATCCGCGCTCCGCTTTCGCCACCTGTACCGCGGCCTGCGCGGCCGCCAGCCTGGCGATCGGCACGCGATAGGGTGAGCACGACACATAGTCGAGCCCGACCTCCTCGCAGAAGCGGATCGATGCCGGGTCGCCGCCATGTTCGCCGCAGATGCCGAGCTTGATGTCGGGGCGTGTCGCCCTGCCCTTCTGCGCGGCCATGCGCACCAGTTCGCCGACGCCATCGATGTCGAGCGAGACGAACGGATCCTGCTCGATGATGCCTTTCTGGCGGTAGGTCTCCAGGAACGAGGCCGCATCGTCGCGAGAGATGCCGAACGTGGTCTGCGTGAGGTCGTTGGTGCCGAAGGAGAAGAACTCGGCTGTAGCGGCAATGACATGGGCGCGGATCGCCGCGCGCGGCAGCTCAATCATGGTGCCGGTCAGGTAATCGATCTTGACGCCGCTCTCATCCATGACGCTCTTGGCGACCGCATCGATGCGCGCCTTGACGTAGTCGAGTTCCTTCACCAGGCCGACCAGCGGCACCATGATCTCGGGCACAACCAGCGCGCCGGCCTTCTGGCCGGCCTCGACTGCAGCCTCGAAAATGGCGCGTGCCTGCATCTCGGCGATCTCGGGATAGGAGACGGCCAGCCTGCAGCCGCGATGGCCAAGCATCGGATTGAATTCGTGCAAGGCCTCGGTGCGCTGCCTGAGCTTGTCGGGCGACACATTCATGATGGCCGCGACCTCGGCGATTTCGGCCTCGGTCTTGGGCAGGAATTCGTGCAGCGGCGGATCGAGCAGGCGGATCGTCACCGGCAGGCCGGCCATGATCTCGAACAGTTCCAGGAAATCCGAGCGCTGCATGGGCAGAAGCTTGGCAAGGGCGGCACGCCGGTCCTTCTCGGTGTCGGCCAGGATCATCTCGCGCATGGCGACGATGCGGGCACCGTCGAAGAACATGTGCTCGGTGCGGCAAAGTCCGATGCCCTCGGCGCCGAAGGAACGCGCCATGCGGGCATCGAGCGGCGTTTCGGCGTTGGTGCGCACCTTCATGCGCCGCACCGCGTCGGCCCATTCCATGATCGCGGCGAAATCGCCCGACAGTTCGGGCTGCAGCATCGCCACGGCGCCCTTCAACACCTGGCCGTTGCCGCCGTCGATGGTGATGATGTCGCCCTTGCGGAAGGTCTGTCCCATCGAGAGCAGCGTGCCGCCCTTGTAGTCGACGCGCAGGGACCCGGCGCCCGAGACGCAAGGCTTGCCCATGCCGCGCGCGACGACGGCGGCGTGGCTTGTCATGCCGCCGCGCGTGGTCAGGATGCCCTCGGCCGCATGCATGCCGTGGATATCCTCGGGGCTGGTCTCGATGCGCACCAGGATCGCCTTGCGGCCCTGTGCCTTCAGGTCCTCCGCATCGCCGGAGGAAAAGACGATCTCGCCGGTGGCAGCGCCCGGCGATGCCGGCAGGCCGACGCCGATGACGTCGCGCGCGGCCTTCGGGTCGATGGTCGGGTGCAGCAATTGGTCGAGCGAGGCCGGGTCGATGCGGGCGACGGCTTCCTCCTTCGTGATCAGGCCGTCCCTTGCCATTTCGACGGCAATCTTCAGTGCCGCCTTGGCGGTGCGCTTGCCCGAGCGGGTCTGCAACATCCACAACTTGCCGCGCTCGATGGTGAATTCGAGGTCCTGCATGTCGCGATAGTGCTTTTCCAGGCTGTCGGAGATGGTGACGAAGGACTGGAAGGCATCCGGCATCAGCTTCTGCAGCGACGGCTTGTCGGAGCCGGCGGCGATGCGGGCGGCCTCGGTGATGTTCTGCGGCGTGCGGATGCCGGCGACGACATCCTCACCCTGTGCGTTCACCAGGAATTCGCCATAGAGCTGCTTTTCGCCGGTCGATGGGTTGCGGGTGAAGGCGACGCCGGTGGCCGAAGTCTCGCCCATATTGCCGAACACCATGGCCTGGACGTTGACCGCCGTGCCCCAGCTTTCGGGGATGTCGTGCAGGCGCCGGTAGGTGATGGCGCGGTTGTTCATCCAGCTCGAGAACACCGCGCCGATGGCGCCCCAGAGCTGCTCCTGCGGATCCTGCGGGAACGGCCTGCCGAGCTCTTCCTCGACCTTGGCCTTGTAGAGCGCGATCACGCCTTGCCATTCGATGGCCGTCAGCTCGGTGTCGAGCTCATGGCCGAGGCTTGCCTTCTGGTCTTCGAGGATTTCCTCGAACACCTCGTGATCGAGGCCCATGACGACATCGGAATACATCTGGATGAAGCGGCGGTAGCTGTCATAGGCAAAGCGCGCATCGCCGGAATCGGTGGCCAGCGCCTCGACCGTTTCGTCGTTGAGGCCAAGATTGAGCACAGTGTCCATCATGCCCGGCATCGAGGCGCGAGCCCCGGAGCGCACCGACACCAGCAGCAGCTTCGACGGATCGCCGAACCGGCGCCCGGTCAGCCGGCCGATGTGATCGAGCGCGACCGCGACGTCGCCTTCCAGCCCCGCCGGATAGGCGCGCCCATTGGCATAGTAGGCATTGCAGACCTCGGTGGTGATGGTGAAGCCTGGCGGCACCGGCAGGCCCAGGCTGCACATCTCGGCCAGGTTGGCGCCCTTGCCGCCCAGCAGATTCTTGTCGCCGGCACGGCCTTCCGCCGCACCATCGCCAAAGGTGAAAACCCATTTGGTCATGCTTTGCTCTCCGGTTGCAGGAGATTGGAAAGATTGGCGAAACGGAAGGTTCCACCCTGGTCCGACTTTGGACCGATATGATGCTGCAGTGCGAAAGGCAAGCGCCGGCGGAGCCGTCCCGCCGCTACAATCGATTAAGAAAAAGCCTCGCTTGGGCATGCGTCAAAAAGACTTGCCACCTCACGACTTGATGACTAGAACATAAAGAGAACAAAGGTGCTCCATGCAACTGACCGGAAAACTCGACTATCTGGAAATGCCGGCGACCGGCGGCACGCTGGACCGGTTGAAGGCTTTCTACAGTGCCGCCTTTGCCTGGTCGTTCACCGATTACGGGCCAACCTATTCGGCCTTTGCCGAGGGCCTGGATGGCGGTTTTCAGGCCGATGCCGCGGAAGCACCAGCCAAGCCGCTGCCCGTGCTCTATAGCGACGACCTCGAGGAAACCCTCGGCGCCGTCGAAAGTGCAGGCGGCACGATCATCAAGCCGATCTTCCCGTTTCCCGGCGGCCGGCGCTTCCACTTCGTCGATCCGGCCGGAAATGAGCTGGCTGTCTGGGGGCAATAGCCCACCCGAATGGGATCCGGCTGCCTTGTGGATTGCTCGATCGGGGCGTTCCTGCCCTCGCATAAGCATTGTGCTTTTCGGCTGCTCTGCTAATAACGCGCCGCACAAGCGACTCTGACGGCTATTGGGGCGTCGCCAAGTGGTAAGGCATCGGTTTTTGGTACCGACATTCCCAGGTTCGAATCCTGGCGCCCCAGCCAAGCGCACAAGGTCCGTTCTGGACAGATGAGGGCCGGCAAATCGGGGCCGCCATGTTGCACATGGCCTGAACAGTATCGCCTTGAACATCTCCCCCTTTCCATACAAGGTCATCGAAGGGGTGGCGGTCCAACGTGGAATTTCAATGAACCTTCCTATCTTCGCCATCAACCTCGATCGCCAAACCGGTCGCTGGAGCGAATTGTGCGCCAGCGCCGAGGCGGCCGGGCTCACCTTGCAGCGCGTTGCCGCCATCGACGGCCGGGCGCTCGCCAAGGAGGACTGGACGGAGATCGATCTTCCAACGGCGCGCAAGCTGAGCGGGCGCGACATCCTGCCCGGCGAATATGCCTGTTATCGCAGCCATATCCAAGCGCTGGAAACGTTCCTGGCCGGCGGCGGCGCCCATGGCCTGATTGTCGAGGACGACGTCTTCTTCGGCGAAAACACCATACGGCGCATCGAGGCCATCATTGCCGCGGTGCCGGATTTCGACGTCATAAAGCTGACCAACCATCGCATGAGCTTCTTCATGCGTGCCGTGGCGACGACGCAAGGCGACGAGATTGGTCGAGCGCTGCATGGCCCACAAGGCTCGGCCGCCGCCTATCTGGTGACACGGGAGGGGGCACAGGGGCTGTTGTCGGCGCTCGCGGTGATGAAAATGCCGTGGGACGTCGCACTCGAACGATTTTGGGATACCGGCCTGAAAGTCTATTCGGCTCGCCAAAACGTGCTTGGCTTTGCCAGGAGCAGCGCGATTTCCGACATAGCCGGCCCTTCGGGCAGCTATAAATCCGCAAGGCTTCGCGGGCCGAGTCGGCTAAGTGCCGGGGCATTGCGAGCCATCGACGAGCTGCGCCGCCTGCACCACGTGCTGCTGCGGCCGCCCTTGCCGCGGGAAACCGTGGACTACGCCAGGGAGGACACGCCGCGCAACACCCTGCTTCTGTTGCTTGCGGCACTCGCCATTCTGGCTTTGGTCTCGGCGGTCTGGCGCGAAGGCCACACCTATCGCTATGCGGGCCTGGCCCTGGCCTTGGTCGCGCTCATCCGCTGGTTCAGGGTGGATTTGTGGACCTACAGCAAGCCACTGATCGGTTGGGTCGGCGGTCTGTGCATGGGTTGGTCGCTCTATGCCTTCATCCGACTGGCGATCGTCTATTTAGGCACCCACCAGTTGGGCAGCGCCGAAGGCATCTATCTGTTTCCGCTGTTTTATGCGACGACCGGCTTCGCCCTCCTGCTGTTTGTCAGGCGGCCGGCGCGGCTCGTCCTCTGGTTCATGATCCTCAGCCTTGTCTTCCTGGCGGCTGACACCGGCTATTCGGACATGCTTCACGGCACCAGACCGGAGCCGTGGCTTTTCAACAATCCCATCCATGCGTCGGTGTCGGCTGGTTTCATCTTCTTGTGCACGCTGCAGTTCATGGCTTACACGGCCCAAAGAACCGACCTGGACAAAGTGACCAGGAGCCTGCACTGGGCGCTATCGACAGCCGTCCTTGTGTTTGCTCTCGTCAACATCATTGCGCTGCGATCAAAGGGGGTCTGGCTCGCGTTGGCGCTCGCCCTGCTCGTGTTGGCAGTCATGACGCTGACGAGAGGCCATCGCCGCGAGCTGATGGTCGGGGGCGGTGTGCTGGCAATCGTGGCAGCCGGCGTTGTCGCCGCACACGACATCTTCTGGTCCACGGCCGGCGACACCATGATCTTCGTCAGGGGGCTGGTTTCGGATGTTTTGAGCCATGGCGTCTTGCCGGCCTTCGACCGCGCCATCGCAAGCAGTACGGTCCCGCTCGCGGCCAGGGAAAGGCTCATGCTGTGGTACGACGCGATCGAGGTCTGGAAACGCCACCCGATCTTCGGAGCCAGTTCCAGCTGGCTCACCGAATGGCAGAACAGAACCTATCATCCGATGATCTTTAACGTCTTCCACAACGGTTATCTGGAGATAGCCGTGCGCTATGGCGTGGTCGGGCTGGCCTTCTTTGCCTTTCTCTACATCTGGTCGGCCAGGCAGGTCCTGCTGGCCGCGCGGGCCAGGCTCATCGCGCCGGTCGCCTGGCCCTGCTATATCTCGACGCTGGTCTTCTTTGCCCTCACCATCCTCAGCAATTCGAACAACCGGCTGGCGATGGGCGAGGCCTTCATGTGGTTTGCTGCCGCATTCGGCTTCTATTGTTTCTATCTGCGCCAGCAGAACAACCTTATCGCGCCGAGAACCTATTTCTAGGCGGCCGGCATGCCGCGTGTGCGGCGGTTCCAGATTGTCGTTGGAGCAGGATGAGATTTTTTTGTCGCCAGACGAATCCTGCCAGCGGCGATCCGGCAGCCCGGATGGATCAGCTCGCCTCGCGCATCGCCTCGGCGGCCTGGAGGTCGACCGAAACGAGCTGGCTGACGCCCTGCTCGGCCATGGTCACGCCGAACAGCCGGTCCATGCGCGCCATGGTGATCGGGTTGTGGGTGATGATGACGAATCGCGTCTCGGTGGTCTTGGCCATCTCGTCCATGAGATTGCAGAAGCGCTCGACATTGTGATCGTCCAGCGGCGCGTCGACTTCGTCGAGCACGCAGATCGGCGCCGGGTTGGTCAGGAAGACGGCGAAGATCAGCGACATCGCCGTCAGCGCCTGCTCGCCGCCGGACAGCAGCGTCATGGTCTGCGGCTTCTTGCCGGGCGGGCGGGCAAGGATTTCGAGGCCTGCCTCGAGCGGATCGTCGGATTCGATCAGTTGCAATTCCGCCGTGCCGCCGCCGAACAGATGCGAGAACAGACGCTGGAAGTGGCTGTTGACGACGTCGAAGGCGGCCAGAAGCCGCTCGCGGCCTTCGCGATTGAGGCTCTGGATCGCCTGCCGAAGCTTGCGGATCGCCTCGATGATGTCCTCGCGCTCGGTAACGATCGCTTCGAGCCGGTCGGAGAGCTCCTTCTGCTCTTCCTCGGCGCGCAGATTGACGGCGCCGAGCCGTTCGCGCTCGATCTTCAGCCGGTCGAGCTGGCGTTCGATTTCGGCCATTTCGGGTATTGGGTCGTCGGCTTCCAGGCCGGTGTGGCGGATGACCAGATGCGGCGGCGTGTTCAGCGTTTCCTGGATACGCGCCTCGACCTCCAGCCGGCGCTCGTCGGCCGCCGTCAGCCTTTCCTCGGCACGGGCACGGGTCTCGCGCGCCTCGGCCAGTGACTGGATGGCTGATGTGGCCGCCTTGTCCAGATCGGCCTGCCTGTTTTCCGCTTCCTGCAGCCGGTCGGCGGCCGCCTTGCGCAAGGTCTCGGCCTCGGTCAATTGCGACAGCAGCGCGCGCCGCTTGGCGTCGATCTCATCGGGCGCGTCGGCCAGTCGTTCGCGCTCGGCCTCGGCCTCGGCCTTGCGTTCACCGAGCGAGGCGATCTGGGTCGAGGCGTTTTCGGCGCGTACCAGCCAGTTGCTGCGCTCGGCGCCGATGGCATCGAGCCGGCGCGTCCGCGCCTCGGCCTCGCGCCGCAGCCCTTCATGGACGGCCCGCGCGTCGGCAAGCGTGGCGCGGTCGCGGGAGACATTGGCCGAGGACTGTTCGAGCTGCAATTGCAGGTCGCCGAGATCCGGCGCGTCCTGCAGCAGCATTTCGGCCTCGACGAAAGCCGCCGAGGTTTCCTCATGGCTGTCGACGATGCGCGCGCGCCCCTCATCCAGCGCCGCGCGCCGGCTCGCCAGCTCGCCACCAGCCTTTTCGGCCTCGGCCAGCGCATTGCGGGCCGCGTCCAGCCGGTGCTGGGCATCGCGTCCGGCCTGGCGTGTGTTGCGTTCGGCCTCGCTCGCCTGGCGAAGCGCCTGCTCGGCCCGTGCCAGCGCTTCCTCGGCCTGGCGCAGGACGAGCGTCGCCTGCACCGCTTCGGCGTCGAGTTCGGCAAGCCGGTTCTTCTGCGCCAGCCTTTGTGCGGCGGCCGTCGGCGCATCGGCGCTGGCGGTCAGGCCATCCCAGCGCCACAGCGCGCCTTCGCGGCTGACCAGCCTCTGGCCAGGCGCAAGCAGCGCCTGCAGCCGGCGGCCGTCCGCGGCCTCGACAATGCCGATCTGCGCCAGGCGGCGGGCAAGCTGCGCCGGGGCACGAACCACGCTGGCGAGGCTCTTGATGCCTTCCGGTAGGGCCGCGTCGCCGGGTTGGATCTGGCTTTCGCCCCAATGCGCCGGCGCGCTGCGGTCGAGCGGCACGTCGAGGTCTTCGCCAAGGGCAGCACCCAGCGCCGTCTCGAAGCCGCGCTCGACGCTGATCTGCTCCAGCACCGAAGGGAAGAGATCGCCACTGGCGGCATTGAGTATCTTGGCCAGCGTGCGTGCTTCGGTCTCGATCCGCGCCAGGTCGGCCCTTGCATCCTGAAGCGGCGGGCGGGCAGCACTTTCGGCGGCGCGGGCATCGATGACCGATTGTTCGGCCTGCGCCACGGCGGCCTCGGATTCTTCCAGCAGTGCCATGGCCTGCTCGACCAGGACGCGCTTTTCAGCCGGATCCGGCAGGCCGGCGACCTTGGAGAGGATATCCGACAATTCGCGGTCGACCTCGGCGAGCTGGCGGGCGAAGCGATCGCGGCGCTCGGCGGTCTCGCGCAGCGTGCGCTCGATCTGATGGCGCGAAGCGGCGGCCTCGGCGCGTTCGGCGGTCAGCGTGGCGAGCCTGGCTTCGCTTTGCGCCAGCGTCGATGCCGCCTGTTCGAACACCGCGCGGGTGGTGGCCTCGCGCTCGGCCGCACCAGCGTTTTCGGAATTCAGCGTGGCTTCCTCGGTGCGCAACCGTTCGAGGACATCGGCATTGTCGCGCACCATCCGCTCTTCGCGGGCGATGTCTCCGTCGAGCTGCTGCAGGCGGCGCTCGATTTCAGCCTGGCGGTTGCGAATGCGGCCGGCCTCCTCCTCGATCTGCGACCTGGCGATCGACAGGCGCTGGAAGGCGGCGGCGGCGGCGGCTTCCGCATCGCGCAGATCGGGCAGGCGATGAGCGCTGATGCCCTGTTCCTTGGCCGCGTTCATCTGCGCGGCGGCGCGGTCGCCGACCAGTGCCGTGGCAACAGCCAGCGCAGAACGTGCCTCGCCTTCCTGCGTCTTGGCCAGCGTCCAGCGCAGATGCAGCAACGTCGCTTCGGCCTTGCGGATATCGGCCGACAGGTTCTTGAAGCGCGAGGCCTGGCGCGCCTGGCGCTTCAGGCTTTCGATCTGGCTTTCCAGTTCACCGACGACGTCGTCCAGGCGTTCCAGATTCTGTTCGGCCGCCTTCAGCCGAAGTTCCGCCTCGTGGCGGCGGGTGTGCAGGCCGGAAATGCCGGCCGCCTCTTCGAGCAGGGCGCGGCGCGCCTGCGGCTTGGCCTGGATCAGTTCGCCGATACGGCCCTGCCCGACCATCGAGGGCGAGCGCGCGCCGGTCGACTGGTCGGCGAACAGAAGCTGCACATCCTTGGCGCGCGCTTCCTTGCCGTTGATACGGTAGAGCGAGCCCGCCTCGCGCTCGATGCGGCGCGACACCTGCAACTCGTCGGCGTCGTTGAAGGCAGCGGGCGCCGAACGATCACTGTTGTCGAGGAAAAGCGTGACTTCGGCGGTGTTGCGGGCGGGCCGTGTGCCTGAACCGGAAAAGATGACATCGTCCATGCCAGACGCGCGCATGTTCTTGTAGGAGCTTTCGCCCATCACCCAGCGCAGCGCCTCGACAAGGTTCGACTTGCCGCAGCCGTTCGGCCCGACAATACCCGTCAGGCCGCGTTCGATGACGAACTCGCCGGGCTCGACGAAGGACTTGAAACCGAGGAGGCGAAGGCGCGAAAACCTCATTCGCGCGCCTCATAGGCGTGTTCAGCAAAAGTGTTCCGCGGCTTTGCGGAGAGAACCCGCGGCAAGACAAAAGGCAGGGCAGCGCCGGAGCACTGCCGCTTCAGCGCTGAACTGATGTCAGAGCAGAGGGTCGATGATGGCCGACATTTCCTCAATCGACATCGCCCCTTTGTAGGTCTTACCGTTGATGAAGAAGGTCGGTGTCGAGTCGACCTTGAATTCATTGGCGCCGCGCTTCTGGACCGATCTCACATCGTCCAGAAGTTTCTGGTCCGTCAAGCAGGCCTCGAAGGACTCCTGTGTAAAACCGGCGAGCTTCGAGATTTGCAGCAGCGCATCCTTGGTGTTCGACACGCCAACCCAGTTCGCCTGCTGCCTGAACAGCACGTCCACCATCGGGAAATAGTTATCCTTGGCGCAGCGCGCCAGCATGAACCCGGCTTCCGCGCTCGGATCGAACGGGAATTCGCGCAGGATATAGCGCGCCTTGCCGGTGTCGATGTACTTCGTCTTCAGGTCCGGGAAGGTGGTTTCGGCGAAATGCGCGCAATGCGGGCAGGTCATCGAGGCGTATTCAACGATGGTGACCTTGGCGTCATCCTTGCCAAGCTGCTTGTCGGGCAGTGCGCCCGGCTTCAGCAGTTCCGCCATGTCGACATTGCCCTGGGACTCGGGAACCTGAGCGGCAGCCGGCGTGGCCGGCTTTGCGGGGGCGGCCGGATCCGCGGGCTTCACATCCGCCGCCTTGGCCTGTTCGCCGGAGTCGCTGCAGGCGGCGAGCAGGGCCACCGCCGGAATGGCGGCCAGCGAAGACAGGACGTTTCTGCGAGACAGACTTTTGCCGAACGGAGGACGGTTCATACGAATCACCTGACAAGGTTTGAATTTTGCAATGCAAAGGCACGAAAAGGCGAGAGTTGGCGCGAATTAAGGCATCTCCATCCCCAATCCAATCGCGAAACCTGACAAAGGCGATCACGAATGCGAGATGTTGACGACAAATCCATGACTGTCTTCAAGGGGTTTTTGGCTTCCTTTCACCCAAAATGGTTGCGCCAAGCCTTTCCAGCGAGGCACGCAGGCCGTCATCCTCGATCAGCTCGACCGTATTGGACAATCTGGTCTGCTCCGCCACCGTCAACGGCCTGAAGGTCGGTTTAGGCCGTCCCTTGTCCGTCGTCACCGGTTTTTGCACGATCCTGATGCGGCCTATCGCCGTAAAGCCGAGGAAGGCGTTGACCCGGTTGATGATCTCGCCGGTCTCGTGCTGCAGATGAAGTGCCGCCATGCCTTCGCAGGCAATGACCAATACCGCCGGCTCGAACGGATCGTCCTCATGCAGGCGGCGCGGCCATTGAATTTTCTCCGGCCGCGAGCGGCTGGCGAGGCGCGGTCCAGCGATCTCTTCCCAGGACTGAACGAGACCAATCGAGATGCCTGCCCGCTTGCGCAGCACCGGGTCGAGGATTTTGGTGGCAAGATCGCTCACCGGGACGGGATTGCCGTAGGGCGTTCTCCCTGCCATGTACGTTCTCCAGCCACGACCCCAGCAGATTACCGGCCAGGCCAATACACGATCAATGGCACCAGCAGACCAGACCCGCAAGGCCCAGACACGCAAGGCAATGCCGGATGATACCGCGTCGCGCCTGCTTGCCTGGTACGACGTGCATCATCGTGAATTGCCGTGGCGGGTGAGCCCGCGCGAGCATGCACGCGGCGTGCGGCCCGACCCCTACCGCATCTGGCTGTCCGAAGTCATGCTGCAGCAGACCACCGTCGAGGCGGTGAAATCCTATTTCCGCGTCTTCGTCGAGAAATGGCCCGATGTCGAGGCACTGGCAGCGGCACCGACCGAGGACGTCATGAAGGCCTGGGCGGGGCTCGGCTATTACTCCCGCGCCCGCAACCTCAAGTCCTGCGCCGATCTGGTGGCGGCGCGTGGCGGCCGGTTCCCCGACACCGAGGCCGGGTTGAGAGACCTGCCCGGCATCGGCGCCTACACCTCGGCGGCGATCATGGCGATCGCTTTCGACTGCCCCGCCGCCGTAGTCGACGGCAATGTCGAACGCGTCATATCGAGGCTGTTTTCGATCACCACGCCGCTCAGCGAAGCCAAGACCGAGATACGCGCCCATGTCGAGGCCATGGTGCCGACGGCGAGGCCGGGCGATTTCGCCCAGGCGATGATGGATCTCGGCGCCACGATCTGCACCCCGCGCCGGCCGCGCTGCATGCTGTGCCCGCTGCGCGAGAGCTGTAGTGCCGTCGTTTCGGGCGACCCTGAAAACTTCCCGGTGCGGCTGCCCAAAGCCGACAAACCGCAGCGACGCGGCGCTGCTTTCGTCGCCATGCGTGAGGATGGTGCCATTCTTCTGCGCAAACGGCCGGAGAAAGGTTTGCTTGGCGGCATGACCGAGGTGCCGACAACGGGCTGGACCGCGCGGGTGGACGGAGCCACCACGCAGGCGGCGGCGCCCTTTCCCGGCGACTGGCTGCGCGCCGGAAAAATCACGCATGTCTTCACCCATTTCGCGCTCGAGCTCGAAGTCTTTCACGCCCACGTCAAAGGTGATGCGCCGGCTGGGCATTTCTGGTCGCTGGCCCATGAAATTTCCAGTGAGGCCCTGCCCACTGTCATGAAAAAGGCAATCGAGGCTGCGATACCCGGCGCGACGAAAAAGCAACGCCCGCATTGAAAGAGGCTTCATGACCGAGATCCGCCACATCGTGTTCGACATCGGCCGCGTGCTGATCCACTACGACCCGAACATTCCGTTCAGCCGCCTCATTCCCGATGCCGAAGAGAGGAAGTGGTTCTTCGACAATGTCTGCACGCATGACTGGAACATCGAGCAGGATCGCGGCCGGAGCTGGGAGGAGGCAGAGGCGCTGCTGATTGCCGAGCATCCCGACCATGCGGAAAACATCCGCAACTTCCGCCGCCACTGGCACGACATGGTGCCGCACGCCTATGACGACAGCGTCGCAATCATGCTTGGCCTGATCGAAAGCGGCCACGACGTGACCATGCTGACCAATTTTGCCTCCGACACTTTGGCGGAAGCCCGCGAACGCTTCGATTTCCTCAATCGGCCACGCGGGGTGACCATCTCGGGCGAGATCGGCAAGATCAAGCCGGATCGGGACATTTATGACCATCACGTGGCTGCGTTCGGCCTCGAACCATCAGCAACGCTGTTCATCGACGACAGCCAGAAGAATGTCGACGGCGCCAAGGCCGCGGGCTGGCAAGCCGTGCTGTTCACCGGTGCCAGGACGCTTCAAGCAGATCTTGAACGCTTGGGAATCAAGGCGCGATCTGAATCGCTTGCGGCGATCCGCTGAGATTTTGATTCAACGCGATACGCGATAATCGGCAGGGGGTCAGCCCCCTGCCCGCTCCATGCCGAGACGGGCGATGCGGCGCAGTTCGTCGATCGGGGTCAGCCCGCCGCTGCGCTCATAATGCCAGAAGGTCCAGCCATTGCAGGCGTCCAGGCCTTGCACTTCGGCGCCGATCTTGTGGATCGAGCCGGCGCTGTCGCCGATCGCCACCGTGCCGTCGGCGCGCACCTTGGCCGCCCAGCGCTTCTTGGCGTCGTAAAGCGTGGCGCCCGGCGTCATCAGCCCGGTATCGATGAGGCTGACGAAGGCGACGCGCGGCTCGGCGCGCTTGCCGGTCAATACCGTCAAATCGGCATCCTCCAGCGGCCGCACCGCATCGATGCGTTCGTTGGCGGCATCGATATAGGCCTGCTCGCGCTCGATGCCGACGAAATGGCGACCGAGGCGTTTGGCGACCGCACCCGTCGTGCCGGAGCCGAAGAAAGGGTCGAGCACGATGTCGCCCGGCTTGGTCGAGGCCATCATGATGCGGGCGAGCAGCGCCTCAGGCTTCTGCGTCGGGTGCAATTTGTCGCCATTGTCGTTCTTCAGCCGCTCGCCGCCGGTGCAGATCGGGAACAGCCAGTCCGAACGCATCTGGATATCGTCGTTGGACGCCTTCAGCGCCTCGTAGTTGAAGGTGTAGCCCTTGCCCTTCTGGTCCCGGGAAGCCCAGATCATCGTTTCATGCGCATTCTGGAAACGGCGACCACGGAAATTCGGCATCGGGTTGGTCTTGCGCCAGACCACGTCGTTGAGGATCCAGAAGCCCAGATCCTGCATCTTGGCGCCGACCCGGAAGATGTTGTGATAGGAGCCGATGACCCAGATCGTGCCGTTGGGCTTCAGCACGCGGCGCGCCGCCAAAAGCCAGGCGCGGGTGAAGGCATCGTAGGCCTCGAAATTCTCGAACTGGTCCCAGTGATCGTCGACCGCGTCGACCTTGGACTGGTCGGGCCGGTGCAGATCGCCGTCGAGTTGCAGATTGTAGGGGGGATCGGCGAAGATGACGTCGACCGACTTTTCCGGCAGCCGGTCGAGGGCCGCCACGCAGTCGCCCTTGAGGATCGTGTCCAGCCATTCGGATTGCTGGGGAGCGTGGGACAACTCGTGGAGAAGACGCACGGCAGACATTTTTACACCCAAGGCACGCGTTACTGTTTACTCCCCGTTATGGTTACCGATCAGCGTAAATATTCGGTGAAGGCTCGCGGATAGGCCTGCCAGGTTTGCGAAGGCCGGGCCATTGGTGTATGCCGCGCCGCCCGAGGCCCTCACGGCCGCTTCATCCTTTCCTTGTCCGGATCACCATGCCCCAGCCAGACCTTGTCATCTTCGATTGCGACGGCGTGCTCGTCGATTCCGAAATCATCGCCGCGCGGGTCGAGGCCGAGCTGATAACGCTCGCCGGATATGAAATCTCGGCCGAGGAGATTGCCGAAAGTTATGCGGGCCTGACGTTCAAGGACATACTGATGCGGATCGAGGAGAAGTCCAAGATTCCGTTCCAGGCGTCGCTGATCGACCGCGCCGAAGAACTCGTCGACCGCAAACTGCGCAGCGATGTGCGTGCCATCGAGGGCGTGCGCGAAGCGGTCGTATCGGTCACTGCGCAACGCTGTATTTGCTCCAACTCACGCTCGGAGCGGATAGAATTCATGCTGGAGAAAGTGCATCTGCTGCCGTTCTTCGCCGGCCGCATCTTCTCGGCACTGGAAATACCGAGCAAAAAGACCAAACCTGCGCCGGACGTGTTCCTGTTCGCGGCGGAAAGACTCGGCGCGAACCCGGCCAACACTTTCGTCATCGAGGATTCCGTGCACGGCGTCGCTGGCGCCAGGGCAGCCGGCATGCGGGTGATCGGCTTCACCGGCGCCAGTCACACCTATCCCGGCCATGCCGACGCGCTGACCGAGGCCGGCGCCGAAACGGTGATCCGCCGCTGGGCAGAGCTGAAAAGCGTGATCGCGGCGCTGTCGGAATGGTCGGCCGACGCCTGAGACGCGCGCCCGGCCGGGCGCACGCTGTATCGATGACCGCTCAGTTCGTCGCAGCGGCCTTCTTCCTGCGAGTCTTCTTCGGCTTGTCCGTCGTCGCCTTCGGCGCGGTTTCGTCATAGCCGGCATAGACCTGATAATCCTGCGCCGTCGGTGCTGGCACGACGACATTGGAATCGGTGAAGACGAACTGGGTGGCGACCGACGGATCGGTTACCTGGACCTGGTACTGGTGAATCTGCGAGTAAAGCACGTCGGTGCCGTGCATCACCGCGGTGCGGATCGGCATGGTGATGGTGCCGGGCGTAAACTTCGCTCCCGGCACGATCTTGCCGGCAACCGCGATCTTCATCGTCAGCTGTCCGTCGGCGCGGCTGCAATCGCGGGTCACGTCGGAAATCGACGCCTGGTAGATGATCCTCGCGGAATCATCGGGCGGCGTGGCGGCGGCGGCGTCAGCCGCAGCCTGGGCTGCGGCATCTGCAGCGGCATCGCCGGTCTTTTTGAGCTTCGGCTTGGCCTTCTTGACCTCGTTGGCATAGGTGTTGAAAAAGGCCGTGCCGTCGCGCACCGTCACCCGCGGGCAATAGGCGTTCAGCTGGCTGGCCAGAATCTTGGGATCCTGCGGAGGCGGAGGCGCCGTCGGGTCCTTCTTGCCGAAACCGAGGTTGAGGATGCCATTGTCGCCCGATTGGCAGCCGGCGGCGGCGAGCATAAAGCCGGTGAGCGCAAGACCCGCCAAAAAGCGGCCACGTGATGTACGAAACGCCATGAAACTGCACTTCCCTCTCGTAAAGCTGGTGACGTATATCAACGGCGCGGCAAAAATGCGACTGGAGCCGGCACAGAAATTAACCACCTTGTGGTGAACGCAAAAGCCAAGCGGCAACGGGACTGAGACATGCAATATGTGAGTACGCGCGGGGAAGCACCCGCGCTTGGATTTTCCGATGCCGTGCTGGCAGGGCTGGCGCGCGATGGCGGGCTTTACGTGCCGCGCGAGTGGCCGCAGTTTTCAGCTTCCGAGATCCGCGCCATGCGTGGCCTTGCCTATCCCGATCTCGCGATCCGCGTGCTGTCGCCGTTCCTTGACGGCGAAATTCCGGCGCCGGTTTTCGAGCGCCTGGTGCGCGAAGCCTATGCCACGTTCCGCCACGAGGCGGTCTGCCCGCTTGTCCAGACCGGCCCCAACACGTTTGTCCTCGAACTCTTCCATGGGCCGACGCTGGCATTCAAGGATGTGGCGATGCAGCTGCTCGCCCGGCTGATGGACCATGTGCTTGCCGAACGCGACCAGCATGCCACCATCGTCGGCGCCACGTCGGGCGACACCGGCGGCGCGGCGATCGACGCCTTTGCCGTGCGCAGCCGCACCGACATCTTCATCCTGTTCCCGCATGGCCGCGTTTCACCGGTGCAGCAGCGCCAGATGACGACGTCGAAGGCCAAAAACGTCCACGCGCTGGCGATCGAAGGCAATTTCGACGACTGCCAGGGCCTGCTCAAGGACATGTTCAACGACCACGCTTTCCGCGACCGGGTGGCGCTGTCGGGGGTCAATTCGATCAACTGGGCGCGCATCATGGCCCAGATCGTCTACTATTTCTCCTCGGCCCTGTCGCTCGGCGCGCCGGACAGGCCGGTGTCGTTCACCGTGCCGACGGGCAATTTCGGCGATATCTTCGCCGGCTATGCCGCCAAGAAGATGGGCCTGCCGATCGAACGGCTGGTCATCGCCACCAACGACAACGACATATTGGCGCGCACCTTCGCCACCGGCGAGTACCGCACCAAGGGTGTCTTTGCGACCACCTCACCGTCGATGGACATCCAGGTTTCGTCGAATTTCGAACGCCTGCTGTTCGAAGCCTCCAACCGCGACGCGGCGACCGTGCGACGCTACATGGACGGCCTGAAACAGTCCGGGGCCTTCACCATAGAAGCCAGCGAAATCAATGGGATGCGGTCCGAATTCGACGCCGGCCGCGCCACCATGGACGAAGTCGCCGCCACCATCCGTTCGACGCTCGCGGCCAGCAATTATCTTCTGGATCCGCATACCGCGGCGGCCATGCATGTCGCGGCCGGCAAGGCATCGGGCGCCGTGCCGATGGTGGTGCTGGGCACCGCCCATCCGGCAAAATTTCCGGCCGCCGTCGAGGCCGCCAGCGGTGTCTCGCCGGCCCTGCCCGCATGGCTAGGTGGATTGATGACATTTGAGGAAAAATACACGGTACTTCCATCCGACCTGAAAATGGTGGAAGATTACGTCAGCCGCCGTGCGCGAGCGGCGCGTTAGGGAGTACGAGCCATATGGGTGTTGAGGTAAGCCGTCTGTCGAACGGCCTGACAGTCGCCACCGAAACCCTTCCAAGTATCGAGTCGGTTGCCTTGGGTGCCTGGGTCAAGTCCGGTGCCCGCAATGAGCGTGATGAAGAGCATGGCATGGCCCATCTGCTCGAGCACATGGCGTTCAAGGGCACGAAGCGGCGGACGGCCTTCGAAATCGCCTCGGAAATCGAGGATGTCGGCGGTGAGATCAACGCCGCCACCAGTGTCGAGACCACCTCCTACTACGCCAGGGTGCTCTCCGACGACGTGCCGCTGGCCGTCGACATACTCGCCGACATCCTGCAGGAGTCCGAATTCGACCCGCAGGAGCTCGAGCGCGAGCAGCACGTCATCCTGCAGGAGATCGGCGCCGCGCACGATACGCCAGACGATATCGTCTTCGACCGTTTCACCGAGACGGCCTTTCGCCACCAGACCATCGGCCGCTCGATCCTGGGCACGCCGGAAACCGTCAAATCCTTTACTTCCAAGCAGTTGCACGATTTCATCGAACGCCAATATGGCGCCGAGCGGATGGTGATCGTGGCCGCCGGCGACATCAAGCACGACAATTTCGTGCGCGAGGTGGAGAAGCAGCTTGGCGGCTTCCGCAGCAAGGCCGACAGCACCATCCCGCAATATGCACAATATGTCGGCGGCGATTTTCGTGAGGACCGCGACCTGATGGATGCACAGATCGTGCTGGGCTTCGAAGGCCGCGCCTACCATGTGCGCGACTTCTACGCTTCGCAGGTGCTGTCGATGATCCTCGGCGGCGGCATGTCGTCGCGCCTGTTCCAGGAAGTCCGCGAGAAACGCGGCCTGTGTTATTCGGTCTATGCCTTCCACTGGGGCTTTTCCGACACCGGCGTCTTCGGCGTCCATGCCGCGACCGGCCAGAGCGACATCGCCGAACTCGTGCCTGTCATCATCGACGAGTTGCAGAAGGCGGGCGAGAACATCCTGCAGGAAGAACTCGACCGCGCTCGCGCCCAGTATCGCGCCGGGCTGATCATGTCCGCCGAAAGCCCGGCCAGCCGCGCCTCGCAGATCGCGAGGCAACTGCTTTTGTTCGGCAGGCCGATCGCCAAGGAGGAATTGATGGAGCGCCTGTCGGCGCTGACGGTGGAGCGGCTGACCGACCTGTCGTCGCGGATGTTCTCGACCAAGCCGACGCTTACCGCTGTCGGGCCCGTGGGTACGCTGGCACCATATGAGGCGATCCTCGATTCGCTTCCGGGCACGCAGACCACGGCCCGCAGACTCGCCGTCTAAGTCCCCAAAGCGCCGTGTTCGCGCTCGCTTTCTTTCGCCGTGATCTGCCGGCGCTGAAGGGCAATCTCGTCACGCTGCGCGTGCCATACACCAACGACTATCGGGAATGGTCGACATTGCGCGGCGAAAGCCGGGCCTTCCTGGAGCCGTGGGAGCCGCGCTGGACCCCCGACGAGCTCGACCGCACGGCATGGCGGCTGCGCATCAGCCGCTATCGCGAAGACTATGCGCAGGGAACCGCGATCGCCTTCTTCATCTTCGAGAAGTCGAGCGGCAAGCTGGCCGGCGGCATCACGCTCGGCAACATACGCCACGGTGTCTCGCAAAGCGGCCATGTCGGCTACTGGATCGGCGAGCGCTTCGGCGGGCGTGGCCTGATGACCGACGCGGTCAAGGTCGTGGCCCGCTTCGCCTTCGATACGCTGAGGTTGCACCGGATCGAGGCGGCCTGTATTCCCGACAACATCCGGTCGATCCGCGTGCTTGAAAAAGCCGGATTCCGGCGCGAAGGATTGTTAAGATCCTATCTCAGGATCAACGGCATCTGGCAGGACCATTACCTCTACGCCCGGATCGCGGACGATCCGCTGGACGCAGGAACGAAGGACTGATTTTTGACGAATTTCCTGCGAAACGGGCCGCTGTTCGCCTTTGTCCTCGCGGCAATCCTGACGCTGTGCGCGGCTTCGTCGGCCCTTGCCGTCGAACCGATCAAGATTGCCCGCGACGACGTCGCGCTCGACCTGTCGCGCGCCTTCGAGATCTACCGCAACCAGGGTGAGAACTTCCAGGTATCGACCGCGCCCGGGCCTGACGGCATCGTGCGGCGCATCGAGGTCGAGGCCAATGACGCGCGCTCGACCGGCGACTGGGCGGTGTTCGCGCTGGCCAACACCACGGACCAGCAGCTCGACAGGCTGATCGTGGCGCCGCATTTCCGGCTGGTCAATTCCGGCATCTTCTGGCCCGATCTCGGCGCCACCCGCATTGCGGCGATCACGCCCAGCGAGGGCTTCGCGCTCGACCGCCAGACCAGCCCCGACGCCGATGTGTTCCGGGTGACGCTGAACCCGGGAACGGTGATCACCTTCATCGCCGAACTCGCCTCGCCCAAGCTGCCGCAGGTCTATCTGTGGGAGCCCGAGGCCTACAAGGACTCGGTCAACTCCTACACGCTGTTTCGCGGCATCGTCATCGGCATTGCAGGCCTTCTGGCACTGTTCCTGACCATCCTGTTCGTGGTCAAGGGAACCTCGATGTTCCCGGCGACCGCGGCCCTCGCCTGGGCGGTGCTTGCCTATATCTGCGTCGATTTCGGATTCCTCAACAAGGTCATCGAGATCTCGCCCGGCAACGAGCAGATGTGGCGGGCGGGAACAGAGGTGGCGCTTGCGGCGACCTTCGTGGTCTTCCTGTTCGCCTATCTCAACCTCAACCGCTGGCACGGCCATTTCAGCTACGGCGCGCTGGTCTGGATCCTCGGGCTGGTGCTGATTGCAGGCGTGGCCATCGTCGATCCGGCGGTCGCCGCCGGCATCGCCCGCATCTCCTTTGCCGCCACCGCGTTGACCGGGCTCGGCCTGATCATCTTCCTCGGCATTCGTGGTTATGACCGCGCCATCATGCTGGTGCCCAGTTGGGTCATGGTGCTGTTGTGGCTATGCGGGTCGTGGATGGCGATCACCGGCATGCTCGACAACGACATCGCCCAGCCGGCGCTCGGCGGCGGCCTGATCCTGATCATCCTGCTGATCGGCTTCACCGTCATGCAGCACGCCTTTGCCGGCGGTGCACTGCATCAGGGGCTGTTCTCCGACCTCGAACGCCAGGCGCTGGCCGTTGCCGGGTCGGGCGACACGGTTTGGGACTGGGACGTGCTGCGCGACCGCGTCGTCACCAAACCCGACGTGAGCATCCAGCTCGGCCTGGCGCCCAACAGCCTTGGTGGTGCGGCGCGCAACTGGCTGCCGGTGCTGCATGCCGACGACCGCGACACGTTCCGCACGACGCTCGATGTGGTGCTCGAGCACCGACGCGGCCGGGTGGCGCAGAATTTCCGCCTGCGCGGCGCCGACGGGCATTATCACTGGTTCGCCTTGCGGGCACGGCCGGTCATCGGATCGGACGGCGAGGTCATCCGCTGCGTCGGCACCATGGTCGACGTCACCGAGCAGAAGAAGTCAGAGGAGCGGCTGCTGCACGACGCCGTGCACGACAATCTGACCGGCCTGCCGAACCGCGAACTGTTCATGAACCGGCTGGAAGCGATCATCTCGATCGCCCGCACCGAAGAGAAGGTGCGTCCGACCGTCTTCGTCATCGACATCGACCGCTTCAAGCAGGTTAATGACGGGCTCGGCATCTCGGCGGGCGACACCATCCTGCTCACCATAGCGCGCCGCCTGCACCGGCTGTTGAAGCCGAAGGATTCGCTGTCGCGCTTTGCCGGCGACCAGTTCGCGCTGATGCTTTTGTCCGAACAGGACCCTGCCCGCATTGCCGGCGTGGCGGACGCCATCAAGCATGCGATCAACAACCCGATCACCTTCGCCAAGCGCGAGATCGTGCTGACCGCCTCGATCGGCCTGATCACATGGACCTCGGCGCAGACTTCGGCCGAGGACATGGTCAAGGACGCCGAGCTTGCCATGCACCAGGCCAAGCGTTTTGGTGGCGACAGGATCGAGCCGTTCCGCCCGGCCTTCCGTACCGTCGGCACCGACCGGCTGCAGTTCGAATCCGACCTGCGGCGCGCCATCGAGCGGCGCGAATTCACGCTGGCTTACCAGCCGATCGTGCGGCTGGAGGACGGCAGCGTCGCCGGCTTCGAGGCCTTGCTGCGCTGGGACCATCCGCGCCGCGGCATGATCCCGCCGGCGGATTTCATTCCGGTCGCCGAAAGCTGCGGGCTGATCGTGCAGCTCGGCCTGTTCGCCATGCAGCAGGCGGCGGAAGACCTCGCCGGATGGCAGAAGCAGATCGGCGACGCACCACTGTCGGTCTCGGTCAATTTGTCCAGCCGCCAGCTGATCCGCCGCGACCTTGTCAGCGATGTCCGCTCGGTCATCGCACGGGCCAATCTGAAGCCGCGTTGCTTCCGGCTCGAGCTCACCGAGTCGCTGGTGATGGACAATCCCGAGCAGACCGCCCATGTGCTGACCAAGCTGAAACAGCTCGGCATCGGCCTGTCGCTGGACGATTTCGGCACGGGGTATTCATCGCTCGCCTATCTGACACGGTTCCCGTTCGACACGATCAAGATCGACAAGAGCTTTGTCGACGACAGCACGCCGAAGCGCGCCGTGCTGCTCAAATCCATGGTCAACATGGCGCATGAGCTCGGCCTGTCGGTGGTCGCGGAGGGCATCTCGGACGAACGCGATGCGCTGGAACTGCGCCAGATGGGCTGCGAATATGTGCAGAGCTTCATGTTCGGCGCGCCGATGCCGGGCGACCAGGTGCTGAAGACGTTGAAGGAACAGTATCCGCTGACTCAAGCTTAGAGGTCCATCGCTTCGTGACGACCGGCCGCTTTCAGGCAAGTTATGGAGAGGTTCGACCGTCGCGCACCGACTGTTGCTGCGAGAGCCGCAACGCGTCGACCAATGCGGACAACGCCGCCGGCTGGAGCTGACGACTGGGATAATACAGGAAAAAGCCGGGAATTGGTGGCGTCCATTCCTCCAGGATACGGATAAGCCGCCCCTGTGCGATATGCTCCGCGACCTGCTCTTCATAGGCGAGACCGAGACCAACGCCAGCGAGCGCTGCCTGAATCACCAAGTGAGTGTCGTCGATTATCAGCGGGCCGCTGACGCTAATCGTGACTGACTTTCGTGCACGCTCGAACTCCCACCGATGTGGACCGCCCGGAAGACGCAGGGCTATGCATCGATGATCATTGAGATCCTTAGGCTTTTGCGGAATGCTTCGCGACGAGAAATAGTCAGGCGACCCCACCACAGCCAGCCGCAACTCCGGCGTGACGCGCACCGCGATCATGTCCTTCTGAATGTATTCGCCAAGCTGGATTCCGGCATCGAACTCGTCGGCAACGAGGTCCACAGGGCCTGTTTCGGTGACCACATCGAGAACGATGTCGGGGTATGCCTCAGCGAATGCCGCGAACCGCGGCAGCAACACCATTACCGCAGCCGAGCGTGACATCATAATTCGAAGGCGGCCTGCGGGGCGGCTTCGGAGGCTTCGCGCCCCGTCAAGGGCAGCAGCGATTTGCTCAAGCGCCGGAGACAGATCTTTCAAAAGCGCGGCCCCTGCAGCGGTTGGCGCGACACTCTTCGTTGTTCGAGCGAGAAGCCGTAACTCGAGCCGCTGTTCAAGCCCGCGGATAGTGTGGCTCAGCGCAGATTGAGATACGCCTAATTTTGCCGCGGCAATTGTGAAGCTTCGTTCCCGGGCGACCATCGCGAACGTAGCGAGTTCGTTCAGTTCATTTCTCATGATTTATGAATATCCCTCATGAGGCCTTGTCACGCAACTGCCCTATCCTCATAAGCCGCTCTGTCCTAGGTTCGATCTGAAACGGTGGATTGAGGTACCTTATGATCGTGACATTCCGCGGCGACAACGTCCTCGCCTGCACGGCTGGCACCTGGCGCGTCTGGTCGCTCTCGGACGGCTATATTGAGATGCCGCCGGACCTTCTGCGGGATTCGCAGAACAAGCCGGTACCGCAAGTCGCGCAGGCAGGGACGCTACGCCTCTCTGTCAATTGCTTTGCCCTCGCAGGTCCCGGCGTTGACGGCATTCTGATCGACAGCGGCGGAGGAGGCTGGGCCCCAACAACAGGACGTCTCGAGCAGACGTTGACCGAATCCGGCATCGATCCCGCCTCGATCACGGTCTTGGCGCTCACCCATGCCCATCAGGATCATGTGTACGGGCTTTTGACCCGCGACAACCGGATGCTCTTCCCGAATTTGAAGGCGATCGCAATTGCCGAGGAAGCTATGAAAAGCTTTCTCGCCGAGACACGTCTTGCGCGGTTCCGATCCTTGCTGAAGCCTGTGCGGGATGGCGACCAGGTGGTTGAGCGGTTGAGAGCAGTTGCGCTGCCAGGCCATGCTCCCGGTCACACCGGCTACGCGTTCGACACGAACGAGGACAGCTTCCTGTTCTTCGGGGACATCGTTCATGTGCCGGTCTTGCAATTTGGCAATCCGGCATTGAGTTGGGGTTATGACGACGATCAATCGACCGCACGTGCAACACGCCAGAAGGTTTTCCACGACGCGGCCGAGGCTGGAACGTGGATTGCCGGAGCGCATCTTGGTTGGCCAGGTATCGGGCTCGTCGTGCGTAAAGGCGAAGCATACGGCTATGAGCCGGCATAGGGGATAGACAAGCTGGACACCCGGTTCGCCTGTCTACGCGCTTCCAGGCTGAACAGTTCCGGCGCGCCGTCGTATGGCACTGCTGCGTTTACGATGCATTGGTCCTGCTGCGCCGCTTCCAGCCACAGGACCCGGGCAGCAAAAGCGCTCAGGCGTGTCCTGCGGCCAGGCTGAGATGGGCGAGATCGATGCCGATCGAGGCGAGGATGCGATCGTATTTGCGCTCGATGTCGGCGTCGAAGAGAAGTTCGGGACTGGCCTGACAGGTCAGCCAGCCATTCTCGGCGATCTCGGTTTCCAGTTGGCCGGCGCCCCATCCGGAATAGCCGAGCGCCATCAGCGCGTGACGCGGGCCGCGGCCCGAGGATATGGCGCGCAATATATCGACCGTCGCGGTCAGGCAGATGTCGTCGGAAACGGTCAGCGACGATTCCACGCGGTAGTCGCCAGAATGCAGGACGAACCCCCGGCTGCGATCGACAGGCCCGCCATTGCGCACGACGAAATCGCGCGCCTGCGCCGGCAGGCGGATCGCCTCCTGCTCGTTCATGATGCCGAGCTGCACCAACAGATCCGGAAACAGCATCTGCTGTGTCTGGTTGATGATCAGGCCCATCGCGCCTTCGTCGCTGTGCGCGCAGATGTAGATGACCGAGCGCGTGAAACGGTCGTCCTTCATGCCAGGCATGGCAATCAGGAACTGATCGTCGAGAAAGCCGCGTCCAGCAGCTGTCTTTTTGTGGCGCAACAAATCCATGGCAGGAGGGTACCGTGTTTCCCGGGCGCCGAAAAGATGCGCCGCGCCGGATTCGACCAAAGCCCATGGTGCCAGGCCGCCACGGCTTGCCACCATGGGTCACGCAAATATGATGGCGGCAGGGCCACGAAATCATTGCACCGCCACGAACGGACGATCAAATCACCGCCATGCAAAGCTTGAAAATCCTGCTGCTCGGCACCGCCATCGGGTCGGCGAGCGTTCTCCCCGCCACCGCCTCCTCGTCCGCCTGGTACAACAGCGAAGGCGGCAAGGTGCGGCTGGTGACATCAGGCAAACCCGACGAGGCCGGCCGCATCCAGGGCGTTCTCGACATCGCGCTCAAGCCGGGCTGGAAGACCTATTGGCGTGATCCGGGCGACGCCGGCGTGCCGCCGCAGCTCAATGTTTCGGCCAGCACCAATATTGCCGATGCCACACTCTCGTTTCCGGCACCGCAACGCCACGACGATGGTTATGGCAAATGGGCAGGCTACAACTATCCGGTTTCGCTGCCGGTGGTGTTCAAATTGTCGGCAGCGAAGGATTCGGCCGTCATCGACGCCGACGTCTTCCTCGGCATTTGCGAAACGATCTGCATACCGGTGCAGACCCGGCTGACGGTCGACCCTGGTTCCGACCCCGACAATGCGGACGATGCAGCGCTGGTGAAGGCCAGTTTCGCGGCGTTGCCGGCGCCCGCGAGATCGGATTTCGGCATCAATGTCCTGCCGGGCGATCATGAGACGCTGGTTGTCGAGGCGAGTTTTCCCGGTGACCCCGACGCGGCGGATTTCTTCGTCGCCGGCGAGCGGGATTACATGTTCGGCGCTCCTTCCCGCAGCGAAAAGGACGGCAAGCTGATCTTCACCGTGCCGATCCTCGACCGCCCCTCGGCAACGCCAACGGATGGCGGACTTCACTACACGCTGACGAGCTCGGCCGGTGCCGTCGAAGGGCTGCTGCCTTTCCCTTGATCCAGCTTGCCCGAACGGTTGCAGGACGCCGCCGAGTTCGCTACGCAAGCATGCATCCTTCCCATTCCCCAAGCGAGGAACTCATGACCATTTCCGTCGGCGACAAGCTGCCCGAGGTAACGTTCAAGACGATGACCGACGACGGCGCCAAGACGATCACCTCAGCCGAGATTTTTCCGGGCAAGAAAGTGGTCCTGTTCGGTGTTCCCGGCGCCTTCACGCCGACCTGCAGCAACAACCATCTGCCCGGCTATCTCGAAAACCATGACGCCATCCTGGCCCGCGGCGTCGACACCATCGCCGTCGTGTCAGTCAACGACGTCCATGTCATGGGCGCCTGGGCGCGCTTCACCGGCGGTGAGGGCAAGATCCTGTTCCTCGCCGACGGCAGCGGCGATTTCGCCAAGGCGGTCGGCCTCGACAACGACCTTTCCGCCGCCGGCATGGGCCTGCGCTCGAAGCGGTTTTCGATGATCGTCGACGACGACAAGGTCACCGCGATCAATGTCGAGACCAAGCCCGGCGTCGACGAGTCGGGCGCGGCTCATATTCTCGGACAGCTCTAGGCTTCAACGGTCGCGTCGGGCGGGCCGCAAGGCTGACCTCGCCCGAGGACCGCTTGCACCCCAGAACTGCCGGCTTTCGGGGGGATCCCAAGGATGTTTGACGTCTTCTGGCGCGCCGTCGTGATCGGCATCGGCGCCACGGTGCTGATGGATCTCTGGGCCATCCTGCTCCACAAGGCGTTTGGCCAGCCACGGCCGAACTGGGGACCGGTCGGTCGCTGGGTCTGGCATCTCACCGACAAGGTCTTTCACGATGATATCGGCGACGCGGCAGCCTACGCGCACGAAGTGGCGCTGGGCTGGGCGTTTCACTATTTCGTCGGCATCGTCTACGCCATCATCCTGGTAGTGCTGGCTGGAACGGACTGGCTTGCCGCGCCGACCTTCCTGCCGGCCTTTATCCTTGGGATCGTCACCGTCGGCGCCGGCTGGTTCCTGCTGGCGCCCGGCATGGGTGCCGGATGGGCAGCCTCGAGGCGGCCCAATCCGATGCGGATCCGGGCGCTGAACCTGGTGGCGCACACGGTCTTCGCGCTCGGACTTTGGGGAACGGCGCTGCTGATACGCTGAGAGTCTAGGGCTGTTCCAGCCTGTCGATCGGCCGCCATCCATGGATGACGCGGCGGGCGCCGATATCGTAGGCAAAATAGTTGCCGCCGCCGGCCGGTTGGTCCGCCTCGCGGCTGATCTCCCGCCCGCTAAGAGACAGCAGCAGGAGCGTTCCAACGCCTCCATGGCCCACAAACGCAATGTCATCGGCGTCATTGCCGTCGAGCACGACCGCGACCTCGCTCACGATACGGTTCTGAGCATCGATGGCCCGCTCCCACCCGCGAATGCTTTCGCGCGGGTGGGCGAAGAACTGGTCGGCGACCGCTTCGAACTCCGGCGGCGGCAGGAAGCCGGTCGCGGACCGGTCATTCTCATGCGTCCGCTCCCTGACCTCGACCGCAAGGCGGCGATGGCTTGCCAGGATTTCGGCCGTTTCTATTGCCTTGCGTTCGCCCGACGACACGATGCGCCGGACTGCACCGACCCATGGCTGATCGAGCATGGCAACGGCTCTCGCCCGCCCGACGTCGGACAGCCCCCATTCCGGCACGGGAATGGCGGCATCAATCTGAACCTGGGGATGCGTGACATAGTAGAGGATCGGCACGATCGAGGTTCCTGCCTGAAAGTGGACCGGCTGCCGGAACTCAATAGCTCTGGGTCGACCGACGCGCCCTCGCGGCCATCGGCTGCTTCGGCTGGGCATCCGGCTTCGGCGCTGATACTGCCGGCTTGAAGGAGCCCTTCTTGAACGGCGCCATGCCTTCCCGCGCGAGCTCGTCGGCGCGCTCGTTCTCGGTGTGGCCGGCATGGCCCTTCACCCAGTTCCAGGTGACCTTGTGGCGTCGGTTGGCTTCATCCAGCGCCTGCCACAGCTCACCGTTCTTGACCGGCTTCTTGTCGGCGGTCTTCCAGCCGTTCTTCTTCCAGCCATGGATCCATTTGGAAATGCCGTCCATGACATATTTGCTGTCGGTGTGAAGCTCGACCGTGCAGGGTTCCTTCAGCGCATTCAGCGCCGATATGGCCGCCAACAACTCCATGCGGTTGTTAGTCGTTTCGGCCTCGCCACCGGAAAGCTCCTTGGTGGTGCCGTTGAAGCGCAGGATGGCACCCCAGCCACCAGGGCCGGGATTGCCCGAACAGGCGCCGTCGGTGAAGATTTCAACCTGTTTGCTCATGACACCCATATCAGGCCAATCCATATTCCGAAGCAGATTTGATCGCCCGATGGAACCGCATCCGCCTGATATATTCGGTCGGGTCGCGTTTCATGACCAGGCCGCCATCGGGAACGGTCAGCCAGTCGTAGAGCCGGGTCAGCATGAAACGCAGCGCCGAACCGCGAGCCAGCATGGGCAGTGCCGCCTTTTCCTCTTCGCTCAGCGGTCGCACGCTCTGATAGCCGGCGAGCAGTGCCTTGCCCTTGGTGAGATTGAAGGAGAAATCCTTCTCGAAACACCAGGCGTTGAGGCAGGTGGCAACGTCGTAGGCGTAGAGGTCGTCACAGGCGAAATAGAAGTCGATCAGGCCGGACAGTTTTTCGCCCAGGAAGAAGACGTTGTCCGGAAAAAGATCGGCATGGATGATGCCTGCCGGAAGGCCTTTGGGCCAGTTGCGCTCGAAATCGGCGAAGTCGGCGTCGACCTCGGCCGCCAGGCCTGGCTCGACCTCGTCGGCCCGGTCGCGGGCCGCGTTCCACAGCTTGCGCCAACCGTCGATGGCGAGCGCATTCGGGCGGGTCATCGGAAAATCGGCGCCGGCCAGGTGCAAGGCGGCCAGCGCCTTGCCGACCTCGGCGCAGTGCGTCGCCGTCGGCCGCCGCAGCGAAAGCCCTTCGAGAAAGGTGATGATGACCGCCGGCCGGCCGGCCAGCGTGCCAATGACGCTGCCGTCATGCGCGGTCACCGGCAGCGGGCAAGACACGCCCTTGTGGGCGAGATGGCCCATCAGCCCGAGGAAAAACGGCAGATCCGCCTTCTCGACCCGCTTCTCATAGAGCGTCAGTATGTAGGAGCCGCTGGAGGTGTGCAGCAGGAAGTTGGAGTTTTCAGTGCCTTCGGCGATGCCCTTGTAGGACAGCAGATCGCCGACCGGATAGTGCTTCAGGAAAGCGCCGAGTTCGCCCTCCGCAACGTCGGTATAGACCGCCATCTGCCTTACGCGGCCCCATTGACGAAGGCCATGTCGGCCGGCGTCAGTTCGACATCGCGCAATACCCGCATGACCGGAAAATCCTCTGTTTCGGTGGCCGTGATGGCCAGGTCGATGGTGACATCGAAACGCTGGCGGAACGCGTCGACGATCTCGTCGACGATGATCTCCGGCGCCGATGCCCCGGCCGACAGGCCAAGCGTTGAAATGGTGCCGATGTCATTCCACGGAATTTCGGCGGCGCGCTGCACGAGAAGCGACATTGTGGCGCCGGCACGCTCGGCCACTTCGACAAGGCGCCGCGAATTGGAGGAATTGGGAGCGCCGACGATCAGATAGAGATCAGCGCCCGGGGCGGTGTCCTTGACCGCCTCCTGGCGGTTGGTGGTGGCGTAGCAGATCGATTCCGCCGCCGGCGCCTGCAGATCGGGAAAGCGCTCCCGCAACGCACGGATGATGCCGGCGGTGTCCTCGACCGACAGCGTGGTCTGGGTGACGAAGCCAAGCGCCTTCGGATCGGCGGGCACGAGCCTGGCGGCATCGGCCTCGGTCTCGACCAGCGTGACAGCGCCCTCCGGCAATTGCCCCATCGTGCCGATCACCTCGGGGTGCCCGGCGTGACCGATCAACAGCACATGGCGGCCAAGCCGCTGATGGCGCATCGCCTGTTTGTGGACCTTGGAGACCAGCGGGCAGGTAGCGTCGAGATAGAACAGATTGCGCGCCTGCGCGTCCGCCGGCACCGATTTCGGCACGCCATGCGCCGAGAAGACGACCGGCGACTGCCGGTGTTCGGCCGGGATCTCGGAGAGTTCTTCGATGAAGACGGCGCCAAGGCTCTGCAGCCCTTCGACAACGTAACGGTTGTGCACGATCTCGTGGCGGACATAGACCGGTGCGCCGTATTTCTTCAGCGCCAGCACAACGATCTGGATGGCACGGTCAACGCCGGCGCAGAAACCGCGCGGCTGGCAGAGCCGGATCGTCAGCGGAGGCTTGTTGGTTGTCTTATGCATTAAATCCTGGCCGGTTCGTCAGCGCCGAAATGAGGTGCCTAGCCCTGCCCTGTCAAGGGCGTCGGTAGAAAGGGGGCGTCGGTAGAAAGGGGGCATCGCGCGTGGTCATTCTTCTTTCGCGGGAAGGCGAAGCCGCAGGATGAGCACTGCGGCAAGTGCCGCGGCAAGCCCATACCAGGTGACAGCATATTGCAGATGACTGTTCGGCAGGTCGATGATGGTGACGCCGCCGATCGGCAGACCGCCGGGATTCGGCGTCTTGTCGGCATCGATGAAGATCGGCACCAGCGTGAACCCGGCCGGCAGGCCGGCGCTCGCCGCCATGGCGTCGCGGTCCTTCCAGTAGAAGATGTTCTTCGCCACGTCATTGTCGGGAAGCATCATCGACGGCTTTGCGGGCAGCGGATTGCGGGCAAGCCCGGTGATGGCCACCTTGCCTGGGATCTGCCCCTTGGCGCGCTTGGCCGGGTCTTTCAGATCATAGGGTATGAAACCACGATTGATCAGCACGAAGCGGCCATCGTCGAGGGCAAGCGGCGTGTAGACGTTGAAGCCGGCGTCACCTTCCCAGGTCGCGTAGAAATGTCGTTCGCCCGAATGCAGGAACGTGCCGGAGACCGTGACCGGCGTGTAGTCGACGTCGCCGGTCGAGGCGAATTCCTTCTCGACTTCGGCCAGCGGCAGCGGCGCCGAATGCGTGCGCTGGTCGATGGTCTGCAGGAGACCTTCCTTCCAGTGCAGGCGCTGGACTTGCCAGGTGCCGAGCGCCAGCAGGATCAAAAGCAGCACCAGACCAAGGCCGAGCAGCAATGCCGATCGTGACCGCGAACGGCCGCCACCTTTGATGGTTGCTTCGCTCATTCGCCGCGGTCCAGCCGGCCTTCGGCCGCCTTGTTGCGGTATTGCAGGGTCAGCAGCACACCCTTGATCAGCCGCAGCGCCGTCAGGCACAGCACCAGGGCCAGCGGGATCCAGACCAGCAGATGCAGCCAAAGCGGCGGGCTCAGCGTCACCTCGACCCAGAGCGCCAGGCCGACGATGATGAAGCCGATGATCAGGATGACGAAGACCGCCGGTCCATCGCCCGCATCGGCGAAGGAATAATCGAGGCCGCAATTGACGCAGCGCTTGCCGACGGTGAGGAAACCGGAAAACAGCCGCCCTTCGCCGCAGCGCGGGCAGCGGCCGTGCAGGCCGGCCGAAATCGGTTCGATCGGAGGCCAGATCGCCTTGTCTTCACTCATCGCTACCGCTCGATCTCTATCGGTGTCCCATCGGCCGCCAATGCCCAGATTTCGTCCATGTCGGAGTCCGTAACGGCAATGCAGCCATCAGTCCAGTCGACCAATTGAAGCAGCCAGCCCCATCAGCCGACACCATTCGGCAATCATTGCGCCGAAAAGAAGAAGGCGGCCACGTCGCCGCGGCCGCCCTCCCTGAAATCCAAATCGCAAAGGCCGGATCAGTGGCCTTCGATCACCGCACCAGCCGATCCCCAGACATAGATCGCCGAGAACAGGAACAGCCAGACCACGTCGACGAAGTGCCAGTACCAGGCAGCCGCCTCGAAGCCGAAATGCTGCTTGGGGGTGAAATCGCCCTTCATCGCGCGGATCAGGCAAACCAGCAGGAAGATGGTGCCGATGATGACATGGAAGCCGTGGAAGCCGGTCGCCATGAAGAAGGTAGCGCCGTAGATGGAATCCTTGAAGCCGAACGGAGCGTGTATGTACTCATAGGCCTGCACCATGGTGAACAGCATGCCGAGGCCGACGGTCAGCACCAGGCCGTTGACAAGGCCCTTGCGATCGCCATGGATCAGCGAATGGTGCGCCCAGGTGACCGTGGTGCCCGACAGGAGCAGGATGATGGTGTTGTAGAGCGGCAGGTGGAAGGGATCGAGAACCTCCATGCCCTTCGGCGGCCAGACACCACCGGTAAATGTGTGGCGCGCATAGTTCTGCACCTCGCCTGCAAAAAGGCTGGCATCGAAATAGGCCCAGAACCAGGCAACGAAGAACATCACCTCCGAGGCGATGAACATGATCATGCCGTAGCGCAGATGCAGCGACACGACGCGCGTGTGATGACCCTCATGCGCTTCCTTGATCGTGTCCGACCACCAGGCGAACATGGTGTAGAGCACGATCACCAGGCCGATGAAGAACAGCCACGGATTGGCGATGTTGTGGCCGAAGATCGGGAAGGAGCCGCCCTTCAAATACTCCATGAGGCAGACACCGCCGAAGGCCATGACGAGCGCCCCGATCGAGCCCAGGAAAGGCCATGGGCTCGGGTTGACGAGATGATAGTCATGCTGTGGTTTTGCGTGCGCGTCTGCCATATCAACCCCCGAGATTTGCTTCGGTATCTGAAATTGTCTTGCTAGTGCCTTGGACCGGCTCCGAAGAGGCAACCGGCTTGTTCTTCTCGACCGGGAACATCGTATAGGACAGCGTGATCGTCTTCACGTCCTTCAGTTCCGGCACATTCACGATATCGGGGTCCACGTAGAACAGGACCGGCATGTCCAGCGTCTCGCCCGGCTTCAGCGACGTATCGGTGAAGCAGAAACACTCGACCTTGTTGAAATACGGGCCCGCCAGTTCCGGCTGCACGTTGAAGGTGGCGCGGCCGGTTACGGCGCGATCGAACTTGTTGGTCGCCTGATAATGCGCCTGCACGGTCTCGCCGATCTTCATCGTCATCGAGCGCTGGACCGGCTGGAATTCCCACGGCACGCCGGCAATGTTGGCATCGAAGCGCACGGTGATCTCACGATCGAGCACACGGCCGGCATATTGCTTCTCGACACGTTGCGTCGTGCCGCCATAGCCGGTCGCCTGGCAGAACATCTTGTAGAGCGGCACGGCGGCATAGGCCATGCCGATCATGCCGGTGAAGAAGGCAAGGCAGACAGCCGCGACGATGCGGTTGCTGTTCTTGCCGGCCGGCTTTTTGGACGTCTCGACGCTCATCACATCGTGCCCAGATTGTGGCCGAACTTGACGATCGTGGCGATGTAGAAAATGACGACCAGCACCGCCAGCGCCACGCCTATGGCGATGGACCGGCTGCGCTGGGCCTTCCTCTGACGCTCGGTCAAGGTGACCGTCTCGAGCTTTTCCTCGACCATGATCATGCCCCACCCATGGCAAGCGCGCGTTCGACAACGCTGTCGGCCAGATAGGCAGCGAAGATGGCGAAGAGATAAAGGAGCGAATAGGCAAACAGCGCCTTGGCCGGCTTCATGATGCGGTCGCCATCGGTCATGCCGAGCACTTTCCAGGCGTACCAGACGAAGCCAATACCAAGCAGGATGGCGGCTATGCCATAGAAAGGCGTCGTATAGCCGAGCAGCCACGGCGCCACGCCGACCGGGGCCAGCACCAGCGCATAGGCGAAGATCTGACGGCGGGTCGAAGCGTGGCCGGCGACATTGGGCATCATCGGGACGCCGGCACGCTCATAATCCCCGGACTTGAACAGCGCGAGCGCCCAGAAATGCGGCGGCGTCCAAAGGAAGATGATCAGGAACAGGACGATGCTCTCCAGGCTGACCGATCCGGTCACCGCCGCCCAGCCGATGACCGGCGGAATGGCGCCGGCCGCGCCGCCTATGACGATGTTCTGCGGGGTCCAGCGCTTCAGCCACATCGTGTAGACGACGGCATAGAAGAAGATGGTGAAGGCCAGCAGCGTCGCCGACAGCCAGTTGACCAGCACGCCGAGCGTCATCACCGACAGCACCGACAGCACCAGGCCGAAGCTGAGCGCCTCGTGCGGCTGGATGCGGCCGGACGGCACTGGACGGCTTGCGGTCCTGGTCATCACCGCGTCGATGTCGGCGTCGTACCACATGTTGAGCGCGCCCGAGGCGCCGGCCCCAATGGCGATGGACAGGATGGCGATCACCGCCAGCAGCGGGTTGATGGTCACCGGGGCGGCGACCAGCCCGACAAAGGCGGTGAACACCACCAGCGACATGACGCGCGGCTTCAGCAGGGCGAAGAAATCGCCCGCCGTCGCTTCCGACATGCGGAAGCCCGCTTCGTCAATGCTGGTTTGGTCGACTAGGGCCATGCGTACTCAGTCCATCATTCCGTTGGCCGAAACCGCCGGCGTGCCGGCGGTTTCGTATTCGGGCGGGAGCCGCCTTACTTGATCTTCGGCAACTGCTCCCACTGGTGGAACGGCGGCGGCGAAGGCAGCTGCCATTCCAGCGTGGTGGCGCCCTCGCCCCATGGGTTGGCACCGGCGATCCGCTTCTTCTGGAAGGCTTCGAACACGCAGTAGAGGAAGATCACCACACCGACGGCCGAGATGTAGGAGCCGATCGACGAGACATAGTTCCAGCCGGCAAACGCGTCCGGATAGTCGATGGTGCGGCGCGGCATGCCGGCCAGGCCAAGGAAATGCTGCGGGAAAAAGATCAGGTTGACGCCGACGAAGGTGACCCAGAAGTGGGTGTTGGCGATGACGGGCGAATACATGTAGCCGGTCATCTTGGGGAACCAGTAGTACCAGCCGGCGAAGATGGCGAACACCGCGCCCAGCGACAGCACGTAGTGGAAGTGGGCGATGACGAAATAGGTGTCGTGCAGCGAGCGGTCGAGGCCGGCATTGGCCAGCTGAACGCCGGTGACGCCACCGATGGTGAACAGGAAGATGAAGCCCAGCGCCCACAGCATCGGCGTCTTGAACGAGATCGACCCGCCCCACATCGTGGCGATCCAGGAGAAGATCTTAACGCCCGTCGGCACCGCGATGACCATGGTGGCGAAGACGAAATAGCGCTGCGTGTCCAGCGACAGGCCGGTCGTATACATGTGGTGCGCCCAGACGATGAAGCCGACGGCGCCGATCGCGACCATGGCGTAGGCCATGCCGAGATAACCGAACACCGGCTTCTTCGAGAAAGTCGAGACGATGTGGCTGATGATGCCGAAGCCCGGCAGGATCAGGATGTACACTTCCGGGTGACCGAAGAACCAGAACAGGTGCTGGAACAGCAGCGGATCGCCGCCGCCATCGGGCGCAAAGAAGGTGGTGCCGAAATTGCGGTCGGTGAGCAGCATGGTGATGCCGCCGGCCAGGACCGGCAGGGACAACAGCAGCAGGAAGGCGGTGACCAGTACCGACCAGGCGAACAGCGGCATCTTGTGCAGCGTCATGCCCGGAGCGCGCATGTTGAAGATGGTTGTGATGAAGTTGATGGCGCCGAGGATCGACGAGGCACCGGCGATGTGGATCGACAGGATCGCCAGATCCATGGCCGGTCCGGGCTGACCCGAGGTCGACAACGGCGGATAGAGCGTCCAGCCGCCGCCGACGCCGAAGGCGCCCGGCGCGCTCGGCACGAACATCGAGGTGAGCAGCAGGATGAAGGCCGGCGGCAGCAGCCAGAAGGAGATGTTGTTCATGCGCGGGAACGCCATGTCGGGCGCGCCGATCATGATCGGCACCATCCAGTTGGCGAAGCCGCCGATCAGCGCCGGCATGACCATGAAGAAGATCATGATCAGCGCATGCGCGGTGGCAAAGGCATTGTACATGCTCTTGCCGCCGTCGACCGCGGCGTCGCCGTTCATGCCGTAGACCATCTGGGCCAGACCGCTGAAGATCTGGATGCCAGGCTCCTGCAGCTCCATGCGGATGGCGACCGATAGCGCGCCGCCGATGATGCCGGCCATGATCGCGAAGATCAGGTAGAGCGTGCCGATGTCCTTGTGGTTGGTCGAATAGACCCAGCGCACCCAGCCATGATAAGGCTTGTGGTCGTGGCTGTCGTGAGCTGCAGCGTCTGCCATGTTCCGCTCCGTTCCCTAAATCTTGCTAACCCGCGGCATTCAATTGCCGGCGGCCGCTACCTTGTTCTGGCCATCGACCTCGGCCATCAGCGTCTTGTTGGCGCCGGGCAGATCGGTCTTGGCCGCAGCCAGCCAGGTCTTGAACTGCGCGTCGGAGACGACGCGGATGGCGATCGGCATGAAGGCGTGGTCCTTGCCGCAAAGCTGCGAGCACTGGCCGTAATAAAGACCTTCCTTCTCCGCCTTGAACCAGGTCTCGTTGGTGCGCCCCGGAATGGCGTCGATCTTGATGCCGAAGGACGGCATGGCGAAGGAGTGGATCACGTCAGTCGCGGTGACGAGAACGCGGGTCATCGTGTTGACCGGCACCACCAGCTCATTGTCGACGGCGAGCAGGCGCGGATAGACCTTGCGATCCTCCTTGCCGGCCTTGGCGCGATCGCCATCCTGGAGGATGGCCGAATTGAAGGAGAGCGTGTTGTCGGTCTGGTATTCGTAATCCCAGTTCCACTGGTTGCCGGTCGCCTTGACGGTGAGCTTGGCTTCTTCCGGCGGAGTGTACTGCGCGGTCAGGAGCTGGAACGAGGGAATGGCGAGGCAGAGCAGGACCACGACCGGGCCGACGGTCCAGATCACCTCGATCAGCGTGTTGTGGCTGGTCTTGGAGGGAACCGGGTTTGCGCTCGCGCGGAACCTGACGATGCAGTAGGCGAGGAGAAGCAGCACCAGAATGGTGATCGGGACGATGAACCACATCGTATAATTTCCGAACCATTCGATCTGCCGCATCATGTCGGTCGCCGGCGCCTGGAAGGTCGTCTCCCACGCCACGGGCTGATCGGCATGGGCGGACGTACCGGCGAAAAGCGCGGTGGCAGCCCCAGCACTGGCTAGAAACTTGGCGTCTGCTAGGAAATTTCTCATCGCCCTCTTCGTCTCCCAGTCCCTCGCGGCGGCGCCAACGAGAATAACGAACAATGCCGGGACGGGAATCCCGACAGTCTCAAGCTGGTTCAAACCATACTCTTTTTCCCTCCGCAAGAAAGGAGCGGAGGAAACTGTGCGGCATTTTTGCGCGCAAGCCGAGACGGCTCTTCCGGGGCAGCGGCGATGGCGGCGAATCGCGTATGTTCGGCCGGTTGCCCGGCTCATGTTGGCAAGGTGCGCGATGCGTCGTAATTCAGGCGAATTTGGCAGGGAAAAGCGCTGGAGTGCCTGTTTCGGGACAGTTCGGCAGCGGTCTCGTCCTTTACTTGGCATTGGCGCGGCTTAAAGTGCCGTGATTCGCAATGGAGCCGTCATGAACTCTTGGCTTTCGAGACTGGGGCATACGAGACCGGGGCTTTCGAGCATCTTGGTCAAGGCCATGTTTCTTGCCGCCCTGTCCGCGGCCAGCCTGTTCGTCGCCGGTCAGGCCAATGCCGCCCAGCCGAGCGGCACGGTGCGCTCGACGCATGGCGCATGGTCGATCATCTGCGACACGCCTGCCGGCGCCACCTCCGAACAATGCGTGATGATGCAGAATGTCGTCGCCGAGGACCGTCCGGAGATGGGGCTGTCGGTGGTCGTGCTGCGCACCGCCGACAACAAGGCCGAGATCCTGCGCGTGCTGGCGCCGCTCGGCGTGCTTTTGCCGAACGGGCTCGGCCTCAATGTCGACGGCAAGGACATCGGCCGCGCCTATTTCGTGCGCTGCTTCCAGGACGGCTGCTATGCCGAGGTCATCCTCGAAAAGCCGCTGCTCGACACGTTGAAGACCGGTACGTCGGCGACGTTCATCGTCTTCCAGACGCCTGAAGAAGGCATCGGCATCCCCGTCGACCTCAAGGGTTTTGCCGACGGCTTCGCCGCCCTCCCCTGATCGCGTGCTTTGCGCGGAACCGGGTTCTGACTCAGCTTTCGTGAATGCCGCATGGGCCGGCCGTTGCCATTCGTCGACGCTGATCCTCATTGCCGATTGTGCGGGCGCGGCTTCGCGCCTACATCGGGGGAAAGCAATCTTCCCACGGACGGACGCGCCATGAACAGCCTGATCGGCCAATTCGATATTTCCGACGATCGCATCAAGCGGATCGTCGCCGATACCATCAACGGCGCCGATGACGGCGAACTGTTTCTCGAATACAGCGAGAGCGAGGCGCTGATGTTCGACAATGGCCGGCTGAAGACCGCCAATTTCAACACCGACCAGGGTTTTGGCCTGCGTGCGGTCGCGGGTGAAGCCAGCGGCTACGCACATTCGAGCGACCTCTCCGAAGCCTCGCTGCTGCGCGCGGCCGCTGCCGTCTCGACGGTCAAGGGTGGTTACTCCGGTACGCTTGCCGCCGGGCCCGCCCGCACCAACCGCCATCTCTACGGCGACGAGAACCCGATCCCCTCGCCCTCCTTCGAGGCCAAGGCAAAGCTGCTGCAGGAAATCGACGCCTGGCTGCGCGCCGAGGACCCACGCGTGCGCCAGGTGACGGCCTCGCTCGCCGCATCCTGGCAGCATGTCGAGATCGTGCGCGCCGACGGCCAGGTGGTGCGCGATATCAGGCCGCTGGTCCGTATCAACGTCTCGGTCGTGGTCGGCGACGGCGACCGCCAGGAAAGCGGCTCCTACGGCATGGGCGGACGCAAGGCATTCGGCGACTTCCTGATCGAGGACAGCTGGAAGCATGCCGCCAAGGAAGCGCTGAGGCAGGCGCTGGTCAATCTCGAGGCCATCCCCGCCCCGGCCGGCACCTTCGACATCGTGCTGTCCAGCGGCTGGCCGGGCGTCATGCTGCACGAGGCCGTCGGGCACGGGCTGGAAGGCGATTTCAACCGCAAGAAGACGTCGGCCTTCGCCGGGCTGCTGGGCCAGCAGGTCGCTGCCAAGGGCGTCACCGTCGTCGACGACGGCACCATCCCGGAGCGGCGCGGCTCGCTCACCGTCGATGATGAGGGCACGCCTTCGGCCCGCAATGTGCTGATCGAGGACGGCAAACTGGTCGGCTACATGCAGGACCGGCAAAACGCCCGGTTGATGGGCATGAAGGCCACCGGCAACGGCCGGCGCGAAGGTTATGCGCACCAGCCGATGCCGCGCATGACCAACACCTACATGACGTCAGGCGAAATGGAGCCGGACGAGATCATCGCCTCGGTCAAGAACGGCATCTACGCCGTCTCCTTCGGCGGCGGCCAGGTCGACATCACGTCGGGCAAATTCGTGTTCGGCTGCACCGAGGCCTACATGATCGAGAACGGCAAGGTGACGCAGCCGATCAAGGGCGCGATGCTGATCGGCAATGGGCCGGACGCCATGCACCGCGTCTCGATGGTAGGCAACGACATGAAGCTCGACAATGGCATCGGCATGTGTGGCAAGGCCGGACAGGGCGTGCCGGTCGGCGTCGGCCAGCCGCATCTGAGGATGAACCAGATGACGGTGGGCGGCACCAGGGTTTGATGGTGACCTTATAGCCGTGAAATCAGCGTCACTTCCGACTATCTTACGTTTGTCTTACATTGAGGCAAGCGACAATGGCCGGCTCCGAAAAGCTTACCACCACCGTCTCAACCAAGGGGCAAGTGATCCTGCCGAGCGCCATCCGCAAACGCAAGGAGTGGGGCGCCGGCACTCGGCTGGCGGTCGAAGACACGCCTGAAGGCGTTCTCTTCAAGTCGGCACCTGCCTTCGCCGCTACCCGGCCTCAAGACGTCTTTGGTTTGCTGCCTCATAACGGCAGGCCGAGGACGCTTGAAGACATGGATGCGGGCGTTCTCGCCGAAGCACGGCGGCGGCATGCTCGCGATTGATACCAATGTCGTCGTTCGGTACCTGACGAACGACTATCCCGAGCAATCCCCGCGCGCCCGCCGCGTGATCGATGACCGACCCGTATTTGTCGCCGTGACGGTCATGCTGGAAGCCGAATGGGTGCTGCGAAGCGCTTACGGCTATGATCAGGCCGCTATCGTCAGAGCTTTGCGGGCGTTCGGCGGTCTTCCCACGGTTGAAATCGAAGACGCGGCAATTGTCTCTTCCGCGCTCGATCTGGTCGAGACCGGAGTGGATTTCGCAGATGCGCTGCACCTCCGCAAGTCCGCGCATTGCACGGGAATTGCGACCTTCGACCGCAAATTGATCAGGGCCGCGCAGGCAGCGGGGCTCGGGGACGTGCAAGAAGCATAGCGCGATGCGTGGCGAAGTGCGCCACGCCGCGTTGCGCGCCACGAACACGAACATGTTAACGCCTTCTTAAATGTTTAATTGATCGAGCACGATCGCCACATTACTTTTGATCGGTCCTCTCGTGCGGTGGTGTTGCCAGTGCTGCGTTCCCTCGGCGTCCTGACTTCCTCCTTCCTGCTTGGCTGTGTTTCGCTGTTTGGCGCAACGTCGCTGAATGTCGGTTCGGCGTCAGCGCAATCCACCGTGCCCAAGCAGTCGACATTGTTCGGGAAGACGCAATCATCCTCGGGCGCCTCACTCTCCGCCGCGGTTGGCGGCCCCACCAGCCTCCCCTACGGGTGGGTCGATTTCTGCCATCGCCGACCAAAAGAGTGCAAGGTGCCCGCACTGCCGGCCACGAACGTCAAGCTGACCGCGCAGACCCTGCGCATCCTCAAGCGGATAAATCAGAAGGCGAACAGTTCCATCAAACCGGTCAGCAATTTCGATCACTGGGGCACGATGATGGACCACTGGGACTATCCGGTTGACGGCAAGGGCGACTGCAAGATCTACGCGCTCTACAAGCGCAAGCTTCTCATGGAGGCGGGATTTCCCCGGCAGGCGCTGCTGATGACCGTGGTGCACGACCTCGACAATGAAGGCCACACCATCCTGACGGTGAAAACCGACAAGGGCGATCTGGTCCTCGACAATCTGATCGACGAAATCAGGCCCTGGAACGTGACCGGCTACTACTTCGTGAAACGCCAGTCGCAGCAGAACCCGAATATCTGGGTGTCGATCAACCGGCGAGGCGGCACGCCGCAGACCCTCACGAACGTTGCCAAGCTCGTAGACTGAGCAACCTTTCACCGCAGCGGTCCAAGCGCCACAGACTGTCGACGCGTTTTCAGCGCTCGGGATGGTGGATTCCGCGACCGTCCGGGCTCGCGCGTCTTGCCGTGCAGCTTCTTGGCGTGCGCGAGTGCGGAACATTGCTTGGAGATCGCGGTCTTCTCCGGCGTGATGGCAGACGCCGCGACCAGCGACGCGTTTCAAGCCTTTGTCTCATGCATGTCCCGACCCAAGCCGAACCACCTCTGGCCGACATGTGCTATTTCTTGCAAGCGGGCTCATTGGGGTGCCCGCAAGACGGCTGCTTGCCGGCCGGCGGCTGGGGCGGCCTTGGCTGTGCCGGCCGCTGCTGCTGCATTTGCTGCTTAGGCTGGGCGTGGAACTCCGGTCTCTGCGCCTTAGGCTGAGCCTGCACCTTCAGCTGCGTGTTGCCGTTGTTGACCTTGAATTTCTGCTGGACACTGCCACCACTGTTTCCGTTGGCAGGCAAACTGTGGAATTTCGGCCCATTGCCATTGACCTGGGCCCCACCATTGCCTTGCCCATTGGCCTGGCCGTTCAGCTGGCCGCCGCCTTGATTGTGAGCCTTCTTGAACTTGCCGTTGGGTGGGTTCTGGCCTGAATTCTGGCCATTGAACGCCGATGGGCTGTTCATCCCATTCGCCGCAGACGTGCCGTTGGCGCCCGGAATCTTGCGCAACTTGGCATTCTTGCCGGTACCGTTCTGGCCTTGCCCGTTGCCCTGGCCGTTGGCGCCGTTTTGCCCATTCGCCACCGGGTTGCCGGTCACGGCGCTTCCACCGGCCGTGGCCTGCTTGTTCAGGAGCTTGCCGGACTTGTTCTTGGGCAGGTTCGGGTTGTTGGGCAGGTTCTGTCCATTGAGCACCGGCTTGCCATTGACGAGTGGGAGCATCTTGCCGTCGGCGCCGGGCAAGGCATGACCCGTCAGCTTCTTGGCAGGCAATGTCTTCGACAGCGGCGTGACACCGCCCGGCTGCTGGCCGCCCTGCCCCGGCTTCAGCGGGATGCCGCCCGGGTTCTGCTTAGGCAGATTCGGGTTGTTGGGCAGGTTCTGTCCATTCAGCACCGGCTTGCCATTGACGAGCGGCAGCGTCTTGCCGTCGGCGCCGGGCAAGGCATGACCCGTCAGCTTGTTGGCGGGCAATGTCTTCGACAGCGGCGTGACACCGCCCGGCTGCTGGCCACCCTGCCGCGGCTTCAGCGGGAGGCCGCCCGGGTTCTGCTTGGACAGCACGGTTTCCTTTTTCTGCAGGAAAGCCGGCAACGCCACCTTCGTTGCCAGCGCCGCCGCACCCAGGCCCACGGCGCCAGCAGTCAGTTTCTGGCCGGTGGTGAGGCCACCACCCTGGTTGTTGTTCTCGTTGATCGTCGTGTTGTTGATGATGGTGGTGTTGTGGATGTTGTTGAAGATGACGTCGTTCGGCGGCGGGTAGATGTCACGCGGCGGGTTCACCCAGGCGGGCACCGGTACGAAAACAGGCGTCGGCAGAAGGAAGATTCCGACCGGCGGCGGCGGTGGTGCCAGTTCAATGAAGTCTCGCGGCCGCGGCGGCAGGAAGATGACCGCCACGGGTGGCGGTGGCGCGAAATCGAATTCCGGGTCGTCGAAATAGAGCACGGGCCGGTCGACATAGACGATCTCATCGGGCGGTGGCGGCGGCACGTCGTAGGCGTAGACGGCAAAACCCTGCGGCGGTTCGAGCGCGGCATCGAAATGCTCAAGCCTGCGCCTTGCGTCCCAGGCGTGCGGACCGTGCGGATAGCGATCGAGATAGGACCAATAGGCTTCGGGCGTGTCCCTCAGCCAGGTCTGGCGCCAGGTGATCGCCTCGCGCCGCGCCGCCAGGATCGCGCGCACCCGCCTGGCCATCGGATCGTGGGGATAGGCGACCAGAAAATCCTCGTAGCCACGCATCGTGTCGCGATCGAGAGCCGCGATATAGGCATCATGCGCATCGAAGTCGCGGATTTCCTTGGTCCGCATGGCGCCCACCTCGGCTGACGACATCTGCTGCGGCGGGGCATCCGGCCCGCGGTCGAAGAAGACGAAAGGCTCCGTGATCTTGGAGGCGTTCCAGGGCAATTCCGCACCCTGCGTCACCTCGTTCACGCGCAGGCGCGTGCGGTCGAAGACATCACCGAGCTGCAGGCCGCCATCCCTGATCATCTCGGCAAGCGCCTGCGCATAAGCGCCGTAGGGTCCTTTGCCTTCCGGCGCGACCGTGCCCGGAGCGGCGTTGAAGGCGATCAGCATGTTCGGGTCGGGATCGACCAGTGCAAGGCCGCCAGCCAGCGGCTGGTTCGACTTGGCGAAGGAGTTTGGCCGCGCCGCGTCGAGCACGACGATGTTGACCGTGGTCGGCAGCGCTGCAAGCGGCTTGGTGAGGTCGGAGATCCGCACCGCGGCCATCGGCACGTCCGCAGCATTGGCGATCTGAGCATCGACGGGCGCGAAGTAGTTCTCGCCCTCGAACTGCAGGCCCTGGCCGGCCAGATAGACAAACACCACCGCGTCGGGACCGGCTGCCGTCACCTTGGCGAGGAAATCGCGATAGGCGCCGCGCAGCGATTCCTGGTCGACGTCGCGCGCGCCGACCACGTCGAACCCCGCCGCTTGCAAAGTCTGGGCAATCAGGCCGGCATCGTTGGCCGGCGTCGTCAGCGCGCCCGCCGGATAGGCGGCGTTGCCGATGACGAAGGCAAGGCGCTTTTGGCTTTGCGCCAGCGCCGCTGCCGTCGACCCGAACGCGAAAATGGCGAGGGCAAGGAAGAAAGCGAGAAGTTTCGAGACCGTCCGCATTACGATCATCCGTCAGGTGAGTGTGCCTATGCTTCCGCCCCAGCCAGACTAGGCTGGTACAAGAAGGCGGCTTTGCGGCGTCAATCCGTCCGCTTTGGGCCGGGAGCGGCTGAAGTGGCTGGTCTCAACGAAACGTGATCACGGGCCGACGTCAGCCGCGCCTTTTCCTGGGCTTTTCCAGCAGGGCGACAGCCTCGACATGGGACGACCACAGGAACTGGTCGATCGGCGTCACGCTTTTCAGGGTGTAGCCGCCGTCGATGAGGATGCGCAGGTCGCGAGCCAGCGTCACGGGATTGCAGGACACCGCGGCAACGTAGGGAACATCCGAGCGGGCGATATGCTTCGACTGGTCCTCGGCGCCGGCACGCGGCGGATCGAAGACAAGGCCGTCGAAGGCGTTCAACTCCTTGAACGTCAGCGGCCGGCGGAACAGGTCGCGGCGCTCGGCCGTCACCCGCTTCAGGCCGGTCGCGAATCGTGCCCCCCGGTCGAGCGCCGAAAGGGCCGCCGCATCGCCCTCCACCGCATGAACTTCCGACTTCGCGGCCAACCGCAAGGCAAAGCTGCCGCAACCGGCGAAAAGATCGGCGACCTTCTTGGCGCGCTTCAGATGTGAGCCGACGATCTCGGCCATGGCCTGCTCGGCGGCCTCGGTCGCCTGCAGGAAGGCGCCGGGCGGCACGGCGACAGCGACGCTGCCGAACATGACCACGGGCTTCCTCGGTTCGATGATGATCTCGTCATCGATGGACAGCCTGGCAAAGCCTTGCGCCAGGACAAAGTTGGAAGCGATGCGGCGCTGGTGCTCGCCAAGCTTGCCGGACTCATGCACAGCGACGTCGAGGCCCGAACCCGTCACGGTGACCGCCATCCGGAACGATTTGGTGGTCGCGCATATCAAGTCGGCGAGCGCCCTCAACCGGTCGAGTGCTGCGACGATCTCGGGCAGCGAGATCGGGCATTCCGATATGGCAATGATTTCCGGCGAGAGGTGACGGTTGAAGCCGAGCAGCATGCCCGTCTCGGCGCGCCGGGCGGCGAGCACGACACGGCGGCGCGTGTGCGGCGCGCAGGCGACCAGTTCGTCGATGCCGCAATCGATGCCCTTCAGGGCGTACACCACCTTGTCGCGTTTCCACTGGCGATAGGCTTCGGCCTCGAAATGCTGGAGGGCGCAGCCGCCGCATTCGGTGAAATGGCGGCAGGCGGGTTCGATGCGCAGCGGCGAGGCCTCCAGCACCGCCATCAGCGCGGCACGATCCCGTTCGCGCGCGGCGGTGACGGTCTCGCCGGGCAGCGTGAAGGGGATGAACAGGTCGCCGCTTTCGGTTTCGGCAATGCCGTCACCCTGTGCGCCAAGCTTTTTTATGGTGAAGCGCGCGCTCATCGATCCTTGATCCCACCAAGCAGGAATTCGCGATTGCCGTCGCCGCCTTCGATCGGCGACAGATGCAGGCCGAGCGAACGCCAGCCCGGAACGGCGTCCAGCCAATCCTGCAACAGGCCGGCGACACGGGCGGCATCGAAGGGGTCTTTCAACAGGCCGCCCTTGCCGATCGCCTCGCGACCCGCTTCGAATTGCGGCTTGACCAGAAAGACCGCGGCAGCACCAGGCTTCGCGACGGCGAGCGCCGGCGGCAGTGCCAATCTCAGCGAGATGAAGCTGACGTCGGAGACGATGAAATCCGGAATGCGGCCGGCAAGATCCGCGGCGGTGAGGTCACGGGCATTCAGTCCCTCGATGACCGTCACGCGCGGGTCCTTGCCGACATCGGGATGCATCTGGCCGTGCCCGACGTCGATGGCGGTGACGTGGGAGGCACCACGCTCCAGCAGCACCTGGGTGAAGCCGCCGGTCGAGGCGCCGATGTCGAGGGCCTCGCGGCCGGCCGGATCGAGGCTGAAGTGATCGAGCCCGCCGAGGAGCTTCAGCGCCGCGCGCGAGACATAGCCTTGCGCCGGATCATCGATGGCAACAAGGCATTGCGGCGAAACGTTCTGGCCGGGTTTGCGGGCAAGGACGCCGTCAACCATCACCGTGCCACGCTCGACCGCGTCGCGGGCACGCGAGCGGCTGGCAAACAGCCCGCGCTGGACGAGCAAGTCGTCGAGCCGCTGGCGGGTGCTGGCTGGGGGAGGCGAGTTCATCGGCCTTCATGGCGAAAGCTGGCAGCGAAGGCAAGGACATTGGGGCGGGATCAGGAACATCGTCGAAAAGCGAGCGAACGCACCAAGCCGCCGCACCGCTTGCGGGTATCGCATCAACCCGGCACAATGTTGAGGAGGGGCGCCGTTTATCCGAATGCGAGGGCACGGATGCTAACAGGAACCTGCCACTGTGGTGCAGCCCATTGGACCCTGGAGGGCGATCCCGGGCCGATCACCGCCTGCAGCTGCACGCTTTGCCGGCGCTATGGCGTGCTCTGGGCTTATGATTACGTCGACGAGCGCATCCGCGTTTCGGGACCGATGGGCAGCTACACGCGCGCCGGAAAGGACAGCCCGTCGCTCGAAATCCTGTTCTGCCCGACCTGCGCCTGCGTGCTCGCCTGGCGTGGTTTGCGCGCAGAGGCGTCTGGCCAAACGCGCATCGCCGTCAATGTGCGGCTGGCGCCACCCGAGGCCGTCGCCGATCTGCCCATCGACCATTTCGATGGCCTCGACACATATGACGACCTGCCCCGCGACGGCCGTTGCGTGCGCGATATGTGGTTCTAGAAGATGGTGCGCGGAACCTGGCGCTCGATGGCCGGGGACAAACCGTCGTCGCGATCCCCTGAGGCTTGCACGGCAGGATGCTCGGTGGCGGTGGCGGGCGGCGGAACAGGATCCGGCAGGACGACCAGTTGCGGCACCTGCTTGTAGGAAAAGCCGCCGCGGATATCGCCCATCTTGCCGGCGATGATGCCCATCGCCGCCTTTTCAAGGCTGCGATCATAGCGCGTTTCGGCGACGGCCGGCGCGACGATGACCGCTGAAAGCGCCACGCCGCACAGAAGCGTTCTCATTGTTGTTTGTCTCCCTGCCTGATCACCGATCTAGCAGGGCGCCGTTGAAAAACGGCCAAGGGACACGGTAAGCAGAATGCCAAACGGCAGCGTTAACAATGCGTTAAGACGTCAAGTCGGCAAACTGATTGAAGCCCCTGAGACTTTGATTCAGGCGCGCTGGGCGCGGGCTGTATGGCCGAGGGCGACAAATACCGTGCGCACGATGCCGGCTGCATCGAGACCGGCATCGGCATACATCTTCTCCGGCTTGGCGTGGTCGGTGAATATGTCGGGCAGCACCAGCGGGCGCACCTTCAGGCCGCTTTCCAGCAGTCCTTCATGGGCAAGGAACTGCAGCACATGGCTGGCGAAGCCGCCGATGGCGCCCTCCTCCACCGTGACCAGAACCTCGTGCGAGCGGGCGAGCCGGCGGATCAGATCCTCGTCGAGCGGCTTGGCGAAGCGGGCATCGGCAACGGTGGTGGAAAGCCCGGCCGCACCGAGTTCCTCGGCGGCGATCAGGCAATCCTGCAAGCGCGTGCCGAACGACAGCAGCGCCACCTTTGTGCCTTCCCTGACGATGCGGCCCTTGCCGAGTTCGAGCACCGAGCCGCGCTCCGGCATGTCGACGCCGACGCCGTTGCCGCGCGGATAGCGGAAGGCGATCGGGCCATCATCATAGCTTGCCGCGGTGCGCACCATGTGGCGGAGTTCCGCCTCGTCAGCCGCGGCCATGACGACGAACCCAGGCAAGGTCGCCAGGAAAGTGGTGTCGAACGCGCCGCAATGGGTGGCGCCATCGGCGCCGACGAAGCCGGCGCGGTCGATCGGGAAACGCACCGGCAGCTTCTGGATGGCGACGTCATGGACGACCTGGTCGTAGGCGCGCTGCAGGAAGGTCGAATAGATCGCCGCGAACGGCTTGTAGCCCTCGGTCGCGAGACCGGCGGCGAAGGTCACTGCATGCTGTTCGGCAATGCCGACGTCGAAGGTCCGTGACGGGAACACTTCGCCGAACAGATCAAGCCCCGTGCCGCTCGGCATGGCGGCGGTGACGGCGACGATGCGGTCGTCCTCGCGGGCTTCCCCAATCAGGCTTTCGGCGAACACCTTGGTGTAGGCCGGTGCGTTGGCCGGTGCCTTGGCCTGCGTGCCGGTGATGACGTCGAACTTGTTGACGCCGTGGTACTTGTCGGCGGCGGCCTCCGCCGGCGCATAGCCCTTGCCCTTCTGGGTGACGACATGGATCAGCACCGGGCCTTCGCCATTGTCGCGGACGTTTTTGAGCACCGGGATGAGATGTTCGAGATTGTGGCCGTCGATCGGGCCGATATGGTAGAAGCCGAGCTCCTCGAACAGCGTGCCGCCGGTGACGTAGCCGCGCGCATGCTCGACAGCCCTCGTGATCGCACGATCGGCGCGCTTGCCGAGATAGGACGTCAGCTTCTTGCCGAAGTCGCGCAGGCCGGCATAGGCCCTGCCCGAGGCGAGACGCGCCAGATAGGCGCTCATGGCGCCGGTGGGCGGCGCGATCGACATGTCATTGTCGTTGAGGATGACGATGAGCCGGGCATCGAGCGCGCCGGCATTGTTCATCGCCTCGTAGGCCATGCCGGCCGACATGGCACCGTCGCCGATGACGGCGATGACGTTGTTGCGGCCGCCGGAAAGGTCGCGGGCGGCTGCCATGCCAAGGCCGGCCGATATTGATGTCGAGGAGTGCGCGGCGCCGAAGGGATCGTATTCGCTCTCGGCGCGGCGGGTGAAGCCGGACAGGCCGCCTTCCTGGCGCAGCGTGCGGATGCGGTCGCGGCGGCCGGTCAGGATCTTGTGCGGATAGGCCTGGTGGCCGACATCCCAGATCAGGCGATCGTCCGGTGTGTTGAAGACATAATGCAGCGCCACCGTCAGTTCGACCACGCCGAGGCCGGCGCCGAGATGGCCGCCGGTGCGCGACACGGCGTCGACCAGTTCGAGGCGAAGCTCGGATGCCAGTTGCGGCAGCTCGCTCTCGTCAAGCGCGCGCAGATCCGCCGGGATGCGGACCTTGTCGAGAAGCGGCGTATGCGGCGTTGCGTTCACGGGAGCTCAGGCTTTCTGTTCAACGGCGGGATAAGCCGCCGGCCGGCGAAAGTAAATGCGTGTCGGTGACGCGGATCTATCAGGTCCCCTCGCCGATTTCCTCAGCTTTCCGGCAGCGGGATGAACTCTTTCTCATCTCCAGGAACGATATCGAAGCGTCCCGTCTTCCATTCCTGCTTGGCCTGTTCGATGCGCTCCTTCGACGAGGAGACGAAATTCCACCAGATGTAGCGCTGCGAGCCGAGCGAGGCGCCGCCGAAAAGCATGAAATGCGCACCGGTTTGCGACGATATGATGATCTCGTCACCGGGCCGGAACACCAGGAGCCGCTCTGCCGGAAAGACGTCGCCCGAAATCGCGACCTCGCCTTCCAGCGTGTAGATGGCGCGCTCTTCCGCGTCGGCCGGAATCTTTATGCTGGCGCCCGGAGCCAGCCTAAGGTCGGCGTAAAGTGTCTCGGAATCGGCCCTTACCGGGGAGCGCTGCCCCTGGAAATCGCCGATGACGATGCGGCCGCGGACGCCTTCGGCATCGATCTCGGGCAGCCGCAAGGCAGCGGTGTTCTCAAACACCGGCGCCACTTCCTCCTTGCCATCGGGCAAGGCGAGCCATGTCTGCAGGCCTGAGATCGACATCGGCGCGCCGCGCAATTCCTCCGGCGTGCGCTCGGAATGCACGATGCCGCGGCCGGCGGTCATCAAATTCACGTCGCCGGGCTGGATCACCATTTCGGTGCCCAGCGAATCCCGATGCCTGATCCTGCCGTCGAACAGATACGTCACCGTCGACAGGCCGATATGCGGGTGAGGACGGACATCGAGAGCCTGGCCTGCCCGCAGGATCGCCGGACCCATGCGATCGAAGAAAATGAACGGCCCGACCAGCCGCCGCCTGGCGGTCGGCAGCGCGCGACGCACCTCGAAGCCGCCAATGTCCTTGGCGTTCGGGATGACCATCAACTCGATCTGGTCGCTGGCAAAGGCGTCGCCGGCTTCAGGGTCATTCCCGGGAAAGAAGCTCATGGACTCTCCTTGTTAGCGGTCAAGGGCCACTTGGCGGCATCAGGCAAAACGGATCGCCGCCTTTGCCCGCAGCTTGGCCGCCACCTCTTCGCGATTGCGCGGATGCTGGTTGGTTTCGAGCGAATCGAGGAGTTCACGCGCCGATGCCGCGATGGCTTCGACCGCATGATCGAACGCATGCTGGTTCTGTTTCGACGGCCGTGTCGTTCCGCTCAGTTTGCGGACGAACTGAAGGGCTGCGTCGCGCACTTCGTCATTGGTTGCGGGCGGGTCAAAATTGAACAAGGTCTTGATGTTTCTGCACATCGCTTCCGTATCTCCTCTTGTCCTGGAGCCGTTTCAACCGGGACGAGCTTAATCCTCAACCATGATCGTGTCCAAAACCGGTAAGGCTGCTCCGTGCCTCAGTCCGCGTCGAGCGGCTCGGTTCCGACCGGCTTGCCGTCGCGCGACAGCCTGATCTTTTCGACCTTGTCCTCGGCCGCCTTCAGCAGCCGGTCGCAATGCGCCTTCAGCGCCTCGCCGCGCTCGTAGATCTTGATCGACTGGTCGAGCGGCACGTCGCCACGCTCGAGATCATCGACGATCTTCTCCAGCGCGTCGAGTGCCTGCTCGAAGCTCATCGCCTTGACGTCTTCGTTGGTTTCACCAGCCATCATTCATCCTTTCATCAGTCGCCCGACATGGGCGGCGACCGAAAATGCCAGTCCCTGCAGATCGTAACCGCCCTCAAGCAGGCTGACGAGCCGGTTGCCGCTGTGGCGCGCGGCGCGCTGCATCAGCTGGCCGGTCGCCCAGTCGAAATCGTCCTCGGTCAGGTTGATCTCGGCCAGCGGATCGCGGTGATGCGCGTCGAAACCGGCCGAGATGATGATCAGGTCAGGCGCGAAATTGTCGAGCGACGGCAGCACCCGCGACAGGAAGGCATCGCGAAACACCTCGCTGCCGGTCTGCGGCGCCAAGGGCGCGTTGACGATGTTGCCGGCGCCGGTCTCGGTCTTCGCGCCAGTGCCGGGATAAAGCGGCATCTGGTGCGTCGAGCAATAGAGAACCGAGGGATCGTCCCAGAAAATGTCCTGCGTGCCGTTGCCGTGATGCACATCCCAGTCGACGACGGCGACGCGCTCGGCGCCATGCTTCTTCTGCGCATAGCGCGCGGCGATCGCCGCCGTGTTGAAGAAGCAGAAGCCCATCGCGGTGGTCTTTTCGGCATGGTGGCCGGGCGGCCTTGCGGCGACGAAGACATTGTCGGCGCGGCCTGCAAAGACGTCGTCGACGGCGGCGTTGGCGGCGCCGATCGCGGCGATCACCGCCTGCCAGCTCTTCGGGCTGGCGGTGGTGTCGGCATCGATGCGGGCAATACCCTCCTCGGGAATGGCGGCACGCACACGGGCGACGAAATCGGCGGGGTGCGCGTAGAGGATGGTGGCCTCGTCGCCCTCCGGCGCCTTGGCACGATCGAGCGCGGCAAAAGCCTCGTCGTCGAGCACGCGCTCGATGGCGCGCAAGCGGTCCGGCCGCTCGGGGTGGCCGGGCGGCGTGATGTGTTCGAGGAAGATCGGGTGCGTGTAGAGACGGGTTGTCATGCTCCCTATCTAGTGCCCCGGCGCCGCGATGGCCATGCATTGCGGCTCGATCACTGGGGAAAATCGCGCCTGCGTCCATTGGCGCCGCTGCGGGGATTGGCGCGGCCGAGGCTTCGGCGTAAGGTCGCGCCACTGCCTGGTGCTCGCCGCGAGCGGGAGAATCGGGAACACGGTTGAATTCCGTGGCGTGCCCAACGCTGTGAGGGGGACCGCGCCGGTAACTGCCACTGTCGATGACGGAAAGGCACCGGACGCGGGTTGATCCCGAGCCAGAAGACCGGCCTGGCAGGCATCGTCATCCGCATGGTCAGGCGGCTGGCATCAGAGCAAACTGCGTCCAGTTGGATGCACAAAGTGCGCTCTGACGGTGTGGAACTATTGCAATCGCAAGGGGACGAGCGATGCCGGAACACATGACCGCTCCTGGGGGCGACGGATTTGACCAGATGGCGCGCGACGCGGTCTATCGCGCCATGTTCACGCGGCGCGACGTGCGCAGCCATTTCCTGCCCGACGCGCTCGACGACGAGGTGTTGGCGCGGCTTCTGCTTGCCGCCCATCATGCGCCATCGGTCGGCTTTATGCAGCCATGGAATTTCATCGTCATCCGCGACGCCGCGCGACGGGCAGAGGTGCGCGACCTGTTCCTGGCCGCGCGCGAACAGGAACTGCCTGAAATCGAGGAGGAACGACGGGCGCTCTATCGCAAGCTGAAGCTCGAAGGTATCTGCGAAAGCGCCCTCAACATCTGCATCACCTGCGACCGTCGGCGCTCGCAAGGTTCGCCACTGGGCCGCTGGCACAATCCGGAAATGGATCTCTACAGCACGGTCTGCGCGGTGCAGAATTTCTGGCTGGCCGCGCGTGCCGAAGGCGTCGGCGTCGGCTGGGTCAGCATCATCGAGCCGCAAGCGTTGAAGAGCCTGCTGGCCATTCCCGAGCATGTGACGCCCGTCGCCTATCTCTGCGTCGGCCGGGTTTCCGAGTTCGCATCCAAACCAGACCTGGAAACGCATGGCTGGGGCCGGCGGCTGCCGCTGCCCGACCTGATCATGAGCGAGACTTTTTGCGGGCAAGGCGAGGCGCCACTGAAATCGACCGTGGCCCGCCTCAACGCCTCCGATGTCGCGCCGGCGACGACCTGCCCAGCCGATCAGTTCGTCGCGCCGGCCGTGCCCCAGCGCGAGCCACCAAAGGAGGCCAGCGCCTTGTCCTTCAGCTCCCTGAACTTCGACGACGCCTCGGCCAGCCTGATATCCCAGGCCGGATCGGGCACCTGGCCGGCGATGGTCTTGAAATAGACCTGCATCAGGCAAGCGATGGCGAAGGGCTCGATGAAGGCCGCCTTCAAGGCCCAGGCAAAGACGATGGCAAGCACGAAGGCCCAGCCGGCGAGTTGTCCGGGCATGATGAAGAGAACGGCGCTGGCCGGAGCCAGCATCAGCAGGAAGATGACGAAAGACACGCCCCACATGATGACCGCCAGCCAGACGGCGTTCTTGACCATGGTCTTGCCGTTCTGGGCGTAGAGCACGACGCCTTGCCGCGCCGTCTCGAAGGGTGAGGACGAGTTGATGCGGATGTTGTAGCCGAGGATGATCTCGTCGACATAGGTGAGCGACAGGCGGATCACCGTGTTGATGAAGGAGACCAGACCGCTCAGGCCCGGAATGGGCAGGAAAGCAGCGATGCCGCCGAGCAGGCCGGTGATGGCGCGGATGGCGCCCTTGACCAGCTGGTCGACGACGAAAAGGATGTTGGCCTCGGCGAAACGCTCGGTCACGACCTGCCTGGCATAGGCGATCTGGTTCTGGCCGTCGGGGACATCCCGGCCGTCGATCAGATGGACCATCACGGCGATATGGCCGGCCTTGACGACGTAGAGGATATATTCGCGGATCCAATAGACGGCGATCGAAACCACGCCGAAGCCGACCACGCCGCCCCACAGGGCAAAGGACATCGGCCCGTCGGGATCCGTGGAGATATGGCCGACGCCATAGCCGACCGACGCTCCCGTGCCGGTCGCCACGATATAGGCAAGCGTGATGCCGAAATAGACGATCATGCGAAAGACAATGAAAGGCCAGGTCCGCATCATGATGGACACCGACCTGCCGATATCGAAATCCCACATGCCCGAATCTCCCCTCAGAGATGGCTGGGAAGGATGCGCTCACCCCGAGGATTGTCAATCATGAGCGGTGGACAGCGGTGCGCAACGGGGATTTAGCTCTGTTTCGACGCTGGTTTTCTGAGCAGTCCTTCGAGCAATTGCTTGAACGCCGCAACCACGATCTTCGACGTCGCTTCGGGGTCGTTCGAATTGGCGATCCGCTGCGCCGCCTGGCTGCTCGCCCCGTTGATCAGCCGCGCGGCGGTCTCGGGGTCGACGCCCGGGACGACCACCCCTTCCCCCTGCAGCGCGGTCAGATGATCGGTCATTGAACCGACGCAGGCATTGGCATTCGACCATTGCGCGGGATCGCCCAGTACGGCCGGACCGTCGCGGAACATAATGCGCTGGATTTCCGGCTCCAGCGCCATTTCGATATAGGTCGTGCACTCGTCGACGAAATGCTGCCAGCGGGTCGGCGCTCTCGACGCGACCTCATTGACCCGAGCAGCCATCTCGCCGTCGATTTCGGCGATAACCGCCTCCAGCAGTCCCTTTTTGTCGCCGAAATGGTGGTAGAGGGCGCCGCGCGTCAGCCCGGCCGATGCCGTGAAATCATCCATCGACGCTTCGGCATATCCGATCGTGCCAAAGGCCTGGCGGGCCGCGGCGATCAGCTTGGCGCGCGTCTCGGCGATCATTTCCTTGCGGGGTCTGTGCATTTCCGTCTGGTCCTATTCACATACGTTCCGTATGCCAATTGACATACGTCGCGTATGCTCTATCTAATGATCATACGCTTCGTATGTAATTGTCGAACCGCCCTTTGTCGAGGAACCCCATGCAAAACCCCTATTCGGAAATCTTCCGCGCCCCTGGAGCGAGGGGCTTTGCGGCCGCCGGCTTCATGGCGCGCCTGCCGATCGCCATGGCGCCGATCGGCATCGTGGCGATGCTGTCGCAGACGCGTGGCGAATACTGGCTGGCGGGTGCTGTCTCGGCCAACGCATTCCTGGCGCCGCAAATATCAAGACTGGTCGACCGCCTTGGCCAGACGCGGATCGTCGTGCCCACGACAGTCATCTCCGTGGTCGCCTTCATCACGCTGGTCGCGGCCGCCAATCAGGACTGGCCGGTCTGGACGCTGTTCGTGTCGGCGCTGCTGGCGGCGGCCATGCCCAGCATGCCGGCCATGGTGCGCGCGCGCTGGACCGAGCTTTTCCGGGGTCGGCCCGAGATGAACACCGCCTTCGCCTTCGAATCGGCGGCGGATGAACTGGTCTATATCGCCGGCGCATCGCTGTCGGTCGGCCTCAGCGCCGCCCTGTTTCCGGAAGCGGGCATGCTGGCGAGCACTCTGTTCCTCGCCTTGGGCTCGACCGCGTTCATCCTGCAGCGATCGACCGAGCCGCAGGTGCGCCCGGTAGACCATGGCTCGAGCGGCTCGGCGATCCGCCTGCGGCCGGTACAGGTCATCACCTTTGCCCTGATCTTCGTCGGCGCGACCTTCGCGACGACGGAAGTGAGCACGGTGGCCATCACCAAGGAGCTCGGCCAGCCCGGCGCCGCCAGCCTCGTCATCGGCGTCTACGCGCTGGGGTCGTTCGTGCTCGGCATCATTGTCGGCGCGCTCAACCTGAAGGCACCGCTGCAACGCCAGCTCGCCATCGCGGTCGCCCTGGTCGCGCTCGGCACCTTGCTGCCACTCACCGCCAACAGCGTGCCGCTTCTGGCGCTGACCGTCTTCATCAGCGGCGTGGCGATCTCGCCGACCTTCATCACGGCCTTCGGGCTGATTGAGCAGCATGTGCCGGAAGCGATGCTGACCGAAGGCATCACCTGGGTGACCACCGGGATCGGCATCGGCATGGCGCTTGGCTCCTTCGCCGCCGGCGCCGTGGTGGATGCGTTCGGCGCCCAGAACGGGTTCTGGGTCTCGGTGGCATCGGGCACGATTGCGCTCGCCACCGTGCTGCTCGGCCAACGCATCCTGGCCACGCATAAATGCGAGTTGGACGGATGCGAAGCAGCCGCCGTTCCGGCCGAGTGATAGCCAGAATATGTCGAGATTCAGGTCAGGCCGACCTGACCTGAGTCTCGAATATATTTTAGAGGATCTCGGTCTTGGCGATGTGGATGCCAAACCCTTCGAGGCCGACATAGTGGCGCTCGCGCGAGGCGATCAGGTTGATCGAGGAAATGCCGAGATCCTTCAGGATCTGTGCGCCGAGGCCGATTTCGCGCCATTCATTCTCACGGCGGCGGGCCTCTTCGTGATCCTCGCGGTCACCGCTCAGCGGGCGCTTGCGCTCCTGGTGCGCGACGCCGACGGAGCCCTCTCTGAGATAGACGATGACGCCGCGTTTGCGCTCGCCCATCGCCTTCATGATGCCGTCCAGGCGATGGCTGGTGCCGAAGACGTCGGTCACCACATCCTCGGAATGCAGACGCACCGGCACTTCCTCGCCATCGCGTATATCGCCGAACACGACTGCGACGTGATGCATCGTGTCCCAGGGCAGCGTGTAGGTGAAGACCTGCGCCTTGCCGCCAAGCGTGTCGATATCGGAGCAAGCGACGCGCTCGACCAGCGTTTCCTTGCGCTGGCGGTAAGCGATGAGGTCGGCGACCGACACCTGCTTCAGGCCATGCTCTTCGGCGAAAGCCTGCACCTGCGGACCGCGCTTGACGGTGCCGTCGTCGTTGACCAGTTCGGAAATGACGCCGATCGGCGGCAGGCCGGCGAGCTTGCAGAGATCGACCGCCGCTTCGGTATGGCCCGAACGCATCAGCACGCCGCCTTCGCGGGCGATCAGCGGGAAGATGTGGCCGGGGCGGACGAAATCGGAGGCGCCGACATTGCCGTTGGCGAGGTTGCGCACGGTCAGCGTTCGGTCGTCAGCCGAAATGCCCGTCGTCGTGCCATGCTTGAAATCGACGCTGACGGTGAAGGCGGTGGTGTGGGCGGAATCATTGTCGGCGACCATCGGCTGCAGGTTGAGCCGCTTGGCTTCCTCGCGCGGCATCGGCGTGCAGACGATGCCCGAGGTGTTGCGCACGATGAAGGCCATCTTTTCCGGCGTGCAGTGAACGGCGGCGACGATCAGGTCGCCCTCGTTCTCGCGCCCGTCATCGTCCATGACGACGACGATCTCGCCGCGTTCGAAAGCGCGAATGGCTTCGACAATCTTCTTCTGATCGTAAGGCATGGGGTGCTCGCTTCGCTCGCAGGGATTAGTGAATAGGCAGTAGGGAAATGAAAAGGCTGTGTCGGGCGGCCAAATGCCTATTCCCTACTGCCTATTCCCTTCCCCGTCTGTCCCCTGTGCCGCAGATAGTGATCGGCAATGGCGCAGGCAACCATTGCCTCGCCGATCGGCACGGCGCGGATGCCGACGCAGGGGTCGTGCCGGCCCTTGGTCATCACCTCGACGTCGTTGCCGTCCTTGTCGATCGACTTTCGCGGCGTCAGGATCGATGAGGTCGGCTTGACGGCGAAACGGGCCACGATCGCCTGGCCGGTCGAGATGCCGCCAAGGATGCCGCCGGCATTGTTGGACAGGAACACCGGCTTGCCGTCATTGCCGATGCGCATCTCGTCGGCATTCTGCTCGCCGGTGATGTGGGCGGCCTCGAAGCCGTTGCCAATCTCGACGCCCTTGACAGCGTTGATCGACATCAGGCCCGACGCAATGTCCTGGTCGAGCTTGGCATAGATCGGCGCGCCAAGTCCTGGCGGCACGCCGTCGGCGACGATCTCGATCACGGCGCCGACCGAGGATCCGGCCTTGCGGATACTGTCGAGATACTGCGTGAAGACGGGAACCGAACCTGGATCGGGCGTGAAGAACGGATTCTGCGCGTCGCCGATGAAATTCCAGTTCCAGTTGGCGCGGTCGATCGATTTTTCACCCATCGAAACCAGGGCGCCGCGCACCACCATGCCGGGCACCACCTTGCGGGCGAGCGCGCCGGCGGCGACCCTGGCCGCGGTCTCGCGGGCCGAGGAGCGGCCGCCGCCGCGATGGTCGCGTATGCCGTATTTGACGTCATAGGTGTAGTCGGCATGGCCCGGCCGGTATTGGCGGGCGATCTCGCCATAGTCCTTGGAACGCTGGTCGACATTCTCGATCAGCATGGAGACCGGCGTGCCGGTGGTGATCATCGTCTGGCCGTCCTCGTCGAGGACGAAACCAGACAGCACCTTCACCTCGTCGGGTTCGCGGCGCTGGGTGACGAAGCGCGACTGGCCCGGCCGGCGCTTGTCGAGTTCGGCCTGGATTTCATCACGCGTGAAGCGGATGCCGGGCGGGCAGCCGTCGACCACGCAGCCAAGTGCTGCGCCATGGCTTTCGCCCCAGGTGGTGACGCGGAAAAGGTGGCCGAACGTGTTATGAGACATTGATAAAGTGCCCTGCCGGCAGCGGAGCCGGTTGAAGCCTGCCTTCTATTGGCGTTTCTTGCGGTGGTCAAACTGTCATCCCTGCCGTTTAAGTTTTGACACATTCGGCTGGTTTCTGCTTTCTTCCATCCGCCGTTGAGGACCCGCCGCCGCAGTGCCGGCGCAATGACCAAAGAGGACGATCATGCGTACCCTGATTGGCGCTGTTGCCGCCGCCCTGCTCTATTCCACCGCCGCCTTCGCCGGACAGACCGAAGGCCTGATCAAGAAGATCGACAAGGACGCGCTGACCCTGACGCTGGATGACGGCAAATCCTACAAGCTGAACGCCGAAACCGATCTCGACTCGCTGAAGCCGGGCATGGACATCGTCATCGCTTACGACGTGACCAATGGCGAGAATGTCGTGACCGATATGCAGTTGCCGGACAGCGACACGAACTAGGTCAGGCGGCTTAAACCCACTCCAGGCTCCGGCCTTCAAGTTTGAGCACGCGATCGTGCGGTATTTCCAGGTTCGCGGCCTCGTCCTCCGCCATATCGAGCACGAAACGGAACAGGGTGCGCATGACGCCGCCATGCGTCACGCAGACCGTCTTGCGGTCAATCTCGTCGAACCGGGGCTTCACCCGTTCGAGCAGTATCTGGTAGCTCTCGGCACCTTCGCCGGGCGGCCGGAAGTTCCATTTATCCAAAGCGCGAGTCCTCTTCGCACGAGGATAGCGTGTCTCGAGTTCGGCAAACGTGAACCCCTGCCAATCGCCGAAATTGACTTCAACGAGATCGGGATCGGTTCGATAGACGAGCGGATCGAGCTTCATCGCGACGCGGATGCGCTCCATCGTTTCGCGCGTCCGCTTCATCGGGCTGGCGATGAAATCGAAATCCTCCGGCTTGTTGACGAGGCCGGCCAGCCGATTCCCGTTTCCGGTTGCCTGTTGGCGGCCGAGCTCATTGAGATCGGTGTCGGCCTGGCCCTGAAGCCGGGCCTCGGCGTTCCACGCGGTCTCGCCGTGGCGCACGATATAAACCAGCGGGTACATCAAGTCTTCCGAAGGTCGGGCCAGGGCCTGGACTGAGGATAGGGGACGGAATTAATCCTTGACCGTCGAAATATCAGGCGCGTCGACCGCCTTCATGCCGACCACGTGATAGCCGGAATCGACATGGTGCACCTCACCGGTGACGCCACGCGACAGGTCGGACAGGAAATAGACGCCGGAATCGCCGACCTCCTCCTGCGTGACCGTCTGCTTCAGCGGCGAATTGTATTCGTTCCACTTCAGTATGTACCGGAAATCGCCGATGCCCGAGGCGGCCAGTGTCTTGATCGGGCCGGCCGAGATTGCGTTGACGCGGATCTTCTTGCCGCCGAGATCGACGGCGAGGTAACGCACGCTGGCTTCGAGCGCGGCCTTGGCGACACCCATGACGTTGTAGTGCGGCATCACCTTCTCGGCGCCGTAGTAGGTTAGCGTGAGCAGTGAACCGCCCTCGGTCATCAGCGCCTCGGCGCGCTTGGCGATGGTGGTGAAGGAAAACACCGAAATGTCCATGGTGCGCAGGAAGTTGTCGCGCGTGGTCTCGACATAGCGGCCGGTCAGCTCATCCTTGTCGGAGAAGGCGATGGCATGGACGAGGAAGTCGATTTTGCCCCAATGCCTGGCGACATTGGCGAAAACCTCATCGAGGCTAGCCGGATCGGTGACGTCGCAATGGCCGGCGACAAAGGCGCCCAGTTCCGCCGCCAACGGCTCGACGCGCTTCTTGAACGCCTCGCCCTGATAGGTCAGCGCGATCTCTGCGCCATGGTCGACGCATGCCTTGGCGATGCCGTAGGCAATCGACCTGTTGTTCGCGACGCCAAGAATAAGGCCGCGCTTGCCGGCCATCAGGCCCTGTCCACCCGCCATGTGAGCGCTCTCCGCAAGGTTTGTTCTTTGTGGAGTGCCTATCGCACAGGCACACAGCCCCTTCAAGCGCTCAAACCGGACAGTTCGGGGGACAAGAGCGATGGATCAGCCTTTTTGACCACGCAGCAACGCTTCGAGCGCGCCGTCGCCGCCTTCCGGCAGCATGATGCGGACATGCGCGTAGAGGTCGCCATGGCCGCCGGCCTTTTCCGGCAGGCCCCTGCCCTTGAGCCGCAGGACCTTGTCCGAGCTCGACCAGGCGGGAACGTTGACCGCCAGCCTGCCTGTCGGCGTCTCGACCGGCACCTTGGCGCCCAGCACCGCATCCGCCAGCGACACCGGCAGATCGGCATGCAGGTCGCGGCCCTCGATGCGGTAGCGCGGATGCCGGCGGATATGGATCTTGACCAGCGCGTCGCCGGGCTGGCCCGGCCCCTGCTCGCCCTGCCCCTTCAGCCGGATGGTCTGGCCATCCTCGACAAAGGCCGGCAGTTTGACCGCCACCTTGCGGCCATCGGGGAACATCGCCGTCACCTTTTCGGCGGTCGCCGCTTCCTCGATGGTGACGTCGAGCGTGACGTTCAAATCAGCCGCCGTCGCGGGCTGGCGGCGGTCGCCCATGCCGGCACCGCGCGCGCCGGAAAAGGCGTCGCCGAAGATCTGGCTGAAAATATCGCTGTTGCCGTCGAACGGATCCCCGCCCGGGCGCCCCGAACGGAATTCGAATCGCGAACCGCCGGCGCCTTGCTGGCGGCGAAACCCGGCAAAGGGATCGCCGCCACCGGCGGCGCCCTCAAAGCCCTGGAAGCGCGGCTTGCCGTCGGCGTCGATCTCGCCGCGATCGAAAGCAGCACGATTCTTCTCGTCGCCGACGATCTCATAGGCCTGATTGGCCGCGGCAAAACGGTCCTTCGCCTTGGGATCATTCGGATTCTGGTCCGGATGATGTTTCTTGGCGAGTTTCCGGTACGCCGATTTTATGTCCTTGGCCGATGCGTTCTTTGCAACGCCCAGGACCTCATACGGGTCGCGCATGCTTCCTGCCCTGGAAATGAGTTGAGTCCATACTTGCCTCCTATATGCGCTCGGATAGGAAGAAATTCCAGTAGCTGATGGCCATATTGAAAGCGGAAATCAGAGCGCCTTGAAGCCCTGCATGCGCCAGCCGCCGGCACTGGCCAGGCAGAGTTCGCCTTCGAACATGGCAACGCCGTCAAAGCTTTCGCGCGAGGCCTTGAAGCGGCGGCAGGTCTGGCCCCTGTCCTTCAATTCCGCCAGTTCGGTGATGGAGCCGCGCGAGCCGGTGCCGGCATTGGCCCACGGCACGGCCTGGCCGCCGAGCTGTTCGATGTCGGCGGAGGACACCGCATTGCCGATCGTCGTCTGGTCGGAGTCGCGATCCGAATCGGCAGGCGCCGGTGAAGCCTGCGTGCTGCTGGTCAAGATCGAGCGGTCGACTTCGGCCTTTTCCAGGCTGAAGCCACCCGCGCCGCAGGCGGCAAGCGGCAAGGCCGCCGCCACGATCGCCGCTTTCGCGCTGGCCGAAGCGATAACGCCCCATTGCCTGCTGTCAAAAGCTTGCGCGATACGCGACAATCGGCAACCTCCCTGATTTCGTGACAATTTGAGAAAAACTATGAGCGACACAGAGTTAACAACCAGTGACTTTACCGAAGCGGCCGAGCCATTTCGCCTCTTTGCCGCATGGCTGGACGACGCCACCAAGAACGAAATCAACGATGCCAACGGCGTGGCGCTGGCGACCGTCGATTCCGAAGGCATGCCGGATGTGCGGATGGTGCTGCTGAAGGGGTTCGATGAAGGCGGCTTTGTTTTCTACACGAATTTCGAGAGCGCGAAGGGCCAGGAGATTCTAGGCAGCATGAAGGCGGCGATGTGTTTCCACTGGAAATCGCTGCGCCGGCAGGTGCGCATTCGCGGCCCGGTGGAGATCGTCAGCGATGCCGAGGCCGACGCCTATTACGCGACGCGCCCACGCGGCAGCCGCATCGGCGCCTGGGCGTCGAAGCAGTCACGGCCGCTGGAAAGCCGCTTCGCGCTGGAGAAAGCTGTCGCCGAATACACGGCGCGCTACGCCATCGGCGAGATTCCACGCCCGAAGCACTGGTCGGGTTTCCGCATCGTGCCGAAGACGATCGAGTTCTGGCACGACCGTCCGTTCCGGCTGCATGACCGGGTGGTCTTTACCCGCAATGCCAAAGGCTATTGGGACAAGACGCGGCTTTATCCCTGAGAGGGCAAGGCCTCAGCTCTTCTTCCTGGTCATGAACGCGGTGAGCGCGGCGCGGGCCTCGTCCGACTTCAGCCGCTCGCGAAAATGCTGGCTTTCCTCGCCGATGCGGGCGACGAGATCGTCGCGCGAGCCACGCATGAGGTCGCGCGCGATCTTCAGCGCCTGCGGTGGCTTGGCGGCGATCTGGCCGGCGGCCGTCAGCACCGAGGCCTCCAGCGCGCCCTCCTCGACCACGTCGTAGATCAGGCCGGAGGCCTTCGCGCGCTCGGCGGAAAAACCTTCGCCAAGGCCGAGCAGCGCGAAGGCGCCTTGCTGACCCAGGATGCGCGGCGCCAGCAGACTGGAGCCGGCCTCGGGCACCAGGCCAAGATCGACGAAAGGCGTCCTGAACACGGTGCGCGGCGTGGCGAAGGTCAGGTCGCAATGCAGGTTGATCGTCGTACCGATGCCGACCGCGATGCCGTCGACCCCGGAGACGATGGGTTTTTCGACCCTGGCCAGCGCCATCAGGAAATCCCAGACTTCCGTGCCGCCGTCACCGCCGGTGGCGACAACCATGAAATCGGCAAGATCGTTGCCGGAGGAGAAGGCACCGGGCACGCCGAGGAAGACATGGACGCGGATCGCCGGATCGGCATCGCCTTCGGCAAGCGCCGCCGACATCTTTGCGTACATGGCACGCGTCAGCGCGTTCTTCTTGTCCGGACGGTTCATGCGGATGATCTGGATGGCGCCCTGGCGCTCGACGAGGATATGGTCTGTCACGGTCTTCTTCCCTGATGGAGCGCTATGAGAATTCAAGCTGATATCAGCGCCTTGCCGGCGGCAGCGAGGCTCTCCGCGCCGTCGATGACGCGTTCCTTCAAGGCGTGTGCCTCGCCGAGCAGGTTTTCGGCGAAGAAGCGGCACAGGGCGATGCGGTCCTGATCGGCAAGCGCGCCGCGCGCCAGATAGGCGCCGCCAGCGGCAAGCGAGATCAACCTGAGATACGGCGTCGCTCCCGCCAGCGCCTCGTCTGACCGGCCGTCGGCCGACAGTTTCTGCAGGAAGCGCGTCGCTTGCGTCAGGTCGCCAAGGGCTGCGTCGAGCGCATCGGCTGTTCGGCCGAAACCCTGCAGGTTGGAAGTACGCACGGCATTGGCGACGGCGGCCAGTTCGCCGATGAAGCCATGCACGTGTTCGCCGCCGCCGAGCGGCAGCTTGCGGGTGACCAGATCGATCGCCTGGATGCCGTTGGTACCCTCGTAGATCGGCGCGATGCGGGCGTCGCGGTAGAAGGCTGCAGCACCGGTTTCCTCGATGAAGCCCATGCCGCCATGCACCTGCACGCCGAGCGAAGCAACTTCGACGCCGACATCGGTCGAAAACGCCTTGGCAAGCGGTGTCAAAAGATTGGCGCGGTCGCGCCAGTGTGACGCCTGATCGCCATCCGAGACCCGCGCCATGTCGATGGCGTGGGCGCAGGAATAGCTGATCGCCCGCGCCGTCTGCGTCAGCGCCTTCATGGTCAGGAGATTGCGTTGCACGTCGGGGTGATGGACGATCGGCGCCATGCCGGCGCCGGCATAATCCGCCGCCTTGCCCTGGCGGCGCTCATTGGCGTAGGCGATCGCCTTCTGGGTGGCGGCTTCCGCGACCGCGACACCCTGCATGCCGACAGCCAGGCGGGCATTGTTCATCATGGTGAACATGCAGGCGAGACCCTTGTTCTCCTCGCCGATCAGCCAGCCGACGGCGCCGGGTCTGGCGCCCTGGAAACCGTCGCCATAAATCATGGTGCAGGTCGGCGAAGCATGGATGCCGAGCTTGTGCTCGAGGCCGGAACAGAAGACGTCGTTGCGGGCGCCGAGCGAGCCATCGTCGTTGACGAAAAATTTCGGCACCAGGAACAGCGAGATGCCGCGCGTGCCGGCGGGCGCGTCCGGCAACCGTGCCAGCACCAGATGGATGATGTTGTCGGTGAAATCGTGCTCGCCATAGGTGATGAAGATCTTCTGGCCGAAGATGCGGTAGGTGCCGTCGCCGGCGGGCTCGGCGCGGGAGCGCAAGGCGGCGAGATCGGAGCCGGCCTGCGGCTCGGTCAGGTTCATCGTGCCCATCCATTCGCCCGACACGAGCTTGGCGAGATACGTCGCCTTGAGCGCTTCGGAAGCGTGCTTGTCGAGCGCTTCGACCGCGCCCATGGTCAGCGTCGGGCCGATGCCGAAGGCCATGGCGGCGGAGTTCCACATTTCGAGCGCCGCGACGCCCAGCATGGTGGGCAGCGCCTGGCCGCCATGGTCTTCAGGCCCCGACAGCGCGTTCCAGCCGCCATCGATCCAGCGGCGATAAAGCTCCTTCCAGCCGGGCGGCATGGTGACGGCGGCATCCTTGAGCACCGCACCCTGCTCGTCTCCGATCTTGTAGAGCGGTGCCACCTCCTCTGTGGCGAAACGGCCGGCCTCGCCAAGGACGGCGTCGACCAGGTCCTCGCCGAGATCGCCGAACCTACCGGCGTCGAGGGCGGATTTCATGCCGGCAACATGCTTCAGCGTGAACGCGATATCCTCGACCGGTGCCCGATACATGCCGCTCGATCCTCCTGATGCACCAGCCTCGCCAACCCTAGAGCCGGCGCGGCCGCAAAACCATCCGCCTTTGGGCGGTCTCCCCATTTCTTTTTACGTAAACGTCAAACTTTGTCACGCGGATTTTGCAATCGCGCCGGCCCGTATTAAATTCAATAGGCGCCGCATCAAGCCGACCGGCGACAGACCAGAAGCAGCCGACCGGAACAAGCCCATGCTCGCCAGACCCGACGCCTATCGCTGCATCGAATGTGGCTTGCCCTATCGCGCAACGGGGTTCTGACATCATGGCGGCCAGTTGGAGCATGGCGCCGCCTACTGGTCGGATCGCGGCATATTGTGCTCGCCGCAATGTTCTCTTGCCCACCACCGCAAGCGCGCCGCCGAAGGCACGCTGCGGCAAGAGCCCGCGCCCGACCCGTTTGAATTTCAACCGTTCAACCGGCGCTAGCTCCCCACGGCCCTGCTTCGAGAAGCATTCCTTAACCATAGCGGTTCACCATCGGTGTTTGATCAACGGGGATCCCCTGTTTGAAAACGCCGGCGCACCTTCTTCGCCGCTCAGCGATCGCTCTTGCGGCGATGATGGCGCTGATATCGGCGGCAAAGGCCTCGGATTTCTCCGAGCCGTGGAAGAACGCCGACCGCGCGCTGGTCGTCGACGCCTACGAGTACAATTCGATCGACTGGGCGCAGCTCGCCACCGACAAGCGCATCGTCGCCTTCATCAACAAGGCCTCCGACGGCATGCCGCCGCCCTATTTCTGTTTCGGCAGCGACACCGACGTTAAGCTGTGCAAGGCGCTGTGGAAGCGCCATGCGGTGACGCGCGAACTGTTTCAGACGCGACGGGTCGTCGCCAAGGCACTCGGCATGAAATGGGGCGCCTATCACCTCGCCCGACCTGGCAACCCGGTCGAGCAGGCCAATAATTTCCTCGATTTCGCCGATCCCGCGCCGGACGATCTCATGGCGCTCGACATCGAGGGCATCGATCCCTCGCAATGGATGTCGCTCGACGATGCCGAGGAGTTCGTGCGCCAGGTGCATCGGCGCGTCGGCCGCTTCCCGGTGCTCTACACCAACGGCAAGACCGCGCAGCATATCGCCGACAACCGCTACAAATACCGGCTCTTGTCGCGGCTGCCGCTTTGGTACGCGCGCTACAAGCCTGATATCGACGTGCATTTCCCGATGGGCAACTGGCAAGGCTACGCACTCTGGCAATTTTCCGCGCAAGCCAATTGCGGCCGCTTCCGCTGCCCCTACAGGGTCGCCGGCACGCCCGATAATATCGACGTCAACGTCGTGCCGACGGATGCCGCCACGCTGCGCCAGCAATGGCCCTTTGGCGGCCTCATCGACGTGCCATCCGACTACCTTGCCAGCGTGCCGGTGCCGCTCTCGCGCCAAGCAGCGCTCGCCGGCAAGACCACCCTCATCTATGCGGATGTGGCAACGCCGCCGACCTTCGAGGAAATGGTCGCGGTGCTCGGTTCGCGCTGGTCCAAATTCCGCGACGGCTTCCGCATGCCCGTGGTGAAGACGGTGCCGCGCAGGCCGGGCTTCGGCATCGTTCAATATGTCGCCTGGAAGCGGACCGGGCAACGCTCAGCCGAACAATTGGACGCCGCCCTTGCCGCGGCCGACCCGGTCAGCACCGGTTCGACCGAAATCGATCGCGGTCAGCCGTAGGCCGCCGCTCCGAAATCTCAGCTCGCCCGCTCGCGCGCCACGGCCTGCCAGCCGATGTCGCGGCGGCAGAATCCGTCCGGCCAGTCGATCCGGCCGAGCGCGGCATAGGCCCGCGCCTGCGCCTCGCCGACCGTGGCGCCGGTCGCGGTGACATTGAGGACGCGGCCGCCATTGGCGACCAGCGCGCCGCCATTGATGGCGGTGCCGGCGTGGAAGATCTGGACGCCTTCGCCCGCCGCCTGCTCGACGCCGCGGATGACCGACCCCTTTTCCGGCGTGCCGGGATAACCCCGCGCCGCCATCACCACGGTGAGTGCCGTCTCATCGCGCCAGCGTATGGACGTGTGCGCCAGCTGACCGTCGACGGCGGCATTGAGCAGCACCAGCAGGTCGTCCTTCAGCCGCATCATCAGCACCTGACACTCGGGATCGCCGAAGCGGGTGTTGTATTCGATCAGCTTCGGTCCCTTGTCGGTGATCATCAGCCCGGCAAAGAGAATGCCGGCGAAGGGCGCGCCAAGCTCGGCCATGCCGCGCATGGTCGGCTCGATGATCTCGCGCATGGTGCGTTCGACCATCTGCGGCGTCATCACCGGCGCCGGCGAATAGGCGCCCATGCCGCCGGTGTTGGGGCCGACATCGCCGTCGCCGACACGCTTGTGGTCCTGTGCCGTGCCGAAAGGAAGTGCAGTGGTTCCGTCGCAGAGGCAGAAGAAGCTCGCCTCCTCGCCGGTCATGAATTCCTCGATCACCACCTCCGCTCCGGCAACGCCGAAGGAGCCCTCGAAACAGGCATCGAGCGCCGCCCGTGCCTCGTCCAGCGTCATGGCGACGGTGACGCCCTTGCCGGCGGCGAGCCCATCGGCCTTGATGACGATCGGCGCACCGGTCTTTTCGACATAGGCCTTGGCCGAGGCCAGATCGTTGAAACGGCCATAGGCGGCGGTGGGGATATCGTATCGGGCGCAGAGGTCCTTGGTGAAACCCTTAGAGCCTTCCAACCGCGCGGCGGCCTTCGAAGGCCCGAAGACGCGGATGTTTTCGGCGCGCAAATCGTCAGCGATACCGGCGACAAGCGGCCCTTCCGGTCCGACGACGACGAGGTCGATTTTCTTCTCCCGGCAGTAGGCGGTCACGGCGGCGTGGTCGGTGATGTCAAGCTTCACCAGTTCAGCCTCAGCACCGATGCCCGGATTGCCGGGGGCCGCGTAGAGCTTGGTCAGCAGCGGCGAGGCGGCAATCTTCCAGGCAAGCGCGTGTTCGCGGCCGCCGGAGCCCAGAAGAAGAACGTTCATGGCCACCTCTCGATGCAAACCCTGGAGAGCACCCGCTATTGCTCTCCGGGCGACGGGTCAAGGCATCAGGGTGTTTTGATCCGAATTGCGCACGGGAACGTTATCCCAGCCGAATATGGGCGGCGAATTCCGGCGCCCCTATTCTGGCCCGCTTCAGCCGGGAAAGAGCACCGGGAACCAGTCCTCGCGCAATTTCTGGCCGGGCTGCATGCCGTGGCCGTGATAGGGCGGCGAAGTACGGCCCGGCCGCTCGACATAGTGGGCATCGTCGCCGACCCAGCGCAGCGACAGCGCCCGGCGCCGCGCCGAGGTCAAATTGCCGCGCGCGCCATGCGCGGTGCGGAAGTCGAACAGAATGGCGTCGCCCGGCTCCATCTTCCATTCGAGCACCTTCATCGACGGGTCGCTGTCGGGATCGGGCACCGGCAGGTAGTCGCCCTCGCCGGCATAGAAATTGCTGTCGTCGAGCCAGCGCACCGGCAGGATCATCTTGTCCCATTTGTGCGAGCCGGCGATCAGGCGCAGCGTCGCCTCCTTCACCGGGTCGATGGGGATCCAGAAGCTCACCGTCTGCCGGCCATCGACGAAATAATAGGGGATGTCCTGGTGCCAGGGTGTCGGCTTCTGCGTGCCGGGTTCCTTGACCAGAACGTGATCGTGGAAGAACTGCGCGGTGCGCGACTGCATCACCGCCGCCGCCAGTTCGGCGGCCGGCGATTTCCGCACCACCTCGACGAATTCGGGAATGCGCTCCCAGTTGCAGTAATCGTCGAAGAAACTGCCGCGGCCATTGGCGATGTCGGACGCGGTGGCGCTGCGGTTCTGCATGTTGCGCTCGATGCCGGCGGCAATCGTGTCGACCCAGCCTTTGAAAGCGCCGCGGATGCAGACCGCGCCGTCACGCTGGTAGTCGGCAATCGTCTCCGCATCGATCAGGCCGGTGTCGATGGAGCGGGCAGCAGTCTGGGAAGCCATGGTGTCCTCCTTTCAGGATCGGGACGACTATTGCAACCCGGATTCATTCAGTAAAATAATAACTTCTCATCTGACACATAGAACAGGACTATGGGCCTCAGCCTCACCCAATTGCGTTATCTGGTCGCTGTCGCCCGCCTCGGCAGCGTCACCGGCGCGGCCAGAGCACTGAACATTTCCCAGCCCTCGATTTCGGTGGCGATCGACGCGGTCGAGAAGGATTTTGGCCAGAAACTGTTCGTGCGCCAGCGCGGCAGCGGCGTTTCGCTGACTTCCTTCGGCCGCGTCGTCGTGGCCAAGGCAAAACAGGTTCTTGCCGAGACCGACGAACTCATGAGCCTGGGTTCGGGCAATTCCGCCATCGGCGGCGAGCTGGTGCTTGGATGTTTCGAGGATCTGGCGCCCTATTTCGCGCCAGGTCTGATCCGCGCCTTTTCCGAACGCCATCCAAACGTCACGGTGATCGTTCGCGACGAAACCTTCGAAACGCTCGGGCGGCGTCTGGCGGATGCCGCCATCGATCTCGGCCTCAGCTACGATCTTGGCCTGCCCGCGCATTTCGCCCGCATCCTGCTGCACGAGCTGCGGCCGCACGCATTGCTGCCGGCAGGTCATGCGCTGGTGGACTATCCCGAGGTCAGCCTGGCGGATCTGGCGGCCTATCCGCTGATCACGACGGACCAGCCGCACAGCTGGCAGCACATGCTCGACCTGTTCCGTGGCCGTGGCCTCTCGCCGGTGGCCGACAGGGCGACAAGCTCGTTCGAACTCCAGCGCAGCATGGTGGCGAACGGATTTGGCGTCGCCGTCAGCTACACCCGCCCGCATGGCGACCGCAGCTATGATGGACTGCCCCTGATCTGCAAGCCGCTGTCGGATCCGCTGCCGATGCAACGCATCATCCTCACCTATGACACGCATCAGCGCGTGTCGCATGCGGCACTGGCATTCGTCGAGACGGCGAAAGACTGGTTTTCCACGCGCGACATCTTCACCTCCTGACAGGTTGACGGTCGCTGCTCATCCGCTTGCCGCTTGACGGTTTCCGCGGCTGCTGCCACTCCATGGACATGGAACCTATCCAGTCGAAAGCGGCCCAGGGCCGTGTTGCCGATGCGCCGAACGGCCATTGGGTCTATCGTGTGCTGCCGCGCGCGGTTTGGCCCTATGCGCAGCTCGCGCGATGGGACAGGCCGATCGGCTGGCAATTGCTTTTGTGGCCATGCTGGTGGTCGGCGGCGCTCGCGGCAAGCGCCTATCCGCGCCCCGGCGACCCGCTGCTCTCACTGCTGCCGGCGCCGTTGTATCTCGTGCTGTTCCTGGTCGGCGCCATCGCCATGCGCGGCGCCGGCTGCACCTATAACGACATCGTCGACGAAGGCATCGACAACCAGGTCGAACGCACCCGCTCGCGTCCGCTGCCATCGGGTCAGACCACGCGCCGGCGGGCCTGGCTGTTTCTTGTGCTGCAGGCCTTGGTCGGCCTTGTCGTGCTCCTGCAATTCAACAGCTTCGCCATTCTGCTCGGCATCTGCTCGCTGGTGATCGTCGCCATCTATCCATTCATGAAGCGGATAACCAACTGGCCGCAATTGTTTCTCGGCCTTGCCTTTTCCTGGGGCGCGCTGATGGGATGGGCGGTCGAGTTCGGTGATCTCGATGGCCCCGCGATCATGCTCTATATCGGCTCGATCCTGTGGGTGATCGGCTACGACACGATCTATGCGCACCAGGACAAGGAAGACGATGCCATTGTCGGCGTGCGCTCGACGGCGCGGCTGTTCGGCGACAACACCAAATCGTGGCTGGCCGGACTTTACGGCGGCACGCTGGTCTGCTTCGCCATCGCCTTCGCCTCGGCGCAGGCGCCCGTGGTGGCGCTCGCCGGACTGATCGCCGCCGGCGCCCATATGGCGCGGCAGATCGCGGTTCTGGACATCAACGATCCGGACCAATGCCTGCGGCTGTTCCGGTCGAACAACCAGGTCGGCTGGCTGATCTTCCTCGGCCTGATCGGCGGCGCATTGTGGGTGGCGCTGAAGCCGCTGGTTTAGTCGCGTGAAATGATCTCCTGGCCGCCGATGACCAGCCTGAGACCGAGGTTGCCGGCTCTGCGGCGGGCAAGGAAGCGAGGGCGGCGCGTGTTGGAAACGCGACCCTTGCGGCGATCCTGCGGCGGCAGCGTCTTGATGGCGGCGCCGAGCGATTCCTCCAGGGTGCGGGCGACGCCGTCCGATTCGATCAACAGCATCGGCAGGCGGTAGGCATCGGCCCAGGCGCGCCAGTCGGCGGCGACATCGTCGAGATCGTCGGCGACCAGCAGGGGCACCGACAGCATCGGATCATTGTGCAGGAGTTCCAGGGTCACCGTGACGTTGCCTTCCGGATCCTCCATTGCGCGGGCGGCGACGCCGCGGAACGCATTGGCCGGCAGGGCGATGATCGCCGGCACGCCGCTCATCTCGAGCATGCGGCGGATCACGGCGCCACGGTGGTCGATGGTGAACGTCACGTCGCCATAATCGTCGCGGGTGGCGTAGCTGACCATCTGGGGCAGTCGGAATGGGTCGAGGCGCATGTTGCGTCCCGCCCAGACTGGCTTCAGTCCGGTGTTCATAGAGTGCCTTCCTGTCTGTCTCCTGAGAGCCGGTGTCCGGTTCTCTCCGGGCCAGTTTTCCCGGCCTCGTTATGGGGAAACAGTAGCGCGGGCTCCTTACCGCCGCGCTTAAGAAAGTCGGTTAAATTTTGCTGATCTCAGGGATGGTTATCGGAATGCCACCGGCCACTAGATGTTGAAAGGATCAGATAACCTTACCGGGATTCATGATGCCGGCCGGATCGAAGGCGGCTTTCACCCGGCGCATCAGATCGATGGCCATCGGCGGTGCCGTGGCGATCAGTTCGTCGCGCTTCAACTGGCCGATGCCGTGCTCGGCCGAGATCGAACCGTGGAAGGCGCGCACGACATCGTGCACGGCCTTGTTCATGGGATGGTAGAGGGCGAGAAACGCCTCATCGTCGCCATCGACGGGCCGCGAGATGTTATAGTGGAGGTTGCCGTCGCCCATATGGCCGAAGCAGACCACGCGGGCGCCGGCACTGACCGACGCCACCGCGCCGGCGGCCTCTGCGATGAAGCGCGGGATCGAGGCGATCGGCACCGAAATATCGTGCTTGATCGAGGCGCCCTCCGGCTTCTGGCATTCGGGCAGCGTCTCGCGGAAATTCCAGAAAGCGTCGCCCTGGGCAAGGCTGGCCGCGACCACCGCATCGCCAACGATGCCTTGCTCGAGGCCATCCGCCAGCACCTCCTCGATCAGCGCCCGGCCATCGGCTTCCGAGCGGCCGGAGGAAACCTGCATCAAGACATACCAGGGCCAGTCGTCGGCCAGCGGCCGCACGATACCTTGACCATGCCTGAGCGTGAAATCGTAGGGCCTCTTGCCGATCAATTCGAAGGCGGTGAGCGAAGCGCCGGCGCGGTCCATCGCCAGGCTGAACAAAGATAGCGCCGCCTCGGGCGACGACAGGCCGGCGAATGCGACCTCACGCCCCTTCGGCTTCGGGAACAGCTTCAGCACGGCGGCGGTGATGACGCCGAGCGTGCCTTCAGCACCGACGAACAGGTCCTTCAAATCGTAGCCAGTATTGTCCTTCTTCAGCTTGCGCAGATCGTCGAAGACCTCGCCCGTCGGCAGTACCACTTCGACGCCGAGACAGAGTTCGCGGGCATTGCCGTAGGCCAGCACGCCGGTGCCACCGGCATTGGAAGAAAGATTGCCGCCGATCTGGCAGGAGCCTTGCGCGGCGAGCGACAGCGGAAACAGCCGGTCGGCGGCATCGGCCGCCTCCTGCAGCGTCTGCAGGATGACGCCGGCCTCCGCCGTCACCGTGTTGGACAGGACGTCGATCTCGCGGATGCGGTTCAGCCGCGACAAGGACAGGATGATCTCGCGGCCGGATTTGTCCGGCACCTGGGCGCCGACCAGTCCGGTGTTGCCGCTTTGCGGCACAATCGGCGTTGCCGTCTCGGTCGCCAGCCGCATGATGCGGCTGACCTCGTCGACGCCACCCGGCCGCAGCACCAGCGACGTCGCGCCATGCCAGAGCCCGCGCCGCTCGACGAGATAAGGCGCAATGTCCTGCTCGTCGCGCAGCGCGTATTTGTCACCCACGATCGCCGCAAAGCGGTCGATGAGGGCGGGATCGAGTGTCTTTGCGATTTCGGTCATGCGGCAAAACTATGTTGTGGGCTGTGCATTGTCACGAGGGGCGGCCGCGCGAGCGAGCCGGTCATTGATGGCCTCTCCGAGCCCGTCGAACGGAATCGTCTCCACCGCGATGGTGCGCGCGCCGCTGCGATCGAGTTCCTGCATATAGGCGAAAAGATTGCTCGCCGCTTCACGCAGGTCACCAGACGCGGACAGGTTGAGGAACGCGGCAGCATTGCGCCAGCCTTCGGCTCGCTGATCGCCGAAGGCAAGCAGCGCCTCGCCCTCGACGACCATTCCGGCATTGAGCCGCATCTCAGCACCCGGCGCATAGTGCGAGGCAAGCATGCCTGGCGCCTCGACGCCGACTGCACCGCCGCGCAACAGTTCCATGCCGATGGCCGCCTCGATCTCCCCGGCGGCGATGCCGCCAGGCCGGAGCAGGCGCACTCCTGCCCCTTCAGCCTTGACGATGGTCGATTCCAGTCCGACCGGCGTCGCGCCGCCATCGACCACCAGCTTGATGCGGGCGCCGAGATCGGCCGCCACCGCTTGCGCCGTCGTCGCGCTGATCTTGCCGGAGGAATTGGCGCTGGGCGCGGCCAGCGGCCGGCCGAGCTTTGCGATGAGGTCGCCGCCAAAGCCCCTCGGCATGCGCAAGGCGATCGTGTCGAGCCCGGCTGTGACCAGTGGATGGATGCCGTTGCCGGGCCGCTGCGACAGCACCAGCGTCAGCGGACCCGGCCAGAAGGCCCGTGCGAGTTTCTTCGACAGCGGATCGAACACGGCGATGCGCTCGGCCATGGCCATGTCGGCGACATGGGCGATCAGCGGATTGAAGCGCGGCCGCCCCTTGGCCTCGAAGATGCGCGCCACACCGATGCCGTTGGTGGCATCGCCGGCAAGCCCGTAGACGGTTTCCGTCGGAATGGCGACGACGTCGCCGCCCTGAAGCAAAGCCAGCGCCCGCTCCAGCGCCTCGCCGACGGCAAGTATCTCAGCCACTCTCGTCACCTCGCAGATGCCGGCTGCGTAGTACGATGGCGGCTGTTGGGCAAGAGAGGGTCTTGGCGATTTATCAATCCCTAAAATGCTATGTTTGTGCGAAAGCCGGCATCAATTCTGGCCTGCTATTGAGCAGCTTCGGGGCAAAGGGGAGCTATATCAGTGTCTGTGCGCGTACTGCTGGGAATAACTCTGGCCACGATGGCCAGCGGAGTTCAGGCCTCGTCCCTGGTCTTTCCCGGCCCGCCGGCCGCGACGCCCTCCATCCTGACCCTGAAGGCGGCCGATATCAAGGCAAGCGATGTGGTGTCCGTCGTCGCGCTCGGCGAGCCCGACGTTACCTATGAGAAGGTGGCGGCGATCCCCAACCCGCCCGAGGCACAGCACGGCTTCATGCCAAGCCCGATGATCATTCGCGGCGGCATCGTCGGCGGCGATTTCTCGACACCGACACAAACCAAGGCACCGGCCGCCACCACCGCCGCGGCTCCTGCCCCGGCCCAGGCGACCGCCTCGGCGGCTCCGGCGTCGGGCACGCAGAAGAAGCCGGCCGCACCGGCAGCCGCATCGGCGCCCGCTTCCAAGGTCGGCAAGGTCAAGTAGCCGGCCGGCAAACTGCTGGACCCGGCCAGTTCGTTGACAGTTTGACGGCGCCCTGCGCACCATTGCCGCGCGAGTTCGTGCCGGCATATCTTGCCGCTCGAAGCCGCCTGAATTTGGTCGAGCGATTCAGGGAAAGGGGCGGCCGTGGCAAACGAGTTCGTCGTTTCAAAAGGGGGTTGATCATGAGACTATCCAAGACCGTTACCGTGGCCGGGCTTCTGCTGGCATCGCTGCTGGGCGCCAGTGCAGCGCAAGCCGATGACATGCTGGGATCCTATGTCGCGCGTATTTCCGATCGGGACCATCAGGCGAGCGACGGCTATGCGCTGGACAACGCCGCGCAGATGGTGCGGCAGGATCGCGCCAACTGGCACAAATTCCATCGCCGCGACAGCGACGATGAGGGTGATGCCTGGTTCAGGACCAACGACCAGCGCGCGGACCTGCAGCGCATGCTGGAGCGTCCCGGCGCGATGAGCTCGTCGACCAAGCGCGCCATCGTCAATGGCGAACCGCTGATCCAGGTCGACGTCTACGAGGACAGCGTGCGCGTCCGCATCCTGGAGAACTGACAAGCGTCCGGGAAGATGACAAAGGGCGGCGCCGATGCGCCGCCCGCTTCTCGACAAAGCCGGATTGAAATCTCAGGCCGCTTCTTCCTTGTCGTCCTCGTCTTCTTCGGACTCGCCGTCTTCGGATTCTTCTTCGTCTTCGGCGTCGTCGCCTTCTTCTTCGTCGCCATCCTCGTCCTCAGAGTGATCGGCGGCTTCGACCGCCGTGGCAGCGGCATGATCGAGGGCGGTTTCGGAAGCGGATTCAAGCGCCTCGGCGGCGGCCGAGGTTTCTTCAGTCACTTCGATGTCGTGATCGGAATTCATGGAAGCCTCCGTTGGGTTGGGGAACATGTCCCTTTTGCCACGCAGAGATCATCGCCATATGACTGTAAGCCGGCTCGAACGGCCGGCTGGAAGATATTTTTGTTAAGCTCTCAACCCGCGATTTTCGAGAAATCCGCGACCTGACCGGTGGCCGCGCGGATGCGCGTGAGCAGCGCCAGACGGTTGGCTCGCACCGCCAGGTCTTCATCATTCACGAGAACACCTTCAAAGAATGAATCAACCGGTTCGCGTAACGCGCTAAGCGCCAGCATGGCGGCGGAAAAGTCTCCGTTTTGAATCGCTTCGCCCGCTTGCTTCTCGGCCTGATTCACCGCCACAAACAGCAATTTTTCGGCATTTTCCTTGAACAAGGCCGGCTCAACGGTTTCGGCAACAGCTGTTTTCTTCTTCTCCTCGGCGGCCAGGATGTTGGCCGCGCGCTTGGTGCCGGCGAGCAGGTTCTTGCCGTCCTCGGTGTCGAGGAAGGAGCCCAGCGCCTCGACGCGGCGGACGATCTGCAGGAGGTCGTCGGACTGCGGCGTGATGACGGCATCGATGAGATCGTGACGGGCACCCTGGTCGCGGAGGTAGACCTTGAGGCGGTCATGGAAGAAGGCGAGGAGGTCAAGACTCAAGCGCCATGCCATCTCTGGCGTCTCTTCCGCAAAGGCCTCTTTTCCCGACTGCCCTACGAGACGGTTATAGACTTCGGCTCGTTGAGTTGTCGTAGCGAGACCAGCGGACGTTAGTCGATCCGCAGCCTCAAGATATGGCTGCGATCCCTCACGTTGGAACTTCATGTATGCCGCCAGTATCGAAGACATCATCGAACGAAGAAGCGACACATTCGCCCCATTCTCAACCAAGATCCTTATCACACCTAGCGCGGCCCTTCTGAGCGCATAGGGATCTTTCGAACCAGTTGGCTTTTCATCGATCGCCCAAAATCCGACCAGCGTGTCGAGCTTGTCGGCGAGTGCAACGGCCGCAGAAACGGGATCGATCGGCACGCGGTCGGACGGGCCTTGCGGCTTATAGTGCTCCTCAATGGCCGCCGCGACCGAAGGAAGCTCCCCCTGTAGCAGCGCATACTTAGCGCCTATAGCGCCTTGTAGTTCTGGAAACTCGCCAACGACTTCTGTCTGCAGATCGGCCTTGGCCAGCACTGCGGCTCGGCGCGCCAGAGCGGGATCAGCGCCAACAATTGGCGCTAGCCCTTCGGCCAATTCTTTAATCCGCTGCACCCGCTCGCCCTGCGTGCCGAGCTTGGCGTGGAAGGTGACGCCGAGATGGTCGAGGCGGGCCATGCGTTGGTCGAGCGGCCTTTTCAGATCGAGGCCAAACTTTTTCGCCGAGGCTTCGAGTTGTCCGAGGTCCGGCAGATCGCCCTGGTCCGTGGTCCAGAAATAAAGCGCATCGGAGAGGCGGGCGCGCACCACCTTGCCGTTGCCGTGGGCGATCTCCTTGCCGCCGTCCCTGGCCTCGATGTTGGCGGTGAGAATGAAGCGGCTGGACAGCGCCTCGCCTTCACCTTGCGGTCGCGTGACGAAGCACTTCTGGTTGGCGCGGATGGTCAGCCGGATCACTTCGGCCGGAATGGCGAGGAAATCCTGCTCGAACTCGCCCATCAGCACGACAGGCCATTCGACGAGACCGGACACTTCCTCCAGCAGCCCTTCGTCCTCGACCAGGTCGAGCCCGTTGGCGAAAGCGAGGTTGCGGGCGTCGGCAAGGATGATCTCCTTGCGCCGGTCGGCGTCGAGCACGACCTTTGCCGCTTCCAGCTTGCTCACATAATCCTCGAAGCGGCGCACGGTGATTTCGCCCGGGGCGAGGAAACGGTGGCCATATGTGACGTTGCCGGAGCGGATGCCGTCGATCTCGAAATCGACCACGACAGGCTCCTCGGTTTCCGGGCCGAAGGTGCACAGGATCGATTGCAGCGGCCGCACCCAGCGCAGCGAGCCTGGCTTGGCCGAGGCCGGTCCCCAGCGCATCGATTTCGGCCAGGGGAAATTGCGGATAATGCCCGGCACCAGTTCCGCGATGATCTCTTCGGCCGCCCTGCCCGGCTTCGAAATGTGGGCGACATAGAAGTCGCCCTTCTTCGGGTCGGAATGGACATGCGCCTCGGCGACCGAGGACAGCCCTGCCTTGCGCAGGAACCCCTGGACCGCCTGCTCGGGTGCCGTCGTCGATGGTCCCTTGATCTCTTCGCGGATATCCTTCGAGCGCGCCGTCAGGCCCCTGATGTCGAGCGTCAGGCGCCGCGGCGTCCAGTATTCGCGCGCCGCCTCATAGGTCAGACCGGCTTCGACCAGACCGTCGGTCAGCATCTTCTTGAGATCACCCGCCGCCTTGCGCTGCATGCGGGCGGGAATTTCCTCGGAGCGAAGTTCCAGCAAAAGATCCGGCATCAGAGTGTCTCCACCCGCATGCCAGTTTCCTGTTTGCGCGTCCTCGCGCCTCCGGCGCTGCGGTCGCGCGGCTGGGCAGGGATTTCCTCGGAGCGAAGTTCTAGAAGCAGGTCAGGCATTGGGGTCAGCTCATGCGGGAGAGTGGTCCGGGCGGGGCATAGCAACTCGGCTGGCCGCTGTCACCCTTTCCAGAAATTTTGGCTCCCCTGTCGGGACGCGGCGCCCCAGTCCGTCCTTGGATCAAAGATTTCCATGAACCGAACGCAGCGCTGAAGCGACCCACGCTCAGGCAGGGAACTATTGGCTGAACGACCATGAAAACGGCATCCAGACTTCTGCAGATCCTCGCGCTCAGCGCCTGCTTCACCGCGCAGGTCCATGGCGCTTTCTCGATGCCGGGTGTTCGGCAGGCATTGCGGACAATGGCTGGCCCGAGCGGCCAGATCCTGTCACCGATCAACGCTACCCTCGAGACGATGAGGTCTGCCTGAAGCAGAGCTTTGTTTGGCGCAACTCCCGAGGGAAAAAGCTACGCGCTTTTCCTGGAATTGCTCAGGCCGCCAATCCACCCGCCTGTGTCTTCAAAAACGCCTCGCCGCAGGCCTTCGCCAGATTGCGCACGCGCAGGATGTAGCTCTGCCGCTCGGTAACCGAGATCACGCCGCGAGCATCGAGCAGGTTGAAGACATGGCTGGCCTTGATGCACTGGTCATAGGCCGGAAAGACCATCTTGTGCATCGGCAGATTGTCGTTCGACGCCGGCGCGCCGGCCTCGAGCAGCGCCTTGCACTCGGCCTCGGCGTCTTCGAAATGCCTGAGCAGCATCGCCGTGTTGGCGTATTCGAAATTGTGGCGCGAATATTCCTGCTCGGCCTGCAGGAAGACATCGCCATAGGTCACCTTGTCGGCGCCTTCGCGGCCGTTGAAGTTGAGGTCGTAGACATTGTCGACGCCCTGCACATACATGGCGAGCCGCTCCAGCCCGTAGGTCAGTTCGCCCGCCACCGGCGCGCATTCGATGCCGCAGACCTGCTGGAAATAGGTGAACTGCGAGACTTCCATGCCGTCGCACCAGCATTCCCAGCCAAGCCCCCAGGCGCCGAGCGTCGGGCTTTCCCAGTCGTCCTCGACGAAGCGGATGTCATGCAGCAGCGGATCGACGCCGATCGCCGCCAGCGAGCCGAGATAGAGCTCCTGCAGGTTCGGCGGATTCGGCTTCAGGATCACCTGGTACTGGTAATAATGCTGCAGCCGGTTCGGGTTCTCGCCATAGCGGCCATCCTTGGGGCGGCGCGAGGGCTGGACATAGGCGGCGTTCCAGCGCTTCGGCCCGAGCGCGCGCAGCGTCGTTGCCGGATGAAACGTGCCGGCGCCGACCTCCATGTCGTAGGGCTGCAGGATGACGCAACCATAAGCCGCCCAGTAATTGTGCAAGGTCAGGATCAGCCCCTGGAACGAGCGGCTGGGGTGCATATGGGCAGGGATTTCAATCGTCACGGGTGGCCTCGACATCAAAGGCTGGAGCCTGTCCTCGAGCATGATCTTTTCCGAAAACCGGTATCCACTTTTCGGGATCGTGCTCTTGCCGGCCCGTCCTAGAGACACGGCGGCGAAGCGTCAAGCAAGGGGCGCGCCGGATGCGAGCCGCCGTGAGTATGCCGGGCGGTGTTGAAGACTTTGCCGGGGACTGGCCCATTGCCGGGCTCGGGAGCCTGCGGTCTGTTTCGTCCCTACAGCCCAAATCAACGACCACAGGTCCAGCCATGCCCAGCTCCATCATCGTCCGCCCGGTCACGCGACAGGACTACGAGCAATGGCTGCCTCTCTGGGACGGCTACAACGCATTTTATGGCCGCGCCGGCGAGACGGCGCTGGCAAGCGAGATCACCGCGATGACGTGGTCGCGCTTCTTCGACGCCTATGAACCGGTCCATGCGCTAGTGGCTGAAAGCCAGGGACAGCTCCTCGGCCTCGTGCACTATCTGTTCCACCGCAGCACGACGGCGATCGCACCGAACTGCTATCTGCAGGATCTTTTCACCACGCAGGCTTCGCGTGGCAAAGGCATCGCCCGGGCGCTGATCGAAGGCGTCTATGAGCGCGCGCAGGCCGCCGGCTCCGGACGGGTGTATTGGCTGACGCACGAAACCAATCAGACCGCGATGAGACTCTATGACAAGGTCGGCGAACGCTCCGGTTTCGTCGTCTACCGGAAGCTGTTTTGAGGGCTGCGCGCCTCCAAACGAAAACGGGGCTCCCAAAGAAGCCCCGTTCGCATTCAAAAGTAGCCGATCTCACCCCTTCGGGACAGGCACCGGCTCGGGCTTGACCTTGGGCGTTTCCTGCGCCGTGTTGGATTCGATCGGCGGCAGGCCCTTCATCAGCTTCTGCTGCAAGGTGGCCAGCACGTCGGGATCGGGCTTCAGGTCACGCGCCTGATTCCACTGGAAGGTGGCTTCCAGCTTGCGGCCGACGCGCCAGTAGGCGTCGCCGAGATGGTCGTTGAGAACCGGATCTTCGGGCTTCAGCGATACGGCGCGTTCCATCTCGCGCACCGCGTCATCGAAGCGGCCGAGGCGGAAATAGGCCCAGCCCAGCGAATCCACGATGTAACCGTCGCTCGGCCTGAGGTCGACGGCCTTCTGGATCATCGCCAGGCCTTCCTTGAGGTTGGTGTTCATGTCGACCCAGGAATAGCCGAGATAGTTCAGCACCTGCGGCTGGTCCGGCTGCAGTTCCAGCGCCTTGCGGAAATTCGGTTCGGCCTTAGGCCATTCCTTCAGCCGCTCGTAGGCGATGCCACGCTGGTAGAAGATGTTCCAGTTGGCAGCGGTCGGCGTCTTCAGCGCCTCGACGGCCTTGTCGTAGAGGTTGGCGGCCGAGCGGAAATCGTCCTTGGAGGAATAGACCCCGCCAAGCGCCAGATAGGCGCGCATGTCGTTGGGATGAGCCTCGACGAAGGCCTTCAGATGGGTGATCGCCTCGTCATGGCGGTCGAGATCGGCAAGGTTGAGGCCAAGCTGCAGGTCAGAAAGCTCCTTCAGCGGCGAAGAATCGGGAATCCGCCGATAGAGCGCGATGGCGCCCTCGCCGTCCTTCAGCTGCTCGGCGACGGCGGCGAGTTGCACGAGAGCCGCGTCGCTGTCGGGCCGCAGGGCGAGCGCATATTGCAGGTAAAGGCGAACGAACGGCTCGCCGCCGCCCCGGTTGAGCGCGGTGGCGAGGTCGAGCAGGATTTCGGAAGCACCGTCGGACGGACCGGACACGAAGGGCGCGATCTTGTCGCCCTTGCTGATCCTGTCGCGCAAGGCGACGATTTCGAGCTTACCCGGCGAAAACGCCTCGGCCTGGTCGAGCACCGAGATCGCCTTGGCCTTGTCGCCCTTGCGGGCCAGGAACGAGGCATAGGCCTGCGCGTTGCGCATCCAGGTTTCGGGCGCGGCTCCGCCGGCGGCGGTATCCTGCATCGTCGCGGCGTAGATCGCCTCGGCCTTTTCGGGCATGTTGGAGGCATCGGCGACCAGGGCGCGGTGGAAGGATTTGAACAGGCCGAACCAGTCCGGGCCCTGAAGCTTGTCGATCGAAGCCATCGCGTCGCCGGCTTGGCCAGCACCCTGTTCGGCCCAGCCGGACATCACGCCGGAAATCAGCCGGTCAAGGTCGGACTCAAGTGACAGCTTCAGCCAGTACTGGGCCTTGGTGAAATCCTTCTTGTGGAACGAATCAACGGCCAGCGCCAGGCGCGAGAAGCGCTCGACATCGGGCACTTCCTTGAGCTTGTCGGCATAGACCAGGGATTCGTCGAAACGACCTTGCGCGATCAGCGACAGCATCAGGCTCTGCTGCAGGCCGGTGTCGCTCGGATCGAAGGCCAGGGCCTGCTTGTAGTAGGCGATGGCGCTGTCGAGGTCGTTGTCGCCTTCGGCGATCCGGGCTGCCAGATAGGCGCCCGAGAACGACGAGATCTTGACCGGTTCGGTGGATTGCTTGGCATAGGCCGGCAAAGCCGAAATCGCCATGCCCGTCACAATTGCCAGCCTTGTCAGCCAGCGCGCACGTCCTTGCTGCATCGTATCCCTTTCAGCCAGGCGCCATCTCCGCTTCAGCGGGATCGACGTAGACTCGATCTTTCCGGGCAAAGCATGGCCTTTTTGGGGTCGCGCTTCAATCCGCCTGAAATTCACAATCGGGTCAGCCGATTAACAAACCATGGCTGGAGGAGATTTTCGGCCGTGGAAAAGCCGGCGTCAAGGTCAGCGCTGCACGACGGATCGCTGCACTTTCGTCTCGGGAAAGCCGCCGGCCGCAATCGCGCCGCACAGCTCGTTCCATTCGCAACCGCCGCAAGCCTTGCGCACGCCACCAATCGAGAACGCCTGTCGCAGCCGCGCCAGGATTGCCGCGTCGAGATCGAGGCGGACGCCGGGCTCGATTGGTCGGGCCAGAAGATCCCCGACATCGCGTGCGGCAAGCCGGTCCCGCTCGATGACGCTCTCGTTGCGGCAATGCGGGTCCGGCCCTTCGAGCAAAGGCGCGCAGACATCATCCGGGCCGGAAACAAGGAGGATGTCCTCGCCCCGGCTCAGGCGCTCCGCGATCGCGTCATAATTGACGGTGAAGGCGGGGCTGTATCCCTTGCCCACATAGGTGAGCAGGCAAAGGAGATGATGGGCGCGCAGCCTGATCGTCACGGATTGGCCGGCTTCGCCTTGCCACGGGGGAGCGCCATGAGTGTCGCGGCACCAAGCGCCGACTTCAGCAAGCCGCCGACAATGAACGGCAGGAAGCCGAAGGTAATGGCCTTCTCAGTGCCGATCATGACGGCGAGCCATGCCGTGCCGAGCACCAGGCAGGCAAGATTGCCGAGCAGCATGGCGGCGAAGGCAAGCACCACCCTGTTGCCGTTCCAGCCGCGTTCGGCCAGCCAGCCGACAAGCGCGCCGGTGATCGGGAAAGCGAAGAGATAGCCACCGGTCGGCCCGACGAAATGCGCGACGCCGGCAGCGCCCCCGGCCAGCACCGGAAAGCCGGCAGCACCCTCGACCAGCCATGCCGCGATGGTGACCGCGCCAAGCCGCCAGCCATAGAGCGCGCCGATCAGCGTCACCGCGAAGGTCTGCATGGTCACGGGAACCGGCACCATCGGCACTTCGATGCAGGAGGACAGCGCCAGGAACAGCGTGCCGAGCACCACGGCTCCGACCTGCCAGGCGAGCGAGCGGTCTTGAAGCCGGAGCGGGCTGAAGGACGGCTTGCTGGACGTGAATGCGATGTCTGTCATGAGGGTCCCTTCGGTCGATTTGAAATTATAGATAATTTCTGTTTTCGATCTATTATCGAATCCACATTTCTCGCAACATAGCAAGCCTTCCCACGACAAAGAGCGTCTGAACTGCGTCGCGATGCGCTTCAGGTCATTGCTTTATGGATGGCGCCCCAAATTGAGGGCCACTTTTGGGTGAGGGGCATCAACCCACGATCGCGAAGGCTTCGCGCGTCGCGCCGGACGCCGTCCTGACCGGCTTGCGGCCGATCCATTGGACATGCCGCCCCAGCGTCGCCGCGGCCGATTCGGTGTTCCCCTGCCGCAAAGCGGTCAGGATCGCCCTATGGTCCTGGTCGGTGCGCGCCTCCCACTCCGAGCGCCATGCCGCGAACAGGAAGCGGGCGCTGGCGGCATGCAGATCGTCGATGGTGGCGAGCAGGCGCGGCATGCCGCATGGCGCCAGGATCAGCCGGTGAAAGGCGCGGTTGGCTTCCTCCCAGGATCGGACATCGCGCGATTTGTCGCCAGCCTTGGTCGCCTCCTCGGCAAGATCGAGAATAGCCGACGTCAGATGCGGCGCGGCGTGGCGCAGCGCCAGCACTTCGAGCGCGGCCCGCATTTCGGCGACCTCCTTGACCTCGCCGAGATCAAAAGCCGCGACGCGCACGCCACGGCGCGGTTCGCTGACCGCCAGGCCTTGCGCCTCCAGACGGCGGAAGGCCTCGCGCACCGGAACATGACTTGTGTTGAATTCCTCGGCGACATGATCCTGGCGCAGCCGCGCTCCAGGCTCGATCGCGCCCGAGATGATGCGGTCCGCCAGCGCCTTGCTGATGCGCACCGCGATGGTGTCGTCCGTGCCCTTTGCCATGTTTTATAGATAATTTGCCGTAAGGCCGCTTGTCGAGACGATGAGGCCGTGTTCGCCATCGTTCTCCCCAGTACAAAGCGACGGGAAATTCGGAGAAAAGACGGCCTTCTCAGTTCACCCGGCTGATGCAGAAATCGATGACGTCGATCAGCGCCGATTTCTGTGGCGTTTCTTCCAGCGGCGCCAGCGCGTCGCGGGCGATCTCGCCGAAATGGCGGGCGCGGCCGATCGTGTCGGCGATGGCGCCGTGACGGGTCATCAGGCCGATCGCCTTTTCCAGGCCCGCGTCGTCGACGACATTGTCCTCGATGGCGCGCTTCCAGAAGGTGCGCTCGGCCTTGGTGCCGCGCCGGTAGGCGAGGATGACCGGCAAGGTCACCTTGCCCTCGCGGAAATCGTCGCCGACATTCTTGCCCAGGTCCTTGCTGGTGCCGCCATAATCCAGCGCATCGTCGATGAGTTGGAAGGCAAGCCCGAGATTCATGCCGTAGGAGCGTAGTGCTGCGCGATCATTGCGGGTCGCCTGGGCGATGACCGGTCCAACTTCGGCGGCAGCCGAAAACAGTGCGGCTGTCTTGGCCTTGATGACCGCGAAATGCTCGTCCTCGGTGGTTTCAAGGTTCTTGGCGGCGGCGAGTTGCATGACCTCGCCCTCGGCGATGATCGAGGCGGCGCTCGACAGGATGTCGAGCGCTTCGAGCGAGCCGACATCGACCATCATGCGGAAGGCCTGGCCAAGCAGGAAATCGCCGACCAGCACGCTTGCCTGGTTGCCCCAGATCATGCGGGCGGTCTTCTTGCCACGGCGCATGCCGCTCTCGTCGACGACGTCGTCGTGCAGCAAAGTCGCGGTATGCATGAACTCGACTGAGGTGGCCAGCTTGACATGGCCTTCGCCGGCATAGCCGAACATCTGCGCGGCGGCGAGCGTCAGCATCGGCCTGAGCCGCTTGCCGCCCGACGAGATCAGATGGTTGGCGACCTCCGGAATCATCTCGACGTCGGAGCCGGCCTTGGACAGGATCAATTCGTTGACGCGTCCCATGTCGGCCGCCGTCAGATCGATCAGATCCTTGATGGAGGCGGGCTCCCGCTTCCCGTTTTCGATGTTGAGAACGACACCCACGACAATAACTCCCGTCTTGTTACAACGCGTGCGACGGCACCCTTAGTCCCGATACGGACTCTAGGGCGGCGGACACGGCCACGGCAAGTGGCGAATTGGCGCGGCGGCGGTGACAGCCTGTTAACGATCCTGGATGGAGTCGAGGCTCTGCCGCCGAATCCCCTGCCCGTTTACATCAATGGCGCAAACTGCGAGTTTCATACGATGATAGAGCTTGTCCGCACCAACGATGCCGTGATCATCTCCTTCGTCGAATCGCTGATGCGCGACGCCGGTATCGCCTGCTTTGTCGCCGATCAGAATATGAGCATTCTCGAAGGGTCGATCGGGCTTTTGCAGAAGCGCGTCATGGTCGACGCCGACCAGGCCGATGCCGCTCGTCGCATCCTCAGGGATGCCGGCATCGCCAACGAGATCCGCACAAAATAATGTCGACCGCGCCAGCCGCCCCTGCCCTTGACACCCTTGGCCCGGACACGCCGGCCCATACGGTCGATGCCTTCCATCGCGGCCGGTTCTGGCTCGTCCAGCCCAAGCATGGCGGCCACCGCGCCGGCATGGATGCGATGATGCTGGCGGCGTCCGTGCCGTCCGTCTTTGGCGGACGTCTCGCCGATTTCGGCGCCGGCGCCGGCGCTGCCGGCCTGGCGGTGCTGTCGCGCTGCCCGGCTGCCCGGGCCGTTCTGGTCGAACGCGCACCGGAAATGGCCGCCTTCGCATCGGCTACCCTTGCTCACCCCGGCAATGCGCATCTCAGCGATCGCGCATCCGTGCTCGTCGCCGACGTCACGGTTTCAGGCCAGGCCCGGGTGGCGGCAGGTCTGGCCGACAACGACTTCGACTATGTCATCATGAACCCGCCCTTCAACGCAGCCAGGGACCGCGCCACGCCTGACCGGCTGCGAAAGGAAGCCCATGTCATGCAGGACGGGCTGTTCGAAAGCTGGATCCGCAGCGCGGCAGCGGTGGTCAGGCCGCGCGGCGGGCTTGCGGTCATCGCGCGGCCCGAACAGCTCGGCGCCATTCTCGACGCGATGTCAGGTCGCTTCGGCGATGCCGAGCTGCTCACCGTGCACCCTCGCCCCGACGCAGCGGCGATCCGTATCATTGTGCGGGCAGCGCTCGGCGCGCGCGGAAAACTTGCCATCCGTCCGCCTTTGATGCTTCACGCGCAATCGGGCAATAGCCCCGACGAGCGCAGCGAAATGATTGCCAACGGTCTCGCCTCGCTGTTTGGAGATTGAGCTATTCCTCGCCGCCGCATTGCCGTTGGCCGGGAAATCCCTACATGCCTGCAACCCATCGACCGGAGACCGCGCCCTCGTGAAACGCTTTTTCAACCGCCTGCTGCCGAAATCCTGGCGCTCCACCGTCGTCACCATTCCGGTCATCCGGCTGCACGGCACGATCATGGCCGGCGGCCAGTTCCGGCAGAATCTGTCGCTGGCCTCGACAGCCGGCCTTATCGAGAAGGCATTTTCCTTCGATGCGCCGGCGGTTGCCATCTCGATCAATTCGCCTGGCGGCTCGCCGGTGCAGTCGCGCCTGATCTTCAGGCGCATCCGCGACCTGGCGGTTGAAAAGAACAAGAAGGTGCTGGTCTTCGTCGAAGATGTCGCGGCCTCGGGCGGCTACATGATCGCGGTCGCCGGCGACGAGATTTTTGCCGATCCCTCCTCCATCGTCGGCTCCATCGGTGTGGTCTCGGCCTCGTTCGGCTTTCCCGAACTGATGAAGAAGATCGGCGTCGAGCGCCGCGTCCACACCGCAGGCCAGAACAAGGCGGTGCTCGATCCGTTCAAGCCCGAGAAAAAGGAAGACGTGGAACGGCTGAAGGCGCTGCAGCTCGAGGTGCACGAAACCTTCATCGATCTGGTCAAGGAGCGGCGCGGCACGAAGCTGAAGGACGATCCGGATCTGTTCACCGGTCTGTTCTGGACCGGCAAGAAAGGCGTGGAGCTCGGCCTCGTCGATGCACTCGGCGACATGCGCACGGTGCTGAAGACCCGGTTTGGCGCGAAGACCCAGCTCAGGCTGATCACCGCGCCGCGCGGTTTCCTCGGTCGTTTCGGCCTGTTCGGCTCAAGCAAGGGCTTTTCAGCGCCCGATATTGCCGCCGCCGCCGCCAGCGGCGTCATCGATGCGGCGGAAGAGCGCGCATTGTGGGCCCGCTTCGGGCTTTGAAAACCGCGCAAAACCGTCTAGCATGAAGGCTTGAAGTCCATGCATGCCGTTTTTCCAAAACCGGACACAGTTTTGGGCGACATGCATCAACCGACCCGACCGGCCGCCTTCGCCGGCCCAGCGTGGTAGGAGTTGTGACATGCCGCAGATCATCTTCTTCGCCGTCGTTGGCGCCGCCGCCTATTTTGGCTACCGCACTTTCATCCGGGAAGCCGAGCGCGTGACGGCCAAGGTGCGGCGCACCGAAAAGCAGGCGGCCAATGGCGCGATGGGAACGCTGGTCAAGGACCCGAAGACCGGCGAATACCGGCTGGCCAAGGACTGAGCATCATCCCCTATACGACTGACGCCGTGGACACCGAGATCGGTTCGTGCATCTGGCACGCGCATGCCAAGATCAATCTGGCGCTGCACGTCACCGGCAGGCGTGCTGACGGCTACCATCTGATCGACAGTCTGGCGGTGTTCACACGCTTTGGCGACCGGGTCGAGATCGCGCTCGCCGATAACGATGATTTCACCGTGTCGGGCCGTTATGCGCCGGCGGTTCCGCTCGACGCCAGCAATCTTGTGCTAAAGGCGCGCGATGCCTTGCGACGGGAGGCTGGCCCCTCACGGACCCCGCCCATCTCCATAAAACTCGAAAAGAACCTGCCGGTTGCCTCCGGCGTCGGCGGCGGGTCGAGCGATGCGGCGGCCGTGTTGCGCGGACTGGCGCAGGCATGGGCCTTGGATCTGGACGACGCCGGCTTGGCGCGGATCGGCCTTTCGCTTGGCGCCGACGTACCGATGTGCCTGGCGGCAAAGCCACTGGTGGCGCGCGGCATCGGTGACGAGCTGTCGATGGTACCGGACTTTTCGGCGCTGGGACTGGTGCTGGTCAATCCAGGCACGCCGGTGTCGACGGCGGATGTCTTCGCGGCCCTGTCCCGCCGCGACAACGAGCCCCTGCCGCCGCTGCCGCGCAGCATCGATTTTCACAGCCTGCGCAACTGGCTGGAGATTACCCGCAACGATCTGGAGCCGGCAGCCCTTGCGCTGCAGCCCGCCATAGGCAGGGCCCTGTCATGGCTCAACAAGGCCGGGTCGGGGTTTTCACGCATGTCGGGATCGGGCGCGACATGTTTCGGCCTGTTCGAGACCGGCAATGTCGCCAAGCGCGCGGCTGCCGAGATCCGCGGCCGCCAGCCCGACTGGTTCGTCGCGGCGACGCGCAGCATGCCATCGGAGGCTGAGTGACATGGCTGGTATCAACGAGAGCCGTTCCTTCATTCCGGTGCGTATCGCGGTGCTGACGGTTTCGGACACGCGCGGCCTTGCAGACGACAAATCCGGACAGACGCTGGCCGACCGCATCACCGAGGCCGGTCACATCCTGGCCGCTCGCGACATCGTCACCGACGACCGCGACAAGATCCGCGACACGGTGCTGGCATGGTCGCGGGACAAGGCCATCGATGTCGTCATCACCACCGGCGGCACCGGCTTTACCGGGCGCGACGTGACACCGGAGGCGCTGGAGCCAATCTTCGAAAAGCGGATGGACGGCTTTTCGGAAGTGTTCCACCGCATTTCCTACGACAAGATCGGCACCTCGACGATCCAGAGCCGGGCGACCGGCGGCGTCGTCAACGCCACCTTCGTCTTCGTGCTGCCGGGCTCGCCCGGCGCCTGCAAGGATGCCTGGGATGGCATCCTCAAGGGGCAGCTCGACTACCGCCACATGCCCTGCAACTTCGTCGAGATCATGCCGCGCCTGGACGAACATCTGCGGCGCGGGAAGTCGGCTCCGTAAGAGCTGAGGGCAAAGCCCGGGTTTCACGCCGCGCTTGGAAGGCAGAACGGCGTCAGTGCCTTCGAAAAGCCATTCCAAACCGGATGCCGGAGAAAGTACCTTCTCGTGGAAGGCCGATCACGACCCAGGAAGATACGATGAACGAGCATGCCGGCGGGTGCCATTGCGGCAACATACGACTTCGATTTTCAACCAATATCGACCCCTCGCAAATCGAGGTCCGCGCCTGCCAATGTTCGTTCTGCACCAAACATGGCTCGCGCGCCGTCGCCGATCCGGACGGCAGGCTGACCGTCTTGATCAAGGACGAAGCCCAATTGCACAGATATCGGTTCGGCCTGCGTACAGCCGACTATTTGATCTGCCGGGACTGCGGTGTCTACGTCGCGGCGATCACCACCGATGACGGTGATTCAAGGGCGATCGCCATCGTCAATGCCCTGGACGACCGGTTGAAGTTCAGCCGCGAACCAGTCGCCGTGGACTATGATGCCGAGAGCAGGGAAAGCCGCATTGCCCGGCGACAGGTGCGGTGGATGCAGGTGGAGATCCGGTTCGCCTTTACCGAATAACCGGTTCGCCATGAAAGCGCCGGCGCGAGGGGCGTGAGACGCCGAAGCCGACTTCCATCATCAGCCGCGGCGTGCGCGTCGGCACGGTGCCCATGTGAAAGCCGAACGGATCCTCGACGAAGCCGAGGCCGGCTTCGCCGGTCAGCGTCACCGGGCTGTGCTCGCCATAGACGTCCAGCACCTCCTGGGCGGGATGGCCGACCAGCAGGGTCAACTGATGCTTGATGGCGCGGCGCCTGTGGCTGCCCCTGACATAGACATGCGGACCGGTGTCGGCATCGACCGGCTTGAGGTAGAAGAAGAACTTCAGCATGCGCCAGTCGTCGAGGTCGAAATGATACTTGCCGAGCGAGGCAAGGTTCTTGTCGGCGTCCGAGGCCTTGCCGGTCGGAAAGCTCCACCAGACGCGCGTCGTGATCAGTTTCGCCTGAGCGCCGAGATAGTGCGCTGCAATGTCGAGAAGCAGCGGATCGCGCTGTATAGCGAGTGCCGCCGGGCAGTCGAGGATGCGTTCGAAATAGTGTCCGCTGAGCAGAGAGCGGCCCAGGCGTTTCTCGGCCTGCGCATGGTCGCCCGGCATGAATTCGAGACGGCGGTCGAAATTGCCGAAGCAAGGCTTGCGCCCCGCGAAATCCGCGATCTCTTCATGGATCTCCGGCGGCAGGACGAGGCCTGAAAACAGCCCGTCGGAACGCAGCGCATCGACCACCGCCGCCCGCTCGACACCGGAAAACATCGTATCCCCGACATTGTCGGCAGGACGGGCGCGTTTTGCGCCCAACCAATGCATCCGACGCCCGGGCATGGTGCGCGCCAGCATGAACATCGGCAACCAGCCGGGTTTTCGCGCAGGTCCGTGAGATAGGTCGGAATGCGCACGGCAATACGCCGCAGCAGGCTGCCGTTGCGCGCAATGGCTTCGAGACTGTCAGCACCGGAATTGTCAGGGGTTGAAAGCGTCATCGGGTCCTCTTCTTTGAGGGTGGCACCGATGCCGCGTCGGTGCCCACCACTCGCATGACCCAAACCCAATCCACCCACCTCGGGAAAGGCTAACCGTGCGTCAGATTTTGTGCAATGCACAATGAGCAGAGCAGGTGCAAAAAATCACTTCGGCGCGCGGTGTTGCTGCTTCGGCGGCGCCACCCAGATCTCGGCCTCGAGCTTCTTCGTCGCAAGGCCCCGCGCCAGCGCCTCGGCGCTGCTGGCACTCTTTGACAGCGATGCGGCCTGGCGCTTGCTGATCACCAGCCCGTCGGCGAGCGCACGGTTTCCCGAAAAGACCCTGGCCAGGAAAGGCGTGCGGCTGCCCCGCGCGCGCGAAAACCGCGCCGCCATGGTTTGCCTCGCCGTGTGGGCGACGACCGCGTCGGTCCAGCCCTCCACCAGCCGCGCGCCCGGCTCCAGCAGCAACAGCCAATCACCCTTGGCCTGCCTTATCCCGGCGGCGATACCGCCGCTTGCCACATAGTGGCAGCCGGCATGGTCGGCGACATGATGCGTCTGGTCGTTGGAGCCGGTGTCGCAGACGACAACTTCGCGCACCACGCCCTCGACCGCGCCGCCAATCAGCGAGCCAAGCGTGCGGGCGAGAGCCTCCTCGTCATTGCGGGTTTCGATGAGAACACTGAGCATATTTAGCCGAATAGCGGAAAGCCGCGCACAGCGCCAGTTTTTGCGGCGCAGCATAAAAAGTTCTTGCTTTGTTCTCGTTGGCAAAATAGGAATAATTTCATGAACAGAGCGATTCGACACAACATGGACAGTCCCTGGGAGCGGGCCAAGATGGAACCGATCGTGCGTGCCGACATTGCAGCCTTCGGGGCAGGACGAGCCGAAATGGCCAATGCGATGATCGAGCAGAGTGGCATGCGCATCCGTCCGGACCGCAATCGCGGACGGTCGGCGGGCATCAATCCGTCCGGCCGCTTCGAACCGGTCAGCCGGCATGTCTTCGACGATGGCTGGAGTTCGCTGGAGGAACTGCCGCCGTTCAAGACCGAAGTGCAGGTGGAAAAGCCGCGCACCATCATCACCCGCAACGAATCGCCCGACATCTCCTTCGACCGGTCGATCAACCCCTATCGCGGCTGCGAACATGGCTGTGTCTATTGTTTCGCGCGGCCGACGCACGCCTTCATGGGCCTGTCGCCGGGACTGGATTTCGAATCCAAGCTGTTCGCCAAGCCGGATGCGGCGCGGCTGCTCGACAAGGAACTGTCCAAGGACGGCTACCAGCCGCGCACCATCGCCATCGGCACCAACACCGATCCCTACCAGCCGATCGAGAAACAGTACCGGATCATGCGCGAGATCCTCGAAGTGCTGGAAGCGCGCGGCCATCCGGTCGGCATCGTCACCAAATCCGCCCTGGTGACGCGCGACATCGACATATTGTCGCGCATGGCCGAACGCGGACTGGCCAAGGTGGCGCTGTCGGTGACGACCATGGACCGCATGCTGGCCAGGACGATGGAGCCCCGCGCGTCGACGCCGACCAAGCGGCTCGAAGCGATCCGGCAACTCTCTGATGCCGGCATTCCGACTTCGGTCATGGTGGCGCCGATCATCCCCGGCCTCACCGACCAGGAGATGGAGCGGATCCTCGATTCGGCCTACGCCGCCGGCGCGCGCGAGGCGGGTTATGTCGTGCTGCGCCTGCCGCTGGAGGTCAGCCCAATCTTCAAGGATTGGCTGCTGCGCCACTATCCCGACCGCTATCGCCACGTGATGTCGCTGATCCGGTCGATGCGTGACGGCAAGGATTACGATTCGGAATGGGGCAAGCGCATGAAGGGCGCCGGACCCTACGCCTGGCAGATCGGCCGGCGATTCGAGATCACCGCCAAGCGGCTCGGCCTCAATATCGAACGGCGCACGCTGCGCACCGACCAGTTTATCGCCGCCGGAAAGGACCAGGAGCAGTTGATGCTGCTCTAAGACTGCAATTCGCCGCGGCGGTTTGAGCTGCCACGGCAAGGAATCCCGTCCGGCCTGCCCCGGCCTGCAGACGGTGCCCTCCCGGTCCGGCGCCCCACCCGACCCGGAGGGACTTGCGGAGAATCGGAGCCGATGCGAACCTCGCCGCAACATGGCTCGCGCGCGTTCCGATTCTCCGCTTCTCTTCGAAATCGTCGAGAAACCCGATTTCTCCTTCGAAACGAAGGCGATGGCCGACGGGTTGTGGCCGGTCGCCGGGATGGACGAGGCTGGCCGCGGTCCTTTGGCCGGACCGGTGGTCGCGGCAGCGGTGGTGCTCGATCCCGCCAACATCCCTGAAGGCCTAGACGATTCCAAACGTCTCAGCCATTTGCAGCGCGAGGCGCTGTTCCTGCGCATTCTCGGCTCCGCGCAGGCGGTTTCGATGGCGTCGATCAGCGCCGAGGGCATCGACGGCAGCAACATCCTCAAGGCCAGCCTCGAGGCGATGCGCCGCGCCTTGGTCGGGCTGTCGGTTCGCCCGAAGCTCGCGCTTGCAGACGGCCGCGACGTGCCGCCCGGACTGCCATGCGATGGACGCGCGCTGATCAGGGGCGACCAGCGCTCGCAGTCGATCGCCGCCGCCTCCATCGTCGCCAAGGTGATGCGCGACCGCATGATGTGCGGCTGCGGCAGCCACCACGACCGCTACGGCTTCGAGGTCCATATGGGCTACGCCACGGCCCGGCACCGCACGGCGATCGAGACGCATGGCCCGGTGGCACGGCTGCACCGCGTTTCGTTCGCGCCGTTCAGGCTGGGCGGGGCTGAGGTGGTTGAGGAAGAGAGCCTGGCCGGGCTGGATTGAGCCGACAGCGACATAGCTGATCTCCCCCCTTGTGGGGGAGATGTCCGGCAGGACAGAGGGGGGCGCTGTCCCGCCGGGATATCGATCGATCCTACTCGGCTTCCTGAACATCTCTAGCCTAAGGCGATTTCAAAGTTGGCCAGAGGCAACCAAGGCCGGCATTCTTTGGCGCCCCCCTCTGCCCTGCCGGGCATCTCCCCCACAAGGGGGGAGATCGGCAGCGTTGGCCTCGGCGCTGAAACAAAAAAAGGCCGCCAGGTTGCCCGGGCGGCCTTTTGATATCCAAATGTGAGCTCAGTTCAGCTTGGCCTTCACATCCGCCAGCGAAGCCTTGAACAGGTCGGCTCCGGCCTTGACGTCGACCTTGGCGGCGAGCAGCGCGCGGGCGGCTTCGACGGCGATGTCGACGGCGCTGGCGCGCACCTCGGCGACCGCGTCACGCTCGGCCTGACCGATCTTCTGCTCGGCAAGTGCCGTGCGCCGGGCAACATAGTCTTCGGTCTTCTTGTGCGCTTCGGTGGCGAGCATTTCGGCTTCGCGCTTGGCGGCCGCGACAATGTCGGCTGCCTCCTGCTCGGCTTCCTTGCGCTTCTTCTTGTACTGGCCGAGCAGTTGCTGGGCCTCGTCGCGCAGCTTGCGTGCCTCGTCGAGTTCGCTGCTGATCCTGGCAGCGCGGGCGTCGAGCGCCTTGGCGATAAGACCGGGCACCTTGATGTAGATGGCGACGCCCAGGAAGATGATCAGGGCAATCGTGGCCCAAAGCGTCGCGAGAGATGTAGCGTCCATGATGCGCTCCTCACCGGGCCACGGATTTGACCGCGGCCGCGATCTCGGCCTTGCTGGCCTTGCCGCCGACCAGGGCCTCGACGATCGCCGAGGCAGTGTCCTCGGCGATGCTGCCGACTTCCTTCATGGCGTTGGCCTTGATGGATGAAATGCGCGCCTCGGCCTCGCCAAGCTTCTCGTCGAGCGCGGCCTCGATCTTCTTGCGCGCGGTCTCGGCTTCCGCCTTGGCCGCATCCGCGGCCTGCTGGCCGATCGAGTTGGCGTTCTTCTTGGCTTCGGCCAGTTCCTGCTCGTAGGCAGCAACGGCGGCGTCGGCCTCGCCCTTCAACTTCGATGCCTGATCGAGGTCCTGGCTGATGCGATCGTTACGGACATCGATGATGCCGCCGACGCGCGGCACCACGACCCGCTTCAGGAAGAGGTAGAACAGCCCAAAAGTGATTGCCAGCCATAGAAGCTGCGACGGGAAGGTCGCAGGATCGAAGGGCGGAAATGCGCCATGCGCTTCGGCAGGCACGCTGGTACCGGAGTTCGTATCGGCTCCGGTCGCGGCATGGCTGGTATCGGCTGATGGCGCGGACTCTTGCGCGAAGGCAGATGTCACGAACATGGACTATCCCCAGATATCAGGCCCGCCTCTTGCGCGGCCGGCCTGTCCAATCTTCCCAAAGCCTGGCTCAGCCGAACAGGGCCAGCAGCGCGATGAGAAGCGAGAAGATGCCCAGAGCTTCGGTCACGGCGAAGCCGAAGATCAGGCGGCCGAACTGGCCATCAGCAGCCGACGGGTTGCGCAGCGCGCCCGACAGGTAGCTGCCGAAGATGTTGCCCAGGCCAATGCCCGCGCCACCCATGCCCAGGCAAGCGATGCCGGCGCCGATGTACTTTGCTGCTTCTGCGTCCATTTGTTCAACTCCTTTGGATCTGAAATTCCGTTGCGTTTCCATCCGGCGCCAATGTCCTTGGGCCGGAAACTCTTCCTCAATGCCCGGGATGCAGGGCGTCGTTGAGATACATGCAGGTCAACACCGCGAAGACGTAGGCCTGCAGGAAGGCGACCAGCAATTCAAGCGCCGTCAGCGCCACCGCCATGGCCAGCGGCAGGACCGAGCCCGCGACGCCGACCGCGCCGAGCGCGGAGAGGCTGACGACGAAGCCTGAAAACACCTTCAGGGTGATGTGACCGGCAAGCATGTTGGCAAACAGACGAACCGAGAGGCTGACCGGGCGCGAGACGAAGGAGATGACTTCGATCAGTACCACCAGCGGCAGCAGGAACACCGGCACGCCATGCGGCACGAACAGTTTCAGAAAGCCGAGGCCGTGCTTCATGAAGCCGTAGACCACCACGGTTCCGATCACCAAGGCGGCGAGGCCGAAGGTGACGATGATGTGGCTGGTGACGGTGAAGAAATAAGGAAACAGGCCCAGCAGATTTGCGACCAGCACGAACATGAACAGCGAGAACACGAAGGGGAAGAACTTCATGCCCTGCGTGCCGGCGGCATCGCGCAACATGTTGCCGACGAATTCATAGGCCATCTCGGAGATCGACTGCAGCCGGCCGGGAACCAGGCTGCGGCTCGATGTCGTGAGGAACAGGAACGCGGCTGCGACGACCACGGTCGCGACCATGAACAGTGCCGAATTCGTAAAGGACAGGTCGTAGCCGCCGATGTTAATCGGAACCAGCTTGATGATATGGAACTGGTGGATCGGATCGACCTTGTCAGCTGCCACGTTCTAACCCCGTCAATGCCGCGTACGGCCAAATTACCATTGCCGCGTGAGGGCGGCTATTTCCGAATGCCGCCTGAAAGGCGGTCATTTGCTGTCGTCCCGGCCAGAGCGTGATTTGTCGCCCTGTCCGAATTCTGCCACAACGCCTGCCGAACGCATGACATTGAGCACGCCGGCGCCAAAACCAAGCAGCAGGAAAACGATCAGACCCCACGGCGATGTCCCCGCCATACGGTCGATGATCCAGCCGATGCCGGCGCCCACCACCACGCCAGCGATAAATTCACTGGAGAGTTTGACCGCCTGGCCATATCCGGCCGCACTGCCCGCTTTCGCGTCGTCTTTCCCCTCGAGCCGGTTCGGCAGCCTTGTCGCAAGCGATGCTTCAAGTTCACGCCGACGTCGCTCAAGATCGTCGTCGCGGATGTCAGGTTCATGCTGCTTGCCGCGGCCGGTTTCTCCGGTTCCGTCTGGCCTGTTTTTATCGGCCATCGCAACCCCCCTGCCCGGTCAGACCGTCACCGTCCGTCCGCTTCTAAAGTCGCCGGCAACATAGTTAGAGGGTTTGCGCCCGTCAAGCCACGGGCGGAAGATCATTGCCATGTATTTTAAGCAATAAAATCAATTAATTAGCGAGGTGCGACATCGTGCCCGCCGCGATGATGGGGATGCGCTGCGCGAATCCTCCCGGCAATGGCTGCCTGGTCGAGCCTGCGGCCGATGGAAAAGACCATCGGCCGGCGAGCTCTCAACTCCAGCCGCCGCCATAGGTGCGGTAGAAGATGTGCAGGCCGATCTTCGTCATCTTCTGCATGGTGCGCGCCCAGCCCGGATGGACATATTGGGCATAGTAATGCGTCGACGATCCGACCTCGGCAATGAATATCTTGCCGGCGGTGACGGCCATGGCGATATCCTGCGCGGTCTTGTAGGCGGCCGGGCTGTCGATGCGCTTCTTCCTGCCGTCGCAGGCGAAGGAGAACTGGCAGCGGTTGAACCAGCTGTCGTTCTGATAGACGACGCCGCAGATCGAATTGGGATAGGCCGGATTGCGCACACGGTTGAGGATGACCTGGGCAACGGCGGCCTGCCCGCGAACGGATTCGCTGCGCGCCTCGAAATAGATGCCGTTGGCCAGGCACTTTTGCTCAGGCTTTGAGAAGACGCTGGCCGGCAGCGGGTTCTGAATCCACCAATGGTCGCCCTTGGCCATCGGCGGGATAAAGCGGCCGCTGTTGGGCTGTTCATCCTGCAGCAGGGCTTCGAAGGGCGAGGCCTTGGCATAGTCCGGCTCGGACTGCGCATAGGCCGTTGCCAGAACATCGGGATGATCGTTGTTGACCAAGGCGGCAAGCATGGCCGGCATGCCGGGATCCGGCTTCTTGTCTTCACGCGCATGGAATTCCGCGGCGATCTGGATTTCCTTGCCTTTGATCTGCGGCTTGGCAAAGGCCATCTTCAGGCCGCCGTCCATGCTCGGCCGCATCAGGGAAGAGGTCCGCTGGAAGATCGAACCGGCGTTGAAGTTCTTCGGCGGCGCAACGGGCGACACCTGGACGATGCGGCCCTTCTTGTCGGCGCGCACCACGCGGTCCTCGTCGGGCGAGCCGCTGACCTTGCCGCCCTTGCCGCGAAACGAAACGTTGCCGACGCCAGCCAGGTGAATACCCGATCCGGAGATCGAGCCGGTGACGTCGGAATCGACGAAGGGCATCTCGGCGGCATGGGTCGAACCTGCGACGGATCTCTCGACATAGGAATTCCAGCGCGCGGTCGGCGATTCGAGGCCGGAAACGAGGCTCGTCATGTCCTGGTAGGCGGCGACGGTCGGGAAGCCGATCCAGATGCCGAGGCCGATGATGAAAGGAGACACAAAATTGCGTTTCTTCTCACCGGCGGCGGCAACAAGCCGCTTCAAGACGCGTCGATGCACGGAACTCTCTCCAGGAACGCTACTGACCCCACTGGAGAGCAAAATGATGCATTAACCTTGATGGGACGTTAACGGGATCGATCGGGTTTTCTCAGTCGGCTCAAGGTCGTGGTTTGGAAGTCGGGCGGTTTTGCGGCCGGGACGTTCAGGCCGGCCGCAGGAAGACGGGCCAGGCGACCAGCGCGCAGATGGCGGCCGACAACCATACGCCTGACCATGACCAGAGGTGCAGCAGCCCGGGGATGGCCACCGGCACCAGGAAGAAGCCGACGAAGACGAAGGTGTTGGCCAAGCTGAGCGCGGTTCCGACATGGCCGGCGCCGGCCAGCGTGGCAAGCTCGGTATAGGCGACGCCGTGCCAGGCGGAAACCGAGATACCCGCGACAATCAGCACCAAGGGAAGGACGGCAATCAGCAAGGACTGGCCGCCCGGCAATGTGGAGCTGGCCATGACCATCAGCCAAAGCACAGAGAAGGCCAACCCGCTGAGCGCACTGCATGCGCGCAGAAGCTGGCGGCGGTTGCCATGGCGGTCGGTGAAGCGGCCGCTCCAGACGCGCATGACCATGGCGCCGATCTGCACGGCGGCGAGGCTCGCGCTGATCGCCGCCGTCCCCAGCCCGACGAAGTCGTGCAGGAAGACCGATGCGAAGGTGAGCACGGCCACCTGCGGGAAGCAGAGCAGGCCGATGGCGGTGGCGATGCGCCAGACCTCGATGTTGCGCAGCGGCGCCGGTCCGGCCACAGCCGACGCGACGACGTGCCCCGCCGTCGGCGGCTCATGCAGCCAGCGCCAGGCAAACAGCGCCGAGAGAGCGGAGGCGCCGGCCAGCAGCGCGAACACCGCGGCAAAGCCGAAAGCCAAGGCGAGCGAAGGCAGGACAAGCGCGCCTAGGCCGCCGCCAAGTGGCACCGCCGTCTGCCTTATGCTCATGGCGAAACCGCGCTCGCTTTCCCGGAACCAGCCCATAATGGCTCGGCCGCTCGAGCCATTGACGCTGCCGCCGAGCAGGCCGGTGAGGAGCAGGCTTGCCGACAGGAGCATGACATCGGGAACGCCTGACCTTGTCGGTACGACGAGCATGGCCATGGCAAGGAGCCAGGCCGCCGTCGCGCCAAGCCCGATCAGCAGCACGCGGCGATCGCCCCAGCGATCGGTAAGCAAGCCCCAGGGCAATTCGCTCAGCGCAACCCCCAGGCCGAGAAGGCCGAGTGCCAGGCCAAGTTCGGCATTGCTCAGGTGATAGCCCTGACGAAGCACGACCGCCGTTGCCGGTATGCCGGAGAAGGTGGCCGAGAAGCTGGCGTTCGCGGCGACACCGATGCCCAGGACCTTCCAGCGGTGGCCAGGGCTGAATACCCTTCCGGTAGGGCCGGCAGCACTGCCTCCCAGGGGTTTTTGCGTGTCTTGGTCGGTGCAGTCGACAATGGAGGACATGGTTTCATTCCCGTGGTGGTCCAGTCGCGTGGATCTTGACGGCATTTCCCTAGCGCCATAAGTTCATCCTTAAAATCAGGAAGTTTTTGATTATTGATCCTGAAAAACAGGACGTTTCCATGCGACGCGTGACCTTCGACCTCGACGTTCTCCGCAGTTTCGTCACCGGCATGGAGCTGGGCAGCTTTGCCAAGGCCGCCGACCGGCTTGGCCGGTCGACCTCGGCGGTCAGCGCGCAATTGAAGAAACTGGAGGAGCAGGCAGCGACGCCGATCTTCCGCAAATCGGGGCGTGGGCTGGCCTTGACGGAGGCCGGCGAGACCATGCTCGGCTATGCGCGCCGGCTGCTCGAGCTGAATGACGAGGCGGCGGCGGCGATCCATGATGTCGAACTGGAAGGCTGGGTGCGGCTCGGCCTGCAGGAGGATTTTGGCGAAGCGGTGCTACCGGATGTGCTCGGTCGCTTCGCCCGTGCCCACCCCAAGGTCAAGATCGAGGCCAGGATCGCGCGCAGCCACGAGCTTGCCGAAAGGGTGATGTCAGGCAGCCTCGACATCGCGCTCGCCTGGCATAGCGGCCAGACGCTGCCCTACAGCGAGCATGTCGCCGATGTTCCCATGCGCTGGATCGGCCCGGCAAGGCGCATCGAGACCAGCCTGCGCGACGGCGAACCGCTGCCCCTGGTGGCGCTCGAGGCGCCATGCCTGTTGCGCACGGTTGCGACCGAGACGCTCGATCGCGGCGGGCTGCCCTGGCGCATGGCCTTCTCCAGCCCGAGCCTCGGCGGCATCTGGGCGGCCGTGGCGGCTGGCCTGGGGCTGACGATCCGCACCGATGTCGGCCTGCCGGCCAGCGTCAGCGCGATGACGCCGGAGATTGCCGGTCTGCCGGCACTGCCCAAGATGGCGCTCTTTCTGCACCGCCGGGATGCCGAACCCGAGCCGGTGGCGGCCCGCCTCGCCGCCATATTGCTGGAGGCGGCGCGGCAGGCCTTGCCGGGCAATGCGGGGACTACCGGCCTGCGTGCGGTCGCCTGATCGGACGAGCACTGAGGCTCAGCCGCGTTTCTTGGCCCGGCCGGCGAACGGATTGTCGGAGGTGCGCAGCGCAATGCGGATCGGCACGCCCGGCATGTCGAAGGCTTCGCGCAGGCTGTTGGAGAGATAGCGCACATAGGATTGCGGCATCGCATCCGGACGCGAGCACTGGACCACGAAGCCCGGCGGCCGGGTCTTGGCCTGGGTGACGTACTTGACCTTGAGCCGGCGCCCGGCAACGGCGGGCGGCGGATGATGCGCCAGTATGGCTTCGAGCCAGCGGTTGAGCTTGCCGGTCGAAACGCGGCTGTTCCAGACCTTGTGGGTTCTGAGAACCGCATCCATCAGCTTGTCGAGGCCGCGCCCGGTCTCGGCCGAGACCGGCACCGCCTGGATGCCGCGCACCTGCGGCAGCAGCCGCTCGGTCTTCTCGCGCAGTTCCGCCAGCAGTTCCTGCGGATGATCGATCAGGTCCCATTTGTTGAAGGCGATCACCGGCGCCCTTCCCTCGCGGATGATCAGGTCGGCGATCTGCAGATCCTGCTTCTCGAAGGGAATGGTGGCATCGAGCACGATGATGACGATCTCGGCGAAGCGGATGGCGCGCAAGCCGTCCTGCACCGACATCACTTCCAGCTTTTCGTGGATCCTCGCCTTGCGGCGCATGCCGGCCGTGTCGAACAGCTTCAGCCGGCGGCCGTGCCAATCCCAGTCGACCGAGATCGAATCGCGGGTGATGCCGGCTTCCGGTCCGGTCAGCAGCCGCTCCTCGCCGATCAGCGCATTGATCAGCGTCGACTTGCCGGCGTTCGGGCGGCCGACGACGGCGATGCGCATCGGCTTGGTGTCGTCGTAAGCGTGCAAATCCTCGGCGTCGGGGTCGGCAATATCCTCGCCGATCAGCACCTCGGTGGCGGCGATCTCGTCGTCTTCGCCCCCTTCGTCCTCACCGAAAGCGCGCGCCTCGCCGAGCGCCGCGATCACGGCATCGCGCAGATCGGGCATGCCCTGGCCATGTTCGGCGGAAACCGGGATCGGCTCGCCAAGTCCAAGCTCCCAGGCTTCCAGCATGCCGCCCTGCGCGCCCTTGGCCTCGGCCTTGTTGGCGACCAGCACGACCGGCTTGCCGGACTTGCGCACGATCTCGGCGAAGGTCCTGTCATCCGGCAGCAGGCCGGACTTGGCGTCGATGGTGAAGAAGATCAGGTCGGCTTCGTGGATGGCGATCTCGGTCTGCGCGCGCATGCGGCCGGGCAAGGTCGATGCGCCGGCGTCCTCGAAACCGGCTGTGTCGATGACGTCGAAATGCAGATCGTAAAGCTTGGCGGCATGGACGCGACGGTCGCGGGTGACGCCCGGTGTGTCGTCGACAAGCGCCAGCTTCCTTCCCACCAGCCGATTGAAAAGGGTCGATTTGCCGACGTTAGGTCTGCCGATGATGGCGACTTTGAAGGTCATGCGGTCCTACAATCATGCATGTCGTTGTCCCAAAACCGCTGCGCACTTTTGGGCGACATGCATTTACGAGGCATTGCCCGAGCCGCGGATCAGCTCGGACATCAGCGTTGCCCGCTCGCGGGTGTTGCGCGGGGCGCCGTCATCGGCGGCGATCTGGTCGAACAGCTTCAACGCGTCCTGGGTCTTGCCTTCCTTCCAGGCGGCAAGGCCGAGCGCCTCGCGCGCCGTGTGGCGCAGCGTGTTGGTGTCCGATGTAAGCGCCTCGACGCGGCTGGACACGTCGGCGAAGGAGCCGTGGTCGACGAGCAGCAGCGCTGCCCTGAGCCGTGCCATGTCGCGAATGCCCTGGGGGATGGCGGTGTCGGCGGCGACATCGTCGAAATCCTTGACGGCGGCAGCAGCGTCGCCCTTGCTCGCCTTGACCGTGGCGGCACGCATGCGGGCAAGCAGCGGATAGGCGCCGTAGCCATCCTTTTCCAGCTGATCGAGCGCGGCCAGCGCCTCGTCGTTCTTGCCGTCATTGGCCAGCTTCAGCGCCTGCGAGAAGGCATCGCCGGAGCGGTTGGCGCGCGTCTCGTCCCAATAGCGATAGCCGACGAAGGCGGCGGTGCCGAGCACCACGAGGATGGCGATGACGAGCAAGGCCGGGCCGAAACGGTCCCACAGCTTCTGCGCCTGCTCGCGACGCATCTCGTCGTTGACTTCACGGATAAAACTGTCGTCGGACATCAATCAAAACCATTCCTGCCCCGGGCCGGGGCGGTTCATGAGCCCGCGTTTTAGCGAAATTTTGTCGGCATGGAAGGGGTTCGGCCTGAAAATCGCCTATTCCCACCGGGCAAACGGATGTTTACCCAGGGCAAACGGATGTTTGCCCAGGCAAACCGGCAGAAAGCCCAATCGCACCCATGCCACATTTCGGGGATAGCCGGCTTGCTGACCGCCCGGAGCCTGTAAGTTTGCCGATGCCTTGTTTGTCCCGCGTTGCCGCGTTTTCGCTTGTCTCCCTCGCCACCGCCGGCGTGGCCCTGGCCGATCCGCCCGCGCCGCCAATGCCGGCAAAGCCGAAGCAGGTGGTGATCATCTCCTTCGACAGCGCCCGCGACATCTCGCAGTGGAAGCGCAGCCGGGCGCTGGCGCAGCGCACCGGCGCGCATTTCACCTATTTTCTCTCCTGCGTCTTCCTGCTGTCGCAGGAGACACGCCAGGAATACACCGCACCAGGCAAAACGGCCGGCAAATCCAACATCGGCTTTGCCGCTTCCAAGCAGGAAGTGGCCGAGCGGCTCGAGCAGATCGGCCTTGCCACGCATGAAGGCCACGATATCGCCAGCCATGCCTGCGGCCATTTCGACGGCAAGGACTGGAGCAAGGCCGATTGGCTGAAAGAATTCGCCTCGTTCGAACACATTTTAGAGAATGCCTATGCAATCAACGGCATCGCGCCTGAGCCCGCTGGCTGGCGCGACTTCGCACGGCATGCCGTGATCGGTTTCCGCGCGCCGTATCTGTCGGCCAGCAAGGCGCTTTACGAGGCCTTGCCCGCCGCCGGCTACGAGTTCGACGCCAGCGGCGTCTCGCAAGGTCCTGCCCAGCCGCCGACCGTCGGCGGCATCACCCGCTTTTCACTGCCGCAGATCCCGGAAGGACCGAAATCCAGGCCGGTAATCGCCATGGATTACAATCTCTATGTCAGGCATTCCGGCGGTTTCGAGCGGCCGAGCATGGCGGACGAGTTCGCTAACCGGACCTATCAGGCCTTTCGCGCCGCCTTCGACGCGCAGTATCAGGGCAAGCGCATTCCGCTGGAACTCGGCTTCCACTTCACGCTGATGAATGACGGCGCCTACTGGAACGCGCTGGAGCGCTTTGCCGGCGAGGTCTGCGTCAAGGCCGATGTCGAATGCATCAGTTTTCGCGACTACGTTTCGCGGCAGGCTGTCGTCCAGAAGCAGGCCTCGGTTGGCGGCTGAGCCGCCAACCTGTTTGGCATCAACCCAAATCTCCTCAGGCGGGATCTTCGGCGCCCTGCCTTGCCAGATAGCGCCGATCGATATCGGGCAGCGGTTCGCCCAGCAGCGTCGCCTCGAAGGCGCGCAGGCGCTTATGGACCGATTGCAGCTCCACAATGGTCGACCACGAGGTGAGCAGGAATTGCAGCGAACCCGTCACCTTGCCGAAGGCGTTCGAGATCTGGTTCAGCGCGCCGAACGTTATCTTGTGCGCGACCAGCGACGGACCCAGGATCAGCAGCGAGAAGATGTTGTCGGCCTGCAGGTAGGTGTACCGGACGACGTTGAAATAGATGTAGTGGAAATAGAGCCTGAAATAATTGTGCCGGACATTGGCGAACAGTTCGGCGGTGGTGGCAGGCTGTGCACGGTCGGCATGATCCTCACCGTATACCAGTTCCTTACGGTAAGCGGCTTCGACGCGCTGGTTGCGGAACTGCAACCCCGGAAGTTTCAGGCCGGCAATCATCACGGAGATCGTTCCGAACAGACACCAGGCCAGCGCCGCGACCACCAGGGGCTGCGGGATCGCGCCGACGATCGGCAATTCGCTGATATGGGCCTGCAGCTGGATCATCACTGGCAGGAAAGCGATCAAGGTCATGATCGACTGGACGAAGCTGGAGCCGAGATCTTCCATGATCTGCGAAAACCGCATCGTGTCTTCCTGGATGCGCTGCGAAGCACCCTCAATATGGCGCAGCCTGGTCCAGTTCTCGATGAAGTAGTTGTTCATCGCCGTGCGCCAGCGGAATATCCAATGGCTGACGATAAAGGCATTGACCACCTGCACATTCATGCCGACCAGCGCGAGCCAGGAAAAGTCGGCCAGCCCGGTATAAAATTCACCGTTGGTCGATTTTCCGGTCCCTGACATCAGCCCCTGCACATAGTCGAAGAAAGGCCCGTACCAGGCGTTGACGGCGACACTTACCTGCACATTGAAATAGATGAAGAACAGGATGACCGCCGTCATCAAGATCGACCAGCGCTGCCACGGATGCGGCGAATACCAACTCCAGAATGCGTAGAAGATGGCCACGCAGGCCACGAAATAGATGTAGAACCAGAGGAACGGCTTCGACACGAGAACAGCGATGCCGATGATGGGCGGCGCGTCGGCGGCGGCTGCTGGCAGGCCGAAAACGGCGCCCAATTGCTCACCGCCGAAAAACCAGAACAGGATTGCCGCAAGGCTCCAGATGGCGGCCGAAGAGAAAAAGAGCTTCGGCTGCGGGAAGAAGGATACGAACACTGTGGCGAATTCCTTGCTTGGTGGGCAAATCAGCTGACTTCGGCGGGCATAAGGTCACACATTAGTGGGAAAGAAAATGCCTGCCCCGATGCCCGGCGCAGAGCAAGACCACAAATCATGGCGATTTTGGCACGGCCGACCATGTGATGGCGCCGGAGACCACCAGCATGGCCGCGGCGACGATCGAAGCGAGGAAGAAATCGCCTGACATCTGCGCCAACAGGCCGGCGGCGATCGGGCCGATGATCTGGCCAAGGCCGAACGACGCCGTCATCAAGGCAAAGACGCGCCGGGGCGCGGTTGGCGCCTGCTGCCGCGCGGCCTGCAGGCCAAGCGCGGTGATGGCGATGAAGGTGCCGCCGAGCAGCAGACCGCCAAGCAGCGGTCCTAAATATCCGCCAAGCGCCACGCTGGCGGTGACGCCGATCACTTCTATGAGACATGCCAGCGCATAGGCGGCGTTCAGCCCGACCCGCCCTGATATCTTCTGCCACAGCCAGACCGAGGGAAAACCGGCAAGGCCGGCGACCAGCCAGACCATGGCCTCGAAGACGCGACTGCCGCCGCCCTGTCGGACAATGGCGACCAGGAACGTCGCCGTCACTACATAGCCAAAGCCAAACAGACCGTAGGCGATGATGATCTTCATCAGCGACCGGTCTTTCGGCAGCGCCGGTTCACGGACGTCTTGGCCATTGGCGAGCGGGCCTTCGTTCGCCAGCAGCACCACGACCACGAAGCCACAAGCCGAAATTGCCGCCGACCACAACCAGCCCGCGGCCCAGCCGGCATGCTCGGTGACCAGCACCGCCATCATCACCGCGGAGATCGCGATGCCGAGGCCGACACCGCCGAAATGCCAAGCCTGCAGGTCACCACGACCGGCGGCATTGATATGGCTGAAAACGATGCTGGCCATGAACACCATGACGAAGGCGCTGGCCAGACCGGCCAGAAAGCGGATGAGGAGAAAGGCGGCCATGGCGTCGGTCAGCCCCATCAACGCGGCAAGGATGGTGCTGGCGCCAAGGCCGCCCAGCATCAGCACACGCTCGCGCCCATGCGCCCAGCCGCCCGCCGCCACAAACGCGCCGACGAGGTAGCCGAGATAGTTGGCGGACGCGATCCACCCGGCGTTGGCCGGCGACAGATGCAGCTCCTCCATCATGCCGGGCAGGATCGGCGTGTAGACGAAGCGGCCGATGCCCATGGCCACCGCCATCGCGATCATGCCGGCGAGGGTGAAGCGCAGTGCTGTTGAGGTGGCCGATCTCATTGCAGCGCACAATAAATGCAGGGATCGTTGAAACAATCCGCCATCCGTTGGGCCAGTGCGCGCGCAGAGGCGCGACGGGTTCGACTTCCAGTCAAGCCGAAGGCGCGTCGTCGGCTCAGCAGCGCCCACCCAAACCGGCGTGCAATGAAGCGGTCTCGTGCACCGTTCGCCGCGCCGTCAGCCTGAACGGCACGTCGCCCAATTCACGCTCAGACATGGTGTTCAGCACAGGATGCGACAGCGGATCGGTCAGCCAGGTCTGCGTGTCGCTTTGCGCGCGCGACCCGGACGGCGTGCCCGCAGCAAACAGAACCTTCAGCGACGACAACAGCCTTAACATTTGAGCCTCCTCGGATCTGGCTCCCACGACAAAGTCTGCCGTTCCCTCGCGTCTTTCAATTGAGATTTCAGCCGGACCAGTTTAGAAAATCTCAAATGGCCATGCTCAACCGCGTTCATCTCAACGGCCTTCGCGCCGTCGAAACCGTTGCCCGTCTCGGCTCGCTAGCGGCGGCCGCCGCCGAGCTCAACGTTTCCGTCAGCGCCGTCAGCCAGCAGATAAGCCGCACCGAAAAGCAGCTTGGCCAGGCGCTGTTCGAGCGCACGGCGAGCGGTCTGGTGCTGACCGAGTTCGGCGCCGTCTTCGCGACCCGCCTCGGGGCTGGATTTCGCGAGCTTGCCCAGGCCGTGGCGCTGGCCGACGAAGCGAGCCAATGCACATTGGTCGTCTCGGCAGCGCCAGCCTTCGCTTCGAAATGGCTGCTGCCCAGACTGTCGCGTCACTTCGACCGCCATCCCAACGTGCTGTTGCGCATCGACGCTTCGGTGCGGCTGGCCAATCTCGACCATTCCGACGTCGACATCGCCATCCGGCTTGGCGACGGCAAATGGTCCGGCGGGCGGACTGAACTGCTCCTGGCGCAGGAAGTGTTCCCGGTCTGCGCACCTGACATCGCCCGGAAACTGAAATCGATCGAGGACCTTGCGCAGACCTGCGCCATCACCGACGAGCGGGCGATGATCAACTGGGAGAGCTGGTTCGCGGCGGCCGGTGTCGCGCCCGTCGCGTTCCAGAAAGGCGCGCGCTTCACCGACCCGATGCTGTGCCTGGAATCGGCGATTGCCGGCCATGGCGTGATGCTGGGCTGGCAGTTGCTGGCGGCGGATGCGCTGGCCGACGGGCGGCTGGTGGCGCCGTTCAGCATCCGCGCCCAGAGCGGGCTCGGCTACTGGCTGGTGACCGCGTCGGCCAAGACGGAGAGTCGCAAGGTCCGGGATTTCAAGGCCTGGATCAAGGAAGAGATCGAGGCGACGATGGCGCAGTTCGGATCTCTCGAAAGCGCGGCATAGAGCCTGTTTCGTCCCGATGGAATCGGGATGGCGCTCTGTCGCTTTTGGTCGACCATGATCTTTTTTCGAAAACCGGTGCCCGCTTTTGGGGCCATGGCCTGAACTGGCCCAGCGCAATCGCGGTGGAAAGGCGGGTGGCGCCGGTCTATGTAAGGTATCGGACCTCACATCACGGCAGGCAGGATCATGACCACACATTCGCGCGGCGTTGCCGCAACGATCGACCCGGTGAAGCTCGACAGGCTGGCGGAAGTCGCCATCAAGGTCGGCCTGCAATTGCAGCCCGGCCAGGATCTCGTACTGACCTCGTCGATCGCGGCATTGCCGCTGACCAGGCGCATCGTCGAGCACGCCTACAAGGCCGGTGCCGGTCTGGTGACACCGATCTTCAACGATGACGAGATGACGCTGGCGCGCTATCGCTTCGGCGCCGACGCCAGCTTCGATTGCGCCGCCGGCTGGCTCTATGAAGGCATGGCGAAGGCTTTTTCCAACAATGCCGCCAGGCTTGCCGTGCGAGGCGAGGATCCGTCGCTCCTGTCGGCGCAGGACCCGGCAAAAGTGGCGCGCGCCAACAAGGCCAATTCCATGGCCTACCAGCCGGCGCTGGAAAAGATCACCGGCTTCGACATCAACTGGAACATCGTCGCCTATCCGGACCTCGCCTGGGCCAAGCAGGTGTTTCCCGGCGATGCCGACGATGTCGCGGTGGCCAAGCTCGCCGACGCCATCTTCGCGGCGTCGCGGGTCGATGTGGAAGACCCGATCGGCAATTGGAAGGCGCACAATGCCGCGCTGCGCGGCCGCACCGGGTGGCTCAACGGCCACAATTTCCACGCGCTGCATTTCACCGGACCGGGCACCGACCTGACGGTCGGGCTGGCGGACGGCCATGAATGGATGGGCGGTGCCTCGACCGCCAAGAACGGCATCACCTGCAATCCCAACATCCCGACCGAGGAGGTCTTCACCACGCCGCATGCCAGGCGCGTCGAGGGCCATGTCTCCTCGACCAAGCCGCTGTCCTACCAGGGAACGCTGATCGACGAGATTTCGGTGCGTTTCGAGGAAGGCAGGATCGTCGAGGCCAAGGCGTCGAAGGGCGAGGATGTGCTGAAGAAGGTGCTCGACACCGACGAGGGCGCACGGCGTCTCGGCGAGGTGGCGCTGGTGCCGCATTCCTCGCCGATCTCGGCCAGCGGCCTGTTGTTCTTCAACACGCTTTTCGACGAAAACGCCGCCTGCCACATCGCGCTCGGCCAGTGCTATTCCAAGTGCTTTGTCGACGGTGCCTCGCTCAGCCAGGACGAGATCGCCGCGCGCGGCGGCAACAAGAGTTTCATCCACATCGACTGGATGATCGGCTCGGACAAGATCGACATTGACGGCGTCCACAAGGACGGCAGCCGCGTGCCGGTGATGCGCAAGGGCGAGTGGGCCTGAGGGGTTCGGCGTAGGGAGGTCGAATGGCGTTCGGCCTGATGGTCAAGCGGATCTACGAGCCGGCCGCTGCCGATGACGGGCAGCGGGTGCTGGTCGATCGCATCTGGCCGCGCGGCGTCAGCAAGGAGCATGCCGCGCTGGCGCTGTGGCTGAAGGAGATCGCGCCGAGCGACGAGTTGCGGAAGTGGTTCGGGCATGAGCCCGCACGCTGGGCGGAGTTCCAGAAACGCTATCGCGTCGAGTTGGATGGGAATGGTGAGGCGGTTGCGCAACTGCGCGACCTGCTCCGCCACGGCAAGGTAACGCTGCTCTACGGCGCCCATGACGAGGCGCACAACAACGCGGTGGCGCTGGCGGAGTATTTGCGCGGGAGAGGCTGAGGCGGCCATAACTTTCTGGGGCCGGCGGGACAGCGCCCCCCTCTGTCCTGCCGGACATCTCCCCCACAAGGGGGGAGATCGGCAGCTTCAACGGCTTCGCTACCTACTTCACCGCCTGCTCATAAACATCCGGCTTGAACCCAACCAGAACCCGATCGCCGATTTCCAGCACCGGCCGCTTGACCATCGTCGGCGTGGCCAGCATCAGCGCCTTGGCCTTCTTTTCATCGATGCCTTGCTTGTCCTTGTCCGCCAGTTCTCGGAATGTGGTGCTGCCCTTGTTGAGCAGCTTTTCCCAGCCGACCTTGCCGACCCAGCCATCGAGCCGCTTCGCGTCCAGCCCCTCCGCACGAAAATCGTGGAAGCGATAGGCCACGTCATGGCTCTCCAGCCAGACGCGCGCCTTCTTGACCGTGTCGCAGGTGGTGATGCCGTAGATCGTAATCGTCAAAGCGCGTCCCTCAAGCTGACAGTCGAATCCGTCCCACAGCCTAAAACCGCCCTTCCCGCTTTGCCAGCACCCAGGCCCGCAACCGCGGAATTTTCGGGCGACAACCACGAAGAGATGGGTTTCTTCGATGGCTGGGGCACTGTGACCGATCAGCTTGCCGAGTATGTGAAGACGATTTGAACCTCTCGCATGGAGGCCAGGACACCGTCTCGGCCGCCATGCTTGTTTCTCGATCCTGTAGCGAAGAGCCGACTCCGAAGTCGGAGCTTCCAGCCTCAGTAGTAGAAGCGCTCTTCAGTGATCTTGCCGTTCTTGACCGTGTAGAGGCCAACCTCGTCCATGGCGACACGCTCGCCGGTGGCCTTGGGCGTGACGTCAAACTTGAAGCGCACCGCGAACTGGTCGCCGTTGACATAGGGCCCTTCGACCGAGCCGCCATGCACTTCATGGTTTTCCTGCCACCATTGGCTTTTCTGCCTGAGGGCCTCCTTGCCATGGCTGACGGCCATCGGGCCCTCCATGGCTTCGTAGCTGGCGATGTCGTCGGCATTGTATTTTTCAGCAGCACCGGCGTTATCACCCTGCTTGAGGAGTTCGGTGAAATCCTTGGCAATATCCGTGATGGTCATGTGTGTTCCTCCTGTTCAGACGCACTGCAATTAGGGAAGAGCCTGCCCGTCTGCCACCTGTGCCCACATGACAGCTGACAAAGTGTGTCAGGACGATCGATATAGCGCGGCTCTGTGACGATGAATTGCAGGAGCGCGGGCAGCGGCCTCGGTTGCGGACGCAAGCCAATTCCGCAATGCTGGATGCATGTGCAACCTCTACAACATCACCACGACGCAAGAGGCGGTCCGCCAATGGACGCGCGCGCTGCGCGATATCAGCGGCAACCTTGAACCTTCCGTTGACATCTACCCCAATCAGCCCGGCCCGGTCGTCCGCAACACGGCAGACGGGAAGCGTGAGCTGGCGAAACTGCTTTGGGGGTTGCCGACGCCACCAGAGCGCATGAAGGGTAAGGCCGACTACGGCACGACCAACGTTCGCAATCCACAATATTCGCACTGGCAACAGTTTGTCGGGGTCGAGCATAGATGCGTCGTACCGGTCACCAGTTTTGCCGAACCCAGCCCGACACCGAGCGACAAGGACCCAGAAACAGGCATCCAGCGCAATTACTGGTTTGCCCGTGACGAATGCCGGCCGCTGTTCTTCTTCGCCGGTTTCTGGACCCGTTGGCAGGGTGTTCGAAAGGTCAAGGACGGACCGGGCGACTTCGAGTTATTTGCCTTCATGACAACCAAGCCTAACGCCCTCATCGCGCCGATCCATGAGAAGGCCATGCCAGTAATCCTGACCACGTCGGAGGAGACCGAGGCCTGGCTGACGGCACCCTGGGCAGAAGCACGGCATTTGCAGCGAACAGCGCCAGACAACGCGTTGGTCGTCGTTGAGAAGCCAGCCACACAAATCAAGTTTCCGCAGCAGGCACCGGCCCAAGGGTCTCTGTTCTAGGCTGAAGGGCTAGCCGCATTCCTCATTCCTCGTCTCGCCATATGACACGGCGAACCATGCGGATTTCGACAAGGCGTCTCACACGAATTTTCAAGCGCTCGGCAGCGCTCGGCAAAATTATGTCGGCATCAAGCTCGCGAAGCTTGCAGCGCTCGCACCGCATATGCCGTTCGACATCCCAAAAGGCAATGTCACCGACAAGCTTGGCGAGATCGCCGGGCAGATAGTGCCGGGTGATGTTGCAGTGCCGGCATCGGACACGAATGAGTTGCCCCACTTCGTGCGCGAGGCATAGGGTTTGTACATTTCGGCGCGGTCGGGTGCTCAATTCCGGCATCAACTAATTTAGGAATGTCTTCCTAGATTAGTCAATTCCTACTTAATTCCATGGTCGTTTGTTCACATGTCGATCAGACCCGCGGTTGCGGGCGACCATGCGAAGGCGGAAGAGGCTAGCCCGGCAGCATGGGGCAGTTGGCGCCACGGCGCAGGCTGACATGCGCCACATCGCCAATGCTGAATTGAAACCCCTCGGCCTGGCGCGGCGCATCGATCACCACCGGGAACCCCTGCCCAAGTTCAGCATGCAGCCGCAAGGTACGGCCGTGGAAGACGATGCTGTTCACCCGCGCCGGCGCGGTTCCTTCGGTCGCCTCGGTGGCGGCCAGCAAGTCCTCCGGACGCACGCCGATGGTGCGCATCTCACCTTCGCCGGGTGCCTGGCCGGTTTCGGAGGTAGCCTCCAGCGGCAGAGCGCCGGCAGTGAAGCGCAAACGATCGCCGTCGCGGCCGACAAAGCGCGACTGCAGCAGGTTCATGGTGCCGATGAAGCTCGCCACGAACTTCGTCGCAGGCCGGTCATAGAGCGTCGCCGGCGGCGCGATCTGCTCGATGCGGCCCTTGTTCATGACGACGATGCGATCGGAGATCGACAGAGCCTCGGTCTGGTCATGGGTGACCATGACGAAGGTCGTGCCGAGCCGCGACTGCAGCCGCTTCAGTTCGACCTGCATCTGTTCGCGCAGATGCGCGTCCAGCGCCGACAGCGGCTCGTCGAGCAAGAGCACGCGCGGCTCGCAGACGATGGCGCGAGCAAGTGCCACGCGCTGGCGCTGGCCGCCCGACAATTCGGAAACACGGGCGCGAAGCTTGTCGGCGAGACCGACCATGTCCAGCGCTTCGCCGACCCGCTTTGCCTGCTCGATTCCCGACAATCTGCGCAATGACAGGCCGAAGCCGACATTGTCGGCGACATCCATATGCGGAAACAGCGCGTAATCCTGGAACACCGTATTGACCGGCCGGTCGAAAGGCCGAAGCGCCGTGATGTCGCGGCCGTCAAGCAAGACCTTGCCGCTCGACGGGCTTTCGAAGCCGGCGATGACGCGCAGGCTGGTGGTCTTGCCACAGCCTGACGGCCCGAGCAGCGTGATGAACTCGCCGCTGATAATGTCGAGATCGACGGTATCGAGCCCAACGATGCCGCCCGGGAAAACCTTGGAGACCGCCTGCAACCGGACGAGTGGATCAGGCGCCATCGCGAACCTCGGAAGGCTTCGTGGTGTTGACCCACAGGATCTGGCATTGCTCGGCGCCGGGATTGCGGAAGGCATGCAACAGCGTGCTCTTGAAGGCAAAGCTGTCGCCGGTCTTCAGCCCGTATTTTGTCGAGTCCACCACCAGTTCGGCCTCGCCCGAAAGCACGTAGCCGAATTCATGACCGGCATGGGCATAGGCTTCCGCCGTGCCGCCACCGGCCTCCACCGTCACCAGCATGCCGGTCAGCGTCGCACCGGGCGGCGACAGCAGCGCCTTGGCAATGCCTTCCGACTTGACGGGAATGGAGCGCCGCTTGTCGGCGCGCACGCAATAGAGATCGTTGACGGCCTCGTCGCCATCGGCGATCAGCGCCGAAGGCTCGATGTCGAGGGCGGCGGCGAGCGGCCAGATCACCTTGACGCGCAGCGAGGACATGCCGCGCTCGATCTGGCTCAGCGCGCCGATCGACACGCCTGCCCTGGCCGCCAGTTCGGCCAGTGACAGGCGCCGCTCCAGCCGCAGCGCCCGCACACGGCGCCCGACGCGAACATCGGCATCGTCCCTGGGTTTTTCGGCGGCGTCGTCCAGCATGTCCATGCATTCGTCCTCGTTGTCTTTCCCTTCTCCCCTTGTGGGAGAAGGTGGATCGGCGCGCAGCGCCGAGACGGATGAGGGGTGTTCCAGCGGAGTGAGACGCTGGCGTTCCCCGGAACACCCCTCATCCGGCCGCTTCGCGGCCACCTTCTCCCGCAAGGGGAGAAGGCAAGAGTGCTCACCCGCCAGCCTTCACCTTCTCGAACATCTTGGCCATATCGTCATTCTGCTTCATCGGCCCGGTGAAGATGGTGTTCTTCAGCATCACCTCGGGATCGGACGGCAGCTGCAGTTTCTCCAGTTCCTCCTTCGCCACGCCGGCGAAGGCGGTGCTCAGAGAACTGCCATAGCCATAGGACTGAATGAGATATTTGCCCGAATCGGCATCGAGCCGGCTGTTGATGAAATCATAGGCGAGATCGACATTCTTGGCGTCCTTCAACATCACAAAGCCGCAGGCCCAGGTCAGCATGCCTTCCTTCGGCTTCATGAACTCGACCGGCACGCCCTGCTTCTTCAGCGAGGTGGCCGACGCGTTCCAGGTCATGGCGGCGACAAGCTGGCCGCTGGCCAGCGCCTGCTCGACCGACGTCATGTCCGTGGTGTAGCTCGACAGCAGCGGGCGTTGTTCGCGCAGCTTTGCCGCGACCTTGTCCATCTCAGCGGGCGTCATGTCGAACGGATTGACGCCGGCCAGAAGCGCGGCGACGATCGGCGTGTCATGCACGGCGTCGATCGTCGCCATGCGTCCGGCATATTGCTTGTCCCACAGCAGGTTCCAGCTTGCCTCGGGGTTCTTCACCAGATCGGTGCGGTAGAGGATGGAGGTGTTGCCCCAGTCCCACGGCACCATCCACACCTTGCCGTCGCCGGCCTGCAGGTCGGGCAGGTTCTTGAACACCGGGAAGATCGAATCCCAGTTCTTGATGCGCTTGGTGTCGATCGGCTGCAGCAGGCCTTCCTTGTTCCAGCGCGCCACCTTGTCGTAGCAGGGATGCGCGATGTCGGGCCGGAAGCCGGCCTTGACCTTGGTGAAGGCATCGTCGTCGTCGCCGAAGATCGAGGCCTCGACGCCATCGGGATGGGCGGCGAGGAAGCTCTTGTTGAAATCAGGCAGTTCGTAACCCGACCAGGTGAAATATTGCAGCTTTTCGGCGGCCGGCGCTACGGTCGAAGACAGTGCTAGCGCCAGCGCGGCGAGGCCGGCGCGCGCCTTGTATCCGGTTATCGATGTCAGGTGGAATGTCATTTTCGTTCTCCTCTCATTGTTATGGTCAGGCTGGATCGCGGCGCGCGGCACCGAGCCCGCGATGGCGCAGGATCTCGGCAGTGCCGGCGATGATGAAGGATGTGGCCAGGATCACCGTCCCCAGCGCCATGACGGTCGGCAGCGAGCGGGGAAAGCGCAGTTGGCTCCAGATATAGAGCGGCAGGGTCGGCTCGGTTCCGGCAAGGAAGAAGACGACGATGAACTCGTCGAAGGAGATCAGGAAGGCCAGCATGAAGGCCGACAGCACGGCGGGCAGGCTGAGCGGCAGCATGACGCGCCGGAACGTCGTCCAGTCGGAGGCGCCGAGGTCGAGCGCCGCCTCACGAACCGTCCTGGGGATGGCGGCGAAACGGCTGCGCATGACGACCACGGTCGTCGGCAAAGCCACGAGTATGTGGCCGAGCACGATGGCGACTCGCGACGGCCCAAGGCCGATGAGGTTGATCAGGATCAGCAACGATATGCCGACGATGACGCCGGGGATGAGGATCGGCAGCCGGGCTATGGCGCTTATGGTGGCGGCAAGCGGCGAGCGGCCATAGAGGTCCATATAGGACACGGTGATGCCGCACAGCGTGGCGCCGGAAGCGGCGATGGCGCCGATGACGAGGCTGTTCAGGAGCGCGCCGGACAGCGCCGGATTGCCGTAGAGCGTCGCATACCATTGCGACGTAAAACCCTGCAGCGGAAATGCCGCCTGGATGGAATCGTTGAAGGAAAACAGCGGAATCAGCAGGACCGGCAGATAGAGAAACACCAGATAGGCAAGCACGTAGAGGCCGAGCCAGCGGCCATCCCGTTTCGTGCCGGCGCGTTCGGCTTTCATGTGCGGCTGCCAAATCTGCGGTCGGCGCCGCGCGCGACCAGCACCACGACGAGGATGACCAGCATGACACAGACCGAAAGGGCGGCGCCGAACGGCCAATCATTGGCCTTGCCGAACTGCGACTGGATCAGCGTGCCGATCATGGTGCTGGCCGGGCCGCCGACCATGGCCGGCGTGACATAGTCGCCGACCGTCGGCACGAAGACGACGAGCGCGGCCGCCAGCACGCCCGGCATGGAGTTCGGCAGCACGACGCGGCGGAACGCGGTAAACGGCCGCGCGCCGAGGTCGGAGGCAGCCTCGAGCAGCGATTTCGGGATGGTGTCGAGCGCCACATAGATCGGCAGGATGGCGAAGGGCGCATAGGCGTGAGCCAGCGTGACGACCACAGCGGCCGGCGTGTTGAGAAAGGCCAGTGTCGGCTCCGACCAGATGCCGCTTTCGATCAGCGCCGAGTTCAGGACGCCGTTATAGGCGAGCACGATCTTCCAGGCGAAGACGCGCAGGAGATAGCTGGTCCAGAATGGCAGCGTCACCAGGAACAAGAGCAGGCCGCGCCGGCGCCCGGCATGGAAGGCAAGATAATAGGCGACGGGATAGGCGGTGGCGACGGTTGCCAGCGTCACCAGGCCGGCGATGACCAGCGAGCGCAGCGTCACCGTCCAGTAGAGCGGATCGGTGGCCACGGTGACGAAGTTCTCGATGGTCAGCCCGACGCCGAGGAGCGAGCCGTCATTGCCGCGGAAGGCGAGGAACAGCACCAGGCCAAGCGCGAACAGGATCAGCAGGAAAGTGACCAGCGCCCCTGGCAAAAGCATGGCGAGCCGGAAGCCCGATGAAGACCGGGCCGCTGGCGCTTGTGCTGCAACTAAGGCCGACATCGACCTGCCCACCAAATTTGAAATTGGCTAACAATTTTTCATATTCGTGAAACTGTCAAGCAGAATCCGGCTTTCCTGAATTGGTCGTCATCAACGCTCCAGCGACTGCCGGAACGCTTGGGGCTTTGCCCGGTATGGTCAAAAAGCCGTAGCCGACCTGGTAAGCCTGCCGTTCTCGGCCGCGTTCGTCAGCTAATCTCATCCGAACCGTTTGGCCGGTGTGCCTCGAACGCCTGCGCGCACCGCGAACAGCCCGCCCTCCTGCGGGTTTGCCTGCAAATGTCTCTCGCTCATGGTAAACCGCGCCGAAGTGACGAAGAGGGTATCGAAATTCTCGCCGCCGAAGGTGCAGCTCGTGGGCCAGCTGCACGGCAGGTCCACCACCTTGTCCAGGACCCCGTCAGGTGAAATGCGAACCAGGCACCCGCCCCCCGCAACGCGACAGTTCCAGACATAGCCTTCCGCATCCATGCACGACCCGTCCGGCAGACCGCGTGGAAAGTCCGAGAAGAAAGGACGCCTATCGGTTATTCGCGACCGCACCCTGTCCCAGCGATAACGAAAGACCTGGTTCTTCGTCGTGTCCGCCGTGATGAAGGCATTATCCGCTGTCCAGATCATCGTGTTGGTGATGCCGAAGCGATCGGCACTGAGCGCCTCGACAATGCCGGCTGTGTCGACGCGATAGATCCGCCCCGCATCTCGCGAAATATCGCGCGCAAGATCATCGTCGTCGATGTTGTTTTCCATGGTGCCGACCCAGAACGAGCCGTCCGGGGCGACCACGCCCTCATTCAACCGTGTGTCAGGGCTGTCCGGTTCGATCGTCGCGATCGTCCTGAAGGCTTCTCCGAAATCCCACAGAGCCACATCCTTTCGCAGCCCGACGATCGCGCCACCGTCCCCGCGCAGGCCAATCGAGGTTGCCAGGTCCGGTGTCTGCCAACTCTGATGATCGCGAGTAACCGGATCGAGCTGGTGGATGCGTCGCCCGACTATATCCACCCAGATCAGTGTCCTCCTGTTCTCGTCCCAGAGCAGGCTCTCACCGACGATATCCTGGGCATCGAACGCCAAGCCTGGCCGTTTTTCTCCGCTATCCACTGCCCTTCCCCTCCAACTGTCGCGTAGTCAACCGCTATTGACAGACAAGATTTCACAAAGATATACACATTTCAAGAAAACATGTCATACAGGTTTTGGGCAAATGGTAAGCGATCGCAGCATAGGGCCTGACGAGACAAATCCCGGGCTGGTGAGCGCCGCCATTCAGGCCATCACTCAACATATCCGCGTTGAAGGCCTTGGCCCTGGCGACCTCTTGCCCAGTGAAGCCGACATGACCCGCAAGCTCAGTGTCTCGCGCACGGTGGTGCGGGAGGCGTTTCGGTCGCTGTCGGCGATGCGCCTGATCGACATGAGCGCCGGGCGGCGCGCCAGCGTTGCCAAGCTCGACATTGGCGCGATGTCGATGGTGATCGAGCACGGCGTCACGACCGAACAGATCAGCATCCAGCAGGTCTATGATGTGCGCCGCACCATCGAAATGCGCACGGTGGCGCTGGCCGCGCTCCGGCGGACCGACGCGGAGGCGGCTGACGTTCAGAAATGCGCGCAGCTGATGCGCGAGAATTACCGTGCGCCGGAGATCGTCATGGAACACGACATCGCATTCCATGAAGCGATCGCGCGGGCCTCTCACAACCCGGTGTTTTCGTTGATCATCAACGCCTTCAGCGGCGTCACGCGACGCACCTGGGTGATCGGCTGGCGTACGCGTGCAACCGAGGAAGAGCAGATCAAGATGATCGAGGGGCACGCGGATATTGCTCGGGCGATCATCGCGGGGAACCCGCAACTCGCCGCCGAACATATGGCCGCGCATTTCGACAAAAGCGTCAAGGCATTGATCGACGCGGGGATCGCATGAAAATCCGCTCGCTTGAGACCATTCGTATCGAAGAGCGGCCCAATCTGCTCTGGATCGAGGTGCATACCGACGAGGGCATCACCGGCCTTGGCGAAACCTTTTTCTTGGCCCGCACGGTCGAGGAATATGTCCATGAATATGTCGCGCCGCGCGTGATCGGCCGCGATCCACTGCAGATCGATCTGCTTTCCGCGGACCTGGTCGGCTATCTTGGTTTCCGCTCAAGCGGGGTCGAAGTCCGCGGCAATTCCGCCTTCGACATCGCGCTCTGGGATATTTTCGGCAAGGCCATGAACCAGCCGATCGCGCAACTCCTGGGAGGCTTTTCGCGGCAGTCCATCCGTACCTACAACACCTGCGCCGGCACCGAATACATCAAGGACGGCAAGGGGCAGACCACCGCGAATTATGGTCTCGGCACAAGGCAAGGCTACGACGACCTGAACGGGTTTCTCCACCGCGCCGACGAATTGGCAGCGGAGCTGCTCGAGGACGGCATCACGGCCATGAAGATCTGGCCTTTCGACCATGCCGCCGAGAAAAGCCGAGGGCAAGACATCAACGCCGGCGACCTGAAAGCCGCGCTGCAACCCTTCGAGAAGATCCGCAAAGCTGTCGGTGACAAGATCGACATCATGGTCGAGTTCCACTCCATGTGGCAGCTCTTGCCCGCGATCAAGATTGCCAAGGCGCTCGGGCCCTACGGCACGTACTGGCATGAGGATCCCATCCGCATGGACAGCCTCGCCGATCTCAAGCGCTATGAGGCCGCGAGCCCGGCACCGATCTCGGCGTCGGAAACCTTGGGCAGTCGCTGGGCATTCCGCGACCTTCTGGAGACCGGCGCCGCAGGCATCGTCATGCTGGACATTTCCTGGTGCGGCGGGCTTTCCGAAGCACGCAAGATCGCGGCGATGGCTGAGGCCTGGCATTTGCCGGTCGCGCCGCACGACTGCACCGGGCCGGTGGTTCTGGCGGCGTCCACGCATTTGTCCCTCAACGCGCCTAACGCACTCGTACAGGAGAGTGTGCGGGCATTTTACAGGACCTGGTATCGCGACCTCGTGACCGCGCTACCGGAAGTCAAGGACGGCATGATCACCGTGCCGCCTGGCCCCGGCCTCGGGCTGGAACTCAATCCCGACCTCGGTCGGGCCTACACCGTCCATCGCCGCGTCTCCGACAAGGCGGACATCTGAAGAACACCAACGGGAGGATTAGTAATGAAACGACTGACTGCAACGCTTTTGCTCGCGACGACACTGTTCGCCGGGCCTTCCGTCGCCAGCGCCGACGGGCTCAACATCGTCTTCACGCACCATTCGTCGGCCTCGAACACCTTCTGGCAGGCGGTGAAAAAGGGCTTTGACGATGCCTGCGGCAAGGTCGAGGCCAAGTGCAACATGATTTTCACCCAGACCGAAGGCTCGGTCGAGCAGCAACTCGCCAACATGCGCGCCGCGCTTGCGGCAAAGCCGGATGCGCTGCTGACCTCGATTGTCGACAACAAGGCGTTCGACGACGTCATCAAGGAAGCGCGAGATGCCGGTGTGTTGGTGATTGCCGTCAATGTGGATGACACCGAGGGCGCCAAGGGCAATGCGCGGCAGGCCTTCATAGGGCAGGGTTTCAAGCCGGCGGGCTATTCGCTCGGCAAGGCGATCTCCGAGAGCTTCCCGAAAGAGGGGGCAATCAAGGTTCTGGTCGGCATTTCCGCACCCGGCCAGAACTGGTCCGAAAGCCGCGGCGCAGGCGTGATGCAGTTCCTGGAAGAGTACAAGGCGGCCCACCCCGACCGCCAGGTCTCATGGGAGCGGATCGACAGCGGAACGGACCTCGCGATCACGTCCGATCGTGTCGGCGCCTATCTCAATGCGCATCCCGACACCACAGCCTATTTCGACACCGGCTTCTGGTGCGCGGGCGTAGCGCGGTCGCTGCAGGATCGCGGCGTCGCGCCGGGCAAGATCCTCCTTGGCGGGTTCGATCTGGTGCCGGAAGTGCTGCAGCAGATGCAGAAGGGCTACGTACAGGCTTTGGTGGACCAACAGCCCTACATGCAGGGCTTCATGCCGGTCATGGAAGCCTACCTGAACAAGAAGGTAGGTCTGGCGCCCTCCGACATCGATACGGGTCAAGGCATCGTGCGCCCGAATCAGGCCGACGCGATCATGACACTTTCATCGCAAGGCCTGCGTTAAGCCCACGCGCGCCATGTGTTCACCCGGCGGTGTTCGCACCGCCGGGTGGTCCCTTGCCTCGAATTCCTGGAGCCTGCCTTGAAACGCCTCTTCAAGACCTATCTGGAAAAGCCGGAACTGGCGGGACTGATCCTGCTGGTGCTTCTGGTGGTGATTTTCGAGATCCGCTCGAATGGCGTGTTCCTCAACCAGGATAACCTTCGCGGCATGCTCGGCATTCTGCCGGAAACGGGCCTCGTCGCCATCGGCGTCACCATCTTGATGATCAGCGGCGAGTTCGACCTTTCGGTTGGATCGGTGTTTGCCCTGATGCCGATGTGCATGGCGGTCCTCATGGTCGAAGGGGTGCCTTTCCCGCTTGCCTTGCTGGCCGGGCTTGTCGTTTGCGCGGTGATCGGATTTATCAACGGCTATGTGACGATCTGGTTCGAGATCCCGAGCTTCATCACCACGCTCGGCATGCTTTTCATCGCCCGGTCGCTGACGATCGTCGTCTCGGGCGGGTTTCCACCCTTGCTTCCCGCCGATCTTCCGAACTGGCTGTTCACTTCGTTCGTCGGCCCCGGCAACATGTTCCGCATGTCGTTCCTGTGGTTTGCGGGAATTGCCCTGCTGACGTCACTGATGCTTTCCAGAACCAATTTCGGCAATTGGATAAAGGCCACCGGCGGCTTCCACCCGGCTGCCGCCTCCATGGGCATCCCGACCGCGAGAGTAAAACTCGCATGCTTCGTGCTTTGCTCGATGCTGTCGGGCTTCGCCGGCATGTTGCAAGTGCTGAGGCTGGGCTCTCCCTTGCCTTCCATCGGCGAAGGCCTGGAGCTCCAGGCGGTGGCCTCGGCGGTCATCGGCGGCGCGTCGCTCGCAGGCGGCATCGGTACCGTCGCCGGCGGCATCATCGGCACAATCCTCATCCGCATCATCGACAACGGGCTGGTGCTCTCCAATGTCGACGCGAACTGGTTCAAATTCGCGATCGGCTTCCTGACCATTTTCGCCGTCGTCGCCAACGCCTGGATGCGCAAGCGCGCCAAGGCGATCAAGATGGAGGGCTGAGCCATGGAAGACGCAATCATCTCCGTCCGCAATCTTCACAAATGGTATTCCGGCGTCCATGCGTTGAAGGGCGTGAGCCTCGACCTGAAGCGAGGCGAGGCACTTGGGCTGGTCGGCGACAACGGTGCCGGCAAATCGACGCTCATCAACATTCTGTCAGGCGTCCACACCGCCGACGAGGGCGAGATCCTGGTCGAAGGCAGACCGGTGCGGATCGCCAGGCCGCGCGACGCGATGAACCTCGGTATCGAGACCATCTACCAGTACAATTCGACGGTCCCCACCATGTCGATCGCCAGGAACCTGTTTATCGGCCGCGAACCGACGCTGTTTTCCGTATTCGGCGTCGGCATCCTGGATCAAAAGCAGATGGCCAGCGAGAGCATCAAGGCGATCGCCAATGTCGACCTGCATCTGCGCTCGCCCGACGCACTGGTCGGTGAATTGTCAGGCGGCCAGCGGCAGGGCGTCGCCATCGCGCGGGCCATGCATTTCAAGTCGAAGGTGATGATCCTCGACGAGCCGACCAATCACCTTTCGGTCAAGGAGACCAGCAAGGTCATCGGCTTTGTGCGTGGATTGAAGGCGCAAGGGGTGACCGGCGTTTTCATCAGCCACAACATGCATCACGTTTTTGATTGCTGTGATCGCGTGGTCGCGATGGCGCGCGGCGAGGTCGTTCTCGACAAGCGCATCGAGGAAACCTCCATCGATGAAGTTCACAACGTGCTTTGAGGAGCGGGAACGGTGATGACGAACCTTTCCGGTAAAGTCGTGCTCCTGACGGGTGGTCTGGGTTCGCTCGGCCGCGCCCAGGCTGCCGCGCTTGCCCGCGCTGGCGCGCGCGTGCTTCTGCTTGACCGACCGGAGAATGCGGAAGGGCCCAAGATCGCGGCGGAATTGGCGGCGACAAACAAAGGTACGATCGTCTATGTCGGTTGCGACTTGAACCAGCTGGCCGAAGCCGAGGCAGCGGTCAAGGCGCTCGCCGACGAAGAAGGCACGATCGATATTCTGATCAACAACGCGGCGCTCATCATCAACCGTCCGTTCGAGGAATTCTCACTTGGCGAGTACGAGGACCAGATCCGTGTGAATTCGTCAGCCGCCTTCGCGCTGGCGCGCGCCTGCGCGCCTGGCATGAAGAGGAAGGGCCAGGGCAGGATCGTCAATTTCTGCTCGGTGACGCTGAACGGCCGCTGGGACGGCTACGTGCCCTATGTGGCCTCGAAGGGAGCCATGCTGGGACTCACCAAGTCGCTGGCGCGGGAATTGGGACCACACGGCATCACCGTGAACGCGGTGTCGCCAGGCGCCGTCGTTTCCGAGGCAGAGGAGCGCGTCTTCGGAGAACGGCTCGAGGAATACAACGACTGGATCCTTACCAACCAATGCCTGAAGCGACGCATCGAGCCGCAGCATATCGCCGATCTCGTGCTGTTCCTCGTCTCCCCGGCCTCGGACATGATCAGTGGTCAGAACATCAACATCGATGGCGGATGGTAGCCATAGCGGCCCTTCAATGACAAATGGCGATGAGATCGAACTTGCCGACGGGCGTGCAAGCCTTGTGGTGTGTCCCCGCGAGGGCGCCGCCATCCTGCGCTACGACGCGCTCCGCCCCGGCCGAGCACCTACGCCTCTGCTTGAGCCATCGAGAGGTCTGCTGAAGTTCGGGTCTCAACTGCTGATTCCCTGGTCAAACCGCATTTCCGGTGGAGGCTTCGAGTTTGACGGGCGCTTCCATGCGATAGAGCCCAATGTCGAAGGCGAGCGGTTCCCACTCCACGGCGACGCATTTCAAAGACCGTGGCGGTTGACGAGGCGAACCGGCACTGAAATCGAGCTGGCTCTGGAGGATGGGGCGATCGGACCCTACCGCTACCATGCAAGCGTCCGCTATGCATTGGAGGAAGGCGCGCTGTCCGCCGTGCTGGCTGTCGAAAACCGAGCCGCCATCCGCCTGCCCTACGGGCTGGGCTTCCACCCCTGGTTTCCGCGCCGCCCGCGCACTCTGCTGCAAGCATCGGCGCACAGTGTCTGGTTGGAAGACGAACGACACCTGCCGACGGGGGTGGTGCCGCTGGCCTCCCGGCCGGACTGGGACTTTTCGCAAGCCTCGCCGCTTCCCGACGCCTGGGTCAACAATGCCTTCGAAGGCTGGAACGGGCACGCCTCGATCATCCAGCCGGACGACGCCATCGCCCTCACGGTCGAGGCGTCGCCCTCGCTGAATGTCTTCGTCCTCTATTCGCCGGCACGAGACGCTGATTTCTTCTGCTTCGAACCCGTTTCACATGTGGTGGACGCCCATCACGGCAGGGGCCTGACGACGCTGGAAAAAGGCGGATCGACAAGCGCGCATTTGCGGTTACGCTGGGGTGAGCTATAGCGCCAGATCGGAAGTCGCGAAGCGGTGCAGTGGCATGGTGGCAAAGGCCATTTCCGTTGATCGTCCGTCGCTTGGCACATGCTGCTTCAGGGCGTGTCGGCTTGAAGAGGCCATGCGCACCTCATAACATCGAACCATCCTGCGCAATAACGAGAGTGCAATGACAAACATGACGTTTCTGCCTGACGATGGCGTCTTTCTCGGCCGCGCTCGATCACCGGCTGTGCCCCATCCCCTGGTGGTCACGGTGCGTGACGGCACCGTCTTCGACATTACGTCGAGCGAGGAGCCGACCGTGCGGGACATCTGCGAGATGGCCGATCCGGCAGGGCATGTGCGCTCGGCCAAGGGCAAGCCGATCGGCTCGCTCGACGACATCGCGGCCAATAGTTTTGCAGCCGGGCGCGATCAGGCCAAACCCTATCTCCTCTCCCCGGTCGACCTGCAGGCGGTCAAGGCGTCGGGCGTCACCTTCGTCGTCAGCCTGCTAGAGCGGGTGATCGAGGAACAGGCGCGAGGCTCGGCGGAAAAGGCCGACGCCATCCGCGCCGACATTGCCGGGCTGATCGGCCACGATTTGTCGAAGCTCAAGCCCGGTTCGCCGGAAGCCATGGAGATCAAGGCCAAGCTGATCGCGCGCGGCGCCTGGTCGCAATATCTGGAAGTCGGCATCGGCCCCGATGCTGAGATCTTCACCAAGTGCCAGCCAATGGCGTCGGTCGGCTTCGGCGCCGATGTCGGCCTGCACCCGGTGTCGACCTGGAACAATCCGGAGCCGGAGATCGCCATGGTCGCCGCCTCGAGCGGCAGCATCGTCGGCGCCACCATCGGCAACGATGTCAATCTGCGCGACGTCGAAGGGCGTTCCGCATTGCTGCTCGGCAAGGCCAAGGACAACAATGCTTCGGCCTCGCTTGGACCCTTCATCCGCCTGTTCGACGACACCTTCTCGATCGACGACGTGAAGAAGGCGGTCGTGCGCCTCAAGGTCGAGGGCGAGGATGGCTTTTCGCTGGAGGGCGCAAGCTCGATGGCCGAGATCAGCCGTTCGCCCGAAGAGCTCGTTGCCGCCGCGATGGGTCCGCACCACCAGTATCCGGACGGGCTGGCGCTCTATCTCGGCACCATGTTCGTGCCGTCGAAGGACCGCGGCGAGAAGGGCAAGGGGTTTACCCACAAGGTCGGCGACATCGTCACCATCTCATCGGAAAAATTCGGCGCGCTGGTCAACCGGGTGCGGCTGTCGCCCGACTGCCCGCACTGGACCTACGGCGCCAGCCATCTCATGCGCGACCTGGCAAAGGCCGATCTGATCTAGACTCTATCCAAAACGCCATGACCTTGCTTGGCGTGGATGCCATCTGGGCCCGCCTTCACCACCGGTGCTCCGGTCGTGCTTGCCTTGGCGATCGACCGGCTGCGACGCCGCTGGCGCGCCGGACACAGCGCGGACAATCCGCCCGGCTGAGCCTCGCCGCCAATCATCCGACCGCTCCTGAAAAATCACCCCGACTGATGCAATCTGATGGGACCGTTGATGGCGTCGCGTCAGGCGCCAACTACATCTGCAGATGGAGGCTTGCCATCCGTCGAAAAAGGGAATGCTCTGAGGCATCCGAGCGGCGCTGGCAAAAGACGCAATCCGGCCGACGCCGGAACAGGGACGGATCATCTTCAACCGGGAGGAAATCAAATGCTGACAAGACTGAGACTTGTGCTCTACGGCCTTTTGGTCGCGCTGACGGTCATTCCGGCAGCCGCGCAGGCCAAGACCTTCTACTGGATTTCGCATGGCGGCCCCGCCGACCCGGTCTGGACCTACTTCCTGGCCGGGGCCAAGCAATGGGCCAAGGACACCGGCAACACCGTCAACACCTCGTTCCACAATGGCGATGTTGCCTCCCAGCAGGAAGCGGTTCGCGCCGCCCTCTCGGCCAAGGCCGACGGCATCGTCACCACCAGCCCCGATCCGGGCAGCCTCGTCGAGATCGTCAAGGAAGCCCGCGCGGCCAACGTCCCGATCATCAACTTCAACACGCCCGATCCAAAAGCCAACTTCAATGCCTATGTCGGCGGCGACAACGTCACCTTCGGAAAGCATTGGGCGCAGTATCTGGTCGACAAGGGCCTGGTGAAGAAGGGCGACTTCGTCTGGATGCCGGTCGAGGTCCCCGGCGCCACCTATGGCGTCCAGGAAGAGGAAGGCATCAAGAGCGTCTTCGGACCGCTCGGCATCACCTATGAAGTGACCGAAGCGACGCTCGACCAGGCCGAGGTGATCAATCGCATGGTCGACTACCTCACCGCCCACAAGGGCAAGGTCAAGGCCGTTATCGGGCTGGGCGACCTCGTCACCGGCTCGATCAAGCGGGTGTTCGACCAGGTCGGCGTCAAGCCGGGTGAAATCCCTGTTGTCGGCTGGGGCAACTCGCTCGACACTACCCAGGAGGTTCTGAACGGCTACGTCAATGCCGGCCAGTGGCAGGACCCGCAGGCGACCAGCTATGTCGCGCTGTCGCTCGCCAACATGGCGGCGTCAGGCATTCCCCCGGGCTTCAACGTCATCACCGGCGCGCTCTATGAGAAGGACACCGCCGGCGTCTACGACAAGATCCTGTCCGGCAAATAAACCGCGATCCCTGGCGCCGCACCCATCTGGCACGCGGCGCCAGATATCTGCTTGCGCCGCGACCATCCATCCGAGGCGGTGGAGATCGCGGCCCGTTCCAACCATGTCGCGGGTTCCCAGTGGAAAATCATTCGCTTGTCCAACGCCTGATTGCGCGGCCTGAATTCGGTCCCTTCGTGCTGCTCATCGTCGAGATCGGCGTTTTCTGGGGCTTCAACCACGACTTCCTGTCGCCGCAGAACATCTCCAACACCATGGCCTTCACGGTCGAGCTCGGCCTGATCGCGCTGGCGATGACCTTGCTGATGACATCAGGCGAATTCGACCTGTCCGTCGGATCCCTGTTCGGCTTCTCGCCAGTGCTGATGTGGACGCTGTTCAACGGCGGCGTCACATCGCTGGAGATGGGCTTCGTCGTCGCGCTGGTGGTTGCCGCCTTGATCGGCCTGGTCAATGGCTGGTTCGTCACGCAGCTCAAGATCCCGTCCTTCCTGGTGACGCTCGGCATGCTGCTGGTGGTGCGCGGCAGCGCGCTTTTCATCACCGACGGTTTTCCGCAGCGCACCTGGAGCGCCGAGGGCAGCTGGCTGGCGGAAGCGCTGGTCGGCGACTTCTTCATCGGGCCGTTCCGCATCTACATGTCGCTGTTCTGGTTCATCGCCGCGGCGATCGCGCTCGGCTATGTGCTGACGCAAAGCCGGACCGGCAACTGGATCCAGGCGGCGGGCGGCAATCCCAACGCGGCGCGTGCCCGCGGCGTCAATGTCAACCGCGTCAAGATCGGCCTGTTCGTGCTGTCGTCGCTCATGGCCTCGCTGGCCGGCGTCATCTCCTCGCTGCGCACGTCGGCCGCCAATCCCAACAGCGGCACCGGCTACGAACTCGAAGTCATCGCCATGGTGGTGATCGGCGGCACGGCGCTGACCGGCGGACGCGGGACCATCATCGGCACCGTGCTCGGCATCCTGATCCTGCGCGTGATGCGCAACGGCATCGTGCTGATCGGCGTGCCCGGTCTTGCCTACAATATCTTCATCGGCGCGATCATCCTTGGCATGATGGCGCTCCACTCATGGCTGGAACGCCGGCACCAGGCAGGGACTTGAACCATGGCCGAGCCATTGATCCGCATGCAGAACATCCGCAAGTCCTACGGCCGCGTGCAGGCGCTTGTGGACGCTAATTTCCATGTCAACGAGCGGGAGATCGTCGGCCTGCTCGGCGACAATGGCGCCGGCAAGTCGACGCTGATCAAGGTCTTGTCGGGCGCGGTGCCGCTGACCAGCGGCGACATCTTCATCCGCGGCAAGAAGGTCACCTTGCGCAGCACCAGCGATGCCATCGCGCAGGGCATCGAAACGATCTACCAGGATTCCGCGCTGGTCACGCAACTGTCGATCGCCCGCAATCTGTTCCTCGGGCGCGAGCCGATCAAGCCGCCGCGTTTCCTCAACCGCATGGACCAGGAGGCGATGAACAACGTCGCCCGCGACCTGCTCAAACAGGTCGGCATTTCGAAGAACATTCCACCGACGACGCCGATCGGCTCGCTCTCCGGCGGCGAGCGCCAGGCGGTGGCGATCGCGCGCGCCATGCATTTCGACAGCGACCTCATCATCCTCGACGAGCCGACCAACAATCTCGGCGTCGCCGAAACACAAGGGGTGCTTAGCTTCGTGCGCAGCGCCCGCGATTCCGGCCATTCCTGCATTTTCATCGCGCACAACATCCATCACGTCTTCCAGGTGGTCGACCGCATCGTCGTCATGCGCCGGGGCAAGGTGGTCGCCGACGACATCGACCCGAAGAAGACAACCGTGACGGAGGTCGAACGGATCATCACCGGCATGTCGGACAAGGAAATCCGCGACGCCGTCGCCGACGGCAGGCCGTCGCACTGAGGACGGGCGGACCCGTCTTGCCGAAGCGGCTCAATGCGCATGGCGGCGATGGGTGTCAATCACCCGTCCGTCGGATCGCATCGGCTGCGAAATCACTTATCTGGCGCGTCATCGCATCGGCGCGTAGGGTTGCGGCATGAAGGCCACCGTCTCCGACATCGCCAGGAATTGCGGACTGTCGACCGCGACGGTCGACAGGGTGCTCAACAACCGGCCGGGCGCCAGCGCCGCCAACCGGCAACGCGTGATGGAAGCCGCCAAACAGCTCGGCTATCTGCCGGTCGCCGATCAGGTGACGCTTCCCTCCAGACCGGCAAACCTCGAGTTCTTCCTGCCGGCCGGCAGCAACGCCTTCATGCAGGATCTGGCAAGGCACATCGAGGACTATGCATCGCGCCTGCCGCTGGTCGCTTCGTGCCGGATCCACAACCTCGCCGGCATCTCGCCGAACGCGCTGCAGAGCGCCGTGGAAAACCTGTCGCTGAGGGCCAATGGCGTCGGTGTCATCGCCATCGACCATCCGCGAACCCGCAACATCCTGCGCGACATCGTCGAAACCGGCATCCGCCTGGTGACGCTGGTGTCCGATATTCCGGCCGCTCCCCGCTCGGCCTATGTCGGCATCGACAACCGGGTGGCGGGCCGAACGGCGGCACTTCTGATGGGTCGCTTCCTCGGCGGCCGCGAAGGCCATCTGGCGATGGTCGTCGGTTCACGCTCCTATCGCGGTCATGAGGAGCGCGAAATGGGCTTTCGCTCCGTGCTTGGCGAGGAGTTTCCCAACCTCGCCGTGACCAGCGCCGTCGAGATCAACGACGAACCGGATGCCAGCTACGCCGAGACCATGAAGGCACTGCACAACGAACCGGAACTGCTCGGCATCTATTGCGTCGGGGCCGGATGCTCCGGTGTTGCCAGAGCCATCCGGGAAGCCAGGCCCAACCGCAAGCCGGTGTTCATCTGCCACGACCTTACAAAGGAGACGCGCGGCTACCTCGTCGACGACCTCGCCGACGTCGTCATCGACCAGAACGCCAGGCTGATCGCCGAGCAGTCGGTCATCCGCCTGCTCGGCTCCATCGCCTCATCGGCGCCCTATCTCACCCGGAAATTCATCGAGCCGCGCCTGATTTTCAGGGAAAACGTGCCGGTGCAGTGAGGCGAGACCGCCTGGCAATGCCCGGCTTCCTGGATTTGTCTGATAATTGACACGGCAAATCTGCACAGCTGCTATGCACAATTCATTGTTGCCGAATCATTGGGCAACTCGTAGCTTCTGGTTGTCGGCCATCTACTCCTCCCAGATGCGATGCCGACGCTGAATGGGGTGCACCTCCTCCCGCGCCACATTCGAAAATCGAGCCCGCTGCCACCTCCTCCCGGCAGCGGGCTTTTTTCATTCAGCATCGGAAATTCCTGTGCCGCCCGCGCCAAAGGGCGCCGAGCATCGCCTCGGTCATACGACCGGCAAATCGCCAACAGCCGCGGCGGATTTCAACCGGCGGCGGTGCCCCGGAAGGAAACGATCAACCCTTCGGCCATGCGCACGAACTGCGTGCTCGGGCCTTCGGCGCCCACGGTCTGCACGCTGACACGGGCGCCCTCGAACAGCAGCGACAGCGTATCGGCAAGCAGTTCGGCCTGACCGATGCCCGCACCCCGGCAGAGCGCCACCAGGCGTTCGCGCTGGGCTTCCTTGAGCTCCTTGATCACCAGTCTCGCCGGATGGTCCGGCTCAGTCAGCTCAGCGGCGGCATTGGCCATGTCGCAGCCGCGGCCGTCGGCATTGAGCATGGCAGCCGCCTTGCGAACCCAGGCATGCAGCTGCGCGAGCTTGTCGCCGGGGAACTCGGCCTCGAAAGCATCCCACATCGCGCCGGCCTTGGCCGCATTGGCGCGCAGGCACTCGACGATCAGTTCGTCCTTGGATTCAAAGTGACGATAGAGCGTCATCTTGTTCGTGCCGGCAGCTTCGGTGATGGCGTCGACGCCGACGCCCTTGATGCCATGCTTGTGGAACATGTCGCGTGCCGTCTCCAGAATCCGATCCCTGGGACGAGAGCGCTCCACGACGCCGTCTGTCATCATGATCTCCTTTCGTTTCCAAAAAACCCTCGGCCACCTCTTGACTAGGGTGTTACCGGTCTGTAACTTCCAGAATGTTACTTACTGGTAACACCTACGTCGTCCGTCGTCAATAACAAGGCCGTGAACTGGTCCTGCCAGATGAGACGGACGAGAAACTGCCAATCATGCGGCTCCGGCCGGTGAGGAAATGGAAAACGGTTCGCGAGCATGGGCTGCGAATCGACAGACAAGGAGCCGGCCAATGCCACAGCGCCGCGATCTTACCATAGATGAGGCCGTCCGGGATCCGATGATCCGGCTGGTCATGAAGGCAGATGGGGTCGACCCCCGCGCCCTCGAGAAGATGCTTCGCTCGCTTGCCGATGGGCAGCGTCGCGAAGTGCCGTTGCTGCGTTCACGGGAAGCCTCCCGTGACGGGCACGGCCAGTTATCCAGAGTTGCCAGCGCCTTCGGGCGGGCAAGAGCAGCCGGCGAGGCATGTGTGTCGTGGTAAATTTCTTCATTCACCGTCCGATCTTCGCGTCGGCGATCGCCATCATCATGGTGCTCGCCGGGACGATTTGTTATTTCCTGCTGCCGGTCTCGCAGTTTCCAGACATCACGCCGCCCCAGGTCGTGGTCAGCGCCCATTATCCGGGCGCCAGCGCGCAAGTCGTGGCCGACACGGTGACGACGCCGCTGGAGCAGCAGATCAACGGCGTGCAGGGCATGACCTACATGTCGTCGACGAGCTCCAATGACGGCTCCTCGACCATCACCATCACCTTCGATGTCGGCTACTCCCTGAGCACCGCTGCCGTCGACGTCCAGAACCGCGTCTCGCAGGCGGCCTCCTCGCTGCCGGCGATCGTCAACCAGGGCGGCGTGACGATCAAGAAGCAGAACCCGAACTTCGTGCTCATCGTCAACCTCACCTCGCCCGACAAGTCGGTCGATCCGGTGGCGCTGTCGAACCTCGCCTATCTGCAGGTCGTCGATCCGCTGAAGCGGCTGCAAGGCGTCGGCGACGTGCAGATCTTCGGCGAGCGGCGCTATTCGATGCGCGTCTGGCTCGATCCGGACAAGCTTGCCAATCTCGGCATTACCGCCGTCGATGTGCAGAATGCCATCGCCGAGCAGAACGTCCAGGTGGCGGCCGGCAAGATCGGCCAGTCGCCGGCGCCCGCCGGCACCGCCTTCGAGATGCAGGTCAACGCCGTCGGGCGCCTGAGCGACCCGAAGGAATTCGGCGACATCGTCGTGCGCGCCAACACCGACTCCGGCTCGCTGGTGCGGCTGCGCGACGTCGCGCGCATCGAGCTCGGCGCGCTGCAATATTCGTCCTCGGCGTTCTTCGGCAAGGACCCGACCGTGGTCCTCGCCGTCTACCAGATGCCCGGTTCCAACGCGCTCGACCTTCAGCAGCGCGTCAAGGACAAGATGCAGGAACTGTCGGCGCGTTTCCCGAAGGGCGTGTCCTATGCCATGCACTACGACACGACGCGCTTCGTCTCGGCGTCGATGCATGACGTGCTGATCACGCTCGGCGAAGCGCTGGTGCTGGTCGTCGCCGTGGTGTTCATCTTCCTGCAGAGCTGGCGCACGACCATCATCCCGACCATCGCCATTCCGGTGTCGCTGGTGGCGACGCTGGTCGTCATGGAGATGCTGGGCTTCTCGCTCAACATGCTCTCCTTGCTCGGCATGGTGCTGGCGATCGGCCTTGTCGTCGACGACGCCATCGTGGTGGTCGAGAATGTCGAACGACAGCTCGAGGCCGGGCTGAAACCATTGGCGGCGACCAAGGCCGCCATGGCCGAAGTCACCGGTCCGATCATCGCCACCACCGCGGTGCTGATGGCCGTGTTCGTGCCGGTCGCCTTCATTCCGGGCGTGTCGGGGCGGCTCTACAACCAGTTCGCGCTGACGGTGGCGATTTCGGTCGGCATCTCGGCCTTCAATTCGCTGACGCTGAGCCCTGCGCTCAGTGCCGCTTTCCTGCGTCATCGCCATGGGCCGCAGTTCTTCCTGTTCCGCTGGTTCAACACCGGCTTCGACAGGCTGTCGCATGCCTACGCCCATGGTGTGCGCTTCCTGATCCGCCTGCGCTGGATCATGCTCGGCCTGTTCGCCGCCGGGTTGGTCGCCACCTATTTCGTCTGGCAGAAACTGCCGTCGACCTTCCTTCCGGTCGAGGACCAGGGCTATTTCTTCGTCGTCATCCAGTTGCCCGACGGTGCCTCGCTCGAGCGCACCGACGCGGTGGCCCAGAAGGCGCGTGACATCCTGCAGGCAACGCCCGGCGTCGACATTGTCGGCTCGATCAGCGGCCTGAACTTCCTGACCAGTGCGGCGCAGTCGAACTCGGCTGTCGAGTTCGCCATCCTAAAACCATGGGAAGAGCGTGGCCCCGACCAGAGCGCATCGAAGCTCGTCGCCGACGTGCGCGGCAAGCTGATGCAGATTCCGGAAGCTTTCGCGCTCTCCTTCGATCCGCCTTCGATCCCGGGCATCGGCACCACGGGCGGCTTCGAATTCGTCGTCGAGGATCTCACCGGTCGCGGCAGCACGGCCCTCAATGACGCGACGCAAGCCGTGATCGCCGAGGCGCGCAAGCAGCCGGAAATCAATCCGCAGCAGTTGTTCTCGCCATTCTCGACCTCGACGCCGCAGTTCAACTACGACCTCGACCGTAGCAAGGCCAAGCTTCTCGGCCTCAACCTGCCCGATGTCTTCAACACGCTGCAGATCTATCTCGGCTCGCTCTACGTGAATGACTTCAACCTGTTCGGCCGCACCTTCCGGGTGACCATCCAGGCCGACAAGGATGCACGTGCCGGCGCCGCCGACATTTCGCGGCTCTATGTACGCAACGCGTCGGGCGGCATGGTGCCGCTCAGCACGCTGGGCAAGCTGGTGCCGTTCGTCGGGCCGGAAACCGTGCCGCACTACAACAACAACGCTTCGGCCTCGATCAATGGCGGTGCCGCGCCGGGCTTCTCCTCGGGCCAGGCTGTCGCTGCCATGGAACGGGCGGCGGCCACCGCGCTCCCCAGGGATTTCGGTTTCGAATGGACCGGCATCACCTTCCAGGAGCTCAAGGCGGGATCGATCGCGTCCGTCGTCTTCGGCCTCGCCATCGTCTTCGTCTTCCTGATCCTGGCGGCGCAATATGAGAGCTGGGCGATGCCGTTCATGGTGCTGCTGGCGGTGCCATTGGCCTTGTTCGGTGCCTTCGCGGCCCTATCGGTGCGCGGCATGCAGATCGACGTCTACTCGCAGATCGGCTTCGTCATGCTGATCGGCCTGGCGGCCAAGAACGCGATCCTGATCGTCGAGTTCGCCAGGCGGCGACGCGAGGAGGGCCTCAGCATCGTCGAGGCGGCGATGGAAGCCGCCCGGCTCAGGCTGCGGCCAATCCTGATGACGGCCTTCGCCTTCATCCTCGGCGTGCTGCCGCTGATGTTCGCCACCGGCGCCGGTGCCGCAAGCCGCCAGTCGATCGGCACCACGGTGTTTGGCGGCATGGTCGCCGCGACTATCCTGTCGCTGGTGTTCGTGCCGGTCTTCTACGCGGTCATCGAACAGTTGCGGGAGCGCCGCGAAAGCGGCGAACCCGCCTCCAGGCATACTGAACCAACTGCCGAACCCGCCTTCCCTCCCCTGGCGGAAGCGGCCGAATAAGATTGGAGAAATATTATGCGTAAATGGAAAATCGCTTTGGGAGCGGCCGTCGCGGTGGGCGCGATCTCCGTGGCCAGCGTCCACCTGCTCGATATGGGCAATCTCAGGCTGAGCACCGGCACGGCCGGTGCGGCAACGCCCGCTCCGGCGGCATTCGTCATGCCGGTGCCGGTGGCGAGCGTGGTCAAGAAGACGATCCCGATCTATCTCGACTATGCCGCCCGCATCGAGCCTATCCGCAGCATCACGCTGCAGGCGCGCGTGCCGGGCTATTTGCAGGAACAGACGGCGCAGGACGGCGCGGATGTGCGGCAAGGCGACCTTCTCTACAGGGTCTCGCCCGACGACTTCCAGGCCGCGCTCGACCAGGCGAAAGCCCAGGTCCAGCGCGATACGGCGACCCTCGACTATGCGCGGTCCAATCTCGGCCGCGGCACCGAGCTCGCCAAGAGCGGTTATCTGGACAAGGACAGCTTCGACCAGCGCACCAGCACCTTGCGCGAAGCGCAGGCGTCGCTGGCGCTTAACCAAGCGGCCGTGCGCACGGCGGAGCTCAATCTGAGCTACGCCGAGATCCATGCGCCGTTCACCGGACGCTTGGGCCGCAACCAGGCTTCGGTCGGAACGCTGGTCAGCGTCGCCGGCACGGTGCTGAACACGCTGGTGCAGCTCGACCCGATCTATGTCACCTTCAATCCGAGCGAGACGGATCTGGCCGAGATCGAGCAGGCCCGCGCGGCCGGCCCGGTCGATGTCGAAGTCCTGCTGCCGGGTCAGACCGAGACCAGCCAGAAGGGCGAACTCACCTTCGTCGACAACACGGTCGACCACTCGACCGGCACCATCACCGCGCGCGCCACCATCGGCAATGCGAAGTTCACGCTCATGCCTGGCCAGTACGTCCGCGTGCGGCTGCACATCAGGCAACAGCCGGACGCGCTGATGGTGCCGCAGACGGCGCTGGGCTCGAGCCAGCTCGGCAAATATCTCTACGTCGTCGGCAAGGGCAACACGGTCGACCAGCGGCTGGTCTCGCTCGGCCCGACCAGCGGTGACCTTGTAGCGATCTTGAGTGGCGTCTCGGAAGGCGACCAGGTGATCACAGGCAATCTGCAGAAGATCGGGCCCGGAATGCCGATCTCGCCACTGCCACAGAAACCGGCTACCTGACTCCCCCGCAGGCCCGGTTTCCGCGCGGCGCCGGCGACCTTCCCACGGGTCGTAGGCGCCGCATTTACAAGCAGGCCGACAAGAGCGGCCACATCGGCGCGGTCGGCCTTGGCAGCGTGAATGCATAAATAGTCTCTTGTTAGATTGTCGACAATCTGATTGTCTTGCCGCTGTACTCGCTGGGAGTGGGCCGGATGGTGAAGACGGATTTCAGCCCGATTGCCGATACGACGCGTCGCGCCGAAATCGTCGCGCTGCTGCGGCGCGCCATCCTGACCGGGCAACTGCAACCCGGCCAGAAGCTCAACGAGCTCAGAATCTCCGAACAGATGCGGGTCAGCCGCGCGCCATTGCGCGAGGCGATGCGCGAGCTGGTGCAGGAAGGCATCCTGACCAGCATCCCCTATGCCGGCACCTTCGTCATCGACGTCACCGCCAAGGACATCGACGATGCCTATTCGCTCAACCAGGTGCTCGACGAGTTCGCCATCGAACGGACATGGCCACAGCGCGACCAGCGTTTCTTCGACGAACTTGACCGGCGCCACGAAGCGGTGAAACAGGCGACACGCAACCTCGACACCACAAGGCAGATCGAAACGGCGCTGCAACTGCATGGCCTGATCTATGAGTGGGCCGACAATTCGGTGCTTCTGGAAACCTGGCAGCGGCTGACCAGCCGGCTGCAAATGTATTTCGCGCTGCACCAGCATGCGCGCAACGAGCCGGTGCCGGCCGAAGACGTCCATGAAACCTACGTGCACCTGATGAAGGGCGCCGATATGCGCGCTGCCCAGCGTCACGCACGAGAACATATCAATCTCGACTTCGAGCAGTTGCTCTCCTATGCGCGCAGCCTCGAACAGCGCCTGTCGAAGGGCGCCTGACCAATTCCCAGACATCGCAGCCAGCGGACAGACAGAGTGCAGATCAAATCCATCAAAGCCTACCGTGTCGTGCAGCCCTTCGTGGACGGCCCCTACCGCATGTCCAAGGGGCGCCAGGCCGACGCCTTCGACGCGGTGATCGTCGCCATCACCGCCGACAGCGGCCTGACCGGCTGGGGCGAGATGGCGCCGCTCGGCAATTTCTACTCGGCCGCGTTTCCGGCGGGAACACGCGCGGGCGTGCCGGAAATCGCGCCGCATCTCATCGGCCACGACCCGCGCGGGCTGGCCAGGATCGGCCGGCTGATGGACACGGTGTTCAAGGGCCATCCCTATATCAAATCGGCGCTCGACATGGCGTGCTGGGATCTCGCCGCGCGCGCCGCCGATGTGCCGCTGGTGACGCTGCTCGGCGGCAAGGAGAGCGATATGGCGGAGACCTACCGGGTCGTCACCCACGGCACGCTCGATCAGATGGCGGCACTGGCAAAAAGGATCATCGCCGAGGGCTGTCGCCGTCTGCAGGTCAAGGTTGGCGGCAACGTGCACGACGACATCGAGCGAGTGACGACAGTCGCCTCGGCGGTGCCGAAAGGTACGGTGATTTTCTGCGACGCCAATGCCGGCTGGACACCCTACCAGGCCCGGCAGTTCGCCGATGCCACGCGTGGCATCGACTACACGTTCGAGCAGCCCTGCACGACGCTCGAGGAGAACATGTCGGTGCGCCGCATGCTCGACAAGCCGATGGTGCTCGACGAATCCGTCACCTCGCTGGAGGAGATGCTGGAGATTCATCGCCTGGGCGCGGCCGACGGGCTGACGCTGAAGATCTCGCGGCTGGGTGGCGTGACGAAGACGCGCCAGATCCGCGACGTTGCCGTCGACCTCGGCTTCATGATCACTGTCGAGGACACAGGCGGCGCCGAGATCGACACGGCAGCGATGGCGCATCTGTCGCTGTCGACGCCGGAGGAGCGCAGGCTGCATGCCATTGCCTTCCATGAATGGGTGACGGTGCGCACGGCCTTCAACGCCCCGCCGGTCACCGGCAGCCATATGGGCATTCCGGACGGCCCCGGCCTCGGCATCGATGTGGATCCGAGCCTGCTCGGCAAGCCTTTCTTCGAGGTCGGCTGAGATGAAGATCCGAGGCATCACGGCCACACCGATCAATCTTCGTCTCGAAGCACCCTATGGCTGGGTGTTCGGCGAGCTCGACGGTTTTTCGCAGACCATTGTCGAGGTCGAGACCGAGGATGGGCTGGTCGGCCTCGGCGAGGCGCCGACGCCGGCGGCGGCCGCAATCATCAATGATGTTCTGGCCGAGCGCCTGGTTGGCCGCGATGCCTTCGACATCGCCGGCGCCGAGCATGTCTGCCTGCCCTACTGGACCGGTGTGCAGTCGATCAACGACCGCACCCGCATCATGGGTTTCGGCGCGATCGAGATGGCACTGTGGGACCTGCGCGGCAAGGCGTGGAACCAGCCGCTCTACCAGCTGCTCGGCGGCGCCGTGCGCAAGCACATCCCGTTCACCGACTATTTCTCGCTGCGCGGCGACGGGCCCGATGTGAAAGGCGAGACGACGCCGGAAGAAGTCGCCGATTATTGCGTCGAACTGCACGAGACGCATGGTACGACCTTCTTCGAAGGCAAGTTCTCGACCGAAGACCCGAAAGTCTCGCTGAGAATGGTCGAGCTGATCCGCGCAAAGCTCGGCGACGAGGCGATGATCCGCATCGATTCCAACCAGGCCTATTCGCTGCCGACGGCGCGGCGGCTGGCGCGGCCGCTCGAAGAGCTCGGCGTGCGCAACTGGGAGGATCCGGTGGCGACCATCGAGGAGATGCGGCAGCTGCGGCAACATTGCTCGATCCCGTTTTCCACCCACAACATCGACATTGCGCGTGCCATGGACCTCAAGGTTCCGGATGCCTTCGTCGGCAATCCGACGGCGCATGGCGGCATCGGCCGCCTGCTGCGTTTCGTCGGCGCCTGCGAGCATGCCGGCGTCGATTTCTGGTGCTACAGCGGCGACAGCGGCATCGGCAGCGCCGCCTACCTGCACCTGTGCGCGGCGCTCGGCTGGATCCGGGAGCCCAACCAGTCGCTGTTTCGCATGCAGCCCATGGACATCACCGAGGAAGGGCCGTTTTCGCCGAGGAACAATGTCGTGCACGTCCCGGAAGGTCCCGGTCTCGGCGTCACCTTGTCGCGGAAAAACCTCGCGGCCTGCCATCGCGATTTCGCCGAGAACGGCCCGTGCAACAAATATCACGACCCGGCGAAGCCCGGCACATATCGCCGCCTGCCGCTGAACTAGGAGAACGAGAAGGGAAAGGAGACGTCGTCAAGAAACAAGCCGCCGCCGCGATTGGGTCGCGACGGCAGGACCGGATGGGTGGAAACATCCTCAAGAAAATCTGACCGCTTCGCCGCAACGATCGGATGGACCGGATAAAGCCGCATGCTACAGTCCCGGTCGACCGACTTCGTTGACGGCCGGGGCAAGGAGAACTCCACGGAATTTCGTCAACCGGAAGTGCTTTCTTCAGCCATAAGAAACAAGGGGAAAGGGTTAAACCCATGAGCAAGAACTACCGCATTCTCGACCTGATCCGACGCAATCGCTCGCCGCTCGAAAACCATCTCATCGACGGTCTCGTCGACGGCCGTGTCAGCCGCCGCGACTTCATTCGCCACGGCAGCCTGCTCGGCCTGTCGCTGCCGCTTTTGGGCGGCATCACCACCGCTGCCGGCTTCAGTGGCATGCCGTCGCTCGCCCGCGCGCAGGGCGCGCCTGGCGCGACCATCCGTGTCGGCAGCAGCGTGCCGGCGGCAACCATCGACCCGGTCACCATCGCCGATGCCGGCGGCCTGCTGATCCTGCAGCAGGTTGCCGAATTCCTCTGCGTCGACGGCCCCGACCTGATGCTCAAGCCGGCGCTGGCCGAAAGCTGGAAGCCGAACGACAACGGCACGGTGTGGACCTTCAAGCTGCGCAAGGGCGTCAAATTCCACTCCGGCGGCGAGATGAAGGCCGACGACGTCGTGGCCAGCATCGACCGCCTCGCCGACCCGGCAAACTCGTCCAACGCCCTGTCGGTGTTCACCGGCATCCTGCAGAAGGGCGCCACCAAGAAGGTCGACGACTACACGGTGGAATTCCATCTCGACGCGCCGAACGGCAATTTCCCCTACATGGTGTCGTCGGACAACTATAACGCCGTCATCATCCCGGCGAGCTACAAGGGCGACTACGAGAAAAGCTTCGACGGCACCGGCCCGTTCAAGCTCGAGAAATACACGGCCAAGGTCGGCGCCTCCTTCGTCCGCAACGAGGACTATTGGGGCGAAAAGGCGCTGCCGGAGCGGACCGAATTCACCTTCTTCGCCGACATGCAGCCGCAGATCCTGGCGCTGCAGGGCGGACAGATCGACATCATCAACCAGATGCCGGTGCTGGCCGGCGTCGCCCTGCTCAATGATCCGAGCGTCGACATCATCAGCCTGAAGTCGTCGGCCCACCAGCAACTGCATATGCGCTGCGACGACGGCCCGCTGAAGGACGCGCGCGTGCGCCGTGCCATCGCGCTCTGCCTCGACCGCGACAAGCTGGCCGCAGGCCTGATGAAGGGTCGCTCGGCGCTCGGCAATGACAGCCCGTTCGCGGCCGTCTACCCTTCGACCGATACGAGCATACCGCAGCGCAAGCAGGACATCGCGCAGGCCAAGCAGCTGATGGAAGCGGCCGGCGCCGGCAAGGGTTTCAAGGTGACGCTGACCACCGAGCGCTACCTGGAAATTCCCGAATACGCCCAGCTGATCCAGAACTGGGTCAAGGAAATCGGCATCGAGCTGGAGCTCAACATCCTGGACCAGGGCGCGTATTACGGCGACGCCGTGTTCGGCAAATCAAACTGGCTGGATTCGGTGATGGGCATCACCGACTATGGTCACCGCGGCGTGCCGAACGTGTACCTTGCCGCACCGCTGAAGAGCGACGGCACCTGGAACGCCGCGCACTTCAAGAACAAGGACTATGACACGCTGGCGACCAGCTATATCGCGGCGCTCGATCTCGAGGCGCAAAAGGCGACGGCGGGCAAGATCCAGAAGCTGCTGCTCGAGGAAACGCCCGTCATCTTCGGCTATTTCTACGACTACCTGACGGCAACGGCGAAAGGCGTGGCCGGCGTGCAGCCGACCGCCATGTCGCAGCTGTTCCTCGAAAAGGCATCGAAGGCCTAAAACGAAAAAGGGAAAGCCAATCCTCTAACAGCCAGCTCCCGCGCGGGGGCTGGCTCCACAAGGAGTCTTAGCCATTCTCTCCTTCTTTGCACGGCGTGTGTCGCTGTCGCTGGTTACATTGTTCCTGCTCAGCATCATGGTGTTCCTGGGCGGCCAGGTGCTGCCCGGCAATGTCGGGCGCGCGATCCTGGGGCCGTTTGCCGACCAGCGCGCGGTCGATGCGCTCAATCATACGCTGGGCGTCGATCGGCCGCTGCTCACCCAATATGCGACCTGGATCTGGAATTTTATCCGGGGCGACATGGGCACGTCCTACATCTTCCGCTCGCCGGTGGCGCCGTTCGTCATCGATGCCTTGGGCAATTCGATGAAGCTGGCCGCGGTCGCCTTCGTCCTGGTGGTGCCGATCGGCATTCTGGGCGGGGTGGTGGCGGCACTCAACCTCAACCGCCCGCTCGACCGCATCATCAGCCTGGGCGGTCTGTCGGTGACGGTGCTGCCGGAGTTCGTAACCGGCATCATCCTGATCCTGATCTTCGGCGTGTGGCTGCGCTGGCTGCCGATCTCGGCGGCATGGCCGAAGAACGCCGGCTTCTTCACCCAGCTCCACTATCTGATCCTGCCGTCGCTGCCGCTGTTCCTGGTCCTGTTCGGCTATATCGCGCGCATGGCGCGCTCCGGCATGATCGAGGCGCTCGATTCCGACTATACGCGAACGGCCGTGCTCAAGGGCCTGCCCTGGCGCACGGTGATCTGGCGGCATGTGCTGCGCAATGCGCTGCTGCCGACCATCACCGTCATCGCCACCCAGACCGGCTATCTCATCGGCGGCCTGGTGGTGATCGAGACGCTGTTCCGCTACCAGGGCATCGGCTCGCTGATTTTCACCGCCGCGCGCGGCAAGGATTTCCCGATGCTGGAATCCGGCATCCTCACCATCGGCATCGTCTATGCGGTGGCGACATTGATCGCCGACTTCCTCTATTCCGTGCTCAATCCACGCATCCGGCTGGGGTCAGACCAATGAGCGCCGTCCAGACCACCTCTTCCCCGCAAGACGACACGCGCCGGCGCAGCCCCATGGCGGAAGTCTTCTTCTCGCTCATGCGCTCGCGAACCTTCCTTGTCGGTCTTGCCATCGTGCTGTTCTGGGTCGCCTGCGCGCTGTTCGGCGAGCACTTCGCGCCCTACGACCCGCTTGCCGACGACATCATCAACGCGCTGGCGCCGCCGTCGTCCGAACACTGGTTCGGCACCGACCAGATCGGCCGCGACGTCTTCTCGCGCGTCATCGTCGGCTCGCGCGACATCCTCACGGTCGCCCCGCTGGCGACCTTGCTGGCGACGATCGCCGGCACGGCACTCGGCCTGCTCACCGGCTATTTCCGCGGCATCGTCGACGATGTCGTCAGCCGCATCCTGGAAGCCTTCATGGCCATCCCCGTGGTCATTGTCGCGCTGCTCGCCATCGTCGCGCTCGGCACGTCCAAGGCCACCGTCATCGTCGTCATCGGCTTGAGCTTCGCGCCGATCATTGCGCGCACCGTGCGCTCGGCGGTGCTGGCCGAGCGCGAACTCGATTATATCGCCGCCGCGCAGTTGAGGCACGAGAGCGCCTTCCACACGATGTTCGTCGAGATCCTGCCCAATGTCATCCCGCCGATCCTGGTCGAGACCACCGTGCGGCTGGGCTACGCCATTTTCGCGGTCGCCACGCTCTCCTTCATGGGTTTTGGCATCCAGCCGCCCTCGCCCGACTGGGGGCTGTCGATCTCCAGCAATTACGGCATGATCGGCGGCGGCTTCTGGTGGACGGTGCTGTTCGACGCACTCGCCATCGCCTCGCTGGTGATCGGTGTCAACCTTGTGGCCGACGGCGTTCATGGAGCGCTCAATGACTAACTCCTCAAAGGCTGAAAACGCCCTCGAGCTGCACGATCTGTCGGTCGCCTACCGGGTGGCCGGGCGCAACCGCGCCGTGCTGCGCAATCTCAGCCTCAACATCAGGCAAGGCGAGGCCTATGGGCTGGTCGGCGAGTCCGGCTGCGGCAAATCCACCGTGGCGCTCACCGTCGTGCGCTATTTGCCAAGAAACGGCTCGATATCGGGCGGCGCGATCTCGCTCGACGGTCATGACGTCATGAAGCTCGATGCCGAGGCCTTGCGGCGCGCCCGCGCCGAAAGCGTCTCGATGGTCTATCAGGATCCCGGCAAGGCGCTGAACCCGTCGATCCGCATCGGCCGGCAACTGACCGAGATCTTCGAGCTTGGCGGGATCACGGGACAGGCAGCGACTGACCGCGCCATCGCCATGCTCAACCGCGTGCGTATCTCCGATCCGCCAAGCGTCATGCAGCGCTATCCGCACCAGCTCTCCGGCGGCATGCAGCAGCGGGTGGCGATCGCCATGGCGCTGGCCAACGATCCCTCGATGCTGATCCTCGACGAACCGACCACCGGCCTCGACGCGACGGTCGAGGCCGAGGTGCTCGACCTCATCGCGCAGCTCAGGCAAGAGCTGTCGGCCTCGATCCTGTTCATCAGCCACAACCTCGCCGTCGTCTCCAACATGTGCGACCGCGTCGGCGTGCTCTATGCCGGCATGCTGGTCGAGGAAGGGCCGACGGATGTCGTCTTCAACGATCCGCGCCATCCCTATACGGTCGCGCTCCTGCGCTGCCTGCCACGCGGCGGCCAGCGCAAGGACCAGGGCCGGCTCGACACCATTCCGGGCTTCCTGCCGGGCATAGGCGCCGACATCAAGGGCTGTGCCTTTGCCGACCGCTGTGCGCTCGCCGACAATCGCTGCCGCACCGAATTGCCGCCGCTCTATGATCTGAGTGACGAGCGCGGCAAGCGGCTGTCGCGCTGCTTTCACCACGACAAGGCGCAAGCCCTGCCGCGCGCCACACCGAGCGATGTTGCGACAGCGCCCAAGCCGACAACCGCACCGGTGCTGCGCGTCGCCGGGCTGAACAAGACCTATGCCAGCCACGGCCATCCCTTGCGCGCCGTCAAGGATGTCTCGCTCGATCTAAGGCCCGGCGAGACGCTGGGGCTGGTCGGCGAATCCGGCAGCGGCAAGACCACCTTCGCCAGGCTGCTGCTCGGCCTTGTGCCGCCCGATGACGGCGGTACCATCGAACTCGAGGGCAAGGCGCTGGCGCCGAAGCTGGAGAACCGTGGCGACGACCAGGTCAAGGCGATGCAGATCGTCTTCCAGAACCCGGACTCCGCGCTCAACCGCTCGCATTCAATCCGCCACATTCTCGGCCGTGCCTTGAAGCGGCTGGCCGGCCTCTCCGGCAAGGCCCAGGAGGCGCGCCTCGACGACCTCGTCCGCTCGGTGCGCCTCACCGACCGGCATCTCGCCGTCAAGCCGCGCCAGCTGTCAGGCGGCCTCAAGCAGCGCGTCGCCATTGCGCGCGCCTTCGCCGGTGATCCGCGTATCGTCGTCTGCGACGAGCCGACCTCCGCGCTCGACGTCTCCGTCCAGGCGGCGATCCTCAACCTGCTCGCCGACCTGCAATCCAAGGAAGACGTCAGCTACATCTTCATTTCGCACGACCTTGGCGTGGTGCGTTACCTCTCCGACAAGATCGCCGTGCTCTATCTCGGCCGCATCATGGAGATCGGCCCATCGGAGGAAGTCTTCTCCGGGCCGCATCATCCCTATACCGAGGCGCTGCTGTCGGCGGTGCCCAAGCTCGACCAGACCGAGACGGCGCGCATCCGGCTCGACGGCGAGATCCCGAGCGCCACCAACCCGCCCCCGGGTTGCGTCTTCCACACGCGCTGCCCGCGCAAGATCGGTCCGATCTGCGAGCAGCAGGAGCCGCCGCTGGCCGAGGCACAGCCCGGCCACTCGATCCGCTGCCACATCCCCTACCCGGAACTTGCCAGGCTGCAGAAGGCAGCCGTGACTGAACCGGCATAGCAAGGCATCGCCGGCCGGTTAGCTCAGGCCGGCCATGCCCAGGGAACGGTCGCCTTCCGAAAAACCCTGTTCGCTGGTCCAGTCCCTGGCCAGCGAGCGCAAGCCCGTCAGCGCGACATCCAGAACATCCGACGAGACGGGATTCGATGGATAGGCGAGATAGATCGGCCGCTGAAACACCGGTGTGTTGTCGATACGCCGCATCTCGCCGCGCTCGATATGGCCGCTGACGGCGCTGAGCGGCAGATAGGCCGCCGCTTGACGCGACAGCACATGCTGCAGGCCGATGAAGACCAGGCCGGCGGAAATCGCCGGCTTGACCATGCCGGCAAAGGCGCGGTCGTGTTCGATGCGGAATTCGAGCCCCCAGTCCATCAGTATGTAGTTTTCAGTCCACGGCTTGGTCTGCGCCGCATGCTGGACGAGCACGACCTGATCCACGGCCAGCGTCTCATAAACGATGCCCGGATGCGGGCGCGGCAGATAGAGGATGCAGATGTCGAGCAGGCCTTCCGCCAGCTGGTCGATGGCCAGATCCGGAAAACTGCCTTCGAGCCGAAGGGCCACGTTCGGCCGCCTGGCCCGCATCCACTCGACCCATGGCGAGGTGATGCGCTCCCACAGATAGGCGGGAGCGGTCAGCCGCAGCAGGCTGTCATAGCCGTCGGGAACGGCGATGTCCTGCCTCGATTGCTCCCAGGTGCGGGTGATGGAAGAGGCGTGCGGCAGGAATTGCCGGCCGGCCGGCGTCAGCGTGACGCCGTCGCGGTCGCGGTCGAAAAGCCGGCGCCCCAACTGTTCCTCCAACCCCCTGATCCGCGCGCTGACAGTGGACTGCGCAAGGTTGAGCCGGCTGGCGGCGACGGTGAAGCTGCCATGTTCGGCGACCTCCAGGAAACTGCGCAGGTTCTCGGTATCCATGGCTTACACCTTGCATCGAGAATTTCGATGGACCCTATCAAAAAATATCGCTTTCCGGTCGCGGTCAAGAATGACCTAAATGGCCGACCCCGAAGAGCAAGCGAGGAATGCAGCCATGCCAAGGCATTTCATGACGATCGACGCCGCTCGCAAGAACCTGACGGCAATCGAAAATTCCGCTGTTGACGACTTGCTGGCCGGTAGGCTCGACCGCCGCGATTTCCTGCGCCACGGCAGCGTGCTCGGCCTTTCCCTGCCGTTCCTGGGCAGCCTTCTCGCGGCCGCCGGCCTCGGCACGCAACAAGTCCGCGCCGAGGGCAAGCCGGGCGGCACGGTGCGCGCGGGCGTGGCGACACCGGGCGGCGCCATCGACCCGGTCACCTACTATGACAGCGGCAGCTACCAGCTGGTTTTCCAGACCGCCGAATTCCTTTGCATCACGCAGCCGGATCTCACCTTGAAGCCGGTGCTGGCGGAAAGCTGGTCGCCGAACGCGGACGGCAGTGTGTGGACCTTCAAGCTGCGCAAGGGCGTGAAATTCCACAATGGCGAGGACTTCAAAGCCGACGACGTGGTGGCGACCTTCGACCGCCTCGCCGATCCCAACGGCGCCTCGAACGCGCTTTCGGTATTCAAGGGCCTGCTGTCGAAGGGCGGCACGCAGAAAGTTGACGACCACACCGTCGCCTTCCATCTCGACGCGCCGAACGGCAGCTTTCCCTATTCGGTGTCGATCGACAATTACAACGCCGTCATCCTGCCGGTGAGCTACAAGGGCGATTACGAAAAGACCTTTGAGGGCACCGGGCCGTTCCGGCTGGAGAGCTATACGCCGAAGGTCGGCGCGACCTTCGTGCGCAACCCCGACTATTGGGGCGACAAGGCGCTGCCTGACCGGCTCGAGTTCAAATTCTACGGCGACGTGCAGCCGCGCATCCTGGCGCTGCAGGCCGGCGAGGTCGACGTCCTCGACGCCGTGCCGCTCGACGTCAGCCAGGTGGTGCTGAACAGCCCCGACATCACGGTGCTGCGTGTCGCCTCGACCGCGCATCGCCAGCTGCACATGCGCTGCGACACCGGTCCCTTCACCGACAAGCGCGTGCGCCAGGCGCTGGCGCTCAGCATCGACCGCTCCAAGCTTGTCGATGGCCTGTGCCGCGGCATGGCGGCCACCGGCAATGACAGCCCGTTCGCGCCGGCCTTCCCCGCGACCGACAAGTCCGTGCCGCAGCGCGTCAAGGACATCGCCAAGGCGAAGCAGCTGATGGAGGCGGCCGGCCTCGCCAGGGGCTTCGACATCACCCTGACGACGCTGCGCTATTCCGACATTCCAGGCTACGCGCAGCTGTTCCAGAATTTCGCCAAGGAGATCGGTGCCCGCATCGCGCTCAACATCGAGGACCAGGACAAATATTACGGCAAGGCGGTGTTCGGCCAGTCGGACTGGCTGGACAGCCCGTTGGGGATCACCGACTACGCCCATCGCAGTGTGCCGAACGTCTTCCTCAAGAGCCCGCTGGTCGGCGATGGCCCGTGGAACGCGGCGCATTTCAAAAACACTGCCTATGACGGCATGGTCGCCTCCTACCTCAAGGCACTCGATATCGGCGCACAGCGCGCGGCGGCCTCCGACATCCAGAAGCTGCTGCTCGACGAGACGCCGGTCATTTTCAGCTATTTCCCGGATCTGCTGGTGCCGGTGCGCAAGAATGTCAGCGGCCTGCCGCCGATCGCCGCCGGCCTGCTGCTCGATCGCGTGTCGCTGGGATAGAGACTGGATTGGACAATTCCGCTTTCGGGCGGCGAGGCTATCCGCTGGCAAGGCTGCGAAGAGCGATGGGGGGCCATCGTTCGAGCGGCTCGATGCACGGAAAACCCGCCGTCCGGAAACCCTCAGCGGCACCATGGCTCAATGCAGGTTCATCTCGCTGTGCGCCAACGCTCGATGACAAAAGACAAGAAACGGGAGACTATCATTCGCAAGCCTCATTTGCGCGGTCGCGGACCGCATTTCCCCTTGCTCGACAATATCGTGCAGTATGAGTTCGAGCCGGGCTATGTCGCCTTCACCATGCCGATGCAGAAGCGGCTGCGTGTGCAGGTGGGATCGATGATCGTCGCCGATACGACCAAGGCGCTGGTGCTCTACGAATCCGATCATCTGCCGGTTTACTACTTTCCGGTGAGTGACGTGCGCGAGGAGTTCCTGCTGCCGAGCAGGACGACGACAGAGAGCCCGTTCAAGGGCGTCGCCACGCATTATTCGCTGAACACCGGCATCACGCTGGTCGAGGATGCCGCCTGGCGTTATCTGGATCCGGTCAAGGGATCGCCCCTGCTTTCGGACCACATGTCCTTCTATTGGCCCAAGATGACGCACTGGTATGAGGAAGACGAAGAGATCTTCGTCCACGCCCGCGATCCGTTCCGCCGGGTCGACTGCCTGCCCTCCTCGCGACGGGTGCAGGTCATCCTAGACGGCGAACAGGTCGCCGATTCACGCCGCGGCATGTTCCTGTTCGAAACCGGCCATCCGGTGCGCCACTATCTGCCGATCTCGGACACGCGGCTCGATATGTTCGCGCCCAGCCGCTACATTTCGCGCTGCCCCTACAAGGGCATCTCCAACTACTATCACGTGACGACGCCCAAGAAGCGGCACGAGAATCTCGTCTGGTACTATCCCGAGCCGGTGCATGAGGCCGAGCGCATCAAGGGACTGGTCTGCTTCCACCACGAACTGGTCGACAAGATCCTGGTCGACGGCGTCGAGATCCCGAAGGAAGCCACCGCTGCGTCGGACGGCTATTTCTAGGCATCGCTGCCCCTGCCGGCTTGCGCATTGAGCGCTTGATCGAAACATGGCGCAGCGCATACCTTCCCTGAAACGGGAGGGCTATCGATGGATCTTTTCAAGCTGGACGGCGATGTCGCGCTGGTTACCGGTGCCGGCAGCGGCATTGGCCAGGCAATCGCAATTGGATTGGCCGAGGCAGGAGCCAACGTCGCGTGTTTCGGTCATGCATCGAAAGGCGGGCTGGAAGAAACCGCGCACCAAATCACGGCACTCGGGCGCAAGGCTTTGGTGCTGACCGGCACGGTCACTTCGGAGAGCGATCTGGCGGCGGCAATCGATCGCGTCGAGGTCGAACTCGGTGCATTGACCGTTGCCGTCAACAATGCCGGCATCGCCGGTTCGGAACCGGCCGAGACCTTGTCGCTCGATAAGTGGCAGAAGGTGCACGAGGTCAACGTCGCCGGCGTTTTCCTGTCCTGCCAGGCCGAAGCCCGCAAGATGCTGGCGCGCCGCAAAGGCTCGATCATCAACATCGCCTCGATGTCCGGCACCATCGTCAATCGGGGATTGACGCAGGCGCACTACAATTCGTCGAAAGCCGCCGTCATCCACATGTCGAAGAGCCTTGCAATGGAATGGGCGGACCGGGGCTTGCGCGTCAATGTCATCAGCCCCGGCTATACGCTGACACCGATGAACAAGCGGCCGGAAGTGGCGGAGGAGATCAAGATCTTCAAGCGCGACACGCCGATGGGACGCATGGCAGCGCCTGAGGAAATGGTCGGGCCGACGGTGTTCCTGGCCAGCCGCGCGTCGAGCTTCGTCACCGGCCTCGACCTGATCGTCGATGGCGGCTACGTCTGCTGGTAGGGCCGCATCTCGCCGAACTTCGCCTGCAGTCTCAATTTGTGCATCTGCGAAGCGTTAGTCGTTGCGTAAGATGAACGTTGGTATATATAATTTCATCCCATGAAAGGGCTTGGCGAGATGGGGCTTGCCATGCCGACAGCCGAGATCATGGGACCTTGATGGCTTGCACCTTGCAGGGCGCCGCAAGACTGGCAATTGATCCGCGGATGGTCGCTCCACCAGCGGTCCGTCGGCAGCCATGACGCGGACGCCATATTCCATCATCACGAGAATTGAGCACCATCTTGCCTGCGCTGGCCAAGCCAGGGCGACAATTTTGGCGCCGACGGCCTTGCGCAGCGAACCGCCTTTCCAACACAATCAAGAAAAGCCGCAAGAAGGGAACGACCGATAACCGTCACAGCTTGAAGGAGAACAAGCATGTCATTTCGCAGTCGAGTTTCAAAACTATCGATTGGCGCCGTCGCGCTCGCAACGTTAAGCCTGCTCACACCTTCCGCCCGGGCCGCCGCACCGGAATCCAATGACCCGATAAAGATCGCGCTGTTCGACTGGACCAGCGTCAATCTCAACGCCAAGATCCTCGGCGGCATCCTGGAAAAGCTCGGCTATACCGTTGAATACCCGACCGCCGACTATCTCTCCAGCCTGACCACAGGCCTCACCAATGGCGACCTCGATGTCGGTCTGGAATTCTGGGACACGACTGCCGGCGAGGCGATGAAGGCCTCCGATGCGACTGGCCAGACGGAGCGCCTCGGCAAGCTTGGACCCAAGGCCAAGGAAGAGTGGTGGTTTCCCGAATATATGAAGGAGAAATGCCCGACACTGCCGGACTGGCATGCCTTGCTCGACCCGACATGCGCGGCGTCGTTCTCGACGGCGGAGACCGCACCGAAAGGGCGCTATCTCGGCGGCCCGGTGACCTGGGAAGGCTTTGACGACGAGCGTGTCGCGGCGCTGAAACTGCCCTTCACCGTGATCCACGCCGGCACCGATGCGGCAATGTTCGCCGAACTCGATTCCGCCTATCAGCGCAAGGCGCCGATCATGCTGTGGATCTATTCGCCGCATTGGGCGCCGGCCAAGTACAAGGGCGAGTGGGTGCAATTCCCGGAATACACGCCCGAATGCTATAATGATCCGAAGTGGGGCGTGAACCCCGACGCCAAATATGATTGCGGCAAGCCGCACGGCGAGATCTGGAAATACTCCTGGTCCGGCATGAAGGACAAATGGCCGGTCGCCTATAAGGTGGCCAAGGCCTTCACGATCGACACCGACGAGCTCAACAAGATGAGCGGCGATATCGATCTCGGCGGCAAGACGCCGGAAGATGTCGCCGCCGCCTGGATCGCCGCGCATGAGGCAGACTGGAAAGCCTGGGCGCAGTGATCGTTCCGACTGGAAAAATGGGGCCTGGCCGTTGATCGGCCGGGTCTCAGGTCTTGATGTTCCAGAAGGATGATTGGATGACGACTGAACAGGGATCGACACAACCAGGCACCAACGATCGCCCGGTAAAGCTTGCCTGCCGCAATGTGTGGAAGCTGTTCGGAGTGAACGCAGCCAGCTTCATCCGCGAGCGCGACGGCAAGGCCAGCATGGCCGATGTCACTGCTGCCGGACTGGTCGGCGCCGTGCGCGCGGTCGATCTCGAAATCCGCCAGGGCGAGATCTTCATCATCATGGGGCTGTCGGGCTCCGGCAAATCGACATTGGTGCGCTGCATGTCGCGACTGGTCGAGCCGAGCCATGGCAAGATTGAATTCGAGGGCAAGGACCTGCTCAAGATTTCCGATGCGGCGCTCATCGAATTGCGCCGCCACCGCATGGGCATGGTGTTCCAGAATTTCGCGCTGCTGCCGCATCTCAATGTGCTGGACAACATCGCCTTTCCGCTCAGCATCCAGGGGCAGGACCGGGCAACGCGCGAGGCGCGCGCCCGCGAGGTCATCGATCTGGTCGGCTTGCGCGGCCGCGAGCATTTCTACCCACGCGAATTGTCCGGCGGCCAGCAGCAGCGCGTCGGCATCGCCCGCAGCCTGGCGACCAAACCGGAGATCTGGTTCCTCGACGAGCCGTTCTCCGCCCTCGATCCGCTGATCCGCCGCGAAATGCAGGACGAGCTGATGCGGCTGCAGACCATGCTGCACAAGACCATCGTCTTCATCACCCATGATTTCGACGAGGCCATCCGGCTGGCCGATCGTATCGCCATCATGAAGGATGGCGAGGTCATCCAGATCGGCACGCCGGAGGAGCTGGTGGTCAATCCGGCGACCGACTATGTCGCAGAATTCACCCGCGACGTCGACCGCGCCAAGGTGATTTCCGCGTACAGCCTGATGCGTGCCTGCGATGGTTCGGAGCATGGTGGCACGGTTTCGCCGGATGCCAAGATCGCCAGTTTCTCGGCAAGCATCGTTTCAGCCGGCAAGCCGTTCGCCGTGGTCAACGGCACCGGCAAGCCGATCGGCGAAGTGACGCCGCAAGCGGTCATCGACCTGCTGGCCGGCATCGAGCACGCAAGAGCCGACGCATGACGGTGACGGCAAGCGCCAGCGAGCCGAGGCCGCCGCTTCAGCGCTGGCTGCTGGTCTGGGCGGCGGCCCTTGCCGCCGTGCTGTTGGTGTTCCTGTTGCAGGACAGCGTCCCTTGGGCTGTCGACTATCCGGCCAACGCCGTCGTGCCCGTCGCCGACTGGGTCAGCGCGCTGATGGGCTGGATCAAGTCGAACCTGTCATGGTTGACCCGCTCGATCACCGCGGTCCTCGGCGTGCCGCTCGATTTCGCGCTCAATCTCTTGGCGAAGAACTTCAAAATCGGCCACGGCGCGGATGCCTATGTCCTGCCGCGCCTGTCCTGGGTTGGCGTCTGCGCTGTCGCCTTCCTCGCCGGGCATGCCGTGGGCGGCCGGAAACTCAGCCTGCTGGTCGGCGGCTGTTTCCTCTACATCGCGCTGTTCGGCCAATGGACCAGCGCCATGCTGACGCTGGCGCTGATCTCCATCGCCGTGCCGTTCTGCATCGTCACCGGCCTGTTCGCCGGCATCTGGGCCTGGCGCAAGCCTTGGGCGGAGAGGCTTATCCTCTCCCCTGCCCTCGACCTGATGCAGACGATCCCGACCTTCGCCTATCTCATCCCGATGCTGCTCCTGTTCGGCAACAGTCCGGTGTCGGCGATGATCGCCACCGCCATCTTCGCCACGCCGCCGATGGTGCGGGCGACGATGCTCGGCCTCACCCGCGTGCCGCTGGAGATCGGCGAATTCAGCGACATGGCCGGCTGCACGGCGCGGCAGAAACTGTGGCGGGTGCTGTTGCCCTCGGCGCGGCCGACGCTGATGGTCGGCGTCAACCAGGTGATCATGCTGGCGCTCAACATGGTCATCATCGCCTCGATGATCGGCGCCGGCGGCCTCGGCTACGACGTGCTTCTGGCGCTGCGGGCGCTGAAGGTTGGCGAGGCGATGGAGGCTGGTCTCGCCATTGTGGCGCTGGCGATCGCGCTTGACCGGCTGAGCCAGGCCATCGCGCATAAGCAGGCGAAGGGCCATGTTCATCAGGCGGTGAGCCCGAGCTTCTGGCGGCGCCATCCCAATCTGTCGCTGGCCATCGCCATCCTTGCCGTCACCACGCTGCTCGGCCTGTTCGTGCCGGCCTTCGCGGCGGTGCCGAAGGCGATCACCTTCACCACCGCGCCGCTGTGGAAGGCGGCGGTGAACTGGGTGACGATCAATTTCTTCGATGCGATCGAAGCCTTTCGCGTTGCGCTGATCCTCAACGTGCTCAACCCGGTGCGCGCCTTCTGCGAAGGCTTTCCGTGGCTAGGCGCGGTGTTCCTGCTCGGCCTTGCCGGCTATCAGCTTAGCGGCCTGCGGCTGGCCGCCCTGGTCGCCGCGCTGACAGGTTTCTGCGCGATCACCGGGCTGTGGGAAAAGACCATGGCGACGGTCTATCTCTGCGGCATCTCGGCCTTCATCGCCTGCCTGATCGGCATCCCGATCGGGCTGATGGCAGCGCGCAGCGACCGCTTCGAGAAGATCGTCACGCCCATCATCGACACACTGCAGGTACTGCCGTCCTTCTGCTTCATCATCCCGGTGGTGATGCTGTTCCGCGTCGGCGACGTGACCGCCATGATTGCAACAATAGCCTTCGCCGTGGTGCCGGCGATCCGCTACACCAATCACGGGATAAGACAGGTGCCGCCGGCTCTGATCGAGGCGGCCAAGGTGTCGGGCTGCACGCCGCGCCAGACCTTCTTTCGCGTGCAATTGCCGCTGGCGCTGCCGGAGATCATGCTCGGCGTCAACCAGACCATCCTGATGGCGCTGGCGATGATCATCATCTGCGCCATGGTCGGCACGCGCGATCTCGGCCAGGAGGTGTTCATCGCGCTGTCCAAGGCCGATTCCGGCCGCGGCATCGTCGCGGGCCTGGCCATCGCCTTCATCGGCATCGTCGCCGACCGGCTGTTCAACGCCTGGACGGCGAAGGCGCGGGCAAGGCTGGGATAGGCAGAAGATGCGTCGCGGCTACTCCGCCGCGACGCCCTTCACCTCGAGATAGCTCTCCATGGAATCGTCCAGCGCCTGCAGCCAGGGCGTGTGATGCAACGGCGCCATGGTGCCGGTCATCAGCGAGCGGTAGGCATGGTCGCGGAAGCCCATAATGTCTTCCGCCTTGTGGTGTTCCCACTCCATGAAGGTCTGGTTGACCGCCTCGACATCGAAGCCGGGATAGTCGGTCTGGTCCATCAGTTCCTTGGTGTAGTCGCCCTGGAACCAGATCATCTGCTCGGCGTCTTCCAGCGTTTCCTCGCGCGCCCGCCACTTCGCGCCGTGCGCTGCCATCGCCTCGGCCGACGGCAATTTGATGCGGCCCATGATGACATCGCGGGCGAACCAGGCCTGCGCGTCGAACATGTTGAAGGTGTAGAACTGGTCCTGCATGCCGATATAGAACAGCTTCGGATTCTTTTCCCACACCACGCCTTCATAGAGATCCAGCGGCCACATGCGGTTGGCGGTCTTGAGCTTGAGGTCGTCGGTGAGGAAGGGGAAGGAATGGAGATAGCCGGTGCACAGGATGATGGCGTCGACATCCTTTGACGTGCCGTCCTTGAAGTACGCGGTCTTGCCAACGACCTTCTGCAGGAGCGGCACTTCCTTCCAATTCTCCGGCCATCTGAAGCCCATCGGCTTCGAACGGTAGCTGGAGGTGATCGACTTGGCGCCGTATTTGTAGCATTGCGAGCCGATGTCCTCGGCCGAATAGGAGCGGCCAATGATCAGGATATCCTTGCCCTTGAATTCCATGGCGTCGCGGAAATCATGGCTGTGCAGGATGCGGCCGTTGAAGGTGGCGAAACCCTCGAAATAGGGAACGTTGGGCACCGAGAAATGCCCTGAGGCGACGACGACGTTGTCGAACTCTTCGGAATAGGTGACGTCGTTGGCGCGGTCATGCGCGGTGACGGTGAATTTCTTGGTTTCGTCCGAGAAGGTCACCATGCGCACCGGGCTGTTGAAGCGCACCCATTTGCGCAGGCCCGATTTTTCGACGCGGCCCTTGATGTAATCCCACAGCACTGCGCGCGGCGGATAAGAGCCGATCGGCCGGCCGAAATGCTCCTCGAAAGTGTAGTCGGCGAATTCCAGGCATTCCTTCGGGCCGTTCGACCAGAGGTAGCGGTACATCGAGCCATGCACGGGATCGCCATGCTCGTCGAGGCCGGTGCGCCAGGTGTAGTTCCACAGGCCACCCCAGTCCGACTGCTTTTCGAAGCAGACGATTTCGGGGATGTCGGCGCCCTTGTCTTCAGCCGACTTGAAGGCCCTGAGCTGTGCCAGGCCGGACGGTCCGGCGCCGATGACGGCAACACGAGTTTTCATTTCCAGGGCCTCCTCATTTTTGATTTCCCCAGCGAAACAAATTTCACTGACAGTGACACTAATTGGCCCTTCGGTGCTGTCAACAGACATCTGCGGGAACGGCGTTTGCCCGCAAAGGATTCCTGGCGAAAAAACCTTCGCGGACAGAATCCATGGGATCGTCCGATGGACTTAAGACAGCTTGCCGACACAGCCGCGCTGCTGTATCGCCACCTGACATGTTCACCTTGAGTGAAATAAATCCGCGAAGTCCGGGGGCGACATGGCGAAAGACAGTTCCAAGGCCGGGCTTGCCGGCGCCAAGCCGAAGCCCCAGCCAAAGGTCTCGGCGGACGGCAAGACCATCCGCGCACCACTGACGCAGAACCCGCACGCCATCCGCGACACACGCGAGAAGGTGCTGGAGGTGGCCATCGGCCGCGAGGTGCGGGCGTTCCGCAAGAAGCTCGGCATCACCGTCGCCGATCTCGCCGTCGCGACCGACATTTCACTGGGTATGCTGTCGAAGATCGAGAACGGCATCACCTCGCCGTCGCTGACCACGCTGCAGGCGCTGTCGCGGGCGCTCGGCGTTCCGGTCACCGCCTTCTTCCGCCGCTTCGAGGAGGAGCGCAGCGCCGTCTTCGTCAAGGCCGGCGAAGGGCTGGATGTCGAGCGCCGCGGCACGCGCGCCGGCCATCAATACAATCTGCTCGGCCATATCGGGTCGAACACCAGCGGCGTCGTCGTCGAACCCTACCTGATCACCCTGACCGAAGATTCGGACGTGTTCCCGACTTTCCAGCATGAGGGCATGGAGTTCCTCTATATGCTGGAGGGCGAAGTCGTTTACCGGCACGGCAGCAACCTCTACCCGATGAAGCCCGGCGACAGCCTGTTCTTCGATGCCGACGCGCCGCACGGGCCGGAGCAACTGACGAAACTGCCAATGCGGTATTTGTCGATCATCTGCTATCCGCAGAACAGCGCGGGCTAATCAGGCCCAAAGCCCGGGCTGGTCGCGCTCCCGTCGTCCAGCTTCGACAGCCATTCGACCAGCGTCGGCCGATAGCGCGTGAGGCCCTTGTAGGTGGCGAGTTCCTCGGGCAGGTCGCGGATGACGCGGTGCAGGCGTCGCGCCCATTTCGGCTGCGTCACGAGTTCGTCCATCTTGATCAGGTAGCAGCGGATCGGGAAGACGATGCCGTTGGAGCGCGGCAGCCGCCAGAAGCTTTGCAGCTCGACGCGCAGATGCACCTTGTCGCCGACATTTTCGGGCGTCACGGTTGTCCGGTCCGGACCCCATTTGTGGTAATTTTCCGGGCTGGTATCGAGGCGCGGATTGATGGTCATCGTCCAGTTGAGGCGCCGCGCCGGCTTACCCTGCTGGATGTTGGTGAGGAATTTCAGCGCCCTGGTGAAAATGCCCTTCTCATGCGCCAGCGGCACCGGTGCGTGCCACTCGAAAAAATTCATGCCGATGTCGAAATCGAGCGACCAGTCGGCCTGGGTGGTGACCATGCCGGCATCCATCCACAGATTGCCGTCGCGCTGGTCGAGGATGCAGAAATCGCCCTGGCTCTGGCGGGTGATGTATTCCATCGGACCATAAGGCAGGGTCGAGGTGTCGCCGAAGGTGAAGGTGTCGTCGATGCCGAGCGGCCGGTTGATCCAGCGCCAGCGGTCGCCGTCCCGCGTCAGCGTGAAATGCTCGGGATAGCCCAGCGCCTGCTGTTCCATCAGCAGTTCGAGCAGATCCCAGCCGGCCAGCGTCATATGCGGCAGCGACTGGCAGCGCAGCGGATCCTCGGCCAGCACCAAAGCGCGGTCCTGCATCTCGGCGACGTAGTGCTCGTCGACATCGATCAGATTCTCCAGCACGCTGCCCCTCGGCCCGACGACATGCGGCTCGATGTTGACCGCATACATGTAGGCGTCTTCATGGAACGGGAACGGGAACCGCCTGATGTGCTCCGGGCTGTTCCTGAAGGTGAAGTCGTCGCGGAAGGTTTCCTTGCGAAAGGTGATGCCCAAGCTCGCCTCCTATCTTTCCAGCACCAGCGACCGGCCCTCGAAGCGCGACACGCACGGCATGATCTTGCAGCCCGAGCGGTGGTCTTCCTCGCTCAGCCAGTGGTCGTTGTGGATGAACTTGCCATCGTAAGAGATGACATTGGTTTCGCACTGGCCACAGACGCCGCCGCGGCAGAGATAGGGCGGGTCGACCCCGGCCGCCTCGATGGCTTCCAGCAGGCTCTGCTGTTCATCGACGCGGATGGTCTTGCCGCTGATTGCCAGCGTCACATCGAAAGGCAGGCCGGGCTGGGGCGCGGCGAAATGCTCGAAATGCACGGCCTCGGACGGCCAGCCCAAGGCGGCCGCGCGGTCGCGCACCCAGTTGATCATGCCGGCCGGGCCGCAGACATAGAGATGCGTGCCGAGCGGCTGCGTCGACAGCAGCCGGTCGAGATCGATGCGCTCGTCGCGGTCGTCATGGTAGAGCCGGATGCGCCTGTCGTAGCGCTCTCGCAGTACGTCGGCATAGGTACCCAGAGAGGCGGTCCGGCAGGTGTAGTGCAGTTCGAAATTGCCGCCCTCGCCCGCCAGTTGCGCTGTCTGCGCCATGAAGGGCGTGATGCCGATGCCGCCGGCCAGCATCAGGTGTTTCTTGGCACGCAAGTCGAGCGAGAACAGATTGACGGGATAGCTGATCACCATCTCCAGGCCCGGCTTGACGGACCGGTGCATGAACAGCGAGCCGCCACGCCCGACATCGTCGCGGCGCACCGAGATCGTGTATTCGCGCGTGTCGAGCGGCGAACCCATCAGCGAATAGGGATTGAGCCGGGTGCGGTCGCCGTCGCGCATCTCGACCACGACATGGGCGCCGCCGGAAAAGGTCGGCAACAGCTCGCCGTCGCGCCTGCGGAAATGGAAGCGGGTGACCAGTTCGTTGACCGGAACGACGTCGCTGACGACGACATCGAGTTTTGTGGTGCCGGTGCTCATGGGAAGGCCTCCTCCATTGGAGGAATCTCCGAGCGATCCTCGGCATTGATGCAGACGCCCTGGAAAGCGGCGAGGCGCCGCGAATAGTGATCGCGCACCAGAAGCAGCAAGCCGCAATGCGAACAGGTCGATGGCTGTGTCGTGACGTTCTCGGTGATGCCCTTGCAGTGAACGCACTGCATGCGCCTGGCCAGCGAGCCACGATGCTCCGTCTGCATGGAGGTGTGGTCGATGCCGGCTTCGAGCGCCACCTGCATGGCCTGGCCGATCAGTCCCTCGGTGCCGGCGAGGTAGAGGCGCAAGCCCATATGGGCATTGCCCAGCGTCTGCTTCAGCCTCGGCAGCAGGCTGGCGAAGGATGGCGCCTGATGAAACTGCGCCGGCCTCAGCGCTTCGAGGGCGGCGACGTGTTTGTTGTCCGGCCCCGGGATAAAGTCGATTTCGGCGCCATCGAAAAACCCGGCAGGCGCTTTTGCGGCCATGTCTGAAATAGCGAGCGCACCTTCGGCATCGGCGATGAAAAGATGGTGTTTGCCGGGCTGCGGAGAGAGCGTTCCGTAGACCGGCCGGCTGATGATGCTTTTTGCTGCCATTTAAATCTTCGTGCCTCGAACCCCTCGCTGTTGATTATGCCTCAGCCTTTCGCCGTGCGCTTGGTCTTCTTGGGATCGTCGAACGGCAATGGCTGCGCCGTCGCCTTGATCGACCCGCTCTTGTTGCGGATTTCGAGCTTGGTGTCCTTGACCGCGCAGTCGACGTCGAGGCGGGCGATGCCCATCGATTTCTTGACCAGCGGCGAATACATGGCGCAGGTCACCACGCCGACCTTCTTGCCGTCGCGATAGACCGGCGCGCCTTCGTCGGCCGGCTCCTTGCCGTCGAGCAGCACGCCAAAAATCTTGAAGCGCTCCTTGCCCTTCAAACGGTAGTGTTCCTCGGCTCCGCGAAAGCCGGTCTTGCCGGGACTGACGGTAAAGTCGAGGCCGAGTTCCCACAGCGTATCGCCGGGGCCTTCATTCTCGAACGGATATTTTTGCGAATTGTCGTAGGGATAGAACAGCAGATAACTTTCGACCCGCAGCATGTCGAGCGTGGTGAAACGGCACGGAATGATGCCGGCGCTCTTGCCCTCTTCGAGGATCCTGTCCCAGATCGTGCCAGCATCCTGGCCACGGCAGAAGATCTCGTAGCCGCGCTCGCCGGTGTAGCCGGTGCGCGAGATCATGACGGGCAAGCCGAACAGCTGCGTCTGCATGTGATGGAAATAGTTCAGGTCGCGAATCCCCGGCACATGCTTGGCCAGATAGTCGACCGCGGTCGGTCCCTGCAGCGACAGATCGTGCAGATTGTCGTCGAAGCGTAGCGAGACATCGCGGCCCATCGCGGCGCGCTGCAATTCCTCATGGCCGGTGCCCGAGCCATGCACGACCATCCAGCTGTTCGGGCCGGTGCGGTAGAGGATGCAGTCGTCGGTGAATTTTCCCGCCTCGTTCAGCATGCAGGCATAGGCCGATTTGCCGGGGTAGATCTTTTCCACGTCGCGGGTGGTCGCGAGATCGATGAGATGCGAGGCGTGCGGCCCTGTGATGTGCACCTTCTTCAGGCCCGACACATCCATCAGCCCGGCCTTGGTGCGGATGGCGATGTACTCCTCGTCGGCATCCTTGTCGTAGGTCCAGGCGGTGCCCATGCCGCTCCAGTCTTCGAGCTTCGAACCCAGCGCGCGATGGCGATCCGCCAGGGTCGAAAATCTCCAGGATGCCGTCATCCGCTCGTCCTCCGTTCAAAAATCCACTGTTCCCCGCTCCTTGGCGCGGTGGCCGGAGCTTTGGAGCGAATATTGACCGCAAACGCGGGAGAGCCGCAATCCCCTGAAAGCAAATAATTTCATTGTCAGGCAAAATTGACCGCCCCAAGCAAACAGTTAACTCAGCGTAAATTCGTCTTGACAATTGCGGTAAACGGCCTGAATTTATGAAAAAAATTTCACTCTCTTGAAAGAGAGCGACGCAAGGTGGATTCGGAACCGGGCGTCGAAAAAAGGGGACAAACCGATGTCAGACCTGCAGCAGCGCATCGAGGCGCTGTACCGTTCCGATTTGCGCGGATCCGCGTTGCTGATCGTCTGCCTGTGGGCGACGATCCTCTTCGTCCTGTTCATGACATGGCCGTACATCCCGCACGCCGGCATCAAGGCCGTCGTCGCGATTGCCGCCGCCGCCGTGCTGATCTTCAACACGGCCGCGATCCTGGCGATGGTCAAACACTACAAGGAAGACAAGGACTTCATCTACGGCCTCGACATCAAGAACGCCGACGCATCCCGCAACCGCCAGTCCTGAGGGGTACAAGAAATGTCCCGCTATACGCCGCCGGAGCAGAGCAAGGCCGGCCAGGTTTTCGATATCGTCGTCGTGGTTGTCGCCATCTTCGTGGCGTTGTGGCTGCCGCTGAAGCTCGGCCTTGCCGGAGCCGCCAAATCCATCGACGCGCTCGATGCCAAGACCTGGGAAGCGCTTGGCCAGAACCCGACCATGGCAGCCATCTGGGAGAAGCTCGGCTACACACCCGAGACTGCGCATGACATCATCCAGAATCGCTTCCACTATGTCATCGACTGGCCGACGCTGATCATCATGGCGGCGGTGCTGATCGGTTATTTCGTCTTCCTGTTCCGAGCCTCCGACCGCGAATATCGCGACGTCATCAACGAAAAATTCAACGACAAGTAAGAGTTCCGAAGGCAAGCAATCGGGGACGCACCATGTGGATTTCACTCTCTTACGCATGCTGGGGCATCTCGATCGTGCTCGCCCTGTGGATGCTCTACGACTGGTTCAAGGTCGACACGACCTATTCCGAAGACGTTCTGACCTCGTCACGCGAAGGCGAGCTTGAAGCCGTTTCCGAGAAACACCGGATTTGAGTGGGGACGAACAATGACGACGACCGTACTTGAACCGGCAATTCACGGCGACAGGGTTTCACTGCTGCGGGTGCTCGGCCCGGCCCATGTCTGGGCACTCGGCGTCGGCATCGTTCTGGTCGGTGAATTCACCGGCTGGAATTTTTCGGCCGACAAGGGCGGCGCGCTCGCCGCGCTGATCGTCTGCTGGATCGTCGGGCTGCTCTATACCTCGGTCGCCATGATCGATTCCGAAGTGACGTCGACGGTGGCGGCTGCCGGCGGCCAGTATGCGCAGGCCAAGCATATTGTCGGGCCGCTGATGGCCTTCAACGTCGCGCTGTTCCTGGTCTTCGCGTACACGATGCTGGAGGTCTCCGACGCCATCCTGCTCGGCGACACCATCGTCGCCAAGGCCGGCGTCGAAGGGCTCACCCACAATTCATTCATCGCCGCCACCATCGTCGTGCTGGCCTGGCTCAACTATCGCGGCGTGCTGATGACGCTCAACGTCAACTTCGTCATCACCGCAATTGCCTATATCTCGATCGTCATCCTGTTCTTCTCGGTCAGCCCGTGGACGCAAGGCGCGGTGCTGAAGCTCAACGAGCTGGTGACGCCGGGCAATGCGCTGCCCTATGGCTGGATCGGCGTCATCGCCGCCTTCCAGTTTGGCATCTGGTATTATCTCGGCATCGAAGGCACCACGCAGGCGGCCGAGGAAGTGCGTTCGCCGGCCCGCTCGCTGCCCTACGGCACGATGGCCGGCATGATCACGCTTTTGATCGCCGCCGCCATGACCTGGTATGTCTGCGCCTCGCTGATGCCTTGGGAATATCTCGGCATCACCTATTATCCGCTGTGGGACGCCGGCAAGCTCACCGGCAGTCCGCTGCTGGAAAACCTCTTGTTCATCGCGACGCTGCTGGCTGCGCTGGCTTCCGCCAATGGCTGCATCAACGATGCGGCGCGCGCATGGTTCTCGCTCGGCCGCGACCGTTATCTGCCGAGCTGGTTCTCGGCCGTGCACCCGAAATATCGCACGCCCTACCGCTCGATCCTGTTCCTGCTGCCGATCGGGCTCGCCTTCGCCTTCATTGCCGACCTCAACCAGGCGATCACGTTCTCGATCCTGTCGGGCGTGCTGCAATACACCTTCATGAGCATCAACATCATGATGTTCCGCAAGAAGTGGCCGCTCGGCACGATCCGCCGCGGCTACACGCATCCCTTCCATCCGCTGCCGGCGATCGTGTTGTTCTGCCTTTGCGTGGTGACCTTCTTCGCCATCTTCCTCGGGTTCGGCTCACAGCTGATCGCGATGACCATCTTCTATTTCCTGATCTCGCTGTGGTTCCATTTCTACCGTTACAAATTCGTACGGCGCGGCGACCAGTTCACCATGCCGTGGCCGAAACCGCAGGGCTATTGATGGGAGACGGCCCGCCCCGATCCTTGGCGGGCCGGACATGACAAAATGTCCGACGTGACATCAGCACTGTTCGCCGGGGCCATTGTCCTGGTTCTCGCTCTCCATCTTGCGTGGCTGGCACGGCGCAGCCGCAACAGGGCCTTGGCGGCGCTCGCCGCCGAGGAGGCCGGCATACGCACCATTGTCGCCGACGCCGCTGATGTTTCGGACGGCACCGCCGGTGTCGTCACCTGGGAAGGGTCGTGGAACGGCCAACGCGTTCAGTTGCGTACCATCGTCGACACGCTGGCGACACGAAAACTGCCGGCGCGTTGGCTCAGCGTTTCGATCACCGAAAAGGTCGCCGTCCCAGCGACCTTCGACATGATGATGCGGCCGGGCTCGCCGACGACCTTCTCCAATTTCGACCATCTCCAGCATACGCTGCCCAAGGCTCCGGGATTTCCCCCCGAGGCGGTGCTGCGGACCGACCGCCGCGGCACGCGGTTCCCGCAGGGCATCATCGCCGAACATCTGGAACCCTTTTCGGAAGGGCGCGCCAAGGAGCTGCTGATCACGCCAAACGGGGTGCGCATCGTGTGGCTGCTGGCCGAGGCCGAACGGGCGCGCTACGGCGTTTTCCGGCAGGCCGCGTTCGGTGAGGCACAGATCGATCCAGCGCTGATCGACCGGCTGCTCACCTCGCTCTCGGCGCTGCGCGACGCCATCAACCGAAGCGAACGGCAAGCCGCATGACCGGTTCGAACACGCAGCCGGCGCCGGTGAGCCCTTATCTCGTCCTCGGCGCGTCAATCGTGCTGCCGGCGAGCGGCCATGTCATTCTGGGCGTTCCGGTGCGCGGGCTGCAGTTCCTTTTCTTCATGGTTATCCTGGCATGGGTGACCGCCAAGATCGCGCTGCCCGACGCTAGCTTCATCGGCCGTCACGCCGGCGGCTTCCTGATCTATGCGCTATCCATCCTGGACGCCTACAAGCTCGCCCGTATCCGCCATGCCACGTGGGTTCACAATGCCACGCAGGGCAGCGATAACTCGCATGGCGGCATTACGCCCCATACGTAACTAGAGGAAAATTTTTTTCATATGATTGAATTTGCGGGACTCATTCGATACATCATCTTCTAGCTACAAATGCCGGGAGGCTGACATGTGTGGAATTGTCGGACTGTTTTTGAAAGACAAGTCGCTGGAGCCGAAGCTCGGCGCGATGCTGTCGGAGATGCTGGTATCGCTCAGCGATCGCGGGCCCGACAGCGCAGGCATTGCCATCTATGGCGCGCCTTCCAGGAATGAAGCCAAGATCACCATCCAGTCGGCGAAGCCCGCGCGCGATTTTCGCGACCTCGATACCGAGCTTGCCAAGGCCATCGGTGCGCCGGTGAGCATTGCGGTCAAGTCGACGCACGCCGTCGTGCGGACGACGCCGGCCAAGATCGACGAAGCGCGCGAGACCATCCAGGCACTTCGCCCCGACATCCGCATCATGGGCGCCGGCGACGTCGTCGAGATCTACAAGGAAGTCGGCCTGCCGGAAGCGGTGGTCGATCGCTTCGACGTCCGCAAGATGGCCGGCACGCATGGCATCGGGCACACCCGCATGGCAACGGAATCGGCGGTGACGACGATGGGCGCTCATCCCTTCTCGACCGGCGCCGACCAGTGCCTGGTGCACAATGGCTCGCTGTCGAACCACAACAATGTCCGCCGTGAGCTGATCCGCGAAGGCATGAAATTCGAGACCGAGAACGATACCGAGGTCGCCGCCGCCTATCTCTCGTCCCAGATGGCGCATGGCAAGAACCTCGGCGAAGCCCTGGAAGGCACGCTCTCGGATCTCGACGGCTTCTTCACCTTCGTCGTCGGCACCAAGAACGGTTTTGGCGTGGTGCGCGACCCGATCGCCTGCAAGCCCGCCGTCATGGCCGAAACCGACCAGTATGTCGCCTTCGGCTCGGAATATCGCGCGCTGACCAAACTGCCCGGCATAGACAATGCGAGGGTCTGGGAACCGGAACCCGCAACCGTCTATTTCTGGGAGCATTGAGTTCATGACGGCAACCAAACTTTCAAAGGCGGCGACCCACGACCACGCCTCGCGGATCTTCGATCTCGATGTGTCGTCGCTGCGCGAGCTCAACCAGGCGCTGCACAATCTGACGCCCGGCTCGAACGAAACGGCGTGGGAAGTGCTGCACCCGAAGGGCAGTCATTCGGTCGCCGTCGGCGTCGACCAGCCCGTGACCATCGATGTGCGCGGCAGTGTCGGCTACTATTGCGGCGGCATGAATTCCGGCAGCACCATCACCGTGCACGGCTCGGCCGGTCCCGGCGTCGGCGAGAATATGATGTCAGGCTCGATCATCGTGAAAGGCGATGCCAGCCAATATGCCGGCGCCACCGGCAAGGGCGGCCTGCTGGTCATCGAAGGCAATGCCTCGTCGCGCTGCGGCATCTCGATGAAAGGCATCGACATCGTCGTGCACGGCAATATCGGTCACATGTCGGCCTTCATGGCGCAGTCCGGCAATCTGGTGGTGCTCGGCGATGCCGGCGATGCGCTGGGCGATTCCATCTACGAGGCGCGGCTGTTCGTGCGCGGCAAGGTCGACAGCCTCGGCGCCGACTGCATCGCCAAGGAGATGCGGCCCGAGCATCTGGAACTGCTGCAGGGCCTGCTCGACCGCGCCGGCGTCACCGGCGTCAAGCCATCGGAGTTCAAGCGCTACGGCTCGGCGCGCACCCTCTACAATTTCAATATCGACAACGCCGACGCGTATTGAGGCAGCATGACCTATCGCAACCCGCCGACGACGCCGCGCAAATCCGCGACCTTCGACGACTACACGCTTTCCGAAATCCGCCGCGCCGCGGCGACCGGCATCTATGACATCCGGGGCGCCGGCGCCAAGCGCAAGCTGCCGCATTTCGATGACCTTTTGTTCCTCGGCGCCTCGATCTCGCGCTATCCGCTCGAAGGCTATCGCGAGCGCTGCGACACCAGCGTCGTGCTCGGCTCGCGCCATGCCAAGAAGCCGATCGAATTGAAGATTCCGATCACCATTGCCGGCATGAGCTTCGGTTCGCTCTCCGGTCCGGCCAAGGAGGCGCTCGGCCGTGGCGCGACGCTGTCGGGCACGTCGACCACGACGGGCGATGGCGGCATGACCGAGGAAGAGCGCGGCCATTCCAAGCAACTGGTCTATCAATATCTGCCGTCGCGCTACGGCATGAATTTGCGCGACCTGCGCCGTGCCGATGCCATCGAAGTCGTCGTCGGCCAGGGCGCCAAGCCGGGTGGCGGCGGCATGCTGCTTGGCCAGAAGATTTCCGACCGCGTCGCGGAGATGCGCACCCTGCCGAAAGGCATCGACCAGCGCTCCGCCTCGCGCCATCCCGACTGGACCGGCCCGGACGATCTCGAGATCAAGATCCTCGAGCTGCGCGAGATCACCGACTGGGAAAAGCCGATCTACGTCAAGGTCGGCGGCGCCCGCCCCTATTACGATACCGCGCTTGCTGTGAAGGCCGGCGCCGATGTCGTCGTCGTCGATGGCATGCAGGGCGGCACGGCCGCCACGCAGGAAGTGTTCATCGAGAATGTCGGCCAGCCGACGCTCGCCTGCATCCGGCCGGCAGTGCAGGCATTGCAGGATCTCGGCATGCACCGCAAGGTGCAGCTGATCGTCTCGGGCGGCATCCGCAATGGCGCCGATGTCGCCAAGGCGCTGGCGCTCGGCGTCGACGCGGTCTCCATCGGAACGGCGGCGCTCGTCGCGCTCGGCGACAATGATCCCCGCTGGGAGGCGGAATATAACGAGCTCGGCACCACGGCCGGCGCCTATGACGACTGGCACGAGGGGCGCGATCCGGCCGGCATCACCACGCAGGACCCGGAGCTGATGAAGCGGGTCGATCCGGTCGCCGCCGGGCGCCGGCTGGCGAACTATTTGAAGGTGATGACGCTGGAAGCTCAGACGATCGCCCGCGCCTGCGGCAAGAACAGCCTGCACAATCTCGAACCCGAGGACCTCGTCGCGCTGACGATCGAGGCAGCCGCCATGGCCGGCGTGCCGCTGGCCGGCACCAACTGGATACCGGGGAAGAACGGCTTCTAAGACAGCATCCAAAGACATAAGCGAGGAATTATAATGGGGAACGATCTCGCCGCTTTCGCCAAAAAGAACGGCGTCAAATATTTCATGATTTCCTACACCGACCTGTTCGGTGGCCAGCGCGCCAAGCTGGTGCCGGCGCAGGCGATATCAGACATGCAGAAGGATGGCGCCGGCTTTGCCGGTTTCGCCACCTGGCTGGACCTGACGCCGGCGCATCCCGACATGCTGGCGGTGCCGGATCCAGACTCGGTCATCCAGTTGCCGTGGAAAAAGGAGGTGGCCTGGGTCGCCGCCAATTGCGTCATGGACGACAAGGAGGTCGACCAGACGCCGCGCAATACGTTGAGGCGGCTGATCGCGGAGGCCGCCGGCGACGGCATGCATGTCAAGACCGGCGTCGAGGCCGAGTTCTTCCTGATCTCGCCGGACGGCGGCGTCATCTCTGACCAATACGACACGGCCTCAAAGCCCTGCTACGACCAGCAGGCGGTGATGCGCCGCTACGACGTCATCGCGGAGATCTGCGATCACATGCTGGCGCTCGGCTGGGGGCCCTACCAGAACGACCATGAGGACGCGAACGGCCAGTTCGAGATGAACTGGGCCTTCGACGACGTGCTCGCCACCGCCGACAAGCACTCCTTCTTCAAGTTCATGGTCAGGTCGGTGGCCGAGAAGCACGGCCTGCGGGCCACCTTCATGCCGAAACCCTTCCAGGGCCTGACCGGCAATGGCTGCCATGCCCACATCTCGGTGTGGGACAAGGCGGGCAAGACCAATGTCTTCGCCGACAATTCGATGGAGCTTGGGCTGTCGGCCAAGGGCAAGAACTTCCTCGGCGGCATCATGAAGCATGCCTCCGCGCTTGCCGCGATCACCAACCCGACGGTCAATTCCTACAAGCGCATCAACGCCCCGCGCACGATTTCGGGCGCGACCTGGGCGCCGAACACGGTGACCTGGACCGGCAACAACCGCACCCACATGGTGCGCGTGCCCGGCCCCGGCCGCTTCGAACTGCGCCTGCCCGACGGTGCCGCAAACCCCTATCTCTTGCAGGCTGTGATCATTGCCGCCGGCCTCGACGGCATCCGCTCGAAGGCCGATCCCGGCAAGCGCTACGACATCGACATGTACCAGCACGGCCACACGGTCAAGGGCGCGCCGAAACTGCCGCTGAACCTGCTCGATGCGTTGCGCGAGTTCGACAAGGACAAATCACTCAAGGCGGCGCTGGGTGAGGAATTCTCGTCGGCATACCTAAAGCTGAAGCACCAGGAATGGAATTCTTATGCTTCGCACTTCACGCAATGGGAGCGCGACCACACGCTGGACATATAGCCGTCCTGCCGGTGCGAGCGACCTCGGAATGAACGTATGAAATACTCGATCTTCTCGCTCGCCCGTGCCGCCCTTTCCGGCCACAAGAACTGGCAGCGCACCTGGCGCGACGCCACGCCGAAGGATCGCTACGACGTGGTGATCATCGGCGGTGGCGGCCATGGCCTGGCCACCGCCTGGTTCCTCGCCAGCGAATACGGCATCAAGAACGTCGCTGTCCTGGAAAAAGGCTGGATCGGTTCGGGCAATGCCGGCCGCAACACCACCATCATCCGCTCCAATTACGGCCTGCCCGGCAACACCGGCTTCTACGAATTGTCGATGAAGCTGTGGGAGCGGATGGAGCAGGACCTCAACTACAATGCGATGGTCAGCCAGCGCGGCGTCATCAACCTCTACCATTCCGACGCGCAGCGCGACGCCTATGCGCGGCGCGGCAACACCATGCGCATCAACGGCATCGACGCCGAACTGCTCGACCTCGCTGCGGTCAAGAAGATGATGCCGTTCCTGAACTTCGACAATGCGCGCTTTCCCGTGCAAGGCGGATTGCTGCAGCGGCGCGGCGGTACGGCGCGGCACGATGCCGTGGTCTGGGGCTACGCCCATGCGGCGAGCGGGCTCGGCGTCGACATCATCCAGAATTGCGAGGTGACCGGCTTTGTCAGGGACGCCAACGGCAAGGTGACCGGTGTCGAAACCTCGCGCGGCAGGATCGGCGCCGGCAAGGTCGGCATGGCGGTCGCCGGCTCCTCGTCGCGCGTCGCTGAAATGGCGGGCCTGCGCCTGCCGATCGAAAGCCATGTGCTGCAGGCCTTCGTCTCCGAGGCGATCAAGCCGTTGATCCCCAATGTCATGACCTTCGGCGCCGGCCATTTCTATGTCAGCCAGTCGGACAAGGGCGGCCTTGTCTTCGGCGGCGACATTGACGGCTACAATTCCTACGCCCAGCGCGGCAATCTGCCTGTGATGGAGGATGTCTGCGAGGGCGGCATGGCGCTGATGCCGATGATCGGCCGCGTGCGGCTTCTGCGCCAGTGGGGCGGCATCATGGACATGTCGATGGACGGCTCGCCGATCATCGACAAGACGCCGGTCGACGGCCTCTATCTCAACGCGGGCTGGTGCTATGGCGGCTTCAAGGCGACGCCAGGCTCAGGCTTCGTCTTCGCCCATCTGCTGGCCCGCGACACGCCGCATGAGGAAGCTGTACGGTTCCGCCTCGACCGGTTCCGGACTGGCGCCATGATCGACGAAAAGGGCCAGGGCGCCCAACCGAACCTGCACTGAGGACGGCCGGAAAATCATGCGCATTGTCTGTCCCTTCTGCGGCGAACGCGAACTCGGTGAGTTCACCTATCTCGGCGACGCCAAACCGGTGCGGCCGGCGGCGGGGGCCGGTGCAGATGCCGTCTACGATTATGTTTATCTGCGCGACAACATCGCCGGCGTGATGAGCGAGAACTGGTATCACGGCGGCGGCTGCCGGGCCTGGCTGAAGGTCACCCGCAACACGCTGACGCATGAGATTTCGGCGATCGAACCGGCAGCGGGTGCCGGAGCGGCGAAGGTTGGCGCGTGATGGCCGGTGGGCAGACAAACCGGCTGAACAATGGCGGCCTCATCGACCGCTCGGCGCCGCTGAACTTCCGCTTCGACGGCAAGAGCTTTTCCGGCTTCGAGGGCGACACGCTGGCGTCGGCGCTGGTTGCCAATGGCGTCAAGCTGGTCGGGCGCTCGTTCAAGTATCATCGCCCGCGCGGCATCCTGACCGCGGGCTCGGAAGAACCCAACGCGCTGGTCGAACTGCGCACCGGTGCCCGGCGCGAGCCGAACACCAAGGCGACGACGGCCGAGCTTTACGAAGGCCTCGAGGCCGCCAGCCAGAATCGCTGGCCGTCGCTGCGCTTCGACGTGATGTCGGTGAACCAGCTGTTCTCGCCGATCTTCGTCGCCGGCTTCTACTACAAGACCTTCATGTGGCCGGCGAAATTCTGGGAAGCCATCTACGAGCCGGCGATCCGCCGCGCCGCCGGTCTTGGCCGTGCCGCCGGTGTTGCCGACCCGGACCACTACGACAAGGCCTGGGCGCATTGCGATGTGCTGATCGCCGGCTCCGGTCCGGCCGGTCTGGCGGCAGCATTGGCCGCCGGCCGCAGCGGCGCCCGCGTCATCCTGTGCGAAGAGGATTTTGCGTTCGGTGGCCGGTTGCTGTCGGATGGCGGCACGATCGATGGCCTGCCGGCCGCCGAATGGTTGTCGCGGGCGCTAGCTGAACTGGCGGCAATGCCCGATGTCCGCATCCTGACCCGCACGACGCTGTTCGGCGTCTATGACGGCGGCACCTACGGCGCGCTGGAGCGGGTCAACGACCATATGCCCTCGCCGCCCGAACATCAAGTGCGCCAGCGGATGTGGCGCATCGTGGCCAAGCGCTATGTGGTCGCGGCCGGCGCCCTTGAGCGGCCGATCGTTTTCGCCGGCAACGACACGCCCGGCGTGATGATGGCTTCGGCGATGCGAACCTATGTCGGACGCTATGCCGCTGTTCCAGCAAAGCGCATCGCGCTGTTCACCAACAATGAGGATGGCTGGCGCACGGTCGAGACCGCGCTTGGTGCCGGGCTGCAGATCGCGGCGGTGATCGACGCGCGGCCGGACGTTTCGCCGTCACATCGATCGCTGGCCTCCAGGAATGGCTTCACGGTGCTGCACGGCTCCGTCAGCGGCGTTGACGGCGGCAAGGACGGTGTTCGGAAAATCGCAGTGTCGCTCACCGGCGGCGCGCGCGCCGAAGTCGAGGCCGACGGGCTCGCGGTTTCCGGCGGCTGGAATCCGGCGGTCGGGCTCACCTCCTATCATCGCGGCCGACCGAAATGGCGCGACGACATTGCTGCCTTCGTGCCCGACGGCGCGCCTCCCGGCATGGTCGCAGCCGGTGCGGCCAACGGCGACTTCGGACTTGGCGCCTGCCTCGCCAAAGGGTTTGCCGCCGGCGTGGCAGCGGCACATGGTGCCGGACATAGTGGCAAGGCAGGCACCGCGCCTGTTGCCAACGACGAGGCATTCTCGCTGACGCCGCTCTGGCACGTCGCCGGCAAGGGCAAGGCCTTCGTCGACTACCAGCACGATGTCACCGCCTCCGACATCGAACTGGCGCAGCGCGAGGGTTTTGAATCGGTCGAGCATCTGAAGCGTTATACGACGCTCGGCATGGCGACCGACCAAGGCAAGACGTCCAATGTCGCCGGCCTAGCCATCATGGCAGCGGTGACCGGAAAATCCATTCCAGAGACTGGCACGACCATCTACCGGCCGCCTTACGTGCCGGTCGCCATCGGCGCCTTTGCCGGCCATCATCGCGACGAGACGTTCCACGCGACGCGGCTGACGCCGTCGCATCACTGGGCCGCCGAACAGGGGGCTGTCTTCGTCGACACCGGCCTATGGAAACGCGCGCAATGGTATCCGCGCGCTGGCGAGAAGGACTGGCTGGAATCGGTGACCCGTGAGGTCAAGGCCGTGCGAAGCGGCGTCGGCTTTTGCGATGTCTCGACGCTCGGCAAGATCGACGTGCACGGTCTCGATGCCGGCGCCTTCCTCGACCGCGTTTACATCAACACCTTCTCCAACCTCGCCGTCGGCAAGGCGCGCTACGGGCTGATGCTGCGCGAGGATGGCATCGTCTATGATGACGGCACGACGTCGCGGCTGGCCGAGGACCACTATTTCCTGACCACCACCACCGCCAAGGCCGGTTTGGTGATGCAGCACCTCGAATTCTGCCGGCAGGTGCTGTTTCCCGAACTCGACGTGCAGCTGACCTCCGTCTCCGACCAGTGGGCGCAATTCTCGATCGCCGGCCCTAAAACCCGCGACCTGCTGAAGGAGATCGTCGACCCGGCGGAGGACCTTTCCAATGAAGGTTTTCCCTTCATGGGCGCGCGGGAAGTCGCATTGCGCGGCGGCATCAAGGCAAGGCTGTTCCGCATCTCCTTCTCCGGTGAGATGGCGTTCGAGATTTCCGTGCCGGCACGCTACGGCGAGGCGATGGCGCGCAATCTGATGCTGGCCGGCGAGCCGTTCGGCGTCACGCCTTACGGCACCGAGGCGCTCGGCGTGATGCGCATCGAAAAGGGCCACGTAGCCGGACCGGAACTGAACGGCACGACGACGGCGGCCGATCTTGGCCTCGGCAAGATGACGTCGACCAAGAAAGATTTCATCGGCCGCGTCATGGCTGGTCGCGAGGCGCTTGTCGCGCCTGACCGGCAGGTCGTCGTCGGCGTCAAGCCGACGGACAGAGCGCGCCGGCTGCGCTCGGGCGCGCACATCATCCCGAAGGGGCAGACGCCCGGGCCAGGCAACGACCAGGGCTACGTCACCTCGGTCTGCTTCTCGCCGACATCAGACCAGTGGATTGGGCTCGCGCTTGTCGAGCGCGGACGCGAGCGCATCGGCGAGATCGTCCATGCGCATGACCCGATACGCGCCGAGGACTATGACGTCGAGCTCTGCAATCCCGTCTTCTACGATCCAGATGGAGGGCGCCAGCGTGGCTGAGTTTTCCTGGGACGTCCGCAGTCCGCTCGATCGCGCGCTCGCGGTGGGGCGGTATGGTGCGCGTGGCGATGCCGGCGTGACGCTGACCGAGATCCGCAATTTCGACCTCGTCCAGGTGATGGCGCGGCGCGGCAAGGCGGCGGAGATGGCCAAGGCCGCGAAGGCACGCTTCGGCAGTGCGGCTCCGAAAACGCCGCAGGCGGTGCAAGGCTCGGATGCCACGCTGATCTGGTCGGGACCTGATCAGTTTTTTGTCCTGTCGAAGGGCGGCAAGCACGCGATTGGGGCGCTTGGCCAAGCGTTCGCGCAATCGGCTTCGCTCTCGGACCAGTCGCATGCCCGTGTGCTGATCAGCGTTTCTGGCGTCAAGGCGCGGGCGATGTTGGCCAAGCTGTCGTCGATCGATCTGCATTCGGGTGTGTTCGCCGTCGGCGCGGCGGCGGCCACGTCGATGGATCACACTAGCGTCACGCTCTGGCGTGGGAATGACCTGGCGGATGGGCTGGCGGTGTTCAACGTTCTGGTGTTCGCGACCTTCGCCGAGAGCCTGTGGCACACGATGCTGGACTCGGCTGCGGAGTACGGCCTGGCGATCGCGCATTCAGAGCAACTGGCGTAGCCCTTGCGCGCTTTTCCCTTCTCCCCTTGCGGGAGAAGGTGGCCTCGCGAAGCGAGGTCGGATGAGGGGTGCTCCAGCTTGGCACAGGCGGCACTCCGTCACCCACCCCTCAACCGTCTCGGCGCTGCGCGCCGATCCACCTTCTCCCACAAGGGAGAAGGAAGAAGGGGTGGTCTGCCTTGCCAAACGCAACCGCGCTGCTATTCTTGCTGCTAAAATAATTTTACACACAGGCAAACTTGTTTCTCGAACCGCAAGGCTGAGATGAGCCAGTCGCCCTACCCAACCGTCATGGCCGGACCGCCGCGCCCGAGCCTCATCCTGAGGCCCGGTCAGATCGCGCTGCCGCCGGGCATGGAGCGCTACACGATCCAAGGCAACGGGGCTTTGCTGATCGAGGTCGAGGCCGGCGATATCATCACCGTACGCAATGTCGAAGGCGGCCAGGCCTGCGAAGTTCTGGCCTGGGACACCACAGGCACCACCGATCCCGGCATCTTCGGCGAAAAATCCAACAGCAATGCCGCCGGCATCAAGGCGCTCCTCGCCGAGGGCGATGACAGTCTCGCGTCCCTACGCCGCGGGCTGGCGCGCCGGCAAGTGGTGCTCGATCAGGCAAAGGCGCTGCGCGTGTTCGGCAGCACAACGCCCGCCGGGACCGAACAGGCTTTCACCGTCACGCGCGACGGCTCGATGGTCATCGCCGCGCCCGGCGGACCGATGCTGGTCGACAGCCATGACACGGCGACGCCGCTCACCGTCATCGTGCGCCGCGCCACGATCCGCCTGAAAACAAAATCGCAGGTGGCCGATCCCCTCGCCGATCCGGTGCTTGACCTGCGCGTCCATTCAGCAACGGCGGAATCCTATTTCGTCAAGGCCGGCGACTATCTGCAGATCATCGATGTCGACGGCCGGCAATGCACCGACTTCCAGTGCTTTTCGGCGCGCAAGCTGGACAAGGGCCTCGACCATCCGCTCGACGTGACGACGACGCGCACGCTGATGGGGTCGAGTTATCCGATGCCTGGCCTGCATTCCAAATATTACGACCAGGACATGGAGCCGCTGGTCGAGGTGGTGCAGGACACATGCGGCCGGCATGATGCCTTCGCGCTGGCCTGTGCTGCGAAATATTACGACGACATCGGCTATCCCGGCCACACCAACTGCTCGGAGAATTTCAATGGCGCCCTGGCCGGCAAGGGCATCAATCCCCGCACCGGGTGGATGGCGATCAACTTCTTCTTCAACACCGCCATCGACGCGCATGGCGTGATGGTGTCCGACGAACCATGGTCGCGGCCGGGCGACTATGTGCTGCTCAGGGCGCTGACCGACATCGTCTGCGTCTCCTCCGCCTGCCCCGACGACACGACGCCGGCCAATGGCTGGGATCTCACCGACATCCATGTGCGGACCTATTCCGGCCAGCACAAATTCTCGCGAGCGATCGCCAGACGCATGACGCCCGATTCGGAACCGAAAATGACCCGCGAGACCTCCTTCCATTCGTCCTTTGCCAAGCACACCCGCAATTTCTCGGAATACAGGGGCTACTGGCTGGCCAACTCCTTCGCCAAGGAGGGCCCCATCGCCGAGTACTGGGCCTGCCGACAGGACGCCGTGATCATGGACCTGTCGCCGCTCAGAAAATTCGAGGTCACCGGCCCGGATTCCGAAGCGCTGCTGCAATACACGCTGACCCGCGACGTGAAAAAACTCGGCGTCGGCCAGGTCGTCTACTCCGCCATGTGCTACGAGCATGGCGGCATGATCGACGACGGCACGCTGCTGCGGCTCGGCAAGGATAATTTCCGCTGGGTCGGCGGCGACGATCTGTCCGGCGAATGGCTGCGAGAGACCGCCAAGAAGCTTGGGCTTAATGTCCTGGTGCGCTCCTCCACGGACCAGATGCACAATGTCGCCGTACAGGGCCCAAAAAGCCGCGATATCCTCAGAGAAGTGATCTGGACTTCGCCGCTGCAGCCTTCGATCGACGAGCTCGAATGGTTCCGCTTCGCGGTCGCCCGCATCGGCGGCGGCAACGGCATTCCGGTCGTCGTCTCGCGCACCGGCTATACCGGTGAGCTCGGCTATGAGATCTGGTGCCATCCGCGCGACGCCGAAAAAGTGTTCGACGCCATCTGGGAAGCCGGCCAGCCGCATGGGCTGAAGCCGATGGGCCTGCAAGCGCTCGACATGGTGCGCATCGAGGCCGGGCTGATCTTCGCGGGCTACGAATTCTCCGACCAGACCGATCCGTTCGAGGCCGGCATCGGCTTCACCGTGCCGCTGAAAAGCAAGACCGACGATTTCATCGGCCGCGAGGCGCTGATCCGCCGCAAAGAGAACGCGCAGAACAAACTGGTCGGGCTCGACATCGACAGCAATGTCGCGGTCGGCCATGGCGATTGCGTGCATGTCGGCCGCGCCCAGATCGGCGTCGTCACCTCGGGCATGCGGTCGCCGGTGCTTGGCAAGAACATCGCGCTGGCCAGGCTCGACGTCACCCACGCGGCTGTTGGTACCGAGGTCGAGATCGGCAAGCTCGACGGCCACGCCAAACGGCTGCCGGCGCGTGTCGTCGCCTTCGCCCATTACGATCCGCAGAAGACCCGGCCGCGCTCCTGATTGCTGCCCTCCGGACAGGTAAAACCGCGCGCGTCAGAGGTGCCGCGAGACGTATTGCCGCCTGCGCGCGCAAGCGTGATGTGCACGGCGCCACAAAACGCTTGACGTGAAAGCGCGCCGGATCAATCTTCACTCCTAAGAAAAAAATACGACTGAGTGGAAACACCGGAGTCGTAAGGTCATGTGCCGGGGAGCAAGCTTCGCAAAGCCGAGGCATCGCTGGCGGGGAACACGAGAAAAAGGGGAAGTCACTGACATGAGCACCATAAGCACGGCCCTCGAGCAGCCTGCCGAAAGCAAGCTGCTCAGGCATATCGACTGGCGCGGCGCCTTCTGGGTGGCGAGCGGCGTTCCGGCACTGGTCCTGTTTTCGATCGGCGGCATCGCCGGCACGACCGGGACGCTGGCCTTCCTGATCTGGACGGTGTCCATGATCATGGGCTTCCTGCAATCCTTCACCTATGCCGAGATCGCCGGCCTGTTCCCAAACAAGTCTGGCGGCGCTTCTATCTACGGCGCCACCGCCTGGCTGCGCTATTCCAAGTTCATCGCGCCGCTGTCGGTGTGGTGCAACTGGTTCGCCTGGTCGCCGGTGCTGTCTCTCGGCTGCTCGATAGCCGCCGCCTATATCCTCAACGCGCTGGCGCCGGTGCCGCTGTTCACCGAGACCTCGCCTGATGTCGTCGCCTATATAGCGGCGCATGCCGGAACGGCGCCCGCGGACGCCATCACGGCGGTGACCGCGGCCGCGACACCGGCGATCCGCAACTGGACGCTGTACAGCCACACGCTGGGTCCGGTCTCCTTCACGCTCAACGCCACCTTCTTCATCGGCGCGGTGCTGATGCTGATCATCTTCTCGATCCAGCATCGCGGCATCCTCGGCACGGCCAATGTGCAGAAATATATTGGCCTGCTGGTCATCATCCCGATGCTGATCGTCGGCGTCGTGCCGATCTTCACCGGACAGATCAACTGGGCCAATTTCTCGCCGCTGGTGCCGCTGGCGGCCGCCTATGCGCCGGACCCGGGCGCCTGGAACATCGCCGGCTGGACGCTGGTGCTCGGTGGCATGTTCATCGCCGCCTGGTCGACCTACGGTTTTGAAACCGCAGTCTGCTACACCTCCGAGTTCAAGAACCCCGGCACCGACACGTTCAAGGCCATCTTCTATTCCGGCCTGCTCTGCATGCTTCTGTTCATCCTGGTACCCTTCACCTTCCAGGGTGTGCTGGGCTTGAACGGCATGCTGGCGACACCGATCGTCGACGGCTCGGGTGTGGCGGATGCGCTGGCCGGCATGGTCGGCGGCGGCAAGATTATCCACAGCCTGCTGGTGATGCTGATGATCCTGGCGCTGGTGCTGTGCATCATGACGGCGATGGCCGGCTCCTCGCGCACACTCTACCAGGGCTCGGTCGACGGCTGGCTGCCGCGCTATCTCAGCCACGTCAACGAACATGGCGCGCCGACGCGCGCGATGTGGACCGACCTCTGCTTCAACCTGATCGTGCTGGCCATCGCCTCGGCCGACGCGACGAGCTTCTTCTTCATCCTCGCCGTGTCGAATTGCGGCTACATCATCTTCAACTTCCTCAACCTCAATGCCGGCTGGATCCATCGCATCGACAACGGCCATATCGCGCGGCCGTGGAAAGCGCCGACCTGGCTTCTCGGGATCGGGGCGATCTTCGCCTATGTCAACGCGATCTTCATGGGCGCCGGCGCCAAGGTATGGAACCCGATGGCGCTGTGGGCCGGGCTGATCACCGCGGCACTGATTATCCCAGTGTTCTGCTACCGCCACTACATCCAGGACAAGGGCAAATTCCCCGACCACATGCTGGCCGATCTCGGCATGACGGGAGCTGACCTCGCGGTTAAGAAAGCGGGCATGCTGCCCTATCTGACGCTGATCGCCGGTGTGGCGGTGATGCTGATCGCAAACTGGGTATTCGTCATCTGACAGGCCGATTTATGAAGCATCGGGCGCGCTTCGGCGCGCCCGATGCTTTTCGTCAACCGGCCTTGCGGATCGTCGTCTTCTCGAAGAACCGGTTGGGCGGCCGCTTCAGGCCGAGATTCTCGCGCAGCGTGGAGCCCTCATACTGCCGCCTGAAGATGCCGCGCCGCTGCAGCTCGGGCACCACCTTCTCGACGAAATCGTCGAGCCCGGCGGGCAGATAGGGAAACATGATGTTGAAGCCGTCCGATCCCTCGGAGACCAGCCATTCCTCCATCTCGTCGGCAATGGTTTGCGGCGTGCCGACGAAGGCGAGCCCGGAATAACCGCCCAGCCGCTGGGCAAGCTGGCGAATGGTCAGGTTTTCGTTCCGGGCAAGCTCGATGACGCGCTCGCGGCTGCTCTTCGAGGCATTGGTCTCGGGTATGTCCGGCAGCGTTGCATCGGGATCAAAGGCCGACGCGTCATGCCCAAGCGCGATCGACAGTGAGGCAATGCCGCTCTCGTAATAGACCAGGCTGTCGAGCTTCGCCCGCTTGGCCCGCGCATCCTCGACGCTGTCGCCGACGATGACGAATGCGCCAGGCAGGATCTTGATGTCGTCGCGGGAGCGGCCGAACTTCTGTGCCCTGCCCTTGACGTCGGCAAAAAAGCGCTGCCCGGCGGCAAGATCGCCATGGGCGGCGAAAATCACGTCGGCCGTCTCGGCGGCCAGTTGCCGCCCGGCTTCCGAGGCGCCGGCCTGGACGATGACCGGCCAGCCCTGCACCGGCCGCGCAATGTTGAGCGGGCCACGCACGGAGAGGTGTTCGCTCTTATGGTCCAGCACGTGCAATTTGGCGGGATCGAAATAGAGCCCGCTTTCGGCGTCGCGGATGAAGGCGTCGTCGGCAAAACTGTCCCACAGGCCGGTCACGACATCGTAGAATTCCCGCGCCCGGTGATAGCGCTCGTCATGCTCGACATGTTCGTCCAGCCCGAAGTTGAGCGCCGCATCGGGGTTGGACGTGGTGACGATGTTCCAGCCGGCGCGTCCGCCGCTGATATGGTCGAGAGACGCGAAGCGCCTAGCAATGTGATAGGGCGCGTCGAAGGTCGTCGACGCAGTGGCGACCAGCCCGATGTGATCGGTGACGGCGGCCAGCGCCGACAGCAGCGTGAACGGCTCGAACGAGGTCACGGTGTGGCTGCGGCGCAGCGCCTCGATCGGCATGTTGAGCACGGCCAGATGGTCGGCCATGAAGAAGGCGTCGAACTTCGCCGCCTCCAGCGTCTGGGCGAAGCGCTTCAGATGCGCGAAGTTGAAATTGGCGTCAGGATAGGCGCCGGGATAGCGCCAGGCGCCGGTGTGCAAGCTGACCGGGCGCATGAAGGCGCCAAGCCGCAATTGCCGTTTTTCTGCCATGGAAGACATCCTGATGAGGACGAGCGTTGCCGCTCCGGTGTCGCTCAACATGGAACCGCATTGCGGCCCTGGGAAGGAATTCTGTTTTGCAAAATCGGCAGCGGGGAGCATTTTCATCGGTGCGACGGACCAGCCGTCACACCGCATCATCCGCCATAGCTGACGGCGGATGATGCGATGAAACCTCCTTATTCCGCGGCCAGGGCCAGTTGCGGCCGCTCGGTCGCCAACTCTGGCTCGGGCGCCTGCTCATTGTTCACCACCTTCTTCGGCTCGCGGCCAAAGAACAGGGCGTAGCCAGCCGGCAGCACCAGGATGGTCAGCACGGTGGCAACCACGATGCCGCCCATCATGGCGTAGGCGAGCGGCCCCCAGAACACGGCGCGCGAGATCGGGATGAGCGCCAGCACCGCCGTCATCGCCGTCAGCACGATCGGCCGGAAACGACGCACGGCCGAGCCGATGATGGCCTCCGAACGTTCCATGCCTCTGGCGATGTCCTGGTCGATCTGGTCGACCAGGATGATCGAGTTGCGCATGATGATGCCGAGCAGCGCGATGACGCCGAGAATGGCGACGAAGCCGAACGGCGCGCCGCTGATCAAAAGCGCGGCGGCAGCCCCGATGATGCCGAGCGGACCGGTGGCCAGCACCAGCATCGCCTTGCCGAAGTTCTGCAGCTGGATCATCAGGAGCACGACGATGATGGCCAGCATGACCGGCGCCTTGGCGGCGATCGACGCCTGGCTTTCGGCCGAATCCTCGGCACCGCCCTGGATCTCGATCTTGTAGCCGGGCGCCAGGCCGTCGCGCAGGCCCTGCATGTCCTTGTACATCTTGGTGACGACGTCGTTGGACTGCACGCCATCGGGAAGCGTTGCACGCACGCTGATCGTCGGCAGGCGGTCGCGGCGCCACTCGATGCCTTGCTCCAGCACCGGCACCACCTTGGCCACCTGCGACAGCGGCACGAAACCGCCGAAATCGGTCGGGATGTAGACCGAATCGACCGAGGACAGCAGGCTGCGGCTGGCATCCGGCTCGCGGGCAACGATGGAGACCGTCTCCTCGCCGTCGCGGAAGTCGTCGAGCGGCGCACCGGCCATGGTCGCCTGCAGCATCTGGCGGATGCGCTGCGAGGTAACGCCGAGCGCCCGGGCACGATCCTGGTCGATGACCAGCTTCATTGCCGGCACCGGCTCGAGCCAATCGTCATGCACCGCGCCCAGCAGCGGATCCTCGCGGAATTTCGCCTTCACCTGGTCGGCGATGCGGCGCACCTCCTGGCGATCGGGACCCATGACGCGCATCTGCACCGGCCAGCCGGTCGGCGGTCCGAGGAACAGGCGATCGACCTTGGCGCGGATCGAGGGGAAATCCTCGGCCAGAACCGTGCGCAGCTTGACGATCAGCCGCTCGCGCGCAGGCTCGTCATTGGCCATGACAAGCATCTGGGCGAAGTTCGGGTTGCGCAGCTGCTGGTCGAGCGGCAGGAAGAAGCGCGGCGCGCCCTCGCCGATATAGGTGGCGATGAAGCGCTTGTCCTTGTCGTCCATCATCTTGGCTTCCAGCGCCTTGGCCTGCGTCTCGACCTCCTTGATGCTGGTGCCTTCCGGCAGCCAGAGGTCGACGAGGATTTCCGGCCGCGACGATTGCGGGAAGAAGTTCTGCGGGATGAACTGGAACGCCCACAGGCTGGTGCCGAAAGTCACCAGCGTCATGACGAGAACGATGATGCGGTGGCGCACGGCCCAGCCGACGGTCGAGCGCAGCCGGCGGTAGAAGCGCGTGTCGAAGACATCGTGATGGCTGCCGGCATGCTTGCGCTGCTTGAGGATCATGTTGCCGAGCCACGGCGTGAAATAGACCGCGACGAACCACGAGACGATCAGCGCGATGCCGACGACATAAAACAGCGTGCGCACATATTCGCCAGCCGTGGAAGCGGCGAAGCCGACCGGGATGAAGCCGGCGGTGGTGATGAGCGTGCCGGTCAGCATCGGGAAAGCGGTCGATGTATAGGCGAAGCTAGCCGCCTCGATCTTGACCAGCCCCTCCTCAAGCTTGCGCTCCATCATCTCGACGACGATCATGGCGTCGTCGACGAGCAGGCCGAGCGCGATGATCAGGGCGCCCAGCGAAATGCGCTGCAGGTCGATGCCGAGCTCGTACATGATGGCGAAGGTAGCGGCCAGAACCAGCGGGATGGCGATGGCGATGACCAGCCCTGAACGCCAGCCGATCGACAGGAACGAGACGACAAGCACGATCAGCAGCGCCTCGCCGAGCGCATGCATGAATTCGGCCACTGCATCGGTGACGACGCCCGGCTGGTCGGAAATCTGGTCGACCGACACGCCATAAGGCAGCGCTTCTTCAAAGCGCTTGTAGGTCGCCTCGACGTCCTTGCCGACATCGGTGACCTTGAAACCCTTCGCCATGACGACACCAAGCTGCACGCTGTCATGACCGTTGAAGCGGTATTTGCGCTGGAAGGGATCCTCGAGCCCGGAGGTCACGGTGGCGATGTCGCCGAGACGGGTTACCTGCCCACCGGCACGCAGGCGCAATTCCCTGATGTCGGCGGCCTTGGTGACGTCGCCTTCGACGGAGATGCGCACCGAATTGACGCCGGTGTCGACGGCACCGGCCGGATCGACATTGTTCTGGCCCTTGATGGCGTTCTGCAGGTCTGTCAGCGTCAGGCCGCGCTCGGCCAGCGCCTTGGACGAGACATCGATATAGAGCTTTTCCGGCTGGTCGCCGATGATGACGGCCTTCTCGACGCCTGGCGTGGTCAACAGCATGTCGCGCGCCTGGATGGCGAACTTCTTCAACTCTGGATAGGAGAAGCCGTCACCGCTGATCGAATGCAGGGTGATGAAGGTGTCGCCGAACTCGTCGTTGAAATAGGGGCCGAGCAGGCCTTGCGGCAGGTCGCCGGAAATGTCGCCGACCTTCTTGCGCACCTGATAGAAGGCGTCCGTCACCTCGGCGGCGTTGGTGTCGCCCTTGATCTGCACGGTGATGATGGCGCTGCCGGCGCGCGTGAAGGAGCGCACGAAGTCGAGATGCGGCGTTTCCTGCAGCTTGCGCTCGATCTTGTTGACGACCTGGTCCTCCATCTCCTGGATAGAGGAACCCGGCCAGATCGCCTGGACGACCATCACCCGGAAGGTGAAATCGGGGTCTTCCTTCTGGCCCATGCGCATCAGGCCGAGCGCACCGGCGATGATGATCAGCCCGAACAGGAAGCGCGCGATGGAGGGATGACCGATGGCCCAGCGCGACAGGTTGAAGGGCCGCTTTTCTTCAGTGGAGGTCGTCATCGTTGCAGGTCCACTTTGCTTGTTTGCCGGCGCCTGGCGCTTCGAAGAAGCAGGGCGCGCGAAACGAAATCATCCGTGTTCAATCTGGCTTCCGGGCGGCGAGGCTTTCCGAGCGGAGAGACACTCATCGCGGTGGGACGCTAGGTCGATGCGGGGGTACATCGGCCGTGACGTCTCAACCTTCGGGCGCACGCCGCCCGGAAACCTGCGGCCGCGGCAACGCGCGGCCGACCTATCTGTCCTCAGCGCAGCCGGCTGGCGTCGTCGCCCTCGGCGGACGCGGATTGCTGCGCCACGCCGCCGGCGAGCTTGACCTTCAGATTCTCGGTCATGAACTGGGTGCCGGCGGCGACCACGACATCGCCGGGTTTCAATCCTTCGGCCACACGCACGCCATCGGCGGCGAACTTGGCAACCTTCACCGGACGGGCATGAACGGTGTCGGCGTCACGATCGACGGTCCAGACGATCGACTGGCTGTCTTTCTCCGCCAACGCGCTCAAGGGGATCGAAACCAGCTGCTTTTCGTTGGCGGCCGAGGCCTCGATATTGGCGGTCATGCCGAGAAGCACACGTGGATCATTGGGCAGGCTGACACGGACGGCGAAAGTGCGCGACTGTGGATCTGCGCTGCCGGCAACCTCGCGGACCTTGCCGTCCAGCGCCAGCGCGCTGTCGGACCAGAACCCGGCCTTGACCGACTTGCCGGGCTTGAACTCGGCGATCTCCATTTCCGGCACCGCGATCAGAACTTCCTTTTCGCCGTCGACCGCGACAGTGACCACAGGCGTGCCGGAGCCGACCACCTGGCCGACATCGGCGTTGACAGCCGTGACGATGCCGTCCCTGTCGGCCTTGAGGTCGGTATAGCCGACCTGGTTCTTGGCCTGGTCGAGCGAGGAACGGGCGGAGTCGCGCGTGGCGACCGCCTGGTCATGGGTCAGCGTCGCCTGTTCGAGCTGCGATTTCGGCGCGAAGTTTTTGGCGAAAAGCTGCTCGGCGCGCTTGCGCGCAAGCTCTGTCGTCTCGACCTGCCGTTCGGCGGCATCGAGCGCTGCCTGCGCGCTCTTGACCGACAGATCGTAGTCGGTGGGATCGATGCGGGCGAGCACATCGCCCGGCACCACATGCTGGCCGATGTCGACCAGACGTTCGGTGATCTTGCCGTTGACGCGGAAAGCCAGGGCGCTTTCGGTGCGGGCCCGCACCGACCCCGAATAGGAGAGCGTGCGGGAGTCATGCGCCTGGGCGATCTCGACGACCTTGACCGGGCGGATGATCTCCTTGACCTCGGCCTTCTCCTGGCTGCAGCCGGCAAGCGCGAGCGCCGCGACGACCAGGCCCGCGACCGGCAACCCGCGGATGATGGAATGGGACAAGGACATAGTAATACTCCCGACTGGAGGCGGACTGCCGACACCGGCGACCGGCGGCTATTTCAAGGCTCTGATGGCGTAGTCGATAAGTTCGTCGGGCATTGCCCGGTTGGTCTTGGCAAGGCACTGCGCCACCATCTGCGGGTGGCAAAGGATGATTGTAGCGGCGCCGAAGCAGCGTGACGCGGTCACCGGGTCCTGCTTGGCGAACTCGCCGGCCTCGATACCCTCGCGGATCACTTCCGCGAAGAGATCGTGGATGCTGTCGACGTGCTTGTCGATGACGCCCCAATCGCGCTCAAGCGCGACGATGACCATCTCATGGACCTTCTGCGCATCGAGCATGGTCTCCAGCGTCATCTTGTACTGGGCGTGAATGTAGCGCCGCAGCCGCTCCTCCGCGCCGATCGGCAGGTGCATGATCTCGTAAGCCATCTTGTAGCTGGCGCCGAGCATCCGGCCGCACACCGCCTGGTGGATTTCGACCTTGGAGGCAAAGAAACGGTAGATGTTGGCCGGCGACATGCCAAGCTCGCGGGCAATGTCGGCTACATTGGTCTTGCCGTAGCCATAGTGCCGGAACAGGCGCTCGGCGCAGTCGAGAATGCGGGTCACATTCTCCTGTCTGGCGGTATCGACCATGATGTTGGCGGCTTCGGACATGGCTCTTTCGTTTGACAAGTGACGAATTTCAATTTTCGTCAGTCGTAAATTGAAGAAGGTGGGATGTCAACGCGAAATCGACGTACGCGTTCAATATCGTGACAGATGGTGACATCCAACAGACGTCACCAAGCGGCCCAAGGATGCGGGCAACTCGAAATATTTTTTGAGAGGCAGTCGCTCTTCAGGCGAGTTTGGCCATTTCCCGGAGCCGGAATTTCTGGATCTTGCCGGTCGAGGTCTTTGGAATCTCGGCGAAAATCACGGCTTTCGGCACTTTGAAGCGGGCAAGCAGCGCACGGCAGTGCTCAATGATCTCGGCCTCGCTCGCCGTCTTGCCGGGCTTCAGCTCGACATAGGCGACCGGCACCTCGCCCCATTTGTCGTCATGGCGCGCCACAACGCCGCAGGAAGCGACGGACGGGTGTTTGTAGAGCGCATCCTCGACCTCGATCGAGGAAATGTTCTCGCCGCCCGAGATGATGATGTCCTTGGAGCGGTCCTTGAGCTGGATGTAGCCGTCGGGATGCATGACGCCGAGATCGCCGGAATGGAACCAGCCGCCGGCGAAGGCCTCGTCGCTGGCCTTGCGGTTCTTGAGATAGCCCTTCATGACGATGTTGCCACGGAACATGACCTCGCCGATGGTCTCGCCGTCGGCCGGCGTCGCCTGCATCGTTTCGGGGTCCATGACGGTCAGGCCTTCGAGCGCGGCGTAGCGCACGCCCTGCCTTGCCTTCTTGGCGCTGCGCTCGCCCTTTGCGAGATCGTCCCATTCGCCGTGCCATTCGTTGACCACGGCCGGGCCATAGGTCTCGGTCAGGCCATAGAGATGGGTGACGGCAAAGCCGGCATCGGCCATCCCCGACAGCACGGCTTCCGGCGGCGGCGCGGCCGCGGTGTTGAAGGTCACCGTCTGCGCGAACGTGCGCTTGTCCTCATCCCGGGCGTTGATCAGCACCGACATGACGACCGGCGCGCCGCAGAGATGGGTGACGCCGTGATCGGCGATGGCGTCGTAGATCGGCTTCGGCCGCACCCAGCGCAGGCAGACATGGGTGCCGGCCTGGACGGCCAGAGTCCACGGAAAGCACCAGCCATTGCAGTGGAACATCGGCAGCGTCCAGAGATAGACGGCGTGCTTGGCCATGCCGGCATGGATGGTGTTGGTGTAGGCCATCAGGGCGGCACCGCGATGGTGATAGACGACGCCCTTCGGATTGCCCGTCGTGCCCGAGGTGTAGTTGAGCGAGATGGCGTCCCATTCATCGTCGGGCATCGACCAGGCGAAATCCTCGTCGCCGCCGGCGACAAAATCCTCATAGTCGAGCCCGCCAATCCGTTCGCCCTTCGGATAGGGGGCGTCGGCGGCGTAGTCGGGATCGTCATAGTCGATGACCAGCGGCTTGACCTTGGCCAGATCGAGCGCCTGCCGGACGACGCCGGAGAATTCGCGGTCGACGATGAGCACCTTGGTCTCGGCATGGTCGAGCTGGAAGGCGATGACCGCGGCGTCGAGGCGGGTGTTGAGCGAATGCAGCACCGCCTTGGTCATCGGCACGCCGAAATGCGCCTCCAGCATCGGCGGCGTGTTGGACAGCATCACGGTGACCGTGTCGCCCTTGCCGATGCCGCGCTTTTGCAGCGCCGATGCGAGCTTCAGCGAGCGGTGCCAGAAATCGCGGTAGCTGATGCGCTGGCGGCCGTGGATGATGGCGATGTGGTCGGGATAGGTCTTTGCCGCGCGCTCCAGATAGGTGAGCGGCGTCAGAGGCTGGTGGTTGGCCGCGTTCCTGTCCAGATCCTGTTCATAGGAATTGCCCATCCCGTCCTCCCCAAGTCCTTTTCGAGCTTTCTAACCTTAGGGCTCTCGTCAGGCCATCCCCCTGAATGGTCGAAAATGCTATGCTGTCCGGACTTTGTAGAACGACCATCCCGGATGCGTTTTGCTTAGAGGCGATCGCACTCACGCATGCCAATTTGACTTTTGTCGAGAGCCATGACTAATGTCAGCCGAGGAGACGGCATGGCGATCCGACCGGCAGAACAACTCATTCACAAAGCCGCCTGGCTCTACTATGCGCATGGCCTGCGGCAGGACCAGGTTGCGAGCCAGCTTAACATTTCGCGTGCTTCGGTGGCCATGTATCTGCGCAAGGCGCGCGAGACCGGCATCGTCAACATCTCGACCTCGACGCAGCTGTTCACCGATGACGTGATGGCGCGCAGGCTCGAGGATGCCTTGAAGCTCGACGCGGTCTGGATCGCGCCGGAGAACGGCTATAACCCGGACCAGTCGACTGATATCGCCGTGCTGGCGGCGAGCGTCTTTCTCGAACTGGTCAAGAAGGGCGACCGCATCGGCGTCGCCTGGGGCCGCACCGTCTATACGATCGCCGACATCATGTCCTATGCCGACCTGCAGGATGTCACGGTGGTGCAGCTCTGCGGCAATCTTGGCGCGCCCTACTCCTATCGGCCCGACCAGTGCACCATGGAAATCGCGCGCCGGCTCAACGCCAAGGGGCTTAATTTCTATGCGCCGCTGGTGCTGTCGACGGAAGAGCTGGCGCGTGCGTTGCGCGCCGAGCCGGTGATCCGCGAACAGCTGGCCGGCATCAGCGATTGCAATCTCGCGCTTTTCTCCGTCGGCACCGTCGATGCAGACAGCCATGTCGTCAAATGCGGCGCGCTCAACCCGGACGAAATGGCCGCGCTGCGCGGCATCGGCGCCGCCGGGGTGATTGCCGGACAGATCATCGACGCCAGGGGCGAGGCACTCGACTGCAGCTACAACCGCCGGGTCATTTCGGCTGAACTCGGCTCGCTGCGCGCCATCGAAAAACGCTTGATGGTGGTGCAGGAGGACAGCAAGTTCGAGCCATTGCTCGCGGCGCTTGCGGGCGGGCTTTGCACGCATCTCGTGGTCGGCGCGCATATGGCGCAACGGCTGCTCGATCATGCCGGAGCGACACCACATAAAGCATCCTGAAAAAGGCACCCTTCGCCGGCGCATTGTCATCAAGGCGTCGCGGCATTCCTGTTTCACCACCCAAGTCAGCAACTGGACGAAGCGAACATGAAGAATTTGTGGAACGACGACACGGCCGAGAAACTCGTCGCCGACTATGCCAAGAAGGGCGTCGGCCGCGACCTCGCGCTGCGCGTCTACACGACGCGGCTGCTGGGCGGCGTGCCGCAGCTGGTCCTGCATGGCGGCGGCAACACGTCCTGCAAGATCAAGGCGACCGACCTCGTCGGCGATGAATGGGATGTGCTGTGCGTCAAGGGCAGCGGCTGGGACATGGCCGTCATCGAGCCGCAGGGACTGCCGGCGGTCAAGATGGGCGCCCTGCTCAAGGCGCGCGCGCTGGACAAGCTCGCGGACGAGGACATGGTGGCGCTGCAGCGGGCAAACCTCATCGATCCGTCCTCGCCCAATCCCTCGGTCGAGACGCTGCTGCATGCCTTCCTGCCGCATAAATTCGTCGACCACACCCATTCGACCGCTATCCTGGCCATCGTCGACCAGGAAGACTCGAAGCCGCTGGTAAAGACGGTCTTCGGCGAGAAGATGGGCTACGTGCCCTACATCATGCCGGGCTTCGACCTTGCCAAGGCGGCGGCCGACGTCTTCGATGCCGACCCGACGGTGGAAGGACTGATCCTCGACAAGCACGGCATCTTCACCTTTGGTAACGATGCCAAACAGGCCTATGACCGGATGATCCACTATGTGAACGTCGCCGAGGAGTACGTCGCCAGGAACGCCAAGCCGAAGGCTGCCAAGGCGGCGTTGCCGGCAAGGCTCGCGACGCCGGCGTCCATCGCGCCGATGCTGCGCGGCGCCGTTGCGGTGGCGCGCGGCGAAGGCCGCTTCGACCGCATGATCTCTGACTTCCGCACCTCCGACGGGATCGTCGATTTCATCAATTCGGCCGCCATCGCCGACTATGCCGGACGCGGCGTGTCGACACCGGATCTGTCGATCCGCATCAAGACCGGGCCGATGGCGGTGCCGGCGCCCGATGCCGACAAGGTCGGCGACTACAAGGCCGTCATCAAGAGCCATGTCGACGCCTTCGCCAAGGAGTACCGGGCCTATTTCGAGACCAATGACGCACTCGACGACGTCAAGCGCACCATGCTCGACCCGATGCCGCGGCTGACGCTGGTGCCGGGGCTCGGCATGTTCGGCCACGGCCGCACGCTGAAGGATGCCAGGATCGCCTCCGATGTCGGCGAGATGTGGATCGAGGCGGTGCGCGGCGCCGAAGCCGTCGGCCGTTTCCATCCGCTGTCCAAGGCCGATTTGTTCCCGCTCGAATACTGGTCGCTCGAACAGGCCAAGCTTGCCTCCAACAAGCAGAAGCCGCTGACCGGCCAGGTGGTGCTGATCACCGGCGGCGCCGGCGCGATCGGGGCTGCAGCGGCAAAGCTGTTCGCCGACAATGGCGCCCATGCGGTCGTCGTCGATCTCGATGCCGAGAAGGCCGCCGATGCCGCCAAGAAAGCCGGCAACAATTCGATCGGCGTCGCCGCCGACATCACCGACCCGGCCCAGGTGCGCGCGGCCTTCGACAAAGCTGTGGCCGTGTTCGGCGGCGTCGACATCCTTGTCTCCAACGCGGGCGCGGCCTGGGAAGGCCGGATCGGCGAGCTCGACGATGCGCTGCTGCGCAAGAGCTTCGAGCTCAATTTCTTCGCCCACCAGTCGGTGGCGCAGAACGCCGTGCGCATCATGCTGGAACAGGGCACCGGCGGTGTGCTGTTGTTCAACACCTCCAAGCAGGCGGTCAATCCCGGTCCGAAATTCGGCGCCTATGGCGTGCCGAAGGCGGCGACTTTGTTCCTGTCCAGGCAATATGCGCTCGACTACGGCGCCCATGGCATCCGCTCGAACGCCGTCAACGCCGACCGCATCCGCTCCGGCCTTTTGACCGACGCCATGATCGCCAGCCGCTCCGGCGCGCGCGGCGTATCGGAGAAGGAATACATGTCCGGCAACCTGCTCGGCCAGGAAGTGACGGCGCAGGACGTGGCGCAGGCCTTCCTGCATCACGCGCTGGCCGAGCGCACCACCGCCGACGTGACAACGGTGGATGGGGGCAACATCGCGGCGGCGCTGCGGTAGGGTTTCCGGCAGATAACAAAAAGGGCGGCTCGCAGGCCGCCCTTTTCATATGTGCTACGACGACCCCTACTTCGCGTTCGGGTTCGGCATCCAGGCCGGCATGGCGACATCTGCATGGGCGAACTGCGGCAGCTTGGCCGACAGGTCTTCCATGTTCTTGATGTCCTTGTCGATCAGCTCTTTCTGGGTGATCAGCGTCGGCGGCACGATGACGTTGTGGCCAGGGTCTTCACCGGCGAGCAACTGCGCCAGCGCGCGCACCGAGACCTGGCCAACGACGGCCGGGTTGGTGGCGGCGGTCGCCGCCCAGGCGCTGTCGGGCTCGCGCATCGCCGATATGTCCGATGTCGAGATATCGGCCGAATAGATCTTGATGCCCTTGTTCAGGCCGGCTTCGTCGACGGCGATCTTCACGCCCTTGGCGAACTCGTCATAGGGGGCGAACATCACCTTGATGTCGGGATGAGCCGACAGCACCGAACGCGCCTGGTTGGCGACCGAGTTGGCGATCGGGTTGTCGAGCGTGCCGAACATCGCGACTTCCTTGACACCCGCATATTTCTTCTTGACGTCGACCCAGGTCTCGTTGCGGCGGTCGAGCGGCGCGATACCGGCGACGTAGACATAGCCGGCATTCCAGCTCTCGCCATTGTCCTTCACCGCCTGTTCGAGCGCGAGGCGGGCAAGGTCTTTGTCCGACTGCTCGATCTGCGGGATCTTCGGGTTTTCGACATTGACGTCGAAGGCCACGACCTTGATGCCGGCGTCGACCGCGCGCTGGGCCGCATCCTTCATCGATTCTGTCAGGCCGTGCTGGATGATGATGCCCTGCACGCCGAGCGCGATGGCCTGGTCGACCATGTCGGACTGAAGGGCGGCATCCTGGCGACTGTCGAGCACGCGCAGGTCGATGCCGAGCGCCTTGGACTGCGCCTCGACGCCCGAGAGATAGGCCTGGAAGAAGTCACCGGTCGAGAGATAGCGCACCAGCGCGATCTTGACGCCGGGCTTGTCGAACGGGGCCGGCTTGTCCGCGGCAAAAGCCGGGACCTGCATCAGCATGGTTGCGCCGGCCAGCCCGAGCGCCACCTTCCCCAGAAGTCTTCTCGTGATGTTCACCTTGTTTCCTCCACTCTTGTTGAACCCAAAAATCCTGTCCGGTCGAGACTACCCCCTGCCCCTGCCCGAAAGGGCAAAGGTGAAGACAAGGGCGACGACCAGAACCACGCCCTTGACGAAATCCTGCGTGTAGTAAGGCGCGTTCATCATCGTCAGGCCTTGCAGCAAGATGCCGACGAACAGCGCGCCGACGGCGGTGCCGAAGGCGTTCGGCTTGGCGGCACCGAGCACCGCGTAGCCGATCAGCGCCGCGGCAACCGCATCGAGCAGCAGATTATTACCCGAGGCGATATCGCCGCGTCCAAGCCGTGCGGCGAGCAAAATGCCGCCGATCGAGGCAAAAACTCCTGAAATAACGTAGGCCCAGATCTTGTATGCCTTGACAGGCGCACCAGCGAGTTCGGCCGCGCGCTCATTGGAGCCGACCGCATACATCATGCGGCCGAAGCGGGTGTATTCGAGGAAGAACCAGATCAGCACGGCCAGAACCAGCAGCACCACCACCGACACCGGAATGAGGTTCGGGATAAAGAAATCGAAGCGGTGGCGGCCGAGCGCCAGGAAGGCGTCGCCGAACTTGCCATTGGCGACCGAACCGTCTGGCATGGTCATGCCGGTGGCGATCGAGCGGCCTTCGGTCGGGATGCGCTGCAGGCCGACGAGCAGGAACATCATGCCGAGCGTCGCCAGGAGATCGGGCACGCGCATATAGACGATCAGCCAGCCATTGATCAGGCCGACAATGGCGCCGATCAGCAGGCAGACGACGACCGCCACGACAGCGTTCTGCTCGAGCACCACCATGACATAGGCAGCCGCCATCATGGCCGATGTGGCGACCGAACCGATCGACAGGTCGAAGCCGCCGACGACCAGCGTGGCGGTGACGCCGAGCGCCAGCACGCCGGTGATGGCCACCGACTGGAAGATGAAGACGGCACTTTGCGGCGAGACGAACCCGTCGGCGGCGATCGCGAAATAGGCGACCAGCCCGAACAAGAGGACGATGAACCCATAGCGGATGGCGTAGTCGCGCAGCGTCATTCAGCCCACCCGCGCGACGCAGCCATTCTTATCCAACTCGGACCCATAGTCTCTCCATTCCAATTCTACCCGCCGCGCGGCTTAGGCGGCGCTATGCAGCGGCCCGCCGGCGACCTCGGCCAGCAGGCGATCGAGATCGACCTCGGCGTTGCGGTGTTCACCGACGATCGTGTGTTCCGACATCACCAGGATGCGGTCGGCCGTCTCCAGCGCCTCGTCGAGTTCGGTGACGAACAACAGCGTCGCGCGGCCATTGGCGCTTGCCCTCAGTTTGGCGGCGATGTCGCGCCTGGCCGAGATGTCGACGCCCTGAAAGGGCTCGTCGAGGATGAACAGCGCTGCATTCTGCGCCATCCAGCGGGCGACCATGACCTTCTGCTGGTTACCGCCGGACAATGCCGACATCTCGTCCTTCTCGGAGCGGCAGACGATGCTGAGTTCCTCGATCTGCCGGCGCGCGGTGGCGCGTTCGAGGCGGCGCTTGAGCACACCAAGATTCGACATGCGCTTGAGGAACGGCAGGCTGACATTGCGCTCGATGTTGAAGCCGCCGACGATGCCGCTGGTCGCGCGATCCTTGGCGACGAGGAACACGCCGGCGGCGATCGCATCGCCGGCCGATCGCGGCGCATAGGGCTTGCCGTTCATCGTCATCGTGCCGGCCAGCGGCTTGCGCACGCCGAACAGCGTCTCGGCAAACGCGGTCTTGCCGACGCCGACGAGGCCGGTGATGGCAACGACCTCGCCATCGCCAAGCGTCAGCGAAATCGGCCTGGCCCCATGCCCGAAGCGCAGGCCTTCGACCGTCAGGACCGGTTTAGCGGAACTCCTGGCAACGATCTGGTCGAGATGGATCTTGCGGCCGAGCATGGCATTGACCGCGCCTTCATAGTCGAGCGGCTTGGTGTCAAAGACACCCGAAATAATGCCGTCACGCATCGAGACGATGCGATCGGCAAGCCGCCTGATGTCGGACATGCGGTGCGAGATATAGAGGATCGCCACGCCTTGCTCGCGCAGCCTGTCGACCAGCGCGAACAGCCGGTCGGCCTCGGCGCTGGAGAGCGAGGACGTCGGCTCGTCGAGGATCAGCACCTTCGGCTGATGCGCCAAGGCGCGCGCGATCGCCACCATCTGGCGATCGGCCAGCGAAAGGTCGTTCACTCGGGCCTTGAGATCGATGGCCAACCCCATGCGGTCGGCGACGGCCTTGGCCTCGCGGCGCACCCGGGCCGGATTGAACAGGGTCGGCACGCCCTTGCCGCTGAGCCTGTCGAGCGTCAAATTGGTGGCGACATCGAGGTCGGCGACCACGCCGTCAATGATATTCTGGTGCACCGTGACAACGCCGGCGCGGATCGCCTCCGCCGGCGTGTTCGGCGCAAAATCCTGGTCCGCGAGGGTCATCGTACCGCCGCCGCACTCGTAGACGCCGCTGATGATCTTGACGAGGGTGGATTTGCCGGCGCCATTGGCGCCCATCAGCACGGTGACTTCACCGGAATGCAGCTCGAGCGAGATGCCGCCAAGCACCTCGTTGCGGCCAAAGGATTTCCTCAGTCCCTCTACACGGAACACGGCATTGCCGACCATGCGTTCCTCCCTGACCATGACGCTATGGGCTACATCGGCAATTGTCAACACGATTGACAATTGCCAGATCGCTTCCTAGCTTGGCCCCGCCGTCAGGGCTCCCTTATGATCGGAGCGCACAGGCGGGAGGGACACGAATGACCGGGAAATTGCCGTTCGAAGCACTGTCGGTGGAGACGCTTGCAACGCGCCTCGGCACGAACGCGGCGCTGTGCGCCAAGATCGGCAGGGACACGATACACTGGGAGGTACGCGAGGTCGGCGACGGCAATCTCAACCTCGTCTTCATCGTCGAGGGCGCCGGCGGCGCGGCCGTGGTCAAGCAGGCCCTGCCCTATGTCCGCCTGGTCGGCGATAGCTGGCCGCTGCCGCTGAAACGTTCCTTCTTCGAGTATCACGCGCTGACAAGGCAAGAGGCGCGCGCGCCGGGCTCGGTGCCGGCGATCTATCATTTCGATGAAGGCCAGGCGCTGATCATCATGGAGTATCTGGCGCCGCCACACGTCATTCTCAGGCGTGCCCTGATCGACGGGCGCCAGCTTCCCAACATTGCCAGGGATATCGGCCTGTTCATGGCCCGCACGCTGTTTCGCGGTTCCGACCTGTCGATGGTGGCCAAGGATCGCAAGGCCGATCTGGCGCTGTTCGCCGACAATGTCGAGCTCTGCGACATCACCGAGAACCTGGTGTTCTCCGATCCCTATTTCGACGCCAAGATGAATCGGCATACGCCGCAGCTCGAGGGAGTCGTTGCCGAACTGCGCGCCGATCGCGACCTGAAGGTCGAGGCGCAGCGGCTGAAGCACATTTTCGCCGCCAATGCCGAGACATTGCTGCATGGCGATCTGCATTCCGGCTCGATCATGGTCACCGACACGGAGACCCGGATGATCGATCCGGAGTTCGCCTTCTACGGACCAATGGCCTTCGATGTCGGCATGCTGCTCGCCAATTTCTGGATGTCTTTCTTCTCGCAGCGTGGACATGAGGAGAAGGGCAAGCGCGATGCCATGCGCGCCTATCTGCTCGGGGTTACCGCAGAGACATGGGCGGTGTTCCGCGCCGAATTCTCGCATCTGTGGCGCAGCGAACGCAGCGGCATGCTCTATCAAAAAAGCCTGTTCGAGGATCAGGGCGACAGGCTGGGTGCGGAACAGGCGCTCGACCATGTGCTGCACCAGATCTGGACCGACCTGCTCGGCTTTGCCGGCATCGAGGTGCACAGGCGTATCCTCGGCCTCGCCCACAATGCCGATTTTGAGACCATTGCCGATGAAGAGCTTCGCGCCAGTTGTGAGGCAAAGGCGCTAAAATTCGGCCGTCACATCGCCGTCAACCGGCGCCAGATACACAGCATCGACGAGGTCAACACCCTGGCCGCGCTGATCGAACAGGAGAGCAGCATTTGAACGTCGGCGACCGCCACTACCGCACCATCTGGCTGAGCGATGACGGGCGTTCGGTCGAGATCATCGACCAGCGCTGGCTGCCGCATGATTTCCGCATCGAAACGATCGGCACGGTTGCCGGCATCGCCACCGCCATCCGCGACATGTGGGTGCGCGGCGCGCCGCTGATCGGCGTCACCGCGGCCTACGGCGTCGCCATGCAGATGGCGGATGATCCGTCCGACGCAGCGCTCGATGCCGTGTGGGAGACGCTGCACGAGACGCGCCCGACGGCGATCAATTTGCGCTGGGCGCTGGACGAGATGCGGCGCTTCCTCAAGCCGCTGCCGACGGAACAACGCGCCGCAGCCGCCTATCGTCGCGCCGCCGAGATCGCCGACGAGGATGTCGGACTGAACCGCGCCATTGGCGAGAACGGACTTGCCGTCATCCAGGCGATCGCGGCGCGCAAGCAGCCGGGCGAGACGGTCAATATCCTGACCCATTGCAATGCCGGTTGGCTGGCGACCGTCGACTACGGCACCGCCACCGCGCCGATCTATCTGGCAACCGAAGCCGGCATCCCGGTCCATGTCTATGTCGACGAAACGCGGCCGCGCAACCAGGGCGCCCAGCTTACCGCCTGGGAGATGGCCGGCCACGGCGTGCCGCACACGCTGATCGTCGACAATGCCGGCGGCCATCTGATGCAGCGCGGCGCGATCGACATGGTCATCGTCGGCACCGACCGCACAACCGCCGATGGCGATGTCTGCAACAAGATCGGCACCTATCTGAAGGCGCTCGCCGCCGCCGACAATGACGTACCGTTCTATGTCGCGCTGCCCTCGCCGACCATCGACTGGACGGTGCGTGACGGCCTTGCCGAAATCCCGATCGAGGAACGCTCCGGCGACGAGGTGTCGCTGGTCTGGGGCAAGACCGCCAAGGGCGAGATCGCCCAGGTGCGCGTGTCGCCCGAAGCGACGCCGGCGAGGAACCCGGCCTTCGACGTGACGCCTGCACGGCTTGTGACCGGGCTGATCACCGAACGCGGCATCGCCAAGGCCTCGCGCGACGGCCTGAAGGCGATGTTCCCCGAACGGGCATAGCACCGATGCCGGCTAGTACAACGGCTTGCTCATGTGCCCCGGCGTCGGCCACGTGTCGGTGATGCCGGGCTGCACCGGACGCTCGAGATAGGTCGACAGCACCACATAGCTGCGCGTCGAGGTAACGCCGGGCGTTTCGTAGAGGCGAGCAAGCAGCCCTTCCAGCGCCCTCGTGTCTTCCGTGCGGACCTTCAGCAGCATGCAGGTATCGCCGGCGACTGTGTGGATCTCCTCGACTTCCGGATATTGCGAAACCGCCATCAGCTCCGGGGTCTTGCCCCAGCCCCTGGTGTCGATATGCACGAAGGCGAGCAGCGGCTTCTTCACCGCCTTGGGGTCGATGATCGCTGCCGTGCCGCGAATGGCGCCGCTGCGCCGAAGACGTTTGACCCGCTCATGCGCGGCTGGCGGTGAAAGCCCGACCCGATCGCCGAGTTCGGCGTAGCTGACCGTCGCGTCGTCAACGAGAACACCTAATATTTTTCGGTCAATTGCATCGACATCGCGGGGCGCCGGCCTGTTCTGCAGAATGCCATCTGTTTCTTCATCCATGTCGATAATCCTGATTGCCACGGAATTTAATACGGCCATTATGACGATATGTCGAACAGCAATCAAGCCACCGCCCTAGCAGCAGACGCCAGGCCGGCGATCCCGGCCCTCGCCTATCTGTTGACCGGATGCATCGCCGTGATCGGCTCGAATTCGCTGGTCCTGGGGCCCATAGCCCCGGCCGTGGCATCGTCCTTCTCGAGCAGCGTCCCGACCGTGATGATCGCGGCGGCCGCCTTTGGCCTCGGCACCTCGGCGAGCGCCCTGTTCCTCGCCCGTTACATCGACCGGCTCGGCGCCCGCCGGATGCTGCAAGGGGCATTGCTGTTGCTGGCCATTGCTCTCGTCGCCAGCGCGGCCGCACCGGTACTGATCATGCTTGTCGCGGCGCAATTCATCGCCGGCATCGCCGCCGGCGTCGCCATGCCGGCGATCTATGCGAGTTCGGCGGCGATCGCGCCGCCCGGCCGCGAAAGCGGCACTATCGGCGTGGTGCTGACCGGATGGACGCTCAGCATGGTGGCCGGCGTTTCGCTCTCGGCCGTGCTTGCTGATCTCGTGCATTGGCGCGCCGTGTTCGCCGCCGTCGCGGTGCTGGCAGTGCTGGCGCTGACCAGCCTCAGCATGACGTCGCTGAGCGACATCAGGAAGAGCGGCCCGGCACCAACGCCGCTGGCGGCGCTCGGCATTCCCGGCATTGTGCCGCTTCTCATCGCCTGCGCAGCCTTCATGACCGCCTTCTACGGTGTCTATGGCTATCTCGGCGACCACCTGCACAGCGGACTGGGCAAGCCGGTGAGCGCCAATGGCTGGGCCGCGCTCGCTTACGGCATTGGCTTCGGCACGGCTGCTCTCCTCGATGGCGCGATCGATCGCCTGGGCGCCCGCCGCGTCATGCCGTTCGCCTATCTTCTTGTCGCGGCCGTCTATGTCGCCATTGCCGCGACGAGCAACAGTTTCGGCCTGACGCTCGCCATGGTGGCTATCTGGGGGCTTGCCAATCATTTCGGATTGAATGTTCTGGTGATGCGGCTGGCGGCGCTCGATCCCTCACAGCGCGGTACGATCATGGGCCTGAACAGCGCCGTGACCTATCTCGCGGTCTTTATCGGCACCACCGGCTTCGGGCCGATCTATTCCAGCTTCGGCTTTGCCGTCTGCGCGATGGTTGCGGCGCTGCTGATGCTGGTTGCAGCAGCGGCTGCGGCGTGGCGCACGCGATAGAGCGGCTCTTCACAGAATTGCGCCAGTCGACAGAACGTGATTGGCCACCGGCCTGTCGCCTGGTTGACAGCGGCACCCCTGCCCTTCCATACAGAGGCGTTAATGTTCTCAGGGCGGGGTGAAAATCCCCACCGGCGGTAATGGTTTCGGCCAAAGCCCGCGAGCGCTTTCCGAAATCGGAAAGGTCAGCAGATCCGGTGTGATTCCGGAGCCGACGGTTACAGTCCGGATGAAAGAGAACGAAACGGAAAACGGGCCGCTCCGGCGGGCCGGATTGCGTATCGTGCGTCCTGATTCTGGTTCGAAACGGAAGGATGGACCCATGAATCAGCATTCCCGCAAAGACTATGAAACTGTTCGCATCGCCGTCATCCGCGCGCGCTGGCATGCGGATATCGTCGATCAGTGCGTCAACGCCTTCGTAGCGGAACTGGCCGGCATCGGAGGCGACCGGTTCGCTGTCGATGTCTTCGATGTGCCCGGCGCCTACGAAATCCCGCTGCACGCCAAGACCTTGGCTGAGACCGGCCGCTATGGCGCGATCCTCGGCACGGCTTTCGTCGTCAATGGCGGCATCTACAGGCATGAGTTCGTCGCCAGCGCCGTTATCGACGGCATGATGAACGTGCAGCTGTCAGCCGGCGTTCCGGTGCTTTCGGCGGTGCTGACGCCGCACAATTATCACGACAGCGCCGACCACCATCGCTTCTTCTTCGAGCACTTCACCGTCAAGGGCAAGGAAGCGGCCAGGGCCTGCGTGGAAATTCTCGCCGCGCGGGAAAAGATCGCGGCATGAAATCTTCCCGGCCGGGTGGAAATCGCGATAACACCCGGTAGTATTTGCGAAATACCGAGTTCGGGGAGGATGCCGGTGCAGACCAAGAAGATCATCAATGACGGCAACCGCGCCGTCGACGAAATGCTCGAAGGAATCCTCGCCGCGCATCCTCGCCACCTCAGGAGCGCGGACGGCAGCCCGCGCTCGATCATCGCCCGCGACGGGCCACGGCCCGGCAAGGTCGGGCTGGTGATCGGCGGCGGTTCCGGCCATGAGCCGACCTTTCTCGGCTTTGTCGGCAAGGGACTGGCGGATGCGGCGGCCATCGGCAATGTCTTTGCCTCGCCGCCGCCCGATCCGATCCTCGAATGCGCCAAGGCGGTCACCGGCGGCGCCGGCGTCTTGTTCATGTATGGCAACTATGCCGGCGACGTGATGAATTTCGACATGGCGGCCGAGATGGCAGCGATGGACGACATCGAGGTGCGCACCGTCCTGACCACCGACGACGTCGCCTCGGCGCCGCGCGACCAGCGGCAGAAGCGGCGCGGCGTCGCCGGCAATTTCTTCATCTTCAAGGCCGCCGGTGCGGCCTGCGACCGGATGTTCTCGCTGGACGAGGTGGAGCGCGTCGCCCGCAAGGCCAACGACCACACCTTCACCATGGGTGTTGCGCTGTCGCCCTGCTCGCTGCCGCAGACAAGGCGGCCGAATTTCGAGATCGGCGCGGACGAAATGGAGATCGGCATGGGCATCCATGGCGAACCCGGCATCGCCCGCGGCAAGCTCGGGACCGCCGACGCGATCACCGACGAGATGCTGGACAAGATTTTCGCCGAGATGGCGCCGAAGCGCGGCGACAAGGTCGCGGTGCTGGTCAATTCGCTCGGCTCGACGCCGCTGATGGAGCTCTACGTCATGAACCGGCGGGTCAAGCAGCGGCTCGACGACATCGGCGTTTCCATCCACGCGACCTGGGTCGGCAATTACTGCACGTCACTGGAAATGGCCGGCGCCTCGGTGACGCTTTTTCATCTCGACGAGGATTTGCAGACCATGCTCGACCACCCCTGCGACTGCGCCATGTTCCGTGCCGGCTGACGAAAGAGCGTTCCCGTGACCATCGACACCGCTGACCTGAAAAGAATGTTCGATACGATCGCGGTGGCGATCGAGGCCGACAAGGACCGGCTCTGCCAGCTCGACGGCGTCATTGGCGACGCCGATCACGGCATTGCCATGGCGCTCGGCTTCAATGCTGTGCGCGATGCGCTGGCCTCGCTCGACCTCGCGGCGACCGAGCCGACGGCGTTGCTCAACACGGCGGCGAAATCGTTCCTCAACGCCGTCGGCGCGTCCTCTGGCCCGCTCTATGCGACGGCCTTCATGCGCGCCGGTGCTGCCGTCAAGGGCAACGCGGCGCTGGCGGACGCGGACTTCACCGCCCTGTTCCAGGCCATGGCACAAGGCATCAAGGATCGCGGCAAGGCCGAACCGGGCGAAAAGACGATGGTCGATGCCTGGCAACCGGCGGCCGAAGCGGCCGCCGCGGCCAGTGTAGCCGGCAAGACGTTGGCTCAGTGTCTCGAGGCGGCCCTTGCCGCCGCCGCGCGTGGGGCGGAAGCAACCAAGGACATGATTGCCGCCAAGGGCCGCTCCTCGCGGCTCGGCGAGCGATCGCTCGGGCATATCGACCCCGGCGCGGCGTCGGCCGTCACCGTGATCGGCGCGATGCGCAAGAGCTTGAGCTAGCGCTTCGCCGCATCGAGCCTGTCGATCGCCTGGACATTGCCGGCCGAGGGACCTTGTTCGTCGAACTCGGAGGCGAGCCACGTATCGACGATCGCCTTGGCCAGTTCGGGGCCGATGACGCGGGCGCCCATGGTGATGATCTGCGCGTTGTTGGATTTCGCCGCGCGCTCGGCCGAATAGGTGTCGTGGGTGAGCGCGGCGCGGATGCCCGGCACCTTGTTGGCCGAGATGGAGACGCCGATGCCGGTGCCGCAGAACAGGATGCCGCGATCGTTCTCGCCGTCGACGATGGTCTGGGCGAGTTTTTGCGACAGGTCGGCATAGTAGCCGGCCTGGCTGAGATCGCTGACCGTCAGGCCGGATTTGGTGGCAAGGTGGGCGGCGATGACGTCGAGCAGCGGTTTGCCGGCGCTGTCGGCTCCAATGGCTATTTTCATGGTTTTCCCTTTGCGGTTCGGATGGTTTCAGATCGCCGCCGAGGCGCGGCCGAGAATGCCAATGTAACCGTCCGCCTGCCAGGCGGAGCGGCCGATGAAGAGGCCGTCTATATTGGGCTGGCCGACCAGCTCGGCGGCATTGCCGGGATTGACGCTGCCGCCATAAAGCACCGGCGGCAGCGACGGCAGCACGGCGCCGGCCACTGTCTTGATCAATGCCTGCTGCTTGTCGGCATAGTCGGCGCTGGCCGGAATGCCCTTGTCGCCGATCGCCCAGACCGGCTCGTAGGCGAAGAGGATTTTCGCGCCCTTCGCCTCGCCTTCAAGGAATTGCAGCGCGCCCTCGACCTGGGCGCCCAGCACGGCATCGGCCTGCCCGCTTTCGCGCTCGGCCAGCGTCTCGCCGACACAGATCAACGGGATCAACCCGTGCTTCACAGCCGCCGCCGTTTTCAGGCCAACCGTGCGATCGGTCTCGCAAAAATGCTCGCGCCGTTCGCTATGGCCGAGTTCGACCAGATCGAGCCCGCAATCCCTCAGCATCAGCGGCGAGATCTCGCCGGTCCAGGCGCCGGCGTCGGCCCAATGCATATTCTGGGCACCGACCTTGATGTGCGTCGACGACAGCGCCTGCTTGACCTCGCGCACCGCCGTGAAGGGCGGTATGACGAAGGGCTGGATGCGGTCATCGAAACCGGGAATGAAGCCGGCCAGGCGCTGCGCGAAATCCAGCGCCTCGGCGAGCGTCTTGTTCATCTTCCAGCTTGTACCGACCCAGTAGACCACGCGTACTGCTCCTTAATTTTGCTGATCACGATCTCCCGATGCCGGGATCATGATCCCTTGTCGATGACCGTCAGCGAGACGCCGCCGGCATCCAGCACCGCGCGCACGCCCGGCTCCGGCGCGCGGCCGGTGAAGACCGCGTCGAATGCGCTGAGATCAGTCAGGAAATGCAGCGCCGTGCGGCCGAACTTGCCGTGGTCGACCAGCAGATATTTGCGAGTCGCCGCCGCCATCATCAGCCGCTTGGCCTGCACCACCTCCTGATCCTGGTGGAAGGCGGAAGCGCCATGGATGGCCGAAGACGACAGGAAGGCGACGTCGGCGCGCAGCGATTTGAGCGAAGCCTCGGCCAGCAGGCCGAAGAAGCCGTGGAACTTCTTGCTGTATTGGCCGCCGAGCGCGATCAGGTTGATCCCCCCGGCGCCGGCCAGTTCCTGGATGACGGCCAGATTGTTGGAGATCACCGTCAGCGGCCGCAGATCGGTGAGATGGCGCGCAATGCCTCCTGCCGTCGAGCCGTCATCGATGATCACCGTCTGGCCAGGTTCGATCATGGCCACGGCAGCCACCGCCAGACGCTGCTTTTCCTCGGTCGCCTGCTTCTGCCGGTAGCGGAAGTCGCTTTCGAACAGGCTGCTCGGCTGGATCGAAGCGCCGCCGCGCACCTTGCGCAGGAAACCGCTTTCCTCGAGCTCGTCGAGGTCGCGATGCACGGTCATCTTCGAGACGCCAAAGCGCAAGGCGAGATCGTCGACGCCGGCCTGACCGGCGTCCATCAGAAACTCCATAATGCCTTGCCGTCTGATGTCGCTCTTCATTGCCGCTGACCGCCAACGCCGAAGCGCGGCTGCTTGATCGGAGTTCAGAGATATAACAGCTATCGTCGCAAAAGTATCAAGTTTTCTGTGATAATGAGATGGATTCTTGGGATATTCCGCTTGCCCCGATCGCGGCGCTGTAACAAGAATTGCTGCCGGGACGGCCGGTGACGGTTGCGGTTGCGCGGAAATCCGGCCAGAAGCATCGGTGGGCTGGACGATGCGCGGACAGTCCGCAACCACCAGGTTTGAAACCAGATACGGGAGACTATTCGTTGGCTCGCATCACACTGAGACAATTGCTCGATCACGCCGCCGAATACGGCTATGGCGTGCCGGCCTTCAACATGAACAACATGGAACAGGGCCTCGCCATCATGGAGGCGGCGGAAGAGACCAAATCGCCTGTCATCCTGCAAGCAAGCCGCGGTGCGCGTGCCTATGCCAATGACGTGGTGCTGGCCAAGCTGATCGACGCGCTGGTCGAGATCCATCCCGACATCCCGGTCTGCATGCATCTCGACCACGGCAACAACGAAGCCACCTGCGTCACCGCGATCCAGTACGGCTTCACCTCGGTGATGATGGACGGTTCGCTCAAGGAAGACGGCAAGTCGCCGGCCGACTACGCCTATAATTCCGGCATCACCAAGCGCGTCGTCGACATGGCGCACTGGGGTGGCGTGTCTGTCGAAGGCGAGATCGGCGTGCTGGGATCGCTGGAGAGCGGCGGCGGCGAGCAGGAAGACGGCCACGGCGTCGAAGGCGCGATCAGCCACGACCAATTGCTCACCGATCCGGTGCAGGCCGAACAGTTCGTGCGCGACACCCATGTCGACGCGCTGGCGGTTGCCATGGGCACCAGCCACGGCGCCTACAAATTCTCGCGCAAGCCGGACGGCGCGGTGCTGGCGATGAACGTCATCGAGGAGATCCATCGCCGCCTGCCGAACATGCATCTGGTCATGCACGGTTCGTCTTCGGTACCGGAGGACCTGCAGGAGATCATCAACAAATATGGCGGCCAGATGAAGCCGACCTGGGGCGTGCCGGTGGAGGAAATCCAGCGCGGCATCAAGCATGGCGTGCGCAAGATCAACATCGACACCGACAACCGCATGGCGCTGACCGGAGCGATCCGCAAGGTGCTGACGGAAAACCCCAGCGAATTCGATCCGCGCAAATATCTGACGCCGGCAATGGCCGCGATGCGCAAGCTCTGCAAGGAGCGCTTCGAGCAGTTCGGCACCGCCGGCAACGCACCGAAGATCAAGCCGCTGCCGGTCTCGGAAATGGCCAAGCGCTACAAGTCGGGCAGCCTCGACCCCAAATTCGGCTGAGTTCCGGGCGATTATCTGCTGAATTCAACGGGCAGGAGCCGCATCGGCCCCTGCCCGTTTTCTAACCGGCCTTTGGCAGAAGATCGGACCTGCCTGTCTCGATGAACGGCGCCCAGTAGTCGACGGACTCGCGGATCATGGCGACCACCTGATGGTCGACCGGCTCGCGCTCACGAAACGACAGTTCGAGGCAGATCTCGTTGTCGGTGCCGCCGCCGCGCCGCACCGTCTGCAGCAGTTTTTCAGGCGTGATGCGGCCGTCCCTGTTGTAGGCTGATGTGAACGGCCAATGGCCGCCCTTGTTCATCGACGACTGTTTGATGTGGATGATCGGCGATTTCGTGGGAAAGGCTTCGGCCCAGGCGTACGGATCGATGTCAGCCGGATTGCTCGAGGTGACGTCGCCATGGTCGATGTCGACCATCATCTCCAGCGGGATCGCCATACCTGCGGCGTCGATCGTACGCTGCAGCAGCCGGCAATTCTCGATGGTGTGGCCGAACTCGCGGCCAACCGACATCGGTTCCCAGAACAGATAGGTCAGGCCGGCCGCACGGGCGTGCTCGGCGACCTCGCGCCAGCAGTCCAGCGCGATGTCGAACAACCGCACGCGGCGCTGGGGGTCGTCAAAGTCGCGATGGGTGAAGATGGCGAATTGCGTGCCCATGCCACCGGCGCCAAGCTCGGCCGAGAGGTCGGCAAAGGTCTTGAACCAGTCAACATAGTAGCGGCGCACATCGGCGTCGGGGTGACCGAAATGATTCAGCCTGCCGTAAGGACCGGTCATGCCGGACGTGACACGCACGCCGGTGCGGGCGAGTGCGCCGCGAAACAGGCGGACGAATTTGACGATCGTCGCGGCGGGCCAGCCGGGATTGATGAATTCATGCGTGAGCTGCACGTCCCTTATGCCGATGTCATAGGCGATGGTGTCGATCAGGTCGTCCGGATCGGCGAAGCGATTGACCAGCGGATTGGTGTTGAGGGAGAGCGTGAAGGCCAAGGTCGCTATCCCTCCCCGACGCAAAGCAAGACATTGGAGCGGAATGCCGTCATTGCAGCGTCACCCCTTCGCGGTTGAGTTGCTGGCGGTATTTCTCGGCGTCCCAGTTCAGCAGTTCGGCGTTCTCCTTCGGACTGAGATAGTTGACGCGCGCAGCGCCATCGACGCGCGCGACGACGTCGGCCAGGCAACGCGCCATCGCTTCGGCGCCGGCATTGGCATCCCGGCGCATGAGCACACCCTTGCCGGGAAAGAGGATGGACGTCGGCGCGGCTCCAGTGCGGGCAACGACCGCCGCCGCGTCCTCGCCAGGGCCGGCGATCACCGAGCCGACGCCAAGGAAGATCACATGATCCGGGTAGAGGCTGCCGGAGGCGGCGATGCGGCAACTGGCGAGGTCGGTCGCAACGGCATGCGCGGCGGTCGAGGCCGGCAGCCGGTAGTCGCTGCCTGCGGCGAGCCTCAGCAGCGCATCGAGATCGGGGGGCGGAGCCGGGCGCGGCTGCCGTGCGAGCAGCCCGGTCACCCGTTGCAGCAGCAAGGCTGCCTCGGTGACCGTATCGGCAGCGACCACCAGGCCGTGATTGCCAAGCACGAGCACGTTGGCCGCGGGCTTCAGCCGCTCGGCGATCGCCTGCGCCAGCGGCAGGCCGGGTCGGCGATAGGGCACGAAGGCCCAGTCGAGGCCGCGCAGGCGCCCCTCCAGCAAGGCTTCGGCATTGGCCTGCACGGCGATCGAGATCGTCTCGACGCAATGGACGTGGACCACGATCTTCTGCGGCAGCAGCGCATGCACCGTCGTCTCGATGGAGGGCCGCAGCTGACGAGGGTTGAGGTCCGCCAGCGTGAACTGCCCCGCGGTCTCCGCCGCCGGGCTGCGATGCGCCACGGCATCGAGCAACGGCGCCAGCGCGACCGGCACCATGATCTCGTCGTCGCGCGCGTTCTTCAGCCACGTGCCCGACGCCTTTATCCACAGCACACCGGCCTGCTTGATGGAGGTGTTGCCGCCGGCACCCTGAACCAGCAACGGGTCGGCGCCGATGCTGGCCGACAAGGAGCGCAGCATGCGGAATTCCGTGGTGCCAGTATCGACGGAATGGACCATCAGCCTGCCCTCGCCAACCGGTTCGCGCACCAATGCTCGAAGGCCACCCTTTCCTCGGCGGACAGATGCAGGCCGTGCTTGGTGCGACGCTCGAGAATATCGGCTGACGTCACGGCCCATTCCCGGTCGAAGAGATAGGCGGCCTCGCGCTCGAAGAAATCCTTGCCGAAGCAGCGCCCAAGCTCATCGAGCGAACGCGCCGCGCCAACCAAAGCCCGTGTCCTGGTGCCGTAGAGCCGGCCGTAATGCTTCAGCAGAGATGCCGGCATCCAGGGATATTCGCCTCCGAGATCGCCGAGGAACTGTTCGAAATCGGCATTGGCGATATCGCCGCCGGGCAGATGCGCCTTCGCGGTCCAGGGCTTGCCCATTTTGGGAAAGAACGGCGCGATCCTGTCCAGCGCATGCTCGGCCAGTTTGCGGAAGGTGGTGATCTTGCCGCCGAAGACGGAGAGCAGCGGCGCCTGTGCGTCCGGCGCGTCGAGCTCGAAAATATAGTCGCGGGTCACGGCACTTGGGTTGTCGGCATTGTCGTCATAGAGCGGCCTGACGCCGGAGAACGAATAGACGACATCGCCGCGCCCAAGGCCGCGCTTGAAATAGCGGTTGACCACCTTGATCAGGTAATCGATCTCGCTCTCATCCGCCGCCACGTCCTCGGGCCGGCCCTCATAGGGAATGTCGGTGGTGCCGATCAGAGCGAGATCGTTCTGATATGGGTTGATGAAGATCACGCGCTTGTCGCTGTTCTGGATGAGATAGGCTTGCCGCCCCTCCCAGAATTTCGGCACGACGATGTGGCTGCCCTTGACGAGGCGTACGTTGCGCCTGGAGTTCTGGCCGGCAACGCGGTTGACGATGTCGTTGACCCAGGGGCCGGCGGCATTGATCAGCGCGCGCGCCCGAACCACCGTCCTGATACCCGTCCTGCCCTCCTGCATCTCGACAACCCACAGGCCGTTCTCGCGGCGGGCGGCGGTGCAGGCGGTGCGCGTGAAAACCCTGGCGCCCCGCTCCGCGGCGTCGAGCGCATTGATGACGACGAGGCGGGCATCGTCGACCCAGCAGTCAGAATATTCGAAGCCGCGCCGGAAGGCATCCTTGATCGGCGCGCCCTCGGGCGCGGTGCGCAGGTTGAGCGTTCGAGTCGCCGGCAGCCGCTTGCGGCCGCCGAGATGGTCGTAGAGGAACAGGCCGAGCCGCACCAGCCAGGCCGGCCTGTCGTCGGGGCTGTGCGGCAGCACGAAGCGCATCGGCCAGATGATGTGCGGCGCCGATTCCAGCAGCACCTCACGCTCGATCAGCGCCTCCCGCACCAGGCGGAACTCGTAATATTCGAGATAGCGCAGGCCGCCATGGACGAGCTTGCCCGAGCGCGAACTGGTGCCTTCGGCGAGATCGTCCTTTTCGCACAGGATGACGGAAAGGCCGCGGCCCGCTGCGTCGCGGGCGATGCCGGCGCCATTGACGCCGCCGCCGACAACGAAGAGGTCGACGATTTCAAGGCCGCCGTTCATGTCGCCGCAGCCTCGATGCCGGTTTCATGCGTCATGGCCACTGCCTCAGCACGGATTGACCGGAGGCAGGCCGGCGAGGTAGCGGCGCACCTCTTCGGCGGCCTGTTCGGCGGCATAGGTGACGGTGCGCACCGAAGCGCCGGCGATGTGCGGCGTCAGCGTCACGTTGGGAAGCAGCAGCAAGGGCCAGTCCGACGGCACCGGCTCGACGGCGAACGTCTCCAGCATGGCGCTGGCGATCTGCCCTGAAACCAGCGCCTCGTAGAGCGCGTCATAGTCGACCAGCGGCCCGCGCGCGGTGTTGATGAGAATCACGCCCGGTTTCATCAGCGCGATGGTGTCCTTGCCGATGAGGCCGCGCGTCTCCTCGGTCACCCGGGGATGCAGCGTGACCACGTCGGAGCGGACGAGCAGATTGTCCAGAGCGACGAGTTCGACACCGGCATTGCGGTCGTCGGCGCTCAACTGCACATAGGGGTCGCAAACCAGGACGCGGCAGCCGAAGGCGCGCAGCAGCCGAACGACCTTGGTGCCGATGTTGCCGTAGCCGATGACGCCGACGGTCATCTCACTGAGCTCGCGGCCGGTGCGGTCGGCGCGGTATAGGTCGCCGCGCCATTCGCCCTTGCGCAAGGCCTCGTGGCCGACCCGGATCAGCCGTGTCTCGGCCAGGATGGCGCCAAGGGTGAACTCGGCCACGGCACTCGCGTTGCGGCCGGGCACATTGACCACGGTGATGCCTTGCGCCTTGGCCGCCGCCATGTCGATGTTGATCGGTCCGCCGCGCGAGACCGCGACCAGTCTAAGCGTCGGCAAGCGCCGCATCATGGCCTCCGACAGGGGCGCCAGCTGGGTGACGAGGATCTCGGCATCGCCGATGAAATCAACGACCTCGTCGGGATGGCCGAAATACTCCTTGACCTTGTCGAGGCCGAGCGCCGGATCGCCGAATTCCATCGGTTCATCGGGCCAGGCCGTCTGCAATGTCCTGATATCCAGGTCGCCACGCGCGACCTTCTCGATTTCGGCGCGAAACACCTGCGGAAGCATGAAGTTGTCGCCAATGATCGCTATTTTCTTGCGCATACTCGACTTCTCAATTTGCCTGCACTGAAGCCATCGCGCGCCAGACAGGCCGCAACGCCTGATGCGCCAACATGTAGGACGGGGTCATCTTGTCGTAGATCGCGGCGAGGTTCCGGTCGCTCGGCTCGGCCTCGCCAAGCAGCGGCGTCACCCATTCGCCGACGCACGCGTCCATGGACGGGTAGAGACCCACGCAGACCGCGGCGATCATCGCCGCGCCCGCGGCGCCCGCCTCCTCGCGCGCGCTGGTGCGGATATCGGCCCCCACCGCCGCCCCCAGGATCTTGCGCAGCGCCGGGCTTCTGGCGGCGCCGCCGGTGAGGCGGACTTCGCGCGGCAGCGGCCCCATGGCCGCGTAGCAGTCGCGTGCCGCGAACGCCAAGCCCTCGAAGACGGCGCGGACAAGGTCGGCATAGCCGTGCCGCGAGGAAATGCCGACGAAGCCGGCCCTGGCATTGGCATCGACGAATGGCCCCCGCTCACCGGCTTCCGACACATAGGGCTGATAGAGCAGCGAGGCCGGCTGCGCGGCCGCGATCCAGGCATCGACCAGCGCGATCATCTCGCCATTGCTGCGCGAAATGCCTTGCGAGGCGAGAATGCCCGAGGCGAGCCCAAGCACCCAATCGATGTTGAGCGTCGCCGCCATGTTGGATTGCATCTGCGCGAACACGCCGGGCGCCGGCATCGCCATCGTATAACCGGTCGCCGCTTCGTTCAGTTGCACGTCGTCAGGGGTTGCGGCCAGCCGCATATGCATGCCGGTGGAACCGATGATCGAGCAGCCGGGCTTGCGCTCGCGGTCGAGCAGGCCGGCGCCGAGCGCGGTGCAGACGACGTCGACATAGCCGAGCACGACCGGCGTGCCAGCCAGCATGCCGGTGGCATCGGCTGCTGCCTGCGACAGAGCGGTGCTGTGCCTGGTGCCATCGACGATCGGCGGCAGCAGATGTCTCAGATCGGTGACGCCGAGCACGTCGAGCACATCGTCGCTGTAGTCGCGGGTGTGGAAATCGCCGAAAGTGAAGGTGCCCTCGGACGGATCGGTGGCGCGTTCACCGGTCAGCTTGAAATAGAGCCAGTCCTTGCAATGGAATGCCGTTGCCGCCTTACCAAGCATTTCGGGCATGGCGCGCTTCATGAAGACGAATTGCGAACCCTGCTGGCAGGCGGCGAGCCCGCTGCCGGTCTTCTCGAAGCGAAGCCGGTCCTCGGGCCGCGCGCGGATTTCCTCGACGATGGCCGCGGCGCGCGCGTCGAGCCAGAGCCAGCCTTTGGCGACCGGCTCGCCCTTGTCGTCGATCAGCCAGGTGCCGTCGCCCTGTCCAGTGACTGCTATCGCCACCGTCCGGTTGGCCAGATTGGGCACTTTGTCGGCGAGCTGTCGCAAGGTCGTGGCGGCATCGCTCCATGTGCGCGCCAGATCCTGTTCGGCGCCGCCGCCCGGCAGCGTTTCATAGTGGTTGGGCAACGCGGCGGCGGCAATCTGCCGGCCCGACGTGTCGAAGGCGATGGATTTGATGACGGAGGTGCCGGCGTCGATGCCGATCAGGATGTCGCGCATCAGGCAAGCTCCATGCCGTGCGAGATCGCCTTGCCGCTCGCCTGGTCGAAGACATGCAGGTTTTTCGGATCGATGGTGACATTGATCGGCGCACCCAGATCGAGGCGGGTGCGGTCGTGTTCGACCAGGACCAGCGAACCGCCGGCGAAGTCGGCGGCGATGTGGGTCTGGTCGCCGAGCCATTGGTTAGCCGAGACCCTGGCGGGAACACCCTCCTTCGAGCGTCGGACCGCGTAAGGCCTGATGCCGATAACCACCCGCTCGCGACTGAGCAATTGATCGCGAACCGGAGCGCTGAAGGCGTCCTTGTCGTAGTCGAGCGACAGGCCGTCGGGCAGCTTGAGATTGATGCGGCCGGCGGCGGTTGCGACATAGGCCTCGAAGACGTTCATCGGCGGCTCGCCGACGAAGGTGCCGGTGAACAGGTTCGCCGGGCGTTCCTTGATCTGGTCCGGCGTGTCGAACTGCTGCAGCACGCCGCCTTCCATCACCGCGATGCGGTCGGCAAGCGCATTGGCTTCGGTCTGATCGTGAGTGACCAGGATCGCGGTCAGGCCGCGCTCCTTGATGAAGTGCTTGATACGGCCGCGCAGCACGGCGCGAAGCTGCGGTTCGAGCTGTCCCATCGGCTCGTCCAGCAGATGTAGGTCGGCCTCGCGGATCAGTGCCCGTCCAAGGCTGGCGCGTTGCTGCTGGCCGCCGGAAATCGAACTCGGATAGCGCTCCAATATGTCCTCGATCTCGAGCAATTTGGCGATGCTGGCGACCTTAGCGTCGACCTCGCTTTTCGGCAGCCGGGCAGCCTTGAGCGCAAAGGCCATATTCTCGCGCACGGTCAGCGGCGGATAGAGCGAATAGCCTTCGAAGGCCATCGCCACATTGCGCTTGACCGGCGGCAAGGTGTGCACCCGACGGCCACCGACCGAGATGGCGCCGCGCGACACCTCCTCGAAACCGGCAATCATGCGCAGCGTCGACGTCTTGCCGCAGCCGGACGAGCCAAGCAGGGCGACGATCTCGCCCTTGCCGATTTCCATCGTCAGGTTCTTGACCGCATGCACGCCGCGATCGATCGGGCCGTAAAATTTGTCGACACCTGAAATGGTGAGCGCGCTCTGGCTCATGCGGCTTCTCCATTGCGCAAGGTGACGACGTTCTTCGAACCGAGGCGGTCGCCGCTGGCGTGATCGAACAGCAAGGCGCTCTTGCCGTCGACGGCGATATGGACCTTGCCCTCGCTGCGGCCCGGCGTTCCGGCCGGGCGCGAGACCAGGATCTCGCGGCCGCGCACGGTGCGCACAAGCGTGACGATCTTTTCGTTGAGCGGCGTCTCGGCCTCGACCGTCACCGGGATGGCGCCCGGGATACCCTCCTCGACGAAGCTCAGCGCTTCCGGCCGCAAACCGATGACGCAATCGCGGCCGACCGCCGCGTCGTAAGCGCCGGCCAGATGGACCTGGACGTTGGACAGGCCGACATAGATCCCCCTGGTATCCCGCGCGGGCTTCACGTCGAGCAGATTGATGGTGGGGTCGCCGAACAGCCGCGCGATCTCGATATTGGCCGGTTCGCGATAGATCTGCTCGGGCGTGCCGAGCTGCCGGATGACGCCCTGTGACATGACGGCAATGCGATCGCCGAGTGCCATGGCTTCCTTGTAATCCTGGGTGACGTAGACGACGGTGGCGCCGCGATCGGCAAGCAGGCGCGGCAGTTCGAGCCGCATCTCGAAACGCAGCTTGGCGTCGACATTGCGCAAGGGGTCGTCGAGCAACAGCAGCGGCGGCGAACCGACCAAAGCGCGGGCAAGTGCCGTGCGCTGCTTCTGGCCATTGGAGAGCGCGCGCGGCTTGTGCGAGAGCACATGGGCGATCTTCAACAGCTTGGCGACGCTTTCGACGCCGGCCTTTATGGCGCCTGGCGAGGACCGCTTGGCCTCCAGAGGCGTTGCGATGTTGTCGAACGCACTCATATGCGGAAACAGCGCGAAATTCTGGAACGCCATGCCGACGCCACGGAATTCCGCGTCGACATCGGTCATGTCGTCGCCGCCGATGAAGATCTTGCCCTCATCCGGATCGATGACGCCGGCGACCAGGCGCAGCAGCACCGTCTTGCCGGCGCCGGACGGGCCGAACAGGACAAGGGTCTCGCCGTCGGCAACCGTCAGCGACAGATTGTCGAGGACGGTCTGGCTCTTGTAGCGCTTGACGATGTTTTTGAGTTCGAGGCTGGCCATGTCTATCCTTTCACCGCGCCAAGCGAGAGGCCTTCGACGAGATAGCGCTGCGCATAGAGGGCGAGCGCCAGCGTCGGTGTGATCGAGAGCACGATGGCCGCCGAGATCTGGCCGTACTGGATGCCGGAGGAGGTGATGAAGGCAAGCGCGCCGACCGTCACCGGCTGCTTGTCGGCCGAGGCCAGCACCAGCGCGAAGACGAAATTGTTCCAGGCGAAGATGAAGGCGAGCAGGCCGGCGGCGGCGATGCCGGGACCGGCGAGCGGCAGCGCGATCTTGCGGAAGGTGGCGAACCAGGAATGGCCGCCGATGCGGTAGGCATATTCGATGTCGGCCGGAATATCCTCGAAATAGCCGCGCACGATCCACAGGATTAGCGGCAGGCAGATCAGCTGGTAGACCCAGATCAGGCCGACATAGGTGTTGGCGAGCCCGAGCTTCTGGAAATAGAGGGTGAGCGGCAGCAGCACCAGCAGCGCCGGCGCGAATTTGAACGACAGCAGTGTGAAGGCGATGTCCTCCGAGCCTCGGAATTTGTGGCGCGCGAAGGCATAGGCCGCCGGCACGCCGAGAAGCAGCGAGACCGCGACCGAGGTCACCGACAGGAACACCGAATTCCAGAGGTTGCGCATGAAGGCGATGTCGAGCGTGCCGGCGGCGGTCATCAGCTTGCCGGTGACCAGCGCGGTGTAGTTGGCGAGCGTCGGCTCGAAGATCAGCTGCGGCGGGATGCGCAGGATCGTCTCGTTGGTCTGGAACGACATCATGAAGATCCAGACGATCGGGAACATGAAGAAGATCACGACCAGCGTCAGGGCCATGCCGCGCAGGATGCGCTCGAGAAGCGAGGTGTGTTCCATCCCGGCCTCCTATGCCTGGCCACGGGCGCGTTCGCGCAGCCTGAGCCAGTTCTTGATGAAGATGTTGGAGAGGAAATAGGTGATCGCCCACAGGATGATCATCAGCGCCGCCGAGCGGCCGACATTGGTCGACTGGAAGAAGTTGAGATAGGCCTCGACCTGGAAGACGGTCAGCGTGTCGCCCGGCCCGCCTTGTGTCATCGCATAGATGATATCGAACTGCTGGATGGAATCGAGCAGCCGGAACAAAGTCGCCGTCAGGATGTAGGGCGTCAGCATCGGCAGTGTGATGCGGAAGAAGACGAAGCTTCGCGGCACGCCATCGAGCGCGGCCGCTTCGAAGGGCTGCGTCGGCAGGCTGCGCAGGCCCGCGAGCAGCAGGATCATGATGAAGGGCGTGTAGACCCAGATATCGACCAGCACCACCGTGAACAGCGCCGTCGACGGCGACGACGCCCAGCGGAAATCCTGCAGGCCGATGAGGCTGGCGACATAGCTGAGCACGCCGAAGCCGGGATTGGTCATCAGCTTCCACATCAGCGCGGCAAGTGCGGGCGCCGTCATCAGCGGCATCAACAGCATGATCGAGATGAAGTTGTTCAGCGTCGAGCGCTTCTGCAGCAGCAAGGCGATGGCGAGGCCGAGAAGCAGTTCCAGCACGACTGTGGTGCCGGCATAGAGCAGCGACACCTTGAGCGTGTTCCAGAATTTCGGGTCGGTGAAGAAGGAGATGTAGTTGTCGCCCCAGTTGAACTGCCGCGCCCAAGGCTGGCTCAGCCGATAGCGCTGGAAGGAATAGACGACCGAGGTGAGGAACGGGATCAGGATGCCGATGCAGACGAGCAACGCCGGCAGGCTGAGCACATAGGGCAGCACCCGCTTGCTGATCCTGAAGCCGGATGGCTTGGGCCTTTGCGATACCACCGCAGTCATCGAGTTGCTCCGTTGTTGCTGTCGCTTCGCCCTGCCGGCCGCCCAAGGGAGCAAGGCGACCGGTGGGGCGAATGGCGGCCACCTTCCGGCACCGCATCGCAAACGTGAAAAGGCGTGATGAGGGCCGGCCGGCCAGGCAGGCCGGCCCTCGTTGCGACTTAGCCGAGCCCGGCTTCCTTGAGCTGGCCGTTGATGCTTTCGGCGAGCTTGTCGAGGCCCTCGTCGACCGGCACTTCCTTGGCCACCATCTTCTGCAGCGTCGCCGCCCATTCGGTGGTGAGATCGAAGAACAGCGGCTGGGCGGTGAACTTGATCGAGGCGCCCGGCGCCGAGGCGTCGAACATCTCGACATAACCGGGATAGCTCTTGTTCAGCTTTTCGCGGAACATCTCGTCCTTCCAGACCGACTGGCGGACCGGATTGACGAAGTCCATCTTGGTCGCGCCGAACAGCCCATGCTCCGGCCCGGAGGCCCATTGCATGAAATACCAGGTGGCGTCCTTGTCCTTCGAGAAATTGGACATCGCCAGCGACCAGATCCAGATGTTGGGTGTCGCCGCCTTGGCTGCCGGGTTGGCCTTGAAGCTTGCGAAGGCGAGCTTGCCGGCCATCTTGTTGTCGCCGCCGTTCATGAAGTAACCGAGGATATCGGCGTCGAAGATCATCGCCGAGGCGCCGGCACCGAGATCGGTGCCGACCTGATACCAGGTGTAGGTCGACCAGTCCTTGGGGCCGCTCTCCTGGATCATCTGAACCCACTGCTTGTGGAAAGCCTTGGACTGGGTGGTGTTCATAGCGGCCGACAATTTGCCGTCCGCCGAAACGTTGAGGTCCTTCTGGTCAAAATTGGCGTAGGCCGACAGGAAGCCCGGATGGATCGTCGCCCAGGAACGCGAGCCACGCACGCCGATGCCATAGACGCCGCCACCGACATCCTTGGTGAGCTTGGCCGCCGCGGCAACCATCTCGTCCATGTTGCCGGGAATGGTGACGCCGGCCTTGTCGAACATCGCCTTGTTGTAGGTGATGTTGTTCTGTTCGAAGCCCCACGGAATGCACCACTGCTTTGCATCATCCGAACCCAGCGCGCCGCCCGGCTTGCCATTCCAGGCACAGGAGTTCTTGACGCCGGGCAGGAAGTCGTCCCAGGCATAGTTCGGGTTGGTCTTGGCCGGATCCTTGATCCATTCATTGAGGTCGGTGATCCAGCCGGCAGGGCCATAGGTCCAGGTCATGTAGGCGCCGGTCATGAAGGCATCGTATTCGGGCGAGCTTGCCGAAAGAGCTGCCGTGACCTTGTCGAAATAGACGTCTTCCGGGAACACGTCATAGACGACGTTCATGCCGGTCAGCTTCTTGAAGTTTTCGAGATCGGCGATCATCGCATCGGCATAGGGATGCTTGTTGAGCAGGAGCTTGATGGTCTTGCCCTTATGCGCCTGCCAGTCGAAGTCGGCGGCAAGCGCGCGGGTCTGCCCAAGATTGAGCAGCGTGCCGGCGGTGCCGGCGGCAAGGCCCATGGCACCGAGGCCCTTGATCAGCCCGCGACGGTCGACTTGTCCGCGCAGGAAGGCATCAATGAGGTCTTTCTCTTTCTCATGCATTTCGTCTTCTCCTCCACAGGGTAGTTTCAACTGAAACTGATACCGGCTACCCGACCGGCGTCTCTTCCACGAGCGATCGCGCCGTCCGCTCGTCTGTTATCAAGCCCTTGAGATAGCGGCCTTCGAGCACCGACTTGATGGCGCGAACCTTGATCTTGCCGCCGGCGACGGCGACGATCCGGCGGCTGGCAATGTCCTCGCGCGTCAAGGCCAGCGCCCGGTCGGAAACGGTCGTCGCCACCGCCTTGCCGGCCTCGTCGAAGAAATGGCCAAGCAATTCGCCGACGCCGCCATTGCGGCGGATCTCCTCCATCTCGCCCTTTTCGATCATGCCGGTGGCAACCAGCGACGCCTCGCGTTCGGCGGTGCCGATGCCGGCGAACAACAGGTCGGCGGAGCGCGCGAGATCGAAGACCTCGCTGATGCCCTTCTGCCCGAGCAGGACGGTGCGGTCCTCGGCCGTGTTGGCGAACATCGGCACCGGCATGACATAGGCTTCGGCGCCCGTGCGTTCGGCCAGGCGGTGGATGACGTCATGCGGGTTGGCCGAGAATTTGCGCGTCAGGCCGCCCAGCAGCGAGACGAAGCGGATCTTGTCGGTCGAGGTGCGCGGCAGATATTCCACGCAGGCGGCAAGCGTGCGGCCATGGCCGACGCCGATCAGCGCTTCCTCGCCGCGCTCGATCTCGCGCTTGAGGAACTGCGCGCCGGCAATGCCGAGCGCCTTGAGCGGCAGATCCTCGGAATCGAAGTCCGGAACCACCTCGCAATAATCGAGGCAGTAGCGGCGGGACAGTTCGTCCTCGAGCTCGACGCATTCCGACACTTCGCCGTCGATATAGACCTTCACCAGCCCTTCCTGGTTGGCCTTGGTGATGAGGCGATGGGCCTTGAGGCTGGTCAGCCCCAGCCGCTTGGCGACCTCGGACTGGGTCAGGCCGCCGGCATAGTGAAGCCACGCGGCACGCGTCGCCATGCTGGTTTCGTCGTCGCGCAGGAGGCCGTTGCCGAACCCTACCATTTCCACCCTATGATATTTTTATCAGTTGCTGCAAAATTTTTCACAAGGCTTCGCCGGAGTCAAGCGCCGCCGTTCAAATCGCGCGGCGGCGTGGTCGATGGGCCGCGCGTTCGGCTGGAACCTCCAGGGGGCAAAACGGTTCTTCAGTTGAGGTTCAGGGTCGCACCGCCGGCCGGAAGGAGCACGTCATGAGCAAGGATCGCGGCAGGCAGGGACCGGTTTTTTCCGGACAGGACGCAAGGCAGGGCGAAATCATCCTGCGCACCCGCGCGCAGCGAATCATCTTCATCGCCGGCCTGGTCGGTATCGTTGTCCTGGCACTGGTGCTGGGTTTCGCCGTCCGGTGACCGACACGCCAGGCTCGCCCCGAGGGCGTGAAGCATAGCGCCGCGAGGAACCATCGGTGCCGGGCGGTGTTGAAAATCCCGGGAATGGGGGGCGGAGCACGGAACGATGTTCGAACCGCTTTGCTGCGATATGCCGCTTCATCCGACCTGGCCCGATCTCGTCGCACGCCTCCTGCTTGTGCTGGCGGCAGGTTTCCTGATCGGTCTGAACAGGGAAGCGCGCGGCCACACCGCAGGGCTTCGGACGACCATCCTGGTCGGGCTTGCCGCCGCGGTTGCCATGATCCAGGCCAACTTGCTGCTCGATACGATGGGCAAGGGAGCGGACTCCTTCGCTCGCATGGATGTGTTGCGTTTTCCGCTTGGCGTGCTGACCGGCGTCGGCTTCATCGGCGGCGGCGCCATCCTCCGGCGCGGCGATCTCGTGACCGGCGTCACCACCGCCGCCACGATGTGGATCATGACGATGATCGGGCTTGCGTTTGGCGGCGGCCAGTTCGGCCTTGCCGCAATCACGACGCTGCTGACCCTGGTGACGCTTCAGGCGCTGAAATGGGTCGACCTGCGGATCCCGCGCGACCACCATGCGGTCCTGTCAGTCTCCTGGGCGAAGGGATCCCCGCCCGACCTTCAGGAACTGATGCGGCCGCTTGGCTATGACGCGCGCCTTTCGATGATGGAGCACGACGCCGACCGCGACCGCTTCATCTACTCGTTCAATCTCGAATGGAAGCAGCCCGACGCGATCGAACCGTCGACGGAAATCCTGGCGCTGGTCGCCCGGCAATGCGAGATCGAACGGTTTGAGCTGATCGGCGAGAAAGCGTCCTGAAGAGGCGGCCAGCGCACTTACGCACCACGCAGGAACTCGATCACCATCGCCGCCGTCCATGTGAAACGGCCGCCGCCGAGCGGCTCGCCGGTCAGCGGATCGTAGTATTCGGCAAAGCCGCTTTCCCGGATGAGATCGAGGCTGGACTGAGTGATGCGCCGCGCCACTTGGCCGTGGCCGGCGGCGGTAAGCCCATCTGATATCATGTAGTTGACCACCAGCCAGACCGGACCGCGCCAATAGCGCTTGGCGTCGAAGCGCGGATCGCCTGGATCATGCGACGGCACGACATAGCGTGCCTTGCCGGCAAGCCGTTCGACGGTTGCGGCGATTGCGGCGGCACGAGGCTTGGGGATGGCCGCGAAGGCCGGAAGGAGGCCGCCCACCGACACGCTGTCGATCAACTCGCCGGTGACGCGGTCGAGGCAGAGGTATTGGCCACGCGCCTCGCTCCACAGCCGCTCCATGGCCGCCAGGCCCTTTTGCGCGCGGGCACGGTTGGCGGCGGCAATTTCGGTCTCGCCGAGCGCCTCGGCGAGATCGGCAAGATCGGTCGCGGCACGGATCAGGATGGCGTTGAAGCCGGGATCGACGACCTGGAAGGGCGAGGCGTCATGCAGCCTCGCATTGTTCCAGCCAAGCCCGCGAAAGTGCTGCACCAGCCAGATGTAGCGGTCATACTGCTCGCGCGTTGGCCGATGCGCCGGGTCGGCGTGCAAGGTGTCGCGGCGCGTATAGGGCTCGACGCCGTCGGTCGGCACGCGCTCGAAGGCATCGTCCCAGTCAATGGAATTGTCGCGGCCGGACTCCCAGGGATGGATGATGGCGACCAACCCCTCCCCCTTGGGGTCGCGGTTCTCATAGAACCAGCGGTGCCAGGCATCGATCTTCGGCAGCAATGCACGAGCCCGCTCCGCCGCCAGTTTCTTGTCGTTCGCCCGGTCGAACAGCCGGCGCGCGGCAAAGCCGGCGACCGCCGGCTGGGTGATGCCGGATGTCGCTGTCGGACGCCCAGTCCGCCAGACTTCGGGGCCGGGAAAATAGCCGTCGTTCCAGACATGAAAGACGATGTGCGGCACCATGCCGTCCGGCCACTGATGCGCGAACAAGGTCTCCATCTCGGTCCAGGCCCGCGCCTCGTCGTAATGGGCAAGGCCGAGCGCGGTCAGGCAGGAATCCCAATTCCACTGGAACGGGTAGAGATCCTTTGTCGGGATGGTGTAGGCGCCATGGTCGTTCTCCCTGAGCACCTCGACGGCGCGGGCGATGATGTCGGCATTGGCAGAAGAAGTCATGGGCGTTTCAGGGCTTTCGGTGTCAAAGGGCATTGGTGGTTTCGGGATCGAACCAGCGGATGCGGTCGGGTTTGGGCGCCAGGCGCAGATCGTCGCCGACCTGAATGCTGGCGTTGGAGTCCAGGATGGCGCGGAACAGGCCGCCCTCGACATCGCAGGTGACCAGTGTGTGCGGCCCGAGCGGCTCGATGACGCGCACCGTGGCGTGCAAACCCTCGGCGCCCGCGTCGACATCCTCGGGACGGATGGCGAATTCGAGCTTCTGCTTATCTAAGCTGGGACCTGGCAGCGTCAGCCCGGCAACGGTCCAGCTGCCGTTCGCGGCCTTGGTCGCCGGGATAAAATTCATCGGCGGATTGCCGATGAAGGAGCCGACGAAACGCGCGGCCGGATTGCGGTAGACCTCGACCGGCGAGGCCGCCTGGACGATGCGGCCCTGATGCATGACGGCGATGCGGTCGGCGAGGCTCATCGCCTCGACCTGGTCGTGGGTGACATAGATGGTGGTGGTCTTCGATGCCGCCAGCACGCCCTTGAGTTCGGCGCGCATTTCCAGCCGCAGCAGCGCGTCGAGGTTCGACAGCGGCTCGTCCATCAGGATGACGTCGGGCTCCATGGCAAGGGCGCGGGCGACCGCGACACGCTGGCGCTGGCCGCCGGACAATTGGCCGGAATAGCGCTTCAGCAATTGCTCGATGTGCATGAGTTCGGCAGTGCGGTTGACGCGGCGCTCGACCTCCTGCTGCGGCAATTTCTTCATGCGCAGGCCGAAGGCGATGTTCTCGAACACGGTCAGATGCGGAAAGACGGCATAGTTCTGGAACACCATGGCGATGCCGCGCTCACGTGGCGGCAGATGGTCGACGCGGCGGCCGCCGATCCACACCTCGCCCTGGCTTGGCCGTTCCAGCCCGGCGACAATCCTGAGCAACGTGGTCTTGCCGCAGCCCGACGCGCCGAGCAGCACCATGAATTCCTGGTCTGATATTGTGAGGTCGACCTGATGCAGCGCGGTGAAGCCGCCGAAGCGCTTGGCCACGCCCTTGATCGCGATTTCAGCCATGGGCCGTCTCCGTGTAACGCGTCATCGGTTGGCGATCCCCCACATGGCGAAAAGGTATTTGCGGACGGCGAAGATGAAGATCAGCGCCGGCACGACCAGCGCCGCCCCGCCGGCGAATTTGAGATAGAGCGGCGACTCGCCAAGGCTCTGCAGCAGGAAGGCGGTCAGCGTGCGGTTTTCGATGGTGAGCACGGCAGCCGCGAACACCTCGTTCCAGGAGATGGTGAAGGCAAATACCGCAGATGCGGCTATGCCCGGCAGCGCCAGCGGCAGGATCACCTTGCGGAAGGCCTGCCAGCGCGTGCAGCCGAGCGTCCAGGCTGCTTCCTCCAGCTCAACGGGAATGCCCGAAAACAGTGAGAAGGTGATCAGCACGGCGAACGGCAGCGCCAGCGTGGTGTGCACCAGCGCCAGACCGATGGCGGTGTCGTCGAGGCCGGTGCGGATGAACATCACCGCCAGCGGCAGCGCCAGAAGCGGCAGTGGGAAGGCCCGGGTCATCAGCACCAGGAAGCGGAAGCTGCCCTTCCCCGGAAAATCGAAGCGCGACAGCGCGTAACCGGCCGGCGCGCCGAAACCGATGGCCAGGATCATCGTCAGCGTGGCGACAAGCACCGAATTCCACAGCGCCCTGGCAACGCCGGCGAAATTGATGAAGAACGAGAGGCTGCCGAGATCGAAGGACGGGAAGAAGCGCTTTGGGAAAGCCGTCACCTGATCGGGCGACGACAGCGCGTTGACGATCAGCAGATAGATCGGCAACAGCACCCAGACGCCAAGCAGGATGGCGGTGGCGATCAGCAGCCAGTCGCCGGCCTTGCGTGCGTCGGCGACGGCTGCGACCGGCGTCTCCGCAACGGCGCTCATATCCGGGCCTCCTTCATATCCGTGCCTCCTTGGGCACACGCAGCACCCTGAGGAAAAACAGCGTGAAGCCGATCGAGATGGCGAGGATGAGCAGCGCCGAGGCGGCGGCGACATTGCGGTCCTGCAGCGTGAACTGCCAGTTGTAGGTTTCGCCCATCAGCACCGGCAGATTGGTACCGCCGAGTGCCGCGACCACGGCGAAGACCTCGAAGGCGAGGATGACGCGCAGGATGATCGCCGTCTGCAGGCTGGGGCGCAGCAACGGCAGCGTGATGCGCACAAAGCGCTGCCACGGGCTTGCCCCGAACACCTCGGCCGCCTCGTAATATTCCTTGGGGATCAGGCCCATGCCGGCGACGAGGATGACCATCATGATTGCAGTGGCCCGCCAGATCTCCGCCAGCGCCACGGCGATGAAGATGGTCAGCTTGCTCTGGTAGCCGAGGAACATGACCGGCCTGTCGACGACCCCCAGGCTGGAAAGCAGCGTGTTGAGGAAGCCGGACTGGTCGAAGATGGCGAGCCAGATCAGGCCGGCGGCGAGGTCGGAAATGCCGAGCGGAATGGCGAAGACGTAAAGGGCTGCGCTGCGCCCGGTCTCCAGCCGCGACACGACGCTGGCCATCAGCAACGCCATGGTCAGTTGGATCGGCACGACGATCGCGGCAAGCAGCAAGGTGTTGCGCACCGTGGCGGGGAATTTCCAGCTGCCCGCCATGGTGCGGAAATTGTCGAGGGTGAAGGCGCCGTCGCGGGTGACCGCCTCGAAGGCGACGAGCGCGAATGGATAGAGGAAGAAGATCCACAGGAACAGCGTCGCCGGCATCAACAGCAGATAGGGCAGAGCCTTTCCGTGCATGGTGTTTGTCCTTTGCGATGCCGCCGTGCCGCGGCCTGGGCGCCCGGAGTGCAACAAACTCCGGACGCCCCCTCGGGAGGATGTCTTATCGTTTGACCATGATCTCTTGCGAAATCCGGCTTCCACTTTTCGCTGACGCGGTCCTTCGGTTCGGGATCATGGTCTGCCTATTCCACCGGGCAAGCGCCCTGGGATGGCTTGTCGGGCGCCCAGCATGGCGCCTTCGCCTGGTCGATGATCGCCTTCAGGGCGGCCGCCTGCTGTTCGAGGACGCCGTGCACGTCCTCACCGCCGAGCACGATGCGCTCGAAGGAGTCGGTGTAGACCTGATTGAACTTGCCGCCGAGGTCGCCGAGCCCCATCGGCAACAGCGCCGGCACTGCATCGGGAGCACCGGTCATGGTGGCGATGGCAGGGCCGAACGCCTTGACCGAGGCCGGCATGTCGTCGGGCAGCTTGACGTCGACGACGGGGAAGAAATTGGTCGCCTTGAGCGTCGCGATCTGTGTTTCCGGCTTCAGCATATAGGCGACCAGCGCCTTGGCCTTCTCCTGGTCCGGCGAGGTCTTCGGAATGGCAATGCCGGCCACGACAGGCATGAAGCCGCGGCCGGCAGGCCCGGCCGGCGCGGGAAAAGCGACAAACTGATCCGGCTTCTTGTTGAAGGCATCGGCGAGCCTCGCGACATGGTCGAACGCCACCCAGACTTCGCCCGAAAGCAGCGGCTCCTGCATGAAGGCATAGTTGGTCGAGTTCGGGTTGGTGTACTGCCACAATTCCTTGAACCTGTTCCACGCCGTCTCGGCCTCGGCCGAACGGAATTTCGTGACCATCGAACCGGTGTAGGACGGATAGAGAAAGCCTTCGAAGAAGCGATGCTTCAGTCCCTTGGGGCCAGCCGGAAAACCGAATTTCGGCGAGCCGGTCTTCTCGGCGATGTTCTTCGACCATTCGATCAGCTGGTCATAGGTGATGGTGTTGAGATCGGTGCCCGCCGGCAGATATTGCAGCGCCTGCTTGTTGGCCGCCATCAGGTAGGTGGCCTGCATCCAGGGCAGGTATCTCTGCTCGCCGGTGCCGAGCATGCCGAGCTTCTTGTAGGCCTCGTTGACCTTGACCCCGCCGACATCGACAGCCGACAGGTCGACAAGATTGGCGCCGACCGTGGAGAAATCGCCGTGCAGGCCGCCAAGCAGGCCGATCGTGCCGGAGCCGGCCTGCAATTCCGCCTGCAGGCGGGTGAGCCAGGGACCGTCCTCGGCAACCTGATAGTCGACCGCGCCTTCGAAGCCTTTCAGCACCTCGTCGCGCATCTTCTGCGTCTCCTCGACCGGGCGCGCCTGTGTCGACCAAAACAGCACCTGCTGAGCCTGGGCGCCACCGACGGCGATCGACAGCGCCAGCGCGGCACCAGCCAGTGTCTTCAATGCTCTCATCATGGTCTTCCTCCCTGGATATGCGCCGGCATTGCGGCGTCAGCTTCTTGTCCGTGGCGCCGGCCCATGGCTTGCCCGCGCTACCAGTGTCGGCCGGATCAGCCGCGTCAGCGGCTTGCCGGGTTTCTCGGCAATGACAGTGAGCAGCATGTCGGCGATCTCGCGCGCGCAGTGGCGGATCGAGGCGTCGAATGTGGTGAGGCCCGGCGGCGCATAGGCGGAGGCGGCGATGTTGTCGAAGCCGATAACGGACAGGTCGCGCGGCACACCGAGCCCCGCACGGGCGGCCTCCTCCATCACGGTCAGCGCCAGTTCGTCGAACAAAGCGACAATGGCCGTCGGCCTGTCGGGGCCTCGCAGCATCCGGTTGACGGCCTCGATGCGCGCCTCTTGGTCGAAGCGCGGCGCCGTGACCACGTCGAGCCGCACCGAGGGGTCGCCCCGCCGGGCGATGGCCGCGGCAAGGCCATCTTGCCTGAGATGGCGAAAGGTCATCGCTTCCGAGATCGTCACCAGGCCGAAATGGCGGTGGCCGAGATCATAGAGCATGTCAAAGGCTTCGCCGAAGGCGTGCGCGCCATCCGTGTCGAGCCAGTTGTAGCCAAAGTCGCTGTCGAGCAGCCGGCCGTGAGCGACGAACGGGAAGCCACGCTCGCGCAGATAGGCAAGGCGCTCGTCGGTCTCGGCAATGCGGGTGACGACGACGCCATCGGCGCGCCCCGATTCGACGACGTGGCGCAGCACCGACAGTTCGGAATGGCCAAGTGCGGCCGTGGCCAAAATGAGGTCGGCGCCATGCGAGACCAGCCCTTCGCCGAGCCCGGTGACGAATTCGCCCAGGAAGGAATCGACAAGATTGGGGCCGCGTATCGGCAGGACGAGGCCGACGAAACCGCTGCGACCCGAGACGAGCGTACGCGCCGCGGTGTTGGGCACATAGCCGGCCTGGCGCGCCGCCTGCGCGACGCGCTCACGCGTCTTCAGCGCGATCTGCTCATGGCCGGCAAGCGCCCGCGAAACCGTCGTGATCGACAGGTCGAGGCTTGCCGCAAGCTCCTTCAGCGTGATGACGCGGGTGGTCATCGATCCTCCCTCAGGCGAGTTTGAAACGTTTGTAATTGCCTTTTGCAAAAATGCAAACGTTTTAAATTTCAATCGGAAGTCGCCGCTTTGTCCAAGGGAACGCAAGCAAATGCGGCGCGCCTGCGTAACTCCGCAGGCCGCCTCTCCGAGGCCCCGTCAATTCGAAGAGAAAAGTCTACTGCAAGATCCGCGCGGCGGATGGCATGGAATGGTCATGCGCGATGCCGGCATCGGCGTCGCCGATCGCCCTATCGAGACCGGTTGCTACCACGGAAACCCTGAAACGGCCTTCCATGCTCTTGTCGAAGATGGCGCCGACGATGATATCGGCATCCTCGTAGACCTCTTCGCGGATGCGGGTGGCGGCCTCGTCGACCTCGAACAGGGTCATGTCGCGGCCGCCCGATATCGAGACCAGCACGCCCTTGGCGCCCTTCATCGACACTTCGTCGAGCAGTGGGTTGGCGATCGCGGCTTCCGCCGCCTTCATCGCCCGGCTTTCGCCTGATGCCTCGCCGGTTCCCATCATGGCGCGGCCCATGCCGCGCATGACCGATTTGACGTCGGCGAAGTCGAGATTGATCAGGCCTTCCTTGACGATGAGATCGGTGATGCAGCTGACGCCGGAATAAAGCACCCGGTCGGCAATGACGAAGGCATCGGCGAAGGTGGTCTTGGCATCGGCGATCCTAAACAGGTTCTGGTTCGGGATGACGATCACGGTGTCGGCGGCTTCGCGCAGCCGCTCGATGCCCTCCTCGGCCATCTGCATGCGACGCCGGCCCTCGAAAGTGAAGGGCTTGGTGACGACGCCCACCGTCAGTATGCCGGCCTTGCGCGCCGCTTGCGCGATGATCGGGGCTGCGCCGGTGCCGGTGCCGCCGCCCATGCCGGCAGTAACGAAGCACATATGCGTGCCGGCCAGATGGTCCATGATCTCGTCGAGCGATTCCTCGGCCGCGGCGCGGCCGATCTCGGGCAGCGAGCCGGCGCCCAGACCTTCGGTGACATGCGCGCCAAGCTGGATCAGCCGCGTCGCCTTCGACATGGTCAGCGCCTGGGCATCTGTGTTGGCGGCAATGAATTCAGTGCCCTGAAGCTGCTCCACGATCATGTTGTTGATGGCGTTGCCGCCACCGCCGCCGACGCCGATAACGGTGATCTTGGGCCTCATCTCGGAGATTTCCGGCTTCTTGAACTCGGCCATGCCTGCTTCTCCTTCGCCAATTGCGCGCGCTTCACGACCCACGAGCAGACTGTCTGCAAGACATTGCAATCGAGCGACATGACGCGAATCAGTCCGTTCGGATGGGTGCCCCAAAAAGCCAGAGAGCGGCCGGACGTGCAAGTGCGCGCAAGGTCAAGATTTGTGATCGCGATATTGCAAACCGCCAAGCGGATGCCGCGTGCCGGCAAACCAAGCCGAAAGGCCAGCAATTGCGCTGCCCAGCGTACATTGCGGCGAGGCGAACGCGATACATGGCGCATACGCTGATATGCATGCCAATCACCGACAAAGCCCGGCTGCTTTGTCCGAGCTGCGCGAAACCGGGCTGCAGGACAGTCTACCACGTGCGCCGGCTTCGTGCCGCGCTACCTGCCCCTTTGGCCGCATTGCTGACGGCTTGCCGCGTAACGATTGAGGCGTCTATCATGCACCGATATATCGCTGACTTCGGCGTCCGCCGTGCTCGGCCCAATCAGGATCACCTGCGGCTGCCGTCGTCAGGCCAGATTTCAGAACGAACGAAGTAGCGCCCGCCAATGGCCGACAGAACACAATTCGGGCTGAGCGCCATCGACAGCGTACCCCTGCATGAGAAGGTCTATCTGGAGCTTGTGCGGGCACTGATGTCGGGCCAGTTCACGCCCGGCCAGAAGCTGACGTCGCGCAAGCTCGCCAAGGAACTCGGCACCAGCGACATGCCAGTGCGCAGCGCCTTCATGCGGCTGCAGGCGCTGCGCGCGCTAAGCCCGATGCCGAACGGCAGCGTCGAAGTGCCGGTCATTTCGGCCGAACGGTTTTCGCAATTGACCGCCGTGCGCACGATTCTGGAAGGCTCGGCGACCGAACTCGCGACAAAGCGCATCAACGGCAACAATCTGCGGACGATCCGACGCCACAGCACCGAATTGACCCTGGCTGCGCGCGAGGGCGATATCGACGACTATCTCAGGAAGAATTACGCCTTCAAATTCTCGATCTATCGCCATTGTGGTAACGAGCAGATGATCTTCTTGATCGAGACCGTGTGGATGCAGGTCGGCCCCTTCCTCAGGAACCTCGCCATGGGGTTCGAGGACGATCTCGCCTCCATCCTCGACATCGACTATCACGAGGAAGTCGTCGCCGCGATCGAGGCGCAGGACGCGGCGCGTGCTCGCGCGGCCATCGCTCGCGACATCGACGAAGGCGCGGCGCACATCCTGCGCCAGGCCAGATTTCCGGGCGCCAGAGGCTAGGATTGGACGGCGATAGTCGCTCGCCCCAAAGGCCGATCGTGCCAGCCCGGCGGCGAAGCAGGCATGCCGAATGCCCCTTGGCTTTCCGCCTTCTAGCCCTTATGTTGCGATCGCAGATCGCGCAATTGGTTTTGAAATGCCTCCCGATATCCCAGCTAGTGACTTGAAAAAATAAGGAAAAATATCCCGCAGTGGCTGGATAGGCTTTCCGAAAACTCACAAGCATTTTTTACCAGGGATAGCGCAGCCGGCAGGGCTTGGGCACCTTCGAAAACCAGAGGTTTTAAAATTGAGCGATGCAATTGCGGACGTTCTGAGCTGGCTTGAAAGCAGAAGCGACATACAGAGCCTGAGGGCGGCGGTGTGCGACCTCAACGGCGTCATGCGGGGAAAACGCATACCGGTGGAGCAGGCCCGCAAGGCGCTGGAAGGCAAGCTGCGCATGCCCTATTCGCTGATCGGGCTCGACATCTGGGGCGAGGATATCGAAGGCAACACGCTGGTCTTCTCCACCGGCGATGCCGATGGACTCTGCCAATGGACGGGACGCGGCATCCTGCCGGTGGACTGGACGGCGCATCCGACCGCGCTTGTCCCGCTCTGGCTCGCCGATGAAAGCGGCGCGCCGTATCTCGGCGATCCGCGGCGGGCGCTGGCCCGTATCCTCGACCGCTACAGGGCGCTCGGCCTGACCCCGGTCGCGGCAACGGAACTTGAATTCTATCTGGTTGATCCGCAATCGCAGCGGCCGGTCGGCCCTGTCTCGCCGGTCACCGGGCGGCGCCTCGATTCCGACGCGGCGCTGTCGATCGACGAGATCGACGATTTCGAAGCCTTCATCCACGACGTCTACGAAGCCTGCCGGGCGCAAGGCATTCCCGTCGACACGGCGATTGCCGAAAATGGCGTCGGCCAGTTCGAGATCAATCTGAACCATGTCGCCGACGCGCTGCGGGCGGCCGACGACGCCGTGCTGTTCAAGCGCACGGTGAAGGGCATTGCCCGCAAGCACGGCTTTGCCGCCTGCTTCATGGCCAAACCCTATGGCGACCGCGCCGGCAACGGCTTTCACGTCCATTTCAGCCTGGTCGACGCCGAAGGGCGCAATGTGTTCGACGACGGCACCGACCAGGGCTCGGAAACCATGCGCCACGCGGTCGGCGGGCTGTTGGCGGCGATGGCCGAGAGCACGCTGGTGTTCGCACCGCACTTCAATTCCTACCGCAGGCTCCGCCCGCGTTCCTATGCGCCGACCGCGGTCGCCTGGGGTTACGAGAACCGCATGGTCGCGATCCGCATTCCCGGCGGCCCGACCGGAGCGCGCCGCATCGAGCATCGCGTGTCGGGGGCGGACGCCAATCCCTATCTGGTGCTTGCCGCCATATTGGGCGCGGCCCTGATCGGCATCGAAAGGCAGATGTCGCCGGGCGAGCCGACCGGGAGCGACGGACAAGGCGCGGCACCAGCCAAGCTGCCGCCGGACTGGGCCTCGGCGATCGCCACCTTCGAAAGCGGTACGCATGTGGCGGAGATCTTCCCGGCGATCCTGCGCGACTCCTTCGTCGCCTGCAAACGCCAGGAGTTGAATACGTTTGCTCTCAACGTCAGCGATTTCGAGATCGAGACCTATCTCGAAAGCGTTTAGGCTCAACTGACCATAAGCATCGGCGCGGACGACTTTCCAGCAGCCGCATTGCTGGCAGATGCAGACGCGGATCGGCAGGCCGAAGGCGATGATGGCACATGACGCCGCCGCGCTTGCCGCGGAAGCGACCGGCTTCTTCGGCCAGGCGCATCTGACGCGCGTGTTCAAGTCCGTGGTCGGAGTGACGCCCGGCGCCTGGATGAAGAGCGCCGGCAGCCCGTGACATTTCCACCTTCATGGAACCGAGCATCTAGCCAGTATGACAGAACTGGCGTGCAGCGATCGGTCATGTCCCGGCAGCTGCGGTACGGCCAGCAGGCCCCGAGCGTCTTGCGCACCGAAACCCAATCGTGTCAGACAGGCTCGCGCCAGGGCCGCATTGCTGTCGATGACGACCAATCCACTGACATCGTTGAGGCTGGCGGCCACCACCGACAGTTCGGTGCAGCCAAGAAGGGCGGCATCGGCGCCGGCCGTTTGCGCGATATCAAGCGCGCGCTCGGTCTCGATCGCCGCCTCCATCGTCGAACCGGCCTTGACGAGACTGATCGCGTTGTCGACGCGCTCCTGGAACTCGGTGTTCGCGGGAAGGCAGAGCCCAAATCCCGCCGCCGACATCTTGTCCTGATAGAAGCCGGAGACCAGCGTGCCCTGGGTGGCGAGAATCGCAACCCGGCCCCGGTCCAGGCCACGACGCGTTTCGGCCACGGCTGCGTCGCCGATATGGATGATCTGCGCTTGCGAATTCGCCGCCAGTTGGTCGTACCAATGATGGGCGGTGTTGCAAGGCATGGCAATACAGGTAACACCGAGCACATTGAGCGTCGAGACCGCGGCTTTCAGAGGCGCCAGCGGTCCGTCATGGTTGCCAAGGATCGCCTCGGTCCTGTCGGGCAGCTGTGGCACACTGAGGATGACGGCAGGCACATGGTCGTTGTCCCGGAATGCCTGGGTCATTCGGGTCAGCTTGAAGTAGAAGTCGGCCGATGCAAGCGGCCCGAGGCCGCCGATAATGCCGAGTTGGGGACGGATGCTGTCGTCGATCATCGGACCGGCTCGGCTTCGAGCTGTTCCGAGACGGTTTCGACAGGCTGCGTCGCCTCCCTGTGGCTGGGCGCGACCATTGCCGTGCTCGCCGCGACCGTGCAAACGCTGGCCAGCGTCATGAACGTGTCCACGGCCGCATCCACCGCGACGAACAGGGCAAACGCCGCTTCAAAGGGGAGCTTCAGGTAGCCGCACACGATGGACATCTGGGACAGGATGAGCAGGCTGCCCATGCCGCCGGTCGTGAGCGCGAGAAGCGCGGAAGCGATGCCGACCAGCACGAGGTTAGACACGCCGAGCGGATGGCCGTAGAGCTGGGCGATGAACAGGGTGCCCGAGGTGTAGAGCAGCGCCGGGCCGGTGCGCAGCAATGCCGCCTGCAGCGGCACCAGCAGTTCGACGACCACGAGGTTGAACCGCAGGCGCTCGCTCAACAGGTTGATGACCCACGGCAGCGAAGCGACGGTGGAGCGCGTGGTGATGGCCACCATCAGCAGGGGCTGGCAGGTCTTGATCGTCGTCCAGTAGCTGCGCCGCGACCGGATGGCGATAATGGCAAAGGCGCCGGCGACGAATATGAGGCAGGAAAGCCCCATCACCAGCAGGTAACCGCCCATCAGCATGAGCGGCTTGGTCCCGGTCGTCGCAGCCTGGTCCGCGATCAGGATGAAGGTTGCGAAGGGCAATCCCCAGATGAACCAGTTGGTGAGGACCGTACAGGCCCGGTAGACCGCGTTGAGCGCCTGAGTCAGGCTCATGGATGAAGGTTGGGGGATCTTGCCCATGGCGAGCCCGAAAAGCAGGCAGAACAGCAGGACCTGGATGGTCTGGCCCGAGGCCAGCGCGTTGAAGACATTGTTCGGCACCAGGTCGAGCAGGATCGAATGCCCGCTGTCGGCGCCTTCATTGGATGGCGGCTGGAACGGGAAGGCGAGATCGGTGGAGACGCTGCCCTGCGAATTGATGAACTCGCCAAGCTCGATTCGCGACTGGTGGTTCTCGATCTGGCCCGGCTGGAGGATCAGCGACAAGCTGCCGCTCACCAGTACGCCCAGGAACGACACGACCAGAACGGCCATACCCACCTTGCCGAGGTAACGCACCGATTTGGGGTCCTGGACCATCGCCGTGATGGAGAAGATGACCGACGAGACCAGGTAAGGCAGGACGACCATCTTGAGGAAATTCAGGTAGAGCTGCGCGACAGGGCTGATCGCATGGGCAAAGGCCGGATAGTAGAGACCGCACAGGATCCCTGCCCCGATCATCGCGAGCGTCGTCACCGGCGAGCGCAAGATGCGCCTTGCCGCGAGGCGCCAATCGAAAGGCACGGGACCGGCTACGTCGGAGATGGCCATGTCAGGCTTTGCTCCCCTGGCGATAGCGGGCGATGATCTCGTCCGTGTTGAGGACCTGCTGCCCCCGGGCGAGATCGAGATAGAGGTCGACAAAGGCCGCGAGGTGCGGATTGTCCGGCCGCACGCCGACGGCGATGGTGTCGACTTTGTCGGTCAGCGTGATCGAGCGCGCGACGACCGTCATCGACGGATCGTCGACCATCAGCTTCTTGATCTCGAAATCATCGCGGTAGGCCATGTCGAGCGTCCCGTTGCGGATCGCATCGATGATCAAATCCCAGCTGGCGAAGCGGCGGATCTGCGCGTGCGGGAAGGTTGTCGGCGCATAGGTGGCGAATGAAGAGCCCTCGATCACGCCGAGATCGCCCGTGAATTCGCGGATGATCTGCTCGGGCGGCTTGCCTTGCGCAATACGCGCCAGGTTGAGCCGGTTGGCGATCAGCCCTTGGCGCAGCATGGCGTAGGGCCGGGAATAGACGATCGACCGACCGCGCTGAAGGGTCCGGCTGAGCTTGCCGATCGCCAGATCCGCTTGGCCGGAACTCACCAGGTTCACCATGCCGTCGAATGTTGCGGCGGAGCGGTCGAACACCGGCTCCACGCCAAGCTGCGCAGCGATGCCGTGCGCCAGTTCCATGTCTATGCCATTGTCGCCCAGCCCATCGGCCGGGAAGAACGGATTGGAAGCAAAAGCCGGCATTGCGATACGCAACACATCGCCGCCTGCGACGGGCTTTGGGGCGTCCTGCGCCTGAGTGCTGGCCGCCTGAGCCTGCGAGATCAGCAACCCACCGCTTCCGGCCATAAGCAGCGTACGACGCGTAACCGACATGCGCATTCTCAATTCGTGCGGGAGAGCAAGCAAGCAGGTCTGCCCACTCCGCAGTATGCACGCGGAGGTTAAGTAAGCGTATATTTTACATTGCGCTCTTTCTGGATAGTGAGCGAAGCGGCACAGCATCTCAAAATATAAGTATTTCCTGATAGATAAGATCGCGGAAATGGGCGCGTTGCTGCACGTTTGAGGGCAATCGCGGGCCGACCTGCCGGTTCAAGCCGGTGGTTGGATCGGCACCGGGCGCGCCTGGCCGAAGGCCGTTCGTTCAAGCTGAGGGTGCACACGACCTGGTAGCGCTTTGCTGACCCCGCCAGCGATAACCCATCCGCCGACCAGGCGGCCTACGCCTACGAGGACCGCTCGGCCTTCAGCACCGAGACCGCCGCCTCGCTGTTGTGGACATAGTCGTTGGCGTCCGGCTGCTTCTGCAGAAAAAGGATGAACAACAGATCGGTCAGCGTCAGCTGCGCGTCGCGTGCGGTGATTGAGGAAGAGCGCGCGCGCTCCTCGTCGGCGATGGTGTAGAGGCGGATGTCGGCGACCCGGCTCAGCGGATTGTCGTGCAGGCCGGTGACGGCGATCACTGTCGTGCCGCGCTTGGCGGCGAGCTCGGCGATGCGCAAGGTTTCGATGCTGGCGCCGGAATAGGACAGCGCGAACAACACGTCGCCAGGCCCGAGCGTCGCGGCATTGGCCATCTGGATGTGGCTGTCGCTGTCGTGCAGCACGTTGCGGCCGAGCTTCATCAGCTTGTAGGAGAAATCGCGCGCCACCAGCGAGGAGGCGCCGACGCCGACCAGGTGGATGCGGCGCGCGCCATCGAGCAGCTCAAGCGTCCGGGAGATGATGCGCTCGCTGTTGGCGGCGACGGTCTGCTGCATCGATAGAAGCTTGCTGCCGATCAGTTTCTTGAGGATGACCGGATAGGTGTCTCCAACCTCGATCGAGCCGTGGATGACGCCGGCCGGCACCTGCCAGTCCTGTGCCTTGGCCTCGCTGACGGCGAGCTTGAGCTCCTGGTAGCTGGCATAGCCGAGCTTCTGGCTGAACTTGACGACACTCGACTGACTACGGCCGATCTCGGCTGCCAGCGCTGCCGTCGACAGGCGCAGCATCTGGTCGGGATTGTCGACGATGTACTGGCCGATCTCGCGGTCGCCGGGCGCCATGCCGTCGAGCTTCGCATTGATCTTCTTGAGAACGGACATGGACCCTCAGGAGCGCTTCGATGCTCGGAGGAATAAAATATTCCAATTTCGATTGACAGCCAAGAACGCAGAATTAAATCTCGAACCTGCCAGGTTCGAGAATCGAATGGCTCTCCCGGAGAGACCGGCCTCCGACCGGGCTTTCGCCACGAAAGGGTTCAGCCATGGACAGATTGCGGATCGTCGGCGGACCAAGACTGGAAGGCGCGGTCACCATTTCCGGCGCCAAGAACGCTGCCTTGCCACAGATCGCGGCCGCCCTGCTCAGCCCCTACCCGCTCGAGCTGACCAATTTGCCTGATGTGACCGACGTCGAGAACATGCTGGGCGTGGTGCGGCTTCACGGCGCCGAAGTGACGCGATCGGCGCATGCCGCGATGATCGACACAAGTGCCGCCGTTTCCAAGGAGACATCCTACGACACGGTACGAAAAATGCGCGCGACGGTGCTGGTTCTGGCGCCGCTGCTGGCCCGTTTCGGCCATGCCCGTGTTTCGCTGCCGGGCGGCTGCGCGATCGGCGCGCGGCCGGTCGACATGCATGTCGCCGCCCTCGCCGCGCTCGGCGCCAAGATCGCCATCGAGAATGGCCTGATCGTCGCTTCGGCGCCGAGCGGGCTGACCGGGACGCGCATCGTGCTCAGCTCGCCGTCCGTCGGGGCAACGGAAACCGCCATGATGGCGGCGACCACGGCCAGGGGCGAAACCGAGATCCTCAACGCGGCGCGCGAGCCGGAAGTGGCCGATCTCGCCGCTTGCCTCAACGCCATGGGAGCGCGCATCGAGGGCGCCGGCACGCACCGCATCCTGATCGCCGGCGACACCGGTTGGCACGCGGCCAGGCACGACATCATTCCCGACCGCATCGAGGCCGGGACCTATGCCATCGCCGCGGCAATCACCGGCGGCCAGCTCGAGCTCACCCATGCCCGGCTCGAGCATATGGCCTCGGTGGTGCAATTGCTGGAAACCACCGGCGTCAGCGTCTGGCCCGGTGATCGCGGGCTCATCGTGTCGCGCGACCGGCCGCTCAAGGCCGCCGATCTCACGACGGAACCCTATCCGGGGTTTCCGACCGACCTGCAGGCACAGTTCATGGCGCTGATGTGTTGCGCCGAGGGTGCGTCGCTGCTGCGTGAAACCATCTTCGAGAACCGCTTCATGCATGTGCCCGAACTGATGCGCCTCGGCGCCAACATCAAGCTGCAAGGCACCATGGCTTTGGTGCGCGGCGGCGAGAAACTGCATGGCGCGCAGGTGATGGCCACCGACCTGCGCGCCTCGGTGTCGCTGGTTCTGGCAGCGCTGGTCAGCGAAGGCGGGACGATCATCAACCGCGTCTATCATCTCGACCGCGGCTATGAGCAGTTGGACCGCAAGCTGCGGCTTTGCGGTGCCGACATCGAGCGGCTGAGCACATGAGCGGCGCTGACTATTTTCTCGGCGTCGATGGTGGCGGCACCGGCTGCAGGGCTCGTATCGAAGAGGCGGAAGGCTACGTGCTTGGACAGGGCCTGTCCGGCCCGGCGACGACGCGGCTCGGCATCGACGCGGCCTGGGCCTCCATAGCCAAAGCCTTTGGTGCGGCGATCGAGGAGGCTGGCTTTGGGCCGAGCGAGACCTCCCGGATCCGCGCCGGCATCGGGCTTGCCGGTATCGGCCGGAAGGGCGCGTTGGAAGTGCTGCGGGCGATCGCGCACCCCTTTGCGAGCATCGATTACGTCAGCGACGGTGTCGGCGCCTGCCTGGGCGCCCATTCCGGCAGGGATGGCGCCATCGTAATTGCCGGGACCGGCTCGATCGGCCTCGGCTTCGTCGAAGGGCGCGACCTGCGCGTCGGCGGCTACGGTTTTCCGATCTCCGACGAAGGCAGCGGCGCCGATCTCGGCCTGAAAGCCGTGCAAATGGCGTTGCGCGCCCATGACGGGCGGCACGAGCGGACGGCGCTGCTGGCGGAAGTGATGCAGCGCTTCGAGGGCGATCCCATGGAAGCGGTCGCCTGGATGGACGGCGCCAGTGCCACGGATTACGCCGCGCTGGCGCCGATGGTGATGCGCCATGCCGACCAGGGCGATCCGGCCGGACGACGCATCGTGCAAAGTGCCGCCGAGCAGATCGACACGCTGGTGCGGGTGCTGTTCGAAAAAGGCGCGCCGCGCGTGACCCTGCTGGGCGGCCTCGCCAGCCCGCTCGAACCCTGGCTTTCGCCCGATGTAAGGCGCCGCCTGAAGCCCGCCGACGGCGACGCCGTGTCCGGTGCGATCATCCTTGCCAAGAGATCATTCTGCGTAGGGCAGGCTTAGCGACATAGGAATAAAATATTCCAATTTCCTGTTGACGATACGAATATCCAATTCTAAAAAGTTAACAAAGAAAAACCTGTGATGACGGACCCAAGGTCCGTGTGCCTGGGGCCCGTTGAGCCATGTCGGACGCCGGCAGCAGAATTTTTTGAAAGCACTGGAATGACCGAGCAAGGGTTGATGTCTGAGCTGGACCTACTGGTTTCCGAAGGCCGCAATCCGCGGACGATGGATATCGACCTGCTGCCGACCATCGATGTGCTGCGCAAGATCAATGACGAGGACAGTATTGTGCCTGTGGCTGTCGAAAAGGTGCTGCCGGAAATCGCCGCCGCGGTCGACCGGATCGTGCTTGCCTTCCAGAAAGGCGCGCGGCTTATCTATGTCGGCGCCGGCACCAGCGGCCGGCTCGGCGTCCTCGATGCGTCGGAATGCCCGCCCACCTTCGGCGTGCCCGAGGACATGGTGATCGGCCTGATCGCCGGCGGCCCGGACGCTTTGGTGCGGTCGACGGAAGGTGCCGAGGATGACCCGAAAATGGGCGCGCAGGCCCTGCAGGAGATCGGGCTCACACCGGACGATGTCGTGGTGGGCATCGCCGTCAGCGGGCGCACGCCTTACGTCATCGGCGGACTGAACTATGCGAAGCAGGTCGGCGCGACCACGGTTGCCCTGTCCTGCAATCCGGCATCGACCATTGCCGGCATCGCCGACATCGCCATCTCGCCGGTCGTCGGGCCTGAGGTTCTCACCGGATCGACCCGGCTGAAGTCGGGAACGGCGCAGAAGCTGGTGCTCAACATGCTGACCACGGCCTCGATGATCCGCATCGGCAAGAGCTATGAGAATCTGATGGTCGACCTCAACCCGTCCAACAAAAAGCTGGTCGCGAGAGCCATCAGGATCGTCATGCAGACCAGCGGCTGCACGGCGCAGCGTGCCAAACAGGTGCTCGCCCAGACCGGCAATGATGTGAAGCTGGCGATCCTGGTGGCGATCACAGGCTTCGATGTCGAGGCGGCGCGCGCGGCGCTCGGCAAGGCCGGAGGTTTCCTGCGAAAGGCGATCAGCGACAGGACGGCATGAAGCCGCTTTAGACAAGACGGCGTGAAGCCGCATAGACTGGGCCGATACTCCAAAGCATGTGTGTCTTGGAAGCGGTCCGTAGAAACTGCAAGGCCTCAAGTTCAAATCATAATGGGAGACGAAAATGGCAAGGCATCTCACAAGAACACTCCTGTCGGCCATCACGGTTGCCGCGATGCTCGGCGTGGCTGTGGTTTCGACACAGGCCGCGACGCTGCACATGGCGTGGTCGCAGGACGCCACGGGACTTGATCCGCATAAACAGACGGCCTTTTCGTCGCTGCGGCTCCTGGAACTGATCTATGAGCCGCTGGTGCGCGTCGATGCCAGCCTGCAGATCATCCCGGCAATCGCCACTTCCTGGGAATTCTCCAAGGACGGCAAGGAGCTGACCTTCAAGCTCGATCCCAAGGCGAAATTCCAGGACGGCACGGCCGTCACCTCCGCCGACGTCAAGGCCTCGTTCGAGCGCATCCTCGACGAGAAGACCGGCGCGGCCGCGCGCGCCAATTTCCTGTCGATCGCCGGCATCGACACGCCTGATGCGGCCACCGTCGTCTTCCATTTGTCGCAGCCCGACGTGCCGATCCTGACGGCGATGAGCGATGTCAACGCGGCGATCGTCCCAGCCAGTGAAATCAAGGCCGGGTCGATCGGCACCAAGGCGCTTGGTTCCGGCCCGTTCAAGCTCGACAAATGGGACCCCAACGCCAAGGAGATGCTGAGCGCCAACAAGGACTGGGCCGGCGGCGCGACCGGCGTCGACGGCATCGAGATCAGCGTGCTGCCGGACGAAGCGGCGATCCTGGCCGCCATGCGCACCAAACAGATCGATTTCGCCCTGCTCAACGATCCGCTGGTCGCGACACTGGTGCCGAAGGAGGCCAGCCTGCAGCTGAACCGCGTGCCGGTGCTTGCCTATCACGTGCTGCAGCTCAACCCGTCGCGCAAGCCGATGACCGAGCTCAAGGTGCGCCAGGCGATCTCCTGCGCCATCGACCGGCAGGAGGTGCTGGACACGGCTTCGCTGGGCGAAGGCAAGGTCACCGGACCGCTGACCATCCCAGCGCTGGCGACCGATCCGAGCCAGCTGTTCTGCTACAAGCGCGATGTCGAAAAGGCCAAGAAGCTGATGGCCGAGGCCGGCTTTGCCGACGGCTTTTCGGCGACCGTGATCGGCGCCACCGGCGAGCCGCCGACGGCGGCCGCGGAAGCCCAGGTCATCCAGTCGCAGCTGGCTGAAATCGGCGTCAAGCTCGACATCAAGATGATGGAGCTCAACGTCTATGTCGACGCCTGGCTGAAGGGCGATTTCGACATGGCGATCGCGCTCAATGGCGGCCGCGCCGACCCGTACACGATGTACAACCGCTACTGGACCAAGGCAGGCAATCTGCAGAAGGTGGCCAACTACATCGACGACACGCTGGACAGCCAGATGCAGCAGGGCCGCGCCGAGACCGAACCGGCCAAACGCAAGGCGATCTTCGCCGCATTCGAGAAGCACCTCGCCGAGATGTCGCCGTGGATCTGGCTCTACACCTCCTACAGCTACACGGCCCAGCAGAAGAACATCGCCGGCTTCGTGCCGACGCCGACAGGCACGCTGTTCAGCCTGAGCAAGGTTACCATCCAGAAGTAGCCGCAGCAGGCATTGGACGAGAGGTATCCTTCGCGTGAACTATCTGATGCGACGACTGGCGACGTTTCCTCTCGTCCTGCTTGGCGTGTCCATCCTTGTCTTCGTGGCGATCCGGATGGTGCCGGGCGATTCGATCACGGCGATGCTGGGGACGGAGGCGGGGCTGCTGACGCCGGCACAGCGGGATTCGCTCGCCGCCTATTTCGGCATCAACCAGCCCTGGTTCGTCCAGTACTGGCGCTGGATCGGCGGCATCCTGCACGGCAATTTCGGCATTTCGGTCACCTATGGCAGGCCGGTGCTCGATGTCATCCTCGAACGCTTCCCGCTGACGCTGGAATTGGCTCTGCTGTCGATGGTCATCGCGCTTGCCGTCGGCATGCCGGCCGGCATCCATGCCGCCACGCATAGCGACAAACCGTCCGATCTCGGGGTCCGCGTCGTCGCCATGATCGGCCAGTCGACGCCGAGCTTCGTGCTCGGTCTCTTGATCATCTATACGCTGTCGGCCGGCTTCGGCGTGCTGCCGGCGATGGGCGAATTCGCGCCGCTCTGGCAAGATCCCTTGCGCAATCTCAGCCAACTGATCCTGCCCGCCATCACGCTCGGCTTTGCCTTCGCAGCGTCGGTCACGCGCATATCGCGTTCGGCCATGCTCGACGTTTTGAGCGACGACTATGTACGCACCGCGCGCAGCAAGGGGGCGTCGGCCCGCAGCGTCATCTGGCGGCATGCGCTCCCCAATGCGCTGATCCCGGTGGTGACGCTGAGCGGCATCGAATTCGGCTATCTCCTGGGCGGCGCCGTCATCGTCGAGCAGATTTATGCCTTGCCCGGCCTCGGTCGCATGGTGCTGGACGCCATCCTGCAGCGCGACTACGCGCTGGTGCAGGGAGCCGTGCTGTTCATCGCCTTCAACTTCATGATCGTCAATCTCCTGGTCGACCTCGCCTATGTCGCGCTCGATCCGCGCATCCGGCTGGGAGAGCAGTGATGCGCATCCTGCGCGCCATCTTCGGCCATGGCAGCGGCCGCATCGGCGGCGTCATCGTCGGCATCTATCTCATGATAGCCATCCTCGGCCTGCTCGGGCTGACGCCGCACAACCCGATCACGCAGTTCCGCGTCGACCGGCTGCACGCACCGAACGGCACCTACTGGATGGGCACCGACCTTTTCGGCCGCGACGTCGCCAGCCGATTGATGGCCGGCACCGGCCAATCCTTCACCGTCGCCTTCTTCTCGGTGGCCTTCGCGACCCTTGCCGGCGCCGTGCTCGGGCTGGCCGCAGCCTGGCTCGGACGCCGCTGGGATGGCGTAGTGATGCGCATCATGGATGTGCTGCTGGCCTTCCCCGCGATCCTTCTGGCATTGCTCATTGTCACCGTCGCCGGGCCAGGCACATGGACCAGCGTGGTGGCCATCGGCATCGTCTACACGCCGATTTTCACACGCGTGGTGCGCGGCCCTGCCCTTTCGCTCAAGGCCCGCGAATTCGTCGATGCCGCGCGCACCTTCGGCAGCAGCTCGACCTATATCGTCACGCGCCATCTGTTGCTCAATCTGGTGGCGCCGCTGACCGTCCAGGTGACGCTGGCGCTGGCCTGGGCGCTGCTGACGGAAGCAGGGTTGAGCTTCCTTGGGCTGGGCACACAGCCGCCGGCCGCCTCGCTCGGCCTGATGCTGAGCGACAGCCGCAATCTGATGGAGACCGCGCCCTGGCTGATGATCTTTCCGGGACTGACCATAATGATCAGTATCCTCGGTTTCAACCTGCTGGGTGATGCCTTGCGCGATATCCTCGACCCCAGGATGCGGAGGGCGCCGGCATGACGCCGCTGCTGTCGGTCCGTGATCTGCACGTCGGCTTCGGCCGCGATCCGCACGCCAATGAGGTGGTGCGCGGCGTCAGCTTCGACCTTGCCGATGGTGAAACACTTGCCATTGTCGGCGAAAGCGGCTCCGGCAAATCCGTCACCGCGCTGTCGATCAACCGGCTGATCGATTTTGGCGGCGGCCGCATCACCGGCGGCGCGATGACGCTGAAGCGGGCCGACGGCAGCCTCTTCGACCTGATAGCTGCCACCGAACCGCAGCTGACCGGCATTCGCGGCGCCGAGATCGGCATGATCTTCCAGGAGCCGATGACCTCGCTCAATCCGGTGCTGACCATCGGCACACAGATCGAGGAATCGTTCCGGCTGCATCGCGGCCTTACCGGCCGGCAAGCCACGGCGGCGGCCAGGGATGCGCTCGACCGCGTGCGTATTCCCGATGCCGCGCGGCGGCTGAAATACACGCCAAACCGGCTGTCGGGCGGCATGCTGCAAAGGGTGATGATCGCCATTGCGCTCGCCTGCAACCCACGCCTGCTGATCGCCGACGAGCCGACCACCGCGCTCGACGTCACCGTGCAGGCGCAGATCATGGCGCTGCTGGCCGAGTTGAAGCGCGAAACAGGCATGTCCGTCATCTTCATCACCCACGATATCGGCCTGGTTGCCGGCATCGCCGACAAGGTGATGGTGATGCAGAACGGGCAAGCCGTGGAGCAAGGCGAGCTGAACCAGATCCTCGACAGGCCGCGGCACCCCTACACCCAGCATCTGCTGCAGGACGTGCCGCATTTCGCCAATGGAAGCGCGACGCGCGCGGACGGCCAGCGCGACAAGGGTGAAAACACGGAGCCGGCCTTGAAGGTCGACGGACTGGTGGTGCGGTTCCCCCTCAAGAGCAATTTCTTCAGCCGCGCCACCGGCGCCGTGCATGCCGTCGACGGCGTCGACTTCGACCTGATGCCGGGCGAGACGCTGGCCATCGTCGGCGAGAGCGGCTCCGGCAAATCGACAACCGCGAAGGCGGTGCTCGGACTGGTGCGCTCGACGCGCGGCAGCTTCTCGGTCGGCGCTCGAGCGGCTTCCGCGGAGCGCCGCGCCAAGCCCGTGCAGATGGTGTTTCAGAACCCCTACGCCTCGCTCAATCCGAGGCTGGCCATCGAGAGCATCCTGGCCGAACCGGTGATCGCCAACGGTGGTCGTGTGGACACCGAGACACGCGCCAGAATGGCGAGCCTGCTGGAACGCGTCGGCTTGCCCCGAAATAGCCTGCAGCGCTATCCGCATGAATTCTCTGGCGGCCAGCGGCAGAGGCTGTGCATTGCCCGCGCGCTGATGCTCAACCCGTCGGTGGTCGTTCTCGATGAGGCGGTGTCGGCACTGGACGTCTCGGTGCAGGCCAAGGTGCTGGAGTTGCTGGTCGAATTGCAGCGCGAGTTCGGTCTGGCCTATCTCTTCATCTCGCACGACATGGCGGTGGTCGAGCGGATCGCGCACCGCATCGCCGTCATCTATGCCGGCCAGATCGTCGAGATCGGCGACACGGCCTCGGTGCTGTCGAAACCGAAGCACTCCTATACGAAGAAGCTGATCGCCGCCGTTCCGACCATCGAGCGGCGGCGCGAGCATTTCGAGATCGACACCCGCCAGGTTCCCTCGCTGGTGCGCCCGCAAGGGTTCGAGCCGGCGCCGGCGAAATGGGAGCAGTTTGGCAGGGATCATATGGCGAGGGTCGAGGCGTGATGGCCCAGGGATATCTCAGGTTAGCGGGACAGCGCCCCCCTCTGCCCTGCCGGGCATCTCCCCCACATGGGGGGAGATCGGATGTCGTCGCGGCTTTCGCAAATCTCCAACGTTGGAAGGCTGGCGGAACGTCAACGCTACTGATCTCCCCCCTCGTGGGGGAGATGTCCGGCAGAACAGAGGGGGGCGCGAAGGATCTCGGCCTTTCAAGAGGAGGGGGGCGTTGACCGCCCTCGCCCAGCTCTTCGACCGCGCGTTCGCACCGTTGGAAGCCGCGGTGTCCACCAAGCGCATTCCCGGCGGCGTGCTCGGCATTGTCGACAGCAATGGCCATCGCATCGTCAGGGCAATCGGCTCGGCGCACCTCGTGCCCAAGCAGCGTCCAATGACCGTCGAAACCTGGTTCGACCTGGCATCGCTGACCAAGGTCATCTTCACCACGCCGCGCATCCTGGCGCTGGCGGAAACCGGCGTCATCGATCTCGACGCGCCGCTGACCTCCGTGCTGCCCGACCTTCGCCAGTACGATCAATCGGCGTGGGAGCGGAAGGTGACATTCCGCCAGTGCCTTGGCCACCAGACCCCCTTCCCGGCAGTCGAACCGATCTACACTTACGGGCGCGATCCCGAATTGCTGCGCGCCTTCATCCTGCAGCGCGAATGGCGAGCCCGTGACCCCGTCTATTCCGACATCAATTTCATCCTGCTCGGCTTTGCGCTGGAGCGGCTGTCGGGCAAGACCATCCGCGACATGGATCCCGGCACCGGATTTGCCTGGTCCACGGAGCCGGATGCCGCCGCGGCGACCGAGGACTGCACCTGGCGTCATCGTATGCTCTCCGGCGAGGTCCACGACGACAATTGCTCGGCGCTGCAAGGCGCCGGTCATGCCGGGCTGTTCGGCACGGCGGCTTCGGTGCTTGATTTCGCGCAAGGGCTGCTGTCCGGTGCTTCCAAGAATTCGACCGCGCTGATGCGCACGCCCTTGTCCGCCACCCGCACCCATGGCTGGGAGCGCTCCTATGACGGCTGGTCCGGCGGGGCCTTGTGCAGCCCGGGAACGATCGGCCACACCGGCTTTACCGGCACCGGCTTGTGGATCGATTTCGACAAGGGCAAGGCCTGGACCTTGCTCACCAACCGGATCCATCCGACACGTCATTTCGACAGCGGAATCGTTCAGCTTCGGCAAGCGGTCGGCGATCTGATGAATGGAGTTCAATGATGGGACCAATCTGGGCCGTCGGCCTGATGACCGGCACCGTGCTTGACGGCAATATCGACGTCGCGCTGATCAAGACCGATGGCGAGCGCATCGATGATTTCGGCACCTACCGGCTGATGCCTTATCCCCCATCGATCCGCTCGCTGCTGGAAGAGACGCTGACGGCGGCGCGGGCCTGGAATTTTGTCGGGCCGGAACCGGCGATCTTCCGCAAGGCCGAGGAAGCGCTGACGCGTGCCCAGTCGGCGGCGGTGAAGGAATTGGTCGAGGGCTATGGCATGACGATGGCCGATATCGGCGTCGTCGGCTTTCACGGCCAGACCGTGCTGCATCGCGCGCCGCAGGTCGGACGGCTCGGCCAGACGCGGCAATTGGGTGACGGCGAACTGATGCATTCCCTATTGGGCACCAAGGTCGCCTACGATTTCCGCTCGGCCGACATGCGCGCCGGCGGGCAAGGCGCGCCACTGGCCGCCGCCTATCACACCGCGCTGATGCGCAGCGCCGGCGCCAGTGGCGAGGTGGGCGTGCTCAATCTCGGCGGCGTCGCCAACATCACCTGGTGGGACGGCGCCGACAATGTCGTCGCCTTCGACACGGGACCGGCCAATGCGCCGCTCAACGATTTCATCAAATCGAAGGGGCTCGGCGACATGGATCGCGACGGCGCGCTCGGCCGCGCGGGCAAGGTCGACGAGGCCCGGCTCGCCAAGCTGTTGCAGCATCCCTATCTGACCAAGCCCTATCCCAAATCGCTGGACCGTTTCGATTTCGGCGCAGCCATGGCCGACGGCCTCAATGCCGAGGATGGCGCGGCCCTGCTAACCGCCTTCACCGCCAGCGCCGTCGGCAAGGCACTCGACCTGTTGCCGAGCCGGCCCAGAAAATTGGTGGTCAGCGGCGGCGGGCGCCACAATCCGACGATGATGGCAATGCTCGCCAGCCGCGCCGGCGTCGAGGTGGTGCAGGCGGAAAGCCTCGGCTGGAGCGGCGACGCGGTGGAGGCAGAATGTTTTGCCTTCCTGGCGGTGCGCGTGCTGCGCGGCCTGCCGATCAGTTTTCCAAGCACCACCGGTGCGCCGCAGCCGATGCGCGGCGGAAAGCTTGCCGGCTAAACCAGCCTCTTCTGCAGGAAGATGCGGCTGCGACCGACTGGGAAATCGGCCAGCCTGCCGAAGAGCTGATAGCCCTGGCGCTGGTAGACCTTGGCGGCGTTTGGATTGAAGGTGTCGATCCAGGCGTTGTTGCAACCGCGCGCCACGGCTTCCTGCTCGGCCGCGTCCAGCATCCGGCCTGCCATGTGCTGGCCGCGCAGCCTTTCATCGACCCACAGCCACTGCACGTAGAGCCAGCCCCAAGCGGTGTAGCCCGAAATGCCCGCGACGACCGCGCCATCCTCGTCGCGCACGAACACAGCGAGCGCCTTTCTTTGGGAGGCGCCGACATCGCCGTCGTTGAATGCCGTCAGCCGTTCGGCGAGAAAGGCGAGGTCTTTCGGCAAGGGGTTTGCCGTTGTTTCGAGTGTCGTGTTCATGGGCTCTTTCCGCAAAGCTCGGCTGGATGGGATGAAGGGTTGCGGAGCACGAGGCTCTCGCGCAATTTCTATGTCTGCTCTCGAACGGGGGGCGGGTCGCCGCCATTGCGGAATTCGGATGCGGCAATGCCGTAGCGCTTGAGCTTGTCGTAAAAAGTCTTGCGTGGCACGCCGAGCGCGTCGATCGCGCCACGCACGTCGCCGCCGTGGTCGCGCAGTGCGTCACGGATGAGTTGCGCTTCGTAGTGGCCCACGCGCTCGGGCAGCGAGGCGGCAGGTTCCGTCGATTTCGGGGAAACCCCCTTCACCTCGTCGTCCGGGCCGAGGCCAAGTGCTACGCGATCGGCAAAATGGGCGAGCTCGCGCACATTGCCCGGCCAGGCATGCGACTGGAGATGATCGCTGACCGCGGCATTGACCTTGGCGACCGGCCGGCCGAACCGTTCAGCCGCCTTGCCGAGGAAATGACCGAACAGCATCGGGATGTCGCCGCGCCGCTCGCGCAGCGGCGGGATGCGCAGCGTCACCACGTTGAGGCGGAAATAGAGATCCTCGCGAAAATCGCCGCGCTGGTCGGGCCGGCCGAGATCGACCTTGGTTGCCGCGACGACCCTCAGATCAAGGCGCCGGACCTCGTTCGAGCCGAGCGGCGTGAGGCTGCGCGTCTCCAGCACCCGCAGCAGCTTGACCTGCAGGGCCGGCGGCATGGATTCGATCTCGTCGAGGAACAGCGTACCGCCGCTGGAATGCTCGACGCGGCCGATCCGCCGCCGCTGCGCGCCGGTGAAGGCGCCGGCCTCGTGGCCGAACAGTTCGCTTTCGATGACGGTTTCCGGCAAGGCGCCGCAATTCAGCGCCACGAAGGGTTTGGAACGCCGCCGGCCCCACCGGTGCAAGAGGTCGGCCACCACTTCCTTGCCGGTTCCGGTCTCGCCCTCCACCAGCACGTCGACATCCATGTCGGCGATCTGCCGCAAGGTCTCGCGCAGGCGCCGGATGGCCGGCGCCTCGCCGATCAGCGGCAGGCCGTCGGCAGCGAGCGCCGCGGCTTCGCGCAGCCGCCGGTTCTCCATCACCAGCCGCCGCTTCTCCGATGCCCGTCTCAGCGCCTCGACCAGGCGATCGCCCGCATAGGGCTTTGGGATGAAGTCGTAGACACCGTCCTTGAGGGCGGCCACCGCAAGATCGACATCGCCATGCCCGGTGACCAGGATCACCGGTATGTCAGGGTCGATCGCCTTGATGCGGTCGAACAGCTGCAGCCCATTCATGCCCGGCATGCGGATGTCGCTGACAACCACCCCGTCAAAGTCCCTGTCGACGACGGCAAGTGCGGGCTCGGCGGCCTCGCGCGCGACCACAGTGAAACCGGCGAGTTCGAGCAATTGCGTGGTGGCGTGCAGCAGATCGGCATCGTCCTCGACGAGCGCCACCAGCCCTGATCCCTCATTCATTCAATTCGCCTCAAATCGATGGTGAAGGACGCGCCGTTGGCGCTGTCGGGGTCGAGCCGCAGCGTGCCGCCCAATTCCTGGGCGATCTCCTGCGAGATCACCAGCCCGAGGCCGAGCCCCTTCTCCTTGGTGGTCTGGAACGGCATGAACAGATTGCCGGCTGCTTCCGGCCCGAGGCCGGGACCATTGTCGCGCACCGAAATCAGCACGCGATCGTCGCGCTCGGCGAGGTCAATCTCGATGCGGGGATCGGGCTGGTCCTTCATGGCGTCCAGCGCGTTCTGCAACAGGTTGACGAGGATCTGTTCCAGCCGGATGCGGCTTGCCATCACCACCGGCGAGGCGGTACCGCGCGGCTTGACGATGGTGACGCCGGAATCGCGGATGCGACCGGAAAGCAGCGACAGCGCGCCGTCGATCGCCTCGCGCACCGGCAACGGCGAAGCGGCGACACCGGGCCGGCGGGCAAAGGTGCGCAAGGTGCTGGTGATGGCGCCGATGCGCTCGGTCATCGAGACGATCGAGGTCAGATTACCGCTCGCCGGTTGGGTCTTGCCGCTGTCGAGAAAACGTCCGGCATTCTCGGCATAGGTGCGGATGGCGGCGACCGGCTGGTTGATCTCATGCGCCACGCCGGCGGCGATCTGGCCGAGGATGGAGAGCCGGTTGGCCTGGGCGAGATCGTCGCGCAGCCGGCGAACCTTGGCCTCGGCATTTTCGCGCTCGGCGATCTCGCCGGCGAGCGCGGTGTTGGAGAGTGTCAGCTCGGCGGTCCGTGTGCTGACCCGGCTTTCCAGCTCGGCATTCATGCGCGCCAGCGCCTCCTGCCGCAGCCGGCGTGTGCGGCGGCGCCTTGTGAATACGTAGGCAAGCAGGCCGGTCAGCAGCAACCCGAGCAGCGTCGTCAGCCGCGCCGTGTTGGCCGCCGACGAGAGAGCGGCATCCGCCGGCGTCAGCACCCAAAGGCGCCAGCCGGGAACCGCGCCGGGCAGGTCCTGCACCACCTCGACAAATTGACGTGGCTTGCCGGGGCCGTCGATGGTGGCCAGGCCGTCGCCGGCACCGCGCCGTATCGGCAGGGGTTCGAAGGCGGCATCGTCCAGTTGCAGTTGCTCGTGGGCAGCTGCGGCGTCTTCGGCGGAGAGCGGCGCCAGCGCGTGAAACCGCCACTCAGGCTGGCTGGTGGCCAGCACGACGCCGCGTTCGTCCGTGACGAAAACGAGAAACCCGCTGGAGCGCCAATTGGCTTCGACGCCGTCGAGTTCGACCTTCAGCACCGCGACGCCCAGCGGCTTGCCATTGTCGTCGACGCGGCTGGCAAGGTAGAGGCCCGGCCGGCCGCTGATCGTGCCGAGGCCATATTGGCTGGCCGACCCCTTTGACATCGCCTCGTTGAAATAGTGGCGAAAATTATAGTCGATGCCGACGAAGCTCGTCGGCTCGCCGGCATTGCTGGCCGATATGGCGATGCCCGCCGTGTCGATGACATAGATGGCGGACGCGGAGGCATCGCCGGCGATCGCCTTGAGCTTTTCGTTGAGGGCCGCTTCCTGCATCTTTCCGGCCCGGCGCAGCGCCCCACGCACCGCATCGTCGCGAGCCAGCACCAGCGGCACCAGGCGTTGTTTCTCGATTTCGCCTGTCAGCGTTCCCGCCGCCAGCGGCAGGGCGGCGAGCGCGCCATCACGCAGACCATTGGTCGCCTGGCCGGTGGCAATGCGTCCGGCAACGGCGATCGCGCCCGCCAGGATCGCGAGGGCGACGACGATAACAAGCCAGCGGCCATCGCGCAGCCGGGCCACCGCCTCGCGCAGCAATTCACGGCCCGGAAACCCTGCGGACCCGCTATCGGTGCCTGCTTGCGGCGTCTGCCCTCTCCCTTTTTTTCGCGGCCCCGTTTCTTCGCGGCTTGGCGGCCAGTGTAATGCGTAATTCCGCCCAGGCAAACGGTGCCTGTGCGGAAATCCGCACAGGCATTTGCCGCAAAGCACCGGACAACCGCAGAAATCCCGGGATTCACGGCTTCCCCCGATCTGGCACATCGCTTGCAAACTCCTTGCCAGCGGCGGGCGACCGGAACGCCGCGATGGGAGAAGTCACGCAGGGCGGGTTCCGTCCATCCGGCCAGGGAGAGTTCGATGCACATCGCAGACCAATCAGGCGCGGCTGCCGCGCAGCGCAAGCCTTTCTATGCCCAACTCTACGTGCAGGTGCTCGTCGCGATCACCGTCGGCATCCTGCTCGGTCACTTCTATCCGTCGATCGGCGAGAGCATGAAGCCGCTCGGCGACGCCTTCATCAAGCTGGTCAAGATGATCATCGCCCCGGTCATCTTCCTGACCGTGGCGACCGGCATCGCCGGCATGAGCGACCTGCAGAAGGTCGGCCGCGTTGCCGGCAAGGCGATGCTCTACTTCCTCACCTTCTCGACGCTGGCCCTCATCATCGGCCTTGTCGTCGCCAATGTCGTGCAGCCGGGCGCCGGCTTCAACATCGACCCGGCGACGCTCGATGCCTCGACCGTCAACACCTACGCCGCCAAGGCGCATGACCAGTCGGTCACCGGCTTCCTGATGAACATCATCCCCGGCACGATCGTCGGCGCCTTCGCCGACGGCGACATCTTGCAGGTGCTGTTCTTCTCGGTGCTGTTCGGTATCGCGCTGGCGCTGGTCGGCGACAAGGGCGCGCCGGTGCTCAACTTCCTGCAGGCGCTGATGGCGCCGATGTTCAAGCTGGTCAGCGTGCTGATGAAGGCCGCCCCCATCGGCGCGTTCGGCGCCATGGCGTTCACCATCGGCAAATACGGCATAGGTTCGGTCATCAACCTCGCCATGCTGGTCGGCACCTTCTACGCGACGTCTCTGCTGTTCGTGTTCGTCGTCTTGGGCGCGGTCTGCCGCTACAACGGCTTTTCCATCCTGTCGCTGCTGCGCTACATCAAGGAAGAGCTGCTGCTGGTGCTGGGCACCTCCTCGTCGGAAGCGGCCCTGCCCTCGCTGATGGAGAAGATGGAGAAGGCCGGCGCCAAGCGCTCGGTGGTTGGCCTGGTCATCCCGACCGGCTATTCCTTCAACCTTGACGGCACCAACATCTACATGACGCTGGCCGCGCTGTTCATCGCGCAGGCGACGAACATCCATCTGTCGATGGGCGACCAGATCCTGCTGCTGCTGGTGGCGATGCTGTCCTCGAAAGGTGCCGCCGGCATCACCGGCGCCGGCTTCATCACGCTTGCCGCGACGCTTTCGGTGGTGCCTTCGGTGCCGGTCGCCGGCATGGCGCTGATCCTCGGCGTCGACCGCTTCATGTCGGAATGCCGGGCGCTGACCAACTTCATCGGCAATGCCGTCGCCACACTGGTCGTCGCGCGCTGGGAAGGCGAGCTCGACGAGGCCAAGCTCGCCAGGGCTTTGGCCGGCACGGCCGACGACAGCCTGCCGGCGGATATCGTTCCTGCCGAGTAATTCGCGCGGTCGTTTAGCAATACGAATGGCCGGAGGCAGCGATGCCTCCGGCCATTTTCATGTGGGTGACGATGTCACGCGGAACGGGTCTTGCCGAGCGGCGCCAGCGCTCTGCATCGGCAGCGAAGAGATGGCAGTGGGACGGATCGACCTGATTGATGCGCGCACCGTCGAGCATGAACTCAGCCGTTGAAGTCCCTCCTCGCTTCGGGAAACGTGCTTGGACCGACGGGCATGCGGGCTGCCAGGCTGCCATCGTCGAACAGGACAAGGCTGGCGGCGCCGACCAGCCCGGCGTGGCGGCCGAGCTGGGCCTGGACGACCGGCACATCACGGTAAGCGCGCATGGCGCGCTGCCGGATGGTCGCCTCGATGACCGGATGCATCAGGTCTAGCCCATTGGCGATGCCGCCGCCGACGACCAGCACGTCGGGCGAATAGAGGTGCAGCAAATTGGTGAAGCCGACGCCCAGCCAGCGTGCTTCTTCCTCGAGCAGGGCCAGAGCGAGGCCGTCCTGCAGCCGCGCCGCCTCGACCACGTGGCGGCCGGTGACCTCGGCATTGGCCGAGAGGCGGCGCAACGTCGAGCCGTCAAAGGCCGATGTCGCGGCGTTGGCGCGGCGGCCAAGTGCCGTGCCCGAGGCGATGGCCTCGAAGCAGCCGACGACGCCGCACACGCAGCGCTCGCCCTCGTTGGTGATGGTCATATGACCGATCTCCGCGGCCAGCCCACGGCGGCCATGCAAGATGCGCCCGTCGACAACGACACCGCCGCCAATGCCGGTGGAAACCGTGACGAAGACCAGCGAGCGGGCGCCATGGCCGGCACCGAAGCGCCATTCGCCAAGTGCTGCCGCGTTGGCATCGTTTTCCAGCCGCACCGGCAGGCCGAGCCTACGCTCGAGGATGTCAGCCAGCGGCACATCCTGCCAGCCGGCCAGCGTCGGCGGTCCGACGGCGATGCCGGCCAGCGGGTCGAGCGGCCCCGGCGCGCCGACGCCGACGCCGACAACGGCGAGGCCCGGCGCCTCGGCATGCACGGTCGCGGCCAGCGCCTCGATCTGGCCGATCACCACGTCGGGTCCGGCCTGTGCCTGCGTCGGCACGGCGGCGAAGGCCAGGATCTTGCCGTCACGGTCGACCAGCGCGGCACGAAGCTCGGTGCCGCCAAGATCGATCGCGAGGGCGGCTTCAGTGGTCATGCCGCAACCTTCAGCCCATGCAGCCAGCCGATGCGGCCGGCGAGATCCTTGTCGCCGAAGGCGAGCGAACCGAGAACCACGGTCTCCGCACCGGCGGCACGCAGCAAGGGCACGGTTTCGTGGCGGATGCCGCCGTCAGCGGCAAGCACCACTTCTGCCTCACGGCCGGCTCCTCGCAAGATGGCACGGGCAGCGCCCAGCCTTTCGCATGCCTTGTCCGACAGGCTCTGACCCTTCACGCCGATCGCGGTGCCGAGCAGCGTGACGAAGGCGACCTCGGAGACGAAAGGCTTCACTGCCTCGACCGGCGTCTCAAGCCTCAACACGACGCCCGCTTCGGCGCCGAGTTCGCGCGCCAGCCGCACGGCGCGCAATCCCGCCTCGCCGTTTTCGGCATGGACGCTGATCATGTCGGCGCCGGCATCGATGAACTGGCGCGTCTGCGCCTCGACGATTGCGGCATCGACCATCAGATGGACATGGATGGGTTTGGCCGTCAGTCCGGCGATGCGGGCGACGAGATCGGGGAAGAACAGGAAGGATGGCGCGAAATGGCCGTCCGCCACATCGATGTGATGCAGATCGACATGGGGTTCGATGCGCCTGAGGTCGCTCTCGAAATTGGCGAGATTGGCGGACCAGAGCGAGAATTCGGCGATCAAGCGATCGCGCGGCAATGCGGCGATAGCGGCCGGGCCTGACAGGGGCTTGGAAGTCATGATTGGTCCTGATTGTTGAAATGTCTGTCGAGAAATCCGCCGATAGCGGCGCGGATTTCGGCGAAATGGCGATCCTTGTCGGCCGCTTTCGGCGTCACCTCGACGAAGGCCGCATTGGGGATGGTCTCAGCAAGCTCGTGGGCGGTCGCCAGGGGATGGACGAGATCGATGTCGCTGCCGATGACCAGCGAGGGAATTGCGGGGCGAGCGGCCGCCGCCTGCGTCACGCCAGGTCCATCATTGGCGATCGCCTGCATCACTTCGGCAAAGACGGTTGCGTTTTCGCGCGCGAAGAAGCCGAGCAGCGAGGCGAGATTGTCCGGTGCTTCCGCGCGAAAGTGGGCCGATGTCGCGGAGGACTCGAAGGCATCGCGGGCCTCCGCCAGCGGAAGCCGGCGAATGAGTTCCGCCACGTCCATGTAGGGACGCATGTTTTGCGGCGCCGCGTCGAAGGCCCAGGCAGGACGCACCAGCACCAAGCCAAGCACGCGTTCCGGATGGCGGGCGGCAAGCCGCAAGGCAATGGCCGCGCCCATCGAAATGCCGCCGGCAACGAAACGGTCGAGGCCGGCGGCGTCGGCGGCGGCCAGCACATCGTCGGCGAACATGGCGATCGAGAACGGACGCTTGCTGCCGGCGCTGGAGCCGCCCTGCGCGCGGCATTCCACGGTCAGCCGGCGGTATGATGGTTGGTCAGGAAAGTTCTGCGCCACCTGGTTGGCATCACCGCCGAGACCATGCTGAAAGACGACGGGTAGCCCGCCCTGCCCCGTGTCGAAGACACGAAGCGCGGCATCGTCGCGTAGCATGATCGTCGGCGCGTCGCCCATCAGAGCAGCCCTCGCAGGAAGGCGGCGACATCGGGCGCCTCATCGCCGGGCAGTCCGTGCGTGACGAGCGCGCCGTCGAAGCCCACAGCCTTCAGCCGCGCGACGAAATCCGGAAAATCGACGATGCCTTGCCCTGCCGTGGCGAAGCGGCCGTCACCATGCCGGTCCTTGGCATGCGCCATGGCGATGTGGCCGGCAGCCTCATCGATCGCGGCGGCGACGATGGCACGTGCCTCGTCCGGCGTGGCGTACTCGAACAGATTGGCCGGATCGAGCACGATCTTCAGTCGCTTCGAGCGCATGTCGGCGATCAGACGTGTCGCGTCGCTGGCCGAGGTTACGATGTTGGCCTGTTCGGGCTCGATGCCGAGATCGACGCCGGCATCCTCGGCCAGCGCCAGCGCCTTGCCCATCTCGGCAGCCATGTCGAACCAGGCGGAAGGCGTGGCATTTTCGGGATGATAGGCCCATTGATCGGCGATATTGCGCGATCCGGTGCAAAGGGTGACCAGCGGGATGCCGAGGGATGCAGCCGTCTTGATGACGACGCCAAGACGGCGAAGACCATCATCGCGCACCGCCCTGTCGGGATGCGCCATGTTGTAGGTGCCCGAGAGGGCTGCAAGCGAAACGCCTGATGATTGCACTGCAGCGCGGATGGAAGCGCTGGCATCCGCCGGGACGGCATCCGGCATAGACGGCAGGCCGGCGCAAGCAAGATTGAACTGCGTCGTCTCATATCCGGTCTGCTTCACCGCAGCCAGCACGGCGGCGGGATCTGTTCCCGGGAAAGTCTTGGCGAAGATGCCGAGGCGCATCAGACCCCACCCGAAACCGAGGCGAGTTCGACCCGCTCGCCTGTCTCGACAGAACGGGCAATCGCCACCATGGCGCGGATCGAGGCGATGCCGTCCTCGACATTGGCGCCGCGCATCGGCGTTCCGGTCAGCACCGTGTCGGCAAGACCTTCCAACTGGCGGCGGAAGAAGTGGCCGTCGGCGCCAAGCGGCTTGCGCGAGGTCGCATCCTTCTCATGAAAGATATCGACCTCGCTGGCGCGGAAGTACCAGGGGTTAAAGGTTTTGGCGATGACGGAACCGTTCTCGCCATAGAGCTGGAACCCTTCGTGCCAATCCATGCGCACGGCGACGGTGAGATCGAGATGACCGAGCGCGCCGCCGGCGAATTCGGTTTCGACGAACCAGCAATAGGCGCCGAAGCGTTCATTGAGGCGGGCGCGCACGGCGGTGATCTCGCCGCACAGGAAGCGGGCCGTGTCGACGAGATGCGAGCCATGCGCCAGCATGAAATATTGCCGCAGGTCCGCCTTCGGATTGCCCGAAGGTTTCCTGGCCAGCTTGCTGGTGACCGGCAGCGGCTGCACGGCATCGGTGTTGGTGTAGCGATGGGTGGAATCGCAATACCAGGCCTTCAGCGCCAGCACCTCGCCCATCTCGTCACGGACGAAGTCGCGTGCGGCCTCCAGCGCCGGATCGAAGCGCTTCATGTGCCCGACCTGCAGCACCTTGCCCGAACGCTTCACCGCCGCCGCCAGCGCCTCGCCCTCCTCGACCGAAGTGCCGATCGGCTTTTCACACAGCACGTGCTTTCCGGCGTCGAGCGCCTTGATCGACATGGGCACGTGATAGGCGTCCGAAGTGGCGACGATCACCGCCTCCAGCTCGGGATCGGCGAGCATGGCGTCATAGTCGGCATACATTTTTTGCGGCTCGTAGGTGGCGCCCATGCGCGCGAGCAGGTCGGGGGCCGCGTCGCAGATGGCGTAGAGATCGGCATTGCCGGCTTTCACGCAGGATTCCAGATGCGCGAACTGCGCGATCGGGCCGCAGCCGAGCACACCGACCCTAAGGCGTCTGTCTTGTTTCTTGATCATCGTCTCGTTTCTTCAGGCGCCGTAGCTGCGCATCGTCTGGCGGTTGGTCTTGACCGCCCCGGCGGGATCGGCGGCGGCCGTTTCGGATTCCTCTTCGAGCACCAGCCAGCCGTTGAAACGCGGGGCGGCGCCGGCGACCTCGATAACCGCCGGCGTGTCGCAGACCCCCTTGCCCAGCATCGCCCAGGTGCCGTTGGCGTCGACGTCCTTCAAATGGATGTAGCGGATGCGATCGCGATAGGTGCGCAGCGTATCGGCCATGTCCTTGTGGCCGCGCAAGATATGACCGGTATCCGGCACCCAGCCGACCAGATCGCGGTCCAGCAAGGCAAAGATCCTGTCGTAGTCGGCGCGGTCGAACAGCAGCGTGTTGTGGTGCGAACTCGGATGCACCGCCACCTGGACACCGGCCTTGCGGCCAAGCTCGCCAGCCTTGTTGTAGACCTCCGCCGCGATGGCGAACTTGTCGCCGCGCGGCCCGTCGGACACCACGGTTGCCGACCCCATCGACACCAGCGCGCCGGGAAAGGTGGAAGCGAAGTCGATCCAGCGCTGCGCCGCCTCGAGGTCGGCGCCGATCTCCTCCTTGAGCGTGAAACCGCTCCTCGAGCCGAAGGCGAAGGAAACGAGCGTCAGGCCGGAGGATTTCAGCGCGGCGGCGAACTCCGACGGCCGGTCGGCGTAGCGGCCGATCATGGTGTCGGTGATCTCGATGCCGGAGTAACCGCCGTCGGCAATCGCCTTCAGGAGATCGTCGGGGCCACCGACAAAACGGTCGCCGAGCATTTCCCATGTAAAGGTCTGGCAGCCGACTTTGAGGTCTTTCACGTTCATCCTTTCAATCCTTGACACTGCTCATTACTTGATGCCACGCTGCGTCGCCGTGGGAAGGACATCCTATTTGACCGAGCCCGCGGTCATGCCGGCGAGGAAGTACCTCTGGGCAACGAGGTAGATCAGCAAGAGCGGTAGCGAGCCGAGCACGCTCATCGCCATCATCTGGTTCCATTCGAAGGCGTGCTGGCCCATCAACAGCTGGATGCCGATCGGGACGGTGCGCATGGACGTTGACTTCGTCAGCGTCAGCGCAAACAGAAATTCGTTCCAGCATAACAGGAAGGTGTAGACCGACGTCGCCACGATACCAGGCAGTGAAATCGGGACAATCACCCGCCAAAGCGCTGTCCAACTGGTGCCGCCATCGACAGCCACCGCTTCATCTAGATCGCGGGGCAAGGTGTTCAGATATCCCGTCATCAGCAGGATCGCGTATGGCAGTGTAAACACCAGGTAAGTCAGGATCAGTGCGACGTAGGTATCGAAAATACCGTATGAGACGACAAGCCCGAAGAAGGGGATCAAAAGTGTGATCGGCGGAATGGTCTGCGTGCTGATGATGAGCGTGTTCAGGCTGCCCTTGCCGCGGAAGTTGAAGCGGCTGAAGCCGTAGGCCGCCAGCAAGGCGATCACCACCGTCAGAACGGTCACCGCTCCCGCCACGAAATAGCTGTTGAAGAAGAAGCGCAGCTTTACCGGGTCGCCGAGGATGGCAGCATAGGCTTCCAGCGTGAATGCCTTTGGCAGGATGGTCGGTGGCAGGGCAAAGATTTCGGTGTTCGATTTGAACGAACTGTTCAGCATCCAGTAGATCGGGAATGCCGCGAAAAAGAGCCCCGCTGCAAGCGCTACATGGAGCGCGGCGGTGATCAGCCTGTCTTTCGGCGTATGCCTTTTCCTCATGGGACTACCGAGCCTTTTGATAGCGAATATAGAACAGCGTCAGGCCGAGAGAGATCAACAAGATGACCACAGCGCTCGCCGAAGCCTGCGACAGGTTGTAGCTCGAAAACGCCAGCTTGTACGTGTAGGTGCTGAGGACCTCGGTCGAGTAGATCGGGCCGCCGCCCGTCGTTATCCAGATCAACGGGAAGACCTGCATGGTCCAGATGAAGTCGAGCAGCGAGATGCTGATGATGATCGGCATCAGCTGCGGGATGGTGATGAAGATCAGCTTCTGGTAGGCCTTCGCCCCGTCGATATCGGCGGCCTCGTAGAAATCCTTGGGAATGCCCTGCAAACCCGCGAGCAGGCTGACCATGAAGAGCGGATAGCCCGCCCAGATATTGGCGAAGGTAACGGCGTGCAGCGCGGTTTCAGGCGAGGAAAACCACTCGACCTTGGAACCGATGATGCCGATTTGCATGAGAATGCTGTTCACGACACCGTTCGGCTCAAGCAGGAGGCGCCAGATCACGGCGATAATCACCGCGGTGAACAGCCAGGGCAGTATGTAGAGCACGCGCAGAATATTGCGCAGTGTCGGATTGATGCGGTCGTTGTTCAGCATCAGCGCGAAGACCATGCCGATGGTCATGTGGAAAATGACACTCATGCATGTGAAGTAGAGCGTGTGCCACAGCGAAGCCCAGAACACGGGGTCGTCGAAGATCGCCTGGTAGTGTTTCAGTCCGGCAAAGGATGGGTCGCGACGCAGCACCGCGCTGTTCTGGAACGAATAGGCAATCACCGTCACCATCGGCAGCAGCATCAGAAGCCCGATTATGAGCAGCGAGGGCGTCAGATAGAGGTAGGGTGCGACCGCTCGTTTCAGCTTGTGGTGGGAGCGCTTTTGCCGGGTCATGTGCCAACCTTGGGATACGCCTTCAAGAGAAGGTAAGCTTCGGAAACAGGTCCATCTAAAATTGCCGATCCGTTATTGCCGGGTGGCCCGAAGTCAGGCCACCCGGTAGAGACAGCAGACGGGAACGGGCCGATCAGAATTTCGCCGTCCAGCCCTTCTGAGCGGCGGCAGCGGCTTGTTCCGGAGACTGCTCGCCGGCGAGCATCTTCTGGGCTTGCACGTCGAACTGGGTCATCAGGTCTTCAGCGACCGGCAGACCCGTGAACTCATTGGCGAGATAGCCGGTCTTGAAGATTTCAAAAGCCTTGCCGAAAGCCTTGTCCGAGGTCACGAAATCGGGCTTGGCGTTGACGTTGCCTGGGAAGGCGTTTGCAAGCGACACGAGCTTGGCGTTCACCTTTTCACTCATCAGATATTGGACGAGTTTCCAGGCCTCTTCCTGATGTTTCGAAACAGCAGAGATGCCGATGCCCCAGGAGGCATAGGGAAGGCCGCGCTTGCCGGTATAGTTTTCCACGACCGGGACCGGGATGAGGTCGAAGTTCAGCTTGGGATTGCGCTTGCGGATGAGGTTCACATGCGCGAGCGAGTCGATCATCATTCCGACGCGGTCGTTGACGAATTCCTCGACCTTTTCCTGCTCGGTCTTGGTGGCGATGCCGGGCGAGATGGTGCCGGCGTCGTTGAGTGATTTGACGAAGGTGAGCATATCCACCACCGGTTTGCCCTCAAGGGCTGGCTTGCCGTTCGCCATCATCGACTGACCCGAAGCCCAAACCCATGACATCATGTCGTTCTGGACGCCGGATGGCGTTTGCAGCGACAGGGGCAGCACCCAGCCATACTGGTTCTTGTCGGCGTGCGTCATCTTCTTGGCGGCTTCGAGAAACTCGGCACGGGTCGACGGCAGCTTGGTCACGCCCGCCTGGGCGGCGAGGTCCAAATTCACGAAGACCGGATAGACGAAGGAAGCCACGGGAAACATCACCGCCTTGCCGTCCACCTTGATGATGTCCGCGACCTGGCTCTTGTCGAAACCGCTCGCATCCATCATCGGGCTCATGTCGGCGAGTGCGTTCTGCGCATTCAGATTGTTCACCCAGGCACCGTCGAGACCGACGACGTCGCTGAGCGTTCCAGTTGCAGCACCAACCGAGATCTGGTCTCGCGTGGTCGCGTAGGGGCCGCTGACCAGCGTCACCTTGATTCCGGGGTTTGCTGCCTCGAAGTCATCCATGATTGCCCTGAGCGAGCCAGCCGGCAATTCGGGCTCCCACCATTGGGTGAATTCCAGCGTCGTGTCCGCCGCCATGGTACCGGTTGCGCCAAGCAACCATGCGGCCGCGGCCATTTTCAGCATCGCGGGTTTTATACGAAACATCATTTTCTCCTCCTTCTTTAGGATCGACCGCACAATGCGGCCGATCGTCTGGTTATTCAGAAGTCTTCTTATGCGGGCGCCTCACCCTCGCTCGCGGGTCTCGTCGCGGATATTCAGATCGCCAGATGCGTCTCGGGATCGAAGAAATGCAGCTTGGCGTCATCCAGGGCCAACCTGATTTCCGAGCCGGAACGGACTGTGCTGACCGGTTCGAATTTCGCCACCGCATTCGACGCCAGGCCGAAATCCTGCACCGCGTCAGGGTCGCCGGAGTCCACCCGGACCGCGTCGATGTTGAGATGGACGATGTGTTCGGATCCGAGTTCTTCGATCGAGGTCACCTTTGCCGGTATCGTCTGATATTTGCGGCCGGATTCGAGGCTGCTGTCATAGAGATGCTCCGGTCGAATCCCGAACACGACCTTGCGCCCCGCATATGATCTCAAACCCGGCCTGCGCACGAAGGCCGCATCCTGCAGCCGGATGGTGAAGGCGCCGGCCATAAGCTCGTCGCCCGTCAGGGTCGCTTCGAAAAGGCTCATCGAAGGAGAGCCGATGAAGCCGGCAACGAAGGCGTTCACCGGTGATTCATAGAGCCTCTTGGGCGTGTCGACCTGCTGCAGCACGCCACCCTTCAACACCGCGACCCTGTCCCCCATCGTCATCGCTTCGGTCTGGTCGTGGGTCACGTATATGGTCGTGACGCCGAGCTGCTTTTGCAGGCTGGTGATTTCGGCGCGCATTTGCACGCGCAACTTCGCGTCCAGATTGGAAAGGGGCTCGTCCATCAGAAAGGCGGCCGGCTCGCGAACCATGGCGCGGCCCATGGCAACCCTTTGACGCTGTCCGCCGGAAAGGTTGGCGGGTTTGCTGTCCAGCAAAGACGTCAGCTGAAGGGTCTTGGCGATCTCGTCCACGCGCTTCTTGCGTTCGGCCTTGGGCTTGCCTGCCAGCCGCATCGAAAAGGCGATGTTTTCGAACACGGTCATATGCGGGTAGAGCGCGTAGCTCTGGAAGACCATCGCGATGTCGCGGTCCTTGGGCGGCATGTCGACGACGTCGGTACCGCCGATCCGAAGGCTGCCGCTGGTGATGTCCTCCAATCCCGCGATCATTCGCAACGCGGTGGATTTGCCGCAGCCGGACGGCCCGACGAGAATCAAGAACTCGCCGTCCTCGACCGACAGGTTCAATTGGTCGATTGCGCGAAAATTGTTCCCGTAGGTTTTGCAAATATTCTCAAGAATGACTTCTGCCATCTTCCTCCCTCCACAAGTCTAAGCCGTTGATTTTGTTATTCTCCTTGGCTTATTTTCACCTGTGAAAATGTTTCCTCGGATCGTTTCAGGCTATGTTCCGGTATCGAGTTCCGCATATTTCAGTTCGACTGCCGACGGCGCGTTCGCCGACGCCAGCAGGTCCGTGACCCGGTCATTCGTCGGAAGCGCCTCGCGCCCGCCACGCCCCGTTATCGAAAGGGCCGCCGCCGCGGCAGCGAATGCCACCCGGCCTGCGGTGTCGGCCCCGCGCGTCAATGCATGGGCATAGGCGCCGTGAAAGCAGTCACCGGCGCCGGTCGAGTCGACGACGGCAACCCGGTGCGGCGGCAGGTGCCAGAGCCGTGTCTCTTCACGCCCGCGATAGTACACGCCCCTGCCGCCATCGGTCAGAACAACGGCGGCCCGCGACGGCAACCATAATGCATCGAGCATCTCGGCGGGCGATCGGCACCCCGTGGCAGTCCGCGCAAAACCGAGCGGAAGAATGAGATGGTCGCAGAGCGCGATCAGCCGATCCGTGGCTGGGCCGCTGCTCCATTCGATATCGCCGAGGATCGCAAGGCCGAGATCGCGAGCCCGGGCCACGACATCCAGTGACCGGATCGCATAACCATCGACGATCAGGACGGTCGCGCGGCTGAGGACTTCATCCGGAAAGTCCAGCGCGGTGCCCAGCATCGCTTCATCGTCATACGCGATGAACCGCTCCCCATCCGAGCCGACGGTGATCCGCGAGCGCACCGGGCGCGCATCCGGGTGGCGCGGCGCGAATGCCGTTTCAACGCCGCTCGCAACGAGATCGCACAGCACGGCGTCGTCCGCGGCACTGCCCAGCCATCCGACGAACCCGGCGGCTCCGCCGAGCCGCGCGACGGTGGCAAGGGCCGTCGCGACATTTCCCCCGAAAGCTCGGGCACTTTGCAGAACCTTCCCCTTGCCCGCCGACAACGGCTGATCGACATAGACGATGTCGTCGATCGCAATAGCACCGAAGCCGAGGATTGAGGGAACGGTGGGCATCGCTCAGGCCGCCCCCGCTCTCGCCAAGGCGTCTTGCGCCGAAAGGCCGTCATGGATGACGCCCCGAAAGGCAAGCGCTGCCTTCTGAGGATCGCCATGCCCCCAGAGATTGCGGCCCACCACGGCCCCGCGCGCGCCGGCGCGGATGGCGTCCGCCGTCTGCTGAAGCGCGCCGAGCAGCGTATCGGTCTTCGGCCCACCCGCGATCACAACCGGCACCGGGCAGGTTCGCACGGTCTCTTGGAACGACTCGAAATCGCCCGTGTAGCCGATCTTGATCACGTCGACGCCGGACTCGTAGCCGATGCGCGCCGCATAGGCGATCTCGTCGGGGGTGAAGACGATCTTTGCCCCGTCGGTGAAATCGCGAGGATAGATATGCGCCACCACCGGCATACCATAGCGGGCCGCCGCATTCACCGAATCGGTCAGCCAGCGAATGTATTTGCCCTCGGTCGCGCCGCGCACCGGAATGGCCACGGCCAACGCATCGGCGCCAGCGCGCACCGCATCCTCGGGCGTTGCAATCAGTTCACTGATGCGATCGTCTGGGGTGAAGCAGCCGGCCTGGATCACCAGCGAAGCCTTGCCCGCATATTGCGGCCACAGATGGCGCGCGGTGCCGGGCTGGATGCTGACGTAGTCGGGTTTGCCCACCATGACGCGTGCAAGCGCGCCCGGCAGATCGGCAAGGCCGCCTTTGCGCACGTCGCCATAGCCGACAAAGTGGTCGACCGCGCCGCCAAAAAGATTCCCCGATGGATGTGAGAAGAGGCGCGCGAGGCGCACCTTGGTTCCGAGGCTCATGAGTCCAAAACTCTCCAATCGATTGATTTCAAAATCCCGGACCCAGTGTTTGCGAAAGAAATGACAAATGCAATCTTTCGAAATCTTTCGAATTCGCGTATTTTTGGTAGAGTGAACCGAGGCCAGGGCGATCGCATGGCGCATGGAGGCAAGGACAAGGCAATGTTGTCAGAGCAGAGACGCCAATCGATCCTGGGTGAAGTGCAACGCAGCGGACAGGTTCGCATCAAGGACCTGTCAGACGGTTTTGGCGTGTCGGAAGTCACGGTGCGCTCCGACCTCGAGATACTGGACCGCAAGGGACTGCTGACCAAGACCCGTGGAGGAGCGGTGACCCGGACCACAGATTCGACCACGGCCGCGTTCGCCCGGCGGATGCAAACGAACCTCGATGCAAAGAAACGCATCGCCCGGGCAGCGGTGGAACTGTTCGAGGACAACCAATCGGTCATCTTCGACGGCGGCTCGACACTGATGCAGGTTGCCATGCTGTTACCGCCACTCAGCAATGTCGTGGTCGCGGCCACGGCGATGAATATCGTGCAGCATCTGATGCATCGGCCCGGGCTCGACGTTCACATGATCGGTGGCCGGGTCTATCCAGACACGGTGAGCACGCTGATCACCGATGCCGACACGGCTCTCGGCGGCTTGGTAGCGCATCAGGTCTTTGTTGGAGCGCATGCGATTGACTCGTCACTGGATGTGGTCGACGTGAACGAAGACATGGCGCGAACGAAGCGAAACCTCGTGCGCATGGCCCGGCGCGTTGTCCTCCTTGCGGATTCGAGCAAATGGGGTGTCAGCGGGACCTCCAAGGCATTTTCGCTGTCGAGCGTCGATGTTGTGATCACCGACGATGGCCTGTCCGACCCGATACGCAGCCAGCTTGATAGGACCGGGGCCAAGGTGATCTATGCCTGACCGCGTCGCGGTCCCTGGCCGCGACGGAAATATCCAATGCGCTCATGGCCAACGGGATTCGCATCGGCGCCCGGCCGTTTTTTCCGGTCTGTCATTTTCTCCTCCTCGGGCTGGCAGCCTCCCGACGTTGCACCAGCATTTTCGCATGATCTATAAAAATTTTACGCGCGTCAAGATTTAAAATGTTGTATAGCGCTCTTCCACCACGATCCGTTGCCGGCGCAGCGGATCCGGGAGAGCATGAGCCTAGTGAGAGGACCGACCAGAAATGCAGGCAAGATCAAAGGCGAAGCTGGGAATTGGCGTCATCGGATGCGGCAACATCTCGATGACCTACCTGCGCAATGCCGCCATTTTCGGTGGAATCGAACTGAGCGCCTGCGCCGATATCTCCGCCGACATGGCGGCGTTGCGGGCCAAGGAATATGGCATCCGGGCGCTCGGTGTCGATGCGCTACTGGCCGACCCCGAGATCGATCTGGTCCTGAACCTGACCATTCCCGCCGCGCATTTCGACATTTCGTTTTCAGCCCTTTCGGCGGGAAAACACGTCTTCACCGAAAAGCCGCTGGCGACGTCGGCCAGCGATGGGCGCCGTCTGGTGGCGGAGGCGGCCAAGCGCGGCGTGCTGCTCGGCTCGGCGCCCGACACCTTCCTCGGCGCCGCCGGACGCCGCGCCCGCCGCCTGATGGATGAGGGCGCCATCGGCCGCCCGGTCACCGGCACCGCCTTCATGATGGGGCGCGGCATGGAGCACTGGCACCCCAATCCGCAGTTCTACTATCAGCGGGGCGGCGGCCCGGTGTTCGACATGGGTCCCTATTACCTGACCATGCTGGTCAATCTGCTCGGCCCGGTCGCGCGCGTCATGGCTTTGGCGACACGCGGCCAGGAGGAACGCCTGATCACGGCCGAAGGGCCGTTCAAGAACACGACATTCAAGGTCGGGACGCCGACCAACGTGCTGTCCCTGCTCGAATTCCGCTCGGGCGCCACCGTTACCTTCGGCGCCTCATGGGACGTCTTCAAGCATTCCAACCATCCGATCGAATTGCACGGCACGGAAGGCTCGCTGCGCCTGCCCGATCCCGACACGTTCGGCGGCACCGTCTCGCTGTCCGAACGTGGCGCGCAGTGGAAGGATTTCGCCAGCGAAAGCGAGTTCTACGGCGCCCGCAACTGGCCCTATGCGGCGCCTGATCGTGCCAATTACCGCATGCTCGGCGTCGCCGATCTGGTGCGTTCGCTGAAGACAGGCGCCGCACCCCGTGCGTCCGGCAATCTGGCGCTGCATGTGCTGGAGATCATGGAGGCCATTCTGCACTCCGGTGAAACGAAAAGTTCCGTCGCCATCACCGGTGATGTCGTCCAGCCGGCGCTGTTGACCGAGGACGAGGCAAGCAGTCTCCTCGCCTAGAACGGTTCGCCGTTTCGCGGCAACGGCGAACCGCCCTATCTCTTGTTTTCACGCAATTCCCAAGGGAAAACCGCCGTACACTTTTCCTGGAATTGCTTTCGATGGAGATGGCGATGACGCTTGACCCTGATGCTTTGCACGTCCTTGAGATGGGCCGTGCGGCCGGCGGCGAGCCTTTCGAAGACGGTAGTGTGGCGGCGGCTCGGGCCGCCTATAACGCTTCGTTCCCGACACAGCAGGGCGAACACGAGCCAGTGGCGGCGACCTTGCGGCAAGAGATCGATGGGCCGAACGGCCCGGTCACGATCCGCATCCATCGCGGCATCGGCGCGCCGCGCACCGGGGCGCGCGCCGTGCTCTATCTGCATGGCGGCGGCTGGGTCATAGGCAATCTCTCCTCGCATGACGAGATCTGCCGATGGCTGGCCAATCTGAGCAACGCCGTCGTGGTCTACCCCGATTACCGACTGGCGCCGGAGCATAAATTTCCCGCCGGGCTCGAGGATTGCACGGCAGCGCTCCGCTTCATGGCGCAGAATGCCGGCGCGCTCGGCGTCGACCCGGCCCGTATCGCCGTTGCCGGTGACAGCGCCGGCGGCAACCTTGCCGCCGTTCTGGCGTTGCTTGCCCGCGACGGGCTGGCGCCGCCGCTTGCCGCGCAGGTCCTGATCTATCCCAACACCGACGCCCGCCAGACGGCGGACAGCTATCGGCGTTTCGGCGACGGCTTCGGGCTCACCGCCGCCACCATGGCCTGGTTCCGCGACCACTATGTGCGGAGGCCGGACGACATCACGGACTGGCGCGTCTCGCCGCTGCTGGCATCAAGCCTTGCCGGCGTGGCACCTGCATTCGTCGTGATCGCCGGCCACGACATTCTTGCCGACGAAGGCACGGCCTATGCCGAGCGTCTGCGGATCGAAGGCGTGCCTCTGATCCTGCGGCCCTGGCTCGGTCAGATCCACGGCTTCGTCTCGATGGGCCGCCATATACTGGCGGCGCGGCAGGCGGTGAGCGAGGCGGCCGCCTGGCTGCAATTGCAGACGCGTGTTCAGGCAGACTGACGCATCACCAGCGTCGCACCGAGCTTGACGTTGCGTGCCGGACCCTGGCCGGGTGAATCGGCCTCGTCCAGCAAGGCCAGCAGGATCTCGACGCTGCGGCCGGCCATGGCGGCGAAATCCTGCGCCATGGTGGTCAGCGCCGGACAGGTGTAACGGCTCAGCGGATGATCGTCATGGGCGGCGACACGGAAATCGCAATCGGCCCGGCGGCCAATCTTCAGCCCGCGCGAGAAGGCCGCCGCCATGACGCCGAAAGCGAGGCGGTCATTGGCGCACAGCAGCGTGCGCGCCGGCAGGCCGCCTGTCTCGAGCGTCCTGTCCATCCATTCATGGCCGATGCGCTCAAAATCCCAACTGTAGTCGCCCGCCGCCTTAAGCACGACGGGTTCCAGGCCGGCGGCCCGCATCGTGTCGATATAGCTCTGCAGGCGCTCGCCGGAATTGTGGTTGACGTGCGGAATGTCGACATAGGCCGGCGGTTCGCCGGACCGGCAGAGATAGTCGACGATGGTCGACGTGCTCTGGTGGTTGTCGTTGCCGACGAAAGGCGTGTCGCCCTCGATATAGGTGTCGAAATAAACGATCGGAATGTCCTTGCTCATCCGCTCGAAGACGCCGGGTTCGGAGACCAACCCCAGCGGAGCGACGATGGCGCCGGCGACCTTCAGCGACATCAGCGTCCTGACTGATTCCGCCTCCAGCTTCGGCGAGCCGTGCGAGGAGATGACGATCGGCCAGAAACCTTCGTCGCGGCAGCGCAACTCGATGCGGCTGACCATTTCGGCGTAGAACGGATCGGTGAGCGCCGGCACGACGATGCCGACATTGCGGGTGCGCTTGCGGTTGAGATTGCGCGCGAAAACGTTCGGCTGATAGTCCGAGGATCGCAGCGCCGCCTCGATGCGCGCCCGCGTCGCCGGCTTAACACTGGCCGGATCGTCGAAATACTTCGACAGGGTCGGCCGCGACACGCCTGACGCCCTGGCGAAATCATCCATCGTGCGGTGGGTCTTCTCCGCCATCGATTTTTCCAGCCCCCTTGCCCGCGCCCGCCAACCTTCCCGGTCGGGCCAGAATCACTCTTGCGGCCGTTGCCGTGTGGCAGCATTGCTTGACCGAATTTGTTCAGTCAAATTTTTGCGTTTCCAGTACAACGCAAAAGAGTTGCGCGCGTCAAATTCTTTATTGACGCTCCTAAAGCTGCAACCTAGGTTTTGAACCCGCACGGACATGACGAAAGGCGCTCGGCAACCGGCCGCCAACCATCCGGCAATGGTGAGGACATGAAGAAACTGGTTTGCGCCGGCGAGATCCTGGTCGAGATCATGGCCGAGCGGATCGGTCAGAGTTTCCTTGCCCCCGGCCCGCTCGTCGGCCCGTTTCCATCTGGCGCGCCGGCGATCTTCATCGACCAGGCGGCGCGGCTCGGCCAGCCGGCTGGCCTGATCGCGGCCGTTGGCGACGACGATTTCGGTCATTTGAACATCGAGCGCCTGCGCGCCGACGGGGCCGACATCTCGGCCATCAAGGTCCATCGGGGCGCCGCCACGGGCACCGCCTTCGTCACCTATGGAACCGACGGCAGCCGGCACTTCGTCTACAACATCAAGCACAGTGCCGCCGGCCTGATCGAGATCGGTGCCGAGGCGCGCACGCTGCTGGCCGGCGCCGACCATTTTCACGTCATGGGCACCTCGCTGTTCTCGCCAGAAGTGATCGAGGTCACGCGCAGCGGGATCGAGACGGTCAAGGCGCGCGGCGGCACGGTGTCCTTCGACCCCAACATCCGCAAGGAGATGCTGGATTTGCCGGGCATGCGCGATGCCTTGCATTTCGTGCTGTCGAAGACCGATGTCTTCCTGCCGAGCGGGCCGGAACTGTTCATCTTCGCCAAGGCGACCGACGAGGCGAGCGCGGTGCGCGAAATGCTGGACCGCGGTATCTCTACCATGGTCATCAAGAAAGGCGCGCAAGGCGCCGTTCACTACGACAGGACCGCACGCACCGCGTCACCCGGCTTCGTCGTCGACGAAATCGACCCGACCGGCGCCGGCGACTGCTTTGCCGCGGCTTTCGTCTCCTTCTGGCTGCGCGGAGAGGCGCCCGAAAAGGCACTGCGCGTCGCCAATGGCTGCGGTGCGCTGGCGGTGACCAAAAAGGGACCGATGGAGGGCATCGCCTCGCTTGCCACGGTCGAGGCCTTCCTCGCGACCGCCCGGACCGGAACGCCGGCATGAGCCAGGCGACGGACAGGCTGGCGGCCATCGCGACGCGTCGTGCGGCCGGCGAACGCTGCGGCATCGCCTCGGTCTGCTCGGCCCATCCGCTGGTCATCGAAGCGGCGCTGCGCCACGGCAAGGCGCGCGGCGCCGACGTGCTGATCGAGGCCACCTGCAACCAGGTGAACCATGAAGGCGGCTACACCGGCATGACACCGGCGGATTTCCGTCGCTTCGTCCAGACGATCGCAGGCAGGATCGGCTTTCCCCTCGACAGGCTGGTGCTCGGCGGCGACCATCTCGGCCCCAATCCGTGGAAGCATCTGCCGGCGCCCGAGGCCATGGCCAAGGCTTCGCGCATGGTCGACGCCTATGCCGAGGCCGGTTTCACCAAGATCCATCTCGACGCCAGCATGGGCTGCGCCGGCGAAAGTGCCGCTCCGCCCGATGCGACGATCGCCGCGCGCGCCGCCGAACTGGCCGAGGTGGCGGAGGCCGCGGCCGAACGAGCGGGCGGCCCCAAGCCTGTCTATGTCATCGGCACCGAAGTGCCGGTGCCGGGCGGCGCCCTGGAAGCGATGGACCATCTGGCGGTGACGACGCCCGAGGCGGCACGAGAGACGGTGCGTATCCACCGCGATGCCTTCAGCCAGCGCGGCCTCGACCGGGCGTTCTCGCGGGCGGTCGGTGTCGTCGTGCAGCCGGGTGTCGAATTCGGCAATGCCGAGGTGATCAGCTATAAACCGGAACGCGCCCGTGCACTGGCCGGCACGTTGCGGGATCTGCCGCAATTCGTCTTCGAGGCGCATTCGACCGACTACCAGCCGGTCTCGGCACTGACCGCGCTGGTCGACGACGGCTTCGCCATCCTCAAGGTCGGGCCGTGGCTGACCTTCGCGCTGCGCGAAGCTTTTTATGGCCTGAGCCATATCGCCGACATTCTGGCTCCCGACCCGGCGCGCGAAGGACTGCCCGCGGCGATGGAACGCGTCATGCTGGCGGCGCCGGGCAATTGGAAGAACTACTATAACGGCTCGGAGGCCGAACAGCGCATCGAACGCCATTTCTCCTACAGCGACCGCATCCGCTACTATTGGCCCGCCCCGGCAGCCCGGCAGGCCACCGACGCGCTGATGCAGGCGCTCGGCGACCGCGACATCCCCCTGCCCCTCATCAGCCAGTATCTCGGCCGCCTGAACGGCGTGGTGGCGAACGGGTCGGTCGCGCCAAAAGCCGAGGAGTTGCTGATCGCCAGCGTGACGGAGGTTCTTGACATCTACGCCAGCGCAACCGGCTGATCCGACGGTTACGGCTTCGTTGGCACGACCAGCGCCCAGCCATATACGGGCTTCCAGATCGCGGTGCGCGTCGGGGAGGCAGCGCCTCCCCGATCTCGGGATCTCACTCGCCGCGCATTGTCGCCTGGAAGGTCGGCAGGTGCTTCTTCTGCGCTTCCAGCATGCGCTCGCGGTAGACGCCGTAGATGACGTCGGTGTCGTGCAGCGTCACGCCTGATATCGTCGGCGAGGCGAAGACCGGCAGTTCGATGCCGCGCTTGGCGAGTTGCTCGGCGGTGCGCGCGATCAGTTCGTGCGCCAAGATCATGGCGAGCACGGTCGATGAGCCCGACACAGGACGGCTCCAGCCTTCGACCGGCACGATGGCGTCTTCGATCGGCGAACACGTGTCGATGACGAGGTCCGCCGCATCGGCCAGCCGCTTGCCGGAGGAGTGCGTCGCCGGCTTGTCGAGATTGTTCTTGCTGGTCACCGCGACGACGAAGATGCCGCGCTTCTTGGCATAGAGCGCGGTGTCGATGCCGGAGGAATTGCGGCCGCTGTGGCCGAAGATGATGATCGAGTCGCCCTTGTTGAGTGGTTGGTGGTCGAGGAATTTCTCGGCGTATTTCTCCGTCCGCTCCAGCCACAGGAGCTCGCGCACTCCGCCGGCGCCGAGTACGTTGTGCCACATGACACGCGGGTCGGTCAGCGGGTTGAAGCCGACATAGCTGCCGTAGCGCGGGAACACTTCCTGAACCGGCAGCACCGAATGGCCCGAACCGTAGAGATGGACCAGCCCGCCGCCTTCAAGCGAGTCGGCAAAGCGGCTGGCGGCCTGGCCGAAAGCCTCTTCATTGGCTTTTGCCGCCTGGTCGATGAGGGCGGTGAGACGGTGGATGTAGAGATCGGACACTTGGGTACTCCTGTTGATATCTAGCTTGGAAAGGATCAGCTTCTGGGGGTTGACGGGACGCGGCCGGCGCGCAGCGTCGAGCGGATTTCATAGCGGTCGCCCCGCATGATCGAGACGGTGAATTCGAACGGGCCGCGCTCGTCGGTGGTGATGCGCTCGACGACGAAAGCGGGACTGCCGGCCGGGAGATCGAGCAGTTCGGCATCCGCCGCGCCGACGGCGCCAACGCGGTAATTCTCCCGCGCGGCCACCGGCACGATGCCGTAATGGCGCCCCAGCGCTTCGTAGAGCGAGCCCTGTAGCAGGCCGGCGTCGAGGAAGCCCGGCACGCGCACGGCCGACAGCTGCGCCGTCTGGATGCCGATCGGCTCATTGTTGCCGAGCCGCAGGCGCCGGATGCGCACCACCGGATCGCCCTCCTCGATCTCCAGCGCGCCGGCGGCGGCGGCATTGGCCGTGGTCAGGCTGCAATCGAGAAGGCGCGAGCCGGCGACCACGCCCATATTGCCCATCTCCTGGGTGAAGCTGGTCAGCTCTCGGGTGCCGGCGACCAGCGTGGTCGAGCGCACGAAGGTGCCGCGGCCATGTTCGCGGCGCAGCAGCCCGGCCTCCTCGAGATTGCGCAAGGCATGGCGCAAGGTGATGCGGCTCACGCCGAACAAGGCGCACAGCCTGTCCTCGGCCGGAATCTGGTCGCCCGTTGCCCATTCGCCGCTCTTGACGATGGCGCGGATCGCTTCCTCGACCTGATACCAGAGCGGCTCCGGCCTTCTGCGGTCCGGCTGCTGAAAGCTCGCTTCGCTCATCGCACCTGCCTCCACCCTTCCCCCACACGGCCGGCCAGCGCCGCGCCGACTAGTCCCGCCCCCGGACCGAACTGGCCGGGCTGGATCTCGATGCCGCGCAGATGCGAGGGCAACTGACGGCGCAGCGCCGCCAGCAGCGGCGGCCGCATCACGTCCAGCGCCTCGGCCAACCCGCCTGAGATCAGCACGGCCTGTGGATCGAGCAGCGCCACCGCACCGGCAAGTGCGGTGCCGAGCTGGCGTGCCGGCACTTCAAGCAAGGTCTGCGCGGCGAGTTCGCCTGCGCGGGCAGCGGCGATCAGCTGGCGGCTGTCGGCGAGCCCGATCTGGCCGGCAAGCGCATCGAGCGCCCGACCGGAAGCGACACGCTCCAGCCAGCCGCTGCGTTCCGCGCCATCGTCCTTGATGTCGGCGCAGGCCCAGCCGAAGGAGCAGGCGCCGCCATGCGCGCCGGCAACGATGCGGCCATTGGCCAGCACTGCCGAACCGATGCCGGTGCCGATGGCCAGCAGGATCGCGTCAGACATGCCTTTGGCGCTGCCTTCGACGGCTTCCGCCAGCAACGCGATCTGCGCGTCATTGCCAAGCGCGATGCGCAGGTTTGGAAAGAGGGCCTGGAGATCGACGCCGTCGAGGAACGGCAGGTTCGGAATCCAGCGGCAGGCCGAGCCCTCGACCAGCCCCGGCACGGCGATGCCAAGCGCCTCGACCGGGCCGGTTTCCGCGCACAGCGCGTTGATGCGGGCGACAAAAGCATCGAGGCTTGCCGGCGCCGGCTCACGGCTCAGCACCTTCAATGCGGCGATGTCGCCGGTCGAGATCGCGGCACGCAGATTGGTGCCGCCGAGATCGATGGCCAGAACCCGCGTCATCGGCTCGACCCTTTGCCGAACGGTGGCGAGAACAGGCCGCTGCCGGCATTCCAGGAATGCGACGCCGCCGCGAAAGCCTGGGCATAGCGCGTGCCGCGCAGGCAGCCCCGCAGCCGGTAGAGCGCGCTGTAGTAATCGACATAGGGGAAGCTGCTCAGGCCACGCGCCAGCTCATATTCCTGGACCGCGTCGGTCCAGGCCTCGAAGCCGTCGCTGACATCGACGAGATGCTCGGGGCGGAAACCGTCATCGTCCTCCCAGTTCTCGCCGAACAGGAGCAGCTGCGGCGTGTGCGCCGCATGATCGCTGGCAATGGTCGGCAGGGCGGCGAAGAAGATGCCGGTCTGCGTCAGATGCGCGGCGGCGCGATGGTCCTTGTGCCAGCTGCCGTGCCAATGGGTGATGACGATCTCGGGCTTCAGCTCGCGAATGACGTCGCACACTTCCAGCGCCGTCTCGTCGTTGGAAGGCAAGAAGGCATCGCGCAGGCCAAGACTGCGCGAGGTGACGCCAAGACGCGCGGCCGCCCTGCCCGCTTCTTCTTCCTTCTGCACGCAATAATGCTCGGGGATGAGGCAGGGGTGCCCCTGTTCGCCCATGGTCAGATGCAGGAAGGTTACCGCGGCCCCGCGCTTGACGGCGGCCGCCGCCAACGGCCCGGCGATCACCTCGGCATCTAAGGCATGCGCGCCGATCACCAGGATGGAGTGTGCGGCGTAGATCCTGTCCTCGATCATTTCATGCCTCCCCCGGCGCCGACGCCTTCGCGAATCTGGCGGGCGAGCAGACAATACATGATCAGGATGGGCGCCATGGAGATCGCCAGCGAGGCGAACACCAGGCCCCAATCGGTGCGGAACTGGCCGACGAAGACGCTGATCGCCAGCGGCACGGTCTTGTAGCGATCGTCGAAGATGAAGATCAGCGGGAAGAAGAAATCGTTCCACACGGCGATTGCCGTGAAGATGGCGACGATCGACACCGCCGGCTTCACCATCGGCAGGATGATCTGGAACAGGATGCGAACCTCGCCGGCGCCGTCCATGCGCGCCGCCTCGTCGAGTTCGGAGGGTAAGACGCGCATGAAATTGGCGAAGATGAAGACGGCGAAAGGAATGCGGATCGCCGAATAGACCAGGATCAATCCGGTCAGCGAATCCAGGAGGCCGAGATTGCGCATCAGCGTGAACAGCTCGACCGAGGCCAGCCGGATCGGCAGCATGATGCCGGACAGGAACAGGCCGAGCATGACGGCGTTCCAGCCGAGCCGGTAGCGGCTCAGCGGATAGGCGGCCATGGCCGAGACGACGATGGTGAGCACCACCGCAGCGCCGGTGACGATCAGGCTGTTGAGGAAATTATGGCCCAGATTGGCGCGCGTCCAGGCGTTGACGAAATTGTCGAGTGCCCAGCTCCGCGGCAGGCCAAGCCGGTTGTCGTAGATCTCGGCCGTGGTCTTGAAGCAGGAGACGACGAGAATGTAGAGCGGCAACAGCACGGCCGCCGTCCACACGGCCAGCACCGTCCAACCCGGCAGCCGCGCCAGCTGCCGCGAGAGCGCCGGCCTCCCCGAAATCGCCAGCGCGCTCATAGCTGCACCGTGCGGCGGTCGAAGAAGCGCAGCATCATCAGCGTGCCGAGGCTGAGGATGAGGAACAGCATGGTGCCCAGCGCCAAAGCGAGCCCGATATCGGTGATGCCGACAGCCCCCTCCGCGCCGAAGGCGAGCCGGTAGAAGTAGGTCACCAGCGTGTCGGTCGAATAGCTCGGATTGCCCTGCACACCCTGCATGACATAGACGATGTCGAACTGGTTGAAGGTGTTGATGAAGGACAGCGTCGTCAGCGTGCCGAGCGCCGGCATCAACAGCGGCAGCGCGATCGAGAACAGCATGCGCGCATTGCCGGCGCCGTCGAGCTTCGCCGCCTCGAAAATCTGGCCGGAAATCTGCCGCAGACCCGCCGTGTAGATCAGCACCGGCAGGCCCATCCAGTTCCAGGCGTCGACGGCGATCAGCATGCCAAGCGCCGTATGGCTGTTGCCGAGCACGGTGAGACTGCCCTGGTGCAGGCCGAGCCCGTTCAGCGCCCATTCGACGACACCGCCCGGCGCCAAAAGCAGCCGCCAGAGCGCGCCGACGATGACCGGGCTCAGCACCGCCGGGAAGAAAAAGACCGACTGAAAGAAGGCGGTCCCTTTGTCGCGCAGGAACAGCAGCCAGGCAAACAAAAGCCCGATGCCGTTCTGGAAGGCCATGATGCCGAAGAACCAGGCGGTGTTGTGCCAGAGCGCGCCGTAGAGACGCGCGCCGCTGGGGAAAACAAACAGCCGCGAGAAATTCGACAGGCCGGCGAATTCCACCATGCGCAGCCCCTTCCAGACAAAGAAGCTACCCCATAGCGACATCGCCAGGGGATAGAGGACGAACAGGGCATAGACCGCCAGCGCCGGCAGGATGAACAGCACGGCCATGCGCTGCTGCGTGCGCTTCAGGCTGCTTGTGCGGCGAAGGGTGGTCATGCGCTGTTTGTGTCCGGACGAGAGGCCGGCCGCGATGCGACGGGCCGGCTCCTTACTGTTTCGGCTTGAACCAGGTGGCGACGGCGGCCTGCATGTCGGCCGCCAGTTTCTCCGGCGCGATGTTGCCCTCGACCATGTCGATGATCTCCGACTGCAGCACCGAAGAGGCCGTCGGCGACTGCCAGCGAAAGCCGACCAGCGTCAGATAGGGCGTCGAGTTCTTCGACATCGCCATCATCTCGGCCAGCACCGGATCCTTCACCGTGACATCGGTGCGGGCCGGCGGCCAGCCGAGCTCGTCGGCGAACATCTGCGCGAATTCGGCCGAAGCCATGAAGCCCAGCACTTTGGTCGCGGCCTCCTTGTTTTGACTCTCCGAAACCAGACCATAGGAGCCGTCGGAGAAGGCTGAGGTGTAGAGCTTTGCCCCGGCATCGTCGGCCGGGAACGGGAAGATCGAGAATTTCAGCTTCGGGTTCTGCGCCTTGAAGCTGCCGTTCTCGAACGAGCCGCCGAGGAACATCGCCGCCTTGCCGCCAATGAACTGTTGCGTGGCGGTGGTGTAGTCGATGCCGGCGAAGCCATCAGGAAAATAAGGCTTCAGCTCGGCGAAGCGCTTCAGCGCCGCGACATAGCGCGGATCCTCGAAGGTCGCCTTGCCGGTCATCATCTCGTCGTAGAAGCCCGGGCCGTAGACGGTCGGGCCGATGACGCCGACGCCGATCTCAAGCTCCCAAGCCGAGCCGTTGGCGCCGCCGGTGGCGATCGGCGTGATGCCTGCGGCCTTAAGCTTCTCGCAGGCGGCGACGAAATCCTTGTAGGTCTTGGGGATTTCGATGCCCTGGGCGGCGAAGATATCCTGGTTATAGAAGACGCCCATCATCGGCACCGAATAGGGCACGCCATAGAGCTTGCCGTCGGTGCGGCCGCGCGCGCCGCCCAGCGCGGCGTCCGCCATGTTCTTCAATTCGGGCACGCTGTCGTCGAGCGCGTCGAGATAGCCGGCGTCGACGAAGGGCTGCAATTCACCGTAGGCCTTGAGCTGGGCGATGTCGGGCCCGCGGCCGCCACGCAGGGCGGTGCTCAGCCGGTTCTGGTAATCGGCGTCCGGCGTGAACTGGATGTCGACCTTGATGCCGGGGTTCTTGGCCTCGAAGGCGTCGAAGATGCGGCGCATCGCGGCCTCGTCCTCCGTGCGCCAGCTCCACAGTGTCACCGTGCTGTCGGCCCTCGCCGGCAAGGTGATGAGGACGCCGGCGCAAGCAGCGGCAAGGCCGCCGATCAGGCCAAGGGCGGCGCGCCGGTGAAGTGAAAGCATGCTCATTGCCAGTCTCCCATTGTTTTCTGTCCTTGGCGTCCCGAGGCGCTGCGACGCCGCGAAAGAGTCATTGGCTCCAGCAAAGTCATTATAACGACATAGCAGCGTTCGCAAGAGGTCTGGCACACCTCCTGGATGGCTCCAGCGAGGAAAAACGGGCAACCAGATGCCATCAACATTTTGTTTTCAAACGACAAAACTATCGTAACCGACAAGGCGGAAGAATCTGAAACCGGTCAATACAAAGCTTTTTCGCCGACAGGCTCTTGCGCCACCGCCTAAAGTTGTCATAACGTCATGGTGATCGATAGGAGGATGAGGAATGTCGTTTGCCTGGACTTCGAAACTGGCGCTGGCCGCGGGCCTGGCCATCCTGCCTGCCACGGCATGGGCGCAATCGGTCAACATCTCCTATTTGACGCACTGGTCGCCGGAGACGGTTGCGCTGCTGGAGGCTGCGGCCAAGGATTATGCCAAGGCCAATCCGGACGTCAGCGTCACCGTGCGCGCCGTGCCCTTCGGTGATCTCCTGACCACGCTGCGCTCGCAAGGCGGCGGCTCGGACGGGCCGACGATCGGCGGCATCTACGATCTGTGGCTGCCGGAACTCGCCCGCGACAAGCTGGTTGCGCCCGCGCCCGACGCGGTGGCCAGCGAGGTCAAGGGCGCGTGGCCGGCGGGCGTCACCAGCGCTGCCTCTGTCGGCGGCAAGCTCTATGGCATTCCCAACGAGATCGACGTCTATGCGCTGAACTACAACAAGGCGCTGTTCAAGCAGGCGGGTATCGCGGCACCACCCAAAACCTGGGACGAGTTCAAGGATGCGGCGAAGAAGCTGACCAACAAGGAGGCCGGCGAGCAAGGTTTCGGTATGATCAACAGCTGGGCGGCCGGCGTCGTCCATCCCTTCGCTTCGCTGCTCGTTTCCAACGGCGGCGAGCTGGTCAAGGACGGCAAGCCGGCGCTGGACAGCCCGCAGGCGGCACAGACCTTCCAGCTCTATGAGGACCTGATCAAGTCGAGCGCCAGCGTGCCGGCGATGGCGACGGCGGATGCCAACACCACGGGTCCGTTCCTCGACAATTTCGTCTCCGGCAAGACCGGCATGATCATCATGGCCAATTGGTGGGAGAGCGCGCTGAAGACCGGCATGGGCGATAAATTCGCGGACATCGCCACCGCGCCGATCCCGGTCGGCCCGAGCGGCGACAAGCCGCATTCGATCTCCTATTCCTGGATGACCGTGGTCAACGCCAATGCCGGCGCGGCCGAGCAAAAGGCGGCGTGGGAATTCCTGGCCTGGCTGAACAATCCGAAATCCGGCAAGAACGGCGCCTCGGCGATGTCCGACATCCTGATGTCGATGGGCATCCTGCCCTCGCGCCTGTCCGACATCGAGGCGCACAAGGACAAGCTCGGCTCGGAATTCCTCTCCGGCTATGTCAGCGTGCTGACCGATGCCAAGCCGTTCCCGGTGGTGCCGGGCGGACAGGAATTCTCGGAATCCCTGCAGCAGACGCTCGAGGCGTTGCAGTATGGCCAGGTCTCGGCCAAGGATGCGCAGGCGACGGCACAGGCTGACGCCACCTCGATCCTGGAGCGCGCCGCCAAATAATGATCCAGAGGTACCGTGCCTCGGCGGGCATCATGCTTGCGCCCGCCGTGACGCTGATCGGCATCTTCATCCTGTTGCCGATGCTGCTCACCGTCTGGCTGTCCTTTCAGGACTGGTCGACGCAGACGCCGTTTTCCAGCGCCAGCTTCATCGGCCTCGACAATTTCCGCGAGATCTTTGGGGCCTCCTCGGTCGGGCGTGACTTCAAGGGCGCGCTCACCAACACCGCCATCTACACCGCGCTCTCCGTCATCCTCATCCTGCCGCTGTCGGTGGCCTTCGGCCTGATGGTTTACCAGCATGACGTCGCCGGCGGCACGGCGCTAAGGACGGTGCTGTTTTCCACCTACATGGTGCCGATGATCGCGGTGGCGCTGGTCTGGTCGAAGCTCTATTCGCCGAGCGAGGGGCCGCTCAACCAGATGCTCGGCCTCATCGGCATCGGCCCGCAGCCCTTTCTGTCGTCGCCGCGCTCGGCGCTGGTCTCGATCGTCTTGCTCAATGTCTGGCAGCAGATGGGCTATTTCACCGTGCTGGCGATCGCTGGCCTCACACAGATCCCGGGCAGCCTCTACGAGGCGGCCAAGCTCGACGGCGCCAATCGCTTGGAGCAGTTCCGCTTCATCACACTGCCGCTGATGCGGCGCACGCTTTTGTTCAGCGCCGTCATCGCCATCATCAACGCCGTGCAGGTGTTCGAGCCGGTGGCGCTGATCACGCAGGGTGGGCCGGTCGGCTCGACCAATGTGCTCACCTACCACATCCGCCGCGTCGGCATCGAACGCGCGCAAGGCGGACTGGGTTCGGCGATGGCGGTCATGCTGATGCTGTCGCTGATCGTCGTGGTCTGCGCGCTGTTTGCCCTCGCCAACCGGAAGGATCAGGAATGAGCGGGGGATCGTCGAGCCGGCTGTCACGCAAGCGCCCGTCCGGCCGCAAGGCGCTGCTGGCGACGCTGATGCTGCTGGTCGCCGTCGCCTCGGCCTTCCCGCTGGTGTGGATGGTGCTGTCGAGCCTGAAAACCCCGGCCGAGAGCATGCAGGTGCCGCCGGTGTGGATACCGCACACACCGAGCCTCGACGCCTATGAAAAAGTTTCCGGCGTGGTCAATGTCGGCCGCTCGATGTGGAACTCCCTGGTCATCGCCACGATCACCACCGCCGGCATCCTGAGCACCAGCATGATGGCCGGCTATGCCTTCGCCAAATACCACTTCCCCGCCAAATCGCTGCTGTTTTCGCTGCTGATCGCCACCATGTTCCTGCCGCCGATCGTGACGTTGATCCCGCTCTATCGCCTCGTCGGCTCGATCGGGCTCAATGCCAGCCTGGCCGGCATCATCGTGCCCAATCTGGCCAATGCCTTCGGCATCTTCCTGATGCGCCAGTTCATCGCCGGCGTGCCGGACGACCTCATCGACGCCGCGCGCATGGACGGCGCTTCGGAGTTGCTGATCCTGTTCAAGATCGTGGCGCCCAGCGTCGCGCCGGCGATCGCCGCACTCGCCCTGTTCGCCTTCGTCTACCATTGGAACAGCTATCTCTGGCCGCTGACCGTGCTGCAGGGCAATGCCGACGCCTACCCGATCGTCATCAGCCTGAGCCGGCTCTTGAGCTACAATCGTGGCGCGGTGAATACCGGCCTGGTGATGGCCGGCGCGACACTGGCCGTGCTGCCGCCGCTCATCCTGTTCGTCCTGCTGCAGCGCTTCTTCGTTGATTCCATCGTCGGCTCGGCCATCAAGGGATAAAGTAATTCCAGGAAAAGCGTTGAGCGGTTTTCCGTCCGGATTGCGTCAAAGAAAGAGCCTTCACCAGGGCAGGCCGACATAGTTCTCGGCGAGCGCGGTCGACGCGGCCCGCGAGTGCACGAGATAGTCGAGTTCGGCTTCCTGGATGCGCTGACCGAAATCGCCTGTATCGGGGAAGCGGTGCAGCATGGTCGTCATCCACCAGGAAAAGCGCACCGCCTTCCACACCCGCGCCAGCGCCTTTTGCGAATAGGCCTCAATGCCGGCTTGCGACTTCTCCACGTAGAACTGGCGCAAGCCGGCGAAGAGATAGCGTACATCGCTGGCGGCGAGGTTGAGACCCTTGGCACCAGTCGGCGGCACGATGTGGGCGGCATCGCCGACCAGGAACAGCCGGCCGAAACGCATCGGCTCGGCGACGAAGGAGCGCAGCGGCGCGATCGACTTTTCGAAGGATGGCCCGGCGGTGACGCTTGCCGCCGTCCGTTCCGGCAAGCGGCGGCGCAGCTCGTCCCAGAAACGGTCGTCGGACCAGGCCTCAACCCGGTCATCTTGCGGGCACTGCACGTAGTAGCGGCTGCGATGCGTCGAACGCATCGAGCACAGCGCAAAACCCCGCTCGTGATTGGCGTAGACCAGTTCGTGATCGGCCGGCGGCACTTCGGCGAGCACGCCGAGCCAGCCGAACGGATACTGCCGCTCGAACGTTTTCAGCGCGCGCTCCGGCACCGATTTGCGGCTGACGCCGTGATAACCGTCACAGCCGGCGATGAAATCGCAATCGATGCGATGAGAGACGCTGTCCTTGTCGTAGGTGACGAACGGTGCGGCGCCATCGAAACCATGCAGCGCAACGTTGGCCGCCTCGTAGACCGTGGTCAGCCCGACCGCCTCGCGCTTGTCCATCAAATCATGCGTCACTTCGGTCTGGCCATAGACGGTGACATGCTTGCCGCCGGTGAGTGCGGCGAGATCGATGCGGTGCAGGCGCCCGTCGAAAGCCAGCGAAATGCCGGAATGCGGCAGGCCTTCGGCATGCAGCCTTGCGGCAACACCAGCCTCTTCCAGCAGTTCCACCGTGCCCTGTTCCAGCACCCCTGCCCGCACGCGGCCAAGCACATGCTCGCGGCTCGATCGTTCCAGAATGACCGTCTCGACGCCGATGCCGGCCAGAAGCTGGCCAAGCAGCAGGCCGGAGGGTCCCGAGCCGATAATGGCGACCTGCGTGCGCATCAGTGACCGAGGCTTTCGATCTGTCCGGCCAGTTCGGCGGCGAGCCGCAACGACGCGGCGCTGGCGACGACCATCTGTGGCAGCAACAGCCATTCCAGCATCCAGGCCGCGCCCGAGCGCTCCTGTTCATGCACCAGTGCCTGATGCATGCCGGAAAGCTGCATGGCGTTGAAGCGGGCCAGCGCCACCAGCGCCTCGGCCTTCACCGGGTTCTGCTTGTGCGGCATGGCCGACGAGCCGCCGCCGCCGGAGAGCGTGATGTCGATTCCGCCCTGCGCCATCAGCGCGATGTCCTGGCCGAACTTCCCAAGGCTGCCGGTCAGCAGCGACAGCCAGCCGGCGAAGTCGGCGAGCGTGTCGCGCTGGCTCTGCCATTGCGCTGCATCGGCAAGGCCGAGTTTTGCGGCAAGCGCGGCGCGCACCGCCGGCCCCTTGTCGCCGAGCTTTTCCAGCGTGCCGGCGGCGCCGCCGAATTGTACCACCAGCAGGCGAGTGGATTGTTCCGACAGCCTCTCCTGATGCCTTTGCAGCGGCGCCCGCCACGCCATGACGCGATCCGCCACCTTGACCGGGATCGCCGGCTGCATGCGGGTCATGCCGGCCAGTGCCCTGCCGCCAAAGCGCTGCTCAAGCGAGGTGAGGCGCAAAACGGTTTCGGTCAGCAGCAGGCCGATATGCTCGACGATCGCTTTCAGCCGAAGCACCAGGCTCGTGTCGATGACGTCCTGGCTGGTCGCACCGAAATGCACCATGTCACCATGCGGTTCACCGACCGCCACCCTGATCTGGCGCACCAGTTCCGGCACCATGACGCCGTCCTTGGCGACACCCGCCCTGAGCAAGGCGGTGTCCGGCCGGAACGTGCCAAGCGCCGTCACAATCGCTGCCGCGGCATCCCTGCCGATGATCCCGTTTCGGGCCTCCGCTTCCGCCAGCGCACGCTCGAACGCCAGCGCTGCCTCGATTTCCGCCTCGACGGAAAAATGCCGCGATGCTTCCTCATCACCGAGGAGAGCCGAGAGCAGCGGATGGTCAAAGGGCGATACGGTCATGTCTTGCTTCTCCTGACCATCAACTGTCGAAGAAGACCGTTTCCTTCTCCCCCTGGAGATGGACATCGAAGACGTAAATGTCGCCCTGGCGCTCGGCGATCAGCGTCGGCACGCGGACGCGGTGCTCGATGCGCGCCAGGATCGGATCCTCGCCATTGGCCTTTTGCTCGTCGGAGAAATAGAGCCGTGTGTGCAGGCCGACATTAATGCCGCGCGCGACGATCCACAGTGTGACGTGCGGCGCCATCAGCCTTCCATCCCGGAACGGCACGCGGCCGGGCTTGATCGTCTCGAATGCACAGACGCCGGTTTCCATGTCGGTCGGGCAGCGGCCCCAGCCGAAAAAGTTCGGATCGGCCGCGCCGCGCATCTCGGTCGGCGAATTGTAGAGCCCGTCCGCATCCGCCTGCCAGATCTCGATCAAGGCGTCCTTGAGCGGCGTGCCGGTGCCGTCGAGCACGCGGATTTTGAGACCGATGCGCTCGCCCTTGGTCTTGTCGCTGACCATGGTCGAGCCAAGATCGGTCGCATAGACGCCACTGATGCCGCAGAAGTTCGGCGTCAGCCCGATATGGACGTATGGTCCCGCGGTCTGCGAAGCGCTTTCCCTGAGCCGGTCGAGCGACTGGGCCATCAATTGCCCTCCGGCCGGTTTTCGAACAGCGACGAGCGGCGGCCGCGCAGCACGATGTCGAACTTGTAGGCGAGCGCATCCATCGGAATGGTCGCCTGCGTGTCGAGGATGGCCGTGAGCGCCTCGATGGCCGCCTTGTCGGCGATGCCGCGCACGATCGGGCACTTCCAGATCAGCGGGTCACCCTGGAAATACATCTGCGTGATCAGCCGCTGCGCGAAGCCGTGGCCGAAAACCGAGAAATGGATGTGCGCCGGGCGCCAGTCATTGGGACCATTCGGCCAGGGATAGGGCCCGGGCTTGACGGTGCGGAAGGCATAGCCACCATCCTCGCCTGTAATGGTGCGGCCGCAGCCACCGAAATTCGGGTCGAGCGGCGCCAGATAGCCGTCCTTCTTGTGGCGGTAGCGGCCGCCGGCATTGGCCTGCCAGAATTCGATGAGCACGCCGGGAACGCCAATGCCTCGCTCATCGAGCACACGCCCATGGACGATGATGCGTTCGCCGATGGCGCTCTCGCCCGGCCTGGCGAAATTATGGATCAGGTCGTTGTCGAGCTCGCCCAGCATGGCGTGGCCGAAGGCCGGTCCGGCTATTTCCGACAGCGTGTTGTCGAAGGACAAAAGCGCCTTTTGCGGCGAGCGCAGCACCGAACTCTTATAGCCCGGCGTCAGCGCCGGAGGATGCCATGTCCTTTCGCGCTGGAAGAAGGTGCCGGTTTCGGGCTTCCGGTTCGAGCCGGACTCAGAGGGCATTGTCGGCTCCGTCCATTTCCGAAAACACGTCCTTGGCTATTCTGAAGGCACGGTTGGCGGCCGGCACACCGGCATAGATGGCGACATGCAGGAACGCCTCGCAGATATCGTCGCGCGTCGCACCGGTGTTGGCGGTGGCGCGCACATGCAGGGCGACCTCCTCATCATGGCCGAGTGCCGCCAGCAGCGCCAGCGTGACGATCGAGCGCTCGCGCTTGCTGAGGCCCGGACGGGCCCACACAGTGCCCCAGGCCGCCTCGGTGATCAGTTCCTGGAAGGGTTGATCGAAATCGGTGGCAGCGACCTCGGCCCGATCGACATGCCGATCGCCGAGCACCGCGCGGCGCACCGCGAGGCCAGTGCGATATCTGGCTGCGTTGCCGGGGACTTCATCCATGGTTTTCTGCTCCAGGGGCAAGCGATGCGACAAAATCGCGGATCAGCGCGGTGAGCGCTTCAGGCTGTTCCACGCAGGGAATATGTCCAGCGTCGCGGACGATCTCGAAACGCGAACCGGGGATCAGAGCGGCCAGCGAGCGGACGAGAGAGGGCGGCGTCGAGCCGTCCTGGTCACCGACGACGCAGAGCGTCGGTACCGCGATGCGGCGTGCTGCATCGGTAAAATCGGCGGCGCGGATGGCTGCGCAAGTCCCGACGTAACCGGCGACAGCCTGCCGGGTCATCATGTTCCAATAGCCGTCCAGTTCGGCCACCCGCGCGGTGTGGAAGGCGGGAGTGAACCACAGTTTGAGCACGCCATCGGCAATGGCCTGGATGCCCTTGCGTTCGACGACCGCGATCCGGGTGTTCCAGCTCTCGTTGGTGCCGATCTTGTGGGCCGTGTCGCACAGGATCATGGCCTCGACGATGCCTGGGCGCCTGGCGTAGAGCCCTTGCGCGATCATGCCGCCGACCGAAAGGCCGCACAGCACGACCTTCTTCAAGCCGAAATGATCGATGAGCGCCGAGAGATCGTCGACATGATCGTCGATCGACTTGATCTCGCCGATGTCGGACAGCCCGTGGCCGCGCTTGTCATAGACCAGCAAGGACATTTCCCCATCGAGCGCCGAGACAATATCGTCCCAGATGCGAAAGTCGGTGCCGAGCGAATTGATGAATATGAGCGCGCGCGCATTGCCGGGGGCCTTGAGGTGGCGATGATGCAGCGTGATGCCGCCAATGGTGACGAATGACACGATTTCGATCCTCCACCTCCACATTGCACAAGGCATTTGGTTCGGTAAAATGATATTTTGCGCCATTTCATTAACTCGGGGGTTATCAAATCCATGGCCGAGAGCCGCATCCGCTTTCGTCATCTGCAGGCCTTCCTGGAGGTCGCGCGGCAGGGCAGCGTTGCCCGCGCCGCCGATTTCCTGCATGTCAGCGCGCCGGCGGTGACCAAGACGTTGCGTGAGCTGGAAGAGGCGCTCGGTGTCGCCGTTGTCGAGCGTGACGGGCGCGGTATCCGGGTCACAAGGCTTGGCGAGATCTTCCTCAGCCATGCCGGTTCGGCGATCACGGCGTTGAAACGCGGCGTCGATTCGGTTCGCCAGGACGACGCCATCAACCGGCATCCGATCCGCATCGGCGCGCTGCCGACCGTGTCGGCGAAGGTCATGCCCAAGGCCATGAGCCTGTTCCTTGGGGAAAATACCGGCGCGGCGATCAAGATCGTCACCGGCGAAAACGCGGTGCTTCTTGAGCAATTGCGCACCGGCGCGCTCGATCTTGTCGTCGGTCGGCTGGCAGCGCCCGAAAACATGACCGGCTTCTTCTTCGAGCATCTCTATTCCGAACAGGTGCTGTTCGTGGTGCGGGCCGGACATCCGCTGCTCGAACCGGGAGCGGATATCTTCGCCAGGCTCGATGAATTCCCGGTGCTGATGCCGACCCGGGAATCCGTCATCCGCCCCTTCGTCGATCGCCTGTTCATCACCAACGGCATGACCGCGCCGGCGACCGAGATCGAAACCGTCTCGGATTCGTTTGGCCGCTCCTTCATGCGGCAGAGCAATGCGGTGTGGATCATTTCGGCCGGCGTGGTTGCCAACGAGATCGCCAGCGGCGCCTTCGTCTCCCTGCCGGTCGACACCGAGGAAACCAAGGGACCGGTCGGCCTGACGATGCGCACCGATACGGCGCCATCGCCGGCCTTCACCATCCTGCTGCAGACCATTCGCGAGGCGGCAAGGCCGGGCAGGTGAGGCGTCGGACCATTCGGACCGCGCTTCGTCTTTGCCGAAAATCCCCTAACCCAGCGGTTAATGAAACACCGCAAAATATCATTTTACCGAACCAAAACGCTGGTGCACTGTGCCGATGGAGGAGCCACAGAGGGAGGAACGCATGACCCATTCTATCGGCAGCAGATCCAGCATTCGCGACATTTCGCGACGCCAGTTCATCGCCACCTCGATCGCCGGCGGCGCGGCCCTTGCGCTCGGCGGCAAGAGCGCTTTCGCCCAGGCGGGCGAAACGCTCAAGGTCGGCTTCGTCAGCCCGCGCACCGGGCCGCTGGCTGGCTTCGGCCAGACCGACGGCTATGTGCTTGACCTTGCCCGCAAGGCGCTGGCCGGCGGCCTTGAGATCGGCGGCAAGAAGTACAGCGTTGAAATCCTCGACCAGGACACGCAGTCCGATCCCTCCCGCGCCGGCCAGCTCGCCAAGGACCTGATCAACAACCAGGCCATCGACCTGATGCTGGCGGTGTCGACGCCCGAGGTGATCAACCCGGTGGCCGATGCCTGCGAGGCCGCGGGGGTGCCCTGCCTGTCGACCGTCATGCCGTGGGAGGCCTGGTATTTCGGCCGTGGCGCGAAACCCGGCGCACCCTCGCCGTTCAAATGGACCTATCATTTCGGCTTCGGCGTCGGCGAGTTCTTCAAGACCTATATTTCGCAATGGAACCTGATCGAGACCAACAAGAAGGTCGGCGTCATGTATCCCAACGACGCCGACGGCAACGCCATCCGCGCCAACCTGGCGCCGCTCCTGGCCAAGCAAGGTTTTACGATCGTCGACCCCGGCGCCTACGAGACCGGCACCACCGACTATTCCTCGCAGATCGCGCTGTTCAAGCAGGAGGGCGTCGAGATCTTCAACTCCTTCCCGATCCCGCCTGACTTCGCCGCCTTCTGGCGCCAGGCGGCACAGCAGGGCCTGATCAAGCAGATCAAGATCGCCCAGGTCGCCAAGACCGGCCTGTTCCCGTCCGACATCGAGGCGCTCGGCGACCTCGGCATGAAGATTTCGAGCGCTGCCTATTGGCACAAGGCCTTCCCCTACAAGTCGCCGCTGACCGGCGTTTCGGGTGCCGAGCTCGCCGACGGCTACGAGGCAGCGAGCGGCAAGCAGTGGACGCAGCAGCTCGGCGCCTCGATGTCGCTGCTGGACGCCGGCTTCGAAGCGCTGAAGGCCAGCACCGACGCCAAGGACAAGGCGGCGGTGGCCAAGGCGCTGAGCACGCTGAAGACCGAGACTATGATCGGCAAGGTCGATTTCACCAGCGGCCCTGTCGCCAATGTCTCGCCCGGCCCGATCATCGGCACGCAGTGGGTGGCCGCCAAGGAAGGCAGCAAATTCCCGCTCGACTATGTGGTGACCGAAAACGCCACCGATCCGAAGGTGCCCGTCGAAGCCAAGCTCCAGCCTTACAACGGCTGATGGACCGCAGACGAGGTGGTGACCCATCCGCAACAACAGGCTGTTCTCGTTGCCGCCGGCATCCACAAGCGCTTCGGTGCGCTTGTGGTGCTGGATGCGGTCGATTTCGCCATGGCGGCCGACGAGGCGGTCGGCATTGTCGGGCCGAACGGCGCCGGCAAGACGACGCTGCTCAGCGTGCTTTCCGGCGCCTTTCCGCCGAGTGCGGGCACGGTCAGGTTCAAAGGCGATGACGTGACGTCCTTGCCGGCGACGCAACGTTGCCGGCTCGGGCTGGTGCGCACGCATCAGGTGCCCAAACCATTCAGCGGCATGACCACTTTCGAGAATGTCTTCGTCGCGGCCTCGCACGGCGCCGGGCTCGGGCGGGACGAGGCCTATGAGGAGGCGCTCGGCTCGCTGAAGCTGTGCGGCATGCTTGATATTGCCAACCGCCGCGCCGAGACGCTCGGACTGCTCGACCGCAAGCGGCTGGAACTGGCGCGCGCGCTGGCGGCAAGGCCCACGCTGCTGCTGCTCGACGAGATCGGGGGCGGCCTGACCGACGGCGAAGCCGGTGAGCTCGTCGGCACGATCAAGGAATTGCGCCGCCGCAAGATCGGCATCGTCTGGATCGAGCACATCGTCCACATCCTGCTGCAAGTGGCCGAACGGCTGATCTGCATGGATGCGGGAAAAATCATCGCCGACGGCGAGCCGCAAGCCGTCATGGCCGATCCGGAGGTCGTGCGCGCCTATCTCGGCGGAGGCCCGAAATGAGCCTGCTGTCGGTTGAGGATCTCGTTGTCCGCCACGGCCTGCTGCAGGCGGTGCGCGGCGTCAGCTTCCGCATCGAACGCGGCGAGACGCTGGCGCTGGTCGGTGCCAACGGCGCCGGCAAGACGACGCTGCTCAGGGCAATTGCCGGCGCGCACCAGCCGGCGGCCGGCCGCGTGCTGCTGGACGGCGCCGATCTTACCAACGTGCCGTCGCACAAGCGCGTCGGCATGGGCATCGCGCTGGTGCCGGAAGGGCGAAAACTCTTCGTGCAGATGACGGTCGAGGAGAACCTTCTGCTCGGCAGAACCGCCAGCCGGCCGGGCGAGTGGAGCGTCGACAGGGTGCTCGACATGTTTCCCAATCTGAAGCCGCGCCGCCATGCCAAGACGGGCCATCTCTCAGGCGGCGAGCAGCAGGCGACGGCGATCGGCCGGGCGCTGATGAGCAACCCGGAAGTGCTTTTGCTCGACGAGGTTTCGCTCGGCCTGTCGCCGCTGATCGTCGACCGTGTCTACGCGGCCCTTCAGGGGCTGATGGCTTCCGGCACGACGATCATCCTGGTCGAGCAGGACCTCAGCCGCGCGCTATCGGTCTCCGACAGGGTGATCTGCATGCTCGAAGGGCGCGTGGCGCTCGAAGGGCCGAGCAAGGCGGTGTCGCGCGACGAGGTGACGAAAGCCTATTTCGGCCTGCACCGGAAAAGTCCCGGGAGCGTTCCGGCATGAGCAACCAGATCATCCAGGGCATCCTGCTCGGCGGCTACTACGCGCTGATCGCCTGTGGCCTGTCCTTCATGTTCTCGGTGATGCGCATCATCAACCTCGCCCATGGCAGCCTTGCCGTGTTCGCGGCCTTTGCGCTGTGGTGGCTCGCCTCGCGGTTCCATATCCCGCCCTTTGTCGGCCTGCTGATCGTGCTGCCGCTGATGGCGGCGATCGGCTGGGCGCTGCAGCGTTTCCTGCTCGAACGCAGCGCGCGTGGCGGTGCGCTGCTGCCGATCCTGACCACGTTTGGGCTGGCGATCGTCATCGACAACATGCTGTTCGAGCAGTTCGGCGCCGACACGCGTTCGCTGGCGCCCTATATCGGCAGCCTGTCCTATGATTCCTGGGAATGGCCAGGCAACATCTATGTCGGCAAGCTCGCCGTGATCATGTTCGCCACCGCCGTGATCCTGCTGGGCGGGCTGCAGCTGTTCCTCACCCGCACCCGGCTTGGCCGCTCGATCCGCGCCACCTCGGAAGACCCCGATACGGCAGGCTTGGTCGGCGTCGATGCGCGTCGCGCCAATGCCATCGCCGCTTCCATCGCCATGGTCACGGTCGGCCTTGCCGGCGCCTTTCTGGGCATGCGCGCCACCTTCGATCCCTATGCCGGCGCGCCGCAACTGCTGTTCGCTTTCGAAGCCGCTGTGATCGGCGGCGCCGGTTCGCTGTGGGGAACGCTGGTCGGCGGCATCGTGCTGGCGCTTGCGCAGACAGTCGGCGCGCAAGTGCATCCGCAAGGCTTTCTGATCGGCGGCCATGCCGTGTTCCTCGTCGTGCTGTTTGTGCGGCTGTCCACGTCGGGCCTTGGCCTGCGCGGCCTGCTGCGCCTGCCTTCGCGGAGCGCGTCATGAGCGCCGTTTCGTCCTCGCCGATCATCGAGCGCGGCACGACGACGTCGCGGATCGCGGCGATTGCGGTCGCTGTCATCATCGCGCTGCTCGCCATCGCGCCGCAGTTCCTCTCGGCGGGCGCGGTCGACCGCATGACGGCATTGTTCATCTATGTGATCCTGGCGGCGATGTGGAACGCACTGGCCGGATTCGGCGGCCTGGTTTCCGTCGGCCAGCAGGTGTTCTTCGGGCTCGGCGCCTATTTCGCCATCCGGCTGGCCGATGCCGGCCTCAACCCTTTCGCCTCGCTTTTCGTATCGGCGATCGTTGTCGGCGTTGTCTCCTGGCCGCTGTCGTTGTTCATGCTGCGGCTGAGGAACGGCGAGTTCGCCATCGGCATGTGGGTGATAGCGGCGCTGACGCATCTCCTGGTCAATCTCGACCGGCTGGTGCAAGGCGAAACCGGCACGTCGCTGATCTCGCTCAACGTCTACGATGCCGGCACCAGGCGGGTGGCAATCTACTGGCTGGCGCTGGCCTCGATGACCGCCCTGCTCGGCATCCTGTTCGGCCTGCTGCGCGGCAGCACGGGTGCCGCCATCCGCGCCATCCGCGACAATGAGGATGCCGCCGCCTCGGTCGGCGTGCGCGTCACCGGCACCAAGCGGCTTTTGTTCGTGCTTGCCGCCTTCGGCATCGGCGTTGCCGGTGCGCTGTGGCTGGCGACCTCCATCACCTTCCAGCCGAAAACCTACTTCAACGTCCAATGGACCGCCTACATGATCTTCATGGTGCTGGTCGGCGGCATCGGAACGTTCGAGGGCGCCATCCTTGGCGCGCTGGTGTTCTTCCTCATCGAGACCTGGTTCGGCGGCACCGGGGTCTGGTACCTCGTCGGCCTCGGCGCCACCGCCGTGCTGTTCTCGCTGTTCTTGCCGCGCGGCCTGTGGGGGACGATCGAGGGGCGCTTCGGCTTGCGCCTGCTCCCGGTCGGCTACCGCGTCAGGCTTCCGGAAAATGCTCCGGCCGATGACGGCAGCGCCCCCTCGCCGGAGCGAACCACACCTGGTCAGGAGAAGGCATGACCATGCTTTTCGGCAAGACGATCCTCATCACCGGCGTTGCCTCCGGCATCGGCGCCCGCACGGCGGAACTCGCCGGCCAGCTTGGCGCGGACGTGATCGGCGTCGATGTACGCGAGCCGGCGGCAGCGGTGGGCAGTTTCGTCAAGGCCGATATCTCGTCGAAGGCCGGCGTCGACGAGTTGGTCGCGCGCCTGCCACAGCGCATCGATGCGCTCTGCAACGTCGCCGGCCTCTCCGGCAACACCGGCGCGGTGTCGACGCTGGCCGTCAATTTCTTCGGGCTGCGGGCGCTTTCGGAAGGGCTCACGCCCAGACTTCGCGAAGGCGGCGCCATCGTCAATGTCGCCTCGATCGCCGGCTACGGCTGGCGCGCCAATCTCAACGAGCGGCCTCGATGGTCGGCATCGAGGGTTTCCCGGATGTCGCCAAGGTGGTCGCCGATCATGCGGTCAGGAACGAGGAAGGCTATCCCGTCTCGAAGGAACTGCTCCTGCTGTGGACCTTTCGCGCGGCGCACCAGGATCTGTTCAAACGCCGTGGCATCCGCGTCAATGCGGTGAGCCCTGGACCGGTCGAGACGCCGATCCTGAAACAGTTCCGCACCGTGCTTGGCGATGCCCGCGTCGACAGCGACATTGCCAGGGTCGGACGGGCCGGCACATCGGGCGATATAGCGCCTGTCGTGCTGTTCCTATGCTCGGACGGCGCGCGCTGGGTCAACGGCGCCAACGTGCCGGTCGACGGCGGCCTCGAAGCATCGATCAACGCCGAAGTGCTCGGCTTCTAACCGCGAAGCTCCAGACGGAGCGAGGGAGACAATCATGGATATCGGACTTCTGATCGACGGCGACAAAAGGGATGCGTCCGGCGCGGCCGCCTACGAGCGCATGGACCCGTTCACCGGCAAACTGGCAACGCGCGCTGCCGCTGCCAGCGTTGCCGACGCCAATGCTGCCGTGGAAGCCGCGGCCGCTGCCTTTACGACGTGGTCGAAGACCGGGCCGGGCGAGCGCCGCGCCTTGCTGTCCAAGGCGGCCGACGTCATGGCCTCCAAGGTCGGCGAATTCACCAAATTGATGATGGAAGAGACCGGCGCTACCGGCCCCTGGGCCGGTTTCAACGTGATGCTGGCGGCCAACATGCTGCGCGAGGCGGCGGCGATGACGACGCAGATTTCGGGCGAGGTCATCCCTTCCGACAAGCCGGACACGATCGCCATGGCGATCCGCCAACCCGCCGGCGTGTGCCTCGGCATCGCGCCGTGGAATGCGCCGGTCATCCTCGGTACCCGCGCCATCGCCATGCCGATCGCCTGCGGCAACACGGTGGTGCTGAAGGCCTCCGAAATGTGCCCCGGCACACACCGGTTGATCGGTCAGGTGCTGGTCGAGGCCGGCCTGCCCAAGGGCGTCATCAATATCGTCACCAACGACCCCAAGGATGCCGCTGCGATCGTCGAGGCGCTGGTCGCGCATCCCTCGGTCAAGCGCGTCAACTTCACCGGCTCGACCAAGGTCGGGCGCATCATCGCCGAGCTTGCCGGGCGGCATCTGAAGCCGGCGCTGCTCGAACTCGGCGGCAAGGCGCCGCTGCTGGTTCTTGACGACGCCGACATCGACGCAGCGGTCAATGCGGCAACCTTCGGCGCCTTCATGCATCAGGGCCAGATCTGCATGTCGACCGAGCGGCTGATCGTCGATGAAAGGATCGCCGACGAATTCGTTTCCAAGCTGGCCGCCCGCGCGTCGAGCCTGCCGGCCGGCGATCCGCGTGGCCATGTCGTGCTGGGCTCGCTGATCAGCAGCCAGGCGGCCGACAAGATGGAGGAGCTTGTCGCCGATGCCATCGCCAAGGGCGCCAAGCTTGCCGCCGGCGGCAAGCGTGCTGGTACCGTTGTCGAGGCAACGCTGCTCGACCATGTGACGCCTGCCATGCGCGTCTATGCCGAAGAGTCCTTCGGGCCGGTCAAGCCGGTGATCCGGGTGAAGGGCGAGGACGAGGCGGTGCATGTCGCCAACGACACGGAATACGGCCTGTCGTCGGCGGTGTTCAGCCGCGACATCAAGCGTGCCATGGCGGTCGCCGCGCGCATCGAGGCGGGCATCTGCCACATTAACGGGCCGACCGTCGGCGACGAGGCGCAGATGCCGTTCGGCGGCGTCAAGGGCTCGGGCTATGGCCGCTTCGGCGGCAAGGCCTCGATCACCGAATTCACCGATTTGCGCTGGGTGACGATCGAGGACCCCGGCCAGCACTATCCGTTCTGAGCCGGCCTCGTCTCGCTGTCGGCAATATGCTCACAAGGTGACACGTGTCATCGGGGAACGGCAGTTGGATCGAGGTCGAAGACACGCCCCCGATTGAGGATGTTCTTCGGGTCGAGCGCCGTCTTCAGCCGCCGCATCGTGGCGATTTCGGCGTCGCTGCGCACCAGATGCAGCCACTGTTTCTTGTCGAGGCCGATGCCATGTTCGGCCGAAACGCTACCTCCCGCCGCCGCCACACCGCGATAGACGATGCCGTAGGCGGCCGCCGGATCCGCCGTCAGCACCTGGTAATGCAGATTGCCGTCGCCGAGATGACCGAAGACATAGATGTCGGCACTGGGATCGACGGCATGGATGGCCGCGTCGGCTTCTTGCAGGAACGCGCCCATGCGCGCCAGCGGGATGCTGATGTCGACGCCGATCAGGCCTTTGATCGAAAACAGCACGCGATTGGCGTCCTCCCGCACGTCCCAGAGCGCCCGGAATTCGCGCGGCGACTGCGAGACGACGACATCGTCGACCACGCCGTCCTCGACCGCCTGCATCAGGACCTCGGCGAAGCGCTCGCCGTCGCGCTCGGGCTCGCTGCCCTGGATTTCGGCCAACACATAGACCGGGGAGCCAACAGGCAACGGCGCCGGCATGGCCATGCTGGCAGCCATGACGTCATAGAGCGGTGCGAAATTCACCTCATAGGCAGACAATAACGGGCCGAGCCTTTGCCGCAGCAGCCCGAGCAAGGCGATCGCCGCATCGAGCGAAGCGAGCGCGCAGAAGGCGTTCACCTCGGAGGCCGGCTTGGGGTGCAGCCGGAGCGCGGCGCGGGTGACGACACCGAGCGTCCCTTCCGCGCCGATGAAGAACTGGCCGAGGTCATAGCCGGAATTGTCCTTGGGCAGGCCCTTGAGCGAGGACAGCACGCTGCCATCGGCCAGCACGGCCTCCAGCCCGAGCACCTGCGCCCGGTACATGCCATAACGCAGCACGCGGATGCCGCCGGCATTGGTGGCGATGTTGCCGCCGACCGTCGCCGAGCCGCGCGCGCCGATATCGACGCCGAACATCAGCCCGGCGCCGTCGGCCGCCTCCTGCACCGCCTGCAGCGTCGCGCCCGCTTCGGCGACGATGCTGGCGGCTTGAGCGTCCGGCGCGGCGAGGCCGCTCATGCGTTCCAGCGACAGCACGATCTCGCCGGGCTGGACGCGGGTGCCGCCAGCCAGCCCGGTGCGCCCGCCCTGGACGACGACCGGCTGGCCGAGAGCGTTGCAGCCAGCGAGCGCTGCCGCGACACCGACGGTATCGCGCGGACGCAGCACGACTTCGGGCAGCACGCCAAGCTTGCCGTCGGGATCGTCGCGATAGCGCTGGTCGACATCGGCGCCGGCAAGCACGCCGCCCGCGCCCAGCCGATCGCCAAGGGCGGAGAGAAGCCGTTGCGTTTCAGGTGACATCGGACTCAGGCGCCGGCGTGGCGAAGCGCGTCGTCTGCGTCCCGCGACCGGATGGGCCGATGAGTATTTCCGTCCGACACGCTTGCCATCCTTCAACTGCAGCCGGCCGATCCTATTCGGGATCGCCTGCCGTGCAAGCGATATCGCCTGCCCTGAGCGACACCGGCATCAATCACGGTAAGACGCGATTGATGCCGACGCCACTGTGTCTGCCTACTGAAGCTTGGCCTGCAGCGTGTTGACGTCGTCGGTGGTCATTTCGCCGTCGGTAGTCACCTTGCCGTCGATGATCTTCCACAGCCGGAACGGGCCGGTGATGTCGCCGAATTTGTCGAAGGCGACCGGACCGATGACGCCTTCGTAGCGGATCGGCTTGCCGTCCTTGATCAGGCCGAGCGCCTTGGCGAACTCCTCCTTGCCGGCGAAGATCGGCGTGCCGGCCGGATCGACCGCCTTGTACATGGCATCCTTGATCTTGGCCGGATCCTCCGAGCCGGCAATGGCGATAGCCAGCCCGACAATGGCCCCGGCATCATAGGAACGATCGGCCGCCGGGTTGGAGGGTTCGATGCCGGAGAATGCCTTGTAATTCTTGGTGAAGTACTCGGTCGATGCGGTCGGGCTGGTTCCCGACGACGTGCCGTAGGCGTCCTTCAGATAATCGGCGCCGACGGACTCTATGAAGTCAGGACTGTTCATGCCGTCATTGAGCAGGAATTTCTGCACGCCGCCTTGCGAAATCCAGGTGCGGGCAACAGTCGCGCCGTCGACCGGCGTGCTGACCAGATAGAGGCCGTCCGGCTCGCCCGCCATCGCCGCAGTCACCTCCGAGGCATAGCTCGACTGCTTCTCGTTGTAGGGCGTGTCGGAGACGATGGTGCCGCCGAGCGCTTTGTAGGCGCGCGCGAATTCGGCCACCATGTTGACGCCGAAATCGTTGTTGACGTGGATGATCGACAGTTTCTTGAAGCCCTTGTCGATGGCGTATTTGGCGGCAGCCACGCCTTGCAGCGCATCGGACGTGATGGTGCGGAAGAAGATGCCGTTGGTCTTGCCTTCGCGGCCAAGCGCGGTCAGCGTCGGCGAGGACGACGCCGGCGAGACCTGGACGATCTTGGCAGGTGCTGTAACAGAGGTCAGGATCGGGATCGACACCGACGAGATGATGCCGCCGATGATGACCGGCACCTTCTTGACCTGGACCAGCTGGGTCGCGGCGTCGACGGCGATGTTGCCCTGGCTCTGGCTGTCGCGCGTATCGGTCACCAGATCGCAGCCGCGCACGCCGCCGGCTTCGTTGATGTCGCGAAAAGCCATTTCGACCGACTTGGCGCCGGCCTGGCCGTATTCGCCGGCCGGACCGGTCAGTTCCATGACGAGGCCGACGGTGATCTTGCAATCGGCGGCCTGCGCTGCGCCCGCCATCGTGACGAGAGCAAGCGCGGTGGTGAGTTGGAGTATCGTCTTTCTCATTATTGTTCCCCTTTCGTTACTCGACACTAATTGATCTCTGGAGCCTGTTCAGCGTTCCGGCACCCGCAGCCAGGTTTCATGCAGGTGTCGCCATTCGACGCCGTTGGGCGCCGATGAACTGGGGGTGAAGACAGCGCTCGACTGACGGCGGCTGTGCTTGCCGCCGCGCAACTGCGCCTCGACGTAAAGGACGACGATGGAGTCCTCGGTTTGCCAACCGGGCCTGATATCCTCGATCGAAATGGCAAACCCGTCGTCGCACGTGGCGCGGCTTGAGCGGACATGATCAATCACAGCGTCACGGTCGAGGATCTCGCCGCTCGGTGCGATCATGGTCAGGCCTTCGCCCATGACGTCTTCGAAGCGCGAGAAATCCACCGTGTTCGCACGCGCGGCGACGAACCATTCAACGAAGAAGCGATGCAGGCCGACGACCTCGGCGCTGGCCCGCGAAAACAGCGTCGAGTTGCTGGCGCTCATGTGCGGCCTGCGTTCAAATTGTAGTGCATGATCGAGCCGTGGCGGCCGTGACGATCGCGCTCCAGCGCGTAGACATCGCCAAGGGGACCTTGGCCCTGCGCGATCACAGCCGCGATCTTCGCCCGGTCATCGGCGTCGAGCGGGACGTCCATGATGCGAGCATTGGCGAGCGCATGCGCCTGGTTGCGGGCGCCGACGATGACGGCGGCGACTCGCGGCTGATCCAGCACCCAGGCGCTGGCGATGGTGGCGATGTCGACGCCGTGGCGGTCGCCGACGGCCTTCAATGCCTGGAGCAGCTGCTGGAACAGGTCCCAGCCGCCGAAATCGTCGATGATCAGCTTGTATTTGACCAGCGAGCGGTTTTCGAGCGGCGTGCTGGGTTCGGCGACCCCAAGCCATTTGTCGCTGAGGAAGCCGCCGGCTACCGAACCATAGCAGAGGAAGCTGACGCCGTTTGTCTTCGCAAGCGCTGCGAGATTGTGCGCAGGCCGCTGATCGAGTACCGAATATTGCAGTTGCTGGCTGACCAGCGGAATGCCGGCGGCGAGGATTTCGGCCAGCCGAGGCGTGTCGAAATTGGTGGTGCCGAGATTGCGCACCTTGCCCTCGCGCCGAAGCTCGTCGAGCCAGCCCATCGCCTCGACATAGCGAGGCTGGTCATAGTCCCACCAGTGAAACTGGACGAGATCGAGCCGCTCGGTCTTCAGCCTGCGCAGCGACTGCTCGACGATGCCCCTGATATAGTCGCGGCTGATCGTTGCCAGCCGTTCCAGGTCGGGCACCAGCTTGGTATGCACCTTCATTCTTGCGGCAACGTCGAGGCCGCGCTCGCTGGCCAGCCGCAGGCGCGCGGCGCCGATCAGTTCCTCGACGCCGGTGTAGATATCGGCGCAATCATAGGTCCAGATGCCAGCATCGAAGGTGGCGATCAGGTCGGTCACCGCCTGTTGTCGGTCGATGGCGCCATGGCCGCCGGCAAGCTGCCAGCCGCCGCGAATGACACGCGAGATGGTGTAGCCGGGGCCGAGTTCGAAAGTCTTGGCGGTCATCCCTTGTCATTCTCCTTCGGCAGCGGCACGGCCGTCGTCTCGGCATGGCTGAACCGCCGTTTGCCGGTCCTGATGATTCGTAGCCGGCTGGCGCAATTGGGATCGGGACAGGCGATCTCGGCGTCCGATGTCATCCAGTCATTGGCATCGGTCGGGCGCTGCTTTGCCGCCAGCAGCGGCAGCACGGCCGCGAGCGAATAGATCGAGAAGCCCTGCCCTGCCGGCATCGACAGCATTTCGCCCTTGAGTTCAAAATAATCACCCGCCTTGGCGCCGCAATAGATCGGCTTGCCCTGCGGGATGACCGCCTCGACGCGAAGGTCGAAGAGCTCGAAACTGTCGTCGGCCATGTCAGGCCTCCACCAGGCTGAAGGTGACGTCGCAGGCGCCGTTGCGGCGGATGACGCCACATGAGGCGGCGAATTGGTCGCGCTCTTCGGCGCGTAGCTGCGCCACCACGCTGCCGGCCAGCCAGCCGATCGGGAACAGAAGCCGCGCGCCCTGTCCGTAGTAGAGGCCGATGTCGAAAATGGCATCGGGGTTGCCGCCCCACATGCGCGGCGGCACGTAGGACAGCACGATGTCTCCGGGCTGCGGCGTCAGCGTCGCGTTCTCCGCCGGCAAGGGCCTGGCATAGGGCTGGCCATCGAGATCATCTGATGGAATCGGGCAGGAGATTTCCGGTCCCGTCCACATCGCATGGATGCCGGGGACGACACGTGGCGTGGCGAGGTACGCCTGGAGAAAGGCGGCGTTTTCCGGCGCCTTTTCGGGCCGCAGCAGCGCCGTCACGGAAAGCTGCGAGCGCGGTTCGGTGATCCTGATGGCCGGCTTGTTCATGTCTGGCCTCTCGCGGCGGCGGATTGAAGCTTGTCGCGCAGGAAGGCAAAGGGCCGGCTGATATCGGCCACCAGCGCCTCGCGCGCCGCTTGCGCATCCTGCTTGGCGAGCGCCGCGACGATGCGGCGGTGATAGTGCGCGGTGTCGACCTCACCGGCGTCGGAAAAGGCATAGATGGCGACGCGGATGCAGGGGCCCGATTGCAGCCACAGGCTTTCGATCATCGGGATCAGCACGGCCGAGCCGCAGCAGCGGTAGATCTCGAAATGGAAGCTCTGGTTGAGCGTCGCTTCGCGGTCGATATCCTTCTTGTGCTTCAGGGCCCGCATCTCGTCCCACTCGCCGAGCATGGCTTCAATCGAAGCGATCTGGCGCGGGTTCATGCGCGTGGCGGCAAGCGCGATCGCCTCGCCTTCGATGAGTGAACGGGCGCGCAAAAGGTCGTCGATACGCTCCAGCGTGATCGGCGGCACGCGCACCGAGCGGTTGGGCAGCGCCTCCAGCGCCTTTTCCGTGATCAGCCGGCCGAGCGCTTCGCGCACCGGCATGGTCGAGGTGACCAGCGCATCGGCAAGGCCTCGGATGGTCAGTACCTGGTTCGGCTCGAACAGGCCGCCGATCAAAGCGCGGCGCAATTCAGAATAGACGCGATCCTGCACGGTCTCGCGGCCGACCGGCGTAAGCTGGGCTGCGATTGTTTCGTTGGTTCGCTCGATGGCAGCCTTCTGCATTCCCGGCTTTTGCCCCGTTTTCGGCTTGCGGATGAAATTAAAGCTGAATAGCGTGATCAAAGCAAGTGTGATCACAAATCAAAAATCAGGAGACGGCGATGATCGTCTTCGGCCAGAGGGTTTGATGAGCGAGGCAAGCGAACGGCAGGGGAAGGACACCCGTGCGCCGGTTCTGACGGCAAGGCATGTCGTCAGGCGGTTCGGCGGCCTCGTCGCCGTCAACGATGTCTCGTTTGACGTCAAAGCAGGCGAAATCCTTGGCCTCATCGGGCCGAACGGCGCCGGCAAGACGACCATGTTCGACCTGCTGGCCGGCAGTATCCTGCCTTCCAGCGGCGACATCCTTATCAACGGCGCGAGCGTCTCGGGCGAAGCCGCGCATCTGCGCATCGGCCGTGGCCTTGGCCGCACCTTCCAGATCCCGCGCCCGCTGCCCAATCTGACGCTGATCGAAAACATCGTGCTGGCGGCACAAGGTCAGGCCGGCGAGAAATTACTCGCAAACTTCGTCACGCCATGGCGGGTGGCGGCACAGGAAAAGGTGGCCAGGGCAAAGGCGCTCGACCTGTTGGAACTGGTGACCCTCACCCATCTGGCGCATGAGCCGGCGCGCGTGCTGTCCGGCGGCCAGCGCAAGCTGCTCGAACTTGCCCGTGTCATGATGGCCGACCCGGCGATCATCCTGCTCGACGAGCCGGCAGCCGGCGTCAACGCGACGCTGCTGGAAGTCATCATCGACCGCATCCGCGACATCAATGCGCGCGGCATCACTTTCCTTTTGATCGAACACAACATCGACATGGTGACGCGGCTCTGCCACCGCGTGCTGGTCATGGCGAGCGGCCAGTTGCTGAGCGAAGGCACCGCGGAACAGGTCGCCCGCGACCCGCGTGTCATCGAAGCCTATCTCGGAGGCACGGCATGAGCGAGACCGTCCTCGATGTCCACGATCTCGAAGCCGGCTATGAGCCTGGCGTGCCGATCGTGCGCGGCGCCTCGATCACTGTCGGAAAGGGCGAGATCGTCGTCGTCCTCGGCCCCAACGGCGCCGGCAAATCCAGCTTCATCAAGGCGATCGCCGGCCTCGTCCCGATCACCGCCGGCACGGTGTTTTTGGACGGCAAGGACATCACGGCCGCGCCCGCCCATACCATGGTGCGGCTTGGCCTGGCCTTCGTGCCGCAGACCGAGAATATCTTTCCGCTGATGTCGGTCGAGGACAATCTGAAAGTCGCCTGCGGCATCCTCGAGCGACGTGAAATCCCTGCGCGTATCGACGAGATGTATGCGGCCTTCCCGGATCTCGTGCGCCAGCGCCGCACCGCCGCGGGCAATCTGTCGGGCGGACAGCGTCAAATGCTTGCGGTCGCCCGCGCCCTGATCGTGCATCCCAAGGTGCTGGTTCTCGACGAGCCGTCGGCCGGCCTGTCGCCGAAATTCGTGTCGATGGTGTTCGAGATGCTGGCCGGCATCCGCAAATCCGGCGTCACCATCCTGCTGGTCGAACAAAATGCCAAGGCAGCACTGGCCATCGGCGACCGCGCCTATGTACTGGTCGAGGGCAAGGACCGGCACGAGGGCGTCGCTTCCGAGCTGTGGAACGACCCGGTCGTCGCCGAACTCTATCTCGGCCAGCGCCCTGCTCGTGCCGGCAAGGGAGGCGCGGCATGAGCCTGCAATTTGTCGTCGACGGATTGCTGACCGGCTCGATGATCGGGCTCGGCGCCATCGGCGTGACGCTGACCTATTCGATCCTGCGCTTCTCCAATTTTGCCCATGGCGACTTCATGGCCTGGGGCACCTATGCGACGCTCGCCGTCGTCAGCGCCATTGGCGCCACCTTTGGCAGGATGGCACCCATCGCGCCGCTGTCCTTCGGCTGGCCGCTCCTGGTTGCCCTGGTCGTCGGCATGGCCTTTACCGCCTTGCTGGCGCTGCTGCTCGACAAGGTGCTGTTTTCGCGGCTGCGCTCGCAGGGCCAGGCAATCATCGTGGTGATGGCGAGCTTCGGCGCCTCGATGGCGCTGAGGAGCCTGCTCGAATTCACCTTCACCTCGCGGCCGACCTATTTCAGCCGGGCGATCCAGATCGCCATGCCGGTTGGCTTCGGCATACGCATAACCCCCGACCAGATCGCGCTTCTGCTGCTGACCGCCGTGCTGGTGCTCGGTGTGCATCTTTTGATGACGCGCACGCAGACCGGCCGCGCCATGCAGGCACTGAGCCAGAACGCGGCGCTGGCCCGCATCGTCGGCATCGACGTCGCCAGCGTCGTGCGCGTCACCTGGGTCATCGGCGGAGCGCTTGCCTGCGTCGCCGGCGTGACGATCGGCATTCTGGTGCAGATCCGTCCGTTCATGGGCTTCGACATGCTGCTGCCGATGTTCGCCGCCGCAATCCTCGGCGGCATCGGCAGCATTCCGGGCGCGGTGCTCGGCGGGCTGATCATCGGGCTCGCCGAGGCCGCCGCAGTGCAGCTGATCGGTGCCGAATGGCGCGCCGCCGTGTCCTTCATCATCCTGATGGCTGTCTTGTTCGTGCGGCCGATCGGCCTTTTCGGAGTTCGGGAAAGATGATCGATATCATCGGTTACGGCGCCTTCTTCCTGACCACCGCGCTGATCTTTTCGCTGGTCACGCTGGGGCTCAATCTGCAGTGGGGGTTGACCGGCCTGTTCAATGTCGGCCTCGCCGGTTTCGTCGCCATCGGCGCCTACACCTCGGCCTTGCTGACCACACCGGATGATGCCGCGCGGTTGGGCGGCTTCGGCCTGCCGATCCTTGTCGGCTGGCTTGGCGCCATGGTCGTCGGCGGCATTGCCGCTGCCCTGACCGGCATGGCGACACTGCGGCTCAGGTCCGACTATCTGGCGATCACCACTTTCGGCGTCGCCGTCGTCGTGCAACTGGTCGCGCTCAATGCGCAGAAGCTGACGGGCGGGCCGTTCGGCATCGGCTTCATCCCGCGCCCGTTCGGCAGCCTCGCCGAGACGCCGCTGCTGTTCAACCTGTCCAACCTCGCCGTCGTCTGCGCGGTCACGCTCATCGCCTATCTCGCCCTGGAGCATCTGTCGCGCAGCCCCTGGGGACGCGTGCTGAAGGCGTTGCGTGAGGATGAGCGGGCGGCGATCTCGCTGGGCAAGAGCGCGCGCTTCTACCGCGTCCAGGCCTTTGCCGTCGGCGGCGCGATCATGGCCCTGGCCGGCGCGCTGCAGGCGCATTTCACCGGCTTCATCGCGCCGGACAATTATTTGCCGATCCTGACCTTCCAGGTCTGGGTGATGCTGATCGTCGGCGGTTCCGGCAGCAATCTCGGCGCTGTCATTGGCAGCATTCTGGTCTGGGGGATATGGGCGGGGTCGGGTACATTGACCAGTGCGCTGTTTGCGCCCGAGCAGCAGGCGCGTGCGGCCTCACTGCAGATCGTCGCCATCGGCGTCATGCTCTGCGTCATCCTGCTGATCCGGCCGAACGGGCTGTTCGGCGACAGGCCGCGTCGCCCGCGCTTCGGGAAGCGAGCAAAAGCGGCGGCGATCAAGAGCAGTTTCGGCTCATGACCGCTGCGATCGGGCAGGAAGCGCACGGCGCCTCACTCTGGCACGCCGTCAGCCCCAGTCGCCGGGAACTGCCGGCGCTGCAAGGCGGGCTGGATGTCGATCTGGCCATCGTCGGCGGTGGATTTTCCGGCCTGTCGGCCGCGCTGCACGCCGCCGAAAAAGGTATCTCGGTCGCCGTCCTCGAAGCCGAAATCATCGGCTGGGGCGCGACCGGCCGGAATGCCGGTTTCGTCGTGCCGAACTTCGCCAAGATGGACCCGGACAGCATCCTTGCGCATCTCGGCCCCGAGCGCGGTGAACGCCTGATCGACTTTGCCGCCGGCAGTTCGGACCTGGTCTTCAGCCTGATCAAACGGCACGGTATTGACTGCGACGCGGTGCAGAACGGATGGATCCAGCCGGCACATTCGCCTGCAGCGTTCGAGAGGGTCAAATCCCGCGCCGGGCAATGGGCACGGCGCGACCGGCCTGCGGTCACGTTGGATCGTCAGCACGTCGAGACCCTGACGGGCGCGCGCGGTTATGTCGGCGGCTGGATGGACCGTTCGGGTGGTGTGCTCAATCCCGTCGCCTACGCGAACGGACTGGCCGATGCGGCGCAGAAAGCTGGCGCCAAGATCTTCGAGCGCACGTCGGTCAGTTCGGTCGATCGCGCGGCCGATGGCTGGTCGCTGAAAACGCCATCGGGCTCGGTGCGTGCCGGCAAGGTGCTGATCGCCACCAACGCCTATGGCGGGTCGCTCAATCCGCTGCTGCAACGTAGCTATTTTCCGTTGAAGATTTTCCAGATCGCGACCGAGCCTTTGCCGCGCGAGGTGCGGACGCGTCTGCTTCCTGGCGGACAAGGCGTCGGCGACACCAGGCGCAATCTCTTCACCTTCCGCTTCGATGCCGACAACCGGCTGATCAGCGGCGGCATGCATATTCTGAGCGCCGGCGCCGACACACGTGTGCCGCAGACAATCTGGCGGCGGCTGGCCAGGCATCTCGACCTGCCGGACCTGCCGCCGCTTGCCTGTGGCTGGTCGGGAATGGCCGCGGTCGAACCGGATTTCCTGCCGCACCTCCTGGATCTCGGGCCAGGGCTGATCGCCGGCCGCGCCTGCAACGGTCGCGGAATCGCCATGACGACGGCGATGGGCAAGGCGCTGGCCGACTGGGCCGCCGGGACCGAAGCGCGCGACTTGCCGCTGCCCTTTGCGCCGCCGGCGCCGATCCCCTTCCACGCGCTGCTGCGGCACGCGCCCAACGCGCTGCTCGGCTGGAGCATGCTGCGCGACCGGCTGGACGAGACAGCGTAGGCCGCTCCAGCCGCCGTCCGATCAGGCCGTCGTGCGAAGATTTTCAGAGAGAACCGCGGCCGCCAGGGCGATGTCCTGTTCAAGGGAGACCCGGACAGCAGGGCCATCGCGCTGCTCCAACGCAGCAACAATCCTGCGATGCGCGTCGTTCGATTGCGGAATATATCGCTCGGCCTGCATCAGAAGCTTGAGATAAGGCCCGACCCGGCCCCAGAGGTCGCGGATCATGTTCAACAGGATCGGCGCGCCGGCATGCTGATAGATGGCGAAGTGAAACGCCTCGTTCAGCGCGAGATAGGCGCTGGCGTCGCCGGCCTCGATGGCGCGCTGCATGCCGGCGAGCGTCGCCTGTATCTCGACCAGCCCGCTATCGCTCATCCGCGTGGCGGCCATCTCACCCGCCAACCCCTCGACGGCGATGCGGATATGGGTCAATTCCTCGAAGGCCGGGGCCGACAGCAAGGGCACGATAACAGAGCGGTTGTTCTGCATTTCGAGCAGCCGCTCGGCGACCAGTCTTTGCAGCGCCTCGCGGATCGGCGTCGTCGAGATGCCGAAGGTCTCGGCAAGCTTGCGGATGACCAGCGTCTGGCCCGGGCTGAAACCGCCTGAAATCAATTCCTGCTTGAGCGCGCCATAGGCGCGGTCGTTGAGGGTTTGATGTTCGAGCTTCAGCATGCGCGGTCCAGATCACCAATTCGACAAAGCGCGGTCGAGCGTCTCGGCCAGCTGCTCGGCATTGTCCCTGGCAAAGGGCAGAGGCGGCCTGATCTTCAGCACATTGCCGCGCGGACCGCAGGACGAGATCAGCACGCCATCCTCGCGCATGGCTTCGACGACAGAAGATGTCTTGCTGGCGGCCAGCGCCGCGTCGCCATCCGCCGTCAGTTCGACGCCGAAATAGAGACCGTTGTGCCTGACGTCACCGACCATGCCGTGACGGCCCTGCAGAGCGCGCAGCAGGTCAGCCGTATAGGCGCCGACATTGCGCGCGTTCTCGATCAGCCCCTCGCCTTCGATCACGTCCAGAACCGCGATGCCGACGGCGGCCGCGACCGGATTGCCGCCGAAGGTGTTGAAATAACCGGTATTGGAGCCGAAGGATGAGACAAGCCGCGGCCGCACCAGCACCGCGCCCATCGGATGGCCGTCGCCGATCGGCTTGCCCATGGTGACGATGTCGGGCTCGAGGCCATAATTGGCAAAACCCCACATGCCCTGGCCAAGGCGGCCGAAACCAGACTGGACCTCATCGGCGATGACGATGCCGCCGGCCTTCCTGACGTGATCCGCCGCCTCGCGCATGACCGCCGCGTCGGGGAAGAAAATGCCGTCGCTGGAAAAGGCCGAGTCGAGCAGCAGCGCCGCCGGACGGATATTCTGCGCACGCATGTCCTCGATGGCGGCCGCGACATTCTTGGCGAAGTCCTTCGCGGCCCGGCCGTGGTCGCGGAACGTGTCCGGCGCCGCCACGGTCCGGTGGTGCAGGGGCACGCCCTTAGCGCCGACCGCCGCCGGCGACAGCTGCGCGGTGGCGATCGTGGCGCCGTGATAGGCGAAATCGGTGATGATGACGCCGGTGCCACCGCTCGAATGCTGCGCGATGCGGATGGCGAGGTCGTTGGCCTCGCTGCCGGTGCAGGTGAACATGGCATGGCCGAGATGGGCCGGAACCGTGCCGAGCAGTTTTTCCGCGTAATCGAGGATGATCTCGCTCAAGTAGCGGGTATGGGTGTTGAGCGTGGCGGCCTGTCCCGACAGTGCCTCGACGACGCGGGGATGGCAGTGCCCGACCGAGGCGACATTGTTGTAGGCGTCGAGGAATTTGCGGCCTCTCGCATCGTAGAGCCAGACGCCGTTGCCGCGCACCAGATGGATCGGGTTGCGGTAGAAGGCGCGATAGGTCGGCCCAAGCAGCCTGGCGCGGCGTTCGAGCAGAGCGCGATCGCCTGCCGAAGCGTCGGCGTCGGCAAGGACGTTCGTGGGTGAGGACTGGGACACGGGCATCTACTCCGGATTGGAATGGTCGAGAAAATAACGGCGGGCCTCATCCGATGACAGCCCATCGAGCCGTTCGAGCGAGGTCCAGACCTCGGCGATGAGGCGCAGCACATAGGCGCGCTTGGCCGGAAACCGTTCCGCCTGCCAACTGGCGATGTTGGCAATGAGCGCAAGGCGGGCACGGACCAGATCGAAAAGGATGCCGATTTCTTCAGCCTCGAGCGGCTGCACGGATTGATAGCCGGCGACGAAGCGCGCGGCCGGCGCCAGCGGATGACCTTCAGCCGGCCAGCGGTAGACGGCGCCGATGGCGAGATCGCAGATCAGCGGCGAGTGGATCATGTCGCCGAAATCGAGGACGCCACTCACCACCTCCGGCCGCGAGGCGTCCATCACCACATTGTAGGAGTTCATGTCGTTGTGGACGATCTGGGCGCGCAGGCTCGGAATGACCGGCGCCGCACGCGCCTCGAAGGCATCGATGACGCGCTCGACCATGGCGCGGTGGCCGGCGTCGGCGATAAACGCCAGCATCGGCCGCGTCTTGGCGACCTTGCGGATGTCCCAGAGCAGGTCGCTGCCGGCGGCCCGATGGAAGAAGCCGCGCAGAGCCCGGCCAAGCCGGGCGAGGAAAATGCCGAGATTGCGATCCTGCGCCGCCGACGCGGGGCAGCGCGACAGCAACTGGCCGGGCAGATAGGTGACCAGCCGGATGATGCGCGGCGCCGACCCGCCGACGCTGACCGTGAACTGCGCTTCGCCCTCGAGGCTCTTGCGCACCGAAGGGACCGGCAAGGTCGGGTCGACCCCCAGGATGTGGTCGAGAGCCTTGTTCTGGAAATCGGTGAAGCCGGCCTCCTCCGCCGGATGGGAAATCTTGAGGACGAACTCGCCCTCGCCGTCGGTATGGATGTGGAAATTGTGGTCGCGTTCGCCGGGCAACGGACGCGCACTGCCGGCGAGGCCGTAGTGCCGGCGCAAGATGGCAAGCGCGTCGGCAATCGAAACGTCAGGCGCATCCTCGGCCAGCGTTTCGCCAAAGCCGTCTGGCACGGCCGCATTCATGAGCTTACCTCCGTATCGATCGGCTCGAGCCCGCACCAGTCGGCGATGAACAGCGCAATGGTCTGGGTCACCTTGCGCACCGAATCCAGATCAACGGCCTCGTCATAGCCATGCGGCATGCGGCAGATCGGGCCGTAGACGATCGCCGGCGTGTCGGCATAGAGGCCGAAGAAGCGCGCATCCGTCGTCGCCGAGGTGACATGCTCCGTCAGCGGCTCGCCCCAGACGGCGGTATGGCTGCGGCGCAGCACGGCTTCCATCTCGTCGGCACCTTCCAGCACATAGCCCTCGGCCATGAAGCCATTGTAGCTCATCTTGGGCGGGCGATTGGCCAGGAAGGGATCGGCACGGGCCGCATCGGCGATGCAGGCTTCGAGCTCGGCCCTGGCGTCCTCGAGCTTCTGGCCGGGATAGGTGGCGACCCGCATCTCGAATACACAGCGCGCCGGCACGCTAGATGTCCATTCGCCGCCTTCGATCTTCCCGAGGTTGAAGCGGATCGGATGCGGGTGATCGCAGAAATGCTTGTCATCGACCTTGCGCGCATTCCAGACGATTTCGAGCTGCTTCAGCGCCTGGATGATGAGAAAGGCCTTCTCGATGGCATTGGCGCCGGCCGAGAAAGCGCCGGAAGCGTGCTGCGGATCGCCATCGACCTCGACCCTGAACCAGATCGGCCCGACCTGCGCCCGGATCAAGCGCGGTTCCAAGGGCTCGGGAATGAAGGCGGCGTCAGCGCGGTAGCCGCGTTGCAGGCAGGCGAGGGCGCCATTGCCGGTGCACTCCTCCTCGACCACAGACTGGAGGTAAACATTGGCGGCCGGCTGGCAGCCGAGGCTGCGCAAGGCGGCGAGCGCGTAGAGACAGGCCGACAGGCCGGCCTTCATGTCGCCGGCGCCGCGGCCATGCATCCAGCCATCCTCGATCGCCGGATCGTAGGGGTCGCGCACCCAGCGGTCGAGCGGCCCCGTCGGCACCACATCGATATGGCCGTTGAGGATCAGCGAACGGCCGGTGACGTTTCTCGGCGTGTGGGTGGCGACGACATTGAAAGCATCGTCATAGGAGACCGCAACCGGCGAAAACCCCGGAAGGTCGCGGATCGCGTCGACATCGACACGCCACATGTCGACGGCATAGCCATCTGCCTCATAGGCGGCCGCCATGAAGGATTGCGCCGCGTGCTCCTCGCCGCGCTGGGAGGGAAAGCGCACGAGTTCCGCCAGGAACGCGACTTGCCGCGCGAAGCCGTCGTCGACCGCGCGCAAAATGGCTTCGTCGGCAATTCGCTCAGGCATGATATTCCGCTTTCCCGTGAATGGTGTATCATATCTCATATGCCATTTCCTGGAAAGGCAAGGAGACAGGTCGGGCCAAAACTATGGCCCAACCCGGGAATCTCTTGGCAGGCGGGCGCAGAGTTGGCATCAGCTTCTTGCATGCCAGTAAAGCTGCATGGCGAAGATCGAGGACAGATGCAGGTCACCGAAGGCGCATTGCCGGATGAAATCACCGATCTCACGTCAGGGTACCGGCGCGTGCCGGCCGGCAAGATCGTCAATGCGGTGACATGGATGGAAGCGCGGGCGCCGGTACCAGGTCTCGCCCAGCCCCTGGCCATGACCCGGATCTCCAAGCCCGACAGCGCCGCCTACCGCGCGATCTTCCTCGTGATCGGCGCTCCCTGGCTGTGGGATCGCGCCGCCGAAATGTCGGATGCCGAAGTATCAGCGCATTTCGCCGATCCGCGCCAGCATCTCTACTATGGCCATGATGACAGCGGCGGCCATGTCGGCATGGTCGAATTCCGCATGGCCGACGGCAACGAGATCGAGATCACCTATTTCGGCCTGTTCCCCGGCTTGACCGGCCGCGGCCTTGGCAAACGGCTGATGGCCGGCGCGCTCGACCAGGCATGGCGCCTCGGCCCCGGCCGCATCTGGCTGCACACCAGCAGCATCGACCATCACAGCGTCATCGGTTTCTACCGGGCTTGCGGGTTTGAGCCCTATGCGGCCGGCTTCGAAATCACCGATGATCCCCGGATCAAGGGAACCTTGCCGCGCGATGCCGCCCCGCAAATCCCGTTGATCGAAACGGAATGGGTGCCCGGCGCCAGATGAGACCGTCTTCGCAACCCGCCGGCCTGTCATCGTCTCACCATCGCCGGTGGGTGCGGCGCGAGAGCATCCTGTCGAGGCTGGAGCGGCATGTCGACACGCGCATCGTGCTGTTCGCCGCGCCCGCCGGCTTCGGCAAGTCGACGACGATGGCGCAATGGGCGGCTGAGGTCGCGCGCCACGGCCGGTTGACGGCATGGTTGTCCTGCGAGGCGACGGACAATGACGAAGGCGCCTTCCTGTCGCATCTGGTGGGGGCGCTGCGCCACCTGGTCCAGAATCCTGCCGAGCTCGACCTCGCCTTCCAGTCGAGCCCGATTCCGCAACTCGATGTGGTGCTCGCGGCGCTGGTGGCGGGTTTTGCGGCGCGCGACGCCGAAATCACCCTGTTCTTCGACGACTACCATGTCGTCGAAGCGCCAGCGGTCAAACGGTTCATGGAACGCCTGACGCGGCAGGCGCCCACCAACGTCGCCTTCATCATCGGTTCGCGCAACCTGCCCGACCTGCAGCTCGGCAAGCTCAGGGTGCTTGGCGACGTTTTCGAAATCGGCCCGGACGACCTGCGTTTTGCTTCGTCCGAAGCCGAAGCCTTCTTCAACGACAAATTGGGTCTCAGCGTCAGCAGCGGCACGGTCGAGACCCTGTGCTCGCGGACCGAGGGTTGGGCCGCCGGCCTGCAACTTGCCTCGCTGTCGCTCAGCGCCGCGCATGCACCGGAAACCGTCATCGGCAATTTCACCGGCGCCAACCGCAACGTCGCCGATTTCCTGATGGGCGAAGTCTTCCTGGGGCTACCGCCGGCCCTGGCGAAGTTCCTGCTCCACAGTTCGATCTTCGAGCGCTTCAGCGCCGAAGCGTGCCGGGCGGTCCTGCGGGCGGCGGATGCCGAGGCCGATATCACCGAGATCGAGACCCGCAATCTTTTCCTGGTGCCGCTCGATGAGGAGCGGCGCTGGTTCCGCTATCATCATCTGTTCCATGACTTCCTCAGCCGCGAAATGGAGAGGCGCGAACCGGAGATGATCGCACCGCTGCACCTGGCCGCCGCCGAATGGTTCGGCGAACGCAAGATGCTGACCGAGGCGATCGGGCATGCGCTCGCCGCCGGCGACCACGCGCGCGCGGCGGTGTTCGTCGAGAACAACGCGCTCGAGCTCATCGCCCAGTGCCAGTTGCTTTACGTGCGCCAATTGCTGGCGCTGCTGCCGAGGAAACTGGTCGACCAGCGCATCCGCCTGCAGCTCGTGGTGCTGTGGCTGGCGGTGCACAGCAGCCAGCCCGAGATCGCCCAGCAGACGCTCGCCAATGCGCGCAAGCTGGTTGAGACCGGGCCGGCCGACAGCAAGGATCCGGGTACGCTGACCGGCACCACGATCGAGGCCGAAATCGCCGTCCTCGATGCCGCCGTCCACAGCACGCTGGAGCGGTTCGAAGCCGCGCGCGACACCGCATTGGCCGCCCTGCGCATCATCGCGCCCGATGCCTGGTTCATGGAAGGGGCGACGGCCAATGTCATCGGCTACAATCTCTACGCATTGGGCGACCTCGAGGGGGCGCGGGCGGCGGTGGACGCGGCGCGCAAGGCGCATGAGCGAAGCGGCAGCCTGCTCGGCGTCACCATCGCAAATTGCTACATGGCGGTCATCGAACGCTCGGCTGGCTGTCTGCCCGCCGCCGAAAAATTGCTGCGCAACACGATCATCGAGGCCAGGACGCGCATTGGCGCGAATTCCTATGCCGAGGCGCTGGCCGGAACGCTGCTGGCCGAACTCGCCTACGAGACCAACGCATCCGGCGAGGCACTGACGCTGGTCGAGAATCTCGGGCCGCTGATCGAGGGTGCGGCGGTCATCGTCTATCCCCTGGCCAGCGTGCCGACCTATGCCCGCGTCCTGCAGTTGACCGGTCGCGGCGACGCGGCACTCGACATGCTGGAACGCGTCTACCAGCGCGTGCGTGGCTCCGTCTACCGCCGCCTCGCTTCGGTGCTGGTGCATGATCGCATCCGGCTGCTGATTGACCAGAATCGCATCGCCGAGGCACGCACCCTGCTCGACGAGCATCGCCGCGAAAGCGCGGAAGCCGCCCCCACCGTCGCCAACGAATTCGAGTTCTTCGCCGAAGGCCGGCTACTGACGGCGGAAAAATCCTCCGCGGCGGCCGCGGCGCTTTTCGACGCGCTGCTGGAGCGGACGAAAAGCAGTGGGCGCATGCGCCGCCACATACTGGCGTTGATCCTGCGTGCCAAGAGCGCCGGCCATGACCAGCGCGAGGCCGACCGTTATCTTCTCGAAGCGCTGCGCCTTGCCCAGCCTTCCGGCTTCATCCGCTCCTTCGTCGACGAAGGCAGGCCTGTGGTCGAAGCGTTGATGCGGCTGCGGGCGGCGCAAGCAAAGACCGACCCGTCCGTGTCGGCCTATGCGACGCGCATCATTGACGCCGCGCAGGCCATGCCCGTGGCGACACGAAAGTTGGCCGCACCTGCGGCTGAGAACGAACAGCTCACCCAGCGCGAATCCGAGCTGCTGCGTTGCCTGTCGGAAGGCATGTCCAACCGCGATATCGCGGTCGCGCTGTCGGTCAGCGAAACGACGGTGAAATGGCATTTGAAGAACATTTTCGGCAAACTCTCGGTCTCGAACCGCGTCCAGGCCGTGCGTGCCGCGCTGGCGGCCGCAAACCTCCGTCCCCCTCCGAAAGGAGGGGCATAGATACCAGGCACAACCCCTCTTTCGGGTCGGGCCATGGCATCGTTAGCCTGCTAGCGTCGTCCAGACTTTAGGGACGCTGCTTATGGCGACAGGTTACGTTTTTCACGAACAACTGATGTGGCATGACACCGGCCCCAGCGCCGACATGATGCCTCCCGGCCGTTTCGTGGAACCCGGCCGGCACCTGGAATCGCCGGGGTCGAAGCGTCGGCTGAACAACCTCATCCAGGTCAGCGGCCTGGCGCGCCACCTGGTGCCGATCCATGCCGAGCCGGTGACGGTCGAGGATCTGCTGCGCGTGCACACGCAGCGCCATGTCGACGACATCAGGATGCTCAGCGAACGCGGTTCCGGCTTCGCCGGCCCGCAGGCGCCGATCGGCCTCAACAGTTTCGACATCGCCCTGCTCTCCGCCGGCACCACCTATGCCGCGATGCGCGCGGTGCTGACCGGCCGTGTCGACAACGCCTATGCGCTGGCGCGGCCGCCGGGGCATCATGCCGAGCCCGACCAGGCAATGGGCAACTGCCTGTTCTCCAACATCGGTGTTGCCGTGCGCCGGTTGCAGCATGAAGGCCTGCTCGGCCGCGCGGCGATAGTCGACTGGGACGTGCATCACGGCAACGGCACCGAGACGGTGTTTTATTCCGATCCGTCGGTGCTGACCATTTCCCTGCACCAGGACAATCTCTATCCGACCGGGCGCGGCGCGCTGGCCGACAATGGCAAGGGCGAAGGCGAAGGCTACAACATCAACATACCGCTGCCGGCCGGCAGCGGCACCGGCGCCTACGAAGCCACCTTCGGCCGCGTCGTCGCTCCGGCGCTGCGCGCCTACAAGCCGGATCTCGTCATTGTTGCCTCCGGCTTCGATGCGTCGGGCTTCGATCCGCTCGGCCGCATGATGCTCAACAGCGGGTGTTTCCGGCGCCTCGCCGCGCGCATGGTGGCGCTGGCGGCCGAGACTTCCAACGGACGGCTGATGATGACCCATGAAGGCGGCTATTCCGAGGGCTATGTGCCGTTCTGCGGCCATGCCGTCATCGAAACGCTCGCCAATCACCGCACCGAAGTGGTCGATCCGCTGTCGGACCATATCGACGAATGGGCCGGGCAGGACTTGCAGCCGCATCAGGCCGCGGTGATCGATGCGGCCGAAGGCCTGCTCGCCGGCCTGCGCCAACGCCTCGCAAGTGCTGCCTGACACGATGGATTTTGTCGTCACCACGCTCCTCAACGCACTGACGCTGATCAGCATCCTGATGCTGGTCGGGCTCGGGCTGGCGATCAGCTTCGGCCTGATGAACGTGACCAATCTGGCGCATGGCGAATTCGTCACCGTCGGCGCCTTCGCGGTCTATTTCGTCCAGAGCGTCGGCGGCTCGTTCTGGCTGGGGCTGCTTGCTGCCCCGATCGCCGGCGCGGTGGTCGGCTGCATCCTGGAGTTCGCCATCATCCGCCATCTCTATTCGCGGCCGGTCTCGACCGTACTCGCCACCTGGGGCGTCAGCCTGATCCTGCAGCAGGGGCTGGAACTGACCTTCGGTCTCGGCGCCAAGCCGGTTACGCCGCCGATCGAGGGCACGCTCGACCTGTTCTTCACCGTCTATCCCGCCTATCGGCTAATCCTGATCGCCATAGCCATGCTGACCTTGCTCGGTGTCGTGCTGCTCATCAGCCGGACGTCGTTCGGCCTCGACATCCGCACCGTCATCCAGAACCGCGAAATGGCCGAAGGCGTCGGCATCAACACGCGGCGTACCTACGCCATCGCCTTCACCTTCGGCGCGGCGATCGCCGGGCTCGCCGGCGGGCTGGTCGCGCCGCTGGCGATCGTGCTGCCGCAGATGGGAGTGAACTATCTCGCCAACGCCTTCTTCGTCGTGATTGTCGGTGGCGTCGGCTCGATCGGCGGTCTCGTTGCCGGAAGTGTTTTCGTCGGCGGGCTGACGAGTGTGCTCAACTACCAGATCTCGCCATCGCTGGCACAGGCGATCGTGCTGCTGGCGGCCATCGTCGCCGTGCGGCTGCGGCCCAACGGCCTGTTCAACGGAGCGTCGCGATGATCGCGCGCGACCGCAACTGGCTGGTGATCTTCGCCGTCTGCGTGACGCTCGCGATTGTCTATCCTTTCTTCGCCGACGGCTACCAGCTGACGGTGATCCGCGACGCGCTGATCTTCGGCCTGTTCGCGGCGAGCCTCGACTTCTTCTGGGGCCGCACGGGCATTCTGTGTTTCGGCCATGCCGCCTTCTTCGGCATTGGCGGCTACATCATGGCGCTCACCACCCTCAACGACGCCATCCCCTTGGGCAGCGTGCTCGGCATCCTGGGCGCGATTGCGGGTGCTGCCTTCGTCGCCGCCATTATCGGCTACTTCCTGTTCTTCGGCGGCATCCGCGGCAGCTACTTCACCATCGTGACGCTCGCCATGGGCGTCATCTGCCAGCAGGCCGCGGTCTCCTGGAGCTCGGTCACCGGCGGTGACAGCGGGCTGATCGGCATCCCGCCGATCGCGTTCGATCTCGGCGGGCTGCATGTCGATCTCAGCCAGGACCTGCCCTCCTACATCTTCGTTGCGGCGATCGTCGCGGTGGTTGTACTGGCGCTGTGGTCGATCAGCCGTGGTCGCTGGGGCATGGTGCTCACCGCCATCCAGGACAATGAAGTCCGGGTGGCCGCCCTTGGCCACAATGCGCCGCTAAGGCTGCTCGCCACCTTCGTCCTGTCCGCTGCGATCGCCGGGCTTGCCGGCGCGCTCTATGTCTGCATGGCCGGGCTGGTGGCGCCCGATTTGTCCGGGCTGCTGCTGTCGACGGAAGTGATCGTCTGGGTGGCGGTTGGCGGGCGCGGCACGCTGCTTGGCCCGGTGCTGGGCGCCATCGCCATCCAGCGCGCGCAGCAGACGATCAGCAGCTTCAACCCGAGTCTGTGGCCCCTGCTGCTCGGCTGCGTCTTCGTCATCATCGTCTTCGTGCTGCCGGACGGCATCCTGTCGATCTATGCGCGGCTGAAGAGCCTGTTCAACGGCAGGAGGCCGGCGCAATGAGCGACGTGCTGCTTCAGGCCGAGAACGTCGGCATCCGCTTTGGCGGGCTGCAGGCGCTGGAAGCGTTGAACCTGACGGTGCGCGACAAAGAGCTCTGCTGCATCATCGGGCCGAATGGCGCCGGCAAGAGCACCTTCCTCAACCTTTTGACCGGCACGCTTCGCCCGACCAGCGGCAGCGTGCGCTTTCTCGGCCATGACATCGCCGGCCTGCCGCTGCACCGGATCGCCCGGCTCGGGATCGCCCGAAAATTCCAGATCCCGTCGGTCTTTCCGAGCCTCTCGGTCGAGGACAACCTCAAGGTCGCACGGTGGGGCGCCTCTTCACCGGTGCGTCCGGTCGGTGAGCTGCTGGACCTGGTCGCGCTTGGTAACCGCGCGGCCACGCTGGCCGGCGAACTGGCGCACGGCCAGAAGCAATGGCTGGAGATCGGCATGGCGCTGGCGATCGAACCAAGGCTGCTGCTGCTCGACGAGCCGACCGCCGGCATGACGCCGCAGGAAACGCTGGCTACCGCCGAGATGCTGCTGCGGCTAAAGGGCGAGTTCTCGATCGTCGCGGTCGAGCACGACATCCGCTTCGTGCGGGCACTGAACTGCGAGACGCTGGTGCTGCACCAGGGACGCCGGCTGCGCAGCGGTCCTTTCCACGACATCGAGACCGACGAAATGGTCCGCGATGTCTATCTGGGGAGGCGCTGACCATGCTGCGGACACTCGCGGTCTCGGCCGGCTACGGCCTGCTCCCTGTGCTGAACGGCATCGATCTCAGCGTGGCACCGGGTGAAGTTGTCGGCCTGCTTGGCCGCAATGGCGCCGGCAAGACGACGCTGCTGCGCGTCATCGCCGGCGGCCTGAGGGCGAGCGGCGGCGCCGTGGTTCTCGGCGATCAGGACCTTACCAACGCGGCGGCCTTCCGCCGGGCGCGGGCGGGCATAGCGCATGTGCCGCAGGGCCGCGGCATCTTCAACCAGCTGACCGTGCGGCAGAATTTGGAGGTCGGCACGCGCGCAGCCAGGGACCGTGGCGACGGCGGCATTCCTGACGACATCTTCGGCTATTTTCCGATCCTGCGCGAACGCGAGGCGCAAATCGCCGGCACGCTGTCGGGTGGCCAACAGCAGATGCTGGCGATCGGCCGCGCGTTGTGCGGCCTGCCTTCGGTGCTGCTGCTCGACGAGCCCTCGGAAGGCATTCAGCCGAACATCGTGCAGTCGATCGCCGAACTGGTGCCGCGCATCGCCCGCGAGCGCGGCATCGCGATCGTTCTGGTCGAGCAGAACCTCGATCTCGTTCTCAAGGCGGCGGACCGCTGCCTGGTGATGGAAAAGGGCAGGATCGTGCACGAGGGCACGCCGGCGGCGTTCGCCGACGAGAGCCTGCTGAAGGACCTGTTGGCCCTATGAGGCGCGCCTGGACCTGCTGACTTTGTAAGGCGTGCATGGGGCGCGCCCGGACTGGAAGGGAACATAACAATGATAAGCAGAAGAACGATCCTGAAATCCGGCGGCGCTGCCGCCGCCTTCGCCATGGTCGGCGCGCCGTCGATCCTGCGCGCCGCCGACACCGTCAAGGTCGGCCTGTCGATCCCGATCACCGGGCTGCAGGCGATCCTCGGCGAGACGCTGCTCAATTGCTACAAGCTCGCCGCCGCCGAACTCAACGCCGCCAACGGCATTGGCGGCCGCCAGATCGAACTGTTCATCGAGGACAACCAGACCACGACCAAGGGCTCGATCGACAAGGCGCGCAAGCTCATCAACGAGGACAAGGTCGATGTGGTCATGGGCACGATCATCTCGCCCGAGCGCAGCGCGACGCTGTCGGTGACCTCCAAAGCCAAGAAGCTGTTCTTCTACCCGACCAATTTCGAGGGTGGCGAATGCAATCGCTACTTCGTCGCCACCGGGCCGATCCCGATGCAGCAGGTCGACCCGATGATGCCATGGGTGGCCGAGAATCTCGGCAAGACGATCTACATCATGGCTTCCGACTATGCCTGGCCGCAGAAGATGACGGAGGCGATCACGGCAGCTTACGAGAAGACCGGCGGCAAGATCATCGGCGCCGACTACTATCCGTTCGGCACCACGGATTTCGGCCCGGCCTTCCAGAAGATCAAGTCGCTGAAGCCCGATGTCGTCTGGTCGATGGTGGTCGGCAACGATGCCGTCACGCAGCTCAAGCAGTATCGTTCTTTCGACATCAAGCAGCCGCTGATCGCGCCGCTCGACGAGGTTTTCAACAAGGACGCGCTGCCGCCAGGCGTCGCCGCCGGCACCTATGCGCCGCAGCCTTACTGGATGGCACTCGACAATCCGGTCAACAAGAAGTTCATCGCAAGCTTCCGCGAAAAGTTCGGCCAGGAGAAGATGGTGAACGGCATCGGCGAGGCCGGCTATAACGGCCTGCATCTCTATGCGCTGGCCGCCGAGAAGGCCGGGTCACTCAGGGATGACGATGTGCTCAAGGCATTGCCGACCATCGAGTTCGACGCCCCGCAAGGCAAGATCCGCGTCGATGCCTCGAACAACCACACGCTCTGCCATTCCTATGTCGGCAAGGCGGCGGCGGACGGCATCGGCTACGAGATCGCCAAGGATTTCGGCACCATCACGCCGGTCACGCCTTACTGCAAGGTGTAGGATCTTACACTCAAGCGGCCCTGACGGCGGCTTTACCGCTGCCGTCAGGGCGTCCGCGGCGCCGGCAGCCGCTCGCGCAATTCGTCGACCAGCACCCTGGTGTTTTCGGAATAGTCGATGGGCACGACGACGAGATGCACGCCGCCGCCGGTGAAGGCCCGTTCCAGCGCCGGCCGCAAATCGGCGATCTCCGTAACCCTGGTTCCCTTGGCGCCATAGGCCTCGGCGTATTTGACGAAATCGGGATTGCCGAAGGTCATGCCGAAATCCGGGAATTCGTCGACCGCCTGCTTCCAGCGGATCATGCCATAGGCATGGTCCTCCAGCAGCAGGATGACCAGGCTGAGCTTCAGCCTGACGGCGGTCTCCAGTTCCTGGCTGTTCATCATGAAGCCGCCATCGCCGCAAATGGCCATGACACGGCGCCTGGGATAAAGCAGTGATGCCATCATCGCCGACGGCAGGCCGGCGCCCATCGTGGCCAGCGCATTGTCGAGCAGCAGCGTGTTTGCCATGCGCGTGCGGTAGTTGCGTGCGAACCAGATCTTGTACATGCCGTTGTCGAGGGCGAGGATCCCGTCCGCCGGCATCACGGCGCGCACATCATGCACGATGCGCTGCGGCGTGAAGCGGTCTTCGGCGGCGCGCGCGGCGATGCGGCTCAGAATGCCTTCCCTGAGCGGCAGCAAGGCCTGCGCGTTGGGGATCTTGCCCTCGATGCGGTCCGCCAGCAGCGCCAGCGACGGGCCAAGATCGCCAACGATCTCGGCCTGCGGGAAATAGACCTGCTCGACATCGGCCGAGTGATAGCCGACATGGATGACCTTCGGCCCGTTGGCGCCCATGATGAAGGGCGGTTTCTCCACCGTGTCGTGGCCGATGGTGATGATCAGATCGGCCTGTTCGATGGCCTCGTGCACATAGTCGCGCTCCGACAGTGCCGCCGTTCCCATGTAGAGTTCGGTGCCGCCGGGCACCGTGCCCTTGCCCATCTGCGTGGTGAAATAGGGTATTTGCGTGCGCAGCACGAACTGGGCGACATCTGGGGTCACACGCGGACGCGACGCCGCCGCGCCGAACATCAGCAGCGGACGCTTGGCCTCCAAGATCATGCGGGCGGCGCGATCGAGCGCGTCCGCGCTGGCCAACGGCAGTTCGACCGGGTGCGTCGGCACCAGCGCCATCGGCTCGCACTCGGCCGCCGCAATGTCTTCCGGCAGTTCCAGATGCACCGGGCCGGGCCGCTCTTCCTGGGCAACGCGGAAGGCCTCTCGCACCAGCGAGGGGATCATCTTGGGCGAGACGATCTGGCGCGACAGCTTGGTCAGCGGCTTCATCGCCGCGACGATGTCGACGATCTGGAAGCGCGCCTGCCGCGATGACAAGATGCCCTTCTGGCCGGTGATCATGATCATCGGCATCGCGCCGAGCAGCGCATAGGCCGCGCCGGTCGTCAGATTGAGTGCGCCAGGGCCAAGCGTGGTGATGCACACGCCTGCCTTGCCGGTGAGCCTGCCATAGGTAGCGGCCATGAAAGCAGCCGCCTGCTCATGTCGGGTCAGGATCAACTGGATCGACGAGCGGCGGATCGATTCGACGATGTCGAGATTCTCCTCGCCCGGAATGCCGAAAATCCGGTCGACCCCTTCATTCTCGAGAGCCGCCACGAACAGATCCGAACCTTTGGTCATGAACCGCCTCTCCTGCAATGCACACGTTCCGCCTTCATATGGCATTGGAAAGCGGCACCTCAAAAAGCGCAAGCCTGCTCTGTTGGCGATCAGCCCATCAGTTTCGGCAGGGCGGCCGCCAGCGCATCGATGGCGAGCCTAACCTTGAGCGGCAGATGCGGCGTCTGCAGCCAGAGCGCGTGGCAGTCGTAGAGATAGTGCGGCTGGTCCGGCAACAGCGCGACCAGCCCACCGGCCTCTATGCGCGCGCGGACCAGCCACCATGGCAACCACGCCAGCCCCATGCCTTCTGCCGCTGCATCGGCGATGGCATCGAGATCGTCGAGCCGCAGGCGGCCGGTCGGCATGATCTCCTGTGCGGATTGCCCTTCACGCGCAAACAGCCAGGGCTGAACGACCTGGCCAAGCCTGCGATAGACAATCGCCTGATGATCGGCGAGGTCTTCGATCCGCCGCGGCTCGCCATGAAGCCCGAGATAGGCGGGCGAGGCACAGACGACCATGCCTTGCCGCGCAACGCGGCGGGCGATGATGCCCGCCTTATCGTCCAGATCGCCGGTGCGGATGGCAAGGTCAAAGCCGTCTTCGGCAAGATCGGCGAAGCGGTCGCTGAGTGACAAATCGAGTTCCAGCATCGGATAGTGCCGCGCCAGCTTCAGCAGCACGGGGGTGACGCAGTGGCGGCCGAAATGCGCCGGCATGGTCACGCGCAGTCTGCCTCTCGGTTCCGAAAACTGGTCGGCGGCCAGCGCATCGGCGGCTTCCGCCTCGGCCAGCACGATGCGGCAGCGTTCATAATAGGCGCGACCGAAATCGGTCAGGCTCTGGCGGCGCGTGGAGCGATTGATGAGGCGAACGCCGAGCCGCTCTTCGAGAGAACGGACATGCTTGCCCACCATCGGCCCGGACAGGTCGAGCGCTACCGCCGCTGCCGCGAACGAGCCAAGGTCGACCGCCTTGACGAACACGGCCATGCTCTCGAGCCTATCCATATTCGAAACCTATGGTTTCTACTGCTTTACCCTTACGCCCATTTATCTATCAAGTCTCTGGCTACATAGCCTATTCGGTACAGATAATTTGGAGTAACCCGAATGGCTCGTACTGTCTGCTTCCATCAGCATGGCGGTCCAGAAGTCCTGCGCATCGAGGATATCGATCTCGCTCCAGCGGGTCCGGGAGAGGTTCAAATCCGCGTCAAGGCACTCGGCCTCAATCGCGCCGAGGCACTGCTGCGTGCGGGCAGCTATATCGAGACGCCCGCCCTGCCCTCCGGGCTTGGTCTCGAGGCGGCGGGAATTGTCGAAACGGTAGGCGAAGGCGTGAACGATTTCGTCCCGGGCGACGCCGTCAGCGTCATCCCGCCGCAATCGATGGCGCGCTGGCCGGCTTACGGCGAGCTGGTCACCTATCCCGCCGGGCTCATCGTCAAGCACCCACCGTCGCTCGACTGGCAGACAGCGGCGGCTGTCTGGATGCAATATCTCACCGCCTATGGCGCCCTGATCGACATCGCCAGACTGAGCAGTGTAGACGCTGTCGTCATCACCGCTGCCTCCAGCAGCGTCGGGCTTGCCGCGATCCAGATCGCCAACAAGGTTGGCGCGACAGCGATCGCGGTGACGCGAACATCGGCAAAGAAACAGGCCTTGCTCGATGCCGGCGCGGCGCATGTTGTGGTCCTGGCCGAGGAAGATCTCGCCGCACGGCTGAGCGAGATCGCGGGACCGCAGGGCGTGCGGGTCGTGCTCGATGCAATCGGCGGTCCGATCTTCGAGCCGCTGACAGCGGCAATGTCAAAGGGCGGCATTCTCATCGAATATGGTGGACTGAGCCCCGAGCCGACGCCGTTCCCCTTGTCTGCCGTGTTGGGCAAGACGCTGACGTTGCGTGGTTATCTCGTGCACGAGATCACCGGCGCCCCAGAGAAGCTGGAGATCGCGAAGGCGTTCATCCTCGAAGGCCTGGAAACCGGCACGCTGAGGCCGATCATCGACAGGATCTTTGCTTTCGACCAGATCGTCGAGGCGCACCGCTACCTCGAATCGAACGAGCAGTTCGGCAAGATCGTCGTAACGGTTTGAGCGACGGCAGCGGCCAACAAATCATTCTTGCCGGCAATATCGCCCTTGAAGCCCTGGCTCCGCATTCCTAACTGTCTGGAGCGGGCCGGGCCCCTCTGACGATCGCTTCTGGTGATTGTGATGTCGGACCGCTTTAACGGGCCCGTTTCCACCTTTTTCGGTCAAGCGGGCTCAATCCTTTCGGTTTGGAGCCCCGTATGACATCTTCCCTCCTTGGTTTGGTTTGCCCCTCCTGCCGTGTCGCGCTCGTGATGAGCGAACGCCAGGGTATCGAGATCGACTATTGTCCGCAGTGCCGTGGCGTCTGGCTTGATCGAGGCGAACTCGACAAGATCATCGAGCGTTCCGGCAGGGAGGCGTCGCCTGCGCCGCAGCCACAGCCGGCAGCCTTCTCCCAGCCGCAACACGGCCGCGATGACGATTATTCGCGCTCGCAGGGCCATCGCTATCCCAAGCGGAAGAAATCCTTCTTCGAGGAATTGTTCGATTGACCGCATGACGCCCGGCGCCTGCTGAAATTTCCAAAAAACCACATCGATAAAGGTTCATCTGCGATGATGTCTCGCACCAGTCGATTTGCAACCCTGTTTGCCGGGCTGTTCCTTGCATTCTCCATGATCGCGATCGATCATGCCGAGGCGCGGCGCGGCGGCAGTTTCGGCAGTCGCGGCACGCGCACGTTCCAGTCGGCGCCGCCGACCAGGACCGCGCCGGCGCCGATCGCTCCCGTCGAGCGTTCGATGACACCCAACACCGGTGTGAACGCTGCCACCCGGCAGCCGCAGGCCGGCCCACAGCGGCCGGGCTTCATGAGCGGTTTTGGCGGAACGATGATGCGCGGCCTGCTGCTCGGCGGCCTGATCGGCCTGCTCGTCGGGCAAGGGTTCGGCGGCCTGGCCGGCATGTTCGGCTTCCTGCTTCAAGCCCTGCTCATCAGTGGCGCGATCATGCTGGCCATCCGCTTCTTCCGCTCGCGGTCGGCGCAAGGCCCCACCCCGGCGCTCGCCGGTGCCGGCAATGCCCAGGCGCCGCGATTTGAGAACCGCGCTCCGGCACAGCAGCAAACGGCCGGCGCGTTCACAATCCCCGGCTTTGGCGGCGGTTCGGGCGGAGGCTCTCCGGCTGACGTCTCCGAGGAGATCACGCTGGCTCAGAGCGACCTCGACGCATTCCAGAAGCTGTTGACCGACGTCCAGGAAGCATTCGGGCGCGAAGACCATGCCGCCCTGCGCCGGGCGACAACGCCCGAGATGGTGTCCTATCTCTCGGAAGAGCTGGCCGACAATGCCCAGAAAGGTCTTCGGAACGAGGTCTCCGATATCACCTTGCTGCAGGCCGACATCGCGGAAAGCTGGCGCGAGGACGACCGCGACTACGCCACGGCCGCGCTGCGCTACGAGTCTCGCGACGTGATGCGCGAACGCGGCAGCGGCAAGGTCGTCGAGGGCGACGAAGACCATCCGACAGAGGCGACCGAACTGTGGACTTTCACGCGTCAGAATGGCTCGAGCTGGAAACTCTCGGCAATACAACAGGCCTGAGCCGGCCATTGAAGGAGGGTCGTCGCGGGGCGCCTTAGCGCACGATCCTGACGCACATCGGCGTGCCGATCTCGATGGTGCGTCCGATGTCCGTCAGCGGTCCTGCGCGCTGAAATAAGGTGCCTCCCGGTTCAGGCGGCCGACAAAGACCAGGCAATCCTTTTTCATGATTTCCTCCCCTGCCGGCCCGCGCGTGGGCGCGCGGGATTGGCAAAATTTCGCCCGCCCTCGCTTGCAACATAGCCCCATATGTGAAAATACTATTTACAAAAGAAGATTAGCGGGAGGAGACGTCATGCAGTCCGGCGCTTCGAGGCGTGTTCATATGGCTGGCCTGAACCTCCTGCGAGACTGCCGGAGCCGGCCATGAGCGACTTCGCACCCACCGTCGGCGTTGCCTCGACCTATCCGCAAAACATGCCTGAGGCGCACGCGGCATTGCCGGTGTGGAACGCCGAGAACTGGTTCTACGAGGACTGGCCGGTCGGCCAGAAAATCCGCTCGTTGCGGCGCACGATGGCGGAGGGCGACAGCCACCTCTTCAACACGCTGGTGCTCGACATCCACCCCTATGTGCAGGACCAGATGTTCGCCGAAAGCGAAGGCATTTTCGGCAAGCGGCTGATCGCCGGCGCTTTCGTCTTTTCGGCCGGGCTGGGGCTGGTCGCCACCAACTGCGTCAACGCCTTTTCCTATGGCTATGACAAGCTCCGTTTCATCAAGCCTGTCTTCATAGGTGACACGATCTATTCGATCCGCTCCAACCTCGACAAGAAGCCACGCTACAGAGAGATGGGACTGATCCGTGCCAGCTACGAAGTGTTCAAGGGCGAAGGCGAGCTGGTCCTCTATTGCGAGCACCTGCAGACGGTGAAGTACCGCAACCCGGCCGATTTCGTCGGCAAGACGGAGAAATGAAAATGCCGGCTTTGGCCGAATTGCCGCTTGCCGGTCTCGTCGTCGTCGACATGAGCCAGTTTCTGTCCGGGCCTTATTGCTCGCTGCGGCTGCTCGACCTCGGTGCGCGCGTCATCAAGATCGAGCGTCCGGATGGCGGCGACCTGTCGCGCCGGCTCTATCTCAGCGACACCGAGATCGGCGGCGATTCCACGATCTTTCATGCCATCAACCGCGCCAAGGAAAGTTTTGCCATCGACCTGAAGAACGAGGCGGATCTCGAAGCGCTGCGCGGGCTTCTGGCCAAGGCCGATGTGCTTATCCAGAATTTCCGGCCCGGCGTCATCGAGCGGCTCGGCCTCGACTACGAAGCCGTCCGCAAGATCAACCCGCGGCTCGTCTACGCATCGATCAGCGGCTATGGCGAGGACGGCCCATGGGTCAAGCGGCCCGGCCAGGATTTGCTGGCGCAATCCCGTTCCGGCGTGATGTGGCTCAATGGCGACGAGGACCAGGGACCCGTGCCCTTCGGGCTGGCCATCGGCGACATGCTGGCGGGTGCCGCCTGCGCGCAAGGCATTCTGGCGGCGCTGGTGCGGCGCGGCATCACCGGCCAGGGCAGCCATATCGAAACCAGCCTCCTGGAAGCGCTGGTCGACTTCCAGTTCGAGGTGCTGACCACGCATCTCAATGACGGCCGCCGCTTGCCCAGGCGCTCCAGCTTCCGCAGCGCGCATGCCTATCTCTCGGCGCCTTACGGCGTCTACCCGGCCAAGGACGGCTATCTCGCCATCGCCATGACGCCGATCCCGAAACTCGCCGACCTGCTGTCGCTCAATGAGTTGGCGCCTTATCGCGACAGACCGGCCTCGTGGTTCACCGCGCGCGACGACATCAAGGCGATCATCGCGCAGAGGATCGCCAGCAAAACCATCGACGAATGGCTTGATATTCTCGAGCCGGCCGACATCTGGTGCGCCAAGGTGCTGACCTGGCCGGAGATGCTGGCCAGTGAAGGCTTTCAGTCGCTCGACATGCTGCAGACGGTGACGCGCGAGGACGATGTCTCGATCCTCACCACCAGTTCGCCGCTCAGGGTCGACGGTGCCAGGGCCAAGGTCGATCGCGCCGCGCCGCGCATCGGCGAGCACAGTGCCGCGATCCGCGAGGAGTTCGGCCTGTGACCACGCTCAAGGGTATGACCTGGAGCCATCCGCGCGGCTATGATCCGATGGTCGCCTGCTCGTCGCTTTGGCAGCAGAGGACCGGCGTCGCCATCCACTGGGACAAGCGCTCGCTGCAGGATTTCGAGTCCTTTCCGGTCGAGGAACTCGCGCGCGCCTATGATCTGATCGTCATCGACCACCCGCATGTGGGCCAGATCACGGCGGAACGCTGCCTCGCGCCGCTGGATGTCGCCGGCCGCGAGGCCGAGCGCGCAGCGCTCGCTTCGGGCAGCGTCGGCCAGTCCTATCCGAGCTACGCTTGGCAAGGACGGCAATGGGCGTTTCCGATCGATGCGGCCAGCCAGGTCCAGGCATGGCGGCCGGACGCGCTCGACGCGCCGCCGGCGCGCTGGAGCCAGGTGCTCGACCTCGCCCGGCAAGGCCGCGTGCTTTTGCCGTTGCGGCCGCCGCATGCGCTGATGGTGTTCTATACGCTTGCCGGCAATCTCGGGCACGCTTGCGCGACCGATCCGTCCCGCGATCTCATCGATAGCGAGACCGGCTGCGAAGGCTTCGAGATGATGCGAGAGATCGCCGCGTGGGTCGACCCGGCCTGTTTGGAGATGGATCCGATCGCGGTTTCCGAACGCATGGCGGAGGCCGATTCCCGCATTGTCTGCGCTCCACTCATCTACGGCTACGTTTCCTATGCGATGTCAGGGTTTCGCGCGCACCGGCTGGCCTTCACCGACATCCCGGCTGTCGGCTCCAGCGGCCCTATCGGCTCAGCGCTCGGCGGCACGGGCATAGCGGTGTCAGCCTTTTCCAAGGCGAAAGATGCAGCGACGGACTTCGCCTATTGGGTCGCCAGCGGCGACGTGCAGCGCGGCGCCTATGCTGCTGCCGGTGGCCAACCAGGCCATGCTGCCGCCTGGGAGGACCAGACCGTCAATGCCGCGACCGGCAATTTTTATCGCGGCACGCGCGCGACGCTGGAGGGCGCATGGGTGCGGCCGCGTCATGATGGCTACATGGCGTTCCAGCAGGCGGCGTCCGACCGCATCCTGTCGGCCATGACCTCCGGGCACAAAGCCGCCCAGGTCGTTGCTGATCTCGTCAGCCTGTTCCGGGAGAGTGCCCCGGCGCAGGTGTCCGGCGCCGCTGGTAGAGGAGTCTGAACGAAACCGGACGCAGGAGAACGTCTGGGCTACGCCCCGGCGAGACGCCGAGGCAAATCCAACTATTCCAACCGCCAGAGCTTGCGGGCATTGCCCGACAGCAACCTCTCGCGCTCCGCGACGCTGCAACCGGAAAGCAGCGCGTGGGTCGCTGCCACCCAGGTCGACAAGCCGCCACCAAGCGTGCAGACCGGCCAGTCGCTGCCCCAAACCACACGGTCCCAGCCGAACGCAGCGATGCTGTGCTCGACATAGGGCCGCAGCGTGCCTACCGTCCAGCTGCCGGAATCGGCATAGGCGACCACACCGGAAATCTTGGCCATGACGTTCGGACGCCGCGCGATCTCGCTCATATGCTCGCGCCAGGGATGCTCGGCTCCGCCCTTGATGTCGGGGACGCCGCAATGGTCGAGAACGAACTGGACGTCGGGTGCGAGGTCGGCCAGCGCTATTGCTTTCGGAATCTGGTGCGGCAGCACGACGAGATCGAAAGTCAGGCCGATGCCGCCAAGCCGCTTGATGTTGTCACGAAACACCGCGCCTTCCGACAGATCATCGGGCATGACATGGAGCACGCGGCGGAAACCCTTGACGAAAGGATTTGCCCGCTGCCTTTCGAGATAGGCCGGGAAATCCGCGTCTTCCGGCCGGCAGGACGCGATCGCCCCGACCAGCATGCTGCCGGCCTGTCGCGACAGACCTTCCACCCGTGCGGTCTCGGCTTCAATGTCAGCCGGATCGACATCGACCTCCATGTGCAGCACGCGCTCGACGCCGACACGCTGCGCCTCGGTGGCATAGTCCTCGTAGGAGAAATCGCGGTTGAGCGGCGGCACGCCGGCAAGCCAGGGATAGCGCAAGGCCGAGCGATCGATGAGATGCAGATGGGTGTCGATGATCACTGGAGCTCCTCCAAATTGGCGTTGTCAAATCATCTCACGGAGGAATTCTTCATTCAAATAAGAATTTATGCTGCCGACCCTACAGCCGATCCGGCCAGATGCGACAGCTTCTCGCACGTCGCCAGCAACAGCTCGATCGTCCTGGTGATATCGGGCGCGGACGGCGCATTGACCACGGTAATGTAGGGGATGGACATGGCGGCGATGGCCTTGCCGTCGGAACTGCGCACCGGAGCCGACAGGTTGAAGACGCCGGCGGTCTGCATCGAGGCCATCATCTCGTAGCCACGGTCGCGGATCTGGTCGAGCCGGGTGAAGAACTCGGTCGATTGGGCCGTCTTGTCGGTGCTGCGGACGTGTTCGGAGATCATCATCTGCCGCTCTTCCTGCGAGCGGAAGGCAAGCAGTACATGGCCCGAACCGGTGTCGAACAGGCTGATGTGGGAACCCACCCGGATCGAAATGCCCCAGTAGTTCGGCGCCTCCTGTTGGGCGATGACGACGGCGGAACCGCGATCAAAAACAACGAGTTGATTGGCCTGCTGCGAGGTCTCGGCCAGTTCGCGCATCAGCGGCGTGGCGTAGGAAACCAGCCGCCGCACCGGAGCGTGCAGTTGCGCCAGGCCGAACAGTTTCAGCGTCAGCGAATAGCGGTCGCCATCCAGCCTTGTGACATAGCCGCGCCGCACCAGCCGGTCGAGCATGCGATAGAATTCGTTCGGGCTGCGGTCGAGTTTCTTGGCGATTTCGGCCTGGGTCAGGCCTCCGTCGACGCCGGCCAGCAGTTCGAGGATGTCGAGCCCCTTGTCGAGCGCCGGCGCGCGGTAGCGCTCGTCTTCGCTGTCGTCCATGGCTCATCCCTCCAGTGAATTCGATTCTTCATATACGCAGGAATGCGGCCGGCGGAAACAAATTTCGCCTTGACGTGCGTATGAATGTTTTGTTTGTATATGAATGTAGCATTTCCTGTCACGTGGACAGGTTGCGGTCGCCGCTAAGGCGCACCCAGGGAGGAAACCAATGAACAGACTGCTTTCCGGCGTCTCCGCCGGCGCATTGGTGCTTGCATTCGGTGCAGGCACGGCCCTTGCCGGCGACCTGCCCGGCAAGTTCGAAGGCGTCACCGTCGACGTGAAACTGATCGGCGGCCAGCAATATGAAAAGCTCTATGAGCGCATTCCTGAATGGGAGAAGGCCACCGGCGCCAAGGTCAACATCCTGACCAAGAAGAATGGCTTCGACATCGACAAGGAGTTGAAGTCCGACATCGCCTCTGGCAGCACCAACTGGTGCGTCGGCTGGAACCATTCGTCCTTCGCGCCGCAATATACCGGCCTCTACACAGACCTCAGCAAATTGCTACCCAAGGAAGAGATCGACGCCTTCGTGCCGTCGACGATCAAGGCGGCAACCATCGACGGCAAGCTCGAGATGCTGCCGCGCGCGCAGTTCGACGTCTCGGCGCTCTACTACCAGAAGAGCCTCTACGAGAACGCCGACAACAAGGCCAAGTTCAAGGCCAAATATGGCTATGACCTGGTGCCGCCGGACAGCTGGAAGGAAGTCACCGACCAGGCCGAGTTCTTCGCCAACCCGCCCAATTTCTACGGCACGCAGTTCGCCGGCAAGGAAGAGGCGATCAATGGCCGCTTCTACGAGATGGTGGTCGCCGAGGGCGGCGAGTATCTCGACAAGGACGGCAAGCCGGTCTTCAACTCGGAGGCCGGCATCCGGGCGCTCGACTGGTTCGTCAATCTCTACAAGGCCAAGGCCGTGCCGGCCGGAACGACCAACTATCTCTGGGACGATCTCGGCCAGGGCTTTGCCTCGGGCACCGTCGCCATCAATTTGGACTGGCCGGGCTGGGCCGGCTTCTTCAACGACCCGAAGTCGTCGAAGGTGGCGGGCAATGTCGGCGTGAAGGTCGCGCCGAAGGGTTCTTCCGGCAAGCGCACTGGCTGGTCCGGTTTCCACGGTTTCTCGGTGACCGAGAACTGCCCGAACAAGGAGGCCGCAGCCTCGCTGGTTTGGTGGCTGACCAATGAGGACAGCCAGAAGCTGGAAGCCGCAGCAGGCCCGCTGCCGACACGCACGGCCGTGTGGGATTGGGACTTGAAGCAGGCCGAAAACGATCCCTACAAGAAGGAGGTTCTCTCCGCCTTCCAGGAAGAAGCCAAGCACGCCTTCGCCGTGCCGCAGACGCCTGAGTGGATCGAGATTTCGAACGCCGTCTATCCTGAGCTGCAGGCGGCGATCCTGGGCGACAAGACCTCCAAGCAGGCATTGGACGAAGCCGCCGCCAAGGCGACGCAGATCCTGCAGGATGCCGGCAAGCTTTAGAACAGTCCCAAGGCTGCCTCCCCCATGACGAATGGGGGAGGCGATCGCGTCTCGTCGGAAGCTCCGCGATGCACATCGCCTTTCGGTGTCCCACCCACGCAATGCAAAACCCCACAGGATTCTGATGAAGGGCTTCAAGCCATCGGCGCCATTTCTGCTGCTGCTTCCAGCCTTCATCGTGCTGGCCGCGGTCGTCGTCGTGCCGCTGCTTCTGTCGCTCTATTCCAGCTTCACACCGTTCCGCCTGACCAGGCCCGAAACGTTCTTCGTCTTCGTCGGCTTCAGGAACTATCTCTCGATCCTGGCCAACTCCGATTTCTGGTGGGCGTTCGGGCGCACGGTGCTGCTGCTGACCATCGCGCTCAATCTCGAAATGCTGCTAGGCCTGGGGCTCGCCATGCTGGTCGAGAAGGCGACGCGCGGCCAGCGCATCCTGCGCACGCTGATGATGTTTCCGATGATGTTCTCGCCGATCCTCGTCGGCTTCCAGTTCAAGTTCATGTTCAACGACAATATCGGCCTGGTGAACAACGCCCTGCAGTCGCTCGGCATCACCAGGGATGCCATCCCGTGGCTGATCGAGGGCCACCTCGCCTTCATCGCCATCTCGGTCGCCGAGATATGGTCGTCGACCGCGATCTTCGCGATCCTGATCCTCGCCGGACTGCTCGCAATGCCCAAGGAACCGATCGAGGCGGCGCGGGTCGATGGTTGCACGCCGTGGCAGACCTTCCGCTATGTGACGTGGCCGTTCGTCATGCCTTTCGCCTATATCGCCATGACCATCCGTTCGCTCGACGTGGCGCGCGCCTATGACATCGTCAAGATCATGACCGATGGCGGACCGGCGGGCCGCACCGAGCTGTTGTGGACGCTGGTGGCACGCACCGCCTACAGCGACGGCCGCATGGGCATGGCGAACGCCATGGCCTACTTCTCGATCCTGCTGTCGATCGCCTTCACCGTCTATTTCTTCAACAAGCTCGCCGCGGCGCGCACGCAGATCGGTGCGGAGTGGTGATGGACGAGAATTCTTCCGCCCGCCTGAAGCGCCGGCTGCTGGGCATCGTCCATCGCGTCGGCCTGTTCCTGGCGATGCTGACGATCTGCCTGCCCGGCCTCTGGATCGTGCTGTCCTCTCTCCGGCCGACCGTCGAGATCATGGCCAAGCCGCCGGTGTGGATCCCGCAGGAGATCTCGTTCGACGCTTACATCGCAATGTTCTCAGGCATCGGCAAAGGCGGCATCCCGGTCATCGAATATTTCCGCAATTCGCTGATCATCTCGGTGACCTCGACGATCATTGCGGTGGCCATCGGCATGGCCGGCGGCTATGCCTTCGCGCGCTACCGCTTCCGCGGCAAATCGAGCGTGTTCCTCGGCCTGATGCTGACGCGCACGGTGCCTGGCATCGCGCTGTCGCTGCCTTTGTTCTTCCTCTATGTGCGGCTCGGCATCATCGACACGCATTTCGGGCTGATCCTGGCCTATGTCGCGCTCAACGTGCCGTTCACCATCTGGCTGATCGACGGCTTCTTCCGCCAGGTGCCGAAAGACCTCGCGGAGGCAGCACAAATCGATGGCTGCACGCGCTGGCAGGCTTTCTGGCAGGTCGAGTTTCCGCTCGCCGGACCGGGCATCGCTTCCGCCGCCATCTTTGCCTTCCTGACCTGCTGGAACGAGTTCGCGCTGGCTTCGCAGCTGACCCGTTCGGTGAGCGCCAAGACGCTGCCGGTCGGCCTGCTCGACTACACGGCCGAATTCACCATCGACTGGCGCGGCATGTGCGCGCTGGCCGTGGTGATGATCATTCCCGCACTCACCCTCACCTACATCGTCCAGAAACACCTTGTCGGCGGCCTGACCTCCGGCGCGGTGAAAGGCTGATCCCATGGCAACCGTTTCCCTCAAAAAGCTGACCAAGCGCTACGGCAATATCGGGATCGTGCATGGCATCGATCTCGATATCGCCGACCGCGAATTCATCGCGCTGGTCGGCCCGTCGGGCTGCGGCAAGTCGACGACTTTGCGCATGATCGCCGGACTGGAAGAAATCAGCGCCGGCTCGATCGAGATCGGTGGACGTATCGTCAACGATCTGCCGCCGCGCTCGCGCAACATCTCGATGGTGTTCCAGTCCTATGCGCTCTATCCGCATATGACGGTGCGCGAAAACCTCGGCTTCTCGCTGAAGATCGCCGGCGCGGCCAAGGAAGACATGGAGCGCCGCGTCGCCGAGGCCTCGGCCATTCTCGGCCTCGATACGCTGCTCGACCGCCGCCCGTCGCAACTATCGGGCGGCCAGCGCCAGCGCGTCGCCATGGGCCGCGCCATCGTGCGCGACCCTGACGTGTTTCTCTTCGACGAGCCGCTTTCCAATCTCGACGCCAAGCTCAGGACGCAGATGCGCACCGAGATCAAGAAGCTCCATGCCAAGGTGCAGTCGACGGTGATCTACGTCACCCACGACCAGGTCGAGGCGATGACGCTTGCCGACCGCATCGTCATCATGCGCGACGGCCATATCGAACAGGTCGGCACGCCAGACGAAGTCTTCCGCCGCCCGGCGACACGCTTCGTCGCCGGCTTCATCGGTTCGCCGCCGATGAATTTGCACGAGGCGACTGTCGACGACGGCCAACTGGTTTTCGCCAGCGGCGAAAAGCTGCCGCTGCCCGCCCAGTTCAAGGCCAATGTCGCGACCGGCGACAAGGTCGTGTTCGGTCTGCGGCCTGATGACATCTATCCGACCGGCCATGGCATCAGCTCCGGCGGCGCGGCCGACGTCCATCAGATCGAGCTGCCGATCACCGTCACCGAACCGCTCGGCAACGAGACGCTGGTGTTCGTCGAATTCAACGGCACGGACTGGGTTTCGCGCATGCTGAACCCGCGCCCGTTGCGCTCCGGCGAGCGGGTGGCGATGAGCCTCGACCTGTCGCAGGCGCATCTGTTTGCCGCCGAGACCGGAAAGACATTGCGGAGCTGACCGATGGCTAGAATCGAGAAAATCGAACTGCGGATGGTGGACCTTGTGCCCAAGGTCAAGCGCACGGACGCCATCCAGAGTTTCGTCAGCCAGGAAACACCGATCGTCACCATCACCGATTCCGACGGCGCGGTCGGCACCGGCTACAGCTACACGATCGGCACCGGCGGCTCCTCGGTGATGCGGCTGTTGTCCGACCATCTGGCGCCACGCCTGATCGGCCGAGACCCCGACATGATCGAGGCGATCTGGCACGATCTCGAATTCGCCACCCATGCGACCACCATCGGTGCGATCACCGCCATTGCTATCGCGGCGATCGATACGGCGCTCTGGGATCTCAGGGCGAAGAAGCAGAACTTGCCGCTGTGGAAACTGGCCGGCGGTGCCAAGGACCGCTGTCCGCTCTACACCACCGAGGGCGGCTGGCTGCACATCGAGACGGCAGCACTTGTCGACGACGCGCTGGCTGCCAAGGCCAAGGGCTTCCGCGGCTCGAAGGTGAAGATCGGCAGGCCGCACGGGTCGGAGGATCTCGCCCGCCTGTCGGCGGTGCGCAAGGCGGTGGGCGACGGCTACGAGATCATGACCGACGCCAACCAGGGGTTTTCGGTCGACGAGGCGATCCGGCGCGCGGCGCGGCTGCGCGAACTCGATCTCGCCTGGATCGAAGAGCCGCTGCCGGCCGACGATGTCGACGGCCATATCAGGTTGTCCAACTCGACGCCGACGCCGATCGCCATTGGCGAGTCACTCTATTCGATCCGCCATTTCCGCGAATACATGCAGAAAGGCGCCTGCTCGATCGTGCAGGTCGATGTCGGCCGCATCGGCGGCATCACGCCATGGCTCAAGATCGCCCATGCGGCAGAGGCCTTCGACATTCCGGTCTGCCCGCATTTCCTGATGGAGCTGCATGTCAGCTTGACCTGCGCGGTTCAGAACGGCAGGTATGTCGAGTACATTCCGCAACTCGACCAGTTGACCGGCAAGCACATGCGCATCGAGGATGGGCATGCGCTGGCGCCCGACGAGCCCGGCATCGGCATCGACTGGGATTGGGACGCGGTCAAGGCCATGAGCATCGCCGAATTCACCACGGCGATCACGAAGTAGGAGTCGGATATGCAGCGAATGGGCATGGTGCTGGGGTTGAAGCCGGAAAAGGTCGAGGAGTATGTCCGCCTGCATGCCGCCGTCTGGCCCGACGTGCTGACCATGATCTCGGCCTGCAACATCAAGAATTATTCGATCTATCTGAAGCGGCCGGAGAACCTGCTGTTCTCCTATTTCGAATATCATGGCACCGACTATGCGGCCGACATGGCCAAGATGGCAGCCGACCCGAAGACGCAGGAATGGTGGGCGGTCTGCATACCATGCCAGGAGCCGCTCTCGACCCGCAAGGAGGGCGAATGGTGGGCCAGCACGGACGAGGTCTTTCACCATGACTGAGGGCGGTTTCGACCCTGCCTTACTCGTCCAGTCCTGGCCAAAACCCTCGAAGCCTCGCCCGATCGTCACTTTCGGTGCCGGATCGATCGTCGGCGACGCGCATTTTCCCGCCTATCGCAAAGCCGGCTTTCCGATTGCCGGCCTCTATGATCCGGACCAGGCCAAGGCGAAAACCCTGGCCGAAAAATGGGGCGTGACGGCGTTCCGTTCGGTCGACGAAGCCGCATCTGTCCAGGATGCGATCTTCGATCTGGCGACCCCGCCAGGACGGCACGCCGAGATCCTGGAAGCTCTGCCCGACGGCGCGGTTGCGTTGATCCAGAAGCCGATGGGCAACTATCTCGGCGAGGCCACCGAAATCCTCGAAATCTGCCGCGCCAAGAACCTCAAGGCGGCGGTGAACTTTCAGCTGCGCTTCGCGCCGATGATGCTGGCGCTCAAGGACGCCGTCGCCAGGGGCTGGCTCGGTGAAGTCGTCGACTTCGATGCCTGGCTGGCGCTGGCAACACCGTGGGAGTTGTGGGAGTTCCTGCTCAAGGCGCCGCGCGTCGAGATCGCCATGCACTCGATCCATTATCTCGACCTGATCAGGCAATTGCTCGGCGATCCCAAAGGCGTCCACGCCAAGACGCTCGGCCATCCCAACCACAAGGTGGCGCAGACGCGCACCAGCGCCATTCTCGACTATGGCGACAGGGTGCGCTGCGCGCTGTCGATCAACCATGACCACAAATTCGGCCGCCGCCACCAGGCCTGCGAGTTCCGCATCTGCGGCACCGAGGGCGCGGCCTATCTCAAGCTCGGCCTCAACCTCGACTACCCCCGGGGCGAACCGGACATTCTGGAAATCCATCCGAAGGGCGCAACGGACTGGATCGCGGTACCGCTTGCCGGCGAATGGTTCCCCGACGCCTTCGTCGGGCGCATGGCCAATGTGCAGCGCTTTGCGGCAGGAGAAGACGGCGAACTGGTCAGTTCGGTCGAGGACGCCTGGAGCACAATGGCGCTGGTGGAAGCCGCCTATAGATCGAGCGCGGCGCCGGCGACGCCGATCGCGGAAAGACCCTGATGGAACAGATCACCTATTTCGAGGACTATGAGATCGGCACTTCGCGGCTGACCAGCGGCCGCACCATCACCGAGACCGACTTCGTCGTCCATGCCGGCCACACCGGCGATTTCTTTCCGCACCACATGGACGCCGAATACATGAAGACGACGCCGTTCGGCCAGCGCATCGCGCATGGCACGCTGGTGTTCTCGGTCGGCATCGGGCTGACGGCAAGCATTATCAACCCCGTCGCGTTCTCCTATGGCTATGACCGGCTGCGCTTCATCAAGCCGGTGTTCATCGGCGACACGATCCGCACGCGCACCACCATTGCAGCCAAGGAAGACGATCCCAAGCGGCCGGGCTCGGGACGCGTGATCGAACGCTGCGAGGTGATCAACCAGCGCGGCGAAGTGGTGCTCGCGGCCGATCATATCTATATCGTCGAACGCAAGCCGGCGCAGAGCTGAAAAACAGCGCGGTTCTTACGAACCGGTCGCGCGCGATGATGCGCTCGAACCCTGAGCAGCAGGACCATCCCGACTATGATTTTCGCGACAGGCCGCCGCCCACTATCGCATTGACGAGCGTATCGCTTCCTTCGCGCAGATGCTGCCGCAGAATGCTCACGGCCTTCTTGCCGTCGCGCCGGCGGCAGGCGGCCAGCAGGTCGCGATGTTCCGCCTGCGAGCGGGCGCGATGGTCGAGGTTGGACAAGAGGATGCGGACATAGCGATCGGCCGCGTTGTGATGCGCCTCGATCAGGCCGAGCAGACGCTGATTGCCGCAGGCAGCGTAGAGGTGAAAGGTTCGGTTCAGCGCACCCCAGCGGCCGACATTGCGCTCCGCGTCGATCTGGTCGAGCACCTGTTCGGCCTCATCGAGATTGCCGTCCGACAAAGCCGGAATGGAGAGGCGGAGTGCTTCGCATTCGAGCAATCCGCGCACCGCGTAGATTTCGCTGATCTCGGCCCCGTCCATCCGTGCGACATGCGCAGGCCCGCTGCAGACTGGCCAGCATTGATAGCGAGATTCCCCGCGCCGATGGTCTCTGTCGAAAATCTCTGCAGGGCTCTGCCCAGCGCAGGCGCGGCGCCTATGCTGCCGTGGCCGGCCGATCCTTGAACAGGACCGGATTGGCAACAGCGGGCTGCGCATACCGTATGCGCAGGCGCAGAAATGGCGCTTCTATGCAGGTGTAGCTGAGATAGCCGATCGGGATCGTCGCCAGGAAACACAGCAAGGACCAGAGGCAGGCAATGTAGAAATTGCTTATGCCCATGACGTTCGTGTTTATGAACGCCGCCAGTTGCATGACGAAGAACAGGTGCAGGAGATAGATCGAATAGCTGTAGGCCCCAGCCTTCTCCAGGATCTTGAATGGCAGGCCTGTTCGCTTCCTTGGAAAGCTGGTGTCGTAATAGGCGATCCCAAATGAATAGGCCGCCGCCTCCACCGTCGGCAGGATGATCCATATCCAATGTGGCGAGGGGTAGCGCTGTAGCCGGTAAAATCCCCCGGCGGCATCGAACCACCAGAAGAACCCCGAAAAGGCCAGCAGTACGGCCAGCGCCAGCCAGTGCCGGTCCTTCGCATAGGCGCGGAGATGGAAGGCAAGGATGCCGGCGAGAAACTGATCGGCATGGCCAATGATGGTCCAGGCCGCCGCCGACTGCACCTCGCCGAACTGCGCGTAAAGCGCCCACCTCAGCAAAATGGCTGCAGCGATAAACAGCAAAGGGGCGAACAGGAAGCGTCTGGACGCCATCAGCAGGAACGGCAGCAGGATGTAGAAGTGAGCTTCCACGGTTATCGACCAACCGCCGTTCGGGAGGGTGGGAAAGATCACCCCCTTCCCGACGTCGGTGAAATAGCCGCCCAGGGGTTGGCCTGCCATAGATACGCGGCAAGCCTCGACGGCTATCACGGCCAGCAAGAGCGGAAGCAACCTCAGCGCCCGGTTGGCGAAGAAGGGCAGATAGCTGACTTGTTTCCCATCAAGAAGCTTGGCGAACAGGTAGCCGGAGAGCGCCATGAACAATGAAACTCCGGTGAACCCCTCATCCAGCAGGCTGAAAATGGGCACGGCAGGCACGAAATCATAGGGCACCGGCCCCTCGGGAGACTGATGGAGGAAATGCCAGGTGAAGACCAGGAACGCCGCTAGGCCACGAATATGGTCCAGCGCCGGATAGTGTTCTCCAGTCGAAGATCTCATGATTCAGACCAGGCGTCCGGGCGTTCAACGATCATCGCCATGTCGCGCGGTCCAATACCCGCAACCGTGGCCGCAGAGCGAGGGTCCGCTCGCCAATGCCTAGTTTGTCTGCCTCTCGTTAATTTACACTTCCATCAGATGGAGAAAATTGATGTCCGGCGCGGCCAGCCGCAATCGCCGGAAACCGCGCGGGATGTACCGGGACGCAGCCGTGTCGATCAATCGACCTCCACGGCTACCACCGCCGCGCAGTCCCCGGCCTTGACCAGGCCGGGAAAATGCCGTGCCGCCAACATGCCCGGCATTTTTGCCCGGATCTCCTGCGGGGCAATGCCTGTGCGGCCAACCGAATGGATCCGTGCCAGCACCGCGCCCTCTTCGATGGGCTCGCCGAGATCGACCATGGTTTCGATCATGCCGTCCTCCTCGGCGAAGGAGAAGCAATCGCCTGACGGCATGTCCAGCCATCGAGTTCTGCTCTTCTCGACCGCGCCATCCACGATGCCGGCATGGCGCAGCACATTGAGAATGCCGCGCCGCGCGATACGCACGGTTTGCGCACGCGAGGTGCCGCCACCGCCCAGTTCGGTGCTGACGAAGACCTTGCCCATCTCCTCGGCCGCCGTGTCGTACATGCCGACCGAGTCGATTTCGATCATGCGCATCGCGAACGGAGCCGAGAATGCCGCCACCGCATCGAAGGCTTTTTGCTCCAGCGCCTTGTCGGGCAGTGTGTGGGCCGCGCAGAACGGCACGAAGTCCAGCGTCTTTCCCCCAGAATGAAAGTCGAAGACGATGTCGGCTCGAGGCAGCAGTTCACGCTGGAAATAGTCGGCGATCTTCTCGGTCACCGTGCCGTCCGGCCGTCCGGGAAAGCTGCGGTTCATGTTGCCCTTGTCGATCGGCGAGGTCCGCGTGCCGGCGCGGAAGGCTGGATAGTTCATCGCCGGCACGATGATCACCGTACCGCTGACATTTTTCGGGTCGAGCGTGCGGGCGAGATCGTAGAGCGCCAGCGGCCCTTCATACTCGTCGCCGTGGTTGCCGCCGGAAAGCAGCGCCGTCGGCCCCTTGCCGTTGCGGATGACGCAGATCGGGATCATCACCGAACCCCAGGCCGAGTCGTCTCGGCTGTAGGGCAGGCGCAGGAAACCGTGCTGGACGCCGTCACGGTCGAATTCGACGGTCGGCGCGATCGGCGACGGGCGGACGCTGGACATCGGGCTCAATTCTTCACCACCAGTTTGCGCGGAACATTGGCCAGGCACTCTACACCGGTTTCGGTGATCAGGATGGACTCGGTGATCTCCAGCCCCATCGTCTCCAGCCAGAGGCCGGTCATGAAGTGGAAGGTCATGCCGGGCTTGAGTTCGGTGCGGTCACCGGGGCGCAGGCTCATCGTGCGTTCGCCCCAGTCCGGCGGATAGGACAGACCGATCGAGTAGCCGGTGCGGTTGTCCTTGACGATGCCATACCTTTTCAGCACGGCGAAGAAGGCATTGGCGATGTCCTCGCAGGCGTTGCCGGGCTTGGCGGCGGCGAGCCCCGCCTCCATGCCTTCCAGTGTCGCCTTCTCGGCATCGAGGAACTCCTGCGTCGGCTTGCCGAGGAAGACGGTGCGCGACAGCGGACAATGGTAACGGTTGTAGCAGCCGGCGATCTCGAAGAAGGTGCCCTCGCCCCGCTTCATCGGCTGGTCGTCCCAGGTCAGATGCGGCGCCGAGGCGTCCACGCCGGACGGCAGCAGCGGCACGATCGCCGGATAGTCGCCGCCAATGCCGTCGACGCCGCGCGTGCCGGCATCATAGATCTCGGCGACGAGATCGCATTTGCGCATGCCGATCTCTATTCTGTCGAAGATGCGTTGGTGCATGGCTTCGACGATGCGGGCGGCCTTGCGCATGTAGTCGATCTCGGTCGGGCTCTTCACCGCGCGCTGCCAGTTGACCAGGGCGGTGGCGTCGACGAAGCGGGCATTGGGCAGATGCTTCTGCAGCGAGGCGAAGGCGGCGGCGGAGAACCAGTAATTGTCCATCTCGACACCGATGGTGAGCTTGCCCCAACCACGATCGACGAGCACGCTGGACAGGAAGTCCATCGGATGGCGTTCCGTCGACTGCACATAGTGGTCGGCGTAGCCGACGATGTTGTCCTGCGCGAGATAGGCGGTGCGCCTGGCGCCGTTGGCGTCCTGACCGCGGCCGTACCAGACGGGCTCGCCCGAGGGCGGCACGATGACCGCCTGGTGCACGTAGAAGGACCAGCCGTCATAACCGGTCAGCCAGGCCATGTTGGAAGGGTCGCTGACGATCAGGAGATCGACGCCCTTGGCCTCCATGGCTCGCTGCGTCTTGGCGAGGCGATCCGCAAATTCGCCGCGCGAGAATTTCAGGTTCGGTTGCATTCTTTTGCTTCCTCGTTTGTTGGGCCCTGGAGCCTGTTTCAACTTCGTCGAACCCGGCTCCAGGAATCTTTGCTTGAGCATGATCTGATCGGAAAACCGGTTCGCACTTTTCCGGGTCATGCTTTGCGGCCAGCATCAGCTCTCAAAAGTGGTTCCGGCATTGGCCGCCCGCGCGCGGTCGCGGGCGAACGTGGCGATCGCCGTGTCCTGCACGCCGGTGCCGGTGAGGTCGGCGATGGTGATATCGCTGGCCGAGCGTCTTCCGTGTCGTTCGCCCGCGATGATCTGGCCGAGTTCGGTCACTTCTTCCTCGGCGGCCATCACCCCTGCCGCGATGGCATGATGCAGTTCGCCCAGACGCCGCGTCTGGCGCGCGCTGTCGGCGACATAGAGATCGGCCATGCGCAGGATAGCCGGCGCGATCTCGTTCTTGTGTTCGGCGTCCGAGCCCATGGCGGTGATGTGCTGGCCGGCGGCGACGAAGCCGGCCTTGATCAGCGGCTCGGTCGATGGTGTGGTGGTGACGATGATGTCGGCGCCGGCGACGGCATTTGCTGCATCAGGCTCGGCGCGCACGACAATGCCCAGTCTTTCGCGCAAGCGGGCAGCAGTGGCTTCGGCCTTGGTGGCGTCGCGCGCCCAGATGCGTGCCTCGGCGATCGGCCTGACAAGACGCAGTGCCTCCAGTTGCAGGCCCGCCTGCAAACCGGCGCCGAAGATCGCTGCCACGGTGGAGTCCTCGCGCGACAGATGCTTCGCCGCGACCGCGCCGGCAGCGGCCGTGCGGACATCGGTCAGGTAGCCATTGTCGAGCAGCAGCGCCTCGACCACGCCGGTCCTTGCCGAAAGCAGCACCATCATGCCGCCACCGCTCGGCAGGCCGAGTTTTGGATTGTCGAAGAAGCCGGAGCTGATCTTCACTGCGAAGCCGTCGATACCGGGCACATAAGCGGACTTCACGTCGACCTCGCCGCGATGCTCGGGAATGTCGAGCCGCAGGATCGGCGGCATCGCCACGGGCAGAGTGGCGAGCGCGCGAAAAGCGTTCTCGACGCAGGCGACCGCATCGAGATCGAGCGTCACGATCTTGCGCAGTTCTTTCTCGGTGAGGATGGTCATCCGGCTCATGCTGCACGCTCCGCGATTGCGTCGCCGCAGACGATCTTGCGGTGCGCGTCCATATCGATGTTGCGACCGGAGAGAAGCGCAACCACCGGCCCGCTCGGCTTCACCTTGCCGGAAATCAGCGCGGCGACGCCGACCGCACCGGCGCCCTCGACGATCTCGCGCTCCTGCGCATATGCATGGCGCATGCCGGCGGCGATCTCGTCCTCGCTGAGCAGGACGACGTCGTCGAGCAGGTCGCGGCACATGGCGAAGGTCAGCCTATTGTCGAGGCCGATGCCACCCCCAAGCGAATCCGCCAGCGTCGGCAGTTCCTCCACCAGGACAGGCCGGCCGGCATCGAGGCTCGCCTTCATCGCAGCACCCCGGGCCATCGAAACTCCGATGATTTTTGTGGCGGGGCTGACGCCCTTGACGGCTGCGGCAACGCCAGAAGCCAAGCCGCCGCCGGAAAGCTGCACCAGCACGAGACCGGCGTCAGGAACCTGCTCGATCATCTCGAGCCCGAGCGTACCTTGCCCGGCGACGACATCGGGATGGTCGAAAGGCGGCAGCATGATGAGCTCCTCCTCCGCCACAAGCCGCTCGACCTCCTGCTGCGCGTCGTCCTGGCTGTCGCCGACGATGCGGACCTCCGCGCCGAGCCGGCGGATTTCGTCCAGCTTGTTCTGGGGCACCAGCCGCGACATGCAGATCACCGCGCGCATGCCTTCAAGCTTCGCCGCATGTGCCAGCGCGCGACCGTGATTGCCGGTCGAAGCGGCGACCACGCCGCGTGCCTTTTGCTCCGAGCTCAACGAGGCGACGGCATTCGAGGCGCCGCGCAGCTTGAAACTGCCGGTGGTCTGGCGATGTTCGAGCTTGAGATACACGGGGACACCGAGACGCTCGGAAAGGATCGGGGACAAAACGGTCGACGTGCGCTCGACTTTGCCGGCGATGCGGTCGCGAGCGGCGCGGATATCGCCAAGGGAGACGGTCGCCATCGTCATCAATCGTGCAGCAGCGGTAGCGTCAGCAGCCGCCCGAATTCGGGACGCGGCGTCTCGTCGCCACACAGCCGCAAGCAGTTCCAGGCTGTTGCCTGGTTGCTGGTCACCACAGGACGGCCGATTGCCTGTTCCATGTCGGTGACCGCAAGCGCGCCGCGCAGCGCCGTGCAGGACACAAACAGGGCATCGGCCTGCGGGTGGGTCGCCTGGCGCGCGAGATCGACAAGGGCTGTCGGGGGGATGCGCGCCATCTCGCGGTCGTCCTCGAAGCCGAGACAGGTGAAGCTGGCGATCTCGAAACCACGCGCGGCGAAGTAGGCCGCCATCGGCCTGGAGGTTTCGACCGTGTAGGGGGTCAGAATGCTGATCCGGCGCACGCCGAAGGCATTCAGCCCGCGCACGCCGGCCATTGGCGGGGTGACCGTGGGAACGCCAGGCTTGGCCGCCTGGATCGCCGTCTCGATCTCGGCATCACCGATCACCACCGAGGCCGACGTACAGGAGTAGCAGATGGCGTCGAGCTTCTCGTCGGGCAGGATCAGGGCCGCGCCCGCCGTCAGCGCCGGCTGCATCTTGCGCAGATTTTCCGGCGTCGTCGGATTGGCATAGGGAATGCGCGCGACATAGACGCCGATGCGCTCGCTTGCCACCATGCGGCGAAAATCCGGTTCGCTGGTGTGATCCGTGGCCAGGATGATCAGGCCGACGCGCTTGTCGAGCGGACGCTCGTCGAGTGATGGCCGTTTCGGATAGACCTTGATCTCGGGCAAAGGTTTCATCGGCTATCTCTCGATCTTGCCGTAACGGCGTTCCAGCCAGCGCAGCAGCACGACCGAACAGAGGCTGATGGCGAGGAAGAAGGCACCGACCAGCGTGATCGGCTCGATGTAGCGATAGTAGGTGTTGGCGACGCTTTTGGCCTGGTTCATCAGTTCCAGCACGGTGATCGCCGAGAGCAACGGCGTCTCCTTGAACATGGCGATGAAATAATTGGCCAGCGCCGGGATCATCGGCGGGATGGCTTGCGGGATGATGACGTGCGTCCAGGTCTGCCGGGCGCTGAGATTGCAGGCCTTGGCGGCCTCCCACTGGCCACGTGGTACATTGTCGATGCCGGCGCGGTAGACCTCCGCCGTGTAGGTGCCGTAATGCAGCCCGAGCCCGATGACACCGGCGACCAGCGGCGGCAGCAGGATGCCGATGTCGGGCAGCACGTAGAAGATGAAATAGAGCTGCACCAAAAGCGGCGTGCCGCGGATGAATTCGGCCGCCCAGCCGACGGTGCGTGACAGGGCCTTGTTGGGCGAGCGGCGCGCAAGCGCGATGCCCAGCCCGACGATCGCCGCCAGTACCGAGCCGAGCAGCGTGGCCAGGATGGTGATCTTCACCCCCTGGATCAGCGTCGGCATGATCTGCCATACGAAATTCCAGTCCCACTCCATCAGACGCGCACCCCATCGAGGCCGCGCGCCATGCGGCGCTCCAGCGAGCGCACGCCCCACGAAATGAGCAGCGCCAGGATGAAATAGATGACCAGGATGGTGGCGAACGGCACCATCGTGTTGCCGGTCTGGGCGCGCACCACCTGCGCCTGGAAGGTCAGGTCCGCGAGCGAGATCAGCGAGACCACGGAGGTGGCCTTGAGCAGCTCGATGGCGTTGTTGCCGAAGGTCGGCAGCATCACCAGAAAGGCCTGCGGCAGGATGACATGGCGCAGGCCTTGCCAGCGGCCGAGATTGAGCGCGATGCAGGCCTCATGCTGTTCACGGCCGATCGACTGCACGGCCCCGCGCACCACTTCGGCGGCATAGGCGCCGACGTTCAGGCCCAGCGCCAGCACGCCGGCCTGCAGCGGGGTCAGTTCGAGGCCGATCAAAGGCAGCACGAAATAGGCGAAGAACAGCTGCACGAAGATCGAGGTGCCGCGGAAGAATTCGATATAGGCGGTGGCGAGCGCCCGCAAAACGAAGAAACGTGACAGCCGTCCCATGCCGGCAAGAAGGGCCATGATCAGGGCAAGCGCCGACCCCATCAGCGTCAGCTCGATGGTGACAAGCGCTCCCTGCAATATCAGACCGAGATAGCCGGACCACTGGGTCATTCGGTTTCCAACGTTGGTTTAGCCTTCCTTCTCCCCGTTCCCGGGAGAAGATGCCGACAGGCAGATGAGGGGCTGAGCCATCCTTGCGAAAGTTAGTGCCGCCCCTCATCCGGCCCTTCGGGCCACCTTCTCCCCGTAAACGGGGAGAAGGGAGGAGCAGCTACTTCGCCGCGCAGAGCTTGTCGCGCGTCGTCGACATGGCGGCGGCGGCCGAGAAACCGTAGGGCTCGATGATCTTGGCGAACTCGCCCGACTTCTTCATCTTGGCGAGTTCGACGTCGAACTGATCGCGCAGCGCCTCGTCGCCCTTCTTGAAGGCGGCGCCGTCGCAATAGACAGGGGCGCCCTGCACCGGGGCAATGACTTCGAGGTTCGGGTCGTTGGCCTTCTTCATCAGATCGTTGATCGACAGAACCGGCAGCGAATAGGCGTCGATGCGGCCGTCCTGCACCATCTTCAGGCCGCTCTGGCCGTCCGGCACGACGATGACGCGTTCGCGCGGCACGCCGGCGTTGAGCGCCAGCTTCTCCTCGGTGCCGCCGCCGGGCGCGCCGATCGTGGCCGATGTGTCCTTGGCGACGTCCTCGTAGCTCTTGAAGCCTTTCGGATTGCCCTTCTTTACCAGCATCGCCTCGGCGTCGCACAGCACAGGCTCGGAATAGGCGACCGCGGCGCAACGCTCCGGCTTCATGAACAGGCCGGCGGTGACGACGTCGAAGCGGCCGGCCTGCAAGCCGGGGATCATGGCGCCATATTCGGAGATCGAGGCGACGATGTCGGCGACACCGAGCCGCTTGAAGATCTCGCGCGCCACGTCCGGTGCAGCGCCCGAGACCTTGCCGTCGGCGGCAACCGCCGTATAGGGCGGCTCGTTCGCGATGGCGACACGGGCGAAGCCCTGTGCCTTCAACTGCTCGAGCTTGCTGTCGTCGGCCGAGCCCGGGATAGAGGCGGCTAGAACCGCCGTCAGTGCCAAGCCGGCGACGCCGGCCAGAATGCCAAGTTTCTTCATTGTTCCCAACTCCTTGTTTCTTGTCTTGGTTTGACTTCTTGTCTTGGTTTGTCTGGGGCGATGCTCCACCCCGCAAAGCGGTCAGACGCGATGTCCGGCCGCGATGATCTTCTTCAGGAAGCCTTGCGTGCGCTCCTGCTTGGGATGGCGGAAAATCTCGTCGGGCTTGCCTTCCTCGACGATTTTGCCGCGATCGAAGAACAGCACCCGGTCGGCAAAGTCGTGGGCAAAACCCATTTCGTGGGTGACCAGCAGCATGGTCATGTCGGTCTCGGCGCAAAGCCGCCACAAGACGTTGAGCACCTCTTCGACCAGTTCCGGATCGAGCGCCGACGTCACCTCGTCGAACAGCATGATCTTCGGCTGCAGCGCGAGCGCCCTGGCGATCGCCACGCGCTGCTTCTGGCCGCCCGACAGTTGCGCCGGCATCGCCTTTGCCTTGTCGGCCATGCCGACCATGTCGAGCAGTTCCATCGCCCGCTTCTCGGCGGCGGGGCGCGGCATGCCCTTGGTCAGCATCGGCGCCAGGGTCACATTGTCGATGACGCTCTTGTGCGGAAACAGGTTGAACAGCTGGAACACCATGCCGATCTTCTGGCGCATCCGCGCCAGATGCCTCTCGTCGGCCGGCAGCAGCTGACCGTTGCGCTCCATATGATAGAGCTGCTCGCCCTCGATCTGGATGTGGCCGCCATCGATGCGCTCCAGCGTCATCAGGATGCGCAGGATCGTGGTCTTGCCCGAGCCGGAGGGGCCGATCAGCGCCAGCTTCTCGCGCGGCATGACCTGCATCGACAGGCCGTCCAGCACCTTGAAGGCACCGAAGCTCTTCGAAATGGCATCGACCTTGATGATGGGTGCGGACAAATGAATTTCCCCGTGCTGGAGAAGCCTGTGCCCTTAACGATGCGGAACGCGCCAAATCATGTCAATTGGGAAAATAATATCATGACAATTATTCTGATTGCGCACATTTTCCGGTCAATTGTGGCTGGCTTTTTGGGCATGCCGTCGTCCCGAAACCGCTTCGCACTTTGGGCGACATGCTCAGATAGCGAGCAGCAAATGCTCCGGATCGCCAAGCAGCAGCTTGGTGACAACGCCGAGACCGGCGCGCAGTTCCCCTTCGGTAGTCGAGCCCAGCGAGATGCGCACCGCCGGATGCCAGGGCGCATCCGAAATGCGGAACGATGTGCCCGGCGCGATCGCCACGCCCTGCAGCCGGGCTTGGGCGACAAAGCCCTCCTCGGCGCGGTCTTCGGGCAGTTGCAGCCAGACATGCAGCCCGTCGCGCCGGGCGCGATAGTCGATCCCTGCCAACACTTCGGCGGCGATATCCTGCCGCCGCCGTAACGCGGCGCGCTGCCAGCGCACCAGTTCCATCGCCGTGCCGTCGGTCACCCATTTGGTGGCGATCTCGGCTACCAGCGGCGTTGCCATCCAGTTCGACACCAGATGCCGGTTGGCGACGGCGGCGACATAGCGGTCGGGCGCCGCGAGATAGCCGATGCGCAGGCCGGGCACGGTGATCTTGGTGAAAGAGGTAACATAGAGCGTACGCTCCGGGGCAAAGGCGGCGACCGGCGGCGGCCGGTCCTCGACCAGCGGCCCCAGCACGTCGTTCTCGATGATGGCGATGTCATGCTTGCGCGCAACCGCCGCGATTTCTTCGCGCCGCCGCGCGTCCATGAGCGTTGCCGTCGGGTTGATCACCGAGGGTTGCACGAACACCGCGCGGATGTCGGAAAGGCGGCAGGCCTCGTCCAATGCCTCCGGGACCAGGCCGTTATCATCGATCGGCAGGCCTTGGAGGTTGAAACCGAGATAGCGGGCCAGCGGCACCAGCGTGTGGTGGCCGATCGCCTCGGTGGCAACGGTCGAGCCAGGCGGCGCCACGCTCATCAGCGCCACCGTCATGCCGGCGGTAGCGCCGTTGGTCAGGCTGATGTTCTGCGCTGAAATGTCGAGCCCGCACAATTTCAGCCATTCGACCGCCACCGCACGATGGCGCGGAAACACCATGTTGGGCCGGAAAGACAGCGCCGAACTCGACGGCAGGTTTTCAGCGAGCCAGCCCAGCGCCTGCTTCAGCCGCTCCAGATGCATCGGCTCGCAGACCGGCTTCAGGATGGAGAGATCAATGACCTCGCCGAGACGCTCGGGCAGATAGGGCGGCTCCGGCTCGCGGCGCTGCGTCTGGACGAAGCTGCCACGGCCGATCTCGCCCGAAATCAGGCCGCGCCGGATCAACTCCTCATAGGCGCGGCTGACCGTCTGCACCGAAAGCTTGAGATCATCGGCCAGCCGTCGATGTGTCGGCAGCCGCGCGCCATTGGCAAGACGCCCGTCATGGATGGCGCGCGCGAACTGATCGGCAAGCGATTGATAGGCTGGCCGCCTTATGAGCGCGGGATCGGGTTGCCACAATGTCATGACTTATTAGAGATCGAAATCAGTGCAATTGACAATCGAAATAATGCGCCATCATGGTACTGTGGACGAAAAAAGTGGGCGCTGATGACTGCTGCGAAACTCGACGCGATCGACCTCAAAATCCTCGACGCCATCCAGCGCGACGGGCGCATCACCAAGCTGGCGCTGGCCGAGCAGGTGGGGCTGTCGCCGACCCCATGCTGGATGCGGCTGCGCAAGCTGGAGAAGGCCGGCATCGTCTCGGGCTATCACGCAAGGATCGCCATGCGCGTCGTGGCACCGGTGGCCACCGTACTGATGGAGGTGACGTTGGCCAGCCACCGCCAGGCCGATTTCGACCGCTTCGAGCGTGTCATCCGCGATATCCCCGAGATCGTCGCCTGCTGGTCGGTGGGCGGCGGCGTCGACTATGTGCTGAAGGTGATGGCTCGCGACATCGATGCCTATCAGCGGCTGGTCGACGGCTTGCTCGACCGCGAGATCGGCATCGACCGCTACTTCACCTACATCGTCACCAAGACGGTGAAGGAAGAGATCGCACTTCCCATCGCCGAGTTGCTGCCGGTGTCGCCGTAGTGCCGGAGACATCGTCTGCTGAGGCGGCACAATAGAGAGAATCTCTCTACTTCAGGACACCCAAACAGCCTCTCTGTCTGCCCACGATGGATAGTCTCCCAGGATCAGACCGAACCGGGAGGCTTCGACCATGTCCGCGCATTTCGCCCGCTCGCATCGCCATGAGGCGCTCGACCGCCTCGCCGACCGCCGTCTGCTGCGCGAACTCGCCTATGTCGACGGCCACTGGACGGCGAGCGAGGCCGCCGAAAGCTTTGAGGTCACCGATCCGGCGACAGGAAGCACGGTCGCCTTCGTCGCGGCGCTGGACGCACGGCAAACGACAAAAGCAATCGATGCCGCCGCGCGCGCTTTTCCGGCCTGGCGGTCGCTGCTGCCGCAGGAGCGGTCAAGAATCCTGCGAAAATGGTTCGAGCTGATCATCGCCGCGAAAGGCGACCTCGCGCTGCTGATGACCCTGGAACAGGGCAAGCCCTTGCAGGAATCGCTCGGCGAAATCGACTATGCCGCCTCTTTCGTCGAGTGGTATGCGGAGGAAGCCAAGCGCCTCAACGCCGAGAGCGTCACCAGCCATCTGGCGAATGCGGAAATGATGGTGCGGCGCGAGCCGCTCGGCGTCGTCGGCATCGTCACGCCGTGGAATTTCCCCTCAGCCATGCTGACCCGCAAGGCGGCCGCAGCCCTGGCCGCCGGCTGCACCATTGTCGCGCATCCGTCCTCGGAAACGCCGCTGTCGGCGCTGGCACTGGCCGAGCTTGGCGAGCGCGCCGGACTGCCGGCCGGCGTCTTCAACATCGTCACCGGCAAGGCCGCGACGATCGTCGGGCGGATGTGCGAAGACGCGCGCGTCCGCGCCATGAGTTTTACCGGTTCGACCGAGATCGGCAGGCTGATCGCCGCGCAGAGCGCGCCGACAATGAAGCGGCTGGTGATGGAGCTTGGCGGCCACGCTCCGCTGATCGTCTTTGCCGATGCCGATCTCGACAAAGCGGTAAACATCGCCATCGACGCCAAATTCGCCACATCGGGCCAGGATTGCCTCGCCGCCAACCGCACCTACGTCCAGCGACCGATCTACGATCGCTTCTGCGCCGCCTTCGCCAAGCGGATCGAGGCGCTGCGGACCGGCAATGGCCTTGACGACAGGACTGACATCGGGCCGCTGATGCATGAGCGCGCTGTCCAGAAAGTCGAGGAGCAGGTCGCCGATGCGCTCGCCCACGGCGCGCGTTGCCTTGCCGGCGGCAAGCGACATCAGGCCGGGCCGCTGTTCTACCAGCCGACGCTGCTGGCCGACGTTTCCGACGCGGCGCTGATCATGGGCGAGGAGACTTTTGGGCCGGTCGCCGCGGTGACGCCATTCGACAGCGAGGGCGAGGTGATCGAGCGCGCCAATGCCACCGAATATGGCCTCGTTGCCTATGTCGTGACCGAGAACGGCGCGCGGCAGCAACGCATGGGCCGCGCGCTCGACTACGGCATGGTTGCCATCAACCGGGTGAAGATCACCGGCGCGCCAATCCCGTTCGGCGGCGTCAAGCAGTCGGGCATTGGTCGCGAAGGCTCGCGCCATGGGCTCAAAGCGTTCACCGATCTCAAATATCTCTGTCTCGATGTAGCCTAAGCTGCAGCGGAATCGCCCTTTCGTCAGGAGTAGAAAAAATGCTCGACCAGTCCAACGAACTCAACGCCTGGGATCGCGACCACTTCTTCCATCCCTCGACGCATATGGGCACGCATGCGCGCGGTGAATCGCCGACCCGCGTCATGGCGGGCGGTGAAGGCGTCACCGTCTGGGACAACAATGGCAGGAAGAGCATCGATGCCTTTGCCGGCCTCTATTGCGTCAATGTCGGCTATGGCCGCCAGAAGATCGCCGATGCCATCGCCACCCAGGCGAAGAACCTCGCCTACTATCATGCTTATGTCGGCCACGGCACCGAAGCCTCGATCACGTTGGCCAAGATGATCATCGACCGCGCGCCGAAGGGCATGTCGAGGGTCTATTTCGGGCTCTCCGGCTCGGACGCCAACGAAACCAACATCAAGCTCATCTGGTACTACAACAATGTGCTCGGCCGGCCGGAGAAGAAGAAGATCATCTCGCGCTGGCGCGGCTATCACGGCTCGGGCGTGATGACGGGATCGCTGACCGGGCTGGAGCTCTTCCACAACGCCTTCGACCTGCCGCGCGCGCCGGTGCTGCACACCGAAGCGCCCTATTATTTCCGCCGCGCCGACCGCTCGATGAGCGAGGAGCAGTTCTCGCAGCACTGCGCCGACAAACTCGAGGAGATGATCCTGGCCGAAGGTCCCGAAACCGTCGCAGCCTTCATCGGCGAGCCGATCCTCGGAACCGGCGGCATCGTGCCGCCGCCCGCCGGCTACTGGGAGAAGATCCAGGCGGTGCTGAAGAAGTATGATGTGCTGCTGGTCGCCGACGAAGTGGTTACCGGCTTTGGCCGGCTGGGCACCATGTTCGGCTCCGATCATTACGGCATCAAGCCGGACCTGATCACCATCGCCAAGGGCCTGACCTCGGCCTATGCGCCGCTGTCGGGCGTCATCGTCGCCGACGGAGTGTGGAAGGTGCTGGTCGATGGGTCCGACAAGCTCGGCTCGCTCGGCCATGGCTGGACCTATTCGGCGCACCCGATCTGCGTTGCCGCCGGTGTCGCCAATCTCGAACTGATCGACGAGATGGATCTGGTGACGAATGCCGGCGAGACGGGTGCCTATTTCCGTGCCGAGCTCGCCAAGGCCGTCGGCGGCCACAGACACGTTGGCGACGTGCGCGGCGACGGCATGCTGGCGGCGGTCGAGTTCGTCGCCGACAAGGACGACCGGGTGTTCTTCGACGCTTCGCAGAAGATCGGGCCGCAAGTGGCGACGGCGCTGGCCACCAGCGGGGTTATCGGCCGCGCCATGCCGCAGGGCGACATTCTGGGCTTCGCGCCGCCGCTCTGCCTGACGCGCGAGGAGGCCGACATCGTCGTCTCGAAGACGGCGGATGCGGTGAAAAGCGTGTTCGCCAATCTCTGAGATCGACGATGAACGCCATGACCGCAACCGTTCCCGCCACCATGGCCGCCGTGCTGCTCACCGGGCACGGCGGACCGGAAAAGCTCGTCTACCGCACCGATGTGAAAGTACCCTCGCCCGCACCGGGTGAAGTGTTGGTCAAGGTCAGTGCCTGCGGGATGAACAACACCGACGTCTGGGTGCGCCAGGGGGCCTATGGTACGGAGGAGGATGCCGGCGCCGTGTCGACCTGGCGGCGCCAGGGCAACACGCTGACATTCCCGCGCATCCAGGGCACCGACACGGTTGGCACCATCGTTGCCGTCGGCGAAGGCGTTTCGCCGGACCGCATCGGTGAGCGGGTGACGGTCGATTTCTCCATCTACAACCGCGACGACGATTCATTGGCCGACATCGACTATATGGGCCATGGCCGCGACGGCGGTTACGCCGAGTACCAGACCGTGCCGGCGCAGAATGCGTATGTCGTCGACACCGATATGAGCGACGTCGAACTCGCCACCTTCTGCTGCGCCTACCTGACCGGCGAACAGATGCTGGAACGCGCTGGCTTGAAAGCCGGCGAGCGCGTGCTGGTCACCGGTGCCTCGGGCGGCGTCGGCTCCGGCATCGTGCAATTGGCGCGGGCGCGCGGCGCCATCCCCTACGCCGTCGTCGGCAAGGGCAAGGAACAGGCGGTGCTCGACATCGGCGCCGAGGCCGTCATCACCCGTGGCGTCGCCGATCTGCCGCGGGCCGTGGCTGAAGTGACCGGCGGCCAGCCGATCGATGTGGTGGCCGATCTTGTCGGCGGCGCGATCTTCAACGACCTTCTGCGTATTCTGCGGCCCGAAGGCCGCTACACCACCGCCGGTGCGATCGCCGGGCCGGTCGTGCAGCTCGATCTCAGGACCATGTATCTCAAGCAATTGCAGTTGCATGGCTCGAGCCAGGGCACGCGGGCGGATTTCCGCCGGCTCGTCGGCTACATCGAGGCGAAAAAGATCCGGCCACTGGTCGGCGGCGTCTACCGGCTCTCCGATTTTCATCGCGCACAGGCCGACTTCGTCGCAAAGGATTTTGTCGGCAAGCTGGTAGTGGTACCTGATGCCGTCGCGGAGCGGCCGGCGTAGTTCCTGGCCCCCTGCTTTAGCCACCTTCTGCCGCTGTCCCAATGGGAATGGCTTGCAGTCGTGTCCGCGAGCCGTCACAAACGGCGACGCCCGTAGTCATGCTGGGCATCTGGTCGCGGGATACAGGCGAGACATGACAGGCCGAATGATATTGCTCGATGCCAAGCCGCTCGGCGTGGCCGACGTCGCAGAGATCGCACGCCGCAACGCCCGACTGATGCTGGGCGAGGAGGCGATGCGCCGCATCCGGGCGAGCCGCGCCCTGATCGAGCATCTGACCGGGCTTGGCAAGCTGATGTACGGCGTCACCACGGGCCTGGGCGCCTGTGTCGACACGCCGCTCGCGCAGGCGGACCTGATCGCCTTCCAGCACAGCGTGCCACTCAGCCACAGCATGGGCATCGGACCGGCGCTGCCCACCGAGGCGGTGCGGGCACTGATGACCGCGCGCATCTCGGGCATGGCCGCCGGTGGCACCGGCGCGTCCGAGCGCGTGGTCATGGGCCTTGTCGCGGCGCTCAATGCCGGCGTCCATCCGGTGATCCCGACCTGGGGCTCGATCGGCGCAGCCGACCTTGCCCATCTCGGCCATATGGCGAGGTCGCTGCGCGGCGATGGCGAGGCGGAATTCCAGGGCAGGATCATGCCCTCCGCCGAGGCGCTTGCCTTGGCCGGGCTCGAGCCGCTGGACCTGCGCGAGAAGGACGGCCACGCCATCATCGTCGCCAACAGCCTGTCGACCGGAACGGCGTGCCTGTGCCTCGAAGACGTCGCCCATCTCATCGACTGGGCGCTGGCCGCCGTGGCGCTCAACTACGAGGCGTTTCGCTCCTCCCTCACCGCGATCGACGAGCGGGCGCTGGCCGCGCGGCCGGCCTTCGGCCAGCGCGAGATCGGCGCGCGGTTGCGCGCGGAGCTGGCGGGAAGCGGCTTGTGGAAGGACAAGGCGGCTCGGCGCCTGCAGGATCCGCTCAGCTATCGCTGCGTTCCACAGGTCTGGGGCGGCCTGCTCAATGCGTTCGAACAGGCGCGGCTGGCTACCGAGATCGAACTGACCCATTCGGGCGACAACCCAGTGATCCTGGCCGACGGCGATCGGGTGATTTCCAACGGCAATTTCGACCTGACAGCAATGACGCTCGCCTGGGAGCAGCTCGGCCAGGCACTCGCGCATTGCGCGGTTGGCACCGCCAACCGCAGCATGAAGCTGATGTCGCCGACAACAGCCGAACTGCCGCGTTTCTTGTCGGCGAGAGGCGGCAGCCGTCAGGGCTATGCGGAACTGCAAAAGCCCTTGTCCGCGCTGGAAGCCGAAATCCGGCACCTGGCCAACCCGATGTCACTCAGCCCGCTCGCCGTTTCGGACGGCATCGAGGACCAGTCGTCGATGGCGCCGCGTGTGGTGGCCAAGACGGCCGAGATCATCGAGCGCATGCGCTATCTCGTGGCGATGGAGCTGATCTTCGCGGCGACGGGCGTGGAGTTGCGCGGTGTCGTCGACAGCATGGGCGAAGGGCCGCAGCGCACCTTCGCCGCCGTGCGTGCGCTCGTCAGCCCGCTCGACGACGACCGCGAGATGAGCACCGACATGACGCGGGTGGCGCGGATGGTGGCGGGTCCGCGCCACTGAGCCGACGTTCTCATCCCGACAGCTCCCGTTTTGGATCCGCTGCGGCAGGTCGAGCCTATTGGTAAGGGCCTCTGAGGTTCAGGCTCTCAGTCAGGAGACAGAAGCGGTTGATCAGCCGGACGAGCTCCTCGCCCTGCTCGGCGACGATTTTGTTGCGCTCGACGGACGGTGTGTCGGACAAAACCTTCCAAAGCCGGCTTTGCCGATCACAGACATCCGCCAGTTCTGAGTAGTCGCTGGCAGTCAATTTCAAAAAATGATCCGCCGTCACCGGTCCGATGCCTGGGGGCGTTGTCGCCCCAAGCGACAGATAACCCGACGATACGGACCCCTTGGCATTTGCCACCGATTTGCGGCAGATGAGGTCGAACAGCTGGTCGACGGCCTGTTTGGCGCCGGCGACGCGCGACGGATGGTCCGTATCAGCCGCGGCATGCGGCAGAAGTTCAAGTTTGTCGCCGTGCCTCTCGACGAGGTCGAGATAAGGCAGCATCGGGCCAGACAGACGCCCGGTTGAGGCATCCCTGAACAGATCGGCATCGATGGCGGCGTGGCGCACCCGCCCTGCGTCCAGCGCCTCGCCAAGCGCCACAACGTCGACGAGCTCGCCGCGATCGTAGTTGACCAGCACAGCGCCCTTGTTCATGCGGCTCAGAACATCGGCGCCGATGAGCCCGGCATTGGCGTAGCGGCCGGTCTGCGTATCCTGCTTGCCCAGGCCGACATGGACGCTGAGCACATCGGCACCTTCAGCCGCGTCGGCGAGGTCCGCCGCGAAGGCAAAGCCCTCGGCTTCTACCCAGTCGCGGTGCCGTGGCCTGGCATGGATCACCACGCGCATGCCGAAGGCACGGGCGAGCTTGGCCACTTCCCTGCCGATATTGCCGTAGCCGATGATCGCGATCGTCTTGCGTTCGAGTTTTTCGGTCGGGAAAACACGCAGTTCCCTGCCGGTGTCGAAGGCGCCGCGTGCCACCCGGTCGTGAAGCAAGCCGACCGGGAGATCCGGCAGCACTTTCAGGATTGCCTTGATCACCATCTGCGCGGTGGCGCGGCTGTTGATGCCAGGCGTGTTCATCAGCACCGCGGTGCCGCCCTCGCCGCTGCCGCCGCCCCAGGAGCGCGAGCCCATATTGCCGGTGCCGGCTCCAATCCGCACGCCGGCCAGCGCAAAGACGGTTTCGGCAGGCAGGAAGGTCGCTGCGGCGATGACGGCGTCATAGCGGCCGTCGCCGGCGGCTTCGATCAGCTCCTCGCGGGTGCTGAGGTCCGGCTGGTAGAAGAAATGCACCCGACCTCGCTCGAGGCCCGCTTTGTCGCCAAGCGCGGACAGGTGGAAGCGCCCGCCCTTGGCTTCGATATGGGCGCGCACTTCGCCGGGATCAGGCTTGCCGTCAGGTCCGAAGCGCAGGCCGACCAAATCGCAGATCAGCACGGCGTAGGCGCTTTGCGGATCGATCGGCTCGACGGCCTGGGTATTGGTGTTTGCGGTCACGTCGTTTCCCCATGCAAGAACGAAAAGGTTGCCGGTACGGCAGCGCGCTCCGATTAATCAGAACCTATCCGCCCGGAAGGGCGTCAGATCGATCGTCGGCGGCAAACCGGCGGCAAGTTGCGACACGATCTTGCCGGTGACGGCGCCGCCGATGAGGACTTGATGACCATTGCCGAAGGCATGGATGACGTTCTTGGCCCGTGACGCCCGGCGGCCCGATCTAAAGGCTGGGTCCCAGCTTGATCGGGCTGCCGTCGCTGAAGCGGGATTGACGGAACCTGTGAAGATCATGTCCGATCTCGTTTCCCTGGACGAGGTCGGACACGACACGGCCCATTCCGGGTCCGATGCCGAAGCCGTGACCGCTCATTCCGGTGGCGATGACGAGACCCGGAATTGCGGCGGCACGATCAACGACCGGCACGACATCCGGCATCGCATCGATCATGCCCGCCCAGGTCGCCTTGATCGGCACCGTCTTGAACTGCGCGAAAAGTGCCGAGAATTCGCGCTCGATATCGCGCAATGCCGAGGCTTTGGGGGCGGGATTGAGGATGCGCATCCGTTCGAACGGGCTTTCCTCGTCCGCGTTCCACCTGCGTGGGGTCGACCAGCCGTCCGGATAGCCGCGCGGCGCCGCCGGCAGGTAGGAGGTGCCAAAAGGATTCGCCATCAGAGCGGGAACGTATTTGGTCGCATGACGAAAGGCGTCAGGCCCGACATAAAGCTGACTGGTGCCTCCCGATGCCAGCGTGTAACCGCCATCCTGCCTGCGCCGGAATGCGATATGGTCGTCGGCCACGGCGCCCGAATGGATTTCGGGCATGGGTCCGGTCGCAGCGACGGTCGCCCTGACGCTGAGCTGCGGGATGTATACGCCGTGCGCGCGCAGGAAGAGCGACGTCCACGCACCGCTCGCCACGACCGCGCTCGAGGTGGCGATACGGCCCTGCTCGGTCCAGACCCCGCTGACGCGTCCAGCCGATATGTCGAGCATGCGCGCCGCACAATTCTCGATGATGGCGACGCCCTCCCGGGCGGCCAGGCGGGCAAGCGCTGAAACCGCGACCCAGGGCTCGGCGCGCATGTCCGACGGGGTGGTCATAGCACCCTTGAAAGAGCGCGACATGGCCGGGATCAGCTTGGCCGTCTCACTCTGGTCGAGGAGACGCGTGTCGACGCCGTGTATCTGAGCGATCTTCAGGAACTTCGCGAAGCCGGCCATCTCCTTGTCGGTTCGCGCGAGGTAGGTAACGCCCGTCTGCATCAGCCCGATGTCCTCGCCGCATTCCTCGGCCAGTTGCCGCCAGAGGCGTTGCGCTTCGATGACAACAGGCAGTTCATCGGCATCGCGGCCCTGCTGCCGGATCCAGCCCCAGTTCCGCGACGACTGCTCGCCGGCGATGCGGCCCTTTTCCAGCAATGTCACCGAAATGTTGCGCCGCGCCAGGAACAAGGCCGTGGTCACGCCGATGACGCCGCCGCCGATGACCACAACCTCCGAAGCCTTCGGCAACGGTGCTTGAAACTGGATCGGCATCGCTTCGGTGAAGGGAAAACTTGTCAAGGAAGACTGCCCTCTTGCTTTTCACGCGGCGTCGGCCCTGGCTGCTTCCGTGCCGGCGACGCGTGACAGAACTGATAGTCCGTCAAGGCTGGGTCGAGCTGGACAATCTGCGCGTCAATGCAATGAATTGTTTATGCCAGCAAATGTCGCCTCGACACCCACATGACCTTTGCCGACAAGACCGAAGCGCCCGGCGACGACCGACGGCGGCACCGTATGTCAGGCACAGCGCGATGCCGCCATTGGCCCCTTGAAGGGTCAAGTCGGACACGCGTAACATCTCGTCATCAGAACTGAGTCTGCTTAATGCGTCCGGGCTAATGTCCGGATTGGACTGGATATTTTCCTTGCCGACGGATGCAACCAGCGGCGCGGCGAAGCGCGGCAAATCGTTTGCCCATGTGGCGGAAGCCTCCTGGGGCAAGGGCCTCAGCACCTTGCTGCGCATCGTGCGCATGACGCTGCGCCATCCTTGGCAGGTCGCCATCACCCTCGTCTCGACCTTCATCGCCGCGACGCTGCAGCTTTTCATCCCACGCCTGCTGGGACGCGCGATCGACCAGGCGCAAGGCGTGATGGCCGCGGGTGCCGGCACTGTCGCGGAACAGGCGCTGTGGCACACAGCGCTGACGCTGCTCGTCGTCAGCATCCTGCGCGGTCTCTTCACCATGGCGCAGAACTATTATGGCGAGGCCGTCGGCCATCAGACCGGCTATCAATTGCGGCTCGCCTTTTACGAAAAGACCCAGCGCCTGAGCTTTTCCTTCCACGACAAGGTCCATACCGGGGACCTGATCACGCTCGGTCTGCTCGATCTCGACGGCGTGCGCATGTTCTTTTCCACCGGCATCCTGCGCGTGGTGCTGCTCAGCGTGCTGATCGGCGTCGGCGCCTATCTCCTGATCAGCACCGACCTCGTGCTCGGGCTGCTCAGCCTCAGCTTCGTGCCTTTCGTCGCCTGGCGATCCTCGGTGACCCAGCTCAGATTGCGCAGCACCTGGCTGACGCTGCAGGAGCGGCTGTCGGTGCTGAGCCGGGTGATGGACGAGAATCTGGGCGGCATCCGTGTCGTGCGCGCCTTCGCGGCGCAGCGCCATGAGCTCGCAAAATTCGACCGCGCCAAGCAGGACGCGCTGGAGCTGGCCAATCAGCGCGTCGACATCCGCGTCTCCAACACCAGCGCCATGAACTTTTCCTTCCTGGCCGCCATGGGGCTGGTGCTCTGGTTCGGCGGCCAGAAGGTGATCGCGGGCCAGATCAGCGTCGGTACGCTGGCGCAGTTCCTCACCTTCATGACCATCCTGCAGATGCCGGTGCGCCAGCTCGGCCTGATGGTCAACTCGTTCGCGCGCGCCTCGACCTGCGGCACGCGGCTGTTCGAACTGCTCGATACCGAACTCGACATCGAGGATGCGCCCGACGCCAGGGAGCTCGTCATCACCGAGGGCGTGCTGTGCTTCGACAATGTCGGCTTCCGCTATGAAGGCGCGGGCGATCGCCCGACGCTGTCCGGCATCTCTTTCGAGGCCAGGTCCGGCGAGACGATAGGGATCGTCGGCCCGCCCGGCAGCGGCAAGTCGACCATCGCGCATCTGATCCCGCGCTTCTACGACGTCACCTCGGGCACGATCACCATCGACGGCCAGGACATAAGCAAGGTCACGCTGCAATCGCTGCGCAAGGCGGTCGGCGTGGTGCAGCAGGACGCCTTCCTGTTCACCACCTCGATCGAGAACAACATCGCCTATGGCAACCCGTGGGCGCGCGAGACCCGCATCGGGCAGGCCGCCGAGTATGCGCAGTTGCACAACTACATTATCGGGCTTCCGGCCGGCTATACCACGGTCGTCGGCGAACGCGGCGCGTCGCTTTCCGGCGGCCAGCGCCAGCGCCTGACCATTGCGCGCAGCCTGATGCTGCGGCCATCGGTTCTGGTCTTCGACGATTCCACCGCGGCAATCGATGCCGGTACCGAGCAGCGTATCCGCGCGGCGATGAAGCGTTTCGCCAAGGATCGCGTGACGCTGATCATCTCGCACCGGCTGAGTTCGCTGATGCATGCCGACCAGATCCTGTTCGTCGAGGGCGGCCGCATCGTCGAGCGCGGCACGCATGAGGAGTTGCTGGCGCTGGGCGGTCGCTATCGCGCGCTTCACGACCTGCAGCTGCGGCCGGACGACGACCGGCTCGAGGGAGCCGCATGATGTCGACGCAGGACGACGACGAGAAGGACGACAAAAGCGGCCGGCCGACCAAGGCCGTCGTCGGCTCGCATCGCGACGAGGAAGAGGTTTTCGGCAAGGCCTATGATCCGCGCATCATCAGGCGCATCTGGAGCTTCGTCAGACCCTATCAGGGCCGGATCTTCATCTCGGTGGCGGCGGTGCTGGTGTTCACGCTGACGCAGCTGGCGATCCCGCTGGTCATCCGCTATGCCATTGACCACGGCATGGCTGCGGGCCGGCTCGACCGCTCGGTGATGATCTCCGCGATCCTCACCTTCACCGTGATCATCCTGATCAACTACGCCGCAAGCCATGTGCAGGAAAGCGTCGTCGGCAAGGTGGCCGAGAATGTGCTGTCCGACCTGCGCCGCGCAATGTTCAGCCATCTGCAGCGCGTGTCCCTGAGTTTCATGGACAAGACCGAGGTCGGCCGGCTGATGTCGCGCCTGCAGGGCGACGTCAATTCGATGCAGGAATTCCTCGAAACGTCTGTCATGTCGGTGGGCGACATCGTGCTGCTGTTCGGCATCGTCACCGTCCTTTTGTGGCTCGATTTCCGGCTCGGACTGCTGACGCTGTCGACCATGCCGATGCTGTTCATCGTGCGGCTGTTCTGGCTGCCGCGCGCCAAGGTCGCCTTCATGGCAGCGCACGAAACCAATTCCATCGCCAACGGGGCACTCGCCGAAGGCATCCATGGCGTGCGCACCGTGCAGAGCCTGGAACGCCAGCACGTCAATTTCGACCTCTATGACGAGAAGGTGCTGGCCAACCTCAACGCCCATCTGCGGTCGGCGAAATATGCGCAGGTGATGGTGCCGATCGTCGACACGCTGACCGGCATCGCCATGGCGACGGTCATTGTCGTCGGCGGCTCGATGGTGCTGTCGCACAGCCTCGATGTCGGCGTCATGGTAGCGTTCCTGTTCTATATCCAACGCTTCTTCGACCCGATCCGTTCACTTACCATGCAGTACAGCGTCATGCAGCGCGCCATGGCCTCCGGCCAGCGTATCTCCGAAGTGCTCGACGTGCCGGTGGATGTCAGCGACAAGGACAATGCGGTGGCCTTGTCGCGCGATACGGACGGCTCGGTCGAGTTCAGGAACGTCACTTTCGGCTACCGGCCGAACCAGCCGGTGCTGAAGAACATCTCCTTCCGCGTCAATCCGGGCGAGACGGTCGCTCTTGTCGGCCCGACGGGATCGGGCAAGTCGAGTTCGATGGCGCTGGTGCACCGCTTCTACGACGTCTGGTCGGGGCAAGTCCTGGTCGGTGGTCATGACGTGCGTGACCTGACGCAGGATTCGCTCGGCGACCAGGTGGCCATGGTGCTGCAGGAGCCGTTCCTGTTCTCCGGCACGGTGCTGGAGAACATCCGCTACCACAAGACCGGCGCAACCCGCGATGAAGTGGTGCGCGCCGCACAAGCGGTCGGCGCGCACGACTTCATCGAACAGTTGCCCGATGGCTACGATACCGAACTCGAACAGCGCGGCGGCAACCTTTCGCTCGGCCAGCGCCAGCTCATCAGTTTCGCGCGAGCGCTGGTGGCCGACGCCAAGATCCTGGTGCTCGACGAGGCTACGGCCAGCATCGATTCCTACACCGAGATGCTGATCCAGAAGGCGCTGATCAAACTGCTGGAGGGCCGCAGCGGGCTGGTCATCGCCCATCGGCTCGCTACTATTCGCGGCGCCGACCGCATCATCGTGCTGCAGAATGGCGAAATCGTCGAAAGCGGCAACCACGAACAGCTGATGCAGAGGAAGGGCCTCTACGCCCGCCTCTACAACATGAACTACGCTTCGTTCGACGACATTGCGGAAGGCGAGCTGGAACTGGACGCCGCGGTCGGCAAGGCGACGTGAACGGCGCCTGCAAGTGGCCGCAATCGTCTACGCCATTTCGGGGCGTCTTGATGCCTCGCGGATCGCCTTGTGCACGCCGCGCTGCAGATCCATGAAGGCCGGGGTCTCCATCACCTCTTCCCGGCGCGGCCGCTCGATGTCGACGTTGAAGGTCTGCATGATGCGTCCCGGCCCGATCCCCATGACGACGATGCGGTCCGACAGATAGACCGCCTCCTCCACATCATGCGTGACGAAGAGAACGGTCAGCCGGTGTTCCTCCCAGATCTGGGTCAGCAGTTCCTGCATCTGGTGCCGGGTCAAGGCATCGAGCGCGCCGAACGGTTCATCCATCAGCAGCATCTTCGGCCGATAGGACAGTGCGCGCGCAATGGCGACACGCTGCTTCATGCCGCCCGACAGTTCGGACGGATAGCGGTCGGCGCTTTGCGACAGCTTGACGAGGTCGAGATGCTCGAGCGCGATCTCGCGGCAGGCGGTGCGATCGTAGCCGGCGGCCTTGAGGGCGAACTCGATGTTCTGCCGCGCCGTCAGCCAGGGCAACAGCGTGTAGGACTGGAAGACGACGCCGCGGTCGAGACCCGGCTGCAGGATCGGCGCGCCATCGATGCTGAGATCGCCGGCGTCGAAGTCCTGCAGTCCGGCAACGATCGACAGCAATGTGCTCTTGCCGCAGCCCGACGTGCCGACGAGCGAGACGAACTCATTGTCGGCAAGATCGAGGTTGATGTCGCGCAGCACTTCCGTGCGCCGCTCGCCAGTGCCGAAGCTCTTGTCGAGACCGGCGATGCGCAATTTGGGAACAGTCATCGGCGGTTCCTCATTGCGAATGGCCATCCTGCCGGAACAGAACCTTCTCCAGCGCCTTCATGACCTGGTCGGTGATGAGACCGAGCACGCCGAGGAGCAGGATGTAGCCAATGATGGTGTTGGTCTGGAAATAGCGCTGCGACACGGTGATGCGATAGCCCAAGCCAGATGTCGCCGCGACAAGTTCGGCCAGCACCAGCCAGGTCCAAGCCCAGCCGAGGCTGATGCGAAGCGTATCCCAGATGCCCGGCAGGGCGCTGGGCACGACGATGCGCGTCAGGATCTTGCGGTCCGGCAGGCCGAGCGTGCGGCCAAGGCCGATGAAATCGGCGGGAACTCGTTTCACATTGTCCATGATCATCAGCACCTGCTGGAAGAAGGTTCCGATGAAGATGATCAGGAATTTCTGGGTATCGCCGGTACCGGCCCACAGGATGGAGAGCGGTACGAATGCGACGACCGGCATGTAGCGGATGAAATCCACCAGCGGCTCGATACCAGCCTCCCAAGAGCGGAAGCTGCCGATCAGCACGCCGATCGGGATGGACAATGCCGAAGCGATGAGGAAGCCGATGGAAATGCGATACGCCGAGGCCGTGAGGTCCAGCCACAGCGTGCCGTCGGCGGCGAGCTTGGCTATCTGGGTCGCAACGCTGCCGGGCGACGGCAGGAAGATGGGCTTCACCCATTCCAGCCCCGTCGCCGCCCACCAGCCAAGGCCAAGCCCGACAAAGACGGCCACCGCGATCATCAGGAAACGCGACCTGGCGATGGGCGCGCCGATCCCAGAGGATCGGCGGCGCCTGGCCTGTTTCGTGGCCGCCTTTGGCGCGGCCGGGCCGGTTTTCGCGGGGGGCTCCGCGGACATCTGCGCTACCACCGCGATCCGGCCTCTATCATTGCGCCGCCTTGACGAAGGACGGATCGATCATCTGTTCCGGCGTCACGTCGGCCTGCAGCAGCTTGGCGTTCTTGGCGGCCGCTTCGACGTCGGCGAATGTCTTGGTGGTGAAATCGCCGGTCAGCGCCGTCTTGTTTTCGGCGAGCGAATAGTAGCGCACGCCATCGAAAGCGGTGTTCAGGTCCTTGACGTCGGAACCGACCGCCTTGGCGATGATGGCGCGGCCGCCGGGTGTGTCTGCATGGTAATCCTTGAGTGCGGCGTCCCAGCTCTTGATCATGGCCAACACCTGGCCGGGCCGCGACTTGATGACCTCGTCGCGCACCACCAGCACGTCGCTGATCAGGCCGGGATCCTCGCCGGCGGAAAACAGCAGCTTGACGTCCTTGTTCTGCGCCATGGCGACGGTGAGGTAGGGCTCGTAGGTGACCGCCACCGGCACGCGGCCGGCGATCAACGCGCCGCCGGCGTCGGAGGCAGGCATCGGAACCGGCTGGACGTCGGCGATCGACATGCCATTCTTGGCGAGCGCGTATTTGAGCAGGATATCGCTGGTCGTGCCTTCCTCGAAAGCAACCTGCTTGCCCTTGAGGTCGGCGATGGAGGTGACGTCCTTGCCGGCGATGATGGCGTCGGCCGTCATCGAGACGTCGAGCAGCAGCACGATCTTCACCGGCAGGCCGGCGGCCACCATGCCCATCGCCGTGTGGGTCGCGATGTTGGCGGCGTCGAGCTGGCCGCTGGCCAAAGCGGCGTTGATGTCCTTGTCCTCGGCAAAATTGACGATCTGGACGTCCGACAGGCCGTTCGTCTTGAACAGGCCCTTGGCGTCGGCGACGTGCCATTGGCCGTAGCCGAGCCAGGGCTCGATGCCGATCTTGAACGGTCCTGCCTCGGGCGTCGCGGGAATGGCCGCGTCGGCCGCGTGGGCGACTGGCGCGGCGCCGAGCCCGATGGCGGCGGCCATCATGAGCGCGCGAAATTGTCCTGCTAGGTTACGCATCATCTCAAGTTCCCCTTGATGATCAGACCGCTTTTTTACCCAGGCATCCGGTCTGGTGAGACTGCGGGTTTCTGCTCTTGCGGCACTGTGCCTCGGCGTCTTGCCCACCACTTCGTGGTGAAGTGCAGGGATATTTCAGCGTCCGCGGGCGCGGATGTCAAGGCTAAAATACATACATGCATATACAAGTTGGCATGGCTCAATTTCCCCCATGGATCAGGCGCATCGGCTCGCGCTTTCAGGATCGATCAAGTCCAGGAAGTCGGTCACCCGATCGGCTCCGGCATCGGGCTCGCTGCCGACCATGACCGCGACTGAAAAGGCGATGAGGGAAGAGACCGGCGTGTGGCTGCGCGCGCCGGCGCGCAGGTTCATGACCAGGGTTGGCGACAGGAAAAGCCCGGAACGCAGGACCGCCCGCCAATCCGCCGGCAGCATGCCGCGCCGCTTGAGCTCGAGCAGCAACGGTCGCCACAAAGCAGTGGCCTTGACCTCCAGCAGGTCGCGGCGAACCGGGCTCAAATCCCAGTCCGTGTCGACATGGATGAGGTCTCCGTCCAGCCGCGCCTGAGCGCGAAAAGCGTCTGTCGCGATGGCTGGGTCGTAGAGCCAGAACGGATGGGCGAAGATGTTGTGGAAGGTTGCCTTCACCTCGGCCAGCAGCGTCGGGATATGCGAGCCGGCAAAGGCGGGATCGAAGAAGGACAGCTCCGCCCTCCCCGCTTCTGCCGTGTACCAGACATTGGCATTGTGGGCGTCGCCATGCGCGACCACACCGCCGGCATCGGCCAGCCGGTCCGGCCGCAAGCGCGCCGCAGCAGCGTCGAAAAGCTCGCCGATGCTGCTGGTGTAGAGCTGGCCGTTGATGACGAATTTCAGCCGGCAGAACCGATCCCAGCCAAGTTCCATGCCAGGAAAGACAAACGGCTTGCCGACATAGAAATCCGCCAGCCGGCCGCCCGGCGACGACCGCGTATCGGGGTCGATCAGCCGCTCATGGAACAGCCGGTGGATCGGCTCAGCCGAGACCTCCGCGACAGTCACCGGATGCAGCGTCTCGAGATAGACCTCGAGCAGCCTGGCGGACAGGTCGCGCTCGGCGAGAACCGCCTCGCGCCGCCTGCCGGCATCGTCCTCGGCATCCAGCGCAAACAGTACATCCGAAAATCTCGGATCGGTGCGGCGGCGGTAGACAAGGATCTGCTCACCCGGCTGGGCGGACATGTGGACGGGCTGGTCGACCGGCAGGCCGGCACGCGACAGGATTTCCGCCCGGTAGTATTCGCCGGTCATGGCTTCCTCGCGTTCCTCCTGGTGGAACTTGAAGAAATAGGCCTGGCCCTCGCTGTCAAAGAAGCCGTTCAACGAATTGAGGCTGTATTTGTCGACATTGATGCGGACGTTGCTGGGGGTCATTGCGAACAGATCGCCCAGCAAGGCCGCCAGCGCGTGTTGCGCCTCGCCGACATCGTGCTGCGCGAGCGCGCGGATCCGCGCCGTGCGGCTGTGCATCATCGGCCGTCCCTTCTAGCCGATCCGTCCGCAAGGCGCGAAACAGCTCTTATCAGTACATGTACATACATCTGCGTCGAAGATTCCGTGATCTGCATTGGCTTTTCGGCGTCAGTTGGCCTTGGAGGGGGAATAGCGGCTGCCGAGCGAATAGCGGCTGCCGGCATAAGTCAGCTTGCTGATGGTGGCGACGATCGCGCCCGTCCATGTGCGGCGGTGCAGAAACAGGCAGCAGCTGCCGATATCGATATTGAGATGCCGCGCCGTCTCGGCGTCGGCCGGGATCGCCGAGATGATGTGCTCGACCTCGGTCACCGGGGTCTTCTGCATGAGGTAGTCGTAGGTCGCCGTCTTCGAAAAGTCCTGCTTGTCGTAGTCGGGGATCAGGCTCGGATTGACGAAGCGCTCCTCCAGTTGCACCGGCAAATCGTTCTCGAAATTGACGACGACCGAGTGATGGATCGCGACGCGCTTTGGGAACTCGAAGGACAGTGCGAGTTCCTTCGTAGGCATGATGGTTTCCAGCACGAGAACTTCCGAGCGATGCCTGTTGCCGCGCTCGACAATCTCGGCCGCGATGTTGTTGATCTCGATCAGCGTCGATTGCGGACGGGGCGGCGCGATGAAGGTGCCGACACCTTGCAGCCGGATCAGGAAGCCCGCCGCGGTCAGTTCCCGCAAGGCCCGGTGGACTGTCATGCGCGAGACACCCAGCGAAACCACCAGCTCATTCTCGGACGGCAGCTTGCGATCCTTGCCCCACCGGCCTGTACCGATGTTTGTCAAGATGTAGTCCTTCACCTTCTCGTAAAGGGGGCTCGCCGTATCGGGCAAATCGATCATTTCAAAATCCTTTCCGGCAATTTATCGGAAATCAAGCCGGCTCGACAGGTTGCCGCATGCGGATGATTGTTTTCAAGCCGTCGCTTTGCCCCGCCAACAGCCGCTCATAAGTGGCCGCAATATCGTCGAGACCGATCTCGCGATCGATCAGGGAAAGCAGCGGTTTGCTCAACTCACCCAGCATCCGCACGGCGTCGGGCAACTCGTCGGCGAAGGCATGGCACCCCAGCAGCGCGATCTCGCGTTCGACCAGAAGGTTGGGGTCGATGTCGAGACGGCCATGGAAGATGCCGACCATCGCCACAGCGCTGCCGGAATCGAGAACGCCGAGCAACTGGTTGAAAGCGGCGATGCTGCCGGTCGCCTCGACGGCCGCCAGCAGCGGAGCATTGGCGGTCGCGGCGGCAATGGCATCGCGGTCAAGGTCGACGATTGTTGCGCCGGTCACCCGCGCCACGCGGGCGCAGCGGGCCTGGTTGCGGTCGGCGACAAGCACGGTGCCGGCAAAGCTTCGAGACAGCAGCAGCGCGGCGAGACCGCCGATCGGCCCGCAGCCGACGACAAGCACCGAGCCTGCCGTCTTTGGCAAACGCCGTACCGCGTGCAGCGCCACCGCGAGCGGCTCCGCCATCGCGGCGACCCGTTCGTCAAGTGCTGCATCGACAACATGCAGCAGTCGCGCGGGTAGAACAGCCTGTTCGGCAAAGCCGCCGTCGCAGACTTCGCCGACAAAGCCCAGCGAAGCGCATAGATGGCGCCTGCCGGCACGGCATTGCGCGCATTCCCCGCACCAGAAGCGGGAATCGGCAATCACCCTGTCGCCGATGGCGACCGTGTCGACGCCCTCGCCGAGCGCGGTCACCGTGCCGGTCAGCTCATGGCCGGCGGTCGAAGGCGAGCGGCTTATCCATTGGCCGGTGCGGAAATTGTGCAGGTCCGAACCGCAGATGCCGGCGGCATCGACCCTGAGCTTCACCCAGCCGGCATCCGGCAAGCCGGGTTCGGCGATGTCCTCCACCCGCAGATCGCCCGGTCCATAAAGCCGTGCCGCCTTCATCGCGATCGTCTCCGTTCAGCCGGCGAGGTAGCGGTCGCGGATCTCCGAGACCGCGTTTTCGTGCGAGCTGAAGCCCTCGTAGCGGGCGAGCCTGCGGGCATGCTTCGCCAATTCCGGATAGGCGGCCGAGGTGACGTAGCCGACAGACGAGCGCTTGACGAAATCAGTCACCGAAAGCGGCCCGTAGGTGCGCGCCCAGCGGCTGGTCGGCAGCACGGCATTAGGCCCAAGGACGAAGTTGGCAAGGGTCACCGGCGTATGCGGGCCCATGAGGATCTCGGCCGCCTCGGTGATATGCCCGAGATGCGCGAACGGATCGTTCGACAGGATTTCCAGATGTTCGGGCGCATAGTCGTTGATGAAGCGGTAGCTGTCTTCCAGCGACGCGGTCAGCACGACGCCGCCGCGCTTGCCCGTCAGCACGGCGCGCGAGAACTCCACGCGCTGTTCGGTCATCCGCGACCAGTGTTGCGGGAGTGCGGCGAGCGCTGCCTCGGCGACCTTGCGGCTGTGCGTCACCAGATAGGCCGAAGAATCCGGTCCGTGCTCGGCCTCGATCAGCAGATCGAGCGCGGCAAGGCCGCCGTCGACGCTGTCATCGGCAAAGATGATGGCTTCCGACGGGCCGGCCGGAAGCCCTGTGTTAATGACCGAGGACAGGATGCTCTTCGCCGCCACCACCCATGGGCTGCCGGGGCCGACGATCTTGAGCGCGGGCTTCACCGTCTCGGTGCCGTAGGCGACGGCGGCGACGGCATGGGCGCCGCCGCATTTGTAGACGGTGTGCACGCCGGCGAGGCGAGCCGCGACCAGGGTCGCCGCATCCACCGAACCATCCGATGTCGGTGGCGTCACGATGGCGATCTGCGGCACGCCGGCAATGACCGCCGGAACCGATGTCATCATCGTCACCGACGGAAAGGCGCCCTTGCCGCGCGGCACGTAGAGCGCGACGGAGGCGATCGGCGTATAGCGGTCGCCGGCATAGGCGCCCGGCCGGACTTCCTTGAGCCACATCGTTTCCGGCTTCTGCTCCTCATGGAAACGCCTGATGTTGTCGATGCCGAAGGCGATGCTCTCCACGACATCCTTTTCGACCTTGTCGAAGGCCGCGTCGAACTCGGCTTCCGACACCTGCAGTCCGCCTTCGGCGACATTGGCCTTGTCGAGCTCCCTGGCGAACCGGATGAGGGCGGCGTCGCCCTCGTCCTTGACGGCCTGGATGATCGGGCGGACTTTTTCGACGAAGACCGACAGATCGGCCTCGGCGCGCTTCAACAGGCTGGCCCGCTGGGTGGCGTCGAGCGATGACAGATCGTGGAAGCTGATGTCGGACATGGATATTCCTCTTTGTTGGAAGGCAACGCGCCGGCCGGTTACGTTGCGCGAGACGTTGATTTCGAACTTTTAGCGCGCCGCCTCAAATCGATGCCAGGAAGCCGCCATCCACCGGAATGGACTGGCCGGTTATGTAGGCCGCCGCATCCGAGGCAAGGAAGACGGCAACGCCGTGCAGGTCGCCGAGATCGCCGAAACGCTGCTGCGGGATCTTGGCGAGCATGGACTGCTGCCATGCCTCGTTGCTGTAGAACACATCGGTCATCGCCGTCCGGAAGTAACCCGGGGCGATGGCGTTGACCCGGATGCCGAGACCCGCCCACTCCGCCGCCAGCGCCCTGGTCATGCCGAGCAGGCCCGACTTCGACGAGCCGTAGGGCACCGCGGTGGGAATGCCGACTTCTGACGTCAGCGAGCAGAGATTGATGATGGCGCCGCCATGCCCGGCATCCCGCATCTGCAGTGCAGCCGCCTGGGCGCAGAAGAACGCCCCCTTGAGATTGGTGTCGACGATCCGGTCCCACAGCGCCTCGTCGACGTCGAGCGAGGGCCTGACCTCCTCCATTCCGGCATTGTTGACGAGGATGTCGAGACCGCCAAGCAGGCCCGCAGCCTCGGCGGTAGCGGTCCGGCAGCGGCCGACATCGGTGACGTCGAGAGCGACGGCATGCGCAACCCCGCCGGCCGCACGGATCGCCGCCGTGGTCCCGTCGAGGGACGCCAGGCTGCGCGCGGTGACCGCGACGTCGGCGCCGGCAGCGCTCAACGCCTCGGCGATGCTGCGGCCGATTCCGCGGCTGGCGCCGGTGACAAGCGCTTTCCTGCCGGCGAGATCGAACAGAGAAGCATTACGCATGTGATCCTCCTTGCCGGTGTCGAGCTTCCGTTCCCATAGCGAGACTACCAGATCAAGTTACATATACAAGCATATACAAACAGTTTCGGCTACGCTACTCCTAACAAAATTCGCTGCGCTGGCGCGCCCGTCGGCGACCAGGCTCCCCTGGGGACGATGCAGCGAAACCCTGGTTTTTGAGAACCCGGTCGATGATAGGGGTCCGTCGGCCGACCGTAGAGGAGCCCGCTAATGTCGAAAGCATCAGACATGGTCCGAACCGAAGTCACGCGCTTGTCGCCTTACAATTCCGGGCTGACCGTCGCCGAGGTCATGCAACGATATGCTCCGGCCAGGATCGCCAAGCTGGGCTCGAATGAAAACCCGCTTGGTCCGAGTCCGACGCTTGCCACGATGATGCAGGCCGGCGCCGAGATGTTCCGGATCTATCCGGATCCGGCCGGGCGCGAACTGCGCCAGGCTATCGCCGCCAAATATGAGTTCGGTGAGGATCAGGTGATCCTCGGCAATGGCTCGGAGGACCTTCTCTCCGTCATCAGCCGTGCCGTGTTGCGGCCCGGCGATGCCGTCGTCACGCTCTATCCATCGTTCCCGCTGCACGAGGACTACGCGACACTGATGGGCGCGAGCGTCAAACGAGCGACCGTCAACGACGACCTCACCATCAATGTCGATGCCCTGATCGAGGCGGTGCGCGAGCGGCCCCGCATGCTGCTGTTCTCCAACCCGATGAACCCGGTCGGCAGCTGGCTGTCGGCCGGCGAGCTGTCGAAGGTTCTGGATGCGGCCGGCGACGAGACGCTGATCGTCGTCGACGAAGCCTATGCCGAATATGCGGAAGGCGACGACTATGCCTCGTCGCTACCTTACCTCTGCAAATGTGACCGGCCCTGGATCGTGCTGCGGACATTTTCCAAGGCGTTCGGGCTCGCCGGATTGCGGATCGGCTTCGGTATCGTCGGCGACCCGGAATTGCGCGCCCTGCTCGACAGGGTGCGCACACCATTCAACGCCAATGGCATGGCTCAGGCCGCCGCGCTGGCGGCGCTGGCGGACGAGAAACACCTTGCAAGGGTCGTCGCGCTGGCCAAGGCGGAAAGAACGCGGGTCGAGAGCTTCCTCAGGAACATGGGCCTCGACGTCGCCCCTTCCCGCGGCAATTTCCTGTTCTTCAACTGCCGGCAAAATGCCGCCGCCTTCGCCGAGGGCCTGCTGCGCGAAGGCGTCATTGTCAAACCGTGGAAGCAGCAAGATTTCGACAGTTATGTGCGTGTCAGCATCGGCTCGCCAGCGGAGAACGACCACTTCATGGCGGCGCTGTCGCGGCTGTTGTGATTTCCCGAAGGCCATGCTGAATTGTCTGGCGCGCACCGGGCACGATATACGGTCTGCCGTTCCCAATATGGAGTTTTTCGCAGGTGGCGCATCCCCTTTCGCCCAACGGCTTCCGTCCAGCCTCTCGGGCCTGTGTTCCTCCCCGGTCGCCTTGACGATGCCCAGCATGCTAGAGAGCAACGCACCGAAGAGCCTCTACCGCGAAACGGCCGGCGGCACCGCCGACTACCCCGCCCTTGCCGGCGTGCAGCGGGCAAGGGTCGCCATTGTCGGCGGCGGCTTCACCGGCCTTTCCACCGCCTTGCATCTGGCGGAAGCCGGCGACGACGTTGCCGTGCTGGAAGCGCACCAGCCGGGCTGGGGCGCTTCGGGCAGGAATGGCGGCCAGGTCAATCCCGGCCTCAAATACGATCCCGACACGATCGAGGCGATGTTCGGCCCTGAGCTTGGGCCGCGGATGATCGATTTCTCCTACGGTGCGCCGGATTTCACCTTCGGCCTCATCAAGCGCCTGTCGATCGCCTGCGAGGCCCGGCAGAACGGGACCATCCGCGCGGCGATCCGGCCGAAGCCGGAAGCCGCGGTGCGGACCACGGCCGCGCAATGCGAGCGGCGGGGCATGCCGGTCAGCATGCTGGATGCACAGGCGATGGCGACACGAACCGGAACCGACAGATACATAGCCGGCATGTTCGACGCGCGCGGCGGCGACCTCCATCCCCTGAAATACACGATCGGCCTGGCAGCCGCCGCGCGGAACGCCGGCGCGCGGATTTTCGGTGGCAGCGAAGTGCTTTCGCTGAAGAGGGAGGCTGGACGATGGGTCCTCAAAACCGCCAACGGCTCGGTCAGCGCACAGAAGGTGCTTGTAGCAACCAACGGCTATACCGGAGCCCTGTGGCCGGGCCTGGAGCAGTCGCTTGTTCCGGTGTTCAGCGCGATCGCGGCGACCGAACCGCTTGCGCCGGCAGCAGCGGCCGCAATTCTCCCTGAAAGGCCGGTCGTCTACGAAGCCGGCAATATCACCGTATACTACCGCATCGACGCGCAGAACCGCCTTCTCATGGGCGGCCGGGGACCGATGAAGCCGATCGGCGATCCCTCCGCCATCCGCTACCTCACCGACTATGCGCTGCGGCTGTGGCCGGCGCTTGCCGGAACGCGCTGGACACATGGCTGGAACGGCCGGGTGGCGATCACCAAGGACCATCTTCTGCACATTCACGAGCCGCAGGACGGCGTGCTGATCTGCGTTGGCTACAACGGCCGTGGCGTCGCCATGGCCTCGGCGATGGGCGCTGCCCTGGCGCAGCGGCTGCGCGGCAGCGACACGTCGCCGTTTCCCATGCCGACATCGACGCTCAAGCCAATCCGGTTCCACCGCCTCTGGCCGCTCGGGGTGAAGGCCGCGATCCTGTCCGGGCGGCTGAAGGACCGGTTCGGCCTCTGACACGAAGCGTTCGACCGACCTGACAATGCGCGCATCGCGCACGAAGTCGACGCGGACCGCTTCATCAAGCTGATGTTCGACCTGCTGCGGGATTAGCCCGCTCGGGTATATTCCCTTGCTTCAGCGTTGCCCGGTGCCAGGAACCGGGTCAGACAATCTGTCGGCGTGCCATCTCAGATGGTCGTCCATGAATGTCGAAATGAAGAAATACGAATGGTCGTAGCCGTCCTGCATGCGCAAGGTCAGCGCAATGCCCGCCTTGGCGCAGGCAGCTTCCAGCAGCCAGGGCCTCAGCCCGTCCTTGAGAAAGCCGTCAGACGTTCCCTGATCGACGAAAAGCTCGGGGAAACGGTGGCCATCCTCAATGAGCAAGGTGGCATCATAGCCCCGCCATGACGCCTCGTCGGCACCGAGATATTTTTCGAGAGCGGGCCGCGACCAGCCGGCGGTGCTTGGCTGCACGATCGGCGCGAAGGCCGAACAGCTTTTGAAGCGCCCGGGATTCTTGAGCGCGATCGTCAGCGCCCCATGCCCGCCCATCGAGTGGCCGAAGATCGCCTGGCGCGTCATATCGGCCGGAAATTCCCGGGCGATCAACGCCGGCAATTCCTCGCTGACATAGGAACACATGCGGTAGTTCGTGGCGTAAGGCGCTTGCGTCGCATCGAGGTAGAAGCCGGCGCCACTGCCGAACTGCCAATTGTCCTTCTCGTCGGGAATATCTCCGCGCGGGCTGGTGTCGGGACAGACGACGATCAGGCCAAGCTCCGCAGCCATGCGCCGGTACTCACCCTTGTCCATGACATTGGCATGGGTGCAGGTGAGGCCGGAGAGGTACCACACGACCGGGCAAGGTTTTTCACGGGCCTGCGGCGGCACGAAGACGGCGAAAATCATGTCGCAAGAGCAGGCATACGAAGCATGGGAATAGACGCCCTGCACGCCGCCATGCGACTTGGCCGAGGAGAGGGTCTTCATCCGGTCCGACATCTTGTTTCTTCTCCGCCAACGTCCGTCACGGCCGCCTGTCTACGGCATGGGGCGGGACCGCGGCAACCCTGATGGATTGGACCCATGGTCGCGAGGGCAGCTCGGGCCTATTCCGCCGCCAGGGCCGCCACTTCCCGCCGGAACGGCAGCGCATCACCGATATCGTGTGCGTCCTGTTCGCGCGCGAAACGGTGGCCGGCATAGGTCGCGACGGCTTCGGCATCCGCAGGATGCCGCACATCGCCACGGCACTATCGGCGTGGATCCTGCAAGATCATCTCCGCTGCCTTCTCCGCGATCATGACGACCGGAGAGTTGGTGTTGCCCGAGACGATTGTCGGCATGATCGAGGCATCGACCACGCGCAGTCCGGCAAGCCCGTGAACGCGTAGCCGGTCGTCGACCACCGCCATCGAGTCCGAACCCATCTTGCAGGTGCCGACGGGGTGGAAGATCGTCGTACCGATATCGCCGGCCTTGCGGATGAGGTCTTCGTCGCTGTCATATTGCGTGCCGGGCAGCATCTCTTCGGGCGCAAAGCGTGCCACGGCCCGTGCCTTCATCAGGCTGCGCACATGGCGCAGCGATGCGACCGCGACGCTGCGATCTCCCGCGGTGGAGAGATAGTTCGGCCGGATCTTCGTCGCCTCGCGCGGATCGGACGATGCCATATGCACGGTGCCACGGCTTTCCGGACGCAGATTGCAGACCGACACGGTGACCGCGGGAAAGCGATGCAGCGGCTCGCCCAGGCGGTCCGTGCTCAGCGGTTGCACATGGTATTCCAGATCAGGTGTTGCGAGCCGAGGATCGCTTCTGGCGAAGATGCCGAGCTGGCTCGGCGCCATCGACAGCGGCCCGCTGCGTTTGAACGCGTATTCCACCCCCATCGCCGCGCGGCTGATCAGATTGTGATAGCGCTGGTTGAGCGTCGCGGCATTGGCGACCTTGAAAACCGTGCGTATCTGCAGATGATCCTGCAGGTTTTCGCCAACGCCCGGCAAGGCGCGTCGAACATCCACGCCAATGCTCGAAAGCAGGTCGGGTCGACCCACTCCCGACAGTTCGAGGATCTTCGGCGAGTTGATGGCACCGGCTGCAAGGATCGTCTGTCCGGCGCTGACCCTGTGCAGGCGGTCGCCCTGGCGGAAGACCAGTCCGGTGACGCGCCGGCCGTCGAATTCGAGCCGTTCGGTCTCGGCCCCCGTCACCACGCGCAGATTCTGACGCGCCGCAATGCCGCGCAAAAACGCCTTCGATGTGTTCCAGCGCACCCCTTGGCGCTGGTTGACCTCGAAATAGCCCGAGCCTTCATTGGTGCCGGTGTTGAAATCGTCGGTGCGGGGAATGCCGAGTTCCTCGGCGGCGTCCCGGAACGCGTCGAGGATCGGCCAGGACAGACGCTGCCGTTCGACCCGCCACTCGCCGCCGCTGCCATGCATGGCGCTCTTGCCGCCGTGATAGTCTTCCGACTTGCGGAAATACGGCAGCACATCGTCCCAACCCCAGCCGACATTGCCGGCCTGTCGCCAGCCCTCATAGTCGGCGGCCTGGCCGCGCATGTAGATCATGCCGTTGATCGACGAACAGCCGCCAAGCACCTTGCCGCGCGGATAGTTGAGGCTGCGTCCGTTGAGACCGGCTTCCGGTTCGGTCTTCATCATCCAGTCGGTGCGCGGATTGCCCATGCAGAAGAGGTAGCCGATCGGGATATCGACCCAGTGATAGCGGTCGCTGCCGCCGGCTTCGAGCAGCAGCACCCGGTTGCGCGGATCGGCCGAGAGCCGGTTGGCGAGCACGCAGCCGGCGGAGCCGGCACCGACGATGACGTAGTCGTAATCGCCGAAAGGGGATGATGAAGTTTCGCTCACGTGCGTGCCTGCCGTGCGGCGATGCGCTCCCACATCGGAATCATCGCCTGGTTGATCTCGACATACAGGCGATACCCTCCCGCGTAAGCCTCAGCAACCGCCGCCGATGCCCGCTGCAGCCGATGGCGACGATCTCGCCGGCATCGATGCCGGCTTCGGCTATGCTTCGGCCGATGACCGAAACCGCGTTGCGCTAGAAGCGCCGTGGTGTCCGTCCCCTAGTCTAGATATCGATGCGCTGCTCGCTGTTGGGGTCGAACAGGTTGACACTGGCCGGATCGACGGCAAGGAATATCGGCTCGTTTCGCCGGCCTGCAAACCTCGGCGGCAGGCGGGCGATGATCGACTGTTCGCCAACCTGCACCGTCACCATGGTTTCCGGCCCTGTCGGCTCCACGACATCGATCACCCCCGTGATCGAAGCTTCATCGCGCCCGACCACCTTTAGTTCTTCAGGCCTTATGCCCAGGATCACCGGGCGCTCGGATTGAACCGGCCGCTTGCCGGCCTGCAATGCGACCGACACGCCGCCTGCTGCGAAACGCACGCCGTTGGCGTCCGAGACCAGGCGCCCGGGCAGGAAGTTCATCGCCGGCGATCCGATGAAACTTGCGACGAACACGTTGGCGGGCCGTTCATAGATGGTCCGAGGATCGGCAAACTGCTGGATGTGGCCGCCCTTCATCACCGCCACCTTGGTGGCCAGCGTCATCGCCTCGATCTGATCATGCGTCACATAGACGATGCTCGTGCCGAGACGCTCGTGCAGGCGCTTGATCTCCGTGCGCATTTCCACACGAAGCTTTGCATCGAGATTGGAAAGCGGCTCGTCAAAAAGGAACAGCTCCGGGTCGCGCACGATCGCCCGCCCCATTGCAACGCGCTGCCGCTGTCCTCCCGAAAGATTGGCAGGGCGTCGGTCGAGCAGATGCGAAATCTGCAGCAGCCGCGCCGCGTCGTCGACGGCGCGCTTTCGCTGATCGGCGTCCACGCCACGCATTTCCAATCCGAAGCCGATATTTCGCTCCACCGACATGGTCGGGTAAAGTGCGTAGGACTGGAACACCATCGCGATATTGCGGTCCTTGGGCGCGAGATCCACGACCGAGCGTCCGCCGATCAGGATGTCGCCGCCGGACGTGTCGTCGAGGCCCGCAATCATGTTGAGCAGGGTCGACTTGCCGCATCCCGACGGCCCGAGCAGAACCAGAAAGCCTCCGTCCTCGAGCTCGATGTCGACCCCGTGAAGGACCTGCACGGAGCCATAGGATTTGCGCACGTCCTTGATGGAAAGTGTCGCCATGCGAATACTCCTAACCTTTGATGGCGCCCGCGGTCAGCCCCTGAACCATGGTTCGCTGGACGATGGCGAAGAGGACGATGACAGGCAGGATGCTGAGAATGCCGCCTGCCGCCAGGACACCCCATGGCAACTGGAATTCACCGACCATCAACTGCAGGCCCACGGGCCATGTGCGGGACCCCTGCCCCGTCGTCAGCATCAGGGCGAACAGGAACTCGTTCCAGGCTGCGATGGCAATGAACACCGAACTTGCCACCAGGCCGTTGCGCGCCAGCGGCATGACGATACGAACCATGGCGCCAAGCCTTGTCGAGCCGTCGATGCGCGCCGCGCTCTCGAGTTCCTTGGGTGCGGAATCAAAGAAACCTTTGAGCATCCACACGAACAGCGGCAGAAGGAAACTCGTATAGGCAAGTGCAAGTCCGAAACGGCTGTCGACGAGACCGACGCCGCGCATGACGACATAAAGGGGAATGATCATCATCACCGCGGGGAACATGCGCACGACGAGATAACCGAGCATGAGCTGCGTTCGGCCGCGAAACGCGAAGCGTGAAAATGCATAGGCGGCAAGCGTACCCGTGGCGACGCAGATCGTCACTGTCAGGAAGGTGACGACCAGGCTGTTGGCTATCAGTCGCGGGAAGCTGGACTGCGTCCAGATCGCTACGTAATTGTCGAAGGTGACGCGCCTCGGTATGTACTGCATGGTCTGGGTGACGATGTCGGCCTCATATTTGAGCGATGTCAGGAACATCCAGATCATCGGACCGATGCAGAACATCGACAGGGTCGCGAGGACGAAGTAGGTGGCGATGTTGGCGATCAACCGCCGGCGGCGCTTGCTTTCAATCATCGCCCTCTCCCTTGGTAATCCTGGACAGGCGGATATATGCCGCCGCGAAGATCATCAGGATCACGAACATCACCACCGACAGGGCGGATGCGTAGCCGAAATTGAATTCCTTGTAGGCGGTCTGGAAGGCGTATAGCGACAGGACCTGCGTGGCGTCTCCCGGTCCGCCACCGGTGAGAATGAGGAGCAGATCGGGCGAATTGACCAGCCCGATGACGCGCAGGATCACCGCCGCCGCAATCACGGTCCTGAGCATGGGCAAGGTGATCAGCCTGAGTTGCGCGGCGACGCCCGCGCCATCCACCGCGGCTGCCTTGTAGAGGTCTTCGGGAATGCTCTTCAGGCCCGCGAGCAACAGCAGCGCGAAGAATGGAAATCCGTGCCACGCCTCGACAAGGACAGTCGCCGCAAGCGCGGTATTGGGATCCGCGAACCATGCCTTGTAGGTCTGCAGGACGCCCGCGCGAACAAGAAGATCGTTGATGACCCCAAGCCTCGGATCGAGCAGCAGGGCCCACATATGACCCGCCACGACGTTGGGCAGGAAATAGGGAAGCAGGATCAGCACGGCAAAGATCTTCGTGCCCGGCAGATCCCTGTTGAGGGCTGTCGCGGCGAGAAGGCCGAGCGCCAGTTCCAGCACGACGGCCGCGGTGACCCACACGACCGTATTCTTCAGGGCGATCCAGAAGACAGGATCGGACCACATTCCCGCATAATGTTTGAAGCCGACCCAGCCACCAAGCCCGGGACGCGTCAGACGCATCTCGCGAATACTGATGGCCATGCCGTAGAGCGTCGGATAGGCGATCACCAGGAGGATCATGACGAGGCTGGGAAGGAGCAGCAAATACATCCAGTACCGGGTCTCGGACAGTTCGCCGACAGCCCGCAAGGGCCGATATCCGCTCGAGCTTGATGTCATGGATGCGCGATGCGAAAGCATCGTCCCGTTGCGTTCAGAGCATGGCCGCACGCCGGAGCAGGCCGTGCAGGGATGTATCAGCGAAGGGCAGCTTCGAGGCCTTGGATCATACGGTCCACAGCCTGTTCCGGTGTCGACTGACCCGTGAGCACCGCTTGGAAAGCCGGGTTGACGACATTTTCGGACCAACCCGCCGCGCCCACGAAATTGTTCGGCAGACGTCCGAACTCCAGCGTTTCGACCGCCGCGTGATAGATTGGATTGCCGGTGATCCGCGGATCTTGCAGGGCAGCGGCCGAGGCCGGGAAATAGCCTGTGCCTTCGAGCAAGGTCAGGGCAGCATCGGTCTGGCCCCAGAAACTCACCCAGCGCCAGGCGGCCTCTATATTGTCTTCCTTCATGATGCCATTGCCGGCGTAGGCAACGCGAGCGACATGCGCCTTCGGACCGGCCGGCATGGGTGCCGTCGAGAATTGTTTGCCCTGCTTCATCGCGGCCGAGATTTCATTCAGCGAACCGGTGTGGTGCCACACCATTGCCGTCTGCCCGGTGCGGAAGCCCTCCATGATCTGGCGGTAGCTGTCGTTGGGCGCGCTCGGCGGCACGACCTTTTCCTTCAGGAAGAGATCGGAATAGAACGTTATCGCCTCGATCGCCGCGGCCCTGTCGATGGCTGGCTGCCCATCCTTGACGATCGGCGAGCCGAACGCCTCCATGACATCGATAACATATTTGAAACCGCCGGCGCCGGCGCGCATGCCGAAGGCATACCTACCCTTCGAGGGGTCGGTCAGCTTGCGGCAAGCGCTCAGGAATTCGTCGAAATTCCGAGGCGGCCCCGCCAGCCCGGCTTCCTCGAAATAGTCGGCGCGGTAGTACATCCAGTCGACGAAGGCAAAGGCGGGAACCGCATAGATGGCGCCGTTGCTGGAAAGCCCGGCCCAGCGATCTTCGGGGAAATTGGCCTTGCCTTTCCACCCGTTCACCCGCTCGGTAAGATCGATCAACCCCTCCATCGCGGTAAGATCGGCGAAACGCTCGGCGATCACCATCGCAGTATCCGGACGGCCACCGGCCAACACAGCCGAAGAGACCTTCGCCATATATTCGGAATTCGGGATATTCTCCTGCGTCACCGCCACATCGGCATTCGCCGCCTGAAACAATGCGATAATCTTCAGCAGGCTGGCCATTTCCGACTGGCTGGTGAAATGGTGCCAGTAACTGATGGCACTCGCGGCACGGGCGCCGCCGATATGCCCTGCCATCGCCAGGGCCGCCGAACCCATGAGAAACTGCCTCTTGTTCAACTGCATGCGATCTCCTCCAAGATATCAGATCATCAATCTGATCGATCAGTTGAAGGTTGGGTAGCATCCTTTGCCACGCCATGCAACCGCCCGGCGCGCAACTGGACTAAGCGACGGATCACCGTTGACCTGTCAGACGAGACCCAGGCTTCGCTGCATCGCCGCCTGGAAATGCGCCTGCAGTTTTGCCTCGGCGGCGTCGGCATTCCTTGTGCCGCAAGCTTCGAGGATGTCGAGGTGCTCCTTGAGCGTCCGGACCATGATGGGTGTCGTGATCTTCCTGTCGAGCCGCAGCAGACGCAGATAATTGTGCATGCGCCGGTAGGTGCTGTCGATCAGGGGATTGCGCAGTGCGGCGATGACCGCGCCGTGCAACTCTCCCTCCAGCGCATCCATCTCCTCCAGTTGCTCCTGTCCGAGGCCATCGCGCTCGATGCGCCGAAGCAGCCTGGAATGCCGGATTTCCAAGGCATTCATGACGGCTTCATCGCCCTGTTCGGCAAAGACGCGAACCGCCGCGCGCTCAATGATGGAGCGGAATTGGTAGGTGGCGCGCGTAAGCTCCAGTCCGGGCCTGATGAACTGGATGCCGGAGCGCGGATGGATGGTCAGGATCCCTTCCGCTTCAAGAACACGCAGGGCGTCGCGAAGCGGAGCAACGGGCACGTCGACGATCGCGGACAACTCGTTTTGCGAAATGAATGCCCCGGCCGGAACGCGCCGGTCGAACAAGCCCTCCAGGATTCGCTCATAGGCGACATCGCTCATGCGGGCGGCCGCCACGAGGGGAGAAGAGTCAGTTTTTGCCTTGCCCGCCACTTGCGGCACCTCCATTGGTCCGGTAGTAAGATGCCATCTGATAGATCAGTTTGATATAGTAACCGATCAGAAAGCCCCTGTGATGAGCCTTTCGCATTTTCGTATAACCCGATTTCAGTTCGCCCGCGACCGGGTAATCGGGGACAGCCAGGTTCGGTCGGACGATGTCAACGTCGCCGCGCTGGAACTCGTTTCCGAAAGTGGCGAGGTGGGGCTGGGATTCATCCAGACGCTCTTCAATCCACTGCCTGATCAGCAGGAGATCGAGAGCGTTTTCGAACATGAGGTTTGGCCGAGCCTGAAGGGAAACAGGGCGATCGCCCTGGTCCACCGTGTGCACCGCCCGCGCGGCGGCAATCAGCGGGCTTACTCCCTGCCCTTTCACGAAGCGGTTCAGGTGGCGCTCTGGGATCTTGCAGCCAAGGAAGCTGGCCTGCCCCTTCATGTCTTGCTCGGCAGTCGCCGCAACCGGGTGAAGGCCTATGCCAGCGGCCTCGATTTTCACCTCGACGACGATGCCTTCGTCTCGCTGTTCTCCCACGCGGTGTCGATTGGCTACTCGGCTTTCAAGATCAAGGTCGGCCACCGGGATTTCGACCGCGATCTGCGGCGTCTGGAACTGTTGAAGACCTGTGTCCCGGCCGGGTCCAAAATCATGATCGATCCGAACGAGGCCTGGAGCTCGAAGGAGGCCCTCACGAAATTGGTGGCGATCCGCGAGGCCGGCCACGAACTTCTGTGGGTCGAGGATCCGATCCTGCGTCACGACCATGAAGGGTTGCGAACACTCAGGCATGCCGTCACATGGACCCAGATCAACAGCGGCGAGTATCTGGATCTACAGGGCAAGCGGCTGCTCCTGGAAGCCCATGCGGCCGATATCTTGAATGTCCATGGTCAGGTGACGGACGTCATGCGCATCGGCTGGCTCGCCGCCGAACTCGGGATTCCGGTCAGCCTCGGAAACACGTTCCTGGAGGTCGGCGTGCATATGGCGGCCGCGCTTCCCGAGGTCGAATGGCTGGAATATTCATTTCAGAACTTCGATCATCTGGTGCAACAGCCTATCGAGATCCGGGACGGCTACGCCTATGCGCCCGATCGGCCAGGCCATGGATTGGTCCTATCGGAAAAGGCGCGCGGCGAATGGATCAGGCCAAGGCGCCTGGCACGGTCGGAACTCGGCGCCGCGCCGGATAATCCACGCCTTCCCGTGAAGTAGTAGAGAAGCTGAAGCCCAGACCAGGGCCGAGGCGGTCGGCCCACCAGAAATCTTCCCGTATCGCTCCGTATGGTTCCGTGACAGCCAAAGGATCAAACTTAGCGGCCCTATGCCTTCTTCGTGCCAAATCCGTGTCTTCGGCGCTATGTGCCGCTGCTGCAACAGGTGGTTTCTCAGTCGGCGGTGACTGGCGTCGTGCTTGCGGCTTTCGGCTGGTCACCGACGGCAAAGACGGCGCTCGCCTCGCTGACGATGGAAACGTGGTCCCGCGCCGCTTTACCGGCGGCGGCGCCGTCGCCACGCAGGATCGCGGTGACGATTAGGTCGTGTTCCTGCCAGGATTTGGCCAGCCGTCCGGGCAGCATGAACTGCGCGCGGCGGAAGGGTGCCAACCGGCTGCGGGTCATCACGGTGAGATCGTGGATATGCGTATTGTGGGCGCCACGATAAAGCCGGCTATGGAACTCGGTGTTGAAATACTCATAGTCCTCCTCCGCGCCCAGTTGCACCATCCGCGCCGAACCCTGGTGCTCGATCTCGAGCCCGCGACGTTCGCTGCTGGTCATGCGCTCGGCCGAGAAGCGCGCGCAGATCGCTTCCAGTTCGGCCATGCTCTCGAACATCGAGGCGAGATGCTCCTGCGTCACGACGGCAACGATAGCGCCCCTGTTGGGCCGCCTCTCGACCAGGCCCATGGCGCTGAGCTGGCCGAGCGCCTCCCTGACCGGGGTGCGTGATACGTCGAAGCGGGCGGCGAGCGAGGTCTCGTCCAGTTTTTCGCCGGGGCGCAGGTAGCCGGTGACGATCCGGTCGCCGATCGCCCGAACCATCTGATCCACGGTCGTGCCCGACCTGATCAAGCTGCGCTTCCCCGACAAGTTTCCTCCGTCGCGTCTTCTCGTGGAGTCCGCCGACTCGTTGGCCTTTCAACTCGGATATGCCCTCTATGCCTCTATTTTAATCTGCCTGTCAAATTGGCTACTTTGAAGGCAAAAAGTGCATGCAATTGCCTCAAGCATGAGCACAAGCCTTCGATGTGATAATTGATTTTATTGAATAAATTTCAATTCACAAACTGGCACAGTGATTGCATGCACTTTCTTGACGGCATGTTAACCGACCCGGAAAAGGGTCCTAAAGGGGAGCATTCACTATGACCGACAGATTCATGCTTAACCGCCGCCAACTGCTCAAGATCTCCGCCGCGGGAGCCGCACTCGGCCTGGCCTCGGCATCCTTTCCGATCAGCCGTGCCTTCGCCGCTGCCGCCACCGTCGGCTTCATCTATGTCGGACCGAGGGACGACTATGGCTACAACCAGGCGCATGCCGAGGGCGCGGCGGCGCTGAAGGGCATCGAGGGCATCACCGTCGTCGAGGAGGAGAACGTGCCGGAAACGGTCGATGTCCAGAAGACGATGGAATCGATGATCAATCTCGACGGCGCCTCGCTGATCTTCCCGACCTCCTTCGGCTATTTCGATCCGCACATGCTGGCGATGTGCGCGAAATTCCCCGACGTGCAGTTCCGCCATTGCGGCGGCATGTGGGACAAGGCCAAGCACCCGATGAATGCCGGCTCATATTTCGGCTATATCGGCATGGGCCAGTATCTCAACGGCGTCGTCGCCGGCCACACCTCGAAGAGCAAGAAGCTCGGTTTCGTCGCCGCCAAGCCCATTCCGCAGGTGCTGCTCAACATCAACTCCTTCCTGCTCGGCGCGCGCTCGGTCGACCCGACGATCACCTGCCAGGTCATCTTCACCGGCGAGTGGTCACTGGCGGTCAAGGAGGCGGAAGCCACCAACGCGCTGGTCGATCAGGGCGCCGACGTCATCACCTGCCATGTCGACAGCCCGAAAGTGGTGGTCGAGACGGCGGCCGGGCGCGGCGCCTTCGTCTGCGGCTACCACGCCAACCAGAGCCCGCTGGCGCCGGAGAAATACCTCACCGGCGCGGAATGGAACTGGGCCAAGGTCTACAAGATGTTCGTCGACGACCTGACTGCTGGCATGCCGCTGCCCAATTTCACCCGCGGCGGACTGGCCGACGGCTTCGTCAAGATGAGCCCACTCGGTCCCGCCGTCGGCGAGGCGGCTCGCAAGCAGTTCGACGCCACCCTGGCCGAAATGATGAAGGGCGGCTTCTCCGTCATCAAGGGCCCGCTGAAGAGCAACAAGGGCGCCGTGGTGGCGACGGCAGGCCAGGCCTTCGCCGAGACCGCCATTGAGCTCGAAAGCATGGACTATCTGGTCGAGGGCGTCGTCGGCTCGACCGCCTGAGGCCGAGCGCGGAGACGGGGACCATGACGGATACGGTCAGCAGTGCGGAGGCGCCGGCCATGCTCGGCGCCAGGGGCTATCCGGCGACGATCGAGTGGATCGCCAGGCGGGCGGAAGCTTTCGTTATTCCGCTCGCGGCGCTGGTCGTCGGCATGGTCCTGTTCAGCCTGTTCATTGCGCTGGTCGGTAAGTCGCCGGTCCAGCTCTATGAAACCATGTGGCGCGGCGGCTTCGGCTCGTGGTTCTCCATCCAGAACTCGCTGTCGCGCGCTGCACCGCTCCTGCTCGCGGCGCTCTGTGTGGCGCTGCCGGCGCGGCTTGGCCTCGTCGTCATCGGCGGCGAGGGCGCCATCGTGCTCGGCGGCGTCGGCGCGGCTGCCATCGGCGTCGCGTTGAGCGGCGCGCCTTCTTTCATCGTCATTCTTGCCATGGGCGTGGCGGGCATGGCCGCCGGCGGCATCTGGATCGGTGCCGTCGGCGCGCTTCGCCACTACCGGGCTGTCAACGAAACCATCTCCAGCCTGCTGATGGCCTACATCGCCATCGCCCTGATGAACCAGTTGGTGGAAGGGCCGCTGCGCGACCCGGCCTCGCTCAACAAGCCATCGACCCAGCCGCTCGCCGATATCTACCGCATCGGCAACATTCCAGGCATGGAGGTGCATTGGGGGCTTGCTGTCGGCGTCGTCGCCTGCGTGCTCTGCTGGGTGCTGATCGAAAAGACCCGCTGGGGCTTTGCCGCTCGTATCGCCGGCGGCAATGTCAGGGCAGCGCAGGTGCAGGGGCTGGCCGTCGGACCGCTCATCGTCGGCTTTACCGCGCTTGCCGGCGGCTTGGCCGGTCTTGCCGGCATGCTGGAAGTCGCTGCCGTACAAGGCAGCGCCAACGGCTCGCTCGCCGCCGGCTATGGCTACACCGGCATCCTCGTCGCCTTCCTCGCCCGCCACAACCCGCTGGCCATCATCCCGGTCGCCATCTTGCTTGGCGGCATCGACGCGTCAGGCGGGCTGATCCAGCGCCGCATGGACCTGCCCGACGCCACCGTGCTGGTTCTGCAAGGCATGCTCTTCATCGTCATCCTGTTCAGCGAAACCTTGTACGGCCGCTTCAAGGCCTTCAATCCCGATTTGTGGCAGAGGGCCTCGTGATGGATGCGACCGAGATCGGCCTCTGGGGCGTGCCACTCGCCATTCTCGGCGGCGCCATACGCGTGTCGACGCCCTTCATCTTCGTCTCGCTGGGCGAGGCCATCACCGAGCGCTCCGGCCGCATCAATCTGGGGCTCGAAGGCACGCTCGTCTTCGGCGCCATGACCGCATATGCAGTCGCGGTCATGACCAACTCGCCATGGCTCGGTCTGCTGGCAGCCTCGGCCGCTGGCCTTTGCTTCGGCCTGTTCCATGGCTGGATCTGCAAATTCCCGAAAGTCAACGACATCGCCATCGGCATCGCGCTGATGCTGTTCGGCTCGGGGCTCGCCTTCTTCTTCGGCAAGCCGTTCATCAAGCCTAAGGCGCCCAACCTTCCGGCCATTCCCTTCGGCGCCTGGTCCGATATTCCGCAGGTGCAGGCGGCACTCGACGTCAACGTCCTGTTCCTGATCGGGGCGGCACTTTCGCTCGTCCTGTGGTGGGCCTTCCGCAACACCCGCGCCGGCCTTATCGTGCGCGTCGTCGGCGACAGTTCCGACGCCGCGCGCGCCATGGGCCTCAACCCTAATACGGTGCGCCTCGTCGCCACCGGCGTCGGCGGCGCGCTGGCCGGCATCGGCGGCGCCTATCTGTCGCTCTACTACCCCGGCAGTTGGACCGAGCGCATCTCGTCCGGCCAGGGGCTGATGGCGGTGGCGCTGGTCATCTTCGCGCGCTGGAATCCGCTCGGTTGCTTTGCCGCCGCCCTTCTATTCGGGGGCGCCGGCGCGCTCGGACCGGCGCTGCAGTCGGTCGGCGTCACGCAAGGGTACTACCTGTTCTACGCCGCCCCCTACATCCTCACCCTCATCATCATGGTCGCTACCTCGTCGCCGACCCGTTCGCTTGCCGGTGCGCCGGGCGAATTGTCGATCACCAAATAACTAGAGTTTTTGCCATGAACGCCAGAGCCGAAATCACCCAGCGCTATATCGACGCCGACCCGTATCCATGGCCCTACAATGGCGAACTTCGCCCCGACAACACGGCGTTGATCATCATCGACATGCAGACCGATTTCTGCGGACCGGGCGGCTATGTCGATCATATGGGCTACGACCTGTCGCTGGTGCGCGCGCCGATCGAGCCAATCAAGTCGGTGCTCTCGGCCATGCGCGCGAAAGGCTACACCGTCATCCACACCCGCGAGGGCCATCGGCCCGACCTTGCCGATCTGCCCGCCAACAAGCGCTGGCGCTCGCGCCGCATCAATGCCGGCATTGGCGACCCCGGCCCCTGCGGGCGCATCCTGGTGCGCGGCGAGCCGGGCTGGGACATCATCCCCGACCTCTATCCGATCCAGGGCGAGCCGATCATCGATAAGCCCGGCAAGGGCTCGTTCTGTGCCACAGACCTGGAACTGATCCTCAATCAGCGCGGCATAGACAATATCGTGCTTACCGGCATCACCACCGATGTGTGTGTCCACACCACCATGCGCGAAGCCAACGACCGCGGCTTCGAATGCGTGATCCTGGAGGATTGCTGCGGGGCGACCGATTACGGCAATCATCTCGCCGCGATCAAGATGATCAAGATGCAGGGCGGCGTCTTCGGCGCGGTGTCGAACTCGACATCTTTAGTCGCGCAGCTGCCGTAAGGGAACCAGGATGAGCGTGATCACCGGCAACAAGGCCGTCGGCGTCGAGACCATCGGCATGACCATGCGTTTCGGCGCCCTCACGGCACTGGGCGATGTCTCGGTCAACGTGCCGGCCGGCTCCTTCCACGCGCTGCTCGGCGAGAACGGCGCCGGCAAGTCGACGCTGGTCAAATGCATGATGGGTTTTTATCGCCCGACCGCCGGCGATATGCTGGTCGACGGCCGCGAGGTGGCGATCGCCAGCCCCAGGGACGCATCGGCGCTCGGCCTCGGCATGGTCTACCAGCATTTCACACTTGTGCCGTCGCTGACCGGGGCGGAGAACCTGGTCATCTCGCGCGAAAAGGTGCCCGGTGTGATCGACTGGCGCAAGGAGCGCGGCGACCTTGCCGTGTTCATGGATCGCATGCCGTTCAAGCTGCCGCTCGACGTCAAGGTGGCCGAACTCGCAGCCGGCGAGAAGCAGAAGCTGGAGATCATCAAGCAGCTTTATCTCGGCCGCTCCTTCCTGGTGCTGGACGAGCCGACCTCGGTGCTGACGCCCGTCGAGGCGCAGGAGGTGCTGGGGCTGGTGCGCGACATGACCAGGGCCGGCGACCTCACCGTGTTGATGATCTCGCACAAATTCCACGAGGTGACGGCCTTCGCCGACGATGTCAGCGTGCTGCGCAAAGGCAAGCTGACGGGAACGGGCCGCGTCACCGACCTCGACCACAAGAGGATGGCAGCGATGATGATCGGCGATCAGCCGATCGCTGTGCTCGACAGCCGTGCCGCGCCGAAACCCGATGCCGAGATCGTGCTCAAGGTCAGATCGCTGAAGGCGCCGGACCGCACCGGGCTGAAGTCGATCCGCATTGAGGATCTCGGCGTGCGCTCCGGCGAGATCGTCGGCATCGCCGGCATTTCCGGCAACGGCCAGAAGGAATTCCTCGAAGTGCTGGCCGGACAGCGCCCGCGCGATACCGGCGAAGTCATGGTGCGCGGCACCCCCTATGCGGCGACGCGTGCCGAGGCGCGGACGCTCAACGTCCGCCTCATCCCGGAAGAGCCGCTGAAAAACGCCTGCGCGCCGAAGATGACGGTGGCTGAGAACATTTCTTTCCGCACCTTCGACATCGACAGCAACGGCAAGCCGGTAAGCTGGATCAGCGCCGGCGCCATCAAGGCATTCAGCGCCAGGCTGGTCGAACAGTTCAAGGTCAAGACCGCCTCGCTTGCCTCGCCAATCGCTTCGCTGTCGGGCGGCAATGTGCAGCGTGCCGTGCTCGCGAGGGAACTGACCGGCGAAGTCGATCTGCTGATCGTCTCCAACCCGTGCTTCGGCCTCGACTTCTCGGCGGTGGCCGAAATCCGCGCCCGCATCATGAAGGCGCGCAATGCGGGTGCCGCCGTGCTCCTGATGTCGGAAGACCTCGACGAACTGCTCGAACTGTCCGACCGCATCTTCGTCATGTTGGACGGCGCACTGGTCTATGAGACGCCGATCGCGCAGGCCAGCGTGCAGACCATCGGCGAACACATGGCGGGACATCACTGATGGCGGAAATCGATGCGCTGCCGTTTTCCTTCACCTTCAAGCCGCAGACCATGGCGCTGATGGTCATCGACATGCAGCGAGACTTCGCCGAGCCCGGCGGCTTCGGCGCCAGTCTCGGCAACGACGTCGGTCGCGTGACCGCGATCGTGCCGACAGTGAAGCGGCTGATCGAAGGCTTTCGCGCCGCCGGCCTGCCGGTGATCCACACCATGGAGTGCCATAGGCCCGACCTTTCGGACCTGCCGCCGGCCAAGCGCGACCGTGGCAATCCGTCGATCCGCATCGGCGATATGGGCCCGATGGGACGTCTACTGATCGCGGGCGAACCCGGCACCGCGATCCTCGACGAGCTTGCGCCCTTGCCCGGCGAGATCGTCATCGAGAAGCCCGGCAAGGGCGCCTTCTATGCGACCAGCCTCGGCAACGACCTCAAGTGGATCGGCGCCCGCCAACTCGTCTTTGCCGGCGTGACGACCGAAGTTTGCGTGCAGACGACGATGCGCGAGGCCAACGATCGCGGCTATGAGTGCCTGCTCGCCGAGGACGCGACGGAAAGTTATTTTCCCGAGTTCAAGGCGGCGGCAATCGCCATGATCAGGGCGCAGGGCGCCATCGTTGGCTGGACGGCAACGACCGACCAGGTGCTCGAGGGAATTGCCCATGCCTAATCTTGCCTTTGCCGGCCTGCTCGACGGCGGCTGGCGCGATCTGGCGCTCGAGCATTTCCGCGACGGCATCAGGGTGCACTGGCTGCTCAAGGGCGGACCGGTCGAACCCTCGGTCGCCATCCTCAGCTACCAGCCTGGCGCCGGCGTGCCACGCCACCGCCATGCCGGGCTGGAGACCATCGTCGTGCTGGAAGGCATCCAGAGCGACGAGAACGGTGACTATCCTGCCGGCAGCGTGATCCTCAATCCGGTCGGGACCGAGCATTCGGTGTGGACGAAGGACGGCTGCGTCGTGCTGATCCAGTGGGACCTGCCGGTGATCATTCTGGGGGAGACGAGATGAGCGACATCCACTTCGACATAGCGAGCCTGCACGCGGCCTATCGGAACGGCGTCAGCGTTGGCGATGTGATCGCCACGATCCATGCCCGCATCGAGACGGCTGATGATCCGGGCATCTTCATCCATCTCGCCGCGAGGGCGGATCTGCTTGCGGCGGCCGACGCGCTCGGCCCGTTCGACCCGCTGGGGAAACCGCTCTGGGGCATTCCCGTCGCCGTCAAGGACAACATCGACGTCGCCGGCATGCCGACGACGGCGGCCTGCGCCGAATACACCTACTGGCCCGACAGTGACGCCACCGTAGTGGCGCGGCTCAGGGCCGCCGGCGCGCTCGTCGTCGGCAAGTCCAACCTCGACCAGTTCGCCACCGGCCTCGTCGGCGTCCGCACGCCCTGGCCGATCCCGCGCAACGCCATCGACGCGGAGCTGGTGCCGGGCGGCTCCTCCTCGGGGTCGGCGGTGGCGACGGCGCGCGGCATCGTCTCCTTCGCGCTCGGCACCGACACCGCCGGCTCCGGCCGCATCCCGGCCGGCCTCAACAACATCGTCGGGCTGAAGCCGACCGTCGGTGCGCTGTCGACGGCCGGCGTCGTGCCGGCCTGCCGCACGCTCGACTGCGTCTCGGTGTTCGCGCTGACCGTCGACGACGCCTATCTGGTGTTCTCCGTCGCAGCTGCGCGCGATGCGGCCGATCCCTATTCGCGCGACATCGCCGTCCAGCCGCTCGCCGCCCGCCCGCCGGTGCTGAACGTCGGCATCCCGGCAAGAGCCGACCGGAAATTCTTCGGCGATGCGGCGATGCAGGTCGGCTTCGAGGGCTCGCTTGCCATGCTGTCGCGGTTCGGCTGCCGGCTGGTCGAAATCCCGTTCGCCGATTTCTACGCCACCGCCAACCTTCTCTATGAGGGCGCCTGGGTGGCCGAACGCTATGCCGCGATCCGCGATTTCATGGAAGTCAACGAAGCCGCCATGCATCCGGTGACGCGCAAGATCCTCGGCGGCGCTAGGAAGTTATCGGCGGCGGACGCCTTCCGCGGCCTCTATGCCTTGCAGGCCTACAAGGCCAAGCTCGCCCCGGTCATTGCCTCGGTCGACCTGTTCTGCGTGCCGACCGCGCCGACGCACTACACCACCGCCGCCGTGCTCGCCGATCCGATCGAGACCAACAGCCGCCTCGGCACCTACACCAATTTCGTCAACCTGCTCGACATGTGTGGCATCGCCGTGCCGACAGGCAAGCGCGATGACGGCCTGCCGATGAGCGTCACCTTGCTGGCGCCGGCCGGCCGCGATGCGCTGACAGCGGCGCTCGCCCGCGACCTGCATGCGGCGAGCGGCCTTTCGCTCGGCGCAACCGGCTGGCAGCAGCCGGGTTTTCTGCCTGCAGCTTCATCAGCAGATGATGGCATGATCGATCTCGTGGTTGTTGGCGCGCATCTTTCGGGGATGCCGCTCAACGGCCAACTGAGCCAGCTCGGCGCACGGTTTTCGCGCTCGGCAAAGACATCCGCCGCCTACAGGCTCTATGCGCTGGGTGGCCAGTCCGTGCCCAAGCCGGGGCTGCTCCGTGTCGCCGAGGGCGGCGCAACCGTCGAGGTCGAAGTCTGGCGACTCTCGGCGGATGCCTTCGGCCGCTTCGTCGCGGCTATCCCGCCACCGCTCGGCATCGGGACCATCGAGCTCGAGGACGGCAGTTCGGCCAAGGGCTTCCTGGTCGAAACCGCTGGCCTCAGCGGTGCGTCCGACATCTCGTCCTTCGGCGGCTGGCGCCGCTTCGTCAGCCCCAGCAAGAACATAGCAGACCAAAGCGATCACTGCCCCGTCGCCCACACCCCAGCTGTTAGCGCCAGTTCGAGAAGTTCCAGGGCGGCTCGTCGCCAGCATAGCGGTTGAACCCCAGATTCTCCTGCGACGCGCGGCGGTGGATTTCGGCAAAGTAGGGATCGAACACACTGTTGAGCCGTTCGAGCTCAGCGTGCTCGGCTAAAAAAGCGGGCACCGTCTCTCGGATTTCGGCGAAGATCGCGGTCTCGTCGACGGTGGTCAGGCGGCCGTCGCGCATGACGATTTCGCCGGCCACCATGACCATCTCGATCGACGATCCGTTCTCCGAAAACACCAGATGCTTGTCTATGTCGTTGAGCGGCATAAACGCATAGGTGTCGAGATCGAGCACGATCAGGTCCGCCGCCTTGCCCACGGCGAGCGAGCCGGTAGCGTCCTCCAGCATGGCACTGCGGGCGCCATTGATTGTCGCCATGCGAAGAATGTCGGCGGCTGGAATCCATGTTGCATAGTCGGGCCCCGAGGCACTGTGGATGAGACCGGCAACCCGCATCACGTCGAAGATGCGGGCGGTATCGTTGGACGACACGCCGTCGGTGCCGAGCGCCACCGTGACGCCGGCATCCATCAGGCGGCGGATCGGCGCGATGCCGGCGCCGAGCTTCTGATTGGAAACGGCATTGTGGGCGATCGAGCATCCTGCCTCACCCATCAGTTCCATATCTTCGTCGGTAACCCAGACCGAATGGGCGATGGTGGTGTTGCGGCCGAGCACGCCGAGTTCGTGCATGCAAGCGACAAGGGTCTTGCCGAACATCAGGTGCCCGGTGATCGCCTGGGTCTTGGTTTCAAGCACGTGGGTGTGTAGCGGCACCCGCATTTTCAGCGCCAGATCGTGACAGGCGACCAGCAGGTCGGGCGTGCAGCGTTGCGGCGCAGACGGCGCGATCATGAAGTTGAGACGGCCGACCATGCCATGCAGCGACGAAAAGGCCGAGCGACAATAGTCGACATAGGTTTGGGCGCTGACGGGCGGCCCGAAATCGAGCTTGTCCTGTAACGCCTGCGGCAGGACTTCGCGCGCATAGGGCAGCGCATCGAGCGTGTGCACGTTCATCACCGCGCTCGATACATTGGCGCGAATGCCGGCGTCCCTGTAGGCCCTGAACACGGTGCCGAGACGCTCGAGATCATGCGCTGGCGGATCGAAGAAATCGTCGCACAGGGTCGTCACGCCGTTGCGCAGCGACTCCATGGCCAGCAGTAGTGTGCGCAGGTAGAGCAGACGCGGCGCGATCGCCGGGCCCATCAGCAGTGGATAGGCATAGAGCAGCCAGACTTCGAGCGGCATGTTCTGGTAGCGGCCGCGCAGGAAGGTCTCGCTGGAATGGGTGTGGGCGTTGATGAGCCCCGGCATCACCAGCTTGCCCTGCCCCTCGATGATCCGTGCGTCGGGGGCAGCAGCCAGGTTCTTGCCGATGGCGGTGATGGTGGCGCCGTCGATGAGGATGTCGCCGGCAAATGGAAGGGCCCCGTCGGGCCCGTCCATGGTCAGAAGCGTGGCGTTGCGGATCAGCGTTTGCATATGCGTGTCCTAATAATCGCGCAGTTCAGCGAAGCCCGTGGCGGCCTTGCGCCCTCCGCGCAGCTTGCCGCTGAGCCAGACGCCGAACACCGTCGCGATATAAGGCAAGGCCAAAAGCAGGTCATGCGGAACAGCATCACCGAACAGCAACTGGGCGCGAATGCCGAGGGCGCCGACCACGGAGAAGAACAGCGCGGCAAATGCGGAACCGATCGGATGCGCTGCCCCGAAAATAACCGCGGCGAAAGCCATGAAGCCGCGTCCCGCCGTCATGTTCTGGGCGTAGATCTGCAAACTGCCCGCCGCCAGTTCGGCGCCACCAATGGCGCAAAGCACCCCGCCAATGATCAACGCTGCAAGTCGCATGCGCGAGGGATTGGCGCCGACGCTGCGGGCTGCAAAGGGGTGCTCGCCCGAAGCCGCCAGCCGCAAACCGAAGCGCGTGCGCCGCAACAGAACCCACATGGCGAAAACCGCGAAGGGCATCGCCAGCACGAAGATCGACAGCACCCCGAAAGGTCCAAAAGCCGGGCCAAGCTTGGGCACGCCGAAGGGGGCCGTGACGGCGGCCTGACTGCCGAAGATGGCCTGGACGGCAAGCGACGTGCCGCCGAGGCCGAGGCCGGTCAATCCAAGGCCTGCGATGATCGGATTGGCCTTGAGCTTTTCGATGACGAACCACAGCAGCACCGAGGCGAGCACGCACAGGATGATGGCAATCAGCATCGCCAACGCGAACGAGCCGGTCAGCACGATGCCGACAATCGCCGTGCATGCGCCGATGATCATCAATCCCTCGAGGCCGAGATTCCATATGCCGGCGCGCTGGGCCACGACGCCCGCCATGGTGACATAGATGAGCGGCGTGCCGGAACGCAGGATGGCGACTATGATGTCGTTCATGCCGATCTCCTCCCGATCGCCAGGAGGCGGTCGACGAAGCCGGATTTGGCAGTAATGAAAAGCGCAATCGCGGCGTTGATGATCTCGATGGCCGCCGAGGGCAGCCCTGCCATGATCGGCAGATAAAGCGCGGCCGAGGCAAGCCCGCCGAAGAACACCGAGACGAAGGCCGTACCCACCACCGACAGATTGGCCACCAGCGCGATCAGGATAGCGGTGAAGCCGTGGGTCGGCAGGAACCCGCCGGCCAGACGGCCGTTGGGGCCCATGAACTCGATGGTGCCGGCGAGGCCCGCCAGGGCACCGGAGATCAGAAAGCTCGAAAGCCCCAAACGCCAGACCGTTGCGCCCTGCCACTGCACCATGGTCGGGTTGCGCCCGGCAAGGCTGGCCAGAACGCCGAAGGCGGTGCGATTGACCAGCAGCCACATCGCCACCGCGACCAGCGCGGCGATCACGATAATGGTCGGCGACAGACCCAGCGAATCCGAAATGCGATAGGCAGCCGCGAGCGGCCGGCTGGAGGCCTGCTGACCCGAACCTGACGGGTCCTTCAGCGGGCCGGCGGTGACATAGACCAGCAACAGCCCAGCGAGGAAATTGCCCATCAGAGTGGTGATCACTTCGTCGGTGCCGGACTGCAGGCGCAGCAGTCCCGGCCACAGGGCCCAGAGCGCCCCACCTGTCATGCCGGCTGCAAAGCAGGCCGGAATGACAACGAAGGCGGGCGCGCCGTTGAGCCACTCGGCCATGAAAGCGGCACAGATGGCGCCGAGGTAGAACTGGCCCTGCGCGCCGATGTTGAAATAGCCGGCGCGGAAAGAAATGCCGACACCGGCGGCGGTGATGAACAGCGGCAGCGCCCAACGCAGGCTCTGCTGCCATGCGCCCGGGCGGAAGAACGCGCCTTCGGCGACACTGTGGAACATGCCGAGCGCCGAATAGCCGGCGAACTGGAAAATGACGCCGCACAGCGCCAGGGCGATAACGATGAAGATCAGCCCACGCAAGACCGAAACGAATTTGCCCGTCATTGGGAAACCCCTGTCATGGCCGCGCCGACTGCGCCGATCCGGTAGGGCGCCGAAAATGTGCCGGCGACCTCTCCCGACAGCATGACGACGACCCGGTCGCTGATGTCGAAGAGCTCGTCGAGGTCCGAGGAGATCAAGAGCACGCCGCAGCCGCGGTCGCGTGCCTCTCGCAGCGATTGCCAGACAAAGGCTGTCGCGCCGATGTCGAGACCTCTCGTCGGCTGCGCGGCGATGATCAGCTTGGCGTCGGCATCGACCTCGCGCGCCAGGATCACCTTCTGAGCGTTGCCGCCCGACAGTGAACCCGCTTGCTGGCCGGTGGTCGCATAGTGCACGCTCCATGCTTGAAGCGCCTCGTCACAGCGCTTTTTCAGCCGCGCCGGATTGATGGCGCTCAGCAAGCGCGATTGCAGCAATTCGCGCGCCGACCAGTTCTCCCACAGGCTGCTCGAAAGGCTCAAGCCCTCAGTGTTGCGCTCGAATGGAATGATGCGCAGGCCGGCGGCGCGGCGGCGCGCCAGCGGTGCGGCCGTGACATCGACCCCGCCCACGGCGAGTGTGCCGTGCATCGCGTCGACAAGATCAGCGATGGCGCGCACCAGCGTTCGCTGGCCGTTGCCCTCGACGCCTGCAATGCCGACGATCTCGCCGGCCTTGATTGTGAGCGAAAGATCGCGCAGGGCAGGCCCTTCGGCGTCGCTCTGCGTGGAGACGCCGCGCATGTCGAGGACCAGCCCAGCATCGGCCGGAGTGTGGTGGTTCGCCGTGTGCGCGGCTGGTGCGCCTCGGCCGGTCGCCGCGTCGGCATCACCCGGCGCCAGGGTCCTGGCGACGGCCGGGCCGACGATCATCTCGGCAAGACGCTTGGCGCCGATCTCGGCGCAGGCTACCGGCCCGTCGACAAGCCTGCCGCCGCGCAGCACGCTGACCGTATCGGCAATCGCCAGCACCTCGCGTATCTTGTGCAGGATGAGGATCACGGTGACGCCGCGATCCCTGAGCTTGCGCACCCGCTCGAACAGCATCTCGATTCCGGAAGGCGAAAGCACCGCCGTCGGCTCGTCGAGGATCAGAACCCTAGCGTCGGCGACCAACGCGCGGGCGATCTCGATGCCTTGCTGCGTCTCGACCGGCAGGTCGCGCACCCGGCGCTTCGGATCGACATTGACATCGAGGCTCTTGAGATGCGGCGCCCAGCGCTTCTGCAATGCCGAGCGGGTGAAGATAGCGGCGCCTCTGTCCGACCCGAACTCCATGGCTTCGGCCACCGTGAAGGACGGCGGCAAGGCAAAGCTCTGGTGCACGAGTTCGACGCCGGCGGCGCGCGCGTCCTTGACCTTGCCTGTCTTGACTTGCTGGCCGTTGATCCTGAGTTCGCCCGCGGCCGGCCGGACAAGTCCGGCCGCGACGCGGGCAAAGGTGGTTTTTCCAGCGCCATTCTGACCGACCACGGCGTGAATCTTGCCCTGTTCGAAAGCAATGCCCACACCCGAAAGGGCCATGACGCTGCCATAGGCCACGGTAACGTCACGGCATTCGAGTGCGGGATTGTCCATCGGGGTCATCGATCCAGGTTCGCCTGTCAGCCAACAGGCTCAAAGCGTGGTGTTGAAGGGCACGACGATGGAGCCGTCGAGAATGCCGGCCTTGGTCTTCTCGATCTCAGCCCAGATTTCCTTGGATTTGGCAACCCGATCCGCCGGGCCCTGCTCGGCATAGAGCGGCGACAGCTCGAATTCGACCACGCCGGTGCCCAGACCGGTGGCGACATGCTTGCCGCCAGCCCATTCCGCGCCAAGCGCCTTGCCGACCTCGATGTAGAGCGACTGGCCGAAGTCGAGGCTGACGATGCCGACGATCGACTTCGGACCGAGTGGATACTGCGCCCGCGCAAGGGTGGAGAGCATGCGCCCCGCGCCCTCATTGGCGGCGGCAATGATGCCGCCATCGGTGGCCGCAGAGTCGGTCTGGATGTAGTCGATGCCGTCGTTGAACATCTGGGTGGCGATTTCCTGGCCCTTGGCGGGGTCCTGGAACGAACCGGCAAAGGCGGCAGTCACGGTTAGGTCCGGATTGACCGAAAGAGCGCCGGCCTTCAGCGCATTGAAATCGGCGTTGAGCGGGGGAATGGAGATGCCGCCGATATAGCCGATCTTGCCGCTCTTGGTCATGCGCGCGGCGAACAAACCCGACAGATAGCACCCGAGATAATAGTCATAGGATACGGTCACAACATTGGGCAGCGGCGGCTCGATAGCGTCGCCGAACAGCTGGATCCATTTGGTTTTGGGATAGGACGGCGCCAGCGCCTTGAACGGCTCACCAACCTCGTTGAAGGTCGAGACGATGACCGATGCGCCGGCATCGGCCAGCGTGCGAAAGATGGTTTCGTAGGTCGCCGGATCCTGGGCGTAGACGACGCGCGCCTGAACTCCCTTTTCCTGCGCCAGCTGGTTGATCTTGGCGATCATGGAATCGACCGCGCTCTGGTCGCCCGCTGCCTGGGTGTGCACCAGCGCGATGAATCCGTCAGCCGCATATGCCACCTTGGATAGCGCACCGCTTACGGCGGCAAGCGCTGCCGCGCTGGCGCCGGCCTTGATGAAGCTGCGGCGATTCAATCCCGCGGCGAGGATCGCCCGGTCGTCAAAATTGCTCGTCATGACAGTCTTCCCTTTTTTGGCGTCCGCGTTTCCGGCTCGCCGTTCCCTTGAAAGTTCTGGTGCCACCTTCTTGAGGCGGCATCCGATGCCTCATCCGTCCCCGGTCACGCTCGTGTTCGCCATCAGACACCGGGGGGAAAACGGTGCCGGATTCATGATCATCACGTCCTGGGACTGGATGGCGTTCAGCGCCCAGACTTCGCCGATGAATTTCTGCCAGTCGGGGTCTGCATACATGGCGGCGCGGCGCGCCTCGCGATCGGCGAGGCTGTCGTAGCCCCACATCAGAACCGTCGTATGAAGATGCCCGATCTCGGAAACGTAGAGCCCGAGGAAACGGTTGAGGTGCTTCTTTTGCACAGGGAGGCCCTCGGCCTCGTATTTCTGCATCCACGAATCGACCGTGCCGGGCCGGAATGTGTAGGTGCGGTGTTCGACAATCATGGCGTTCCTTGTCCCGTCAGGCAGCGTTCAGGATGAACTCGGCACATTTTTCACCGATCATGATCGCTGGCGCATTGGTGTTGCCGCTGGAAATGACCGGCATGATCGAAGCGTCGGCGACGCGCAGGCCGTCGATGCCATGGACCTTGAGACGCGCGTCGACGACGGCGCGCTCATCGTTGCCCATCTTACATGTGCCGACCGGATGGAATGTCGTCATGGCGGTCGCCTTCAGCCATTCGACAAGATCGGCGTCGGTCTCGACCTGAGGACCGGGCGCGAGCTCGCGTCCGCGATAGGCGTCGAAGGCGGGTTGGTTGATGATCTCTCGCGTCAGCCGAATGCCGGCGATCATGGTCTGACGATCAAACTCGGTTTCGAGATAATTGGCCTGGATTCTGGGCGGCACCTTGGGATCGGCGGATGCCAGCGTGATGGCGCCCCGGCTCTCCGGGTTGACAGGCCCTACCCGCAGCGTGAAGCCGTGATTGGCTTCGACAGCCGCGCGCTTGAACGGACTGGGAAAGTGCAGGTTGGCGGTCTTTTCCAGAGCTGGCATGAAATGCAGCTGGATGTCGGGCGCAACCAGATCCGACCGCGATTTGATGAACGCGCCTGCCTCATAGGGGAATGTCGTGGTGATGCCGCGGCCGAACAACATGCCTTCGACCAGCGACCAGGTCAGCCTGTCGACACGCAGGTCGCTGAACAGCGTGATTGGCTGGGTGCATTCGTAGGACAACACGCAATCGACATGATCCTGCAGGTTCTTCCCGACGCCGGGCAGATTGTGAATGGCCTTGATGCCATGCTCTGCGAGCTCGTCGGCAGACCCGATACCCGACAGCAAAAGGATTTGCGGTGAGTTCACCGCGCCGGCGCTAACCACGACTTCGCGTTCGGCATGAGCGGTACGTAGCGTACCGTTATGGGAGAATTCGACACCGGCGGCTCTGCCGTTGGCGAGGACGATCCGCTGGGTCAGCGCTTTGGTCAGGACGGTCAGGTTCTTGCGTCCGGCGATCGGGCGCAGGAACGCATACGAGGTCGACCAGCGCTTGCCGTCCTTGATGGTGAAGTCGAATTTGCCGAAGCCTTCCTGTTCGTCGCCGTTGAAGTCGTCGTTCATCGGATAGCCGGCTTGCGCGCCCGCTGCCGAGAACACGTCGAGCAGCGGGTTCCAGCCGCGCGCCCGGCAGACGGTCAGCTCACCCCCGGTGCCATGCGGGGCATCCTTGCGCTGAATGTGTCCTTCCGACCTGCGGAAGGCCGGCAGCACATCTTCGTAGGACCAACCGGGCAGCCCCATTTGCGCCCAGCGGTCGTAGTCGTGGCGGTTGCCGCGCACATAGATCATGCCGTTGATGGTGGACGAGCCGCCCAATGCCTTGCCGCGCGGCCAATAGAGCGAGCGGTTGTTGAGAAAGGGTTCCGGCTCGGTGTGATAATGCCAGTTGTAGATGCCGGACTGGAACAGCTTGCCCATCAGCATGGGCAGTCGGAACAGTGGATTGGAATCCCGACCGCCCGCTTCCAGCAACAGCACCTTGTGATCGGGGTTGGCGGACAGCCGGTTGGCCAGAACACAACCGGCCGAGCCGGCGCCGACGATGATGAAATCGTAGGTCTCTGTTGCAGACATATGTCACCATGCGACGGGCTTGGCGCCCATCGCCTCCAGATACCGGTTGCAAAGCAGGAATGGGTTTTCGAGCGTCAGAACCGCATCGGCGCGCGCCGGATGGTCGCGCAGAATGCAGCCGGTCAGTGGGCCCTGGCCTTCGATGATGCCCGCCAAAGCAAGCGTCTGCGCGGCAGCGTCGCCAAAGCCGATGAAGATGACGGGAGCGCCACGGCCAGCGAGCTGGTGCAGCACCGCGAGTATCAGCGGACGCCACAAGGGCAGATGACCGCTCGACTGGTGCGGGTCGATCTCGACTTTGAAGCGAGACAGCGTCAGCGACGCGTTGAGAAGCAAAACGCCGTCGTCGACCCATCGCTGCGCCAGCACGTCGGCGCTCTCGAGATCGACCTGGCCGTCCTCGATGGCGGCCAGCGTCGCCGGCCAATCGGCGAAGGACCGGGCATAGGCGAGATTGCCGGTGCGCGCCGCGACGATCTGCTGGGTGAAGGCGCGAATGCTCTTGGAGAACATCTTGTCGAGCTCGCGCCAGGCAGCGACATTGCCGGCCTCGAAGGCACGGCCGGTGGAAAAACCGGGCTCCGGATAAGGGTCTTGGCCAAGAATGACGCAACGCACATCCTCCGGCGCAATGCCGTCGAAGGCGCGTAGCATGTGCGCGCCCTTGGGCGCGCCAGGAAAAGTCTTATCGCGCCGCGACGGGAAGATCGGCTCCCAAGGCTCAAGCTCAAGCATCGGGTCGATGGCATCGAAATCCAGCGACACGGCACCAAGGGCGGCCCGCCAGGCCGGTGCGATGTCGTCGTGCCAACCCGCCAAGGTTTCAATCATCGCAGACCTGAGTTGAACCGGCATCGCGGCGACGCCCTCCCCTTTAACTTCCCAACGATCGGGACGTTACGAAGAACCTGACCAAAATGTCAACTTCCAAAATTACAAAACCTGACCATATCGTCAGTTTTTTTGAAACCATGCCACTATCGCTTGGGCCGATTTTCGAAGGGTGCTATAGAGCCCGGACAAGTACAGGCAGGGGGGCGGAGCGAATATGGCGGGACAGAAAGCGGCACGCCCGGGCGGCAAGAACCCCGAAGACAGGGTTGGCGCCAGGAACCGGGAGAAGATTCTGCGCGCGGCGGTCGACGTGTTCGCGCGAAAGGGCCTCGACGGGACGCGCATCCAGGAAATAGCTGACCATTGCGGGCTGCCCAAGGCGAATGTCTACTACTACTTTTCGACCAAGCAGGAAATCTACACCCACGTGATCGAGCATCTGCTGACGGGGTGGGACAAGGCCTTCGAGCACATCACGCCTGATCGCGACCCGCGCGAGGCGATTGCCGTCTATGTCCGCGCCAAGCTCGACTATTCACGCAAGCATGCAGCCGAGTCGCGTTTCTTCGCCAACGAAATGCTGCGAGGTGCCCACTTCCTGAGCAAGCAGCAAAAGCTGCACATGCAGCGGGTCACGCGCGAGCGGTCTGCCGTCGTCGAGGGCTGGGTGCGCGACGGCAAGATGGCGCCCGTCGATGCCCGGCATTTTTTCATCATGCTGTGGGCGGCGACGCAGTTCTACGGCGATTTCGAACCGTTGGCAGCCAATGCGCTCGAAAAGAGCAAACTGGCCAAGGCCGACTACGACGCAGCGGCCGCCGCCATCACGACTATCGTCCTCGACGGGTGCGGCGTCTCAGCTTGACAGCATCGAAATGCTTCTTGCGGCGCTGGACAATGGCGACAGCGCCGCCGCGCGCACGGCGATTGTCAGCGCCATTGCAGATGCGGCCGCCCGAATAAAGTTGCATGGCGGATTGGCGAAAAGTCCTGTTTGAATACATGCTGCTTGCCGGAATTGCATTGCGGATCATACATTGCACCACGGAAGTTTGGCCACGGGAAGATGAGCTGTCGGCGAATACCCAGGCCCTCAGAGATCGAAGTTGGTCGGCATCATCACCACGTCGCGGATCGTCATGCCGCGCGGTCGCGTCAGCATGAAGGTGATCACATTCGCCACTTCGCCTGCTTCCAGCAGGCTGCCCGACTCCCTGGCTTCCTTCAGCTTCTCTGGTGGCCAGTCCGCTAGCAGTGCGCTGATCACAGGTCCAGGAGAGATCGAGCCGACCCGAATACCGTGCTTGAACACCTGACGTCGAACCGTCTGCACAAAGCAGTTGATCGCCCACTTGGACGATGCATAGACCGGCTCCCATGGCGTCGGGAAGTGGGCTGCCAAAGAACTCGTAACGATGATGTCGCCCGTTCTACGGTCGATCATGTGAGGCAGCACGTCGTGCACATTCTTCATCACGACATTAACGTTCAGGTTCAGCATGCGGTCGATGGCACCTGTGTCGGAGTCGACCAGGTCACCACCCACATAGGTGCCCGCATTGGCATGAAAGATGTCGAGTCGACCTGCGGTTTCCAGAACGCGTGGCATCAGCGTCGCACAGTCCTTCGGGTCGAGGAGGTCGATGACAAGCGGGATGACCGCCTCCCCGTGTTTGGCCTGGTAAGCCTCGAGGGCAACCTTATCGCGATCGATCATCACGACGCGCGCGCCCTCACCCAACATTGCTTCGGTGCTCGCCAGCCCGATACCCGAGGCAGCCCCCGTGACCGCGGCAATCTTTCCTTCCAACTCTCTCGCCATGAAATCTCGTTCTATCTGAAACGCTGGAACCTTAGCATGAATCTCTCATCCCTTAGGATTACGCCGGCACCTAATTGATCCCGAAGCCCGTATCGACCGGTATCGAGATGCCGTTCACCATGGCGGCACGCTCGGAGAGCAGGAAGAGCACAACCTCCGCGACCTCCTCGGTCTCGATGAAGCGCCCCAACGGCATGCGCGCCGGTCCGGCCTTCTCGGGGTCGCTCTACGCCTCCCTCGCCAGCCCATGCCTTTCTCGAAATTCAGGACGTTGTTGGGGCAATGGTCGCTTTCTCGGGACGCCTGGCATCGGCTTTACCGTTAGCTCCCGCAACCGGCACCCCGTTTGCACCTGATTCACACGATGACGCCGATCCGATATGCCTTCAGGCGAGAATGTGCGAGCGGCAGAGCAGCTAAAGGCAGCCGGTGTCCTGGCCAAGGTGGAGCCTCGAGCCATCAGGTTTCAAACAGCGGTCTCGCCGAGGAGGCCAGGTTCATAAATGAGGCGCTGCCCTGACCGTCCCAGCCGTCCAATCCGGCGATGCCAGCCGAGGACTAAAAGTACGGTCATCGACACGATACTCTGGGGCCGTTTTCTATTTCTATTTCAAAACGTTAGATATCAAATAAGTACCGCGGCAACTGTAGTGCGAGTGACGGTACTTTCTTATGGGCGTGTCTCAGCGCGAAAAGTACCGTCAATAGTACCGTCGGATTCCAACCGCAGCGCTGACTGACAACACAGCCATGGTTGGCACAGAGGCATAAAAATCAGTGACTTAAGAGAGCGATGGCTTCAGTTGATGATGCAGGACCGATAGTCAACAAGACCGCAGATAACACTATCCTTTTTCACGCCGTTTCGCCGAATTTCGCAGGTCTTTTCCTATTCCCACTCGATCGTGCCAGGCGGCTTCGACGTCACGTCGTAGACAACGCGGTTGATGCCGCGGACCTCGTTGATGATGCGCGTGGCGGCGGCGCCCAGGAAGGCCATGTCGTAGTGGTAGAAATCCGCCGTCATTCCGTCGACCGAGGTGACGGCGCGCAGCGCGCAGACAAACTCGTAGGTGCGGCCATCGCCCATCACACCGACGGTCTGCACCGGCAAGAGCACGGCGAAGGCTTGCCAGATGGCGTCGTAGAGCCCGGCCTTTCGGATCTCGTCGAGATAGATGGCGTCGGCCTCGCGCAGGATTTCCAGTTTCTCGCGGGTGATGCCGCCCGGGCAGCGGATGGCAAGGCCAGGACCGGGGAACGGGTGGCGGCCGATGAAGCTTTCGGGCAGGCCGAGCTCCTTGCCCAGCGCCCGCACCTCGTCCTTGAACAGTTCGCGCAGCGGCTCGACCAGTTGCATGTTCATGCGCTCGGGCAGGCCGCCGACATTGTGGTGCGACTTGATGGTCACCGACGGGCCGCCGGTGAAGGAGACGCTTTCGATGACGTCGGGATAAAGTGTGCCCTGTGCCAGGAAGTCGGCGCCGCCGAGCTTTTTGGCCTCTTCCTCGAACACCTCGATGAACAGCCGGCCGATGGTCTTGCGCTTCTTCTCGGGGTCAACCTCGCCTTCCAGCGCCGAGATGAATTTTTCCGAGGCATCGACCAGGATCAGCGGCAGATTGTAATGCTGACGGAACATCGCCACCACGCCCGCCGCCTCATCCTTGCGCATCAGGCCATGGTCGACGAGGATGCAGGTGAGCTGGTCGCCGACCGCCTCGTGGATCAGCAGCGCCGCGACGGAGGAATCCACACCGCCCGACAGCGCGCAGATGACCTTGCCCTTGCCGACCTGCTTGCGGATCGCCTCGACCGCGTGTTCGCGGTAGGCGCGCATCGTCCAGTCGCCCTCGATGCCGGCGATGTTGTGGACGAAATTCCGGAGCAGCCTGGCGCCATCGGGCGTGTGCACCACCTCGGGGTGGAACATGATGCCGTACATCTTGCGCTCGACATTGCCGAAAATGGCGAAAGGCGAGCTTTCCGACTTGCCGAACACCTGAAAACCCGGCGGCAAGGCGATGACGCGGTCGCCATGGCTCATCCACACCTGGTGGCGCTGGCCGGTCGCCCACAGCCCCTCGAACAGCGGGCTGTCCTTCTCGATCTCGACGAAAGCGCGTCCGAACTCGCGATGGTTGGAGCTTTCGGCGACACCGCCCATCTGCACGCACATGGCCATCTGGCCGTAGCAGATGCCAAGCACCGGCACCCCGGCATCGAAGACGATCTGCGGCGCGCGCGGGCTGCCGATATCCGACGTCGAAGCCGGGCCGCCCGACAGGATAACGGCTTTGGGATTGATGCGCTTGAACGCGGCTTCGGCCGATTGGAACGGCACGATCTCGGAAAACACGCCGGCCTCACGGATGCGGCGGGCGATGAGCTGCGTAAACTGGCTGCCGAAATCGACAATCAGGACGGTGTCGGGATGATTGGCTGTTTTCATGGCGAGCGTTTAGAGAAAGAAATGAGTCGACGCAATGGGTTGCGAGGCCGCGCCGGTCAGTTCGATTCCACGATTTGATCTTCCGCGCCGGCCTTGTCATCTCTTGCCGCGGGCTGTCCGGCCGCAAGCGCCCGCAAAGCGCCCATCAGCGCCGTGAACCGCTCTGCGCCAAGGCGACCGATATAGCGCCGTTCAATCTCGATCTTGACGCGATCGCCGTCGCGCAAGGCATCCAGCCCCTTGCGCGTATAGCGCACCAGCTTGCCGCGGCCATCTTGCGGATCGGGCAAGCGCTCGACGATGCCGTCGGCCTCGAGCCCGTCGAGCAACTGCTGGATCGCCTGCTTGGAGATTGCCGAGCGTTCGATCAGCGCCGACTGGCGCATGCCACCCCTGGTGATGTGTCCAAGCAGTCCGGCGCGCGCTTCGGTGAACCAGCCGTGACCGGCGGCCCGCATCGCGGCGGCGAATTCGGTCTGCCAGGCCCGGCTTGCTTGCCACAGCCGCCAGCCGACATGGTCAGGCAGCGCATCGGTTTTTTCGTCAAGATGCTTGACCAATTTTCAATATCCCTTTAAGTAGTCAAGTACCTTGACTACAAGCCCACTCTATGTGGCGACGCCGGTCGAGGCAATCGTCGAATTCAACCAGGAGAAAATCATGACGGCACTGCAAAAGGAAAGTCTTGCGATCCTCATTCCTGGCACGACTCATGTGCTGGAGCGAAACGGCAAGGAAGCCTACGTCTACTTCGAGAACGACGGCGCCGCGCATATGCTGCTCGAAGACGGCGAGACGCGCAGCGGGCGCTGGCGGATGATGGATGGCGGCTACGCCAGTGAATGGGACAACGGCACGGCTGGACGCTGGACCCTCGACCATGAGCCGGGATCGCTTACCTACATCAACAACGACAGCGCCATCCGTTTCCGAATGATCGGTGTGCTGTTCGGCAACGCCAGGAACCTGCCGCGTCAGCCAGCCTGAAGCTCGACCGCGCCGGAGGCGATCGCTTGCCCCAGCAGTTCGACCGCCCCGGCCAGCTTCTCATCGATGACGTGCAGATAGTCCGTCCAGTTGTCGACATGTTTCAGTTCGGCCGCACCGTCGGAAATGCCACGCAGGCCGATCAGCGGGATGTCGAACAACTGGCAGGCGCGCAGGCAGGCGAAGGTCTCCATGTCGACCATGTCGGCCGCGATTGCATCATAGGCAGCGCCGGTGATGATGGCGCCGCCGGTCGACAGCGTGGCTTGCCTGATTTCAGGAATACGATACGGCAGCGGCACGGTGACCGGCAGATCGAGAAAAGGGGTCGCCCCCTTTTCGAAGCCCAAGGGCGAGGCGTCGATGTCGCGATAGCTGACGGAGACGGCCTGATAGATTTCCGCCTGCTCCAGCGTCCGGCTGCCGGCTGAGCCGAGCGAGACGACAAGGTCCGGCAACGCCTGCTGCGACTTCAGCCAGGACAGTTCCGCGCCCAGCGTGACAGCTGCCTCGACCGGACCGACGCCCGTCATCAGCGGTGTGAACAGTTTTTGCAGATGCGGGCCATATTCGGCCAGCGCCGCCATGACGAAGAGGACGTCCTTGCCGCCAATTCTCGTAACGTTGGCCATCACCCAGCAATCCCGTCACGCCCAACCACCGTCATCATCGTTCCGGTCATGGTGGCGATCAGCTTGGCCTCGCCGTCGGCGGCGAAGGCATAAGCCTGGCCGTCGGCGACGATGATGGTGCGGCCGGGTTTGGTTACCGAGCCGCGGAACAGGAAGCGTTCGCCCCTGCCCGGCGCCAGAAGATTGACCTTGAACTCTATGGTCAGCACGCCGGAGTTTTCCGGCATCAGCGAGAAGGCAGCATAGCCGCAGGCCGAGTCGAGTGCCGTCGAAATCACCCCGGCATGCAGGAAACCATGCTGCTGGGTGAGCGCCGCCGAATAAGGCATCTCGATCTCGATGATGCCTGGCGTCACCAGCGTCAGTTCGGCGCCGATCGTCGCCATCGCCTGCTGGCGCGCGAAGGACGCCCTGACGCGATCCTCATAGTCCGGGGCCGGTACGATCTTTGCTGCCATCGCAATTGCCTTCGTTTGTCTGGCAAAGCTTATTGCAGAGGGATGGGCAGCAGGCAATCTCAATTGCTGCACTGCAACAATTCGTCCCGTCGGCCGTCATGGGTTGAGTGGCCGGGGATCCGGCTGGCTCAGTTGGTCCGGCGCAGCGCGCAGAAATAAAACCCGTCCGTGCCGCTCAGCAACGGCGACAGTGAGATCTCGCCGGCGGAACCGATCCGCGCGGCCGCCTCGTGGCCGGGGAAATGGCTCTCCCAAAGTGCGCGGTGGTCAATCGGAACAAAACGGCTGTTGCGCTCGCGGAACGCGGCGATCTGCTCGCCATTCTCCTCGGAGAATACCGAGCAGGTGATGTAGACCAGCAGGCCGCCGGGTTTGACATAGGCTCGTGCGGCATCGAGGATTGCCGACTGCTCGCCCTTGCGGGCATCGAGCTGCCTTTGCGTCAGGCGCCATTTGGCATCGGGACGGCGCCGCCAGGTGCCGCTGCCGGTGCAAGGCGCGTCGACCAGCACGATGTCCATGTGGTTGGAGAGCGGAGCGAGTTCGGCCGGCTTGGTGACGACCTGCACGTTGCGGTTTTCCGAGCGGCGGATGCGGTCGAAGATTGGCGCAAGGCGCGCTTTTTCGGCATCATGGGCAAAGATCTGGCCGCGATTGTCCATCGCAGCCGACAGCGCCAATGTCTTGCCGCCGGCGCCGGCACAGAAGTCGAGCACCTGCATGCCGGCCTCGGCGCCGGCAAGTGTTGCCGCTATTTGCGAGCCCTCGTCCTGGACCTCGAACCAGCCTTTCTGGAAGGCGGGCTCGGCCTGCACGTTCGGGTGCCTGCCGTCGCCGTCGATGGGCGGAATGCGGATGCCGAGCGGTGCGATCCGCGCGGCCTGCGCCCCTGTATCGGCCAGTTCCTTGAGCACCCTGGCGCGATCGGCCTGCAGCGTGTTGACCCTTATGTCGAGCGGCGGGCGGGTCGCCAGCGCCGCGCCCTCCCCGACCCACGCCTCGCCAAAAGCCCGTTCGAAAAGCGGTTCACACCAATCTGGTATGTCGGCACGCACCGCGGGCGGCGCGTCGGCAAGCCGGCGACCGGCAATCGTCTGCAGCTCGGTGGCACTGAGCAGCGGCGGCGCGAACTTGTCGCCGTCGAGCGCGTCGTTGAGCGACTGCGCCGTCTGGCCCCATTCGAGAAGCAACGCGCCGAAGCCGACTGCGCGCGGCGTGTCTTCGCCGAGCAGCCAGCCGGCGGAACGTTTGTGGCGTAGCGCGTCGTAGACGATGTTGCCGATCGCCGCGCGATCACCGCCACCGGCGAAGCGGTGTGACAGGCCCCAATCCTTCAGCGCATCAGCCACCGGCCGGTGACGCCGGCCAATGTCCTCCAGCACTTCGATGGCCGCAGCCAGCCGTCCGCCCAGTCGCATTGATCATTCCATCAAATCGAGATTTATCGCCTGCTCTTAGAGCCTTTCGCGTTCGGATTGAACCCCGCTCCGCCACGCGACGAAGTGGCCGCCTGAAATCTGTCCGATCGATAAATATTGCGGGCCGGCAACAGCAGATCGATCAATAGATGCAAGGTCTCTAATGTTCGCAACTGGCGACTGCAAGCACGGCAGGTGGCGCAACTGCTCTGCTTTCCAAGTTTTTCCGTTGGGAATACTCTTCACACCATGATTCGCGGCGCGGAAAACGCGAACCGGCGGATCGCTACGAGGAGAGGGCAATGAAAACTTATCTGGCGGAAGTTCTAGGCACATTTCTGTTGGTGTTCATCGGCACGGCGTCGGTGGTGACGGGCGGCTTCGGCGGCGCGCTGCCGCTCGGCCAGGAAGGCATCGGTCTGGCATTCGGCATCGGTCTCATCGCCGCGGCCTATGCGATCGGCCCGATTTCGGGCGCGCATCTCAATCCGGCGGTGACGCTCGGCGTCTTCCTCGCCGGCCGGCTGCCGGCCAAGGACGTCATCCCCTACTGGATCGCGCAGATCATCGGCGCCATCCTGGCTTCGCTGGCACTGTGGATCATCGTTTCCGGCCAGGCCGGCGGCCACACAGGCGGCTTCGGCGCCAATGGCTGGGACGAGACGAAATGGGGCATGAGCTCGGCGTTCCTGTGGGAGCTGATCGGCACCTTCACCTTCGTCACGGTGATCCTCGGCGTTACCGCTGAAAAGCACTCGACGGCTTTTGCCGGTCTGGTCATCGGCCTGACGCTGGCGGGCATTCACTTCGCCATGATCCCGGTCACCGGCACCTCGGTCAATCCGGCCCGCTCCATCGGCCCGGCGCTGTTCACCGGCGGTGCGGCGCTCAGCCAGCTCTGGCTGTTCATCGTCGCCCCGCTGATCGGCGGCGCCATCGCCGGTGTCGTCGCCAAGGCACGCATCTTCGAGAAGGATTGATCCCGAAAGCCGGATGCAAAAGGCGCGGGCCACGGCCCGCGCCTTTTTTGTTGGATAGAGCTTGTCTGGATCAGCCGGCGATGTCGAAGCGGTCGGCGTTCATCACCTTGGTCCAGGCCACGACGAAGTCCTTCGCGAACTTCGCCTTGGCGTCCGCCGTCGCATAGACTTCGGCGAGCGCGCGCAGCTGCGAGTGCGAGCCGAAGATCAGGTCGGCACGAGTGCCAGTCCACTTCACTTCACCGGTCTTGCGGTCGCGGCCTTCGAACACGTCCTTGGCGTCCGATGTCGCCTTCCACTCCGTGCCCATGTCGAGCAGGTTGACGAAGAAGTCGTTGCTCAGCGTTTCCGGCTGTTTGGTGAACACGCCGTGCTTCGACTGCCCGGCATTGGCGCCGAGAACACGCAGGCCGCCGACGAGGACCGTCATTTCTGGCGCGGTCAGCGTCAGCAGTTGCGCCCGGTCGACCAGCGCTTCCTCGACGGTCAGCCGCTGCTTGCCGCTTACATAGTTGCGGAAGCCGTCGACAATCGGCTCCAGCGGCGCAAAGGAGTGGATGTCGGTCTGCTCCTGCGAGGCGTCCATGCGGCCGGGCCAGAAGGGAACGTCGACGCTGTGGCCGGCGGCCTTCGCGGCCTTCTCGATCGCTGCGTTGCCGCCGAGAACGATCAGGTCGGCAAGCGAGACTTTCTTGCTGCCGGTCTGCGCGGCGTTGAAGTCCTTGGCGATCGTCTGGAGCTTGTCGAGCACCTTGGCGAGTTCGGCTGGCTGGTTGACGGCCCAGTCCTTCTGGGGGCTGAGGCGAATGCGCGCGCCATTGGCGCCGCCGCGCTTGTCGGAACCACGGAAGGTCGAGGCCGACGCCCACGCCGTCGAGACCAGCTGCGACACCGACAGGCCCGAAGCCAGGATCTTCGCCTTGAGCGCTTCGGCATCCTGCTCGTCGATCAGCACATGATCGACCGCCGGGATGATGTCCTGCCAGGGCAGCTCTTCCTTCGGAACCAACGGGCCGAGATAACGGGCGACCGGGCCCATATCGCGGTGGGTGAGCTTGTACCAGGCGCGGGCGAAGGCGTCGGCGAACTGATCCGGATTCTCGTGGAAGCGCTTCGAGATCGTTGCGTAGGAGGGATCGAAACGCAACGCGAGGTCGGTGGTCAGCATGGAGGGTGCGTGGCGCTTGGCCGAATTGTGCGCGTCCGGCACCGTGCCGGCGCCGGCACCGCCCTTCGGCGTCCACTGATGCGCGCCCGCCGGGCTTTTGGTCAGCTCCCAGTCGAAGCCGAACAGATTGTCGAAGAAGTTGCTGCTCCATTTGGTCGGCGTCGTCGTCCAGATGACTTCCAGACCACTGCCGATGGAGTCACCGCCCTTGCCGGTGCCGAATTTGCTCGCCCAGCCGAGGCCCTGCTGCTCGATATCAGCACCTTCCGGCTCGACACCCACCAGGCTCGCATCGCCCGCACCGTGGGTCTTGCCGAACGTATGGCCGCCGGCGATGAGGGCCACGGTTTCCTCATCGTTCATCGCCATGCGCGCAAAGGTGTCCCTGATGTCGCGTGCCGCGGCCAGCGGATCCGGATTGCCGTTCGGCCCTTCCGGATTCACGTAGATCAGCCCCATCTGCACGGCGCCGAGCGGGTTCTGCAGATCGCGGTCGCCGCTGTAGCGCTCGTCGGCCAGCCACTTGCCTTCGGGGCCCCAGTAGACGTCCTGCTCTGGCTCCCAGACATCGGCGCGGCCACCGGCGAAACCGAATGTCTTGAAACCCATCGATTCCAGCGCGACGTTGCCGGTGAGGATCAGCAGATCGGCCCAGGAAATCTTGCGGCCATATTTCTGCTTGATCGGCCACAAGAGCCGGCGGGCCTTGTCGAGGTTGACGTTGTCAGGCCAGCTGTTGAGCGGCGCGAAACGCTGCTGTCCGGCCCCGGCGCCGCCGCGGCCATCGGCGATGCGGTAGGTGCCGGCGCTGTGCCACGCCATGCGGATGAACAGCGGCCCATAGTGGCCGAAATCGGCCGGCCACCATTCCTGCGAATCCGTCATCAGTGCATGCAGATCCTTGATGACGGCGTCGAGGTCGAGGCTTTTGAATTCCTCGGCATAGTCGAACGCCTCACCCATCGGGTCGGACAGCGACGACTGCTGATGCAGGATCTGGACGTTCAGCTGGTTCGGCCACCAGTCACGGTTGGTCCTGCCAACGGCTCCGTGCGCAACCGGGCATTTGCCCGCGCTTTTGTCATCGGTGTTCGCGTCCATCTTCAGTCTCCGATTTTTGCCGAGTTTTGATCTTTGCCAGGATTTTGGGGGGCGGCTCGTCGGCCGCACCATCTTGGAATGATTCCAGACTAGGCCGCATTGGCGATAAAAACAAATTGCCTTTCCTGTTCCTTTCGATAGGATTTTCTTATGATCGGATTGACAGTTCGCCAGATGCATTATTTCGACGCGCTGGCGCAGACGCTACATTTCGGACGCGCGGCAAAACTGGCCGGCGTCAGCCAGCCGGCGCTGTCCTCGCAGATCGCGGAGATGGAACAGAGGCTGAACTGCCGGCTGTTCGAACGCGGCGGCAAGTCGGTGCGCATGACCGACGAAGCGATCGCGCTTTTGCCGCGCATCGAACGCATCCTGGCCGACATACGCGACGTCGAGACGACGGCAAGGCGCGGCCGCACCGCCATGGAGGGACGCTTCCGGCTGGGCATCATCCCGACGGTCGCGCCCTATCTCCTTCCGCGCGCTTTGCCCGAACTGAAAAAGCATTTTCCGGCCCTGCTGCTCGAATTGCGCGAGGCGGTCACCGCCACGCTGGTCGACGACATCGCATCGCGCAAGCTCGACGCCTTCATCGCGGCGCTTCCACTCGATCATCCGGGCCTGATCACCGAGGCGCTGTTTTCCGACCGGTTCTTCCTTGCCGTCCCGGCGGGCGACCCGGCCTTCGCCTCGCCGCCGGTTCCGCCCGAAAGCCCGGCGCTGGAAAGGCTGATGCTGCTGGAAGAGGGCCATTGCCTGCGCGAACAGGCGCTGGCGGTCTGCGGCAATGTGCGGCCGGTGGCGATGGCCAGCTACGGCGCCACCAGCCTGACCACGCTGTTGCAGATGGTGGCGCACGGGCTCGGCGTCACGCTGATCCCCGAAATGGCGACCGGCCCCGCCGGCACCATCCCTGACCTCAAGATCGTGCCGTTCCAGGAACCGATGCCGCAGCGCATGATCTGCCTCGCCTGGCGGCGCAACAATGCAAGGCATGGAGAATGCGTCGAACTGGCCAAGATCATCCGCAGCCTCGGCGCGGCGGTGTTGGCCGCGTGACAAATGATCAACCGGACGTCAGAGAACGCGGGACAGAAACTCGCGGGTGCGCGGCGATTTCGGGTCGGCGATCATCTCGCGCGGCGCACCGCGTTCGACGATCACACCGCCATCCATGAAGACGAGCTGATCACCGATCTCGCGGGCAAAGCCGATCTCGTGAGTGACGACGACCATCGTCATGCCGCTCTCGGCCAGATCGCGCATCACCTGCAGCACCTCGCCGACCAGTTCCGGGTCGAGTGCCGATGTCGGCTCGTCGAACAGCAGCACCTTCGGCTTCATCGCCATGGCGCGCGCGATCGCAACACGCTGCTGCTGGCCGCCGGACAGTTCGCGCGGATAGCGGTCGACCTTGTCGGCAAGGCCGACGCGCCTTAGCAGGACTTCCGCTTCGGCCTTGGCCTGGTCGACCGGGACGCGCCGCACCTGCGTCGGCGCTTCGATCAGGTTCTCCATCACCGTCATGTGCGAGAACAGATTGAACGACTGGAACAGCATGCCGATCTCAGCCCGGCGTTGGCACAGGAGATCGTCCTTGACCTCGTAGAGCCTGTCGCCCTGGAGGTCGTAGCCGACGAACTGGCTGTCCACCAACAGGATGCCGCCACTCAGTTTTTCCAGATGGTTGATGCAACGCAGGAACGTGCTCTTCCCGGATCCCGACGGGCCGATGATGCAGGCCACCGAGCCCTCGGGCACGTCGAAGTCGACACCCTTGAGGACCTCGAGCGAGCCATAGGTTTTGCGCACGCCGCGCGCGAACACCATGGAATCGGCCGGCACGCCGAAGCGGGCGCGATTATCGGACTTCACATCGCTCATCGGGCAATGCCGCGCAGGCTGATCACATTGCGCAAGGCGCGCATCGTCAGAGGTTCACGGCGCGTGTCGCTACGGCCGAAATGGCGCTCCAGGAAATGCTGCCCAACCGACAGGATGCTGACCACGGCGAGGTACCAGAAGGCGACCACGATCAAGAGCGGGATGGTCTCGAAGGTGCGGGCATAGATGCTTTGCGCGGTGTAGAACAGGTCGTCGACCGCAATGAAGGTCACCAGCGACGTCATCTTCAGGAGGTTGATCGCCTCGTTGCCGGTCGGCGGCAGCACGAAGCGCATGGCTTGCGGCAGGGTGATGCGCTTCAGGATCATGCGGTAGGGCATGCCGAGCGCACTCGCCGCTTCCGCCTGGCCCGACGGCACGGACTTTATGCCGGCGCGGATGATTTCGGCCATGTAGCCGGCCTCGCACAGCGAAAGCGCGACGACCGCGGAGAAGAACGGGGTCATGAAATCATTGGTGCGCACAGAAAACGGCGTGCCCAGAAAGGGCAGAGTGAGCGAGATTTCGCGCACCAGCAGCGACAGGTTGAACCAGAAGATCAGCTGGATCAGCGCCGGGACACCCCGGAAGAACCAGACATAGACCCCCGCGAAGGCGCGCAGCACCGGACTTGGCGACACCCGCATGATGGCGATGACGGTGCCGACCACGATCGCCAGCGCCATGATGATGACGGTGAGCACCAGCGTGTTGCCAAGGCCGCGCATGATCGAGGGATGGAACAGGTAGCCGGCGGCCGTGCCCCAGGCGAAGGCTGGGTTGCTGGCAAAAGCGCGGACGATCAGGAAGGCCAGCAGCAAGGCGAACGCGGTGCCGATCCAGATGCCGTAGCGGCGCTGCGGCACGACGGTCAATCGTGACACGGCGGCGGCAAGGCCGGGCTCGACGCCAATCTCGGTCGGGTGGGCCACGCCCATCAATGGTCTCCTGGTTGCTGGCCGGCGCCTGACTTAGGATCAGGCGCCGGGCAATTCCTATTCGGCGCGAAGCGCGTCCATGGTGCCGACGAAATAGGGTTCCTTGATCGCGTAGGCGCCCATGCCGTATCTGTTGAGGATAGCCTTGTAGGTGCCGTTCTTGAACAGTTCGGCAAGCGCGCCCACCATCATGTCGGCGGTCTCCTTGTCGTCCTTGGCAATCGCCATGCCGAGCGGCGCGACCTCGTAAAGCGTCGGCAGCACCAGCAGCTGGCCCTTGCTCGTCACCTCGAAATAGCTCGAAGCGGTGGCATCGTCCATGCGGGCGTCGACGCGATCCGACAGCACGGCCTGGACGATATCGGTCGAGGAGTTGAAGACCGACTTCGCGATGGCCGCCTGGCCCTTGTCGGTACACTCCTTGCTCAGCTTGTCGACAAGGAAGTCCGAGGCGCTGCCGGCCGAGACGCCGACGCGCTTGCCGCAGAGCGGGGTGTCGCCGCTGAAGCTCGCCTTCTTGTCGGGCGATGTCGAGACCGCGAGCCCGGCCTTGAGGAACATGACGAAATCGACCTGCTTCAGCCGCTCGGGCGTCGCCGAGAACGTCTCCCAGGCGATCTTGAAGCGGCCGGCCGCAAGGCCAGGGATCATCGAGGGAAAGGGCGTGCGCTGCACGTCGAGCTTGGCGTCGACGAGCTTGGCCACCTCGCCGGCCAGTTCGATGATGATGCCGGTCTGCTTGCCGTCGGCATCGAGATATTCGAACGGCGCATAGTCCAGCGTGTTGGCGACGGCGAGCGTTCCGCTCTGCTTGACGTCGGTGGATTTCGCAACCTCGGCGGCCTGGGAAACCTCGCCCCAGGCCATGGTGGATATCGCCAGCGCAAGGCCGGTCATTCGCAGATATGCATTCATTGCTGTTCCCCTTTCTTTTGCTTGTTTGCCGTTATGCGCCGGCGGCTTCCGCCGCCTTCTTCTTGCGATAGTGGTAGTTCTTGTCGATGCGCTCCATCAGATAGTCGCCGTAGAGCACCGGCCCGTATTTCGGCTGCGTACCGGCCGGCACGCAGACCGACAGCGCCTCGATCGTCTCGTCCATGGACGGATCGAAGAAAAAGGGCTGCGAATAGCGCTCGCGCCCCGACCGGTTGATGACCCGGTGCGGCGTCGAGACGAACTGGTCGTTCGACCAGCGCGCCAGTATGTCGCCGACATTCATCACGAAGGAATCTGGAACGGGAGGTGCCGGAACCCAGTCGCCGGCCTTGTTCTTGACCTCGAGGCCCCCGACATTGTCCTGCGCCAGCAAGGTGATGAAGCCGTAGTCGGTGTGCGGCGCCGAGCCGAAGAGGCCTTCTTCGTGGGGCTGCGTCGGATAGTGCAGCAGCCGCAGGAAGGTCGTCGGCTGCTCGAAATAGCGGTCGAGGCTGTCGGAGGGCAGTCCGAGCGAGAGCGCGATGGCGCGAACCATCTTGCGCGCGAGCGTCCCCATCTCGTCGACATAACGCTCTATCGTCTCCCTGAAACCGGCAAGTGCCGTTTCGTCGGGCCATTGGTTGGGGCCCTGGAGCGGCTTTTCGGCCAAGGCCCTTGGATCGTCGGCGCCGACCTCGTGCATGAAGAAGATCGATTCGCTCTGGTTGGGCTTGCTGACGGTTGCCACCGACGAGGTCACGATGGTCGAGCCGGCAAAGGGCAGATAGCCGCGGAAATTCCTGTCGATTTTCAGCTTCGCCTTTTCCTCTTCGGGCAAGGCAAAGAAGCTTTTGCTGGCTTCGCGCACGGCTTCGACATCGGCGCGCGGAATGGGATGCCCGGTGACATAGAGGAAGCCGATCGTCTCGAGATAGCGGCGCAGCGTCGCCGCCGTTGCCCGGATGGCGCCCTCATCGTCGCCATAGAGCGCCGAGACGTCGAGGATCGGAATTTCGGAAAAATCGCCGCGCTCTTGTGCATCCATTTTCGAACACCCTGTCTTGAACATAAGATACAGTACTGTATTTCTACACATCCGAACGGCCTCATCAATAGGCTTTCGATCGCAAAAGGAAGAGCGCTCAAACATGGCACCACGCAAGATCATCATCGACACCGATCCGGGCCAGGACGACGCCTTCGCCATCCTCTTCGCGCTGGGGTCGCCGGCCGAACTCGACGTGGTCGGCATCACCACGGTCGGCGGCAACGTGCCGCTTGCCCTGACGTCGAAGAATGCGCTCAAGGTGGTGGAGCTTGCCGGGCGGGCCGATGTGCCGGTGCATGCCGGATGCCCGGCGCCGATGGTGCGCAAGCTGATCACTGCCGAATATGTTCACGGCGAAACCGGCCTCGACGGCGCCGATCTTCCCGAACCGGTGACGCCTCTGCAGAGCGAACACGCGGTGAATTATCTCGTGCGCACCATCATGGACGCGCCGGAGGGTGAGTTGACCGTCTGCACGCTGGGGCCAATGACCAATCTCGCAATGGCCATGACCATGGAGCCGAGGATCGTGCCCCGGCTGCGCGAAGTCGTGCTGATGGGCGGCGGCTTCTTCCAGGGCGGCAACGCCACGCCGGCGGCGGAATTCAACATCTTCGTCGATCCGCATGCCGCGCATAAGGTATTCGACAGCGGCGTGCCGGTGACCATGGCTGGCATAGACTGCACCTACACCGCGCTGATGACGCCGGAATGGCTCGACCGACTGCGGGCAACCGGCAGCCGCGCGGCGGTCGAGGCCGCCAATCTGGCCGACTTCTACCGCCAGTACGGCACGCACAAATTCGAAACGCCGGCGCGCCCCATCCATGATGCCTGCGTCACCGGCTATCTGCTGGCGCCGCAAATCTATGAGCAGCGCCAATGCGCGGTGACGGTCGACATCGTCTCGCCGGAGACGATCGGCATGACCGTGGTCGACTGGTGGCATGTCACCGGCCGGCGCAAGAACTGCAATGTCCTGCGACGCATCGACCCGGCGCCGTTCTTCGAGTTGATGCTGGAGCGGATCAGCGCATTGCCCTGAGTTGCGCCGTCCGCGATAGATGGACACTTGATGAGTCGCGAAGCGCATCGAAGCCGACGAATGGTTTGCAGGCGTCGCGCATGGCGATGAAGGTCTTGATCAGATGAAAGCCGAAAGCGCCCCGGCCAGAAGCAAGAGACCGTCCAAAGCCGCCCCGCCTGCGAAAGCGGCGCGGCAGACGCTCAGCCGCGAGGCCTGGATCACGGCCGCGCGCAAGGTGTTGGAGAAGCGCGGCATCGGCGAGGTTAAGATCGATCGCCTGGCGCGCCAGTTCAAGGTGACGCGCGGCAGTTTCTACTTCCACTTCGCCAGCCTTGCCGATCTTCGCGACGGCCTGCTGCAGGAATGGCGAAACACCAATTGCGCGCCGTTCCGGGCCATGCGCGACAGGCACGACATAGACGGCCTGCAGTTCTTCACCGACATCGTGCATGTCTGGGTCGATGAAGCGCCGTTCAGCCCGCTGCTTGACCTGGCGGTCCGCGACTGGTCGCGAACGTCGAAGAAGCTGGCGCGGGAGGTCAAGGACATGGACGATCTGCGCATCGCGCTGTTGATCCGCTCCTTCCGCGCCATGGGCTATCCCGAGGACGAAAGCCTGGTGCGGGCGCGCATCACCTACTTCCACCAGATCGGCCAGTACGCGCTGTCCTTCAAGGAGGATCCGGCAGTGCGCAGGAGCTACCAGCCGCTGTTCGGAGAGGTCTTGCTCGGACCGCTGGTGCAGGAGCCAGGCTCGGCGCCGCGGCCGTCGGTGATCCAGAGCGGACGGCGCTAAAGGGCGTGCCAGCGATAATGGGCTGCGGCGCGTCCAGCGGACCTCCGAATATCTACGAAGCAGCCGCCTCGTTGGTAATGGCGCGAGTCGCGTTCTGATGGGGACGTAGCAGAAAATAGAACGCGGCGACGTGCGTGATCATCAGCAGCGGCACGTAGATGACCGGGATCACATAGGTCGCACCCAGCAATCCCGCATGGGCAGGAAGATCGGCCTGGATGGCTTGATAATAATCGACGATGAGGTCGATGGTCCCGACGCCATTGAAGGCAACGACGAATAGCCAGAAAAGCGGGCGTATCCTTACGGCAAACAATGCCAGCATGGCCAACACCCCGGTTGCGAAGTCGCCATAGGCGGCAACGGTGGCGAAGCTGGCGGGCAGGTCGGGGCTGACGACGCCCGGAAGGATGAAGACGAGCCCGAAGAAACGGAAACTGTGCAGGGTGGCAATGGCGCGTTGCGCCGCGACCCCGTCCATCGAGCTCAGCCAGGGCCAGATGTAGGCACCGAAGCACAGCAGCCATGCGACATAGCCGAGAACGAGCTGGATCTGGAAAAGGATTTCCGTCGACATTGTGGTCTCCCGTCAGCTGTTGGCCGGCGCGGCCTCGAACACCGCGGTCAGGATGCCGAGCCGGCCTTGCATGAGATTTCGTCCCAAATTGGCTGCAAGCTCGGCGAAGTCCGGCCCCATCACCACGCCGAGATTTGGCGAAGGCGGCGGACCCGACGCCCGCATCTGTGCGAACCAGGCCTTGGCGGCCTCGGTGTCGTCTTGCCATGCCAGCATACGGAAGCCGGCCGGCTCGATCGCCTCACGCGTCGCATCGATTGTCATGAGGAAACTCGTCGCCGGTGTTCGCGCCCAGGGAAGCGGATAGTGCGGCTGGCCGCCGCCCAACACGACGTCGAAGGTGGCAAACCTGCCGGCTGATTTCAGCACGCGGCGAATCTCGCGATAGAGCCGCCCCCGGTCGAAGATGTTCATCGCCACATGCTGCAGCAGCACGATGTCGAAACGGCCATCATCGAACGGAAGCTCCAGGGCGTTGGCGGTCTGGAACGACAGACGCTCGCCCTGCCCGGTGCGCTCGGTCAGGTAGCGCGCGGCATCCACGAAAGGCTCGCTGAGGTCAACGCCGATAACCTGGCAGCCATAAGTCGCAGCCAGGAAGCGCGCCGGCCCGCCGACGCCCGCGCCAACGTCCAGAACCGACATGTCAGCGGTGATGTCAGCCAATTGGGCAAGCTCGGCGGTGGCCGCAAGCCCACGGGTGTGAAACTGGTCGAGGGTGCCCAGTTGCTGCGGCGTGAGAAGCTGATGCTCCGGGCCGAACTCAGCCAGTACCGTCCTCAACCGTTCAGTCAGGCCGGTCGCGCGATAATGGTCGCGCACTCCATCAAGTTCATCGGTCATGGCAAGATGCTCCTGTCTCAAGCTCTTACCTAAACCCGCTTCCATCGTTCGACTATCCGGTGTAATCACAATGACCCATGAAGCATAACTACACAATCCGACACGGGGCGCTGGAGGGCGTCGAGGTGTTCCTGGCTGTCGCCAGACACCGCAACTTCCGCCGCGCCGCCGCCGATCTCGGCGTGACGCCGTCGGCCGTAAGCCAGGCGGTGCGCGCGCTGGAAGCCCGCATCGGCGCGGCGCTGTTTGTCCGCACGACACGCAGTGTCGGCCTGACCGAGGCCGGTCAGCGCTTCCTCGACCGTGCCGGCCCCGGCTTCGAGGAGATCGTCGCCGCGGGCGAGGCCGCGCGTGACGTCGGCCAGCGGCCGACCGGCCTGCTGCGCCTGTCGGTGCCGCGCGCCGTCGTGCCGTTGATCCTGGAGCCGGTGATCGCGTCGTTCTGCCAGGCCTATCCCGAAGTCGAACTGGAGATCGCCGCGAGCGACGAGATGGTCGATCTGGCGACAGGCGGGTTCGATGCCGGCATCCGCCTCGGGCAGTTCATTGCCACCGACATGGTGGCGGTGCGGCTGACGCCGTCCTTCTCGTTCGTGGTCGTGGGCAGTCCCGACTATCTCGATCGCCATGGCCGCCCTGAGCGTATCGACGATTTGCGCCGGCATGCCTGCCTGCGCCTGCGTCGTTCCAACGGCGCCATCGCGCCGTGGACGTTCGCCGACGGCAACGAAGCGATCGAGGCGATGGTCTCAGGTCCGCTGATCGCCCACGACTATCCGACATTGCTCGGGGCCGCCATGCGAGGGATCGGTCTGGCGCAGACGCCGCGACCGGTCGCCGAAGGTCCGATTGCCCAGGGAAAACTCGAGCCCGTGCTGGACACCGTCGCGGCGATGACGCCTGGCGTCTTCCTCTATCACCCCGGCAAGCGCCAGATCCTGCCGAAGCTGCGCGCCTTCATCGATCACCTCAAATCCGCGATCTGAGGCAATCAAGAGTGCCGCCCTCTTGGCGTCATCGGCAATTTGGTGTTGAAGCGGATGACTGCTCTCTCGATAACCCGGTCGGCAACGGTTTCCTGATCAGCGAATGCCTCATCCCGTTCACCTGCACAAAATATTTCATGGTACAAATATCAAAAATACATAAGTAAAAAATACTACAAGATGGACCATTCCGGTCAAGAACGTCGTTCTTTCAGTGCTGAAACTTACATTGCATATGAAAAGCGCCAAGACCAAAAGGACCGCATCAGCAGCCGGCAGCCCCAGGGTCAGTCCTCTCCCCGTCAGCAGGCTGGCGGCTGCGACTCCCGGTATGGTCAGGCCGATCGTGGCGCAAGCCGAACCCATCGCGACATTCAAACCGCGCTGCAGCTCGTTGTTGAGTGAAGCGCGCACCGCCGAAATGGCCTCCGGCATCAGCACCAGCCCCGCGATCATTGCCCCCACAATGCTGTCAGCCTGACTCACCTGATAGGCAACGAGCGTATCTTCGACGCTTGCCGCGACCTGCTCGGCGAGCATGACAATTCCGATCAGCCCGGCCATCAGCACCAGAGCGCTGGCAGAGATGTTCTCGTGAGGGGCAGCGCGCACCGAAACGTCGTGTGGTTGTCCCTGGATAAAGTCTTCCCGGTGCCGGACGGTCTGCGCGAACACGAAGCTTGCATAGAGCAGCACTGAAAGGACGCTGACGAAACCAAGTTGGGCTGCCGAAAACGTGCCGGGATCCGTGGCCCGGGTGTAGGTCGGCAGAATAAGCGTCATGACGGTCAGCGCGATCAGAACCGCCAGATAGGCACTGGTCCCTTGCCGCAAAATGGCCTGCTTGCGATGACGCCAGCCGCCAAGCGCGAGACACATGCCGACAACGCCGGTGGATGTGATCATCACCGTCGAGAAGACGGACTCCCGTGCCAGCGTCGGGTTGTTCTCACCATGCAGCATCATGGAAACGATGATCGATACTTCGATTGCCGTGACGGCAAAGGTCAGCACCAGCGTGCCGTACGGTTCCCCTACCCGCCGAGCCACCGCCTCGGCGTGGTCGAGCACCACGAAAATGGTGACGAACATGATCGCACTCGACAGCGCACCGACAAGGATCCTGGCGTTCAGCGAACCTTGGTCCACCGATAGCCCGCTCGCTCTGACCGCGACAGCCATCCCCAAGGCGGCCAGCGGCATCGCATAGGAAGTCATCGATCGTCCGAAACCGCTCATCCAAGCCCCTGCGTGCTTCTGCGAACCGTGGCTGCATTCGCGCACCGACAGATCGAAGCATTCACCCGTTCACGCCGTCTTCTGCGCCACCAGCCCCAGTTCCTCGACCATCGCCTGACGCATCAGGAACTTCTGCGGCTTGCCGGTCACCGTCATTGGCAATTCGGTGCGGAAGCGGATGTGGCGCGGGATCTTGTAGTGCGCGATCTGGCCGGCACAGAAGGTTTTGATCTCCTGCTCGGTGGCGATCTGGCCGGGCTTGAGCACGATCCATGCGCACAGCTCTTCGCCATATTTCTGGTCGGGAATGCCGAAGACCTGCACCTCCCTGACCATGGGATGGCGGTAGAGGAATTCCTCGACCTCTCTGGGATAGACGTTCTCGCCGCCGCGGATGACCATGTCCTTGACCCGGCCGACAATATTGCAATAGCCCTCCGCGTCGATGGTGGCGAGGTCGCCGGTGTGCATCCAGCCATCGGCGTCGATCGCCTCGTGGGTCTTTTCGGCGTCGTCCCAATAGCCCTTCATCACGGAATAGCCACGTGTGCAGAGCTCGCCCGGCGCGCCGACCGCGACGGTGGCGCCGTCGGCGTCGATGGCCTTGACCTCGACATGAGGGTGGATGCGCCCGACGGTGGAAACGCGCTTTTCCAGAGGGTCGTCGACGCCGCTCTGGAACGAGACCGGGCTGGTCTCGGTCATGCCGTAGGCGATGGTCACCTCGGACATATGCATCAGCGACACCACCTTCTTCATCACCTCGATCGGGCATGGCGAACCGGCCATGATGCCTGTGCGCAGGCTGGAGAGATCGAAGGTCGCGAAATCCGCATGGTCGAGCATGCCGACGAACATGGTCGGCACGCCATAGAGGCCGGTGCAGCGTTCCTGCGCCACCGCCTTCAGCGTGGCGCCCGGGTCGAAGCCCTCGCCCGGAAACACCATGGTCGCGCCCTTGGTGACGCAGCCCATCGTGCCCATCGACATGCCGAAGCAATGATAGAGCGGCACCGGGATGCAGAGCCGGTCGTCGACGGTGAGCTTGATCGCGGCGGTGACGAAATTGCCGTTGTTGACAATGTTGTGGTGCGTCAGCGTCGCGCCCTTGGGCGCGCCCGTCGTGCCCGAGGTGAACTGGATATTGATGGCGTCGTTCGGCTTCAGCCCCTCGGAAATGCGGTCGAGGCTGTCATGCTCGTCGCGGCCGGCCATGGCCAGCACGTCGGCGAAATTGAACATGCCCGGCGAATTGTCCTCGCCCATGCGGATGACGATCTTCAGATCAGGCAATTTTTGCGCCTTCAGCTTGCCCGGCGTGGCCTTCGCGATCTCCGGCGCCAGCGTCTCGATCATGCCGAGATAGTCCGAGGTCTTGAAACTGGCGGCCGTGACCAAAGCCTTGCAGCCGACCTTGTTCAGCGCATATTCCAGCTCGGTCAGCCGGTAGGCCGGGTTGATGTTGACCAGGACCAGGCCGATGCGGGCCGTGGCGAACTGCGTCACCAGCCATTCCCAGCGGTTGGGCGACCAGATGCCGACGCGTTCGCCCTTTTCGAGACCCAGTGCCAGGAAGCCGGCAGCCAGCGCATCCACCGTGTCGGATAGTTCGCTCCAGGTGAAGCGCTTGTCTTGGCCGACGAAGACGGCGGCATCTTGCGTGGCGTATTTGCTGGCCGTGTCGGAGAAAAGGGCGGGAATGGTCTTATCGAGCAGCGGCACCTTGCGCTCGCCCGAGACGTGCGCCCTGCCGTCGATGGGTGCGATAAAGACGCTGCCGGCGCGCCCAGCGCGGCCGCGCAGATTGGTGGCGTTCTTCAGCTCGTCGAGATTGACCGGCATCGCTGTTTCCTCCCCAGGCCGCGCCGAGTCTATCAGCCCGGCGTGGCAGTGGAAATCCTGTCGATGGTCGAGGAGTTCCGGTCCCTCGGAGCGGTGGTTTGGCTATCCGACCGCCACCGCCATCTTCGCCGCGATGTCGCGCAAGGTGGCTTCATCGCCTGCGGTACGCGCCTTTTTCGACGCGACCAGACAGGCCTGCGACTTCAACACCACGCCGTCGCCCAGCACCTTGAGATGGTTGGCGCGCAGCGTCGAGCCGGTGGTGGTGATGTCGACGATGACATCGGCCAGTCCAGCCGCCGGCGCGCCTTCGGTGGCACCGAGGCTTTCGACGATGCGATAGACCTGGATGCCGTGTTTCTGCGAAAAGAACTGCTGCGTCAGCCGCCAGTATTTGGTGGCGATGCGCAGCCGCCGGCCGTGGCGCTGGCGGAAATCGGCGGCAACGTCGTCGAGATCGGCCATGGTGTCGACATCGAGCCAGATTTCGGGCACCGCCACCACGACATCGGCATGGCCGAAGCCGAGGCGGGCGACGATTTCGGCGCGGGCTTCCCAATCGGCGAGGTTTTCCCGCACCAGATCTTCGCCCGTAATGCCGAGATCGACCGCGCCCTGGCCGATCTCGCCTGCAATCTCGGAAGCCGACAGGAAGGCGACCTCGACATTGTCCAGGCCCTCGACACGGGCATGATATTTGCGCTCGTCGCCGGGCAGGCTGATGGCGAGGCCGGCCTTGGCCAGCACCTCCAGCGCCTGTTCCTTGAGCCGGCCTTTCGAAGGGATCGCCAGAGTGATCATGGTGTCGTCTCCCGCAACGCCTCAATGCGGTCGAGCCAGACGGAAAAGCCGACGCCGGGGATGGCCGTCTTGGCGCCAAGCAGGGTCAGCAACCGGTCGTAGCGGCCGCCACCGGCCAGGGGACGCTCGCCGCCTTGCGCCGCGATTTCGAAGACCACACCGGTGTAGTAATCGAGCGGACGGCCGAAGGCGGCATCGTAGCGGATTTTTGCCGCCGGCAAGCCATGCGCCTCGATCGCCTTGGCACGGGCAGCGAATTTCTCCAGCGCGGCGCCAAGCGACAGCCCGGCGCCGGCGGCAAAGCTTTCCAGCGCCTGCGCCGCGCCATCGAGCGGCACGTCGATCGCCAGAAAGTTCTTCAGCGCCGCGAAGGCCTCGTTCGACAGCCGCACGCTGCGCAATTCGGCCTTCTCGATCAGCCGCCGCGCAATATCGGAGGGCGCGCGGCCGGCCGATGCCGACAGGCCGGCCTCTTCCATGCCGTCGGCGATGTGCGCCGAAAGACCTTCAAGATCCCCGTCAAGGACAAGGGCAGCGACGTCGCCGGAAAGCTGGCCGTTGCGCGGCGGGTTGGCAAGGTCGGCCAATGCCGCCTGCAGCATCGGCGCCGAGCCGAAGGCACGGGCCAGCCGCATGCGCCAGCCGCGCGGCAGCCCGAGCGCCGCCAGCACCGCTTCGAAGATGCCCTGATCGCCCAGCGTGACCTCAAGCGACCGGCCAGGCAGCACCAGCGAAAGCAGCGCATGCGCGTCGGCCACCGAACGGGCATCGGCTTCCGCCGTATCACGGTCGCCGAGATCCTCGATGCCGGCCTGGAAGAACTCGTTGCCGCCTTCGCGGCGCTGGCGAAAGACTTCGCCGAGATAGGAATAGCGGCGCGGCGTGCCGGCCTGCGAGCCTATATGGTCAAGGCAGACCGGAATGGTGAATTCCGGCCGCAGGCACAGTGTCTGCCCGGTCTCGCTCTCGGTAAGGAAGATGCGGCGGCGCAGATCCTCGCCGGCCATGTCGAGGAACGGGTCCGCCGGCTGCAATATGGCGACCTCTACCGCATGCGTGTTGCGGGTGGCGAAGAGACTGGTGATGTCGGCTGCGATGGCGGGGAAGCGGGAGGTCAATTTGGCCTCCGTATCGCACGATCAGCTGATTTGGGACCAGCGGGGCGGCCTCTACTTGCCACGCGCCCTCTCCTCGACCTGCGCCGCCAGGATCTTCTTCACTTCCGCGACCAATTCACCTTCCGCCACCGTCACCTGCGCCGGACGTGCGGCGCGCCATTCGGCGTTGTCGGTGATTTCGGCCGACATGCGCGCGCCTTCGATCAGGTCCTTGATCTGCAGCTCGCCCTTGGCGCGCTCGTCGCCGCCTTGGATGATGGCGACCGGGCAGCCGCGCCGGTCGGCATATTTCAGCTGCGCCTTCATGCCTGCGCCGCCGAGATACATTTCGGAACGGATGCCGGCGGCGCGCAATTCGCTCACCATCTTCTGGTAGCGGCCGAGGCTTTCGGTGTCCTTGTCCATGACCAGGACGACGACCGGCGCGATCACGTCGGCGCTTTCGAGCTTGCCGAGGTTCTTCAGCGCCGTCATCAGCCTGCTGACGCCGATGGAAAAACCGGTCGCCGGCACCGGCTCGCCGCGGAAGCGCGAGACCAGGCCGTCATAGCGCCCACCACCACCGACCGAGCCGAAGCGCACGATCTGGCCGTCCTCGTTGGGGATTTCGGCCAGCAGTTCAGCCTCCAGGACGGGGCCGGTGTAGTATTCGAGGCCGCGCACCACCGAGCGGTCCATGGCGATGCGGTCTTCGCCATATCCCGCCGCCCTGACCAGCGCTTCGATGATCGCAAGTTCGCCGACGCCTTCCTGATAGGTCGCGTTCGAATTGACCATGGAATCCTGGCCGGCCTGCGCATTCCTCGCCGTTGCCTGAAGAACCGCCTCGGCTTGCCCGTTGTTCAAGCCTGCCCCCTTGGCGAAATCGCCTTCGCCTTCCTTGCCGCCATCCCAGCGCCCCGGGCCAAGCAGGAGCTTCACCCCTTCCGGCCCGAGCTTGTCCAGCTTGTCGATCGCGCGCAGCACGGTCAGTCGGCGTCCGGCGTTCTCGTCACCGCCAAGGCCGATCGCCTCCAGCACGCCGTCGAGTACCTTGCGGTTGTTGACGCGGATGACGTAGTCGCCGCGCTTGACGCCGAGCGCTTCCATGACGTCGGCCATCATCATCGCCATCTCGGCGTCTGCGGCGACGCCCGGTGTGCCGATCGTGTCGGCGTCAAACTGCATGAACTGGCGGAAGCGGCCGGGGCCGGGCTTCTCGTTGCGGAACACCCAGCCGGAGCGATAGCTGCGGTAGGGCTTTGGCAGGCGCTCGTAATTCTCGGCGACGAAACGCGCCGTCGGCGCGGTCAGGTCGTAGCGCAGCGACAGCCACTGCTCGTCATCGTCCTGGAAAGAGAACACGCCCTCGTTCGGCCGGTCCTGGTCGGGCAGGAATTTTCCGAGCGCATCGGTGTATTCGATCAGCGGCTGGTCGGCCGGTTCGAAACCGTAGAGCTCAAAGACCGAGCGGATCGTCGCCGTCATCTTTTCGACGGCGCGGATGTCCTCGGCGCTGCGGTCGGCAAAACCGCGCGGCAGCCGCGCTTTCGTCTTTTCCGATTTGTCGGCCATGAGGTGTTTTGCCCGGTGTTTCGTGATGCTTGCAGGTCAACAATGTTGCGATTTTCGCAACGCGCGTGTCCTAAACGATGAAGCGCAGAGCGGCAAGGGCGGGTGCTTCAGACCTGCTCGGGTCAAAAGAAGACAGAAGCGAACTACGGTGAAATAGAAACGCACCGAGAATGAAACAATCCCGCCATGGGCGCGGCATCGTGCCGACACAATCGGAGCCGATATGACGCATCGACACGAAGGGGTTCGGGACATGACCAGCGCAGTGAAATTCCATGCCAACGGCGATGCCGGCGAATTGCCAGCGCGGCTGCGCCCGGCCAGCACCCATGCGCCGAAACCAGTTGGCCAGGCTGTCGGGCCGTTCGATGCGCCCGCCGACACCGGCAAGGGCTCCTCCCTGCGCGACGCCCTGGTGACCGGTCTGCTGGTGATCTATCCGACGGTGGCCACGGTGGCGGCGATCGTCGCCGGACTGTTCCTGGCCAGCGTCAACGGCACCTGAAACCGCCCGCTTCGTTGGTTCCATATTTTCTTGATCGCAGGATTAGGCATGCGGCTGGGCTTATCCCCATGAACGAGGAGAAGGGAGCTACGTCGGCCGTTTGAACGCCTTGCGTTCCTTCTCCACCTGCTTGCGGCAGACACAGCCCTCTAGATGGTCGTTGACCAAGCCCATGGCTTGCATGAAGGCATAGACCGTGGTCGGGCCGACAAAACTCCAGCCGCGCTTCTTCAGTTCCTTCGAAATCCGCACCGAGACCGCCGTCGTCGGGTTGGCGCGCAGATGAGCGAGGTCGACGATTTCGGGCCGTTCCGCCTTGCCGGGTTCGAACTTCCAGAACCAGGCGGCGAGCGATCCGAACTCGTCGACCATTTCGCGGGCCCGCTTGGCGTTGTTGATGGTCGAGACGATCTTGCCGCGATGGCGGATGATGCCGGCATTGCCGAGCAGGCGTTCGACATCCTTGTCGGTGAAAGCGGCGACCTTGTCGAAATCGAAGCCGGCGAAGGCCTCGCGAAAATTCTCGCGTTTGCGCAGGATGGTCAGCCACGACAGGCCGGACTGAAACCCTTCGAGGCAGATCTTTTCGAACAGTCTGCGGTCGTCGGCCACCGGCCGGCCCCATTCATGATCATGATAGTGCAGATAGTCGGGCAGGTTGCCGTGCCAGAAGCAGCGCGCGACCCCGTCGGGGCCGGCAAGCAGGCCGGTGTTTTCATTGCTCATTGCGAAAAGTCCATCCGTTAACGCGCTCTGGCGCTGCTTTACCGTGGCTTTACCAGATTCCTGAACCCGGCGGTAACCACACCAAAAGGTTTACTGACAGAACCGCATTTTACGCATTCCGATTCATGTTTCGGTTGCTGCTTGCGCGCCAATGATCGCTGGACCGGGGAGCGTTTCCACCCGGTGTATCAGACGATCCAAGGTGCGTTCCCGATGAAGAGAGTTGTGTTTTCCGTGCTCGGCGCCGTGGCTGTGTTTGCCGGCGTCACACCCTCGGCCGCTGGCGACCGCTATGCCGACAGGCCGCCGGTGATGGTGAGCCCCGACCTTTCCGCCCCCTGGGTGCTGCAGCTCGGCAATGCGCCCGGCATTGTGCGGCAGAACCGCCAGCAGCCGCGCCTGCGCACCGCGCAACCGGCACAGCCAGACCGCGTGCAGACGGCGGCCATGCAGGCGCCGGCGAAACGCATGGTCATGCGCCCGCAGATCAACCCAATCTACCTGCCGCAGGAAGTCGCCTATGACGGCCCGCAGAAGCCGGGCACGATCGTCATCGATACCACGCAGAATTTCCTCTATCTGGTCGAGAAGAACGGCAAGGCGCGGCGCTACGGCGTCGGCACCGGCAAGCCAGGCTTCGAATGGTCGGGCACGCACAAGATCACCAACAAGCGCGAGTGGCCGGACTGGCGCCCGCCGGCGCAGATGATCAAGCGCGAAGCCGCCAAGGGCCGCTATCTGCCGACCTATCTGGCCGGCGGCATCGAGAACCCGCTCGGCGCCCGCGCGCTCTATCTCGGCACGACCGAATACCGCATCCACGGCACCAACCAGCCATGGACGATCGGCGGCGCGGTGTCGTCAGGCTGCATCCGCATGCGCAACGAGGACGTGGTCGACCTTTATGAACGGGTCAATGTCGGAACCACGGTCGAGGTGATATGATAGCCGCAGCGAATCATCTGGTCGGGAAGCACATCGTTTCCTGAAGTCGGAAGGAATAACGGGGGACGGGCCGTATGGGGATGCGGTCAGTCAAGAAGGGCAGCACGGGAAACCGCGCTGCCCTTCTTCTTTGATCGGCGTCCCGCACCTGCGACAAAGCCCGCGTCCTTGCGTCGCGCAGAAGGCATGGCGCTTCGCTTTCATGCTGCCATTTTCGATGGTCTTTTGCTATCTCGGCGCCAACGCAAGAAAAGAGTGCCAGCCATGTCCCTGCCCGACGACAGCCGCTATCTCAAGGGCGGCCCGGTTGCCCAGCGCATCATCGCCGCCGTGCGCGAGGATGCGGCGATTGCCAAGGCCGAGGGTTTTGCGCCCAAGCTGATCTCGATCACCGTCGGCGATACCGATGCCGTGGATGTCTATGTGCGCAACCAACGCGCCAAGGCGCAGCTTGCCGGCATCGATTTCGAGGAACGGCGTTTTCCCGCCACCATCACCTCGGGCGAACTGGAAGCGGCCATCCACGGGCTGAACGCCGATCCACGCGTCACCGGCATCATCATCCAGCGGCCGGTGCCCGCACATATTCCGGTCAAGACGCTGCAGGCGGCGGTGCATCCGCTCAAGGATGTCGAAGGCATGCACCCGGCCTCGATCGGCAACATCGTCTATAACCAGCTTGATCTGGCGCCCTGCACGGCGGCTGCCTCCGTCGAACTGCTCAAGGAGACCGGCCTCGACCTCAAGGGGCTGGAAGTCGTCATCGTTGGCCATTCGGAAATCGTCGGCAAGCCGATTGCCTTCCTCTTGATGAGCGAAGGCGCGACGGTCACGGTCTGCCATCACATGACGCGATCGGTCGCAGCGCATGCGCGCCGCGCCGACGCGCTGTTCGTCGCCGTGGGCAGGCCGCGACTGATCAAGGCCGACATGGTGAAGCCAGGAGCTGCCGTCATCGATATCGGCATCAATTCCGAGATCGAACCCGATGGGACGAGCCGCATCGTCGGCGACGTCGACACCGACAGTGTGAAAGACGTGGCCTCCTGGATCACGCCGGTGCCGGGCGGCGTCGGCCCGATCACGGTGGCGATCCTGCTGCGCAACACGATGGTGGCGCTCAGCCGCCAGCGCGCGCTGTACGAGTCGACCTACGGCACCGCGGACAGGCTGGCGGCAGAGTAGGCGCCGGTCCCTACTCCGCGGCGATCAGGCTCTCGTCCTGAACACCCTCCGGCCTCGGCCCGCCATAGGCCCAGTCGAGCAGTTTGATGGTGTGCACCACCGGCATGCTGGCGGCCGATGCGATCTGGGTGATGCAGCCGATATTGCCGGTGGCGACAATCGAGGCGCCCGTCGCCTCGATGTTTTTCACCTTGCGGTCGCGCAGTTTTGCCGAAATCTCGGACTGCAGGATGTTGTAGGTGCCGGCCGAGCCGCAGCACAGATGGCCCTCGCGCGGCTCGCGCACGATGAAACCGGCCTTGGCCAGCAACTCCTTCGGCTGGCGGATGATCTTCTGGCCGTGCTGCATCGAACAGGCGGAGTGATAGGCGACGACCGTGCCCGGCTTGCGCACCGGCTCGGGCATGTCGAAAGCGGCCAGATATTCAGTGATGTCCTTGGCCAGCGCCGAGACGCGCGCGGCCTTGCCGGCATAGGCCGGATCGAGCCGCAGCATGAAGCCATAATCCTTGATCGTCGTGCCGCAACCGGACGCGGTGATGATGATGGCGTCGAGCCCGCCCTGGTCCATGGCGCGTGTCCAGGCATCGACATTCTGTCTTGCCGAGGAAAGTGCGGCCTCTTCGTGCCCCATATGATGGACCAATGCGCCGCAGCAGCCTTCGCCCGGTGGCACCACGACCTCGACGCCGAGGCGCGTCAGCAGCGAAATCGTCGTGTCGTTGATGGCGGGATCGAGCACCGACTGCGCGCAGCCGGTGAGAATGGCGACGCGACCCTTTTTGGCCCCCTGCCCGGCATGGACGCCCGGCGAGGCCATCGGCGAGGCCGCCGGGATTGAAGCCGGCGCGAGCTTGAGCATGGCGGCGAGTGGCTTTAGTGCCGGGATCTTCTCGAACAGGCCGATGAAGGGCTTGCCGAGTTTCGCCAGCTTGAGCGCGGCGCGAAAACGTTGGGGATAAGGCAGCACGAAGGCCAGCATGGCGCGAGTCAGGCGGTCTAGCAGCGGCCTGCTATAGGTCTCCTGGATGTGGGCGCGGGCGTGATCGACCAGGTGCATGTAGTTGACGCCCGAAGGGCATGTGGTCATGCAGGCAAGGCACGACAGGCAGCGGTCGATATGGGTGACGATCTCCTTGTCGGCCGGACGGCCGTTCTCCAGCATGTCCTTGATCAGGTAGATGCGCCCGCGCGGTGAATCGAGCTCGTTGCCGAGCGTCACATAAGTCGGGCAAGTGGCGGTGCAGAAGCCGCAATGCACGCATTTGCGCAGGATCTTTTCCGATTCCGCGACATGCGGGTCGGCGAGCTGATCGGATGAGAAATTCGTCTGCATCGCTGATGTCCTAGGCCATGCGGCCGGGATTGAGGATGTTCTTCGGGTCGAATTCCTGCTTCAGCCGCTGGCTGAGCGCTGCCAGCGCCGGCGGCTGCGGCTCGAACACCGGCAGCGCGGCGCGATGGGCGGGGACGGCGCGCACCAGCGTCGCATGGCCGCCGCCATGTTTTCGCAACAGCCCGCGCAGCAGAGCGGCTTCCGGATCGCCCTCCTCCATACGCAACCACACCAGCCCGCCCTGCCAGTCATAGAAGGCGCTGACGGCCGCCTGCATGCGCAAGGTCAGCACCATCTGGTGGCCCTGGGAAGGTGTCATCGACACGCGCCAGACCGGTTTTTCGCTGCTGTCGGCGAAAGGCCTGATATCGCGCACGTCGCGCCAGATCAGCCGCGAAGCCTCGCCGGCAATCTCCTCCAGCGGTCCGGCCTTGCCGAGCAGCATCTTCAGCGCGGCGATGCGATAGGCGACGGACGGGCCAAAACCTTCGACGCGCAGCAGCGTGGCAGCGTCGCTGCCGAGCGCGCCGCCGGCTACGCGCGCGGCGATCCGCTCCGGCAGATGGGCGGCACTCGACACTTCCGCGCTGGAGCCGAGTGCCAGCGCCATGGCGCTCGCCGCGGCGTCGTCAAGCAGGCCACGGACCGCGAGCGTCACCTCGGTCTCGGCGGCAGGAAGCACCTTGAAGGTGACGTCGGTGAAAACGGCCAGCGTGCCCCAGCTGTTGGCCATCAGCTTCGACATGTCATAGCCGGTGACATTCTTGACCACGCGTCCGCCGGACTTGAAAGCTTCGCCCCGGCCGGACACGACGTTGATGCCGAGGATATGATCGCGCGCCCCGCCCGCCTTTAGCCGGCGCGGACCGGAGAGGTTGGCGGCAAGCACGCCGCCGATCGTGCCCTTGCCCGGTTCGCCGGCGAGCAGCGGGCCGTAGTCCATCGGCTCGAAGGCGAGCTGCTGGCCGTTGTCCGCCAGCAGCTTTTCGATCTCGGCCAAAGGCGTGCCGGCCTTGGCCGACAGCACCAGTTCGGCGGGTTCATAAAGAGTGACGCCGGTGAGTTTCGACAGGTCGAGCGTGTGCTCGGTCTGCAACGGACGGCCGATGCCGCGCTTGGAGCCATGGCCGATAATTTCGAGCGGCGTCCCTTCTGCCACCGCCCAGGCAATGGTGGACAGGACTTCGCCTGACGTTTTCGGGGTGAAAGTCGTCAAAGCCTGTGCTCCCTGAGCTTCTCGAGCACGGCTTCGCCCCTTGGCGACAGCCGGTAACCGATCTCGAGGCTCTCGGTGAGCCCGAGTTCCTTGAGCTTGCGGACATCCTGCTTGAATTTCGGCGTCTCGACGCCGGCCTTGGCCGCCAGGTCCGCCGCCCGCACTTCCGGATGGGCGCCGATTACCCGCAGGATCGACGGGAAATAGCCAGGCGCCGCATTGTCCCAGCGGGCAAAGCGCAGGGTCAGGACGTGCCAATCCGCATCTGACAGCGAGGCCTCGCCGCGCAAGGCAACCCGCTCGTCGGGCTCAAGACCGGTGAGTTCGATGCGATAGACCGGGGTGCCGTCATCAGGCCCAAGCATCTCCCGCAGCGCCGCGAGTGTCGGAAAGCCAGCCGCGCTCGCGTCCTTTTCCGTCAGTGCGGACATCTCCACGACCGTGATATCGCCGATCAGCACGACGCCCGACGCCGTTCTCACCCGCCCGCCAGCCCTGACCGTCGGCCGCCGCCAGCGGCGAAAGGCGAGCGTCGCTTCGCCCGACACAATGGCCGCAAGGGTCTGGTCCCGGAACAGCATCCTCTCAAAACCTCGGAATATCCGGAAACGCCACTTGCCCGCGATGCACATGCATCCTTCCCAGCTCCGCACACCGGCGCAGTTGCGGGAACACCTTTCCCGGGTTGAGCAGGTGATTGGGGTCGAAGGCGCATTTGACGCGCATCTGCTGGTCGAGATCGACCTGGTTGAACATTTCCGGCATCAGGTCGCGCTTCTCGACCCCGACCCCATGTTCCCCCGTCAGCACGCCCCCGACCTTGACGCAGAGGCGCAATATGTCGGCGCCAAAACTTTCGGCCTTGTCGAGTTCGCCGGGAACATTGGCATCGTAGAGGATCAGCGGATGCAGATTGCCGTCGCCGGCGTGAAAGACATTGGCGACGCCGAGACCGTATTTTTCCGACAGCTCGCGCATGCCGGCGAGCACGCGCGGCAGTTCCTTGCGGGGGATTGTGCCGTCCATGCAGTAATAGTCGGGTGAGATGCGACCGACCGCCGGGAAGGCCGCCTTGCGGCCGGCCCAGAAGCTCAGCCGCTCCTGCTCGGATTGCGAGATGCGACAGGTGGTTGAGCCGTTGCTTATGGCGATCGCCTCGACAGCGGTGATGAGGTGATCGACCTCGACGCCCGGCCCGTCGAGCTCGACGATCAGCAACGCCTCGACATCGAGGGGATAGCCAGCGTGGACGAAATCCTCCGCCGCGTGGATCGCCGGCCGGTCCATCATTTCCATGCCGCCGGGAATGATGCCGGCGCCGATAATGTCGGCGACGCACTGGCCGCCCTGCTCGCTGGTCGGAAAGCCGATCAGCAGCGCGCGCGCCGTCTCCGGCTTCTTCAATATGCGGACCGTGACTTCGGTGACGACGCCGAGCAGGCCTTCGGAACCGGTCATCACGCCAAGCAGATCATAGCCCTCGGCATCGAGATGGCTGCCGCCGAGCCGCACCACCTCGCCATTCATCAGCACCATCTCGATGCCGAGCACATTGTTGGCGGTGAGGCCATATTTCAGGCAGTGCACGCCGCCTGAATTCTCCGCGACATTGCCGCCGATCGAGCAGGCGATCTGGGAGGATGGATCGGGGGCGTAGTAACAGCCCTCCTGCTCGACGGCGGTGGTGATGCCGAGATTGGTGACGCCCGGCTGGGCGACGACGATGCGATTTGGAAAATCGATCGCAAGGATGCGGTTGAAGCGGCTCATCACCAGAAGCACCGCGTCTTCCAGCGGCAGCGCGCCACCCGACAGCGAGGTGCCGGAACCGCGCGGCACGACGCGGATGTTGCGGTCGTTGCAGTATTTCAGCAGGCGGGAGACCTGCGCCACCGTCTCGGGCAGAACGACGACCAGCGGCAATTGCCGATAGGCGGTCAGGCCATCGCTCTCGAAGGCGCGCATGGCATTGGCCGCGTCGACCACACCCTCGCCCGGCACGATGATGCGCATGTCGGCGACGATCTCGTCGCGCCGGCGCATCGTGGCGTCGTCAGGTTTCGGCATGGCCAGGCCGGACATCAGCAGCCTCATTTTGCTTGACTGGTCAAAATCTTTTACCAGTGAAGCGCGCTGGTTGCAAATGCCGTGGTGGCGGAGCCCACGTTCACGAGACGAGAGAGAACCTTCCGCAGCGGCAATCTGCCGCTGTCTTACCCTCCCTCTTGTGGGGAGGGTCGTGAACGAAGTGAGCGGGGTGGGGGCAGCGCGGCGCTTATGAAGACCCCCACCCCGGCTCACGATCTTTGCTTCGCTACGATCATGAGCCGACCCTCCCCGCAAGTTGGAGCGTAGGGCTGCCGCTATTCGCCGGGGTGCTTGGCCGGCTCGGAATGCATGCGGCGCACGCGACGCACGCCCCACCAGACCAGCAGGATGGCGACCGGCACCGAGGCAGCGGTGACGACTTCCGGCGCGAAAGCATGGCCGAAGATCGAGGCGCCCTTGGCGACATAACCGATGAGGCCGACGACGTAATAGGAGACGGCGGCCACCGAGAGTCCTTCGACGGTCTGCTGCAGGCGCAGCTGCAGCCGCGCGCGGTTGTTCATCGAGGCGAGCAGATCGCGGTTCTGCTTCTCGACCTCGACATCGACCCAGGTGCGCAGCAGCGTCGTGGCGCGGGTCAATTTGCGCGACAAATTGGCCTGCCGCTCCTCGACCGACCGGCAGGTGCGCATGGCAGGTGCGACCCGGCGCTGCAGGAACCCGCCCCAGGTGTCGTAGCCTGGCACGGCCTCTTCCTCGAGCGCTTCCAGCCGCTCGACGACGATGCCGTCATAGGCGCGGCTGGCGCCGAAGCGGTAGAGGCTGGAGGCAGCGTCGGCCTCCAGTTCGGCGGCAAGTTCGGTCAGGTCGGCGAGCAAAGTCTGGCTGTCACGGGTCTCGGCAACCTTCATTTCCAGCGTGGTCTGGGCGAGCCTGTCCTCGATGCGGCGGGCGCGGCCGGACAAGGTCAGCGCCAGCGGCAGGCCGAGCATGGCGAGCGTCCGGTAGGTTTCGATGTCGATCAGCCGCTGCGACAGCGCCCCGGTGCGCGCCGGCGTCAGGCCGCGGTCAAGCACTAATATGCGGGTCATGCCGTCGCCATCCTGACGGAAATCCGTGACGATGGCCGCATTGCCGCGCTCGACCAGCGAGTAGCACAGGCTGGTCGGATCGAAAGCGGCGATCAGCCGCTCGCTCGCCTGCGTCCATTTGCGGATCTCGAGCCGGATACCCGAAATGACGGTGCCCGGCGGCGAAAAGCCGTTACCGAAGGGTGTGTCCTCCTGCGCCCTGCCGCTTTCGGAAAGCGGACCTTCCCACAGATAGGTCGAGAACTCCGTATGCCGTTCCCAGCGCAGCGAGCCCTTGCCCCATTTCATGGCGTGATGGCGGGCCTGACGGTCGGGCGCGGCGATGCCAAGACGCCGCGACAGTTCGGAAAGCACGGCATGGTCGACGCCGGAGCCACCCTCGGTCATGAAGGCGAGTTGCATCAGGACGCGCGGCTTTTCGATGAGCGGATGGGGCCTGGCATGGACCTCTCCCAGCGCGCCGGGCCGGCCCTCATGCGCGGGGAAACCCATGACGCTGCCCTTGGCGCGCGGCTGGAATTCGAGATTGGACGGGTCGTCTGACACGGCTTGTCCCCCGGGGTTCTCTAGACCCTCTTGCAGTCGCGTCCTCTAGAGCCAATAGGCTGACGACGCAAACAACAAGTTTAGCCGGAGATGATATTGCGCCGGACGGCGAAACCGACACGTTTCGACCAATTGGATAAATAATTTGACCAGTTGGCGACGCAGGCTTTATCCTGCGCGACACCGGTTCAATTCCCAGGCACAACTGTTGAGCGATATTTTTTCCAGGATCGAGCATTCGCGCACCGCCGACGAGGTGGTGCAGCAGATCGAAAGCCTCATCCTCGAAGGCGTGCTGCGCACCGGCGACCGGCTGCCGGGCGAGCGCGAACTGGCACGCCAGTTCGACGTATCGCGGCCGATCCTGCGCGACGCGCTGAAGGCGCTGGAAGGGCGCGGGCTGCTGACGACCAAGGCAGGCGGCGGCACGCATGTCGCCGACATCATCGGCCAGCTGTTCACCAAGCCGGTGGCCGACCTGATCTCGATGCATCGCAAGGCGGTGACCGATTATCTGGAATACCGCCGCGAGATCGAAGGCATAGCCGCCGAATACGCGGCGCGGCGCGCCACCCCGGAAGACCTGGCGCTGCTCGACCGCATCATGGCGCGCATGGACGAGGCGCATCGCACCGGCGATTTCGACGACGAGGCCGAGATCGACGTCGAGTTCCATCAAGCGATCTGCGAATGCGCGCACAACATCCTGCTTCTGCACACGCTGCGCTCCTGCTACCGGCTTTTGTCGGAAGGCGTGTTCCAGAACCGGCTGCTGGTCTTCACCGTGCCTGGCGCGCGCGAGGCGCTGCTGGCGCAGCACAAGGCAATCCACGCCGCGGTCAAGGCCGGCGATCCCAACGCTGCCCGGCACGCGGCAATGGACCACATGACCTATGTCGAGCGGTCGATGGCCGAAGCCGAGCGCAGTGGCGACTGGCAACGCGTGTCACGGCTGCGGCTGCGGCAGCGTTCGGAAGCCGGCGATACCGAACCGGCGCGCAGACGCTCCTAGTAGTACGATCAAGCGGGGACCATCATGAGCGACATTCTCACTATCGCGGACCTCAAGGATCTCGCCCGCCGGCGCGTGCCCAAGATGTTCTTCGACTATGCCGATTCCGGCGCCTGGACCGAGAGCACCTATCGGGCCAACGAGGAAGACTTCCAGAAGATCAAGTTCCGCCAGCGCGTGATGGTCGACATGAGCAACCGCTCGCTGGAATCGACCATGATCGGCCAGAAAGTGTCAATGCCGGTGGCGCTGGCGCCCACCGGCCTGACCGGCATGCAGCACGCCGATGGCGAGATGCTGGCGGCGCAGGCGGCCGAGGAATTCGGCGTGCCTTTCACCCTGTCGACGATGAGCATCTGCTCGATCGAGGATGTCGCCTCGGCGACGACGAAACCGTTCTGGTTCCAGCTCTATGTGCTGCGCGACAAGGATTTCGTGCTCGATTTGATCGACCGCGCCAAGGCGGCGAAATGCTCGGCGCTGGTGCTGACGCTCGACCTGCAGATCCTCGGCCAACGCCACAAGGACGTGCGCAACGGGCTTTCGGCGCCGCCCAAGATGACGCTGGCCAACATCATCGACCTGGCCAGCAAGCCGCGCTGGTGCCTGGGTATCGCCGGCACCAAGCGCCGCACGTTCCGCAACATCGTCGGCCATGCCAAGGGTGTCGGCGACGTCTCTTCGCTGTCGTCCTGGACAAACGAGCAGTTCGACCCGCAGCTGTCGTGGAAGGATGTCGCCTGGATCAAGGAACGCTGGGGCGGCAAGCTGATCCTCAAAGGTCTCCTCGACAAGGAGGACGCGCTGATGGCGGCCAAGACCGGCGCCGACGCGATCGTGGTTTCCAACCATGGCGGGCGCCAGCTCGACGGCGCATCGTCCTCGATCATGGCGCTGGAAGAAATCGCGGACGCGGTCGGCGACAGAATAGAAGTGCATATGGACGGCGGCATCCGCTCCGGCCAGGATGTGCTGAAAGCGCTCTGTCTCGGCGCCAAGGGCACCTATATCGGCCGCCCATTCCTTTACGGCCTGGGCGCGCTCGGCAAGGAAGGGGTTACCAAAGCGTTGGAAATCATCCGCAAGGAGATGGACATCACGCTGGCTCTGTGCGGAAAACGTCTGGTCACCGACATGGGCAAGGACCAGCTCCGGCGCTAGGGTCGGGTGACAGCCTGACCACGGAGACCACGACGCGTTGGCGGAACCCGGCATCCATTTTCTCGACGCGCATGGGCCGGAGGGTGTGCGACTTTATGCAATCGGCGACGTGCATGGCCGGCTCGACCTGCTGGCAGCCATGCACCAGCGCATCGAGAGCGAGCTGGAGTGGAAACCGGTTCGCGACTGGCGGGTGATCCATCTCGGCGACTATGTCGACCGCGGACCGGACTCCAAGGGCGTCATCGATTTCCTGATCGCGGCGCGCGAACGCGATCCGCGCCATCTGATGCTGGCGGGCAACCACGACATCGGCTTTCTCGATTTCCTCAGGACCCCCGACCCGGAAGGGCTTTTCATGCGCTATGGCGGCGTCCAGACGGCGTTGTCCTATGGTGTATCGCTCACCAACGACGCCAGTTGGTTCGGCAAGATGGAGACAATGAGACGCGGACATCAGGCCCTGCTCGAGGCGATGCCGCCGGGCCATGTCGATTTCCTGCGCTCGCTGCCGTTTTCGTTAACGTTCGGCGACTTCTACTTCTGCCATGCCGGCATCAGGCCAGGCATTCCGCTGGACAAGCAGAACCCGCAGGACCTGATCTGGATCCGCGACGTTTTCCACGATCACACCGGCCTGTTCTCAAAAATCGTGGTGCACGGCCACACACCCGTCCCCGAGGCCGAAGTGATGGCCAACCGCGTCAATGTCGACACGCTTGCCTGGCAATCAGGCATGCTGACCGCCCTCGTCGTCGACGGGATCGACAAACGCATCCTGGAAATGGCTATAAAGGGAGCTTGAGCCCAGCTACGTCGCAGGGATGCGTCGCGAGAGGGCCGGCTTTTTTAGCGAAGCGAGGCGGTGACGCCGTAGCCGTCGACGGCGTTGTGGTTGTTGGCGGCATCGGCGGAATAGATGCCGAGACCGCACAGCACGATGGCGGACAACATGGCAAAGGACAGAAGCGCTGCTTTCACGGACGTCATCTCTTGTTGAGCTTCCTGCATCTGTGCACCAGGCGGTTACCAATGCGTTGAAACGGAGAATTCGCTTCAAAGTTTCGACGATTTCGCGCTTCTAGGCGCGTTCTGTATCGGAGGTGTGTCGCACGGGTCACACAAAAGGTTCATCCCGGTTGCACAGCCGATGCAGAGCGCGCGCCTTCTAGGATGGCGGTCGGACACAAGCCAAGGATGAAAGGGGTTTTCCCCAGCCGGTTTCACGGCTGCGTGCCAATTATGTCACGCGGAGCGCCAGGGGCAGACTCTTAGATCGTGTAGATCGTGGCTACCCAGGCGCGGGCAATCGCCATGCCGGCGGCATCGGCGTCGGGTCCGTTAAGGGCCATTTCGCCATCGAGCTTGTCGGCCCAATCGGGATGCCGCGAAGCGATGGTCGACGCGAAGGAGGTACTCCAGTCCTTCACCATCGGCCGGTCGGCCTCGAAATGGAACTGGAAGCCATAGATGGCGCGGCCGACACGGAACGCCTGGTTTTCGGCGACTTCGTTGCCGGCCAGCCGCACGGCGTCTTGCGGCAGTTCGAACGTGTCGTCGTGCCACTGGAAGATCGGGAACTTTTCCGGCAGGGCGCCCAGCACCGGATCGGCCTTGGCGTCCGGCGTCAGCGACACGCCGCGCCAGCCGAACTCGTTGGCGCCGCCGATGCGGTTCTCGCCGCCGAAGGCACGGGCGACCAATTGGCTGCCAAGGCAGATGCCGAGCACGGCACGGTCCTTGCCGGCAAAATCGCGGGTGAGTTCGAGCAGTGCGGGGAAATAGGGATACTCATCATCGGCCAGCGCATTCTGGCCGCCGCCGAGCACCACCATCGCATCGTGCCCGTTCGCATCTTCGGGAAGGGGATCACCCTTGTAAGGAAGGCGCACGTCGAGATCGGCGCCGGCTTCCGCAAGGGCGGCACCGACCTGGCCGAGGCCGGTATTGTCGTAGTTCTGGACCACCAGCACCCGCATCGCAAAACCCTGCTGACATGAAAAGGATGTCACGAGCGATATCATGCCGCCCGCATTGCAGCCAAGATCGTATTCTGGGAGAGAACTATGCCACTGCAGAACCGGGTCGATCCGTTCGGCGCCATCCACGCCGTGCCCGAGCGCGGGCTGTTCACCGGCAATCGCGGCATCATCCACGATCCCGCGACCAAGACGCTGCTGAGGAAGCGCTGGGCCCTTCAGGCCTGGATCATCTGCATATGCCAATTCCGCAATGTCCGGCGCGAGCCGATGGGCCGTAACAGGCCGGGAGGCAAGGTCAGCTGGACCGAGTTGTTCTTCCTCGACGAGGTGACGGCGCTGGCCGCCGGTCATCGGCCCTGCTTCTTTTGCCAGCGCGAACGGGCCAGGGATTTTGTCGGCCGCTTCGGCGAAGCCTTCGGCATTGCCGAGCCCCGCGCGCCACAGGTCGACAAAAGGCTGCACAAGGAGCGGCTGGCGTCGGGTGGCAGACGCCCTGCTGTGGCGATGCATGAGGTGTCCAGCCTGCCCGACGGCGCGGTGGTGGGCACCGGCGGTAACGCCTATGCCGTGCGTCACGGCAAGGCGTTGCGTTGGTCCTTCGCCGGATATGGCCCACCCGCCGGTCTTGGCCAGCTGGAAGACAAGGCGCTTATGCTGCTGACCCCCGGGACAACGCTTGCCGTCCTGAGGCATGGCTTTCGTCCGGTGTGGCATCCGTCGGCCGAGGGTTGACGCCAGCCACCGGCTCGCTCATTCCTCGGCGATGCGCGCCAATTACAAGATGCAACGTCTGTTCGTGCCTGACGACCTCGGGCCGGATGCCGAGTTCGATGCCGACCAACAGCAGAGCCATTATCTCATGCATGTGCTGCGGCTTGGCGAAGGTGCCGAAATCCTGCTGTTCAATGGCCGCGACGGCGAATGGTCGGCAGCCATCGCGGCGAAGTCGAAGAAGGCAGTCAAACTCAAGGTCTTGGCGCTGCAACGGCCACAGCCACCCCTCCCCGATCTCATCTATTGTTTCGCGCCGCTGAAGCAGGGCCGGCTCGACTATCTCGTGCAGAAAGCGGTCGAGATGGGCGCCGGCGTCCTGCAGCCTGTCATCACGCAGCACACGCAAGTGGCCAAGCCGTCCATCGATCGGCTGCGGGCCAATGTCGTCGAGGCCGCCGAGCAATGCGGCATCCTGGCGGTTCCAGAAGTGCGAGAGGCGGAAAAATTCGAACGCCTGCTGACCGGCTGGGACAAGGAAAGGCGGCTGGTCTTCTGCGACGAGGACGCCTCGACCAACAATCCGCTGCCTGCCTTGCAGGCCGTAAAGGAGAAGAAGCTCGCGCTGCTGGTCGGGCCGGAGGGCGGCTTTTCCGATGACGAGCGCAAGATGCTGCGCGCCCTGCCCTTCGTGACCGCCATTCCGCTCGGCCCCCGCATCCTGCGCGCCGACACGGCGGCGGTGGCCGCACTTGCGGTGATGCAGGCAACTGTCGGAGACTGGTAGGACGCGATGTCTTGCAAGAGGCCGCCCGGTTCGTGGCCTTCAATTCCTCTTGACCTGTGGCTCAGGATTTTTCGCTTGATCGGCTACTGACATTTCGTCCATTTACCGCCGGCGGTCACCCGACCGTCTCTGAGGGCACAGCGATGGCGCGCGACACAACCGATTTCCGGCCGATCGAAGGCGTCGACGAACTCGTCGACCACCTGGCCGAGGGCAACAAGCCGCGCGACAAGTGGCGCATCGGCACCGAGCACGAGAAGTTCCCCTTCTATGTCGATGGCAACGCGCCTGTGCCCTATGGCGGCGAGCGCGGCATCCGCGCCATCCTCGAAGGCATGCAGTCAAAGCTTGGCTGGGATCCGATCATCGACGACGGCCGCATCATCGGCCTGGTCGAACCGACCGGCCAGGGCGCGATCTCGCTCGAGCCCGGCGGCCAGTTCGAGCTTTCCGGCGCGCCGCTGGAAACCATCCATCAGACCTGTCGCGAGGGCAATGCGCATCTGGCGCAGGTGCGCGAGATCGCCGAGCCGATGGGCATCCGCTTCCTCGGGCTCGGCGGCAGCCCGAAATGGTCGCTGGCCGAAACGCCGAAAATGCCGAAGTCGCGCTATGAGATCATGACGCGTTACATGCCCAAGGTCGGCACCAAGGGCCTCGACATGATGTACCGCACCTGCACGATCCAGGTAAATCTCGACTTCGAGAGCGAAGCCGACATGCGCCGCAAGATGCAGGTGTCGCTGAAGCTGCAGCCGCTGTCGACGGCGCTGTTCGCCAACTCGCCCTTCACCGAAAGCCGGCCGAACGGTTTGCAGAGCTGGCGCGGCGACATCTGGCGCGACACCGACAACCAGCGCTCGGGCCTGCTCGAATTCTGCTTCTCGCCCGATTTCGGCTTCGCCGACTATGTCGAATGGGCGCTCGACGTGCCGATGTATTTCGTCATCCGCGACGGCCACTATCACGACATGACGCACATCACCTTCCGCCAGTTCATGGCCGGCGCCGCGCGCAACGAAGTGCCAGACGGCCTGCCGACGATGGGCGACTGGGCGAACCACCTGTCGACACTGTTCCCCGATGTGCGGCTGAAGCGTTTCCTCGAAATGCGCGGCGCCGATGGCGGCCCGTGGCGGCGCATCTGCGCGCTGCCGGCCTTCTGGGTCGGGCTGCTCTACGACGAGGCGGCACTCGACGCAGCCGAGGCATTGACCTCGAGCTGGACATACAAGGAAGTGCTGGCGATGCGCAACGCCGTGCCCGAACTCGGCATTGCCGCGCCCTTCCGCAACGCCACGCTGCGCGAGATCGCGCGCGATGTGCTGGCCATTTCGCGCACCGGGCTGAAGAACCGCGGCAAGAAGAACCGCGACGGCTATGACGAGACCTCGTTCCTCAACACTTTGGACGAGGTGGTCGCGCGCGGCACGACCAGCGCCGAGGAGATGCTTTCGGCCTACCACACGCGCTGGGGTGGCTCGATCGAGCCGGTGTTCATGGAATACGCCTATTAAGCCAGCGGCAAATGCCGCTTCAATCGACCGTTGAAACGAATTAGGCTCCCTTCCGAGGAATTCAGGAGGAGACGCCGATGCCCACCTTGTTCGACATGCTGGCGCAGGCCCAGAACGGCAACGGCATGCAGGCCCTTGCCCAGCAATATGGGCTTTCAATGCAGCAGACACAGGCAGCAGTCGCCGCCCTGCTGCCGGCCTTTTCGCAGGGGTTGCAACGCAACACCGCCGATCCTTACGGGCTTGGCGCCTTCATGACGGCGATGGCAAGCGGCCAGCACGCCAAATATTTCGAGGACGCGACCCGGGCCTTCTCGCCGCAGGGCGTCGACGAAGGCAACGGCATTCTCGGACACCTGTTCGGCTCGAAGGACCTGTCGCGCGCCGTCGCCAGCCAGGCGGCGCAAGCGAGTGGCGTCAGCCAGCAGATCCTGCAGCAGATGCTGCCGGCGATCGCCTCGATGGTGATGGGTGGACTGTTCAAGCAGACGACAAACCAGATGCAGGCCGCCGGCGGTTTTGGCGGCGGCAGCAACCCTCTCGGCGAGATCATCGAGCAGATGATGCGGCAGGGCGGCATGCAGGCTCCGGCGCCACAACAACGCCAGGCACCGCAGCCCCAGAACCCGATGGACAACCCGCTCGGCAAGGTCTTGCAGGACATGTTCGGCGGGCAAAGCCAGCCGCAGCCGGCACCCAATCCCTATGGCGACAATCCGTTCGGGAAGGTGCTGCAGGATATGTTTGGTGGCGGCACGCCGCAGCCGCAGGGCCGGGCGCAGCCGCAGCAGACGCAAAGCCCCTACGGCGACAATCCGCTGGGAAAGATCTTCGAGGAGATGCTGCGGCAAGGTGGCGGGGGCGGATTTGGCGGCGGACAGCCGGCGCCGCAGCCGCAGGCACCGCAGCAGCGCCAGGCGCCGCCGCCGCAGACCAATCCGAGCGGCCGGCCACGAAACCCGTTCGACGATCTGTTCGGCAAGATGTTCGAGACCGGCGCCCAGCAGCGTGACGACTACCAGAAGGGCGTGGAAACGATCTTCGACCAGTTCAAGCGGGACATGGACCGGCGCTAGGCGCCAAACCAAGAGCCCTTTCCGAGCAAGCCAGAAAAGAAAAGCCCGGTCCTTGGGAGGACCGGGCAACGTGCAGGCAGGCCGGCGGGGAACCGGCAGGGAGTGGGGAGCCTGCATAATCCTTGGTCGCGCTGAGCCCTGAAAAGGTTCAGCAGGACCGAAATCAGCCGATCAGGCCACCTTGCGGTCGATGTCCTCGATCGTTTCGACGCGATCACTGGCGATTTCGCGCAGGATCGCCGTCGGGTCACGACCGAACGGCACGTCGATGGCGACATGCAGGTCGGCGCGCGTCAGGCCGATATCGGCGAGTTCGGCGTCCGACATCTCGCCAAGGCGGTAGAAGGCGCGACGGTTTTTCCAGGCGCGGTAGATATTGAAGACGGTATTGGCCACGCGCGTCGCAACGGCCGGACGCGAGGTGATGCGCGAGGTCTCGGTGGCGAAATCGATCGTGGTCATGTCGGTCTCCTTCAGTCTCGAACACACAAAGCCAAGCAGCCGGCGCTGGTGACAGCGGCCGTTCCGGCTTCGATTCACATGCCTTCATGTGGATGTCAGCAATTTGCCATCGGCCGATTGATTAATCCAACGAATGTTTTTAATCTTTACCATCAACACCAGTGATGGATCACGCCGATGAAAGCGCCGCTCGATCTCGATCAGTTGCAAACCTTCATTTCGATCGCCGATACCGGCAGCTTCACGCGGGCGGCAGAAGAGGTGCACCGGACCCAGTCGGCGGTGTCGATGCAGATGCGCCGGCTGGAGGAGCGGATCGGCAAGCCGCTGTTCGAGAAGGAGGGGCGCTCCAACAGGCTGACGGAGGAAGGCGACAAGCTGCTCTCCTATGCAAGACGGCTGCTCTACCTCAACCGCGAAACGCTCGCCGCCTTCGACGACCAGCGGCTCGAAGGCACGATCCGCATCGGCACGCCGGACGACTATGCCGACCGCTTCCTGCCCGAGATCATGGCGCGCTTCACCCGCTCCAACCCACGCGTCGAGCTGACGGTCATCTGCGAGCCGACACCGGGGCTGGTCGAGCATATCAAGCGCGGCAATCTCGACCTCGCGCTGGTGACGCACAATGACGTGCGCGGCCAGTCGGAAGTGGTGCGGCGCGAACCGCTGCTGTGGGTCACCTCGGCCAATCATGCGACGCATGAACAGGAGACGCTGCCGATGGCCTTTGGCCGGCCGAATTGCATCTGGCGGCGCGCCGCCGTCGATGTGCTGGACCAGCAGAACCGCGACTATCGCATCCTGTTCACCAGCTTCTCGGCGACCGTCATCACCGCCGCCGTTCTGTCGGGCCTGGCGATCTCGGTGCTGCCGGAATGCGCACTCAGGCCCGGCATGCGGGTGCTGGGCGAAGCCGACGGCTTCGGAACCCTGCCCGACTGCCGCATCGGCATCATGCGCGGCCAGACCTCGCGGCCGGAGATCGTCGATGCGCTCGCCCGCCACATCTCGGAGAGCCTGGACAACATCTCGGTGCCGCTCGTCGAAGAGGCCGGGACATTCGATTTCGCAGCACTTGCCTACGCCAAGATCAGGCGTACCAAGGCGAACCAGATCCTGCCGGGCTGGTAGGACGGATCGTGGCGCCTTGACGCGGGGCGCCAACCAGCCCCCAATCAGCCGATGAGCGAAGCAGCATCCGAATCACGCACCAACGCCACTGAATACACGGTGAGCGAGATCTCCGGCGCGCTGAAGCGCACGGTCGAGGACGTCTTCGGCAATGTGCGGGTGCGCGGCGAAATCTCGGGCTATCGCGGCCCGCATTCCTCCGGCCATGCCTATTTCGCGCTGAAGGACGACCGTGCCCGGCTCGACGCCGTGGTGTGGAAAGGCACGATGAGCCGGCTGAAATTCCGCCCCGAGGAAGGGATGGAAGTGATCGCCACCGGCAAGCTCACCACCTATCCCGGCAAGTCCAACTACCAGATCGTCATCGACAATCTGGAGCCTGCCGGCGCGGGCGCGCTGATGGCGCTGCTGGAGGAGCGCAAGCGCCGGCTGCAGGCAGAGGGGCTTTTCGATGCCGGCCGCAAACGCCGGCTGCCCTTCATGCCGCGCGTCATCGGCGTCGTCACCTCGCCGACCGGCTCCGTCATCCGCGACATCATCCACCGCATCAAGGACCGCTTTCCGCTGCATGTGCTGGTCTGGCCGGTGCGCGTGCAGGGCGATACCGCGAGTGCGGAAGTGACCAATGCCGTCACCGGCTTCAACGCGCTGACCTGGGACGGTTCGATCCAGCGCCCCGATCTCTTGATCGTGGCGCGCGGCGGCGGCAGCCTCGAGGACCTCTGGGGCTTCAACGACGAGGCGCTGGCCCGCGCCGTTGCGGCCTCAGGCATTCCGGTGATTTCGGCAGTCGGCCACGAAACCGACTGGACATTGATCGACCTCGTCGCCGATGTGCGGGCGCCGACACCGACGGGCGCGGCCGAAATCGCCGTGCCGGTGAAGGCCGACCTCGAAGCGACGCTGACCAGCCTCGGCGCGCGGCTCAAGGCAGCGGTGCTGCGCAATTTCGAACGCAAGCGGCAGGCCGCGCGCGCGGCGGCGCGCGCCCTGCCCTCGCCCGATCAATTGCTGGCGTTGCCGCGCCGACGCCTTGACGAGGCGACATCCAGGCTCGGCCGCGGCCTGTCCGTCAGCGTCGATCGCAAGCGGGCGCGTCTCCAGGCCCAGAGGCTGACTCCGGCCACGCTGTCGCGACGCATCAACGAGGCGCGCACGCTGACCGGGCGTGACCTCGCCCGCGCGCAGGCGGCGTTCTTTGCCATTGTGCGCGAACGTCGCGCGCGCTTCGCGCGCACCGCGACGCGGCTGTCGCCGGCGCCGATCGCGCGCCGGCAAAAACTGCAGGCCGACACGCTGGCGGCGCTCGCCAGGCGGCAGGATCGGGTCATCTCGCTGCGGCTTGAGCGCCTGCGCGGCCAGTTGAGCCAGGCCGAACGCCTCTTGACCACGCTTTCGCACAAGGCCGTGCTCGCGCGCGGCTTCGCGCTGGTGAAGGATGCCGACGGCGCCGTCATCAAGCAGGCGGCTGACGTGGCATCGGGGATGGCGCTTTCGCTGGAGTTCGCCGACGGGACGGCGGACGCGGTGGCAACCAGCGGCGCAGCGCGGCCAAAGCCGGCAGCCAGGCCGGCGGCCAAGGCGAAAGAACCCGGCAATCAGGGGTCGCTGTTCTGACCATGACCGACAATCCGCACCATCTGGCCACGCCGAGCGGCAAGCCGCGCGCACGCAGCTTCGGCATCGGTTTCGACGGAACGCCCGGGCCGTTCAACGCAATCACCGACGTGCCCGGTGTCGCGGTCGGCTATGCGACGCTGATTTCAGGCGACGGGCCGCTCATCGTCGGCAAGGGGCCGGTGCGCACCGGTGTCACGGCGATCCTGCCCAGACCGCGCGCCGACCTGGCTACACCGGTCTTCGCCGGCATCTTCAGCCAGAACGGCAATGGTGAGCTGACCGGCTCGCACATCATCGAGGAAACCGGCGCTTTCAACTTCCCTATCACCATCACCAACACGCATTCCTGCGGTGTTTCGCGTGATGGCACGCTGCGCTGGATGCAACGCGTACTGCCTATCGCGGTCGACAGCGCCTGGGGCCTGCCGGTGGCGGCGGAGACCTATGACGGGTTTCTCAACGACATCAATGGCCACCATTTGACATCAGAGCACGTTGCCCAGGCACTCGATGGCGCAACCGGCGGCCCGGTCGAGGAAGGCAGCGTCGGCGGCGGCACCGGCATGATCACTTTCGGCTTCAAGGCCGGCTCGGGCACGGCGTCGCGCATCATAGGGTGGCAGGGAAATTCCTACACGGTCGGCGCCTTCGTGCAGTCGAATTTCGGCAAGCGGCGCAATTTCACCGTTCGTGGCCTGCGCGCCGGATCCGAACTCGCGGAGCCCGCGATCCGCGAAGGCACGCCGCGCGCCGAAAAGGGTTCGATCATCGCCGTTGTCGCCACCGATGCGCCGTTCCTGCCGCACCAGATGAAGCGGCTGGCACGCCGGGTGCCGCTGGGCGTCGCGATGACCGGCGGCTTTGGCTATCACAGTTCGGGCGACATCTTTCTCGCCTTCTCGACAGCCAATCCTGCCGCCGCACTTGCGCCGTCGGGCCGGATCGCCAAGGCCGATTTCATTCCCGATACAGACATCGATCCATTCTTCGATGCGGTGATCCAGACGGTGGAGGAATCGATCCTTAACGCCCTGGCCGCCAATGACGACATGACCGGGCGCGACGGCAATTTCGTGCCGGCGCTGCCGAAGGCGTGGGTCAAAGAGAAATTCGGGCTGAAAGAAACGTTCGGCTGAGACGACAACGCGGGCCGAAGGGCCCGCGCATTCAGATAACAGAGAGTTCCGGGTAAAATCTATTCCGCGGCCTTGCTGACCGCATGCTGGTCCTCGTCGGCCTCGGCGGCCTCCTCGAGCCGGGAGGCAATGAGTTCCTGGATGTCGCCGACTTCTTCCTGGATATCTTCCAGGGGAATACCGATTTCCGCAGCCTTGGCGGCACATTCCCTGGCCAAGGTCTCAGCCTGCTTGTCGATCCTGGCCTGGGACTGGCAATGGACCTTTTCGCCGATCCATCCCCGCAAGAACTCGATCGCGTGTTCACTCATACTGCTGTTCCCTGGCGGCAAAGCCGTTGGTAATCATAAACGTCGGCATCCCGCAAAGGATGCATCCTCCCATTCCAGCCGAGTCGCGGCCAGCCGGCAAGTCAATGCCGTGCAGGGTCCACAGAGCCAAAGGAAATCGAGGATTCAAGCACATTTCTGATTCTGGAGGGTTGCTTCCGTGAGCTGGATCAATCCAGCTTCGCGCCACTGTTTCTATTTGCTTTTCCGGTTTTCCAGCCGATTTTTCGTCACAAATGATGGCGCAATGCGTAACACATTTTTACAGTCGCTCCGGAGGGCTGCGCTTTGGCGCGCCGGTCGAAGCCGCCGCTATATAGTGATATCCCCATGCAATGTCGACTCCCGGAACGTCGCACCTCGCCAGCCCCTTCAGAAGGTCTCAACCCAGGGCCTGAGCTCCATCTCCCAGGTCCATGCGCTGCGCTGCTGGCGATGAATGGAGAGATAGGCCTCGGCGATCGCGTCCGGGGACAGCCGGCGATCCTGCGGCCCGGACTCCTGTCCGGACGCGGCCGAAGCAATGGCGCCATCGATGATGAAATGCGCGACGTGGACGTTCTTCGGCGCCAGTTCACGGGCCATGGACTGCGCCAGCCCGCGCAAGCCGAATTTTGGCATGGCAAAACCGGCGGAGCCGGCGAACCCCTTCACGCTGGCCGTCGCGCCGGTGAAAAGGATCGAGCCCGATCCTCGCGCGACAAGCCGGCGAGCCGCCTGCTGGCCAACCAGGAACCCGCCATAGGCGCCAACCAGCAAAGCCTGACAGACGGCCTCGGGATCGAGTTCGGCTATTGGTCCGCGGGCGCGTCCGCTGGCGTTGAAAATCACCAGCGAGAGCGGACCGGCCTTGTCGACGACATCGAACAGGTGCTCCACCGACGCGGCATCGGAAACATCCGTTGCCACGGCCTGCGCGCCGGTCTCGGCCTGCAAGGCACCAAGCTTCTCAATGTTGCGGGCGGCCAGAACGACGCTGAACCCTTCCTTCGCGAGGAGGCGCGCCAGCGAGGCGCTCAAGCCGGAACCCGCACCGGCGATAATTGCGACATTGGATGTCATGAAACCTCTCCTTCTTTCCACGGGACCGCGGTCGATGGCTGGCGAATGAGCTGTGGTGAACTTGCCGGATCAGCGCGGCGACGGCAACGCGCAACGTGGCTAGAAAAAGGCCGGGCGCGAAACCGGCCCGGCCAAAAAGAAGGTCATAACCTTCAGAGGGGAACACCGCTCGGCGAAATGGGAGGAAAACACCGAACGGATTTTGCTCTTTTGAACCGATTCGCGGACAGATACGACGAATTGTTTTCCAAAGATCGGGCAGAATGGCGAAAATCCTGTCCTTTCTTGCGGAGGAAGGTCAGCCAATCCGGCTTTCCCCTTCGAGCAGATCCGCATAATGGCGCCGAGCGACGTCGGGATGCGAGCGTAGCCGGCTTTTCAGCACATTGGTTCCGACATCGCGAAACAGCGGATTGTCCGGATCGCTGGCCGGCCCGCGCGCCTGTGCCGCCAGTTCCTCGGAAAGGCCAAGCAGCGGGATCGTCGCATCGAGCCTGGCACTGAAGAAGAACGGCACCGAAATGCGCTCGACGCCGGCGGGCGGCGTCACCACGCGATGCACGGTCGCGCGCAAATAGCCGTTGGAGGCCAGTTCGAGCAATTCGCCGATGTTGACGACGAGCGTGCCGGGGATGGGGTCCACATCCACCCAGCTGCCGTCATAATCGACCTGCAGCCCCTTATTGTCATCCTGGAGCAGCAGTGTCAGGAAGCCACCATCCTTGTGCGCGCCGACACCCTGGTCGCCATCGGTTGCATCACGGCCGGGGTAGCGCACGATCTTCATGCGATGGTTGGGCTCGCTGCTGTAGATCGGATCGAAGGCATCCTCGGGCTGATCGAGCGATTGCGCGAAGGCTTTCAGCAGCCGGATCGCCACGGCCGTCACCTTGCTCTGCCAGGCAAGCAGAGCCGGTTTGAGATCCGGCAGCGCCGCGGGCCACTGGTTCGGTCCCTGCAGCCGCGTCCAGGCGGGAATTCCCGGCCCTTGCGCGATTGCCTGGCGTTCGACGCCGATGTCGAGTTGCTCGCGCCAGTCCTCCCTGCCCTTGGTCAGTTCGCCGCCGGCGCGGGTGTAGCCGCGAAACTGCGAGGACTTGACCATCTCGATCGCCAGCTTGTCGGCCTTCGGCAAGGCAAAGAACTGGCGCGACGCGGTGAGCACCTCGCTGATCTCCGCCCAGGAGATGCCATGCCCGGCCAGATAGAAAAAGCCGATGTCGCGCGACGCGGAACGAAGATCCGCCAGAAATGTCCGGCGTTCCGACGCGCCTTGTTCAAGACGGCTCAGATCGAGCACAGGCACTATTCTGGGCATATCAAGCTCCTTTCCCAGTGCTTTCCGGATGTTGTTTGAAAATTCCGTCCGAAAAACCCAGCCGATTAAACATGCAGGCACTTTTTGCGCGACCCTAACCGCCATCATTGCGCGCTAGTCTTATCGACTTCGGATGGCCGGGAAAGGAACGATCGGCCCTTAGGCGCTGCCGTGACGAACAATTTTTCCATTCGCAGGGACAAGCGGATGATGAGCGCGGTCCGAAGGAATTCAGGCGAAGCGGGGCCGCTCCGCCTCGCTCGGCGGCTGCTTCGATAGCACCGTCCTTTCAGCCCGCAAGTACAAGGCAGAAGGGCGAAATCGTGCCTGTCATTCGGCGATTTGATTGGGCCACATCGCGGCAACAGTCCGCCGTAATATCAAACACTATTGGCAACCACCTTTCAGCTACCCGTTCCTGTCGAATTGAGAGCTATTGTCTCGAGGGCGATTGTCCAGACCGGCGTTAATCGCTTTGGTCCCGTTCCCTGAGGGGCCGATCGCTCAAGAGGAGATCGCGAGATGCGGCTCGGGCCGGCCAACGTGCCCTATGTGATCAGCCGCGACGCCGACTACGCCGTGCCTGTCCATGGCGACGATCGGGGCATCCCCGCCGTCCTCGTCGAGATCCGGCAGGATTTGCTGGCGAACCGGGCCGGCATCGAGGAGTGGGCGAACCGGCTGGCGGCGGCGCTGCCCGCGCACGAAACGGAGACGGTTTCGTGAGGACCAGCGCCTGACGCTGTGGCAGCCCATCTGAACTGAGCCGCGGAAGAGCCAGACCCATGGCCATGCGAAAGCCCGCGCCTGTAGCGGAGGCGCGGGCTTTCGTCACTGCCATGCGGGCGGCTCAGGCGGCCCGCCGGCTTTGTTTCGGCCACAAATTCTGGTTCATGCGGAACAGGTTCAGCGGGTCATAGAGCTGCTTGATCTCCAGAAGCCGCTGGTAATTGCCGCCATAGGCCGCTTCCACCCGGTCGACCTCGTCCTCAGGCATGAAGTTCACATAGGCTGTGCCGGCGGCATAGGGCTTGGCCGCCTCATAGAGGCCGCGCGCCCAGCCGATGCAAGCCCTGTCCATCGCCGGTTCGCGCCAGCGGGCATGGACATTCATGACGAAGTGCGAGCTGCGTTGCGGAAACGCCGTCGCGTTCTGCGCCACACGGCCCGCCGCACCGCCGACATGGCCGATGAATATCTCGCATTCCGGGCCAGGAAGCTCACGTATCGCTTCGGTGACGACCTCAGCTGCCCTGTCGGAGAGCTCGGTGAAGTCATGGCTCTTCCAGTAGTTGCGGGCGCCGGGGGCGAGCAATGGGTCGAATGCCTGCTGCCAGCCGGCGAACGGGTTGGGGCCGACGACATCGGCTATCGGCGAACCGATGGCGCGAAGCTTCTTCGTCGCCTTTTCTCCCGCCTGGAGATCACCGCAATAGCACATGGCCAGCACCAGAACATCCTTGCCATGCCACTCGGCCGGCAGGAAGGGCAGTGGCGGCGCTTGGCGCATGACCACCCAGCAGGTCAGTTCGTCGGGCGCTGTTTCGAGCGCGTTGCGATACTCCTCCAGCACCTTCTCGGCGTCGGCGAAAGGATGCACGACAAGCCCAGACAGAACCTGCGGACCCATCTGGTGGAGCTGAAACTCGAATGCCGTGACAATGCCGAAATTGCCGCCGCCGCCACGTAATGCCCAGAACAGGTCCGGATTTTCCGTCTGGCTGGCGCGCAGCAACATGCCGTCGGCGGTGACCACATCGGCGGAGACAAGATTGTCGATTGTCAGGCCGAATTTGCGGGTGATCCAGCCAAAGCCACCGCCCAGGGTCAGGCCTGATATGCCGGTGGTCGAATTGATGCCGGTCGGCACCGCCAGCCCAAAGGCCTGCGTTTCGCGGTCGACATCGGCGAGCGTGGCGCCGGGTCCAACCCATGCCCGCCGTGCGGCGGGATCGACCCGCACCGACTTCATCGGCGACAGATCGATCATCAGGCCGCCATCGCAGACGGCGCTGCCGGCAATGTTGTGGCCGCCGCCGCGCACGGAGACGAGAAGCCTGTTTTCCCTGGCGAAATTTACGGCACGGATGACGTCGGAGGCGCCCACGCAACACACGATCACCCCGGGGCGCCGGTCGACCATGGCATTCCAGATGGTGCGGGCCTCGTCGTAGGCTGCGTCCCCCTGCTGAAGCAGTGTGCCGCGCAATTGTGCCGAAAGCGTTTCGATGGTTGCGGCGTCGATTGTCGTCTTGCCGCGATCAAGCGTGGTGAGGCTCATGGTGTTCATGGTTTCCTCCCGATTTGCTTATGAGCCGATCTCCTTCAAACGCCTTCAATTCTGCTCTTATGTTAGACATCGCGCAAGTTACGCCAGACGGTGAGCCGCCGCTTGGCGCGCATCAAGGGCGGTGACCAGTCGAAGGTCGCTTGGCCGACGCCGCGAAGCATTCCGGAGCAACTGAGGGGAACGATGCATAGCGGACAAAAAATCCTGGCAGGCATGTCACACTGGCAGATGCTGCCTCGTCATGCGGTCGGCACCAACAGAAGGAAGCCCACCATGACCGCAAAAATCGACCTCTTTGCCGCCGCCCCTTCGCTGATGAAGAACTGGCAGCGATCCTCGATCGAGCTCTCCGCCGCCGCCAGTCTCGAGCACAGCCTCACCGAACTGGTGAAGCTGCGTGCCTCGCAGATCAATGGCTGCGCCAACTGCATCAATCTTCACGCCACAGAAGCGCGCGAGAACGGGGAAACCGAGCAGCGCATCTACCTTTTGCCCGCCTGGCGTGAAGCGCCCTGCTACAGCGACCGCGAACGCGCCGCACTCGGCTGGACCGAGGCCTTGACCCGGCTCTCGGAAGGTACCAGCCATGCAAGCGCCTATGATGCGTTGAAGGCGCATTTCACGGAGGAGGAGCAGATCAAGCTTACCTTGACGATCAACATCATCAACGCCTGGAACCGCATCGCCGTCGGTTTCGGCCTGTATGCCGACCCGGCTGCCGTGAAGGCCGCCCGGGTGGCCGCGGTCTGATGACTAGCTCAGCGCCCGACGACGACGCCGCGGCGGGCTTCGGCCCGCTGCGTCCAAAGCTCATGCGTGTCGCCTACCGCATGCTGGGCTCGGTGTCGGACGCCGAGGATGCCGTGCAGGAGGCCTTCATCCGCTGGATGAAGGCCGACCGCAGTGCCGTCCGCGAACCCGAGGCATTCCTGCGCCGCACGGTGACGCGGCTGTGTCTCGACCAGCTCAAATCCGCGCGGCACAAACGCGAGACCTATGTCGGCCCCTGGCTTCCCGACCCCGTTGTGGAAGAGGACGAGGTGGAGGACGTAACCTTGCCGCTGATGCTGGTGCTGGAGCGCCTGTCTCCGCTCGAGCGTGCCGCCTTCCTGCTGCACGATGTGTTTGGGCTCGGGTTCGACGAGGTCGCGGCCGCCATCGAGCGCGACCCGGCGGCCTGCCGCCAGCTCGCGGCCCGGGCGCGTGGCCATGTCCGCGAGGCGCGGCCCCGTTTCACGGTAGAAAGGCAACGCGGCCTGGCGCTGGCCGAGGCCTTCTTCACGGCCTCGCGCAGCGGCGACATGAAGGCGCTTGGCGCCATGCTGGCGACCGATGTCATCGCCCATGCCGACGGTGGCGGCAAGCGCCCGGCGGCCACGCAGCCGGCCCTGGGCTTGGATGCCGTCATGAGACAGTATGAACAGGTCGCCGCCTGGTTGCGCACGCATGGCTCGAAGCTTGTCCGCGTCGGTTTCATCAACGGATTGCCGGGGTTCGTCACCCTGGAAGCCGATGGCGAATTCCAGACCACCGCACTCGACATCGAGGATGGGAAGATCGCGGCGATCTACGTCGTGCGCAATCCCGACAAGCTCAGGCACCTGCATTGAGGTGCCTGGCTGGTCACGCCAGCCCGAGCTGCTCGACCGCACGCATGATGCCACGCAACTCGGCGAGGCCTTTCAGCCGGCCGATCAGCGAGTAGCCGGGATTGATCTTCTTCTTGCCGATGTCGTCGGCGAGCAGGTGGCCATGGTCCGGCCGCATCGGGATGCGCCAGTCGGCACGGCCCTCCTTGCGACGACGTGCCTCCTCCTGCATCAGAGCGAGGATGACATGCGCCATGTCGGTGCCGCCCTCGAGATGCTCGGCTTCATAGAACGAGCCGTCCTCCTCGATCGTGATGTTGCGCAGATGGACGAAATGGATGCGGTCGGCGAATTCCTTGACCATGGCGACGATGTCGTTGTCGGCGCGCGTGCCGTAGGAGCCGGTGCAGAAGGTCAGCCCATTGGCCGGGCTGTCGACGGCGCTGAGGATGAAGCGAGCATCCTGCGCGGTCGAAACGACGCGCGGCAGGCCATAGAGCGAAAAGGGCGGGTCGTCGGGATGGATGCACATGCGCACCCCCTCCTCTTCGGCGACCGGAATGATCTCGCGCAGGAACCAGGCGAGGTTGTCGCGCAACTCCTTAGGCCCAATCCCATCATACTCCGTCAAAGCCTCGCGGAAACTGTCGCGGTCATACTTGCGCTCGGTTGCCGGCAGGCCGGCGATGAGGTTGCGCTCGATCTGATCGACCTGCTCTGGCGTCAACGCCTTCAGCCGCTTCTCGGCTTCGGCAATCCGCGCCGGAGTATAGCTGGCGACGCCGTTCTTGCGCTGCAGCACGAAAAGGTCATAGGCGGCAAAATCGATGGCGTCGAAACGCAAGGCATAGCCGGTAGTCGGCAGGCGATACATGAGGTCGGTGCGCGTCCAGTCCACCACCGGCATGAAATTGTAGCAGATCGTTTTGATGCCTGCCTTGGCGAGCGTGCGGATGCTGTCGCGATAGTAGCCGGCGTAGCGCTCGCGTTCCGGCGCGCCGATCTTGAAGGAATTGTGGACCGGGATGCTCTCGACCACCGACCATGTGAGGCCGGCGGCCTCGATGATCCGTTTGCGCTCGAGCACATCGGCTTCGGGCCAGGCCCTGCCATCGTAGATGTGGTGAAGCGCCGAAACCACGCCGGTGGCACCGGCCTGCCTGACATGATCGAGTGTCACCGGATCATCCGGACCATACCAGCGCCAGCACTGTTCCATTGCAACTGTCCTTTTTGCGAGAGACCGGCAACCTATTGTTTGACTACGATGAGTGTCAAACTCAGAACCGGGTTTTTGTTGCGCATGAAGGAGCTCCTGCGATGAAGGATTTCGACGGCAAGGTGGCATTGGTGACGGGGACGACCGGCATCGCGCTCGCCACCGCAAGGCGGCTGGCGCAGGGAGGTGCGGCGATCGTCGCCTGCGGCATCGACAGAGCCGCCAATGCCGCCATGCAGGAAAGCCTTGCCAAGGCCGGAGCGGATGCGCTGGTGCAAACGGTCGACGTGTCCGTTTCCGATCAGGTTCGCGACGCGGTAGTCGCCGGCGTCGTGAAATTCGGCGGCATCGACATTATCGTCAATTCCGCTGCGATCCATCCCTACGGGACCGCGACGACGACCGATTGGGAAACCTGGAACCGGGCAATGACGGTCAATGTCGGCTCGATCTACCTGACCGCCCATTTCGGCATTCCGGAAATGATCAAGCGCGGCGGCGGCGCTATCGTCAACGTCGCCTCGGTGCAAGGCTTCGCCTGTCAGCAGAACGTTGCCGCCTATGCCACGACCAAGGGCGCCATCCACACGTTGACGCGCTCGCTCGCACTCGATTACGCGGAAGCAGGCATAAGGGTGAATTCGGTTAGCCCGGGCTCGATCCGCACGCCGATCCTGGAAAAGGCCGCGCGTGGCGACCACGGCAGCGACGCCGATGTCGAGGAAGCTTACAAGCGCTTCGGCGCTGCCCATCCGCTTGGCCGCATCGGCGAGCCGGAGGAAGTGGCGGAGCTCATCGCTTTCCTGTGCTCGTCAAAAGCCGGCTTCTGCACCGGCGCCGATTACAGGATCGACGGCGGCCTGACCGCCGGCATTGGCGTCAAGTAGAGCCTCGGCGATCGGCTTGGCCTCAGGGGTTTCGAGACCGCAGTGTCCGCAAGGTGATCGAGTAGCGATGCTCGGCAAGCGGCGGGATGCTGTGCTCCCACTCCGTGCGCGAAGGTCCCGTCATGAGATAGGCCGATCTTGGCTCGACGACGATGGTCCGGCGCTCCCACCCGTCACCGCTCTTTCGCCGCAGCCGGAAACTGCAGGGCGCCAGCAGCGAGATGCCGGCGACATCCTCGAAATGCGGCTTGTCGCGATGCCAGCCGATACCGGCGCCAGGCCGGTATTCATTGATCAGCACCTGCGCGAAAGCCTCGACAGGCCGGCGCGCAAGGGCCGCGACCTTGTCGCGCACAGGCAGCAGGAAGTCTGGGATCGGCAGCGCCTCGACCACTTCGCGCCGGTCATAATCGTAGCGCAGACCAAACCCGACGACACGCCGGTTTGCCAGATGGCCATGGAAATCGAACGCCTGGAACGGCAGTCCCTCGAGATGCCGGGCAAGCTCTGTCTCTTCCTGCTGCGTGATGAATCCGGGCTGATAGGCAAAGCCCTCCGGCAAATCCTCGGCGTCACCAAAGAGGTCAGGCTGGAATGCCAAGGCCCGGCCGGTTGCTTTCGATTTGAGGCGTGACATCCCGCCTAGATGGTGAGGGCGGAGCAGCAGGGCAATACGAGCGGCGCCTCGGTGGTTGATGGATGATGCGATGAATGACGACTGGGAACCGGAACCACGCCTGGCGGATTTATCTAGCTGAGCAGTCAGGTAGCCAACATGCCGTCGACCGCGATCCGAAGCACACAATACGATCCCGCGACCAGAATCCTCTCCGTCTGGTTCGTGCCGAGCGGCCATCGCTACGACTATGCGGAGGTTGCCCCGGCAACCTATGCCGCTTTCAGGAAAGCTGCCTCGAAAGGCCGCTTCTTCAATGAATTCATCAGGGATCACTACAGCTACCGCCGTGTGGCATGACGCGGGCGGCATGATCGTCTTTTTTGCGCAAACCTTTTCGTCCGACGCGCGTTGTTCCTCCTCGAAGCCGAGGAGAGAGCCATGCAGAGCAGGACAGCCAGCGAAGCCGCCAAGCAGCGTCGCATCCAGCGTGGCATCGATGCCAGGGACAAATCGAAAGGCAACGGCAAGGGCCAACACGCCATGCAGGCCGGCGCCCGAAAATATCCCGAGCCACCCTTTCCCGAGCAACATCATCCCAAGCCGGGGGATGAATGGGCGATCGAACCGGCGCCGCTCTACGATGCGCCCTTCTACCTCGGATCGAAAAAGCTCGAAGACAAGGTCGCTCTCATCACCGGCGGCGATTCCGGCATCGGCCGTTCGGTGTCGGTTCTGTTCGCCCGCGAGGGCGCCGACATTGCGATCGTCTATCTGGCCGAGGACAGGGATGCCAAGGCGACAAAGTCCGCCGTCGAGGCGGAGGGACGGCGCTGTATCCTGGTGAAGGCCGACGTCAGCGAACGCGACGAATGCCGCAACGCGGTGGCGCAAACGGTCAAGGCATTCGGCCGCATCGACGTGCTGGTCAACAATGCGGCATTCCAGATTCATTCGAGCGAGTTCGCAGAACTGACCGAAGAGCATTTCGACACGACGCTGAAGACCAACCTCTACGGCTATTTCCATATGGCACAGGAAGCCGTCCCGCATATGAAGCCGGGCTCGGCCATCATCAACACCGGTTCGGTCACCGGCATCGACGGGTCGAAGGCGCTGGTCGACTACTCCATGACCAAGGGCGGCATCCATGCCTTCACCCGCGCCCTTTCCGGCAATCTGCTCGGCAAGGGCATACGAGTGAACGCGGTTGCACCGGGTCCGGTATGGACCCCGCTCAACCCTTCGGACAAGGAGGCCGGCGACGTTTCGAAGTTCGGCGCGGACACACCGATGAAGCGGCCGGCGCAGCCGGAGGAACTCGCACCGGCCTATGTGTTCCTCGCCTCGCCACATTGCTCGAGCTACATCACCGGCGAGATATTGCCCGTGGTCGGCGGCTATTGAGGCCCGTGCAATGTATTTCATCGCATTGGCGACGGATTACGACGGCACGCTGGCGCATGACGGGATCGTCTCGAAGACGACTCTTGCCGCGCTGGAGCGGTTCAAGAAAAGCGGCCGCAAGCTCATTCTTGTGACCGGGCGCGAGCTGCCCGACCTCAAGCGCGTCTTTCCCGAGATCGGCCTGTTCGACAAGGTGGTCGCCGAGAACGGAGCGCTGATCTACACGCCGGCCAGTGAGGAAGAGCGGGTGATCTCACCTTCGCCGGAAACCGAATTCGTCTCCAGACTGAAGAAGCAGGGCGTCAAGCCGCTTTCCGTGGGCCGGTCGATCGTCGCGACCTGGGAGCCGCATCAGACGACCGTGCTCGAAACCATCAAGAAGATGGGGCTCGAACTGGAAATCATCTTCAACAAGGGCGCGGTGATGATCCTGCCGAGCGGCATCAACAAGGCCACCGGGCTGGCCGCGGCGCTGCAGGATCTCCGGCTGTCGCCACACAATGTGGTCGGTGTCGGCGACGCCGAGAACGACCATGCCTTCCTGAAGGCTTGCGGCTGCAGCATCGCCGTCGACAATGCAATTCCCGCGGTCAAGACCACAGCGGATCTGGTCACGCGTGGCGCACGCGGGAAGGGCGTGGAGGAACTGGTCGACAGGCTGATCAAGCGCGATCACGACATCCTGCCGAGGCGGCATGACGGCATCGTGCTGGGTTCCGCCGGCGGCGACGAGATCTACCTGTCGCCAACCGACACGATCCTCATCGCCGGCAGCTCCGGCATCGGCAAGTCCACCCTGGCCACCGCGCTGACGGAACGCTTCGTCGAGAGCGGGTTTCAATTCTGCATCTTCGACCCCGAAGGCGATTATGACGGCCTCGAAGACGCCGTGCGTCTGGGCGACGGCTCGAGCGCGCCGACCAAGGCGCAAGTGCTGGACCTCATCGAGAAAGCCGACAGCAATGTCGTCATCAATGGATTGGCGCTGCGCGTCAATGAACGCCCAGATTTCTTTGCCGACCTACTGCCCGGCCTCGGCAGTTTTCGACGTCGAACGGCCAGGCCGCACTGGCTTATCATCGACGAAGCGCACCATCTTCTGCCCAAGCGGCGTGATGACACGCGCGCGATCCTGTCCCTGGAATTGCCCGGCACGGTGCTGATCACAGTGCATCCCGAAGCGATCTCGACCGACGCGCTGCGCCTGGTGACCGCCATCATTGCCCTTGGCCCCAAGGCGAAGGATGTCGTCAAGGCCTACTGCAGCGAGACCGGCATCGACCCGCCAAAGGACATGGCCTCGCCCAAGGGCGAGCGCGTGCTGTTCTGGCGACCGCAGAAACGCAAGAAGATCGCGACGGTCAAGGTCATCGAGCCGCGTCAATCCCTCAAGCGGCACAGCCGCAAATATGCCGAGGGGCAACTCGACGAGGCGGGCAGTTTCTATTTCCACGGCCCCGACGATGCGATGAACCTCAGGGCCCATAATCTGATGATTTTCGCTCAGATCGCCGAGGGCATCGACGATAGGACCTGGCAGTTCCACCTGCGTGCCGGCGACTATTCCAAATGGTTCCGCAACCAGATCAGGGACAAGGATCTGGCGCGCGAAACCGCCGAGGCGGAGAACGATAAAAAGCTCTCCGCCAAGGAGAGCCGCAAGCGTGTGCTTGATGCAGTGCGCCGCCGCTACACGGCTCCCGCCACGGCACCGGAAGACTAGCGCGCAACGCGTCTGCTTTGTCTGTTCATGACCTTTTCCGGGGTCAGTTGGAACTCACCCGGCGGCTTCACGTTCAGACCCTGTTCAACAGGAGATACGACCATGCCACGAGGCGACAAATCGAAATACACCGACAAGCAGGAGCGCAAAGCCGACCACATTGCGGAAGGCTATGAGAAGCGCGGCATCTCCGAGAAGGAGGCCGAACGCCGCGCCTGGGCCACGGTCAACAAGGATGATGGCGGCGGCAAGAAGGAAGGCGGCTCCGGGCGCGGCAAGCACACCGGCCACCCGGCAGCACACAAGGGCGGCAAGAGCGGCGGCAAGGCGTCAGCCGCACGCCCGGCTGCAAGTCGGTCGGAATCGGCGAGGAAGGCCGCGGCAACGCGCAAGCGGAATGCCGAGCACCATGCCCATTGACGTCGACAAACACCCTTTGGTCCGTCCTGAAAGACCAACATGATGAGGGCACAGGCATGAAATCGCGGCTCGTCAACGAGGCCGGCGGACAGCGAACATTTGTCGTGGTGCTCGACCCCGGCGAAGAAGCGTTCGGCACGCTGACCGCCTTCGCGATCGATCAAGCAGTCGACAGTGCTTCGCTGACAGCGATCGGCGCCTTTGAAAGAGCGATCGTGGGCTGGTTCGACCCCAATGCGAAGACCTACCGCAAAATCCCGATCGACGAACAATGCGAAGTTCTGAGCGCCATTGGCGATGTGGCGCTGGGCGATGACGGCAAGCCCAGTCTCCACGTTCATACGGTGTTGGGATTGAGCGACGGCACGACCTGGGGCGGACACCTGCTCGAGGCCATGGTTCGACCGACGCTGGAAGTGAACTTTGGTGGAGGCGCCCGGCCATCTGCGCCGTAGCAGGCGTCCGGAATTGGGCGTTGCGTTGATCGACCTGGACGGTTGATTTCGAGCCCGACTGCGGAGTTCAGCCTGCACCCGTCATGCCTTCTTGTCCAACTCCGCCGGTGCCTTGTCCGGCGGCGGCTCCCAGCCAAAGACGCTGCGGCCGCCAAGCAGGTGCGACTGGTCGAATTCGCCGGCAACGATTTCCTTCAGGCTGGGGCCGGTGACATATCGTTCGACCTGCCGCGACTGATCGTCGAGCCGCCGCAGCGCGCCGATTTCCTCGTCGCGGCCAAGCCTGGCTTTCTGCACCGCGGACTTCAGCACGCCGATCGTCTCGTCATAAACCTTGAGCGGAACCGGGAACGGGTGCCTGTCCTTGCCGCCATGGGCGAGTGAGAACCGGCCCGGATCCGAAAACCGGCACGGCGCGCCATGCACCACTTCGGCGACCAGCGCCAACGCGCGCACTGTGCGCGCGCCCACGCCAGGAACCAGGAGAAGCTCGGAAAAATCCGCCGGGCCACGTTCGGCGGCAGCGGCCATGTTGCCATGCAGGCGGCGCATGACGATATCGCTTTCGCGCACATCATGGTGAGCCGGCATGATCAGATGCGGCAGCATCGGCTGTTCCGGAGCCGCCGCTGTACCGGCATCCAGGGCAGCGAATTCGCGCAGGATGCGGTCTGGGCCGAGGTCCTGGAGCAGGTCCAGCTGTCCCTGGCGCGAGGCCTCGGCACGGCGGTCGGTCAGGTTGACGATCTCGCCCTGGTTGGCGCCCTCGATGGCGGCGTGCGGCTGATCGACGAAACTCTTCAAACCTTCGGACAGCCAATGGTAGCGGCGCGCCACCTTGCTGTCGCCGTTCATGCCTTGCTGCACCACCACCCAGTCGCCGTCGTCGGTGACGATGAAGCCGTGCAGATAGAGGTCGAACCCATCCTGGACGGCGGCACTGTCGACCTTGGCGACAAGCCGGCTGACGGTTGCCAGGCGCTGTCCGTCGAAGCCGATGCGCTCGCCGATGGCGGCCAGCTCATGCGGAGTTTTGCGCGAATGGGCGCCACGGCCGCCGCAGACATGAATGCCGAGTTCGCCCGACAGCGGCGTCAGACCGCGTTTCAAGGCGCCGACGACGCTGGTCGTGATGCCGGACGAGTGCCAGTCCATGCCCATGACAGCGCCGAAGGACTGGAACCAGAAGGGATGCGCCAGACGCCGCAGCAGCTCGTTGCGGCCATAGTGATGGATGATCGCCTCGCACATCACGGCGCCAAGCCGCGTCATGCGGTCGCCGAGCCATTTCGGCACGCGACCGCCGTGAAGTGGAAGATCAGCACTGCCCGATCGTTGCGCCAATTCCGTTGCCTGTTCCGATGTCTGTCTTGTCTCGACAGATAGGTATCCGAGCCCGCGCGAAGAAGCACCTGATGCTTGTGCCGCCTCGACGCCTGGTGACATTCAAGTCCAGTTCGAGAGAACCGTCTCCATCTCGACCGTTTCGACCTGCTGCGCGAAACGTTGGTGATAGACGGTGAGCAGGGCGTCGTGGGTTGCATCGGAAGAACTGCATAGCGCGTCCGTGACGAGAACCACGCGATAGCCGAAATCGATCGCGCCGAGCACCGTGGCCAGAACGCACACGTCGGTTTCACCGCCGGTGATGACCAGCGTATCGATCTCGTGTTCCATCAGAAAGGCTCGCAGACGGCCTTCAAACCAGGGCGAATAGATATGCTTGTCGATGACCGCCGCCGGCGGGCAGCAAGCCGCCAATGACGGCAACAGCTCGACCATTTCCGGACCGATATTGTCGATCGCCATCGAAGACCAGCGCTCATAGTAGCGCTTCCATGCCCCGACACCCTGCCCCGCCCTCTGCGCGGGCAGGAAGCGCGTGAAGACCGTCTGTTCTGCCCGTCTTTCAACGAGCCTCTCAATCTGGGGGAGGACGCGCGTGATCCAGGGCGTCGCCCACGGCGACGGTTCCGCAAACAGCCGCTGCATATCCACGCAGACATGCATGCACCCGTGACCCAACGGCCCATATGCCAAGCCCGGCACCGACATCAAAGAATATCCGGCTGGCGGTGTCTTCTCATGGACTTCTCCCATTGTCGTCCAGGACATGGGAACGCCATAAGCGAGGACTCGTTCCTGGGTGGGCCGGCGGCAACCAACGCGATTGGTCAACCGCGTTCAGCCGGTGGATCGCCGCTCAGCCCGACCTACGACGCATCGCCCAACCAAGGAGCGATGCATGTCGGCGCGTTCGACGATCCGGCCTCGTTACAGCCCCACTGCAATTATGGATCAGGCCAGCGGCTTATCTGGGTTTGCCGCGGAATAGTCCTGCCGCACCACGACACTGAAGAACGATCGTTGAGCCTACCTCACCACGCGTTTCTCGAGCTTGCGGGCCAAAGTGCGCCGATGCAGGCCGAGCCGGCGCGCGGTTTCGGAGATGTTGAAGCCGGTCTCGACGAGCGTTTCGTGGATACGCTCCCATTCGAGGTTCTTGATCGAGGTGGGACGGCTGCTCAACGAGACGGAAACATCGCCCTCGGCCCTGCCGAAGGCGGCTTCGATGTCGTCGGTGTTGGCGGGCTTGGCCAGGTAATGACATGCGCCAAGCTTGATCGCCTCGACAGCCGTGGCGATGCTGGCGAAGCCGGTCAGCACGACGATCCTCATCGACGTGTCACGGGCGCTGAGCAGCTTGACGCATTCCAGCCCGGAGCCGCCGGCGCCAAGCTTGAGATCGACGACGGCGTAGGCCGGAACCGCTGTTTCGAGGGCGCCGAGCAGCTCATCCCTGCCGTGGCAGACCACGACGTCGTAGTCACGCTTTTCGAAGGAGCGCTTCAGCGTCTTCGCGAAGGTGGCGTCGTCCTCGACGATAAACAGGGATCGATCAGGCCTCATGATCATCTCCATCGGTCAGCGCCGCGAGCGGCAGCGAAAGCGTAACACAGGCGCCCTGCTCCATGTTGCGAGCGGAAAAGTCGCCCCCCAGCTTTCGAACCACGTTGACGACGAGGAAAAGGCCAAGGCCACCGCCCGGCCGTCCCTTGCTCGACATATAGGGCTGACCGAGTGCGGCCAGAATACCCTGGTCGAAGCCCGGCCCGCGGTCACGCACCGAAATCACCAGTTTCTCGCCCTGCCGCTCGGCGGCGACGCCGACCCAATCCTGCGATGCCTCCAGAGCATTGTCGAACACATTGAAGATGACCTGCTTCAGTGCCGTGTCGGAGACGATCTGCTCGTCAGGTTCGAAATCGTTCTTGTACTCCAGATTGAGCGGCTGGCGGCTGACACGCCATTCCTGGACGAGATCGTCGAGGAAATGGCGGATGCTGGTGCGGATCGTGCCCTCTCCCCGCGCCTGCCCCGACGACATCAAGATGCCCGAGACGATGCTTTTGCAGCGTTCGATCTGCGCCTGCATTTCGGCCACGTCCCCGGCCAGTTCGCGGTTGCGCGTGACGCTGCGGATCTGGCGCCAGTCGGAGAGGATGACGGAGATGGTCGACAGCGGCGTGCCCAGTTCATGCGCAGCACCGGAGGCCAGCAGGCCCATGCGAACGATATGATCCTCCTCGGCCGAGTGCTGGCGCAGATCGGCGAGATAGGCGTCGCGCTCGCGCAGATTGCGGTTGATGCGCGTCATAAAGATGACGATCAGGCCGGCCGCCAGCACGAAGCAGATGAACATGCCCCTGATATGCAGGGCCAGCAGGTCGCTGCCGCCGTGATGCGGGATGGCGATCGGCTGGAACTGGAACGTGAGGAAGACGAAGCAGGCGGAAGCGGCGGCCACCAGGCTCCAGGTGGACCAGGGTGTCAAAAGCGCGGCGCCAAGCGTGATCTGCAGCAGGTAGAGCGACACGAACGGGTTCGAGGCACCGCCGCTGAGGTAAAGCTGGGTCGTCAGCGCCGCCATGTCGAAGATGAGCGCGACGAACAGCTGGGCGTTGCTGATCGGCCGCTGGCCGCGCGAAGCGAGCTGGCTGAAGATGTTCAGCCCGACCAGGAAAAGCACCACCCCGGCCATCTCCCCCAGCGGCAGCGGGATGTCGAACCAGTATTGCGTCACCAGAATGGTGAGCACCTGACCCGCCACCGCCAGCCAGCGCAGCTGGATGAGCAGGAGCAGGTTCTTCCTGTTCGCCGCGTCGGGATCGGGGACCGCGCCGTTCTTGCCCGCAAGTGATGCGGCCGCGAAGGATTTGTCGTTGCCAAGCGTTTGCGTCGGGACGCTCATCGTGCCGGTCCTCGCCGCCGGCGGGCGCCAATCATCGGCGCGGCCAGGGCCGCGGCAAGCATCGCAGCGAGCGTGAACCAGGTCAAAGCATAGACGAGGTGGCTGTTGCGGAAAGTCACGACCGTCAGGCCGCCGCGCGGCCAGCCCGCGGATGCTTCCGCATCGACGAAATAAGGGGCGATGTCGTTCGTCAGGCCGCGCGTGGCTGCGATGGCGGCGACGTCGCGCGAATACCAGCGATTGCCCGCCGGATCATTGCTGCGCAGGAAGCCGCCGCCCGGCTCGCTCATGCGCAACAGGCCGTCGATGACGGTCGGCGAGCCGAGCCCGCCGCTTTCTTGTTCGAACTCGGCCTTGCGCTCCTGGGGAATGAAGCCGCGGTTGACCAGCACGACGAAGCCACGGTCGGTCCGCATCGGCGTCAGCACCCAATAGCCGCCGCCAAGCTCCGTCACCGCCTGCACGAGCGTGTTCTTGCCGCCCAAAAAGCGTCCGGCCAACCGCACATGGCTGTACTCGTAACCCGTGGCGGTCATGCCGCCCCATGTCGCCGGGCCTGGCGCATCGACAACCGGCGCATGGATGCGCTGGTCGACGCGTGCGATCAGGTCGAGCTTCCAGACCCGCCTTTCCAACTGCCATATGCCAAGCCCAACGAACACCGTCACGCCGAGGAGCCCAAGCAATGCGAGAAAAAGCCGCGACGCGGATGACCTGCCGGCATCCTTTCCTGGCGCGGCGGGCAAGCTGATGCCGGCCTGCCCGATCCTTACTTCGACAGTGGTCCTCCCCGCGCCCGGCGCCGGGCTCATGGCATCTCGCGCATGTCGTGAAGCCCGGGCATCATGTTGGCGTTGAGGTGGTACATGACCCAGAGCGAGCCGGTCAGCACGATGACGACCAGGATCAGCGTGAAGATCAGCGCCAGCATCGACCATCCGCCCTCCGAGGCGGTATTCATATGCAGGAAGAAGACCATGTGGACGACGATCTGCACCACCGCGAAGGCCATGACGGCGATGGCCGTGGCCTGCTTGTTGTCGATGGCGCCGCTCATGACCAGCCAGAACGGAATGGCGGTCAGGATCACCGACAGGACGAAGCCGATCAGATAGCCCTTGAACGATCCGTGCGCGGCTCCGCCATGGGCGTGGCCGTGGTCGGCGGCGTGATCATGAGCGCTCATCGCAACATCCCCATCAGATAGACGAAGGTGAAGACGCCGATCCAGACGACGTCGAGGAAATGCCAGAACATCGAGAGGCACATCAGCCGGCGGCGGTTGGCCTCGGTGAGGCCGAACCGGGAGACCTGCGTCATCAGCGTCACCAGCCAGACGGTGCCGAAGGTGACGTGCAGCCCGTGCGTTCCGACCAGCGTGAAGAAGGACGACAGGAAGGCGCTGCGCTGCGGCGTGGCGCCTTCATGGATCATGTGTGCGAATTCGTAGAGCTCGATCGACAGGAAGGCCAGGCCGAACAGGCCGGTCACGGCAAGCCACGCTTGCGTCGCCGCGACGCGGCCCTTGTCCATGGTCAGCATGGCAAAGCCATAGGTGATCGAGGACAACAGCAGTATGGTGGTGTTGACCGCGACCAGATCGAGATCGAACAGGTCCTTTGGCGCTGGCCCCGCCGCGTAATTGCCGCCGAGCACGCCGTAGGCCGCGAACAGCATGGCGAAGATCAGGCAGTCGCTCATCAGATAGAGCCAGAAGCCGAGCATGGTGCTGCTGCCTTCGGCGTGCGCATGCTCTTCTTCCAGGTGGAAGACCGGTCCGGTGCCGGCCGTGGTCGCACTCGAATCCATGATCAAACCCTAGCCCTGGGCGGCGAGGAGCGTCGTCCTCGCCTCCTCCGTCTGCGTGACCTCGGCAGCCGGAATGTGGAAATCGCGGTGATAGTTGAAGGTGTGGCCGATCGCGGTGGCGATCAGGCAGACGAAGCTCAGCGCCGCCAGCCACCAGATGTACCAGATCAGGCCGAAGCCGAGCGCCACGCTGAAGGCGGCCAGGATGACGCCGGTGCCGGTATTGCTCGGCATATGGATCGGCTTGAAGCCGGAGAGCGGTCTGACATAGCCAGCCTTCTTCATGTCCCACCAGGCGTCATTGTCGCGCACGACCGGCGTGAACGCGAAGTTGTAGGCGGGCGGTGGCGAGGACGTCGACCATTCGAGCGTGCGGCCGTCCCAGGGATCGCCGGTCGGATCGGTCAGAGCCTCGCGCTTGCGGATGGAGACGAAGATCTGGATCAGGAACGCGGCGATGCCGGCGGCGATCAGCACCGCGCCGAAGGCGGCGATGACGAACCATATCTGCAGCGAGGGATCGTCGAAGACACGCATGCGGCGCGTCACACCCATCAGGCCGAGTATGTAGAGCGGCATGAAGGCGAACCAGAAGCCGACCACCCAGCACCAGAAGGACACCTTGCCCCAGAACGGATCTAGCTTGAAGCCGAAGGCCTTGGGCCACCAGTAGGCGATGCCGGCGAACAGGCCGAACAGCACACCGCCGATGATGACGTTGTGGAAATGCGCGATCAGGAACAGGCTGTTGTGCAGCACGAAGTCCGCAGGCGGCACGGCAAGCAGCACGCCGGTCATGCCGCCGACGACGAAGGTGAGCATGAAGGCCATCGTCCACATCATCGGCAGTTCGAAGCGGATGCGGCCGCGATACATTGTGAACAGCCAGTTGAATATCTTCGCTCCCGTCGGGATCGAGATGATCATCGTGGTGATGCCGAAGAAGGAATTGACGCTGGCGCCGGAGCCCATGGTGAAGAAGTGGTGCAGCCAGACCAGATACGAAAGGATGGTGATGACCACCGTGGCGTAGACCATCGAGGTGTAGCCGAACAGGCGCTTGCCGGAGAAGGTGGAAGTGACCTCGGAAAAGACGCCGAACAGCGGCAGGATGAGGATGTAGACTTCCGGGTGACCCCATATCCAGATGAGGTTCACGTACATCATCGGGTTGCCGCCGAAGTCGTTGGTGAAGAAGTTGGTGCCGACATAGCGGTCGAGCGCCAGGAGCGAGAGCACCGCCGTCAGCACTGGGAAGGACGCCACGATCAGCACGTTGGTGCACAGCGACGTCCAGGTGAAGACAGGCATGCGCATCATGGTCAAGCCGGGCGCGCGCATCTTGATGATCGTGCAGATCAGGTTGATGCCCGACAGGGTGGTGCCGACGCCCGCCACCTGCAGCGCCCAGATGTAATAATCGACGCCGACATCCGGACTGTAGCCGATGCCGGAGAGCGGCGGATAGGCGAGCCAGCCGGTGCGGGCGAATTCGCCGACGAACAGCGAGGCCATGACCAGGATGGCGCCGCCGACCGTCATCCAGAAGCTGAAATTGTTGAGGAAGGGGAAGGACACGTCGCGCGCGCCGATCTGCAGCGGCACGACGAAATTCATCAGGCCGGTGACGAAGGGCATCGCCACGAAGAAGATCATGATCACGCCGTGGGCGGTGAAGATCTGGTCGTAGTGATGCGAATTGAGGTAGCCCTCGGAGCCGTTGAAGGCGATGGCCTGCTGCAGGCGCATCATGATGGCGTCGGAGAAGCCGCGCAGCAGCATGACCAGGCCGAGCACCATGTACATGATGCCGATCTTCTTGTGGTCGACGCTGGTGAACCACTCGCGCCACAGGTAACCCCACAGCTTGAAATAGGTGATGACGCCGAAAAGGGCGATGCCGCCGAGCGCCACCGCGACGAAGGTGGCGACGACGATCGGCTCATGCAGCGGCAGCGAGTCCCAGGTGAGACGGCCGAAAATGAATCTGGTCAGCGTATCGGGCATCGGCTGTCTCTCACAATTCGCGCCGCAGCAGGCCGAGCGGCGGCGTATCCGCCTCGGCGCGACGGCTCTCGGTCTCGGGCCTCAGCAGCCCTGCCCCGCGCAGCGGGGAAAGGTTCCTGGCCGGCCAATCCGCCGGCGTCGCATCGCTGGTCGCGCGCGCCGCGGCAGCCGCCTCCTCCGCCGTGCAGATGCTGGCGACATAGGACGGATCGTTGCCGAACACCGCACCACGCCGGGCGAGCTTGTCGTATTGCAGCGGCAGCGTGTTGCGCACACCGGCAAGACCGAGGCCGCCCTTGGCGTCGATCGACATCATCTCGTTCATGCACATCTTGCCGCGCTCGACGCACAGATTGAGGATGGCTCCATAAAGGTCGGGATCGACGGAGGCATAATGGCGGACCGGCTCGTTCTCGCTCGGCTTTTCAAGTTCGAGATAGTTGTCGCGGCTGAGCGCCGCCGACGCGGCCCTGGCCTGCGCCACCCACTGGTCGAAAGCCTGGTCGGACAGGCCGTGGAAGGCAAAGCGCATCCCCGAAAAGCCGGCGCCGCTGTAATTGGCCGAGAAGCCGCTATAGGTGCCCGGCCGGTTGATGACGGCGTGCAGCTTCGTCTCCATCGCCGGCATCGCATAGATCTGCCCGGCAAGGGCTGGAATGTAGAAGGAATTCATCACCGCTGACGAGGTGATGCGGAAGTCGATCGGCTGGTTGACCGGCGCCGCCAGCTCGTTGACGGAGGCGATGCCGTAATCCGGATAGATGAAAAGCCATTTCCAGTCGAGCGCCACGACCTCGACCCGGAGCGGCTTGTGCGCTTCAGTGACCGGCTGGCCGGGCTCGATGCGGTCGATCCGGCGGTAGGGATCGAGCAGATGCGTGCCGAGCCAGGTCAACGCGCCAAGACAGATGATGATGAGCAGGGGCGCCGCCCAGATCACCAGCTCCAGCTTCGTCGAATGATCCCAGTCGGGCGCATAGGTCGCCGCGGTGTTGGATTGCCGATAGCGCCAGGCGAAAAAGACAGTCAGCGCCATGACCGGGATGATGATGACCAGCATCAGCAGGATCGAGACCACGAGCAGGTCGCGCTGCTGGGCCGCGACATCGCCGGCGGGCGCAAGCACGACCAGATCGCAGCCGCTCAACAGCCCGGCCAGGGGGAACAGAAGCAAGGCTCCAAATCGTTTCATCAAACGCTGCCCTCGAAGGACCGCCACAACCGTTCATGTTGCAGTGCGGTATCGATCCAAGGGCTACTGCTCGCGGCGCCGTGGTGACATTGGACAATTTGTCCAATGCCCAGCAGGCATGGCTTTGGCGCAGTGTGCAGTGCACAATGGAACCCTTGGGGAATCCCCGGAATTGGGTTCCGGACACTTCATTCCACGCGGTGGCGACGGATAAGATGGCTCAGACTTCGACTGCCGAAACGAACAGCGAACTGATCGGCTCGCATCATGGCCAGGTCAGCGCGGGCGATATCGCGGTCGGCGTGATCGTCGGCAGGACGTCGGAATTCTTCGACTTCTTCGTCTATGCGATCGCCTCCGTCATCGTGTTTCCCAAGCTGGTGTTCCCGACTCACGATCCGCTCGTCGGCACGCTCTATTCCTTCTGCATCTTCGCTTTGGCCTTCGTCGCGCGTCCGTTCGGCTCCGTGCTGTTCATGGCCATCGACCGCGCCTATGGCCGCGGCGCGAAACTGACGATCGCGCTGTTCCTGCTCGGCACGTCGACCGTCGCCATCGCGTTTCTGCCGGCCTATGGCGACATCGGAGCGGTCGCGGTGTGGCTTTTGGCGCTTGCCCGCATCGGCCAGGGGCTGGCGCTCGGCGGAACATGGGACGGACTGCCCTCGCTGCTGGCGCTGAACGCGCCGCAGAACCGGCGCGGCTTCTATGCCATGATCCCGCAGTTGGGCGCGCCGATCGGCCTTATCGTGGCAAGCTCCCTCTTCGCCTTCTTCGTCGCCAACCTGTCGGCCGACGACTTCTTCTCCTGGGGCTGGCGCTATCCCTTCTTCGTCGCCTTCGCCATCAACGTCGTGGCCCTGTTCGCCAGGCTGCGCATTGTCGTCACGCCTGAATTCTCGAAATTGTACGAGAGCGGTGACCTGCAGCCGACGCGCATCAGGGATACGATCAGGGCCGAGGGCCACAACGTCGTCATCGGCGCCTTCGCGCCGCTGGCGAGTTTCGCCCTGTTCCACATGGTCACGGTGTTTCCGCTTTCCTGGGTGTTCCTGTTCACCAATGAGGGGCCGGCACGCTTCCTGATGATCGAGGCGGTGAGCGCGCTGTTCGGCATTGCGGCCATCGTCGCATCGGGGCCACTGGCCGATCGCGTCGGACGCCGTGCGCTGCTCGGCGGTTCGGCGATCGCCATCGCGACCTTCAGCGGCTTTGCCCCGCAGCTCCTGGACGGCGGCGCAGTCGGCGAGGCGCTGTTCATGGTGCTGGGCTTCATCCTGCTGGGGTTGAGCTTCGGGCAATCGTCGGGCGTCGTCGCCTCGAGCTTTTCGCGGCAATATCGCTATACCGGCTCGGCGATCACTTCGGATCTGGCGTGGATGTTCGGCGCCGGCTTCGCGCCGCTCGCAGCCCTGCTGCTGGCCGGCAATTTCGGCCTCATCGCCGCCGGCGCCTATCTGCTGTCGGGCGCTGCCTGCACGTTGCTTGCCCTGTGGATCGACAGGCGCCGTCCGGCCGCGGACCGTCAGCCCGACTGATCCGCCCAGTTCGCGATTACGGATGGTGCGGTCGATTGCAAGGTCGAACCGGCCCGGCAGGCCATTGCCATGCTCGCCTGCCCAATACGGCATGCGTATTTTGCGCGGAAGGACCACAAAATGGAATCGAGCACCCTGCCGGCCAATCGGCCAGCGGGACGCCGCTTCGCTTTGCGAGATGCAGTTATTGCGCTACCCGCACGATGAGTTTGCCGAAGTTCCTGCCTTCGAGAAGGCCCAGGAAAGCCTGCGGCGCGTTCTCCAGGCCATCCACTATATCTTCCCTGTAGCGGACCTGGCCGGACGCGATCCACCCGGCCATATCGCGATAGAAGACGGGGCGCTGGTCGACAAATTCGCGCTGGATGAAGCCCCTGATCGACAGGCTGCGGTGGAGCACTTGTTGCATCAGCGTCGGCAGCCGGTCGGCGGCGGAAGCCGCGATGGTGTTGTATTGAGCGATCAGCCCGCAGACAGGCACACGCGCGAACTCGTTGAGCAGCGGAAACACCGCATCCCAGACAGGACCGCCGACATTCTCGAAATAGACGTCGATGCCATCGGGACAGGCAGCCTTTAACTGCTCGGCGAAATTGTCGGCCCGGTGGTCGACGACCGCGTCGAAACCGAGCTCCCGCCGCACGAAGGCGCATTTGTCGGCGCCGCCGGCGATGCCAACGGCGCGCGCGCCCTTGATGCGTGCGATCTGGCCGACAGCCGAGCCGACCGCCCCGCTCGCCGCCGCCACGACCACTGTCTCGCCGGCCTTTGGCTGCCCGATGGTGAGCAGGCCGGCATAGGCGGTAAAGCCCGGCATGCCAAGCACGCCGAGTGCGGTGGTGACTGGAGCCGCCGCGGGATCGAGCTTGCGCAGCCCGACACCGTCGGACAGGGCGAAGCCCTGCCATCCCGAGTGCGACAGCACGATATCGCCTTCGGCGAAACCGGCATGGCGGGATCTGACGACGCGCGCAACGGTGCCGCCCTCCATCACGCCGTCGATCTCGACCGGCTTGGCATAGGATTTGGTGGCGTTCATGCGGCCGCGCATATAGGGATCAAGCGACAGATAGAGGATCTGCAGCAACAGTTCGCCCTCGCCCGGCTGGGTGATCCCAACGGACTCGATGCGAAAATCGCTCGGCTTCGGCCGGCCTTGCGGTCGCGCCGCAAGCACGATGCGAATGTTCGTCTCAGTCGACATTGGCTGCTCCCTTTGAACAACATTCCACGCCAAGAACAGGTGCGGCTATTGGGCCGGGATTCTCGTGCGGCGTCGACCCCCTTATACTGTCGTCCGGTGCAAACGTCCTCGTCGGATTCACCAGCTGCGACACCGCATGGCTGGAGAGTGGCCGCCGGGGGATGCTCGGGCTCAAGCCCGTTTCGGGATCTGGATATCCTCGAGCAGAAGCGTCAGCGCCATGGCGACGAAATAGAGCGCCGCCACCCAGATGAACATCACGTTGAAACCACTCGAATAATGGGCGAGCACCACGTCGCGGGCCGCGGCCGGCAGGCTTGACGCCAGATGCGGGATCAGCCCGGTCAAGCCATCCGGCAGCAGAGCGGCGGCATCGGCGGGAAGCTGCGAGGTCTGCCGGTTCAGAGCCCAGGTCATCACCGCGCCGTTCAGCGCCAGTCCCAGCGATGCCCCTATCGTGCGCGCCTGGGTGATCAGCGACGTCACCGCGCCGATATCCTGCAGCGGTGCCGCGGCCTGGATCGCCACGATCAGCACCTGGAACTGCAGGCCCATGCTGATGCCGAACAGGCCCATCATCACCGCCAGCACCCAGATCGGCGTGTGCGAATTGATGAAGACAAAACCTATCATCAACAGCCCGCCAATAGCCATCGCCACCACTGGCATCCATTTGTAGCGGCCGGTCGCGGCAATCACCCGCCCGGCCACGATCGAGATGACCATCGAGGTCAGGGAAGCCGGCAGGAACAGGAAGCCGACTTCGGCCGGACTGAGCCCGGTCAACGTCTGCATGTAGAGCGCGAAATAGAAGAACATGCCGAGCGTCACCGATCCGGCGACCACCGACACACCCGAGACGATGCGCACGGTCGAATTGCCGAACAGCCGCAAGGGCACGATCGGCTCCTCGGCCCGCCGCTCGACCAGGATGAACGAGGCGATTGCCGCCAGCGCGACGACCGGCAGCACGAAGGTGAGCAGGTCCGGCCCGGCGGGGTCGAGCACATGATAGCCCCAATAGACGATTGCCGTGGTGCCGATGGCCAGCAGCAAGCCGCCCAGATAGTCGATGCTGTGCCTCTTCTCGTTGAACCGGCTGCGCATGGCGAATGCCAGGATCGCCAGCACGACGATGCCGATCGGCAGATTGACCAGGAACACCCAGCGCCACCCGAACAGGCTGGTGATATAGCCGCCGGCCAAGGGACCGAGGACCGACGACAGGGCGAACACCGCCGAACTGTAGCCTTGGTATTTGGCGCGGTCGCGCGGCCCGAACAGTTCGCCGATCATGGCGAAGGCCGAGACCATCAGGCCGCCGCCGCCGATGCCTTGCAGGACGCGCGCCGCGATCAGGCTCTCCATGGACCAGGCCATGCCGCAGACCAGCGAACCCAGCAGGAACAAGGCGATCGCCGTCAACACCACGTTCTTGCGGCCATACATGTCGCCGAGCTTGCCATAGAAGGGCGCCACGGCGGCGGTGGATAGCAGATAGGCGGCGCCGACCCAGCCGAACAGATGCAGGTTGCCGAGTTCGCCGGCAATGGTGGGCAAGGCGGTAACGACGATCTGCATGTCGATGGTGGCCATGAACATGGCGATCAGCGCGCCGCAATAGACGACCAACGTCGTCATGTCGGGCCTGGCCACGGCCTCTGCGGGCGGCGCGTCCGGGAGGGTCGAGTCGATGCTCATGGGTGTCTCCGACGTTCGGGACCGGTTTATGTGCCCGCAGCAGATATATGTCAATATCAAATATATGCTATAAGCATGTAATTGACATCGGCATATATTTTTGCTAGCGCGCTGTGACATGAGCAGCAACGATACCGGGCCGGGCAAGGCCGACCGATTTTCCGGCGTATGCCAGACGCATGGCGATCAGAATCTCGCCGATCTGGCGCGCAGCAACGGCCTGTCCGAAGCGGCGGCCGACGCCGTCGCCGCAATCGATGCGGTGCTGAACAAGGTACGCCGCTCCATCCAGCGCCGGGACTTCGGTCGCTTGATCCTGGCCCGCATCGACCCTTCGCTGGAGGTGAGCCATCTCGATGTGATCATCGCCATCGCGCACAATCCGGCCGTCGGCGACACGCCGCCGGACGAGGTGACGGTCGGCAACATCGCCGAGCGCCTGGGGATCGACCCGTCCCGCGCCAGCCGCATCTCGGCCGATATCGTCGAGCGCGGCTACGCCTTGCGCGTCGCATCGCAACTCGATGCCCGCCGCATTTGCCTCAGGCTCACCGCCAGGGGCGAGCGCCTGGTGACGGCGGTGCGCCAGACCAAATGGCGGATTTTCGCCGAGGCACTGGCGCAATGGGACGAGCAGGAGCTGGTGACGTTCGCCACCCTGCTGGAACGCTTCGCCGGCTGGGCGATCGATGAAGCAGGGATGAGCAGGGCCGCCGACGCCGTCAAGCAGATGATGGACGAGACGGAACCGGTGTAGGGCCTGCCGGGTTCGACAGCCAGCCGGAGTTGGCACGAACCGATGAAGCGCACGACAGGCGCGCGCATGGATCATTGCCGCCGAAGGCGATAGAGCTGGCGAAGAGTTGTCCGTGCCCATCCTTGGCGGATGCCAAGTGCAGCGCTCGCCACCATGAAATTCTCCGCCGCCTTTCTATGCCGGCTATGCATCATTCGAAAGATGCTCGATCCGTTCACTGAGCTTGCGCAGTGTTCTTTTTTCTCCCCCGAAAATAAGTCTGTGGATATTGGCCTGGCGACGAGAGCGTGTCGTATCCACCAAATGAAAGGTGCGTAACGATAAGCAACTTGGCTCGGGGGACTCATGAAACGGTTGCTTGTTGGTGCGGCAGTGCTTGTCGCGAGTGTCGTTGGCGCGGATATTTCTGCTTTCTCTTATATTAGCCGAAGTGCAGGAATGGCAGCACTCGCGCAGGAGAACCAAAGCTCTTCCGCGACTGCCGGAAATTCTGCCGCCGGTTACGGCAATGGCGGGGCGGCACTGGGAACCGGCGGCCAGGCCGCGGGCAGCCCGTCGAGTTCTTCGTCAGCGCAGTCCACCGGAGATGGTTCATCAGGGACCGGCAGCCCGGATGCGGCGGCCAAGGTCGGCGCCAAACCGGCCGATGCCAATGCCGGCGACGGCAGCAGCAGTACAGATGGCACCAAGGCGGCCGACACCGAGACGGCCAAGACCAGCGATACCGAGGCCGCCCCGGAGGAGCCGTCGGCGCAGGCAATGGCTGCCGCGACCACGACGACCGACAGCGGCGATCCCGAAGCGATCGGCACGCCGAAGGTGGATCTGCCCAAGGCGGCCGGCAACGGCAATCTCGGCTATTCGATCGCCATCGACGCTCCCGCCTTCCACGGCATCGAGCCGCAGATCGCGCTCAACTACAATTCCTCGCGCAAGACCAAGCTCGGCGGCCTCTATCAGGGCTGGCTGGGCTATGCCTGGGGTCTCGATGGCTTCGACGTCATCGAGCGGGCGAGTCCGGGCTATGGCATGCCCGAGTTCCTAGCGACCGATATCTTTCTGCTCGATGGCCAGCCGATGTTTGTTTGCACGGCCGGCATGGTCTCGCCGTCCTGCTCGAACGGCGGCAACCATACGACCGAGAATGAAACCTATCGCCGCATGGCGTATAGTTCGGCAGCCAATGAATGGAAGGTGACCGACAGGGATGGTACGGTCTCGACCTTCCAGTCGGTGGCGGCGGTCGCGGGCATGGCGGCCTCTGACCTTGCCACGAACTATCGCTGGCTGCTGACCTCGGTCACCGACACCAACAACAACACCGTCAGCTACAGCTACTCATGCCCGGCGAGCCCGGTCTGTTATCCCAACATGATCACCTACAATAGAACGGTGATCGGTTTTCATTACGAAACGCGGCCCGATACGATCCTGACGGGCAATGGGCGCGACATCTCCGAGACGACCCGACGCATCAAGTCGATCAGTGTCTGGGTCAACAACGTGCTGCGCACCGCCTACAAGCTCACCTACGACCAGGCGCCATTCTCCAACGCCTCGCGGCTCACCGCTGTCACGCGCTACGGCAGCGATGCGACCGTCGCCGCCGACGGCACCATCACCGGCGGCACCGCGAAGGTCATGGCCCAGATGACCTATCAGAACACCGATGGGATTTATGGCACGGTGAGCGTTTCATTCCCTGCCGGCGGCGGCGGGTTTTCATCACGGTCAGCGGGAGATCTAGATTTCGACGGTCGAGACGAGATATTTGGAGAATCCTCAGCCACAACCACCCAACACAGTGGCGGAAGCAGCGGGGAGACAACCACTACAGAAACAACCACGGAGAGGATCTACAAATTCGCCTCCAATGGAGGGTTAGCGAGCACGGCTGCAGCAACGCTGGAGTCGCACATTGTAGTCCTTCCTGACGATCACCAATCCGTCGTGGAGACGGGTCGCTTCCTTGCAAATAAGAACACCACCGATTTTGCAGCCAAGACCACGTATTCAGAGCCATTCGGTCATAACGGCGGCACCAGGACCGTCATCAATGGATCAATAATTACGAGCGATCCGCAACTGGCGCTGACCAAGGCGGCTTGCGGTTCCACAGGACCGGCGGGCTACGAAGCGGTTTGCAGCGCCCTCACGTCAACTGGCAGACCGATCGTTGCCGATGCAAACGGGACCGGAGTCGATACCTTGACCCCCAGCAACTCCACGTACCAAGTGAAGGGCGTTGGCGATTTCCTGGGTAATGGCAAACGACAGCCGCTCTTCTGGGGTCCCAACGGAACGTCGACGAAGGGGGTGCTTTCGAACGGCAAATGGCAGCCGGGCGCGACCTCGTTTCCCATAGCATGCTCCAATGGAGCTTATTCCGGGGCAGTTGGCAGTTGCGTATTGGCGGATGTCAACGGCGATGGTGCAACGGACGTGGTTGTCTACAATGGCACCAACGGCAACACACAGGTCTGGCTGTCGACCGGGGTTGGCTTCAAGAACTACACGGTCTCGTCAATCCCGGGCACGACCGCAGTGCTTCGCGACTTCGACAATAGCGGCAAAGCGTCCGCCATCACCATTGGCGGCACGATTACATCGGGGCAGCCTCGAACCGGCCCTGTCAGGGTGTTCTCGCTGCGTCCGTCATCTACGGCGATGACGCCAGTGGAGTTCACGCTGCCGGTGCCTCTGACGGCGGGCACGGTTGTCGGCGACTTCAACGGCGACGGCCTCCCGGACTTTACCAGTACCGCGAATTTCTCCTCTGGCACCATGTTCATCTCGAACGCCGGCACGGGCAATCCGAACCTGCTGCGCTCGATCACCACCGAACTCGGCGGCACGGTCGCGGCCGAGTACACGCCGTCCTCGACCTGGACGAACAACTACCTGCCGCAGGTGGTGCATGCGGTGACGAAACTGTCGGTGAGCGACGGCCGAGGCCAGACGGCGGTGAGCACCTATCAGTATTCCGGTGGCAAGTATGACCCGGCGGCGCGCAAATTCTTGGGCTTCGCCTCGATCGTCGAGACAAAACCGCTGGCCAATGGCGAGACGGCACCCTCGACGGTGACGACCACCTATCGCCAGGATCTGGCAAGCTATGGCCTGCCGTCGCTGACGGTGTGGAAGGATGGCGCGGGTGTCATGCACAAGCAGGTGGCCGAGACCTATGCGGTCAACACGGCGGCAAAGCCCTACACCGTGCAGAACACGGCGACCGACACGACGTTCATCGAGAATGTCACGTACACGCTCAGGGTCGAGCGCGGCTTTGACGCCTATAACAATGTCGTCAGCCTCAAGGACTATGGCCGCACGGACGCCAGCGGCGACGAGACCTGGACCCAGAAATGGTTTGCGCCCAACACCAGCGCCTACATCGTGTCGCTGCCGCGCATCGAGACCGCGCAGGCGGGCCTCGACAATTCGTTCCCATTCATCCGCTACAAGGCGAGCTTCTATGACAACCAGCATACCGATAACAACACGCCGCCGACCAGGGGTAACGTAACCTGGACAGCGGACTACAATGATCTCTACGGCACGCCGCAGAAGGCGACGCATCAGTTCTTTACCTATGACAGCTATGGCAACAAGATCTCGGCCACCAACGGTCTCGGCCACAAGACCGAATGGGACTATGACTCCACCTATCACCTCTACCCCGTAACCGAACGGGCACCGCGTTACTTCGCGACGGGCGGGCAGACCGCCGATACGCGCTTTGTCTCGACCGCCACCTACAATTCTGTCTGCGGCCTGCCGGCGACCAGGACCGACTTCAACGGCCTGGTGAAAACCTTCACCTACGATCCGTTCTGCCGTCCGTATCAGATCTCGCAGAGCGTCACCGGCGCCTATGTCAGGAACCAGTTTGTCAGCGAGGGCAATCCCGGGGCGCAGGCGCTGATCAAATACACGCCCCTGCCCAATGGCGCGGGTGAGGATTTTACCATCTCCTGGTATGACGGGCTTGGCCGGGTCTACCGGGTCATGACGCCCGGCGAGACGGCGGCCGGGCCAAGGCGCATTGCCGATACCGACTTCGATCCGCGCGGCAATGTCCTGCGCACGGCATTCCCCCGCTTTGTCGACGATGCCGCGCAGTGGACCACCAACAGCTACGACTGGGCCGACCGGCTGACGAAGACCGTCAATCCGGATGGCAGCCAGCGCAGCTATCTCAACGACCTGACCACCGCGCCCACCACCACCCCGCGACTGCATGGCACGACAATGACCGACGAGCTCGGCCACCAAACCCGGACGGCATGGTCGACGCGCGGCGATGTCGCGGGCGTGGTTCGCGACTTCGCCGGTCTTCAGCTGGCGCAAACCCGCACCTTCGACGTGCTGGGCCGGCTGGTCGGCCTTACCGACACCAGCGGCTCGAGCTGGACCTACACCTACGACATGCTCGGCAACCGGCTGTCGGCGTCGGATCCCGATCTCGGCACCTGGACCTACACCTACGATGCCGCCAACCGGCTGATCAAACAGACCGATGCACGGGGCACGGTCACCAATCTCAGCTACGACCAGATGGACCGGCTGACGCTGAAGACGGCAACGGCACCCGGCGGCAGCCCGGTTGTGCTGACGCAGAACACCTATGACCAGGCGGCTCCAAGCTCTTGGTACAATATCGGCCAGCTCACCACCTCGACCAATGCGGCAGCGACGCACAGCTACAATTATGACGGGCTTGGCAAGCTTGGCCGGCATGACACGACGATTGCCGGCCTGACACACACCACGGTCGATATCCATGACAGGTCCGGCCAAATGATCCTGAAGAATTATCAGGCGCCGTCGGACCTGTGGTTCGGCACCTGGACCAACCCGCTGCAATACACTGCCGGCAACAAGCTCTATTCGGCCCCCGGCTTCATCACCTCGACCATCTACGAGGCCGATGGCCAGACAAAGGAGATCACCTACGCCAATGGCGTGAAGACAAGCTTCACTTATTCGCCGACCCGCCGCTGGCTGACGCGCGTCACCACGTCCAAGGGCGCAACCGTTCTCCTCGATGAGCAATATGCGCGTGACGCTCTTGGCCGCATCACTGGCACCACGGGGCTCACCGCCTCCGGCAGCTGGACCTATGGCCATGACAATGCCGATAGGCTGACCTCAAGCACCAATCTGGGCAACACCAGCTTGAGCGAAAGCTTCGTCTATGCCGCGAACGACAACATGCTCTCACGCACGCGTGTCGCCGGCAGCTATGTCTACCCCGCGGCGAGCGCAGCTCGTCCGCACGCACCCGTCAGCGTTGGCGCCAATGCGATGGCCTATGACGCCAACGGCAATCTCACCTCCGACGGCAGCCGCACGCTGAGCTGGGACGAGGCCAACCGGCTGAAGACGGTCAGCCTTGCCTCCAACACCGTCAACCTTGCCTATGGTCCTGACGGAGCACGGGCAAAGAAAACATCGAGCTTCGCCACGACCCTCTATCCCGACGCCGATGTCGAGATCGATCCGGCGACACCGGGCGCGGAAATCTACACCCGCTATCCCCATCCCGACATCAAGGTCGTCAACGGCGTCAAATATTTCCTCCATCGCGACCACCTGGCCTCGGTGCGCATGGTCACTGATGCCTCGGGCGCCATCGTCGAGCAAACCAACTACGCCAGCTACGGCGAGCGCCTCAACACCGGCTTCCAGACCCAGAAGAGCTATATAGGCGGGCGCTTCGATGCCGAGACCGGGCTGCTGTATCTCAATGCGCGGTATATGGATCCGGTGTTGGGGCGGTTCATCTCGCCGGATGATTGGGATCCGACACTCGCTGACGTTGGCACCAACCGTTATGCGTATGCCCAGAATGACCCGATTAACAAGAGCGATCCAAACGGGCATGCGTATACCGTAATGGGCGACTTCGCACCAGGTCCCGATGACCCCGTGTCATTTGAAGACGGGGGCTGGCTTAGTCAGGGCAATAACGCCACTATGCTCATGGGAGGGATCGTATTGGGTGGAACTGCGGCGGTCGCAGCACCCGAAGTCGCCGCTGCGGCCTTCACTAGGTTCCCTGGGCTAACACTATTTACGACCGAGACTGCCGCTGCTGAAGTGGGTATCGTTGCTCCCGCTACAGTTGGAGCCGGGGTAATCTCCAAAGTTGCACCAGGCGTAGTCTCGCAGCTCTCCAACGCTGGCACTCGAACTGGGGTGTTTTCCAAAACCCTAATCGCCGCAGGAAAACAAACAATGGGGCAGAAGGCACACCACATTGTCGAATTAACGGATAGAATGGCTGCCGCAGCACGCGCTCAACTTGCTAGATTTGGAATTGGCCTGAATTCTGTTGAAAATGGCATCGGGTTGGCCAATCATGTTGGGAAGCATACGAATTTGTATTCTAGGATGGTGGCGCAGGAGCTAGGTCTGGCTCGAACAAAAAAGCAGGCGGAGGCTATTCTCGGCAAACTAGAAAAAGAAATGTCTAAAGTTGATAGTGAGATTTCGAGCGGGGCGCGGAGTGAGAGAAGCGCTGCGGATGCGTGGGCGAAAGATGTTGATTCTGGTAGAACAAAATTCTGAGGTGAATGACTAAAATGTATTGGAGGGCTGAACAGGACTCAAGAAATTACAGCATTCTTGTTGATGACGGAAACGACTATGGATCGCAAGATTTTTTGGAGATGGAAGGTGCACGCAAGATCGACCAAAGAAAGCTGAGCTTTCGTTTCGACGATGAGCGAGCGCTCCCCGTAGGGGACTTTGTGCCGACTTCCCAGCTAGGGGTTTTGTTTGCAAAACGCGAAATATTCGATCTTTTTGGTCATGTTATTTCGCGAGGTAAGCACACTTCATATACAGCGCGAACCGATAAGTATGACCTTGAGATATATGTTCCAATGGAAGAAATTGGTGGCTTCGATTTTGCAAGATCATCCTATGAAACGTTTGACGATGGGGATATATATAGAATCCATGATTTAAAAGTAATTAATGGATTCAAAACGAGCTTCGACGTGTTTCGACTGAATGATAATTTCGGAACAAGATTTCACATAATTGTTTCTGATAATTTTAAGAATATATATGACTCAGAAAGATTGACGGGGTTGCGTTTCACTAGAGTTTGATATTTAGAATGGAATTACGGCGACAGTGCACTTTTTCTTTGACCGCTCCGCTTTGCGTGTAGATTGACCGCGTGGCTCGCCTCGCCCGCATCGTCATTCCCGCCCTACCGCACCACGTGACGCAACGCGGCAATTGGCGCGCCAAAGTGTTTTTCACACCCGGGGACTATCGCTCTACAAGGCCCTGCTGGTCGAGCATTGCCGCGCCGCCAATGTCGGCATTTGGGCATGGCGCCTGATGCCGAACCATGTTCACCTGCTCCTGACGCCGGCCGACCCGGACGGCCTGTGGCGCGCGCTCGCCAAGGTGCACCGCGCTTATGCCGGCACCATCCATGCGCGGCAGAAGAAAACCGGACATTTCTGGCAAGGCCGCATCGGTGCCATCGCGATGGACGAGGACCACCTGTTGTCGGCGGTACGGTATGTCGGACTGAACCCGGTGCGCCCAGGGCTGGTGAAACAGGCGGCCGGTTGGCCCTGGTCAAGCGCTCGGGCGCATCTGACAGGTGAGCCCGATGGCGCTGCCGATCTGCAGCCAATGAGGCACCGTCCGCCATCATCGAGCGGGCCGTACGATCTGGTCGAGACGGATGCCGTGGCCTTCGACGCCCTACGCAAGGCCGAGAGCATCGGCCGGCCGGTGGGCGGCGAGGCGCTTCTTAGCCGGATTGCCGCGCAAACTGGAAGAGCTGTGAAACCAGGGATGCGAGGGCCGGTGGGGCAAAATTAGTGCGTTGTCACCGTAATTCCCAAATTTCTCAAGCTATATGGATTCAGCAAAATCCTTCTTAGGGATAGAGTAGAATAGAGATGAAAAAATTACCCTATGAGGAAGGGACCGTATTTGCCATTCCGTTGCGATCGAGCGGCTATGGGGTAGGTTTGGTGGCTCGTATGGCTCCGAAGGGAAAAATCATTCTGATATATCTCTTTGGGCCAAAACGGTTACACCTGCCAAACGAAGATGAGCTTTATAAACTAATGCCCGAGGACGCGATTAGATGCATAAGGTGTGGCGATCTAGGGTTGATCAATGGAAGCTGGCCAACTATTGGAAAAATGAATAAATGGATTGCAGATGAATGGCCTATTCCAGAATTTATGCACAGAGATATCTTATCTGGTCAAATTTTAATTCGGAAATATTCCGATTCAGATCCATCGAAGCTGGAGCGTCAAGATCGCGTAGCGTCAGTCGCCGTCGACTTGGAGCCTGATGGTTTACATGGGTATGGGGCAGTCGAATTGCTTATGACCAAGCAGCTAGATCCCATTTGATTAGGCAGCCAGCGCAACTATTTGATCGGCCTTACCGACACCAGCGGCTCGACCTGGACCTACACTTAAGACATGCTCGGCAACCGGCTGTCGGCGACCGATCCTGATCTCGGCACCTGGACCTACACCTACGATGCCGCCAACCGGCTGATCAAACAGACCGACGCCAGGGGCACGGTCACCAATCTCAGCTACGACCAGATGGACCGGCTGACGCTGAAGACGGCAACGGCACCTGGCGGCAGCCCGGTTGTGCTGACCCAGAACACCTATGACCAGGCGGCTCCAAGCTATTGGTACAATATCGGCCAGCTCACCACCTCGACCAATGCGGCAGCGACGCACAGCTACAATTATGACGGGCTTGGCAAGCTTGGCCGGCATGACACGACCCTTGCCGGCCTGACGCACATCACGGTCGATATCCATGACAGGTCCGGCCAAACGATCTTGAAGAATTATCAGGCGCCGTCGGACCTGTGGTTCGGCACTTGGGACGACCCGCTGCAATACACCGCCGGCAACAGGCTCTACTCGGCTCCCGGCTACATCACCTCGACCGTCTACGAAGCCGATGGCCAGACGAAGGAGATCACCTACGCCAATGGCGTGAAGACAAGCTTCACCTATTCGCCGACGCGCCGCTGGGTGACGCGCGTCACCACCTCGAAGGGCGCAACCGTTCTCCTCGATGAGCAATATGCGCGTGACGCTCTCGGCCGCATCACCGGCACCACGGGGCTCACTGCCTCCGGGAGCTGGACCTATGGCCATGACAATGCCGATAGGCTGACCTCAAGCACCAATCTGGGCAACACCAGCTTGAGCGAAAGCTTCGTCTATGCCGCCAACGACAATCTGATCTCACGCAGCCGTGTGGCCGGCAGCTATGTCTATCCCGCGGCCACATCCCCTCGCCCGCATGCACCCGTCAGTGTTGGTGCCAATGCGATGGCCTATGACGCCAATGGCAATCTCACATCGGACGGCAGCCGCACGCTGAGCTGGGACGAGGCCAACCGGCTGAAGACGGTCAGCCTCGCCTCCAACACCGTCAACCTTGCCTATGGTCCTGACGGAGCACGGGCAAAGAAAACATCGAGCTATGCGACGACGCTCTATCCCGACGCGTCCGTCGAGATCGACCCGGCGACACCGGGCGCGGAAATCTACACCCGCTACCCCCATCCCGACATCAAGGTCGTCAACGGCGTCAAATACTTCCTGCACCGCGACCACCTGGCCTCGGTGCGCATGGTCACCGATGCCTCGGGCGCCATCGTCGAGCAAACCAACTACGCCACCTACGGCGAGCGCCTCAACACCGGCTTCCAGACGCAGAAGAGCTACATCGGCGAACGCTTCGATCCAGAGACCGGGCTGCTGTATCTCAATGCGCGGTATATGGATCCGGTGCTGGGGCGGTTCATTTCGCCGGATGATTGGGATCCGACATTGCCGGACGTCGGTACTAACCGATACGCCTATGCTCAGAACGATCCGGTCAATAAGAGTGATCAGAACGGACATGCCATCGATCCGAACGAAGGCAAGGAGCCCCTGGGGGCTGAAGGGGGCTCCAAGGCGGCAGACAGCAGCACGAAGTCGAAAGATCTGCAAGCAGCAGGAGACAAGGCTGCAAAAGGCCTAGAAAATGTCAAAGATAAGAAAAAGAATGAAGTCGGCCAAAAAGTTGCGGATGTTCATATTGTTTACGGAAAACAGCGAGTGGACAGCAAGAATGTTTTTGGTCACGTCTCGGTCTTGGTCGACGGAAAAGGTGTTTATTCCCCAGGAACCGGAACGCCGTTCGGATCTTCGGCGAAGGATTTTATGGGCCAGCAGATACCTGTTAGAGATCAGGTCGTAACCACAATAAAAACAACGAAAGATCAAGATGAGAAGATTGCAGATTATTATGTGAAGAAATGTGATCAAACTGCGCCTATGCTGACAAATAATTGCGCTGATCAACTTTCGTCCGCTTTAAAATCTGCTGGGATAAACATCAATAGTGGATTTCCCGTAGGCACACCGGCAGCTCTCAACGATAATCTTGCGGAAAGTCTATCGGTTCCGAGTCGCACAATAAACATTTCTAGAGGCAGCATGGGAGCAGATCAAGCCCTTTCAAGAATTGGATATTCACAATGAGGATTATCAAGATATTTTCTGTGATCTCTATCACAGCTATAATTAGTGGATACTGCGATAGAGGAGGCGATTTATTTGACGCGATAATCTCTAAAAATACAGATAAAGCCGAAGCCGCGCTAAAAAGTGGCTACGATGCGAATTGTACGACGACTGACGGAGTTACTCCGTTGTTGGCAGCAGTTAACGGAAAAGACATTTCTATGGTCGAGTTAATTTTGAAGTATAATGGCAATCCCAATACGACATACGGAGGAGCAAGCCCGCTTTACTTTGCAGCAATTGCCAATTGCGTCGAGTGCGCTCAAAAAATAATCTCTTATGGAGGGCGATTTTTAGCTGATCCGGTACAGATTTCATATCTTAAAAACTACAAACACACAGAATCTGCTTTCTGGCAGAGTATTATATCCAAAGACTCTGAAAAAAATTAGAATTACGGTGACAGTGCACTAATTGCCTGCCATGCCTGCTATGGAAGTCCGTCACTCTTGGTTTGAGTATATGGCTCGCCTTGCCCGTATCGTCGTTCCCGATCTGGCGCACCACGTCACGCAACGTGGCAACGGGCGCGCCAAAGTGTTTTTCACCCCCGGGGATTACGCGCTCTACAAGACCCTGCTGGTCAAGCATTGACGCGCCGCCAATGTCGGCATCTGGGCATGGTGCCTGATGCCGAACCATGTGCACATGGTCCTGACGCCGACCGACGCCGATGGCCTGCGGCGCGCGCTCGCCAAGGTGCACCGCGCCTATGCGGGCATCATCCATGCGCGGCAGAAGAAAACCGGACATTTCTGGCAAGGCCGCATCGGTGCCATCGCGATGGACGAGGACCACCTGTTGTCGGCGGTACGGTATGTCGGACTGAACCCGGTGCGCTCAGGGCTGGTGAAACAGGCGGCCGATTGGCCCTGGTCAAGCGCTCGGGCGCATCTGACAGGTGAGCCCGATGGCGCTGCCGATCTGCAGCCAATGAGGCACCGTCCGCCATCATCGAGCGGGCCGTACGATCTGGTCGAGACGGATGCCGTGGC
>NZ_NSFV01000019.1 GCF_002295115.1 Mesorhizobium sp. WSM4311 | reverse complement strand
CGCATACGCCAACCCCGCAACCGCCAGATCCCCCACAGCCATCCCCCGGAACACGAACGCCGTGGCCTCACCCGCGCTCTGCCGCCCCGCAAAATCGCCGCAGACCAGGCCTGTCAGGTCGCCGGCGACCAGCGTGGGGTCGACCATGGGTTTGGGCATCTTTTTCTCCTGCTCCAGGTCGTCGACGACGATGCGGTCGAGGCGGCGCATGGTTTCGGGTAGCCAGGGCAGTGCGAGGTCGGTGATGGCGGTGAAGCTTCCCGGTTTCAGCCAGTTGGCGTCGAGGAACGGTTCGGGTTCGGGCACCAGGGTCACCGTCGACACCACCATGTCGGCGCCCTCCACCGCTTCCCTTGCCGTCTCGCAGGGGATTGCCTGCAGGCCGCGCGACCGCGCCATCTCGCAAAGGGCGTCGCGATTGCTTTTGCCGCGGCCGAAGGCGCGGATTTCGCGCAGGGGAAAGAGGTCGGCGAACGCTTCGAGGTGGCCACGCGCTTGCACCCCGCAGCCGACGAAGGCGACGGACGACGCATCGTGCCTTGCCATGCGCCGGGCGGCGACGGCGCTGAGGCCCGCCGTGCGTTTGGCCGTCACCCAATTGCCGTCGACCAGGGCCAGCGGCAGGCCGGTCTCGGCGTCGAGCAGGGTGATCAGCGAATTGAGCGTGGCCAGTCCGCGCGCGGCGTTGCGCGGGTTCACCACCAGCGACTTGGTGGCCAGCACGGGCGGCACGGTGGCGACGCCGAGCGTGGCCATGAAGTAGCGGTCGTCGCCCGGCCACACGGCGGCCTTGGGCGCGCACCAGACTTCGCCCCGCCTCTGGCCGACGATCTGGCGCTCGATCTCGTCGACCACGTTGGGCGTGGAGATCGCCAGGCGATCGAGGACCGCCGACGACAGATAGGGCAGGGTTTCGGCGGTGGTCATCTTGTCATATTCCCCAGGAAAACCGTCAGACTACACGATGTGCGCGGGGCCGGAACCCTCGCGGCGCGAGCGGTGTGACGGAATGCCTGGCCGGGTCCAGCCATTGCCGATCTTCCCGGCGGCTCGGGTGGCCTTGCTTAAAGCCGCGTTCTTGGGCTGAATGGCGGAACGCAGCCACGCTGCGAGGGAGGGTATCGAGATGAGCCAGGACAGTCCAAGGCCACTTGCCGAGATCGCCAGCTATCACGCGCATATCTATTTCGACGGGCAGGCCGAGCGGCAGCATGCCGAATGGCTGCGGCTGCGCATCGCGGAACGGTTCCGCGTGCGTCTCGGCAGTTGGCACGACAAACAAGTCGGCCCGCATGAGCAGGCCATGTACCAGGTCTCCTTCGCAACCGGGATTTTCGGCGCGCTGGTTCCGTGGCTGATGCTGAACCATAGCGGCCTGAGCATCCTCATCCACCCGAACACGAACAATCCCAAGCGCGACCATCTGGTCGATCCGGTCTGGATCGGCCGGCCGCTGGGGGTGCATGGCGAGGTGCTTCCGGACGAGCATGAGGCGGAAGAGGCGCTGGAGCCGAACACCGAGCCGTCGCTGCCGGCGTAGACCGGCGTCGCCTGCTTCGCGGGGCATTGCGTGATGCCGTCGGGTGCGCTTCTATCCCGCCGCGCCATGGGGGGTCATCATTTGTCTGCTGGGAATCAAACGTCCACCGGTCACGAAGCGAGCGAGGCCGGCTGGCTCGATCTTCATTTCGAATCGTCGCGGCCCGAATACGAGGCGGCCTTGCTCGACGCCGGTATCCGCCCGGGCTGGAGCGTGCTCGACGCCGGATGCGGCAGCGGCGGCTTCCTGCCGCTCATCGCCAGGGCCGTCGGCCCATCCGGCTTCATCGCCGCGCTCGACCTCGCGCCTGAAAACATCGGCCGGGTCGAGGCGCTCGCGGGCACGCTGCCCGAGCCGCCGGAAATTGCCACGCATGTCGGCAGCATCCTGTCGCTGCCATTCGCCGACGCATCGTTCGACTGCGTCTGGTCCGGCAATGTCATGCAGTATCTGACGCCGGCCGAGTTCGAGCTTGCCGTCGGCGAGGCCAGGCGCGTGCTGAAGCCGGGCGGCATCTTCGCCGTCAAGGATTTCGATTCGACGATCCTGCAGATCCTGCCCATGGACCGGGCCCTGCTGGGGCGCTTCATGGCCGCCAGGCTGCAGGGGTTTCGCGACCGGGGCGTGCTCGGCACCGATTGCGGTTCGACGCTTCCGGCGCGTCTGCGGCAGGCCGGCCTGGAGGTCGTCAGCCGCAAGGGCTGGCTGGTCGAGCGCTGGGCGCCCGCGCCTCGCTTGACGCGCGACTATGTTCGCGACCTGCTGGCCTATTTTGCCGGCGTCGCGCCTAGCTACGCCCTGCCTGACGCCGACCAGGCCTATTGGCGGGAGCTGAAGCAGCGGCCGGATCGCCTGCTCGACGATCCCGACTTCTGCTACCGCGAGTTCTTCGTCATGGCGGTCTGCCGGACTTAGCGATCGGCATGGAGCTGCTCAAATCGCCGGTGCACCGGCTTTATCTCGGGGCCAACCTCAACCGGCGCGCTTCCAGCAAGCGATGAAATGGCCCGATGCGACTTCCCGGGCGACAGGCTCGGCTGCGTGGCAGCCGGCGTCGGCCAGCGGGCAGCGGCCGGCGAAGGCGCAGCCGCCGGGTTCGATGGCGGTTTGTGCTTCGGCCATGGTGGCGGCCTGTCCGTCGTTGGAGGAGGCCGCCAGCAGCAATTGCGTGTAGGGATGGTTGGGGCCGGCGAAGATCTGGTCGGATGAACCGGTCTCGACCAGGCGGCCGCGATAGAGCACGCCGATGCGGTCTGCCATGTAGCGCACGACCCTGAGGTCATGGCTGATGAAGAGATAGGCGGTATCCCCTTTCTTCTGCAGGTCGTTGAGCAGGTTGAGCACGGTCGCCTGCACCGAGACGTCGAGCGCCGAGGTCGGCTCGTCCAGCACCACCAGCCTTGGCAGGCCGGCGAAGGCGCGGGCAATGGCCGTGCGCTGGCGCTGGCCGCCGGACAGCGTGCCGGGCTTCTGCCGGGATGTCGTGCGGGCGAGGCGCACCGAGGCCAGCAGGTCGCCGACGCGCTGCGGCACGGCGCGGCGCGGCAGGCCGGCCAGCCGGCGCAGCGGCCGGCCGAGGATGCGGCCGATGCGCTGGCGCGGGTTGAGCGTGCGGTCGGGCGACTGGAACACCATCTGCACGTCGCGCCGCTCGCCGGGCCGGCGCCGCTCGACCAGCGGCGCCACGGCCTTGCCGAACAGTTCGACCGTGCCCGCCGTCGGCGGCTGCAGGCCGGTGACGATGCGGGCCAGCGTCGACTTGCCGGAACCGGACTCGCCGATCAGCCCAAAGGTCTCGCCGCTGGCGATGTCGAGGTCGATGCCGTGCAGCACCGGCTGGCCGCCGAAGGATTGTCTTATGCCCCGGCAAGAGAGGGTGGTTTCGCGCCGCGGCGCGGGCAGGGCGGTTTGCGCTGGCTCCCCGGCCGGCGCGTCGGAAGCGAGGTCCACCAGGCTCGCATCCTCGGCCAGCCTGCCGTCGCGCTTGGTGCGGCTGAGCGTCGGAATGGCGGCGACCAATGCCCTTGTGTAGGCGTGGCGCGGATTGTCGAAGACTTCGGCAGCCGCCCCGGTTTCGACAATCGAGCCGGCCTGCATCACCGAGACCCGGTCGCAGGAGCGGCGGATCAGGTTGATGTCGTGGCTGATCAGAAGGATGCTGGTGCGGTGCTCGCGGCGCAGATCGTCGAGGATGGCGATGATCTCGGACTGGACGCTGGCGTCGAGCGCCGTCGTCGGCTCGTCCATCACCAGCAGCGCCGGGTCGAGCGCGATCGCAATGGCGATGTTGGCGCGCTGCTGCATGCCGCCCGACAGTTCGTGCGGATAGAGCCGCAGCACGCGTTCGGGATTGGCGACGCGCACGCGGCTCAGAAGTTGCGCGGCGCGCGCAAACGCATCGTCACGATGCATCGGGCGGTGGCGCAGGATCGTCTCGGTGATCTGGCCGCCAATGGTCATGCTCGGGTTCAGCGCCGAGCCCGGATGCTGGTAGACGGCGGCGACGCGGTCGCCGCGCAGCCGGCGCAGCTCGTTGGCGGAGAGGTCGCGGATCTCGCGGTTTTCGAAGGCCAGTCGCGCGGCTTCGATGCGGGCATGCCTCGGCAGATAGCGCAGCACCGCCAGCGCCACCGAGCTCTTGCCCGAACCGGATTCGCCAACCAGGCCGAGCGCTTCGCCTTGCCCAATCTTGAGCGAAATATCGTCGACCGCGCGGTGCCTGGCTCCGCGATAGGAAACGGAGAGGTGCTCGACGTTCAGAACGGACGACATTGTTGGCAAAACCGAAGACATTGTTGGCAAGACCGAAGACAGGGGGGACGACCGGAAACCACTTTCTGCGCGCGCCGCGATCAGGGGCAATCGCTTCCGCTTTCATATGAAACAATCTCTATAAAATTACTCGAATTAAGCGCGGGCGCAATCTAACTTTCGCTGACTGGACAATTTTCGGGGCACGGCCACAGGCCGCCGCACTGGCGGTTTTCCGCATCCGCAGGGAAGGAACAGAGATGTCGCACATGATCCTCAGCGCGTTCTTCTTCAATCCGCAGGGCGACCACCGCATGGCATGGCGCCACCCGCGCGCGCCGGGCCGCGAAGTGCTCGATTTCGACTATTATCGCGAGCTGGTGCAGGCGGCCGAGCGGGCACGCATCGACACCATCTTCGTCGCCGACCACGTGTCGATCTGGGATTCGGTCAAGAGCGGCGTCGCGCACTACGCCAACGCCCGCCTCGAACCGCTGACGCTGCTGTCGGCGCTGGCCGCGGTGACCAGCCATATCGGCCTGATCACCACGGCGTCGAGCTCCTACAGCGAGCCCTACAATGTGGCGCGCCTGTTCGCCTCGCTCGACCATATCAGCAAGGGCAGAGCGTCGTGGAACGTCGTCACCTCGGCGATGGACGAGGAGGCGCGCAATTTCGGCCGCGACGGCAATATCGAACACGCCTTCCGCTATGAGCGCGCCGGCGAATTTCTCGATATCGTCAAGGCGCTGTGGGACAGCTGGGAGGACGAGGCGCTCCTTATCGACAAGGAGACGGGCTACTTCGCCGATCCCGACAAGGTCCATCCGATCGACCACAAGGGCAAGCACTTCAAGGTGCGCGGGCCGCTCAACGTGTCGCGGCCGCCGCAGGGCCATCCTCTGATCGTCCAAGCCGGCTCGTCCGAGGATGGCAAGAATTTCGCCACCGCCCATGCCGATGCGCATTTCGCCATCTACAGCACCCGGGAAGACGGCATCAAATACCGCCAGGACATCAACGAGCGGTTGGCGCGCCATGGCAGGCGGCCGGAGAGCTTCAAGATCCTGCCCGGCATCCTGCCTGTCGTCGCGGCCTCCGAGGCCGAGGGCCGGGACAAGCAGGAATATCTGCAGACGCTTCTCCCCGACCAGGTCGGCATCGACCTGTTGTCGAGCTGGAGCGGCATCGACCTCTCGGCCTATCCGCCGGACGGGCCGCTGCCGCCGCTGCCGGATGAGAGCACCTTCAATGGCGGACGCACCTCGCTCAACCGCGTCAAGCAATGGTCGAAGCAGAATCTCAGCCTGCGCGACATCGCCCGCAAACTCGCCAACAGCGGCTCGGTGCCGACGGTCGCCGGCACGCCGAAGCAGATCGCCGACCAGCTCGAGGACTGGTTCGTGTCGGGTGCCGCCGACGGCTTCAACCTGATGTTCCCACTGCTGCCCGAGGATTGGTTGAATTTCGCCGAGCAGGTGGTGCCGGAACTGCAGCGGCGCGGCCTCGTCCCGACCGAATATGCGCCCGGCACATTGCGCGATCGCTTCGGCCTTGCCCGCCCCGCCAACCGCTTCGCCGAGCAGCGCGCCAATCAGCGCGCCGTGTCCTGAGGAGGCAGCCATGACCGCAGCCCCTAATCTCCAGCCGCGCGAAGCGACCGCTCCGCGTCTCGTCAATGTGCTGCACAGCCCCAAGCGTGTGCGCGTCAAGTTCGGCGGCCGCACCATCGCCGACAGCCGCAACGTGCTGGTGCTGCGCTCCAACCATTTCCTGCCGATCTATTTCTTCCCGCCATCCTCGGTCGATGCGTCGGTGCTGAAGCCGTCGCTGCATCGCGAGCCGCACGCCGTCGGCGGGGAGGCCGCCTATTGGGACATCGACAGCGGCGACAGGCGCGCCGCCCATGCGGCGTGGTCGTTCACGGCACCCCCGGATGAAAGCCTGGCGCCGCTCGCCGGCCGCATCGCCTTCACCTGGAAGGCGGTCGACCAGTGGTTCGAGGAGGAAGAGGAAGTCTTCGTCCATGCCCGGGATCCCTATGCGCGCATCGATGTGCTGCACAGTTCCAGCCATGTGCAGGTCTGGTTCGACGGCGACATCATCGCCGACAGCCACCGGCCGGTGCTGTTGTTCGAGACCCATCTGCCGACGCGCTTCTATTTGCGCCCGGAGGATGTCCGGCTGGAGCGGCTGACGGCGTCCAACTCGACGACGCGATGTCCCTACAAGGGCATCGCCTCCTACTGGTCGGGCCTTTTGAAGGACGGTTCGGTGCGCCCCGACATTGCCTGGAGCTACCGCGACCCGATCGACGAAATGCCCAGGATCAAGGGGCTGATCGCCTTCTATCCGCAAGCGGTGGACCGCATCCATCTCGACGGCCAGCCGGCCTGACGGCGGCTTTTTCTCCCCCATCCTCCAATTGACGAGAGACTGACAATGACGAAACGTTCCGACATCGATTTGCTGCGCAACCAGTCGACGCGCGGCCATACCGGCGACATCTGGAATGTCGCGGTCGACGAATATGCGCAGGGCTTCCTCAAGCGCCGCGACCTCCTGAAATACGCGGCACTTCTAGGCCTCACCGGCTTTGCCGCCTCGCATGGCCTGTTCGCACCGGGCGCGGCAGGCGCGGCGACGCCTGGCGGCACGGTCCGTGTCGGGCTCGGCCAGCCGACCAAGGCGATCGATCCCGTCACGATCACCGATCCGGCCAGCATCGGCGTGATCAGCCAGGTCGGCGAGTACCTGATCCTCGACGATCCCAAGGACGGGCTGCAGCCGAAGCTTGCGCTGTCCTGGGAAGCCGACGAGACGGCCAGGCGCTGGACGTTCAAGCTCAGGCCCGGCGTGAAGTTCCACGACGGCCGCACCGTAACCGCCAAGGACGTGGCGGCAAGCTTCGAACGGCTGGTCGATCCGGCCAGCGGCTCGTCGGCGCTGTCGGCCTACAAGGGCATTCTCTCCAAGGGCGGCGCCAAGGTCGTCGACGACGAAACCGTCGCCTTCGATCTCGACCAGTCGAACAGCAACTTCCCGTTCTACGTTTCCTCCGACGTCTACAATGCCGTCATCGTGCCGGCCGACTATGCCGGCGATTTCGAGAGGACCTTCAACGGCACGGGTCCCTTCAAGCTGGAGTCCTTCCGCCCCAAGCAGGGCGCGAGCTTCGTGCGCAACCCGGACTATTGGGGTGACAAGGCGCTGCCCGACCGCGTCGAGATCAAGTTCTTCGACGACGAGCAGGCGCAGGTGCTGGCGCTGCAGGCCGGCCAGCTTGACGTCATCCCCTCGACCACGCGGCTTGAGCTGGCGATCGAAGGCAATCCCAATTTCAAGCTGCTCAGCGTGCAGGCCAGCTCGCATGATCCGGCGCATCTGCGGACCGACCAGGCGCCGTTCACCGACAAGCGCGTGCGGCGCGCGCTGGCGCTGACCATCGACCGCGAGGCCGTGGTCAAGGGCCTGCTCAAGGGCCGCGCCGTCGTCGGCAACGACACGCCGTTCGCGCCGATCTTCCCGTCGGCCGATCCGTCCGTGCCGCAGCGCAAGCAGGACATCGCAGGGGCCAAGCGGCTGCTCGGCGAGGCCGGCATGCCCAACGGCTTCGAGGTGACGCTGACTACCGAACGCGCCTACGACATTCCCGACTATGCCGTGATCATCCAGAACTTCGCCAGGAAAGCCGGCATCGACATCAAGCTCAACGTGCTGCCGCAGGACGCCTATTACGGCTCGGCGACGTTCGGCAGCTCGCCATGGCTGGACTCCAATCTCGGCATCACCGATTTCGGTCATCGCGGTACGCCCGATATCTTCCTCAACGCGACGCTGAAGAGCTCGGGCGCCTGGAACGCGGCGCATTTCAACAGTCCGGACTATGACGCGCTGCTCATCGACTACGGCAAGGCCCGCGACCTGCAGGCGCAACGGTTCGCCGCTGGCAAGATCCAGAATTTGCTGCTCGACGAGACGCCGCTGATCATCAGCTATTTCTCGCAATACAGCCGCATCGTCTCCTCGAAGGTGGAGGGCGTGCGCTTCACCGCGATCTCGCATCTGCTGCTCGACAAGGTGTCGTTCGTGTGAGCGGCATCGCCTCGATGGCGCGGCCGCTCGCGGTACGCGCAGGCTCGCTGCTGTTGACGCTGTGGCTGGTCAGCGCGCTGGTCTTCCTCGCCGGGCAGGTGCTGCCCGGCGATGTCGGCCGCGTCATGCTCGGCCCGTTCGCCGATGCGCAGGCGGTCGCCGAATTGAACCGCAAGCTCGGCACCGACCAGCCGATTCTTGCGCAGTACTGGCACTGGTTCAGCCGGGCCATCACGGGCGACTTCGGCGACTCGCTGTCGATGCGCGCGCCGGTGGCGCCGTTCGTCCTGTCGAGCATCAGGAACTCCGCGGCACTGGCCGGCGTCGTGCTGCTGTTCCTGGTGCCGATCGGCATCGGCGCCGGCGTCGTCGCGGGCCTGCGCTCGGGGAGCCTTGCCGACAGGCTGATCGTGCTGACCGGCGTCTCGCTCTCGATCGTGCCCGATTTCGTCTCAGGCCTGCTGTTGCTGATGGTCTTCGGCCTGTGGCTGGCCTGGTTTCCGATCACCGGTGCCGCGCCCAATGGGGCCGGTTTCTGGACGTCCAGCTACTATCTCATCCTGCCGGCGCTGCCGCTGGTGCTGAACCTGATCGGCTATGTGGCGCGCATGACCAGGGCAGGGGTTATCGAGGCGCGCGGCGCGGACTATACGCGCACCGCGATCCTCAAGGGGCTCAGCCCCTCGCAGGTGCTGTTCAAGCATGTGCTGCGCAACGCGCTGGTGCCGACGGTGGCGGTCATCGCCACGCAAAGCGGCTTCCTGCTTGGCGGGCTGGTGGTGATCGAGGCGCTGTTCGGCATACAGGGTCTCGGCAATTTGGTGCTGAGCGCCGCCAAGGCGCGCGATTTCCCGATGCTCGAGGCCGGCGTGCTGGTGATGGCTGCGATTTTCGTGTCGACGGCCGCGATCGGCGATCTCCTGCAGGCGCTGCTCGACCCGCGCCAGCGCCGGCGCAACGCGCCATGACCGATCTCGCCCAGTCTCCCATGCGCGGTGACATCAGGCTCTCCTGGGTCGGCCGGCTGCGCGGTTCTTTGCCCGATCTGGCGCCGTCGACCGCGATCGGCTCGGTGGTGCTGCTGTTGTGGGTTGCCTGTGCGGTGTTCGGTGCGCGGTTCGCGCCGTTCGACCCCTATGCCGAGGATTTCCTGTCGATGATGACGCCGCCCGACGCGGTGCACTGGTTCGGCACCGATCAGCTCGGGCGCGACGTGCTTTCGCGCATCGTCGTCGGCTCGCGCGACATCCTGCTGGTGGCGCCACTGGCGACGCTGGCGGGCGTGGCCGCCGGCAGCGTCATCGGCCTGGTGCTCGGCACCTTCGGCGGCCTGGTCGATGCGGTCGGCGCACGGCTGCTCGATGCCGTCATGTCGCTGCCCTTCATCGTGCTGGTGACGATGGCGCTGGTGGCGATCGGCCCGTCAAACCTCACCGTCATCGCGGTCATCGGCCTTGCCTATGCGCCGCTAGTGGCGCGCACCGTGCGCACCGCCACGCGCGAACAGCGCGAGCGCGACTATGTCAGCGCCGCCCGGCTCGCCGGCGAGGGACGCCTGGCGATCATGTTCCTCGAAATCCTGCCCAATGTGCGGGAAACCATCCTGATCGAATTGATCACCCGGCTCGGCTACGCCTTCTTCTCGATCGCGACGCTGAGCTTCCTCGGCCTCGGCATCCAGCCGCCATCGGCCGATTGGGGGCTGGCGATCGCCGACGGCTACGGCTTCCTCACCGGCGGCAAATGGTGGGTGGTGGTCTTCAACTCGGCCGCGATCATCTCGCTGGTCATGGCCACCAACCTCATCGCGCAAGGCATCGGTGCCTTCGAAAACAGCGACAAGTAGGCGGTAGTCGAACAGGTTGATCGGCGCGGGGCTGACTCTTTTCCCGATGCTCAAACGTCTTTGCTACAGTGAAGCAATGGAGCAGGGTCGATGAGCCTCAAGGACAAGAAAATCGTGGTCACCGGTGGCAGCCGTGGGCTTGGCCTGGGATTGGTCGAAGCGCTGGTCGAGCATGATGCCCAAGTGACGGTCGTCGCGCGTGGCGCCGAAGCGCTGGAGGCGGTCCGCGCGCGGCTCGGGGTCGCCACGATTGCCGCCGACGTCACGGACGAGGACGCGGCCTATCGTATCCTTGGCGAGGTCAGCCCTGACATACTGGTGCTGAATGCTGGCGCCACACCCCGGATGGGGCGGCTGGATCAGCTGAGATGGGAGGATTTCTCCGTCGCCTGGGAGACCGACGTCAAGGCTGGCCTGTACTGGCTGCAGGCGGCGCTGAACCTGCCGCTCAAGCCGGGCAGCCGGGTGCTGGTGGGATCGAGTGGTGCTGCCGTTACCGGATCGCAGATGTCCGGCGGTTATGGCGGCTCCAAGCGCATGCTCTGGTTCATGGCCAAATATGCCAATGGCGTCTCGCAGGAGAAGAAGCTCGGCATTCGCTTCCAGGCGATCCTGCCGCGGCAGATGATTCTCGGTACCGGAACCGGCGACGCCGCGGCAGGCGCCTACGCAGGCTCCATGGGCATCACGCCGGAACAATTCGTCACCCGCTTTGGGGCGCCGATGCCGCCCCGGTCGTTCGGTGACAGGGTGGTTTCGGTGCTGGAAGACCCGCAATATGCCGAGGGCGTCGTCTTCGGCCTCAATGGCGACGCGGGCGTGACCATCATGGAAGGCGCGGCGGCTTGAACGAACGAGAGCCTGGTGTGGACCGCGATCGACGCGAAGGACTGCTTGCCCTTGCCGCCGCGCTGCGGCCAGAGCTGCACCGCTATTGCGCGCGCCTGATGGGCTCCGTCATCGATGGCGAGGATGTGGTGCAAGACACCTTTGCCCGGGCCTTCGTTGCGCTGGACGAACTGTGCGCGGTGCCACAGCTCAGGCCCTGGCTGTTCCGCATTGCCCACAACAGGGCGCTGGACCTGCTGCGCAGCCGCGCAACCCGCGTTGCGGAGCCCATCGAGACGGCGCTTGAAATCGCCGATGACAGCAAAGCCGATGCGGTGGAGACGCTGATGCGAAAGGAGGCAATCGAAACCGCCGTGTCGCGCTTTGCGGAGCTCCCGGTCGTCCAGCGCAGCGTCATCATCTTGAAAGATGTGCTCGATGAGCCCCTGGCTGAGATCGCGGCCCTGCTTGGCATTTCGGTCGATGCTGTGAAAGCGCACCTGTCGCGCGGCCGTGCCCGGCTTCGGGAGATCAACGCCCAGGCGAGCCGGCTTCCCGATGCGCGCATCGCTTCCGCCAAAGTGGTCCGTTACACCGATCTGTTCAACCAGCGCGACTGGGATGGCTTGCGTGCGCTGCTTGCCGATGATGTTAGACTTCAGCAGTCCATGCACCCGTCACGATCAGGTGCGGCCGATGTTGGGATGTTCTTCACGATCTATGCCAAGAGCGAGGGCCTGTGGCTCAAGCCGGCATGGGTCGAAGGCCGCGAGGTGATCGCGGTGTTCGAACATCGGGCGGCCCCGAAGCCAACCCATTTCATGTGGCTGGAGTGGCGGGAAGGGCGCATCAGCTTCATCCGTGACTATCGCTATGTCGGCTATGTTGCCGACGATGCCAGGCTGGTTCTGGCGAGCGACGTCAGGTCTTTCGGTCACGAAATCAAGCTCTGATGTCTTGGGGCTGCGACAACAATCAGGTTCCTGGTCGAGCAGGCCCTGGATGGTGGCTGCAACAGCCGCATAGGGCTTGGGCGGAAAGACGCCGCCATTCGGCATAGCGTCCGCGCCGGCTGTTGCTGGCCCGAGGTGATGATGATCTTGACCGGGCCAGCGGTCGCGCACGATCGGTTCCCGAAGCGTGGAATTCTCCTGACGCAATGGTCGCCTATTCGATCGAATTTCTTTGCAACCCGTTAATTTGGCCATGCTGTTAATAAGCGTCTGCTAATGCATGCCGACCGGAACCGCGTAGCGGTTTGGGATAACGACATGCGCAAAACTGTCTGGTTTGGCGCGGGGTACGCAATGACCAAGAATCTCGGCAACGCACGCTATGTGCCGCCCAAGGACACGAAAGTTTCCCTCTTCAGCAAGGCAGCGCCGGCGCTGTTTCCGCTCGTCGCGGCGGCGCTGGGCTACATCATCGGGCGACAGTTCTTGGGCCTGTAGGTTCCGATCGCTGCGCCGGAATGATCAGGCACTGATTTCGGCCGCCGCCTCGTCGGCATTGGCGTCGGCCCGCTTGACGCGTTCGCTGGCCACAAGCACGACCGGGCAGGCGACCGCGGCGAGCACCGCTGTCGCGGTGTCGCCGAAGAACAGCTCTTCGCCCGGCCGTTGGGTGACACCCATCACCACCATCGCGGCGCCTTTGGTCACCTCCCTGGCGATCGCCCTGTCCGCCGTGGCGCGGGTGCGGATCGCGGTGTCGACGGCGACGCCGTAGCGGTCCGCGAGATCGGCGACATCCTTGAGCACGGCTTCCTCCCGGCGGTGCGAGACCGTGCCCGGCCGGCTGCCCTGCCTGGCTTGCGAGACATAGAGCGCCTTGACGCGGGCGCGGTGCGGCCGCGCCAGCGCCAGCGCGAAATCGGCGGCGCGGCGCGCGACCTCGGTGCCGTTGACGGGGACCAGTATCGTCGTTCCGGCGCGCAGCACCGGCATCTTTCCATCGGCCTTGGCGCCGTTCAGCACGAGGCAGAGCGGGCCGTCGAAACCGCTGCTGACGTCCTTCAGCGCGCCGCTGAAGGTGCCTTTGTCGGTCAGCATGTTCTCCAGTCCGACCAGCAGAAGCCCATAGCCCTTGCGGGCTTCGGCGGCGATTGTCTCGGCGCTGGCCTGAAGCTCGGTGCGGGCTGTGAGGTGGACCCTGTCGACAAGCGTGTCCTCGGCCTTGCTGACGGCCCTTGCGCTCCTGGCGGCGCCTTTCTTTACCTCCCTGGACGCCCGTTCCGGGCCTTTGTCGCCGACCTGACCGGCGAGCCTGCCATCCTGGAGATGAAGCAGAGTGGTCGGCATGCCGCTGCCGCCGCCGACCAGGCCTGCAAGGTAGGCGGTGAACTTGCCGACCGGGCTGTCGTCGACCAGCAGCAGCAGGCGCTCCAGCCTGGAAACGAAGCCGCGTTCGTCGAGCAGTTCGCGATCGACGCGCTGCTTCTCGGCATGTCCAACCGGCAGGCGGCCGAGCGCCCAGCGCAGCATGGGCGGCATGGCCAGCGTGGTGATGACGGCCATGGTGACGATCATCGTGAACAGATTGTGGGACAGGATGTTCATCGACAGGCCGATGCTGGCGACGATGACCTCGGTCGAGCCGCGGGCGTTCATGGCGCTGCCGACGGCGGTGGCTTCCTTCAGCGACATGCCGGCCAGCCGGCCGCCGAGGAAGGCGCCGCCGAACTTGCCGATGCTGGCGATGGCGACCAATGCCAGCGTCAGCAGCGCCAGCGTCGGGTCGGTAAGCACGGTCAGGTCGGCCGACAGGCCGGCCATGCCGAAGAACACCGGCATGAACAGCGCGGTGATGAGGCCGCGCAACTGGCTCTCAATGTGGCCGGACAGTATCGGCGATTCACCGACCAGTATGCCGGCGACGAAGGCGCCGAGCACCGTGTGGACGCCGATCAGGTTGGTGATCAGCGCCATGACGCCCATGATGATGAGGATCACCGTGATGACGGCATATTCGCTGCGGAAAGAATCGTTGCTCCAGCGGATCAGCGTGAAGACAAGCCGGCGGCCGATGGTGAAGGAAAACACCATGAACAGCGCCACCTCGGCCACCGTGGTGATGAGCGGCAAGACCTGCAGGCTGCCATTGGTGGCGATGCCGAAGGTCACCGCGATGACCAGCCAGCCGATCGTGTCCTCGATGATGGACGAGGAAATGATGACCTGGCCGAGATTGCGGCGCATGAAGTTCATCTCGCGCACCACCATGGCGACGATCTTGACCGAGGAGATCGACAGCGCCGTGCCGAGGAACAGCCCGGCGACGACGCGCTGCCGCGGGTCGGACAGCAGCGAGTCCGGCAGGAACTGTGCCAGCGCGAAGCCGAAGGCGAAAGGCACGACGACGCCGGTGATCGAGATCGAAAAACAGGCCGCCCCGACGCGGCGCACCAGGCGCAGATCCGTCTCCATGCCGGTCAGGAGCAGGAGAAGCAGGATGCCGAGCTGGGACACCGCATCGATCATGCCCTTCTGCGCCGGATCGCTGGAGAAGATCAGGTGCTGGGCGTCGGGCCATATCCATCCGAACAGCGAGGGCCCGAGCAGGATGCCGCCGATCAGCTGACCCATAATCGCCGGCTGGCCGTAACGCTGGAAGATTTCGCCGAGGCCGCGGCCGACCAGCAGGAGAAGCACGATCTCGGCGACGAACAGGCCCTCGGCCGAGCCGCCCATGCCCGACGCATGTCCGGGCGCCTGGGCGGCGAAGGCGCGGCTTGCCGGTGCCAGGGCAAGGGTGGCCAGCACGAGGGTGGCCGCGAGGCGGCCTGACGTCGTTGCCGGTTGCCGGTTCATGGGTTCCCTCAAACGTCGCGGTGGACTGACCATGACAACGCATGGCCGGCCTTTGCGTTGCAGCCGCCTGTTGCCGGAATTGGAAGTCGATCATCCGGTCAGACGTGGACATCGCCAAAGGCGAGTTCGCCGTCGTCGCCGGCCGCGAACACGACTATGGCAAGCAGCCCAATGTAGAACGCGGCCACCAACGCGACGATGGCGATGCCTGGTATGGGACCAAGGGCGGCGCTGTCGACCGCTTCGCGCAGCGAACCGCCAAAGCCGACCCTGGTGCCGACGGTTTGCAGGCTGGGTGTCGAGATCTTCAATACCCAGGCCAACAGCAGGATGAGGAAAAGGTAAATGTAGTTGCGGCGCAGGCGGCGCACCAGGGCGGCACGTTGCGACAGCAGGAATTTCGGCGCGCGCAGGCCTTCGCCGACGATGAGCAGCCAATCCGAGGCGAAGTCGGGCTGCGGCGAAAAGATCTGCGCGAAATAGTGACGTTCGAACTGGCGCACGCGGGCGCGGTAGAAGTCGAAGAAGCGGTAGCGGCGCGCCTCGATCCACAAAAGCAGCAGGATCAGCAGCATGGCGAACAACAGCACGCCATGATGCGCGCTGGCCGTCGACAGCGAAACCGAGAGCATCGCCGCCACCACGGTGATCGCCCAGTTCGTGGTCCTGTCGAGCCGATCGCGCCAGCCCGCCATGCGCGCGATCTCGGCGCGGTGGAAATGCGACAGCGTGTTCACGCGCTCCGTCGATGAAAGGACGGGACCCGCGGGCGTCGCCGACGCATCGTTCATGGCATCCTCCGGCAAGGACTAAAACAGTTTGCCGGCAACATAGTTCCCTTGGGCTACTCGGCGTGATTGTAAGAACGCCCGGTCATTCCGGCTCGCCGATCCAGTCGACCACCAGGGCGGTGGCGCCAAAGACTGCGCCGATGGCGCACACGCAGGTCCACCCGCCCCAAGTCCAGGCAGCGCCGGCCAGCAATGAGCCGATGGCGCCGCCGATGAAGAAGATGCCGACGAACAGGCCGTTGAGCCGGCCGCGGGCCTCGGGCTGAAGCAGATTGACGGCACGGCGGCCGAGCGTCTGGTCGCCGGTGACGCCGATGTCGAGCAGCACGGCGCTGACGCCCATCAGCACCAACGATTGCCACGACGCACCGGGCTGAGAGGCGCCGGCCCAGGCGGCGAGCGCCATAGCGCCGATCAGCACGAGGTGACAGGCGATGGTGGCGGATCGCGTCCAGCCATGGTCGCCGGCGCGGCCGAACAGCGGCGTGACCACGGCGCCGCCGGCGCCGACCAGCGCGAAGAGCGCAATGCCGCGCTGGCCAAGGCCGAAAGGCGGCTGTGCGAGACGCATGGCGACCGCCGTCCAGAACAGGCTGAACGCCGCCATCACCAGCGCCGCAGTCAGCGCACGCCGCCGCAGCACCGGCTCGCCGCGCAGCAGGCCGAACAGCGAGGCAATCAGCGCGCCGTAGGACGATTGTGCTTCCGGGCGCCGCTGCGGCAAGGTGAAGGCGAGTACGCCGGCGAGCAGGACGAGCGCGGTAGCACTGAGGCCGTAGAAGGCGCGCCAGTCCCAGGCGTCTGCGATGAGGCTGGCCAGCGGCCGCGCCAGCAGGATGCCGATCATCAGTCCGCTCATGACATCGCCGATGACGCGGCCGGCCTTGCCGGGCGGCGCCATCGAGGCTGCGATCGGCACCAGGATCTGGATCGCCGAGCAGGCGGCACCGAGGACGAACAGGACGACCAGCAGCGAGGCGATGGTGGGCGCGAAGACGGCGACGCCGGCCGCGAGGGCCGCCGTCAGGAGCATGCGCAAGATCAAGGCGCGGTTCTCGGCGAGATCGGCCATCGGCACCAGGAAGAACAGGCCGCCGGCATAGCCGAGCAGCGTGGCCATGGCGACGAGGCCGACGCTGGCGGCGCTGGCGCCGAGCGACGGGCCGATCAGCCCGACCAGCGTCTGCGGCGCGAACAGATTGGTGACGATGATGCCGGTGGAGGCGGCGAAGAGCAGCGTCTGCGGGCCGGTGATGGTGCTGGCGGGCAGCCGCCCGCACAGCTGGCCGTCCTTGGTGTCGAGCATGAGGTCCTCAATAAACTTGCATATTGTTTGAGGACTTTATGCCGAAGCATTATCATGCTACAATTCAATCAATTCGATAATGATTATGCGAGATGTGCATGAACATCCATGACCTCGAAGCCTTCATCGCCGTGGTGGAAACCGGCTCGATCGTCGGCGCCTCCGCCAGGCTGAACCTCACCCAGCCGGGCGTCACGCGCCGCATCCAGAATCTGGAGGATGGTCTGGCGACAGCACTTCTCGACCGCCAGTCGAAGCCGCTGAAGCCGACAGCTACGGGGCGCGAGGCCTATGAGCATGGAAGGCGGGTGCTGCGCTCGCTGGACGATCTCAGGGCGGGCGTGTCGCCGCAAGGCGAGATCAAGGGCGAGTTCCGCCTGGGTGTCATGCCCTATCTCTCCGACGCGGCACTAGCGCTGCCGCTCGACACGCTGCGCGCCGCCTTTCCGCAGCTGACGCTGCGCATCACCTCGGGCTGGTCGCCAAGGCTGGTGGAGCAGGTGGCGCGCAGCGAACTCGACGCCGTGGCGGTGTGCCTGGCCGAAGGCCTGGCGCCGCCGGACGAGCTGGTCTGCGACGATCTCGGCGCGCAATCGGTGCTGCTGGTCGCGTCCCCCGGTCTTGGCGTGCCGAAGCCGGCGAAGCTCGCCGACCTGTCGCGCTTTGCCTGGGTGATGAACGAAAACGGCTGCGGGTTTCGCGCCTTCATCCGCCAAAGTTTCGAGGCGGCAAGGCTGCCGTTCCAGGTCGGGGTGGAGGCGCTCAGCGTCGACCTCAGAATGTCGCTGGTGGCGCGCGGCCATGGCATCGGCATCGTCACGCCCGGCGCCTTCGCCGACAGCCGCTGGCGCGACGCCGTCGAGGTCATCGACTGCCCCGACTTCAAGCCGCAAGTGCGCGCCTGGCTGCTGCACCGCCCGCCCGCCGGACGGCTCAGCTGCCCGATCGCGCTGTTTCGAGATGCGCTGATCGACGGGCTGAAGGTGCCGATGCCGCTGGTGTCGTAGCCGGCTGACGACCAAGCGGCTGTACGCCTTCTACCAGCCGCAAGGCGATCGACACCGCCATGGTGCAACGGCAATGGCACAGGGAGGCGACACCCGATGTCGTAGTGCCGAGACTTATCCAGTTCATGGACCAGCTTGGATGGATTTCAGTGCGCTGAGAGGGAGCAAGTCGTTGGCGGCGCAGGCGCTGTCGGCGGCGGCCGCCGGCAACCGCCTTGCGGAAGCCCGACAGCGCTTCGACGCGGGCGTCGCGAACGGCCTTGTGCAATGCGGCCAGGTTGCCCCAGGCGGGCGTACGTGCATTCGACGATCACTTTGCATTACCAGGTCTTGACCCCTCCGCAACGAACCCCAGATCGACCATGCCGCCGCCAGATGGGCCGGTGCAGACGCGGGCGTCAGCTTCATGGGCGGTGACCGTCGAACTCGGGCATCATGTGCCGGAGGCGGTGACGTTGCGGGAGACCCGCGACCGGGCGAGGGCGTTCCCAAAGGTTGAGCGGATCGGACCAGAAGCAGAGCGAAAACAGCAAGCACGGATCAGGCTGGCAGCGATGCCGGCTTCAGACGGCGCATTGTCCTCCGGAGCACAGCCAGTGCATACGAACGTACCAGAAACAGGATCAAGAAAGGAGAAAGTGCAATGACCATTCGTGATCTCATGCCGTGGAGCCGCGACACCAGCCAGTCTGCGACCCTCTTTCGCGAAGGCGATCGGGACCCGTTCATGGGCCTGCATCGCGAGATGAGCCGCCTGGTAGATGACATGTTCCGCGGCTTCGAGTCGCGGCTTCCGTCCATGGGCAGGTTCTCTTTGGCCGGCACCGGTTGGCCCAGCGTGGAAATCTCCGAAACGGACAAGGATATCCGCGTGACAGCCGAGATACCCGGCATGGAGGAGAAGGACATCGAGGTGTTGCTCGATGATGGCGTCCTGACGTTGCGCGGCGAAAAACACTCCGAAACCGACGACAAGGAGCGTCAGTTCTCCGAGCGGTTCTATGGCCGCTTCGAACGTCGCATCCCGATCGGCTTCGAAGTCGCGGAGGACAAGGTCGCCGCCGACTTCCGCAATGGCGTACTGTCCGTGAGCTTGCCGAAGTCCGAGAAGGCGCAGAGCAAGGCTAAGCGCATTCCCATCGGCGGCAAGAGCACCAAGCACTAGAACAGACCTGCGGGGCGTGCGTGCCGCGCACGCCCGGCATTGACTGGCGGGATTTCGCGCCGGTCGCCCTTGAGAATCCCCCAGCCTTCGGCAACATGGCGGCAAGGCTGGGAGCGCAAGGATGAACAAGGCCATTTCCGCCGTACCGCGCAAGGCGCCGATGGCGCTGACCGAGGCGCTGGTGGCGCGGACCATGCGCGTGGTCGCGGATGCCGGGCCGACGCCGGGCATGGTCTATATGACGGACGCCGACTATGCGCGGTTTCGCGACGAGATCCTGGCCTCTGCGCCGCCCGGACCGCTAAAGCTGTTCGCCTATGGCTCGCTGCTGTGGAAGCCGGCAGGCGAGGTCCGGGGTGGCGAGCGCGCGGTGGCGCGGGGCTGGCACCGATCGTTCTGCTTCACGGTGCAGCGCTTTCGCGGCACGCTCGAACAGCCCGGCCTGATGATGGCGCTCGACCGCGGCGGCCAGTGCCAGGGCATGGTGTTCGAAATCGCCGAGCCGGTCGCCGAAAATCTGGAAGCGCTGCTGCGCCGCGAGATGACCATCCTGCCCGCCGTCAACGTGCCGCGCTGGCTGCAGGTCAGCACCGAGGGCGGGGCGAGCCGGGCGCTCGGCTTCGTCGTCGATCCCGCCAATCCGCGCTATGCCGGCAAGCTCGACAAGCCCGCGGTCGCGGCGACGCTGGCCAGGGCCGTCGGCCACTGGGGCTCGGGCGCGCAGTATCTGTTCGAGACGATCCGCCACCTCGACGCCTGCGGCATACGCGACCGCAATCTGTGGCAGTTGCAGGAATTGGTGGCGCAGGAGATCGGCCGCGCCCATGGCGCCATCTAGCCTTCCGCCGGCATTGCGGACGTTGCGCGAGCCAGGAAATCTCGAAAGCTCTCCGGCTGCCTATCCGTGAGCATGGCGAAGTCTCGGGAGACCCCGCCATAGCGGCCCTCGGCGATCGAGGCGCACAGGCTGGAGAAGGCCTGCGGCCACGGTTCGTCGAGGCGCGCCGACGCCGAGGCCAGATATTCGCTGAGGGAGCAGGGGTGATAGCGCAGGGGCCGTGCTGTCGCCTCGCCATAGCAGGCGGCGATTTCGTTGAAGCCCAGCGCCCGGCCTCCGGTGATCGTGTAGACCGCGCGGGATGTGTGAGCCCCAGTCGCCACCGCGGCGACCGCTGCTGCAACATTATCGCGCGAGACCGGCGCAACCAGGCCCTGTCCGGCAGGCAGCACCAATTCTCCCGAGGCGGGCGCAAGCCATGTGTCGAGGATGAAATCACTGTAGAGGCCGCAGCGCAGGATGGTCGAGGGCACGCCGCTGGCGGCCAGCCGGCGCTCGGCGTCGCGATAGGCGGGCGCGTAGTAGAAGGGCGAGTTCTCGCCGATATCGACGATACTGGTGAAGGTGATGTGGCGCACACCCGCCGCCGTCGCGGCCGCGATGGCGTTGGCGTGATGGCGCGTGACCGCATCCGCAGCGCCATCACTTGAAATCAGGACTAGCCTGTCGACGCCGGTGAAGGCTGCTTTGAGCGTCGAGGCATCCTCGTAGTCACCGACGCGTAGTGCTGTTTCCCGAGGCGGGCGCCCTTGCCCCGCCTCGCGCTTGCGGACCAGCGCGGCGACCTCATGGCCTGATGACACCAAGCTCGAGACGACGGCGCGTCCGATATGGCCGGTGGCTCCGGTGACCAGGATCATTCCTGCCGCTCCAATCTTGCTCTTGACGAACATATATCCCTGTGGTTATACGTCAACCAATAGCCAACGGGTTATCGATCTGAGATGCCTGAAACCCATGACATGCTCTTCAGGACGCTCGCCGACCCGACCAGGCGGGCGATCTTCGAACGGCTGTGCCGCCAGGGCGAGCAGACGGTGGGGGCGCTGACGAGCCAGTCCGGCGTGTCGCAGCCGGCGGTGTCGAAGCATCTGGGCGTGCTCAAGCAGGCCGGTCTGGTGCGCGACCGCCATGAAGGCCGCCAGACGCACTACAGCGCGCAGCTTGGCGCGCTGGCGCCGCTGATGGACTGGACACGCCAGATGGCCGGGTTTTGGGAGAGCCGGTTCGATGATCTCGAGGATTTGCTCAAAAGGATGGACCAGTGAACGATAGTGCCACTGAAAACCGCACTGTCGTCGTCGAGCGGCTGATTTCCCATCCGCCAGAAAAACTCTGGCGCGCGCTGACACAACCGCATCTGATCGAGGAGTGGCTGATGAAGAACGATTTCAAGCCTGATGTCGGCCACCGCTTCAACATCAGCGCCGATTGGGGCGGCGTGCTCGATTGCGAGGTGCTGGCCGTCGAGCCGAACAAGACGCTGTCCTACACCTGGAACCTCGCGCACCAGGATCCGGCATTCGATCTCAGGAGCGTGGTGACCTTCACGCTCACCCCGACGCCGACCGGAACGCATCTGCGGATGGAGCAATCCGGCTTCCGGCCGGAGCAGCGGCGCGCCTATGGCGGCGCCAAGATGGGCTGGCCGCAATTCTTCGAGAAGCTGGAGCAGCTTCTCGACCGGACAGATTAGACCCGTTGTTTTGACGCAATTCCGGACGGAAAACCGTTTCACACTTTTCCTGGAATTGCTCCGCCGGCCGATCGAACCCAACCCCTGACTTCACCGGGCGGCACACCGCCAGCAAAACCCATGGAGAAAGACGATGAAGATCAAACTGACCAGCATCTATGTCGACGACCAGGAAAATGCGCTTGCCTTCTACACCGGCGTGCTCGGCCTGACCAAGAAGGCCGATTTCAGCAACGGGCCATTCCGTTGGCTGACGGTCGCCTCGCCGGACGAGCCCGAGGGCACCGAGCTGCAGCTGGCCCTCAACGACCAGCCGGCCGCCAAAACCTATCAACAGGCGATGTTCGAGCAGGGCCAGCCGGCGGTGATGTTCTTCACCGACGACATCAAGGGCGATCATGAGCGCATCAAGGCGCGCGGCGGCAATTTCGCCATGGCGCCGACCGAGGTGACCGGCTCGACCATCGCCAAGCTCAATGACGGCTGCGGCAATCTCATCCAGATCACTCAGCTGGCGCGCTGGTAGCGCGCCTGGTTTCACACGTTTCACAGGAGGTCATTTTGGACTGGAGCACATGGATCAGGCAGGCGCATCGCTGGCTGTCGATCATCTTCACGGCGACCGTCGTCGCCAATTTCGTCACCATGGCGTTTGGACAGCCGCCCGCCTGGGTGGTTTATTCGCCACTGCCGCCGCTCTTCCTTATGCTGTTCAGCGGCCTCTATATGTTCGTGCTGCCCTATGTCGCGAAAGGACGCAGCGCACAGCGGGCCAACGGATAGGAGGAAGGCGCATGGTCAAGTCGACCCCGGCCAAGGCTGAGCCGAAGCTGCTTTCCGGCGGCAATCCGCAGATCGCCAAGGGTTATGGCGACGCTCCGGTGCAGGCCTATATCGCGGCGATGCCGGGCTGGAAGCGCGAGATGGGCAGGTGGCTCGACGCGCTCATCGGGCGCACCGTGCCCGGCGTGCACAAGGCGGTGAAATGGAACTCGCCGTTCTACGGCATCGAGGGCGAAGGCTGGTTCCTCAGCTTCCATTGCTTCACCAGATACATCAAGGTGACCTTCTTTCGCGGCATGTCGCTGGATCCGGTGCCGCCGGGCGAATCCAAAAGTCGGGACACGCGCTACCTCGACATCCATGAGGACGACGCGTTTGACGAGGCGCAATTCAGCGCCTGGGTGAAGCAGGCCAGCCAATTGCCTGGCGAGCGCATGTGAGCGCATTATTGTCCAAGTCTCGAGGAGAACAGCATGACCGGATCGCAGGAGCGCAAATCCGCCTCCGAACTGATCGACGGCAGGATCACGGAACTCGGCGACTGGCGCGGCGACATGCTTGGCCGGCTGCGCGCGCTTATCCATCAAGCCGATCCCGATGTCGTCGAGACCTGGAAGTGGCGCGGGGTTCCGGTGTGGGAGCATGACGGCATGATCTGCACCGGCGAGACCTACAAGAGCATCGTCAAGCTGACCTTCGCCAAGGGCGCGGCGCTGCCCGACCCCACGCGGCTGTTCAACTCCAGCCTCGAAGGAAACACGCGGCGGGCGATCGATTTTCAGAAGGGTGAGGAAGTCGACGAAGAGGCGCTGAAGGCGCTGGTGCGGGCCGCCGTGGCGCTGAACAAGTCGAAGGCCAAGCGCTAGGGCGTAGTCTCATTGTCGCGTAACCGCTCGATGAATTGCGCGCCAAGAGTCTTGGTCGGAAGACGGGCCATTGCGGACCTACGCCCAAGAAGGATATGTTGCGGCAGCGCGCGTAGGCATTCCGCTTCATCATCGCGCATTTTCATGAAAGAAAATAATATATTTTACTCGCTTATGCATGCGGTCTGTGCTGGGCATGGCTATTGCGGAGGAATGCACGGCGACAAGTTCATGCATGTCACCGATTTTATTCCACAATCCGGCAATGTTACAGCGGATCAATTCGTGGAATGGGTATTTCTAGCTGAGTATGAGAGTGAGAGTGTGCGAATGTCTCCCCGATGGGATCGGCATCGCCAAAGGATACGAGACTATTTTGTTGAGCATATGGGATCAGACGCAGTCGACGCCAGCCAACTAAAATGGAAAGTGGAGGGCTAAGCCAACCCCATCACTCTGTTTCCCACCCCATCGCTGTCATACTCTGTGAGTTCACGACTTAGGCGCCGCCATCCTGTCACCCCAAGACCTTCCATGTTTACGATCTGGGAAGCCTGATGGTGCTAGATGTCGCCGGATGATGGCTGGCCGCCTCGGCCGGCCCCGGATGGATTTGCCATGAACAGCCCGATGCGCATGCCGTGGGTGGACACGGCCAAAGGCCTCTCGATCATCCTCGTGGTGATGATGTACGCGGCCTACAACACCGGCGAGTACACGGGCGGCGTCGGCTTCCTGCACTATGTCATCGGCTTCGCGACGCCGTTCCGCATGCCGGAATTCTTCCTGATCTCCGGCCTGTTCCTGTCGCAGGTGATCGACCGGCCGTGGCGGCGCTACATCGACCGGCGCGTCGTCCACTATCTCTATTTCTACGTGCTGTGGGCGATCATCTCGATCGGGCTCAAGATCGGCATCTTCAGCCGGGATCCCGGCGGCATGCTGCACGATCTGGCAATGGCCGTCGTCCAGCCATACGGCGTGCTGTGGTTCATCTACATGCTGGCGGTGTTCGGCCTTGCCGCCAAGCTCCTTCGGCAGTTCCGCGTGCCCGCCTGGGTCGTCATCCTCATCGCTGCCGGGCTGCAGATGTGGGCGCCGCGTCCCGACAGCTACGCGGTTGAACAGTTCGCGGCCTATTTCGTGTTCTTCTATGTCGGCTTCGTCATGGCGCCGCTGGTGTTCCGCCTCGTCGAATGGACGCAGCCCCGCCCGATGCTGGCCGCCGCCGGCCTGCTCCTGTGGGCTGTCGTCAACGGCCTGCTCGTCTATTCGCCGGGTTATGCCATGCAGCCGGTCGGCATGCAGATGGGGCTGGCGGCATGGCCGCCGCTGCATCTCACCCTGGCCGTCGCCGGCGCGGTGGCGCTCTGCGTGCTTGGCGGCGTGCTGTCGACATTCGTCTCGATGGAATGGCTGCGCTGGCTCGGCGAACATTCGCTGGTCGTCTATGTCGCCTTCACCATTCCGATGTCGCTGTTCCGTGGCGCCGCACTGGCAAGCGGCCTGCTGACCGATACCGGCGTGCTTAGCCTGGCGGTGCTGCTGGTCTCGATCATCAGCCCCGTCGTGCTCTACCTCATCATCCAGCGGGTCGGCTTCGGCATGTTCCTGTTCGAACGGCCGGCCTGGGCGCATATCGACAACAGCGCCCCGCAAGCGGCACCGAGCGCGGCGCTGCCGGCGGCCGCCGCCCAATCAAGCCGGACATAGTCGAGCAGCGGGAAGCCTCAGCCATCCCGCAGCCACACCAGCATCTCGCCCGGTTCACGGTTGTCCCAGGCGTAATAGGGGATGGCGGTCAGGCGCGTCTCGACGCTGGCCGGCGGCTCAGGTCTGTAGAGGCCCTCCTGCCAGCCGTTGCCGGCGTCGGCTCGTGCCGTGGCCGAAAGCGTCACCACGCCGCCCAGCAGTTCGGGCGCCTGATGTGCCTCTATGGTTGCCGTGCGGGGCAGGGTCAGGCGGTGCAGCCGGCCGTCATTGTCCGATGCCTCGACGCAGTAGATCAGCGGCCCGCGCGACAGCGCGACGCGGCCGGCATCCTGCCTGACCTCGGGATTGGCGTAGAGCCGCTCGATCGGCATTTCGAGATCGAGCCGGACGCGGTCGCCCTTCTGCCAGCTGCGCCGGATCGCGGCATAGCCGTCGCTGGTCATGTCTTCGAGGTCGACCGCCTCGCCATTGATCTGAAGCGTGGCGCTGCTGCTCCATGCCGGCACGCGCAGATGCAGCGTGAACTCCACCGGCGCTTGCGGTTCGACCGTGATCTCCACGGCGCCCTCCCAGGGATAGCGGCTTGCCTGCGTGAGTTGCACCGGCGTGCCCGCAATGTCGAAGCGGGCGGTGGAATCGCCGTAGAGGTGCACGGCAAGCGCATCGTCCGCCAGGCTGTAGAAATAGCTGCCGATCGAGGCGACCATGCGCCCGACATTGGGCGGGCAGCAGGGGCAGCGGTGCCATTTCCATCTGTTGTGCCGGCCCCGGCTCTCCAGCGGATTCTCGTAGAAGAACAGCGAGCCGTCGAGCGACAGGCCGGAGATCGAGCCATTGTAGAGCGCGCGCTCCATCATGTCGGCGTAGCGGGCGTTCGGCCCCATGCCGAGCATGCGGCTTGCCCAGAACACCAGGCCGACGGCGGCGCAGGTCTCGGCATAGGCGCTCTCATTGGGCAGGTCGTAGTCGCTGGTGAAACCCTCATTGTGCGCCGACGGGCCGAGCCCGCCGGTGATGTAGAGGTTTTTCGTGGTGAGGTCGTCCCACAGCCGGTCAAGGGCCACGCGCAGGCTATCGTCGCCATATTCGGTGGCGATGTCGGCCATGCCCGAATAGAGGTACATGGCACGCACCGCGTGGCCGACGACCTTGTCCTGCTCGCGCACCGGCCGGTGCGACTGGCTGTATTCGTAGGTCTTGAAATGATAGGCCCTGGGGTCGGCGCCGCGGGCGCGCGCCTCCTCGTCGAAATAATGCGGCTGCTGGCCGCGCTGGTCGATGAAGTACTTCGCCAGATCCATGTATTTCTGCTCGCCCGTCACCCGCGCCAGCTTGACCAGCGCCAGCTCGATCTCCTCATGGCCGCAATAGCCCTTCTTCTTGCCGGGCTCTGGTCCCAGCACCGAGGCGATGTGGTCGGCGTAGCGGCACATAATGTCGAGCAGCTTGCGCTTGCCCGTCGCCTGGTAGTAGGCGACCGCGCCCTCGATCAGGTGGCCGGCGCAATAGAGTTCGTGGCAGTCGCGCAGGTTGGTCCAGCGCTTGCCGGGCTGGATGCGCTGGTACCAGCTGGAGAGATAGCCGTCCTCCTGCTGCAATTTGCCGTACATGTCGATGACGGCGTCGATCTTCTTCTCCAGCCCGGGGTTCTTGCGCCGGTAGAGCGAATAGGCCGCGGTCTCGATCGTCTTGCCGAGATCGGAATCCCAGAACATCTGCGTCGTCACCGTCGAGCCGGTGAATTCGGCGCCCTGGCGGTCCGCTTCATCGGGCGAGGGCGAGTGGAAGGGAATGACGATGCCGGGCGAGGGGTGGTCCGGATCGATCTGCTCCAGCATGCGCGCCTCGACGCAGCGCTCGTAGAGGATGTCGGCGGTGCGGGTCGCCACCGCGTCGGCGCGGTCGCCCCAGAAGCCGTGCACATCGACCTGCGGCACCGGCAGCGGCCGGAAGGCGAGTTTCGGCTTTCGCTTCGGGGCGGGGCGGGGGGATGGCGATTCGGTCATGAACTCACTCCATTCAGTCTGTTATTTGACGGCCCCGGCCATCAGGCCGCGGATGTAGAAGCGCTGCAAAGCGAGGAACAGGATGAGACACGGCACCATCATGACGGTGACGCCCGCCTGCACGGCGCCCCAGTCGATGGCGCCGAAGCGGCCCGACTGCAGTGCCGTCATCATCACCGGCAGCGTGAATTTAGACTGGTCGGTCATCAGCACCAGGGCGGCGAGGAATTCGTTCCAGGCGCCGAGGAAGGCGAACAGCGCGATGGTGACGACGCCCGGCCAGACCAGCGGCAGCATCACCTTCAAAAGCATGGTGGCGTTGCCGGCGCCGTCCATACGCGCCGCCTCCTCGATCTCGCGCGGCACCGCGTCGAAGGCGTTGCGCATCATGAAGATCGAGAACGGCAATTGCAGCGTCACATAGACGCCGACCAGGCCGGTCAGCGTGTTGTGCAGGCCAAGCTTGGTCAGCACCAGGAAGATCGGCGTCAGGATCGACTGGAACGGGATCATGATCGTCGACAGGATGAGGACGAAGAACAGGTCCTTGAACGGAAAACGGAAGCGCGAAAAGCCATAGCCGGCCAGCACGCTGACGATGACCGACAGCAGGACGGTCATCACCGAGACATAGATGCTGTTCTGCGCCGAGACCCAGAGCCCGTCGCCGAAGGAGTTCAGCGTGGCATAGTTTTCCAGCGAAAAGCCCGTGGTCGGCCAGGGCGGCAGCGGCGGCAGGCGCGCTTCGGCCGCCGGCTTGAAGGCCGACAGCGCCGTCCACACGATGGGGGCGACGAACAGCACCGAGGCGATGATGCCGGTGGAGTGCCTGGCGAGGCGGGCGGCAAGCTTGCCTCTGGCTGATATCGCCTGCGCCATCAGTCGAGCCCCTCGGGCTTGCGCAACAGCCACAGCTGGATGAGGCTGAGCGCCACCAGGATGACCAGCAGCACCATGGAGAGTGCCGCGCCATAGCCGAGCTTGAACGACACGAAGGACTGGTTGAAGATCCAGTAGACCGCCGTCAGCGTCTGGTTGCGCGGCCCGCCGCGCAGGATGATGTAGAACTGGTCGAAGGCAAGGATCGAGCCCGCGACCGACAGGATCAGCGCCAGCGCCAGCGTGCGGCGCATCAGCGGGAGCGTGATCGCCCGGAACCGCGCGAACGGTCCGGCGCCGTCGATGACGGCGGCCTCCTGCAGATCCTGCGGGATCGATTGCAGGCCGGTCATCAGGATGATCATGGTGAAGCCGGCGACCTTCCACACCACCATGGCGATGATCGACCAGAAGGCCGGCTGGAAGGTGGCGAGCAGGTTGAACTTCCTGTCGATCAGGCCGAGGTCGTAGGCGGCCGGGCTGAACAGGCCGGAATCGACGTTGAGCAGCCATGACCAGAGCAGGCTCGCCGAGGCGAAACCAACCACCGCCGGCATGAAGAAGAAAGTGCGGTAGAGGTTGGTCAGCGGCCGCGGTTTCTCGATGAAGATCGCCAAGGGAAAGGCGACGGCGAAGATCGCGATGGTGACGACCACCGTGTAGTAGCCGGTGAATTTGAGCGCGTTCCAGAACCTGGTGTCGCGCAGGATCGCCCCGTAATTGTCGAGGCCGACGAAGGCGTGCTCGCCCATCAGCGGCCAGTTGTGCAGCGACATCCACGCCGTCATGCCGAGCGGGATGACGAAGAACACCATGACCAGCGCGACCGCCGGCGCGACATAGATGAGGCCGATCCATTGCCGGCGCCCGGCGCCGACGAGTTTTCGGGCGCGGGCCGGGGCGGTGGTGCTTGCGGTGATGGTGGTCATGCTTTGCCTGTTCTTGCGTCGCATCCAGTTGGCCGCCCTACCTCCCCCTTGTTGGGAGGTAGGGAGCACGCCGGCCGCCCGCCCAGGGAGACAGGCGGGCGGCCGGCAGGCGGCCGCTACTTCTGCGGCGCCTGGTCGATGATCGACTGCATGGTCTCCTGTGCGTTGGCGATGGCGCCATCGACATCGTCGCCGAAGAAGACCTCGTTGATCATCTGCGTCCACGGGCCGTTGGCGGAGTTGATCAGATCGTTGAACACCACCGAATAGGGGGTCTTGCCCTTGGCCATGGCCTCGGCGGCGACCTGGTAGCGCGGATCGAGATCCTTCAGCGCGTCCTTGGCGATGTCGCCGCGCACCGGCAGGCTGCCATACTTGGCGAGGATGGTCTGGCCTTCCAGCGAATAGGCGAAATCCAGGAACTCCTTCACCACGGCGAGCTTCTTGGTGCCCTTGGTGACGACGAAATTGTCGCCGCCGGCAAAGGACGACCAGCCGCCATCCTTGCCCGGCAGGAAGGTGACGCCGTAATCGACATTGGGATACTGGGTGTTGAGCGCGCCGATGGCGAAGGCGCCGGAGGGCGAGATGCCGATATTGCCGGCGGCGAAGGCGGCAAAGAAGTTGGCGCCGGTGTCGGTCTGCGCGCCTGCCGGCACCAGGTCCTTCTTGACCATCGAGCGGTAGAGATCGATGGCGCCGCGCAATTGCGGGCTGTCCAGCGTCGCCTTGGAGCCGTCTTCGCTGAGGATGTCGCCGCCCGAGGCCCAGATCAGCGGGGTGAAGGTGAAGATGTTGCAGCCGCCGCAATTGCCGGAGAAGTAGAAGCCCTTGATGTTGCCGCCAAGCGCGTTGACCTTCTCGGCGTCGGCGGCGATTTCGGCCCAGTTGGCGGGGCCTTTTTCAGGGTCGAGGCCGGCCTGCTTGAACAGCTTCTTGTTCCAGATCAGCACCGAGGCGTCGGCCGAGAAAGGCAGGCCGTAAATGTGGTCCTTGTAGGTGCCGGTCTTGACATGCGCGGGCGACAGGCTGGCGAAATAGGGCAGGGACTTGGCCCAGTCGGTGATGTCCTCCAACTGCCCGGCGGCGGCGAAGGAGGGCGTGTAGATCAGATCGAGCGACAGCGCGTCGGGCGCTGTCCCGCCGGCGGCGGCGGCGCCATATTTCGGGATGATCTCGGCATTGGGGATGATGTCGAGCTTGATCTGGTCCTTATGCGCCTTGTTGTAGGCATCGACGATGCGCGGCATGAAATTCGAGCCGTCGGCGCGCACCCAGATGTTGGCGGTGTCGGCGGCGGCAGCGCCGAGACCACCGCCCAGTACGGCAGCGGCCAGGGCCAGTTTGGCAATCACGTTCCTCATGTTCTCCTCCTCCAAGGGTTGGCCGCGGTGCGCGCGGCTTGGCGCCGGTCACGCGGCGCTGCGTTTTCAGCCGTCCGGTGGGCGGCCACAGGACTGACGCACCACCAGCCGGCACGGCAGTTTTCGAATGCCCGGCGCGGCGGGCTGACCGCCGACCAGGGAAAGCAGGGTCAGTCCGGCCTCGCGCCCGAGGACGACCAGGTTCATGTCGACCGAGGTCAGCGGCGGACGCGTCGCTTCGGCGACGATCTCCCAATTGTCGAAACCGATGACGCCGACATCGCCTGGAACGTCGAGGCCGCGCTCGCGCAAGGCATCGATGACACCGCGCGCGATCTGGTCGTTGCCGCAAAAGACGGCGTCAGGCCGTTCGCTCTTGCCGTCGAACAATTGCGCCACCGCTTCATGCCCCCAGGCTTCCGACCAGGCGCCGAGCAGCGGCTCGGTGACCGGCAGGCCGTTTTCGGCGAGCACGTCGCGATAGGCCTGGGCGCGGGCGTGCACCACGGCAAAGCTCGCCGGCCCGCTGACATGGGCGATGCGCCTGCGGCCAAGCCGGTAGAAATGTTCGACCGCCAGCCGCGCGCCGCCGGCATCGTCCGAGACGAATGCGACGGCGTCGGGATCGGGCTGGGTGAAGGCATAGATCACCGGGATGCGCAGATTGGCGAGATCGACGGGCAGATGGCGGTCGATGCGCTTGCCGGTGGCGATGATGCCGTCGACGCGCTTGTCGAGCATGGCCTCGACATGCAACTGGCCCAGCCGCGGATCCTCCTCGACATTGCACAGGAACACCGAGACGCCATTGTCGACCAGCGCGTCCGAAATGCCCGACATCAGCGGCAGCGAGAAGCGGCCATAAGTATCGTTGGTGAGCAGGCCGACGGTGAAGGAGCGGCGCCTGAGCAGGCTCTGCGCCAGGCTGTTGGGCCGGAAGCCCAGGCTGCGCGCCGTCTCGCGGATGCGCTCGCGCGTCTCGGCTGTCATGCGCCCCTGGTCGTTGAGCGCCTTCGAGGCCGTGGCGACGCTGACGCCGGCCCGCGCCGCCACGTCACGCAAGGTGACGGGCTTGGGGAAAACCGGAACAGGCTGATCGTCCGATGCCATCGAGAATCCTGAGTTGGGAAAAGGTTTTCTCTTACAGGCCGGAACAAGGCCCGGCCAATGGCCGAGCCCGATCGGAACGGTTTGGAAAAACCTTTTCTCAAGTCGAGGCTAAGCCAGATCGGGGGATCGTTCAAGGGGAAAGTTGACGTCCGTGATCGCTTCGCCGCAAGGGTCTGCCGAAGAGCGACGCCAGGCGACATTTTGCAAAGTACCGACAGAACGGCCGTTGGGCCTTAACGTTTCCGCAAGCATTTCCCCGTTAGTTCGGTTGCCATGGCCTCGTGGCGGAGCGGCTACGCTGGAGACGGCAAATCTCTGAAGCCTCGGTTCGATCCCGAGGCGAGGCCTCCAAAAATCCTACAGCCGAGAATCTGTGCCCGACCTTCTGGCGCACTGCGCATGGATCTGCCGCAGATCTGGGCCATCGTCGATGTCTTGACTGGCCAGCCAGGCGTGATCAGGCAAGAGATGATGGTCGGCATGAGCCCGCGCGAGGCCGAGGACATGGTCGTGCAGATGAATGTCGGCGACATCAGGAGAGGGCGGAGCGCAAGGGTTGAACGTTCCGGGGTGGGCCAAGGCCCGCAACACCAAAACAAGAAGGATTCCCGTGAGAGCGAGCCTGAGGCAAAAGATACTGGAGGTCTGCGACCGCAAGATTTCCGAGAAAGGGCCCGCCGTCGGCCTGTCGTTCTACGCGTTTTTCGCCAACAGGAATGACGACCCCGAACTGCTGATGGAAGCAGCGGAATGGTGGATCAGGACCCACCGCCTCGACCATTTCGAAAAAGCCGCGAAGATACGGACGATGATCGAGGACATGGACCTCGGCTGATCAGCCGAAGTCGTCGGATGTCAGCACATACATGCTCTTGCGCGTACGGCCGTAGGCCTTCGACGCAACATCGCGGATGACGCTGCTCTCGGTGTCGAACGTTGCGAGGTAGCCCGCTTCATCGGCGCTGGTTCGCGGCTGGATCTTGCTCATCGCATCGACGGCAACCGAGAAGGAAATCTGGAACATGCCGTCATGGCCGACGAAGCGGATGCGCTTGCCGGCTTCGTCATAGCTGCGGCTGCGGTTGGGGAAGGTCAGGCTCATGTTTTTGCCTCCGTTGCGGCGGCCTTCTTGGTCGCCCGCTTCTTCTTCGGCGTCGGGTTCAGGGCTTCGGCGACGCGATCCGCCTCTTCCTTGGCCAGGCGCAATGTCCTGAGCTTTGCGGTCTTGATCTCCCTGGCCCGCGCCTCGGACATGTACTCGGCGGTTGCCTTGTTGCGCTCCGCCGTCTTCTTCTGCTTGTCGACGAAGCGGGCTTCAGCTTTTTCCATGATCGTCTGATTGCCGTCGGCCATCGCATAAATCTCCTTGGGGCTGGAATCGAGAAAATGAACTTGTCCGATAAATAGGCATCCGACCGGCAAAATTCAATTTTTTGAATTATTTGACCGCCTCCGGATATCACGAAACGGCAGGCCGAAATAATACTTTTCAATATTTAATCGCCCTGCGAATAATTTTTGGCACTCCTATCTATCGAGTGCCAAAGCGCCTATAGGAAGGGCGCGGCCGCCTAAGCCGGCCCCAGAAAGAAGTTTTCATGAAGTTTCGGCCACTCCACGACCGCGTCGTTATCCGGCGCGCCGAAGGCGATACCAAATCCAAGGGCGGCATCATCATTCCCGACAATGCCAAGGAAAAACCGCAGGAAGGCGAAATCATCGCCGTCGGCCCCGGCGCACGCGACGAAAACGGCGCGCTTGTGCCGCTTGACGTCAAGGCCGGCGATCTGATCCTGTTCGGCAAATGGTCGGGCACCGAGGTCAAGATCGACGGCGAGGACCTTCTGATCATGAAGGAAGCCGACATTATGGGCGTCATCGAGAAGAGCGTCGAAGCCAAGAAGGCCGCCTGACTGGAGCGCCGCGCCTTCCGCGCGGGGTTCGTCCACTCCAAATTCGAACGGGATTGAAAAAATGTCTGCCAAGGAAATCAAATTCGCCACCGACGCGCGTGACCGCATGCTGCGCGGCGTCGAGATCCTCACCAATGCGGTGAAGGTCACGCTCGGCCCCAAGGGCCGCAACGTCATCATCGACAAGGCCTATGGCGCGCCGCGCATCACCAAGGACGGCGTCACCGTCGCCAAGGAAATCGAGCTTGCCGACAAGTTCGAGAACATGGGCGCGCAGATGGTGCGGGAAGTGGCCTCGAAGACCAACGACCTCGCCGGTGACGGCACCACCACCGCCACCTTGCTCGCCGCCTCGATCCTGCGCGAAGGCGCCAAGCTGGTTGCCGCCGGCATGAACCCGATGGACTTGAAGCGCGGCATAGACCAGGCGGTCGCCGCCGTTGTCGTCGAGATCAAGGCCAAGGCGAAGAAGGTCAAGTCGTCGGCCGAGATCGCGCAGGTCGGTACCATCGCCGCCAATGGCGATGTAACCGTCGGCGAGATGATCGCCAAGGCGATGGACAAGGTCGGCAATGACGGCGTCATCACCGTCGAGGAAGCCAAGACCGCCGAAACCGAACTCGATGTCGTCGAGGGCATGCAGTTCGACCGCGGCTATCTCAGCCCGTATTTCGTCACCAATGCCGACAAGATGCGTGTCGAGCTGGAAGAGCCCTATGTGCTCATCCACGAGAAGAAGCTCGGCAATCTGCAGGCTATGCTGCCGATCCTCGAAGCGGTGGTGCAGGGCGGCAGGCCGCTGCTGATCATCTCCGAGGACGTCGAGGGCGAGGCGCTGGCCACGCTGGTCGTCAACAAACTGCGCGGCGGCCTCAAGGTCGCGGCCGTCAAGGCCCCGGGCTTCGGCGATCGCCGCAAGGCGATGCTGGAAGACATTGCGGTGCTGACCGCAGGCCAGATGATTTCCGAGGATCTCGGCATCAAGCTCGACAACGTCACCGTCGAGATGCTCGGCCGCGCCAAGCGCGTGCTGATCGACAAGGACACCACCACGATTGTCGACGGCGCCGGCACCAAGGCCACCATCCAGGCGCGCGTCGCCCAGATCAAGGGCCAGATCGAGGAGACGACCTCCGACTACGACAAGGAAAAGCTGCAGGAGCGGCTGGCCAAGCTGTCGGGCGGCGTTGCCGTCATCCGCGTCGGCGGCGTCACCGAGTCGGAAGTCAAGGAAAAGAAGGACCGCATCGACGACGCGCTGAACGCGACGCGCGCGGCGGTCGAGGAAGGCATCGTGCCCGGCGGCGGCGTCGCCCTGCTGCGTGCAAGGTCGGCGCTATCGGGCCTCAACGGCGCCAATGCCGATGTCACCGCCGGCATCTCGATCGTGCTGCGGGCGCTTGAAGCGCCGATCCGCCAGATCGCCGAGAATTCCGGCGTCGAGGGCTCCATCGTCGTCGGCAAGCTCGCCGACGGCAAGGATCACAATCAGGGCTTTGACGCCCAGAACGAGACCTATGTCGACATGATCAAGGCCGGCATCGTCGACCCGGCGAAAGTGGTGCGCACCGCGCTGCAGGACGCCGGCTCGATCGCAGCGCTTCTGATCACCGCCGAAGCGATGATCACCGACATCCCGGCCAAGGATGCGGCACCGGCGGGCGGCGGCGGCGGCATGGGCGGCTACTAAGGATGCAGCCGGCCTTGGAGGGTGGTTCATAGAAGTCACCTTTCAGCCTGACCTGAATCCGCGCCGGCTCCAGGAGCCGGATCTTGCCGCCGGGGGATTTTCTCCCGGCGCGCAGGGCTTCTAGCCCAGGAGATCGATCCATGATCGTGTTCGTGCGGAAGCCGCAGACGGTCGTCACGACCGAAACCACCGAGGACAACCGCTTCGACCGCATCCGCAGGATTGCCGCCGACAAGCACAAGAAATCGGATTCCGACACGGCCGCACCACAAAAGGGCGAGCCCAAGCGCCCGATGTAAAGCCGCGCCCGACGCTACTGGCCGTTCAATCTCAGCACCACATCGCGCGTCAATGGCGCAAGCTCGATGCCGTTGGCCGAGCGTGTCCCAGCCAGGCACCTTCCTGTCGGCGCTATCGGCGTGTCCGGTCTTGTCATTATATTAGCTTGAGCGCATATTTGCCCGGCAGCGTGCCCTTGGCCGGCAACGCGTCCCAGGGCGCCTGCGATTGTTCCGAAAAATAAATCACTCCGTGCCGCTCGAATTGTGGGGCAGCACGAGACAATGACATTTGGAGGAAATACCCATGAAAGTGACTATCTTGGCAAACTATGCGCCTCATGCCGCCAAAGGGTTGATGGAAGGTTCGGACAGGCAGGCCGCGGTCAAGGCGCTTTTTGAAAGCGTTGGCGGCAAGGTGAGCAGCGTGATGTTCACGCGCGGCATCTATGACGTCGTTGTCAATGGCGAGGTGCCGGACCAGTCAGCGGGGATTGGCATGTCCCTTGCGGTGCGAGCGAGCGGCTCGCTGACCGAGATGGTTGTACTGGAAGAACTCGACATGAAGGCGGTGCTCGCGGCCGCCAAGAAGGCAGCCGGCGCGTACAAACCCGCCGGCTGATGGACTTGCCTTCTTGATCACGGCAGCACGGTTCGATGCCGTGCTGCCGAGTGTCGGACAGGGCATCTTCTTGCGACTTTCGCGGCGACTGGAATTCAAGCTAGTATCGTCGCGTGGTCGTTTGGTGCAGAGAGCTTGCGGAAACGCAACCGCGATTCTGAATTGGGAGACAAGCCATGTTCGCGGCCAAGGCCATCGACACCTCGGACAAGGCCGCTTTCTATCGCGACCTCGCCGCTCAGTTGAAAGCGCTGCTCGAAGGCGAGAGCGACTCGATCGCCAATGCCGCCAACACCGCGGCGCTGATCTTCCAGATGGTGCCGGACCTCAACTGGGCCGGCTTCTATTTCCTGGCCTCGGACGAGGAGCTGGTGCTGGGACCCTTCCAGGGCAAGCCGGCCTGCGTGCGCATCGCGGTCGGCAAGGGCGTGTGCGGTACGGCAGTCCAACTCGGCACCTCGATGCTGATCAAGGACGTGCATGATTTCCCGGGCCATATCGCCTGCGACGCCGATTCGCGCTCGGAACTGGTGGTGCTGCTCGAGGACGATGAAGGCGTGTTCGGCGTGCTCGATCTCGACAGCCCGCTGCCCGGCCGCTTCGACAAGGAAGACCAGGCCGGCATCGAGACGCTCGCGGCGATCTATGCGGCCGCGAGTTCGTTCGAGGACTGAGCGCCCGTTCTGTTCCGAGCCGGAGGTTCTAGGCACGATCGCCCAGGCGGAAGAACATCGCCAGCTTCAGGCTCGTCGCGATCCGTTCGGCCCGGTCGACGAACACCGCGGCGATTTCCGGGCCAAAGAGTTCGGCGGCCGTCCGGCTGAACATGGCCAGCCAGATATCGAAATCGGCCTCGGTCACGTCCCCGAGCTTCAGGTGCGCCGGCACCGGGCGGCCATGATAGTCACCCGTCTTGAGGATGACCGAGCACCAGAAGTCGGTCATCTTCTCGAGATGCGGTTCCCAGTCGCCGGGAATCTCGCGCGCGAAGATCGGTCCGAGACGTTCGTTCTTGCGCAGTCGCGCATAGAATTCGCGAACGAGCCGGCCGATCGCAGCCCGATCGACGCCTGCATGATGCAACGGCTTCTCCGGGGCCGGACGCGCATGATCCGCCAGCGACGATTTCAATGTCATTGCAGAAGCCCTGTTGTTGTCGTGATCAGGAAATGCCCAGCCACCGGATGGCGGCTTGCACGAGGTTGAGCCGGTCGCGCACAAGGCGGAATCCCAGATTGTCGGGCGGCGTGCCGACGGCGCAACCGCCGCTTTTCCCGTCCCTGATGAAGTTCGACATATAGGTGCGATGGAAACCTTCCACGACATGAACGCCGCAATTGTCGATCGAGCTTGCAACGCCGGCGCCGTCGGCGGCTTCCGTCGTATGGACGTAACAGGTGGACGTCCACTCCCAGACATTGCCGGCAATGTCGGTCACCCCCTTGGAATTGGGTCCAAATCCGCCCCTGGTTCTCGGCTCGGGGTCGGATTTTCGTCCAAGCGAAGCCTCGGTGCGATATTGGACGAGCCAGCGCTGCGCCGGATTGTTGGGGTCGGTCTCGCCAGCCTCGATGTCACCGCGAAAGCGTTCGCCCGCCGCATAGGCCCATTCCATGTCCGTCGGCAGGCGCCATGCCGATCCGGTCTCGGCCGAAAGCCAGTCGGCATAGGCCTCGGCATCGATATGGCTGACGCCAGTAACCGGAACATTGCCGCTGCCGCGGCCATCGGCCGGCTTGCAGGCGCCGGCCATGACGCAACGCCGATAGTCCGAAGCGCTTACCTGGTATTTCATGATCTCGAAAGGCTCCGCCACCGTTGCCCGGACCACGGGAGCACTGACCGGGTGGTTCTGCCTGAGGAATTCGCCTGGCAGCGGATGGGCGAACGATCCGGGCGCGAGGGTGATGAGTTCGGAGCGTATCAGGAGTTCCTGATCCGGCGCCGGGCGCCAGCCGACGGCGCCCGTCGCGCCCAGCGTGAACAGGGCGCAAGCCAGACCTCCGAGAGCCAGGATGGGATTGAGGGGCATCGCAGTTTTCCCGCGTTCGCGGCCCTGCAGGAATGGCGCAAGGCCGCGTCTACCTTAGGACCCGAGGCGGCAATCAGGACGTAATCGCCCTTGGCGCTTCGACCTGCATCATCAGGTCGTCGTCCCAGCTTCCGTCGACCGTGAAATGCGCGGTCGCGCCGAGTTCCACCGCCTCGATCAGATTGTGGTTGACGTAGGCGTAAACGCCCGGCTGCAGGAATGTGTAGAGGGCTGCGCCGGCCGAACCCCCGCGAATGAACCAGGTTTCGAGGTCCTTTGCCGGCGGGTTCGCGAACTTGCCCTGTTCCCACACATGGTCGCCATGTCCACCAATCAGATGCGGACGCGTGTCGCGATTGGCCTGCGAATGGACGATCAGGACAGTCTCGCCGACCTTGGCCTTCATGGCGTTTTCGCCGGTCAGCGATCCCGCCTTGCCGTTGAACACGACATGGGTGGGGATCAAGCCACGCATGACTTTCACCGTGTCATCGTAATTGTCGCCGGCCGAGTCATACTTCTTGAATTTACCCTGCTCGTCGCGGGGAATGTAGAAGTCACTTTCGCCGATGTAATAGATATGGTCATAGCGGACCGACTTGCCCTTGTCGTCCTTGAGCCCGTCACGCGGCAGGATCATGATCGCTCCGTTCATGCCCGAAACGACATGCCAGGGGATCATCGGACCGCCGGGCGCGCAGTGGTAGACGAAGGTCCCCGAGCGCGTCGCCTTGAAGCGCAGCGTCGTCTGCTCGCCGGGATTGACCAGGGTCAGCGCACCGCCGCCGAGCCCGCCGGTGGCGGCATGGAAGTCGATGTTGTGGGCAAGCGTGTTGGTGTCGGGGTTGATCAGCGTGAGCTCGACATAGTCACCCTCATGCACGACCATCAGAGGCCCCGGAATCGAGCCGTTGTAGGTCATGGCGTTGAGCTGGGTGCCGTCGGCGTCTATCACCATCGGCTTCTCTTCGATGGTCATCGTGAATTCGACGACCTTGGGACCGCCTTTGGCCACCTGGTCGTGGGCATGGACGAAAGGCGGCGCGACCAATGTCACCTTTTCCCGCGGCAAGCCGGCGACTTCCTTGGCGCTGGCCATGGCCGGCATCGAGCCGACCGTCGCGACGGCCGCAGCCGCAAGAACAGACCCCAACAGTGCTTCGCGTCTCGTAAGCATTTCCCGCTCCTTTTCTGAACCGTTCGATGCATGGAGAATAAGCCTTTCCACCAGGACTTCTTTGCGCTGGCGCAAATTTGAAATTTAGTTTGCCTTGATCTGGTTCATCTGGGAGGCAACGACGGCTGTTCGGAGACCGGCAATCGCGGGCGAATGGAGATACCCGCCGGGCGCCAAAACGCCGTGGGAGTGACGGTGCCGAAGCCGCCGCCACTCCCACAAGACTTTGCAATTCCAATGTCGAGCGCGGACGAACCTGTCTGTCCGCCCGGCCGTCGGCCTCGATCAGTTCGCCTTCGCCACCTGAGCAAACAGCGTGGGGAACACGGTCTTGGCCTTGCCGACCTGCTTGACGGCCTGCGCCGCGTCGAGATTCACGGGCTTGCCGACCACGATCAGCGCCACCATGCCCATCCCGTAGTGCGGGCTGCATTTGACGCCGTAGACGCCTTCCTGCGTCATGGTGACGGTCGTCGTTTCACCCATCTTGCTTTTGATTTCCTGGGCGCCGTCGGGAAGCATTCCCTTGATGGTTTCGACATTGTGGGTCTTGTCGCCGGGCACGAACTTGACCGTATCGCCAGGGGCCGCCTTGATGAAATCGGGCTGGAAGACCATGGATCCCTTGTCTCCCTTGGTCAGCAACTGGACGACGTGCTCTTCGGCGTTTGCGACGCCGGCGAGGGCGAACAGGGCGGCGGCCGCGGCGATCAGGTGGAATTTCATGGGTAAGTCCTTTCTTCGGTGCATCACGGCTCAAACCGTTGCAGCCTTCTAGCCGACAGCACGGACAGGCGATTTGCGCTGGCGCAAATTGGCGCACGAAATATAGACTGGCTGCCGGCGTCATCTGGAGCCGTGTGCAGCGAGGGTTTGGGGTTGCCGCTTGACCGATCGATCATCGCGAGGCTTTCGCTGTTCGAGGGCCTGGGGCCCGCGGAGCTGGACAGCATTCTGAGGGATGCCCGGTCCGTGCGGTTTGCCAAGGAAGCCGCGATTTTCGAGCAGGAGGCTGAGGCGCGTTCATTCTACGTGCTGTTGGCGGGACATATTCGCGTCGTGCGGACCACGCCCGACGGGCGCCAGGTGATCGCCCGCTACATCAGTGAGGGCGAAATATTCGGCGTTGCCGCCGCACTCGGCCGGCTGACCTATCCGGCAACCGCGATCGCCGCGGTCGACTGCGTGGTTCTGGTCTGGCCGAATGCCGTGTGGCCGGACCTATCGTCCCGGTTTCCCGTTCTTACCGCGGGAACATTCAAGACGGTCGGCGCGAGGCTGCAGGACACGCAGGCGCGCGTGATGGAACTGGCCACCGAACAGGTCGAGCAACGCGTTGCCAGTGCGCTGCTGCGGCTGGTGAAGCAGACGGGGCGCAAGACCGATGCCGGCATCGAGATCGACTTCCCGATCTCTCGCCAGGACATCGCCGAGATGACGGGGACGACCTTGCATACGGTGAGCCGGCTGCTGAGCGCCTGGGAGGAACGCGGGATCATCGTCAGCGGCCGCCAGCGTGTCACCATCACCGACGCGCATCGCCTGGTGATGCTGGCGGAGCATAGGGACGGCTGACCGGCCCGCCGGCGACGGCGCGTTCAAGACCTTTCAGGAAATCGGCTTCGTCAATTCGATGATCCCGGCAGGCCTCGGCAATCGAATGGAAGGGAGCGATGTGGCAGCCCACGCAGTGCATCCCGTGCCGGATCAGCACGGCAATGCTTGTTGGCCATCGTCTCATGAGGTCGTCCATGGACATGTTCGGATCGATCCGCATGGGCGTCTCCTTCGTGGTTCTCCCCATACTTCGACCGTAGCAGAGCCGGTTGGTCGGTCGTTGTGCTGGCGCAAGGAAAGAGCGCGCGTCGGAGACTGGAGTGAGATGCGGCCAGGCAACCCAGCCGACGTCCCTGCGGCCGCCGGAATCCGAATCCTCGCGGGAGGCTTGGCGAGCTAGGCGAACTTCACCAGCATCAGGCTGAAGCCGCCGATGAACAGGAAGGCGCAGAAGGCGAGCGCCAGCGGGCGCAGGCCGCGCGACCGCAGCTGCGAAATGTCGGCCTGCAGACCCATGGCGGCCAGCCCCATGGTCAGCATGATGGTGGTGGCGAGCGCCATGGCCGACTTCACTTCGGCGGGCACGGTGACCAGGCTGTTCAACGCCACGACGGCGACGAAGGCGGCGACGAACCACGGCATGGGCGGCCGTGCCGCCGATTGGTCGCGGCTGCCGCGCCGTGCCATCAGGCCGAGTGCGATGACCGTCGGCGCCAGCATGGCAACGCGCGTCAGCTTGGCCACGGTGGCGATCTCGCCGGACTGGGTGCCGTTCTGGAAGCCGGCGCCGATGACCTGCGCCACCTCATGGATGGAGGCGCCGGCCCACAGGCCGAAAGCGTGCTGGTCGAGGCCGAGCGCCGGGGCGAGCAGCGGGAAGCCGAGCATGGCGACGGTGCCGAACAGCGTGATCGAGGCGACGGCATAGGTGACGTCCTCGTCGCGCGCATCGGTGACGATGTTGGTGGCGACGATGGCCGAGGCGCCGCAGATCGAGGTGCCGGCGGCAATCAGCTGCGCCAGCTTGGCGTCGACGCCGATCAGCCGGCCGAGCGTGACGGTGAAGAGGAAGGTGGCGCCAAGCGTCGCCGCGACAATGCCGACGCCGCCGGCGCCGATGGAGACGACCTGGCCGAGCGTCAGCTGGAAGCCGAGCAGGACGATGGCGAAGCGCAGCAGGCGCTTTTGCGAGAAGGCGATGCCGGCCTTGGCGTGCGCCGGCGTGCCGAGCACGTTGGAATAGACCATGCCGGCAACGACAGCCAGGATCATCGGGCTGAACAAAGCGAAGCCGGAGACATTGTGCGCCGAGAAGGCGACGGCCGTGATCATCGCCACCAGCACGATGCCGGGGATAATGCCGTTCCACACCGAATCGAGCCGCTTGCGGCCTGCGGCGAGGTCGGCGGAAATCATGCTTTTCGAAATATCGTTCGCGATGTGGATGGCGGATGACAATGCAATTCTCCAGACATGTATGCCGGAGGAATGCCATTCCTCAAACGATCTTTCCAACGAATTGTTATGGTCAGAATGATCGATTTTTACGAACGATCGGCAATCACTGACCAACGTTGGCGCTGCCTCTCATCCGCCTGCCGGCCGTTCGTCTTTCGAAAAACCAAGCAATTGGCTTTTCGTCCGCTGCGCGGATCAGTCCTCAACTCCCTGTGGGAATGGGGAGAGGGGAGCTGGCCTCATCAAAGCTGTGCTTCGATGGCCGCCTTGTCGATCACCGACCAGACGTTCCTGATCCGATCGCTCAGAAATTCATAGAAAACGTTCTCGCTGAACGAGACCTTGCGGCCGTTGATGGGCAGGCCGAAGAAGGTTCCCTTTGGCGTGCAGTTGAACTGCAGGCGGCTGGCTATGAACGGTGGTTGGGCAATCAGCAGCTGGACATCGAAATAGAGATCGGGAATTTCCCGGAAATCCCGCTCCAGCATGGCGCGGTAACCCGATAGGCCGACGCGCTCACTGCTGTAGTGCACCTCGTCATGGACGAAGAGATGCAGCCGCGCCCAATCCTGATTGTTGAGGCAGTCGATATAGCCACGATAGAGGTCGGTTTCTGTCACCGCGACGGCTCCGGGGTTTCTTCAATCGCGTTCCGGCAGGAAAATAGAACGACCGCGGGCGCAGTCCAGACGTTCTAGCCGCGATAGCGCAGCGCATCGACCAGCAGCGAGAAGGCAGGCGTCGCCTGGCGACGGCTGGGGTAGTAGAGATGGTAGCCAGGGAAGGGCGGGCACCAGTCTGCCAGCACCCGCACCAGCCGGCCGTCGGCAAGATGCGCGCGCACCTGATCCTCCGGCAGGTAGGCAAGGCCAAGGCCGGCCAGCACCGCATTCATGCGCAACCCCGCCGTGTTGAAGATCAGCTGGCCTTCGACGCGCACCTTCAGTTCGCGCCCGGCCTTTTCGAATTCCCAGGCATAGAGCCCGCCATAGGTCGGCAGGCGCAGGTTGATGCAGTTGTGGGCGGTAAGTTCCTGCGGCGTGCGCGGCCTCGGCTGCCGGGCGAAATAAGCGGGCGATGCAACCGCGGCCATGCGCATGTCGGGGCCGATGCGCACCGCGATCATGTCGTGCGCCACCTGTTCGCCAAGCCGCACGCCGGCGTCATAGCGCTCGGCGACGATGTCGGTCAGGCCGTAGTCGACGATGATCTCGACCTTGAGGTCGGGATAGTCCGGCATAAGCCGCGCGATCGCCGGCCACAGCACCGCCTCGGCGGCGTGCTCGCTGGCAGTGATGCGGATGGTGCCGGCGGGCTTTTCACGCAGGGCGCTTAGCGCGGCGAGCTCGGCCTCGATCTCGTCGAGCCTTGGCCCGACGGAGCGCACCAGGCGCTCGCCGGCCTCGGTGGGCGCCACGCTGCGCGTGGTGCGGGTCAGCAACCGCACGCCCAGCCGCTCCTCCAGCGCGCGCACCGTGTGGCTGAGCGCCGATTGCGAGACGCCGAGCTGGGCCGCCGCCCGCGTGAAGCTTTTTTCGCGCGCGACGGCGAGGAAAGCGGCCAGCTCGTTCAGATTGTCTCGCGGCATTGATGAATTGTCCTCATAAGTACATGCCGGGTGTAGCATCTAATCCAGGCCAATCGCAGGCGCTAAATAGACGCCATCACAATTGGCTGCCCGAACTCGGCGGCCTTGAAGGCCTGGGGCAGCGTGCTGCCTGGCGTCGAGAAGGAGAAACCATGGACATCAAGCGAAGCGGCTCGCAGCCTTCCGCAAAAGGTCCAGCCGACTATTTCACCGGCACGGTGCGCATCGACGCACCGTTCAAGGGCAGCGAGCCGGCCCGCGTCGGCGGCGCCACCGTGACTTTCGAACCCGGCGCGCGCACCGCGTGGCACACCCATCCGCTCGGCCAGACGCTGATCGTCATGTCGGGCGCCGGCCTGGTCCAACGTGAGGGCGGCCCGATCGAGCCTATTCGCCCCGGCGACATCGTCTGGTTCGCGGCCGGCGAGAAGCACTGGCATGGCGCGGCACCGACAACAGCGATGACCCACATTGCCATCGCCGAGGCCCTCGAAGGCAAGGTCGTCGACTGGATGGAGCATGTTACCGACGAACAATACGGGGTCTGAGCAAGCATCAGCGCTTCGCTTGGACCGATGCCGCAACGAAGGAAACCACCATGACCGATAAACCAGTGCCGCACAGGAGTCCGTTCTCCGATATCGCGCCCGCGCTCGGCAGATACACCGACGAGGTGCTGTTCGGAGATGTCTGGATACGGCCCGGCCTTTCGCCGCGCGACCGCAGCCTCGTCACCGTCGCCAGCCTGATCTCGAACTACCGGATCAACGAGATGCCTTTCCACATGAAGCGGGCACTCGACAATGGCGTCACCCGCGACGAACTCATCGAAACCATCACGCATCTCGCCTTTTACGCCGGATGGCCGGTTGCAAGCACGGCGATCGGCGTCGCCCGCAAGGTTTTCGAACAGGCGGATGCCGAGAAAAAGGAATAGGAAATGCCTTGGTCGAAGGATGAACTCGGGAGGATCGCGGCAACCGACGATCTGCATATTTCGCCTTTGCGCGATGACGGCGTGACCCTGGGCACGCCGACCTGGATCTGGTCGGTCGTCGTCGACGGCGCGCTTTATGTGCGCGGCTACAACGGCCGGCAGTCGCGCTGGTATCAGGCCGCGATCAGGCAGAAGGCCGGACGCATCACGGCTGCCGGCCTGACCCGGGACGTTACCTTTGAAGCAGTCGAGGGAACCGTCAACGCCCGCATCGATGACGCCTACCGGGCGAAATACGCAGCCAGCTCGCACCGATGATCGCGGCACGTGCCGGTGCCGCCACGGTGCGGATCACACCGAAGGAGAATTGAAAATGCAAAAGCGCACACTTGGAACAAGCGGCCTCGAAGTCTCGGCCATCGGGCTCGGCTGCATGGGGATCAGCCAGTCCTACGGGGCGCCGATGGAGACGCCGGATGCCGTTCGCCTGATCCGCTCCGCCTTCGAGCGCGGCATCACCTTCTTCGACACGGCGGAGGTCTATGGGCCGTTCAAGAACGAGGAGGTCGTCGGCGAGGCGCTGCAGCCGATCCGCGACCAGGTGGTGATCGCCACCAAATTCGGCATCGACATCGCCGGCACGGCCGGACATCAAGGCATGGACAGCCGGCCGCAGCATATTCGCGAGGTCGTCGAGGCCTCGCTCAAGCGGCTGAGGACCGACCGGATCGACCTGCTCTACCAGCACCGCGTCGATCCGGTCGTGCCGATCGAGGATGTGGCGGGCGCGGTGAAGGACTTGATCGGCCAAGGCAAGGTCAAGCATTTCGGCCTCTCCGAAGCCGGCGTGCGCACCATCCGCCGCGCCCATGCGGTGCAGCCGGTCGCCGCCCTGCAAAGCGAATATTCGCTGTGGTGGCGCGAACCCGAGGCGGCGATCCTGCCGGTGCTCGAAGAACTGGGCATCGGCTTCGTGCCCTTCAGCCCGCTGGGCAAGGGTTTCCTGACCGGCGCCATCAATGCCGATACCAGGTTCGACAGCAGCGACTTCCGCAACACCGTGCCGCGTTTCGCGGAAGAGGCGCGCAAGGCGAACCAGGCGTTGGTCAACGCGATCGTCGCCATCGCGGCGCAAAAGAAGGCGACCCCGGCGCAGGTCGCGCTCGCCTGGCTGCTGGCGCAAAAACCCTGGATCGTTCCGATCCCCGGCACGACGAAGCTCAACCGCCTCGAGGAGAACATCGGATCGGCCTCGGTCGCGCTGACGGCGCAGGATCTTGCCGACATCGAAAACGCGGTCTCGGCAATTGCCGTGCAGGGCGAGCGCTATTCGCCGCAACAGGCGGCGAGGATTGACCGCTGAAGCGTGCGCGCGCTCTGTGACCGTGTAGCCATCCGGCGGATTCCTTCAGGACGGTCGAGTTCGCCATGAGCTGGCCCGATGAGGCCGACATCAACGAGATCCTGTTCAGGCTGACGGCGCAGGAGTACTAAGTTCGAAAGTCTGGGCTAATCCCCAAGCCTTGACGCCCGCGCCTCATGTTCCAGCTTGGCGTCATGTTCGCTCTCGCGCCCACAAACACCCAGCGACGTTGTTCCCGCCCATTGCGGAGCGGCAAGCTGATTGCGCGACGACAAAGGCCGGCAGGATAGATCCGGTTCGTTCGTTTCCAGCCCCGCCCGCGACATCGCCGGCGGGGTTTTGCATATCTGGAGCACTGTGATGACAAATTCTTCCATCCGGTTTCGGCCGGCCGAAACCGCTGACGCCGCGACCATCAGGGACATTGTGCGCGCGGCCTATGGCAAATGGGTGCCGGTGATCGGCCGCGAGCCGCTGCCGATGCGCGCCGATTACGGGAAGGCCGTTGCCGAGCATCCGTTCGAGCTTGCCGTCGACGGCGGCCGCATCGTCGGGATGATCGAAACCATGCTGGCCGACGATCATCTGTGGATCGAGAATGTCTGCGTCGCGCCGCCGGCGCAGGGCAGGGGGATCGGCCGGCTGCTGCTGGAGCGGGCCGAGCGCAAGGCGCTCGAAGCAGACCGCCTGGAGCTGCGCCTGCTGACCAATGGCGCCTTCGAGGCCAATGTGTTGTTGTACAAAAAGCATGGCTATACGATCGAGCGGGAGGAGCCGTTCATGGGCGGCATGACGGTCTATATGAGCAAGAAATTGACGCGATAGCGGACAAATCGGAGGCATGGATACGACGATGGCTGCCAAGGTCAAATTGAGGCAACTTCCCGGGCCGTACGCGATTTCGCGGCTCGGGTCGGGCGACGGCATTCCCGGCTGGGCGGACGGGCCGGGCTTCGTCAGCATCACCCGGACCGACGACGAGCTTTCGATCACGTGCCTGCAGGATCGCGTCCCAGGCACGGTCAAGCACGACGGCGACTGGGTCGCCTTCAAATTGCAGGGGCCCTTTGCTTTCGACGAAACCGGCATCGTGCTGTCGGTCATCCAGCCGCTGTCGGAAAAGGGACTGGGCATCTTCCTGGTGTCCACCTTCGACGGCGATCACCTGCTGGTGAAGGCCGGGGATCAGGATGCGGCGCGACGGCATCTGGTCGAGGCAGGTCACACTCTGCTGTAGTCCATCCTTGGCCATTGAAAACGGCTGGGTTCTCTGGCCAACGCCTCTGGCTCAATCGCTGGCGCGCTGGCTCAACCATTTCGGGGGTTGTGTTTGACAGCGGCGTTTGTGCATCGTTATTTCTGATCGGATATGACGGCCGGAACGGCCTTGCGGCACCCCAAGGAGAAAACCATGCCACACAATCTGCAGTTCTATATCGACGGTGCGTGGGTCGATCCTGTCGTGCCCAACACACTCGATGTCATCGATCCGTCGAATGAGGATGTTTTCGCGCGGATCTCGCTGGGTTCCAAGGCCGATGTCGACAAGGCGGTGGCCGCCGCCAGGCGCGCCTTCAATACGTTCGGCTTCACCTCGGTCGAAGAACGCCTCGACATGCTGAACCGCGTCATCGAGGTCTACAAGAAGCGCTCCAGGGACCTGGCGCTCGCCGTGTCGCGCGAAATGGGCGCGCCGCGCCAGATGGCGCTCGACAGCCAGGTTGGCGTCGGGCTGGCGCATCTGGAGAAGATGGCGGAGACGCTGAAGACCTTCCAGTTTCGTCACGTCAAGGGGGCCTCGCTGATCGTCAAGGAACCGATCGGCGTCGTCGGCCTGATCACGCCGTGGAACTGGCCGCTGAACCAGATCACCTGCAAGGTCGGCCCGGCACTTGCCGCCGGCTGCACCATGGTGCTGAAGCCGTCGGAAATTGCGCCGCTCGACGCCATCATCTTCGCCGAGATCATCGATGAGGCCGGCGTGCCGAAGGGTGTGTTCAATCTCGTCAATGGCGACGGCCCCGGCGTAGGCCAGGCGCTGTCCAGCCATCCCGACGTCGACATGATGTCGTTCACCGGCTCGACGCGGGCCGGCATATTGGTGGCCAAGGCCGCCGCCGACACGGTCAAGCGCGTGCACCAGGAACTGGGCGGCAAGTCGGCCAACATCCTGTTCCCGGATGTCGACCTCGCCCGCGCCGTCACCAAGGGTGTCGCCGGCTGCTTCGGCAATAGCGGCCAGTCCTGCAATGCGCCGACCCGCATGTTCGTGCCGCGCGAGCGCCATGACGAGGCCGCCGGTTATGCCAAGGCGGCGGCGGAAAAATTCGTGGTCGGCCCCGCCGATGGCGCCAACACCAAGCTTGGCCCCGTCGTCAGCCAGGTCCAGTTCGACAAGATCCAGGACCTGATCCAGGCCGGCATCGACGAGGGGGCGACGCTGGTCGCCGGCGGCCCCGGCCGCCCGGCCGAACTCAACCGCGGCTACTATGTCAGGCCGACTGTGTTCGCCGACGTCACCCACGACATGCGCATCGCGCGCGAGGAAATCTTCGGGCCGGTGCTGGCGATCCTGCCCTATGACACGGTCGAACAGGCGGTCGAACAGGCCAACGACACCGTCTATGGCCTTGCCTCCTACATCCAGGCCAAGGACATCCAGAAGGCCCGCGACGTGGCGGCACGCATGCGCTCGGGCAATGTCTACATCAACTACCCGGCCTGGGACGCCGGCCTGCCCTTCGGTGGCTACAAGCAATCAGGCAACGGCCGCGAATACGCCGAATACGGGCTCGAGGATTTCCTCGAGATCAAGGGCATCGCCGGGTATGAGGCGGCGGAGTAGGCAGGGCCTTAGCATCGACCTTCCAGGAATTGGGTTCCTCGCCCCCGCAAAGCGGGGGAGAGGTGGCCGCGAAGCGGTCGGAAAGGGGGCTGCGGCGCTGGATGTTTCTGCTCAATCACCTAGGGCCGCGCCATCCCCCGCTCCGTCTCGGCTTCGCCGATCCACCTCTCCCCCACTTCGTGGGGGCGAGGAACCCAAGTCTGTTAAGGTCTCATCCTTGCCAATTGGCAAATACATGCTATATCTCTGCCAATAGCAGGGTGAGCAACATGCAGCTTCAGTCCATCGTCACGACGCCGGCCGCGGTCGGGTCAGCCATTTCGGAAGAAGAGGCCGGCGCGCTGGCGCGCACCACGGTCAATCTGTTCAAGGCGTGGAACCTCACCGACATCGAGGCCTGCATCCTGCTCGGCGGCATGTCGGCGCGCACCTGGGCACGTTGGAAGACTGGGGCGCGCTGGAAGGAAGGCGGCATCGGTAGGATCGACCGCGACCTGCGCACCCGCATGGCGCATCTGATGGGCATCCACAAGGGCCTGCGCTATCTCTTCACCGAGCCGGCGCGCGGCTATGCCTGGATCCGCAAGCCCAATGCCACGTTCGGCGGCCAGTCGGCGCTCGACCTGATGCTGCGCGGCGAAATCTCCGACCTTGCCGCCATGCGCGAATGGCTCGATGCGGAGCGTGGTGCATGGTGAGTGGGCTCGCGGTCAGGCGCCGCGTCCACTGGCCCCAGACGTTTCGCATCATCCGCTCCATCCATCCGCCGATCGACCTGTTCGAGGACATTGCCGATCCGCGTGACTGGGAGGCTCTGGCCGCCGTCGAGGAGAAGACCAACCCGCGCATCCGGCTGGAGATCGGCGATCTCGGCAAGGTCGCGGCGGCAAGGCGGGTGTCCGGCCCCGGCGCCAGCTTCGTCATGGCGCCCTTCGTGCACTGTTCGACGCTGCGGCCCGGGCGTTTTTCCGATGGCAGCTACGGCCTCTATTATGCCGGCGACAGCGAGGATGTGGCGCTGGCCGAAACCATCCACCACCACCAGAACTTCATGCGCGCCACCAATGAGGATCCGGGCTGGACGGCGGACTTTCGCGTGCTGATCGGCAGCGTCGACCGCGACCTCGACGACGTCAACGCCGTGCCCGGCGTGCTCGACCCCGACGATTACACCGCCTCGCAGGCGGAGGGGAGGGCGCTACGGGCAGGGGGCAGCGATGGACTTGTCTGGAACAGCGTGCGTATGCCCGACGGGCAATGCATCGGCATCTTCTGGCCCGACGTCATCCCCGTGCCGGTACAAGGCCGGCACTACTCCTACCACTGGGACGGCAGCCATGTGGATTTCGTGCGCCAGCACGATACGGGCAAGGTGCTGTCGGTCACCTGACGGGATGGCGGCGCATTCGCCGCGGAGGCTGGCGCCCGGCGGCGCTATTTGCGGATTCGTGCCGTGTCCTGAGACCAACTTGCTCCAATTGCCTTCGAAAATAGCATGGATTTCCTGCCATATCGACTCTACCCGATCTATATATCGGGTGAGATCGATGCGAGGTGAAGATGGACCGCGACATCATATTGAAGGCACTGGCGCATCCGTTTCGACGCGATGTCCTGGCTTGGCTGAAGGAGCCTGAACAGCACTTCGCCGCGCAGGCGCATCCGCTCGAGATGGGTGTCTGCGCCAGCCAGTTCGACCATCGCGGCCTGGCGCAGTCCAGCGTCTCGGCGCATCTGGCGACGCTGGCATCGGCCGACCTCGTGACGACGCGTCGGGTCGGCCAATGGGTGTTCTACAAGCGCAACGAAGAAACCATCGCCGCCTTTCAGGCCGCCTTGTCCGATCTCTGACGATCCTCCCCCCGAATGCATGAAAGGCATTTCTCATGACTACCCTGTTTGATCCCTTGCGGGCCGGCGACCTGACGCTGGCGAACCGCATCGTCATGGCGCCGCTGACGCGCAATCGCTCGCCCAATGCGGTGCCCGGCGACCTCTCGGTGACCTATTACAGCCAGCGCGCCACGGCTGGTCTTATCGTCACCGAAGCCACCGCCATCAGCCATCAGGGCCAGGGCTATGCCAACGTGCCCGGCCTCTATGGCGCGGACCAGCTGGCCGGCTGGAAGCGTGTCACCGACGCCGTCCATAGAGGCGGCGGCAAGATCGTGGTGCAGCTCTGGCATGTCGGGCGCATCTCGCACAACACATTGCAGCCCGGCAGCGGCAAGCCGGTGGCGCCGTCGGCGATCCGCGCAAACTCCAAGACGTTCCTGGTCAAGCCGGATGGCAGCGGCGAGTTCGCCGAGACCTCCGAGCCGCGCGCGCTCGATGCGGCCGAACTCCCCGGCATCGTCGATGATTTCCGCCGCGCCGCCAAGGCGGCGATCGAGGTGGCGGGTTTCGACGGCGTCGAGATCCATGGCGCCAACGGATATCTCATCGACCAGTTCCTGCGTTCGGGCACCAACCATCGCGGCGATGCGTATGGCGGGTCGATCGAGAACCGGACGCGCTTCCTGTTCGAGGTGGTCGACGCGGTCACGGGCGCAGTCGGCGCCGGCAGGACCGGGATCAGGCTGTCGCCGGTGACACCCGCCAACGACACTTCGGATGCCGATCCGCAGCCGCTGTTCAACCATGTGGTGGCGGGCCTGGGCAGCCGTGGCCTTGCCTATATCCACATCGTCGAAGGCGCGACCGGCGGCGCGCGCGACTTCAGCCAGGGCCACCAGCCGTTCGATTACGAAGAACTCAAGGCCGCCTATCACAAGGCCGGCGGCGCCGGTGCCTGGCTGGTGAACAATGGCTACGACAAGGAACTGGCCGAAAAGGCCGTCGGGGACGGCTATGCCGACCTGGTCGCGTTCGGCAAGCTGTTCATCGCCAATCCCGACCTGGTCAGCCGGCTGAAGCGCAATGCCGAACTCAACGTCCCCGACAAGGCGACGTTCTACGGCGGCGACGCCAGGGGCTATACGGATTACCCGACGGCGGCCTGAGCCGCCCATCGCAGACGGTTTGCCCTTTCGCCCGCAGCGGAAGGGCAGCCGCTCGCCCGGTACGATGGCCCTAACGGCTTACAGAGCGGTTGCACCGCAAAGCCGACGGTCGCCGCCGTCAATGCCTGAGAATCTTGCTCAGGAAGGCGCGGCTGCGGTCGGTCTTGGGGTGTGAGAAGAACTCGTCGGGCGTGCCGCTTTCGACGATGGCGCCAGCATCCATGAACACGACGCGCTGGGCGACCTTGCGGGCAAAGCCCATCTCGTGCGTCACCACCATCATGGTCATGCCTTCCTCGGCGACCGCCACCATGACGTCGAGCACTTCCGAAATCATTTCCGGGTCGAGGGCGGAAGTCGGTTCGTCGAACAGCATGATCTTGGGCCGCATGCCGAGGCAACGCGCGATCGCCACGCGCTGCTGCTGGCCGCCGGAGAGCTGTGCCGGATAGGCGTTGACCTTGTCGGCCAAGCCGACCTTGGCCAGCAGTTCGCGCCCGGCCTGTTCGGCCTCGGCGCGCGGGATCTTGCGGACATGGATCGGGGCCAGCGTGACGTTTTCGAGCGCGGTCTTGTGCGGGTAGAGGTTGAAGGACTGGAAGACGAAACCGATCTCGGTGCGCAGCTGCGTCATGTTGGTGGCGGGGTCGCCGACGCGTTGGCCGTCGACGATGAGGTGGCCGTCCTTGATCGTCTCCAGCCCGTTGATACAGCGGATCAGCGTGCTCTTGCCCGAGCCGCTCGGGCCGCAGACGACGACCACTTCGCGCGGCTCGACGCTGAGCGTGATATCCCTGAGCACGTTGAGCGCGCCGAACCATTTGTTGACGTCGCGAAAGTCGATCATGCCGGTCTTGGTCAGGCCTGGTTGGGTCATGCCCGCTTTGGTCATATTGCTTGGCCCTTTGGGGTTCGATGTCACAGCTGCACCTCGCCATGCGCCGCACCCATGCGGCGTTCTAGCCGGCGGGCCAGCATGATCAGCGGATAGCAGACGATGAAATAGCCGACGCCGACCAGGAAGAAGACCAGCAGGCCGTTGGGCACACGCTGCACCACCAGCCAGCCGACGCGGGTGAGGTCGGTCAGGCCGATGGCCGAGACAACGGAAGAATCCTTGATCAAGAGCACATATTGCCCGACCAGCGGCGGCAGCACGATGCGCATCGCCTGCGGCAGCACCACCTGGCGCATGCGCTGCCAGCGCGACAGGCCGGACGCCAGCGCCGCCTCGACCTGACCTGATGGAACCGAGCGGATGCCTGCGGCGACGATCTCGCAGATGAAGCAGGCGGCGAGATTGGTCAGCGCGATGACGCCGGCGGTGAAGGCGTCGAGCTCGATACCGAACTCCGGCAGGATGAAGAAGATCAGGAAGATCTGCACCAGGAACGGCGTGCCGCGGATGAGGTCGACCCAGGCGCCGATGACGCTGGAGAGTAGCCGGCTGCCGCCGGTGCGCAAGATGCCGAGACCGAAGCCGAGCAAGGTGCCGAGCACCAGGCTGATCAGCGACAGCACCACGGTCATGCCGAGGCCGCGCAGGGCCAGCGGATAAGAGCCGGCGAGGCTGACGAATTGCTGCCACATCATGTCCGCGCCCCCGCCGTGCCGAGCCAGCGGCCGGAGAGACCGGCCAGTGCCTTCAGGCCGTAGTAGAGCAGCAAATAGAAGGCGGCGATGGTGAGAAAGCCTTCCGCCGGCATGAAACGATCGGAGGCGAGCAACTGCCCGGCACGCGTCAGCTCGGCGACCGAGATCAGCGACAGAAGCGCGGAATCCTTGACCAGCACGATCGCCTGGCCGAGCAGCGGCGGGATCGTCACCTTGAAGGCTTGCGGCAGGACGACCAGGCGCATGCGCTGCGTGTAGGTCATGCCGGAGGCGACGCTGGCCTCGACTTGGCCGCGCGGGATCGACAGGATGCCGGCGCGAATGATTTCAGCGATATAGGCGCCGCTGTTCAATGACAAAGCGAGGATGCCGACGACGAGTTCCGGCAGCACGAAGCCGAGCCGGGGCAGGCCGAAATAGAGGAAATAGAGCTGCGCCAGCAAGGGCGTGGCGCGCACGGCGTCGATATAGGCCTTGGCCGGCGCGCGAAACAACCAGCCGCGCTGCAAATTCATGGCGCACAGCGCGATGCCGACGAGGAGCGCGCCGACAAAGGAGATCGCCGACAGCCAGACGGTCGTGACCAGGCCCTGCCCGAACAGCGGCAGGTATTCGACGATGGTGCGGAAACTGAAATTTTCGAGCATGAGCGCGGCGGTGTGAGTAGTGAGGAGGCAGTAGGCAGTAGGCAGTAGGGCAGTAGGGCAGTAGGGCAGTAGGCAGTAGGCAGTAGGCAGTAGGCGGTAGAGAAGTGCGCCGAATGGCTACTCACTACTCACTACTGCCTACTCACTACTCACCCAATTTAGTGGTCTTTCTTCCAGGCGTCGGAATTGACCCAGTAGTCGAGGTTCTTCTGCAGGCGGCCGTCGATGGTGACCTGGTTGAGGAACAGGTTCATCCAGACCAGCAGGTCCGGCTCGTCATAGCGGGTGGCGAAGGCAAGCGGCTCCTTCGACAAGAGGTCCGGCATGATGGTGAAGGTGCCGGCCGGGTAGGCGGTCGACTGGCCCTTGACCGCCGAGACGTCATTGACGCCGCAATCGGCCTGGCCGTTGTTGACCGCGTCGAGCAGCAGCGGACCGCCGCCCTTGTAGCTCTTGATGTCGGCATCGGGGAAGGCGGCCTTGGCTTCCTTCTCGCCGGTGGCGCCGAGCAGCACGGCGATCTTGGTGCCCTTGGCTTTGCAGTCCTCGGTGGTCTTGAACTTGCTGTCGGCCTTGGTGAAGACGGTGCTGCCCGTGTACATGTAAGGCGTGGTGAAGGCGACCTTCATGCCGCGCGCCAGCGTCGGCGTCATGTCGGCGACCAGGAGATCGGCCTTGCCGGACAAGAGCGCCGGGATCAGGCCGTCCCAGTCGAAGTCGAGGAAGGTGATCTTCACACCCATTTCCTTGGCCATCAGTTCGGCGAGTTCGACCGAACTGCCGGTGCGTTCGCCATTGGCGCCGACCAGCGAGAAGGGCGGTCCTTGCGTCTGCACGGCGACGCGCAATTCGCCGCGCTTGGTGATCTCGTCCAGCGTTCCGGCGCTGGCGGCAGCGGTCAGGCCCGCGAGCGCAAGTCCGGCGATGAAAAGTCTTCCGGCGATGAAAAGTCTGGCAATCTTCATTCTGGCATTCCTCCCTGTCGTTGTTTGCCCGCGGATTCCCTTGGGCTCTTTTTTGAGCGGCGACGCCGTTTGCCGGCGGGCCGTTCGAAAATCCTCAGTCCCAGGCCACCGTCTCGGCAACCTTGATGCCGCGTTTGGCCAATTCCTCGAAGAAGGCTTCGTCGGGCACGTCGAGCAGCGGGTTCAAAAAGCCCGGCGTGATGATCTCGCGCCGCGCCAGCATCTGCGCCACGATGCTGGCGGGGTAGCCGACGCCGAGGCTCATGCCGAACAGGCCCGACGCCAGGTCGCGCTCGATGATCAAATCGGATGTCACGGTCTTGGCGCGGCCGCCTTGGAGGCCGGAAAAGACATTGCGCATCACGCAAAGGTCCTTCTCGCCGGGGCGATATTGCAGTTGCGGGCCGAGCAGCCGGCCGAGGAATTCGCGCGGGCTGCTGGAGGTGCCGGGCACCTTGTCCTCGGAGAGGAAGCCGAGCTCCTTCAGCGGCGCCCAGAAGGCCGACCATCCCGGCCAGCGCAACGTGTAGCGGCCGGAGCGGCGCAGCCCTTTGGCCGCAGGAAGCATCTCGACATAATGCAGCGCATCGCCATTGGGGAAGGCTTCCAGCCGGCCGAGGCCGGCGACCTCGATCTCATGGATGAAAGGACTGTCGTGCTGGCGGGCTGCGGGCACGGCGACGCGCTTGCCGTCCTCGATCATCACGCTGTCGCGGTTCTGGCTGACCAGGACCATGTCGAAGTTCCAGCTCACCTTGTAGCAAAGCGGCTTGGCCATCGCCTTCGGCTCGGGAATGCCGCCGCAATAGGAATCGATTGATGCGATCGCGTCGAACTGTTTCGCGGCGCGGGCGTAAAGCACGAGGTCGATGCCGGGATCGAGCCCGCATTCGGTCATGATCGATACACCGGCCCGTTCGGCTTCCGGCGCCAGGTCGGCGATGGTCTTGGCATAATTGGTGGTGACCAGCGGCGTGCGGGTCGCGATGGCGGCTTGCACCGCCTCGCGCATCAGCGGCTGCGGCAGCAAATCGATGACGGCGTCGGCGTCCGCCAGCACACCGGCAAGCGCCGGTCCGATCGCACCCTTGGGCATGACGAAACGCACGCGGGAAAGGTCGGTCAGATCAGCCAGCCGGGCCGCGCCATCCGGCGCGGTATCGACGCAGGTCACCTCCTCGACACCACTGGCGACGAGATCGGCGATGGCCGCGCGGCCTTGCAGGCCGAGGCCGCCGAGAACCGCTATCCTCATGCCGGCTCCTTGCGGTCGTCCGACCAGCAGCCTTCGGGCAGGCTGACCCATTTGTTGCAGGACGCCATGACGACGAAGGTCTCGCTGCGCACGACCTCGCCCGGCTCGCCGGCGCCCGGGATCAGTTCGCTGGTGACGCGATAGAGATCAGCGACGTCACCGGCCACCGTCACGTCGACGATGATGTCGAAGCGTCCGGTGACCACCGAGGCCGAGTTGACGAATGGCAGTTCGGAAATGCGCTGCGCCAGTTCGCGGGCCCGGCCGCGCCCCTGGGCATTGATGCCGACAATAGCCGAGATCAGTTCCGGCCGCTCGGTGAGGTTCAGCAGGCCGACGATCTTGAGCAAATTGCGGTCGAGCAAATTGCGCAGCCGCGACCGCACCGTCGGCACCGAAATCGCCAAGATCTCGGCAAGGCGGTTGATGCCCGGCTGGGCGTCCTGCGACAGCTGTTTGACCAGCCGCCGATCGGTCAGATCGAGATGTTCCCGCAAAGTGCCAGTCTTTCACAAATGAGATAAATTGATGCGCTTTTCTTTCTTATGTGAAAAGACACTATGGGAAATTTTTAATAACAGCAAGGCCCGTATCATCTCTGGGCTATGACCATCTCCTCCCCATGCGGGGAGGCGGGATCAAGCGCTGCGGCCAGAAGCTTTGCCTGCGGCGTCAGTTCGTCGAAGCTGCGGGCGCACAAATTGAGCTGGCGGGTCGCCCAGTCGTCGGTCAGCCGCAGGCTGCGCAGCGTGCGAGCCGAATGTCGGGCGGCGCTTTCCGGCACGATGGCGATGCCGGCGCCTTGCGCGACCAGCCGGCAGACATTGTCGAGCCCGGGCACGCGGATGCGGATATGCAGATGGCCGCCCAGGCGGGCGGCCTGGCGGGTGATGTGCTCCTGCAGGGCGTGGCCGAGGCCGAGGCCAACGAAGGATTCGCCCAGCATGTCGGCGAGGCTGACGGCACGCAGGCCGGCGAGCCCCGGCCAGTTGCGCGCGGCGATCACCACCAGCCGGTCGATGAAGAACGGTTTCTGTTCGAGATGCGCAAGGCCGGCCCAGGTCGCGGCGATGCCGAGATCGGCCGCACCGCTCGCCACCGCCTCGGCGATCTCGTGGCTGGGGCGCTCCTCCAAATCGATGTCGATGCCGGGATGGGCCGCCAGGAAGGCCGGCAAGGTGTCGCGTAAAAGTTCGGCCGTGGCGGCGGTGTTGGCCATCAGCCGCACGCGGGCGCGCAGGCCGCCGGCATAGGCGCCGAGGTCGCCGGCCATCGCCTCGATCTGGTTCTGCACGGCCCGCGCATGGTGCAGCAGCGCCTGGCCGGCGGCAGTCGGCACCACGCCACGGCGGCGGCGCTCCAGAAGCGGCGCGCCGAGCCGCTCCTCCATGCCCTTGATGCGGGCGCTCGCCGAGGCCAGTGCCAGCCCGGCAAGCTCGGCGCCATGGGTGATGCTGCCGCGCTCGGCCACCAGCAGGAACAGCCGGAGATCGGTGAGATCGAAGCGCATCTTTTTGCTCCTGCGCGGTACGCGATGTTGGCCTTAGCCTTCGGCCTGGACGAAGGCTGGCAGCGCAACTTCCACATTGTGCGCGGGCCGGATGTCCGTCAAATCTTTTGCGATGGAGATTTGCCATGAGCGAAAAAGCGACAGGCCGGCTTGGTATTCTTGAAGGCATGGCGATGGCGCTTGCGGTCGCCGTGGCCTCGCTTGCCATGGCGCAGGCGCAGCCTGGCCTGCGCGGATGCACGACGGCGGTTCCCGCCAGCCATGATGCCGTGCCGGCAAAACCGGATGCCGATGCGGCTGACATGCTGCTGCATGATTGATCCCGTGGGCATGCTGAGCGCCGGCATCATCGCCTGGATCGGCGCCGTTTTCCTCGCCGCCGGTTTCGTCAAGGGGGTCGTCGGCATGGGCCTGCCGACCGTGGCGATGGGCCTGCTGGCGGTGACGATGCCGCCGGCCGAGGCCGCCGCTTTGCTGTTGATCCCGTCGCTGGTCACCAATCTCTGGCAGTTGTTCACCGGCCCCGCCTTCGGCGGCCTGTGCAGGCGGCTGTGGACGATGATGGCCGGCATCATGCTGGGCACCGTCGCCGGGGCAGGGATGCTCACCGGCGCGCATGCGGGCGCGGCCTCGGCGGGGCTCGGCGCGGCGCTTGTGCTTTACGCCATTCTCGGCCTCCTCAGGCTTGGCTTCACCACGCCGGTGCGCCACGAGGCCTTGATGTCCCCGCTGGTCGGCGTGGCGACCGGGCTGGTCACCGGCGCGACCGGCGTCTTCGTCATTCCGGCGGTGCCCTATCTGCAGTCGCTGCGGCTGGAGAAGGAAGATCTCATCCAGGCGCTCGGCCTGTCCTTCACCGTCTCGACGGCGGCGCTTGCCCTCGGCCTGTTCAGGACAGGGGCTTTCGCGTCGCCGACGGCGCAACTGACGGGCTCGATCCTGGCGCTGCTCCCGGCGCTGGGCGGCCTGTTCATCGGCCAGGCGCTGCGCCAGAGGATGAGCGTCGAGACTTTTCGCAGGGTGTTCCTTGTCGGGCTGCTGGCGCTGGGGGTGTATCTCGCGCTGGAGGCGCTGATGTGAAGTGGCCTCACTCGGCAATCGACCTGATAACCCGCGCCGGGTTGCCGCCGACGAGCGTGTTCGCGGGAACGTCCCTGGTCACCACCGAGCCCGCCGCGACGACGGAATTTTCGCCGATGGTCACGCCGCCGATGACCGTCGCGCCGGCGGCGATCCAGACATTGCGCTCGATGACGATCGGCCTTGCCGTCGTGAAGGCACGGCGCCGCGACGGTTCGAGCGGATGGCCTGACGTGATGAGGCTGACATTCGGCCCGATCAGCACATCGTCGGCAATGTCGAGCCCGCCAAGATCATAAAACGTGCAGTTCTGATTGATGAAGACATTGCGGCCAACGCGGGTGTCGGCCCCGCCGGTCGCGTAGAAGGGCGGGATCAGCAGGAAGCTGTCGTCGACCTTCCTGCCGATCAGTTCGCTGAACAGGGCGCGGACCTCGTCGGCGTCGTTGAACGTCAACCGGTTGAGACGGGCGGTGATCGCCATCGCCCGTTTGACGTCCGCCAGCATGGCCGCCGATTGCGGCGTTCTCCCGGGGATTACCCTGGTGTGATCCTCATGCGCCATTCGTTGTTTCCCTCCGGCACGGCTAAACGAATAGCTGACGCATGCCGGATTCTGCCTCTAAGGGCCAGGCTTGGCGAACCACCAGCACCGCCGCAGGTGTTCAGAACGCAGCTATCGCCTTGGCGATAACGGCGAAAGGCAGGATCAGGGACAACGGCGCGTCGTCGAGACGGACCGCACCGTAACCCTCATACCAGCGTGCCGCCTGATCCCCTTTGGCATCGATCAGCAAGGCAACGCCGCCGACTTCCTCCGCGACTGCCATACAGCGCTTTCCGGCAGCGAGCAGCAAACCGCCGCCGAGGCCACGGCCTTGTATCGAACGATCCACTGCGAGCCGACCTAGACGGTAGACCGGCACCTCATAGCGGCCAAGGCCGCGTCTGGCGATGGCCGGCGTCCGGACAAAGTCGATCGAAGCCGGGCTGAGAGAATAGAACCCTAGGATGCGCGAAGGATCTTGCGCCGTCACGGCAACGAAAGTTTTCGCGCCACCGCTTTCATGGTTTTGACGGGCGAAGCGCTGCAAATAGGTGTCGAGGTCCGTGTCGCCGCAGTCGAAGGCGGCACGGTCATGCTGTTTCCCGATCGGCGTTTCCTGCCAGGTAGTGGAGTTCACGCGAGGGTCTGACCGGCCTTGGCGGCGCGGATAAGACGGTTGGTCGGGGAGGGTGGGTTCTCAAGCAGGTCGAGGATACGCAGACTGTCCCGTTCTGATAGCGCAAGATGTTCCGCGCGCTCGATCGTGGCTTGGGCGTCACGCAGTGCCGAACGCGTGACGAACTCGGTCAGGCCGACATTCGACAAGGCTGCCGCACGAGCGATCACAGCTTTCGCTTCGGGCGCAATCCGAAAATCGATTCGACCGTTGTCACTGACGTTGCGCGGCATAGGTATCCCCTTTGCTCATGATAATACGGTACGGATTGAATCCGTACAATATAAATCCTGCCGCGTTGACCTCAAGGGCATGAGCGCCGGCCGATCTATTACCGAACGACCAGCACCGGAATCGCGGTGTAGGACAGCACTTCCGCAGTCTGGCTGCCCAGAAGCAGCTTGCCCAGGCCGCGGCGGCCATGCGAGGCCATCACGATCAGGTCGCAGCCCTGCGCCTGCGACAGTTCCAGGATCGCCTCGGCGGGCCGCTTGTCCTCGACATGCACAAGCTTGGCGGACACGCCCGCTGCATCGGCCGAGGCCTTGCACTTGGCCAGAACCTCCTTGCCATATTTACGCGCCTCTTCCTGGTAGACGACCAGTTCGTCGCCCGCCGCGTAGCCGGCCATCGCGCCGCCCCAGGCCAAGATGGGGAACGGTTCCGAGACGGTGACGAAGGTGACGGCGGCGCCGATGCCTTTTGCCAATGTGAGGCCATGGGCAACGCCCTTGTCGGCCAGTTCCGACCCGTCGGTGGCGATGAGCAGATGTTTGTACATGATGATCTGACCTGTTGTGCAAGGGTTGGCGCCCTTGGGGGCGGGAGCCTTGGTGGCTCCCTCCTGATATAGTTGCGCCGCCGGGCTGCTCACAGGGCCAGCGTCATGTGGATCAGGGCCAGACGAGGGGCGTGCCGCGGCGATCTTCCGGTATCCCTGTTGGCTTTGGCTCGGTTGCGCCCCGACCGCCTGCCGCGATGGTCGCCGGGTCTTTCGCTCCCTTGCGCCGACCGCTACAGCTTTGGCCCGACATCAACGAAGGGCCGAGCGTATGAGCAGCGCGTATCCGCAAATCCATTTGGTCCGGCACGGCGAGACGGCGTGGAGCCTTTCGGGGCAGCATACCGGCCGCACCGACATGCCGCTGACGGCTGCGGGCGAGGCGGCCGCGCGGGGCGTGGCGCAGCGGCTCGCGGGCCTGTCGTTCTCGGCGGTGTGGTCGAGCCCCTCGCAGCGCGCCTACAACACCAGCGTGCTGGCTGGCTTTGGCGGTGAGAGCGTCAGAAACGATGATCTGCAGGAGTGGGACTACGGCGCCTATGAGGGGCGCACCACCAAGGACATCCTGGCCGAGCGGCCAGGCTGGAACGTGTTTCGCGACGGCTGCCCGCGAGGCGAGACGGCCGCCGATGTCGGCGCCCGTGCCGACAGGATCATCAGACAGCTTCGCGAAGCTGGCGGCTCGATCCTGATCTTTTCCAGCGCGCATTTCCTGCGCGTGCTCGCCGCCCGCTGGCTCGGCCTGCCGCCGGAAGGCGGCGCGCTGTTCGTGCTCGATACGGCAAGCATCAGCGTGCTCGGCTACGAGCATGATCTCGGCGAGCCGGTCGTGCGCAAATGGAACCTGAAGTAGCGGGCATCGCTGCGGCCCACTCGCGGGAACGCGCATCGCTTCGTCATCCACGGGCGAAGCAAGGAGCGAAGCGACGCGGCGCAGATCCGAGGATCCATGCCGCGACTTCTAGGCGCCGCTACGGTGCAGAATACTGCTCCGCTGCACTCTACGTCGAAGGTCCCGGCATGGATCCTAGGGTCTCCGCGACGGAGCTGCGCTCCTGCTTCGCCCTAGGATGACGACGCGTTGGGTGGCTTCAGCCAATCCCCGATGCCAGGCGCTGAACCAACTCAAGCCGCGCGTCCGCCTCCAACTTATCGAACTTCCGGATCGCTTCCGCCGTCACCGGCGTGAAGAAATTCACCAGATTGCCGTCGGGGTCGCGAAACAGCAGCGAGCGGTTGCCCCAGGGCATGGTGGTCGGCTTCTGCACGGTCGTGTCCCTGATGAAGTCCGACAGCCTGATGAATTCGGCATCGACATCGCCGACGCGGAATTCGAGGATGGCCGTGTGGTTGTCGGCGGGGCGGGCGACGTCACCGCCGAACAGCATCAAGGTGCGCGTGCTGCCGATCGCCACCGTGCCGGAAGGTGTCGCGAGTTCGGCGAAATCCTCCGTGTAGACCGTCACCGGCATGCCGGTGATCTCGCCGTAGAAGCGCACGAGGCGCTGAACGTCCGAGGTGATGATGCGGACAGAGACGAAATTCATTGTTGGCTCCTTGATGGCTGAAGCCACGGCCGGGCTCCCGGCCGTTCTATAGGCCAGGCCTCCTGCCAGCTTTCCGTCAGGAGTGGAGGCGACGGCTACGCTTCCGGTCCGGACCAGACCGGCGGCAGGCCGAAGGCGGCGAACAGGGCAGGGCCGAGCGGGGCGACATAGATCGTCAGCGAGGCGATAGCGCCATCGGCCGGCTCGATGACATGCAGCGATTGCGCGCGCCATTCGGACTCCTGATGGCGCCGGGCATAGATCGCGACCGCCGGCTGGCCGTTGGCCCGTGTCGCCACGGCGCGGTAGCCGGCGAAATTGCCCCACACGGTTTTGAAGAAACCGTGGATCGCCTGATGTCCCTGGTACCAGTCGCGCCATGGCGGCATGTGGTAGGTGGCGTCCTCGCGCAGCAGCGCGACGAAGCCGTCGAGATTGGCGGCCTGCCAGGCGCTGATATAGCGTTCGAGCAGCACGCCTTCCTCTCGGTTGGGCTGCGATCGCTGCTCGGGCCGTCCCCCGGGATAGCGCTCGCCAAGCGTCGCGCGCGCCCGCTGCAGGGCGCTGTTGACCGAGGCGGTCGAACCGCCCAGCAATTGCGCGGTCTCCAGCGCCGACCAGCCCAGCACGTCGCACAGCAGCAGGGAGGCGCGTTGCCTCGGCGGCAGTAGTTGGATGGCGGCGACGAAGGCCAGCCGCACGGCCTCATTTGTCTCGTAGCGCGCATCCGGGCCGGGCTCGCCATCGACAAGGTCCGGCAGTTCGGCGTCGGGGTAGGGCTCCAGCCAGGAGAGTTCGACCGCCGGCCCGGCGGCGGCGCGCCCTTCGCTCGGCGGCCGCGCGGGCATTTCGAGGACGCGGTGGGCCGACGACCGCGCCTTGATGGCGTTGAGGCAGGCGTTGGTGGCGATCGTGTAGAGCCAGCCGCGCGGCGAGCCGCGCCCGTCGAATTGCGCGCGGCCGCGCCAAGCCTTGAGGAACGTCTCCTGGACGAGATCGTCGGCCTCGTGCAGCGAGCCCATCATCCGGTAGCAATGCAGCTTCAGCGTCCGGCGGTGGGCCATCGTCAGGCGCTCGAAGGCAGGCCGATCGAGGATCGGCCCGCCTGTCGGGCTCAGCGGCTCAAACGGGCCGGGAGCGTCTGTCATGTCGAGCCTGCCATGCGGAGTTCGTCTCGCATCCTGCGCGCCTCATGCCGCCGCGGCAAGGCCGCTGCCGCTCACCGTGAAGGCGATGCCTGGCACTTTGCCGCCGGCGAGCGCCACCACGGCGTGCCCGACATCGGCGGGCGTCTGCACATCGCTCATGCTGGCCAGGAAATCCGCCGGGCTGATGCCGAGATAGGCGGAGATGCTCGCAATGCCGCGCTGGCCGACGCCGGTGCCGGCCATGATGCGCATCGGCGCCAGTGCCATGAAGCGCAGGCCAAGGCCAAGCCGGTCGGCCTCCTTCTGGCTGTGGGCGGCAAGGAACATCTGCATCTGCTTGGCACCGGAGTAGCCGCCGGAGTTCGGCGGTCCGCCGCTGAATGCCGCGCCGCTGGAGATCAGCACCACGCGGCTGCCCGGCTTCAACCGGCCCTGAAGTGCTGCCCTGCAGAACAGGAACGATGCCTTGACGTCCGTCTCCCAATTCGCCGAGAAATCGTCCCAGCTCTGGTCCTGGATGGAGGCTGACGGCGCGAAGGCGCCGGCGCAGATCACCAGCACATCCGGCTGCAGCGCGGCGAACACCCTATCGGGCGCTGCGTCCTGCGTGGCGTCGGCGGCCAGCGTCCTGACTCCGGACGCTTCCCAGGCGAGCTCCTTCAGGGCTTCCGCGCCGCGGGCGACGGCAAGCACATCTGCGCCTTCGCCGAGCGCGGCTTCCACGATCGAGCGGCCGACACCCCGGCTGCCTCCGACCACGACGACATTTTGACCTTGCAACGATCGCATGGATCACCTCACTGTTCCGGCCCGGACAATTCCGGCGCCCATGGATGAGGACAGCGCGGGCGGGTGGAAATCATCGGTGGGGCGGCGAAAATCTTTCGCGGGCGCGGATCAGGCGGCTCTCATTCGTGAACATTGTGGCTAATTAAACGTGCAGTGGTCGCCGTACGGAACGTCCGCTAACGCGCTCCTTGCAGACGGCCAACTAGTTCTGTGCAAGAGCCGACTGAAAGTCCTTGGTGCTGTTGCGATTGGGATAGGGCTTGTCCGGCACCGGCACTTCGAGATGCAGGCAGAGCGGCTTCCACCCATCTCCGAGATTGTGGACCAGCAGCCGACCAGGCGGCACTGTCGCAATGACCGCCCTTACGTTGGCCTCGTAGACGGCTATGGCATTGGCGCGATCGTGCGGCCGGCCGTCGAAGACTTGCCTGGAGATCAGGGCAAGACCCAGCGATTCCTGATCCGTGCTCTGGCTGATACTCGCGAGGATCGTTTTCTCGAAGCTTGCCCACCAGCTTTCCGGAGATCGGTATGTCAGGATGACCCGGGCATTCGGATAGAACTCAATCAGATCACGCCAATAGTGCGCCGAGGGCCAGTCGATGCAGGACGCGTAGCCCGCGAACAGCTGGTTCCAGTCTGGCGCCGCGCCCTTCGCCAGCGCACGCCAAAGCCGCTTCTGGTCTTCATTGCCCATGACTTCGGACATGTGGTGACAGCGGCCGAAGCCAAGGATCGTCAGCGCCTCGCGCATCGAGTCCGTTCCTGTCCGGCCAAAGCCCGTTCCGATCACCCTTATCGCCATTATTCCCCGCGTTCAGGCCTACAGCCAGATCAGTCGCTTGCGAGCACCATCCGCAGGCGGGGATGGCTGCATGCGGACTCATTTCCCGGGGTCGGAGTTCCATATGTCCCGGTAGAGCTTCCAGCCTCCGTCCTGACCCTTCCTCCAGACCACGACATACTTCCCGGCGGCATCCACCAGCTTCGAATCCTTGCCCGGCGCCTTGAGGGAGAAACTCCCGGACTCGAACGCAAAATCTCCGCTTTCCTGGACATCAAGCGTCGTGAGCGTGAGCTCCGATATGCCCATATCCATCGCGCCCTGCCATAGCTTCTGAATATTCTGGCGGCCGTCGACCCGCGCCATATCCGGCGGGAATGCGGCCGCATCATCCGTGTATTTCGAGGCAACCCCGGCCGCATCCTTGCTGTTGTACGCCTTCACGAACTCGGCATTAGCGGCTTCGATGGCTTCTTTCGCAGGCTGGGCCTGAGCAGATCCCATGCAGAATGACGTGAAAACGACGGCCAGCAGACAATGCTTGAAAGTCATTTCATCCTCCCGTGTTCCGGTTTCTGATTACCAGTTTCTCCACGGCGGCGAGCGATCGCCGGAATGGTCGCGAGCCGCATACCAATCGCGGCTCCAGTCTTTAATTTAACATTTACTAATATACCGTGCAAATACTGACTACCGATCGTGAGAGACCGTCTATCAGGCGGCGGACAACCCCAACGACGTCACCGTGACCCATGATTTCGGCAGTGTCGCCGAGGCACTGGCCTTCATCAAGAACCCAAAATTGAAAGAGACGATGGCGAGCGCCGGCGTGGTCGGCGCGCCAAGCATGTGGATCACCAACAAGGCGTGATGGGCCGCCGGTCCATCTCCTCGCTCTGGCGCAAACTCCCGACGGAAAAAATGAACCTGGCCGCTTGCGCTTGCTCAGCCTTCCAGCAACGCCAACTCCTCCGGCGTCAAATGCCGCGCCGCGCCCTTGGCGAGGTCTCCCAGGGGCAAGCGCCCGATGGCGATGCGGATGAGGCGCTTGACCTCGATGCCGTGCGCGGCGAGCAGGCGGCGGATGTGGCGGTTGCGCCCCTCGTCGAGCACGATCTCCAGCCAGGCGGTGCGGCCGCCGCTGCGCAAAAGCGTGATTGAAGTGGCGGTCAGGGTCTCGCCATCGACGGTGACGCCCGCGCGCAGCGCCTCCAGCATCGCTTCGTCAGGCACCGTGCCGACCTGGACGTGATAGGTCTTGGGCAGATGCGAGGCCGGGTCCATCAACCGGTTGGCGAAATGCGTGTCGTTGGTCATCAGCAATAGGCCTTCGCTGGCCTTGTCGAGGCGGCCGACCGGCGAGACGAAGGGCAAATCGAGCCCTTCGAGGCAGGCATAGACGGTGTCGCGCTGCTGCGGGTCGTCGCGGGTGGTGACCAGCCCGCGTGGCTTGTTGAGCATCACATAGACCTTGCGTTCGGCAATGACGGGCGCGCCATCGACGACGATGCGGTCGCGGTTCAGGTCGACGCGCAGCGCGGCGTCGCGCACCACCTTGCCGCCGACGCGCACGCGCCCTTCCGCGATCAGCACCTGCGCCTGCGTGCGCGAGCACAGGCCGAGTTTCGACAGTGCGCGGTTGAGGCTGACGCCTGATGGCCTGGCTGTGGGCGATGTCGGTCGTGCTGCCATTCTGCTTCGGGTCGGTCCGTTGTATCGGACAGATGGCATGGGAGGCGCGGCAATCGCAAGCGGTGGCCTTGTCCTGGATCCAGGTGGCGGTCGGCGGGTGATGGCATAAGCGGCCGGGCAGGTGGCCGGCCGCTTACACCGCGGTACCGACCAGCGCGCCGATACCGGCGGTGAGCGCCATGGCGAAGGCGCCCCAGAAGGTCACGCGCAACGTTGCGCGAAGGATGTTGGCGCCGCCCGCCTTGGCGCCGATGGCGCCCAGCAGGGCAAGGAACAGCAGGGACGCAAGAGAGACCGCCAGCACCAGCATGGAGGCCGGCGACACCAGCACCATGATGAGCGGCATCGCCGCGCCCACGCTGAAGGTCGCCGCCGAGGTCAGCGCCGCCTGGATCGGCCGCGCCGTGGTCATGTCCGAAATGCCGAGTTCGTCATGGGCATGCGCGGCCAGCGCATCCCTGGCCATGAGCTGGTCGGCGACCTGGCGGGCGAGGTCCGTCGCCAGGCCGCGCTTGACGTAGATCTGCGCCAACTCCTCGCGCTCGAATTCGGGCTGGGTCTCGAGTTCCCGGCGTTCGCGGGCGAGGTCGGCATTCTCGGTGTCCGACTGGGAGCTGACCGAGACATATTCGCCGGCCGCCATCGACATGGCGCCCGCCACCAGGCCGGCTATGCCGGCGACCAAAACCTGCGAAGCCGGCGCGGCGGCCGACGCCACGCCGACGATCAGGCTCGCGGTCGAGACGATGCCGTCATTGGCCCCCAGGACGGCGGCGCGCAGCCAGCCGATGCGCGACACCTGATGGTTTTCGATATGCAGGCGGCTCAATGCCTTTCTCCTGATCTTGCCTTCGCCGCCCACGGGGCGGGCGCTGTTCAGGCGTTTCTAGCCGCTTTTCAGGAATCCGGTTTTGATCCAGGTCAGAGCCGGGCCGTGCTGGCCCCGTTCACATGCGCGAGCACCCTGCTGGTTGCGGGTAAGGCCGCCATTGTGAAAGCGATGGCGAGTATATGCCGAAGCTGCATGGTCAAATTTCCTGTTGTTCGCGTCGGGCCGGCGTGCGCGCTCAATGCCGCCCGTTGAAGAACGCCGTCAGCACCGGCGCATGCGCGGCGGGTTTCAGCATGTGGTTCTGGCCTGCCAGCGTCTGGTGGCGGGCATTGGGCAGCGCCTGCGCCAACGCCTTGTTGCCATGGCGCATCCATGGCGGGCTTTTCCCGCCATCGGTCACCAATGTCGGCACGCCGAGCGTGGTCCAGCGGGCGGGGTCCAGCGGCTTGCCGAGCTGGTCGCCGGCGACGATGGCGCCGTCGTAAGGCAGCGTATGCGCCACTGCCTTGAGCTTGCGCCAGATCGGCGTCAGCTTCATGACGGCGATCAGCAGGCCGGGCATGCCGACCGATTTGAGGAAGGCGCTCACGGCGTCGCCGCGCCTGTCGTCGGCGATGGCTTGCCGGATCGCTGCCCAGTCGCCTTGCGTCGTCGCGCGGCTGTCGTCGACGATCAGCGGCGCTTCGTAGAGTGCAAGCCTCCCGATGCCGGGCAGGCGGGCTGCCGCCATCAGCGCCAGCATGGCGCCGGAAGACATGCCCCAGACATAGGCTTCACCGCCTGCCGCCCGCAGCACGGCCTCGATGTCATCGACCTCGCGCTCGACCGTGTAGGGCGCGGTGTCGGCGCTGTCGCCACGGCCGCGGCGGTCGTAGCGAAACACGGTGAAATCGCCTTCCAGCGCCTTGGCAAGCGGACCGCTCGGACCCATGGCGCGCGAGCAGAGCGCGCCGTCGACGAGGATGAGCGGATGACCCTGGCCGCGCCGCTCACAGGCGATCGGCGTTCCATCCCGCGACAGCACGGCTTGCGTGGTCGGTTTGGCGTTCTCAGCCAGCATGGTCGGCTCCCTTGCCTATCAGCTGTTCCAGCCGGTCGAAGCTCTGCATCCAGCCGCCGCGCATGCCGAGCGCCAGCAGGCGTTCGCGGTCGGCGGCAGTCGCCAGCGTCACCTCGAAATGGACATGGGTGCGCGCGCCGTCGGGCGTGAAGTTCACCGTGTGGCGGCTCCGACCCGGCAGCTTGCCGGCCCATTCACGGATTTCAGGATCGGGTTCGTCGCAATAACTCAGCCTGACGTTCTCGACGACTTCGAGATAGCTGCCCTGGTTGCGGTAGAGCGCGCCGCCCGCGGTCAGCATGTCGATGCGCCAGCGGCCGCCGACGCGCACGTCGAGCACGCAAAAGGGGACGCTGCAGTCCCTGATGCCCCACCACTGCGCCACCAGAAGCGGATCGGTCCACAGCCGGAAGACGCGTTCGACCGGCGCGTTGAAGATCCGCTCGATGGCAAAGCTGCGGTCGGCGGTCGCGGGCGCGCTCATTCCGGCCTGTCCGCGCCGTGCCGCAGCAGGTCCTCCATCCGGTCGAAGCGGTCTTCCCAGAGTTTTCTGTAGTCGTCGAGCCAGCGGTCGATGTCGCGCAGCGGCTTGAGTTCGATGCGGCTGAGATGCTTTTGCGCCGCCCGGCTGCGGGTGACGAGGCCGGCCTGTTCCAGCACGCCGACATGTTTGGAGACCGCGCGCACGGTGAGCGCGAAAGGCTGCGCCAGTTCGGCAACCGACGCTTCGCCGTCGAGCAGCCGGGCCAGGATCGCCCGGCGCGTGGGATCGGCGAGGGCGGCGAATGTGTCGTCGAGCGAGACTTGATGAGCCATTACGGAACCAATCAGTTCTGGAACTAGTTGGTTCTATATGTGGTTTTGCCTGAGCCGTCAACGCGCTTTACGGGGCTGGGAGAGCTCGGGGAAATATAGCTTGAAACCCCAGGCTCCCGTCTTTCGTCCGCAATGTCGTCCAGCACGTCGAGCGGGTCGGCCGGCAACTCCAGTTCGGCCGCCGCCAGGTTTTCCCTGAGGCGGCTTTTTTACGTGCGAAGCACCCGGTAGATCGCGGGGATGACCAGCACCGTCAGCAGCGTCGAGGAGGCCAGGCCGAACAGCAGCGAGATCGCCAGCCCCTGGAAGATCGGATCGGTCAGGATCACCGCCGCGCCGATCATGGCGGCAAGCGCCGTAAGCAGGATCGGCTTGAACCTGATCGCGCCGGCCTCGATCAGCACCTCGCTCAACGGCCTGTCGGGCGACGCCGCATGGCGGATGAAGTCGACCAGCAGGATCGAATTGCGCACGATGATGCCGGCCAGCGCGATGAAGCCGATCATCGAGGTGGCCGTGAACGGCGCCCCGAACAGCCAGTGCCCGCCGAGGATGCCGATGAAGGTCAGCGGGATCGGCGTCAGGATCACCAGCGGAACCTTGAACGAGCCGAACTGGGCGACGACGAGGATGTAGATGCCGAGCAGCGCGACGCCGAAGGCCGCCCCCATGTCGCGGAAGGTCACCCAGGTGACTTCCCATTCGCCGTCCCACAAAAGCGTCGGCCGGCTTTCATCCTCCGGCTGGCCATGCAGCGAGATTGCGGGCTTCTGCAGTCCGGTCCAGTCCTGCGCGTCGATGGCCTTGCTGACGGCGAGCATGCCGTAAAGCGGCGCCTCGAAGCTGCCGGCAAGCTCGGCCGTCACCATTTCGGCGGCGCGGCCATTGTGCCTGAACACCGGGAACGAAGCGCGCTCCGGCGTCACCCGCACGACATCGCCGAGTTCGACCACGCCGCGGTCGCCAGGCAGGACATTGGCCGGAATAGAGGTGGTCAGGAAGCGCTCGTCGAGCGTCCTCTCGCCCTTCGGCCGCTCGATGCGGATCGGGATCGGCTGGCGGCCACCGCCGCGATGCGAATAACCGACGGTCCTGCCCCCATTGAGGATGGCAAGCGTGTCGAAGACGTCGCTTTCCTCGACATGGAAGAACTCCGCATCGTCGGTGGAAATCGTGGCGCGCAGCCGGCGTGCCGGCTGTCCCCAGGAATTGTCGACGTCGACGATGAAGGGCACGGAGCGGAACGCCGTTTCGATCCTGGCGGCGACCTTGCGGCGGGTCTCGCCATCGGGTCCGTAGATCTCGGCCAGCAGCGTCGCCATCACCGGCGGGCCGGGCGGCGGCTCGACCACCTTCAGGCTGGTGCCTTGCGGTACGGGGATCGTGGCGATGCGCTGGCGGACGTCGAGCGCGATCTCATGGCTGGAGCGGGCACGGTTCGCCTTCGGCAGCAGGTTGAGCGCCACGTCGCCCTGCTGCGGCTCGGTGCGCAGGACGGCATGGCGGACGAGGCCGTTGAAGTTGAAGGGTGCCGCCGTCGCGGCATGTGTCTGGACCGATCGAACCTCCTTCAACTCGAGAACCCTGGCGGCGACGGCCTGCGCCACCGCATCTGTGGCTTCGACGGAAGACCCTTCCGGCAGGTCGATGGTCACCGACAGTTCGGACTTGTTGTCGAAGGGCAGGAGCTTGACCGTGACATGCTCGGTGTAGAACAGCGCGAGCGAGCCCAGGGTCAGCACGCCGACGACGAGCAGGAAGGCCCAGCTCGCCGTCTTCGAGGCCAGGATCGGCCGGGCGACGGCGGTGTAGGCGCGGCCGAGCGGGCCGCCATTGCCATGATCCTGACGGGCATGCACCGGCGCCCGCCCGGCAAGCTTGAGCATCAGCCACGGCGTCACCATCACCGCGACGAAGAAGGAGAAGATCATCGCCGCCGAGGCATTGGCCGGAATCGGGCTCATATAGGGGCCCATCATTCCCGAGACGAACAGCATCGGCAGCAGTGCGGCGACCACGGTCAAGGTGGCGACGATGGTCGGGTTGCCGACCTCCGCCACCGCCTCGATTGCCGCCTGCCGGCGATCGCGGCCGCCGCCCATGGCCCAGTGGCGGGAGATGTTCTCGATCACGACGATGGCATCGTCGACGAGAATGCCTATGGAAAAGATCAGCGCGAACAGCGAAACGCGGTTCAGCGTGTAGCCCATGACGCGCGAGGCAAACAGCGTGAGCAGGATGGTCACCGGAATGACGACGGCCACGACCATCGCTTCGCGGCGGCCGATGGCGACCCAGACCAGCACGATGATCGAGATCGTCGCCAGGCCGAGATGGTAGAGGAGCTCATTGGCCTTGTCGTTGGCGGTCTCGCCGTAATTGCGCGTCACGTCGATCGAGATGTCGCCTGATATCAGCCCGCCCTGGAGCAATGCGACCCGGTGCAGAATGGCGTCGGCGACGGCGACCGCGTTCGATCCCGCGCGCTTGGCGATGGCGAGCGTGACCGACGGCACGCGCTCGACACCAACGCCGGCCCTGGTGACCGTCGACACCAGCGTATCGCCGGCGTCGGCGGCGAAGGCGATGTCGGCCACGTCGCGGACATAGACGGGGCGGTTGTCACGCGAGGTCAGGAGCAGGTTGCCGATCTGGTCTGGCGAGGCCAATGTCTCGCCGGCGACGATGTCGATCTGCTCGCCCTTGTCGCGCACACGTCCGGCGGGAAAGGCCTTGTTGGCGCCCGACACCTTGGCGGCGAGCTGCTGCAGGGTGACACCGTAAAGGGCGAGCTTTTCAGGGTTCGGATTGACGCGGATGATCTCACCGGTGTCGCCGACCAGATAGGTCAGGCCGACATTGTCGATCTTGGCGATCTCGGTGCGCAGTTCGCGCGCGATGCGGGTGAGGTCGTTGGCTGTCATGCGCGCGGCTGTCTGCGGCTTCGGCGACAGCGTCAGCGTGACTATGGCAACGTCGTCGATGCCGCGGCCGACGATCAGCGGCTCGGGCACGCCGACGGGAATGCGATCCATGTTGGCGCGCACCTTGTCGTGGACGCGCAGCACGGCAGTGTCCGACGAGGTGCCGACGATGAAGCGGGCGGTGACAATCGCCTGGTCGTCTCGCGTCTGCGAATAGACATGCTCGACGCCGTCGATGCCCTTGACGATCGTCTCCAGCGGCTCGGTGATCAGCTTGACGGCGTCGTCGGCCTTCAGCCCGTCGGCGCGCACGAAGATGTCGACCATCGGCACCGAGATCTGCGGTTCCTCCTCGCGCGGCAGCGTGAGCAGCGCCACCAGCCCGAAGGCGAAGGCGGCGACCAGGAACAGCGGCGTCAGCGGCGACGCGATGAAGGCCCGCGTCAGCGCGCCGGCAATGCCGAACGAGGCGGGACCTTTCATGGCGTGACCACGACGTCGCCGGCCGCAAGACCGGTCAGGATCTCGACATAGTCGCCGTCGGCGCGCCTGGACCGCTCGCCTGTTACCACCGCGCGCTCGACACTGCCGCCGCCTGCGGCGACGCGCACGAAATCGATCCCCGAACGGATCTGAATGGCCGAAGCCGGCACCAGCAGCGCGGAACGCTCGGCGACCGGCAGCTCGACCAGGACGCGGGCGTCGATGAAATTGGTGTCGAGATCATCGACCTCGACGTCGGCGATGACGCGGCCATTGTCGATCTGCGGATAGATCTTGGCGAGGCGGCCGGGGATCTCCTTGCCGCCGGCATTGATACGGATGGCGGCTCCCTCGCTCAGCGACGCCGCGTAACGCTCCGGAACGGCAAGCCGCAGGAACACCCCGCCGCCGCCAATGGTGGCCACAACCTCACCGGCCATGATGACCGCGCCACGCGTCACGGGCACGGTCAGCACGCGGCCGTCGCCGGGAGCAAAAACATCGCCCTCGGCGCCCTGCTGCACGATCACCGATCGCTGCGCCTCGGTCGCGGCAAGCTGGTTGCGCGCGACGTCGACTTCGGTGCGCAGCTGATCGAGACGCTGCGCGGTCATGACGCCCTTGTCGACCAGCGTCTGGCCACGGGCAAGTTCGGACTGCGCGGTGTCCAGCTGCGCCTGCAGAGCACGAAGCTGGGCGTCCAGAGCGGCGACCTGAAACGCGATCTTGTCGTCCTGGACGGTCGCGATCTTCTGCCCCGCCTTGACCTGCTCGCCCTCCGTGACGGCCAGATCGACAACAAGGCCGCCGATACGGGCGCGCGCCGGAACGGTGTCGCGCGCCTCGACACGGCCATAGACCGCTTTCCATTCGGTCACCGTCGTCGGCACCAGTGTCAGCGTGCCGGCAAGCGTCGGAGAGGCCGCCAACAGCGCGGCGAACAAAAGAGGCAGGCGCATCCGGATTTCCTCAGAACGCGCATCCCGGCTTGATGCCGAGCTTGCGGAAGACCATCGCCGCGGGGCAGAAGCCGGTGAACGCCGACTGCAGCATGTTCAAGCCGACGAACACCGTCAGCCATACGAACAGCGGCGAGACAAAGGCGGTGAGCACGACGGACAGCAGCACCATGATGCCGGCGAAGGCGAGAACGGAACGGTCGAGGGACATTGTCATCTCCATTTGTATATGATGATATCTAAATATAAGAATACAACTACCGACCGCAAGAGGCGGCGTCGAATTTGCGACAGCAACTCTCGCCCGCCGCCGGCTAGCGCCGGTCAGGCTCCCGGGACATCCGCCGATGCCTCGACCTTGATCTGCTTGAGCTTGTCGATCCCAAGCGCCTGCAATGCGAGGCGCTCATAGAAGGGCTCGGACTTGCCGGCCCTTATCTTGTGCAGGAAATACTTCTCGAAACCGACCTTGGCGGTATGCACCCATTTTCCGGAGGACGACCAGTTGACATTGCGCGGCGGGATCTGCGGCTGCGCCACGAAGGCGACGCCGGAATCGCCGAAATCGGCGAGGCAGACCGCATTCCACGTGCCCTGGGCGTCAGGCTGCTTGCCCTCCACCAGCCGGCCGATGTTGTGCGCCGTCGCCGTGACCATGGATTCGATCATGAAGCCGGTCTTGGGCACGCCGACGGGGACCGGTGTCTTGCCGATCGGCGGGATGGCGACGCAGACGCCGACCGCGAATATTTCGGGGAACGCCGGGTTGCGCTGGTGCTTGTCGACAAGGATGAAGCCGCGCGGATTGGTCAGGCCCTCGATGCCGCGCACCGCCGCCACGCCGCGAAAGGCCGGCAGCATCATGGCATAGGTGTGCGGCAGTTCATGCGCCTGCCTGACCGACCCGTCGTCGGCGAGTTCCTGGACGAACATCTTGCCGGGCTCGACCTTGTCGACTTTGGCGTTGCAGATCCACTTGATGTGATGCTGGCGCATCTCGCTCTCGATCAGGCCCTTGGTGTCGCCGACGCCGTCGAGGCCGAGATGGCCGATATAGGGTTCGGAGGTAACGAAGGTCATGGGCACGCGGTCGCGCACCCTGGCGTCGCGCAGCGCCTTGTCGAGGATGAAGGTGAATTCGTAAGCCGGCCCGAAGCAGGACGCGCCCTGGACCGCGCCGATGACGACCGGGCCTGGCTTGGCGACGAGCGCGTCGAAGGCGGTCCTGGCCTTGAGCGCGTGATCGATGTGGCAGACTGACTGGGTGTTGTGCTCCGGCCCGAGGCCCTCGATCTCGTCGAAAGCGAGTTCGGGACCGGTGGCGATGACCAGATAGTCGTAGGAGACAGATGAGCCGTCTTTGAGTTCCACCGTGCGCTCGACCGGGTGGACGCGCCTGGCTCCCTGCGGATGAAAACCGATCTTGCGCCGTGCCAGCACCGGAGCAAGGTCTATTTCCACCGCTTGCCTGTCGCGCCAGCCGACGGCGACCCAAGGGTTGGACGGTACGAATGAATAGTGGCTGCCATTGTTGACGACGGAAACCTGGTGTTCCCCGGCCAGTCCGTCGCGAAGCTCGTAGGCCATGATGGTGCCTCCCAGCCCGGCACCCAGGACGACTATATGCGCCATGTTCTTCCTCCGTTGCGGCGTCGCTTTGGCGCAACGCCAACACAGCTGATCCCGCGCGGGATTGGCTGATTTTGCGCCATTGTGGCAGGCTGCGACTTGACGCTGATCAAGCGACCTTGACGGTGCGAAGCATCGGCATCGATCCATCGACTTGACAGGCAGCCGTGCCAGACTAATATTATTCGTAACTCTTAATATGATAATGTGTTCATATGCGCAATATAAAAATAGCCGACCTGGACAAGCAGGCGCGCGAAGCGTCCGAACTGCTCGCCGCGATGGCAAATGAAAAACGGCTGATGATCCTGTGCCATCTGCTGGACGGCGAGACGAGCGTGAACGAACTGGCCGAACTGGTTGCGATGAACCAGTCGGCGCTGTCGCAGCAGCTTTCAAAGTTGCGCGCGCTCAAGCTCGTGGATACGAGGCGCGACGCCCAGCAGGTCTACTACCGGTTGGCTTCGCTGGAGGTCGAGCGAATCCTGCAGACGCTCTACGGCATCTATTGCGATCCGCAGACACGGATCGCCAGGGTCGGCAGCCGGTAGTCTGCCGGCCGACAGCAGGAATGCCTTATGCCGCTTGCTCGGTTTCACCGCCGATGCCGTTCAGCACTTTGAGCGCATCGGCCGGCAGGTCGAGTTCGGCCGCCGCCAGGTTTTCGCGGAGATGGCCGACCGAGGAAGTGCCGGGGATGAGCAGGATGTTGGGCGCGCGGCGCAACAGCCAGGCGAGCGCCACCTGCATCGGTGTCGCGCCGAGTTTCCTGGCGACATTGGCCAGCGTGTCCGACTGCAGCGGCGTGAAGCCGCCGAGCGGGAAGAACGGCACATAGGCTATGCCGTCGGCGGCAAGCGCATCGATCAGCGCGTCGTCGTCGCGGTGCGCGATGTTGTACTGGTTCTGCACGCAGACGATCTCGGCGATGCCGCGCCCCTGGGCGATCTGGGTCGCTGTGACGTTGCTCATGCCGATATGGCGGATGAGGCCCTGGCGCTGCAATTCGGCGAGCGTGTTCAACTGCGGCTCGAGCGATCCTTCGGCGGGGCCGTGGATGCCATGCATGGAGCGCAGGTTGACGACCTCGATCACATCAAGCCCGAGATTGCGCAGATTATCGTGCACGGCCTCGGTCAGCTCCTTGGGCGACATTGCGGGAAGCCAGGACGCATCGGCGCCGCGCCGGGCGCTGACCTTGGTGACGATGGTGAGGTTGGCGGGGTAGGGGTGCAGCGCTTCGCGGATGATCTGGTTGGTGATGTGCGGGCCATAGAAATCGGATGTGTCGATGTGGTCGACGCCACTGGCGATCGCCTCGCGCAGCACGGCAAGGGCTGCGTCGCGATCCTTGGGCGGGCCGAAGACGCCGGGTCCCGCCAGTTGCATGGCGCCGTAGCCGAGGCGCTTTACGGTGCGGTCGGCGAGTTTGAAGGTTCCGGCCTTGCTGATGTCGGTCATGGTCTCATCTCCTGTGGATCGGCCCAATGTAGACAAAGCGCGCATGCGCGATAATATGGTGCAATCGGAACAACCTGTGCGAAAAGGCGAACAATGGCAGCGGATCTCGGCGACCTACAAGCGTTCATGGCGGTGGCGCGCGCCGGCGGTTTTCGCGAGGCGGCACGGGTGGGCAATGTCAGCGCCTCCAGCCTCTCGGAGACGGTGCGGCGGCTGGAGACCGGGCTCGGCGTGCGGCTGCTCAACCGCACCACGCGCAGCGTCGCGCCCACCGAGGCCGGCGCGCGCCTGCTCGAGCGGCTGGGTCCGGCGCTCGGCGAAGTCGAGGCGGCGCTCGACGTGGTCAACGGCTTTCGCGGCCGCCCCGCCGGCACGCTGCGGCTCAACGTGCCTGTCGTCGCGGCGAAACTGGTGCTGCCGCGCCTGTTGCCGCCTTTCCTCGCCGCCTATCCCGACATTCGCGTGGAAGTGACCGCCGAGGACAGTTTCGTCGACATACTGGCGAGCGGCTGCGATGCTGGCATCCGCTATGAAGAGCGGCTGGAGCAGGACATGATCGCCGTGCCGATCGGCCCGCGCCGGCAGCACTACGCCACCGCCGCCGCGCCGGCCTATCTCGACCGGCACGGCCGGCCCGAGCATCCGCGCGACCTGCTCCGTCACGCCTGCCTGCGCGGCCGCTTCGCCAGCGGCCTGACGCCGCCCTGGGAGTTCGAACGCGACGGCGAGGTGGTGAGCGTCGAGCCGACCGGCCCGCTGCTGGTCAGCACCGGCACGGCCATGGCGCTTGCGCTCGAGGTGGCGGTGGCCGGCGGCGGCATCGTCTCGCTGTTCGAGGACTGGCTGCGCCCCTATTTCGACGATGGCCGGCTGGAGCCGGTGCTGAAGCCCTGGTGGCAGGAATTCTCAGGCCCGTTCCTCTACTATCCCGGCCGGCGGCTGACGCCGGCACCGCTCAGGGCGTTCATCGACTTTGTCGGCACGATGCGCTGGGGCTGATTTCGAGCCGATATCGCGCCGCCGGATGTGCCATGCCCGTTGGCCCTGCTTGCCTGGTTCCTTCGACCGGGAGTCAACTGCCTGACGTAACACTTTGTTGTCATTGAGGGACTATCGAGGAGGCGATACGGCGAAAGCCCGGTGACAGGAAAGGCGCGCAATGGGTTCGCCCTGGTCCGAATTGCTGGCCAATCTCGCGGTCGTTGCGATGTTCGTTTCGGTCTGGATCCACACGCATGTGTGGCTGGATCGCAGGCCGGCCCCGGTAAAGGCCGCGGCCTTCGGCTTGCTGATGGGCGCCGGCGCCATCGTCCTGATGCTGACTCCCATGCAGTTGCAGCCGGGCGTGCTGGTCGATCTCAGGGCGACGATGATCGCCGTTGCCGGCTTCTTCGGCGGTCCTGTCGCCGGTATCGTCGCCGGCGTCATGGCCGGTGCCTTCCGGACCTTCGAGGGCGGCATCGGCGCCTTCGCCGGCGCGGTCGGGATCGCGGCCACCATGCTGGTCGGTGTCGGCGGCAATCTTGCGCTCAGGGGCCGCCGGCCCAGCATGGGCGACATCATGATCCTGGGCGCCGCGGCCGCGTGCGGCTCGCTGCTTGGCCTCAGCGTCCTGCCGCGGTCGGTCGTACAGACGGTTCTGCCGCAGGTGGTGTTTCCCTCCAGCCTGCTCATCTTTGTCTCCGTGGCGATGTCGGGGCTGGCGCTCCACCAGGAGCGGCGTCGCCTCGAGGCGCTGCAATCGAGGCGCATTTTCAAGACCGTGGTCGAGACCTTGCCCGACTGCCTCAATGTCAAGGATCTCGACGGACGCTTCATCGCCGCCAATCCGGCGACCGCCGAATTGATGCACGCGGCCAACGCGAAGGCGCTGATCGGCAAGACGGATTTCGATTTTTACCCCAGCGAAACGGCGCGGGAATTCCGCGAGGACGAGCTCGCCGTCCTGGCGTCCGGCGTCGCCTCCACCATCGAGCAGCATCTTCACCATGAGGACGGCACAGATGGCTGGCTGGCAACGCTGAAGGCGCCGTTTCGCGACAAGACCGGAGCCGTCATCGGCCTGATCACGCACAATCGCGATATCACCGAACGCAAGCGGCTGGAAACCGAGCTGGCGGAAAGCCAGGCAAGGCTGGGAGACGCGCTCACGCACATGGCCGACGGCCTGGTGATGTTCGATCCCGCCGGAAAGCTCATTCTGTGCAACGCCCAGTATCGCGCGATGTTTCCGAAGACGGCCGACATCAGGGTGCCCGGCACCGACTATCGCGATATATTGCGTGCCTCGGTCGCTCGCGGCGAAAGCATCACGCCGCCCGACGCCGTCGAGGGCTGGATTGCCGAGATCATGGTCACGCAAACGCATGCCAGCCACCGCCAGATACAGCTCGCCGACGGGCGCTGGCTCGACGTGCGGACCCGGCCGACCGGCGATGGCGGCAGCCTGAGCGTGTTTTCCGACATCACCGAGGCCAAGCAGGTCGAGGCGGAATTGCTGGCCGCCAACGAGAAGCTGAACCTCCTGGCGCATCGCGACGGGCTGACCGAACTGCTGACGCGGCGGGCCTTCGACGATGCGTTGGCGCGTGAATTCGCCCGCGGCAGGCGCAACGCCATACCCCTCAGCCTGCTCATCATCGATGTCGACTGGTTCAAGCGGTTCAACGACCATTATGGCCACCCGGCGGGCGACGAATGCCTGCGCGCCGTCAGCCGCTGCATCGAGGCGACGGCGCGGCGGCCGGCCGACGCCGCGGCCCGCTATGGCGGCGAGGAGTTCGCGCTCGTCCTGCCCGAGACCGACGCCAGAGGCGCCTTCGTCATCGCCGAGACCCTTAGAGGCAAGGTGCGCGACCTTCGGCTTGCGCATGCCGGCAGCGAAAAGGGCACCGTCACCGTCAGCATCGGGGTCGCCACTTTCGACGGGAGTGCCGAGATCGAGATCGCCGATCTGCTGCGGCGCGCCGACGAGGCCCTCTATGGCGCCAAGGCCGCCGGGCGGGATCGCGTGCATGGCTGGCGCCCGCATCTGAGCGAACCACGCACGACGGGTTCCCGGCGCAAAGCGTGAGCCATCGCCGTCACACCACTGTCATGGTCTACTGCCACTAATCCATAAATCTGGATATGTGGATTGATGGACAAGGCAACAGCATTGCAGGCGCTCGCCGGGCTCGGCCAGGAAACCAGGCTGGAGGTGTTCCGGCTGCTGGTGCGGGCCGGGACCGAGGGCGTGCCGGCGGGCGAGATCGCGACGCGGCTGGGTGCGGTGCAGAACACCATGTCGGCGCATCTGAAGATCCTCGGCCAGGCCGGGCTGGTGCGTGCCGAGCGCGACGGGCGCAGCATCCGCTATACCGCCGACATGACCGGGTTTCGCGATCTGCTCGCCTATCTGATGGAGGATTGCTGCAATGGCGCGCCGGAGCTTTGCCAGCCGATCCTCCAGGCCGTGACCTGCAAATGTTGAGCTTGACATGACCGACCTTCGACGCCGCCTCGCAGCCGAAGCGCTGGGCACCGCCATGCTGGTTGCCACGGTGGTCGGCTCGGGCATCATGGCCAGCCGGCTGACCGGGGTGTCGCACTTTCCCTGCTCGGCAACACCATTCCCACCGGCGCCATTCTGGTGGTGCTGATCACCACGCTGGGGCCGGTCTCCGGCGCCCATTTCAATCCGGCCGTGACGCTGGTTTTCGGGCTGCGGCGCGACATCGGCTGGCTGGCCGTGCTGGGCTACATCACGGTCCAGATTCTCGGCGGCCTTGCCGGCACGCTGGTCGCGCATGCCATGTTCGACCTGCCCTTGCTCGAGGTGTCGGCGACGGTGCGCAGCGGGCACGGGCAGTGGCTGGCCGACCTGGTCGCGAGTTTCGGCCTGGTCTTCACCATCCTTGCCGGCTTGCGCTTCCGGGGCGATGCCATCCCCTGGCTGGTCGGGCTCTACATCACATCGGCCTACTGGTTCACCGCCTCGACCTCCTTCGCCAATCCGGCGGTGGCCATTGCGCGTGCCTTCTCCAACACGTTTGCCGGCATCCGGCCCTCCGATGTGCCGGCCTTCATAGCAGCGGAACTGGCGGGCGCGCTGCTGGCGCTGGCCTTGGCCGGATGGCTGCTGGCCGAACCCAAGACCTTCACCGACAAGACCGTCACTGAGATGAAGGCCGTGCAATGACCATCACCATCTATCACAACCCGGCCTGCGGCACGTCGCGCAACACGCTGGCGATCATCCGCCAGTCCGGCGAGGAGCCGCGGGTGATCGAATATCTGAAGGCGCCGCCGTCGCGCGAAAGGCTCGTCGAACTGATCGAGGCGATGGCGATGACGCCGCGCCAGTTGCTGCGCGAGAAGGGCACGCCCTATGCCGAACTCGGCCTTGGCGATCCCAAATGGAGCGACGACGAGATCCTCGATTTCATGCTGGCGCATCCGATCCTGATCAACCGGCCGATCGTGGTGACACCACTCGGCGTCGTGCTGGCCCGGCCGTCCGAAAAGGTGCTCGATATCCTGCCCAATCCGGATATCGGCCCGTTCACCAAGGAGGACGGCGAGGTCGTTGTCGACGCAAGCGGCAAGCGGGTCGTCTGAAGCCTATTTCGATATTCTTCGAAATAGGACTTGACGGTTTCCGTCGCCGGCCGCATGCTATTTCCATGAAACTCGAACAAGCAGCGAAGCAACTGGAAGCGCTCGGCAATCCGACGCGGCTGAACCTCTATCGTATCCTGGTGCGGGCTGGCGAAGCGGGCCGGCCGGTCGGCTTCCTGCAGGAGAGCCTCGGCATCGCCGCCTCGACGCTGTCGCACCATCTGCACCGCCTGATCCTGACCGGGCTGGTCAGCCAGGAGCGGCAGGCGACGACGCTGATCTGTCGCGCCAACTATCCCATGATGAACGATCTCATCGGCTTCCTGGCCGACGAATGCTGCGCCGATGCCGCCTGCAATCCGGCAGCGGAAGACGCGGCTGCCTGAATTTTTGCCTGTTATTTCGATAATACCGGAAGGATAGAAGCTGATGCAAAACGATCTGCCCATCGCCGTCATCGGCGCCGGTCCGGTCGGCCTGGCCGCCGCCATTCATCTCATCGCCAGGGGCCTGCCGGTAAAGGTCTATGAAGCTGGCGATGGTGTCGCCGCCAATTTGCGGGATTGGGGCCATGTGCGGGTGTTCACCCCCTGGCGCTATTGCGTCGACGAGGCGGCCAGGAAGCTGCTCGAAGGCCACGGCTGGCGGAGGCCGGACGCGGAAGCCTTTCCCACTGCCGATGAACTCGTCGCGCACTATCTCGAGCCGCTCGCCAACCTGCCGGAACTGGCGCCGGCGATCGAGACCAAGGCGCGTGTCGTGGCCATATCGCGCTGGGGCGCCGACAAGGTGCGCGGCAGCGAGCGCGGGACGCGGCCCTTCATGCTCGTCGTCGAAACCGCCGATGGGACAAGGCGCGACAGCGCCCGCGCGGTCATCGACGCCTCGGGGACATGGCGCACGCCCAACCCGCTCGGTGCCGGCGGCATCGCGGCGGAGGGCGAAGCGGAGTTTGCCGACCGTATCGCGTATGGAATTCCCGACATTCTTGGCCGCGACCGCGCGCTCTATGCCGGCCGCACGACGCTGGTCGCCGGTTCCGGCCACTCGGCGGCCAATGCCTTGCTCGACCTGGCCAGGCTGGCGGAGGCCGCGCCCGGCACGGCCTTCATCTGGGCGGTGCGCGGAACCGACCTCGTGCGCATCTTTGGCGGCGGCGACGCCGACCAGTTGCCGGCGCGCGGCGAACTCGGCGCCGATATCCGCGACCTCGCCGAAAGCGGCCGCGTCCAGTTGGTGACGGGCTTTGCCACGCTTGCGATCCGCGAGCATGACGGAAGGCTGATCGTCGAGGGGCAAAGCGGGGATGGCCTGGCTCAACTCGGCCCTGTCGACCGCATCATCGCCGCGACCGGGCAGCGCCCGGACCTGTCGCTGACCCGGGAGCTCAGGCTCGATCTCGATCCGTGGCTGGAAGGCGTCAAGGCGCTCGGCCCGCTCATCGATCCCAACGAGCATTCCTGTGGCGACGTGCCGCCGCACGGCCACCGCGAACTCAGCCATCCGGAGCCCGGCTTCTACACGGTCGGCATCAAGAGCTATGGCCGTGCGCCGACCTTCCTGCTGTTGACCGGCTACGAACAGGTGCGCTCGATCGCGGCGGCACTCGCCGGCGACATGGCGGCGGCCGACGCGGTGCAACTGGTGCTGCCCGAAACCGGCGTCTGCACGGTGCCGGCGGGCGGCGCTTCGCAGGGCTGTTGCGGCGGACCGGCGCCGGCGGCGATCGATGCCTGCTGCGTGGCGGATGCCGACGCCAAGGCCGCCGGCAAAAGCGGTTGCGGCTGCGCCGGCAAGATGGAAGCCGCCGAGTGAGCGACGCCAAGATTCCTGCCTCCGCCATCTGGGCGCTGGGCACCACTCAGATCGTCGGCTACGGCACGCTCTACTACAGCTACAGCATCCTGGCGCCGGCGGTGGCGGCGGAACTCGCCTGGTCGCAGCAATGGGTGTTCGCCGTGCTGTCGGTGTCGCTGTTGGCAAGCGCCATCCTGGCGCCGTTCGCGGGCAGCCTGGCGGACCGGGTCGGGGCGGGGCGCCTGATGGTGCCGGGTTCGCTGGCGGCGGCGGGCGCCTTGCTGTTGTGTGCGTTGGCGCCGGGGCGCGCCGGCTTTGCCATAGGCGTGCTGGCCATGGAACTCGCCTCCTGCTTCGTCCTCTACAGCACGGCCTTCGTCGCCATCGTACAGCTCGGCGGTGCGCGGCGCGGCATCACCCATCTCACCTTGATCGCCGGCTTCGCCTCGACCCTGTTCTGGCCGCTGACGACGCTGCTGCACCAGCACCTCGGCTGGCGCGAGGTTCTCGCTCTGTTTGCCGCGCTCAACGCCTTTGTCTGCCTGCCGATCCATTGGTGGCTGGCCCGGCTTTCCAGCCGTATCGGCAAGGCGCGGGAGAGGATCGTTCCGGTCACGGCGAGCCTGTCGGGGTCAGCGCCCGGCCGGCGATGGTCGCTCCTGTTCGTCCTGGTGCTGGCCGGCTTTGCCATAGAGGGCTTCATGCTCTCGGCAATCCTCGTGCAGATGGTGCCGCTGCTCACTTTGGTCGGCCTCGGCGGCGCCTCGGTGCTGGTCGCCAGCCTGTTCGGCCCGTCGCAAGTGGCGAGCCGGCTGGTCAACATGCTGTTCGGCCGCGGCCTGTCGCAGACATCGCTGGCGCTCGGCGCGACCGCCGCACTGGCCGGCGGTCTTGCGGTGCTGCTCATGGTGGCGCCCTCCGTTTCCGGCGCCATGCTGTTTGCCGTGCTTTTCGGCTTCGGCTCGGGCCTGATGAGCATTGTCGGCGGCACGCTGCCGCTCGAATTGTTCGGCCAGGAACGCTACGGCTCCTATGTCGGCTGGATCACGGCAGCGCGCCAGTTCAGCTCCGCCTTCGCCCCGTTCGGCCTGACCCTGATGATATCGGGCCTCGGCGTCTTCCCGGCCTTGTGGCTCAACGTCGTGGTCGGCCTGTTCGGCATCGCCGCCTTCGCCGCCGTCGCGCTGATCAGCCGGCAGTCGCGCAAGGGTGAAAAGGGCGGCATGGCCGATGCGGCTGCGCCGGGCGCGGACAGTTTTACAGCAGCGCCGGATTACATGTCAGGTGCTCGTCTGAAAACGCTGAACTGAAAGGACTGAGAGGAGCCCCATGGCGTCAGGTGCAGATGGTCGAGTGTGCGAACAAGTGCAAAGCCGGATCCAAGGACTTGGGCGAGCTTGCTTGCGTCGTATCGTTGAACGGGCAGGCCGCTGCACTTCTCCGGCCCGTCGAGCGCGAACGTCGCGATAATCGCGTAGCCATTTGGTGCGAGTGTCCGCTCGAGTGTGACGAGGTAAGCGTCACGATCGGCTTCTTCGACCATGAAATGGAAGGCGGCCCTGTCATGCCAGACATCGTAAAGTCGCCTCGGCGACCACGTGCGAATGTCAGCAACAATCCAATCGATGTGCCCGCCTGTCCCAGCCAGCCGATCGCGAGCCGCCGCGATCGCCGTAGCAGACAGATCCAGGACAGTGACGTCCTCAAACTGTTGTTCTTGAAGATTATCCACCAGCCGAGAGGCGCCGCCGCCAACGTCAACGATGGCAGAGCTGCGCTCGGCAATCTCTTTGATCAACGAAAGAGAGGGCTCGGGATTATCTTGGAACCAACTGACGCCGTCCTCGCCCTTCGATTCATATGCTGCGTTCCAGTGCAACTGCGATGCCTCTTTCTCCATCGGGCCGGCCCTCACTTTTAGTGACACCGTCCAGCATATCAGTCGCGGTGGCCGGCCGGTGATCAATTTGTGGAAGCACGATTATTCAGACCGACAGGATTGATCCGGCAGGCGCTGTTCCCGCCAAGGCACAGATTGCTGCCGGCTGAAATTGCGCGGAAGTACCAACCGATATTGCGCTACACTTTCCCCCAGCAGTCGCGGTAAATGCAGGGATGACCGATCCCTCCGCGCCGATCGTCAAGGCCGTCGCCATAGCCGCCGAACCGGCCAGGGTCTGGCGCGTGCTGACGACGCCTGGGATGATCCCGCAATGGATGTCCGATGAAGAGCTGACCGTCAGCCTGGAGGGGCATGCCGGTGGCGCGATCGTGATAGGCGGGCTGCTGCATGGCATGGCGTTCGAGAACCGTGGCACCGTCCGCGCGTTTGAGCCGGAGCGGCTGTTTGCCTACAGCTACTGGAGCACGCTGTCGGCCTCGCGCCTGGCGGACGTGCCGGAAAACCACACGCTGGTCAGTTTCGCCCTGGCGCCGGCAAATGGGGAAACACTGCTGACGCTGACGCTCAGCGACTTCGCCGAACCGGCGATCCGTCCGCACGCCAATCTCTACTGGGGTCCGACCTTGCAGATCCTGAAGGCGGTGTGCGAGCGGCGTTGAAGAGGGCGCCATCGCAGCGGCGCCGGTCGTTACCTCGGGCGCTTGGCCAAAGCGCGGATGCGGTCGGCGACCTTGCCGTCGACCGGGTTGTAGACGGTCAGGTTCAAATCCGGCCGGCCATCGACCGCGAAGGATGAATATTCCAGCTCGATATCACCCAGTTCCGGGTGCTTCAGGCGCTTTGTCCCGTCGCCATGCGCGAGCACGTCGTTCTCCTGCCACAGCGTGGCGAACTCGGCGCTGCCGCTGCACAGTTCGTCCACCAGGAGGGTGACCTCGGAGACCGCGCCGGCGCGCGCCGCATCGGCCCGGAACGCGCCGACCACGAAACGGGCAAGGTTTTCCCAATCATGCTGCTTGGCGCGGATGTGGGGCGTGAGGAACATGAAGCGCAATATGTTGCGCCGGCCGGCTGGGATGGTGCCGTAGTCGGTCAGCACGATCTCGGCGGCGCGATTCCAGGCGACGACATCCCAGGTGGCAGTCTTGACCAAAGCGGGGCTGGCCTCGAGCGTGTCGATGAGGCGCTGCAGCCTCGGGCTGACGCCCTCGTCGCCCCGGTAGCGGACCTCGGGCGGACGGCCGAGCCCAAGCATGAAGAGATGTTCGCGCTCCGCCTCGGTCAAAAGCAGCCCCTTGGCGATACGGTTCAGCACATCGGCCGAAGGCGCGCCGCCACGGCCCTGTTCCAGCCATGTGTACCAGGTCGGGCTGATGTTGGAGCGCTGGGCGACCTCTTCGCGGCGCAGCCCCGGCGTGCGCCGGCGCCCGGAGAAGCCGAACGAAGCGGGATCGAGCCGGGTGCGGCGGTCTTTCAGGAAGGCAGCGAGCGAACCGGGGGTGGGCATCCTGTTAGCCATTATACCATGATAAGATCACTACTTTAATGGAATAATAGACCGGAGATACTGCGCGGGCAACTGTGCAGGAGATTTTGCATGCGTATCTTTTTGACCGGCGCCACCGGCTTCATCGGCTCGGCGCTCGTTCCCGAACTCATCCAGGCCGGCCATCAGGTGATCGGCGTCACCCGCTCCGATGCCGGCGCCGACGCGCTGGCGGCCGCGGGCGCCGAAGTGCATCGCGGAACCCTCGAGGAACCGGCGAGCCTGCGCAGCGGCGCGGCAAAGGCGGATGCCGTGATCCACACCGCCTTCGACCATGATTTTTCGCGCTTTGCCGAGAATTGCGAAAAGGACGCCCGAGTCATCGCGGCGCTCGGCGAGGCGCTCGCCGGATCCGACCGGCCGCTGGTCATCACCTCGGGCGTCGGCATGGGCAGCCCCGGACATGGCCAGCTGGCGGTCGAGGACGTCTTCAACGCCAGCCACCCCAATCCGCGCATCGCCTCCGAACTCGCCGGCAATGCCTTGCTGGAGGCCGGCATCAATTTGTCGGTCGTGCGCCTGCCGCAGGTCCACAATCCGGTCAAGCAGGGGCTGATCTCGCCGCTCATCGAGATCGCGCGGCAAAAGGGCGTGTCGGCCTATGTCGGCGAAGGTCGCAACCGCTATTCGGCGGGGCATCTCTCCGACGCCGCGCGGCTCTACCGGCTTGCCGTCGAAAAGCGCCAGCCGGGTGCGCGCTATCACGCGGTCGGCGAGGAAGGCGTCGAGGTGCGCGCCATCGCCGAGGCGCTTGGCCGGGGCCTGAAATTGCCGGTCGTCTCGATCGCGCCGGAAAAGGCGGCGGAGCATTTCGGCTGGATGGGAATGTTCGCCCCCATGGACCTGCCAGCCTCCAGCGCACTGACCCAGGCACGGCTCGGCTGGCACCCGACCGGCCCGACGCTGATCGCCGATCTCGACGCCATGCGCCCCTGATGGGCTGCGGCCTCAGCCAGGGCTGACGGCGTAGCGCAAATGGATGAGCCCATGCGCCAGCGTTTCGCAGTCTGTCAGCGACAGCTGCATCTTGCCGGCGAGGCCGCTTTCGCCGAACTCGACAAAACCCTGGTTTCGCGCCCGCGCATCGAGCGCGGGCGCGACCAGCAGGCTTAATTCATCGACAAGCCCTGCCGCGAAGAAGGAGCCGTTGATGCCGGCGCCGCCTTCGAGCAGCAGCCGGCGGATTGCGAGCTCACGCCCGAGCACTTCGAGCATGGCGGCGAGATCGATATCGGCCGTTTCCGACACGATATAGGACACGCCGTCGGCGGCGAGCTCGGCCAGATGGCTGTCGGAGACGTCGCGCCCAAGCAGCACCACGACATGGTCGCCGCCGACATCCGGCCTGGCGAAATGGAGCCTGCCGGAGGCATCAAGCGCCACGGCATAGGTGCCCGCGTCGCGTTGCGCGAAATGATGCGGCCGCTCGACCTTGCCGATCTGCGCCGGTGGGTGCGCGCCGGCCTTGCTCATCTCGGCCATGGTGACGCGGCCGACAATCCAGGCGTCGCCCTGGAGATCGCCGTGGATCTGCTCATAGAGGCCTGACCACTCGGCCCGAGTTCCGTCCGGGCTCGCCGTGTAGCGGCTCGGATGAAGACCGCCGTCGAGCGAGGCGAGCATATGGCAGATGACGTGCGGCTTCATGGTTTCTCCAGGGATGGACTGATTTTCGGGAAGGACTGAGCTTCAGGAATGGTTCGGGGGTCAAACTAGGGCCGCGGCCCCGGAATGGAAGCCGGGCAGGTCGGTTTGGCCAAAATTCCGACAATTCCGATAATTCGCCCCCAGCGCTGTTATATCGATGTTGCACAAAAGGTTGACCCTGGGTTAGCATCTCGCGGCTGATGCCGATGGGAGGCAGTTTTTGCACGGCGATCAGCTGGAGCGGCATGCGCTGTCCCGCGCAAGGAGGATGCTCCAACACTTTGAACCGACGCATGATCCTTCCTGAAACCGTCCCGGTTTCCGGGGCGTGCGTTCTTGTGGAGGAGATCAACCATGAACAGACGTGAATTCCTGATGACGTCCGTGGCCGCGGGCGCCATGATGCTGGCCGCACGTTCGGCGTTCGCCGAGGATAAGCTGACCATACTGGGTTCGGTGCCCAATCTCGGCTTTCCGTTCTTCGTGCACATGCTGAACGAGATCAAGGCCGAAGCGCAGGCCCAGGGCGTCAACCTGACCGAAAGCGACGGACAGAATTCGGCCACCAAGCAGACCGCCGACATCGAGGCGGCGCTGGTGCAGAAGGTCAACGCCATCGTGATTTCGCCGCTCGACGTCAACGCGCTGGCGCCGGCCATCGAGGAAGCGGTCAAGGCTGGTGTTCCCGTGGTGACGATCGACCGCCGCGTCGACGGTGTCCAGGGCATTCTCGCCCATGTCGGCGCCGACAATGTCAAGGGCGGCGAGGCGGAGGCGCAGGCCATGGTGGCGGCGTTCCCCAACGGCGCCAAGCTGTTCCATCTGCAGGGCCAGCCGGGTGCCGGTCCGGCGATCGATCGCAACAAGGGCGTGCACAATGTGCTCGATCCCCTGAAGGACAAGTATCAGATCATCTTCGAGCAGACCGCAAACTTCGCCCGCGCCGAGGCGCTGTCGGTGACGGAAGCCGGGCTCGCCGCCAATGGCAAGCCGGACGCCATCATCTGCGCCAATGACGACATGGCGCTCGGTGCGCTCGAAGCCTGTGCGGCGCGCAACTTCACCGACGTCAAGATCTACGGCTTCGACGCGCTGCCGGAAGCGCTGGTTGCCGTGCGCGACGGCAAGCTCGCCGGCACGGTCGAACAGTTCCCCGGCCAGCAGTCGCGCACCGCCGTGCAGATCGCTGTCGCCTACGCCAAGAACAAGACCGAGCCGAAGGAGAAGCTGGTGCTTTTGACGCCGATCGTCATCGGCAAGGACAATCTCGACAAGGCCGAGAGGTTGAGCGAGACGAAGTAGAACTTGGCGGAGACAGGCTCATTGGCAAGGCTGGCGGGACAGCGCGCCGAAGGCGGGCGCGCTCCCGCCACTTACCGCAATACGGGAGCAACCCTTGCCAGCTGAAGCCGCGCCTGTCCTGCTTGCCGTCGAGGGCGTCACCAAGCATTTCGCCGGCGTGACCGCGCTGAGCGACGTCTCGCTCGACATCCGCCCCGGCGAAATCCTCGGCCTGCTCGGCGAGAACGGCGCGGGAAAATCGACGCTGCTCAAAATCCTGTCGGGCGTCATGCCGCCGTCCAGCGGGCGCATCATTTTCGACGGCGCCGATTACGCGCCGTCCAGCCCGCAGGATGCCAAGCGGCTCGGCATCGTCACCATCTACCAGGAGCTCAGCCTGATCCCGACGCTGACCGTGGCGGAGAACATTTTCATCGGCCGCGCGCCGGTCGGGCCACTGGGGCTGGTGAGCTGGCGGCGCATGGAACAGGATTCCCGCGACATCATCGCCCGCGTCGGCCTTTCCATCGATCCGATGACGCCGGTCTCGGCGCTGTCGGTGGCCGAGCAGCAACTGGTCGAGATCGCCCGCGCCCTGTCGCTCAAGAGCCGGCTGATCATCATGGACGAGCCGACATCGGCGCTGACCGAGACCGAGGTGCAGCGTCTGTTGTCGATCATGGGCCGGCTGCGCCAGGACAAGGTCGCCATCATGTTCGTCACCCACCGGCTGGAGGAGGCCTCCGCCATCTGCGACCGCATGACGGTGCTGCGCGACGGCCGGCTGGCCGGGCATCTCGACCGCGACAAGGGACGGCCGATCCAGTTGCCGCGGATCATCGAGAAGATGGTCGGCCGTGCCGCCTCCGAACTCTATGCACGGCCGGTGCAGCGCGCGGTGGCCGGCGATGTCGTGCTGTCGGTGCGCGGCCTGCGCACCGTGCGCGACCCCGAGGCGCCGCACGCCATCGTGCTCGACGGCGTCGACATCGATCTCAAGGCCGGCGAAATCCTCGGCGTCGCCGGGCTTGTCGGCTCGGGCCGCACGGAGCTGGCGCGCGCCATTTTCGGCGCCGACCGCATCGCCGCCGGAACCATCACGCTCGACGGCAAACAGATCGCGCCGGCCTCACCGGCGGATGCCATCGCGCTCGGCATCGGCCTGGTGCCGGAGGACCGCAAGCACCAGGCGATCTTTGCCGCGCTCGGCATCCTGCCCAATTTCTCCGTCGCTTCGCTCGGCACGTTCAGCAACGGCTTCGGCTTCATGGCCGAGCGGCGCGAGCGCGACGCGCTGTCGGGCTTCAGGAAAATGCTGTCGATCCGCATGGCCTCGGCCGAGCAGGCCATCGAGGGCCTGTCGGGCGGCAACCAGCAGAAGGTCATCCTGGCGCGCTGGCTGGCGCGCGACCCGAAAGTGCTGATCGTCGACGAGCCGACGCGCGGCGTCGATGTCGGCGCCAAGGCGGAGGTGCATCAGATCCTGGTGCAACTGGCGGCGCGCGGCATCGCGGTGATGATGATCTCGTCCGAGCTGCCCGAAGTGCTGGCGGTGTCGGACCGCATCGTCACCATGCGCCGGGGCCGCATCACCGGTGAGATGCCGGGCGTCGAGGCAAACGAGGAAAAACTGATGGAACTGATGGCGCTCGACAGCCAAGATGCGCTTGGGCAGGATGCGGAGGATCAGGCACGATGAGCATCGCCGAAGAGCAGAGCCAGCGCGGCGGCGCGACGATCGCGCGGCTGCTGATGAGTTTCGGGCCGCTGCTGTTCCTGGCGGCGCTGGTCGTCGTCTTCACCGTTTTGAAGCCGAGCTTCATCGACCCGATCAATCTGTTCAACATCACGCGGCAGATCTCGATCACCGGGCTGATCGCGCTCGGCATGACCTTCGTCATCCTCACCGCCGGCATCGACCTCTCGGTCGGCTCGCTGCTGGCCTTCTGCGGCATGGTCGCCGCCGTCGTCGCCAAGGGCGGTGCGGCCAACACGCTGTCGCTGTCGACCTCAGGCACGCAGGGCTATGGCTGGTTCGCGGCGCTGCTCGCCGCCGTCATCGTCGGCGCCGCCGCCGGCGGCGTGCAGGGGCTTGCCATCACCCGACTGAAAGTGCCGCCCTTCGTCGTCACGCTGGGCGGGCTGACGGTGTTTCGCGGGCTGACGCTGACCATCTCCAATGGCGGCCCGATCTCCGGTTTCGACGCCTCGATGCGCTGGTTCGGCACGGGGCTGATCGGCCCGGTGCCGGTGCCGGCCATCATCTTCGCCATCGCCGCGATCCTGTGCCACATCGTGCTGCGCTACACGCGCTATGGCCGCGCGGTCTATGCCGTCGGCGGCAATGCAGAGGCGGCACGGCTCTCGGGCCTGCGCGTCGACCGCATCCTTGTCTCGGTCTATGTCATCGTCGGCTTCTTCGCCGGGCTTGCCGCCTTCGTGCTGTCGGCGCGGCTCAATTCCTCGGAAGCGGTCGCCGGCATCGGCTACGAGCTGACGGTCATCTCCGCCGTCGTCATCGGCGGCACCTCGCTGTTCGGCGGCATCGGCTCGGTCGGCGGCACGGTGGTGGGCGCGGCGCTCATCGGCGTGCTGCAGAACGGGCTGCAGTTCAACAATGTCTCGTCCTACACGCAAAGCATCGTGATCGGGCTCATCCTGATCCTGGCGGTGGCGTTTGACCGGTGGCTGAAGTCGCGGGTGCGGCGGTAAGGGCAAGAGGTCTGCGCTCACCCCTCTGTCCTGCCGGACAGAGGGGGGCGCCTCGCACCAGCACTTTCACCCTGGCAACTTTCTGGTCAAAACCGCAGCACGACCATCCGTTTCCCGGCCCGGTTGCAAAACGATCGGGCCTTGCTAGAAAGGCCTGGGGCGGGTGGCATCGTGACAGACCTCATGTTTGCCGATATCATCAGGCCGATCAGCTTGAGTTTTTCGCTGCTGCGGCGCTTCTGGCCGCAGCTTGTCGCGCTGGTGCTGGCCGGGGTGCTGGCCGGCGATCTCCTGCTGCAGCTGGCGGCGAAAGTGGCGCTCGCCAATCATTTCGCCGGGCTTGCCATGCTGACGCTGGTGGCGCTGGCGCAGCTGGTGGTGACGGTGGCGATGTTCCATGTGCTGCGCCCCGGCCTGCCGCATCTCTTGGCCGCGCAGCGCGGCGCCGACAAGGCCGCGGGGGAACAGGACACTGCCGACCGGCGCGGCTCGCGGCTGGTGCGCATGATCACCATCGCGCTGCTGCCTTTCTTCGCCTATTACGCGGCCTGGGGGTTTCTCGGCGATATCGTGCGGCAATATTCGCGCGCCACGCTCGACCAGGCCGATTTCGGCCAGGCCGGAAATGTGCTCGACGTGCTGGATTCGCGCTGGCTGCTGATCTCGGTGGCGGTGTCCTGGCTGATCCGCCGGCTGGCCAAGTTCATGCAGACGAAAACCAAGACCGCCTCGTTCTGGCAGATCGTGGTGGTGATCTGCGAGACCAACTGGATCTTCGTCGGTCTCTATGTGATCAGCCGCTGGAAGGACACGGCGCTGCAATGGCTGATGAGCCGCTCCTTCTGGTCGGTGCTGCAGGCCACCGCCGACGGGCTGGCGAGCCCGGTGCCGGTGGCGAATGCGGCCCCGATGGTGCCGGTCGAAATCACCTCGATCGCGCCCTCGACGGTGGCCGTCAACCTGTTCTTCTACATGCTCCTGCCGCTGATCTGGCTGGTCATGGCGGCGCTGATCTACGGCTATGACGTGCGCGAAGATGCTGCCCTGATGCGCGTGCACGATCGGGTGGAGCGCTTCGGCGCGCGCTATGCCGGCCTGCCGAAATTCCTGCGCGACTTCGTCGAGCATTTCATCGCCGGCTACCGCTCGCGCTATCTGCCAATCGCCAATGGCGTGCGGCTGACGGTGAGTTCCAGCCTGCTGCTTCTGTGCACGCTGATCGTCGGCTATCGCCTCATTGACTGGAGCGCCGCCTGGCTGTGGCTCGGCGCGACGCGGCTGATCGGGCCGCACGAACTCGATGTCTGGCAGATTTTCTCGCACGGGGTGACGCTGCTGTTCGGCAGCCCGTTCCAGGATTCCTCCACCGGCATTTTGATCGAGCCGATCAGGATATGCTTTCTGGCCGCGGTGCTGGAGACGGCGTTTTCGCTGAGTTCCCTTCGCCCCGTTCACGGGGAGAAGGTGCCGACAGGCGGATGAGGGGCGGCGCTGACGTGAAAGAATTGGGCTTGGATACGCAAAGCCGGTGCTGACCGCGACGTTGGGCAAATCAGCCACTTACCGGAGCGTTGGCGCTGCCCCTCATTGCCCTGCCGGGCGTTCGTCACTCGAAAAGCCAAGCAATTGGCTTTTCGTCCGCTTCGCGGACCGCTTCTCAACTCCCCGTATAGTGACGGGGAGAAAGTAGCTATTTCGGCGGCCGCTGGAAGCGCAGAAACCAGGGCCGCTCGCTGCCCAGCCCGACCGCCGGGCGGATCGTTTTCACCGCATCCTCCGGCACAATAAAAGTGTCGCCGATGGTGATGGTGTCGCCCTTCCTGGCGCTGGAGAAGATCGCCGAGGTGCAGCTCATCACGCCCGCCGGCAGGCTGACGCCGCTGATGGCATCCGGCAGCCAGCGGCGCCCGGCGGCGTCGGTCAGCATCAGCTTGCAGCCCAGCCACTGCTTTTGCAGGTCGGGGTCACCTATCTTGACCGAGAACGTGGCGATGACGGCGAAGGCGTGGTCGGGCAGGCGGCCGGCCTTGCCGCCGCGCAGATCGGCCAGTTTCCAGTCGCTGCCGCCGAACGGCACGGCCTGGCCGAAATCGACATCCCGGGCGATAAGGTCCTCGCCATGCAGCCATTCGCGCAGGCTGTCATTGCTGGTCTCGGCCAGCGTCAGCGGCAGCAGGATGGCAAGCGCCACAAGGCTGCGCCGCCGCCATTTTTTCTCGGGCTGCCGGTCTTCGCCGGCGATCGGTCCGGTAGAAACGGCGTTCATGACTTGCCTTGAGGTGTGTGGGCCTGCGGGGCATCCAAGTCGAATTCCGGCAGCACATCCGCCGGCTGGCCGTCGGCGCTTGTCGGCACCCCATCGAGGCTGATGCGCGCCTGGGCGTCGAGCGGGGCGAACTGGCGCGCTGCTATCAGCAGGCTGGCGCCGCGGATCTGGTCGGGCGGTATTTCGAACACGAACAGGCCGCGCTTCTCCAGGCCCGGATCGACGCCATGCGGCGGCATGTCCTGGCGGTAGCCGAGCCGCTCCGTCTGGTGGTAGCGCAGCCCGGTCGGGCCTTGCCAGGTGCCCTCGGCAACCGTTGTGGAGGCGGCGGTGGCGGTGAGATTGGTCGATACCACCGCCCACAGGCCGCTGGTGGTCAAAGACCTTTCCTGGCCGAACTGGTTGGTTTTCAGGGCGCGGGCAAAGACGACCTTGTCGAGCCGGACATCGAAGCTGCGCGCGCGCACGGTGTCGCGCATGGCGCCATCGACCGGGATCGGCGCGGTGAGGTCGGCATAATGTGGTTTCGACACCTGCATGCCGTAGCTCAGCGCTACGGTGCTGGCGAGGATGACGAGATTGCCGAGGATGCGGATTCTCATGAGCCGGTTCCCGGCGCCGGCACGTCGGCGACCGGCAAGGTGATGGTGCCGAGCCGGTAGGGATTGAACCAGCCGGGCATGCCGTAGAGGTTGTCGCGCGGCTTGAAGATCTCGGCGGTGACGCCGAAGCTCAAGCTGGCCGGGACAGCGGCGTCGCCGGCCAGCGGCCAGACATAGGCCATGCGCTCGGTCATGCCGGGATGGAGTTCCGGCGTCAGCGTCGAATCACGGATTAGCGCGATCGTCGGCATGGGGTCGGGCAAGGTGATGGCGTCCGGCTTGAAGACATCGAAATAGGCCTTATCGGATTGCGCGGTGCGGTTGGTCATGTCGGCCTCCAGCACCAGCGCCTTCTGGCCGGGCTTCAAGAGCACGCCATAGGTTCTGGCGTGGCTGACATAGGCGCGCACCGGCTGGACGCGCCAGCGCCCGGCATCGATGGCGGCATCAAGCGGCAATTGCGGCGGAGCGTGGGCGGGCATGGCGCCGAAAGCGCCCATCAGACCGGCGACGAACAGCGCCGCGATGGTCCCCGCGCCGGCGGTGATCCAGGTTTGAACTTTTGAGCGGGCAGTCCTGAACATTCCAAATCATGCACGTCGAACAGCCACCCACGCACAATCTAGAAAGAAACAGAACCGATTGGAACCCGCAAATGGCTGGTCCAACATGGCCGGTCTTCAGGCCGCTTCGCGCGCCCACAGGCGATGGCCGTGGCGGCGGAAGAAGCGGGCCACGAGACGCTGCTGCCTCGCCCGGACGAGGTCGGGCAGGCGCCGTTCCTGGCGCCAGCGCGGCATGTTGCGCCAGCAGGCGATGAAACGGGCAGTGTCCTCGATGGCCTCCTGCGCCGACAGCGCCGGGCCGATCGCCGCCAGGAACAGCGGTTCGGATTGTTTCAACTCGTCGATGACGGCCTTGCGCCGGAAATGCTCCTGGCGGGCCTGCGCGATGCCCTTGCGGCGGATCGCCTCGAAGGCTTTAAGCAGAGCAGGGCTGTCGCCGGTGTAACCGCAGGCGCGGGCGAAATCGGCGGCATCCATCATTGCTCCCGGGTCTGGTGCGGCAGGCGACTCACGTTTGTAAGTTTTTGGGAGCATAACTCAAAAATTGATAAAAGGGAAACTTTTGGGAAAGTGTTAAAACTGCGACTCGACTCCAGGGCTAAAACGCAGGATTATGCGAACAAATCAGGAACAAATGGGGTGGAGTGGCAATGGCATTGCCCGGCAGGAAACCAGTCATCGCGCATGTCGTCTCGATATCGGTCGAATGCGCCGATTGCGGCCGCAACAGATGGTGGAAACCGGATGAACTCCGGCGTTTCGGGGTGACGGGCAGCACGCCGCTGGCTGAGCTTTCTGGCCGCATCGTCTGCTCGGCCTGCCGCGCCGACGGGCTGCCGGGCACGGCGATCTCGATCCAGGCCGCCTTCCTCGACGAGCGCCAGCGCGTGCGCAGCGAAGCGCAGATGCTGAGCGAGCGCGAGGTGCTGGTGGAGGGGGCGAGGCGGGCTTGAGGGGGCTGGTTTTTCCTTCTCCCACAAGGGGAGAAGGAAAAAGGGCCTAATATCCCAGCAATTCCTTCAGCGGGATGACCCGCCAGACATGCTTGATCGCATAGCGGTTGAAGGTCAGCGTCTTGGGCGGATTGTACTGCTCGACCACCAGCTCGCCCGCCGTGCGCTTGACCAGTTTCTTGATGAAGGCCTTGCCGTTGCGCTCGTTTTCTTCCGGGAACGTCTCGATCACCACATGGTCGCCGGGGATCGCGTCGCGGCCGCCGCAATAGATGAGGTCGCCGGGTTCGTAGCGCGGCACCATGGAGTCGCTCAGCACATGCAGCGCGAAGACTTTCGGCAGGTTGCGCACGCCCGGCGGGCGCTGGACATAGCCGGCGGGCTCGCCGTTGAAGGTGAAGTCGCCGTCATCGCCGCCGACCGCGGCGCCCAGCACCTCGATATCCATTGAGCCGGCGGGCATCGGGCCGGCATCGGTGACGATCTCGGCGTCGGCCACCGGGCCGGCATCGTCGAGGAAGACGACCTGCCCTTGGCCGAGCGCGACCGGGTCGACGCGCAGGAAGGCGGCGGTCTTCAGAAGGTTCTCGGTCTTGGGCAGGTTGCGGCCGGTTTCCCAATTGCCGACGGCGGCGACATCGGTGTCGTTGTGCTCGGCAATGTGGCGCATGACCAGGCCGCGCTGCTTGCGCGCCTGGCGTATCGCCGCCCCGACCTTGATCGACAGTTCCGTTTTGGCCATGGCACCCATGTGAGCGATGAAAGCGGCTCTCGTCTATGAAAGAATGGCTTGCATATATTTTTGAGTTATGCTTATATCCGGCCATGCAAAACCTGTCCAGCTTTCATGGCGCGGTAGCGCCGGCCTCACGCGAGGCAAACAAGGCGACCTATGTCGCCGGCCTTCCGTCCCGGCCGTCCTCCTCCCCGGCCGAGGCGAAGCCCGAGCGCCTTGATGCCTCGGGTCCGGCCCGCCCGTCCCCGGCGGCCGGAACGGCCGGAGCCGCCGCTCCCCTCGGCTCCGGCCCCCAATTCGACCGGCCCGTTTTGTCCGCCGGTCCTTATGCGCGCTCCTGCATCCGCACGCAGGACGGCGCCGTGTTCGAGCCGATGACGGGCAGGGCAGTTTCCGCTCCCGACAGGAAGACCGCCGAGGCGCGACTGGCGCGCCTGGCCGCCGGGCACGCGATCCGCCCCGGCTGATCCGGCCCGCGAGCCGGCTTTCGCACCGAACACCCTGACCGTGGCCCGGACCGGGCCGAACCCTGACGCCTGGCCGACGGCGCGCTCTCGAGCGCTGCCGAAGGCGGACCCCTGGATGGAGCTTGGAGATGGCAAGCTACAGCGACGCCGAACTGCAAGAGATCGCCCGCTGGCTGGAGGAGGGGCTTTCGGCCTTGAGGATCGCGGCGGCGTTCAGCGCGCTGCGCGGCAACCCGGTGTCACGCAACGCCATCATCGGCATCGTCCACCGCAACGCCATGCTGGGCGCGATCGGCTTTGCCAATGGCCGTGGGATGCCGCCGGCCGCGAGACAAGCCGCCGGCGAGCAGGCAATATGCAAGCCGGCGGCCGCAAAGCAGGCAAATGGCAAGCCGAGCGGCAAGGCAGTGGCGCAACAACGCGCCGGCGTCCATGCCACCGGGCACGCGCGCAAGAACAAGGCGCGGACCAGGCGCGAATCCTCGCCGGCGTGGCTGCCGCCGCGCCTGTTCGTGCGCGAGGTGGGCATGCTGATCGCCGATGGCGAGGCCTACCGTCTACAGGTGCCGGCGCCCCAGCGCGCACCGATCGGCCGCCAGCCGCATGGCGTGGCGATGCGCTTCATCGACTGCCTGTTCGACCGCTGCCGCGCGCCGCTCGATCTCACGCTGGAAGAGGATCCGGAGAACGAGGCGCCGGGCGGCCGGCCCGGCGCCGACATGCTGTGCTGCGGCATGCGAACGAAAGCGCAGAAAAGCTACTGCGGCTACCACCAGGCGCGGTTTCAGCGGCGGGTTTGCCAGTGAGCTTATTTCGGTATCTGTCGGCCCTGCTTGGGCATGCGGCTTTGCACGCTGCGTGCCTCGAGCCGCATGGCCGGGCCGCCTTCGGCAACCAGGATGCCGGAGACGCGGGCAAAGCCGGTGAACACCTTAATCGCGTCGGATTCGGAGATCTGCGCGGCGATCGCGGCACTGCAGGCGTTGAGCGCGCTGCGGTAGACGTGACCGCGCCGCTCGATCGGCCATCGCTGCAGGAAATCGGCGGCATCGCTGACGCTGTCGATCTCCTCGACATGTCCTTCCAGGCTTACTTTGAGCGGCACTCCGGTTTTCAGCGTACCCACGGCGTTCACCTTCGATCTCAGCGAGACTATAAAGCCCGCGCTTATAAACGCGCAAGGCCGCCACGCGGTTGCATCGCCCCGGCGTCACGGGCCGGCGGCGGCGTCGAGCCAGTCATGCGCGCGGCTTCTCGGCTTCACCACCAAGATGCCCTGTTGCCTGGCGGCCTTGCTGAAGGCCTCGAAGGCGGTGCGCGGGCAGCAACTGCCCTCGACCGCCAGGCGGACCAGCCTTGCGGCTTCGATGTAGGCGGGTGCGGTCTTGTCGGGCCATTGCTGTCGCAATGCCGTTTCGGCGTCGGCCACCGAGCCGACCAGCATGGTCTTGTTGTTGCAAAAGCGCAGCGTAATCGGCATGAACGCCGTCATCGGCAAACCTCCCCTTTGCATCGACGCGTCATAACGTGCGGGCCGGCGGCTGGTTCCATTAGCTTGCGTGCAGGCATGGCATGAGCGAGCGGCCCTTCATGCAGCTCTACGTCTCCGATTTCGTCGGCGACACCTTGCTGCTCTCCACCGAGCAGATCGGCGCCTACATGCTCATCCTGATGGCGATGTGGAACGCCGGCGGCCGGCTGCCCGATGACGACGCCAAGCTCGCGCGGGTCGCGCGCCTTTCCCTGAAAAGATGGCGCGCCATCAGCGCCGATCTGTTGGGCTTCTTCGAGCGGCAGGCGGGCGAGATCGGCCACAAGAGGCTGACCAGGGAATTGCACAAGGCGCAGGTCAAGAGCGAGGCGAGGGCCGCCGCCGGCGCACGCGGCGGTGCCGTCACCGCCTTGAAAACAAAGGCGCATGGGGCGGCAAATGCCGGCGCTTTGCCGCGGCATTCTCCAGACTCCAGAAACCAGAGTGAAAAAGCTTCCGCTTTTTCAGGCGAAAACAACCGGCATGTTTCGGCGCAAGGACAACGAGAGCCGTTCTGTCGCGACGGTGCGCAGCGTTCTTCATCGCGCGCGGCCAGTTCCAAGAAACCGCCCGGCTGGCAGCGGCCGAGAACCCATGCCGACGCCGCCAACGCCATCATCGAGGAGATCCGCAGCCATGACCGCAGCCGAACTGCAGCAGGCGACGAAGGCGCTGGCGGCGATGTTCTCATGCTTCCCGCAATCCGCCCTGACTGACGTCGAGATGCAGATGCGCGGCTATCTCGGCGCGGTGCGCGACGCCGAGCTTGCCGATCTGCAGGCCGCCATCCAGCGCTTCGTGCGCGGCGAGGTGAGGAGCGGCAACGCTCAGTTCTGCCCGTCCAGCGCGCAGCTCTGCATCGAAGTGCGGGAGCGGAAAACGATGCGCGAGTTGATGGCGCGGCGGGCGGCGCAAGCGCCCGCGAATCTGGTGACGGGATGATCAGACAGGTCGGTGGGACAGCGCCCCCCTCTGGCCTGCCGGCCATCTCCCCCACGGGTGGGGAGATTGGCAGCGTCGCCGGCGCCGCCTTTCCTGCAACGCTGATGATTGGCGAAAGCCGACACGACATCTGATCTCCCCCCTCGTGGGGAGATGCCTGGCAGGGCAGAGGGGGGCGCTGCCCCGCCGACCTTTCCAAAAACACCACACCCCAAACCCAAGGAGCCACTCCATGCCCAAAAAAGCCAAAGCCGCCAAACCGCAGGCGCCGAAATTGCCGAAGGGCGAGGCAGAGCAAGTGCGCATACGTCGCGAGCTCGGCCATGATTTCGCGCTTAGCGACGACGCCTTCGGCCGCAAGCGGCTGGCCGCCGGCACGGCTGAGGCGCGGCGCGTCTACGAGGTGTCGAATGACGGCTACACGTCCACCGGCGGCATCGTGCGGGTGCGCAATGTCGACCCGCTCGTCGGCATCACCTCGCTGTCGCGCCAGCAGCGCGAGGCCGGCCAGCGCTACCGCGAGGATTTCCAGTGCAGCCAGCAGGCGAGCGTGAAGCCGATGCGCTGGAGCGAGCGCGTCGATAGCGGCCGCCATGGCGGCGGCATCGCCGACAGCGTGCTCGACGCCGGCCGCGCGCATGCCGCCGCCACAAGGGCGCTGGGGCATTGGGAGGTCGTGGCGGTGGTGCGGCAAGTCTGCTGCGCCGGCGGCTCGATCAAGAGCCTGGCGGAGCAGACGGGCGAGGGCAGGGACGTGGTGACGAAGCTGTTGAAGGTCGGGCTGGACCTGCTGGCGGTGCACTATGGGATGATGATGGGGCGCGGATAGCGGCGCTGTCATCCGGGAGCGATGCGCAAGCGAATGTCAAAGGGCAATCCGGCCGGCATGGTGCCAGCCGGATCAAGTCGCAAGTCAGTTCCTGCAGACGCGGACTGTTTCGATGACGCGATGGTGGTGACGCCAGTGCCTGATCACCTCGGTGTGACAGCGGCGATGGTACATGCCGTAGTAACGGTGATGGTACATGCCGTAGTAACGCGGCCGGTAGCCTTCGTCGTCATACATACTGTATCGGCCATAGTAGCCGTCGTCGTTGTAGTCGCGATGATGATGACGATATCTGGGAACATAATAGTCGTCGTCATAGCCGTTGCCGATGCCAAGCGTGATGCTGGCGGCATTCGCCGGTGCTATCACCGACACGGCCGACGCAATCGCGATCACGGATGCGAGCAAGAGTTTCTTCATGACAACCTCCTCTTCAAGGTCTGCCTAATAAACGCCGCCGGCGCGGCCCTGTTCCCATGAAGCCGGTAAACCAATGTTTCTCACCGTGACGGCGACAGGCGGGGGAATGCGCAGGATCGAGCGCGTCGTCGGGATAGGCTGGCCAACGGGCAGGTCCCGCCCTTGGGGCCGCAGGGCCAATCCGGGTCTGCCAGGGCGCCGACTTAGCGCCCCCGCAACTCGGCTCACGCCTTTTTCAGGAATTCGGTTTTCAGCACCAGGCCCTTCACCTGCTTGGTGTTGCATTCGATCTCGCCTGGATTGCCGGTAAGGCGGATGTTCTTCACCAGCGTGCCCCGCTTGATCGTCTCCGATGTGCCCTTGACCTTCAGGTCCTTGATCAGGGTCACGGAGTCCCCCTCGTTCAACTGGCTGCCGTTGCTGTCTCTCACGATCGGGTCTGTCATGTCTTTCTCTTCTGCGCGGGGCCGGGTGAGCGCGGGCTTAAGGCTTCGACCGCCGCCTCGTCAATGCGCTGCCGGGCCAAATCGTCGGGCTGTTGCGGTCAGACGCCGCTGTCTCGACCTCAAACCTAAGGTGCGCCGCGTTGAAGCTGGATCCACTTTTGCACGACATGCATTGGAGCGGGTTATCGTTCATGGAAAGGCCGACCCGCTCTATCTCTTTGTTTTTCTTGAAATTCCGAACGGAGAATTGCTCTAGAACAGCGCCTTCTCCAGCGGCCCCTCCAAGGTCTCGGCAAACGCCGTCGCCAGATGATGCCGGTCGCGGAATGCCAGTTTGCCTGATATGAACACGTGGCACTGTGTGGGGCCGCAGAAGCGGTCGGTGAGGTCGACATAGCGCGTGTCGGGCACGCTCTTGACCACGGCGCGCTCTTGCGCCGCCGCGCCGTCATTGGCGGCTTGCGCCCGCGGCGTGTCGCAGCGCGAGGGCGCCTCGCGCCACCACAGGGCGCGCGCCACGCAGGAATCGGCGAAACTGTCGCCGATCGGCGTGTCGCGGATGACGGCGGTCTCGACGCCGGCCTGGCTGAAGGCATGCAGTGTGGAGCGCAGGCCGGCCTGCCAGCGCGCCGTCTCGGCCTTGCGGCCGGCGGCGGGCATGTCGCGCGTCAGATTGCCGATTGAGAATTCCGAGATCACCACAAGGCGCGGCTTGCGGCGGATGATGTCGGCGATCGCCTGTTCGCGCCAGGCGTCGCATTCGGTGTAGTCGCGCTTCAGCACGGTGTTGAAGGTCGACAGACGCGAGGCGCGGCACGAGGATTTGAGATAAGTGATCACCTTGGTGTCGTTGCGCCTGGCAGCCTCGACCAGCGGGGTCGACCAATGGTCGGCATGCGAATCGCCGAACAGCACGATGGTGTGGGCGGCATCTGCCGGGCCGAAGGTGCAGGGTTTCGGCTTCACCGTGTGGAAGTCGAGCAGGCAGTTCTTGTCCACGGCACGCGCGATGGAGGGCTGTTCGGCGGCCTGTTCGATGCCGCGCTGGGCGAGGTCGATGTTGCGCGTCGCCAGATGCGCATTTGCATAGGCCGCCGCCACGCCCACGCCGGTCAGCACCAGCGCGGGAACCAGAGCAATTCCGGGAAAAGTGTGAAGCGGTTTTCCCTGGGGAATTGCGGCAAAACGAACCGCACGCGCGCCCGCCGTCAGCCAGCCGCCGCGCCGCGCCGGGTTCTCGATCAAATGATAGGTGAGGAATGCCAGCGCCAGTGACAGCGCGCCGCAGCCGAGGCGCTGGAGGACGCTGAGATCCGGCACCAGCATGCCGGCATAGACGATGACCGGCCAGTGCCAGAGATAGAGCGAATAGGAGAGCGTGCCGACCCATTGCAGAGGCGGCAGCGACAGCGCGGCGGCGGGCGTCAGGGCCTGCAGACGGGCCGGGCCCGCTGGCTGCTGGTTGTGTTCTTCGCCCGCGCCGCTCAACAGCAGCAGCACCGTGCCGGCGACCGGCAGCAGCGCGTACCAGCCGGGGAAGGGCAGGTCTTCGCTCAAGCAGAGATAGGCCGTCGCGATCAGCGCCAGGCCGAGCCAGCCCTGCGCTGATCGCAGCCATGGCCGCTGTTGCCACAAGGCTGCCGGCGCCAGCGTCGCCATGCCGCCGGCGGCGAACTCCCAGGCGCGCAGCGGCGAGAAGTAGAAGGCCCAGGCCGGCGACAGGCTGGTCAGCCACAGGCAGGCGGCGAAGGAGGCGAGGCCGGCGACGCCGATCACCACGACAGCCATGCGCCGACCCGGGCGCAGCCAGGCGGCCAACAGCAGCAGCGCCGGCCAGACGAGATAGAACTGCTCCTCCACCGACAGCGACCAGAAGTGGATGAAGGGGTTGCTCAAGGCGTCCGCGGCGAAATAATCGAACGACCAGCGCAGCAGCCACAGATTGATGGCATAGGCCGAGGCGAACATGGCGCCGCGCGAATAGAGCGCCTGCTCCTGCGGCGCCAGGATGAAATAGCCGAGGCCAAGCGTCGCCAGGATCACGAACAGGGCCGCCGGCAAGAGACGCCGGGCGCGCCGCGCATAGAAGCGCCAGAGGTCAAGCCGGCCGGTCTCGGTGATCTCGCCCATAAGGTGCGTGGTGATCAGCCAGCCGGAGATGACGAAGAAGATGTCGACGCCGGCAAAGCCGCCGGGGAGGGCCGAGAGGCCGAAATGATAGGCCACGACGCCGCCGACCGCCAGCGCGCGCAATCCTTGTATATCAGGCCGAAACGATGCCGCCACGACAGCTCCTTCGTTACTTCAAGCCCGCCCCGCATCGCGGCCCTGGTCGGCCGATATCGCAATGCAATATGCTTTTCGCAGTGCAACATGGCCAGAACAAGGAAAGGATTGGAGAGGACGGCGGCTTCGCCGGCCGACACTCAGCCCGGCACCCGCGCTCTGCGCGCGGCGTAGAGGCCTGCCGCTGCCGCGAGGATAACCAAAGCGGAGAAAATCGCCAGCTTCTGCGCTGTCGCGCCCTGCGGGCCGAAGGCGACGGCATACATGGTGCGGCCGGGAATGAAGGTCAAAAGCCCGGTGATGATGAGGCCGAAAATGTAGGTGCCCTGCATGATGCGGCGGTGGGCGGCAATGTTGCCGCCGCGCGCCGCGCGCACGCCACGCCACAGCATCACCAGCACCAGCAGCGACAGAAGGTGGATCGGGCTGAACGGCCCCCACAGCCGGATCGTCCAGATGAACAGGCCGGAGCCGGCGACCGTCGCCATCAGCGCCACCCAGACGCGGCCAAGCGCGCGGTGCAGCCGGTCGCCCTTGGTGCGCCAGAGCTGCGCGGCGCCGAGCAGCAATGCGGCGATGGCGATCAGCGCGTGGAGCTGGATGACGGGCGAGGCGTTGAATAAAGGGCTGAGCGACATCGGTGTTCTCCGCGAGATGGCGGACTATCGCCGAGGGGGCGTTGAGGCGGCAAGGGTTTGCGGCGGCGACCGCTCAATCCGCCGTCCACAAAACAGCCCCGCGAACGGGGCTGCTTTTCAACGGTATGGAGGCATCGTCTACTTGCTGCCGCCGATCTTTTTCACGTTGCTGCAGAATTCCGGATGGGTGTTGGTGGGGTTGGCGTTCTTGACCTCGTCGGCGCAGGCCGTCATCATCATCTTCTGGTCTTCGGGTGTCAGTGCTTTCCAGGCCTTGGTGAACTCGTCATCGCTGCGCATCTTCTTCATGGTGGAGTCCGTGTAGAAGGGCTGCATCTTGGCCGGATCGTCGAGAGCGGACGTGCCGCTGCCGCCCGATGCGGCGAGAGCCGAGCCGGCGACCATCGAAAGCGCTATGGCGCCAAGGCAGATCATCTTGATTTTCATGATAGGATCCTTCCCTGTTGCTTTGTGATCGTCTAAGCAACGATCAAGGGCGTAACGGCAGGATTTGGGTAAAAGTTCCAAATTTCCGGGCAAAATGAGCTCTACTTTTCTAAAATATATTATACGAAAGCTTGAATATGTCATACGAAAGCTTGAAAATTTCCGAGTTTTCACTCATACGCACAAGCGAAAGCTCATTTTGTTGTCGAATAGCCACGCAGTAACCTGCCCCCCGTGGATCGTGGCCGGCGTCGAAGGTCGGTCGGACGTCGCAGCGTCCAGCGATTTCAAAACTTCCCGGCTCTGGGATTGTTCCGCGCCGTCAGCCCCAAAAAGGCCCCACCGGCAGGACCGGCGGGGCATTGATCGGAGGTCTGCGATCGCCCGCGAGGCGATCCCTAAAGCAACGGGAGCGGCATGCGAAAAGTTTCACCGTTCCGTGCGCCGGCTGTCGCCGATGGCGGGTCTCAGCCGCTTGCTGCCCGGCGGCCCTGGCCGCGCCGGGCCAGAAGGTTCGCCACCACCAAAAGCACGATCGACAGCGCCATCATCAGCGTCGCGGCGGCAGTGATGGCGGGCGAGAGTTTTTCGCGCAGGCCGATGAACATTTCGAGCGGCATGGTGCGCTGGCCGGCGCTGGCCAGGAACTGCACCACCACCACCTCGTCGAAGGAGGTGACGAAGGCGAAGGCGGCGCCCGAAAGCACGCCGGGCAGGATCAGCGGCAGCATCACGCGGAAGAAGGCGGCCAGCGGTTTCGCGCCGGAAATGGCCGCGGCGCGCATCAGATTGCGGTCGAAGCCGGTGAGGCTGGCGCCGACGGTGACGACGACGAAGGGACTGGCAAGCGCGGTATGCGCCAGGATAATGCCGGTATAGGTGCTGGCCAGCCCAATGCGGGCGTAGAACAGGTACGAGCCGACGGCGGTGATCACCACGGGCACGATCAATGGTGACAGAAGCAGCGGCATTACGATGCGGCGGCCGGGAAATTTTTCGTTCGACAGCGCAATCGCCGTCAGCGTGCCCAGCGTGGTGGCGATCAGCGTCGTGCCGAAGGCGACGATCAGGCTGTTGCCGATCGCCGATTGCCAGCGCTGCGTGCCCAACACCACCTCATACCAGCGCGTCGACAGGCCCTCGAGCGGGAAGACGAAGAAGGCGCCGCTGTTGAACGAGAGCGGCACGGGGATGAGGATCGGCACCAGCAGGAACAGGATGACCAGCCCGCACCATAGCCAGAGCAGCGCCACGCGGATGCGTTCACCAGGAGTGGGGTAGGGCGAGAGCAGCATGGCTACACCATCTTCAGGCGCTCGAGGCCGAGGATGCGGGCGAAGATGCCGAACAGGGCCAGGGTGAAGACCAAGAGGATGAAGGAGAGCGCCGCCGCCATCTCCCAGTTCAGTTCGACATTGACGTAATTGGCGATGAAATTGCTGATCAGCTGGTCGCTGGCGCCGCCGATCAGCGCTGGGGTGATGTAGTAGCCGAGGCACAGGATGAAGGTGAGCAGGCAGCCGGCCATGACGCCGGGAAAGACCTGCGGGAGGTAGACGCGGCGGAAGGCGGTGAAGGGTTTGGCGCCGAGCGAATAGGCGGCCTTCATCTGCGAGGGCGCGATGGTGCGCATGACGGAGTAGATCGGCAGCAGCGTGAACGGCAGCTGGATATGCGTCATGGCGATGATCAGGCCGATGCGGCTGTACATCAAATCGAGCCGCTCGGAGGCGAAGCCGAGCCACAGGAGCAGGTCGTTGACCAGGCCGAATTTCTGCAAGAGCACCGTCCAGGCGGCCGTGCGCACCAGGATCGAGGTCCAGAACGGCAACAGCACCGCCACGATAAGGATCGCCGCCAGCCCCTTCGGCACGCTCGCAATGAGATAGGCGAGAGGAAAGCCGAGCAGCAGAGTGGCAATCGTGACGGCGGCGGCGACGAAAAAGGTGCGCAGGAACACCTGCAGGAAGATCGCCTGTTCGGGCGGCACCCGCTCAATGCCGCCATCGGCGTTCCATCGGAGGTCGAGGGCGCTCAACAGGTAAAACGAGGTGATGGCGTGGGTGCCGTTGGCAATGGTCGGCCATGTGGCGGGCGCCGACCAGAAAGGCACGGCTTTCATGATCTCGAGCGGCGACTTTCCGGCGGCGCCTTCGAGCTGGCGCACGGTCTTCAGCACCTGGCTGCGGGCGCCGGGCAGCCGGGCGTTCAGCGCCTTGGCCAGTTCATAGGCGGTGCCCTTGGCCTGGCTTTCACTGAGATCGGCGGCGAGTGCTGTGAAGGCGGCGTCCGCAGGCAGGCCCTGGCCGTTCCAGCCGGCGAGGGCCACGCTAGTGCGCGGCAGTGCGTCGGCGATGGTCGGGTCGTAGACGGCGCGCGACAGCAACAACACGATCGGGATGCCGAAGCTCAGGGCCAGAAGCAGGAGCAGGGGCGCGGCCAGGGCCAGCGAACGCAGCCGGTCGCCGAATTCGGCGCGCCGCAGCGCCGCCGACGCGGTTCCGGGATCCGCGCCGGCGGCCGGCCGGCCGCGGGCCAGCGCGGGCCGGTCGAGTTCGCTGGGCTGCAGCGCCGACATGCTTACTGCGCCAGCCAGGCGTTGAAGCGCTTGACCAGGTCCTCGCCATAGTCGCCCCAGAACTCGGTGTCGGCGACGAGATAGGCGCCGGCGAGGTGGTCGGGCGCGTTGGGCAGTTTCGGCAAGGCGTCGGCCGCCACGAAGGAGGCCGCGTCGGTGCGCACCGGCCCATAGGTGATGTAGCTGGCGAGCTTGGCATTGTTTTCCGGCTTGGAGATATAGG
>NZ_NSFV01000018.1 GCF_002295115.1 Mesorhizobium sp. WSM4311 | reverse complement strand
TTGGAGCGCCAGATGGCACGCGGAAACTTGCCCGCGATGCGCTCGAGGTCGGCGAAGACACGATAGCGCCGCTCCGCGTGGAGCTGGTCGATCGCTTCTTCGAAGAACCGCTGGTAGTTCATGTCCGCTTCCCAATTTTGCGCGGGATCATAATCATTGGCCTATTGGTCGTCCACCGGGCCGTTTTGGTCAAAATGCCACGCCCCGCACCTGTTCCTAACGATGACGGATCGTGGCCTATTCCCACTCCACGACACGCTTTGTGGATCACTTATGTTTCAGCACGATGCCACATTTGGTGAACGCCGGTTACCAAGGGTTCTAATGGCCATGCGGCAGGCTTTCCAGTAAGGCGGTGTTTGAGACAGTTTCCGATAAATCTTGAGATGCGAGGATGCGGATGACGGTTTTGGTGACAGGCGGCGCCGGCTATATCGGCAGCCACATGGTCTGGGAATTGCTGGATGCGGGTGAAAGCGTGGTCGTGCTCGACCGGCTTTCCACCGGCTTCGAATGGGCGGTGGCGCCGGAGGCAAAGCTCGTCGTCGGCGATGTCGCCGACAAGGAATTGGTCGGCGGGATCATCAGGGACAGTCATGTCGATGCGATCATCCATTTTGCCGGTTCCATCGTGGTCCCCGAATCGGTCGCCGACCCGCTCGCCTACTACGAGAACAACACCTCGAAGACACGCACGCTGATCGAAACCGCGGTGCGCGAGGGCGTGTCGCATTTCATCTTTTCCTCGACCGCCGCCGTCTATGGCGGCGCCGGGCTGGAGCCGGTGCGCGAGGATGCCCGCCTGGCGCCGGAATCGCCCTATGGCCTGTCCAAGTTGATGAGCGAGTGGATGTTGCGCGATGCCGGCCTCGCGCACGACATCCGCTACACGGCGCTGCGCTATTTCAACGTTGCCGGCGCCGACCCCAGGGGTCGCACCGGCCAGTCGACTCCGGGCGCCACCCACCTCATCAAGGTCGCCTGCGAGACCGCGCTCGGCAAGCGTCCCTTCATGCAGGTGTTCGGCACCGACTACCCAACGCCGGACGGCACCTGCATGCGCGACTATATCCATGTCAGCGACCTGGCAGCTGCGCATCGCCTGGCGCTGCAGCGGCTGCGCGCCGGGGGACAGAGCCTCGTCGCCAATTGCGGCTACAGCCATGGCTATTCGGTGCTCGAGGTCATTGAGAGCGTGCGCCGCGCCTTTGGCCGGGATTTCGAGGTGAAGATGGGCGACCGGCGCCCTGGCGACGCCGCTGCGGTGGTCGCCAATTCAGACCTTGCCCGCGCGGAACTCGGCTGGACGCCACAACGCGACGATCTGGACCAGATCGTTGCCGACGCACTCGCCTGGGAACGCATCCTGACCAGCAAGAACTCCGCCCGCGGCTAAGGCAGCCCCCCAAGGGCTCGCAAGGCGCGCGGCGACGCGCTATGGAAGCAGTCGCGACGCGGCGTGGAGGCGCCGTGCCGCCGAGAGCTTTGGGGGATGGCATGAAGATAACGATGCTCGGCGCCGGCGTTGTCGGCACGGCAGCGGCCTATTACCTGGCCGCCGACGGCCACGAGGTCACCGTGATCGAGCGCCATGCGGCGCCGGCGCGGGGCACCAGCCAGTCCAATGCCGGCCTGGTTTCTCCGGGCGACGCCACCGCCTGGGCCTCGCCAGCGGCGCTGAAGACATTTCTGCGCGGGCTCTACAATCATGATCTCGGCATCAAGGTGCGGCTGCGCTTCGATCCCTATTTCCTCGCCTGGAGCCTGCGTTTCCTGCGCCAATGCACGGTGGCCCGCCTGCGCGCCAACAGCCAGGTCAAGCTGCGCCTGGCGCTCTATTCGCGCGACTGCATCAACGCCATCTCGGCCGACACCGGCATCCACTATGACGAGCGCAAGAAAGGCATCCTGTATTTCTTCCGCTCGCAGCACAGCCTCGACACCGGCACCGACAATTACCGCTATCTGGCCGAGCATGGCCTGCCGATCGAGATCGTCGGCCGCGACCGGCTGGTCCAGCTCGAACCGGGCCTTGCCGGGGTGAAGGAGAAGATCGCCGGCGGCGTCTATTCGCCGATCGACCAGACCGGTGATTCCCGGCAGTTCGTGGAAAAGCTCGCCGCCCATGCCGCCGAAAAGCTCGGTGTGAAATTCCTCTACGGCACGACGGTCGAGGGTCTCGACATTGAGGGCGACCGGGTGCGGTCGGTGATGACCTCGGCCGGACCGGTGACGGGTGATGCCGTGGTCATCTCGATGGGGCCGGAAAGCGGTCTGCTCGGCCGCCGCTACGGCATCGACCTGCCGGTCTATCCGGTGAAGGGCTATACCGCGACCATTCCGCTGGAAGACGAGAGCAAGGGGCCGACCATGGGCGGCGCCGACGAGGACCAGTTGATGGCCTATTCGAGGCTCGGCAACCGGTTGCGGCTGGCTTCGACCGCCGAATTCACCGGCTTCGACCGCACCCACAAACCCAGCGACTTTGTCACCATGTTCAGGACTGCCAGGGACCTCTTCCCCGGCGCATTCGACGAGAAGAAGGCGGAGCTCTGGTCAGGGCTGCGGCCAATGATGCCGGGCTCCGTGCCGGTCATCGGTCAGGCGCGCTACAAAAACCTCTATCTCGACACCGGCCACGGCCATGTCGGCTGGACGATGGCCTGTGGCTCGGGAAAATTCCTGGCCGACCTCGTTGCCGGCCGTAAGCCCGAGATCGACCCGCAGGGACTCGTCTACGTCAACTGATGGAGCACTAGTCGTCGTGCTGGCACCGCGTCCATTGGCCCTGCACCCATTCAGCAAGCCAACCACGCTCAAGCCGCCCAATCTGTGCCAGATTGTCCTGCGTGGTGGTCAGATGGCCGAGGCCGACGACTTCGAAATCTTCGCAGTCCGCAGGATGATCATGTGCGCCGCATGTCAGTTGCCACTCGCCATCGGAATGACGGACGACCAGTGCCACCGGTCTCTCCAATCGAAAGACGTGCCCACATACAATTGCTCTGGTTTCCAACATTGAGACCGTCAATTCTAGAAGATGATCTTGAAGATGCACCTGGCCGATAGATTATACAAACCCTGAGAGGAAAAATGTCGGGACCGCAAGTCGCCATCGACCTCGGCCGTATCGAGCGCAACGCACGCACCATTGTTGACCGCTGCGCTTTGTCCGGCATCAAGGTGTTCGGCGTCACCAAGGGCACCTGCGGCATGCCGCAAGTGGCGCGCGCCATGCTGCGCGGCGGCGTCGCCGGCATTGCCGAATCGCGTTTCGAAAACATTCGCCGGCTGCGCGACAGCGGCATCAGCGTGCCGATCATGCTGCTGCGCAGCCCGCCCATGGCGCGCATCGAGGAGGTGGTGCGCACCGTCGACATCAGCCTGCAGTCGGAACTCGCCACCATCCGCGAGATCTCGCGCATCGCCGAGCGCATGGGCCGCGTCCACGACATCATGCTGATGATCGATCTCGGCGACCTCCGCGAAGGCATCTGGCCGAACGACCTGATCCCCACCGTTGAGCGGATCCTCGAGTTCAAGGGCGTGCGCATCGCCGGCATCGGCACCAATCTCGGCTGTTTCGGCGCCATCATGCCGACGCCGGAAAATCTTGGGCAACTCGTCGCCCACGCCTACAAGACGGAGCGCCTGTCGGGCAAAAGTCTCGACTGGATCTCCGGCGGGGCTTCGTCGTCGCTGACGCTGCTGCTCGAAGGCACACTTCCGGCCGGCATCAACAATCTCAGGGTCGGCGAGGCGATCCTGCAAGGCGGCGTCGAAACCTTTCGCGATGTGCCATGGGATGAACTCGAGCCCGACGCGTGCCGCCTGACCGGCGACATCATCGAGGTCAAGCTCAAGCCGTCGCGGCCGATTGGCGAGTCCGGCTACGACGCTTTCGGCAACCAACCGGTCTTTCCCGACGAGGGCGACAGGCTGCGCGCCATCGCCAATATCGGCCGCGAGGACGTGCTGGTCGAAGGGCTGACGCCGATCGCCAGGGGGATCAGGGTGCTCGGCGCCTCCAGCGACCATCTGCTGCTCGACGTGCAGGACGCCGACCCGCGCCCCGCTGTGGGAGATCGCGTCGCCTTTCGCATGAGCTACGGCGCCATGCTGCTGGCGATGACGTCGGAGTATGTCGAGAAGGCGCCGATGCATGACGTCGCGGACTTTTCCGGCCGCAAGATGGTGTCGATCGCGGCCGAACAGGAAGCCGCCGGCATTCTTGCCCGCGAGGGGACCGGTGCGCGGCTGGAGGCGATGAATTTCGACGTCGTGGAACTCACCGATGTCGAGCGGCCGCCCTCGGGGCTGATCCGGCTGAGTGCCGGCGCCGATCGCCGTATCGCCCACAAGGCGCTGACGGCGACAGCGCGCGCGACGCATTCCTTCGGCCTGATCTGGATCGATTCCATTGCCGCGCTGATGCCGGAAGGTGAAGAGGGCATCGACCTGCCGGAAGGTTCGGTGCTGGCCCGTACCCTCGGCCTCGATCACAAGGCCGGCGCGCTGCAGCCGCAGCTGTCGCCGGAAAATGTCGTCATCGTCGGTCTGCGCCATGCCGATCCGGCGGAGGCCCGGGTGCTGAAGGATTCGCGCGTGTCGGCCTTCACCATGACCGATATCGACGCCATGGGCATGCGCGACCTTATGCATGAGGCGATCCGCATCGCCACGTCGGGCACACAGGGCTTTCATCTCAGCTATTCCCCGACGGCGACCGAATTCGCCGGCTGGGCGGCCGGCTCCGGCGGGCTGACCGTGCGCGAGACGCATCAGGCGATGGAGGCGATCGCGCTGTCGGGCGGGCTTTTGTCGATGGATGTTTCGGGGCTGAGCAAGGATATCGAGCCCAGGATCGGCGCTGACACCGTGAACTTCGTCATGTCGGCCTTCGGCAAGCGGATCCTGTGATCAGCCCCGCGACTCGACCGCCGCGCGCCATGCGCTGGCATAGTCGGCCCAGGCCGGGTCGGTCGGCGGTTCCGGCCGCTCGCCTTTGCCGTGCACCGTGACCTGATCGGACGCCAGCAGTGCCGCGCCGATGCTGGTGCCGGTGGCGGCTTCGGAGGCGACGACGGCGCGGCCTGTGCTTGCGGCTAGCATGCCGACGAACAGGCGATTGCGGGCAAACGGGCCTTCGACGGTGGTCGGGCCATCGCCGCCGATCAGCTCGAGGCAGGTCGCCGTCATCAGTGCCAGGTAGAACGAGATGGCGGCAAAGCGCTGGCCATTGTTCATGCCGTCGGCATTGAGCCATGTCGCGGCCTGATGCGGGAACGGCCCTGATCCCTGTTGCGTCGACGGCAGCAGCAATGTCTTCCGCGCGAGCACGGCCCGGACATCATCGTCGGTCCAAGTCTCCGGCCGGCCTTCCGTCAGCACGGAAAACTCGCGGCCGCCCATGAAACGGGCCGAGAGGACGGGGTCGCCCAGCGCATTGACATTGACCAGCGTATCGCGCGCCGCATCCAACGCAATCTCTCTGCCGCCGACCGCCATCGACACCACCCAGGTGCCGGTCGAGACGACCGAGAAGGGTGGCGCGTCGGACAGGAGATGCGGCAGCAGCGAGGCGTTGGAATCGTGCAGGCCGCAGAACACTGGGGTTTGCGCATCAAGGCCGGTGCGCGCGGCAAGCGCTGGCAGGATCGGACCGAGGCGATCCCTGGCCGGCCGCACCGGTGCCATCAGGCGGCGCCAATCCAACCGATCGACCAGCGACGAAAAGTCAGCATGCCATGGATTCCACAGATCGGTGTGGCAACCGAGCGAGGTCACTTCGTTGGCGGCGACGCCGGTCAGGCGCAGCGCCCAGTATTGCGGGTACATCAGAATCGCGGCCGCATGCGCGAACGCGGCCGGAAAGCATTTCTGCTGCCAAAAAAATTGCGCGCCGAGATTGAGGCCGAGCGGCAGGCGCGGTGTGCCGGTCTCGGTGAACGGCGGTCGAACAGCGTCATAGTCCGCCGCCAGCCTGTCGGGGCCGTCGAACTCATAGTCGAGCACCGGCAGCACCAGTTCGCCAGAGGCGTCGACCAGCGCACCTGTCGCGCCATGCGTGGTGATCGAGATGGCGGCGATCGGCTGTTCGCGGTTGAGATCGGCAAGGCTGTCGAGGATGAATGTCCATAGCGCCTCGACATCGTGATGCGGGTAGGGCGCTTGCCGCACCGGCGCATTCGCCATCCGGCGCAGCGCTACCTCGCTCAAGGTTGCGAGGTCGACCAGCGCCACCTTGGCGTTGGTCTTGCCGATGTCGATGACGGCGATGTGGCGCAGAGCACTCATGCCATCTGGAACACAGTTTCCAGCGGCACGGCCACCGGCTCGTTGTCCGGCTTCGTTTCCATGATGTCGGCCATGTGAGCCCACCAGCGCTGCATCACAGGATGCTTCGGCAATTCGGCCATGCCGTGATCGTCGCGCCGCCACAGCACGCCGAACAGGATGTTGGTCTCTTCATCGAGATGGATCGAATAGTCGGACACGCCGGCCTGTTTCAAGAGCGCGACCAGCGACGGCCAGATCTCGTCATGGCGCTTCCTGTACTCGGCCTTCATGCCCGGTTTGAGCTTCATCTTGAACGCGTATTTCTCAGGCATCAGCTGCTACCCCGCAGCCGCCGCCAGACGATCGGCAGCGCGATGACTATGATCAGCAGCACGCCGATGAAGATCGACATGACGATGCCGGGCACGTTGAGCAGGCCGAGCCCAAACGTCACCAGCCCCATGATGAACGCGGCGAGCACGACGCCGACAATGCTGCCGGCGCCGCCGAGGATGCTGACGCCGCCGAGCACCACCATGGTGATGACTTCCAGCTCATAGCCTTGCGCGATCGACGGCCGCGTCGAGCCGAGGCGCGAGGTGATCAGCACCGAGGCTATACCCGACATCAGCCCGGTCAGGCAGAACAGGATGAATTTGATACGCCCGACGCGCACGCCGGAAAACTGCGCCGCGACCGGATTGTTGCCGATGGCGAAGACGCGGCGGCCGAAACTCGTGCGATGCAGGAGGAACCAGTAGACGATGGCGGCGATGAGGAAGAGCACCAGCTCGAACGAGACCACCCACCAGACATAGCCCTGGCCAAAGAAGGCGAAGCTTTCGGGATAGCCCTTATAGGCCTGGTCGCCGAGGATGATGAAGGCGATGCCGCGGAACAGGCTCATCGTGCCGATGGTGACGACGATGGACGGCAAGCCGAGCCGTGTCACCAACAGCCCGTTGAAGGCGCCGCAGCCAAGCCCGACCACAATGCCGATCAGCACCAGCACCGGTGTACCCGCACCCGCCTGCACCGCCATGCCCATCATGGTCGATGCCAGCGCGATGATGGCGGCGACCGACAGGTCGATTTCGCCGGAGATGATCAGCAGCGCCATGGCAAAGGCGATCAGGCCCTTCTCGGTGAAGTTGAAGGTCAGATCGGACAGCGAATAGGGATCGAGGAAATAGGGCGAGGCGAAGCTGTTGATGGCGAAGATGGCGACGGCCACCACGACCAGCAGTGCCTCCCAGGAAAAGATCGCCGAAGACAGCGGCTTGTCGAGCCGGTCGGGAATATGGCGTGGGGCAGGGATGTCGGTCATGCCGCCTCCGCCTTTCTCAGGATGATGCGGCCTTGCTGGCGTTCGCCGCGCGCGTTGAGCACGACGGCCAAGATGATGGCACTGCCCGAAATCGCCATCTGCCAGAAGGGCGAGATGTTGATGACCGGGAGCGCGTTGGAGATGATGCCGAGGAACAACGCGCCAAGCACCGCGCCGCCGACCGAGCCGATGCCGCCGGCGATCGAGATGCCGCCGATGACGCAGGCGGCGATGATGTTGAGCTCATAGCCGTTGGCGACCTCGACCGAGGCGATGACGTAGCGCGAGATCCACAGGTAGCCGGCAAGCCCGCCGATCATGCCGGAGATGCAGAAGACAATGAATTTCGTGCGACCGACATCGATGCCGGTATAGACCGACGCCGTCGGGTTGACGCCGATCGCATAGATCGAGCGGCCGAGCGCGGTGCGCGTCATCAGCACGAAGAACAGCGCGATGACCAGTATGGCGATCCAGGACAGCACCGGAATGCCGAGGAAGGCGGCGCGCTGGAAACCGATGAAATCCGGGCTCATCTTGTCGGCATTGACCCAGGCGCCGCCTGACAGGACGAAGGTGGCGCCGCGATAGATGGTGAGCGTGCCCAAAGTGACCACGATCGAAGGGATGTTCAGCCGCCACACCAGAAGGCCGTTGATGGCGCCGAGCACCAGCCCGACCGCCAGCGCGATGACGATCAGTGCCGGGATCGGGATTGCCGGGTGTGCGGCGTTCAGCATCGCCACCACCATGCCGGTGAAGCAGAGATTGGAGGCCATGGACAGGTCGATCGACCGCGTCAGGATGATCACCATCTGGCCGAGCGCCAGGATCATCAGGATAGAGGTGTCGTTGAATACCTGGCGCAGGTTGCCGGGGTCGGCGAAGGCCGGGAAGCGGGTCGAGATTAGCCCGATCAGCACGATGATGGCCGCGGCCAGCCAGATCTCGCGGTATTTCAGAAAGGCTTTCATGCCGCGATCCCCGCTGCCGTCCGCACCAGCGTCTCGGCGTCCAGCCCCTTATTGTCATAGACCGCCGCGACAAGGCCCTCGCGCATGACCACCACCCGGTCGGACATGCCGAGTATCTCCGGCAGTTCCGACGACACCATGATCACCGACAGGCCCTGCGCCACCAGCTCGGCCATGAAGCCGTGCACGGCGGCCTTGGAACCGATGTCGATGCCCTTGGTCGGCTCATCGAGGATGATCACCTTGGGCGCGGTCGCCAGCCATTTGGCGATGACGATCTTCTGCTGGTTGCCGCCCGACAGCGTGCCGACATCCTGGCTGAGCGACGAGGCCCTGAGATCAAGCCGCTCGGTGTAGGAACGGGCGAGCGAAAATTCTTCGGCCAGCCGCAGCAAGCCAGATTTGGAGGTGCGCTTGAGCGAGGGCAGCGAGACGTTCTGGAAGATCGGCAGGCCGATCACCACGCCTTGCTTGCCGCGCTCTTCCGGCACATAGACGATGCCGGCCTCGATCGAATCCGCCGCCGATTTCGGCGCGATCGTCTTGCCTTCCAGCGTGATCGTGCCGCCCGTGGTGCGGGTGATGCCTGAAATCGCCTGCATCACCTCGCTGCGGCCGGCGCCGACGAGGCCGTAGAAGCCGAGTATTTCGCCTTTGTGTAGTTCGAAGCCGATGTCGTTGAACTCGGTCGGGTGCGACAGGCCGGCGACGGACAGCACCGGTGCACCGATCTCGGCCTTGCGCTGCGGAAAAATATGATCGACCGAGCGGCCGACCATCATGCGCACGATCTGGCTCTGGCCGGCATCCTTGATCAGGCCTTCGCCAACCATCTCGCCGTCGCGGAACACCGTGTAGCGGTCGGCGATGCGGTAGATCTCGTCGAACTTGTGGCTGATGAACAGGATCGCCTTGCCTTCCTCCTTGAGGAATTCGATGAGCAGGAAAAGCTCCTCGATCTCCTTCATCGAAAGGGCTGCGGTCGGCTCGTCCATGATGACGATCTGCGCGTCGATCGACATGGCGCGCGCCACCGCCACGAGATGCTTGTTGGCGATGCCGAGGTCTTTCAAACGCGCATCGGCATCGATATGGCCGGCGTGCATCGTGTCGAGCACTTCGCGGGCATTCTTGCGCATCGTGCGCCAGTCGATGGTGCCTAGCCGTGTGCGCGGCGCGTGGCCGAGAAAGATGTTTTCGGCAACGCTCAGATCGTCGAACAGCACGGTTTCCTGATGGATGGCGGTGACGCCATGGCCGAAGGCGGCATGCGCGCTGGGCAAGCTGACCGCCTGGCCGTCGATGCTGATCGTGCCCGAATCCGGCTGGTAGATGCCGGTCATGATCTTGACCAGCGTCGACTTGCCGGCGCCGTTCTCGCCGATCAGTGCCGTCACCTGGCCGGGATAGAGCGACAGGCTGACATTGTGCAGCGCGCGCACGCCGGGAAAGCTCTTGGAGATGCCGGACAGCGTCAGCCGTGGCGTGGAGGCCGCTGGCCTCTCCTTCACCGTGCCGTGCTGGGCTGTCGTGTCCATGGTCGTATCAAGCCCTGAAACAAGGTCCGTCTAAAATCGCGGCGGGACGTGAGCCCCGCCGCGACGGCTTGAGAGGGTCCCAGATCAATAGATCTTGGAGAACTTCTCGATGTTGGTCTTGTCGAACTGGAAGGGCGGAGCCATCGCAGCCGAGTTGGTATCGTCGAGCGTGACCTTGCCGACGCGGCCGATCGACAGCGTGGCACCGGGCTTGGCCTCTTCCTTCTTCACCGCCAGGTCGTGGGCGAGGTAGACGGCCGAGTAGCCGAGGTCGATCGGGTTCCACAGCGCAACCGCCTGGCTGGCGCCGTTGTCGATGAACTTCTTGAACTCGGACGGCAGCGCAAGGCCGGTGACATTGACCTTGCCGATCAGCTTCTCGTCGGTGACGACCTGGGCGGCGGCAACGACGCCGACGGTTGTCGGCGCGATGATCGCCTTGAGGTTCGGATAGGACTTCAGCAGGCCCTTGGCTTCGTCGGTGCTCTTGGCCGAATCGTCATCGCCATAGACGGTGGCGACAAGCTTGATCTTGGGGAACTTCTCCGGCAGCACCTTCTTGGCCGCGTCGATCCAGGCGTTCTGGTTGGTCGCGGTCGAGGAGGCCGACAGGATGGCGACATCGCCGCCTTCCGGCAGATAATCGGCGGCAAGCTTGATGATGGTCTCGCCGATCAGGCCGGTGTCGGACGGGTTGAGGTGAAGCTGGCGGCCTTCCTTGGCAACGCCCGAATCCCAGGAGATGACGGTGATGCCGCGCTCCATGGCCTTCTTCAGCACCGGCACCAGCGCGTCGGCGTCATTGGCCGAAATGGCGATGGCGTTGACCTTCTGCGCGATCAGCGAATTGACCACTTCGATCTGCGCTTCGGCGGTTGCCTTGGTCGGGCCGGTGTAGATGATGTCGACATCGCCGAGTTCCTTGGCCGCCTCCTCGGCGCCCTTGTTGGCGGCGTCGAAGAAGCCGTTGCCGAGCGACTTCACCACCAGTGCGATCTTGACGTTCTCGGCATAGGCGGCATTCACGAACATGGCGGCCGAGAATGCGGCCGTCACCATCAATTTCTTCAAAAAGCTCATCGCATATCCTCCCTTGAGCGTTGCATTCCATCGCCGCTGCGGGCGTGAGTTGGTCTCAGGCCTGCAGTGAAGATTCTTCCTTTGCCGTCTTGCGGGCGACGATCAGCGTCACGCCCGCGGTCTCCAACATCTTGGCTTCGCGATCCTCGATGCCGTCGTCGGTGATGACGGTGGCGATGCGCGACAGCCCGCACAGGATCAGGCTGGAGCGCTTTCGGAATTTCGAGGAATCGACCAGCACCACCAGCTCGTCGGCCTGGTCGATCAGCTTCTGCTCCGCCTGGATCAGCAGCGGGTCGCCTTCCATCAGGCCGAGCGGTCCAAGCCCTTGGGCGCCCATGAACATGCGGCGCGCGTAGAAATTGCGGGTCACGTCATTGTCGAAGGGCGACAGGATGATGTTCTGCTCGCGATAGATGGTGCCGCCCGACAGCATCACCGTGTTCTTCGAGTGCTTGAGCAGATGCTCGGCGATCGGGAACGAATTGGTGAAGATCGGCATGCGCCGCCCAGTCAGGAAATGCACCATCTGGAAGGTGGTGGTGCCGCCATTGATGATGATCGGCTCGCCATCCCCGCACAATTCGACCGCCTCGCGAGCGATCGCCCGCTTCTGTGAAGCGTTGATCGTTTCGTTGACGGAAAAGGGCCGGCCGGCCAGGCCGATGAATTGCGGCGGCGAAATCGCCTCGGCGCCACCGCGCACCCGGCGCAGGCGCTTCTGGACGTGCAGAGCCGCGATATCGCGCCGGATCGTCGCCTCGGACGACTCCGTCAGGTCGACCATCTCCTGCACCGTCACCACAGGCTTTTCCTGGACGGCGGACAGAATGATCCTGTGGCGCTCTTTTTCGTGCATGGTTCCTCCCTGCCTGGCCATCTAGGCACTCAAAACGAGCAGTGTCAATCATTTCCGATCATATAATTTCATTGTGCAGTGCAATATGATCGATATTGATCGTTTATGATTGACAAGCGAGGCGCTTGCGTAGACATTCCCGGCAAAATGGGCTGCGGCTTTTGCGTCCCAGGGAGGATAACCTATGCTCGACAAGCGCTCCGGCTCGCGCCTTGCCAATTTGTGGGACGATGCGAAGGCCAAGGGGATGAGCGATCCCGAGCTTCTGGTCTATCGCTCGAACACGCTGGGTTCCGACAAGCGCGTCACCAACTATGGCGGCGGCAACACCTCCTCCAAGATATGGCAGAAGGATCCGCTCAGCGGCGAGAACGTCGAAGTGCTGTGGGTCAAGGGTTCGGGCGGCGACAGCGCCTCGATCAAGCTCGACGGTTTTGCCACCCTCTACATGGACAAATTGCGCGCGCTGAAAGGCCTTTATCGCGGCGTCGAGCATGAGGACGAGATGGTGGGATATCTGCCCCACTGCACCTTCAACCTCAATCCGCGCGCGGCCTCGATCGACACGCCGCTGCACGCCTATGTGCCGAAGCCTTTCGTCGACCACATGCATCCCGATGCCATCATCGCCATTGCCGCGGCGAAGGATTCCGAAGCGCTGACCAAGGAGATCTTCGGCGACGCCATCGGCTGGCTGCCATGGAAGCGGCCGGGCTTCGAACTCGGCCTTTGGCTGGAGAAATTCTGCCTCGAACATCCCGCCGCCAAGGGCGTCATCCTCGAAAGCCACGGCCTGTTCACCTGGGGCGACACGCCCAAGGAATGCTACGAGACGACGATTTCGGTGATCAACCAGGCGATCGAGTGGTTCGAACGCCGCTCCGAGGGCCTCGCCATCTTCGGCGGCGAAGTGGTCAAGTCGCTCGATGCCGCTACCCGCCGCGCCATCGCGGCGAAACTGATGCCGAAAATCCGCGGCCTGATCTCGGAAAAGAGCCACAAGCTCGGCCATTTCGACGATTCCGCCGCCGTGCTCGAATTCGTCAACTCCAGGGATTTGCGCCCGCTGGCGGCACTCGGCACTTCTTGCCCGGACCATTTCCTGCGCACCAAGATCCGCCCGCTGGTCATCGAGTTCGATCCGGCGAAGCCCGATGTCGATGCGGTCATTGCGCGCCTAGCCGACGACATCGCCGAATACCGCGTCGGCTACCAGGCCTATTACGACAGCTGCAAGCATCCCGACTCGCCTGCCATCCGCGATCCCAACGCCGTGGTCTATCTGATGCCCGGCGTCGGCATGTTCACCTTCGCCGGCGACAAGGCGACGGCGCGAATTTCCGGCGAATTCTACGTCAACGCCATCAACGTCATGCGCGGTGCCTCGACCGTTTCATCCTATGTCGGCCTGCCCGCCCAGGAAGCCTTCGACATCGAATACTGGCTGCTCGAAGATCTGAAGCTGCAGCGCATGCCGAAGCCGAAATCGCTCGCCGGCCAGATCGCGCTAGTCACCGGTGGCGCCGGCGGCATTGGCCGGGCGACCGCCAACCGCCTGCTGCGCGAAGGCGCCTGCGTGGTGCTGGCCGATATCGATGAGGCTGCACTGGCCAGCGCCAATGAGGAACTGGCGAAGGCCTATGGCAAGGATTTCATCCGCCCGGTGGTGATCAACGTGACCGCGGAAGACCAGGTGGTCTCGGGCTTTGCCGAGACGGCGGTCGAGTTTGGCGGCATCGACATTCTGGTCTCCAACGCGGGTCTCGCCTCCTCGGCGCCGATCGAGGAGACGTCGCTGGCGCTGTGGAACAAGAACATGGACATCCTGTCGACCGGCTATTTCCTGGTCTCGCGGGAAGCGTTCCGACTGTTCCGGGTGCAGAAGATCGGCGGCAATGTCGTCTTCGTCGCCTCCAAGAACGGTCTTGCCGCCTCGCCCAACGCTGCCGCCTATTGCACGGCCAAGGCCGCCGAAATCCATCTCGCCCGGTGTCTCGCCCTGGAAGGCGCGGAAGCGCAGATCAGGGTCAATGTCGTCAATCCGGACGCCGTGCTGCGCGGCTCGAAGATCTGGACGGGCGAGTGGAAGGAACAGCGCGCCGCCGCCTACAAGATGTCTACGGACGATCTTGAAGAGCATTACCGCTCGCGCTCGATGCTGAAGCGCTCGGTCTTCCCGGAAGACATCGCCGAGGCGATCTATTTCTTCGCTTCCGACATGTCGGCCAAGTCGACCGGCAACATCATCAACGTCGACGCCGGCAACGCGCAGAGCTTTACGCGCTGATTTGGAGCGTTTCCCTTCTCCCCGTCTAAGGGGAGAAGGTGCCCGTAGGGCGGATGAGGGGCGGCGCCAGCCGAACACATTCTTGGGAGGAACCAGCACTTGTCCGAAACCATCATTCCCGCCGAAATCGTCGAAAAAGATAACACCGCGCGCAAGCCCGACCTCGAGCGCGACTACGCCTCGCTCGGCGAACGTCTCGACCGCCGCGGCATCGCCATCGACGCCATCCGCGACAAGGTCGAGAAATTTGCGGTTGCCATCCCCTCCTGGGGCGTCGGCACCGGCGGCACGCGCTTTGCCCGCTTTCCCGGCGCCGGCGAGCCGCGCGATATCTTCGACAAGATCGAGGATTGTGCCGTCATCAGCCAGCTGACGCAGGCGACGCCGACCGTCTCGTTGCACATTCCATGGGACAAGGCTGACCCGAACCGGCTGAAGCAGGCGGCCTCGCGCTTCGGCCTCGGCTTCGATGCCATGAATTCCAACACATTCTCCGACGCCAGGGACCAGAAACTCTCCTACAAATTCGGTTCGCTGTCGCACGCCGACGCCGGCACCCGCCGGCAGGCGGTGGAGCACAATCTCGAATGCATTGAGATCGGCAAGACGCTCGGCTCCAAGGCACTGACGGTGTGGATCGGCGACGGCTCGAATTTTCCGGGCCAGGTCAATTTCGCCAAAGCCTTCGAGCGCTACCTCGACGCCATGAAGGAGATTTATGCCGGGCTGCCCGCCGACTGGAAACTGTTCACCGAACACAAGATGTACGAGCCGGCCTTCTATTCCACGGTCGTGCAGGACTGGGGCACCAATTACCTTATCGCCAAGGAACTGGGCGACAAGGCTTTCTGCCTGGTCGACCTCGGCCACCACGCGCCCAATGTCAACATCGAGATGATCGTGTCGCGGCTGATCCAGTTCAAGAAACTCGGCGGCTTCCATTTCAACGATTCGAAATATGGCGACGACGATCTCGACGCCGGTTCGATCGATCCTTATCGGCTGTTCCTGGTCTTCAACGAACTGGTCGATGCCGAACTGTCCGGCGCCGAGGGTTTCGATCCCGCCCACATGCTCGACCAGAGCCACAACGTCACCGATCCGATCGAAAGCCTGATGTTGTCGGCGGTCGAGGTGCAGCGCGCCTATGCACAGGCGCTGCTGGTCGACCGCAACGCGCTGGAAGGTTTTCAGGACGGCAATGACGCGCTGATGGCGACGCAGACGCTGAAGGCGGCCTACCGCACCGATGTCGAGCCGATCCTCGCCATGGCGCGGCTGAAAACCGGGGGCGCCATCGATCCGGTCGCCACCTACCGGGCGGCGGGCTACCGCGCCAAGGTCGCCGCCGAACGCCCGGCTGTTGTCGGCGGCTCGGGCGGAATTGTCTGACACGCCTGTCATATGAATTGATCCGCCTGGCCCACCGTTGGTGGTGGACTCGGCCACTGCGACGGGCTCTTCTAGGCTTCCCCGCCAGGAGAACCCGCCATGCACCTCACCCGTCGGACACTGATCGCCGCCAGTCTTTCCATCACCTTCGCGCTGGCGCCATTGACGAGCGCCTTTGCCGCGTCGCCGGCACCTGCCAAGGGCGAGCACGGCATGGTGGTGACGGCCCAGCATCTGGCGTCGGAAATCGGCGTCGAGGTCTTGAAGAAGGGCGGCAATGCCGTCGATGCGGCGGTCGCTGTCGGCTATGCGCTGGCCGTCGTCTACCCCAATGCCGGCAACATTGGCGGCGGCGGCTTTATGACCATCCGTTTCGCCGATGGCAAATCGACCTTCCTCGATTTTCGCGAGCGCGCGCCGCTGGCCGCGTCCAAGACCATGTATCTCGACAAGGATGGCAACCCGGTGAAGGGCGCCAGCCTCGACGGTTATCTCGCCGTCGGCGTGCCGGGCTCGGTGGCCGGTTTCGAAATAGCGCGCGAAAAATATGGCACACTGTCAAGACAAGAGCTGATGGCGCCGGCGATCGCCTATGCCAGGGACGGTTTCATCCTCAATCAGGGCGATGCCGCCTCGTTCGCCGGCAACGCTGAAAGGTTGGCGAAGGACCCGGCGGCGGCGGCCGCCTTCCTGAAACCCGATGGCAAGCCCTATGGCGTTGGCGAGCGGCTCACCCAACCGGATCTTGCTGGCTCGCTCTCGGCGATATCCGAGAAAGGCCTCGACGCCTTCTACAAGGGCGCCATCGCTGACGCCATCGTCAAGGCGAGCGGCGCCAGGGGCGGCATCCTGGCCAAACAGGACTTCGAGCAATATGCGGTGCGTGAACTGAAACCGGTCACCTGCTCCTATCGCGGCTATGAGATCACTTCCTCGCCGCCGCCAAGCTCCGGTGGCGTCATCATCTGCGAAATCCTCAACGTGCTGGAAGGCTACCCATTGTCCTATCTCGGCGCCGGCTCGGCCGAGACCGTGCATGTCATGGTCGAGGCGATGCGCCATGCCTATGTCGACCGCAACTCCGCGCTCGGCGATCCTGATTTCGTCGACAATCCGGTCTCGAAATTGCTGGACAAGAGCTACGCCAAGGACATCCGCGACAAGATCGACCCATTCCGGGCCGGCGTGTCGCAGGACCTGATGCCGAAGGGTTTTGGCGAGTCGAAGGAGACGACACACTATTCCATCATCGACAAGGACGGCAACGCGGTAGCCGTCACCTACACGCTGAACGGCTCCTTCGGGGCCGGCGTCGTCGCGGGCGGCACCGGCATCTTGCTCAACAACGAGATGGACGATTTCACCCAGAAGCCGGGCGTGCCCAACCTCTATGGGTTGGTCCAGGGCGAGGCCAATGCCATTCAGCCGAAGAAGACGCCGCTGTCATCGATGAGCCCGACCATCGTGGCCAAGGACGGCAAGCCGTTCATGGTCATCGGCAGCCCCGGCGGCTCGCGCATCATCACCATCACGCTGGAAGCGATCGTCAACGTCATCGACCACGGCATGAACATCCAGGAGGCGATCGACGCGCCGCGTATCCACCATCAATGGCTGCCCGATAAAGTCTATGTCGAGCCGTTCGGCCTGTCGCCGGACACCAAAAGACTGCTGGCCGGCATGGGCTACCACCTCGATCTGAGTGACCAGACCTGGGGGCAGGCGGCCGGCATTCTCGTTGGTGGCAAGAGCCTGGCGGAGATCGGGAAGGGCGGCGGCGCGCGCTACAATGGCGCCATCGACAGCCGCGCGGCCTCTGGCGAGGCGCTCGGATATTGATGCCGGGGTGGGTGCTTGGACAGGGTCGCGGCCCGGCAAGGACCGTCAGGTAACCAGCGTGATGGTCGATGCGATCAGCATCAGGGCGGCGATGCCGACGAACAGCGCGTAGATGCGCGGCCGGTCAAGCAGAAGCGCGTTTCCGGAGATCCATGCCGAGGTGGCGCCGCCGAGCGCGAAGAGGAACCCGTTGCGATGGCCGAAGGTCAACGACGCGGCCATCAGCCCGCCGATGATCAGGGCGCCGAACACGATGATCACGGCGACCGCGTATTTCTCGAAATCATTGTTGCCGATCCCTGGTCCGATCGCATTCAGATTGGGCAGGTCGTCCGGATCGAAAGGGTTCGCCGACCCATATTCGTCTTGACCGATCGATTCTCGCATCACTCGTTCTCCGCAGACCGGCAACAAACCATCAACACTTGCCGAGTGCAACCCGATCGCACGTCCCTCTCTGTGTCGACCGTCACCTTCAACACGTTCCGGCGGCGCTTGTCACCGATTTTCCGGCCGCCTGGGTCGAATGCAACACGTGTCCGCGTTTGGATGGCGCCCCACCATCCTATTCTATTTGGACCATGTTCGCGGGAAAAAGATGATGCCGCGCGTCAATTTCAGCGCCGCAACGTCCTGCGCGACTGCGGCGGGGAGTCGCAGCGCTGCGTGAGGCGGGCAATTGTCGACTGGGAAGGCGTTCGCGGTGCGGGAAAGGAACACCGCCCTTGCTGAACGCCTGCCTCGGTAGGATGGTGGGCACCTCGCGCCCTCATTCCTGTGAAGGGGAGGCGCTCAATCGACGATAGGGCACGCCATCGAAGCTTGCCGTCACAAAATCCGTGACGGACATCTTGCGCTTGCGTCCGTCGCTGCAGGCGTAGACCGGCCAACCGGCATCGCTGCATTCGCTGGCAGCGCAGATACGCGCCAGGCAGTTACCGATAGTCAATCGGAAGCCGCCCTTGCCGGCGAAGCCTTGCAACAAGCTGCCGTCCGCCGAGCGCCAGGTCCGCGCACGGAATTCCGCCCGCAAAAACAATGGTTCGAGAGAGACCGCAAGATTGGTTTCGCCGGCACGTCCTGAGAACTGCAGACGGAAGCGCGCCATTGCAGTCGTGTATGCCGTCACAAGATCCGATTCGCGAAGATAGGAGATCGGCAGGTTGGAGGGGTCAAGCAGATGAGACATGCGCTCGCTTGCCTCTACCGGCGCCAGCAAGACAACAAAGGTAAGAAAGGCGAAGCAGGCTCGCGACATTTTCCAGCAGCCACATCGATCTCGGCCTGCCGGTTTGGCCCCGGTTGCCCCCAGTAACATCCCGCCAATCGTCGCCCCGTGCAAGCCGCTTGCTGAGGCAGTCCAAGGCGGCCGAGAGTGCAATTCGCAAGGCCACCGAGTTAAACCGCTTGGAACCGAAGGGGGGACCCCGCATCGACGAATTTGCGCGGGCGATGGCGCGGTATGCTCGGCGTTTGCGGCAAGGAGGAACACATGCCACCAGCCGGGGTTCCTTAGCTGGCGCGGGCCGGCGGCAGCTCAAACAGGTTGGCGCCGTTCTCCTGACCGCGCTCGGCATAGCCGATAATGCCGAACCATCGGGCGACGTCAGGCCCCTGCAGCCAGCTGCGCGAATGGATGGGAAGGTTGCCGGCGAGCGCCTGGATGTGCCTGATATGTCGCTTGCAGAAGCGCACGGTCGAGGCGCGGAAAAAGTCCTCCTGCGCGGCAAACAGCGTATCGGCGGCGTCGCTGTTCTCATGCCAGGCGATGATTGCCACGGCCTTCTCGCCCTCCACCAGCGCGTGCGCCCGGCCTTCCTTCAGATTCATCATCAGATTGTCGTAGGCGATCTTGCTGTCCTTGCCGGCCGCCGCGTACTCCTCCGACATCCGCTTGGACAGGCCATGAAACACATCCTCGAGATCCCCGAGCGTTGCTGCGCGTGCTCTCATTTCACCTCCTGCAGCCCCGGCAGGGAGTTTGCCCTAAGGGTGAGGGATCACCAAGCAAATCGAATCCGCTGAATGGCCAATGAGAGCAAAGCTGTTTCGCTAGGCGAGTCGCCTGGTCGCGCAATAGGGCCAAGTCCCGAGGTTGCGCAACTGCCCACCGAGCGGTGCACATCACACTGCGACCTCCTCATTCGGGTCGGCTCGGCATTGCCTCTAGAAGAGGGTCGTTTCAATCGTCTGCATCAGGCAATCGCCAGCTTGCGTACCGATGATGCCCAGATCCCGTACGCTCGTCATATGGTTCCGGTCATTCAGGCAAAGGTCGCGGACACCGTGCCCCTGCGCGCGCAGGAGCGTTCCGAAGTCGGCCGCCTGCTGGTGAAAAGGGGGCGTTTCCTGGTCCCCGACGAGAATGGTCACTGCCGTCTTCGGGTCATGCTGCCGCGTCATTGGCGTGAAGGCAGCTGCCTCCTCGTCGGTGATGCCGATCAACGGCTCGAGGAAGGATTTCTGCAGGGGCTTCAGGTCGTAGAGGCCACCCAGCAGCAGCGCTGCGTGGATGCGTGACGGCATTGGCGCCTTTTCAAATAGGAATGTGGCCAGGTGCGCGCCAGCCGAATGGCCGCTGACGCTGATCCGGCCTGGATCGCCGCCATGGTCGACGATGTTGTCCAGCACCCATTGTTTGGCGCGCCGGACCTGCTCCACGATCGCCGCCATCCTAAACTCGGGCATCAGCGCATAATCGACGATGACCGCGATCGCACCGGCTTGGGTGACTGTGTTCGCCACATAGGAATAGTCACCCCTTGAAAACATGCGCCAGTAGCCGCCGTGGATGAAAATATGAACGGGAAGATTCTGACGCTCGCCCGGCGGAAAGAACAGGTCGAGCCTCTCGGCCTCGCCGTTGCCATAGGCGACATCAGCCACCATGGGCAGCGTCGCCCGGGTCGTGGCGCTGCGCGCCACGATATCGGCCACGATGTCATCAAAGTCGGCAACGTGGTCGCGGGTGCGGAAGGGGTCTTTCTGCATGGCTGCCCGATCAGAAGGTAACGGCGATATACTTCGCCTCCATGAACTCGGCGATGCCGTGGTGCTGGCCGCCCTCGCGACCCAGGCCGCTCTGCTTGACGCCGCCGAAGGGGGCCGCGGGATCCGACATCAGCCCCCGATTGAGGCCGATCATGCCGGCTTCGATCCGCGATGCCACCCGCAATCCTCGGCCGACATCGCGCGTATAGATATAGGCGGCAAGGCCGTATTCCGTGTTGTTGGCGTGCATGATGGCTTCGGCCTCGGTCTCGAATCGCGTGATGGGCGCTACCGGCCCGAAGATCTCCTCATGCGCCATGTCGGCATCGGACGGAACCTGCGACAGGACCGTCGGCGGATAAAAGAAGCCTTCCTCTTCCGGGATAGAGCCGCCGCAAAGCACCTTGGCTCCCCGGCCCACGGCGTCCTTGACTAGGCGGTCGATCTTGTCGACCGCCTTTCTGGTGATCATCGGCCCGCACTCGGTATCCGCACTCATGCCTGGTCCGACCTTGAGAGCTGCCATGCGTTTGCGAAGGCCGTCGGCGAACGCGTCATGGATGCCCGACTGAACATAGATGCGGTTGGCGGCTGTACAGGCCTCGCCGGCATTGCGCATCTTCGCGATCATGGCGCCGTCGAGCGCGGCATCGAGGTCGGCATCGTCGAAAACGACGAATGGTGCATTGCCGCCGAGTTCCATCGAGCAGGAGACCACATGCTTGGCGGCTTCACCAAGCAAGGTTCGTCCGACGCCTGTCGAGCCGGTGAAAGAGAGCTTCCTGACGCGCGCATCGGCCAGCATGGCCGAGGTCAGCGGACCGGGACTGGTCGTGGTGAGCACGTTGACGACGCCGGCCGGAACGCCGGCCTCGCTGTAGAGCGCGGCCAGCGCATAGGCCGTCAGCGGCGTCTCGCTGGCCGGCTTCAGGATCACCGTGCAACCGGCCGCCAATGCCGGCGCGATTTTTCGTGTCGCCATCGCGGCCGGAAAATTCCAGGGCGTGATCAGCACGCAGATGCCGATCGGCTCATAGTCGACCACGATGCGGTTGGTGCCGGACGGCGCGGTGCCGAACTCGCCGGTGATGCGAACCGCTTCTTCCGCGTTCCAGCGGAAGAACTCGGCGGCGTACGCAACCTCGCCGCGCGCGTCGCGCAGAGCCTTGCCGTTCTCCAGCGAGATCAGCATGGCGAGCGTTTCCGATCGCTCGACCATGAGTTCGAAACAGCGCCTGAGGATTTCCGAGCGCTTGCGTGGCGCTGTCCCCCGCCATGCCGTCGCCGCCATGGCCGCCGCATCGACGGCTGCCAAGGCATCCTCGAGCGTCGCGTCGGGAACCGCTGCAATGACGGATCCCGACGCAGGATCGACGACGTCGATGACCCGGCCGTCGGAAGATGGTCGCCATCTGCCGTCGATGTAGAGTCCGTGCGAAAAGCCGCGAACATCATAGTCGTCCTGGTCGATCCACAGCGCATTGGGAGGAAGGTTCATGGTCTTGTTCCGTGGATTACATGGCGCAGGCTGCGAGGTCGCCGTCATGGGCGGCCTGGACCAGGCGTCGCATGGCGGTGAGATCGAAGGGGCGCGGGTTGTTCTTGATCAGGCGATCGATGCCGAGCGCCTGATCGGCGGTCCAGTCGAGCTTGTCGGCGGGAAGGCCGAGATCGGCCAGCGTCGGCGTGATGCCGGTCGCAATGAATAGCCGTCGGATTTCCTCGATTGTGGCGTCCGCCATCTCCCCGGTGCTCCGCCCCTTGGCCTCAAGGCCAAGCGCTGCGCCGATCTCGGCCATTTCGGCGGCGACCACGCGGCTGTTGTAGGTCATGACGTAGGGCATCATCGTCGCGACGCCCAATCCGTGCGCCGTGTGGGTGAGGGCGCCCGCGGGATATTGCACGGCATGCGCCGCCGCGGTGCCGGCGGTGCCGAATGCGCAGCCCGCCGCCAGCGCGCCCATCATCACATCGGCGCGCGCATCGGCATCGGTGCCGTCGGTGCAGGCTTTCTCCAGGCTGCGGCCCAGCAGTTTTATGGCCAGCAGGGCGAAATGGTCGGTCAGCGCGGTCTTGCCGATGAAGACATGCTGTTGCGCCAGGCTGGGGTCCTCGCCGCGCCGCTTCGCGGTGAAAGCCTCGATCGCATGGGTCAAGGCATCGGCGCCGGCTATCGCGGTCAGGGCAGGGGGGCAGGTCATCGTCAGTTCGGGGTCGCACAAGGCAACCGCCGCGATCAGATAGGGGCTCGATATGCCGACCTTCAGCGTCCGGTCCGGATCGGAGATCACCGCGACGGGCGTCACTTCGGAGCCGGTTCCCGCGGTGGTGGGCACGGCGATCAGCGGCAGCGTCGGGCCGGGCACCTTGAACTCCCCATAGTAGTCCTGAAGCTTGCCGCCATGGCTGAGCAGCAGGCCGGCGCATTTGGCGAAATCGAGGCAGCTGCCGCCGCCGATGCCGATCACTATCTCAGGCTGGAATTTCGCGGCCTCGTCGACGCAAATGCCGAGGCTGTCGCGTGGCACGTCGGGAAGCACGCGGTCATGCACCAGCACCTCGATCGAGGCGGCCTTGAGCGATTTGACAATTTCCGCGAACACCGCCGTGCCGGCGAAACGCTCGTCTGTACAGACCAGGGCGCGCCGGCCGAACCTGCTGGCGACCGTCGGCAGCGCATGGCGTTGGCCGTTACCGAAAAGGATTTCACTCGGAAGCCGGAGGGCGGCGAAGAGGCTCATGATGATCTTTTGTCCTTTGGCGGCGCCTGAACTGGGATGGGTTGTCGCGACGGATCCGCCATCTGTCCGCAACGGCGCCAGGGACATTCTGCAGCACCATGTAACGGCACGAAAAGCATATTCGCCTTAAAATCGTATAGGATATAGGATTGCATCCGTTGGAGCATCGTGTTAGCGGTCCACACTGTCAATAGGTAAAAAGATGCAGGCCGCGAACCCAATCGACACGACCGAAACGGCCGCCGGCGGCGGTCGCATCCAGCGCTCCAACAGCCTGGTCGAGGATGTCTATGAAGCGATCTTCGCGCAGCTGATGTCGCTGAAGATCGCGCCGGGTTCGCGCATCACCGTCGACAGCCTGGTCAAGGAATTCAACGTCTCGCACACGCCCATCCGCGAGGCGCTCGGCCGCCTCGAAGGCGAAGGCCTGGTGCTCAAGACGCACCTGATCGGCTATCGCGCGGCGCCGCAAATCACACGCCGCCGGTTCGACGAATTGTACGAGATGCGCCTTCTGCTTGAGCCGCATGGCGCGGCGAAAGCCGCCGCTGCCATGGATGAAGCCAAGCTCAACATTTTGCTGGAAGCGGCTGGCGTGATGTCACGGCGCGAAGGCAAGGACGATCGCCTGCGTTATTCGAATTTCGCCCGGCAGGACGCGATCTTCCACGACAAGATCATGGAGTTTTCGCAAAACGAACTCATTCGGCAGACGTTGAGCCACCAGCATGCCCACTTCCATATCTTCCGCCTAATGTATCATGCCCGCGTGACCGAGGAAGCGCTCGACGAACACGAGGCGATCCTCGCCGCATTCGGCGCGGCCGATCCCGACGCCGCCCAAGAGGCGATGCGCGTCCATATCGAGCATTCGCGCGATCGCTTGCTTCCGGCCTTCGATTAAGGTCGGACCCGATGTCCATTGCAGCCAATATCGCCGGAGAGGGAGGAAGCGCGCTGCCCACTCGTGCCGTGCCGGGCGCCGTCGAACCGGTGCTGCGCGCCGAGCGCGTATTTCCCGGATTCGCCATTCCGATCCGATCCGATTTCGAAGACAGGCGAGGCGTGATCCGCACCTCGCCCAGCCGCAACAGGAGGAAGAGCCATGCCAGGCAAGAAAATACTGATGCTTACCGGTGAGTTCACCGAGGAATACGAGATCTTCGTCTATCAGCAGGCGATGGAGGCCGTGGGCCACACGGTTCACGTGGTATGCCCCGACAAGAACGCCGGCGACCTGATCAAGACCTCGCTGCACGACTTCGAGGGCGACCAGACCTACACCGAAAAGCTCGGTCACTACGCGCTGATCAACAAGACGTTCTCGGAAGCCGAAAGACAGCTCGACCAGTATCATGCCGTCTACTGCGCCGGTGGCCGCGGGCCGGAATACATCCGTACCGACAAGCGCGTGCAGGCGATGGTGCGCCATTTCCATGAGACCAAAAAGCCGATCTTCACGATTTGCCACGGCGTCCAGATTCTGATCGCCGTCGATGGCGTCGTCCGCGGCAAGAAGGTTGGGGCTCTCGCGGCTTGCGAGCCGGAGGTGACGCTTGCCGGCGGCACTTACATCGACCTGTCACCCACCGATGCCTATGTGGACGGGACGATGGTTTCCGCCAAGGGCTGGACGGCGCTTGCCGCGTTCATCCGCGAATGCTTGAAGGTGTTGGGAACCGAGATCCGCCACGCCTGACGCCAGACGGCTGGCGCGCGCCAGCGCGCCGGCCATCTGAGCAGTTCCCGGAAAAGCGCAACGCGTGCGCAAACACCCGTGGCGTAGTCGTGAGGCGGTTCTTAACGAGCTTGACCGGATCGCCTCCTCGAGCGCGAAGCTGCGACCTGCCGCCGTCGTTATTCGGTTGATCACCCTGCGGTCGAACGCCGGGATGCCGTGAGCGCAGAGATTGCGGGGCGCCACTGCTTCGACGGCTACGCTTACCGCCTTTGATCCCCGACCAGCCGCGGCTGCCGCTCTTGAAATGGCATCGCTACCAACTTCCATTCCTGCGCCGGCGACTCAGCGCGCGGCTGCCTCACGAATCGGCTCAAGTCAAGACGATACCCGCTTGCGAGCCGGGTATTTTGCTGACATGCTGACTTTCTTATATGCCGACTTTCTTATGTATGGGGTTTTGCACTGTGGCAGGTGTTCAAACGGAAGGGCAAAAGCATGGCAAAGGAATCTTCGAATTCCGCTTCTTCAGACAAGAAAGCGGACGGAAATCTGATAGGTAACGCAGAAGGAAACGGTCTGAACTTCATGGGCGTCCAGGCTCGCGAAAACGGGGGTCCCGGCGACGCTGTAGGTGTCGACAAGATACGTGATCTGCTGTTCGGCAACCAGATGCAGGACTATGACCGCCGCTTCTCCAAGCTCGAAGAACGGGTCTTGCAGCGCTTCAAGGATGTCGAATCCGAGGCCAAGCGCAATCTCGACATGTACGAGTCAAATGCAAAGAAGCAGGTCGATTCGCTTGCGGGGCAATTGCGGAGCGAAAAAGATGCACGAGCCGATGCCGACAAGGAAATTGATCGGAATCTTCGCGAGCAAAACCAGGCGCTTGAAAAGCAGGTGCGCGCGTTGTCGGATCAATTGAGCGCGCTTGAGCGCGACGTTGCGGACCGGATAAATCGGAACGATCATTCACTGCGTGAAGAAATCAAGCAGAAGAATGAAGGCGTTCAGATGCTGATAGAGAAAATGTTTGCCGATCTCAGCAACGTCAAGACCGACCGAAATCTTTTGGCTGGCCTGTTTGTCGAGGTTGCAAAATGTCTTAATCAGGATCCCGTCGGCAGCAAGAGCAATTCGGACCGTAGTTGGAAAGCGAGTTGATGGGACCTTGACGTCGACCGTCGACCCGATCAGCCTACCGCAAAGAACAGCCTCGAACGATACAGAGATTGATCGCGAGGCTCTGGCTCGTCTTTTGATCGAAATTGCCCGGAACGTTGATCCGGACTATCGTGCGCGTTTCGACGGAGTTCCAACCGCCGATCCTCGCATGGAAACGCTGCGCCAGTTGCTGGTCAGCCGCGAAATTTCAGAGCTTTCACGAGTCACGCATCTGCTGGACGAACCGGAGCAGCTCGCGGCAGCCGTAGGCGACGTTCTTTCCAGTGCGGCCGCGCGAGCGCCTCACGTACAACTCGGCGAGGCCCTTGCGCCAGCTGTCGAAAGGGCCGTGCAACGCTCAATCCAGAAGAGCCCGCGCACGCTGACGGACATATTATACCCGGTGTTTCTGCCGGCAATTCGCAAGTCGATCGGGGAAAAGATCGACCAGACCTTTCAGTCGCTGAACGAAACTTTAAGACATATATTTACCTGGCATGGTCTCAAGTGGAGATTTGAATCTTGGAGAACAGGTGCTAGTTTTTCGGAAGTTGTTCTGAAGCATTCTCTTGTATATCGAGTGGAACATGTCTTCCTAATTAGCCGAAATTCCGGACTTCTGATAGCGCATGTAGCTGCGGATAATGCAACGAGCGAGGATCCTCAGCTTATTTCTTCGATGCTTAGTGCAATTCAGGACTTTGTGAAGGACTCATTTAACGAAAAAGAACAGAGCAGTCTGGACACGATCCGTTTTGGCGACCTTCGCCTTTGGTCAGAAGTCGGACAGTTCGCGACCTTGGTTTCGGTGATCCGAGGAAATCCGCCAGAGGAATTGCATGAAATAGTTCGCGATGTATTGCTCCGCATCCATGAGGAATGCTCACAGGCTTTAGGGGAGTTTGACGGCGACAGTTCGCAGTTGGCCGGCGTAGAGGCACAATTGCAGACGTGCGTCGAGCTGAAGCAGGAGGAATCAAACCAGGGGTTTCCGTGGCTGGTGGTGGTTGCAGTCCTGCTGCTTTTGATTCCGGCAGGTGGTTGGTTCCTTCTTTCCTGGCAATCCGGGCAGCGCTGGCAGGCTTATGTGTCGCAACTGGAGATCCAGCCGGGCATCATCGTTGCCGAACAAAAGGTACGTTATGGCCAATTCTACATTTCCGGCCTGAGAGACCCGCTTGGCGCTGACCCGCAGTCGCTGCTGTCGGGAACCCAGGTCGATCCCGCCCGCGTTCATTCGCAGTGGAAATTCTATCAGAGCCTTGAGCCGGAGTTCGTATTGAAGCGGCTGACGGCGTCGCTGGCTCCGCCCGATACAGTACGACTTTCGATCGTCAAGGATCGCATCGTCGCCGAAGGTGAAGCGAGTGCCGCTTGGATCAGCCAGGCACACGCCGCCGCCCAGCAGCTTTCGGCAGGCGGGCCGGTGTTCGATATCTCTGGGGTCCGTGACGTAAGCCTCGAAGAACGCGAGGCGGAGCGCTGGCAGGCCTATGTGTCGCGACTGGAGACCCAGCCAGGCATCATCGTTGCCGAGCAAAACATACGCGACGGCCAATTCTATATTGCCGGCCTGAGAGACCCGCTTGGCACCGACCCGCAGTCGCTGCTGTCGGGAACACAGGTCGATCCCGCCCGGGTTCATTCGCAGTGGAGATTCTATCAGAGCCTTGAGCCGGAGTTCGTGTTGAAGCGGCTAGCGGCGTCGCTGTATCCGCCGGACACAGTGCGACTTTCGATCGTCAAGGATCGCATCGTTGCCGAGGGTGAGGCTCCCGACACCTGGATAGATCAGGCGCGCGCGGCGGCCCGACAGCTTTCGGCAGGCGGACCGGAATTCGACATCTCCAAGGTTCGTGATGTGAGCCCCGAAGCGCGCGCGGCGGAGCATTGGCAGTACTATGTGTCGCGACTTGAGGCCCAACCGGGAATCATCGTCGCCCAGCAAACAGAGAGGGGCGGACATTTCTACATTTCCGGCCTGAGAGACCCGCTAGCCGCCGACCCGCAAGCTCTGCTGCACGGAACGCAGATCGATCCTGCCCGCGTTCATTCACAGTGGCAATTCTATCAAAGTCTTGATCCGAAGTTCGTGGTGAAGCGGCTGGAGGCTTCGCTGACCCCGCCGAAATCGGTTCTGCTTTCGATCATCCAGGGTCGCATCGTTGTCGTAGGGGAGGCTCCTGCCAACTGGATCAACCGGGCGCGGGCCGCCGCCGATCAACTTTCGGCGGACGGAGTGGTTCTGGATATCTCGCAGTTGCATGAGCTGAACCTTGCAGAACTTAATGATTTGCGAGCGGCCATCCAGGCGACCGATATTTTCTTCTATTCCGGCAAAGTTGTGCCGGGACCAGAGCAGACGCCGGTTCTCGACAGATTGGCGGATCAAATAAAGGAATTCGCCGAAAGTGCCCACAAGTCAGGCGTAACTGCGCGGTTCATGTTGACCGGCCATTCGGACGCTACGGGCCGCGAGACGGCCAACGCGTCGATCAGTGCCGCCCGCGCCGAGACAGTTCGTGCGCTTCTCAACAAGCGCGGCGTCGCTCCGGAACTGCTGCTGGTTCGGGGCGCGGGCACCTTTGAGCCGCTGGTGCCTGAAAATAGTCAAACTGGGAGCTCCACCAATCGCCGGGTTTCGATTACGGTAAACTTGGACTAGTGGAGCTCAAGATGTTGCAAAAAAAGATCTGCATGTTGGGCGGGTTCGGTGTCGGAAAGACGAGCCTGGTCCGCAGGTTTGTGCAAAGCATCTTTTCAGAAACCTACTTGACCACGGTGGGAGTGAAAATCGACAAGAAGAGCGTCGCACTACCGGGCAAAACCGTGGATTTGATTTTGTGGGATTTGGCCGGCGAAGACGATATCGGCTCATTCCGCGTCAGCCATGTGCGAGGTGCGACCGGGCTCGTGCTTGTCGTCGATGGAACCCGCGCCGCTACTCTTGCCGCGGCGCTCACGCTACGCGAGCGGGTCGAGGCCGAATTCGGAACGATGCCGTTTGTATTGCTGTTCAACAAATCCGATCTTGCCGATCGGTGGGCAATATCAGATGGTGATATTAACGAGCTGAGGCAACTTGGATGGCAAATCTATCTAACAAGTGCACTTTCGGGCGAACACGTTGACGATGCGTTTCGTCAACTTGCTTCGATGGTTGCTAGATAGACCATGCATAGATTGCCAAAAGAAGTCGGAAGCTGGATTTACAATTTTTTTTACGACGAGCACTCTATCGCGTATCTGAAAATTGACGCCGAGCTTTGCGTAGCTGCGAAAGGCGGCAACGTCAAACATTACGGGCTCTCATCGCTTCGCATTGGTCAGCCGGTTGCCGATCAGCTTGAATTCATGGAAGGTTTGCTGCCTTCCCCGGAGCTTCCATATCATATGGCCATGGTCGAACTGCCCAGCGGGCGTGTCGCGGACCTTCATCTTTTTGCTGACAGCGCCTACGTGTGGCTGCTCTTTCTCGATGCGACCGTCGAACGCGACAATAGGCAGCGTCTTCAGCAGAAGGCTTATGAAATGACGCTCCTGCAAGAGAGAGAGCGTCAGCTCAACGAGAAATTACAATCGGTGAACGAGGCGTTGAGGGAGAGCCAAGAGGGATTGCAGCGTGAATACCAGCGTGCCGAAACCCTGCTCCTCAACATTCTTCCCGCGTCGATCGCGGAGCGGTTAAAAGCGGACGAACAAATTGCAGACAATCACGCAGAGGTGAGTGTGCTTTTTGCCGACATCGTCGGTTTTACGGAAAGAGCGCGGAGCGTCGGAGCCGTGACGACGCTCGCTATTTTGAATTACTTCTTCAAGGCGGCGGATCGGCTCTCGGAACGATACGGTTGCGAAAAGATCAAGACAATCGGCGATTGTGTCATGGTGGTCGCCGGCTTGCCGGCCGCGCGATCCGATCATGCTGAAGCCCTCGCGCGCTATGCACTTGAACTGCGCAAGGCGGTTAAGCGCGAACGCTTCACAGGAGGACGGCTAAGGCTCAGAATTGGAATTCACTCAGGACCAATCGTCGCGGGCGTCATAGGCAAAAGGCGGTTTGCCTATGACCTGTGGGGCGAGACCGTTAATCTCGCCGCACGTATTCAAACGTCCGCGGAGCCGGATGAAATTCGTATTTCGGATGCAACTCACACACTGCTTGGGCCAAATTTTGCTTGCGAGCCACTCGCGGAAACGGAACTGCGTGGCACAGGCCGTGTGCGAATGTGGCGCCTCCCGGCTTGATTTGCGCTTGGCAGTGCCGACCCGCATTGCATCTTGTGACCTGTCGGTTGACGACCGGTCACGAAGCCATCCGGACAATTGAGCTCACCGTGGTGATGCACATCGCAGCGACAGCAAGCACCTTTGCGCTTGCCTTGAAGGCATCCTATTCTGGAGAGTAGTAGCCGCTCGTGGGCATAGAATGTCGGTACTGCCTTTCTTAAGAATTTACGCGCCGCTCAACGCGGTGCTGGCTGCGCCTGGGTTGCTGGCGGTGGCTGCGCTCACGATACCAGGCATATCCGGACGAAGCAGACTGGCTCTGGCTGCTCTGCTCGCCGTCATCTGGGGCGCCTATCTCCTGCAACTGGCCGCGACGCTCCTCAAGCGCCGGGCGGGAGACGTACGGGACAGGACGCCCAAAATCGCCATCGATGTGCTCGCGGTCTTCGTTCCACTCGCCGCATTTCTGTTCGTCGGCACGCCCGACCAGAGCCTCTACTGTGCTGTCTGGCTGCTGAAACCGCTGCGCGACTCGACCTTCTTCCCGGTGCTGGGCAGGGTCCTGGCCAACGAAGCGCGCAATCTGATCGGCGTCACAACGCTCTTCGGCGTCGTTCTGTTCGCTGTCGCGCTCGCGGCCTATGTCATCGAGCGCGACACCCAACCGGAAAAGTTCGGCAGCATCCCCCAAGCAATGTGGTGGGCGGTCGTCACGCTGTCCACCACCGGATATGGGGACACTATCCCGCAAAGCTTCGCAGGCCGCGTCCTCGCCGGTGCGGTCATGATGAGTGGCATCGGCATCTTCGGGCTCTGGGCCGGCATTCTTGCCACGGGCTTCTATCAAGAAGTCCGTCGCGGTGATTTCGTCCGCAATTGGCAATTGGTCGCCGCGGTGCCGTTGTTTCAGAAGCTTGGCCCGGCCGTGCTGGTCGAGATCGTGCGCGCATTAAGGGCTCGCACGGTGCCGGCGGGCGCCATGATCTGCCGCATTGGCGAGCCCGGTGATCGGATGTTCTTCGTCGTGGAAGGGCGCGTCAGCGTCGCGACGCCGAATCCGGTGGAACTCGGCCCTGGTGCCTTCTTCGGCGAGATGGCGCTGATCAGCGGCGAACCGCGTTCGGCGACCGTCAGTGCTACGACGGCTGTCTCACTCCTGTCACTGCACTCGGCGGATTTCCAGATGCTGTGCAGCAGCAGCCCGGAGATCGCGGAAATCATCCGCAAGACCGCGCTCGAGCGGCGCGGCGCGGCGGCGAGCGCTTGACTGTTTCCTCAGCGCTGCTGTGCGGCTGCGCGACGGAGAGAACGTGAGGCTGTGTTCACTTGGAGGCGCTTACCGAGATGCTGGATTTAGCTCCAGCGGAAGCGGCTGTTCGTGGGAAGGCCGAAGCCGATTTTGCGGCTCATCAGGCGCACTGGATGCCGCCGACAGGTAGATTGGCTACTCGGCGAAGTTGCGCGCCGAACGCGAGTCGGCCGATCGAGCACAGGACCTGCTTGAGCTATTGTCGAACCCCCCGGCGGCTTCCCTTGCCCGGTCGCGATTTGCAGCAGATCGGCCGCAAATTCGGTGGCATAATTGGCCCTGTCGTCCTCAACCCGCTTGAATGCTCGCTGCATAGCGTCTGTCTGGCAAACTATTTGAGACACAATAACCGCAGCCAACTCGGATGCCACCCTCATGGCAGGCAAGCGCATCTTCGGCCCCACCTGTTTGCAGGACACTCTCTATCACTACAGAGAGCGTCTCCTGCAAAGCCTCTCGGTTGGCCAGCTTCTCTCTGTGACGCTCTTTCGACAGACGCCTTCGGCCGCGGCCCGATTCTCGCCATACAAAGATCATGAAGCCGCGCCCAAGCAAGGCGAATTCGTTACCAAATTGTTTATCAGGAGGCGAAAACGTGACGTTTCTGCAACAGGCAGGGCGGATAGGTGCCGGTCAAGGACACTCCCGCGACGATCTCGGTTGATCACGATGCTCCGATGGGTAATGTCGAATTCGAAGGAGCGGCGCGGTGCGCATCTTTTTCGGTAGTGGGGATGGGGCAGGGAACGCTGTCCTTCAGCAAAGAATACCCAGACCCGTTTTTTAACTTTTGACTGGAGGTCAGAAAATGAACATCAAGAGCCTTCTCCTCGGCTCCGCTGCGGCTCTGCTCGCAGTTTCCGGTGCGCGCGCCGCCGACGCCGTCGTCGTCGCCGAGCCGGAACCCGCTGAATACGTCAAGATCTGCGACGTCTACGGCGCTGGCTACTTCTACATCCCCGGCACCGAAACCTGCCTGCGCATCGGCGGCTATGTCCGTTACGACATCGGCGGCGGCGACATCGGCTCGTTCGACGGTGCGACAAGCGCCGATCACGAGGATGGTGGAAGCAACGACACCTGGTTCAAGAAGGCCCGCTTCACGCTGAAGACCTGGACCGGCCAGGAAACCGAACTCGGTACCTTGAAGACCTACACCGAAACCCGCTGGAACTTCGCCAACCATCAGTCCGACCTGGGTGCTGACCCTGACGGTGCCGGTCCGCTCACCAACGAGATCAATGAGGCCGGCAACAGCACCTCGCTGAACTTCGCCTGGATCCAGCTCGGTGGTCTCCGCGTCGGTAAGGACGAATCGGCCTTCAACACGTTCATCGGCTATGCCGGCAACGTCATCCAGGATACGCTGGTTCCCTATGGTGATTTCGACACCAACGTCATCCAGTACTACTTCGACGCTGGCAACGGCTTCTCGGCCGTCCTCTCGCTCGAAGAAGGCGAGGGCGTGAATACGATCGACAGCTACGTCCCGAATGTTGTCGGCGGCGTGAAGTGGACGCAGGGCTGGGGCGCGATCACCGGTGTCGTCGCTTATGACAGCAACTACGAAGAAGTTGCCACCAAGGTTCGCTTGGATGTCAACGTCAATGACGCTGTGCAGCTGTGGGTCATGGGCGGCTACGGCACCGATGACAACCTCTCCGATCCGACCTGGGCTTTCCCGGCCGGCGGCCGCGGCTACTTCAAGCAGTGGGGCGGCAACTGGGCAGTGTGGGGCGGTGGCACCTACAAGTTCAACGAGAAGACCTCGTTCAACGCTCAGATTTCGTATGACGATTGGAAGAATCTCGGCGTCGCCGCGAACATCGCCTACGACATCGTTCCCGGCATGACGATCACGGCCGAAGTCGACTACCTCAATGCAGGCAAGTTCGACGACGCCGACTTCTCCAACTGGACTAACGCGACCAAGAAGAGCAGCGTCGGCGGTCTCCTCCGCTTCCAGCGCTCGTTCTAATAGATTTCGACAAGTCGAGATCGAAGACCCGGCGGGCAACCGCCGGGTTTTTTCTTTTCCGCTTGCGGCCCTGCTATTTGCGCAGGGCTGGAGTTCGAAGCGTCATGGCTTCACCAACGTTGGGCGTAGCGACGGGAAGCGGAGTTCTGCACAGGCCGCAGCGCGTCAAGGTCACGGCATGGGTCTGGGGTTTTCCGACGCGTCGCATCGGCTCCTGGCTCCCTCCCCAGGACGAACCAACCCGTCAGAATTTCTGCGCCAGCAAACTTTCTAAAGCGCGTCGCCTTTACCGGATTCGGGATTCCCGTTTTGCCGGTGTGGTGATTCATTGCGGTCGAAAGGAGAGCCGCGATGGGCAAGCCGCATCCGACACAGTTCCATAGTTGTGGGGTTGCGTTGTAGAAAGACCACAGCAACCGGGAGGCGTCGCGCATTTTCGAGTTTCCCCGCGGTTGTGCCTCGCGATGAAAGCGAACCTCATGTCACTTCCCTCGCGAAGTAGGCTGCGGTCTTTTTAGGATGTCGCGCTCCGCCTTCAGCTTCGCGACTTCCTTGCGCAGCCAGTCGATCTCCTGCTACTCCGGCTTCATCTGCCCCGGGAAAGGCGTGCTGCGGATCCGTCGACAGATCGCGCACCCATTTGCGCAACACATTCTCGTGGACATCGAGGTCGCAGGCGGCCTGGTCACCGCAACGCCCCGATCCTTGATCAATCTCACCGCCTCAAGCTTGAACTCGCGGCCGAACTTCCTTCTCCCACTAGCCAGTTCCGTTAAACACCTTATCTCGGTGTCCACGAAACCGGCAGCAGGCCAGTGATCCGGCTACTTCAAATGGAAGCGACGCTTAACCCAAGCATAATCGGGCTTGCGGAACTACCAGCTGTTACGGCGCTGGACCGTACTCGATAGCCGAATTTCCCGTGCAGATGGATTTCCCGTGCAGATGGATTTCAGGTTATGAACAAATAGCGAAACGTCGCCGAAGTAATTCGGATAAAGTTCAACTAGTTTGTCTACCTCATCTACCTCGATCAAGACAGCATTTAGGTCGAGGCCCCTTATTTCTATTTTTTCTCTATCTCTCCCAATGTTCGCGCACCTGACATAAGCGTCCAGAACGGCTCAATGGTCACGTTATGATCTCTGCCATATTGGAGCAAATAGTATCGAGATTTTTCCGTTAGCCGTACGAACTTCTCTGAATAGTGGGTAAAATTCTTGATGTCTTCTAGTATTCTGGTCGCACCTATACGCTCGTTGATATCCCGCAATTCTCGCACCCGGTCATTGTGACCCGGAACGCCGATATGAACGGGGCACTGCTCAACGTGCGCGAATTCCGCCGACGTAAGCTGGAAAAGGCGCAGCCAATCCTGCTCGCCCTTTCCGTGCTTCAAATCCTGGCCCTGGAACAGCCCAACAGCCTCAACTGCAGTTGCCCATGAGTGCTGAAGTCTGGTCCGAACTTGCAGTTCGATGCGTCGTCCCTCGAAAGCCACAGTGTCGGCATCTTTGGGTCGGTACTTGAAAACAATATGGTGACTTCGATAACCGTCCGGCTTCGGCTCATCGATATAGTTAAATTCCCCAGTGTGGATCTCGTGGGGGAACTTCTCTCGCATCGATGCGAGAAGCGAGCGAACACCTTTGATGTCGGCCATGATCGCTCGGCAACCGCCGATGTCGTTCATGGTGTCCATATTGGTGGTAGACTCTCGGAGCTTGCGACGAATGGATGCCATGCGCTTCGGGCGGGATGCCATGTCGCCCTTCAGTCGAAGCGCTCTCATGTGGTGACCGACAGAGAACCGAACGCTCCGCATCGGCAGAAAGTGCGAGTCGCGCCAGCTATTGGCGATTGAGAAGATCTCGAGTGTGTCCACGTACTGGCCGACAGTGGTGTCTCGTCCGAACTGAATAGGTTTTGCCAGCTGGTAACCTGCCTTGCGAACGGCTTTCATGCTGTAGGCAAGGCGCGGGTACTCAGTCATTGGACCCCATGAAGCCGAGGTAGTCAGCCTCATTCTGGACTGGCGGGAATAGGGAATCAAATCTCCTGGATGATAGGCCTTGGGATACACGAAGGACAATTGGGGAACCTTCGCTGCGGCGAACCGCCTTCAACGGGATATCGCCGTGCCCCTAAGCCCCTGGCCGACACGCTGGTCGCTCGACAAACCTCGGCATCGGTGCATTGATAGATGGTCTGGGCCCTGATCACGGCTCGAAGCACCAGGCTCTCATCGGGCTGTTTGGCTGCTCAAATTGCGAGGCAGCCGGCCGCGACCGCTGGCCTGTGTTCTTTACCTTCATCCCCGGTTACGAAGGCCAGTAGCGGGCTGGAACTGCAACGGGGCGCTTCCTGGCCGTCGGGGGTGGCCTCGATATGCGCGCAAAAAGCCGGACATATGAGCGCAAGCGATCCGATCAAACTATCTCAGCCAATACTTGCACGCTGGGGGCCGTCCACATATGAGATCCAGCGGCACAGCGAGGAGCAAGGATCATGCGGAAGACAGCCTGCGGCTCATGGAACTGGCCCGAGATGCCAGCCGTCTGTTTGCTCAACAGGCTCCAAACGAGAAGAAAGGACTCTTGAATCTGGTGCTGTCGAACTGCGAATGGAATCGCGGCGAAGTCGCGCGAACTCCAGGCAACCTTTTGACTTACTTATAGATTCAGCGGCGGCTGCGGCACCAAACGAGCCCTCCGGGGCGAAATTGTCCGCAAGGCAGCCAGTTTGGCTGAGCAATCTGCGGTTTTTTGGTAATACAAATTGAAAATTGCGCCCTCATGTTTCACAACAGGTCGGTAGAGCCAGGACGGTTCCGAAGCCTGCGGGTTTGTCACAGTCCTCAAGGCGAGAATTCGAAAAGACGTTCAACTATGACCCAGCACACAGAAAATGCCCGAATTCTCATGTACAGCCACGACACGTTCGGGCTCGGCCACTTGCAGCGCTGCCGGACGATCGCGCATTCGCTGGTCGAGGATTTTCGCGGACTTCAGGTGCTTATCATTTCTGGTGCGCCTATCGCTGGCGCCTTCGACTACCGCGCCCGTGTCGACTTCGTGAAGATCCCCAGCGTCATCAAGCTGCGCAACGGCGAATACACCTCGCTGGAGAAGGATATCGATCTGCATGAGACGCTAAGGATGCGCCAGTCGATCATCCGCCACACAGCCGAGACCTTCCGGCCGGATATCCTCATCGTTGACAAGGAACCGCTCGGCCTGCGCGGTGAGATTGAGGACACGCTGTCCTACCTCAAGACGCGGGGCACCACGCTCGTGCTGGGCCTGCGCGAGGTGATGGACGCGCCGCATCTGCTCGAAGCAGAGTGGGCACGCAGGGATGTGATGCGCAAGATAGGGCTATTCTACGACAAGGTCTGGGTCTACGGTCCGCCGGATTTCTACGATCCGTTGACCGGCCTGTCTGTGCCGCCGGCTGTCAGAGCAAAGATGAAGTTCGTGGGTTTCCTGCAACGGAGCCTGCAGAAGAACGAGCTGCCGGGCCACCGGCCCGAGGGCGAATATATCCTCGTTACCACCGGTGGCGGCGGTGACGGCGGTGAGTTGATTCATGACGTCATCGATGCCTATCAGCAGGATCCGCAATTGCAGCATAGGGCGCTAATCGTGCTTGGGCCTTACATGCCAGCGCGCAAGCGCAACAAGCTGCTCAAAAAGGGGTCCAAGATCCCCTATATCAACATCATCGAGTTCGACAACCGCATGGAAGAGCTGATTGCCGGCGCCAAGGCGGTGGTGGCGATGGGCGGTTACAACACCTATTGCGAGATACTGTCTTTCGACAAGCCGGCGCTGATCGTGCCGCGCGTCAAACCTCGCGAGGAACAACTGATTCGTGCACGGCGCGCCGCCGAACTCGGCCTCATCGAGATGCTTTTGCCGGAAGAAGCGGAGGATTCTCAGCGGTTTGCCAAGGCACTGGAAGGGCTGCCAAACCGGCCCCGCCCATCGCAGAGCAATCCGCATCTGACGTTGGAAGGGCTGCCTCATATTTCGGAAATCGTCGCGGAACTGCTCGACCGGCGGGCCGGCCATCACCTTTCGGTCGTTGAAGGCATGAGCTGAATTGCAACATCGCAAGATCGTCGTGGTTCTGAAGGGCTATCCGCGGATGTCGGAAACCTTCATCGCGCAGGAACTGCTCGGTCTGGAGCGTTCGGGGTTCGACCTGATACTCGTCGCGCTCAGGCGGCCGACCGACGCGGGACGCCACCCCGTGCATGACGAGATCAAAGCGCCCGTCCATTATCTGCCGGAATATCTGCATGAAGAGCCGCTGCGCGTGGTTCGCTCGCTGTTTGCTTATCTGCTGCGGCCGGGCTTCTGGCGCGCGCTCGGATCGTTAGCTGCCGATATCCCCCGCGACTTTTCGCGCAGTCGCGTCCGCCGCTTCGGACAAGCGCTCGTGCTGGCGGCGGAATGGCCGGAAGACGCGGGGTGGTTGCATGCACATTTCGCGCACACGCCGGCATCGGTGACGCGCTATGCCAGCCAGCTTCGTGGCCTGCCCTGGAGCTGCTCGGCCCATGCCAAGGACATCTGGACTTCGGCTGACTGGGATCTGGCTGGCAAGCTTTCCTCGGCGCGCTGGACGGTCACTTGCACGAAAACCGGGTTCGACCGTCTGAAAGAACTCGCTAGCGGCAACGCGCGTGTGCATCTTAGTTATCATGGGCTCGACCTTGATCGCTTCGGCAGTTTCGGCGAGGCTCGGAACCAAAATGACGGCTCGACGCCGGACGAACCGGTTATCGTTCTGAGTGTCGGGCGCGCCGTTGAAAAGAAAGGTTACGATACCTTGCTGGAGGCCCTTGCCCTCTTGCCTGATAATTTGGCGTGGCGTTTTGAGCATATCGGCGGCGGCGAGGAACTGGAACGGCTCAAGGCGCTGGCACAAAAACTTGGACTGGATGGTCGCGTCTCTTGGAGGGGCGCGCTTGCGCAGCAGGAGGTGCTTGAGCACTACCGTTGCGCCGACCTCTTCGCCCTGGCCTGCAGGATCACTGCAAATGGTGACCGGGACGGTCTGCCGAATGTACTGGTGGAGGCAGCTAGCCAGCGGCTTGCCTGCGTGTCGACCGATATTTCCGGCGTGCCGGAGCTTTTGTCGCCGGATGAAACCGGGCTGCTGGTTCCGACGGAGAACCCAATTGCCCTGGCACAGGCGCTGGAGCGCCTGATCCGTGATCCCGTGCTGCGTACCCGCCTCGGCGAAGCCGCAGAGCGGCGCGTGCGCGACAATTTCGATCATTTGGCAAGCATTGGACAGCTCAAGGAACTATTCGAGCGGGAGTGGGCCTCCGAATGAAGCGGCTGCGGGCTTTCTTCTATGTCCAGCACCTGCTCGGTATCGGCCATCTCGCGCGCGCCAGCCGCATTGCGGCCGCTCTGGTCGATGATGGGTTCGACGTAACCGTCGTGACCGGCGGAGCGCCGATCGCGGGTTTTCCCGGGCGGGGGGTAAAATCTGTAACGCTTCCACCTGTCACCTCCGGTGATGAAGGATTTTCCGGACTTGTCGACCTGCAGGGCAAACCCATCGACGATGATTTCAAGAAACGGCGTTCGGAGATGCTGCTGCAGGCATTCCGGGATTGCAGGCCTGATATCGTCATTGTCGAGGCGTTTCCATTTGGACGCCGGCAGATGCGTTTCGAACTCTTGCCGCTGATCGAGGCCATCGACGCCACGTCGCCCAGACCGCTGCTGGCGACGTCCGTCCGTGATATCCTTCAGGAGCGCGTCAAGCTGGGCCGAAACGAGGAAACGGTCTGTCTCATCAACAGGCATTTCGACCTTGTCATGATCCACGGCGATCCGGCTTTCGCAACCATCGACAAGACATTTCCACTGGCTGGGGCGATCAGGGCCGAGGTCACCTACACGGGGCTCGTTGCCGCGCCGCCATCGCCCGCGGCCTCCGAGCGCTACGATGTTGTGGTGTCGGTTGGGGGTGGGGCTGCCGGAAAGAGCGTTGTCAGGTCCACCGTCGCGGCAGCCCGGAATGCCAACAACGGTTGGAGATGGTGTTTGCTCACCGGCCCCAACCTCCCGAAAGACGAGTTCGACGCGATTGCACGCGATGCCTCACCTGTCCTGTCCATCTTCCGGTTCCGCGAGGATTTCGCCAGCCTGTTGACCGGCGCCCGCCTGTCAGTCTCGCAGGCGGGTTACAACACGGTCTGCGATGTCCTGCGCGCGGGTTGTCGCTCGCTGCTCGTTCCATTTGCAGCCGGCGGAGAAACCGAACAGACGGTTCGCGCCCTGATGCTCGAAGAGCTCGGTCTCGCAACGGTGCTGACGGAAAACGACCTGACGCCTGAGGGCTTGGTGCTCGCGATCGAACAGACACTTGCCGGACCGACGCCATCCGCGCATCGTCTCGACCTGGAAGGTGCCCGTCACTCCGCGCAAATCCTGCGCGAACGGTATCGAACATGGTCCCTAAGAATGGGGTCCGGTTTCGGAAAGGAACATGATCAAACGGACGATGGGTCCTAGACGATTCATCGGCTTTATCGCGCATCTTGTCTGGCCAGTACGGCGCACCTCAAGTCCTTGTTTTATGTAGATGTCCCAAAAAACGCTGCGCTTTTGGGCGAAATGCATCAAACGGTCCCGATCAGCATGAAGCGCGTATAGTTTCTTGTCGGCAATTCGCCGGAGAACCGCACCTCGCTTAGCGCCGCCATCGCTTCGAATGCTGCAAGTGAAGCCACGCAGTTGATGTGCGTTGGCTCGCTGAAATAATCGTTCGATTGCAGCAGTACATTCGTGCCCCGCGGAAGCAGGGCAAGCCAGGCGCGCAGATCGGCTATATGTTCGCAGCTGGTATTGACCGTCAAGTCGGGCCGCCCGGCCGCATAATCGAGCGCGTACATATCTGCCGTCAGCGCCCGGAACCGGTCGCATGCTTCCCGGTTGAGGGTCCGGGCGACCGCCGCGACTTCGGGATCGATGTCGATGCTATCGATCGCCGCGATGTCGAAGCGGGCGTCGTTGAAGAGCATTGCCGGCAATACGCCGTACCATCCACCCAGAACCCATATGCGCCCGAACCGGCCACCGCTGCTTTCGAACAGCCTGTCGAGCGCCCATGTCTTGCACGCAACCTGCTTGTGGTTGAAGGCGTTGGCGATATCGGCCTTCGGATGCTTGGCGACGACGCGTGCAAGCCCTGCCACGAGAGGGTTGTTGACATAAGCAGCAATTCCCCTCGTGAGGTCCAGGGTTTGCTCGTGCCCGTCCGTGCCGACATTGCGTGGTTGCGTGACATCCATCATATTCGCCTTGTATGTTGGGATTTCGGGCGACACAACGCAATCTTGCCAGCAAAGCCGCCCCGCAGGCTTCGAACGTGTCGCCGGCGATGATTGCCGATGCGCCGTTCACCAGCCAGCGCTTCCACTTTTGTTCTTTAAACTGAAGGTCCACAGTCGCATATGGAACCCAGCCTAGCCCGCTATATCTGGAGGCACACCAAGAAGCAGCAGCTCTGGATATTGATGGTCGTCCTGCTTTCGATGATCCCGTATTTCATGTCCTTCGACCTGCCGAAGCTGATCGTCAACGGCCCGATCCAAGGTAGGGGCTTCGAGCAGCCGGGCGCGACCCAGGCATTCATGCGGCTGCACTACAACCTGCCGTTCATTGGCGATGTCCAATTCTTCTCAGGTTTTCAGCTCGACCGCAAGGCGACGCTGCTTGCCCTGAGCCTTGTGTTCCTCTTGCTGGTCGTGATCAACGGCCTGTTCAAACTCTACATCAACACCTACAAGGGGCGCCTCGGCGAACGCATGCTGCGGCGTATCCGCTTCGATCTGGTCGATCGTGTGCTGCGGTTTCCGCCGATTTACTTCAAGCGGGTGAAATCCGCCGAAGTGGCGACCATGGTGAAGGACGAGGTGGAGCCGCTCGGCGGCTTCATAGGCGATGCCTTCCTGCAGCCGGTACTGCTCGGCGGCCAGGCGCTGACCGCGATGCTGTTCATCATGGTCCAGAATGTCTGGCTCGGGATGATAGCGGTCGTGATCGTGGTGATCCAGATCGTGCTCATCCCGCGAATGCGGCGGCGGCTGATCGTGCTCGGGCGCCAACGGCAGCTGACGGCGCGCGCACTTTCAGGCCGGGTTGGCGAAATCGTCGAAGGCATTGGCGCGGTTCACGTCCACGATACCTCAAACTACGAGCGCGCCGACATAGCCGCGAGGCTCGGGCTCATCTTCAAGATCCGCTTCGATCTTTACCAATGGAAATTCATGGTAAAGTTCCTCAACAATTTTCTCGCGCAGATTACGCCCTTTCTGTTCTACATGATCGGCGGGTATCTGGTCATCGAGGGGCGGCTGGATGTCGGCCAGCTCGTGGCCGTGATCGGCGCCTACAAGGACCTGCCCGGCCCGATGAAGGAACTGATCGACTGGGATCAGGATCGGCAGGATGTCCAGGTCAAATATCAGCAGGTCGTCGAACAGTTCACCGTCGACGGTCTGATAGAGCCGAGAATCGGGGCGTTGACGATCGACGATCCAGATCCGATGACCAAGCCCCTGTCGGCGATCGGTCTGTCCATAGCGGACGATAGCGGTGCAATGCTCCTCAACCGCATCTCCCTGCAGGTCAAGCCGGGTGAGACGGTGGCGCTGGTCAGTACCGCAACAGGTGGAGGGGAGGCGCTTGCAGAAGCCTTCGCGCGGCTGAACTGGCCGGATAGTGGAAGAGTCGCGTCCGGCGCCGACGACCTGCTTGAACTCCCCGAAGCAGTGACCGGCCGGCGCATGTCCTATGCCTCGTCGGATGTTTTCCTGTTCCAGGCAAGCCTCCGCGATAACCTGCTCTACGGGTTGAAGCATGCGCCCCTGACATCGGTGCCTTATGACGGAGCCGCGGCAGTCCAGCACCGCTGGAACATCGACGAGGCACGCCGGTCGGGCAATCCGGATCTTGATATCCACAGCGACTGGATCAATTACGCTTCCGCCGGCGCTAGCGGCCCGCACGACCTCTTTGAAGCCGTGCGCCGGGTGCTCGACGCGGTTGTCCTGTCGCGCGACATTCTCGATCTTGGCTTGCGCTCTTCGGCCGATCTCGCGCGTCACACCGAGCTTGCCAGGCGGATCGTCGAACTGCGCGCGGCGCTGCGAACCCGGCTGGAACACGAAGGGCTGAGCGGACTGGTGGTTCCCTTCGAACCGGGCGCCTACAACAAGGAAGCAACGATCGGCCAAAACCTGCTCTTCGGCGCTGCCGCCGGTCCCCAACTGGCCGACAGGGCCTTGGCGGCCAATCCCTATTTTGCTTCTGTGCTGAGGCAAGCCGGCCTCGACCGCACGCTCTACGAAATGGGCATGGAGATTGCCAAACAGGCGATCGAGCTGTTTGCCGACCTGCCGCCCGATCACCAGTTCTTCCAGCAGCTCGCCTTCATGAGCGCCGAGGAGATACCCGCGTACGAAACCTTGCTGCAACGGCTCAAGAACCGTCCTTACGAGACGGTTTCGGAGAACGATCGCGCCATGATCGTCACCTTGAGTTTTGCCTATATCGAGCCCCGGCACCGCTTCGGCCTGCTGAGCGACGAGTTGATGGGCAAGATCGTCGCCGCACGCAACCGGTTCTATGAAAACCTGCCGCACGAACTGCAAAATGCGGTCGAACGGTATGATCCTGCCAAATACATTGCCGCGGCCACCGTCATGGATAATGTCCTGTTCGGGCGTGTGGGCAACAACCATCCCGACGCGCCGGACCGTATACGATCCATCGTCTATGACATTCTTGACGAACTGGGGCTTTATGGCGAGCTTCTGGATGTCGGTCTGGACTTCAACGTCGGCGCCGGCGGCAGGCGGCTTACCAATGGGCAGCGACAGAAGCTCGATGTTGCCCGGGCCCTGCTCAAGCGTCCTGATTTTCTCATTCTCAACCGGCCGCTGTCGGCGCTCGACCAGCGCATGCAGGATAAGGTGCTGCGAAACGTGCTCGAGGAGGCCAGGCGCGACGGCCAATCGCCGGCAATTGTGTGGGTCGTGACGAATCCGGCAATGGCGACGATGTTCGATCGCGTTGTCGTCTTCGACTCGGGTCAAATGGTGGAAGACGGAACACACGAGACTCTTTTGGCAGGGAACGGTATTTTCAAGGAGCTGCTGTCATAGAGCAACGGACATTCAGATGGGATCATTCTGCCGGTGGAAATTTGGTGCAACATCAAGGATTCGGCGAAGGGTGAAGCGGGACGACATCCGCGCCCAAACCCGAAAGCCTTGCCGCGAATTCACCCGGCTCTACGGGTTTCCCGCTGGCGGACGCCCATTTTGTCAGGCGGCATCGCCTGATCGCACGACAGACATCGGGCTCACATCCCGGAAACAGAATTGATTCCATCTGGACGTTCGTTGCTCTAGTCTGGCAGGGCGAATTTGGGAAGGTTTGCGACAATGCTGCTCAAGGATGAAGTTGGAATGCTGCAACGCGTTCCCTTGTTCTCTGGCATCGAGCCGACAAAGCTCAAGCTGCTTGCGTTCACATCCGACCGCGTGAACTACAGCGCCGGCGAGATCCTTTTCCGGCAGGGCGACGAGGGAGATGCCGCCTATGTCATCCTTTCAGGCAGGGCGGATATTCTGGTCGATTCCGACAGCGGACCCATAAAAGTTGCTGAACTGGTGCCAAACTCCATCGTTGGCGAGATTGCCATATTGTGCAACAGCTCCCGCACTGCCACCGTCAGAGCGGCAAGTCCGCTGGAAGCTTTGAGAATCCCCAAGGATCATTTCCTGAGGCTTATGAACGAGTTCCCGGAAATGACCATCGAGATACTGCGGGTTCTTGCCAATCGCCTAAGCCACACGACCGCAGATCTGATCGACGCACGAAGCACCAAATAACGTATGATGTGCGCTCGATCCTCGCCGCTGTGATGGCACTGGCCTCTGGCTGAGAAGATCACCGGGAGGAGACCTGTCTCGCCTGACAGCAGTTGTTTGGCTACGACGGGCGGCGGGGACTGCAAAGAGGTAAGCATGGACGACGACGCTTTCCTGGTCAGGTTTTGGGGTGTACGTGGCAGCATTCCGGTATCGGGGCCGGAATTCTCTCGCTATGGCGGCAACACAACCTGCATTGAGATGCGATGCGGCAAGCATACGCTTTTGTTCGACGCGGGCTCTGGCCTACAGCCTGCCGGCAGGGCGCTTCGGGCGTCGGGGGTGACCGATTTCGACCTGCTTTTCACCCATTGCCATTACGATCACATCATCGGGCTGCCGTTTTTTGCGCCGATCTATGATCGGAGCGTCAAGGTTGCCCTTTGGTCCGGGCATCTTGCAGGACGCATGACGACCCGGCAGATGGTCGACGAGTTCATGCGGCCGCCGTGGTTTCCGGTGAAACTGGATATCTGCAAGGCACGCCTCGACTGCCGCGATTTCGCATCCGGAGACGTGCTTCGTCCGCGCGAGGGGGTGGTGGTCCGGACCGGCAGTCTTATCCATCCGGGCGGCTGCATAGGCTACCGGGTCGAATGGGGCGGCCGCGTCGTGGCGGTAATCACAGACACTGAGCACGAACCGGACAAACTCGATCAGGCGGTGCTCGACCTGATCGAAGACGCCGACCTCGTCGTTTACGATTGCACCTACACCGAGGAGGAAATGGAACGCCGCCGCGGTAACGGGCACTCGACATGGCAACAGGGCGTCAACCTGTGTGAGGCGGCCGGTGCGCACGGGCTTGCGTTGTTTCACCACGATCCGACACGCCTCGACGAGGAACTGGACGAGATCGAGAAACTGGCCAAAGACAGGTTTGCCGGCGCTTTTGCAGCACGGGATGGCCAGACGCTCAAATTTCCTGCCTCATTGCACAAAGAAGGCTGAGCTACGTTCCTTTGCCGGCGCTGCGCCCGATCAATGTCTTGATCGGAAGCCACACGCAGGCCTCGGTCCGTGCGGTGACTGCGAACAGCCGTTCGAGGAAAAGCCAGGCCGATTCATCATGGACGAGATGGTGGGTGAGCAGGCCGACCGGTTCGCCGCCATCGAATGCATGCTGCAATTGCGCGATAATAGCCTGAACCAATAGACCATGATCGCGGCAACCGCGCGTGCCATGCCAATCCATGATGTCGACATTGCTGTTGATGACCGCCAGTGAAGCCGGCTTCGGCGGCCCATAGACCGACAATGCCGCAAATCCTGTCGATCCAAGGTCGGGTACAAAGCCGGCGTCGATCCGGTTCCAGGGCGGCACCAGCATCGGAACGGCGCGTGCGCCATGCAGGCCGGTCACGTGCGACAGCCCGCGAGCCAGATCATCGAGTACCGCCTCGCGTGGCCGATGCGCGCCGAGCTCCTGCTTTTTGTGGCCCTCGGGCGCATGATTTCGGTGCGCCCAGCCATGGATCGCGACCGTGGCATGCGGCGCCTCCTGAAGCCGGACGACAAGCTTCTCATCGGTCAGGGCCGGAATGACGGCCAGAGTGACCGGAACCGCGAATTCACCGGTCAGGTCGAGCAGCCGATTAAGCGCGGGGGTCGGATCCACGGCGTCATCGTCGCGCAGCCAGAACTCTGCCTTGCGGCCCGCCCGTTGCCGGCACGCCAGTTCGTCCACCAATGGCTGCCAGATCTGATCGGATGTCATGAAGCCGGGATCTTCTGAAGAAGTTCGACCAGACGCGCCGCCGCAGCTCCGAGGGAACGTTCCTCGAGGATGAAACGCCTGGCTTTCGCGGACATGATGGTTCTTTCGTCGTTACGGGCCAGCAGCCTTTCGATGGCAGAAGCGAATGCCGCCACATCGCCCGGCGGGGTGAGAAACCCGGTCTGGCCTTCCCGTACGACCTCCGGTACGCCGGCAACGTCCTGAGCCACCACCGGAAGACCGGCGGCCTGTGCTTCGAGATAGGCAATGCCATAGGCCTCCCCGTAACCCGGCCAGACGTAGATTCCCCCACTGGAGAGGACATCCGGCACGGCGGCTGGCTCAATCGCGCCAAGCCATTCGATACGGTCGGCGGGCAACCCGGCGAATTGCGCTTTGACCTCGTCGCGGGCAGGCCCGTCGCCGACGACCGACATGGTCCATGGCAGGTGGCCGATCGAACCGAGCGCTCGCGCCAGCATGCGATAGCTTTCGGCTTTGTCGCCCGGGCGCATCATGGCGATGGTAACGAGGCGCGTCGGGCAACCCCGTGCCGGCGTTTCCCGGAATGCCGATGTGTCGATGAAGGGTGGAAGCATGCCAAGAGCGGCGTCGGGTATCGCATCTGTCAGCCCCCGACGGTCCCTTTGCGTGAAGCAGATATTCAGCGCTGCCTGTTCGACTGCTCGCGCCACCAAGGCTTGCGCATCGGCCCACACGCCGGCGTCGCGCCGCCTCGAATAGGAGGCTTCCGCTGTCACATAGGGGACACCAAAGGCCGACGCCAGCTCGGGTCCGATCAGGTCGGGCGCCTTGTAGTAGGGATGATAGGAGAACCAGAGATCGGGCTTGCCACGATCCCAAAGCTTTGCCAGCCGCGCGACTTCCTCTCGGGCCTCGATCTTGAGCGCATCGAAACCTTTCTGCTCCGGTTGGCGTATATAGAAGCGCAACTCGGATGCCAGTTCGACGCTATGCCCTCCATGCTCCAGCGCCTTGACCAGCATTCGCGCCATCTGGCGGTCGCCGGAGACAACGGGATGATTGGGTGACTTCAGCGGCGCGTAGAAGGCAATTCGCATCGGCGAACCCTATCATCGGAAAGCCTACGCAAGTCAATTTCCAGGCACGATCTACTCAACTTCAAGCAATGGAGTGTGCTATCTGATGCTCATGGAAACAGCTGCCGCGTCCGATCCGTTTGTCGCTTCCTTGCCGGTCTTCGCAAAGTTCGAAAGCGTTGCCGATATCGATAACTATCGGCCTCTCCCAGATGGCTGGGCGCTGGCCACCGCCGACATCGTCGGCTCGACCAAGGCGATCGAGGCCGGGCGCTATAAAACCGTCAATATGGCCGGTGCCAGCGTCATTTCGGCGCTGCTCAATGCGCTGGGACGGCAAGATCTTCCCTTTGTCTTCGGTGGCGACGGCGCGCTCGTGGCGTTTCCCGGCTCGGCTCTGGACGTCACCCGCAACGCGCTGGCGGCTGTCCAGAGATGGGTGGCGGACGAACTGGACCTGACCTTGCGTGCCGCAATCGTGCCGATGAAGGATATAAGGGCGCAAGGCCTCGACGTTCGCGTGGCGAGGTTCCAGGCCTCCGAAGCTGTCTTTTATGCCATGTTCGCCGGCGGTGGCGGCAGTTGGGCGGAAGCCGAGATGAAAGCGGGACGCTACCGCATCGAACCCGCGCCGGCCGGCGCGCGGCCGGATCTGACCGGCCTCTCCTGCCGCTGGAACCCGATAGAAGCCCGGCATGGCGAAATCGTCTCGATCATAGCCATACCGGGGGTGTCGCGCGACTTGCGCGGTTTTCAGTTTCTGGCTTCCGACATCATTGCCCTTGCCGGCAGGCAGGAGCGCGATGGCCACCCCGTGCCGGTGGACGGGCCGGGCTACAGTCTGCTGCCAGCCGGTCTCGATGTCGAGGCGCGGGCCACGGCGCCGCCAGGGCGGCGATGGCTGGCGAAGCTGTGGGTGATCTTTCTGATGACGCTTACTGCGGTCGCCGATAGATTTGGCTGGACCATCGGTCGTTTCGATCCAAAAGTCTACAAACGCGAAGTGGCAAGCAATTCGGATTTCCGGAAGTTCGACGACGGCTTGAAGATGACCATCGACGTTGACGCGGATGTGTTGCAACGCATCGAGAGCCGGCTGAAACAGGCGGAAGAGGCGGGCATCTGCAGCTACGGCCTGCACCGCCAGAAATCGGCCTTGATGACATGCCTCGTCGCGTCGCCCCTGCAGCGCGATCACATTCATTTCATCGATGGCGCCGCCGGCGGCTATGCGATGGCTGCCGCAAGCCTGAAGGCGAAGCTGCTGGTCTGATGAAGGCTTGCGGAAATCGACCTTCCGCAATATGCCTCCGCCATGGTTGTTGGGACCAGGTGAGCCTCGCCATGGAAGCGGACAGCCTGTCCGAATTGACGGAAGAACAGATTTTTGGACGCCTCACGATCGCCATATGACCGTCTTCTGAACCGGATTTCGACGCGCGCCGCGCAAGTCGGAGTGATCGGACTGGGCTATGTCGGGCTGCCGCTGGCGGTTGCGATCGCGCGCGCCGGCTTCCCGGTTTCCGGTTTCGACATCGAAGCCCGGAAGGTCGAGTGCCTGAACAACGGCCAATCCTACATTGAGGCGGTAACGTCGACTGCCCTTGCCGGCGAGGTGGCTAGCGGTCGGTTCCGTGCCACTGCGGATTTTGTCGAACTGACTGTCTGCGATGTCATCATCATCTGCGTTCCAACACCGCTGACGAAACATCGTGAGCCGGACCTCTCCTTCGTCAGGAACACGGCAGGCACCATCGCCAAGCATCTGCGTCTCGGCCAGCTGATCGTGCTGGAATCGACCACCTATCCCGGCACCACCGACGATGTGATCAAGCCCATATTGGAAGAAACCGGATTGCAATCGAAGATAGACTTCTTCCTCGGTTTCTCGCCCGAACGCGAGGATCCCGGCAACCGCAGCTTTGAAGTCGCGACGATCCCCAAGGTCGTGGCAGGCGACGGTATCGAGGCGGCGACGCTCGTGCAGGCATTCTACCAGGGCGTGATCGAGACCGTCGTTCCGGTTTCCACCACGGCGACCGCCGAGGCGGTCAAGCTCACGGAAAACATCTTCCGCTCGGTCAATATAGCCCTTGTCAACGAGTTGAAAATCGTGCTCGGAGCGATGGGCATCGATATCTGGGAGGTGATCGAGGCTGCAAAGACCAAGCCCTTCGGCTACATGCCTTTCTATCCTGGCCCCGGACTTGGCGGTCACTGCGTTCCGATCGATCCCTTCTACCTGACGTGGAAGGCGCGCGAATACGAACTGCCGACCCGCTTCATCGAGCTGGCGGCAGAGATCAACACGGCCATGCCGAGTCATGTCGTCGATGAACTGGCCAAAGCTCTGGACCGGCGCTGCGGCAAGGCGCTCAGCCGCTCGCGCATTCTCATCATCGGGCTGGCCTATAAAAAGAATGTGCCCGACATCCGCGAAAGCCCCTCACTACGGCTCATTGAACTCATCGAGGAATGGGGCGGCAAGGCGGAATTCCACGACCCGCATGTTACCGAGATCCCGACCACACGGGAGCATATGGCGATCAAGGGGCGTCGCTCGGTCGAATTGACCGAAGCGGTCTTGAAGGATTTCGATGCTGTCCTCGTTGCAACCGACCATGATGCGATCGACTATCAGGCGATCGCCGATCACGCCCTTCTGATCGTCGACACACGAAATGTTTTTGGCCGTCTCGGACTAGCCCGAGAGACGGTGGTGAAGGCCTGACGGCGTCCGAGCCGGCGAAATTTTTTGCCCGATGTCAGGATCGGGATTGCACTCCGCCGGGAGCCTCGCCAAATATGTGTGCCAGGAGATAGATGCAGTTACGCCTGCTGCTTGCCTGCAACGACAGTCATCCGGGAATTCTTCGCCGGCTTTGCCGCCGAAGCCGGTTTCATTCACTTCGAGGGTCTGGCGGATCAAAGGAGATGGCTCGTCTTCGACGGGTTTCGAGATAGCATGAGCACAGCGCAAGCAGAAATTTCCACCATTCTCATGGACAAGGTTGCCGATTGGCTGACCCAATCGGCGCTGGCCGGCAACGACCTGGAAACATTGGTACAAGGCTTTTGTGAACGGCTGGCTGCCGCCGGCCTGCCGCTGAAGCGGGTGCATTTGAGTTTTTCGATGCTTCATCCGCTTTATGATGCGCTTGGCTTCACCTGGCTTCGCGGCCAGGGCATGGAAATGGAAGGCTTCCGCAAGGAGAGCGGCGTGCATTCCGACAGATTCCTGACCAGCCCATACTACCATCTGCTCAGCAACAAGCTCGACCATCTGCGGCGCCGGTTGAACGCGTCGGTGCCCTCCGAGTTTCCTGTTTTCGATGAACTCAAGCTTATGGGCGTCACCGATTACATGGCTTTCGTCCATCCCTTCAACGGCAACACCGGTCAGGGTATGTTGGGGTCCTGGTCCACCGACAGTGCCGCAGGCTTCAGCGACAGCATGATTTCGGCGCTGCTGCGAATCCAGAACCATCTCGCTATCGCAACCAAGATGGCGGTACTCACGAAGCTCGCCGACAACATGATGACAACTTATCTCGGCGGCGACGCCGGCAGGCGCGTGCTCGACGGCCAGATCAAGCGCGGCGAGGGTGATACAATCCGGGCCGCGCTGGTCATGGGCGACATGCGCGGGTCGTCAAGACTTGCCGAGACCTCCGGCCGCGAAGTCTATATCGATACGCTGAACCAGTTTTTCGACGCCGTTGCTGCACCGTTCAATCGCAAAGGCGGGCAGATCATGAGTTTCATAGGGGACGGCTTCATTGCCGTCTACCCTTGCGAAAGGCACCGCTCGCAGTCCGAGATCGCCTGCCAGGCTGCTCTTGCGGCAGCGCGCAAGGCCAGCGCGCGCATGATGGATCTCAATCAGCGCAGAAAGAAGCAGGGATTGGGCCATATAAAATTTGGTATCGGCCTGCATGTCGGCAATGTGATGTTCGGCAATGTCGGGCTTACCGACCGGCTGACATTTTCTGTCTTCGGCTCGGCTGTAAACGAGGTGCAGCGCCTCCAGACCCTGACCAAGAAGTATCCGCACAGCGTTCTCGCCAGCAAAGACTTCGCCAGCTATTGCGGCGCCGACAGCTGGCTGACGCTCGGCAACGAGGAACTGGCGGGCATCAAGCAGAAGCTGACGGTGCTTTCACCCGATCTGTCGGGTGCTCTCGCACTCGATGAAGATGCTGCGCTGGAGCCGATTCACGATCGAAGATCGGAAGCCGAGCAGCTCATGCTTCTTCATCGCGATGCCGCCCGGCTGTCGGAGGGCGACCGGAGGAAGCTTCAGTAACCGCCACGATCCGATCCGTACGCCTTGCTGTGCAGTCCATCGCCGGCTCCGCCTCTGGCGACCGTTTCGAATCCACGTTGCTCTAGGCTGGCAATGCGCTAGTCTTAATTTCTGGGCCTGCCGCCTGGCAGGCCTCCAGAGTGGGGCTGGTGTGAGAATGAATACAGGCGTTGACCTGCTGCGGATCGAGGATGTTGGCATCTCATTTGCCATTATCGGGGGACCGTTACATGCCGTCAGGCGTGCAAATCTTCGCGTCCTGCCCGGCAAGGTTACCGCGCTTGTGGGCGAGTCCGGTTCGGGAAAATCGGTTCTCAGCCAGGCAGTGATGGGCATTTTGCCGAGGACAGCCCATGTTCGCGGCCGTATCCTGTTTTCCGATCCTGAAAAGCCCGGCACGACGCAGGACATCCTGCAGATGCCGCGTGACGGACCCGAAATCCGGGCGCTGAGAGGCAGCCGCATCGGCAAGATCTTTCAGGAGCCGATGACATCGCTGTCGCCGCTGCACACGATCGGCAACCAGGTCAGCGAATCCCTGCAGATTCATACACCCATGGCTCGGGCGGAGCGCAAGGCGCGGACCGAGGAAATGCTCGGCCTTGTCGGCTTTCCCGATCCCAGGCGTGCCTATGACATGTACCCTTTTGAACTTTCGGGAGGATTGCGTCAACGCGCCATGATCGCGATGGCGCTTATCTGCCGGCCCGCCCTGTTGATCGCCGACGAGCCGACGACGGCGTTGGACGTCACCATCCAGGCGCAAATCCTGCAATTGCTGCGCGGGCTTCAGACCAAACTGAACATGGCGATGCTGCTGATCACGCACGACCTCGGCGTGGTCGCCAATGTCGCCGACGAGGTGGTGGTCATCTACCATGGCGAGATCATGGAAGCGGGACCTGTCGAGGCGATATTCCGCCGGCCAAGTCACCCTTACCTGAAGGGCCTGATGGCAGCCGTTCCACATTTCGACCTGAAGCCTGGCGAAAGGCTAAAGGCGCTCCGCGACGTGCCGGTCAATGTCGGGAACCTGCTCGGCAAGCAGACGGCGCCGGCATCGAAGGGGCCGGACGACATCCTGCTTTCGGTCAGGGATTTGACAAAGACCTTCACCACCCGCAAGTCCGGCTGGTTCGGCGGAGATCATCAAACCCTTGTTCGCGCCGTGGACGGCGTGAGCTTCGATATCAGACGGGGTGAGTGCCTGGGTCTGGTTGGCGAAAGCGGCTCTGGTAAAACCACCGTCAGCAAGATCCTCATGCGGGCCGTCACCCCTAGCGGCGGCTCTGTGATCTTCAACGGCCGCGATGGACCGATCGACGTCTTGGAGGCCGAGAGAGGCGCCTTGCGCATGCTGCGTGCGAAAATCCAGATGGTCTTCCAGGATCCGGTTTCGTCACTTTCACCTCGCATGACGGTGGAGAACATCTTGAGCGAGCCGCTGGAAATCCATCAACGTGGCAATGCCGCGTCCCGGCTGGCCACGGTCAAGAGCCTGATGCAGGCAATCGGGCTCGATCCGCGCTTCATCAAGCGTTATCCGCACAGTTTCTCCGGCGGGCAGCGTCAGCGTATCGGCATCGCGCGTGCGTTGGCACTGGGGCCGGAACTGCTGATCTGCGACGAACCGGTTTCGGCACTCGACGTCTCTGTCCAGGCGCAGATCCTAAACCTTCTGAAGGACTTGCAGAAGGAACTGGGCCTGACCTACCTATTCATATCCCACAACCTGGCGGTGGTGGACTACATGGCCGATCGCATCGCGGTGATGTGCGGCGGGCGTATCGTCGAGCTTGCGCCGCGCGAAATTCTGCTTAGGAAACCGGTCCACCCCTACACGCGCTCGCTGGTCGCCGCAGTCCCTTTCCCCGATCTCGACAGGCCGATGGATTTCAAGACGCTGAAGCTCAGCGGCGCTTCGGACACCAGCGCATGGGGACCGCAATTCCGCGACGAGGGCGACGAGGACAAGTTGTCGCCGCTCGATCTTGGCGGCGGCCACCTCGTGCTGGCCCGACGTTCGGCCGATGTGAGCGAGCTACGCCATTGATCAGCCGGCGCACCGTCCTTGGCCTCATGGCTTCGGCATTTCTGCCGGGCACGTCGCGCGCCGGCGATCTGGAGCCGGAATTTCTTCAGCCGCAGTTGAAGGCCAGGGCGCTGCCGGCACTCGCCGAACGCCTGCCCAAGAGCCCGCGCGCGTTGAATCTCGCTGCGATGGGCCGGCAGCCCGGCCAGTATGGCGGCACGCTGCGCACGATCATCGGCAGCCAGAAGGATATCCGGATGATGACGATCTATGGGTATGCTCGCCTGGTCGGCTATGACGAAAAGCTTAACATGCAACCCGACATTCTCGAAAGTTTCAACGTAGCGGATGATCGCGTCTTCACTTTCAAGATACGGGAAGGACATAAATGGTCCGACGGTAGCCTGCTGACGCCGGAGGATTTTCGCTATTGCTGGGAGGATGTCTGGCTGAACGATGAGCTTTCGCAAGGCGGGCTCGCCCCGGCCCTGCTGGCGGACGGCAAGGCGCCTCGCTTCGACATCGTCGATCCGTTGACGGTCCGCTATAGTTGGGATGCGCCCAATCCCGACTTCCTGCCAAAGCTCGCCGCTGCTTCGCCTCTACCGCTTGTTCTGCCGGCCGCCTATCTCAAGCAGTTTCACAAAAAATACCAGGATCCATTCCGGCTGGCCGGTCTCATGAAGGAGTACCGGGCCAAGAAATGGACGCTCTTGCATATCCGCATGTCTCGGCAGTATCGCCCGGAGAACCCGGAGTTGCCGACGCTGGATCCTTGGCAGAACCGGACCAAGCCGCCGGCTGAGCAGTTCATTTTCGAGCGCAACCCGTTCTTTCATCGAATTGACGAAAATGGCCGGCAACTGCCCTATATTGACCGGTTTGTCATGAATGTCAGTTCGTCGGCGATCATTTCCGCCAAGACTGGTGCGGGCGAGAGCGACCTGCAATGCATGGGAATTGACTTCGCCGATTACTCCTTCCTGAAGGACGCGGAGAAGCGCTACCCGGTGAAGATGCATCTGTGGAAACGCACGCAGGGCTCGCGGCTGGCGCTGCTGCCCAATCTGAATTGTGCCGACCAGGTGTGGCGCGGCCTTTTTCGTGACGTGCGCGTGCGCCGCGCGCTTTCGCTCGCTGTGGACAGGCGCGAGATCAATTTGGCCGTGTTCTACGGATTGGCGCAGGAAAGTGCCGATACGGTCCTGCCGGAGAGCCCGCTCTACCGGCCGGAATTCGCGAAAGCCTGGGTCGCCCACGATCCCGACAAGGCCAATGCGCTGCTCGACGAGGTCGGGCTTCAAACGCGTGACGATGACGGCTTGCGGCTACTTCCCGACGGACGCACGGCGCAGGTCATCGTGGAAACGGCCGGCGAAAGCACCCTGGAAACCGACGCGCTCGAACTCATCACAGATCACTGGCGCAAGATCGGCATTGCTGTGTTTATCCGGACTTCGCAGCGAGACATCTTCCGCAGCCGCGCACTTGGCGGCGAGATCATGATGTCGATGTGGTCGGGCATCGACAACGGCGTGCCGACCGCCGACATGAACCCGTACCAGTTGGCCCCCACCATCGACGACCAGTTGCAATGGCCGCTCTGGGGTGCTCACTACTTGTCTCATGGCACGGTCGGTGAAGCGCCCGATCTTCCGCCTGTGGTCGAGCTGATCGCTTTGCTCAAGCGCTGGAACGCATCAACCGAAGCCGCGGAGCGCGCCGAAATCTGGAATTCAATGCTATCGATCTACACCGATCAGGTGTTTTCAATCGGGACGGTGAACGCAACGTACCAGCCGGTTCTGGCGTCCTCGCGGCTGCACAACCTGCCTGACAAGGCGCTCTACGGCTACGACCCGACTGCCTATTTCGGCGTCTATATGCCCGATACATTCTGGCTTGGAGAGACCTGAGCGTGCTTCGATATATTGTCTGGCGCATTGCCGTAATGGTTCCAACGCTGCTGGTCATATCGGCGCTGGTGTTCACGATCATCGAACTTCCGCCAGGCGACTATTTCGACAGCTATGTTGCCGAGCTTCGAGCTCAGGGCGAAGCGGTGGATTCCGATCGCATCCAGATGATGCGCAAGGAATATGGTTTCGACCAGCCGCCGGTCATTCGCTACTTCTACTGGGTCGGCGGGATGCTGCACGGCGATTTCGGCTATTCCTTCGAATATGAGCTGCCGGTTCGCGACGTCGTCGGGGACCGAATGTGGCTGACCGTACTGGTTTCCTTCGTCACGATCATCTTCACCTGGCTCATCGCCTTTCCGATCGGCATGTACTCCGCCACGCATCAATATAGCTGGGGCGACTACGGCCTGACTTTCTTCGGCCTTCTCGGCCTTGCCATTCCGAACTTCATGCTGGCGCTGATCTTGATGTATTTCGCCAACATTTGGTTCGGCACGTCCATCGGCCATCTCATGGACCAGCAATATCTCGGAGAGCCGATGAGCTGGGCCAAGGCGAAGTCGATCCTCGCCCATCTCTGGATCCCGGTCTTGATCATCGGCACCGGGGGCACGGCAAGCATGATCCGGCGGCTGCGCGCCAATCTGCTTGATGAGCTACACAAGCAGTATGTCGTGACCGCGCGCGCCAAAGGCCTTCATCCCTTCAAGGCGCTGGTCAAATATCCGCTGCGCATGGCGCTCAATTTCTTCATTTCCGACATCGGCTCTATCCTGCCGGCCATCATCTCAGGCGCCGAAATCACCGCGATCGTCCTGTCCTTGGAAACGACCGGGCCGATGCTGATCAGGGCGCTGCAGAGCCAGGACATGTATCTGGCGGGGTCGTTCCTGATGTTCCTTGCCTTCCTGACGGTCATCGGTGTCCTGATTTCCGACCTGGCGCTGGCGCTGCTTGATCCACGAATTCGTTTGCAAGGCGGCAGCACCAAATGAACACACCTTCGCCGCTGCCCGCTCCAGGTGCTCCACTGCAACACTACGTTTCCATCGCGCCCTTTGACCTGGAGTCGGTCGAGGCGATGACGCCGGAGCAATCGAAGGTCTTTCAGGCGTCGCAGTTGCGGCTGATGTGGTGGAAATTCCGAAGGCACCGGCTTGCCGTTGTTTCCGGCATATTCCTGGCAGCGCTTTATTTCGGGATACTGATCTGCGAGTTCCTGGCGCCCTACAATCTGCACACGCGCAACATGGACTACATCTATTCGCCGCCGCAGGGGGTGCACCTGTTCCACAACGGCCAGTTCGTCGGGCCATTCGTCTATGGCCGCCACATGACGCTGGATATGGACACACTCAAGCGAAACTACATCGAGGAGCAGGATGATGTTCAGCGGATCCGTTTCTTCTGCAAGGGCGACAGTTACCGGTTCTGGGGCCTGATCGAAGGGGACAGGCATTTTGTCTGCCCTGCCGAAAACGGCCAACTCTTTCTCGCCGGCACCGACAGGCTGGGGCGGGATGTGCTCTCTCGCATCATCTATGGCGCACGCATTTCACTGACAATCGGCCTCGTCGGCATCATTTTCAGCTTCCTGCTCGGCATAGTCATCGGCGGACTGGCCGGCTATCACGGCGGTCTCTTCGACCTGATCGTTCAACGGATAATCGAAGTTCTGCAATCGATCCCCAGCATTCCACTATGGCTGGCTCTGGCGGCGATCATGCCGATAACCTGGAGCCCGATCCTGATCTACTTCGGCATCACCGTCATCCTCGGGCTGATCCACTGGACCGGACTGGCGCGGGCCGTTCGTTCGAAGCTTCTAGCCCTGCGCGAGGAGGATTACGTTCTGGCCGCGCAATTGATGGGCGCCAACAGCAGCCGCATCATCGGGCGTCACCTCATTCCCGGCTTCATGTCGCATTTGATCGCGACGGCGACGATCTCCATACCGGGCATGATCCTTGGCGAGACGGCGCTGAGCTTCCTCGGGCTCGGCCTGAGGGCGCCGACAACCAGCTGGGGCATCCTGCTCACCGAGGCACGCAGCGTCAGCGTGATCGCATTCTATCCATGGCTGCTTTTGCCGATGCTCCCCGTCATTCTCGTCATCTTGGCGTTCAACTTCCTCGGCGACGGCCTGCGGGACGCCGCAGACCCCTACAAGTGACATCGCTACTCCGCCGCGCGCCGGCCGCCGGCTCCACCCGGTATGATCCTTGTCGGCTGCCTGCTCGGTTGTTGCGGTTTCCATCGTTCGCCTCTATATGCGGCGAGACTCGATCGGGGCTTGACACGTCGCCCCAGGGTTTCACCCGCGACCCGTTCTGGTCGCGGGCATCGCCGATCTCTTTAGCTGGTTGAGGACACACAAACGCACATGAGTCGCCTTGAGAATTTCATCAGCAGGATGACCGCACAGCGCGACATTCTCGACCAAGTCTGCGTCGAGGTGGCGAAGATGGAGGGGCTCGTGCTCGAGCTGGGCCTCGGCAATGGCCGGACGTTCCATCATCTGCGCGAGCGCCTACCCGGACGCCGGATCGTGGTGTTCGACCGCGAAGTGGGCGCACACGCCAGCTCAATTCCCGAAGCTGAAAACCTCGTGCTCGGTGAGATACGCGAGACAGCGAAGAGGTTCATCGGCATCGATGCCGCTCTTGTTCATGCCGACATCGGCACCGGCTATGACGATCGCGATGCAGTGACCAATACCTGGCTTCCCGATCTGATTGCGCGAATGCTTCGCGTCGGCGGCTTCGCGGTCAGCGGCACACCGCTCGATCACCCGCAGTTGCAACGCCTCCCGCCGCCAACCTCGGAGCCCGCCGATCGTTATTTTCTCTCCAGGCGCGTGTGAGGGCGGAGACGAGTCTTCAGGGACCAAGTCTTCAAGGAATCGTATATACTGCTATTTCCCGCTCAATGCCGCGCAGCGAGACTTCGTGAGGCACGGGCGTCAGCGCGTTCCTGCGCAGCAGATCGGCGGTGAGATCGTCGTCGACCACAGCACGAGTGGCGAAGATCGCCTGTGCGTTGGCAAGGTTCTGGACCCGCGAAGCAATGTTGACCGTCTGGCCGAAATAGTCCTGTCGCTCGTTCATGGACACCGCGATGCAGGGGCCGGCATGGACCCCGATCTTGAGCAGCAGATCCTCGCGCCCGCTCTTGTCATTGAGCGCACGCATGGCATCGCGCATCCTGAGGGCCGCAGCTATCGCGCGATCAGGCGTCGCGAAGGTCGCCATCACCGCATCGCCGATCGTCTTCACCACCGCGCCTGCCTCCGCCGCGACGATCTCGTGCAGCACCTGGAAATGCGCGCGTACGAGATCGAAGGCCGAAAGGTCGCCCACCCGCTCGTAAAGCGCGGTCGATCCGCGCAGGTCGGTGAACAGGAAGGTCAGGCTGGTGATCTTCAGGCGCTGGTTGATGTCGAGCGTATCCGCGCGATAGAGATCGCGGAACGTCTGGTTGGTGAGCAGGCGCTTGGCGGTGAGGAAGGGCCGGCGTTTACCGAGGAGATCATGCAATTGCTGGCCAGCGATAAAGACCGTCGGCAGCACGCGGGTGTCGGTCCTGTTTTCCAGCAAAATGCGCAACGGGCCGGGTTGCATCTCCAGCGTCTGGTTCTGGACATGGTCGCGGTCAAAGACCAAGGAGAGGCTTCGGCGCTCCTTTGTTGGTTCGCCCTTGACGTCGATGAACTGCGCTGAGTGGGTGACCGGCTCGAACACGATGATGAATTGGGACGGAAGCTGTATGGGCAGAACCGCCTTTTCACCGGGCGCAAGCTCGATATCCTCCAGCGAGAACGCTTCAATCTTTTTCGCGAAATCCTCATCCGGCAGATCGACGCCGGACGCCCAGTAGATCTGGCGGAAATATTCCACCAACGGCAGTTCGTGTGGATTGTGGGCGGCAATCCTGCGCATGCGGGGACTGACGGTGAATGTCACCTCGACCATCTCGTCGAGGGTCGGCGAATAGCCCTCGGCGCACAGCGCGCAGGTGTATTCTTCCTTCTGCATGGTTTTCAGCGTTGCATTGGTGTCGAGCACGCCGCCACAGCCGGGACACAGAACATTCCAGGAAATGTCAAAGATGCCCACCCGCGCCGCATGGAGAAACGCGCCTATGGTGCGTTCCTCGTCGAGGCCATGCTTGCTGGCGAAGGCTGGCGCGTTGATGCGGCAAAGTTCGCGGTCCTTGCCCTCCGCGATTGTTCGCTTGATCGCGTCGATTGCCTGTGGATCGACATCGGTCGATTGCCGCAGAAGCGAGAACAGGTCCTGAGCTTCGTTCATCGTGCAGGCTCCGGAAAATGCACCCCCGCGGCGTGTTGACCGGACCGCTCTTTAATCCGGGTGTTCTATTTTACTTCGAAACGGACCGTATGGCCATTCGAGTAGATAAGCCGGGTGACAATTCATTTCCATTCGGCCGATTTTCAACAGCCGCAAGCGGCACTATGATGGGTCATGGGGCATTCATCTTTGGGACCGTCTCCCATGCCGACATCCGACAACCCGCCATTTCCTGCGGCTCTGCGCCTTTTCTCCGCAGGGGTTATCATCGTCCTGATCGTCGGCGCAGGCCTGTTTTTCGCGCCGGCCCTGGTCAAGCCGCGCTGGCCCTGGCCAGTCACGCCATTCAGTGCCCGCTTCCTCGGCGGCTTCTACACCGCCGAAATGGCGGTGATGGCGGCGCTCTTGTTCTGGAACCGGTGGTCGCCCGGCAGGCTGGTGCTCGTCATGGCCTTCATCTTCACCGTCATCGTGTCGGCGGTTTCGTTGATCAATCTCGGCTATTTCGACTTCGAGCGAAAAGCGACCTGGCTCTGGTTCCTGGTCTATCTTGCCTCGGCCGCGGTATCCGGGCTGTTCCTGTGGCAGGCCAGGGCCCGCCCTTCAGCGAAAGGCGTGACTTTGAATCCCGCATGGCGCGGCTACATGTTGGCGGAAACGACGATCCTTGGGCTCTATGGCGTCGGCATGCTGCTGTATCCCCTGATGGTCAGCCGCACCTGGCCATGGTCGGTCGATCCCTTCCACGCCCAGGTCTACAGCGCCATCTTCCTCGCTGGCGCTGGCGGCGTATATCTCGTCTGGAAAAGCGCGCCGCGCGAGGAACTGCTGGTGCTCGGCCTGGCGCAGTTTCTGGTTGGCCTGCTTGCCATCCTTGGCCTCGTCATCACCGACGCCGCCGTGCACCGGATCGGCTGGACGGCGACCGGGACATTGTGCTGGCTCGCCCTTTTCGGTTGGATCGGCGTCAGCGGCGCCTTCAAACTCTACGGCGCCTTCCGGTATTTCAGCGCGCAATCGGCATCATAGGTTGTAGAGACGGCTGGATTTTCAGGTGCAGTCCGGTGCATCGTGCCGGGCCTCTTGCCTTCACCGGAACGCCATGACCAGCACCACCTCGCCATCCCCCGAGAAGATCCAGCCGCAAATCCGGTCCGTCCGGCCAAGCGATGCGGAGGCGCTTTGCGCCATCTTCAACATGCCGGGCTTCCGTGAGGGCACGCTCAGGATGCCTTTCGAGAGGGTGGAGCAGGTGGAACGGCGCATCGCCAAGTCCGGCCAGGAAACCACCTGGATCGTTGCGGAATTGGACGACAGGGTCGTGGGCCATGGCAGCCTGGTCGTGCAGGGTTCGCCGCGCCGTTCGCATATCGGCGAGATCAATATCGGCCTTGACGATGCCTTTGTCGGCAAGGGGATTGGCTCGGCCATTCTTGGCGCGTTGCTTGACGTGGCCGACAATTGGCGCGCCTTGAAGCGGGTCGAATTGACCGTCTATGCCGACAACGAACCGGCCATCCGTCTTTACGCAAGCCACGGCTTTGAGGTCGAAGGCCGGCATGTGAAGGCCGGTTTTACCAACGGGCGGTACCACGACCTCCTGAGCATGGCCCGGCTGCGGTTCTAAGATCCGCTGTCGGGCCTCAACTGCCAATCCAACAATTCGTGCCGAGTCTGGTCTCCCTTGGCGTTTGCACCGCAAGCGGCTAGACGGGACCAATGACTGCCGTCCTTGACCCTACCTCTGCGCCTCCGGCGGACATTCTGGCTGTGCTGTCGCTGCTTTGCCCGGAAGTTGTGCGTGACATTGAGCAGAACTGGAATGCACCGGTTTCCGAATACGCCCGCCATCTGTGGCGGCCCTTGCCAAGGCCTGCATCGAGCCCGGCGATCGCTGCCCGCTCAATCCTGCGCGACGTCCTGCAGCAGCGCCTCGGCGTGATCATGCAGCCTGAAGAGATCGGCAAGGCCCTCGAAGAGTTCGAGCACAGACCGGTGATTCAGTCAGGCCTGCACTGCCTGCTTCTGATGGACCGGATCACCTTCGACGCCCACCTGCTTGCCTGGCTCGGCGCGGTCGAAAACGGGCTGTCCGTCTTCTTCAGCTTCATGGGAACGACGATGACCATGGAGACAGTTGGCCGGGAGGGGCCGGGATGGCTCGATGTCGGCGACGACAAGGTCAACCTGTTCGGCATGGGGCGCCACAAGCTGTGCCGCAAAAGCGCCTGCGCGGCCGGTCCCGTCACCCTCAACACGAGCGCGCTCGAAGCGGTGGGCAATGAGACGGACGCCAGTCGCTGGCTGGGCACACTGCTCGCCAGCCAGGACAAGGTGTTTGCAACCGCCGCCGATGCGCTCACAGAGCTCAACGAAGACCTAGTCGCCAGTTGGGATCGTTCCGGCATGGCCCTGCCGGTTTTCATCGATGATCGGCTCGCCGCGGCTGCCATGGCTCGGCATCTGGAATATGACGGCAGCCTCCTGTCCAGACTGCTCATTGAGCCCGCAAGGCGCCAGCGTCTCGACCGTGCCTTGCAAGAGGCCGCATCGACCCCATTTGGCAGATTCCTGCCCAATGCCACGGCTTATTTCTGGGGCATCCGCGAGGAGCGCGTGCGCAAGCTCGTCCTCGAGAACGGGCACCTGATCGAGCCTGACAGGCCGCATGGTCTTTCCATCCCGTTCGAGCGGCCGCATCTCAGGCAGGCGCTGCTGGACGGCGTGCTGCTGCCGAACTTGTTCCTGATGTTCCTCGTCCTCGCCATATTGCCGCGCGTGCGGGTTGTGGGTGGCCTGAGACAGATTGGTTATGTAGCGCTTTTCCACTCGATCCTGCTGGCTGCGCTAGATGAAAACGCGCCGGAAGAGCGCGATCTGGCTGCGGAGCTGCAGGTTCGGGAAAATGCCTGGGGCATGCGCGTCATCGATGAAAAGATCTCGGTCCGCGAGCAGCTTGCCGGCCTGCCGGAAGGGGCGCTTTTCCCGGAACTGCTCCGGCAATACCGATTGCGGACATTTGCCGAGACGACCGACGACCTGAAACTGGTTCGCGAAAACGCTCGATGGCGCAAGATCGGCCAGGCTGGGATCAAGGCGACCTGACATGGCCTCCTGTCATTGCACGACACCGGCCTTGCGGAGCCCGTCCACCACGAGTTCGAAATCGGCAGGGTTCTTGTAGGGCAAGACCTTGCGACGGTATTCCAGCGAATAGTCGGGGTTGAGGCGAAGCACTTCCTGCCATGCCGCGCGGGCCTCGGCGAAACGGCTGAGATGGCCGTAGCAGGCGGCCAGAAGCGCGCGAGAGACGTCGGTGACAGCGTTGCGAGCCAGCCGTTGCAGCAAGAGGTCAACGGCCTCTTCGTACCTTCCCAGTTGGAACGCCGCCAAAGCCTGGAAATGCAGAAGCACATCTGGAAAGTATGGATTCAAGGTCTTCGCCCGGGCGAAACTCTCGAGGGCCTCCTCGGGTCTGCCCGAATAGTACAGCGCCTCGCCGAGGATGACGTGCCCTTCCGCGAAGTTCGGATTGAGGACGATCGCGCGCTCGGCCTCGTCGATGGCCCCATCGTGCTGTCGTGTGTACAGCTTGGCTATAGCCAGCGCCCAGTGCGCCCAGGGATCGCTGCCATCCAGCGTTACCGCTCGCGTTGCGACCTCTTCCGCCTGCGCCATCGATTCCGGCGGCGAGGCACTCCACCTATTGAGGTAGTCGAGTCCGTGCGTGAGTGCGAGGAAAGCGTGGGCAGAGGCAAAGTTCGGGTCCAGGTCGATGGCACGTTGCAAGACGTCGCGGGCTGCGACGTTGGTCTCCTTCGTCAGCCGGTGCCACAGCTCCCGGCCCCGCAGGAAACAGTCATACGCCTCCGCGTTGCGCGGGTGCTCGGGCGCCAGCCGCTGACGGTCACCCTCGGTCAGATTGAGCGCCAGCGCACCGACGATCTGCTGCGTCACGTCGTCCTGCACGGCGAATATGTCGGTCAGCTCGCGATCGAACCGCTCCGCCCAAAGATGGCCGCCCGAGGTTGCATCGATGAGCTGCGCGGTGATGCGCACCCTGTTCCCCGACTTGCGTACGCTGCCCTCAAGCACATGCCGCACGCCGAGTTTCGCGCCCACCTCCTGCACACGGACGTTCTGGCCCTTGAAGGTGAACGACGAATTGCGTGCGATGACGAAGAGCTGCGACAGTTTGGACAGCGCCGTGATGATGTCTTCGGAGATGCCGTCGGCGAAGTAGTCCTGTTCGGCGTCACCGCTCATGTTGGTGAACGGCAGTACGGCGATCGACAGCTTCGGCGGCGCTGCCGTCGCCGGCCTGCCCGTCGCGGTTTCCGGGGTCGCCTTGGTCCCGGCGCTACCGACTTGCAGCGAATAGACCCGGATGGGCTCGGCGATGTTCTTGAGCTGCGTGCTGCCGAGATCGCTGACCGAGAGGTCCAGCCTCGCCTTGACCTGGCGATAGGCATCCTCGGACAGGCAGATGGCGCCGGGCGCCGCGACGCCCTCCAAACGCGAAGCGATGTTGACGCCGTCGCCCATCAGGTCGCCGTCGCTTTCTTCAACGACATCCCCCAGATGAATACCGATCCTGAACTCGATGCGGCGGTCCTGCGGTACGCCGGCATTGCGCTCCACCATGCCGTTCTGAACCTCAACGGCGCAACGCACGGCATCCACCACGCTGCGGAACTCAACCAGCGCCCCATCCCCGGTACGCTTGATCACCCGCCCGTTGTGCACAGCGATGATCGGATCGATCAGGTCGCTGCGCAGGGCCCGCAACCTCGCCAAGGTACGATCCTCGTCCGCGCTCGCGAGCCGGCTGTAGCCGACGACATCCGCGGCCAGGATTGCGGCCAGCTTGCGATTCTCGCTCATCGGTCCGTCTCCTCGTCCCCACAATAGCAGGAAGACAGAGGGGAAGAGGGAACTTTCGCAAAGGACGCAGCCGCCTGAATCGACAGCGCCCTGCCACGGAGCCACACGGATCGCTCGATGCCGATTTGCGCTGCCGCTTGCCGGTCGACGGCTAACGGTTCATCCTTGTGAATACCTTGTCCGTGACGTGCGTAGCGCGATCACGCCGTCACGGTAGCTAGTGAGGTCTTTCGATGGACTGCTCGGGCTGCGGTTTCGAGGTTGAGAGCGGATACGCTTTCTGTCCGAGGTGCGGCAGGCGCCAACCCGTGCCATGCGCAAGTTGCGGCTACCTCTGCGCACCTGATTTCGAGTTCTGTCCGAAATGTGGGGCAAGCGTCGGTGCGCCCGCAAAAGCGGTCGAACGGCCTGCTCCCACACCAAGCCGGACCGTTGTGCCGCCTTCTCGAATTCCGTCGCTGCTTCCGAACATCGAAGGCGATGGGCTGCAACCCGTCTCAGAGGCCGATCGTCGGACGGTAACGGTCCTGTTCGCCGACCTTTGCGGCTTCACGACACTCAGCGAGCAGCTCGACCCCGAGGTGATGCAAGCGCTGCAGAACGAACTGTTCAAGGAATTGACGGCAGCCGTGCGAAACTTTGGTGGTTTCGTCGACAAATTCATCGGCGACGCACTGCTTGCCTTGTTCGGGGCGCCGGTCGCGCATGAGGACGATCCGGAGCGTGCGCTTCGCGCCGCTCTCGACATGATCGCCCGGACGGCGCGGCTCGGCGAAAGCGCGCCCAACTCCGGCTCGCCGCTGTTGCTCCACATCGGCATAAACACCGGTCCGGTCGTCACCGGCGGATTGGGCATCGGCACCGCCAAATCCTATTCGGTTACCGGTGACACCGTGAATACGGCGCAACGCCTGCAATCGCTGGCCGCACCGGGTGAGGTGCTGGTAGGCGAGCTCACTCACAAGCTGACCCGGCATGCCTTCTCCTACGAACCGCTGGGTGATGTCGTGCTTCGCGGCAAGGCCGGCAGTGTGCTCGTCCATCGGCTGGATGCACCGCTTGCGGCGCCGCGTGCGGCGCGTGGGCTCGAGGCGCTCGGCCTCAGCGCGCCGATGATAGGTCGTGACGCTGAGCTGCATAGAATGCTGGCGAGCCTTGACCAGGCGTGCAGCGGCTCGGCCCAACTTGTCCGCCTCGTTGGAGAAGCCGGTATCGGGAAATCGCGGCTGGTGAAGGAGTTCGTCGCCCGCGTCGGCGACGAGGATCGTTTTCGCAACGTCGCCGTGCGGCAGGCCACGTGCTCACCGCTGGGCGAACGATCATTTGGCGCCTTGGGCGCGGTGGTGCGCAGTGCCGCCGGGATGATGCAGAACGACAATGGGGACGAAATGCGGGGGAAGCTCGCAGGCTTGCTGGCCGATCTCGGCCTGCAGGGCGAGGAGGCGAAGCGGCTGATGCCCTTGCTCTACCATGTGCTTGGTCTTGGCGACCCCGATGCCACCTTGCAGCATGTCGAGCCCGAGCAGCTGCGGCGGCAAATTCTCTACGCAGTCCGCACAATCATCGAACGGCGGCTTGCGTTGTCGCCGCTGTTGATTGTCGTCGAAGACCTGCACTGGGCCGACGCCGTGTCGCTCGAGGCACTGCGTTTCGTGATGGACAGGTTGGAGCGCACGCGGTTGATGTTGCTGGTCACGCATCGTCCGGAGCCGGACCACGGCCAGCTCGACTCAAGTCGGGTCAGTCACACAGCACTCAGGCTTTCACCGCTTAGCCGCGATGACGGACGCAGCCTGTTAGCGGCGCTTTTCGGCGAGAGCTGGGTAAACTCCGCAGGAGGGCTTCTTGACCAGATCCTCGAGCGCGCGGGCGGCAACCCCCTTTTTATAGAGGAGATCGTTCGCGGCCTTATCGATCGCGGTGTACTGGTGCGCGAGGGCCAGCGATGGCGGATTGTGGCAGGCGAGGTCGCAACCGGCATCCCCGCCACGATCCAGGCAATGTTGCTCGCCCGCGTCGACCGGCTGCCCCAAGAGGTACGCCGGTTGGCCCAGGAAGCCGCGGTGATCGGCCCGCGCTTCGATGCCACACTTCTGAAAACCGTGACAGCCGATCCTGGCCGGCTGGAAGCCGGCTGCGAACTGCTTTGCGATGCCGAAATCATCGAGGAAGTTGCCGGATCAGGCTCGGTCTCGTCGCAAAGCTACCGCTTTACGCAAACATTGCTGCAGGACGTGATCTACCAGAATCTGCTCTTGCAGCGCCGGACCGACATCCACGGGCGGGTCGGTGCTGCCTTGGAGAAACTGTGCGGCGACAAGCCGGAACGGCTCGAGGATTTGACCGTGCTCGGTCATCATTTCGCACAGAGCGCCGAGCGGGAGAAGGGCGCGCACTACCTGCAGGCGGCGGGCGATCACGCTCGCATGATCTACGCCAACGACGACGCCCTTCGTTTCTACGAGCGGGCACTGACTGCGTTGGGCGCGACCGGGCAGACACCGCTCAAACTGGCAATTGCAGAGCGCATTGCCGATTTGAGCGGTCCGGCAGGCCGCCGCGAGATCGCGCACCGCCATTACGAGACGGTGTTGCAGGCATATCGCGAGTCAGCCGATCGTGTCGCTTCGGCGCGCGTTTTGCGCAAGATCGGTCGCCTGTTCTGGGACGTCGGCAAGCGCGACAACGCAGAATCCCGCTATGCTGAAGCGGCAGCGCTCCTCGATGGAGCGGATGCCCCGATCGAGCAGGCGCATCTCTGGCAAGAACGTGGCCGACAGGCGTTCCGTAGCGGAGATCATGCTCTCGCGGCAAAATGGGCGGACGCGGCGCTGGATTGCGTCGGCGCTCTGACGACGGAGCGTGCCTCCGAGGCAGGGTGCGATGCCACCCTTGTGACCGCCGAGGCACTCAATACCAAGGCTGTCGCGCTGGCTCGCCTTGGACGAGACCGTGAAGCCGTGCGGCAGGTTGAGCGTAGCATTGAATTGGCCGAAGCCGCCGGTCTACTGGGCGCGGCCTGCCGCGGCTACACCAATCTCGGCGTGCTTTACACGACCATCGATCCGGCAAAGGCGATCGAGGTCTGTCGGCGCGGTCTTGAAGTGGCGCGCCATATTGGTGATCTGGGTTTCCAGGCGCGCCTCCTCGCCAATCTGGCGGTCGCTTGTTGTACTTTCACGGATCGCTGTCCGACGGAGGGCATCCCTGCCGCAGAGAAGGCCATCGAGATCGACCGGGCACTCGACCAGCGCGAGCACCTGCCGGTGCCGTTGATCGTGCTTGGGCAGATCCACCAGTGCAACGGCCGTCCGGAACTGGCGGTTGGCTTGTTCGAGGAAGCACTGGACGTAGCCCGCGAAACGGGCGAGCCCCAGTTGCTGTTTCCGTGCTATGATGGTCTCGCAACGCTCAATCTCGACCTCGACAATCTGGCCGAGGCCGAACGTTACTTTTCCCTGGCGCAGGGAACATGCGCCCAGCACGGGCTGGATCCGGAAACGCTTGTGGTGCTGCCTTTTCTCGACTAGCCGGGTGGGAGGTTGAAATGTCCGCGCCTATTGACTTGTTACCGCTTCAACCGGGCGACCGCGCGCCGAACTTGGTACTCGACGCGATTACCCAGGAAGGCAAGATCGCGCTTGACGACTTTCGTGGACAAAAGCCGGTGCTGGTCGGGCTGTTTCGAGGTCTGCATTGTGCGTTTTGCAGGCGCCATATCGCCGCCCAGGCGCGGCTCGATCCGGAGTTGCGCGAAAGGGGCGTGGGGAGCCTGACGGTGGTCAACACGCCGATCGAACGGGCGCGTCTCTATTTCCGCTACCACCCGATGCCGAATCTGCTTGCGGCCTCGGACCCTGAACGCGCTTCACATCGTGCTTTTGGACTGCCCAATCTCGAATTCACCGAAAACGAGACGAACTGGCCGTACAAGGTCTCGATGGCAGCGGCAAAGGACATGCGGGTCGACATGCCAGGCGAGTTGCCCGGTCCTTTGGATCCCTTTGCCGCCAGCGAAATCCTCAACAACAAGGACCACTACGAACTGACCGAAGCCGACGAGCAGATGATGGCGACCGGACACGGACAACTGATAGGTCAGTTCCTGCTGGACCGGCAGGGGATCGTCCGCTGGAGCTTCACGGAGGTTCCAGAGGGTGGGCGATACATGTTTGGGGCGCCAAACCCGCAGGAGCTGATGTCAGCCGTGTCCCAAGTCGCCCAATAGACTAGCGAAGGCGGTACCGGCGGGACATTGAGCAAAAAGCGAACCAATTTGTCACAAATCTAGACCGGCCTCGACGAGCCAGAATGTAAGGTTCTGGCAATGCTCTGCATCGCCTCTGACTGGCGATGTTCTTTGTGGATCATTGGGGCGCGCTGCGACAGCAGTCCTTCCAACCGCTAGAATGCCATCGTCAACGCAATAATCTCGTCGAGAGCACGATAGACTTGGCGCGCACGCTGCGGAGCGTCTCGTCGATTGTGTCTTGCCTATTGTGAGTGGGAGCAATGACACTGATACGTTCACCGTTTATTCGAGCACGGCCTCGACAGTGGCGACAAAGTCATCGAGCGAGCGATCCCCTCGAATCTCGATACGCGGAAGGTCGATGGGATCGCAATCGAGGTCCGCCGGCCCGTGTCTGGCGCCGAAGCCGATCCGATAACCGCACTCCCTGGCCAGCCGGCCAAGCCGTCCGTCGGTGACAGAGAAGGGTGCCGTGAACGCCGTGGTTGGACGACCGGTCCACCGTTCGATGAACATACGAGAGCGCAGGAGCTCGGCGGCCAGGTCAGAACTCGACAGACCATCGATCGCGCGATGCGTCGCCATGTGGCTTCCGAAGAACGCGCCTTCGGCGGCGAGGCGTCGCACCGTCCCCGCTCCCATAAGTTGCGTCGGCGGACCGTTGTGGGCGTCCCACTGTGCACTTTCCCCCACAAGGTCCGTCACCAGGAACACTTCCGCGGTCAGGTCGTTCGCACGCAAGGTCGGCCAGGCATGGTCGGCAAAATTCTGGAAGCCGTCATCGAAGGTGATAAGAACTGGGCGGCCAACGAATGGTTGGCGCTTGGCGATGCACACTTCCAACTGATCTGAACTAATCGCGTGAAAGCCATTGGCGCGCAGCCATGCCATCTGGCTGGCGAATGCGGCGGGCGTGAGCCGGAAACGGGCGAGCGCGGCCGGACCATCATCGGAGACGCTATGATACATGAGGACAGGGATACGCTGCCGCCGTTCGTTGCGCGCGACGTCGCGGCGCAAGGCCCGCGCCCCACCCCAGATGATATTTCGCGCGACCCCGATTTCGATAGGCGCGCGGATTGGCACATGATCGATCATCGGTTTCGCTACCAAATCGCCCTGCGACAGGCGAAGGAAGCGGTCTATGCGGTAGAGCTCCGTCTGGATCGATTGCTCGAGCACGAGGCCTTCGGTCGCTGCCAGCGTCTCCGAGATCGCCTGGGCACCGAATGTGTTCCAGTCGAAGCCCGTCCTTTCAACATTGTCACGTAACACGAATGCGTGTGCGCTGATGAAACTGCCGCCAGGGGCCAATGCCTCAGCGAATTTTTTAGTGATACGCTGCAACTCGGCGAGATCATCCAGGTAGTAGAGCACTTCCGAACAGAAGATCAGATCCATCTCACCCGGCAGGGCGTCCGCAGCGAAGTCCAGCACACCGAACTCAATGTTAGGCTGATCACTGCATCGCGCACGGGCCCGCTCGATGGCTATGGCGGAGATGTCGGTTGCGGTCAAATGGCCAACACGCGGCGCCAGCTGCCGCGTGAAGTGGCCCTCCGCGCAGGCCAGCTCAAGCGCCCGTCCGATGGGGCCGGCAGGCAGGATTTCGAGCTGCCGCTGATATTTTTCCTGCTCATAGAGCGAGCCGTAGTTCCACGGATCCTCGGTCGCGAAATAGCTGTTCCAGAACGCCGCGCGATCATTCCTGTCCGCGGACCGTGCTCGGCGCGGCGCTGCAGGAGGTTGTGCTGGTTCGGCGCTCGACCGAACCAGCTCCCGCGCTGCAGCGGCCAATAGGGCGAGTTTGCCGAAGTGACTTTCCGGATCGGTCCGGCGTTCGGCTGTGGACAGCAACGCCTCGGGTGCAAGCGTGTTTGACGTGTCGGCACCGACGCCCTCTTGCGGCACAGTTGATCGTACTGCAAGCCTTGCCGTACCGTCTGTAAGCCGCTCAGCGGGCACGACATTCTGAATCAACTGAATCCAATGATCTCTTGTCACTGTCCCGAGCACGCCAAACTGCACGACAGCCTCGATCTGGCCGTCCATCATCAGATAGGCATAAATTCGATCGATGCCTTCCGGGAGTTCGATCGCGGTCGGATTGCGAGCGTCGACGCGAATTCCGAGTGTCCGCGCCAGCCTGCGCCGCGCGGCAAGATCGTCGACGTCGAGAAGCATTTGCTCAAGCTGATACTGGGCGCGGCGACCCGCTGCGGGATCGCCCCAGACCTTGCCGAGTTCGACGATCAACTCGGTGACGGCGCCGCCGAACTTGTCCCATCTGGCAGCCAATTGCGCCGGCGCCGACAGGCTTCCGACCATAAGCCCATCGAAGACCACCCTGACGGCCTCGCGCATCCATTTCCGCCCCGCCGGCAGCGCGCGCAGGGACTGCAGGTTGATCGGGCGCGAGCCGCTGCCACAATCTGACGCGGCGTTCCACAACGCAGTCCACGCGAGAGCTTCAGTAGCAGTACCGCCGTTTGCGTTGTCCTGGACCATCGAGCTTTCGTCTTCTTCGGCAAGAGTCGGCGAATGTCAAAAACGGACGACGGCATCGGATGGCAGCGCTGCTCTGTCAAGGTCGGGGCGAATTAGAGGCAAGGCTAAAAGGTCTGGAGACAGGCTGAATGGCAAGCGATTATGCTCTCGTTGTATGGGCCTAGGATCCCGATGCCGGGCGTTCTGCGCCCAGAATCACCAATGCCCAGTTCATGGAACGGCCGGAGGCCGAGGTCGGAATGCCCTGCCCCTGCGGCTAGTAGACACCGCCAAGTACCCGGCGCAAGGGTCTAGCTCAGACCGATGATGTCTTGCACCACAACATCGGCTTGTTCAAGGTAGAAGCAACGGCGGACATAGATGTCGTTGCTTGCCGATTGACCGGAAGGGTACAGCACGATGCCACGCATGATTCGACGATTGGAAGCCAGGAACCTGGCGCGCCCGGCACCACCTCTCGAAGATCTGGCGGCGATGTTTGTCCTGATTGCCAGGCCGCTGGTCTTCGGGATCGCCCTCCTATTGGCTGGCCCGACACAGGCGCAGTCACCGCCAACCGTCCCGCCTGAAAGGGTCAAACAGTTATTCGAGCTTCTCGACGATCCGTCAGTGAAGGCCTGGGTGGCCGAACAGCGAAATCAGGCCCCCGGGTCAACGGCAGCGCCCGCCGCGGCAGGAGCTTCGCCGGCCGATGCATCGTCCGACGCGGTGGCCGCGCCGGGCCAGATGAATACGATGGCATCCTCTACGCTCGATCGGATCAAGCATCATATCGAGCGGATCGTGCGAACTCTACCCTCGCTGCCAGGCCAGTTCGCACGCGTTCGGGAAGCGACCATGGAGGATATGTCCAGCAGGGGGCCAGCCGGCGTATTTTTGCTGATTGCGATTTTCATCGCCGCCGGCCTGGCGCTGACCTGGGCCACGTACAAACTCACCCGCCCATTTCGTCTTTGGATTATCGCCCAATCGAAGGATACGCCCATCGGGCGGGCCAAGAAGATTGGTGGTCGCACGCTTTATTCCAGCCTGCTGATCGTCTCGTTCGCGGTGGGCAGCGCCGGCGCGTTCATATTGTTCGACTGGCCAATGCTTATCCGCCAGATTGTGCTGACATTTCTGATGGCTGCCGTCGTTACATGGGGTGTGCGCACGTACGTCATAGCCCTGCTCGTCCCTTCCTTCATGCATGTCGAGAACGCCGTCGAGGTTCGTGCCTTGCCGATCGCCAACGAGACCGCCGACCATTGGTCCTATTGGCTATCGCGGATCGTCGGCGTCTTCGCCTTCTTCGCCGCCGCCTTTAACCTCTTGCCGGGTCTCGGCATCGATCAGGACGGAATGATGGTCCTGTCTCTGGGCGCCGATTTCATCCTGCTGCTGCTCTTTCTGCGCGCCGTCTGGCGTCGGCCAAGAACACGGCGGGACGGCGGGCACGGTCACACGGCAGCGACATGGCTGTTGACTGCTTATTTCATCGTTCTGTTCCTGGAGCGCATAGCCGGCCTTTATATACTCTTCTGGTTTACCTTCACCGCATTCGTCTTGCCGTTGGCAATCGTGCTGACGCAGCGCGGGGTCAATTTCGTCCTGCGGCCAGGATCCGAAGATGCCGGCCGGCCGACGATTCCGGCGGTGACGATCGCTGTCATCGATCGCGGGATCCGGATGATTTTGATCCTGGCGGCGGCTTACCTTCTCGCGCGTGTCTGGGGTCTGGACATGCAGTCCATGCAGGACAGCGATCCGACGACCACGCTGATATTGCGCGGCCTGATCAACGTCGTGGTCATTGCGCTTGCCGCCGATTTCGGGTGGTCGATCATCAAAGCCTTGATCGAGCGAAAGCTGGGCATTGAAACACCGCATGCGGTGATCGGCGACGAGGACGTCCCGACCCTCGATCCGCAGCAGGCACGGCTGCGCACGCTGTTGCCGATCATCCAAAACATCCTGCTTGCAGTGATCGTCGTGATGGCCGTGCTGATGATGCTCGCCTCAATCGGTATCCAGATCGGCCCGCTGATCGCCGGCGCCGGCGTCGTTGGCGTCGCTGTCGGATTTGGGGCACAAACCATCGTCAAGGACGTGATCTCAGGGGTGTTTTATCTGCTCGACGATGCGTTTCGTGTCGGCGAGTACATTTCATCGGGCAGCTACAGGGGTACGGTGGAGAGCTTTTCGCTGCGCTCGGTGAAGCTGCGCCACCATCGTGGCCCGCTGTTCACAATACCTTTCGGTGAACTCGGGGCGGTGCAGAACCAGAGCCGCGACTGGGTCACCGACAAGTTCAACATCACCGTTGGCTATGATACCGATGTCGAGTTCGCCCGCAAGCTGATCAAGCGGATAGGCCTCGAACTGGCGGAAGATCCAGAATTCAAACACTGGGTGATCGAACCGATCAAGATGCAGGGCGTACAGGAGTTCGGCGAGTACGGCATCGTATTAAGGGTCAAGGTCACAACCAGACCGGGAGGCGCCTTCAGTATGAAAGGCAGATTCTTTTTACGCCTCCGCCAAGCCTTCAAGGAGCAGGGCATCGAACTCCCATTCCCCACCGTCCACGTCCAAGGGCTGCAGAACCCACACGAGGCAGAGAATGCGCCATTGGAGATGACACCCGAGCTGCGAATGGCCGTCGCGCAATCGCACATCAATCGGCGCAGAAAGAAAGGCAGTACAACGGAGTAGGAAGGCTGTGACACCTGCCGGTCACGACGCGGCTTTTCGCGCATCGGCCGTAAGGGGATACTCTTTATGTTCAATCGATTGAGACGAAGAAAGTGCGGTCACGAACCTCACTGGCCCTGACGGTCCTTTGAAATATTCAGTCGGCAGTATGCCGGAGATCCGTTGGACGTGGCGTTGGTGTCAAACTGTATATGCCGACAGATGCCGAACGCCAGCGAACGGATTTATTCAGTCCTATGTGGCGCACATATGAAGTCAGGTGAGTGGACCTTGATCACGCCCCTGCGATGCGGTCGATTTCGTCGCAGCCGCGGTAAGCCCCGTTTGGTTAGTTGTGGAACCTCAACAGGTTGTTAGCCCGGGGCGGCTGATAGGCGGTCTTGATTTTAAGCTGCCGTGTGGCCTGTGCCAATTGTAGCGATGAAGCTATCGTGGCAGTTCTGCGGTGCGTTCATGAGAAGTGTTGTAGGCTCGAGCATAAACCCATTCGCGCAGGCTCGTCTGGATGAAGCCTCCGCCTTGCCGCTGGTCTCGGGCGTGTATGGTCGGCCAGCCATCGTACTCATCGATCGCCACGAGGAGCTGACCGAATTTCTTTTCATCCGTGATAGCGGCACGACCATTGGCCTTAGGCGGCTGGAGGCGCCCCGGAGGGCAGGGTCGGGTCGCCCTCGGCCCGCAGGGTGACAATCGCCAACCGGAAGGCACTGCCGATCACGCCGCGCAGACGCCGCGCCGTTTTCCCGTCCGCCGCTCTTTTCGATCTTCTGGAGAAGTTGAAGAATCTCCGCTGGAGTGATCTCTTTGATTGGACGTTTGGCGAGCGGGCAGGCCAAGTCTTCGAGGAGCCATTTGGTTTTGGTGGCGGCCGCTGCGGCGTCCCGCTCCTGCATCCGCTTGACGTATTCCTCGGAGATCAAGCCAAAGGTAGTGCGCTTCTATGAGAGCCGTGATCTTCTCCTCCCTGCGCGACATGGGTAACGAACCTCCCGGGCAATGGGGAACGTCTGGATCGTTACCCACAAACCGATGCGTTGCAACGGCACGCGGCGGGTCCGCATGAGCAGCTCAGACAAGCTAACTCGTTGATTATGTTGATTGGTGGGATGCTGTGAGAAGCTATGGGAAAGGGAAATGGTGCCCAGAGGCGGATTCGAACCACCGACACGCGGATTTTCAGTCCGCTGCTCTACCAACTGAGCTATCTGGGCCTGTTCCGGCAAACGAAAACGCGTGAACCGGATTTCATGAAGGCACCGTGGGGCGCCCCTTGAAAGCGCGTGGGTTATAGCACGGGAATTTAGCCTGTCCAGCGCCTAGGTGGCGATTTCCGGCAGGAAAAGCGAGGCTGTGGAAAGGCTGGCTTCCTCAGGCGCTTTCATTGCCGTTATGGCGCGAGGGCTGGGCCCTTCCGGCCTTTTTTGCCTCCGTCCCGGCGCCGCAGCAACTGCGGGATCCGGAAGGCGGCGACCGATCGTCGCTTCTACCTGGCGCCGGTCACGCTCCTGCGAAAATCGGAGGGGGTCATGCCGGCCAGTTTGCGGAAGGATTTGTTGAAGGCGCTGAGCGAGCCGAAGCCGGAGTCCATGGCGACGCGCAGCACGTTGGCATCCTGATGCATCAGCAATGCCTGCGCGTAGCTCAGCCGCAGAAGGTTGACATATTCGTTGAGCGTCATGCCGGTCGATTTCTTGAACAGGCTCATGGCGTATTTGGGATGGATGTCGGCGGCCGCCGCTATGTTCATGCAATCGATGTCGTAGAGGAAATTCTCGGCGATGAAGTCGCACATGCGTCCGACATTGCGGGAGGATTGCTGGTCGAAGGCACTGCCGGCTTCCTGCCCGGCCGCCGTCTCGGGCACCAGCCGGTAGGGCTCGAACCGCACCCGCTCCAGCCGCAGCAGAAGCTCGTTGACGGCATGCTCGGCCTTGGCCGGATCGCCCGAGCGGGCATAGCTGTTCCAACGGGCGAAATTGTCGTTGTCGGATTGGTCGGTGGCGCTGGTCACCAGCGTCGCACCCGTCATCAGCCGGTGGCGCACGTCCGCCGGCAGATGCAGGCGGAAAAAATGCACCAGCGGCAGATGCGCGCCGGCATAGATGGCGTCGTCGCTGAGATCGTCCATCTGGTGCGGCAGGCCACCCCAGAAGAAGCACATCTCGCCGGCCGAAAGCGAGATTTCGTGCTCGTTCATGCGGTAGTGCACGCTGCCGCGGACGATGAAATTCACCTCGACCTGGGCATGCCAATGCGGCTTGAGCATCACCAGCGGAGCGGTGTGAAACATCTGCAGGAGCAGCGGCAGGCCTTCCACGCTGCTGGCCCCTGGCTGGTAAAACGGCCGCTCCGGCATCTTACTTTCCGCCAATTGCGTATTCCCTTTGTCGGCGACAAGCCTTCCGCGCCGAATAGTGTAGCCACGCTCGCAGAGAGAGCAAATGAAATGGGAGGATTTCAATGCGCATCACACTGACCTGCGCCGCGCTCGCGCTTGCCCTGGGCTCAGCCCCGGCCTTTGCGCAGTCCGGCGAAATCACCATCTGGAGCTGGAATGTCGCCGCTTCGTCGCTGAAGGCGACGGTTGCCGGCTTCAACAAGCTGCATCCCGACATCAAGGTCACGGTTCAGGATCTCGGCAACCAGCCGACCTACGACAAGTCGATCGCCGGCTGTGCGGCCGGCGGCGTCGGCCTGCCCGACATCGTCACCATCGAGAATGGCGAAGCCGAGAATTACTGGAGCCAGTTCCCCGACTGCTTCGTGGACCTGCATACGCTGGGCTACAGTGCCGAGGACCAGAAGAAATTCCCCGATTTCAAGCGCACCGAGCTCGAGGTCGGCGACAAGGCCTATGCCATGCCGTGGGATTCCGGCCCGGTCGCCGCCTTCTATCGCCGCGACTTTTACGAGAAGGCTGGGGTGGATCCGGCATCGATCAAGACCTGGGACGATTTCATCGCCGCCGGCAAGAAGATCCAGGCCGCCAATCCGGGCGTCTCGATGACCAATGCCGATTTCAACGGCGACACTGAATTCTTCCGCATGATCTCCAACGAGCAGGGCTGCGCCTATTTCGCCGAGGACGGCCAGTCGATCACGGTCAGCGAACCCAAATGCGTCGACGCCCTGACCAAGGTCAAGGAGATGAAGGACGCCGGCATCGTGTCGTCCGCCGACTGGGGCACCAAGATCACCAATAACACGGCGGGCACCGTCGCCACCCAAGTGTATGGCGGCTGGTATGAAGGCACCATCCGCACCGAATCAGCCGGCGAGAACGGCAAATGGGGCGTCTATCTGATGCCGAGCCTGACGGCCGACGGTCCCCGCGCCGCCAATCTCGGCGGCTCGTCGCTGGCCATCACCTCGGCCTCGAAGAACAAGGAAGCGGCTTACGAATACCTGAAATACACGCTTGGAACCAATGAAGGCCAGATCACCATGCTGAAGGAGTTCGGCCTGGTCCCTTCGCTGGTCTCGGCGCTGGATGACCCCTACGTCAGCCAAGGCCTGCCCTATTGGGGTGGCCAGGCGGTATGGAAGGATATTCTGGGCACCTTGCCCAAGGTCGTCCCCAGCCGCGGCACGCAGTTCCAGAGCGATGCCGAAATCATCGTCCGCGCGGTGCAGACCAAATATCTGGCCGGAGGCTATCCCGACGCCAAGGCGGCACTCGACGACGCCGCAAAACAGATCGCGGCGGCGACCGGATTGCCGGTCAAATCATAACCTCCCAGGGACGGGGTCCGGGACGGCTCTTGCCGCCCGGACTCTGCGCCTGCGAGCTTGTCTGAAACACCGGATATGAGGGAGGAGGAGCAGGATGCGAAACCGCAACGCCACGGCCTATCGTTTCCTGGCGCCTTATCTGCTGATCTTCTCCGTCTTCTGGGTATGGCCGATCATCTCGTCGTTCATGATCTCCTTCCAGGCGACACGCACCGTGCCCTGGCGTTTCGCGCCGGGCTTCAACTGGGGCCGGCTGATCGGCGATCCGGCCTTCTTTAACGCGCTGAAGAACACGCTGCTCATCCTCGTCATCCAGGTGCCGGTGATGATTGCGCTGGCCATGGTGATGGCCGTGCTTTTGAATTCGCCGCTCTTGAAGGCGAGGGGTCTCTACCGCTTTGCGTTCTTCGCTCCGGTCGTCGTCGGCGAGGTCGCCTATTCGGCGGTGTTCCGGCTGATGTTCAGCCTCGATTTCGGCATCGTCAACAAGCTGCTGAACAGCGTCGGGCTCCCTAAGGTCGACTGGTTCTCCAATGTCACGCCGGCCATGGCGCTGATCATGATCGCGGTCACCTGGCGCTGGGCCGGCTACAACGCCATCATCCTTCTGGCCGGCATGCAATCCATCCCCGAGGATGTCTACGAGGCGGCGACGCTCGACCGCGTCAGCAAGCTCAAGCAGTTCTTCTACATCACCTTGCCGCTCTTGAAACCGGTCATCGTGTTCTGCCTGGTGCTGTCGATCATCGGCACCATGCAATTGTTCACCGAGCCCTTCCTGATCACCGAGCGCGGCGGGCCGGGCGGCGGCACCGAGACGCTCGGCCTGCTGCTCTACCGCCAGGGGTTCCGCTCGCTCAATTTCGGCTATGCCTCGGCCGTCGCCTACACCATGGCGGCGCTGGCGATCGCGATCACGCTGGTGCAACTGTGGCTGACGAGGGAAAAGCAATGAGTTCGCTCTCCTCCGCCCGCCTGAGGCGCAGCATCGCGCTGCATCTTTTCCTCACCCCGCTGGCGCTGATCTGGCTGTTCCCGCTGTGGATGATGGTGGTGTTCTCGACCATGCCCGACAACGGCATCTTCAGCCCTGGCATCGAGCTTTTGCCGCACGGCAATTTCGTCGACAATTTCAACAATCTGCAGCGCGACACCAATTTCGTCGGCGCCATCGGCATCTCCGTCTCGGTGGCAGTGACCTACACCTTCCTGTCGGTGCTGTTGACGTCGATGGCCGGCTGGGCGCTGGCGCGCTACCAGTTCTTCGGCAAAGGCGTGGTCGTCGGGATCATCTTCGGCACCATCACGCTGCCCTATGCGGTGGTGCTGATCCCGCAATTCATCATGGTGGCGCGCGACTTCCAGCTCGCCAACACCTGGGTGGCGTTGATCGTGCCGCCGCTCTTCAATTCGCTCGGCGTGCTGTTCATGCGGCAAAGCTTTTCGATGATGCCGGATGATCTGTTCGACGCCGCCCGTGTCGAAGGCGTGAAGGAGTGGCGCATCTTCCTCTTCGTCGCGCTGCCGCTGGCGCGGCCGATGCTGGCCGCACTCGCCATCATCCTGTTCCTCGCCTCCTGGAACAATTATCTCTGGCCGCTTTTGATCAACAGCCAGCCGGGTTTGATGACGGCGCCGGTGGCGCTCGGCACGCTGATCGGCCTCACCAAAGTGTCGTGGGGCGGTATCATGGCAGGGGCCGTGATGCTCACCGTGCCGATGCTGATCGTCTTCGTGCTCCTGCAGCGCCATTTCATCGCCGGCATCGCCGCCGGCGCAGTCAAGTAAGAGGCAGCATGGCAACCGTTACGCTGAGCAATGTGGTCAAGCGCTTCGGCGTCTTCGAAGTCGTCCATGGCGCCAACATCGACATCAAGCACGGCGAGTTCGTCGTCTTCGTCGGTCCGTCCGGCTGCGGCAAGTCGACCCTGCTCAGGATGATCGCCGGGCTCGAGGACATCAGCGGCGGCGAGATTGCCATCGGCGGCAAACTGGTCAACGATGTCGAGCCGGCCGATCGAGGCATCGCCATGGTGTTCCAGTCCTATGCGCTCTATCCGCATATGAGCGTCGAGCAAAACCTCTCCTTCGGGCTGCGCATGACCGGCAATCCCAAGGCCGACACCGACCGGCGGGTGAAGCGCGCGGCCGAGATCCTGCGCATCAGCGAATTGATGGACCGGCGCCCGAAGAAACTCTCCGGCGGCCAACGCCAGCGCGTTGCCATCGGCCGCGCCATCGTGCGCGAGCCGCAAGTGTTCCTGTTCGACGAGCCGCTGTCCAATCTCGACGCCGAACTGCGCGTCCAGATGCGCGTCGAGATCTCGCGCCTGCACAAGGAACTCGGCGCCACGATGATCTACGTCACGCACGACCAGACCGAGGCGATGACGCTCGCCGACCGGATCGTCGTGCTGCGCGCCGGGCATATCGAGCAGATCGGCCGGCCGCTCGATCTCTATGACGATCCCGACAATCTGTTCGTGGCCGGCTTTGTCGGCTCGCCGAAAATGAACTTCATCAAGGCGCAAATCGTCGGGCACGATGCGCGTGGGGTCGTGGTCGAGCTTGCGGGCCAGGAGAAAACCCGTATCACCCAGCCGCTGGCCGGCGCCGCGCCGGAAGCGGGCAGCAAGGTTATCGTAGGTGTGCGGCCCGAGCATTTCGGCAGTGCCGGAGAAGGTGGCACCGACCTTGTCGTCGCCATCGACGTGGTCGAGCATCTCGGTGGCACGAGCTTTCTCTACGCCCGAACGGCCCATGGCGAAGACGTGGTGATCCAACGCGACGCGGCGAAGGTTCCCACGACGTCCGAGGTCACCATTTCCATCCGCAAATCCTACCTGTTCGACGAAAAAGGGCTGCGGCTGCGCTGACCGGCTGCCCCCTTCCAGCCTTCAAGGAGAATGACAATGACCGCAACCACGCCCATTCGCTGGGGCATTCTCGGCCCGGGCAGCATCGCCCAGGCGTTCGCCGGCGGCCTGGCCGCTTCGCGCACCGGAAAACTGGTAGCCATCGGCGCGCGCAATCCCGACAAGCCGGGCCTTGCCGGGAAATTTCCCGGCGCCCGCATCGTCCACGGTTATGAAGCGCTGCTTGCCGATCCCGACATCGATGCCGTCTACATTGCGATCCCGCATCCCGGCCACGCGCAATGGGCGATCCGGGCTGCGGAAGCGGGCAAGCACGTGCTGTGCGAAAAGCCGCTGGCACTGACCGCCTTCGAGGCCGACGCCATGTTCCATGCCGCGCGCAAGGCCGGCACTTTTCTCGGCGAAGCCTTCATGTACCGGCTGCACCCGCAGACGCTGAAGCTGGTGGAACTGATCAAATCGGGCGTCATCGGCGAGGTCAGGATGATCAAGTCGAGCTTCGGCTTCGCCATGCCGGGCTTCATGCCGGAACACCGTCTCTATGCCAATGATTCCGCCGGCGGCGGCATACTGGACGTCGGCGGCTACACCGTCTCGATGGCGCGGCTGATTGCCGGGGCGGCATCGGGACAACCTTTCGCCGAGCCCGACAAGGTGGTTGGTACCGCTCATCTTGGCCAGTCCGGCGTCGACGAATGGGCCTCGGCGCTGCTGCATTTTCCCGGAGGCATCGTCGCCGAGGTTTCCTGCAGCATCTCGCTGAACCAGGACAATGTGCTGCGCATCCTCGGCACCAAGGGCCGCATCGAAGTGCCGGACTTCTGGTTCGCCGGCGGAAATCGCGATGTCGGCCTCGGCCGGATCGACGTGATCGGCGCCGACGGGTCGCGCGAGACGATCAGCGTCGATGAAAAGCGCCATGTCTATTCCTTCGAGGTCGACGGCGCCGGCGAGGCCATCCTTGCCGGCCGGCAGGAGTTCGCCTGGCCGGGCATGGATTGGGCCGACAGTCTCGGCACCTTGCGCGTGCTCGACAGATGGCGCGCTGCCGTCGGGCTGGAGTACGAGATCGAAAAGGCCCCGTTGCGCACCAGCACCATCTCCGGCCGGCCTCTGCGGTCGGGCGGCACGGCGATCGGCAAGCGCGCCATTCCGGGCCTGGCGAAGCCGGCATCGGTGGTGGCGCTCGGCTTCGAGGATTTCCGCACGTTCTCCTCGGGCTCGATCCTGCTCGATGCCTTCTTCGAGGCCGGCGGCAATCTCTTCGACACCGGCTATGTCTACGGTGGCGGCTACACCGAGACACTGCTTGGCCAGTGGTTGCAGAGCCGCGGCGTGCGCGAGCAGTCGGTGATCATCGCCAAGGGCGCGCATTCTCCGCTCTGCTATCCCGACGTGATCGGCAAGCAGCTTGCCCAGTCGCTCGATCGCCTGCAGACCGATCATGTCGACATCTATTTCATGCACCGCGACAATCCGGATGTGCCGGTCGGCGAGTTCGTCGATGCCATGGACCGTGAGGTGAAGGCCGGTCGCATCCGTGGCCCGTTCGGCGGCTCGAACTGGACGATGCAGCGCATGGACGAGGCGATTGCCTATGCCGAGCGCACCGGCAAGCAGAAGCCCGGCGCGCTTTCCAACAATTTTTCGCTGGCCGAAATGCTGGAGCCGATCTGGGCGGGTTGTGTCGCCTCTTCCACCGACGACTGGAAGGCCTGGCTGACATCCAGGCAGATGCCGAATTTCGCCTGGTCGAGCCAGGGCCGTGGCTTCTTCACCGAGCGCGCCGGGCGCGACAGGCACGACAGCGAGGAACTGGTGCGGGTCTGGTATTCGGAGCGCAATTTCGGCCGCCGCGACCGCGCCATCGAGCTCGCCGCGCGGCTGCGCAAGAGCCCGATCCACGTTGCGCTGGCCTATGTGCTCAACCAGCCTTTCCCGTCGGTTCCGCTGATCGGGCCGCGCACGCTGGGCGAGCTGGAGGACAGCCTGCGGGCGCTGGATATCGCGCTTTCGCCTGCCGATCTCGAGTGGCTGGACGGCGGCAACCTGCACGCGGCCTGATGGAACAGGCCTCAAAGCGGCATCATATCTCGTCGTCCGATACCCTGACGCCGCGCCTGGCCGGCGTTCGCAGACTGGCATACATGCCCGTGGTGCGGAACTGGCTGGGCGTGGTGCCGTAGAGGCGGCGGAAGACCTTCGAAAAATAGTTCGCATCCTCGAAGCCGCACAGGATGGCGACTTCCTTCACCGGCAGGAAGTCCGCCTTGGTCAACAGCTTCGCCGCCCGCTGCAGGCGCTGCTGCAGCACGAATTCAGCGGGCGGCAGGCCTTCGCTCTCGGCGAAGCAGCGCGAGAAATGAGCCCGGCTGAGGCCGCTGATCTGGACGAGCTCCGCCACCGGCAGCGGCTTGTCGAGATTGGCGTTGATATGGTCGATGACCGGTTGCATGGCGCTCTGTTTTTCGGCAAAGGCATGTGAGCCGAAGACATCGTCATAGAGCGCCATCGCCGCCTCGTAAGCGATAGCGGACGCGGCACCCGCTGAGGCCGCCCCCTTGATGAGGCGCAGGCTGCAATCGGCAAGGTGGTCGATCGTGGCCGGCTTAAGCCGGAACACCGGACCGGAGATGCTGAGGATCGACTTGTGGATGCGCAGCGCCTCCTCGCCGTTCATCGAGATCCAGAAATATTCCCAGCGCTCGTCGCTCGCCAGCCAATAGCGGTGGTTGTGCGGCACCAGCACCAGCAGCGTGTCGTTCTCCTGCAGGCGGTAGTTGCGGTTCTCGTAGCGCAGCCGGCCGGTGCCGCTGATCGTGTGCTGGAGCACGGTGAACGGCGTCTGGCCGCGTTTGCGTCCGTCCCAGTCATAGATCTCGTCCTCGCGCACCTCATAGCCGGTGCTTGTCGGCATGGCATGCAGGCGCTGCCGGCCGCGCGGCAGCGAGATCGTGCGCATCGACTGTCCGTTGGCGATCAAATCTCGTAGCACAAAATTACCCTTGAAAGCATAATCCTTCTCTGGTCGCGCTCGTGAATAAGGGCATAATCCCCCTCGAAAAGCGAGAGAGATCCGCAGGCGAGGAGCGGACAGGGAGGTCGACAGGCCAGAATCCGGCTTGTCTCGCACACATGCCATGGCATGTGGCTGCGACCGCCCCCCTGTCACTCCCGGCCTGTTACTGGAATAGGATGAGGTGCGGGAGATGAGTTTCAAAATCGCTATCATCGGTGCCGGCAGTGTCGGATTCACCAAGAAACTGTTCACGGACATCCTGTGCGTGCCCGAATTCAGGGATGTCGAATTCGCGCTGACCGACCTCAGCGAACACAATCTCGGGATGATCAAGGCGATCCTCGACAAGGTCGTCGAGGCGAACGGATTGCCAACGAGGGTGACGGCGACAACCGATCGCCGCAGGGCGCTCGAAGGCGCGCGCTATATCATCAGCTGTGTGCGGGTCGGCGGTCTGGGGGCCTATGCCGACGACATCCGCATTCCGTTGAAATATGGCATCGACCAGTGCGTCGGCGACACAATCTGCGCCGGTGGCATCCTCTATGGTCAGCGCAACATCCCGGTGATCCTCGACTTCTGCAAGGACATACGTGAGGTCGCCGCGACGGGCGCCAAATTCCTCAACTACGCCAACCCGATGGCCATGAACACCTGGGCGGCGATCGAATACGGCAAGGTAGACACGGTCGGCCTCTGCCACGGCGTCCAGCATGGCGCCGAGCAGATCGCCGAGGTGCTGGGTGCGAAGTCCAGACACGAGCTCGACTATGTCTGTTCCGGCATCAATCACCAGACCTGGTTCATCGATTTGCGGCTGAATGGCCGCAGGATCGGCAAGGATGAGCTGATCGCCGCCTTCGAGGCGCATCCGGTCTATTCGCAGCAGGAAAAGCTGCGCATCGATGTCTTGAAGCGCTTCGGCGTCTATTCGACCGAGAGCAACGGCCATCTCTCCGAATATCTGCCCTGGTACCGCAAGCGCCCCGACGAGATCACGCGCTGGATCGACATGTCGGACTGGATCCATGGCGAGACCGGCGGCTATCTCCGCTACTCCACCGAAACCCGCAACTGGTTCGAGACGGAGTATCCGCAATTCCTCGAAGCGGCGTCGAAGCCGATCGACCCGGAAAAGCGCTCCAACGAGCATGCCAGCCACATATTGGAGGCGCTGGAGACCAACCGCGTCTATCGCGGCCACTTCAACGTCAGGAACAATGGGGTGATTATCAATTTGCCGCAGGACGCCATCATCGAGTCGCCCGGCTTCGTCGACCGTTTCGGCATCAACATGGCCGCCGGCATCACGCTGCCGGAAGCCTGTGCGGCCACCTGCATGTCCTCGATCAACGTCCAGCGCATGTCGGTCCATGCCGCGATATCAGGCGACATCGATCTCCTGAAGCTCGCCGTGCTGCACGACCCTCTGGTCGGTGCGGTGTCGACGCCGGAGGAAGTCTGGCAGATGGTGGACGAGATGGTCGTCGCCCAGGCTCAATGGCTGCCGCAATATGCGCATGCGGTTCCGGCCGCCAAGGAGCGGCTGTCGAAATCCGCGGTCAAGACCCGTGAATGGGCCGGTGCTGCGCGGCGAAACGTGCGCTCGATCGAGGAATTGCGTGCCGAAAAAGCCGCGCTCAAACAGGCCGGCTGAAAAATCCGGGCGCGGCGGACACACGGGAGGCAGGTCCACCGCAGCCAGTTTCGGGCAGAAGACGAGCAGCAGAAAACGTCTGAACATGAGGGAGGAGATTATGAGAAACCTACGCAGCATTGGCATTGCCGCCGGACTGGCGCTGAGCGTCTCGGTTCCGGCACTCAACGCTTTCGCTTCAGAGCCGACAGTCCCGCCGGTGCCGGCGACCTTTCCGGCCGAGGGCAAGATCAAATACGTCGCGCGCGACTCCATCCTGGAGTTCAAGGCCCTGCCGGAATATCACGAGCCGGATTGGGTGACCGAAAAATACGTGAAGACCGGCAAGCTGCCGCCGGTGAAGGACAGGCTGCCGAAGGAGCCGCTGGTCTTCAAGACGGCCAACATGCCTGACGGCGTCGGCGTCTATGGCGACACCATGCGCCATGTCATCGGCGGCCGGCCGGAAGGCTGGAACTATGGCGCCGGCCAGACGCAAGGCTGGGGCGGCATCGATATCGGCCTCTCCGAATGCCTGACGCGCACGGCGCCGCTGTTCCAGGTCGAAGCCAAGGACACCGAGCCGCTGCCGAACCTCGCCAAAAGCTGGGAGTGGTCGAAGGACGGCCACAAGCTGACCATGCATCTGATCGAGGGGGCCAAATGGTCCGATGGCGTGGCCTTCAACGCTGACGACGTCATGTTCTATTGGGATGACGAGGTGGTCGACCCGAACGTCTCGCCGCTCAATGGCGCGACGCCGGAAACCTTCGGCGTCGGCACGACGCTGAAGAAGATCGACGACTACACTGTCGAGTGGACGTTCAAGGAAGCCTTCCCGAAACAATACCTCTACGCCATGGCCTACGGCACCTTCTGCCCAGGCCCCGCGCACATACTGAAGCCGCAGCATCCGAAATATTCGAAGAACACCTACGACCAGTTCAAGAACGCCTTCCCGCCGGAATATATGAACATGCCGGTGATGGGCGCCTGGGTTCCGGTCGAATACCGGCCGGACGACATCATCGTCATGCGCCGCAACCCCTACTATTGGAAGGTCGACGAGAAGGGCAACCAACTGCCTTATCTCAACGAACTGCAATACAAGCTGTCGACCTGGGCCGACCGCGACGTCCAGGCGGTCGCCGGCTCGGGCGACTTCTCCAACCTCGAGCAGCCGGAAAACTTTGTCGCCTCGCTGAAGCGCGCCGCTGAAGCGAACGCGCCGGCACGGCTCGCCTTCGGTCCACGCCTCATCGGCTACAATCTGCGCATGAACTATTCCGCCAATGGCTGGGGCAACCCGGACGAGCGAAGCCAGGCAGTTCGTGAGCTGAACCGCAATGAGGACTTCCGCAAGGCCGTCACCATGGCGCTCGACCGCAAGGCGCTGGGCGCCTCCTTGGTCAAGGGGCCGTTCACCGCCATCTATCCCGGCGGTTTCTCCTCGGGCACCAGCTTCTATGACCGCAAGTCGACCGTCTACTATCCGTTCGACCTCGCGGGCGCCAAGGCCGAACTTGCCAAGGCCGGCCTCAAGGACACCGACGGCGACGGTTTCGTGAACTTCCCGGCCGGCACCGCCGGCGGCAAGAACGTCGAGATCGTGATGCTGGTCAACAACGACTACGGCACCGACAAAAGCCTTGCCGAAGGTGTCGTCGCGCAAATGGAAAAGCTGGGCTTGAGGGTCGTGCTGAACGGCCTCAACGGAACCCAGCGCGACGCCTCGCAATATTCCGGCCGTTTCGACTGGCTGATCCGGCGCAACGACCAGGAACTGACCTCGGTCGTGCAGAACACCGAACAGCTTGCGCCCGTCGGCCCGAAAACCAGCTGGAATCACCGTGCGCCGGAAAGCGGCGAGGTCGACCTGATGCCTTTCGAAAAAGACCTCGTCGACATCGTCAACAAGTTCGTCGCGTCAGAGGACAACGACAAACGCGCCAGTCTGATGAAAGAGTTCCAGAAGATCTCGACCGAACACGTCTACAATGTCGGCCTGACGGAATATCCCGGCGCGCTGATCGTCAACAAGCGCTTCTCGAACATTCCGCAGGGCACGCCGATCTTCATGTTCAACTGGGCCGAGGATTCGATTGTCCGCGAACGCGTCTTCGTCGCGGCCGGCAAGCAGGCGAAATACGAATTGTTCCCGCAGGAGCTTCCCGGCAAGCCCGGGGACAAGGGCCCGATGTAAGTTTACCTCCCCTGACCAAGAGAGACCCGGTCGCGCCGCTGGCGCGGCCGGGACAGACCAACCCTCCGAACGACCCTAAATGGGAGCGTCCGGCGAAATGAGGAAGCCGACCGTCCATGCTGCGATTCTTGGCTATGCGCATAGCGTCGGCAATTCCGGTCCTCGCAATCCTGAGCCTCGTCACCTTCGCCATCATCCAGGCGCCGCCCGGCGACTATGCCGACTACATCCGTTCGCAGCTGATCAACCAGGGTGGCGCGTCCTTCGCCGAGGCCGATGCACAGGCGCAGGCCTACCGCGTCGAACACGGCCTCGATAAGCCGCTGCCCGTCCAGTATCTCAACTGGATCGGCGGCATCATCACCCGCGGCGATTTCGGTTACAGCCTCTACTACAACAAGCCGGTGGCCGATGTCGTCGGCGAGCGCCTGCCGCGCACGCTGCTCCTGGCGCTGGTCTGTCATCTGCTGGCCTCGGTGCTGGGCATCACCTTCGGCATATGGGCGGCGACAAGGCAATACACCTGGATCGACTCGACGCTCTCGGCCATCTCCTTCCTCGGCATGACCGTGCCGCGCTTCCTGATGGCGCTGATCATCGTCTATCTCCTCGTCTTCCAGTTCAACGTGTCGGAAATCGGCTCATTCTTCTCGCCGCAATTTGGCGGCGCGCCGTGGTCGTGGGCGAAGTTCGTCGACCTGGTCAAGCATGTCTGGCCGGTCGTGGCGATCGCCACTTTCGGCGGCCTCGCCTACAATATGCGCGTCATGCGCGGCAATCTGCTGGATACGCTCAACGCGCAATATGTCGAGACGGCGAGAGCCAAGGGTCTGACCGGCAGCGCTGTCGTCATGCGCCATGCCGTGCCCAATGCACTGCATCCCCTCGTCATGTATCAGGGCGTGGTGTTGCCCTACATGCTCACCGGCGAGATCGAGACGGCGATCATCTTCGCGTTGCCGACCGTCGGCCCGGCGATCGTCGGTTCGATGGCGGTCGGCGACGTCTATGTCACCGCTACCTTCATGATGGTGCTGTCGGCGACGCTGATCGTCGGCAACATCATCGCCGACATGCTGCTCGTCCTGCTCGACCCGCGCATCCGCCAATACGGAGAGAGCTAGATGCTTGCCCGCGATCCATCACCCCCGCCGCTGCCGGCCGAAGGACCCATCGTCGCCAAACCGGCGCGCGGCAATGAGAGCTATGTCGCGCTCGTCTGGCGCCGGCTGAAGCGCTCCTGGACCGGCATGGCAGGGCTTTGGCTCGTCGTGCTGCTGCTGGTGATGGCTGTGTTCGCCGAATTCCTGGCACCGATGGATCCGAAGGCTACCGATGTCGGCTTCGCCCCGCCACAACTGCCTTCCTTCCACGACAAGGACGGCAATTTCGTCGCGCGGCCGCGGGTCTATGCGCTGGCCGATTCGGCCGATCTCGATCCGGTCACCTTCCAGCCCGTCGTCGGCCCCGACTACGACCATCCGAGGCTGCTTGGCTTCTTCGTCGAGGGCGCGCCCTACAAGCTCTTCGGGATGATCCCGGCGGACCGGCATTTCTTTGCTTCGACGGACGGCCAGCCTGTACATTTCCTCGGCACCGACAAGTTCGGCCGCGATGTGCTGTCGCGCGCCATCCACGGCTCGCGGGTCTCGCTGATGATCGCGCTGACCGTCGTCTTCATCATCACCGTCATCGGCACCACCGTCGGCATGGTTTCCGGCTATTTCGGTGGCCGGTTCGACGTCTGGATGCAGCGCTTCGTCGAACTGGTGCTGGCCTTCCCGCAGCTGCCGCTCTATTTGGCGCTGACGACGCTGATCCCCGTCACCGCGCCGACCAACGTTTTCCTCGCCTTCGTCATCATCGTCATGTCGGCGCTGGGCTGGGCGCAGATGTCGCGCGAGGTGCGCGGCAAGACGCTGGCGCTGGCGCGCATCGAATATGTGCGCGCCGCCATGGCGGTCGGCGCCACCGACCGGCGCATCGTCCTGCAGCACATCTTGCCCAATGTGATGAGCCACGTGATCGTCGCCGTCACCTTGGCGATCCCGACGGTGGTGCTGCTCGAATCCTTCCTCGGGTTCCTCGGCTTCGCGGTCAAGCCGCCGCTGATCTCGTGGGGCCTGATGCTGCAGGACACCGCGACCTATTCCGTCATCGGCACCTATCCCTGGATCCTGTCGCCGGTCGGTTTCGTGCTTGCCACCGTTTTTGCCTTCAACGCGCTGGGCGACGGCCTGCGTGACGCCGTCGATCCGTATTGAGGTGGCTGGGATGACCGTCGTACTCGCCGATTCCTTCGCCCCGACCGTTCGTCATGACCATGACGGTCGCCAGGACCAGCCCATCATCGATGCCCGCAACATCGAGGTCGCCTTCAAGGTCGAGCACGGCGTTGTCGAAGCGGTCAAGGACATCTCGTTCCAGCTCTATCGCGGCGAGACGATTGCCATCGTCGGCGAATCCGGTTCCGGCAAGTCGGTGACGGCGCGCGCCGTCATGGGGCTGCTGTCGCGGCGGGCCACCGTTTCGCCCCGGTCGAGCATTTGTTACGACGGCCAGAACATCCTGAAATTCCCCGAGAGCGAGCGGCGCAAGCTGCGCGGCAACCGCATCTCGATGATCTTCCAGGAGCCGATGAGCTCGCTCAACCCGATCTACACGGTCGGCAGCCAGATCGTCGAGGCGATCCGGGTGCACCGCAAGGTGAGCCGCCGGCAGGCCTGGGCACGGGCGCTCGAACTGCTGCGGCATGTCCAGATCCCCGAGCCGGAGGCTCGGCTCAAACAGTATCCGCACCAGCTTTCGGGCGGTCAGCGGCAGCGCGTGATGATCGCCATGGCGCTGGCCAACGATCCCGACGTGTTGATCGCCGATGAGCCGACCACCGCGCTCGACGTCACCGTCCAGGCGCAGATCCTGAACCTGATCCGCAATCTGCAGAAAGAGCTGCGGATGGCGGTGATCCTGATCACCCACGATCTCACCGTGGTGCGCAAATTCTCCGACTATGTTTATGTCATGCAGCATGGCGCGATGTGCGAGCACAACGTCACCGAACGGCTGTTTGCGGACCCGCAGCACCCCTACACGCAGCGGCTGCTCGCCTCGGAGCCGCGCGGACGTCCGCAACCGCTTCCTGAGGGCAGCGGCGCCATCCTCGAGGCGAATGACGTGCGCGTCTGCTTCATGCTGCGCCACGGCGGTTTCCTGAAGCCGGACTGGCGCGAGCTGGTCGCCGTCGACGATCTCGGCCTCAGGCTTTGCCGCCACGAGACGCTGGGGCTGGTCGGCGAATCCGGTTCCGGCAAGACCACCTTCGGCCAGGCGCTGCTGAGATTGATCGACGCCAGGCGCGGCGAGATCCGTTTCGACGGCCAACCGATCCAGGGCCTGTCGCGCAACGAGATGCGGCCGCTGCGCTCGCGCATGCAGATCGTCTTCCAGGATCCGTTCTCCTCGCTCAATCCGCGCATGACGATCGGCCAGATCATCGAGGAAGGGCTCATCGTCAACAGCATCGGCGCGACGCGAGCCGAGCGGGTCGACCGGGTGCGCGAGGCGCTGGTCAGCGCCGGCATGCCGGGCGATATCCTGTCGCGGTTCCCGCACGAATTCTCCGGCGGCCAGCGCCAGCGCGTCGCGATCGCCCGCGCCATCGCGCTTGAGCCCGAATTCATCCTGCTCGACGAGCCGACATCGGCGCTGGACCTCTCCGTCCAGGCGCAGATCATCGACCTCTTGCGCAAGCTGCAGGACGAGCGCGGCCTCAGCTACCTCTTCATCTCGCACGATCTCAAGGTGGTGCGCGCGCTGTGCCACCGCGTTATCGTCATGCAGCACGGCAAGATCGTCGAGCAGGGACCTGTCGACGAGGTCCTCACCAATCCCAAGACCGCCTACACCGAACGGCTCGTCCGAGCCGCTTTCGATGTGGCTTGAACATATGCCGGAGGTTAGCATGGCAAGACATCCCAGGATCACTTTCATCGGCGCCGGCTCGACCGTGTTCATGAAGAACATTGTCGGCGACGTGCTGCAGCGGCCAGCCCTCTCGGGCGCGACGATCGCGCTGATGGACATTAATCCGCAGCGGCTGGAAGAGAGCGCCATTGTCGTCAACAAGCTGATCGCGACGCTCGGCGTGAAGGCGAAAGCCGAGACCTATTCCGACCAGCGCAAGGCACTTGCCGGGGCCGATTTCGTCGTCGTCGCCTTCCAGATCGGCGGCTACGAGCCCTGCACGGTCACCGATTTCGAAGTGCCGAAGAAATACGGCCTGCGCCAGACGATCGCCGACACGCTCGGCGTCGGCGGCATCATGCGCGGCCTGAGGACCGTGCCGCATCTATGGAAGATCTGCGAGGACATGCTCGCCGTCTGCCCCGAAGCGATCATGCTGCAATACGTCAACCCGATGGCGATCAACACCTGGGCGATTTCGGAGAAATACCCCACCATCAAGCAGGTCGGGCTCTGCCATTCGGTGCAAGGCACGGCGATGGAACTGGCGCATGATCTCGGCATTCCCTACGAGGACATCCGCTACCGCTCGGCCGGCATCAATCACATGGCCTTCTACCTGAAATTCGAGCACCGCCAGCCCGACGGCTCCTACCGCGACCTCTATCCGGATCTCGTGCGCGCCTATCGCGAAGGCCGCGCGCCCAAACCCGGCTGGAATCCGCGCTGCCCCAACAAGGTGCGCTACGAGATGCTGACCAGGCTCGGCTATTTCGTCACCGAAAGCTCGGAGCATTTCGCCGAATACACGCCCTACTTCATCAAGGAGGGTCGCCCCGATCTGATCGAGAAATACGGCATTCCGCTCGACGAATACCCCAAGCGCTGCATCGAGCAGATCGAGCGCTGGAAAGACCAGGCGCAGGCCTACCGCTCGGCCCAGCGCATCGAGGTCGAGGAGTCCAGGGAGTATGCCTCCTCGATCATGAACTCGGTCTGGACCGGCGAACCGTCGGTGATCTACGGCAATGTCCGCAACAATGGCTGCATCACCTCGCTGCCCCGCGACTGCGCCGCCGAAGTGCCATGCCTGGTCGATGCCTCCGGCATCCAGCCGACCTACATAGGCGACCTGCCGCCGCAATTGACGGCGCTGATCCGCACCAACATCAACGTCCAGGAACTGACGGTGCGGGCGCTGATGAGCGAGAACCGCGAGCACATCTACCATGCGGCGATGATGGATCCGCACACGGCGGCCGAACTCGACCTCGACCAGATCTGGTCACTGGTCGATGATCTCCTGGCTGCTCACGGCGACTGGCTGCCGGCTTGGGCACGCGTCAGCCGCAAGACCGAGGCCGCCTGACGGGCGATCCCGGTCTTACTTGGGCTCGTCGGTGTCGGGTTCTTCCTCGTCGTCGCGGGCCTTGATGACATAGGCGCCCTTCAGCCAGCGATTGAGGTCGATGTCCTTGCAGCGGGCCGAGCAGAACGGAAAGGTGTCGCGCGCCGACGGCTTGCCGCATTCGGGGCAGGGGCGCTTCGGCCGCAGCGGCGTGATTTTGGAGTCGGAATTCATGGCCGTGCGGTCAGCCAGCTCTGATGGATCTTGAAGCCTTCGCCCGATAGCAACGCCACCGTCTCATAGAGCGGCAGGCCAACGATGTTGGTGTAGGAGCCGACCAGCTTGACGACGAACGAGCCGGCGAGACCCTGGACGGCATAGCCGCCGGCCTTGCCGCGCCATTCGCCCGAGGCGACATAGGCTTCGATCTCCTCGCGCGGCAGCCGCTTGAAACGCACCCGCGTCTCGACCAGTCGCTGGCGCAGCTTGCCGCCCGGTGTGATCAGGCAGATGCCGGAATAGACCCGGTGCGAGCGGCCGGACAACAAGCCGAGGCAGTTGGCGGCATCGTCCAGCGTCTCGGCCTTGGGCAGGATGCGCCGCCCGACCGCAACCACGGTGTCGGCGGCCAGCACGAAGCTCGGCGCATGATCCGTCTCGGTGTTCAGCGACGCGAACGCCTTCTCGGCCTTTTCCTTCGACAGCCGCTTGGCCAGCGAGCGCGGATGCTCGGCACGCAGCGGCGTTTCGTCGATATCGGCTGGCAGGATACGGTCCGGCTCGATGCCGGCCTGCTGCAACAGTTCAATGCGGCGCGGCGAACCCGAGGCAAGCACCAGCTTCTGCAAAATGCTCATCGCGTTCCGGCCAAGCCTCGATCTTACTTGAAGCGGTAGGTGATGCGGCCCTTGGTCAGGTCGTATGGCGTCATCTCGACCAGAACCTTGTCGCCGGTCAGCACGCGGATGCGGTTCTTGCGCATGCGGCCGGCCGTATGGGCGATGATCTCGTGTTCGTTTTCGAGCTTCACCCGGAACATCGCGTTGGGCAACAATTCCGTCACGACACCCGGAAACTCGAGGACTTCTTCCTTCGGCATTCGATACCTTTGCTTGGATTGCAGTTCCAGCGCTTAGAGCATGATGCCGAAAAGTGTGAAGCGGTTTTCGGACGACATCATGCTCTACTTCTTGGTTTAGAGTCGGATGATTTCAGGTCGAACAGACCTGAAATCATCCGACTCTAGCCGGAATTTCGGCGGAACCTATATGATAATCGTCCGCTTGTGAACACGCTTAATCTGTCGCGTTTTTTGCCTCTGAAGCCAAGAAACGTCGGCTTATGCGCAACTTTAGCCGCTCGCGCACGTCGCGGTAGGCCGCCAAGATCTGCTCGCGCGTGCCGCCGGCATTGGTCGGGTCCTGTGTCGGCCAGTATTCGACCTCGACGGCGAGCGAGCGGGTGAGCTCCAGCGCGGCATGGTGCGCCTCCGGCGCCAGCGTCACGATCAGGTCGAAATAGTCGTCCTCGAGATCGTCCAGCGTCCTGGGATGGCGCTCGCCCAGCGACAGGCCCTCCTCCGCCAGCACCGCATCGACGAACGGGTCGCGCTCGCCGGCGCGTACGCCGGCCGAGGCGACGAAGATGGTGGCGGGCAGCATCCGGCGCGCCAGTTGTTCGGCCATTGGCGAGCGCACGGCATTCATGCCGCACACGAACAGGATCGAGCGGGGCAGGGCGCCGGTTACCAGGGCTAGCCCCGCCAGTGCAGCACGCAGACCAGCGTGAACAGCCGGCGCGCCGTATCGAAGTCGATGTCGATCTTGCCGGAGAGCCGGTCCATCAGCGTCTGCGAACCTTCATTGTGCAAGCCGCGCCGGCCCATGTCGATCGCCTCGATATGGCTGGGGGTCGAGGAGCGGATGGCGTCGTAATAGCTTTCGCAGATCATGTAGTAATCCTTGACGATGCGCCTAAGCGGCGTCAGCGACAGGATGTGGGTGACCACAGCGGTGCCGTCCTCGCGTGCTACGGCAAAGACCAGGCGCTGCTCGGCCAGCGACAGTTTCAGCCGGTAGGGGCCGGCCCCGCTGTCGTTGACGGGCTGAAAGCTGTTCTCTTCGATCAGGTCGAAGATCGCCACCGCCCGCTCATGTTCGACATCGGGTGTCGAACGGCCGATCGATTCATCGAGTTCGACATCGATCAGTTTTGCGCGGGTTTGATCGGAGCCCGTCATCTCGGCCTACATGTTCAGCCGGATAGCGACGGACCGGCCATGCGCGTCGAGCCCTTCCGCCTTGGCGAGCGCGATCGCCGCTGGCGCCAACACGCGCAATTGCTCCGGCCCGAGCTTCAGGATCGAGGTCCGCTTGACGAAATCGAGCACCGACAGGCCCGACGAGAAGCGCGCCGAGCGCGCGGTCGGCAGCACGTGGTTGGAGCCGCCGACATAGTCGCCGATGGCTTCCGGCGTGTGGCGCCCGAGAAAGACGGCGCCGGCATTGCGCATCCGCGACAGGAACCCTTCGGCATCGTCAATGGCCAGTTCGACATGTTCGGCGGCGATGCGGTCGACCAGCGGCAGCGCGGCCTCGATGGTCGCGACCTCGATCACCGCGCCAAAATCGCGCCAGCTCGCCGCTGCGGTTTCACCGCGCGGCAGGGTCTGCAACTGGCGTTCGACCGCCTGTTCGACCGCCTTGCCGAGGGCCGGATCGTCGGTGATCAGGATCGATTGCGCCGACACGTCGTGTTCGGCCTGGGCGAGCAGATCGGCGGCGATCCAGTCGGGATTGTTGTTGCCGTCGGCCACCACGAGCACTTCCGACGGACCGGCGATCATGTCGATGCCGACCGTTCCGAACACCTGGCGTTTGGCCGCCGCGACATAGGCATTGCCCGGTCCGACGATCTTGGCGACCGGCCTTATGGTCTCTGTGCCATAGGCAAGGGCGGCGATCGCTTGCGCGCCGCCGACGCGGTAGATTTCGGTCACGCCTGATATGTCGGCCGCCACCAGCACCAGCGGATTGATGATGCCACCCGGGGCCGGCACAACCATGACGACGCGCTCGATGCCGGCCACGCGGGCCGGCACGGCGTTCATCAGCACCGAGCTTGGATAGCTCGCCGTGCCGCCCGGTACATAGAGCCCGACGGCCTCGATCGCTGTCCAGCGCCAGCCGAGCTCGACGCCGGCGGCATCCGTGTAGCGATCGTCTTTCGGCCGCTGCCGTTCGTGGTGGGAGCGAATGCGATCGCGCGCGAATTCGAGCGCTTCGATCGCCTTTGGATCAGCCATCTCGTAAGCGGCTGCAATGTCTTGCTTCGACACGGCAATGCCGAGGCTCGTCAAATCGGCCCGATCGAACCGTTGGGTGTAGTCGATCAGGGCCGCGTCACCCTCGGCGCGCACGCGCGCGATGATCTGGCGAACCGCTGCGTCGACATCCTCGGACGCTTCCCGCTTGGTTGTCAGGAAAGCGGCGAAGCGCTGCTCGAAATCGGCGTCGGACTGGCGAAGCGTGATGGCCATGGCCCGGTCAAGCCTTGTGAATGGGGCGCGACGTGGCTTCCCACGCGCCGCTTATATCGGCAAGGCGGGCCTCGATGCATTCGACATCGAGCATGATGGTGCCGCCGCCCGAAAAGATGATTTCGACGATGCCGGCCGGCTTGCTGATCTCGATGAAGCTGATTGCCAGCAGGGACAGCACCTCGGCCGGCTTGTCGCGGGCAATGCCGTTGGTCTTGGCGCCCAGCACCCGGTCGAAATGCAGCACGGCCTGCCGCCGCTCATTGTGTTGGCGGAACAGGCCCGACTTCGCCTCCCAGACGAAACGGTTCATGGTCAGCACGAAACGCTTGGCCGCAGGCAGGAATTCGAGGTCCGACACCTTCATCACGGCGTCCTGGACATGGGCCGAGACGATGCTCAGATCCTGGTCGTCGAGCGCGATAAGCTTGAGGGCCATGCGGAATTTGCACCTAAGGTTGGTTTCAGCCTTCTGTTAGGCGGTCTTTCCGGCCGGTGCAACCGCGACACGACTTCCACCCGAGGCAATTGCCTCGGGTTTGCGGTGCCGGCAGGGGATGAAGGCCTATGGGGCTGTCTCTATGCGAAAGCTGGCGGCTTTCAATCGTCAGGCGGAAATGCGCTCGATCACCGCGCCGCAGTTGGACAGTTTTTCCTCCAGCCGCTCGAAGCCGCGGTCGAGATGGTAGACGCGGTTGACCGTGGTCTCGCCTTCGGCGGCGAGGCCGGCGATGACCAGAGAGACGGACGCGCGAAGGTCGGTGGCCATGACCGGCGCGCCTTTCAGCTTCGCCACGCCGTCGACGATCGCCGTCTGGCCAGAAAGCGTGATGTGGGCGCCGAGTCGGGCCAGTTCCTGGACGTGCATGAAGCGATTCTCGAAGATCGTCTCGGTGATACGCGACTTGCCCTTGGCCATCGTCATCAGGCCCATGAACTGCGCCTGCAGATCGGTCGGGAAGGCCGGGAAGGGCGCGGTCGTCACGTCGACCGGCGAAATGCCGGCGCCGTTGCGCTTCACGCGGATGCCGGAATTGGTCTGGGTGATCTCGGCGCCCGTCTGCGAAATCACGTCCAGCGCGGTCTGCAGCAGCTCCGGCCGCGCGCCTTCGAGCACGACGTCGCCGCCTGTCATGGCGACGGCCATGGCATAGGTGCCGGTCTCGATGCGGTCGGGAATGACGCGCACGCGCGCGCCCGACAGCGATTCGACACCGTCAATGGTGATGGTCGGCGTGCCGGCGCCGGAAATCCTGGCGCCCATGGCGTTGAGGCATTCGGCGAGGTTGACGATTTCAGGCTCGCAGGCGGCGTTTTCCAGCACTGTCTCGCCCTTGGCCAGCGAAGCCGCCATCATCAGCACATGGGTGGCGCCGACCGAGACCTTGGGGAAGACGTAGCGATTGCCGACCAGGCGGCCATTCTTGGTCTTGGCTATGACATAGCCGGTGTCGACGTCGAGATCGGCGCCAAGCGCCTGCAGGCCTTCGAGGAACAGGTCGACCGGGCGCGTGCCGATGGCGCAGCCTCCGGGCAGCGACACCTTGGCCTCGCCCATGCGGGCCAGCAGCGGCCCGATCACCCAGAATGACGCCCGCATCTTCGACACCAGTTCGTAGGGCGCCGTCGTGTCGACGATGTTGCGGGCGGAGAAGTTGATGGTGCGCGAATAGCCTTCATTCTGCTTCTCGCGGCGGCCATTGACCGAGTAATCGACGCCGTGATTGCCGAGGATCCGTATCAACTGCTCGACATCGGCCAGATGCGGCACGTTTTCCAGCGTCAGCGTGTCGTCGGTCAAGAGCGAGGCGATCATCAGCGGCAAAGCGGCGTTTTTCGCGCCCGAGATCGGAATGCTTCCGGCAAGTTTGTTGCCGCCGACAATTCTGATGCGATCCATTGGAGAATGTCCCTCTCGGCCAAAAAGGCCGGTTCAATCGTTTGAGTATCGGCCCGTCTAGACCATTGGCCGGTGTGGTTCAAGAAATAGGATTTCCACGCATCCGGGCCAAGAGTGGCCGATTTGAGTTAATCTTTCTGTATTTCCTTGGCGGCACCGAGCCCGTCCGGCCTCTGGTCGGCTTCACCCGTGCGGCGCGAGCGCGATTGCGCCTTGCGCTTCTGCAGATTGGCGCGCAACTGCTCGGCGAGCCGGTCCTTGCGGTTCGTGCCGCCCTTTTTCGGTGATATCGTCTTGTCGCTCATCGTCCCGTCCCGGCCGGCGACCCGGCCAAACCTGCCGTTCAGGGATAGCCAACATTGTGGCACCGCCATGTCATTGAAAGCTATCCGGCAAAGGCATTCACAGAAGCGTTGTTCTTGGCCTTGCGCTTGCCGGTTCGATATGGCAGAAGCCCCGCCATCAGCGGCTGCGGTAGCTCAGTGGTAGAGCACTCCCTTGGTAAGGGAGAGGTCGAGAGTTCAATCCTCTCTCGCAGCACCAGTTTCCCCTTGAATTGCTCAAGACCTTGGCGGACGACCTGAGGTCCAACTCCTAGGCTGTGCGAAATGGCGTTGGCACGCAATGGTGTCTATTCGCGCATGATGCGATAGACGGTTGCATCACCCTCCACACCTCGAAGAGGCGCGTCAAAAGCCACGACACGATGGCCGGCAAGCATTTCGCGAACCCCGGGCGCGCAATAGAGCGCCTCGGAAATGCAGATCTGTCCGGCTTCCGCCAAGGACTGCACGCGCGCGGCGACATTCACGGTCTGGCCGAAATAGTCGAGGTTGTCGTTGAGCGTCACGGCGATCGACGGTCCACAGTGGGCCCCGATCTTGAGGATGATCCCCGGCCCGTCATGGTCGCCGTTGAAGCGATCGATTTCTTCAAAGATGTGGAGTGCAGCCGAAATCGCATCCGAAGGCTGCGAGAATACAGCCATCACCGCATCCCCAATCGTCTTGACCACCGCTCCGGAGTGTTGCTGAACCGCCGCGTTGACCAGAGCAAAATGCTCGCGGACCAAGGCATAGGCGTTGAGGTCACCCAGGCGCTCATACATGGCGGTCGAACCCTTGAGGTCCGTGAACAGGAAGGTGATCTGCCGGATGCCGAGCCCCTCCTTCTCGTCGACACGTTCGGACCGGAAGAGCTGGCGGAAGGTTTGCCGCGCAAGCAGCGCTCCACCGGAAACATAAGGGTCGAAATCGAGCGCCGGCTTGGTGGTCAGCGCGACAAGCTCGGGCGGCCAGTTGATGACAAGCAACGAACCTCGCACTGTCCCCGTATTCGCTACCTCAATGACAATCGGACTAGGTGGCACAGCGGGCAACGCCGGCAAGAAGCGTTTGCCGTCATAATCGATCTTCAGAAGTGTCGGCGCCAACACCGGATCGCCTGATATTGGCACAGCGAATGCGGCCTGCGTCTGCACGTTGACGCCCGAAAGGCCGCCCGGTCCCAGGTCGGCGCGGAGAACTGTGGTGGTGCCGGGCGGCAGAAACGTTATGCCCCGAACGAAGCCGCGCAGAACGTCAAGAAAGCGAACGTCTTGCCCCGGTAGCCGCCCGTCATGTCCGAAGTGGAGCTTCCAGTGAAAATCCTCGACAGGGAGTGTCTCGGGATCGTGGTAAGGCAGGCGCCGCAACTTCGGCGATACCGAGAAGGTGACCTCGATGAAGTCGTCGAGGTTGGTGTCGCCCGATACGTCGCACAGGCCACAGACGTAGTGGGTCTTCAGCGTGCGCAGGGCGCCGAAACTGTCGAGCACCATCCCGGACTGGGGACACAGCACATCCCAGCTCATGTCGAACAAGCCACAACGGGCGGCATGCAGGAAGAGGTCGATTGCTTCAGGCTCGGCGATCGCGCGGTCGCGAGCAAAGGTCAGCGGATTAACGCGATAGAGTGAGTGGTCGTCGGCGCTCTTGATCAGCGTCTCGAATTTCGAGATGACGCGTGGGCTCCAGGCTCGCGCCTGCTCCACCTTGGTCATCTTGCTTTCAAGAAGACGATCGTCGACTATCGTCACGCCGGATCCTCAACCTTGCCTCACGACAGCCTATACGTCGAAGGCTCAGCGCACTCCAGTAATTCGTGCGTCGCTCACTGATTTTGATGGACCGGCCCCCACATAAGCGGTCGAGGGGGGGGGGTGCACACCAAGCCCGCAGCCGGGCCCCTTCAGGTCCTGATATCGGCGACGACCGTTCCGGAGACAGGATCGGTCATGCCAAGGTCGCCGCCGAGATCCTCCAGCATGTCTCGCATGGTGTCCAAAAGGCCGATCATCTGGGGCCGTGCCGCCGCGAGGCTGTCCAAGTCGTTCCATTCACCGACGACGCAGAAGGTCCGGTCGCCGGTCTTGATCAGAGCGGCCTTTCGGAAGCCCGTGGCGTCGAGGCTCGCTTTCTTGTGTGCATCGATGAATGCCTGTTCCTTGCCCGGCTTGGTGCGGAACCGAACGACGTTGTAAGCAGTCATGCCTTCCTCCAATCGATTGCGAAGACTCTCTTGCTTGGCCAACCTTATGGGCGTGCCTCGAGAACCATGTTGAACGGGGTTTCGGTGGCGCGGCGGAACCGCTTGAACCCGCCGCCCGACACCACCTTGCGCAGCTTGGCCTCGCCCGCCTGGGCGCCGAGGCCGAGACCAACCTCCTGCGAAAGCGAGGCAGGCGTACAGATGAAGGTCGAGGCGGCGTAATAGATGCGGCCGACCGGGTTGAGGTTCGCCGAGAGCTGGTCGTGGGCGAAGGGCTCGACGATCATCCAGGTGCCATCCGCTTTGAGCGCGTTGTGCACATGCTTGGCAGCACCCTCCGGATCGCCCATGTCGTGCAGGCAGTCGAAGAATGCGACGAGATCGTAGGTGCCTGGGAAATCCTTGGCTGCCGCAACTTCGAAGTGGGTGTTGCCGGCGACGCCCGCCTCTTTCGCGGCGGCGCGGGCGCGCTCGATCGACGGGGTGTGATAGTCGAAGCCGGTAAAGCGCGAATTCGGGAAGGCCTTGGCCATCAGCACGGTAGAGGCGCCATGGCCGCAGCCGACATCGGCGACGTCTATGCCTCGCTCCAGCTTCTCGACCACGCCATCGAGCGCTGGCAACCAGGAGACGATCAGATTGGCGTTGTAGCCGGGCCGGAAGAACCGTTCCGTGCCGCGAAACAGGCAGGCGCTGTGATCGTGCCAGCCGAGGCCATTGCCGGAGCGAAACGCCTGTCTGACCTTCTCCTCGTCGAGCCACAGCGCCGAGACGACCTCGAAGGCGCCGGCCATGAAGGCGGGGCTGTCCTCGTTGACGAAGACCTGCTCCTGCTCGGGGCTGAGGTAGAAGCTGTCGCCCACCTCGTCATATTCGACATAGCCTGCCGCCGCCTGCGCCGAGAGCCATTCGCGGACCAGCCGCTCCTGCGTGTCGGTCCTTTTGGCGAGCTGTGCGGCGGTCATCTTGCCGCCCGCGCTCATTGCCGCGAAAAGGCCGAGCCTGTCTCCCAGCAGGACCGCCGCCCCGGTGGTGATGGCACCGAGATCGCCGACCATCCTTCCTAGCAGGGCCTCCAGCTTTTCCCGGTCGGGCAGTTTTTCCTGATTGCGCTTTAGCATCGGCTTTCTCCTCCGGCTCGATCCCAAACACTTGCCATGGGCGACAAGCCATATCCCGTCGCCGGGGAAGGCCTCGCGATAACAGTCCACTATTCGCCCCGTAGCGATTGACTGTTACAGCTTCACAGGAACGTGACCGATGACTTGGAATTCTCAGCGAGAGCGGGCCTATACGTCGGCAGAGCATCGGAGCGAATGTGCTAGCTCAGGGGCGCCTGGCTCATCGCGTCAAAGGGATGTGAATCCTCATGCTAAGGCGCTCAAGTTTCAGAAAGAACAAGGCGCATGGCGCAACGTCGGCTTGCCGGCATTCCGTGTTCGACCTCTCGGCGCAGCACCTGGCGAAGCCGCTCTCCGGCCTGCGCATCTTCCATCACCCGAAAACCCAGCTTCTGGTAGAATGGCGCGTTCCAGATCACGTCTCGGAAGGTCGTCAGAGTAAGAGTGACAAGGCAGCGACGCCTCGCATCCGCAATGGCCTTTTCTAGCAAGGCGCGTCCGATACCCAAGCGTTGTCGATCAAGGCGCACGGCAAGTTCCCAAATGTGCAGCGTGTCATCCTGGATCTCCGCGCTCAGGAATGCGATCGGCGGGTCGTCGAGCTCCGCCGCGACCCAGCACGTGCCCTTGGCGATGAGTTCACGGTGGCGCTCGACTGTCTGGTTATCGCCATCGGCAATCCAGGCAAGCGTAGATCCTGTCTTCGAAGGCGTCGATCTCAATTGCAGAAAGATCGTGCTGGGGTTGGGCAAGGGTGGTCATTTCGAGCGCTCATTTCCCTTGGTTCGAGACAAGACCGTCTCAAGCGACAAAGGGCCAGGACCGCCTACTGCAAGCGTTGCAAGGCCGGCTAGGTAAAGCAGGATGATTTCGTAGCCGACAGGCCCGAACCGGATCCCCTCGGCCGTCACCTCAGCAAATTTCACCGAGAAGAATCCATACTGGGAATGGACCGTGAACAATGCAGTCAAAAGCACAATAGCCATCGGCACGCTAACGAGCGGAATGAATGCGCCCGCTAGGACAGCACCGCCGCCGACAAGTTCAACCAGCGTTGTCAACCATGCTAGCGCTTGAGGCTCTGGGACTCCGAGTGTTTGAAGTACGACGCCAAAGCTTCCCGGCCCTCTGCTGAGTTTGGCATAGCCATGGGCAAGGAAGCCAAAGCCCACGATCAACCTTATCGGCAACGGCGCCCATCCGGCTGCCGCGGTGGACGAGGAGAGTTTAGTTCTCGTGATAATTCCACGGAGATGCATTACCGGTATACCCTTCTGTGGGCGGCGTGCCTGAGTTCGGCGCTATCCGAAAAAAGCCCGCCATGGCGGGCTAGGGAGACGACCTCTTATTCGCCCAATGGGACCGACCGTTACAGCATCACGGCATCGTTACCGCCGCTGCGGGAGCCTCGACGAGACCACCGAAATCGCCCGGCCCACCTTAGCCGGCGGACCGGGCGTAATGTGGGAGCGGGGTCGGTCAGGCGGCTTCGGCGGCGAGAACGACGGGAAAGTCGATATCGGTCTCGGCGACATTGTTGATGAGATTGGTCAGGAAGTTCTCGGCTACGATGGCGACGATCTCGATGACTTGAGCCTCGGTAAAACCTGCCGATTTCACGGCCGCTATGTCGGCGTCCGTTACCTTGCCGCGGGTCTCCGCCACCCTGGCAGCGAAATGCACCGCCGCGTCAGCCGTCGAATCGCTCGACTTGCCCTTGCGGTTAAGCGCGATCTCCTCGGGGCTGATCCTTGCCAGGTTAAGGCCGAGATAGGTATGAGCGGACAGACAGTAGTCGCAGCCGTTCACCTGGGCAACGGCCAATGCAATGCGCTCGCGGGTTTTCACGTCCAGTGCTCTGGTGAGCGCGCCGGACAGGCTGGTCATGCCCGCCAGAGCGGCAGGACTTATGGATACGAGGCGGAAAAGGCCGGGAACGACGCCAAGCTGCTTGTTCACGGCGTCTAGAATGGGTTGCGAGGCGGTCGGGGCTGCTTCACGGGTCGGGATGGCGATGCGCGACATTTCATAGCTCTCCTGTTCGATGATGTCGGTGCGACAGGTGCTGCCTATTATCTTCCAGAAGACGAGAGTATTGGATAATTTGGAGATATGGCCTCTCAATATGTGGAAGGGTTTGCGCATGGACCGCCTCGAAGCCATGTCAATTCTGATCGCCGCGGCCGAAACCGGCAGTCTCTCCGCTGCAGGGCGCAAACTTGGAACACCCCTTCCAACGATCAGTCGCAAAGTTGCGGAGTTGGAAGCCTATTTGCACACCCGATTGCTCGTCCGATCGACACGCCGGCTCATCTTGACCGACAGCGGAGCCGCCTATGTCGCCGCCTGCAAGAGAATTCTGGAGCAGGTGAGCGAGGCGGAGAGAACCGCATCTGGTGAATACAACGCGCCAAAGGGCGATCTGATCATTACGGCTCCGGTCGTATTCGGACGACTGCATGTGCTGCCGGCGATAAATGATTTCTTGTCGCACTTTCCGGACATCAATGTCCGGTTGTTGTTGTCAGACCGCAATGTGAATCTCGTCGACGATCATGTCGACATGGCTGTGCGGATTGGCCCTTTGCCAGACAGCAGCATGGTGGCTACGCGGGTAGGATCCGTGCGTCGCGTTGTCTGCGGCAGTCCGGCCTATTTGGGTGACCATGGCGTGCCAAAGGCGCCGGCCGATCTTGCTGGAGTTTCTTGCGTCACCTTCGATGTTCTGGCGTCCGCCACATCCTGGAGTTTTGCCACGCCAGGCTCGAATGTCGAGCAGACCGTAGCTATTCGCTCACGCCTTTCAGTGAATACGGCTGAAGCCGCAGTCGACGCGGCCGTGGCAGGTGTAGGCGTCACCAGGGTGCTCTCCTATCAGGCGGCAAAGGCGATCGCGCAAGGAAAGTTGGTGGCCGTTCTTGAACAGTTCGAACCGGAACCCATGGCGGTCAGCCTCGTCCATGCAGGCCAGGGGCTTTTGCCACTCAAGATGCGATTCTTTCTTGATTTCGTAGCCCCGCGTTTGCGAAAAGCCCTCGCGCCGCCAAAGCATGAGTGATGGCCACCCGCCATTGATGGTCGAGGTTGTCTTCTGCACGGGCCCTAATTCACATGGATTTCAGGACATAGGTGTCTGGAAGTCGGCGAGCCTCGGATGCGCACCGTGCTTTCTCAGTCATTTTCTAGACGCTGAAAAGGTCCGCTCTGCGACGTAGTCGAGCGAAAGGACGCCGGCGCCCCGTGTTAGAACGAGCAGCAAAAGCGAGGCCCACAGCAGATGCTCGGCCCAGTTCTCCGGGAACACGAAGATCTCGATCACTGAAACAACGCCGAGCAGCATCAGCGCGCCGAGACGCGAGAACAGCCCCAGGAAAAGCAGCACCGCCCCGGTGATCTCTGCCGTTGTCGCCAGCGGCGCCGCGATCGACGGATCGATGAGGGGTAGATTGTATTCGCTGGCGAACAGCTGCAGCGTCACCGGCCAGGACGCCAGCTTCGATTGTGCAGACTGCCAGAAGACATGCGCAATCGCGACTCGAGCTGCGAGCTGGACCAGTGAAAATGGGACATGCTCCGGCAACTTGATCACTCGTCGGTAAAGACCAACAAGGCCGGCAGGGCGAGGGGTGGAATATTCCGGTATCGCAGTCATGATCGTGTCCTTCAGTTTGAGAGGGGGAGCACCGGGACGCGCACGTCGGTGACGAGCCTGTCGCGGAAAAGACGCACAAGCGCTGAAACCAGGTCGAAGGCCGGATCGAGCGCCAAGGCGCGACCAGCGGCATGCTCAAGGCCGAAGCCGTGCTTCAGCGAATGCCAGAAGGCGAAGCTCGCGCGGTCGAGCAGAAAAAGCCGCACGTAGTTCCCCGATCGCCACAGCGCCACGCGTTCGGGGCGCCTTGTCCAGGTGATTTTTTCATCGGCCGCCGTCTCCTTTTGATGCTCCATCCACACCGATAGGATCGACCAGTGCGAGACGATCAGTCGCAGTGAGGGCTGGAGCAGGATATCCGGCGACAGGCCAAGGTCGGTGCTGTCGTATTCTGAGAGGCTGCGGGCCGACAGCGAAGCTGTATCGAGCGCTTCGGCAATGGCCCATTCGAGCCGCGCCGTTTCGGCGACGATCGGCATGTCGGACAGGGTGTCGATGGTCTTCAGGAAGCGAGGGAAGCCCGCGCCATATCGCGCCAGGCGTGACTCCACCGGCGGATGCCGTCGAATGAACTCGCTCGCCATGAAGCGGAAGAAACGTTCGTCGACGAGGCGGGCCGTAACGGGGAACACCGCCATCAGCACGGCAGTCAAAGAACTGCGTGTGTTGTTCTGGTAGATGCGCAGGCGAGCCATTGGGTCGGCCTTGCCGGCGGTGAGCATTTTTGCGTCGATCAGAGGCTCCATGGCCAGCACCGAGCGCGCCACGATGGTCTGCAGATGTTCAAGCGGCAGCATGATATCCTCCCCCGATTGTCGGCAAGGCGACGGGCATCGCCGGTCTTGTTCTGGCGGCGGCAAATGCCGCAAGCACAGGCATGCTGGTTCGCGTGCTTTCGAAAGTTGGCAGGCTGGACACTGGCAGGACCATGGTCGGGACGGCCTGCCTTGCGGCCTGCTTGCGGTTGAACATGATCGAAGCGGAAAGCATGTCGGCCCACATCGCTTCGCCGAGCAGCACATCGAGAACAGGAACATCAGTGTCCCATTCGATCAGGGTAGGGCGCGGTCCCAGCCGACTTATGGCATGCTGGTAGAGCGTCCAGACAACCGGTGGCACGCGCGAGCCATGATCGTCGATGAGGACGGTGTCGGCCCCGACGTGATTGGTCGCATGTCCGGCAAGATGGATCTCACGGATAGCCTCTACTGGCAGCGCATCGATGAAGGCTTTTGCATCATATTGGAGGTTGTGCGCCGAAACCTGGACATTGTTGACATCCAGCAGCAGGCCGCAGCCCGTTTGCGCCACCAGTTCGGCCAGAAATTCAGCTTCATTCATGGAGGAGTCTGCAAACGCGACATAGGCGGACAGGTTTTCGATCAGCACCTGCCGCCCCAGAGCGCCCTGGACAGTCTCGACATTGCGCGCCACGATCGCCAGCGCCTCTTCGTCATAGCGCAGCGGCAACAGGTCGTTCAGGTAGGCGCCGTCGGCCACGCTCCAGGCCAGATGTTCCGAGACGAGATCGGGCTGGAAGCGCTCGCAGACCTTGCGCAGCCTTTCCAGATGATCGCGGTCCACCCCTCGCGCGCTGCCCAGCGAGAGGCCAACACCATGAACCGATAGCGGATAGATCTGGCGCAGTCGGTCCAACGCCTCGACGCCGGCGCCGTGGCCCATGTAGTTCTCGGCATGCACTTCGAGCCAGCCAGCGGAGGGTCTGCGGATCAGCATCTCGCTGATGTGGGGTGAGCGAAGACCGATGCCCGCTGATGGGGGGATCGAGAGGCGCTGAAATGCACGGGACATCGGTCTGCTCCTTCCAAGGGGGTTGGCTCGAAGTCTGATCGGTCAGGCCTTTGGCTTGTCGCTGCCGCCAGCGATCTTGGCGCAGCTGCCGGCGGGCACGTAGAGCCACGAATCCGGCTGGTTGTCGGCGGTCGAGGTGCCGGCGCAGGAATGCGTCGCGGTCTGGCAGTCGTTCTGGCCAGCCTTGACGACGCCGTAGCACTTTTCGAAGGCGAAGGCGGGCTTGGCAGCCGGGCCGCTATAGGCTGCAGTTGTAGCAAGCGAAGTGGCGGCCGCGAGGGCCGATCCGATGAGGGTCTTGGTGTTGATCACAGACGTGTCTCCTGGTTGCGTTTCGAGGGAAAGACCGACCTTGCGGCCTGTCTGCAAGCAGTGTCCCTGATCCGGCAGCCGAGCTGAAATGCTGTCTCGGCATGGAATTGATACGCGGTCACTATGTTGAAGCCCCTGCCAAGCAAAAGCCCTCCGGCGGGGAACCGGAGGGCTTGGCGCCTGCGTTCGTGAGCGGGCGAAGCAGGCGCGGCCAGGCGGAGGGAGGCGCCTAGACGTATCGATTTTTGCTGTCGACGACGGAGCTTTCGCTTGAGGCCGAGTGGTCGGCGAGGAGCCAGTCCTCGGCTCGCTGCCGTCCGCGGTCACGCATGTCGGTCAATTCGCCCCAGTCGGTCCAAGGCCTGGTAAACAGGGCAGCGCTTGTTCTGTGATGACTGTCGAAGAGGACAGATGCTGGGTTCACGGCATTCGCGGCGGGGCGGTAAGCCGCACAAGGTGTCATGCAACCGGAGGGTTTGCCGCTGACGATGAGCCAATGCCCAGCCTCGATCGGCTGCATCGGCGGCAATGCCGAAAAATCGCCTTCGCCCCAATACGTATCGCCGTTGATTTCCACGGCCGGAAAGAGGAATGGGACTGTCGCTCCCGCCAGGATCGCGTCGATCGACAACTGGTCGCCGGAGAAAATCGTCACGGTGTCGGTGCTGGCATTCGAAGCCAGGATGTTGAGCTTCAACTGGCAGCTATTTTTGTGCAATTCGGCAATGTCGATCGACTGCTCCAGGATCGATTTCAATGGATTGGCTATCGCGGCCACAGACATCGATGCGTGGCTGACGCGCCGCCAGAAATTGGTAAGCGCCGTCTTTGCCCCACGCCTGCCGCCCAAAGCAAGTCCGTAGGCAAGAACCGCTGCTTCCATGCCTCCGAAACCGGATGCGGTGATGCTGCGGAAGGAAAGGCGAGGTTCATCCAGCAAGCGATCGAGAACGCCCCAGACAAATGCGCCGTGCGCGTCGCTTGCCAGGGTAATGTCGATAAGCTGGCGGTCTTCCATCGCGGGTCTTGCACCGGCAATGAAGGCTTCGTCGGTTGTGGCCTGGATTTGCATCTTGGGTCTCCTCCCGAAACGCCAGGCAGGGCGTTCGATGGAGACACTGTCGCATGATCCTCCATTAGCGAAATGCCAAGGTGGCATGAACTCCATAGGGAGATTGCATTGGCTGCAATCCCTTGCGCACCGCAAGGTCTTGCCAGGCTGGCGAGAATCCCGCGATCTCGCTTCGGAGCGGAGGCCAAGAGGGTCGCCGGCGGGCCTTCGGCACAAAGAGGAGCGTGTCAGCAACACAAGCTGTCCGCCGCGCGCACCGTCACGGGCGCCATGACGGACCGCTATCGACTTTATAGCCGCAGTGCATTGGCGCCAAAGCGAGCCTTGCTGCAGTCTCCGACGCACGAACAGCCTCGTATGCAACTCGGGACAAATCGGCATGGACATTCACCACATCCGCTACTTCCTGGCCGTGTGCGAGACACGAAACTTCACGCGGGCAGGCGAAAAGTGCAACGTCACTCAGCCGGCGCTGTCTCGCGCCATCCAGCAGCTCGAGGAGGAGGTCGGAGGGTTGCTGTTTCGTCGTGAACGAAGCTTGACCCACCTGACCGATCTGGGTGTGCTTCTTCGCCCCCGTTTTCAGCAGATACTCGACGAACTGACAGGAGTGCGGCAGGAGGCATCGAGGTTCCTGTGCCTGGAAAACGCCAACCTCAAGGTCGGTGTCATGTGCACCATCGGCCCGCGTCGCTTCACCGGCTTGCTGACCGATTTCAACAGACGCCAGCAGGGCATCCAGCTGCAGCTGGTCGAAGGCGTGCCGGCATCGCTCTCCCAACTTCTGGAGTCGGGCGAGATCGACGTCGCCATCATGGCGTCAAGCGACAGCTTCCCGGACCGCTTCGACGTCACACCGCTTTATCGCGAGCGCTTTGTCCTCGCCTTTCCAAACGGCCATCGGCGGGCTCGCAATGACAACGTGGCCATCTCCGAACTCGATGGCGAAAATTATCTCAGACGTCTCAATTGCGAGTATCGCGATCACCTCGCCGGCCTGTGCACGGATCGGGGTGTGAAGCTCAGGATCTCCTACGCCAGCGAACGCGAGGACTGGATCCAGAATATGGTGTCCGGAGGACTGGGCATCTGCTTCATCCCCGAATTCAGCGCGGTGATTCCAGGGTTGCAGGTCCGTCCCGTCATTGATCCTGAGGTCTGGCGGGAAGTATCCCTGGTTGTCGTTGCGGGCCGCAGGTTCTCGCCTGCGGCATCGGCTTTCGTAAGCAGCGTCAAGGCGCATGGCTGGCCTGAGAGCGCGATCGTCCAGGCGATCCAAAAGACCGCTGCCTGAAGCAAAATCGAAGAATTAGAGGATCGCGCGAGGCGGTTTGCCGCGTGTGCCTCACATGCAGGTGTGATGGTCCACGATAGTTTTCAGGTATCGAATCGAAAGCCAGTCAGCATTTCTCTTTCTTCGCGGCTCCGATCACTCTCCCTGTCATGCCCCGCCTCCCGCGTTTGGGCACCGACAAAGGAGAAATACAAGATGGCCATCAAGAAACTCAACCTCGCGTTTGCGGTCGGGCTGCTTTCAGCAACTGCTGCCTTTTCCGCTGCTCCGGCCTTCGCCGGCGACTGCCCAGCCGGCCAGGCCGCCACGACCGACATCCAGGAACATCCAAGCAAGCCGGTCGGCGTCGTCGACACGGTTCTCTCCGCGATCGATCTGAGCAGCAAGGGCGAGGCCTGGAAAGGCAATATGCTGCGCCTGCGCAAGCTCGTCGTGCAGCCGGGCGGCGTCGTGCCGTGGCATGAGCACAATGTCCGCCCAGCCAACATTATCGTCGTCGAAGGCTCGATCACCGAATATCGCAGCACCTGCAAGGTCGGCATCGAGCATCCGGCAGGCGACGTGACCGCCGAGTTCGGCCAGCTCGCTCACTGGTGGAAGAACAACGGCAAGGTGCCGGCGGTGCTGTATTCAGCCGACGTCCTGCCGCCGGCAATGCACGAAGACCACATGATGTGAGCCGCTCGGCGCGGCGAACAGATTCCAGCATCAGCAACCGAAAGCGCGTCCTCGGGGTGATCTCCTGGGGACGTCCGGCCACGGAGCCCCGTCATGACAACCAGTGAACAGACAGAGACGGCGCGCCTGCACACGGTGGCCGCCGACAGTTGGCGTTTTGGACTTGTTGCGTTGATCGCATTTCTTACGCTTGTCGATCTGTTCGCCACCCAAGCAATACTGCCCTCACTGGTGATAAAATTCGGCGTCAGCCGCGCGACCATGGGCTTCGCCGTCAATGCCAGCACGTTCGGCATGGCGGTAGCCGGGATCGCCATCGCTCTGTTCGGGCGCGGCATAGATCGCCGCAATGGCATCTGGATCAGCCTCGCCATCCTTGCCATCCCAACGACGCTGCTTTCGCAAACAGACAGCATCGTCGTCTTCGCCTTTTTGCGAGTGGCGCAAGGCCTGTGCATGTCGACCGCGTTCACGCTGACGATGGCCTACCTGGCCGAGCATTTCTCCGCGCGGCAGACGACGAGTGCGCTTGCCGCCTATGTGACGGGCAACGTCGCCAGCAACTTTTTCGGACGCCTGATGTCGGCCGCCGTCGCCGACACGTTCGGCATCTCCACCAACTTCCTGACCTTCGCGGCCCTCAATCTATTTGGCGCGGCGCTCGTCTGGCACACGCTGCAAAAGACTTCCGCAACGACGCGCGCCGATACGATCGGTCAAACTGTCCGTGCGTCCTGGAAGGGCCCGCTGGAAAATGCCGAACTGCGCGCTTGTTTCGCGATCGGCTTCCTGATCCTCTTCGTCTTCATAGGAACCTTCACTTATGTGAATTTCCAGCTTGTTGCCCCGCCGCTGTCGCTGTCGCCGATGGCACTGGGACTGATCTATTTCGTTTTCCTGCCATCGATGTTGACCACGCCACTCGCCGGGCGTGTCACGGCCGGTCTCGGCCCGAGGATCGGCATCGGTGCAACGCTTGCGATGGCAATCGCCGGGCTGCTGCTGTTGCTCACGACCAGCCTGCCGATCGTCCTTGCAGGGATGGCGTTGGTCGCAATGGGAACCTTCCTGGCGCAAGCGATAGCTACCGGACATGTCAGCCGGACCGCCTCGCGTGATCGCACCGCCGCGAGCGGCATCTACCTGGCCTCCTACTACGCGGGTGGGCTCGCTGGCAGCTTCGTCATCGGACAGATTTACGACCGAGTCGGGTGGACCGCATGCGTGGCCGTGCTCGCCGCCTTCCTTGCGGGTGCGATCGCAGTGGCGCGCGTGCTGCAACCCTCAAAAACGTGACACCCAGAACCGAAAATGGCTATCCAACAAAGGAGACTGACATGACCAACTCCCTGAAAACCATGATTGCCGGAGCCGCCATCCTGATAGCTGCCGTCATCCCGGCCGCCGCTTCTGATGGCGTTGTGACGGTGAAGAGCGACTATTCCGTCGGCGAGACGGTCGCGCGCATCAAGAGGGATGTTCTCAAGAAGGGCATCAAGTTCTTTGGCGTCATCGACCAGGCAAGACTTGGCAAGAATGCCGGCAACGATGTCAGGCCGTCGCGGCTGGTGATGTTTGGCAATCCGGCGCTTGGGACGACCTTCATCACGTCAAATCCGGAAGCCGGCCTCGACTGGCCGGTGCGCGTGCTGGTCTACCAGACAGCGGATGGTGCGGTTTACGCCGCCTATAGCGACTTCGACTGGATCGCCAAGCGCCATGGTATCACCGACCGCTCGCCGCAGTTCAAGATGGCGACCGAGGTCATCCAGTCCGTGACCTCGACGATCAGGAAGAACTGAGCCTGGACACGTGCCGGAGACCCCGCGCTCCGGCATGCGAAAGAACGTTTGCGCGCAGAGGCTATTCCGCGGCGGATAACGCCTTTGCACGCTCGCCGAACCACTTCTTCTGCGTGGCCTCGCGCACGAGCGCGCCAACCGCCGGCGAATGCCTGCGGCCGCGCACCGTGACGAGATTGACCTCGCGCCAGAATTCCGGATCGGTGATCGGCAACGGCACCACTCCGGGGTGCTTGGCGGTATGCTCAGGCATGAACCCGAAACCAAGCCCGGCGGCGATCATCGCGAGCGTCCAATCGTCACGATCGCTCCAGTAAACAGGACTGACCGTGACGCCCTGCTCGGAAAGAATGGCGTCGGCATAACCGGCAAATTCACAATTGTTGCGGTGGATGTAGGTCTCATTGCTCATATCCGTCACCCGAACGCTGGGCTGGTTGGCCAAGCGATGGTTGAGATGAACAGCCATCACCATCTGTTCCTGAAACAACGGCAAGGAGTGAACTTCCTCATCGGGCACATTTGACGGCAGCGCGTAAATAGCCGCCTCAAGGTCGCCTCCGAGCAGCCGTCGTCGCAAGCTCGGTGCATCGGCATCGCATAGATGAAGCTCAACGCCGGGATGGTGTGTGCGCACGGACGAGATGAGTTCGATGATTTCATTCGGAGCTATCGTGCTCATGATGCCGACCCGGAGAGGCGTTTTCTTAAGGTGCACATATTGCTCGGCGATCTCCTTTGCCTGCCGGGAGTTCTCGAAAACGCCTTCGAGATAGGTCTCGACCATGCGACCAAGTTCCGTCAGATGTGTAAAGCGTCGCTCGCGGTGAAAAAGCGCGCCGCCGAACTCGTATTCGAGCAGCTTGATCGCGCGTGACAGTGCCGGCTGCGTAACGTTGCACAGCTCTGCTGCCCTGGTGAAATTCAGTTCCTTGGCGACGGCCAAGAAATATCTTACCTGGCTGATCTCCACTGCGAGCTCCCCAGCGGCTGGCATGCGGGACGACCCACGTTGCCGCGTGATCTTACTAGTTGCCCCGACGTCAAACAACCCGATCTGGTGATGATGTCCCAGGCGACAGGTTGACGATCTGACCGTCGGCTATCGAATCCATGTCTCAACGGCATTTCCGCTGTCTCCAGCTGCCCGCCATACTTGGTCCAGAACTCGAGACCCGGGCCCAGGGCCCGTGCTCGCAGCGTTTTGCGGGCCATTTTGGCTGCGGTTCCAATCGAAGGAAACAACGATGCTCAGAGGAAAGACGGCACTGATCACAGGCTCGACCAGCGGCATCGGGCAAGGCATTGCCGAAGCCTTCGCCGCGAAGGGCTGCAATATCGTCTTAAACGGCTTCGGCGATCCCGGCGAGATTGAGTTGCTGCGGGCAAGACTTGCCGCGGACCATGGGGTGCCTGTTCGCTACGACGGTGCGGATATGAGCAGGGGCAGCACAATCACCGCGATGATGGACAAGGCAATCGCCGAGTTCGGCGCGGTCGACATCCTCGTGAACAATGCCGGCATCCAGCATGTCGCGCCTATCGATGACTTTCCGGTCGAGAAATTCGAAGCAGTCGTGGCGATCGATCTGATGTCATCCTTCTACACGATCCGGCGTGCGCTGCAGGCTATGAAAGAACGCAAATGGGGCCGCATCATCAACGTTGCGTCGGCCCACGCCCTTGTCGCCTCGCCCTACAAATCCGCCTATGTCGCCGCCAAGCATGGCATCGCCGGGCTGACCAAGACGGTTGCGCTGGAGGTCGCCGAACAGGGCATCACCGTCAATGCGGTTTGCCCGGGATACGTGCTCACACCGCTGGTCGAAAAGCAGATACCGGATACGGCCAAGGCCCGCGGTATCACCGAGGAGCAGGTGATCAAGGATGTGCTCCTGGCGGCCCAGCCGACCAAGCAGTTCGTCACCGTGGCCGAGGTCGCGGCGCTCTGCCTGTTCCTCGCCTCGACCGATGCGGCCTCGATCACCGGCGCCATCATCCCGATCGAAGGCGGCTGGACGGCCCATTGAACCGGCAACGAGGAGCAAGAACCATGAACAAGATCACCCGAAATCCTCCGATCGCCGAACCTTTGCCGGAGGTCACCCATCCGGCCGATGCTTCCGTTCAGCGGCAAACGGTGTTGGTGCTGCAAGGCGGTGGCGCCCTGGGTGCCTACCAGGCCGGTGTCTACCAGGCGCTCGTCGAAGGCGGGATCGAGCCGGATTGGGTCATCGGCACCTCGATCGGCGCTATCAACGCGGCCTTGATTGCCGGGAACGATCCAACGGTTCGGCTGGCGAGGCTTCAGGAGTTCTGGGAAGGCGTCAGCCGTATCAGCCCTCTCGATGAGTTTTTTCGAATGATGGTGCCAAGCAATGTCTTCGCCAATATGGGCACCGTCATGCGGGGGATACCGGGATTCTTCGAACCGAATCCAGGCGCCATGTTCGGAGTGAACCGCGAAGTGGGCGTCGAGAACGCCTCCTATTACACGACCGATCCGCTCAAGAGGACGCTGAATGACCTGATCGACTTCGATTATCTCAACGGGCGCCATACCCGCCTGACGGTCGGCGCAGTCAACGTCAACACCAGTGAACTCAAATACTTCGACACCCGAGAGATGACCTTGTCGGCAGCGCACATCATGGCGTCGGGCGCCTTGCCGCCGGCCTTTCCGGCGGTCCGTATCGACGGCGAGCCTTACTGGGACGGCGGCATCTATTCGAACACGCCCATCGAGGTCGTGCTCGACGCCCGTCCGCGGCGCGACTCGCTGATCTTTGCCGTCAACATGTGGCAGCCTCGCGCCACCGAGCCCAAATCGATCTGGCAGGTCATGGGCCGGCAAAAGGACCTTCAATACGCCAGCCGGGGCCGGAGCCATGTTGCCCGTCAGGAGCAACTGCATCGTCTGCGGCACGTCGTGCGCGAAATGGGAAAGCTGGTTCCAGAGGAACGGCGCGAGGATCCGATGTTCAAGGAACTTGCTTCCTATGGTTGCCCGTCGGTCATGCACCTTGTGCGGCTGCTTTCGCCACGCCTGGACGGCGAGGACCACACCAAGGACATCGACTTCACGCGCGCCGGCATCCGCACGCGCTGGCAGGCGGGATACGAACATGGCCGGCGCGTCCTCTCGGAGAAGCCGTGGGAATGCGACGTCGACATGCTGCAGGGCATCGTCATCCACGAATCGCAAGAATGATCGGTTCGATCGCGGCGCCGAGAAGAAAGACGGAGAATATTGATGCAGATCGTCACTCCAGGGATGCGGCTGGTTCCGGAAGCTGTGCTTGCCAACAATGCCGCGCTTTTCCGCACGCTACCGGAGACGCCATCTCACGCCGACAGTTCACGGCATCGCGTAGTCATCGTCGGCGGTGGTGCCGGCGGACTCGAATTGGCAACGCGGCTTGGCAGCAAATTCGGCAAGCGGCGGCTGTCCATAACACTTGTCGATCGCAACCGCACACATGTCTGGAAGCCACTTCTGCACGAGGTGGCGTCGGGCACGTTGAACCCGTCGAACGATGCGGTGGAATACATCGCACATGCCAGCACCCACCACTATCGCTTCCGGATCGGCGAAGTCGTCGGCATCGACCGCGCCAAGCGCCAAGTTTTTGTGGCGCCGAGCTTCGACGACGATGGCAGACAGATCATCCCGCCACGCGTGCTAGGCTACGACACGCTGGTGCTGGCCGTGGGCAGCGTCAGCAACGATTTCGGCACGCCAGGAGCGGCGCGTCATGCTATCGCGCTCGATACCGCAGGCCAGGCCACCCGCTTTAACAGGCGCATGGTCGACGCCTGTCTGCGTGCCAATGCGCAATACGAGCAGCTCTCACCGGGCCAGCTCCATTGCATCATCGTTGGCGCCGGAGCCACCGGCATTGAACTGGCCGCCGAGTTGCACAAGTCGATGCGGGAAATCGCCTCGCACAATCTCGACAACATCGATTTCGAGAGGCTGATCCGCATCACCATCGTCGAGGCGGGACCGCGCATCCTGCCGGCTTTGCCGGAACACCTTGCGCGCTCTTCTGCGCAACGGCTTGTAGATCTCGGCGTTCAGATCCGATGCGGCATCAAGGTCACCGAAGTGACAGAAGACGGTATCAAGCTTGGAGAGAAGCTGTTCGTGCCGGCCGAACTCGTCGTGTGGTCCGCCGGGATCAAGGCGCCAGATTTTCTGAAAAGGCTCGATGGCCTCGATACCGATCGCATCAACCGCTTGGTCGTGGATGAGACGCTGCGGGCAAAGGCAGACGAAAATGTGTTTGCGATCGGCGACTGCGCGAGTTGTGTATTGCCAGGCAGCGAGGGCCCCTTGCCGCCGCGCGCCCAGACGGCCCATCAGCAGGCCGATCATATAGTCAAGGTGATCGCGGCACGCCTCGAAGGGCAAGCGGCGCCGGCGTTCCGTTTCCGCGATTACGGTTCTCTCGTTTCACTGGCCGACTACGGCACCTTTGGCAGCCTGGTGGGCGGACTGAAGGTCGAGGGTTTGCTTGCCCGGCTGATGTATCATTCGCTCCACAAGATGCATCTCAAGGCGGTGCACGGGACCTTCAAGACCATGCGGGATACGATCGTGGGTATCCTGTCGCACCGCACCAAACCGCGGGTCAAATTGCATTGAATCTCGGTAGGCCGGGACGGTGAAAAAATATGATGTCGCGATCCTCGGTGGCGGTGGTGCTGGGATGGCTGTGACAGTAGCCACACGCGATGCCTGGCTGCCGCTTTCAGACTTCCGCTTCGGAAGTCAGGAAATCTGCTGTAACGATTCGAGCCGCAATACCGAACGGAAGATGAATCCGGATAGCTTCGATGCACGCAGGGCATCGACTCCATGCAAGAAAAACATGGCCGTCTCCGTGGGGCTTCAATGTTAGGCTGCATGGAAATTGCGAAAGTGCAGAAATGGGCGCCGACGACCAGCCAATGACATTTGAACAGTCCGTCCAGGCTGCCATCGAACTCGATGCACCTCTCAACGAGAGGCTGGCGGTGATCGCGAGCGCAGTGCGCAGACTGAACTCGGAGTTCGCTGACGCGGTTGACCGGCTCGTGGCGCGCCTCAGGGAACAGGGAGCTGGTGCAAGTGCTCCCGCCCCCGGCGATGTCATGCCCGCATTCCTGCTGCCTGATGACGAGGGCAGGCTCGTGAGCCTATCTGAAATCCTTAGCCACGGGCCGGCCGTCATTACGTTTCAGCGCGGACATTGGTGTCCCTATTGCCGCCTGAATGCGATCGGCATCGTCGAAGCCCAACAGGAGATTACGACGCTGCGCGGCCAGGTCGTGGTGATCATGCCGGAGCGGCGCAAATTCGCAAAGGCAATGAAGGCCTCGGTTGGTGCTCAGTTTCCTTTCCTGACGGACATGGACAATGGCTACGCTTTGTCCCTCAACCTCGCGATCTGGGTGGGAGCCGAGATGGAGCGGTTGATGGGCCTCGGCCTCGATCTGCCGAACTATCAGGGCAACAGCAGCTGGTTCCTGCCGATCCCTGCTACTTTCGTCGTTGGAACTGATGGCACCATCACAGATCGGTTCGTCGATCCCGACTACCGTCGGCGGATGGACATCGACGACTTGATCGCGGCGCTCAGGCGGGCTCGCTGACGCCAAACGTCGACCAGTCGGTCGATCGCAGGAGGTTGAGGAGCGTCATGGCCACCTGTGAGCGATGTCGACCGGCGACAGCGTAGACGGCGACGATCCGCGAAACATCCAGATCACGCAGCTTGAGTCGGCGGACGTTGGGCGAGCGGGGTGCAGTTGTGGAGACAAAGCCAACGCCTGCATTGGCTTCCAGCAGCGCCAACAGGTCCTGATCGGTTTCAACCTCATGTGCGGTGCGAGGCGAAATTCCTCTGGCCGAGAGACCGCGCGACAGATCTTCGCTCGTTTCCCAGTCGATCCGACTGAGCACGGGCTCTGCGGCCAACTGGCTCAGCGCGACGTCCGCCTCGTTTCGGCGGGCAAGAGGGTGATCGGAGTTCACGACGAGTTCGATCCCTTCCTGGAAAAGCGGCCATGCGTCGAGCCGATCCCACGCCTGTCCCAACGGACCGGCAACCGCCAGTTCGACCTCGCCGTTCTTGAGGGCGTCGATAACAGCGGTCGGCGAGCCGCGACTAATCTTGAGATGCACTCCGGGGTAGGCCCGGAAAAGCTCGGTGAACGGTGAAACCAGCAGTGCTATGTTGACGCTATTGGAAATGGTGACGTTGAGAGAAGCTACGTCGCTGCTTTGCACGGCCTTGGCGAGGGATTTTGCGGAGGTGGCAGCATCGTAACATTGTTGTAGCAGGGGCAGCATGCGCCGGCCAAGCTCGGTCAAGTGGGAATGCTGGCGCTCGCGCCGAAGCAGCTCCCCGCCCAACTCGTCTTCCAGGGTCTTGATGGCACGCGTCAGGGCCGGCTGCGTGACATTGCACTCTTCCGCTGCTCGGGTGAAATTAAGCGTGTTGGACAGGGCCAGAAAATAGCGGACCTGCTGCATCTCCATGAATTTTCGCCCCCTCAGCGAAATGGCTATCAGCGATGGTGCATATTCGAAGATTAACGCAATAAGTCGTTTTCAGCAAAGTGGCCTGCACCATGGTGCGAATGGCCGCCGGCGGCAAGACAATCAAGACTCTGACAATCTAGAGTCATGACGAACCGAGCGATCTGCTTAGCCAATCGGCAAACCCTCTTGCCCGTTTGCTCGGCTGGCGCCCGGCCGGGAACAGGACATGGATGGGGATGGTCGGTAGCGGAAACTCCGGCAGCAGCCGGCGAAGGCGGCCGTCCGAGAGTTCGGCATTGAACATCCAGCCGGAACCGAAGGCCACGCCAAGCCCGGCCAGCACGCAGGCGGTGACGCCGGCTGAACTCGATACCCGGATGCGCGGGCTTTCCGGCAGAGTAAAGTTGGCCTCCGGGCCGATCAGTTCTTGAAAAGTAGCGCCGGTGCTGTCGGAGGGGCCGAAGATGACCTCGTGCTGAACCAGATCGCCAGGGCTTTGCGGCAAACCGCGCCGTGCAATGTAGTCCGGTGAGGCCACGAGCAGTCGCGGCGTCTGCCCGACCTTGCGCACCATCAGGCTGGAGCTGTCGAGTAGACCGAGCCTGACCGCGACATCGGCGCCTTCTTCGACAAGGCTTCGCCTGCGATCGTCCATCATAAGTTCAATGGAGAGGTTGGGATGCTCGGCAAGAAGGCCGGGCAGCCGCGGAATGAGCGCGCGCACGGCGAAAGTGACGGACAGCTCGACGCGCAGCAGCCCGCGCAACTCCTCATTCCCGGCCGCGGTATCGGCCGCCGCCCCAAGCTCGGCAAGCAGCGGCCGGACCTGTCCAAGATAACCATGCCCCGCCTCGGTCAGCCCGACCTTCCGGCTGGTGCGGACGAGGAGGCGGGCGCCGATGCGCCCCTCCAGATCGTTCAGAATCCGCGACACTGAGGGCTGCGACAGCCCGATTTCGCGGGCGACCTGTGAAAGGTTGCCACGCTCCGCCACCCGAACAAACACTTCAAGTTCCTGGAGCCGGTCAGCCATCCATTTTCCGAATGATTGCTATCCTTTCCGGCAGGCTACCCCTGTTTTGGGAAATAGGCGAGGACGTTTCCGCCGCTGTGAGAGCGGTGAGAAATCTTCGGAGTAATTCCATGTCGCTTCAAGACAAGCTTGATGCCTTCAAGGCCGACTTTGAGAGCAAGAAGGCGCCCAGACAGGCGGTCGAGATCATGCATCGCGCCACCGCCGAGCTTCTCGCTTCCGGTCAGGCCGCCCGCGCCTTGGGGGTCGGTGCTGTCGCGCCGACCTTCACATTGATGGAGGCTGACGGCGGCCTCGTTTCGTCGGCCGACCTGCTGGCGCTCGGTCCGCTGGTGCTCAGCTTCTACCGCGGTGTCTGGTGCCCCTATTGCAACATCGAACTTGGCGCACTGGAGGAAACCTGGCCGGCAATCAACGCCACCGGCGCGCAACTGGTCTCCATCTCCCCACAATCACCGGCGAACGGTCGCAAGGCCAAGCGCGACAAGCAGGTAACGTTCCCGATGCTGAGCGATCCGAACGGCGAGGTCGCCAGCAACTTTGGCCTGCGCTTCCGCCTGCCCGACGATCTGATCGCGCTCTACAAGAGCTTCGGCGTCGATCTGCCTGCCATCAACGAAGACCCGTCATGGACCTTGCCGATGCCGGCGCGGTTCGTGATCAGGCGCGATGGCATCATCGTCTACGCGGAGGTGAGCCCGGACTACACAATCCGACCCGACCCGGCCGGTCTGCTTCCGCTGCTGAAGCGGTTGCAAAACGTCGTCACCGTCTGAGACCGCCAGATGGAACCCATGGCAGCCACAAACCCGGTCGGCATTGGCGCCGGCCGGCGCTGGTCGATGCTGGCGGTGATCTGCGCCGGCGCCTTCCTGCCCATGACTGCCTGGTTCTCGGCTACCGCGATCGCGCCGCAGCTGACGCAAGTCTGGGGGTTGTCGCCGGCGCAAGGCGCCTGGATCACAGGCGCCGTGCAGGTCGGCTTCGCGGTTGGCGCGCTCGCCTCCAGCATTGCTGGCCTGCTGGACATCGTCTCGCTTCGCAAGGTGATCGGCATCAGTGCCCTGATCACCGCGATTGCCAATCTCTGCCTGCTGGTCACCCCGTCCGTCGGCTTGCTGCTGCTTGCCCGCTTCGCCACCGGCGCGGCCCTGGCAGGTGTCTATCCACCGGCGCTCAAACTGGTTTCGACCTGGTTCCGCCGCGGGCGCGGCGTGGCACTGGGTGCCTTGCTCGCGGCGCTGACGCTAGGATCGGCGTTTCCGCATCTGCTGTCCGCATTTGCGACCGATGTCTCCTGGCAGGATGTCATCATCGCGACCTCGCTCGCTGCATTGGCAGGCGCAATCCTGATCCTGTGTCTTGGCAGTGAAGGCCCTTATCCCTTCGCCAAATCTACCTTCGACCGCCGCCATATCCGGGCGGTCCTGCAGAACCGCCCGCTGGCTCTCGCCAATCTCGGCTATCTCGGACACATGTGGGAGCTCTACGCCATGTGGGGCTGGATGCTGGCCTATATCAGGGCGGGAAGCCCCGGCCTAGGCACCGATGGCCCAAGGATGGCGTCCCTGCTTGCCTTCCTTGTCGTCGCGTCTGGCGGGATCGGCTCGATCCTGGGCGGGATTGTCGCCGACCGCATCGGCCGCACGGCAACAGCAGCAATGATGATGACGCTTTCGGGATTTTGCGCGCTGACGATCGGCCTCGCCTTCGACGGGCCGCTTTGGCTGTTCATCGCCATCGCCATTCTCTGGGGGATGACCGTCATCGGCGATTCCGCGCAGTTTTCCGCAATGACCACCGAATTGAGCGACCCGCGCTATGTCGGCACGGCACTCTCGTTGCAGTTGAGCGTCGGCATCGCGCTCACCTTTGTCTCGATCCACCTGACTTCATCGGTGGCGGAGGTTTTCGGCTGGCGCTGGAGCTTCCTGATCCTCGCGCCTGGCCCGCTGCTTGGCGTTGTCGCAATGGTAGCGCTGCGGCGGATGCCGGCTGCGCGACTAATAGCGCATGGACTGATGTAAAGGTTTCAGCGGGTGCTGACCTTAATACGGCACCGGAGGTGTCTTTCGGGGTCATCTTGTCGGTCGTCACAATGTTACAAACTATTGACGTAAGATATTGATTTATATAGAGGTATTCAGAATTCAATCCTCTCTCGCAGCACCAGTTCCCCTGAATTGACCCGCTTTGCCGCCCCGGCTGTCGTCAGCTGTGGAGATGCGTCAGTTCGAACCCGGCTTCATCCTGCGCGTCGGACAGGTGTTGTTCGGCCGACCGGAACATGTCCGAGAACTCCATTTCCTTCTCCAGCATCACGCCGCCGACCTTGATGGTGAGGACATCCTCGGTGCCTTTTGGCGCGAAATAGACTTGCGCGATACGGGTGCGGATGCGTTCGCCGATCTCCTTGGCCTCCGATTCGGTCGCGCCAGCGAGGAAAACCCCGAACATCGAGGCCCCGATGCGTCCGATCAGGTCCTCCTCGCGCACCGACGACTGGATGGTCGAGACGATGAGCCGCAAGGCCTCGTCGCCCCATTCAAGGCCGAAGCGCATGTTGATGGATCGAAGGTGTTCGGGGTGGATGATCAGGAAGGCGCCCGAGCGCGGTCCTGGCCCCGATCGCCTGGCTGCACGTCGCTCGACCATCGACGTGAAAACCGGCCCGTTCAGGCAGCCCGTCAGCCTGTCATACGTCCCGGACCTGTTGAGTTCCTGCCGGTAGCGGTGGATCTCGACCCGGTTCCAGCCGATCAGCGCGAAAAGCGGCAGGCCGATGATGACCGGCAGCAGTCCCGCGGTGATCATGCTGCGGGCGAATGGCGTCAGCGCGTCGCTGAACAGGAGGAGGTAGTTGAGGCCAAGGGAAAGGCCGAGGCTTCCGGCGGTCCCTAGCAATGTCAGCCACGCGACCTGCTTCCAGGGCTGGGCAGTGGTGGTCGCCATCGGTCTCGTCATTGGCCAATCTCCTGTCAGGTCGGCTGGTATAAGGCCTGCCTGCCGTAATTTCGGTTTCGCCGAACTGTACAATTTGATGGAAAAAGGCCGAATGGTGTTTTTCCATACCGGGGACGAAGCCGGTCTGCGAAAAACCCTGCATTTTGACGATCAAACTCTGCCTATTGCGGCGGTCCGAAGATACCCATTCCGGCATTCCTGGCAATTGTTTCCGCCTTGCCATAGATACCGCCGGGCAGCGCCATCGCCCAGCCGTTGGACACCAGCCAGGCGCCGACATCCTGCTTGCCCAGACGGCACGGCGCGGCGATGGCGAAGCGCTCGGTTCCCGGCGGCAGGAAACAGTTCAGCGCGCGCCCCCGCAGCCAGGCATTGAAGGCCGCGCGGGCCTGCTGGCCGCAGGGCCAGGCCTCGTCGCGAAACGAACAGGTCTGGTCCACGCCGATGTCCTGAGCCCCGCTGATGACCACCTTCCACCCCATCGATTCGAAAACCGCCGACGACGTTGCAATCGGACGGTAGAGCAGGGTTTCATGCCAGTCCTGCGGCATGGGCGTTTTGGGGCGGACGGCTAGGCCGAGTTCTCCGAGCGGCGGCCGGGCTTCGACCCGCTCGATTTCCGACACGTCGACCGGCGGGGGAGCGATAAGGCCCTCGGCAATACGCCGCGCCGGTTCCCGCAACTGTCCGTCGGGAATGGCCGCGGCCGTCGGGGTTGCTTGCTTGCCGGCAATTTCCAGGGACGGCGCACGGGCAGGCCGGCCGAGAGAAAGCAAGGCTCCGGCCTGCATGATCAGGACAATTCCGAGCATTAGCTCGAGGCCCCCGATCGCGATCACCAGGCGGGCATGCCGGCCCATCAGGCCGGCGCGGCGTTCACGCAAGGTCCCGCCGGCGGCCGGTCAGAAGCCCGACGTCGATTTGGCAACCAGTTTGAGCGCACCCTTTTCTATCCGATAGAATGGCATCGATCTTTGGCTGGAACCGTCAGCGCGAAAGCGGAACAAACCCGTCGATCCGCGAAACCCGTTCGGGTTTTCGAGGGTCTGTTTGCTGAAGCCGTCGGGTCCGACCGCGCTGGCAATTCCTGCGGTCAGGGCAACCATATCATAGGCATAGGCCACATTGACGTCGGCCGGGTAGTTGTATGTCGTCCTGAAGCGGTCGGCGATCGGTCCGGTTTCGCCTGGATCGAGCGTGGCGATGTATGCCCCCTCGAACAGTGGATCCATCGGGCGCTCCAGCCAACGGTCGGTTCCGACGACTGAAACCGCTTTCCCCGGAATGCCCTTTGATTTCAGGGCGGCAAGGACGGGCGCGGGGCTGGCATCGCCGCTGGCAATAATGACAGCGTCGGGAGCGTCGACGAGTGAGCCCATCTGGTCGACAGCCTTGCTGCTCCCGTCGCCGGCCGGATAGGGCAGGGTGACCGCGAGCGTCGCGCCATAGATGCTGAGGCCGTTCGCCACCCGCTTCTCCACGGCGCTGGCGTTCGAGCCTTCCGCGACAAGCAACACGAACTTCTTGCGGCCTTTCGCGGCGAGCCCCGCGGCACCCGCCGCGGCGCTGTCGGCTTCGCTGAGGCGCACGGCATAAACCCCGGCGCTGCCGGCGAAATTGTCGGCAAGCGCCAGAACCGGGGGGCGCGTCGAGCCGGACAGCGTGGCAATATGCTGGGCCGCCGGCAGTTCGGTCGGGCCGATGACGACCTTGGATCCCGTCGTGATGGCTTGCACGGCCAATTTGCCGGCCTGCGCGCTGTCGCCTTTCGTGTCTTCTATCGTCAGCGTCAGCAACCCATTGCCGATATCCGTCATCGCCAGCTTGGCGCCGTCGAGCATCTTGCGCCCGGTTTCCCCTGACGGGCCGGGAGCGGACAAGGGCAGCAGCATCGTGACTTTGGCCGAACCGGTGCCGAGCGACTGGCTCGCCCGGGCCGGAGCGGCGCCGGCGGCGCCATTCTGTCCCGCGGGCGCGGCGACGGCGGCCGGATCGAGCACTTCGGAAACGCCGCCTTTCGACTGGCAGCCCGACAACGGCATGGTGAGCGCCAGGGCGATTGCCCAGATCCGCGGACTGCGGCCCTGCCGGACAGCTTCCATGATTGCTCCACTCGTCTGCCGCCGGATATTGCCCGGTCTGGTCCTCAATTCATGTTACGGCGGACTTGCCGCGCCGTCTTGCTGTTCTTTAATCGGCGAAAGCCGGGAGTCGGCGCCTTGACGCGCCTGGCGGCGCGATAGTCGGTAGCATTTCATCTGTCGTGGCCCGGGTACGAACACGCCGCGCACGCAATCGGCACCGGCCCAGCCAGTTGGCGCCGGCCTGCGCGGCGGACAGATCAAGGCTGGACAGGGCGATCGTTGCGGCGATCGCCGATGAAATTGATCCGTCCGATGTCATGATGGCCAACAGGCGCGGCCCATCCGGTCAGTGCATGTACTCGACCATGCGATCGTGGAAACACTCGCATTTGTTGAGCGTGTCTTCGTCTTTGTAGTTCGTCTTCAGATAGCCATAGGCCATGCCGCAGGCGACCTTGGCTTCCGAAGCCCAGACGAAGGCAGGCCGGGATGAGTTGATCCATTCCGGGCTCTTGGCGACCGCAACCGATTCGTCCATCAGCTTCACCACCTGCTGCTTGAGGTCGACGATATTGTCGTTCAACACCAGGTTGGACGTGCCGACGGTGCGGCAATAGTCGCCTACAGGTCCCTCGATGATGTCCGCGGCTTCAAGCCCGGTCGCAACAATCGACAGCAGCCCGGCCCCGAAAGCCACACGCAAAATTCTGTTCATGCTCATCCACCTCGTCCCTTTCGCCCCTTAGGCCACGTCCGTCTTGGTGCCGTGGCTGTCATCGTAGAGTATTTTCACCGCTTCCGCAGCACTGTGGAACGTATAGTTCTCCAGCACGGCGACCGTATGGTAGTTGTCGCCATCGCCATTCGTGTCGACCTTGACTTCGGCATTCGCCGCATTGGCCAAGGACTGCGAGATCTCCACAAAGCCGCCGGCTTCGAGATCGGTGACGCCGGCCAGACCTTTCAGCAGCGAGGAGAGATCGATCTTGTCGCCGTTGGCGCCGTCGTGGAAGTCGGCGATCAGATCGGCGACTTCGAGCGATCCGATAGCGAATGTCCGGGTACCATCGGAGGCCACCGATGGCTGCGCCGGGGCAACCAGCGATGTATCGAGTTCCACCTCTATATAGTTGCCGCTCGTGCCGTCGGTCATCTGGAACGTGCCGTTGCCGGTCAAGGCCTGCCCGTCGATTTCGCCGACAGCCGGATGCGCTGCGGTGCTGATGGAGGCAACACCATTGTCGGCAAGGCTTGACAGTTCTCCGGCGTCGCTGGTGCCGTTGGCGTTGGCGTCCTTCCAGATCAGCAGGCTGCTGAACGCCGCGTCGTTGTGATCGATGACGCCATCATGGTTGCTGTCGAGCGAAGTCAGTGCGGCAGCCCCGCTGGCGAAATGGCCGCCGCCGAAGTTCGGCGTGAACAGCTCGGTGCCGTCATTGATCTTGCCGTCGTGGTTGAGGTCGACCGCCAGCATGCCGTCCTTCGACGTGTTCCAGGCCAGTTGTTCCTTGGTGCCGTCGCCGTTCATGTCGAACTGAACACCGTGGCTGACATCGGAGAAGGTAAAGCCATTGTGGTTCAAGTCGAGGATAACGGGATCGACCGATCCACCGATCAACGTGTTCAGGTTCGCTACGGTGACGCCCTGGAGATCGACCAGCGCTCCGACGCCGGCGCTGGCGGTTGTCTGGGTATAGACGTAGGTGTGATTCACCCCGGAGATCGTTGCCGTGAATGCGAGCGTCGCCCCTGCATTGCCGATGTCCGTGCCCATGAGATACTGGACCGCCGCGGCCACGCCCGATGTTGTGGCGATCGCCAAGGGCGAGGCGCCGGCATCGGTCCCGAAGAAACTGGCGATGCCGTTCGTGACCGAATGGGACTCAACCGTGTCTCCGCCGATCGTCAGGACGGAATCTCCTGCCCCGTCGATGAGGCCGGCAGTGGCCGCCACCAGCGTACCGGGCAGGGTCAATTTGTCGGTCCCGGCGACGAAGTCGGTGATGATGTCATAGCCGGAGATCGTGCCGCTATTGCCGGATCCGCCGATGACGGGCGTCGAGTCGCCGGTCCCGATGATGAAGGTGTCGGCGCCGGCTCCGCCGGTCATCGTGTCCCCGCCCGCGAGGCCGTTGATGGTGTCGCTACCGGACGTCCCTGTTATGGCATCGTCGCCTGCCGTCCCATTGATCGGAGTGCCTGCCGGGTGTTCGCCCAGAGCGGTGATCGACAGCGTTTGACTGGCGGAATGATCGCCGTCCCCGTCCACGCCTGACACGGAGAAATTGAACGTCTGGTCTGAAGGCAGGATAAGCTTCGAATAGCCGAAATTGTCGAATTTGGCTTTGCCTTCCGTGACAGTGAACGTGATGGAGGTGAAATCGCCTGTCGGATCGATGGTGAGCAAGCCGTCCACGCTGGTCGTGGCGGTACCCGACTGCCCGGTATTCGTTGTCCAGGTCATCGTGAAAGCACCGGCGGCCTCATGCTCCACGAAGAAGTTTAGCTTGTCGATTGCTGTTGCGAAGTTGACCTGAAATTGCTCTCCCACATCCAGGTTTCCATTTTGGACGCCAAAGCCATTGCTTGTCGGCTTCAGTTCTTCGGTGCTGCCGATGCTGCCGTTGTTGTTGGTATCAACCGCCTTGAAGGTAGCATCTCCCAGTGTGAACTGTATGGTACTAGCACCGCCAGACACGCCGCTGAAATCGAATGTCTGATTGGCAACGGGGCGAGATTCGATCAAAGTAAACTTATAGGTTCCATCAGCATTGATCTTCAGATCGAAGAAATTCGATCCTCCTGCCTGCGCGATGAGATCCGCAGAGCCATCAGCATTGTGGACGACAGGCAGATATGTCAGTCCGCTGATGTTGGTTAGCGGCGTGATCTCGATCGACTGCTCGCCATCGGCACCGAAGGCAAGGTTGTGCGTGCCAACCACAACGTTGTTGTCTTGATTGGCGACGATACCATTCGTGATGTGCGTGAAGGTCGGTGTGTCGTCGTTCACCTGCACTGTAAGCGAGCCGGTTGCCGCATCGGAGTCACCATCCGTGACCGTGAAGCCGATCGTCACATTCATGGTCTCTTCCGTCGTGCCGACGGTGGGGTGCACCAGCGGTTCCGACAGAGTGAAGGCGTAGGAACCGTCTGGCGCAACGTCGAGCACGAACACTGTGCTGCCTGAGATCACACCGGTCGCGGTGAGAATCGTGTGCCCGGCATTCGTCGTCGTAGCGTATTGCACTCCCTCCTGTGCGGCGAGCCCGCTTGGGGTCTTGTAGATCGCCATTACATTGGGGCCGGCAAAGCTGAGTGCTTTCAGGCCGTCCGCGCCCACCGTAAACAGCGACCCCGCGCCGCCCGACAAGACTTTCGCGTCGGCGACATCGCTCGTCCCTCCCGGATTGCCGGTAAACAGCGTCTGTGCATCGTCGTCCAGTACGGGGGTTGCCGTCACGACTTTCGCAACCGGTATGTCGTCGTCGACTGTCACGGTCAGCGTGCCGGTCGCGGCCGTTGCAGCCGTGTCGTCGGCGTCATAGACCTTGTAGCTCAGATTGAAGGCGAGATTGTCCTCGGTGCCCGCGATC
>NZ_NSFV01000017.1 GCF_002295115.1 Mesorhizobium sp. WSM4311 | reverse complement strand
CAATGAAAGACGAGGTTGCGCCATTGGCTTCATCGAGCCAGACCAGACCTTTCGTGCCAGCCGGCAAGGCGTTGAGTTCGTCCACGGATGAAACGTCGACAAGATTGAACCCGGCGGTTGCGACCTCCGAGGCCGATCCGCCTGATGCATAATGGAGAGTGGCCATCCAATTTCCTTCGTCTGATTCGATAGCCCCAGTGCCTGCCTAGCTGAAAACGTATATTAGCGTACAATCAAATACAGGTACTCTTTGACAGAATGATTGATCGTAGACGGGAACCGCCACAAGATTGGTGCTGTGTGCGAGAGCGAAGGATCGCTGACGCGTTAAGGCGATACACGAGGTGATTGCCTCTCCCAAGCGGCTCGCCGAACCGAATAGAAATGGAAATTAGCTGATTAGTCAGTCACACGAAAAACACGCAAAGGCGGAGCGTGCTTGCAGATTGAGCCGGCGGTAATAGCCTGGGCGGCAAACCTGACATATCGGCTCTCGCGTTCGTTTTGGGTTTCGCATGGCCGCTGACACAGCTCAGGTTTTTCGGGATTAACCTGTTGTCCTGAACGGAAAACGACGAATGCGTCCGAGTACCTTGACGTACTATAGCGACGACTCGTTGAGATGCATTAGAGTTTGCCCAGACCGTACTGGATCGATCCCGTCTGCCCTCTGCGAGTGCGCAACGTCCATTTGGCTCAAATAGTTGAATCGTCACTTCCCCACCTAGCTGCGGGGCACGTGAAGCGCCACACGATCTCGTCCTTCCGACTTAGCGCGGAAGAGTGCCAAATCGGCGGCATTGACGAAATCGTTTGGGGTCTCGTTCTCGTTGGGCACTGTTGTCGCGACGCCGACGCTGATGGTTACCCGATCCGGGCCGTGCGGGATGTTCAGGTTCCGAACGCCCTGGACGAGCCCCTCCAACGGCCACAGCAGCACTAGTTGGGCCCGCCCGCAGCCGCCAATTCGCCGGCGGCTTCACTGATCCCGTGCGCAGCCGCGCGTTCGAGCCAAAGGCGACCTGCCACCGGGTCGCGCTCCCCGGCGAGGCCTTTCAAGAGATAGCGTCCGAGCATGAATTGGGCTTGGCCATGCCCGCGTCCGGCAGCGGCGGCGTACCATTTCTGCGCTGCTGCCTGATCGACCGGCAGACCGTGGCCGCCTCCGTACAGCGCGCCAATCGCAAACATCGCCCCGGCGTGACCGTCGTCGGCGGCCTGCTCAAATAACTGCATTGCAGCCTCGGGCTCGGGCATGCCGCCGCGCCCGTTGAGTAGCATCTCGGCGAGCGCCACGCGTGCGTCGAGCACGCCGGCGTCGGCCGCCCGCGCAAACCACACGCGGGCCTGAGTTGGGTCGGCGGCGACGCCGCGTCCATCCTGGAGGAGGCGGGCATACATATATTGCGCCTCGGCGACGCCTTCGGCCGCGCGCCGCAGCCAGTCTGCCGCTTGCCCCTCGTCCTGGCGAACGCCGACGCCGTTGGCGAAGCAGAGCCCGAGGTTGAATGCCGCGATGAGGTCGCCCGATGATGCGGCCGCCTCGAACCATCCGGCAACGCTTGCACCGTCGTCCGGCTCGCCGGCTCCTCCCAGGATGAGATTGGCGAGGTCTGTCTGTGCCTGCTGATTGCCGCCATTTGCGGAAGAGCGCAGCCAGCGTGCTCCTTCCTCGACATCCTCAGCCACACCATTTCCCGTCAAATAGAGCGAGGCCAAAGCGCGGGCGGCGTCTTGGTGGCCCGCTTCGGCCGCCCGCCGATACCAATTCGCGGCTTCTGCAAAATCCGGCCGCTGCGTCTTCGCATAGCGATCGCCCAGCATATAGGCTGCCTCGACATTGCCGGCCAAGGCAGCACGCCGCATCCACGCCTCCGCGGCAGCGACATCTTGGCCGACGAGTGCACCGTCAATGAGTGCCAATCCCAACCGGAACTGGGCGGAGGGCAGGCCCTTCTCTGCAGCAGCCTGATACAGTTGAGCTGCTGCTACGATGTCACGTGCTACGCCGAGCCCGTGCTCGGTAAGGACCGCAAGAAGATAGGTCGCGGTCGGCAGGCCGGCGTCGGCTGCACGCCTTACCTCCTCCGCAATCCGAACTCTGTTTTCGCGTTTGCCGCGGCGAGCCAGCGACAGGGCAAAGCCTAGGCACCCTTCGGCGCAGCCGGCAGAAGCCGACTTCTCGTACCACCGGTGTGCGGCATCGGGATCGCGCATCGATGGGGGGCCGCTGGTAAGGATATAACCGAGGATCGCCTGTCCCGTGGCCGAGCCTGCCTCGGCTGCCTTGGTGGCAAAGTCGAAAGCGGCCGCGAAGTCTGGTTTTCCCAGGGAATCAGGTTTGAACAAGTGCTCCGAGGGCCCCTTGCCGTCGGCTTCCGTCGTCACCAGCCCGGTGACGTAGAGCGCGGCAAGGAGCGCCTGCGCATCCGCGCTCCCGTGGTTGGCCGCCCGCAGCAGCCATCGCGCGCCTTCCATACGGCTCGGTGGCACACCGGCGCCTTCCAGATAGCAACGCGCGACCCGGTACTCGGCGTCGACCATTCCGGCGCGCGCCGCCTTCGCCATAAACGGAAAGGCTTCAGCGGCCTTGCCGCTGTCGGCAAGCTGGATCGCCCGACGCAACACTGCCGCCGGGAAGGCCAGACCAGTCAGCCGATCCAAGATTGTCATCGATCCGAGCCTCTGATTCCTCCAGTACTCTATGGCTCCCGCATCGCCTCCTGGCCGATCGGGAGCATCACGCTGAGAATGTACTTGAGTATCGTGCGCCGACCGACCTTTACGTCGGCGGTCACCGGCATGCCGGGGCTCACGGCGAAACCGGCGGGAACGCCGTGGAGGGCCACCTGGTCGATGGAGATCCGCGTGCGATAGAATGGCTCGGCGTCGGAAGGCAGCATGGCCAAGGAACTGTTCGGATCGCGCGCTTGCTCCTGTGCCGAGAAGGAATCCGGGCTGAGTGCCCGCACAGTTCCATGGGCGAGGCCGTATTGCGAATAGGGGAAGGTGTCGAACTTGATTACCACCGGGTCGCCGACATGCACAAAACCGCTGCTCCTGCCGACGATGTTTGTCTCGATCTCGAGCGGCGCGTCGGCCGGCACCAGCGTGATAAAGCGCTCTCCTGACTGCATGACCGAGCCGACGGAGACTTTTGCCACCGATTGAACGATGGCGTCTGATTGGCTCTTCAACTCGACCAACTGGTTTCGAAGCTTTGCCTTGTTGAGAAGTTCGCGGGCGTCCGAGATGCGCGAGCTCGCCTCCGACAGGCTCTGCGAGACTTCGGCGCGCCAGCCCTGAATGTAGCCGTCGCGCTCGGCGGCCACCGCGGCCTGTTGGCGCTTGGCTGCTTCCGCGGTCTGATCGGCATTGCCCAGTGCTCGGGACATTTCCGCCCGGTTGTCCTCGGCCAGGAGCGTGTTGAGGCGGCTTCCTACCTGCCTTGCCTCGAGCTGCTTACGCATCTGCTCGATCGAGTCGGCAACCGTGAGCCGCTGGCGGTAGCCGTCGGCATCCGATTGCGATCGCGAAATCACCGAGCTAAGTTCGTCACGCTGGCGTTCGAAATTCTCCACCTTGGCCTCGTAGACCGCCTTGCGTTGCTCGAATATCGACACCTGTAGGGTCCAACTCGGGTCGAGGCCGTTGTAGGTGAACGTCTGGCCGCTGGCCTCGGCCTTCAACCGCGCCACCTCGGCTTCAAGCGTCGAGACCTGCATCGCCAGTGCCGTTTGGTCGGCTGAGGTAAAGGTCGCATCGAGGCGGGCAAGCAACTGGCCAGCTTTGACGCGCTGTCCTTCCCGCACCTCGATCGAGCGGACAATCGCTGTTTCCAGCGGCTGCACGACTATGTTGGGAGATTGCGAGACCACCAGCCCTCTGGTCGTCACGACCTGATCGACCGGTATCAGCCCCGCCAGGGCGATCAGCGCGATGACCAGGCTAGAGACGATCCAGACAATGCCTCGCGCCGCCCGCGGAATAGGCGCATTGGCGACAGCCGTCGACGGCCATTGGAACTCGAGTATGGCCGGCGTCGTCGGATCCTTCGTTTCCATCCGGTGCCACCGAGGGGGAGGGGCGGTGAGAGAGGTGCTGCTCATCGGTTACCGGACCTGATGCGAATATGAGGCGCGCGACATGGTCAAACCAACCGCGGCGGGACAGCGACCGGGCGGCCGTGGCGGCCGTCGAGGTGCCGGTTCTGCTGCGACCACAGCTGGCGATAGAGCGCGCATCGTTCGAGCAGGGTCGCATGCGGCGCAACGTCCAGGACCTTGCCCTGATCCATGACCAGGATGTTGTCGCACTCGGTCAGCGAGGCGAGCCGGTGCGAAACGATGATCATCGTGCGCCCGCTGGCAATGCGCATGAGGTTGGCGCTGACAACCGCCTCGCTCTCCGGGTCGAGTGCGCTGGTCGCTTCGTCCAGGATGAGAATGGTCGGATCGTGGATGAGCGCGCGCGCGATCGCCAGCCGCTGCTTTTGACCGCCTGACAGATTGGGCGAACCTTCCTCGATGTAGGTGTCGTAGCCATTCGGCATCCGCTCGATGAATTCCTGGGCGCCGGCGAGGTGCGCGGCGCGCATGGCATCGGAAAGCGTCAGGCCTGGGCGCCCGGCGATGATGTTGTCTCGGATCGATCCGCGGAACAGAAAGTTGTCCTGGAGGACCACGCCAAGCCCCTGGCGAAGATGGCGCAGGTTGATCTCCTTGAGGTCGACGCCATCAAGCTTGAGGAACCCACTGTAGTCGCGGTTGATCCCTTGCAGGAGGCGCGCGATTGTCGATTTTCCCGACCCGCTGCGCCCAACAATGCCAAACATGCTGCCGGCGGGAATATGGAAGCTGACCCGGTCGAGCGCCGGTGTCTTGGTGGCGATATAGCTAAAGGTCAGGTCGCTGAACGCGACCTCGCCGACCAGCCTGGGTCTCAGGCCGGTGGAATTCGAACTGCTCTCCAGCGACCGGTTGAGGACCGACGCCGCCTCGCCGATCGCCGCACCGACCTCCTCGTAGTCTTCAACCAGTCGCGCCAGGCCAACCAGCGGCTGCGCCACGCGCTGGGCGATCATCATGAAGGCGAACAGGCCGCCGACCATGTAGCCGGTGCGGTCGTTCATCGCGAGATAAGCGCCGATCAGCATGGTGCCGAGCACCATCACGCGTTCGATCGGCGTGACAAGGGTCTGCGGCCAGCTTGCCAGCTGTCCGAAGGCGAGACGCGCCTTTCCCGCTTCCGCCACCCGCTCGTCCCAGAGCGCCTTGCGCTGCGGCTCGAGACCGAGCGCCTTCACCGTCTTTATGCCGACGACAGTCTCGCCGAGCGCCGCCGACTTCCAGGTCTCGGCGTCGACCACCCGCTGGTATCTGCGGCGCAATGGCCTGAGGAAGGCGAGGATGATCAGCATGATCACCACCGCGCAGGCCAGCACGATCCAGGCCAGGGCGGCGTTGATGTAGAACATGACCGGCACCAGCACACACAGTGTGATCATATCCAAGAACGTGCTGAGGAGTTTTCCGGTCAGGAACTCGCGAATGCGATAGACCTGGGCGAGATGATACATCGTCTCGCCGGCCGGATGCCGCTCGAAATAGTCAAGCGGCAGGCGTAACAGCCGGCTGAAGACATGCAGCTGCAGCTTGGTGTCCAGACGGGCGCCGACGACATTGATGATCAGCCGCCGCGCATGGCCAAGCAGTGTCTCGTAGGCGAAAACCACGGCGATCACCGCGGACAAGAGCACCAGCGTCGAGATGCTGTTGAACTGCAGCACCTTGTTGACCACCGTCATGACGATGAGCGGCGGCAGGATGGTAAGGACGCTCAGCGTGAACGAGGCGATGGTGATATCGCGCAAGGCATGGCTTTCGAGACGCACCAGTTCGGCGAGCCAGCGAAGGGTGAAGGGGGCGTCCGCCGCGACATAGGATCGTGTGGCGCGCAGCAGCAGTGCCTCGCCCGTCCAAACCTGCGACAGCCGCAACTCGTCAATGGCGACGGCTTCACCATCTTCGGGTGCATCCGCACTTTTCAGGAAGACGATGTTTCGCTCGGCGCTCGCCCCGGTGAGAAGAGCCGCGCCGCTATCGTTGAACAAAAGGACGACCGGGCCGGAGTCCTGGAAGCGCAAAAGGTGGGACCAGCGGATGCGCACGGCGCGTGACCACATGCCGGCGTCCTGCGCCCACTGCGACAGATCGGCGGCGGCCGGAACCGCGCTCGCGGCCCTGAATTCGTTCGGGTCGAGCTCGACACCGTAATAGCGGGCGGCTCGCAGCATCGCCTTGAGGCGCGGCCCGATCTTGTCGAATTCGGCCGGACCACCAGGGATCCGCGCCATAGTACTTTCGCCGCCCGCCGCGTCGCCTTGCGCAGAACCGGCTTGGATCGGGACCGCCTGGATTTCGGCGTTCACGGGGAGGTTCACCATGGCTTTGTCTTCCGGCACGCGAGCGAACTCGACAATTCCCGGGCCGAAGCGCCCCTGCCGAGGGTTTCGATCATGCCGCCACTGTACTCCGAATTGATTCGCCGTGCGACTCTCATGCCAATCCCTGTCCGGGATGTTGGACGCGCGGACCCGCTTTCCAGCAGCCCGCGCGCCCGTTTTAACCCTGGACCAGTATGGTCCAGGTCCATTCGCCGCTCACTCGTGCGGCTTCAAAAGATCCTTCAGGGACGTCTTGACGGCGTGGTCGGTGCTGGCGTAGCCGGCGCCAGGCTTGGTCTGATCCGAGGTGAGATCCGTGCTCGCTCCGGAAGGCTTGTTCTGGTTGTTGCCAGATCCGCTGATTGTCTTGAGGACGTTCAGCAGGTCTGTCGTCACCGAAGTCGCCGCAAGGCTGACCAGTTGGCCGAACGACGCATTCTTGCCGGGATCACTGTTACCGTCAGCCGAGCCGGATTGCAGGAACTGTGTGGTGTCCTTGAGCCCGAGCGTGTTGGACGTGACCGCGGCTTGCCCCCCGTTTCCTTTGCCCTGACCACCGGCAGAGTTGCCCTGTCCCTGATGTCCGCTGTTGTCGGCATTGTTATGGTTCCCGGAATTGCCCGGTGCGGGCTGTTCTCCGTTGCCGTGGCCGTTGTTGCCATGACTACCGGTTCCACCACCATCCGAACCGGTTCCTCCAGTCGGGCCTGTCGGACCTTGCGAGCCAGTTGCACCGGTTGCTCCGGTCGCACCCGTGGCTCCGGTGTCGCCAGTGGCACCCGTTGCACCAGTCGCTCCGGTATCACCAGTTGCACCGGTGGCTCCGGTCGCTCCGGTATCGCCAGTGGCACCCGTGGCTCCGGTTGCGCCGGTGTCGCCAGTGGCACCCGTTGCACCAGTTGCTCCGGTATCACCAGTTGCTCCGGTTGCGCCGGTGTCGCCAGTGGCACCCGTGGCTCCGGTTGCGCCGGTGTCGCCAGTTGCTCCGGTCGCACCCGTGGCTCCGGTGTCGCCAGTGGCACCCGTTGCACCAGTTGCTCCGGTATCACCAGTTGCACCGGTGGCTCCGGTCGCTCCGGTATCGCCAGTGGCACCCGTGGCTCCGGTGTCGCCAGTGGCACCCGTTGCACCAGTTGCTCCGGTATCACCAGTTGCACCGGTGGCTCCGGTCGCTCCGGTATCGCCAGTGGCACCCGTGGCTCCGGTTGCGCCGGTGTCGCCAGTTGCTCCGGTGGCTCCGGTCGCTCCGGTATCGCCAGTGGCACCCGTGGCTCCGGTTGCGCCGGTGTCGCCAGTTGCTCCGGTCGCACCAGTCGCTCCGGTATCACCAGTTGCACCCGTGGCTCCGGTTGCCCCGGTCGAACCGGTCGCACCAGTCGAGCCTGTCGCACCGGTCGAACCGGTCGCACCTGTCGAGCCTGTCGCACCGGTCGAGCCTGTCGCACCTGTCGAGCCTGCCGCACCGGTCGAGCCTGTCGCACCGGTCGAGCCTGTGGCACCGGTCGAGCCAGTCGCACCGGTCGAGCCAGTCGCACCGGTCGAACCCGTGGCACCTGTCGAGCCAGTCGCACCGGTCGAACCCGTGGCACCTGTCGAGCCTGTCGCACCTGTCGAGCCTGTCGCACCGGTCGAGCCAGTCGCACCGGTCGAACCGGTGGCACCGGTCGAGCCAGTCGCACCGGTCGAGCCCGTGGCACCGGTCGAGCCAGTCGCACCGGTCGAACCCGTGGCACCTGTCGAGCCAGTCGCACCGGTCGAACCCGTGGCACCTGTCGAGCCAGTCGCACCGGTCGAACCCGTGGCACCTGTCGAGCCTGTCGCACCGGTCGAGCCTGTGGCACCGGTCGAGCCGGTTGCGCCCGTCGAGCCAGTCGCACCGGTCGAACCGGTGGCCCCTGTCGAGCCTGTCGCACCCGTCGAGCCAGTCGCACCGGTCGAACCGGTGGCACCTGTCGAGCCCGTGGCACCAGTCGAACCTGTTGCGCCGGTCGAGCCAGTCGTTCCGGTATCCCCAGTTGCACCCGTGGCTCCGGTTGCTCCGGTGTCCCCAGTTGTCCCGGTCGCTCCAGTAGCACCAGTCGCGCCGGTAGAGCCGGTTGCTCCGGTCGAGCCCGTGGCGCCGGTTGCTCCGGTAGAGCCGGTTGCCCCAGTCGACCCAGTCGCGCCAGTGTCGCCCGTTGCTCCAGTCGAACCAGTTGCTCCGGTTGCGCCAGTCGCTCCGGTCGCGCCCGTGGCGCCGGTCGAACCAGTTGCACCGGTATCGCCGGTCGAGCCGGTTGCTCCGGTAGAGCCTGTTGCGCCGGTTGCTCCGGTATCACCCGTTGCGCCCGTCGAACCTGTTGCGCCGGTTGCTCCCGTCGAGCCTGTTGCCCCGGTCGAACCTGTGGCACCGGTCGAGCCAGTGGCGCCGGTCGATCCTGTCGCTCCGGTCGGGCCAGTGGCGCCGGTCGAACCAGTTGCACCGGTATCGCCGGTGGCGCCGGTCGAGCCTGTTGCGCCGGTCGAACCAGTTGCTCCGGTAGAGCCCGTGGCGCCAGTCGACCCGGTCGCACCAGTGGCGCCGGTTGCACCGGTATCGCCCGTCGCGCCGGTCGAGCCTGTTGCGCCCGTCGAACCAGTTGCTCCAGTCGAACCAGGTGCTCCAGTTGCTCCAGTGGAACCGGCGGCGCCGGTATCACCTGTCGCTCCGGTTGCGCCAGTCGCTCCCGTCGAGCCGCTTGCGCCAGTAGAACCTGTGGCTCCAGTCGAGCCGCTTGCGCCAGTAGAGCCCGTCGCCCCAGTCGCACCTGTGGCACCTGTCGCACCAGTCGGTCCCGTCGAACCGCTCGCACCCGTAGAGCCCGTGGCGCCGGTCGAGCCAGTTGCACCCGTCGAGCCACTTGCGCCAGTAGAACCTGTGGCGCCGGTCGAGCCAGTTGCACCCGTCGAGCCACTTGCGCCAGTAGAACCTGTGGCTCCAGTCGAGCCGCTTGCGCCAGTAGAGCCCGTGGCTCCTGTCGCGCCCGTGGCGCCGGTCGGGCCCGCGGGCCCTGTCGCTCCCGGGGTGCCAGCACTAGCGAGGGTTAACAGGCCACCATTAAAGTGATCGCCATCGTTGCCCGCGGCGCCCACGTTGTTGATGGGCTGGGTATCGAATTGATAACCCGGTTGGGCGCCGGGCGTGATGAGGTCTGTGTCGGCGACATAAGTAAGTGTACCGTATAGGCGGAAGCCCGAGTCATAGATGAGATAGGTATCTCCAACCACAGGAACTGTTACTGTTACCGAGAATTTTGGAGCCGCAGCATTGGCTGCAGATGGTAACTGAAAGCTACCTACAACCGTATCATCGGTTGTAACTCCCGTACCATTTGTATCAATCAAATAGTACGTGTTGATATTGTTGCTCGATCCACTATCTACAGTACCGGTAAGTGACAGATCGCCTGAGACAAGTATCCCTGCGTAATTCGACACCCCGTCCGGGGTCAACGGCGGCAGGGGCGTGGACGCGCCGACGCGAACGGACAGTTTCCAGGCGCCGCCCAGGGCGGCTGCGCCAACTAGCGACCTGGATGCACGGACGTCCGCGCCGACCGCCTGTTCCAAAGCCGCTACGAAGGTTTCGCCAGCATTCCCTGATGCCGTCTCGCAGCTCCACAGCCGCAGCTCGCCGTCCGCAGCAAGCGCCCTGCCGATTGAAGCGAAGTCCTCAGCCGCTTCCTCCAGCGTCCCTACCGACCATTCTCCCGCGGAGAAGCTGACCCGGCCGGGCGCGCCATGCGCCAAGACGTGCACCGCGTCGAGCCCGTCGTGCCGCGAGAGCGCGGCGGCAATCTGCCGTGCCGCCGGTCGGCGGCCGTCCAGCACTATTGCCTGGACTTCGGCCCTCAGATTGGCGAGAACCGTGTTGAGATCGGAGACTGAAGGATCGACAAAGAGAATTTCAGAGGCACGGGCCATGACTGGCTCCTGTTGGCTTTGAACTCAATCCTAGGGAAAACCGCCCGACGCTAGGCCGGCGTGCGGTCGCGACAACGACAAGGAGATTGGACGGTCATCTTCCGGATAGACCGACGGCGCCGTCGGGTCGTTGGACAGAAGGGCTCTCTACGCGGAGAAAGCTGCAGGCCTGGAAATTCCCGCCATCGTCAAACGTACCAATCGCAAATGAGCCGGCTGCGGCCGGAACCTTGACGGTGACAGCGACAGCGAGGCTTCGCTTGACGGCCTTGGGCAGGATGACCTGACCGACGATGGCGCTCTTAGCCGTGTCCAGGATGAAATAAGGCACATTTTCGGTCGTGTCGCCGATGGGCAAGGCGCCTCTAACGGTAACTTCCATGACTGCAAACCCTGTTATATAGCTCATGATACTCTCCGTGGTCAGCGGACGAATGCGCCGCTGCGTTTTTCTGTCGTCACTCTCAATTTTCAATCGCCGCCGATCGGCTGCGCCAGCAAGGTCGGCGCGATCGAGCGGGCGGATAGTCTCTGTCGGGTTGGCGGCGTCGTGGCATCGAACGGCGCCGCATCGTGGGGCGGATCAGCGAAGCGTGGACGACCCCGCCGTGAGCCGCCCGCAACTGCCATGAAGGGATTGCCGCCGATGTCCAAAGCATCGGTTGCAGCGTCTGGCCGATCGTTTCCAGCGCTTGTCTGCAAATGGATCTGCGCCGTCCGAAACGGGGTGCTGTACCACGGCACCGCCGGTCGGCAGGCGATGTCATCCCACCCACTACGCAATCCCTCCAGGCTACGCCGAAGGCTCGGCGTCGGCTCGTCAGGAAACTCCGGGATTGGAAAGCCGTCGTCCTTCAAATGAATGACGTTGAACGACAAGTGATCTGCGACAATCGAGGTCGCCACCGCCGGGTCCGCGCCGAGTTCGCGTACGCGGCCGATGGCGAAGCCGGTCTGGTTTAGGCCGGGTTCAGGCTGAATGCCGGTTGCGTCCAGCGCGGCGGGGTCTGCCTCGCATTGGTGCTCACCGAACTCCGGGCGATCGGCCGGCTGAAGGTTTTGCGGCCAGCCGAACCGAGGCTGTGCACTTCTCCCGTGCGCACGTGGCAAGACTCGACCCAACACCCACTCCCGTCAACGATAGCGCCGATGCCTCGGCGACAATTCTCAAGGGAATGGGAAGCCGTCCGCCCCCACAAGGGGGACATGGTCGCGACATATAACTAGCGTGCCCGGTGGACGCGCCTTCCAATCCGCGAAACGTCCTTGATAACCCAGACCCTTCTAACTCTCCCCAAGAAAGAATTTCGCAGACATTCCGGCATTCGGCCGTCCAAACTGCGAGGGCCCCTCAACACCGCGTTTTAGTAGATTCGAAAATTAGCAAATTGTAAACTATAAATTAAGCAACTACTAAATTAGCTGGAACGAGGTAGTGCCGCTTTGGCAATTGCAGGAAAGATGGCTTGGAGAATCGCTATGACAATCAGATGTTTAATAGGACTACTTGCAATCCTGCCTGCTTTAGATAGCAATTGAAGGTCTCCATCTTCCATGCAAATTATCGACGATGGCGCAGCCAGACGGGTTGGCAATGTCTCAGCGGATGCTGGTGCCTCGGCCTTGACGGCAGCCTGCAAATGGCGGCGAAATACAGAACCTACCGGTCAGACCGGACGGAGCGGTGAATGCCGGCGGTTGCAGTTCAAGCAGCCTCCTTTCACGGTCGCCATTGCCGCCCGCTGGCATGACGGCTGGCTGCTAACCACTGTGGATAAGGTTAAGCGCGGTTTCCTGAGGACGACCTATAGGATCCGTGAGAAGGAATGATCGGATCTTTGAAATGGAAGCTGTTGCGCAGCCGGACTGGCAAGTGGACAGCGACAGCGGGGGGAAGGCATGAGCGGTCGAGGCTCGGCGAATCCGCATCGAAACGGATCCGGCAAGGCGCGGCGACACGCGAACCGTCCCTATCGCCGACAGTCACATTGAAGGCCGATGGATCGCGAATGACAAACGGCAAGCGGCTCTGCCTCAATATGATCGTCAAGAACGAGATGGCGAACCTTCAACGCTGTCTCGGTGCGGTTGTCGACCACATCGACTGCTGGGTCATCGGCGATACCGGCTCGACCGACGGGACCCAGGATTTCATCAAATCGTTCTTCGCTGCCCGCAGCCTGCCCGGCGAGCTGCACGAATTCCCATTCCACAATTTCGAGCAGGCGCGCAACGCAGCGCTCGATCACGCCTATGCCTCGCCACTCGCCTACGATTATCTGCTGTTTGACGACGCCGACATGGAGCTGATGGTCGAGGACGCGGGCTTCCGATCGCGGCTCGACAGTGCGGGCTATCGGCTGCTGCAGCGGTCGGATTCCGGCTTGGCCTATTGGAACACGCGCCTGGTCAGGCGCGACGCCGGCGCGCGCTATTACGGTGTGACCCACGAATATCTCGATGTGCCTGGGGGCGTGCAGGAGCTGCGCGGTGCCTGGTACAAGGACCACGCCAGCGGATCGAACCGCGTCGACAAATTCGAACGTGATGCGAAGCTTCTGCTGGAAGCCCTCGAAAAGGATCCGGAAAATCAGCGCTATTGGTTCTACCTGGCGCAATCCTATCGCGATGCCGGCCGGACCGCGGAGGCCGCGGTGGCCTACGCCAAACGCGCCGCCATGGGCGGCTGGGACGAGGAGGCGTGGAACGCCCGCCTTCAGGGGGCTCGCTGCCTGCGCAAACTCGGCGACGAGCCCGGCTTCATTGAGCAGGCCCTTGCCGCCTTCAATCAACGGCCGCAACGAGCCGAGCCGCTCTATGACCTGGCCCGGTTCTACCGCGACAAAGGGATGAACCACGCCAGCGCCCTGTTTTCTGAAGCGGGGCTGGCGATCAAGCGGCCGGAACAGGACATCCTGTTTATCGAGGACTACATCTACACGACAGGCATGGTGGAAGAGTTTGCGATAGCGGCAAACTACGCGCGCGACCCCGTGCGCAAGGACCGTGGTTTCGCGGCATGCAACTGGCTGGCGCTGAACCGGACAATCGACGATGGCCCGAGGGAGTTGGCGTGGTCCAACCTGTTCTTCTATGTGCAGCCCGCCAAGACAATGATGCCGTCCTTTAGCGCGCGTCCGGTCGGCTTTACGGCGCCCGATGGCTATCGGTCGTCAAACCAGTCGGTGGCTCGATTGGGCGACCTGATCGTGCTTTTGCAGCGAACGGTGAATTACACGCTGGCCGAAGACAACCTGCAATACGACACGCCGGGTGGAGTGCCGGTTCACACGCGCAATTTCCTTCTCCGATTGAGTGATGAGCTCTCTATTCAGTCCGCAAGCGAGGTTTTGCCGCCGGCCGATATGCCGGAACCCGCCAACGACCGTGTTCTCGGATTTGAGGACATGCGCCTGTTCGCTTGGCGCGACGCGCTATGGGGCGTCTCGTGCGTGCGCGAATTGACGGAGGAGGGCTGGTGCGAGCAGATCGTCGCGCGCATTGATGAGGACGCTTCCTGCCGGCTCACCGACTGGCGCGTACTCCGCCCGGCGGGGCCGCGGCTGCACCAGAAGAACTGGATGCCGCAAGTCAAGCCAGGCACGGTGGGGGGAGGGGCAGAGGCGTTGCAATTCATCTACCTTTGCGATCCCACCCGGACCGTGGACGAGCGGGGCTCGACTCTCAGCGAGACTCCTCCCGCAATTGCAGCGAAGAGTTTCAGGGGTGGAACACAGCTGATCGCATTTGCCGGCGGGTGGCTTGCATTGATTCATGAAGTCCAGTGGCGGGTCGCCGAGAAGCGGCGTTACTACCTGCATCGGTTCGTCTGGTTCGATGAAGCCAACACCTTGCGAAAAGTAAGCCGGCCGTTCTTCTTCGACAAAAAGGGCGTCGAATTTGCTGCCGGTCTGGCGTGGCACCCTGACGAAAGGCGTTTGGTGATTTCCTACAGCGTCACCGACAGCGAGTCCTGGATCGCGACCGTCGACGAGGCGGAGGTTAGGTCGATGTTAGAAGACGTGGATAGCCTGCCATCAGGTGCGGCCGGCACGGCGTCCAGGGTGACGCTGGTCTCGGGGCATGGCGCTGCGCCAACCAAAGCAGGGATCAAGCCTGACTGTGCTGACAACGGAGCCATGGACGATGCAAGCCAGGCGCCGTCGGAAGGCAAGGACCTCGGCCCTGGCGGCATGAAGTCGGCAGACGACATCTTCCATGAGCTCGCGCCGTTCCTGCGCGACGTCGATTCTCCGCCGGAACGGCGGGAACGATCGCGCCAGTTCGACGCGCGGATTTCCCGCTTCCTTGGCAGCGACGGTACCGCGCTTCCGCAGATCAACTGCTTCTACCAGGTGATGTCCGACAAGGCCGAGCATCGTACTTTGATCGCGGCCACGACGTCGATGCGGGCAGCGGGCCATCCGGTGCGGGTGTGGAGCTACGCACCAGAGAAGCTCGAATTCCTCGTCCCGCACGGGGTCGAACTCCGCAATGCCGACGACGTCATGCCGCGAGCCTTGTTCGAGCGGATCGTCGCCGGCTCCGAGATCAGGTATTTCAGCGATATCTTCCGCTACGCCCTGCTCTACGAGCATGGCGGGCTCTGGATGGATTCCGACGTCATCCTGCTGCGACCGTTCCCCTTTCGCGGGGATCATTTCTTCAACCTGCAATGGCGCGGATCGCACAAAGGTCACTTCATCTGCGGCAATGTTATCTATGCCCGGCCTTACAGCAGTCATCTGAGGGCGCTGTACGAATTGTCGATCGAACGTTTTCACGAAGCACGCGGCAGGGAATTCGGAGACATCGGCCCCAAGCTTTTGTCCGACTACATTGCCTCCGACGCGGGAGCCGCGCTGCAGGAATGGGTGTTCAGCCCGATGTTCTTCAACACGATCGACTGGAATGAAATCGACCGCTTCGAAAAGCCGATAGCGGAACTGGCCGACTATCTGAACGATGAGCGGGTGTTCGGCGTCCATCTGTGGACGGCGCGCAATGAGGCCCGGCTGGGCGGCGAAGGGGCGCCGCTGATCTCGTCCCTGATGGATCCGCTCGCCGGATTTTCCTCGCTAACGAAGCTTGCCGACCAATTTCCGACCGACAAGAATCGACACACAGGCAACCGGCACAGCTATGCTCGCGTCTATGATCAGTTGCTGTCGAGCCGCCGGCTTGCGGTGCAGCGTATTATGGAGATCGTACAGCACCGCGGCGCGGCGATCGACGATCGGGCCACACCAGCATCGGTGGGCCTTTGGCAAAAGTACTTTCCGTTTAGCCAAGTGATCGGCGTCGACCTCAACGATCTTTCCCATCTGAACAATGATAGGTTCAGGTCGTTTGTCGGCGATCAGTCCAGGGCGGAGGACCTGCGCAAAATCGCCGCGAAACTCGAGCCTGCGTCACTTGACGTGGTGATCGACGACGGCAGCCACGCGTCCTTTGGGGAACAGCTTACGCTTCGCGAATTCTTTTCCTTGCTTAAACCGAGTGGCTGGTACTTCATCGAAGACCTCGACTGGCAGCCGCCCGGTGAAGACGCGAGCAAGATCACGCTGACCAAGACCCTGCTGCGTGAGATCAAGGAGCAGGGCAGCGCGCGTTCGGTCGATCCGCTGGGGGTGAGCGCGCTTGCCGGTCAGTTCGCCGAAATCCTGTTCTTCGACAGCCACTACGAGTTGAATCGCGCCAAGCTGATGGGTGGTCTCGTAGCCATACGCAAGTGCGCGGGAACTGGGGATACTCGGTAACAATCTGAGCGAGAACCGTCGGTTCAATGTTTGAGAATTCGAACGAAATTCAGCTGTTGTCGGTCCCGAGCGACCCGAGGCGATATCTCGTCCTGATACGTGCCGGATCGAAGCGTCGCCCTTCCTTTTTTTCCGAGACTCCGCAAGGGGAGCGCCAGTACGACCTCGCGATAAATTACTACGCCACACCACACCCGGACGATATTCTTCGAAATCGGGCCGAAATTGTTTTTGCGGGCGGCCGATCAAAAATGCACGGAGCTAAACGGTTCTTCGAGGCTACAGACCTTCATAACGTCTATGAGGGGGCTTTATTTCTTGATGACGATATAGAACTTCTTTTCAATCCAGATGCCTTTTTTGCAATTTGCGAAGAATATTCGCTTGATCTTGCTCAACCCGCCTTGACCCCGGATTGCATCGACGCGATGGGGCTGACACGCCAGCATCCCGGCCTCAAGCTGCGGACCACCAATTGGGTCGAGGTCATGGCCCCGTTCTTCCGGCGCGCGTTCCTGCAGGAGATGCTCCATTCCTTTGACCTATCGATCTCAGGATGGGGACTGGATCTATATTGGGGTCATCACCTCGCGGACCGCTGGACAGCGGGCATCGTCGATGAATTTCTGATGCGGCATACCCAAGTAAGCAATCACGAGACGGGTGCATTTTACTCGTATCTTCGCTCGATCGGTGTTGATCCTTATGAAGAGATGAAGTCAATTCTTACCATGATCGATACCAATCCATACATCGCCAGGCCGATACGTTTCATCTACCGAACATACTCCTTTCGCGCATAGATCCTATGGAAGGTTTCTGGTGAAAGTCGCCGTCTACACCATAGCGTTGAATGAGGCCGCAAACGTGGAGCGCTGGGCCAACTCGGCTGTCGACGCCGATTATCGCATTGTCGCTGACACCGGCAGTACCGATGAGACGGTGGCGCGGCTGACCGCTGCCGGCGTTACCGTGCACCGGATAGCGGTCCGCCCGTGGCGTTTCGACGATGCCCGCAACGCAGCCATGGCGCTAATCCCGGCCGACGTCGATGTCTGCTGTACAATGGACATGGATCGATTTCTCGAGCCCGGCTGGCGGCCGAAGCTTGAGGCGGCCTGGACGCCCGAGACGACAGCCCTTTATTGCCAGACGGTCTACAGATCGAGTGTCGATGACCCTACGCCGCTGCGAAGCTGGCCGGCGAAGAATTTTCACCATCGCTGGGGATATCGTTTCAAGCGGCCAGTGCATGAGGCCTTGTTTTTCACCGGCGATCGAGAGGTCACCACGAACAGCAACGACATTGTCATGTTCGAAGTGCAGGACCTCACCAAGCCAACAAGGAGCAGCTACCTGCCACTGATGGAGGTTGCGCACAAGGAAGATCCCGACGACGCGCAGATCTGCTTCTGGCTCGGGCGGGACTTGATGTGGGCCAACCAACAAGAGCGGGCCGTTCAACTGCTTGAGCGCTACCTTGAATTGCCGACAAGCAAGTGGGCGGAAGAACGATCCGAGGCGATGCGTTATATCGCGCGCATGCGGCCAGAGCAGAAATTGTCCTGGCTGGACAAGGCCAGGATGGAAGCACCGCACCGGCGCGAGATCTGGCTTGACCTGGCTGAAGAGTTTCATGGCAAGGCCGACTGGTTGAATCTCTTCTGGGCCAGCACCAATGGGATCGAGAAGACCTACCGCACAGGTAGTTACCTTGACGACGCGAACTGCTGGGGGTTTCGGCTGTACGACCTTGGCGCCATCGCGGCCTGGCGCCTCAATGTCATGGACCGTGCCGTGGAATGGGGACAAAGGGCGCTGAACTTGGACCCGGAGAACAACAGGTTGAAAAATAACCTGCAACACTTCTGTCAGTTGAAGAATAGTGCGCAAGGCGATGCAACTGTGCATCAGTTTTGATGTGGGGTTCGAAAACCCGTTAGTAAGTATGGCGGGAGACCGGGACTACGTAGGGGTATGGCGCAATGATGCAGTTGACGAAAGATAATTACTTTACGCGCAGGCGCGTAGTCGTTATGAGGCATCGAGGCAACTTAGCAAATAAAATGATCCAGTATATGGGTGCTCTAACAATATCTAACCGGATTGCGAATTGTAGCATTGTTAACGTTTCGATTCCGGAGTGGGATCTGGAAATTCCCGACGATACGCAGAATGAACACTTTTTTGATAATATTGATCTATGGACCTGGGACGCTTTCCGGCCTCACATTAATGAGATTTGCGTTCTTGCGAACCGGAGCGAGTCGGTCCGCATAATGATGGCCGACCATCTGCAGAGGATGGAGTTCCTTGAGCCGCCTCACGTCTATCAACCGCTTTTCCCTTACAGCCCCCCCTCGCGGAAAATCGGCGAAAGTGACTTGCTGATTAATGTTCGTACCGCTGAAATTCTTCAGGGTGTACCCCACTATCCACTCCTTCCAATAGAGTTTTATGAGGATGTGATCGCTTCGACAGGGCTAAACCCGGTGTTTGCCGGACAGCTCGCCGATTCAGAGTACGTACGACAGCTTAAATCTCGCTTCCCGAAAGCTATATTTTACGACAGCCAAGGGCCTAGGGCGGACTTCGATTTGATTCGTTCCGCAAAGAACATTGTCGTTGCGGTCAGTACGTTCTCCTGGTTAGCGGCGTGGCTTTCCCGAGCGCAGACGATCTTTCTTCCACTCAGTGGTTTCTACAATCCAGCGCACCATCGCGAGATCGATCTGCTGCCGGTTGACGACATTCGCTATAGATACTTTCTATTTCCGTTGAACTATGGATTGCCTGAGGAACAGAGCCTGGAATATCACCAACGGATATCAGGCAGATGGAAAGAAATATCGCGCAATCAGGTCGCGCTGCTGAAGACCGCCGCTCCATTCCTGCGTGTGCCGAGGGAGAATTACGACAATGGCTTGCCGACGAGGGCGGCGCAGGGGTCTGCCATCACCTTCGACTCCGTCTGGTACGCGCACCGATACATCGACGCCGCAATGGAGATAAGCGAAGGGTGGTTCGAGGATCCGCTGCACCACTATCTCGAAGTTGGTAGACTGCGGGGCTACCAGCCGGTCCGCGAGCTTGAGGCGCAACCGCGCATAGACCTGTCGCTGCCGAATCTCGCGCTTAACAAGCGAGCCACTCAAAGTTCCGTGAGTCAATGGTCCAATGGCCGCACCGTGGAGGAAGACGCGGGGAATGCCGCAAACGGAAATCCAGCGAAAGTGCTGGGATTTCACACTAACAATACCGAAAATCCGTGGTGGATGGTTGACCTTGAACAGCTAGCTCAAGTGTTAGCTATTAGGATATTCAATCGTGACAATATTCCAGAGTGGATGCAGCGACGAGCCTCGCCACTGATTGTGGAGGGATCAACAGATGGAGAGCGATGGACGTTGCTCTTCCGCACCGAGCCCGGGCAGGTCTTTGGCGGGTGCAGCAGCGGCCGCCCATTGCTGTGGAGCGCCGAGGAACCGGTCCTGATCCGCTTCGTGCGGATTTCGATTCCACGAAGGGAGTATCTGCACTTATCGGAAGTCGAAGTCTATGGCCACTTCCAGTGCTAAACTCGATTCCGAGAAGGACCAATTTGAAGTAGGAAGAGGGCCGAATGAACTGCTAGGTATCGGAGGATGGCGTGCCGACAGAACAACCAGGATCGCCGATGCGTGTGTTCACGACGCACGGAACCGTTCTGAATGTTGATCCGACGACAGGTGAGTTGCGGCACGGCTCCCCCGCAATCAGCCCGCCGAATGCGAGACTCGTGTTTGATGGACCGCGCGCCCAAATCATGCACGTCGTATTGACGACGCTTCACCCGATAGCCTGCTCAACCAACCATTCCTGGTCTATTGTAGGGCCGTTGGGAGCGGGAACTACCGCAACTTCAACCGTTCTTGAAGTGGTGCGTCTTGACGGAGGTCAGATTGCACTCAAGGCGCTAGGCGCCTTTCTCAGTGCAGAATCTGATGGGCGGATCACTCTTTCGCGCACGGAATGCGGCGCGTGGGAGAGGTTCACGCTTCGCGAACCTGACGTGGCAAAGCAGCTAAAGATCGCCGCGGTTACGATGGTATACAACGAGAGAGTGTTCCTGCCAATCTGGCGACGGCACTACGGGCGGGCCGTCGGTGAAGAAAACCTATTCGTTCTAGACCACGGCTCGGACGATGGGAGTACAAATAACTTAGGACGTGCAAATACCGTTCGTGTCCCTCGAGACAAATTTGATGAGTACCAAAGATCGGCATTTGTAAGCAGATTTCAAGCGAGTTTGCTCTGCTACTACGACGCGGTGATATTCTCGGACGTTGATGAGATATTGATTCCGGATCCAGCGCTGTTTGCCGGACTCGTCGATTTCGTGGGGCGGCAGTGTGACCAGTTTGTCACTGCCCTTGGAGTCGAGGTGCAGCATCTGCAGAACGTGGAGCCGAATATCAACCTAAGTCGCCCGATATTGTCTCAAAGGCGGTACGTTCGATTTGCTGCAGATTATTGTAAACCTCTAATCTCTAGGATTCCACTGACGTGGGATCCGGGATTTCATAGTTGCCAGTACCCTCAACTGGTAAACAGAAGCCTGTTCCTCTTTCATCTTAAAGCTATGGATCGAAACCTGGCGCTCGAAAATTTGCGAAAAACTCAGTCTATTCAATGGGCGGAAAGTTCGTTGGGGACGGGCCATGGTACGCAATTTAGACTTAGCGAAGATGAGTTTATAAGAAAAATGTTTCCATATTCTCTTGAAGAAGTTAATGCGTCTCTCATAGGAGACTTCGATTTTTCCGATGATTTATCCCGATTAAGAATAGATCGTGCCAACACGTCTCAAAGTTTCAAAGGTGGTTTTGCGATTGTTCCGGACAGATTCCTCAACATGATCGACGCTTCAGTTCCAGCATCTGTGCCTGCAAGACCCGAAGTGAGAACCGCCGACAGCTGGAGGTCGTGGACTAGTCGGTCGGGGCGCGATCTAGATCTTGGCAAACACCTCGTGGTAGCGGATATCGGAGCGGCCGGTGGCCTTCAGCAGTCATGGTCAAAAGTTGAGGATCGCATTGTTGCGGTGATGTTCGAACCAAACCCGGCAAGGGCAGTTGAACTTAGGAAAAGCTCGAACAGGTTTGCGGAGGTCGTGGTAATTCAGAGTGCTCTCGGCGAAGCCTCTGGTATATCGACTTTGTATTTGACCAAAAGTAGTGGTTGCTCGTCGACGCGTTTGCCTAACCGAACGTTCCTCGATCGATATTCGGTGAGACCGGCGTTTGATATAAGGTCGAATATTGATGTCGAGGTGAAACCCTATTTAGAATTATTTCTAGCCGGCGAAGTCCCGCCGCCTGATGTTATCAAAATAGACACGCAAGGAACGGAATTTGAAATTATCAAAGGATTTGGGGATCTGCTCAGCGGATGCTTGGGCTTGCAGTTGGAAGCACACCTATATCCGATTTACGAGAAGCAGAGACTTTTTCATGATCTTGTAATGTTGCTCGACGGATTCGGATTAGTTCTGCGAAGAATTTCGCCCGTCGACCACTTCGATGGCGACGTCGTAGAATTAGATGCGTGGTTTACTGTCCGGCAGGAACGCATTGCGCAATTGGATGTTGCGAGCAAATGGAAGCTCTCGGTAATCTGTTCCGAGTGGGGACTCACCGAGCAGGTGCGGCAGTTCCCACCTTCAACAGAATGGTAGGGCTTCCAGTGCGGTAGGCGCTGCGACAGCTGGCGAACTTAAGAGTCCCGTCACAACATAATTCGCATTGCGAGCGGGATTCGGCAAAAGTGAGAGTTGGTCGGCTCGGAGCTCGATGGGCGCGGGCAAGGATGGGGCGGTCTGGAGGCAGTCTCGCAAGTCTCCGCCAATGGCTTGGCGCGATCGTGCGCGAGCGCTATCCGAAAGCCCGCGAGCTGACGATCGCGATGGCGGCGGCTCAAATGGAACGGGTGTCCGGGTATAGAAGGTCGAGCAGCAAAAGCTCGGCGACGGGCCTAGTGCTCCACGTCCATCACTATCCGCCCGGCACGTCGATAGCGCGACTTATCAAAAAGGCTCACGTCCGGAGCCGGGATGAAGACACGCGGCTACGCGTTCCATCCTGAATGGGACTGCACCATCCGTCTGCTATCAGCTGCCCATCGGCGCGCCGTTCCGAGGTGATCCTTGGGAGTAGCTCAGCTCTGCCCAGGGCGTGACACCTCGTGCTTTCGGCTTGCCTAGTCAAACAGTGTGGAACCCTGAGGTCGAAGTGCGCGTTCCCACTCACGGACACGCTCTGTGATTTTCACATGATGCTCCTCATTATGATGGATCGGACATCAGGAATCGAAATGCGGCGACGGGATTTCGTTACCCTGTTTGCGGGCTCAGCAGCCGGAAGCCTAGCCCCTGCGACGCTGACTCAGTCAGGTGGTTGGGGCACGAGCGGCGCGGCCACCACATCGCCTTATCCTACCGCCACCTCCCTTCTCTCCGCCCCCATCGAACTCGCAGGCAACTGGGGCCACATGCTGCCGCGCGCAGCTGAGCAAGTCGTAGAGCGCATGCGGCACGCCTGCCTGGATGGCGTCCGCCTGGTCTCCGATCGCCAGCCGACCCGGCTTCGCGTCGACGAGCATACGTCAGGCCCACCGTCCGTCTGGCTGCATCCGGACGGCAGCACCATGGCGTGGATCATTGTGGATATTGGCGAGCGCGACTGGTCGAAGCTTGCCTACCAGTTCGGGCATGAGCTCGGCCACGTCACGGCCAACAGCTGGCAGGCCGAGGCCAAGCCGTCACCACCCTGCCAGTGGCTCGAGGAAGCGATGGTCGAAGCCTTCTCGCTGCGCGGGCTGGGCCGCCTGGCGATGGACTGGAAGCAGAACCCGCCCTTCGCCGGCGACAACGCCTTCGGCGATGCCATTGCCGGGTATCGCCAGAACATCATCCGAGGCTATACCACGCTGGCCGACAGCCAAGCGCTCACGGGCAACGCCGAGGCGTGGTTTGCGGACAATCGCAGCGAAATCGAAACACCGGGCCTCAATCCTTTCGCCCAGGCGATGTCGGTGACCATCCTCGCCGAATACGACCGCGCACCAGACTGCGTCGAGGCACTGGGCTCACTCAATCGCTGGCCCGGTCGTACCGGTATCCCGATTGCCGAGTATCTGCAGCGCTGGGAGGCGAGCTGTGTTGAGTTGCAGGCTTCGCCGAGATTGCCAGTCCGCCTGCGCGAGCTGTTGCGCATAGTCTGATCAGCAGCAAACCCGCCACCCGTCATCTCCGGAGACCGCACGGGAACCAGCAGGAGGCAAAGGCTTCGTGATGAAAAGCTCGTGCGAACGCGCGTCCGTAGCCCGCATCGCTCGACGGCAAAGGGGCGGGCTTCGGTTAAGCCTGCCGCCAAAACCGAGCTTCCCTCCTAGGCTTTTTGCTTTGCGGCCCTGTACTCAGCCTCCCAAGGCAACGCGTCGAAGTCTGGCTTGTAGCCGCCGGATCTGTAGGCGTCCTGGCTGATGTAACTAGCCTTGGCCCGCTCGACGATGCAGGCAAATGGTGGAATTCCTGGGCACCGGTAAAGGCCAACTGCTTCCATGACGGTCCTCCATGCGGCCCGATGCCTATAGATTGGGATGTGAATAGGAGCCGGGAATAACCGACGGGCTGTTTGTGAGCACGGCCCGCCGGCTGGTCGACGTATGCGCCAATGCAAATATGCGCGAAGCATGCATATGAAGGAGGGGGGCCATTAATGACCGACAAGCCTGACGACCTACTGGTCAATGTCTTCGACAAGGCGCACTGGCGCACCGTGGTGTTGACCACCAAAACAAACACAAGGCACTCGACATGGCGTTGCCGTCCCATTTCGGGACAGGGGCGCTGGCAGCGATCTTGCATTGGACCAGGCACCGGGTCATCCCGGGCCTGATCACGCTCCTGATTAGGCAGCAGGCTCGCCGGGCTAAAGGTGGCTGGGGTCTTGCCCGGCGAGTTGTTGCCACGTCATCCAATCGTTGAACTGGGCAATTCCGTTGCAGGCTGCCCGGAATGGCGCCCGACGGACGGCCCGCTTTTCAGGTCCGCCGCGCATCACACACAGGGATCGTCGGCCCCATCATCGGCGATTGTGTACGCGAATACTCGCCCACCATTTTCGTCAGTCACGCGGATCCAATCTGTCTCCCATTTTTGGGAGATTGACCTGCGTGAATTCATGATCAATGCAGCCGCGTCTGGACTACATGCTTCGATTGCCTTCGATCTAACAATTCGATCGAGGCACATCTCTGCGACGTCGTAAATTGGCATAGTTCACCCCCAACAACCCAAGCTTTCCCCAAAGAGTATCGCTCAGTATAGAAAAGGCCGCAAGCGGGGGCGCTGGACCTGCAAACGCGCGAAATCTTGCTTACGCCAACCATCGCGGCTATCCGGCATTCCCCAGTGGGTCCATACGCTAACCATCACTATGGCCGCGAAGAACCGAGGAAGCATCGGCGTCCAAGCCTGCGCGCCCGCGCCTGCAGAAACCGCACTGAGTCAACTTATGGGTTTGCCGTAATCGGAAGTGCCAGCGACGGAGCGGGCCGATCCATGTTTCCGGCCAGGAGAGTGACCGGATCAATGGCTTGCGTTTAAGCGCAGCGACCCCAGCCACAGGAGGCCGGCGATTAGCACAATCCACAAGAACGTATCCAGGTGGCCGTCCGCGGGATATGATTGCTGGTTAAAAAGGGTCGCCGTCAACGGGGCATTTGACCGGTATGACTGCCATATCGCCGAGCACGCCGACGTGGCGAATGCCTTGCCTGCCCGGCCAAGATTGATATCCAAAGCTTGTGATTGGCTTTGGACACCTGACGAAATTTTACTGGCTCCTACCCTTGATTAAGCGGATACTGCTGGTTGGGTCGGTGGGAAACGCCGGAGGGCTTCATGACCACGCATAAGGTCGGCTACCTGATCGGCAGCCTCGCCAATGCCTCGATCAATCGCAAGCTTGCAAAAGCACTCGTTCAGCTCGCCCCGCCAGAGCTTGAGATGTCGGAGATTTCCTTCAAGGATTTGCCGCTCTATAGCTACGACTACGATGCCGACTTTCCACCTGTCGCGCGCACTTTCAAAGACTCCATCGCCGCTGTGGAGGCAGTGCTTTTCATAACACCCGAGTATAACCGCTCGATCCCAGGCGGGCTGAAGAACGCGATCGACTGGGCAAGCCGCCCTTATGGAAAGAATTCCTTCGCTCGCAAGCCCTCGGCCGTCATTGGGACCTCGCCCGGCACTATCGGAACCGCCGTGGCCCAGCAGAACCTGCGGAGCGTGCTGAGCTTTTGCAATTCGCCGCAAATGAATGCCCCGGAAGCCTATATACAGTTCACGCCGGGCCTGATCACGGATAGCGGCGAAGTGACGGTTGAATCCACCGAGCAGTTTTTGCGCAACTACATGGCGGAGTTCCATATGTTCATTGCACGGGTACTTCAGGTGCTTCCTAAAGACGCCTGACGTCGCCAGAATGGTACCAGTTCCTCTGCCTTCGGAGGACCGGGATTGATGGTCGGTCTTGGTCCGCTCGTGCTGAAGTACATCCTTGCCGCCGGCGGAAGGTACATGGGCGCCGCAGCTTCCCATATCGAGGCGGGGCAGCTGGAGGTCGTGGAAGGCGCGCCCGGGAATTCAACTATCCGGCCTATGCCGTCTATCCGGAAGCAAGCGAGGCGCGAGCCGACGCGCGGGATGCGCTACGCGGGTTGAAGCAGTTGTGAAATGATCGTCCCCAGGCGCCGGGCCACGGTCGGTGTGACTGGAAGGATGGAATGCTAACCGGACGGGATCGTTAGTCACTTACACTTCGATTAAGGCATGGGCCACGCCAAAGATGCCGGCCATGAGAACGGCGAAGAATGCCCAGCCCTTCAACGCGGCTCGAGCATCTTCAGGTTTAGCCTTCTTTCTGGTTGTCTGACCCTCTCGAGAGCCCTCGCCAACGATCTAGCGTAGGCAGCGCTCCTGTCGACAGGAATGGAATTTCGCCAGTCGCGCGGGAGCAACTTTTGCAACGTCTCCGGCACTCGCCACGACAACCGGAACGGAAAAGCGTGCATGAGCTTATGAATAAATGAACACGCGCGGCGTCAACTTTCTGCCTAGGTGGAATGGAGAGAGGGAAAGCCTCTGGCGAATTGTTGTCTATGCGATCGAGAATTCGGGAGCGCCAAAGTGATATGTCAGCGCGCCGTTCGCTTTTTACACCTGTGGATGGAGAGAAACGGTCTGCTTGATGGCCGGCGCGTGGACAATGCCGTCATAACGGAACTCGCGAAACGGCTCGTAATTGAAGCAGAGGCAGAAGGCATTACCGACAAAGACATAATTGAAAATTGGGATGATCTTCATAGCAGCCTTATCGATATCATGCGGCGACGTCATCCACCCCCGAGATCAACACAATAGGTGGCGCAATGCGATCGACAATGACCCGTGTGTCAACGTTCAATGTGAATGGTGTAAACGGTCGGCTGTCTGTGCTGCTGAAATGGCTGTCCCAAACCCCTGCCGAAATCGTTTGTTTGCAGGAATTAAAGACATCGGACGAGAAATTCCCGGTCAACGCAATCGAGGACGCCGGTTTCGGCGCGATCTGGCACGGTCAGAAATCATACAACGGTGTTGCCATCCTGGCTCGCGGACGAGTGCCCCTGGAACGGCGACGCGGTCTGCCGGGCGACCCGGACGACACGCACAGCCGCTATCTCGAGGCCGAGGTCGATGGTCTGATCGTCGGCTGTCTTTATCTGCCAAACGGCAATCCGGCGCCGGGACCAAAATTCGAGTACAAGCTTAGATGGTTCGACCGTCTGATTGCCCACGGACACCTGCTGCTCCAGGAAAACGTGGCGACGGTTCTGTGTGGCGACTACAATGTCGTCCCAACCCCAATAGACGCGGTGGTGCCGCAGCGCTGGGTTGGAGACGCGGTGTATTTCCCCGAGAGTCGCAAGGCATATGCTGACATGTTGGCCAGCGGATGGGTCGACGCCGTACGCACAATGCATCCGGAAAAAGGCATCTACACCTACTGGAATTTCTCCTACCAGGGCGGTTACGATCGCAGCTCCGGCTTGCGCATGGATCATCTTCTGGTGAGTCCGGCGCTTTCCAGCCGGATTCACGCAGCTGGCGTCGATGTTGAATTGCGCGGATGGGAGAAACCAAGCGACCATGCTCCCGCCTGGGTCGACCTCAAGGGTCGCTAGCCGCTTAGGCGCTCGGGTAGATCGATCGGATCGAAGAGAAGGACAGGGCGGCTTTCGCCGCCCCGCGGTTTACATCAGAGATCGCGCCCGCGTCCGACCCGGCGGAGGTCTTCCTCAGGGTAGACGTCGGCCTCTGGATCGAAACCGGTCCAGCCGCTGGCTTCGTACTCAGAGCGTCTGTCAGCGATGTCGACGGAGTTGTATTGCTTGAGGATCTGTTCGGCATTCGGGGCGAGGTTATCCTCGACCCTGGCCGTGACCATCGTTCCACCGCGACGGACACCCTCCGCATAAACATGGGCATCGTTTTCCGGGACACCTGCCTTCGTCATAGCCCCGATAATGCCGCCAGCTGCCCCACCGACCACGGCGCCACCGACCGCGCCGACAGCGGTGGCCGCCAGCCATCCTGCGGCAACGACAGGGCCAAGGCCCGGAATGGCCATCAACCCGAGGCCAGTCGCCAGGCCGCCGGCGCCGCCAATAACGGCGCCCAGGCCAGCTCCGGCGGCCGCATCCTCACCGGCCTCGGTTTCGTCGGCTTTGTACCACCCGGTCGCGTTGTTGGCCACGATGCTGATCTCATCGCGAGGCACGCCCGTTGCAACAAGTTCGCCCATGGCATCGTTGGCATCGTCATAGTTGTCGAACAATCCTGTTATGGTTTGCATCTCATTGTCCTTTGTTTCTGATTACTGAGTGCCGGCAACGACGTTGCCCTGATAGTCGAGAGCGACTGGGGTGGACTTGCCGTCCTTGCTCGCCGTTCCCCGCCAGATGCCCTTGTCGTCCTTCTTCAGAGCAGAGACGTCGGCATAACCGGCCTTCTCGATCGCGCTCTTTGCCTGGCCTTCCGTGAAGCTGTTAGCGCCGGGAACAGGAGCTGCGGGATTGTTGGCGCCGCTGCTTGTGACCGCAGGCGTGGTGCTCTCGCCGGCAGGGGCCCTGGTTGCAAGCTTCTGGATCATGTCCTGATGCATCTTCAGCGTGGGCAACGTCTCCGATGCGAAGGCTTTCAGGGCGGGATTGTCGCCATCCTTCGCGTACGTCTCGAATAGACTGACTGCATCGGCATGCGCCGCCTTCTGCAAGTCCGCATACGGCCTATCGACCGGTGCTGGGGCTGATTTTAGCTTGTCGACGTCGGTCTTGTGAGAAGCATCGAGGTCGGCAGGCACCTGCAGTTTCTGCTCGCCGGCGATGCTTTCGAGCTTAGCATTGGCAGCCCCATGATCGGAGATCATCTTCTGGGCGAAATCCTTGAGCGTCTGATCCTGAATCTTGTCTTGGACGACCTTACTCGACTGGACTTCGAACATTCCGCCAATCGCGGCCTTGGTTACGAAGTCTTGCGCGGTTTCGGCGGCGAGCGACGGCAATGCAAACGCCAGTGAGGTGGCGAGCGATAGAGACGCCAGGCGAAAAGAATTTCTCATGCAGCTACTCCCTTGTTGGCGATGACGATGACAGGCAAACCTCCCGGACTTTGCTTGGTTCCAATGGAAAAACGCTCGGGCCGATTGTTAAGCGAGTGGGGTGCTTTACGCCCCCGATCGAGACTTTAGGTTGGAGAGACGGTTGCCAGGTCCTTCACATGGATGATGTCATGGCAGACAGGTCGAATACCGATATCGAAGCTGGCCCGCATTACAGGGAGCAGCGCGGAAGACGAGTGCCGACCCGCACCTCATGTCAGGCTAGCCGGGAAGCGTTATGCGCTGACTTGGAAAGCCCCGGTGAGATTTCGGTGAGCGTGATGCTTTATGCCGCCTTCCCCGGTTGAACCTGCCATGGTTCGTGCCGCGCCAGCTGCACTAGCCAGGAGCAGTTACGCGGTCCCGTTTCAGCGAGGCGAAAGCGTCGCGTTGCCATCAGTAGATCGAGGGCGGCGTTCTTTGCCGTGCCCCTGCACGCGTTCGCAATGACCGATCGCCCATTAAGAACCGCGCAAGCTAACTCCTCCGCGTGTAGCGCGCCAACGGTCGCTAACCGCGCAGTGACGGCAGCTGCCCTCAAATCCCTTCGTCATCAGTCCAATTAAAGAAATCCGACAACTCGCAGTTTCGGGCGGAACCTGTCGCTTCTGCGCTGGTTGCTGAGCAGCTTGTTCAGTGAAACTGTTCCCTCAAGGAGGACCATATGGCGCGCAGGGCGACGACCAAGAAGATCAATACTGCAACCATCCATGATCAGACCCTTGTAAGAGGGGAGGGTGGAGAGCTACACCAACTTGCTGGAAGCAGCGACAAGGCCCTGACCACCGCGCAGGGAAGCCCAATCGCCGACGACCAGAACTCTCTCAAGGTCGGCGCGCGCGGGCCAACTCTCATCGAGGATTTCCATTTCCGAGAGAAGATTTTTCATTTCGATCATGAACGCATCCCCGAGCGGGTGGTGCATGCGCGTGGATATGGCGCGCACGGTTTCTTCGAGACCTACAAATCGCTAGCCAAATACACGCGCGCGGATATTTTCCAGCGCGCCGGCGAGAAGACACCGGCGTTCGTGAGATTTTCCACCGTCGCAGGAAGCAAGGGCTCATTCGACTTGGCTCGCGATGTGCGGGGATTCGCGGTCAAGCTCTACACGCAGGAAGGAAATTGGGACATCGTCGGCAACAACATCCCAGTTTTCTTTATTCAGGACGCCATCAAATTTCCCGATGTGATCCACTCCGTGAAGCCTGAGCCAGACAGGGGATTTCCGCAAGCGCAGTCGGCACACGATACATTTTGGGATTTTATCAGCCTGACGCCGGAATCGATGCACATGGTCATGTGGGTGATGTCGGATCGTGCTATCCCACGCTCATTCCGCTTTATGCAGGGTTTCGGCGTTCACACATTCAGGCTGGTCAATGCGTCAGATGAATCCACTTTCGTGAAATTCATCTGGAAACCAAAGCTCGGCATGCAGTCTGTCATGTGGAACGAAGCCGTGAAAATCAACGGCGCCGATCCGGACTTCCACCGCCGGGATCTTTGGGACGCGATAAAGTCGGGCAATTTCCCGGAATGGGAGCTCTGCGTCCAGCTCTTTGACCAGGAGTTTGCGGACGGTTTCGACTTCGATGTCCTCGATGCGACAAAGCTGATCCCCGAAGAAGTCCTTCCACCGATCCCCGTTGGCCGATTGGTCCTTGACCGGATGCCCGACAATTTCTTTGCCGAGACGGAGCAGGTCGCGTTTATGACGCAGAATGTCCCTCCCGGCGTCGACTTCAGCAACGACCCTCTTTTGCAGGGCAGGAATTTCTCCTACCTGGACACCCAATTGAAGCGCCTTGGAAGTTCCAACTTCACCCACCTGCCTATCAATGCACCGAAATGTCCCTTCCATCATTTCCAGCAGGACGGGCACATGGCGATGCACAACCCCACAGGACGGGCCAACTACCAACCGAACTCCTTTGGTGAAGGGCCCAGGGAGTCACCTGACCGAGGATTCCGATCCTTTGCCGACGGCGAGGACGGCCAAAAGGTGAGACTGCGCCCCGAAAGTTTCGCGGATCATTACAGCCAGGCAATCCAGTTCTTCAACAGCCAGAGTTCTACCGAGCAGCGCCACATCGCAATGGCCCTCGCGTTCGAACTGAGCAAGGTCGAGGCACCGGTTATCCGAGAGCGAATGATTGCTCATCTCCTCAACATTGATGAGGGCTTGGCACAGACGGTGGCGGACAAACTTGGCATCGCCGACATGCCTAAGGCGGCGGACGCTGCCGTGACACCGCGAAAGGATCTGGAGCCGTCTCCTGCCTTGAGCATCATAGAAAATGGCCCTGACAGTTTTGAAGGACGCAAGGTCGGTGTGCTCGTCAGCAATGGTATGGATGCTGCTCTTTTCACCGCGCTGCAAGCGGCCCTAGAGGCGGAGGGAGCAACAATGGAGGTGATCGCGCTGAAAGCAGGCAACGTAGTCGCCGACGATGACACTACGATCGTCGCCAGGCACATTGTGGATGGCGGGCCGTCGGTGCTCTTTGACTCGGTTGCTCTGCTGTTAACGGAAGAAGGTGCGGAACTGCTGACGAGGGAAGCGGCGGCGCGGGATTTCGTGGCAGACGCGTTTGCGCACTGCAAATTCATCGGGTTCACGCCAGGGGCATTGCCTTTGCTTATGAAAGCTGGCGTTGACTCCGCCGCCGATGAAGGCCTCGTACCATTGACGGACGCGGACGCCGTGGACGCGTATGTTGAATCCTGCAGAAAGCTGCGGCTTTGGGCGAGGGAGGCCAGCGTAAAAGTTTAGGACAATAGCGAAGAACGCCACCGCACGCGAAAAAGATGCCCGCCGCAGCATCAGCATAGCGATGGTCTGGGTCTGGTGGGTTTTGGTCAGCGTGCCAACCTACACAAAGATAAGCCGCGATACTGAGACAACTACTTGATTTAAAATAATAAAAAATGGTTCCATAATGTATGTTATGCAACTTTACATTGTAGCATCTATTTAGTAATGCGGTTAGAGATGCGACACTTCCCTCTTCCGAGGCTGGTCGGCTCAGATGACTGTACACATTTCCAGGCAGGCCGGGACTTCTACGAGCAAAGCAGCCCTTTCCGACAAGGCAGGCGATGAAGGTGCGCAAGCGCGTGTTGGGCGAGCCTCTTCAGCCCTTTTCGCGGTAGCCGGCGGTAACCTCGTCTTTGTGCGCGGCGAAGGCTGCCAGCACTTCGTCCTTCTCGGGCTTGGCAATCTTGAAATGGTCCAACGTGCGCCCGAGCTCCGCTGCGACCTCATCGAATTCCGGGGGCGAGATTTTCAGGCGGCGATGGGCTTCCTCAAGGCCGAGTGGCGTCGAGCCCGGCCTGGTGGCCACAAACTTGTAGGGCCCGCCCGAAACGTCGCAGACCCAAAGTGTCCGCATGAACTTAAGACCGGGCAGCCGTTCGAGATTCTTAGTGTGCCATTCCCGTAGCTGCGGGTTCTTGGACTTCTGGCCGACAATGGGATTCTTCACGACGGCGTCGCTGAAGTAGTCCACCACGGCAGCTATGGCGAACACGCCACCCAGCCGTTCATATAGACTTTTCTCAGGCGTGGTTTGCTTGGTCTGCGCCAGCGCATTGTGAGCTGGCAATATTGCGGTCGACGCGGCGGCCGCGCCCAACACAGCAACAGTGACGACGCCCCGTCTTGTAAAAGAGGTTGGGATAGCCGTTTTCATCTCTAATCTCCTCCCTGCTACGCCAGGGCAAGCTGCAGCCTGTCCGGTGGCTTCAATGAAGTCGTTTCGGTCATTTGATGCTCTTTGCCCGTCAGAAGAACTTGGCGCAGCCAACGGCTTCGTCAACATGAGCATTGGCTAATATAACAGAAAGAGGTACCCGCGGGCCGAACATTTCCGGCACTATGATGGCGAGAAGCCGCGCCGCAGCTACGATCTCGATAATGCGTGGGTCAGGATCTCTCCTGTGAAGTGGGACCGTAGGCCGCCCGGCCCCCATACATGCAGCATCACCACAAGTACCAGCCAGAGATCGTCTTCGGGAACGTCAACTGCGATCCGGCGGGAATAAAAGCTCAGAGTAAATAAATCGGCCCCGGCTTTGCCGCCGCCTTCTCCTGAGACTTCTCCGCCGGCTCCCTCTATCCGATGTTCGGTCTCGGCCTGACAAGATTGAGGCCTTATGTGGACGATGGGCCGAGGCGATCGTAGGAGCGTCGCAGGGGCGGAAACGCGTGCGATTAATAACGGCGGTTCTCGCGTTGCACACCAAGCGGGCCTTAGACCCATTCTCGTTCCAGTGCCATTTGCTGCTGGCATTGGCATGCACGGCGCAAATGTTGCGAGTCCACCGGTTATACCGAATCAAGTGGGACTTATGCAGATCGACAACGTGTCATGGCAACAGGTGCCGGAGAGCTTGGTATTTCGCCCGAGGCCGATTGAGGAACACTGCGGGAGATGCGCCACAACTGACCACGAGGCTCTTCGGCCGACATCACGATTGAATGTCTCGAAATCGCGATGACGCCAGGCGATCAGCGCACCTCACCTGAGCCGTCGTCGGCGACACCTACGCGACGCCGGTAGACCATTTCCCAACCCATCCAGCCGGTGAACAGCATGATGAGCACCACGATCAATGACAGGAGCAGTCCAGTGGGCACCACCGCCGCCTCGCCATGGGCATAACGCGAATACCAGTTGTATACCTCGATCAGGACAACAACCACATTGCCGCCGGCGTGAAGCCAAGCTTCCCGAAGATTGCGGATTTGAACGTCACCGAACACGTCCGTCAGGCCGGCAAGAGCGGCCAGCGCAGCCATAATCAGGCCTGCCCCAAGAAGCCAGAGTGAACCGGCCACCCACGCCGGATTGGCCGTTCGCCAGAAGATCAAATCGCAAACAAAGGTCGCTACGAAGAAGGCTATCGGAAACGGAATCAGCATCGGGTGGATCGGATGGCCGGCAATGCTTGCCGTGCTACGCGGGTTGTTGGTCATGCGACGTCTCCACAGCAGGGCGCAAAAAGTGCACAATCCAAAAGATTCGTGCAGCATCAACCGAACCTATATGGAACGCGGGCCTTGGGGGGATGTTCCATAAATCCAGTGCTGTCGGTGGCTTCACTGCGTCGACGACGATAGCGGCCGCTACGTGTGCCGCACCGTTCCTGGGCTGCCTGGCTGCTCTATCGCCGTCATAACGTCGCCGCTTCAATTCTAGGGTCAGATAACTGTCCACACTTCCTAGCGCTTCTTGGGATTCGGTGTGATCTCCTGCACCGCACTCGTTGCCGCTCCCCTTCGCCGTATCGAACGCTTTCTGCTTGTCCTTGGTGGTCAGAACGGTGCGCCAGTGCGGCTTCTCGAAGACGCTTACCAGGTAAGTCGTTTCCGGCTTGTCGACCATCGCTGCTCCCCCTTAATGTCGAAAGCCCACATTCCTCTGGCGGAGAGAGCGCAGGCTGAACTGAGGCCCGATCTTCGCCAGGCGATGGAGGGCACCAACCTGGCGCTCGCATCAACTTTTAGAGACGGCTAATGTCACAGATCAAGGAGCCGTAGACTGCGGTGTCGATCTCGGGGAATGGATGATCAGGAACTATGCGGTCGACTGGCCGAAATACAGCGCAGGATTATACCCGGGTCGGAATGGAAGCCAGGACGGCCAACCGCGGCCATTGGCTGGAGCGCTCGATCGGCCGTGGGAACGGCGCAAACAGATGACGGTTCAGTAGGCTATTCGCGCCTTTGCTGATCTCCTCCTGGCGCTCTTGGAGAGATCGGCTGTTCTGTCATCTTTTGCCCATTTGCCTGGGCTAGGCTGTTTTCACGGCGGGCTTGGAGGAGGTCGATCTGATGACGACAAGCCTTGCCGGCACCCTGAAAACCCGCGGCAAACAGGTGGCCAAACGCCTGCTCGGCTATGATTCCCGCAACTGGCTGCGGATCCGCCAGATCGAGGCCTTCACTGTCTTTCTCGAAGCCGGCAACCGCAAGGCCTCCCACGTCATCGAGATCTCACCAGGCTGGAACCGCTACTGGCGAGCGATGTGCCCCAACTACCGCTCGGTCGATTTCCCGGCCTTCGACATCTGCAAGGACCGCACCGAGCAACAATATTCGATCGTCATTGCCGACCAGGTGCTGGAACACGTGCAGCGGCCGCTGGCCGCGGCCCAGAACATCCACGCCATGACCAGGCCCGGCGGCTGGGCGATGGTAGCGACGCCCTTCCTATTCAGGGTCCATGCCCGGCCGCACGACTACAACAGATGGACACCCGCCGGCCTCAAGCAGCTGATGGTCGAGGGCGGTTTTGCCGAAGAAAACGTCAAGGTGGATGGCTGGGGCAACAAAGCGTGCGCCCGGGCTCACATCGGTGGCCCGGTACGCGCCTACGGCCTGTGGCGGGACCTCAGCAACGACGAGGAATACCCGCTAATGGTCTGGGCCTTCGCAAAGAAGGAGCCAGCGGCGCCTCAATAATTGCCGTTGTAGTAGCGATCGTCGCAGGGCGCGGTGTAGATGCGGCCGTAGCGGTCCTGGTAGCGGCACATTTCCTCGCCGCGGCGCTGCGGGGTGGTGGCGGAGCCGACGACGGCGCCGAGCAGCGCGCCGCTGGCCGCTCCAATGACCGTGCTCTTGGTGTTGCCGCCGATCGCCTGGCCGACGAGAGCGCCGCCGGCGCCGCCGACCAGGGCACCGGTCGTGGCCCGTTGCTGGCCTTCGGTCTGCGACTGGCAGCCGGCAAGTGCCGCGGTCATCAGCACGGCGGCTATGGCTTTGTGAAAGGTCATTTGAGGTCTCCCTTAAACGTCTGAAATCCCTATCGATCGTCCCGTGAGGCCGCATTGCGGCGGAACGGGGGCACGCGCTCTCACGAAGTGAGTCAGCGTTTACCGACAGTTGAAGACCAACAAGAAAAGCCGGGCATTCGACATAAACTAGAGAGGTATTTTGAACCAAACCTCAGGCCGAAGATCGTTACCATGTCCGATTGGCGGGAGCGCAAGCGATGGACGAGGTTGTAACTATCCCAAAAGCTCCTTCGGGTAGGCGCGTAGTGCGTGCGGCCCAATATCTGCGCATGTCGAAAGACCATCAGACCCACTCGATCGACAACCAGAAAGATGCCATCCGCGACTATGCCGATGTGATGGGCTACGAGATCGTCGCCACTTACGAGGACGCTGGTCGCAGTGGCCTTAATTTGGGCGGACGCCTTGGCCTTCAACGCTTGCTGGCCGATGTGGAGAGCGGGCGTGCCGATTTCGAAACCATCGTTGTCTATGATGTCAGCCGCTGGGGGCGATTTCAGAACATAGATGAAAGCGCCTCCTACGAATACCGTTGCCATATGGCCGGCGTGCGGATCGAATTCTGCGCCGAGCAATTCATGAACGACGGCAGCGTCGGCTCTGATGTTCTTAAGGCCATCAAACGCAGCATGGCGGCCGAGCACAGTCGCATGCTCTCGCAAAAGGTGTTCATCGGCCAGGCAAGGCTGATACGGATGGGGTTCCGCCAGGGTGGTAAGCCGGGTCTCGGCCTACGACGCCTGCTGGTCGACCATTCGGGCCGCCCCAAATTCATCCTTTCAAATCGCGAACAGAAGAGCGTGCACACCGACCGAGTAATCTTGGTGCCCGGACCGCCGGACGAGATCGCGACGGTACAGTGGATTTTCAGCCACTTCGTCAAAACGCACCGGACAGAGCTTGAAATCGCTAGGCTGTTGAACAGGCGTGGCGTGATGTCGGACCTTGGACGCCCTTGGAAGCGGGAAAGCGTGCGTAGGCTTCTGACTAATGAAACGTACATTGGCAACAGTGTCTGGAACCGGCGTTCCTGTAAGCTCAGAGGCAAGGGGGTAGACAATCCTCCCGACCAGTGGGTGCGAATGGAGGGTGCATTCGAGCCGATTGTTGACCGCAAGCTATTCAAGCGGGCGCAACTCATCCAAAAGACGCTCTATTTGCGCATGAACAATGATGAGATGCTGGCTGCGCTCAAGAAGGTCTTGGCGCGCCGTGGCGCCTTGTCGACCGCGATTATTGACGCTGCACCCGAGTGCCCCGCAGCTAGCCTCTATTACACACGTTTCGGAAGCCTTCTGAAACTCTACGAATTCATCGGATATCAGTTGCCAAGGAATTGCCGGATCATCGCCGCGAAAAAGCGGCTGAAGACGGTGCGTTTGAAGGCAATAGATGACCTGCTGGTCGCGATTGAGAGGACTAGCGGACAGGCGACTTATGACCTAAGAACCGGCCTTCTCCGGATCAACGACGAGTTCACTGTGGCGATCGAAATCGCGCGTTGCGGTGCTTCCGTGTTCGGATATCCACTTTGGTCGCTGGACATCAAGCGCCGGTTACTGCCCGACGTTTTCGTCCTGATCAGAATGAGTCCGGGTGACCTTGTCATCCGGGACTATCTGATTGCTCCTACATTGGAAATCGTCGGCAAATCAAAGCTGCGCGCTAATAATGGCGCACAACTGGACACCTACCTTTTTCCCACGCTCAGCCCCCTCATCATGCTGGCAGAGCGTGCAGGTGCGGAGAACATAGTGTGAGTCCGAAGCATCCTATGACCAGCGAGGCCGCTAACAATGCTCTGCAAAACAGCGACCAGAGACACGCCCGTAGCATTGCTGCCGATCAACCAGGGTCAAAGTTGAAGCTGTTCGCGCCCAAGCTCTTGGCAGCCTATGAAGCAGAGTGCCGACGCAAGCGCGATTTCATAAGAGAAGCCGTGGAAACTGAAGAGCGGTTGGGCAGCCTGGTCGAAGCGCTTCGCCCGATAATGAATGATAAAAGGTTTCGCTCGTTGTTGGTGTCCGAGGGGCTTGCCACCATACCAAAGACCTTGGCCGAGAGGTTGCAAGGCGAGAAGTTTAGACCGGGAGCAGCACCGCGTGCCAGCAACCCCTTTCCTAGCAAGAATGCAGGCCGTCAACCTGTCAGCGGGATTTGCCCGGATGTCCTCGATTTCCTTCAAGACCACCCTGTGAAGGTGAAAATCTTCGGCTTGCTGCGGTATGTGCTCCCCGACAGGCAGTTGGAAATTGCCCGACTGATGGTCGCGATGGAGCGGGTCACATTCACATATGCCAAGATCCTTATCGCTTTTACGCCGCGTCCGCTGCTGGCCGAGGGTTTCTATCCGGCGATGATTGCCAACGTGTCTGAAGACCAACTGGGCGCGATGACGCCGGAACTTAGCAGGCTAAGCAGTGAATTTCTGAGCGCTATGGAGCGACTTGGCTCTGTGAGCCTGGAACTGTTGGCGGCCGGCCGTTATTTGGACCGGCTGATGGATAACTCCAGGGTCGTGCGCTACCTGGCTCATACTTTTCCCGGCAATTTTGAAGAGTTTCACAAGTTGTCGGGTGGCCAGGCATTTTCCAACTCCCTCAGTTTGGCGGCAGGCTGTGGACCTCAAGGCGAACCGGCCCGCCGCCATCGCAGTTCGTGCAGAAAAGCGCCCGCTCGCCCGAGCTGAACAGTATCCCGATCGAATAGTCGCAAATACCGCATCTAGTTATAAAACGAGCTCTCGGCCGCCGCGAAGAAAAGGTGCGCGGATAGTGCTCGTGGAACCACGTCGCCGACAACCTGTTCTCGAAATGGGTAATGGCAGGCGTGTCAACACCATCATCAGGGCCTTTTTCGCCATGATGCTCGGCATTCTTCTGGGTGTCGTCGCGGCCATCATGCGCATGTCCGACATCCGGTGCTCCGAAGCATAGCGGCTGGTTATGTCTGGCTATTCTGCGGCACGCCGGCGCTGTGCTCTCTTGTGGTTCAACCTGGCATTGGATCAAACATCTAGGGAGGAGGCGGGGCGTTCGGGTGGGGGCAGTCAGAGAATTGCTCACACCCAGAGGGCCGGTGTCCAACGCCACCATAACGTTCCACGAGTTTTGTGAATCCGTAGGCGAAGGCCACAAGAAGCACCAGGACAGCCACTATTCGGACGGCCATGAGACATTATAGCAGGATCGTCCCGCATAGGATCCCGCAATCCCCGCTACCTTGTTCAAATCGTTAAACGCGTTGTCGAAAGGTGCCGGCTTGCGCACACCAATAGTTGCGCGGTTGTCCCATCCAGGGCTGGGCCGGCCCCCGGCCCCCGAACACGGCGCTGCGGTCCAACAGCCTGGGGTGGCCTGGAACTTCCGTGGCGAAACGACGTTCGATCTGTTTGTAACTAAGGAGGTCGTGATGGACTGGAACCGCGTCGAGGGAAATTGGAAACAGGTGAAGGGCAAGGTCAAAGAACAGTGGGGGAAACTCACTGATGATGACCTTGATCGCATCGCCGGCAAACGCGATCAACTCGAAGGTAAGATCCAGGAGCGCTACGGCATCGAACGCGACCGTGTCCGGCGCGATATCGACGACTGGTACAACAGGCAAGGCTGGTAAGAAAATAGCCCGCCGCCTCCTTCGCGGCGGCGGGCCTTTGCCGGCCGGCCGGGCGCGTTCGAGACCTGCAATGAGCCCAGCCGGTCATGGAATAAGTCCTCGCAATCCTTTGACACCGCGATTTCTTCCTCCACCATCAGGCCAAGGCTCCGGGAAGTATCAAGCTCGGCAACGATGTGGCAATCAAGGCACTTGAAGCGGCATGATCAAGCTTCAGACGTAGCTCATCCAACATTGGATGCGGCAAGGCGGCGAGCCCGCCACCAGACGGCCGCAGGATGGTTGCGGAGGTGGAAACGGTCGCGCCAATTTTTTTGAGGCCCGTTTTGACCGATCTTGACGGCCAAAATCCTCAGACCCATATCGCCGTCGGGCGTTCACCGTAAGGTGCGCCAGCATCAAAAACTCAGTTGTTCGTTCGACTTGGAGGATCCTATGAACGATCGGATTTTCGACAGCCCTGTTTTCGTAAACGGCGGCGGCAATCTGGTACAGGAAATTGCTGATCTCGAGGACGCCCTGGAATTCCTCTACGAGTGGCCAAAGGAGAGACGGGGTGCTGTCTACCAAACCGCTCTTCGCGCCTGCCAGAGAGCGTTCGACAGCGACTACCCGCTTTCGGCTGCCCGCCAAGCATTTTGTGGATTCGCAAAGACAGCCAAGATCCATCAAGAAGTAACAGGGGCATCCCCTGGGTGGTTCCCGAAGGCCGGAGCCGAAGCGGCGGGTTGGTCACGTGAGCATGGGAGGAGGTAGTCAGCGATGCTATCAAAGCCTTTTGAACAACCGGTTCGCGTCTGGGTTGGGTTAGGCTTTCCCCGTCAACTCAACACAATTGCCGAGGCCTATCAATTTGCAGTGGAGTGGTGCGGCAATAGCCCGGAACAGAAAGCGGCTATTCGAGCCTGCAAAGCCGCTTTGGTAGGCGATATCGACCCTGAAACCGCACGGGGCATTTTTACGGCCTTCGCTCGGAAAAAAGATATACTGATGGATGATGGGGTCACGACCTCGCCCCTCTCAACGTGGACGCCCGACCACGTCTAAGGCCAAAAAAGGCGGTTGCCACAGCCGGCGGCCGCCTTTCCCTCAATCTTGTTATTTTCACGAGAACGTTGATGGTAAAGGAAGCCGCAATTAGACCCCCAACTCATGAGGTAATCGCGACTCCGTATGACGCCGATTGCCAAGATGCCTTAACGTCCCATGTTGACGAGCTGATAACCCGCGCCGAAACAGCCGGTTGGGACCGAGGTCGTGTTGCTTCGGCGTTAATGTACTTGGGTGCCAAGCGGCTCACTTCAGCCTCTTAGGCAATGCCATAATCCTGGGCGGTGACGCCTATCTCGACTCGCGACCGCCTCTACCCTTAGCATCGTAACTCCGGCCGAGACATCCGAGTGGCCGAGCGCGTCCTTCCGGCCCTAAATCGGACACTTACAGCGAAGCCAGCCCTTGTTCGAACTGCCGGGAGGTGGGCGGGACGCTCGGAGGCAACAAAGTTCTGGCGTTTTATGGCGAGAGCGGGCCGCCGCTTTGCGGGGGTATAGAGTGCAACGCCATGTCGTTTGCATGCGCTTGCCAAAGGTATCCCTGCGCTTGTGGGTTGGCCGCCGCGGTAAAGAATCTCGCCTGCTCTGCAAAACTCCTTGAAGCGGCGAGCGCCTCTTTCCTGGGTGGCGATATTGCAGCGTGCGGCGGCGCCGGAATGCTCCTCAAAGCCCCCCGCGGAGGCTTTGAGCGGTTGCAGCTTTGAGGGGTGCTGCGGACAAAGAAGGCTGAGATCGGAACGACCAACCTTGGACGCTTTCCAGCCAGTCCATCCTCACTGTTTCGGCCCGCTGCGCAAACCTTGACCGACGCCCCGTCGTCAACCGATGCGCTGCTAATCGAGATCTCGGCGGTCCGTACGCTTCCTCCACACAACTATTCGGGGAGGTGCGGCGTATGCTGCTTGTCCTCTGCCGGATCGGCATCAATGCGAGCCTTGTGGGGGTCGAAAGCGCCGTGCCGAGCGATGGCCAAAGCGGCCCTTTCAGGAGTCTCATAGGCCCACATGAAATTATCGGCGGATGCTCCGGCTGCATGAACGCGCCAATAGCCAGCCGTGCCCCACGGGGATTCCGAGGCGGCGTTGGTTTTCTCGAAAAGCTCGAAATAGATATCCTCGAAGGGGATGTAGAAGACCGGATTTCGTCCGTCTTCGTAGAGCAATTTTGCGTGCTCGCTGGACGCGACAATGGCGTCGGAGAATCTGACTGTCACTGTACCATGAAAGGGAACGATGGCAGGCGCCATCGCAGAATGCTCGGGACTCAGGGGGGAGGTTTGCATTCTAGCTCTCCTTGACTGCGTGTCCCTGGAAACGTCGCTCCGTCATGCCAGTTCCTGCCAAGGACGCAATTGGTGCAAATCCTTTTACCCCTACGCGTTGTTCATGGATGTTTTTAGTCCCGGCATTTTGCTGGATCAGGGCGAGTTTGAAGCCTGCTCGGTGTCATCCCCCATTTGAAGGTCAAACCTTGAGGGTGCTGCTCCTGCGGGCGACGTCGTAGGCGGCCGCGAAGTAACGCGATGAGTTCGGAGTTGTCGTGGCTCTCGCCGCCGAAGCGCTTGAGGGTGGCGTCTCTAATGTCCGGTTCATTCTTCGGAGGCGGCGGCGAGCGACAGCGATGACCGCCTCCTCCTAAATCATGAGCACCGTCCATCTTGGTTCCTTCGAGCCAGCAGGTAGATCGGCGACCGAGGCTCGCCTGTTTCATCCTGACCTTCCTCTGGTTGATCGCGAAGCCTGATCAGAGCCCAGCAGATCCCCTGAGGCGCGCCCGAAAGCCGGGGTGCCTCAGGTAACCCGCCGCTTATCGAAGAGCCCAGTATGTTTGCTGTCTTGTTGATCCGTCTCATTCAGACTGCAAGTCAGCTCGCCGTCTTAGCTTGCGACTTAATTCTTTCCGTTCGAGGCTCCGGGCATTTCGACGGGCGACTCTCAGTTCGGCAAGCGTCGGTTGCCACCAGCCGCGCAAAAGTTCGTCCGCTCCTGGCGGATTGCGTGCGGGCCACGTCCTGACCAGCTCGGCGAGCGTAGCCGAACGCCACCTACCCCAAACGCAGTCGATTTCTTCACGCATTGCGTTTGGATATGAAGCCATCAAGGCCGACGGCTCAACATGTTCACCCGACACTTCGGTGAAAACGATGACACCGTATTGCGCTGTCGCAACCGGTCGGCCAAGAGGCGGTAAATCTTCGGCTGGCAGTGGATAGCGATGACGCCGACGTTCGGCATTCCGGATTTTCGAGGCCTTGTAAGCTTCAGTGTCTCTGGCGGCCTCTCGTCGTCGCATCCTTTCTGCGGGCTCGGCATGTCGGGCAGCCTTTTCTATGTTCGGCCATCGGCGCCGAAGCTCCTCAAACGAACGGAACGGCACCCGCCAGGCTCGCAGCTCGTCGTCCCAACTTGCCCAGGGAATTGCCCGCAGTTCCTCGAGGACGGACTTCGAATAAGGCGTGCGAACACGTAGGTCGTCGGAAACCTCTAGATATGAGCTGGATAGCGGATCGAAGGCGAAGGCATCACGACCCTTGCTGTCGTCGTGGAGAGCGAACATCTCTGTTTCTTGTGTCAACCAGCGGTCGATCCGGCGCCTTGCCGTCTTGCCAGGGACAAACCAACTCTTGCGCTCGTCACTCCACCTCGCTCGGGGAAAGGCGCGCCGAAATCGCTCGATAGCCATTCTATCGAACGCAAAGCGAGCTTCGGCGCCGGGAGCATTGCCCTTCCGTGGCACGTGATGAGCGTCCGAGTGTACCATCGTGCTGATTAACGGCGTTTCCCTTCCATGAACGCCTTCCCCAGCCTTTAGGTTCACGAGCGTTGATCCACAATGCACAGGTCAAGGGAGCGCCACAGGCCCACCCCATCTAACGCATCGCTGTGGCCGTGAAACCTTCTCGTCCGCCGGTGATTAACTCTGATCTGAAAGGCGAATCCATGCCGAGACGACAGGAAATGGCTACAAAAGACCTACGGCCAAAGAAGCCCCGTTCACGCCCGCTAAAAGGCGAGGAGTCGGAGGTGAGGCATATCGTGGCGAGCCATAACGTCTCGCCGGACCAGGCGCGGGAACTTTTGCGCCGATATGGCGACGATTGGCGCAAGATAGAAGAAGCCGCCAAGTCCTACAAAGACGAAAAGTAAGTGTTGCTCATGGTGCGCTGGAATTGAGCATCTGATTGGCCTCAAGAGGCACATGGCGGGCCGCCTATCCGCTTCCGGGCCGCGCTTTTGGCGTAATGGTGTCGGTGGCCGCAATCAGCGAAACCGCCAGGCTGCGTTTACTTGCACATCAGGTCGTCGCTCCTCTCCTTTGAGGCGGGCAAAACTCACGTCGTCTCAACCTCGACCTCAAGGCACTTCAGAACCGGAGCCTTGCGCGCGTCATAATCCGTTCGCTGATGAACGCCATCTATAACCGTAACGGTGAAGACGGCACTTCTTCCAAGAGGTGGCATCCGGCTTCATACGCGTTCTCCAAGCAGCGAGGGATGCAGGGCGCAAGACCGGCATTATGCTATTTGAGGCACTCGGCCAGATGCGCGAGGCCTATGGCGAACGCAACGCCTCCGAAATGGTTCAAGTCGGCCTCTTGGATATCGTTCGCGGCCATCACGATCCGGAGACCGAAGAGTATGTTCGAAGCGTTGCGGCTACACGACTGTCGAGGTCGCACAAACCAGCACATCCCCGCGAATGAATGGGATGTCGAGAACCCGCTTAAGGCTACTCATCTGACACCCGCTCTCCTGCTTCACGGAGTCATGCAAAGGTGCACCGACGAACAGACCCTCTTCACCGCTGGCAATCCGCCTCCGCGTTATGGGTGCGCGATCTATTTCCGGCGAATGGAGACGATCCCAGTCGCGCGCGCTAACAGGTTCGGACCGAAGAAGAAGAATGACTTGGCGCATCGCTCAGGGCTTTTCTTTCAATTGAAGCTCCGGGGCTTCTCTTCGGCGCAGTTTGGATTGCGCGCTCAGCCCCTCCGCTTCTCAGTCGGCATGCTCGCCGGCGGTCTTTGGGCAGCGGCTCCGGTTCAAATACATCAGTATTGTGAATCAATTGGGTGTGATCGATTCATCGAACTCGTTGGACGCTTCGGCGCTCGGGAGCGAGACTCCGCAGCATGTGTACCCTACAGACACGACCAGCTCATCTGCACCGCATTGATGCCGCCCGCAACATGGCCAGGTTCTATTCGCTGACTATTCAGCCGACCCTGTTCGGCGGCGCATCACTCATCCGCAATTGGGGGCGGATCGGGACGAAGGGCCGTATCAAAATCGAGACCTTTGATGAGCCACAAGACGTCGACGGCGCATTGGTTCGGCTTGAGCGCGCAAAGCGACGGCGAGGCTATGTTGTTCCTTAGCTCAAAAGCTGAATATGAGGGTTATCGCCGAGAGCGTCGAAGCCGACGGCCACGGGGCCTTCCTGCTCAAAAACAACTGTGATGAAATGCACGGCTACCACCACAGCAAGCCGGTCTCAGCTCGAGCAATCGAGACATTGCGCAAGGCAGCGGCCTCGCTTCCATTCCGCTTCCCGCTAAAATCAGCCGGACTGAAACGCCTCCGCGACCGAGCCAGGCGCCATCGCCATGCACTTGTCGATCGCCTGCCGGGTGACGCCTCTCGTCCTCTCGACCGACGCCGCCAACTTGTTGAATTCAGATTCTTTTTGACTCTGGAACCATATCGGCGGCCAGCGGCTTATTGACTCGCAAAAGTTGTGCTGGAGGGTGAGTGTCGTGGTTGCAGCGCGAGCGAATTGGAAGGGGTACATCAAATTCGGCGAGGTTGCCTGCGCGGTGGCGCTCTATAGCGCCGCGTCGTCGTCCGAGCGCATCGCCTTCAACACGCTTAACCGAGCTACCGGTAACCGCGTCCGCCGCGAGTTTATCGATAGCGAGACTGGCGATCCGGTCGAGCGCGACGATCAGGTAAAGGGGTACGAGATGGAGAACGGCGACTACGTAGTGCTCGAACCCGAGGAAGTCGCTGCCGCAGTCCCGGAGAGCGACAAGACGCTTAAGATCGAGGCCTTCGTGCCCTGCGATGAGATTGACGACGTCTATTTCGACAAGCCGTATTATCTCGCGCCCGACCGGATGGGCGCCGACGCATTCAAGCTGCTGCGCGACGGCATGCGACAGGCGAAAGTCGCTGCGCTGGCCCGAACGGTCCTGTTCCGGCGGCTGCGCACGGTGCTGATCCGCCCGCATGGCAGCGGCCTGATCGGCACCACGCTGAACTTCGACTATGAGGTGCGCTCGGCGAAGGAAGCGTTCACGGATATTCCCGCGATCCAGATCGAGGGTGAAATGCTCGATCTCGCCAAACACATCATCAATACGAAGAAAGGCTCGTTTGACGCCAAGACCTTCAACGACCGCTACGACGCAGCGGTCGCCGAGCTCGTCAAGGCAAAGATCGAAGGTAAGCCACTGCCGAAGAAGAAGGCGCCGCCATCGTCGAAGCCAAGCGATCTTCTGGAGACCCTGCGCCGGAGCGCCGGACTGGTACCTACCCAGAAGCCGAAACGCGCTGCTGCCGCCAAGACCGACCGCAACCGAAAGCAGCCCAAGCGCGCCGCCGGTTCCAGACGCGCGGCCTGATCGGAGATCATCATGGCCGTTCGACCTTATTGGAAAGGATATCTGAAGCTCTCGTTGGTCACCTGCCCGGTGCAGATGATGCCGGCAACGTCGGAGAGCGAAAAGGTCCGTTTCCATACGCTCAACCGCGAGACGAACAACCGCGTGGTCAGCCACTACGTCGATGCCGTCACGGGCAAGGAAGTCAAGGAGGAGGACGAGGTCAAGGGGTATCAGCGTGGGGAGAACGATTACATCATTCTCGAAGACGAGGAACTGGAGGACGTCGCCCTGGACAGCACCAGGACTATCGATATCGATGTGTTCTCGCCGCGCGATTCCATCGAATGGATCTGGCTCGACACCCCCTATTACCTGTCGCCAAACGATCCGGTCGGCCAGGAGGCCTTCTCGGTCATCCGCGACGCAATGGCAGCAGAAGACATGGTCGGTATCTCCAGGCTGGTGATCTCGCGGCGCGAGCGCGCGGTGATGCTAGAACCCCGCGGCAAGGGCATCGTACTGTGGACCCTGCGCTATGGCGACGAGGTCAGGGACGAGGACGCCTATTTCGAGGGGATCGACGCGAACAAGTCCGATCCCGAGATGATGCCCCTCATCCAGCAATTTATTAAGAAGCAGACCCGCCATTGGGACAGCAAGCTGGTCTCCGATCCCGTGCAGGACAAGCTCCTGGACATCATCGAGGCTAAGCGCAAGAAGACAAAGCGTCCGGCCAAGGCGAAGGCCTCCCAGCCGAAGGCGACGCCAAACAACGTCATCAATATCATGGATGCCCTGCGCAAGTCCGTCGAAGCTCAGAATCGTCCCGGCAAGCGCTAGACGTCGAGATAGAGCCGTTTCAAGGGTCGGGCTGCCCCGGTCTCCCAGGCCACCTCGTGGACCATGTCCGGGGCCAGGCGATCATGCCCTGCAAGCTCACATTCTCGGTGACTTCGTATGGTAGGAAACTCCCGTCGCGCGTCAGACCGCCCGCCGCATCGATCTTGCCAGTCGCTTGAGGGATGCTTCCAGGGGGCGATGGCCATCGCCATAGTCTTTCCAGGCCGTGCTCTTTGCCAGGAGCCCGGGCACCGTGCGCAGGGTGAAGCGCTTCGGATCGAGATCGGTTTTGACCTGCGCCCAGGTGAGCGGCATGGAGACTGTCGCGCCGGGTCTGGCCCGCGGCGACAGCGGAGCCACGGCGGTCGCCATGCGATCGTTGCGCAGATAGTCGAGGAAGATGCGGCCGAAGCGCTGGTTCTTCGCCATCTTGGTCAGGTAGAGGGCTGGATTGTCCCGCGCCATCTGCAGGCAGACATCATGAGCAAAACTTTTGGCCTCCGGCCAGGTGAGCTTGCTGCGCTTGGTGACCGCTAAGGGCGTGACGACGTGCAGCCCTTTACCGCCAGTCGTCTTGCAGAAGCTGACGAGCCCAAGTTCGTCGAGGCGGGCGCGCATTTCCTTGGCCGCTTCGACAACCGTTTTGAACGGAACGTCGGGACCTGGATCAAGATCGAAGACGAGCCGGCCCGGCACCTCCGGCTGCTGTGGCTCGCAATTCCAGGGATGCAGTTCCAGCGCACCGATCTGGCCGACGGCGGCGAGGCCCTCCATACGGTCGATCTGCAGGTAGGGCTTCTTGTCGCCGAACACTTTCACCAGTTCAAGAAGATTTGAGGTTCCCGGCATCGCATGCCGCTGGAAGAACTGCTCGCCGCCGATTCCATCCGGCGCGCGGATGATTGAGCAGGGCCGCCCGCGGATGTGCTCTATCAGCCAGGGACCGACCGCTTCGTAATAGCGGGCGAGATCTTCCTTGGTTACCGGGGTGCCATCATTGGCATCCGGCCACAGCGGCTTGTCCGGGTTCGAGATCAGCACACCCATGACATCGACCTTGCCGCCACTGCGGGAAGGCTTCGCTGAGGTCGGCTCCCGCGGCTGGGGCACCTTGGTCTTCTCCGGCGAGGCAGGTCTATCGGCTTCGACCTCCTCGGCCGGTTTGTCCTCACGCAAACCTTTGAAGGCGGCTTGGCGCACGAGCCCGTCGGACGTCCAGCCGGCGAATTCGATCTCGGCCACCAGCTCCGGCTTCAGCCAGACGACGCCGGGTTCGTTCTTCGGCGCGCCGGTGCCGGTGAAGGGTGATTTCCCAGTCGCGGCAGCTTCCAGCTTCGGCAGCAGGTCCCTGACCTTGGCTGCGCCATAGCCGGTGCCCACGCGGCCGACATAGACGAAGTGATCGCCGCGGTTGACGCCGACCAGAAGCGACCGGAACTTGCCATTGGTTGTGGCATAGGCGCCGATGACGACTTCATGGCCCGCACGACACTTTGACTTCGCCCACGTCTCGGTGCGGCCGGAAACGTAGAGCGCATCCGCGCGCTTCGACACGATGCCTTCCAGGGACAGCCGGCAGGCCGAGCGAAGCACTGCCTCGCCGCCAGTTTCGAAATGCTCAACGAAGCGGATGCGATCATCCTGACCCGTGTCGGTCAGAAACTGACTCAATCGCGCCTTGCGCTTACTCAGTGGCAAGACACGCAAATCCTCAGCGCCTTCGAACAGCAGGTCGAAGGCGAAGTAGACAAGCGCATCAGTCTTGCCCTCGGCCAGCGCTGCCTGAAGGGCGGCAAAGTCCGGGGCGCCGTTTTCGTCGAGCGCGCAGATCTCGCCGTCGATGATCGCATCGGGCAGATTGCCGGCGGCTCGGGCAATGGCGGGATATTTGACCGTCCAGTCGAGACCCTTGCGGGTCTTCAAGATCGCTTCGCCGCCCAGAACGCGCATCTGGATGCGATAGCCGTCGAACTTGATCTCGTGCAGCCATCCGCTCTCGGAGGGCGGCCGTGCCAGCGTCTGGCAGAGCTGTGGGGCAATGAAGTCGGGAAGATCGGCGTGAATGACTGTCCCGTGCTTATTCCTTTTTCCGCGAACGTTTGTTTTCCGTTCCTGCGCCGCCAAGCCTGTACGACTGTCCCACACAGCATCGGCCTCGGCCTTGCCGCCTTGCAGCATGAAGGGTTTCGGGCTGCGGCCCTTGCCGGCAGCAATTGTCTCCATCTTGCGTCCGGACGCGACAGAGATGTCATTCTTGTCGAGGATAGCGGCGCCGTTTGTCTCTACGGAATATTCATCGCGATGTTTGATCAGCAGCCAGTTGGTGCGCTTGCCGCCTTCGCGGTCGTTGGCCATCCGCACCAGCACGAAACTGCCATGCAGCCGCTCCCCTTCGAGCGTGAACTTGAAATCGCCCTTGGCCAGCGCCTGCTCGGGGCTCTTCTTTCCCTCGGGCTCCCAATAGCCGCGGTCCCACAGCATGACCGTGCCGCCGCCATACTGGCCTTTTGGAATCGTCCCTTCGAAATCCCCGTAGTCGAGCGGATGATCTTCCACCTCGACGGCGAGCCTCTTGTCATGAGGATCGAGAGAGGGACCGCGCGTCACAGCCCAGGATTTGAAAACGCCGCCGAGCTCAAGTCGCAGATCGTAATGCAGTCGCGTCGCGTCATGTTTCTGAATGACGAAACGGCGGCGGCTCGAAGGCTTGACCGACCCTTGACCGCTCGGCTCCTGCGTCTTCTTGAAATCGCGCTTGGCCTTGTATGTTGTTAGCTTGTCGCTCGCCATTCGATGCCCTCGGACCACGGACCAATCGGCCTACAAGCAGGAATGTTCGGCGTGGCAAACATGTTCCCCCCGGGCGTCGCGCCCGCGCTGGCGTTATGCCAGTGCGGGCTCGGGATAAGCAAAGGCACCGCCACCGCCAGTTCTGGCGGAACGGCTGCAAAGGCAGGACAAGGCGGCGGGTCGTCATCGTCATCGCGCCGGCGATGGCGCGTGATGCGAGCCCAATGCGGGAAACACAATCTCCCGCGACGCCGGGCCTGCCTTCGCGACGGACCTGGTGCCTGCGTGCTTGCGGAAATGTCCGCATCCAGCGCCTTGAGCGCTTGGAGAATCTCATCCCACGCGGCTATCGCTTGCTGAGGTTCTCGCCATGCTGTTTGCGAAGATCAGCCGCTTCGGCGCGCCGCCCAAGCCGGCGGCTTTTCAGGGCTGCCCGCCTAGCGAGCGCGCAAACGGGATCGACCGCGTCGCGGCTCGAACCGATCAGTCAGCGTCTGGTATTGCGCGCGGCGGCTATCCGTCATAGGCGTATCGATGCGTGGCTTCAGTTCTCGACGCCATTGATGGAATGGCCGACGCGGCTGGGCGCGATCCGGTTACCATCGTTTTGAGCAGCTCATTGAGTTGCTTGCCCCGCCCGACGTTTGGGGTTCCAGCGCCATCTCATTGAAACCGGCGCTGGGGCACTCATCGCCACGCACTTACGGGCCCGTGCTAGGCGGATGCGACGGCACTGCCGTACTCGCGCAAGTAGAGCAGGCAAAGGTCACAGCGTAGAAGGCTGCTGACGCGGCACCAAATCCGACGCAACCGTTTGCCTTATTGGTGCACTGTCACTCATCGCCGGCGCTTTCATTGCCAGCCGCTGCGGCAGCCAACGCGGAGTCCATGGCAGCACGGTGGCGCGGCGAGAAGGCGTCGACCCATTCGACGAACGCGCGCGGAGTGAGCACGGCCAGGCATAGCAGAGGTCTTCAAAGAAAGGGAACGCGGTAGGCTCCGCAATCGTTAACTGCGGTCAGCGAGTATCGAGCATGCACCTTTTCCAGATCCTTCTCCCCCGGGCCGATAAGGCGGGCCAGCCTTTCGCGAGGAAAAATTTCGATCGGGTCAAGGAGGAACTGGCGAGCCGATTTGAAGGCGTCACGGCCTATCTTCAGGCTCCTGCGGGTCTGTGGCGGCAAGGCGCGGAATCCGACAGCGACGAGATCGTTATCTTCGAGGTGATGACGGAGGAAGTCGATCTGGCGGATTGGCTCGAGCGCCGTGCCGCACTCGAACGAAGATTCCGGCAGGATAAGTCATCATCCGCTACATGCCGATGACGATCGTCTAGGTCGACGCCATGCCTTCGACGTCGATCCGCAAGAGTGAATACGATCCCGAGAGCGAAGTTCTCTCCGTCTGGTTTGTCGCGAGCGGCAAGCGCTATGACTACGAGGGAGTTCCAGTGGAGGTCTACGCCGCATTCCGAAGCGCCTTCGCAAAAGGCCGCTTCTTTAATGACTGCATTCGGGACCGTTATCCATATCGGCGGTCAACGGACGTCTAACGACCACCTTGATTAAGCGCCGGCGGTAGAGGAACTAAAGTCTCAAACCCACGTTTGGATCTCCGCGTAGTCATCAAATTTCATCTGTTTGGGGGGACACAGGACTTTCCGCAGTCACGGGGGAAAGCGCGGTGCAATCAAGACCCGGACGTGGGAGCATCATGCTGGGCGGTTCACGTAAATCCGTTTTTATTGCCTTACTGCTTGCAGGGGCTGCGCTTGCCGTGGCTGCGTGGTATCTATCGAAAGCTCGCCCTCCTTTTTCTCAAGACGACCCGCAGTTTCAAGGCACCGGCGACGCCTCGCTTGGCAAGCTCGTTTTCGCGGCAGGCGATTGTGCTTCGTGTCATGCGACACCCGGGCAATCGGACCGGCTGAAGCTCGGCGGCGGGATGGCACTTGGCTCGCCATTCGGCACCTTCCGGCCGCCAAACATTTCTCCCGATCCGATCGACGGTATAGGCAGGTGGACCGCGGCCGACTTGGCGAATGCACTTGTCGGGGGCGTCTCGCCAAGCGGCGAGCATTACTATCCCTCCTTTCCCTATACGAGCTTTACGGGAATGACGGTTGCGGACATAAAGGATTTGTATGCTTACCTGCGGACGCTTCCGGCGGTCTCGGGCCGGCCGCCGCCCCACTATCCCAAAATTCTGTTTATGGTCCGCCGGTCAATCGGGTTCTGGAAACTTCTGTTCTTTCGGCAAGGTCGATCGGCGGCAGACACGAGCGGGATACCCACGCGTGATCGCGGGGCCTATCTCGTTGAAACGGTATCGCACTGCGCAGAGTGCCACTCGAGCCGCAACGCGTTCGGAGCGATCAAGTCCGGCACCCTTTTTGCAGGTGGCATCGATCCGCAGGGGACGGGGTTCGTGCCCAACATAACTCAGCAGAGATTGCGCAGCTGGGGCGAGGCGGATATCGCAACGATGCTCAAGACGGGCGAGACGCCCAATCATGGACGCGTGGGATCGTCCATGGCCGATGTGGTAACGAACTCTGCGATGTTGCCTGATAGCGACCGCCAGGCGATCGCGCGCTACGTCAAGGCGCTTCCTGCGATTGCAACGCCTGGTCCATAGGCTCATTCGGCATAGAGATAGGCCGCAAGGTCTCGTGCTTCCTGTTCGGAGATACCGGTGGACGGCATCGCCGTCCGCGGGGAAAAGCTACTCGGCGAAACGATCCAGGCGACGAGATTGTCGGAGCGGTTTTCCAGCACGCCAGCGATGTAGACGCGCCTCGATAGTCCCGTAAGCGGAGCGGCTGTCTGACCGTCCGCCCCCGGGATCCCGCGAATCGTATGACATCCGGAGCAACCATACCGCCGAAAGATTGCCGGAGCGCGATCGGGATCGCCACCGGTCACCGTTTTCGCGGTGGCGGCTCGGGTATGATTGTCACGCGCAATGTTGGCCGTGACGAACGCAGCTGAAGCCACGATAAGGCCGCCGGCCATTAAGGCTGCTCGACCGGGAACAGACCCCAGCAAGCTAGGCATTTTGCGCCTTTCTTCCGCTCGAGTGCCGGATCCAGAGCGCCAGCATCGTCATTGCCGCGGCCGCATAGACCGTTCCTGCCGGCACCCACATGATCATGCCCGCCAATTGCTGGTCCTCCAGCGGCGTTAGTCCCCAGTCCATCGCGGTTTGGGTCTGCGCGACATAGAGCACGCGCGGGGCAAGCGCCATCAAGACCCCCAGGATGCTGGTGTGGATCATGGTCAGGAACAAATGCCATGCCGAGGCGCCATAATCACTTCGCCAGACAATTGCCCACCAGAACAGTATCGCCGTCGCGAAGAAGCTCAGATGCTGGAGGCGGTGAAGGAGCGTGTCGGTCACGGCGGCGTCGAACAGGACGGGCACGTGCCAGGCCCAGATGGCAACGCCGTGAATGATGGTCGCGTTGGTGGCGCCAATACACCAATCCCATGCCCTGCGGACAACGGCCATACGCATCACCGAGCCAGCGGCGTGGCGCGTTGTTCGGGGCAATCCCCAAAGCAGGAGACCCACTGGCCGAGCCAGCACGATCAAGGGCGCCGATACGGCCATGACAATCTCGTGCTCGATCATATGGAAGGTAAAGAGGTGTTCGCCAAGCCAATGAAGCGGCGAAAGCAGTGCACCTGCCAACGCCAGCGTGCCGCCGCAGTAAGGCAAGACCCGGATCAACATGATGCCCGGTCTCCTGATCCGCCAAGTCAACCTTATGACGCCAACGCCGTACAGTATGGTAAGTACAGCTAGCGGCACGACGATCCACGGGTCAAACGTCCAAGGGTATGCCGAACCGTGTGTCTCGTTCCCATGCGCCATAGCCGGGCTGGCGATGATCAAGCAGACCAGTGTGCGGATCAGCGTTGGCATGGATCCAGCAGCATCGTAGCCGCCCCCTGCAACGACAGCGCCAACACAAATGCCAGCGCGATCAGGAAACCCGCATCGGTGATAAATCGCTCGGATCTGGCCAATCCGGCGGAGCCCGTACGTGATGCCACGACACCAACTATCGACGCCGCTAGGAGCGCGGCACAAAGGGCGGCCGTCCAGGGAAAATTCTGTCGGCAATCCACATAGGGCGTGATTTGTCCAAGCTGGGTGGTGACCGCCCAAGCGGCAGGCGGCACGACCAATCCCGTGTATCGCAACCAGCGTCTGCTCAAAGTCGTGGAACCCAATAGAGGCACACGTACATCGGCAACCACGTCAGCACCACAAAGTTCCAGTACATCGCATTGTCGGCCACATCGCCAAACCGTCGTGCATTGTCGCCATGGCGCGTGAACATCAGGCTGGTCAGCACGACGGTCTCACCCAGATCGGTCAAGATGTGTGTCGTATGCAGGCCGAGCATCACCCATACAATCGATCCATAGGCGTTTTGGTCCCACTTGATGTGCATGGCGGGAAACTCGAAAACACGCAAGATAAGCGGCAAGACGCCGACCAGCGACATGACAATGAGGCCCATTCGGACCTTTCGTAGGTCTTGGCTACGCGCCCAGCGTGTAACAAAGACATTGGGTATGAGGCTTACAAGCAGCACGACCGTCAGGGTCGTGCCTGCAAGCAGATCAGGCGGCGCAGTATCCAGCGGCCACCGCGGTGCCACGCTCATCAGATAGAGATAAATCACGATCGAAAGGACAAAACCGGTGCCTTCGATAAGCATGAAGGCGAGCGTTCCCCACCAGGACAGGCTGGCAGTGCCAAGGCCATGCGCGGGAAGCTCCGTCACGTCAAGGACGACGTCGTGCTTCATGTCTCGTCCTCCGGGTCGCCCTTTGGCCAGAACCAGCCAATGAGTGCGACTGCAATCGGTATGGAGCCCCAGACCACGGCCCAAGGGGTAAAGATCGACCAAATCAGCATTGCTGACGTAGCGAGCGCCGCCAGGAGCGGCCAAATCGAACTCCCGACCGATGATTCACGCGCTTGCGCACGCGCCTCCACGACACCGGTGATAAGCAGTTCGCGCCTGTCCGTGTACAGACCCTCGACGATACCAAGTGGGTCCGATCTGTCCGACAAGGGCTCTAGGCGTTCTATGACAGGCAGCCGCGCGAAATTATAGGACGGCGGTGGCGAAGACGTCGCCCACTCCAGCGTTGAGGCGCCCCACGGATTGGCTGGTGCGACGGGACCTGATCTGGCGCTGCGTATGGCGTCAATGAAGAACAGCAGGAAACCGGCGGCCAGCACGATCCCGCTGAGACTGATGAACATGTTCAGGCCGGACCACGGCATCTCCGGCTGATAGGTATAGATGCGCCGCGGCATGCCTTGCAGGCCGAGAATGTGCATGGGGAAGAAAGTCAGATTGAAACCCGAGAAGATGAGGCCAAACGACCAGCGGCCAAGCGTTTCGCTCATCATTCGGCCTGTCAGTTTCGGAAACCAGTAATAGACGGCGCCCAGCAAGGGAAACACGGCGCCACCGACCAGGACGTAGTGGAAGTGCGCGACGACGAAATAGGTGTCGTGAACCTGTGTATCGAACGGAACCGATGCCACCATCACGCCGGTCAGCCCACCAATGACAAACACGACAATGAACCCGATGACGAACAAAAACGGCGTCTTGAAGATTGGCCGTCCCGCCCAAATCGTCGCCAGCCAGCAAAAGATCTGCAGGCCTGCCGGAACGGCGATCGCCATGCTTGAGGCGGTGAAGAAACTTTCGCCCAGCCGCGGAAGGCCGGCCACGAACATATGATGCACCCACAGCCCGAAGGCCAGAACGCCCGTCGCGATCAAGGCCATCACCATGGCCAGATATCCAAACACCGGCCGCTGTGTGAATGTAGCGACGATGCTGGAGACCATGCCCACCGCGGGCAGGAAGATGATATAGACCTCAGGGTGGCCGAAGAACCAGAACAGATGCTGCCACAGCAGCACGTCACCGCCTTCGGCCGGGTTGAAGAAATGCGTCCCCACGAGCCGGTCGAGGATCAGACTGGTGCTGGCGATCATGATCGCCGGCATGGCGAGGATGACCAGAAAGGACGTGACCAGCATCGACCAGACGAACAGCGGAATCCTGTCGAGTGACATTCCCGGCGCCCGTTGCTTGAACACGGTGACGACGATTTCGACGGCGATGGCGAGAGCGGAAACCTCGGTAAAGGTGATCATCTGGGCCCATATGTCGGCCCGCTTCCCGGCGGCATATTGAGGCCCCGATAGCGGTACGTAGGCGAACCATCCAACGTCCGGACCGGTATCGACGGCGAAGGCGATCCACAACAGCAGACCGCCGGCAAGGTACATCCAGTAGGAAAACGCGTTGAGGCGCGGGAATGCGATGTTTCGCGTTCCCACCATCAAGGGCACCAGGTAGATGGCCATCGCCTGCATGACGGGCACGGCGAACAGGAACATCATATTCGAGCCATGCATGGTGAAAATCTGGTTGTAGCGATCGGGCCCGACGAACCGGGCTTCGGGTTGCGCCAGCTGCAGCCGCATCAGCAAAGCCAGCACTCCGCCGAGTGCCAGAAAGACAAACGCCGTGACGATGTAGCGGCGGCCGATAATCTTATGATCGACAGTCGATAGGGCACCCCATAGGCCGGGGGGCGTTGACCAGGTCGCGGCAAGTCGACGATCAAGTTCGACGGCTTCCATCCCGGTGTCCCGAACGCCTTCGCGATCCGCTACTGCCCTCATTTGAGACTTTCCATATAGGCGGAGATATTCTGGAGCTCGATGCTGGTCAGCGGAACCATCGGCATATTGTTCCCCGGCTTCAGCGTCTGCGGATCGGCAATCCAGGCCGCCAGCGAACCGCGCGTGGTCTCCAGCAATCCGGCGGCGATTGTCTGGCGACTGCCGATATGCGTCAGGTCGGGTCCCGTCGTACCGGTAGCTTGCGTTCCGCGGACGGTATGGCAGGCCGCACAGGGCTTTGCCAGAAAGGCCGCCTGCCCCGACGCGGCATCGGGATCGGCCGGCATCATCGCATCGGCGCGCTGTGATGTGATCCAGCGCGCGTAATCGGAGGGAGCCTCTGCGACGACCATAACCGCCATGTGGCTATGCTGCAGGCCGCAGAACTCGGCGCATTGCCCGCGATAGATGCCAGGCTTTTCCGCCCGAAGCAGCAAATCGTTTGAGCGACCCGGAACGAGATCCTGCTTCCCGGCCAGACTGGGAACCCAGAACGAATGGACGACGTCCGCGCTTTCAAGCTGAAGCCGGATATCTTGACCGACGGGGATATGGATTTCGTTGGCGGTCTGGAAGGTGGGCGTGCCATCGGACCCGGCGTAGATGACCTGCCACCACCATTGCTGTGCTCTCACGGTGATCGTCACGGCAGCACTTTGCGGGACCCCGATGCTGCGGGTGGTGAAGAAGCTGGCGATTGTCATGCCGGCGATAATGGCCACCGTCACCGCGACCGCGGCCGAGACCGTCATTGTGAGCCGACCTTCCGATGTCCGGCCTTCCGTCTCGGCCCCACGCCCCCGCCTGAGCGCCAGGACGAGCATGACCATCACCAGCAACCAGATCATCGCGGACAGGGCAACTATCCCGATGATCAGATTCTCGAGATGAATGGCGGGAGCCCCGTAGGGGTTAAGCGCAGACTGGCTGCCATTGCAGCCTGACACCAGAGCACCCGTCGACAACAGGCCCATGCAAGGGGCTCTCACGGCGAAGGTCCCTGATCTGGATGGACACCCACCGGGCCCTCATCGAAGAGAATCTTAGCGGGGCCGCGGTTCTCGGCCGGGCGGGTCTGCTTGTCATCGTTGCGGCTAGGCGCCGCTGTCTTCGGCGTATACGAGCCGATCGTCTGGACATAACCCGCGAGCTGCCAGATCTGCTCGATAGTCATGCGGTCGTGAAAGGCGGGCATGCCGTGCGGGCGGCCATCGCGGATCGAGGCGACGATGGAGACCACTTCAGGACCATACAGCCACCAGCCGTCAAGGAAGGAGGGGCCGACACCGCCGCGTCCGTCTCCATGGCATGTCGAGCACCCGAACCAGGCGTAAAGGCGCTTGCCTTGGCTCAGATTGTAGGCATCCGTTTCATAAAGCTTGCCCTGCGCAAAATAACTCTCTGGCGGTGTTCCGCTGATCGCATTGGGCATGAGCCGGAATTGATCGAGATCGGCCGCTACGGGGGGATCCACACGAAGCTCCCTGGCCTGGCGAAACCAGCCCAACCAGGCACCGACACCGATCAGCAGAAACGCTGCCGCCACGAATGCCCAGTTTGGGTTTCTTGAATCTATCAAGGGGCCCTCAGCCCATAAATGAATTAGCCGTCCGGATTAAGGCTCGATCTGGTAAGGCGCACAGGTAGAAGTTTATAGGAAGGTGTTTTTGCCTTCGGATCATGATGAGCCAAAGGGAAAAGCGGGTTTGCCTCGGGGTAATACGCCGCACAGCATCCCTTCGGAATGTTGTACTGAACGATCCTCAGGCCAGTGACCTTACGAATGTTATTATCGTCGATCGCCGTCGTCACATCGATGTGCTCGCCATCGACGAAGCCCAGGCGGCTAATATCCTCGCCGTTCATGAACACGACCCGGCGAGTGCCTTCAACGCCACGGAATCGATCGCTGTAGCCGTAGATCGTGGTGTTGAATTGGTCGTTGGATCGCAGTGTCGAAAGATGCAGGACGTCGGCCCTCCCCGATGTGGAGAACTCGGGAAACAATCTGTGCGGCGTGATGAAGTTGGCCTTTCCCGTTTTCGTCACCCACTTGCGTTCTCGCGCGGGCAACGGCCTGGCAAATCCGCCTGGTTGAAAAAGCCGCTTGTTGAAATCCTTGAACGTCTCCGGGTAAGTGCGCTCGATAGCGTCTCGTATCTGCGCATAGTTCCCGACCCAGGCGTCCCACGGAACCTTCGTTTGTCCGAGTGTAGCCTTGGCGATGCCGGCAACGATGGCAGGTTCGGAGAGAAGCTCGGAGCTGGCCGGTTTCGCCTTGCCGCGAGAGCCATGGAAATGAGCTATCGAACTTTCAATTGACACCGCCTGCGGACCGCTTGCCTGCTGGTCGACTTCAATGCGCCCCAGGCACGGCAGCAGATAAGCGACCTCTCCATGCAGCACATGGCTGCGGTTGAGCTTTGTCGCGATCTGCACACTCAAATGCAGCTTGCGCCATCCCTCTTCCATGGCGGCCGTGTCGGGTATCGCTTTCAGGAAGTTTCCGCCCAGGCTGATGAACGCGCGGCACTGGCCGTTGATGATCGCTTCGCAGGTCTCGACCGTCGAGCGGCCCGTCCATGTCGGCGGCTCAAAGCCGTAGAGCTGGGAAAGCTTGTCCAAAGGCGCCAGCCCGGGTTTCTCGGTGATCCCGACGGTCCGCTGGCCCTGCACGTTGGAATGGCCGCGCACGGCGCAGATATTTGCTCCGGGCTTGCCGATATTGCCGCGCAGCAGTGCCAGGTTGCAGACCATGTGAACGTTCTCGACACCCAGGAGGTGCTGCGTCAGGCCCATGCCGTAAATCATCATGACGGCGCTGGCGTTCGCGTAAGTTTTAGCAGCCTGCATCATCTCTGAGCGGCTGAGCCCCGACACGCGTTCGAGTTCCTCCCACTGATGGGCTCGCGCGGCCTGAGCAAATTCCTCAAAACCGGTGGTGTGTTCCTGGATAAAATCGTGATCGAGCACGTGCTTCTTGTCTGCCGAGGCCATCGAGGCCGCAAAGGCGACCATCGCGGCATTGTCCTGGTCCTTCGGCTTCCCGTCCTGCCCCGCCACGCGGCTCTCGCCCGATGCCTTGAGGGCGTCGTCAGCTTCAATCAGCGCCTTGCATACCCCGAACAGTGCTGCGATATCGCCGCCATTCCTGACCTGATAATATTCCGACGAGATCTTTGTCTCTTTCCCGGTCAGCATCTGTGCCGACTGCGGATTGACAAAGCGCTCCAGCCCCCGTTCGCGCAGCAGGTTGAAGGTGACGATCTTGACGCCCCGGTTGACGGCGTCCTGGAGATCATGAAGCATCCGAGGCGACGATGTTCCAACGTTCTGCGCGATGTAGAAAATGCAGTCGGTGTTCTCGAAATCGGACAGGATCGCCGTCCCGACGGATGAGCCGATGCTTTCCGGGAGCGCCACGGAGGAGCTCTCGTGACACATGTTGGAGCTGTCAGGCAAATTGTTGCTGCCAAACATACGTGCGAACAGCTGGTACATGTAACTGGTCTCAAGCGAGGCACGCCCGGACGTGTAGAGATCAACCTGATGAGGATCGAGAGAACGCAACTCTCTCCCAATCTCATCAAAGGCATCGGACCAGGCGACCGGAATGTATTTGTCGCTGGCTGCATCCCAACGCATGGGATGCGTCAAGCGACCTTGTTCTTCCAGGTCGTGATCCGACCAGGTCTCCAGCTCGCCCAGCGTGTGGTTGGCAAAAAATGCCGGACCGGCTCGACGCGACGTCGTCTCCCACGCAGTAGCCTTGGCGCCATTTTCACAGAACTCAAGCGGATGTGGCTGAGCAGGCTTTGCCCAGGCGCAGCTGACGCACATATATCCTTCAGGCTTGTTCTGGCTCGAAAGGAGCTTTGGGTCTCGCAAGAGGACACGTTCTCTCGAGTTAATCGCTGCGACGGATTTCGCCGACCCCCAGCCGCCAGCGGGTCCCTTATATGGTCGGATGGTTGGGGACCGTGTCTTTGATGTCATTTCCGCCTCGCCGCTCACTTCGCCGGCGTGGCACGAGTCTTGCGCCGGCAATATAGAACTTAGCAGTTGTCGGACGGTTCCACGGATGACGCCCATCTCGTCGGTGTCGCCCTGGGCGAGCGACGAGGTCAGCTTCCTGATCTGGTCATATGTGAACTGCGGTGGCGACACTTCGCGATGGGTTTTGACCTTGAGGATCGACCATGCGATCGGATGCCAGGGCTTGGTCCCAGGCTCCGCCAAGTTCTTCGGGGTGATCGGCGAACAGCCCCTTCAGCCCGATCAGGTCCGCGAAGCGACGACAGGGTAGGGAAATTGCCTCTACCAGATCTGCTAATCCTGCTCGGCCGCGCCGGCAGGGTTCTCGATCCTGTATTCGTGGACAAGCCCGAGGACCTGTCTTCTCACTACCTCGCGCGCTTCGGGCTGAATGAAAGGCATCAGCCGGTCGACGTTCCGACGACCGCCCTCGGCAGGTCGGCAGCGGGTTCGGTAAGCTCGCTGCCATGTTCATACAGATTGTCCGTCAGCTTCTTGTCCAGATCGGCAAGGATGCCCATCACCACGCTCCATGCCCGTATTCTCACCGTGTGTTATGATCAGCCCAGCAGAGATGTTCCGCACCTGGACGCCCCCAGACGGCTGGAGGCATCGTTTCCGATGAGCACGTCAATACGATGTCGTCCGCCTTCGTCGAGTGGCGCGTGCGGGGCTTGCGCGCGAAACTCTATTGCTTGCCCAAAGGAAACTGCGCCAGCTAATATCAGAGCTCAAACTCCTGGTGCACCGCGCCAAGAAAGCCCATGCCCGCCGCGAAATCGGTTCTAGTAAGAATTATTGGCAGGATGTCGCTTCGCATTTTCCCGGCGACGTCCCAAACCCCTATAACCAGCGGCGGCCACCTGAACCGCCGGATGGCCGCTAACCGCTAGAGGGTTTGGGCGACACGTGCCTTGGGTTCCCTGCCAGCACTAGTATCCATCTTCGAATTCTTGCCGACTGGCTGGCTTTGCGTCGTATTCGTCTTGGATTTGACGAGAACGACATTGTTGTTGCGCCAACGCCAGCAACGCCGATGCCGCACAGCGACCACAAGGCTTTCATGCTGGCTTTTCCCCTGTGAGTTCGGGCAAAGCAGTCGACAAGGGACCTATTCGGTCGAAGCGCACGGAAAGTCCTTGTTTTACCGCACTTCGGGCCAGCAATTGGTCGAGTTCGGTTGGATCGGGCTGCGAACCACTTGGCGGGTGGCCTTGCACGCCAACTCGGTCGAGACAAAATCATGCCTCCTGCTTCTGGCGAGAACGTATGTTCGACCAGCATCTTCACGCGCCTGAATGCAATTTCATCGGCATAGTGGATTCCGATTCTCCTGAACGCCGAACCGTCGAACCGGTGGGTTGTTCCCGCCTGTAGTCAAAACACGATCGTTCGGCCAACGTAAAAGCCCGCGCCTCCCGGCAAAGGAGAGCGCGCGGGCTGATCAGGTTGAGGGATCCCGATCGTGCAGCGTCAACGAAGGGGGGCGACGACGCCGTGCGACACGCAACCTGCATCGACGTAAGTTGTTCCACTTCGCCTTATTCGAGTCGCTCGCGTCTGAGCGGAAGACACGCTTCAGGCCAAAGGTTCCAGAACGGCGAGATCGACCGTCCTTCATGATCTGCGGCCGACCCTCCGAGCCGGAATAAATCTCTTCGAGGCGGTTGCAGCCGCCAGCCTGGTATCGTCCCGGTCCCGGAACTTTCAACCGCGTCGAAGTTTGACCTGCCTGCATGAACGTTTTTCCTGCTTTGCAAGGAAAGAAGCCACCATGCCAAAGGAAGGTTCAAACTCGAAACCCGCCGTCCGATCGCCGAACGCGGTGGTCTGCCGCACCCAAAGCGAGATGCCAAACAACGGACGCCGGCGCAAAGCCGGTGACGCCAACGGCCGCCGGCGCATCCCGGCCATTGAGCATGGCGCTGGATAATCTAGTCGCCAATCGAAATGCCGGGTGGCCACGTCAACCGAGCACCACGCCCCGGCCTACCGACAAGCCGCTGGATTGATCGCGACTGGCTGGCTTGAAATCACGACCGCGTCTTGGCGGCGCGAAGCGACGCTAGGTCGGCCACGGCGGTGAGGATGGTCGCCTCGGTTGCGGGTTTTGCCACGAATTTGCAGTTTCGAAACGGGGCTGGAACATCGCGCTCCCCAAATCCCGTTACGAACGCGAACGGGGTGCCGCGAGCCAACAAGACTTCCGCGATCGGTAAGCTTGTTTCACCGTTGAGTTGAATATCCAGCAACGCGACGTCAATCTTGTCCGCCTCCACAAGTTGAAGCGCGGCGGCCACGGACGAAACAGGGCCGACCACCGGATAGCCCGCTGCACGCAACTCGGACGCTATGTCCTGCGCGATCAGCCACTCATCCTCGACCACCAGAACGCGGGGTGTATCGCTCACGGCGTATCCTCATGGTTTGCCGAAAAGGCGATATGGACATCGAGACCTTCCTTGCCAAAAAACGTCTCGACATGACCGCCGAGCCTGTAGGCGATTTCCCCCTTCAACAGGTTCAGGCCAAAGCCATCATTCAACGGCTTCTTGACGGCAGGCCCGTACTTTTCGCGCCAGCGAAGCGTGAAACTGTCGCCATCCATGGCCCATTTGACGCTGATCCTGCCTCGGGGCTTGGACAAGGCGCCATATTTGGCCGCATTGGTAGCCAGCTCATGGATGGCCATGCTAAGCGAAAGGCCCTGTTGCGGGCCGAGTTTTACGTCGTCGCCATCGAGTTCGATCCGTTCGATGCCGAAGGGTTCCAGTTCCTGATGCAGCAATTCCTTGACCGAAGCCTCCTTCCACCTCTCGCGGGTCAGCAGTCCGTAGGCTCTGGACATGGAGTGCAACCGGCCTATCAACGCATCCGCGAATGCTTCTTTCGTATCCGAACTGTCCCGCGTGCGGTTGGCGATGCTGGCGACCACCGCCAGCATATTCTTGACGCGATGGTTGAGCTCCGAGATGAGTACCTGCTGATGCTCTTCCGCCCGCGCCAGCGTGGTCACGTCGACCAATGTCACCACGACGCCCTGTATCCTATTACCCTTGTCCCGATAGGGATTGATGCGTACCATGTGAAACAGGCCCCTGGAATCGCGCGCAAGATGGTGGTTCAGGGTCTCGCCTGTCTCGAACACCTTGTCGATGTGCTGCTTCAACTCTGGATAATCGAGTTGGCTCGACAGATCCGTCAAGGGCCGGCCGACGTCGGAGGGGCGCAGGTTGAAGAAGGAGGAGGCCGCCGGCGTGAAGGTCCGCACCACAAGACTGCGGTCGAGAAAGATGGTCGCGATATCGGTGCTTTCGAACAGGTTCCGCAGATCGCTGTTTGCGTGATCTAGCTCATCTATCTTGCTGGCTAACTCCGCGTTGATCGTGTTGAGCTCTTCGTTGAGCGACTGCATCTCTTCCTTGGACGCTTCAAGTTCCTCATTGGTCGATTGCGCCTCTTCATTGACGGAGACGAGTTCCTCATTCGAGGATTTCACCTCTTCGAGGGCCGTCTCGTATTCTTCTATGGTGGATTGAAGACGCTCTCTTGTGTCGCGCAGTTCCCGCTCGAGATCGGCCGTGCTGTCGCTGTTATGGCTGCCACCGTCCTCATTGGACCGAGCTTGCCTCGGTCCCGACGGCTCGAAGAGGACAAGGTAAAGCGGCTCACCATTGCCTCTCTCGGCAAGCGGTTCGATCGTCAGCTTGATCGGTTGCACGCGTTCGTCATCTTCCTCGACGCTGAGGTTGTCCCGCACAACCGTGCGGCGTGTTGTCGTCGCCTCCCTTAATGCGGCGCGTAGGTCCAGCCGAAGTCCGCGGCGGGCCATCGTCAGCACCTGCCGGCTGGGGATACCTTGCGGCGCTTCGAGGTATCTGCCGGTCCTCGCCGAATAGTAGACGACGTCGCCTTCGGCGTTGACGAGGACATGCGGCGGCGCGAACCGCTCAAGCACCTGCGCTTCGACAGCCTGCCGCAGCGGGTAGCCGACCGTGCCCTTCTTCAAGCCAGCGGTTTCGGCGGGAAAGACGCCGGAAGTGGAATCCCCGAACAGGGCCGGCAGCCTGATATGTGGCGAGGCATGCTCCCGTGCCTGGAAGAGGCGATGTTTCTTGTCGATGGTGGCGAACAGATTTTCGTGCTGCCCGATGCTTTCGGACGTGCCGAGGAAAAGATAGCCACCCGGCTTCAGCGAATAGTGGAAGACAGGAAGAACGCGGCTTTGAACGGCTGGGCCGAAATAGATCAGCAGGTTGCGGCAGGAAACCAGATCCATGCGCGAGAAGGGCGGATCGCGAATGATGCTATGCGGCGAGAAGATGCACAGTTCGCGGATCTCGTTGCTGATGACGTAGCTTTCGCCATCGCCGTTGAAAAACCGGTGTTTGCGCTCCGGGGAAAGACCCTGCATCAAGGCCTCGGGATAGCGTGCGGCGCGAGCCACCGCCAGGGCAGGCTCGTCTATGTCGGTGGCGAATATCTGGACGCGCGGAATGGCTGACAGCATTTCCATGTGTTCACGCAGCAGGATGGCGATGGAGAACACCTCCTCGCCGGTGGCGCAGCCGGGAATCCAGACCCTAACCGTATCGCTCGCCGTCTTGCCCTCGAACAGCCGCGGGATGATCTTTTGTTCTAGCAATTCGAAGGCATCGGGATCGCGAAAGAAGTTGGTGACGTTGATCAGCAGATCGCGAAACAGATTCATCACCTCGCGAGGGTCCTTCTTCAGCCAATCGATATAGGCGCTGATGGACTGAATCTGAGCGATCTGCATGCGCCGCTTGATCCGGCGTAGGAATGTCTTGGTTTTGTAGCCTGAAAAGTCGTGGCCGGAGTGGCTGCGCAAAATGCCGTATATCTGTTCGCGGACCTTATCTATGTCGGCCGTAGGGATGTCCTCTTCGTTCGGCAGCCCATCCAGCGTGTCGAAGCCGCGGGCGTAAGCCTGGAGCTTCGCCCCAATCTCCTCGGCGGGCACGGCAACATCGATGAGACCGCTGGCAATAGCGCTCTGCGGCATGTCGGGGTTGCGCGGGCCGTAGCCGTCCGGTGCTTGCGCCACGGTAAGCCCGCCCCGCTCCTTGATGGCCTTGGCACCCAAGGTCCCATCGGAATCACCTCCCGACAGTACCACACCGACCGCGTATTCACCCTGGTCTTCGGCGAGTGCGCTGAAGAAGATGTCGATGGGTTTGCGCTCCTGGGTAAGCCCATTGGGCCGCCGCAGGTGCAGCACGCCGTTCTCAATGACCAGAGTGACGTTTTCCGGCATCACATAGACGTGGTCGGGTTCAACGGCCACGCCGTCCTCGACCACCACGACAGGCATCTCGGTGTAGCGGTCGATAACCTCATGCAGCAGGCTGTTGCGCTTGGGACTAAGGTGCGTGATGATCACGAACGCCATGCCCGGCCTACCGGTGATGCCCTTGAAAAACCCTTCCATTGCGGGGATGCCCCCCGCGGACGCACCGATGCCGACGATGGGGAACTTGATTGATCGGGCTGTCACGGCATGTCCACCTTTCGCCCGACCGACATGAAGTCTCTCAAGGTCGGATCGGACAGGATATGACCATATAGCGCGCTTGGAGGATGGAACAAGTCAGCATGGACGACGTTGGCCCGATGTCCATGATGGTTCAATGACAAAACGCTTTGCTGGCTTGAAACTCCTGGCGCTCATGGTGTGGGGGGCGCCTGAGTGAGTGGAACGTCTCGGTGGGCCCGTACCGGATCGCATGCTCGTGCTGGCGAAACGATTGCAGGCGGCACTGGATGACAGGAAAATGGGAGTGCCTTCTTTGCATCCTCAACACCGTTCGAATAAAGGATAACGACGTGCGCGATCTGCGGGGGGTGCATATTCTGATTGTCGAAGACGAATGGACGCTGGCGGGGGATCTTGCGAGGTTTTTCGGCAACATGGGTGCTATCATCCTCGGGCCCGCGGCTACAGTCGAGCAGGCGTCTGAACATACCGATCAAGCCGAAGCTGCAATCCTGGACGTCAATCTTAATGGCCGACGCGTGTTTCCGATCGCCGACAAGTTGATGCGCCGCGGTATCCCCTTCGTATTCTTCAGCGGTGACAACGAGATCGCGATTCCCGAGCATCTCCGCTACGCCAGCAATTTGCGGAAGTCCTCGGGCAGCAAGGCTGTGTTCAATGCGCTTTTTCCGCGGCAGGCATCCGAACAAGCGGAGATCTCCGTGCCCTCCCCGCCAGACGACGTTTTCACCCTCTTGCCCAAACTGCGCCTCGCGGCGCGTCTTCTGCTGGGGGACGTCCACGCATCGGACCGGCTGGTCGAGAGGACACTCGAGCAAGCGATCCGGGACGTCGACCACCGGCAGCTTGGCCAGTCCACCGAAAACTGGCTCAACGATGTCATGCGAGAGGTGGCCAAAGCCCGCGGCGCAAAGCTGATGCATTGAATTCTCCTGGGCCGAGGCCAAGTCGCCTCCCGCCAGGACTTCTCAACTCTTGCGATCGCGCTCGACGAATTTGTTGAAACGGCTGGACTTTCCGTCGCTGGTCTTGGCCTGATAGAGGAAGGCCAAATCGTTCTCGTCGAATATGCGGAAGAACTCGTCCCAATCAATGGAGTCGAATCCTTCCTCGGGTTCGCCAAAGTCGATCCGCAAGATGCCGCCCTCGCCCTTGGTGCGGACCACTGCCGGCCGGCCCTGCCGCTCCTCGGCCCATTTGCGAATTTCGTCGTGATTGGTGGTCGTGTGGGACTGCGACATTGAAATCTCCCTTGATCATAGGCTTCGCCTTACGGTCTCACGGCGGCTGTCGAGCGCCCTAACAGCATACCGGCGGGAATGTTCCCGCATCGTGGGCCGATGGCGTTGCGCTTGCTTTCAGACGAAGCCCGCGAAGGGAACTTTGTTGAAGCACAGGGAACAAACCTTTTGCCGAAAAGTTCGGGGCGCCGAAGTCACTTGTCCGGGGAGAGGAGTCGTCGTGAAACGCATATTGGTTACAGGAGGCTGCGGCTTCATCGGCCGCCACGTCACACAAGAACTCATCGCTCAGAATTATTCAGTTCGCATTCTCGACGTCCTGCTGGAGCAGGTGCATGCGGGCGAAGCGGTCACGCTTCCCACCGGTGCCGCACTGATCAAGGGCGATATTCGCGATCGCGAGGCCGTTGCCGAGGCGCTGGAAGGAGTCGACGCTGTCATTCATCTGGCGTCGGAAGTCGGTGTCGGACAATCAATGTACGAGATCGCGCGCTACGTCGGCACCAACGATCTGGGCACGGCGACACTGCTTGAAGCGCTGATCAAGCATCCGGTCGAACGGATCGTCGTCGCCTCCTCGATGAGCGTCTATGGCGAGGGCCTCTATGCCACGCCCGAGGGCCGGCGCATCGACAATGCAAGGCGCAAATTAAGCGACATCAAAAGCGGACAGTGGAATCCGCTGTCGCCGGAAGGCGAACCCCTTTCGCCGCTGCCGACGGATGAAGAAAAGCCGGTCGACCTCGCCTCGATTTACGCGCTGACAAAATACGCCCAGGAACGCGCCGTGCTGATCTTCGGCGAAGCCTACGGCATCGATGCGGTCGCATTGCGCCTGTTCAATGTCTTCGGTGCCGGCCAGGCACTATCAAATCCCTATACCGGCGTGCTGGCCAATTTCGCTTCACGTCTCGCCAATGGCCAACGGCCGATGATCTTCGAGGATGGGGAGCAGAAGCGCGACTTCGTTCATGTGCATGACGTCGCACGTGCCTTTCGTCTTGCGCTGCAGCAACGTCAGGCAAAGGGCCACGTCATCAACATCGGCAGCGGCCGCGCCTATGCGATCAGCGAAGTCGCGCGATTGCTGGCGGAAGCCATGGGAATACCGAACCGTTCGCCAGAACTGCTCGGCAAGGCGCGCTCCGGGGACATTCGCAACTGCTTCGCCGATATCTCCAAGGCGCGTGAACTGCTCGGTTTCGAACCCGGCCTGCAATTGGAGAATTCTCTCGTGGATTTCGTTTCCTGGGTGCGCAATACGGCCGCCGTCGACCGCGGCACCGAAATGAAGCGCGAACTCGAAGAGCGCGGGTTGGTGTCATGAGCCCGGGCGCACGCAACCGACGCGAAGCGCCGGTCGCCATCCTCGGCGGCAGCGGCTTCATAGGATCAAATCTAGCCGATAGCCTGTTGTCGGATGGCGAGCCGGTGCTGGTGGTCGACAATCTCAGCCGTCCCGGCGTCGAACAGAACCTGGAATGGCTTGTCCAGAAACATGGTAGCCGCCTTACCGTCGAGACCATTGATGTGCGGGACGCCAATGCCCTGGCCCCGGTTCTGATGAGATCCAAGGCGATTTTCCATCTGGCCGCACAGACGGCAGTCACCACGAGCCTGGTCCGGCCGGACGAGGATTTCGACATCAACCTTCGCGGAACGTTCAACGTGCTGGAAGCGGCGCGGCTGAGCGGCGAGGGCATTCCGGTGATTTTCGCCAGCACCAACAAGGTTTACGGCAGCCTCCCCGACGTCGCGGTTCAACCGCACGACGACTGCTACATACCTTGCGATAGCGCGATCCAGGCCAGCGGCATCGATGAAGCCCACAGCCTGAATTTCTGCACGCCCTATGGCTGCTCCAAGGGCGCGGCGGACCAATATGTGCTCGACTACGCCAAATCCTATGGCATGCCCACGGCGGTACTGCGGATGAGCTGCATCTACGGACCGCGCCAGTTTGGAACGGAGGACCAGGGTTGGGTAGCGCACTTCCTGCTCAGCGCCCTGACAGGACGGGACATCACCGTCTACGGCGACGGCAGGCAGGTGCGTGACATCCTGCACGTTTCCGATGCGGTCGCCGCCTACAGGGCTGTGCTGGACCATATCGACATTACCGAGGGCCAGGCATTCAACCTTGGCGGCGGACCAGAAAATGCGCTCAGCCTGCGTATGCTGTTGAGCGAGATCGGCAGCCTGACCGGCCGCGAACTCTCGGTCCGCCATGATGGGGAACGGACCGGCGACCAGCCCTTCTTCGTCGCCGATACCCGCAAGATCCAGACCGCGCTTGGCTGGAAGGCGCAGGTTGCGTGGCGCGAGGGCATTCGCGATCTCGCCGACTGGCTGCAGCGCCACCGGCTTGAGCCCCGCCCCGAAGCCGTGAGGTACGTGGCATGAGAATAGCCCTGGTCAACCCGTCCTGGACATATGACGACAGCATCTATTTCGGCTGCCGCCAACCGCATCTGCCGCTGGAACTCGGCTATTCGAAAGCCCTGCTCGAAGCGGCCGGCCATGAGGTGCTGCTGCTGGACGGGCAATTGCAGAAACTCGACAACTCAGGGCTGTGCGGACGCGTGGCTGATTTCGCGCCGGCAATGACGGTTGTCAGCACCGCCCCGACCTATCTGTTCTGGCGCTGCGCACCGCCGGAGTTGCGCGTGCCGGCCGATTTCCTCAATCGTCTGGCCGGGCGTGGCGGCCGCACGGTCGCGGTCGGCCCACATGGCTCGGCGACGCCGGCGCCGACCTTGCGCAAGCTGGGCGCCGACATCGTCGTGCGCGGCGAATGCGAGGAAATTGTCGCCGAACTTGCACGACGCGACGATTGGAGCGCGGTGCCCTCGACCGCCTATCTGCTGGACGCCAAGCTGGTTTCGAACGGCGGGGTCCATTCCAGTTCGTTTGTCGATCACCCGCCGCTGGAATGGCCATCCGACTGGATCGCCGCCCATTCGCATCATCATCACCGGTTCGATGACCAACAGTTTGGATTCGGCGCCGAGGTCGAAGCGTCGCGCGGCTGCCCCTACAATTGCAGCTTCTGCGCCAAGATCGATTTCCGCGATGCCTATCGCCGCCGCAACCACAAAGCGGTGGTGACTGAAATCGATCGGCTGATCGCCCAAGGTGCCGGCTACATCTACTTCATCGACGAAATCTTTTTGCCGCAAAAGGCGTTGCTGGAGGCGTTGGTAAGCCGCGATGTGAAATTCGGCGTCCAGACCCGCATCGATCTGTGGAAACCTGAGATGCTGGAATTGCTCGGCGCGGCAGGCTGCGTCTCCATCGAAGCCGGCCTCGAAAGCTTGACGGTGGAAGGGCGGGCCATGCTCGCGAAGCGCTGTAGGCTGGACACCGAGGAACTCGCCGCGCTGCTGGTTAAGGCCAGACGCCACGTTCCTTTCGTTCAGGCCAATCTGATCGGCGTCGTCGAGGACGATCCTGCCCTTGTCGATCACTGGCGAGCCCACCTGATCGACAATGGCGTGTGGGCCAATGAACCGGTACCGCTTTATCCATATCCGAGTTCGCCCAGCTATCGCGAGCTTTGGGGCGAACCCGACGACCTTGCCTGGGAGCGCGCCCATGATCATTACCTCGCATCGTTCCAGAAGTTCAGCGACATCCAGGAAAAGCGCCCGCGCCCGCTGGCGGAACTGGAGGCGGCATGTTGCGGACACTGACGCCACGCAAACGCCGCGTCCTGATGACCGTCGATGCCATGGGCGGAGTATGGCGCTATGCGCTTGATCTCGGCCGGGAATTGGTCAATGGCGGCGACAGCGTTGTGTTCGCCGGTCTGGGGCCGCAACCATCTGGGCAACAGGCCAATGAGGCAAGGACTTTCGCGACGCTCATCTGGCTGAATACGCCTCTGGATTGGATGACCCGAAGCGCCGGCGACCTCGACGGTCTGCCGCTGGAATTGCGTGCGCCGATACGCGACTACGCGATCGACCTTGTCCATCTCAACGGACCGACGCAGGCCGTGGGGTTGGATGCGCCTTGCCCAGTCATAGCGGTCTCGCATTCATGCGTGACGACTTGGTTCCATTGCGTCAAGGGACAGGCATTGGATAACGCATGGAGCTGGCAGAAGGAGCGCAACAGGCGTGGCTTCGACAGGGCCGACGCAGTCATCGCCCCGAGCCGCAGCCATGCCGAGATGCTCGAGACCTGCTATGGCCCGATCGCACGCCTTCACGTCGTGGGAAATGCCGCACGCCCAGTCCCGCCAGCGGAAACCCGCCAGCCGCTCGTTTTCGCCGCCGCCCGCTGGTGGGACGAGGGAAAGAATGTGGCGGTGGTCGACCAGGCCGCCTCGTTGACGCAATGGCCTCTCTTTACAGCCGGTTCGCTTCACGGCCCGAACGGCGAGCGCGCCACCGTCGACCACGCCGTTCCTCTCGGGGCGCTGCCCTATGACGAGGTGCGCTCCTTGATGGCCCGGGCCGGCATTTTTGTATCGCCATCGCTGTACGAACCGTTCGGTCTGGCGGCGCTGGAGGCGGCTATGTCGGCAACCCCCCTGGTGCTCTCAGACATCCCGACCTATCGCGAACTATGGGACGGTGCCGCGATGTTCTTCGACGCGCGTGACCCGCATGATCTCGCTGCCTGCATCAATCGCCTTTCCAGCGATGCCGGGCACAGGTTAGAGCTCGGCCACGCCGCCTTCCGCCGAAGCCGCGGGTTCACTCTGGCGAGACAGGCAGCGGCCATGCGTGACGTCTACGAAAAGGCGGCGCTGGCCGTTGCGGAGCGCTGATCATGCGCTTTTTATTCTACGCCCACTCGCTCGTCTCCGACTGGAACCATGGCAACGCCCATTTCCTTCGAGGCGTCATGCGCGAACTGGTGGCGCGCCGGCATCAGGCCATCGCTCTGGAGCCGGCTGACGGCTGGAGCCGATCGAACTTGCTGGCCGAGAAGGGATCCTTCGCGATCGAACGTTTTCGCAAGGATTTCCCCGAACTGATGCCGGTGACCTATGATGCCGGGTTCGACCATGAAGCATGGATCGCCGAGGCCGACGTGGTGATCGTCCACGAATGGACCGACCCGGAGCTTGTCGCTCGCATCGGCCGTGCCCGGGCCGATGGCGGCAAATTCACCTTGCTGTTTCACGACACACATCACCGCGCCGTGTCCGCCACCGAGGCCATGTCGGCGCTGCGCCTGGAACATTATGATGGCGTTCTCGCGTTTGGCGAAGCGCTGCGCGAGAGCTATCTGCGCGCCGGCTGGGGCAAGCGTGTCTTCACCTGGCATGAAGCGGCGGACGATCGGCTGTTCAAACCGCACCCGGAAATGCACGCGACGTCCGACCTGGTCTGGATCGGAAACTGGGGCGACGACGAGCGGACGGCCGAACTCAAGGAGTTCCTGATCGGACCGGTCCGCGATCTGGGTCTTCAGGCCACTGTTCACGGTGTCCGCTATCCCGAACGGGCACTTGCCGATCTGGCTGCCGCCGGTCTGCGCTACGAAGGGTGGATCGCCAATGCCGACGTGCCGAAGGCGTTCGCCGCGCATCGTGTGACGGTGCACGTCCCGCGGCGTCCTTATCGTGAAGGCTTGCCCGGAATTCCGACAATCCGCATGTTCGAGGCACTTGCCTGCGGCATCCCGCTGATTTCAGCGCCATGGTCCGATGTCGAGCAGCTTTTCAGACCCGGCGTCGACTTCCTGTTTGCCGAGGATGGATCGCAAATGCGGCAACACCTCCAGGCGGTGTTGGCCGATCCCGATTTTGCGGCTTCCCTAATGACCTCGGGCCTTGAGACCATCCGCTCGCGGCATACCTGCCATCACCGCGTCGACGAGTTGTTCGACGTGCTTTGGCAATGCACGACCCTGCACACCGCCGAGCTGACCGCCGCAAAGGAAGCCGTTGCATGAAGATCGCATTCTATGGATCGAGCCTTTTGTCCTCCTATTGGAACGGCGCCGCAACCTATTACCGAGGATTGCTGAAGGCGCTTTCGCAACTGGGCTACGAAATCACTTTCTACGAGCCTGACGTCTATGACCGGCAGAAGAACCGCGACATCGAGGCGCCGAACTGGTGCTCTGTCGTCGTCTACGAGGCAACCCATCAAGCCCTGATGCAGGTTGCGGCGCGTGCCGCCGAGGCCGATATCGTTGTCAAGGCGAGTGGCGTCGGCTTCGAGGATGAGGCGCTGCTGCGCGCCGTGCTCGGCTACGCCCGCAGCGATGCGCTCATCGTGTTCTGGGACGTCGACGCGCCGGCGACGCTCGCCCAGCTGCGCGACGAGCCGGACCATCCGCTGCATCGTGCGCTGCAAGAAATCGATCTTGTGCTGACCTATGGCGGCGGCGATCCCGTGGTCTGGGCCTATCGCGCCCTGGGCGCGAACGAGTGCGTGCCAATCTACAATGCACTCGATCCCGAAACGCACCACCCGGTCGCCAGCAATGCGCGTTTTGCCTGCGACCTGGCGTTCCTCGGAAACAGGCTGCCGGATCGTGAAGCGCGTGTGGGATCGTTCTTCCTCGATCCTGCGAGCCGGCTGCCGGAACAACGTTTTCTGCTCGGCGGATCTGGGTGGGGGGACAAGCCGCTCCCCGCCAATGTCGACTGGCTCGGCCATGTCGGCACCTGTGATCACAACGCCTTCAATGTCACGCCAAAGGCGGTGCTGAACATCAGCCGCGACAGCATGGCCGCGAACGGTTTTTCACCCGCCACGCGTGTCTTCGAGGCGGCCGGCGCCGGCGCCTGCCTGATCACCGATGCCTGGCTCGGCGTCGAGCTGTTCCTGAAACCCGACGAGGAGATCCTTGTGGCGCGCGACGGCGGCGATGTCGCCGAAATCATGCAGGCGCTGACGCCTGTCCGGGCAAAGGCGATCGGCCAGGCCGCACTTCGACGCGTTCTCGCCGATCATACCTACGCGTTGCGGGCGGCCGTGGCTGATGCGGTCTTCAAACGGCATTTGACGCACGGGACCGTGGAGGCGGCCGAATGACCAAGCAGCTGGACATTCTCTTTCTCGGCCTGTCGCTTTCCTCGTCTTGGGGAAACGGTCATGCCACCACCTTTCGAGGTCTGCTGAAAGGCCTCCACCAACTCGGCCATCGCGTGACTTTTCTGGAGCGCGATGTGCCGTGGTACGCCAATCACCGCGATTTGCGCGATCCGGATTTCTGCGCCTTGCGCTACTATGAAACTGTGCAGGCACTGCAACGCGACTACGGCCGGTGTCTGCAACAGGCCGATGTCGTGGTGATCGGCTCTTTCGTGCCGGAAGGCCGCGCGGTGATCGACACCGTCGCTTCACTTTGCAAAGGACAACTCTGCTTTTACGACATCGACACACCGGTGACCCTGGCGAAGCTGTCGGCGGACGATTGCGACTATCTGAGCTGGCGCCAGATCCCCTACTTCGACATCTATTTCTCTTTTGCCGGTGGCCCGATGCTGACCGATCTGACACAGACCTTCGGCGCACGCCGAGCCGAGCCGCTCTACTGTTCGGTCGATCCGGAACGACATCACCACACCGCCGATCCAATCGGCTGGGACCTCGGCTATCTCGGCACCTACAGCGCCGACCGGCAAGCCACGCTCAATGCACTTCTGCTCGAGCCGGCACGGCGCATGCCGGATCGGCGTTTTGTCGTGGCTGGCTCGCAATATCCGTCCGACATCGACTGGCCCGACAATGTCGAGCGCATTGAACACTTGCCGCCGGCCGATCATGCCGCATTCTACAGCCGTCAGCGCTACACGCTGAACGTCACACGCAGTTCCATGATTGCGGCGGGATGGTCGCCCAGCGTGCGCCTTTTCGAAGCCGCTGCTTGCGGCACGCCGATCATCAGCGACCGCTGGCCAGGCCTCGACAGCTTCTTTCCCTCATCGACGATCCACACGGCCAAGAAGGCGGACAAGGTCGTCGCGATCCTATCGCGGGAATCGGCTCGGACACGTCTGGCCATGGCCGAACGGGCACGCGAACTCGTCCTTGCTTCCCATACCGGTGTGGCCCGGGCTTGCGAATTTATCACGGCGCTTACGCAAAAGGGGGCGGTGGTCCTCGATCTCGATATCGGAAGTGCAGCATGACTGGCAGACAGGAGAAAATCGCGATGCGACAATCAAAAAAGGCGCAAAGGGCAAAGACGGTGCTCGTCGCCGGTGGCGCGGGCTTCCTCGGTTCGCATCTTTGCGAAGCATTGTTACGCGATGGCTGGCGTGTGATCTGCGCCGACAATTTTCTTACCGGTCGCATGGAGAACATCAACGCGATCATGGACCAGCCGAGTTTCCGGTTGATCGAGCAGGATATCTGCCGTCCATTGGACCTTGGCGAGCCGGTGGATCGCATCTTCAACCTGGCATGCGCCGCCTCGCCGCCGCGTTACCAGGCCGATCCGATCCACACCACGCGAACCTGCGTCATCGGAACGTTGAACCTGCTCGAACTCGCCGCGCGCAACGACGCGGGATTGCTGCAGGCCTCTACGAGTGAAGTGTATGGCGATCCGGAGCAACATCCGCAGAGGGAAGACTATGTCGGCCATGTGAACTGCACCGGCCCACGCGCCTGCTACGACGAGGGCAAGCGCACGGCCGAGACACTCTGCTTCGATTATCTGCGAGCCGGGAAGGCCGACGTTCGTGTCGCGCGTATCTTCAACACCTACGGGCCGAGGATGGATCCGGCGGACGGCCGCATCGTTTCGAACCTGATCATGCAGGCGCTCGAGAAGCGCCCGCTGACGATTTTCGGCGACGGCATGCAGACGCGATCTTTCTGCTACGTCTCCGATCTAATCGACGGGTTGATGAGTCTCATGGATATCAACCCCAATCCGGGCAAGCCGGTCAATTTGGGCAACCCCGGCGAATTCACCATTGTGCGGCTGGCGGCATTGGTGAAGGCTATGACCGGCACCAAATCGGATATGACGTTCCTGCCGCTGCCGCAGGATGATCCTCGACGCCGGCAGCCCGACATCTCGCGCGCAAAAGCGCTGCTCGGCTGGACGCCAAGAGTGTCGCTCAACGAGGGGCTCGCGCGGACGATCAGCTATTTCGCCATGCTTGAAGGCGGCTCGATCGGCGATCAAATGGCAGGACGTTCGGCAAGGACGAGACCCACGTCAGGCGGGCTGCAGAACCTCCCTGCCTGATGCCGGGACCCCAGTCACATCTTCGCATCGATTCGCGTGGAACATCCGCGCAATCTTTTGGTTTGACGAGAGGACCACATAATGGAGGACCTCCTCATGTACCCCAAGCAATCTCGGACCGATATCGACAAGATGGCGGAACGAGAGACGGCTGCGTATCTGCGGCGAGCCTCGATCACCTATCTGGAGTGCTGTGTCAGCCTGATGATGACGCATCTGCAGCGGGAGGAGGTGGCCAGTATTCTTGAGCAGGAAGCAGACATGCTGCGAAGCCTGGATTGACGGCGACTATACCTTCATGGCCTGGCCCAGGAACTGTGTCAGTCCTGCCTCATATCGGTTTGCCGTCTCTTCCAGCCTTGCTCTTTCCCGGCCATTTTCGGATTGAGCGGCCATGCTCCACAACCCGAGCTGAAACGCCAAATAGCAAGGTTTGAAATAATCGATGAGTCCGGCGTCAACGCTGCTACCCATGCCGCCGATCAACGTCGCCGCCTCGGCTTTGGACAGCCCATATTCTACGCAGGCGCCGGCAAGGTCCCATTCTATCGGCTGGCAGCCGATCAGATCGTGTCCTCGGCAATGGTCGACAGCATCCGTCTTGATCAGCGTGCCATCGGAACCGACCAGAAACTCCCAGGGATGCAGCCTGCCGTCGATCTCGACCCGTTCCGATACCTGTGTGGGCGTCTGCTTCGAGAACCAGGTTCGCAGTCTCGCCGCCTGGCTTTCGCCCAAGGCTTCGGAAGCATTGTGAACGGCCATCTCCGCCAGCGCGAGCAATGATGCACCGGGTTCGCTGGTTCGCAGACTGGTCGCGCGCCAGGCCAGATAGCGTGTGACCGCCGCGACAAGTCTCTGCCTGGACAGCGGTAGCTGATCCATCGTGGTGCCATCGGTCCACCGTTCGACCAGAAAACCGTGGCAGAACCCCATGACTTGCGATCCGAATCCGGCGTGATGCAACATCTTGGCGGCTTCCATCTTGCGCAGCCCAGTTTTGCCGAGGCCGACAAATTTGACGAGCCAGCGATCTTGATCTGCGGAGGCCAGGAACTTTCGCCGTTCAGTGCCGCGTGCGCTCGGTGGCCAGCGCCTTTCGTCGGCGTAGTGAAGGGGGCGCCACGCTCCGCCGGATATTTCGGTCAAGCGCAATTTCGGACTGCCAACCACCTCGGCTACCCAATCGCGCAGCGTTTGCGAGCTTTCGGGAAAGGTGCGTTCGAACGTCATCGCCACTTGCTTGCGGCAGCGTCCCCATGTCTCCCGAACATCCGGCGACGCTTCGGCCCCCGGATCGCCCGAATGGCTGGGGAACAGGTGAATGCGCTCCGTATCTATGCCCTGTTTTCTCAGCCACGCGACGACAGCGTGGATCGAACTTCCCGACAGGCCGGGACCTTCATCGACGACAGCGAAGCGAGCCCTGGGCTCACTCCTCCAGGCAGCAACCAGCCGCGGATCGGCATTGACCCGCCGATCGAAAGGATGGCCGATCGGGCGCACGCTAATGGGCGCCGGCGCACCGATCGCGGCCGCCACCATGGCCGCCAGCCCCAGGCCGATGCTGCGGATGCCGATCACGCATGTGTTCGCATCGAGACCCGACTCCCGCCCCGCGCCGAGATAACTCTCTGGATAAAGCGCATAATGTGCGTAGCCTTCGGCCGAGCCGGTCAAAATTTCTGCCTTGCAATCGAGCCCGGCCAGCAATTGGAGAAGTCGCGAATCGATGCCGGCGCCCACGACGAACCCACTTCGCCACGATCTCGCCACCTCTGCCGCAAGTCCGACCAGCAACTCGGCGCCTAGCCGTTGTGAAGGCGAATTGGTGTCGACGCCCAGGACCTTGAAATCGGCATCGGCGAGCCCCTGTACCAGCTCCGACGCACTGATGAATAACCCGACCAATGCAGCATGGCGCCGGATGCCGCAAGGGATCCGATCGAGGCTTTGGGCCAGTTCGATCGCTGTCTCTTGAAGTTGTGCTGCGTTCTGGGTCCGCTTGTTGTCGCCGTAGACGATCATCGACCGATTTCCGATTTTTGTCGTGCGGGCAACGCGGCGGGTGCAGCTTCGATCCATGCCGCCTCGCGCAATTTTTCGATAGACCAAGGAACATTCTGGCGCGGTGGCGGTTCGGCGCAAGGAACTTACCTTTGAACAGCATAAGGCGGCAGTTTCGTGGGATCGAAAAAGGTTCGTGTTGGTATCGTCGGGCTTGGCAATTGCGCATCCTCCCTGGTGCAGGGACTCTCCTACTATCGTGATGCAAAAAGCAACGAACCGATCCCGGGGCTGATGCATGCCGATCTCGGTGGCTATCACGTCGACGACATCGAGATTGTCTGCGCGTTCGATGTCGCCAAAAACAAGGTTGGCCGCGACGTCGCCGATGCGATCTACGCCACCCCGAACAACACGTTCCGCTTTGCCGACGCGCCGACTACCGGTGTTCGCGTCGAACGCGGACCGACGCTTGACGGGATCGGCAAATACCTGCGCGACGCAATCGAGGAAGCGCCTGAACCGGTTGCCAATGTCAGCGATATCCTGCGCGACAGCGGAGCCGACGTAGTGGTCTCCTACCTTCCGGTGGGTTCGGAGGAGGCGACGCGCTTCTATGCTGAATGTGCTCTGGAGGCCGGCTGCGCCCTTGTCAATTGCATACCGGTTTTCATCGCCTCACGTCCGGAATGGCGCCGGCGTTTCGAACAACGCGGGCTGCCGCTGGTCGGCGACGACATCAAGAGCCAGGTCGGCGCGACCATTGTGCACCGGCTGCTGGCCAATCTCTTTCGCGAGCGCGGCGTGCGCGTCGATCGAACCTATCAGCTGAATTTCGGCGGCAACACCGATTTTCTCAACATGCTGGAACGCGAGCGGCTGGAATCGAAGAAGATCTCTAAGACGCAATCGGTAACCAGCCAGCTCGATGTTGCCCTGGAGCCGGGCAACATTCACGTCGGACCAAGCGATCATGTGCCTTGGCTTACTGACCGAAAATGGGCCTACATCCGCGTTGAAGGCACGACCTTCGGCGGCGTGCCGCTGAATGCCGAGCTGAAGCTGGAGGTGTGGGATTCGCCCAATTCCGCCGGCGTGGTGATCGACGCAGTGCGCTGCGCCAAGCTGGCCCTCGACCGCGGCATCGCCGGCGCGCTGACAGGCCCTTGTAGCTATTTCATGAAGTCGCCTCCCGAACAGTTCACCGACGCCGAAGCACGCCAGCGCACGCTCGCTTTCATCGCCGGCAAGGACGATCCTCTGCTGGATGCCGCGGAATGACGACGACGTTCTTTTTAATCCGCCATGCGGCGCACGACAATGTCGGCTCATATCTTGCCGGGCGCATGGCCGGTGTATACCTCGGCGAGTCCGGCAAGGCTCAAGCAGAGCACCTTGGCGGGCGCATGGCCCGAGAGACGATCGCGGCCATCCTATGCAGCCCGCGCGAACGCACCCAGGAGACGGCGCTGCCAATCGCACTCGCTTGCGGTGTCGGCGAAATCGCGATCTGCGCCGAACTCGACGAGATCGATTTCGGCGACTGGTCGGGCAAGACCTTCGATCAATTGAGCAGCGACGCCGGTTGGCGCGCGTGGAACGACCAGCGGCAGGAGGCCAGGACGCCCAGCGGCGAGACCATGCTGGATGTCCAGCACCGCATCGTCTCTCTAATGAACGGCGTCCGCCAGCTGCATCAGAACGAATGCGTCGCCCTGGTTAGCCACGCCGACGTGATCAAGGCGGCCGTTTGCAAGGTGCTTAACTTGCCGGTCGGCGACTGCTTTCGCTTCGACATCGATCCCGCCTCGATCACGACGATTGTGTCGGGCGACTGGGGCTCAAAGCTCGTGCGATTAAATGAAGCTGCCTGACGAGGAAGTTCCCGATGCGGATGGTCATTTTCGGTCTCACCGTTACATCTTCATGGGGGAACGGCCATGCGACGCTCTGGCGCGGACTGATCCGCGCGCTCGCCCGTCTGGGCTGGTCTATCACCTTTTTCGAATGCGACACTCCCTATTATGCCGGGACCCGCGATCTGGATCAGCTCGATGGAGGCAACGTCGTTATCTATCCGGACTGGGAGGATATCCGCCGCGTCGCGGAGCGTGCGATGAAGCAAGCGGACGTCGTCGTCGTCACGTCCTACTGTCCCGACGCCGTTGAGGCTTCGCGCCTGGCCCAGCATACAAGTCGTGGACTGCGTGTCTTTTACGATCTCGATACTCCGGTGACGCTTGCCCGCCTCGAGCACGGCGAGCGTCCGCCCTATTTCGGACCAGAGGGACTTGCTGACTATGACCTTGTACTGAGCTACACCGGCGGCCCGGCGACCGAGGCGCTGAAGACTGTGCTCGGCGCGCGCCGCGTGATGCCGCTCTACGGCCATGTTGATCCGGACCGGCACCGGCCGGCAGAGAAGCGGGCGGAATTCGTCGGTGGTCTGTCCTATCTCGGGACCTACGCGACGGATCGCCAGGCCGGCGTCGATAAGCTGCTGGTCCGCCCGGCCATGCGCCTGCCTGATCAACGCTTCATCATTGCCGGCGCGCAATATCCGCAGGAATTCCCGTGGAGCGACAACATCTTCTTTGTCAGGCATTTGCCGCCAGCCGATCATCCGGCCTTCTTCTCGTCGTCGCGGCTGACGCTGAACGTCACCCGGGAAGCTATGGCGCAAAAGGGCTGGTGCCCGTCGGGGCGCCTCTTCGAAGCGGCCGCGTGTGGGGCTGCCATCGTCACCGACGTATGGCCAGGCCTTTCGGACTTCTTCGAACCCGGCCGCGAAGTCCTGCTAGCCCATGAGACGGATGACGTAGTCGCCGCGCTGGAATTGCCGGAGCACGAACTTGACGGCATCCGAAGACGCGCCCGCGAGCGGGTCTTGAGCGAGCACACTTCCGCTAAGCGTGCAGCGGAACTGGACAAAATCCTGGCCGACGCCTTGCAAAATCCCGTCAGCAAACCGATGGAGGAAGCAGTCTGATGTTGGGCATTGTGCCCGCCGCCGGGCGCGGTAGCCGCATCCAACCGCTCGGCTTCTCGAAGGAGCTGCTGCCGGTTGGCAGCCGGATCGACGGTCAGACCGAACGTCCTTGCGCCGTAAGCGAGTATCTGGTGAGGCGCATGGTCCAGGCCGGCGTCGACAAGATTTGCTTCATCATCGGATCGGGCAAATCCGACATTCTCGAATACTACGCCGCCGGTTATGGCGAGGCAGCGGCTCTCTTTGTGGTGCAGCCCAACCCCGTCGGTCTCTGCGATGCGATTTTCCGAGCAGCGCCCCTCGTCGCGGCCGACGAGGTCGTCCTCGTCGGCCTTCCGGACACGATCTGGTTTCCCGAGGACGGGTTCTGTCATTTGCCTGACGATCAGCTTTCATTTTTGCTATTCCCGGTGGGTCGCCCGGAGTTCTTCGACGCCGTCGTCACCGAAGATGACGAGCGCGTTATCGAAATCCAGGTCAAGCGACAGGACGCGTCCACGAATTGGGTTTGGGGGGCGTTCAAAATGCCTGGCCAGATCCTGCATCGGCTTGCCACACTCTGGCGCGAGCGCGACGGTCGTGACGAATATATTGGCACGTTGATCAACGCCTATCTCGCGACCGGGGGGGTGGCCTACGGGATCAAGGCAGGGTCCGCTTATGTCGATGTCGGCACTTTCAACGGCTATCGCACAGCCCTGCGGTTGCTTGAAGACGGCGTTCCGTCCGCTCGTCACCAGCCCACTACGATCATGTCCGGGGCGCATTCGCATGTACCTGTCGTTCCGGGGGAAGGAGCGTGACCATGTTGCATTCCCATGCCGAAATCCGCCGCCGCATCGACGCGCTCGGCCCTTGGTTCCACAACATGGAACTGGCCGGCGTCGAAACCGCGCCTAACCACTTTCTCGGCAACTACCCGCTGATCAAATGGCGCAAATTCGCCGATGCCATACCCGCGGATCTGGCCGGCAAAACTGTGCTGGATATTGGCTGCAATGCGGGTTTCTATTCGATCGAGATGAAACGGCGAGGCGCTACACGCGTCCTCGGCATAGATTTCGACGAGGCGTATCTGGCACAGGCCCGCTTTGCCGCCGAGATCGCGGACTGCGAGATCGAATTCCGGAAACTTTCGGTCTACGACGTCGGCGCCCTGCGCGAGACATTCGATGTCGTGCTGTTCATGGGGGTGCTTTACCATCTGCGCCACCCCCTGCTCGCGCTCGACCTGATCCGTGAGCACGTCGCCGGTGACTTGATGATCTTCCAGTCCATGCAACGCGGCAGCAAGGATCTGCCCGAGTTGGAAGAGAACTATCATTTCTGGACGCATGATTTGTTTGAGCGGTCGGAATTTCCCAAGCTGCATTTCATCGAACACCGCTATGCCGACGATCCGACCAATTGGTGGATACCGAACCGGGCCTGTACCGAGGCGATGCTGCGCAGTGCCGGTTTCGAGATCGTGCTGCATCCCGAGCAGGAGGTCTATTTCTGCCGCGCTGCCGGCGATCCGGCCGGCGGTGGCGCGATATATCCGTCGAAAGGAAAGCTCCATGATTGAAGCCGCGATGATCTGGAACGAGCCCAACAACAAATCGCATTGGGACCCTGAGCTCGACCCCGATTGGAGCCGCTTTGCCAGGATGGCAATCCTATCGGCGGACGCGATCGCGTCCGAGAACCCAGCTCTGACAAAAGTGCTTGGCGGCATCTCGCCGATAGATCCCGGCTTTATCACGCGCATGAAGGAATTCGGGGTGTTGGACCATGTCGACGCCGTCGCGGTTCACGGCTTCCCCCTCGACTGGAACCTGTGGCAAATTCAGGAATGGCCGCACAAGATCGGTGAGATCGCGGCCGTCACCGATCTCCCCATCTGGGTCAGCGAGGTCGGCGTGTCGACCTTCGGGGCCGAGGAAATACAGGCCTGGGGCCTCAAGCGAACCGCCGAATTGCTGCTCGGCAACGCACCCCGCATCCAGTGGTACAGCCTCTACGACCTTCCGCGTGAATGGGAAGCCACGACACGGCATCGCGAAGCGGAGGGATCCTCCTATTATCGTCACTTCCACATGGGGCTGCTGCGCCAGGACGGCACGCCGAAGCCGGCGCTTGAGGAATTCCCGCGCTACACACCCGAAATGGGACTGGTGCAGTGGTTTCATTTCGAGGACCCGCGACTGGACAACTCTATTGCCTGGATGAAGAGGCTCGGCGTTACCAACATGCGCACAGGGCTTTCCTGGGCCGACAGCTTCAGGCCGAATGCGTTGGACTGGTTCGATCGACAGATGGAGGCACTCGCCGATTTCGACGTAACGGTCACCTTCTGCTTCACGCCCGAACATCGGGGGATGATGCCTCACCACACCAGCCCTCCCCTGGTGCCCGAGGAATTCGCCGAGTTCTGTGCAACGATGATCCGCCGATACGCGCCCGGACTGACGTCCGCCTCGCGCCCGACGCAGCGGGCCTCGCGTGAGGCCCTCATGCGACCCGGTCCGTCATTAGATGAACCGACCGGAGTAGAAGCTCACGGTTCCGCCACCAATTCACTGGCTCTGGCACCGTGGCTCAGCCGGCCATGACGCTCACCGTCCTCAATGTCGCCTATCCTCTCGCGCCTGTCGGACCGGATGCGGTTGGGGGTGCCGAACAGGTCCTGTCGCTGCTTGACCGAGCGCTGGTTCGCGCGGGCAATCGATCAATCGTCGTCGGCTGCCGGGGCTCCAGCGCGAGCGGCACGCTTGTGGAAATACCGGCTGAAAGCGGCGTGCTCGACGAAACGGCCAAGAGCCGCGCGCAGCAGGCTCATCGCGCTGCGATCGCCGCCGCCCGCGCCAATTGGCCGATTGATGTGGTTCATCTGCATGGTATCGACTTCGACGCTTATCTGCCAGACGACGGCCCGACCTTGGTGACCCTTCACCTGCCGCTGGACTGGTATCCGGCCGAGGCATTGCGCCCGAAGCGCGACGACGTGTGGCTTCATGCAGTCTCGACCGCCCAGCAGAAAACCGCGCCACCTGGCGCCAGGCTAGCGGCGCCAATTCCGAACGGCGTCGACATCGAGGCGCTCGGCCTGCCGCAAGCGAAACGCGACTTCGCCCTGGTTCTCAGCCGTATCTGTCCGGAAAAGGGCATCCACCTAGCGCTGGATGCCGCCAAGCAAGCAGGTGTGCCGCTGGTTGTCGGCGGTAAGGTTTATTCCTATGAACTGCACACGCGCTACTTTCGCGATGAGGTCCAACCCCGCCTCGACGGCCGCCGACGCTTCCTTGGTCCGCTCGGTTTCACCGCCAAGCGGCGCTTTCTCAACGCGGCGCGCTGTCTGGTCATCCCGAGCCTTGCCGCCGAGACCAGTTCGCTTGTCGCCATGGAGGCGCTGGCCTGCGGCACACCGGTGGTCGCCTTTCCGAATGGTGCGCTGCCCGATGTCATCGAGCATGGCAAGACTGGCTTTCTCGTCAACACGATCGAGGAGATGGCGCAAGCCATCATTGCGGCGTCCAGCCTGGACGCCGAGGCATGCCGGGCCGAGGCACGGCGGCGGTTTTCGCTGGAGCGAATGATCTCGTCTTACATGGACGCCTATCATGCGCTGGCGCGACTTGGCACAGATGCCAGGCGCCTCGCCATCGCACCGTGAGCGAAGCTTTGTTGCGCAGCGAGATCATCGATGACCCGGCGCAATTCGAAACGCTTGCGCCACACTGGTGGAAACTGTGGGAGCAGAGTTCTTCGGCGACCCCGTTTCAGTCTCCCGCCTGGCTGGTGCCATGGTGGCGCACATTCGCGCCCGGAGGTCTAGCGATGGTCGCGGTTTGGCGCGGAGGCGATCTGATGGCGCTGGCGCCGCTCTATCTCGAGCACGGGATCGACGGCTCGAAATTGCTTCCGGTCGGCATTTCGCTCAGCGACTACCTGGATATCCTTTGTGTTCCCGGCACCGAGGCTCCGGTCCTCGCTGCTGTTGTCGACAAGATCCTCTCGGTTGAATGGTCTCAATGGATCTTGTCAGATTTGCCGGAGGGGGGTGTCGGTTTTGCGATCACGCATCCTGACCTGAAAGCCGGACGGCCAGTCGCTCATAGCGCTTGCCCCGTGCTCGCCCTTGCCGGCGACGAAACTCTTACGGGCTCTGTGCCCTACCGACGCAGGCGCCAGTTGCGGCGGGCGCGCCGGGCCGCGTCCAGACGCGGCCGGACCGCGTTGTCCTCCGCACGCGGCGATCCCCAGGCTTGCCTCGATCATCTAATACGCCTGCACGACGCGCGCTGGACCGGGCGCGGAGGTGGCGTGTTGGCCAAAGTCGCCGTAGAAGAATTCCACAGGCGCTCGCTTCCCTTGCTCGACGCTCGCGGCTTGGTCCGATGCTGGCTGTTCGCGATCGACGGCAGGACCGTCGGCGCCTATTACGGCTTCCATGATCGCGGTCGTGCCTATGCCTATCTCGGGGGCTTCGACCCTGCCTATTCCGAGGAGAGTCCAGGCGCGATTTTAATCGGCCACGCGATCGCGGAATCGATCCGCGAAGGTGCCCGCGAGTTCGATTTCCTGCGTGGTCAGGAGGCCTACAAATATGGCTGGGGCGCCGTCGACAGGTGGACCATGCGCAGGATCTGGACGCGGAGTTGATAGGGTGAGGGCAACCGGGTCAAAATCCGCCCACCGCCGCAGATCGATTAAAGCGGTCGTAGAAGACTGCATGGCGGACGCTGTTTGCGCCGAAGCCGTCGTAGCCAGGCTGGCGCTTCATCTGCAGGTGGACGTCGCGGTGGCGGAATTGGCGGAGATCGTGCGGGAGGTCGTTCCCTCCGATTCGCGAGACGCGGAAAGGCTGCAGGACGTGGCCGGGCTGCTTCGCCGCGAACCCGGCGCGTTTGCCAAGTTGCGGGCGACGGGCGAGGCCGTTCGGCACGTACGCGATCACCATGAGACCGGTGCCGCTGTCGTCACGCGGCTGGCCACGAGCTTCGATGCGGCCGCGGCTATTTCGGAAGCAGCGAGTGTCCAGCTCGCATCGCTCGGCGATGACGGAAGGCTGTTGGCCATGACCGAGGACGTCGCTGCATGGCTCAAGGAGCAGGACTTCACTGGAACCGACCGGGATATTCTGGACATTGGTTGCGGCATCGGCCGTTTCGAGCGCGCGCTTTCCAAATCATTCAATCGGATAGTCGGCATCGATATATCCTCACGGATGATTTCCATCGCCTCCGAACGATGCGCCGCGCTGGGCAATGTCGAGTTGCGGCAAACCTCCGGTCTCGATCTGACCGAATTCGACGATGGTAGTTTCGATTGCGTGCTGGCGGTCGACAGCTTTCCCTATCTGGTTCTGGCCGGCATGGCCGAGCGGCACTTCGATGAGATCGCACGCGTCCTGAAACGGTCGGGCTGGCTGGCCCTTCTGAACTATTCCTATCGCGGATCTCTTTTTTTGGACCGCGCCGACATCGGCCGTCTGGCGGAAACTCACCAATTGCGGGTTGTCATCAACGGCGAGAAGCCATTCCGGTCATGGGATGGAGACGCATTCCTGCTCGCTCGCCGCGGTGGAACATTACCGCGCGCCGCCAGTTCCGACGTCGAACCAAGAGGCTGAAGACCGTCACCGACCCGAAGAGGAAACTATGGCATCCGGCAAGCGCAAGGGAACCGGGCTGACGCGATGACCGTACCAAAGACAAGGTCGGAGAAAACGTGATTCGCCAATCGCGACAAAAAACAGCAAAGCAAAGTGCGCGGACCTGATGGCAATCGCCTCAAGTCCGACCAATATGAGGACCATGCCGCGAACTAATTGCCTGAGGATTGAACGCTGTCACATCGCATTTTTGGCCCCCAGCGATATCAGGCCAAGGGAATAAACCTGTGCAAGGGCCACTGGCAATCATGCCGGCGGCAGACATCCCCTTGTAATCTCGGGCATTTGTCGCCACACTGAGTTCAAGGAACCGCTCTTATCAAGAGAATTCGGATGTCTCGTTCGAGGGATGATATGATCGACTCCCAGTTTGGTCTGGCCATGGATCGAGAGATCGCTTCTCTCCTCGATGCCATAGAGCGGGAAAGCATTCCAGACCGGCTGACCAGGCTGGCAATGGAGCTGCAAAACGCGCTGATCGAGAAGCGTCGACGTGACCTGAAGAACTGACTATCTGCGGCTGTCCATACCGAGTTGCCCATCGGATAGATGATTTCGTCTTTCCATCAATGTCTGCAGCGAACTCTCCCCAAGCAACTCGAGAATATTGGCGCGCGCGCGGTTCAGCCGACTTTTGACCGTCCCTACCGCGCAGCCGCATATCTCGGCCGCTTCCTCATAGCTTACTCCCAGAACGCCAATCAGCATCAGAACCTCGCGTTGGTGCTCCGGTAGCTTTTGGATGGCGCAATGCACTTCCCTGCTCTGAACGCTCCATTCCTGGGTGGCTTCCAAAAACGGCCTGGATGACGCGCAGTCGAGCAGGCCTGGCGCTTCCCGGGCGGCAATCTTGATCCGCGTATAATACGTATTGCGCATGATGGTGAAGAGCCACGACTTCATGCGTGTGCCAGGTTCGAACTTGTCGATATTGGCGAGACCCTTGGTCAGCGTCTCCTGTACCAGATCGTCGGCATCGTCGGGCACGCGACAGAAGGTACGTGCGAAAGCCCGCATGGCCGGTATGAGCCCAACTATGGAAACTTCATTGGTTTCCTGATCGGCCGAAATGTAGCCTTCGGATGACAAGGGTCCAGCTCCCCGAAGAAGAGTGTACGAATGCAGCCCCTGCTAAATGCATGGAAGTTTGGTTCGTTCCTCGCATGCGAGACAACTCTGCAGAAATTCGGCGTGGATCGAAACAGCTATCATCCTGTCGGGAGGACGCCTACCTAAGAGGCGAGGTCTCCTCGAATATGGGTGCGCTGCGCACAAAGCCGCCTCCCTGGCGTCGATGTCGACTGGACGATAACGGCCGAGCCTGTATGCGACCACCAATTTTTCCTCGGCGGCGCATAGGCTGAAGCCCCACGCCGCCACCTTAGCGGTGACGCTGAAGCTCCTCCGCCGGCCCTCGGGTCATGTGGCTGCCCGGTTGGCGGTGGAGGTTCCGATGAGAAACCTCTCCTACCGCTCGCATCCAAGTTGAGGCGAGTTATGTCAGGTGAAATGACCATCAACGACGACCCTCGTGGGCGCGGTCGACAGATCGACAATTGGGACTCCCCGCTCGCATTCGCCGGGGTGGGAGGCTTCCTGACCGATTCTGTCGCCCTTGCCGATCTCAACCACAAAAGGCGGATTTGATGGGGACCACGAGCATCAAATTTACCTTGCGTAGACGTCGCAGCTAGCGGCCACGCGGGCGGTCACATGGACTGCCTTTAGCGCGATCAGGTGCCGACACTGACCCTCTCGGCTTGGGCGAGCATCTCCACAAATCGCGTCACCTTGGGCGGCCGGAAGCGGGCGGCCGGATACACAGCATGGATGCCGCCGGAGGGTAGGTTCCACGCGGGTAAAACGGGCACCAGCCGGCCGGCCGCGAGGTGGTCGCCAAGGGCAAAGTCTGGAAGGATGGACATTCCGCCGCCGGCCAGGGTCGCCTCCAGCACGGCCGGGGTGGCGTTGATTGTCAGCCCAAGCTTCATCCGCACTGTGCGCCGATCGTGTTCACCTCGCGTGAAACGCCATACGAGCGGCTCTTTCAGCGCGACATTCGCGATGAAGGGCAACTCGGATAGATCCTCGGGTTCGGCGGGCGATAGGCTCCTCGCCAGATCAGGCACCGCCACGAGAATCTGCTGAAAGGAACCGATCCTGCGTGCCTGAAGACTCGAATCCACCAGCCAGCCCGCGCGGATCGACAGATCGATCTGGTTCGCAATCAGATCGATCCTGATGTCCGAAAGCATCAGTTCGACACGACATGCCGGATAGGTGCGACAAAACCGGGCTGCAAGCGGCGCGATGGTGGTTGTGCCATAATCGTTCGGCGCAGTGACCCGCAGAACTCCCATTGGCTGAGCGTTTGTTTGGGCTAGCTCGTTGAAGGCCGCCTCGGCCTCCCGCAGAATCATGGCGCATCGCGCGTGAAGCTGCCGGCCTGCCTCGGTCGGCTCAACCCGCCGCGTCGTGCGAAGCAGAAGGCTTGTCTTGAGTTCCTGTTCAAGTCGCGCCACCTGCTGGCTCACGACAGTCTTGGTAATGCCGAGACGCTCCGCCGCTCGGGTGAAGGAAGCTGCCTCCACCACCGCGGCGAAGTAGGCCAGCCTATTGAGATTGATCGTTTCCATGGTCGTCGCTCCGCAGGATTGTGTGTCTATAGCTTACATTGAATCCAACTCGTCGGGATTTATCGACCAATCAAGACAATGCATCTTTTGCGCATTGAGTTCAGCCGCCGGCTGATCTGCCCAGCATTCGAAGGGTCCCCGCATGACGACGGCGAAAATGTTTCCGGCTATCGGCCACCTCTATGAGGCCCGCTTTGGCGAACTCGCGTTTCATTTAAAGTTCGATAGCGACGGGGAAACCATGCGGTTTGCCCCTGAGCAAATGGACAACTTCGCCAAGGCGGAGGCAGTGACCTATCGGGCAATCCCCATTCGGCAGGGCGTGTTCATGGTGACCTGGATTGAGGCTGACGGGACGACCGTGACCCACGTCGAGGATTTCGAGAATGGGGTCATCCATACCAACATCACCAAGCCCGATCGCAGCTTCCTCAATTTGTCCGGCACTTGGGCCCGGTTGACGTAGTCCTGGCCTCGAGCGCGCAGACCGATTTCTTTGCCCATCACAAAAGGAGTTTCAAAATGCTCACCAGGAGACAGATCATGAAAACTTCCGCTGCCATCGCCGCGGCCGCTTTTGCTCCCGCCGATCTAGGCCGCGCAAGCGGGACCGGACTCGTCTGGAAGCACTTTCCCGCCGGCTCGAACGGCTTCTTCCGCGCTCCAGTCCTGCTGTCGGGATCATCCGAAGCGTTGCTGATCGACGGCGGCTTCAGCTATCCGGACGGGCGTTTCCTGGCAGACGCAATAAAGGCCAACGGCAAGAAGCTGACGGCAATTTATGTCAGCCAATCGGACCCTGACTATTACTTCAGCCTGAAGCCGATCCGTGAGGCTTTTCCAGATGCGAAGGTCATTGCGGCCTCGGAAACGGTGGCGGCAATTAAAGGCTCGGTCGACAAGAAGCTCGCCGTCTGGGGCCCGCAGCTCAAGGAGAATGGCCCGCAGGTACTGGCCGATATCGTCATGCCTGAAGCTTTTGATGGTCCATCGCTGACAGTCGACGGCGAAACGGTTGAGATCGTTGCGGCTGCAGGTCTTGCCAACCGTCGATATCTGTGGGCGCCTTCGATCAACGCGGTTTTCGGCGGCGTACTGATCTTTGCCGGCGTGCATGTGTGGACGGCGGACACCCCGACCAGGGAATTGCGTGCAGCCTGGATCGACAATCTCGACAAGATCGCCGCCAGGAAGCCCGCTGTCGTCGTGCCAGGGCACCTGATGCCGGAGTCTGCTACCGATATCTCGGCCATAGAGCACACAAAGACCTACCTGCAGGCCTTCGAGGAAGAGTTGGCCAAGGCTGCCGACGCCGCCGCGCTGAAGGCCGCCATGGAGGCCCGCTTTCCGAACCTCGGCATGGGCGTCGCTCTCGACATCGGCTCGAAGGTTGCCAAAGGCGAGATGAAGTGGGGCTGAGGTGAGATGCAATCTCGAGCGGCCGGAGAATGTGGGAATTCCGGCCGCTTGCTTTGACCCTCGCCCGCCCGGAAGGCGCCGCTTCTAAAGCGGCTGATTGATGCGTTCTCGCCGTTGCGGCGAATATAGTTAGCATGTTAAGTTCCTGGCCGTTGCATCGGCGCTGCCGTTGCATCGCAAATCCCGCATCAAGACGGGAGACGAAATGAAGATGGAGGAGACTATGCTCGACCACCACGTGAGCATCGCCGACGGCGAGGCTTTCCTGTCCGCTTCGCGGATGCTGTTCGGCCCTATCACGCAGCGCTTCTCGCGCGGCGAGGCGCCCTCCCTGCCGAAGCTGATCTCGGTCGATCTGGGCTCCTGCCGGCTCTCGGAAATCAGGGCGAAGTCCCACCTAGTCGTCAACGACCGCGCTTTTTGGCGCAGCTTCGATCCGGACGCGATCAAGATCCTGATGCAGCTCAAGGGCCGCAGCCGCTTTGAGCAGCAGCAGACGGCGATAGATCTCGGGCCGCGCGCGGCGGTCATCTACGATCCGGTGCGAGCCTATTCGTTGCAGAACCTCTCCGATGTCGATCAGCTCATCCTGCAGGTACCGCGCTCGACCTTTGGCGACGAGACGCTGGCGCGCCTTTCGGTGCCGGTGCCGCTGCCTGGCGAGGGCGACAGCCTGACTCATATCGTGTCCGGTCTGATGCAGATGGCGATTGGCGAGGCACACAAGCTCGACGAAGCCGGCTGCCGCCGCGTCGGCGAAAGCCTGATTCAGCTCGTCAACGGGCTGATACAGGCGAAGCCCATGGCGCCGGCGTTCCGCCGCTCGCCGCTGGAAGCGCTGCGCGAGCGCATCGTCGCCTATATTGACGCCAACCTGGCGCGCAGCAATCTCTCGGCCGAGGACATAGCCCGCCACATGGGCTGCTCCCGCCGCTACCTGCACCGCGCCTTCGAAGGCGAAGGCATGACACTGGAACGTTTCGTCTGGGACAGGCGGCTGGAGCGCAGCAAGGAGGAGCTTTTGTCCCCTGCCCGCGCCTCGGCCTCGATTTCGGAAATCGCCTTCGCCTGTGGGTTCAATTCCAGCGCGCATTTTTCAAGGGCGTTCAAGAGCAAGTATGATGTCGCGCCGAGGGAACTGAGGGAGAGGTTAAGGACGGCGGTGCATTAGGCGCGTGGGTCTGAACGGCGGAGTTCGGGCGCTGCATTCATCGGGAAGCTTATCGCCTACGCCAGCTTTGCCTTGCCCGCAAAGCTGCGCATCAGCCCCTTCGGTAAAAACAGCATCGCCAGGATGATGGTCAGCCCCGAGACCACCGGGTGATAGTCCGGCACCACAATGCGCGCGAGGTCGAAGACGGCGTACATGACCAGCGCGCCGAGGATGGGGCCGAGCAGCGTGCCGGTGCCGCCGACCACCGTCATCATCAGCGGCAGCAGCATCCAGTCGAGATCGAAGACCGAGTCCGGGCCGACATGGAAAATGTAAAAGGTGTAGAGGCTGCCGGCGACGCCGGCGATGAAGGCGCTGCCGGCGAAGGCCGCCACCTTGACCTTCAGCACATCGATGCCGTTGGCCGACGCCGCCATCTCGTCGTCGCGCACCGCGATCAGCGCCAGCCCATAACGTGAGCGCATCAGAGCGCGGATGGCGAGCGCGGTGCCGACCATCAGCCCGAGCGCGACCCAGTAATGCGGACGCAGCGTGTCGAACAGGCCGGCGGGCGCGACGATGCCGAAGGCGCTGCCGGTGAAGTCGCCGCCATTGACGAACAGCACCTTGACGATCTCACCGAAGCCGAGCGTGCCCAGTGCGAAATAGTCGCCGCGCAGCTTGGACAGCAGCGGCACGCCGATGATGGCCGCTGCAAGGGCCGCCACCACGCCGCCCAGCGCCATCGTCACCGGATCGAAATAATAGATGCCGGGGTGCGTGTCATAGAGCGAGCCCCAGATATAGTTGCCGGTCCACAGGATGGCGGTGGTGTAGGCGCCCAGCCCGAAGAAGGCGTGGCTACCGAGGCTGATCTGGCCGCCGTAACCGGCAACAAGGTTCCAGCTCTGCGCCATGATGGCGTAGAGGAAGACGAAGAACAGGAACGAGAAATAATAGGCGTCGACAGCACCTGGCAGGAGCGGCAGCAGCGCGAGCGCCGCGACGACCACAATAGCGATCCATTTGAAGGCTTTGATCATCTCTCAAGCCTTCTTGTAGGGCCGGCTGAACAGGCCTTCCGGCTTGAACATCAGCACGGCCAGGAACACGCCGTAGGCGATGGCGTTGGTCCAGCCCCCGGAAATGAAGAACTGGACGTAGGCTTCGATCAGGCCGAGCAGGATGCCGCCGGCGAGCGCACCGGTGACGTTGCCGATGCCGCCCAGTGCCAGCGCCACCAGCGCCTTCAGGCTGAAGATGAAACCGGCGAAGGGGTTGAACGGGAAGGTGGTGGCGACGGCCACACCGGCTGCGCCCGCCAGCGAAATGCCGATGGCGAAGGCAATGGCGTTGACGCGGTGCGGGCTGATGCCCATCAGCGTCGCCGCGTCCATGTCTTCCGAAGCGGCGCGCACCGCCTTGCCGACAATGGTCTTGCGCAGGAAGAGCATCACCAGCCCGGTGCCGGCAAGCGCGATCAGGAAACCCATCGTGCGGGTGAACGAGGTGCGGACGCCCAGCAGCTCGATGCCGGTCGCCGTATAGCTCGTCACCACGCCGGCGGTGTTGCCGCCCCAGACCACGGTCATCAGGTTCTGCACCAGGAACATCAGGCCGACGGCGATCAGCAGCGAAACGTTGCGGTCTTCCTCGGCAGCCGCCTTGCGGAACAGGCCCTGATACATCAGCCAGCCGACACCGAGCCCGACCGGCACGACAATGAGCAGCGACAGGAACGGGTCGATGCCGAGACCGTAGAACAGCGCCCGCACGAAATAGGCGGCCAGAATGATCATCGCGCCCTGGGCGAGGAAAATCAGCCGCATGGTGCCGAAGATGAGGCTGAGGCCCACGGCGGCGACACCGTACATGGCGCCGCCGAGCGCGCCGTTGAGCGAGAGCTGGAGCAGGATGTCGGGAGGGGGCAATTTGAACATCTGATCTACTCCAACACGCCCATATAGGCTTTCTGGATTTCGGGATCGGCGATCAGCTCGGCGCCGGTGCCTTGCATGGCGAGCGAGCCGGTCTGGAGCACGAAGGCATAGTCGGCGACCTTCAGGGCCTGGTGGATGTTCTGCTCGACGAGCAGGATGGTGACGCCCTGAGCGTGTAAGGTCTGGATGAGCGAAAACATCTGCTGCACGACCAGCGGGCTGAGACCCAGCGACGGTTCGTCAAGGATGAGCAGCGACGGCTCCGACATCGTGGCCCGCGCGATCGCCAGCATCTGCTGCTCGCCGCCGGAGAGCGAACCGGCCTTCTGATGGACGCGCTCCTTGAGGCGCGGAAACAGCGCATAGGCCTTGTCGAGCAATACCTTGGTGCGCGGCCGCGCCTTGGGCTGGAAGGCGCCGAGTTCAAGATTTTCTAGCACAGTCATCTGGCGGAACAGGCCGCGGCCTTCCGGCACATGCGCGATGCCCATGGAGGCAATCTCCTGCGGCGCCTTGCCGACCAGCGATTGGCCGGCCAGCCTGATATCGCCGCTTTTCGGCTTGAGCAGGCCGGAGACGGTCCTGAGCAGCGTCGTCTTGCCGGCGCCATTGGCGCCGACGATGGCGACAATGGTGCCGGGGTCGACATGGAGCGAGACGCCCCACAGCGCGCCGACGTCGCCATAGGCGACCTGGAGATCGCTTACTTCAAGCAGCCGGTTCGCCAAGATAGGCCTCTATGACTTTGCGGTTCTGGGTGACTTCGCGCGGCGTGCCGTCGGCGATCTTTTCGCCATGGTCGAGGACGATAACGCGGCTGCATACTTTCATGATGGCGTCGACCTTGTGCTCGACCCAGAGCATCGAAAGACCAAGCTCGGCGCGCACGCGGCGAATGACGTCGACCATGCGCTTGATCTCGGTCGGGTTGAGGCCCGCCATCGGCTCGTCGAGGAGCAGCAGCGCTGGGTCTGAGGCAACCGCGCGCGCGATCTCCAGCATGCGGCGGTCGGAAAGTGTCATATGCGCAGTGCGCATGTCGCGCCGGGCGGTGAGGCCGACCAGTTCGAGCGCGGCATTCGCCGCCTCGGTCGCATGCTTGACGCGGCCCCCTGCCCCGTAGACGGCGCCGACCATGACGTTCTCGAAGGCGGTCATGGTCAGGAAGGTGCGCACCAGCTGGAAGGTGCGGGCGATGCCAAGCCTGGAGATGCGGTGCGGTGCGATACCGGTGATGTCGTTGCCGCGAAACAGCACCCGCCCTTGCGTCGGCGCATAGATGGCGGTGATGACGTTGAACAGCGTCGATTTGCCAGCGCCGTTGGGGCCGATCAGCCCGATCAGTTCGTTGCGGCCGACGGCGATGTCGACATTGTTGAGCACGACGAGCCCGCCGAACCGCTTCTGGACCGCCTCGAGGCGAAGCAGGGTTTCGTTAGGCTGCATCGTGTTTCCGTTTCTCCGGTGAGCGCAATTGGGTGTGGGAAGCTGCCAGGATACGCGAGGCCCTGTGGCCAGCCCTGTCTCTCCGTCACTATGCGGGGAGAAAAGCCCAGCGGGGCAATGAGGGGCAGCGCCAACGTTCGTAGGGGTGCCTCCCCTTGCGAACGCCCTGCCCCCGCCTGTCAGCGCTTGTCCCAGGCCGGGGCCGGCTTGTAGGTCCAGGTGCCGTCCGGATAGATGAGCTGGTGCTTGCCCTGCCACCATTGCGTGGCGACGCTCGGGATCAGCGCGAAGCCGGTCTCGTCGAACTTCAGGTCGCCGACCACGGTGTCCTTGAACTCCTGGCCGAAGATCGCATCGTGGATCGCCGCGGCATCGGTGCTGCCGGCCTTCTCGATCGACTGCGCCAACACTTGCGCATTGGCATAGAAGGCGCCGACGGTGACGGAGTCCTTCTTGTACTCGGCCTCGTAGCGTTCGCCGAGTTCCTTGGCGCCCTTGTAGGGGTAGCTCGCCGACCAGAAGCCGTCGGTCATGATGTAGTCGGAGTCCGGTCCCAGCGCTTCATGGAATTCGCCGGTCCAGGTGCCTTTCCAGCCGTGGAAATATGGCACGGAGAAGCCGAGTTCCTTCATTTGCCTGAGCAGCGTGATGGTGTCGGCGGGCGAGCCGAAGACCAGCATGGCGTCGACATCGGCGGCCTTGAGCTTGGTGATCAGCGCCGAATAGTCGGTGGCGCCGATCGCCCAGGGATCGTCGACGGCAAAGCTGTAGCCGTATTTCTTCGCCGCCGCCTGGAAGGCGCCGCCAAAGCCCTTGCCGTCAGGCGAATCTTCGGTGACCAGGGCCGGGTGCTTCGGCTTCTCGCCGGCTGGCAGTTTGTCCCATACCTCGAACGGCACCTCGGCGCCGGGACCAGGATGGAAAAAGAAAAGCGCCGAGTATTTGAGCTTCAACGGCTGCCATTCGAACGGGAAGGCCGTCGTGATCATGTAGAACTTCTTGTACTTCTCGGCGACGATGGCGCCGGCGATGTTCATCGGCCCGGAATGGGTCGACAGCAGCGCATCGACCTTCTGCACCTTGATCAGGTTCTCCAGGGCTGACGCCACCTTGCCTTCAGAGCTTTCGTCGTCGGCGACGACGAGGCGCACCGGCAGCTTCTTGCCGGCGGACTTGACCATGATGCCGCCGGCCTTGTTGATGTCGGCGACCGCCTGCTCATAGGCCCATTTCTGTTCCTTGCCGTCGCCGGCCAGCGGCCCGGTCAGCGAGATCGGCGCGCCGATGACGATTTCGGTGTCGCCGGCATTGGCGGCGACCGTGCCGGCGGCACTGAGCGCGGTGGACAGCAACAGGCCGGCCAGCATTCCCTTCAAAGTGATTTCCATTCCATCCTCCCAGGTTCATCGGGCCAACGCATCAGGGCGAGGCCCGCATTCACAGCGCCAATGCTTCAGCCCATCGCGGCTGCCACCAGCTTGGTGTCGGTGAACTGCTCGAAGCTGACGGCCTTGCCGTCCTGCATTTCCCAGACATGAACGACGCGCGCCGACATCGCTTTGCCTGTCTTTTTGTAGATGCCCGAATAGGTGCCGATGCCGACGATGGTGCTGCCGCCGTCGACCAGTTTGTCGACCTTCAGGGCATAGCCCTCCCACTCCTCTCCGATACGCTTGAAGACGCCTGATATGATGGCGTCGCCACCGACATAAGTTCCGGCATAAGGGAAGCCCGCCATTTCGGTCCAAGCCGTCTTGTCGGTGACTGGCGCCATCATCGCCGCCAGATCTTTGGCGTCGGAGCCGGCATAGTGCGCCTTGATGACCTCGTAATTCCTGCTCATACTACTCACCTGTTTGCTTAGACGGGCGCCTTGCCCGGGCCGTAGACGGTTGTGGATTTCTTCTCGATGAAGGCGCCGGCCGGCTTGTTCTCGATCTTGCCCTGGCTGGTGACGCCAAGGAATTTGCCGGTCGAGCGCATCGTCTCCCAATTGTAGAAGAACAGCGAGGCGACCGGGATGATGAACTCGCGGAAGCCGAAGACGTAGAGACCTTCGGCGAACTTCCAGGTGGTGGCGAGATCGACATCGCCATGGCCGCGCTGGACGCCGACGAGGTTCTGCCAGGCATAGCGTTCAGAGCTCAGATAGATGTGCTCGTAGACGTGGTTGGGGCTGTATGTGTAGTGCGCGGTCAGACCGATCAGATCGCGGGTCGGCGCGGGTTCGGTACCGGCAGGCGGAACCGAGGGATCGCCAAGCACACCTGCAGAATAGACCTGCGCGACGCGTGGCTCGCCGGGCGCCTCGCCAGGCTCACGCACCCGCTCGCGCACCGAAAGCACACGCCGCGTTCCGATGTCGATGATGAAGGCCTCATCTTCCGTCAGCCGCGTGGCGAAAACCATGTTGATGAAGAAGACCTGTGGCGCCACTTCCAGCGCCTCGTACCAGTCGGCACCGGCATCGCTGCCTTCGCTCCAGGCCACGGTATCGGCCGATGTGAAGGCGAGGTCGATGACGCGGCCGGTGTTCAGCGTGATCTTGAAGGTCTGGCCGCGCAACGCGTCCGTCGTCGGCAGACGGTTGGTGGCGATGCCGGCGGCGAAATCGTCGAAGTGCTTCCAGTCGGCAGGTCTGTTCTGGTCGTTCATCGCCATCTCCAAATCAATCGACAAAAGCAAGCGTTGGCAGGTCAACGACGGTGGCGCCGCCGTCGATGGTCAGGATCGAACCGTTCATCATCGCCGCCTCGCCTGAAGCAACGAAGCAGATGACGTTGGACACTTCTTCTGGCGTCGCCGGGCGGCCGAGCGGCACATCCCTGGTGACCATGCGATAGGCTTCCTCGATAGAGTCGAGGCCGTGTTTTTCGACGACGACCTGCATCTGCTCGTCGGCCATGTCGGTCGCCACCCAGCCGGGGCAGATGATGTTGGTGCGCACGCCCTGGCGGCCATAGTCGCGCGCCAGCGATTTGCCGAGGCCGACGCAGGCGTGCTTCATGGTGACGTAGCCGGCCGCCGCCGGGCCGGCGAACAGGCCGGCGATCGAGGCGACGACGACGATGTTTCCCTTCTGCGCGATCAGGTCCGGCAGGCACTCGCGGGCACAGACGAAAGTGGTGTCGAGGTTGAGACGCGTCGCCAGCGCCCAGGTCTCGTCGCTCATCGATACAGTCGGGCCGACGCCGTGGCCGCCGGCATTGGCGACGAGAATGTCGACCGGACCGAATTTGTCATGCACTTGCGCAAGGGCCGCGCGCACGGATTTGGCGTCGGCGGCATCGCCCTGCACAACCAGCCCGCCAATATCCCTGACAACGGCTTCGAGCGGTTCGCGCCGCCGGCCCATCAGCACCACCCTGGCGCCGTCGGCTGCCATGCGCCGGGCGACGGCCGCGCCGATGCCGGTGCCGCCGCCGGTGATGAGTGCCGTCTTGCCGGAAAATCTCATTGGTCCATCCCGAGTGGTGCTGTCGCGCCGGCTAAAGGCCGGTGTTGGCCATGTGCCGATCTTCTCTGAGGATATTGCGCCGAAGCCGTTCCGCAGTCTTGTCCGAGCGGGAACTTTGTTTTGACTGAACGCGCACTTCAGAACCACCTGGCGAAGCGCCGCGCGACATCTGAGCCGCGCGGCGGCCACCACAGGTCCGCCGACTGCAGTGATCTACTTCTTGATCGCTTCCAGATCGATGGCAATGTCTACTTCAGGCCCAAGGCCGAACCCGTCGGCGGCCTTGGCCATCGGGAAGTCCGCGGTGCTCAGTTTGCCGGTGGCGCTGAAGGCCGCCTTGGTCAGTGTCGCATCCCACGGCGCCGGGGCCTCGTTGAGCAGCTTGACGTCGAGCGTGACTTCCTTGCTGACGCCGCTGATGGTGAGGTTGCCGGTGACCTTGCCGGTCTTATCGTCGATCTTCTCGACCTTGGTGCTTTCGAAGGAGATCGTCGGGAATTCGGCTGCGTTGAAGAAATCGGGCCCCTTCAGGTCGCTGTCGCGCTGATCGAAAGCGGTGTGGATGGCGCCGACGTCGAGCTCTGCCTTGACGCTGCTCTTGGTGACGTCAGCCTTGTCCATTACGATCGCGCCCTTGACCGCGTCGAACTGGCCGTGCGCGACGCTGTAAATGCCGTGCTTGATGGTGAAGGAGACCCAGGCGTGCTGGCCGTCGATCTCGTAATTGTCGGCATAGGCGGCCGATGCCAGCATGGAGGCGCCAGCAAAAGCGAGCGCGGCAATCAATCTCTTCGTACTCATATATCTCTCCCTATTTGTGGTTGTTGAAGCGGCTCAGGAAAAGCCAAGAGCGGCCCCGTGCGGCGCCCAGACGATCGCCGTCACGATGGCCAGCATCGCCGGAAGGGCGATCACGAGACCGGCAATCAGCGGCCGCAAGGGCCGTGCGCCGGGAAGGAGGCCTTGCAGCCGGTCGCCCACGAGCACGGCGGCGAGCAGCGGCAAGGATGATAGGATGAGGGCCAAGGGATTAGCCTTGGGGGCGAGCAGTGCCACCTGGATCAGCACCGTGACGGCAGCGTAGAGCAGCAGGAATTCCACGCCTTTGCTCCAAGCGGAGGCTGCGCCACCGCGCAAAGTCGCGAGATACTTGACAAGGCACCAGCCGCCGGTCAGCGCGGCGAGCGAGCCGAGCAATTGCCCGGTGACGATCGATGCGCCAAGCACCGAGACGATGGCGCCGGAGAGCGACATGGATAGGGCGGCAGCCGGCGCCAGGAACGGCTCCTCGGCCGAAGGCGATGGCGAGGATGGCCGCGCCATGAGCATCGCCGCACCGATGAGCGCCAGCAGGGCAACGGCGAGTGCTGCGATCATCTGCAGGTCGAGCGAGCCGGCGGCAATGCGACGCCAGCCGAGCCAGAGGAATGCTGCCGCCAGGGCAACAACGGCGAGAACGCTTGCCGTCCGGCCTGCCAGGATCCGCTCAGGCAGGATACAGATGACGGTGCCGGCAAAGGCGAGATAGACCAGCTTCTGGCTGGCGGCAACCGGCGGCATGACGGGCGGGCCGAGCGTGTCCCAATAGAAGAACAGGAGCAGTGCGGCCCAGAGCAGCGTGAGCACCGGCGATGACGCCGGCACGGCAAACCGTGAAAGCAGGGCCAGGACGATGCCGAACAATAGCGGCAGTGCCGCAGTAATGACCATCGCATTGCCGAGAATCGCGCTCAACCGCCGCCGCCTCCAAGACCGATCAAGAACGTACCAGCGTGGCCGATCTCGTTGTCCAATCTTGATTGGTCAAAGGCGAGCCGTCTTGTCCGAGCGGGAACTTTGTTTTGACTGAAAGCGCACTCACGCCCACAGCGGCTTGAAGCGCGTCGGCACGCTCCATAACCCTCTCAAGACTGTTCATCGGATTTCGAGGAGGAATGGCGTGAACGAGAGAACCGTGCCGCCGATCAGCACCGCCGCCGCCGCATTCCTGTCGCGCTCGCACCGGCCCTTCATCAATGGCCATTTCGTCGACGGCCTCGCCGGCGACGGTCTCGCTGTTGACGATTCCGCCTCGGGCGAGATCGTCGCGCATGTGCCCGAAAGTGGCCCCGAACTCGTCGACCAGGCGGTGCGCGCTGCCCGGGCAGCGCTCGAAGGCCCATGGGCCTCGATGCGGCCGGTCGACCGCCAGAACCTGATGCTGAGGCTTGCCGACGCGGTCGAGGCCGACGCCGATCTTCTCGCCGAGATCGAGAGTATCGAGAACGGCAAGTCGCTCGGCGTCGCCCGCATGCTCAGCGCCGGCGGCACGGTCGACTGGCTGCGCTACTATGCCGGCTGGGCGACCAAGATCGAGGGCTCGACCTTCCAGGTCTCGATTCCGGTGCCCCCCGGCGCCAAGCACCATGCGATGACCGTCATGGAGCCGGTCGGCGTCGTCGGTGCCATCGTGCCGTGGAATTTTCCGCTGCTGATCGGCATGTGGAAGATCGCCCCGGCGCTCGCCTGCGGCTGCACGGTCGTCTTGAAGCCGCCGCAGGAAACGCCGCTTGGCCTGCTCAGGCTCGCTGAGCTGATCGAGGCGGTCGGCTTCCCGCCCGGCGTCGTCAACATCGTCACCGGCAGCGGCTCCGTCACCGGCGAAGCGCTGATCCGCCATCCCGGCATCGACAAGCTCACCTTCACCGGCTCGACGGAAGTGGGAAAACGCGTCGGCCACGCCGCGGTCGACCGTGTCGCGCGGTTCACGCTAGAGCTCGGCTCGAAGTCGCCGATGATCCTGTTGTCCGACATGGAAGACGGCATCGAGCTGCTGCTGGCCGGGCTCGGCATGTTCTTCAACCAGGGCCAGGTCTGCACCTCGGCGGCGAGATTGTTGATCGAGAAGTCGATCTATGATCGCACGCTGGCGCGGTTGGCCGAGATCGCCGACGGCATGACGATGGGCGCCGGCCGCGACGCAGAGGCACAGATCAACCCGCTGGTCTCGGCCAAGCATCGCAACAGCGTCCAGGGCTTTGTCGAGCGCAGCCTTGCGGCAGGCGTCGAACGCGTGAGTGGCGCGCGGGCGGTTCCGGCCAAGGGACACTATGTGGCGCCGACTATCCTGCATCACGTCCGGCCCGACATGGAGATCGTGCGCGAAGAGGTGTTCGGACCGGTGGTGGTGGCAATGCCGGTCGCCGATCTCGATGAGGCTATCCGCATTGCCAACGACACGCGCTATGGCCTGTCGGCCTCGATCTGGACCCGCGACATGGGCAAAGCGATGACCGCCATCCACGGCCTCAAGGCCGGCACGGTATGGGTCAACTCGCACAACACGCTCGACCCCGCGGCCCCCTTCGGCGGCTTCAAACAGTCCGGCATCGGCCGCGAGCATGGCCGTGCGGCGATCGAGGGCTACCTCGAGGCCAAAACCGCCATCATGCGCTACGCCTGACCAGATGGCCGAGGTTTATGACTACATCGTTGCCGGCGCCGGATCCGCCGGCTGCACCGTGGCGAACCGGCTGGTCGCGGCGGGCAAGCGCGTACTCATCGTCGAGGCGGGTCCGGCCGACAACACGCGCTTCATCGACATGCCCGCCACCTTCGCCAAGGTGATCGGCACGGCGCGAAGTTGGATCTACCAGTCGGAGCCGGAGCCGAGCGTCGGCGGCCGCTCGCTGCCGATCCCACAAGGACGCACGCTCGGCGGCGGCTCGTCGATCAACGCCATGCTCTACATAAGGGGTCAGCCGGAGGACTATGACGGCTGGCGCGATCTCGGCTGCCCGGGCTGGGGCTGGGACGACGTGCTGCCGGTCTACAAGCGGCTGGAGCGCAACGAAAGGCTGGCCGGCGAACGGCATGGCATAGACGGTCCGCTGCCGGTTTCGGATGCGCGCTACCGGCATCCGCTGTCGCTCGCCTATGTGCGAGCCGCGCAGCAGGCCGGCTATCGCTTCAATGACGACTTCAACGGCGAGCGGCAGGAGGGCGTCGGGTTTTACCAGACGACGACCGCAAACGGTGAAAGGCAGTCGGCAGCGAAAGTGTTTTTGCGGCCACTTGCCGGCAATGCCAATCTCAAAATAGTCACAGATGCGCTGGTGACCGGGCTGACGCTGGAGAATGGCGCGGCGACCGGCCTGACCTACACAACGCCGGACGGGCAGAGCCATACAGCTTCCGCGAAGGCCGAAGTCATCCTGGCCGCCGGTGCGCTTGCCACGCCGAAGCTGATGATGCTGTCCGGCCTCGGGCCGGCGGCGCATCTCGCGGAAATGGGCATACCAGTCATCCGTGATATGCCGGCGATCGGCCAGGATCTGCAGGATCATGTCGCGGCCCCGCTCTACGCGCTGACCCGCAAGCCTGTCTCGCTGCTCGGCGAGGATCGCGGCTTCAAAGCGCTTCGGCACGGCATCGAATATCTCATGTTCCGGCGAGGTCTGCTCACCTCCAACGTGGTCGAAAGCGGCGGCTTCTTCGACACCGACGGCGACGGCCGGCCCGATGTGCAGTTCCATGTACTGCCGGTGATGATCGAAAGCGCCGAGCACGGCTCAATCGAACGCCACGGCATGGAGCTAAACCCATGCGTGCTGAGGCCGAAATCGCGCGGCTCGGTGCTGCTGCGCTCGCGCGATTCAAGCGATCCGATCCGCTTCACCACCGGCTTCCTTTCGCACACCGACGATCTAGCTTTGCTGCTCGCCGGCATGAAGGTCGCGCGCGCCATCGTGCGCCAGCCGGCGCTGCGCGAGGTCGTTGCCGAGGAGCTCGCGCCCGGCCATGCCGACGATCTCGGCGACGCGGCAATAGTCGACCACATCATCCGCCACGCCAAGACGGTCTATCACCCCTGCGGCACCTGTCGGATGGGAACGGACGATCAGGCTGTGGTCGATCCGCAGCTTCGCGTGCGCGGTGTGCCGCGCCTGCGCGTCGCGGATGCATCGATCATGCCCAGGCTGACCAGCGGCAACACCAACGCGCCAGCAATCATGATCGGCGACCGCTGCGCCGATTTCATACTGGGCGAGAACTAGTGCGCCCTCCCTCTTAAGAATTGTTAGCCGCTGTACGCGAATGATCCGTGTCGGTCATTGCCGCGGCGAGCGGCTATCGATGGCAGCTCCAATCAGTCGACCGCGCTGGGCGGCTTTGGCAGGTGAGGCGCGGCTCGCGCGCGCCCGAAGTGTGGCGGGACAAGACCAGTGACATGATCGGTTTGACCGATTTCGATCTGCCTGCTCCCGAACTTGCGCACAAATTTCGCCTTCATCAAGCAGATCGTCCTTAGCAGTGGACGAACGATGATGGACGAAGAGGAGTGGGATGCGTCAAGCGAGCTCGTTCTTCCAGGTTGCGATCCGACCAGGTCTTCAACTCGCCCAGCGTGTGGTTGGCAAAAAATGGCCAACCGGCTCGACGCGATGTCGACTCCCGCGCAGTAGCCTTGGCGCCATTTTCACAGAACTCAAGCGGATGTGGTTGAGAAGACTTTGCCCAGGCGCAGCTGACGCACATCTATCCTTCAGGCTTGTTCTGGCTCGAAAGGAGCTTTGGGTCCGCAAGACGACATGTTCTCTCGCGTTAATCGCTGCGACTGATTTCGCCGACCTCCAGCCGCCAGCGGGTCCCTCATATGGTCGGCATTTCCGCCTCGCTCGCGTAGACGACGCTCGGTCTCGCATCATTCTTTGACGTGCCGAACATCCAATCGCCGACCATTCAGTCTTGCCCCGGCAATATAGAACTTAGCACCTGTCGGACAGTTCCCCCGATGACGCCCATCTCTTCGGGGTCGCCCTTGGCGAGGGACGAGGTCAGGTTCCTGATCTGGTCAAAAGTGAAGTGCGGGGGGAGTGGCGGCACTTCTGGATCGGTTTTGACCTCGAGGACGACCGGGCGATCGGATGCGAGGGCTTCGTCCCAGGCTCCGCCAAGTTCTTCGGGGCGATCGACGAACAGCCCCTTCAGCCCGATCAGGTCCGCAAAGCGATGATAGGGCACGTCGGGAATTTGCTGCGAGGCCTCGAATTTCGGGTCGCCTTCCATGACACGCTGTTCCCACGTCACCTGGTTGAGATCCTGATTGTTGAAAACGCAGATGACAAGGCGGCTGTCCGCCCAGTTCTTCCAGTATTTCGCGACGGTGATCAGCTCCGCCATGTTGTTCATCTGCATGGCGCCGTCGCCGACAAGGCCGACGACCGCTCGGTGCGAATAGGCGAATTTCGCGGCAATCGCATAGGGAACCGCCGCGCCCATGGACGCCAGACCGCCTGACAGCGAGGCGCTCATGCCGTGTCTGATCTTGATGTCGCGTGCATACCAGTTGGCGCAGGATCCGGAGTCGCTGGTCAGGATGACATTGTCGGGCAATCGCGACGACAGTTCCCATGCGACCAACTGCGGGTTGACTGGGTCGGCCTTGACATGCGCCCGGCTCTCGAGGAGCTTCCACCAAGAGACCGTGTCCTTTGCGATCTGCTTGCGCCATGTGTCCTTCTTCTGCTTCAGCAGCGGCAGCAAGGCCTCGAGTGTTTCGGCAGCTTCGCCGACGAGATTGACGTCCATCGGATAGCGCAGCGACATCATGCCTGGTTCGAGGTCGATCTGGACGCCTTTGGCTTGGCCTTCCTTTGGCAGAAACTCGGCGTAGGGAAAGCCCGAGCCGATCATCAGCAACGTGTCGCAGTCGCGCATGAGGTTCCAGGACGGCTCGGTGCCCAGCAGTCCAATCGATCCGGTTACCCATGGAAGGGAATCTGGCAAGACCGCCTTGCCCAGCAATGCCTTGGCGGCACCGGCGCCCAGCCGGTCTGCAACCTCGATCACCTGCTGCGTCGCGCCGAGAGCGCCAGCGCCAACCAACATGGCTATCCGCTTCCCGGCGTTGAGAACATCCGCTGCTTTCTTCAGGTCATCGGCGTGCGGTGCTACCGTTGGGGGTCGATAGCCTACTCCGGAATGTAGGGTGCCGTGGGCCCGCGGTGGCTCTTCATAGCCCATCTCCTGGAGATCATTCGGCAAGATAAGCGCCGTGACCGTCCGGTGCGCCAGCGCAATGCGAATGGCGCGGTCGACAAGGTGGCGCAGTTGCGCGGGGGCCGAGGCCTGGTGCACGAACGCTCCCGCCACGTCCTTGAAAAGCGCCGCAAGATCGACCTCCTGCTGATAGTGACCGCCGATGGCGCTGCGTGCCTGCTGTCCGACGATGGCCAGAACCGGCTGGTGGTCCATACGGGCATCATAGAGACCCGTAAGCAGATGCGTCGCACCGGGGCCGGCCGTCGCTATGCATACGCCCAGTTCGCCGGAGAATTTTGCATAGGCGCAGGCCATAAAGGCTGCCATTTCCTCATGCCGAGCTTGGATAAATTCGATCTTGCCCCTCGCACGGTTGAGGGCACCGAAAACTCCGTTGATCCCGTCTCCTGGATATCCGAACATCCGGCGCACGCCCCATTCATGGAGTCGCGAAACGACGAAATCACCAACGGTACGGGACATGGCAGCGGCCTTTTTTGACGAATGCGAACAACAATAAACTGACGATGTCCGCTCATGTTCCGTTCGTTCGGCGGTGCCGCCAGCAAAACCGGTAGAAGGCGCCGCCAGCGCGCGTTTCCCTCTGCCCGCTGTCCTACGCCGCCGCAGGCGCTGCGGGCCGACCCCGAGCGAAGTGCCGCCATTCTCGGGCGCATTCCAGCGGGGCGGTGGGGCGAGCCGTCGGACATTGGCGATGCCGCCGTCTTCCTGCTGGCACGGGCTTCCGACTATATGCATGGCGCCGCAGTTCCGGTGGATGGCGGCTGGCTGGCGCGCTGAGGAGAGGACATGACCAAGACCAAGATCTTCGCGCATGCCGGCGAGGGCGCCTGGACGCCGACGGCAGACGGCAACAGGCGGCGCGTTCTCCTCTCCACCGATGAGCTGATGCTGGTTGAATTCGGCTTCGACAAGGGTGGCGTCGGCGCCTTGCATTCGCACCCGCATGTCCAGTCAAGCTATGTCGCCGAGGGCCGTTTCGAGGTGACCATCGACGGGCGGACGGAAATTCTCGAGGCCGGCGGCAGCTTCATCGTGCCGTCCGGTCTGGTGCATGGCGTCAAGGCGCTGGAAGCGGGACGGCTGGTCGACAGCTTTACGCCGCACCGTGCCGATTTTCTCAACTGATCGAAAACAATGGCGCGCCTGGCGGATTTCAGGCGTCACCAACAGCTGTAATAGCGCAGCGGCATAGGTCGGCGGTGTTCCTACCGGATCGAGTTATTGAATGCTCGCAAAGCCACAGGGTCATCGGCTGCGTTCCCAAAAACCATGCACGTACCGTTGTCGCAGATGGTCCAGCCCTCGCCTGTCGCTCCCGATGCAGCAAGCACGAGCCGGGGAAGTGCTTTCCTGTCGGGCGCATAGACCCACCAACCCTTCTCAAACCGCGACCCTTCTGGCGGGTCCATCCCGGCGCCAGAGCCTTGGATGCGCGCCTCGACGATTTGCAATCCAGCAGATGTCGCCCGCCACTTTTCTTCCCAGCGGGTCTTTTCCACCGAATGCGTCCATGACAACGTGAAGGTGGCACCGACGAGCACCGTGATTTTGCCGGCAGCAAGGATGCAAAGGCTCATCGGTCCACGGTTCCGACGGCTATCCGGGTGCGATACCAATGTTGGCCGAAGAAGGTCACGGCGAGCGCAAACCCTAGCTGATCCGATATCGGGACCGCCGCAACCAGCGCAAACGCCGCAGCCGTTGCGAGCAGTCTTTCCCACCAAGCGATGTGAGTTTTGAGGAAGCCCACGACCGCAGCGCCCCAAAGCGAGATGGCAAGAGCTGTCTTGAACACGATATAGACAACGGCGGGATAGAAGCCGATTTCGTTGGCCAAAGCTCCGCCGGGCTGCAGCATCAGGGCCGGCGTGTAGACCGCCATAAAGGGAATCACGAAACCGGCGGCAGCGACCTTGATAGCCTCAATCGAAATCTTTAGCCCGCTTTCCTTCGCGATGGGTGCCGCAGCAAAACAGGCAAGTGCCACTGGCGGTGTAAGGTCGGCCATAATTCCGAAATAGAAAACGAACATGTGACTGACGAGTAGCGGAATACCCAGCGCCAGCAATGCCGGTCCGGCGATCGTCGACGTGATGATATAGTTGGGGATCGTCGGAATGCCCATGCCAAGAACGAGGCAGGTGATCATCGTCAATATCAACGATAGGATCAAGCTATCGCGGCCGACCGAGACGATGTAGTCGCCGAATGTGTTAGCGATACCGGTCAATGTCATAGTGCCCACGATTATGCCGACAATGGCACAGGCGATACCAACCGGAAGCGCAGACTTAGCGCCCTGAGCAAGTGCATCGCGACAGGCATTAAGCGTGTCCATGCCGCCCTTGACAAACAAGTTGACGAAGATGAGCGCTCCGGCCGTCACCAGCACGATGCCGATGCCGAACTTGAAGAAACTGGCAGCCGCGACGCCGAGCAGGATCCAGAATATGACACCAAACGCCTGTGAAGGCAGGCCAAGTGCAACTGAACCGCCGAGGATCAGCAGCGCAGTCATCGCGAAGCCAATGGTGCCCGCATAAAGCGGCGTGTAGCCGGAAAACAACAGATAGACGAGCGCTGCCAGCGGCAGGATCAGGAACCAGCGTTCTCTAAGCGCGGCAAGTGGTGACGGCAGTTGCGAACGCGGCAGCCCCATCAGGCCGGCGCGACCCGCTTCGAGATGAACCATCCAGAAGGCCGACGCGAAATAGAGTACGGCTGGAATGATCGCCGCCTGCACCACCTCACGATACTCGATACCGAGGGTCTCGGCCATTATGAAGGCGACGGCGCCCATCACCGGCGGCATGATCTGGCCACCCATCGAAGCGGTCGCCTCGACGCCGCCGGCGAAGGCGGCACGATAGCCGAACCGTTTCATCAATGTCGAACTTCCAGCCTTGCTTGCGGCAGATTGCCAGCGCGCGCGGTATGCTGGGTTGCTCCATGGTCCGACCTTTCACCACTCACGCAGAAGCGTGAGCAGGTCCTCCGAGGATGGCGTTGCGGTAGCGCCCGCCCTTGCCGCGCTCGACCCGTAGCAGCATGCGCTCGCTATCGACGTCGGCGACCTTCAGCGTCGACACCTCCGCCACACGCAGGCCCGCGCCATAGGCGACTGATAATGCGGCTGGTGCTTGAGACACGTGGTGGCGTTGAGCAGCCGGGCCACCTCGTCGCGGCTGAGCACCACGGGCAGGTTGCGCGGATGCGCCAGCCGGACAAGCCTTCGCGCCAGGTCCGGGGGGTCGAGCGTGTGGGTGAAGAAGAAGCGCAGTGCCGACACGATGCCGTTCATGGTCGGCACCGGAACGCCGTCGTCGTGCTGCTCGATCTGGAACCGGCGCAGGTCGTCGGCGGTAGCAGCGTCTGGTGAACGCCCGAGGAATGTCGCCAGGCGTCCGATGTCGCGAAGGTAGTTGCGCTGCGTCTCGCGTGAGAAACGCCGCATGTTCATGTCGTCGATCAGCCGTTGGCGCAACGGGCTGATCGGAGCTTCGAGAACTGAATGGGGCATGGTCAGGCTCCTTGTTGAAGAAGCCCGTCATGCTCTGCCCCCGCCGGACCACGCTCAACGCGAGCGCAACGACCGGTTCTTGATCTTTACCTCAACCGCTCGCGCCCTCCCGCGTAGCGGGTTCGTTCTGCGGCTCCATTCCGGTCCAGCAGGGCAACGGATGCATTGAATCAGCTTCGCCGCTGCTTAAATGCGTACATCATTGGGAATGCCGAGCTCAGGCGGAATTTCCACCTATCGTCAATGTCCAGATTTCCGGGCCAGGCTCTTTTGCAACCAAAACATCCCGGAGACGTTGTGTTTCGGTCAGCAATCAGGAGGAGGATGCCGTGAACGGAATAATCTATCTTGTTGGCCTCGTCGTGATCGTTTTGTTCATTCTGTCATTTCTTGGACTTCGGTAAGATCATGGCCAAAATAGCCCCAACGGAAAGCGCCGCAGTGCCCCCAAAAGTGGCTACATCGTCCTATCTTGAGTGGGGAGGCATATTTGGCGGGGGTGTAATCGCTTGCGCCGTTTCGGTGGTTCTTCTGCAATTCGGGTCGAGCGTTGGTTTGGCGCTGGGTTCTCCGACTCTTCCCAACGGTGGCGCCTCCTGGAATGTGCTGGTGGCCGGGCTGTGGGTAGTTATCATTGCTATAGCAAGTTCCGCAGCCGGCGGTTATGTAGCTGGACGAATGCGCACGCGCTGGGAAGATAGCAACGAAAGTGAAAGCGAATTCCGCGATGGCATACACGGCATCGCAGTCTGGGCCCTAGCGACACTTGGAGCCGCGTTTTTCTTGGCGATGATTGGTGGACACGGCGCGGCCGCCGTGGTCAATCGCCCTGACGCGCCACTCAACGAAAGTACGGTGCGCCTTTCAGCCCACATAACTGCCATTTTTAGCTTCGCGACTGCTGCAGGCTCAGCGCTTGGCGCTGCGGCAGCATGGTTTGCAGCGATTACCGGGGGTGAACACCGCGATGAGGGAATCGCTTTTCACCACGTCGTACCGGTTTTCTTGCGCAAGCGTTAGTGGGCAACAATGCACTCGCCCGGCCGGCAAAGCCAACCGCAGCTGTTCCAAGATCCGTTGGAGAGTGTGGCCAAGCTTGTCCAAAACCGGACGGGCTGGATACGGCGCCCAATCTGCCAGTCAGCATTGGGCCGCCAAGTTGGCCATTGAACTTATCATGACCGCCGTCCAGAAGCGGACATCCGAGCCGCTAGCCGCAATGGCACCTTCGCGCCCAACAGCGGTCATCCTCCCCCTGATGATGCACCCGCTTCTATTGGTTTCAAGCATCGGAGCGGGCGTAGACAGGCTGCTACGCGCGTTACCCGGGCCGCGGCCTCGAACTCGGTGCGGGGCTTATTTGGCGAAGCGGCTTCGGAATTCGGTAGTGGTGTTGCTGTGTGGGAAGGTTTCGGCCGGGATCGGGACGCCGAGAAAGGCGCAAAGGTTCGGCCAGCCTTCGGCCACCTGATAGACCAGCAGGCGCGACGGCGGGAAAGCCGAGATCACTTCGGCGTTGTGGGCTTCGAGCACTTCGATAGCATGGGTTTCGTCGTAGAGACGACCGCCGAAAATTTTCGTCTCTATGACGGCCCTGCCAAAACTTTGCGGGTCGGAGGTCTCGCCCATGGTGTTGAAGATCGTGGCGCGTGCGCTCCTGTACCAGTCCTCGGGGTTGCGAACGGTGAGGATGAGCTTGGCGTCGGGGAAATTTTCAGCGAGTTCGCGCCAGAAATAGGCCGTCGGCCAGTCGACTGCCGACTTGTAACCGACATAGACGACGTCCCAATCCACCGGCTCGCCACGCCCGGCGGCGCGGATCAGGTCGCGGTGCTCTGGGTTAGAGTTGACGTCCTCCATGTATGGCACGATCCGAACCCGAGCATTTCAAGCGCCAAGTTCAGAGTGTGCGTGCCGGTGCGGCCGAACCCAGCCCCGATACGATAACGCGCTGAATCTGACATTCCGGAGGACGCGCGAGTTTCTCGCGTAGAGTGTCGACGTTTGAACCGGGGGTCGGGACAAAACGGCCTCCCGCTACCACTTCATACCCACTATCGTCTCTGACGGCCGCACCGTAGCGGCCGCCTAATGGGGTGGGCTTTCCGGTGTACCGCGCGGTAGGGAACGCTGCTCCGCCAATAAGGGCGGCGAGCTTGCCCTTGACCTCGATTTCGAAGCCTTTCCGTGCAGGTTTTGGGTACACCGTAACGCTATGAACAAGCTCTCGGAAGTTTTGGATAAGTGGGCCACGATCATCTGCAGCAGTCGCGTGGTCGGCCAACGCCTTTGAAAGGCCATCGACGGTTTTGGTATACCGCTGCAAGGTGGCTGGATGGAGAGCCACGGCTGATGGTGGCTCATCGAGACTAAAGAGTTCCGCCTCGATCAGAGAAAGCTGTGACTTGAGTTCTGCGATCCGCTGCTTGGCATCCTCTTCAGCAATCACGCCCCTGATCACAAGGTCGATCGCCCGCTGAAGTTCGCCTTTTGCCCGATCGCGCTTGGCTTCTAGCGCTGAGCGCATCGAGTTCGACCGTGCCGCCAATTCTCGGCGCTCCTGGTTATATTTGCGGATGTATGCCTCGATCAGGTCCGGCGCTTTCAACTGCTCGCGCATGCCATCGAGGACTGCCCTCTCGATCTCGGGCAAGTAAATAATGCGCCGGTTGGAGCAGCTCCCGCTTTCACGAACGGCGGAGCACCTGACACGCGTTTTGCCGGTCTTGTCACGATCGTGAACCGACATGCCCGATCCGCAGATGCCGCAGCGAAGTAGGCCGGATAACAAGTGCGCCGGGCGGCGCTTGAAACGAGAGGATGCGTTCACCCTCGCGACTTTGAGTGCCTGTGCCTTTTGCCAAACGTCGTCGTCGACAATGCGAAGATGCGGAACCTCTTTCGTCTGCCACTGGTCCTTCGGATTTGGCCTAGAGACGCGCTTGCCAGTATCGGGGTTCTTTACCATTCGGACCTTGTTCCAAATGATCCGACCAACGTAGAGTTCGTTAAAGAGCAGACCCACCCCGCGTTGGGCATTTCCGTTGATGGTGGAGCCGTTCCAGCGTGTTCCTCGCGGCGGCGCTATCCCATCGCGGTTGAGATCACCAGCTAGGTCTCGTGGGGTTCGACCAGCAGAGTAGGCGTCAAAAATGCGCCTGACAACTTCTGCCTCCCGTTCGACGACTTCAAGTTCGCCAGGGCGACCTAAGATAGGTCGATAGCCATAGGCCCGGCCTCCGGCGTGACGTCCATCACGGACAACGCCAGCCATGCCCCTCCGCACCTTCTTGGCGCCATCCTCCCTCTGCATTTGACCGACCAGCCCACGAATACCGATGAGGACCGCATCGGCGATACCATCATGAACTGCCTGGATTTCGATACCGAGAAAAGAGAGCCGCTTATGAAGACCCGCGAGATCCGCCATGTCGCGTGAAAGGCGGTCAAGCGCTTCGACGACTACCGCATCAAACGTTTTTTGGCCGGCCGCCTCCAGCATAGCCAGGAGCCCGTCGCGACCGAACAACGACGCTCCGGAGCGCGCCTTATCCTCATAGACGGCAACGACATCTAAACCGTTGCGAGCTGCATAAGCGCGGCAAAGGGCGATTTGGTCTTCGGTGGACTTTTCGTTTTGAAGCTCGGTCGAAAAACGAGCGTAGATAGCGGCTCGCGTCATATCTTGGGAGCCTTCTGGGCGTGATCCGAATCAATTGCAGAACTTCGGTCAATCGATGAGCCGATAGCGACGAGATGATCGCGCCTAGCATCAGCGATGGCAAGCGCTTCGACGAACTCAAGCATGGCTTTGCGAAGCTCTTCCGGCGCTACCGCAGCGGCGGTTTCGATGAGGGAAGAACCATTGCCTGTGTCTGGTGCCGGCTTCACGAGAGCTAGCATCGCGATGACCAGCGACGAGCAAAGAGACGCGTACCATCAATCGTGCAATTGGCACGCCGCAGCGTATAAATCGGACAGGGATCAACCGAACGAGGTTCGACGGCGATGTGTTTTCGCCACCGCGTATATCATGAAGTTCGTTGAGGGGCGTCGCCAAGCTTTCTAACCTGCTCTTATCGGCACCATTCTCCAAGGGAGAGGTGCACCTGGGCTGGGGGCCTGCGCCTACGACGGCGACGCAAAGTTTACGCGACAGGCGCATTCCGCTGCGGACCCTCGTCCGAAAGCGCCATCACAAACTTGGTGGCTTCGTTCCAATATCTCGCCACGTCAGCACGGACAATGGTGCGGTCCGGTCGACTGCGATGTAGATCCCCTGTGATTGCCTTCAAGTCTTTTAGGACGGAAGCGATATGCGGCCACGGGAAATCGGTGGGATCACCGATATCCCTGTCGGCGCCGGCAATCATTTCCAACTTAGCAACAATGCCGAGGAGCGATGAGGACCGGAGGTCGGGCATTTCGTCCTGAAGTTTGAGCGCCTCGGTCATGGCAAGAGCTTCGGCTTCGCAAGCTATGGCGTATCGAGAGGCTGCGTCGGACGTCGCTGCTGATCTTCGACGCGGCGCGGACGCGCCTGCAGTCAATACCTGAATTCCGGTATCGACCATCATTCGTGCCTCCAACCGCTGCTGCACTCGACATAGCATCAGCGAAACATATCGAGCCTGTTTCCACTCGGCCCAGAGGGCAAGAACGAGATCGAGAGAGCGGTCGCTATCGACTGGAACCTCAGAGGCATCATTCATTTCAGGTGACCATCATTGCTGACGAAGGGGGTTCACTTCATAGCATATAAAACTGCGAATAGGAACTATCGTTCCTGGAATGATCGTTCCATTCGCGAGTTATCTCTCGGGATGGATCTAAAGGAAATCTTAGCTATCAATTTGCGGCATGCCCGAAACAGGCGGCATCTGACCCAAGAGGAATTAGCAGAGCGGTCGGGGCTGAGCTCTCGCTACATAGGAGCGATTGAACGCGCTGATGTTTCGGCTAGTGTCACGGTTCTCGGACGCATCGCCGACGCGCTCGGAATGGAGCCGGAAGGACTCATTCGTAAGTCGAAGGGCGGTCAATTAGATTAGGGGACGAGCGGCGGCTTTGCGCCTTGTCCCGATCATACCAGCCGGATTTAACATCTACTGAAAGCGGACACTCCCTCGTACTAGATGACGCTCGGCAGTACACCAGAATGCCAAGGCCCGAGCCTTATTCTCTTGGGAACCTGGCAACGCTAGCTACGGCCATTGATGATCGCTAGGATACCAAGTCGGCGGAGTTGCTTCGGCCCTTGGAGACCAGACTTCGCATCGCGAACTGCAAGGGGCGGGATTGTCGCGCCGAGCCTGTCAGCCAAGCGGGTGGCCTAACGCGGAAACGGTTGATCAGGAACAATGGCAGCCCCTCTGACATCAAGCCAAACGAGTACAGGCAGATCTTGGCTGGCTCAGTTTTCCGAGGGCGATCGCGTTCAAGCCGCCGCGATGCTGGATGCCATGCTGCTCTTAAACGAAGAGCAGGTCGTCACATCAATTAGGACTGCCCTGGACCGCATCGCCAAAGGGACTCGCCATCGAAACAGGAGAGTTGCACTTTACGCGGAGCGGGAGTTCCAGGAAGCGGCTATTTTTACATCACAAGACCTGCCCGACAAAGACGGCAGAGTGCGCCGGCGTGCAATCGGCAGATCCGGGCCTCCGGCTGTGAAACCCGTTCGAGGTCGGGCCAGGGTAGGCAGCGAAGGCCTGCTCGCGTTCGTCGCCTCCCAACAGAAGGATGCATGGCCCAAAATTTTCATGAATCATCCCGGCCCCGATAGTCTCCGCGCCAAGTCTGCCCCAGCCGGCGAGATTGTGATTATCACTGATTTCATTGGCTCCGGAAGTCGCGTTAGATCCATGCTGGACAAGTTTTGGGCGGTGCCCACAATTCGCTCTTGGATGTCTAGGAAGCTCATCAAGTTCCGGGTGATCGCAGCAGCAGCAACCGAATCTGGGCTTGCAAGCGTTCGGAAACACCGGATGCGCCCGGAAACCACTGCTGAGTGGATAGCCCCTACTGTGAGTTGGAACACGTCGCCACGCTTGTACTTCGCTTGGACGAAGTTGATCGATAACAATGGACCCGCAGAGGGACGAGGTTGTGGGCGCTACGGATTCGAAAATGTTGCCGCGCTGATAGCCTTCAGCTACCGCATTCCGAACAACACTCCGGCAATGGTTCACTGCAGTCGCGATGGCTGGCGCGCGCTTTTCGACGGACCTGCGCCGCCTGAACTTCATGGATTATTCGGTGTGAGGCCGGTGGCTGAGGTCGTTGAAAACGCGGCGGCCGACAACGGCATTCATATGGGACGAGAACTTACGGAAGAGGACCGCCTAACAATACTCGTACTGACGTTGCTACGCGGACGGTGGCACAAAGGATCGGAAACCGCTTTGTCTTCGAGAACAGGGCTTCCTGTGCCCACCTTAATGGACATTCTGCGCCAGGCTCTCCAAAACGGGTTAATAGTGGGCAGCGGTAGGTTAACGGATAAAGGGTACGCTTTTCTGGCGTCGGGAAAAGCTCTTCAAGGATCTAAGCCGATCATTGCCACCAACCAGGAAGCATATTATCCAGAGACTCTGAGAGTCCCACGCTAGCGTCTAGCTATTGTCATCCTTCGGGATGGCCGTGATGATGGATACGAATCCATTGTCTTGGGGAATGGAGTTTTCCATTGCCGCTGAAAGAGCTCGTGAATGCAAGTCCACGTCGCGTCATCCATCGTTGCCTTTCAGGCAACCTCCTCGGAGGCTCATTTCGACGGACGACGCGACGCCGCCAGGGCCGCGCTAAAGTAGATGCCGTATCGTTGGGACTCTCAGGCCTTCATAGTTGGCGCACGGTCGGAGGGTAGGTCCGAAAGCACAATCCAGGCTTGCTTGGCGGCGGCAACGGCGGTCAAGCGGAAGCACCCGGACCTGCCGATCATCTTCACACTGAATCATCTTGCACATCTTGCCGATGTCAACGCGGACTTCCTTCAAGAGGTTGCGCATCGAAAGATCGACCCGTACCGGGTTTTTCGAGTGAAGAAGCGCGGGGTGGCGAACGCAGTGCCGGCGCCGCCGCGCCGTTATCGTACGATATGCGTCCCAGATCCAAAATTGATGAGGGTGCAGCGCTGGATTGCCCAGAACATCTTGCAGGCCACGCCCTCCCATCATGCCAGTTTTGCTTTCACAAGAGATCGAGACCTCGTTGATGCCGCTAAGAAGCACGCGGGTGCGAAGTGGGTCGTCAAAATGGACGTCCGGCATTTCTTCGAGTCTATTTTTGAGGACTCTGTCTATCAGGTTTTTAGGTCATTTGGTTACGGGGCATTGATATCATTTCAAATGGCCAGGATATGTACCAGGCTAGCGGACCACAATCGCAATGATGCGCGTGCACTTCTTGGACGTGGAGGCCGGCGCCCATACCGCCAACACTCCAAAGGCCACCTACCTCAGGGTGCCCCTACGAGCCCTATGCTTGCGAACCGGGTGGTGGAAACCCTTGACCAGAAACTCGACCTTATCGCGATCACCGCGGATTGGGCTTATTCGCGGTACGCAGACGACTTGGCTTTCTCCCGGATCACCACAACCACCCGGCGACAGGCGATGAGTCTCGTCAAAAAGGTAGAGGCTGAACTCGCGAAGTTCGGGCTCGAAACACATCGCCAAAAGACGACGATCGTGTCTCCTGGCGGGCGGAAGGTTCTCCTAGGCGTGCTGATCGACACGGATAAGCCTAGACTAACCAAAAATTTCAGAAACAACATCGAAACTCATCTATACGCGTTAACAAGCCAAAAGATCGGCCCCGAACAACATAGGCTGAAAAGGAATTTCGTCTCACTTATCGGCATGCGGCGTCATATCTTGGGATTGATCGCATTCGCCCATCAGGTCGACGAAACGTACGCCGCCAAGTTGTATACGCTATTCAATACGGTGAACTGGAATCGTTAGCTGCGCCGGCGGTTGGTTTCTTCATGAACAAGACTCGAATCCACCTATTCCCCGACACCAACCTTTTCTTTCAGTGCAAAGATATTGGAGAGCTTCCGTGGTCGGAGCTAGGGGACTTCGATCAAGTCGAGTTGATTGTCACCCGCCCAATTCAAAAGGAGATTGATAGGCGCAAAGGCGAGATGACTACACGGCTAGGAAAACGTGCCCGAAAGGCACACGGGCTTCTACGTGATGTAATCTCAAACCAACTCAATCCCATTGTGTTGCGCGAAAGGAACCCTAAAATCTTGCTGTCATTGCAGGTCGGTCTGAAACCAAATGCGGCGCTGGCAACTACGCTCGACTACGATGAGGCTGATGACACGCTGGTTGGGATCACAAGCGGCTTTGCCACAAACAATTTAGAATTGGATGTGGGTGTCCTCACACACGACGGAGGGGTGATGGCGTCTGCAGTCACGGCGGGTGTGGCACACTATGCTATTCCCGAGACATGGCTAGCGCCTCCTGAAGAAACAAAGGCCGATAAGGAACTTAGAGCGGCGCAGGCTGAAATTGTCCGCCTGCGCACCGCCGAGCCGAAATTCGAGGTGGCTTGCGTTGACGGAAGTGGTCAACCTATTGACAGGATTGTCTTCGACAACCCGCATGTTGAGGCATTGGTCCCGAGCGAAATTGAAGCGCTGATGCGGCAAGCGCGAGAAAAATTTCCCGAGCGGAAGAATTTCATTCCCCCGAAGGCGGTGCCGCCCGTGTCATCGAGTAAGGGGATTTCGTTAGAGTCCCTAAAAGGCTTGCATATGCCTCCGACCGATCAACAGATCGAGGCCTACCACGACGCCTACAAGAAGTGGGAAGTAGCATTGGAGGAAGCGTTAGGGCGCATTCATAAACGGCTGGTTGCTGAGACATCGAAGCTGGTGGCCAGTTTTCGTGCACGGAATGTCGGTACGCGGCCTGCTGAAAACGCGCTTGTTGAAATGAAAGCCCATGGAAGCTTTTACATCTGGCGACCTAAGCGCGATGTTGACGATGATACCGCCGAACGAAAAGGACTTCCGTCGCCTCCGGCGGCACCAACTCGCCCTAACTATGTCCACATGCTGGGAAGGCACATGCGCAGCTTTGGGCTGTGGGACAATCTTGACTCAGCTATCCCTTCTGCGCTGCCCTTCATACCCAAGCAGCATGATGCGGAAGGCTTCTACTACAGGGCAGGCTCTTCCGGCTCAGATCTGAGTCTGTCATGCGATTTGTGGAGACATGGCCAAGGGAACGAGGACTTCGACGTCTCTATCGAGCCGCACGGCCCTAGAGAGGCTTTGGGAGCAATCGAGTTTCGCATCCATGCGAGCAACTTAACAGACGCTGTCTCGCTGAAGATTCCGATCGAAATCCGTTCCCTCACGCCAAGCGCATTCGACTATGCCGAGAAAATGGTCGGTCAGCTTATCGAGGAGGACAACGACTAATGATGCGCGGCTTTGGCGCGGGCCAAGTCTATCATCCGCCTCTCCGCGATTCCGGGAAAGCAGCCTCAACCGCGGCGACATAGTCTTTGACCGATCCGCGCAAAACATGGTCAGCCATTACCAGGAAGGTCTTGAGGCGCTGCCCATATCGAGCCGCCGGATGCCGATTACCTCCTGCGACGATCATCCGGATCAAAAGAGCTCGCATGCGTCCTTCAAGCCCCTCATGTGAGAGGGACGCAATGTCGTGGAGGATTCCGTCATGGAGATAGCCTGCAAAGGTGTCGCCGATGCGGTCGGAAAGCGCGACAACCGCCATGGCATTGCCGAGAGCGACGGCAGCATCGACCGGGATGGCGCCTGTCGAGAACTCATTCATCGCCGGAATCACAGCATGCCGCGATGTGCTATCGAGATGCCGGATATTGCGCACCCAATTGCCCATGACGTCAAACGCTTCGTACAGCAGGCGGGCATTGCGGGTTGGAAATTCAGCCATCGTGTCGATGTTGTGGCCGGTCGTATCGTAGATTCCTTCCAGTTCGGTAACGAAGAGTGGCAGGTAAAATAGCCACATATGATAGGGAACACCCTGACGCATAGCCTCATTGACCATGATATCGAAATACCGAATTCCGACAAAAGTGATATCGTGCCATTGTTCATCGTCGAAATCATTGGCACGCCCATTGAGATGGGCGACATAGCCACTGGGTGCTCCCGCACGGATGGTGTCGATGACGGCATCGCCTATGGGCTTCCAGGCTCCCAAGTTGTGAGCCACCTGGGCATCGCCGAACAGAAACCGGAGCAGGACATTCTCCCCGGGGATTGCATAGCCACCTTTGTCCGCGAGATTCTGGTTCTGCTCAATTTCCTGGTAGAGCCTGCTGCCACTGTCGGTGATCAAATCGCGCAGCGCCTTGTCCGAGAAATCGAAACGCGGTTGCAGCTTAATTGCCATGAAGTCCGGGAGTGCGTCCGGCCGCATCGTGACGAGGAACTTCCTAAACTCCTCAGAACGCAAAAGCATGCGCACAAGGGTCTCGGCGCTGGCTTGAGCTCTACTACTGGCCGGGACAAAGTGCCTCGCCCAACGAATTCGCCGCCGGAAAGCCTCAGATATCCGTTTGCCATAGCCCGCCCTTGGCTGCTTCGGCTCGTCCCCGTCACACTCAGCCGGCTTGAACGTTCGGATTTGCTGACGGCGCAGCCAGTTCGTATCGGCCAACCAGTCGTGTGCTCTCTGTCGTAGTAGCTGCCGCTCGGCCACGGCCTGTATCAGACCGAGATGCGGTCGTATGAAATCCAGCAGTTCCGCGAAGCGACGTTCATAGAGCAGGGTCTGCATGATCTTGCCGACGGCCACCATGGAGCGCGGCCCCGGCTTCAGCAGGACGTTGAGACGCCAAGCAAGAATCATCCACACGAATACGACCAGGAAAGCGGCTTGGGGTGGCGTAAAGCTGCCATCCTTGGGGAAAGTCAGCCAGGTACAGGCTTCAGTGCTTGCTAACAGGCAAGGCTGACTCACCAAGGAGAAAAACTCGAAGTAGAAGACAAGCGAGACTGCCAGAAGCGCCAACGGAATTTGCACCGCCAGATGCAACTGCGCGCGTAGTCGCGTTACTGGCGATACGATCGTGTAGAATGCAATGAAAAGCGCGAGGAAACTCAGGAAGCCGTCCAGTGTCACTGAGCCTCTCCTTTGCCGCTCGGGAGGGAGCCCGAGCCTGGGAAACCTTGGGCACGAACGTCGCCGAAGTCGACGTAATCCTGAAAGATCGGGATCAAGGTGTCGGCCTCAGCTGGGGTGTACCCGGGCGATTGACAAAGGATCACATACTCGAACAGTTCCGCGGCTCGATAAGCTTCAACCGGAACTTTTTGAAACGGGATAGGTGGCTCAAGGATGTGTGGCAGGGCAAGCAGTTCTTCCCTTGAGCGGACGTCATGGACGCGCGGCACATACCGCAACTCCATAATGCCGCATGCCGGATCGAAGTCTCGGAAAAAGAAGGGCATCAGGTCGTCACCGCTATGCGCGTGATGCACATATGTCAGCATCCGAAGCCACCTGCAGGCCAATGCGTATGAGAGATAGTTCGCGGCCGAAATGCGCTCCATGCCATGATGCGGGATAGCTGCGGCGCGTTCTTTCGGAGTCAGGGCAAGCAGCCTCCCGCCAATGTCTTTCCACGAAAGGTCCCCGACCCCGGTTCCCAGATCAGAATGAGCGTCGATATGGGTGAGGGTTAGCGGCACAGCACCGTTTTGAGAGAGCACGTTTAGAATGGGGAATGCTTCGTCATGATGGACGACAAACCGCCCCTTGGGCCGGCTAGACGACAGGGCACGCTTCAGTCCGCACTGGTCTTCGAGAAAGCGCCGAAGTTGCTCTCCGGTCCAAGGGCGCGTCGTTGACGGTGCCCGGGGGCGTCTGTCGAGTGAACAGACGTCGTCAAGGAATATGTCGAGGTCGATATCGGCGATGTTCAAGAATTATTCCGTCTGTCGGGCGGTGTTGGGAACACTGTTATCTAAAGGCATATTTCTCAAGCGTGCGTTGATCTAAATACCCGGCGATGAAATGTTGCCCACAGCATTTGATCGGAAAAATTTGAGAGGGCTACAGAATGAATAAACAACCAGCCGCGCCGACACGCGACAGCATCCGATCTGGCCTTGTCATCGAGGGGCAACACCATGAATTCAAGGCACGCCTGAACCTCGACGAGCAACGTGGAAAGTCAAACTTCATCGATGACGTGGTCGCGTTTCTAAATGCAGGGCCTGGATATCTTATCGTTGGGGTACATGAAAAGAAGGGCGCCTTCGAACGCTTCGAAGCGATGGATGGCGATCGGGATGCTTTGCAACGCCGCATCATCTCGATCCTTCAGGACAACATCGATCCCAAGCCGTTGGGCGTTCGTGCAGAGTTCCTCGATTTGGACACGGGAGGTTTCATTCTTTGTCTTGATCTGCCCGACCACCGGTTACGACCCTATCAGAACAAAATCACAGGCGGCTTTTACCTGCGCACCGGCGCCCAAAATACGCCAATCCCGCGCGACCAACTCCACGCCCTGTTTACGCCACTAGAGAAGCTAGAGGCCGACACGGTGCAATTGATGGAACGTGAGAATGCAGCTGTCGAAGCGCGCGACATCATGCAGAACAATGGCGCGACCCTGCATATAGCGATCGTGCCGCAGGAGCACTACGAACGAGGGCGGACGTCTTTTGATCCCGGCCGAACTGTTCTGAAAGTGATGCGTCACTATCATGGCGAAAGCCGTGGCGTTTTCAAAGGCTGCGATAATGGCGTTGAGGTTCGGGACGCAACCTTTCAGGAGGGCCGTTCGATATCGCGCTTCTTTATCGACGATGATTGGCTCGTCCATTCCTATGTTGCCCATCCATTTTCTGTTCGGGACGGGGAGGGACGGCTGACCATTAACGAGTTTCACGCGGAGTTCGCCCGGCATTTGCGAGACATTCAACTCATCCTAGATGACTCGGGCATTCGAGGGCCGTTCGGAGTTTTGTTTGCCGTGAAAAATCTGCGGCGTAACTCAAAGCTTGAATGGGCTTTTCCCAACGCCAGGTTTGCGAGCCTCGGACGGCCGATGCGCGTGGAGCGCGTAGACGAGCAAAGGCTCATCGATCGCTTTTATGACAAGGTCAGAGGCGTTTCGGTTTATGGTCGCTGATGGTCGAATCCTGAAGTTTCGGGCATCCGCGCGACAATCGACAGGTGCGGCTTTAGTGGGTTCTGGCTGCGGCCAAAGCTGCACGTAGGATGATGATGCTGTTCGAAGCGAGCAGCAGCGACGCCGTTCCAAGTGTTTCAAGAAACACCGCTGATATACTGTCACCATTCACGCGCAATGCATGCCCGACAAGTGTCAGCCGCATATCCAACTCGCTGAACCCGGCGAGGTCGTCGTGGTGGTGTGCGCCGCCACACTTGTTGGCCACATACCGGATCGTGGCGTTGCGCGAGATGGTGAGGCCAACAAGGCCCAAGCAAGGCTGTAGCAGGAACTTCGACAGTTTGATGTCGGCGAACACGTGCGTGCTAGGGGAACTGGCAACCTGACTTTCAAATTGCGGACGGTGCCCACTGTTGGGTCCTGGCTCCCGGTAGGTGTAGTGCGGGCTAACAGTTGCAGCTCCCAGATGATAGCCGCCACACGCAAAGAGCACCGCCTCCTCAATTGGAATTCTCTCTAAGACCGGTGCGGGTATCTCGATGGCGTGCCCGAGCAGATGAGCGGTTTGAATGAGCGCACCGTCGAATAGAAATCGTAGAGAGAGGCTGGCGCGGAGCGCCTCTGCGACCCCCGGCTTCGATACATTTAGGAGTTCCTCAAGTGTATTGAGGTGGACGCAGACAACCTCGGCGCGCCGTATAAGTACCTCGGAACTCTGCATTGGCGTCCTCCCGCTGGAAAATGCCGAACTAAACCCTAGTGTGCACGACGGTCCGGGTTGTCTACTTAGTTGGTCACCCGATTCACGACGGGTCTGATGTCAACTTCGGCAAAAAAGGCGTCCGATGGGGGCTGCCAGGAGACGGCCCTAATCGTTCATCGGATTCGACAAGAGGTGAACTTATGTGCCCGCAGACCGTTTGCCGCTAGTAGCTATGTTCCGCCCCGTTCTGGCACACCACGAAACAGGATCGGCGATCCATCGATTGACGTCGGATTCCCGCCAGCCCGCCCCGTTGATGCTGATCTTGATCTGCGCGGGGAACGTGCCTTCGGCGATTTTGCGATAGATGGTCGAGCGGGACAGACCGGTCCGGGCAAGGACGGTTCTGAGGCGTATGATGCGATCCGGCTCGGACATAGCTCGCGCTGCTTCTCAGTGGTTGTTGCTGGTATCTATTGGGACAGACAGGACAGACCGAACGCTGGACGCAATCAGGTTTGTGGCTTCAGCCGCCTGCGGCGTGAAAACGGCGGCAAATCGGAGGGATCTCAAAGCCCAAGGCCCCGCCCCCTACCGATGCCATGGCTGAATGCGAGTTCCGCACCAAGGCGCCGGCCGGAATCGATGTTGATGCCAAGATCGCGCTTGCGGTTGGCAAGCAGGGATTCCAGCTGTGGATCGCGTTCGAGGCTTTTTGCCATGTCGGACATAGCCGAGAGCGTTGACTTGTAGCCGGACATGTCGCCGGCCTGGTATTGGCGCTGGCCCGTGCGATCAAGCTTTTGCCAGCGTTCCACGAAACGGTCTGCGCGGCGGCCCGGATCGATGTCCAGTCCGGTGCGGATTTCGGTTTCTAGCTGGAGCGCCTGCACGACGCGGTTGACCCGGCCGGCCGCCGCTTCACGAACTAGCTCAGGGTTCTTGACGTAGGCCGCTTCGGCGTCACGCCAGCCATGCCGCCGAACCTTCTCGAACGCGCCACGGGCATCCTTCAATTCGCGCATCTGCTCGGGACTGCCCTGCCCGTCCTCACTTCCGGTGCTGAGGATCGCATCGATGACGCGCGCGTGACCCACAAGCGCCTGGGTGCGGGCTCGACGCATTTCTGCCTCTCGGTTCCCCGGCACAGTCGTGTCGCGCTGCGCTCCCTCAGCAAGAGCTTCTCTTCCAGGCGTGGGGCCACGATCTCCGATCTGGGCCCCGACATTCTCCCTTCCCGGCCTTTGCCCACGGTTCTGGCCGGGTTCGCCGTCTCCGGGCGAGCGCAGCCCGTCCAGCAGCCCGCCGATCCTATCGCGCAGTTTCTCCGGAACGATCCGGCGCACGATCTCGACCACACGCTCGCGGAAAGTGATCCCCCGCCGCTCGGCATAGATCTGAGCTGGGTCGGCTTGCTCATAATCCGACGCCATGTCCTTGGCGCGGTCGCGTGACAGCGTGCGGACGAGCCGGTCTTGTGTTGCAAAGTCATCGCTGCCGTAGTGTAGGTTCAGCTCATCTCGATGCCGCGACATCGAAACGTAGCTGCCGTGCGCATCCATACCCGGTGTTGCCAAGACATGGGTGCGGTCAACGGTCATGCCCTGAGCCTTGTGAATGGTCGCTGCATAGCCGTGGTCAATGTGGGCATAGTCTTTCAGATCGAACCGTACGGACCTGCCGTCATCGGTGCGCACGGCCATGTTGTGTGTGCTGACCTCTTCGATCACACCAAGCGTGCCGTTCTTGACGCCGAGCCCGCGCTCGTTGCGCAAGAACATGATGCGGTCGCCGCTGGCGAAACTTCTCACCCCGCGTTCGATATCCACCTGCACTTCTTCGCCGAGATCGCCGGCGGCGCGCATGCGCTCTCGCGCTGCGTGGTTGAGCGCGCGCACCTCGTCGTTTGTGTGGGTGAGGATGATCCGGCTTGCCTGTGGCTGCGCCTGCCTGTCGCGATCCCAGCGCTCGACCAGATTGCTGCGCGCCTCATCGCGCGTCGCAGCCTGGTGCACCATGCCTTTCGCGTCATAGGCGCCGATCGCAGCACCGATCCTGCCGGTTGCCAGATCGCGCGTGGCGTGACGCTGCCAGTCCTCGCGCTGCCGGCGCACCTGGCCGATCTTGACGCCGCCGTGGCGCTCATGGATCGAACGGAATGCAGCACCCGCTTCGATGGCCTGCAGCTGCTGCGGATCACCAACCAGCACTACTTTTGCACCAACGTCCGCCGCATGGGAGAGCACGCGCTCCAACTGGCGCGTGCCGACCATGCCAGCCTCGTCGATCACCAGGACATCACGTGCGGTGAGCTGGTCACGGCCCTGTTCCCAACTGTGTTCCATGCTGGCGATGGTGCGTGACGAGATGCCTGAGCCGCTTTCGAGATTCTCGGCCGCAATGCCGGAGAGTGCCGCGCCTCGGACCTCAAAGCCCGCTGCCGCCCATGCCTGGCGTGCAACACCCAGCATCGCGCTCTTGCCCGTTCCGGCAAAGCCGACAACAACACCAAGACCGCGGCCATCGGTGATGTGAGTCAATGCATCGGCCTGCTCGCCAGAAAGGACAAGACCGAGCTGCTTGGCATTCGCGAGAGCAGCCTCGCGATGTGCGTTACTCACCGCATAGTGCTCCTGTCCGGCCATGCGTTCTGCCGCGCGATGCAGGCGCTGTTCGGTCTCGATCATCTGCCGGGTCGTGAACCGATCTTCGCCGCGTCCGTCCTTGCCGAGTTCGACCAGATCGGGCGCGTTGCTGACGGCTGCCATCACGTGGTTGAACTGCTCGATTCCATCGCTGTGTCGATGCGCGAACTTCGCAATGTCCCTTCGCGTAAAGGTCGATTGCTGATGCGTGATGGCGTCCAGCGCCACCGATGGATCCCCGATGATGCGCGCGCCATTGTTGCGCGCGATGTCGCGGTGCAGTTCGGCGCGATCTGCTTCAATGCCGGCAGCGTCAAGGCCGTCGCCTTCAATGCGTTGGGCCGGTGCACCAATCTGAGTCTGCGGCTCCAAGGCAATGCCCTGCGCTTCCAGGCTGCGATGATCAATGCAGGCGTCGATGTCGAGTTCGGCAAGGCGCTCATTGGCAAGCTCGGCCCATCGTTCACGCCAGCGCTCGACCAGCTCGGTCTGATTCCAGTCACGGACCTTTGGACCAAAACCGTTCTCATCCACGGATCGCATGGCGAGCATGACATGGGCATGCGGTTTGGGGCTGCCGTCCTCTGCCCTGTCCCAATGCACGTTGAGATCGGCGACCATGCCCCGGCTGACGAACTCGGTCTGAACGAAGTCGCGCGCCAACTCGATGCCTTGCGCCTGGCTGAGTTCACGCGGCAGGGCAAACTCCACCTCGCGGGCAAGCTGCGCATCCTTCCTGACCTCGAAGGCCTCGACATCGTTCCACAGCCGTTCGCGGTCGCTCCAGGCTTCTGGTGCATTCTCCGGCATCATCACCTCGGAATGGACGACACCGCGCTTGGCCGAGAAATCATGCGTGCGTTCGATCCGCTCGTCGCGCAACCGCGAGGCCGACCGGTAGGCGGCCGAGGCAACAGCACTCGAGCCGGCCTTGCGGCCAATGACCTTGACGTGAAGATGATAGATCGCCATCGCGACCAGATGTGCGTTGGGAGTTGAAAGGAAGGAGGGATTCAGCCTTCATGCTGCAATGGATCTCGCGGGGTGGAGGACCCCGCACGCTGTATGACGCAACATACGGCGATAAGCAGATGGGTGAGGAGAACCGGGCGCTTCCGGGGAACCGTAAATTAGCAGAACCCATCAAAGCCGAACGGGCGGGGACTTCCGACCCCGTGAGCGGTTCGGCCAGCGAGCTTGCCATGGCGAGGGAAACCGAACCGATGGTGGACGCCCCGTTTAGAGATGGAGCCTGCCGACTCGGAAGTGGGTGGGTCGATCTTCGGATCGGTGGAGTGTTGGTCCGCGCTATCAGTACGCGGATTGGAGGCGCGCAGCTTGCTGTGCGCCAGCCTCGGCATGAGTTTGCGTGGCGCCGAGGCCGGATTCCACACGGGGTAGAGTCGGCGCCTAAAGCGAGCAAGAGATCAGTTGCGGAACCCAAGAACCTTGTCACCATTTCCGGCGGTTTCGGACGCCGGACGACTGAAGCGGCCAGTGACCGTGGTGCCGAGGGACGGAGCCTTCGTAGTAGTCCGAGGACGGGAAAGCCGTTCACATGGCGAAGGGAGGCAGTGGATACGGCTTGCAAGCAGGAGGCGGGCACATGTCCGGCGGGATGAATATCCCGTTTGTCCTCGACATGCAGCGCAAACTGTATCGGTGGAGCAGCGACGACCCTGACAAGGCCTTTGCTGATCTGTTCAATCTCATATGCGACCGCAGAACCCTTGCCGAAGCTTGGCGACGGCTCGCCCGCAACCGCGGCAGCCGAACACCGGGAACGGACGGGATGACGCGTCGTACGGTCGAACAGCGTGCCGGTGGCGCAGCAAGGTTCCTCGACGAAATACGCGAGGCACTTCGCAACGGAACATATGACCCGGAACCCGTCAGGCAGCGGCTCATCCCAAAGCCTGGCAAGCCGGGAGCATTCCGGCCACTCGGAATCCCCACGCTGACCGATCGCGTGGTGCAAATGGCCATGAAGCTGATCCTCGAACCCATCTTCGAGACGGATTTCTATCCGACCTCGTATGGGTTCCGTAGAGGACGGAGCACCCATGATGCTCTGGAGCGAATCCAGAAGTGTCTTCACCCGTCGGTTCGTGGACCTTCGGTCTATGACTACGCCATTGAAGGCGATATCAAGGGCTGCTTCGACGCAATCGACCATCACGTCATGATGGAAGGCGTGCGACGGCGTATCGGCGACCGTAAGGTGCTGAGGCTGATCTTCGCATTCCTGAAGGCCGGCGTGATGATCGAGGGGACCATCCAACATCCCATAACCGGCTCGCCACAAGGCGGGATAATCTCGCCGATGCTGTCGAACATCTACTTGACAGCCATCGACGAACGGTACGGACGATGGTCCATGCGCCCCCGTGAACCGAGTAGCAGGGCGGCAGGCCGGCGGACACTGGACCGCAAGAACGGCAAGCCGACATTCTACATGGTGCGCTATGCGGACGACTTCGTCGTCCTCGTGGAAGGCACGAGGGAGCAAGCGGAAGCTGAAAGGCAGGCGCTGGCGGAGTTCCTGAAGACGGAACTTCGCATGGAGCTTTCGATGGAAAAGACCCGGATCACCGAGACCAAGGAAGGCTTCGACTTCCTCGGCTATCGGGTGGTGCGCACCAAAGCGCTCCGCACGGGGCGACTGGTCGGCAACCTCTTCATCCCGAGGAGCAAGCTCAACGACCTGCGCCACAGGATCAAGGTCCTGGTGAAGAGCATTCCTACCGGATGGCCGCTCACCAAAGTCGTCGGCACCCTCAACCCGATCCTGCTCGGGTGGCGGAACTATTACCGATATGCCACGCAGGCGTGTCGGGACTTCAGCCATCTCGACAAATGGATTTGGGAGCGCGTTGGACGTTGGCTGCGTAAGAAGCATCGAAAGGCAACGTGGCGAGAGCTGCGTCGCCGCTTCACCGTCAACGTCACGGGACAACGGCATCGATGGGTCGAAGGCACGAAGCGCCTGAGGCTCCTCCGCGACGGCGGAACCATGCGTTACCCTCACCAAAGCATCGAGAAACCGAACGGATGGAATGCCCAATCCCGGCACCGTCAGCGCGAGAGCGTGGGCGACTTCTGGGACGCGTTCTACAGCCTCACGTCGGACTGAGGCACACCCATGAGCGAACTTTCGCTCGTGCACGGAGAGCCGGATGCAGGGAAACTTGCCTGTCCGGTTCGGGGAGAGGGATGGAGAAACTTGTCTCCGAAAGGGGAAGTAGCGCTTCATCTCTACTCCACCATTTGCACGTCAAAGCGCACGTCGGCACGACGTATAAGCGCGCCCTCCCTCGAAAAATTCTCGGGATGGACCAGCCCGTCCCCGCCTGTCTCGGCAACCCTGAAGCCTTCCGGCAGGCGCTCGCCTATCATACCTGCATCGACAATCTATGGAGACCGCCATGCGTAAACCAAGAGACTTCGACGCGGAACTGAGGGCGCTGGAAGAAAAGGCACGAGAACTCAAAACGCGAAAGGTCCAGCAGCTTGGCGAGCTGGTGATCGCCACCGGCGCCGATCAACTCAGCACCGACGAATTGGCCGGCGCGCTGGTCGCAATCGCTGAAACAAAAGAAGCCGCAAAGCGTGAGGCATGGGCCAAGCGTGGGGTGATGTTTTTCGAGAGCGGGTCCCGGCGAACTGCTCCGGCATCTGAAGGCAACCTGCGACGCGCTCCGGCGCAATCGGGCAGCCCGCAATCGCCGGCAGGCGGCACAGGCTCGCAATGACATGCGCACCTGGCAGGTCGAGCGCCGCAAGCGCACACGGCATCTGATCGAACTCGGCGGTCTCGTCGTCAAGGCAGGCATTGTCGAGCTCGCCAATGACGATCGCGCTATCATCTACGGCGCGCTGCTCTGGATCGCTGCCGAGCTGCAGGGCCACGAAGGCGAGCAGGCGCGGGACCTATGGATCGCGAAGGGAAAGCAGGCATTCAACGCGGACCGGCATGAAGACCAAATGAGCCAGACAAGATGAAAGGTGGTCGACGGGCGGCGGGCGATGCGAAGCAGCCCATTCGATCACGCCTGACCAAAAACCGAGTCAGTGTGAAAAGGGTATTTTACACGCAGAGAACACTAGGCCGCGCTTGGAATTCACTCTCTCCGCCATCTCCATTGTTTTCGTTATTTTTTTGCCGAATATTCGGTTTGGCATAACCTTCGCAGACCCAGCGCTCGGCCGATAATTACGTGCCGACTCGAAACTTTTCTCGGCAGACCGTGCAATCGTACCTGCGTGTTTCGGCTGGGTCATCATTTGCAACAGCTTCCAGTTCCGATGGCTTTGTGGCGCCTGTCATGTGGCACCACGGACACCAGGCATCTCCGCACTTCACCGGATCGTATGTAGCCGATCGCCGCTGCCGATCTGTCGTCGTCGCGAGTCGCATCGCGATTTCAACCAACGCGCCATGGGTCGGTAACATTGAAGAGTACATCTCGGGCCTCCTGTTTCTGGCGGCATCACGAGCCGCCGCAGCAGCAACACCATACGACGCGGGCGTCGAAAAAATTGTGCGCGCACGAAAAAGTCCGCCGAAGCGTGGTTTAGCCAATGTCGGACTGTGCCCCTCTCTCTAGCTATCCGTCGAAGCCCTAAGGGTCGTGCCGGCATGCTCGCGACTATCGCATCAAGGCCGCCAGCGTCCTTTGGGATTTAGCTTGGGAAACCGTACAGAGGCACCAGCGGACTCTCACACATTGGCGGTCGCGGCCTAACCCTTTTTGGTGACGATAGCTTTGTGCGCCGCGTCGGACTGGTCAAGCTTCCGCACTCTTCCCTCACACCGGACGCACGATGCAGCGGAAGCCGAGGTGGCAAGTGGACGTGTCTATCGCCTGCGCCATGCGCGCGGCGGGACGATAACGCCGGCAGTAGTTGGGCGCGCAGAGGAAGGACCCGCCCTTGGTGACCTTGCGCGGAATCCTGATGTCAGGCGTCAGCGGATCGTAGC
>NZ_NSFV01000016.1 GCF_002295115.1 Mesorhizobium sp. WSM4311 | reverse complement strand
CGTTCCATTCCGATGCGCTGATCGCCGAGCTGCAGGACGCGCTGGTCGAGACCTGGGACGCGCTCGGCATTCCCTACGGCTCGGCAGGACGGCCCATTGTTGCGAAGAGCGATCGGATCGTTCCGCTGATCATGGCGAAGGCCGGAGGCTGAAGCGGCCATGTGCTCAGTCGTCTTCATCCATTTCGGCTTCCTCTGAATTTTAGGGAGTAGAACCATGAGCCACATGTCCCACACCTCCTTTTCCGGCTTCACCCACGCTGCGCAGCAGGCACAGCAGTGGGTAAAAGAGCTCGCCGCTGATCTCCGCTGGAGCGAGCCAAGTGCGTGCCGGCTTCTAAGGTCCGTTCTGCATGCGATGCGAGATTGGTTGCCGCCGGCGGAAACGGCCGATTTCTCGGCGCAACTGCCCGTTTTGATACGCGGCATATACTTCGAGGGCTGGGCCCCATCGGCGCCTGGGCATGAGCGCAAGAAGCGTGATTTTGTCCTCAGCGTCAGGAACAGCTTCGGCTACGATGACGACGTCGATTTCGACGTCGCCATCAGGGCGGTGTTCAAGCTGCTCGATCGCCATATATCGCATGGTGAGATCACTCAGGTGAGAAACTCGATGAAGAAGTCCCTTCGCGAACTCTGGCCGGCGGATTGAACAATGTTTCGCGACCGTAAGCAGGCAGGAGAGAGACTCGGCATCGAATTGGCCGGGCTCGATCTTTGCCAGCCGGTCGTTCTCGCGCTGCCTCGCGGTGGGGTTCCTGTCGCCGCCGAAGTCGCCAAAGCCCTGGGCGCGCCTCTCGACGTACTCGTCGTCCGCAAAGTCGGTGCCCCGGGCAACGCGGAACTGGCGGTAGCCGCTGTCGTGGATGGCAATCCACCCGACGTCGTGCTCAACCGGGAGATCGTCGAGGCTTATGCGCTCGACGATGCCGAACTTGCCTCGCTGGTCGCTCTCGAACGCCCGGAACTCGAACGTCGGCGCCTCGCCTACAAGGGTAATCGCAGGTCGTTATCAGTAGGAGGTAAAACGGTGATCCTCGTCGACGACGGGGCAGCAACCGGAACGACCATGAAAGTCGCCATACGCGCGCTCAGGCATCGGGCGCCCAGGGAGATCATCGTGGCGGTTCCGGTGTCTCCTCCGGATACATTGGCCGATTTGGCGACGGAGGCCGATCGCGTGGTATGTCTTAGCCAGCCAGGGCGGTTCCGTGCATTGGGTTATCACTACCTGCGGTTCCCGCAGCTTTCCGACAGTGAAGTGACAGCCGCGCTGGATGAGGCTGGCCGGCTGTACAAGACCCGCAAGCGCCATATGGTGGGCGACGGGTCGGCGGCAGAGAAGAACAGGAGATCACATTGATGCTGGTCCGCACGCTTTCTGCCTTGGAATGCACGAAAATCCTGACGGCCAATCGTGTTGGCCGCCTGGCATGCGCGAAGGACGGGCAGCCCTACGTCGTGCCCCTCTACTATGCCCATTCGGATGCTCATCTTTATGCTTTTTCCATGCCAGGCAAAAAAATCGAATGGATGCGGGCCAATCCGCTGGTGTCGGTCCAGGTCGACGAACACGGGCAGGGCCGAGGATGGAGAAGCGTCATAGTCGATGGTCGATATGAAGAGCTGCCGGATCGTATCGGGTACAAGCTTCAGCGGGATCATGCCTGGTCTGTGTTGAGCAAGCACACCGACTGGTGGGAACCCGGCTCACTCAAGCCGGTCGCGCCTCCCGCTGCCGACAATGCACCGCATGTTTTCTTCCGGATTCTGATCGAGCAGGTCTCCGGGCGAGAGGCGAGCGAGTAAATACGCGACCCTTCAAGAATGGGAGCGGGCCGGCGCAAACCGCGCCGGCCCGCTTTTTCCTCGTGCGAACCGCTACCGCGCCATCAAGACCGGCAGCGATTGCCCCTCAAGCATCGACTTGGTGACGCCGCCGAAAATGCGCTCGCGCAACCGGGAATGACCGTAGGCACCCATGACCATCAGCTCGGCCGCAACGTCGCCGGCATGCTGGCGAAGCACTTCGGCAACCGAATGGTTCGAGCTCGGCAGCCGGTCAACCGTAACCTTCACGCCGTGCCGGGCAAGATAGGTCGCGGCATCGGCCCCCGGTTCGGCCCCGTGATGGAATTCGCCCTCCAACGGATCGACCATCACGAGGCGCACGTCATCGGCGCCTTTCAGCAGATCCAGCGACTCGCGAACAGCGCGCGATGACTCAAGGCGAGCGTCCCATGCGACCAGGATGCGTTTCGGTGTCAGCGTTGGCCGCGAGCCCTCGGGAACCACTAGCATGGGCTTTCCCGATGAGAACAAGACGCCCTCGATGACCTTATCCTTCAAAGTGTGGCCGGCCAGCAGATCCGGCCCCAGAATGGTCAGATCGGCGTAGCGAGCACGCCTCCCGATCACGTCGTCGGCCCATCCAATGTCGGGATAGTCGTCACTAAGATCAGCCGATACCGCACTTCGGGAAAGAAAGGCGGCGACATCCGAAATTCGTTTCTCAAGCCTCTTCAGCTCGGCCTGCCGCTCCTCCAGCCAGGCTGGCGAGACGACAGCAGCATACTCACCACCCGAGGGCGGTGCGGCAATCTCGAGGACGAGCACGGAAAGGTGCGCATCGATCTGTTCGCACAGGTCGGCGGCGAGCTTCAGATCGCCCCCGCCCTGGTTCGGCCCGGTAACTGTAAGCAGTGTCCTGAAAGTCACGCCGGCGACTCCTGATTTCGAGTGAAGGTTCAGTCGTGATGTCAGTCATTAGCGGCGGCGCCCGGTGATTTCATTGCGCTGAGTCAAACACCGGAGTGGCGGCATTTGATCCGTATCAACGTGCGGGGAAGCCAACCCTGTAGTTTCGGTCGATCAATCGGGGAAACGCAGATGAAATTCCTGATCGCGGCGATTCTGGCGGGATTGGCCCTCAACGCGGCTGGCGCCCAGGAACTCGGCAACGGCAAGGCGGAATACATGAACTCATGCGCCGTCTGCCATGGCCCAGACGGCAAGGGCGACGGCCCGTTGGGCGACGAGTTGTTGAAGCGGCCGAGCGACCTGACTCGCCTCTCCAGGCGCAATGGCGGCGAATTCCCCTATTGGCGCGTTTTTGCCGTCATCGACGGTCGCGGCATGGTGCCGGCGCATGGCGATCGCGATATGCCGGTCTGGGGCCGGCAATTCCTTCCCGGTGACGTGAAGAAATATGGCCCGAATGCCGGGGAAATCGTCACCAGGGAACGGATCCATGATCTGGCCGGTTATGTTGAGACGTTGCAGCAATGAAAGCACAAGGCGCAAACAGTCTCAGCACGATGCCGGCATGGAAGAGGCCGGACATGGTCGTTGACGAGCAGCAATCCGCTATCGCGTTCCTGCTTGATCCCGCCTCCTATGGCATGACGGGACCGGTCGAAGCGATCGAGACCCATATATCGCGAATTTTCTTGATTGGTGGACGTGCCTTTAAGATCAAACGGGCGGTCAAGCTGCCCTATGTCGATTTCTCGACGCCAGCACTAAGGCTGGCCGCTTGCGAGAAAGAGGTGGAACTCAACGCCAAGACCGCACCCGGCCTTTATCTGGGCGTGCGGCGCATTACCCGCGAAGTCGACGGCAAACTCGTTTTCGATGGTGCCGGCCAAATGGTCGATGCGGTGATCGAGATGGTCCGGTTTGATCAGTCGAGGCTCCTTGATCGGATGGCGACCGCAGGAGAACTGACGCCAGCGTTGATGACGGCCGTCGCACGCATGGTCGTGGGATATCATCGTGCCGCGCCGAAGATCCACAACGGCACCGGCTCGTTCAATTTGATGGGCGTGCTCGACATCAACGAGGCCGGCTTTGGCACCAGCCATGTTTTTACAAAGCGGGAGATCGAGACGTTTGCCGCGGCTTTCCGCACCGCACTCGCGCGCCATTCCGGATTGCTGGATCGCCGGGAGGCTGCGGGCAAAATCCGCCAGTGTCATGGCGATCTGCACCTGCGCAACATCTGCCTTTTCGATGGCGAGCCTCGCCTCTTCGATTGCATCGAATTCAATGACCAGATCGCCAGCATCGATGTCTTGTACGACCTTGCCTTCTTGCTGATGGACCTTTGGCATCGCGGTTTCCCAGAGCTCGCCAATCTCGTGATGAACCGCTACCTCGACGAGGCCGATGACGAGGATGGCTTTGTCCTGCTGCCTTTCTTCATGGCGGTGCGCGCAGCGGTGCGCGCGCATGTCACAGCCACCCAGGTCGAGGAAGGCAGCGCCGATTCCGGCAAATTGACTGCCGAGGCCCGATCCTATTTCGAACTGGCCCGAACATTTCTGCAGCAAACGCCGCCGAGGCTCGTTGCCATCGGCGGCCTCAGTGGTTCAGGCAAGACGACTATTGCCGAGGCGCTCGCCGCCCATGTCGGTGCGCCGCCCGGAGCGCGCATAGTCGAAAGCGACCGCATCCGCAAAGCGATGCACGGCGTCCCCGCCGAGACCAGGCTGCCGGACAAGGCCTACCGACCGGATGTGTCCGACCGCGTCTACAACGAAATGGCATGGCGCGCCGGCCTGATTCTCTCCGAGGGCGGCTCGGTTGTAGCTGATGCGGTCTTCGACAGACCGGCCGATCGTGAGCGGATCGAGAAGGCGGCGCGAGACCGGGGTATTCCATTCTTCGGTTTCTGGCTGGAGGCGGATCCACTCGTCCTTTGGCAACGGGTCAGCGAACGCAAGGGCGGTCCCTCGGATGCAACGGTGGATATCCTCTCGCGTCAATTGCAGCGAAAAGCCGGCAAGGCCAGCTGGCGCAGGACCGATTCCGATCGAAAGCCCGTCGACATCGCCGCGGAACTGAGGAGATGTTGGCAGCGCGATGCTTCCGAGACCTTGCGCACGGCCTCCTGACTGTTGCGGATGATCGACCTCAACCGAGTTCGAGCTTGGCCTCGACAAGCCCCGGCTCGTTCGGAAGGCGCATGATGGAGAAGCCGAATTCACGGCACATTGCCAGCATCTTGCTGTTCTCACTGAGCACGATACCTTCGATGCAGCGGATCCCGTCGGCCTTTGCATAATCGATGATCTGGCTGAGCAACTCCCAACCCAGACCATGACCCTGCAAGTCCGTCCGCACCAGCAATGCGTATTCGGCGCTGACGTGGTCGGGATCGCAGGACAAGCGGCTGATGCCTGCCAGCGCGCCAGTGCTTGTGTCCAATGCGACGAAAGCCATGTTGCGGTCGTAGTCGAGCTGGGTGAGCCGCTTCAACATCTGGTCGGAGAAGCCTTTGCGCGGCGACAGAAACCGCAGGCGCAGATCGTCGGGCGAAATCCTGCCGAGGAATTCGGGATAGAGCGCAATGTCCGCCGGCCTGATCGGCCGGATACGATAGCGAGCGCCTCCTGCCGAAATTTCCTTCTCCCAACCTGACGGGTAAGGCCGGATGCACAGTGCGGGATTCGGCCCGGCTTCTTCCACCCGCTCCGGTTCGATCTCGATGCGTGCATCCAATGCGATCACACCGTCGGTGTCGGCGAGCAACGGATTGATGTCCATTGATACGAGGCACGGAAAGTCGACGACCATCTGCGACAGCCCGTTGAGCACCGCGACGATCGCCTGCCGATCCGCGGGTTTGCGATCGCGGAATCCGGCGAGCAGCCGGCCGATCCGCGTTTGCCCGATCAGGTCACCGGCAAGAACGTCGTCGAGCGGCGGCAACGCGATTGCGGTATCGTCGGTCACTTCAACGGCGACGCCACCCGCCCCGAACAGCAGAACCGGGCCGAAAATTGGATCGCGGCTGACACCAAGGATCAGTTCCTGAGCCTGCTTTCGCACCACCATCGGCTGTACGGCATAACCCTCGATATCGGCCTGGGGGTCGTGCTTGCGCAACCGGGCCTTCACCGAGCGGGCGGCCTCCTCGGCTGCCGCCGCGGATGCTATGCCGAGCACCACCCCGCCAATGTCCGATTTGTGCGAGATCGCCTTTGACAGCAGCTTGACGACGACCTGCTCGGATGTCTTGAGAAGCCGGCTCGCCGCTTTCCCCGCTTCGGCAGGGGATCTGGCGATGATCGTTTCGGGCACCGGGATGCCGTAGGCGGAAATCGCCGCCTTGGCCTCGGGTTCGGTCAGCATGCGCCGGCCTTCCCTGGCGACCCGCCTGAATAGGGCAAGCACCGCTTCTCGACCGCTCGTGGCGGCCTCGCCGTGGCTCGACGGCGTACGCAGCAGGGCCCGCTGCGCTCGCGACCAGTCGGCGAGGTAGGATACGGCCGTCGCGGCATCAGCGGGTGTCTCGAGGCTGGCAATCCCGGCGTCCTGAAGAACACGTCGCCCTTCGCGCGCCGTGTGTTCGCCAAGCCAGCAGGTCAGGACCGGTTTGCCGCCGATCTTGCCGTCCTGCGCGAGCGTTGCCACCGCGCTTGCCGCGGCGAGCGGCGAGCCGAGCCCGGTCGGGCAGTTCATGACCAGGACAACGTCGGTCCCGGCATCGGCCGCGATGGCCTCGACCGCGGCCCGGTAACGCTCAGGCGGAGCGTCGCCGATGATGTCGACCGGATTGGCATGCGACCATGTGGCCGGCAGGACGGCATCCAGGCGGGCAATCGTTCCCGGTGCGAGTTCGGCCAGTTCCCCGTTGCAGTCGACAAGTTGGTCGACGGCAAGCACGCCGGCGCCACCGCCATTGGTGACGATGCCGACGCGGGCTCGCTCCAGCGGAGCGAAGCGGGCGGTCGTTTCAACCGCATCGAACAACTCGGCCAGGCCTTTGACGCGCAGGATGCCTGCGCGCAGCAATGCGGCATCGACCACACGATCCGCCCCGGACAGCGCGCCGGTATGGGTGGCGGCGGCCTTGGCCGCCTGCTCGTGCCGGCCCGATTTGATAACGATCACCGGCTTGAGGCGCGCGGCGGCGCGCGCCGCCGACATGAACTTGCGCGGATTGGGAATGGTTTCGAGATACATCACGATGGCGTGGGTGTGCATGTCGCCCGCCAGCATGTCGAGGCAGTCCCCCACATCGACATCGGCCATGTCGCCGAGCGAGACGATCTGGGAGAAGCCGACATTGTTATCGCCTGCCCAGTCGATCAGCGACGTGGCAATGGCGCCTGATTGCGACAGCAGTGCGATGTTGCCAGGCTTGGCGGCCATATGCGCAAATCCGGCGTTGAGTTTGACGGGCGGGATCATCAGTCCGACCGTATTCGGCCCGATGATGCGGAACAGTGTGGGCTTGGCTGCGTCGAGCATGGCCTGACGCAGGCCGTTCTCGCGGGTAAGCCCGGCGGTGATCACGACCGCGGCCCGCGTCCCCCTGTCACCGAGCTCGCGCACGATGCCGGGAACCGTGTCCGGCGGCGTGACGATGACACCGAGGTCTGGAATATCAGGCAGAACGGCAGTCTTGGCGTAGCACGGCCGATTTCCAATTTCGGAATATTTCGGGTTGACCGGCCAGATCTCGCCTTCAAAGCCGCCGTTGACGATGTTGTCGAACACGACACGGCCGACCGAGCCGTCACGCCCTGATGCACCGAAGATGGCGACCGACTTCGGGGCGAACGCATATTCGAGATTTCGGATCGTCACCCCTATGCCTCCTGTTCGTAGCGATAATCGCCTGTCGATCTTGCCTGTTCGTTGCGTTGGATCAAAGTCTTCACCAGCCTATCGGGACTAGCTGTTTGCTTGAGTTCGACACGCCCGTCAGTGCCAGCGAAAATTGGTGGGCATCGATCAAATCGGAAGGCATCGCATGAACGAGTCCACTCTGCGGCGCGCATTGCTGGTCATCGCGATCCTGGGTTTCGCTGGCGGCATCGGAGCCTGGCGAAGCGGGCTCGGACCCTTTGATGCCGGCACGATCTGGACGGTGGCCACCTTGCCCGTGGTGGCGGCTCTCGCCATCTCCATTCTGCGTGATTTCTGGATCGGCCGCTTTGGTGTCGATGCAATTGCGTTGGTGTCGATGTCCGCCGCGCTGCTGCTTGGACAACCGCTGGCCGCGATAGTGGTCGCCATCATGTATGCCGGCGGCACCGTGCTCGAGGATTTTGCCCGCGGCCGTGCCGAGCGGAACCTCAAGGCACTCACCGACCGGTCACCGCGTGTCGCACACCGCGAATCGACACACGGAACGGAAAGGATTTCCGTCGAAAAGGTCGTTGTCGGCGACACCCTTCTGGTACGCGCCGGCGAACTGCTTCCGGTCGACGGTATCCTGCTCGATGCTTCAGCCTCGATCGATGAGTCCGCGGTGACCGGAGAGCCGCTGCCGGAACGACGGACCGCGGGCGACATGCTGCGTAGCGGTACTGTCAATGCGGGCGAGACCTTCAGCATGCGGGCTTCGGCCCTCGCCGAGGAAAGCACTTATGCAGCGATCGTGCGCATGGTCGCCGCAGCACAGACCGCGAAATCTCCGTTCATTCGCATGGCGGACCGCTTTGCCCTGTTCCTGTTGCCAGCCACTCTGCTGGTTTCCGGCGCCGCCTGGTATATTTCCGGCGACCCGATCAGGGCGCTTGCGGTGCTGGTCGTCGCAACGCCCTGCCCGCTCATCCTCGCTGCTCCTGTTGCGTTCATCGGCGGCGTCTCGCGAGCCGCACGGGCCGGCATCCTGATGAAAGGCAGCACGGCCCTGGAGGCCCTCGCGCAAGCCCGAACAGCGATCTTCGACAAGACGGGGACCTTGACCATCGGCGGCGCCGAGCTCATCGAAATCGAAGCCGCGCCCGGCCGCGACGCGAACCATCTGCTGCGCCTGTTGGCATCCCTGGAGCAGGCCTCGCACCATGTGCTCGCCGACTCGATCATCCGGACGGCGCGCGGCAGACAGCTGATGCTTTCGCCTCCGCGTGATGTCCGCGAGCATCGCGGCGCGGGCCTGAAGGGTCGGGTCGAAAACATGGCGATCGCGGCGGGATCGCGGGCTCTCGTGCTCGCCGACAAGCCGCTGCCCGGCTGGGCGAAAAGCGGCGAAGAAAAATACCGGGACGAGCCGGTGCTCAGGATTTTTGTCGCACTTGGCGGACGACTTGCCGGCGTGTTTACTTTCGGCGATGCGATGCGTGCCGATGCACACGACACGCTCGTCAACCTGCGCTCGGCCGGCATCACGCGCATGGTCCTGCTGACGGGTGATGACGGTGCCGCCGCAAAGCGTATCTCTTCCATGCTGGATCTGGACGCCGTCGTCGCCGATGCCATTCCCGCAGACAAGGTCGCGATCGTCGAGGCCGAGAAAGCAAGAGCGCCGACAATGATGGTTGGCGATGGCATCAACGATGCGCCCGCCCTTGCCGCGGCGACGGTCGGCGTCGCCATGGGCGCGCGCGGGGCGACAGCCTCGTCCGAAGCGGCCGATGTCATCGTTCTCACCGACCGGCTGGGGCCTGTCGCCGAGGCGGTGCGGATCGCCCGACGGACGCGTGCGATCGCCCTGCAGAGCATCGTTGTCGGGCTGGCGCTCTCGGGTGTGGCAATGGCTGCGGCGGCCATGGGGCAGATCGCACCAGTGGCAGGTGCATTGCTTCAGGAAGGGATCGACGTGGCGGTCATCTTGAACGCACTGCGCGCCCTTGGCGACGGACGTCTCCGGCGCGCATAGTGGACAACAACGGATCGGTGAACGGGCATGGCACAGCAGAATCTGGTGGTTTGCGGCAAATGCGGCGGGGTCAATCGCCTGCCGCCGGCGCGCAATGCCGACGAGGCCAAATGCGGAAAGTGCGGGAACAGGCTGTTTTCAGGTCACCCGCTGGACGTCGGCGCCAAGGCGTTCGACCACGAGATTGCGCGCAGCAGTATTCCCGTTGTCGTCGACATCTGGGCACCATGGTGTGGCCCGTGCAAGATGATGGCTCCGGCCTACGAAGCGGCGGCGCGCGAACTGGAGCCACATGTTCGCCTGCTCAAGCTCAACTCAGACACTGAGCAGGCTGTTGCGGCAAGGCTCGGCATTCGCGGCATCCCGACGATGATCCTCTTCCATGGCGGGCGTGAAATCGCGCGCACATCAGGCGCAATGACGGCAGGCCAGATCGTCAGGTGGATTCGCGACCGCCTGCCGACGGTCGCCGCCTGAAAGCCGCAGCGGCGATGGATCCGCTCATCGCCCGGCTCGGACTGGCCCTGGCAATTGGCTTGCTCGTCGGATTGGAACGTGGCTGGCGCGAGCGGGAGGCGCCTGATCGCAGCCGCACGGCGGGCATTCGCACCTTTGGCATATCCGGCCTGCTCGGCGGCGTTCTGGCCGCACTCGCCAACGCATTCGGTGCAGTATCGGTGCTGGTCGGCGGGTTCATCGCCTTTGCCGCAATCTTTGCCTGGTATAAGGCGCGCGAAGCTGCCCATGACGAGGATTTCAGCGTCACGAGCGTGATCGCGGCCCTTGGCGTTTTTGCGCTGGGCGCGCTTTCGGTCACCGACGACTATCGGGCGGCTGCCGCCGGCGGTGCGGCATTGGCGGCAATCCTGGCCAGCCGAGAGGTCCTGCACGGCCTGCTGAAGCGACTGACCTGGATCGAACTGCGATCGGCTCTCATCCTGGCGGTGATGACGGCGGTCGTCCTGCCTTTGCTGCCGAACCGGACGATGGACCCGTGGGGAGGTTTCAATCCGTGGGAGGTCTGGTTCCTGACGGTGCTGATGGCCTCGATTTCGTTCGCTGGCTATGTGGCTGTTCGCATCCTGGGAAATACGCGCGGCCTGCTCGTCAGTTCGCTCGCCGGGGCGATCGTCTCGTCCACCGCCGTGACTTTGGCGCTTGCCCGCAACGCCGCTTCGGCAAGCAACCCGCTTTCGCTCGCAGGAGCGGCATCATTGGCTGCATTGGTTTCCGTGCTCCGCGTCTGCGCCGTGGTTCTGATCATCGAGCCGAGCGTCTTCGCCTGGGTCGGCATTCCGGCCATCGCGGCTGCCCTCGTCTTCGCTGCCTGCGGCGCATTGCTGCTGACCCGCGACAAAGGGAATGGCGAAGGGAGCGCCATGGCACGCAATCCCTTCGAACTTGGCCCATTGCTGCTCTTCGCCTTGCTCTTCGCGATCGTCGCGACCGCGAGCGCCGGATTGGCCGCCCAATTCGGCGGGCGCGGCTTGCTGGCGAGTTCGGCGCTTGCAGGTACGTTCGATGTCGATGTTGCGGTGCTCGGCGCGTTGCGCCTGGTCAAGCATTCCGTGTCCATCGAGACGGTGGGCCGGGCCGTGCTCACGGCGCTGGCGGCAAATGCTGTCGGCCGGCTGTCGCTCGCGGTATTTGCCGGTCCGGTCAGATTCTGGGTGCCTCTGGCCGGCGCAACCATGGCCGCTGCGGCCGCCGGCTACGGCGCCATGCTGTTGCTCGGCACCTGAAAGACGCGCGGCGACCGGGTTTTGTTTGATGCGGATCAAGGGCCAGGTCCAGCCACCGCTCTATGAAACTCCGTAAAGGAGTTTGCCATGACCAGTCTGAAGGATCTCACCCCCAAATTCCGCCACGTCCGGCTGCTGCTGGCCCGTGAAAAGGGTCACCCGGAAGGCGACCGCGAAGAGGGCTACGACGTGCTGGCTCCGCTGACCGGCGAAGGCCGGATCGATGCGGAAGAGTGGAAATCGCACAGGGCTTCCTGTCGCGTTCGCCGCTTCCGCACCGGCGAGGAGGACCTGATCGGCAGACTGAGGCGCAAGCCGGGCGGACAATGGTATTTCGACTACGCCGAAGGCGATCGCGACGACGAAATCGGCTTTCATCTCGGCGACGAACGGTTCGTGACCGGCGAATATGTGTCGATCGAGCGCAACGGCGCCATGCACACCTACCAGGTGGCACGGGTCGAGCGGCCTTGACGCCGCGACGACAGATTTGCTGCGAGTAGACCATGTCGCGACGCATCCTCATTGTGGTCGGCCATCCCGACCCGTCCCCCGAGCGGCTCTGCCGCGGCCTTGCCAAAGCCTATGGCGATGGCGCGGAGAAGGCGGGACACGCCGTGCGCCGGGTCGATCTGGCGGCGCTCGATTTTCCAATGCTGCGGACAATGCAGGAGTTCGAGCATGGTGCGGTTCCCGCCGGCCTCAGGGAGGCCGCCGACGCGATCGTCTGGGCCGAGCACATCGTCTTTGTCTTCCCACTGTGGCTCGGAACCATGCCGGCCATGCTCAAGGCATTCCTGGAACAGGTCATGCGGCCGGGAACCGCCTTTGCCTACCCGGACAAGGGCGGCGGCTTCACCAAGACATTGCTTCGCGGCCGCTCCGCACGCGTCGTGGTGACGATGGGCATGCCTGCCGTTCTCTACCGCCTGTGGTTCCTTGGACATGGCCTGGCCGGCATGCGGCGGAGCATCCTGCATTTCGTCGGCATCTGTCCGGTGCGTGAGACATTGTTCGGCATGGTCGCCGGCGCCGGCGATGCGACCCGTGCGAAGTGGATCCGGCAAATGCGCGGTCTGGGACGACGGGCCGGATAATTCTCGATTGTCAATCACGGCACCAGGACGGCGGCGCCGCTCAATCTGCCTTGCCTCAGATCGTCCAGTGCCTGATTGGCCTGTTCCAGCGGGTACACCTTGGTGTGCGTGTGCACCTGGGCGCGCCTGGCAATGGGAAAGAACTCTTCCGCGTCGCGGCGCGTCAGGTTTGCCACCGACACCATTTCACGCTCTTGCCAGAGCAACTCATAGGCCATCGCCGGAATGTCGCTCATGTGGATGCCGCCGCAAACCACCCGGCCGCCCTTGCGGACAGCACCAAGCGCGATCGGCACCAGGTCACCGACGGGAGCGAAGATGATCGCGGCATCGAGCAGCCTTGGCGGAAGTAAATCAGACCCGCCCGCCCAGGTCGCTCCGAGCGAAGGAGCAAATTCCTGTGCTTGCTTGTCACCCGGCCGGGTGACAGCGAAGATCTCACGACCTTGCCACATCGCGATCTGGGCGACGATATGCGCGGCAGCGCCGAAGCCGTAAATCCCGAGCCGCTTGCCGTCGCCGGCCTTCTTCAGGCATCGCCAGCCGATCAGGCCAGCGCAAAGCAACGGCGCCAGCGATACGGGATCGGCATCCCGGTCCAGATCGAAAGCGAATTGCGCGTCCGCAATGACATGGCTGGCGAAGCCGCCATCGCGCATGTAGCCCGTGAAATCCGGCTGATCGCAAAGGTTTTCACTCCCTGCGAGGCAGTAGGGACAATGCCCGCAAGTGTGACCGAGCCAAGGTACGCCAACTCGGCGCCCCACCCTGGACCGCGCGACGCCCTTGCCCACAGAATCGACGATGCCGACGATTTCGTGACCCGGAATGAGCGGCAGTTTTGGATGACGCAGATCCCCATCAATCACGTGCAGATCAGTGCGACAGACAGCGCATGCCTCGACCTTCAGCCTTATCTCGCCCGTCCCAGGCATGGGATCGGGCCTGTCGACCAGCTTCAAGGGGGCGCCGACCTTTTCGAGCACCATCGCTTTCATGACGCGCTCCATACGCCGCAGGAAAAAATGCCCAGACCGCCCAATCCGTCTGTTTCGTCGAGCCAACGCTCGGCCCAACCGTTGACCTTGCCTTCGGTCGTAACCTTGCCGTCCTGCGGCAGCCAAACCGACAGGACCGGCGATCCCGGCGAGCTTTCAAAAACTGCGACAATCGCAGGGTCGCCAGGTTCAAGGCCTATGGATCGACAGTGAATTCGGTCCACATGCCGGCTCCATAGTGACCCGGTACGTTGCAGACAAGCAGGTATTTTCCAGCCTTCAGTTCGACGGTCAATGCGCCTGATTTGCCGGGATCGAGCTCTGAAACCTCGCCCTTGTCGCCTGCTTTGTCTTCGTCGACCCGGTTCTCGGCATCCAGATAGGGAAGCGGCTTGCCGGGATCGGCAAGATACATGACGATCATTTCGTGAACGGTGTCCTTGGAGTCATTTTTCACGTTGAATGTGACCTCCCCGGCCTTCACCGCTCCGGGGGAAGCCTTCATACCCATGGTGGCCTTCGAAAGATCGATCCCGGGCGTCGCATAAGCGAGCCCCATGGGCATTTGCACGCTTGCCCCCTTGTCCCACAAAGAGACCTGGACAATCGAAGCAGCCCGGGTCGCGCTGGCGCTGCCGAGCATAAGCATTATGGCGGCAACCCCAAGCGAAGCTCTCCTCAACATGGTTTTCATGACTTTTCTCCTTGGGATAGTAGCAGAAGCGCTCTGTATCCCGGCCACCATCCTGCTCGCGGCGCCACCCGCGATCCTTGCGCCAAATCAAACCGACCGGCGGTGAGCCCGATCGGCGATGCCGAAGCCGCTGTCAGCCAGTTGTCAGGTTGAATTGGCTATCCCGCACCAATGACGGTCATACCGCCGTCTGGCCGAACCGGTCGAAATCCACCCCTCAAGGCGCAACATCAGCGCCCAACCTCTCGAATGGAGCCATTATGTATCGCACACTCGTCCTCGCCGCGCTCGTCGGCATGCTTGCAGGACCGGCGCTCGCTGCTGGCGGCAGCTGCAGCACCGCGCCGAAATCACAGTTCAAGCCCAAGGCAACGCTCGAGGCGCAATTGATCGGCGAAGGTCTCACCGTCCGCCAGATCAAGGTCGAGAAGGGTTGCTATGAAGTCTACGCAGTCGACAAGGCCGGCAAGAAAGTGAATCTCGCCTACAATGCCGAGACCCTTGAAAAGCTCGATAATGCCGAAGCCGGCGAAAACTGATCGGAACGCTTCAATAGCGGCGGACGCGCAACCATCGCTGGAGATGGTGCGCGTCTGGGACCGAGTCGTGCGAGGCTTTCACTGGGCGCTGGTGCTCAGCTTCGTCACGGCCTGGCTCACTTCCCATTCTTCGGAGGACGTCCACTATTGGGCTGGCTACACTGCTGCCGGGCTGGTCGTGACGCGGCTCGTGTGGGGTGTCCTTGGCACACCCTATGCGCGCTTCTCGCAATTCGTGCGTGACCCGGAAACGATGCTGCGCTACCTCTGGGCGTTGCTGCACGGTCGCGAAGCCCGCTACATCGGCCACAACCCTGCCGGCGGCGCAATGATACTCATGCTGATCGCGGCGATGGGTTCAACCGCACTGACCGGTTGGCTGATGACGACGGACGCCTATTTCGGCGTGTCGTGGGTCGAAACGATGCACAGCCTCAGCGCACACGGCCTACTTCTGCTGGTCCTTTTCCATATAGGCGGCGTCGTTCTGGCAAGCTTTCGCCATCGCGAAAACCTGGTACGGGCCATGATCACGGGGCGAAAACGCAAAGCCGAGCCGGCGGACATTGCCTGACAGCCATTAACCGACCGGATCCGATTTGCGCCTTGGACGATTTCTGGGGCGCAAGTCGGTCGCTCCTGTTCGACACGGCTCGGAAAGCACGCGATGCGACCCAGAAACCGGAACACCATCGCCACTCTTTTATTCAGCTTTATTCAGCAAAGGCTTATTGACCCGCATCAAAGCCGTTGGTGCTGGCTTCCTGTCTATTGCCTCCCATCAGAGCCTTCAGATTAGGGAGAGCGTCCATGACTACGACTGATATCAACGTCCCAGTTCGGAGAGTCGCGACTGCGGCGCCAACGAAACTTCGTGTAGGAGCCCTCACCGCACTGGTGATCGGTTCGATGGTCGGCTCCGGCGTATTCAGCCTTCCGCAAAATATGGCTGCAGGGGCCGGCCCCCTTGCCATCCTGATCGGCTGGGCGATCACAGCCGTGGGCATGCTGGCACTGGTCTTCGTCTATCAATCGCTAGCCACCCGCAAGCCCGAGCTGGACGCAGGGCCCTACGCCTACGCCAAGGCCGGCTTCGGCCCCTTCATCGGCTTCAACAGCGCCTGGGGCTACTGGATCAGCGCCTGGGTCGGCAACGTCTCCTACGCAGTGATCGTGTTCAGCGCGTTGTCCTATTTCTTTCCGGCCTTCGGTGATGGGAACACATGGCAGGCGGTGCTCGGCGCATCGATCCTGCTTTGGCTAATCCACGTCCTGGTTCTCGCCGGTATCCGGCAGGCAGCGGTCGTGAACCTCATCGTCACGGCGGCAAAGATCGCTCCCATCGTCCTGTTCGTCGGGGCTGTCGCGGTTGCCTTCAAACTGCAAGTCTGGTCGCTCGACTTCACCGGTCTGGGCAACGCCAGTCTCGGTTCGATCACCGCACAGGTGAAGAGCACGATGCTGGTGACCCTGTGGGTGTTCATCGGCATCGAAGGCGCCAGCGTCTTTTCCGGCCGCGCAGAACGTCGCAAGGACATCGCCACGGCAACTGTTCTCGGCTTCTTCACCTGCCTTGCGCTCTACGCCCTGGTGTCGCTGCTGTCGCTCGGCATCCTCAGCCAACCCGAGCTCGCAGTGCTGAAGAATCCGTCTATGGCGGGCGTGCTGGAAGCGGTTGTCGGTCCCTTCGGCGCTATCCTGATCAACCTCGCGCTTGTGGTATCGGTGGTTGGCGCCTTCCTGAGCTGGACGCTGCTCGCGGCAGAAATTCCACATGTCGCCGCCAAGGATGGGACAATGCCGAAATTCTTCGGCCGTGAAAGCGATCGCGGTGTGCCGGCGACCTCGCTTCTGATCACCAACCTCCTTGTCCAGGCTTTCCTGGTGATCACGCTGTTCGCGCAAAGCACCTATCAGGCATTGTTCTACATCGCGTCGGCCGCAATCCTTGTTCCCTATATCTTTTCTGGAGCTTACGCTGCCAAGCTCGCGCTGACCGGCGAGAGCTACGAGAGCGGCGAGCAACGCACTGGCCCGCTTTTGGCCGGGTTGGTGGCAACGGTCTACGGCTTGTGGCTCGTCTATGCAGCAGGCCCGGCCTACCTGTTCATGTGCGCGATCCTCTATGCCCCAGGCATCATCTTCTACGTCTGGGCGCGCCGTGAAACCAATCAGCGCGTGTTCCATACCGCCGAGGCCGCCCTCGCCGGGATCCTCATCGCGGTCGCCATCCTCGCGGTCTACGAGATGTGGACCGGCGCCGTCAGTCCGCTGTGAGAGGCCCGCTGTGCGAGGGTTGACGCGATGACAAGCCTGGGTGTCCATTCCGAAGTCGGCCGGCTGCGCGAGGTGATGGTCCACCGTCCGGACCTCAGCCTACGCAGGCTGACACCGGACAACTGCAAGGCGCTGCTCTTCGACGACGTGCTGTGGGTCAAGCGGGCCCGCCACGAGCACGACGTCTTCGTCGATTCCTTGCGCGAACGCGGCGTGCTGGTGCATTCCTTCGGGGAACTCCTGGCTGAGACAATGCGCCTGAGCAAGGCGCGCGACTGGCTCCTCGACCGCCGGATTCATCCCGGCGTCGTCGGGCTGGACATGGTCGGCGAACTGCGGGGATGGCTCAACGAGATGTCATCGGAGCAATTGTCGTCCTGCCTTGTCGGCGGCATTGCCCGGGCAGAGCTTCCTTTCGAACCCAAAGGGCTGACCGGAAGGACGCTCGCTCCTCAAGATTTCGTAGTGCCGCCGCTGCCGAACCAGCTTTTCACGCGTGACAGCTCCTGCTGGATCTACGGGTCGGTCTCGGTCAATTCCATGTATTGGCCTGCAAGGCGCCCGGAGGCGGCCAATGTCGAAGCCGTCTACCGCTTCCATCCCCGCTTCCGCGACAGCGGGGTGCCCTTTGTTTCGCCGGATCTGGGAACAGGAACCAGCCTGGAAGGCGGCGACGTCATGCCGATCGGTGGTGGAGCGGTTCTCGTCGGCATGGGCGAGCGCACCACGCCGCAAGCCGTCGGCGATCTCGCGCGCAGCCTGTTTGCCTCCGGCGAGGCGACGCGTGTGATTGCTGCGCTGATGCCCAGGGACCGAAGTTTCATGCATCTCGACACCGTCTTCACTTTCTGCGATCGCGACCTTGTCACGTTGTATCCGCCGGTGGTCGACCGGATGCGCACTTTCTCACTGCGGCCTGGCGATGGAGAGACGGCCGTCGAGGTCACCGATGAGGCAAAGCCGTTCACGACGGTGGTTGCGGAAGCCCTTGGTCTGAAGTCGCTGCGCATCATCGCCACCGGCGGCGACCGCTACGAGGCCGAGCGCGAGCAATGGGATGATGGCAACAACGTCGTTGCGGTCGAGCCCGGCGTGGTCATCGGCTACGACCGCAACGTCTACACCAACACACTGCTGCGCCGTGCCGGGATTGAAGTGATCACGGTCGAAGGCGCCGAACTCAGCCGCGGCCGAGGCGGCGGGCACTGCATGACCTGCCCGATTGTGCGCGACCCGATCTGAACCGAAAGGAATTCCCATGTCGATCAATCTTCATGGCCGCTCCGTCCTGACCTTGGACGATCTCACGGCCGACGAGATCCGTTTCCTGCTGAAGCTCGCAGCCGACCTGAAGGCAGCCAAGCTCGCCGGCCACGAAATCCCGCGTCTTGTCCGGAAGAACATCGCGTTGATCTTCGAGAAGGATTCGACGCGCACGCGGACCGGGTTCGAGGTAGCGGCCTATGACCAGGGCGCTCATGTTACCTATTTCGGCCCCACCGGCAGTCATATCGGCCACAAGGAATCGATGAAGGATACTGCTCGCGTGCTCGGCCGGATGTACGACGCGATCGAATACCGAGGCTTTGGCCAGCATCAGGCCGAACTGCTTGCCGCGCATGCCGGCGTGCCCGTCTACAACGGCCTCACCGATGAGGCGCATCCGACCCAGATTCTCGCCGACTTCATGACCATGCGCGAATTCACGCACAAGCATCTTTCTGACATGACCGTCGCCTTCGTTGGCGAAGGGCGCGACAATGTCGCGCAGTCGCTGGCGCTTGGAGCTGCCAAGGTCGGCATCGACATGCGCATAGCCTCGCCAAGGGAGCTCTGGCCGGATGAGGCATTCTGCGCCCATGTCCGAGGGCTGGCAGCACAAAGCGGCGGCCGCTTCCGGCTCGACGAGGACGTGCCGAGTTGCGTGCAGGATGCTGATTTCATCTACACCGACGTGTGGATGTCGATGGGCGAGGACAAATCGGGCTGGGCCGAGCGCATTCGCCTTCTGACACCATATCGGGTCACCGGCGAGGTGATGGCTGCCGCCGGCAATCCCCACGTCAAATTCATGCATTGCCTGCCGGCGTTCCACGACACCGGTACCGAGATCGGCGAGTTCATCGCAAAGGAGTACGGCATCGACTGCATGGAGGTCACCGACGACGTATTCGAGTCGGCTGCGTCGATTGTCTTCGACCAGGCCGAAAACCGGATGCACACGATCAAGGCCCTGCTCGTCGCCACGATCGGCAACTGAGATGCTTGTCGTTGTTGCGCTCGGCGGAAACGCATTGCTGCGTCGTGGAGAACCGATGACAGCCGACAACCAGCGCGCCAACATCGTGCGCGCCGCTTCGGTGCTCGCGGAACTTGTCGACGAAGGGCACTCGATTGTCGTCACACACGGCAATGGGCCTCAGGTGGGACTTCTGGCCCTGCAGGCAGCGGCAACGTCGGACGGCGGCACGTTTCCGCTCGACGTGCTTGGCGCCGAGAGCGCCGGCATGATCGGTTACGTCATCGAGCAGGAGCTCGGCAACCTCCTCAAGGAGAGGCTTTTTGCGACCCTGCTGACGCAGGTGAAAGTAGATCCGCAAGATCAGGCTTTCGCTCACCCGACGAAGCCGATCGGCCCGGTCTACGACAAGGCAACCGCGCATAGGCTTGCCGGCGAGCGCGGCTGGCAGATCGCGCCCGATGGCGAAAAATGGCGCCGTGTCGTGGCCTCGCCCAAGCCGTTGGAGATTCTGGAAGCGTCCGTGATTTCGTTTTTGGTCGAACGTGGCGTGATCGTCGTCTGCACCGGCGGCGGCGGGGTTCCGGTGATAGCCCGGGATGACGGCAGTCTTTGCGGCGTGGAGGCCGTCATCGACAAGGATCTGGCAAGCTCGCTTCTCGCTCGCGCGTTAAAGGCCGACATGCTGCTCATGCTGACGGATGTCGACGCCGTCTATGTCGACTATGGAACGGCTGCCGCGCATGCGCTTCGGCGCGTGACCGCCAAGGAGATCTCGGAACGGAATTTTCCAGCCGGCTCCATGGGGCCCAAGGTCGGTGCCGCAATCGAATTCGCTGAAGAAACGGGGAAACCCGCGGCGATCGGCAAGCTCGATGATGCCGTCGCAATCGTCAGAGGGGAACGCGGTACCTGGGTCGAGCCCGGCGCTCCAGCCACCGAACCTGGACGATCCTAGGCCACCGCCGCGATGGCGACGACATAGTTCTTGCCGTAGGCTTCGGCGCATTTCGGGCATGTCGTGTAGAAGAAATAGACCTCGCGCCCCTCTGCGTTTCGATGACGCGCAATTTCCCGCATTTCTTCGTCCCACGCCCTCGCCTGGCTGTATGGCCCCTCGAACAATTTGGTCACATAGTCGCCGCTCAGCGTGGTCATCTCTTCGTTGGCGACAGGTTTCGAGGTCGCAAACAGATGCTCGCTGCTCCAGGGCGAGACATCCCTGCTGAGAACGATGAGCTGATCGGGATCGGAAGCACCGGCGTCCTCGATGTGTTTGTTGACGCGCGCGAAGACGCTGCCCATGTTCACCGGGATATGCATGACGCTGTGGGTCGTGGCTTTGACAAACCGTTTGTCCCTGAAGTGCAGTTCCTGACCGTCCCAGCCCTCGGGATTGAATCTGGGGCAGCAACCGGTCGTGTTGACGCTGGCGTCGTATCGAGGCGTTGCATTCGTCTGCATGGCTCTTCTCCATTTGAACAGCCATCTGACGGGCAAGGACACCAGCCTTCCTTGATCGGAGTCAAACGCCCTGGAACGCATCAAAGCGGCCGCGCTTGTTCCTCGACGACCTTCAGCCGGACCACCGAGACCGAGCAAAGAGCCTGTGCGACCACTTTGGTCGAAACGCTGCCGAGGTGGCGGCGGATTGCCGAAGATGCCCGGGCACCAACGACGATGTGGCCGACGTCATTGTGCTCGGCATAGTCGAGGATCGCATCAGCGGGGCTGACCGCTTCGAGCACATGATAACTGATGCGGTCTTCCGGCAGATGAAGTGGGTGAGCCCAATCCTTCAGCGCCACCAGCCGTTTCAAGTAGACGGGGCGTCCGGATTCGTCGACCGCCCGCGTCTCGCCTATGATCTCGGTCCTCAGGACCGTCACGCAGGCCAGCCGGGAATCCTCGCGCGAAGCAAGCACACGAGCGGTTTCATTGAGGACCTCGCCCGCCAGCGCATCGCTGCCATTGGCCAGATCGACCGCGGCGAGGACAATAGACGGGCCGGCCTGCGCCCTCGACAAGGTCGGCTTGCCGACAAGCGATCTGTCATCCGTCTTGTGAAACAGCCTGGCGATCGCGGCCCATACTCCCTTGTCCTGGGGTTTGCGCCTTGCGACCACCACCTGGTCGGGGTTCCTCAGGTCGGACAGAAGGTGCGCCGCCTCGACATATCGTCGAGACCTGTCCACTTCCATGCATCTCAGGATGATGGCTTCCAGCCAACGCGGAATGGCATCGTTGATATCTCTCGGCGACCTTGGAGCGTGATAGAGCCTGCGCTTCATCCCCGCAAAAGTCGCCGGCCGCCCGAACGGCTCCTCGCCCGTTGCCAGCTGATAGAGGATGCAACCCAGAGCAAACAAGTCACTTGCAGGGTCGGACCGCTCTCCGAGCACCTGTTCTGGTGAAATATAGGCGGCCGTGCCCATCGGCACCGAGCTTTCCGCGCCGAGAAGATCGGGAAGCTCCGCGTGCCGAGCGAGCCCGAAGTCGAGGAGCACTGCCCCGCGCTCGGCGAGAATGACATTCTCGGGTTTGAGATCGAGATGGACGACCTTCTGCCGGTGCAGGGCAGCGAGTGCGGTCGCGATCTCGGCGCCGATCCTTGTCACCTCGTCCACGGGGAGCGGCGCGTTGCCGACGAGATCCGCCAGGCCGGTGCCCGCCACGAACTCCATGGCAAGATAGGGCACCCGCGACAAGCTGCCGGCTGCCGCAAAACGCGGCACATGCGGGCCTGACAGGCGTTTGAGGATCAGCTCCTCCGCCTCGAAACCGAGGATGACGGAAACATCCCCGCCCGGGTCGAGAAACGGTATCTTCAGCACAAGCGGGAATTCGTATCGCGGGTTGGTCGCCCGCCAGAGCGAGGCCATGCCGCCGGCAGGCAGCTTTTCCACCAGCTCGAAACCATCGATGACTGCCCCTGCCTCAAACCTTTGCATGGGAATACGTCTCCTCAGCGGCCGATCTTCAAACGCATGCCAAGCCAACCGGGCAGACCGGCGGCCTGGATCTTGCGTGCCGTTTCTTCATGATCATAGGGGACACGAACCATCGTGACCTCGTGGCGTTGTGGGTCGACAAGAACAAAGCATGCCGCCGGGTTGCCATCGCGAGGTTGACCAACAGCGCCGGCAATTATCAGATGCCTCCTCAGCGCCGACAGTGGCGCCGCCACGTTGTCCAGCGGCTGAAAATGCATCGGTCGACGCCCGGGTAGCGCATAATAGATGGCCGGCACGTGGGTATGGCCGCAGAAAATGAACTGGGCATCCGTTGAAGACAGGCAGCGTTCTGCCGCATCGACGTCGCGTATATACGACCATCTTTCTGGCCTCTCGGCACTGGCGTGCACATACAGCCGGTTCTCGGATTGCAGTGAAAGCGGCAATCGCGCCAGGAAATCGAGGTGCGTGGAAGCGAGGCGTTCACGGGTCCACTGGGCCGCGAACCGTGCATTCTCAGTCATGTTGCTCAGGTTCCGCGCCACTGCCTCGTCGTGGTTGCCCATGATGCAAAGCGCGCCGCGCGCCACCAGATCGATGGCCTTCTCGATCACATAGATGGGATCCGGCCCGTAGCCGACCAGATCGCCGAGCAACACCACCTCGTCCGGATCGTGCCTTCGGACGGCCTCCAGGGCTGCGTCGAACGCCTCGCGATTGGCATGGATATCAGACAGGATCGCGATGCGCATTCAACCTATCCCGAGCGTAGGCAAACCATAGGCAACCGGCGGCGCGAATGATTTGATCCGGCTCAACACCCATGCGCGAGATAATCGGGAGGAGCAATAACCAAGCTGCCAACCACGACAGTCGCATCCGCGGAGCCGGTATATCGCGGATATCACGACACCATCTGCAAAGTCGAAGACGCAGGGTCGGATGGCAGCGGGATCGCAGCGACGCCAAGGGCGGCCGCCTGACGTCCAGGCCTCGCCTAGGTAGTTTCCCGTAGGGACATAACCGAATTTCGGCACCCGCCGATTTGCGCGATTGCTGTGTCACGGATCAACCGGGAAGACAGCCATGCAAGCCTACACCTCCTCCAGGATTTCATTGTCGTCGCATCTTGCTCAGCCGGGCCTGCCAGCGCCACTCGATTCCGGGCCGGTGCAGCCGGTCAGCTTCTTCCCAGCGGGTTCAGAGATCTATGCCCAGGGCGGGAAGGCGGGAGCCTTCTACCAGGTCGAGTTCGGCGCCGTTCGCATCTACCGACTGCTTGCCGATGGCCGCCGGCAGATAAGTGCCTTCCACCTGGCTGGAGAGACATTCGGCTTCGAAGCTGGCACGACGCACCACTTCTTCGCCGAAGCGATCAATGCCACCTGTGTTCGTGTCTTCCGCTTCAATGCTGGGGCGGACATGTCACATCAGTTGCTGCCCCTGGCGCTCAAGGGGTTGACCAGGGCCCAGGAACACCTCCTCGTCCTGGGTCGCCAGAACGCCATCGAACGCGTGGCCGCCTTCCTGGTGGATATGGTGGAGCGCCAAGGCGGCCTGCGGCAGGTGGAACTTCCGATGTCGCGCATGGACATCGGCGACTATCTGGGACTCACCATCGAGACCGTGTCACGGGTTTTCACCCGGCTGAAGGACAAGGGCGTCATCCGCCTGCTCAACCTGCGCAGCGTCGAAATCCTCAAGCAGGACGTGTTACGGACCATGGGCGAATGAGCCCTCCCAAGCAGCGAGCGTAACGTCAGCCTCAGATCAGGGATCTTGTTGTCATGAACGATACACTTACCACCCACACCGGATTTCGCTTCGAAGTGCGTCGCGCGCGCCCTGAAGACGAGGCCGGGCTGGCCGAGTTCTTCACGCATGTGACCGCGGAAGATCTGCGCTTCCGCTTTCTCGGCGCTGTGAAGGAAGTTTCGCATGAACGGCTGGTGGCGATGACGCGTTCAGACGACGCGCATATCCATAATTTCGTGGCCTTCTCGACCGACGGGATGTTGATCGCCGTTGCGACGCTGGCAAGCGATCGCGCCGACCGAACCGGCGAGGTCGCGATCTGCATTCGCGCGGATCGCAAGCATCTGGGCGTTGGCTGGGAACTGCTCGCCTATATCTCGAAATATGCCGAAAAACTTGGACTCGAAGCGATCGAAGCGATCGAGAGCCGTGAAAACCGTGCCGCCATCGAGGTCGAGCGCGACATGGGTTTCACCGTGACCACCGATCCCGACGATGCGACACTCGTCCAGGTTCGAAGGGAACTGGGCGCACGATCAGCCGGTTAGGGGCTCGGCCCCTCCTGGTTTGCCGAAGACGCAAAGATCGACATCTCTACCGCGACGGCACGTTCTTCATCTGCTGGAATGACAAGGACATCGACGCGGGAATTGCGATTGCTAACAACGTCCTCGCCTCGTCGGTTTCGCTGTTCATCGATGCCAACTCCAAGCCAGGCCGCGGCGGCGCCGATCCTTTCCCGGACCAACGGCGCGTTTTCGCCAATGCCGGCAGTGAACACCAGTGTGTCCAGTCCTCCCATGGCAGCGGCCAGCGATCCTATCTCGCGTCCGATCCGATAAACGAAGAGATCGACAGCCTGAACGGCAGCAGGATCCTCCGAGCCGATCAGGGTCCGCATATCGCCAGATATACCAGACACGCCGAGTAGGCCTGATTGCTCGTAGAGAAGCATGACCAGTTCTTCGGCGGACAGCCGCCGTTCCTGCAGCAAGTGGAGGATGACCCCCGGATCGAGCGCACCGCAACGCGTGCTCATGACAAGGCCGTCCAGGGTCGAAAACCCCATGGTCGTGGCGACGCTTCGTCCAGAGTCCATGGCGCACAGGCTGGCGCCGCTGCCGAGATGAGCGACGATCGTGCGGCCGCCGGCGACGGCGCCGTATCGGTCATGCAGCTTCGCAGCGATGTGGCTGTAGGACAGCCCATGAAAGCCGTAGGAAACGATGCCCGCCTCGGTCATCGCGCGCGGCAGCCCGTAGGTTTTGGCAAGCTCCGGCCGGGTCGAATGAAACGCCGTGTCGAAGCATCCTACCTGGACGGCCTGCGGGAGGAGTGCAGTGGCCAGCGCGACAATCTCGAGATTGATCCGTTGGTGGATGGGCGCCATTGGCTCGAGCAAGCGCAGTGCTTTGAGCGTGCGTTCGTCGAGCTGCGTTGCTTCGGTGAAGTCGCGCCCGCCGTGAACGATCCTGTGCCCTACCCTGTCGATGCGACGCAAGAGATCGTTTTCGACGAGCACGGAGGCAACCGCCGCGAACGCCTTGTCCATATCGATTGGTTCTTTGCTCAGGCTCCTGTCGACTTTGGAGCTGCCGGCTACGGCCTCGACACGCAGCCGCGGTTGTTGACCCAGAGAGGAGACGTTGCCGCGCAGCAGCAGCGCCAGCTCACCGCGTCGCCCGAATACGGCGAACTTCAGGCTCGAAGAACCGCCGTTGAGAACAAGGATCGCGTCGGTCATGAAGCCATCCGAAATGTTGCCGTTCCCATGCGCTTGCGAACGGGTGTCCGTTCAATCCGGACGCTTCGGCGCCGCATCAGCATCCTGTCCCCACTTCCAGTCAAGGATCTCCGGCATGTCCTGCCCATGGGCGCGAATATAGGCTCGATGTTTAAGCAGCTTGCTGTCCATCGCCTGCTTCAGGCTGACCCGCATGCCCTTCAGTCGCGGAACCCAGTCGAGGACGCTTTGGACGATATGAAAGCGGTCAAGGCCGTTCAGCACCGTCATATCGAAAGGGGTCGTCGTCGTCCCTTCCTCGTTGTAGCCGCGCACATGGATGTTGTCATGGTTGGTGCGCCGATAGGTCAGGCGGTGAATGGTCCAGGGATAGCCATGATAGGCAAAGATGACCGGTTTATCCGGGGTGAACAGCGCATCGAAATCACGATCCGACAGACCGTGCGGATGATATTCCTTCGGCTGAAGCGTCATCAGGTCGACGATATTGACCACCCTGATCCTGAGGTCGGGAGCCTGTTGCCTGAGGATCTGCACGGCGGCCAGCGTTTCGAGGGTCGGGACGTCGCCGGCGCAAGCCATCACGACGTCGGGCTCAGCCCCATCGTCCGTCGACGCCCAGTCCCAGATGCCGATCCCTGCCCGGCAGTGAACGATCGCCTTGTCCATCGGCAGCCACTGCCATGACGGCGGCTTGCCTGCGACGATGACGTTGATGCGGTTCCAGGTCTGCAGCACATGGTCGGTCACGCACAGCAAGGTGTTGGCGTCCGGTGGCAGGTAGACCCGTACGATGTCGGCCTTCTTGTTGAGGGCGACGTCGATGAAACCAGGGTCCTGATGGCTGAAGCCGTTATGTTCCTGATGCCAGACATGGCTGGACAACAGATAGTTCAGCGATGCGATCGGCCGGCGCCACGGGATCTCGCGGCAGGCATCCAGCCATTTCGCATGCTGGTTGAACATGGAATCGACGATGTGGATAAACGCCTCGTAGCAGGAAAACAGGCCGTGGCGCCCGGTGAGCAGGTAGCCTTCCAGCCAGCCCTGGCAGGTGTGCTCGGAGAGGATTTCGAGAACTCGGCCGTCGCGCCCGAGATGAACGTCTTCGGGCAGAATCTTTTCCATCCAGCCGCGCTCGGTGACTTCAAACACGTCCTGAAGACGGTTTGAGGCAGTCTCGTCCGGGCCGACGATGCGGAAGTTCTTCGCGGCCTCATTCAACCGCATGACGTCCCGCAGGAAGCTGCCCATCGCCCGCGTCGACTCGGCCTTGATGGCGCCGGGGCGCTCGACCGCAATGGCGTGGTCATGCAACCCGGGCAGTTCGAGGGACCTGCGCAGCAGCCCGCCATTGGCGTGCGGGTTGGCACTCATTCGTTTCGTTGCCTGCGGGGCCGTGGCGCGGATCGAAGCGACAGGAGCGCCAGCGGCGTCGAACAGTTCCTCGGGCCGGTAGCTTCTCAGCCACTCCTCAAGCAGCTTGAGATGCGCGGGGTTTTCGGCAAGGCCCGACAATGGAACCTGGTGCGAGCGCCAGAAGCCCTCTGTCTTCAGTCCGTCGACCTCTTTCGGCCCGGTCCACCCCTTAGGGCTGCGCAGCACGATCATCGGCCATTTTGGTCTTGGCTCGGTCGGGGCTAGTCCGTTGCGCGCGGCATGCTGGATAAGCTTGATGCGATCAAACGCATCGTCGAGCACGCTCGCCATCCGCTCATGCATCAGGACCGGCTCGTGGCCTTCCACGAACAGCGGCTCATAGCCGTAGCCGGCAAACAGCGCGCGCAATTCCTCTTCGGGAATGCGGGCCAGTATAGTTGGATTGGCGATCTTATAGCCGTTGAGATGCAGGATCGGCAGCACGGCCCCGTCGCGCGTCGGGTTGAGGAATTTGTTGGAGTGCCACGCGGCCGCCGACGGTCCGGTTTCTGCTTCACCGTCACCGACGACGCAGGCAACGATGAGATCAGGATTGTCAAAGGCCGCGCCATAGGCGTGCGAAAGCGAATAGCCCAACTCGCCGCCCTCATGGATCGAGCCCGGCACGTCCGGTGCGGCATGGCTCGGTATGCCGCCGGGAAACGAGAACTGCCGGAACAGCTTGCGCATCCCCTGCTCGTCCATCGCAATGTCCGGATTGAGCTCGCTGTAGGTGCCTTCCAGATAGGTATTCGCCACCATTGCCGGGCCGCCATGACCGGGTCCGCAGATATAGATCACATTCGCGTCCCTGAGCCGGATGACGCGATTGAGGTGGGCATAGATGAAACTCAATCCGGGCGACGTTCCCCAGTGGCCGAGGAGACGCGGCTTGACGTGCTCAAGCAGCAACGGTTCGCGCAGCAGCGGATTGTCGAGCAGGTAGATCTGGCCGATCGTCAGATAGTTGGCTGCGCGCCAATAGGCATCGATATCATGCAGCTCGCGATCCGACCGAAGGCCGCCGGAAGCTGGTATCGTCCTATGCTCGGTCATGTCTGGCTCCCATCCTGTTGGCGCCCTGTCGCCGGAGCGCGACATGGGCTTGTGTTCGTCGATCCGCGGGGAATGGACACCAACGCGTGTGCACGCTTTCCGTTCATCGCTTCGCAACCTTACGTATCCGTGTCCTCGAGCGCGCGCGCCTCCGGGTATGCCATGCAGAGACATGCTATTGGCTTCATGAGATTTCGCCTCCTTCGCAACAGGGCCGAACCACAGGATGCCTGCGCTCACGACATCTATGGAGGCCGCGGACAGCGCTGCATTGATTCACCGCAAATGCTGCCATCGGTGCGGTCGAGGAATGAAGGTTGGGCATGCTCGGTCTGGAGGCCCACCAGACGCCGCGTACGCGGACACAAATGCGGCGCTGTGGCAAAACAACCCCGTCAGCCTCGTGTAATTTATTGATTTCATTGAAATATTGGTGAGCGCGATGGGATTCGAACCCATGACCTACTGATTAAAAGTCAGTTGCTCTACCGGCTGAGCTACGCGCTCCCGCGGGCGCGAAAAGGCGGCCCTCGAAATTGCGCGGAACATAGGGAGAGTGCCTCGACCGGTCAACCGGAAAAAGAGCATCCGCAAGCCATACCGCGCAAGCATTCCCACTGTGGCACTCCGCCTGCTTCGATCAAAGGCGCAACGCCCCCGGCGAAGCGCTGGCATCACCCCACGTCGGCGCTGGTGGGAGGCCTCAGAAACATTACAATTCAGCAACTTGGGATTTAGCGAGGAACCTTCCCCAAAACCACCCGTTGTCTCGCCTCAAGGGACGTCAATCACCCTTTCGAAGGAGAAGGTCATGAACAAGATCGTATCGGGTATACTGGCGACCACCCTGTCGGCTTCGTTTGCCGCGACTGCACTGCCTGCCAATGCCACGCAGATGTTGGTGCCGCAGGCGGCTTCGAGCGCTGTGCAGACGGTCGATTACAAGCCGTGGATGAACCGCCATTTCGACGGCAACCGTAACTTCGCGCGTAACGGCGACGCCTATTGGAATGGCCATCGCGGCTATCGCGAATATCATCGCGGCTATCGCCGCCACGGCGACTACTGGTTTCCGCTGGCAGCTTTCGCGACTGGCGCGCTGATTACGGGTGCCATCGTCAACAGCGAGAACAACCGCGTCTCCGAAGGCAATGCGCATGTGCAGTGGTGCTACGACCGCTATCGCAGCTATCGTGCTTCGGACAACACATTCCAGCCGAACTACGGACCGCGCCAGGAGTGCCGTTCGCCTTACTGACCCAGGGATGAGTGTCAGTGGCTGGCAAGTCTGATTACAAGGCCCGCGTTGGAAATGGCGCGGGCCTTTTCGTTGAGACTTTCAGCATCCCGGTCAACGGAATGAAGTTTCCTGTCAGTTGGTCCAGCTTGCGCTTTTGAGCATCAGATAAAGGCCTCCACCTTCTCCGCGCGGAGAGCGATAGGCTCCGAGCGCGTCGCAGACTCGCACCATTGCCGCGGCCAGTTCCCAGCCGAGTGCTTCCAGGTCATCTGTCGTGTCGGTCACAAAAGCCTGCTGAAGTTCGGCAATATCATTCTCCTCGCCGAAGGAACGAACGCGATTGGCGTCGGCAAGAAGTTCGTTGGGCAAGTTGGAATTCGACCACGCCCAAAGCCAGTTGCCGGCCTTGGCGCTTGTCGAGCCAGCAATCTGAATCTCGGCAACGACCTTGACGGCACCATTGTCCGAAAACAAAAGCCTGCCGGTCGTCAGGTCATAGTCATAGCGCGGCCAGCGGCCGAGGCGAAACTCCTTCTCCAAAATGGCATTCTTCGCGGTCAGCTGTTCAAAAGCCTCGTCCCGCCAAGCAGGATACCAGTCTGGCTGCATGTCCCCCACCTCAAGTCCGTTCCTGTGGTGACCGTTATGACACGCTCAGAGTCCTGCGCACAGCATCGCGCCAGCCTGCCAGCTTGGCGGATCGCGTGGCGCTATCCATCTCCGGCTTGAACCGCCGCTCGAGCGCCCAGCTCTTGGCGAATTCCTTCGCCTTGGGCCAGACACCAGCCTTCGAGCCGGCAAGCCAGGCCGCACCCAGCGCGGTCGTCTCGAGGATGGTCGGGCGATCGACGGGAGCATCGAGAATGTCGGCCAGCCGCTGCATGGTCCAGTCCGACGCGACCATGCCGCCATCGACCCTCAGCACCGTTTTCGCCGAAGTGCCCTTCCAGTCCTTGCGCATGGCGTCGAGCAGGTCGCGGGTCTGATAGGCGACGGCCTCCAGGGCGGCGCGCGCGAACTCCGCAGGACCGGAATTGCGTGTCAGTCCGAAAATCGCGCCGCGCGCCTCGGCGTCCCAATGCGGCGCGCCGAGACCGACAAAGGCCGGCACCAGATAGACGTTTTGCGTCGGATCGGCTTCATCAGCGAGTTTGCCGCTCTGCTCGGCCTTGCCGATCACCTTGATGCCGTCCCGCAGCCATTGCACGGCAGCGCCGGCGATGAAGATCGAGCCTTCCAGGGCATAGGTGGTCTTGCCGTTCAGCCGATAGGCGATGGTGGTCAAGAGCCGGTTCTTCGAACGCACCAGATCGCCGCCGGTGTTGAGCAGCGCGAAGCAGCCGGTGCCATAGGTGGATTTCATCATGCCCGGCTCGAAGCAGGCCTGGCCGATGGTCGCGGCGTGCTGGTCGCCGGCAACGCCGAGAATCCTTATTGCGGCGCCGAAGAGATTCTTCTCCGTGACGCCATAGTCATCTGCGCAATCCTTCACTTCGGGCAGCATCGCGGGGGGAATGCGCAGGATGGCCAGTAGCTCGTCGTCCCAGACATTTTTCTCGATGTTGTAGACCAGCGTGCGCGAAGCGTTGGTGGCATCGGTGGCGTGGACCTTGCCGCCGGTCAGCCGCCAGATCAAAAAGCTGTCAATCGTGCCGGCGAGCAGCTCGCCCTTCTCGGCACGCTTCCTCGCCCCCTTCACCTTGTCCAGCATCCAGGCGATCTTGGTGCCCGAGAAATAGGGATCGAGCAGAAGGCCGGTCTTGCGTGTGAAATTCTTCTCCAGCCCCTGCTTCTTCAGTTTCTGGCAGAGCGGCGCGGTGCGCCGATCCTGCCAGACGATGGCGTTGTGGATCGGCTTGCCGGTCGCCCTGTCCCAGATCACGACGGTCTCGCGTTGGTTCGTGATGCCGATGGCGGCGACATCAGATCCTTCGCGGCCAGCATTCTTCAGCGCAGCCTTCACGGTCGTCACGACGCTTGCCCAGATCTCTTCCGGGTCATGCTCGACCCAGCCCGAGGCCGGATAGTGCTGGGTGAATTCCTTCTGCCCGCTGCCGGCGACTTTCATCTCACCGTCAAACAGGATCGCCCGGGTCGATGTCGTTCCCTGGTCGATTGCCAGCACAAAACCGCTCATTGCGTCCTCCGCCTTCACACAAACAGGGGAGACGGCAACATGCCGCCTCCCCCAATTTCACACGGGCGCGAGCGCCCGCATAGGGCAGTCCTATTTCTGCCAGCTCTTCACCAGTTCGTCGTAGTTGATGGTGATCGGCTTGTCCTTCTCCTTCTCGAGCTTCAGCTGAGGCGCCAGATTGCCGCCCTTGACCGCGTCGGCGTTCCAGTAAGCAAGGTCATGCTCTTCGGCCATCTTCGGTCCGATGTCGCCCTGGACACCGGATTTCTCGATACGTGCCATGACTTTTTCCTGATCGGCGCAGAGCGAGTCCATGGCTTCCTGCGGTGTTTTGGCACCAGACGATGCGTCACCGATGTTCTGCCACCAGAGCTGAGCCAGCTTCGGATAGTCCGGCACGTTGGTACCGGTCGGCGTCCACTGCACACGGGCCGGCGAGCGATAGAACTCGATCAGACCGCCGAGCTTCGGCGCACGTTCGGTGAAGCTCTTGTCATGGATGGTGGAGTCGCGAATGAAGGTCAGGCCAACCTGGCTCTTCTTCACATCGACGGTCTTCGAGGTGACGAACTGGGCATAAAGCCAGGCGGCCTTGGCGCGGTCGGTCGGCGTCGACTTCATCAGCGTCCAGGAACCGACGTCCTGATAGCCGAGCTTCATGCCGTCCTTCCAGTAGGAGCCGTGCGGAGACGGCGCCATGCGCCACTTCGGCGTGCCGTCCTCGTTCATGACCGGCAGGCCGGGTTTGACCATGTCGGCGGTGAAGGCGGTGTACCAGAAGATCTGCTGGGCGACATTGCCTTGCGACGGCACGGGGCCGGATTCGGAGAAGGTCATGCCCTGGGCTTCCGGCGGCGCATAGGCTTTCAGCCAATCAAGATACTTCTGGATGGCATAGACCGATGCTGGTCCATTGGTGTCGCCGCCGCGCGCGGTGCACGAGCCGACAGGCCGCGAATTCGCATCGACCTTAATGCCCCATTCGTCGACCGGCACACCGTTCGGCAGGCCCTTGTCGCCATTGCCGGCCATCGACAGCCAGGCGTCCGTGAACCGCCAGCCGAGCGACGGGTCCTTCTTGCCGTAGTCCATGTGGCCATAGACCTTCTTGCCGTTGACGTCGCGGCCAGTGAAGAATTCGGCGATATCCTCATAAGCCGACCAGTTGACCGGCACGCCGAGATCATAGCCGTACTTGGCCTTGAAGTCGGCCTTGTTCTTCTCATCGTTGAACCAGTCGTAACGGAACCAGTAGAGGTTCGCGAACTGCTGGTCGGGCAGTTGGTAGAGTTTCTTGTCCGGCGCGGTGGTGAACTTCGTGCCGATGAAGTCGTCGACGTCGAGCATCGGATCGGTGACGTCCTTGCCTTCGCCCGCCATCCAGTCGGTCAGGTTGCGCACCTGCTGGTAACGCCAGTGGGTGCCGATCAGATCGGAATCGTTGACCCAGCCGTCATAGATGTTCTGGCCGGTCTGCATCTGGGTCTGGATCTTCTCGACGACGTCGCCTTCCTGGATGACGTCATGCGTGACCTTGATGCCGGTGATGGCGGTAAAGGCCGGTGCCAGCACCTGAGACTCGTACTGGTGGGTGGTCAAGGTTTCAGACACGACTTTGATTTCCATGCCGGCGAATGGCTTGGCCGCGTCGATGAACCACTGCATTTGCTTTTCCTGGTCGGCGCGGGAAAGCGTCGACACGCCGCCTATCTCTTTGTCCAAAAAGGCTTTTGCCTCATCCATCCCGGCATAGGCATTGCCGACGCCGAGCAACAGGACAAGGGCCGTTGTTGATGTTAAAAATTGCCGTCGCATGTGTTTCCTCCACTGTTTCAGGTTTGAAGTGCGATCTGGTGCGGTCGCCGGCATGCGGCCGCTCCAACAGTATCCCCCTCTATACGTAGCGGAACACGCCGATGGCGTAGACCACGGAGAGAGCGAGAGCCCACCACAGGTTGGATCCAACGAGACCCAGCCAAGCGAGATGAATAAAGGCGCTGCCAAGCAGCGACAGGAAAAGACGATCGCCGCGCGTCGTCTCGAAGCGCAGGATGCCGACGCGCGGATTGCCGCCCGGCGAGGCGTATTCCCAGGCCGCCATGCCGCACAGCAACAGCAGAACAGTCGCGAAGAAGGCCGCCGTCGGCCACGTCCACGCCATCCAGGAGAGATCTAGGTTCATGATCATACCCTCCCCAGGGCAAAGCCCTTGGCGATATAATTTCGCACGAACCAGATGACGAGCGCGCCGGGGATCAGCGTCAGCACGCCGGCGGCGGCGAGCAGGCCCCAATCCATGCCTGCGGCCGAAACGGTGCGCGTCATGGTGGCGGCGATCGGCTTGGCGTCGGTTGTGGTCAGCGTGCGTGCGATCAGCAATTCGACCCACGAGAACATGAAGCAGAAGAAGCAGGCGACACCGATGCCGCTCGCGATCAGCGGCATGAAGATTTTTACGAAGAAGCGCGGGAAGGAATAGCCGTCGATATAGGCGGTCTCGTCGATTTCCTTCGGCACGCCCGACATGAAGCCCTCGAGAATCCACACCGCCAGCGGAACGTTGAACAGGCAATGCGCCAGCGCCACCGCGATATGCGTGTCGATAAGCCCGAAGGCCGAGTAGAGTTGGAAGAACGGCAGCGCGAACACCGCTGGCGGCGCCATGCGGTTGGTCAGCAGCCAGAAGAACAGATGCTTGTCGCCAAGGAAGCGGTAGCGCGAGAAGGCATAGGCCGCCGGCAGCGCCACCGATACCGAAATCACCATGTTCATGACCACATAGGTGATCGAGTTGATGTAGCCGGAGTACCAGGCCTTCTCGGTGAAGATGGTGACGTAGTTGGCGATTGTCGGCGCGTGCGGGTAGAGCGTCATCGAGTTGACGATCTCGGCATTGGTCTTGAAGCTCATATTGATGAGCCAGTAAATCGGCAGCAAAAGTACGATGATGTAGAGCGTCGGCACGATCCACCACCAGCGCGATTCCTCGCCGCGCCGGCGCATGCGCCTGTCGAGATCGCTCTGCGACAGCGTACCGGCGAGACCTCCCGAAGCAGTCCCGTTCATCGCATTGCGCTCGGTTCGTTCATTGGCGCCAGCCATTTCAGCGCTCCGCGTCGTAATTGGTCATCACGGTGTAGAACACCCATGACAACAACAGGATGATGAGGAAGTAGACCAGCGACATGGCGGCCGCCGGGCCAAGGTCGAACTGGCCGAGCGCCGTCTTGACGAGGTCGATCGACAGGAAGGTCGTCGAGTTGCCCGGCCCGCCGCCGGTGACGACGAACGGTTCGGTGTAGATCATGAAACTGTCCATGAAGCGCAGCAGCACGGCGATCAAAAGCACGCGCTGCATCTTCGGCAGCTGGATGTAGCGGAACACCGCCCAGCGCGAGGCCCCGTCGATCTTGGCCGCCTGGTAGAAGGCATCGGGGATCGAGACCAGTCCGGCGTAGCAGAGCAGCACGACGAGGCTGGTCCAGTGCCAGACATCCATGACGATGATCGTCACCCAGGCATCGAACGGATCCTGCACGTAATTGTAGTCGATGCCGATCGCGTTGAGGTAATAGCCCAACAGTCCGATGTCGTTGCGTCCGAACACCTGCCAGATGGTGCCGACGACGTTCCACGGGATCAGCAGTGGCAGCGACATCAGCACCAGGCAGACCGGCACGCCCCAGCCCTTCTTCGGCATGTTGAGCGCGATGAAGATGCCGAGCGGCACCTCGATCGCCAGGATGATGAAGGAAAAGATCAGGTTGCGGACCATCGCTTCCCAGAAGCGGCTGGACGACAGCAGTTCCTCGAACCATTCGGTGCCGGCCCAGGTGAAGACATTGTTGCCGAATGTGTCCTGCACCGAATAGTTGACGACCGTCATCAGCGGGACGACGGCGGTGAAGGCTACCAGCACCAGCACCGGCAGCACGAGGAACCAGGCCTTGTTGTTCCAGGTCTTGTCCATCTATGCCCCCATCTCGACACGCCAGGAATCGGCATAGATGTTGATGCCGGCCGGATCGAACCGCACCTTCGGTTCGGCTGGCACGGTCTCGTCCTCACCGATGACGGCAGCGATGTCCCTGCCTTCCAGCTTGGCGCGCACCACCTTGTGGCGCCCGACATCCTCGACCTTGCTGATCGAAACGGCCATGCCGTCGCGGCCGAGCCGCACATATTCGGGGCGGATGCCAAGTTCGATGGCGCCGCTGTCGGCCTTCGGCGCGCCCGGCAGTTCGATCCGCTGCGACCCGAGCGTCGCCGTCCTGCCGTCGATCGCCACCGGCATGACGTTCATGCCGGGCGAGCCGATGAAATAGCCGACAAAAGTGTGGCGCGGCCGTTCGAACAGTTCCGCCGGCGTGCCGATCTGGACGATGCCGCCATCATACATCACCACGACTTGGTCGGCGAAGGTCAGCGCCTCGGTCTGGTCATGGGTGACATAGACCATGGTGTAGCCGAAGCGGCGATGCAGCTGCTTCAATTGCGAGCGCAGCACCCACTTCATATGCGGGTCGATGACGGTCAACGGCTCGTCGAACAGGATGGCGTTGACGTCGGAGCGCACCAGGCCGCGGCCGAGCGAGATTTTCTGCTTCTGGTCGGCGGTCAGGCCCCTCGCCTTCTTCCTGGCCCAGGACGCCAGATCGATCATCTCCAGCGTCTCGCGCACCTTGCGGTCGACGTCGGCCTCCGGCACGCCGCGATTGCGCAGCGGAAAGGCCAGATTGTCGTAGACGGTCATGGTGTCGTAGATGACCGGAAACTGAAACACCTGCGCGATGTTGCGCTCCTGCGTCGACAGATTGGTCACGTCCCTGCCGTTGAACAGCAACTGGCCGTGCGAGGGATGCAGCAAGCCCGAAATGATGTTGAGCAGCGTGGTCTTGCCGCAGCCGGATGGGCCGAGAAGCGCATAGGCGCCGCCATCCTCGAATGTGTGGTGCACTTCCCTGAGCGCGAAATCGGCATCCTTCTGCGGGTTCGGCAGGTAGGAATGCCTGACATGGTTGACGTCGATGCGCGCCATATCGCCCTCCTCAAGCCGCCAGCTTCGGCGCGGTCACGGCGCGGCCGTGCTCGTCGAAGACCATGATGTGACGCGGATCGATGAACACCTCGACCACTTCGTCGGTCTCGAAATCCCGGATGCCGTGGGTCAGCATGACCCAGCGCACGTCGGCAAAATCGAGATGGATGAAGCTCTCCGACCCGGTGATTTCCGTGATGGTCACCTTGGCCCGCACTGGCACTGCGCTGGCATTGGGCCGTTCGAGCGAAAGATGGTGCGGCTGAAAACCGATCGTGTAATTGCCATCGGCAATGCCGACGAGTTCGGGCGGCACCGGCAGCTTCACCCCGCCTTCGAGCAGGAAGTCGGCGCCCTTCTTGGCCAGCACGATGGTGTTGAGCGGCGGATCGGCGAAGGTCCGAGCCGTCACCAGGTCGACCGGTTTGCGGAAGACGTCGATGGTCGGTCCGAACTGCGTGATGCGGCCTTCCGACAGCGTTGCCGTGTTGCCGCCGAGCAGCAGCGCCTCATGCGGCTCTGTCGTGGCGTAGACGAAGATTGTGCCGGCGGCGGCGAAGATCCTCGGCAGTTCGGCCCGCAGTTCCTCGCGCAATTTGTAGTCGAGATTGGCAAGCGGCTCGTCGAGCAGCACCAGGCTGGCATTCTTGACGATGGCGCGCGCCAGTGCGGTGCGCTGCTGCTGGCCTCCCGACAGGCTGAGCGGGGTGCGGTCGAGATAGGGCGTCAGCTTCAGCAGCGCCGCGGCCTCGCGCACCTGGCTGTCGATCTTGCCTTGCTCCGCGCCGGCCACCCGGAGCGGCGAGGCGATGTTCTCATAGACGGTCATCGCCGGATAGTTGATGAACTGCTGGTAGACCATGGCGATCTTGCGCTTCTGCACCGGCACGCCGGTGACATCCTGGCCGTCGAACCAGACCGAGCCGGAGGTCGGCACATCCAGGCCGGCCATCAGCCGCATCAGGCTGGTCTTGCCGGAAAGCGTCGGCCCGAGCAGCACGTTGAGCGAGCCGTGCTGAAGCGTCAGCGACACGTCGCGGATATGCTCGGCCGCACCGACCGTCTTGGTGACGTTTCTCAGTTCCAGCATGACGCCTCCTCCCAGGCTTTCCGCATCAGCTCAAACCCTCTTCATTCGGCAGCCGCGACATGCCGCCGGCTTATGCCGCGCATGAATTCATCGAGTGCCGCCACCTGCTCGCGGTTGAGATGCAGGCCGCGCTTTGTGCGACGCCACAGTACATCCTCTGATGTGACGGCCCACTCATTTTCAACGAGATAGCGCACTTCGGCCTCATAGAGATCGCCGCCGAAACTGCGGCCGAGCTCGGCATTCGACTTGGCAAGACCAAGCAGACGCTGGGCCCGCGTCCCGTAGAGCCGCGTCAACCGCCGGGCGAGGCGTGCATCGAGGAAAGGATAGGCTGTCTTCAGCTTCGCCACCTGCGCGTCGAACCCGGTCGCCGGGAAATCGCCGCCCGGCAACGGCGCGTCCGATGTCCACGGCTTGCCGCGCTTGCCGAGAAAACCCTCGATCTTTTCCAGCATCGATTCCGACAGCCGGCGATAGGTGGTGATCTTGCCGCCGAAAGCATTGACGATCGGGGCTGCACCCTCACCGCCATCGGCCTTGAGCACGTAGTCGCGTGTCGCTTCCTGCGCCTTGGAGGCGCCGTCATCGTAGAGCGGACGGACAGCCGAATAGGTCCAGACGATGTCCGAACGCTTGACGGATTGCGCGAAATACTCGCTGGCCGCGGCGCAGAGATAATCGATCTCGGTGTCGCTGATCTTCACATCGTGCGGATCGCCGGGATAATCCCGGTCGGTGGTGCCGATCAGCGTGAACTCGTCCTCGTAGGGGATGGCGAAAATGATGCGACCATCCTTGTTCTGGAAGAAATAGGCGCGCGGATCGTCGAACTTCTTGGCGATGACGATATGGCTGCCCTGCACCAGGCGGACATTGTGCACGTCGTTCTGGCCGACGACGCCGGAAAGCACATGATCGACCCAAGGTCCGGCGGCATTGACCAGCAGCCGCGCCTTGATCTCTTCCGTTTCTCCGCTCCGCAGGTTCTCGATCTTGATTGTCCAAAGGCCGTTTTCGCGGCGCGCGCCGACCACCTTCGTGCGGGTCCGGATCGTTGCACCACGATCGGCGGCATCGCGTGCGTTGAGCGCCACCAACCGCGCATCGTTGACCCAGCCGTCAGAATATTCGAACGCCTTTTTGAACAACGGCTTCAAAGGCTTGCCAGCCGGATCGCTCGCCATGTCGAGCGTCCTGGTCGCCGGCAGCAATTTTCGTCCGCCAATGTGGTCGTAGAGGAACAGGCCGAGCCGGATCAGCCAGGCCGGACGCAGCCCCTTGGCATAGGGCAGCACGAAGCGCATCGGCCAGATGATGTGCGGCGCGTTCTTCCACAGAACCTCGCGCTCCATCAGCGCCTCGCGCACCAGGCGGAACTCGTAGAATTCGAGATAGCGCAGGCCGCCATGGATCAGCTTGGTGGAACCGGAGGAGGTTCCGCTGGCGAGGTCGTTCATCTCGGCGAGAAAAACCGAAAACCCGCGCCCAACGGCATCGCGGGCTATGCCGCAGCCGTTGATACCGCCACCTATGACGAAAATGTCCCGGACTGAAGACGTGTCCACTTAACTCCTCCACGATTTCGCATTGCACCATTTTTGGTCTTTTGCGAAACCGTGACGGAATTATTTCGAACTCATAACGAATGTCAAACGAAATATATAACAAACCCGTGAGACGATCGGGAAAGGGCCTCACCCCAGCGACGTCTCGATCAGCTGAACCTCGGCCTCCTGGCAGATCTTGCGCACCGAGGGGATGTCGCAGCGGTCGGTGATGAAGGTGTTGACCTGCGACAGGTGACCGATGCGCACCGGCGCCGTGCGCTCGAACTTGGTCTGGTCGGAGACCAGAATCACATGCCTGGCATTGGCGATGATCGCCTGCGCCACCTTCACCTCGCGAAAATCGAAGTCGAGCAAGGCGCCGTCATGGTCGATGGCCGAGGCGCCGATAACGGCGTAGTCGACCTTGAACTGCCTGATGAAATCGACCGCTGCCTCGCCGACGACGCCGCCATCCGACCCGCGCACCACCCCGCCGGCAATCACCACCTCGATCGAAGGATATATACGCATCCTATTGGCAACATTGATATTATTGGTGATCACCATCAGGCCGTTATGGTCGAGCAACGCCTTGCTGACCGCCTCCGTCGTGGTGCCGATATTGATGAACAGCGAGGCGTTGTCGGGGATCAACCTTGCCGCCGCGCGGCCGATGGCTTCCTTCTCGTCCGCGGCGATCTTGCGCCTCGCCTCATACTCCATGTTCTCGATACCGGACGGGAACAATGCGCCGCCATGAATGCGGGAAAGCAGGCGCTGGTCACAGAGATCATTGAGATCCTTGCGAATGGTCTGCGGCGTCACGTTGAAACGCGTGGCCAGATCGTCGACCAGCACGCGGCCATGGTCCTTGGCCATCTGGATGATCTCGGCATGGCGTGGCGACAGATACATGGGCGGCCTCCCGTTTTCGTTTTTCTTGTCTATAGCCGAAAACGAAAGCAATGAAAAGGCATAAGCCGGCTAAGGGAAATCACCTGATTGCAAAGGCAAACTCCAGCGCAATCCTACATGGGCCTGTCAGACCAGGCCGCGCGCGATTTCGGTGATGACGGCAAAAGCCGCATCGACATCGCTAGCGGTCGCCTCGAACTGGCCGACCTGGAAGCGGATTGCCACCTGCCCGTCGACCCTCGTCTGCGTCAGGTAGATGCGGCCATCGTCGTTGATCGCATTGACCAACCGCAGATTGTGCGCGTCGGCATCGGCGCTTGAGGGCGCCCTGTGCCGGAACGAAAACAGCGACAGCATCGGTTCGCTGACGATCTCGAAATCCGACTCCCTTGCCAGCCGCCCGGCAAGGCCCTCGCTCCAGTTCACATGGTTGCGGATCATGGCGCGCAGGTTTTCCAGCCCGTGGGCGCGCAGCAGGAACCACAGTTTCAGGGCTCGGAAGCGCCGGCCGAGCGGCACCGACCATTCGGAATAGTTGATGATGCCGTCATGACCGTCGGTTTTCAGATAGTCCGGCTTGATGGCCAGCGTCCTGACATGGCTTTCGGGGTCGCGCAGGAACTGGATCGAGCAGTCGAACTGTGCGCCCAGCCATTTGTGCGGATTGAAGACGATCGAATCGGCGCCTTCGATACCGGTCCAGAAATGCCTGTACTCGGGGCAGATCATCGCCGATCCGGCCAGGCCGCATCGACATGAAGATACAGTCCATGCCGCTTGGCGACCGCGGCGACCGCCGCAATGTCGTCCGTGCCGCCGGTGCTGGTGCCGCCGGCGCAAGCGATGACGCCCGCCGGCAGCAGGCCGGCTTTCCGGTCGGCCGCGATGACCGCCTCCAGGGCGGCGATATCCATCGCACGAAAGCGGCCCGAGACCGGAATGCGCACCAGATTGTCCTCGCCGATGCCCGACACCCAGATCGCCCTGTCGATCGACGTGTGCACCTGATCCGAGGAATAGATGCGCAACTGGCCCTGCCCGGCCAATCCCTTTTTGTTGCCTTGCCAATCCAGCGCCCGTTCGCGCATGGTCAGCACGGCATTGAGTGTCGCCGACGAAGCCGAATCCTGGATGACGCCGGAAAACCCCTCGGGAAGGCCAAGTGCCTGGCGCATCCAGTCGACGGTGCGGGTCTCGAGTTCGGTCGCCGCCGGCGAGGTCTGCCAAAGCATGCACTGCGCGGCCATTGCGGAGACGAGATACTCAGCCACCACCGAAACCGGCGCCGCATTGGCCGGGAAATAGGCGAAGAAGCGCGGGTGCTGCCAATGCGTCATGCCCGGCACGATCTTCTCTTCGAAGTCGGCGAAGATCCTGTCCATCGGTTCGGCGTTTTCCGGCGGCGAGGCCTCAATGCTCCTGAAAATGTCACCCGGTTCGACCAGCGGCCGCACCGGCCGCTCGCGCAGTGAATTGCGATAGTCGGCGCCCCAGTCGGCGGCGCGCCGCGACCACTGCCGGAACTCGTCATTGTTCATCCTGTCCTCCCGACACGAATTCAATGCCGGCACGCTTCGCCCGGCTCTCAAATTCCATCAATAATTAACATGTGAAATAGATGCAAGCGCTGGCGCTACGGCAAGCGCCCTAAAGCGCATCGCTTGATAGGATCCAAGCGATGAGCTTTAGATCCATTGCGCATGTCGTTCCCCCTAAACCGGGGCCACTTTTTGGGCGGCATGCATCACCCCGGAAAATCCGGCAGGCTGGCAAAAGCGCTCTTCAGCGCATTCGACCAGCCGTCGGAGATGGTGCGGTAATACTGATCGTCCTGAGCGATCCGCTTCTTCAGGCCGACCTTGAAGGCGTCCTTCTCCAGGAACAGCAGGTCGAGCGGCAAGCCGACCGACAGGTTGGACTTGAGTGTCGAATCGAACGACACCAGCAGCAGCTTCACCGTCTCGGCCAGGCTCATCGTCCGCTCATAGGCGCGGATGATAATCGGCTTGCCGTATTTGGTCTCGCCGATCTGGAAGAACGGCGTGTCGTCGGTCGATTCGATGAAATTGCCCTCGGGATAGATCATGAACAGCCGCGGCGGACTGCCCAAGATCTGCCCGCCGAGGATGAAGGAGGCGTTGAAATAGGAATCGGCCTTCTCGCCGGCGGGAGACGATTGCGCGATCACTTCTTTCACCGTGTCGCCCACCAATCGCACCGTCTGGTACATGGATGGTGTCTCGAGCAATTTCTCGTGGCGGTCGGTCACCGCCTTGGTGCGTTCGTCGAGCAGGCTGACCACGGCCTGCGTCGTCGCCAGATTGCCGGCCGACATCAGGACGATGACGCGCTCACCCGGCTGTTCCCAGACATGCATCTTCTTGAAGGTCGAGATCGAATCCATGCCGGCATTGGTGCGCGTGTCCGACATGAACACGAGCCCGCGATCGATCTTCAGGCCGACGCAATAGGTCATGGAATCTCTTCTGGCACTAATCCTTGCGGGATTACTGCTCTACCGTGACGGTGACCGCAAGCCGTTCTTCCGCCTGTCCCAGTCGAATTCCCGACACCGGCGAGGCGTCGCGGTAGTCGCGGCCGGTCGCCACCTTCACATAACGCTCGTCGGGAGAAATACCATTGGCTGGGTCGAAGGCAACCCAGCCGAGACCCGGAACATGCGCTTCAGCCCAGGCATGGCTTGCCGCCTGCTCGACAGCATCCATCATCAGATAGCCGGAGACGTAGCGCGACGGAAATCCCATGGCGCGCGCGGCGGCGGCAAAGATATGGCTATGGTCCTGGCAAACCCCGGTCTTCAGCGCCAACGCCGCTTCGGCCGGTGTGGTCGCATTGGTTGTGCCTGGCGTGTAGGCGACGCGCTCGCCGATCATGGCCATCAGCCGGTGCAGCCGTTCGATGTCGGTGCCCGTGCCGACCGCTTCGGCCAGCTTGCGGATGCCGCCGCCGATGGTGGTCAAGGGCGTTTCCTGCGCGAACAGCCACAGCGGCGCAAAGCCCTGATGCGACCCGCAAACGCCTGACGTGTCGCGCGTCGCCACCTCGCCGGACGCCTCGACCGTGATGAAATCTCGGTCACCCTCGACACTCAACAGCCTTGTGTCGTTGCCGTAGTGATCGGTAAACCGCACTTCCTCGCGCGCGCCTTCGACCTTCAGCGCCCAGGACAGCACCGTCTGTGTCTGTCCGCTGACCGGAAGCAGCCGCAGCCGCTGCAGCAGATATTGCACCGGCGCGTCGTAGCGGTATTCGGTCCGGTGGGTGATCTTGAGCCGCACGAGGTCCTCAATAAAACCGGTAATCCTGCGCGATCTCGTCGCCGAGCCGGGTGTTGTCGCGAATGAACCCGGCGAGGAACTCGTGCAGACCCGCGTCGAATATATCCTTGATCGACCCGGCCCTCAGCATGGCTTGCGTTTTTTCCGCCGTCGCGTGGCAGGCGTGGCGCTCGCCGTAATCGTCGCTCAGGAACTTCAGATGTTCGGACAGGAAGCGGTAGCAGAAGGTCAATGAACGCGGCATGCGGACGTTGAGGATCAGGTAGTCGGCGATGTTGGTCGGCTTGTAGTCCGCATCATAGACCCAACGGTAGGAGCGGTGCGCCGACACCGAGCGCAGGATCGATTCCCATTGATAGTTGTCGAGCGTCGAACCAACCCAGGAGATCGACGGCAGCAGCACGTAATATTTCACGTCGAGGATGCGCGCCGTGTTGTCGGCGCGCTCGACATAGGTGCCGAGCTGCGAGAAGTCGAAAATCTCGTTGCGCAGCATGGTGCCGTAGAACGAGCCGCGGATCAGCGCCGTCTCGCGCTTGATGGCGTCGAGGACGTTTGGCAGGTCGCGCTCGTCGATTGGCCTCGCCAGCATCCGCTTCAGCGACATCCAGGCTTCGTTGATGCTTTCCCAGGTCTCGCGCGTCAGCGCGGTGCGCACCATGCGGGCATTGTTGCGGGCCGTCTCGATCGACGACATGGTGCTCGACGGGTTCGAGGTGTCGCGCAAAAGGAAATCAGCGACATCGGCGGCCGTATAGTCCGAATACTTCTGCTTGAAGGCCACGTCGGAGCCGGCGCTGAGCAGCACCGAATTCCATTCCTCCGACGCGCTTTGCGTGCGGGTCAGCGCCATGCGCAGGCCGGCATCGACCAGCCGCGCCATGTTTTCGGCCCGCTCGATATAGCGGTTCATCCAGTAGAGCCCGTTGGCGGTGCGGCCGAGAAGCATAGGAAGGCCCTTTGGGCTAGTGAGTAGGGAATGGTGAGTAGTCAGTAGTAAATAGTTGAATTTCAATGGAATATGGCATGCGCTTCTCCTCTACTGCTGACTACTCACTACCGACTATTCCCTACTCACTCATCTCATCTCAATCATCCAACACCCAGGTATCTTTCGTTCCGCCGCCCTGCGACGAGTTCACGACCAGAGAGCCCTCCTTCAACGCCACGCGCGTCAGGCCGCCGGGCACGATCTGGATGCGGTCGGAAACCAGCACGTAGGGCCTGAGGTCGACGTGGCGCGGCGCCAGTCCCTTGTCGGTCAGGATCGGGCAGGTCGACAGCGCCAGCGTCGGTTGGGCGATATAGTTGGAAGGCTTCGCCGCCAGTTTCTTGGCGAAGGCTTCGCACTCTTTCTTGGTCGCCGCCGGTCCGACGAGCATGCCGTAGCCGCCGGAGCCGTGTACTTCCTTGATCACCAGTTCGTGGATGTGCTCGAGCACATATTTCAGGCTGTCCGCCTCCGAACAGCGCCAGGTCGGGATGTTGCCGAGGATCGCCTTGCGGCCGGTATAGAATTCGACGATCTCGGGCATGTAGGAATAGATCGCCTTGTCGTCGGCGATACCGGTTCCCGGTGCGTTGGCGATGGTGATGTTGCCGGCGCGATAGACATCCATGATGCCGGGTATGCCGAGGGCCGAATCCGGCCGGAAGGTCAGCGGGTCCAGGAAGGAATCGTCGACGCGGCGGTAGAGCACGTCGATTTGCTTGTAGCCCTCGGTCGTGCGCATCGCCACATGGCCGTCGACGACGCGCAGATCCTGGCCCTCGACCAGTTGCACGCCCATCTGGTCGGCAAGGAAGGCATGTTCGAAATAGGCGGAATTGAAGCTGCCGGGCGTCAGCACGGCGATGGTCGGCGCGCCCTTGGTGCTTTGCGGCCGAACCGCCGCCAGCGACTGGCGCAGCAGCTGCGGGTAGTTCTCCACCGGCCGCACCTTGATCTTCTGGAACAGCTCGGGGAACAGCTGCATCATCGTCTCGCGGTTCTCCAGCATGTAGGAGACACCGGACGGGGTGCGGGCATTGTCCTCCAGCACGTAGAACTCGTCCTCGCTGATGCGCACGATATCGACGCCGATGATGTGGGTGTAGACGCCGGCCGGCGGCCGCACCCCGATCATCTCCCGCAGGAACGCCTCGTTCTTGGCGATCAGGTCCCTGGGAACGCGGCCTGCACGCAGGATCTCCTGGCGATGGTAAATGTCGTCGAGGAAGGCGTTCAGCGCCTGCACGCGCTGCTCGATGCCTTGCGTCAGGCGCCGCCACTCATTGCCTGAAATGATGCGCGGAACGATGTCGAAGGGGATCAGCCGCTCGGAGGCTTCCTGCTCGCCATAGACGGCGAAGGTGATGCCGGTCTTGCGGAAGACGCGTTCGGCGTCCTGCATCTTCTCGGTAAGTCTGGCTGGATCCTGTTCCTTCAGCCAGCGATCATAAGCCGAATACGGTCTTCTCAATCCGGAAACTTCCGGAAGCATTTCATCGAACGCTGCCAATCGCATACTCCCCTGTGACGCCATTTCACTGGCGTCGCCGAAGAAAATCAAGCGCAATCGGTGATTTGGGAGATGCGGACGATCAGTATGTTGCGGCTGCCTAAAATTGAGGCAGTCGAAATACGACCTTGATCAGGCTTTGCCTCGTGCCCGGGCAAATGCCTTCCCGGCTAGAAGGCGCGGAAGGTGACGACCGTGAACGTGTCCTTGATGCCGGGGAGAATCTGCACCTTCTCGTTGACGAAATGGCCGACATCTTCCTCGTCATCGACATAGAATTTGGCGAGCAGGTCGTAATTGCCGGCGGTGGAATAGATTTCCGAAGCGATCTCGGCATCGGCAAGCGCGCTGGCAACCTCATAGGATTTGCCCAACTCGCATTTGATCTGCACGAAAAACGCCTTCATGGCTTCGTCCCGCTAAACGTCCAAGTCCAAGCGGCCCTTCTGGCAGACTGGAGGCGGCCTTTCAAGCACTGGAATCCGCACTTGGCCGGCACGGACCCTGGCCACGGCCTCGCGTAGCCCGGCAACCGGCAGGACATTCCGGTGGCGAATATTCGCAATCGGTGAAACCGGGATGCACCGCCGAGCGTATGTTATCGTGCGTCATCGGACATTATTTTTGAGGGACCATTCCGAGGGACAACGGAGACAGGCCATGCGCCGCGCTTTTTTCGCATTCGCAGTCATTCCATTCCTCTTCACATCCTCGGCCTTTGCCGGCGATGCCGAAATCAAGGCAGGCCAGGTCGTCATCGACGGTCAGTTGAAGGCGTTGCTGGCCGATGACGGCGCCAAGGCCTACAGCTTCGCCGCCCCGAATGTGAAGCAGGTGTTCCCGACCGTCGACGCCTTCATGAACATGGTGACCAATGGCTACCCGCCGGTGCGCAGGCCACAGTCCTATGCCTTCGGCAAGGTCGAGCAGACGGGTCCGGGCTCGATTATCCAGCAGGTGCTGATCGTCGGCCCCGACGGCAAGGATTATGAGGCGGTCTATACGCTGCAGCAGCAACCCGACGGCACGTTCCAGATCACCGGCTGCAGCCTGCGCGCATCCAACTCGCTGAGCACGTGAGGACTTTCTTGTTCGAGCATTATCTTTTCCGAAAACCGGTCTCCACTTTTCGGGATCATGCTCTATAGGACGGGAATATCGCCCCTCGCCCAACCCTCTTTGATCTCGGCCCCACGCGCTTCGAAGCTGCCGGTCTCGATCGCGTCGCGAATGTCCTGCATCAGCTTCTGATAGTAGGACAGGTTGTTCCAGGTCAACAGCATGGCGCCCAGTGCCTCCTGGGAGCGCACCAGATGATGCAGATAGGCGCGCGAATAATCGCGCGCCGCGGGACAATCGCTTTCCTCGTCCAGCGGGCGCGGATCGTCGGCATGGCGGGCGTTGCGCAGATTGACCTTGCCTCGCCTGGTGTAGGCCAGGCCGTGCCGGCCGGCCCGCGTCGGCATCACGCAGTCGAACATATCGATGCCGCGCGCCACCGATTTCAGGATATCGTCTGGCGTGCCGACACCCATGAGATAGCGTGGCTTGTCCGCGGGCAGTTCGGGACAGGTGATGTCGAGCATTTCCAGCATCACCGCTTGCGGCTCGCCGACCGCCAGGCCGCCAACCGCATAACCCTTCAGCTCCATCGCGCTCAGCGCCTGCGCCGAGCGCGCCCGAAGTGCCGCATTGTCGCCGCCCTGCACTATGCCGAACATCGCCTTGCCCGGTTGGTCGCCGAACGCCGTCTTGCAGCGCTCGGCCCAGCGCAGCGACAATTCCATGGCGCGCTCGATCTCCTTCAGGTCGGCCGGCAGCGCCGTGCATTCGTCGAGCTGCATCTGGATGTCGGAATCGAGCAGGCCCTGGATCTCGATCGAACGCTCCGGCGACATTTCATAGGGCGCGCCATCGATATGCGAGCGGAACGTGACGCCCTTTTCGGTCAGTTTCCTGAGCTTCGACAACGACATCACCTGGAAGCCGCCGCTGTCGGTCAGGATCGGATGCGGCCAGCGCGCGAATTCATGCAATCCGCCAAGCCGCGCGACACGCTCGGCGCCGGGCCGCAGCATCAGGTGATAGGTGTTGCCCAGGATGATGTCGGCGCCGACGCCGCGCACCTGGTCCATATACATGGTCTTGACGGTGCCGCCGGTGCCGACCGGCATGAAGGCAGGCGTGCGGATTTCGCCGCGCGGCATGGCGATGACACCGCGCCGGGCCTTGCCGTCGGTGGCAAGGACCTTGAAGCTGAACGGCTTAGCCATTGAATTCCTTGTCGTGGATCGGCGCGTCAGGCGCCTGTCTGCCGAGCGACTGGCGGTATTGGATGCAGCCGCGCATGAATTTGGGCCAGGGCGGCACCGCGATCGACGGCTCGGTCTTTTCCGGCAGCAGATCCCACAGATCGGGGTGATGCCAGCAGAGATCATGGCCTGACGTGTCGCGATGAGCGCGAATGCCGGCGCGCAGTTTCTTCACCTCGGCGATCAGGGCATCGCGACCGAGGGTTTCCAGGTCATCATCCATCGCTCGTCTCCGCTCGATACAGCAGGCTTGCGTCACCATAGGAGTAGAACCTGTAGCGGTTGGCAATCGCATGCGCATAGGCCGCGCGCATCGTGTCGAGGCCGCTGAAGGCCGAAACCAGCATGAACAGCGTCGAGCGCGGCAGATGGAAATTGGTCATCAGCATGTCCGCGGTGCGAAAGCGGTAGCCGGGCGTGATGAAGATATCCGTCGGCCCGGACCACGCGGGCACCGTCCCGTCTTCGCGCGCCGCGCTCTCCAGCAGGCGCAGCGAGGTCGTGCCGACCGCGACGATGCGCCCGCCTCTTGCCTTGGCCGCGTTCAGCGCATCGGCGGTTGCCGCGCTGACTGAGCCGATCTCGGCATGCATCTTGTGGTCGGCGGTGTCGTCTGCCTTGACCGGCAGGAACGTGCCCGCACCAACGTGGAGAGTGACGAAGTGGCGCTCGACCCCTTTGGCGTCGAGAGCCGCAAACAGCTCCGGTGTGAAATGCAGGCCCGCCGTGGGCGCCGCGACAGCGCCTTCCTCCCGAGCATAGATTGTCTGGTAGTCGGCCCGGTCGCGCTCGTCGTCGTCGCGTTTGGAAGCGATATAGGGCGGCAGCGGAATGTGGCCGACGGCGTGCAGCGCCTCGTCGAGGAACGGCCCCGACAGGTCGAAGCCAAGCAAGGCTTCGCCGCCCTCGCCCTTCTCTATCACCGTGGCATCGAGTTGGCCGAGGAAGCAGGAATTGCCGTCATGGCCGAAATGGATGCGGTCGCCGGCGGCAATGCGCTTGCCCGGCCGCATGAAGGCGAGCCAGCGATCCGGCGCCACGCGCATATGCAGCGTGGCCTCGACCTGCGCCTGGGCTTCGCCGCGGCGCCTTATGCCTTTGAGCTGCGCCGGAATGACCTTGGTATCGTTGAACACCAGCACGTCGCCGGCCCTGAGCAGGGATGGCAGGTCGCTGACTGTGCGGTCGCCGAGCGCCTCGCCCGGTTTGACCACCAGCATCTTGGCGCTGTCGCGCGGCTCCGCCGGGCGAAGCGCGATCCGCTCCTCCGGCAGGTCGAAGTCGAAGAGATCGACGCGCATCAGTAGAGCCGGACTAGCAGCGCTCCGACCAGCAGCAGCACCGCGCCGGCGACGCGGCCGAGCGAGATTTCACGCACCGCGACACCTAGGAAGCCGATGCGGTCGATGAGCATGCCGGCGAGCAGCTGGCCGGCCACCAGGAACGCCATCAGGGCGGCGGCGCCGATGCGCGGCGTCAGGATTGTGGAGAGCGTGACATAGAAGCCGCCGAGCATGCCGCCGGCGACGAAAAGCCAGGGTGCCGGCGCCTTCCATTCGAGCGAAATGCCTTGCAGCTTCACCACCGTGGCCGCGATGATGCCGAGCACGATGGCGCCCGACAGGAACGAAAACGCTGCCGCCGCGACCGGGAGACCCAGGCCGCGCGCAAGCTGCGAATTGATCGGTGCCTGAATGGCAATGAAGGCGCCGGACAGGATGCCGAGAAGCGACCAGACGACGCCCATCATTGTCGTTTCGCCTTACTTGACGTCGGCCGCGACCTTCAGCGTCACGATCTTGTCGGGATCGACCACCGGTTCGCCGCGCTTGATCTTGTCGACATTGTCCATGCCTTCGATGACCTGACCCCAGACCGTGTACTGGCGGTTGAGGAAGGCGGCATCGTCGAAGCAGATGAAGAACTGCGAATTGGCCGAGTTCGGATTTTGTGAACGGGCCATCGAGCAGGTGCCGCGGCCATGGTTGGCGTTGGAGAACTCAGCCTTAAGGTCCGGCTTGTCCGAGCCGCCCATGCCCGCGCGCGACGGCGCGAAGGTGGGTTTCGAGGAATTGCCGAACTTCACGTCGCCGGTCTGCGCCATGAAGCCGTCGATGACGCGGTGGAAGACCACGCCGTCATAGGCGCCTTCCCTGGCCAGTTCCTTGATGCGGGCGACATGGCCGGGGGCCAGATCGGGGAAAAGTTCGATCACGACCTTACCCTTGGTCGTTTCCATGATGAGCGCGTTCTCGCGGTCCTTGATTTCGGCCATGTCAGATATCCTTTTGAGAAAACAGAAATTACTTGTCGGCGGCGATGCGCACCTTGATCATCCGGTCGGGGTCGGAGACCGTACCATTGTCCGCCTCGTCACCCTTCTTGATGTGGTCCACCAGCTCCATGCCGCCGACGACATTGCCGACGATGGTGTACTGGCCGTCGAGCGGCGGCGCCGGCGCGAACATGATGAAGAATTGCGAATTGGCGGAGTTCGGATCTTGCGAGCGGGCCATGCCGACCACGCCGCGCTTATAGTGCTCGGTCTGCGAGAATTCGGCCGGCAGGTCAGGCAGGTCCGAACCGCCGGTGCCGACGGCCTGGGAGTTGAATCCCTTCTTCATGTTGCCGAACTTGACGTCGCCGGTCTGCGCCATGAAGCCGTCGATGACGCGGTGGAAAGCGACATTGTCATAGGCATGGTCACGCACGAGCTTCTTGATCTGCGCGACATGCTTGGGCGCCAGATCGGGCCGCAACGCGATGGTCACGTCGCCGTCCTTCAGCGTGATGATCATGGTGTTTTCGGGATCGGCGGCATAGGCCGAGACCGAGGCGGTCACAAGACCGGCAAGCACGACGAGGAACGAGGCGAGCCTTTTGAGCTGCATGAGGATTTTCTCCGGGCTTATTTCGCGAATTTTGCGGTGAGCGCGCCAGCAACAGCCGCCGGCACGAAGGCGCGGATGTCGCCGCCCATCGAGGCTATCTGGCGCACAAGTGTGGCGGTAATGGTGCGCACGGACGGGCTGGCGGGCAGAAAGACCGTCTGCAGCTCGGGCGCCATGGTTTCGTTCATGCCGGCCATCTGCATTTCGTAATCGAGATCGGTGCCGTCGCGCAGGCCGCGGATCATGATCGAGGCGCCCTGCTTCCTGGCGGCATCGATCACCAGCCCGTCGAAGGCAACGACCTTGATGCGAGCGCCGTCGCGGCCGAATTCGGCCTTCGTGGCGGCTTCGATGAGTTGCACCCGCTCCTCGAAGGAAAACAACGGCTTCTTGCCCGGATGAATGCCGATCGCGGCATAGACGATGTCGGCCACCGCCAGCGACGCTTTCAGCACATCGAGATGGCCGTTGGTCAGCGGGTCGAAGGAGCCGGCGTAAAGGGCGATGCGTTCAGTCATGGCAGGTGCTTCTAGCGAGCCTCTCTCGCAAAGGCAAATCCGATCGGCGCGCGAGCCCATGAACCTTTTCCGGCACATGAACGACAGATGAACACGCTGATCACGAAGCCTTCACGCAGCGTTCACTAGGTTGCACCTTAATAAGATGAAACCAAAATCCCATCTATCCGTTGTAAGGCGCAGGAGAACACGCAAATGCTGATCTACATGCTCGCCACCGCAATGACAGTCGCCATGCTGATCGCCACCGTATTCGGGCTGCATCAGGAGGCGCAACGCATTCGCGTCAAGGCAACCACCAAGCGCTTCGAAGGTTTCGGCCCCCGCAAGCCGTATCGTCACTACTAAGCCGTCTGGACTTGCTGCCGCGCCGGCCGTTGGGCCGGCGTTGCTATGTCAAAAGCAGGCCCAGGATTTACTCGCCGCTGTTCGGACCGGCATCAGCCTCTGGAGCAGACCCAGCGCCGCCCTCGATGATCTCTTCGCTTTCCTCGTCCGATTGCGGCTCGGAAATCCGCTCGACCGAAACCACCTTCTCACCCTCGGCGGTATTGAAGATGGTCACGCCCTTGGTGGCGCGGCTGGCGAAACGGATGCCATTGACCGGCACCCGGATAACCGTGCCGCCATCCGACACCAGCATGATCTGATCATCGTTGCCGACCGGGAAGGTCGCCACCAGCCGGCCGATTTCAGCCGTCTTCGACACGTCGGTGGCGCGGATGCCCTTGCCGCCGCGGCCAGTCAGGCGGAAATCGTAGGACGACGAACGCTTGCCGTAGCCATATTCGGTCACCGTCAGCACATACTGCTCATGCGCCTTGAGGAACTCATAGCGTTCGTCTGAAAGCTCGGCCTCCTCGCCGATCTCCTCATTGGTCAGCGCAATCTCTTCCTCCTCGCCGCTGGCGCCAGCGGCAAGGCGGCGCTCGGCCGCTGCGCGCTTGAGATATGCGGCACGCTCTGCCGGCGACGCGTCCACATTCTCGATCACCGACATCGAGATGATGCGGTCCGTCTCGGCCATGGTGATGCCGCGCACGCCGACCGAGTTGCGGCTCTGGAAGACGCGCACGTCGCCGACGGAGAAGCGGATGCACTGGCCGGAACTGGCGGTCAAAAGCACGTCGTCATTGTCGGTGCAGGTTTCGACGCCGAGTATCTCGTCGCCCTCCTCCTCCAGCTTCATGGCGATCTTGCCGTTGCGGTTGACCTGCACGAAATCGGACAGCTTGTTGCGGCGCACGGTGCCGCGCGTGGTGGCGAACATCACGTCGAGTTCGCCCCAGCTGGTCTCGTCCTCGGGCAGCGGCATGATGGTGGTGATGCGCTCGCCCTGCTCGAGCGGCAGCATGTTGATCAGTGCCTTGCCGCGTGACTGCGGGTTGCCGATCGGCAGCCGCCAGACCTTTTCCTTGTAGACGATGCCGCGTGAAGAGAAGAACAGCACCGGCGTGTGCGTGTTGGCCACGAACAGCCGGGTGACGAAATCCTCTTCCTTGGTCGACATGCCCGAGCGGCCCTTGCCGCCGCGGCGCTGCGCCCGGTAGAGCGAAAGCGGCACGCGCTTGATGTAGCCGGAATGGCTCACCGTCACGACCATGTCCTCGCGCTGGATCAGGTCCTCGTCTTCCATGTCCGCGCCGCCGTCGGTGAGTTCGGTGCGGCGTGGCGTGCCGAACTCGTCGCGCACGGCCGCAAGCTCGTCCTTGACGATCTGCTGGACACGCGCCCGGGACGACAAAATGTCCAGATAATCAACGATTTCGGCGCCGATCGTGTTCAACTCGTCGGCGATCTCGTCGCGGCCGAGCGCGGTCAGCCGCTGCAGGCGCAGTTCGAGGATGGCGCGGGCCTGTTCCTCGGACAGATTGTAGGTGCCGTCCTCGTTGATGCGATGGCGCGGATCGTCGATCAAAAGGATCAGCGACTCGACATCACCCGCGGGCCAACGCCGTTCCATCAACTGCTCGCGCGCCGTCTGCGGGTCCGGCGCGGTGCGGATCAGCTTGATGACCTCGTCGATATTGGCGACGGCGATGGCAAGGCCGACCAACACATGGGCGCGGTCGCGCGCCTTGCGCAGCAAGAATTTCGTCCGTCTTGTGATGACCTCTTCGCGGAAGGAGACGAACGCCTTCAGCATGTCGGTCAGCGTCAGCAGTTCTGGCTTGCCGCCATTCAGCGCCACCATATTGGCGCCGAACGAGGTCTGCAGCGGCGTGAAGCGGTAAAGCTGGTTGAGGATGACGTCGGCGACGGCGTCGCGCTTCAGCTCGATGACGACGCGATAACCCTGGCGGTCGCTTTCATCGCGGATGTCGGAAATGCCTTCGATGCGCTTGTCGCGCACCAGCTCGGCCATCTTCTCGATCATCGAGGCCTTGTTCACCTGGTAGGGAACCTCGGTGATGATGATCGATTCACGGTCATTGCCGCGCTGTTCGATGTTGACCTTGCCGCGCATGACGATCGAGCCACGGCCCGTCGAATAGGCGCTGTAGATGCCGGAGCGGCCAAGCACGATGCCGCCGGTCGGGAAATCGGGCCCAGGAATGATCTCCATCAGCGCCGGCAGGTCGATCGCCGGATTGTCGATGATGGCGATGGCACCGTTGCAGACTTCGCCCAGATTGTGCGGCGGGATGTTGGTGGCCATGCCGACGGCGATGCCGCCGGAGCCGTTGACCAGCAGATTGGGAAAGCGCGCCGGCAGAACCTTCGGTTCGGTGTCCGAGGCATCATAAGTCTCCTGGAAATCGACGGTGTCCTTGTCGATGTCCTCCAGCAGCTCATGCGCGACCTTGGTCAGCCGCGATTCGGTGTAGCGCATCGCCGCCGGCGGGTCGCCGTCGATCGAGCCGAAATTGCCCTGCCCGTCGATCAGCGGCACGCGCAGCGACCAGTCCTGCGCCATGCGCACCAAGGCGTCATAGATCGAGGCGTCGCCATGCGGATGGTATTTACCCATCACGTCGGCGACCGGGCGGGCCGACTTCACATATTTGCGGTTCCAGTGGTAGCCGCTCTCATGCGCCGCATAGAGAATGCGGCGATGCACGGGCTTCAGGCCGTCGCGCACATCCGGCAGCGCACGGCTGACGATCACGCTCATGGCGTAAGAAAGATAGGAGCTCTGCATCTCCTCGATGATGGAGATCGGCTCGATGCCGGTGGGGCCGCCGTCGGCGCCGCGCGGTGTCTTTTGGTCGGTCAAATCGGATCACAATCTAATCAGGAATCACTGACCGCTTATATAGGAAGCAAGGCCGAAACTCCAATGTTCGCGGCACTTTTCCAGTGTCATTTTTGGTGGTAATTTCAAAAGGATACCGCTGATTGCGACGATATGGCCATGACGCTTTTCGCCGCCACAAGGCAAAAGCCGGCAATGGACCAACTTTCCCAAGCGAAAGCCGCAAGCGCCATGAATTGGCGCCGGCGGCTGCCTTTGCAGGCGCTGAGTGGCTGGCAGTTCCGGGATCTCAATGGTGATCTGATCGCCGGCCTGACATTGGCCGCGATCGCCATTCCCGAGCAGATGGCAACGGCCCGGCTCGGAGGTTTTGCTCCCGAGATTGGTTTTTTCGCTTTTGTCGCCGGTTCGGTGGCGTTTGCCCTGTTCGGCGCCAATCGTCACCTCTCGGTTGGCGCGGATTCGACCATCACGCCGCTGTTCGCCGGCAGCCTGGCGCTGCTCGCCACATCCGGCTCGCCGCATTATCTGGCACTGGCAGCCATGCTGGCGTTGATGGTGGGGCTGATCGTATCCTTGAGCGGCGTCTTTCGCCTCGGCTGGATCGCCGATCTCCTGTCCGTGCCGGTCACCACAGGGTTTCTGGCGGGCATCGCCGTCCATATCATCGTCTCGCAGATGCCCGGGCTGCTTGGCCTGCCGGCCGAGAGTGGAGAAACGTTGCGGCGTATCGGCGAGATCGGCGGCAATCTCCATCTCACCAATCCCTGGAGCCTAGGGCTCGGCCTCGGCGTGTTCGCCATCGTGTTCTGTTCGGAACGGATCAGCGCCCGCATCCCCGGCGCCTTGATCGGCATGGTGCTTGCCACGCTTGCGGTCGTCGTCTTCGGCCTCGGGGATCGCGGCGTCGAGGTGCTAGGCGCCTTGCCAAACGGCCTGCCGCGAGCCGACCTGCCGGAGGCCAGCCTCGACGATATCCAGGCGCTGGTGCCACTGGCGCTGCTGATCGCCATTGTCGTCATGGTGCAGACGGCCGCCACCTCGCGGTCCTTTGCCTCGCAGCAGGACGACGCACCCGACGTCAACCGCGATTTCATCGGCGTCGGCGCCGGCGGCATTTTGTCGGGCCTGTTCGGCGCCTTTGCCGTCAATGCCAGCCCGCCGCGCACGGCCATCGTCTCCCAGTCGGGTGGCCGCTCGCAACTGTCCGGCCTCATTGCCGCGGCCATCGTGCTGGCGCTCGGTGCCTTTGGCGGCGGTCTGCTCGCCAATGTTCCGCAGGCAGCCCTTGCCGGCGTCCTGATGTTCGTTGCCCAGCACATATTGCGCTGGAAGGTGCTCGCCAGCGTCTATCGGCAGGCGCCGGTCGAATTCGTGTTGATCCTGGTCACCATGGCGGCAATCGTGGTGTTGCCGATCGCAACCGGCGTGGCGGTGGGCATCGGCCTGTCGCTGCTGCATGGCATATGGAGCGCGACGCGCACGGAGCCGATCGAACTCGAACAGGTGCCGGGCACGTCCGTCTGGTGGCCTCCGGCCAAGCCCAGCGCTGGCGAACAACTCCCGGGCGTGCTGGTCGCGGCCTTCCAGGCGCCACTGTCCTTCGTCAATGCCGATCGCTTCAAGCGCGGCGTTTGCGACCTTGTCGATGCCAGGGACGAAACCGTGAAACTGGTCGTGCTGGAGGCCAGCAACATCGTCGAGATCGACTACACCGCCGCGCAGGCCCTGATCGACACCATCCTTCATTGCCGCAAGGCGGGCGCGGTCTTTGCCATAGCGCGGCTGGAATCGCTGCGCGCCCAGGCGGCGCTGGCGCGGTTCGGCATCGCTGAAATGGTCGGACCGCAGCGCATATTCCACAGCGTCGACGCGGCGATCAAATCACTTGGTCCGGGAAAACAGCACCAGCAAGGACAGGATGGAGTGTCATGATCGACCCGCGAGAACCCATTGTGACGCCGGTTCCCGTCGAGGGACTGAGGCCGACGCAGATAACGGTGGGCATGAGAGAAGTTGCGTTGAAGCGCCAGATGATCCGGGAGCAGGACGCCAAGAAGAAGACCGGCGCTTTTCTCGGCAAACACATGGTGCCGGTCGTATTGGGTCCCAAAAATCGCAGCTACGTCACCGATCACCATCACCTCGCCCGCGCCCTGCTCGAGGAAGGCGTCAAGGACGTGCTTGTGGCCGTGATCAGCGACCTGTCCGCGCTCGACAAGGACACGTTTCTTTTCGTGCTCGATAACAGAGGCTGGATGCACCCGTTCGATGAGAGCGGCCGGCGCCGCGATTACTCGGCCATTCCGAAGACAATCGGCGAACTGATTGACGATCCTTACCGGAGCATGGCGGGCGAACTGCGCCGGATGGGCGGCTTTGCCAAGGACACGACGCCGTTCAGCGAATTCATCTGGGCGGATTTCCTTCGTCGGCGCATCGATCGCAACGCGGTTGCGAAGAACTTCGACAAGGCGATGAAAGAGGCACTTAGCCTGGCCAAGGGCAAGGACGCGGACTATCTGCCGGGCTGGTGCGGCCCGACCTCGGATTGAGCCTGCTTCGGCCGAGGCGCGATGCCGTTTGACTGGCGGGCTCGATAATCGCCTGGCGTCTCGCCCATGATGCGTCGAAAGCGGCGATTGAACGTCGACAGGTCGTTGAAGCCGGCGTCGAAGGCGATCGCCGAGATCGCATCATCCGACAGGCGCAGTCGCAATGCCGCACGGTGGAGACGGATCTTGAGCAGGAACTGGTAGGGCGTCATGCCGGCAACCTGCCGGAAAATACGCAGGAAATGATACGGGCTGGTCGCCGTCTCTTCCGCCAGCGCAGACAGCGAAACCGGCCCGTCGGCATCCAGTTCGATCCGCCGCACGGCTTCGGCCACCCGTTTCTGATCGCGACGGCTTGGTCCGCGCCTGATGGACGTAGCGCCGGAAATCGTGGCCACAGCCGCAGCAGCGATGCGCACACCGAGTTCCTCGAAGGCCTCGCTGTCGCCCGTCCCCCGCGCGGCTTCCGCCTCGGCCAGCAGCGGCGCCAAGGCCGGCAAGGGCGGCAGGCGCGGCGCATCGAAGGCAAGCGTGCTCGCGCCCGGCAAACCGGCGACAATCCGTTCCATGTAGGCAGGCTTGAAATGGAACGAGAGACAGCGGTCGCCGCTGCCGTGTTCGTGTCCGCATTCATAGCATGTGCCGGAATTGCCGAGCAGCAGCGCGCCTGGCGCCAGCATGGCGGTGCCTTGCTGCGCGCGGTAGCGGAACGTGCCGCCGGTGACCGCTGCAACACAGAAATCCTGATGGGCTTCCTCGAACGGCCGGTCGCCCGCGCCGGCCGTGCAGATCACATCCGCCACGTGCCAGCCGGGTCCGGATGCGAGAGTGCGGGTCGTCGCTGTCATGGCCGAAATATAGCAATTTTTCCCAAGCCCAGAACCCCGTCAGCGCCTATTCCTCCCGGTCTCCTGACAGAAAGAGGCCGCAGCCATGTTCGACCCCTTTGCCGAAGCCCTGCACAGTCCCGGACCAATCGACGGGCTCGCCGAAGAACTGAACCTTTATGGCCGCTTCGTCGGCGCCTGGACTTTCGATGCCTCACGCCACCTCGAGGATGGCACCGTGCTGACCGGACGTGGCGAGGTGCATTTCGGCTGGGTGCTCGAAGGCCGCGCCATCCAGGACGTCTGGATCCTGCCCGCGCGTAATGCTGGCCCCTCGCCGTCGCTCGGCAAGTGGACGTTCTGCGGCACGACGCTGCGGGTCTATGATCCCGGCGCGGACGCCTGGCACATTTTCTGGAGCGATCCGCGCAATCAGTATTTCAGCCGCCAGCTCGGCCGCGCCAAAGGTGATACGATCGTGCAGGTCGGTGCCGACGGCACCGGCTCCTCGGTGCGCTGGAGCTTTTCGCGGATCACCGAAGACAGCTTCCGCTGGCTCGGCGAGCGCTCGCACGACAATGGCGCGACATGGCGGCTCGAAGTCGAGTTCCTTGCACGGCGAGCGACAACAGCCTGACGCCGCAACACTTTGTAACAATGGAGAAAACGATGTTCGATCATATCTCGATCGGTGTTCGCGACGCCAACACCTCCAAGCGCTTCTATGACGCAGCGCTGAAGCCGCTCGGCTACACCTGCCTCAGCCAGTCACCGGGTTCGCTCGGCTATGGCGCCGAAAGCGTCGCGCTATGGGTCAACGAGGCAGCGCGGCCGGTTCCGGCGAACGAAAAATCAGGCCTGCATTTCTGCTTCGCCGCGCCGACACGCGACAGCGTCGATGCCTTCCATGCCGCTGCCTTGCGCGAAGACGGCAGCGACAATGGCGCGCCGGGCCCGCGCGCCGACTACGGCGACAATTATTACGCCGCCTTTGTTATCGACCCGGATGGTTATCGCCTCGAGGCCTATTGCGGCGCTGCCGGCTGACCCGTCGAGAGCCGTGGTTTCGCGGTCCTGACAGTTTCCACCGACCAGGCTTTGCTCTACCAATGGCATGGTACGGGCTCGGCCCGGCGGGAGGGTCAGCGATGCCGAGTTTCGACAGCCTGTTCAATGCCTTCGTCACCATTCTCGTGACCATCGATCCGCCCGGCCTGGCGCCACTGTTCCTCGCCGTGACGCGCGGCATGAACCGCGAGGAGCGCCAGCAGGTGTCGGTCCGCGCCTCGGTCATCGGCTTCCTGGTGATGGCGCTGTTCGCTGTGGCCGGCGCCTCGATCCTGTCGGTGTTCGGCATCACGCTGCCGGCCTTCCGCGTCGCCGGCGGTTTCCTGCTGTTCTTCATCGCCTTCGAGATGGTCTTCGAGCGGCGACAGGACCGCAAGGAGAAGATCGGCGACGTCGCCATCACCAAGGACATGATCCACAACATCGCCGCCTTCCCGCTGGCGATCCCGCTGATCGCCGGCCCCGGCGCGATTTCGGCGACGGTGCTGCTCTCCGGCTCGTTTCAGGGCTTTGCCGCGCAGGCAGCACTTGTCGGCATCATCCTCGTCTGCCTCGCCATCACCTATCTGGTGTTCGTGCTGTCGGAACGCATCGACCGCATCCTCGGCCAGACCGGCCGCTCGATCCTGACCCGCCTGCTCGGCGTCATCCTGGCCGCACTGGCCGTGCAATTCGTGGCCGACGGCATCAAGGCGCTGATGGCGGGGTGAACGGCAGTCCCTACTGCCCCACTGCCCTACTTTGCGGTGGTGTCGATGACTTCGAAATCATGCGTGATCGTGGCCGTCTTGGCCATCATGGCGGAGGCCGAACAGTATTTTTCGATCGAAAGATTGATCGCCCGCTGAACCTTGTCGGGCGACAGCGCGCGGCCCTTGACGATGAAATGCATGTGGATGCGGGTGAACACCTTCGGGTCGGTCTCGGCGCGATCGGCGTCGAGTTCGACGACGCAGTCCTCGACCGCCTCGCGACCCTTTTCCAGTATATGCACGACATCATAGGCCGAGCAGCCGCCGGTGCCGATCAGCACCAGTTCCATCGGGCTCGGGCCTGGCGTCTTGCCTTCAGGGCCGGGTGCCGTTCCCAGCACCAGCTTGTGGCCGCTGCCGGACTCGCCGACGAAGGTGCGCTCTTCGATCCATTTTATCCGTGCCTTCACCGCTTTGTCCTTTCAGTCCTTTGGCCGCGCCTGCTGTCAGGCCAAATCAACAATGCAAAACCCCGAAAGTCCATGCAGGACCCTCGGGGCATCGATCACGCGACATCAGCCGTCTGATGTTGCTTTCGATCAGAACGGGATCTCGTCGTCCAGTTCGCGCGACGAACCGCCGCCACCGCCGCCCCTGGGGGCGCCGCCGCCACGGTTGAAGCTCTCGTTCGGGCTGGACTGGCCGAAATCGGAACCGCGGCTGCTGCCGCCGCCGGAATAACCGCCGACCTGCCCGCCCTCACCCTGGCGCCCGTCGAGCATCTGCAGTTCGCCGCGGAATCGCTGCAGCACGACTTCCGTCGTGTACTTGTCGGCGCCGGTCTGGTCCTGCCATTTGCGCGTCTGCAGCTGGCCCTCGACATAGACCTTCATGCCCTTCTTCAGATACTGCTCGGCCACCTTGGCGATGCCCTCATTGAAGATGACGACATTGTGCCACTCGGTCTTTTCCTTGCGCTCGCCGGAATTCTTGTCGCGCCAGCTTTCCGACGTGGCGATACGGATGTTGACGACCGGCTCGCCAGAGTTCAGGCGGCGGATTTCAGGGTCCGCGCCGAGATTGCCGACCAGAATGACCTTATTGACGCTACCCGCCATGATTTTTCTCCGCGCTCATCCGAAACAAATTTTTGTCGCAGCACCTTACAGGCTGCGGACGTCAGCCGCCTGCTAAGGCTGGCTTTTCCCACAAGGTTTTTGTTCCCTTTTCGTTCCTATATGCACTGCCGCTGATTGTCAAGGAATGGCAACAGTGCCTGAGCCTGACATATGGGTTTCAAAACAGCGCTTGCCAAATCAATAAGTATCGACTTATGCTTTTGTCATGATCGAAGCAGAGATTTTCCGCGCTTTGGCTGACCCGACGCGCCGCGCCGTCTTCGAGCGCCTCGCCGCAGCTGAAATGAGCGTGTCCGAATTGCGCAGCGGCCTGACGGTGTCGCAGCCGGCAGTGTCGCAGCATCTGGCGGTGCTGCGCGGCGCCGGCCTCGTGGTCGAGCGGCGGGCCGGACGCAACGCCTACTATCGTGCCGATCCGCAGGGGCTCGCCCCCTTGCTCTCCTGGATCGAACGCTACCGGACCTTCTGGCCGGAGCGGATCGAAAGGCTCAAGACGGTTTTGAAGGACATGGATCAATGAAGGATTTGGGATCGATGAACGCCAAGACCCAGGGCGAAGCCTCCCCGGATGTGCTCGAGTTCGAATACGACCTTGCCGAACCGCCGGAAAAAGTGTGGCGGGCGCTGACAGTGCCGGAATTGCTCGCCGCATGGATGATGCCGAACGACATCAGGCCGGAAATCGGCAATCGTTTTGCCTTCGCCGGGACCGAAGCTGCCATCGAATGCGAAATCCTCGACGCCGAGCCGGAGCGCCTGCTGCGCTATTCCTGGCGAGAGCAGCCGGGCGACGCCGGGGATCCGCTCGACAGTGTCGTTACCTTCACACTCGCCCGCACCGTTTCCGGCGGCACGCATCTGCGCATCGTCCATGACGGTTTTGCAGGGAAAGCGATGCCCGCCGTCGCCACGGCGGGCGCCGGCTGCCGGCTCTCGCTTGGAGTGGACGGGCGCGCAAAGCCTGTCGCCGCGAACATACCGAACACCCTGCTGCTTGCAGCCTGAACACGGAAATCGGAGACGAAAAATGAGCGGTCTTGCCAGTCTGGTGCCGATGGTGATCGAGCAATCGAGCCGCGGCGAACGCGCCTTCGACATTTTCTCGCGGCTGCTGCGCGAGCGCATCATCTTCATCAATGGCGAGATCAACGACGACGTCTCGGCGCTGGTCTGCGCGCAGCTTTTGTCATTGGAGTCAGACAATCCCGACAAGGAGATATCGCTCTACATCAACTCGCCGGGCGGCGTGGTGACCAGCGGGTTCGCCATCTACGACACGATGCAGTATGTCAGTTGCCCGGTATCGACCGTGTGCATGGGGTTTGCCGCCTCGATGGGTTCGTTCCTGCTGATGGCGGGCACGCCGGGGCGCCGCATCGCGCTGCCCAACGCCACCATTCTGCTGCATCAGCCGCTGGGCGGCTTCCAGGGCCAGGCTTCCGACATCCAGCGCCATGCCGAGCGGATCGGCAAGACCAAACGCCATATGGCCGAACTCTACGCCCAGCATTGCGGCCGCAGCTATGAGGAGGTCGAACGCACGCTCGACCGCGACCATTTCATGACCGCCCGCGAGGCCCAGGCATGGGGCATTGTCGACCATGTGTTCGACACGCGCAAAAAGGCGGCGTGAACCAGCTCGGATTTCTGCCCGCTGTCGATGATTTGACGACACCGCTCTGGTTCCGGGAGCGGCTGGTCCCTATAATCCCGGGATGATCGACACTCATTCGCCCAGGACGTCGCATCGCCTCATGGTCGCAGCGGTGCTCACTTTTGCCAGCCTCGCGAGCGGTATGGCCCTCGCCGGCGACAGCGCACCGCAGGCACAGAAACGCGCACTGCCCGGTGTGAACGGTGATTATCGCATCGCCAAGCCGGGTCCCCGGCCGGAACCCGACGATGCGTTCCCCAGCAACGGCAACGGCACGTTCAAAATCGGCGATACCGATGTCAGGATTTCCGGCACCATCACGGTCGATATGGCCACGGGCGGGTTTAAGCCGCCGAGGTGAGCAGCCCTCCGCTGGGGCCGGTGCAGCCATGTCGTCAAAAGAACAGCCCCGCCGTGCCCTAGGCAAACGGACGGGGCTTTTCTGGATCTCAAATCCAAATTTTGCCGGGAGTGTACTGCCGGCGTTTGATTTCGGATGCTACGCGGCGTCAGCCGACGATCCGACTAGCGGTCTCTGATTTTGGGGATACGGCAAGTCACGGTTTGTCGGGTGGCGCAAACGCTAAACCCTGGCACTTATGCCTGCCGCGGCTCCAACGAGGCGTGGAGCCCTTGGGGACTGTCCGGTGGCGTCATGCTCCGCTCCTGTGTCCGTTGCGACATTGTCGTAGCGAAGCGCAAATCGCAAATGCCTGCGGCGTCTCGCAGGCCGCCTTGGGGCGGCGAGGCCATCGAAAGACGGCCGGCTTCGCTGACCCCGGGAGACTGCCCCCGTGAGCCGGCCACGTCAACCTTCAATAGCCGGTTACGGAAAATTGTGATCGCCGGGAGGTTACGTACAGGTCAGGTTTCTACACAGCTTTGTCAGGAGCGTGTTCGGCCTTTGTTCTTTCTGCTTGCCCCTTCGCGCGAAAGACGGTTAAACGACTTTGTCGGGAATTGTGGCGTCTCTCGACGTGGCGGCAAAAACACCTACATAGGGGATGGCTGGGACAATCCCGCCAATCCCACGAATTCCAGATCTGAGGCGGCGACCGGCGATGGCCGACCATAAATTCCTTTCCATTCGCGGGGCGCGCGAACACAATCTGAAGAATGTCGATCTCGACCTGCCGCGTGACAGCCTGATCGTCATGACCGGCCTGTCTGGTTCCGGCAAATCGTCGCTGGCCTTCGACACCATCTATGCCGAAGGCCAGCGCCGCTATGTCGAGAGCCTGTCGGCCTATGCCCGGCAATTCCTCGAGATGATGCAGAAGCCCGACGTCGACCAGATCGACGGCCTGTCGCCTGCCATCTCGATCGAGCAGAAGACTACCTCGAAGAACCCGCGCTCGACGGTCGGCACCGTCACCGAGATCTACGACTATATGCGCCTGCTGTTCGCGCGTGTCGGCGTACCTTATTCGCCGGCCACCGGCCTGCCGATCGAGAGCCAGACGGTCAGCCAGATGGTCGACCGGGTGCTGGCGCTGGAGGAAGGCACGCGCCTGTTCCTGCTGGCGCCGATCGTGCGCGGCCGCAAGGGCGAGTACCGCAAGGAACTGCTGGAGCTGCAGAAGAAGGGTTTTCAGCGCGTCAAGGTCGACGGTGTCTTCTATGAGATATCCGATGTTCCGGCGCTCGATAAGAAATACAAGCACGACATCGACGTCGTCGTCGACCGTATCGTCGTACGCGGCGATCTGGCCACGCGTCTTGCCGACTCCATCGAGACGGCGCTGAAGCTCGCCGAGGGGCTGGCGGTGGCCGAGTTCGCCGACAGGCCGCTCGATTCCAGCCAGACCGGCGAGGATTCGGTCAACAAATCGAAGAACGAGACGCATGAGCGCATCCTGTTCTCGGAAAAATTCGCCTGCCCAGTGTCCGGCTTCACCATTCCCGAAATCGAGCCGCGGCTGTTCTCGTTCAACAACCCGTTCGGCGCCTGCCCGACCTGCGACGGTCTCGGCAGCCAGCGCGCCATCGACCCCAATCTCGTCGTGCCCGACGAAAACGTGTCGCTGCGCGACGGCGCCGTCAGCCCATGGGCGAAGTCGACCTCGCCCTATTACGTGCAGACGCTTGAGGCCTTAGGCAAGGCCTACGGCTTCAAGCTCGGCGACAAGTTCAAGGATTTGAGCGCCGAGGCCCAGGACGCGATCCTGCGCGGCACCGGCGAGCGCGAAGTCACCTTCCAGTATGATGACGGCCTGCGCTCCTACAAGACGACCAAGACCTTCGAAGGCGTCATCCCCAATCTCGAACGGCGCTGGAAGGAAACCGAATCCGCCTGGATGCGCGAGGAGATCGAGCGCTTCATGTCGGCGACGCCCTGCCCCGTCTGCAAAGGTTATCGGCTGAAGCCGGAAGCGCTGGCGGTTAAGATCGGCGGCAAGCACATCGGCGAAGTCACGGAACAGTCGATCCGCAACGCCGACAAATGGTTCACCGACCTGCCTGCGCAGCTCAACGACAAGCAGAACGAGATCGCGGTGCGCGTGCTGAAGGAAATCCGCGAGCGGCTGCGCTTCCTCAACGATGTCGGGCTCGATTATCTGACATTGTCGCGCAATTCGGGCACGCTGTCGGGCGGCGAGAGCCAGCGCATCCGCTTAGCGTCGCAGATCGGCTCGGGGCTCACGGGCGTGCTTTACGTGCTGGACGAGCCGTCGATCGGCCTGCACCAGCGCGACAACACGCGCCTGCTCGATACGCTCAAGCACCTTCGCGACATCGGCAACACCGTCATCGTCGTCGAACATGACGAGGATGCCATCCTGCATGCCGACTATGTCGTCGACATGGGTCCGGCCGCCGGCATCCATGGCGGCGAGATCATCGCCCAGGGCACGCCGCAGCAAGTGATGGCCAATCCCAACTCGATCACCGGCAAATACCTGTCGGGCGCGCTTGAAGTAGCCACCCCCGGGGTCCGGCGCGAGGCGAAAAAGAACCGGCGCCTGAAAATCGTCGGCGCGCGCGGCAACAATCTGAAGAACGTCACTGCCGAAATCCCGCTCGGCACCTTCACCGCCGTCACCGGCGTATCGGGCGGCGGCAAGTCGACCTTCCTGATCGAGACGCTGTTCAAGGCAGCCTCGCGCCGCATCATGGGCTCGCGCGAGCATCCGGCCGAGCATGACCGCATCGAGGGCCTGGAATTCCTCGACAAGGTCATCGACATCGACCAGTCGCCCATTGGACGGACCCCGCGTTCGAACCCCGCCACCTATACCGGCGCCTTCACGCCGATCCGCGACTGGTTCGCCGGCCTGCCCGAGGCCAAGGCGCGCGGCTACCAGCCGGGACGCTTCTCGTTCAACGTCAAGGGTGGCCGCTGCGAGGCCTGCCAGGGCGACGGCGTCATCAAGATCGAGATGCACTTTTTGCCTGACGTCTACGTCACCTGCGACGTCTGCCACGGCAAGCGCTACAACAGGGAGACGCTCGACGTCCTGTTCAAGGGCAAGTCGATCGCCGACGTGCTCGACATGACCGTCGAGGAAGGCGTCGACTTCTTCGCCGCCGTGCCGGGCGTGCGCGACAAGCTCGATACGCTGAAGCAGGTCGGCCTCGGCTACATCCATATCGGCCAGCAGGCGACGACACTGTCCGGCGGCGAGGCGCAGCGCATCAAGCTCGCCAAGGAACTGTCGCGCAAGGCAACAGGCAAGACGCTCTACATCCTCGACGAGCCGACCACTGGCCTGCATTTCCACGACGTCGCCAAACTCTTGGAAGTGCTGCACGAACTGGTTGACCAGGGCAACACGGTGGTGGTCATCGAGCACAATCTCGAAGTGATCAAAACCGCCGACTGGGTGCTCGACCTCGGCCCCGAAGGCGGCGACGGCGGCGGTGAACTGGTTGCCCAGGGCACACCGGAAGCGATCGTGCGCGAGAAGCGCAGCTACACCGGGCAGTTCCTCAAGGAACTGCTGGAGCGGCGCCCCGGAGGCAAGCGCGAAGCGGCGGAGTGATCGGCGGACCGGTTGGCGCCTGGAGAGTGTTTGGATGACAATCAGAAGAGCGCTTGCCGGTGATATCCAAACAGTCGTTTCGCTGACGCAAGCCGCCTACGCCCCCTACAACGCCATGCTCGACGCACCGCCGATCCCGGTGACCGAAGACTACGCGCCGCGCATCGCGAACGCCGAGGTCTGGCTGCTGGAGAGCGGCGGCGAACCTGCCGGAGTGCTCACACTGGAGCGGCATGCGGATCACGCCATGATCTTCTCCATCGCGGTGTCGCCCGCCTTCCAGGGCAAGGGGTTCGGTATCGCATTGCTAAAACACGCCGACGAGCAGACGCGCCAGTGGCGCCTGCCGGAGATACGGCTCTACACCAATGCGAAAATGGAGCGGAACATCGCGCTCTATCTCGCTTACGGCTATCGCGAAACGGGTCGCCGGCCCAACCCCTACCAGCCAGGATGGGTGCTTGTCGACATGGCAAAGCCGGTCGACGAGACCACGACGGCCTGATTTTCTGAACGCGGCCAGACTTCTGAATTTGGCCAGACACCGCACTCGGGAGGACGATAATGAGCAAATCGGGAACAATCCGCTCCGGCATGGGCGGCTGGACCTTCGAGCCCTGGGATACGTCCTTCTATCCGGACAAATTGTCGAAGGCCAAGCAACTGCACTACGCCAGCCGGCAGGTGCCGAGCATCGAGGTCAACGGCACCTACTATTCCAGCTTCAAGGAGCCGACCTTCGTCAAATGGGCAAGCGAGGCGCCGGACGGTTTCGTCTATTCGCTGAAGGGCAACCGCTTCGTCACCAACCGCCGCGTGCTGGGCGAGGCCGGTGAATCGATGATGCGCTTCCTCGGCTCCGGCGTTGCCGCGCTCGGCGTCAAGCTCGGCCCGATCCTGTGGCAGTTCGCGCCGACGAAAAAGTTCGATCCGGACGATTTCGAAGCTTTTTTGAAACTGCTGCCGGAGAAACAGGACGGTGTCGCGCTGCGCCATGCGCTGGAAGTCCGCAACGACAGTTTCATCGTGCCGGAATTCGCGGCACTTGCCCGCAAATACAAGGCGGCGATCGTCTGTGCCGACCATGCCAAATATCCTGATATCGCCGACGTCACCGGCGACTTCGTCTACGCACGACTGCAGACCGGATCGGACGACAATCCCGATTGCTACACGCCGAAGGGGCTCGACGAGTGGGCGGCGCGGGCAAAGACATGGGCTGAAGGCAAGCAGCCGGCCGATTTGCGACGCGCCGATCCCGCCACCGACGCGCCCGTTCAGCCGCGCGACGTGTTCGTCTACTTCATCACCGAGGGCAAAGTGCGCGCACCGTTCGGGGCGATGGCGCTGATGAAGCGCATAGCCGGCTGACGAGCATTCGTTGTTGTTCGGCTACATGCTGTAAGTGCATCATCTATGCGTTTTGCGCGTAGCAAAGCGCCTATTCCCGGGCATCTTCGCCACGATCGTAACCTTATCGACACTTCCTTGCTGCATGTATGCGGCGACGCCAAGCTGCAGAGCTGGAGCCGCCGCCGGCAGGGAAAGAGGGGCATGTCGCTCGACTACACTTCACTTCTGCTGGCTGTCGGTTTCTCCGCTGCTTGCCTGAGCCTGACATTGTTCGGCATGTGGCTGACCGCCCGCACGGAACGGTTCCTGCTGACATGGGCGATCAGCCTGGTATTCGTGGTCGGCGATATCTTTGTCTATGACGCCTATATCGACATGCCCGGGCGCTTGCTCGGCATCGCCACCCTTGCCCTGTTGCTGCTCGGTTTCTCAACCATGCTGGGTGCGGCCTACCAGTTCAGAACCGGCGGCTCGCCGCTGCCGCGAGCATTGTTGGGCTGTGTTTCACTGGCAGTGACGCTGCCCCCCATGGCTCTGGGTTATGATGGCCTTGGCTTCATGTTCGAGAACCTGTTCGCCGCCTTGCTCCTGTTCGCGACGGCATTCGAATACTGGCGCGGCCGCGACGAAGCCCCTGCCCTGACGGTCGGCATCACCACGCTCTACTCGGCCACCGCCGTTTCCTTCATGCTGTGCGCGGCGGTCCTGGCATGGGACGGCAAGCTGGTTCTCGGCCATGCACCAAGCAACTGGGCCGAGGAACTGAGCCTCATTGTCGTCATCGCCAGTATGACGGGCATTGGCGCCCTGTCCCTTGCGCTCAATCAGGGGCGCCTGGCGAGACACCACCGCCGCAACGCGCTCACCGATCCCTTGACCGGCCTGCTCAACCGGCGCGCACTGTTCGACATGCATGGCCATCTCCCGGTCGGTGCCTTTACCGCCGTGGTCGTCTTCGATCTCGACAATTTCAAAGCCATCAACGACGAGTTCGGCCACGCGGCCGGCGACGAGGTGCTGAAGGTATTTGCGAGCGAACTCGCCGGCAATCTTCGCCAGACCGACGTTGCCGCGCGCATGGGCGGCGAGGAATTCGCGCTGGTGTTGAAGCGCACCTTGCCGGAAACGGTCGAGGGCGCGGCGGAGCGCATCCGAACCGCCTTCGCGACACGCCAGATAGAGACCGAAACCGGCTCCCTGAGATGCACGGTCAGTGCCGGTTTTGCATTCGGCAGCAAAGAGGGGCTCAGCTTCGACAAGGTGCTCAGCGCCGCCGACAAGGCGCTTTACGACGCCAAGCGCGGCGGCCGCAACCGCGTCACCGCCTCTGTGTTCCGGCGCGCGAGCTGACCGCGCTTATCAATGCCGAGCTGTGACTATTGGATGGGCGAAAGCGACTCTATTGGATGGGCGAAAGCGGCTCTATGCCGCCATCACGATTTCATTGAAAGTATCGAGGTCGACGTAGAACACCTTGGTGATCTCCTCGATCAGGTCGTCATATTCGCAGCCCTGTGACCTCAAAATGTTGATGGCCGCGATGATATCGACCCGTTCGGTAAGCCGCCGCTTCTGGTAGTCCTCGACGAAACGTTCCATGGCTGTCCCTTAGCCTGTGTGCCCAAACGCGTTTGAACGACAAAGATCGCAGGAGAGAAGCTAGGAAGCCTTGCTTGCGTGGAACTTGCCGGCCTTCGCCGCGCCCTCGATCTGCGATAACCAGACTGATACGGAAGCGGCCGACTCACAAAGCCAACAAAAAGACTAGCATGCCGCCTCTGGCGCGCCAGAGACGAGGATCGCTGGATGAAAGAAATATTCGACTTGCCAAGGACTTTGGATCGTCAGCTGAAGTCCAGCACCGATTCTAGACGGTAAGAAACTTTCGCACATCAGCCCGGTCTAAATCTTCCGCCGGTCCAGTATGGACGATCTGGCCCCGGTCCATGATATTGACCTCGTCGGCAAGCTCGCGGCAGAAGTCGAGATATTGTTCGACCAGCAGCACCGCGATACCGGCCTGGTCGCGCAAATAGCGGATGGCGCGGCCGATGTCCTTGATGATCGATGGCTGGATGCCCTCGGTGGGCTCATCCAGCACCAGCAGCTTCGGCCGCATCACCAGCGCCCTGCCGATGGCGAGTTGCTGTTGCTGACCGCCCGAAAGATCACCGCCACGGCGGCCGAGCATCTGCTTCAGCACTGGAAACAGCTCGAAGACATGCGCCGGCACATTGCGGTCGGCACGCTTCAACGGCGCAAAACCCGATTCCAGGTTTTCGCGCACCGTGAGCAGGGGAAAGATCTCCCTGCCCTGCGGCACGAATGCGATGCCCGACCGGGCGCGGTCATACGCCGCGCTCCGGTCGAGCGCCTTCCCCTCGAAGGCAACGCTTCCGCTCGTCAGCCGGTGGTGGCCGACGATCGATCTCATCAAACTGGTTTTGCCGACGCCGTTGCGGCCGAGCACGCAAGTGATCTTGCCGGCACCCGCCTTCAGCGAAACGCCGCGCAGCGCCTGGGCGGCGCCGTAGTGGAGCGTGGCGTTGGAAACTTCGAGCATGTCAGCGCCTTCTCCAGAACCGGAGAAACGACAGATCGAAGCGATGAAACTGCACCCGCCAGACCATGGTCATCTCCCCAGATAGACTTCGACGACGCGCTCGTCGGCCGAGACGAAATCGAGTGTGCCTTCCGACAACACCGAGCCCTCGTGCAGGCAGGTGACCTTGACGCCGAGTTCGCGAACGAAATGCATGTCGTGCTCGACGACGATGACGGAATGGTCGCGCGCAATGTCCTTGAGCAGCCGCGCCGTCTCCTCGGTTTCGGCATCGGTCATGCCCGCGACCGGCTCGTCGACCAAAAGCAGCTTCGGGTCCTGCGCCAGCAGCATGCCGATCTCCAGCCACTGTTTCTGGCCGTGGCTGAGATTGGCGGCCAGCTCGTGGCGCTTGTTGCCCAGCCGGATAATGCCGAGAATGTCGTCGATCTGCCGCGCCTCGGCCGCAGAGCGGCGGTTGAACAGCGCCGGGAAGATCGAACGCGGCCCCTTCAGCGCCAGCATCAGATTGTCCTCGATCGTGTGGCTTTCGAAGACTGTCGGTTTCTGGAACTTGCGGCCTATGCCCATCATGGCGATCTCGGCCTCGTCATGCCTGGTGAGATCCACCTGGCCGTCGAAGAACACTTCGCCCTCGTCGGGCCGCGTCTTGCCGGTGACGATGTCCATCATCGTCGTCTTGCCGGCGCCGTTGGGGCCGATGATGGCGCGCATCTCGCCCTTGTCGAGCACCAGCGACAAATTGTTGATGGCGCGAAAACCATCGAAGGAGACCGAGACGCCGTCGAGATAGAGGATGGTGTTCGACTTGCTCATGGTCGCTACTCCGCCGCCTGCGGTTCAGGGTCGGACAAGGACCATTCGCCCGGATTCCTCGCCGGCGAGCGAGCGGGCTTCGAGGTCGCGGACGGCATTGCAACCTTGGTGGCGGCCTCTTCAGCGACGGAGGCCGCGCGCAACGCCTTCGCATTGCCGCCCCAGCTGTCCCACATGCCGATGATGCCCTTTGGCAAGAGCAAGGTGACGGCAACGAACAGGCCGCCCAGCGCAAACAGCCACAATTCCGGCAGCACGCCGGTGAACCAGGATTTGCCGGCATTGACCAGCAGCGCTCCGATGATCGGCCCGACAATGGTGCCACGTCCGCCGACGGCGGCCCAGATCACCACCTCGATCGAATTGGACGGTTCGAACTCGCCGGGATTTATGATTCCGACTTGCGGCACATAGAGCGCGCCGGCAATGCCGGCCATGACCGCCGAGACGGTGAAGGCGAACAGTTTCACATTCTCCGCCCGCCAGCCGAGGAAGCGCGTGCGGCTTTCGGCATCGCGCACCGCCATCAGGAGCTTGCCGTATTTGGAGCCGACGATCGCCCAGGTGATGAACACGGCGAGCGCCAGCATCACCGCGCTGGCGGCGAACAGCGCCGAACGCGTTGCGTCGGCTTGCACGTTGAAACCAAGAATGTCCTTGAAATCAGTCAGGCCGTTATTGCCGCCGAAACCCATATCGTTGCGGAAAAAGGCGAGCAGCAGCGCATAGGTCATCGCCTGGGTGATGATGGAGAGATAGACGCCGGTGACGCGGCTGCGGAAGGCGAACCAGCCGAAGACGAAGGCGAGTAGGCCGGGCACCGCCAGCACCATGATCGCCGCAAACCAGAAATGATCGAAGCCATGCCAGAACCACGGCAATTCCTTGTAGTTCAGGAACACCATGAAATCAGGCAGGATCGGGTTGCCATAGACGCCGCGCGAACCGATCTGGCGCATCAGATACATGCCCATCGCATAGCCGCCGAGCGCGAAGAAGGCGCCGTGGCCGAGCGAAAGGATGCCGCAATAGCCCCAGACCAGGTCGAGCGCGAGCGCCAGCAGCGCATAGCAGAGATATTTGCCGGTCAGCGCCACGATATAGGCCGGGACGTAGAAGGCGCTGGTTGGCGACACCGCAAGGTTGAGCAGCGGCACGATAATGGCCGCGGCCAGCAGGATGAAGATGGTGATGGCGATGCGGCGGTCGGCGCCGGCGGCGAAGAAGCGTCCCGTGATCATGCTTCCACCGCCCTGCCCTTGAGGGCGAACAGGCCGCGCGGGCGCTTCTGGATGAACAGGATGATCAGCACCAGCACGACGATCTTGCCGAGCACGGCGCCGGCATAAGGCTCGAGGAACTTGTTGACGATGCCCAGCGAAAAGGCGCCGACCAGCGTGCCCCAGAGATTGCCGACGCCGCCGAAGACGACGACCATGAAGCTGTCGATGATGTAGCCGCGGCCGAGATTGGGCGAGACATTGTCGATCTGGCTGAGCGCGACACCGGCAATGCCGGCGATGCCGGATCCGAGCGCGAAGGTCAGCGCGTCGACCCATGGCGTCCTGATGCCCATCGAGGCCGCCATGCGGCGGTTGGCGGTGACGGCGCGCATCTGCAGTCCCCAGGGCGTGCGCTTCATCACATAGAGCAGGACGCCGAAGACGGTGAGCGCGAAGACCAGGATCCACAGCCGGTTCCAGGTGATGGCCAGCTGGCCGATATCGAACGAACCCGACATCCAGGAGGGGTTGCCGACCTCCTGGTTGGTCGGCCCGAAGATCGAGCGCACCGCCTGCTGCAGGATCAGCGACACGCCCCAGGTCGCCAGCAGCGTCTCCAGCGGCCGTCCGTAGAGGAAGCGGATGACGCCGCGTTCGATGGCAAGACCAACGAGCGCGGCGACCAGGAAGGCAAGCGGCAGCGCGATGACCAGCGACCAGTCGAACAGGCCGGGAAAGGATGTGCGGATCACTTGCTGGACAACGAAGGTCGTGTAGGCGCCGAGCATGACCATCTCGCCATGCGCCATGTTGATGACGCCCATGACGCCGAAGGTGATGGCGAGCCCGATCGCCGCGAGCAGCAGCACCGACCCTAGCGAAATGCCGTACCAGATGTTCTGCCCGGCATCCCAGATGGCGAGCGTTGAATTAATGCTTGCGATTGCGGCCGTCGCCGCTTCCTTGACCGCTCCGGAGGCGTTGGCCTCGACGGAGGTGAGTAGCGAAACCGCATTACGGTCGCCACGCGCACCGATCAGCGCGATTGCGGCGAGCTTGTCTGCATCAGGCTTGTCTGAAACCAGTATGGAAGCGCCACGCGCCTGCTCTAGCAAAGCCTTGACGCTCGCCACGCTTTCACTGGCGATCGCTGCGTCGAGCGGTTCGATATTGGCGGCGTCCGGTGTCTTGAACATGGTGTCGGCCGCGGCGATGCGAACGGTCGGATCCTTGGAACCAAGCGTCAACGTGCCCAATGCATCACGGATGGCGCGGCGCAAGGTGTTGTTGACAGTGATCTTGGTTATGTCGTCCTCGGAGGCCTCGCCAGCTGCCTCGCCGCTCAGCGGGTCAAAAAGCTGGACGCCTTCATCGCCTTCCTTGCCGACAAAAACCATCGAGTCGGCGGTGCGAATGTAAAGATTGCCGTCAGCCAATGCAGCAAGCGGCCGTTCGACAGCGGAATCCCCTGTGGCTGTCAATTCTTGGACGACAGCTCCCGTCTCAGAAAAGTCCGTTACCGTAGCGAACTTGGCGATGATGCCACGCAGGTCGGCTTCCGCGGCGCCCGAAGACGACAGCGTCGTCAGCAGGAACAGCAGTGTCAGGCCCGCGCGGATCAAGGTCATCGGCTTATGTTAACCCCTTGAAGGTTTGAATTGGACGTCCGGACGGCGGAGGAAACCGTCCGGACGCTGCGGTCTGGTCATGGACCCAACAGTCCAGACCTGGGAGGTCAGTTCGTTCCCTTGCCGCCGCACTTGCCGGTAGCAACGTTGAAGTTGCCGCAGGACAGAGGCTTGCGCCAATCGGAGATCAGGTCCTTGGAATCCGGCAGGTAATCGGACCATTCATCGCCCATCACCAGACCCGGTGTCTTCGAAACCGTTTCGAACTGGCCATTGGCCTGGATTTCGCCGATCAGCACCGGCTTGGTGATGTGGTGGTTTGGCATCATCGTCGAATAGCCGCCGGTCAGGTTCGGCACCGAAACGCCGATCATGGCATCGATGACCTTGTCCGGATCGGTGGTGCCGGCCTTTTCAACCGCCTTCACCCACATATTGAAGCCGATATAATGGGCTTCCATCGGGTCGTTGGTGGTGCGCTTGTTGTTCTTGATGAACTTGTGCCAATCGGAGATGAACTTCTTGTTCTCGGGCGTGTTGACGCTCTCGAAATAGTTCCAGGCGGCGAGATGGCCGACCAGCGGCTTGGTGTCGAGACCGGCAAGCTCTTCCTCACCGACGGAGAAGGCCATGACCGGAATGTCCTCGGCCTTGATGCCCTGGTTGCCGAGTTCCTTGTAGAATGGCACGTTGGCGTCACCATTGACGGTCGAAACGACGGCGGTCTTCTTGCCGGCAGAACCGAACTTCTTGATCGCAGAAACTTCGGTCTGCCAGTCGGAGAAGCCGAACGGCGTATAGTTGGTCATGATGTCTTCGGCAGCGACGCCCTTGGACTTCAGATAGGCCTCGAGGATCTTGTTAGTGGTACGCGGATAAACGTAGTCGGTGCCTTCCAGCACCCAACGCTTCACCGAACCGCCGTCCTTGCTCATCAGATAGTCGACGGCCGGAATGGCCTGCTGGTTCGGAGCCGCACCCGTGTAGAACACGTTGCGCTCGCTTTCCTCGCCCTCATACTGGACGGGATAGAACAGGATGTTGTCGAGCTCGGAGAACACCGGCAGCACCGACTTGCGCGACACCGAGGTCCAGCAGCCGAACACCGCCGCGACCTTGTCCTTCGAAATCAGCTCGCGCGCCTTTTCGGCGAACAGCGGCCAGTTGGAAGCCGGATCGACGACGACGGCTTCAAGCTTCTTGCCGAGCAGGCCGCCCTTGGCGTTCTGCTCATCGATGAGCATCATCATGGCGTCCTTCAGCGTCGTCTCCGAAATCGCCATGGTCCCCGACAGCGAATGGAGAATGCCGACCTTGATCGTATCGTCGGCCGCCCTGGCGGGAGCCGACATCAACAGGCCGGCGGCAACGACGCTCGCCGAAAACATTTTTGTTATTGTCGAGAAATTACCCCTCATACGGAAGTCTCCCACGCTGGTTGATTGCACCGCAACAATACAATGCAACCCCCATGCCAACCGCTGCCGGGGATGCTGAAAAACGGCAAATAACCAGGCATTATCAAGCGTTTATTATATTAGTTTGAACAAATCAAAGAGAGCCGGTTAAAAATTGGTTGAGAGAAATTTGCGCAGCGCATTTAGCATCTGCCTAATTTTTGCCCAATTTCGCCAAATGCCTAGATTTTGGCCTCAACGTGCGAGGTGGGGCTATGAAGTTGCAGCACAGCGCAAAAATAGGGCAAGCTCTCTGCTCAACCGAGCGACGTCATGACATCCCTGATTTCACGCATTTTTATCGGCATAGCGCTTCTGGCGGCAGCGACCGGCGCCGCACAGGCCGACTTCAGCGACGGCAAGATGCCTGACGGCACCTATCACTGCGAAGTCTACCTGCTCGGCTTGTTCCTCGACCTCGGCGACATCACGGTCAAGGGGAACGTCTATACAGGCCCGGTAACCTTCGGAACCGCCCAGCAGGCTTACAATTATCAGATGAATGCAAACGGCGAGATCTCCTGGCTGGGACCGCTCGGCGGCTACACCACGGGCGGCAACTCGCTGTCGATGACCCAGGCAACGCTGGATGGCCAGAACCCGCCCTCCTTCGACATCATCATGAAGCAACCCGACGGCGCCTTCACCGCCTCGACCTGCACCCGGCGGAGCAATCCGTAGGCCTGCCCTGGAACGGCGCCGCCGTACGGCCCGCAAGCCGTGTCCGCCTTCTCGTGTCATCTCACGCCGGATGGCACGACCTTGTTCCTGTCGGTCCAGCACCCCGCGGAAGACGCCGAGACGCTCGACAAGGCGGAAACATTGTGGCCCGATTTCAGGGACGGCCAGCCGCCGAGGCCGTCAGTGGTCGCCATCCGCCGCATGGACGGCCTGCCGGTCGGCGCCTGACCTATATCCGACAAAAATGCGGAGCGCCTGGCGCGCTCCGCACACCGGTCCGGGAAGACGGCAATCACCGGCGACGGTCACGCCGAACTGCTTGACGGCGATTCTGCTTTCACCGGAAGCACTTTAGCGCGCCGCTGCGGCAACCTCGAGCGCCAGCCGGCTCATATCGGTGAAAAGCGCCTGGCGCTCGGAATAGTCGGCCTGTTCGCCGGTAACCAGATTGTCGACGACGGTCAGCAGCGATAACGCCCTCGCGCCGAAATGCGCCGCGATGCGGTAGAGCGCGCTGGTTTCCATGTCCACGGCCAGCGCTCCGAGCGCCCTTGCCTCGGCATATCGGGTGTGCGTTTCAGGATGATAGAATATGTCGGTGCAGACTGTCAGGCCGGCATGGTGGTCGATGCCGAGTTCGGCTGCCTTGGCCAATGCGCGGGCGAGCAACGCCGGATCCGGGCCGGCGTCAGCCTCATAAAGGCCAAAGACCTGGCCGCTTTGCTTGTTTTCCGGCCGTGCCGATTGCGAGATCACCAGGCTGCGCAGCTTTACCTCGGCGCTCAGGCCGCCGCAGGTCCCGGTGCGGATCAATGTTCGGGCGCCATAATAGTCGAGCAATTCATGGGTATAGATCAGGAACGACGAAACCCCGATACCCGTTGTCTGGATGCTGATGGGCCAGCCGCGATAAAGGCCGGTAAAGCCGAAAGCACCCCGCCTGCGATTGACGCAGCGTGGCGCCTCGAGAAATGTCTGCGCCATCCATTCGGCGCGCTGCGGGTCGCCCGGCAACAGCACCGTTTCGGCGTAATCGCCCCTGCCTGCCTCTATGTGTGGCGTCAATCGCCGCTCCCCCAAGCCCGCCTGGCCCTCGCGCGCAATCATGGCGCTGTCGGGGCGTTGTGCAAGGCAGACCATTGGAGAAAACTAAATTAGGACTCCAGCATATCCTTGACGATCGTCGCCAGTTGCTTGAGCGAGAACGGCTTCGGCAGGAAGCCGAAATGCGCGTCGGCCGGCAGGTTCCTGGCGAAGGCGTCCTCGGCATAACCGGACACGAACACGAACTTGATATCCGGCTGGCGCTTGCGCAACTCGCCAAGCAGGGTCGGCCCGTCCATTTCCGGCATGACGACATCCGAAACGACGATGTCGACCTTGCCGCCCAGGGCTTCGAAGACTTCCAGCGCCTCGACGCCGGAGGATGCCTCATGCACCGTATAGCCACGCGAGGTCAGCGCCCGCATGCCGCCCATGCGCACGGCATCCTCGTCCTCGACCAGCAGCACCGTGGCTGACCCCGACAGGTCCTTGGTGCTGTCGACCGGCTTGACCAGCGCGGCACTCGGGGTTTCCCCGGGTTCGGCCGCCTTTTTCGCTTCCGCGATATGACGCGGCAAGAAGATGCGGAAGGTCGATCCCTTGCCGACCTCGGAATCGCAGAAAATGAAGCCGCCGGTCTGCTTGATGATGCCGTAGACCATGGACAGGCCAAGGCCCGTGCCCTTGCCGACCTCCTTGGTGGTGAAGAACGGCTCGAAGATCTTCTTCAGCACATCCGGCGCGATGCCGCTGCCGGTGTCTTCGACCTCGACCACGACATAGTCGGCCGCGGCGAGTTCGCGATAGGAGAAGGTCTTGCACTCCTCGGCGGTGACGTTGCGGGTGCGCACGGTGAGATCGCCGCCGGCGGGCATGGCGTCGCGCGCATTGACCGCCAGATTGACCACCACCTGCTCGAACTGACCGATATCGACCTTGACCGGCCACAGGTCACGGCCGTGGTCGATCTTCAGCTTGATGTCGTTGCCGACCAGACGGGCAAGCAGCATTCTGAGATCGGCGAGCACGTCGGTGAGGTTCAGCACTTCCGGCCGCAGCGTCTGCTTGCGCGAGAAGGCCAGCAACTGCCTGACCAGCGAAGCCGCCCGATTGGCGTTCTGCTTGATGTTCATGATGTCGGGAAAGGACGGGTCCGACGGCCGGTGATTGGTCAAAAGCAGGTCCGACGCCATGATGATGGCGGTCAGCACATTGTTGAAGTCGTGGGCGATGCCGCCCGCGAGTTGCCCGACCGCCTGCATCTTCTGGCTTTGCGCCATCTGCCCTTCGAGCGCCTTTTGCTCGGTCGTCTCGACGGCGTAGACGATGGCCGATTCCTCTGCGCCCTCGCCGCCCGTGCCGTCGGCGACGGCATTGACGTAGAAACGGATGTGCCGCTCCTCGTTGCCGGGCAGCACGGTGTCGATCGGCTCGATGTCGGCCTGCCGCTGCCGGGCCTTCTCGAATGCGGCGGCAAAGGCCGGACGCTCTCGCTCGTGGATCACCGTATCGAGCCGCACACGGCGATCCACGGCGTCCCGGTCGACGACCGAGGAAAACAGCGACAGGAAGGGGGCGTTGGTGCGCAGGATGCGCCCGCTGGCATCGACACCCGCGATCGCCATCGGCGTCGAGTTGAAGAAGCGGGTGAAGCGCACTTCCGAGGCGCGCAGATCGGCCGAGGCATCCTCGCCTTGCGTGCGGTTGAGCACGATCGTGCGTGTCGGACCCCCGACACCTTCGCGACTGGCCGAAACGCGATGCATGAAGCGCACCGGCAGCGCCTCTCCCGTCATCGTCGTCAAATCGAGATCGATGACCGCGTTGCGCGTCGTGCCGGGGTCGGCCTTGACCGAGCGCACCAAAGCCATGCCGTCGCCGGCAACGATATCCGGCAAGGTCACCGCGCCGGGTGTGAAGCTGGCAAGATCGATGCCCAGCCACTCCGCGAGCGTGGCGTTGATGTAGGTGACGCGACCGTCCTGGTCGGCGGAAAAGAAGCCGGCCGGGGCGTGGTCCAGGTGATCGATGGCCTTCTGCAGATCGAGGAAGAAACGCTCCTGCTCGGCCCGCTCCTGCGAAATGTCGGCGAGTTGCCAGGCCAGCATCGGCAAGCGCTGGCCCGGAACGTTGAAGGTGCGGGCGCGCGCCCGGTACCAGCGGGCGCCCGGTTCGGCGCCGGGCCGGATCGACTGCGCCAGCCGAAACTCGCCGTCGCCCGGCTGCCCGTCACGCAGGCCGGAGGCCAGCCGGTAAATCGTCACCGAGGCCTCGGGAACATCCGAAAGCAGCCCTTCGACCGTCTTGAGGTCGGCGGCCGAGGAAGCTCCGGTCATGTCGGCATAGGCACGGTTGGCGTAGACGACGCGGCCCTTGGTGTCCGTCACGAGCAGGCCCTGCGCCATCGAATCGACGAAAGCCTTGGACAGTTCATCGCCGGTCGAGCGCGGCGTGACCTGCACGAAGCCGATCGCGGTCGCAAACAGGAAGCCGACGCCGATCATCGCCAGCACGCCAAGCATGCCGAGCAGGAAGGGGTCCCCAAGGCGCTCGCGGAACAGGCCGAAGACGATCGCGGCCCCCGTCAGAACGACGATGAAGATGATGAGCCGGGTGACCGCGCCCGGTCGCGTGTTCTGGTCGACGATCGGTACCGGATAGAAATCGCCGCGCGCTTCCTTGGCCATATGCCCCCTGCTCGTGAAGTCCGACGTTCCGACACCCGCCCCTGATGCATGTCGCCCAAAAGTGACTTCGGTTTTGGGAAAACGACATGCACAAAAACAAGGCCCTAGCGCGCCTCGCGTGAATCCGCTTCAGCGCGACCCGCTTTAGCCGGTTGAATCACATTCTCCCAGTCCGGAAAAGGCCCGGGCGGCAAATGTCAGATAAAAATGATGCCGGCCGGCCTTCCCAGTGTTTCAAGCTGTTCACGATGCGTGAAAGGCAACTTGCGGTGGCCAGCCGCAACGGTCTAGTGTCGCGTCACTTTCCAAAACCGATCAGGGGAAACCAATGCAGTGGCTGGATAGCGTGGCGGGCCCTGGTTATGCGGCGGCACTCCTGTGGACCTTCGCGGCGCTGATCCTGCTGGTCATCGTGCTCGTCATCGTCAGGCTCGTTCGCAACCTGACTTTCGGCACGTTCGTCGCCGGTGGCCGGAACCGCAAGACGCGGCTGGCCGTCATGGACGCCACCGCCGTCGACAGCCATCGCCGGCTGGTGCTGGTGCGCCGCGACGATATCGAACATCTGCTGCTGATCGGCGGCCCGACCGACGTCGTCGTCGAACGCGACATACGCCTTGCCGCACCGCGCCGTCCAGCGCTGACCGGAGATAGTGGTCTGCAACCTGTCCCGGCCACCGCGGCCCCGGCGGCAAAACCGCGGCCGCCTCAGCCGGCTCCCGCACCGGCACGACCGGCGCCGCAGCCGGCGACCGCGGCGCCGCCGCCTGCCCGCCAGCGCCCGGCAGCGCCACCACCAGCCCCAACCCCCGCACCGAAACCGGCGCAACCCCATCAATCGACCAACGTCACGCCGCTGCCTGCCTATGGCTCAGCCAACGCCAATGCCGTCAGGCACGCGCCATCGCCACCGCAGAGCAGTATCGACGACGAGCTGATGAAGGACCTGGAGGTTTCGCTCGACCAGCCGCGCTCCGGTGGTCCTGTTGGCAAACCGGTGGCCAAGGCGCCGCAATCGCTCGACGATGAAATGACCAGGCTTCTAGGCGAACTTTCAAGCCAGAAGAAATGATTGGCGCCTGAGGCGCCCCGCCGGCCGGGGTTTGCTTTCGCTTGCTGCAACGGATTTGTGATACAACCAACAAAAATGGCCGGAAAGCCCGGCCATTTTTGACAATGACTTCACTTGTAACTGCCTTGAGATGCAGTCCAGAAGCAATGCGTCAGTCGTCGCGATAGACTTTTTCGCGGCGCTCATGCCGTTCCTGCGCTTCGATCGACAAGGTGGCTATCGGACGGGCGTCGAGCCGTTTCAGCGCGATCGGCTCGCCGGTCTCCTCGCAGTAGCCGTAAGTGCCTTCATCGATGCGCTGCAGCGCCGAATCGATCTTCGCGATGAGTTTGCGCTGACGGTCGCGAGCCCGGAGCTCTATGGCGCGGTCTGTCTCGGAAGAGGCGCGGTCGGCGAGGTCGGGGTGGTTGGCGTTTTCCTGCTGCAGGATTTCGAGAGTTTCGCGCGCTTCGCGCAATATGTCATTTTTCCAGGTGACGAGCTTCAGGCGGAAGTAGGATTTCTGCCGCTCGTTCATGAACGGCTCGTCTTCGGAGGGTACGTAATCGGCGGTAACGATGTCGTTCATTCGACTCACCCAAACTGCCCCAAATTTGGCGCTTATATATTCGCCGCCCGACGCCTGCACAAGCGCAATCAGTCACCGACTCACGCAATTGTTAAAGTGCCCCGGCGGCACCCGTCGGGGCGAGATGTCGCTGATTCGATGGAGAAAGTGCCGCATGATTCTTTGCGAGGAAGAACAAGGGGCCATTGTGCGCGGCGCCCTTCTCGTGGCTAATCGTGCCGCGGCTTCGGCATCATCGGAGGTTGGGTGAGCAGGCTCTATCTGTTGCGGCACGCCAAGGCTGGCTGGGCGCTGCCCGGCATGCGCGATTTCGATCGACCGCTTGATGCATCCGGCCGCGCCGATGCCGAGACGATGGGCGCTGCCATGCGCTCCCGTGGCTATGTCCCCGATTTGACATTGTGCTCCAACGCCCGGCGCGCCAAGGAAACGCTCGAAGGGCTGGCCGGCCAGACCGACACCGGCAAGGTGCTGTTTTTCGACACGCTCTACAGCGAAGACGCGGCCGGCTATCTCCGCCTCATCCGGGAACATGGCGGGCCGGGGTCACTGCTGGTCATCGGTCACAATCCGATGACGGAGGATCTTGCCATGGCAGTGTCAGGCGATGGCGACGAGACGGCGCGTGCCATGCTCAACCATGGGTTCCCGACCTCGGGCCTGGCGGTCGTGCGTTTCCTCGACGATCTGGCGAAAGCGGCCCAGGAATCGGGTTATCTCGAGGCGTTCCTGACACCGGCCGATCTCTAACTCTCTGTTTTGGCGCGATTTCGGACGGGAAAACCGCTCCGCACTTTCCTGGAATTGCTTCGGCATCGATTTCCGGCGCCATTTCAAAGCCGGGTTCCAACGCCTATATCGGACGGACCGCAGCCCCGAGAGATCACATTTTGGCATCATCGCTGACCACCTTCACCGACGAGGCAAGAATTGCCCTCGATACGCTGTCGGGACGCGCCACCGGGCTTTTTTCTCCCTCGCTGCGGCTGGGTGTGACGGGCCTTTCGCGCGCCGGCAAAACGGTGTTCATCTCCGCGCTGGTCCACAATCTGATCCACGGCGGACGCCTGCCGCTGTTCGAGGCACAGAAATCCGGGCGTATCGCCCGCGCCTTCCTGGAAGAGCAGCCTGACGACGCCGTGCCGCGCTTCCAGTACGAGGATCATATCGCTGCATTGGTCAACGACCGTGCTTGGCCCGATTCCACGCGCGCTATTTCGGAACTGCGGCTGACCATCGAATACGAATCGGCCTCCGGCTGGAGCCGTATGTTCTCATCCGGCAAACTGTCGGTCGACATCGTCGATTATCCCGGCGAATGGCTGCTCGACCTGCCGCTGCTCGGCAAATCCTTCGCCGATTTTTCACGCGAGGCCGTGGAGATGGCCACTTTGCCGGTGCGCGAGGACCTTTCGCGGGCCTGGCGGGCAATCTCGGCGGAAATCGACCCGAATGCCGACGCCGACGAGATGACCGCCCGCCGCCTCGCCGAAAGCTTCGCGGCCTATCTCAAGGCCTGCAAGCTCGACGAGCGCGCGCTTTCGACCCTGCCGCCCGGCCGTTTCCTGATGCCTGGCGACCTCGAAGGTTCGCCCGCGCTGACCTTCGCACCGCTGGCCGGCCTCGACAGGCGCCCGCGCCCGGGATCGCTGCACGCCATGATGGAGAGGCGCTACGAGGCCTACAAGACGCATGTCGTCAAACCCTTCTTCCGCGAACACATCACCCGCCTCGATCGCCAGATCGTCCTGATCGACGCCATGCAGGCGTTGAACGCCGGCCCCGGCGCCATGGCCGACCTCGAGCGTGCGGTGACCGAGATCCTCGGCTGCTTTCGCCCCGGCCGGGGCAGCTTCCTCACCGACCTCTTTTCGCGGCGCATCGATCGCATCCTGGTCGCCGCGACCAAGGCCGATCACCTGCACCACGAAAGCCATGACCGGTTGCAGGCGATCGTGCGGCGGCTGGCCGACCGCGCCGTGGCGCGAGCGAACTTCACCGGCGCCGACGTCGACGTGGTCGCCATGGCGGCGGTGCGCGCGACCCGCGAAGGCACGGTCAAGCAAGGCCGTGAGGCGTTGCCTGTCATCATCGGCACGCCGATCGCCAGCGAGAAGATCAACGGTGAAACGTTCGACGGAAAGACCGAAACTGCCATATTTCCCGGTGACTTACCGGAGAAGATTGATGCGGTGTTCGACGTCTCAGGACCCGACCACAGGCAGGATTCCACGGACCCGGCAATCCGCTTTGTCCGATTCCGCCCGCCAAAACTCGAACGCACGGCCGAAGGTGTCACGCTGTCTCTGCCGCATATCAGGCTCGACCGTGCCTTGCAGTTCCTGATCGGAGACCATCTGGCATGACCGCGCCCCGCAAACCGGCGGCCTTCCGCATCGAGCCGGAGGCCGCGCCGACACAAGAGGCGTCAAAGACGCGGCAGGCCGAGCCCCCGCGCAAACCCCGCGGGCTGAAGACCGATGTCGCGCTGGTCATACCGGCGGAAGTCGACGTCTTCGACGAACCCGACATCGTTGCCGCCGAACCGCCACCGGCGGTCGCCCCCAGGAAACGCTCGTTATTCGGCGGCATCCTCTTCGGCGCGATCGGCGTGCTGGTTTCGCTGGCTGTCGGCCTGTGGACCGACCAGCTGATTCGCGATCTCTTCGCCCGCGCCGAATGGCTGGGTTGGCTGGCCGCCGGCATGGCAGCGATCGCCATATTGGCGCTTGTGGTGATCATGATTCGCGAATTCCTGGCGATCGCCCGCCTTGCCGAAGTCGAGAAACTGCAAAAACGCGCGCTCGACGCCATCGCGCGCGACGACCCCAAGGCGGCACGATCGGTGGTCGACGAGCTTTCGGCTTTCGTCGCGGCCAAGCCCGAGACCGCGGCCGGCCGGCGCGCCCTGGCCGAACTGCGCGGCGAAATCATCGACGGCGGCAATCTGGTGCGTCTAGCTGAAGCGGAAATCCTCGGCCCCCTCGATGCCAGGGCCAAGGTGATGATTCTCGAAGCCGCCAGACGCGTCTCGCTGGTGACGGCGGTCAGCCCGCGCGCGCTCGTCGATGTCGCCTATGTCGTGTTCGAGGCCGGACGCCTCATTCGCCGTCTCTCGGAACTCTATGGCGGACGCCCGGGAACGCTGGGGTTCTTCCGCCTGGCGCGCAGCGTGCTGGCACATCTGGCGGTCACCGGTTCGATCGCCGTCGGCGACAGTTTCGTCCAGCAGATCGTCGGCCATGGCCTGGCGGCACGGCTTTCGGCCAAGCTTGGCGAGGGCGTCGTCAACGGCATGATGACTGCGCGCATCGGCATCGCGGCGATGGAAACCGCGCGTCCCCTGCCCTTCAGCGCCGCGAAGCGCCCGGGACTGGGCGATTTCCTCTCGGCATTGACATCGTTTGCCGCGAAGAAGGACACCGAAACCACGGGCTCCGGCAAATAGCGTCCTGTTCTTCCTAACGATGAGCGGATTGCCGTTTCGAGGCCCCGCAGTGACGAAGCATTAACCAATCTTCTTCATGGTCGAACCGGTTCCAAACAGCCTCTTTGTTGCCGGGTGTCGTCGATGAAAAGCGTAATTCTGTCCAGCGTCCTGCCCCTGGCCGTTGCGATCACAGCAGTCGTCGGTCTCGCCTCGCAGGCTTCCGCCGCAGAGCCCGACAAGCAGTTCTTCCAGTCGGCCGAAGGCAAATGGGTCGGCCCGGGCGAAATCGTCGCCGGCAAGTACAAGGGCACGAAATTCAACTGCAGCTTCACCGGCTCCACGCCGGACGGCAAGATGGGCATGACTCTGGATGGCGGCTGCCGTGTCGGTATGTTCACCCAGCAGATGTCGGCCAAGATCGAACGCAAGGGCCGCGATTACAAGGGTTCCTTCATGGGGGGCGCTGACGGTGCGGGCCTGGACATCATCGGCGGCAACGTCGTCGATGCCCGCAAGGTGGTCTTCACCATCAACCGCAACCAGCTGCGCGGCGTCATGCAAGCCCGTATTCCCGACGACAATTCGATGACCGTGACGGTTGCCGTGCGGGTCCAGGATCAGCTGGTGCCGGTCATTGGTATGAGCCTGAAGCGCGTCGATACCGTCGAAGTCGGCTCCATCGCCCCGAACTGAGCGCATTATCGCGCCCTACCCCCAAACACATCCCCAAAAGCAAAGAGGCGGCGGCCCATCGCCACCGCCCCCTTTTGAACCGGTCGAAAGGCGCTTAGCCCTTGATGGCGGCCGTCACCTCGTCATACGCCTTGCAGGCGTCGGCGAGTGTCGTGGTGCCCTGGTACTTGGTTGTCACCGCCTGGACCTTGGCGGTCAGGTCAGCCGCCTTGGACGGATCCTTGGTGATCGCTTCCTGCAGTGCGGCGGCCATATCCTGTGCCTTCTTGGTCGCGATCTCGGCCGTGCATTCCGGCGCCTTCGAACAGGCCGAACCCGCAAGCACCGCCAGGCCGACGGCAACAAGCAAAAACTTCTTCATGTCAGTCATCTCCTCAAAAGGGCGCGACTTGATCGTCGCTCACCCTCCAATGGCCGAAGCCGAGCGTCCTTAGCCTTCGATTGTGGCAACAAGCAACGCGCGCATTGCGTAAACTTGTGTAACGCGTCTGCAATATTATCCGGGCCGGATTCGGGCTGCCCGCGTCAGCGGCGGCAAAGTTCAGCTGCGCGGCTGTAACATCGCCAATACGGCTGTCGATGCTGCAAGGATGGCAGTCACGGTCAAAGGCGCTGTAGGGCCATAGGTGTCGACGACATAGCCGCCGACAACCGCGCCGATGGTGATGGCGACCTGAAAAGAGGCGACCATCAGGCTGCCCGCCGCTTCCAGCGCGTCCGGCGCTGCGCGAGACAGATTTGTCGGCAACACCACCGGCGCCATGCCGAAGGCGAAGCCCCACAGCGTCGCGAAGCCAAAGGCAACGCCAATGTGCACGCCCCAAAGCACCAATGACAGCGCCGCAAACGCCATCAATGCGGCGGTGACCACGAGAGCCACGTGGATATTGGCGTCGGCCATGCGGCCACCGGCAATATTGCCGATCACCGCGGCGATGCCAAATCCGAGCAAAGCCAGGGCAATTGGCCCGGTTGCAAGGTGCGTCACATGTTCGAGAAAGGGACGCACATAGACCGAGCCGGCAAAATGCCCCGTCATCAGCAAAAGGATGGCAAGCATACCAAGTTGAACGCCACGTCTCCGTGTCAGACGAAGGACGTCTGCAAGACTATTGCTTGCCGTTGCAGGCAAGGACGGCAGGCTAAGCAACTGCAGCAGCATGGCAAGCAAGGCCAACCCCGCTGTCATGGCCATGGCGCTGCGCCAACCCAGCCAGTCGCTGATCAACGCGCCCATCGACGGTGCGGCAATGGTTGCGAGCGAGACGCCGAGGGTGACGATAGCCATGCCCCGCCCAGTCGCATTGGCGCCAACCAGCCTCGCCACCACGGCGACCGAAAGTGCCCAGAAGGCGCTGAGTGCGATCCCCAGTCCGGCCCGACCCAGCAACAATAACCAGAAATCGGTCGCCAGCGCCGCAAGAATGTTGGAACCGACCGCCAAGGCGCTGAGACCAACCAGCACTGCCTTGCGGTTCAATCGGCCGATGAGAACATTGCTCAACATGGCCGTCACGGCGCCGACAGAAGCTGTGGCGGTGACGACCTGTCCGGCTGTTCCTTCACTGATACCGAGATCGCGCGCCAGGGGCGTCAGCAGACCTGCCGGCAGAAATTCGGCTGACACCAGAGCAAAGCTGGTGGCGGCCAATGAAATGACCGCGAACCAGGTGGTTGCGCCCCACCTGGCCGGCGCAGCCGCATCAACGTCTATCGCCGCGTCTTCAAGCTGTAATGTTGTGTCTGTCACGGACGTATCTCCAAAGTTTGGAGATCTTCATAACCGAGTCCGGTCGGATGAAATGTATCTTAGAATCCGAAATTCATGTCTATTCGTCCGGGAATTGTGCGACGCACAACGCCAGGGGAGACATTGGTGATGCGCTTGAAGGCGCGAGCGAAGGATGCCTCGGAATCATAGCCCAGGCGGGTAGCAACCTCGGCCACCGACAAACCGTTTTGCCCCAACAACTCGCGGGCAAGCTGCATGCGCAAACGGGCGAGATAGTGTGCCGCGCCTTCTCCCAATACAGCGCTGAAGCGCTCGGCGAAAATCGAGCGCGATTGGCCTGCCAGGCTGGCGAGGCTTTCGAGCGTCCAGTTATGGCCGGGGTCTCTGTGCATGGCTGCCAGAGCGCGGCCAATATTGGGGTCGCGGATGGCGGCGAGCCAACCGGTGGTCGAAGCTCCCGTGCAATTGACCCAGCAGCGAATGAGCCGGGCTGTCAGCAAGTCCGCCATACGCGACAAGATGGTGGCGCTGCCCATCTGCGGTTGCGCGGCCTCCGCGGTCATGGCCGCCAGCAAAGGACCAATGACCGGGTCATTGCCGGCCACGTCGCAACCCTTGATGATAGGCGGCATCAGCGTGATCAACGGGTTCAACGCATAGGCGCCCAAGGCCATTGAGCCGCAGAAAAGGGTGCTTGTCGCGCCCGTGCCTTCCCGTACGACTTCGCAGACGTTGCCCCCCAACTTGGTCACCCGGCAATCATCGAGCGAGCCGCCTGCAACGTCTGGCGCGCTGGCCAGCCGATGGGTGATGCCTTGTGGCAGCAGCACCAGATCGCCATCGCGCAGCTGCTGCCAGCCTTGCACTTCGGTGTGGATCCAGCATGGACCCTGACCGACAAAGTGAAAACGAAGCAGCGATTGTTGCGGAAATTCTATGCTCCAAGGATGTCGGAGCTCGCAGCGGCCATAATTGACGCCACTCAGGCGAAAGTCTTGCAGGACTTCGCTGAGCGCATCCATCGGAATATGCGGCGCAGGAGACGGCCAGGACGAATGGTCGGTCATCACGTCAATATACATACCAATCGTCCGACGGGCAAGCGGAGACCGTAGTGCCACCAGGGGAAACGCTTCGACGGCATCCTACCCGTCCTGGCAGACTACCCGGCCTTGCCTCCCGCTCCAACTGCATGCAAGGAGTGCTGTAGGACATAGGGACAAGAGGCATGGCAGCGGAAACATCAGGCAGCGATCTCATTCAGGTGGTAGCGCTGCTTGCTGCGGGGGTCGTCGCCGTCCCCATCTTCAAACGCATGGGCCTCGGCTCGATCCTGGGCTATCTGGCGGCCGGCGTGGTGATCGGCCCGTTTGGTCTTCGCATCTTTTCCGAATCGGGAGCCATCCTCCACGTCGCCGAACTCGGCGTCGTCATGTTCCTGTTCATCATCGGGCTGGAAATGCAGCCGTCGCGGCTTTGGGGCCTGCGGCGCGAAATCTTCGGGCTCGGCGCGCTGCAGGTCGGAGTCTGCGCGGTCCTGTTGACCGGCGTGGGAATGGCCGGCGGTTTTCCGGTCTCGCAATCCTTCGTCGCCGGCGCCGGTTTCGTGCTGACCTCGACGGCGATCGTCATGCAGCTTCTCGAGGAACGCGGCGACATCGCCTCGCCGAAAGGCCAGCGCATCGTCTCCATCCTGCTGCTGGAAGATCTGGCCATCGTGCCGCTGCTGGCCCTGATCGCGTTCCTGGCGCCCGGCGGCGCCGACACCAGCCTGTCGGAAAGGCTGACCGAGGTCGGCATCGGCCTTGCCGCGATCATCGGACTTGTGCTGGCGGGGCGCTATCTGCTCAACCCGTTCTTCCGCATCCTGGCGGATGCCCGCGCCCGCGAGGTGATGACGGCCGCGGCACTGCTGGTGGTGCTTGGATCGGCGCTTGCCATGCAGCTCAGCGGCCTGTCGATGGCGATGGGCGCGTTCCTGGCCGGCGTGCTTCTGTCGGAATCGACCTTCCGCCATCAACTGGAAGCCGACATCGAGCCGTTCCGCGGCATCCTGCTCGGCCTGTTCTTCCTTGCGGTCGGCATGTCGCTCGACCTGCATGTGGTCGCCGCGAACTGGAAGCTGATCGCAATCTATGTCGTCGCCTACATGGTCATGAAGGCGCTCGGCATCTACATCGTCGCCCGCATCCTCAAGACCGGCCATCGCGAAGCCTTGGAACGCGCCGTCTTCATGGCGCAAGGCGGCGAATTCGCCTTCGTCCTCTACTCAGCCGCCGCCGCCGTCGGCATCATCGACAACCAGGCCAACGCGATGCTGACGGCGATCGTCATCATCTCCATGGTGCTGACGCCGCTGGCGATCATCGCCTTGCGCTATGTCACCCCGCGCGACGAGCAGTCGCTCGACGGCGTCGACGTCGCCGACGGACTGACCGGCAGCGTGCTGATCATCGGTTTCGGCCGCTTCGGCCAGATCGCCAGCCAGCCGCTGCTGCTGCGCGGCATCGATGTGTCGATCATCGACAACGATGTCGAGATGATCCAGGCGGCCGCCGACTTCGGCTTCAAGGTCTATTATGGCGATGGCACCCGGCTGGATATCCTGCACGCGGCCGGCGCCGGCCGGGCGCGCGCCGTGCTGATCTGCGTCGACAAGGCCGATGCGGCCGTTCGCATCGCCCAGTTGATCAAGGCCGAATTTCCGCTGCTCACCGTGCTTGCCCGGGCTTTCGACCGCGGCACCGCGCTGCAGCTCATTCGCGCCGGCGTCGACTATCAGCTGCGCGAGACCTTCGAATCGGCGCTGGTTTTCGGCGGCTCGGCCCTGGAATCGCTTGGCGTTGATCCCGAAGATGTGGCGGAAACGATCGAGGACGTCAGGCGTCGCGACACCGACCGTTTCGAAACCCAGCTCGCCGAAGGCATTCGCGCCGGCCAGCGCTTCCTGCGTGGCAATATCGGCACGCCGATTCCCACACCGCTCTCCACGCCGCGCCGCCCCGGTCAGGCCCTCAACGAGGAGACGGCTGGCGTTCTGCACAAATCCGAAACAGCCGATTGAACCAAGGAATCATGCATGGAATTGGACAGCAGAGCCCTGTCGGTCACCAAATTCTGGCGCGACGCCGGCGAGGATGCTTGGTTCGAGAAGAGCGACGCTTTCGATGCCGATTTCCGCGATCGCTTTCTCGACCTGCACTATGCCGCGGCACGGCGTGAGTGCGACGCCTGGTCGGGCCATGCCGAAGGTTCGCTGGCGCTGATGATCCTGCTCGACCAGTTTCCGCGCAATTGCTTCCGCGGCACCGGCCACATGTATGCCACCGATCCGCTGGCGAAGCACTTTGCCCATAAAGCGGTCGCTGCCGGGCATGACCTGGCGCTGGAACCGCAAGTCCGCGTGTTCCTGTATTTACCGTTCGAACATGCGGAAAACCTTGCCGACCAGGACATTTCGGTCGAGCTGCACACCGCCAGGGCCGAGTTCAACCTGAAATACGCGCTGGAGCATCGCGACATCATCCGCCGCTTCGGGCGGTTTCCGCATCGCAACAGGATGCTTGGCCGCGAGACGACACCGCAGGAGCAGGCGTTTCTCGACGAAGGCGGATTTTCCGGCTGATAGCTAGGTCAGCCACCAGTCCCGGCCGGACGGCAACCGCTCGATTCCGGCGGCGTCGACAGCGCCGAGCCGTTCCGACACGCTTCTCCCGCCGACGGCAAGATCCGGCGCGATTTCGGCCAGCGGCGCCAGCACGAAAGCGCGCTCCAGCATACGCGGATGAGGCACTTCCAGACCGGTCTCATGGATGACGCGGTCACCGAACACCAGAATGTCGATATCGATCAGGCGCGGCCCCCAGCGCTCCTCGCGCACCCGCTTCAGCTTCCGCTCGGCGTCGAGGCAGAGGTCGAGCAGCGCCCGCGGCGAGAGCCGGGTCGACAGTTCGGCGGCGGCGTTGAGGAAATCCGGCTGATCGAGCTTGCCCCAGGGCGGTGTGCGGTAGAGCGACGAAACGGCGGTGACGCGCGTGCCCGCATCGGCGTCGAGAATGCGCAGCGCCGCCGCCATCGAGGCCGCCGGATCACCCAGATTGCCGCCGAGGCTGAGGAAGACGGTGTTACTCGGGCCAGACAACGGTCACCTCGACATGATCGAGCACGCCAGGCACCGGCGCGTTCGGCTTGCGCACGGTGATTTCGGCCCTCTTGATCTGCGGAAACCGCTCCGTCAGCGCCTTTGCCACTTCCATGGCCAGAGCTTCGATCAGGAAGCGCCGCTTCCCGGTAATGATCTTCTCGATCACCGTGAAGGCAATGCCGTAGTTGACGGTTTCCTCGATCGCGTCGTCGACAAGCGCGCGCCCGGGTTCGACCGACAGCACCGCGTCGACATAGAAACGCTGGCCAAGGGCTTCCTCCTCGTCGAGCACGCCATGCCGTGCAAAGAAGGCGCAGTTCTTCAGGCGGATGACATACATGGCTCAGCGTTCCGATGCGGCGGTTTCAAGCGCCAGCATAGCATCCGCCACTGCCAGCGCGTCCACGTTGATTGCGACATCATGGACGCGAAACAGATGCGCGCCCTTGAGCCTGAGAATGACGCTGGTCGCCGCCGTTCCGGCCGCCCGGTCTGCCGCATCGCGCCCGGTGACGGTGCCAATGAAGCGTTTTCGCGAGGTGCCTGCCATCAGCGGAAAGCCAAGCGCATGGAGCTCGGAAAACCGCGCCATCAGGTCGAGATTTTCCTCAGCCGTCTCCTTGGCGAAGCCGAAACCTGGATCAAGCACGATGCGATCGTCCGCAATGCCGTTACGACGGGCGATCTCCAGGGATTTTTCCAGGAACGCAAACTGGTCCGCGATCACGTCGGTCAGCTTCTCGCGATCCCGCCCGGTATGCATGATGATGAGCCCGGCTCCGGTTTCGGCGGCGACCCGCGCGATGTCGGGCTCGCGCTGCAGGCCCCAGACATCGTTGACGATATGGGCGCCGGCAGCCACGGCCAGCCGCGCTGTGTCTGCGCGATAGGTGTCGACCGAAATCAGCACGTCACCGGCGCGCGCCAGCGCCTCGATCACCGGCAGGACGCGCGCCTGTTCCTCGCTGGCCGAGATGGCGGCGGCACCCGGCCGGGTCGATTCTCCACCGACATCGATGATCCGTGCCCCTTCCTCGATCATCCGGCGCGCCTGGGTCAGCGCCGCTTCGGGCGCAGCGAACAGTCCGCCGTCGGAAAAGCTGTCGGGAGTGACGTTGAGGATGCCGACGACCACGGCCTTGCCGCCAAGGTCGAGATAACGTCCATGCGCCAGCTGCCATCGCCTCGCCGTCATTGCTCATCAACCATGGGCTCATCAACGATGTGTGATCCGCAAAGGATCAATTCCGTTGCGCCGGCAACGGCCGTAACGCAAGGTGGGTAAAGAGGCAATATGATGAAACGATCCCTGCTTTGCGCGCTACTGCTTGCCGTGACCGCTGTTCCGGCGGGCGCGGCCAATCTCCTCAAGACATACAGCTATTTTTCCATTGGCGGCAGCACGCTCGAAGACATCGAGACGCAGCTCTCCAAACATGGGCCGCAGGTCAAAAGCACGGGCTCGCGCCACCCCGGCGCCACCCAGATGGCCTTCACCACCCGGATCAGCTACGCCAGGCAGGCTGGCTCCTGCCGGATCGCCGACGCCGCCGTGACGGTCAAGGTCAAGGTGATCCTTCCGGAATGGCGCCGCCCGCGCAAGGCGGATCCCGACGTGAAGCTGTTCTGGGACACGCTGTCGGCCGACATCAAGCGCCATGAAGAACGCCATGTCGAGATCGCCAAGAACTATGGCCGCGAGCTGGAAAACGCGCTGAAGGCGACCTACCCGCGGACGGATTGCGCTGCGGCCAAGGCCAAGGCGGCCGAGATCACCGCCGCCATTCTCGCCAGGCACGACCGCGCCCAGGTGCAGTTCGATCGCGTCGAGAGCGTCAATTTCGAAAGCCGTATCCTGCGGCTCATGCGCTACCGCATCCAGCGCATCGAGAACGGCCGGCTGCCACCTGGCTGAATTTCATCGGCGCACTCGATGGCGCCGGTGCAAGCCAACCGGGCCGAAGCATAGTGCCAGCGTCGGAAAACTTTCGAACGGCGGTCGAAATCGGCCTAAACGGAACGACATATCACGGGTTGGCAAGTACAATCCTCAAGGCACGAGCACCACGACCGATCGCGCGGCGAACGCGTCAGGCAAGCCCAATCGTCGACCCGGATCGCGCGCAAAACACATGGACAAGACTATGGACCAGGCTGTCGACAAGCAGACTATACCGGCTGCCGCCACACCGCTGACCGAAAGCGAGAAGAACGCCATCATCGGCGGCGTCCTTCTGTCCATGCTGCTGGCGGCGCTCGACCAGACCATCATCGCACCCGCCATGCCGACCATCGCGCGAGCGCTCGGCCACGCCGAATATCTGCCCTGGATGGTCACCGGCTATCTCCTGACCGCCACCGCCGTGGCACCGCTCTACGGCAAGATTTCCGACGTCTATGGCCGTCGCCCGACCGTCTACGCGGCGATCCTCATCTTCCTCGCCGGATCACTGGTCAGCGCCATGGCCCCCAACATGTTCGTGCTGGTGATCGGGCGCGCGATCCAGGGTGCCGGCGGCGGCGGCCTGTTTGCGCTGGCGCAAACCGTCATCGGCGACCTCGTGCCGCCGCGCGAACGCGCACGCTATGCGGCCTGGGTGTCAGGCACCTGGGCCGTCGCCAGCATTGCCGGGCCACTGCTGGGCGGCACCTTTGCCGAGCATCTGCACTGGTCGCTGATCTTCTGGATCAACATTCCGCTTGGGCTTTTGGCCATGGCGATCATCAACAAGCCGCTGAAGAAGCTGCCGATCGCAGCCAAACATCACCGCATCGACGGGTTGGGCGCCGTGCTTCTGGTTATCGCCACGGCCCTTCTGCTTCTGGCGCTCAACTGGGGTGGCAGCACCTATCCCTGGTTTTCCCACGAAATCCTCGGGCTGGTGGCCGGTTCGGCCGTGTTCTGGGCCCTGTTCGCAGTGAGACTGATGAGGGCCGCCGAACCGCTGATCTCGCTTGAAGTGCTGGGCAATCCGATCGTGCTAGCCGGTGCGCTGTCGATGTTCCTGCTGCAGGCGGCCAATATCGGCGCTTCGGTCTACTTGCCGGTCTATCTGCAAACCGTCATCGGGCTTTCCGTCAGCGAATCGGGAATGGCCATGCTCGGCCTTTTGCTCGGCACGGTCGCCGGTGCCGCCACAAGCGGCCGCCTGATCCCCCGCTTCGTGCACTACAAGCGCATCGCCATGATCGGCATCGCCTTGGCCATTGTCAGCATTGGCGTGCTCAGCGCCATTGCTGGACACGCCTCGCTGCTCGCGGTCGAGATCCTGACAACCCTGATCGGCCTGGGCAGCGGAACGACATTCCCGGTCGCGACCGTCTCTGTCCAGAACGCCGTCGATCGAACCCATCTCGGGGTTGCGACAGGCGTGCTGACCTTCCTGCGCACGCTGGGTGGCGCGCTGGGCGTCGCCCTGCTCGGCGCGGTCGCGCTCGGCTATGGCCTGCCGCTCTCCGCCGAGGGTTCGCAGACACATGTCCAGCTGGCATCAGCCTTGCCGTTCGTGATGATCTTCATCACCGCCGGCATCACCCTGGTGCTGGCGCTCGTCGCCATGATGCTGATGCCGGAAAAGGCGCTGCGCGGACGCGACGAAGCGGTTGCGCCCGTCCTCACGGAATAGGAGCGGTCTTTACTCCACCACGCCGAGCTTCTTCTGCAGGCTGGTCGACGAGGTCGTGTATTGGAACACGATCCGCTCGCCGGGACTGACGATGCGCTTGGCCGCCTGCGCCATCAGCGCCACTTCATGGAAGCCCGACAGGATCAGCTTCAGCTTTCCCGGATACGAGTTGATGTCGCCCACCGCGAAAATGCCGGGCACCGATGTCTGAAATTTCTCGGTGTCGACCGGAATCAGGTTCTCGTGGAGATTGAGCCCCCATTCCGCGATCGGCCCGAGCTTCATCGTCAGGCCGAAGAAGGGCAGCATGCGTGTGCATGGCACTTCGATATCGCCTTCCGGACCACCCTTGATGGTGGCCGATGACAGCTGGCCGTCGGCGCCGGTCAGGCCGGTCACCTGGCCGACCTTGAACGCAAGCTGCTTCATCTCTTGCATGGCATACATTTTGTTGACGCTGTCGGGCGCCGCGCGGAATTCAGGGCGCCGGTGGACCAGCGTCACGCTTTTTGCCACCGGCTGCAGGTTCAGTGTCCAGTCGAGCGCCGAGTCGCCGCCGCCGACAATGACAAGGTCGTGGCCGCGAAAATCCTCCATCCGGCGCACTGAATAGAAGACGCTCTTGCCTTCATAGGGCTCGATGCCCGGGATCGGGGGGCGTTTGGGTTGAAACGAGCCGCCGCCGGCGGCGATCACCACCACCTTGGCCTCGAACACCTCGTTCTCGTCGGTGGTGACGCGAAAGCTGCCATCCTCCAGTTTCTGGAGGCTGGAGACCATGCGGTTGTAGGTGAAGTCAGGCTTGAACGGATGGATCTGCTCGAGCAGCTTGTCGACCAGCCCTTGCGCCGAAATCGAGGGCCAGCCGGGAATGTCGTAGATCGGCTTTTCCGGATAGAGTTCCGCGCATTGGCCGCCGGGTTTGTCGAGGATATCGATCAGGTGGCATTTCATGTCGAACAGGCCGAGCTCGAACACGGCGAAAAGGCCGACAGGCCCTGCCCCGACAATGAGAACATCCGTCTTGATTGTTTCGGTCATGCGATGTGGTCCCCTTGGGAATGGGGCGAGACTGCATGAGCCGTGGCCTGCTGCCAAGCAGCCAATGTCAAAGAAATTGGAACGTCGCCGAAGGCATATTGAGATTCAGGTCAGGCCGAGCCGGCGTCGAAGACGGCGCGAAGCGACCAAACAGGGTTGATACCGAGAACCGGAGCGCAACGTACTTTTCATATGCGAGTACCGGCCTACCCCGGGCCATAGCCCTAGCTGCCACGATCCCTCGTCAAGTGCTTCGGCCGGCGAAGGCCGGAGGAAGCCGCCGTTTGCAGGCCGGCATCACCCGAATATCAACACGCCCTAGCCCTGGCGCTCCGGCACCCGCACCACCAGGCCGTCAAGCGCGTCGCGTACCTTGATCTGGCAGGACAGACGCGAGTTCGGCTGGACGTCGTAGGCGAAGTCCAGCATGTCCTCTTCCATCGCTTCCGGCTCGCCCACTTCCGCCGTCCAGGCCTCGTCGACATAGACATGGCAGGTGGCGCAGGCGCAGGCGCCACCGCACTCCGCCTCGATCCCCGGCACGGCGTTGCGGATGGCGTTTTCCATGACCGTCGAGCCGTTTTCGGCGTCCACGTCGAATTGTGTGCCGTCATGGGCGATGAAGGTCAACTTGGTCATTTGTCACCTGAAGGGAGTTTCCGCCGAGATAATCACTCCGGCAGACAAGTCAACTGCCGTGCGAAAGCGCCGCTCGGTGACGTTTTTCCACAAACCGGGTCAGCGATTGATGGCGGCGATGAAATCGCGCACTTCGTCGATCAGTTTGCCGAGCCGCTTGAGGGTCTGGCCGTCTTCCGGCTGCCGCTCGATCTCGGTGGCGCAATCGGCGATGGCGAAGGCGCCAACGCCGCGAGCAGACCCTTTCAACCCATGCGCAAGCAGAAGCCGGTCCTTGAGATCGGCATCGACAATTTTGTCGCGTACCGACAGCGCCTGCTGTACAAACAGCGCCAGCACCTCTTGCTCGAGGGCGCGGTCGCCCATCGTTTGCCGGGCAAGGTGTGCCAAATCGACCGGTCGGGACTGCCTGGTTCCCGAGACGTCGCCTCCGGGCATTGAAAAGGCAATGCCGCTTTCGCCACGCATGAACTCGAACTCCGTTTTCTTCGGCCGCCTGAAAAACTAGGCGAATCCAATGGACAACGGGTTAATGAATGGCCTGGAAAAATGTTGCGAAAGCGGCGCACGGATCACGGTTCCGTTAACCTTATATTTAAAGTTTTACGTATCCCGCGGAATGCATGTTTTCTTTACCCCCCTGTGTCATTACGATACGAGGGTCCATTTTCAGCCTCCTGCGCGGGGGTACGACAAAGACAATTATAAGCCCCGCGGCAGCTAGTACAGGGTAGCGAAGGCATGGCAAAGAAACCAACGACGACGACGAGAAATCTCGACAGCGACGTGGCCAGGGAACTGGAAAAAGCGCTCGATCTCGACCTCAGCGGCGACATCGGCAGCGGCGATCTCGATATCGCGGCTTCGATGGAAGATCTGGAAGCGCAGATATCCCAGGCCGCCGACGAGCTGGCACGCGAGGGACGCAACCAGAAGCCGGCACCCGCCGCCAATCAGGCCCCCATTGCCAATCAGCCCGCGAGTCCCGCGCCGAAGGCCAAGCCGGCAGAACTGCGCCCCGTGGAGACACGCAATGGCAATGGCAACGGCGCGCAGCCCACGGGCTTCGCGCCGGCCAATGATGATCGCCAGAAGGATTACAAGACCCTCCTGCACGGCCTCAACAGGCGCGCCTCCAACACCGTCTACTGGATCGTCGCCTTCGTCTCGCTCGCCTGGATCGCCGGCGCCGGCGGGCTCGCCAACCTGCTGTTCGGACCGAGCATCTGGAGGATCCGCACCCTCGACCAGTTCCTTGCCCGTCCCGAACTGATTGGCCTCGCCGTCGCGGCGATCGTGCCGATCATCCTGTTCTGGGCCTTCGCAGCCATGATTCGCCGCGCCCAGGACATGCGCATTGCCGCCCAGTCGATGACGGAAGTGGCCTTCCGCCTGACCGAGCCGGAAAACATGGCGCAGGATCGCGTCATGATGATCGGCCAGGCCGTTCGCCGCGAGGTGGCGGCCATGGGCGAAGGCATCGAACGCACGCTGGCCCGCGCCGTGGAGCTGGAAACGCTGGTCCACAGCGAAGTCAACCAGATCGAGCGCTCCTATTCGGAAAACGAAACCCGCATCCGTTCGCTCGTCGACGGGCTTGGCAGCGAGCGCGAGGCGGTCGTCAGCCATGCCGAGCGCGTCCGTGCCTCGATTGCCGGTGCGCATGAGACGCTCAGGGATGAAATCGGCTCCGCCAGCGACATCATCCGCGACTCGATCCTCAATGCGTCGACCAAGCTGTCGATGACGATCACCGATTCCGGCGACACGCTCATCGACCGCATCAATGAAAGCTCGATGTCGATCTTCGATTCGGTGGAAGGCCGGCTCGACACCATCACCGACAAGCTTTCGACCTCCGGCGAGGCCTTCGCCAGCCTGCTCGACACGCGCATCGCCAAGCTGACGGATACGACGGACGGCCTGACCCGGTCGCTGACCGATCTGCTCGACGATCGCACCACCGGCATGGTTTCGCTGCTCGGCGGCGCCGCGCGCACCCTCAATTCGGAATTCGAAGCCAGCCTCAACGGCATCGAACGTACGCTGGCCGAACGCGGTCAGGCCCTGATCAGCGAATTCCAGACCCGCGCCGAAGCGCTGGACACCGGCACGCAGAAGCTCAACGCAGCGCTCGAGGCCCGCGCCCGCCAGATCAACGAGACGCTGGTCGAGCGCGCCCGCGAAATTGCCCACACCTTCGCCGAGAGCAAGGATACGCTGGCCGCGATGATCGATCAGGGCAAGACCCAGATCGGCGCCGACATGGCCGACATCGTCACCTCGACATCGAGCATGCTGGAGGCTCGCGCCAGCGACTTTGCCGGTCGCATGGAAGCGGCGCGTCATGTCGTCTCGCGTTCTTTCGATAGCGACATCCAGCGGCTCGCCGACGCCCGTGTCGGCATCGAGGAAGCCGTCGAAAACCACAGCCGCAAGCTGTCCGAAAGCCGCGAGCGCATGGCGGCCGCCATGCAGGCGGACCTGGAGAAATTCGCCGAAAGCCGCGACGGTATCGATGCCGCGGTGACCAACCAGGTGCAGAAGCTGGCCGAAGGCCGCAGCCTGATCGCGCGCGCCCTCGAAGAGGATCTGCGCAAGGTCAACGAATCGCGGGCCGCCATCGACGCGTCGCTCGGCAGCCACCTCGAAAGGCTGGAAGAAGGCCGCAACAGGCTTTCGCTGGCTCTCAACGAAGACTCCGGAAAACTCGTGCAAGCCCGCACAATCATTGATGAAATGGTCGCCGGTCATGTTGGAAAGCTCGCCGAAGGCCGCAACATCCTGTCGCGCGCCCTGGAAGCCGACCTCGGCAAACTGTCCGACAGCCGTGCCAGCATTGACGGGCTGGTCGCCGGTCAGGTCGAGAAGATCGCCGAAGGTCGTGCGGTGCTCGCCAAGGCCTTGGAAAACGATATCGCCGGCATCAAGGGCCTGATCGAGGCGCATTCGGCAAAGCTCGTGGATGACCGCAGCCAACTCGGCCGTTCGCTCGAGGACGACCTATCTGGCATCAGGGGCTTGCTTGACGATCATTCGGTCAAACTCGCCAACGACCGCAGCCTGCTGTCGCAGACGCTGGAAGCCGACCTTGCCAAGCTGGCCGAAAGCCGCTCGAGCATTGACGGCCTCGTCGCCGGTCAGGTCGAGAAGCTGGCCGAGGGCCGCGACATTCTCAAGCGCGCGCTGGAATCGGACCTCAACACCATCAAGGATGTCATATCGAGCCAATCGGAAAGGCTGGCGGAGGATCGCGGACTGCTTTCGCAGGTCCTCGAAGCCGACTTGCAGAATGTGAACAGCGTCATCGCCGACCACATGAACAGGCTCGTTCAGGATCGTTCGACATTGTCGAAGGCTCTCGAGGACGACCTCGCCAAGCTGGCCGACAGCCGCTCCAGCATCGACGGGCTGGTCGCTGGTCAGGTCGAGAAGCTGGCCGAAGGCCGCGACATTCTCAAGCGCGCCCTCGAAGCCGACCTCAACACCATCAAGAACACCGTTGCCGACCAGTCGCAGAAGCTGGTCGACGACCGCGCCCAGTTCGCCAGGGCGCTCGAAGCCGATCTCGAAAGCGTCAATAGCCTGGTCAGCAGCCATTCCGATCGGCTCGTCCAGGATCGTTCGACCCTGTCGAAGGCGCTGGAAGTCGACCTCGACAACGTCAACGGCCTGGTCAACAGCCATGCCGAGCGACTCATCCAGGACCGTTCGACGCTGTCGAAGGCGCTGGAAGCCGACCTCGAAAGCGTCAGCGGCCTGGTCGGCAGCCACGCCGACAGGCTTGTCCAGGAGCGCTCGACCCTGTCCAGGGCGCTCGAGGACGACCTTGCCAAGCTGGCCGAGAGCCGTTCGAGCATCGACGGCCTGGTCGCCGGCCAGGTGGAGAAACTGGCCGAAGGCCGCGACGTTCTCAAACGCGCCCTCGAAGCCGATCTCGCCAAGCTCGCCGAAAGCCGCTCCAGCATCGACGGGCTGGTGGCCGGCCAGGTGGAAAAGCTCGCCGAAGGCCGTGACATTCTCAAGCGCGCCCTCGAGGCCGACCTGCAGAAGCTGAGCGAAAGCCGCGGCGAGATCGACGGCGTCATCGCTGGCCATGTCGGCAAGCTGGCCGAAGGCCGCAACATGCTGAGCCGCGCGCTGGAAGACGATCTCGGCAAGCTCGCAGAGACCCGCAAGGACGTCGACCGTTCGCTGTCCGGCCACATCGACCAGATCGCTGCCAGAAGCACCGACATTTCGGCCGCAATCGCCGCCGATGTAGAGAAGATCGAGCAGGCGTTCAGCCGTCAGACCGGGATCATCGAGGAACGCGCCGGAACCATGGAGCGCGCGCTCTCGACCGGCGTCGACAATGTCCGCAGCGTGCTCGAAAAGAGCGCGGTCTTCGTCGCCGGCGCCTTGCGCGAAAAGGTTCTGGAGGTCACCAGCGCGCTGCATGAGCAGGCCGGTGCAGCCTTCAGCGATGCCGACCGCAAGATCGCCGAGCGCGCCGAACAGACGTCCGCCGCCCTTTTGGCGCGGGCCGAAGACATCGCCCGCACCTTCGAGGAAGCCGACCGTCGCCTGCACGCCCGTGCGGAAGATACGTCCAACGCCTTGCTCGCCCGCGCCGACGACGCCTCCAGCTCGCTGCTGGCCCGCGCCCACGAAACCGCCGATCAACTGGCCGCCCGCGCCGGCGAGATCGCCGGCACCTTCGAACTGGCGGACCAGAAGCTCGCCGCCCGCGCCCAGGAAACGGCCGACCAGCTGGCTGCCCGGGCCCAGGATACCGCGGACCATCTGGCGGCCCGTGCAAGCGAGATTGCCGGCACCTTCGACGCAGCCGACCAGAAACTGGTCGCCCGCGCTGTCGAGACGGCACAATCGCTGGCCGCCCGCGCCGGGGACATCCTGCGCAACTTCGAAAGCGCCGACCAGCGGCTCGGCATGCGCATCGGCGAATCCGCCGAGGCGCTCGCCGCCCGCGCAACCGACCTTGGCCGCATCTTCGATGCCGCCGATCAGCAATTGGTCTCGCGCATCGCCGAAGGTTCGGATGCTCTGTCCAGCCGTGCGTCCGAGATCGGCCGCATCTTCGACGAGGCCGACCAACGCCTGGTCTCGCGCATCGCCGACAGCTCTTCGACGATCGGCGAGCATGCGCAGACCATCGTCGGGGCTTTCGCCAGCACCGAGCAGAAGGTCGCCGACCGTGCGCGCCAGACCGGCCAGGAACTGGCCGTGCACGCCCGCGAAATCGAGCAGGCACTTGCCGGCGCCGACGAGCGTCTTGCATCGACCGCGGCGGCTGCGGCCGCCCGTGTCGAGGAGCAGATCGCCAGCGTCGAGAACCGCCTCGCCCATACCACCGAAACAATGGGCCAGAGGCTCAATGAGCAGGTGTCGAGCGCCGAGGCACAGCTCGTTTCGCGCGCCAATGTGATCGCCGAGACCTTCACCGCTGTAGGCCAGCATATCGGCCAGAGCACCAACGACGCCGCCAAGACGATCGGCGCCAACACACGCGAACTCAACACCATGCTCGCGGCGCGGTCGGCCGAAATGTCGAAGATCCTCGACGAAACCGCGCGGCCTTTGGTCGAACGCTTCGCCCAGGGTGGCTCGGAACTGCAAAAGAGCATGGAAGAGGTCACCGAACGCGCCACCGAGAAGCTGCGCAGCGAAAATGCCGCCCTGGTCAACGCGCTCGCCAACCGCACCGCCGAGACCTTGTCGGCGGTCGAAGGCGCCCGCTCGTCGCTGTCCGACAGTGTTGCCGATCTCATCGGCCGCATGACCAAGTCCAGCTCGCAGCTCGGTCAGCTGATCGAGCAGGCCGCGGTCAATCTCGGTCAGGTCGACGAACGCCTGACCGGCAGCACGCAGAGCTTCGCGGCGACAACAGAAAAGGCGGCGCAGACCTTTGCCAGCTCGGCGCGCCTTGTCGATTCGAACACCACAAGGCTGACGGAACTGTCGTCGTCGACCTTGCGCGAAGTGGCCTCGATCGCCACCAAGTTCGATGAACACAGCCGCCTCCTGGCCAGCGCCTCGGACCTGTTGAGCTCGGCCCAGAGCAACCTCGAGCACACGCTGGAAAGGCAGTCATCGCTCGAAGACCTCGCCGTCGGTCTGGTCAAGAAGTCGGAGGATCTCGAAAGGGTCATGCGCTCGTTCGAAAACCTCGTCGGCCAGACGCTGCAGAACGCCGAAGGCAAGACGATGGAGTCGGCCGACAAGATCCGCAATGCCATCACCGACGTGGTCGATTCGGCAACCAAGCGCTTCGCCGATGCCACCGATGAGATGCGGCGCACCGCGAGCTCGATCAAGAGCGAACTCGACCTCACCCGCGCCGAACTCAAGAAGGGCGTCATCGAGATGCCGGAAGAGGCAAAGGAATCGACCTCGGCGATCCGCCGCGCCGTTTCCGAGCAGATCAACGCCTTGAAGGAGCTTTCCGACATCGTCGCGAAGTCCGGCCGCGGCGGCGGCGACACCTCGGAGCCACGCAATCTGCGCCCGGCGCCGCAAGCGCCGGCAGCACGTCCCGCCGAACCGCCACGTCGCGCGCCGGCAGCACCGCAGCCGGAGCTTCGCACGCCTCAGGCGCCGTTGGGCGGCACGGCGCTGCGCGGCACGCTCGATCTCGAGCGTCCGGCCGAGCCGCGCCAGCGTCCCGAAGCCGGCGCCCGCACGCCACAGGGCGGCTGGGTGCGCGACCTCCTGACAGCGGCGTCGAACGATGCGGATCTCAGGCCGGCGGCAGCACCCTCGGCGCCCGTGGAAGCGCCGCGCGCGGCCCCTGCCCAGCGCTCGCCGCTGCATGTCGTGGAATCGCTGAACTCGCTATCCGTCGACATCGCACGGGCAATTGACCACGATGCTTCGATCGAGCTGTGGAACCGCTATCGGCGTGGCGAGCGGGACGTGTTCACGCGCCGGCTCTACACGCTGAAGGGCCAGCAGACGTTCGACGAAATCCGCCGCAAGTATCAGGGCGAGGCCGAATTCCGCGCCGCCGTAGACCGTTACTGCGACGACTTCGAAAAACTGCTCAAGGACGTCTCGCGCAACGACCGCGACAACATCATGGCGCAGACCTACCTGACCTCGGACACCGGCAAGGTCTACACCATGCTGGCCCACGCCAGCGGGCGCCTGCACTAAGCGTCAGCGGCCAGATGGCCGGGATCTGCTTGCGGAAACCTCTGCGTTTCCGCAAGCAGGCACCCAAACGCCCGGTTCACCGATAAAAGGGGGCTGACCGTGAAGACGGCAATCATATTCGACTGCGAATTTCTCTGCCTTGAGGGGTCGCAACGTCGGTTTTGGTGCGCGGCTCACGATCCCGACCCTGTCATAGCGCAGATCGGCGCGGTCAGGCTTGGTCTCGAAGACGACTTTCCGCTGCTCGGCACGCACAAGGCCTATATCAGACCGATCGACCGGTTTGGCCGGAAATACGAACTCGATCCGTTCTTCACCAGACTGACCGGCATAACCGAGAAAAACATCGAGACCGAAGGGGTTGCGCTTGGAGAAGCACTTGCCAGGGTCGATCGCTTTTCCGATGGCGCGCGGTTCTGGTCCTGGGGCAAGGACGAACTGAACATGATCGCCATCAGTTGCTATGTCGCGGGCATTCAGCCGTCCATCCCCGCCACCCGGTTCGACAACGCCGTCAAGCTGCTGATCGCGGCGGGGATGCCGCTCGAGGATCTCGCACGGACGCCAAGCAACAAGCTTGCGGACTATCATGGCGTCGAACACCCGCCATTGCAGGGACATGACGCGCTCGACGACGCGCTGTCCGTCACCTACACGCTGCAGCACTTGATGAAGACTGGAAAGCTGCAGCCGGAAGCCTTCGACAGCTTGTAGATTGAAGCGTCTGGCGGGATTGCGCTCAGATCACCGAATCGGTCCAGCGAACGATCTGTTTGGCGGCATCGCCGAACGCGCTGTCGAGCGCACTGACATAGGCAGGATTGCCGCTGCCCGAAACCGGCGCGGACGCGGTGAAGCTCTTGGAAGCGCGTACCTCGCCGTTGCGATCGTTGAGCAGGCGCACGAACAGGTCGACTTCGGCATGTTCGCCACCGTCGACACTCACTTCGAAGGAACGGATCTCGACGATCACCTGGTAGTCGATCGCCAGGCCCTCGCCCGGCTTGCCGACGCCGGCAAAGCTGCCCGAACGCTGGAAGGTCTCCGCCAGCCGCGCCTGCACGATCACCGGCAGCCGGTCGGCCCATTGCGCGCCCTTCAGATACTGGATCGAGCGGTCGGAGGGTTTGATGACGATGTTCTGGCTGTCCAGCGCCTTGAGCGCCGAGGGCTGGGCGATCAGGATTTGCTTGCGGCTATGGCCACGGGCGTCAACCGACGGCGCCGAAAGCTCGAATGTGTCGAGCGGCGCAGGCTTGCCGCCCAGTACCGCACAGCCGGCAAGCGATAGCGCAAGCAGCGCCGCAGCCGGTGTCAATCCACCCGTTCTCACCCATACCGACTTCACGCGCGATCCCCGTTGTCCCCGGATCGTAAGATCAACCCGCATCCGCGGCTCATGTTCTTGGGGCGAGCAGACGCCGAAGTCAACGCCGCGCCCTGCCGTCGAATTGCCGAACCTCGCCCTCGCCACCTGAAAGAATGCGCTGCGGATTGCGGCTGAGATCCGTGACCGCTTCCTCGATACGCGTGATCGAGCGGCGGCTGTCCTGCACCAGCGCCTCGACATTCGAGAGGCCTTGGCCTGAGAAGCGCGACAGATTGTCGGTGATGGTGCCAAGGCGCGCATTCAGCGTGTCGGCGACCTGCTTGAACGACTTCAGCGTGGCCCTGGCGTCCGCCATCACGCCGTTGGCCTCGCCGGAGCCGAGCAAATTGTCGACCTTGGCCAGAATGCCGTCGACCCGCACCGAGGCATCGTTGAGGCGCTGCGCGAGTTGTTTGGCGTCCTTGATCGTCTGATTGATATCGTCGGCGCGGTTGGCGAACTTGTCGGTCACCATTGCAATGTCGGCGGCGGCCTTGTTGGCGTTTTCGCTGGCCTTCTGGATGTTGGCCAGAGCCGTACGCACCTGCGCCGGGTCGACACCGTCGAGCACGCCGTTGACCTTGGTCAGCGTGCCTTGCGTCTGCTTGGCGAAATCATTGACTGACCCGACCGCCGTGTCGACATTCTTGATCACGCCGTCGAGCTGCTGCGATGTCTGCTTGAGGTTCGCGGTCACCGTATCGACATTGGCGACGATGCTCTTGATCTTGTCCCTGTCGACGGCGTTGAGCAGGCCCTCCGCCGCCTTCAGCGTGCCGTCGAGCTTGCCGGACACGCCCTTCAGTTCTTCGGACAGCGCGCTGACGCTGGACAGGAACTTGTCGATGCCGTCGGAATTCTTGGCCAGCGCATCGGAGAATGTCTGCACGTTCTGGACAGTCTGTGTCAGCGGCCCGCGAACATCCCTGGTGAAGCCCTCGAGTTCGGACAGCACCTTGTCGGCGCGGGTGAAGATGTTCTGCGCCGTCTGCAGCAGATTGGTCACGGCGGAAGGGTTGGCTACGATCTCGGCGACCTTGCCTTCCTTCTCGGCCTGATCGAGAAGTTTCACTTCCTTGGGATCGGCTCCCTTGAGCTCGATATTGGCCTGCCCGGTGAGGCCGGCAAGCCCGATATCGGCCTGCGTCGACTTGGTGATCGGCGTCATCCGATCGATCTCGGTGTCGGCGATGGCGACCGTCGGATTGTCGACGTCGATATAGACGCGCTTGACGTCACCGACCTTGACGCCGTTGAACAGCACGAAGCTGCCGCGGCCAAGACCGGAAGCCGAACCAGGGATGCGCACGCGCAGCAGCGTCGTCTCGCCCCTGTCACCGATCGCCGCCGTCCAGTAGACGAAGCCGAACGCCGCCAGGATCGCAACCAGCGTAAAGATGCCGACAATGACGTAGTTGGCTCTGGTTTCCATTATTTCACTTATGGCTATGCACGTGCGGCAAGATCAAGTTGGCGGGCGCGTTTTCCGCGGAAATAGGATTTCACCCACGGTTCCTCGCTCTTCAGCATGTCGTCGATGGTGCCCTCGACCAATACTTTCTTCTTGCCGAGCACCGCCACGTGGTCACAAGCGGTAAACAGCGTGTCGAGGTCGTGCGTGACCATATAGACGGTCAGATCCATGGTGTCGCGCAGCTTGACGACGAGTTCGTCGAACTCGGCAGCACTGATGGGATCGAGGCCGGACGTCGGCTCGTCGAGAAAGACGATATCCGGATCGAGCGCCAGGGCGCGCGCAAGTGCTGCGCGCTTGATCATGCCGCCGGAAAGTTCTGATGGGAATTTCTGCGCCGCGTCCGGCGGCAGCCCGACCAGCTCGATCTTGAGCAGTGCCAGCTCGTCCATCAGCTTCCTTGGCAGGTCGAGATATTCGCGCATCGGCACCTGCACATTCTCCTGCACGGTCAGCGCCGAAAACAGCGCGCCATGCTGGAACAGCACGCCAAGCCGCATGTCGATGCGCAGGCGCTCGATATCGCTTGCTTTGTCGACGTCGACGCCAAACAGCCTGATCGTTCCGGACTGCTTGGGCATCAGCCCGAGAATGGTGCGCAACAGGACGGACTTGCCGGCGCCCGAAGCGCCGACGAACCCCAGGATCTCGCCGCGCTTGATGTCGAGCGAAAGCTTGTCGAGGATCAGCTTGTCGTCGATGGCAACGGTGACGTCACGCACCGAAAGGACGATCTCGTTCTGGTCCTTTTCCTCCGTCTTGATGCCATTGCCCTTCGCCATTGTGTCAGAACTCGATAGCTGCGTAGAACATGGCGAAAAGCCCATCGAGGATGATGACGACGAAGATCGACTTCACCACGGAGGCGGTCACGTGCTGGCCGAGCGATTCGGCGCTGCCGCCGACCTTCATGCCTTCGACCGAGGCGATCGTGCCGATGATCATGGCCATGAACGGCGCCTTGATCAGCCCGGCGAAAATCGTGCTGAGATCGATGGCGACACGCAGGCGGTCGATGAATGCGGCGGGTGGGATATCGGAGTAGAGCCAGGCCGCGGCAATGCCGCCGCCGAGTGCCGCGAAATTGGCGATGATCGTCAGGCACGGCAAGGCGATCACCAGCGCAACCAGGCGCGGAAAGACCAGGACGCCAATCGGATTGAGACCGATGACCTTCAGTGCGTCGACCTCCTCGCGCATCTTCATCGAGCCGATCTCGGCGGTGATCGCGCTGCCGGAGCGGCCGGCGATCATGATTGCCGTCATCAGCACGCCGAGTTCGCGCAGGATCAGCACGCCGACGAGGTCGACGACGAAGATGTCGGCGCCGAAATAGCTGAGCTGGTAGGCGCCTTGCTGGGCAACGATGGCGCCGACGATCGCCGACATCAGCACCACCACGGGAATGGCGCCGACGCCCATGCGGTCGATCTGGTTGAAGATCGCCGCCGGGTTGACGGCATGGCCACGGCCGAGCTTCATCTGCGCGCCGCGGATGGTGGCGCCCAGAATATTCATCGAGGCGAGGAAATCGTCACGCATCTCGTAGACGCGCCGGCCAACCGCCTCGAGGGCACGAATGACGATATTGGGCGGCCGCGCCGGGCCGGATTCGGGTTCGCGCCGGACAGCCTCGCCGACCGCGTCGAGCAGGATGGCGGCGATCTCGCTTTGGCCTTGCAGCCGAACCTCGACCTTCTTCTTCTCGAAGGCGCTGACGAGCCGGTCGATTAACCAGGCGCCGGCGGTATCGATCTTCTCGATTTTCGAAAGATCGAGCGCCAAAGTCTTGAAACCGTTTCGTTTCTCGATCTTGCGCATGTCGGCGTCGACCAGCGCCACAGTCCGTGTCGTCCAGATTCCGGAGAACGCGCAGCCGAGCACGCCACCCTCCTCGCCGACCGCGACGCGCGGTTGGTGGTCAGCCTCCGAGGCGGTGGTGCCGCTTGCGTCGCGCTTGCCGATGGTCAACATGGCGTCCTGTTTAGCCTGATGGGTCCGACCTTGTCGATTTGCCGACAACCCTTCTCGCACAGCCGGAGCAGAAAAATATGGCGCGTGTCATTTCGGTTGAGGCGGAGCGTTTTCCAATCGCTGGCACCTTCACCATTTCGCGCGGCTCCAAGACCGAGGCCGAGGTCATCACCTGCACGATCAGCCAGGACGGTCATAGCGGGCGCGGCGAGTGCGTTCCCTACAAGCGCTATGGGGAAACCATGGACGGCGTACACGCCGCGATTGAGGCCATGCGCGAGCGGATCGCCGATGGCATCGACCGGACCGCTTTGCTCGACGCTATGCCGGCGGGAGCCGCCCGCAACGCCGTCGACTGCGCGCTGTGGGACCTTGAAGCCAAGATTAGCGGCAAGCCGGTGGCAAGCGCAATCTGGCCGGCGCCGCTGCGTCCGCTGGAAACCGCCTACACACTGTCGCTCGGCGAAGCCGAAGCGATGGCGGCACAGGCCCGCGCCAATGCCGGCCGGCCGCTGCTGAAGGTCAAGATCGGCGGCGACAACGACGTGGCCAGGATTCGCGCCGTGACGGAGGCAGCGCCTCGGAGCCGAATCATCCTCGATGCCAATGAGGGCTGGACCGACGACAACATCGTGGCAAACCTCGCTTTTGCGGCGGAGCGAGGCATTGCGCTGGTCGAACAGCCCCTGCCCGCCGGCCAGGACCAGATCCTGCGCCACATCGCCCATCCTGTGCCGATCTGCGCCGATGAAAGCGTGCATGAGGCGAAGCATCTGGAAACGCTGCTCGGCCTCTACGATGCCGTCAACATCAAGCTCGACAAGTCGGGCGGACTGACGGCGGCGCTCATGCTGCGCGACCGCGCCCGCGAGCTCGGTTTCGGCATCATGGTCGGCTGCATGGTCGGCACGTCGCTTGCCATGGCGCCGGCGGTGCTGCTCGCCCAGGACGCCGATTTCGTCGACCTTGACGGTCCGCTGCTACTTGCCGGCGACCGTGTGCCGGGTCTCGTCTACCAGGGATCGCTCGTCTCCCCCCCGGACCGGGCGCTTTGGGGCTGAGCGCGCGGCAAGCCCGATCAGCACCAGGCCGGCGATCGCGATCGGGATCATCACCAGGAAACCATCGACGCCGAGACGGTCATAGAGCGGGCCGGAAGCCAGCGTAACGGCGGCCATGAAGAAGCCGTTGAAGAAATAGGCGATGCCTTGCGCTGCACCCGTGCGCTCTTCGGAGACGGTCTCGGCGATCATTCTCTGCAGGCCGATGAGCACCATGGCGACAGACACCGAGTGCAGTGACTGCACGGCGAAGAAGCCGGCGATACCGAGCCCGAGCGGCCAGACCAATGGAAAGATGATCCAGCGCACGATGGAGCCGATGCCGGCGATCACCATCACTTTGACGACCGACACGGAAGCGAAAATGCGGTTGAAAAACAAAAACATGCAGACTTCGGACACCACGCCCCATGCCCACAGCAGGCCGACGACGGAATCGCTGATGCCGATCGATTTCCAGTAAATGGAAACGAAACCGTAGAGGAAGGCGTGGCTGGCGGTGATAATGCCGACGCCAAAGGTGAAGTAGAGGAAATAGGCATTGAACAGGCTCGGGGCCGCGTGCTGGATTTCCACTGCCGACAACGGCGAGGCCTTGCGCGGGCGCCCCATGCGCGGCGCCAGCAGCCCGGCGACGAGCGCCGCGCCAAGGGCAAGGACTATGATCACCGGAACGGCTTGGGGTCCGGTGGCCGCCAGGATGAAGCCGCCCGCGACATTGGCGCAGAGATAACAGATCGATCCCCATTTGCGCATGCTGGCATAGTTCGAGCCGAAGCGGCGCACGCCCGAAAGCGCCAGCGAATCGGCGATCGGCGAATGCGGCGTCCAGACAACGGTGAGCGCCAGCGACACAGCCAGCACCATCGCGTAGGTCGGGGTGAGGAAATAGCCCGCCGAGAGCAGCAGCGAGGCTGCCACCAGCGCGACATAGACATTGGCGCGGTCCCTCGCGCGATCGGCGAGCGTCGTCAGCAGCGGCGTGGTCACCACGCGCAGGAACATCGGCGCGGCCAGGATGACGGCGATCTGCTCGGCGTGAAACCCCTTGGCCTGCAGCCAGAGCGGAAAATACGGCAGATGCGTGCCGAGCGATATGAACAGTGTGCCGAAGATCAGGCTCATGCGCAGTTCGAAATGGCGCGGCTTGACGAGCTGTTCTGGCGAAAGCGGCGGCAGGGACATGAATCGATCCAATTACGCCGCGCTCGATCTGCCGGCGACGTGGATCGATCCCTTAACATGGCGGAAAAGCAGGCGGAACCGGCTGGACCAATGATTGACGCTTAAAGTCGTCGCGAACTTCGTGTCAGGCCGCCTGCCCGACCCGATCCTCGATGAGCATCGGGATGAAAGGTTCGTCCCACGACTCCGGCAGCACCTGCGCCCAGGTCAGGATTTCCATCCGGCCATCGAAGTGCTCCACCACGGCCGTGCAGCTCTCCACCCAGTCGCCGGTGTTGATGTAGCGAACGTCGTCAAAATTCTCGATCGCCGCATGGTGGATATGGCCGCAAATGACGCCGTCGACATGCGAGCGGCGGGCTTCCTCGGTCAGCACGGTCTGGAACGAGCCGATGAAGTTGACCGCCTTCTTGACCTTGACCTTGGCCCAGGACGAGAACGACCAGTAAGGCAGGCCGAGCAGTTGGCGCAGCCGGGTCACCACCCGGTTGACGTTCATAGCCGCGTCATAGGCGTGGTCGCCGAGATAGGCGAGCCAGCGCTGATTGTGGACGACGGTGTCGAACTGGTCACCATGGATGACGAGGAGGCGCTTGCCGTCGGCGGTTTCATGGATGGCGCGGTCGGCGACGACGATGCCGCCGAAATGCACGCCCTGGAACTGGCGGGCGAATTCGTCGTGATTGCCGGCGATATAGGTGATCGAGGCGCCCTTGCGCGCCTTGCGCAGCAATTTCTGCACGACGTCATTGTGGCTTTGCGGCCAGTGCCAGCTGCGCCGCAGCCGCCAGCCATCGACGATATCGCCGACCAGATAGATGATATCGGCGTCATGGTAGCGCAGGAAATCGATCAGGAACTCGGCCTTCGCCGCCTTCGAGCCGAGATGGACGTCGGAAATGAACATGCTGCGGAAAGTGCGGGGCTCGTGGCCTGGCATCGCGATTTCATCCTTGCTTTCGCGCAGCCTATGCCCCGATTCATGCAACAACCGTATGACGGTTGCGATTGGTCCAGCCTAGGGACTAGCTTGCCGGCCAAATCACAGGAGAAATCGTCATGGATCTTGGTATCCGCGGAAAGAAGGCCATCGTCTGCGCTTCGAGCAAGGGTCTTGGAAAAGGCTGCGCCATGGCGCTGGCCGAGGCCGGTTGCGATATCGTCGTCAATGGGCGCAACGCCGAACTGGTGGCCAAGACCGCCGCGGAACTGCGCGCGCGTTACCGCGTGACGGTGACGGAAGTCGTCGGCGACGTTTCGAAACCGGAAGTGCAGAAGGCGCTGCTCGCCGCCTGCCCGGAACCCGACATCCTTGTCAACAACAATGGCGGCCCGCCGCTGCGCGATTTCCGCGAACTCGATCGTGTGAAAATCCTCGAAGGCGTGACCCAGAACATGGTGACGCCGATCGAACTGGTGCAGGCCGTCCTCGACGGCATGGCGAAGCGCGGGTTCGGCCGCATCGTCAACATCACCTCGCTGTCGGTCTATGTCCCAATTCCCGGTCTCGACCTGTCGTCGGGAGCGCGCGCCGGCCTGACCTCCTTCCTCGCCGGCGTGGCGCGAACGGTGATCGACCGCAACGTCACCATCAACAGCCTCTTGCCCGGCAAGCTCGACACCGACCGGCTGCGCGGCCCGCATGAGGCCGGCACCGTCGAGGACCCTGCCGCGGCGGCCGCGCGCAAGAGCCGCATCAGCGCCGATGTCCCGGCCAAGCGGCTCGGCACGCCGGAGGAATTCGGCCAGATCTGCGCCTTCCTCTGCTCGGTCCATGCCGGCTATCTCACGGGCCAGAACATACCGGTCGATGGCGGCCTCTACGTCAGCGCGTTTTGATCGCAAGGTCTGCGAAGCGGCGCGACTCGTGTGGCATGAAATGATCATAAGCATTTGATATTTTTTGCTTTTCGACGCGCCGTCACTTAATGCTGCCGGCGCGTCAATTAGCGTCGCGAAAAATCTTGGCCGCATGCTAAAAGGACTCCCGACACAGGTTTCGAGGGAGCGGCCGCATGGAAGGCGAGAACAAGAAAACGGCACGTTCGGACCTCGACGAAGCCGCCCTCTACTTCCACAAGCACCCGACGCCGGGAAAGCTCGAGATCCAGGCAACCAAGCCGCTCGGCAACCAGCGCGACCTGGCGCTCGCCTATTCGCCCGGCGTGGCGGCGCCTTGTCTTGAGATCCGCGACAATCCGGCAACCGCCGCCGATTACACGGCGCGCGCCAACCTCGTCGGCGTCGTCTCCAATGGCTCGGCCGTGCTCGGCCTCGGCAATATCGGCCCGCTGGCCTCCAAGCCGGTCATGGAAGGCAAGGCGGTTCTGTTCAAGAAGTTCGCCGGCATCGACGTCTTCGACATCGAGATCGACGCACCCGAGATCGAGCGCATGGTGGAGACCGTCGCCGCTCTCGAACCCACTTTCGGCGGCATCAACCTCGAGGACATCAAGGCGCCGGAGTGTTTTGAAGTCGAGGAACGGCTGAAAGCTCGCATGAGCATACCGGTGTTCCACGACGACCAGCATGGCACCGCCATCATCGTCGCCGCCGCCGTGCTCAACGGACTGGAATTCGCCGGCAAGACCATCTCGGACATCAAGGTCGTCACCTCCGGCGCCGGTGCCGCCGCCCTTGCCTGCCTGAACCTGCTGGTCTCGCTCGGCGTGCGCATCGAAAACATCTGGGTCACCGATCGTTTCGGCGTCGCCTACAAGGGCCGCACCGACGAGATGGACCGCTGGAAAGACCCCTATGTGAAGGATACCGAGGCGCGCACGCTGGCCGATGTCATCCCTGGCGCCGACGTTTTCCTCGGCCTGTCAGCGGCGGGTGTGCTGAAGCCGGAACTGCTGCAGCACATGGCGCCAAAACCTCTGATCCTGGCGCTCGCCAATCCCAATCCCGAGATCATGCCGGAAGTGGCGCGCGCGGCGCGTCCCGATGCCATGATCTGCACCGGCCGCTCCGATTTTCCCAATCAGGTCAACAACGTCCTGTGCTTTCCTTACATTTTCCGTGGCGCGCTCGACTGCGGCGCCAGCGCCATCAACGAGGAGATGAAGATGGCTGCGGTGCGGGCCATCGCCGCCCTTGCCCGCGAAGAGCCTTCGGACGTCGCCGCACGCGCCTATTCGGGCGAGACGCCGATCTTCGGACCCGATTTCCTGATTCCCTCGCCCTTCGATCCCAGGCTCATCCTGCGCATCGCGCCGGCCGTCGCCAAGGCGGCCTGCGACACCGGTGTGGCGACACGGCCGATCACCGACTTCGCCGCCTATATCGACAAGCTCAATCGCTTCGTCTTCCGCTCCGGCCTGGTGATGAAGCCGGTATTCTCGTCCGCCAAGGCATCGAGCGCCAAGCGCGTCATCTATGCCGATGGCGAGGACGAGCGCGTGCTGCGCGCCGCCCAGGTGGTGCTCGAGGAAGGCATCGCCGAGCCGATCCTGATCGGTCGCCCGCACGTCATCGAGGTCAGGCTGAAGCGCTACGGACTGCGCATCAAGCTGGGCGTCGATTTCGGCCTGATCAATCCCGAGGACGATCCGCGCTATCGCCACTATGTCGACCTGCTGATCGAACTTGCCGGCCGGCGCGGCGTCACGACGGAAGCCGCGCGCACCATGGTGCGCACCGACAACACGGTGATCGCGGCGCTGGCGCTCAAGCGTGGCGACGCCGATGCCATGGTCTGCGGCCTCGAAGGGCGCTTCGAGCGGCATCTGCGCAACGTGACGCTCATCATTGGCCCTCGCGCCGGCATCAAGGACTATGACCTGTCGACGCTTTCGATGCTGATTTCGCAGCGCGGCATCATCTTCCTCACCGACACCCACGTCTCCGTCGACCCGACGGCCGAGGAGATCGCCGAGATGACCGTGCTGGCGGCCGAGGAAATCCAGCGGTTCGGCATCGAGCCGAAGGCGGCCCTTCTGTCGCATTCGGATTTCGGTTCGCGCGATTCACCAAGCGCGCTAAAGATGCGCCAGGCGGCGGCAATCCTGGCGCGCATCGCGCCGGAATTGCAGTGCGACGGCGAAATGCATGCCGATTCCGCGCTGTCCGAGCATCTGCGCCAGCGCGTCTATCCGCATTCGCGGCTCAAGGGCGAAGCCAATCTGTTGGTGTTCCCCAACCTCGATTCAGCCAACATCACGTTGACGGCGTTGCGCGCCATGATGGATGCTCTCCATGTCGGGCCGATCCTGCTCGGCACCGACAAGCCGGCGCACATACTGACGCCCTCGGTCACGTCGCGCGGTGTGGTCAACATGACGGCTCTCGCGGTGGTCGAGGCCGCGCACAAGGCGCAGGCCATCGCCAATCTGGACTAGGCTGAAGCCGGCTTCAACAGGCTGGCCCGGTCTTCCGGGCAGCATCCTCACATGCCGGCGACAAGTTGTTGCAAACGGGGTGTTGCCGACCGGCAACTTGCGATTGCGGAAAATCAACGTTGCCCGGAAGCGGATTTCGCGGGGAAGACCGACCTGATATGGTTGCGCATCTGATCTGACGGCGAGGACGTCATGAAAGGCTTGTTGCTCGCATCCGCATTGCTGTCGCTGATCGGCGGACAAGCTCTGGCCGCGGACGCCATCAGTGCCGAGCCCGCGACGGTTCATGACTGGTCCGGGGTCTATGTCGGCGGTCAGATCGGCTACGGTTTTGGACGGACTGACGCGACTTACAATTTGCCGAACACCCCAACGATCCGGGGTTCGCAGGATTACGATACCGATGGTTTCCTGGGCGGCGTGCAGATCGGCTACAACTATCAGATCAACTCCGCGGTTCTTGGCGTCGAGGCCGATGTTTCCGGAGCCGACATCAAGGGGCACTCCGACGAGATCACCTCCGGCTTGGGCGATGTTTACGACACCAAGGTGGACTGGTTTGGTACGCTGCGCGCCAGGGCGGGCTACGCGCTCGATCGTAGCCTGATCTACGGCACCGGTGGCCTGGCGTTTGGAAACGTCGAAAACCGGTATCTCGACGGTCCCCTCGATAGCTTTTCCGAGAAGAACACCAAGGTTGGCTGGACCATCGGCGCCGGACTGGAGCAGGCGATCACGGACCATTGGTCGGCGAAGTTCGAATATCAATATGTCGATCTGAGGGACCAGACCATCGACTATGCCCCGAACTCCAACACCACGTTCGACAACACGTTCAACGCGGTCAAGATCGGTATGAATTACAAGTTCTGACAGTCGGTGGAGAGATCTGCCGCGCCCCGTCGCTTTCCGGCTGATTGAACCCGCCCGCTGCCGCGATCGAGGGCAGGTAGCGGACCGCATCCGAAATAGACGATTAACCGGCAACGGGGTAGTTTGGCGGGCACAGGCCAGCGGGATTGAGGCGGATGACAAGCGGAGGGTTGAAGCGGGCGCATGCTGCCATGCTGCTTGGCCTCCTGCTGTCAGGCGCCACCATCGCCGAACCACAGGCCGCCTCGCGGGTCTGCCGTCAATTGGAGGCCGATCTTGCCGCGGCTTCGCGTGGCGGCGGCGGTGGTCCGGCAATGATCCGCAAATACGATGCCGCGATCGACCGGCAGCGCGAACAGATCTCCAAGGCCCGCAGCCAGGCGGACAATGCCGGTTGCGGGTTTTCGCTGTTTTCCCGCAACATCAATCGATGCGCCGGGCTCAACGCCACCATCGACCGCATGAACGCCAATCTCGACGGTCTCCAGGCCAAGCGTGCCCAACTCGCCGGTGGCGGCGGCTCGCGTCGCGACCGTGGCCGCATCCTGGCCGCACTCGACGCCAATGGCTGCCGCGACGACACGGTTGCGCCGCGCCGCGCGCCGCTGCAGGAAGCCGACCGCGAGGAAGACGGCAACGCCAACCTGTTCGACCAGCTTTTCGGCGGCGACGACCAGCCGAGCGACACGCCTGACCAGACGGACGATCCCGGTGAGGAACGCAATGTCGGCCGCGTCCTGAACCTGCCCGGCGTTCCAGACGCTCCGGGCACCGGCGGCGAGTTCCACACCACCTGCGTGCGCACCTGCGACGGCTATTTCTTCCCGATGTCGAATGCCGCCTCGGTCGGCGATTTCGAGCGAGACCAGAAGAATTGCGAATCCAGCTGCCCCGGCACGGAGATGCAGGTCTTCTATTCGCGCGGCATGGACGACGATTCGGCCTCGATGACCTCATCGGTCACCGGAAGGCCCTACAGCGAGCTGCCGACCGCCTATCTCTACAAGCAGTCCAACATATCGCGGCCGCCGGCCTGCGGCTGCAATGCCGCGCAGAACTTCCAGATCATTGGCGGCAACCCGCCGGCCCCGCAACAGTCGCTGCCGGAAACGGAAGCGGCACCGTTGGTTCCCATGCCGGCCTCCAAGCCCGATCCGGGGGCCGACCCGGAAACCCTGGCCAACAGGGACGGCGGGCTCGACCGCGACGCCATCAAGCGGCTTTCCGCCAAGCCGGTGACGTCGCCGGTATCCGCCTTGCCGCCGGAGCAGCGCAAGGTCAGGGTCGTCGGGCCAACGTTCCTTCCCGACCCATCAGCGGCAATAAATCTGCAAGCTCCGGCCCCGAAGGCAGTCCAGTAAGGGCAAGCCTCAGCGGCATGAACAGCCCCTTGCCCTTGCGCCCTGTCGCTTCCCTGATCTTGCCGGTCCAGTCCTTCCAGACCGCTCCGTTCCAGGGCTCTTCGGGCAGGACTTCGAAGGCCTGTCCGAGGAAGTCACGATCGTCGTCGGAGAACTCCGGTCTGTCCTGCGGCCCCTCGCGCAGGATGCGCCACCAGCCCACCGCATCGGCGAGCCGGTCGAGATTGCCGCGTACCGCCAGCCAGAACGGCTCGGCCTGTTCGCCGGAGATGCCAAGCACCATCAGCCTGTCGCGCGCCTCGTCGAACGGCATGTGGTGCAGCAGCACGCGGTTGAGCACGAACAGTTCGTCCGGATCGAACTTGGCCGATGATTTCGAGGTCGCGGCCGGGTCGAAATGGCCGGCGAGATCGGCGAGATCATGCGCGGCCGCGACATTCTCCGAGGTGCCGACCAGAACGGCGAGCGACGCGACGGCCATCGGCTCGATGCCATCCTCGCGCAGGCTTTCGATGGAGAGTGCGCCGCTGCGCTTAGACAGCCCTTCGCCCGAGACGGTGGTCAAGAGATTGTGGTGGCCGAAGACAGGCGGCTCGGCGTCCAGAGCCTTGAACAGGGCAATCTGCACGCCGGTGTTGGTGACATGGTCGTCGCCGCGGATGACGTGGCTGACACCCATCTCGATGTCGTCGACGACGGATGGCAAAGTGTAGAGATAGGTGCCGTCCTCGCGCACCAGCACTGGATCCGAGAGCGAAGCGAGATCGACCGTTTCGTCGCCACGCACCAGATCGTTCCAATGAACCTCCGTGCGTTCGGGCTGCAGCGGATCGCTGGTGAAATTGGGTAGCAGGAAGCGCCAGTGCGGCCGGCGCCCGTCGGCCCGGTATTCGGCCACCTGCTCCTGTGTCAGCGCCAGGGCCTCGCGGCCATAGACCGGCGGCAGGCCCCGCGTGCGGCGCACCTTGCGCCTCAGGTCGAGTTCTTCCGGCGTTTCATAGCAGGCGTAGAGAACGCCCGCCGCCTTCAGCCGCTCGACCGCCGCGTCATAGACCTCGAAGCGCCGCGACTGATATTCGGTGGCATCGGGGAAGATGCCCAGCCAATGCAGGTCGTAGAGGATGGCGTCGGCGAATTCCTGCTTCGAACGGCCAATGTCGGTGTCGTCGAAGCGCTGGATGAAGCGGCCCTTGTTGTTCAGGGCAAACAGCCAGTTGAACAGAGCGGTGCGCGCATTGCCGATATGGATGCGGCCGGTCGGTGACGGGGCGAAACGAACGGTAACTGTCATGAGCGGGGCGTACCGGATGCCTTTGTGATTGACAAGATGCGCCCCCGCGCTGGTCGGCACACATAGAACATGACGCGGGCGATGAAAAGACTGAGGCCATGCGCGGCGCATGGCCCTTATCCGATCAGAACAGCTGGTTGAAAGCGATCAGCGGCCGAAGTCGTCGGAACTGAGGCGGGTCCAGCGGTCGCCCATCAACCCACCGATAAAGATGTCGCCGGAGCGGACCGCTTGCGCGACCTCGGGGATGCGCGAGCGCACCATCGTCCCCCCGGCATAGCGGAAGAAGACATTCTTGTAGCTGAAGAGTTGCGGCATGAACCTGCTCTGCGTCTGCCCGATGATGCCGGCGCAGCCCATATTCCACGCGTCCTCCATCACGCCATCCAGCGTCGCACCCCAGTGAGGTCCAGAGGACTGGAGTTGCAGCAGGTTCGCGATGCCGCCGGCCTGACCGTAGAAAGCGTAGCAACCGAGCATTTTACCGGCTTCGTCGTAGGTCCCACCAAAATGAAGGGGGCCGTCGGCCCGTTTCTCGGCCGCCAGCGCCAGCAGCCGTGGCAGCTCGCCATCCTGCCAGCGCGGCCGCAGCGAGTAATCTGAGACAAGGGTCGGCAGCCGCTCCGCAAATAGCGCGGCATCCATCGGTTCGCGATGGATCCGGTGTGACGAGGAATGCTGGACAGGCGGCTCGAACCTTTTTCTCGTAAAAGCATCGAATGCTCGGGCGCAGGGATCGAGCACGAAGCGCGGCAGGCCCGGCCATTTACCGCGCGCCACGGCCGATGCCACCGCGGCCGGGCGGAAAATGCGGGTCCATCCCAGACAATGCGTCGGCAGCAACTGGTATTTCATCGGGCGCGCGAAGGCCAGGGATACCCGGTTGGCCGAATCGGTCAGGTGCAGATCGAATTCGCCTTGATGCACGGCACGCAGCAATTGCGGCCCGGCCGAACCGTGATCGGTGCCGGTGTCAGCCATGAGCGGACCGATGATCGCGGCATTCAATGTCGCGCCGTTGAGCTCGTAGCGGGCCTTCAGGACACCGAGGAAGCCACCCAGATCTCCCTGCGGGTTGATCTGGACAAGAGCGTTGCTCGCGCCTGGCTGGCCGGCAGGGTCGAGATAGATCTTTCTCATATACTCGGCCGTCTCAGCGATGGCGCGATCGAGGAGGTGACGTCGCCGACGGCGAAACTTCGTCAGGAAGAGTGCGGCGACCCGCTCGAGATCTTCGGCGGCGAGTGGCCGAACCGAGCCATGGTGAATTGCCAGCACCGGCGGCGCAGCTACTTTTTCCGCACCGGTATCTTCGGAAGCAAGATGCATAGTGAAGCCGAAATCCTGCGCTGACCAGTTTGATCCCAGGGCACGGGCTTACGATCCCTGGGTTGCTTTTGCGTAAACAACCCGCAACCAGTGGTAGAAATAGCGTGTTGTACCCCGGCATTATAAAAAAGTATGCCGCGCAGGTCACTCTGTCTGACAGCGCCTGATGGAGATGGCCTCCGGCCGATGGCGGAGGCCATCTCAGGTCAGATGACCAGTCCCTTGGTGAGTTCGAGCGCCTGACGCTCGAACAGGCGGCGGTAGATGCCACCCTTCAGCCGGATCAGTTCGTCATGCGAGCCTTCCTCGACGACGTTGCCGCGATCGAAGACCAGCAGCCTGTCGAGCGCTCGCACCGTCGACAGCCGGTGCGCGATGACCAGCGTGGTGCGGCCGACCATCAGCCGCTCCATCGCCTGCTGGATAAGCACCTCCGATTCCGAATCGAGGCTCGACGTCGCCTCGTCCAGGATCAGGATGCGCGCATCGGCCAGGAAGGCGCGCGCGATGGCCACGCGCTGCCGCTCGCCGCCCGACAATTTCACGCCGCGCTCGCCGACCAGCGTGCCATAACCCTTTGGCAGGCTGGTGATGAAGTCATGCGCGCTGGCCAGCTTCGCGGCATGCTCGATCTCCTCCTGCGTCGCGTTTGGCCTGGCATAGGCGATGTTTTCGGCCAGCGAGCGATGGAACAGGATCGGCTCCTGCTGGACGATCGCGATCTGCCCGCGCAGCGACGCCTGCGCCACCTGCGAGATGTCCTGGCCGTCGATCAGGATCTTGCCCGCATTGACGTCATAGAGCCTCTGGATCAGCTTGACGAATGTCGTCTTGCCCGAACCGGAGTGACCGACGAGCCCGACGCGTTCACCCGGCGCGATATCGACCGAAAAGTCGCGATAGAGCGGCGACCGGTGATTGCCGTAGTGAAAAGTGACCTTGTCGAAGCTGATCGACCCTTGCGTGATCCGGATCGGCCTGGCGCCGGGCCGGTCCTCGATGCCGAGCGGTTCGGACTGGAAATCGACCAGTTCCTCCATGTCGTTGATCGAACGCTGCAAATTGCGGATATGCGTGCCGATATCCCTGAGATAGCCCTGCAGCACGAAGAACGAGGTCAGCACGAAGGCGACGTCGCCGGCGCTCGCCTGCCCCCACGACCACAGCAGCAGCGACAGGCCGATCACCGCGGCGCGCATGACCAGCAGCAACGCCCCTTGCGTGGTGCCGTTGACGGTGCCGCGCACCCAGGTGCGCCGCGTGCGCGCCCGCCATTTGGCGACAACCTTGGCGAGGCGGCGCTCTTCGCGCACCTCGGCGCCAAAGCCCTTGACCACGGCGTTGCAGCTGACAGCGTCGGCAAGCGAACCGCCAAGGCGCGTGTCCCAGGTGTTGGCGAGCCTGGCCGCCGGCGCGACATAGCCAAGCGACAGCATCGCCGTCACAGTGATGAACAGCACCGAGCCGACGGCAACGACCACGCCCATCAGCGGCCAGAACCAGCCAAGCAGCAGCGTCGAGCCGACGAGCATGACCACCGATGGCAAGAGCGCGATCAGGATGGTGTCGTTGAGCAGGTCGAGCGCCCACATGCCGCGCGTCACCTTGCGCACGGTCGAGCCGGCAAAGCTGTTGGCGTGCCAGTCGGTGGAAAAGCGCTGGACGCGATGGAAGGCATCGGCGGCAATGTCGGCCATCATCTTCAGCGTCAGTTCGACGATGCCCATGAATGCCAGGTTGCGCAGCACGACGCCCGTCAAGGCAAGCGCCATCAATATCGAAAACGCCGTCATGGCGGCGTTCCAGGCAATGGCGTCCGCGCCGGCGCTGCTGGCGACGGCGTCGACCAGGCGGCCGGAATAGAGCGGCGTCAGGACGTCGGCCAGCGTCGACAGCAGGAAACCACCCATGATCAGCGAAAGCCGCCAGGGCTGGCGCCGCCAATGGGTAAGTGTGAAACCAAGAACGCTGCGAAAGGCGCTCGCGCGCAAATCGATCTTGAAACGAGCCATGATGTCATTCGGGCGCAAACGAGCCCGATCCCAGTAAGGTCGAAAATTGAAGAAGCCGCGCAAGGGGCGAATGATTGCCCAGAAGCGGAATGGCATATTTTGGCGTCACGCCCGTAATCGGGCGGCGACCGGCATCGGCATAAGCCTGTGCTCAATTTGGCTCCGATGCGAAGGGCGGACCTTCGCGCGGCGCCAGATGAGGCCTAGGCTTCGCGGCCTCGCATTACCATTTTAAATACTGCCATTCGGACCTCCCGCAAATGAATCGCGGAGTGGTCCTTATAGAGACGCTCTGATGCAACGCCAAGACGGGCCTTGCCAAAAAGCGTATCCGGTGCAACCAGTGCGATTATTTTGCAACAACGGCGGCGGGAGCTTTCGCCGCGTTGCGGTCACTGGGGCGTGCGGTCCAAGCGCATGTATCGGCCATCGGTCGATGCCTTGAAGCCCAGCTTTTCGTAGACCCCATGCGCATCACCGGTCGACAGGCTCCAGTGCGAGACGGTGCCGAGCTCGGGATGATCGATGAGTGCCTGCACCAGCCGCTGGCCAATGCCCTGCCCGCGATTCTCGGGCCAGACGATGATGTCGGCAAGATAGGCGAACACCGTGCGGTCGGTGATCGCCCTGCCGAAACCGACCTGCTTTCCGTCGATGTAGGCGGCGGCGCAGAACGAATTGGCGAAGGCCCGGCGATGAAACTCGTCGCTGCGTCCAGCCCCCCAATAGCTCGCCATCAGCAGGTTGGAGGTCGCACGGAAGTCGATTCGCGCAAGGTCGAAGCTGATCTCACAGTCCAGCATGGCTGTCTCGCCTCGCGGCATCGCGTATTTTCGCCCATTGGACGAACTGCGCGTTACCCACGATCCCTGAAACGGTTGGTGATGGGATAGCGGCGATCGCGGCCGAAATTCTTACGGGTGATCTTCACCCCCGGTGCCGCCTGCCGGCGCTTGTATTCGGCGATGTAAAGCAGGTGTTCGATGCGCGTCACCGTCGCCCGGTCATGGCCGCGCGCGACGATCTCGTCGACGCCCATCTCATTCTCGACCAGGCATTCGAGAATGTCGTCCAGCACCGGATAGGGCGGCAGCGAATCCTGGTCGGTCTGGTTCTCGCGCAACTCCGCCGACGGCGCCTTGTCGATGATGTTCTTCGGGATGACCTCGCCCGACGGCCCGAGCGCGCCAGGCGGCACATGGCTGTTACGCCAGCGCGACAGCGCGTAGACCTGCATCTTGTAGAGGTCCTTGATCGGATTGAAGCCGCCATTCATATCGCCATAGAGCGTGGCATAACCGACCGACATCTCGCTCTTGTTGCCTGTCGTGACCACCATCGAGCCGAATTTGTTGGAAATCGCCATCAGGATGGTGCCGCGCGCACGGCTCTGCAAATTTTCCTCGGTGATGCCTTCCTTGGTGCCCTCGAAGAGCTGCGTCAGCGCATGCAGGAAACCTTCGACCGGCTCGAAGATCGGCACGATGTCATAACGGCAGCCGAGCGCGCGGGCGCAATCCTCGGCGTCCTTGAGCGAATCCTTCGAGGTGTAGCGGTAGGGCATCATCACCGCGCGCAACCGCTCTTCGCCGAGCGCGTCGACGGCAAGGGCGGCACAGATCGCCGAATCGATGCCGCCGGACAGGCCGAGCACCACATTCTTGAAGCCGTTCTTGTTGACGTAGTCGCGCAGGCCCAGCATGCAGGCGCGATAGTCGGCCTCCTCCCGCTCGGGGATCTTCGACATTGGCCCTTCCGAGCAGACCCAGCCGTCCTCCCCGCGCTTCCATGTGATGACGTCGACCGCTTCCTCGAACTGGCTCATCTGGAAAGCCAATGTCTTGTCGGCGCCGATGGCAAACGACGCGCCGTCGAAGATCAGCTCATCCTGACCGCCAAGCTGATTGGCATAGGTGATGGGCAATCCGCATTCGATGACCTGGCGGATGACGACCTGATGGCGGACATCGATCTTGGCCCGATAGTAAGGCGAGCCGTTCGGAACCAGCAGGATTTCTGCCCCGCTTTCCGCCAGCGATTCGCAGATGCCGACATCGCCCCAGATGTCCTCGCAAATCGGAATGCCGATGCGCACGCCACGGAAATTGACAGGTCCCTGGATCTCGGGTCCTGCCTGGAACACGCGCTTCTCATCGAACTCGCCATAATTCGGCAGGTCGAGCTTGTAGCGTTCGGCGATGATCTTGCCACCATCGGCGACGACGATCGAATTGTGCGTGCCGCTCTTGCGCTTCAGCGGCGTGCCGATGATGACGCCGGGGCCGCCATCCGATGTATCGGCGGCAAACTCCTGCGCCGCCTTTTCGCAGGCCTTCAGGAAGGCCGGCTTCAGCACCAGGTCCTCGGGAGGATAACCGGCGAGGAAAAGCTCGGTGTAGAGCACGAGATCGGCGCCCTGGCGCCTGGCATCCGCCCTCGCCTCGCGGGCCTTGGCGAGATTGCCGGCGACATCGCCGACGGTCGGGTTGAGCTGGGCGATCGCGATGCGCAGTAGGTCGGGCTTCTTGGTCATGCCTGCTGACTTAGCGCGGCACAATTCGCCTCGCAATGGCGTTGGCTTGGACCACCCCGACCGAGACCGTCGATCAGTCGTCGCCCATATATTCGCGCAGCGACTGCGGAGAATGGTTCTCGCCGATCGACATCGCCAGGATGCGCGAAATGTGCCGGCGCGGCAGGCTGGTGTCCGCCACCCATTGATTGATCTGCGCCTGGATCTTGTCGAGGTCCCTCTTCGAGGTCGGGCTTTCGGCGATGTCGAGGCCGGCGTCACGAAGCGCTGCTGCCATGTCGGCCGAGATGACGAAGGCATCCCAGCCCAGCCAGCGCAGGAAATACTGGCCCGTATTGCCGCCCAGCCGGCTGCCATGCTTGCCGAGATAGGCCATCAGCCCGACCTGGTCGTCGGCAGGCCAGTTGGCGAGGAATTCGCCGAAGCCGCCATGCTCCTTCGACACGCGTTCGACGAAGGCAGCGTTGTCGCGCACGGATTTGATTTTCTGCGGGTTGCGCACAATGCGCTGGTCGGAAGCCAGATCGTGCCAGAAATCGTCAGGCTGGAACAACAGCCGCTTCGGCTCGAAGCGCAGAAACGCCTCCTCGAAACCGGGCCATTTCTGCTCGATGACCCGCCAGACGAAACCGGCGGCAAAGATCCGCTCGGCCATGGTCGAGAGAATGCGGTCGTCCGGGGTATCGGCGACCGCGGCATTGTCGGGCACTGGCCCAAGCAGCGTTGCAAGCTCGGCTTCGCCGCCCTTGCGCTTTGCCGCGCGCAGGCGAATTTTCTGGAAATCGGCCATGGGTCCCTCGCTGCTGGCTTGAATGTAACACTTCCCGCGAGAGGCGGCAGCCTCTACGTCTATCTCCACTGACGACGGAGACGGCCATGAACAAGACAATCGACGACCTGGCGAACCGCTGGCTCAAGCGACGGCCGGACGGCCTCAGCCAGTTGGAGAGCCGCGTGCTGCAATCGACGCTCGAGCGCACCACGATCTCCAGGGACACCAACAAGGCCGTCGCTTTCCACCAGACCTTTGGCGACCGCCTCGCCGATACGATCGCCCGCATCGGCGGCTCCTGGTCCTTCATCCTGGGCTTCATCGCTTTCCTGGTTGTCTGGACAGTCGGCAATGTCTGGCTTTTGACGCGCGATGCCTTCGACCCTTACCCGTTCATCTTCCTCAATCTGGTGCTGTCGATGGTCGCCGCCTTGCAGGCGCCGGTGATCATGATGGCGCAGAACCGCCAGACCGAACGCGACCGCATCGACGCCGCCCATGATTATGAGGTCAATCTGAAGGCCGAGATCGAGATCATGGCGCTGCACGAGAAACTCGATGAACTGCGCCACAGCCAGATCATCGGCATGCGCGACGAGATCGTGCGGCTGACGGAAGCGGTCAAGCGCATCGACGAGAGGCTGGCGCGGCAGCAGTCGGCCTCATGACCGAAGCGATCCATCCTTTCATCGAACAATATGGGCTGCTTGCCGTCTTTCTCGGCTGCGTCGCCGAAGGGGAAAGCGCCGCCATCCTCGGCGGTTTCTTCGCCCACCAGAATGTTTTCGTGCTGTGGCACGCTGTTGTCGCGGCAGCGCTCGGCGCCTTCGCCGGCGACACCTGCTTCTTCATCCTGGGCAGAAGTTTTGCCGATAACCGCCATGTCGTCAGGCTGCGCAGGCGGCCGGGCTTCCGCCGCGCCTACCGTCTGCTCAACACCCATCCCAACATCTTCGTGCTGTCGAATCGCTATGTCTACGGCATGCGCCTGGTTGGTGGCATCGCGGCCGGCCTGTCGACCATAGCAGCACCCCGCTTCGTTATCCTCAACGCCATCTCATCGACGATCTGGGCGGTGCTGTTCAGTACGATCGGCTATGTCTTCGGGCTGGGCGCCGAGCATTTCGTCGGCCAGGCGCTGATGCGCCACGAGCGGCTGTTCATCGGGCTCGGCATTGGCCTCACCGTGGCCGTGCTGGCCTGGCTTGTCGCCCGCCACATCGCCAAGTGGGAACGTCGCCGGGAGCAGTGATGCCGCCGGCCTCGCTCGGAAGGTCAGATTGGAAGGCCGGTGATCCGCTCGATGAGCGCGATGCCCCAGACGCCGGCGACGATGACCACCGAGATCAGCACCGCCAGCGAACCGCAATCCTTGGCCAGCTGGATGTCGACATTGAACTCGCGGCTGAAGGCATCGCAGGCCGCCTCGATGCCGGTGTTCAGCACCTCGACCATGATCAGCAACAGCACCGCCCCGACCAGAAGCGCATAACCACGCCAGGAGACTGAAACGAACCACGCAGCGGGCAAGGCGAGCACCAGCAGCATCAGTTCCTGTTGGAAAGCCTTCTCGCTGGCGGCCAGCTTGCGAAACGCCCGCACCGAATTGAAAAAAGCGTCGATCAGCCGCTGCATGCCCAAACCTCTTTGCGAGTTACCGGCACGAGATAAAGCAACGGCCCGATCAAGGGAATAAGGCGTCTTGTCCAAAATTCATTCAGCGACCGCTATCGAAGGCGTCGACTTTTCAAACTGCGGCAACCCGTCGTCGATCGAATAATAGTCGCCCTTGTCACCAACGAAGATATGACAGTCGCCCTTGAGACCTGTCGGCTTGTCGAACGCTCCCGCCATGACCGAAATATAATCTTGAGCCCTTGGCTTCCAGAACAGCACGGAGCCGCAAGTCTTGCAGAAGCCGCGCCCGGCGAAAGCGGACGCTTCATACCATGTGATGCTTTCGGCGCCTTCGATCACGATGTCGGCGTCGGCGACATTGGTCGCGGCATAGAAATGCCCGCTTTGCTTCCGGCATTGCGAGCAATGACAGTAGACGACGCCGCGCAATGCTCCCCTTGTCCGGAAGCGGACCGCTCCGCACAGGCATGATCCCTGGTGACTGTCACTCATTTCGGCGCTCCTGGAGAAACCTCGCCCAGCATCATTGCCAGGATTCCAGCTTTGCGGTGGTTGCGCGCAAGCAAATGCGACATCGATTGGCGTGACAGATTCGAAATTCCATCGGCACAACAGGCGGATTTCGAAGTCAAAGCCCTCAAACCGGACGCTTTCCCGCTGTGGTGGTACAAGATCTATGCTTCTACAGCCACAGGTAGCGAAAAACCCATGGAGGTCGCGCGGATTAAGGAAACTTTAGCGCCACCGCATCTATGGTCACGCCAAGCGAAGATGGCGGGTGGGGACGCGTCTCTTCGCAAGATGTTCTGGACTATCGGGTCGCGCTCCCCAGGTCGGCGATCAATGGAACCCGCAAATTCCGCGTCGGGATCCGAGGGGAAGAGTGGATCAGACATGCAGCCGGCAGCAGCCACGACCGAACGAAACACCGACATCGCAGCCACGGTTGTCGCGACCATGCGCCAGCTTGGCGTCCTCGGCCTGCCGCGCAACTACGAAATCTTCTACGAGGCATTGAGCGGCACCAACCGCGAGCTCAGTCTCGCCGTCGTGTCGCTGAGCAGCCGGCCGACGCAGGATGAATTGGATAAGATCGGACGCGCCTTCTTTGCCCAGAACCACGGCCCCGGTATCGTCGAGCATGCGCGGGACGTCATCGCCCGGGAACTCGAGGAGGTCGCGGCGCTTTTGCGGAGCGAACGCAGCCACATCGAAAAATACGGCAGGATCCTCGACGAGACATCGAACGGCCTGAGTGGCCGCAGCTTGCTCTCGCAGGACCTTCTGCAAAAAATCGCCAACGCCATGGCCGTTGCCACCAATTCGACGATCGATCACGGCAAGCAGATCGCTTCGACGCTCAGCGACAAGACGGCCGAACTCGAAAGCGTCAAGTCGAAGCTCGAGGAATACAAGCGGCTGGCCGATACGGACCCGTTGACCCAGATTCGGAACCGCCGCGCCTTCGACAAGGAAATCACCCGGATCTACACCAGCAACAAGGGTATCCTGTTCAACGCCTTGATCCTTGCCGACATCGATCGGTTCAAGGACATCAACGACCGCTACGGCCATCCTGTCGGCGACAAGATCATCCAGATCATCGCCGAGATTTTCCAAACCAGCATTCGCGGCGACATGTTCGTCGCCCGCACCGGCGGCGAGGAGTTCGCGCTGATCATCGAGGGTGCCAGCGAAGACGCCACCTACGAGATCGCCGAGCGCATTCGCGCCCTGATCGAGCAGACGCCGTTCACCAGCAGCCAGACCGGCATGAATTACGGAACCGTGACCGTCTCGATGGGCATCTGCATGGCATCCGAGGCCGAGGGCCCGGAGGACCTCTACACCAAGGCCGACCGTGCACTCTACCGTTCGAAAGTGAGCGGCCGCAACCGCGTCACCAAGCATTCGACGATGGTCGGCCGCGCCGGCAAGAGCTGGCTGCTCTACAAGAAGGATTGACGCCTTCTATCAGCTGATCGCGCTGGCAGCTGCTGAGAACACAAACGTGAGCTAAAACGAAGAAGGCGCCGGATTTCTCCAGCGCCTTTCCTTAATCGGGTCATTGGCCGGCATCAGCCGTTGACGGCCTGCTTGTGCTGGACCGGGTGGCTTTTCTTCAGGAGATCCGACACCAGGAAGGCGAGCTCGATCGCCTGGTCGGCATTGAGGCGCGGGTCGCAATGCGTGTGGTAACGGTCCTGCAATTCCTCGGCCGTGATGGCGCGCGCGCCACCCGTGCATTCGGTGACGTTCTTGCCGGTCATCTCGACATGGATGCCGCCCGGATGCGTGCCTTCGGCGCGGTGCACCTCGAAGAAGGTCTGCACCTCCTTCAGGATGCGGTCGAACGGCCGCGTCTTGTAACCGGCGGCCTCAATCGTGTTGCCATGCATGGGGTCCGACGACCAGACCACGCTGCGGCCTTCCTTCTGCACCGCGCGCACCAGCTTCGGCAGATGGTCGGCGACCTTGTCGGAGCCGAAGCGGGCGATCAGCGTCAGCCGGCCGGGCTCGTTCTCGGGGTTGAGCAGGTCGATCAGCTCCAGCAAGCCGTCAGCGGTCAGCGACGGGCCGCATTTCAGGCCGAGCGGGTTCTTGATGCCGCGGCAATACTCGACATGGGCATGATCGGGCTGGCGCGTGCGGTCGCCGATCCAGATCATGTGACCCGACGTGGCATACCAGTCGCCGGAGGTCGAATCGACACGGGTCAGAGCTTCCTCATAGCCAAGCAGCAGCGCTTCATGGCTGGTGTAGAAATCGGTCTCGCGCAGCGCGTAATTGGTCTCCGAGGTGATGCCGACGGCCTTCATGAAGTCCATCGTCTCGGTGATGCGGTTGGCGAGCTCACCGTATTTTTCGCCCTGCGGGCTGTCGGCGACGAAGCCGAGCATCCAGCTATGCACGTTCTCCAGGCTGGCATAGCCGCCCTGGGCGAAGGCGCGCAGAAGGTTGAGCGTCGCCGCCGACTGGCGGTACGCCATTTCCTGGCGGGCAGGATCGGGAATACGGGACTTGGCGTCGAATTCGATGCCGTTGATGATGTCGCCGCGATAGCTCGGCAGCGTCACCTCGCCCTTGGTCTCATTGTCGGACGAACGCGGCTTGGCGAACTGGCCGGCGACGCGTCCGACCTTCACCACCGGCTGTGCGCCGGCAAAAGTCAGCACGACCGACATCTGCAGGAAGACGCGGAAGAAGTCGCGGATGTTGTCGGCGCCGTGCTCGGCAAAACTTTCGGCGCAGTCGCCGCCCTGGAGCAGGAACGCCTCACCAGCGGCGACCGCCGCGAGCTGCTTCTTGAGCTTGCGCGCCTCGCCGGCAAAGACCAGTGGCGGGTAGGTGGCGAGTTGGGCTTCGGTGTTCTTCAGCGCGGCAAGGTCCGGATAGGCAGGAACCTGCTTGATCGGCTTTGCTCTCCACGAATTCGGCGACCATTTCGTCATCGCTGCACCCAACACTCTTTCCGGCGAGCACCCTCGCCCGCCATTTCCGCCCCTATATGGGTTGGCGGCTCCATACACGAAGCCGATTTCCTATTCTAGACCGGAATTTCAGCGCTGGCGAATGGGTCGGGGGGCTACGCAGCCTTCTCAACCAGGCGCGCCAGTTGTGTCATGACCACCGCCGAGCCCGCCAGCCGTTTCTCGGCGGTCGGCCATTCGCGGGCGAAGACGACGCTGTGATCCGGGCGGATCTTGGCCAGCGAACCCTGCTCGCCGATGAACTTGACCAGGCCGACCGGGTTGGAGAACTCGCGCTTGCGGAAATGAATGACGACGCCCTTCGGCCCGGCGTCGAGCTTCTCGACATTGGCCTTGCGGCAAAGCGCCTTGATGAAGACGATTTTCAACAGATGCTTTACCTCGTCCGGCAGCGGGCCGAAACGGTCGATCAGTTCGGCGCCGAAAGCGTCGATCTCCTCGGTGTCTTCGAGGTCGCCGAGGCGGCGGTAGAGCGCCAGCCTGAGCTGCAGGTCCGGCACGTAGCTTTCGGGGATCATCACCGCCGTGCCGACGGCGATCTGCGGCGACCAGCCGCCATCCAGGACCTCGCCGGAATCCTTCACCTCGGCGACAGCCTCTTCCAGCATCTGCTGGTAGAGTTCGAAGCCGACCTCCTTGATATGGCCGGACTGCTCTTCGCCCAGGAGATTGCCGGCGCCCCTTATATCGAGATCGTGGCTGGCGAGCTGGAAGCCGGCGCCCAGCGTGTCGAGCGATTGCAGCACCTTCAGCCGGCGCTCGGCCGTGTCGGTGAGCTTGCGGTTGGCCGGCAGCGTGAACAGCGCATAGGCGCGCACCTTCGAGCGCCCGACCCGGCCGCGCAGCTGGTAGAGCTGCGACAGGCCGAACATGTCGGCGCGGTGGATGATCAGCGTGTTGGCGGTCGGGATGTCGAGGCCGGATTCGACGATGGTGGTCGACAGAAGTACGTCGTATTGCCCGTCATAGAAGGCATTCATGATGTCGTCGAGCTCGCCCGGCGGCATCTGGCCATGGGCAACCGCCACTTTCAGTTCGGGCACGGATTCTTTCAGGAAATCATGGATTTCCGAGAGGTCGCTGATACGTGGAACGACATAGAAGGAGTGGCCGCCACGATAGCGCTCGCGCAGCAGCGTCTCGCGAATGACCAGCGGATCGAAGGGCGAGATGAAAGTGCGCACCGCCATGCGGTCGACCGGCGGCGTGGCGATCAACGACAGCTCGCGCACCCCGGTCAGTGCCAGTTGAAGCGTGCGCGGGATCGGCGTCGCCGACAGCGTCAGCACATGGACGTCGGTCTTCAGATCCTTCAGCCTTTCCTTGTGCTTGACGCCAAAGTGCTGCTCCTCGTCGATGATCAGCAGGCCGAGATTCTTGAACGAGATCGACGAACCGAGCAGCGCATGCGTGCCGACAACGATGTCGACCTGCCCCTCGGCCAAAGCCTTCTTCGTCTCCGCCAGTTCCTTGGCGCCGACCAGCCGCGAGGCCTGGGCGACGCGGATGGGAAGGCCTGAGAAACGCTGCAAGAACGTCTTGTAATGCTGGCGCGACAACAGCGTCGTCGGCACCACGACCGCGACCTGGAACCCTTCCATCGCCGCGATGAAGGCGGCGCGCAGCGCCACTTCCGTCTTGCCGAAGCCGACATCGCCGCAGATCAGCCGGTCCATCGGCTTGCCGGCGCCGAGGTCATCCCTGACGGAGTCGATGGCCGTCTGCTGGTCGTCGGTTTCCTCGTAGGGGAAACGCGCGGCGAATTCGTCATAGAGGCCTTCGGCCGGCACCAGAGCCGGCGCGGCGCGCATCTGCCGCTCGGCGGCGATGCGGATCAGCTGCCCGGCCATGTCGAGCAGGCGCCGCTTCAGCTTGGCCTTGCGCGACTGCCAGGCGCCGCCGCCGAGCTTGTCCAGCGTCGCTTCGGCCGTGTCAGAACCGTAGCGCGACAGCAGCTCGATGTTTTCCACCGGCAGGAACAGCCGGTCGTCGCCGGCATAGTGGATTTCCAGGCAATCATGCGGCGCGCCGACCGCCTCGATGGTGCGCAGACCGATGAAGCGGCCAATGCCATGGTCGGCATGGACGACGATATCGCCGGCCGACAGCGCCGAAGCCTCGGCAATGAAGTCGGAGGCGCGCTTCTTGCGCTTTGAACGCCTGATCAGCCGGTCGCCCAGAATATCCTGTTCGGCGACGACGACCAGTTTTTCGGTCTCGAAGCCGGATTCGAGCGGCAGCACGGCCAATGCCGCCTGCCCCGGCTCGAGCTGTTCGGCTTCCGCCAGCGTCCCGACCTGCTTGAGATTGCCGAGGTGATGCTCGGTGAGGATCTGGCCAAGCCGGTCGAGCGAACCTTCCGTCCAGCCGGCGATGACAATACGCCGACGTGCCGCGCGCTCGTCGGCGATATGCCTGGCGACGACGTCGAAGACGTTGACGTTCGGATCGGCGCGCTCCTCAACGAAACTGCGGCCATGGCGCGAGCCGGCGTGGTAGACCTTTTTCGCGCCGGCATCGGGCGCGTCGAAGGGCGTGAAGTCGATCGCTTCGCGCGGACCGAGCGAGGCGATCAGGTTTTCCGGCGAGAGATAGAGCAGATCGGGCGCAACCGGCTTGTAGGGCACCGCATCCTTCAGCGCGGCGTCGGCCTGCTTTTTGCGCGCTTCATAATGGTCGAGGATCAGCGTGTGGCGTTCGGCCAGCGCTTCATGCGCCAGATGGTCGAAAACGACAGGCGTATCCGGCAGATAGTCGAACACCGTCTCCAGCCGCTCATAGAAGAACGGCAGCCAATGCTCCATGCCGGCGAACCGCCTGCCCTCGCTGACTGCCGTGTAGAGCCCGTCGTCGCGCTGCGGCGCGCCGAACGCTTCGATATAGGAGCGGCGGAAGCGGCTGATGGTTTCAGGCGTCAGCGCCACTTCGCTCATCGCCTGCAGCGCCATCGACTTGCGCTGGCCGGTGGTGCGCTGCGTGGCGGCATCGAAGACGCGGATCGATTCCAGCGTATCGCCGAAGAAATCGAGGCGCAGCGCCTCGGTCCAACCCGGAGCAAACAGGTCGAGAATGCCGCCGCGCACCGCGAACTCGCCGATGCCGCGAACTGTCGGCACCCGCTCGAAGCCGGACGTTTCCAGCCGCGCAATCAGCACGTTCATGTCGATCTGGTTGCCAGGCCTCGCATGAAAGGTCTGTGCCTCGACCAGGTCGGCCGGCGGAACGCGCTGCAGAAGCGCATTGGCGGTGGTGAGGATGACGGCGCGATGCGGCTTCTTCGCCAGCGCGATCATCGCTGTCAGGGCATCGAGGCGCTTGGCGGCGGCATCCGAGCCGGGCGAGACGCGATCGTAGGGCAGACAGTCCCAAGCCGGCAGTTCCAGCACCGGCAGGCCGGGCGCGGCAAAGGCCAGTGCCTCGATGATAACAGGCAGGCGCTGGCCGTCACGCGCCACGAACAGCACCGGCTTGTCGGGCGCGATCTCGAGTGCGGCCTGCACCAGTGCGAACGCCTCGTACCCATCGGCGACACCATCGACGATGAATTGGCCGGCACGGCCTTTCGGCAGACCAATGGTGGGAATGAGGCTCATCAAATCACGGTCTTTGTTTGTCGCAATTCCTGTGGGAAAACCGCTTCGCACTTTTCCTGGAATTGCTGTTGTTCAGAAAGTCATGGTCCGGCGGGACGCCAGGATCTTTTGCAGGACAGGACAATCGATATCCGCCGGGATCGGGCGTTCACCGGTGATAAGCGGTAGGAATTCGGTGTCGGAAATGTCGAGGAGCCCCTCATATTGTTCGATTTCATCAGCCGTCAAGGCGCCGATCTCGGCGTCGGCGAAGGTGCCGAGGATGAGATCCATCTCGCGCATGCCGCGATGCCAGGAGCGGAACAACAGCTTGCGGCGGTGGGCGTCCAGCCCCTCGCTTGATCGTTTCGTTCCGGTCATTGTGGCGCATCCTCACTTGCTGCGGCGCATATAGCGTGGATAGAAGGGGCTGTCAGCCTTGCGCTGTAGCCGTCGCGACATAAGCTGACATCATGCGTCCTTCCATCCTCGATCCGCTGTTTGTTCCGATCACTTCGCTTGCCGGCGTCGGACCGAAGGTCGGCGCGCTGATCGAGAAGGTCGTCACCGCTGATCTTGGTGATCGAGCGGCCCGCGCCGGCGACCTTCTGTTCGTGCTGCCGCATACCGTCATCGACCGCCGCAGTCGGCCGGGCATTGCCGGTTCCGCGGAAGGCCAGATCGTGACCCTCGACGTGCGCATCGACCGCCACCAGCCGCCGCCGCGCGGCAACCGGTCGGTGCCTTACAGGGTCTACGCCCATGACGATACCGGCGAGATCGGCCTGACCTTCTTTCATGCGCACGCCGCCTATCTCGAAAAGGCAATGCCCGTGGGCGAGCATGTCGTGGTCTCGGGCCGCATGGAATGGTTCAACGGCCGCCCGACCATGGTTCACCCCGACCACATCGCGCTGGCCAGCGAAGCGGAGAACCTGCCGCTGGTCGAGCCGGTCTATCCGCTCACCGCGGGCCTCTCGGGCAAGGTGCTGCGCCGCGCGATCGGCCAGGCGCTGGCGCGACTGCCCGAATTTCCGGAGTGGCAGGACGGCGCCTTCATGCGCCGGCACACCTTTCCCAGCTTTGCCGACGCGCTTACCCGCATCCACAATCCGGCCGATCCCATCGACGTTTCCATCGACGGCGCGGCCTGGCGGCGTCTTGCCTATGACGAGTTGCTGGCGGGCCAGGTCTCGCTGGCGCTGGTGCGGGCAAAGATCCGCCGCCTGTCCGGCCGCCCCCTGGTCGGCGACGGCCGCATCGTCGAGAAACTCCGTGCAGCCCTTCCCTATTCGCTGACCGCAAGCCAGGAATTCGCGCTGGCCGAAATCAATGCCGACCTTGCCGACCCCGAGCGCATGCTGCGGCTGCTACAGGGCGATGTCGGCTCGGGCAAGACGGTGGTCGCGCTGCTTGCCATGGCGCGCGCCGTCGAGGCCGGCGGCCAGGCGGCACTGATGGCACCGACCGAAATCCTGGCGCGCCAGCATCTGGCGACGATCGCGCCGCTCGCCGCCAAGGTCGGCCTGCGCATCGCCATCCTCACCGGCCGCGAAAAGGGCCGCGAACGCACCGAAACATTGGCCGGCCTGGCAAGCGGCGAGCTCGACATCGTCGTCGGCACCCACGCGCTATTCCAGGAGACGGTGACCTTCCACGATCTGGTGCTCGCCGTCATCGACGAGCAGCATCGTTTCGGCGTCCACCAGCGGCTTGCCATCACCGCCAAGGGCGACGCGCCAGACATGCTGGTGATGACCGCCACACCGATCCCGCGCACGCTGGTACTGACCGCCTTCGGCGACATGGATGTCTCCAAGCTGACGGAAAAGCCCGCCGGGCGACAGCCGATCCGTACCGTCACGCTGCCGCTGGAGCGTCTCGACGAACTGGTCGACCGCATGGAGGATGCCGTCGCCGGGGGCCAGAAAATCTACTGGATCTGCCCGCTGGTCGAGGAATCCGAAGAGATCAAGCTGATGTCGGCCGAGGATCGCTTTGCCTCGCTGAAACCGTTGTTCGGCGACCGCATCGGCCTTGTCCACGGCCGCATGAAGGGCACCGAGAAGGACGAGGCGATGCGCGCCTTCAAGGAGGGCGAGACGCGCATCCTGATCGCCACCACGGTCATCGAGGTCGGCGTCGACGTGCCCGATGCCACCGTCATGGTCATCGAGCATGCCGAGCGCTTCGGCCTTGCGCAACTGCACCAGCTGCGCGGCCGGGTCGGGCGCGGCGACAAGCCATCCTCTTGCGTGCTGCTCTACAAGGACCCGCTCGGCGAGACGGCAAAACGCCGGCTGTCGGTGATGCGCGAGACCGAGGACGGCTTTTTGATCGCCGAGGAAGACCTGAAATTGCGCGGCGAAGGCGAGCTGTTGGGCACCCGCCAGTCCGGCACACCGGGCTTCCAGGTGGCGCGCATCGAGGCGCATGCCGATCTCCTGGAGGCAGCCCGCGACGATGCAAGGCTTATCCTGTCACGCGACCCGGAGCTGCAATCCGACCGCGGCCAGGCGCTGCGCCTGCTGCTCTATTTGTTCGGCCGCGACGCGGCCGTTCGGCTTCTGCGCGCCGGGTGAGGCCCCAATGGCGGATTGGCGACGGTTCCGTTGATCGGCTCGCCATTCAGCGTCACCATCTTGCTTTTCACCTCGGGCGCCACCAGCCCGGCCGAAACGATCAGCTTGGCGCCGTCCTCGATCGTCATGTCGAGCAGCACGATGTCGGACTTCAGCACATACATCAGGAACCCGGTCGTCGGATTCGGCGTACAGGGCATGAACACGGCGATCAGCGGATCGCCTTCCTGATCGAGCTTCTCATTGATCTCGGTTTCCTTCTCGCTGGCGACGAACACCAGCGACCACACGCCCTTGCGCGGATATTCGACCAGTCCGACCTGGCGGAACATGTCGCCCTTGTTCGACAGCACGGTCTCGAAGATCTGCTTCAGCGAGCCATAGATGCCGCGCACCAGCGGCATGCGGCCAAGCAGGCGCTCGCCGAAACCGACAATGGCGCGGCCGACAATGTTGGCGGTGAGGAAACCGATCAGCGTGACCAGGATCAGTGCGACGATCAGCCCGAACCCGGGGACCGGAAACGGCAGATAGGTATCGGGGCTGTAACGCGCCGGAATATAGGGCTTTACCCAGGAATCGACCCAGCCGATGAACGACCAGGCGATATAGGCGGTGATCGCCAGCGGTGCGCAGACGACGAACCCCGTGAGGAAATAGTTCCTCAGCCGGGTCATGCCTGAGGTCTTGGAAGCATCGGACATGGTTCACCGGGCGCGGGTTGCAGCGCAACATTAGTGAACCGGGACGCCGTTTGGAACTGCGAAGTTTTTAAAAGGACCCGCTCTATGACGCGGCTCTCAGTGTTCCAAACGGAAGCTGCTGCCGTTCGCGATTAGGCCGAAACATCCCTCCCTCGTCATCCTCGGGTCTGCGCGACAGAGCTTCGCTCTTGCTCCGCCCGTGGATGACGAAAGAAGGGCTATCGCCAGCTGGACTTCGAATTGCTGCCCGCCGAGCAAGCAGTGACAGTGCTATTCCACCGTGACCGATTTCGCCAGATTGCGCGGCTGGTCGACGTCGGTGCCCATGAACACGGCGGCGAAATAGGCCAGCATCTGGATCGGCAGCGCGTAGATGATCGGCGAGATGATTTCCGGCACGTCCGGCAGGATGA
>NZ_NSFV01000015.1 GCF_002295115.1 Mesorhizobium sp. WSM4311 | reverse complement strand
CGCAACCGGTATGTCGTCGTCGACTGTCACGGTCAGCGTGCCGGTCGCGGCCGTTGCAGCCGTGTCGTCGGCGTCATAGACCTTGTAGCTCAGATTGAAGGCGAGATTGTCCTCGGTGCCCGCGATCGGATGCTGGACCGGCGACAGCAGCGTTACCGTATAGGTGCCGGTGACCGCATTGGTCAGGTCGACCTGGAACACATTGACGCCGCCGGCCGACGCGATGATCTGCGTGCCCGCCCCATTCGCCGTGTAGGTGTAGGTGGTGCCGTTCACCGTCTCCGATCCGGACACCAGCGCGATGTGGCCCGCGCCGTCCGCGCCATAATTGTGCGTCAGCGTCCCGGGCTGTGCGCTCGGTGTGTCGTCACCCAGGGCTGTGTCATGGTTGCCCGTGGCAAGGTCGTCCTCGTCGACCAGGGTTGCGGACACGCCCGCCGTCGCATGATTGCTGTCGCCCGAGAAGGTGAACGACAGGACCGCCTGCGAGGTGTCCCCGTCCGCGTCCTTCATCGTGTAGGTGAAGCTGTCCACTGTCCCGTCCGGCACCGACGCCTTCGGGGTATAGACATAGGAGCCGTCGCTGTTCAGCGTCAGCGTGCCATAAGCCGTCGCGATCGGGTTGCCGACCGTACCGCCCGTCACCGCCGTCACCGTGCCGGGCTGGTCCGCACCGACATGGTCGTTCGCCAGAACGCCATTGGCCGCGTTCGCCACGATCGCCGCGCCGCCTTCCGTCGCGGATTGACCGTCATTCACCGCAACCGGTATGTCGTCGTCGACTGTCACGGTCAGCGTGCCGGTCGCGGCCGTTGCAGCCGTGTCGTCGGCGTCATAGACCTTGTAGCTCAGATTGAAGGCGAGATTGTCCTCGGTGCCCGCGATCGGATGCTGGACCGGCGACAGCAGCGTTACCGTATAGGTGCCGGTGACCGCATTGGTCAGGTCGACCTGGAACACATTGACGCCGCCGGCCGACGCGATGATCTGCGTGCCCGCCCCATTCGCCGTGTAGGTGTAGGTGGTGCCGTTCACCGTCTCCGATCCGGACACCAGCGCGATGTGGCCCGCGCCGTCCGCGCCATAATTGTGCGTCAGCGTCCCGGGCTGTGCGCTCGGTGTGTCGTCACCCAGGGCTGTGTCATGGTTGCCCGTGGCAAGGTCGTCCTCGTCGACCAGGGTTGCGGACACGCCCGCCGTCGCATGATTGCTGTCGCCCGAGAAGGTGAACGACAGGACCGCCTGCGAGGTGTCCCCGTCCGCGTCCTTCATCGTGTAGGTGAAGCTGTCCACTGTCCCGTCCGGCACCGACGCCTTCGGGGTATAGACATAGGAGCCGTCGCTGTTCAGCGTCAGCGTGCCATAAGCCGTCGCGATCGGGTTGCCGACCGTACCGCCCGTCACCGCCGTCACCGTGCCGGGCTGGTCCGCACCGACATGGTCGTTCGCCAGAACGCCATTGGCCGCGTTCGCCACGATCGCCGCGCCGCCTTCCGTCGCGGATTGACCGTCATTCACCGCAACCGGTATGTCGTCGTCGACATTGACCTGAACCGTTGCGCTCGCCTGGCTGCCGTCCGTATCGGTGGCGACCACATTGATGCCGGTCAGGTTGATGACGTTCTGCCCACCCGCGTCGGGATGCGGGAAGTTGTCGAGCAGCGTCACATTGACTGTGGCGAACCCGTCGGTGCCCGCCAGGATCGGCAGCGACGATGCGACCAGGTCGATATGGATGGCATCGACGCCGTTGATCGAACCGGTGATCTGCGTCGGGCCGACGAGCGTCCAGACGATGTCGGCGCCGGCAACCCCGTTGACGTCCGCCGTGATTCCGGCGACCGACGTGAACGCCATCCCGGTGATGTTGTCCGAACCGGCATGGAACGATACCGTTCCGCTGCCGTCCTCGACATTGGTCGCGGCCGCGCTGCCGGTGGCATTGACGGTGCCGAGCCCTGCCTCGTCCACGGTGATGATCGCGTTCGTCAGCACCGACGGGTCAACCCCGTCGCTGATGGTGATATTCAGCGTCGTCTGCGAGGTGTCGCCGTCGCCGTCCTTCAGCGTGTAGGTGAAAGTGTCCGTCACCGGCGAAGCGTTGCTGATGTTGGCATTGGCAACGTAGCTGTAGGTCCCGTCCGCGCTCAGCGTCAGCGTGCCGTACTGGCCAACGACATGGAATTCTCCGCCCACCACCGTCGTCGCCCCGGCGCCGGTGACGCCACTCACCGAAGCGCCATCGGCGCCCTTAGTGTCGGCGCCAGCCGGATTGCCGTCGCTGCCAAGCCCGGCAATCACGTTGCCGTTCACCGTGCCGCCTTCCGTAACGCTGTCCGTATCGGCAACCGCCGTCGGCACGTCGTCGATGATAGCGACGGCAAAAGTGGTACTGGCCGAATCGCCGTCAACATCCGTAACCGTGACGCTGAAATTGTCGGGAACCGTGTCGCTGGGATCAAATCCGGTTGTCTGATCGGGATGGGTGACCGAATGGGTGACCGTATAATCGTAGTCGATGTGGCCGGTGTTGGGATCGAAGGAAAGGATCGTGATGTAGCCGAACTGGCCTGGAATCTGCTGGCCGGCAGCGGTGACGGCGACGCCGTTGATGACGATTGACCCGACCCCATCCGGCGCGTTGACACTGATCGATCCGACCCCGGAGGTTTCCGCACTACTCGCCGCGTTGCTACCCGGCGACTGTGACGGGCCGCCGTTGAGGCCGGTTTCACTGGCCGCCTGGTCCGGGGTGAGCAATGACGTGGCCACCACCGAAACCGGCCTGTCGACCAAAGACGGGAACAGCTCGCGATGATCCGGCTGACCGAACGCCAGATCCGTCGGCGGCAATAGCGCCGAGAGACCGAATCCGTCGCCGATACCGCCGGGCGGAATCGAGAAGTCTCCGCCGGCACTCGAGGGTGAACCGGCAGCGCCTGCCGATATCGATCCGTCGGCGCCGAAGGCGACGTCGACATGACTTGCTTCCAACGCCGCGATCAAGGCAACGCGAGGCACTTCGACATCGCCGATGATGAAGGTCGGCACGTTGAGGGCGCCGTCCTTGATGACGATCACCGAACCGTCCGCCTGCTCGAGCACGAGGTTATGGCCGTCGACCTTGATGTTGTCGATCGAGACGTTGGCCGGAAGCTTCACCACATGGTTGGCGTCGGCCACATATTCGTGCGGCGCGGCTGCCGCCGGGGCCTTGGCCTCCGCGGGTGCTTCCGGTTTGACGGGCGTGCCGTTGCCGACATCGACGGGAACCGGTTCAGCGGCGGCCGGGGCGGCCTTTTGCGCCGGGCTGGCCTCCGCGACCTGCATCTGCGCCTGCGACGGCAGGCCGTTATGTTGAGAGTGCTCGTCCCAGGAATGAGAGACGGTGTCCAAATCGTTACTGGTGGTCATAGCCAAACCCCTCCGGCATTTCCCGGAAAGAGACATGGGCCACTTCTACTTTGCAACTGTCCCGCAATCCGTTTCATATATCCTGGTATGCAGGCTTCGGCATTTTTTATGCGTGGTAAACTCGAAACATATAACCTGATATACATTGGCCAATGTGCAATCCGCTTGGCGGGGTCTGGCTTTGGTCGCTTGGTAAACAGAAGTATAAATTTGTATAAAATTTTACACAAAACAACTGACATGAAGTACAGAAAACTTATCCACCTTCATTTCCAATAATTTGAGACGAGATTGGTAGCGTCCACAGTCAAAGGTGGGCGTTATGACAAAAGAAAAATCTGCCCTGGGGGCAACCGGGCTCAAAGCGCTGCTGCTGGCAATCGGCATTTTCGGCCTGTCGCATCCATCGCTCGCCAGCACGTTCCCAGCCGGCGCCGATCGTGTCGATTCGCTGCTGGCGAACGTCGAAACGCCTCCTGCCCTCGGTGGCATTTCGCTGCTGCGGCCGCAGCCTTGGCAGCCAGCCTCGGCCTACAGGATAGGCATGGTTCTCGGCAGCTACGGTCCAGCCGCCAGCGATCAGGAAACCGGCCTTTCGGCGGTGCAAGGCAATGCCGGTATCGATCCCATCCAGACGGCGGCGATCATTCCCGGCGTGTTCGGATCGGTTGCGCTGTCCATGCATAATTTTCCGGTTTCCGCGCGTTGGGCGCCGGTCTACAAGGCAATCGTCGACTGTTCCGCGGGCACTGCGTGCGACGGCAAGAACAGCATCTTCACCGCGATCGTCAACGCCGCCAGGGACAAGCGGTTTGTGGACAAGCTATCCTTCGTCAACTCGAGCATAAATCACGCGATCGCCTACAAGAAGGACAGCGTGGTTTACGGCAAGCTCGACTACTGGGCCAAGCCTTCCGAAATTCTCGAGCGGCGGGCGGGCGACTGCGAGGATTTCGCCATTCTCAAGATGGCGGCGCTGCTGCGTGCCGGCATTCCGGCGCAGAGCATGTCGCTCGTCGTCCTGCAGGATCGCAAGCGCGGTTTCTTTCATGCCGTGCTGTCGGTCAGCACCGGCAGCGGCGTCTTCATTCTGGACAGCCTGAGCAACGTCGTCTCGCGCGACAGCGATCTTCCAGACTACGTGCCATTGTACTCGTTCAGCACCGACCGCGCGTGGATCCACGGCACCAGGCCCGGCGCGGCCCAGGTCGCCGATATCAAGGGCGGACTTGCGACGGTCGCACCTGGCGAGGGCCTGCAGCCATAGCATAGCCAAGCGAAGCACCCGGTTCGGCACGCCTTCACTCTCGTGTCGTCTCCCCGGAACCGGGGTCACTTTCGGGCGATAGGCACTAGCCGCCGAAAACGAAGGCCATCAGCAGCTCCGGTTCGAGCACCGGCGCTCGCACCGCATTCAATTGCCCCCGGTAGCGGCGGTCGCCCGCGCCGATGACGAAACCGGTGGCGACCGGCGTTTCGCCATTGGCGTCGAGCCGCGCGAATATGTCAGCGACGTTGAGATCCAGGGCAAGCTTCAGGTCGTGGCGCGCATCTTCGCTTGGCGCGACCGGCAATTGACGCCTGACCAGTTGCTGGAACGGCGCGTTGAAGGTCAGGATCCTCTTCGACGATGAGAGCGCAAACGCCGGCGACGGGCAGGCGACCAGAATGGCGTTGATCGTCTTGATCGACGCAAGCCTTCGCAAGGTTTGGTTTTCGTCGGCCAGTCCGCGCATGCAGGCCACCCGGATTGCCGACGTCAGGTTTCCTGTGTGGGCATGGCTTTCGGCGATCTCGTCGATCAGCATGCCGATCGTGCACTTGCGGCTTTCGGCCATCTGCTTCAGCGTGGTCCAGAATGCCCGCTCCAGACGAATGCCGCGTCGCGTGCCGCCACGCGCCACAACCCGGAATTCCAGCTCGAAATCCTCAGTCGCCATGGGTGGCAGCAGCCGCTCGCGATCGGCGGCGGGAGAGCTGATGTTATCGTTCACTCATTGCCTCCTCGCGTGCCTTGTTGATCGGCTTGAGCAGATAGGTGAGGATTGTTTTGCGTCCGGTCTTGATATCGACCGAACAGATCATGCCAGGGATGATCGAATACGTCTTGCCATCTCGTGTCAGCGTTGACCTCTCGGTTGCGACGCGCACCTGATAGTAGGGCTCGCCCGTCTTCTGGTCGACCAGGCTGTCGGCGGTGATGTTGGAGACCTTGCCCTCGATGCCGCCGAAGATCGAGAAATCATAAGCGGTAATCTTGATCAGCGCGTCCTGGTCCGGCCGGATGAAGGCAACATCGCGCGGTGAAACCCGCGCTTCGACCAGCAGGGTCTCGGATGTCGGCACGATCCCGGCCACGACCGCGCCGGGCTGCACGAAGGCGCCGACCGTGTTGATGTCAAGCGTGTTGACGATGCCGTCGACAGGCGAGCGGATGTCCGTGCGCGCCACCTTGTCGGTGGCGCCGCGTATGGTCTCATCGACGACCGAAAGATCGGCCAGCGCCTGGGTCAGGTCGCTCAGCGCCTCCTGTTGCAGCTGCAGGCCGAGTTCGTTGACTTGAAGCTGGGCTTCGGTGATGGCCGCCTTGGCTTTCTTGACGGTTTCACCGGCGAGGTTCAGCTGCCCATGCAGTTCGGTCTGCTCCCGCTCGACGCGGATCTGCTCGGTCCTGGCCATCAGCCCCTTCTTGACCATGGATTCGACCAGCGCCGTTTCCCGGTCGCTGACTTCGAGGTTCTTGGTGAGGCGATCGAGATTGGCGTTGGCTTCGTCCAATTCGTTCAGGCGCTGATCGAGGCGCGACTTGAGGACCGACAGCTTGACCTGGAAGTTGTCACGGCGCGCAACGAGCAGCTTCTGCTCGTTGTCGCAGATTTCCGGCGCGACCTTCTGGATTTCGGCCGGACAGGGAAATGGACCGTCGATATTGCCGGTCTGCTCGAATTTCAGCCGTGCAATGCGCGTCTGGAGCGCCCGTGCCTTGGCCTGTTGCTCGCCGAGGCTGGACGTGTTCATCGTGTTGTCGAGGCGGATGATGAGATCGTTCTTCTTGACGATCTGCCCGATCTTCACGGCAATTTCCTGAACGACGCCCGGCTCGCTGGCCTGGATGATCTGGGTCTTGGAAGCCGGTATGACCTTGCCTTCGCCGCGCGCGATTTCGTCGACCTCGGCAAAGGACGCCCAGGCGACGGAAGACACAAAGAGTGCCCCTATGATGAACAAGGACGCCGACGCGAAAAGCGGCGGCCGGTCTTCCCTTGCAAGCATGTCCTAACCCCAACGCATTGAATGCGTTCAATAAGTCTGTTTTTCAGGTGCTTGTTTTCTGCAGCGCCTGTATCACTTGGTCCTTTGGTCCATCGGCAACGATCCTGCCTTGCTCGATGACGATCAGACGGTCGGCCAGTTCGAGCATGCTGAAGCGATGCGTTGAAATGATCAGCGTCGTGTTCCTGTCGAAAGCCACTTTGAGCTGCTTGATCAGCTGCCGCTCGGAAGCCAGGTCCATCGAACCCGACGGCTCGTCCAGGAAGACGATTTTCGGTCTGGTCAGCAACAGACGGGCAATCGCCATCGTCTGCCTTTGGCCGCCCGAGAGATTGGTGCCGCGCTCGCCGACATTCATGTCGTAGCCACGCGGGTGACGGGAGACGAAATCGTCGACGCCGGCAGCCTTTGCCGCTTCGACGATCTGCTCATCGGTCGCCTCCGGACATGCCATCAGGAGGTTTTCCTTGATGGTGCCCGAAAACAGATCGTTAGCCTGCGCGACGATCCCGACCGCGGCGCGAACCTCCGAAGGGTGGTATTGGCGGATGTCGATCCCGTCCAGCAGCAGCTCGCCTGACGTCGGCAGGAAGAGCCTGCCGATCAGCCGGCCCATCGTTGTCTTTCCCGAACCTATGCGGCCGATGATGCCGATGCGCTCACCCGGCTTCACCGAGAAATTCAGACCGGTCAGGACCTCGTTCTCGGAGCCCGGATAGACAAAACCGACATTCCTGAACACCATGGCGCCGTTGCGAATGGGCCGGTTGACGAAACCCACCGTATCCGGGCGATCCTCCGGCTGCGCCATGATCGAGTTCACCATGCGCAAGGAGAGCATGGCCTGGCGAAGCCTGGACAAGGTGATGGCGATCTGGCCGAGTGGAGACACCGCCCGGCCGGCCAGCATCACGGTGCCGATAATGGCTCCGGTGGAGACGTGTCCTTCCGAGAAGGCGTAGGCGCCTGCCACGATCAGGGCGACGGTGACCATTTGCTGGATGGCCTGCGTTATGTTGCCGGCCGCCGCCGAAAGCTGCTTGATCTTCTCGGATGTGTTGGACGCGTTCTTGGAGTGCTCTCCCCATTTTCGCAACAGATACGCCTCGGCCCGCAGCGACTTGATCGTCTCCAGTGTGGAGATGGATTCGACCAGCAGGGCCTGCCGCTGCGAGGCCTCGTTCATGGAGGCCGCGACACGCTTGCCGATGCGCCGTTGCGTGATCAGCCCGACGATCACGGAAGCCACGAAGGCCAGCGCCGGTATGATGACCAGCCATCCGCCAATCGCATAGATGACCAGGAGAAAGACGAACACGAAGGCGGTGTCGATAAACACGCTTATGGTGTTGGACGTGAAGAATTCGCGCACGAATTCATACTGTGTCACCCGATTTGCATATTCGCCTGTCGAGCCTGGCCGCGCCGACAGGGACGAGTTCAGCACTTTCTCGAACAGCAAATAGGAAATGCGCAGATCCGCCTTGCGCCCGGCATAGTCGATGAGGGACGCTCTGGCGGTCTTCAGGAGCAGGTCGAACAGGATCACCGCGGCGATGCCGATCGACAGCACCCACAGCGTCGATATCGCCTTGTTCGGCAAGATCCTGTCATAGACGTTCATGGTGAAGATCGGCGAGGCGATGGCCAGCATGTTGATGAAGATTGCCGCCAGGATAACCTTCGAATAGGTGCGCCAGAACGGACCCATCGTCCCCGTCAGCCAATGTCGCCGCTCGATCTTCGGCGCCGAACCGACATTCATCCCTTCGGCAGTGTTGGCGTATGTGATCGAGAAGGAAACGCCGCCACTGATGTAGCTGGCGGCCAATTCGGATTTCGTGATGGTTAGGCGGCCGTCTTCCTGGGGAGCGGTCGTGAATGCGCCGTCCTCCGTTTCGGCCAGCAGGGCAACCGGCAATTGACTGACGCGAAACACGATGGCGGGGAGGTCGATGCGTCCCCGAAGAAACTCGCGATGGCTGAATTCGGTGATTTCGAGGCCGATGCGCTCGGCAATATGCCGGATGGCTTCGATGTCGATATGCATGTCCGACAGCGGCACGCCGGCGAACAGCACCGTTTGCGCGCTCGGCCTGCCGAGATACCCGGCAACGGCCGAGAAGCAGGCCTTGAACGCCTCCTTCGGGGAGAGGATGTTAGGTTGCTGGTTCACGATCTGCCCTTAGGGACTTTCGATCGGTCCTTACATTCGCTTACTTTTTCCTGACCGGTGCCAGGATATCGAATGGCAGGTCGTTCTTCTGTTCCGACGGCGTGCGCGCATAGGTTTCCGTGTCGGCCGTTTCCGGTGCGCCGAACTCGGTCCGCGCATAGGCCGCGGCCTGTTTTGGCGGCCGGATGTCCATCGTTTTCAGCAACTGGCCGGTGGCCGCGAGAAGCCGGTATTGGGCAAAGAGAGAGGCGTAGGATGCTGTGTCGGCCAGTGTCGCCGTGTTGAAACGCGTATTCTGCGCATCCAGCACATCGAGCAGCGAGCGCTGCCCGACCTTGAATTGCTCGCGATAGGACGCGACCAGCTTCTCGTTGGAAGCGGCCTGCAGCTTCAGCGTCTTTGCCAGGTCGGCTTGCCGGAAGCGGCGATCCCACGATGTACGAACGGCTTCTTCGATTTCCCGCAGTACCTGGTGCTGCGCAAGCCGCTGCTCGCTGGTGCGGCGGATCTGCTCTTGCTCATTGGCCTTGTCGATGCCGCCCCTGTAAAGGTTCCACCGCAGCACCAGGCGGGCCTGCAGATCGGATGTGTCGCCATTGTCACCGTCGATGTCATACCCAGCCCGGGCGACGCCTTCGGCAACGACCGAGGGGCCGTATTTCGCGCGAGCCGCATCCACCAGCGAGGCCGCCGCGGCGATATCGCTGTTGGCCATATGGACGCGCGGATTGCTCTCCCGCGCAAGGCCAATCGCATCGTCCAGCGACCTTGGCAGCGCGCCGGAAACATCGACCGGCCTGGATGCATTGGTCAACGGCTTCCCGACGGTCTTGAAGAACCGGATCCTCGAGGCCTCCAGCTCCTCCGAGGCTTCCTGCATGCGGGCCTTGGCCGCGAACAGGCGCTCTTCGGCCTGTTGCCGGTCGGCCTCGTTCAACCCGCCGCCAGCAATGCCTTCCTGGATGTCGTGGAGGATTGCTTGGTGGAAGCCCAGGTTCTTCTTTGCCTCTGCCACGATCGAAGCCTGAAGCATGTATTCGAGGTAGTCCTGGACAACCGAGAGTCCGATGAATTCAGACCGCTCCAGCACACGAAACGACGCGCCGTCGACGCGCGAGGCCTGGCGGTTCAATTCGGCCCGCCTTGCGCCGCTGTCGTAGAGCGTCTGCGAAACCGTCAGATCGGTTTCCGCCGGATAAAGTGCGTCATGCTCTATCGAGAGCGCGCGCCGGGAGGAATTGTCGAGACGGCGAGCCCCGGCCGACGCTTCCACGTCGACGCTGGGAAGATAGAGGCCCTTGGCCTGACGCAGCTCGAACTCGATTGCTTCGCGATTTTCTATGGCTTGGCCGATTTCGGGATTGGATTCGACGGCGACCGCCATCGCTTCCTTGAGCGTAAGCGCACTCGCACTTGCGCAGGTCAGCATCGAAGCCGCCATCAAAAGACCAAGGCGCTTGCTCACAGTCGAGATGCTTCTCGTATTCATTTTAACCCGCCCCAACATTTCCCCTGCGCCCTTTTGCGGGCGCTGATCCAAGCCTGACCTTGTCTCAGGCGACTATCCAACAATTTCAAGAAAATATGTGAGTTATTATTAATATAGGGGAGCCTGAATCGCTCATCTGAGCCATAAGGTTGGGAAATGTAGCAAAAATGGCACAAAAATGGGTTGGCTGCGGCTTCAGCCAATCGCCGCCTTTTGTGGAAAAGTCCAGGCGCACATACGGCTCGATGCCGGCAGAATCGTATGAAGCCTGCATGGGCCGGAAGGCAGCCGCGGAAATTTGGCGGCGTTCGGCCAAGATCATGCGACCACGGCATGAACGGCCGATACTGAATTGAGGGCTGCCCGAATGAACTGCCAAGCACGGCCATAGTGGCGCGTTAAGCCTCGCTCAATCTCTGCAATCTATGCTGATGCCAGATTGTAGAGGTTAAAATGAAGCGCAGGCCGATACTACTCTTCGCTTTTCCGGCTTTCATCCTGGTGGTTTTGGCCTGCGAGCGAATGGCGACCATGCTGCTCGGGAGCTATCCCGCCAGCCCCGCCATGTGGAGGATCTGGCTTGAACTGCGCCCCTTATCGGCGATGTTCTGGCAACAGATCGACCCGTATCTCCACGGTTCGATGGCCCTGGATGCCGTCATCCTGGTTGCCGCGGCACTCGTGTTCTGGAGCGCTTGCCGTGTGAGACCGGCGGCCGCCTTCTTCCTGGCCAACCACGTCGCCTTGCTCTTTGCCGGACTGATGATCGCGTCCAGCAGTCATTCGGAGACGGCGAGCACGGTCGCGGCATTTCCGATGTCCAACGGCCTCCAATTCGCCCTGAAGATCGATTTTACCTGGCAGAACAGCCTGGTGCTCGTTCTGGGCTTCGCGGCCTGCGCGTACTGTCACGTCGCGTTCCTTCGCGAGACGCGACTGCGCGGTGAGGCTCTGGCCCTGCGTCTCATGACTTTGGGACGGGATCTTTAGTCTGGCATGGGGCGTTTCGAAAACGTCCGGACGTCGGCAACTGCATGAGGCTCGGCTCCGTCCGGCTTCACCGGAACCCGATACGCCTCAATTGATCTTGCGATAATAGACCTTGCCGTCCGGCGTTTCCGTTCGCTGGTAGGCGGGGTTCGGGCCAGGGGGCGCGGCGGCAACCCTTCTCTTGGGTGGCCGCGGCGTATCGGCAATTGCAGGTTCCGCCGCGACTTCGGTGTCCGGAGAAGCTTCCGCCACGGCACTCGTCGTGACGACGGGCTCCGGTGCGCCCGAGACGTCAGCGTCGCGCGCCGAGGGCGGGTTTTGTTGCAACCGGGCTATGCTGCCGTTGATTTCGTTGAAATTGCCCTGCAATTGGCTGTCCAGCTTTTCGAACCGGCTCTGAAAACCGTTGTTGACCGTGTCGAGCCGGGCGACGATCCGCTGCTCGAACGCGCCGAGCTCCTCGAGACGTCCCTCCACGGTGCGCAGGTCGCTGATGCCGCGATAGAGGTAGATGGCGGCGGTTGCGTTCAGTACGGCAAACAGGGTCAATCCAACGCCGACGACGACCGCCAGCCGCGACCGGCTCGCATCCCTGCCGAGCAGTTGCGGTTCAACCGGCTCGGCCGAGACAGTCGGTACATGCGGGTCGCTGATCGTCGTCATTGAACCACCACCTTGGTGCCAACTGGCACGCGCTTGAAAAGATCGATCACATCCGTGTTGGTAAGGCGAAAGCAGCCCGACGTGCCATCGAATCCCACGCCCTTGGGATCGTTGGTGCCATGGATGCGATAGAGCGTGTCCTGTCCGTCCCGAAGCAGATACAGCGCCCGCGCGCCCAAGGGGTTATAGGGACCCGAGGGCACCAGCTCCGGCAGCTCCGGTTGGCGGGCGCGCATTTCCCGGGGTGGGCGCCACTGCGGCCATTCCGTCTTGGCACCGACCTTCACCACCCCGGTCCAGCCAAATCCGTCACGCCCGACGCTGATCTGGTAGCGCAATGCTTGGCCCTGGCGGGTCACCAGGTAAAGCGCCTTCTCGCTCTTGCGGATGATGATCGTTCCCGGCTGTTCGGTGGTCGCGAAGGCAACCGCCTTGCGCAGGCTGGGCCCCATCGCCGGCAGCGGCGGCCGATCCGAAAGCCCCGACCGCGCCTCGGCGAAGCCCGGGGCGCACATCGCCAGCACCAGGCCAAGCACGCAGGTGCCGGCCAGCCTGGGGACGAGGCCTTCTCTACCGGGCAGCGTCATCGAGCCGCTCTTTGAACATCTTCTTCAGATCCTTGTTGAAGCGCGCCCTGCCATCCACTTCGGAGGGCAGGATCGCCCGGTTCAAGGCATCGGTCAGAAGAGCGTTGTCCAGCGCGACCGATTTGATGTGCGGCGCCTTGAATATCTTCTCGAGCTCGCTGCGCGAAAAATGGTTCCCGAACCATTTGCGCTTGTGCTTGTTGGCGACGAGGGTGATGCTGACCGCATTGCCGCGCAGTTCGCGAATCTTCTTGTAGAGTCGCTTGCCTTGCCGCAGCGAAGCGACGTTGAGTTCGAAGACGATGAAGATTTCGTCGCTGGTCGACAGCACCGAATTGTGCCAGGGCGTTTCGATATTGGGCAGGTCGATGACGATGTCGTCGAAGCGGTAGGCGACGAGGTCCAGGAGCCGGAAGACGAAATCGCTGCCGTGCGGCTCGAAGGGCAGTTGCGGCCTCTCGAACGCATAAAGGGTGAGACCGGAAGGGCGCGTGAGCTTGATGACATCCATCAGCTCGACATCCAGCCTTTCCGGCTGATTGATAATGCCCGCCAGATCGAACTGGTTGAACAGATTGAGATAGGCGCCGCAATTGGCGCTCTGGAAGTCGAGATCGACCAGGCAGGTCGAAGCCGCGCGCTCAGCCGATTTCGAGGCGAGGAATTCGGCCGCCGAAAGCGCCAGCGTCGTGGCGCCGGCGCCGCCGCTGGCGCTGATGAAGGTGATGATCCGGCTTTTGGTGCCCTGGTTGCCGGTATCGTGGAAGGTCACCGCGTTGAGCAGTTCCTTGCCGTCGAGCGGCTTGTGCAGCCAGTCCGAGGCATTCATGCGCACCAGGACCCGCGTCTGTTCCGACGTCAGCTCGTCGGAAACCGCGATCAGCGGCACCGTCGCCCACAGCGCGCGCGCCTCGACGATGCCGGGCTTGCCGAGCAACTCGCCACCGCCGAGATCGAGGATGACGATGCCGGGGCGCGTATCGGCCGGCGGACCTTTGAGAAAATCATCCGTCTCGGCAACCCTGACGTCATAGATCGCCAGCGCATCGAGCCGCGTCGCCACCTCGCGCTTGAAATTCGGATCCGACGAGAACAGCGCCACCTGCTTTCGCTTGGTCGGAGTAACCTTGGTGTTGATGGCGTTCATGGCCAGATGCTCTTCAGATCTTCGCCCGTGACCGTGCTCAGCATGGAGGGCATGTTGATGTTGGCGAAACCCATCAGTCCCTGCAGGAAGAAGAACTGGAAGGTCCTGTTCTGCAGGCTGACGGTGATTGTCGGCACCGGACCGCTTAGCCGGGTCTGATAGCCAAGGCCGGTGGCCGAATAAGTGACGACGACGTTGCTGCGCAGCAAGCCCGGGAAGAAGTGACACATGCCGGGCCGCTGGTTAGTGCCCACATTGGGACAGGCATCATCATTGGTGTTTGCGGTGTCACCACGAAAGATGCGACTGAAATTGGCGGCGCTGAAGCCGCCGCCGTTGCTGCAGCCGCCCGTGCCGGCGGTGTAGGTGCAGACAAAGGGACCATACGCGCCGGCGACAATCGGGGCGCCGGGAGACGAGATCGGACCCGCGGTCGCGAGGTTGGTTGCAACCGCATCCGATATCGACGCCAGCCGGGCGCCGACTTGAACCGCCTTGGTGGCCGCATTCCATTGATAGAACGCATAGCCGAAATCGACGAACCCCAGGACAAGCGAGAACAGCAGCGTCGATACGATGGTCATTTCCACCATCGCCGCGCCGTCTTCCGATTTTGCGAAACGCTGGATCATGATCAGAACCGGATCAACCGCTCGTCGTGGGAGCCCTGAAGCGTGATCGGCCCGATGCCGATGAAAGACAGCATCCCGACACCGGTGTATGGGTAGGTACCGGACGCGCGGACGGTGCAGACTTGTGCCGTGGTGGCGCGATATTGGGTAACGCCGCCCACCACGGTGTCCTGGCAGGAGTTGTTGGTGGTCACGGTGACATTCGATGTCTGCCAGCCGCTGACGCGCGGAGTATCGGTTACTGCGCCGTTAACAACGGTTACGGATGGCTTGCCGTAGACGGCGATGTTCGCGGCAATGGTGGTACAGTCGATCGCCGCCAGCCCGGAGTCGGTATACAACTGACTGTTGCAGCGCGCGGCATAGCGAGCGGCGTCTGTAAGCCCGGCCTCCATCAGCAGCTTGTCATGGATCAGGTTGCCGAACTCGAACACTCCCGCCGACAAAACCAGCATCAGCGGCGTGATCAGTGTCATCTCGACAATCACCGCGCCGCGTTGATCGTGACGAAATCGATCAAGATATCGGGACAGCATCTTGAACATCGCGGTCACCGGTAGAGCTGCGCTTCGTCGCGCAGGTAGTTGTCGAGCGTACCGTTGCCGCCCTTGCCGGTGATGTCGACCAACTCGACGTAGATATTCTTCCCGTCCTTGATAGGCTCGGTGATGAAGAAGCTGCCGAACCTCCTCACGGGAATCCCCGTCTGGCGGCCGCTGAAATTCGTGCCCGAAGCCTGAAGCGCATTGCAGTCCAGGATTGCGCCGTAAAGCAACCGGCGGTCAGGCGTCGAGATCGGGGTGCCTGCCGCCGCAGGCGGGATACCCGTTTCGCCACCGACTGAAGGATCCTGATAGATGTTGTTGTCGATCTCGTAGCGATACACCTCATAACGGGTCGGGAGATTGGCGCCGGTTCCCGATAGAGCCGCTGGCACGGCACGTGTGGGATGATTGGCGGCCCAATAGCGCGCGAAATTCCAGTCACCGTCGCCCATGCGGCCGCCCATCATGGTGCAGTTGCCGGCGATCTGGCACGAATCGCGCTCAAGCCCGACACCCTTTGTCGGGTCTGTTTCGTAGTCGACCTTGTTGCTCGCGACGAACTGGCTGCCGTTCGTGGCACCCTTGCGCACATTGACCCCAGGTCCGTCCGAGTAGTTCGACGAATCGATGCCGAAGCGCGAGTTGATGCCATTCTCTACAGGCCCGGCATTCTGTCCCGGCTCCGTATCGACGCCGTCCCGCGAATAGCAATTCTGCGGCTTGGAGTCGGCGAGCATCTTTTCGAGTTGATTGGCACCATTGCCAAATGGCGAAGCCAGGAAAGCGAAGTTGCCGGGAAAGTAAGATCCGTCGCCGCGCAGCACGATCTGGCGGCGACGGTATTGCCGGGTTTGTGCCGCCTGTTCCAGCGTGACGCCGCCGGTGATGGATGTGTCCTCATATGGGTTGCACATGAAAACGGGCGTGTAATCGCAGACGCCCGACGTGAACCCGGCAGTCGCCCGGGCTGCAACGTTGAAGCTGTTACTGGCCGAATTGCCCGTCAGAAACGACGCCGGGAATATTGCGGCGAAACCGGTCGGCGCCACCTTCACTTCAACGAACGCGGTTTCATCTTCGCCGATGGACTGCGTTGCATTGGCATAATTTGCGCTGGTGACCGGAGTTCCGTCCGACACGGGCAAGCTCTTGAGGAAACACCACGAAATGTTGCCGGCGCTGTTGCATTGTGCGGTGCCGCCCGGTTGCCCGGAAGTCAAAGTGAACCGGCCATTGGTGCCAACGGTCGAGAATGCGGCCTGGTTGGCAACAAGTGTCGCCATGGCGCGTTCGGCTCTGGCCCATGAACCCGGCAAGCCATCAAGCTCGGCGGCTCCAGCCAACGCAAAGGCATCCGCCGCCTTTTGCAAATCATTGTGGAGATTATTGGCCCGGCTCATGTCGATCGCCAGCAGGGAAAAGCCGATGATCGCCGGCAGCGTAACGCTGACGAGGAGCAGCGCTATTCCCCTCTGATCGTGCCAGAACGCGCGAATGGTTCGCAGCATGGCCTTACTCTTTGCTCCCTGACGCCGGGTTCCTCGTTTGGCCTGGCGCGCTGAAACCGCATCCTTCCGTTTCAGTTACGGCGTCGTCACACCCGACCCCGCCCCGCCGACATTGACCGTGATGGCAGGCGGTGGCGGCGGCGGTGGTGGAAATTTGTAGTTGTTGGCAACAGCGGCTGCGCGCGCACCATCGCCTCCTATGTGTGTATTCCTGGAGGCCGGGTTAAACGGATCGACTGTCTGCAGCAGCGAATTGTGCTTCTGCGAGTCGCCCGCGGCCAAGGTCACCGAATCGTAGTGATTCAGATAGTCCGCTGCACAGCCCGTCAGCAGGCCGGTGGATAGAATGAGGATCAAGGCGCTATTTCTTGACATAGAGCATCTTGTCCTTCGATTTGAAGTTGAGCATATGGCCATAGGGGCCAGTGACGCCGTCGCCGGTTTCATATTTTCGGATCATGTCCTTGTTCACTTCGAGCTGGCCGAGCACGAAGAATTCCGGGTCGTTGGCGGGCCGTGTCTTGTCGAAGGGCGTTGCCAGCTGTTCGCCGGGCTTTACCGGCCGCACAAGATGCGGCGTGACGATGACGACCAGTTCGGTTTCTTCCTTCTGGTTGCTTGAACTGCGAAACAATGTCCCGATAACCGGCACCTGGCCGAGCCATGGCACCTGGTCCTGGAGCTTGCTGGTCTTGCTCGACAGAAGCCCGCCGACCGCGAAGCTCTGGCCGTCGCGTAATTCGACGACGGTTTCCAGCTTGCGGTTGGTGAAGATCGGATCGCCGGCGCTGGTGAAACCGGTCAGGTCGCTGACCTCCGGCGCCAGCCGCATGTGGATCTTGCCGTCGTCGAGTACGACCGGCGTGAACACCAGATTGACGCCGAATTGCTTGTACGTGATGAATATCTGGCCATCCTTGTCGAGACTGCGGATAGGCACTTCGCCGCCGGCGTTGAAGCTGGCTTCCTCGCCGGAAAGCGTGGTGAGGTTGGGGTTCGCGAGCATGCGCACCGCGCCCTTGGACTCCAGCGCCTCGATGATCAGATCGACCTTGATGTTGTTGTCGATAACGCGGGTGATCAGGGCTCCGAAGGGACTGGAGTTCGACAGAAGTCCGCTGAGCAGGTTGCCCGGTCCGAGCACCACGTTGTCTTCGTCGACGGCAGCAACACCAGTACCCGTACGGGTCGTGCCTCTGCTGTTGGTGCTCTTGATTGACACGCCGAGGTCGCGGCCGGTGTTGCGCTTGGCTTCCAGCACGCGCACTTCCAAATTGACCTGCTGGCTGTCGTCGACGATGACGGAATTGATGATGGCGTCGGGACCATATTGCTGCGCAACCGCCATGATCGCCGCCAGCGTGGCACCGTCCTTGACATGACCGCCAAGCCTGACCCTGCCGTTGACCGAGGCAACTTCGATGCGCGACTTTGGCGCCACCTGGCGGATCGCCTGCGCCATGTCGCTGACGTCGACGCCGACCTCGATCTGGATGACGCCGAGCGAGCGCTTTTCAGGTGAGAACAGATTAACCGTGGTGGTGCCGGCACCCTTGCCGATGACATAGAGCGTGCGGTCGGTCATCGGCTGCGCGTCGGCGATTTTTTCGTCACCGACGACGATATCGCCAAGGGTGGCGTTCACCGCGATCGTCACCGACTGCGACATCGGCAGGAAAACACGATGAACGCTGGGGTTCGACACATCGATGAAGCGGTCTGCGGCATCGGCCACCAGACTCCACGTTGGTAGCGTCGCGAAACAGGACAGCGCGACCGCAGCCAACCTCACCCAAAACCCCTGCATCCCCGTCTCCCCGATTGCTGCCGATGGCAGCCCCATCTTATTAGTTGCAGCGTATCATGGTTGTCGCGGCACGTCATATGTCTCGAGCTTCACCCCTCGAAAAACGCCCACGGTGGCATGCGACGGCGGCTCAGGTGTGACATATTTGACGACTTCCCGGGCTTCCGGCGCGGAGGCCACGGCCGGAGTCGGCTTGACCTTGCCCAACTCGTCGAGCTTGCTTCCCACCCGGTCCACGGCCTGTGCCAATCCTGCGATCTTGTCGTCGGCGCGCTTCTGCGCATCTTCCGCGCGCTGACGTTCGGCTGCCGCAGCCGCGTCGGCCGCGGCCTGTCTGGCGAGTTCGGCTTGCTTTTTGGCGACGTCGGCCGGCATTTCGCCGGTCAGGTCGGAAAGCGTCACCCGCTCCGTCGTTTCGCCCTTGCTGGCGGCGGCCTGGCGAAGTGCCAGCGACAATTGGCCGGCACCCGCTGCCAGCGTCAGCTTCTGCGCGTCCTTGGTGCTGGCCTCGAGCGTGACCGATTTGACGACGGTCGGGCTGTCCTTGCTTTCGTCGGCCACCTGGTCGACGGCGAGCACCTTCATGCCCTGCAGCAGCACGTCGACAAAACTCTGGTCCGTGCCGTCACTGTCACGCACGGTGCGCGTCAGCAGCACATCGACCCGGTCTCCCGGGAAGACGAAGCCGGCGACACCAAGCACGTCGTTGACGCGAATGGAAACTGCCTTCATGCCTTCGCCAAGCACCGCCGAAAGCGTGGCGCGCTGGCCCGGGCCGGTGATCTTGCTTGCGAGAACCGGTTCGTTGACGCCGATCGACTGCAACGCCTGCTTGGAGCCTCCGCCAGGGGGGACGTCCTTCGTCAGGAGTTCTTCCGTTGTCCTGAAGGCGCCGGCCGGAACCGCGCCCGCCGGCCATGCGACTTCGCGCAACTTGTCGGCAGACAGGGTGTCGCCGAACTTCAGCGCCACCGCGGCCACAACGACGGTATCGCGCTGGATATCGTTTGTCTGCGCAAGCGCGCTGCGCTGATTGGCCAGCCAGATATTGGCGAGCACCACGGCAAGCACGCCGAACACGCCGGCGAGGACGATCATGATGACGGTATTTGCGCGCATAACCCCAACCCACTCAATCGACTACGTGCCCCCCAAGGGTCGCCTGTCTCTGGTTGAAAAAGAGGCCGGCCCAAGCATTTGCGCCCAGGCCTGCCGGGTATCACTAAGCAGCGGCGGTAAGTGTCGAGTTAAGCGTTGTCCACTGCCCGCCGACCCATGTACCGACCAACACAACGGTCGCTATTACGGCCACCGTGATGATGCCGAGCAAGACGGTATATTCGACCATAGCAGCGCCGTTCTCATCATCGCGGAACTGCCTGGCCATAGTCATGAACTTACTCATGCCAATCACTCCCTTTGGAGATTTAAACGCGACGAGACGAGCTGAGGATGACATCCATACTCAAGCATCCCCCGTCCCCCTCAAGTCGACCGGCAACACGCGAACCACAACACTGAGAAAGATCACTATTTCAGTATTTGCGCGCATGCTGACTGCCAACCAACTGATATGCACCCAGACGGCGTCTACCTTCTGGTGAGAACGGCGGGCCTAAGCCTTTTCAGTTCAGGCCCGCCAGAGAACTACGCCGTAGCAGCCGTAAGAGCGCTATTCAGCGCGGTCCATCTGCCGCCGACCCAGGTGCCGACCAGCACCACCGTCGCGATGACTGCTACCGTGATGATGCCGAGCAGCACCGTGTATTCGACCATGGCAGCGCCGTTTTCGTCGTCGCGGAACTGCCGGGTCATCGTCATGAGCTTCTTCATGTCAATTTCTCCCTTTGGAGGTTTGAACCCGACGAGACAGAGCCAAGGATGAACCCCATACCCAAGCATCCCCCGTCATCTCGATCCTAGGTCCCGAGAAATTGCAGAGTCAAACGGGATTAACGGTTCCTTAACTTCCCAATACATGAACCTTCGAGTTGAGCGCGGCCTTAAATTTCAGCAACACCTTGATTCGTCTAATTTTTCAAGCGCTCTTAACCATTCGTTCACAATTATGTCCTCTTGCTAATTGAGTTATCCTTATTTTAGCAACATGGCATATTCCTTTATATCTAAGGGGTTATAGCCAATTATGGGATGGGTGTCGGTGCTTGAGCGCGCAAGGGACTCGGGCGCTCCGAGGTATGGTGCTCCACTGATGGTTGACGGCGTGGAGGCCGGAAGCAAAAACGATATTTGCTAGCGCCGCTTCTTAACTATGTTGAAAGTATTGCCCGGGCGTGAGGCGTCCCGGCGCTTGTGCGACGCTTGGTTAACGTTTAGTTTCCGCTAATGTGCGCTGGAGGGGTATAAGGGATTATGCTGGGGCGGTTCATCAAGGGTGGCGAGACGCGGATCGAGCCAAAGCAGGAGCCGATGGCGGTCCTCCAAGTTGCCGGCGGCGCCCCGCCCGTTGCCGATCTCGAACCGCATGGCGACGAGTTCCTGGCGCTGAAAGTCGATCTGCATCGACATCTGATTGACCGGTTCAATCTCGCGTCGCTCGAAACTGCGTCGAAGGACGAGATCCTGAACGAAATTCGTCCCATCGTGCGCGAGTTCGTGCGCGGTCGCAACGTTCCGCTGAACGCGCGCGAGCTCGATCAGCTGACCAGCGACACGGCCGACGAAATGCTTGGTCTGGGGCCGATCGAGCCATTGCTGAAAGACGATTCGATTGCCGACATTCTGATCAACACCCACAAGCGTGTCTTCATCGAGCGATATGGCGTGATTGAGGAAACCGCGATCCGCTTCCGCGACGAGGCCCATCTGTTGCGCGTCATCAACAAGATCGTCTCGGCGATCGGCCGGCGTGTCGACGAATCGGCACCGATGGTCGATGCCCGGCTGGCGGACGGCTCACGTGTTAACATCGCGGTGCGGCCGATCTCAGTGGACGGCCCGCTGGTCTCCATCCGCAAATTTTCCAAGAACCCTTATTCTCTCGAACGTCTGATGGCGTTCAACTCGATCCGGCAGCCGATGGTCGATCTGCTGCGCATCGCGGTACAGTCACGCAAATCGATCCTGGTTTCCGGCGGCACCGGCAGCGGCAAGACGACCTTGCTCAACGCGTTGTCGAGCTACATCCCGGCCAGGGAACGCCTCATCACCATCGAGGATGCGGCGGAACTGCAGCTGCAGCAGCCGCATGTCGGACGGCTGGAGACGCGCCCGCCCAATGTCGAGGGCAGGGGCGAGGTTCGGCAGCGCGAACTGCTGAAGAACGCATTGCGCATGCGACCGGACCGCATCATCGTCGGCGAGGTGCGCGGCGAGGAAGCGTTCGACATGCTGCAGGCCATGAACACCGGCCATGAGGGTTCGATGACCACCATCCACGCCAACACACCGCGCGATGCGATCTCGCGGCTTGAGCAGATGGTCGGCATGGCCGGCATGCCGATGACCAATGATTCCATCCGCGCGCAAATCGCCTCGGCCATCGATATCATCGTACAGACACAACGACTCTCGGACGGCGGCCGGCGCGTCACTTCCATATCGGAACTGACCGGCATGGAAGGCAATGTTGTCCAGCTTCAGGAAATCTATCACTTTGTCCGCCGCGATGTCCGCGCCGACGGCGCGATTGTCGGTGAATTTCGCGCCACCGGTGTTCGCCCACGGTTTGCCACAGAGGCCGCGGCGATGGGGTACCATTTCGCAAAAGATGCGTTCAATCCGCAGGTCCCACTTTGATGCCGACCGGTCAGACCCTCCTCTACTTCATCTATGTGCTGGCGGCGGCGTCGGTCATTCTTGCCGCCGAGTCTTTCTTTCTTTCATTCGCCGGACGGCGAGCGCGGGCAGGCATCATAAATCGACGCTTGCAGCGGCTGGGAGAAGAAAAGCCTGCCGAGCAGAGTCTGCAGGGGCTGCTGCAGGAACGCGGATTGACGGCGTCGGGGGACTTCATCTTCGGCGCAATCGCGCTCAACCGGCTCTATACGCAATCCGGCATCACCGGCAATCCACTGGCTTTCCTGGCAGTTTTCCTTCTCGCCGGCCTCGTGCTGGCGCTCATTTTACCGTTGCTTCTGCACTTGTCCGCCATTGTCGCCGTCATCGTCTTCCTGATTGTCGGATTTGCCCTGCCGATTCTCGTTTTGCGAAGGGCTCGGAACAAACGCATCAATAAATTTGCACTCCAGCTTCCCGATGCACTCGATATGATCGTGCGTTCTCTTCGCGCCGGTCATCCAACCACCGTCGCGATCGGGCTTGTGGCGCGTGAAATGCCTGATCCGCTCGGCACTGAATTCGGCATTGTTTCTGACGAAATCAGTTTTGGCCTCAGTCTGGAGCAGGCAGTTCGAAAATTGTCGGAGCGGGTCGGCTTCGAGGGTCTGCATCTGCTGTCGGTTTCCCTTTCCATCCAGGCCAAGACGGGCGGCAATCTCACCGAGATACTGTCGAATCTGTCGACAGTATTGCGCGAACGCCGGAAACTGCGCATGAAGATCAGGGCGCTTTCCGCCGAAGGTCGCATGTCCGCCTGGATAATCTCGTTGTTTCCGCTTCTGATGCTTGGCGTGCTGTCGATCGCCGCTCCGAGCTTTTACGGTGACGTCTGGGGCAACCCGATCGTCATGCCGGTATTCGTGATCTTTGGGTCGTGGGCTTTGTTGGGCGACTTCATAATGTACCGAATGGTCAATTTCGATTTCTAGTGGCGGGCATGGACGTGTTTAGCAATCTGGGGAATTCGGCCACGCTGCTCTCTCTCGCCATCTTCCTGGCGGCGGTAGCCTTTTTTCTGCTGGCCGCCTTTATCCTCATCCCGGTGTTCCAGACGAGAAAGCTGGTTGCTCAAACCCTCATGTCCGAGGGGATCACCAGTCGCCGATCGCTCTATGCCCAGCAGGAGCTCAACAGGATTTCCGCGCAGAGGCCGGTCGATGCCTATTTCCGCGGCCTGGAAAAGGAACGCGGTGAGCCGAATGCACTGGAAGCGAAACTGTTCCGGGCGGGATTCTATCAGTCAAGCGCACCAGTCATTTACACGCTCTCTCGCCTCGGCGCCGTCTGTATCGGCTTCCTGGCCTGTTATGCCCTTCTGTCGCGGGTGTTGCCGCCGCAATTGCCGGGGCTCGTGGCATTTGCAGCTTCAGCCTTGATCGGGCTTGGCTGCCTTGTCATTCCCAGCATCGCTCTCGACCGCTTCGAGAGCCGGCAAAAGCAGGTCTACCGGCGCGGTTTTCCCGATTTCATGGACATGATGATCACCTGCGCCGACGCCGGGATGAGCCTTGAGGCCGCCGTGGAGCGCGTTGGCGCTGAACTGGCTGGCACACACAAATGGCTGGGTATTCAGCTGTCGATCGTGACCTTGCAGTTGCGTGCGGGCAAACCGTTGCGCGAGGCTTTGCGCGAACTGGCCGACCGCATCGGGCTTGACGAGGCGCGCGCCCTGGCCGTTCTGTTTCGCCAATCGGAAGAATTGGGCACCAGTCTTACCGACGCCCTGCGCATTTACAGCGACGAAATGCGCAACCAGAGAATCATGAGCGCCGAGGAACGTGCCAACGCGCTGCCGGTCAAGATGATGATACCGCTCGGCCTCTGCATCTTTCCGGTTGTGATGATGGTCGTGATGTTGCCGGTGCTCATTCGCATGAAGGGCATTTTCTTCTAAATGTTTATATGCTTTGGTTCTAAAACGGAGTCGGGGGACTCTTGGGAGACAAAATGACAGGGCCAATGCGCCTCGCAGCCGTAGCCGCAGCCAGTCTTTTGATGGCGCTTGCCGGTTGCCAAACGAAAGGTGCGGACAGCACCGATGGTGTCGTGCGCACCAACGAGCCGTCGAAAGGCGACGTCACGTCCTTTGGCGATGCCTTCGACGGGCTGAAGACAGTCGGCAACGTCGAGTACTACGCCTCGGACCAGGCCGTGGCCGAAGCCACGAACCAGTTTCGGGCGGAAAATTACGGCAACGCCGGCGCGCTGTTCTTCAAGGCGACGCAACTGGCCCCCAATGACGGTGGCGCCTGGATGGGTTTAGCCGCCTCCTGCGACCGCATCCATCGATTCGATCTCGCCGACCGGGCCTATGGCAGAGCCTTCAAGCTGGTTGGCGCGTCACCCGAATATTACAACAATGTCGGTTATTCCTATTTGCTGCGCGGCAAGCTGCAGGATGCCCGCGCGAGTTTCCTGAAGGCCTATGAATTGGCGCCCAACGATCCGACGGTCGCCAACAATCTGAAGCTACTGTCGTCAAGCGTGCAGAACATCGAGCGCTAACATGCTGCTTGTCGAAGTGCTGTTGCTGAAAGCGCTTGCCATCCCTTTGCTCGCAAGGATTGCATGGCTGGACTTCACGACACAGAAGATAGCCAATCGCGACGCGCTGCTGCTGCTCTGCCTTGGGGCGGGGTCGCTGCTGCTTTTGTCGCTTCAGTCCGGATCGTGGTGGGACATGGGGCTGAGCGCCATCGCCGCGCTTGTGCTGTTCGTGGGGCTCTTTCCGTTCTGGGTTCTGCGAAAGGTCGGCGCAGGCGATGTCAAGCTGATGGCAGTCGTGCCGTTTCTGGTCGGTGGAAATGATCTTGTCGGGTTTTCCATCTTGCTGCTGTTGTTCGCCCTCGCCACGGCCATGGTTGTGAAGAATCCATTCTTGCTCCCACAAGGCGCCTTCCGCGTCTACGTGCAACACCTTGACCGCAAAGGTGTTGTCCCGTTTGGCGTACCTATCTCTGTGGCGTCGATTTGCATAATCGCCTTGCAGGTCGGATACGGCTTTGTCGTCCCCGGCTCTCCATCGATGTGAACAATTGACGGGCGCTGGGCTACCCGCGCGCTTCGGGCGTCGGCTTGGCGACGGCATCCGCTGTATTCCGGCCCTGTTGAGTCCCGCGCACGAACGGGTAGCCGTGCTGGCCGACATAATTCGTCGGGATCGGCTCATCGACACCATATTTCTCGGGCATTCTGGAGCCTGGAATATGGAAAGTGCCGAACAACGCATCGATGATGGCCAAGTGACTGGCGAAGTTCTTGTCGTAGGCGTCGCGTTGATCGGCATGATGCCAGTGGTGGAACTGGGGGCTTGCGATCACCCATTTGAGCGGCCCGAAGTTCATCCTGACGTTGGCATGTAGAAGCAACGCATGCCCGGTAGCGATGACGAAGTATACCGCAATGGCTTCCAACGAAAATCCCAGAAAGAATACAGGCAGAAGCGAGACAGCCTTGGTGATGATCTGGTCGACCGGATGCGCCCGGAAAGCAACCATCCAGTCCAACTCCTCGATGCCGTGATGGATGGCGTGGAATCTCCAGAGCGCCGGGATGGCATGAAACGCTCGGTGGGAAGCGTAGACACCGAGATCGGCCAGGATGATGATCTCTATGACCTGGAGCCATGTCGCCTGACCGCTCACCGTCATCGTTACCTTCTCAGGTACCAAAGATGCCGAGACGCCCATTGCCCCTGCCGCCATAAGAAAAATGCAGATCTTGAGGAAAGCGCCGTTGACCAGCGCGTAGATCACATCGGTGCCGAGACCTTTGCGGAATATCTTCTGTTGCGTCCGCAGGGCGAGGAAGTGCTCCAGCGGTACGAAGATCAGGGCGCAAATGAGCAGCGTTTTCAGACCAAAGAGGTCCATCGGCTCCATCTCGCAATGTCATTTACCAGAGGGAGTGAACCACTTCATGGCCCCTCACACAAGGCAATGGTTTCCAAACAGTTAGCCGGTGCGCCGTGACCTTCTGGCCGGGAGGCTTTGACGACCTGATGACACATCTCGATTGGCGGCCGTTTTGGCCGTTAACGCTCTGGAAACCATTTGCTTGTCGGCGCACGCGAGGAATGCTTCAGTGCTGCTTTGCAGGGGGGGCAAAATGTTGAATGAAGATTTTCTTGGCCGGATCGCGATCGTCTGTATCATGACGGTTCTGGCGGTTCTCAGCGCGATTCCTCTATTCGCCTATTTCCATCAGAACGCATCGGGAAATTCGTTGGCCGTCGTCAATCAGGTCTTGGCGACTGTTATGTCCGGCCTGCAGGTTTTCCTGACGATCGGTCGCCTTCCGCCAAAAGGAACCGCGCAGGGAATCGAACCAAGGGTCACTTCTGTAGCCGGAACTTTTCTGATCATCGTTGCAATGTTTGTGACCCCGGCATTGGAAAGCGAGGCAGTGCAAATGGCGGCGCTGTGCTTGATTTTCATCGGCATGGTGGGCTCCGTGTTTTGCCTCTACTGGCTCGGCCGTTCTTTCTCCATCATGGCTACGGCCCGGCAGCTGGTTACCTCTGGCCCATATTCCATTGTTCGCCATCCGCTTTACATCTGCGAGGCGACATTCGTTCTCGGAATGATCCTTTCGCACTTGTCGGTGTTGATGGCGGCGTTAGGCGCGGTCCAATTTCTTCTGCAGTATCGACGTGCACGGAACGAGGAAGGCATCCTTCGACAGACATTCCCTGAATATGATGAATATGCTCGGCGCGTCCCAATGCTTCTGCCGCGGCTCTTTCATGCAGCCACGGTTTCCGGTCGGTCATAGATCAAATGGCTACTTACGCACCCCGGGAAGCAGTTTTACGCTTTGCCCGGTGGTGAGATGGGCGCGACTGTTCCTATCAGAGGCATTATCGTTTGCGGCTCACAACTTCTACTACGTGGGCGGTGGTGGCTGGCGCGATCAGTTTCGGGCCGTGACGACTGGATCTCTGACCGAAGCGATTGAACATCGCCAAGAGCGGCTTCTCAAATCTGATGTGGATGCGCCAGCCGAAAAGCACGCAGGCCGCCGTGGTGACCAGGATAATGAGATCGGGCTGAATGGGGTAGGCCATCCACAACTGCAGCATTGCCGAGGCGATCAGCGTGTGCGTGAGGTAGAGCGAATAGGACGCGTCGCCTTGCTCGGTCCAGACACTCGGCTTCGCCTTGATCTGCATTGTTCCATAGACGATCAGCGCTGCGGGTAGGCCATAGACGAGTACGCGCCGGAAGCCATCTGTCCCAATGAGAAAATCGAGAGTGCCGCCGCTGGGCGCGATTCCGAACGGGCCGGCCATCACTAGCGCAAGGGCGCCGAGCGGGATGCCCAAGAGGCCAGCCCGCCGCGCTGGCGCATTGGCGATGACGACACCCATCAGAAATTCAAGGATGATGGGGTTGCCAAGGAACTGGAAAGCCGGGCCGAAGGGGCGGAGCGGCATCGCCGCGCCATAGAGGCCGATCAGCACGTAAATCGATCGGCGATTCAAGAGGACCAGGGTTGCAGCTGCATAGAACAGCATCTCGAAACACAACGTCCACGCGACCGGCAAAAGCGGCTCGGTCATGACGCCGGTTGCCGGCCAAAAGAGGAACGTGGCAACGAGGCTGCGCCAGCCGAAACCCGTCTTCGCCGCGATCAGCAGCGTAGGGATACAGACCAGAAAGTAGATCGGCACGACGCGCCGCCAGCGCCGCCAGGCGAACTCACGCCAGCTCAAACCTGCTCCTATCCGCGTGATGATGACGCCCGAGATGACAAAGAAGATGTCGACGCCGGCGCGGCCGACAAGCTGCACATCTTGCGGCAGCAGTCCGTTCGATCCTGTCGCGACCGCCGCGATCTCGGCCGAATGGACGTAGACCACCAGCAGCGCCGCGACGAAGCGAAGGATCTGCAGCGACCAGATCACAGCAGCACCTGCGCCACCGGCTCAGCCAAGATGGCAGCTGCCACTCTCAAAGCCCATCTCAGACGCTCTGGTGGTGCTCTGCTCAGGACCTGCCTCAAGGAGCGCGTTTCAGTCCACGCTAATGAACCATCACTTCGGCCGCCGTGCAAGGTGATCGTCGTTGCGATGTTTTTCACCCCTGCATTGGAAAACGAGGCCGTGCAAATGGTGGCGCTCGGGTCGATTTTTGTTCGTATGGTTAGCTCGGTGTTTTGTCTCTACTGGCTCCGACGCTACGAGGCAGTATTCATTGTTGGAGCGATCCTTTCGCGTTTTTCAGCGTTGATGGTGGCGCTAGGCGCGGTCCAGTTTCTTCTGCAACACCGGCGCGCACGGAACGAGGAAGGCATCCTTCGACAGACATTCCCCGAATATGAAGAATACGCTCGGCGCGTCCCAATGCTTCTGCCGAGGTTCTTTCATGTAATAATATTTCGGCGCATTCGCGTTGTTTTCAACCGTCAACATTGCGTCGACCACATGGTGCACCGGCGTCATCATGGTGCTCTTCTCGGCGGCGGTCGGATCGATCAGCTTCGGGCCAGGATCCTCCGTGCCAATTCTTGTTGATTTGCGCTAGTCAAGATGGCGACGCCGACGATGGCTGTGACCGCCACGACACCTCCACCGATGACATCGACTAGGTAATGGCCGCCTTCCGGCACCGTCGACACAATCATAACCGCATTGACCAAGGCAATCGGGATCAGCAAGGGGGTCCTTCGCATAGCATAGGTGATGATGATCCCGAGAGTAGTGTGGAATGAGGGAAAGCATGTGATTCCAACTGTATTTGAGATCAAGAAGTTGAAAGGCGCCCCGGAACGCAGCGCATCGACCGTGGCGGCATGGGAGAGGCCGGCATTCGTGAAGTGGTCGAATAGGGAAGGCGCCGGGCGGAAATAGAGGTAGGGGCCGTCCACCGGGACGGCGGCCATGATGATCGCGGTCAACACCGACGATGCAAACAGGATAGCAATGAACTCAAGCAGCCGGAGCCGCGCATTTGTGACAGCATGCCAGAGCACCACCATCGGCAACTGATAGGTGAGTGCCTCGTAGCAGAACACCAAAACTGCTGCAATCTTCGGGTGGGAATTGGCATAGCCGAGCGCCAAGGGCCAGTCGAAGTCAAGTGTCTTGTCTCCGGCGACGAGCAGCCAGTCGAGGCGAGGTCTGGTTGTCGATGCGGCAAGATACATGAACAGGCAGCTGACAATCGACATCGGGATGAATACCGCCATGAAGATCGCGATGTTTTCGAAGGTAGCGCCGGCACCCTTCCATACTCGGGAAAGTCGAGACTGGCTTCGGGTTGCCATCAGGGCAGCAAATTTTCCGGCACCCCAATAAGCGCCAGCGATCGAACAAGCGATGATCAGTTCGACACCATTATAGGAATCGATCGTGATGTTGCTGACTGATAGCCAGAGTAAGTCGGCCAGAACAAACGTGCAGATGGACAGGCCGATGATTTGCGCATATCGGCGTACCCCCGGAGCTTCGTAAGCCAGCATCCACTACCCCCGTGGGCGGACAATATTCGAAATTTCAGAGAACTGCAAAACCTGCTAACAAGCGAACTTAGTTCTTAAACACGTCCCGCCGCTGGTTGGATGCGATCGACGGCCTATCTACTCGCGACGACGTTCCGATCACAGGGGGAGGAGGCATCATGGCACTTCACCTTTCGGCGGATACCCCGGCTTCAGTCGCCCCGCAAAAATATCTCTTTGGCCCGTTCATCGACTTCTTCATGCTTGGCGGAAGCGCGCTTTTCATCCTGCCGGTCCTGTATTTCCTGCCGCTGCGGTATGAAGCCAGCGTGACGCTGACGATGTTCTTGCTCTCGCACCTCATAAACCAGCCGCATTTCGGTCATTCGTACCAGATCTTCTATCGCAATTTCGCGCGCAAGGTGCGCGGTCAGGGTTACGGCCGGAGCCTTCAGATCCGCTATATCCTCGCGGGCATTGTCGTCCCGCTGGCGATGATTGCCTTCTTTGCCTATGGCGCGCTGACGGGCAACGCCCGCCTGCTCGGCAATGCGACAAACGCGATGGGCTTTTTCGTCGGCTGGCATTACGTCAAGCAGGGTTACGGCATGCTGATGGTGGATGCCGTGCTGAAGCGCAAATTCTTCAGTGATCAGGACAAGAAGGTGTTGCTGTTCAACGGCTACGCCGTGTGGCTGTTCGCCTGGCTTCAGACGAATGTGGTGATCACCCAAAGGCAGTTCTGGGGTCTGGACTATTACACCTTCGCGGTGCCGCCATGGCTCATCACCATCGCCATGTCGATCGCCGCCGCCTCCTCGGCGGCAACGGCCGTTATGTTCATCAACCGCTGGCGCAAACATGGTGGCGCGCTGCCCTATAACGGCGTCGTCGCCTACGTCGTGTCCCTCTATGCCTGGATCCTGTTCGTGACGCTGAACCCGCTCTGGCTGCTCGTCGTGCCGGCGATGCATTCGTTGCAGTATCTGGCCGTGGTCTGGCGCTACCAGACCAATGTCGAGCGCGACCGCGCGGATGCCGTCGAGAGGCCGGCATTGAAGGCCCTGTCCGTTCTTGGACCGCTGTACAGGCTGCGCGTGCTGGCGTTCGTGGTCTTCGGTGCAATCCTCGGAGCGCTCGGTTTCTGGCTGGTGCCGATGGCGCTGACGGCCATGGTTCCCTACGACAAGGCCGTGCTCGGCTCGTCGCTCTTCCTCTTCATCGCCTGGATCTTCATCAACGTGCACCACTACTTCCTGGACAATGTCATGTGGCGGCGCGGCAATCCGGAAGTCTCGAAATATCTGTTCCGCTGAAGCGGTCGATTGAAGTCATTCCGGGGCGGGGAAGGTTCGTTCCTGGCGCGAACACGATTCGTTAACCAAGATGCTGTTCATCGACAGGACGAGTTCGAAGGACGGATGCCCGCCTTGCTGGCGAAGCCTGCGTGTCCAGCGTTTGAAAAGAAGGCTCCGCTTGCGGCGAAGTCGTCAAATCGCCCGAAACAAGAACAATGTGCAAGGCATGAACGTGACTGAAAGCGAACAGAACGCGTCCGGCGCCTGCCATCGTTGGACATGGTTGCCGGCCATTGCCGTCGCCTTGCTTTGCCTGTGCGTCACCGGTGCGTTCGCAGAGACGCGCGCCTTGAAGATCCAGCATCTGCATACCGGCGAGAAGGCGGAGATCGTCTTCAAGCGCAACGGGCGCTACGATCAGGCGGGATTGAAGAAGATCAGTTTCATGCTGCGCGACTGGCGCCGCAACGAGCCGACCAGGATGGATCCGCGCCTGCTCGACCTCGTCTGGCAGGCCTACCGCGCCAGCGGCTCGACCGGCTATATCCATGTCGTCAGCGCCTATCGCTCGCCGGCGACCAACGCCATGCTGCGCAGCCGCTCTAAGGGCGTGGCCCGGGAGAGCCAGCACATGGTCGGCCGTGCCATGGACTTCTTCCTGCCGGATGTGCCGCTGAAAAGGCTGCGCGACATCGGCCTCAGGATGCAGGGCGGCGGCGTCGGTTATTATCCGACCTCCGGTTCGCCTTTCATTCACATGGATGTCGGCAATGTGCGGCATTGGCCGGGCATCAGCCGCCAGGAACTTGCCAGGGTCTTCCCGAACGGCAACACACTGCATGTGCCGAGCGACGGCAGGCCGCTGCCCGGCTATGACCAGGCGCTTGCCGCCTACAAATCGCGCAAGGCCGCCGGCACGCCCAACATCGAACTGGCAAGCGCCGATGGCGGCCAGCGCAAGTCGCGCGGCCTGCTGGCGACGCTTCTGGGCGGGCGCGGCGCCGACGAGTCCGAGGATATCGCCGAAGCAGCGCCCGCGCCACGCAAACCGGCCAAGTCCGTTGAACCCAAGACCGCGGGGCAAGGCATCGCCACCGTGCCGCCGCAGGAGGCCCAGCGGGCGGACATCCAGATGGCTTCCGCCGGTGCGGCCGAAGAACCGCTCGCCGAGCAGAAGGGCAAGTCGCCGGAAGCGATCGTCATGGCCATGGCGCCCAGCGCGGTGCCGTTGCCCGCCTTCGCCCCGCGCGCCGTCGCCACGGCCAGCATTGCGACCCCGCAAAACGCAACGTTGGCGATGGCCAGCGCGTCCACGGCGCGGGCCGAACTCTCCGTGCCCAAGCCGGTGGTGGCCAATGCCGAAATGCCCTTGGGCAAGACGGATGCCGCGAGCGCCGCGCCGGACATGGTGGCGCTCAACATCCCGTTGCCGACATGGCGGCCGCGGAATGAGGCAAGCGCGATGCGTCAGCCGGAAGCGGTCAAATCCGCCGATGCCGTCGCTGCATTGCTGGCCATGCACCACCCCGATACCGTCCTTGATGGATCGGCCGCTCAGCAGGTTGCCGTCCCGGCACCGAAACCCGAGGATCGTGTCAGGACCAGCCCCAAGGCCGATCGTGTCCAACCACGCCTCGATACCGAGGCCACCGCCGTGATTGCGCCCGTGGCGGGACGCGGCATCCCCGGAGGAACCGGCGCGGCAGCAGCGCCCATCATTGCAGCCAATTTCATCCGCACGGCGCCGGAGCAGGTCTATCTCGACGGGTTTCAGCCGCGGGGACAGACGTCGGATCACCGCCGCTTCACCGGCTCCGCGGTGAAATTCCTGCCCATCGCCAGTTTCAAATAGGGGGCGAACGCTCCCGAGCGGATGCCATCACGTCGCCATGGCATTGGCGAGACGCGGTGTGCCAATATCGGCATTTGCACTGGTGGCTCGCCTGTGATCCAAGGCGACGATAAATCCCAGGCTTTGCAGTTGGAGCGCTGAATGACCGGATGGACACGCCGCGGGCTCTTGAAAACGGCCGCCATCGCTGGCGCAACCGGAGTGGGGCTTTCGGCCATCGGCAGGCTTGGCAGCCTCGCCGCCGCGAGCCCGGAACCGGTGGTGCTGCAGACGGCCAAGATCCAGGCCTCGCTGATGGATATCGGCCCGACCAACAATGTGCTGACCTACGGCGATGCCGGAATGCCGCCGGTGCTGAGGATGAGGAAGGGCGAACCCTTCGCGGCGCGTCTGGTCAACGCCATCGATGATCCCACGACCATCCACTGGCACGGCATTCGCCTGCCCAACAAGATGGATGGCGTGCCCTTCCTGGTGCAGCCTTACGTCTACACCGGCGATCATTTCGACTACGCCTTCACGCCGCCCGACGCCGGCACCTTCTGGTATCACCCGCATTGCAATACGCTGGAGCAGATGGGCCACGGCCTGACCGGCGTGATCGTTGTCGAAAACCCGAACGATCCGAAATTCGACGCCGAATTCGTCCTCAATCTGCGCGACTGGCGTCTTGGCGACGACGGCCAGTTCATCGACCAGTTCCGGCCGCGCGATGCCGCGAAAACCGGTACTTACGGCACGGTGCGCACCGCCAACTGGCTCGACCAGCCCCACTATGACGCGCCGGCCGGAGGCCTGATGCGGCTGCGCGTCGCCATCACCGATGTCACGCGCATCTATGCCTTTCGCGTCGACGGCGCCGAGGCGATCGTGATGGCGCTGGACGGCAATCCGGTACCTGAGCGTTTTTCGCCCGATGCCTTGCTGCTTGGGCCGGGGCAGCGCATGGAGCTCGCCATCCGCATGCCCGATCAGGAGGGCGCGGTGGTGAGCCTGCGCGATGTCAGGGGCACCAAGCCCAAAATCCTGGCGACCGTGCGCGCGACGGGCAGGTCGCTCAAGCGGGATGTTCGCGATGTTGCACCGCTGGAGGTCAATCCGGTGGCGGAGGTGGACCTCGCCGCCGCCCAGCATATTTCGCTAGCGCTCAGCGCCACGGCGGAAAACGTCCCGAGCGACGGCATCTGCGGTTCGCTCGGCTACAGTTTCTGGGCCATCAACAAGGTGCCGTGGCCAGGCGATACATCCGATCCGACCGCGCCGCTGGCCGAATTGAAGCTCGGCAAAAGCTATGTCATCGACATGGAGAACCTGACACCGCAATCGCACCCGATGCATCTGCACGGCATGAGCTTCAAGGTGCTGTCGTCCTCGACGCGGCCGGTGCAGCCGGTGATTTCGGACACCTATCTTATCCAGCCCAACGAGAAGGTTCAGCTCGGCTTCGTCGCCGACAATCCCGGCGACTGGCTGCTGCACTGTCACATCATCGAGCACCAGAAATCGGGCATGACGAGCTACGTCAGGGTGGTCTGAAGCCAGGTTAGAACGGTTTCGTTGGCAAAAGCGGGTGGTTCCCTGCTATTGCCGCATCCAAAATCAAGAACCATGGACATCTCACGCATGACCAATGTCGCCTTGAGCGGGCTTGCCCGCGATCTCGCCAGCCGCGCCGCCGAGGGTCGTCCGGTGCGCATCGGTGTTATCGGTTCGGGCGAGATGGGCACCGACCTCGTCACGCAAGGCATGCTGATGCCAGGCATTTCGGTCTGCGCCGTCTCCACCCGGCGCCCGCACACCGCGCGTGACGCCATCCGCATCGCCTATGGCGACGAGGCGATGGCAGTCGAGGCAGACGCGGCATCGAAAGTCACCGCGGCCATCGAGGCAGGAAAGATCGCCGTCACCTCCAACGAGATGCTGGTCACCAATCCGCTGATCGACGTCGTCATCGACGCCACGGGAAAACCCGGCGTCGCCGCCGATTTCGACCTGATGGCGATGGAGCATGGCAAGCATCTGGTGATGATGAATGTCGAGGCCGACGTCACCATCGGCTGCTATCTGAAGCAGCAGGCCGACCGGCTTGGCGTCGTCTATTCGGTCGGCGCCGGCGACGAACCTTCGAGCTGCATGGAATTGATCGAGTTCGCCTCCGCCCTCGGCCTGACCATCGTCTCGGCCGGCAAGGGCAAGAACAACCCGCTCAACCACGACGCCATGCCCGACGACTATCGCGAGGAAGCGATCCGCCGCAACATGAACCCGCGCATGCTGGTCGAGTTCGTCGACGGTTCGAAAACCATGGTCGAGATGTGCGCCATCGCCAACGCCACCGGCCTCGTGCCCGATGTGCCCGGCATGCATGGCCCGAAGGCCGACCGCGACGATCTCGTCAAGGTGCTGATCCCGCGCGAGGATGGCGGGCTGTTGTTGAAAAAAGGCGTCGTCGACTACACCATCGGCAAGGGTGTGGCGCCCGGTGTCTTCGTCATCGTCGAGGCGACGCATCCGCGCATCATCGAGCGCATGGACGATCTGCATATCGGCCACGGTCCCTATTACAGCCTGTTCCGACCCTATCATCTGACGTCACTGGAAGTGCCGCTGACCGCCGCCCGTATCGTGCTTTTCGGCAAGCCCGATATGGTGCCACTGCCAAGGCCGGTCGCCGAGGTCTGCGCGGTCGCCAAGCGGGACTTGGCAGCCGGCGAGACCTTCGACGCCATCGGCGAGACCTGCTACCGTTCCTGGACCATGACCGTCGGCGAAGCCCGAGCCCAACGCGCCGTACCGGTCGGCCTGCTCGAGGGCGGCAAGGTGCTGAAACCGGTCAGGAAGGGCGAACTGCTGACCGCCGACAACGCCGCGCCCGACCCGACGACGAAGCTGTTCGCCTTGCGCCGGCTGCAGGACGAGATGCTGTACGGAAAATAGGTCGCTGTGTCGCCGTCATGACAGTGCACTATCTTGTAGTGGCAAATGTCGCCGAGGATCGACTAATGAACCTCCAGATCAGAGACCCCCGTGCGCGTGAACTGGCACAGCGACTCGCTGCCAAACGCAAGATTTCAATGACCGAAGCGGTTATCGAAGCGCTTGAGTCGGAACTGGAACGGGAAAGCGGACGCATTCCCCTGGCGAAGCGGCTGGCTGCGATCGCCGATGACCTTAAGACCAAAGCCGGCCGCGGCGGCCGGCCTGTGAGCCAGGATGAGATCGACGATATGTGGGGACATCCCTGATGTTCGTCGACACCTCCGTGGTCGTCGCAATTCTTTCGGCAGAAGCGGATGCCGGCGAATGGAGTAACAGGATCGCCGCAGCACCACGCAAGGTTACTTCCGCGCTGGTCGTGCTTGAAGCAGCGATGTGGGTTTCCACCATGCTTGCTATCGAGCCGCTGGTTGCGGAAGCGGCGATAGACGCGTTTCTGCGCGAAGCCGAAATCGAAATCGTGCCGATCGGCGCCGGCGATGCCAAACTCGCCATCCAAGCGTTTTCAGACTACGGAAAGGGACGTGGGCACCCCGCGCAGGTCAACCTTGCCGATTGCTTGTCCTATGCTTGCGCGAAGAGCTACGGCTCAGTTTTGCTCTACAAAGGCAACGACTTCTCACATACGGATCTCGCTTAGCCGGACATCCGCTCTATTTCCCCAGTTCGATCGACCGCAGCCGAGCCGCCTCGACTGCCTGTGTCAGCAGCTTGGTCAGCCGATCCTCGCCCATCAGCACGCCAAGCGCCGCTGCCGTCGTGCCATTGGGGCTGGTCACCTGCTGGCGCAGCACGCCCGGTTCCTCCTGGCTTTCGGCGGCAAGCGAGGCGGCCCCATAGACCGTCTGCATGGCGAGCAGCCTGGCGGTTGCACCAGGCAGCCCCGCCTTCTCGGCGGCCACGGTCAGCGCTTCGATGAAGTGGAAAATATAGGCCGGCCCCGATCCCGACACGGCGGTCACCGCATCCATCAGGCCCTCGTCGTCGATGGTGGTCACTTCGCCGCTGGCCGACAGCAGGTCGGCGACAAAGCGCTTGGTATCATCGGAGACGAGCGGGTTGGAAAACACCACCATCATGCCCTTGCCGATGGAAGCCGGCGTATTGGGCATGCAGCGCACGACAGGCGCGCGGCCGCCGAGGATGTCCTCGAAGGTGGCGACTGGCGTGCCGGCGGCGATGCTGACGAATGTGGTCCGCCCGTCGCCAAAACGCTTGTAGGCGGCGGTGACGTCGCGGATCACCTGGGGTTTTACCGCGATGACGACGAGATCTGGCACTGCATCGGCTGGAATCTCATTGGCATCCGCTGATGTGGCGCAGCCGAGCGTCGCAGCGCGCTGGCGCAACTCCGCATTGGGCTCGACCACGAAAACCGCCGAGGGCGCGAGCTTGCCGGATTTCAGCCAGCCCGAAAGCATGGCGTAACCCATATTGCCACAGCCGGCGAGAACAAGCCTGATCGTCATCGAAAGCCCTCCGAAGGAAGGCTTTGACATAGACGCTCACGGTTCCCTGGGGAAGCCCCTGTCAGGCCGGGCGGCAGCCACGCACCGGGATCGGCCGCAGCGACACTTGCCTCAGGCCAAGCACGCCGAGCACGAAGAACAGCCAGACCGGGTCGCCGCGATGGAAGAAGAAGCTTTCGAGGAAAGCGTTAAGCGCGGTGAACAGCACCACCATCATGAAGAAGTCGCCGAGATAGATATTTTCCTTGCGCAGCGGAATGCGCATGTAGTCGCGCAGTGGCGCGATGAGGAAGGTGTAGGCCGCCACGCAAAGGGCGGGGATGCCCATCAACACGGCGATGTCGAGATAGCCGTCATGGCCGTGCACGATGGTCCGGATGTCCCACGGCCGGTCGAAGGGTTGGTCCTGGTTGAGCAGCAGGGGCGTGCCCCAGAAACTCTCATAGCCGTAGCCGGTCCAGGGTTTCTTCGCCAGCATCGAGCCGGCGAACTCCCACAGCGTCGTGCGGCCGGTATAGGTCATGTCGGGAAAATAGATCGCCGCCAGATGCTTCACCGGCGGCAGGAAGACGATGCCCAGCGTGCCGACCGCGGTGGCGATGATCGCCAGTGTAAACAGGATCGGCGTGCCGAGCCGCATGCCAATCAGGCTCGGCAGAACGACGATCAGGATCGAGAACGGCACCAGGCCGGCGGTGGTCTTGGAGCCGGTGTGCAGCATGAAGATCATCGCCGCGCAGAAGATTCCCGCGCCCCACCAGCGTTGCCCGCGCCGGTAGAGGTAGAGGCCGGCGAAACTGAAGCAGGCCATGATCGGGCCGGCGATGTTCTTGTGGGTGAACACGCCGCGCCACAGGCCCGCATGTTCGGGCTCCTGGGAATCGGCCGTGTGCAGCGCTTCGAGCGGAAAGACGATCAGGCCGACATAGGAAAGGCCCATCACCACCACGGCGGTGAAGATGATGACTTTCGAGAAGGACTCGGCGTCACGCGGCAGCGCCAGGATCGTTGCCATGGTCAGGATGCCGATCATGGTGAAGGACGCGGCGCGCATCGCCGAGAGCGGGTCGGTCGCCAGCACCACCGACAGGAAGAAGAAACCCAGCATCAGCACCCAGGACAGGCTGAACAGCGAGCGCACGATGCGCGGATCGGCAAAGGCCATCAGCGAGAAGATCGAAACGGCGCCGAGCGAACCGAAGCCGAGCTGGTTGACGATGTCGCCGCCGTCGCCGGTGAGTTCGGCGCCTGCGGGCTGGAACGGGCGGAAGGACACCATGATGACGGTGAACAGAAGTGCGGCGATGGCCGTCGCCACGCCGTCGCGCGTGAACGCGTCGCTGAGCGGCGCGCGCTCAGTTTTTCTCGGGCTGGCGATACTGCTCATTGGCATATCCGAATTCGGCCAGAACTCGGCCGAGCGCCACATGGACGGGGTAGATGGCGATCGCCGGCGATCCTGTGCGCGCCAGCCGGATCAGGCCGCGAAACGGCGAAGCGGCCAGCAGCGCCAGGCTTTTCGCCAACACCTTGGCGCCGGCCAGCGGCGTGCCGGCGCGCTTCTTCTTCTCGACCAGCGTCGAGATCACGCCGTTGCGTAGGCTGCGGGCCCGGACCCAGTTGGCCTCGACGCGCCGCGCCGGGACGGTCTCGCGAACCTTGGCCTCGGCACACCAGCCGAGCACAAAGCCCTTCTGCGCCGCCCGGCTGAGAAAGTCGGAGTCGCCGCCGCCCATGAAGTTGAATCTGAGATCGAGGAAGGGCGGCCCCATGGCGATCAGCACGTTACGGCCGACCAGAAGATTGCCGGACGAATAGAGCGCCGGCACGCGTCCCGTCTCGCGGTAGGGCGGCGCGAACACCGGATGCTCGGCCCATCTCGCATGGGCAGCGTCTGCGAAGACAGGCACCTGCGGGCCGCCGACAATATCGGCGCCGAGCGTCTCGGCAGCCGTGCACATGCGTTCCAGCCAGTGCGGATCGGCGATCTCGTCATCGTCGATGACCAGCAGATGCCTGAAGTTCGGAAAGTGCAGGATCGCCGTCTGCCAGCCGGCATTGTAGGCGCTGCAATTGCCGCGCTCATGCGCGATGATGACCATGCCCGGCATCTCGCCGCGCTCGACCAGCGGCAGCACCGCCTTGGCGCCTTCCCGCGCCTCGGCTTCGTTCTCCATGACGATGACGGCAAAGCGCCTGCCGGTCCGCTGTGCGCGCAGCGAAGCCAGCGTTTCCAGCACCTGTTCGGGCCGCTTGAAGGTCGGCAAGGTGACGACCGCTTCGACAGCCTCCACGTTAAGCCGGGGAGACCGTCCAGCGATCGATACCGAACCATCCGATGGCAAAGGGATCATCCGTGTCCAACCACATGGTGAGTCGCGTTCTGGTAGCACCACGGTGATAAGGTTTCGTTAATCACCTTGCACGGAGGGGCCCGTCGGGCAGGGGCGTTCGGCCGTTGATTGTGCTCGCTTAATCAAGGGTTCACCGCGCTTTGCTACCGGCTACACCACAGGATAGGTGAGATGCATCTGCTGTTCGTTACATCGATCGTGCCCGACGGCGCTCTCGCCTCGGGCTACGAGATCGCCAATGCTGCGATCATCGCTGCGTTGCGGCGCGCCGGCGCGCGCGTCACGGTCATCGGTTTCACCTGGCCCGGGAAGGCCGCGGCCGATCCGGAAAACACCGTGGTGCTGGGTGCGATCGACGTGCGCACGGAAAGCGCCTCAGCGCTGCAAAAGCTCGCCTGGGTCGGCAAGGCCATGCTGTCGGGCCTCACCTTCGCCTCGGTCAAGCTGCGTGCGGTGTCCGAGCGCGAAGTGCAGGCCGCTCTCGAGCGGGCCGGGCCGTTCGATGGCTATGTGCTGAATTCCGTCCAGTTCGCCGGCGCCTTCGAAAAGCTCTTCGAAGACAAGCCTTCTGTCTTCGTCGCCCACAATGTCGAGCATCTCTCGGCGCGGGAGAACGCGGCTGCTGCCGGCGGCCCCTTCCAGCGCCTGCTGTTCCGCCGCGAGGCAAGGCTGCTCAAGGTCGTGGAAGAGCGTCTCTGCCGCCGCGCGCGCTTTGTCTTCACGCTGGCCGAGGAAGACCGGGCGGCACTCGGCGTCGCTGCCGCTGACCGATCGGCGGTGCTGCCGCTGGTGACCGGCGCCAAGGCGCCAACCCGCAACGGCCCGCGCCGGATCGACTGCGACGCTGCGTTGATCGGCACCTGGACCTGGCAGCCGAACCGCATCGGCCTGGACTGGTTCCTGGGCAAGGTGGTGCCGCATCTGCGGCCCGGTTTTCGCATCCGCATCGCCGGCCACATGCCCTCAGGCGCCACCTCGGCGCATCCGGGCGTCGAGTTTGTCGGCCGTGTCCCGGATGCCAGGGCGTTCGTGTGCGGCGCGGCTGTCATCCCGCTGATCAGCACCGCGGGCAGCGGCGTGCAGCTGAAGACCATCGAGACCTTCGAACTCGGCCTGCCCTCGGTCGCCACCAGCCGCTCATTGCGCGGCATCGACCATCGCCCCGACAATTGCATCGTCACCGACGATCCGGCCGGCTTCGCCAGGGCCCTGGAGGCTGCGGCCGCCGGCGTCCGGGACGTCGATGGCGGCGCGTTCCATCACCAGCAGGTCAAGGCGCTGGACGTCGCCATCCGGCTCGGCTTGGAAAAACTCGGGGCCGTCAGGCAGGAGGTGTTCGCATGAATATGCACACCGCCCGCGCCGCATTCGGGCTCGACAGCTTGAAGACGATCCTTGGCATCTCCGTGCTCGCCATCCGTTGGGACGATGCCATCGCCCTGCTCACCCGCCTGATCGCCGAGCGGCGCTTCACCAAGGTCAGTTTCCTCAACGCCCACAATGCCAACATCGCCCATTCAGACCCGGCCTTCGCCGAGGCGCTCGACGATTTCCTCATCCTGCCGGACGGCATCGGCGTCGATCTCGCCGCACGGCTCCTCTATGGCGCGCCCTTTCCGGACAATCTCAACGGCACCGACTTCGTGCCGGCCTTCTTGCAGGCCTCGACGCGGCCGCTGACCGTCGGGCTGCTCGGCGCGACGCGTGTCAACGCCGAGGCGGCGTCGGTCAAGCTGGCGGCCCTTGCCGTGCAGCACAATTTCGTGGTCATTCATGACGGCTATTTCTCCGCCGCGCAGGAGCCGGAGATCATCGGCCGGATCGCGACGCTGCGGCCCGATATGCTGCTGGTCGCCATGGGCGTGCCCCGCCAGGAACTGTGGATCGCCCGCCACATCGACGAACGCCACTGCACGATGCCGGTCGCGGTCGGCGCTCTGCTGGATTTCCTGAGTGGCTCGGTGCCGCGCGCGCCGCTCTGGATGCGCCGCCTGCGCCTGGAATGGCTGTTCCGGCTGGCGGTCGAGCCGGGCCGGCTCTGGCGCCGCTACGTCGTCGGCAATCCGGTGTTCCTGTGGCGGGTCGTCAAGCAGAGATGGTCGCATGGCGCCGAAACGGCCGGAGAGCTCCGTTGAACAAAAGGTTCGTTCCAGACGCTCTCGTCGACCCTGGCCTGTTGCCGAAGACGCCGACGGCGGCGGTGGTGACGGCAAGCTACGCGCCGGATTTCGAGCGCTGCCGCCTGTTGTGCGAGACACTTGACCGGCACGTCTCCGGCGCCGCGCACCATTACATCCTGGTCGAACACCGCGACGTCGCGCTTTTCCGGCAGTTGGAGACTGGCCGGTGCACTGTTGTCGACGAGCGCGACGTGCTGCCGCGCTGGCTGCGCGCCTTCGACGATCCGCTCAGCCTGTTCCGCCGACGTGTCTGGTTCAGCCTGAAAACGCAACCGCTGCGCGGCTGGCACGTGCAGCAGCTGCGCCGCATCGCCATTGCGGCGCATGCCAGGGAGGACGTTCTGGTCTTCTGCGATTCCGACGTCGCCTTCCTGAAGGCCTTCGACTGCACCGCCTTCTGGCGCGACGGCAAGGCGCGGCTGTTCCGCCGCGACGGCGTGCTTGCCGATGACGGTCACGACGAGCATCGCGTCTGGTCGCGCAATGCGGGTTCCGCGCTTGGCATCGACCCGTCGCGGACGTCGACCCACGATTATATCTCGACGCTGATCGCCTGGCGCCGCGACACCGTGCTTGCCATGTGCGGCCAGATCGAGAAGGTCCATGGTCGCGCCTGGGTCGAGGTGGTCGGCTCGGCGCGCAGATTCTCCGAATGCATGATCTATGGCCGCTATGTCGACGATCTGCTGGACGGCGCCGGCCACTTCCACGGTTCGGAGGAATTCTGCCGCGTCCACTGGACGGGAGAGGCGTTATCGGACGACGAGTTTCGCCGCTTCGTTGCCGGCATGGCGCCGGAGCAGGTGGCGATCGGCATGCAATCCTTCATCGGCACCGATATCGGCCGCATCCGCCGCTTGATCGGATTGGGTTAGCCTGAGCAGGAATTCAGGTTAGGACGAGCCGAAAACAGTGGCTTCCGAGAACCGGAGCGGAGCGTACTACAGTACGTAAGCACCGGAAGCGCAGGGAGCCGCTGTTTGCAGGCCGGCCTCACCTGAATTCAGATCGCCTTCGCCGGCCTGCGCAGCGCCGAATAAGTCAGCAGCATCGAAGCGAGATAGAGCATCAGGAAGACCATGTTGAGCGACAGTACCAGCTTCGACGTGTCGGCGATGGTGGTCAGCACATAGGTCAAAAGCAGTGCCTTCAGGGCGGCGAGCAAACCGAGATTGAGCGCCCGCACCGCCGTCTGGCCGCGCGCGAACAACAGCTCCGCCTGGTATTCGACCAGATTGCGCAATCCCGGAACGCAGATTGCCAGCGCCACCAGCGGCGCGGCCTCGGAGACGTTCCTGCCGAGGGCGTTGGGGAAGAAGTGCAGCACGATGCCGAGCGCCAGCAGCGCCAGCGTCGAAACGACGAACACGCCGCCCTCGATGCCGCTCTTGACCGCCAGCCGCGACAACAGGTCCGGCGCGCGCATCATGCGTTGCACCAGCATCATCGAGAAGGTGCGGATCGGGATCGCGGTCAGGTCGACCAGCCGCATGATGATGGCATAGATGCCGGCCAGATGCGGGCCGCCGATCGCCAGCACCAGCAGCTTGTCGAATTCCGACTGCAGGTAGAACAGCACTTCCGCGCCGGCGACGTAAATGGAATCGGCAAGCCGCCTGAGATAAAGCTCGATGCGCAGCCGCAGTCTTTGGCGTGGATAGAACCAGCCGAAAGCCAGAAGCAGCGAGGCGGCGTTGGCGCCGATATAGAACCACGACCACGCCCAGATGCTGTGCTGCGCCGAGACCATGAACAGCACCGCGCCAAGCGCCCGCAGTGCCGTTGCCAGGATTGCCAGGATCGCGGCGCGCCCGAATTTGCCCAGCCCGTTGTTGACGATCAGCGCCACCTCGACCGGCCGCCACAACAGCGCTTCGGCAAACACGATCGCCGAAAACACCGACAGCGGCACGGTGCCGGCAAAGAACATCAGGTAGACCCCGAACGAGGCCAACGCCAGGAACGGCAGCGAAATGACGCCGAGCAGCAGGAAGCCGGCTGTGAAGGTGCCGATCAGATTGGGGCGGATGGTGGCGGTGCGGTAGAGCGCCGAGATGAAACCGAAGGCCAGGATCCGCGACAGCATCACGCCGGCCGCCGAGGCGGTGGCGAACATGCCGAATTCGGAGATCGACAAAGTGTTGGCGAGGGCGATGAAATAGGCCAGCGAAAACACCAGCCGCCCGCCGGCGCCGCTGATCGCCGAAAAATAATCGCGCACCAGCCCCCGTCGCTCGGCCACGAAAGTGCCGATCCGGGTGAAACTACGCCTTTGCGGTATGCCGCGAGCTTCGGTCATGCGCCGGGAAGCCATAGGCGGGAAAGCTTAACGTGCCGTTCTGAGGCCCGAAAGCACTGAAATTCCGACACTTGAGGTTATGAAAAGCTTACATGCCGGCATGCCGAAATTAACTTTTTGTTTCCTATGCTTGTTTAGCGTGGCTTAACGAGTAGCCGACCGCCGCTGCCCCAGCGGCCAAATAGTGAAGCTCCAAGATAATGGTCGACAGGGAAAACCGTGAAGACTGGAGGCGCGAGCGTTCATTGCTGGCGCTCGGCCAGGCCATGCGCGGTGAGGATGACGCATCCCTGGTCTCGATAGGCGATCGCGCAGATTCTGCTTGGCGCGAGGATGCCGCCACGCGCCATCGCCTTGCCCGTTCACGGCGTGAGGTGCGGGCGAACCCAGCGCCGTCTGCCGCCGCCGGAACAGAGCGCTTCCGGACAGAGCCGGAAGCGGCTGCAGGGGACGACGTCTGGCGCGCACAAGAGGACGCCGGCGATCTTCCGCCGGCCATGCCGTATTCAAGGCAATCCGCTGAAGAACCTTCCGGCAGCACTCGCTCGCATGACACGTCCGGATCCCGCCAGGACGATCAACAGTGGAAGCCGCTGATCGATCCGATGCAGGTCGTCCGTGGCATTGCCAGGTCGAAACTGCTGATCATCACCACCACCCTGATCGGTGCCGGGCTCGGCATCGCGATCGCGCTGTCGACACCGAAGAAATATGAAGCCACCGCTGAACTGATCGTTGACCCGCGCGACCTCAAGCTCACCGACCGGGACCTTACCCAGAATGTGGTCGCTTCCGACGCCACGCTCGCCATCGTTGAAAACCAGGTCCGGGTGCTGACCTCGGGCACGGTCTTGAACAAGGTCGTCGATAAGCTCAACCTGGCCAACGATCCGGAGTTCAATGGCCAGGGTGCCGGCGGCCTCGGCATCAGATCTCTCATTCGCTCGATTCTCCCGCACCAGGACGGCCCGAGCGGCGCCGACGAGGTCCGCCGGCGTGCGCTCGCCGTTGGCAATCTGGCCGAAAGCCTGTCTGTCGAGCGTGGCGGCAAGACTTTCGTCATCACCGTCAGCGCGATCACGCAGAACGGCGAGAAGTCGGCGCTCATCGCCAACACGATGACGGATGTGTTCCTGCAGACCTTCGGTCAGATCCAGTCCGCTACGGCCGGCCGTGCGACCGACGAACTGACGGCAAGGCTCGATGAACTGCGCAAGGGCGTCGAGGCAGCCGAACGCAAGGTCGAGGAGTTCAGAGCGTCGCATGACCTCGTCGACGCACAGGGTCATCTGATCAGCGACGATGAGATGCTGAAGCTCAACGAGCAGCTCTCGGTCGCCCGCGCCCGCACGCTGGAGCTCAATGCAAGGGCGGCTTCGGCGCGCTCGATCGACGTGAATTCGGTTCTCGCCGGCACCTTACCGGAAGAGATCAATTCCAACACGATGAGCGATCTGCGTTCGCAATATGCAACGCTCAAGCAGGAGGCGGACCGTGCCGCCATCCGGCTGGGCCCGCGTCATCCTGAACTCCAGGCGCTGAACGCACAGATTGCCGGGGCGCGCGACCGCATCGCCGGCGAGTTGCGCCGCATCGCTTCCTCGCTGCAGGTCGATCTGAAACGCGCCGTCCAGTTGGAACAGGATCTCTCGTCCCGCCTTGCCCAGCTCAAGGTGCGCAGCGGCGACGTCAACAGCGATTTGGTGTCGATGCGCGAACTGGAGCGCGAGGCCGCCGCCAAGCGCTCCGTCTACGAACAATATCTGCTGCGCGCCAAGGAGACCGGCGAGCAGAAGGATATCAACACCGCCAACATGAATGTGATCTCCAAGGCCTTCGCACCGCTCGAGGCCAAAGGTCCGTCGCGGGCCGTGATGGCCCTTGCCGGTCTGCTTCTGGGGCTTGCCTCTGGAATTGGCCTCGGTGCCATGCGCGGCGCCTATGAAAGCCTGCGCGAGACCGCCGCATCGCGCTCGCGCCGCGACCGCAAGGCGCCTGTCGAAGACCAGGCATTCCGGGCGGCGCAGCCGCCCGCGCCGCCAATGCCGGCAGCGCCCGTGCCGCCGGTGCCACCCCCGCCGCCAGCACCGCCACCGCCCTTGGCACAGGCCGAAGCCGCTCCCGCCGGACGCCCCGGGCGTGTCGCCGCGATCATGGCGAAATTGCGCAATGTTCTCTCCCGCAAGCCATCCGCCGAACTGGACGATGACAGCGAATTCGCCCCCTTTGGCGACAATGCGCGGCCGGCGGATGCTGCCATGCCCTCAGGCTTCCCGAACCCGGATTCCGCCTTCATGCCGCGGTCGTCGGTCTATTCGCGGCCGCCTTTCCCGCCAGGCTTCGATGCCTCCTATTCCCAGCCGATGGGGCCGCCGTCGCGGTCGCCCCTGATGCCGCCATTGCCGATCTATCCGGCTCCGCCGCCCTATCCCCCTGCAGGTTACCCCTATACCCAGGCCATGGCGCCCAATGCCGGGCACATGCCGTATCCGCCGCAGGCCGCGCCGCCGGCGTATCAACCCCAGCCATCGGTGGAGCCTTCGCCGGTTGAGGAAGGCGCCGAACAGGCGCCGATCGAGGAAATTCGTGCCAGCCTGCGCGAATTCCGCGAGGCGGTCCGCGAACTCACCGAGAGCCGCGCCCGCCGCCGCTACTTCTGAGCCACAAGATACGTTGCCGAGGCCGAACAAAACCATCCCGGTTTTCGCGTAAACGGCATGGGACGGCGCTTTGACGGGATTGCGTGCCGAAATTTTCGTGACAATGCCGCGCTGCATGTTGCCGTCGCGGGGACATTGCGTCTCGAAAGCGGCGTCGCGCGAAACAGGGTTGAGGATGTTCATGGCCGAAGTGATTGACGGAAAGAGCGTTGCCGAGGATGTGGTGCGGACGGTCAAGGCGTTGACCGCCGAGCTGGGCGCCAAAGGCAACGCCAAGCCTGGTCTGGCCGTGGTCATCGTCGGCGAGGATCCGGCGAGCCAGGTCTATGTCGCTTCCAAATCGCGCACCGCCAAGGAATGCGGCTTTCATTCGCTCCAGCACACGCTGCCGGCGGAGACTTCCCAAGAGGCGCTGCTCAAGATCATCGCCGACCTCAACGCCGATCCGGCCATCAACGGCATCCTGGTGCAGCTGCCGCTGCCCGCCCATATCGACGCCGGCAAGATCATCCAGGCGATTGCGCCTCAGAAGGATGTCGACGGCTTCCATTTCATCAATGTCGGCAAGCTCGGCACGGGCGAACTCGACACGGCCTTCGTTCCCTGCACGCCGGCCGGCTCCATGCTTCTGATCGAGCGCGTGCGCGGCAAGGACCTGTCCGGCCTCAACGCCGTCGTCGTCGGCCGCTCCAACATCGTCGGCAAGCCGATGGCCAATCTGCTGCTTGCCGCCAACTGCACCGTCACCATCGCCCACAGCCGCACCAAGGATCTGCCGGCGCTTGCCCGCACCGCGGACATCCTGGTCGCCGCCGTCGGCCGGCCGGAAATGATCAAGGGGGATTGGGTGAAGCCGGGCGCCACCGTCATCGATGTCGGCATCAACCGCATTCCCGCGCCCGAGAAGGGCGAGGGCAAGTCGCGCCTCGTCGGCGATGTCGCCTATGCCGAGGCGGCCGGGCAGGCCGGCGCCATCACGCCGGTGCCCGGCGGTGTCGGGCCGATGACCATTGCCATGCTGATGGCCAATACGTTAGCTTCTGCCTACCTTGCGGCCGGATTGAAGCGGCCCTCCTTCTGAGCCCGGGTTGACCCTGAAAGCGCCAGTTTTGCCGAACCCCACCATTTCCCCGGAACGGCCGGTCATGACTGATCCCGTTCAAGGTGGCCGGCAGTTCGCCTTCCTGCTGGTCGACAAGTTTTCCATGTTCTCGCTGGCCGCGGCGATCGACACCTTCCGGTCGGCGAACCGTCTGCTCGGCCGCGATTTCTATGGCTGGACCACGGTGTCCGCCGATGGCGATCCGGTGATGGCGTCCAACGGCCTGCCGCTCAAGATCGACTATGCCGTCGCCGACCTGCCGCCGGTCGACATCCTTTTCGTTTCGGTCGGCCTGACGACGGAATTTCCCGGCAAGAGCAAGGTTCTGGCGGCGTTGCGCAGCTGGGGCCGGCGCGGCAACGCGCTCGGCGCGCTGTCGGTCGGGTCCTACCTGCTGGCCGAGGCCGGCCAGCTCGACGGTTACCGCTGCACCATCCATTGGGAAAACCGCGCCGGCTTCATGGAGCGCTTCCCCGACATCAACTGCACCGGCAATGTCTTCGAGATCGATCGCAAGCGCTACACCTGCGCCGGCGGCACCACCTCGATCGACCTGATGCTGGAGATCGTGCGCGGCGATTTCGGCTCGAACCTCGCCAATGGCGTCGCCAACCAGTTCCAGCACGAGCGCATCCGCTCGGCCGGCGACCGCCAGCGTGTCGGGCCGGAGCGCGATCTGACCGGCAAGTCGGAGAAGCTGAGGCGCATCGTCGAACTGATGGCCGACCACCTCGATGAGCCGCTGTCGGCGGTGCAACTCGCCAAATCGGCTGGCCTTTCGGTGCGCCAGGTCGAGCGTCTGTTCCTGCGCCACCTCAACGTGACGCCCGGCCGCTACTACATGCGGCTGCGGCTGGAGCGGGCGCGCGAATTGCTGCGCCAGACCAACATGCCGATCCTCGACGTGGCGATCGCGACCGGCTTCACCTCGCATTCCTATTTCGCCCAGAGCTACCGGCTGCAGTTCGGCCGGCCGCCCTCCGAAGAGCGCCGCACCACCTACTGAGCCGGGCTTCGATCTGGCTTCAAGACGCCTGCTGCCGGGGCGATCCCGCCGCACGAACGCTTTGTCTCCGCTCCGGGGGCCTGAGTGAGACGGCCGCGCCGGGCTTGTGTCCTGAAGCAGCCTCAAATAGCTTCCCTGTGCGGATTAGGGGGCTAACTCAGGAGATTTCGATGGCAGTATTTGCGCGGAGCATCGCTGCGGCGATCCTCCTGTTTTTCATGACGACGGTAGGCTTCGCCGCCAACAAGGTCATCATCATTCTCGACGCTTCCGGCTCGATGTGGGCACAGATCGACGGCAAGCCCAAGCTCGAAATCGCCAGGGAATCGCTGAGGACCGTGCTTCAATCGGTTCCCGCCGACGACGAGATCGGCTTCATGGCCTATGGCCATCGCGAAAAAGGCAGCTGCGACGACATCCAGTTGATCGTGCCGCCTCAGGCAGGCTCGGCAAGCGCCATCACGGATGCCGCCGACAGTTTGAAATTCCTTGGCAAGACGCCGTTGACGGCGGCCGTCAAGCAGGCGGCGGAAGCGCTGAGATACACCGAGGACAAGGCAACCGTCGTCCTGATCACCGATGGGTTGGAAACCTGCGGCGGTGACCCCTGTGCACTGGGCAAGGAACTCAAGGCATCCGGCGTCGATTTCACCGCCGATGTCGTCGGCTTCGGATTGACAGCCGACGAGGGCAAGCAGATCGCTTGCCTGGCCGAAAACACCGGCGGCAAGTACATCCGGGCCTCCGATGAGAAGGCGCTGCAGGAAGCCCTGGTCGAAACCGTCGCTGCCCCGGCGCCGGCACCCGCGCCTGAACCGGCTCCCGCACCGGCGCCTGCCCCCGAGCCTGCCAAGCCGGAATTCAATTTCATGCCGACGGCGGTGCTTGCCGAGGGCGGTGATCCGGTCACCGACGGCAATGCCTGGGAAGTCTACAAGGCAAAGTCCGACGGCACGCGTGGCGACAACGTCACCACCGAATATGGCGCCTACAAAGCCAATCTGGAACCGGGCGATTACGTCATCGTCGCGCGCGACGGCGAGGCCAAGGTGGAGCAGAAGGTCAAGATCGAGGCAGGCCAGGTCGCCAAGCCGCTCTTCACCTTGAATGCCGGCACGCTCATCATTCATCCGCGACCAAGCGCGGGGGCGGATGTTGTCGATGGCGCGGCCGTCGTGATCGACTACCCAGGTGCCGATAATCCCGCGACCTACTATGGGACCACCAAGACCGTGTTGCCGGCCGGCGAGGAGAAAGTGACGGTCACGATCGGCCAGGGCGTGGCTTCCGAGACGATACCGCTCGCTGCCGGCAAGACAGTCGAAAAGGACATCATCGCCGGCGTCGGACATGTCGTTGCCAACGCCTATTATACAGCCGGCGGCGACAAGGCCGACGGTTCGGGCATCGGCTTCAAGGTCGTGAAGGCGAAAAAGAAGATCGACGGAACCCGGGAGGAGGTGACCTATGCCTATGGTCCCGACAGCAAGTTCGATCTGCCGCCTGATGACTATGTGTTGATTGCGACGGTCGATCTTGCCGTCGTCGAGCAGCCGTTCAACGTCAAGGTCGGCGAATTTCAGGATGTGAAGGTCGCCATGAATGCCGGCGTGCTGGCGATCACCGCGCCCGGAGCCTCGAAGATTGAGATTTTCGAAACCAAGAAGGACATCAACGGCAACCGCAAGTCGCTTGGCTACGCATACGACCAGAAGTATCAGGCGGCGATACCGGTGGGTGACTACGCCGTCGTCTCGGAGAAATCGGACAACAGCTCGAAGGAAGGCACTGTGACGGTCAAGGCCGGCGAGCGGGCTGAGTTGACGGTGCAATAGGATCGCATGGATAATGTAAAAAGGGCGGCCACGAGCCGCCCTTTTTCATGGATGAGACGGATCACGTCACGCCGTTCCGAAAGCGCTGGCGCCATGGTCGGCGCGGCCCACCAGCTGCCGGAAGCCGGCGAACAGCTCGCGGCCGAAGCCGAACTCGTTGCCGATGAGATCGGCTTCAGCGGTGCGGCGCAACGCGAACTCGGTCCCCGGCACCAGCACTTCCAGCGTGCCGGCATCGGCGTCGAGACGGATGATGTCGCCTTCATGGATCCGGGCGATCGGCCCGTCCTCGACGGCTTCCGGCGTCACATGGATCGCCGCCGGCACCTTGCCGGAAGCGCCCGACATGCGCCCGTCGGTGACCAGCGCCACGCGCTGGCCGCGATCCTGCAGGATGCCGAGCACTGTGGTCAGCTTGTGCAGTTCCGGCATGCCGTTGGCCTTCGGGCCCTGGAAGCGGATGACGGCGATGAAATCGCCGGTGAGCGTGCCGGCCTTGAACGCGTCGTTCAGGCCCTGCTGGCTGTCGAACACCTTGGCCGGCGCCTCGATGATGCGCCGTTCCGGCTTGACGGCGGAGGTCTTGATAACGGCGTGGCCGAGATTGCCCGCCAGCACCTTCAGGCCGCCGGTCGGCTGGAACGCCTTGCTGAACGGCGCCAGCACCTTTTCGTCGCCGCTGGCCTGCGGCGAGGCCTCGCGCACCACCGAGCCATCGGCGCCGAGCTTTGCCTCGACCGCGTAGGGTCGCAGGCCTTCGCCCCACACCGTCTGCACATCCTCGTGCAGCACGCCTTCGTCGAGCAGTTCGCGGATCAGGAAGCCGAGCCCGCCGGCGGCATGGAAATGGTTCACGTCGGCAAGCCCGTTCGGGTAGACGCGGGCCAGAAGCGGCACTGCTTCCGACAGGTCGGAAATATCCTGCCAGGTCAGCGCGATGCCGGCCGCCGCCGCCATGGCGATCAGGTGGATGGTGTGGTTGGTCGAGCCGCCGGTGGCATGCAGGCCGACGACGCCGTTGACGATCGACCGCTCGTCGATCATCCGCCCGACCGGCGTATAGGCGTTGCCGAGCGCGGTGATGGCCAGCGCCCGCTTCGTCGCCTCGCGGGTCAGCGCATCACGCAACGGCGTGCCGGGATTGACGAAGGAGGCGCCGGGCGTGTGCAGGCCCATGATCTCCATCAGCATCTGGTTGGAATTCGCCGTGCCGTAGAAAGTGCAGGTGCCCGGCCCATGGTAGGACTTGGACTCGGCTTCCAGCAGTTCGGCGCGTCCTGCCTTGCCCTCGGCATAGAGCTGGCGGACCTTGGCCTTCTCGTCATTGGGCAGCCCGGTCGTCATCGGTCCGGCCGGGATGAACACCGCCGGCAGATGGCCGAACGTCAGCGCCGCGATCACCAGTCCCGGTACGATCTTGTCGCAGACGCCGAGAAAGACAGCGGCGTCGAACATGTTGTGCGACAGGCCGACCGCCGCCGACATGGCGATCACGTCGCGCGAAAACAGCGACAATTCCATGCCGGGCTGGCCCTGCGTGACGCCATCGCACATCGCCGGCACGCCGCCGGCCACCTGGGCGATGCCGCCGGCCTCGCGCGCGGCCTCCTTGATCAGGGCAGGGAAGGTCTCGAAGGGCTGATGCGCCGACAGCATGTCGTTGTAGGAGGTGATGATGCCGAGATTGGGCACCTTGTCGGCGCCGAGCGCCAGCTTTTCCGAGGGGCTGCACACCGCAAAGCCGTGGGCGAGGTTGCCGCAGGACAGCACCGACCGGTTGGCGGTCTGGTTCGACGCTTCGGCGATACGGCCGAGATAACGTTCGCGGCCCGCCTTCGAACGTTGGCGGATGCGCTCCGTGATGGCTTCGATGTCGCGTCTTGCGGTCATGGCGGTCGGTCCTTTCAGGCGAGGTCCCGGAAACATCCTCCCGCCGTTGCCGGGACCACTAAATCTAAAATCAGGGCGCCCAGAAAACCTCTACGGGCCTGGGAGCGGCGTCGAGCACGGCGCGGATCGGCTTTCGCGGCCCGGGCGCGACCGCGCCGTCGAAGGCGGTGCGCTTGTCCTCGCCCTCTATGTGCAGCGCGATGAAGCCGGCATCGATGATGCGCGCCAGCGTCAGGGTCAGCCGCGGCTCGCCCGCACTGGCCGCGTGGACCGGCAGGATGATCCTGTCCGACGCTGGGTCGAGCAGCTTGGCCAGATCGTCGGCATCGGGAAAGAACGAGGCGGTGTGGCCGTCCGGCCCCATGCCGAGCACCACGACATCGAGCGGCCAGGGCAGGGAGCGCAGTGCGGCATCGTCGGACGCCGCCGCATCCTCGATGCCCGATGCCTCATGGTAGAGCGGCACGAAGCGCGCCGCCTTGGCGGCGTTCTGCAAGAGATTGGCGGCCACCAGCCCGGCATTGGAGCGCGGCGAGGAGGCCGGTACGAAACGCTCGTCGACCAGCGTCACGATCACCTTGTCCCAGGCGATCGGCATCACCGAAAGGGCGGCAAAGAATTTTGCCGGCGTCGTGCCGCCGGAGACGGCCAGCACGGCCGTGCCGCGCTCGCCGATTGCCCTGGTCAGCCGATCGGCGACGCGGCCGGCCAGCGCCGCGGCCAGGTGCGGCCGGTCGGGGAAAGCGTTCCAGTTGTAGCTGGCGCCGTTCAATTGCTCTCGTGCCATGTCCGCCCGTCACGTTCGATCAGCGCTATCGAGGCCGACGGCCCCCATGTGCCTGCCGTATAGCCCTGTGCTTCCTGCTTGGCGCCTTCCCAGGCATTCTGGATCGGGTCGATCCATTTCCACGCCGCCTCGACCTCGTCGCGGCGCATGAACAGCGTCTGGTTGCCGCGGATGACGTCCATGATCAGCCTTTCATAGGCATCGGGCGCGCGGCCGTCGAAGGACTGCGCGAAGCTCATGTCGAGCGAGATTTGGCGCAGCCGCATGCCGCCCGGGCCTGGATCCTTGATCATGATGAACTGCTTCACGCCTTCGTCCGGCTGCAGGCGGATGACCAGCTGGTTGGCGAAGATCGGTCCGGCACCGCTGTCACCGAAGATCGAATGCGGGATCGGTTTGAATTCGATGACGATTTCCGAAACCCGGGTCGCCAGCCGCTTGCCGGTCCTGAGGTAGAACGGAACGCCAGCCCAGCGCCAGGTGCCGATCTCGGCCTTGATGGCGACGAAGGTTTCGGTGTTGCTGTCCTTGCCGAGCTCCTCGACATAGCCTTTCACCGGCCCGCCGGCCGATGCACCGGCGCGGTACTGGCCGCGCACCGTGTGCTTCGGCGCCTCGTTGCCGTTGATGCGCTTCAGCGCCCGCAGCACCTTGAGCTTCTCGTCGCGCACGGCGTCGGCGTCCATCGATGACGGCGCCTCCATGGCGACGAGGCAGAGCAGCTGCAGCATGTGGTTCTGCACCATGTCGCGCAGCGCGCCGGCCTTGTCGTAATAGGTGACGCGGTCTTCCAGGCCGACGGTCTCGGCCACGGTGATCTGCACGTGGTCGATATGGGCGGAGTTCCACAGCGGCTCGTAGAGCGCGTTGGCAAAGCGCAGCGCCATCAGGTTCTGCACCGTCTCCTTGCCGAGGTAATGGTCGATGCGGAAGATCTGGCTTTCGTGGAAGTCGTCGCCGACCAGATCGTTGAGCGCCTGCGCCGAGGCAAGGTCGCGGCCGATCGGCTTCTCCAGCACGATGCGCGAATTCGGCGTGATCAGTTTGTGTTCTTTGAGCTTGTGCGAGATATCGCCGAACAGCGCCGGTGCGACGGCCAGATAGAAGGCGCGGATGCTCTCGCTCTCGCCGATCGCCTTCTTGAGCTTGTCAAAGCCGGCGCCATTTGTGGCATCGGCGGAGACATAGGAAAGCCGCGCCAGGAAGGTCTTCAGCTCCTTGGCGTCGATATCGGCCGGCTTGACGTGGTCGGAGATCGCCTGGCTGGCGAAGGCGCGGAATTCATCGTCGCTCATTTTCGAGCGCGATGTGCCGATGATGCGTGTCGGCTCGGAGAATTGATGGTCGCGCTGGCGATAATAGAGCGACGGCAGAAGCTTGCGTTCCGACAGGTCGCCGGTGCCGCCGAAAATGATGAAGTCGAAAGGGTCGACGGGAATGATCTGGCTGGTCATGGTCTGTCCGCTTTGACGCCGGTCGCGAGTACGCGGCTGATATATTCTAATCGATTTAAATTTTCCAGTGCCATGGTGTCACATCGAGGACCAATCGCTGGATATTGATTGGGTCCACATGTGCGCTTGACACTGGCGCTTGCCGGAGGCTTGTCGGTGAACGAAGACTCCGGAAGCTTTCGCAGTTGCAGCATAGAACGTGAATGTGACGAAAGCTAAGGGAGAAATGGCGCCTTGTCTGTCGCGGCATGGGCCGCGCCGGTCAGCCGCCTTATGGTTCCGGGAAGACATCGATGAGCGGGAAAAGCATGCGTCTGGAAAACAAGGTTGCCATCATCACCGGCGCGGCATCCGGCTTCGGCGAAGGCATGGCCAAGCGCTTCGCGCAGGAGGGCGCCAAAGTCGTTGTCGCCGACCTCAACGCCAAGGGGGCGGAGCGCGTCGCCGGCGAGATAGGCGAGGCGGCGATCTGGACGCAGACCGATGTCTCGCTGCGCTCCGAATTCGACGAGATGGTCTATGCCGCCAAGAGCGCCTTCGGCCGCATCGACATCATGGTCAACAATGCCGGTTACACCCACCGCAACGGCGACATGCTGAAGATCGACGAGGAAACCTTCGACCTCATCACCGCTGTCAACATGAAGGCGATCTATCACGCGGCTCTTGCCGTGGTGCCGATCATGGAGCGGCAAGGTGGCGGCGTCATCCTGACCACGGCCTCCACCGCTGGCCTCAGGCCACGGCCCGGCCTCACCTGGTACAATGCCTCGAAAGGTTGGGCGATCACCGCCACCAAGTCGATGGCGGTGGAACTCGCGCCAAAGAACATTCGCGTCAATTGCCTCTGCCCGGTCGCCGGCGAAACCGGCATGCTGGAGAAGTTCATGGGCGCCGACACGCCCGAGATTCGCCAGACTTTCCGCGCCTCGATCCCGCTCGGCCGGCTTTCGACCCCACTCGATATCGCCAATGCCGCACTCTGGCTGGCATCGGACGAAGCCGCCTTCATCACCGGCGTGGCGCTGGAGGTCGATGGCGGCCGTTGCATCTGAAGCGCATCGTCATCGTGGCGCCGGTCGGTTCGACAGTGCCCGCGACTTCGAGTTTGACTTGTACCGGCAACGTACGGCCTCAGCCGCAAATGCGCCGGTACATCAGCCGCCGGTCTTGATGTAGCTCTTGTAGACCCAGCCTGTCTTGCCGTTGTAGACGATCTGACACCATTGCTTGCAGTTCATCACCTGCACCGAGGTTCTTGCCGGCACGGTGACGATGGCGGCTGCGTTCTTCTTCGGGCCGCTGCGCATGGTCACCGGTCTCAGGATTCGCCCGTTGCCGGCCGCCGCCACCTTTTGTGGTTTGGCCTTGGACTTGCTGCCATCATCACTCGCCGTCGGCTGCTGTTCGGGCGCCTGTGGCTGCACTTCAGGGATCGCGGCGGTCTTGGCTCCATCCGGATTGCTGCTTGCCGCTGGTGCGGGCGCCGCAACCTTGGCAAGTTCGCTGGCGGCATCGGTATCGGTCGCCGGTGGCGCGAATGCCGCCGCGACAGCCGGCTTGACCGGCGTCGGCTTAGCCTGATTGGCCGCTTGGCTGGAGGCAGCCGCCTGATCGGGTGCCGCCGAAGCGGCCTTCGGCTGCGCTCCCGTCCAGCGGGGATCATTGGCCGCCAGCGCTTGTATGTTTGCTTTCGCCGCCGCCATCGTCGGCGAGACCTGATCGGACTTGCGGGCGGGCTGCGGCACGGTCGCCGCGGCCACCGTGGTTCCGGCGGGGACGATCTTCGTCGTTTTCACCGGAATGGCCGGAATACTCTGTTCCTGGCTGGCAGCTGCCTGCCGCTCGCTCGTCGGCAATGCCAGCCAGAGCGCCACCGCGGCCACGCCGAGCAGCGCGGCGGTGCCCACCGCGGCAATCACCAGATGCGAGTTCGAACGGACTCCCTGCCAGAAGGACGGCCGCATGTCGTATCCAAACTGCATGGCAAAGCGCCGACGTTCCGGAGCACCGAAACTGAAGGGCTCTCTCACTCTCGCCACCTCCATAAGCGGGCCGATGTTCTTTCGATCATTGCCGCAAGTCCGGTGTCTGATCGGCATCGGTCCCAAAAATCAACACGGGCAAGCCCGCAGCAATCCCCGAATAGTCGCCCAGAAGCGCGAACCTTTCGCCCCCGATTGTGGCATCAGTACGCCATTATAAAGGATTCTGCGCCTTTGCCGCCATTTCCGCAATGTGTCGCAAGGGCAATGAATATTACAATATTACATCAGATCGTGATGGCGATTGGACCGAGCACGAGGCGCGTCGCGTCGAACCGGGTCCATGCGACTCACTTCAGGCCTATATGGTTTCCCTAACCGGGGGGGCGCTTTTGGCCAATATTCCCCTAGATCCGGTCGCGCAGGGCGAACCAGTTGAGAGCCAGGAAAAGCAGCGGCGTGCGGAAACGGCGGCCGCCGGGAAATGGCGGAATTTTCAGATCCTCGATCAGTTTCAGCCGGTCGCGATTGCCGGCGACGGTCTCGGCATAGAGCTTGCCGAAGAAGTTCGACAGCATGACACCGTGGCCGGAATAGCCGCCGGCCGAGATCACGTTGGGCATCACTTCGCGCACGAATGGTTTCCTCGGCACGGTGATGCCGACATAGCCGCCCCAGCCATGGGTGATCTCGATATCCTTCAGCGCCGGATAGAGCTCTACGATCTGGCGGCGAATGTGGATGTGGATATCCTTCGGGTCGTTGACGCCATAGACCTCGCGTCCGCCGAACAGCAACCGGCCGTCCCTCGATTTGCGGAAATAGCGCACCACGAAGCGCGAATCATCGACGGACTCACCGCCGGGCAGCACTTTCGAATCCGCCCCCAAAGGCACGGTCGCACCGATGAAGGAGCCGATCGGCATGATGTGCGCGGCACTTACCGGTTCGAGCGTGCCGCCATAGGCGTTGACCGCGATCAGGCATTTCTGCGCCGTCACGGTACCTCTTGGCGTGGAAACCCTGACCTTGCCGCCAGCGGAAACGATGCCGGTCGACGGCGTCCCTTCGAACAGCCGCGCGCCGGCCTGCGCAGCCACCCGCGCCGTGCCGATCACCAGCTTCATCGGATGGATATGGCCGGTGCCGGTGTCGCGCGTGCCGCCGAAATAGGCGGTCGAGCCGAGCCGCTCCGCCGTCTCCTTCGCATCCATGAAGGAGATGTACGGATAGGAGAAACGGCCGGCCATGATCTCGGCATGCGCCTTGTAGTCGTCGACATGGCGCGGCTTGTGCGCCACCGAGAGCTGGCCCGGCATGTAGTCGATATCGATCTGGTTGGCTGCGGCGAATTCGATGAGATGCGCCTTCGCCTCTTCGGCGAGATCGAACAGCGCCTTGGCGCGGGACAGGCCGTATTCGGCCTCCAGATCTTCTGCCCAGGCGCGCTGGCCGGTGCCGAGCTGGCCGCCGTTGCGGCCCGATGCGCCGTCACCGAAGCGATACGATTCGATGAGCACCACATCTGCTCCGGCCTTCGCCAGGTGAACCGCCGCTGACAGGCCTGTGAACCCGCCACCGACAACGACGACATCGCATTTTCGGTCGCCGTCGAGCGCTGGATACTCAGGCTGAGGCCCGGCCGTGTCCTCATACCAGGAGCGGCCGGGAGAAATGGGGGATTGGTAAGACATGGGAACGCCAAAGAATGGTGAATAGCGAATGGCTGTGAGAGACCGCAACCGTCTGCGCTCATCCATCCAGTATGAAGCTACTCACCATTCACTATTCACCATTCAAGCGTCGCCGCTCATACGTTGAGCAGAAGATACTCCCGCTCCCACGGGCTGATCACTTCCATGAAGGTCTCGAATTCCGCCCGCTTGATCGCCGCATAGGTGGCGGCGAAGGATTTGCCCAGCAGCGCGCAGAGTTCCTCGTCGCCCTCGAACAGGTCGACGGCTTCGAGCAGGCTGCGCGGCAGGTCGATCTCGTCCGCATTGGCGGTCGTCAGCACCGGCGGCTCGGCCTTGACCTTCCTGGTGATGCCGATCAGCCCGCAGGCAAGCGAAGCCGCCAGCGCCAGGTAGGGATTGGCATCGGAGGACGGGATACGGTTTTCGACTCGCCGCGCCGCCGGATCCGAACGCGGCACGCGGAACGCCGTGGTGCGGTTGTCATAGCCCCATTTGTTGTTGACCGGAGCCGAGGCCGCCTGCGTCAGCCGCCGGTAGGAATTGACATAGGGCGCGAACATCACCAGCGCGTTCGGCACGTGTTTCTGCATGCCGCCGATGAAATGGAAGAACGCCTCGGTCTCCGAGCCGTCCTCGGCCGAAAAAATGTTCTTGCCGGTCTTCTTGTCGATGATCGACTGGTGGATATGCATGGCCGAACCCGGCTGGCCCTGGATCGGCTTGGCCATGAAGGTGGCGTAGATCTCGTGCTTGAGCGCGGCTTCACGGATGGTGCGCTTGAACATGAACACCTGGTCGGCGAGCTCGATCGGGTCGCCGTGGCGCAGATTGATCTCGAGCTGGCCGGCGCCCTCTTCATGGATGAGCGTGTCGATTTCCAGGCCCTGGCTTTCGGAGAAGTGGTAGATGTCGTCGATCAGTTCGTCGAACTCGTTGACGCCGGCGATCGAATAGCCGGCGCCGCCGCCGATCGCACGGCCCGAGCGACCGACGGGCGGGGTGAGCGGATAGTCCGGGTCCGGATTCTTGCGCACCAGGTAGAACTCGATCTCGGGCGCCACCACCGGCCTCAGCCCGAGCTTGTCATAGGCGGCAAGCACGCGCTTCAGCACATTACGCGGCGTGAATTCGACCGAGCGGCCGTCCTGGTGGACGAGGTCGCAGATGACAGCGGCCGTCGGGTCTTCTTCCCAGGGCACCACTGTCAGCGTCGACAGGTCCGGCATCAGCTTGAGGTCGCCGTCGTCCTCAGGATAGTGGAAGCCGTTGCCGTCTTCAGGATAGCCGCCGGAAATCGTCGTCATGAAAACGGCCGAAGGCAGCGCCAGCGAGGTGTTGGAGGTGAATTTCTTCGACGGCATCATCTTGCCGCGGGCCACGCCCGCCTGATCAGGCGTGATGCATTCGATGTCCTCGATGCCGCGCCATTCCAGCCACTCGCTGACTTCCTTCCAGTTCTTCACACCACGCAGGTTTTTCACGAAGGCAGGCGTACGCGCTCGTCCTCCGCGGCTCGACGGACGGACTTCCTTTTTTGCAGGCGGCATCATTCACCAGATTGGGTTGCGGATTTCGGAGTATAGCCGTGCCCCACCGTTTAAGGGAAGGGGAGGTGCTGCCGGCATTCCTCGTGCCGGTTGAAAATCACGTCGGCCGGCCTAGGTTCGTACGGCTCGCAACCCGGAAGGCATCGATGCGAAACAACGACGAACTGACGACCATTGGCTTCGACGCAGACGACACGCTTTGGCAGAACGAACAGTTCTTCCGCATGACGGAGAAGCGTTTCGCCGCCATGCTTGCCGATCATGGCGAGGAGAACCAGATTTCGGCGCGATTGCTCGAGGCCGAGCGGCGCAACCTTGCCGTCTATGGCTTCGGCATCAAGGGGTTTACCCTGTCGATGATCGAAACGGCGATCGAGGTCACCGACGGGCGCGTACCGGCTTCGGTCATAGCGCAGATCCTCGAGGCTGGCCGCGAGATGCTGAGCCACCCGATCGAGGTCTTGCCGCATGTTCGCGAGACGGTGGAGAAACTTGCCGGCGCGTACCGCCTCGTGCTGATCACCAAGGGCGACCTCTTCGACCAGGAGCGCAAGCTGGCCGGGTCCGGCCTCGGCGACCTGTTCGACGCGGTCGAGATCGTCAGCGACAAGAATGCCGCGACCTATTCCCGCCTTTTCAGCCGCCACGGTGACGGTCCGGCAAAGAGCATGATGGTCGGCAATTCGCTGAAGTCGGACGTGGTGCCGGCCATCGAGGCCGGCGGCTGGGGTGTTCATGTGCCGCACGAACTCACCTGGGTGCTCGAGCATGTCGAGGCGCCGCTCGCCGAGCCGCGGTTTCGCCAGATATCGGACCTCGGGCAATTGCCCGAACTGGTCCAAACCATCACCGGAGGGAGTTGATCGCGCTTTGCACGTCGCCCAAAAGTGACCTCGGTTTTGGGAGAACGACATGCATGGAACAATGACCTGAAGCGCGTCAGGCGACGCCCTTAGCGGCTTATCAGGCGATCGATCACCGGTTGCAGCCGTTCAGGCGTGATCGGCTTGGCGACCACGACGTCAATCAAATTCGACAGGCCCAGGCTCTCCGGCGTACCGGTCTTGGTTGAAAGCAGGATCACGGGAGGAAACGATTTTCCCGAAGCCCGTCGCAACGTTTCGATGCCGGACATCAGGGTGTCGCAGTCCTTGTTGTCCGCGCCGCCATCCAGAACGATCACGCCTGGCACCAGTGTTCGCAAGGTCTTCGCCGCCATGTCGGGCGATTCCGAGATTGGCTTGAGCCCGGATCGCTCGACGATCTTCGACACCACCACGCGATTGATCGGCGATTTCCCGACAACAAGCACTTGCGAGGGACCGCGGATCGTCTCGGTGCTTGAATCCTGGGTTACCAGATTCGGATGTTTTGTGGTCTCGCCCTTGTTAGTCACTGGGCACCCAAGTCGGCCAAGAAACTCGCCCCTATTTCAATGCAGAGTTGAATCTGGTCGACAATTGGCGTGAGATCGCACCCCATGTCAAGTTGAAATAAAAGGCTTCCGAAAACGCCTCCTGCGACAGTGGAGTCAAGCAACAGTACTGTACTGCCCTGTCCACGGATCGGTTGCATAAAAATATAATTTACCTGCGCATACACTGCGCAGGTGAGGGGCCGGTTGCAACGATTTCCGGTCAGCCATGGCTCTGCTGTGTGACGATCACCGGGATCAGCAGGTCGCCCCAATTGCCGTCGCCGCCATGGTGCCTCGCCGAGCGCACCAGCTCCACCGAGACGCCGGCCTCGACTGCCTTCATCACCGACTGGTTGAGCCTGTGCAGATCGTTGGCCAGCATGCGGATCGTTGCCTGCTGGTCGACGCTCATCGTGGTCGATTGTTCTTCTGCCCGTTCCTTGACGCGGCTTATCGATGCCATTGGTCTTCTCCTGTGTCTGAAGCCCTGTTGGGCGTTCCTCGGTGTTTCTGATCCGCTATTCGGCGGCCGGCCTGAACTGTGCGTGCTCGGTCGATTCATGCATGGCGGTGGTCGACGATTTGCCGCCGGTGATTGCCATCGACACGGCGTCGAAATAGCCGGTGCCGACCTCGCGCTGATGCTTGGTCGCGGTGTAGCCATTGGCTTCCGCTGCGAATTCGGCTTCCTGCAACTCGGAATAGGCCGCCATCTGCCGTTCCTTGTAGCCACGCGCCAGTTCAAACATGCCATAGTTGAGCTGGTGGAAGCCGGCGAGCGTGATGAACTGGAACTTGTAGCCCATGGCGCCGAGTTCCCTCTGGAATTTGGCGATCGTCGCGTCGTCGAGATTCTTCCTCCAGTTGAACGAGGGCGAGCAATTGTAGGCGAGCAGCTTGCCCGGATGGTGCTTGCGCACGCCCTCGGCGAATTTTTTGGCCTGTGCGAGGTCCGGCTTCGAGGTCTCGCACCAGATCAGGTCCGCGTGAGGCGCATAGGCGACGGCCCGCGCGATGCAGGGCTCGATACCGTTCCTGACATGGTAGAAGCCTTCCACCGTGCGTCCGGCATCGTAGTCGACGAAGGGCTGGTCGCGCTCGTCGATGTCGGATGTCAGAAGCTTCGCGGCTTCGGCGTCGGTGCGTGCCACGACCAGGGTCGGCGTGCCCATCACATCCGCGGCCAGGCGCGCGGCGTTGAGGTTGCGGATATGCGCGGCAGTCGGGATCAGCACCTTGCCGCCGAGATGGCCGCACTTCTTTTCCGACGCCAGCTGGTCCTCGTAGTGGACGCCGGCGGCGCCCGCCTCGATGAACGCCTTCATGATCTCGAAGGCGTTGAGCGGCCCGCCGAAGCCGGCTTCGGCGTCGGCGACAATGGGCGCGAACCAGGTCTCGACCGAAAGCCCGTTGCCCTCCGAGGTCTCGATCTGGTCGGCACGCTGCAGCGTGCGGTTGATGCGCTTGACCAGCTCCGGCGCGGCATTGGCCGGATAGAGCGACTGGTCGGGATACATCGCCGAGGCGGTGTTGGCGTCGGCGGCGACCTGCCAGCCCGACAAATAGATCGCCTTCAGTCCGGCGCGGACCTGCTGCATCCCCTGGTTGCCGGACATGGCGCCGAGCGCGTTGACGAAATCCTCCTCGTGGATGAGCTTCCACAGCCGGTTGGCACCCATTTCGGCGAGACTCTGGCGGATCTGCACCGAGCCGCGCAGCCGCTTCACGTCCTCCGGCGAATAGGGACGTTCGATACCGTCGAAGCGACCTTCCGGCGCCGAGGGAACGAGATTGTAAAAATCGGTCATGAGTCACTCCGAAGGATTGCTGGACTTTGTTCACGCGCCGATCTTCTGGCACATCTGGATGTGACCGAATTTACATTGCGGCGCGAAATCAGCCAGAAAAATCAGGCTATGTGGCCGAGAATTAGGGAAAACCTGTGTTGTGTTTGACAGGGGGGTGATGTAAATCTGTCATAATTGTAAAACACACCGGCAATGGGATTGCCGCGAACGTCGTGTAAATTCCTGTCAAGGGCAGTCGATGGCTGAGCAGAAGATTTTCGCCGGGCCGCGCATCCGCCGCATCCGCAACGCCAAGGGCCTGACCCAGACGGCGATGGCCGAGGGGCTCGGCATTTCGCCGTCCTACCTCAACCTGATCGAGCGCAACCAGCGGCCGCTGACGGTGCAGCTGATCCTCAAGCTGGCATCCGTCTACAAGGTCGACCCGCATGAGCTGCAGGGCGAGGCGAGGGGATCGGTCGCGGCCTTGAAGGAGGTGTTCACCGATCCGCTGCTGGTCGGCGAATTGCCGGGAGACCAGGAGTTGATCGAACTTGCCGAGGCGGCGCCCAATGCGTCCGCGGCGGTGATAAAACTGTTTCGTGCCTATCGCGAGCAGGCCGATCGGCTGTCAGACCTCAACGAACTCCTGGCGCGCGAGGGGCGGGCGACCGCGCTGTCCGGCGCTCGCCTGCCGATCGACGAGGTGCATGAGACCTTCGAGCGGCGGCCAAACCATTTTACGGCACTTGAGGAAGAAGCCGAGGCGTTCACCGCGGTGCTCGATCCCGGCGACGATCTGTTCGGTGCGTTGAAGGCATGGCTGAAGCGCGAATACGGCATCGTGGTCAAGGTGCTGCCGGTCGCCACCATGCCGAACTGGCGCCGCCGCTATGACCGCCATTCGCAGCGCCTGTTCCTGTCCGAGCGCCTGTCACCGTTCGACCAACTGCGCGAGGTGGCGATGGAGGCCTGCCTGATCCGCATGACGGTCGCGGTCGCCGGCGAGATCCAGGCGCTCAAGCTGACCACGGACGAGGCCCGCCGCCTCGCCCGTTTCGAGCTCGGCCGCTATGCCGCGCATGCGCTGATGATGCCCTACCAGACCTTTCATGCCGCCGCCGTCCGCGCCCGCTACGACATCGACGTCCTGCGTTCGCGCTTCGGCGTCTCCTTCGAGCAGGCGGCGAACCGGCTGACCATGCTGCAGCGGCAGGGCGCACTCGGAGTGCCGTTCTTCATGCTGGAGGTCGACAATGCGGGAAACCGCTTTCGCAGGGCCGGCAGCCAGGGCTTTCCGCACAGCCGCTTCGGCGGCGGTTGCCCCAAGCTGCCCGTCCATGCCGCCTTCACCCAGCCGGGCCAGGTTTTCGTCGAAGCGGTGGAAATGCCTGACGGCGCCGAGTTCCTGTGCATCGCCCGCACGCTTGAGGGGCCGCAGGGCGCGTTCGCGGAGCGTCCGCGCCGCACAGCACTGCTGCTCGGTTGCGACATCGGCTTTCGCGACGACATCGTCTATGGCGCGGCACTGCCCGGCGCCGCGGTCGGCGCAAGGGCTGGACAAGGCGCCGTCGCGGCGACGCCGGTCGGACCCGCCTGCCGGCTTTGCGAGCGCGTCGGCTGTCTGGCGCGCGCCGAACCGCCGGTGACGCGTCCGCTTGGCCTCGACGAGATGGTGACGGGCCTGAGCGCCTTCGACTTCCAGTAATGCGGCAGCAGCAGTAAAGGTGCCACAATCGTCGCCGGTTTCTGGATCACTCGCGGCGTAGCTCTTTGCGTTACGCGAACAGAGCAGTTTTTTGTCGCCCCTTGCGCATCGCCCCGTCCACAAAAGCTCGACAGTCGCGGCCATGACAGACGCAGCATCATCGCCGGGCCTTGTTGCATCGACTTCCTCGCCGCGCGAGGAACGTGTCGGCATGATTCTGGTCTTCCTGTCGGCGCTGATGTGGAGTTTCGGCGGCACCATCGCCCGCTTCATCACTGTCGGCGACAGCTGGACGGTTATTTTCTGGCGCTCCGTCTGGGCCGCCGCCTTCCTGCTCTCTTTCATGACCTGGCGTGACGGCTGGCGCGGCATGCTGAAATCGTTTCGCGACATGGGACTGCCTGGCCTTGCCGTCGGGTTCTGTTTCGCCATCGCATCGACCGCCTTCGTCGTGGCACTCGCCTACACCACCGTCGCCAACATCCTCTTGATGCAGGCCGGCGTGCCGCTTCTGGCGGCGCTGTTGGCCTGGGCCTTGTTTCGCGAACGTGTCAGTGCCGTGACCTGGGTGGCGATTGCCGCCGTCATTGCCGGCGTTGCCATCATGGTGTCTGAATCGCTTGATGGCGCCGTCTCGCCCATAGGCGACGGGCTGGCGCTGCTGATCGCTTTGATGTTCTCGGTCGCCACCGTCATCACAAGGCGGTTCGCCAGCGTGCGCATGACGCCGGCGACCTGTCTCGGCACGATCCTGGCCGCGGGCTTTGCCGCCTCGCAGGCGTCTACCTTCACAGTGTCAGCCGCCGACATGGGCTTTCTCTTCGCCTTCGGCGTGGTCAATCTCGGCATTGGTCTTGCCTTCTTTGCCACCGGCGCGCGATTGATCCCGGCGGCCATCGCGGCACTGCTCGGCACCTTCGAGCCGATCCTTGGGCCGATATGGGTCTGGCTCATCCATTCCGAGGTGCCGTCCGGGCGCACCATCATCGGCGGCGCCGTGGTGGTCACCGCGCTGCTCGTCCATATCGGGCTCGAGTTCAAGCGCCAGGCACGGCCCGAGCGCGCGGGGGTCACCGGGGTGCCGTCGCCTAATTGATGCGGCGTGCAGCTTTGCCATTGACAAATTCGCTGCCGCGCGGGCAGGCTGAGACTACGGCAACAACAAGACAGGCGTATCTTGCCAAGTCTCCCTGCCGGTCAGATTGAGACCGGACCACATCGTCGTATCTCTGCCCGCGCCACGGCGAAAGCCTTTGACGGCATCGGCACGCCACCCGGGCCGCTGCAGAGACACAGAGCCATCACCTGCCGCTCATCGAACCGCCTGCATGGTGTCGGCGGTTCGCGCTTGTCGCTTTCTGGAAAGCTCAATAGTCTGAAACAAATGCCCGGTCGCGCGGGTTCGCGACGAGCCGGCGAAGGAACACTCACCAAAGGAGAATAGCATGATCCGCAAAGCGCTCTGGCTTTCGGCGACCTCGGTATTTCTGACATTGTTCACGCCCGCCGGGCATGCCGAGGACCGCGTCGTCAACGTCTTCAACTGGTCCGATTATATCGACCCGACGATCATCGACGACTTCACCAAGAAGACCGGCATCAAGGTCGTCTACGACACGTTCGATTCCAACGAGATCCTGGAAACCAAATTGCTGGCCGGTGGCAGCGGCTATGATGTGGTCGTGCCGAGCGGCAATTTCCTGGCCCGCCAGATCCAGGCCGGCGTTTTCCAGAAGCTCGACAAGTCGAAGCTGCCGAACCTCTCCAACATGTGGGATACGGTTTCGCAAAGAACCGCCAAATACGACCCCGGCAATGAGTATTCGATCAACTACATGTGGGGCACGGTCGGCATCGGCTACAACATCAAGAAGGTGCAGGCAGCGCTCGGCACCGACAAGATCGACAGCTGGGACGTGTTCTTCAATCCCGAAAGTCTCGCCAAGCTGAAGGATTGCGGTGTCTATGTGCTGGATTCGCCGGCCGACATCATTCCGGCGGCGCTGAAATATGTCGGCCTCGACCCGAACAGCACCTCGCCCGACGACATCGCCAAGGCCGAGGAAGCCCTGATGAAGGTCCGCCCCTTCATCAGGAAGTTCCACTCGTCGGAGTACATCAATGCGCTCGCCAATGGCGACATCTGCCTGGCGGTCGGCTGGTCGGGTGACGTCTTCCAGGCGCGCAACCGCGCGGTCGAGGCCAAGCAGGGCGTGGAGATCGGCTATTCCGTGCCTAAGGAAGGCGCCCAGATGTGGTTCGACCAGATGGCGATCCCCGCCGATGCGCCGCATGTCGCCGAAGCGCATGAATTCCTCGACTACATGATGACGCCGGAAGTGATCGCCAAATCGTCGAACGCCGTGCTCTACGCGAACGGCAACAAGGCCTCGCAGCAGTTCGTCGACAAGGCACTGCTGAGCGACCCGGCCGTCTATCCCGACGACGCGACCTTGCAGAAGCTCTACACGGTCTCCCCTTATGATCCCAAGACCCAGCGCGTCATCACGCGCACCTGGACCAAGATCGTTACCGGCCAATAAGCATCTGAAGCGACCTCGGCAGACAACTGCCGGGGTCGCGTTCTTGGGGACGAAGCAGGAAGCAAAACGGAGTGGGGATATGAAATCGCTTGGCAGCATCCGCAGGGATTTCGCGCCATGGAACGACCCGAACGCCAAGCCATACATCCAGTTCGACAACGTCACCAAGAAGTTCGGTGACTTCACCGCCGTCAACAATCTGTCGCTGACCATTTTCGAGCGCGAGTTCTTCGCCCTGCTCGGCGCCTCGGGTTGCGGAAAGTCGACGCTGCTGCGGATGCTTGCCGGTTTCGAGGAACCGACGGCCGGCCGCATCCTGCTCGATGGCCAGGATCTGCGCGGCATCCCGCCCTATCGCCGGCCGGTCAACATGATGTTCCAGTCCTATGCGCTGTTCCCGCATATGACGGTGGAGAACAACATCGCCTTCGGCCTCAAGCAGGAAGGCATGCCCAAGCCCGATATCGAAAAGCGCGTTGCCGAGATGCTGAAGCTGGTCAAGCTCGAGCAGTTCGCCAAGCGCAAGCCGCACCAGCTCTCCGGTGGTCAGCGCCAGCGCGTCGCTCTCGCCCGCTCGGTCGCCAAGCGGCCGAAGGTGCTGCTGCTCGACGAGCCGCTCGGCGCGCTCGACAAGAAGCTGCGCGAGGAAACCCAGTTCGAACTGATGGACTTGCAGCAGGAGCTCGGTCTCACCTTCGTGGTCGTCACCCACGACCAGGAAGAGGCGATGACCATGGCCGATCGCATCGCCATCATGGACAAGGGCGAGGTCATGCAGGTGGCGACACCCGCGGAAGTCTATGAAGCCCCGGCCTCGCGCTTCGTCGCCCATTTCGTCGGCAATGTGAACATGTTCGAGGGCAAGGTCGCCGAGCGGTCGGCCAACACCACCCGCATCACCGGACCGAGCGGTGCCCAGATCGTCGTCGAGAATGGCGGTGCCGCGGCCGCGGCCAATGCCGATATCGTCTTCGCCATCAGGCCGGAAAAGATCAAGGTCTCGTCGAAGAAGCCGGCCGATGCCGTCAACGCGCTGGAAGGCGAGGTCTATGACGTTGCCTATCTCGGTGACATGACCGTCTACCACATCAGGCTCGACGATGGGCAGATCGTGCGGGCAAGCGCCTTGAACGCGGCGCGCGTGACCGAGGATCCGCTGACCTGGAACGACCGCGCCTGGGTATCCTTCCGGCCCGATGCCGGCGTCGTGCTGGCGCGGTAGGGGGCTGATATGTCCAACATCGCCGTCGCCGATGCCGCCGCGCCACCGACCGCCGCCAAGCCGTTCCTGACGCGGCTGGGTGCCGGTTTCATCAACCGGCTCGTCATCATCGTCCCCTACCTCTGGCTGCTGTTCTTCTTCCTCATCCCCTTCGTCATCGTCTTCAAGATTTCATTGTCGCAGACGGCGATCGCCATGCCGCCCTACACGCCGGTGCTCGACTTCAGCGACGGCGTCTCCGGCTTCTTCGCCGGGTTCCGCGACCTCAACTTCGACAACTATGTCTGGCTGACGCAGGACGCGCTCTATTTCAAGGCCTACATCACCAGCCTGATCATCGCCGCCATTTCGACCGTGCTGACGCTGCTGGTGGGCTACCCGATAGCCTATGGAATGGCGCGCGCGCCGGCTACCATCCGCCCGACCTTGCTGATGCTGGTCATCCTGCCGTTCTGGACGTCGTTCCTGATCCGCGTCTATGCCTGGATCGGCATTCTGAAGCCCGAGGGCCTGCTCAACCAGCTGCTCTTGTCGCTGCATATCATCAACCAGCCGCTGGTCATCCTCAACACCTATACGGCGATCTTCATCGGCATCGTCTATTCCTACCTGCCCTTCATGGTCCTGCCGCTCTATTCGTCGCTGGAAAAGATGGATTACTCGCTGATCGAGGCGGCCAAGGATCTGGGCTGCCCGCCGACCGCGGCTTTCTGGAAGATCACCTTCCCGCTGTCGCTGCCGGGCGTCATAGCCGGCTGCCTGCTGGTGTTCATCCCGGCCGTCGGCGAATTCGTCATCCCCGACCTGCTCGGCGGATCGCAGACGCTGATGATCGGCAAGACGCTGTGGAACGAGTTCTTCGCCAACCGCGACTGGCCGGTCTCGTCGGCCGTCGCCGTCATCCTGCTTTTGCTGCTCACCGTGCCGATCATGCTTTTCCAGCAGGCACAGGCGCGTGCCCAGGAGCAGGGCAAATGAACACCACCTGGAGCCGCTTCAACGTCACCTCGATCGTGCTTGGCTTTGCCTTCCTGTACCTGCCGATCGTGCTGCTCATCGTCTTCTCCTTCAACGAATCCAAGCTCGTCACCGTCTGGGGCGGCTTCTCGACTAAGTGGTACGTCTCGCTGTTCCACAATCAGGGCCTGATGGACGCCACCTGGGTGACGGCGCGTGTCGGCGTCATTTCGGCCACTGTGGCAACCGTGCTCGGCACGCTGGCGGCACTCACCCTGACGCGCTACACACGGTTCAACGGCAGGGTGCTGTTCTCCGGCATGGTCTTCGCCCCGCTCGTCATGCCGGAAGTCATCACCGGCCTGTCGCTGCTGCTGCTCTTCGTTGCCGTCGGGCTTGACCGCGGTTTCTTCACGGTGACGCTCGCCCACATCACGCTGACGATGTGCTTCGTGGCGGTCGTCGTGCAGTCGCGCCTGGTTTCCTTCGACCGGTCGTTGGAGGAGGCGGCGATGGATCTTGGCGCAACGCCGGCCAAGACCTTCTTCCAGATCACGCTGCCGGTGATCCTGCCGGCGATCGTATCCGGCTGGATGCTGGCCTTCACGCTGTCGCTCGACGATCTGGTTATCGCCAGCTTCACCTCTGGACCGGGCGCCACGACGCTGCCGATGAAGATCTACAGCCAGGTCCGTCTCGGCGTGACGCCGGAGATCAATGCCGCCTGCACCATCCTGATCGCCGTCGTCGCGGTCGGCGTTATCATCGCTTCGATCGCCAACAAGCGTCGTGAGGTGCAACGCCAGCTCGACGAACAGGCGGCGCAACGCGGCTGAGCATGATCCCGAAAAGTGGAAGCCGGTTTTCGGGCAAGATCATGCTCAACTGAACGGAAGCATGATCCCGAAAAGTGGAAGCCGGTTTTCGGGCAAGATCATGCTCAACTGAACGGAAACGTGATCGCGAAAAGCATGACCTGGGGCCTGACCCGAGGACGAAGCCGGTTTGATGCTCAACGAAACGTAAGCGCGCTTCTATTCGCCCGAAACCCCACGGCTTATCGGCGAAATGAACGGCGTGCTCCAGGTTCCGCCGACGAAGAAGGACGACTGGTTGGGGCCTTGCTGGCCGGTCTTCTGCGCTGCCGCCTGGTCCGGCTGGATGACGCCGCCGGACAGCGCCAGTCCGCGCCCCGCATAGGATGCGATGCCGGTAAGCCAGATCTTGTATTTCGCCGAATTGGCCTCGGCCTTGTCCAGCCGCGCCACGCCTCGCGAAATGGTCGCCTTCACTTCGGCGCCGTCGATCGGCAGCGTGCCGTCCGAGACGTCGTCGAGCGCGAAGAAGCCGCCCTGTTCGGTATGCTTGAGAAAGGCCGGCAGGTTGAACTTGCTGAGCGCGCCGGGGCCGAAGGTCGCCGAGACCGAACCGTCGGCGTTTTCAAAGATCGAATCCCAGGTCCTGCCCGGTCCCTTGAGGATAACCGAAACAGTGCCCGTGCCGACCGGCACCAGTCGGGTCATGCCCGCCGCCGTGCCGAACGCGCCGCCATCGACATCGGACGCAAGCAGCCGGATCTCGACCTGTGTGCCCTCGGGCTTGCGGTCGAACCGGAGGCTGGTCTGGATATTGCCGCCAAAGGCCGAGGCGTCGGAGATATCGAAGACGGAAAGTCCGTCCTTGACCTGGGCGGTTGCGGCGACATCGGCAAGCTGGATCGTTCCGGCCGTGGCATGCGCCGCCGACAGCCTCAAATCGAGATTGACCCGGTCGGCGAAACTTGCCTCAACGTCACCTGGGCCGGCCCCGCTCGCCGGTCCCAGCGGGGTGAAGGCGGACAGAAACGATCTGAGGTCGAGCGTGTCGAAGGCGAGCGTGCCCGAGATCACGGGTTGGGCGTCGCCAAGCGACAGGTCGAGCGCGCCCATGCCCGGATTGTTGTCTAGCGTCAGCGCCGTGTTCTCGAACTTGACGCGTCCGGCCGACGCCGTGACCTTGCTCGAAATGCTGACCGAGCCGATCGCGGCACTTGGCGCGATACCGGCCTGCGACCATTCCAGCACACGGCGCAATGAGGGTGCCGCGAACTTCACCTGGCCGTCGAAATAGGCGTTGTCGGACATGCTGGCCGTGCCGTCGAAGGAGAAGGTGGCGGGTGCTGCCTTGAAAGACAGAGTGAGCGGCGCCACACCGCCGGCAAACAGCACCAGCGGCTTCTGTGAGGCAGCGTCGAGGGCGACGCTTTCGCCGCGCCAGATTCCGGTTGCCGACAGCGTCGCATTGCTGTTCATCGCCGCCCAGGTCGCCTGACCGCTCAGGCTGCTCAGGATCTCCACGTCCTTTCCGTTGACGGAAGTCACCATGCGGCCGTCCCTGAATTCAACCGTGCCGAAGGCATCTGTCGGCAGCTTGTCGAGGTCGGGCTTGGCTGGATCGGCACTGACCACGCCGCGTGCCGTGTCGATGGAGCGCGCGATACGCCCACCGGTCGGCGCAGTGGGCAGGAACAGGCCGTCCGCGGTGCGCTGGACCCGGATCGTCGGCCGCACCAGCCGCGCCGTGGAAAACGCCACGTCGCCCTGCAAGGCCGCCATGGCCGATAGGTCGATTTCGACGCGTTCGGCTTCGACGACCGGCGGCGCGTCGGTGTCCGTCCATTTCGAAAGCGTGACATCGGTCAGGATCGCCCGGAATTTCGGCCAGACCTCGATGCGCGGCGAGCCTTCGATGGCGACCCGGAAGCCGCTCCAGGCGCTCATTTCCCAGGCGATGCGATCGCGCACGATGCGCGTCGAGGCGATCAGCGGCAGGGCTGCGACCACCAGAGCGATGACGATCACGGCAGCGCCGATCGCCCATACTCCGCGGCGGATCAAGGATGATGGCATCTCGCCCTATATGCTTCCGTTCCGATTAATCGCCTGACGCAAAACCCCAGTCGTCACTACGACTTAGGACTGAGGCATTTCAAGTCTTTATGGCCCGGCGATGGCATTTGCGCACACCTGAGCGCTTCGGCCCAACAAAATCTTGCTCTGCCGCGCTGCGATATGCATAAGCGATGACGACCGTGGGAGGACCGATCATGGCTGCCGAAGTACCGCTCTGGACCCCGACGCAAGACCGGATCGACGCTTCGCCATTGACAGCTTTCCAGAAGGTCGCGGAGGCGAAAGCCGGCGCCACATTCGCCTCCTATGGCGACCTTCACCGCTGGTCGGTCGAGGATCGCGAGACCTTCTGGAGCCTGGTCTGGGACTTTTCCGGCATTGTCGGCGAAAAGGGCGAGCGCCTGCTGGCCGACGGCGACAAGATGCCCGGTGCCTCCTTCTTTCCCGACGCGACGTTGAATTTCGCCGAGAACCTGTTGAAGAAGACCGGCGCGGGCGAGGCGATCGTCTTTCGCGGCGAGGACAAGGTCGAGCGGCGGCTGTCCTGGAACCAACTGCATGGCCTGGTCTCGCGCCTGCAGCAGCTCTTCCTGTCGCTCAAGGTCAAGAAGGGCGACCGCATCGCGGCGATGATGCCGAACATGCCCGAGACCGTCGCCGCCATGCTGGCTGCGGCCTCCATCGGCGCGGTGTGGTCATCCTGCTCTCCCGATTTCGGCGAACAGGGCGTGCTCGACCGGTTCGGCCAGATCGAGCCTGTCATCTTCATCGCGCCCGACGGTTATTGGTACAATGGCAAGGCGATCGAGGTCGCCGACAAGGTCGCGGCGGTCGCGGCCAAGCTCGGCAGTGTCCGCAAGGTGCTGCTTGTCGACTATCTCGGCACTTCGGCCGATGTGGCGGCAACCATCGACAAGGCGGTGGCGATGGAAGAGGCGCTGTCGCCCTACGCCGCCAGGCCAGTCAGCTTCGAACCTCTGCCGTTTTCGCATCCGCTCTACATCCTGTTTTCATCAGGAACCACCGGCATCCCCAAATGCATTGTCCACTCGGCCGGTGGGACGCTGATCCAGCATGTCAAGGAACACCGGCTGCATGCCGGCCTCGTCGACGGCGACCGCTTCTTCTATTTCACCACCTGCGGCTGGATGATGTGGAACTGGCTGGTGTCGGGCCTGGCTTCGGGGGCGACGCTGCTGCTCTATGACGGTTCGCCCTTCTACCCCGACGGCAATGTGCTGTTCGACTTCGCCGATGCCGAGAAGATGACCTTCTTCGGCACCTCGGCCAAGTTCATCGATTCCGTGCGCAAGGCCGGCCTCAAGCCGATCCGCAGCCATGATTTGTCGACCGTGCGATCGATATCCTCCACCGGTTCGCCGCTGTCGCCCGAGGATTTCCGCTTCGTCTACGACGGCATCAAGCAGGACGTGCATCTCGCCTCGGTTTCCGGCGGCACCGACATCGTCTCCTGCTTCGTGCTCGGCGTGCCCACCCAGCCGGTATGGACCGGCGAGATCCAGGGACCCGGCCTTGGCCTGGCCGTCGATGTCTGGGACGACGACGGCAGGCCGATCCGGCAGGAAAAGGGCGAACTGGTCTGCACCAAGGCGTTTCCGTCGATGCCGATCGGCTTCTGGAACGACCCTGACGGCAAGAAATACCAGGCGGCCTATTTCGAGCGTTTCGACAATGTCTGGTGCCATGGCGATTTCGCTGAGTGGACGGTGCATGGCGGCATGATCATCCATGGCCGCTCGGATGCTACGCTCAACCCGGGCGGGGTGCGCATCGGCACGGCGGAGATCTACAACCAGGTCGAACAGATGCCGGAAATCCTGGAAGCGCTGTGCATCGGCCAGGATTTCGACAATGACGTGCGTGTCGTGCTGTTCGTGCGGCTGGCCGCGGGCGTCCAACTGGACGAGGATCTGGAAAAACGCATCCGCGCCAAGATACGCAGTGGTGCCAGCCCGCGTCACGTACCGGCCAGGATCGTCGCGGTCACGGATATTCCGCGCACCAAGTCGGGCAAGATCACCGAACTCGCCGTGCGCGACGTCGTGCATGGCCGCGCCATCAAGAACAAGGAAGCGCTCGCCAACCCGGAAGCGCTGGAGCTGTTCAGGAACCTGCCGCAGCTTGCCGAATGATCCCGATCGGGATGGTTAACGAACCATGTCGCGGGAATTTACCTAGATTTCACGAGTGGTACACATTCGTAAATTTTTCGGCGAGCCGGTAAGGACTTGTTAAGGCCCGGCCCCGATAGTCGCATGTAACTTGAGGGAGAAATCCCGTTCCTCTGCCCCCGGAGGATCTGAATTCGCTCAAGCCCCCGTTGTGACAGCAATCCCATCTCTTAAGGCGTCCTCCAGGGCGCCTTTTCTTTTGGACTCGCTATTCCGCTAGCACCCGGGTCGAAGGAAACGCGACCTCGACCAGCGTGCCTTCGCCAGGCGTCGAATTGATGGTGAAGCGGGCGCGGTTTGCTTCCACCATCGCCTTGGTCAGTGGCAGGCCAAGGCCGGTGCCGTCGCCGCGGCCGCGCTTCAGCGCGTTGATCTGCTTGAACGGCTTCAGCGCCTGTTCGATCTCGGCCTGGCTCATGCCAATCCCCGTGTCGCGCACCCGCATGACGACGTCGCCTGAAGTCTCATAGGCGGTCGAGACGATCACCTGGCCGCCGGCCTGGGTGTAGCGAATGGCGTTGGACAGGATGTTGAGCGCGATCTGGCGCACGGAGCGCAGGTCGGCCACCACTTCCGGCAGCCGCGAGGCGAAGCTGGAGCGGATGATGACGCGTTCGCGGTTGGCCTGCGGCTGCATCATCGCCACGGTCTCGGCCAGCGTGTCGTTGAGCGAGACCGCCTCATAGGCCATTTCCTGCTGGCCGGCCTCGATCTTCGAGATGTCTAGCAGGTCGTTGACCAGGTCGAGCACATGGTTGCCCGAGCGATTGATGTCGCGCAGATAGTCGCGGTAGCGGTCATTGGCGACCGGCCCGAACTTCTCGTCGACCATCAATTCGGAAAAGCCGATGATGGCATTGAGCGGCGTGCGGATCTCGTGGCTGATGCGGGCAAGGAAATCGGTCTTCTGCGAGGACGCCCGTTCGGCCACCGCGCGCGCCTGGGTGAGATCTTCCTCGGCTCGCTTCCACTGCGTGATGTCGCGCACGACAGCGCAGAACCCGCTGTCATTGGGCAGCCGGCCGATGGTCATGAACAGCGGGATGAAGCGCCCTTGCGCCTCGCGCCCGATCACCTCGCGGCCGTCATTCATGACGCTCGCCACGCCGGGTTCGGAAAGCCCGGTGAGATAGTCGCGCGCCGCGCGCTGGCTTTCGATGGCAAACAGCGAGGCGAAGGGCTTGCCGGTCACCTCGTCGCTGTCGAAACCGAACAGCGCTTCGGCCGGGCGGCTGATCGAGCGGATGGTGCCGTCGCTGCCGATCAGCACGACGCCGTCGGTAGCGGTGTCGATGATGGTGCGCATCTCGGCGATGCGGGCCTTGAGCTCGGAAATGTCAGGTTGTGTCAGCTCTTCGCCGACCAGGTGCAGGGCTGCGGGCGCGTCATCATCGCCGGAACGGCGCACGACCAGCATCAGCGCCTTGCCGTCGCGCCAGGGAACGGAGCGCAGGATGGCGTCGATCGGGAATTCCTGGCCATCGCGCGTTTTCAGCCGCAGTGCCCGGTCGCTGCCGTCGGAGGTGCCGTCATCGGCATAAGGATCGGCGAACAGCGCACCCAGGCCGCCGGCGTCCTCGAGATCCTCGAGCGTGTCATAACCGGTCAGGTCGAGGAACTCCTCATTGGCATAGTGCAACTGGTCGCCCGAATGGATGAGCAGCGGCACCGGCAGCTTGCCGAGCAGCGAAGTGTCTGGAGCCTTGCTTTCGTCGCCGACGGAAAAGGCCGACGGCACGATCCCTTCGGTCTTGAGCGGCGGCACTTTCAGGCGTGGCCGTTCGGCCGGGCTCTCGCCGCCGCCGCTTGCGGCTTCACCGCCAAATGTCGCGGACTGCTCGTCAGCGGCATGGGTTTCCGCGCCGTCGCCCCAGTCCTCACTGTCCTCGGCATAGCGAAAATCGGCCGAAGTCATGCTGTCATCATCGTCGACGGCATTATGCTTGGCGGCTTTTGTATCAGCTCCTTCGCCTGTCGCGACGGGTTCCGTAACCTCCGGTTTCGCCGCTACGGCTTCTGAAACCGGGGGCTCGTCATTGTCCGCGATAGGACCGGATTCATCATTCCGGTCGGCGTAGTTGAGCAAGGAGCCGCCCACGCCAGGCAAGTTGTCGGCGGGTTCGGCATCGGTCACGTCGTCCGGGTGACCGCCATCAAGCCGTGCGAGATCCGCCTCGTCCTCGGCATCGGTCTCGGATGGTTCGGCCAGCACCGCGTCCTTCTCCGGTTCCGCCAGGGTTTCGCCGGTCTCTGCCGCTTCTTGATCCGAGACGGCTCCAGGCGTCGACGCAACATTGGAGACGGCCTCGATCGGAGTTTCCGCCTTGGCCGCCGGGGCCTCCGCTGCAGTTTCAGCCGCTGGCCCAGCCGGTGTGCTGGGCTCCGGTTTCGTCGTGCTTTCGATGCCGGGCTTTTCGGCTTCCGGCGGCTCGGTGGATGCACTGTCCTTCTTCAGCCGCTCGCCGATCTCACGGAAGGCGCTGCGTTCCAGTGTCGACAGCCCTTTGTCGTTGGCCGGCTGCCGGTGTTCGGCCAGGCGGATGACCTTGTCGGCAAAGCGCCGCTCTTGTTTCGGCACGATGGTCAGCGCCGGCACCTCGCCCTTGAATGGATCCGCCGCATTTGGTTCCTCGGCCTTCGGCTCCTCAGCCGGAGGTTTCACGGTTTCCGGTTCCGGCGTCGCCGGCCGCTCGCCATTGGGCAACAGGGCCATGCCGATCGCTTCCGGATCGACGATCGCATCGCCGGTCCTGGCAACGCCGAAGCCGCGAAAACCTTCGAAGGCGCGGCTGCGGCCATAGACGGGCAAAGCCGCCAGGTCGACGGGGATCTTCAGGTCGGTGCCGACGACAGGCCACAGCACGGAGCGGCCGGACCAGGTATCGCGCCGCTCCAGCAGGCCAGCGATATCGCCGGACGCGTCAAGGCCGAAGGCCGCCGCGACATCCCTGAAGCGCCGGCCGATCACATCGGCTGCCGGCTTGCCGACAATGTCGGCGAATTCCGGCGACAGCGTGCTGAACTTGCCTTCGGCGTCGGTGCGCCAGACGAAGCGCAGCGGCGCGGCCGAGCGGTCTATTGTCCGAGCTGGGGGCGTGGTTGCCGAGGAGGCGGGTTTGCTCTCCTTCGCGCTGCCCACCGAAGCCTCGGCGCCGGTCGCTTGGACCACATTTTTCGCTTCCGGCGCGGCAGGCGCGGGTCGCGCGTCATCCTCGCCGACATTGAAGTACCAGTGATCGTGCTGTGCCGGCGTGCCGCCCGCTGTCGGCTGATCGTTGTCGGCGGCAACCGGAGTCGGTCCGGTCGGCTCCGAAATCTCTTGCGTGGCCCGTTCCGGCATATCTTCAGGCGCCGGCTTGGAAGGGGCGTGCTCGGGCTCGATCTCGGCAGTGCCAGGTGACCGTACGACGGCCTCCGCCTGCGAAGCATCCGACGTCGGCTGATTGTCCTGATGAGGATCGGATTGTGCAGTGGCGCTTTCCGTTACTTTAGGAGCGGGTTCTGCCGAAGCTTCTGAGACAGACGCATGGTCCTCGAGCTGATCCTCATCGATCACAACCAGGAGATGCCGATCCGGCGTCAGCCGCGCGAGCCCGGCGGGATAGGAAGTGTTGCCGCCCGGAACGAGACGCTTGACAATGCGTTCGCCCTCGGCGGCCACATCGGCGACCAGGGCGGCCAGCGTCGCGGGCTGGATGCCGAGCTTCGAAAAGCCGTCCGACGCGGCCTCGACATTGCCCCCGGCATCGATGAAGGCGATGAAATGGCCGTCTTCGGTGAAGCCGCTGATCGCCCGGCTGGCGATTTCGGCGGCCCCGCGCGAGCCTGTCTGGGCGGCCGGCACCGCCAGCATGATCGCCTTCTCGCCGTCGGGCAGCGTCACGGCACTCGCCTGGAAGCCGACGGTCCTGCTGGTCATGCCGGTCGCCAGCCTGACGGTGACGCCGCGATCGCTGCCGATCTCGGGAAAGCCGCTGGTCGCCATGATCTGGCGGCGGGCAATCAGCGGCAACTGTGCCGAGGCGCCGATGATCGCTTCGATGTCGGGATAGCCGAACACCGCGGCGCCCGGCCCATTGGCCCAGATCACCTGCTCCAGGTCGACCGACAGGATCGCGATCGCGTCGCCGGCGGCAAAGCGCTGGCGCACCGCGTCGAGCACGGCGACGTCGAGGAAGGAATAATCGGACGGCATGCGCTTGGCGAACCCTCACGGAGCGGCGAAATTTGCAGTTAACGCTTTGTTAATAAAAGCCGCAGGCGTGAAGGTCCACAAGCCAGAACGTGCAAAGGCTGGTTTCTGGGCTTTTGGTTAACGGCCGGAAAGAAATATATGGTGCACTGCAACAAAGATATTGCAATGCACAAAAATTGCCTTTATATTGCCATCATACATGAACGAGACGGCTTTCCGTCAAAGCCGCTGCCGCTGAAAAGGATGGAAAATGTCCAGGACCAAAACTGCCGAGACCATCGAAAACGTTGAATTCCCGAGCTTCGACGCTTCCAAGGCCACCGACCAGATGCGCGCCTTCGCCGAAAAGGGCGTTGAGCAGTCGAAGGAGGCCTATGCCAAGCTCAAGACCGGCGCCGAGGAGACCCAGAAGGCTCTGGAGTCGACCTACGAGACCGCCAAGACTGTTTCCAGCGACCTGTCGCTCAAGACCATCGCGGCGCTGCGCGCCAATGCCGAAGCCGGCTTCTCGCATCTCGAAGCCCTGATCGGCGCCAAGTCGCTGTCGGAAGTCGTCGAACTGCAGACCGCTTTCCTGCGCAAGCGCGTCGAGTTGACGGTCGAGCAGGCCAAGGATTTCCAGGCCGTTGCCTCCAAGGCGGCGGAAGACGTCTCCAAGCCGATCAAGACCGCCTTCGAGAAGGCGATCAAGGACATTAAGGCTGCCTAATATTTGCGCATGATCTGAGGATGCAACAAAAGGTCGCATTTTCTCAAAAACGATCAGGCGTATGGTGGTAGCCATCACGAAATACCCGGCGAGTGGAACCTCCTCCCTCTGCTCCCCGGGGTGACCAGCCAGCTCCTCCTCCCGCTGGCTCGTAACAGGAAAAGGCCGGCACCTCCTCCCGCCGGCCTTTTTCTTTGCCCGGCGAACCGCCACTGTTGCGCCGACTTGTGGGGAAGTGGCCTTTGCTTCGCAAAAGCCTTGAATTAAAATCCATAAGCCCGTATGGACGCATCGCCGAACGACAGAGCGGATCGCTTGAGACGAGTTCCCGAAGAGATTCTGCTCAGGCAAATGTGCCGTTGTAGCTCAGCTGGTTAGAGCGCCGGATTGTGGATCCGGAGGTCGCTGGTTCGATCCCAGCCAACGGTACCATCTACTTATCCCATAAGTGGCGACCTCCACCTGAGGGGCGGCTGCCGCTGTAGTCGGCGCCCATTCAACCTGGAAAGATGGTGAAACCACCATCGACGCGGATGATCTGGCCGTTGATGAAGCGCGCGCGTGGACCGGCGAGAAAGGCCACCGCCTCGGCGATCTCTTCCGGCTCCGCATAGCGGTTTAGCGATTTCTTGCTCGAATCCATGCGCGTCGGATCGACCACTCGGGTCGCCTGGAACCGGGCCGTCTTGGTGGCGCCGGGGCTGACCGCATTGATGCGCACGCCGTCGTCGATCAGCTCCTTGGCGAGGCAGCGCGTGTAATGCACAACCGCGGCCTTCAACGTCGAGTAGACGACCTCGGGTGAGACGCCGAGATGTGCTGCCGCCGACGCGATGTTGATGACGGAGCCGCCGCCGCGCTGCTTCATGGGCGGCACGAAGGCCTGGCAGACCAGCATCGTGCCGATCAGATTGTTTTCGGTGAGCACACGGATGTCGTCCAGTTCGATGTCGAGGGCGTTGTTCGGGTTCGGCTTGCCGCCCTTGGCGCCGATGTCGCCGCCGGCGCAATTGACCAGCACATGCACGTCGCCGAGATCGGCCTCGATCTTGCGCTTCATCTCGGCCACCGCCTTCTGGTCGCCAATGTTGCCGGTCACCGACGTGACCTTCGTGCCATGACGCTTCAGGCGCTCGGCCACCTCTGCGAGATTGGCGAACTCGCCGTATTTGGCCGGCGCTGTTTCGTCCATGTCATGGATCGCGACATTGGCGCCGAGTTCCGCCAGGCGCTCGGCCATCACGCGACCGAGGCCACGGCCGGAGCCGGTTACGAAGGCGGTCAATCCATCGAGTTCACGTGCCGTCATCAGATCTTCTCCACTTTCATCAAACCAAGGTTGCGCATGTTGGCGGCGCTGCGCCTGATCATGTCGAGCTCATAGGAAACGAGGGAAACGTCGTCTTCGCGCTCCCAAGGGGTGCGGTAGTCGGCATCATCGGGCAGCCGATTGCGCTGCGCGGCCCGCAGGCAGGCGGCAAATTCGCGCGCCGTCTTCGGCGGATAGCCGTACCACCAGTCGTCGCTGAGAAAGCGGACATGCCGCGCCTCCAATGCACCCGGTTCGAGAACGGCGGTCATGCGATCGTGGTGTTCGGCAAGAACTGCGAACAGTTCGGCAAACGGCACTGCACCATCGCCGATGGCACAGCGGATCAGCCTGTAGCCTTCGGTCGTGAACTGCACGCGGTAGTCCTTGAGGTGGACATGGCGGACGTAAGGTGCGATCCGACGCGTAAAATCGAGCGGCGCTTCGCCGACCGGGAATGTGTTGCCGGTGTCGAAGGTGATGCCGACGCCTTCGCCGCCGAGTGCGCAGAAATCGGCGAGTTCCTGGCTGGTGAAGTCCTGGTGGTTTTCGATCGCCAGGACATGGCCTTCGGCAATCGCGCGCGGACCCCATTCCTGCAATCTCGCGCGAATGATGCCGGCGAACTCGCTCCATTTCTCGCCGGCAGCGTTGCGGTCGCCACACAGAACCGGCGTCAGTGCCGTTCGGATGATTTTGGCCTTGAGCAGGCGCGCGGCCCGAAAGGCATCATCGAGCGGTTCACCGACCAAAAGGCCGCCGCTGACGATCGGGGTGATGCCGAGGCCGGCGAGCCTTTCGCGCAGCGCGATGACCGCATCGTCGGAAAGCTCCGTCAGCCATGGCACCCAGATCTCCAGCACCTTGGCGCCGAGCTCGGTCGCAAGCGCGATGAAACCCTCCAGCCCCGCCGGCTTGGGATTGGCGCGTGGCGTGCCGCGGGCCTGCAGGCCGAGATGATAGGTCAGACCGTAGGGGTTCAGGCCCACCTGGAGCATGGAGCGATCCTTGGATTCTGGTTTCGCCGTCATCGCAGGCCGGCATCCACGGTGATCGACTGCTTGGTGATCATGCGGCTGTCGTCTGCGGCGAGGAACAGCACCGTGCGCGCGATCTCCTCGCCCAGCAGAACCCGGCGGATCATCTGGCGCTGCACGACCTGGTCGACCGTGCCCTGTGTCTTGTACCAAAGCCGCCGTTGCCGGTCGGTGATGACGGCGCCCGGCTCAATGGCGTTGACGCGGATGTTGTCGGGGCCAAACGCCCGCGCCAACGCGAATGTCAACCCGACCACCGCAGCCTTGGCCGTCGCATAGGGCGCCATCTCCGCCGCGCCGAAGCGCCAGGCGATCGAGGAAAAATTGACGATCGAACCAAAGCCCAGTTCCTTCATGTGCGGATGCACGGCCTGGGCGGCAAAGAAGTGGTGCCTGAGGTTCACGTCCTGGGCGTGGTCCCAGTACTCTTGCGTCACCTCGGCGACCGGGTGGCGATTATCGTCGGCGGCGTTGTTGACCAGTACCGCGACAGATCCGACGCGGTCGCGCACCGTGCCGATCGCAGCCTGGAGGGCGGCAATATCGGTCACGTCGCAGCGCATGAATAGGGGCGGGTGCGTTGCCGTGGCGGCGAGTTCCCGCGCGAGCTCTTCGCCGGCCTCCTGCTGCAGATCGAGAAACGCGACGCGTGCGCCATTGGCGGCGAAGGCGCGAACCGTGTCGGCGCCGATGCCGGACGCGCCGCCGGTAATCAGCACGACACGGTCGGCCAGGCTCGGATAGGTGGCAAAGGACAAAAGCGGAACTCTCTTCAGATCAGGCGTTGGGTCGTCGGGTCGAACAAGCAGGCACGCGCCATGTCGATGCCGAGCGTCACCGTCTCACCCATCCGAGGCGTGCCGTCGGGGTCGAAACGACCGGTGATCTCCTTGCCGCCCAGGCGCAGAACGGCCATGGTTTCCGCACCCGTCGGCTCGACCAGTTCGACCACGGCATCGATTTGCGCGATGCTTGGCTTGCGGCGGGCAAGATCGGGATCAAACCGGTAGATGTGCTCCGGCCGGATGCCGAGCAAGAGCTGTCGCGGCGTATCGGACGGCAGGGCCTGGACGATCGGCAGGCTGGCCGTCTTGCCGTCGGCGGTCGGCAAGACAACAGTCGGGCGGCCGCCTTCCTCGCCCAGTTCGGCCGGCAAAAAATTCATCGCCGGCGAACCCATGAAGCCCGCGACGAACATGTTGGCCGGACGGTTGTAGATCGTGGCCGGCTCATCGAATTGCTGGACCGAGCCCTGATGCATCACGGCGATGCGCGAGGCCAGCGTCATCGCCTCGACCTGATCATGCGTGACGTAAACCGTCGTCTTGCCGACACGGTGATGCAGCTTCTTGATTTCGGTACGCATGTCGACGCGCAGCTTGGCGTCGAGATTGGAGAGCGGCTCGTCGAACAGGAACAGTTTCGGATCACGCACCAGCGCCCGGCCCATCGCGACACGCTGGCGCTGGCCGCCCGAAAGCTGTCCGGGCTTGCGCCCAAGCAGCGGTTCGATCTGCAGGAACGCTGCAACCCGCTTGACGGCCTCGTCCTGCTGCGGCTTCGGTACGCGGCGGCTTTCCATGCCGAAGGTGATGTTCTCGCGCACCGTCATCGTCGGGTAAAGCGCGTAGGACTGGAACACCATGGCGATGTCGCGGTCCTTAGGCGCAACCGAATTGACCAGCCGGCCGTCGATGCGGATCTCGCCGGAGGTTACGGTTTCCAGCCCGGCGATCATCGCGAGCAAGGTGGACTTGCCGCAGCCGGACGGTCCGACCAGCGCGATGAACTCACCGTTCTGCGCCTCGAGATCGATGCCCTTCAGCACCTCGACCGAGCCGTAGTTCTTGCGCAGGGATCGGATGGTCAATGTCGACATGCGATGCCTTTCTTGGCGGTCGAGGCGATCGGCGACATCAGATAGGCTACGCTCACTTGATCGCGCCTCACTTGATCGCGCCCTGGGTCAGGCCGCGGACGAAATACTTGCCGCCGAAGAGATAGATCAGCAGCGGCGGCAGCGCGCCGATTAGCACGGCGGCGCTCATGACATCGTAGGCGCGTACATTGGTGCCGCTTGCCGTCAGCGCAACGAGTGCGGCCGTGATCGGCTGTTGCTGCCCGGAGGTGAAGACGACACCGAACAGATATTCGTTCCAGATGCCGGTGAACTGCCAGATCACCGTGACGATCAGGATCGGTGAGGAGAGCGGGAGAATGATCTTGCGGAAGATGCGCCAGAAGCCTGCGCCGTCGATGCGTGCCGCCTTGATCAGATCGTCGGGGATGCTGACGTAGTAGTTGCGGCAGAACAGCGTGGTGAACGAAATGCCCTGGATGACGTGGATGACGATGAGCCCGTAGGTGGAATTGCTGAGGCCCAGATTGCCGAGGATGAACGCCCAGGGCATCAACGAAATCTGGCCCGGAATGAAGACGCCGAGCAGCATGCAGGTGAACAGCGCTTCCGAACCCTTGAAGCGCCATTTCGACAAGATGTAACCGTTCATCGCGCCGACCACCGTCGAGATGATTGTCGCCGGGATCGTCATTTTCAGAGAGTTGTAGAAGTTGCGCTGCATGCCCTCGCAGGTGCCGCCGATGCAATATGTGCTCCAGGCCTGGCCCCAGGCTTCGAGGCGGAAACTGCGTGGCAGCGAGATCAACCCGTTGCGCGCGATCTCTTGCTGATCGCGGAATGAATTCAGCACCACGACCAGCAATGGCACCAGGTAGATCGCCGCGAAGATAGCCAGCAGCCCATAGATGACGAAGCGGGTGAGGAAATGCCTGCGCGCCGCAACTGTGGCAGCGTGATGATCCTGCATGTGGTCCAGCGGGACGTCAGCCATGGCCGGCTTCCTTGCGCCGGCGCCAAACCACCCAGAGGGAATACGGCACCAGCACCACGGCAAGAGCGGCAAGCATCATGATGGCCGCCGCGGCGCCTTCGCCGATCTGGCCGCGTTGGAACATCAGGTCATAGACGTAAATGGCAGGGAACGTGGTCGAGATCCCCGGGCCCCCTTTCGTGAGGGCCGCCACGAGGTCGAAGGTCTTGATGGCGAATTGGATCTGAATGACGGCGACCGCCAGGAAGATCGGCGCAATCGTTGGCAGAAGCACTTTGCGATAGATGCGGAAGGTCGATGCGCCATCGATCTGCGCGGCCTTGACGAGGTCCGCATCCACCGAGCGCAGACCGGCCAGGAAGAGCGCCATGGCAAAGCCCGAGGACTGCCAGACACCGGTGATGATCACCGCATAGATCGCATAGTGTCGGTCGCTGGCGAGTGCGAAACTGAAATTTGTCCAGCCCAATCCGCGCACCATCGCCTGGATACCGTCGGTCGGGTTGTAGAGCCAACTCCAGACCGTGCCGGTGACGATGAAGGAGACGGCCAGCGGATAGAGGAAGATCGTGCGCCAGACCGCTTCTCCGCGCACGCGCTGGTCGATCAGGATCGCCAGCAGCAGTCCCACGGCCATCGAGCCGACGATGTAGAAGCCGCTGAAGAGAAAGAGGTTGTCGTAGGCGATGTTCCAGCGCCGGTTCGCCCAGAGTGACGCGTAGTTGTCCAGACCGACGAAGCCGTAGGTCGGGAGCAGCGAGGAGTTCGAAAGCGAGATGTAGAGCGTCCAGCCGGTGAACACGAAGACGTAGACGAAGCTCGCCACAAGCGAGGGGCCGAGCACCAGCAAGGGCATCGCCGAGCCCAGCCGCTCGCGCCAGGGGCGGGCGGGCGCCGGGGTCGATAGGATCAGGTCGTGATTTGACATTTGCGGCGCGGAACTGGATGGAGGATGGCCGGATGCGGATAGAAATTGCGCCCGGCCGTTCCTGTCTACTTCTGTGCTTCGGCCGCGTCGGCCATCGCATTGGCGCCGTCCTCGGGTGACATGTCGGGCGTCGCGACGAACTCGGTAATGGCGTCCATGATCGCGCCGCGCATCTTCTGTGGGATGGTCATGTTGTGCGCCATCGAGCGGACCAGCGTGCCGTCCTTGATCGAAGCCTGCAGATCCTTCTGTGAGAGCTGCTGGCACGGATTGAAGCCCTTCGACAGATCGATATCGAGACGCGCGGGGATCGAGCCCTTGGCCTGGTTGAAGACCGTCTGGAAGTCGGGCGACAGGATCAGGCTGGCAAGCAGCTTCTGGCCGTCGATGTAATCCTGATCCTTTTGCTTGAAGAACACGACCGAGTCCGAGTTGAGGATGAAGCCGGGTTTGCCCCAATCGGTCGGTGCCTGGGCGCAGACATAGTCGGTGCCTTCCTTAAAGCCGGCGGCAGTCAGCAGGCCGATCGTCCAGTCGCCCATGATGTGGAAAGCTGCGTCGCCCTTGCCCACGAGCGCCGACATCGAATCCCAGTCGCGGCCAACCATGCCCGGATCCATGTACTTGCTCGTCATCAGGCGCATCTGCTGGAAGGCCTTCACCATCCCCGGGCTGCGCATGGATTCGACATCGCCCTCGACGAAGGCCTTGCGATAGAGATCGATGTCCTGGCCGTAGAGCACGACCTCGAACACCGTCGAATCCGTCCAGTCGGCCGTCGAATGCGAGATGCAGATCTTGCCAGAGGCGACGATCTTGTCGCAGGCTGCATTGAACTCGGCCCAGGTCTTGGGCATTTCCGTCACGCCGGCGGCCTGCATGACCTTCGGCGAGGCCCACAACCAGTTGATGCGGTGGATGTTCATGGGGGCGGCGACCCATTTGCCGGTCGGCTTCATCACCGGAAGCAATTCCGGCGCGACCACTTTTTCCCATCCTTCCGAGGCCGCCAGCTCGTCGAGGTCAGCGGTCATGCCGGTCTTGTTCCACTCGGCGATTTCCGGACCTTTCAGCTGCACGGCGGGCGGGGCATTGCCGGCGATCACGTCGGCACGCAGCTTGGCCAGCGTGTTGGCCGTGTGACCGGCGATCGAGGTCTGTTCCCATTTGCCGCCCTTGGCGGTGAACATCTCGCCGAGCTTGGCGATCGCCTGGGCGTCCGAGCCAGTCGCCCACTGGTGCAGCAGGTTCGTCTTGGGCTCGGCTAAGGCTGCTCCGGCGACAAAGGTGCACGCAACGGCGGCCGCGAGGGCGGTCATGACGCATTTCATAGTTTCACTCCCATATGGTGTTGCACGGTTCGTATCGACCGCTTATGGCCGCGGTTTGAAGCCGCCGCCGGCGAGATGCGTTAATCTCAAGTTCTTTCCAAGATGACATATTGGAGCTACCAGTCAACGATGTTTATGTTGGCCCATGACAAAACCTTCGCTTAGAACCTGGCTGATCGACAGGCCGTCCGCATCGCCGGAGAGCATGATTGTGCGCTGCCTGAGTGAACGCGGCGCCCTCTCGGCGTCGCAGATCGCACGCGTCACCGGCCTGGCGCGCTCGACGGTCTCAACCGCGCTCAATGGCTTGAGAAAATCGGGCATGGTGATCGAAGCCCCGACCAGTCGCGAGGGGATCAGAGCTATTGGCAGGCCAGCCGCGGCCGTGACGCTCAATCCGACAGCCGGTACCTGCGTCGGAATTCACCTCGGACTTCAGCAGATACGACTGATCGTTGCCGATGTCTCGCATTCCGTCATTGCCGAACAAACTATCCCCATGGCACTGGACTACCAACCGCAGCAGGCGGCCCAGATGGCCAAATCGGCAATTGCCCAATCTTACGAGGAAAATGGTCTGCCGATGGCGGGGCTCCTGGGGGTTGGGATTTCCGTCTCTGGTCCTGTCAGCCGCGATGGAGTGGTCCTGCGCGCCAGCATCGTTCCAACATGGGCCGGCGTCAACATACGAGATGTGTTCGGACCCGTGCTGGAGCGGCCGATCTTCGCCGACAACGAGAGCAACTGCTCGGCCATTGCGGAGCTGATGTGGGGCGCGGCAATCGGCCACGACGATTTCGTCCTGTTCAAGATCGATCTGGGGGTCGGTGGCGCCATTGTCCAGCATGGCCGGCTGGTGACGGGCATCGCCGGCGGCGCCGGCGAATTCGGGCACATCAGCATCGATCCCGGCGGCGATCTTTGTCGGTGCGGCAATCGCGGATGCCTGGAGCTCTATGCGAGTTTTGCCCGACCACTGGAACAGATTTCGCGTGTCATGCGGCGGCAGGTCACCATGGACGATGTCATCATGATGGCCAAGGAGGGCGACGTCAGGGCGTTGCGGATGATTGAGGATACCGCCGAGATCGCCGGCCGGGGTCTCGGCTTGATCGGCTCGGTGCTCAATCCGCCGCTCATCATCATCGGCGGCCAGATGGCGTTGGCGGGCGACATTCTGTTGACGCCGCTGATCGCGTCCTACGAACGCCACACGCTCATCAAGTCCCGCGATATCGCTCCGGCCCTGCGCACGCGAATAATCGTTGGCAAGCACACCGAGAACGATGCATTGCTGGGCGCGGTCGGACTCGTGCTGAGGCATCAGACGAAGGAACTGTCGCTCGGCTGATCAATCCAACAAACTGCCCCGCTACCCCATGCTGCGGGGAGGTGAGGAGGATCAACTCCTCGCGCTCGAAGGGGGAGCAGCTGCCCCTGGAACAATGTCGGTGTTTTGGGCCACCTTTATCCGCCAGCCCGACTGTTCTTCCTTCACAACCAAAAGCAGAATGCCTTTGCGTGTACCGGCCGGTGAGCCATCCGGAGCAAATGCACCGGTCAGGGTCCACGCATAATGTACCGATGCAAGGCCGGGAGCTAATTCAACAACCGACGAGACAAAACCCTCCAATCGGCTGTCACGAAACATCGTTTCATGCGTTGCGCGGTGCGCCCCCTCGATCTCGGCGCGATTCTTCCACCACATTCCCACGACATTGACGAAATTGGCCTCCTCGGAGAACAGCGCTGCGAAATCGTCCATATCGTGCCTGTTCCACGCATCGGCAAAGGCCGTCGCGATATCTTCAGGTTTGCTGACCACCAGTGCCATGGCGAAAATCTCCTTGCATTTCTGCTGGCTTGCGGTTTCAAGCATAGCACGGTCGCTATCAATTACAGGTCCCGCCGCACGCTTCTTCCGTGGCTGCGAGACAGAACAGCCGTCGGACCTCCGCACAGTCAACTGCGAAGACCGTCACGGATGGACGAGAAATAGCGGTCGGTTCCTACCTGCCCGCCCTTCAGCGCAACCTCCAGCCCGTCAATCGCTTTGACGTGCGAATGAGCAACGCAAAGTGGGGAACCAGGCGAGGCGGGCAGAGGCATCCTGACGGTCAGCGCGTCGACGCCCATTTGTCCAAGCGCATGGCTTGACGTGTCACCGCCGGCAATAACCACGCGCCGCAAGCTCTGCTCGTCAGTCAATTGGCGCAGCAGCGCACCAAGGCCGCGGCCAAGCTTGTGGCGGGCGCCGTCCTGCCGGTCGATTTCGGCGCCCCTGTCGGCTGCAGGGCCAAGCGCGGTGTAGAGGATGACGCTTCGTCCGGCTTGCAGGCTGGCGCGGCCGCTTGCCGCCGCACGCGTGATCGCCTGCTGCGAAGCCTCCGAAACCAGTTCGACAGGATCGACCTCGATGCCGTCGAAGCCGTCGCTCAGGGCATGCCGGATCTGTCGTTCGGTGGTCGGCGAGCAACTGCCCGACACGACGGCGATCCGGTCGGCGGCGCCTGGCGGCGTGAAGCCTGGTCCGGCGCCGACGACGTCATTCGACGCCCATTCGGCCAGCAACGCATACTCGACGCCGGACGAACCGGCGACAAAAGAGCCGCCCGGCTTGCGCATGCGCCATATCTCCTTGCCTGCAAGGGCCTGGGTCTCCCGGCTGTCGACGTCGACAAGCACGATGGCCGTGCCATTGTCCACGAAGCGATCGAATGCCTGCGACCGCTGCTCCGACTGCAGTGTCGCAAGGTCGATCAACCCCGACGTGAGATCCGTCTGCCGCGACAGATGGATCAGCAGGTCCGATTCATCCATCGGCGTCGTCGGGTGGCGGCTCATCACCGGATGGCGGTCGATGCGGAAATATTGGTCGCGATAGGCCGCGAACAGATGGCCGAAGGCGGTGTAGCGCTTGAGCTGCGGCGCGCCGACCAGCAGCGGCACGCTATCCTGTTTGAAGACCTCGCGGCCAATCTCGATCGCCCGGCCGATGCTGCCGATCGTCGGGCTGGAATCGAAGGTCGAACAGACCTTGTAGTGGCAGATTTCGGCTTTCAGCGTCTTCAGCCAGGCGAAGGCGTCGCGCAAATGCGTGTCCATCCAGTGCGGCGTCTCGCTGCGGCTGGTGCCGGCCAGCCCGACCGCCTGGCAATGCTTGAATTGGGCAAGCAGAGCCTCGTCCGGCTGTCTCATGAACAGCACCGTCGGCACGCCGCCGAGCTCCAGCGCTTCCATGACGTCGGTCGAGCCGGTGAGGTCGTCGCCATAATAGCTGAGCAGCAGGTTCTGCATGACCTCAGGCCGCCTTGCCGTCGCCGAACTTTTCGATCGACCGTGCCAGTTCGGGGTGGTTCAGGGCGAAGTTCGCCAGCGGGATGCCGTCGACCGCCGCTTGCCAGGCTTGCTGGACGGCGCGCACGCCGGCGCCTGGCCCGTCCGGATGGCTGACGATGCCACCGCCGCACAGATAGAGCAGGTCGACCGTGCGGCCGGTTCGTTCGTAGGTCTCGGGCGCCTGTCCGCCCCACTGGCCGGAACCTGCGACCGGCAGCGCGCAATCATCAGGCGAAAAGATCGGCGTCGTCACTGCCTTGAAGGACTCGATGAAGGATGCATCCGGCTCCCAATATTTTGAAGCGATGCCGTTGATCTGGAACTGGTCGACGCCGAGCAATCGCCAAAACTGCTGCCAGACCTTGAAATCCATGCCAAGGCCGGGGTGGCGGGTGAGGATGTCCCAGCCGTTGCGATGGGCGTGCAGCACCAGGCTGGAGCGTTTCCTTAAGTAGGCCATGCCGCCGAAGCCGATGGAGTTGATGTTGATCACCGCGCAATTGCCGCCGGCCTTCGCCACCAGATCGTGGTTGCGCATCATCTCGTCCGGGTCGGCATGCGAGATGCCGAAGGCATACATCACCTTCTTGCCGGTCTTCTGCTCGTGGTCGAGGATCAGCGGCATGATCGCCTTCACCCGCTCGGCCAGCGGCGAGTAGGCCGGGCTCATCAGCTTTTCGTCGTCCTTGATGAAATCGACGCCGGCCTCGATCAATTCGCCGACCATCTCGGCTGTCTCATGCGGCCGCAGCCCCAGCGCCGGCTTGACGATGGTGCCGATGATCGGGCGTCCCACGATGCCGGTCAGCTTGCGGCTGCCGGCGACGCCGAACTGCGGGCCGGGATGGGCGCCGCGATAGTCATCAGGCAGCTGCATGTCAACGATGCGGATGCCCGACAGGCCCTTGATCGAATAGGTGCCACCGATGGCGATGGTCATCAGGGCCGAAAGGTCGGTGCCGATCGCGTCGAACGGGAATGCGATGTCGACATCGGCGCGCTTGAAAGGCCCTCCGCCGGCCTCGGGAATGGACGGTTGCTGGGCATCGGGCAGATGCCGGATCGCCAGCACTCGCGCCGCCGCGCGGGCCTTCAGCTCCTCGGTCTCGCCGGGCAGAACGACGAAGGTGCCGGTCGACTGGTCGCTGGCGATCTTGGCCGCCAGCGCCTCGATGTTGCCTGACGTTTCGATGCGATAGGTGAAGGTGATCATGGGGAGCCGGCCGGTCGAAAAGGGTCCGAAAAAAGTTTCGTCACGTCTGAAATCTGGTATAATGAGTACATAAGTATTGCAAGCAAATATCCCACTTCGCGAAACGGGGGCGGGCAAAGGTGCAGGCATTCCGGGAATCGCACCGGCAGTGCTAAACAGGAACCGGGCCAGGGAGTGATTCGTCACGATGAACCGTTCGGAGCCGATCGTCCGGCGCAAACTTTCCGACGAAGTCTTTGCAAGGCTGAAGCGGCTGATCACCAGCGGCGAGTTGCAGCCGGGCGACGACATGCCGTCGGAGCGCGAATTGATGGAGCGCTTCGAGGTTGGCCGTCCGGCCATTCGCGAGGCGATGCAGGCGCTGAGCAATATGGGCCTCGTCGCCATTTCGCATGGCGAGCGGGCCAAGGTGCTGCAGCTCACCGCCAAGTCGATCATCAAACAGGTCGACGGCGCGGCCAAGATCATCCTGTCGTCGTCGAAGGACACGCTCGAGCACCTCAAGACCGCGCGCATTTTCTTCGAGCGTGGCATGGTCAGGGAAGCCGCCGAGAAGGCCACCGTCGAGGATGTGCAGCGGCTCAAGGCAACCGTCGCCGAGCAGCGTGCCGCGCGAGGTGATTCCGAAGCCTTCATTTCCGCCGACATGAAATTCCACACCCAGATCGCGACGATATCGGGCAACCCGATCTATGTCGCCGTCAGCGAGGCGATGCTCGGCTGGCTGAAGGAATATCACACCGAAATGCTGATCTGGACCGGCAAGGAACAGTTCACGCTGACCGAGCACGAAGAGATCATCGGCCGCATCGAGAAGAAGGATGCCGATGGCGCCGAGAAGGCGATGATCAAGCATCTGGAGCGCTCGCGCGCCCTCTATGTGATGAATTCCGAAAAGTAATCTGATTCAGCCGATCCGCGCGATCGCGTAGGGTGTCATCACAAGATGGCCTCGGTCAAACTCCGAAAGGTCGACCGCCACGTCGCTTGCCGTCAGGTTCGTCAGCCACACGACTGTCTTGCCCGAGGGTGAACGCCCGGCCAACGCCATTACCCGGGTCTCATCGCTCGTTTTGGCCGTGACATGTTTAAGGCCAGCCAGTTCGCAAAGCCCCTTGATGGCCTGGAAGATCGGCCGGGGTGACCCTTCCGCAACGGGTTCCCCAGATCCCGCCAGCACGCCGAATGGCCCGGTGAATCCCGACAGCGTCAGCATCTCCAGGCCGGCCGGCGCGACCCGCGCGGCATAGCCGATCGTCCAGGCGGCGGCGAACTGGCCATTGTGGCGCGGATCGCGGTTCGCCATGGCGATGCGCTCTCCCCGCGGATTGTCCTTGGTGGCGCCGCCATAGGGGTTCTGCCGCATGGCAATGGTCGAGGGCCCGATCCGGTAGGGCCTGTCGCCGAAGATCGCCCGCGCCGACCGGGTGATGAACGGCAACGCCTCCAGCGACTGCATGACGCTGAGATCGTCGGCGGCATGCACGATCGGGCACGTGCAATGGCTGACGAAATCGAGCAGCCCGGCCGGGACGCGCTTGCGGTTGAGCTCGGTGAAATAACTGAACATGCCGCCGCCAAGACGGATATCCGGGAAGGCCCGGCGCGCGGCGGCGTAGACATCTTCCAGCGGCGGGCAGGGCGGCCAGGCGCTGCCTGGTGGTGTCGATTGCCGATCGACCGAAGGCGAGACCGCTATGGCATCGAGCCGCAGGCCCGCCCGGCGCACCAGGTCGATGATATCGGAGAGTTCGGCATCGAGATCGCCGCTGCAGGCGACCACGCATTCGAGCGTTGTGCGGGCGGGATAAGCCGCGGCGAGCCGGGCGAAAGAGCGCAAGGCATCGAGCCCATGGCCGCCCGTCGGATCGTAATGAAGCAGCAGTTGCTGCGGGCCGAGCGCCGACAGTGCTGGGAGGTTCGCCAGCGCTGTCTCGACATCGCCGGGATAGAGGATCACGCCGACATCCGGAAGCGCCGGACCGGGCTCGCCGAGCGTAACGCGGATCGGGCCAGATGGCTCGGTGGTGGCCGGCGTCTTGTCGTCGCCGGCAATGCGTAGGCTAATCGTCTGGCGGTTGGTTTCGCCGGCCGGCAATACATAGGGCCAGGGCAGCGCCAACGGCCGTACATAGGTCTTGTAGGAAGCATCGGACCAGTTGCGCTGGTCCTCCATTTCGAAGACGTCGCCTTCCATACGGCATTGCGCGGTGACGCCGGGCCGCACTTCATGCGTGATGGCGCACAAATCCTTGAAAGGCTGCCAGGGATCGATCAGATCAGGCAGTCTCGTCGCCACCACGCTGCCATCCGTGTGCTCGACCATTACGGGGCTGCCGGCGAGGCCGGCGATTGGATGCAGGATGCAGAAGCCGCAGCGGTTGGTCTCGAAATCACTTTCGGGCAGCGCGTTGACGTCGAAGACCAGCTGCCCATCAGAGGAGCCTTTGATGGTGGCGTGGAAGGCGAGCCGGCTTCCGCCAGGCCCGGTGCAGCTTGCCGCGTAGCTGACGGAGAAAGCATCGGCACCCTGATCGATAGTCAAGTCCGTCAGCGCTGGCTCATAGGTGCCCCAGTCGCGGTCACGAACGACATAGGCGATGGCACGCAGCACCTCCGCGCCGCCATGGCGTATTGTGCGCAGATTGCCGTTGACGAAACCGGCACTGAGCGGGCCGGCGATCAACCGGACCGGTTCGGTCTCCGCCGCGTGCGTGCCGCAAAGGAGGAAGCGATCCGTGGTCATTCCAGCAGGTCGTCGATCCGCACCGGTTGCCGGCTTGCGGCGCCGGTATAGGCAGCCTCGACTAGCGCGAATGTCTTGAGGTTGTCGGCGCCGGAGGTCGCCGGCCCCTTGCCTGATGCAATGCAGTCGACCCAGTGCCGCTGGATCGCCAGCACGCTTTCCTGAATGTTGTGCCATGGCCGCGAGGCCCAGGGCAGCAGCGGCGGCGAGACGTCTGTGACAGTGGTTCCGCTCTTGCCGGTGACGGTCAGCTGGTATCCCTGCGCCAGCCGGAGCGTGCCGTCGCTGCCGTCGATCTCGATCAACGTTTCGGGAAACGGCTCGACGGCAAGCCTGGTCGCATAGCTGCAATCGACCACCGAAATGGCGCCGTTCTTGTGATCCATCAGCATCGTGGCGACATCCTCGCCGGCGATGGCGGGATTGATGCGCGCGGTGCGCGCCGTGAGGCTCTTTACGTCGCCCAGCAGGAAACGGGCGATGTCGAGGATATGGATGCCGAGATCCTCGACGATGAAGCGTTTTCCCGTCGCCAGGTAGGGCTGGCCGGAAAATACGTCATAGGCCGAGCGGAAGGAGATACGCCCGAAGAAGGGCGTGCCAATTTCACGGCTGTCGAGCATGGCGCGCACAGCCTGGACCGGCGACTGCCAGCGGAAATTCTCATGCACCATCAGCGGCACGCCGGCCTCGGCGCAGGCCGCGACCATTGCCTTGGCGTCGGCCAGCGTCGGCGCGAAGGGCTTCTGGCAGATCACCGGGACGCGGTTGGCGGCCGCCATCTCGACCAGCGGCCGATGGCTGGCCACGGTGGTGGCAATGTCGACGAAGTCGAGCGTCTCGGCCGCGAACAGCGCGGCTGCATCGGTGTAGCGCCTTGCCACACCGAACTGGTCGCCGACGATCCTGAGCCGCTCCGGATCGCGGTCGCAAATGGCGACGATCGCGGCGCCCTCTATGTCGCGCCAGGCATGCATCTGGTTGACGGCGAAGAAGCCGCAGCCGATCAGCGCTCCGCTCAAAGTTGCCATGATCAGCCCACCTTTGCCATCTGCATCAGGGTGACACGCTGCTGAAGCCGGCGCTGCGCCTGATCGACGACGACGGCGACGATGATGACGAGGCCCTTGATCACCATCTGCCAGAACGAGCTCACCCCCATCATCACCAGCCCGTCCGACAGGATGCCGATGACGAAGGCGCCGACGATGGTGCCGCCGATCGTGCCGCGACCGCCCGACATCGAGGTGCCGCCAAGCACCGCCGCGGCGATGGCATTCAGTTCGAAGCTCTCGCCCGTCGCCGGATGCGAAGCCATCAGCTCCGACGAGATGATCAGGCCGACGATCGCCGCGCAGAAGCCCGAGAACATGTAGACGAACATCTTGACCATGTTGACGCGCACGCCCGAAATGCGTGCCGCGCGCTCGTTGCCGCCGACGGCGAAGATGTGGCGGCCAAGCGGCGTGTACCTGGCGAGATAGGCAGCACCCAGCGCCACCACGATCAGGATCCAGATCGAGACGGGCAAGCCGACGAGCCGACCCGCGCCGAGGAAGCCGAAGCCGGTGGTGCCGAGCTCCGGCTTGCCGACCAGATTGGGGAAGGTGCGGCCGTCGGACGACAACAGGGCCAGGCCGCGCGCCACATAGAGCACGCCGAGCGTGGCGATGAACGGCGCGACATTGAGCCGGGTGATCAGCAGTCCGTTGACGGCGCCGATCAAAATGCCGACCGCCAGGGTGATCAATGCGATCTCCACCACGTTGAAATAGATGGTGTAGCCGATCTGCAGGTCGATGCCGTTGAGCACGAGATAGCCGGCCACCATGCCGCACAAGCCGACGATCGAACCGACCGAAAGATCGATGCCGCCGGTGATGATGACGAAGGTCATTCCCATGGCAAGGAAGGCGTTGAGCGCCACATGCTTGGCCATCAGGATCAGATTGGCGGCCGAGAGGAAGTTCGGCGCCGCGATGGAGAAGAACACCAGCACGGCAATCAGCGCGATGAAGGTCCTGAGCTTCATCACCGTCAGCAGCGCGGAGCCGCTGGAGGCGGAAGAGTGAGTCGCCCTGGCCGGAATGTCAGTCATTAGCGTTGCTCTCCAAATTCTGGGGCAAGATGTGCGGGGCGGGTCCATGGCCGAGCGCCGATGCGGCGACAATCGCGGCTTCGCTCGCCTCGGCGCGATCGAACGTGCCGGTCAGTTTGCCATTGCTCATCACCGCGATCCGGTCGGACAGCGCCATCACCTCGTCGAGATCGGAAGTGGCGAAGAGGATGCCGAGCCCATCGCGTGACAACTTGCGCATGGTGCGGAAGACATCCGCCTTGGCGCCGACATCGATGCCGCGGCTCGGCTCGTCCATCAACAGCACCTTCGGTTCAGTAAGGAGCGCCTTGCCGATCACCACCTTCTGCTGGTTGCCGCCTGAAAGCGACGAGACTTCCTGCGCCGGATCGCCGACCTTGATCGAAAGCTCGCGCACCATCTGCCTGACTCCCTGCCGCTCTGCGCCGCCTCGGATATGGAACAAGCGCACGAAACGCGACAGGCTGGCCAGCGTCAGGTTGCTGGCAACGGATAAGATCGACACCAATCCCTCGCGTTGGCGATCTTCCGGAATCAGCGCCAGCCCGCGCCGTATGCGCCGCGTCGTGTCGCGTTCCCTGATATGTTTTCCGTCGATGAAGATCTCGCCGCTGGCATGGCCGTGGCGGCCCATGATGCAGTCGAACAGCTCGCTGCGCCCCGCGCCCATCAGGCCGTAAATGCCCAAAATCTCGCCGGCGCGCAGCGACAGCGAGACATGGTCGACCGCCAGTCCGCCGGTGACGCGCGGCAGGCAGATGTCCTCGGCTCGGAAGATCTCCTCGCCGGGAACATGGCCGTCGGCCTTGGCGAAATCCTTGGCGTCCGAGCCGATCATCTGCCGCACGATCCACTGCGTGTCGACGTTCTTCACCTCTTCCTGGCCGGTGATGCGGCCATCACGCAGCACGGTGATGTAGTCGCCGATGCGGATCAGCTCCTCGAGCCGGTGCGAGATGTAGACGATCGCCACGCCGCGCGCCTTGAGGTCGGCGATCACCTTGAACAGGATCTCGACTTCCGCCGCACTGAGTGCCGAGGTCGGCTCGTCCATGATCAGGATGCGTGCGTCGAGCGAAACAGCCTTGGCGATCTCGACCAGCTGCTGCTGGCCGATGCGCAGATCCTCGACCAGCATGTCCGGCCGGATACCGGCTTCGAGCCGATCGAGAAATTCGCCGGCCCGCCGCTCCTGCGTCTTGCGGTCGATCTTGCGAAACCGGTTGGTGATCTCGCGCGTGGCGAAAATGTTCTCGGCGACCGTCATGTTGCCGAACAGGTTCAGCTCCTGGAACACCATGCCGATGCCGCGGGCCACGGCATCGCCGGAGGAGGAGAAGGAAACCTCGTTGCCGTCGAGCATGATGCGCCCGGCCGTCGGCTGCTCGACGCCTGCGATGATCTTCATCAGTGTCGATTTGCCGGCGCCGTTTTCGCCGACGAGCACATTGACCGCGCCCTTGCGCACCTCGAAATTGGCCTGCTTGACCGCGACGGTGCCGGCATAGACTTTCGAGACGTCTTCGAGCTTCAGGATGACGTCATGATCAAGCGCCGCGCTCATGGCTTAGGCCCGATCTCGGCCTCCGCCGGGGTCACCAACGGCAGGTCCTGGCCGCCTTCGATCGTGTAGGCGCCGAGCACCTTGGCGGTGCGGCCCTCCAGCGCTTCGCGCGGCAGCTTGGACAGCGCGGTCTTGTCGGCATAGGCATTGAACGCCTTGCCGAACTGGGCGAAGTCGATCTGGTTGGTGAAATCGTTGAACTGAACGAAATCGAGGCTGTCGCGCAGTGCGGTTCCGCGCATCGCCGGCCCGATCTGGACGTGCACATCGGCCCTGCCGTCGCCGTCGACGTCGATATCCATCGTCGCCGCGCGCGACTGCGTGTTGGCGGCGACGATCTTGCCCTCGACGCGGACCGCGAAGGTCCATGGCGCATTCGCCTGCTTCTTGGGATTGCCGTATTTGGCGCCGCCCGCCGCCGGGTCGGTCTTCGCCAGAGCATGGACCTCGGCAAATGGCCCAGCCTTCCCTTGCAAATAGGGGATCACCTTCGAAGCCCAGATCTCCTCGACCATCTTGTCCGGGTTGAAGCCGGACGCGTTGCCTGCAACCCCTTGCGCCGATGGCGTCGGCAGGACCTTGCAGGCGCTGAGGCCGATGCCGGCGACCAGCGCGAGGATCGGCCAAGTTGCCTTAATCGGCCGGATCGGCTTACTGAGCATGGCGGTCAAAGCTTCCCATTGAAATGGAGGCGAGGGACGAACCAAGGTTCGCCCCTCGCTGTTTGCGTTGCGCCGGCTCAGTTCTTCAGCGCGAAGGTTTCCAGCTTGGCGGCATTGTCGCCATTGATGAGCACGCAGTCCATCAGCTGCTTTTCCTTCTCGGGCGACTTCTTGTTCTTGATGAAGTCGTTGGCCTGCTCGACCGCCATCTGCGCTTGGGCGTAGGCCGGCTGCAGCACCGTCGCCTTGATGCCGCCCGACGTGATGGAGTCGCGCACGTCGTTGGAGCCGTCGAAGCCGACGACGATGACATCCTTGCGGTTCGCCGCAGCGAGCGCCGCATTAGCGCCCATCGCCATCGTGTCGTTGCCGGAGATCACGCCCTTGATATCGGGATTGGCCTGGAGGATCGATTCCATCTTGGAATAGGCCTCGGTCTGGCTCCAGTTGGCCGACTGCTGCGCCACCATCTTGAGGTCCGGATAGTCGTCGATGACGTCGTGATAGCCCTTGGAGCGGATGCCGGCATTGGTGTCGGATTCCTTGCCCACCAATTCGACGAAGTTACCCTTCTCGCCCATCAGCTTGACGAATTCCTGCGCGCCCAGTTGGGCTCCCTGGTAGTTGTTCGAGACGATCTGCGCCACGGCGACGCCGGTGGCATTGATCTCGCGGTCGATCAGGAAGGAGGGGATGCCGGCGTCCTTGGCCTTCTGCACCGCAGCGACGGTGGCGTCGGCGCCGGCATTGTCGAGGATGATGGCCTTGGCGCCGCGTCCGATCGCGGTGTCGACCAGCTCGGACTGCTTGTTGGCGTCATCGTCATGCACCAGCACCAGCGCTTCGTAGCCGAGTTCCTTGGCCTTTGCCTCGGCGCCGACGGCTTCCGCCTTGAAGAACGGATTGTCGTGCGAGGGGGTGATGATCGCGATCAGGTCGGCCGCGAAGGCCGGCGCAGCCGTGCCCAGTGCCAGTACGCCGGCGAAAGCCGCAAGTGTCATTCTGCGAGTAAGTTTCACTAAGTCCTCCCGTTAAGAACATGGGCCTCGACCAGTCGAGGCCACTGTCTTCATTTGAAATCGTCAGACAGGGCGGGGCAAAACGCCGCCTGGATCGGCAAAGCCGTTTGCCGGCTTTTCGACCGAACCGATTTTCGCGCCCGTCCCCGCCATCCTCCGCTCGTTCTGATGCCTCCTCCCAGCGGAGAAGGATCAGTCCCGAGTGCGTCAGCAGCTTAGCCAACTGGTATAATGAGTCAACCACTAATTCAGATGATCTGTATCTAACCGCGCACCTTGCTGCGGCGAAGGGAAATGCGCGCCTCAGGTGATGCGCTGGATGCTGGCGGCGATTTCCTCCGGCTCGAAGACGCGCTTCCAGTCATCGCGCATCAGCACCGGCTTGCCGAACTCGATGGCCTTGTTGCAGGCATCGGAGAACACGCCCTTGGTCTCGCCGAAGATGACGGCGCCGAGCACATTCATGTGGCCGAGCAGGAAATCGAGCGCGGCCTGCCGGTCGACGCCGCGCGCCACGACCTCGTCGAGCGCTTCCTTCATGACGACGAGCAGCGAAGCGCAAACTGTCTCCGAAAGGCCGGGCTCCAGCAGCGCCATATGCTCGACCGTGACCCGGTGCGAGCGCATCACCGGCGCCCAGATGATCTGCGCGATCTTCTCACCCTTGGCGTAGTCTTCCTCTGGCCCCTGCATCAGGGCGCTGACGAAGTGCTGCTTGGCCTTGACGCCGCCGAAGAAGTCCTTCTTGGCGGCCATGTCGGTCTCGTCGTTGAAGATCGGCGGATGGCAGGGATGGGTCACGAAATAGGTAAGGTCGGCACGATCAGGCAGATGGCCGGCGAAAGGGGCCGCCGCATCGAGCACGATCACCATCGTGCCGGACGAAAGCTTGCTTTCGATGCTGGCGGCGACCTTGCCTATATGCGTGTCCGGCACCGCCAGGATCACGACTTCGGCGTCCTTAAGCGCCTCGTCGGCGTCGACCGTATCGAAGCCCAGACCGGTTTTCAGCCGCTCCTTGCCGGCCTCGCTGATCTCGACATGGCGGATCGTGTAGTCCGATCCGCGAAAATTGGTCGACAGGCGGTAGCCCATTTTCCCGCCCGCACCAAATAGCGCAATCGTTGTCATCTGGCCTTGCTCCTTGAATTCTGGATGATCGTCGCGCGATCATCATCTTATATACTGGTATGATCACTCTACCATAATTTGGCAAGCGGAATTGTCGGCCTGCTGGTCACTCCGGCAACGACGCGGCCGCCTTTGCCCGCGTCTTCGGCGTCGCTCCATCTGCAGGCTCGGCAGTGGTGGGCCGCGCCAATGCCTGTCGGCCGGCAAGCGCCAGGACAAAGATGACGACGATGCCCTGGACGATGTCCTGGGCGCCGGGCGGCAGCCCGATAATCTGCATGGTCGTCACGATCAGGATGAGCAGGATGCTGGCCCACAGGGTGCCGAGCGCGGTCGCCGAGCCGCCAAAGATCAGCGTGCCGCCGAGCACCACGGCGGCGATCGACTGCAACAGATAGGGCTGGCCCATTTCGAGGAAGGCGCCGCCGATATAGGCGCCGAGCAGCAGGCCGTCGAGCGAGGCCAGCACCGACGAGATGATGAAGGCCGCTGCGATCACCCGGCCATTGCTGATGGCGGCGAGCCGGGCGGCCGCGCGGTTCTGGCCGACCGCCGACAGGAGCTGCCCGAACACGGTGTAGCGCAGCACGAAGGAAGCCGCCGCTACGCCGAGGATGGCGATGATGGCCATGATCGGGACGCCCGAGATGCGGCCCGTCGCCAGATCCTTGAGCGCCGGGCTGACGGCAAAGCCGGGGATTGCCTTGTTCGACAGCAGCGTCGCGGTCGCCAGTACATAGCCGGTGGCGAGCGTCGCGATGATCGCCGGAATGCCGAGGCCGACGACCAGCAGCGAATTGAGCAACCCGACCGCGAGGCCGAGCAGGACGGCAGCCGTGACGCCAATAGCAAGGTTGGCATCCTGGCCCTTGATGGTGAGCAGCGCGACGAAGGCGCTGAGCGTGATGACCGAGGCGACGGAAAGATCGATATTGCCGCGCCCGGTGGTGACGACGAACATCTGGCCGATGCCGACGACGGTCAGGAACGAGGCCGACAGCACGATGCCCGACAGGCTGGACAGGCTGAACCGGTTGGTGACCACGGAGAGCACGAGCCAGAGCAGGAGCACGCCGATCGCTGCCCAGATCCAGCGGTTTTTCTGGGCCCAAACAGTGAAGGCGGACAGCGCGTTCATTGTTCGCTCCTGCGGTCCGCGGTCAGGCCGCGCAACGTCAGGAGCGCGATCAGGATCAGCCCTTGCGTCGCGGCGTTGAAGTCGCTGCTGACATTGAGCGTGCCGAGCAGTGCGCCGATCAGCGACAGCGTCACCGCGCCGGCGATGGCGCCAACCGGCGAGACGATGCCGCCGAGCAGCGAGCAGCCGCCCATCACCACGGCGGCGACGCTGAGCAGCGTGAACGAATTGCCGGAATTGATGTCGCTCGCCGTGTTGATCGCCGTCAGCGACAGGCCGGCGGCCGCCGCGAACAGCCCGGCGATGAGATAGCGCACCAGCGCGTAACGTGTTGGCGACCAGCCCGAGCGGATCATTGCCGTCGGATTGTTGCCGAAGCCTCGCAGCACCACGCCGAGTGGCAACCGGTCGATCGTCAAGACCACCAGGGCAACAGCCGCGATGAGGATGATCGATGTCGGCAGGAAGTCGAGCGACCAGCCGAACAGCGCCGTAAGCCATTCAGGGCTGGCGCCGCCTGGCGTCGGCTGCAGCGCATAGCCCAGCCCCACCCAGATGAAGGAGGCGCCGAGCGTGACGACGATAGCTGGGATCTTGCGTGCCTGGATCAACCCGCCGAGCCCGGCATACACGGCCACCGCCGCCAAAACAGCCAGCGCACCGAGCCATGGCCGGTCGTAGAGCAGCGTCGCGCTGAGCACGCTGATCAGCCCGGCGAACGCGCCGACGCCGAGATCGATTTCGCTGCCGCCGACGATGAACATCTGTGCCGCCGTCACCAGCACCAGCGACAGCGCTGGCATCAGCAGCAGATCGAGGCCGAAGATCGAGGCGACCGCCGGATTGGCCGAGATCATCACCGCCAGCACGGCGGCGAGGCCGATGAAGGGGGCTGCGTTCACCAGCCTGCGGACAAGCCCGGCGGCGCCGGCCTTGGCCTGCGCGGCGTCGATGCGCTTGTCCGCCTGTTGGACGAAAGACGCCCCGACGATCGCCGCTTCGGTGATCGCCTCACCGGTCAGTTCCTTGACGATCCGGCCGCCGGCAAAGATCAGCACGCGGTCGCAGGCCAGCAATTCGGCGTCCTCGGTCGTGTGCCAGACGAGTGTCCGCCCGCCGCGTGCGATGTCGTTGCAGAGCCGGTAGAAATCTTGCTTGGTGGCGATGTCGACGCCGCGCGTCGGATCGTCGAGCAGGATGATCGGCGTATCGGCGACGAGCGCGCGGGCAACCAGCGCCTTCTGCTGATTGCCGCCGCTCAGCTCCAATATGTTGGACCCGAAGCGATTTTCGTCGAGCCGCAGCCGACCTGCGGCGTCGGCCGCGGCCTCGCGGTTGTGGCGATCCGAGACCAGGCCCAAGGACGGGCGGCGCGCAAGGCTGCCGATGGAGATGTTGCCGAGCACGCTCCACAGCGGGAACACGCCTTCCTTCTGTCGGTCGCCGGCAATGAAGCCGGCCTCGCCGGTTCTCGTGACGGCGGCATCCTTTGCTGGATTGGGCTTGAAGATGGCATGCAGCAGCTCCTTCTGGCCGCTGCCCTCGAGCCCCGCCAGCCCGACGATCTCACCGCGCGCGATCTCGATGTCGCGGCCGAGTTCGGATGTCAGCGACCCGGACAGCCGCACCAATGCGCCCCCGGTGCTGGCGACGATGGCGCCATGCTGGTGGATCGAGTTGGCGTCGCCGCCCATCAACTGCACCAGCTTGCTGAACGACGTATCCGCCACGTCGCCGCGCCAAGCCGTGCGTCCGTTGCGCAGCACGACAACCTGCGCGGCGATGTCGATGATTTCCTGCAGCTTGTGGCTGATGAAGATGAAGGCGAGGCCAGCCTTGGCTCGCTCGCGGATGAAGGCCCTTAACTGCCTGGAGCGATCGAGATCAAGCGAGGAGGTCGGCTCGTCGAGAACGATGAGCCTGACGCCGGGCGTGGCGGCGGCGCGTGCGATCTCGACCATCTGCCGTTCGGCGATGGAGAGTTGGCCGACGTCCGCGTCCACATCGATGCCATTGCCGGGGAATACGGCATCCAGCGCCGCGCGTGCACGGCCCAGGTAAAGCTTCCGCCAGCCGGGCCGGCTTGTCGCGTCCTGTGGCGTCTCCAGAAAGAAGTTCTCGGCCACGGAGAGGTTGGCACACAGCGACAGTTCCTGATGCACCATGCGGATGCCGCGCCCTTGCGCTTCCGCCGTGTCGTAGTCGGCGAAGCTCAGCGTCTGGCCGGCGAACGAGATCGAGCCGAGGGTCGGCCGCATCGTGCCGCAAAGAATGCGCATCAGCGTCGATTTGCCGGCGCCGTTGCCGCCGACGAGTCCGATGATCTCGCCGGCCGAAACGGCGAGGTCGATCTCGGCGTTCGCCAGCGTCGGCCCGAAGCTCTTGGTGATCTGTGAAAGCGAGACGATTTCCTGCCGGATCGAAGCGGCGGGTGCCATGGCGGCTGCACGCTTCTTATCGGCAACGGCAAGGTGGGACATTCGTCCTCCGTTTCTTCACGGCCAGGGATCGGGCGCTTTCGGCGTCCGATCCCTTATTCTGGTCGGGTTACTTGCTCAGCAGGTTCTGCTTGACCCAGTCGAGCGAATAGCTGGGGCTGATGATCTGGCCGGCCGGCAGCTTGGCGTATTCCTTGAGGTTGCTGGCATCGACGGTTGCGACGGGCATGATCATCATCTTGGGCGCCTTGGCGCCCTTGAGCAGGGAGAGGCCGAGCCAGAAAGCGGCGCCGCCAATGCCAGGCGTGGTGTTCATCGAGACGGTCTGGTAGCCGTTCTTGGCGTTCTCGTCGGCCCACCATTTGACGAAGTCGGTACCGCCGCCGCCCTCGATGATCGGCATCTTGTCCTTGTACTCGCCGCCATACTGGACGAAGGCCTGAGCGATGCCGACATCGTCACTGCCGCCCTGGCCGAGCACCGCATCGACATGCGGCAGCGAGGGCAGCACATTGGCGATCGCCGCTTGCGCCACCGAGGCCGTCGCCTGGCCATAGACGGTCGCGGCAACCTTGATGTCCGGATATTTCGCCAGGACCGACTGCTGCGCGTTGAACATGTCATTGTCGGGCGCCGAGCCCTTCACGCCACGAACCTGGATGACGTTGCCCTTGCCGCCGAGCATCTTGAACACGGCTTCGGCCTGGGTCGCCTTGTAGCCCTTGAAGTCGAAATTGAGCTGGTAGTTGCAGGGTGCCGAGGCGACTGAATCGAAGGAGACGACGATGATGCCGGCCTTGCAGGCTTTTTCGATGATGCCGTTGACCGCGGTTTCCGAGGCGGCGTCGACGGCGAGCACGTCGACCTTCTTGAGGATCAGTTCGGCGATCTGACTGTTTTGCTGCGCCACCGAGCCGTCGCCGTTCATGACGATGTAGTCGGCGATCTGTCCGGCGGCCTTGGCTTCCTTGGCCGAAGCCTCGAACGCTTCCACCATCTGGTGGCGCCAGGTGTTGCCGTAATAGGCATTGGTCAGCGCGATGACCGGCTTGTCCGACGACGCCATTGCCGGCAGCGTCACAACACTGATCAGCGCGGCGCTGGCCAGCGCCGCCACGATTGAACGTTTCATTGTATCTCCTCCCAGAAAGACCATAGGACGCAGCGCATCTGCTGAGGATCACGCTATGTCAGGTACATATTATACCAGCATACCAAATAGACAAGCGCTTTGCTGCCTGCTGGGGTTCGGAGGCTGAAAAGCGTAAGGCCCACCAATTTCGTCGAATTGGCATGTCGTCTGGTCAGACAATCCCGGATCCCGAGGGTCAGGTCGGAACTTCCTCCCATGCGAAACGTCCGCTTTCGCCATCCCGAAGTCGCGAAGCTCTCATTCGGCTTGCGTCGTCAGGCCATGGCTTGAACAGCGGCTGCGGCCATGATCGAACCGCGCCAGACCGGCGCCAAGCGACGGAACCATTTCGGCGGACAGGTCGCCATTTCGAATTTCAATGGTGCGGATCATCAACCTCAGATGGGATCGGCATTGGCGGTGGGGACGCGCTGTTGGTGGCGGCCCTTGCGGGCGATAGCGAGAAGGTCGTTCGAGGCGATGCCGATCAGCGCTTTCATCTGGTCGTGAGCGTCGTCGACCCTACGCATGCGGATTGCTTCCAGCACATCGCCATGGGCGCTGAGCGTCTGCTGATAATTGGCGGTGGCCGATGTGGTCAGTCGGAAAGAGAAGCTGAGTGCGGCTGCCAGCATATTGCCGAGATTGGCGAAAACCGGGTTGCGGCTGGCGCGCAGGATAGCGGTATGAAAGCGGACATCGGCATCGAGACAGGCCGCGAGGTCGTCCTCCGGCGCAATGCGCATGGCCTCGTAGGCGGCTTCGATCACCGCGAGATCGCCCGAGGTCGCCATCCTGGCCGCAAGCTGGGCGGCAGCCGGCTCGATGACCAGCCGCGCCTCGATCAAGCCGCGGACGAAATCGAGATCAGGCTCGATATCGCGCATCCATTCGAGGACCTGCGCGTCAAGCCTGTTCCATTCGCTCGACGCGCGCACACGCGTGCCAGCCCGCTTGCGCGCCTCGATCAGTCCCTTGGCCGAAAGTGTCAGCAGCGCATCGCGTAGCGCCGTGCGGCTGGCGCCGTAGATGACGCACAGTTCAGCCTCCGTCGGCAGGACCGCGTGCTGCGCGTAGGTGCCGGCGAGAATGCGCTGTCCGAGATCGCGCGCGATGCGATCCTTCAGGGACAAATTGGCGCCATCCCCGGCAGGAAGGTCCTGCTTGCCTTGATCGCTTGCAGCGGTCGCCGCGTCCATCGTCATGTCCTGTTCAAGTGGTACTCGGCAATGACCACAGCAAGGATCAGCAGTGAGCCTTTTGCAAGCAATTGATAGAAGGTCGGCACGGACGTCAGTATCATTCCGTTGTTGAGCACGCCAATGATGGCGACGCCGAGCAGCGCGCCGACAATCGTGCCCTTGCCGCCCTGCAAGGCACAGCCACCCAGCACGGCCGCGGTGATAGCCTCGAGTTCCAGGCCCTGTGATCCGGATACGGGCTGACCCGAACCGGTACGGGCAGCCAGCAGGATCCCGGCCAATCCGGCGGCGACACCGCTCATGATGTAGATGCCGACGCGGTAGCGGTTGATGTTGATGCCGGAGAAGCGGGCGACAACGGCATTGCCGCCGAGCGCATAGATGTTGCGGCCGACAATCGAACGCGCGAGGAAGAGGTGGAATGCGATCGCCGTCAGCACCAGAATCCAGACCAGCAACGGCAGGCCGAGGATGCGTCCAATGCCTATGAACCGGAACGTGTCGCTGAAGATTGCGATCGACTGGCCGTCGGACATGATGAAGGCAATGCCGCGAAAGATCGCCATGGTGCCGAGCGTGGCAATGACCGCGTTGACTCGCCCATAGGTGATGATGATGCCGTTGACCAGACCGGCAAGACCACCAAGCATCAGGCCGGCAACGATGCCGGCCGCCGGCGACCCGGTCGCCTGGATGGCCATTGCCGTCGAGACCGTGGTCAGACCGACGGTGGCGCCGACGGCGATATCGAGACCGCCGCCGACGATGACTACGGTTTGGCTCATTGCCAGCACGCCGAGAATGGTGATGCCGAGACCGATGTTGAGCAGGTTCCGGCTGGAGAAGAACACATCACCGCGTAGCGAACCGAAGATGACAACGAGAATGGCGAGCGCCACCAGAAGGCTGATGTTGTGAACGCCAAGGCGCTCCACAAGGCGCGCGGAAGCGCCCCTGGCATCGGTCTGCGCTTTCGATGCGCGAAGCTCGAGGCTGTTCATTGAATGTGGTCTCCGGGCGCTGGTGCGGATTGCGGCATGGCGTGTTTGAGGATCGTCGCTTCGTCGATGTCGGGGCGGGACAATTCGGCCGTGATGCGGCCGCCTGCCATGACAAGAACCCTGTCGGCGAGACCGATCAGTTCCGGCATTTCCGAGGAAATCAGGATGATGCCAATGCCGCTTGCCGCGAGTTCATCGATCAGCCGATAGATTTCCGCCTTGGCGCCGATATCGATGCCGCGCGTCGGTTCGTCGAGAATGAGCAGCATCGGCTGCCGGGCAAGCCAGCGCGCCAGAACGACCTTCTGCTGATTGCCGCCCGACAGTTTCGAAACCTGCTCGTCGAGGTTGGGTGCCTTGATCGACATCTTGGCTGCCAGCGGCGAGACAATCTCCAGTGCCTTGCGCCGGTTGAAGAAGCCGAAGCTCGACGTCTTGTCGGGCACGCAAAGCGAAGCGTTGTCGAGAATGCTTCTGAACAGGAGCAACGCCTCGTGCTTGCGGTCTTCGGGAGCAAAACCGATGCCCGCGACGATTGCCGCATGCGGACTGTTGGGGAGAACGGGCACGCCATTCATGGCTATGGTGCCGGCGATGCGCTGGTCATAGCCGACAATCGCCTTTGCCAGTTCGGAGCGGCCCGCACCCATGAGGCCGGCGATGCCGAGCACTTCGCCGCGACGAACCCTGAGGCTGACATCGCTGACGCGGTCGGTGGTCAATCCCGCCACGTCCAGCAATTGTTCGCCGGACCGCCAGGTCTCGCGGGTGAACAGATCGGCGATGTTGCGGCCGACCATGAGCTTGGCGATGGTCTGCTCGCTGGCGCCGGCCGCCGGCGAATCGTCGACCAGCCTGCCGTCACGTAAAACGACAATGCGGTCGGCAAGGTCGATGATCTCGTTCAGCCGGTGCGAGATGTAGATGATCGACGTGCCTTCCTCGCGCAGCCGGCGGATGACGGAAAACAGGCGACGCGCTTCGTCATCGGTCAGTGACGAGGTCGGCTCATCGAAGGCGATCAGCCGGCCGCCGGCACGGATGGCGCGCATGATCTCGATCATCTGGCGTTGTGCCGGGCCGAGCGTGCCGCAGAGTTGGCGTGGCCGCATGTCCTGCTGCATGCCGAAGGTCGCAAGCACCCGGTCGGTCCGCTCCTCCAGTTTGCGCCAGTCGAGCAGGACGCCTGCCAGGCGCGGCAATTCGCCGACGAAAATATTCTCGGCCACCGTCAGGTTCGGCACGATCTCCGGCTCCTGATGGATGACGCGGATTCCGGCCCGGTGGCTGTCGCGCGGTTCGCCGAAAACGATCGGCGTCGCGCCGTGCCGCACAGTGCCGTTGTCGGGCCCGAAGACGCCCTCGAGAATGCGCATCATCGTCGATTTGCCTGCCCCGTTCTCGCCGACCAGAGCGAGCACCTCGCCTGGTCGGAAGGCAATCGAGACGTTGTCGAGCGCCTGCACGACGCCGAAGCGCTTCGATATGCCATCGAGCGAGAAGAAGTCCGATTGCGTCAAAGCTCACTCCCGAGGATCGATCCGTGTTCGGTGGCATGGCAGCCAGCGAACCTGCCAACTGGAAGCGTCATGCGCCCTGGGGACGCATGACGCAGGTTCGGCTCAGTGGCAGAGCTTGGCCTTGTAGTCCGATGCAAAATTGCCGGCGGTGATGTATTCCGGGTCGGTGAAGGACTGAACGGGCAGCTTCGTTCCGTCCTTGATCGAGGCCAGCAGGATCTTCACCGCCAGCGCGCCATGGTTTGCCGAATTGAGCCACATCGTACCACGGAATGCCGAAGGCTTTCCCGATCCGAAGGCTTCGCAGGCGCGGCTGCCGTCAATGCCGATGCCCATGCCCTGGTCCGGGGCATAGCCGGCGTTTTCCAGCGCTCGCGCCGCTCCCAGCACGCCGTCATCATTGCAGGAATAGAAGATCCAGTTGGTGACGCCGGGATTGGCCGTCAAAGTGGTGGTCATGACGTCGATGGCGTTGACCATCGTGTTGTCATAGGGGACGCGAAGGATATTTGCCGGCTTGAAATCGGGCACCGCCTTCAGGAACGCTTCCTCGGCACCCTTGTTGCGCTGCATGCAGGTGTCGGCCTTGCGGTCCTCGATCGAGGCGATACGCACCTCCTTGCCGGCCCAGCCATCGGCCTTGTAGAGCTTGGCCAGTTCCTCGCCCACCCGCGCACCGATATTGTAGGCATTCATGCCGACATAGGGGACCTGGGTGCCGTCCTGGTAGTAGATATCGTCATCGACCGCCACCAGGGGGATTTTCGCCGCCTTCGCCTTCTCGGCGATGACCGGTCCCAGCGCCTTGTCGGGAACGACGATGGCGATGCCCTTGACGCCGTCGCCGACCATTGTGTCGAAGGTTGTGATCGTCAGATTGGAGTCGAACTGGACGTCCTGCGACACGAAGGCGGCGCCGGCCGCCTCAGCCGCTTTCTTGGCGCCGCCGACTTCGGCGACGAACCATGGATGCTCGCCCATCTTGTTGATGTAGCCGATCTTGATGTCGTCGGCGCTTGCCGCGCCGGCCATCAGTCCGGCAGCCAGTAGCGCCAATGTTGCCAGAGCCTTTGTCGTCGTTTTCATGTGGATCCTCCCTGCTTGGTTGTCAGTCGTGGTAGAGAACCGAGCGTCCACCATCGATGATGATCGTCTCGGCATTGATGAACGGCGCCTCGTCCGAAGCGAGGAAAACCGCCGTCATCGCAACTTCGTCCGGCCGGCCAATGCGCTTGGGCGGATGAAGGTCGTAGGCCCGCCGCTTCTCTTCGGCTGGGTCTGGAAACGTGTTCCAATAGGCTTCCGCGATCGGCGTCTCGATGTAGCCGGGGGCGATCGCATTCACGCGAATGCCGCGCGCCGCATATTCGATGGCGAGCGAGCGGGTCAGCCCGACAAGCGCATGCTTGGCGACCGGATAGGGGAATGTGTGGGGAATGATCTTGAAGGCGTGGCAGCTGGCTATGTTGACGATCGATCCCGACCCGTTCGCCAGCATCGTCGGCAACACCGCCTTGGCGCAGAACCATGCGGCCTCAAGGTCCAGCCTGAGACAGCGTTCCCATTCCTCGTCCGGCATCGACAAGGGTTCGTAAAAGACGTTGGCGCCGGCATTGTTGACGAGAACATCGACGCTGCCATAGGCCGCGATCGTCTTCGCCACCATGTCGGCCACTGCCGCTGTGTCGGTGACGTCGGTTTCGACGAAAAGGGCGTCGGCGCCCTTGGCACGCAATTCGTCGGCGATCGCCTTGCCGGTTGCCGCATTCAGCTCGGCAATCACGGTCTTTGCTCCCTGCATCGCAAAGGCCCGCGCGGTGGCGGCGCCAATGCCCTGGCCGGCGCCGGTGACGATTGCAATCTTTCCCTGAAGCCTGCCTGTCATGGCGCTCACCAATCGACCACGGTGCCGTCGGGCATGACGGCGTTGCGCGCATGCAGCACTTCCTGCTTGAAGGGGTGGCGCGCAATGACATCTTCATTCACGGTGACGCCAAGGCCCGGCAGATCGGGCACGTCCCAGCGGCCGGGTTTGCGATCGATCGGCCAGGTGACGACGTCGTCGTACCAGGCGACCGCGCCCGACATCTCCTCCTGGATGATGACGTTCGGCGTCGATATGCCGAAGTGAAGTGCTGCGACGCCGGCGATCGGGCCGAGCGGATTGTGCGGCGCAAGGCCGATGCCGGCGGTTTCGGCCAGCGCCGCGATCTTCTTGGTCTCGAGCAGACCGCCAGTATGGCAGATATCGGGCTGGGCAATGTTGAACGCACGCGCCGCGATCGATTGCGTGAACTCGCGGCGCCCGATCAGCCGCTCACCGGATGCGATGGGGACCGCCGATCGCGCGGTGATATGCGCCAGGCCGGCGACATCTTCGGGCGGCACCGGCTCTTCGGCGAACATGATGCGGGCCGGTTCGATCGCCTTGAGATAGTCCATCGCCGCGTTGACGGAGGCCGGGCGCCCGTGAAAGTCGACCATGATGTCGATATCGGGACCGACGGCCTCGCGCAGCGCGCCAACCATGTCGGCAACGGAATCGACCGCCTTCGCCGGCGAGACATAGTGGGTGTAGGGAATGCAGACGACCTTGACCGCGTCGTAGCCGGCCTGCGTGACGATGCGTCCGCGCTCGACGATCGTGTCCGCCGACCCGCTCTCATAGACCGCCTTCATGTCGCCGAGGCCGAGATGCGTATAGGTGCGCAGATAGTCGCGGACCTGGCCGCCGAGAAGCCGCCAGACCGGAACGCCCAGCGACTTGCCCAGAATGTCCCAGAGCGCGATCTCGATGCCGCTCACGGCCGACATTCCCTCGACGCCAAGACGCCAGAAACCGTGGCGCGTCAGGATCTGGTAGCACTGCTCCACATTGCGCGGATCCTGCCCGATGAGCAGTGCCTCGAGATCCTGAAGCGCGCCAACGACGGCACGCGTCTTCCATTCCAGCGTTGCCTCGCCCCAGCCAAACAGACCGGGCTCATCGGTTTCGACCCGAACGAAAACCCAGTTGCGCATTTCCGCATTGCAGACGAGCGCCTTGATGGCCGTAATTTTCATGGATGCTCCCAGGTGCGTCGTCTTTTTAAAAGTTATTATGTATGATTTATTATGAGTCATATGAGCAAGTCAAGCGCGGCATCGGGCGATGATGCTCGCCGACCGCTTCGTGGTGCCGAACAAAGGCCGCATCGAACAGATCGGAACGCCCTCCGAACTCTAAGAGAACCCGGCCAATCTGTTCGTTGCGAGCTTCATAGGATCGCCGGAAATGAACATCATCAGGGCCATGTCGAGAGTGGCGTGTTCATCGCCGGACAAGGCCTGCGCCTGCCACTGCCGAAGGAGGCAGGGATAGGGAACAGGCAAGGCGTGGTTTACGGGATTCGCCCCCAGCACATCGCTGTCGGTGGCAGTCACGCAAAGGCGAGGGTCCAAGTGGTCGAGCCACCGGAAGCCCAGGAAATCACCCTAACTGCTGATGGCGTCGACCTGATGGCCGAAATCCGGGAACAGCCACTGTTCAGACCGGATCAAGAGGTGAATCTGGAGATTGTCGTGCACAAGGTGCATCTGTTCGACGCCCAGAGCGGCATCAGGATAAACTAGGGGCGCTTGTTCTCTCGATACTGTCCACCTTCGCCAAGGCGATGCGCCCGCTCGGCGGCTCATCCCCATCGATGAGAATGCGCTCCGCCGCTCCATCAAGATCCTCATACTGGCCGCTTCTCAGGGCCCACAGAAAGCCGCTCAGTCCAAGCGCTCCGAGGAAGAGGGCCACGGGGATGAGATAGACGAGCGTCGTCATGGCTGTTGGACCAACATGCCTGGGCGTCCGCGCCGGTCGCGCGAAGCGCGTTCAGGCGATGCGCTTTTCGTGAAACCTTGCAGCCGCATGGCGTTTCCGATCACCAGCAGCGACGAGGCGGACATGGCGATCGCTGCGATGAGCGGCGTCACGTGCCCCGATATGGCGATCGGCACCGCGAACGCGTTGTAGACAATGGCAATGGCGATGTTCTGTCGAATGAGCCGGCCTGCCTTTCGCGAGATATCCAAGGCCAAGGGCACCGCCAGAAGGCTTTCGCGCAGGAAGACGAAATCGGCGGCATTGCGACCGACATCGGCCGCTGTGGCCGGGGCCATCGAGACATGCGCCGCGCCGAGCGCCGGCGTATCGTTCAGTCCGTCGCCTACCATCAGCACCTTGTGGCCTTCCCTGGACAGCGCCTCGATCCACTCGACCTTGCCGGACGGGAGCAGGGCCGGAACGAAGTCCTCGATCCCCAAGGTCTTGGCGACGTCGCGACAGGCGTTGGCGGTGTCGCCGGACAACATCTGGACCGACATTCCGGCATCCTGCAATTGCCCGACCGCCGCCTTTGCATCGGCGCGCGCGGCGTCTTCGAAGGCAAAGGTGGCGACGATGATCCCGTTCTTCGAAAGCACTGTCCCGCCATAGCCGCCATATTTGCCTTCGCCGCCGGTCCGCGCCTTCCATCCAGCCCATCCGCGCCGGCCGAGGCGCCAGGTATTGCCTTTGGTGACGGCTTCCATGCCGAAGCCTGGGTGTTCGCCGACGGACTGGAGCCCGGGTTGGCTGGAAGAGCCCGCGAAACCGGCTATGGCCTTCGAGAATGGATGGCGCGACTGCGCGGCCATGTCGGCCGCGATCGCCAGCATGGCCGGGTCGATGGACGGCCCATTGATCAGCCTTGGCTGTCCGAGCGTGAGGGTCCCGGTCTTGTCGAACAGCACCGTATCGATCGCCGCCAGTCGTTCCATGGCCGAACCGTCCTTGACCATGACGCCGGCCTCGAAAAGACGCCGCGCCGCGACGACCTGCACGATCGGCACGGCCAGGCCGAGCGCGCATGGGCAGGTGATGATGAGAACGGCAATCGCGATCGTCATTGCCAGATGCCAGTCGCCCGAAGCGATCATCCATCCAAGGAACGTCAGCAAGGCAGCGAGATGGACCACCGGAGCGTAGAGCGCCGACACACGGTCGGCGATCCTGCGGTAGTGCGAGCGGCCGCCCTCCGCGGCTTCCATGAGCCGGACCATTTCGGCCAGGAAAGAATCCTTCGCCGCGGCCGTCGCCTGCATGGTCAGCGGGCCGGTGAGATTGAGCGTGCCTGCCTGAACCTGGGCTCCCGCTCCCACGGTCCGGGGCGTGCTTTCCCCGGATACCAGTGAACAATCGAGATCCGAAATACCGCTGAGGATATTGCCGTCGACCGGAATTCGCTCACCGGCGGCGATGTGCAGCGCCATGCCCGGCTCGATCTCGCCGACCGGCAGGTAATCGCGCACGCCATCGCCGCGCAGCACGATGGCGCCGCGTGCCGCCAGCCGCGACAGGCCATTCACGGCGGTGCGGGCCCGTTCGCGCATGACGTGGTCCAGCGTGCGGCCGATCAGGAGGAAGAACAGCAGCGAAACGGAGGCGTCGAAATAGGCGTGGTCGCCATGATTGATGGTTTCGTAGAGGCTCATGGCGTAGGCAAGCGACACGCCGACCGCAATCGGGACGTCCATGTTCATGCGCCCGTGGCGCAAGGCATTCCAGGCCGAGCGGAAATAGATGCCGCCGGCAAAGGCCAGGGCGGGGATGGCGATCAGCGCCGAGACCCAGTGGAACAGATCGCGGGTCGCGCCTTCGGCGCCGGACCAGACCGAGACCGACAGCAGCATGATGTTGCCGGCGGCAAAACCCGCGACCGCGACCGCCCGGATCAGTTCCGAAAGCGTCTTGTCCTTGTTGCTGGTCTCCGGATCGAAGAGATGCGCTTGGTAGCCCAGCCGCCCAAGCGTTGCGAAAAATGGCGGAGCCTCGTCGCCACGCCACTGGACCGAAACTCGTCTGGTCGACAGGTTGACGCGAGCGCTCTCGACGCGATTGAGCTTTCCCAATGCCGTCTCGATCGTCTGGATGCAGGCCGCGCAGTGGACTGTCGGTACCGACAGATCGGTCTGGCAAAGGTTGTCGCCGATCGATCGGCTTACCAGCCTGATCTCCTGGCTGGACGGCAGGACCGATGGGGCGCCGGCCAGATCCAGCGTCATTTCAGCGCCAGGTGCACAACAGCTCATTTCATCGCCCCATGGGAAATCATGATCCTGCGGACGTCACGATAGGCTTTGTCCAGACCGGCATCGGCGTCGACTTCGACGATCCAGACCCCGTCCTTCGGCGTATGCTGCGCGGCGAAGTCCTGGCCCGAGGCGAGGGCGAGCGTGATGGCCTTATCCTCCTTCTCATAGGCGGGGTGGCGAAACAGCACCTTGACGCCATGCAAGGCGACCGGCTTGCCGCCGGCATCGGTAAGGCTATAGCGAACCTCACCCGCCGCGATGGTCAGTTTGCCGGTCCAGCCGAGGGCCGCCTGCGCGCGCCCCTCTTCGGCTTTCTTGTTGAATTGCTGGCTCGCCACATAGGTGTTCTCGACCACCAGGCCGGTCCAGCTTGTGCTGGCGAGCGTCGCCATGGTCAGATTGACCGCGATGACCACGCCGAAAAAGGCAAGGACGGTGGCCAGCATGTGCCTGCCGGTGAATTCGCGGGATTTTTGCGCCTTGGCGGTCATCTGGCGATCTCCGGTGCGTTGAAGGTGGCGGTGTATTCGTCGGACTCGAAGCTCGCTCTGTCCTCGGCCCGGAACTTGAAGGTCTGTGCCGTACCCTGGATCTGGCCCGCCGGCTGGCGTACGAAGACCTTGAGCATCTTCAGCCGGTCGGGTTCGACCGAGATGGGAACGGAGCGACCTGCCGGCTGATCGATGCCGACCACGCTCATCTCTGCTCCTTCCAAGCCCTGAAGGGTGACGACGATGGTCCTGGGCTCGGGGATCATGTTGAGCAGCTTGACGGTGTAGCCGTTGCGGATGGAGCCGTCGGACAGGGTGACGAACTGCGGATTGCGGTCGTGCAGCACGTTCACTTCGAGCCGGTCGCGCGTCAGCAGCGAATACAGCAGGCCCAGGCCGATCAGCGACCACAGGGCCATGTAGACATAGGTGCGTGGCCGAAAGATCTTGCGAATGTGGAAATGGGCCACCTTGTCGGAGAACAGGCCGTCAGCGGTTCGGACCAGCGAAGGATTGACTGAACCCGAGCCCCCGGCGGTCGCCAGCATCATGTTGGCGTTGTAGTCGGAGAGCGTCGCGTAGGAGATCAACCCATGCTCCCTGCCGAGTTTGTCCATGACGCTGTCGCAAGCGTCGATGCAGAGCGCGCAGGTGATGCATTCGAGCTGCTGGCCGTCGCGGATGTCGATCCCCATCGGGCAGACCGCGACGCAGGCATTGCAGTCGACGCAGTCGCCGACAGGCTGCCCCGCGGCGAGCACCTTCTTGGCGTGGCGCGAGCGCGGTTCGCCGCGCCAGTCATTGTAGGTGACGGTGAGGGAGGTCTCGTCGAGCATGGCCGCCTGTATGCGCGGCCACGGGCACATATAGGTGCAGACCTGCTCGCGCATCAGCCCGCCGAACGTATAGGTCGTCGCCGTCAGTACGGCGACGGTGATGTAGGCGATGGGAGCCGCCGCGCCGGTGAAGAGTTCGCCGGCTAGCGTCGGCGCATCGGCGAAATAGAAGATCCAGGCGCCGCCGGTGGCCGCGCCTATGACCAGCCAGATGGCGTGTTTCGAGACCCGCAGCACGAGCTTGCGTGCGGTCCAGGGTCCGGCATCGAGCTTCATGCGAGCGTTGCGGTCGCCCTCGATGGCGCGCTCGACGACCAGAAACAGATCGACCCAAACGGTCTGCGGGCATGTATAGCCGCACCAGGCGCGCCCGACCGTCGACGTGATCAGGAAGAGGCCGACGCCGGCCATGACCAGCAGGCCGGCCACATAGTAGAATTCCTGCGGCCATATTTCGATGAAGAAGAAGTAGAAGCGCCGATTGGCGACATCGAGCAGTACGGCCTGGTCCGGGGCAAACGGGCCGCGATCCCATCGCAACCACGGCGTCAGGTAGTAAATGCCGAGCGTGATCGCCATCACGAGCCATTTGAACTGGCGAAAGCTGCCCGATGCACGCTTGGGGAAAACCTTCTTGCGCGCAGCATACAATGGCTGGCGCACTTTGGCGGAGTTGACCGCCTCAGCTTCGAGCCGTTCTACCTGCGTATTGTCCAGCACCGGTCTCTCCCGTCATGCAGCTTGTAATTTCGCCCTGTGGCGGCGCGAAATGCAGCGTCGACCGGGACCTTGCCTCCGACTGGATCGCGCCGCGTTGATGCAGGTCAATCGTCGGCACCGCAAATCAGTCGAGGCCCGGCAGGGCCGGGCCTCGTCGCCTGGACGGAGAGGGCAGGAGAATAGGCCCCCGTTGCTATTCTCCACCGCCAAGCGAATGCACGTAGACTGCGAGCTCCTTGACCTTGGTCTCGCCGAGACGGTCAATCCAGGCTGGCATCACGCCGTGTTTCGGCGTGCGGACCTGGGCGGCGATGGCTGCCTCGCCAGACCCGTAGAGCCAGATGGCATCGGTCAGATCGGGAGCGCCGAACTCCCTGTTGCCTTTCGCGTTGGCGCCATGACAGGCCACGCAGTTTTCCGCGAAGACCTTGGCGCCGGGCTCGATCAGACTTGCGTCCTGGACCTTGCCGGAGAGGCTCGCCACGTAGGCGCTGACCTGCATGATCTGCTCGGACGTGATGATGTCGCCAAAGGCCGGCATCTCGGAGATGCGCGTATCCGGGTCGGACGCGAACCGGATGCCGTGCGTGATCGTCTGCTGGACCTGGTCGGCCTTGCCGCCCCACAGCCAGTCGTCGTCATTCAGGTTGGGAAAGCCCTTGGACCCCTGTGCGCCCGAGCCATGACACTGAACGCAATTGACCTTGAATGTGGCTCCGCCGGCCGCGACCGCGAATTCACGCAGAGCATCGTCGGCGGCAATCTCGGACACGGTCTTCGATTGAATTGCCGCGACATACTTGCCCTTCGCAAGTTCGGCCGCCGCCAGCTCGTTCTTGACGTCAATTCGGCTCGAATAGCCGAGCAGCCCTCTCGTCGCGGAGGACAGCATCGGCCATGCCGGATAAGCAATGGTGTAGCCGATCGCCCAGGCGATGGTGATGTAGAAGGTTATCACCCACCACCGGGGAAGAGGGTTGTTGAGTTCCCTGATGCCGTCCCACTCATGGCCGGTCGTCGAGATGCCCGACACGTCGTCGATATGCTCTGTGCTCATGATCAGTCATCCTTGAGGGGAATGCGGGCGGCTTCATCGGCCTGGCTGCGGCCGCCCGGCCGAAGTGCGAAGGCAATGCAGCCGACAAAAAAGAGCGCCATGGCCAGCAAGCCCCAGCTGTCGGCGAATTCCCGCATCAGATTGTAGTCCATGGGTCGTGCTCCTCAGCGGTAACCGGCGGCTTCGTCGTAGTGTTTGAAATCGACCAGCGTGCCGAGCATCTGCAGATAGGCGACAAGCGCGTCCATCTCGGTGACCTGCTGCGGATTGCCGTCGAGATCTCCGACCTTCGCTTTCGCATAGCGGGCCAGGAGGCCGGACGTGTCGGCGTTGGGATCGGCCTGCGCCATCAAGTCGGCGTTGGCGTGCGCGATCATGTCGTCGGAGTAGGGGACGCCAACACGCCTGTTCGCAACCAGATGCGTCGAGAAGTCCTTCACCTGGATTGGCGTGTCCTTCAGGAACGCGTATTTCGGCATGATCGATTCCGGCACCACCGAGCGCGGATCGCTGAGATGCTGGACGTGCCAATCGTTCGAGTAGCGGTCGCCGACCCGGGCAAGGTCGGGGCCGGTGCGTTTCGAGCCCCACTGGAAGGGGTGATCGTACATCGACTCGGCAGCCAGGCTGTAGTGACCATAGCGCTCGACCTCGTCCCGGAATGGCCTGATCATCTGGCTGTGGCAGAGGTAGCAGCCCTCACGCACATAGATGTTGCGGCCGGCGAGTTCGAGCGGCGAATAAGGCCGCATGCCTTCGACCTTCTCGATCGTATTGTCGAGATAGAAGAGCGGGGCGATCTCGACGATGCCGCCGACCGTCACCACCAGAAGGGAACCAACGAGAAGAAGCGTGGCGTTCTTCTCGATGATCGCGTGTCTGTCCATCAAGCCCATTTCTGGCTCCTATTGTGCAGGCTGGAGGGCGGGAACAGAGCCCGGTAACGGTTGCTCCTGGCGCTGGTGGCCGAGGATCGTCATGGTGATGTTCCAGGCCATGATCAGGGCGCCGGACAGGTACATGGCTCCGCCGGCGGCGCGCATGATGTAGTAGGGATGCATGGCGGCGACGGTCTCGGCGAAGGAGTAGACCAGGAAGCCCTGCTCGTCGTATTCGCGCCACATCAGGCCCTGCATGATGCCGGACACCCACATGACCGCGGCGTAGACGACGATGCCGAGCGTCGCCAGCCAGAAGTGCCAAGTGACCAGCCGCAGCGAATAGAGGCGTTCGCGGTTCCACAGCTTCGGCACCATGTAGTAGATCGCGCCGAACGAGATCATGCCGACCCAGCCGAGGGCGCCGGAATGAACGTGGCCGATGGTCCAGTCGGTGTAGTGGCTGAGCGAATTGACCGACTTGATCGACATCATCGGGCCTTCGAAGGTCGACATGCCGTAGAAGGCGATGGCGATCACCATCATGCGGATGATCGGGTCGGTGCGGATCTTGTCCCAGGCACCGGACAGCGTCATCAGGCCGTTGATCATCCCGCCCCAGGACGGCATCCAGAGCATGATCGAAAACACCATGCCGAGCGTCTGCGCCCAATCAGGCAGGGCGGTATAGTGGAGATGGTGGGGCCCAGCCCAGATATAGAGGAAGATCAGGGCCCAGAAGTGGATGATCGAAAGGCGATAGGAGTAGACCGGGCGGTTGGCCTGCTTGGGCACGAAGTAATACATCATGCCGAGGAAGCCGGCCGTCAGGAAGAAGCCGACCGCGTTGTGGCCGTACCACCATTGCGTCAGCGCATCCTGGACACCGGAAAATGCGGAGTAGCTCTTCGAGCCCAGGAAGGAGGCCGGCATCGACAGGTTGTTGACCACGTGCAGCATCGCGATGGTCACGATGAACGAGAGGTAGAACCAGTTGGCGACGTAGATATGCGGCTCCTTGCGCTTCAGGATAGTGCCGAGGAACAGGAGGAGATAGGCGACCCAGACGATGGTCAGCCAGATGTCGACATACCATTCAGGCTCGGCATATTCACGGGATTCGGTGATGCCGAGCAGATAGCCGGTGGCCGCCATGACGATGAAAAGCTGATACCCCCAGAACACGAACCAGGCGAGATTGCCGCCGAAAAGTCGGGCGCGGCAGGTGCGCTGCACCACATACAGGGACGTGCAAAGCAGAGCGTTGCCGCCGAAGGCAAAAACGACGCCGGATGTGTGCAGCGGCCGCAAACGCCCGAAATTGAACCAGGGCTGGATGTTGAGATCCGGGTAGGCAAGCTGCAGCGCGATGATCACGCCGACAAGCATGCCGACCACGCCCCAGAACATGGTGGCGATGGCGCCGTAGCGGATCGGCCCGTCCATATAGGCGGACGGATCGATCGGAGCCGCCGGCGCGAAACTGGTCTTGCGCAGAAGAACAGCGACAAAGCCCAGCAGCACGATGAACAGCACCCACATATGCTGGCGGAAAGGCTCATCCACGCCAAAGCCGGCGGCCACCAGGGCCGCGAATGCAAACAGGCTTAGAGCCACAGTTTCAGTGCCGAATTTCATGACATGTCCCCGACCTCGGATTCCGTGCGCGGAAAGCAAATCCGCAGCGGCACAATTCCTCAGCCGGGTTGCCGGTGCCTTGATCCAGGTCAAAGCTCACCGCGTTATCATTGGGCAGCGTAAGCCTTGCAAAAGACCGGAGGCTGACATTGGACTCGGAGAAAGTGCGAGGACCGTCGCTGTTTGAAAACCGCCGTGAAATCGCCACGCTGGCCGGGCGGGAGGCCGTCCCGACCGCGGTGATGCGGCGTGCGCATGACGAGAAACTCCGCCTTTGCGATGCTCTGGAACAAATCGCGGACGCTCTGCCAGGTGTTGATCGGATGATATGCCTCAGCACAGCCAACTCGATCGTGCCGCTTCTGCGCAGCATCCATCAGTACGAAGAGGCCATCATTTTTCCGGCTTACGAGGAGGCGGTGGTCGGCAGCGAGGCGAACCTTGCCTCGACCCGACGATTGCGGGCCGAGCATGTGGAAGACGAATGCTTTGCCGGTGAGGTGACTGAAATCCTGCTGGCCATCGGACATGGCGAGACAGTCGAGAATCCCGAAGCCATCGGGTTCATGTTGCGCGGCCTGTTCGAGAATCTGCGCCGGCACATCGCGTTTGAACGCGAGCACGTGCTGCCGATGATCGGGATCGCTGATTGAGGTCAGGCGCCGGAGCGACTGGCCAAGCGGTTAAGGCTGGTCACCGTCACATGTCGATTGTTCTCGATCCGGATCAGCCCGTCTGTCCGCAGCCGGGTCAACTGGCGACTCACCGTCTCGATCGTCAGGCCGAGGAAATCGGCGATGTCGGCGCGTGTGAGCGGCAGCTCGAAGCTCGTCGCGTTGGTGGCCGGATCGAGCGTGGGATCGATGTTTCTGGCAATCATCAGCAGAAAGCTCGTCACTTTTTCCGCGGCCGTCTTGCGCCCCAGCGTCACCATCCAGTCGCGTGCTTCGTCAAGCTCGTTCAATGTCTGCTTGAGCAGGCGATGCTCGAGCTCTGGCGATTCCCTCATCATTCTCTCGATGGACGCTCTTGGAAACGAGCACAGGGAGACGGCCGTTGCCGCTTCGGCGTTGATAGCGCTTTCCACCTTGAATGGCCGCCCCAGAAAATCGGGAGCAAACTGAAGCCCGACAATCTGTTGGCGCCCGTCCGAAAGGCTTTTCGTCAGCTTCACCACGCCGGAAAGCACGTTGGAATAGCTGTCGACGGTCTCGGCGTCGCCAATCAGCTCCACGCCCGGATCAATGGTGTGCTTTGACGAAAGCTTGGCGAGTCCGACCAATTGATCGGGGTCGAGCGCACCGCATACGCCACGATGCCGCGCCTCGCATGATTGGCAAAGCACGGGAATGCCGGCGCTATGAACATCTTGACGTACTGTCATCACGATCGTCCGAGGACCCTCAGTATCGGCAAGATAAGTGTCGGCCATTGAAAAAGCCTTGTGACAGTTTGTCCGGTGCAAAGGCTTTGACCGAAATCAAGGCATTGGCGCGCGGTTGCGGCCATTGCCTTGACCTTGCAAACACAGAGGAAGCGACATGCAACCGGAAGTGGCCGCTAGGCTTGGCGAAAATGTACCGCGGTACACGAGCTATCCGACAGCGCCTCATTTCCACCCGAGGGTTGATGCGGCTGTCTGTCGGACTTGGCTCGAAGCGCTCGAAAGCGATGACGAGATATCGCTCTATCTGCATATTCCCTACTGCGACAAGCTGTGCTGGTTCTGCGCATGCCACACCAAGCAGACCCGGCACTATCAGCCGGTGGCGACCTTTCTGCACTCCTTGCATAGGGAGATCGAGACGGTTGGCCGCCTCGTGCGCGGCAAGGGCCGGGTGCGCGCCATCCATTTCGGCGGCGGCTCGCCGACGATGCTGAATCCCGAGGACATCCTGTCGCTTGGAAAAGCGCTGCGGGATCGTTTCGATGTGCTCGACGATGCCAGCCTCAGTGTCGAAATCGATCCGAGCGACATGGACGAGGCCCGGCTCGACGCCCTGTCCGCGATCGGCATGACGAGGGCGAGCCTAGGCGTTCAGGATTTCGATCCCAAGGTGCAGAAAGCCATCAATCGCGAGCAAACCTTCCTGCTGACCAAGAGCGTGGTGGACGCCGTGCGGGCGCGTGGCGTGAATTCGGTGAACCTCGACCTGCTCTACGGACTGCCGCACCAGACCCTCGAGAGTGTTGCTCGCACCGTCGCCCAGGCGTTGACGCTGCAGCCCGACAGGCTGGCGCTGTTCGGCTACGCGCATGTGCCTTGGTTCAAGAAACATCAAACGATGATCGACGAAGCATGGCTCCCCGATTCCGCCGGACGGTTGGCGCAATCGCAGCTCGCCGCCCGGCTGATCGTGGACGCCGGATACGAGGCCCTGGGGCTGGACCATTTCGCCAAGCCGGACGATACGCTCGCCATCTCGGCTCGCACCGGCAAGATCCGCCGCAATTTCCAGGGCTATACAGAGGACAATTGCGAGACGCTGATTGGGCTCGGGCCTTCCGCGATCAGCCGATACCGCCAGGGCTACGCCCAGAACATCGTCGCAACCGGCGCATACGAGAAGGCCGTGGATTCCGGACAGCTGGCAGTGGCGCGCGGCATCGAGCTCAGCGTCGACGATCTGGCGAGAGGCTGGATCATCGAGCGTCTGATGTGCCATTTCGCCTTCTCGGCGATCGAACTGGTCGAGCGCTTCGGCGACGTCGGCCAGAGTCTCCTGGCCATGGCAAGTCGACTTGCGATCAGCGGCGGCGGGCTGCTGCTTCGGCTCGACGGCGAAAACTTCGTCGTGCCGAAGGACAGCCGCCCGCTTGTCAGGACGGTGGCAGCGAAGTTCGACAAGTACCTCGAAGCCGGCACAGCCAGGCATTCAGTGGCGGTCTGAGCGCCAGTCCGGTCAGAAGTGCTCGCCAACCCTGAACGGGCCGATGCGCGTTCCGGCAGCGACCAGGTAGGCGGTCGACCAGCCGATGAGCAGAAATCCGTTCACGCCCTCGAGCGCCGCCAGCACGCGCCAGCCATGGGCGGGAACCACGTCGCCATATCCGACCGTCGAAAAGGTAATGGTGGAAAAATAGAGCGCGGTCTCGAAGTCCGGCAAGACGCCGAGTTCAAGATACACGCCGGCCCACAGCCACACCTCGGCTGTGATAACGGCAAAGAGCCCCATGACGACGCTGATCATCGCGACCACTCGGCTGCGACGGCCGTGCATGCGGAAGCGAGCGACGAGGTGCGCCATGGCGTGGGTAATCGCGATGAGACCGAAGGTATGGATGAGGACCGTCAGGCTGATGACGATCGTGCCGGCGAACAGATTTATGACCATATGCTGATCGTAGCGGCGCAGCGGCGCTTTGCATTGTGCAAGATCAAACCGATGGAGGATGAGAACCGAAGCACGCGCTTCTTGCAGCCTGTCGGTTGTCCACGCGTCTGTTTTTCTGGTGCGTTCCTTTCACTGGGACAAAGGGCAAGCAGCCCGATGCACCGACATCACATCTGGACGGCGCAGATCGTCGACCGCGTCAGGAACCGCTTCTCACGACCATTGTCGAGCGAGAACATGCCGCCGCGGCCAGGCACCACGTCGATGATCAGATCGGTGTGCTTCCAGGCCTCGAATTGCGACGCGCCGATGTAGAAGGGTACGTCTTCGATGTGGCCGAGCAGTACATCGTGGTCGCCGACGACGAAGCCGGCGCGCGGATAGCACATGGGCGAAGAGCCGTCGCAGCAGCCGCCGGATTGGTGGAACAGCACCGGCCCATGCTCGGCAACGATCTCCGCGATCAGTTCGAGGGCGGCCGGCGTCGCCGTGACCTTTGCGTGCATGGTCTTTCCGATCTCCAGTCTTGGGCGCGGCCCCTCGCGGAGCCGCGCCTGTGCGACAAACAGCCGATCAGAAGAAGCCGAGCTTCTTCGGGCTATAGCTGACCAGCATGTTCTTGGTCTGCTGATAATGGTCGAGCATCATCTTGTGCGTCTCGCGGCCGATGCCGGACTGCTTGTAGCCGCCGAAGGCCGCATGCGCGGGATAGGCGTGGTAGCAGTTGGTCCAGACGCGGCCGGCCTGGATCGCGCGGCCAAAGCGATAGGCGCGGTTGCCGTCACGTGTCCAGACGCCGGCGCCGAGCCCGTAGAGCGTATCGTTGGCAATGCTGAGCGCTTCGTCGTCGTCCTTGAAGGTCGTGACCGAAACCACCGGTCCGAAAATCTCCTCCTGGAAGATGCGCATCTTGTTGTGGCCCCTGAACACGGTCGGCTTGACGTAATAGCCGCCCGCCAGGTCGCCGGGCAGAACATTGCGGGCGCCGCCGGTCAGCACCTCGGCGCCTTCCTGGCGGCCGATGTCGATGTAGGACAGGATCTTTTCAAGCTGCTCGGACGAGGCCTGGGCGCCAATCATCGTCGCGGGATCGAGCGGGTCGCCCTGCACGATCGCTTCGACGCGCTTGAGGGCACGTTCCATGAACCTGTCGTAGATCGATTCATGGATGAGCGCGCGGCTCGGGCAGGTGCAGACCTCCCCTTGGTTCAGCGCGAACATGACGAAGCCTTCGATCGCCTTGTCGAAGAAATCGTCGTCCTCGGCGACAACGTCCTTGAAGAAGATGTTGGGCGACTTGCCGCCCAGTTCCAGTGTGACGGGGATGAGGTTCTGGCTGGCATATTGCATGATCAGCCGGCCCGTCGTGGTCTCGCCGGTAAAGGCGATCTTGGCGATGCGCGGCGACGACGCGAGTGGCTTGCCGGCCTCGAGGCCGAAGCCGTTGACGATGTTGAGCACACCTGGCGGCAGCAGATCGCCGATAAGATCGGCCCAGAGCAGGATGGCGGCCGGTGTCTGCTCGGCGGGCTTCAGCACGACGCAGTTGCCGGCCGCAAGCGCGGGCGCGAGCTTCCAGCATGCCATCAGCAGCGGGAAGTTCCAGGGAATGATCTGGCCGACCACGCCGAGCGGCTCGTGGAAATGATAGGCGACCGTGTCGTCGTCGATCTGCGAAAGGCTGCCTTCCTGGCCGCGCACGGCGCCAGCGAAATACCGGAAATGGTCGATGGCCAGAGGCAGGTCGGCCGCGGTCGTTTCCCGGATCGGCTTGCCGTTGTCCCAGGTTTCGGCGCAGGCGAGCAGATCGAGGTTCTCCTCCATGCGGTCGGCGATCCGGTTGAGGATAAGCGACCGCTCTGCCACGCTGGTGCGTCCCCACGCGTCCTTGGCGGCATGGGCCGCATCCAGGGCCGCCTCGATGTCCTGGGCATCCGAGCGCGCCACCTCGCACAGCAGCTGGCCGTTCACCGGGGAGTGGTTCTCGAAGTAGCGGCCGGAGCGGGGTTCGGTCCATTTGCCGCCGATGAAATTGCCGTAGCGCTTGTCGAAAGGCGCCTTGACCGGGCGTGAGAATTCAACCTTGTTCATGTGTCTTCCTCCCAAAGCTGACGTCGCGGGATGCGACGCTTCGGAAGAGAGTTGCGATTTAGGCCGCCAATGTCACCGCCCCGGGGACAGCGCGCGGGCGGGATGTGTCGCAGAATTGCGACAGCCGTATGAGGTTTCGAATGGTCAGTGCGACCTGTGGACGTCCAGGCGGTTGAGCTTGCGGTGAAGCGTCGCGCGGCTGATGCCCAGCGCCTGGGCCGCGGCCGAGACATTTCCGTCCGCCCGCGCGAGCGCCCGCTGCAGAACACCGCGCTCCGCCTCGGCAAGCACTTCGGGGCCGGCCCAGCCGAGCAGATCGGCCGCCGGCATCGGCTTGTCCAGGCACTGCTGGGTGATTCCAAGCGCAAGGCGAGCCGACCGGGTCGCGCCGACCACCAAATCGTCTGTATCCACGGCGATCAGTGCGCCGGAGCCTTTGTCGGCCACCGGCGCCAGCAGAATGCGGGCCTTGGGGAATGCCATTTTGAAGTTCTCTGCCTCGATCCGACGCACCGCGTCGATAACGGCTAGCGAAATAAGGTTGGCAAAAGCTTCGGTCAGGTCAGCGCGGCAGGACGACACGTCGAGCGCGGCCACCAGATCTCCCTGGTGGTCGTAGATCGGAGCGGTGGTGCAACTGAGCCCCGTATTGCGCGTATGAAAATGCTGGTCGCGGTGGATCGTCAGCGCGCGCTGTTCGACCAGGCAGGTGCCGATACCGTTGGTGCCCTCGCTTTGTTCGTTCCAGACGGAGCCAGTCCACAAACCCCAGGAATGAAACGTTTCGTCATCCACAGGCGCGCCGCGCCGTTCGACGGGCACGCCATCACGATCGGCGAGGAGGACGCAGCATCCGACGCCGCCCACCGCGAGATAGAGCCGGTCCAGACTCGATTGGGCAGCCCGGACGAGTGGTTCGATACGTTGGCGGGCCTGCCCCAGCTCCGTCTCCGTGAGGTAGCGTGGGGAACTGCAGTCGGTTGGATCGAGCCGGTGCAAATTGGAAGACCGTCGCCAGGACGCGACCAGCGCGGATTTCGCCGCCGCGTCCGAAGCGATCGCGGCCTGAATGCGGTCGGCATGATGACCGGATAGGTCCTCGCCCATGCTTCCTCCCAGAACCAGTCTTTCCTTCAGCCCCCGGACCATCGCTGCTTCAAGACAAGGTAGCGCTGGTGCCATGCCAGGTTCGGCTTTCAATCACGACACTGTCAATTCGACAGAAGAATCAGAGGCGGAGTCATCGAACTGCGATATCCGGCCAAGCCATAGCCCTCCTCGGCGAGAACATTCTTTGCTCCCAGGCGCCCTTCAGCTGGTTCAAAATCTAGCTCAATGAACTGGGGCTTCCTTGATCGAGAGCAAAGATCTGCTCACTACGGCCCGGTCGCTGAAATCGCTGCCAAGGCATACAGATAACAACCTCGCGAACGTCCCGGCCCACGAAAAAATCAATAAAATCAAAATTATAAATATACCGTCCGACCCGCCACTATCTTTCTGGGGGAATTTTTACCTGACTAAGAATCCGTTTCTGTTCTGCATGCAGTCACCCGTGATCACGATCCGAGACGCGCAGATATGCTATTTAATGCCACCTTTTGCACTGGCGCGGGCTCATGGCTTTCTTTCTTGTCTATTGACAGAAAGACAAAAAGATCATTCGACTGAGACAGCGGCGGCTTGATGCCGGTATCAAAAACGAGGCTTTGCCATGAAGCTGGTCTTTGTCGAAGCTATTGGCAGCAAGGTTTCAAGTATCGGCTTTGGCTGCGCTTCGCTTGGCTCTCGTATCGGAGTTCGCAAGGGCATCGAGACCTTGGAACGCGCCTACGAAGCAGGGGTGACCTGGTACGACGTAGCGCCTTCGTATGGCGACGGCATGGCTGAATCGATCTGGGGTGAATTTGCATCCAGGAAACGGGATAGCGTCTGCGTCTGCACCAAGGTTGGCATGCGTCCGCCGAAGACCTCCGCCACCATGCGACTGCTGAAGCCGTTGTCGCGGATCGCTGTTGCGACGGTTCCGGCGCTTAAGCAGCATGCTTCAAGAGTGCGCCCCACGCCTTTCAAGGTGCCGCTGTCCGCGGCGTTGATAAGATCCAGTGTCGAGGAAAGCCTGAGGCGTCTTCGCACGGATTATGTCGATGTCCTCGCACTGCATCGTCCGACCGCCGAAGAGCTTGTTCGCGAGGATATCATCCGGGCCGTGGAGCGCGTGATTCAGGACGGGAAGGCCCGGGCCATCTCGGTCGCGGGAGACCTCGAGGCCGGAATGACGGCTCTCCAGGAATCGCTGCCTTATCGGTTCGTGCAGATTGCCAATACCCCGCTGGAGTCAAACCTCGCCAAGTTGAAGGCGCGCGTTCACCGGCACAGAACGTTCGTAACGCACGGGACATTCTCAGGCCTCAATCGAATCGTCGCGAAATTCAATGCGCGCAAGGGAATACTGGTCGCTCTTGGTGACCTCGGATACCGCGGCAGTCCCACTGAAATTGCTATCGCATTTCTCGCCGATTACGCATTCGCAACGAATTCGGCCGGCGTCACCCTGGTCTCCATGCTCAAGAAGGAACACCTCGATTTCAATCTGCGGCGATTGAAGAACGATCTAACACCCGAGCGCCTGAATGCCGTCATTGCCGCGCTCGACATGGGTGTCAAAGACTGATCGGCTGGCAGCTTGCCGGGGTTCTCCAACCACAGGTTTGACTGGCGCAGGAATGCCGAACAGCTATACTGGAAACATTAAGCCAGCGGGTTCGCCATGAGCAAAGAGTTCAGTGTCGCCGACGCCTATGGCACGGGCCGCGCCATTTTCATGGGACTTGAGTTGCTCGTCGCGCCCGGTGCGCTCGTCCCCCGGCCAGAGACGGAATTGCTGGGCAGGACGGCCCTTGGTGTTTTGCATCAAATGAACCTGCCGGCGCCGCGCATCGTCGACATGTGCTGCGGCACTGGCAATCTGGCGTGTGCCATCGCCCACCACATTCCCACCGCACGTGTCTGGGCGAGCGACCTCACCGATGGATGCGTCGGCGTGGCACGCCGTAACGCTGCCCATCACGGCATGGCTGACCGCGTTTCGGTGCTTCAGGGCGATTTGTTCGACGCTCTCTCGGGCCTTGGGCTCGACGGAACGATCGACATTATCGTCTGCAATCCGCCCTACATTTCGGAAAAGCGGCTTGAGGGCGACCGCGCGCATCTGGTCGAACTCGAGCCGCGCGAAGCGTTCGCGGCCGGCCCGTACGGCCTGAGCATCCATATGCGGGTGGTGAAGGACGCGCCACGATACTTGCGGCCTGGCGGCACCCTGCTCTTCGAGGTCGGCCTTGGCCAGGACCGGCAGGTGATGGGACTGCTGGAGCGCGGCAAGGCATACGAGAACATCCGCGCTGTGTCGAACGAAGCGGGCGAGGGCCGGGTGGTCCTGGGACAAGCCAAGTCGCAGGCATGAGCGTGCGGGAAACCCAGAGCAATTGCGCGAACCGGTCTGGGCTTTACGCCGGCAATCAATTCATCTTGCGGATGATGTATTGCTCGATCCCTTGAATGGAATCGAGGTTTTCAGGCAAGAGCTCGCTGTCTTCGACGATGATGCCAAAGGTCTCCTCTATGAAGCCTATAATCTCAAGCACTCCCGTCGAGTCGACGATGCCCTGGTCGAGCAAGGACGTGTCGCTCATCAATGCCTTCACGTCGCTCACGTAGAAATTCGAAACCAAGAAACTGCGGATCTGCTCGCTGTAGGTTCCGGTGCGGTCTTTGATCGTCAACATGAATTCGCCCTCTGTAAGACACAATAAAATAAGCGACCTCGTCCCCGCGCCCACCTCATGACAGGGCCGTTTTCTTGAGTTTGCCGGTATCCGTCATCGGTAGGCTGGCCACGACGACGATGGACTTCGGAACCATGAAGTTTTCCAGTCGTTTCTGGCACTCCATCTGCAGCTGTTTTTCGCCGATGGTTCTTCCATTCTCCATCACGACAAACGCCTTAACCGCCTGCCCAAGGAGTTCGTCGGGAACACCGATGACCGCTGCTTCCCGGACGCCGGGAATATCCATAAGGACGTTCTCCACTTCCTTCGGCGCCACCTTCTCGCCTCGCGATTTTATGATCTCGTCACCGCGGCTGACGAAGTAGAGGTAGCCCTCCGCGTCCATCCGGCAGTAGTCGCCGGTATATAGGACCTGCTCGCCGGGCAACGGGCCGGGTTTGAGCTTCCTGGCCGTCGCTTCGGGCTTGCCCCAGTAGCCCTTCATGACTGTCGCGCCGCGAATGACGAGCTGGCCAACGACGCCGGGGCCGACCCTTCTGTCATGTTCGTCGACGATCCACATTTCCGTATTCGGGATCGCGATCCCGACGCTCAACGGCTTTCGCGCGAGATCCTCCGGCGGCAAATAGGTGCAACGCTTGCATTCGGTGAGGCCGTACATCGAATAGATGCGTGCGCTCGAAAACAGCTCCCGAAGCATGAGAATATGCTTGAGGGGCAGGGCCGCCGCGGTGTTCGTGACGTAGCGAATGCTTGAGAAATCCTGGTCCTTGAGGGACTTGAGCTCGGAGAGTGCCGCAAAGATGGTCGGCACGCCGGGGAAACCCGTAACCCCCTCTTGCCTGATCAGCCCAAGGACCTGCGCCGGGAAGGCGAACGAACGTTCGAGCACCAGCCGGGCGCCGGTGCGAAACGCCATGACCATCTGGTACAGGCCGTAATCGAAGGCGAGGGGTAGGACATTGAGGATCACCTCGTCCTCTGCAAGCTCGAGGTAGGAAGCGATCGACGCGCACGCGGTCATCATGTTCCTGTGCGTCAGCATCACGCCCTTGGGTTCGCCCGTCGAGCCGGACGTGTAGATGATGGCGGCAAGATCGATATCGATGCAGCGCCGCGCCGGCGGCGCGTCGCCGGCGGCGACCGCGATGTCCCAGCGTATGGCTTGCGGCAATCGGGAGAGCTCGTCATCATCGATCGATCCGGAAACGATCGTCCGCAGAAGTGACGGGCAGCTGCGCGCCGGTTCGCGGAAGATCGAGTGCAGATGCGCGTCGGTGATCAGCGCCGCCGGTAGGCAGTCGTTGAGCAGATAATCAAGCTTGTCGCTCTTGGTCAGCGGGTTGACGATGCACACCACCGCATTCGCCTTGAGTACAGCCCAGAAGCTCACCACCGTCTCGACCGTGTTGTCGGCGAAGATCATCACGCGGTCGCCGCGCGCGACCCCTGATGCGGCCAAATCCGTGGCGATTGCATTGGCGCGCGCCTCGAGCTCGCCATAGGTGACACGTTGCTTGCCGCACACCAGCGCTACCTTGTCGCCGAGCCGGCCGGCGGAGTGGGCGAGGTAGTCATGCAGCAGGGGTACGGCATCATGCAACATGCAAGCGCTCCTCCCGATGTTCGCGGTCGACGTCGACGCTGAGCCCACGCACGTGGGTTGCACCGGGACAGCTCGCGACAAACTGCTGGTGCAGGAGCTGGGTCGACAGCACGCCGACAAGCGCCATGTTGTCGGCATTGGAAAGATCACCGTCACCGGTCCTGGCCTGGCACTTGCCGAGCAGGCGTGTGACCGAAGCCGGATCGAAAACATTCGCCTTGCGTATCGCCGTCTCCGAAAGCGCTTCGCGAATGTATTCAGGTGCGGCGTCGTCAGCGAAGCAAAGCGCATTGGGCGCCCGGAATGGCTGCTTCTTGCGGGTTACGATCTCGGAGGGCACGATCGGCTCCGCCACGCGTTTCAGCACGTGCTTCTCATCCAGGACACGCAGCTTGTAGGAAGGCGGAAGTGAATTCGCGAGCCTCACAAGTTCATCGTCGAGGAACGGAAAGCGCCCCTCGACGGAGTGAGCCATCAGCATCCTGTCGCCCTGCGAGGAAAGCAGATAGCCCGACATCAACGTCTGGACCTCGAGATACTGGTCCTGCGCAAGAGGGCTCCAGCGCGAAAACGCCGCGGGCAGACTGCCAAGCAACTCCGACACGGCGTCGCGGCGCTGGGAATCGGCGCGCAGATCCGCGGAGAACAGGCGCTTGATGGCGCCGGTGCTGCGCCAGCGCGTGTCATGGGCAAAGCCGGGCGCGTCATGCGCCTCGATCCCGCGTCCGAAGAACTGGCGCGCCATCGCTTGCTGTTGCACCGGCGAGCGGGTGAGATACGGGTAAAGACGCTCGAGGAGGCGTGAGCGTCGTGTCGACGCCGGCTGGCGTCCCCAGAATCGGCGGACCTTGGCTTCACGGAACAGGTCGTAGCCGGCGAACATTTCGTCGGCACCTTCGCCGGTCAGCACGACCTTGATGCCACGCTCGCGCACCAGCCTCGATAGCAGGAACAGCGGCGCCGGGGCGGTCCTCAGTATCGGGCGCTCGGTATGGTAGATCACCTCAGGAAAGATTGCCGCGATATCGCCGCGCGAAACCACCACCTCATGGTGCTCGCTGCCGGTTGCTTCGGCAACCAGGCGCTGGAAGCGGGTCTCGTCATATTCGGCGTCGGCAAAACGCAAGGAGAAGGTCTGGAAGCGTCGGCCGGCGAAGCGCCTTCCCAGTGTCGCCACAAGCGAGCTGTCCAGTCCTCCCGACAGGTAACACCCGACAGGCACGTCGGCGCGCACCATTCGGAGTGCCGTCGCGGCCTCGAGGGCGTCACGCACGCGGTCCACCGCGTCATCGCACGACCCGCTGAACTCGCCGTGCTGCGCTCCGATATTCTCGGGGTAGGAAGGCTGCCAAAAGACCTGCTCGCGAACGGTGCCATCCTGGTAGATGCGGACATGCCCCGGTACGAGCTCGTGGATTCCCTGAAATACCCCTTGCGGTGGAACGACAGTCCAGAGCGTGAAAGTCTGATCGAGGCCGGCAGGATCAAACGCGCGAGGGATGGCTGGATCGGCTGCGAAAATGGCCTTCACTTCACTGGCGAAATAAAGGCGGCCCGCATGCTCGCAAAAATGCAGGGGGCAAATGCCGAACCGGTCGCGCGACAAGACGAGACGACCTGCTATTGAGTCCCAGATTGCGATTGCCCATTGGCCGTTCATCCGCTCGAAGGCCGCTTCGCCCCATGCGCGATATGCATGCAGCGCGACCTCCGTGTCGCTGCGGGTCCGGAAGCGGTGGCCAAGCGCAATCAGCTTTTCCCGCAGCTCGACATAGTTGAATATCTCGCCGTTGAACACGATCCAGGTCGTATCGCCTGTGTCCGCAAGCGGCTGCTGGCCGCTGGAAAGATCGACGACGGACAGGCGGGCATGCGCCAGCCCTGCACGCTTGTCGCGGTAGATGCCGCGCTCGTCCGGCCCGCGATGCGCCAGCGTGCCCACCATCCGCATCAGCGCCTCGCGTGAAGGAGAAGCCGCCGCGGCGTTCAGGGTCACAATTCCAGCGATGCCGCACATTCCCGGTCAATCCTCGCCAATTTCCACGGAGAGCAAAGGCCGCGCGTGAAGATAGTGGGCGGCCCGCCGTTTCGCGTCGATGTCTTTGAAGACTTTCTGCAGCTGGGGCTCGGTGAGGCCGGCAACCGCCGCGACCTCCTCGCTGGCGATCCCATGGTTTAGGCCGTAGAGGCATAAATCCATCAGATGATAGGGCAGCGCGAAGTAGAACTCCTCCTGGCTTTGCGCCATGGAGAATGTGTCGGTGGTCGGTGCCCGCTGGCGGATTTCCTCGTCCACCCCGAGATATTCCGCGAGCTGATAAACCTGGGTTTTGTAAAGGTGGACGATCGGCATCACGTCGGCGGTTCCGTCGCCCTGCTTGACGAAAAACCCCTGGTCGTACTCCAAACGGTTTGGTGTCCCCGCAACCGCGTATTTGAGGCGGTCGGCGTGGTAGTATTCCGTCATCTTGCGCAGACGCTGCTTATAGTTGGTTGCGGCGACGATCTGCAGATAGGCGGCAGGCGACAGACGCACCGTGTCGACCTTGCCCTCCGGATCCTGGACGGTGAGTCGGGTGATGTTGAGGCCGTTGCTCTCGAGAACCGGTTCGATCACCAGCTTGCATTTCCAGCCGTCCCCATAGTCGGGAACGACGGTCCGGATCGCCTCGATCTGCCGACGGTAGGCGCCGACGGCTTCCACTGCCGGGCCTATGTCTTCCAGGATATTCTCAATGCCAAGCTGTGCCGCGACACGGCGGCCAAGTCTCAGGGAGTCGCCGGAGGAATCGCGCTCCGGCATGAACAGGCCCAAGACCTTGTCTTTGCCGAACGCCCGTGTGCACAGGGTCGCGACGACGGAGCTGTCGATGCCGCCGGAAAGGCCGACAACCACTCCGCGACGGCGGAGCGTGCCAAGAACCTGCTTGCGCAAGGTGTCAACGATGCGATCGACCTCCGCACGAGCATCGAGCACCAGCATGTCCTTGCTGAAGTGTGAGATCACGTCGATGACAGATCCTCCCTTTTGCGAGACTCGGCCGGGGAGTAGGTCCGCACGACGGCCGTCTCGATGAGCGGGCGGTTGGTGGCAAGATTGGGCTCTATGACAAGGTCGATGTGGTTGCCCATGATCGGAACCACGTCCAAATGCGCCAGAGCGCTTTCCCAGCCCAGGGCCCGAGGCATTCCCTCCCGACGGCATCGGAACAAGGTGCCGGAGATGGGCAGGGCCGGTTTGGGTGCCGCGAGCCACTGGAAGAAAGACCGCGCCCGCAAGACTTCCTGCAGTTCCAGTTTGGTTCTGAAGCTTGTCGGGCTGAACTCTCCCTTGCCAAAGCGGTCGAGAATCCTGGCGAGATACGCCTCGCAGCCCATGGCGACGGTGATCTTGGCAAGAGCTCGGCAAGCCATCCGGTGGGCGGATATGCGATTGGTGCGAATGCGATGGAATGTGCGGGTAAGTGTCTCCCAATGGTTGCTCGGCTCGTCCAGAAGGCTCGTATCGAGGATACCCAAAAACCTTACCGATCGACCGGCCGCCAGAAGCCGTGCCGCGACCTCGAACGCAACCGCGCCACCAAGCGAATGGCCGAGAAGTCGCACAGGGCCGTCAGGCTGGGCGCGGTCTATCTGCTCGACTGCGGCGGCAGCCATGGCGGAGAGGCTGTTATGTCCGTCCAATATCGCGGCGAGGCCAGGATACCGAATGGGGTTCACGCGGGCGACTTTGCCCATGGCGGCTGCGAACGCAGCCAGGCTCGGACCATAACCGACGGACCCTGGGAACAGGAAAAGAACCGGAGGGTGATGTTTCTTCGCGTGTCGTTCGCCCGCCTGTGCGGAGACGACAGCCTCAACCATCTCGTCGAAGCTCATACCGACGGTGAAGGCCTCGAGGCCCAGCTCTCGCCCTATGGCGCTCTCGATCGCCATGACGCAATGCAGCAGCTGCAGCGAATCTCCCCCCGCCTCATCCCAATTTCCCACCGCAGCGCCCATGTTGAGAACCTGCATCCACGCGTGCTGCACCACTTGCCTTGTATTCAGTTGGCCTCCTGCGGGGAGCGGTCGGGCAGCGGGCGGCTGGACGGCTGGCGCGGTCTTTCTCTCCGTACGATCCATTTCGGTGAGCGTTGCCAGGTCTACCTTACCTCCCGGCAAGCGTGGGATCTCCGCGATGGTGTGCAACCGCAACGGACGCAGCGGCGCCGGCAACGTCGTTCTGACGAGCTGACGAAGCTCCTCCGCGAAAGCAGCCCCGGCGAAGCGCTGGGCAACCGCGAATGCGATGAGTTCCTCGGCCGGCGTCACGATTGCCACGGCATCCGCCACCGAAGGCGCGCAACGCAGGACCCGTTCGAGCTCGGCGGGCTCGACGCGTCGACCATTGATCTTGATCTGGCGCCCCTTGCGGCCGACGATGCGCAACAGGCCATCGTCGTCCAGCCGAACGAGGTCGCCCGTCGCAAAAACCCGCACACCGGGATCGTCCGGGTCCGGCCGCGCGGGAATGACGACGCCGTTCTCCCAATGACCAAGCAGAACATAGGGGCTTTTGATCAGAAGCTCTCCACTCTCGCCTGTCCCGACATCGTGTCCTGCGTCGTCGACGATAGCGAATGCCATCCCGGGAAGCAGCCTGCCGACGGGGATCGATGCGTCTTGCTCCGGCCAATCCTGCGGCAGGAACCATTGCGAGCCGGTGGTCTCGGTTGACGAGTAGCCGATCTGGATCAGGCACTGGTTCGAAACGGCTTTGCGCAGCAAGGCGATGTCCGTCCACGACACCTTCTCGCCACCGATCCGTGCCACTCTGAGCGACTGGAAAGCGTCAGCAGGGGCCTCGGTCAACAGTGCCCGAAGCAGCGCCGGCACAAGATAGGCGATCGTCACACCTTCGGCTTGAACCCGAGCGCGGACAGCGCGGAGGCCGACCGCCTCCACCTCGAGAAGGTGCAACGTGGCGCCAGTCAGCAGTGCAGTAAAAATCTCCCGGCAACCGGCGATCGTGGCAGGCCCGGTCAGCGGCAGGAAAACGTCATCCGCGTTGATATGGCACGCGTCGACATATTGCCGGACGCGCCACAGCAGGCTGCGTTGGCTGTTGACGATGCCCTTGGGGCGTCCGGTGCTACCTGATGTGTAAAGCACCATTGCGGGCGCATCGACGGAAACCGAAGGGAGCTGTGGCTGCTGTGATGCCTGTTGACCGTTCGGCGCGACGCCAGCCGCAATATCGATCCATAGGACTTCCTGCGGCAAATCGGTTAGGCGAACATTTCCAGCGCCTATGATGGCGCCGAGCCGCGCGGCATTCACGATCTCGATGATCCGAGAGCCCGGATCTCTCATGTTGAGCGGAACCGAAGGCCGCCCGGCCGCCATACTGGCCAGTATCGCCACGGCGTACCAGGCCGAGTTGGCCTGAAGGATTCCGACCGCCTGTCCTTCGGGAACGACGGTAGCGATACGGTGCGACAATGTCTCGACAGCCCGGAAAAGCTCGGAATAAGTCAGGCGATTGGCGCCGTCGCCGATCGCGACCTTGTCGGGATATTGCCTTGCGACGTTTCTAAGGTGATCGAAGACGGGAATGTCGGCAAACCCGGCGCCCATCCGCTGATAGGGGCGCCAGAGGGGTCCCCCTTCGTCAAGAGCGTATTCGGGAATATCTGACCATCCGCGGGTCGTCGTCGGTCGACAATCCACCCGCAGATCTTCATTCACCGCTTCAGACTGCAAATACGCTGAAGACATTCAGGGCCCCACCAAGCTGAACGTCGACCATCACTCGCCACCGAAATCTTTTCATCAATCATTCGGATGATGCCTCGATCTTGATCAGACAGTGCTTTCCCGCTCCCGGCCTCGAAGACGTTCTCCAATTCCCCTTCGGTAACGGCCGGTCCGCCCGGAGGTCCCCGATCTTGAGACGCTTGCCAAGGGCCAATCCCGCGTGCCTCCGGCATATATGAAAGATCATTCAAATGAACGTTGGTGTGGCTCGTAATCCGGCTAAGCTTTGATACGCAGGCGAATGACTGCTTGCTCGGAGACATTTGGGTATTGCGTGATGATCATCGAGTTGTTCGGGCCGCCTGGTGCAGGCAAGACCACACTTCTTCGCGGCCTCTGCCAGGGGATGGCGAAATACGACATCAACGTGAAGACAGTGAACGGGTATCGCCTGATTGAATATGGGTCGGCCCAGGAAGACGGTCCGGAAGTTCGCCATGGCATTGGGCGCATTGGCAAAAAGATTGCCACCTCCGGCCCAGTCTTGCTGTCGACCCTGCCGAAGGATGGTGTCGCGGCGCGGCTTCTGGCGTCAATCCCACTACGAAGCCGCACATGGTCGTGGCGCATGAAGGTCGATATCGCCCTGCTGTGCGAGTCGTGGCGTCAAGCGCAGCAATCGGAAGGTTATTTCATTTTCGAAGAGGGCCTAATCCAGGCTTTATGCGCGCTGGTTGTGCTGGCGCGAAATCCAAGCATTGACGTGGTTCGTGACTGCCTGGCGTTCATGCCGCGACCAGACCTCCTTATCCAGCTCGATGCGCCGCAGGAAACATTGCGCCGCCGTCTCATGGATCGGCATGCGCAGCAACCGCTGCTGGAGGTCCTGCTGTTCGAACTCGGCGTGGACAGGGGCTTGAGGCAGGCCGATATCTCAAGGGAGATCGGCAAGTGCTTGCGCCAGGATGGATGGCCCTTGATACAAGTCAACGGTGCTGAACCTCACGACCTCGACAAGATCATCAGGCGAGCCTTGAAAGAGCACGAGACCGTCCCGGTTTGACCAAGGCGATAAGAGCCAAACCACTGGATTGGCTGGCGATCAAGGACTTGGTGGCACTCTCTTCGGCGAAGCCGTCGGCGTGTCGGCCATGGACCCGTGCGACGTTGCCAATGTAACCGGCCGCGCAATCATTTCGTGTCGCGTTGGTCGAGCACTTCAAGCATGGTGGTCAACATGCTTCCGACTTCTTCCGAGATTTCCTCGGGGCGAATTCCCGCCTTGATGGCGTCCGCCGTCACTTGCTCGGCGAGCTTCGCCGCAAGGGTCGGATCGGATCTCGAATAGGGTGGCAAATTATCCTCCACCCATTTCTGCAGGAATTCGATGCCCCGAGCGCTCATGATGGACCAACGAGCGTTGGAGCGATTTCGTTCCGCCGATATGTGTTCAAGAAAACGTCAGACCCTTGTGATCGGGGTCTGACGTTTCCCAAGGCTCACGCTACGATGAACGAGGACGCCGTCAAAGACAGATGCGGAGACAGGGTGGCAAACTGGATCTGATGTGCGCCACCCTCGCCGTCGCTGTCGAAAGACAGGGCGCCGGTCGAACTGTTGTAGATGATGTGATCGCCACTGTCGTGCGCACCCCTGCCTTGGTGGAACGCCGAGGTGGGAAGGGCGCCCGCTTGAAGGCCGGTGAACACATGGTGGTCGAGCGCGATCTTGTCCTGTGCCACGTTAAAATCGGTGATCTTGTCGACATTGCCGGTCTTGAGGGCGGCATTGAAGAAAAAGTAGTCCTTGCCCCCATTTCCCGTCAGCACGTCCTTTCCGCCACCGCCGTTGATGATGTTGCTGCCGGCATTGCCGTCTATGGTTTGGGAGAACCCGTTTCCCTTGAGGTTCATGGGCGTAGTGCCGGACTTGCTCGTGATGGCGAGGTGCTCGATCTCCGAGCCGGCCGACAGCGCGTAACTCACCGATGCCAGCACGGTATCGTTGCCGCCGCCCAACAGTTCCACCACCTTGTCGCCGACGTTGTTGACATAGTAGGTGTCGTTGTAGCCGCCACCAACCATCGTATCGGCGCCGGTGGTGCCGTGAAGCACATCCGCGCCGCCCGTGCCGTAGAAAGTGTGATCGCTGCTCGAAGGCACGGTAGTGGTTGGGGGCACCGTGCTGGTGGGCGGAGTCGTTGCGCCGGTCGAAGTTACGCTGGTGGTGCTCTGATTATGCTGAAGGAAGAGGGCCTGCAGCGCCGGCGAGTCGCCAAGCGCGGTGTCGCCCTGTTGAGAGCCCCAGGCATAGGCATAGTCGAAGGCGGGCGATGGCGCTACCTTGGCCCAGTGGTCCAGCATGGTCTGCTCCTGGGCG
>NZ_NSFV01000014.1 GCF_002295115.1 Mesorhizobium sp. WSM4311 | reverse complement strand
CGGCACCCCCGGCATCGTCGACCCCGCCGCCATCATCGGCCTTGATGGCCAGCTTGTCGTGCCGGCCTTCGTCGAGGGGCACATCCATCTCGACACCTCGTTCTATGGCGATGCCTGGCGCCCGCACATTCCCTGCAGCAACGGGTTCGACGTGCGCGAGCGCGTCGCCTTCCAGGCGCGAAACCTTGCCGCCGCCGCGCCGATGGCGGAGCGCGCGAAGAACCAGCTCGAGCTCTGCGTCGGCAATGGCAGCCTAGCCATGCGCAGCCATGTCATGGTCGACGCATCGGTCGGGCTCAGCCATGTCGAGACCATCCTGGCCGTGCGCGAAAAATACCGCGACCTCATCGACATCCAGCTCGTCGCCTTCCCGCAAAGCGGCATCCTGTCCTCGCCCGGCACGGCGGAGCTGCTCGACGAGGCGCTGAGGCTCGGCTGCGACCTTGTCGGCGGGCTCGACCCCGCCAGCTTCGACCGCGATGTGAAGGGCCATCTCGATGTGGTGTTCGCCCTGGCGCGGAAGCATGGCGCCGGCGTCGACATCCACCTGCATGACGGCGGCGCGCTCGGCCTATTCCAGGTCGAGGAGATCGCCGCGCGGACAAAGGCGCTCGGCATGGCGGGCCATGTCGCCGTCAGCCATGCCTATGGGCTTGGCGACATCCCGCCCGACGCGCTGGCGAGGGCCGGCGCGATGCTGGCGGCCGCCGGCGTCGCGATCATGACCAACGCGCCCGGCAACCATGCCTTCCCGCCGGTGGCGGCCCTGCGGCAGGCCGGCGTCACCGTGTTCAGCGGTTCCGACAACATCCGGGATTCCTGGTGGCCCTATGGCGATGGCGACATGCTGAACCGGGCCAACATGATCGGCTATCGCTCCGGCTTCTACGAGGACCGCGAGCTCGCGGCGGCCTTCGATGTGGTGACCCATGCCGGCGCCAGGGCACTGGGGCTGGCGGACTATGGCATTGCCGTCGGCGCCAAGGCCGACTTCGTCGCCATGCCGGCGCAGCACGTGCCCGAAGCGGTGGTGGCCGTGCCGAAGGACCGCACGGTCTACCGGCGGGGCAAGGCCGTCGCCAGGCATGGCAAGGTGCTGGCGCGCTGACACGCGCTGCCGGCAGAGGGCGGCGTCGCGGATTGCGCACACATCAATCGACCGCCTGGGCCGATCGGGCTGGCACGGAGGACAGCGCGCGTTGATCAGGCGGCTGCTCGCCGAAATAGAGCAAGCCGCCCAGGACAAGGAAAACGATCCCAACCGCCACAAGTCCGACCATCAACACGGCGACCGCCGTGCCCGGGCCGTGGCCTGTTCTGGTGATGATGGACCGATGGTGCATGGCTCTTCCTCCGAAATCCCGTCCGGTCAGCAGATCTTGCGGCAAACGACGGCGGAGGCGGTATGTTCCCGGTGACGGCCCACATCGGCCTTTTGCCTTTCCTTTTGGGACCAAGGTCTTAGGTGAGGTATGCAAAGGTCCGACGGGTCCTGTTCGGTTCCGGCAATGTCCATCGGATGTTCCGCTATTTTAGCCAACTCGGATATGAAGGCTTTGCCTTGTCGAGGGCCAATTCGGGCGTCGAGCAGAGCAGATATCGGCCGCCCGGCATCTGATAGCGGTGTGCCAACTTTCACATTCATTGGAGAAAATGCGCCCCAGAAGGCAGGTGAAGTGGAACTTGGTTCAGTCCCGATGTCGCGGCAAACAGGTCGTTGCCGAGAAGCGGAACCATTTGAGGAAGCTCACCGGCTCGCAGGCCAAGCGGGCCCGGGAACCCTGGATTGCCGCAAGCCCGGAGGATTACGCGGACATTGCGGGGAGGGAGCGCTTGCAGGTCTGAAAGGGCGTTGGCCCTCATGTCTCGTCGAACCGCCCCTCGCGTGTCGGGTGCCGCTTGATCGCGGCTTCTTCCTCGTCGTCGGGCAAGGCGTCGTCGCTGTGCTGGAGAGCGTTGTCATCGTCCTCCTCCGGCAGGTCGCCGTCCTTTTCGACGGCGTACCGCATGTCGCCGTTTTCCGACACGGTATCGGGCAGGATCTGGGCACCCTTGATCGCGTCCCAGTCCTGCTGCTCGATGGTCGGACCCTCGACCTCAGGGCTTTCGTCATCGCCGGTGCGTGGTTTGCTGCGCGGTGCCATGCTGGCCTCCAATCCTTGAAAAGACTGAAAGCGAAACTCGAGGTGCGGTGGTTGGTTCCCGGTCCCCGTGGCAAGGGGTTCGGATGCCCTTCGGACTTGAGCTTGCGGGTGCAACTACCCCAGCCACCACCACAGCGCCGCAACCACCACCGCAACGGCGGCAAGCGCCAGACCCAGCATGATGTAGGAGCCCTTGATGAGGTCGCGGATGATCTTCTTGATCGTCTCGCGGTCATTGAGGTTGGGGAAGGGTTCGTTGGGCAGCGCCACGCCAAGGAAATCGCAGAGCGGCGCCCAGCCTTCGGTCACCTTGTAGACCAGCAGTCTGTCCGGGGGCACGGCCGCCTTCACTTCCTCGACATAGGCGTTGTATCGCGCCACCGCCTTGGCGCGGTCGTTCATCACGCCATCCAGCGTGCGGCCCCATATCAGCTTGCGCGACATGTCGCCGAATTTCCAGCCGAAGGGCGTCAGCCATTCCAGGATCCTGAACTGCCAGACATTCTCGGTGAAGTAGATCGTGTCGATCGTGCTTTCGTACCACGCCTCGGCGCCGCGCGGATGCAAGGTCAAAAGCACCTTGGCGTCGGGGAAGGCGGCCAGCAATTCCTTCCACACACAGCAACCGGGATTGTCGACTGTCGCCGTATAGTTGGCGAAGACGCGGTTCCAGTCGTGCTGGCTGCCGGGTGGGCTGTTGGCCACCTTGCGCCAGAAATCGAGATGGCCCTTGTTGGCCTTGTTCATGATCACTTCCTGCATGTGATAGCAGGGCAGACCGAGCCTGTTCAGCGCGGCAAAAGTCGACCACGTGCCGGTGCGGCCGAAACCGGCTCCGATCAGTTTGAGCGTCATTTCCCCATCCCCCGGACTTATTTTCTGCGCCACCCGCAGTCCGTGAGCATCAAATTGCTCCCGACCAGGTCAACGCGCAACAAATTTCGAGGCTGGGCTAAGGTCGGACGATCACATAGTTGCGTAGTTGCTAAAATAATGAAACTTTATAGGCGGGCATTGGGAATTCGGGCAGGGAGTCGTGCGAAACCGGGTGGTTTCGGCGATGCGGGATCGATGTATTTTGGACAATTTCTCGTGGGGATGTCAGCCACGACCATCATCGTGGCGGTCTGGGCTTACATGGCCACCGGTTCTTTCTGGAAGGCGCTGGGCTGGACGATAGCCGTGCTGGTGGTCCTCCAAGTCGGCTATTTCGCGCTCGTCATGCGGCTGATCTACAGTCGCGCACGCAAGGCGGTGAGCGAGGGTGAGGTCGACGGTGTTCCGCCGCTGCATCGCGACGGTGTTTCGCTGTGAGGCCGATCACTTGTGAGGCCGGATACCGGGGATAGATCGGCAGTGGGACGACCGACTACCAGCCCCTGTTCCCGGCCGGCGAGCCTTTTAATGTCTTCCACGACGGCATGTGGAACGACAGCGTGCGCTCTACGTTAGCTGTCGCCAAGGCAATCAACAGTTCGCGTTCTATCTGGAAAAGAGCACCTCGGATGCATCCTCCGAGTCAAGTGCATTCCGCGACATTCCTCAAATCCGGTAATTAATCGTGGATTGTCAAAAAGCATAGATTGCGTGCTTTCGCTCGATTTCGAAAAAATAGAAAATAGGCATTTGTTGGGCGTGTCGCATTTATTCCACAAATCGAAATGGAACCTCGTGACGGTGGCCGAGTTCTCCCACAGGGCCGGAAGCCCGGATAATGGATATGGAGGTTGTTATGAAACATTATCTTTCGAGTGCGGCAGCCGCGATCGTCCTGATGGGCGGCATCGGTGCGGCCCTGGCGGACACCATCGTCGTTCAGCCGGAGCAGGAAACGGTGGTTCGCGAATACGTAAAGAAGCAGCCGCTGGCGTCGGTCAATCTGCTGGGCCTTGAGCTCAAGCTCGGCTCGCCGGTGCCCGATAAGGTCGAACTGCGCGAAGTGCCCAACGTCAAGTATCGCGTCGCCGTGATCAACGACCAGACTGTCCTGGTCGATCCGGAGACCCGTCAGATCGTGGAAGTGCTGCACTGACCGGTTCAGCACCAGGCATTTGAAAAAACCCGCTACCAATCTGGTGGCGGGTTTTTCTTGCCAGCCTTTGCCGCCGCCTATTCGGCGGCCAGCTTGTCCTGCGTCTTGGTGTCGAAGTCGCTGGCGTCGTGGCGCTCATGCAGTTGCAGGGCCGGCTCGCCGAAGGCGCGGTTGACCATGCGGCCGCGCTTGACCGCCGGGCGGGCGTCGATTGCCTTGGCCCAGCGCTGGACGTGCTTGTATTCCTGCACCGACAGGAACTCGCCGGAATCATTGTACATGCGCCCGAGCGCCAGCCCGCCATACCAGGGCCACACCGCCATGTCGGCGATCGTGTAATCCTCGCCGCCGAGATATTCGGTCTCCGCCAGCCGGCGGTCGAGCACATCGAGCTGCCGCTTGGTTTCCATGGCGAAACGGTCGATGGCATATTCGAATTTCTGCGGCGCGTAGGCATAGAAATGGCCGAAGCCGCCGCCCAGATACGGCGCCGAACCCATCTGCCAGAACAGCCAGGACAGGACTTCCGCGCGCGCCGGCTGCTCGGTGGGCAGGAATTCGCCGAACTTTTCGGCGAGATAGACCAGGATCGAGCCGGATTCGAAGATGCGCACCGGCGTGGCGCCGCTGCGATCCATCAGGGCCGGGATCTTGGAGTTGGGGTTGACCTCGACGAAGCCGCTGCCGAACTGGTCGCCATCGTTGATCCGGATGAGCCAGGCATCGTATTCGGCGCCCTTGTGGCCGCGCGCCAGAAGCTCCTCCAGCATGACGGTGACCTTGACGCCATTCGGCGTGGCCAGCGAATAGAGCTGCAGCGGATGCTTGCCGACGGGCAATTCCTTGTCATGCGTCGGCCCGGCGATCGGCCGGTTGATGCTGGCAAAGGCGCCGCCATTTGCCTTGTTCCAGGTCCATACTTTCGGCGGGGTGTAGTCTGTCATGTCGGGCCTCGGGTGGGGATGGGAAGGATGTGATTGAGCGGATGCATCTACAGCTAGGGCCGCGGAGGCGAAAGTTCAACTTGCGTTGAACTATTGTTTATGCGGGCGCCGCGCCCCAGCCCTTCAAAACGCCCACTGGAACTTTTGATCTGCCTGAAGGCGGACCGGGCCTTCACCGTTCGAAACTCGAAAGCCAAGCAATTGGCTTTTCGTGGCCTGCGGCCACCGCTTCTCACCCCTTGCAGCATCCCCTCCGAGCCATACCTATAGGAGAAGCCGCCAAGCATTTGCATCGCAGGACAAAATCATGGCCATCAATCCCAATCCGCGCTCCGTCGTTGCCGTGCGCGCCACTGTTCCCGAGGATGCCTTCACAGCCGGCGCGCTGGGCACGCTCAGGGAAGGCAGCGGCGTCGTCATCCGCAATGACGGGCTGGTGCTGACCATCGGCTATCTCATCACCGAGGCCGAAGAGGTCTGGCTGACCGCGCATGACGGCCGTGTCATCCCGGCGCACGCGCTGGCCTATGATCAGGAATCGGGTTTCGGCCTTGTCCAGGCGCTGGCGCCGACCGGCCTGCCGGCCGTGGCGCTGGGCGATGCCGGCAAGGCCAGGATCGGCGACGCGGTGGTGCTTGCCGACGGCGTCGGCCGGGCGGTCGAGGCCAAGATCGTCACCAAGCAGGAATTCGCCGGCTATTGGGAGTATCTGCTCGACGAGGCGATCTTCATCGCGCCAGCGCATCCGTCCTGGGGCGGGGCGCCGCTGTTCAGCGCCGACGGGGCGCTGCTTGGCATCGGTTCGCTGCGCCTGCAGATGAGCCGCGCCGGCGAGGTCGCCGATATCAACATGGTGGTGCCGATCGACCTGTTGCCGCCGATCCTCGACGATCTGCTGACGCGCGGCCAGGTGGCCAAGCCGCCGCGCCCGTGGCTCGGCGCCCTGTCGGCCGAAAGCGACGGCAAGGTGGTGGTGATGAGCGTGACCGAGGGCGGCCCGGCGGCAAAAGCCGGCCTGCGCCAGGGTGACGTCATCTCAGAGGTGCGCGACGGCGCCGTCGACGGGCTCGCGGATTTCTATCGCAAGCTGTGGGACAGCGGCTCGGCCGGCGCCGAGATCCCGATGCGGGTGGTGCGCGACGGCCGCGAGACCTGGCTGCGCGTCAAATCCGCAGACCGCGGCAGTTTCTTGAAGAAGCCGCAACTGCAATAGGCCTGGTGTCGGCCCGGCAATGCACCCCAGACTGCTCAAGACCTTCCTCGCGGTGGCGCGCAGCCGCAACATCACGCGTGCTTCCGAGGCGGTTCACCTCGCGCAATCGAGCGTCAGCGACCAGATCCAGTCTCTCGAGGCCGAACTGGGTGCTGCCCTGTTCACGCGTTCGAAGTCCGGCCTTGAACTGACGCCGGCGGGGCTGGCGCTGAAGCCGATCGCCGAAGAGCTGCTGCGGCTCGACGGCGAGGCGCGCGCCGCGGTGCTGGCGGCTGCCGGGCGCAGCAGCGGGGCACTGACCATCGGCGCGCTGGAAACGATCGCCTCGGCCCGGCTGGCGCCCTGGCTGCCGGGGTTCCAGGCCGGCCATCCCGACATCACCGTGCGGATGAAAGTGGCCGACAGCGGCACGCTGCGGCGCCTGCTGGAGGACGGCGACATCGACGTCGCCTTCTGCTTCGAGCGTCAGGACGGTGCGAAGGGCGCCGCCGACGGACGCCTGGCCAGGCGCATGATAGGGGCCGAACCGCTGGTGCTGGTCGCGGCTCCCGGGCAAGCCGCCGCGCCGCGCGACCTGGCAGACCTGGCCGCTCTGCGCTTCGTGGCGACGGAGCCCGGATGCGTATACCGGCACATGTTCGACACCGCTTTTGCCGAGGCGGATATGGTTCCGCCCCAACCCGCGGCCGAAGTCGGCAGCATCGGCGCCATTGCCCGGCTGGTGGCGACGGGTGCCGGGCTCGGCCTCCTTCCCCGTCTCGCCGTCAGCGATGCGCTGGCGCGCGGCGAGCTCAGGGAATTGCCATGGCCCGGCCGAATGCGGACGGCACCGCTGGCGATGATCTGGCGACGCCGGCGCATCCAGCCGCCGGCGCTCAGGCAATTGCTCGCCGCCGCGCGCGACACGCTGGTGCCGGAACGTCTTGAGACGGGCTCAGGACTTGAATCGGCAGATGGCTCCAAGGCATTGTTTCCAAACAACTCCCTGGCGAAGACCGCCACCGGCTAAACCAGCCGGTGCCCGCCTTCGACATGCAGCGTCGTGCCGGTGGCAAATCCGTTGCCGATGAGGAAGAAAATGGCGTCGGCGATGTCTTCGGGCTGGCCGATCCTGCCGACCGGCAGCCGCTCGGCCATCGCCGCCAGCATCTCGGCCTTGCGGTCGCCGGCGACCTGAGCCCAGATCGGGGTGTCGACCCAGCCGGGCGAAACGGCGTTGACGCGGATCGGCGCAAGTTCGACGGCCAGCGCCCGCACCAGCCCTTCGAGCGCGGCGTTGACGGCGGCGACGACCGAGCCGCGCGCGGCCGGCCGGTAGGCGGCGATGCCGGAGATGAAGGTCATCGAGCCGCCCGCGGCAAGCCGTGGCGCGCCGTGCTTGGCAAGCAGCAGCGGGCCGAACAGCTTGCTGTCGACCATGCGTTGCGCCGCCTTCAGGTCAAGCTCCGGCAGCAGCCTGTAGGCGCCGTCGATGTCGGCCGCCGTGCTGACGATGTGGTCGAGCCCGCCGATCTCGGCGAACAGCGCCGCAACCTGGGCTTCCCGGGCGATGTCTACGACGGCAACGTCGAGGCCGGCGGGATTGCCAAGCGCCTCGCGCGCCTCTTGCAGCCTGTCTTCGCTGCGCCCGGCGATGATGACCGTGGCGCCGGCCTCGACGCAGCGCCTGGCCAGCGCCAGGCCCATGCCGGAGCCGCCGCCGACGATCAGGATCTTCTGGTTCGAAAGGTTCATTTCGCTCTGCCTTTGCTTTGATGGGACAAGGGCAGAGGATTGGCAGGTCGGTCTGCGGAGAAGGAAACGGAAGAAACCGATAGCGTCATCGGAAATGCCGATGATGATGCACGAATGCGGTTTCGGTCAGCGCACCAGCGGGCTGTCCCAGACGGCGAACAACAGCGCTTTGAGCTGGTCGAAGCGCTCCGGCCCGAGCTCGGTGCGCCACTCCTCCTCGATGTCGCGCAATATGTCGACCATCTTCCAGAAGGCAGCGTGGCCGCGTTCGGTGGCGTGCACCACGCGCGCGCTGCCTTCGCCGTCGGAGCGGACGATATAGCCGTAGCCTTCGAGGCTGCTGAGCAACTGGTTGATCGCCTGTTTGCTCATGCCGGCACGTTCGGCGATGGTGCCGGGGCGCGCGCCGTCCGGGCCGGGAAACTGCAGCACGGCCATATGCGGCAGGCGCAATTCGTCGAAACCGGCGGCGTTGAGCTCCTTGATCAGCCGGCGCTGGATGGCCTGCGCCGGCACGCGCAGCAGGGCGCCGATCAAAAGGTCCGTGGTCTTGGTCTGCAGGACTTCGGTGGAGGTGGCCATTGACGATCCGGTAAATTGAGTTTACTGATTGCTAGTAAATGTAATTTACCGGAGAGGTTTGCGCAATGTCAGCCATGGATCTTCAGGTCAACCCAGCCAATGAGACCATCGGCACCAAGGGGCTGTCGGTCCGTTTCCTGGTGTCGGGCGAAAATTCGAACGGCAGTGTCGCCGCTTTCGAACTGATGGTGCCGGGCGCGCAGCGCCTGCCCGCGCCGGCGCACAGCCACGATCATTACGAGGAAACGATCTACGGGATTGACGGGGTCTTGACCTGGACCGTGAACGGCAAGCCGATCGAGGTTGGGCCGGGGGAGGCGCTGTGCATTCCACGCGGCGCCGTCCACCGCTTCGACAATAATGGCACCCGGGATGCCAAGACGCTGTGCGTCATCACGCCGGCGGCAATTGGTCCGGACTATTTCCGCGAGGCATTCGGTCTGCTCAACGCCGCTGCCGGCGGGCCGCCTGACAAGGCTGCGATGATGGAGATCATGCGCCGCCACGGCCTGACGCCGGCGATGCCGCCACCGGCCTGATGCCGGCCGAAGGCCCAGCGCGCGTCACTTATTCCTGGCAAGCAGCGAAGGCGTCGCCCGAGTTCCAGTCCCGGAATGCGATGGTCCTGCCTTCAGCCGACACGGTCTTGTGCTTGGTGCTGCCGTCCGCCTGCTGCTTCGAACTGGTGCCCTTGCCGGTCAGCACGTTGTAGTCGCAGGCGCTGGCGGCATTCTCCTGCAGGTAGTCATCGGAATCGTAGGCGAAGCCGGCAACGATGAAGGCGCCGTCGCGGTAGGCGATCGTCAGCGTCTGGTTGGTGCGCTCGCTGCCGATCTCCGGCGCCGGCAGATAGAATTTGATCGAGCCGTTGGGCAGCATGGTCAGCTCCGGCTCGGTGGCGGAGTTCTCGTAGCCCGGCCGGTCGTAACCGTTCCACTCGCCACCGATCTGTTCGCGCACGATTTCGACGGGCTTGAGGTAATTATGCTCCTTGTCCCCGAGGAAGAAGTGGATGTCCATCGGGTCGGTCGGCGCGGTCTCGACCACCATGGCAAGGTCGGGAGCGCCGTCGCCGTTGAAGTCGCCGGTCAGCGCGGTGATGATCTTGCGGGTTTCTATCGGTTCGGCCAGCGCCACGCCCGGCAGCAACAAGGCAAGGCCGAAAAGCAGAGATTTCATTGTGGCGTGTTCCCCAGCGTGGCATTTGTGGTCCTATAGCACGGTGGGGAAGCGTCGCGCTCCTGGCGCAAGGAAAGAGCGGATCGAGGGGAACCCCGATATCAAGCAATGTCAGCACGACGTTTGCCGAACGCCGGAACTTGACCATGCGGATGCACATGCGCCGCTTCACTCGCCTGACGAATGGGTTTTCCAAAAAGATCGAAGCTCACGCCAACGCCGTGGCGCTGCATTTCATGTACTACAACTTTGTGCGCATCCATGCCACGCTGCGCGTGACTCCGGCGATGGCTGCTGGCGTGACTAACAGGCTTTGGGAGATCGCGGACATCGTTGCGCTGATCGAAGCGAAAGAGGCTGAAAAACCGACCGCGCGGTCCCTACAAAAAGAGGTAAAAATGGCGAGGGCTTTGGTCGAAAGGTTGATTGGAAGGCGTATCGAGCGGATCCAAAATTCAGAGCCTGGCTATGGGATTGGAATAATCCTTAGCGGGAACGCCTCGTTCAACGCGAACACCGAAGTGACAGCGCGCCTGCCCGAAGAATCTACGAAGCAGATTGAAAGCGCCACCATCACAGACGGGCAGTTGACCATGCATCTGACCGGCAACGGCTTCGTTGCTATATCGCTTGATCGGGACCGCTTCCCAGACATAGTTGAGCTATACGTCTACCTGGACGACGATGGATATGTCGTCGAGAATTAGTCGTGGCCCGCAATTTCAAACTGACCCACTACCGGGAATTGACAGTGGCCGATGCCATGATGCCGGAAATCGCAGCATGATGGAGGCAAGATGACAGGGACGCCAGCGACAACGATTCTGAACCCGCGGGGGCGCTGATGGCGCCGGTCAAGGTCGATCCCGACAAGGTGCGGGAATTCTCCGACGCGGCGAGTTTTTATGCCTGGCTCGGCCAGCACCACGCCACCGAAAGCGAGGTGTGGATCAAGGTGCACAAGGTCGGGTCGGGACTTAAGTCGATCACGCCGAAGGAGGCCATCGACGTCGTGCTGTGCTTCGGCTGGATCGATGCGGTGCGCAAGGGGCTGGACGAGAACAGTTTTCTCCAGCGCTACACGCCGCGCGGCAAGAAGAGCATCTGGAGCAAGATCAACATCGACAATGTCGCGCGGCTGGTGGAGGAGGGCCGGATGACCGGGCATGGGCTGAAACAGGTCGAAGCCGCCAAGGCCGACGGGCGCTGGGCGCGCGCCTATGGCGGCAGCAAGGAGATGAAAATCCCCGACGATTTGCAGGCGGGCATCGATGCCGAGCCGGCGGCGAAGGCGATGCTGGAAAAACTCAGCGCGCAGAACCGCTTCTCGCTCGCCTTCCGGACCCACAACATGAAGACCGAGGCCGGCCGCAAGAAGAAGATCGAGACCTTTGTCGCGATGCTGAAGCGTGGCGAGACGATCTATCCGCAGGGCAAGAAGTAGTCTCAGCCGCCCGAATGCGGGTCGATGCTGTAGGGGTGAACCGGATAGCCCTGGCCGATGGCGTCGCCCACGCGGCCGGTCCAGGCGAGGAATGCCGGGTAGTCCGGTGGAGAGAAGCCGCAATCCCCGGCGCGGTGGCTGTAGGCGTAGATGGCGATGTCGGCGATGGTGAGGTCGTTTCCGGCGAGGAACGGCGTCTCGGCAAGGCTGCGGTCCAGGGCGGCCAGCGCGCGGGCGCCGGCCTCGCGGTTGCCGGCAACCATGGCATGGTTGCGCTCGAGCCGTCCGGTCAAGGTCCAGAAACGCAGCGAGCCGATCACGGGCTCGACATTGTACTGTTCGAAGAACAGCCACTGCATCACCTTGGCGCGCCGGTAGCGGTCCGCCGGCAGCAGGGCGTGCCTTCGGCGAGGTAGGTGAGGATCGCGTTGGATTCGGCGATGGCGCTGCCGTCTTCGAGCTGGAGCACGGGAACCGCGCCCGCCGGGTTGAGGGCAAGGAAGGCATCGCTGTGGCTCTCGCCCTCGAAGATCGAGACGAGGCGGGTCTGGTAAGGGATCTTCAGCAAGCCGAGCAGAACCCGGACTTTCCAGCCATTTTGCGATGGCAGATAATCGTGAAGCGTGAGCATGGCCGATCCTCGTGATCGGCGAACGATCGCATGGCACGCCATCGGACGACACCCGATTCCTGCTCGGTCAATTCATGCACTCGGCGGCACAATGATTGCGATCTCCGCCGCCTAATAAATCAATTACGGCTATGCCATCTTTCCCCGAGACGATAACGGAGGCATTCCCCATGACCACGCATCCCGACAAAGTCGCCCTCATCACCGGTGCCAATCGCGGCATCGGACTTGAAACCGGCCGCCAACTGGCGAAACTCGGTTTCACCGTGCTGCTCGGCGTGCGCGATCTGGCCAAGGGCGAGGTGGCAGCGAAAGCGCTCGACGGCCATGTCGAGGCCATCGCGCTCGATGTCGCAGCATCCGACGCGGCTGCAAGGGCAGCCGATGAGGTCGAACGCCGGTTCGGGCGGCTCGACGTGCTGATCAACAATGCCGCCATCCACTACGACACCGGCTCGCGTGCCTCGCGGCCGGACTGGACTGTCATCCGCGAAGCCTTCGAGACCAATGTCTTCGGCGCCTGGCGGGTGGCGGCCGCCTTCGCGCCGCTGCTCAAGGCCGGCGGCCACGGAAGGCTGGTCAATGTGTCGTCCGAGGGCGGTTCGCTGGCCTCGATGGGAGCGGGCGCGCCGGCCTACTCGACATCGAAGGCGACGCTCAATGCGCTGACCTGCGTGCTGGCGGCGGAATTGCGCGGCTCCGGCGTGCTGGTCAATGCCATCTGCCCGGGCTGGGTCGCCACCGACATGGGCGGGCCGGGCGGACGCCCGGTGGCGCAAGGGGCGGCCGGCATCGTCTGGGCCGCGACCTTGCCGGACGACGGGCCGACGGGCGGCTTCTTCCGCGACGGCAAAAGACTGCCGTGGTGAGCGAACAGGTCGGGGTGGCTTGAGGCGGTTCACGATCTGAATCGCGGAGTTACCGTAAGCGCCTGTTTTGACTAACTTTCAGCGGATCCGGCTTGCCTTCTTGTACACAAGAAAAAGCCGCCCTCGCTTTTAGCGAATGGCGGCCTTTTCCCGGGAGGAAGTCAGAAAAACCTGGCGATCAAGCCGCCTTGGCGTGGCCGTGCTTCTTGTGGGTGTGCTTCTTGGCGACGTGCCGGTGGCCGTGCTTCTTGCCCACGTGTTTGTGGCCGTGCTTGCGCACATGCTTGCGATGCTTCTTGTGGTGCTTGTGCGCCGCCGCCTTGACCGGCGTCTTAGCTGCATCGACGGCAGCGGGAGCCGCCGGAGCAGTCGCGGGCGCGGTCGGCGCGGCGGGAGCCGTGGTCGGCGCAGCGGCGGTGGTGGCGGCCGCGTTGGCCGTGCTGGTGCCGATAACCGGCATGGCCAGACCGAGCGCAATGGCGAGACCGAGGGCGGAGAGGAGGGGCTTGTTCATGATAGGCTTTCCTTCGGATTGATGGTTGCCGTCACTGGTCGAGGTCGACCGGTGTCACTCCAAGAAGTTTCAGGGCGTTGGCGTAGGTCCGGATGCCTTGCGCCTCCTTGCGCTCGGCACAAAACCGGTTGGCCTTGTCCTGGAGTGCCTCTGCCGTGGCGATCTGGCTGGCGCTGGCACCGGGTTCGGCTTTGGTCCGGATGGCTCCGTCGAGTTGAGAACCGAGCCGGCTGCAATATTCGCTCCGGGTAACCGCCGCCTGCGCAGCCGATTGCGCGATCGCAAGCATGGCGAGCGAAATGCCTGCGAGGGCACCCATCCATCCGGTCGAACGTCGTTGCATTGTCGGGACCATCCCTTTGCGTTGTGTGGCGGCCACTGTCCGGTCGCTACGAGGATGGTTATCGCAGACGATGTTTTCTTCAGTTTTTCCCGCATGTTGAATCTTGTTTCTGAAGTGTGTCTGGCAGGGTTTTTCCTTCTCCTCTTGCGGGAGAAGGTGGCCTCGCGAAACGAGGTCGGATGAGGGGTGCTCCAGGGAACGCCAACGTCTCACTCCACTGGAACACTCCTCAACCGTCTCGGCGCTGCGCGCCGATCCACCTTCCCCCACAAGGGGGGAAGGAAGAGCGTCGCGCCCGCTGCGGCGCTTGCGCCTCTTCCTCTGGCGCCCGCCATCGCGTATGGCCCGGGGAAAATCCTCCCAAGTTCCAATTCCCCGGAAACCGCATGATCAGACTTGAAAGCATCAGCAAGCAGAACGGCCGTCAGCTTGTCTTCATCGAGGCGTCGGCTTCCTTGCAGAAGGGCGAGAAGATTGGTCTTGTCGGGCCGAATGGCGCCGGCAAGACGACCTTGTTCCGTATGATCACCGGCCAGGAGCAGGCCGACGAGGGCCAGGTGCAGGTCGATCGCGGCGTCACCATCGGCTATTTCAGCCAGGATGTCGGCGACATGGAAGGCCATAGCGCCGTCGCCGAAGTGATGAACGGCGCCGGGCCGGTGAGCGATGTCGCGGCCGAGATGGCGGAACTGGAAGCGGCGATGGCCGACCCGGACCAGGCCGACCGGATGGACGAGATCATCGAGAAGTATGGCGAGGCGCAGCATCGCTTCGAGGAGCTCGACGGCTATGCGTTGGACGGCCGCGCCCGCGAAGTGCTGGATGGCCTGGGCTTTTCCCAAGAGATGATGGACGGCGATGTCGGCAAGCTGTCGGGCGGCTGGAAGATGCGCGTGGCGCTGGCGCGTATTCTGCTGATGCGGCCCGATGTCATGCTGCTCGACGAGCCGTCCAACCATCTGGATCTCGAAAGCCTGATCTGGCTGGAGCAGTTCCTGAAGGGCTATGACGGCGCGCTGCTGATGACCTCGCACGACCGCGAGTTCATGAACCGCATCGTCAACAAGATCGTCGAGATCGATGCCGGCTCGCTCACCGCCTACTCGGGCAATTACGAATTCTACCAGCAGCAGCGGGCGATTGCCGACAAGCAGCAGCAGGCGCAGTTCGAGCGCCAGCAGGCGATGCTGGCCAAGGAGATCGCCTTCATCGAGCGCTTCAAGGCGCGCGCTTCCCATGCCGCGCAGGTGCAGAGCCGGGTGAAGAAACTCGACAAGATCGACCGCGTCGAGCCGCCCAAGCGCCGCCAGATCGTCAATTTCGAGTTCCAGCCGGCGCCGCGCTGCGGCGAGGATGTCGTCACCTTGAAGAACGTCCACAAGGCCTATGGCAGCCGCGCCATCTATGGGGGGCTCGACTTCCAGGTCCGTCGCCGCGAGCGCTGGTGCATCATGGGCGTCAACGGTGCCGGCAAGTCGACGCTGCTGAAGCTGGTGGCCGGCGCTTCCGACCCCGACACCGGCACGGTGGCGCGCGGGCCGAGCGTGAAGATGGGCTATTTCGCCCAGCACGCCATGGAGCTGCTCGAAGGCGAGCGCACCGTGTTCCAGACGCTGGAAGACAATTTCCCGCAGGCCGGCCAGGCGCCGCTTCGCGCACTTGCCGGCTGCTTCGGCTTTTCCGGCGACGAGATCGAGAAGAAATGCCGGGTGCTGTCAGGCGGCGAGAAGGCGCGGCTGGTGATGGCGCTGATGCTGTTCGACCCGCCCAATCTGCTGGTGCTGGACGAGCCGACCAACCACCTCGACATCGCCACCAAGCAGATGCTGATCGAGGCGCTGTCGCAATATGAGGGCACCATGCTGTTCGTCTCGCACGACCGGCATTTTCTGGCAGCACTTTCGAACCGCGTGCTGGAGCTGACGCCGGAAGGCATCCACACCTATGGCGGCGGCTATACCGAGTATGTCGAGAGGACGGGGCAGGAGGCGCCGGGGCTGCGGAGCTAGAGCAATTCCAGGAAAAGTGTGAGCGGTTTTCCGTCCGGAATTGCGTCAAAACAAAGAGTTAGAGCGGTTCGCCGTTTCCATGAAACGGTGAAACGCTCTAGGCTGCCAGGGACCTTGTGAGACGCGCCCGCCGGCATCGGTCGCTCTTGGCCATTGTCATCGCATTGCGCTCAGCCGAGTTCCTGGGCGAGGCCGATGAGAAGGTCTCCGGGTCCGCGAATGTAGCAGAGCCGATATACGTCCTTGTACTGAACGACCTCGCCTGCGAGCCGCGCACCGCGCTTGCGAAGCCGTTCAAGCGTATCGTCGATGTCGTCCACGGTGAACATGACGCGCAGGTAGCCCAGGGCGTTGACCGGGGCGTCGCGGTGATCCGCGACGACCGGCGGCGTGAGGAAGCGGGATAGTTCGAGCCGGCTGTGACCGTCGGGCGTGCGCATCATGGCAATCTCGACGTGCTGATCGCCCAGTCCGGTGACACGTCCCGCCCATTCGCCTTCGATCGTGGCCCGCCCTTCGAGTTCAAGGCCGAGCTCGCGAAAGAAATCGATCGTCTCTTCGAGGTCATCGACGACGATTCCGACATTGTCCATCCGTTTGAGCGCCATGCGTCCAACCTCGTGTCTGGATCAACAGCCTGCGGGTCTTCGGCCAGGGATCGGTCTTCGGCCAGCGAAAAGGCGGCTGTCGAGCCGACGCCGCCTTCCGGACTTTTCCGTCAGACCTCTTGCCGTCGAAGGAATGGGTCCCTTACCTCAGCGAGATGGCCATGCCGCTGAGATCGGCGTTGACCTGCAGCCCGACCTGCTTGCCGGTGAGCTCGAGCTGGGCACCCCTGTCATTCGTCATGACGATCATCTGGGCGCCTTTGCCGAGCGTGCCGCCGCCGCCCGCCGCACCGTAGACCCCCGTCACATCGCGGACGCGCCTGATGTGGCGCACGGTGCCTCGGAAATAGGTTTTTGAAACGCCGAAGGCGAGGCCGCCCGAGACGCCGCCGATCGAGATGGGATAGGTTTTGCCGTGGAAGGTGAACGTGCCTTCGCCGCCGGAACCGCCGACGAAGAAGGCCGCCTTGTAGACGGCAAAGCGGATCGTGCCGCTGTCGGCATGCGCGGCGCTGGCAAAGCCGATGCCCGCGGTGGCGATGGCGGCAACCGCGATTCTACGAAATCCGGACGAAATATTCATGATGAGAGCTCCTCAAGTCGCCGCTTGCCCACCCGACCGGGCGCGCCAGCGCTGTGTTAAAGTTACAACGGAACAGTCTCGCCCGTCATTTGGTTCCAGGCACGCGGCCTGAATCTGGCCGCGGAAAGATCGACATGAAGCGAGGCCTATGGCAAGCGCTCCCGGCGGGACATCGCGTACACGTGATTGGCGCCGACGCGGCGCCTGCGAGGTTTGCGGCCAGCGAGAAGGGCTTCGGATGAGGGTTGAGATGCGAATTGCAGCGTCCGTCGCATTGGCCGCGACAGTGGCCGGATGCGCGACCTCTCCGGTCGACTATGGCGCGTCGCTTTCGCCGCAGGATCCGAAATGGGCGTCGCCGGAATGCCAGCAGGCGCGGGCGGCGGCTTCGGACTACGCGGCGCGCGAAAAACACCATCCGGGCTGGGAATTCGCGGTCCTCGGCCCGTACGGCCTGGGCATCATCGCGGCCACCAAGGAGGCCGAGCAGAAGCAGCGAAAGCGTTACGCCCGCGACGTGCACCTGCAATGCTCGAGCCTGCCTTTGCCGAAAGAGTTGCAGGGCGATCCAAACCCGGGCGCAAAGGCGAAATATCCGTAGCCGTCTCCGCCTGGACAAGCGGTCGAGCCGGAAACGCCGCGCTTTGGTGCGTCGGCTTTATGATGCGGCGTTGACCGCGAATTGCGCGGCGAAGGCCCTTGCGTAAGCGGGCCGAGCTTCGCCGCGCGCCACATAGGCAGCCAGGTTTTGATATTCGTCCAGAATGCCCGACATGCGTAGCCGCAGCAGCACCGATACCATCAAAAGGTCACCGGCGCTGAACGCACCATCGAGCCACTCGGCGGCGCCCAGGTAGGCCGAGAGCTGGTCCAGCCGGGCGCGAACCCGGTCCTTGACCAATGGCAGGCGCTCCTCGCTCCAGGATCTGTCGGCTTCGAATATTCTCGCCGTCGTCAATTCGAGGATGGGCGGCTCGACGGTATTGAGGGCGGCAAACATCCAGGTGATGGCACGCGCGCGGGCATCGCGCAGGCCCGCATGCCGTTCGGCAAGATGAAAGACGATCGAGCCGGTCTCGAACAGGCACAGAGATCCTTCCTCATAGGTGGGGATCTGGCCGAACGGATGGATGGCCATATGGCCAGGCGCCTTCATCCCGGCGAAGGAAACGAGACGAACCTCATAGGGTTGCCCCACTTCTTCGAGCGCCCAGCGAACGCGCGTATCGCGCGCCAGTCCCTTGCCGCCGTCGGGCGATCGTTCGAAGGCGGTGATGGTGGGGATCATGGCAGGCTCCGGCTGGTTGGTTCGGTTCTTGGTTGCACCCAAAGGACGAACGGCCGGGGCGATTCCCGACAACCGCCTGGTTTTTCCGGACCGCGGGATTTAGCGGTTCGGACTGGTTGAAAAGCGTCCTCGGCTCTAGCGCAGCAGGCCTTCCGCCTCGAATGTGTCCCAGCCCTCCAGCTTCGGCGGTGGAGCGTCATCCTTTCCCGAAGTCCTGGCGCTGCGCGCCTTGCGCTGTCGTTTTCCCGCGCGCGTCAGGGCGGCCTTGCCGGCACCGCGCCGCCTGTTTTCGGACGCTTCCTGCGCATCTTCCTCCCGCCAGGCGCTCGCCAGGTCGCGGTCGAGAACATCCTCGATGTGGCGTGGATCGAAGACATGGAAGGTCACGGCCTTGGATCGCCCGCGCATCTTGACGGTGCGGGTGCCGATGCTCTTTAGGCGGCCGTCCTTCAGCCATTTGTGGCGCTCGCGGGCGGAGATGGTGAGAATGTCTTCTGCCTCGCGCGGAAGCACGGCGAGGGTTTCGATCCCCTCCAGTGTCCTGGAGATGGTTGCCGAGGCCGCCTGGAAGGCATCCGCATCGGTTTTCAACATGCGCAGGACGATGCGGCCGGTCTCGGCCTTGGCAAATTTCCTTACAGCCCACGGCAGGCGGGCTCGAATTTCGCGTTCGATCCCCTTCAGGCGCAAGGCGGAGCCAAGCGTTGCCGATGGCGGCAGCGGCCACTCGGCGACTGCTGACGCTTTGGCGGTGCTCAGGCCTTGCTCGCGATCAGGCGCGCCGGCAATTGCCGCGACGATGCCACTCAGGACCTTTCGCAGGGAATCGCGCTTCTTGTCCGCCATGTTTCATGTTCGCTCATCAGGTGCCTTCGTGGAACGGCACTTCGCACTGCAGACAACCGAAATCAGGCTCAAACAGTTCCTTAGCATGCGCAGCCACCTGTTGCCGCTTCGCCAAACCATTGCGATGCGGCCTGCGCAGCTTCGCCAAGGTCAGGCTCGCCATCAGCGGCCCAGGCGACGAAGCCATCGGGGCGCACGAGCAGGGCGCTCAGGCCCAGGCGGTCCCTGGCATCCCCGGCGACATAGGCGATCCGCCCGCTCCAGTGGCTGGCAAGCGCTTGCAGGGCAGGGTGGGAATCGAAGTCCAGCAACAGGCCTTGGCCGTTCCGCAAGCGCTCGCCGAGCCTCGTTGCGTCGGCCAGTTCGAAATCGGGCGCGCTGCGGCCCACCAGTGGGTGGCTGCCGCCAAGGTCGTAGCGCAGCGAAACGCCCCAGACGCGCTCGGCGAAGTAGGTCGCGCCGTCGCGCGTGTCGATGAGGTCGCGGATGATGGCTTCGAGCGCGCGTGAACTGCGGCTTGGCCGCATCAGCGCGACCTGGGCGCGCGACCAGTCGAGGATTTGCGCGGCCACCGGATGCCGCTCGTCGAAATAGCTGTCGATGAGGCCGGCCGGCGCGTCGCAGCGGATGGTGGCGGCAAGCTTCCAGCCGAGGTTCATGGCGTCGCCAATCCCTAGGTTGAGGCCCTGGCCGCCCAATGGAGAATGGATGTGCGCGGCGTCGCCGGCAAGCAGCACCCGCCCATTGCGGTAGGTGGTCGCCTGGTAGGCGCGATCGGTCCAGGTGGTGGCGAGGCGCAGCGTCGTCAGGGTGACGTCGGTGCCGGACACGCGGCGCAGCACCGCCTGCACGTGCTCCAGCGTGACCGGCTCTGTCCGATGGAAAGCGGCGCCGTCGAACTCGACCATCGCGATGGTGCCTGGCCGCGAGTAGGTGTACATGCCCGTCGGGGTGTAGTGGCGGCCAAGGCCGAGCGTGTCCGGATCGGCAATTTCGACGTCGACGGAATAGCCGGTGAACTCGGCAGCGGTGCCGGTGAAGGCAAAGCCGCCAAGCTTGCGCACCGTGCTGCGGCCGCCATCGCAACCGACGAGCCAGCGGGCGCGAAAGACCTCGCCACCGGCGCGGATGGTCACATCCTCGTGCGACTGGGCGAAGTTTTCGACGCCGAGCCCGCGCCTGATCTCGACGCCCATTGCGTCTGCGCGGGTGGCGAGCGCGGTTTCCAGATGCTCCATCTCGACCGCCATGCTGGTGCCCGCCGGGCCGGGCAGGCGATAGGGCCATTTCGAGCTGTCGACGGCGTCGTGATGGAACTGGATGCCGGCGAAATGGCCGCCCGGGCGGCGCGGCTGCCGCATCCAGTGCGCGGCGGCCAATGTGTCGTCGCCCGGGCCATTCTTCGCCGGCAGCGGCACAATGGCGTCCAGCAGGCCGCGACGATGGAAGGCCTCGATGGTCGGGGCTGACAGACCGCGCATGCCGAAAGGAAGCCGTTTCAGCGGCGAGCTGGGGTCGTCGGCCTTTTCCAATACCAGGACCGAGAGGCCGGCCAGGCGCAGCTCGCAAGCGAGAAACAAGCCGACCGGGCCGGCGCCGGAGGTGATGACGTCATAGGAAATTGGGTGGTGGCTGTGCATGAAACTACTCCTTGGTCGATGTTCGACCGGAGCGTTCCTCGAGATAAGAACCACACGGACGAACGACAGGGCGCTGGATCAGCGTCCGATGTTCGTCGTGGGGATCTCGTGCACGAAGCCAAAGACCAGAGCTCTCGTTACCGAGAGGAGTTGGGCTTACCAAACCAACTCTGCCTTTTCCGACGTGGGCTATATAGCGATGTGGCGATTGGTCTGCAACAGGTGAGGCGGCGGCCAAGGGCAACGCCATTGGTTAGGGGCAATCTAGCCCGCGGCCAGCCATTTACGCGATAGGGCGAAGGCCTTGAAGGCCTTGGCCTCCATCGGGCGGCCAAAAAGGTAGCCCTGCAGGATATCGCAGCCAAGTTCCTTGAGGATGCGCGCATGCTCCATCGTCTCGACGCCCTCGGCGACCACTTCGATGCCGAGCGATTTGCCGATCTCGATGATCGACGCCACCAAATGCCGTTGCGCCATTGAGCCGGTGATGGGTGTGATCAGTTGGCGGTCGATCTTGAGGCGGCGCGGACGCAATTTGAGCAGCGAGACGATCGAGGCGTGGCCGGTGCCGAAATCGTCGATCTCGATGTCTATGCCGAGCTCCTTGATGTGGTCGATATTCCACGTGACCAGGTCGTCGTTTTCATCGAGGAAAATGGACTCCACCAGTTCGAACGACACCGTTCCAGCCTTGATGGCGAGCTTGCGCAGACCTTCAATCAGGTCCCTGTCCTCCAGCCGCCTGGCCGAGACGTTGACCGACACGCGCGGGATGTTGAGATGACTGTGCGACCAACGCTCGAAATTCTCCAGCGCGTGTTTGAGGACGATGCGGTCGATCAGCGCCACGACGTTGAGTTCTTCAGCCACCTTGAGATAAGCGTCAGGGGCCAGGATGCCGCGTCGCGGGTGCTTCCAGCGCGACAACGCCTCTACGCCGACGATCTCGAGCGTGCTGGCGTCGAACTGCGGCTGATAGTAGGCGACGAATTCGTTCCGCTCCAACCCGCCGAGGATCTCGTCGGCGATCTGCTTGGTCCGCACGATCTCGCTCTGCAACTCCTCGTTGAAGAACTCGTAGCGGTTGCGGCCACGGCTTTTGGCCCGATAGAGCGCCAGATCGGCGTTGACCAGCAACTGTTTCACGTCGACGCCGTTGTTGGCGGCAATGCCGATACTGACCCCGAAACGGCACGGATGACCGCGGTAATCGACAGGTTGGCGCATGTCCTCGATGATGCGATGGGCAAGTGCCGACAGTCCGTCGTCGTCAAGCCCATGGCTCACCACGACGAACTCGTCGCCGCCGATGCGCGCAACGAAATCGTCATGGCCCGCATTGGCCTGGATAACCTTGGATGCATGCACCAGCATGGCATCGCCCGCAGCGTGGCCGAGCGTGTCGTTGATCTGCTTGAAGCGGTCGAGGTCCAGGTGCAGCAGTGCTGTGCGCCGGTCCGGTTCGCCGTTTTCGGCCAGCAGTTCATCGAGATAGCGGCGGTTGGGCAGGCCGGTCAGCGAATCGTGTAGCGCCGCATACTCGATATGTGCCTTGGCGAGATTGATTTCGGCGTTATTCGATTCCGTCAACTGGCGTTCACGAATGAGGTTTTCGTTGAGCAGCACGTCGCTGGTCACGTCCCATTCGGCGCCGATCAGCTTGGGCGTTCCGCCAATGTCCTGGAAGTAGGTCGCGCGCGTGCGCACATGGCGGACGGTGCCGTCGGGGCGTAGGAGCCGGTATTGTGAGGAATAGGGGCCTTGTTTGGCCGCGGCGAGATCGAAGTCCTGTCTCGCCCGTACCAGATCTTCAGGATGGATCGCCTGCGCCCAGTCATCATAGCCGCGTGGCTTGCCGTCGGCTGACTTGCCGTAGATCTCGTTGACGCGGTCATCCCACACCATTTCATTGGTGGTGAGGTCGTGTTCCCAAACGCCAATGCCAGAGGCTTCCAGCGCCAGCTCCAGGCGCCCGGACAGGCGCCTCAGCTCGGCGTAGTTTTTCTGCCTTTCGCCAAACAGCCGACCGGCCACCATGATCGGCAGCACCACCAGCGCCCCGGCGAGCAACATAAGCGACCGCAAGGCCCACTCGTTTTTCGGAGCCTCCGGCCAGCCGCCCTTGGGGAGGGCCGAAATCTGCCAGGAACCCGATGGCAGCTGCACATCGGCCGATACGGGATTTCCGGCAATGACCTGGCCGCCGCCGAAAAAGCGTTCGCCGCCGCCGCCCAGCGCATCCTTGCCTGTGAGCGCGACATCGATGTCGAGATCCGGATCGGTCAACCCACTCGCCGCGTAGAGCCGGTCGACATCGACCACCGCCGAGACGATGCCCCAGAAACGGTCGCCGCCGTTCGCGGTCGGAACAAAGACCGGGATGCGGCCGATGAAGCCGCGCCCGCCTTGGGCGAGGTCGACCGGGCCGGCAAACACCAGGACTCGCTGGTCGCGCGCCCGCAGCGCCGCCATGCGCTGCGCTTCGTTCTTGCGGTAATCGAGCCCGATGGCCTTCTCGTTGCCTTCCATGGGGTACATCAGCGAGATCACCAGGTCGGGCGCGCCGGCAATGTTGCGCAATTGCGATTTCTGCTGGAACAGATTTCCGGCAAGCGAGGCAAATCTCTGCTGGCCCATAAAGGGTTCGGTATCGATGGCCGAGACCAAACCCTGAACAAGCTGAAGATTGCCGTTAATGTTGCCTTCGAGCTTGGCGCGGATGATGTTTACCTTGGCCAGCACGTCGGCGCGCGCCAGTTGGTCGGAGACCCTCCTGTTCTGCTGGTCGGCAACGATGGAGCAGATCAGAAGCACGACAAAAGCGATCGCCGCCGGCAAGTTGGCGGAAGAAAGAACGGCCCGTCTCAGGCGGCCGAGGCTGAATCCAGTGATGGTCAATTCGACCCTGACACCTTTCCTGAACTATAGCTCATCGATGGACTGTAGTAGAAAACGCTTAAATTTACCCTTCCAGACTGGTGGCAAGTTTCGGCATCAGCTATGGCAGGCGGACGGGCGGCGGAAGTACAATGGCAAGGCGTTTTGCGTTTCTTTTGGTTCGCGACTTCACGCTGTCGCCGCTGTCGCTGTTCATCGACACGCTGCGGCTGGCGGGCGATGAGGGCGACCGCAGCCGCAGGATCGAGTTCGACTGGGAGATCGTCGGCGAACGCGGCCTGCCGATCCGGGCCAGCTGCGGCGTCGAATTGCTGCCCACCAAGGGGATCGGCAATCCGGAGGATTTCGACAATATCGTCGTGGTCGGCGGCCTGCTCGACACCAACCGCAGCCTGAGTTCCGACAAGGAGGCCTTCCTGTTGCGGGCTGCCGAAAAGGGGGTGCCGCTGACGGCGCTCTGCACGGGAAGCTTCGTACTGGCGCGCTACGGCCTGCTCGACGGCTATGCCGCCGCCGTCAGCTGGTTCCATATCAAGGATTTCCGTAGCCAGTTCCCCGATGTCAACGCCCATGCCGACAGCCTGTATTCCGTCGACCGAGGCCGCTCGACCTGCGCCGGCGGCACGGGGGCGGCCGACCTTGCCGGCTATTTCGTGTCGCAGTTCATCGGCCAGAAGGCGGCGGAAAAGGCCGCCAAGATCCTGGTGCTCGACCGCATCAGGAGCAGCCGGGACGTGCAGCCTGTCGGCGACCTGTTCCCGGCGGCGTCAAGCCGCGCGGTCAAGCGCGCTTTGCTGTTGATGGAGAGCAACCTGCAGGAGACGCTGTCCGTCGGCGAGATCGCAACCCGGCTCAACTGCTCGAGGCGCCAGCTCGAACGGCTTTTCGGGACGGAGCTGGGTATCGGCCCGATGGCGGCATACCTGGCGCTGAGAGTGCATCATGCGAAGTCGCTGCTCGAAGGCAGCGACCTGCAGATCGGTGACATCGCCTACCGCTGCGGCTTCACCAATGCCGGCCATTTCAGCCGCGTGTTCCGCCAGCAGACGGGCGTCACGCCGACCCATCTGCGGCATCCCAACCGCGTGCCCGCCGGCGCGGCGGGGCAATGAAGCTGGTCGCTGACCGGCCTCCAAGCCGGGCCGGCTTCCCGGCGACATGCATCACGAAATCCGCCGACCATCCTCGTCGAGCAGAACGCAGTCTTCGGGATCGAATCCGATGTCGATCGCCTCGCCTTCGCGAAGGACGCGGCCGGTGATCGGCGCGTTGGCGCGGATGATCGTCTTGCCGCCAATGTCGATCTCGTAGATCGCGCTGCCGCCCAGATACGAGGCCGAGACGACACGGCCGGACAGCCTGTTGATGCTTGCCGCCGTGCCGACCGACAGTTTCTGCGGCCGCAGCACGACAGTGACCTTGCTGCCCTGCGCAAGCGGCCTTGGGCAGGCCACCTCGACCGTCTGGCCGGTGGCTAGCGTCACCGCTATTGCCTGGCCAGACCGGCTTACGGTGCCGGCGAGCATGTTAGCCTTGCCGAGGAAGTCGGCGACGAAGGCCGTGGCGGGCGTCTCATAGACTTCCTGCGGGGTTCCGATCTGCTCGACCGCGCCGGCGTTCATCACCACGATGCGATCCGACATGGAGAGCGCTTCCTCCTGGTCGTGGGTGACGAAGATGGCGGTAATGCCGGTTTCCTTCTGGATCTTCTTGATCTCGACGCGCATCTCCTCACGCATATTGGCGTCCAGCGCCGACAGCGGCTCGTCGAGCAGCAGCACTTGCGGCTCGAAGACGATGGCGCGGGCGAGCGCGATGCGCTGCTGCTGCCCGCCCGACAGCTGCGACGGCAGCTTCTTCTCGCTGCCCGGCAGCCGCACCATCTCGAGCGCCTGGCCGACCTTGCGGGCGATCTCGGGCTTCGGCACGTTGCGGTACTTCAGGCCGAAGGCGACATTGTCGAAGACGTTCTTGTGCGGAAACAGCGCATAGCTCTGGAAGACCAGGCCGATGTTGCGCCTGTAGATCGGCACGTCGTCGACCCGTCGCCCGTCGATCATGATCTGGCCGCCCGAAATGTCGACGAGGCCGGCGATGGAGCGCAGGATCGTCGTCTTGCCGCAGCCCGAAGGGCCGAGCAAGGTGACGAAGCTGCCCTTGGCGATGGAGAGCGAGAAATCGCGCACGGCGACGAACTTGCCATAGGCGATGTCGATGTCGCGGAACTCGACCGCCGGCTGGCCGGCCCCGATGCCGCCGCCCAGAGCGGCTGCGCTCCTTGCCGCCCCGGCCGCTTCCGGCCGGGGCACTTCCGAAAGGTCGTTTCTGTCAGGCACCTTTCGAGATCCTGTTCCACTGCTTGGTCCAGGCATCCTCGTTGGTCGCCCAGTAGACCGGGTCGGCGAAGGTCAGCGACTTCATCGTGCCGGTCTTGTCGAAGGCCGGCAGCTTCTCGATCTTCTCGGTGAGCTTGACCTTTGTCGGGTCGAGCGACGGCGGATAGCTCTGGCCCTCGGCAACTGCAATGGCGGTCGCCGGGTCGAGCATGAAGTTGATCAACTCCTCGCACTCGGCCATCGGCGAGCCTTTCAGGATCAGCATGTCCTCCATCCAGGCATAGGAGCCGGCCGGATCGAGATAGCCGATCGGATGGCCCTGGTCCTGCAAGGCGGCGACGCGGCCCGACCAGGCGTCGGTCACCACGATCTCGCCCTTGGAAAGCAGGTCCATCAGCTCCGCGCCGGAGCTCCAGAACTTCTTGGCGAGGTCGCGCGTTTCGCGCACCTTGGCCCAGATCGCGTCCATGTCCTTGAGGTTGTTGGGATCCTGTCCGGTGGCGAGCGCGGCGTACCAGACGCGCGTGGTCATGTCGGAATAGCCGCCGACCTTGCCGGCATATTTCTTGTCGAGCAAAAGGGCCGCGCCCTTTTCCTTGGCTTCCTCGGGCGAGATCACCTTGGTGTTGTAGGCGATGCCGGTCGTGCCATAGTCGTAAGGCACGGCCGAGAGTTTCGGCGTCAGCTTGCGGAACGGGTCGATCATCGGCTGCAGCACATTGGCCATGTTGGGGATGTTGGCCTCGTTGATCTCCGAGGTCAGGCCGCCATTCACGTATTTGATGTAGTAGTTGACGCCGGAGGAATGGATGACCTGGTAGTCGCCGGGCTTGGCGGTCTTGATCTTGGTGATGATCTCGTCCTCGTCGCCGAACGTGCCCTGGACCACCTTGATCTTGGTCTTGGCCGTGTAGGGCTTGAAGGCGTATTTGTCGATCGCGTCCTGCACCGTGCCGCCCCAGCCATCGAAGCGAACCTCCTCGACCGCGGCGAGCGCCTGCCGCATCCAGGGCATGTCGAGACCGGCCGCGGCGGCCGCGGCGGCGGTCAGCGTCAGGAAAGTGCGGCGGCTGAGATCGCCGTTTTGGTACCTATCGTGCAGCCGTTCAAGCCGCTTGCCGTTGGACAGTTTCATCGTGCTTCCTCCTTTGGTTCGTCGCGTCGTTTCAATCTGGTCAGGCTTTGCAGGATCAGGCCGCCGAGCAGCGGGATGCCGACGGTCACCAGGATCATCACGGTGCCGAGCGCGTTGATCTCCGGGCTGATCGAGATCTTGAGCATCGAAAGGATCTGGGTGGGCATGGTCTCGACGCCCGCCGGCCGCCAGAACAGGCTGGCCGACGTATTGTCGAACGAGATGGTGAAGGCGAGCAGCGCGCCGCCGATGACGGCGGGGATGAGCAGCGGCAGCGTGATCTCGCGGAAGGATGAAAAGCGCGAGGCGCCGAGCGAGAGCGCCGCCTCCTCGTAGACGCGGCGGATGCCGACCATGCGCGCCTGGGTGATCAGCACCACATAGGGCACGGCGAGCAGGATGTGGCCGAGCACCAGGAGAAGCATGGTGCGCGGCTGGTCGACCGCCTTGATCAGCACCAGAAGGCCGACGCCGAGGATGGTCTCGGGCACCAGCGCCGGCAGGATCACCAGAGTGCTCAGCGCCTGCTTGCCGCGGAATTCGAAGCGCACCAGCGCAAACGACGTGACGACGCCTGTGGCCGTGGTGACGGCGGCGGTGACCAGCGCGATCCAAAGCGACGTGCGGAAGGCGGCCAGCACCGGTTCGTTGGCCATCAGCTTGACGTACCATTGCAGGCTGAAGCCGGTCATCGGGAAGCCGCCGAACATCGAGGCGTTGAACGACAGGATCACCGTCGCCACGATCGGCGCGAACATGAAGATGTAGACGCAGACCGTGACGAAGCCGGTCAGCCGCCAGGCCCATCTGCCTTCCTCTTTGCGCCGCGCCTTCATCCGCCCAATCCCTTGACGATCTGCGACATGCCCATGAAGCGTGTGTAGATGGCGGCGAAGGAGCCGAGCACGAGGAACAGCACGATCGAAAGCGTGGCGCCCATCGGCCAGTTCAGCTCGCCCATGATGGTGTCGTAGATCAGATTGCCGAACAGCGCGTCGCGGCCGGAACCGAGCAGCTGCGGCGTCACATAGCTGCCGGCGGCCAGCACGAAGCAGAGCAGCAGGCCTGCCGCCAGCCCGGGCAGCGAAAGCGGCAGCGTGACCTCGCGGAACGCCTGCGCGCTGGTGCAGCCCATCGAGCGCGCCGCCGAAATCAGGGTGCGGTCGATGCCCTCGAGGCTGACATAGACGTTGAGGATCATGTAGGGCAGCAGGAAGTGCAGCATGCCCAGGATGACCGCACCTTCATTGTAGAGCATCGGCAGCGGCTCGCTGATGATGCCCATCTTCAGCAGCGCGACATTGATGACGCCCTGTTCGCCAAGGATGTTGATCCAGGAAAAGGTGCGGATGGTGAAACTGATCCAGAACGGCACGATGAGCAGGAGAAGCAGCAGCCATTTGTGCTTGAAGGTCGTCCCCCAGATGAAATAGGCCGGGAAATAACCGAGCACTCCGCAAAGCAGCGCGGTGATGGCGCCGACCCGCAGCGTCTTCAAAAGGAAGCCGGCATAATAGCTGTCGGTCAGGAATTCGTGCCAGTTCGCCGTCGTCAGCGCGCTGGTTTCCACGCCGGCGGTGACGAAGGTGAAGAAGGTGTAGGCGGCCATCACGGCGATCGGCAACACCAGGAAGAAGATCAGCAGCAGGAGCACCGGCGCGACCAGCAGCCATGCCAGCCGTGGATCATACAATGTCCATCGTCGTTTCATGAGCACCCGGTGCGCTTGCTTTGAAGCGCCTGTTTTGTTCCCGGGCCAAGATTGGGTGATTGGAGGCCCGATGTCTACAACAGGCGATTGAGCCAGCGGACATCGGGCGCGTCGCCGGCTGCGATGGATGTCGACGGCATCGCAGCGGCTCCGGCATGGCCGTTCGGTCGGGTTAGTAGAATTTTACCGGCGGCTTCTATGCCGGCAGGCCGGCCAGCCGCATGGCCTCGGTGACGTCATCGATGATGGCAGGCGCAAGCCCGACGGCGGCGGACCAGCGGCCAATGGTGAAATGCGGGTCGAGCGTCATCAACCGTGATCCCGCAGCCTTTGCTTCCTCGAGCCGTCCCAGCCTGGCAAGGGGTGCGGCCAGCCATCCGTGCAGGATGCTGAAGCCGGGGTTCATCTCCACCGCCCGCCGTCCGGCAGCAATGGCCTGTTCGTGCCTGCCGGCGAGAAAGTTGGCGAAGCCGATCATGCCTTGCGGCACGCAGTTCATGGCGTCCAGCGGGTTCAGCCGCAACGCCTGCTCGCCCCAGTCGATGGCGCGTGTCGCATCGCCGCCATAGGCCACCGGCACGCAGCCGAAGGCATAGACGAAGGCGCAGGATGCGCTGAGCGAAAGCGCCTGCAAAAACGCCTCGTCGGCGAGTTTGCGGTCATGCTCGACCAGGCCGATGGTGAAGCCGGCCAGCGCCAGCGCCATGGCGTCGCCCGAGCCGTGCTCGATCGCCGCATGGGCATGGCGGGACGCCTTCCCGCTATGCTCCGCCTGCATGCCCCCACGAATGAAAAGGGTTTGATGCGCCCAAGCGGCAAAACCGTGGACGAGAGCATAGCTCGGCTCAATGGCCAGCGCTTGGTCGAGCAGCGGCAGGCCCTTGGCGGCACCTTGCGGCATGAAGGTGTAGACGTCGGGCAGCGCGCGCAGGAAAAGATCGTAGGCATCGAGACTGTCGGGTCGCTGGCGCTTGACGCGCTCGATCTCGGCCCGGCGCAGATTGGGCTCGATGGCCGCGACCACGCTGATGGTGATCTCGTCCTGCAGCGCGAACACGTCGGTCAGCTCGCGGTCGTAGCGTTCGGCCCAGAGATGGCCGCCTTCCTCGGTGTCGATCAACTGGCCGGTGATGCGCACGCGGCTTCCCACCTTGCGCACGCTGCCTTCCAGAACATAGCGCACGCCAAGCTCTTGTCCGACCCGCTTCATATCCACCGCCCGGCCCTTGTAGGTGAAGGAGGAGTTCCGCGCGATAACGAACAGCCAGCGGATCCGAGACAGGCCGGTGATGATGTCCTCGACCATGCCATCGGCGAAATAGTCCTGATCCGGATCGCCGCTCAGGTTCACGAAAGGCAGCACCGCAATGGAAGGACGGGCGGGGATGCCAAGGCCAGGCTTCGCCGGCTCGACCGGTGCTGTCGCCTCGGCACCGGCCTCCTCGCGCACGCTGCCGACGAACCGAAAGCCCCTGCGTGGAAAGGTGCGGACGAGGCGCTGTTGCTCGCCATTGTCCTGAAGGGCGCTGCGCGCGGCGTTGACGCGGCTGGCCAGCGTGGCGTCCGAGACGATGCGTCCCTGCCAGACCGCATCGACCAGATCGTCCTTGCTCACCACCCGCTCGCGATTGCGAATGAGATATTGAAGCAAGTCGAACACTTGTGGCTCGACGGCGACCAGGTTGTTGCCACGGCGCAATTCGCGCCGGTCGCCGTCCAGGGCGAAATCCTCGAAAAAATACGGCAAATTGCTGGCTCCGGAACCCGGCTAATAGCGATTCTGGACACTGTAGGCGTGTGGTGGCCGCAAAATCAAAGCCATCTCAAGGGAAAATCAAGAGGTCCTGAAGGCCGCCTCAAAGCGAGCGCTGCGGCTGCGCCGCATAGTCCTCCTGCAACCAACGCAAACAACACTTTGAAAAGGAGAACTCAAATGTCCAAGAACGCAGCAAATTCCGTCGTCCTCGTTCATGGCGGCTTCGTCGATGGCTCCGGCTGGGAAGGGGTCTACCACCAGCTCAAGAAGGATGGCTACGACGTCACCATCGTCCAGAACCCGACCACCTCTCTCGCCGACGATGTTGCTGTCACCAGGCGCGCCATCGCAGCCGCTCCGGGCAATGTCATCCTGGTCGGCCATTCCTATGGTGGCGTCGTGGTGTCGGAAGCCGGCACCGATCCCAAGGTGGCTGGTGTCGTCTATATCGCTGCCTTCGCGGCGGATGCCGGCGAGTCGGTCTCGACCCTGATCGCCAACCCGCCTCCCGGCGCTTCGGTACCGCCGATCCTTCCGCCCGTCGACGGCTTCCTGATGCTCGACAAGGCCAAGTTCGCCGCCTCGTTCGCCGCAGATGTGCGCCCCTCGCTCGCCTCCTTCATGGCGGACTCGCAGGTGCCGTGGGGCGTGGCCGCACTCGAAGGCAAGGTCACCAAGCCGGCCTGGAGGCTGAAGCCGAGCTGGTATCTCGTCGCCACCGACGATCATATGATACCGCCGCCGGCACAGCGCCAGATGGCGAGCCGGGCTGGCGCGACGACGGTCGAAGTGCCCGGCAGCCACGCTGTCTACGTTTCCGATCCGGCTGCGGTCGCCAAGCTCATCGAACAGGCCGCCGCCAGCGTCGGCAAGAACTGAGACCGGCATCATCCGAGAATGGCCTGGGTGCTTGACGGCACCCAGGCTTTTTAGCACTCGCGGGAGGCAAAACGTTACCGGAGCGTCTGGGGCGATGGCTCGAAGATGCTCACTGCGTTTTGCCGGGGCCTGGTGCCATGACATTCCCCCTCGCATATCTTTTCCTGGCAAGTCGGCGTCTATTTTACCAGAATCGGCCTACGCTCAGCCCTTCGCGATGCCGCGTGCGATCAGCCGCGCCAGGCGCTGCGAGAATGCCCTGGCGTCGGCCGGTTTGTCGCCGTCGAGCACACGCGCCTCGTCGTAGAGAAGATGAGCCGCGTCGTCCTTGAACGCCTGGTCCTCGTCGCCGAGGCCGGCGAGCGCCAGCACGCGCGCGTGGCGCGGGTTGATTTCGAGGATGGGCTTGGCCGCCTTGTCGAGACGGCCGGCGGCGTTCATCAGCCGCTCGAACTGCCGGTCGGGTCCATGTTCCGGGGCGACCAGGCAGACGGCGCTCTCGGTCAGGCGGTCGGAGGCCTTCACATCCGAGACGGCATCGCCAAGCGTTGATTTGATGAAAGCCAGGAAGCCGTCGACCTCAGGCGTTGCCGCCGCGTCCGGCTTCTTCGCTTCGTCGAGCAGCGGGATGTCGGACAGTTCGGCCACGCCTTGCGTTACCGACTTGAACGGCTTGCCGTCGAAGTCCGGCGCCATCGTCACCCAGAAACTGTCGACCGGGTCGGTCAAGAGCAGCACCTCGATGCCGCGCGCCTTGAAGCCTTCGAGCTGCGGCGAGGCTTCGAGCCGGGCGCGGTCGTCGCCGGCCATGAAGAAGATCGCTTTCTGGCCCTCCTTCATCGCCGCGACATAGTCGGCAAGGCCGCGCCAGCCTTCGCCGGAGGCGGTCGAGTGGAAGCGGGCGAGCTTCAGCAATTGCTCGCGCCGCTCGTAATCCTCATAGAGCCCTTCCTTCAGCACAACGCCGAAGTTCTCCCAGATCCTGGCATAGGCCTCGGCCTCGTTCTCCGCCAGCTTGGCGAGGTCGCCGAGCACGCGGTTGGTCAGACCCTTGCGGATCGAGGCCAGCAGCGGGCTTTCCTGGATCATTTCGCGCGAGACGTTGAGCGGCAGGTCGGCGGAATCGACCAGCCCGCGCACGAAGCGCAGATAGCGCGGCAGAAGATCGGCATCGTCGGTGATGAAGACGCGGCGCACATAAAGCTTCATGCGGCCCTTGCGGTCCTGGTCGAACAGATCGAACGGCCGCGAGCCGGGCACGAAGGCGAGCACGGAGTATTCCTGCCGGCCCTCGGCGCGGAAATGGATGGTGGCGGCCGGCTCGTCATACTGGCCGGCGACGCCGCGGTAGAAGTCGGTGTATTCCTCGGGCTTGATCTCGCTCTTTGGCCGCACCCAGAGTGCGGTGCCATCGGCAACGTCGCGCGCCTCGGCGCCGGGCTTTTCGATGAGCGTGATCGGCACCGGCACATGACCGGATTGCGACTTGGCCAGCTGCTCGAGCCGGTAGGAGCCGGTGTAGGAGACGGCGTCATCCATCAGGTGCAGCACGACGCGGGTGCCACGCTTCGGCGCGGCTTCGAGCGGGGCGGGGGCGATCTCGTAGGAGCCCTTGCCGTCGGAGGACCAGCGCCAGGCCTCCTCGCTTCCGGCCAGGCGGCTGATGACGTCGACGCGGTCGGCGACCATGAAGGCGGAGTAGAAGCCGACGCCGAACTGGCCGATGAGCTGCGTGTCCTCGGTGTCCGCGCCGACGCGCTCGATGAAGGCGCGTGTGCCCGAGCGGGCGATCGTGCCCAGGGCTTCGGCCATGTCGTCGCGGCTCATGCCGATGCCATTGTCCTCGACGGTGATCTCTCTGTTGTCGGCGTCAGCCGAAATCGAGATGCGCGGCTTGGGATCGTCGCCCAGCAATTCGGGGCGGCTGATGGCCTCGAAGCGCAGCTTCTCGCAAGCGTCGGCGGCGTTGGAAATCAGTTCGCGCAGGAATACGTCCTTATCGGAATAGACCGAGTGCACCATCATGTGCAGCAGCCGCGAAACATCCGCCTCGAATGCCCTGGTTTCCGTCGCTTTCGTATCCGTCGTCATGCAGATTTTCCCACGCTGTTCATCGGCCCGCCGCGCCGGGCGCGTTCGGCACTTTCCTTTCAAACCATTTTTTGCGGTGCTGGCAACTGCGTTCAGTGTGCCGCGCGCCGACGATATGGTGGTGGGATGCCGGGGCAACAAGAGGGCGCCGGCGGCGAACTGCCAATCTCCCCCCTCGTGGGGGAGATGCCCGGCAGGGCAGAGGGGGGCGTGAAGGAACTCGGCCTTGCCGATTGGCCCAGCGAGGCGCGTTCTTCTCAAGGTTACGGGTAATCCAACGCTATCAGACGTCGGCGGGCCAGCGCCCCCCTCTGGCCTGCCGGCCATCTCCCCCACAGGTGGGGAGATCGGCAGCGTCGGCGTCGCGCCACTCTCTTGCGCGCCTAATTCGCCGCCATGTGATCCGCCAGCGCCTGCGCCTGGGCGAGCAGGGCGGGGTAGGCCGGGGTGTCCGGCAGGCTCTTGCCCATGCAGGCGCGGAAGTCGTTGTCGCCTTTCGTCCAGGCGGCGTTGGCGGCGTCGGATGTGTTTTCGTCGCTGTCGTCGGTGGCCTGCTTGGCGAGTTTCTGGGCGGCGGCGTCGGCGGCGGTCCACGCGGCATTGCAGGCCGCGATCTTGGGGACGGGCGGAGTCGCGGGCGCTTCGGCGATCAGGACGCTGTTGCCCTTGACGACCGTGACGACAACCTCCTGGTCGGAGTTCGGTCCGATATCCTGTGCCCAGCCGCCGAGGCGGGCGATCGCCATGTCGGCGCCGTCAGGCTTCTTCAGCGCGAAGTCGAGCGTGCTGGTGAAGGCGGCGTCGCTGCCGATGGCCTGGGTGTAGAAGGCATCGAGCTTCAGCGCCGCGTCGAAGCTTGTGGGCAGTTTAAGATCGGCGTCCGTCTCGGCGGCGCGCGACTTAAGCCAGCGCTCGACCAGCCCGCGTGTCGAGGCCACGATGCTGGGGCCGTCCTCGGTGCCGTGGCGCAGCCCGTCCAGCATGCCGAAGCCGACATCGGAGGAACTCAGGCTTTCGATGTTGATCGTGCCGGCCGCCGGAAAATCCTTGACCGTGAAAGGGCCGAGCAGGGCGGAAAGCCGTTTTTCGAGATCGGCGCGGGCCTTTTCATTGGCCGCATCGAGCGTCTCCACGGGTGTGTTCGTGCTCTCCATCGCCGCGATGTCGGCAATCGCCTTGTCGCGCGCGGCGATATAATCATCCTCGGGCGAGGCGGCGAAGGCAGCGCTGCTCGCCAGGGCAAACATGACCGTCCAGACCAACCGCATGACAGAACCTTTCTTCGTGGCGGATCAACAGGCCAGGCAGCCATCGGGCAGCTTTGCGGCTATTGCGCGGCAGAAGACGCCGAGGCGAAATATCCTGATCGGGGAGGCGTGGCCAGTGCTGCCATTAACCATCGATTAACTATCCGTTCGCCTTTGAATCAAATTTGACGGATACTATTTCCAGGCCAAACGAGGCAGCCCGAGGGGCCGGAGAAGACAGTAATTGCAAGCCTGGCGCGCCGCTTTCCGTGGCGCAGCAGGCTGAAATCAAAGAAGAAGCGACGGACCACCGTCGCCTTTGCGGGGAGGCGTCAGCATCGTTCTTGATGAGGATCGCCAGAATGAAGATCGAAGACGCAGTGACCGCTGTAACAGCCGAGGCCAACGCGCTGCTCTCATGCCTCGGCCAACCCGTCGTCGCCTACCACGTGACGGAAATCATGCGGGAGGCGGACCAGGAACACGCAAGGCAGATGCAACTCGCCCTGATGCGGCGAAGCATCGAGGCGCTGGTCGATGACGGCCTGGAGGATGTCGCCGCTGAGAGGTTTGCGTCGCAGTTCCATGGGCGTGTCGGCTCGACCTGGAGGCTGCTGCACGCTTCGGATGGCGTGGCGCACTGATTTCGGCCAAGCGATCCTTGATCGGCTCAGGTTGTCTGGGCTTCGAATGGCGGCAATGCGCCTCCATTCGGTCATTCGTGCCAACGTTTCTTTGCTGCTAAAAGCCGCCATTCGGTCATCTGGCCGGCAACGGCTGCACTGTCGCCTCGCGCGATACGGACAGGCCCGCGAGAAGCGGCGCGTACGCGGCGAGCCTGCGGGATACGAAGTCGGTGAAGAGCCGCACGCGCTTCGTCTTGCGTGTCTCGCCCTGCGTGAGAAGCCAGAGTGTCCCATGCATGGGCGGGTTGATGCCCGGCACCCTGACCAGCAGGGGGTCGGTATCTCCGACGAAGCACGGCAGTTTCGTCATCCCGATTCCTTGCTGCGCCGCGATGATCTGCGTCTCGGCATCCGGCGTCCTGAACGGAGCTCCCGTGGTGTGAACTTCTCCCTCGCGCGCCCAGTCCGGAATTCCATGATTGTCTATGACGATCCACCGGATGGGATCAGGCGTGCCCGCACGCGACGCGGCTAGTCGATCGCGAGACATGTAGACGCCGCTGAACAACTCCGGCCCCTTCAGTCCGTGAAGATTGAGCGGCAGGGTCTTGCGGTCGGCGACAATGCGGATCGCGACGTCGGCCTCCCGGTTGGTCAGATTCGCCACCTCGCCAGCGGTCAAGATTTCCATCTCGATGTCGCGATGCATACGCGCGAAGTCGGCGAGATCTGGCATGAGCAGGTGCGTGGCGAGAAACGGTGGAAGCGTCACCCGCAAAAGCCCGCGCGCGCTCTGGTCGCGACCGAAGACGCGCGTCTCCAGCTGGTGCGACGACGCTTCCATCTGGTTCGCCAGATCGAGGACCTCCTCGCCCGCAGCCGTCAGGCGGTAGCCCGAAGGCAGCTTTTCGAACATCTGCGCCCCGAGACGTTCCTCGAACTGGGCGATGCGTCGCAGCACGGTTGAATGATTCACTCCGAGGTGCGCGGCGGCAGCCCGCACCGAGCCTCCGCGCGCGGCGGCAAGAAAGTAGCGAACGTCATCCCAGTCGATCATGGTGCATTCCTGCGCCGCGCAGTGCGGTTTGCAAAGCCCATTCTAACACGCTCAGCCGTGGTTCGCGCGGTCGTCGCGGCGTTCAATCATCCAGCTGGATCGTTTTCGCACCACCGATGTGCGCGATTGCGCACTCACCGCCCGACTTCCGCGAACCCATCTTGAGGCTCTCGCGGGACTTCCCCGTACAGCCAAGGACACAAGACGGCGAAACAAAGGATGCATGACATGAACAGACTGAATGGCAAGACCGCCGTCATCACCGGCGGCGCCACCGGCATCGGTCGCGCCGCGGCAAAGCGCATCATCGAGGAGGGCGCCTTCGTCTTCATCTTCGGCCGCCGGCAGGAAGCGCTCGACGCCGCCGTGGCCGACCTCGGGCCCAATGCCCGCGCGGTGAAGGGCTCGGTCTCGAATGAGGCCGACCTCGACCGGCTCTACGCGGCGGTGAAGGCCGAGCGCGGAAGCCTCGACATCGTCTTCGCCAATGCCGGGGCCGGCGGCCCGCTTCCGCTCGGCCAGATCACCGCCGAGCACATTGACGAAACCTTCGACACCAATGTGAAGGGTACGATCTTCACGGTCCAGAAGGCGTTGCCGCTGATGGGCCAGGGCGGCTCGATCATCCTGACCGGATCGAGCGCCGGCACCACGGGCGCTCCGGGGTTCACCGCCTACAGCGCGAGCAAGGCGGCAGTGCGCAACCTCGCGCGGACCTGGGCGGAAGACCTGAAGGGCACCGGCATCCGGGTCAACGTGCTGTCGCCAGGGGCGACGGCGACCGAACTCGCGAGAGAGGCGCTGGGCGAGGAAGGCCAGAAGGCCTACGGCGCGATGACTCCGCTCCAGCGCATGGCCGATCCGGCGGAGATCGGGGCCGTGGCCGCCTTTCTCGCGTCGTCGGACAGCAGCTTCATGACTGCCAGCGAAGTCGCCGTCGACGGCGGCCTGGCACAACTGTGACCCCGATGCGGGACCACGCTTCTCAAACTCTACGAAAAACCAAACACACGACCAAAGGTGAAAGATCATGAAAAAACTCGAAGGCAAGGTTGCAGTCGTCACAGGCGGAAGCAGCGGGATTGGCTTGGCGACGGCCAAGCGCTTCGTGGAAGAAGGTGCACACGTCGTCATCACCGGGCGACGAGAGAAAGAGCTGAAGGAGGCCGCAGCGTTCATCAAGAGTAACATTACGACGGTCACGGGCGACGTGGCTCGCTTGGAGGATCTGGACCGGCTCTATGCCATCGTGAAAGAGAAACATGGTCACATCGACGTTCTCTTCGCGAACGCGGGCGCGGGGACAATCGCACCGCTCGCGGTCGCTACTGAGGCCCACTTCGATCAGACCTTCGATGTGAACGTGAAGGGGCTGTTCTTCACGGTGCAGAAGGCCCTTCCCCTCTTCAAAGACGGCGGTTCGATCATCCTGAATTCTTCCGTTTCGAACGTGTTGGGATTGCCGGGGTTTAGCACATACGCCGCGAGTAAGGCGGCCGTGCGCAACTTCTCGCGCGCTTGGACACTGGAGCTGAAAGACCGCAAAATCCGAGTGAATACGATGAGCCCCGGAGCAATCGAGACCCCCGCGCTGGAGACAACAACGGGGCTTACCCCTGAGCAAGCCGAGCAAGCGGCCGCCCAGTTTGCTTCACAGATCCCAATGGGTCGCAGGGGCAAGCCAGAGGAAATCGCGGCTGCCGTCACGTTCCTCGCCTCCGATGAAAGTTCTTTCATCACTGGCGTGGATCTCGCCGTCGACGGTGGCATGGCGCAGGTCTGACCCCGCGTTAAAACAAGATCGGAGAAGCATTATGAGCTATTCAATTATAGGCTTCGGCAATATCGGCCAGGCATTGGCCAAGGCGTTTGCCCGCAAGGGCATCGACGTGTCCGTTGCTACCACGCGCGACCCGGAAAGCTTTGCAGCCGATGCGGCGGCGATCGGACCCACGATCATTCCCAAGAAGCTGGCCGACGCGGTCAAGGCGGACATCATCTTTCTGGCTGTCCGTTTCGAGTCGCACCCCGAGGTCGCGAAGGCGCTCGCCACCTGGCAGGGGAAGACCATCGTCGATGTGACCAATGCTTACGGCGTGCCTCCTGAAAAACTTGGGGGACAGCCTTCTTCCAGGTTCATCGCACAGGCCTTCACCGGTGCAAAACTGGTCAAGGGCTTCAACCATCTGGTCGCTGCCGTCCTTGATCAGGATCCGGCCGTGCATGGTGGCAGGAGGGTCGTGTTCCTGGCGAGCGACCATGACGACGCCGCGGCGGAGATTGGTGCGCTTGCGGAAAATCTCGGTTTCTCGCCGATCAAGCTTGGCGGGCTGTCGGAAGGTGGGCTGCTCGTCCAGGCGCGCGGAAACAGCTGGGGTCAACTGATCTTCAAGGACCTGGTCAAGTTCGACTGATGAACACTGACCTGCCAACCGGCAGGGCGACGATGCACGGATCGGGTACGATCCGATCCGTGCGGAATTGAGAAATTCCCATGAGCCTTGAGAAGCCCGCTGCAGCCATCGGCTTTGACGGTGGCTCAGCCATGGATCGCCCCCTCGCACTCGTCGAATGCTCAACCTAAAGGAGACTCCGATGTACGACCAATCCAAGCTATCCGAATTGATCCGGTTCGCACGTATAGACGCGGGCTCCACTGTCATTGACGTTTACCCAGGCGACGGCGACTGGACGCGCTTATTCTCCGACGTCGTGGGACCCGAAGGACGGGTCTGCAGCTTCGTGCCGGCCGAAGTCGCCGACTTCAAGAACGATCCGGTCGGCCGCATGCGGACGCTTGCGAAGGAACCGGGCCGAGAGAACGTCGAAGCCGTCTCGGCGGACCTCGTCGCGATGCCGCAGGCCACGCAACCCGCGGATGTCCTGTGGCTGCACCTGTTCTACCACGATCTCCACACCGCGCTGATTCAGAAGAAGGGCGCGACGGCGGCCGACTTCAATCGAGCCGTCCACGAGCGGCTGAAGCCCGGTGGGTCATACGTCATCGTCGACCACGCCGCCGCCGCAGGGGCGGGCACGAGCGACGCCCAGTCGCTGCATCGGATTGAACCTGCATCCGTCCGAGAGGAGGTGGAGGCAGCCGGGTTCGTACTAGACGCCGAAAGCACCATACTGGCGAACAAGGACGATGCGCATTCGATCAAGGTGTTCGATCCCTCGATCAAGGGCGAGACCGATCGCTTCGCCTATCGGTTTGTGAAGATCTGACACTGTTCGCCAACGATGAGATTGGCACTGCCGCGGAAATCTGGCCGCGCGCCTGCCGGGGCATGCTCGGCGCCGCTATTTCGAACGGAGCCGTCCCCCAGCAAGGTTTCGTTCGTTCGAATGACAACAAGCAAGGCAATAGGAGGTAGCGTCCAGGTGACGCGGCATCCAGCCGTAGCTCGAATTAAGTGGAGAATACGATCGCGGTGAGGGTCGCGCCAGGTGAGGTCAAGTGATGAATCATTTGCAGGGTACCAGGTCCAAATGTCTGCGCTTTGACTTCACCTTTACCGAACGACGGCCTTCGATCGTGCTTCACGGGATATTTGGCGGCGGGTGCAACGCCATGCTGCCGGTCGTTTCGTCAATCCTCATCCTGCTGTTGGCATCTCCGGCAAATAGCCAGCTGGCGCCCGATGCGTCCGCGACCGCCGCAGCCAATGGCGGGTCGCCGGTCGCGGTTTCGGAGCGCACCGATATCGCCAAAGGCGACGATGAGCAGGCGGCCTTGCGCCGCGAACTGGCCGCGGCACGGGCTGAATTGGCCAGGCAAGCGCAGGCCCTGAAAGCGCAGCAGCGGACGGACGAAGCGCTCACGCTCAATCTGGAGACGGCGCAGCGTGCCATCGAAAATTTCAGGGCGGAAGCCAGTCTCTGGGATAGCAAGAAAGCCGCGATGCCTGAAGCGCCGCCCTCCGTGGATGGCTCCCAGGTCGCCGCGACGCAGGCGCTGGATGAGGAGCGCCATAAGGTCGGGCTGCTGGAACAGGAACTCGCCACGGCCCGTCAGACCATCGATGCGCTCAAGGCAGGCGAAAATCTGTCTGTAGCGGAGCAGGCCAAGGCGGTGAAGGGCCGGCAACAGGCCGACGACGCCGCGAAGCAGGCGCTGGATGAGGAGCGCCATAAGGTCGGGCTGCTAGAGCAGGAACTCGCCACGGCCCGTCACACCATCGATGCGCTCAAGACAGGCGCAAATCTGGCCGCCGCGGAGCAGGCCAAGGCGGTGAAGGACCGGCAACAGGCCGACGACGCCGCGAAGCAGGCTCGCAAAGCGCTCGAACTGGAACGTCAACGAGCAGATTCAGCCATGCGTGCCCTCGACATTGCTCGCAAGCAAAGCGACGCCTTGAAGCAGAGCTCGATGGATTTGAGCGCGGCGCTGGACCAGGAGCGCGAAAGAGCCAACGGCCTGGCCCGCAGCCTCAGTGCCGCGCGCGACGAAATCGACAGCGCCAAAATCGACAGTATCAGGGAGAAACGTCGGACCGCGGCAGTGGTGCGCGCGCCCAAGGCAGGTGTTTCCAAGAGCGCGCTCGCGAGTTCGCTGCCGGTCGCAGCCCATCAACCGGGCTTGCCGAAAAAATGGAAGGTGAAGGGTCGAAGGTCAGCACAAGCTGTCCTGCTGGCAACGATGGCTCTTCCCCCCGCATTGCTGCCAACCCGCCCACTCTCGCAGTGAAAGACAGGTGAGCGAAATGCACGGCGCAGGGAGGATGACAGTGAAAAAATATGTCGCGGCCGCGTTGACGATCGGCATCGCGATCGGGCCTGCTTCGGCCCTCGATGCAGGTTTAGGCGGCAAGGTCGGCGGTCTCGGGCTCGACGCCGGAGTGAGCGCCGGTTCGCAAGGCGCGTCCGTAGGGGTGGGCGCGAGCGTCGGCGGTGTCGGCGGAGCAAATGTCGGCGCTTCCGTCGGCGCAGGCGCCGGATCAGTCAGCGCAGGCGTCAGTGCCAGCGGTAGCGTAGGCTCCGCAGGCGTCAGTGCCGGCGGCAACGTTGGCTCCACAGGCGGAGGCCTTTCGACCGGTGTCGGCCTGGGCGCCGATCCGTCCGCCGGAAACGGATCGGCGGCCGCTTCCGGTGGTTCGGCCGCCACGGCAGCCAGCGGTTCTGCCGCGAAAGGCACTGGGTCCGCCAAGACCGCCGCTGGCAAGACCGCCACTGCCAACGCCGTCATTGCCAAGACCGCCAGGCCATCGATCGCCCTGCCGCCCGTCCTCAGGCCTTCCAAAGCCGGTCAGGGCGACCTCGCCAGGGGATATCCCTTTGCACCCCTGGAAGCACTGAAAGCGAAACCCGGCACGCCAGTCGCGGTCGTGCAAGCCTGCCGCGCGGCGATCCTGTCCGCCGCCAGGCCGCTTGGCGCCGTGCGGGTCCGCGCGGTGAGCGCAGGTGCCTTGCGTCGACGTGGAAGTGCACTGACGGCGCCGATCCAGGTGCGAATAGACTATGCGGGACGCGGTGGCATCGAAGTCCGGCAAGCACAAGTCGGTTGTCGCCTCGATGCGGCGGGCAGGGTCATAGCGATAATGTAGAACCGATCTGCAACAGGGCACGCGCCGCTGCGCCGGCGTCGCCCGATTTGAGCCGGCATAGGCGGCCCTTCACCCCTTCCGCTTCTCCACCTCTGCCTTCCGCAGCAGGAACCGCTGGATCTTGCCGCTCGGCGTCTTCGGCAATTCGGCGACGAAATCGATCTCGCGCGGATAGGCGTGGGCGGAGAGCCGCTTGCGGACGTGTTGCGCCAGTTCCTCGGCCAAGTCAGGGCTGGCCTGGTAGGCGGGCGCCAGGATGACGAAGGCCTTGACGATCTCGGTACGCTGCGGGTCCGGCACGCCGACCACAGCCGCCTCATTGACCGCGGGATGTTCGATGAGCGCGCTTTCGACATCGAACGGGCCGATGCGGTAGCCCGACGAGGTGATGACATCGTCGGCGCGGCCGATGAAGGACACCGAGCCGTCCGGCTCATATTCCACCGTGTCGCCGGTGCGGTAGTAGCCGCCCGCGATCGCCGGCGTTTCGGCCTGGTGGTAGCCGTCGAACCAGCGCAGCGGCGAGTTGGCGATGTCGACGGCGAGGATGCCGGGCTGGTTGGGGCCGAGCTCGTTGCCTTCGTCGTCCAGCACCACCATGCGATAGCCCGGCATGGCAAAGCCGGCCGAGCCCGCGCGCACGGAATGCGAAAGCCCATGGTGGTTGTTGACCATCATGCCGTTTTCGGTCTGGCCGTAATGGTCGTGGATGGGCACGGCGAGATGGGCGTCGAACCAGCGGATCACTTCCGGGTTCAGCGGCTCGCCGGCGCTGCTCACCACCCGCAGCCGGCCCTTGATGCGGGCGGCGGCTTCAGGGCCTTCGGCGAGCAGCAGGCGGAAGGCGGTGGGCGAGCCGGCAAGGCTGGTGACGCCGAGCCGCTCGATGACATCATAGGTGTTCCTGGCGTTGAACGCGCCCTCGTTGAAGGTGGTGGCGATGCCGAGCAGCAGCGGGCCTGTGATGGCGTAATAGAGGCCATAGGCCCAGCCGGGATCGGCGATGTTCCAGAAGACGTCATCGGGGCGCAGTCCGATCGCGTCGCGCATATAGGCGCCGAAGGCCAGCAGCGCGCTGAGCGGCACCGGCACGCCCTTGGGCAGGCCCGTCGTGCCCGAGGTCGACATCATCATGAACAGGTCGTCGCCCTTGCGCATGACGGGTTCGCAATCGGGGGAGGCAGAGGCAAGGGCGGCGCGGAAATCGATGTCGCCTTGAGGCAAGGCATCGCCGGGACCAAGAAGGGTGGCGATCGGCGGGCAGGTCTCGATCTCGTCGAGCTTGCCGCGATTGGCCGGATTGGTCACCACCAGCTTGGCGCCGCTGTAGCCGAGGCGGTGCTCGATGGCCTTCGGGCCGAAGGCGGTGAACAATGGCTGGTAGACGGCGCCGATGCGCCAGGTGCCGAGGATGAGCGCGATGAGTTCGGGAATGCGCGGCAGCATGCCGGCGACGACATCGCCGGGGCCGACGCCTGCATCCTTGAGCAGGTTGGCGACGCGGCCTGACATGTCCGCGAGGTCGTCGAAGCTGAACTGCCGCAGTTCGCCGCCGGCCGAGATGGCGCGCAGCGCCAGCCGGTTCTCACCGGCATGGCGGCCGCAGCATTCGACATAGGCGTTGATGCCGGTCGCCGGGTCGCCGTCAAGCCTGGCGATTTCATCCTCGATGCGAAAGGCCGCAACGGCGTCCTCGTAGCGTGGCAAGCCGGTCATGTCAGTCCTCCCTGGCGGCGCTCCGTCTCCCCATGGCGCGCCTTCATCCGTCAGATTGCCTGAAATCGTGGTGATGGTCGATTGCGACGAAGGCGGACCGTGGGGCGGCAGGCATTGGCCTCGTTTGCACCGGCCTGTATCATAGCCAGGTGAATGCAGGAGAGGAGGGTCGGACGTGCGGCTGGGACGGAACCTCTGGCGAATCTGGGTCTGCATCGCCCTACTGGCACTTTGGCCGCGTGCCGCGTCGGCCGACACCATTGCGCCGGAGCGCATCGCTGTCGCCCTGTCGAAGCTAGAAGCGCTCGCCCAAGGCGCCGTCGCGGACGGTGGGGTGCCCGGTCTCGCCATCGGCGTGGTGCACGACGATGAGGTGATCTTCCTGAAGGGTTTCGGCCACCGCGAGGCCGGCAAGCCGGAGGCGGTCGACGCCGACACGGTGTTCCAGATCGCCTCGCTCTCCAAGCCGGTCTCCGCAACCGTCGTGGCGGCGCTGGTCAGCGACGGGATCGTGTCCTGGGATTCGAAGATCGCCGACCTCGATCCGGCCTTCCGGCTGGCCGATCCCTATCCGACCAGCCAACTCACCGTCCGTGACCTGTTTTCGCACCGCAGCGGACTGCCCGGCACCGCCGGAGACGACCTCGAGGACATAGGCTACGACCGGGCCGAGATCCTGCATCGCCTGCGGTTCGTGCCGCCGTCGTCCAGCTTCCGTGCCGGCTACTCCTACAGCAATTTCGGACTGACCGAGGGCGCCGTCGCGGCCGCCCTGCCGACAGGCAAGCCCTGGGAGGAGGTCGCCGAGGAGAAGCTCTACCGTCCGCTTGGCATGGCCTCGACCAGTTCCCGTCATTCGGACTTCGTCAAGCACGCCGATCGTGCCGCGCTGCACATCAAGGTCGATGGCGCCTGGGCCGCCAAGATAGAGCGCAATCCCGATGCGCAGGCGCCCGCCGGCGGCGTCAGTTCCACCGCGCGCGATCTCTCGCAATGGGTGCGCCTCATCCTCGGCAACGGGGTCTATGCCGGCAAGACGCTGATAGCTGCCGATGCGCTCGACCAGACGCATGTGCCGCTGATGACGCGGGGCAAGAACCCTGTCTCCGGCGGGGCGTCCTTCTACGGCCTCGGCTGGAATGTCGAATTCGGCCGGCATGGCTTGAGCTGGGGCCATGCCGGTGCCTTCAGCGTCGGCGCACGCACGCTGGTGACGATCTTCCCGCGGGAGAAGCTCGGCATCGTCATCATCGCCAACGCCTTTCCGACCGGCGTGCCGGAAGGGCTGTCCGAAAGTTTCGCGGACCTCGTCTTCGACGGTTCGGGGCAGAAGGACTGGGTCAAGGCATGGGACGGCATCTATGCCGGAATGTTCGGCCCGGCGGTCGCGGCGGCCAAGGCCACCTATGCCGCGCCGCCATCTCCGGCCAGGCCGGCCAGGCCGGCAAGCGCCTATGAAGGCCGCTACGCCAACGACTTCTTCGGCAATGCCGTCGTGGCAAGTGCCGGAGACGGCCTCGTGCTCAAGGTCGGCCCGGCCGGCGCCCGGTCCTATTCCCTGGCGCATTACGACGGCGATCTTTTCCTGACCTTCCCCGATGCCGAGACACCGGACAGGCCAACCGGCGTGAGCTTCGTCGTGGGCCCCGACGGCAAGGCGTCGGCCATGACCATAGGCTTCCTCGACGACAATCATCTCGGCACGCTGCGGCGCGTGGGCGACTAGGGCTGACGGGGGCAACGCGCCGGACGCGGATGTTGTGCCGCAGCCCCAGACGCCCGATGCCGGATCGCCGCAAAGGACGCTGCGATGGTTCACTGCGCCGCAACGCGATCGCGATGGGCGATAGTGCCGGCGCTGGAAGCAGCCTGACAAGCGATCGGATTTTTCTCACGACGCATTACTGAGGTGAACTTTACGAAAACGACATCCGCTTTGGGCCTGATGTCGGTCGTTGAGCAGACCATAGCCGCATCCCAACAGCTGACATTCTAGCGAACAGGCGAGATGGCGCATTTGCGCTACTTCTCGGCCTTCGAGGATCTCACAGACGTTTAGAGATCGCGCCCGCAGGGCCTCATATCAAATTCTAGCACCTGGGCGCGGCTCCGGCAGGACGGTGGTCCCGGTTCCCGCAACGCTCTGAGCTCTCCTGCGCATCTATCGCGCAGCCTGCCTGCTTCAGCTCGGATCGTAAATTCCTCCAGCCTTGATGTCGATCAAGGGGGCTCGCGGCCTTCTTCGCTATCAAACCGTGATGATCGAGAACCCAGCATCCCCAACGTGGCGCGGCGTTGGCGAGCCCTACTGGTCGCGACCGGCTATCGAGGTGCTGCAGGAATGCCGCTCTCGGCCTACCGGGCTGACTTCGACCGAGGCGCGCAACGGGCCAAACACGTTCGCCGATCATCGGCGAGAACAGGCGCTGGCGGTCCTGTTGCGGCAGTTTTGCAATCCGCTGGTTCTGATCCTGATCGTCGCGCCTCGCGGCCTTCACCGATGCCGGCGCGCAAGGCATGGCCGAGCGACAGTTCGGGGTCCGATTGAGAATGCCCTGTCAGCTGGTCACCGACAGGGTACGTTGTCCTTAGCGGTTGGACCGGAATTGGAGGCGACGGAGGGGTACCGAAGGTGAGCAGAATTTTCGCGACAATTGCAGGGCGCTTCACCCCGTTTGAGCCGAGGGCCGATGCGATGCGCCCTGGCGAGAAGTTTCCCAGTTTTGTCCGGCGCGCCAGCGGCACGCATCAGGTCTATATCAGCGTGATCGCAATTTCGGTTGCCTTGGCCAACTTTATCCCTATCGACCTGCAGAGACGGGTCGTCGATGTGGCGATCGCCGACAAGAACGTACGGGCACTTCTGATGCTCGGCGGCCTGTATCTTGCGACTATACTCCTGCATGCGGGGCTGAAATACGCAATGATCGTCTATCAGGGCTGGCTCGGAGAGAGCGTGGTCAAGACGGCCCGCGACCAACTCGCTCTGGTCGCCACGCAAAGGTCCGCTCGCGACCACGCAAGGAGTGGTCAGACCGCCAGCATCATCGGCAACGAGATCGACTATGTTGGCGGATTTGTCGGCACCAGCATCTCCGAATGCGTAGTCAACGTCACGATCATGATCTCCGTCGTATCTTACATGATCTACATGCAGCCGGTGATCGCTCTGGTCAGCGGTATGTCACTCCTGCCGCAGATCCTGCTTGCGCTTTACATGCAGAAGGACCTGAACACACTCGTGGAACGGCAGGTCGCGCTGGTCCGAAAGCTTGGCAACCAAGCAGTCAATTCCTTCGCCAGCCACTCGCCGAAGCGCCGAGTAGCCTTCCGCACCATACGCACGATCTTCAGCAATCGCATTGAATTCTATTTGTTGAAATTCGGGCTGAAGACATTGCTGAATATAGCCAACGCGGTGGGGTCCCTAATGGTCCTGATCGTTGGCGGCTATCTTGTGATCCGCGGGCAGACGACGATCGGCACGGTCGTCGCCTTCATTTCGGGCTTTCAACGATTGTCGGAACCCACGGGAGAACTTCTCGACTTCTATCGCACGTATTCGGAAGCGAAAGTGCAATTCCGGATGATCGTCCAGTGGGTCGACGGCGATCATCCCGCGCAGACCGGACATTCCGAGCACAGCCAGAATTGATCGATGATCTTGCCAGACATCGAGAGGATGTTGGCCCTTCCACCAGTGCCTGGTGCCGATCAATTCGCCAGCCGCTCGATCACCAGATCGACCAGCGCTCGGAGACGGCGCATGCGCCGCATGTCCCTATGATAGCCGATCCACGTATCGCGAGTCGGCGGCGGTTCTCCGAGATCGACACGTTCGATACCTTCCGTGGGATCCCCAAGCGGGCGTGGCAGCACTGCAATCCCAGCGCCTAGGGCGCAGAGCCGGGCTTGGACTTCGCGATTGTTGCTCCGCAGGACCACATGCGCCTTGGGCAACATTCGCTGGATCCAGGCCACATCGGGCATGCCGCCGAACGCCGTGTCCATCAGTACCATCGCACAACCCGCACCGTTGCCCGGCATAGGGTGTGGCTGGCCGGCGCGGATATAGACGCCATAGTCCATGCGTAACAGCCGTCGAGAGATCACCTCGGCCTCGCCGAATGGCCGGATTCGGAAGACGAGATCCGCTTCCCTTCGCGGCAGACTGTAAAACCGTTGGTCGGTGAGAAGTTCGACAATGACGCGCGGATGAAGGTCAGCGAATTCGGCAAGGCCGCCGGTGGTGTCGGACATGTCGCGATCCAGATCGCGGTTGCTCTAGGCGCCGAGGTCTTCTCAGCGGATTCGCCCGCGAAGGCGGACTTCATCTCGGGGCTGGGCGCCACACCGATCGACTACAAGACGCGGACTGTCGAGGACTATGTCGCCGAGCATACCGCGGGAGCCGGCTTCGACGTAGTCTACGACACAGTCGGTGGGGCCACGCTCGACAGGTCCTTCAATGCCATTCGCCGCTTCGGGCATGTGGTCAGCTGCCTCGGCTGGGGCACCCATGCGCTGGCGCCGCTATCCTTCCGCGCCGCCACTTATTCCGGCGTCTTCACGCTTCTGCCGATGCTCTCCGGCGAGGGACGCGCGCACCATGGCGAGATCCTGCGCGAGGCGACAACGCTGGTAGAGGCTGGACAGGTGATGCCTCAGCTGGATCCCCGCCGCTTCAGCCTCGACCAGACGCATCTTGCGCACCAGGCCATCAAGGACCGCAGCGCGAAAGGCAAGCTCGTGATCGAGATCGGCTGACTCCAGTGGATGCACTTCGTTGGAGGCGCTGACATGGCAGGGCGCTTACATCAAAATGCCGAGGATATCGACGAATCAACCATGACTGTTTGCGAGCTGAAGGCTGAATTGGAAGCGTTTCATAAGCGCCGCTTTTCTGACATTCAGTCCGCGCCCGCTTCGGGTCGACGCAGTTAAGCATCTGCTATCGGTACCCGCATGCCGCATCCGGACCGTCTGCTTGCGGCCTCCAAGCTGACCCGCCTGCGACCTCGCGTCTTAACGTAGCGATGGCAAGGGACCTTGGTCGCTCTGCATATTTCGTCCTGGAGTTGGGCTTACTGGACATCGTCCTCGATGAGCGGATGTCGCATGAGACAGCTGGTTGGCGGCGGTTCAATTCCGGTTGCCGGATTCTAACTGGGTGCAACCAAACTGGTGAAAACGGCACTAAGCCAGGATTTTTGGTCCTTCATCCTGCCAATCGCCAAAATACATCAGGTGGTTGGATACCATCAAAAATACCAACACCGAGATGGGGAAACCCACTTAATAATGGTGCCGGCCTTCATCGCGCCGCCGACCTAGCGGCCCCTCGAAACCTCTAGTGCAGGCGCAGGGCTTTCGTCCGCGTATTCGGGTATCGCCGCCTTGGCGTAGCCCTGCCGGATGCGTTCGGCGTCGGCCGGATTGCTGAAGGGTAGCCGCCCCACGTGCTCTGAAAAGCGATAGCTCGGGTTTATCTCTTTTAGCTCGGCGCTCACGCGCCGTGCTTCATCGACGTCGCCGAGGTGGCCAAGCGCGGCAATAAGGAGCCCCCGCGACAGGTCGGTCTTGGGCGACACGCGGATACGCTCGCGAAATGCCTCGACCGCTTTCTGGTACTGCCCGGCCAGGAGATAAGCCGAGCCGATGAAGTGCCAGGTCAAATGGCCCTGCAGCGGATCGAGGCGCAGCGCGTGCTTCAGATCCGGAATCGCCTCCAGCGGCGCGCCGTTGTAGATGTTGCCCACCCCGCGCAGGCCGAAGGCCAGTGCGAAGTTGGGGTTGAGAGCAAGCGCCTTCTCCACCTCTTCGCGATGTCCGGCCGGATCCTTCTCCCAAAACTTCACCAGCGCGGCCATGTAATGCCCATAGGGCAGGTTGGGGTCCTTCTCGAGCGCCAGCCGACTATAATGGGCAGAGAGTTCCTTGCTGTCGGTGCGCCCGCTCCAGTGGTTCTGAAAGTCGTGGTTGTAAGCGTGAGCCAGGCCGGCATACGGTTCGGCATAGTCGGGGTCGAGCTCAATTGCCTGGGTGAACAAGGCGACCGCGCGCTCGAATGTCTCGTTTGTCTTATCAGGACCGGACAAGACCTCGCGCCCGCGCAGGAAAAGATCATGCGCCTGGATGTTTCTCGTTGGTGTATGGGCGATGCGCGCCGACTCGGCCGGGGTCAGGGCAACCCTGAGGGCTTCGACGATGCGGTGCGTCACGTCGTCCTGCAGCGCGAAGATATCGGTCATGTCGCGGTCGTAGCGGTCCGCCCAGACATGGGTCCCGGTCCGCGCATCGATCAACTGGGCATTGATCCTGACGCGGTTGCCGGCGCGGCGGATCGAGCCCTCGAGCACCGCAGTCACGCCGAGCTCGCGCCCGACCGTCCGGACATCGATGTTCTTGCCTTTGTAGGTGAAGCTGGAGTTGCGGGCGATGACCGAGAGGCCGGCGACCTTCGACAGGTCGGTTATGATGTCTTCGCTGATGCCGTCGGCGAAGTAGTCCTGCTCGGTGTCGCCGCTCATATTGGCGAACGGCAGGACGGCGATCGACAGCTTTGCCGACTTTGATCCTGCCGGCCGGCTCGTCGAGGGTTCCGACGTCGCGATCGCCTTCGCGCCGGCGGCACCGACCGCCAGCGAATAAACTCGGATCGGCTCGGCGATGTTCTTGAGCTGCGTGCTGCCGAGATCGGCGACCGAGAGGTTGAGCCTCGCTTTGACCTGGCGATAGGCATCTTCGGACAGGCAGATGGCCCCGGGCGCCGCAACGCCCTCCAGACGCGAAGCGATGTTGACACCATCGCCCATCAGGTCGCCGTCGCTTTCCTCGACAACGTCTCCCAGATGAATGCCGATCCGGAACTCGATGCGACGGTCCTGCGGTACACCGGCGTTGCGCTCCACCATTCCGTTCTGCACCTCGATAGCGCAGCGCACGGCATCCACCACGCTGCGGAACTCGACCAGCGCTCCATCCCCGGTGCGCTTGATCACGCGCCCGTTGTGCACGGCGATGGTCGGATCGATCAGGTCGCTGCGTAGTGCCCGCAACCTCGCCAAGGTGCGATCTTCGTCTTCGCTGGCGAGCCGACTATATCCGACCACGTCTGCGGCTAGAATTGCGGCTAGCTTGCGATTCTCACCCATAGCGCCCTCCGCGGCTATCGAGGTTAGCACAACGAACCGTTGAGCGCCTCCCCATTCGATGGGTGCGATCCTGGCGAAAGTCGTCGTTGAAATTAGCGCGCGCCTAACGGCAGCTATTCAAGCCTCGACGCCCGGAAGCCGACAGTCAGAACTCGGCCCCAAAACAGAACACTCTGTTTCTCGCAGGACCTGCATCCGGCTCGAGATTTTTTCCCCTAGGTATCGGCGGTGCAGGGGGCTAGCATAGGGATCACTGGGGGTGTGCGATGACAGCTGTCTCGATACGCCGGGCGGACTTCATGATGGTCCTGGCCTATGCCTCGGACCTCGCCACGGGCCATTCTCGCGACTTCGCGCTGAAATCCTGCGTGCTTGCAATGCGGATCGCCGAGCTTGCGGGCGTTTCCGATGAGGTTCGGCGCAGCGCCTACCATCAGTCGATGCTGCGCTATGTCGGCTGCAATGCCGACACGGACCTTCTGGCGGCCACGTTCGGCGACGAAATCGCGCTGCGCCAGGATCTTGTCGGTCTCGACATGGGCAATCGAGCGGAACTGGGCAGGGTCTTCGTGCAGGCCTTCAAGCGATTCTACTACGATCTCGAGCCTGACGCGCAGGGCAGGGCGATCGAGGCCGCGATGTCGCAGGCGCTCGCGGTGGCGCGCCCGGTGCTCACCGCGCATTGCGAGGTCGCGCAGCGGATCGGCGAGCGGCTCGGCCTGTCCGACGAGATCCGGCGCAATCTCGGGCAGATCTACGAACGCTGGGACGGCAAGGGCCTGCCGCGCGGGCTGAGTGGCGAGGATGTCCTGCCCGCCGTGCGCCTGATCACATTGGCGCAGGATGCGATTGCGCTCAGCGATGCCGTCGGCATCGACGGGATGGCCGAAACCGTCGCCAGCCGCGGCGACGGTCCGTACGAAGCGGATCTGGCTCGGCTCGTCTCGGCCAACGCGGCGGTCCTGATGGCGGGCATCGGCGCGACGGTCGACCGCGAGACCATCCTGGCGCTCGAGCCGGATCCGCCGGTGACGCTGGATGAGGGGGCTTGCGACGAGGCGTTCCTGGCCATAGCCGACATGATCGACATGCGCATGCCGTTTACGCAGGGCCATTCGAGGATGGTGTCGGAACTGGCCGCGGGTGCGGGTAAGCGGATCGGGCTGCCCGACCCTGATGTTCGCGCGCTGCGCTGGTCGGGCTGCATCCATGACATTGGCGAACTGGTGGTGCCGGTGGCGACCTGGATGCGCAACGGTCCGCTGTCGGTGCGCGAACGCGACGCGGCACAGCTGCACGCCTATTACGGCGAGCGGGCCCTGGCCTCGTTCGGTCGCGAGGGCGAGGCGATGGCCGCGCTCGTGCTTCGCCATCACGAGCGCCTGGACGGCTCGGGCTATCACCGCAAGGTCGGCGGCTCGGACCTGTCCCCGGCGGCAAGGATCCTGGCCGCCGCCGAAGCCTTCCAGACGTCGCGAGAGGAACGTCCGCATCGCAAGGCGCTGTCCAGCGAGGCGGCGGCGGCGCAGCTGCGAGCCGCCGTGCGTGACGGCTGTATCTGCCCCGACGCCGCCGAGGCCGTATTGTCCTTCGCCGGGCAGCCGTCGCGGCGGGCCGTGCCGCGAGCGCTGGCCGGAATGACGCCGCGCGAGGTCGAGGTGCTGCGCGTGATCGCCGCCGGACTTACGGCGAAGGAAGTGGCCCGAAAGCTCGACATCTCGCCCAAGACCGCGGACCACCATATCCAGAGCGTCTATGCCAAGATCGGCGTGACCACCCGTGCCGCGGCCGCGCTCTACGCGGTCGAGCACGGCCTTGTCCGGCCGGGCGAAACGCCGGCATAGGGAATCCACCCCATGCGCGCCTGCTCCAGGGCGCGCATCGTGATCCCGTCGACAGGCCAATGACGGCCGCAACCGACAGGAGGAAATCAGATGCTGCTCGCAACGACCAAAGTGGCTGATATCGACCACTTCATCCGTATCTTTTCGACCAAGGGCGCCGACAAGCGCCGGCTGCACGGCTCGAACGGCGCGACCGTCTTCCGCGACCCCAGCGAGCCCGACCGCGTCTGGGCGATCTTCGACTGGGACGCCGAGGGCTGGAAGAATTTCGTGTCCGATCCGGAGGTGCCAGCGATCCTGCAGGAAGCCGGCCATGTCGGCAAGCCGCAGGCGGCACTGCTGCTCGGCCACTACGAGGCCTGATGTCCCGCACCGGGTGCCGCCTGCCGCCAGGCGGCGCGCCCCCGACGAACCCCAAGATTTGGAGAAATCAAATGGATCCGAAACCCATCAAGATCGGCCTTGTCGCCGAACTCACCGGCCCATTGTCTTTCATGGGCGTCGCAAATGCGAACCTCACCACCATGCTTGTCGACGACATCAACGCCAAAGGCGGCTTGCTCGGCCGGCCGGTGGAACTCGTCATCGAGGATGGCGAGACCACGGACAGCGTTGCCAAGGCAAGGGCCGCGAAACTGGTCGACGTCGACAAGGTCGACGTGGTCGTCGGCGGCATCTACAGTTCGACCCGCCTGGCCATCAAGAGCGAGGCGGTCACCCGGGGCAGGACGCTCTACATCTACACCGAACAGTATGAGGGACAGGAAAACGATCCGCTGATCTTCTGCACCGGGCCCGTGCCCGCCCAGCAGGTCGAGCCGCTGATACCATGGCTCATGAACAGCACCGGCGCGAAGCGGTTCTATTTGCCATCGGCCGACTACATCTGGCCCCATTTGCTGAACAAGGCGGCGAGCCGGGCGGTGCGCGCCAATGGCGGCGAGATCGTCGGCGAGGAGTATTTTCCGCTGGACACCGTCGATTTCCGGCGGACGGTGCAGCAGATCATGGCGAGCGGCACCGACGTGGTTTTCAACACCATCGTCCCGCCGGGCCTGACGCCGTTTCTCGAAGAGTTGCACAAGGCGGGTTTCGGCAAACGCGGCGGCAAGATCGTCTGCACCTACTTCGACGAGAACTTCTTCAATCTGGTGCCGTCCGATCAGATCGAAGGCCTCTACAGCTGCCTCGACTACTACCAGGAACTCGACGAACCGTTCGGTCGCGCGCTGTTGCGCCGCTACGGTGAACGGTTCCCCGGTGGCGCTACCCTGACCGCGGGCAGCGGATGCACCGGGCACTACCGGGCGATCAAGATGTGGGAAGCGGCGGTGAAGGAAGCGGGCAGTGCCGAGCGGGACGCGGTCATCCGGGCGCTCGATCACGCCCGCATCAGCGAGGGACCGGGTGGCCCGGCCGAAATGGTCCCCGGCCAGCACCATGTTCGCATGAACATGTACATCGCGCAGGCGCAGGGCGGTCGGTTCCGGGTTGTCAAGAATTTGGGTTCGATCGATCCCAACGAGCGTGCGCTCAGCGACGAAGTAAGCAACGCGGGGTAAGTGGCGGGGTCGGAAACGGACAGTCCGCTTCCGGCCCATTTCAGACACCTAGTCAGAAGAGTCGGAGCAGCTTCCCAGACATGCCCGGCAGCATCGGTCTCGGCGTATGGGGCGATCCATGTCGCTTCCGTACCTAAGTAAAGCTGACCAATGGCGCAGTTCGATTTGAATACTTGTTGACTACATAAGGGTAAGCGATCAATGTAGCAACTTGCGAGGGAGGAAACGATGATCGAATTCGTAAACAGCGACGGGCTTACGTCATCTATAAATCCTAGAAATTTGGTTCAGCTTTTGTATGTCGACAGACATACGTCAAAGTCGGGGACCAGCATAATTTGTAGCAATTGGAGCGATGAAACGGCCGAGGCGGCCGAAGTTATCGCCGCGCGAATAATGACCCAGGCAAGAATTGTGACTTTTCGCCTATTTGTGGGTGGGAAGGCTTCAATTCCTACGTGGTTCAATGCTGACGCCATTGTTGAAATACATGAAACGAAAACCGGTCATTGCGCTATCATTGCGGAAAATGGCACGTTCACACTTGTCGCCGAGACCTACCAGCAGGTCCTCGCGGCCCTTGGGGCGGCAACGGTGATCTTATCCTCGTGACGTAGCAAGAAGGTCGAGGCTGTCCCACTCACGAACCCCTCGCTTTGGTCTACCTCCAATTTTGCGAGCACTGAACTAGATGAGAATGGGGGGCCGTCGAAGGGGGTTCATCGAAAACCTCATTCGACCAGCCAAGAGGTTTAGGTACAGAGTGAAGCCTACTCCTTTGGAATCTGGGGCGCCATTGTCGAAGTCCGGGTACCAACGCTCGGACCACTATGAATGTGTCTCCCGGCCAACCCGGTCTTTGAAAGTGATTGGTTTTGTCACCGAGCAGCGGGCCTTGCCTATCGCCCCCAACTCAAGACCCCTGGCCGAACCGGAGCAGTGTGAAGCAATCGCCGCTGCCCGACTTCGCCTGCGACAACACCGGCTTCGAGCGATCGAGCCATTCCTGGTGCGACCTGGCATCGGCCTCGATCGCATTGACCGGGGCCGCGCCGATGAAGCCACGCCCTTGGCTGAACAGCCAGCAGGCGCGGGCCAGATGCTGCCTGGAGCGCTGGCGCAGCAGATCGGCATCGTAGAAGATGTCGAGCACCTCCCGCTTGACCCGGCTCTCCTTTTCCGGGTCGGCGACCGCTGCCTCCGGCGGATCGCCGCCGATCGTGTCCCGCAGGTCCTTGTAGTCGAGGGCGAGCTGGGTGGTGGCGTATTTGATCTCGCTCTCGTCGCGCACTATGTCGAACCACAGCCTGGAATCCAGCTCGTTGACGACGAAAGAGGATTCGAAATCGCGCGACAGGTTCAGCACCTCGAAGTCCGCGAGATCGACGTCTCGCTCGACCAGCAGGATCCTGGCCGCCTGTTTGCCGAGCTCTGTCCCGTGGAGGCTGACGGCGGTGTTCTTGCCGCCAAGCTGGGGGCTGAGATAGGGTCCGCCTTCATCCAGCAACTCGTCGAATTCTTCCAGCGACTGCATCACCGGCGCGCCGCGGGCAATGCGCGCGGCGAGTTTGGCGAGAACCTGCTGCAGCTCGGTCTCGCGCCGGCGCTGGTCCTGATAGTTCTGCTGGAAGAAGAAGATGAACAGCGACACGCCGATGCCGATCAGGATCACGCCCAGCTGTGAGAAGATGTTGCGATAATATTCGAGCAGCTTTTCACGATGGCGCACGTCGTTGCGCACGCTGTGGGCGACGCCAAGATTGACGATCAGCGACAGGATCAGCAGCCCGGTGCCGACCAGGATGAGGCCGCCAATGAGGAGGTAGCCATGACCCGTGCTGAAATCCATCCGCTTATCCCAAGACCCCGCGCAGAATACCGCTATTTTGCTTCAATACCTATGGTTTCGTCGGCGATGGGGTCGATGGCGGCGAGAGACCCATGATGGGCACGACCGATGGCCGCATCCCTACAGATTGGCCTCGGCGAAGATGTGCGCGGCCCAATCGAGGAAGACGCGCAGGCGCGGCGAGAGCTGGCGGTTCTGCGGGTAGAGCGCCGATAGCCGCGTCGGCGAGGGCGGGCAGTCGGCCAGCACTTCGACCAGCGTGCCCTGGGCAAGGTCCTTCTCGAAGCGATAGCGCGGCGCCTGGATGAGGCCGAGGCCGAGCCGCGCCAGATCGGCGGCGGTGTCGGAATTGTTGGCGGCGACGCGGCCCGGCAGCCTGATCTCGCGGGTCTTGCCGTTGACGGTGAATTCGAAGGGCAGCACCTCGCCGGTGCGCGACGAGACGAAGCCCACGGCCTGATGGCCGTCGAGCGCGTCGGGGGAGGCGGGCACGCCGTAACGTTCGAGGTAGGCGGGGCTGGCGCAGGTCATCTCGCGGATCATCCCCAGCCGGCGCATGATCATGCCGCTGTCGGGCGGCTCGCCGACGCGGATGACGCAATCGACGCCCTCGCGCACGAGGTCGACCAGCCGGTCGCTCTGGCCGATCTGCAGGTCGATGCGGGGGTAGCGCGCAAGAAACTCCGGCAGGCGCGGCAGCAGGAAGGTGCGGGTGAGCAGCGTGCTGGCGTCGATGCGCAGCAGGCCGAAGGGCTCGGCCTTGCGGAAGGCGGCTTCCGCGTCCTCGATCTCGGCCAGGATCGACAGGCAGCGCCGGTAATAGGCCTCGCCGTCCTGCGTGGCGTTCACCTGCCGCGTCGTCCGCTCCAGCAGACGTGCGCCGAGATGTTCCTCGAGCCGGCGGATCGCTTCCGTCGCGGTTGAGCGCGGCAGGCCGAGATCGGCGGCGGCAGCGGTGAAACTGCGCCGCTCGAGCACGCGAACGAAGAGCCGCATCGTGTCCAGGCGATCCATGGCCTTTGTTCGCAGTTTCCGAATAGTGATGTCAAGTGACGGCTGATTATCCAAAAGGAGGCTGCATCTATATCCGTGTCACCAGCAACACGGAGAGACTCCCATGACAAACCAGCAGACAAAGACGGGCGACCCAATCAGAACCGCGATCGTGACCGGCGCTTCCAAGGGCATCGGTGCGGCGATCGCGCAGCGGCTCGCCCGCGACGGCTTCGCCGTCGTCGTCAACTATGCACGGGGCCGCACCGAGGCCGAAGCGGTCGTCGGCGCGATCGAAGCCGAAGGCGGCAAGGCGATCGCCGTGCAGGCCGACATCGCCGACCCCACCGGCATCGCCACCCTTTTCGATGCCGGCGAAAAGGCGTTCGGCGGCGTCGACATGCTGGTCAACAATGCCGGCATCATGAAGCTGTCGCCGATCGCGCAGACCGACGATGCGTCCTTCGACGCGCAGATCGCGGTCAATCTCGGCGGCGTGTTCCGGGGCATGCGCGAGGGCGCGAAACGCCTTCGCGAGGGTGGCCGCATCGTCAATTTCTCCAGCAGCGTCGTCGGCTTCCTGCAGCCGGGCTACGGCGTCTACGCCGCCACCAAGGCGGCCGTCGAGGCGATGACGCATATCCTGGCCAAGGAGCTTGGCGGGCGCCGCGTCACGGTCAATGCCGTGGCGCCCGGCCCAGTCGAGACCGCGCTGTTCATGGACGGCAAGAGCCCGGCGCAGATCGAGGCCATCGGCAAGATGATCCCGCTCGGCCGGCTCGGCCAGCCCGATGACATTGCCGGCGTGGTCTCGTTCCTGGCCGGGCCGGACAGTGGCTGGGTCAACGGACAAATCATCCGTGCCAATGGCGGGGCGATCTGAGGAGGCTGACATGCAACGGACAATCCTGATCACCGCGTGCGCGCAACTCCTGGAACGGATCGGCCTTGCCGACCTGCTCCGTCCCAAAGCCTGAAAACCCAATCCCTACAGAAAGGAAACGATCATGCCATTCGCCAACATCAAGCTGCCGCAGGCGGCACTCTCCAAGGCGCAGAAGGAAGACCTGATCCATCGGACCACAGCCATGTTCGTCGACTTTTTCGGCGAAGGCGTGCGGCCCACCACCATGGTGCTGGTCGAGGAGATCGCCGACGGCGGCTATGGCCGGGCCGACGAAGTGTTCGTCATACCGGAAGCCTATCGCGCCAAAGAGTAGGCGCGCGCGCTGCCCCCACCCCGCTGCTTCGCAGCGACCCTCCCCACAAGGGGGAGGGTGAGGAAGCGCCTCGTCCGCCCATGCGATAGTGCTCTTCTGGAGATGTGGCAAAAGGCGGGCTTTCTACCTCCCCCTTGTGGGGGGCCGAAGGACGGGCGAGACCCGCGGCTCGCCCCACTGGACCGAAGGTCCGGGTGCTGGCGCTACCCTTGGAAGACTTGTGTTCCTCACCCAAGAAGGGGCGAGATCAACCTCAATCCCTCCTGGACATTCCGACCCAGTCAGCCGCCACCTCGGCAAACAGCCAGTCGCGGAACGCCCTGATCTTCTTCTGTCGCAGCGCGCCGTCGGGATAGACGAGGTAGTAGCTGGCCGCCGATTTCAGCGCGAGGTCGAAGGGCCGCACCAGCCGCCCCGCCGCGAGGTCGGCCGAGACCAGCGCGCTGCGGCCGAGCAGCACGCCTTCGCCATGCACGGCGGCCTCGACGGCGAAGGTGGCGGAATCGAAGCGCACGCCGCGCTTGGGGTCGATGCCATCGACACCGGCCTGTTGCAGCCATGTCGCCCAGTCGATGCGAAAGGCGTCATGGATCAATTTGTGGTGCCTGAGGTCCCCGGGCCGGCGCAGCGGATGCTCGCCTTGCAGCAGTTCCGGGCTGCAGACCGGGAAGACCTCCTCGTCAGCGAGAAATTCCGCCGTCACGCCGGTGTATCCGCCCTTGCCGTAGCGGATGGCGATGTCGATGCCGTCGCTGACGAAATCGGCCAGCACGCCCGAGGTCGCCAGCCGCACGTCGATATCGGCATTGGCGCGGTGGAAGCGATGCAGCCTCGGCACCAGCCAGCGGCCGGCGAAGCCGTCCGACGTCGAGACGCTCAGGATGCGCGTCGAGCGGTCGGGCGTGGCGGCGATGGTGGCGGCGGCGATCCGGTCGAGCGCCTTGCCGACCTCGACCGCATAGGCCGCGCCCACGGCGGTCAGGCGCACGGATCGCGTTCCCCGATCGAACAGCTGGATGCCGAGCCTGTCCTCGATGTTGCGGATGGCGCGGCTGACCGCGCCATGGGTGAGGTTGAGCTCGTCGGCCGCCTTGGAAAAACTCAGATGCCGGGCGGCGGCGTCGAAGGCGGGCAGGGCGGTGAGGGGCGGCAATCTGCGCGGCATGATCTCGACCTGTGAGCGTTGCTCACAAATCCTGCATAAAGAGTCGTTTGTCGTCCAGCCCGGAAATGCCCAATATCAGGGCGTACCGCATCGATGTCGACCTTTTCCGGTTCTCCGATGCGCTGAAAGACCAACGATATGTGTGAGCGATCGTCATGCTCGCCCGATGGGCGGCACCGGCACGTTTGCGCCCTACGAATATAGGAGACAGACAATGACCTCGACCCTTGGACCCATCGGCGCCGCGTTGAGCGGCCTTGCCACGCGCAGCACGGCGGCATTCGAGCGCCGCCGCGTGCTGCGCCGGATTTCCCGGTTTTCCGACCGCCGCCTGCAGGACATTGGCCTGGAGCGCGACTGGGACGGTTCGATCTTGCACAATGGGAGGGGGATATGACCAGCACCCTGATCATCGGCGCGACGGGGCTTCTGGGCAGCGAAATGGCCAAGGCCAGCGCGCGCAATGGCGACAGCCTGCATGTCCTGGTTCGGGCAGCCACCTCAGGCAATGAAGAGCGGATGCGGCCGCTCAGGGAATTGGGCGCGACGGTGCATGTCGGCGATCTCGACGATTATGACAGCCTTGTGCGAGCCGTCGGCAAGGTCGACCGCGTCATCAGTTCGGTGCATGTCGGTTCGGCCAGCGAGATGACGCTGGTGCGCGCCGTCAGGGATGTCGGCGTCTCCCGCTTCGTGCCCTCCGCCGGCTTCGGCCTCGACTTTGCCGCCGCCGCCGCCGGCACGATCGCGCCGCTCGACGTCAAGAGGGCCGTGTTCGACGCGGTCAGGGAGGCGGATCTGCCTTATACGGTGATCTACACCAACGGCTTCTTCTCCACCTGGGTGGCGACGCTGGGCGACCTGACGCGCTTCGGTTCGGCCGTGCTGCCGCCTGATGAGGTGACGCTCTATGGCGACGGCAACGTGCCGGCGACCTTCGTCAGCGAGAAGGATATCGCCGCCGTCACCATGCGCGCGCTGGAGGACCCCAATGCCGTCCGCCGCGAGATCCGCATCGCGCGAAACAGGATCACGCAGGGCGCGATGATCGATCTGTGGCATCGGGTCAGCGGCCGCTCGCCGCGCGTCGTGAAGATGAGCGCGCAGGAGCTAGAGGCGTTGATCGCGGCGGTCCCCAGCCTCGGTCTGCTGCGGGCCTTCTGGATCCGTGGCGAGACCGCGCTTGAAACGGACACTCCGGAGGCGGGTGCGCTTTATCCGGAGCTGAGGTTCGAGAGCATTGAGAGTGCTTTTGTGGCGATGGCGGCGGGAACGGCTGTGTGATCAGGTTGTGTGTCACGAACCTGGTTCTGCAAGCCTTGCGCCAGGCCCCCACTGGACCGAGGTTCCGGGTGGGGTCTGCGCGGCGCTGCAACACCTAGGTTCCTCCCCCCATGCCGCAAGACAATCTGCGCCAAGCGCGGTTGTTGACGGAAGCCTACTTACGGCCGATAGGTCCGCGCGACCACTCCGAGACCTGCAATGACCGACCTCAAAGATGCAACCCGCGCCCCCGACTGGCAGGACGATGTCCGCCAGGGCGTGCGCCATGTGCGCGACCTTGATTGCCTGCCGCTGTCGCCGGCCGAGCGCGCAGCAGCTCAGGCGGCGGCCGCGCTGCACAAGGTGCGTGCGCCAAAAGCCTATCTCGACCTGATCGACTGGAATGACCCGGCCGATCCGATCCGAGCGCAAGTCATCCCGTCACTGGGCGAACTGGAGGAGGTGGAGGGCGAGCTTGGCGATCCGATCGCCGACCATGAGTTCAGTCCGGTGCCGCGATTGACGCACCGCCATGCCGACCGGGTGCTGCTGTTCCCGACCTATCAATGCGCGGTCTACTGCCGGTTCTGCTTCCGCAAGGAATCGCTGACCTCGATCGGCCGCGGCTATACGCGCGAGGCGCTCGAGCCGGCGCTGGCCTATATCGCGGATCATCCCGAGATCCGCGAGGTGATCCTGACCGGCGGCGACCCGCTGTCGCTGCCCGACAAGGCCCTGGCCGAAATCTTCGCGCGCATCGAGGCGATCCCGCATGTGCGGCTGCTCCGCATCCACACGCGCGTGCCGGTGGCGCTGCCGTCGCGCATCACATCAGGGCTGGTCGCTGTGCTGCAGGGCCGGCTGATGGTCACGGTCGTCACGCATTTCAACCACGCGCGGGAGATCACGCCCGCGACCGAGGTGGCATGCCGGATCATGCGGCAGGCGGGCTTCGTGCTGCTCAACCAGAGCGTTCTGCTCAAGGGTGTCAACGACAATGTCGAAGTGCTGGAGGAGCTCTGCCGCGAGCTGATGTACCGGCTGGGCGTAAAACCCTACTACCTGCACCATGGCGATCTGGCGCGCGGCATGGCGCACCGGCGCACCACGATCGCGCAGGGCCAGGCGCTGGTGGAGGCGCTGAGGGCACGCCTGTCGGGCATCTGCAATCCCGTCTATGTGCTCGACCTGCCGGAAGGCGGCGGCAAGGTGTCGCTCGGGCCATGTCCTATCGAGGGCCGCGAAGGGGACACCTGGCGGATACGCGGCCAGGACGGCGTGGTGAGGACCTATCGGGAGATCGTCGGCGAATAGATCGGCGCTATTGCCCGACAAACGCCAACACGACCACGCGCGGGGCGACGCAGTAGGCGAGGCTGAGCATGCGGCCGGTCTTCGTCGTCGCGCGGCCGGCGTCGAGGTCCACGGCGATATCCTCGTAGCCCAGCACCTGGCGATCGAGCGGAAAGGCCGCCTTGTAGACCGCCTCCTTGGCGGCAAACAGGATGCGGCCGGCAAGCCGCGGATCCGCCGCGCCGGTGCGATCCGCGCCGGTTGCAACGATCGCGAAAATGTCGTCGGGCAAGGGTTCGGCGGGCTCGACGTCAATGCCGAGAGAGACGATACCGCCGACAGGCGCGACCGCCGCGACGGCCATGTCGTCGTCATGGGCGAGCGAGCCAATTATCCCGTCCGGCCAGACCGGAGCGCCGGATGGCGCGCGTGGGATGGCGAGGTCGCTGATGCCGGCATCGGCCAGCAGCCGGTGCGCGATCCAGCGGGCGGCGCCGCTGGCGCGCCGCATGGCCGGCCGGCGCGCGGGGATGGAGCGCGCTTCCTCGGGCAGCAGATGGGTCTCGTCCGCATGGCCTATCACCCGGCATCCGGTCAGGACATTCCGGGGCGCGATTGCCGCCATCGCCTCGGCCAGCGCGGCTTCAGGGGAGGGCGGCCGGGTCAATGGTCATCCCTTCGCCAGGACGAGGTCGGCGATCATTTCTCCGTCCTCGTCGAGCCCTTCTTCCACGAAACCGGCGGTGCGATAGAGCTGGCGTGCCGCTTCATTCTCCGGTTCGTAGCAGATCGAGACGTGCCTGACGTGACCGAGCCCGCCGATCTCGTGCAGCACCGCGCGCAACGCGGCCTTGCCGTAGCCTCTGCCCTGCCAGGCGCGGTCGATCATGAAGCGGTAGATGCGCGCCTCGTCGTCATCTTCCGGCGCGTCGTACATAAGGAAACCGACGAGGCGATCCCCGGCCATGATTGCGCGGGGCCGCGCGTCCTCGTCGGATTGGGACTCCTCCAGCGACTCTGCGTTGCCGGCGACAAAATCCATCTGCTCCGGCGCCAGTTCCAGCGACGCGACCAAGGCCCGATTGGCCTTGGTCACTGGGGCGAGACGGATTTCTCCGGCCTTCAAGCCGACGCCTTGGCGCCGTCATTCGTGACCGGGATCACGAAGCGATGCAGCTTGGCCGGGTTGCCGCGCCAGATCGAGTAGGGCTCCAGTTCCTCGCCCTTCATCACGAAGGAATCGGTGTCGGCCACCGATCCTTCGCCCATCACGACGCCGTAATGGACAAAGGCGGACGGTCCGAGCGTGCAGCCTTTGCCGATGCGGATATAGTCGGACTTGAACGCGCCTTCCTCCAGCGAGTGAGCCTGGATGACGCAGCCCTCGTTGAGCGTGACATCATCGCCGATCTCGACCAGGGAGCGCTCGGTGAGGTTGGCTCCGCCATCATAAACCCGCTTGCCGACCTTGACGCCCAGCATGCGCAGGATCATCGGCCGGAAAGGCGTGCCGGAGAACAGGCGCACGATCGGAGAATCGGCAAGCTTCCAATGGCGTTCGTGTCGCCAGAAGGCGACGTCGTAGATCGTCGTCATCTGCGGCTTCAGCCTGCCGAAGCCAAGGCTTGCCCGCTCGACAAAGATGTAGAACGGAATGGTGATCGCCGAGGTCAGGAGCACGGCGGCGAAGAGAGCGACTTCAGCCCATTCGGTGTAGTAGTTCAGCGCCCGGTCCCAGATCGCCAGCGTGGCGAACAGCATGACCCATTGCGTGGCCATGAACAGAAGGATCGTCACCGCGTTGTGCAGGTTCTTGTGCGGGATGCGCTGGCGTCGGTCCGCCTCGTCGACGCCGGCGATGAGTTCCTTGTCGCGATTGACCATGCGCGGGATTTCAAAGGCAGGCGAACCCAGCAGCCCGACATTCTCGCGCACCGGCCCATCGATGGGGATCATCACCTTGGTGCCAAGCAGGACGTTGTCGCCCGTGCGTCCATCCGGCGGGTAGTAGATGTTGTTGCCAAGATAGTTGCGTTCGCCGATGCGCGTCCGCTCGAGCCGGAACGCGGAGGCGGATTTGTGCATGTTGATCATGAACAGGCCGTCCGACACCATGGTCTCGGTGCCGATCTCGCACAGAAGCGGGTTTTCGTGCTGCTGGTTGGAGCCGAAATTGGAGCCGGTCTGCACCACCTTGTTGAGGTTCCATCCGATGGCGCGCATGTAATAGACGATTGCCGAACTGTCGCCGAACAGCAGCCCCAGCACGCGGGAATTGCTGGTGAACTCGGTGGCGGCCTGCAGCCAGTAGCGGAAGCCGTAAAGCGTGTAGGTGCGGCCGGGTTTCAGGATCACGCTGAGCAGGCGCGGCAGCACCGTCGCGGCGATAAAAGCCGTGGCGATATAGCCGAAAAGCGTGACCGTGGTGCCGACGGCGACCACGCCGATCGTCTCCTGATAGTCGTCGCCGACATTTTCCCAATAGCTGTGGAACAGCAGCGGCAGCGGGATGACAATGGCAAACAGCCCGATCAGCTGGACCGCCTCGAAGAGGAAGCGCCGGATGTCGGAAGGGTTTTCGTTGCGCACCTTGCAATAGTCCGCCGTGGTCGGCACGGCCGGCGAGCCATGCCAGTGTTCGCCATCGGGGATGCTTTGCCCGCGCTGCAGCGAGGACGAATGGCCGAGCTGGGCGCCGTCGCCGATCGAGGTGTCGATGTCGAGCGTCGAGCCGACGCCGACGAAGGCATCGCGGCCGATGGTCAGCGGTCCCATGTGGATGTAGCCGGACTGCGCGCGAAAGCCGAGGATCAGCGATTCCTTGCGCAGGATGGTGTTGGCGCCAATCGAGATCAGATCCGTACAGACAGGCACGGATTTGGATTCGATGACGGCGTTCTTCCCGATCCTGGTTCCCAGCATCTGCAGATAGAAGCTGTAGAGCGGGCTGCCGCGGAACAGCACGACAGGGGCGGTGCGGATCAAGGTCTTGACCACCCAGAAGCGGTAGTAACGCAGGCCCCAGATGGGGAACGCCTCTGCCTTCCAGCGGCCGACGAGTACCCATTTCGCCAGGACGGCAAAGCCCGTCATGCCGAAGAACACGCCGGCCGATAGCGCCACGCACCTGATATAGAGCTGCAGCGGATCGTCGAGCGTGTCATACATCCAGTTGAGGCCGATGTTGAGCGCCCACAGGCCCGCATAGCTGTAGACCGCGTAGAACAGCAACTGCGCCATTCCACAGGTCCAGTAGGCAAGATTCGATGCCTGGCGGGTGAAAACAGGCTCGTTGGCGGCGGTCGTCACCTCTTCCGAGACGCTCAGGTGCTTGGCCAGGCGCGCCACCGTCGGATGGAGATAGATGTCGCGCATGGACGTCGTCGCCCATTCCTTGCGAGTGCGCACGCGGGCGCAGAAATGCGCCATCAGCAGGGAGTTGGCGCCGAGATCGTCGAAGAAATTGTCCTCGACCGAGACCTCGTCGAATTTCAGCACCGCGGCCAGCGCGTCGGCCAGGAAACGTTCGTCGTCATTGCCGGGCGCAACCATCTCCCGGTCGGCGGAAAGCCGCACGCTTGTCGGCTTCGGCAACTGGCGAAGGTCCACCTTGTTGGAGACCGTCATCGGGATCGCGGGCAGTTCCTCGAGATAGGAAGGCACCATGTAGTCCGGCAGGCGACGCTTCATCGTCTGGGCGAGATCGGCGCGCGAGAGCGCCGGCTGGCCGGCCTTGGGCGCGTAATAGGCGACGAGTTCGACGCGGCCGGGCTCGATCTCCCAGGTGGTGACGGCCGCCTGCGCGATCTCCGGCTGGTCCAGCAGCACCGCCTCGATCTCGCCGAGCTCGATGCGATAGCCGCGGATCTTGACCTGGGTGTCGATGCGCCCGGCATATTCGATCTCGCCATCGCCGTTGATCCGGCCAAGGTCGCCCGTGCGGTAGATGCGCTGCGACGGGTTGTTCGGCAGGCCGATGAAATCGGCGATGAACTTCTGTTCCGTCAGGTCTTGCCTGTTGAGGTAGCCGACCGCGAGCCCGATGCCGGCAATGCCGATCTCGCCCAGTTCGCCAGGCTCGGCCAGTTCCGGCAGCGACGGGTCGAGGATGACGATGGAATAGGTGGGCAGTGGCGCGCCGATGGTGACGGGCTTGTCCGGCGTCAGCGCGCCCATCGTAGCCGTGACGGTCGCCTCGGTCGGGCCATAGGTGTTGAGGATCTGCCGGCCCGGCGTCGACCAGCGCACCACCAGATTGTGCGGGCAGGCCTCGCCGCCGACCAGCAGCGTGCGCAGGCTGGGCACATCCGATGTCATCGACGACAGCAGCGTCGGGCTGCAGGCCATGCAGGTGATTTCATGATACCGCAGGAAATCCGCCAGTTCCTCGCCGACGAGCGGCATCTGGCCGGGCGCGGGCACCACGGTCGCGCCGGCGACGAACGGCACCCAGATCTCCTCGGAGGAAAAGTCGAAGGCAATCGTCATGCCCTGGTAGACGCGATCGCCCGGCCTGTAGCCGTAGGATGCGGCGGCCACCCGGATGAAGTTGACGAAGCTCTGGTGCCGGATGGCCACGCCCTTCGGCCTGCCGGTCGTTCCCGACGTGTACAGGATGTAGCAAATGTCTTCCGCCAGCGCCTTTTGCGGCTTCAGCGGCGCGCTGGACTGTCTGGCGATCTCGGCGGCGGCGCTGTCGATCAGCACATGGGGGACCGGCAGTTGGTCGGCCCGCGACGCATAGGTGGCGATGGTGACGATCAGGCTGACGCTGGCGTCTTCGATGATGAGCGCCATGCGCTCTTGCGGAAAGGCGCTGGCCAGCGGCACGAAGGCGGCCCCCGCCTTCACGACGGCAAGCAAGGCGACATAGGTCTCCGCCGACCGGTCGAGAATGAGCCCGACCCGGTGGCCCGGCCGCACGCCGCGCTTGATCAGCACACGGGCGAACTGGTTGGCGCGGCTGTCCAGCTCCTGATACGTCCAGACATTTCCGTCGGAGATCACCGCCGGCAAGGTGGCGAATGTTGCGGCGAGCTCTTCGAAGAACGCGTCGAGCCGCTCGTCGGGCTGGCCTGCGCGGGCGAAATCGGCGCCGGTCAGAATCTGGGCATGCGCGGCCCGCTGAGCGGCCCTTACAAGGGTATCGACGCCCGCCAGGCCATTTTGGGCCAGCCCGGTTTCGGGGTCCGCGCCCGGTCGTGCCGTGTCCCTGTCCAGGCTGGCAAAGTCGACACCGTAATCCATTTCCATACTTTCTCGTCCTGGCCGCGCATCGCCCGGCTGTTCATGCCGCCGTTCGAGCAGGCATTTTCGGCAGTGCCGCTGCTGCAATTTGACCCTTGTCGATGGCGGACCGAAAGTTCCGAAAAGGAAGTCCCCACAGTCCCCCGCGGGATGGTTATGCCATCCGATCTTTTCGCCAGTTTTTCCGAATTGTTGAAACTTGTTTCTGAATTGTGTCTGAGCGCTCCTCCTGCCTTGCCCTTGAAGGTCTTTTCCGGAGGTGATGCCGCCGCCTTTCACCCAGATCCTGTCTGGCCGCGCCCCTTGAATCCCCGCCTCTCAAAAAAATCTCACCACCCCCGGGAATAAAGCACCGGCTTGCCGGGTCTTCCCTTCAGCGGGGCCAATCCGGTCCGCGACGCGAAGAAACGAAACAAGGATTTACGAACATGACCAAGCTCGCTCTCAGCGTGGCCGCGATGTTGCTTGCCTCGAGTGCCGCCTTTGCCGGCAGCGACCATTTCGGCGCCGACACTGTCAATCAGCCTGTCGCTTCCGTCGACACCAATGCCACCGCCTCGATCCCCTACACTGCGCACCCGGCCGGCGTCGACACCAAGGTGACGACCGGGCCGAGCCAAGGTTCGGTCCAGGACATCATCAACCGGCACAACGACGAGGGTCTCTGGGGCCGCTGAGCGCCCCCGATCTTCGAACCCCTTCTCAAACCTCACAAACAGGAAGCACCGACATGAAAACCCTCGCTCTCACCGCCGCCGCCATCCTCGTGGCCACCACGGGCGTCTTTGCCGGCAGCGATCATTTTGGCGACCGCACCGCCAACCAGACGGCCGCCATGGTCGACAACACCCACACCGCCTCGATCCGCAAGGCCGACATGGTCCGGCACGGTGTCCAGGCGACAACGAAATCTGACGCGGACGAACCAGGCCAGGGCATCTGGGGCAACTGAGTTCTGGGTCCGGACCGCTCTCGAGGGTCCTGACCCAGCCCGCGATCAGGACGGAGGGCCATGTGGCGTGGCCCTCCGTCGCCCTTCCGCCACAACAACCCAGGAGACCACAATGTTCACCATGACACGCCGCACAGTGCTTCAATCCGCCGCCGCCGCTGCCGCTTTCGGCCTTGCCGCCAAGCTCGAATTCACCCACCCCGCTTTCGCGCAGACGCCGGTCGAGCCGACCGTCGGCTTCTACAAATACACGGTCGGCGACATCGAGGTCACCGCCATCTACGACGGCATCTGGAAGAAGCCGCACGACCCGGCCTTCATCAAGGATGTCTCGGTCGAAGACACCAAGGCGGCGCTTGCCAAGGCGGGGCTGACCACCGAGTTCATGCCCATCCCGCTCACCGTCGTCGTGCTGAAGATGGGCGGCAAGCTGATCATGATGGATGCGGGCTCGGGCGTCGGCCAGTGGCAGGCCAATGCCACGCACCTGCCGGCCAACATGGCCGCCGCCGGCATCGACTACAAGGCGATCGACACCATCATGATCTCGCATTTCCACCCCGACCATGTCTGGGGCCTGATGGAGAAGGGCACCAACACGCCGGTGTTCCCCAATGCCGAGCTGATCGTCAACGCCACCGAATACAATTGGTGGACCGACCCGAGCCGGCTGGCCAAGCTGCCGGAGGGCCGCAAGCCGGCGGGCAAGCGCATCGCCGAAAACTTCCCGAAATGGAAGAACTGGAAGCTGGTTCAGGACGGCGCGGAAGTGGCGCCGGGCATCCAGATCGTCGCCGCCCCTGGCCATACGCCGGGACATTCGGTGTACCTCGCCAATTCCGGCAAGGAGCAGCTGATGATCTCGGCCGACACCATGTATGTGCCGGCCCTGCTGGCGCCGCATCCGGAATGGCAGGGCGCCTACGACCAGGATGGGCCGACCGCGATTGCCACGCGCCACAAGATCATCGACCGCGTGATCGCGGACAATATCCGCATTTCCGGGTCGCATTTCCCGTTCCCCGGCACCGGCGTCTTCGTCAAGGACGGGAGTGCCTATGGCTTCTCTCCCGTTCAGATTTGAGACCGTTTGGAAACTCTACTCTGGCGGCCATCTGAAGGCGTTTTCTGCGCTTCCGGTGCTCACGGACCCGAACGTCCGCTCCGCTCCGGTTCTCGAAACCACCATCATATGACTCGCCAAAGCGAATTTCGAAACGGTCTCTCAACGCTAACGCACAAACCAAAGCGAGAAAGACAATGAAACAGCTTATTTTGGGCAGAAACGCCCTGTTCGGCCTGCTCGGCGCCATCGCCGTGCTGACCATCGTTCCCGTTGCAACGATCATGCCGGCCTATGCGGTGGATGATATCGAGGGCGCCGATGCGCCCGACCTCACCGCCGTCCAGGCCAAGATCGCCGCCAAGGATTACAAGGGCGCGCTGGCCGATCTGCGCGACCTCGCGCAGGACAACCAGCAGGCCGACGTCTACAATCTGCTCGGCTTCACGCTGCGCAAGACCGGCGACGTCACCACCGCGCTGACCTACTACAACAAGGCGCTGGAGCTGAAGCCCGACCACAAGGCCGCCCGCGAATATCTGGGCGAGCTCTATGTCGAGACCGGCGACATGAACAAGGCCAAGGAGCAGCTGGCCTCGCTGCAGAAACTCTGCCCCGCCGGCTGCGAGGAGCTTTCCGACCTGCAGAAGGCCATCGACACCAAGGTGACGCAGTAAGCGGTGACCCGTTCCAACTCCCCCACGGACGTGGCCATGAGCTTGGCCATGCATTGTCTTATGCTGCGTCGGTCGACCCCCACTCCGTCTCGGCTTCGCCGAGCCACTGCCGGGGCGAGCCACGGGTCTCGCCCGTCCTTCGGACCCCCCGATCGACGGGGTAGAGGAAAGGCGCCAGGCTTTTTGCCGGCAACGCTCGTCCGGCAATGCTCCCTTCCTTTCCCTCCGGAGGGGGAAAGGTGGCGCTGCGAAGCAGCGACGGATTGGGGGAACCACGTGGCAATCAAGCCTCGAGCTGGTCAGTCGCGGACTGGGGGAGAGGTGGCCGCCAAGCGGCCCGCGTTGGGGACTGGCACAGACCGATCCAGTCCCCCACCACCAGTTTGGGCGCTCGTGGCTGGCGCCCATTGCCGGAGCCGGCGCCTCTCCCTCGAGCCGGCTCCGGCCTTTTCGAAGATCAGACCCGTCAGGCGCCGTGCTTGCGCGCGTCCCACGGCGGGCGGCGCTTGCCTGCGCTCAAAAATTGGAGGCTGACCATGACACCGAACGAAATCGCCGCGAAGCTCACCGGCCTCGCCACGAAATACCACATCAGGGACGTGACACTGCTTGCCGGCCGCCTGCTCATGTCCTTCATCTTCCTGCATGAGGGCGTGACGCTGGCCACCCATTTCGAGGGTGCCGCCAAGGCGATGGCAGCACTTGGCGTCGGGCTGCCGCTGTTCGTCGCCACCATCGCGCTGCAACTGGGGGCAGGGCTCTCGGTGGCTTCAGGCCTGCTGACGCGGCTGGGCGGCATCGGGCTCGGCCTGTTCTGCCTGGCCACGGCCTTGCTGTTCCACGTCAACTTCGCCAGCCAGAACGAGCTGCTGCATTTCGAAAAGGACCTCGCCATATCAGGCGGCATGTTCGTGCTGGCCGCCGTCGGCGCCGGCCGGTTCTCGCTGGACTGGCTGCTGGCCGGGTATCTGCAAAAGCGCCAGCGCGACAAGGAAATGGTCAGGGCCTTGCTGGCCGTGGAGAACCAGTTCTCCGTGGATGTGCACCTGCCGGTTTGAGGCAGCAAGGCCGTCAGTATTGCGCTCGCTGGAACCAGTCCTGATCCCCCGCATTCTATTAGCGGAGGCTCAAGGAGTGTGTGATGAAAGCGGTTCTGGCACTGGTCGCAGGCTTCGTCCTCACCCTTGCGGTCTTTGCCAGCGGGCTGGCTTTCGCCGCCTGGCTGATACTGGCCAAGCCGGTGCATCAGGCCAGGCCCGCCGGCAGCGTCTCGCAGCTGTGGACCAAGGACGCACTGCCAGTGGACAAGGCCGCGCCGGGCCTGGAGCGCGTGGCCGCCGCGCAGCCTCCCGCGCCCGATGCCGCCGCCAGGGTGCAGTCGGTCGACCCGACCATTACCAGTGCGGTGGCGCCCGATGCGGGCGAGCAGCTGGCCAGGCTGCCGGCGGCTCATCTCAGCTGGTGCGCAGACCGCTATCGCTCCTACAACCCCGACGACAACAGCTATATGTCCTACAGCGGACAGCAGCGCCCCTGCGTCTCGCCCTATCTCGACCCCAGTGCCGACGCCGGCCAGGCCGCGCAGCAGCCCGACGATGTCAGCTATGTCGAGGGCGGCGCCGCGCCGCTGGTGGCGACAGCGGGCCTTTCGGACGACCACGTCCAATCCTGCTTCAGCCGCTACCGCTCCTACCGTCCCGAGGACAACAGCTACCAGCCCTATTCCGGTGGGCCGAGGCGCCAGTGCGAATAGGCGCCACGCGCCCTCCCACCCATCCGGCAATTCCGCTCGGACCTGCGATCACGCAAATTTTTTGGATCAATCCCATCACCGCGGCGTTCATCCCTGACACGAAGGAGGAACGACAATGGGCGACGAACGGCACGAGAAGATCCAGAAGCGCGCATACCAGATATGGGAGCGTGAAGGCGGCGGCGATCCCGAGCATCATTGGCACCGGGCCGAGGCCGAGATAGACAGGGAAGCGGCACTGCCGCTGACGGCCGACGACGCGCTGCCGCGCGAGATCGCCAGCACCGACGTGCTGGAAGTCGAGGAACTGGCCATGCGCACCGGCATATCCGGCGACGAGGCGCAAGCGCTGCTCGACCGCCTGGGCACCGACCGCGCTGCGCTGGAACAGGCAGCACGCAACCTGAAGGCCAGGAAGCGCGCCAAATCCTGATCAGGGAGAGCTGAGATGATCCGCAAACTCAAGGACGGCAAATACCGGCTCTATTCACGCAAGAAGGATGAGAAGACCGGCAAGCGGCGGAACCTGGGGACGTTCGACACGCGCGAGGCGGCGGAGAAGCATGAGAAGGAGGTGCAGTATTTCAAGCGGCATTGAGGGGTGCTTGCCTCTGCAGCGCCTGGCGTCGATCTCATCCCTTGGTCGGCTCTTCGTAGATGCCGATGATGAGGAGCCATGCGCCTGAAATCAGGAAGGCGAACAGGACGATGGTTCCGAGGGCCGCGATGTAAAGGCCCACGCCGCGCCCGAGAATAAGCAAGATCGCGCCTGCAACTTCGGCCAGGTAACACATCGTTCCGCCCGCCAGCCGCGGCCCGGTCAACCCGATGGTGCTCATCCCCGCCTTGATGGCCACGACATATCCTCTGACGAAGATGAATGTTGCTATGCCCCAGAGCAAAAGCCATTCGAGGCCGAGTGCCGGAAGGTATTGACCTCCCAGAAGCGCAAGGCTGCATGCCATGAAAATCGCGCTGAAGCCCGACAGCATGTTGATTGCCCGGTTCTTGTGCGTCGTGTTGCGGACAATGCGTTCGGGATTGATCGAGATCGCGACGAAGATCAACCCGGCAAGCCCCGCCGCGCCGCCGCCCACCATGACGAAGAAATCAGTCCATTGATCCAACATGACTTGCCCCCTGGCCCGAGCTTCGCGGCTCGATGGAGGCTAGCATGGGTGGGTTCTCGAACTCCACGGGGCGAGACAGGCGATCGTGGGGTTTCGTTCTACGTTCGCACCGGCACGGCGTTCATCCCTGCGGGGGATTGACGAATGACCGACGACCGCGAGATCCGTGACCGCGCCTACGCCATCTGGCAGCGCGAAGGCGGCGGCGACCACGAGCGGCTTTGGCACCAGGCCGCGATGGAGATCGACAGGGAAGCGGCCCTGCCGCTGACGGCCGACGACCCGCTGCCGCGCGAGATCGCCAGCACCGACGTGCTGGAGGTCGAGGAACTGGCCATGCCCACCGGCATATCGGGCGACGACGCGCAGGCACTGCTCGACCGCCTTGGCACCGATCACGCCGCGCGCGGGCGGAAGGCCAGGAAGGCCGCCAAATCCTGATCAGGGAGAGCGAGATGATCCGCAAACTCAAGGACGGCAAATACCGGCTTTATTCCCGCAAGAAGGATGAGAGGACCGGGAAACGGCGCAATCTGGGCACGTTTGACACGCGCGAGGCGGCGGAGAAGCATGAGAAGGAGGTGCAGTATTTTAAGAGGCGGTGAGGGAGCCCAAGGCGACAACGATACCTGCTGGTATCGCAAGAAATGTCTGCGGCTTGGAGGGGCGGTGTCAATCTGCGACAGTCGTCAAGCTGGAAGTAATACAGTGCACTCTCTTCAAAACATGGGCCCTGCAAAGACAAAATCTTCGTAGTGGCGGCAACCGACTATCATGATAGGAATGATTTCATGGGCTGTTTCAGAAGATCAATAATATCCTATACGAAACAGCTTGATTAAAGAGCGAAAATTACGGATAAATTATGAAATGAGGGGGCCTAAGAAGAAAAGATAAGGGGGGTAAAATGTCGATAGCGTATCGGAAAGTGATAATATGCCTGGCGAATTCAAGAAAGATTTCTGGGAGGTGTATTGCTGGAAAGGAAGTTAATGAGCAAGGTGTGGGCGGTTGGGTTCGCCCCGTGAGCGACAGGGGGAGCGGCGAACTGTCTGAGACAGACCGCCGGTTCGAAGATGGTGCCGATCCGAAACTGCTTGACGTAATATCAATTCCTATGAAACGACCAAACCCGCACGGCTTCCAGGTTGAAAACCACGTCATAGATGACGATTATTATTGGAAGAGAATTCGTACCGCGACCGCCGAAGAGGTAGCAGCCGCGATTGATCATGTGAATGGCCCCCTTTGGAACAACCAGTCGTCCAGCTACAATGGCCGGCATGATAGGGTGTCCGAACCCCAAGCGAATCAGCTCGGATATTCACTTCGCCTGATATCCGTAAATAATCTGCAGGTGCATGTAGGGGTGGAAGGCGCCGAATTTGGGAATGGCAAACGAAGGGTACGGGGCCTTTTCACGTTCAACGGGGCGGAATATCTATTGAGCATAACCGATCCAGTTGTGGAAAGGCGGTATCTAGCAGGCAAGGATGGAGCTTTCGACCTTGGTGCTGCCACTCTTTGCATTAGTTTAGGAGAGCCGTGGCAAGGGAACGCCTACAAACTGATAGCTGCGGTTCTTCCCTGAACTAAGCGGGCCCCGCTCGCAGGACGAGAAAATGAAGGCAGCCGGCGAAATTTTTACAATCGGCCATTCGAACCTTAGCTACGAGGCTTTTTTATCGCTGCTTCGGCAAGCTGGCGTAACTGCAATCGCTGATGTCCGAACGTCACCTTTCTCGCGCCGCTCTCCGCAGTTCAGCCAGCCCCAACTCAAAAGCGAACTCCCGCTGGATGGCGTCGCCTACTCGTTCTTGGGTAAAGAGCTTGGTGGTCGACCAGCAGGTAAGCAGTTCTATTGCGAGGGTGTGGCAAACTATGAACGCATGGCTCAGTCATCAGACTTCAAGCGTGGGATTCAGCGTGTGCTTGAGGGTGCCCAGAAGTATCGCATTGCACTGATGTGTTCCGAGCATGATCCTCTGGATTGCCATCGCTGTCTGCTGGTTGGTCGGGCCCTTTCCGAGCGTGATTTGGCAGTTAGACATATCTTATCAAACGGAAAAATCGTCGATCAGAGAGATATCGAGGAAAAGCTGCTGCGTTTAGAAGGCAAGCAGGATGAAGATCTATTCGTTCCGCGCGAAGATAGACTGGCGGCAGCCTATCGGGAACGATCTCGGAAGGTGGCGTATTCAGAACCGCCCAGTGATACATCAGATCATATAGCTGCGGAGTAGACTTTGGAAAAGATCAATGTTTCTACGATAGGATTTACAAAATCAAACGCTGAGAATTTTTTTGAACGCCTTTTAAAGTCTGGTGTAAAAAAGGTTGTCGATGTGCGTTTGCACAATACCTCACAGCTCGCAGCATTCGCTAAGGCTGATGATTTGGCATATTTTTTGAAAAAAATCGGTGGAATTCAATATGTTCATCAGCCTATACTTGCTCCGACTGACAATATTCTGAAGGCATACAAAAAGGAGAAGGGTGATTGGGGTGTGTACCAAGAACGCTTTTTGGATTTGATGGCAGAGCGTAAAATCGAGCAACGTCTCAAGCCGGAGATGTTGGCGGGCGCCTGTCTACTTTGTTCGGAGGCTACTCCACATCACTGCCATCGGCGCCTCGTATGCGAGTATCTGAATGATAAATGGGGCGACGCCCTAAGCGTTAGGCATCTTTAGTCACGTGAGCTGATCTGCGATTTGGACCCAGGTCTCTGATAGAGGTGAGAAATCTCCAACCTAGTGCGCTTCCCGCGCACGGGAGCCGGTTGATGGTTTCTGAAGGTACGCGCCCTTGTCCGTGAGGATGAGATTGTTGCCTAAAGTCTAGCGAATGATCCGCATGCGGATAATTTGAACGCGCATCTTGCTGAGCTTATTTTGGAGGGGGCATGCTGTCTTTTCAGGACGCAATCAAAGACTCAGTTCAGTTTTCGAAGCGCCACTTGCTTCTCGGAAATGGCTTTAGCATTGCACTTAGGCCAGACATTTTTCACTACGGCTCCCTATTTCAGAGAGCCGATTTCTCGATGCATCCCCAATTGCCGAAGGTTTTTCAAGCGTTAGGCACTCAGGATTTTGAAGTTGCAATTCGAAGCTTGGAAACGGGAGCCAAACTTGCACCAATTTACGGAAGCACCGCCTCTTCCGTAGCGGCAATGCTGGCCGATTCAGCGGCTCTCAAAGAAATTCTTGTGGAGACGATTGCTGCAAACCATCCGGATATTCCGGCAGATATTCCAGACTCAAAGTTTTGGGCCTGCCGAACTTTCCTTCGCCATTTCCTCGGACAAAACGACGGGCAAGTCTTCACATTAAACTATGATTTGCTTCTGTACTGGGCCCTTATGCACGGGGACGACCCTTTCGTTGCGCGCCCCGTGCCAATTCCGACAAATGATGGGTTTGGCAACGACGAGGATGACCCGACTGCAGACTATGTAGTTTGGCAGGGTGAAACAGCGGCCCATAGCGCAAAGGTGCACTTCTTGCACGGCGCTCTCCATTTGTTTGACGCAGGAATTGATCTCCAAAAGTACACTTGGGTTCGAACAAATACGCGGCTAGTGGATCAAGCACGCAGCGCCATTGGCAGCAATAAATTTCCGCTTTTCGTGGCGGAAGGCACCAGCGGGCAGAAGAAGGCAAAAATACGCCACAACGCATATCTCTACCAAGGTTTCAAGCAATTGGTTGCTAATGCTCAGCAGACCAAGGTTTGTTTCTTCATTCATGGCCATTCATTGGCAGAAAACGATGACCATATACTGAGGCGGATCGGCGCAAGTCGTTTCCCCAAACTCTATATTAGCTTGTTTGGTGATCCTGCTTCAGAGGGCAATAGGCAAATTATAGCACGAGCCAACGCGTTGTCAGCGATGCGAAGGCCATCGTCTCCCCTCAGCGTGGAAATTTATGACGCAGCCTCCGCCAAGATATGGGGATAGGGTCCATCCTATGGATGGGTAACGGGCCAATCCTATGACCAGGCGAAGATCGGGAAGGAACCATCGTTTGCTGGCGCGCTCTAAACTTGACACAACAGATATGATGTGTCAGCAAGGCTGATGCCGGTTGTCTCACTTATCACAAATGAACGCCAAGAGCGTGAGGTGGGTATCCTTATCGAGCAGATCACGGATGCCCTGTCATCGGAGCACGTGCTCAAGTCGATTGTCGACGGTCTCCCTTCCGAAGTCATCGATGGTGTTCGTCGCTCGCTGACAGTTGAGCGGAAGGAGTTGGTCGAGAGCCTCCAAGCCTATCAGAAGGCGCAGCGCGGCGAGGCCGATGAGCTGAAATCCCGCGCAGGCGATGATCTCGGAGCGCTTCTGGTTGCCGCGCGCGTGGCGAAGGGCTGGAAGCAGAAGGAACTCGCCCGTCGGCTTTTCCTGCCAGAGCAACAGGTGCAAAGGTATGAGGCTGAGCGCTACCGCAGTATCAGTCTCGGAAACCTGATACGTGTCGCGAGAACTCTTGGCGTTCGTTTGACTGCTGATATCTCGAAACCTGTGCATGAGCCGTGGCTTCCGTCCTACGAGATGACATTGACGGAACTGCAGAAGGTACTTAAGCACGCGCGAGCGCACGGGTGGCTCGATAGGGCTGATCAGACGGACGAGAGCGGGATTAGCCAACTCCGACGCACAGTCGCTGAGCATGTCGGAGAGTATGGAACGCCTTCACTGCTCCGAACCGGTTTGAACGTTACCGGCCATACCGAAGACTGGCTGCTTCTTGCATGGAAGGCTCAGGTCACTCGTGCTGCGCTGAAGGTCACACAGCGGAACCGAGTTAAGTACCGCCCGCTGCATGTCTCGTGGCTAAATGATCTCGTGCAACTTAGTTCTCTTGACGATGGACCTGTGCAAGCGAGAGCGCTTCTATTCCAGCATGGAATAGTACTTGTCACGGAGCCTCAAATTCCAGGCATGAAGATCGATGGAGCCGCGTTCTTAGTCGATGAAGTCCCGGTCATAGGCATGACGCTGCGTCTCGATACTATCGATAATTTCTGGTTCACTCTTCTGCACGAAGTCGCGCATGTGATTCTCCACTATCGTACCGGACTATCTTCAGGCTTCTTTGATGACGTCGACAACCCGGAGATTGATGAATTAGAGGTGGAGGCAAACCAGTTCGCGAGCGCGATACTTATCCCTGACGAGATATGGAGACGCTCTCCCGCACGTATTACAAAAACGGCGGAACCAATCGAACGCCTTGCAAAGCAGCTCCGCATTGCACCAGCAATCGTGTTCGGAAGAGTGCGTATGGAACGTCAAAACTACAAGCTGTTCCCAGACAAAATAGGAAGAGGCCAAGTTCGCAAGCAGTTTTTCTCTCAAATCTCAGAGGTAAACCATGAGCCAGGCACCTAATCCGATCTATTGCCCCGCTCTTCGTATGAAGGCGGGTGAACTTGAAGGTGTTCGTCAGTTGGCGGCGGATGTGGCCGACCGAGTGCTGCCTCGTTTTATTGTGCCGCCACAGAGTGAGCGCGATGAGACGAATCCCTTGCTGTTTGATGTCGATGACATGCCTGACGTCAGCGTCGCTCTCGGGGCCCATTGGCGGCAGCGCCCAGCTCTTATCGACGCGACCCACATTATTGATGAGTATGGCAGAGATCGGCTTGGAGTTTGGCTCCCCGCATTGTTCGAGCGGGCACGGAAGAGCCAAGTCAGGGCCATTCCCATGGCGTTACTCACAGATTTGGGAGACGCCGAGGTGCCTGCCTTCCGTGCCGCGATCACGGAAGATGAAAGCATAAGATTTGCAATTTGTGTTCAGTCCGAGGCAATGGTCGATCCTGAATTATCGGTCACCATGCAAGTAGCGCTCGATCGCCTCAACTTGACGGCTAGGGACTGTGCAGTGCTGGCCGATTTCGGAGGAAGCGATTTTACTAGTCCCACGATCGTTGCGCCGATTATCAGTGCAGCGCTGGAAACGCTTCAAGATTTTGGCCCGTGGCAGCAAATCATTTTTCAGGGCACCCACTATCCGGATACAAATCCGGCGAAGGAAGGAACTGCGGAAATTTGGCCGCGTAACGAATGGCTTGCTTGGCGGCGAGCTGTGAAGTTCGATCCCACGACGGCGGAATATATGACCTTTGGCGACTATGCTGCAGATAGCGCTAAGATGAAATTTGGAATCAGTAACGCCTCCGCCATTAGGCACATTCGCTGGGCTACGTCTAATGACTGGCGCATCCAGCGAGCGGTGAAATCTGGCAAGGACGTTCAACGTATGCACGAAGTCTATAAGGCGATCTTTGAGAGTGCCGAATTTGCTGGCGAAGGCTTTTCACGCGCAGATGCTTATGTCGCATATGCAGCCAAGAACCCCTCCGCAAAACCGGGCAATGCGACAACTTGGCGTCAGCTCAACACGACGCACCACATCACCCAGGCGGTAGCTGACATTGCCAAAATACGCGGCATTGTGATCAAAAAGGCACCTGGAAGAGAGGTTGATACGCAGTTGTCTCTTTTGGAAACGGTAGTTCCGACCAGTTGAACCTCTAGCCTGACGTTGCACGAGACTCAGCGAGCTACCTCTGACAACCTTACAATTTTCGGAGCCCGATTTCGGCAGCAATGGACAGAGCACTGGCTTCTCCGGCAGCCGCGTCCGCAACGACTTGTCAGCAATGGCCTTTCTAAGCTCGTGAACGCCACCCCCTCATTAACCATTCGTTAACCATTCCCTCGCTAGCGTTTACCTCTCAGTAAGGATTCGCCAGCCGTGACCTTTGCCGCCCCCCTCGAGGCCAAATCCATTCGCTTTCGTGCCCGTTCTTTCGTCGCTTTCACATTGACCCCGGAAGCGCCCATGGTGGAGTGGCTGCAGGGGCTGGATCACTGGATCGGCAATTCGCCGGGCTATTTTGCCGGGCGGCCGGTGCTGCTGGATCTGAACGTTTTGAAGCCGCAGCCAAGCGAGATCGCGGCACTTGTGGCGGAGCTGGGGACGCGCGGCATCCGCATCTATGCCATCGAGCTGGAAGGGGCCTCGCTTGGGCCCGACCTGCCGCCTCTGCTGGTCGGCGCCAAGGAGGCGACGACGGAGGGGCTGCTGCCTGGCCGCAAGGGTGGGCAAGAGGCTTCCGGCAAGCCGGACGGCAAGACCGCCGAGGGCGGGGCGCCAGACCATGGCATGGACGCTGGTGGCGTTGCCAAGGGCAAGGCTGGCGCAAGCAAGACTGAGGAAAGCGGGCCGCAGGTTTCGCACTACGATTCGGGCACGCTGATGATCAAGACGCCGATCCGCTCCGGCCAGGCGATCATGCATGCGCATGGCGATGTCATCGTGCTGGGCTCGGTCGCGTCCGGTTCGGAGATCGTCGCCGCCGGCTCGATCCATGTCTACGGCACGCTGCGCGGGCGTGCTTCGGCGGGCGCGCTCGGCAATACCGCCGCGCGCATCTTCTGCCGACGCAACGAGGCCGAGCTTCTGTCGGTCGACGGCTGGTACATCACCGCCGAGGAGATGGAAGGGGTGTCGCGCGGCAAACCGGTGCAGGCCTTCCTCGACGGCGACGGCCTGCGCGTCGAGGCTTTGAGTTGAAGCGGCTTGGGAGCTGAAGCGGCTTGGGAGCTGACGACCGCTGACTGAACAAAGGCCGGCAAGCCGGCCCGGGACAACAAACTGATAACAACGGAGGCTTTTTTCATGGGCAAGGTAGTGGTGGTCACATCGGGCAAGGGGGGCGTCGGCAAGACCACCTCGACGGCGGCGCTCGGTGCCGCCGTGGCCAAGACCGGCAAGAAGGTGGCGCTCGTCGATTTCGACGTCGGCCTGCGCAACCTCGACCTGATCATGGGCGCCGAACGCCGCGTGGTGTTCGACCTCGTCAACGTCATCCAGGGCACGGCCAAGCTGTCGCAGGCGCTGATCCGCGACAAGCGCGTCGACACGCTGTTCCTGCTGCCGGCCTCGCAGACGCGCGACAAGGACGCGCTGACGGAAGAGGGCGTCGGCGAGGTCATCGACAAGCTGCGCTCGGTGTTCGACTATGTCTTCTGCGACAGCCCGGCCGGCATCGAGCGCGGCGCGCAGCTCGCCATGCGCTTTGCCGACGAAGCGGTCATCGTCACCAATCCGGAAGTGTCGTCGGTGCGCGATTCCGACCGCATCATCGGCCTGCTCGACGCCCGCACCATGCGCGCCGAACAGGGCGAGCAGATCGCCAAGCACGTGCTGGTCACCCGCTATGACGCGGGGCGGGCCGCGCGCGGCGAAATGCTGTCCATAGACGATGTCCTGGAAATCCTGTCGGTGCCGCTGCTCGGCATCATTCCGGAAAGCCAGGACGTGCTGCGCGCCTCCAATCTCGGTGCGCCGGTCACGCTGTCTGAGCCGCTCAACACCGCGGCCAAGGCCTATATCGACGCCGCAAGGCGGCTGGAAGGCGAGGATCTGCCGGTCGTCGTCCCCTTCGAGCGCAAAGGTTTCCTCGACCGTCTGTTGGGAAGGAGGGCGGCATGAACGTGTTCGACCTTTTCAAGCGGCGCTCCAGCGCGCCGGTGGCGCGCGAGCGGCTGCAAGTGCTGCTCGCCTATGAGCGCCGCAACCGCAGCCAGCCCGACCTGGTCTCCATCTTGCGCGAGGAGATCATGGCGGTGATCGCCAAGCACGTGCAGATCGACCAGGATTACCTGCAGGTCTCGATGGACCGCGGCGAGACCATGTCGACGCTGGAGATCGATATCCAGATCCCCAACAAGAGCGCCGTGCCGATGGCGATCGCGGGCTGATCTTTACCCTCCCCTTGTGGGGAGGGTCGCTGCGAAGCAGCGGGGTGGGGGCTGCGCGACGCAGGCCTGTACTCCGAAGACTGGCGCCAGGCGCCCCCCTCTGTCCTGCCGGACATCTCCCCCTCAAGGGGGGAGATTGGCAGTTTCCGCGACAGCTCACTCCTTGCGACGTTGGTGGTTGGCGAAAGCCGACCCGACATCTGATCTCCCCCCTTGAGGGGGAGATGCCCGGCAGGGCAGAGGGGGGTGCTGTCCCGCCGACGTTGCCAGCCTCCCATCCGGTCACGTCGCCGCGAACGCCGCCGTTTTGCGCAAGGCGGCGGATGACCAGAGCAAGGGGAGGCCGGCGCCGCATCTGGAGAGTAAGCGATGGGCACCGGCCCGGGCGGATCGACAGGTCCGCCGTGAAGGAACGGTAGCGAGTCCGCGCACCGCATGGCATTGGTGCGATCGCGCAGGGTGCCAGCGGCACGTCATGGGCCGTTGATTCGGATTGCCTAGGGCCGTGCCGGGAATCGCGGCCCCGGCCCTTGTCAGTCCTGCGGATCATGCTGGTAGAGCTCGTCCATCGAGAGCGACGCCAGGGCGCCGAAAGGGGCCTGCTTCTTCACCCGGCCACCGCTCAGGATCACCACGTCGTCGCAGAACGAGATGGTGCTGTGATGGTGGCTGATGACGATGGTCGTGCGCCGTCCGGCCCTCGACTTCAGGGTCTCGACGATGGCCGCCTCCGACAGCCCGTCGACCGCATTGGTGGCTTCGTCGAGGATGAGCAGATCGGGGTCGCGCACCAGGGCCCTGGCCAGCGCGATCCGTTGCCTCTGTCCCGCCGACAGATTGACGCCCCGGTAGCCGACGAGCGTCTCGTAGCCCTGAGGCAGCCGTTCGATGAATTCATGCGCCTCGGCCAGTCTCGCGGCGCGCTCGGCGTCGCCAAGCGTCGCCGCGTCCTGGCCGTAGCTTATGTTTTCGAAGATCGTGCCGTCGACCAGTTCCAGCTCCTGGCTGGCCAGCGCGATGTGGCGCCGCCATTGGCTGGCGTCGATGCGGTCCAGCGGCGATCCATCGACCAGGATCCTGCCGCTGTCCGGTTCCACGAAGCGGCACAGAAGGTTGACGATCGTTGTCTTGCCGGCGCCGGAGCGGCCGATCAGCGCCGTCGAGCGGCCACTGTTGATTTCGAACGTCGCCGCATGCAGCACCACCTCACGCTGGTCCGTGCCGGAATAGGTGAAAGTCACGTCATCGAACCCGATGCCCCGGCGCAAACCGTGGAACGGCCCGTCGCCTTGCGGCGGGCCGGGCTTGCCGGAGGGATCCAGCATCCATGTCACCTCTTCCAGCGATCCGCTCAGACCCTGCAACTGGCTCCACGAGCCCTGCAGGGCCCGCATATGCGGCTGCAGCCTGTAGAGCAGGATGACGAAGGCGATGATCAGCGGGAAACTCACCTGCGCCAGCCAGGCGCCGATCACCACCGCCAGGAACAGCATGGCGTGGAGAACCTCCGTCAGCGGCGGCAAAGCGCCCTGGCGGACCTGCAGGACGAAGGAGGCGCGGCGAACCGCATCGGACGCGGTGTCGAAGATCGCCTTCTCCCGGCCCTCCTGGCCGAAGATGCGGATCAGGCGTCCGGCATGCACCAGATGCAGCATCTGCGAGGCGAGGTGGCTGTTGCGCGAAGCGACGCTGCGGCTGGGCTCCTTCAGATTGGCCGAGAGGATGGCGTGCGCGATCTGGACGAGCGCCAGCCCGAGCGTGACCAGCAGCGTCATGCGCCAGGACAGGAGAAGCAGGAAGGCCAGGAGGATGATGGCGGCCGATGCGCTGACGATCGCCGACAGCATGATCTGGATGGCATCCGACGCCCGCCAGGATTCGTTCGAAATGATGTTGAGCAGCCGTCCGGGGCTCTGCCGCAGGAAGAAGGGATAGCCGACCCGCAGGAGCTGCTCCGACAATGCGCTGCGGATCGAATGACTGGCCTTGCCGGAGATGAAGGTCGTCAACAGCGTGTTGGCGAAGGCGAAGACGTTCTTCAGGATGATCGAGCCGAGGATGGCGGCCGAAATGACGACAAGCCGGTCGCGCTCGCTGAAGCCCGATCCGACTTGCTGGAGAACAGCGGAGAAGCCGGCCATTCCCGTCGCGTCGCCGTGTCCCATGATGATGCCCAGCAGCGGGATGATCAGGCCGATGCCGAACCCTTCGAGGGCAGCGCTGACCAGGCCGAGGCCCACCACGGCCGGAACCAGGCGCAGTTGCCGCGTTCCGAAGGCGCGGAACAGCATCGGCAGGCTAGGCGGGAGCAATGGCATCAGGCCTCGGCATTGGCTTGCTGGTCCTGCCGCACCGGCTCGGCCTGCGGCCGTCCCGCCAACAGGAGCAGCGCGTATCTGGCCGCGCCAAGCACATTCATGCCGACGATCGGCCAGTGCGACAGATCGAGTTCACGATCGAAGGCGGGCCCGCCCGCCAATTCCCGCAAGGCGCCTCTCGCGGCCCAGTAGAAATGGCGAAGCAGCCAGGGCGCGTGGCGGACATGTTTCAGGCAGAGGCCGCCATTGCCCAGGCTGTAGTCGCGATGGAGCTTTTCGATGGCTTTGCGATCGCGCCGGCCATGGTGGTGGAATATCGTCATGTCGGGCACATACTCGACCGGAATGCCGAGCAGCACCGCCCGCACGAGGTAATCGGTATCCTCCGCCGACCGCAAAGGCCCGCCCGCGCCGAAGCGCTCGTCGAAATAGCCGATGCGGGCCGCGACGTCGCGGTGCATCGTCATGTTGCAGCCGAGCACGAAGCCGCCGGGGTGAATATCGGGCGTCAGCCGCTCGCGCACCCGCGATCGCTTGATCGTGAAAGGCAGGTCCCTGGGATCCCCCAGCTCGACACGGCCTCCCCGGATGAGCCCCTGTTCCCCGGAAGAATAATGCCGCTCCAGGTCGCGCAGATAGTCGCAATGCACGGCGCAATCATCATCGACGAAGACCAGCACGCGCCCCCTGGCGCGCCTCAACCCGGCGTTACGGGCAGCCGCCAGTCCGGGGCGCGGCTCGCAAACAGGCGTCAGTGGAATATCCGACATGGCGGCGATGCCGGCCAGGCGTTCCGCCGTGCGGTCGCTCGAGCCGTTATCGACGACCACGAGCTCGGCCGCGAAGCCGGCATGCGCGCGGCACGCGGCCTGCACCGACTTGATGCAGGCCTCGAGCACCGCGACGCGGTTGCGCGTGCAGATGATGAAGCTGACTTCCGGCGCCGATCGTTCCGGTCGCGGGCCGGCCGGCGCGCCGACAAGCGCCGTCGACCGATCGCGCCGCAGGGGTTGGTGGGCTTTGACGGTCATGCCTCTAGCCCGCCCGATCAGATGCCAGAACCGCCGCGGCGGGCGCGGATTTGAAGAAATATTCCACGGCGTCGGCTTGCTTGCCGGCCGACAGCGAGGCGCGGCTGAGCCAGGGCGCCCAGGCGCCCGGCCGTAGCGCATATTTTTCGCGCCGCCGGATGGCGTTCCACTTCGCGGTCCGCGTCAGCAGTTCATGCGTCTGTGCGGGCTGCTTTTCGTCGGCGACGAGCTGGTAGAGGAAATAGAACAGGTTGAGCGCGCCGGCCTCGAAGCTCGGCCGCGTCTCGTCCGGCAGCGAGCGGATCCGCTCCTCCAACGCGAGAATGAAGTCGGCCGCACGGGTAATCGTGTCGAAATTGACCGCTTCGCCGATGTCGCGCAGGTCGCGCGTGGCTTCCGCGAGGCCCTCGCGCTCGAGATTTTCGGCCACGATCCGCAAATGCGTCCTGCGCATCTCCTTGCTGTGCCGGCTGGTCACGCTCGCCTGATGGACGCGGTAGACGAGCAGGTTTTCGGGCATCATGGCCGCCGGGTAGCGGGCGGTCAGCCGCCTGAAGAGATCGAAATCCTCGGCGTGCCTGTAGGTCGGGTCGTAGTTGAGGTCGGCGTCTTCGATGACCTTCCTGTTGTAGACGACCGTCGGGTGCATGAAGATGGTGAAGAACATCGCCAATATGGGCATGCGGCCGGACCGGAACACCGGATCGGGCTTGCCCCTGGCGATGCGGCCGCGGATCAACATGTCGACGCCGGCGCCGCAGAAGCCGAGTTCGGGCCGCTGTTCGAACAGCGCCACCTGGCGCGACAGGCGCCAGGGATAGGCGACGTCGTCGGCGTCCATCCGCGCGACCAGCTCGCCGCTCGCAACCGCCAGTCCTTCGTTGAGCGTCGCGACGAGGCCGCGGTTTTCGCGCGAGATGATCGAGACGCGGCTGTCGGCCTGCCGGTGTCGCTCGAGGATCTCGAGCGAATTGTCGCTCGAGCCGTCGTCGATCGCGATGACCTCCAGGCGGCCGTAGTCCTGCCGCAGGATGCTTCCAAGTGCCGCGGCAAGGTAGGGTCCGGCATTGTAGACCGGCAGCAGGACGGAGACGAGCGGCGCGGCGGTCATGGTCTTGCATCCGTTCGCGGGAGGTCGAGGGATGGCGTGCGGCCATCGGGCGATCCGCCGGGATAGGCTTGCGCCGGCCTCGCAAACCAGCCGGCATGACCGGCCTGGGCTCGCCTGACATAGGGGAAGTGGCGCTTGAGACTGTTGAGCGGCCTTTCGAAGACCAGCCAGGAAATCGAGGCCACGACAATCGTGGCGGTGCTTGCAACCAGGAACCGCCCCGGCCCTTGCTCCGAGACATTGAGCGGAATCCAGGGCTGCGACTTGATGGCGAGCGACAGCAATATCGGGTGATAGAGATAGACGCCGTAGCTGACACGGCCGAGGGCGAGCAGCGGCGGCAGTTCCGCAAACCTGCCAGGGATGCCGCCAAGGCCGCGCGAACAGGCGGCGACGATGGCCATCAGCGGCACCAGCGGCAGGATTTGCAGCAGCAGCCAGCGGGCCCACTCCAGCGTCGGATCGGCAGGCGCCGGGACAAACCACTCGATCATCAGGAACGCGGCCGCGAAGGCAGGCCAGCCCAGCCGCATCCATTGCGGCAGGCCGGCGCCCCTCGACCGCCAGCAGGCAAGCAGCGCGCCCGACGCCAACGCGTCCATGGATGCCGGCGGCAGCAGGTCGCGCGCCAGCGCCGGGGTGGCGGTGATCGGCCAGTAGAAGCGATAGGCCAGCGACAGCGCGATGACGCCGATGCAGATCTGTTCGAAGCGCCGGTATGGGGCCAGCAGGACGACCAGCGGCCAGGCAATATAGAACTGCTCCTCGATGCTCAGGCTCCAGAAATGGCACAGCACCCAGGGGTTCCAGTCATTGCGCAGCGCATACCAGAAATTCGACAGGTACAGCGCATGCCAGACCAGCGATCCCCTGGACTGCTCCAGGTCAAACAGCCAGACGAAACCCAGCACGGCAAAATAGGGAGGGAATATCCGCAGCGCCCGCCTGATGTAGAAGGACCGCAGCGCCGGGCCGGATTCAAACGCGGCGGCCGAACGCGCTTCCAGGAGCAGGCGGGTGATCAGGAAGCCGCTCAGAACGAAGAACAGCCGCACGCCGATATGGCCCCAGAACGAAGATCCTCCCGCCGCGTAGAAATGCGAGTACATCACCATCGTCACGGCGATGGCCCTGAGTGCATCCAGCTGGATGTCGCGGGCGTTTGCCATCAGCGGCTTCCACCGGCGGCGTGATGTCCGCGATGAAGCTGGCGTGCGATTTCGAGCGGCAGACCAATGCACACGAAATTCGGCGGGACACCATCAAATCCGCGCTGTGCGAGCCTGCCTGCGTCGATCTCGCAATCGACGGACGGACGGCTCAAGTCGGTGAACCCGGCGGGATCCTTCACGGCGTATGTCCAGTCGCAAATGAGTCCCCCGGCGGATGGTTCGGTCACCGCATTGTGCAGCGCAACACAAAAAATCTTGCGAGCTGAAATACTTATGTGAGCAAGGCCAAAAATTGGCAGAAAGCCGCCGGTTTTTCGGATTTTGGCGATTTTCCACAGCATTTCAACCTTATGGTTCGAGTTGTATTGGCCTGCTCGCTTTGGTTGATTGGAAGCATTGCTACCCAGAGGGATAGGTAGCGCCCGAATTTTCGTTAAAAAGACCGCTGGATTTTAGAATCTACATTTTATCTATTTGGGCTCGTTCAAAATTATCCGGTGAATTTACTGAAATCATTGGCTTCTGCGGTGCAGCATAGTCGCCTTCTTTCGTCGGGCGACCACGCGGCTTGCTTCCCTCAAAGGACAGGCATTCGGCCAAGCCGCAGGGTGTTGCAAAGGCCTTTCACACGGCAAAGAGACCGTGGCTTGCCGGCGCCTCACACCGCCGCAAACACCACCGTCTGCGTCAAACCGCCACCCTTGCGGTTCTCCAGAGTCACCGTTCCGCCGTAACGCTCGATGATCTCCTTCGCGATGGCCAGGCCGAGCCCCGCGCCGGGGATGAATTGCTGGCGGCCGGGGTCGACGCGGAAGAAGGGCTCGAAGGCCTTGTTGATCAGGTCGGGCGGGATGCCCGGGCCGTTGTCGGAAATGGTCAGCACGGCGCGCCTGTCGGTGGCGGCGAGCGCGACGGTGCAGGCCTTGCCGTGGGTGGCGGCGTTGACGATCAGATTGCGCAGCGCGCGGCGCAGGCCGAGCGCTCCGGCGCGCACCGAGACCTTGTCCAGAGGGCCGATCGAGACGGCATGGCCGAGCGAGACCATCTCGGCTTCGATGTCGCGCACCATCTTTTCCAGGTCCAGTGGCTCGACGGCGTCCTGATTCACCTCCTCGCGCACCAGGCGGATGGCGCTGTCGGCGATGCGGTCGAGCTCATCGAGGTCGTGAAGCCACTTGTCTCGGTCTTCGTCGAGGAATTCGGCGCGCAGCCGCATGCGCGTCATCGGCGTGCGCAGGTCATGGCCGGCGGCGGCCACCAGCCGCATGCGGCTTTCCATGGCCACCTTCAGCCGCGACGACAGCTGGTTCAGCGCATGCGCCGTCGCCTTGACCTCGGCCGACCCCACTTCCGGCACCGCTGCCAGCACGCCGTCGCTACCGATCTTGGAGACGGCCGCCTCCAGCATCTCCAGCGGCCGGATCAGCACCGAGGTGAAATAGACCGAGACGGCCGTGGCGCCGGCCACGATCAGCGAGATCCAGCCTGCCAGGATCAGCCATTCGCGCCCCGGCGGCTGGAGATGGGGCACCTCGACGATCGCCCAGCGATTGTCGGGCAACTGCACCGAAGCGATCTGGCCGGGTCCACCGATCCTTTCGCTGACGAAAGCCAGCAAGTTGAAGCCGCGGCGGCGCAGGATGTCGGTGAGCATCGCCGTCTCCGCGCGGGCGATCCTGCCACCGGCCGGATGGTCGGTGAACTGGACCTGCAGCACATCGGGGATAGGCCCTGGCAGCAGGCGCACCAGGAGTTCCATCTGCTGGGCAACCCAGGGCACGACGAGTTCGGGCGGCGGCCCGCCGCCGCGCACGCTGATGACGGCGGCCGTCGCCAGGCCGACGACGCCGACGATCGAGGCGACAAGCAACAGGATGAGGCGGCGGCGCAGCGAGTTCACGCCGGGGTCTCCACCGTCTCGACGCGCGCGGTGAGTTGGTAGCCGCCATTGCGCACGGTCTTGAACAGCGGCCCATCGCCGGTGTCGGCGAATTTGCGGCGCAGCCGGCTCATCAGCACATCGACCGAGCGTTCGAGCGGGTCGCGCTCGCGGCCCTGCGTGAGGTCAAGCAGCTGGTCGCGCGACAGCAGCCGGCCGGGGCGGTCGAGGAACACCTGCAACAGGTCGAACTCGGCGCCGGTGAGGTCGATGAGCTCGCCCCGCCGATCCGTCACCTTGCGGGTGTCGGGTTCCAGCCGGTAGCTGGCGAAGCGGTAGATGCGGGGGCGCGGCGCCGGCGCCTCCTCGGGCGCGGCGCGCCGCAGCACGGCGCGGATGCGGGCGGTGAGCTCGCGCGGGTTGAAGGGCTTGCCGAGATAATCGTCGGCGCCGAGCTCAAGGCCGATGATGCGGTCGACATCTTCCTTCAGCGCCGTCAGCAGAATGACGGGGATATGCGGCTTGCGGTCGCGCAAGGTGCGGCAGATGTCCAGTCCCGACCCATCCGGCAGCATGACGTCGAGCACGACGAGGTCGAACTGGCCGGCGCCCAGCTTCTGCTCGCATTCGCGCCGGTCCGCCGCCACCGAGACGCGAAAGCCTTGGCCGTCGAGATAGCGGCCGAGCAGCGTGCGGATCTCGCGGTCGTCGTCGACGACCAGGATATGGGGTTGTGATTGCATGATCGTGCCCTTGCCCGTGATGATAGGGGCTCGACGGTGATTATAGGGAGAGCGCGCGCCAGCGGCATGGAAAATTGCAACGCAATGTTTCTGGCCGGGGGCGGGAAACATTTGGAAACAAATTGCCGCTTTGCGGAAACCTTCGGCAACATGCCGACGCGAAGCGGACAAACAGGCTTCCTATCCTCATGGCCGTCCGATGCATGAGAGAAAGGAACACCGTCATGCGAAGCAGACTTCTTGCGCTCGGCCTGTTTTCCGTCGCCGCAATCCACCCCGTGATGGCGGCACAGCCCGATCCGGGCGCCGCGCCCGGCGAGCCGCCGGTCATCGCTCTCCAGAATGGGCCGGACCATGGCCCGATGCCCGGCCCCCATGGGCCGATGCGGCCTGGTCCTCAGGGTTGGGGCCCGCACCGCATGGGACCACCGCCGGAATTCATGCTGGCCGCCCGGCTGGCGGCGCTGGAGACGCGCGTGGGAATCCGCAGTGAGCAACTCGACGCCTGGCGCGACTACACCAGCGCGCTGCAGGCCGTGCTTGCGCCGCCGAGGCATGATCGCGGTCCTGGGGGTGCCGGCGGCCCCGACGGTCCAGTCCCTGGCGACCCCGAGGCCAAGGGTCACGATGCGGGTCCGGCTGGAAAGCCTGATCCTTTCGCCTTCCAGGAGAGGCTGGCGGACGAGGTCACGGCGCGTGCGGCCTCGGCCGCCAAGCTGAAGGACGCGATCGCCGCGCTGCGCACCAAGCTCTCGCCCGAACAGCTCGAAATCCTCGCTTCGGCGGAGCGCCCCCACGGACCACCCCCCGGTCCCTGGGGCGGTCCGCCGGATGACGCAGCCGGAGCTGGAGGTCCGCCCGACCAGGGCGGACAGCTTCCGCCATCCCAGCCCGGGAACGGCTGACAACTCCGACCGGCTGCCCGGCCGGCCCGGCGCCCAACCCGTCCCCGGGTCGGCCGGTCTCGTGGGATGGCGGCATGTTCCGCCATCCCACCGTTCAATTCACGTACCAATTCACGCAATGGAAGCACGGCAATGTGGGAAGCCATGATGATGCTGCGGCTGATCGCATCGATGAGCCCGAGGCTCTCGCTCGGCCAGCGCGCCCGCCATGCCGCCACGCCGGCGGCGCTGCCGGCCGATACGCTGAGGGCGCGGTGCGCCTGCATTTTGCCGCCTGGCGCTTGTCGCTGCCGGCTTCGCGGCAACCCATTAGCCACGGACATCATGACCGCCGAATTGCATGAGTGGCCACGGTCCAGGGCAGTGCCGCGCGTTTTCAGGCTTCTCGCCGGCATGCCGCTTGGCTTGTCCGCGTCGGTCGGCATACTGACGCCAGTGGGCATTGCGGCCAGGAACTTGACCTTGCTTGTCGCCTGGCCACGCAGAAGGCGCGCGACATGAGCCGCTTCGAAGCTTCGCTCGACGTCGCCCGCAAGCGGGCGCAGCCCGTTGTCACGATATTGATCGCCTCTGTCGGCTCTCAGGTTTCGTCGACCGCGCCCGGTCTTGCCCGTTTTGGCCGGCATCCGGGTTCGCTCCCGGCCGAGCGATCCGATGCCGAGGCGACCGCAACCCCAGGGAAAGTTTCAGACCATGCGCGTCAAGACTAGTCAGCCTTCTTTGCCGGCCAAGCAGCGCCGGCTCGTGCCCTGGGCAGCAGTGCTTGCCGCCACGGTTCTCCTGGCAGCCTGCTCGCAGGAGCAGGGCAAGGCCCCGGCCGGCATGGGCGGTGTCGGCAAGCCGGAAGTCGGCGTCGTCACGCTGCATCCGCAATCGGTCGCGATCACGGCCGAACTGCCGGGGCGCACCGCGGCCTCGCTGGTTGCCGAGGTGCGCCCGCAGGTGGACGGCATCATCCGGCAGCGCCTGTTCAAGGAGGGCGCCGAAGTTGTGGCGGGGCAGCCGCTCTACCTCATCGATCCGGCCAGCTACAAGGCATCTTATGACAGCGCGGTCGCGGCACAGCAAAAAGCCGAAGCGGCGGTGCCGACGGCGCAAGCCAAGTTCGACCGTTATGCCGGCCTTTTGAAGCAGAACGTTGTTTCCAAACAGGATTATGACGATGCCGCCGCCACGCTGGCGCAGGCTCAGGCGGATGTCGCCTCGGCCAAGGCCAGTGCGGAAACGGCGCGCATCAGCCTCGACCGCACCTCGATCACCGCGCCGATCGCCGGCCGCATCGACAAATCGACGCTGACGCCGGGCGCGCTGGTGACCACTAACCAGGAAACCGTGCTGACCACCATCCGCTCGCTCGATCCGATCAATGTCGACGTCACCCAGTCGAGCACCAATCTGCTCAACCTGCGCAAGGCGATTTCAGAAGGGCGGCTGAAGTTCAGCGGCCCTAATGTCAGCGTCAAGCTGAAGCTCGAGAACGGCACCATCTATCGGCAGACCGGCAAGCTGGAATTCGCCGGCGCCAATGTCGACCAGACCACCGGCACCTTTGCGCTCAGGGCCGAGTTCCCCAATCCTGACCGTCTGCTTCTGCCGGGCATGTATGTGCGCGCGCTGGTCGAGGAGGGTGTCGCCCAGAACAGTTTCCTGGTGCCGCAGCGCGCCGTTACCCGCAACACCAAGGGCGAGGCGACCGCCATGGTCATCAACGCGCAAGAGAAGGTCGAGACGCGCGTCCTGGCCGTGCGCAACGGCGTCGGCAACAACTGGCTGGTGGATTCGGGCATTGGCGACGGCGACCGTGTCATCGTCGAAGGGCTGCAGCTGGTGCGCCCGGGCGGCGATGCCAGCGGCGTTGAGGTGACGATCGACGAGACGACCGGCGAGGTGAAGGACCGGGCGCAGACCTCTTCGACCGCACCTTCCACCTCCAATGTTGCCGATAGTGGCCAGAAACCGGCGCAAGGCGCCGCCTCGGCCGGGAATTGAGCGATGTCAGCATTCTTCATCAACCGGCCGATCTTCGCCTGGGTGATCGCCATAGTGATCATGCTGGGCGGCCTGCTCGCGCTTACCACGCTGCCGATCTCGCAGTACCCGCAGATCGCGCCGACAACGGTCAACATCAGCGCCAGCTATCCCGGTGCCGATGCGCAAACGGTCGAAAACTCGGTGACCAAGGTCATCGAGCAAGGCATGACCGGCATCGACAATCTCGACTACATGACGGCCACCTCGACCTCGACCGGCTCGGCCTCGATCACGCTGACCTTCACCAGTGCGGCCGATCCCGACACCGCCCAGGTGCAGACGCAGAACAAGCTGCAGCTGGTGCAGTCGCAGCTGCCGCAGGTGGTGCAGAGCAACGGCATCACCGTCTCGAAATCCTCCACCGGCTTCCTGATGGTCATCGGCTTCGTCTCAAGCGACGGCAAGATGAATTCGACCGATCTCGCCGACTATGTCGACAGCACCATCAACGACACGCTGAAGCGCGTCGAAGGCGTCGGCTCGACGCAGCTTTTCGGCTCGGGCTATGCCATGCGCATCTGGCTCGATCCGGACAAGCTCGCCAAATACGCGCTGATGCCGAGCGACGTGGCCTCGGCGATCGAAGCGCAGAACACGCAGGTCTCGGCCGGCCAGCTCGGCGGCCTGCCGGCGCGCAAGGGCCAGCAGCTCAATGCAACGGTGACCGCCAAGAGCCGGCTGCAGACCGCCGAGCAGTTCCGCAACATCATCCTGAAGAGCCAGACGGACGGCTCGCTGGTGCGCCTCAACGACGTCGCCACCGTTGAGCTCGGTGCTGAAAGCTACACGACGCAGGCCAATTACAACGGCAAGCCGGCGGCGGGTCTCGCGGTCAATCTGGCGACCGGCGCCAACGCCATCAGCACCGCGGAGGCGGTACGCACGACGATCAACCGGCTGAGCTCGACCTTCCCGCAAGGCGTCGAGGTCGTCTACCCCTACGACACCTCGCCCTTCGTGCGGCTGTCGATCGAGGAGGTGGTCAAGACGCTGGCCGAGGCGATCGTGCTGGTGTTCCTGGTGATGTTCGTCTTCCTGCAGAATTTGCGGGCGACGATCATCCCGACCATCGCCGTGCCGGTGGTGCTGCTCGGCACGTTCGGCGTGCTGTCGCTGTTCGGTTATTCGGTCAACACGCTGACGATGTTTGCCATGGTGCTGGCCATCGGCCTGCTGGTCGACGATGCCATCGTCGTGGTCGAGAATGTCGAACGCGTCATGCAGGAGGAAGACCTTTCGCCTAAAGAGGCGACGCGAAAATCGATGAACGAGATCACCGGCGCGCTGGTCGGCATCGCCACCGTGCTGTCGGCGGTGTTCGTGCCTATGGCCTTCTTCGGCGGCTCGACCGGCATCATCTACCGGCAGTTCTCGGTGACCATTGTCTCGGCCATGGTGCTGTCCGTGCTGGTCGCACTGGTGCTGACGCCGGCTCTGTGCGCCACGATCCTGCGACGGCCCAAGGACCATGCGACGCAGACCGGTCCGTTCGGCTGGTTCAACCGCGTCTTCGACCGCGGCACGACAGCCTATCGCGATGGCTCGCACGGTATCATCAACCGGTCGTGGCGCTTCCTGGCCGTCTTCCTCGCCATCGTCATTGCCATGGGCTGGATGTTTGCCAGGCTGCCGAGCTCGTTCCTGCCGGAAGAAGACCAGGGCATCCTGATCACCAGCGTGCAATTGCCGGTCGGCGCGACGCAGGACCGCACCGAGCGCGTGCTGGCACAGGTGACCGAGCACTATCTCAAGGACGAGAAGGATGCGGTCGAAGGTGTCTTCACCGCGTCGGGCTTCGGCTTCGGTGGCGCCGGGCAGAATGTCGGCATCGGTTTCGTGCGGCTGAAGGATTTCAGCCAGCGCAAATCGCCGGCTTCCGCCGCGCAGGCGATCGCCGGCCGCGCCATGGGGGCTTTCTCCAAGATCAGGGACGCGCAGGTCTTCGCGCTCGCGCCGCCCGCCATCCAGGGCTTTGGCAACACCAACGGCTTCGACTTCTACCTGCAGGACGTCAATGGCGCCGGCCATGACGCGCTGATCCAGACGCGCAACCAGCTTCTAGCCCTGGCCGGCCAGAGCAAGGTGCTCGCCAACACGCGCCCCAACGGCCAGGAGGACCAGCCGCAATTCTCGGTTGACATCGACCAGGAAAAAGCCAGCGCGCTCGGCGTCAGCCTTGCCGATATCAACAACACGCTGTCGACCGCCTGGGGCAGCGACTATGTCAACGATTTCATCGATCGCGGACGCGTCAAGCCGGTCTATCTGCAGTCGGATCCGAATTTCCGCATGCAGCCGCAGGATTTGGACAAATGGCAGGTGCGCAATGCCAGCGGCGCCATGGTGCCGTTCTCGGCCTTCGCCTCCAGCCACTGGACATTCGGTTCACCCAGGCTGGAACGCTACAATGGCTCGGCGGCGGTCGAGATCCAGGGCGCGGCGGCCGCGGGCGTGAGCTCGGGTGCAGCGATGGACGAGATCGACAGGCTGGTGGCGCAGCTGCCGCCCGGATATTCCCACGAATGGACCGGGCTGTCGCATCAGGAGCAGCTTTCGGGCAACCAGGCGCTGTCGCTCTATGCGATCTCGGCCCTGGTCGTGTTCCTGTGCCTGGCGGCACTCTACGAGAGCTGGTCGATCCCGTTCGCGGTCATGCTGTCTGTGCCGATCGGCATTTTCGGCGCGCTCGCGGCGGCAACGCTGTTCGGCCAGACCAACGACGTCTATTTCAAGGTCGGCCTGCTGACCACGATCGGGCTGGCTTCCAAGAACGCCATCCTGATCGTCGAGTTCGCCATAGAGCGGCAGGCGGCCGGCATGGGGCTGGTCGAGGCGACGCTGGAGGCGGCGCGACAACGATTGCGGCCGATCCTGATGACGTCACTGGCCTTCATCCTCGGCGTCACGCCGCTCGCCATCGCCAGCGGCGCCGGTTCGGGGGCGCAGAACTCGGTCGGCATCGGCGTGATGGGCGGCATGATCGCGGCAACGGTGATCGGCGTCTTCCTGGTGCCGCTGCTGTTCGTCACCGTGCGGCGCATCTTCCAGGGCAGGGCGGCTAGACAAGATACGGGCGAGAAGCCGGCGACAGCCAACCAGCAATAAGGAAACTTCCCATGACAGGTTTTGAACGTGGCCCGGTGGCCGCGGGGCGGCTCATTGTGCCCATGATCACGGCTGTTCTGCTCACCGGATGCGTCGTCGGCCCCGACTATCGCACGCCCATCCTGCCGATGCCGGCAAACTGGAGCGGCGAGAAACCTACGAAATCCGTCCAGCCGGCGCAGCTGTCGCAATGGTGGCAGCGCCTGCGCGATCCGCAACTCAGCACGCTTGTGGAGGAAGCGGTCGCCGGCAATCTCGACGTCGCCACCGCCAAGGCCAAGATCCGCGAGGCGCGCGCCAGCTTTCGCCAAAGCGCCGGCACGTTGCTGCCGTCGCTGGACGGCTCCGGTTCCGTCACGCGCAACAAGTCATCCGAGACCACATCGGGGAGCAATTCCATCTACAGCGAATATCAGGCCGGTTTCGATGCCAGCTGGGAACTCGACCTGTTCGGCGTCAACCGCAGGGGCGTCGAGGCGGCGCGCTACGGCGTCGACGCCGCGCAAGAGGAATTGCGCTCGACGCTTCTGACCATGGTCGGCGATGTCGCGTCCTACTACGCCCAGGCGCGCGGCTACCAGGCCCGCATAGCGCTCGCCCGGCGCTCGGCCGTGTCGCAACGGCAGACCGCCGAACTCACCCGCACCATGGCCCTGGCAGGGTCGGCGACGGCCGCCGACGTCGCCAAGGCGATGGGGCAGGCGTCCAGCACCGAGGCCACGGTGCCGACGCTGGAGGCAAGCTATGCCGAGGCGGTGCATCGCCTGTCGGTGCTCACCGGCCGGCCGCCGGCCGCACTCAGCCAGCGGCTGATGCGCGGCGGGCCGATCCCGTCGCCGCGCCTGCCGATGCCGACGGGCATTCCCGCCGACGTCCTTTTGTCGCGCCCGGATGTGCGCATGGCCGAGCGGCAATACGCGCAATACACCGCCAAGGTCGGCCAGGCCGAGGCGGCACGCTATCCCTCGGTCAGCCTGACGGGGAACATCAGCACGGCGGCGCTCAATCTCGGCGACCTCGGCAAGAACTCGTCGATCGGCTGGTCCTTTGGGCCGACGATCAGCGTACCGCTGTTCAATGCCGGCCAGTTGCAGGCGGCCGCCGACGTCGCCCGGGCGCAGCGCGACCAGTATTTCATCGCCTACCGGTCCTCGGTGCTGACCGCGCTGGAGGATGTCGAGAATGCGCTGGTGCTGATGGCACAGGAGCGCATCCGGATCAGCAAGCTTGCCGCGTCGGCGAAATCCTATGGCGAGGCGGCAAATCTCGAAGGCACACTCTACAAGGCCGGCGAGACCAGCCTGCTCGACGTGCTCGACGCCCAGCGCTCGCTCTACTCGGCGGAAGACTCGCTGCTGCAAAGCCGCGTGCTGTTGGCGACCAACTACATCGCCCTCAACAAGGCGCTCGGCGGCGGCTGGGATGGTGTGATCGACAGCACGAAACCCGAGATCGTCGACATCAAGACCGGGCCAAGGCTGGCCAAGGTGACGGCGCAGTGACAGGTTTGCGCCTGCCATGGGGGCTGCGCGGCATTTGCGATGGCGGCCTCATTCGCTTCCGATGCGGGCGTTCAGTCCGGTCTGGCCGGCGGCCAGTTGCAAAAGCTGGGCACGCGAGGCGACCTCCAACTTGCGATAGATGTTGTTCATATGGATTTTCAGCGTGCCTTTCGAGATGCCGATATCGAGCGCGATCCGCTCGTATGGCTTGTCCGTGGCAACGAGCCGGGCAATCTCCAATTCCCGTCTGGTCAGCCGTGACGACAGCTTCTGCCATTTGATCCGGCGGGAGGCCTCAATCTCAAGGGCTTCCCCGATAATTTCGGCAGGCAACCAGTGACCGCCGGCGGCGACCTGGTCGATGCATCTCAGCAGCGTGCCGACGGCGGACTCCTTCAGCACGATCCCGGCGACGCCGGCCATGACCACATCGTAAAGCTGGCCTTGTGACGCGCCAGCCGTCAACATCACACAGCGCGTGGCCGGCGTTTCCTTGCCGAGTTCTACGGCAACGTCGAGCCCGCTGAACCCCGGCATGTTCAGATCGATCACCGCGATGTCGGGCAAGTCCTGCCTGATCCTGGTCACAGCGCTCCTGCCGTCCAGCGCCGAGCCGACAACCCTATAGCCGGGGTCGCGGGCAATCAGGTTTTCCAGGCCGTGCAGGAGCAGCGGATGGTCGTCGACAATGAACACAGTGGTGACCATACGCTCCAACCCCATCCGGCTCGCACACCCCATGCGATAACCCACCCCGGCAGCAGCATCGCGCCTCCGATAAGAATTAGCAACTACTAATTGATGTCGATACGCTTCCGGCACCATGGTGCGTGGTGCCGGATTGAAAACAGGGCAGTTACGGGGCGTCATTGCAAGTCCGTGATTTGATGAGATCATGGACCTTGATCAACTGGCCTCGTCTTTGAGAGTAAAACGCGGAAATAGTTTTATAAAGTTCGGCTAACGTCGTGGTTTTTACTGAAATAACGATGCTATTTAACGATGTTGAATTTTCATTTGCGCCTATAACCGCGGTTATATGGACGTGCCCATTGCAACCTGCGAAATATGGTTAGGGGAATATTAAGGTTCTGGCGGTCGGCGTCGATCGGGCGAGCCTGGGCTAGGGGGCGTGAGCGTGGCAAGCAGCAAGACGGCACCTGCGTTCCGTCGTCCAGCGACGACTGGCGAAGCGAGTTCAGACTTCGCCGCCGCTCCAGAACTTTGTCCAAATGTGTCCCCTTCTTTTCACGAAACGATCGCTCGTCGGTATGCCGCGTTCCGCGGGAGCCGGGCGCTCGGAGCTTGCAGTCAACCTGGATAGACGGTCGCGACATGAGCGCTGACCGGACGACACTGTGGAGGAAATGGTAATGGCGACAGATATTGGCGGCGGTGTCCTTCTCGAGGCAACGACCGAAGGTTCGGGAACCGGCAACTACGATTCCTTCCTGCGGCTGCAGGCAACGGGTGTCGAGGAGGGCTTCAACACCGATCAGAACGGCAACGTTCTCGACGACAAATCATCCTTCACGCACAGCCTGCTGTACAGTGACATTCAGTCGATCGAGATCGGGGGAACAGCCTACCTGGAATTCCGGCTGGACCTCAACGAAAGCAACAACTCGACCAACGATGCGATTACGCTGACTGACCTGAAGTTCTATATTTCGGACCAGCCAGCCTCACTTACTGATTTCAGTGCCGGCTCCCTCGGTGCCGGATTCACCTCGATCTTCGATCTTGGCGGCGCTCAAGCGCTGATCGATGCCAATCATGGCTCAGGAACCGATGACTACCGGGTTCTTGTTCCAGTTAGTCTCTTTGGCACCGTGCCTGACGGTTCCTATCTGACGCTTTATTCGAGCTTCTCCGGTTCCAATGGCGGCTTCGAGGAGTGGCGCACCCTTACGACACCCGGCACTGGCACTGATACGCCTGGAATAGGCATCGACAAGGTAACGGTCGACGGCGCGGCGATCGGCGACGGGCTGAGCGTGCTCGCCGGCGATACGATCAGTTGGCAATACACGGTCAGCAACACCGGTAATGTCGCCCTGTCGAACATTGTCGTCACCGACGACCACAATGACGTGGTCGTGACGGCGGTTCTCAGCGGCGGCTTCAACGTCGGCGACACCAACCATGATGGCAAGCTCGACACCACTGAGCACTGGAGCTTCATTGGCACGAGCGCCGGCACGGCTGTCGTCGGCGATTACGCCAATGTCGGCACGGTCACGGGCTCGGCCGGGTCAGTCAACGTCACCGACGACGACGCCTCCAGCTATTTCGGCGCCGATCCGCAGATCGTCATCGACAAGGTGACGGTCGACGATGGGGCCAAGGGCGACCATCTGACGATCCTGACCAACGAACCGATCTCGTGGGAATACACGGTAACCAATGGCGGCAACGTCGCCCTGTCCGATGTCACGGTCAGCGACAGCGACGGCGGCGTGACGCCGGTCGCGGTGACCGGCAACGGCCATGTCACCAACATCGGCGACATCAACAACAACAACATGCTCGACATCGGCGAAGTCTGGAAGTTCTCGGCAAGCGGCACCTCCGTAACCGGCCCTTACAGCAACACCGGCACCGCCTCCGGCTCCTTCACCGACGATGCCCTCCACACCCGGACCGACACCGCCACCGACGATTCCGGCTACTTCGGCGCCAACCCGCATATCACGCTCGACAAGAAGACCAACGGCGTCGACCATGGCCTCAACATTTTCCAGGGCCAGGCCGTGACCTGGACCTACGATGTAACAAATGACGGCAATGTCGCGCTCGCCAATCCAGCCGTCACCGACGACAAGGGCGTCACGATCACCGCGATCCTCGGGGGCGATCTCAGCCATAACATTGGCGACGCCAACGTCGACGGCGTATTCGACATCGGCGAGACCTGGCATTACAAGGCCACCGGTATCGCGGTGCTTGGCGATTACTCGAACAATGCAACGGCCACCACCGATGCCTATGTCGACACGGCCGGACATCCGCGCACGCCGCAAGCCTTCGACAGCAGCGATTACGAGGGCTTCTCGAACAAGGCGCTGACGCAAGGTTTCTGGGGCAGCCACACCGATGCGTGGGATGGCGTCACCGGCCACGAGAGCAATCCCACCAAAAGCGCTTTCAACAGTGGCGTCATCTGGGGCCTGGACATCAACCCGCGCCACGACGGCAACCTGCTGCTCGGCGACAGCAATGGCAACGGCGCTGTCGATGCCGGCGAACACACCCTGCTGATCTCGAACTCCCTGGCAAGGGCCATCGAATCGAGCTCGACTGGTGGCGACGCCCGCACCATCATGCTGCAGCAGGCGATCGCCACCCAGCTCAACATCGACAACCACGTCGCGCAGCCCAACGACCTGATCAGCGAGGCGGTGATGTGGCTGAAGGGCGAGGGGGCATGGGCCGGTCTGGTCAATCTCGACGCAGACCATGACGGCAAGATCGACACCAACGTCGCCGGTACGGCGCTGGCGGGCAGTGCCGTCAAGACCAGCTCGGATGCCTGGACCAAATATGTCGACGTCACCGATCCGCCCGGCATCACCGATTGGAATGGCGGCAAGGAGGCCGACGGCGAGGGCCTGAAGAACGCGCTGATGTGGTTCAACCAGGGGCAATTGGTGACATCCGGGCCGGGCCATGTCGCCTGGTTCGATGGGACCAACATCGTCGACGAGCATCCCAATACGCTCGATCAATTCTGGCTCACGCTGCATGACGTTGGGGGCCTGACGGGCGTCGCCTGAGGCAGGCCCCGGCCTTCCGGCCGGGTGCCTTAGCCGCGGCGCCGCCCGCATGACACGGCATGGGAAGGGGCTCCACCATCTTCAGCTTGGCGCAGGCAAGGACCAGGTCCTTGGGTCTGGTTTCGATCGCCTGCGCCGTTTTTTCGGGGCTGGGCGGCGTGCTGGCGCGGTCGCCTGGCCTTGTGTCGGCCTGCCTGGCTCTGGCGGGGTTCGGCGCGTTTGCGCTGTTTCGGGCACGCGGTCGCGACACCGCTGAGCCCGGTCCGGATGCCCCCCGCGTCGCGGCGGCGCGAGGCCCCGCCAGTCCCGGTGTCCGGCAGCGGCCACCCAAAGCCCGGCAGCAGGGATCGGAACTCGCGGCGGCGATCAAATCCTGCCGCTCGGCCTTCATCGCCATCGCGCTGTTCAGCGGTGTTCTCAATGTGCTGATGCTGTCCAGTTCGATCTATATGCTCGAGGTCTATGATCGCGTGCTGCCGAGCCGCAGCGTGCCGACGCTGATCGGCCTCAGCCTGCTTGTGGCCGTTCTCTATGCCGGGCAAGGCGTGCTCGATTTCATCCGCGGTCGCATCCTGGTGCGCATCGGCGGCGCGCTCGACGAGGCGCTGGGCGCTCGTGTCTATTCCAGCGTCCTCAAGCTGCCGCTCAAGGTCGGGCGCAACGGTGACACCATGCAGCCGGTGCGCGATCTCGACAGCGTGCGGACCTTCCTGTCGGGCTCCGGGCCGACCGCGCTGTTCGATCTGCCGTGGCTGCCACTCTATCTGGCCATCATCTTCATGTTCCACGTGCTTCTTGGCGTGACGGCCCTGATCGGCGCGATCGTGCTCGTGCTGTTGACCATCTTCGCCGAGCGGCTGACGCGCAAGCCGGTCACATCGGGCACCCAGACCGGCATCGTCCGCAACGGCCTGACCACGACCGGCAACCGCAACGCGGAAGTCATCGCGGCCCTCGGCATGGGCGGCCGGATGGCGAAACGATGGGAAGAGGCCAACCGCGACTACCTCGCCGAGCAGCGCAGCGTCAGCGACATCGCCGGAGGCTTCGGCGCCGTGTCCAAGGTGCTGCGCATGCTCTTGCAGTCGGCCATGCTCGGCCTCGGCGCCTGGCTGGTCATCGACCAGCAGGCGACCGCGGGCATCATCATCACCGCCTCCATCCTGAGCGGCAGGGCGTTGGCGCCCGTCGATCTGGTCATCGCCAACTGGAAAGGTTTCGTGACGGCGCGGCAGGGCTGGCAACGGCTGACCAGGATTCTCGCCGCATTGCCGGCCGATGCCGAGCCGATGGCCATGCCGGCGCCGAGCCGCCACGTTTTCATGCAAAACGCCAGCGTCGCCGCGCCCGGCACGCCGCGGCTCCTGGTGCAGGACGCCAGCTTTGCGCTGGAAGCGGGACATGCCGTCGGCATTATCGGCCAGAGCGGTTCGGGCAAGTCGACGCTGGTCAGGGCGCTCGTCGGCGCCTGGCCGTCCGCCGCCGGCAGGATCAGGCTCGACGGCGCCGACCTCGACCAGTGGTCGCCGGAGGACCGCGGCAAGTTCATCGGTTATCTGCCGCAGGACGTCGAACTGTTTGCCGGCTCGATCGCCGAGAACATCGCGCGTTTCGAGCCCGACGCCGATCCCGCATTGGTGATCGCAGCCGCCAGGGCAGCCGGCGCGCATGATCTCATCGTCGGTTTCCGCGACGGGTACGAGACGCAGATCGGCGAACTCGGCGAGGCCGTCTCGGCCGGCCAGCGCCAGCGCATCGCGCTGGCCCGCGCGCTCTATCGCGATCCGTTCCTGGTGGTGCTCGACGAACCCAATTCCAACCTCGACGCCGAAGGCGAGCAGGCGTTGTTCCAGGCGATCGTTTCGGTGCGGCAGCGTGGCGGCATCGTCGTGCTCGTGGCCCACCGGCCAAGCGCGCTCGGCACGGTCGATTTCATCCTCGCCATGAACCAGGGCCGCGTCCAGGCGTTCGGCCTCAAGGACGAGGTTCTGGCCAAGCTGTTTCCGCGGCCGCAACCGGCCGGGGCCACCGTGCCGCACCTCAGGCTCGCCACCGAAGGGCCGGCGCCATCGCCCGGCGTGGCGGCGGCGGGCGAGTGAGAGGCGCAACGATGCAAGGCACCTCTCACCAATCCATCCGGCACTACATGCGTTTGGGCCTCATTGCGGTCGCGCTGCTGGTCGGCGGCGTCGGTGGCTGGGCCTCGCTGACGCGGATTTCGGGAGCGGTCATCGCCTCCGGGGTCCTCGTCGTCGATTCCCACGTCAAGGATGTGCAGCATTCGACCGGAGGCATCGTCGGCGAGATCGCGGCGCGTGACGGCGACCGGGTCAAGCGCGGAGCGCTGCTCGTGCGCCTCGACCCGACCGTGCCGGCGGCCAACCTTGCCGTCGTCACCAAGGCGCTTGACCAGCTGTCGGCACGCGAGGCGCGCCTCGAGGCCGAGCGCCGGGGTTCTGACACCATCGTCTTTCCGCAAGAGCTTCTCGATCGCCGCGGCGATCCGGCGATCGCCGAGATGATGGCCGGCGAGCAACAGGTTTTCGAGACAAGGCGTGCGGGTCGTTCCGGCCAGAAGAGCCAGCTGCAGGAGCGCATCCAGCAGCTGCAGAAGGAGATTGGCGGCGACACGGCGCAGGTCGAAGCCAAGTCGCAGGAAATCACGCTCGTCGAGGAGGAACTGGCCAGCATACGAGCACTGTGGAAGAAGCGGCTGATCTCGATCGATCGCCTGACCGCCATGGAGCGCGAGTCGGCCCGGCTCGACGGAGAGCGCGGCCAGCTGACTGCGGCCCTGGCACAGGCCCAGGGCAAGATCGCCGAGATCAATTTGCAGATCCTCCAGATCGACCTCGAACTCGGCACCGACGTCAACAAGGATTTGCGCGAGATCGACGGCAAGGTCGGCGAGCTGACGGAACGCAAGATCGCCGCCGAGGACCAGCTCAGGCGCATCGACATCCGCGCGCCGCAGGACGGCGTCGTGCAGCAGTCCATCGCCCACACCATCGGCGGCGTGATCACCCCTGGCCAGACGATCATGCAGATCGTGCCCGACAGCGACAGCCTGACGGTCGAGGCCAAGATCGCGCCGAGCGACATCGACCAGCTCTGGGTCGGCCAGCCGGCGGCGCTGCGCTTCTCGGCCTTCAACCAGCGCACCACGCCGCAAATCAACGGCACGGTCGAACTGACCTCACCGGACACGACGACCGACCAGCGCACCGGCATCAGCTACTACACCGTTCGCATCGCGACCACGCATGCCGAGGTGGCACGCCTCGGCGAGGTCAGGCTGGTTCCCGGCATGCCGGTCGAATCCTTCATCAAGACCGCGGACCGGACCGTGATCTCCTATCTCGTCAAACCGCTGCAGGATCAGATCAGCCGCGCCTTCAGGGAATGAGGGAGCTGCAATTGCGGGGCAGGCCTCGGCCTGCGCACGATGATCGGTCTTTTCATACACAGACGGCAGGGCTGCTGGTGATCGTGCCACGGCTGGCGGGGCCAGCGCACGGCGTCGTGAACAAAATGTGTAACCAAAATCGGGGCCGTCCGTTTATGATGCGACGGAGGCCATGCGATGTCGCGCACCTACGATCTTGCATCCGATGTTATCCGGCGTGTCTATGAAAGGCGCATTGACGCGCCGGCGATCCTCGATTCCGCCAGCGAATTTCCGAACGCGGCGAAATTCACCGGCGCCTGGCGCGACATACGCGACGAAGCGCTTGGCGTGCGTCTGGGCAAGGTCCCGCGCTTCCATGACATCATGCCGGAGCAGGCCGATATCTCGGCCAATGACGGTCTCGACTGGCGCATGTTCGTGCTCAAGGCCTATGACATGGCGGTGCCGGAGAACCTGGCGCGCATGCCGGTGCTCAGCCGCTTGCTCGCCGAATGCCCGGAAGTCAAATCGGCGGCGATCTCGTTCCTGGCGCCGCGCAAGCACATACCCAGCCATCGCGGGCCGTTCCGCGGCATCATGCGGTTTCACCTAGGCCTGGTCATCCCGCGCCAGGCCGATGGCCGCCCGGCAACCATCATGATGATCGACCATCAGGAAAGACGGATCAGTGACGGCGAAGGCATGCTGTGGGACGACACCTATCCGCACGAGGTGATAAACAACGCCGATGAAGCGCGCATAGCCCTGCTCTTGGATGTCTGGCGCCCGGGCATGCCCTGGGACATGGAAATGCTGTCCCGGATGATCGTGCGCGGCGTGCAGGCGGGCATGCGCCGCCGGGGCGTGTCGTTCAGCGGCTGAAACGGCGAGGGCGCCAGCACGCCTCGACACCTGTCTTGACCCTATCAAGCCGCCTTCACTGCCTCAGGCGGGCCGGTTCGGCCTATGCCGATACCGCCGCGTCAGCATATCGCGGCAGGGAAGGACAAACCGAAGTGACATCGATGCCGGTTGCCAGGCGCGAAGCGGCGCCCTTGCCTGTCGCGGCGCTGATGGGGGCCATGGTGTCGATCCAGATCGGCGCCACCTTCGCCAAAACCCTGTTCCCGCAGATCGGCGCGCAAGGCACGACGACGCTGCGGCTGGTGATCGGCGCGCTGATGCTGATCGCGGTGCTGCGGCCCTGGCAGATGCGGCCGACGCGCGCCACCTTGCCGTGGCTGGTCGCCTATGGGGTGACGCTCTGCGCGCTCAACCTGTTGTTTTATGCAGCCCTTGCCAGGATCCCGCTCGGCGTCGCCGTGGCGCTGGAATTTTCCGGGCCGCTGCTGGTGGCGACGCTGGCTTCGCGGCGCGCCAGCGACTTCGCCTGGATCGCGCTTGCACTGGCCGGCATCATCCTGTTGTCGCCCTTCATCCACTCCTTGCAGCCGCTCGATCCGACCGGGGTGATGCTGGCGCTGGCGGCAGGCGGCTTCTGGGCGCTCTATATCGTGCTGGCACAGAAGGCGGGTGCGGAGCTTGGCACCCGCACCACCGCCTATGGCATGGCGATCGCCGCCGTGCTGGTGCTGCCCTTCGGCGTGGCGCAGGCGGGAACGGGGCTGCTGGCGCCGTCGGTCCTGGCCAGCGCGCTGCTCGTCGGCCTGTTCTCCAGCGCGCTGCCATTCTTCCTGGAGATGGTGGCGCTGACCCGCATGCCGGCCCGCATCTACGGCACGCTGACCTGCCTGGAGCCGGGACTCGGCGCGCTGGCCGGCTTCCTGTTCCTGGACGAAAGCCTGACCCCGCCGCAACTGGCCGGCATCGCCGCCGTCATTGTCGCTGCCGCCGGGACGGCGCTGACCTCGAAGCCGCCGGTGCCGTCGCCGGAATAGAGCTGGACGCCAGCACCGCATGGCGACATCAATTTGGCGCGAGCCGGCGGCCTGCTGTCGTCAGAACTTGACGCTGAGGCTTGCCTTGGCGCCGTTGTCGACGGCACCGCCGCCGAACTGCCCGGAATAGGACAGGCCGAGCGTCGCATCGGGCGACATTCTCATGTCGAAACCGGCTTCGATGACGGCCGCATCCCTGGCGATCGGCACGCCGGCGATGGTGAAGGCGTCGCCGCCGGCGAAGGCGAAGCTCGAGGTCGGCGTGACGTCGCCAAAAGCGTGACGCCAGCCGAGCATGCCGCGCGCGGTGGCATTGACGCCGCCAAGCGCAAAATCGCTCGAGCCGCGCAGGCCGAGCGTGGTGAAGGTGGCGTTGGTGCTCGTGCCGGCGCTGGTCAAGGCCGCCGCACCGCCGGTTTCGCTGAAGCCGTCAGTGCGCAGGCTGACATAGGCGAGGTTGGCGAAGGGTTCGAACTTGAAGCTGCCGGCATCAGCTTTGTAGGCGAGTTCGCCGAACATCTGCGCGGTGCCGGCGTCGTAGTCGGCCGAGAGCGCATCCGTGAAGCCGTTGAAGGCGAGGGAGCGCCTGGTCGAGAGGCTGCTCCAGCTGTAGGCGGCACCGGTGCGGAAGGCGATGGCGCCCCAATTGGTGCCGCCATAGAGGCCGAGATGGTAGCTGTCGCTCTTGCCGGAGGAATTGCGATCATCGGCGTCGAAGGACGAATGGCTGTAGCCGCCGAGAACACCGACGCGCCAGCCGCCGAGCAGCGTGTCGGCGCCGGCCAGCAGGCCGCCGGTCGAACGGTCGAAGGCGGCGGCGTTGCTGTCGGAATCCGCCTTGCCCCATGAGCCGAAAGCCTGGCCCCAGACGGCGAAGCGATCGGTGTCGGCGGCCACCATTTCCGGTCCGCCCTCGCCATAAGCCATGACCGGCAGTGGTGCCGCGCCGGCACCGCCGAAGGCAGCATCGATGCGGTTGGTGGCGGCGTCGCGGAGGAAACGGCTGTCTTCCAGCAGCATGCCCTTGGCCGAGGCATGGATCTCGCCCGAGAGCTGGTCGAAGGCGTCCTGGGCGGCCGCCGCCGTCGGCAGCAGCAGGATGGCATCGAAGAGCGGATTGCCGGCGCCAAGGCTGTCGGCGCCGCCGCCGGTGGCGATCTGGTTGGGCGTCAGGCCTGCACTGGCAAAGCTTGCCTTGGCCAGGTTGAGATAGACATTGTTCGCGTCATAGGTGAGCGTCGGCGCAATGAAGATCGAGCTGCTGCCTTCAAAACTGACCTTGTCGAAGGCGCCGGTGACACCGCCTGCCGCCGTGACGATCGTATAGGTCGTGCCGGTCGCATAATCCGGATAGGGGGTGACGTCGACCGTGCCGCCGCCGATCGTCACCGTACCGGTGGCGCTGATCCGATCGGATGTGCCGCCGCTTTCGACTTCAACCGCATAAATCGAACCCGCCGAGAAGGTTGTGTTGCCGACATTGATCGTGCCGATCGAATTTCCCGGTGCAAAGGTGCCGCCCGAAGCAATGGTCACATTGCCTGCCGTGCCCGACCCGCCAAGCAGGCCGCCGGTGACATTGATTGCGCCGCCGAGCGAGCCGTTGACATAGAGGCCGCCGCCGAGAACGTTCATCGTCCCGGTGAAGCCGGAGGAATTGCCGGTCAACTTGGTGTTGCCGGCGATCTGGTTGATCGTCCCCGGTCCGCCGATCGCCGAAGCGAAGCCATTGTTCGTGCTGGTATGGTTGAAATTGAGCGTGCCGGTGCCGGCGCCGAACTGGATGCTCGCCGCATCGAGCGTGCCCGCGGCCGCTGCCGGCGATCCACTCGCTGCACCGATGTTCAGCGTGCCGACGGAGCCCGCCAGCAAGGCGATGTTGACCGCGCCGCCGGCCGACACGGCGCCGCCATCCGCGACCGTCAGCGTGGCTGTGCCACCAAGGCCGATATCGAGATCTCCGCTATTGGCCCATGTCGAGCCGGGCCCGCTGACGTCAGCCTTGCCGGTGGACCCGGCATAAAAGCCTAGATTGCCAGTGGTGCTGGAGACCTTGCCGCCGTTCGAGACGGTCAATGAGCCCGTACCACGCTGACCGACGAGAAGGAGGTTGCTGCTGGTCCAGGTTGAGCCCGCGCCGCTGACCGCGGCCGTCCCCGTGGCCCCGGCCTCAAAAGCCAGATAGCCGGCAGAGCTGGTGACCGTACCGCCGTTTGAGATCGCCAGCGTGCCGGTGCCGTTTTCGCCGAGATAGAGGGAAGAATTGTTGGTCCAGACCGAGCCGACGCCGTCGACCGTCACGGCGCCGATGGCGCCCGCGGCGGAACCTACAGTGCTCACCAGGTTGACGACGCTGCCGCCATTCGAGATCGTCAACTTGCCCGTACCGAAATAGCCGACGCGCAGGTCCGAGAAATTGGTCCAGCTCGAAGTCGGTCCATCTACCGCGACGGTGCCCACGGACCCCACGTCGTAGCCCACGGAGCCAGTCTGGTTGCTGACGGCGCCGCCATTGGTGATATCGAGCGTGCCGGTTCCTGATTGGCCGACAATGAGTTTGCCGGTATTCGCCCAGTTCGAACCCACGCCATCCACCGTCGCGGTTCCGCTGGAGCCCTGATAGTAACCCAAAATGCCGTCTACATCGCCGAGGGCACCCCCTCCTGACACGGAAACGGTGCCTGCTCCGCCAACGCCCACAGTAAAGCCGCCGACGTTCATCCAGGTCGAGCCGATGCCATCGACAGTCGCCTTGCTCGAAGAATCCACCGAACCGCTACCTGCGCTTACGACGCCGCCATTCGTGATCGCCAATGTGGAGATCGAACCGGCGCCGACCTGTAGATAGCCGCTGTTGGACCAACTCGAACCCGCACCATCTACGATACCGGTACCTACGCCGGCACCGTACCCAAGCACGGCATTGACATCGCTGACACTGCCTCCATTTGTAATGTTCAACGTGCCGGAACCATCAAGCCCGACCTGCACATCGCCGCTATTGGTCCAGGTCGAACCCGCGCCATCGACGAATGCCATGCCGGTCGAGCCTGCTTTCGCGCCAATGACCCCCGCGCCATTGCTGACCGTGCCGCCATTCGAAATCGTCAACGTGCCCGTGCCGGCGTCGCCGACAGACAGGCTCGACGCGATGCTCCAGATCGAACCTATGCCATCGACCGTCGCCGTGCCGGTCGAGCCCGCTATGGCACCGACAAAGCCGATGTTGCTGCTGACGAGACCGCCGTTCTGGATGTTCAGTATGCCAGTGCCGCCATTTCCAACGTAGAGGCCGTTCGTGTCGCTCCAGGTCGATCCGCTTCCGGTGACCGTAAGGGTGCCGCTCGAATCGGCATTGATGCCGAGGTAACCCGACATGGCGCTCACTGCGCCGCCGTTCTGGATCGTCAGCGCGCCGGCACCGTAATTGCCGATGGAGAGAAGGCCGGAATTGGTCCAGTGCGAGCCCGCACCGTCCACCGTCGCGGCGGCGGCCGGGCTGAAATTGTCACCGATATAGCCGTTGGTATTGCTCACCGTGCCACCGTTCTGGACCGTCAGCGTGCCGGCGCCGCTCCAGCCGACATAAAGCTCGCCGGAATTGGTCCAGGACGAGCCGGCGCCGGCGACTGTCACGCTGCCGGTCGAGCCGGATTTGGCGCCGATCTGGCCGTTGGCGCTGCTCACCACGCCGCCGCTCTGGATCGTCAGCGTGCCGGCGCCGCCCCAGCCGACAAGTAGATTGCCGGAATTGGTCCAGGACGAGCCGACGCCGGTGACAGTCGCTGAGCCACTGGAACCGGCCTGCTCACCAATCGAACCGAGGGAATTGCTTACTGCGCCGCCGTTGGAGATGGTCAGAGTGCCGACGCCGGCATGGCCGATGAAGAGCGACGAACTGTTTGTCCAGGTCGAACCCGCACCATCGACCGTCACCGCGCCGTTGGAGCCCGCATGCCAGCCGATAGTGCCTACCGCATTGCTGACCGCGCCGCCCTTGGTGATGTTCAGCGTGCCCGTGCCATGTTCGGCGATGTACAGGTCGCCGCTGTTTGTCCAGGTCGAGCCGATCCCGTCGACGGTCGCGGTGCCGGTGCCGCCGGAGCCGACATGACCCACCGTGTCGCTGACCGCGCCGCCGTTGGAGATCGTCAAGGTGCCGGTGCTGCCCGGACTGGCGGCAAGGAAGAGGTCCGAACTGTTGTTCCAGGCCGAGCCTGCTCCCGTAACGGTCACGATCCCGTTCGCATCCGTAAGGTAGCCTACAAAGCCGGCACTGCTGGCGAGCGTGCCGCCGCTTTTGATCGTCAGCGAGCCTGTGTAGCTCGCAATGGTGCCAAGAAGGAGATTATGCGCGGCCGCATTTGCCCCGTCTATCACGGTCGGATTCGGAAACTTCGGATTGAGCACGACGTCGTCACCCGAGGTGGGAACAGCGCTGTTTTTCCAGTTTCCGGCGGTGAACCAGTCCGTGGAGGCAGCGCCGGTCCATATCGCGTCTGCCGAGGCAGTGATTGGCTGGCCGAGACAGACCAGCGCGGTCGACGTCAGCGCCAGATACTTCAACGCCTTCGCCTTGCGGCTTGCAAATTCGTGTTGCGGCATTCAATCCCCTGATATGGCAGTCGTTTCGCCCTGGCGCTGACATGTCATCGGCGGCAGGCTGTTGTCTTGGGCAGGGCCGCACCGGAATTGGACTGGAGCGAGGTGCGGTGGCTTTTCCCTGCACTGTGATGGTTTGGCATCATCGGTCGCTTCGGGCGCGGCTGAAGGACCGCCCTCCGCCCCGGAAGGAAGGGGATCATGTCGCCCGTCCGCAGCGGAACCATCCGAATCTATCGCACGCTCGTTGGCGTGTGGCCGAAACGGCGGCGGAAACAGCGGTTGAAGTAGGACACGTCGCTGAAGCCGTTTATCAGCGCAATTTCGCTGACACGCATGGCGTCATTGTGCCTTTGCGAGAGCATCTTGCGTGCTCCCTGCAAGCGCTGTTCGAGAACACGTTCGGAAAAGCTGACGCCTGTCTCCTGGAGCAGATCCTGGACATAGCGCGCCGACAGCCCGAGTTCCTTCGCGACGCCTTGCGCGGAGATGCCGGGGTTGGCGAAATTGTCGGTGATCTTGGCCAGGATCGCCTGCAGTCTCGCCGCCCGCAGGCCGCGCAGGCCGGCCAGTTCGGCAGCCTCGCCCTTCGCGCCGGTCACCAGCCCGATCAGGTCGACGATCGTTTCCGTAGCATGTGTTATGAGATCGGGCGAGGCGAGAGGGGGGCCGGTCTCGAGCAATTGGCAATAGCGTTTGAGGAAATCGAGAGCTTCGTTTTCGGCGCCGATCTTCAACGCCAGCCTGTCATCGATCTGCGGGAAGGCCCGGGTGAGGACTGCGCGTGGCACGACCACGTTCGTCCACACATTCCAGTCGGCGCCGGTCATTTTCAGCGCTTCCGCCGCGGTGACCAGGACGGCTTCCCCCTGACCGACGCCGTATTCACGGCCGGCCTGCGCCCCGCTCAGCACGGTGTCGGCCTTGTTGATCAGCAGCAGGTAGCCGTCATTGCCGTCGTCGGCGATGTTGCTCGCCTTCCGCGTCGCCTGCCGGATCGTTCCGGCCATCTGGCCAAGCACCAGCGATCCGACGGCCGTGGCTTCGATCGCGGCCTGGAAAGGCAGTTTTTCCGATATGCCGTATTCGACCGACCAGATCTCGGCGACATGGATGTCCTGCCAGAGGGAAAAACGGTCGCTTTCGCCAAGATGCGGCGGCAAATCGGTCGATGAGAACACCGTCTTTCTTGACAAGGAAGCGCCCCCGCTAAACCCGCAGTCTCAAAAAAATCGAACGCGGCGCTTTCCATTCCAGGAATAACCAGCGACATAGGTCGCCAAGCGTTCAACGGATCGAATTGGACCTTTAGTCGAGCTCAATCACGCTTGGCGTCACCCGAAAGTATGACGCCAGCAAAATCGTCCAGACAGGGTCGGCGTCCTTGCACCGACCCGCCGTCCAAAATTGCTGGTTTCATCTTTTGCCCGCCATCCATCATGGGAGGGGCGGGCATGCCGGGATGTAGGAGAAACGGTGGAAAGGCTGAGCAGCGAAGTCCTTTATTCGATTGTCGGCGATATCTACGACTGCGTGTTGAACCCCGACGGGTGGACTGGGGTAATGGTCCGCATCACCGAAGCCATGGATGCGGCCTATGCCACCATCGCGCTTGCCAGTACCGCCGGCAATCATGGCCGCTTCGCGGCCCAATCGCCGTGGGATCCGGAGCGGATGCGCGTGCTCCAGGAGGATTATGACTTTGACGCGATTCCCGGGCTGAAGGCCGCGGTCGTCGGCGATATCGACACGCCCGTGGCGACCCTGTCGCATATGAGCGAAGCCGACCTCCAGCGGACGCCCTTTTTTCAGAACTGGGCCAAACCGCAGGGATTGCGTGAGGGCTGCATCACCAAATTCGTTCATACGCCGGACCGGATCGGGCTCATGGGTTGCACCACGCGGGCAAGCAGGGGGGTGATTTCGGCCGAGGAGCAGCGCTTCCTGGCAATGCTCTCGCCGCATCTGCGCCGTGCGTCGCTGATCGGCGATCTGCTCGATCAGGCCCGCATGGCCGCCAATCTCTATCGCGCGGCGCTTGACCATCTCGCCGTCCCGGTCGTTCTGACCGGCGCCAACGGCGCGATCCTCCATGCCAATGGAGCCGCCGAGCTGATGCTGTCGGGACATGGTCCCATTCTTTCCAGGAACGGTGTGCTGCAGACGGAGAATGCGGCGGTTGCCCGCGCCTTGCTGGAAGCGATCGCCGGCGCCGCGGACGCGGATGGCTCACTTGGGTCACGCGGCATCGGTCTGCCCATTTCGGCCCCGGGCCAGCCGCCCGCCGTCGCCTATGTGCTGCCGTTGAGCGAAGGCACCGCGCGCGCGGCTTTCCGGCCCGCCTGTGCCGCTGTCTTCGTCTCGACCACGACGTCCTCTTCGCCACTGCCGGAGGCCGTCCTGACCACGCTGTTCGATCTCACGCCGGCGGAGGCGCGGGTACTGCTGCGCATCGGCAGCGGGTTGTCCGCGTCCAGAAGCGCGTTGTCGCTCGGCATCGGCGAGAACACGCTGAAGACCCACCTCAACCGCATCTTCGCCAAGACCGGCACGCGCCGCCAGGCCGATCTGGTCAAACTCATTGCGGATATTGGCACGCCCGTCGCGGCTCCCGGATCATAGTGCGGGGCCGGCTGAGGCTGCCAATCTCCGCCTCGCCGAGGAATCAGCGATTTCCTGAGGCGCCGATCGGCCGCGGCTGATCGGCGACAGCGGTCGGGAAAGCGCGGCGGCGCATTCCAGGGCAATTCCAGTGCGATCCAGCCCAAGACGCCAGGCGCGAGACAATGCAACACCGGCGCGTCGCCGAACGCCCCGCGCACGTGCCGCGCGGGAAACGCCATTCGCCGTCACATCGGCCTTCGCCCCAATCGACGCCATCAGCTTCCCATTGGACTTCGCCGGGACACCACCCATATTGAGTCCATGGAGCGTTGAGCGTGTCCTTCGCGCGGGTGGCCCTTCTTGCCGTGGCTTTTGTCGCCGCGGCTGCGTTTTCTCCCTTCGCCTCGGCTGGGAGCGAGAAGGTTGCGCTGAGCGTCGCCATTGACGGCGCCATCGGGCCGGCGAGCACCAGGCAACTCGAGGAAGCGCTCGATGTCGCCGCCAAGCGGGACGCCGCAGTCCTCATCCTGCAACTCGATACGCCCGGCGGGCTGGTCACCTCGATGCGCGAGATGATCGCCGACATCCTGGCCTCGCCGGTGCCCGTCATCGGCTATGTCGCGCCGGCCGGAGGTCATGCGGCGAGTGCCGGCACCTATATCCTCTACGCTACCCATATCGCGGCGATGGCGCCCGGCACCAATCTCGGCGCGGCGACACCGGTCGAGATCGGCGGGCTGCCGTCGCTGCCGGGCGGCGACAATGGCGACCAGAAGAACCAGGGCGACCAGAAGAACCGGGGCGACCAGAAGAACCGGGGCGACCAAAAGGGCCAAGGCGACCAGAAGGGTGAGGACGGCCGGCCGGCGGGCGACGCGATGATGGCCAAGGTGACCAATGACGCGGTCGCCCTGATCCGCTCGCTCGCCGAACTGCGCGGGCGCAATGGCGACTGGGGCGAGAAGGCGGTGCGCGAGGCGGCAAGCCTGTCGGCCAATGCGGCGCTGCAGCAGCATGTCATCGACTTCGTCGCCCACGACACCACCGAGCTGTTGCAACTGGCCGATGGGCGCACCGTCGATGTGGCCGGCAAAAAAGTGGTGCTGGCGACCAAGGGGCTGCCGGTCGAGACGCTGGAGCCCGGCTGGTTCATCCAGCTTCTTTCGGTCATCACCGATCCGAACATCGCGGTCATCCTGATGCTGGTCGGCGTCTATGGCATCATCTTCGAGTTCACCAGTCCCGGCGCGGTCGCGCCCGGCGTCATCGGCACCATCTGCCTGGTGCTCGGGCTCTATGCGCTCAACCTCCTGCCGATCAACTATACCGGCCTTGCGCTGATGCTGCTCGGCATCGCCTTCCTCATCATCGAGGCCCTCAATCCCACCGTCTTGCTTGGGGTCAGCGGCGTGGCCGCCTTTCTTTTCGGCGCCGCCATGCTGCTGAGGGTGGAGGGGCCGGGCTTTGCCATGTCATGGGCCGTCATCGGCCCCGCCGCCGCGCTGACGCTTGGGCTGGCGCTGCTGACCGGCACCTATGTCTGGGCGGCACGCAGGAACCCGCCGCGCGTCGGCGGCGAGGCGATGCGCGGCCTGCCGGTCGAGATCCTCGACTGGCAGGGCGGCGAGGGCCATGTGCTGGCTTTGGGCGAGCGCTGGCGGGCAAGGGCGGACGAACCGATCGCAGCCGGCGACAGCGTCGAGGTGACCGAGATAAGCGACCTCGTGCTGACCGTGCGGCGGCGCGATGCGGCAAGGAATGGAGCAAGACAATGATGGTTGGTTACGTGGTCTATCTGGTCGTTGCGCTGGTCGTGATCATGTTCCTGTCGGCGGCTGTCCGTATCCTCAGGGAATATCAGCGCGGCGTGGTCTTCACGCTTGGCCGCTTCACCGGGGTCAAGGGTCCTGGCCTCATCATCCTCGTCCCCTTCGTGCAGCAGATGGTGAAGGTCGACCTGCGGGTGGTGGTGCAGGATGTGCCGCCGCAGGACGTGATTTCGCGCGACAACGTCTCGGTGAAGGTGAACGCGGTGCTCTATTTCCGCATCGTCGACGCCGAGCGCGCGATCATCCAGGTCGCGGACTACATGGCCGCCACCAACCAGCTGGCGCAGACCACCCTGCGCTCGGTGCTCGGCAAGCACGAGCTCGACGAGATGCTGGCCGAGCGCGACAAGCTCAACAGCGACATCCAGGAGATCCTCGACCAGCGCACCGACGCCTGGGGCATCAAGGTCTCGAATGTCGAGATCAAGCATGTCGACCTGAACGAGAGCATGATCCGCGCCATCGCCAAGCAGGCCGAGGCCGAGCGGCTGCGGCGCGCCAAGGTGATCAATGCCGATGGCGAGCAGCAGGCGGCGGCGAAACTGGTCGAGGCGGGCCGGATGCTGGCGGCCGAGCCGCAGGCCATGCAACTGCGCTATTTCGAGGCCCTGCACGACATTGCCGGCGAGCGCTCGTCGACGGTGGTATTCCCGCTGCCGGTGGATCTGCTCAGCCAGTTCATGAAGGGGCAGGGGAAGTGAGGCATTGACGCTGCCGGTCTCTTCCCTCGTCGGCAGAGTCAATCGGCCTCGCCGCCTTCGTCCTCCTCCATCCGGGCGACCAGTCGCAAGGTGCGGCATGGGCGAAAGGGGTGGCTACAAGTGCTAGTGCGACGATTGCCAGCGCGCTTTTCATTATCGGTCCCCACCGTGGCGGGGGCATCATATAGAGATTGGCGAAAACCGGCGAGCTGCCAATCTCCCCTGAGTGGATCGCTTATCTGCTCTTGGCCGGCTCGAACAGTTCCACCAGATTGCCGGAAGGGTCGACCAGCAAGATCTGCGAGCCGCCTGGCCCCGTCACGATTTCATTGCGGAAGTTGAGGCCCGCAGTGCGCAACCGGGCGACCTCCGCCGCCAGGTCCTCGACGATCAGATGAATGCGGTTCCAACCGCCGGGTCCCGGCCGTTCACCGTCGGGCATCGGTCTGCCCGCCGAGCTGGTCGGACCGCTCAAAAGCAGGCGAAGCGCTCCGCGTCTGACGTCCGCGAACGCCGGCGCATGGTTCGAAAGTTGCTCAAACCCCAGATGCTGCGTGTACCAGGCCACGGCGTCACCGACGTCGCTGACCATATAGCGGACATTGACAGTCGCGGACGCGGACATGGTCCTGCCTCTCTTTTTTCACGACGAAGCCAGGCTACCGCCAAGCTGCTTCATTCTTCTGCTCATAATCCTGGAACGCCTTGATCAATCCGCCCAGAACCTCCGCCGACGTCTCGAACATCGCCTTGAACTGGGGCTCATCGACCTTTGCGACATCTTCCCGCAGGTGGTCCTGAATCTCCTTGAATGCCTTCTGCATCTTCTGTGTGTGGTGCCGCGGATCGCGGTCAGCTGCGCTTGCCATTGTCCTTCTCCATTTCGTGGAGTCCTCCGTCACAAAACGCGGGCGATAGCGCTCGGGTTCCGCCTGCGGCGTTGCTGGCGAAGGCGATTGCACTAGGTATTTACGACAATCCGATCGCCGACGATTGCAAGGAGATAAACCGATGACCGATGACGCAACCGCGATCCGCCACGTGGTCGAGACCTGGATGGCGGCGAGCCGGAATGGCGATCTGGAGACCGTGCTTGGCCTGATGACGGACGATGTCGTCTTCATGGTTCCCGGCAAGGAGCCCTTCGGCAAGGAAGCCTTCGCCGCCACCTCCAGGAGCATGGGCGAGACCAAGATCGATGGCGACAGCGAGATCGTTGAGCTCAAACTGCTCGGCGACTGGGCCTATATACGCAACCGCATCGATATGACGGCGACACCGCCCGGCGGCGAGCCGGTGCATCGGTCGGGCTATACGCTGACGTTGCTGCGCAAGGAGAATGACGGCCACTGGCGGCTGGCGCGGGATGCGAATTTGCTGGCGGCGAAAGGGTAGGGCGCGACCGCCGGAAGTGACTATCTCCCCTTTTTTTGGGCGATTATGTACTTTACTATGTACTTTACAAACCAAACCACGATGGATAGTGTGAACCTCAGATTTAGAGGGCAGTCATGTCCATCCTATCCAACCCATACTTTCACAACGAAGCAGCTGCCTTCGAGCACCTTGAAGAAGCCCTATGGAAGGGAGAGCCGGTGTGCCCGCACTGCGGCTCCATTAACAACGCCACAAAATTGCAGGGCCAAGCTACACGTATTGGTGTTTGGAAATGCAAGGATCGGCATTGTCGGAAGCAGTTCACGGTGAAGGTTGGCACGGTCTTTGAACACGGCCGTATTCCCCTGAACAAGATGCTGCAAGCAGTGCATTTGATGGTTTCCTCTAAGAAGGGGATTAGTGCACACCAACTGCATCGTATCCTAGAAATTCAATACAAGAGCGCTTGGTTCCTGTGCCACCGCATTCGCCTCGCAATGGCGTCTGGCGAGCTTTCCCCGTTGGGCGGCTCCGGCAAGACCGTCGAAGTTGACGAAACCTACATTGGCCGTTTGAAGGGTGCTCCGGTAAAGGCTGGCGGCTCTCACAAGAACGTCGTCGTCACGCTGGTCGAGCGCGGCGGTCGTGCCCGTTCCTTCCATGTCGATACCACCCGCATGGGCAACGTCATGCCTATCGTTCGCGCCAACATCGCCAAGGAAAGCGCGCTGATGACCGACGAGTCCGGCATCTATCGCCGCGCCAGCCAGGATTTCGCCTCGCACGATTTCGTCACGCATTCCAAGGACGAATACGTTCGCGGCACGATCCACACAAATACTGTCGAAGGCTACTATTCGATCTTCAAGCGCGGCATGAAGGGCGTCTATCAGCATTGCGGCGAGCAGCATCTGCACCGCTATCTGGCAGAGTTCGATTTCCGCTACAGCAACCGCGTTGCCCTTGGGGTCGACGACAGCACCCGCGCTTCCCTCGCGCTGAAGGGTGCCACCGGCAAGCGCCTCACCTATCGTAGGCCTGACCTCGCCGCCGAATAAACGTCAGTTAACCCCGCAACAACTTTGGGAAGCCATGAAGCGGAAGCACCGTTAGGCGGCGCTTCGATACTGAGGTTTGTGGACCTGAGCTTCGCGAATTTGCTGAGGCAGCTTGAGACCCTTTGAAGCGATCAAGAGTTCAGACCCAACCCGCTTCACCTGCGCAGAATAATTGAGGGAAATCTCATACTGCCTGCGCGAGGTGTAGAGCGCACTGATTTCATCGCAACGGTCGTACGTGATTATCCAAGGTCGGTCGAGGTCAAGGATTTTTGCGGCGACTGCGGCGTGGTCCTCCGGCTCATAAAAGCTCGTGTAGAGAGTAGAGCCTTTGTTAAAATATGGAGGGTCGATACAAAGGAATGTGCTTTCGGGAAGGTTGCGCTCCACATGCCTTAGAAAGTCCAGAGCGTCTTTCCGGTGAAGGTGAATGCGGTCTCGATATCTTCGCACACGCCTAATCCGTCGCTCCAATTCGCTCTTGGTGAAACGACAGTCAATCTTGTAGTCGCCCGCCTGATTTAGCCCGCCAATCACACCCGCGTTCTTAATAATCCCGGATCGATTTGTTCGATTGAGAAAGAACGTGGTGAAGGCAATTTCCAATTGAGAGAGCCCACGTTGGTTACGCTGCATCTCACGCCGTCGCAGCCACTCATCAAGAGTGATCGGAGTGCGGTTCATCAGGTCTATGAATTCGTCCGTCTGGTTGAGTACGACTTGCCAAAACGACCAGATCCCACGGTCAATGTCATTAATGTGGATATCGCTGACGTAGCCGCCATAAAGCAGGCCCAAAGCCAATCCGCATCCGCCTGCATAAGGTTCGGCATAGTGCCCATACTGAAATTTGTTCAACCGGATGATCTGAGAGACGAGCCCCATAAGCGGAGCTTTCCCACCGGGGTACCGCAGCGGTGAGGTTGCCAGTGGCATGCGTAGAGGACCCTTCCCTTTGAAATTAAGGGAGTTCTAGCAAGTTAGCCTTGCCACGGCCACAGCTATTTCCGAGGACCCAGCGACGCGGCCGTTTTTGTCAACAGTGGCGTAATCGTCGCGAGGTCGTTCGCAAGCTGCGGAGCATCAAAGTTCGCGGAAATCTGGTGATGCTTCGTCGCGTTGCCATTCCGGGATAGCCGTGTGAGCGCATCGCGAACCGGATTGAGTGCCTTCCCGCTTCCCATTCCAAGGTCGGCGAGTCTCTGATTGCTGAAGAACGCGATGAAGTCGGTGTCAGCATGCTTCCCGGCCAGAGCGGCCAATGATTCAATGAACGCCCAGACGCCTATGGTGAGAAGCAGCGTATGATCGAGGTGCACCGCGCAGATCGAATAGTAGAGGGCTTCAAGCTTGGAGTTGGTGTGATCCTCCAACGCCTTTGCTAGATGCTTGTCATATTCGAGATGCGTAGCCGGGCGCGGCTTCTTGGGCTGGGTTTTCCGCCGGCTTTTCACAACGGCCGGTGTTATCGTTTTCAACGCAATGGGTTCGGTCCGTTCGCCAGTAATATCCGAGTTTGCAGCAAGCTTGCGACCGTAGGCGTCCGCCTGCGCGCGGTTCATTCGCGAGGTTACCTTCTGCCCCTCTTTCAGGTCGTCGAAGAATCGAGAAAGCTGTTTTTTGACGTCTTCAAGTGGTCGGTTGTATGTGAGGTCGTCAGGATTGCTGGCGTCGATTCCAAGGGCTTCCTTCACAACGCTGCTATTCAGGAATCGCTGGACTGTAGTTAGTTTGCCTTGGCGTTCATCTTTTGAAATGAACCCTAAGCTCTCTGCTGCGTCCAGAACCGACAGGGCTACTCGGTTGCGGCTTGTGCCGAAGTGGCGGGCCTTCTGCTGGGCGTCCCAATCCAACTGACCGACACCACTTTGTGCTCCGTCGTGGATGACCCCCATCCAGAATTTCAGATCGTCATGGTCATCAAAAATGACCGCATTTAGCTTCTTTATCGGAAGGTGAGCCGAGGTCGAGACCAAGCGGGCAAAATCTCTCCGGAGATGCGGCGGCGCAAGGTCTGGATCGTTCAGTAGCTTGATCGCGCAAAGCCGGCGATTGCCTTCCCACACTTGGTAGGTCTTCTTGGTGGAGGCCTTTCCGGACCCCGGAACCTGTACCAGGCCGACCAATTGAAGCGGGTTGGGGCCGGCTTCGGAGATACTCCGAGCCAGATTGAAAACCTGTTCGTCCTTGCACAGATACTCTATAATCTCATCCTGAGATTCCATAGGCTCGTGACGAGGGTTTTCCTCATAGAGATAAATACGGTCAACCTCGATAGAATCCGGATGTCGAGTATTAGCCATCGCACTTCCCCCCAAAGAATTGTCCGCGATTAGAGACAGGACATTACAGTATGATTGGTGAGAAGCACCTTACGCAAGCTCAGAAATTTGAACAAGCCGCTCGGGAACTGGGCTGCGATGATTCCGAAGAAGCCTTTGATGCCAAGCTGAGAAGGATAGCCAAGCACAAGCCGAAAGACGACATACCGGCTGTGGAGCAGGCTAAGGCGCGCCGCCGACGCAAGAAGTAGGCGCTTCTACGGCCGTTTAGCGACGGGCTAGATGTAGCGCTTGGTTCGCAAAATACATAATCGCCTTTTTTTGGGGTGTGTGCACCGCGTTCGATCGCCGGCGCGAACGCCCGCTACGTCGCCCTTACCTTCGCCACGGTGGCTCCGGCGAAAAGCGCTTGCTGATCCAGTCGGCGAAGGCGCGGGTCTTGGCGGCTTGTCCCTTGGCTGAGGGAACGACGACATAGACCGCGCCTTCGTCGGCCAGCGTCCACTCCTCCAGGACAGGCACCAGCCGTCCGTCGGCGAGTTCGCGGCCGATCAGCCAGTCGGTGCTCATCATCAGGCCGAGGCCCTGCACGGCGGCCTCGACCAGCACCTCGGCATCGTCGCTGACCAACGGCCCGGAAACCTCGACGCGTGCGCGCCGGCCCTCGTGGTCGGTCATCTCCCAGGCCGGAAAGGTCTGGAAGCCGCTGAAGCCCAGGCAGGAATGTTCGAGCAGCGCCTGCGGCGTCCGTGGCCTGCCTCTTCGGGCGAGATAGGCGGGGGCGGCGCAAAGCAGCCGGCGCCGCGTCGCCACCTTGCGTGCCACCAGGCGCGAATCCTCCAGCGCGCCGAGCCGCACGGCGACGTCGAAATTCTCGGCGACCAGATCGGCGAAGCGGTTGGAGAATTCGGCCTCGATGCGGATATCGGGAAATTCGGCAAGGAATTGCGGCAGCAGCGGTCCAATCCACATGCGCCCGAACGTGCCAGGCAGCGCCAGCCTGAGCAGGCCGCGCGGGCTGCCACCGGCATGCGCCGACGCGGCGGCCTCGGCCTCGTCGACGGAGGCGAGGATGGCGCGCACGCGCACCAGGAATTCGGCACCGGCTTCGGTCAGCGACACGCTGCGTGTCGTGCGATGCAGCAGCCTGACCCCCAGCCGCTCCTCCAGCGATTGCAGGCGCCGCGACAGGATGGTCGCGTCGCGCCCGACACGCGCCGCCGCCCTCGTGAAGGAGCGCGCCTCGGCGATGGCCGCGAAGGCCGCCATTTCGGCAAGGGCCGCCGGTTCGTGGGATTGCTGCATGTTTCGCATTACTCAAATGCAAAATGGAACGATTATCCATAAATAGCGCAACAGATAGGTTCACTCAACCATCGATCGTCTCACCGGAGTGAAACCATGAAAGCCATCGAACTGAGCCAACCCAGGCTCGACGCCTTCCGTGCCGCCACCGTCGCCACCCCCGAACCGCAGCGCGGCGAGGTGCTGATCCGCCAGCGTGCGGCAAGCCTCAATTTCGTCGATGTCGCGGTGGCGAGCGGCAATTATCCGGGCCCGAGCTTTCCGCTCATCCCCGTCGCCGACGGCGCCGGCGAAATCGTCGCGCTGGGCGAGGGCGTTACGAGTTTCAGCACCGGCGATCGCGTCGTCGCCCATGCCAAGCCGCGCTGGATCGGCGGCCGGCCGCGGCCCTACGAGATGACGCAGATGCGCGGCATCTCGCTGCCGGGGTCGCTGGCCGAATATGTGGCGCTGCCGGCCAATTCGCTCGTGCCGGTCCCGGCGCATCTCTCCTTCGAGGCGGCGTCGACATTGCCGATCGCCGGCACCACGGCATGGAATGCCATCCGCGCCGCCAATGTCGGGCCGGGCTCGGTCGTCGTGCTGCTCGGCACCGGCGGCGTCTCGATCTTCACCCTGCAGCTGGCGAAAGCCGCAGGCGCCACCGTCATCATCACCTCGTCGTCGGACGAGAAGCTGGAACGGGCGAAGGCGCTGGGCGCCGATCATCTCATCAACTACCGCGCGACGTCAGACTGGGACGGCAAGGTGCTTGAGCTGACGGGCGGGCTCGGCGCCGACCTCGTCGTCGAGACCGGCGGCACCGCCACCTTCGCCCGCGCCGTCAACGCCACCGCGCCCGGCGGCACGCTGTTCACCATCGGTTTCGTCACCGGCGCCGAGGCCACGATCAACCTGCTGCCGATCATCATCAAGGCGCTGAAGGTGATCGGCAACAACACCGGGTCGGTGTCCGACCTTCGCGACGCCGCCCGCGCCATCGGCGCCGCGGGGATCAAGCCGGTCGTCGACAAGGTGTTTTCACCTGACGAGGCGACCGAGGCCTACGCCCACATGGCCGCCGGCGGCCTGCACTTCGGCAAGCTGGTGTTCGGGCTGGAGTGGTAGGGGCGAAAGTGACCGAGCGCGTAATCTCCACCGCAAAAGGAGATTACGCGCTCCATTTCAGATCAGCTTCTCCAGCGTGATCGGCAAATCGCGTACCCTCTTCCCCGTCGCGTGGAACACCGCATTGGCGATCGCGGGCGCGACACCGACGATGCCCAGTTCACCCACACCCTTGCCGCCGAGCGCCGAGGAGTGCGGGTCGGGAATGCCGACCGAGATCACCTCGATGTCCGGGATGTCGGCATTGGTCGGCACCAGGTAATCGGCGAGGTTGTTGTTGACGATGCGGCCATGGCGACGATCCATGATGCCTTCTTCCAGCAGCGCCTGGCCGATGCCCATGATGATGCCGCCCTTCCATTGGCTTTCGGCGAGCTTGGGGTTGTAGAGCCGGCCGGAATCCAGCGCCGACACCACGCGCGAGACGCGCACCGTGCCGAAATCCTCGTCGACGCGGACCTCGATGAAATGCGCGCACCAGGAATAGCGCGAATAGTCGCCCTCGGTGTGCGGCAACGCCATGGCGATGGTGGTGTAGTTCTTGTAGCGGTCCTCGGCGGTCGAATTGGCCGGCATGGTGTCGCCGGTCGCCTCGATGCGGTCGCGGCCGACGCTCTTGAGCAGTTCGGCGATCGAGACATCGGGACCGTCGCCGCGCGGCGAGCCGATGCGGCCATTGGCGACAACCAGAGTGTTGGCCTGCAGTGCGTGGAAGGGCGAGCGCGGATCACTGATGGCGAGCCCCACCAGTTGATCGAGCGCTGAGGTCGCGGCCTTGTGAACAGCACCCGTCATGACGCCGGCCAGGCGCGAGCCGCCGCTGACGCCGGCGCGGGCAAAGCGGGAGTCGCCGAGCTTCACCACAACATCGTCGGCCGGCACGCCGAGCGTCTCGGCGGCGGTCTGCGCCAGGATGGTGTAGGTGCCCTGGCCCATGTCGATCGAGGAGCTTTCGACCTCGACCGAACCGTCGGCCAGGATGCGCACGACGGCCTCGCCATAGGCGCGCCGCACCGGATAGGTGCCGGCGGCGACGCCCCAGCCGATCAGCTGGTTGCCGTCGCGCATCGAGCGCGGTTTCGGCGAGCGCCTGGACCAGCCGAAGCGTTCGGCGCCCGCGGCAAAAGCCTCGCGCAACTGCCTGGTCGACCAGGCCTTTTTCGCGTGCGGATCCTGTTCGGCATAGTTGCGCAGGCGGATTTCCAATGGATCGATGCCGACCTCATAGGCGAGCTCGTCGATGGCGCTTTCGATGCCGAAGGCCGAGGGATTTTCGCCCGGCGCGCGCATGGCGCCCGGCACCACGGAATTGACCCGCACGACATTCTGCTTCGAGGAGAAATTCGGCGTCGCGTACATGATCGAGGTGACCGAACCCAGCGGCTCGACCCACATGCCGTCGATGGACGTTTCATTGACGCCGCGATGCACGATCGACTGGATCACGCCGTCGCGGTCGGCGCCGATGGTCACGGTCTGGCGCGTCGCGGCGCGGCCGCCATAGCCGGTAAAGGTCTGCGGCCGCGTCATCACCAGCTTCACCGGGCGGCCGATCATTTTGGCGGCACTTGCCGCCACCGCACCGTGGCTCAGCGCCAGCGCCTTGGAGCCGAAGCCGCCGCCAATATAGGGCGAGACCAGCCGCACATTCTCGAACGGCACTTCGAACCATTCGGCATAGGTGCGGGCCATGCCGTCGAGCCACTGGCTCGGCTCCCACACGGTCAGACGATCACCTTCCCAGCGCGCAATCAGGCCATGCGGCTCCATCGGCGCCTGGTATTCGCGCGGCGTGTTGTAGGCGGCGCAGATGCGCACCGGCGCGGCGGCGAAGGCGGCGGGCGCATCGCCCCATTCCTTGGTCATGGCGTCGATCGCAATGCCGTCACCGGCCTTGCCGTCGCTGAGGTCGACGATGGAAGGCGTCTCGTCGTAGCTGACGTTGACCAGGGCCGCCGCGGCGACCGCCTGCTCGAAGGTTTCGGCGACAACCGCCGCGACATGCTGGCCCGAGAAGGTGATGTCGCGGGCCAGCGGGCAATAGGGCTTGTCCGGCGGCGTCGTGCCGAGCCAGTCCGACGCGGTCCTCAGGCTGATGATGGTATCCGGCGTCAGCACTCGCAGCACGCCGGGCGAGGCTTCAGCGCTTGCCGTGTCGATCGCGCGTACCTTGCCCGAGGCGATCGTGCTTTCGACCAGCACGGCGTAAGCCAGTCCTTCGAGCTGCTGTTCGACCGCGTATTTCGCGGCACCGGTGATCTTGGCCGGGCCGTCGACGCGCGACAGCCGGCCGCCGACGGCCTCCGCCAGTGTGCCGTCGGAGGCGTCGCCCCGTTTCGATTCACCAACTCTGATGTTGTGAACGGTCATGCCGTCTCTCCCAATTTGAGGATGGCGCGCGCGACAACGCGCGGCGCGAGCTCGATCTTGTAATGGTTGGCGCCATGGTCGACGGCGCCTTCGACGGCGAGCAGGCTGGCGGCACGGACGGTTTCCGGCTCCAGCACCTTCCCCTTCAGGGCGTCTTCCACGGCACGGACGCGCCAGGGCTTGGTCGCGACGCCGCCGAGCGCGACGCGCAGATCGCGGATGGTGCGGCCATCTGCTTCGAATTCGATGCCGACAGCGGCACTCGCGGCGGCGAATTCATAGGATTGCCGGTCGCGGATCTTCAGATAGGTCGAGCGGCGGGCTGCTGCGGAGCCGGGGATTGCAATTGCGGTGATCATCTCGCCCGGCTCGATCGCGTGTTCCCTGTCGGGCGTGGTGCCGGGCAGCAGGAAGAAGTCATCCACCAGAAGCTTGCGCTCGCCCAGATGAACTGTTGCGTCGAAGGCGACCAAAGCGGTGGCGAGGTCGCCGGGATACATGGCGATACAGGCCTCGCTGGTGCCGAGCACCGCGTGTCCCCTGGTGACGCCGCCGATGGCCGAGCAGCCGCTGCCTGATACACGCTTGTTGCAGGCGGCAAAATTCGCGGGATCGCGGAAATAGGGGCAACGCGTGCGCTGCATCAAATTGCCGCCGATGGTCGCCATGTTGCGGATCTGCGCCGACGCCGCCTGCCACAGTGCTTCCGAGATGGCGGGGAAGCGGCTCTTGATGTCGGCATGGTCGGCGACATGGCCCATTCTGGCGAGCGCGCCGATGGTGGCGCCGCGCTCGTCGACCGCGATCCGGTCGAGCCCCTTGAGATGGGTGATGTCGACCAACGTGTCGGGCTCGGCGACGCCGCATTTGGCGAGGTCGATCAGCGTGGTGCCGCCGGCCAGCAGCATGGCGCCGGGCAGGGCGGCCGCCTGGCGTGCGGCGTCAGTGGAAGTGGCGCGCAGGTATGAAAAATCCCTCATGATGCGAACTCCTGGGCTGCCTGGCGGACGGCGGCAACGATGTGCGGATAGGCGCCGCAGCGGCAGAGATTGCCGGCCATGTATTCGCGGATTTCCTCGTCGGAGCCGGCATGGCCCTCGCGGATGCAGGCCACCGCCGACATGATCTGGCCGGGCGTGCAATAGCCGCACTGGAAGGCGTCCCGTTCGAGGAAGGCAGCCTGCACGGGATGCAGTTCGCCCTCCCGTGCAAGCCCCTCTATGGTGGTGATGGCGCGGCCCTCGGCTTGCGCGGCCAGCGTCAGACAAGCCAGCACGCGCTCGCCGTCTATGTGCACGGTGCAGGCGCCGCACTGGCCATGGTCGCAGCCCTTCTTGGTGCCGGTCAGGCCGAGCCGCTCGCGCAGAGCATCGAGCAGCGTCACGCGCGGCTCGATCTGCAATTCGTGGTGCCGGCCGTTGATGTCGAGATGGACGGGGATTTTCGTCATGGGCGTCTGGCTCCAGTTGCTTGACGCTGAGGGGAATGATCTGGTGTCGGGGCGGGGGAGGGCAAGGGCGTCTTCGTCAATCCCCGGCTGGCAGGGGAGCTGTGGCTTGCGGCTTTGAAAGACGTGACATACCCGTTCCCCTTCTTATATGATGAAGGCACTCCACTAAAGCGGAGGTGCCTCCGTTTATTACGTGGGGGCTGACCCGGCCGGGTTCAAGCCCCTGACACAATGTGGAGAAAAAATTGGCCGTCGAGCCGTCCGCGATCGCCGAAACGAAGACCGCCGCAGAGGAAAAGCCGCTGCGCGCGGATGCCCGGCGCAACCGCGACCGGCTGGTCGAGGTGGCGGCTTCGGTGTTTGCCGAGCGCGGCATCGATGCCTCGCTGGAGGAGATCGCGCGTCGCGCCGGCGTCGGCATCGGCACGCTCTACCGGCATTTCCCGACGCGCGAGCATCTGGTCGAGGTGGTCTACCGCCGCGAGGTCGAGGCGCTGTGCGCCGCCGCCGGCGAGCTTGCCGCGAAACATCCCTCCGATGTCGCGCTGGAAGAATGGATGCGGCGCTTCGTCGACTACATCGCCACCAAGCGTGGCCTGGCGACCAGCCTGCGCATCCTGCTGACAACCAATTCCACCCTGTTCTCCGACACGTCGGGGCGGGTCTCGCAGGCCTTGCGCCAACTGGTCGAGGCGGCGGTGGCCGACGGCACCATCCGTGGCGACGTCGATGCCTCCGACGTGCTGCACGCGCTGTCGGGCATCTACTCAGCGCCCGATACGCCGGAGTGGCGCGACCGTTCGCGGAGGCTGGTCAAGCTGTTGATGGACGGGTTGCGGTTCGGGGCGGGGAAGGGCTGACATCGTGGACGACCTCAGCTTGCTGCTGACAAGGTTCGTCAGCGGGGAGGACACCAGCCTGGCAGCCGACAACAATCTGGAAGCGTTGCTCGACGCGGCCTATCCCGACGATCAGCTTGTTCAAGACGTGGTCATAGATCTCGCGAGCTATAGACCCGGCGGCGGCCCATTTCTCTTCGATAAGCTGGAGATTCAACGGCGCTTGCATCGCCTTCGCGATTATCTTTCGCGCCGCACCTAAAGAGATCTAGAGCGAAGCGGGACGCAGGGCTTGCAACCAAATGCGAGCGGTTGTTAAAATCCTCACATTTCAAGGGATGCACAGGCCAACGCATGACGGCTCGCAAGGCGCAAAGGACGGCACGGCTTATCGATCTGCTGTCGCAGCGGCGGGTTATCCATCTCAGCGAAGCGGCAGCGCTGCTCGGCGTTTCCGAGATGACGGTGCGGCGTGACATCGCCACCAACCAGGGGCAGATCGCCTATCTCGGCGGGCACATATTGGCGGCGGCCGAGATCGAGGCCGATATTCCCTATGAACTGGCGACCGCGGCCGACAGCCATGCGGCGGCCAAGCGCGAAGCCTGTGTGCATGCGGTGCGCAAGATACGGCCCGACGAGACGATCTTCATCGACTGCGGCACGACGCTGATCCATCTGATCGATCTCATTCCCGACAATTATCAAATAACGGCAATATGTTACGCCATGAATGTCGCGGAACGCCTGAGCCGCAAGCCCAATGTCACCATCATCATGCTGGGTGGTGTCTATCATCCGGCCTCGGCGTCTTTCTCGGGCACGCATGATTTCGACATTCTGAACAGCGTCGGCATCAACGCAGCCTTCCTGTCGGCCGCCGGCGTCGACGCCAAGCGCGGCGCCACCTGCGAGCATTTCCACGAAGCGGTGGTGAAGCAGAAGGTGATGAGCCTGGCGCGCGAAAATTATCTGGTCATCGACTCGAGCAAGATCGGCAAGCTCAAGCGCGCCTTTTTTTCGGCCATGGACGGCTTCGACGCCATCATCACCGAACATGGCGAGGTCGGGCCGGATTCATTCCTGCCGCAGGCCGTTTGACATTTTACTGGTCTGATGGAAAAGTCACAAAAAAAGTAAGAGAAGTCTCAAAAGGGACTCGACGGGGGTAGGGGACGCGTCAACGGGAGGAAGTGCGGGCGTCATGGTCGAACAGGGTTCGATTGCGCTGATTTCCGAGGCTCCCTTGCTGCGCGTCGAGGGCGTCAGGAAGCGGTTCGGCGGCGTCAATGCGCTGCGCGGCGTCAGCCTCGAGATCCTGTCCGGTGAAGTCCACGCACTGCTCGGCGAAAACGGCGCCGGCAAGTCGACGCTGATCAAGATCCTGAGCGGCGTGCACGTGCATGATGGCGGCTCGATCGAAATCGACGACAAGCCTGTCTCGTTTTCTTCGCCCGCCCAGTCGCGCGATGCCGGCGTGGCGGTGGTTTACCAGGATCTGAGCCTGGTCGAGTCGCTGTCGGTCGCCGACAATCTGCTTTTGGGGCGAGAGCCGCAGACGCGGCTCGGCTTCCTGAAAAAGCGCCAGCTGGTGGCGCAGGCCGAGGCCTTCCTCAAATCGCAGAACATTCCGCTCGATGCCCGCGCCATGGTCGGCTCGCTGCCCTTCGCCTATCGCCAGATGACCGAGATCGCCAAGGCGCTGATGGGCGATGTCCGCCTGCTCATCCTCGACGAGCCGACCTCGGCGCTGACCGATGATGAGGAGAAGATCCTGTTCCAGGCGATCCGTGCAGTCGCAGCACGCGGCGTCGGGGTGATCTACGTCACCCACCGCCTCAACGAAGTGTTCCGCATTTCGAACCGGGTGACGGTGTTCCGCGACGGCCAGAACGCCGGAACTTTCGTCACGGCGCAAACCAATATGCGGCAATTGGTCGGCGCGATCGTCGGGCCGGATCACGCTGTGCTAAAAGCAGATGGCGCCGCATCCGGACAAGGGCAGGCGCCGTCCGCCGGTTCCTCTGAAAAGCCCGTGCTCGAATTGAAAGGCGTCAGCAATGACCGGCTCGACGGGGCCAGTCTCGAATTGCGCGCGGGCGAAATCCACGGCCTTGCCGGGCTGATCGGCAGCGGACGCACCGAAATCCTGCAGACCATCTTCGGCCTGCGGCCCATCCAGTCGGGCGAGGCCAGCTTGGACGGCGTGTCGCTGAAGGGAACAGACCCGGCGGCGGCGATCGGGCAAGGCATCGCACTGGTGCCGGAGGACCGGCACGTCCAGGGCCTGGTCCTCGAACATTCGATTGAGCGCAATCTGACCTTGCCGCGGCTGCCTTATTTCTCGCGCCTTGGCTGGCTGCAGCGCCGGCCGGCGAGCGAACATGCCAATGCGGCGATGCGCAGGCTGGCCGTGAAGGCGCCAAGCGCGTCGACCATGGTGAAGAACCTGTCGGGCGGCAACCAGCAGAAGGTCGTGTTCGGCAAATGGAACGAGCCACGGCCGCGCGTGCTGTTGCTCGACGAGCCGACGGTCGGGGTCGATGTCGGCGCGCGCGAGGAGATTTACGGCGTCATTCGCACTGCTGCGGCGGCCGGCAGCGGGGTGCTGCTGGTGTCTTCGGACCTCTCCGAATTGCTGCAGCTCTGCGACCGCATCTCGATCGTCGTCGATGGCCGCATCACCAGGACGATCGCGCGGCCGGAATTCGGCAGCGCCGAGGACCTGCATCACCTCATTCAACTTTCGCAGTCATCGGAAGAGCGCGCGGCATGACCGACATCCACAGCCCGGCAAAAGCCGCCACCAACCAACCGAGCGGGCGCTCGGCCTTGCAGCATCTGCTCAAGGGCGAGCGTCCCTACATGCTCTATGTCGCCTTCGCCGTCATGCTGATCGTTTTCAGCCTGGCGTCACCATGGTTCCTGTCTATCGACAATTTTCTCAACATCGGCCGTCAGACGACGCTGGTGTCGATCATTGCGGTGGGCATGACATTCGTCATCATCTCCAGGCAGATCGACCTGTCGGTGGCCTCGACCCTGGCACTTTCGGGCATGAGCGCGTCGCTGGCGATGGCCTTTGTCGCCAACAACTGGGTCGTCGGCGCCGTGGCCGGGCTGGGCACCGGGGCGCTGATCGGGCTGCTCAACGGCGTCTTGACCACGCGTCTGGAAATCCCGTCCTTCCTGGTGACATTGGGCACGCTGAGCGGCGCACGCGGGCTGGCGCTGATGGTCACCAACACCAAGCCGGTCATCATCACCAACGAGTACTATTTCGCGATCTTCGGCGAAGGCTCGGTGCTCGGCATCCCGGCGCCGATCCTGTGGACGCTCGGCGTCACCATCGCCGGCATCTTGCTGCTGCACTACAGCGTCTATGGGCGGCGGGTTTACGCGGCGGGCGGCAACCCGACGGCGGCGCTCTATTCCGGCGTGCATATCAAGCAGGTCACGACGCTTGCCTTCGTGCTGACCGGCACGCTCGCCGGGCTGGCGTCGCTGATCCTGTCGGCGCGCTCGCACGCGGCGCGGCCCGATGTGGTGCAAGGCATGGAGCTCGATGTCATCGCCTCGGTCATCCTTGGCGGCTGCAGCCTGTTCGGCGGCCGCGGCTTCGTGCTCGGCACGCTGCTCGGCAGCCTGATCATCGGCACGCTCAACAACGGGCTGGTGCTGCTCGGCGTCAGCTCGTCACTGCAACTCGTCATTAAAGGAGCAATCATCGTCGCCGCTGTCGCGTTCACGAGGAGGTAAGGCGCACGCGGAAATCAGCAGAAGCCGCCGGCTCCAAACGGCAAGACAATATCAACAATCAACGGAGGAAGTCATGAAATCGGTTCACTCGCTTTTCTGCACATTGAGCCTCGCCGCCAGCGCCTTCGCGCTGTCGACGACCCTCAGCCTCGCGCAAACGCCGGACACCTGCGTTAGCGGCGTCGACATGGCGACGCTCGGCCCCAAGGGCATTGTCGGCCAAGGCCCGCACGGTGAAAAGGCAGCCTCGCCCGACGAGCTGAAGCTGACCGATGACGAGGCCGCCAAGGTCAAGGCCGGCAAGTTCAAGGTCGGCATTTCCATGCAGACGGTGAACCTCGACTGGTCGCAATTGCAGGTGCAAGGCATTAGCGAAACGCTGGCCAAATATGGCGTCACCGTCACCGGCGTGGCGTCGGCCGAATATCAGGTCGACAAGCAGATCGCCGATATCGAGAACACCATCCAGCAGCATCCGGACGGCATCATTTCCATTCCCGTCGATTTCACCGCGACGGCGCCGACCTACAAGAAGGTGGGCGAGGCCGGCATCAAGCTGGTGTTCATGGACAGCATCCCGGTTGGCCTCTCATCTCCAAAGGATTTTGCCTCGATGATCTCGGCCGACAGCCAGGGCAACGGCCAGATTGCTGCGCAGATCCTGGCCTCCTGCATGCCCAAGGGCGGCACGATCGGCCTGGTGAATTTCGGCGTCGACTATTTCAGCACCAATGAGCGCACCAAGGGCGTCGGCGAGTGGATGAAGAAGAACCGGCCCGACATCGTCATGAAGCAGGTCGACTTCACCGATCCCTCGAAGGTCTCGCAGATCTCCGGCGACTTCCTCACCGGCAATCCGGATGTGAAGGGCCTGTTCGCGGTCTGGGACCAGCCGGCGCTGGACACGCTGTCCTCGATGCGGGCGCAAGGCATCGACATTCCGATCACCACGGTCGATCTCGGCCTGCAGTCGGCGATCGAAATCGCCAAGGGCGGCCCGCTCAAGGCTACCGGCTCTCAGCGCCCCTACGACCAGGGTGTGGCCGAGGCGATGGCGATGATGAAGGCGCTGATCGGGCAACCCACGCCGGCCTGGGTCGGCGTGCAGTCGCTGCCGGTGGTGCAGTCCAACGTGCTGGAATCCTTCAAGACCGTCTTCCACAAGGATCCGCCGGCCGAGCTCGTCGACGCCTGCAACAGCGCCAAGCCGAAGTGCAATTGAGGTAATTGAGGTAATTGAGGTAATTGCGTGGGCGCGGGAGAGATCCCGCGCCACCAGCCGGAACGACCATTCTGGGCTGGGCCTACATGTCTCTCGACCAGGTCGGCGAGAGCAGCGCCAACCCATTCGAAGGCAATGCCAACGACGTTCCGATCTCGCAGATCTGCCGCGACATCGAGATCGAACTGCGCGCCGGACTTGGCGAGGCTGACCTGCCCAAGCCCTTGCTGCCCGTCAACGACATCGCGACCTGAAGTGCCTGATCTGGCGCGGCTACGCTTTCGCTTCGACGAGGATCACCAGCGATTCCGGCACCACGCCATCGTGCGCCATGGCGTCGGCGGCCGCCTTGCTCTGCATCAGCGCGGCCATCTTGTCCATGTCCGGCACGTCCATCATCACGGCCACCCGCTTCGGGTTCTGCGGATCGACGAAGGTGCGGATGTTGGTGATCCCCAGCGAGCCGAAAAGCTCCTTGCGCTTGGGTGAACTGAGCCAGTGCTTGCTGTCTTTCGAGATGTTGTGATGGCCGATTACGGTTGGCATGGCATCCTCCCCAGGGTGACGCCGGCGGTCGATATCGCCCGCCTGATGCTGCGATCCACCTGTACGGGCCAGTGAGCGCTGTTTCCCGTAGACTGTCAATTAGCGGTTGCTGATATACGTCCGTCCCGGGGACTGAGCCACGACGGCCCTACTGGCGGCACAATCGTCGCCGACCTATGTCGATGTCCAACCGCTGGCGATCGCAAAGATGGAACAATGCGGCACGACAGGCTTGTCCTGACCCTGATTTGGCGCGAGCTCTCGGCTGGCCTGCGCTCGATGCGCCGACGCGACCTTGCATGGATCGTCGCTGGCGGCGGGGCGCTGCTCGCCTACGCCATTGCCGACATCGTCGTCGCCTTGCAGGCGGCATCCACCGCGCTGCGGCAGGCACAGGCGCTGTGGACGGCCGGCCTGCCGGGATCGCTTCTTTGCCTTGGCGGCTTCGCCGGCAGTGCAATCGCAAGACTTTGCCTGTCGTGTGCCTTCGCGCCGTTCCTGAAAGCACTGCCGCTTTCACTCATGGAGCGCCGGCGCATGGCGGCGGTGGCGGCATGCGCGCTGGGCGTTCCCCTTGCCTTCATCGTCGCGGCGACAGTGGGCCTTGGCTGTTTCGTCATCGCAAAGCCACTGGCGCCGGCCTGGGGTCTCGGTGCCGCGATGCTGTTTGGCGCCGGATTTGGCGCGGCGGCGGTGCTGCGCCTGCGGAGCGCTCGCGGCCTGGTCCACGCCGACAATACCGATCCGGTGAGCGATCCGGGCGGGCGCCGCCCGTCGCTCGGCGCCTTCGATCGATCGACGCCGGCCTGGCTCTCGAGCTGGGCCTGGGGTCTGCCCGCCGGGCGCGTAAGGTTTTCATGGCGGCTGGCGGGAGCAGGCATCCTTTTCGGCCTCGCGGCGGTCGTTGCCGGCTCCATCAGCCTTGTCCACCATGATGCCGTGCCGGCGGCCATGGCAGGGCTGACCGGGGGCCTTCTGGTGTTCATGCTGAGCGCTCGGTTCCATCCGCTCGGCTCGCCGGTGCTGCGCACGGCTCCGCTCGGCTTCGTCAGGGCCTGGCTGCGCCTGGCGCGGCTGCCGCTGCAGTTGTCGCTTGCCTTCTTTCTCTTGCCGGCGGGCGCCGCCCTGGCGGCGGAGCCGTCGGCCTGGGCGATGCCGCTCGCCAGCGGCTTCTGGCTGCTGGCGCTGAACGGCGCCTATGCGGTGTTTGCCGCCTATTTCATGACCGCGCCGTTCGTTGCCGCGCTGAGCTTCCTCGGCGCCATTGCCTACGCCAGCTACGAGACGCTCGAATATGGGCGCACGGTGCTGATCGGCTTTGCCGCCCTTGTCCTGTTTCTGTGGCTCCAGGCGCAACGGAGATATCGCCATGGATAGCAGCGTCGATCCCGCCGAAATCCTCGCGGTTCGCGGGCTCAGCGCCGGGTATGGTCGTCGCGCGGTCGTCAGCGGCATCGATTTGTCGCTCGAACGGGGCGACGTGCTGGGCCTGCTCGGCGCCAACGGCTCGGGCAAGTCCACCTTGCTCAGGGCGATCACGGGCCAGATCCGGCCGCTCGGAGGGACCGTGGCGATCGACGGCGCCGACCTTGCCAGGGCACCGGAACGCGCCAAGTCAGGCTTCGGCCTTGCCGTCGATCCATCCGACCTGCCGGCGGCGCTGAGCGGGCGGCAATACCTTCAACTCGTCGCCTCGATCCGCGGTTGCGCCGAAGACGACTGGCCTGGCGTCGATGTCGCCGAACGGCTCGGGCTCAAGCGCTGGATTGAACGGCCGATCGCCGAATATTCACTCGGCACGCGGGCCAAGATCGCCATTGCCGCGGCCTTGCTTGGCGCGCCACCGCTGCTGATCCTCGATGAGTCCCTGAACGGCCTCGATCCGCTCGCCGGCTTTGAGGTGAAGCGCATCATCCTGGCCCTGGCTTCCAGTGGCCGCCATGCCGTCATCATCTCTACCCATGTCGTGGAAGCGGTGCCGGGACTGTGCAACCGCGCCGTCCTCCTGGCCGATGGCCGCATGGCGCGCGACTGGCACGCAAGGCAACTGGCCGAGGCTGGCCAGATGCGCGGCGCCTTCGAAGCCGAAGTCATGCAGGCACTGACGGTCCAGGCGGTCGATGGGTGAGGGCACGTTGCGGTCGTTTCGCGATCGCTGCGGTCACGCAGGGCTCAAACCTCCAGGCATACCTTGCCGAAATGCTTCCGCGCTGCGTAGTGCGTGAAGGCGGCGGCTATCTCGCGCAGGGGGAAGCGGCGGTCGATGACGGGTTTGATGCGATTGGCCTCTATCGCGCGGATCATGTCCTCCTGGTCCGCCCGGCTGCCGATCGAAATGCCGCTGATGCGGATCTGGTTCGAGAATATGGCCGGGATCGAGACATCAGCCGCAAAGCCGGTGAGCACGCCGATCAGGGCGATGTGGCCGCCTGTCCGGCAGGCGGTTAGGGATTGCGCCAGCGTGGCCGGGCCGCCGACTTCGATCACGTGATCGACGCCGCGTCCGTCCGTCAACTCTCGAACCTTGCGGCTCCAGTCCGGCACGGCCTTGTAGTTGATGAGGGCGTCGGCGCCGAGGCGGCTTAACCGCTCCAGCTTTTCCTCATCGGAGGAGGTGGCGATGACCCTGGCGCCGGCGGCCTTGGCGAATTGCAGCGCAAACAGCGACACGCTGCCGGTGCCGAGAACCAGAACCGTGTCTCCGGGCTTGACCTTGCCGCACACGACCAGGCCTCGCCAGGCAGTGACGCCGGTGCAGGTGAGCGCCGCCGCTTGCGCGTGCGTATAGCCCGCGGGAGCTTTGGTGAAGGCCTGCGCGGGCATGCAGACATATTCGCTGGCGAAGCCGTCGAAACTTTCTCCCGGAATGTCGCGCCTGGTGGCGGGCGTCATGTCGCCATCCAGCCACCAGGGATAGAAGACACTGACGACGCTGTCGCCGGGCTTGAGCGCATCGACATTGCTGCCGACGGCGATCACGTCGCCGGCACCGTCGGACAGCGGAACGCGGCGGTCGGCCAGCGGTGTCTTGCCCTGCACGGCGAAATCGTCGCGCATGTTCAGCGAGCAGGCGCGGATCCTGACCATCACGTCGCCGGGTCCCGGCTGGGGCGGATCTTCCTCGACCAGGTCGAGCCTGTCCAGGCCACCCGGCGCTCTAAGCCTGACGAGCTTCATCTGCCTTCTCCGAAATGTGGGATGTTTGATGCAGGCGGCGCGCGCCGGCGCTATCGAATCTGGCGGCCGGAAATCACCCGCAGCCAGGGCGCCAGGTGGAAGGCGCTCATCAGGAGATACATGGCCGGCATCCCGGTTAACGGGCCGGTCAGCGGCGAGGCGCCCATGCACAGCATCGCCGCGTCGCCGCCTTGAAGGCAGGAGAGCAGGGCCATCAGGGCGAAGGTGGGTGCCGCCGCGAGGCATAGCCAGTCGGCGATGCCAAGGGTGCTGGTGTTTTCAGGGGTGGCGCTGCCGGTACCAGAATGGATATCGCTCATGATCTTGATCCCGTGATGGTTGCGGCCCGTCAGAACTTGGGTTCCTCGCCCCCGCCACAGGCGGAGGAGAGGTGTCCGCGAAGCGGACGGAGAGGGGACCTTCGGGCGCAGCCTCTCCGTCTCGGCTTCGCCGAGCCACCTCTCTCGAGCGAGGAACCCAGGCTGGACAGGGGCTTGGCTCTCGCCAGTTCCTGCTACTCACCCTTGTCCCTGAAGGCGGCTTCGCCGGCGGCGGCCACTTCGGCCCATTTCTTGTCGGCGCCAGCTTCGTAATTGTCGTGCCAGTTCCACCAGCTGTAGAGCGGCGTCTGGGGATAGCCTTCGGGCGAATCCTCCCAGATCTCCTGGCGGCCGAGCGGGGTGGCATCGAGATAGCTCCAGACCGTGCCCATCTGCTCGTCGCCGCGGCTGCTGATGAAATAGGTACGGAAGACGCGGTCGCCGTCATGGATGAAGACGTTGTGGCCGTGCCATTCGTCGACGCCGAAATCCTTGTCGAAGCTGTCGGTGATCGTGTACCAGGGCATCTCCCAGCCCATCCGCGCCTTCAGCCTGACAATGTCAGCCTGCGGCGCGCGCGAGGCGTAGGCCAGCGTGGTGTTGCGGGCGTTGAGATGGGCGAGGTGGCCGACCTGGTCGGCGCCGAGCGAGCAGCCGCGGCAGGCATGATCGGGCCAACCATAGACGCCCGGCTCGTAGAAGGCGCGGTAGACGATCAGCTGGCGGCGGCCTTCGAACAGGTCGAGCAGGCTTGCCTTGCCGTTGGGGCCCTCGAACACATAGGCCTTGTCCACTTCCATCCACGGCATGCGCCGGCGTTCGGCGGCGAGCGCATCCTTGGCGCGGAGCGTCGCCTTCTCCTTCACCAGCATCTTTTCGCGGGCGGCGTCCCATTCCTGCCGCGAAACGACCGGCGGGGTCTTCATCGTCATGTGCTTGGTCATTGGTCTTCTCCTTTGTCAGTCATGGCGCCGTCGCGGCCTGCGATCGCGTTGGGATCCAGGGTAGAGCGATGAGGCGGGGTGGGGTGAGTTACATCCGCGACGGGATTGGAATCGTCCGGCCCGGCGCAGCAGGGGTGGCGGGGCCGTGCGGTGTGTTCGAGATTGTCGGTTGCAGGCATTTTCAACTATCCCTAATGAGATGCTTACTGTTAATACCTGAGATGCTCAGGCTAGCGAGTGCCGGAATTGGCGTCAACGGTGCCGATGACGGCTCAGCCACATGGCTAGGTCTCCATCGCGCCGTTGCGACTTGCTGACCGGCGGTGGTGATTTAAGCTAGGGCGCAAACGTGCCGCGGTGGGAGTTACAAGTTTGACGGGATTTGCATGGACTCGCTGATCACCGCGGCGGCATTGGCGCTGGCGGCGGGCGATCCGCTCGGCGCGCTCGACCGCGTCGCCTTGCGCGAGGATGCGCCGGCGCTGGCGCTGCGCGGCATCGCCATGGCGCAGCTCGGCGACTTCGACCGCGCCAAGCTTCTGTTGCGGCGGGCGGCGCGCGCCTTCAGCCCGAAAGAGGCCGTCGCGCGCGCCAGATGCGTCGTCGCCGAGGCCGAGATCGCGCTGGTCTCGCGTGACCTGGGCTGGCCGGCCAAGGCGCTCGACGCGGCGCGCACGACGCTGGAGAAGCATGGCGACCGGCTGAACGCGGCGCATGCCGGTCACCTCAAGGTGCGGCGCCTACTGTTGATCGGCCGGCTCGACGAGGCCGAGCATGTGCTGGCCGGGCTCGACCCGACGCCGCTGCCGCCGGCCGCACGGGCCGCGCATGAGCTCGCCGTCGCCGGCATCGCCATGCGGCGCCTGCGGACCCGGCCGGCGCGCGCGGCGCTGGAATGGGCGCGCAACGCCGCCCGCCAGGCGGGTATTCCAGGCCTCATGGCCGAAGTCGACAGCGCATCCCTGGCGCTGGAAACGCCGGCGGCGCGGCTGATCACCCAAGGCACGGAGCGGCCGTTGCTGCTCGAGGAGGTCGAGGCGCTGCAGGCATCGCCGGCGCTGGTCGTCGATGCCTTTCGCTACACCGTGCGCGCCGGGGACCGAACAGTCTCGCTGGCGAGCCGGCCGGTGCTGTTCGCGCTGGCGCGCGCACTCGCAGAAGCCTCGCCCGGAGATGTCTCGCGCGAGGAACTCGTGGCGCGGGCCTTTGGCGGCAAGCATGCCGATGAATCGCACCGCGCCCGGCTGCGCGTCGAGATCGGCCGGCTGCGCGCCGAGCTTGCAGCACTTGCCGACATCAGCGCCACCAAGCGCGGTTTCACGCTGGCGCCGCACCTGGCGCGCGCGGTGATGGTGCTGGCGCGGCCGATCGAAGAACGGCACGCCGCCGTGCTGGCCTTGCTCGCCGATGGCGAATCCTGGTCGAGCTCGGCGCTGGCGCTGGCGCTCGGAACCGGCCAGCGCAGCGTGCAGCGGGCGCTCGAGCCGCTCGCCGAGACCGGCAAGGTGCAGTCTTTCGGCCATGGCCGGGCGCGCCGCTGGATGACGCCGCCGGTGGCCGGATTCACGACCACCTTGTTACTCCCGGCGCCGCTGCCGAACGGCTAAGGTGTGGCGAGATTCAGGTGAGGCCAGCCTGACCGGAATCTCGACCCACCTAAATCCCGTACCGAAGATCAGCGGATGACGACCACAATCGAGGATCAAGACATGAAGCATTCACCGGCCGAAATCCTGCGCGAATACGGACCATTTCCGGGTGTGGAGCGGATACATGGGGTGAGCTATGACGGCGAGAACGTCTGGTTTGCCTCGGGCGACAGGCTGAACGCCTTCGATCCGCAAAGCGGTCAGACGCTGCGTTCGATCGATGTCGCCGCTCATGCCGGCACCGCCTTTGACGGCCGGCATTTCTTCCAGCTCGCCAATGATCGCATCCAGAAGATCGACCCCGATACCGGCGCGGTGCTCGCCACGATCCCGGCGCCCGGCGGCGGCCGCGATTCCGGGCTCACCTGGGCCGAAGGCACGCTCTGGGTGGGGCAGTACCGCGAGCGCAAGATCCACCAGATCGATCCCGAGACCGGGAAAATCCTGCGCAGCATCGAGTCCAGCCGCTTCGTCACCGGTGTGACCTGGGTGGATGGCGAATTGTGGCACGCCACCTTGGAGGGCGACGAGAGCGATCTGCGCCGAGTCGACCCGAAAACCGGCAAGCTTCTGGAGAGGCTCGACATGCCTGCCGGCATGACCGTCTCGGGGCTGGAATCCGACGGTGGCGACCGCCTGTTCTGCGGCAGCACTTCCACCCCGATGGTGCGAGCGGTGCGCCGGCCGAAATGAGCCGGTTCTCCTGACGAAGACATCAAGTCCGTGAGTCGCCGGCGAATTTATCCGCCGGCGACTGGTCGTCGTCCCGGCACGTGCCTAGATAGGCTGGGTCGGGCGATCGCCCGGACATTTCTTCGCAAAGGATCCGACCATGCCCGAACCGATCACGCTGAACGACGGCACCATCATTCCCCAGCTGGGCCTTGGCGTGTGGCAGGTCGATCACGGCATCACCGCCGACGTGGTGGGCTGGGCGATCAAGGCCGGCTACCGGCTGATCGACACCGCGCAGGGCTACCAGAACGAGGAGGGCGTCGGCGAGGCGATCCGCGCCGCCGATGTGCCGAGGAGCGAGCTGTACATCACCTCGAAGCTGCGCAACGGTGCGCACGAGCGCGACGCGGCCCTGCGCGCTTTCGACGACACGATGGAAAAACTCGGCATCGAGCGGATCGACCTGTTCCTGATCCACTGGCCGGTGCCCAGCCAGGACAAATATGTCGAGGCCTGGAAGACCCTGATCGAGCTGAAGCAGGCCGGCCGCATCAAGTCGATCGGCGTTTCGAATTTCAACAGGGACCATCTGGAGCGCATCATCGGCGAGACCGGCGTGGTCCCGGTGGCCAACCAGATCGAGCTGCATCCGCGTTTCCAGCAGCGCGCGCTCAGGGAATTTCATGCCGGGCATGACATCCAGACGGAGAGCTGGAGCCCGCTCGGCAGCGGCCGGCTGCTCGGCGATCCGACGATCGCGGGCATTGCCCGCAAGCACGGCAAATCCGCCGCGCAGACGATCATCCGCTGGCATCTCCAGCAAGGGCTGATCGTCATCCCCAAATCGGTCCGCCAGGACCGCATCGCGGCCAATTTCGATGTCTTCGACTTCGAACTGGACGCGCAGGACCTGAAGACGATCGCGGGCATGGATTCGGCCGATGGCCGCGACGGACCGAACCCGGCGACGGCGGCATTTTTGTTTTGAAGAGCCTGCAGGGAAGCTGCCGATCTCCCCCACGAGGGGGGAGATCGGCGGCTTCACCGTCGGTGCTCTCAAATCCCGGACCTATCCAACCCACGAGGGGGGAGATCGGCGGCTTCACCGGCCGCTCGCTAAATCCCGGACCCATCCAGCTGTTGCGCGTCGTCGCCTTCCCAGGGGGCGGGCATCGAGCCGCCGCGGCTGAGGTTGGCCGAGGGCATGGGCATCCAGCACTTCAGTTCCGGTTCGGCATATTCGACGACGCGGCCGGGCGAGGAATCCGATGCCCGCCAGCCTTCACCGGCGAACTGGTCGCCGCGCGACCAGTAGGCGAGGTCGACTTCCGCCGGCCCCTGTTCGGAGGGACGGACCGTGACCAGGATCCGGCTGCCGTCCTTGGGTGCCGTCGACATGTGGCGCCACCGTTCGGGCTCGTCCATCGCAATTCCTCCTGCCTTGGTGCGATATGAAGTGTCGCCTCGCCATCGATGGTGGTCAACCCACACTTTGTCGGATTGCGCCTGCCAGTCGCGTCCTTGGTCTGGCATGTTCGCCAGGACCAGGAGACACTCATGAATGACAAGGTCGAGCCGGCCGTGGGCGAAATGACACTGTATTTCAGCCGCAATCCCAATCCGCGCCTGGCGGTCGCGGTGGCGCGCCATCTCAAGGCCGAGGTGGCCTTCGAATTCGCGTCACCCTTTGCGCCGGAGCAAGCGGAGCGATTCCGGCCGCTCAATCCCAACCTCTCCATTCCCATCCTGGCATGGCCCGGCGGCAGTCTGTGGGAGGCCGACGCCATAGCCTGCCGGTTGTCGCGCGCGGCGCGTTCCGATTTCTGGCGCACCGGCGAGGACGAACCCGACATGATCCGCTGGCTGAGCTGGGGCAAGGAGAATTTCATGCGCGCCTGCGACACCGTGCATTTCGAGCGCGGCACCAAGCAGCGCTATGGCATCGGGCCGATCGACGAGGACAAGGTCAGCAAGGGGCTGGAAGAGTTCCACAAGGGGGCCGCGATCCTGGAGGCGGAACTGGCCGGCCGGCAGTGGCTGGTCGGAACGTCGCTTTCCTATGCCGATTTCCGCATGGCGGCCTTCCTGCCGTTCAACGATGCCGCCGGCCTGCCGCTCGGCGACTATCCCGCGCTCGACCGCTGGTATCGCCGGCTCGAAGCCATCGACGCCTGGCGCGACCCTTTCGAGGGCCTGGATGCACCGCCCCTGGCACCGATGCCGCGGCAAGGTGCGGCGCTGTAGCTGACAAAACTGACGACCGGCGCATACAGAAACGAAACTTGAAGACGCCGGCCGCCGTCTGGGGCGTTGGGGTGCATCTCGTTGGGGCGCGATGCAAGGTCAGGCTAAACGGATGGCCGGCCTCCGCAACCGCAACGCCGGCCCATGGTGAATGAGTGGTTACTATCCACAGGGGCGCATGACGGCGGCCGTTCCTGCCGGCCCTTTCCTCACAACTGTGCGCAACACCGGGCCGCCGGCCATCGGTGCTCGACGGGCCGCGCCTGGGTTGCTAAGCCCCATGCCGCGCAGGAGACCTTTTTGAGTCGAGACATGACCGTTGCGATCGAGATGGGACACACCACGGCGGGCGCCCCAGCGAACCTCGATCTCGAGGAACTGCTGGCGACCCGCCTTCTGGTGCAGGGCAATTCTGGCTCCGGCAAATCGCATCTTCTGCGCCGGCTGCTGGAGCAGAGCGCGCCCTGGGTGCAGCAGACCATTGTCGATCCCGAAGGCGACTTCGTTTCGCTCGGCGAGCGCTACGGCCATCTGGTGATCGATGCCGAGGAGCACACCGAGCGCGGCCTGCAGGCGGCCGGCGAGCGGGCGCGCATCCACCGCGTCTCCACCGTGCTCAACCTCGAAGGGCTCGACGCCGAAAACCAGATGCGCCGCGCCGCCGCCTTCCTCGGCGGGCTGTTCGAGGTCGCCCGCGACCACTGGTATCCGATGCTGGTGGTGGTGGACGAGGCGCAGCTGTTTGCGCCGGCGGTGGCCGGCGAGGTTTCCGACGAGGCGCGCAAACTCTCGCTCGGCGCCATGACCAACCTGATGTGCCGTGGCCGCAAGCGCGGGCTGGCCGGCATCATCGCCACGCAGCGTCTGGCCAAGCTCGCCAAGAATGTCGCGGCCGAAGCCTCCAATTTCCTCATGGGCCGCACCTTCCTCGACATCGACATGGCGCGCGCCGCCGATCTGCTCGGCATGGAGCGGCGCCAGGCGGAAGCTTTTCGCGACCTGGAGCGGGGGCAGTTCATGGCGCTGGGGCCGGCACTGTCGCGCCGGCCGCTCGGCCTGCGCATCGGCCCGACCGACACCAGTCCGCGCAACGGCACGCCGCGGCTGATGGCGATGCCGGAGGCAGCGCTGGAGGATGCCCGCGCGATCATCCTGGCGGCGCCGCCGCCCGAGACGGTGCGCACGCCGCGCCGGGTGGCGTCGCCGGACCTGCTCGACCAGCTGATGGCGGCGAAATCGGCGGCGCTGGAAATCCGCCCCGAACCGGCGGAACCGCAAATCAGCGCCGAGGACCTGGCGGAGCGGCGCGAGCGGGTCGACCGCGTGCTGCGCGCCATCCTGGCACAGCCCGATGCGGGTTTTCGCGTGATCGGCGTGCTCTATCAGGAATTCGTGGTGCGCTGCCGCATCGAGGGCCTGGCCTCGGTTGTGCCGGACCTCGCCGAATTCCGCCGCATGCTGACGCGCGCCCGCGCAGGCCTCGGCGCCGAAACGACGCAGGACGACGCCTGGCGGGACGTTTCCGTGCGCGCCTCGCTGCTGCCCGACGACATGCAGGGCGTGTTCATGATGATCGCGCGGGCGGCGAAGGAAGGCTGGCCGTGCCCGAGCGACGCCGCGATCGCGCGCGCCTATGGCTCGCACTCGTTGCGCCGCGCCCGCCGCCTGCTGACCTATATCGAGGAGCAGGGGCTGATCGTCTGCCAGCTCGACGGCACCGGAAAGCGCACCGTGACGCTGGTCGAACTCGCCTGGGCCACCGCTCCCGGCGACCCCGATGCCGAGGAGGCGGAGCAGGGGAGCCTGGCGCTGTGAGGGCGGCCATGGCGGCATGCAAGTGCGGCGCGACATCGATGCACGGGGCAAGATGACCCTGGGCCGGGCAGGCTGCAGGCTGGGTTCCCTGCAAGGCCAGCGGCCAAATGAACGCGCGGCCGGCGCAGGCCGGTCAGTCTGCGGCCGCGATGCCGGCGTGGTGGCTGCCCAACTGCCATAGGGGCAGGGGAAACCGGCCGTGCTGCACCTCGAGCAGGCGAAAACCCGCCCCGCCGATCAGGCGCAGCGGATCGCGGTTGAGGTGGCAGCCGCCGGCGATCGAACCCCACAACCGGTTCAGCCGCTGCTGCCAGCGGCGGCAGCGCGCTCCCTCGGCCTGGCCGTGCTCGATGAAGATCAGCCGGCCTGTCGGCTTCAGGACGCGGCGGATTTCGCTGAGCGCGGCCTCGGGGTCCGGAATGGTGCAGAAGGCATAGGTGACGACCACCGTGTCGGCGATGCCATCGGCCAAAGGCAGGCTTTCGCCGCCGGCGCGGATGCATTCGACGGCGAAGGGCATGGCGCGGCTCTTCGGCGCGGCGAGGCCGAGCATGGTGCCGTCGGGGTCGACGCCGACCAGCCGCTCCACCCTGGCGGCGTCGTAATAGGGCAGGTTGAGGCCCGAGCCGAAGCCGACCTCGACGACGACACCTTCAGCCCTCGGGATGACGCGACTGCGCATCCGCGTGAATGTGCCGGCCGAACAGCCGGCATGGACGAAATAGGGGGCGACGCAGCGCGCATACCAGGAGAGGCAGGTCTGGCACATGACTCAGCCTCCATGCCCGGCGGCAGGGACGCGGCAGCCGCCAAGCGGTTCTGAAGTGCGATGGCTTGATGTATTGACCGGTGACATTTCTCGCTCCAAGGGAGTTGATCGGGCCGGATCGGCGCGAAACCGGGGGGTGGATAGAAGGCCGGCGTCCCCTCAACGTCCTCTCCTTGCGCGGCCGCGTGCGGATCGATGGAGCCGATACAACTCAGACTTCTGGGTTTTCCGGAGTTCCGGCTGAACGGGCGGCGGGTAGAGCTCGCCTTGCGCAAGGCGGCCGCGCTTGTCATCTACCTTGCCGAGGCCGGAGGACCGGTGGCGCGAGAGGTCGCCGCCACGTTGCTGTGGCCCGAGGCCGACGCGCAAGCCGCCCGCGCCCGCCTGCGGCGCACGCTGTACAAGATCCGCATCGCGTTCGGCGAGGAGATCATATCAGCCGGCGCGGCGTCGCTCAGCCTGCGCCCGGGGCTCCTGGTCGAGGCCGACGCCATCGCCTTCGACCATGCCTGCGATGCCGGTCTGCTCGACGAGGCCGCCGGCCTCTACACCGGCGACTATCTCGCCGGCTTCGCGCTGCCGGATTGTCCCGAATTCGAGGAATGGGTGTTTTTCCGCCGCGAGGCCTTGCGCAGCCGGCTGGTGCAGGCGCTGGAGCGGCAGGTGGAAGCCAGGATCGCCGGCGGCGACGCGGGCGGCGCCGTGATGCACGCAACGCGCCTTGCCGCCCTCGACCCGTTGAGCGAAAGCGCGCACCGCCATTTGATCCGCGCCCATCTGGCCGCCGGCGACCGGGCGGCGGCCGAGCGCCAGGGCGAGGCCTGTATGCGGCTGCTGCGCGACGAACTCGGCGTGGCGCCCGACCCGGCGACGCTCGCTCTGCTGCGCGCCGGCGATGCCGAAGCGGAGATGCCGAGAACCCGCTATGTCGCCGTGGACGGCATCCATATCGCCTACCAGACGATGGGCAGCGGCCCGGCCGATATCGTGCTCGTTCCCGGCTTCATCTCGCATGTCGAGCGCATCTGGGAAGACAGGAGCTGCCGCGCCTGGCTCGGTGCCGTGTCGCGGCTCGGCCGGCTGATCCTGTTCGACCGGCGCGGCATGGGCCTGTCCGACCGCGTCGGCGCCCGCCCGACCGTCGAGGCCACAGCGCGCGACATACTGGCGGTGATGGACGCGGCCGGCAGCCGCAAAGCCGTACTGGTCGGCGCCTCGGAGGGCGGGCCGGGCTGCATCCGCTTCGCCGTCGACCACCCCGACCGCCTGACCGGCCTGGTCCTGTGGGGCTCGCTCGCCAAGGGCAGCCGCGCGCCCGACTATCCCTTCGCGCTCACCTCGGCGCAATATGATCTGTGGCAGCAGCGCCTGCTCGCCGGCTGGGGTGGCCCGGCGGAAATCGAAACCTTTGCACCGAGCGTGGCCTCCGACCGCCAGGCGCGCGCCTGGTGGGCCGGCCTGCTCCGGGCCGCCTCCAGCCCCGGCGCGGTGGCCGGCCTGCTGCAGGCGCTGCGCGACGCCGACGTGCGGCCGCTGCTGTCAAAGGTCAGGGCGCCGACGCTGGTGCTGCACCGCAGGGGTGACCGGGCGGTGCGGGTCGAGGCCGGGCGGTATCTGGCGGCGCGGATAGCGGGGGCGCGGTTTGTCGAGGTGGAGGGAGAGGATCACTGGTTCTGGGTGGGCGAGCAGAGGGCGCTGCTGGAGGGGATTGCGGGGATGGTAAGGGGCAAGGCAGGGCATCAACCGACGCTTGCTTAACAGCGGAGACAGGCTGTAGGCTCGGGCGCGGATCAGTCGGTTGCGGACCGACACGTTGCGCTCACGCTAGTTCAACGTCAGCTTTGCGCCTCTAGTGCTCGAACCTCCCGAAAACAATCCCTGGAACGACGCGTTCAGCCGGCGACGGTGTGGGTCAGGTCGGGCCTGAATGGCCATGTCATATTTGCGGGTGCCTGGCTCTCCCACGAGGGCGAAGGCCGGCGTGCCCCTCTCCCGCTCGACGCCGAGCAATTCGAGGTCGCTTACGGCAGAGCTTTTGGTCTTCAGCCATGCCGTCGTGGCCGTTGCCGCGCCGTGCCGATTTTCTGGAGTGACAAGCCGCGCTCGACACGGCGAATTCGTAACCCTACTCGGCAGCCGTCTCCGCTGGCGCCTCTGCCGGCGCCGAAGGCTCGGGCTCGGCCTCGGCACGGGGCTTGCGCCGTGAAAACAGCGACCTGAGCGTGACGTAGAACACCGGCGTCAGGAACAGGCCGACGAAGGTAACGCCGAGCATGCCGGAGAACACCGCGGTGCCGAGCGACTGGCGCATTTCCGCGCCCGGGCCCGTTGCGATCATCAGCGGCACGACGCCGAGGATGAACGAGAAGGCGGTCATCAGGATCGGCCGCAGCCTGAGCCGGCAGGCTTCGACGGCAGCCGCGGCCGCCGACAGGCCGCGTTCCTGCGCCTGCCGCGCGAATTCGACGATCAGGATCGCGTTCTTCGCGGCAAGCCCGATCAGCACGATGAGGCCGATCTGCACGAGGATGTTGTTGTCCAGCCCTCGGAAAGACACGCCGAGCAACGCCGCGAGCACGCCGAGCGGCACCACCAGCACAATGGCGAACGGCAGCACCCAGCTTTCATATTGCGCCGCCAGCGCCAGGAACACGAACAGCACCGACAATCCGAAGATATAGACAGCGGCATTGCCGGTATTGTGCTCCTGATAGGCGAGCTCGGTCCATTCATAAGAGGTACCGGCCGGCAGCGTCTTTGCCGTGATCCCTTCCATCAAGGCCAGCGCGTCGCCCGTGGAGACGCCGGGCGCGGCGTTGCCCTGCAGCGGCACCGAGACGTACATGTTGTAGTGCTGGACCAGCGCCGGGCCGGTGACGTCGCGGATCTCGATCAACGTGCCGAGCGGAACCAGCGCGCCGGTCGCCGAGCGCACCTTTAGTTTCAAGATGTCGGCGCGATCGAGGCGGAACGCCTGGTCGGCCTGCGCGCGCACCTGGTAGACGCGCCCGAAAGCGTTGAAGTCGTTGACGTAGGCGGTGCCCAAATTGATCGACAGCGTCTCGAAGATGTTGGGGATCGGCACGTTCAGGATGCGCGCCTTGTCGCGATCGATCGCCAGGAAGAATTGCGGGCTCGACGCGGAGAACGTGGTGAACACGCCCGTCAACCCCTGAGTCTTGTTGGCCTTACCGGCGATTTCGTAAGCAAGCGCCAGGATCTGCCGCATGTCGGCGCTGTTGCGCTCCTGGATCTGGAGTTTGAAGCCGCCGGCATTGCCGACGCCGCGGATCGGGGGCGGCGGCAGTGCGATAATGAAGGCTTCCTTGATGCTTTGCAGGCTGCCGAACAGATTGCCGATGACCCGGGTCGCCGACTGGCCGGCTTTCAGTCGCTCATCAAACGGCTTGAACCTAGCGAAGATTACGCCCGCGTTGCTGGCGTTGGTGAAGGTCGCGCCGGAGAAGCCGGCGAAGGCGACTGCGTAGTCGACGCCTGGCGTTTTCTGGATGATCTGCGACGCCTGCTGGATGACCGCATCGGTCCTCGACAGCGAGGCGCCGTCCGGCAGCTGGACGACGACGATCGCATAGCCCTGGTCGAGCGACGGAATGAAACCGCGCGGCACCGCCTGCACCATGTAGCCCGTGGCGCAGATGAGGGCCACGAAAACGGCCAGCATGGCGCCGATCGCTATCCACGAGCCGACCAGCACGCGCACGATGCTCGAATACCAATGGGCGAGCCTGTCAAAGCCATTATTGAAGCCGTCGGCGAGCGCCCGTCCGAACCGCGCCAGGAAAAAGCGCGGCGGCGCCGAAGCAGTGTGATGCGGCTTGAACAGCAGTGCGGCCAGCGCCGGCGAGAGCGTCAGCGAATTGAATGCCGAGATCGCCGTCGATACCGCGATGGTGATCGCGAACTGCAGGTAGAACTGCCCGGAAATGCCGGGGATGAAGGCTGTCGGCAGGAACACGGCTATCAGCACCAGTGAGATCGCGATAACAGCCGTTCCGACTTCGTCCATGGTCAGGTGCGCCGCCGGATTGGGCGCCAGCCCTCTGGCGATATTGCGCTCGACGTTCTCGACCACGACGATCGCATCGTCGACGACGATGCCGATGGCCAGAACGAGGCCGAACAGCGTCAACATGTTGAGCGAGAAGCCGGCGGCGAAAAGCACCGCCAGCGTGCCGATCAGCGACACGGGGATCGCCACGATCGGCACGATCGCCATGCGCCACGATTGCAGGAAGACGATGATGACGATGATGACCAGCAGCATCGCCTCGAGGATCGTCTTGTAGACCTCGTGGATCGACTCGGCGACGAACTCGGTCGGATTGTAGACGATGTCGTAGCTCAACCCCTTCGGGAAGTCGCGGGAAAGCTCCTTCATCTTGTCCTGGATCTCGGCGGCTGCGGCGAGCGCATTGGTGCCCGGCCGCTGGAAGATGGCGAGCGCCACCGCCGGTTTGCCGTTGAGATAGGAGTTGGTGACGTAATCCTTGGCGCCAAGCTCGATGCGCGCCACGTCCTGCAGCGAGATCAGGCGGCCGTCGTCGGTCGATTTGACGATCACGTATCGGAAGTCGCGTGCGTCGTTGAAGCGGCCCTGCGTGGTGACCGTGTACTCGAACGCCGAGCCGGTGTTGGTCGGCGGCGCGCCGATCGAGCCGCCCGACACCTGGACGTTCTGGTCGCGCAACGCCTGCACCACATCGCCCGAGGTCATCCCCAGGGCGGACAGTTTTTCTGGATCGAGCCAGATGCGCAGCGAATATTCGCGTTCGCCAAAGATGATGAGGTCGCCGACGCCGTCCAGCCTGAGCAGTATGTCGCGCACCCGCGAGCGGGCGTAGTTCGAGACGTAGAGCTGGTCATAGGTATTGTCGGGCGACAGCATGTGCACGACCATCATCAGGTCGGGCGAGCTCTTGGTGGTGGTGATGCCGAGGCGACGGACTTCTTCGGGCAGGCGCGGCTCGGCGACCGACACGCGATTCTGCACCAGCACCTGCGCCTTGTCGAGATCGGTGCCCAGCTTGAAGGTGATGGTCAGCGCCATCGCTCCGTCACCCGACGAATAGGACGACATGTAGAGCATGCCCTCGACGCCGTTGATCTCCTGCTCGATCGGCGTTGCCACAGTCGCTGCGACCGTCTCGGCGTCGGCGCCCGGATACTGCGCGCGAACGACAATGGTTGGCGGCGCGATCTCGGGATATTGCGCGACCGGCAGCTGGGTATAGGCAATCCCGCCGAGGATCAAAAGGACGATCGAAACGACCGATGCGAAGATCGGACGGTCGACGAAGAAATGGGCGAACCTCATTGCTGCAACCCGGCGGTCTCGGCCTTGGGCGGCAACGTCACCATCTCGACCTTCACCTTGGTGCCGGGCCTGGCGTGCATCAGGCCGTTGACGATGATCGTCTCGCCGCCGGCCAGGCCCGAGCGAATCACGCGGTAGCCGTCGAGAAGCGGGCCGGTGCGCACGGGCTTGGCCGAAACCATCCCGGCCTCATCCACCAGGAACACGATGCGGCGATCCTGATCGGCGCCGATCGCCTCGTCGGGCACCAGCACGCCGCTATGCGGCAGCGACCCCGGCACGTTGATGCGCCCGAACATGCCTGGCTGGAGAATGCCGTCGGCGTTGGGAAACGTCGCACGCACCCGCATGGTGCCGGTCGCGTTGTCGATCCGGTTCTCGGCAAAATCGAGCTTGCCTTTGAATACCGCCTCCGCGCGGTCGGCGACGCGAACCACCACCTCGAGCCCGCCAGCGCCTTCCTGCATGGTGCCGCCACGCGCCTTCGCGTCGCGGGCGTAGCTGAAATACAGGCGCTCATCGACGTCGAAATAGAAGTCGATCGGATCGCGCGTAACGATGGTCGTCAGCAAGGTGGAATCCGGCTGCACGAGGTTGCCGACCGACACCAGCCGGCGGTCGATGCGGCCGGACAAGGGCGCCTTGATCTCGGTGAATTCCATGTTCAGGCTGGCGGTCGTCAGCGCAGCCGTCGCGCCCTGCATCTGCGCCTGCGCCGAAAGGTATTCCCGCCGGCGGTCGTCGACCGTCGCGGTTGATATATTGCCGGTCTTGGCGAGTTCGTCGGCGCGATCCAGCTGCATCTTGGAGAATTCGAGCAGACTCTTGGCGACATCCACTTGCGATTTGGCGGCATCATAAGCCGCCTGATACGGACGCTGGTCGATGGTGAAGAGCAGGTCGCCCTTGTTGACCAGTGCGCCGTCCTGGAAGCTGACCTTGTCCAGATAGCCGCTGACGCGCGAACGGATGGCGACCTGGTCGACGGCTTCGAAGCGCCCGACGAACTCGTCGTCTTCGACGATGTCACGGACCACCGGCTTGGCCGCCGTCACCACGGGTAGCTGCTGGTCCTGCGCAAACGCAGTGCTGCTGAAAGCCATGCCGACCAGGAATGCCGCCGACACGGCGGCGCGGGCAAGCCAGCCGGCCGATCGACCGGGTCGCCCGCCCGCGTCGCGATGCAATTGCGCATTCTCTGGTGTGTCCATTTGCGTCCCCGCTCGCTGGACCCGGAGGTCGGTTGATCCGCTTCTACGCTAAGGCTTTCTCGTTGAGATCAGAGCACTGCAGTGTTGTGCATGGCAACATGATCATTTTCCATGTGGGCCGAAATGTCCACCCTGTGGCTGCTCCGCCACCGGGCCAAAGCCAGTCCGCAAATTGAAGGATTGCGGATCCCTTTGATGGACGGCTTATGATTCATATTGGTCGAAGGAGACCGATATGGGCATTACCACGCCGGCCAGATTGAATGGACTGCAACACTGGGGCATCGAGCAGTGCGTTGATATATCCCTCCCGCTGCAGCCGGCACGTCGGTCTCGGGGGCCTGGCCAAAGCTGCCGAACGTGCCATCCTCGTCGCCGGTCGCGGCCGGACGAATGACCGGGGCCTCGGTCCGCAGCGCTGTGCCCGCTTTGACGAACGTCTGCTGGCTGGTGCCAGCAACACCGCTCCTGGCCGACAGCAGCTTCCGTATCGCAACGGTGAGGTCCGAGGTGACCTGCATCGAGCAATCCTTGAATTTCTTGCCTGCGATTTGCAGAATGTAGCATCGCAGTTAAGCAAGGGTTGAAAGTGAGTGCCGGGAGGAAATAGTTACTCCCGGTAGCGCTTGCCAAATACAATTCAACAACAGCTAATATAATTGGCGAATCCGCAAAGGCGACGAGCCTCTGGAAATTGATTGTATTTTGATGGGATCTGGAAGCGCGCAGGCGACAAATTCATGGCCTGCCGCTCAAGGTCCTTGTCACCGCTCCTCCACGATCCGCAAATAAGCCGCCGTCACGAACAGCACGATCAGCCCGAACAGGATCCGCCTTGTCCCCTCCGGCATCTGCGGCGAGATTTGGTTGCCGCCGAAGGAAAAGGGCTATCCCTATCGATCGTGCGCTCAGCCGTATCGGGCATCAGCACCGTTGTGGGTGTTCATGCAGACATGGTGCCAGGCGATGGTGCGGAGGCCCAGAACCCGCTATGTCGCCGTGGACGGCATCCATATCGCCTACCAGACGATGGGCAGCGGCCCGGCCGATATCGTGCTCGTTCCCGGCTTCATCTCGCATGTCGAGCGCATCTGGGAAGACAGGAGCT
>NZ_NSFV01000013.1 GCF_002295115.1 Mesorhizobium sp. WSM4311 | reverse complement strand
CATCGTGCCGCCGAACTGCCTGTCTGGCTGCACAGATACAATTGGCATCGTCCACATGGCAGCCTAAAGTCAAAAACGCCTATCAGTCGCCTCGCCCTGATCGAGGACAACCTGTTGAAGCTCCACACCTAGGTCACTATCGGGGGGCCTTAAACCTGAACAGCTCCATCGTCGCGGCTGCTGCGGAAGCAGGAGCTATCACTGGGACCCGTACTGGTGCTTGTCAGCCGCTGAGCCGCTACTTCGTCTTAGGAAGAGCATTGTCCTTGCCAAAAGCCGGCCAGTATTTCGAGATTGCCAGTGTGGCGCCGGCTGAAGAGAAATGACCATAGTCGAAATATAAAAACTCTCCTCTATCGAAATAGGCGCAGCGTCCTGCGCTGCACAGGAATTTCAGCGGATCGATGAATGTGGCGCCTTTGGTAAATGAGCGCACACGTTCGTTGACGTCGGGGTCCATCGCGATCGGCCAGGACGTATCGTCCAGATTTTGGCGCTTGGCGAAGAACGCAATTTTCCGGACGTCAGTTGGGAACTGCGGAGACTGGCCGATGACAAACACGCGCACGCCCAGGGCACGAAGCGTAGCGATTGTTTGCTGAAGACCGTCGAAACCTCTGACCTCATAGTCACTCCATCTACCGCTGAGGATAACCGTCTTGATGTCCGCTTCCAAGATGACGTCCAAGGCCTTGCGATTGAACCGGACACAATCAAGACGATCGTACGGGTAGTAATAGAGTATCGGCGCGCAGCTGGCGTACGTATATTCAACGATGTTCGCCTGCAATCGATTTATGTTAGCACCCAAGCCGGAAACATAGTGCGCGGCGAAGGAGTCGCCCCACAAAAAAACCGTTGTTGGAAAACCGCTGGTGCGCGTGCAATCCTCCATATTCCAGCTTTCGATCCGGCTGGTGCCCTCGTTGAAACAGATGCCATTCCTCCAGTCCCCGACGGAAATGCGCCGCTGGACATAGTCCGGAAACCGTTGCGGAAAGCCGTTGCCGAGCGCCCCCGCCGCTCCGCCGGCACAAAGGACAACGATCGCGAGCGCTGAAAAGGCGAAGATAGGCCCCGGGGAGGTGAAGGCCCTCTTCTGTCGAAACGGCTGCTCTACAAACTTCCAGGAGAATGCAGCCAATGCGAGGCTTGCCACCAACATCGCACCGGTCATCAACGGATCGAGTTTTTGGAACGAAAGATAGTGCGCGAACGCATTGAGAGGCCAGTGAACAAGATACAACGAATACGAGATGAGCCCAATCCAGACCAGCGGCCTGACTTCGAGCATGCGGGTGGCGACCGTCGAGGGGGTATTTTGGCCAACATAGATCAGAAGGGCCGTTCCGATGCATGGATACAAGGCGTTGTAGCCTGGGAACGGATCACTCGCCGAAATCGCGAAGAACCCGATGGCGAGAAGGCCAAATCCGGCCACCCCCACCGACTCCATCAGGAGTCGGTTGCCCAGCGGCGAGGGGCATTTGAGCATGAGCAGGGCGCCCAACATGAGTTCCCAGATTCGGGTCGGCAGCAGATAGAATCCGGCGGTGGGTGCCAGCGATGTCGCCATCACCGCCACTACGAAGCTGCAGAGAATTATCGGAAGAAGTGTCGTCAGCCAGCGCTTCCCGATGTAGCGATAGATTAGGAACATCAGGATTGGTGCGAAGATGTAGTACTGCTCCGCTACGGAAAGCGGCCAAGTGTGCAACAGTGGTAGAAGCGCGGCATCGATAGAGAAGTAACTTGACGTTTTCCAGAAGAAAACGTTCGACCAGAAGGTCGAGGTAGCTATGATGCTAAGACTGAATCCGCGCAGATCCGGTGGCAGAAGAATGAACAATGCCGCAATGCAGGTGAGAAGCATCACAAAGACGAGCGCCGGCAGAATGCGCCGGGCACGGCGCCAGTAGAAGTTGACGATGGAAAATTGGCCGCGTTCAAGGTCATCCAGGAGGCTTCCGCTGGTTAGGTAGCCGGAGATGACGAAGAAGATATCGACCCCGCTAAAGCCACCCGGGATCGCCGAAATTCCGAAATGAAAGAGTACGACCGGAAGTACAGCAACGGCCCTAAGGCCCTCGATATAGCGCCTATATTGCATCCAGCGGTTCCTTTTATTTTAGATCAGGACGCGATTGGAAGCTTTCAATCTCCGGTAGGAGTGCTGCCGAGATAAGGGCGGTATCAGCCACCTTTATCCGTCCCGAATGTTCTGTAAGTTGCAACTGGTACAGAAGCACGATCGCCATCGCCGGCCTTGACGGCCTGATTGTCGAGCAGATCGCGCGGATCGTTGACCATCACGGCCAGGTTATGTCCTGTCGAACAACCAAGCGGCTGTTTGAAGGATTCTTCATTGGGTAAGGCACCATATGAGGGACAGACCGGCGGACGGGCGTGATAGACAATCGCCTCAATTCGCACTGAGCCGGCGTCGTGTTGATCGCGCAATTGAATGTTGTCTTCTTCGATTGCCAACTGCCTGGCCTGATGGGCTACCCCTGCGCTGAGCTGGGGCGAACCGCTGATGAGGAGGTGGATGGCATCGAACCGGCCGCGACTGGCCTTGTCTAGGAAAACACGCAAACGCTGCCGTTCGGAAGCGCGCAGGCTTTGCAACGTCAGGACGGTGGTCTCCTCTCGGACAAGCATTGGTGCCGATGGTTCGACATCAACTGGCGTAGTGCTTGTGCAGCCACTTACGCTTGGTGCCAGAGCGACAAAGAGGATTATAAAACGCAACATCTTTGGATGACACTATTCGATGATGAAGCCGAGACCGCCCTGGGCGCTTGGCGCGCCCGCACGGATAGCAGCGCGGTCTCGCGGGGGACTTGTCACGGAATTCGTCGGAGCGCCCCCTCCGTTCAAAGCCGGTGCCGCCCGCTCGGTCGGTGCGCTCATCTGGTTTGGGTTGGAGCCTGGTCTTACAATGTAAGGCGTAACTAGAATGACCAGTTCTGACTCCTCTTTTTGAAACGAGGTCGAGCGAAAAAGCGGTCCCAGGATCGCCAGTTCTCCGAGCCAGGGAAAGGCCCTGACATCATTGTTGACGTTCCGCCTGATTAGACCGCCGATTGCGAAGCTCTGGCCGCTGGCGAGTTCGACGACCGTATCGGCTCGGCGCGTGGAAACTGCCGGCACGGAAATTCCGTTGATTTGCACGGCACCTTGCGTCGACAGTTCACTGACTTCGGGCGTTACGTGAATGTTGATTTGATTGTTGCTGAGAACTGTCGGCACAAATTCCAGACTGACGCCGAAGTGACGGAATTCAACCGATACCTGCCTGTTTTCCTGCAGGACAGGAATGGGAAATTCGCCGCCCGCGAGAAAGCTGGCCTTTTCACCCGACATAGCGGTGAGGTTCGGCTCAGCCAGGACGGAAGCTATATGCTCCTTGGCGAGCGCGTCGAGAACCGCGCTGACGTTGACGGCACCGTTGTCGAATCCGATTTCTGCTGTACCGCCACCCTGGGTTGAACCAGACCCAGCGCTTGCAGCGCTTCCGCTTAGAACGCCCACTTTGAAATTGCCGATTTGACCGAAGGCGGACAAGTTGACGCCGAGTGACTTCATGGCGCTGCGTGAGACTTCGGCTACGCGCACGCTGAGGTTAACTTGCAGGGATCCAGCGACCTTGATGTTGTTGACGACTTGCGCTCCGTCGCCCAGATATTGCTCAGTGACTCTTTTTGCGGTGTCGGCGACCTCTGCGTCGGGCGCCGTCCCGCTAAGGATTGCGCCGCGCGGCGTATAGTTGACGCGGATGGGATAGTCGCCGACCTGCTCCCGCAACATGGCGCGTAAATCCCCGATCGGTTGCGTGACAACGATACGCAATTCGGCGAGAGGCTCGCCATTGCCATCCAAGGCGAATAGGCTGGTCCGCCCCGATTTCTTGCCAAAGACGAAGATTGTTTTGCTCGATGGCGCCTGAAAATCCGCGATCGTGGGGTCAGCAACAAAGATGGTCGTGGCTGGCCCGGGCAGATGAACGGTCTCCCCGAGCGAAGAGGAAAGGGTCAGCGTGGCGTTGATGCTATTCGAAGCCGCATGCGGCGGGCCTTTGTCCTGCTTGTTTTGCGCCGCGACACCAAGTGGGAAAGTCACAATAAGCGCGCAGAGGAGATGGCCCAGGTAACGGGGCACTGCAGGTCTTGTAACCTTGTTGGCGATCGCCCGCCAATTGAGCGCAGCGCAAGGATGTTGAAGGATCAGCAAAATAGATCTTCTTTCGATTCGACAAACTATGCGGACGAGGCGTCAGTCAATTCTAGGATGTAACCAATGCCTCGGATGGTCTTGATCCGTGGCGTTGCACCTGATCTGGTCAGATGTCCCCGTAAACGATAAATTCCGACTTCAAGCGCGTTGGCAGACACGTCGTCGTTGAATGAATAGAGGTGATCTTCCAATTGCGCACGGGGCACGATGCGGCCTGCCCGGTTAAGCAGGTGCTCTAGAACACAGAGTTCGCGACGTGCGATCATCATTGGGTGCCCATCAACGAAAACCTGGCGGGCGACCGGATCAAAGTCGAGATTGCCAAATACGAGCCTCAGGTCGGTCATCTGTGTCGCCCGGCGCAGAATGGCTCTCATTCTGGCAATAAGCTCATCGGTAGAGATGGGTTTGAGCAGAAAGTCGTCCGCACCACCGTTGAAGATCGCAATTCGCTTATCGAGATCGTTAAGGCTGCTCATAATGACGGCAGGAACTGAATGCCCGTGGGTCCTCAACTGCCTCAGCCAACCCAAGCCATCGCCATCTGGCAGAGCCAATTCCAGCAGGAGAATTTCATAGCTGGCGCAAGAAAATGCACTCGAAGCCAGTTCCAGAGTACCAACGACATCAACGACGAAGCCGCCATCCCCGAGCGCAAGTCGCATGGCGCGCGCAAGATCCGCATGATGATCCACGAGCAGCGTTCGCATTTCATCTCCTCTCGAAGAGGGACGGCCCATCGAACGCGTCACCGGCGGCCATCTGATCGGAGCACACGGCGCGCAACTCGTCGCAGCTCTCGGAACTGGTCCGAGTCGGAGGGACATGCAAGTCGCTCGGTGGCAATAGGCGCGGGTGAGGACCAACTGACGGGCTCAAATACGCCGGTCGGCGAACCCACGAGGCCAGCAACCCGCGTGCGATTTCTCGTTGCATCATCTCTCCTACGTGCAGCCCCTGCGCTCGCAAGGCAGCGTCGCGGCTCAGAGCCCGATTCCCACAGAGGGTAGGGTTAGCTTTCGAGAAACTGATTGAACAAATCGATTATTTGGATCGAATGCATCCACGGTATGGATGCAGCGCACCATCTTCAACGACTGCGGCGTCCTGATGCACTGTTGTGTCTGTCGTGCTCTGCTTTTTTCGCTGTCCTTCAAGGCTGGCGAGCCTGGTGGAACCTGCGCGTCATTGGCTTGGTAGCTTGAATGCTCAACAACGGAGCGCCCTGCGCAAAGCCGCTCTCATTTCCAAAAAGCCTTGCAATCTGGTTGGAGCACTTCGCGCTCGACACCAAAATAGGCGAGGAAAACTGACGTCTGACAGGGATGTACATGCAACAGCCGATTTGCGGCACCAGCAAACGACCGCGTTCAGGCTGAAGATCGACGACCAACGGCTCCTCGATTTCCGCACTTTTACAAGCTCTTCCTGTGCGGGCGGATGCCGGCAAACAGCAGCACAGGGTCAGCGAAACCGGGAGCGGGCCTGCTTGATCGCCATGATCACATTGCCGCTGTCGCGCGTGCGGAGCGGAATGCAATCGGTCCAGCCGGCGGCAATCCGGTCAGCACCATCGTCTGCACGAAGCTCCCTGACGAAGACGTGCCCGAATGCGCTCAACAAAGCCGGGCGGCGGATCTTTCCAATCGCCGAAGGTGCGGGCTGGCACCGAGCGGCGAACTGCGAACTCATTCCTGCCCGGCGGCGCTGGCCGCCGCGAGCGTCGATGCGGACCCAGCCGCTCCGAATCCTCCCACAACACGATGAGCGCGTCGCGGACATCGCTGCCGTAACAGCGGCTGCGGCTCTTGCCCGCAGACGGCCTCTGCTCACGACGGTTCATAAGACGGATCGCGCGCTTGCGAATAATAGCCGGTTACCGCCTCGAACTCATCCAGAATGCGCCGCTTGTCAACGCCGCAATAAAGCTCCACGATCGCCGCTTCACCGTGTCGCCATGCTGAGCCGCGCCATCCTTCCCCCGAACCGGAATGGCACGACCTGTCCATCCCCTTTGGAACAGGACACTATTGGTAACATTTTGCTTGAGGCAATGCGGCTCGTTGCCTTCCTTTTCGCTGACCGGAAGGGTACCGGAAGTCGTCTATCGCATCTTACCCGCTGAAAGCGGCAACACCTCGACCTCAATCGCAGATCATAGGAAATAGACGATCGCGTCGGGGCCTCAGCATCGGTTCACCGGGTTTCCGTCATCGACTGAAGCGAATTGCCCCATCGACCGTCACCGGGTGGGCCGCGATACGTCGCCGTATATGATTAGCGAGCGCACGTAGCGGAGCCATAGCTCTCCACCCAGCCATGTTCCCCTAGTTGGAAAATGTCCGGCGGACCAGAGGTGCTGTCGTCAGCTTTTCCTGAATAGCGGCCAAGGCAATCCCTACCAGTCCATCACCACCTTGCCGGAACTGCCGCTCTTCATCGCATCGAAACCGATCTGAAAATCGTCGATGCCGATGCGGTGGGTGATCAGGCCGGAGACATCCAGCGGACCCTGCACAAGCGCGATCATCTTGTACCAGGTTTCGAACATCTCGCGGCCGTAGATGCCTTTGAGATGCAGCATCTTGAAGATGACCTTGTTCCAGTCGATCTCGAAGCCGGTCGGCGCGATGCCCAGAATGGCGATCTTGCCGCCATTGTTCATGGTGTCGATCATGTCGCGGAAAGCGGGGGCGGCGCCTGACATTTCGAGGCCGACGTCGAACCCCTCGGTCATGCCGAGCACCGGCATGACGTCGCGCAGCTTCTCCTTCGAGGCGTCGACGACATGCTGGACGCCGAGTTTCTTGGCTAGCGCCAGCCGCACCGGGTTGATGTCAGTGATGACCACTTTGCGCGCGCCGACGCATTGGGCGACGAGCGCGCCCATGATGCCGATCGGCCCGGCGCCAGTCACCAGCACGTCCTCGCCGACCAGATCGAAGGACAATGCGGTGTGGACGGCATTGCCCAAGGGATCGAAGATCGCGGCAATCTCATCGGGCACATCGTCGGGGATCGGCACGACATTGTGCTGCGGGATCGCCAGATACTCGCCGAAGGCGCCTGGACGGTTGACGCCGACGCCGAGCGTGTTGCGGCACAGATGCCCTCGCCCGGCGCGACAGTTGCGGCAATGGCCGCAGACGATGTGGCCTTCGCCCGATACACGCTGGCCGACCTTGTATTCGGTGACCGCTGCGCCGAAATCGGCAACGGTGCCGACGAATTCATGGCCCGTCACCATCGGCACCGGCACCGTCTTCTGCGCCCACTGGTCCCAATTGTAGATGTGCACGTCGGTGCCGCAGATCGCCGTCTTCTTGATCTTGATCAGCACGTCGTTGGGGCCGATTTCCGGCACCGGCACCTCTTCCATCCAGATGCCCGGTTCGGCCTTGGCCTTCACAAGCGCCTTCATCATGTTCGACATCAGGATTTCCCTATTCCGTGATTGCGCTTCTGGCGAGATAGCCTGCACAACGGGAAGGTAGGCCACTAACTCGTTTGAACGTCCGGAATGGTCAGCCCCGCCTGCTCAGCCTCGCGGCGCAAATTCTGACGGGGCCTGGGGCCGATCTGCTGGATCACCAATCCGGCTGCCAGTGAGCCAAGGTCGCCGCAAGTCTGCAGGTCGCGGCCTTGCGTGTAGCCATGCAGGAAGCCGGCGGCATAGAGATCGCCGGCGCCCGTCGTGTCGACCAGTTCCTTGATGGCGGTCGCCTTGATCACCACGGTCTCGTCGCCGCGCACGATCACCGAGCCTTTTTCCGAGCGGGTGACGGCGGCGATCCGGCAATCCTTGCGGATCTGGGCCAGCGCCTCGTCGAACGACGATGTCTGGTAGAGCGACTTGATCTCGTGGCTGTTGGCAAAGACGATGTCGACCGTGCCCGAGCGCACCAGGTCGAGGAATTCGTCGCGGTAGCGGTCGACGCAGAACGAATCCGACAGCGTCATCGACACTTCTCGGCCTGCCGCGTGCGCCAGCTTCGCCGTCTGGCGGATTGCCTCCTTGGCGCGCGGCGGGTCCCACAGATAGCCTTCGAAATAGGTGACCTTGGCGCCGGACGCCTTGTCGGCTTCGACATCCTCAGGGCCAAGCTCGACGCAGGCGCCGAGATAGGTGTTCATCGAGCGCTCGCCGTCGGGCGTGACGAAGATCATCGAGCGCGCCGTCGGCGGCTCACCCTTGAGCGGCGTGGTGCCGAAGGCGACGCCCTGCGCATGGATGTCGTGGGCGTAGATTTCGCCCAGCGCATCGTTGGAGACCTTGCCGAAGAAGGCCGCGCGGCCGCCAAAGCTGGCGACGCCGGCCGCCGTGTTGCCGGCGCTGCCGCCGGACGCTTCGATCGCCGGGCCCATGCGGCTGTAGAGCAGTTCGGCGCGTTGTGTGTCGATGAGGTTCATCGCGCCCTTGATGATGCCGTTGGTCTCGAGGAATTCCTCGTCGCACTGGGCGATGATGTCGACAATGGCATTGCCGATGCAAAGCACGTCATAATCCGGCATCAAAATCTCCGCCAAAACCCGAGCCGGCTTCTTGCCACGCCGGCCGGGCGTGGTCTCGCGAGTTGAAATGGGTTGCCGCATGCGCTTGATCCAGCCGCCCTCACGCAGCTGCCGGTCCGGCTTCACGCAGCAAATCGTCAGCTTTGTCCGTCTTCTCCCAAGTGAACTCAGGCTCTTCACGCCCGAAGTGTCCGTATGTCGCCGTCTTGCGGTATATCGGCCGTAAGAGATCAAGCATCTTGATGATGCCTTTCGGTCGGAGATTGAAAACCTCGAGAACAAGGCGCTCGATCCTTTTTTCCTCGATCCTTGCGGTTCCGAAGGTATTGACCATGACAGAAACCGGACTGGCCACGCCGATCGCGTAGGCAAGCTGAACCTCGCAGACCTCCGCAAGGCCGCTGGCAACGATGTTCTTCGCGACATACCGGGCGGCATAGGCCGCCGAGCGGTCAACCTTGGATGGGTCCTTGCCCGAAAAGGCACCGCCGCCGTGACGCCCGGTCCCACCGTAGGAATCGACGATGATCTTCCGTCCTGTGAGGCCGCAGTCGCCGGCAGGCCCACCGACCACGAACCGCCCTGTTGGGTTGACCAGAAATCTGATCCCCGAAGTATCCAGGTGGGCCGGCAGGACCGGTTTTATGATCTCCTCAATGACGCCTTCGCGGACCGTGGCTTGTGAGACCGCTTCGTCATGCTGCGTTGACAGGACTATGGTATCCAGCGCCACCGGGCGGAGCCCTTCGTAGCGTACCGACACTTGAGATTTCACGTCCGGACGCAGCCAGCCAAGCTGTCCCGCTTTCCGGACCTCGGCCTGTCTTTTCGTCAAATGGTGAGCGAGTTGGATCGGCAGGGGCATCAATGTATCCGTCTCGTTGCATGCGAATCCAAACATGATGCCCTGATCCCCTGCCCCTTGCCCGAGATCCTGCCCTCGTCCTTCATCAACGCCCTGGCTTATGTCGGGCGACTGCTCGGTGAGGGCCAGAACGACGGCGCAACGTCGACCATCAAAGCCAATCGCATCATCGTCGTAGCCAATATCGAGTATCGTATCGCGGGCGACTTGGCTGTAATCGATGTGGGCATGGCTGGTGATCTCGCCAGCCACAACGACCATCCCCGTCTTCACCAACACTTCACAGGCGACGCGCGCCTTCGGATCGGTGCGCAGGACCGCATCGAGAATGGCATCGGAGATGTTGTCTGCCATCTTATCGGGGTGTCCCGCGCCGACGGATTCGGAAGAGAACACGAACTGCCTGGTCATAAAAATGCCCTCGCTTCAAGTGCTGGAGTTAGTGAGGAGTTTCTGGATTGGGGTGGCTTATCGGTCGGGGATGCCGGGAACATCGAACGCAGTGCAGAAGTCGGCAACGTCTCTTCGTACGCTCGCATGAACTTCCTGGTCATCGGGCTGGCGGCAGACCGAGTCGATGAAAGCGGCGATCTGCACCATCTCCGTTTCGCGCATGCCCATGGACGTCACCGCTGGTGTCCCTAAGCGGATGCCGCTTGTCAGCGCCGGATGCCGCCGGTCGCCCGGGACCATATTGAAATTCGCAATGATGCCTGCACGCGATAAGCGCTCCGCATAGGCTTTGCCTGACAGCGACCGGTCCCGAAGATCAAGGATCAGCATGTGATTGTCAGTGCCCCCGGTGACGAGTTCATAACCTCGCTCCAGAAGTGCCTGGGCCAGAGCCTTGGCGTTGTGGACGATCTGCTGACCGTAGACACGAAAGGACGAGTTCGCTGCTTCCTGCAAAGCGACGGCAAGCGCGGCGATAGTATTCATATGCGGTCCGCCTTGCAGAAGAGGGAACACGGCGCGGTCTATACGTTTGGCCAGATTGTGTTTGCTCTTCGGATGATGGAGGGGCTGATAACGGTCTTCATTCCTTGATAAAATGAAGCCACCCCGGGGACCGCGGATCGACTTGTGAGAGGTGCTGGTGACCACATCGCAATGGGACACGGGGTTCGGATGCACTCCTGCGACAACCAGGCCGCAGATGTGGGCGATGTCAGCCACCAGATACGAGTTCACCTCCGAAGCAATTTCGGCCATTGCCGCGTAGTCAAAAATACGCGGATAAGCAGTTCCGCCGACCCAAATTAGCTTCGGGCGTTCCCGCTTGGCGGTCTCGCGCAAGTGGTCATAGTCAATTTGCTGTGTCTTTTCGTGCAGCCTGTACGGGACGCGCTGATAATCGCTGCCGGAAAAATTGACGGACCAACCGTGAGTCAGATGGCCGCCTTCGGGTAAAGGCAAGCCCATGACTTTGTCACGGGGGCTCAAAAGCGCGCGATAGACAGCCTGGTTGGCTGGCGAGCCTGAATAAGGCTGGACGTTGGCATGTTCACTGCCAAATAGCGCTTTCAGGCGCTCGATCGCGAGGGTCTCAAGCTCATCGACGATCTCGTTTCCGGCGTAGTAGCGCGCACCGGGGTATCCCTCGGCATACTTGTTGGTGAAAATCGACCCGGTCGCTTCCAACACCGCCGAGGAGGCAAAGTTCTCGGAGGCGATCAGTTTGAGAGTTGTCCGCTCCTGACGCTCCTGTCTTAGAAGCAGTTCGTGAACGCGGGAGTCGACGGCGGCTAAGTGAGGCCGCCCGTAAGTGTCGGGCTGCGCGATGGCGCCGCCGGCGGAGTTATCCATGGTAGTCGCGCTCCATTTGGACTGATCTATTTCACGATCAAGCAGGCGGTCCCTTCAACCGCGCGTCTTGTATTGCTTCCAGGCGTTGTAGGTCTCTTTTATGATGGCCATCATCGTGGGGCAGGAGATCGACCACCAATTGAGCCAGCTCGCCATCCTTGCCTCCTGCTTGCATATGGTACGAAGACTGCGGACGTTGTTCGTTGCAGCAAAGAAAGTTGGCTCTGACCAGCCGCCGAACGTGGCGTCGAACCTGCTCGCGAGGCAGACCGGTAATATCGGCCAGCTCGCCGACGGTTAGATCCGCATGCGCGCAAAGGCCCAGGATTCGAAGGCGATCAAGATGCGCTGCCGTCCTTAGGCGATTTACCAGTGTCAACATTGGTTAGCATCAACCCGGACGGGATGCAGCAAGCCGCTAGCCCTTCTATCCCCATCAATCCGCATGAGACCTCTCTCGTCATTTGCTGTAAATCCGCTGGTATGGATGCTAATGGAAGATAGATCACAGTCCTTTCTACGACTAAGACGCCAGATATTGGGGCTAATGTACCACCTGACAGGAGACTACACTCACGAACATTATGTGAATTTTTTTTAACGTTGCTGAGAATCAAGGGGGAGGTTTGGCGAATGTCTCGCCGTCGACTGTCGAATCCTGCCCGACGGGATTATAGGGTGCGTAGCCTGCTTGTCCTTTCCACATGACCAGCGACGATGGGGCGAAGGCGGCAGACATAGCTCTGGAGCATGCTGCGGTATCTTTGGCCTGAAGCCGAGGAAGGCGGACCGTGGCTTCCGCGCCGCTGCCGGGAGCCCGCGAACAGGCCAAGTGGATCAGCCGGGTGTTGCCGTCATAGAGCGTGAGACCCAAAGCTGGCCAGCCGCGCCCTGAGGCTGACGCACCGCTCAGCGTCCACCTTGCTCTCGAAGCCCATCGGCATAGCGCCGATAACGACTTGACCGCGTGCGTGTCGACGAGCGATCGGTGAGCGCAAGGATCGAGGGTGCAGTGCAGGATAATGCTGTTTTAAATCAGCGCTGTTTTCAGCCGACTGCCTTGAGCGTGGCACGAGGATATAGGCCCAAGGCAGGAGATCATCGTCTGCTGTTCGGGAGGCCGCCCTGGGCGCGCGACAGCCGTTCCTTCGGCTGCGCCGCTCCGCCACCATCCGCGCCGTGCCTTCCGGAGACCATTCCCGCTACCGGCCGGCGCCCGTGAAAACCTCGACCCGGCGCACCGGCTCGAGATGGCTGGGCTCAGCGTAACTCTGAAGTCGTCATATACCGAAGTCTTCACAGACTTCGGACATCCCCCTCACAGTCCGATCCAGATGGCGTCAGGAACACCGCTTGCGTTGATGCGGATGAACCCCTGCTTGTGCCACAATGACCCTTATGTCAGCGCGCGAGCCAAAGCTTCCGCGCAAGGCGACGGCTAGGATAAGGCAATGCCGACGAAGGGCACATTGCTTGCCACACTCTGGAATGATGGCATGCTCGGAAGGCCTAGGCTTTGCTCAGGGCCGCCTGCAAGGCGCGCTTTGAGGTTATTCACATAGCCTTCTGCGTAGTCCTGCGCCGTCGAGACCGAAAGATCAATGCCTGCCGCCAAGGCCTCTTCCATCAGGTGCTTTACGAGCCCATTTCGAATGGCCAGCTTGACCTCGGGGCCTGCGATAAGGCCGATCGCCTGCGCGGCCATATTGAGGCCAGCTTCCTCCAGCGCTCGCTTCATATCGCCTCCGTTAATGGCCGTACGCAGGAGATTGGCTGCTTGCGACTCAGCCTCGAGAACCATCGAGGCAAGATCGGCTACTTGTCCGAGGCCCGGAATGAAGCTGAGCAGTCCCACCGCCGTTGCCGCCAAGTCGAGCACTTTCGTCTCGATTTTGAGCACGGAGTCGACGACGTGCATGACGGCCCCGCCGTTCTTTTTGGCTGACTTAATGTCAGGCTGGTCCATCAGGCCCATCTTCATGTCCGCGACGGCATTCTGCTCTTCTGCGGTTTGGGCGCCGTGGGTGATTGGCTGCTGAACGTTGCGGTTCGCAGACGACATGTTTGTGCAAAAATGGGCAAAGTCTTTTTTGCTGATATTGCCGGAATCAACCGTATGCCCGCCGCCAAAGTCGAAGAATTTATGATGGGTCTTATAGCCCGTGATCGAATTGTTCAGGAGGCCAAACAAAAGAGGATCTGAAAGGAGCTGAGAGGCTGCTTCCCGCACTTTCGGATCAAGGCTCTTGTCGTCTTTCATTTTCGCCAGTTTGTCGCGAGTCAGAACACCGCTTCCAAAGAACGTGTCCTGATGGTCCTTGATCATCTCGACCGTATTCAGCTCAGTTTGCGTGAGGCTCATCGACGATGAGGCGACTTGCAGGAAATCCTCTTTGTGCATCTTCCCTTTCGAGCCACCGCACAACTGGTTCCAAGCATCGGGGTGATCGAGGAAATATTGCGCCGCCGCAATGACCTGGGGCGGAAATTTGCCGTTTTTCGATTCGCCGCCGACCATTTTCTTGAACTCATCCAGACTCAGGTCCTTGGACAGATTTTCGGAGTACCGGTAAAACTCCCGCAAGGCATCGCTCAAGGTCATGACCGAAGGCTGCAAACCTCCGCTGCCGTCGGATGGTATGTAGTTCTGCTCGTAGCTTCGCGCTTGGGCTTCCTGAAATGCAGCAACTTGTGGGTGGTGGTTTGAAAATCCGGCCAAGTCCTTGGCGTTGATCTTGCCTCCACAGCGGCCGTCGCCCTGCGAGCCAATCGCATAAAAAAGTCCCGAATCCTGCTGCAGTCCCTGGATCGCCGCTTTCAGATCCGGTGGCGTAGAGGGATCATTGGCTTTGTCGGTCAACGACTTCCAAGTAAGCGGGCATTGGTCCTTGTGACGGTTGAGTACCGCAACAATCTGCAACTCAGCCGTGGTCAGCGACCCACCGTTCCACGTGATTCCGGGGCTCGGCCTGGGAGCCGGCTCGATCTTCGGAGTGACGCCGAGCAGATGTTGGGCTTCAGTCGCCTTGGAGCGTTGCGATTGGTCCTCCTTGAGAGCCGCCCTCATATTTGGCGGCAGCAGATCCAGTGGGTGTTGCTCCAAGCCATTCAATGTCAAGACATCCGGTGCCAGATGGCCCAAAGGGTCCTGCCGCAATTTATCCATTGTCGAATCAAGATTCGACGCTGGCAGATCCCCTTGCGCGAAAGAGCCGGGCTTGTCTGCCAGCACACAAGTGGACAGCATCGCTTCGAAGCACGATGCACTTTGCTGATGCTGGGTCGCAAAATGGGAAACTTTCAGGCCCGGCCAACCCCTTGCGGACTGTAGCGAATTTGAGCGGTAGAAAGTTGAAAGATTACTGGCCGACATTATGCATCCTCAGACGTGACGTTGAAATCCCCACAAGAGACCCCGACAGAAGATCCCTTGCGTTTCACAAAATTCGACAATTCCAAGCGTCGGCAGGTCACGAATGCGCCTGCCCTGCCTTCAATTGCTGTGTTCCGGGCCGGCTCCAAGGTTCGGTCCAACACAATGGCCGGAGTCACCGCGAGAGCTGCCGGGACTCATCATGAGCGGATTAGCTTTCGAGAAACTGACGAGTTTGCGAAGAGTTCACAAAGGGGTAGCCGCAGTCATGTTCTTCAGAGCTGCGGGAAATCCTCAATGTTCATTTCTTGCCCAGCTCAGGCTTCCCGCCAACGCTATCCTGTTGTGGGATGTCAGAAGAATAAGAAGCATCCGGTCGTCCGTCGCGAACGACCGTAGTGGAGGAGCCGCGAAACAAGATCAGCACTGATTCCTTTGGCGTTGCCGCTATGTGAGTCTGCGCCTGCGCCTGCGCCACCAAGCCGTTAAAGGTCTGCTCCACGAGTGCGACGAAGCGCGGTGGACCGGAAACGAAGACGAGGCCATTGCCTGGCACGGGTTTGACCACATAGCGCTCGTCGGAGATATCAAGCTTGTCGAGAGCCCCCTTGAACGCATCGAAGCGAATCGACGTCATCAAAAGCATTCGAGTTTGCGATTCTTGTGCAGCAGACACATAGAGCACAAGGCCGTCATAGTACCATTGTAGACCGTAAAGGTTCGTCAAGCGGTCGAGGAACGCGCGCGGTGGCAAATCAGGCATACGTCCGCGAATTCGCCCCTTCACCGCAGGACTGATGTTGACCCTGATATTCAGGTTGTTGCCGAATTCCTGCAACGCTGCAGCGAGCTCCTGATCCAGAACCGTGTATCTATAGGGTGTCGCCGGAAGGGACAGCGGGACTGCATGCGCCGGGTGAATCCCGGTGGACAGAAAAAACCCGGCACAAAGAAGTCTCAAAACATGCAGGGTGACGGGTTGGATAAGCGTTCTCGGCATGTCGCACTGATAAACCAAACGCTGAAATCATCACAAGTGACTAAATTGCCGAAGAGATTTTAGATTGTCGAAATGACGCCGCCGTTAGTCAGCTTGTTGTCAGCTTGCCCCCCTAGGAGTGTTGCGCCGACACCGGGTGATGAATGGGCGGGGCTCGCCCGGTCAGAGAGAGCAACCGAGTCCTTACATGATGATGCCTGTCACGTCGATCTCTGCCACTCTAACGGCTGGCCTCCCCAGGGTCGGATCACCGTCGATTGTCGAGCAGGCCCAGTTTGAGCGCGCCTTAGGGCATGCAGCCGACTCGCTGAAAAACGATGCCGCCGCGGGGCCAGCGAGTGCGGCGCCAGTTGCTGCGGCGATGGATGTTCAGCGCGCGGCTGCGCCGACGAGCGGCATGGGCGATCGCGTGTTGCAGACGATTTCCTCCCTATATCCACACAACACTGTTTCCTTCCCCGCGCTCGACCATGACATAGCCCTTTCGAAGGGCGCTCTACCGGGACCGGCGCAGAAGCTTCCCGTTCCAGGTGAGGCGGGAACCGGAATCTCGGGCATTCCCCAACAAGGGCAAGACTTCGAAACGATGATGGCTGGTCTTCGGGATGTTTACAACGGCGTCACCCAGGTGGCGCTTATCTCCAAAGGCGTCAGCGGCGTCACATCATCCGTGAATAAACTTTTGAAGGAAGGCTGAACCGCGCGCATGATTGGCTTGGCCGAGGGCGAAATCATGCGTGGCCTGTCAGGGTGGCGGTCGGTTAGACTTGTCATGCTGCCAGTTCTCGTCGCCCTCACTGCTTGCAAAGCCGACCTCTACACGCAATTGCAAGAGCGTGAGGCAAATGAAATGCTCGCACTTCTTGAAGACAACGGGGTCGCCGCGATCCGGGTGGTCGCCAAGGATGGAACCAGCACGATCCAGGTTGACGAAAAGCTGCTCGCCTTCTCAATCAACCTTCTGAACGCCAAGGGGCTGCCGCGCCAATCCTTCAAGAACCTCGGTGAGATATTCCAAGGATCAGGCCTGATTGCCTCGCCGACCGAAGAGCGTGCCCGTTACGTGTATGCCCTGAGCGAAGAGTTGTCGCGGACGATCAGCGATATCGATGGCGTTTTTTCTGTACGTGTTCACGTCGTGCTGCCGCATAACGACCTTGTGCGAGCCGGTGCCACGCCATCCTCGGCCTCGGTGTTTATCAGGCACGACGCAAAAACAAATGTCGCGGCTCTGCTGCCAAAGATAAAGATGCTTGTAGCCGACAGCATCGAAGGCCTGTCCTACGATAAGGTGGAAGTGGTTTTGGTGCCGGTAGAACGTTCCGCACACGAGCAACGGCCCGATCCGACTGCTGTTTTGCCACAAGCATCACTACCTCTTCCTGCGCCACTTCTGGCGACCGTAACAGGTTTTGCCGCAGCCGTATTCGCCGTGGCCTGTTATCTCTTGATCGGCGTTGTTACGCGTCGGCGCAAGCAATCAACCGGCGTTTCCAAGGTCGAGGGGCGCCGGGATGCTTCTGCTGTCGAGGCCATTCGCAAAAGAATGCCTGCAATTGGACGTGGGTGACATCTCATTGCCAATGCCTATACAGACCGCCCGACCTGATGGTCCGCACTTTCCGGGCGCGAGCGAGCTTGCGGCTTCGGCCCATCCAACCCGTCTTGCGGCGCGTCTTGATCCAGCGTTATCGGCCGAAACGTTAGTGAAGTTGCAGAAGTGTTCCAGACTGCATCCAAGGCTGGCAGAATTGCTGGGCAACGATGACGTGGATCTGAACCACATCGGCTGCAGGCCGGACCTTCTACGCGGGCATGATCCATATCGAGCGACCCTTCTTGCTGGTAGTATCTGGCATGCCCGTTCGCTGGTCGCGTTTGTCTCTCAGCCTGAGCTTGCCATCCTTGTTAAACGCATCGGCGTGGATGCACACGCATTCGGAATCCGACACCTGCTGCATGCTGTTGACAAAAGACTGATCTCGGACCCAGAAAAACTCGCTCAGCAAATCGAATACGATGGACACGCATGTCTTGGAGCTTGGCTCCAGGACAGTTCAGCGACCGAGCGTAACCGCGTGCTTCTTCGATTGCCCGAGGGGACTGCCGCGGAGACTCCAGCACATGAGCATTGGACCGCCGCCGGCCAATTGCTTTCACTTGTAGTAGCTCATTTTGAGACAGAGACCCCGGTGAAATGACAGTCGAACTTTCCGAGGGGCCAATAGCGCCGCAGATGCGTCCAGTCGGACCACTGATACCCGCGAGCGAGCTCGAAACCTGGCACAGCGCCGCGCAAGCCCTTGCCGCGGCAGAACGGCATCGGCAGCGCGTTCGAAACTGGGCACGCGCGGTTTACCAGCGGGCGTGGGCGCGCGGCCACATGGAGGGCTCGAATGCAGGCACCGAGGAGATGGCAGGGTTGATTGCGGAGACAATCTCCGAAATCGCGCGACGAAAGGCGGCTCTGGAGCAGGAATTGCCGCAGCTCGTGATGGAAATATTGAGCGATCTTATCGGCGCTTTCGATCCGGGCGAGCTATTGGTGAGGGCTGTTCGTCACGCCATAGAGTGTCAATACAGCGGCGCCGACGTTTGCCTTCATGTTTCTCCCATGCAAGTCGACATGCTTGCACGAGAGTTTGCTCGATGCGACGGCCAGGATGGTCGACCAAGGGTGCGGATCGAGCCCGACCCGACATTGTCGCCGCAACGCTGCGTGCTGTGGAGCGAGTACGGCAATGTTGACCTTGGACTTGACGCCCAGATGCGCGCGCTGCGCCTTGGTTTCGGGACGCTCTGTGAGAAAGGCGAGCTATGAGAAAGCCCGTCCCAGAACATAACGCTGACGCCCACACTCGAGCTCTCGTTCCAGCAATCTCGTCTTTGAGGGCTGCGGCCAAGCGAATTGACACGCGTGCGGTGCGCGGTCGGATCACGCGGGCTATCGGCACACTGGTTCATGCCGTCTTGCCAGACACTCGTATTGGGGAACTTTGCCTCCTAGAGGACCCGCGAACCGGGCTGTCGCTCGAGGCCGAGGTGATCGGCCTGTCGGGTGATGGTGTATTGCTGACACCGATCGGGGACTTGGTGGGCCTATCCAGCCGCGCAGAGGTCGTGGCCACTGGCCGAATGCGTGAGGTGCCCGTCGGCGGCGATTTGCTCGGTCGCGTGATCGACAGTCGTTGCCGCCCATTGGACGGCAAAGGCGAAATCAAGACCGTCGAAACTCGGCCCCTGCATGGCAGAGCCCCCAATCCGATGACGAGGCGCATGATTGAGCGGCCATTCCCGCTTGGGGTCCGTGTCCTCGATGGTCTGCTGACGTGCGGCGAGGGCCAGCGGATCGGGATTTATGGCGAGCCAGGTGGTGGCAAGTCGACGCTGTTGTCACAGATCGTAAAGGGTGCCGCCGCTGACGTCGTCATAGTGGCGCTCATAGGCGAACGTGGACGGGAAGTTCGTGAATTCATCGAAAGGAATCTTGGTGAAGAGGGCCTTCTCCGTACGGTCGTCGTGGTTGAAACATCCGACCGCTCGGCGGTAGAGCGTGCGCAATGCGCTCCAATGGCGACTGCGCTCGCGGAATATTTCCGCGATCAAGGCCTACGCGTTGCTCTCATGCTGGATTCGCTGACGCGCTTCTGCCGCGCTATGCGCGAAATAGGCCTTGCTGCGGGTGAGCCGCCGACGCGACGGGGCTTTCCTCCTTCCGTTTTTGGCATGCTGCCAGGCCTGCTCGAGCGCGCCGGCATGGGTGAGCGGGGCTCAATCACGGCCTTCTATACGGTGCTTGTAGAGGGTGATGGCACGGGTGATCCAATCGCCGAGGAATCGCGTGGTATTCTCGATGGCCATGTCATCCTCTCACGCGCTATTGCGGCGCGATCGCATTTCCCCGCTATTGATGTGCTGCAGAGTCGCAGCCGCGTCATGGATGCAGTCGTTTCGGGGACACATCGCAAGGCAGCATCCATTTTCCGCGAGCTCCTGTCGCGCTATGCCGAGACCGAGTTCTTGATCAATGTTGGCGAATACAAGCCAGGTGGAGATCCCCTGACTGACCGGGCTGTCGCGTCAATCGACGAACTGAGGGAGTTTCTGCGCCAGAGCGAAGATGACGCGTCAGATTTCGAGGAGACGGTCGCATGGATGTCGCGTCTGACCGCGTAAACTGGATTCAGTCTTCGAGTATACGGCTTCTGAAGGAAATGCAAGAGCGTCGTGCCCTTGGCGAGCTGTCCAAGAAGGAAGCCCAGCGCGATGTGGCCGCCTCAGCCGTACAAAATGCCTCTAGGGAGCTTGCAATGATACAGCAACATTGTTCAAGAAAAGAAGCAGCGCTCTATCAGCATCTGATGTCACTCGACAACTTGTCTAGCGCAGCGCTCGACCGTCACCGCCTTCACACTGAACAACTTGCCGCTGAGATCAATTCCAGACGGCAGATGCTTGATGATACCCAAATCGCTCAAGAGGAGGCTGAGATGGCGGCGTCCAGGACGAGGGAGCTATGGGTCATATGTTCGGCGGCAAGGGACAAATGGCAACAAATCGAGGACGACGTGCGGCGCGCCGTCGAGACTCATTCGGAGGCCGCAGCCGAGATCGAGGCCGACGATGAGATACTGCTGAAATATGCGAGGGGGTCGCTTGCCTAAATGCCGCGCAACCGGATCCGACGGTCGCAAGAGGTCGTCCGAATGACACGACCGTGCAGTCTTTGATAGGCGCTGCGGTCACACCCGCCATGTTCGAACCAGTTCTGAAACTGTCCCACACGGTTGTCTCGTGGCTCAATGATACAGCAGCGCCGCGCACGCCGTTTCAAAGCCGGATCAACGAGGTGCCGCTATCGGTGCGAACGGCAGGGCTTGTCTGGCAGCAGGAACCTGCTGCCATTCCGATGCTTGACTGCGTCTGGAGAGTGGGAGCCGAAACGGTCATCTTGTCACTGTCGCGCCCGCTCGTAGAGGAGTTCATCACGACAGTGCAGAACGGCTTGGCCTTCCCTTCCGAGCCAACTGCTTCGCTAATTCTCGAACTCGCTCTGGAGCCGCTTGTCACTCGACTGGAGGAGACGACGCGTCTGAACGTGCAACTCGTGCGGGTATGCGAAGCCACGATGCTGGCTCCTCATCTTGAACTCGACATCATTTTCGGCGCGGTCAAGGGCAAGGGCCGTCTATTCCTGTTCACGCCACTTGACGGCTTAGTACCGCCTGCGTTTCGCGCGCTAGGCGAACTGCTTGCCCAGTTGCCGCGGCAGCTGGGCGGGCTGCCTCCAGAGCTCCCGCTCATTGTTGCAGGAGAGGTCGGCACGCTTCGCCTTCCTGCGGCGCTTCTTCGAAGCGCATGTGTCGGTGATGCATTGTTGCCCGATATTGCGCCGTTCGGCCGCGGCCAGATCACCCTAGCTGTCGGCCAGTTGTGCGCCGAGGCGGATCTTGACGGCGATGAATTAATCTTGCGGGGGCCTTTCCGCCCGCGACCGTGTCCTTTGGAGAGTGCGCATATGACACAACCCGGATCGCAACTGGAGCTTACTAAGGATCTCGACGATGTCGAGATCGTGCTTGTCTTTGAATGCGGCCGCTGGCCTATTTCTCTTGGGGAATTAAGAAGTGCCGGCGAAGGGCATATTTTTGAACTTGGATGGCCGATCGACGGCCCGGTCGACATAGTGGCCAATGGTCAGCGTATCGGGCGTGGCGACATTGTCCGCATCGGAGAAGAGCTGGGCATCAGGCTCCGTGGCGGGTTTGCATGCAATGAGTGAAGCTCAGCCGACAATCCTGGCGCTTCTTGCGGTTACCGCCGGACTCGGTCTGCTGGTTTTAGCAGTTGCCACGACAACGGCCTTTGTAAAGGTATCAATTGTTCTTTTCCTCGTCCGCAATGCGCTCGGGACCCAGACCATACCACCCAATGTGGTGCTGTACGCCGCGGCGATGATCCTCACTATGTTCGTTAGTGCGCCCGTTGCTGAGCAGACCTATGACCGCATGTCGGATCCCAAGCTCCACTATCAGACATTCGACGACTGGGTAAGCGCCGCTAAAGCCGGAAGTGAGCCCTTGCGCGAGCATCTCAAGAAATTCACAAATGAAGAGCAGCGGCGATTTTTCCTATCTTCGACAGAAAAGGTCTGGCCAGAGGAAATGCACGCTGCAGCCACGCCTGATGACTTTGCAATACTTGTACCATCTTTCTTGCTATCAGAATTGAAGCGCGGATTTGAGATAGGATTTCTACTTTATCTGCCTTTTATTGTTATAGATCTGATAGTGACAACTATCTTGATGGCAATGGGTATGTCGATGGTCTCACCAACTGTTATATCTGTTCCGTTCAAGATCTTCTTGTTTGTTGCCATTGATGGTTGGTCAAAATTGATGCATGGGCTTGTGCTGAGTTATACGTTACCGGGAGGCTGATCATCACTGAATCCAGCATCATTACTCTTATGAGCCAATCACTGGTGGTTTTCATGATCTGGATTCTACCGCCGCTCATTGCATCAGTGGTTGTCGGCCTCGTCATCGGCATCCTCCAGGCGGCGACGCAGATCCAGGATGAAAGCTTGCCGCTCACCGTGAAGCTTCTGGTCGTTGTCGCGGTGATTGGGCTGTTTGCTCCTGTGCTAAGCGCCCCGCTCATAGAGCTAGCCGATCAGATCTTCACCGAGTTTCCCGCAATGACACTTAGCTACTAGTCCGCCCCATGGACGCGCCATCGGCCGATATTCAAATTCTGATCCAGACGGCTTTCGAACTCGTCGTTGCGGCAGGTCTTGGGGCAGCCCGCGCGATGGGCATCATGCTGATCTTTCCCGTATTCACACGCTCGCAGATCAGTGGGCTGATCCGGGGCTGTTTGGCTGTTGGCTTCGCACTACCATGCCTGGCACACGTCAGCGGCGGATTGCCGGCGCTGGATCCTGATACGCGCCTGATCCAGCTAACCCTGCTCGGATTCAAGGAAGTTTTTGTCGGTGTACTCCTTGGCACTTTTCTTGGCATTCCGCTTTGGGGCCTTCAGGCTGCCGGGGAGCTTATCGACAACCAACGCGGCATCAGCAGCCCGACCGCTTCGGCCGATCCCGCGACGAACAGTCAGGCTTCCGCGATGGGCGTTTTTCTGGGGATCACTGCGATTGCCATATTCGTCGGATCAGGAGGCCTGGAAACTTTGATCAGTGTCCTGTACCGCAGCTACTTGATCTGGCCGGTGTATCAGTTTCACCCGACACTGAGCGGGCCAGGAGCAATGGAGTTGTTGGGGCTTCTCGACAGCATAATGCGCACGGCATTATTGGTTTCGGGGCCTGTCGTGTTCTTCCTGATACTGATTGATATATCGATGATGCTGCTGCGTCGCTTTGCCCCGCAATTTAAGGCGAGCCAACTGTCTCCGGCAATCAAGAACATTGTCTTTCCAGTTCTCATGGTCACCTACGCTGCCTATCTGGTGGAGAGCATGAAACTGGAGGTCACACGTGCCAACGGCGTGCTGGAGTGGTTCGACAAATTGCTGCCATGAGCGACACAAGTGAAGAGAAGACACACGCCGCCAGCCCGAAGAAGTTAAGTGAAGCGCGCAAAAAAGGACAGCTGCCACGTAGCTCCGATTTCGTCCGCGCGGTCGGGACTTGCGCTGGGCTCGGCTACCTTTGGCTAAGAGGCAGCGTGATCGAGGACAAATGCCGGGAAGCGCTCCTATTAGCCACCAAGTTGCAGAGCCTACCTTTCGATACCGCGGTGCCGCAGGCATTGGTTGTGCTCGTCCAACTCACAGTCGCGGCTGTTGGCCCGCTGCTTGGAACCCTTGTCGCCGCGGTGATTTTGGCCAGCCTGCTAGCCAATGGTGGATTTGTCTTCTCTCTGGAGCCGATGAAGCTCAGCTTTAAGAAAATTGACCCCTTTGAAGGGCTGAAGCGCTTGGGGTCTGCTCGTTCCATGGTCGAAGTCTGCAAGACCATGTTCAAGGTATTGGTTCTCAGCGCAACCTTTTCCATTGTCCTTCTCGGGATGTGGAAGACAATGGTCCCTCTGCCGATCTGCGGCATGGGCTGTGTTGGCCTCATCTTTATGGAGACAAAATTGCTGATGGGAATTGGCGCCGGCGCACTGCTGGTCGGCGGACTGATCGATCTTCTGCTCCAGCGCGCGTTGTATCTGCGCGAAATGCGCATGACCAATACCGAAGTGACGCGCGAGTCGAAGGATCAGCAAGGAGCGCCAGAGTTGAAAGGTGAACAGCGTCGCATCCGCGAGGAGGCGGCCGACGAGCCTGCGCTTGGCGTGCATCGCGCCACGCTGGTCTTAACAGGAAGGGCGGTCCTGATCGGTCTGCGTTACGTTCGCGGTGAAACCGGGGTGCCGTTCTTAGTTTGCCGTGCCGAAGGTGAGCGCGTTTCACATGTGTTGAGCGAGGCGCGGGCACTACGCCTGACGATCGTCCATGACCATGTCTTAGCGCGTCAGCTGATAGGCACTACAAAACTCGGCCACGCGGTTCCTATGCAATATTTCCAGCCTGTCGCGAAAGCATTCTTTGCCGCAGGCTTGGCCTAGTCATGGAAGTCCACGACTGCCCAGTTCAAAACTGACCTGGCTCCATGCTAGTGGCAAATGTCGGCTGGCCATCCGTGCCCCAGTGTCTCTGTCAGGCCAACCGCGCAACCGCGGGCCTGGGGCAATCACTCCCCTCGGATCTGCCACCCAGCAACTACGGCAAGTCCTCCGGGCATGACCTTGCAGCCTCTGCTGGCCGGTGCGTGGCGCAGTCCGAGGTTTTGAGGCCGGCAGTGCGGATTTGATTGGTGCAGCCGTTGGAATGCCCTCGTCAGCTAGTCGTCAACTAAGCGCCCTATGTTGAACAGCCGTGCTAACTTGAGCTCGGTTGCGAAACATAGGAGTACGAATCGTCATGTATGGTCGAATTGGTGGCTCATCCGATAGTTACCGCGCGCATAATGCCGGCGAGCAATCGGATGCAGGAAGCGAAGGGTTCGCGGACACATTTGCCCGAATGCACTTATCCGGATCGGAAGGTAGCGGCGCCTCATCATCGGCGGCTCCCCAAGCATACTCCCTCAATTCCCGACCTCCTGTGGTGGAGATCAACAGGACTTCCTTCAGGAGACAGGTGAGGCAATTTCATGGTGATGAAATCACGCACATCGCCGACAATCCTCAAGAGTATTCGGAGTTCGTATCGTCACGAGCCAGGCGCACCGCGGACGTTGCTCAGCAATATGGCATCCGTCGAGATACGGAGCACGCGCGATATTTCAGTTACCAATTGGGAGACCGGAGTGCCGGACTGCTGAGAATGGAAGGCGGATTCAGCATGAACGAGTTCGAATCGGAAAGTTGGCGGGAACAATTTCCTGGTCGAACTGAGGTCACTTCCATAGTGGATCTTCAAGTCGCCCATCCGCTCGTCGAAAATGCGGGCGATATTCTGCTGGAGCATCAACTTCGGATAGACGGCGACCGACCGTTGCTGAATTGGCGTGCGGCTAATCCGGAAGCACAAGCGCGCGCGCAGACGATGGGGTTTGTTGAAGTGGATCATGGCGACCTGGTGCTTGACCCTACGCAGCATCCCGACAAATGGACGAAGAACAGTGCCGGTGAGTGGCAGCGTGCAGGCAAACCTCCACTCTATCTCCACAAAACCGAGGATAGCGACAGCAGCGATAGCGGGTCCGACGACGATTTCATGTGATTTGTCGACCCGCCGCCGAGCCTTGCAACTGGTGACGGTTGCAAGGCTGTTGGCAGTGAATGCTAATTGTCCGGCGACAGCCCCGCCTTAGCGCCAGCGCCGCCGAGCAATCCAGCCCATCTCCCAGACAATAAACTGCGGATGCGCATCGTGGGTGCTTGCGAGCGGATTGTATTCGGGCCGGAACTCCGCCTCTTGGAACCGAGCTCTCCCGAATCCAATTTTCTCCACCACACCGTTGGGTCGTTGCGATGCGCCGATCCCGATCGGATCGGCTATGCCTGCTCCGCGCTCGCAGGAAGACCTTCCGCCTCGATCTTGGCGGCGCGATCTCGGCGATAAGTTGGATGGGAGGCAAGATACGCCGCCACGTCAACAGCCGGTAACGCGACATCGCAAATCGGCCCTGACGGTAGCCGATCGACTCCAATCGCCGGACCGCAACTCGCGCAGCGGCATTCGCGGTTTGGCCAGGAGAAATGCTCGCTGACTCACAGCGTGGCCGGCCGCATTCTGAGTGCCCTGTCATGCAGCCTGCGCCGACGGGAGCTCGGCACGCGAATGGCGTGGTTGGCGGCCAAGCCCTGAGGTCAACAAGGACTTACAGAAAGCGGGGGTGAGTTTGCCGCGATGAATTATGACCTTCTCGCGACCGGACCTAGCATCGGCTTCCTCTCGCTCTCGATTGTAGCCGCGCTGTTCGTTGGATTTAACGTGGCAAGCGGTGAATTCGGAATCAGCCAGCCCTTCCAAGTTTCTGGCCATGACGGGGCGACTCGTGTGGATGTGCACCCACATCGGGCTCGGCATCGCACCATTGACCAGCATCTTGGGCTGCAGCTTCATCTCAAACAGCTTTCCTGGCTCGCCACGCAGCGCGACCGGTGCCTCCGGCGGCATCAATTCGTCGGCATTGCACAAATGTTCCAGGTATTTTTGCGCCGGAAATGCGTAGGTCTTCATGCAATCAGTCGTAATGCCGGCTTTTCCTTCATTCAATGCGTTGGCCTGTCCCAGCACCATGTTCAGCAACCCTTTGAGCTGGTCTGTGCGTTCGTGCACTTTGGGTAGCTGGGTGGAGGTGAGTAGCAGGCGTACATTACGCCCCTGCAACCCGGCGAGACAGGTTTGCATCTCAATGGCCTGGGCTCGCAGGTACTGGGCCACATCGTCCACGACCTTACCGGCCTCCTCAGGCTTCATCTGGCGCACTTGGGAGACGACGCTTTGCTGACCGGCCAGATCGAACTGCAAAAGTTCGTCCAATCGTTTGAGCCGCTCCGTCAATACCTCCATTGACAACGCGGCGCCCCCGATTGTCGAGCCTGCCCCCGACGAACTCGCAGCCACCTCTTGCGCTCTCACCTGTGTACTCGCAACTTGATCCGAGCGCGCGAGAACCTTGGCTGCTGGCACTGTGCCGGCGTTCGCAGCGACTGGTGTTGATGGCTGCCCGGCGGCAGAAGTCCCGGCGCGAGCTGCCGACTTATGCTTTGACTTCCCTTTCCTTCGCGCTGTAGTGCCTTCTGACACTGCAGCCGTACCAGCAGTGTCAGCCGGTATCGCAGCGCCTGCCCTGGCCGGCATCGCAGCGCCCGCCTGGGCCTGTGGCGCCATGATGGCTGACGGCGGAGACTGCAGGTTCAACAAGTGCATGGCATCGTGCGCAGTGATCCATGCATCGTCCACGATCCGTTCGAACAGTTTCAATGGGAGGCCGGCATCTGGGTAGGTATGGCTTAGCTTGGTATGCACCTCGTGCAACGCCAATCCAAAATCCGAAAGCCGCTCCATGATTTTTTCTACAACCGCGCAATCATGAGCGTTGAGTGTTTTGCCATCATCCATTATGCCCTTCGCCAAAGAGAGGGCGCGAAGAGCTTCTTGAGCGGCGCTTGCCATCAGCTGCACCACTCCATTTCGACCGACGAGGAGTTCCTTCAAATCTGGCTCGAACCTGCTCGCCCGCAGTTCAATCTTGGCCCGCGCAAGACCGATCCGCTCACGGACCAGCCAGATCCTGACACTCAGTACCGAGCCGGCACGCAGCCGCAGTGCGCACCGCTCGGCTTCCCGCATCACGGGCGTTCCACTGGATAGGCTAGCGGTGGCAGCGCAGGCGGATCGCTGCCGTTCGGAGCGCCATGCCTTTTTTTCCCACCACTTAATTGCCGCCGTATGGTGGTTCTCCACATTTAAAATCAACAGCTCCTGCCGGTCCGCCTGGGAGTAGGAGTAGAGTTTATCGACCATACCTGCCGCTTTCTTGGTCTTTTTGTCCAATTTCGTGATCGTCGACAGGCCAAGTTTGTCTACTTCATTCGCGGCGTCGCACACGATCTGGCAACATCTACGCACCTTGTCGTCTGGCATAATTGTCTGCGCCTCAGCCGCAGGCAGGCTAGCGCGGTACTCCAGAATTGCTGAGGCTGCATCGACGACCCCACTGATCAGCTCCACCGCCTCCTCGGGGACGTCGGTTTTCCTGGCCGCAGCCTCGCAATCAGTCAGTTGTTGAACAAGACTGTTCATTCTGAGCTGTGTCGGACTGATATCTTTATTTGACGATGAGCTGGTGCCTTCCACCTGCGCGGTTGATAGTTGGCTACCGACCGGCGCCATGGCTTCGCCCTCAGACATGGAGGGAGAACCGCGCCGCCTTGCGGCTGCGCCACGTGGCGCTACGGTTCCGCGTGGTGGCGCAGCGGCTCCACGTGGCGGTGTGTTCAGGATTTGATCTTCGCCAATCGAGGCGCCTGGCAGACTTTCGCGGGCATCGCCTGGACCGCGCGCAACTGGAAGGGAGGAGGGCCTCCTATCGGCGTCCCCAGAGCGCATCTGCTCCACAACGGAATCGAATGACTGTCCACCTTCTCCCGCAGCAAGACTTGATTGCGAAAGGGAACTGCTCGCCCGCCCCGCGCGGCTGGCTCCAGTTTCAGCCTGCGATTTCCGTGGTCGGCCAATGCCCTTCATATTGCGTCTCCGTAGTAGGCGAGAATGTGCTGCTATTGTGCTGGCGGCTGACGAGACCAGCGGCATCTTTCGGTTAACGTCACGGTCAGCCAGACCCGCGACGGCGTAATGTTCCCGCCAAAGTGCTTCTCAGTAGCAGGCCAAGATTGGCCCGAGCTCACAGGACTTTCGCAACGTTGCCATCGATGTCCTGAGATTATCAGCGCTTCAGTCCGCCGATTTCCAGGAACAGCGAATGAAATCAGACCAACTCGGCTAGCTCCCCTTCCTAGACACGTGCCTGACGATTTTATTGATGCGTCACTCCTCTCGTTCGCCACCGACAAAGTCACACATTTGCTTCAGAGAAGCGTGTGCGTTGCGTATCACGCGGACCATTTCGATCTATAGTTACAAAAAGTGTCGAGACGGGACCTTTGGATCCGAAGGTCAGGCACGGCCGGCCTAGATAGACCGCTTGGCTGACGATTAGCTGACGATGGGAGTTCTCACGAACAGGGCAAGAAAATCCGACCGCTTCAAGCTTTCGATATGGTGAGAAGAGGATCCGCACCGGCCTCCCAAAGCCGGCAGACCATCCCATGTTCGTACGGTCGCCGACCTTCTCGAAGCCAATGAGCTCACCGCGCCGGGCCGTGATGTGCAGGCGAGAGAATGGTGATGCAAAGACCGAGTTCCTGCTCGTTGCGTGCGCCCGTGGAGCCAGCAAGAATACGGTCATTGCGGTCATGCAGCACGTGGACCGTGTCTCCTGTTCGACACCACAGCATCGAGGATGCAAACGAGCTGCTGCGGCTGCCATTCGGTCGCGGCATGCGTGGACGGCGGGATTGGCCGAACAGCCGAGATCGTGGTCGACTGTTCGATGCGAGAGCAACATCCTGCAGAGCATACGTTTTTGCGCTGGCCGGTTTTTGTCAAAAGCCGTCAGGTTCTCGAAAGCTCCCGCCCTTAGCTTGATCGAGGCTAACCTTTAACACGTCGCCGCCAATGGCAAATGCCGGAGTACCTGATGATAGCAGCAATTGGGAGTGGAGTTGGCAACCTCGGGACTTCCTTGATCCGAAAGGGCCATGGGGATTCGAAATCCGAGCATTCTGGTGATGGCAAGCCGGCTGATGGCAATGATGGCAAGCCAGCTGGTGGGAATGATGGCAAGGCAGCTGGCGGGAACGATCGGGCGGATAACCGGACCGTTTCAAATGATCAACTTCAAGACAACTCACAGTCTGCAGCACAAAGTGAAGCCTTCCAAAGTATCCTGCGATCGTTCGCGTTCCAATTCGCGAACGATGCGATGGCTGAGGCCGATGAAGCTTTGGATGACACAGAAGATGCCTGACGCGGGAAATCCGGCGTGAGGTCATACAGGCCGTTATTGACGGCACAACTCCAACAGAAAAAGGAATGATCATGGCTGCAGTTGATAATAATAAAAAATCAGGCAATACCAATACCAGTAGCGCCGGCAATACCGATAAAACTAACAGTGGCACTCCCGGCAATACAAGCGGAGCTGATGCTACTGCTTTTCAGGCGCAAGTGCAGGAACTAACCAATGTTAGCTTGGAGGCGACGAAAAGGAGTGTCCAGTTGCGCACTCTAACGACCAATCTCCAGACCATCAAGAAGGCCGCCGACGAACGCGTTTCGTAATGTCGGAAGCGGGTTTTAGACTGCCCCCTAGCGCGTCTCCTTATTGACGCGACGTAGTCCCGAAATGAGCCGCATGGCAATTGCCATGCGGCTTCTATCCTGTTTGAGAGATGCTCTGTGGATGACGCCGTTTCCCTCCGTTTCGAAGTGCGTTCGGGGCACTATTGCGGTCTGACCGGCAAGACGGATCTTCAAAAGTGTTTAATCGGCAGCGGCTTCGATGCCGATTTGGTCTTTGTCGAGCAGGGACTGGCACCGCATCACCTTCGTGTAACTCTTCTTGGCAAGTCGATCGAACTGGAGGCGCTTGCACCCGGACTCAGTATCGAGGGCAACCGGAATATCGCCGCAGGCCAGTCCGTTGTTGTGCCCCTTCCTGTCGTCCTGCTCGTAGGCGAGATGTCCATTGCTTTGTCCGTGCAGGATGCAGAGCCGCCTGGTTCGACCGGCATACCGCGCCTACCGATCGGTGTGCTCGCCATGGTCATAATCAGCTCACTCGGGATCGGCGCGCTTTCAGGCACGATCTCCTATCTTGGCAATGCAAGTGGATCGAGCCCCAATTCACTTCGGGCTGAAGTCGCGTCCAGAACGATCAGTCACCGCGCTGACAATGAACTTACGGAGGCAGCGGCCCAAGAGCTGCAGGAGGAAGTCGATCGAGCGGGTCTTCTCGACGTCAAGATTGGGTCGGCAAAGGGTGTTGTGACCGCCGAAGGCACCGTCACGTCTGAATCGGTCATCAGTTGGCAGAAGCTTCAGCAATCGTTCGATCGTCGCACCAAGGGTACTCTAACACTGGTGAACGGAGTGCTCATCAAAGAGGAGAAGGCGCCATCCGCAATCGCGGTCGAAGCTGTGTGGCATGGGGTCCAACCATATATTGTCATCGACAGCGAGAAGTATTTTGTCGGCGCCATTTTGGCTGATGGATGGGTGGTCGAACGTATTGAGGACAGCCGTGTGCTGCTGAGCAGGAATGGCCGCATTGCTGCTCTCCAATATTGAAAGCTCGCAGGCCCCATCAAGCAGCACTCTATGGCCAGCCAAACATCCTGTCGCGCTCGGTGCTGACAAGCTGGCTGCGTTGGAAACATTTGCTGCCCAGCCATTTCGCGCCTGCTTGTGGCTCTCATGCAGGGTCACGCGCTGGCCAAGGCTGAGGCGCCTTCGGAGTTCGAAAGCCACGTTTCATGGCGTAACAGCAGAGTAAGTCTCAACCGATTGCAAAGGTGTCTCGATGGCCAACGTCCTGCGTGACTTCATCAAGCGTGCGCCGGCCAGCCCGGATTTAATGGTTGCGTTGATGCTGCTTCTGGCTGTCGCGATGATGGTCATGCCTATCCCGGTCGTGGTGGTCGACGCCCTGATAGGATTCAATATGGGGTTGGCCATACTGCTGATGATGGTTGCCCTGTATGTCAGTACTCCACTTGATTTTTCCTCTTTGCCCGGCGTTATTTTGATTTCCACTGTATTCCGTCTCGCGCTCACGGTCGCAACGACGCGACTGATCCTGGCCGAGGGGGAGGCCGGCAGCATTATTCATACTTTTGGCGATTTCGTCATTTCAGGCAATATCGTGGTGGGTTTCGTCATATTTCTGGTCGTCACCATGGTGCAATTCATGGTCCTCGCGAAGGGTGCCGAACGGGTGGCAGAAGTGGCGGCGCGTTTCACGCTGGATGCTCTGCCGGGCAAGCAAATGGCGGTCGACGCAGAGCTACGCAACGGCCACATCGATGCCAACGAATCCCGCCGGCGGCGCGCCGAATTGGAGAAGGAAAGCCAACTCTATGGCGCGATGGACGGCGCGATGAAATTTGTGAAGGGCGATTCCATCGCCGGGCTGGTGGTTATCTGCATCAACATGCTGGGTGGAATTTCGATCGGCCTGCTCTCCAAGGGCATGTCCTTCGGCGAGGTACTGCATCACTACACTCTGCTGACGATAGGCGATGCATTGATATCGCAGATTCCGGCCCTTCTGCTCTCCATTACTGCGGCGACCATCGTCACCCGTGTGACTGGGACGGCGAGGATCAACCTCGGTACAGAAATGGTCAGTCAGCTCACGGCCAGCACTCGAGCCTTGCGACTGGCGGCCGGCGTCCTGGTTGTAATGGGGTTCGTTCCTGGGTTTCCCCTCCCCGTCTTTCTGATGCTGGCCGCAGTGTTCGCTGCGGTAAGCATTGTCAAGGCTGATGTGCTGGGCGCCGGCACTGCCGATGCGAAAGGTGGAACTGCAGCGGAGCCTAAGCAAGCCGCGCCTGCGAAGGAATTCCCGATCGCATTTTTTCTAGCGCCAGATCTTATGCAGGCGGTCGATCAAGCCGAATTGCAAAAACATATTGGGCGCGTTTCGCTCCTGGTCACAGCCGATCTGGGCATTATCGTTCCTCGCATCCCTGTCTTGGTTGACGAGCAGCTGCCTGAATCGCAATTCCGAATTGATGTCGAGGGCGTGCCAGTCGAACAGGACGCCTTAGATCCAAACCAGATGGCGCTCCGAGCCGATGTAGCGCACGTCGACTCGAGCGGTGTCCCCCTTAGACGTGAGCCGAAAACGGACAGACTCCCGGTTGAACATACCCCTGCAAAGGCCCTTACGGGCGCCGGCACGGAGCATAGGGCTCCCGGCGAACTCCTCGCCTTGCGCGTCCATGCAGCGTTGACCCGCTACGCACCGCGATTGGTGGGCATCCAAGAGACCCGACATTTCCTGGGCCGAATGGAGCAGGAATATTCTGAGCTTGTGAAAGAGGTGCTACGCACGACGCCGATTCCTCGGATTGCCGATGTTCTGCGCCGCCTCCTGGAGGAAGGTATCCCAATCCGCCACACCCGTCTCGTGTTGGAGGCATTGGCCGAATGGAGCGAGCGTGAGCAGAACGTTGCCCTGCTGACGGAATATGTCCGTTCTGGTTTGAAGCGACAGATCTGCCACCGCCATGCCAACACGGAGGGCATCGTGTCCGCCCTGGTCGTCGAGCGCGAGAGCGAGGATGTGATGCGTGGCGCGGTTCGAGATTCGGATGCAGGCCCCTATCTCGCACTGGAGGATCGGCAAAGCGAAGCGATGCTATCACAGATACGTCAGGTCCTTTCGAACGCAGAACCGGGTCAAACCCGCCCTATTCTGTTGACGTCGATGGATGTCCGACGTTTCGTCCGCGGCTTTCTGACGCGAAACGGGGTTGATCTCGCCGTGCTGTCTTATCAAGACCTCGCCTCCGACTTTACAATTCGCCCCGCAGGATCCGTCACACTCCCGCACGGATCGAACAGCGGATTGTTAGAGTAGTCCCACCTTTCCTAACTGAACGCCACGCGCCTCCCCGATAACTGAGAGATAACATGAATAGTAATACAGTTTCTCCATCGCCTATGTTTCTGCGCCGGAACTCACTTCTTTTTGCCGTACTCGCCATTCTGCCTTTGGGCGGTTGCGCCAGCTGGCAAAAGCCGGCTCTTTCCGTGCAGGAGACATCTTCCCCCGAGTTGCTCAGCGCCGATCAAATCGATCCGGCTATGCGCGAACGCATTTTGCGCGAAGTTGGTCAGGATGTTCAAGAGCGGGCTTTGCGGGATGAGGTGAAGCAGCACCCGGACAATGTTGATGCGGCGATACGACTTACAAATGCCTTGGTGGGCCAGAAGCGCCCGCACGAAGCGGTTGAGGTGCTCGACAGCGTCTTGGTTGCAGCCCCAGGAAACGTACGTGCATTGAATGCGAAGGGCGTGATTTTGGACATTGAGGGGCGGCATGACGCGGCACAGGCCCTGTATCGGCGAGCTCTCGAAAACGAGCCAGGCAATCAGATGGTGCAGCATAACTTCAATCTGTCGCTTGCCTTTAACGGCAAGTCCGAACAACCAAGGTTAGCACGATCGCAATAGGTGGGCACAGTGCATGCGCAGCCTGTTCCCCGGCTCGAACACGCGCTCGGCTCCCATCATAGATGGCCCCCTGAAGAGAGCCATATCTATGCAAAACAGTTGCTCCAGATCTGGCCGGCAGAGATCGGCAGGAGAGCCGGATGACATCACGCGGCCACCCGCAAGGCCACCCGCCTCGCTTCGTTGCCAGAGCGCCCTCTCCCTCGCCGGTCACCGTCTCGCAATGCGGCGACCTGGCTTAAGGCGGTCGACCGAGCGCCCGATGCAGTAGCCATGAATACGTAACGCAGCGATGGACCCGCCGGATCGTGTCGCGCTTGTGCTGGCCGTCCCTGCCATTACAGCACGGTGATTGTAGCTGGATCATATTCTAGAGGCATCGATGGTGTGGATGCCTTCGATCCAAACAATCGATTTGTTGAATTCGTCCGCCTGAGGAAATTAGCTGCGGCGATCCGACTTCCGACGCCTGCAGGCGCAAAACCAACAGCGTGAGCGCTGCGGGTCCGGAGGCAGGCTGCAAAGTGCAATCACCAGCGCTGATAAGCGGCAAGTGAAGAATGTATCGCTCGGGCAACTCCTGTGTTGTGCACGGTTGCCCCGCGAGGTGAACTGTAGCAGCTTGGCAGCTCAGCGTTCACGAAAGGAGAAAAGATTTGGGGCCAAGCAAAGACCGGCTTTTTTGATTGTCTTGCTGTATCGCTATGGTGGGGCGGGCGCGACCGCTCCCATAATTCAATACGCTGCCTTTAGCGATGGACGATGACGGGATGCGTCGCCGAGACTTCAATGGTGGAGGAGCAGCGCACCCGTCGATCCATTTGCTTTCAGCGGCAACCGCCACTATGAAGCGACACTTCGCCCAACTGTGTTTCAAGCTGCCCGGAGAAGTTTATGACAGAAGAACCCCACAAGACCGACATCCTCATCGAGCTCACTGCCGATGTTGTATCAGCCTACGTCTCCAACAACCCCGTCCCGGCGGGGGAGCTTCCTGCCCTGATCGCCCAAGTGCACGGGGCTCTAAACGGCACGGCTGGACTCATACCGGCAGAAGAGCCTGTGCCTGTAAAAAAACCTGCTGTCCCGATCAAAAAGTCGATCGAACCGGACTACATCATTAGCCTTGAAGACGGCAAGAAATTCAAATCGCTAAAGCGCCATCTGGCGACGCACTATGGTCTGACCCCAGACGAATATCGCGCCAAATGGGGTCTGCCGTCGGATTATCCCATGGTGGCGCCGAATTACGCCGCTGCGCGCTCCGCCTTGGCCAAGACCATGGGACTCGGCCGCAAACCGAAAGAGCCGGAAGCCCCAGCCACGGCGCCGGCGAAACGGACCCGCAAGAAGGTCGCAGCCTAAATCCGTATCAACAGTCGTTCGGACGCGCAGCAGCCGTTGGCCCAATCTGCGCGGAATCAAAGGGCGGGGATGAGCCCCGCCTTTCCCGTCCAAGAGCCTCATTTCCAGAGTAATTCATGATGGCTCCAGCAATCCCTGCCGCGGCATTAACTTGCATGCTCCGGCCCGGGTTTCGAGCCGTCAATGCGTTCCGGCGATGACGAACCTTGCCAAGGCTTTCCCGGACCGTTAGCCAGCCTTGCTGAGGCTGCCTGCAGAGGACTTTCCCGTGCGGCGATCCTGTTCCACCTCGTAGTTGATCTTCTGGCCCTCATTAAGGGTCGACAGGCCCGCTCGTTCAACAGCGGAAATGTGGACAAAGACATCCTGACCGCCGTTGTCAGGCTGAATAAAACCAAAACCCTTCGTGCTGTTGAACCACTTCACCGTTCCAGTCGCCATATCCATTCCTTTGTAATAAGTCGCAACTTAGGCAGGCCATTCACGCCAGCCTGATTTGTACACGAGACTTTAGGCGCATCAAAATCGGAAAATTGCAAGGCCCACTCGATCGCCTGATCTCCAGCAGCAACTGCAACATATGCGAGGCGCGTGCCAGACGAGGCGTATGCCAGACGTTTCGTCGTGCGCTGTCGCTCGAACGTTGACAGAAACAATGACACACCTTGCAAACTCGGCACATCTTGTGGACGTGCTCGGGTCGCTTCTCGACTGCGATACCCGCTCCTGACCGGGTATCGTCGGCCAAAATGAGAGTTTTTGTCATGTGCCGCCAGACCGAAAGATCAGGCGCGCAGCGACCTGCACATTCAAACCGGAACCCGCGAACCTCGATTAGCTTCTGCCTGCTCCGAAGGGCGGTAGCCTGCTCTGAGGCGGGCCACTGTCGGGTTGAAAACCAACTGTCGGGTTCGGAACCCCAGATTGTCGGCAAGGTACGCGCCGCCCACTGGTTGGCCAAAGGGGCACTGGCTCCTGATCCTGCCGCCATGCTCGCCCGATCTCAACCCGATCAAGACAGGTCTGCTCAAAACTCAAGGCGCGGCTGCGGAAGAAGGCGGCCAAAACTTTCGACGCTCTCTGCGGAACTCTCGGCGATATCTGCCAGCTGTAGGAGCCAAATCAAAAACCATTAATTGCGACAGGTGATTTTATGACATTCATTGCGAAGAGGCCAGAATGAACAGCGGAAGAGAGTAGCAGCTCTCTGGTCGCGGCGAGGTGGATCGTCGACACGATCGGCACCTGGCCCGTGCGGGGATCGCACCGCAGCCAGCACCAGAGCCAGACCTTGACCGCTTGCCTTGCTCAGGCGCCACAACAACGAGTGGCTGGAAGCAGATCCACGTGAACTCAGCGATATCGATCAGACGATGCTTACCCTCATGAAAGCCGATCCCGACGCTGTCCAGCGCCGCGAAATCCTGACCAGCATATGGCGCATCGGATGCCACCGCCTGCACACTCACCATCGACATGCCGGAACTCGGAACCAAAGGCCGCAAGCCTCGCCGGCCTCGGCAAAATGGAGCGGCCGCGCCTTCATCCGGGGCGGCCGGGCCAATGTTCGCCAGGCCCTCTACATGCCCGGCCCTTCGCCCTGCGCTTCAACCCCGACCTCAAGGCAAAATACCAGGCGCTAAAGGCGGCAGGCAAACCCGCAAAGGTCATCATCTTGTTGCGAAAGCTCCTCATCCTAGCAAACGCTCTCCTCAAGGCGCAGCGAAAATGGCCCCTAAAACCCTTGACCGAAACGGATACCTTAGCCTTTCAGGTGAGGCGGGCCGAGATAGACCAACCGCGGGTTTAACTTCGCGAGTTTAAGCTGATTATGCCGATGCAACTCTAGCGCCTGCGCGACCGTTTTAGCTTCCATCAACAAGGCGGCAGGCTGGGAGGAAGTACCCTCCCCTGCCGCGAACAAGCTTTGGACAAAGCCCCACCTTGTCCGTAATGTGATCGGGAGGCCGGGGCGCGGCGGTGCTCAGCGGATGTGACGCGCGAGATCTGCGACCCTACCCATCAGCACTTCCATCGGTCCTCGCTGGAAGATGCGCAGCCAAAGCACCGCAAAAGTGCTGATAACCACAACGAAGCCAAAGAGCGTGGACAGGCTCTCGTCTTTGAAAATGTTTATCTTCATAAGATAGGCTATTCCCGCAATGTGCAGCACATAGGCCGTCAAAGACATCGAGCCGACTGCGATTATTGGCCAGACCAGCTTTCGCAGACGCGGGAGCGCATCCACAGCGAGCATGCAAGCCGCCAAGATGATCATTGCGCAACCGGTGCTGCCCACGATCGAAAGCGTCGTTTCGCTATGAGGTGCGGCTATCCATGACGACTTGACTATAAATGACGACTTGGAAGGCTCAAAAGCGCCGTCAACGTCAGACCACCACAAGGAGGTTTCAGTCAAAGCGCGGGAACTCAGCGCGAGCAAGGATCCCCCATGGCCCAACACGGCCAGCGCGACCCCCGCCAGACCAAGGCGCCAATGCGCTGCTAGCGTATTAAGATTAAGGCGCGCGATGGCCATGCCAGCGATGAGGAAAGGAACCCAGGTCACCGCGGGATAGTAGCCGTTGACCATGAGGTTGAAGACCGGGTCGAGGAGGTTGGGGGCAACCGACAGAAGGGAGGAACGGACTTGCGGGAGAACTAATGCCGTAGCGGCAGCGATCAAGCCCAGCTGATATGCGCTGAGCCGATGGAGCGGCAATACCAACAAGAAGCAAATTCCGTAGTATTCTAGGATGACTTCGACCTGGGTACCGAGGCAGCCCAGGATTGAGCCAAGCGCGAGCAAAACAAGGGCACGAATTGCGACTCTGGCGATGGCCTGTCTACCGGCTATCCCCGACTTCGGCGCCTTGCGACCTGTAATCAGGAGGATTGAAAAACCGGCCAATACGGCAAACAGGGCCGACGGCCGCCCATGGGTTAGTTCCATCAGAAACCCGACTAGTCCTCCTTCGCCGGGGTCGGGACCGAGATGGGCGGCATACATCCCGAAGACAGCCAGGCCCCGAGCGAGGTCGATGCCGACCAGCCGATCTACTACCGACCCATTCCTAGCGTCGGCAACCGGTGCCTTCATTACCATGGTAGATTCCCTTGTTGGGTGTGTGGATCGCGGGAGCCGCGATAGGAGAGCCGGTCGGCTGCTGCCGTCGCCTCGTGAAAGGGTTCAAAACATCGCGCCATCTGGCGCATCGAGCCGGCGACAGAGCTGTTCAGCCATTAGCCTGGGGTAAGAACAACAGATCGGCTCACAAAGCCTGTGTCACGGACCTGAAAAGTGGTGTCGCGGAACCGTCGTTTTTTGCATGATGGCTAAGCCGAGAGATCCACTGCACCGACGAGAGACTCAGCGACGTTAGATATCCGATCAGTACGCCGCGGCTCCGCCGGTGACGATCACCCCGGGTGTCAAGGCCAGGGCGTAAACCTGCCATAATCTGTGGTAGTGCGCCCGCGACCAATCCGTTCGACAAAGCTCGGCGCATGGTCGAGCCAATCATATTCTTCCATGTGGCTGTTGCCTGAAAAACCGAAGACGCCGTTCGCTGGTCCAGCTCCAGACCTCGGCCTGCGTCGGTCATTAGAACCGGCGCGCCTGTTTCCCAAATCAATTTGCTGATGCAGCCGCCGGGGGTCACATTGAGCAAAAGTGCCGAGTTCAGGACGGGTTTCATAGGGGCTCTTCGTTTGGCTTTGTTAACGACCCCTTTCTTGCAAGTTGTAGCTGACAGCAGCCTGAAAGCTCCCCAAATAATTCGCTGCCGCCGGTTCAGCCTATTGTCAGCTTCGACCAATAAGATGGGAGCCTTGCCCTCATACCGGAGCTCGGCAGCATGATGCGAATACTGCTCACTGAAGACGATAAGGACCTTGGAAGTGCTATGCACGATCATTTGGTGGCTGGTGGCCACGCGGTCGACTGGGCCAAGAACCTGTCCGAAGCGCGCGATTATGCAGCTGTGGTCGGCTACGACCTTATTTTGCTCGACGTTCACCTGCCGGACGGCAATGGGATCGACTATCTGCGGGAGCTGATCAAGGAACTTGAATCGGCACCGGTCATCATTCTGACAGCCTGCGATCGGATTTCGCATCGCATCGAGGGCTTCAACGCTGGAGCCGACGACTATTTGGTCAAGCCGTTCGATCTGGGGGAACTCTCAGCGCGTATCCATGCAGTGGCACGTCGCCATGGGCATTTTCCGGAGCCGCAATTTTCGGTTGGGACGCTTTCCATACAGGCAGCCGAGCGACGCCTCTTCCGCGACGGGCAGGAGGTCTACCTGACTTGACGCGGATGGGCGGTGCTCGACTACCGTCTGCCCCAGCCCTGCACGGTCGTTTCAAAAGGGAAGATCGTGGACGCGCTTTTCGGCAGACGGCGCTGATTCATACTCTAAAAGAAAATTCGGCTTCCAGTTGCCTTGGCCATGACTTTCCTTCCCGAGAGATGGGTGACAGTTCATTCCGGATAGATGGGTTACACTTTCGGCCCTTTGCAAGGAGAGCAAGGTGCCTTGGAAGGAGTGTAACGTCATGGAAGAGCGGCTGAAGTTCGTCGCCCGGCTGCTGGACGCGAGAAGATGGCGGTGCTTTGCCGGGAGTTCGATATCTCGCGCAAGACCGGCTACAAGATCCTCACGCGCTACAACGACAGCGGCCTGGAGGGCTGACGGACCGATCGCGGCGGCCCTATCGCCACGCCAATCAGCTTCCGTTTCAAATCGAGAAGCTGATTGTGCGCCTCAAGCAAGACAAGCCGACATGGGGTGCGCCGAAGATACGCGAGCGGCTGGCCCGGCTGTATCCGGATGTGCACCGGCCCGCGATCTCGGCCGTGCATGCCGTGCTCGACCGCCACGGCATGGTCGAGCGCCGCAAGCGCAGGCGCAACAGGGCGACGGGGACACCACTTTCAAACGGCTGTCGCCCTAACGATCTTTGGTGTGCCGACTACAAGGGCGAGTTCGGCAGAGAACACGGCCGGGACAGGGGATCACAAACACTTGACCGTTCCAGACCCTGGCAGTGGCGCATCGATTGACCGTTGGCTCTGTTCGTGGGCACCGAAAATAGGGCCTTCTTGGTCCTCGGCAGAGAATATGGCCCGGACGGGGGATAACAAACACTTGACCGTTCCAGACTCTGGCAGTGGCGCATCGATTGACCGTCGACTCTGTTCGCGAGCGCCGAAAATACGGACGACCCCTATGGTCAAAGTGCACTTCTGACCTGCTAGGCACTGTTCGATAACTGGAGGCACCCGCTACGGTGCCCTCGTATTTAAGACACCTGTCAGTTTCAAGCCTGGACATTGACGCGTGGCGCGGCTGCCATTCGTTGACCGCCACGTCGAATTGCCCGCCAACCAGTGTACAGCCGCCGGTGGTCACATTGAGCAAAAGTGCCGAGATCAGGAGGGGTTTCATAAGGCCTCTTCGTTTGGCTTTGTTAACGACCCCTTTCTTGCAATTGTAGCTGACAGCAGCCTGAAAGCCCCCAGATATTCGCTGGCGCCGGTTCAGCCTACTGTCAGCTTCGATCAATAAGGCAGGAGCCTTGCCCTCATACCGGAGCTCGGCAGCCTGATGCGAATACTGCTCATTGAAGACGACGACGACCTTAGAAGTGCTGTGCACGATCATTTGGTGGCTGGTGGCCACGCGGTCGACTGGGCCGAGGGCCTGTCCGGAGCGCGCGGTCATGCAGCTGTGGCCGGCTACGACGTTATTTTGCTCGACGTTCACCTGCCGGACGGCAATGGCATCGACTATCTGCGGGAGCTGATCAAGGGGCTTGATACAACGCCGGTCATCATTCTGACAGCCCGCGATCGGATTTCGCATCGCATCGAGGGGCTCAACGCTGGCGCCGACGACTATTTGGTCAAGCCGTTCGATCTGGGGGAACTCTCGGCACGCATCCGTGCAGTGGCACGTCGCCAAGGGCATTTTCCGGAGCCGCAATTTTCGGTTGGGACGCTTTCCATACAGGCAGCCGAGCGACGCCTCTTCCGCGACGGGCAGGAGGTCCACCTGTCTGGACGCGAATGGGCGGTGCTCGACTGCCTTCTACGCCGGCCCGGTTCGGTCGTTTCAAAGGGGAGGATCGAGCACGCGCTTTATTCATTCAATTCGGAGTTCGAGAGCAACACAGTGGAGGTTTATGTCAGCCGGCTCCGCAAGAAGATCGGCGGGGATAGAATAGCAACCGTGCGTGGCTCCGGATACAGGCTCGTGGTCACATGACGAACTCGAACAGCATGACGAGAAAGCTGATATCGTGGTTAGGCGGGGCAACGCTCCTGGTTTGGATCGCCGCCCCAACCATTGCTGCGTTCATTTTTTGCAATAATGTAAACGAAAGTTCGGATGACTTGCTCCAGGGGAGCGCAGAGTACAGAGAACCAGAGCTGATCAAGGTCTTGAATGGAAAACACGTTGATCAATACAATAACCACTTGCCAACTTATGAAAAGTACTGGACCTATCGTGAGCAGGTTATTAATAAGTACGGGGTAGTGCTTATTTCTGAACCGGAAGAGGGTCAGCAGCCCTTCCCTGATGCTCCCCTGAGTAACGGCTTTTGGCGAAACGCTGATTACCGCGTCTACACAGAGGAGATCCAAGACGGCGTGTATCATCAGTTGGCCGAACCGCTTGATGGCCGCCGTACCACAATCGCGAAGGGCGCACTTTTTGTCTTCCTTCCGACACTCGTGCTCCTGCCCTTTAGCTTAGCTGTTTGGTGGATCGTGATCCGGCGCTCGCTGCGGCCAATCGAGGTACTGCGACAGCAGATCGGATCGCGCGACGGCGGCAATCTGTCACCAATGGACTTGGGCGATTTCCCGGCAGAGTTGGCTCCAATCGCGGCATCCGTCAATCGGCTTCTCGATCGTCTGCGGGCGGCTCTCGAGGCCGAACGCGAGTTCGCCGCAAACAGTGCGCATGAACTGCGCACGCCGATCGCAGGTTCAATCGCTCAGATGCAGAGATTAGTGGCCGAGCTTCCCAATGGGTCGGCCAAAATGCGTGCGCGCGGCATCGAGCAAGCGCTGTCGAGCCTTGGCCGCCTTGTCGAAAAAGTGCTTCAGCTCGCTCAAGCCGAATCGGGGGTTGGCATGGCGGATCACGCGATCGATCTTGTCCGATCGGTTCGGCTGGAAATCGATGACCTGAGGAAAAAGCCGCAATATGCCGGACGCCTGCATCTTAACGTCGACGGCTGCCCCACTTTGATGCGCAAAGTGGATGTCGATGCGTTTGGGATCCTCCTTCGTAACCTGATCGAGAATGCGCTGATACATGGACTGCCCACTGTTCCGACAACAGTTTCCGTCCAAACTGATGGAACCATCGCTATTGCAAACGCCGGACCGGTGGTGCCCCTCCCCGACCTCGAAGGGCTTACAAAGCGATTTAGTCGTGGTGCTACTCCTGCTGCGGGCTCAGGCCTTGGTCTACATATCGCTAACATGGTTATCCAGCGGATCGGTGGCAGTCTAGAGCTTGCGTCGCCCGCCCGCGGTCGCAATGATGGTTTCGAGGCGATCATACGAATTCCTCAATGACACCGGTGAATTCGACGACAGTTGGACACAGGGCGGATTGCTGGCAAGGCTGCTGACAGGGCGAACTGTACGGCAGTATGTATACGGCGTAGAAATCGTACTTCACACAACGCATTTCGGCCGCGGCAATCAATGCCGCTATCATCGTCTGAGCAGTTCGATCGAAGCGACACGACATGATCGGCAAAATCGAAGGCTCCGCCTCACCGCTCGCTCGATTTCGCCCGGGGAGAAAAAAGGCCATCCGAGAAAGTGCAAGCCGCCGCGCAAAGGCGACGTGTCCAATTGTCTGGGTGCCCCTGTGCGCCGGCCCGATCGGGTTGGCGCAGGTCCAGTAAGGACCCGGACCAACCATTCCATTTAGACGACCGGCAGGTTTTAATCGGCGTCCGGATCGCCGTCCCAAAATGCCCCAAGTATACGGCTAGAAAGGCTGCCAACGATCGAGCTTTGGTCGGAGGCGTGCTTGTCAGCGTCTTGGGTGCTTGACCGGCCTTTGCAATGGCCATCGCCATCGCAAGTATCGTGCGTGGCCAGTGAGACCGCAATTTCATCAGCCTGGAGCCGACCGTATCGGTGCTTTTTTATGATTTAGGGATTTTTCGTTTTCCTCTTGGATCATCACGGGTTTGGAGAGGATCTGGTGTTAAGTGCCATTCGGAGCGCCGGCGAACGGCCCGAAATTAATGTGGTCGAGTGATGAAGCCTCCCGAATGCGTTAAACGAGACCCTTTATGGCGGCCCTGGCTGACAACAGTCTGAAAGCTGCAAGCGGCATGCGAAAATGGGGCGATCCTGAATGACGACAGATGCTATCAACATGAAAGAGGCTCGCCCTGAAAGCTGAGCACGCTTTATGCTCAGGCTGCTGACAAGGCCAAAGCAGCGTAAGTGCGTAGTGAAATCCAAGGTCCACATGGGTCGTCGCGCGTCCCATGCGCCTGGGAAGGCGCCGGCCCGGCCAAGCTTTCCCAGCTCGTCCGCATGATGCTTCGCTGAGCGTCAATGGACGTTGGCGCGAGACCAAGGCGTCGTGCGTTGCAATCCGGACGGTCCAGGGTATCAGGAGTTTCACGGCCTCGGCCCGCTTGGCTGGCCACAGTTGAAGCTCCAACGTACCGGCTGGCACCGGGAAATTGGGCTCTGCGCTGCCTCAACGCTGATGGCACGGTCAATGCTTGCCTACCGATGGGGCCGCCCATGCCGTGATGCTGTCGGTCGACGTTCGCAAACCAGACCCTCGCGAGACCCAGCGAAGGGGCTCGCCGGTACGACGAGGGACCTTACCTCTTTATGCGCGGCATCATTATCGAGGATGACATGTTGCCTTACACGTCGTCCCTCGCGCTCGGGTCTTTGTGGGGCGGATGAAGTCCTGATCGCGGTGGCACTGCTGCATGTTTGCGTAAGACCCATCCAGTCACGATCGCGCTGTCCTTCGATGTCGCGGTGCTGATAGGCGGGCAGATCGGTGTGCGCGGCGCCCGCCAAAGGATCGTCGTCACGCCGGAGGAGGCGAGCGTCATAGCCGGCGCGCCGGCGAAAGGCGCTTTCTGTCGGATGCCCGACAATGTCGGATATCGCAAGTATCAAGGTTGGATCAAACCTTGCGAATCGGGGCTTTCTTACTTGGCACGGGGCATGCTCAGGTATCCGCAAACACCCAATGGATAACGAGCAGACTTCCCATGGCCTCACCATGCCGAAAGTTTCCCGGACGCATCCAAAGATGAGGCTCGCGTCAGGCCCAGCAACACGCTGACGGCTCATGTGGCTCGGCGTCGCGTGCCGATCCACTTTCTCCCAATAGGCGTTCGGGAGACATAGATCCTTCAAAATGAGGAACAGATCACTTTGCCAGGAACGCAGCCCATAACCCCACTCTCCCTACCAGAACTACCAAGCAAGCCCCGCACTCATGGGCTTCGCAGGACGTCCGTTGCGTCCGAGTTGGTCGGCGCGGGGCCGGCTCCGATCCCCGTCGCATGGGAGGACGGCAAGGCGAGGGATTTCGTGCTCGACAACGGCATGGAGGTGGTCGTCATTCCCAACCACCGGGCGCCGATCGTCACCCACATGGTGTGGTACAAGATCGGCAGCGCCGACGAGCCGCCGGGCAAATCCGGCATCGCCCATTTCTTCGAGCATCTGATGTTCAAGGCGACGACCAACCATGCGGGCGGCGAATTCGACCGCGCAGTGTTCGAGATCGGCGGCTCCAACAACGCCTTCACCTCCTCCGACTACACCGCCTTCTATCAGACAGTGGCGCCGTCGGCGCTCGAGCTGATGATGAGCTTCGAGGCCGACCGAATGCGAAACCTCATCCTGACCGACGATGTCGTCAAGACCGAGCGCGATGTGGTCATCGAGGAGCGCCGCTCAAGCACCGACACCAACCCGCAGGACGTTCTCCATGAGGAGATCGACGCGACGCTGTGGCAGAACCACCCCTATCGCATCCCGATCATCGGCTGGATGCAGGAGATCGAGCAGCTGAACCGCGTCGACGCCACCGTCTTCTATGAAAAGTACTACTGGCCCAACAACTCCGTGCTGATCGTGGCCGGCGATGTCGAACCGGACACGGTGCGGGCGCTGGCCGAAAAGACCTATGGCAAGGTGGCGCGCGGACCTGACCTGCCGCCGCGCATCCGGCCGGTTGAGCCCGAGCAGAACACCAGGCGCACCGTCACGCTCTCAGACGCCCGCGTCAGCGTGCCCAGTTTTTCGACGCAGTGGGTGGTGCCGTCCTACCACACCGCCAAGCCGGGCGAGGCCGAAGCGCTCGACCTGCTGGCCGAAATTCTCGGCGGCGGTAACCGCGGCCGGCTCTACCAGGCGCTCGCTGTCCAGCAAGGTATCGCTTCCAGCGCCCGCGTCTATTTCCAGGGCACTATGCTCGACGACACCAAGTTCGCCATCTATGGCGCACCGCGCGGCGATGCCAAGCTGGCTGATCTCGAAGCGGCGGCCGCTGCCGAAGTTGCCCGCATTGCCGAGGATGGTGTCAGCAACGAGGAACTAGGCAAGGCCAAGGACCACTATTTGCTCAATATGATCTTTGCGGAAGACAACCTGGACTGGCTCGCCAGCATCTACGGCTCGACGCTGGCCACCGGCGGTACCGTGAAGGATGTCGAGGAACGGCCGAATCGCATCCGCAAGGTTACCCCCGAGCAAATCAAAGCAGTTGCCGCCCGCTATCTCGCGTTCGACCGTTCGACCACGGGCTATCTCTTGCCCAAGACGGAGAATCAAGAGATGACGCTCGGCGCTCGGCCCCATGCTGCGATGAACATCCAGGAGGTGAAGTCCGAAAAGGGCATCATCGCCTGGCTGGTGGAGGACCACACAGTGGAAATCGTCAACATCGGCTTTGCCTTCAAGGGCGGCACCAAGCAGGACCCGGTCGGGAAGGAGGGGATGGCCAAACTGATGGCCGGCCTGTTCATCGAAGGCGCTGGCCATTACGACAGCGGTGCCTTCCAGGTGAAGCTCGACCATGCCGGCGCCGAAATGAGTTTGGACGCGCAAAGCGACGACATCTACGGATCGATGTGCATGCTTTCCAAAAAGCAGGACGCGGCGTTCGGCCTGCTTCGGCTCGCGCTGAACGCGCCGCGCTTCGAGCAGGGGCCGATCGATCGCGTCCGCGCCGAGATTGTCTCCCGCATCGTCGGCAGCGAGCGAGACCCTAACGCCATCGCTCAGCGCAAATGGCTGCGCGCGATCTATGGCGCGCATCCTTGTTCAAGGCTGGGAGAAGGCACAAAAGAGAGCCTGCCCGGCATCACGCCGTCCGACCTCCGCGCCTTCCACCAGGCCATTTTCGCTCGCGACGGGCTCCATATTGCCGTGGTGGGTGACATTGACGCGAACACGTTGAGGGAAAGGCTTGACCAGCTGTTTGGTGATTTGCCTGAGCAACAAACCCTCGTCCCCGTCTACGATGTCGCGCCGAAACTCGGTCAACTGGTGGAGGAGAACTACGACCTGCCGCAGACTTCGCTGACGTTGGCCTGGCCTGGCGTGAAGCCTAGCGCGCCGGATTTCTACGCGGCCGTGCTGCTGAACGACATCCTTGGCGGCTCATACTTGACTTCCCGCCTTTACGAGGAGGTACGTCAAAAACGCGGCCTTGCCTATCACGTCAGCTCTGAACTAACCCTTGACTCGCTTCTGGTTACGACAGAGACACGCTCGGACTGCGCTGCCCAAACACTGAGCATCGTGCGAGATGTGGTAAAGCAGATGGCGCAGCAAGGACCGACCGGGGCCGAGCTCAAGGCGTCGAAGAAGCACCTGATCGGCGCCTATGCCATCGACCAACTGGGCTCGACCCGCTCGATTGCAGACCGGCTCCTGGATTTGCAGATTCACAAGGCCGACGTCGACTACAACCAGCGTCGCGCCCGCAGCATCGGTCGGGTGACGCTCAAACAGGTCAAGGCGGCGGCCAAAAAGCTGCTTTCGGCCGAGCCCGCCATTTTGGTGGTCGGCCCGCCGCTGGGCGGCAAGGATGAGTAAAGAAACTCATCTCACCTTCCTTCTTCATCGGGGCTTCTCGTGGGAAGAGCGAATGTGGAGGCCCGTGGGCCAAGCAGATCATGCAGACGCGCGGAGTCGTTTTCGCCGACCTTGCGCGGCATTGGCGGTCCGGCGGCCTCTCGCCGAAATGGCGCTCCTCAGCATGTATGCCGCCTTTTTGCAGAATTCAGTCGCATGCCACCAGCAGGCATGGTGGATGAAGCAAACATCCGACTGCTTAATCCATCAATTGATGAACCGCGGGCACTCAAACTAACGAAACTGCTGTCTTTTCATCGGGCTAGCGTGGTCTACCAGCTGCTTTGCCGAGGCCCTACGACGAACCCACTGGTGCAGAATACACACTGACGGCCTGTCGACCTGGATGTTCGCTGCGTTGAGGAGGAATCCGGTATTGCCCCTGTGCCTGCCGATGATCCGCCGTCTGAAATCCCCGCACCTGTTTGGAGCCATCGACCGCCTGCCGGCACTCGGCAGACCAGTTGGCAATAAGACGTTCGAGGTCGTCAATCCGTCGACCGGCGAAGTTTTGGCAGAGCTTCCCGATATGGGCGTGGAGGAGACACGTGCTGCGGTAGACAAGGCCTATGTTGCGCAGTCGGGATGGGCCGCGTTGACGGCCCGAGAACGTAGCGACGTTCTTTGGCGATGGCATCAGCTGATCATCGACCATGCAGGCGATCTCGCCGCGATTCTGACTGCGGAAATGGGCAAGCCGCTTGCCGAAGCCATTTCAGAGGTATCGCATGCGGCGGCGTATCTGCAATGGTATGCCGAGGAGGCCAATCGCGTCTATGGCGAGACGATCTCGGCACCCTCGACAGACCGCCGAATGCTAGTGATCAAGCAGCCCATCGGCGTTGTTGGCACGATCACGCCATGGAATTTCCCGGCCTCCATGGTGGCGCGCAAAATCTCGCCGGCCTTGGCTGCGGGCTGCACAATCGTGCTCAAGCCCGCTGAACAGACGCCGCTCGTGGCTGGCGCAATGTTCGCCCTCGCCCATCAGGCCGGCTTTCCCGATGGCGTGGTCAACCTGATCTATGCGTCCGAAGGTGATCGCGTGGGCCGTGAACTCTGCACCAATTCCAAGATTCGAAAGATCAGCTTCACCGGTTCGACCGAGGTCGGACGGCTGCTGATGCGTCAGTGCTCTGACCAGATCAAGAAGGTCAGCCTTGAACTCGGCGGCAATGCACCTTTCATCATCTTCGATGATGCCGACATTGACGGTGCTGTTGACGGTGCGGTCCAGGCGAAGTTCCGCAATGCCGGCCAGACCTGCGTTTCCGCGAACCGCATTTACGTCCAATCGAGCGTTCACGATGAGTTCGTCAAGAAATTCGTGGAAAGAATCCGGCACTTGTCGGTTGGCGACGGATTCGATGCCGGAGTGGACATCGGACCGCTCATCGACAAGCATGCTCTGGCCAAGATCGAGTCTCACGTCGCAGATGCCATTGCGAAAGGCGGCACAATACGATGCGGGGGCCAGCGTATCGGCAAGAATGGCACGTTTTTCGAACCCACGGTCCTCACCGAGATTTCCAGCGTCATGGCAGTCGCGCAAGAGGAGACATTCGGGCCGCTCGCGCCGATCATTCGCTTCAACGATGCGGATCAGGTCGTGCGCGAGGCCAATGACACGATATACGGCCTCGCCGCATACTTCTATGCCTCAAACCTGAAGCGGGTCTGGCGTGTGGCAGAGGCTCTGGAATATGGCATGGTTGGCATCAACACGGGACGCATGTCCTCGGAGGCGGCACCGTTTGGCGGGATCAAACAATCCGGCATCGGGCGGGAGGGTTCCCGTCATGGCCTCGAGGACTATCTGGAAATGAAATATCTTTGCATGGGCGGGATTTGAAACCTGCTGCACTGTCTCTCCGCCCCACCGGGGGGCGGCCTGCGGTCAATGCCGCCACCTAATTGGAAGTTCCAAACGCCGTTGACCTGAAACACGGATGCCCGGCAGGAGACTGAGCTCGCTGTCGGGCCGGACATGCCTTGGGAGGGCATAAGTCAGCGCTCCTAGGGCCGATGGGCCACTCAGTTCGTGCGCCTTTTGCCGATTGCGTTGCATGTGCCGTGCCAAGCCAAAAAGCATTGATAAACCGCCGATGGATCAGCTTTTGCCCTGTTGCGCATTCTACATTGTGGGATATGCGACAATGCCCAAGCGGTTGAATCGTCGTGTTGCAGAACCCCAGACGGGTCATGACTGCTATTCTTAGGACAGTGCGCAGCAAGCCGCTACTCGCTGCACTCCAGGCACACCATTTCCATAATCAAGCGGTGGGTGCTATGTTGACCGAGCTGTCGACCAGGGAACGGTGTGAGGCCTCAGATCCCTCCATATTGTTGCACCCGCCGGTCCAACAGGACTGCAGGTCCGGCCTCAAAGGATCTTGGCTGCTATGGCGACATTGCGGTGCACGCCGCTTTCCGACCAATGATGTGCGTCCAGGTCGAGGCCGGCCCTAATGAACCACCGCCTTGGCACCCTCGCCCATCTCATTTCGGCATCGACAAGCTAGACCAGAGCGCACTTGCAAGGCGCCATGCAGTCCTGTCGGCGGGCGAACTGTTGGTGACGGGTACAGCTGCGAGCGAACGTTCATCCACCGACGCACAGCGCGGACTGTCGCTTTTCAAATTAGGAAATCTCTGTAGCCACCATTCATGAGCGCGCGGCCACGCGAGACGGCCCGACGGATGCGGTCGCGCAGATGATCGCGAGGATCCGCCCAGTCGGCATGGACGCGCCGTTGACCGATGAGAACTTCGGCGAGCTCGCGATGAGGTGCTCCGGCGAGCGAACCGTCGAGCGCACGAAGAACGAAGGACAAACGAACGCCGCGCTTTTCCGGCGCAAACAAGCGGGGGGGCAACTGTTGCCCTAGACTGAGAGCATTGAGGCACTCCAGTCCCCTCAGTCGATGCTTTAAAAGCACCGCGGGCCAGATGGCTTGCGTATGCAGGCAAACAGGGTGGAGGATATTCGCGCCCGAGACGGCGAGCTGCAGCGCGTGGTCCGCATTGCGAAGAAGAACATGCTGGCTCTTGTCGGGCGCCAGCAGGACGATTGCACGACAGGGCAATGCCGAGAGTTCGAACGGCGGTGTCGGCGACGAGGCAGGCAACCGTTCCGCAATGACCGGCAGCACATGGACGCACCAGAGCGGACACCAGAATACGACCGAAGCGCGGCCACAAGACTCCGCGAAACAGAACACCCCAGCGTGACAGGTCGCCGGCCGACGCGACCATATCGAGAAAGGATTGGAGAGACCAAGTCTTGCAATGCTGGCGCGCAGCGGTCAGATCGCGCTGGAACGCTGGATTGCGGCGTAAGAACTCCCAAGCCCACTCCCGCAGCGTCAGGCCAGCGGTGTAGTCGTATGATCTTTCATCCCGCCAATCGGCCTGATCCGCGCCAGTCAGGAGATTCATGACTGACATCCCCTGCCCGCGCCTGCGTGCGTCGAAACATTATGCCACTTCGCAAAGCATCGGCGAAGGCAGCAGACGTCGAAGACCCCGTTTCGTTGAAGCGTCAGCCATCGCCACTGTCGGCGACAGAAGATGTGCCCAAATTGCCACCAGACCGTCGAACTGGCACAGCGACGGCCAGCGCGACCTGGAATTGATCCCGTAACGGTCATCGGCTCCTGCGTCGCGATCCAGACGTCCCTTGAAGGCGCAGTAGCGCGGCAGTGGATCGCACGCTGCTTGTCGGCAAGTTGTCGTAGCGGCGGCGCCATAGGCACGGTCATCGGAGGGTCTCCTGCGGCAAGCTTTCGCCATTGGAGGCCAATCTCCCCGCTAGGGCAGCCTGTGCAGTTGCACAGGTGAAGCGGATCAATCAGGGGGAGCCATGGCGGAAACTGGATGATGGCGGCTTGAGGAGAGCGGCGTATCGAGGCGGGTGATGAAGCCTGCCAGTACCTCTCAAGGAGAGTGATACGCCATGAACGAGACTATCAACACATTGTTCGCCTTCGTCAGCCCGACGAAATCGATGATACCCTGACGGATGTACTTCGCAGCGGCGCGCGCAAATTGCTTGCGCATGCGATCGAGATGGAGGCCGAGGCGTATGCCAAGGCGGTCGACTGCCTGACGAAAGATCATATTGCGTCGCTGGCGCTCTACGATTTCCCCGCCCAACACTGGGATCATCTGCGAACGTCCAATCCCATCGAAAGCGTCTTTGCAACCGTTCGCTATCGCACGGTGCGTACCAAGGGCTCGCTATCCTCGAAAACCGCCCAGCTGATGGTCTTCAAGCTGTTGGCCGCGGCCAGGAAGTGGCGACGATTGAAAGGACAAAATCAGTTGCCGAAACTCATCGCAGGTGCCAGGTTCCTGGACGGAATCCAGGTCATCGAAACGAAGCCGCAGAGCGCCGCTTGATCAGCCTCGTCACCCAAATTCCAGCATAGCTCCATCGGAACTGCCAGCCTTCCTTGCCGATCAGGCGCATATCAGCGCTGACGATACCGAGGACGGCGATGGCGGTCACCTCCAGGCCGCCGAGTAACGACCCTCAAAACACCGCACTGGTCGAGGCCAGCCTGAACCGGTATCTTGTGCCTGCCCTCGGGAGTCGCTCTATCCACCATGTGATCGACACCGACATTGCTAACATCACCAAGAAGATCGTCGCCGGGGGTCACCCGCAAGCGGCTAACACGGCCTTCTGGTGTATGCGGGCATTTTTCAACTGGTGTCGCAAACCGCCGCAACGGCTCATCCGCGGTTTCCCCGCGAGGGATTGGAAAATCCGGATCCGGCCCCGATCGTCAAGCGCAAGCGAGTGGTGAACGATGCCGAACTGGCGGCTATATGAACGGGCTGTGAGCCCGAACCGGGCGATATCGGCTATTCGTTCGGCTCCATCGTCAAGCTGCTCATTCTGACCGGACAGAGGCGTACGGAAGTTGCCGCGATGCGTTGGTCCTCAACCTTGAAGCCGGAACATGGAACTATCGGGTGACCGCACGAAGAACGAAGAGCCTACGCTTATTCCGCTGTCCACACTGGCGGTGTCGGTCCCCCAGACGGTACCGAAGACCAATGACACGTTTTTTTCCCTGCGAGGGGCAACGAAAGAAGCCACTTCTCAGGCTACGCGAAGGGCAAGAAGGCTCTAGACGGCAAGGTCAATACTGACGGGGTGGCTTTGGAGAACTGGACCCTTCACGATCTGCGCAGGACGCTCGCGACAAATCTCGGCAGGCGGCAGGTATTGCCACACGTCATCGAGCACATACTGAATCACAAGGCGGCGTCCTTGACAGACATTGGCGAAATCTACAATCTCTATAGCAACGTCAAGGAGAAGCGCGAGGTGTTGCAGATGTGGTCAAATCACATCGAATGGCTGATCAAGCAGGCTGCGGATGACGCTCTGGCGGCGTAGCTGCTGGCATGGGCGGAAGATGCGGCGCAACAATCGTCAGAGCCTCATCGAATTGGAGAGCATGCTTGACCAGCAAATGCGCGGCCAATGCTTCGATGGCCGACCAGTGATCGAGTACTAGCCGGGCCGTGCAATCTTCGATCCGCCCCCAATCGGGGCGGCGCGGCATCAGGAACCGCAACTCACCATAGATTCGCTTGGCATCCGCGTAGTCGCTGCTCCCCTCATTCCCATCGGACGCATTCATCGCCATATCGCGCGGGTCCAGATAGCCTTCGAATGCGGATTCTGCAAAAGGACCTGCCAGACACGCAACTATCTCCCGGATCGCATCATCGCGTTCCAAACATCGATCCATATCGTCCTCGAAAATCGGCTTTCGCTTCGAGGTGAATCCTTGCGCTGAATAAAAACCCGCGCCTTCGACAACACCACCGCACTCTCCGTCACCGACGTCGGGGTAAATACTAACACTTGAGAAAGCAGGGAGTTCACGGTCGTCGTCGAACGTCTGACGGTGCAAAACGATGGCGGCCACCGCGTGCCCGGCTTCGTGATGCGCCACAAGCGGCAGATATTGGGAGGCTACATTCATGCGGTGCGGCTCTCAGGTCTAGTTTGCTTTTGCGCATAGGACCGCAATTGTCGTGCCAACTGGGAAAATCGTTTCGGGCAATGCGATCGCTCCGATAGCGTTGCGTCTCCTGTCTGACATTGTTGGGAAGTCGACACGCGCCCGTCGCAATGCGGTCGACCTTCCGCGCGAGTTGGGTGACCCGTGAAGGCGGCCGACCAGGACGATGTTGCGCTGATCGGCGACGAAGGCGCGGCCGGGCGAGATCGCGCATCAGGGGGTGACCGGCGTGTCGGCGAAGTCGAAGTCGTCGATGTCCTTGGCCAGCGGCAACTTGGCGACAGCGAACTGGTATTTGATGGAGCGGGCCTGCTTCTCCGATATCTCGGCCTGCAAGAGATCACCGACAATCCTGGGCGGCTCGTGCCGTCGCTTGATGGCGACGCGCCCATGATCTCGTCATAGGCTCTGCGCATTCCGTAGAGCTTCAGCGCTCCCATCAGTTCCAGTACCTCGGTGCGTTCCATGGCTGTTTGTCCTCCTGAGACTGTCATAGCGGGTGCAGTCGGCGACCGCTCGTGAGCTAGCTTCAGCGCTTGGGGAATGGAAAGGATCGTGCCCGGCGCCGGATCGCGGCTGCGGGCCAGGATGTTGAGGATCACCGGCGCCGACGATGCACCGTGCTCGATGGCTTCCTGACAGGCGGCCTCGACCGCGCTCAATCCGTCGGTCAGCACCCAGGTGAGGATCAACACCATCTGCCGGTCGACGTCATCAACCGCCTTGAGCTGCGCCGCACCTTCTCCATTGCCGACCGCACGACCCAGCCAAGGAACGGCGCGCGCCGTGTGCCAGGGATCGTAGGCGACCTCGTTGCGGCCAAAGGAGCGAACGTGTTCTCCCACGACCACGCCATCCTCTGGCGGATGCGATCCGATCGACATAAGCATGGATCTCGATGGGCCGACCGACGGCACTCGACAGCACCGAGTATTTGTTGTTGTCGAAGCGCACCGTGCAGGTCTTCGACACCGACGGGGGAATGCAATGGAAGCCGTCGAAGCGACCGGCAGCCGCTCCCGCTGCGGCTTGGCCGCATTCGCCGACAGCAGCCGGTCCCGCGTCTCACGCCGAGCTCCCATGCGGGGATAGGGCTGGTGCTTGCGCTCGTAGCGGAACTGCGTCTCCTCAGAACGCAGGACCTTGCGCACCACCTTGCGCGAGATCTTCAGCTCACGGCAGATCGCTTTGATCGACTTCCCCTGGACCAGCGACAGCCGACGTATCTTTGCAATCGTCTCTAAAACCAACATCCAAAACACAAATGCCTCCGATCAAGCCGGAGGCATCTTGATGACCCCATCGTTAAGGGGTCCCGTTTGGACGAAAATCACCCTTTAAACAGGGTCCCCATTCCACGAAAAATCAATGCACTACCTTCCAAAGCTGCGAGAGATCGCCACCGACCGCTTTGAAGGGGCTTTCGGCGGTCTCGTCAGCGAGGTTGTGGCATGAAGAAACATCAATCCACAGCATTGGGCCGAAGCATGCCACGGGCTCATGCCGCGGGAGAGCGGGAAGATATTCTTGAAAGAAGAAGCGGTCTCCGACATCAATACCGACAGGATGGGCAGCTTTCTCACATCACTTGAGGTCGAGCGTGGCAGTTGCGACCCGCAATGCAAGGCTGGCGGCGATGCATGCCTTTGCGCGGTTCCTGATTTCGGAGCACCCCGAATATTAGGATACGCTGCAACTGGTGGTGACACTTCCCTTCAAGAGGGCGCGTGGGTGGCACCTGTCGAATATCTCGATGAGCCCGGAAATCAAGAGCGTCCTGGCGCGTATCGTCCGCCGCACGCCTTCTGGACAGCGGGATTACGCTCTGTTTTCGCTGATGTTCAATACGGATGCACGAGTTCAGGGATCCTGAATCTTCGATTGTGACCTTCGTCTGGTATCGCCCTGTCCCGCCGAGCAAAGCAACGACCGCCCCACACTGCTCACCCGGTTCGGTGTTCCATACTTGCTGCGCACACATGGCTGCGGGCGAAGGAACCACCATGGCGGAAAAAAGCATCCATCATCGCCCTTTGCGGGACACGACGGCCATCCACCTCGTCAAGGCGGGTGTTGACATCGCCACCATCAGTCGATGGCCAGGCCACTCGGGCTGAACTAACGATGCGCTACGCCCAGGCCGGTATCGATATGAAGCGGCAAGCGCTCGAACAAGGCTTCCCCGACGTGATGTCATCGGCAAAAGATCAGACGATCATCGCTTTGATGGCTGGATGTTTGGCTGGCTGCACCGCTTGTAGACGCTCAGTTATGTGGAGTTGTATCGCGGGAAGTCGCGCGTCTTGGGCTTTTGCGGTGTCAGCTCCACATCTCTCCGCAGTGCACGTTGTCACTGTTGAAGAGCCGTTTGTTCAATCTTCGTCCTGGCACGGCAAGGGTTGTCGATATTGTGGGCGTCTTGCGCTTGCCGAGCTTGTCCGAAATCCAGCGCCGGATCAGGCGTGAACACTGTTGCGTAGTTCGTCAGCCAGAGCGCGGAGAACGTCGGCGCTTCCTTCCAGCGCCGTAAAAGCGTAGGGATTGAGGAACTGTCGGCCCCAGAACAGATTGCGATCTGTGCCGGATAGCGTAGCTTCCTCGCTGACACGCGGCCAATTCTCCGCAATGCATCGGAGCTGGCCTTCAACAATCGCAAGAGCTTCCGGCGCGCTGAGCAGGAAGTGATGCGCCGCTTCAAGGCAGGACGCTATCCGGCTCATGCGGTTATTGCCGCTGATGAGCATGGCCTGGCTGGCCTCCTGGCCACTGCGGGCCTGCGGACAAATATCGTACGCAGGCGTGAGGGTGAGCTTAGCGCCGTCCCAGAATGCCGCATGGTTGCGGGCATGATCGTCGGTGTTGCCGCAAAGTATGTTGAAGACAATGCGGCTGAACAACTCGCGCAGAGTTTCCGACGGCGCGGTGAATCGGTGGCGAATGATCTCCGCCAAATCCTGGTAGCTGGCGTAACGCGCCATCATCTCATCGAGCGCGAGCATCGTCAGCGCTGAGACCATGGATTTGCGTTGCCAGCCGCCCGTGACCTTGATCCGGTCGAATCGCTCGACGAGCAACACGTCGTTGCCTGCGGCGCGAACGAGCGAGACGGATGCCGCTCTGATGCCGCACAAGGCGGCAAGCCGCATGGCTATGAATTCTCCTTTGACGACGCTGTAAAGGTCGGCAGACGAGGAAAATTTCGCGACATGCTTGACGGCGTCACCCTCGATCAGCGCCTTTGGCCTTGCGCCGCCGATCGAGCTGCCGTGATGCAGCGCCTGATCTAATTCGGGGGTGAGCGGAATACCTTTCTCTACCCGCTCCGCCGATTGGACAAGCTCTTCGAGAGTGGCATTGGCCAGTGCGCGCGGCTCGTAATGCATTGGCGAAAACTGAAAATCGAGCGCGCCGATGCGGTCCGAGCCTGATTCCAGCAAGAACGTCAGTTCTGAAATATCGAGCCGCGCGATTTCATCGCCCTTCACACCGAATTTGCGGTTTAGGATAACCCGTCGTCCCCAGGCATCAGGGGCAGCATCGCGGATGCATCCCGGCATGGTTAGGCCAGGAAGCAAAGGCAATTCGCCTGCCTTCAGGGGCAGTTCCGGGAGATAAAGCGGGATCGCGCTTCCCAGTTCACGAAAGCTCCTGCCATAGTTGAAGCTGACGAGTCCGTCATGGGCATATAGCCGCCCGGCGACAACCGGCGCGGTCTCGCCCGGCAGCCAGACCCAGACATAGGCTTCGTCGTACTTGGGGACCTTAGAACTCATCGACGATCTGCTTGCCGGCCTTGTAGACGTGCTTCGGCAGCAGCGCGATGCGATCGTCCATGCGGCCTGTGAGGGCTGTGATGCCATTGCCGTCGGCATCGAACAGCTTCACACCGACAATGGCAGCAGCTTCGAACATCAGTCCGATTTCGACTTTGGGATCGCCCTTCTCGATGCGCTGCAGGGTGCTGCGTGAAACACCGATTCTCTCGGCTAACTCCTGTGCGGTTAACCGGTGCTGCATCCGGCCAAGCCGGATGGTCTTACCGAAAAGGCCAAGCGCTTCCATCGCGTAGCGCGAATAGGTGCGTTTATACGTTGCCTTCATTCGGGTCTCTGTGACCTATGCATGATCCATATCGCCTTCTTTCGAACTTTATATAGGTAATGTCACAGAGCGACTGCCAAAGTCAAGACTCCGTATCGCAAGCGTTACCCATCCGAACGAGGAAGGCGGATATTGCCGACGGCTCCTGCACAACCGGCCAGCTCTGCGCGTCTCGGGCGAGGCGGAGATCTGGCGCTGGATCGCGGACAGCCTTGAGACGCCTCGCATGAGTCATTCATGGGCGGTCCCTGGTGCGGGGCCGCGGCGCTCGACTGCTGGCCGACATTCTCGGCGGCGGGACCCGCATCCGGCTACACCAGCACTTTTCGACCGCATACGCGCCCAGCTTCTCTCCGAAATCATTGCCAATGAGCGCGAACCTCATGCGATCGCCGAGCTGGCCTGGCGGCGCGGAATCTACGCACGCATCCGTATTCGAGACCGCCCAAGGGAGGCTGACTAGCGTAACGCCCTCCGATCTAAGCGCCTTCCACAAAGCCGCTTTCGCACGCGACGGGCTGCATGTGGCGGTCGTAGGCGACATAGATGCCAAGCCCTGAGAGTAAGGCTCTACCAGCTGTTCGGCGATTTGCCTCAGAAACTGGCGCTTGCCGGCGCGAACCAGTGGTATCGCGAGGGCGAGCACGCCGAGCGCTTTTCCTCCGCCCTCCACTGACCACAGACCCGCACGCAACGAAGCCGCGCTCGATCTTATCGTGGCGTGGCTAGGTGCAATGTTTGCTCTCGCCATCAGGCCGGCTTTCCCGATGGCGTGGTCAACCTGATCTATGCGTCCGAAGGTGATCGCGTGGGCCGTGAACTCTGCACCAATTCCAAAGATCAGCTTTACCGGTTCGAACGAGGTCGGACGGCTGCTGATGCGTCAGTGCTCTGACCAGATCAAGAAGGTCAGCCTTGAAACCGGCGGCAATGCACCTTTCATCATCTTCGATGATGCCGACATTGACGGTGCTGTTGACGGTGCGGTCCAGGCGAAGTTCCGCAATGCCGGCCAGACCTGCGTTTCCGCGAACCGCATTTACGTCCAATCGAGCGTTCACGATGAGTCCGCCGAGAAATTGTGGAGAAGGTCCGGCACTTATCAGTGGTCCGACGTCTACTCCCGGAGCGAAGCCGTCGCCAACCCAAGATCGAGTCCCACATCGCAGATGATAATTCGATGCGGGGCCGAACGATAAATATGCATGCTTTGGCCACCCCGAGGCAGGGCTCATTGAGATGATCCGACCGCCTTGGAACAAAGATGGGGTAGAGCAGATGAAGCGTTGGCAGCGTGTCTCCATTCGACGCGAGCGCTTAGGATGGGATCACGATCATTCGCATCACGCGCAGCCGCAAGGGCGATGCCATGGCTACTTTGGAATCGTTGAAGTGGTTTGAGCCGGACAGTCACAAATACACCCGTTACGCCGCGGCTCAGGAAACGGGGCGGCGTCCGGCGGTGGAGGTGCTCGCTGACTTAAAAAGGGTGCGGGCAGTCGTTGCGCTTGAGAGCGACGACATTTGGGATCCGGCACGGGGTGACCTGCTGCCAATCGGCAGTTAACAGGGTCCGACAAAAGTGTGCACAACATGCTGCTGAAGTGGCCTCCGGAAGCGCTACCGGAAGTTACGCGTCTTGAACTTGATAGGGTCGATATGGTCATACTGCATCGACGATGTCGCGCCCCTTCGGCATGCCGCGCGGATCGATGCCCGATCCGCCGTGATGAGCCTCGTCCCTCGGCCGTGCGGCAACGGAAACGGCGTCTTGCGGTTTCCCACGCTGGCCAGCCCGGCCGACAGATCGGTCAGCTCGTGGGCGACGAGGTGCACCACCTCCTCTTCCGTCGGATGCGTCCGCGGACGCCGAGCATGGCCGAAGCAAGAAGCACGCGCCGGAATTTCTCGAGAGATCTTGACCCAGACGACGACGTTTGCCGCACCCGTCTCATCCTCCAGAGGAACATGAAGCCTTTGGCCGAGCCCGGCCGCTGCCGGACCAGCACCAGGCCGGCGGCCTCGAGCCAGCTTCTGCCTCGCGCCTGCATAGCATCCTGACAGGTCACGGTGCGGCGCCGGTTAGGCGGCACGCCGATTTTGGCAACGCTAGCCTGTGAACTGAAGAATGAAGGTCGGACTTGCGGCACATCGATTAGGTTCAAATGATAAGTTGCTGCCCGGCGAGGTCGTTTCAGCGCATCTCGACTGGTGGGTCGGCAAGACAATGCGGAACGGAAATGATCGCAGGCGTAAAGGACGGCTTTCGGGGCCGGAAGCTTCAGGCCTGGAACCGGACCCCAGTTTGGCGCAAGCATCGTGGCCTCCGCCCGGTCAGGCATTCACCGGCTCGCGAAATGCCAATTGATTCTGCTTAACCGGGCATACCTAAACGGCCACTTGCGTTCCGATCTCGACCACACGTCCGGTCGGGATCTGGAAATACTCCGTCGCGTCGGCGGCCGTGCGCGCCAAGCCGATGAACAGCTTGTCCTGCCACACCGGCATGCCGGAGTTGGGTGACGCCTTGAGCGAGCGACGCGACAGGAAGAAGGACGTCGTCATGATGTCGAACTTCCAACCCTGCTTGCGGCAGATCGCCAGCGCACGCGGGATGTTAGGCTGTTCCATGTAGCCGAAGGTCAGTGTCACCCGCATGAACAGCTCATTGATCGTTTCCATCTTGATCCGCTCGCTGTCGGGCACCACGGGCTGCTGCGCCGTCACCACAGAGAGGATGACGTTCTGTTCGTGCAGCGCCTTGTAGTGCTTCAGGCTGTGCATCAACGCGGTCGGCGCACTGGCGGGATCGCTGGTCAGGAACACGGCCGTACCGGACACCAGCTGCGGTTTCTTCTTCAACAGATTGCCCGCAAGGAAATCGAGCGGAATCTGGTTCCTGCGCGTCTTGTCAAATAGATACCTGCTGCCTCTTATCCAAGTCCACATGGTCATCACGATCACTGCGGCAATGGCAAGCGAGGCCCAGCCGCCTTCGAATACCTTGACGATGTTAGCTGCAAAGAAGCCGGTATCGATGAAGACGAACACCGCCATTAAGGCTATCGCGACGCCGAGCGGCCATTTCCAGATGCGCGTCATCACAACAAAAAGCAGTATGTTCGTCACCAGCATATTGCCGGTCACCGAAATACCGTAGGCCGAGGCCAGCCGGCTGGATTCGCCGAAGCCGACCACCAGCAGCATCACCACCAGCGCCAGCATCAGGTTGATGCGCGGCAGATAGATCTGGCCCGACTGTTTTTCCGACGTGTGCTGGATGACGAAACGCGGCAGCATGTTGAGCTGTACCGCTTGCCTGGTCAGCGAAAAGGCGCCGGAGATCACCGCCTGGCAGGCGATCACGGTCGCCGCCGTGGCAAGCACGACCATCGGAATAAGCGTCCAGCCCTGGTTCATCTCGAAGAACGGATGACCGACAACGCCGCCATTTGCCAGCACGAAGGCGCCTTGCCCGACATAATTGAGCAACAGACAAGGGAACACGATCGCCAGCCAGGCGAGCACGATCGGCTTGCGGCCGAAATGGCCGAGGTCGGCGTAGAGCGCCTCGGCTCCGGTGACGGCGAGGAAGACTGCACCAACCGTAACGAAGGCGACGTCAGGCGAGTTGACCAGGAACGACACGATGTAATGCGGGCTGATTGCCAGCAGGATTTCCGGGTCGTCCATGATGTGGTTGAGCCCGGAAAGGCCGATGGCCAGGAACCACAGCGCGGTAACGGGTCCGAACACCAATCCTACGCCGCCGGTGCCAAACCGCTGTACCGCAAACACGATCGCCAGGATGGCCAGTGTCAGCGGCACCACATAGGGCTGGAACGTCGGCGTGACGACATTCATACCTTCGACCGCCGACAGTACCGAGATTGCCGGCGTAATGACGGCGTCGCCAAAAAAAAGCGCCGCGCCGACGATGCCGATGCCGATGCCGATGCCGAGGATCACCGCAGAGCAGGTCGGGAAACTGTTGCGCGCCAGCGCCATAAGCGACAGCACTCCGCCCTCGCCTCGATTGTCGGCGCGGAGCACGAACATGATGTATTTGATCGTCACGGTGATCGTCAGGGACCAGATGATCAGCGAGAGTACGCCGAGGATGTCGCCACGGCTGGCGACGTTGCCACCCGCTGATGCATGCAACGCCTCGCGAAATGCATAGATCGGGCTGGTGCCTATATCGCCATAAACGACACCTAGTGCGCCCAACATCAGCGCCTTGGTGCTGTGCTGCTCGACCTCAGAATGGCTCGATTGTTCGACAGGTTCTGCCTCGTTACCAGCATTGGTAAGGGCCATGGACGACACTCCGATAAGCGCGCGGTGCTCTACGCTTGCTGCACTGCAATATCAAGTTCCGTCACGTAATGTCTGCCGTCTCGCCTGTCGTTGCTCGCCTTGGTAGACTCGCCAGCCCGCAGCCCTACCGAGCAGCAATAGCGCCCCGGCAGAACCCTCAATCGCCCAGATCAATGAATGGTTATCGCCCACAGTGCCCCCCCGCGATGCGGCCGATGGCGACCAGGGTGTCGTGGGCGCACAAGGATGGCGCTTTCCTGATGACGCCGTGCTCCAGGTGTGATCGCACCGTTGCTGCGCAAGCCATTTACTTGCTCGTCCCAGCGAGGACCGTGGCCAACTGGAACGCAGGGCCACGCCGCTCACCGGCCGCACTTTGCGGCGCAGATAACGATTCGATCTCCGCGGCGAGATTCTGGTTGAAGAAGCCACCAAGCTTGTCGAAGGACACACGGTCGTAATATCGACATGCCAGTATCCGCAACCCAGAAAAGCTCCTTGGGCTCCGCTGCGCGCGCCACGAACAACCCGATCTTCTCTGCGAAGAGGACGCCGTAATCCTTCAGGTTGAAGCCAAACCGGGGGGCGGCCGTGACGTATGGGCGAAGGGCTAGGAGGCGGGTTCGGTGAGGAACGGCATTGATGTCCACGCCGTCTCCTGGAAAGACAGAGGAATGCGGTGTCACCGACTGGCGCCGGAGGTTGATCCGGTGATTAGGAGGAGCACTCGTTGTCGGATTCTCGACGATGTCGGACATCTGACACAACGCTGCCAGAGCGATCACGTTGTTCCGAAACGATTTTCCCAGTTGGCACGACAATTGCGGTCCTATGCGCAAAAGCACTGCGATGCCGCACCGACTGGAAGAACTCATCAATGATCACGCTTTTCGAACATGTGGGCGCCGCTACCAACACTAAGCGTTCCCGATCAAACGGAAGCCTCTATCCCTTCTTTCTGAAGGCTGTCCGGACATGAACGCATTTGATGTCCGTCCAACGCTGGATGCTCCCGACGACGATCTCTATCTTTGGCTTGAAGATGTGGAAGGCGAGCGGGCACTTGCCTGGGCCGCCGGCCAGTCGGCAAAGACCCTGAAGCACTTCAGTGGAACGCAGTTCGAGCGCGACCGCGCGACTCTGAAGGCAGGCCTGTTCCCTAAGCGGCGTCGCATCTCCCCCGGCCGAGTCGCATGGCTTGAATCCGATATCAGGGCTTGGATGGAAACTAGATCTGAGAGCCGCACCGCATGAATGTAGCCTCCCAATATCTTCTCCCGTCTGTGGCGCATCACGAAGCCGGGCACGCGGTGGCCGCCATCGTTTTGCACCGTCAGATGTTCGACGACGACCGTGAACTCCCTGCTTTCTCAAGTGTTAGTATTTACCCCGACGCCGGTGACGGAGAGTGCGGTGGTTTTGTCGAAGGCACGGTTTTCTATTCAGCGCAAGGATTCACCTCGGAGCTAAAGCCGATTTTCGAGAACGATATGGATCGACATTTCCAACGCGATGAAGCGATCCAAGAGATAGTTGCGTGTCTGGCAGGTCCTTTTGCAGAATCCGCATTCGAAGGCTATCTGGACCCGCGCGATATGGCGATGAATGCGTCCGATGGGAATGAGGGGAGCAGCGACTACGCGGATGCCAAGCGAATCTATGGTGAGTTGCGGTTCCTGATGCCGCGCCGCCCCCGTTGGAGGCGGATCGAAGATCGCACGGCCCGGCTAGTACTCGATCACTGGTCAGCCATCGAAGCATTGGCCGCGCATTTGCTGGTCAAGCATGATCTCCAATTCGATGAGGCTCTGACGATTGTTGCGCCGCATCTTCCGCCCATGCCAGCAGCTACGCCGCCAGAGCGTCATCCGCAGCCTGCTTGATCAGCCATTCGATGTGATTTGACCACATCTGCAACACCTCGCGCTTCTCCTTGACGTTGCTATAGAGATCGTAGATTTCGCCAATGTCTCCGGTGCGGGCTCACAGCCCGTCCATATAGCCGCCAGTCTGCTGCCTTCGAGTGGCCCATGTTGGCCGCGGCCAGGAAGTGGCGACGATTGAAAGGACAAAATCAGTTGCCGAAACTCATCGCAGGTGACGGTCTGGTGGCAATTTGGGCACATCTTGTGTCTCGTCGCCAGTAAACACGGATGCCCGGCAGGAGCTGAGCTCGCTGCCGGCGGAAATCGTAGAGCGCCAGCGACGCATTCTGATCTTTCGTCAGGCAGTCGACCGCCTTGGCATACGCCTCGGCCTCCATCTCGATCGACCTGAACCGGTATCTTGTGCGCCATCCGGACGATCTGGGAAAGCTTGGCCGGGCCGGCGCCTTCCCAGGCGCACGGGAAGCGCGACGACCCATGTGGACCTTGGATTTCACTCCGCACTTACGCTGCTTTGGCCTTGTCAGCAGCCTGAGCATAAAGCGTGCTCAGCTTTCAGGCCGAGCACTCATCCATTGTTGACAGCACCTGTCGTCATTCAGGATCGCCCCATTCTCGCAGGCCGCTTGCAGCTTTCAGGCTGTTGTCAGCCAGGGCCGCCATAAAGGGTCTCGTTAAACAATTCAGGAGGCCGTTCCAATGAACAATCAGTTTGCGAGACTTTTTCGAGGACCAGGTATGCAGGCTTGTTTCAGGACAAAGAACTTTCTGGCGGCAACCACCGCGATGACGACGGTATTCCTGCCGGCTGTGTCTCTCGGGGTGGGTCTGGTAGCATTTCCAACTGGAGAAGCGTTGGCCGACGACCCGATTTCGATCCCGCTGGAGTATGTCGGGGAAGGCCATGACCGCCTGGGCATCTGGGCCAAGATCAACAATGGCAACGCGCAGCGATACGTATTCGACACGGGCTCGGACCAGCTCAACACGCAGATCGGGTCAGAGGTGACCGGGGTCCGCCCGATTGCCGACACGCCTTACGTATATACGTACGGGGACGGAACGTATGGTAATAAGCTTCAGAACGTGGAAATTGATAAATTTACATATGTCGATCCAGATCAAAAGATAACAATCGACGGGCCGTCTGTAAGCGATAAGAAATACCGGGCTGCTCGCATTCTCGATTTTGTCTATACCCATGCGTATTGCAAGGACAACAATCTTAAGTGCACGCCGGGATCCGTGACGGATGGACTTAAAGATATGTATGGTCAGGATCTCCAAGAACCTTATCACGCCGATAAGGAGCAGCGGGCGAAAATGACCGCTGGCAAGATGGCAGACGAAGGCGGCGATTTCGCAGGTACATTCGGGGCCGGCGATTTTCTTGGCAAGACAAGTGTCTGGGGCATGATGGGCAGTGTCACCAGGTCTGGCTACGTGGTCTCCGCCAATGTGAATCCGGATTCCGAGAGCGACCAAACGCCTGGCTGTTCCCCCTGCACGATTGTCAACCTCAATCCAAGCCTCCGGGCCCAATATACTAATGCCATGCCATGGGGAGAACCCGAGGAAAAAGATCAGGATTCTTATCAGAATTTTCCTGGCTCTGGCGCCAATGCCTCGACCGAATACGAAGGCAGCTACAATCTGCAGTACACGGTTAAGGATGGAGCCCCACCAATCACCGACCCCAACAAGACCGCGGTATTGCTCGACACCGGCACACCGGGCGGTGGCAGTCTGGAGATCAGTGATGCGATGCTGAAGCAATTTCAGGATGCGGGCGTCAAACTTAAAAATGTTCGGAGAAATGAGCAACGCGAGATCGTAAGCGCATCGGGCAACATCCCGAGCGTTACAATCGCAGGAACGGATGGCGATCCGGTAAGGCTGGACAATATCGACTTCACCTACACCAGCGGCACGACGGAACAACCCAATGACCAGACCAGTTTTGTTGCCGGTCTTGACTTCTTCAAAAACAGATCGGTCATTTTCGATCTGGAGAAGAAGTATACCGCTTATACGTCACATTTCGTCACTGCCAGCAACTTCTCTACCGATTCATCCGCACCCGAAGGGACCGGTCTGAGCAGGATCACGACGAGCATGGGGAATGAGGGCGGGTTCGGCATAGCGGGTGTCGTCTCCGGCTCCGGATCGCTGACGCTTGATACAAAGACGGTGGTCCGGATGACGAATGTCAACACCTACACCGGCGAGACGAATATTGCTCAGGATGCCTATCTCTCGCTTGCGGGGCTCGGCAACATCCAACGGTCAGCGAAAGTCGTTGCAGACGGCACGTTCGATATCTCCGAACATGGAAATGGCAGCGACTATTGGGGAATCTCCGACGCCTACAACGATGCCCGTATTCGTAGCCTGAGTGGCAGCGGAACGGTCGAACTGGGCAAGCGTACCCTGGTGCTAACGGATTCGAACGACACGTTCGCCGGCAGCATCAACGACCTCGACGTTGATAACAATAATATGGGCGGCAAACTATTCGTTGCCGGTGGCGTGCAAACGCTGAGCGGAAAGAACAATTTTTCCGGCATGACGACGGTCGGTTCCGGCGCGGGATTGCTGCTTGCCGATACAGGTGTGCTTTCCCATGATGCGACCACGTCCGGCTTTCTCGGGAATGACGGGCAGATCGGGGGCACGGCTATCGCAAACAGCGGCGGTGTCGTCGCAGGCGGCGGCACCTACGGTGCGGTCACCATTTCCGAGGGCGGCACGGTCGCTCCTGGCAGTGCGACCGATCCGAGCAGGATCGTCACCACACTGACTGTCACGGGCGATTTCGCGCAGCAGTCCGGATCGATCTATCAGGTCGACCTCGCAAGGTCGTCCGATCTCATCGATGTTGGCGGAGCAGCGGCGATCGACAGCGGCGCGCAGATCGAGCTGCTGCGGCAGGGAACGCTATCGGTCGATGCCCGATATACTCTGCTCTCCGCAGCAGGCGGCGTAAGCGGCACCTATGGCGGGCTGACGGGGGCTCTGGCGACAGACGCGACGCCCTTCGTCGATTTCCAGCTCGTCTACGATGCCAACAATGTCTATCTCGATATCAGCCGCACATCGACGGCGTTTGCCGATGTAGCCAGCACCTTCAATCAACGCTCGGTCGCCGCAGCGGCTCAGGCGCTTGGAAGCGGTAATCCGATCCAGGACAACATCCTGTTCCTGACGGCGCCGGAAGCCCGCAACGCTTTCGATATGCTATCAGGCGAGGTTCATGCTTCCATTCATAGCGGCCTCATCGAGGACAGTCATTCTGTACGCGATGCCGCGAGCGAACGGATCCGTGCGGCGTTCGACGGCGTCGGTGCCTCCAGCGTTCCGGTGATGACTTATGGGCTGGGTGGTCTGGAACTGGCCCCGGCAACGAGTGAGAATTTCGCCGTATGGGGCCGTGGCTTCGGCGCCTGGGGTCATCTCGACAGCGACGGCAATGCCGCCGGTCTCGATCACTCGACAGGCGGCTTTCTGGCTGGCGGTGACGCGGCTGTCGGCGAAAGCTGGCGGCTCGGCCTCATCAGCGGCTACAGCCATACCTCCTTGGAGGCGGACGATCGCGCGTCGTCGGGCTCGAGCGAGAATTACCATCTCGGTCTTTTTGCCGGCACGCAGAACGGCAATCTCGGTTTTCGTTCCGGCCTTGCCTATACCTGGCACAGCATCGAGACCGGCAGGTCCGTGGTCTTTCCAGGCTTCGCCGACAGCCTTTCGGCCGATTACGACGCCGGCACGTTCCAGGCCTTTGGCGAGCTCGGCTACCGTATCAATACGGCTTCGGCTTCCTTCGAGCCCTACGCTAATCTCGCTTATGTGAATTTTGACGCCGATGGCTTCACCGAGAATGGCGGCGCAGCCGCCTTGTCGAGCGGGGATCGCTCGAGCGACACGGCGTTTACCACGCTAGGTCTGCGTGCGTCGACGGTACTGACCCTCGGCACCGTGACTGCTACCGCGCGCGGCGGTCTTGGCTGGCGCCACGCCTTCGGCGACGTCAGGCCGGATACCGCTCTTGCCTTTGCTGGCGGTTCCTCCTTCGCCATCAAGGGCGTGCCGATCGCAAAGAACGCAGCTCTGCTCGAAGCTGGGCTTGACGTAAACATCACCGAGAACGCGACGTTCGGCATCGCCTATCAGGGACAGATCGCCTCGGATGCCCAGACACACGGGTTCAGCGCCAAGCTCGGCGTCCGTTTCTAAATCACCCGCAAAAGAGATTGGTTATGAAGTCAGTGAGTGCATTTTCTTTTACCGTCGTTCTCGGCTCAGCGACGGTGATGTCTGTGTCCGCCGCGCGAACGGACGATGCCTGCTACAACAAGGCACAAAGCCTATGATGACGCAATGTTCAATCGACGACCTGAAGCCAGTCGATGGCGAGCTTGACAAGCTCTACAAGGAGATGGAGACCCGGCTCAAAGAGTCCCGGCGCATGTCCAGGAACTGGTCGAGACCGCGAGGGGCTACAACGCCACCTCGGAGAACACGCGCGACGCCTACCCCAAGGATTGGCGGCATTTTTCCTCCTGGTGCCGGCGCGCTGGCTTCGATCCCCTGCCTCCGGGCTCGAAGGTGATCAGGCTCAATATCAGCGCCTGTGCCTCGGGCACCGCCGCCGGCGATCCGAAGCGTGGCGCCCCTGCCCTTTAGTTTGCGACCATCGAGCGGCGGCTTTCCGGCCTCGCCTGGAACTTTACCCAGCGCGGCCGGCCGTTGGACCGCGCGGAGCGGCATATCTATAAGGTTCTTGCCGGCATTCGCCGCAAGCACGCAAAGCCACCGCGGCAGAAAGAGGCGGTCCTGGCGACGATCTGCTGGCGATGATCGCCACGCTCGGCCACGACCTCAGGGCCTGCGCGACCGCGCTATTTTGCTCCTGGGCTGTGGCGGCGGCCTGCGGCGCTCCGAGATCGTCGGTCTCGACGTCATGCGCGACGACAACAGCGATGGCGCCAGCTGGATCGAGATTTTTGACGGCAAGGGCTGCTGGTCACCCTGCGCGGCAAGACCGGCTGGCGCGAGGTCGAGGTCGGCCGCGGCTCCAGCGACCACACCTACCCCGTAGTCGCGCTCGAGAGCTGGATCCGCTTTGGCCGCATCGCACGTGGACCCCTGTTCCGCCGCATCTTGTCGATCAGGTCGATATAATACGAAAAAGCCGCCGCCATTCGGGACGGGCGTCGGCTATCATGTCCAGCCATTATGCGGCGAGCGGATAGCTTTCGCCGGACCAGGCAGAGAACTTGGCGGCAAAAGCCTTCATCTCGTCGACCGCGAATGTGGTGCGCGGTTGCGAACTCGACTTGCTGGGCGAGAGGGACCTCGCCGAGAAAGGCGCTGACATGAGCGGGATGCTGCTTGGCCAAATCGAGATCCGCAAAGCAATCGGCCAGCGCCGCGTCGTCCAGCTGTACGCTGCAGGGCGCGTTCACGTCGTCAAGACGGATGCCAAATGCTTGCTCATAATGGCCGCAAGGTAATCGTTTCGGGTCGGAGACACAAGTTGCCGCCTCCTTCGCCGTAGAGTGGCCCGATACAATCACGATCGATATTGCCACCTCTTATCGATAGTGATCGCATAGTTCCCTGATTCGACTCTCAACCGCTCATATCAAGCGATTACTTCCATGTATCTGCTGCGCTAGCCCGTCCTGGCCTTGGAGTGTCGCTCCTCACCTCCTCCACCACTCACCAGCCCGATGGGAGTATCGCCCGCCAGCAGCTTCTCCTTGCTGAGCAGCGCGGCAACCTCAATCGCCTCGAAATCGGGCAAATCCCGCAGTGTGTCGAGGCCGAAGTGCAACAGGAAGGTCTTGGTCGTGACGTAGGTGTAAGGCGTGCCAAATTCAGCGGGCAGGCAGACGTTGACCCACAACAATCAAGGGGACGGTGCAGGCCAAGATTGCGGCAGGGCTTGGGCCCCCCACCCTTCTCCTCAGAACTCCGCTGCTTCCAGCTGGCGGCTGAAACTCACAGGCGCAGCCAGCTTGGTCTCTAACAGCATCGATCGCATCATGGTGTCTGCCATGAATCCGTGTGCGTGAAGCGCTCCAGAGCGAAGATGTTGGGCGTCAACCAGGTTCACTCCAATGAGCTTCACTTCTCGAGTTCTGCACAGTGTCCACGACTGGCGCCGGAGGTTGATCCGGTGATTAGGAGGAGCACTCGTTGTCGGATTCTCGACGATGTCGGACATGTGACACAACGCTTCCAGAGCGATCGCATTGTTCCGAAACGATTTTCCCAGTTGGCACGAAGGTTGCGGCCCTATGCGCAAAAGCACTGCGATGCCGCACCGACTGGAAGAACTCATCAATGATCACGCTTTTCGAACATGTGGGCGCCGCTACCGACACTGAGCGTTCCCGAGCCGACGGAAGCCTCTATCCCTTCTTTCTGAAGGCTGTCCGGACATGAACGCATTTGATGTCCGTCCAACGCTTGATGCTCCCGACGACGATCCCTATGTCTGGCTTGAAGATGTAGAGGGCGAGCGGGCACTTGCCTGGGCCGCCGGCCAATCGGCAAGGACTCTGAAGCACTTCGGTGGAACGCAGTTCGAGCGCGACCGCGCGGCTCTGACAGCCATTTTCGACAATCGCGACAATCTTCCCCTGATCGCGCGCCGTAGTCAGTACCTCTACAATTACTGGCGAGATGACGGTAATCCACGCGGACTGTGGCGCCGGACCACCCTTGCCGCCTACATGAAGGCGGATCCCCAATGGGAGCTACTGCTCGATCTGGATGCTCTCGCGGCTAGCGACGGAGAGGACTGGATCTGGGACGGCGCGTCCATCGAGCCGGAGAGACGGGAAAGAGCCGTTCTGCGCCTGTCGCGCGGCGGCAGCGACGCGGTCGTGCATCGCGAATTCGACCTGATTTCTCTGAGCTTTGTCGCCGACGGCTTCAACCTCCCCGAGGCCAAAGGCTACGTTAATTGGCTGGACCCTGACACGCTTCTGCTTTCCAGTGCGCTTGGTAATGGCATGGCCACCCGCTCCGGCTATGCGCGCACAGTTCGACTGTGGAAGCGTGACGCGGATCCCCTCACCACGCCGGCAATCTTCGAGGCCGGGTTCGAAAGCTTCCAAGTGTCTGGTCATTCGGACCGCACCGGCCGCAGCGAGCGCCTTTGGTTCATCGAGCAGCCGGCCTTCTTCGAGAAGATCAGCTGGATCGGCGATAGGAGCGGGCCGAGGAGGCAGATCGATCTTCCTCGCGACGCGTCGTGGCGGGTCTTCGGCGACTGGCTGGCGGTAAGGCCGCGCAAGCCCTGGACGGTGGGAGGCACCACCCATCCCGCCGACGCGCTGATCGTCATCTCGCTTTCCACTTTCCTCGCCGGCGGACGCCGTTTTGAGACCCTGTTTCAACCAGGGGAAAGGCGCTCCATGCAGTCATTCTTCTGGAATGACGGGAAGCTCATTATCTCTTACCTCGTCAATCTCGCACCGCGTTTCGAGATGTTCACTCCCGGCCACCAGGAATGGACGCGCCGAGTCCTGAACACCCTGCCCGCCGAAGGTACTGTCGACGTCTGGTCATTCGATGCGGCAGTTCACGAGACCAATGGAGAGGTCCTGATCTGTGCTCAGGATCCGATCACGCCGCCGCAGCTCTTGCTGTTCGATCTGAATGCCGCGCCGTCTCTCAGCGCTTCAGCAATCCTGAAGCGCAGCCCGGAGAATTTCGATGCATCCGGACTGGTGGTCACGCGCCACGAGGCAGTCTCTATCGATCATGAGCTGATCCCCTATACGCAGGTTGGTCCGGCGAACGGGAACGGAGATGCTCCGATTCACCTTTCCGCTTATGGCGGGTTCGGCGTATCATTCCTGCCCTACTACAACTCCCCGCTGGGCAAGCTGTGGCTCGAGCGCGGTGGCACGTGTGTCGAGGCGAACATCCGCGGCGGCGGCGAGTTCGGCACCCGCTGGCACGAAGCCGGGCGCAGGGAGGGCAAGCGTCTCGCCCACGACGATTTCGCCGCCGTTGCCTCCGACCTCGTGCGAAGGGGCATCACCCTGCCGAGGCGGATTGCCGCCGAGGGTGGCTCAAATGGCGGCCTGCTGATCGCAAACATGCTGACCCGCTATCCTGAGCATTTCGGGGCTCTGTTCTGCACAGCACCGCTTATCGACATGCGTCGCTACACCAAGCTCTTGGCGGGCGCGAGCTGGATCGACGAATATGGCGATCCGGACAAGGTTCACGATTGGGCTTTCCTGAAGGAAATCTCCGCCTATCACGCCGCAGCGCCGGGACAGCCCTATCCGCCTATCCTGATCGCCACCACGAAACGCGACGACCGCGTCCATCCGGGCCATGCGCGCAAGATGGCCGCAAAACTGCAGGCTCTTGGCTATCCCGCTTACTTCTACGAGGCCAGCGCAGGCGGGCACGGCTGCGGCGAGGACAATCGGGAGCAAGCCGCATTCATCAGTCTAGGCACCAATTTTCTCCGCAGCGCAATCGGCTTCAACGATCACCCTCCGGAGACGGCGGAACGCGTTGCAACGCAAGAGGGGCATTTGAGGTCCATCAACAATTCATTCGAGCAGGAGACGAAATAGTGCAGTGCATCCTTTCTGAACATCAAGGAGTGAATCTCATGGCGAGAACGCGAATGGGCGTAGCGCGGGCAACAGCAGCGGCGGTGGCCCTGATCATGGTGGGACAGCAGGCCGTCGCCGCGGAGCCTGCGCAAGCAGAGACCGTCCTGGCGGAGACGGGAGCCTCGGTCACCGAAGCGCCAATCCCTTGGCAGGTCCGCCTGCGGGCGTTGGGCGTCGTTACGAAAGATCTGGGCTACGTTGATACGCTTCCCGGCTCCGGTCTTTCGTATTCGGACACGGTGACGCCGGAACTCGATATCTCGTATTTCTTCACCGACAACATCGCCGCCGAACTCATACTCGGTACCACTTATGCCAACATCGCGGGCCAAGGGACGATCGGAGGGTTGGGCAACATCGGCAAAGTTTGGCTGCTGCCGCCGACACTCACGTTGCAGTACCATTTTACCGATCTCGGCGCGTTCAAGCCTTATGTCGGCGCCGGCGTGAACTACACGATCTTCTACAACCAGGACACTGGCAGCGCTGATGCTCTCAAGGTGAAGAACACGTTCGGCACGGCGCTGCAGGTCGGATTCGACTACATGGTGGACCAGCACTGGGGCCTCAACTTCGACGTGAAGAAGCTTTTCCTGAAGCCGGACTTCGACGTCACGGTGACCGGCGCGAAGCTGACGGGGAAGGCGGAGCTCGATCCCTGGCTGATAGGCGCAGGTGTCACCTACCGCTTTTGAATATCAGAGTGAAGTCTGCTTCCCGACTGCCGGTTTAAATGAAGGGCGCCTCGCGCGCCCTTTTTTACGGTCGACACTGCAGCGCAAGACCTCATGAAGCTATTGTCGGGCGGGGTTCTCTTCCGGCGGACCAAGAAGATGCACTGGCCAACCGGCCTTGCGCCTGAGGTGGAGTGCTTAGAAGCGCTTTGGATCGGGACGGGCTTTGGTATTGTGGGTGGAATGCTTCAGCCAGACCATTTGCCAGCATCGTCTCCCGGACGTCATGTGTGAGCTTCTTTGTCAGCGCAAGGCGAACACGGATCTCCTAGCAGGCCGTTGAAGAAGTGTCCCGTTTGGCCTTGAGGATTGCCTCGTCGCCGTTGTGATAGAAGGTGATGTCGATGGAGCCGTCGTCGAGCAGTTCAGCATGGCCGTCGCCTGTGACCTCGTCCATTTCGTCGAATCCGACCCATGTGAAGAAGACCGTCGACGGGCCGTAGCCGAGTTCGAGGGTTAGATGAGCCAAACGCCAGTGGGGCGTCCTGGGGACGACGCGCGCGAGATTCTGGTCGTGGTGGCCAGCCCAATACGATGTGAGAAGTTGCTGCCGGTGCGGGTACCGGAGGTCGCCGATAGTGACAGCCGATGTTCGACAGCGGCAAGGACATGCTCAGCCGTCAACGCGCCGAGGGCTTGGCCGGGAATGGTGGTGATGGAACCAATCCAGAAAGCGGCGGCTGCCCAGGAGAACGCCTTCGCGGGACTTTGACTCCAGTCCGCACACCCTGCTCAGATAGTCCGAAAAAGAGGTCAGAAGCGGAGCATCCGGATTATTATCTACACTGGGAACAGAAGCATGGAAGCGTTCTGGAGCCACTCGCCGCGCGTTTACCAGTGCCGACACTGCTCCAAGCTGACTATCTGCCATGACCACCTGCCGAACGTAGTCCGTTGATGCCACCGGTACCCTTCGCGGTCTGCTCCAGCGGGAAGATCGGGTCTGATCGACCCTGCTGACCTGTGCGGCGGCCTCTCTCGCTAGGGCGTCCCCCTTCCTGTCGTCCTCCTCCGCCGCTTTCGGCTGCTTTCGGCCCGCCGCCCTCGCCAAGGCGTCGTAGTCGGTAAGCGCGTCCTCCGTCTCCTTTAGGGGCTTCATCGCGTGACTAGAGTTTAGCGCGTGTTTGTAGGCGGCGGACCGAATGGTCGTCGAAATGCCACTCAGCGCCACCGCAAGATGCCCTAGGGCTTCCGCCTCATGATCTGACAGCGGCACGTCACGATTAGAGCCGATTGCCCTGCCTTCTTCCAGTTTCACAATGTTTGTAGTCATTTCCTGCTCCATCGCGTTGACTGAGATACGATGGAGACGGAAGTGGAGAACAAATTTTTACAAGCAACTAAGATGATATTCTCGTCAACGGGACAATAGTGGACGTTGAGGGCGGCGAACAGGGTGGTGGTGCCGTTGCGCTTGTAGTCGTGCCTCATCGTACCGAGCCGCCCCTTCTTCATCGGCAGGCCGGGTGGGTGCGGTCGAGCGCCGGATCTGGCTCTTTTCATCGACCGACAGAACGATGGCATGGGCCGGCGCATCGAGATAGAGGCCGACGACGGCGCGCAACTTGTCGACGAACTTCGGATCATTGGAGAGCTTGAACCTGGCGCCAGCGGTGGGGTGCGAGACCATGCGCCTTCCAGATGCGCCTGACGGCGCTGGCGCTGATTGCGGCGGCTTGCGCCATCATGTCGGCGGTCCAGTGGGTCCTCTCGCCCGGCGGATCGGCAAGCGTCAGTGCCACGACGCGCTCGCCGACATCGGGACCGAGCGGCGGAATGCGCCACTGTCGCGTCTTGTCGCGCAGCAGCCCGTCACAGCCTTCCGCGGCAAAGCGCTCCTGCCAGCGCCAGACGTCGGTCTTCGACTTGCCGATGCGGCGCATGACCTCGCCGGTGCCGACGCCGTCGGCGGGCAAAAGCACTATCTCGGCGCGCCAGACATGCTTTTGCGGGGCGTTGCGATCCCTGATCAGCGCCGTCAGACGGACGCGATCGGCCGACGAAACGGTGAACGATCTTCCTGTGCGCATGCGCCAGACTCGCACGCGCAGGCCAGAAAGGGAATCTCTGATTGGACTCCTATGTCAGGCGGGAACCACTAGACGCCGAGACCGCCGATGCAGACATGTTTGGTGTCGAGATAATCCACGATGCCCTGGAGGCCGCCTTCCTTGCCGAGGCCCGATTCCTTGACGCCGCGGAACGGCACCTCCGGCGTGGTGATCAGGCCTTCATTGACGCCGGTACTTCAGTCCTTCCATCACGCGGAAGGCGCGACCGAGATCGCCGGTGTAGAAGTAGGCCGCGAGGCCGAACTCGGTGTCGTTGGCGAGCGGCGTGCCCGACCTGAGACATGGGTGACGTTTTGTACCGGACACGGATGAAGTGCACCCCTCGGGTGAGCGTTTGCTCGATAATATCCACTGAAGTGAAGCAGTCGGTCTTAATGCTGGAACTCATGCCACCCGACCGACCCGGGAATTCGCAGCAGCGGCGCCGTCGAGTGCAGAACGAATGCCGTCAACCAAGGGGTCGATCTCGCTTTCGGTGATTATATAGGGCGGACAGATTCCAAGCACTTCTCCCATATTGCGGATCATGACGCCGTGCTCGCGGCACCGCCGCTCGACATCGCCGATCCTCAGCTCGGGCGCGAAGACGCGACGGGCGCACGATCCTCGACGATCTGAACCCCCGCGATGAAGCCGCGGCCGCGGGCTTCACCGACAAGCGGATGGTCGCCGAGCGCGTCCGCGAGGGCTCCATGCAAGTGATCGCCGAGACGACGCGCCTGGGTCACGAAATCGATCTCGCTGTAGATCCTGATCGCCTCGGCGGCGACGGCCGCTATCACCGGATGACCGGAGTAGGTGAAACCGTGACCGAACACGCCGACCTTGTGGGCCTCGTCAGCGGCGCATTGATAAATCTTGTCGAGATAATGACGCCGCCAATGGGCAGGTGACCGGATGAAAGCCCCCCGGCGATCGAGAGCATGTCCGGTTCCATCCCAAATGTCTGGCTACCAAACCAGTTCCCGGTGCCTCCGAAGCCGCAGACCACCTCGTCGGACAGCATGAGGATAATTTCTCACTTTCTTGCGAAGATCGGGGGTGTCCACGGTCATTCGTATTACGCGAGATCCGCGAGGCCAAAAACCATCATACCAGAGAGGCGAAACTGCTATCTAGGTGTTTAGATGCAAGAAATTAATCCTGCATTGTTCCCGCACCAGGAACACCCGAGAGGATACCAAGCAGTATTGAACCTTGTTGAAAATGCTCTCGGCGCGCTGGGCGTTATAATTTCTCGAAGGCGATCACAAGGACGTCGCGATAAGCGTACGGCATTTTCAGGTTTTCGGCCACAATCGACGATACATCGTGAAAGGTTTCGCGGTCGTTGCAGATCACAAAATCATTCGGGGAGTTCATTTCGACCTCGCCGAGGAACTCCTTTGAGGCGTCGGTGATCATGCTCATGCCGCCGGTGACGTTGACCCGCCCAATCATATAGCAAGCAATGAAGTCCACCCCGTCCTGGTGAAGGCCCTCGGGTGCCGGTTTGCCATTTACACCATCGCGCGCGACAATCCGGTAGGGATGGATCTTGATATTCCAACGATCATGTCGGGCGGCTTCACATAGAATTCTGCAGAAACCTGTCAGAATCTTTTCTAAGACGGGATGGTCTATAAAGGAGTTTTCAAGGGGCTCGAAGTGGCGCTTGAAGCCGCCATTCAGATGATTGACACTTTTTGATTGTTCGTAGGGGGCGTGGGGTAGGAGCCTAAAGATTCCGTCAGTCGCGTCATATTCAAAAGCGCTATAGCGCCGGTAACGATATGTTCCGCCGTCACGCATGTATTCATCGAGAAGAAGTCGATTCCAATGGTCAGCAAAGTTCTTCCAGGCTGCATCAATTTCGATGCCAAAGCAGGCTTCGGCGCGCTCGCCTTTTGAAAACCACCATCCATTTGTCACCAGACCGTCAGTGCATTGTTGACTGAGGTTGGCCGGCGCCTGGGGTGCGTTGTTTTCCACGGGTGTCTCCCTTTTGGTGACTTGGCGAGGACGGAACGCTTTGGACAACGCTATGTGGGTTGCGGCTTGGTATTCCCAAAGGTCGCGGTCCCTAATGTATCTCGGCGTCCTGGCTCGGATCGACCGAGGTAAAAAGCGTGTGTGATCGACTATGTAGCTGACGCTCCCGCTAACGCCCTCGAGGGCGGATGCAATGGCCCGTTCGCACATCTGGTGAATAGTACTGCCCCATGCACCTGAAACCGCCTCTTGGGACCAGGCTTGCTCAAGCCCTTGCTTCAAAACGATTGATGCCACGTCAAGAGAAGCGGTTTCGAGGTGACGCAGCGCGTCGAAGATAATGGCCGCGGCAGGGGCCTCGCGGACTTCGAGAACCTTTTGGCCGGTTGTGATGTGTTCAAGCCCGACAAAGCGGCCGTGCCCGAATTTGCCGACCGTGTTATTCAGGAACGGGATTGCGTCGACCAATGCAACATCACGGTCATCAATTGACACGAGACTTCCGTCTGCAAACCCGAGTTTGATCTCTACCGGCTGCTCTGCGGGAATGTGGCGCGTCCAAGCAAATGCCTCCTCGGGGATGGAAAAGTTCTCGGGATCTTCCAAAGGCCCCGACTCGAATTCCCGACACCAGAGGTTTTCGTCCGCGCTCCACGTGCGGTCCGCCACAAAAGTCGCTCCACACTTGGACAGGTCGGAGGTCTTCTGTTGTCGGGATATCACAGAGCATTCATACGGACTGCCGAAGTTGCCGGAAAATCCTGAGCGCTTAATGCTATTGTTAAGGCGCGGAAGACTGTTTTGAGAAAGGTTTGCTGTATGAAGAACCAGCCGTGAGTTGATTGACCTAGCATGATTAACAACCAAAGATGCGATTATGGGACGGCTCAACGAACTGCTCAACGGATAGATGCCAAGGTACTTGGCGTGGGCTCGAATGGCTGATTTCACGCCTTGTTCGACAAAGGCATCCCGCCCTTCGAGGCAGACAAAGCGCGCGCCGAACATGGCTGCCGTCCGTTCCAACAAAGGCTGATCGATGCGCGTTCCGACATCCGCTGCGACAGCTTCAATGTTCGCAAAGCCAAGGCTTTGCAGCTTGTAGAGAAGATAGGTGCTGTCGAGACCGCCGCTGAACATGGTTGCAACTGGTGCGGTTCGGTCCGGAAAAGCCTCCAGATCTTCAAAACTCGAAATGCCGCCGATGGCGGGTTTGGTGGAAGCCAAGATGGGGTTCATTTGGATGTCCTGCTCTCAAACCAGATGCCAGCAAACGTCGCAGCGAGGACGAGGCCTGCGCCTATCAAGCTCGGTACTGTCAAAGGCTCATTCAGAAGAAGGTGCGCTAGAACGAAACCAAAAAAAGGTTCTGTTCCCATCAAGAAGCCAACCCGTGTCGGTGTGGATTTTCTCACTGCGGCATTTTGAATGTAGAATGCAGCGAGGGTGCAGAAGAGTGCAAGGAAGGCAACAGCGCCCCAAAACTGAAGGGTGGCCCTCACAACAAGGCCTGAAATTCCGAACTGAGCGACGGCCAAAACGAAAGTAAGTGTTGCCACCGTCGATCCTTGGATGGCCGTCAGGGCTGCAGATGAAATCTGCCGGCCGGCCAGAAGGCGTTTGGTGGAAACGACCATAACCGCTCGCAGAATCGCGGCCCCCAAGACAAGCGCGTCACCCGGGCTGAACCTGCTGATCCCGCCAGTGAGAATGCCGACACCGATGCACGCTATGGCAGCACTTGCCAAAATGCCCGTAGGTGGAAGTCGCCGTGATAGCCCATAGTCGATGCTCGGCGTGAAAATCACACAAAGCGATATGATCAAGGCCGTGTTCATTGCGCTTGTCGATGCAACGCCGTAAGTTTCAGCAATAAAGATGCAAAAAAGTATTGTTCCCAATGCGAAGCCGCGGATGAAATCGCCCCAGGAGACCAATGCGATCTCATGTCTTGCAGCCACTGCCGTAATGATCGTAGTAATCAGGAAGCGATAAAGAACAAGTATCGAAACCGGCGCGTAGAACAGTGCGCCTTTCCCGACCGGATAGCTCGCCCCCCAAACGAATGCGACTCCCAGCAAGGCTAGATCCACCGAGAAAGATGGCGTCCGTGTTTTCCTGACAGGTATTGGAGAACTTTCGAAAACGTCCACCTTCAAAGTTTCCTTTGTGTTAGCCATCCACCCCTGCTGCGAGGGTCAAACAGATCAGGTCGTTCAGCCTCTTGGGCGATCCGTGCCGCGGCGTACTTGTTTTTGGTAACGCAAGTGCCGTGCCGATTCGGAAAACCATTGCTAGACAACAACCTGGTCGCCTTGATAGTTCGGCGGTTCATGTCCATTGTTGTCAGAATGCCGACAATGACTTCAACTGCAGGGATCCTACCGGCAGGGCCTCAAGGCGAACACGCGGCTCCAAGATGCCGACACGATGGCTGGTTCAGCCATGCTTCGACAGTTGCCTGTTTTTTCAGTTCCTTTGCTGTTCGTGCGCTAACCGCAACGCTCCATACTAGTCTCGCGTGGCTGTCCCCGTGGGGTGGGCGGCAGAAAGCGATTAGGCCCGCTGAAAGAGGCGAACCGCATCCGAAGGATCGTAACCAAGAGAAGGACCTGAAGCGAGAGCGAAGGTTGCGGGAGGCCGCGGCGGGCCTAAAAGGCAATGCCGACCGCCCCAGGAAAGGCTGACAAAAACCGCAGCGGCCGACTGTCCAATAGGGTGCGCCGGGCCAGGGCGAGCCAAATGGCAGGGGCTGCCGGGGGACCCTAAGAAAAGCCTGGGTTCACGAGCACCCGGCGCGCGCCATCAGGCGGCCAGCTACTTGGAGGGCGGGTGTATCATGCCTGTTTGTCGGGCCGAACCAGATCCATGTGGCTGACGCCGAGGGCCAATGCCAGTTCATAGATCGTGATAATTGTCGGATTTCTTCGGCCTTTCTCCAAGCCGCTGATGTACTGCTGACTGAACCCGGAAATCTCCGCAAGCTGCTCCTGCGTCAGGCGCTTCCTTTGCCTGATCCTCTGCACATTCCGTCCGACCAACTTGCGCATATCCATGCACGCAAGCCAGCGGATCAGGCGGCTTGAGTTTATCAACTATAATATGTAATCCACATTTAGCAGGCACAGGGCTTCGCGGGTCCATTGGCCGGAGATAGAATTAGCGATGTTGCAGCCCAGATCGAACACGCCGTTCGCCGACGAGGTCCCCTGGTCGGACCGCATTACAGCCTACGACAAGGACCACTTTACAACCTATATGAGGCTCCTGGACGCCTCGGCCGACAACGCCACTGAAGAGGAAATGGCCAAAGTGATCCTCGGCATTGATCCGGCACGCGAACCTGAGCGCGCACGCAACGTTCTTCGCAGTCATCTCGACCGTGCAAACTGGGTGGTGACGAGCGGCTACAAGGATTTGTTCGCCAGTTGACGAAATGGGCGGTGCGGTCGCTTCGCTTCAAGCAACGAAGTCGCGCAACCGCCATGCATCGACGTATCACCACAGCGCGGATGGCCCAGCGCTTCGCTGTCTCATCATTTTGTCCTCCGCTCGCCAATGGCTGCTTCCCAGGAATGGGTGCGGCGGCGAATCATGACAGGAACGGGTCCGCCGTCTGAGCCGCACCGCATCCGAAGGGCCGGATGGACAACCTACTGAAAGCTCACAGCTGGCTAAGGGTTGCGGGACGCCGCGGCGGGCCTAGAAGGATGCGGCGCCACCTGCTGAGAAAGGCACAAAACAGAGCGAATTGCGAGAGTCTAACGACGCGCTAGGAGGCGCAGCGGAATGGTCGAGACGCCAGAGCCAAGAAAATCGGGGCTCGACCCACCGGCACACGGCACGCGCGGTGATGGGCGCGGGCGCCCACTACGTGCGCAGGCTCAACAGAATCTCACACGGATCAGCATCGAGGGCCGCAGTTACGTCGAGAAACTCAATGACATCGAGACGCCGTTCGCCACCCTCATATTTCGCCACGAAAGATTGCGGACGACCAAGCTTCTCAGCCACCTGCGCCTGCGTCAGCCCTTTGACATTGCGCAGTGAGATCAACTGGGCCAGAAACCGCTGGTGGCGGGGAGATCGAAGAGATTTGGGCATTTAGGTGAACCGGCAGGTAGAGACCGGCTCAGCGACTAATCCCCGTTTCGGATTATCCCATTTTGGGATATTCTGCCTTGGATCCAGCGATCAACATGCGAGGTTCGCGGCAGACATGAATCAATCAACGGGAACAGATAGGACTCAAAGCTCAACACTGCTCGACGAAGTCCCTTGGTCTGACCGTCTTACCGCCTACGACAGGGCGCACTTTACCATCTATATGAGGCTCCTGGACGCCTCAGCCGATGAGGCGCCCGAAGAGGAAATGGCCCAACTGATCCTCGGCATTGATCCGGCACTTGAACCGGAGCGCGCCAGGAAGGCGCTTCGTAGTCATCTCGACCGTGCGAACTGGATGGTGACGAGCGGCTACAAGGAATTGTTCGCCAGCTGACAAATTCGCAGTGCTCGGTCATAGAAGCGTTCCTGTGCCATTGGTCAGGCTGATCGGGGCCTGCACCACAGACGCGCCGGCAAAATGGACCCGGTGGCGAGCACAATTCAGTTCCCAGGAAATCGGGGTTTGGCAACTGTCCGAGCGTCTGACGTGATAGAAGGTTCCGCTCTGTCTGGATGGGTATTAGCCCGGAGCAGCACTCCATATCGTACCGGCGCTCGACGAAGGGTCCACCTCTTCGCTTTCAAGCCGCATAACCGATAGCCATCGCCCTAAGTCAAGGGTTAGAGATTACCGGCAGGCAGGTATGCAAGCGGGCCATCCTCGGAAACTATATAACCGCACGACTAGCTGTGAGCTTTCGGGAGGTTGTCCATTCGGACCGGACCGGGGAGACTGGAGTTACCAAGCTTCAGCACTCACCGGAGGGTCCGAATGAACATCCATAAGAATGCCCGTCTCACACCGCTGCGTCGAGAGGAGATGGCGCTGTCGGTGATAGAAGGCGCTTTCTCCAAAGCCCATGCGGCGCGTGTCTACGGCGTGTCGGCCAAGATCGTGGCGCGCTGGGTCGAGCGCTACAAGTCCGAAGGGCGGGCCGGCATGATCGACCGTTCCTCGCGGCCCGCCAATATGCCGCAGGCCACCGCTGCGTTGATCGCCGAGCGCATCATGGCGCTGCGGCGGCAACGTTGGACCGGCAAGCACATCGCCCATGAGGTCGGCGTCTCGCCCGCCACCGTTAGCCGGGTTCTCAAGCGTGCCGGACTGTCGCGGTTGCGGGATATCGAACCGGCCGAGCCGATCCGACGCTACGAGCGCGAGCATCCTGGCGAGATGATCCATATCGATATCAAGAAGCTCGGTCGTTTCGAGCGCATCGGTCATCGCATTACCGGCAAGCGCACCGGCAATGCCAGCTCGCGCGGCAGCAGTTGGGAGTTCGTCCATGTCTGCATCGACGACGCCTCCCGCATCGCCTTCTCGCAGATCCTGCCCGACGAGAAAAAAGAAAGCGCCATCGCCTTCCTCAAGGCGGCGGTGGCCTACTACGCCAGCCTCGGCGTCACGATAGCCCGCGTCATGACCGACAACGGCTCCTGCTACAGATCAAAGGCCTTCGCCAAGGCCTGCCGCGATCTCGGCCTCAAGCACGTCAGGACAAGACCCTATACACCCAAGACCAATGGCAAGGCCGAGCGCTTCATCCAGACAGCACTGCGCGAATGGGCTTATGCCATCGCTTATCCGACTTCAGATCACCGCGCCGCAGAGTTGCCGGTCTGGCTGCACAGATACAATTGGCACCGTCCCCACGGGAGCCTAAAGTCCAAAACACCTATCAGTCGCCTCGCTCTAACCGAGGACAACCTGTTGAGGCTCCACAACTAGCTCGTCAGCGACGACACACCCGCTCGAGCACCCATAGACTATGATCACCGGCGCGGACTGGAAGAATACGGCTGCATCGCCCGAGCCGGCGGAACAGAAGATCTCGGCATCCAGTCAACGCTCGATACAAAGCGCGCGATCGAATGGCCCGAGCACAAGGGGATCAAAAAGCTTCTCAGACAATTGAGGACCCTTCGGACCCCAAAAGGGCTATAGCCTGATTTTGGGTTCGCACGCCTAGCTTCTTCTTGGCATTGTCCAAATGAAAAGCGATCGTGCGTGGCTTGATACCCAAGATGCGGCCGGTCACCCAGGCTGAATTACCCCGCGCTGCCCACCTCAGGCACTCATATTCGCGGGATGTCAGCGAAACCCCATCCACTGTTCGATCGCTCGGCAATTTGCGGCGAACGCAACGATGAAAGCAGGCCGCCATCAGTTGAAGAGCTTGTTCGTACCGCTCAGCGACCCGAAGAAATACTGGACGAGGCTCATCGGCGGCAAAAGTAACCGCAGCGATGCGGCCGCGGAGATCGACAATTGGGATCGTCAAACCGCAGCAGATGCTGAATTGAGCCGCCTCATCGAATAGCTGCTGTTGAGCCGGCGACATTTTATCGCCTCCCAAATTCGATCCCCAGTGAAACGGGCAGCCGCCATTTCGAGCACGCAAGACCACAGGATCGAGTTTCTCATACTGATTTTCCAGATACTGTCTGGTCCAGCGGGGTGGATAGTTTGAAATTAACCTCGGTTTGCCGGAAGGCCGTGCTGGCAAGGAGAGGTAGGCAAAGAAGATTAGGTCAAGTCGTCCGGCCGCCTCAGCCATGGCATCCCGGAAATCTGCCTCATCGATACTCTGTGACAGTCTTTCAAGGAATGTCTCGAAAACAAGTGGCATGTGCCTCGTCATCGTCGCGCTCGATTCTTCCTCTTTCTGCACGCCTTCCGGCTGCGTCGTGTATGTCCCGACAAACGTGATTGAATTCGCGGGCGTCGCTGGGCTGACCGGGCTCCAGAATGCTGCCACACTTTCGATCTTCGTCGGTCATCCCAATCATGCTGGGCTCACCCGATGGGCGTCTGGCAGACGCCTCATGATCTCAACAGCTCAATCAGAGAATCTCCATGCATTAAATCATGACCGCCCCTGCACCGACCAAATCAGGAGAAATCATCCTGCGCTGACCAAAAGCCATCATTGACCCCAGCTTTTGCAGGAATTTGGGTCGGCATTAGCATAACAATTCGGATAGCCGCTCATCCCCCACCCGGGGCGCCGTGATCCGCAAAGAAGTGTTGCGATGCTTTCTTTTCTTTGATAGGCAAATCGTCTCAACAATATTAAAATGCCTTTCCTTGTGAACGGGGTGGCGTGTGAGTATCGTCCTTCTATATACCTGACGTGATAAAATTCACCGCAATGATTATGGCCCGCTGCAATGATGTAAAGGGCACGTCTAAGCTCAATCTGCATCGGAACGTGCAGATGACCTTTACCAGACCCTCGATCCCGCACGGGCCATAATGATACTGATTACGTGGGTCAAAAAGGGCGCCCTGCCGGCGGGGAGGTACACCCGCAGGGCGCGCCGCACAGAGGTCCTGGTCGTTGGGCAACAGGACAGCGGCGGCAGAACTGATTCGGTTACAAATCGTGACTGAAATAGCCCGGAGCATGCTCAAGATCAGATATCTGGAATTCAACAGTTTTGGGTCTGCTCGGCGCAGTAGCGCGCAGGGACATGCCTGCCTCCGGACTCGCTCCTTCGCGATCGCAAAATCATACGGCACCCTCGGCCTTCAGCGCGCGATAGGTGGTATCGACCGACTTTACCGTCGCGTCGACAATGATGTCGATCTCTTTTCGGGTAATGATCAGGGGGGGGGCATAACCGAGGATGTCGCCATGCGGCATGGCCCGTCCGATGACACCATTCTCAAACAGAGCAGCTGCAGTGCGCACCCCGACCTGAAGGTCGGGTTCGAATGGTATCCTTTGTTTTGGGTCCCGCATCATCTCTACGGCCGACAGGATACCCACTCCGCGAACTTCACCAACGATGGGATGTCCCGCCAGCTCGGCCTTCATCCGGTCTTGCCAATACGGTCCAACATCGCGGACATGCTCCAGAATATTTTTTTCTTTAAGCAGTCGAATATTGGCGAGCGCGGCTGCGGCACAAAGCGTGTGCCCCGAATATGTCCAGCCGTGGCCGAGTGCGCCGTGCTTCTCAGTTCCTTGTTCCAAAACCGACCAGACACGGTCGCCAATGATTGACCCGGAGATGGGGAGGTAGGCGGAACTCAAACCCTTTGCGATGGTCACGAAATCCGGACGCATGTTATACAGGTGGGAACCGAACTTCTCGCCGGTTCGCGCGAAGCCACAGACCACTTCATCCGCGATTAGAAGGATATCGTATTTGTCGAGCACCGCTTGAATGGACGTCCAGTACCCTTTGGGGGGCGGCACAATACCTCCTGTCCCAAGTACCGGCTCTCCGATAAAAGCTGCAACCGTTTCCGGTCCTTCGGCCAGGATCAAGGCTTCAAGCTCATCGGCACAGCGCCGGGAGAACGCTTCCTCGCTCTCCTCGACACGCGCCTGGCGGTAATAGTGCGGCGTGGTTGTATGGCGCACCAAATCCAGAGGCAGGTCGAAGAAATTGTGAAAGAAGGGAAGGCCAGTTAGGCTACCCGTGACCAATCCAGACCCGTGATAGCCGCGATTTCGCGAGATGATCTTTTTCTTTTCGGGCCGGCCAAGAATGTTATTATAGTACCAGACCAGCTTGATGTTGGTTTCGTTGGCATCGGAACCGGAGAGGCCGAAATAGACCCTTCGCATGTTCTGACCGAAATACTCGACCACGGCCTCTGCCAACAGGGCGACCGGCTCCGTACCTTGGCTGGCATAGACGTGCGCGAACGGCAATTCGTGTGCTTGCCTGGCAATGGCCTCGGCGATCTCCGTGCATCCATATCCCATGTTGACGCAGTAGAGTCCTCCGAAACCGTCGAGGCTCCTTCGGCCTTCGGTGTCCCAGATATAGACGCCTTCCGCACCGGCCATAATCCTATTTGGCGTTTCGCCTCGGCTGTGCTTGGCCAGATGCGTAGAAGGATGGAAGACGAAGCTTCTATCCTTCTCCCGGAGTTGCTCGGTTCCCAGATTGCTCAAGCGCATGTCCCTCTCCTCGCGATAAATTGGCGGAGGGCACTCGGCCAGCCACCTGTTTAGCAAATAGCATACCGGAAACGTCCCTTGAGTTTCTCGGGAATGCAGGTTATTCGCCGTGAAATTCGCGGGATCGGCCCGAATTGCCGTGAAAACTAAGGCGTCACCTTCGCCTTAGCCGAGGGTCGGGGGCGCGTCCTGCAAACACGAACAGCTTACGACGCGCATGCGCCCAGCATAGTGCCCGATTAGCGGGCGATATTGACGGATGAATAGCGCTCGGGACGCTGTTCCCGCCGGCCGCGCGAGGCACGATAGAGCGCCGGCGGCCATGTTCCGCCGAACTGCCGGTCATCCCTTACATTCTGACGGTCCGGATCGGTCTTGCCCTTCCCAAGGGTGGTAATGAGGTGATCAGGGGCAAAGCACATTCGCCTCGATCAGCAGGCAGCGGGTTCCGTGCCGCGGCACAGGCTCCAACCTGGTTGGCCAGCGCTGAGAGGCTGAGGTCGTGCCCTCGCGCATATTGATAGCTTTGGCGGTGCGGCGGCTGGTGCTCGGCAGACTTCTCGAAGGAGCATAGCCAGAAGGTTCGGCCCGGCAAAGACGCGCGGCGAGAGCTCCTTGCCATTGACATCTTGATTCGCAGCCGACCAGCGCCGCCAAGTTCTATCGTCAGCGTGTTGCCTTTCTTGCGATCGCAAATTCGTGGTTGCTGCGCAGGGCGAGCCGAGCTGCGGCTCGCAGGAGGGGGCGAGCCGACAGAATTGCGCGGCCTGAAAAGCTGCCTCCATCAATGCTGGCCGCTCGTGCAGTCTCGAAACGCTGGATCAAGCCTCAAACATCGAACAGCCGCTCCTTTTCCTCGCGAAACCAGCGCCCTCGCGCGACATGATCTTGTCTGACGATCCGACGCTTCGAGCGGGGCTCCTCTAATAGGTTGCACATGACCTGCAGCTTTCAGCCAAACTCAGCAAATCGGACGTCGTGCTCTTCTTATCATCGCTCGGCAAGCTCGGAACACGCTGGCGGACGTTGCTAAGGCTAGTCGCCGCCAGCGGATGGCGAGGATGTTTGGGCGGCTAAGTGCTTTTAGGTGGCGATTATAAGCCGAGATCGCGATAGGTGCTTTCGCCATAGCTCCTGGCGCCATCGCCACGCTGAGCGTTTGAAAGCCGATGAAATTCGCTCGGCCAATTGGCTAGCGCGTGCTTGATGGCCTTCATCTTGAACGGCACGTGCACAACACATTTGTCCCTGATGATAGGCGGACAGCTCACATCTTGTTGCCGCGAGCCGTTAAGGTTTGCTGCGATTATCGGCAGACCTAGATCAAGAGCCAATTCCATTTCCCAGCGCACGAAGCGAAAAAGGTTTTTCGTCTTCTCACCGATCAGGACAAGTACCTGGCTCGATCCATTCATTCTGTTGCGAAGATTGCGTTTAACATAATCTTCGTCCTGTGCTCGGCTCGTCATATTGTCCAGATCGTGAGCGTTCGCGAATTCAAAACTCACATTCTCGCTGGCGTTCCACCCTTTCATAAAGCGGTATGCCCAAGCGTCTTCATCGCCGTCAAATATTACATAGGTCGGATCGCTGTATGCCATTGTTGTCTCTTAGTTGTTTTGACGAGCAACCCACTGGGTGTGCTCCCGTGAGAAAGCCAGTTCGGCTTCGTTCACCGCGGCGGAGAATGCCTCATCCGAGTTGGCGTCCGTAATAAGGTCGGCAGTCAAGCCGATCTCGTGAGCTGTCAACGTGTAAGCCGATGCCAATTCGTTAAATTTCTTGATCTGGGTCCACCCAATAAGGGAGGCGGCGATGACAATTAGCGGCTCGGTCGGCCAGCCTGGCATCGCGGGGTCAGCGATGCGTACTACGATGAACGAGAATCCCAGAGCGTATGCAAAAATACCAAGGCCCATCCAGACTTTCGCGGACCTCTTGTTCGAGCGCGCCTTCTTCTCGTACCACTTCCGTTGGTCGCAGATTCGTCTCTGCAGATATAGGTCTTTTCTTTCTTTTAGCGGGGAGTCCCTTATCGACATCATCTGGTCGGTTGTTTGGGGGGATGCTGAATCGGTGCCGCTCAACGCGCTACCAAGGTGACGATTGCTATCAAGGATACCTTCCATGAGCTTTCGAAAATCAGCTCTGGCGTCAGCGGCGCGCGCGTCATCGAACGGCTGTGCTCGCATCGCGAAGCGCCAAGTCAATGTCTTCACCGACTCTGCCAGAGCTCGAGCCTGATACCAGACCTGCTCGGGCTTTGTGACCGACCGGAAAATGAGGACTCCCATTGAGCAAAGAAATACCGCAGCATAGACACCGAAATAGGCTTTTGATGGCGACAAGTCCAAAGAGAGCACCGACGCTAAAAAAAGAAGAACGTACTCTGCCCGGATCAGGCGCAGAAACGTCGCCTGCTGCTCGTTGGATGCCACGTCGGCGCTATTATAGAGTCCAGGATATTTCATTTTTGAAGCACACCAGTCTATTTTGTGGCGGTAAATTCTTTAAGCCAGGATTTGGCAAACGTGAGGTTAGCAGTCGAGCTTACAGAGCCTATTCTTGAGCGAGGCGCGGTCCCTCTGTTCATAAACAGGAATGCAGGTCCTGTCCCATCAATGTAAGGGTATAGGCCCAAAAATTCTTGCCCGGAGAATGTTTCCGAAGAATTTTTTGCCACGGGCAGAACCGCTACCGCGGTCCGAAACCCATCGAAAAAGCCAAGCTCCCAAGGCATCCATCTGGATCCTGGAGAATTGTTTGAATGCACATAGATTAGCGTCTTTGACTGCCTCATACGGGTCCGCAGCAACTCGGCGGTGGCCGAGGAGACTTTTGTGCGGTCCAGTTGTGAATCTTCGACCCAATCTACGTAAGCAGTGAACCCAAGCTCCTCGAAAATTCGCTTCACACCGAGAACGATCTCTGCGTCCTTGAAAGAATGTGACAGAAAAACGTCGAATGACGATCTGGCTGTAGCTGCGGCCGTCTCTTCCTTTAGAACGATCGATGCGGCTCTATGTCCTCGACTGGCATTCGCAACTCTTTTCAGCTCTGCCTCGGTCAGTAGCACTATTCAAATCCCCCCATGATCTGTTCGCAATCTATGAACTTGACGCCCATTCGATTAAGCGACCCTTGTCTTGTGAAAACTGGCACCATGCTCTCCAGCCGGTAGCGCAACCTCCACCTTCTCAAAGACCACGTCGGGTGGCAGGAGTGACCGGCCTTGTCACCCACCTACGCGATCCCGGCACAGCCATGCTCCTCGCTTAGAAGGCTGCGGAGACCAGCAATGTCAAACAGGACAGACGATCTCCTAATCTCGAACAGCAACGAACTTAGGACGTAAAAACGCGATCTCCGAATGTCCGCAGGCGTCGAGGGCCGGGTTGGTCGCCAAGGCCGAGCGGGCCAGCTTGCACTCCCGCTACCCGTCGGCTTGCCAAACCCTCGCTGTAGATTTCGCCCCCTACACGGATGCGCTGACCGCGACTAAGCTCAATCGCCACTGATCGCCAATCCAGGGCGAAAGTTCCCCCCTTGAAGTAGCGGTAGAGGCATTTTTCGGCACTTCGCATCTTAGATATGGACGCCTCCTCAACCAGGCACGATCCGGTTTGGCTTCTCGCCGTAACCGTGCTGGGCAAGTGCGTCCGATGGCTGCTTCGATCCTCTCCTGGAATAGATCGGTTCCAGATTGCTCAAGCGCATCGTCCTTGCTCGCGATCAACTGGCGGATAGCGCTCGGCCACCTTTTTCCAGCAATTAGTATACCGCAAATGTCCCTTGAGTTTCGTCGGAATGGGTGCCTTTTGCCGACGAATCTACGGGATCCGTGCCAAACGCCGTTGAAACTTAGCTTTTGGGTTACCGTTGCCTCAGGGCGGACAAAGGTATCGGTGAATTGGACTTCACTGGTTTCGTGACGACAAGGCTATAGTATTGATCAATCCCCAAGCCTGCCTGCAGCAGTCCCTCCATGAAATCCTGATAGGCGGCCATAGAACGAGATGCGACCCGCATCAGATAATCCACGCGCCCCCCAATTGCCCAGCAGTCCAGGATTTCCGGAATGTCTTGGATAGCAGTTTCGAAGTGTCGTTGGTCCTCAAGACGATGACGATCCAGCACGACCTCCACCATCACAAAGATCATGCCGCCGATGAGGGCAGGACTCAGCCGCGCATAAAATCCCTCAATAATCCCCGCGGCCTTGAGTGCTCGGAGCCGCTCCGAACAGGCGGACGCCGAAAGATGAACTCGTTTTGCAAGCTCACTTTTTGAAATCCGACCGTCTGCCTGAATTTCGGAGAGGATCCGCAGGTCCCAACTGTCGAGTTGCACGGGATCGGGTTTCGACTTCATAACCTATGCTCTCAGCGATGACATCGCGTTGTGTGCCGATCAATTCTATCATCAATTGAAACGAGCGAATGTAGCAGTGGAAGGCATCCGTTCCAGGCCCGAGATGTGCCAGAATGGGGTACGAAAATCAGCTGAGGGTGAGCGATCCGCTGAGAAAAGCTGCAGAAGTAATTTGGCTATCGCCCCAACGCCCAACGGGGCAATGGTGCAGCTGGAGAGAATAGTCGGCGGCGGCGGAGACCATGATAAATAGATAACCGATTTTCTTGAATCTCGCTGCCGTACTTGATAGACGCGCGACTGCATTCGACCCTCGATCGCATGGACGGCATACTCAATGCAGTATTCACTCGCACATTCAACTATTAGGGTGAATTGAAGGCCTTGCTTGGCCGGCTCGCCGAGGCGCAGGGCACCGCAAATGCCGCTCGTCTTATGGCTTGCCCGATAATTTGGCGCTCGGGTCTGGCCGAAATCGCCCAACCGGAAAGACTCAAACACCGATGTTGCGTGCGATGCTGTCGGCTGCCATACGCTTACGCCACTCAAGAGGCCCGGAATTGTGAATGGAGTTTCCCTCAACATCGACAGCCATGACGACGGGCATGTCCTGCACATCGAATTCATAGATGGCTTCCATGCCCAGGTCTTCAAAGGCGACAATCCGCGCCGCCTTAATCGACTTTGAAATCAGGTACGCAGCGCCACCCACTGCAGCAAGGTATGGCGTTCTGTGTCTTACAATCGACGCGATGGCCGCCGGTCCCCTCTCCGCTTTGCCCACCATCGCGAAAAGGCCGGTTTCGGCGAGCACCTTGTCCGTAAAATCGTCCAAGCGGCTGGAGGTTGTTGGACCGGCGGGTCCAACGACTTCATTCCTCACTGCCCGGACGGGACCGACGTAGTAGATCACGCGGCCCCTCAGATCGACTGGGAGCGGCTTGCCGGCATCAATCAGTTCGACCATTCGTTTGTGGGCAGCGTCACGGCCCGTCAGCATCTTTCCAGAAAGCAGGAGCGTTTCACCGCAGCGCCACGATGCCGTCTCTTCCTTCGTAAGCGTATCTAAATTGACCCGCCGGACGCCGGCTGGGTTCAATTCGTCGGCTCCGATGTCGGGCCATTCGCGCAAATCGGGCGGCTGGAGGCTGATGGGTCCAGAGCCGTCCAAAGTAAACTTCAGGTGCCGGTTGGCGGCGCATTGCGGGATGAGCGCCACAGGCTTGGACGCTGCATGAGTAGGATAGGTCGCAACCTTGACGTCAACGACTGTCGTCAGACCACCAAGGCCTTGGGCGCCGATACCAAGCGCGTTGATCCGCTCATAAAGCTCAATCCGCAGCCCCTCTTCTGCGCTTGACGCCCCCCTTGCGATCAGTTCCGCCATATCTATGGGCTCGTTCATGGCCTCCTTGGCCAGCAGCATCGCCTTTTCAGCGCTACCACCGATGCCGACAGAGATCAGTCCAGGTGGACACCACCCGCTGCCAAGGGTCGAAACGGTATTGACCACCCAGTCGGAAACGGAGGCGGTGGGATTGAGGGTGGTAAAACGTGCCTTGTTCTCCGACCCGCCGCCTTTCGCGGCGATGGTGATCTCAATCTGGTTACCTTGCACCAGGTCGACATGGACAACTGCCGGTGTGTTGTCGCGGGTGTTGACCCGTCTAGCGAGGGGATCCGCAACGATCGATGCCCGAAGGGGATTGTCCGGATCGAGATAGGCTTGACGTACGCCCTCATTCACAAGATCCGCGAAACTGGCTGTTGACTTAATGCGGGCATCCATGCCGACCTTTGCGAAGACAACCACAAGTCCGGTGTCCTGACAAATCGGGCGCCGCCCAAAGGCCGCCATGCGGGAGTTCAGCAGAATCTGACCTATGGCATTCTTCGCCGACGGGCTCTGTTCTCGCGTGTATGCGTGAGAAAGAGACCGGATATAATCTGGAGGATGATAGTACGAGATGTACTGAAGGGCGTCGGCGACGCTCCTTGTGATGTCGCTACCGGCCATGGTCCGTGTTCTGTTTCCCACCGGATTTTATCCAAATGAACCGAGGCCATTGACCATTTTCAGAATCTGGAAGCTTCGCACCCCCTGCTCGCCGCCTTCATATCCATAGCCGCTTTGTTTGACTCCTCCATAAGGGGCATCAGCGGAAACCCCTTTCAGGTAATTCACACTAACAGCGCCCGCAGAAAGACCGCCCACAAGCCTCTGTTGCGTATCGGCCGCGCCAGTAAACAAGTAGGCGGCCAGACCGTACTCCGTGGCGTTGGCTTCATCGATCGCCTCTTCGATCGTATCGAAAGGAGCCACGGTGAGAATTGGTCCGAACGGCTCTTCATGAAGCACTCTCGCTTCCTTCGGTACGCCAGTCAGGATGGTTGGCGGCCAGTAAAACCCCGGTCGGTCAAGGGGGATGCCACCGGTCTCGATTTGGGCGCCGCCCTCTACCGCATCTTTGGTCAGGCGTTGCATGGCCTCGATTCGCCGCGCGTTTGCCATGGGACCCATCTGCGTTGCAGGGTCATCCGGTGGACCGATCCTGATTTTTCGGACCGCCTCCGTCATCCGGAACAGGAATTCCTCATAGCGGGATCGGGCGACAAGAATCCTGCTGGGCGCATTACAACTCTGGCCCGCGCACTCGAATTTGTATTCCGAAATAGCCGGTATCGCCGTTGCCAGGTCGGCATCTTCGCACACAATAACCGGGGAATGTCCACCGAGCTCAAGGATGCAGCGCTGCAGATTATTCGCGGCCAGTGTGGCCAGCTGTTTCCCAACAGCGGTCGACCCCGTGAACGTCAAGACTTTGACAATTGGCGAACTGAGCAGATGCCGTGATATATGCACAGGAACACCGAACACCAGGTTGACCACGCCTTCCGGTATCCCTGCTTGACGCAAAGATTCCACGACATGGACAGCCACGCTTGGCGTCTCTTCGGCCCCTTTGAGGATCACCGGGCAGCCTGCCGCCAGCGCGGGGGCGAGCTTGCGGGCGATGAGAACGGCTGGATAGTTCCACGGCGTAAAGGCAGCGACGACACCGAGGGCCTCCGGGACGATCATCCTGTTCGGACCCAACGGAATCGGGGTCGACAACTCATCGGCATGCCGGCCATTCCATTCCAGCGTTTCGACTGCGCGCGCGTACTCTCCTGTTGCTTCGGCAATCGTCTTTCCCTGTTCGGACGACAGGTCCCTGGCTGCGGCGCCAGCTTTCTCAGCCAGATTGCTGGCGGCAGAGACGAGGATCTCGCCACGCTCTTTGGCGGGGCGTGAGGACCACGCCTTGCGGCTGCGTTCTGCCGAAGCAAGAGCTTCATCCAAGTCTGGAACCGTAGCCGAGGCCACTGAGGCAAATACCTTCTCCGTCGCCGGGTTGATCACCGGCAAAGTGGCTCGGCTACCACCGGCTCGCCATTTGCCATTAATGAAGAGCTCGTAGCTCCTGGCGTGGGACATCGCGGGCTCCACTTGTGATTCTGGCCATGCGAGCGCCGTTTCAATTTTCGAAGCCGCTGAGCTCGCTTGAGCCAGTTTCATCGCGATGGTCGCAGCGGGTCAAATATCGATTAGTGCCTAAATCCATCTGGAATCCAGATCGATCTGTTCCGACAGGAAGGAAGTCATGCCGTTGTTTACAGATCGATGGTTCTCAGGTCGCGTCAGGAGCCGATGCTACCCAGCCCCGGCTCTCAATCAATTCTCTGGCGACCTTCGGAATGAGCTTGCGGACCGCAGAAACGGCCGCAGAACGCTCATCTTTGGGATTTACAGCAAGCACCACGGAGCGGGTAATTACCGGATCGACTATCTTGACCGTCCGGACCAGCCCTTGAGAGGCTTCTTTCTGAACGGCAGACGGGGCGAGAATAGAATGCGCTTTTCCCTCTACGACCATGTTGATGATCGTTGAGAGCGAGTCCACTTCAAACTTGACGTCCATCGCGCAACCGTGTTGTGCGACGACATCAGCCACCGAACGCCTGACATTGTTGTTGCGCATGGGAACCGCCAGGGGGAATGCATGCAGGTCGGCCAGAGATATCGCATCTTCAAACGGTGGCTCGCCGGACGGAACCACCAGACAAAGGTCTTCGCGCGCTAGCACAGTCATTCGCCCCACACTGTCCGCAGTGCGGTACAGAACCGCCAGATTGAAGCGTCCAGCCGCCATCCATTCCTCTAGCGGTCCCGTCATACCCTCGACCATCTTGAGGGACACCTTGGGCAGTTCGTGTCTTACCGTCTCAAGCAGCGGACCGCTCAGGACGCGAGCAGCTCCAGACGGAATGCCAATAGTCACCTCCCCGGCGGGGGAAGCGGCTGTGTTGGTCAATTCCACCTCGGTAATTCGAATTTCTTTGAGAATCGCCCGCGCCCGCTCCAGGAGTTTGGCTCCTGACGCCGTCACGCTCACGCCGGTCCTGTCGCGTATCAGCAGCTGAGTGCCGAAGCCTTCCTCCAATTGGCGCACATGCAGACTCAGCGCACTCTGGGCGACATTCAGAAAGCCAGCGGCCTTCGTGAAACTGCCTGCTTCGACCACGCCAACAAAGTATCTTAACTGCCTGATTTCCACGGGTACTCTTCCGAGGGCGGACTGCAATGATGTAATCTATCTCGAAATGTGATGGCGCGACAGCAATAATTGCAGAGCGACATGACGCCTAACTGTCGTGTCATCTCAGTGTGGTTTGACCAAAACCGTAACCTATGTGTCCAGAATGGACCCAACCCGCCGAGGCTTCAACCGGCCAACTCGGCGCCCTGATCCATGGAGATGATTTCTCGGACCCTTCGAATAACCGGTAGATCGACCATCTTCCCGTCCAATGTGAACGCGCCTTTGCCTTGCGCCGTCGCATCTTTTTCGCCGCGAGGACACGACGGGTCCCTCGAGTTCTTGTGCGCTTGGTGAAAAGCCCCATCGATGTTTAAATGGATCGCCTGCGGCCCCACGAAGTTATCATTGTCTAAGAATCGCCGATGCTTCCTATCGAGCCGAGACTGCCGCATGGGGAACAGAACGGAAAGGTTCGGCGTCAAAAGCAGGTCGAGTTCTGGGGCACCGCCAACAGCTGCACTGAAGTCTTCAGTACCAAGCGCCATTGCAACCAGCGGCGCTAACAAGATGGGAAAGGAGGTCATTGCTATTGCCGCTGGCGGACTTCGGCCGGCCACCCCATTTCCTCTTCCGAGAGGTGAATTGTCCAACCAACCCTGCTGACTAATGACGAGCATGATCGTATCGTCAACGTGTCACAGAATTGCTTGCAAGCTCACGGCCTCAGCTGGGCCAACGAACATTGAACTCCGTGGACGAAGCCTGGACCCGTCGTCATCCAAGTCAATCCGCGCCTCGATGAGGGGACAGATCCTCAATTGGTTCAGCTGGCTTGCAGTATTGCACCTAGCAGTCACGGCGAGGACTGGGATTTGCGAAGAAGGCATTCTCGCAGTGCGGCCGTACGGTACCTCATTCCTGGCACACTGGATTAGATCGCTGGCGACATTAAGATCAGGTGTGACCGAGGTGAAATTTTATGTCGAAAACCTGAAGGCAGGGCGTCAGGCAGGGCGATTACAGAGATCCTATCGGACATGTCATCGCAGTTTCATCCACCATTGCTCGACCGAGGCGACACTCATCGTCCCATCAACCTAATCCATTGGTCGATCACGCCGTTCACGACCCTTGGCGAAGAAGGAATCAGCAGCCCCTAGGCTCAATTGGAAAGCGGGGCGGGGTCCATACGTATCTTCGTTTCCGGGCACCTCATGCTAATGAAGCCGCGACAACAGGTTGGTTATGCACCCAGGTGCTGGCCAATCCGGCTTGACTGGAAAGTTTCATACCCAGGCCTGGCACAGGCGAGCGTGATGCCGCTCTCGCTATGTTGGACCGCAGACGCCGCGACGGCGCATCGACTGGCGCTGGCGAAGCCTAGGACGCGCCAGTCAAGGACCTGCAAAGAGCAAGATCACGCCGCGCGTTGCCTTCAACGCCCATTTGAGCAGAAAGCAACAAGCCTCGCGTATAGCGATCGATGACCGCACGAAGCGCCATCCGGGCTATGATCTCAGTCAGCACTGCCCTAAGGGGTCAGAGGAGGGTTCGGTCAGTCAAGACCTCAGACGGCATGGCCAAGGTCAAGCTGCGAGGATGTGCCACCGCGGGCGCGGCATAACTTGGCGGGCTACAATTTGGTTCGCTTGCCCAGGCTGCTGGCAGCGCCGGTAGTCGGCCGCGCCGGACTGGCACCTACGTCTGGTCCATGAACGGTTGCTTTAGCAAAACCGAAGTCCTCGCCAAAACTCTTCGCCGACGTGCGACGACCGCGCCGGTGCTCGTTCCGGGGTCGGCAAGACGAAGACAGGCCTACTCTGGATTTATGCCCGCGATGACTGATTAGGGAGGGAGCGGACCGCCGGGCGTCTTATGTCTATGCGCCGGACCGAAAAGGCCCAGCGTGCGATCGCTCATCTCGCAGGCTCTCTACCGGAACTTGCAGGTCGACGGCTATAGCGGGCCATCGCTTGCTGGCCGACGAAAAGCGGCTTCACGCTCGCCTTCTGCCATGCCGCGCCCGATCGAGGCGCTAAGAAGGATCCGCGAACTCTAAAAGATCGAGGATGACATCCGTAGCCGAGGCCAACGAGGCCTTGCTGCACGCAGGCAAAAAGTGCTCAACCATCACGGCACTGGACCCAGGGCGGCTAGAGAAGCTCGGCCAAATCAGTCAGAAGACCAAGCTCACAGCGGCGATCCCCTACACGCTCTCGCGCTGGGAAGCGCCTCTCGCGCATCCTGGACGAGGCCATATCAAGATCGACAGCAACGTGGTCGAACGCTCAATCATACGCAACTCTTTTTGCAGCTCCGGCGGTGGCGCTGAGCACTGGTCAGTCATCGTGTCGCTGGGTGATCGCCGGGATTGGCCGGATAGCCTGAAGCTAAGGCCGTCGAGCCAGACCCTCTGACCTGCCACTGAACTTTCAACCAGTGGCGATTAGCCTCGGCCGTTTCTGTTATGGCGCGGTTTGAGCAACGGGCGGAGGCGCGAAGCCTTCATTGAGTGCAGCGTCGGAGCCGGTTGCGGCGAGGGTTCCGGCGAAGACCGCCGGGGTCAAATAGCGAGCGAGGAATGCGGCCTCACGGTGTTGAACAACACCAGGAAAGAACACCCACAGGACCGAGGAACGCAAGTTTCTTTATCCGTGGCATCCTTGGGCCGGGCGTTGTGTTCACGTTCATGAGGTGATCGAGAACGCCGACCGGGAGGTTTTCCGCTGCAGTCTCTCCCGCCACGCCTCCGATCGGTGGCTGGAAGTTCCGGCCTGGATGTTTGATCGCGGTCTGCACCGCGTGGCGCATTGCCCTGCCCCACATATCGATCCCAGAACGCTTGGCGTCTTGGTGACACTGCTGCAGGACCCGACGGCCAATTCCCACACCCCATCGCAATTGGAGGATTCGGGCGCAGCATCGGGTCCTCACGAAGCGAACCGGGGAGAGGTCCATACCGCGCCAGCCTACGACATATCAGTTCGATCTTCTCCAACCCGCACGACGCGCAGACCGCGCAGATGCCGCCATTCGCTCGCGCAGCCGCCGTAAGGCGCGAGATGCTGGCGCTGATTCCGGGTGCACACGAAGGCTACGTCGGCTGGGAAAGGCGGAAGCGATCCGCAAGATGGTGAGCGACCACGTGCCCACGAGCCGGCATCACGGGGCGCCCAAGCATGGCGACGCTCTGCTCGCCGACCTTGTCCGCTGCCGGCGCTGCGGCCGCGAGCTGACGGTCCGCTACACGGGAACCAAGCACAACATTCCGCGCTATTCCTGCTGGCGTGGTCTGCTTGACAATGGCGAGCCGCGTTGCATCGCCTTCGGTGGACTCGCGTCGATCGAAGGCGTTCATCCTCTGCCGGACGGTCCATGGGTCTTCAGCCGATCAACGCTTGACGAACCGGCGGCTCAGCGCATCGTTCATCGCGCGCGGCAAAACCCAAAATACCCCATGGGATCGCATCCAGATCAGCAAAACCTATTCACTCAAATGACATAGACAGATGAGTGTTATGAACAGGATTTAGGTCCTGCCTCCATTCGGCAGTGGCACTGCGGGCGTGGTCGAGGCCGAAGAACAGGCCATCGTTCAACAGCTCGTCTCGCATTCGGCCGTTGAGGGAATCGCGTAGCCATTTTGCATCGGCTTGCCCGGCGCGGTGTAGTGCCATTCGCTCCTGTTCAGCCGCTGATAACAGGCCAGTCAGTTGTTGCCCACAAGAATCAGGATCTCGTGGGCGCGCCGCACCACTGGCGGATCTATCATTTTGCCATTCAACGAGAATGCGGACAGTCCACGCGTGGCGGCATCATTTGCCGCCGCGACAACTTTATGGGCCCACTCGAGCTCCTGGGCGCTTGGCGAGAAAGCCTCATTGAATATGGCCACCTGTGTCGGATGGATCGCCAAAGCTCCGGCAAAGCCAAGCCGCCGCGCCCGCACCGCGGCCTCACGAAGTTTATGCGTGTCCGAGAACTCGCCGATGCTTCCTATGAAGCCCAGCGGGAGCAAGCCGGCCGCGCGGGCGGCAAACAGAACAGAAAGGTTCGGCGTCAAAAGAAGGTCGAATCCTGGGGCGCCGCCAACAGCGGCGCTGAAGTCTTCAGGGCCAAGCGCCATTGCGACCATCCTTGGATGCGCCGACGCAATGGCCGCAAGCCTTTGCAAGGCGCCCGGGGTCTCAATCTGGGCAAGGAACCGGATGCCTCCCTGCGGAAGATTTCTTTCACGTTCTAGTTCCGAAACCGCATTCGCGATCTCTATAACCCACTCTGCCGAATCCGTCTTCGGAAGAACCAGTGCGTCAACACCCGCCATCACGGCTGCATCGAGATCGGCCGCCAAGGCGCGCAGACCATGATTCACGCGGACCAAAACAGATGCGCCTTTCCGGCCCACCTCTGCCACGCATTCAGGAAGCTGCTGCCGTGACTCTCCTTTCCGATCCTGGGGCACGGAATCCTCCAGGTCGAGAATGACGCCATCTGCGCCCCGCTCATGGGCCGTCTCTACAAAGCGCGGAACGTGAACAGGAACGAAGAGCAGGGATCTCCAGCGCGGTACAGACATCGCGCCTTCAACGGCCGCAAAGGTGTCCTTGATCATGGAGACGCCTTTGCGGCCGATTTTAGCGCGGGCGCTGCCAGTGAGCTTTCTAGGCGGCCGGTGCGCTGAAATGATCCGAGGTACACAGGCATTTTGTAAACCGCGAGCAGTCTCACCTTACTGAAACGCGCGCTCACGCTGACGCGGCTCTTTCGCGCAAAAGCGCCCGCACCTCCTCGCGGACAGCCTCGGTATGAGAGCCAAGAGCCGGGACTGGGCGAAGCGAGGGGAGCTCCGAGTTGAAAATCGCCGCCGGCGCTATCGTCTCGACGGCTCCATCGGGTGTTCCAACCTGCACCCTGCGAATGTGTGGATGCTTTGAAACATCCACCACTTCGTTCAGTCGGCCATATGCCAGGCCGGCCGCCTCGAGCTCCTGCATCGCATCGTGGCAGGATAGTTCAAAAAACCGCTGTTCAATGATCTCATCAAGTTGCGCACGATGAGCGAGGCGCTCCATATTGTCAGCAAAACCAGGTGCGCGTGTGAGCCCGGACTGCTTCAGGAATTTCTCGCAGAAATTCACCCATTCGCGGTCATTCTGAACCGAAAAGATGACCTCTTTGCCGTCGGCACAGCGATAGGCACCATACGGCGCGAGCGACGGGTGTTTCACGCCTGCGCGTACCGTCTGGTAGCCGCTGTAATCATTTTGCAAAACCGGCACGTTCATCCAGTCGGCGACGGCATCAAACAGTGACACCTGGATGCTGGTCCCTTCGCCGGTGACCTCGCGGTGGTACAGTGCCTGAAGAATGGCGCTGTGCGCTGTCATGCCCGCCGAGATATCGCAAACCGAGACCCCTACACGCGCAGGCCCCTGTTGGTTGCCGGTGATAGCGCATAGACCTGTTTCGGCCTGGACGATCAGATCGTAGGCCTTCAAATGGGAATACGGCCCTGACTCCCCGAAACCAGAAATGTCGCAGGTGATCAGCCGCGGATATCGTCGACGCAGATCAGCGGACGCGAACCCCAGTTTTTCTATGCTGCCCGGCTTTAGATTCTGGATGAAGACATCAGCACTGGCAATGAGCGTGTCGAGGACGGCGCGATCCGCCTCCAACCTCAGGTCTAGACAGACCGACTCCTTACCCCGGTTGAGCCAGACGAAGTACGCGCTCTGCCCCCGCACCAGCTTGTCGTAGTTTCGGGCAAAGTCCCCTTCGGGCCTTTCGACCTTGATCACCCGGGCGCCTGCGTCAGCAAGGCGAGACGATGCGTAGGGAGCTGCAACGGCCTGTTCGACCGCCACAACCGTGATGTCCTTGAGACTGTTTAGCATCAGGGCGCTTCCTACGCGGCTTTCAGGTTTTGTGCCCGACGCCGATCAAGCATGGCGAGCAACCGATTTTGTTCGTTGCCTACAATGGAAAGACCTTCGTCGATGCCCATGCCAGGCTTCGCGAGCATCATGTCCGCCTGTGTTGCCACCGAAATGTGAACCGTCGCTCGCGCGGAGAGATCCGTCTCGCTGCAGCTGCCTCCCACATAGGCGTCCACGTTGTTCTCTTTGCACAGAAGCACCGCACGGGCGCTGTCGGCGATCGAGCCCACGTCCGGCGTCTTGATCTGCACGAGATGGGTCGCCTTAGCCTCCGCAAACAGACGCACATCCTCTAAGGTGTTGCAGCGTTCATCGACAACGATGCGCGCACGTGACGCGCGCGCATTCAGAATGCCGACGATCTGCCCGTAATTTTCGACCTGCGCCGGCGTAGACCCGAAGTCGGCTGGCGATTCGATATTCACCGTGAACTCCGGAACCGCGTCAGCAACCTTACTGATGAAGTCGGCGATGCGCTGGACGTCGAGCCCGATCTCCATACCGATCCAGCCGTACACATCGAAATGCAGCACCGGAGAATAGTCTGGTTGGCCGATTTGCTTGACGCGGTGCGCCACCCATTTGACGAAATCCAGAAAGGTTTCTCCCCCAACGCCGAATTTGCTACGCGAGTTGATGAGGCCATGCGGGATCACATCCACCCCCTTCAGGATCATTTTATCGACATTGATTTCGCGCGCATCACCGCTCTGGCAATAAATTGGGACACGACGATGCGGCATGGATAGGCAAAATTCCGAACAAACCACCTCCGCCATGGTACGACGCGCAGCATGGGCAGCAGCGCTTAAAAGGGCTTGGCTGACCCCATATTCGATGCATAGTGGGAGTCGTTTCCCAGTATGGAGATCGAAGACACTGGAGCAGGCTGTCAAAAAGCTGGACGCATCAATGTTTAAGAGCCGCGGGACAACAACACGTGACGTGAGATCCATGATGGCTCCGACGTCAAACAGGGGGTCACGCCCGCCAGCCCCTGAGTATTGCACTCCCATCATATCGCCCCAGGCGACCATATCGTCTTCCAGGACAAGCCCGACGCTTAAGCAAGCTGCCGGAACACGGATATCACGGAAGCCGGGCGTCAATGGCTCGCCGACGTAAACAAAACCGTCCTGGCCAACCCCTGCCCTAATGGCAGCTTGATCGTCATAAAAGAAGGCGCCGTTGCCGGGCGTGAGAATGACGTCTTTGATCTGCACTGAATTATACTCGAGTTTGGCCAAGCTATGAGCTGCGGCCGGATTTGCGCGCTCTGTCCTAAGTTATGCCCCGTTCGGAATCGGTTTTGCCAATATAAAGCCCCGAACGTGCCCATCTCGTTTTAAGATACGATAAAGTTGTTTTACGGGCGTCAGCGGGGACGGCACCGTCCGCCTCCCCTCTTGGTCGCGGTGCGCCGGATCGTCGCCCCTGCTTCCATAACAGAAGCTAGGCGATCAATCCGTCCGGCCAGCTCCCATCTCGGACCGCCACTTTCAACCATGGTTAGTATAAACCAAGCGATCAAGGATCAAGCAATCTTTTTGGCATGATTTTGGAAGACAGGATCAGCCGCTGATCGATCCGAGGAGCTGGCCTATAAGCTCCAGTCGAGGCCAGTGCCTTCATACCGGAGTTACTACAGCTGGCCAAGGCGCGGCTAATCTGTACCTCTAGTTATGCAGCGGCCGCGCAAGGATGGCTACCCCTTCATTGCGGTCGACATGCGCGCCCGATCCTATGGCTAGGACGATTGATGGCCCAGGCGCTCGGATGTCAATGGACGGAGCGGAAACAGAATCCATAGAGTGTAGGATACCTATAAGATCTCCCGACCTCACTTCATCCAACACAGAGCAGCGAGGTTCGAAGATACCCTGCGCGGGCGATTTCAACTCGTCTGATATCAGCGTCTCAAGGGTCTGACTGGACCTTTTGTTACGGAAAGACACGTCCTCGACTTTTCCTTCGACGAGTCCAAGCATAACGAGCGCGTTGCGAACTCCAGCTTCATAAATCGCTAGAGCTTCTGCGCTAACCGTACCACCGCCGAATTCCGCGCAAACGAATACCTTCCCTAGGCTATGTGCCCAACTGTCGAACATCCCAGCCGTGTCGTCATGTTGCCAGAGCAATGTTACGGGCAGCTTAAATGCCGCTGCCATTGCGAGCGTCTTAGCCATGAGATCCGCATCAGCAATTGGATGCGTGATGACCGCCGGGGGAAAATCCCACGTTGGGCCGAAGCTGTGCAGATCGAAAACGATGTCGGCATTTGGCAACAATACGCGTGAAACCGCATCCGCGATTCGTTCCGTAACAGACCCGTCGGCACGGCCCGGAAACACGCGGTTCAGATTCAAACCATCAAGCGGAGTATTGCGGCTCCATGCTTGAACTGCCAATGGATTAAGCACTGGCAGCACGATGATCCTACCACTGGTTTGCGCTTGTGGCAGCCACTCGATAAGCCGCCGCGCGACTAATGGCCCCTCCATTTCATTGCCATGATTCCCACCGGTGATAAGAAGGCGCGGTCCATCGCCCTTATTAAGACTAAAAACCGGAAGCGAGAACTCTTCATGGTCGGCGCCTCCCGGCACAACGAGGTGTCCTCTGCTCACGCCATGCGCATCGAGATCAAACGTAAGATGTGGTGCTTCGTTCATTGCTTAACCTATTGCGGGTGATCTGGCGACTTTGACCGGGCATATGGTCTTGTACACGGCTATTTTTTTCGCCTGGAACTATGCACACGCGGTCACCACTTCGCCAATATAATGTCCGAGACGGCACCATCGCGTTTTCAGATGACCAGGGCTCGCTCTGCTGACCTGTCCCTTGGTTCGTCACCTTGATCCCGGTGCACTAAGGGAGGAGGAAGGTCAAAGTCGCGGTGGGTAGCCGATTTCAGAAATCGCGCGATCAGCCGGTTGACGTTGGCTAGCTGTTCGTTGTTCAGACGGGCGAAGGATCTGTGCGATCCGGTCAGCGCCGTTGACCTCGAATTCCATCCTGGCGCGCAGCAAGAGGATCGGCAGGTCTGAGCTTGCTGGCGAGCAAGGCCGGCCGATCCCAGACATAGTCCGAATCCTTGATCCGCATGTGCCAGATGATAATTGCAAGAGCTTTACTGGTTTCCGTTTTGGACCAGGTGGCCATTTTATCCGCCCGTTGAAGCCCCGAACAGATGCTTGTCGCCAGTCCGTAGGAATAGGTCGGACGCATCATCAGGAAGTGGATCTGCCACGCCAGTTAGGCAGCGGCTTCCTGTAATGTTCGCTGCATGCTCGGTCGAGAACGCCACCAGACGGCATAGAGGACAAGCATCCAGATTAAAGGCAGAAGCATCAAAAGAGAAGCGACTGCAGCAATCGTCGGGTCGATTTGGTGGCGGATATTCTCCAGCATCTTCAAGGGCAACGTCCGCACCGACAGACCGCCGACCAAAGACGTTATGACCGCTTCATCGAATGACTGGAGGAATGCGAACATGGCGCCGCCGATCACTCCCGGCCTGATTAACGGCAGTGTTACGCGAAAAAACGTTTGCAGTGGTCCGGCACGCATACTCTTGGCCGCCTGCTCTAACGTCCGATCGAAGTTGGCCAACGTCGCAGAAACGATCACCACCACAATTCCAACAGCGCCGATACTGTGAGCGAGGGCGATACCACCCTTTGTGCCGATTAGACCAATCTGGATGAGACCCAGATAAGTCGCGATACCGACCACGATAACTGGAAAGGTGATAGGCGTGATTATGATCATTGTCAGCACGCCGCGAAGTCTTGCGCTTATTCGGCTCAATCCGAAAGCAGCAAGTGTTCCCAATAGAGTAGAAATAACAGCTACCTCGACACCAATCTCGACGCTGGTCCAAGCTGCTCCGCTCCAAGATGCATCGCCGAAAAACGAGCGATACCATTGAAGCGACAGGCCCGAAGGCGGAAATTGCAAAAATGCCCCGGAACTGAACGACATGATGACAACGATTATCCCTGGGAATAAAAGAAAGGCCATCACCAAAACGATAAAAACGATCGCGACGACTTTAGGCCATCGCCTTTCCGCCCCAGGCACGTAGCGCCGTCCCGTCCACCGTTTGACACGATAGGGACGCAGAATTTCGCTGAAGTTTCGTTTGATAACAAGAACAATGGGTAGTCGGGACATCGAGCCCTTCGGAGCTCGAGTTTGGCTTTGCTCTTGTTTGCCGGAGAGGTCAAGCCCGACCATGGAAAGCACCACAATGGCAAACCCGAGAAGGATGAAGGACGCAGCGGCAATGCGCGGAATATCGAACGAGCTATTCACCTCGGCCGCAATGAAGGTTGAAAGCATGGCATCGCGCAATCCCCCAAGTGCCGCCGGCGTGATATAGAATCCTAGGCAGAACACAAAAACTAGGAGCGAGCCACTCCGTGCGCCTGGAATGCTAAGGGGGAGAAATACACGCCTGAAAGCGGTGAAAGGTCCCGCTCCCATACTGCGTGCAGCAGCCATCAAGGACCGATCGATCCCCATCATCGCACTAACCAAGGGAAGTATCATCATCGGCAGCATGATGTGGACCATGCCAATATAGACCGCGGTTCGGTTATAGATGAGTTGCAGAGGTCGATCGATCAATCCGACGTCCAGCAAGATGTTGTTGATGACCCCGCGATCCCCAAGAATAACAATCCATGCGTAGGTACGCGCCAGCCCACTGGTCAAATAGGGGATGATCACGAGAGCGATGAGCGTCATGCGCAGAGTCTTGGATGCCGTGACGATCAGATACGCGGTTGGATAGCCTACGATTAAGCAGATGGCAGTTGCGACCAGACTTATTTCTATCGTTTGAAAGAGCACCCGCACATTAGCTGGCTGGGCGAAAAACGCTCCGTAGTATTGGAACGAGAAATCGGGGGCATTGACACTGCTTAGGAAAAGCAAGGTTATAGGGGCACCGAAAACCACAAGCAAAAGCGCGAACGCGGGCGCGGTTAACCCAAGTGGCACCTTGGCCATTCTGCGCAAAAGCTTCATGGATATCCCTTATCAATCGCTTATGGCGAAACGAAGCGAATGTCTGACCGCAGCCACGTGAGGCAAACCTCCTCGCCTGGCTGGAAAACAGGTTGGTCTGCCGCGACATGTTCCCGGACGATGAGAACATTGTTGCCAACGCGAACATGGTATTTTCGCAGAGGGCCGGCAAAAATCATATCGTCGACCGCACCGGCAACATATTGCCGCTGGTCCGTTTGAGCCCACTCCGCAGTCTTCGGAAGTACACTGATGCGCTCTGGCCTTATCATCGCAACGGTGCCGATTTGCGGCGCGTTGCCCCCTCTGGCCAGCAACAAGGCATCCTCGAGAATGTTCGCCTCACCCAGAAATTTAGCGACAAAGCACGATGATGGCCGATCATAGAGGGCCTCTGGTGTATCGATTTGCTCGACACGTCCTGCGCGCATTACAACAATCCGGTCTGACAGAGTAAGCGCCTCCTCCTGGTCATGCGTAACGCACACCGTCGTGATACCGAACTCCTTGTGCAAGCTCTTCATCTCGATCTGCATCTGCTCACGCAGGTTACGGTCGAGTGCGCCAAGCGGTTCATCAAGTAATAGGAAGGGTGGATCGGCAATCAGCGCGCGGGCTAGCGCCACGCGCTGCTGCTGACCGCCACTCAATTGGGATGGCATGCGACCGCCGAATTCCCCTAGATGCACGCGCTCAAGCATACGGGCTACCCGAACCTTCCTCTGATCGGGAGCCATGCCCCGCATTTCGAGAGGGAATTCCAGGTTTCGAGCCACTGTGAGATGCGGGAACAGCGCATAGCTCTGGAACACAATTCCTTGATCGCGCCGGTAGGACGGGACCGAAGCCACTGAATGGCCGGCGATCATAATATCACCCGAACTCGGGGCCTCAAAGCCGGCCAAGAGCATCAGGGTAGTGGTCTTACCCGAGCCGCTCGGGCCGAGAATCGTCAAGAACTCGCCGCGACGCACGGTCAGCGACAGATCCCTGACCGCCGGAACACTCCCGTACATCTTGGTAACACTGCTGAACTGAATTTGTGGCACCGATTGGTTCACATCTGCAGCGTCAACTTCCGAACGGGGGGCGGTATTCATTGCGTGCATGTTCACTGTGGCTCCTCCACCATCGCTGGCGTGCATTAGCAGGCATTTGCCGTACCTTCTGCCGTCGTACCCGATGCCGTGAGCGGAGAGGCTAGTGGGCTACCCCGCTCCCCGTCACATTTTCAGCATCAGTTTCGACTTTAGCCCGGTATGGAGTTACCCCGACCGGACTTTCGCACTTCAACCAACCCTACTGCAGGATCCACTCATTCCACCGCTGGATAAGCATCTCAGTGTTGGAAACACCGCTGGGGCCTACCTCATTGTACCATTTGCCGTTGATGGAAACGCTGCTCTTGATGTAATCTGGGTGGGTAGGGAGCTTGCGCGCAACTTTCTCGGGAAGAAGTTTGAACGCATTGCCGTTGCTTGGTCCCTCAGGAAACAATTGGCAAAATGCTGCCTGACGTTCCGCGCGAGTGGCGAATTCGATAAACTTCTGCGCAGCCTTCGCGTTGGGTGAACCCTTTGGAATGACCCAATAATCCCACTGCAGCTTCGCCTGGTTTCGATTGATCTCCGTCGCGGCGCCCTGATCGATCAACAGTAGAGCTCTTCCGTCATACGATTGAGCGATGTCAACGACCTTATCATGCAACATCTGTTGAATCTCTGATCCGCTGCTCCACCACTTACGGATGTGCGGCTTTATTTTGTCCAAACTGGCAAACACCCGGTCGATATCCATCGGGTAGAGCTTATCGGGAGATACACCGTCCGCTAACAGGGCCTCTTCCCAGGGTCCTTCTGAACCAAACTGGCCGGACACCAAGGTGCGAACGCCGGGAAACTTATCAGCATCCCAGAATTCAGCCCAGTTTGTCGGCCGGGGTTTATCAGCTGGGAATACGTCTGTGCTATATACCATATTATATGAGTAAATCAAATTTGCCACGCCAAACGGTTGCTTGGCAAATTCATAAATTCCGTCTAGCTCTTCTTTCCTGAACAAGGAGTAATCAATTTCTTCAAGAATTCCTTTCTTAGCTGCGACCAAGCCGGACCCTTGCGTAAGCGCCCCGACATCTACCGTGACATTGCCCGATTTTACCATCAACTCGACCTGTCCCATACCCATGTCGTCGGTGATTGGGTTGACCTTGATACCGGTCTCAGCTTCAAATGGCTTAGCGTAAGCCTCAATGTTAGCCTTTCCCCAATCGCCGCCGCCTAGCACTACGTTGATCTGGTTGGGTGTTTGGGCCGCAACGCGGCCCGCAATTGAAGACAGAGCGCCAGCCGCCATGGCGGTCGATGTCGCCTGCAGCAATCGTCGGCGATTTATTTCGTATTTCATGTCGTTACCCTCTTCTTGTGATCTCAGCCTTGATTAGCCAAGGTTGTTTTGCTTGGACAATGTCATGGTGCTAGAGCAGCCTCGGCCAAGTTGACCCAGTATCCAATGCCGTATGGCAGTGCTTCATCGTTAAAGTCGTAGGTTGGATTATGGAGAGCAGCAGTCGATCCATTTCCAAGCAGTATACATGCCCCCGGCCGCGCCTCTAGCATGTACGCGAAGTCCTCTGACCCCAAACTAGGTTTGACTTTGGGGTTCACCGATGAATGGCCGACCAGAGCACGCGCCACCTCTGTTGCCCGACGCGTTTGATCGGGATGATTGACAGTGAGGGGCTCCAGGCGGCGATGCTGAAACTCGACCTTCGCCCCGGAAGCGCGTGCAATATTTTCCGCGCACGCCTCAATCTGTTTTTCAGCGAAGTCGCGCAAAATCGGTGACAGTGTCCTGACTGTTCCGGCAATCTCCGCGCGTTCGGGAATGATGTTGTAAGCTTGTCCGGCGTTCAGCTTTGTGACGGAGATCACCAGGGACTCGGTGGGGTCCGTGTTGCGTGAGACTAGTGTCTGCAAGCCTAAAATGATCTGAGCTGCAACAACGACGGGGTCAATTGTCAGATGGGGAGCGGCCGCGTGACCCCCTCTGCCTTTGACCACAATATCGAACTCGTCGAGCGCGGCAAAAATCGAACCTTCGCAAATGCCGAACGCACCAACCTCCATGCCTGGCCAATTGTGCATGCCAAAGACCTGAGATATCCCGAAACGGTCCATGATCCCCTCCTGGACCATTCTTTGGCCGCCGCGGCCATCTTCCTCGGCAGGTTGGAAGATCAGGGCAACGGACCCTTTGAAGTTCCGGGTCGCGGCGAGGTATTTCGCGGCGCCAAGGAGCATTGCAGTATGCCCGTCGTGACCACACGCGTGCATCTGTCCGGACCTTTTCGACGTCCAAGGTTTGCCTGAAGCTTCGAGTATAGGCAGAGCGTCCATGTCGGCCCGCAACCCGATAGTGGGCCCATCTCCGAGTTGACCTTGGATCAACGCAACCACGCCGGTTTCAGCTATCCTGCACTCGATGTGGTTAATCCCGAAGGAAGCCAGCTTTTCCGCCACAAATGCCGCTGTGTCATTCACCCGATAGTCAAGCTCCGGATTCTCGTGCAGGTACCGGCGCCAAGTCATCGCTTCGATCTCGATCTCCTTGAACCTGTCAACGCCAACCATAGGCACGTTCCCGCATTTGAGTAATTTGGATCAGGCGCCGGTGCGTAATTAATGATCGATGCCACCGGTGTTTTCGTCAAATGCAGTTTGGATATCGTAACCATCTAGAACCGAGATAGCCCCGCGTTCAGGCCTCGGTGTTGGCGCCGGCGACTGCGACCCGATAACAAGCCGTTTGCCCTCAAATGGATAAGCTTCGGCCTTAGAGGACCAGCTGCGAAGTGCTGGCAATCATAAACTCTGGCTCTGCTGGCAACGGCCAATGGCAAAGGTCTGAGTAGGAAGAGCTGTCACCATCGCGACACTCCTCCCCCTCCCACGACCTACTTTCCAGGACTGCATGCGCTTTGCCACTCAATCCGCAAACCGCAGACCCTAGGCGGCGTGGACAAATTCGATGTTAGCAGGGTCGCTTTCCTGCGATCGGGTTGTTAGCATTGGGAATGACACTGGAAGAAGAGAGCGAACGAGCTACGTCGATGCTGATTGGCAAGGTTGTTCGCCGTGTCATGCGCCACCGCGATGGAGAGGTGGTGATCGAGTTTGAGGATGGCAGCCGATTTTTCGCGGATAGCGACAGCCCTCTCGAACTGTCCATCACCTTGGCGGAATAGTATATCCGCCTTACGGAATTTCGGACGTCGATGCGATTGACGTAGCCCAAGAGGATTGATTCAAGGCTGCTTTTTGGAGGCAGGTTTGAGCAGGGGCGATCTCACCGAAGCAGAATGGCGTGTTCTCAAGGGCTTGCTGCCCATCGACCCTGACAAACGCGGCCGAGGTAGACCTCCCAAGCAGAATCGTTCGATCATCAACGGCATTCTCTGGCGGCTCCGCTGCGGCGCTCCATGGCGGGATGTCCCGCCCAAATACGGCAGTTGGAACACCATCTATCGTCGGTTCCGACGCTGGAGCGAGGCCGGGGTCTGGGAGACCGTGGCGGTAATGCTCGCCGAGGTCATGGCGGACAGCGGCCACTACAGCATCGACAGCACCACAGTTCGCGCCCATGTCTCGGCAGCGGGCGGAAAAGGGGGACTCGTGCACCGGACGCCTTCCTTGCGGACAAGGGCTACGATGCCGATACCATTCGCGCCGATCTCGCCGAGCGGAAGATTAAACCCGTCATACCCGGCCGATCAAACCGCCGCGTGAAGATCGAGTATGACCGGGCGCTCTACAAGCAGCGGAACCGAATCGAGCGCATGTTCGGCCACCTCAAAATCAACCGGGCCATTGCCACCCGCTACGATCAATTGGCCAATAGCTTCCTCGGAATGGTCTACCTAGCCACCGCCAGATACTGGCTCAAATTTGTCCACGCCGCCTAGCATCACGCCCGATAAAGTGTTGGCGGGATTTCGCTCAGGAGTTCCGCGCCGCGCTCTGTCACGAGCACGTGTGCGCCGGCACCAAATAGGTAGCCACTTTCGCTGCACAAAATGTTTGGCATGTGCAGGGTCATGCCAGCTCGGAGTGGTTCATTTACATCGGGCTCCAGGCTTAGGTCGCCGCGCTCAGTCCAATTGATGCCAGTTTGGTATCCTGTTCGTTGGCGGAAGACGCCCTTGCGTCCAGATCGCTTCAACACCTCGCCCCCAGCAGCGTGAACGTCCGCCGGCGTAGCACCTGGTCGAATCGAGGAGACAAGGGCCGCAATGACCTCTTCAGCCAAGCCGTGCAAAGATTCGGTTTCGGGATGTTTGCCAAGGACTGCGCATCGAACCATTCCCACTGTATACCCGTGTTTCGAAGCCCCTATCTCCAGAAAGGCAGGTTCGTTGTTGCTGAGAGGATGATGGGTCGCTGGCGCATGGGGCAACTTCACTCGCTCTCCAAACAAAATGGTACCCGGCGCAAGCCCGATATCCCCAGCGGCGTTGCTGGGGTCGTTTGTTACCGCCGCAGCTAGGGCCGCTGCCATTTCGATCTCCGTAATGCCGGGACGAAGCGATTGCTGAAAGGTTCGAATTGCCACGTCAGTGAGTCGAACAGCATCGCGCATACACGCCAACTCAAGTTCTCCTTTCACTGCTGACACTGACGAGACCAGTCGGGTGACGTCAGTAATCTTCAGATCCGGGAGCTGGTCTTGGACTGCGCGCACGTCGGCGGGCGCGAGATTCCAGCAGCCAAGCTCGAAACCGACTCGCTTATTGTCCAGTCCGAGTCGACGCAATACATCGGCGCAGACCCTGCCAAAATCAGGCTGATGTGTATAGGTTTCAATTTCCTCGATGCAGCTATATGAACGTACTGCCTGCTCGTCATATTCTCGGACAACAAATATCGGGACCCGACCCGGCATCAGAATAAGAGGGAAAGGCGCGAAATATCCACCGCTCCCATCGTAGCCGCTGAGATACTTCAAGTGGCCGTGCGCCGTTACTACGATTGCGTCCAAGCCTGCCGTAGCAACCGCATCCAGCACATTGTTTTGCCGGCGCTCATACTCTGATATCGGAAACGGTACACCAGTCAGAGGAATTGCGGAGCGTGTCGTCGCCATATCTCACCTCAATCAGTGTGTCGTGGTTTGGTTGCGCAAAACGCGCGATCGCGTCCATGTTCGAAATTGAACAAAAGCTTCGCCGGCTCATGCGGGGTGACAATCCCCTTTCCTGGCGGCTAGCGTCAAATGCTGTTTTTATATCGGCTGCATCTCGCAGCGAGATGCGCATAGTGCCTTCATCGGCCGCTCAATGCAGGCAACGCTGGTCTCCGACAGCTTTGTTCTCGCCAGAGGATCGCCGACAAAGGCGCCGAGTTGCTCGGCAAGCTCGTCAGCCTCGGCCAGAAGAACCATGCTGACGACCTTGAGCTTGGCAGCGAGTCGGCGCGCCTTCGCATTCTTGCCGGCGAAGCCGCCGACGCCGGGGGAACTGTGCCGGCGCCACGCAACAGCATGTTTGCACTGATGTAAGGCCGCTGCGACACCAGCGACGGCTCTCCGCCGCCACCTCCGCATCTCGCTACCAGATGACACTAATACAAAGACTGCATTTGGCGCATCCGACGTGTAAGAGGATCGTGTCGCGCGAAGTGGTTAAGCTTGGCGGAACCGAATCGGTCGGAGCAATGAGCAAAGCGGCGGGCGCAGATGCGGATGTAGTTTCGCCGAAGACGTTTGCGCCGCTCAGGAATACGACATTTCGCTCAATCTGGTTTAGCCTCTCAAGTCTCTTCCCTTGGCTGGCTGATGCAGACCGTTGCTATCAGCTGGCTAATGGCAACGGTTCCGACCTCCGATCTGATGGTTGCGCTCGAGCAGGCTTCGTCTAACCTGCCCGCTTTCATTTTGTCCATTTTCGCTAGGGGTTCTCGCCGACAACTTCAGCCGTCGAAGAGTCATGTTCGCCGGCCGATGCCTAATGGTAATAGCATCCGCGATGCTACGGCTTCAGTGGTGCTGGGCTTTATCGCCCCGTGGATGATCTTCGGCTTCAGCTTCTTGATCGCAAGTGGTGCCGCGCTCAACGATACCGCCTGGCAGGCTTCTGTTGGCGATATTGTGGACCGACGCGAAGTTCCCGCTGCCGTCACCCTCCTCTCCATTGGCTTCAACACTGCACGGACCGTGGGACCGGCGCTCGCGGCATCATGATTGCGTCGTTCGGACTTATGACGGCTTTCGCTATGTTTACACTCACCTATATGATCCCTTTGGTCACCATATGGCGATGCAAATGGAAGGTTCGCTCCTCACTTCTCCCACGTGAGTCAATGAGGACGGCCATCTATGACAGGCTGCGCTTCACAGCGATGTCATCGGAAATCAAGACGGCGATCGCCCGCGGAACCTTCTTTGGCCTGTCGGGCATCGCCATACTCGCACTGCTGCCATTGGTTGTCCGCGATCAGCTGGGCGAAGGACCGCTCGCCTATGGCACCATCATCGCCGGCTTCGGCACAGGCGCCGTCATGGCTGGCGTCGCCAACAGCCTATTAAGACGGAGCTTGTCAGAAGAGCAACTAATGACGCTGGCATGCGTCGCCTGTGCGGCGTGCTCCCTTTTTCTGGCACTGCCTCTTCCATTGCGAGCGGCGTCCTGTTTCCCCTTCGCGAGGGTCGCGAGGCCGAGCCCGACCCTTTGGAGGAATTCGACGCGCCGGCAGTCGCCCTCAGTCTCAAGCCGAGAAGCGGCCCCATCGTGGTCAAAGTCGAGTACCTCATACTCGTGGAAAATCTAGAAGAATTCCTCGCCATGCGCGGGTGCCGGCATGTACAGAGTCGCGTTGGTGCTCGGCACTGGACTCTCCAGCGCAACCTTCAGGAGCCTGTGCTATGGACGGAGACATTCCGTACGCCGACCTGGACCGACTACCTTCGCCTGAATCATCGCCTTACCGAGGCCGACAAGGAACTGGACGAGAGAATCATCCTCCTCCACAAAGGAAAGCATTCTCCACGAATAACATTGTCAATCGAGCGCCCCACGAGTGCTCCACGCAAGCCTGAGTCATCAACGCCTTTTTTCCCCCGCCATTCAACGAAACGGCCAGCGTGCCACCGCAGGCTGAATGAAGATACATAAGAAGGCACGTCAACTGCTAACCACATCGGGCGGGCAACAAGCATCGCCGCCTTCGGGTATATGACAGACAGAATGTAGCGGACTTGAAAAATGAAAGGCGCTCACCCACCGCCAACATTTCTCGGCTGGTTCCCGGCATTCAAGGTCCTGCGGCTATACGCGAAGGCGGCAAGCCGCGTTGAAGTCGTCGATATTCAGTCGCATCGAAGGACAATGACGTGTTGCCCTGATGCCACTCTCTGCGAGGTTAGCTTGTTTCTCGGATGAGGAGACAGACAATGGTCTGCCCCCTGAAAGGTCCTCCCTGAGGTATGTGTCCATTCTTGAACTCGGCTCGACAATGATAGCGAACCCTGTTGACCGTCGCACTGTCAGTCTCGAATCAAGTGCTCTCCTACAGCAGATGCGATTATCGCCAATGCGTACTGGTAGCGCCCGAAGCGCGCGTTATCGGCAGCCGCCGAGGGCCGTGATGCGGCCGCGATCGAGCCTTGTAGTAACAGACGCGCTCTCCGGTGGTCGGGCCAGCACCTTACCCCTCTTCCCTATGGCCCCAAGGCAGAGCAATTGCCAATGCGGGACATCCCGCTTCTAAGTCTCCTGCAACATTATTGGAGGCCGCGACGGCCCTGCTCGTGACGATCAGGGGTGGTCGCCGCACACCAGCGGGATCATTGCCCCACAAGCGCATCCAGATTCCGGCCGGGCGTTCCGCTGTCAATATCAAAGTCGGCCGGCGGGCGCTAAAGTGTCGATCCTCACCTTGCCGCCAGGTGAGTTCGACCGATATGTTCCTGCTACAATGGTAAGCGGCCTATACTGTCGCATCCTCAACAGTCAGCGGGAGACAGGACGACCCTATGTTCGAGCTCCCTCCGTATGGACTCCTCTGAATATAACAAGGGCTTGTATTCGCCCCGTTGCCAATCGTGATTGAGGTCACGATAATGACTTGAGATCGGAACACCCGACTGACCTGGATTGTTAATAAAGAGACTGTCATCCCATGACCCAACGTCCATGATTATCCGCACTGACGGTCCTTCTGAAACAGAGAATTGGCCGCTTCGGTAACTCGAAAAATTGAGCGTTGAGCTACTTCCGCCGAGGGCTATGGCGCCCAACGACCATTGTTCAGACGTCAGTGCCTGCAGAGGGTGGCGCAAATCAAGCTTATGTATACTGCCCCATGCCCATGAGGCAGAATCGTCGCCAAATCGACATATGCATTCACTCCAGGCAGAAGTTAGGGATTCCATTATGGAATGCTTCAACTTTTCACTAGGCTCTGCCTGTTCGAGCCAAGAGGCTATGGCCGAAGGCTGTAAAGGCACGAGCAGTGCCAACACTTCATCGTCAGCGCTTTCTAAGCGAGCTACTGTCGGGCCAAGGTGTTTGCTAAGCCAAATCTCAAAGAACGCGGCGGCTGGCGAACTCGCATCCAAATGCCGGTCCCAGTTAGAAAATAAGTGCAACGCAGGCATGTTTGCAACCGAACCGAGAAGAGTGTCTAGTTTCGCAAGAATACGAACTGCTATCGGCGAATACACCGAACATTGCAGCGACATGCAGTCCCGCAACGAGATCTTCTCTGATCGTGAGAGAGTTGTATGAAGGGTATCATGTCTGCTGCTGTCAGACCACTCGTAGCCAAAAGCAGGATGCGATCTACTCCATTCCTCCGGAACATTCATTGCGTTGGCAGTGGCGACAAAACCTTTGGCGGGGTTCATCTCGAACGGCCCATCGTCCGGTGACAAATACCCTTCCCATTCGAACCGACCGTCTCCTGGAACCGGAAGCAGGCCGTCCCAATTTCTTCGGACCGGAGCCGCACCTGACGGTTTCCACGCAATTACATTCGACGTGTCCGCATAGATGTGATTAACTGAAGGACAACCCCAGTTTGCTAGACTGGAGGTGTATTCTGAAAATGTCTTAGAGCGCATTACGGCCAAGCTGGCCATGTAAGGTGCCATGCCGGGATCCATCCATACGGTTCTCAGTGCGAAGGCGCGGTCTTTTTCAGCATTTTGGTTTAAAATGGGTCCATGGCGTGTGAACTGAAGCTTTACCTCCTGGTCGGTGTGGGCGCGAACTGGAATTTTCTCGTGTATAGTCTTCACCTGCTCCCAGGCCCCTTTATATAAGTATTTATTTCCCTCACTCTTGGTTTCGTAAACATAAATATCTTCTTGGTCAGCGCCGAAAATAGTCAGACCAAAGGCGGCTGTCCCGTTGTGACCCATGGAGATTCCTGGGATCATAGGCTCTCCAGCGCCAATTACATCGAGCCCGGGCATACTCAGGTGTACAAGATACCTGATGGACGGAAGGACGTGCTTGCGATGCGGGTCTAGAGCAAGGATTGGTCGCTCCGTTGTGGTTTTTGTTGCGGATATGGCCCAGTTGTTTGAGCCCTCTTGGAACACCGTCTGCATGATCTCATCACTCGGTGTTACGCGGGTCCAACGGTCAGCTTCCTGAAGACTTGCTGCAAGTCTTTCCCTCGAGAATGAGACGGGACAGATTGCCAAGCGAAAATCCTGCAGTACTCGATCTGTCATAAAGGCGAGGTCAAGGCCCTCCGCTGGTCGTGGCGCTATCGGAGGTGACAATTCTTGTCTCAACCTGTCGAGGCGGGTACCTCGTTCCACACCTGCCAATGCCATCACCCTGCAGCGCAGAAGCTCCGAAATCGCATTTCGGGTTAGTGAGTGCGTTCGCACGCGAACGACGTCTTCGGGTTTCCAATAGTCGGGAGTGTGACCGAGGAGGCCAAACTCGGGTGGCAAGGCAATCAAACCGTCATGGCAACTGTCTACGTAGGAATTGATCCCCTCGGCAAACGCTGAGCATATCTCTTCGGAATCCGGGCCGTACGCCTGCCATTCTGCACTCATGGCTCCGCGAAATAAAAAGAGACGCGCCGCCCGATCCTGCTCCAAATATCCGGGGCCAAAGTCTCGTGACAGGAGACCGAGACCTCGTTTGCGCGCAATATCAATTTGCCAGAGGCGGTCTCGAGCTGCATTCCAACCCTGCGCGAAAAATAGGTCGTGCAAGTTCTGAGCCTTGATATGAGGAACCCCCCATTTATCAATGTCGATCGTGACCTCACTCTTAAGCTTGTCGGAGCTGTGGCGGTCGAAGGTTATGTTCTTTAACATGTGTTGATCCGTTTGGTTCACCCAAAGATGGTCGGGAATCTGCCAGAGGACGACGTCTGCAGATTGTGGTCGGTTGCGGGCAGAGGGTTGAGGCCGCACTCTTGCAACCTGATCATGTGTGGCGAGCCAATCCTCAGCGCGCCTGGACGCGAACTGGCACGGTGGGCTGCGCACAAGCTCAGCGGGATCCTACTCTCGCGCTTCCGGGAACGAGGCGCTTGCCGAGAACGCTCTGATGTATGTCAGCCAATACGTACGAATACAATATCCGCACATGTTGTCTCGCTGGCCTGAGGCAACGCATTCGATACACAGTAACTCGGTCGAACGGCCTCGTTGAAGGATGGCTCCCTCAATGCGACAAGATCTGGCTGAGAAACAATTTCGTTCTTTCGTGCTGCGGGTTTCTGAAGAAGTCGTGCGGTGTACCCTCTTCGACGATCTCACCTCGATCCATGAAGATTACTCGATCGGCCACGGCGCGCGCAAAGCCCATCTCGTGGGTGACGCATACCATGGTCATGCCGTCGCGTGCGAGTCCGGTCACAGTCTCGAGCACTTCAGCGACCATCTCTGGATCGAGCGAGGAGGTCGGCTCATCGAAGAGCATGACTGCAGGCTCCATACAGAGGGACCGGGCAATTGCGACGCGCTGCTGCTGTCCCCCGGAGAGCTGAGCCGGATATTTGTTCGCCTGTTCGGGAATGCGCACGCGCTCTAGGAATTTAAGCGCGATCTTTCTAGCCTCACCCTCTGGAACGCCCTTTATCCACATCGGCGCCGCCATACAGTTCATCAGCACGGTCATGTGCGGGAAAAGATTAAAGTGCTGAAAAACCATGCCGACGCTTTTGCGAACTTCAGCTACGTTGCGCATTTTGTTATGTAACCTAATCCCAGTGACGGTAATCTCGCCATCCTGGTGCGCTTCGAGCCGATTGACGCAACGGATCAGCGTCGACTTTCCCGAGCCTGAGGGCCCACAGATGACGATACGTTCGCCCTTGCGGACGGTTAGGTTGATGTCAGTTAGTGCTCTGAAGGCACCATACCATTTGGATACATTCTTAGCTTCGATGACTTCGTCGCTCAATATTGCATCTCTCTTGTTCATTGGCGCATCTGTAAGTGCCTTGAAAATGGCCGAACCAACTTAGACGTCTTTTTTAGCTTGACCAATGAATTCACGATCATCGCTTCTTACTTCTGGCAAAATGGTCCTCGATCCGGGATTGGACCAGTTCCAGGCAGGCGGATAAAATCCAATAAATCATTGCCGCTGTTACTAGCATCTCCATAGTATGGAAGGTTGGCTGGCCGAGTGAGTGAGCTAGATACGTCAGCTCCCAAACGCCAAGAACCGAAACGAGAGAGCTGTCTTTGAGCATTGAGATGAACGTGTTTCCCATCGGGGGAATGATAACCGGAAGCGCTTGCGGCAGAATGATTCTGCGCATTGTGAGCGCAAAGCCGAAACCTAATGACCGGGATGCCTCCCACTGGCCGCGATCGATGCTGGCTATGCCCGAACGGAAGATCTCCGTCATGTAGGCACCACTGCATAGCGAAAGCGCCAACACGCCTGCAGGCACGGCATTAATAACGTAACCTACCTGGGGCAAGCCCATGTAGATCAGATAAACCTGCATGAGAAGCGGCAGACCCCGGAAGCATGAAGTGTAGAAGCTGACTATCGCGTAAGCCATGCCGTTGCTTGACAGTTTCGCAATCGCGCCGATTATTGCGATAGCCGACGCAAATAGCAGTGACATCGCTGATACGTAAACTGTAGTAACTACCCCCTGCGTAATTAGAAATGGCAGGTTTGCCCAAATAAATGGCATGCTTAAGTCAAATGCCGCGAAGAGCGAAAGGAACAGTAGCACCAACTCAAACCATACGATCCCGATTTGGATTTTGAGCGGGACAAAACCAATCAGCACGAGGTTGAGGCAGAACATTGCGGCAATTACAAAAGCGATCGCAATGCGACTGTAAAACTTCACTTGTGCGTGATCGCCAATCACGGGCCGTAGGAGTTCGCCCATCGTGGTGCCCGCTACGTTGAAGATAAGAAAAACCGCGAGCACAATTGCAAATATGCAGCCGATAAACCATGGCTTGTGGACGAGCACCTCAGATTCAACTGTATCGTGGTAAAGCATAAGCATTTTCTTCCTAAGAAGAGGCGCCCCCGGGAAGGGGACGCCCACGATTGTGTCATGTTATTTATCGACGCTGAAATCCCCCCCGAACCACTTGACCGAGAGTTTAGCAAGAGTGCCGTCATCCTTCATCTTCTTGACCGCGGCAGCGACCTTGTCGATAAACTCCTTATCGCCACGCTCGATTGTGACAGCGCCCGGGGCGTAGAATAAGGGATCGCCAATAACCTTCAATGGATAGCCAGATTTGATTGCCGCAGCCGCCGTCGTTCCTTCAGTAATGACGCCATCGAGACGAACACCATCGCCGAGGCGCAGGTCGTCAAGCGTAAGAGAGTTAGCACTTGGATAAGCCTTCACTTGGCCCGCTGTAAATTGATATTGTATTGGCTTAGCGCCGATCCATGCCGGTGTGAGCTTGTGATTGGCATACAAATCGCCAAGAGTTCCCGCTCGGACGCCGACGATCTTGCCCTCCAGGTCGGAAGGCTTCGTCGCTTTGCTATCCTTGTGAACGACAGCGACTTCGCCTTCGTAGAAGTACATGGCCGGGAAGGCGAATTTTTTGGCGCGATCGTTGGTCGGCGTCATTTGACCCATGGCCATGTCCCAACGCCCCCCCCACTGGCCTGCCTGAATGATATCCCAGCCCGGGGTCACGAATTTGATCTTCACGCCCAAGTAGTCCGCAATGCCCTTCGCGACCTCTACATCATCACCGTCGAGTTCATGTTGGTCGTTCAAGTGAGACAAGGCTCCCCAGTCGGACCCGACCGCTACCGTCAATGTCTGTGCCGCGAGCACACGATCAAGGACTTCGCCGGCGCAAGCCTTGGCTGACAAAGACATCGACGCAACCGCCATGGAGACTGCAACTACGACCGTCGTTACATGATTGTTCATCTATAGTTCCCTTTTTTCTCGTTCTTATTTTCTTGAAAGCTACCTTCGTCGCCACCGAGAGGAGTGTCTTAGCGGTGCGCCATTGCTCCCTGCTGATTGGACCCATCCCGGTCCGTCATTTAACGAACGACACCTTATCGCTCTGCATTGTTGGCATTCAGCGAAATCGAGTTCGATGATGCAGGTTTCCTGCGAACTACCCTTGGCTTTCGCCGGATCGCTCTGGCGATTTCACAAAGCACGGATACCCTGGCCTCAGAGAGGTCGGCGAACTCGCCAACTCGCTGGACTCCGAAGGCTGCAGATTGCATCGCCACAAGACGTCTTGTTTGGAAGGATCTAAACTGGACTGGCGCGTTGAATTACACCTTGCAGGGCTGACTCTGGTCACGTGGGAACTGCGGTCCAAGCCCCTCTCTCTCCCTAATCTCGACCTCCCTAATCTCGACCTCCCTAATCTCGACGACCTCTTCGCCGGCCGTGTGCGCACCCGCTACTCAACCGTCGGGGCGCTCGAGGAAGAATGCTTCTCTGCCGACATCGTGGTCGGGGCCGTGCTGATCGCCGGTGCTGCCGCGCCAAAGCTCGTCACCCGCGAAATGATGTCCGGCATGAAGAAGGGCTCGGAGCTGGTCGACGTCGCTATTGACCAGGGCGGTTGCTTCGAGACGTCGCATGCGACGACTCAAGCCGAGCCCACCTACGAAGGCGACGGCGTTATCCACTATCGCGTCGCCAACATGCAGAGTCGCCCATGCCATTTCGCGATTTCTTGCCTTGCGAGTTCGCACGTATCCCTCTGGGTCAACATCGTTGATAGACCAGAGAATTTTTGACTCATCGTAGCTCGGACAGCGGAGACGCGTTACAATTGTCAACCCGTTCGGACCCGGTTTAATCGAGATGTACTCGGCATACTGCGCATGATGGCTCATGCCTCTTGTAGCTGGAAGCGTTCGGCAAGTTAGGTCCTACTTGCCACGCGAGAGCGGGGCCGCAAGTATGCGCCGGCCGCAATACAACGCTGATTTGCTGCGTTGTCGAGGACATTTCGCATAGAATGCGCGCCTGCCGCTGCTATGATCATAACATGTTGTGATTTAGTCCAGTCCGAACTCCCGAGGTTGGGTCGCAACTCTCGATAGCCAGCTGGCGCCGGGGGCGCCTAGGCATGAAATTGGATCCCATGTATGACAGAATTCAAACAACGGCAAACCGTCGGTAACGCGTCGGAGAGCGTACTCGAATTCGACGGACAGCAATACCTGGACGGCCGTGCATCGGATCCTCGCGAATTTGGCTGGATGCGCGGTGCGCCGCCGCCGCCAGACAAGCGTGTAACATTCGAGAATGAAACTGTTTGGACCTTTCCTCAGCTTCGCTGGTCGCTATCGCATATGCGTGAGCTGCGGCCCACAGTCCAAGTGTGGCGAGGGCGGGGCGGACCGTCGCAGCTTGAGTGCAGCAACAGGTCTACCGAAATCGATGGGCTCACGTTCGTCGACATGGACGACCGCACCAACCGGTTCGAGGAGGCGCTATTCGACACCTACACCGACGGCATTTTGGTCCTGCATCGGGGGCGGATCATATACGAACGATACTTCGGCGCACTCGCGCCGCACGTACAACATTCGTGTCAGTCAATCACCAAATCGTATGCGGGCACCCTAGCCGCGGCGTTGGTGCATGAGGGCATTCTCGACGACAGGAAGACAATATCGCAGTTTGTGCCGGAATTACGAGGTACAGGGTGGGAAGATGCAACGCTCCGCCAAGTCATGGACATGCAAACTAACGTTGCTTTTACTGAAGATTACACAAGTGTAGACAAGTCATATAGATGCGAATACCTGCGTACCATACGAAAGGAAGGGGCGCACGGCAAATTTGTCTACAAAGGCGTCGATACCAATGTTATGGCTTGGGTTATGTCGCGCGCAACGGGCCGGTCGTTCGCACAACTGTTGGAGGAGCGCTTATGGTTGCCACTGGGCTGCGAAGAAGACGCCTATGTCGAGATCGACCCGACAAACGGTATGCCGAGGGCGCATAGCGGACTCAATGTGACGTTGCGCGACTTGGCGCGTTTCGGCGAGCTGATGCGATGTGAAGGCTCGTGTAATGGCAAGCAACTGGTTCCCGCGAGTGTTGTCTACGACCTTCAAGATCTCGACCACCCCGCCAAGCCGGACCTCCCATTCGGCTATACATACCGAAGCCAATGGTGGGTATCACACGACGAGCTTGATGCTATTGAAGGTCGGGGCCTTTACGGCCAGAACCTGTACATAGCGCCAAAGGCGGAGATGGTGATTGCGCGCTTCGGGTCGCACCCCGCTTGCGACCACATTGATCGGATTAGAAGGCCGCAGATGCAGGCATTGGGGAGGATGCTCCGCGCGTAACTTGATGCACTAGACGGTCACCGCGCTTGTTTAGGAATTTCCTGCAAATTCGCGGTTGAAGAACTGGGGCGCCTACGCCGAATTCCTGCGTTCGGCTAGGGGGCAATTGGCGCAAAAGGCCTGTAGACGCTGCTACGCTTATGAAGTAAATACCAGAAGCCTCGCTTCCCATATGCATAATGCAGACCGATCTGGCTCGCTTTTGCTGAGGAAACAATGATCACCGAACATTGCATATTGATTGGGGCCGTCGCGACTTTGTATTGCGAGAATGGAACCGGTGGACCTATTGTATTCTTGCATGGTGCCGCTTTCGGGCTTATCCGTCAGCTTGACCTGAAACAAAACCCAACCCAAACATCAACGAGACCCAGGATCAGACCGAAAAATGGCCGCCTTCAAATCGGAATGCTGGCCGGAATGAAATCGGAATGACTGGCCGGCTTCAAATCGGAATCGGTGGCCGGCTTCATCGGAATACGCAGGCAATGGTATCGGCATCAGTGGCAGCGCTCTTGCGCTGCTTCTGGACGGTGAGATCGGCGGTTACCTGGGAAAGCCGGGCGACCAGCGCCTTGAGCCGCTGCTGGGCCGCGCTCGGCGGCAGCGTCGGCTGCAGCCGTTTGACCTCGCTATAGCGGGCGATGACGGCGGCGTCGATCCTGTCGGTCTTCTCCAGGAAGCCCATCGCCTCGGCGAATCAGCGTACGCTCCTCGCATTGGCCATGCCGCAGGCTACTCCCAACTCCCACGACAGCAGGAAGGGAAGCCGTTCGTAGCCGCCACTGGCCTCCATGACGACGAGCTCGACACCATTGACCTAACACCAGGCAGCAAGCTCGGCTATGCCTGCCGCATCGTTGCGAAAGCGGCCCGCCGCTCCGCTCGGCACGACATGGGTATCGAGCCAGTCTTTCGAAACATCCACTCCACAGATAGTCTTGTTCACGGTAACCTGCCTTGTGCGTGCGATTGGAGCCAAGCGACTATTCGGTCGTACGTGACGAAGGCGAAGATCCCAGGCTCACCCACGGTTGTGGCCGGAGGGGTGTCGGGCGACTTCGCCTTGCTTCGAACCGGATGGCCATCCGGTTCGAGGCTCAGTCGCTTCCATCGCACAAAGTCCTCTGCGTGCAGATACAAGGGGTTAACCTCGAAGAGTCAGTGTCGGAGAAAATAACGTGCTGATTCATCGGACTTTAGGGCCGAGCTTGTTGGTCGCTCGATAAAAAGCATGATTTTAGGCGGAAGCTGTCCTGCATGCAATTTCAGCACTTGTTTACCCAATTCCTTGTCTGCTTCCGTGAGACGATGGTTCAGGCGAAGGTAGTCGGTCCAGGTCGGCGTGCGGAATGTCTCTATCCATTGCATAGGCTCCTGAAGGTTGCGCTGGAGAGTCCAATGACGAGCGCCGACGCGACTGTGCACATGCCGGCGCGCCCGCATGAGTTCCAGGAATGCTTCGCGATTTTCCTCGGGCACTAGGTACTCGACTTTGACCACGATGGGACCGCTTCTTGGCTTGAGATTGAGGGCGACTGCCGGTGCGTCGAAGTCCTCCAAAGCATCTGGATCGGATTCGCGGCGCTCGCGAAGGGGAAACAGGAGGCCCGTGGCGGCGACCAGCAGAAGGGCTCCAGCGGAGCCCTCCAGTGCCAAGGTCAGTGAATGGTTCTGGGCCACCGTGCCCCACACCCAACTGCCCGCTGCGATGCCGCCATCGATCAATGCATAGTAAATCGAGATGGTGCGCCCCACGACCCAGCGCGGGCTTGCCAGTTGCACGGTCACGCCGACCCCGGACCAGGCGGTGACCCAGCCCGCGCCACCCATGGCGAGTGCAATTGCCGCCACTGCAATCGAAGAAGTCAGCGCAAGCGAAAGGGAGCATGCCGCGCAGGCGACGCATGCGAGCGTCATCAGCCGCTCTTGTGACAAGCTCCGTCTGAACACGCTGTTCGAGATGCCGGCGAAGACGGCGCCTGTCCCGAATCCGGCCATGAGCGTGCCATAGGCGAGCGGTCCGCCTCCCAGCTGGTCGCGGACAACCAGCGGCAGCAGCGCGAGAATGGCGATGCTCGCCAGACCAAAGAGGGTTCCGCGAGTGATCGCCGTCTTAATCTCCGACGACATCGCCGTGAAGCGTAGCCCGTCATAGATCGCCGTCCTCATCGACTCACGTGGGAGAGGTGATGAGCGAACCATCCACTTGCAGCGCCATATGGTTACCAAAGGGACCAGATAGGTAAGACTGGTTACGGCGAAAGCCGTCATCAGCCCAAAAGAGGCAACTACTATGCCACCGAGCGCCGGGCCTACGGTCCGAACAGTGTTGAAGCCAACGGAGAGGAGCGTGACGGCGGCGGGAACGTCGCGTCGGTTCACCATATCGCCAACCGAGGCCTGCCAGGCTGGATCGTGGAGAGCGCCGCCGCATGCGATCAAGAAGCTGAAGCCGAGGATCATCCACGGATCGACAAAGCCCAGCACCACAAAAGCCGTCAGCATCGCAGATGCCAATACCATAAGGCACCGGCCGGCGAACATGACCCGGCGCCGGCTGAAATTATCAGCCAAGGCCCCGGCGAAGACGGATAAGATGAACGCTGGCAGGTTTGAAGAAGCCTGAACCAGCGCGACCATCAGATCGGAAGTCGAAATCGTAGCCATCAGCCAGCTGATGGCAACAGTCTGCATCAACCAGCCGAGCGAGCTGACCTGCGTGGCGAACCAGATTGAACGAAAGCTCGGATTTCTGAGGGGCGCAAATGCTCCTGGCGAATTTGGATCGGCGACTTGGTCCGCAAGACTGCTCATCAATCTAACTCTTGCCTATGAGCCAGTTTTACATTGCTCCGACAGCCAGCAGCCGCCCAACCCGTTGAAGGTCCGAATCGGCCAATGTGCGCAAATAGTTACAACGCCCGGCAGGAGATTGAACTCGCTGCCGGGCCGATGCGCCTTGGGAGGAGGCGTAGTTGGAACCTTTGTGAAGACTTGGAACCAGCCGCATCAGGCCAGCCTACACTTACAATATGAGGATCAGACCACTCCAGGATTTTAGTGCATTGAATGGGTACTCTTCCAGCAATCCTCGCCAACAAATGCAGGAGATCGGCGTCGAGCTCCTAAATCTGCATAATATCGGTGATTCGCGGGCGAGCAGTGCAGTGGGCACATTCTCCAAGCTAAACGCTGAACGGGCTTTTTGCTTCTCAAATCGCCATAACAGGGAGAGATGGGCAAATACTACTTCAATATGCTCCCAAGGACGCTGAGTTGACTGCAGCCTCAGCAGAGCTCTCCGCGTGCCTTTTTGCGGCTCCCCGCGGTGCTCGCGCCCGCCGCGCCTGCAAAGGCTTTCCTCAACAGTCGTTCAGTTCGAGCAGCCTTTGCCAACTCTGACTCAAAAGCTGCCCGACTGGATTGACGGCCTCAGCTTCTTCGGCGGGTCACTGAGGCGATCCGTCTGCTACAACCTGGTGTGGCCAAGGCGCTGTGGTTCGCGCCGACGCTGAACGCGACCGTTGCGACAATGACCGAGCAGTACGACACTGCCATATTGATCGCTGGGAAGCGCGCGAAGGGTAAATTCAACTTGCCCACCACCGCGATCAAATGTGCGCCGGGTAATGGCGCCGCTAACAGGATCGACCACCGGAACCGGTTACCGGCAGAGTCGGTCTGCATCCGGGAATTGCAGGGCCATCCTGTGTATAGGCTTAAATTGCGCTATTCTTCTCTACTGTGACAGGCGGGAGCCGCCGTCGACGGGGATCACTGCGCCCGAGACGTAGAACGCGTCGTCCGAAGCAGGAAGGCGATCACCGCCGCCTGCTCCTCCGGCGAGGAGACGCGCTCGAGCGGATTGGCGCGACCATCAGGCGTTGGTAGCTGCGTACGTGCAGCGCTCGAGTCATGTCGGTGGGGACCACGCCGGGCGCCACCGCATTCACGGTTATACCCTACAGGCCCTGCTCGCCGGCCTGCTGGAGCGTGAGATACGCGATCCCGGCCTTGGCCACCGAATAGCCTACCGTTCCGGGATAGCCCGTAAGCCCGAGGATCGAGCTGACATTAATGATCCGCCCGCCCGGCTGGCGCATCCGCGGCCGCAACTCGCGGGTCAGGCTGATGACTGCACGCAAGTTGATATCGATCAGCGGGAACAAAAGGCATCGTCAGTATCGGCGAGCGACTTCGAACCGCCAATGCCGGCATTGTTCACGAGGACGTCGAGCGTCTCGATCCTTGCGGCATCCAAGGCGGCCAGAACCCGCCCTGCGGCGTCGGGCATGGCCAGATCGCAGACGAGCGCCGTCTGGCCAAGGCCCGCAGCTGTGTCGTGCACTTTATCCAGAACATCCACTAGCAACACCCACGCCTCTTCCGAGCCAAGCCACGCCGCTGTTGCGGCACCGATCCCGCGCGCCGCGCCGGTGACGACGACAGTGTTTCTGACCGGAGCTTAGGCAAGGCTGCCTCCGTCGACCGTAAGCGCGGCGCCGATGGTGAAGCCCGCCGCATCGTCCAGCAGATAGCCGACAGCTGTCGCCACCTCGGACGGCAACCCCATTCGGCCCATCGGATGCGCAGCGATGATCTTCGTCCGGCGCTCGACCTGTGCCGCTTCTCCCCGGGCGAAGGCGACGCCGGCCTCGGCCAACGGCTGGCGATGGTTCCGGGGCAGACACAGTTTGCGCGGATATTTCTGCCGCGTGGTTCAGCGCCAGCGTGCGAGTCATCATCACAACCGCCGCCTTGGTCACCGAATAGATCGGCACGTCCTTCGAGGCCTGCAGACCAGCAGTCGAGCTGAAGAGCACCACCGATCCGCGGCCAAGCTCGCGCATCTGCGGGATGCAGCTTGCAGATTCGCCAAATGGCCCCGACGTTGAAGCTGAACATGGCTTCGTACCCTTCACGTCTATCAGCCGCTTCATCGCACCGTAATGCCAGCGGCCGCGACCAAGCCCTCAACCGGCCGGCCAAAGCTCTCGCGGGCGAGGTCGACCAGCCCTTCCAGCATCGCCGGATCGGTCACGTCGCAGACAACTCAACGGGCACCAGGACAGGCGGCCAGAGTTTGGTCCAGAGCCTCTTGCGACAGGTCAGCCAACACCAAATCCGCTCCACCCGCCGCCAGCAGTTTGGCACTGGCCGGGCCAAGCGCGCCACCCGCCGGTAATCAGCACCGTTTTTCCGGCAAAGGTCGTGTCAATCAAGATTGTAGTCCTCCTCCAAGATAAGAACTCCCACTGTACCCGCTCTGAAAGCGAATACCGGACAGCGGATGATCCGCGTCATTCCAAATCCATTGGTGACCGCCGCAACGGTCGAGGCGCAGGACGGCTTGCGCCGCCCCAAGAACACCGCACTCTACCGGCGTTCCTGTCTGAGAGTTTTCAGAGACATGAGGACGCACGCTCGGCGACCTGATGATGTGTGGCGAACCAAACGTCACCCTTTGCTTTGGCGCGTCGAATTAATTCTTCTACGATCCAGATCCGTGAGCGATATCCAATGACGTGTGGATGCAGAGTCAGCTGAAATAAATCGGCATCTTGATAGGCCCCTTCGAACTCCCGAATAAATACAGAAAGCACGTCGTCGACTGATAAATCTGGCCGTGAAGACCCATCGGGACTCATCCAAAGATAAGTGGCATCGTCTCGAATCCATTCGACCGGTATTTCAATCACTCCCGTGGGTTCCTCGTCTTCCAGCAGCTCATAGCAACTATCATCGGCCATAAGGGATGAGTCGTATGTCAATCCGGTTTCACGTATGATCCGTAGAGTTGCGTCGGAAAAATCCCAGGAAGGCGTTCGAATTCCCGTCGGGCGTTTGGAAGTGATTTTTTCAAGAGTGTCGGCACTCCTCATCATTAAAGAGCGCTCGCTCTCTGCGCTCAGTTCCGAGTTTAGCTCGTGTATCCAGCCGTGCATGCCAATTTCATGGCCTTCATCGACAACTGCGCGTTGCTCGTCTGGATACAACTGAGCGATCACAGCGGGAACGAAAAAACTCGCCGGAACGTCGTACTTTCTCAAGAGTTCCAAAGCCCGAGGCATCCCTCGTCGGCTCCCGTACTGACCCCAGGATAATCTGCTTAGCGATCGCCCTCCCCTGCGCAATTCGTTCGACTCATGATCGACGTCGAACGAGATGGCGAAGGCACAGCGTTTACCGCCGGGCCACATTGGTCTTAGTGCCTTGCCCGCTCTGACTTTGTTGATGCGCCGCCGCCAATGGCTTTCAGGCCATTCCCAGGGATTGAGTGCGGTCGAATTGGCCACCAGTTCCTCCTGAGCAGTGTCTGCATTGAATTCCGCCGAAAACTCAATGAGCGGAACGCGGCACCAGCTCAGCTGGCAGCCCCGCAAGCCGATCAGGCCGTCGCTTGAGTTTGCGCCTTGATTACGACAAGATGGCCCAACTCATTCAGATTTTCTCACTCTCGCGAACAAGCTCATCCATAACCGAGCGCACGGCGCTTTCTGCGATTGCAACAATCTCCTCCGCCTCAGCTTTGGTTGTAACCAGCGGCGGAGCAAAGCCCAAAATGTCCCCGTGCGGCATGGCCCGAGCGATAAGACCACGGTCACGGGCGGCCTTCGAGATTCGCGCACCTACCTTGAGCGCCGGATCGAAACGCTTCCGATTGTCGCGATCGGCAACGAACTCGATTGCGCCCATAAGACCGACGCCCCGCACTTCGCCGACGATCGGCAACTGCGCGAACCTCTCCTGCAACTGCGCCTGGAAAAACGCGCCGACGTCACGCGCATTGCCGGGGAGGTCTTCTTTCTCGACAATATCGAGGACCGCGTTGGCCGCGGCGGCGCCGATCGGATGACCAGAGTAGGTGTAGCCGTGCGAGAATGCCCCGACCTTGTCGGCTCCATCCTCCAGGACTTTATACACCTTCTCACCGACGATTGCCGCTGAAAGCGGGAAGTAGGCCGACGTCAAACCTTTAGCGATCGTGATGAGGTCTGGCTCGATGCCATAGTGCTGTGAGCCGAACATGGAACCGGTGCGGCCGAACCCTGTGATCACTTCATCGGCAATCAGCAGCACATCATGTTTTTTGAGGACCGTCTGTACCGCTTCCCAATAGCCTTCCGGCGGAGGCGTGATACCACCTGTGCCGAGGACGGGCTCGCCAATGAAGGCGCCGACGTTGTCCGGGCCGAGCCGCTCGATCAACTGATCAAGCTCGGCGGCGCGGCGAGCGGAGAATTCGCGCTCGGTTTCGCCCGGGGTTGCGCCCCAGTAATGATGTGGAACACCCGTGTGAACAATCTGCGGAAGTGGCAGGTCCATGTGGTCGTGATAAAAGCTCATGCCCGTCATCGAGCCCGACACGACGCTGCAGCCGTGATAGCCGCGTTCACGGGAGATGATCTTCTTTTTGGTCGGCTTGCCACGCAGGTTGTTGTAGTACCAAACAAGCTTGGCCTGGGTCTCGTTCGCATCCGAGCCGGACATGCCATAGAACACCTTGCTCATCTTGCCCGGCGCCATCTTCACAAGGCGATCGGAGAGGATCGCAAGCTCGTCGGTCGTGTGCGCCGCATAGGAGTGGTAATACGCCAAGCGATAGGCCTGACGCGAGATCGCATCGGCGACTTCCGTGCGGCCATACCCGACATTGACGCAGTATAGGCCGGCAAAGCCATCGATAAATTGGTTGCCATGCGCGTCCTGGATGCGGATCCCCTTCCCTGTCACCACGATCGTTGGGTCGCCGAGCTTGCCAGTGGCGAAATCTTTAAGCTGAGTGAAAGGATGCAAGACCGAGTTGCGGTCCTTTTCGGTGATCTCTTTGATGTTGATGGTCATTGAATGCTTCCTTTCAGGCCGCGATGTTGCCGATGCAGAGGTATTTGGGTTCGAGATATTCGATAAGACCGTGCCTTGAGCCCTCGCGACCAAGGCCGGATTGTTTCCAGCCGCCGAACGGAATGCCCGGCCCCGTAAATTTTGGAGTATTCACGGCAACCATGCCATATTCGAGCCGGTCGGAGAGCCGCATGGCTCGGTTGAGATCTTGGGTATAGACGTAGGCCGCAAGTCCCATCTCGGAATTGTTGGCTCGCGCGACCACCTCCCGTTCGTCGTCGAAGGGCAGGATTGCAGCGACAGGTCCAAACGTTTCGTCCTTCGCAATCACCATGTCATCGGTCACATTAGCAAGCACGGCCGGCGTGACGAAGTTCCCGCCAAGCGAATTGTGCTGTGCGCCTGCTACCATTCGAGCCCCGGCTGCTAGAGCCTCAGAAACCTGGTGCCTGCATTTGTCAGCACCAGACGTCTTTGTCATCGGACCGATGTCGACACCTGGCTCCAATCCGTGCCCGACCTTTAGTTTACTGGTGGCCTCGGCAAATTTTTCCGTAAAATGCTCGTAAATCTCTCGCTGCACATAAATCCGGTTTGCCGCGAGACAGTCCTGACCGGATGTCGCGAACTTGGCTGCCATGCAACCGGCGACCGCAGCGTTGATCGGCGCATCGCCGAAAAGGATGAAAGGAGCATTGCCGCCAAGTTCGAGCGAGACTTTCTTCACTGTCTTCGCGGATTGCTCGAGAAGGATTCTGCCGACCTCGGTGGAGCCCGTAAAAGAGAACGCACGCACGTGGGTATGCAACAACAGCCGTTTGGCAAGTGGCGGAGCTTCGCCCGTGATCACCTGAAACACGCCGGGCGGAATGCCAGCATCCCCGGCAAGGCGGGCAAGCGCGAGGGCCGACAGTGGCGTTTCGGGTGCCGGCTTTACAATCATTGTGCAGCCAGCGGCCAGTGCAGCTCCAGCCTTTCTGGTGATCATTGCCGCTGGGAAGTTCCATGGCGTAATGGCGACAGTCACCCCGATCGGCTGCAAATGCACGGCCAGCCTGCTTGCGGGGAGATGGCTGGGAATCGTTTCGCCGTAAGCCCGCTCCCCTTCCCCTGCAAACCAATCTAAAAAGCCGGCAGCGTATGAAACTTCGCCGCGGGCTTCAGCAATCGGTTTTCCTTGCTCGGCCGTTATGATGACAGCCAGGTCTTCGGCGCTCTCCCGCATGCCTGCCGCCCATTTCCGCAGATATGCACCACGCTGTAACGGAAGCATGTCGCGCCACTTGAGGAACGCTGCTCTTGCGCAATGGACCGCGTCGTCAACGTCGGCGTCTGCGCAAGCCGCAACTTGAGCGATCTCGTCACCGCTGGCAGGATCAAACACGGCAAGAGTATCTGATTTGGAGAGCCAGGCGCCGTTCAGATACGCATCACCACGCAAAAGGTCTGGCCGTTTGAGCCTGCGTAATGCCGTGATTGACGTACCCCTCATCTAAGACTCCAATGGTATGCTGATGCCTTTAGGTTATTGCTGCCACAGCGCCGATCGGCAGCGCAGTTGATGCCCCTTTAGCTGCATTCCTGCAAACAGCAGCCAATTCGCGTAGAATTGGACACGGCTCACAACTTCACTTGCCAGGAGGCTTAGCGACCGCGAGCGAAGGTCGCGCTGGTCGCCGGCGGCGCGGAAAGTAGTTGGTTCCAGCGCCGATCTCCCGATCCCGAGTTCCCGATCTGGCCTCGTGGCATTAAGTTCTCGACCGACACCGATCAGGCGCACTGACGCAGGCGCAACCGCCTCGAATCTTAGACGGAACTCGCCGCAAGGCTACTTTCGTCCGGCACTGTGCAGGGTGACCGCGACCGCTTCAGACACGATGGCATCGCGGACGACTTCATTCGGAAGGAGGTCTTGGGGTCCCGAAATTGAGGTCCCCGCGATAACCCAGACATTCACTTGGTGAAGTGGTGAAGTCGCACGAAACAGCAGAAAAGGATGAAGCGAGCCCCGGGCAAAAGGCGAGCTTCGCTGCCGAGCCATCTATCGGGAACAACGTGTGCTGATGTCGCGACGTGTTGCACGGACGGGGCGGACCATACTCGCGTTCCCACCGGCGCGCAGGGTTGGCAAGAGCCCGCTTCAGGCGCGCGTAAACTCGTCCTCAATGCTCCTCAAAAGCTAAGTCCTCTTGCGTCATCCGCGCATTTGTAGAATGGGGCAACGTTCACGCCGCGCTCGCGTCACAGGTGGCTCATTTCGGCCTACGGATCTTAATCTCCGCTGATGCAGAGAACTCATGTGCTAGGCGAGATTCTCCTGTCCCAGAGGTTGGGCATGCCGCACCTCTCAGACAGCGCCGTCCTTAAGCTAGATCCGTTCATCCGCTCGCCGCAGAAACAAATTTCAACCGGCTTCGAACGGACCCAGTGAGATCGCAAAACGATTTGGGTCACATCCAAATCACCTAGTCCACGACGATCAAGCGGCGATCAACATCTGCCAATCGCTCACCGCCCCTTTCGGTTACAATAAATGATTCAGAGATGGCGGCGCCGAACCCTTCGAGCCTAACCCCCGACTGAAAATGGAAGCACATTCCTGGTTGTAGGATGGTCTTGTCGCCCGCGCGAATACTAACCGTGCGTTCGCCCCATTCCGGCGGGAAGTTGAGTCCGATTGAATAGCCGGAGCGGCCTATCTTGATATACCCGTTCCGCTTGAGGATATCTTGCCACACCGCATTAAGCTCCTCAACGACGGTACCAGGCTTTGCCATCTCGAGCACAGCATCCCCGCCTTCCACTATAACCTCAGCAAGACGCGAGACCTCTGCGGGTGGCTTTCCGATGTGGACGGTGCGGCACAGCGGCGCACAGTAGCGGCGTCGGGTGGCGCCGAACTCCATGAGAACCAGGCCAGAGGTCGGCAAGGGCTCCTCGGTCCAACTGAGGTGCGGAGCGTTCGTTTGTTCGCTAGTCTGGATAAGAGGAGGACCGCTAGAGTCGCCATATTTACCGTCCACCCCTCGTGTCTGGGCCCGGTACACCTCCGCGACGACCTCATGTTGCGGCACTCCAGGCCTTAGGTTAGCGATTGCCGTCTGCATCGTATGCGTTGCAAGGTGGCCCGCTTCTCTCATGTAGACTAGTTCAAGGTCAGATTTTATAAGCCGTGCCCAATTGACTAATTCGCGGCTATCAGAGAATTTTGCATTCGGAAGGCCTTTGACGAGATGTTGATGTGCTCGGGCAGTATAGAAGTGGGCGTTAAGCTCGACACCGATTCGATCAGATCCCCAGCCGCGCGAATTGATAAGCTCGCAAAGATCGTCAAATGGATGTAATTCTGGATGTTGAAGTCTATGATCGGAAAATGAGCTTATATTTTCTCTAGGCAGATCCGTCGTTATATAAGCGGAATTTACATCGACGAAACGTCCGAACCAGAGGGGCATGTCCGACTGGAGATGCACTAAGACCACCTGAGGCACGTAGAACGAATAGCCGTCAAAGCCGGTAAGCCAATACATATTCGCGGGATCCTGGCAGATCAGCAAGTCCAGCCCCGCTCGCTCCATCCGCTGCTTCACGTCATGAACACGACGCCGAAACTCCTCGGGCGGAAATGGCTTCTCATATTTCATCTCGTCGAGTCCTTCAAAACAGGCATTCCTCGAACGGATCAGGCATTCGTCCTGTCCGCATACTTTCTCTTCGTATCACGTCACAAGAGGCTGTTTTCCCCGAGGATTTCTTCTTGTCGCGGAAAATCTGCATTTCCTAGGCACTTGCCGTACGTTATCCGCATATGAGCGCCAAATTTTCGGTGGCTCTGCGTCTCCGGTGGAAGATCATGCCCTCCCTATGGTGAAGACGCACTCTGCCTGTCGCAACAGAATTTCAAGCACGGGCGGCAAGATCTACGTGGGAAGCGCCGACGAGACCAGCGAAGATCGGGACGTTGCGGCCGCCACGCTCATGCAGCATCCGGGGCGTCCGCGGCCCAATGGACGGGGTTTGAGCACCCCCATCAGGCCGGCCACTCCTAATATGTGAGCATGATTCTCTGGTACAAATCAGCAGCCTTGGTCAGTTGATCGATTTCAACGAACTCGTTGTTCGTATGGGCTTGGGCAGTACGCCCGGGTCCGATAATCACACACGGGATCCCAGCCAATGACAGCTGATTTGCATCCGAGCCGCCGGTGGCTCCCTTCTGCTCTCCGGTCCCCGCGACGTGGGCACAAGCCGCTCCTGCGACTGCTGCAATTTTGCTCGACCCGGAACTGATTGGAGGCGGGTCTTCCAATGCGGGAAGCAATGACCGAACATTGATCTTGTCTTCGCCCTGGCGAAGGCCTTCCAGTATGCTTTCTACCTCCGCCAACGCGTCCTGCGGCCGCTCCCCGGGTATGAGACGCCGATCGACCCAGATACGGCATACCGGCGGTACAGTGGTAAGTTCCAAACCTCCTTCGATGAGGCTCACGGTCAGCTGTGATGACCCTACCAATGGGTGCTGCGCCCGAGACACAAGGGATCGATGGTGCTCATCAAGTGCCAATACCACCTTGGCCATGCCCGTGATCGCGTTCACTCCGAGATGAGGCTTCGACGTATGAGCCGGTACACCCTGAACCTCGATTTGCCAGCGGACAGAACCCATGTGAGCTACAACGAGCTCTAATTCGGTGGGTTCACCGACTACCGCACCCTCATAAGCGACACCGGAATCGGCTATAGCGCGGGCGCCAAGTTTGCGGTACTCTTCGTCAATGCTGGCTGCCACAACAACCGTGGCCCGGGGCTGCCGTTCACCAAGTGAGCTAAGCGCAATCAACATAGCTGCAAGTGAGCCTTTTGTGTCGCAGCTACCTCGCCCATATATTCGCCCGTCCCGTTGCTCACCCGAGAATGGATCTGATTCCCACCTATCGATAGGAACGGTATCCATATGAGCAATGAATAGAATACGCCTATCGGGTTCTTTCCCAGGTACCCAGGTCAGGAAATTCGAGCGACCATCGGCCACCTCCTGTATCCCGTAAGCCAGCTTCCGCTCCTTGCAAAAACCCTCGAGGAACTTGGCTACACCTTGCTCTCCACTACCTTTTGGCGACAGCGATGGATTGATGCTCTCGATCTTTATAAGATCTTGGAGAAGTCCGATAGTCTCGGCGCTCTGGGTCGACATGTACTCTCCTGTGTGCATGAACTAGCCGTGTCGCTCTTACTTCGACCAGCTCTTGGCCAGATTGATTACGCGATCGACTTCATCGGCGGTGTTGTAAAGATGCAGGGAAAACCGGAGCATGCCTCTGCGTATTGAGACGATTACCCCGTTCTTCGTGAAATGCTCGTGAAGCGACCGAATGCGGGCGTCGACTGGGCGCCCTTCAACAAGATCGCTGGAATCGCCAACGGCTACGATACTTCCAGTGTGAGCGCCTGGTGGCCCGCCGCAGACCGGAAGCCCGATATCTAAGAGACCAGTGGCCATACGTTTTGCGAGTGAGGTAACGCTCTGGTCGATCGCCTCGGTTCCGATATCAAGTAGCTGGCCCATTGATGCATATGCAGCCAACATGCCAGGGAAGTTGTAATGCCCGATATCAAAGCGGGGCGCGCCAGAGCGCAACTTTACAAAACTAGGTACCGGAGCTGATTCTGGCGCGTTTCCGAAATCTACGCTGAAGCGCGCAAGATAGGCCGGGCTCAGCCGATCGGCCCATTCTTTACGGCAATATAAAAAACCCGATCCATAAAGACCCATCAAACCCTTCACAGTGGACACTGCTACACCGTCTACGCCAAGTCGATTGACGTCGGTGTGGAGTATCCCAACAGATTGCGTCGCGTCCGCCAAAAGAAATGCACCGTAGTGCCTACAGGCTTCGGATATCTGCTCCATGACGGTCCGAAACCCCGGAACCATCGTCACCGTCGCCAAGGCAACAACGCGGGTATGAGAATCAATCGCCTTTACGAATGCATCAGGGGGAATTGAGCCGTTATCCGGCTCTACGACTCGCAACTCGACATTGTAGCGGTCTCTGATCTGAATCCATGGCAAGATATTATTTGCGTGTTCCAATTTTGGGCATAGAACGACGTTGTCTCCATCTCTCCAATCGATCGCATTAGCGATGATGTTGATGCCTTCCGATGCATTCTTGGTAATTGCAATTTCATCGTGATCTGAATTGATAAATTGTGCGAACCTAGCGCGAGTACGCTCGACGTGTTCGAGCATTCTTTCTTCGTCGTTTAGGCCATGCAGCCGATTGTTCAAATGAGGCTCGATTGAAGCCAATGTTGTGCTTGATATGAGGCCCTGGTTCGCGACATCCATGTAGATGGCGTTTGCTGTGGCTGGAAACTCCTTTCGGAGGATGTCCAAGGGAAGCATATGGCTTTCTCTCCTGGGAGTGCGGACGGCGGTTGAGCTACCTTGTTCAGGCGATCGTTCCGGCAAGGGTAAGAATGCCGCCAGACTGGTCTGCGCTGACCTGCCCATTTTACACGGTGCTCGTGCCGACTTTGGTCTAACATTCGGTCTCCCACGCCGCATTCCTGCGCCAAACCGCGATTCACGCAGAGATCGCGAGCCATTCTCGCGGATCACTGAAGCGTCTCGACGGAATGCAGCTGCAACAACTGCCTCACGAGAGATCAATTTGGGTAATTCTCAGACCGCGGATAGGGCTTCTTACCAGTGCTTGGAGCGACGTTAGCCTGACTGAGCCGACGACCTTCTCCTCCAGCCCCACACCCATGCGGATCATAGTTCACTCGCGGCCGACGCGCGAGGGCCGTAAGGCATCCGAAAGCCGGGGCCGGTTCATAGCCTGACTCTCATGGTCTCCGATTTATGCTGCAACGCCGACACCCTTGGTGATGTCGCTCCCTAACACGCTTGCCTCGAACTGATGCGAGCGTGCTGCAACTCATGTTTTCTGCGCCTGAGCAACGAGATCGGTAGGATCTTTTCGACCGGGGATCGCCCCCACCCGATCGAATCTGCCGTTCTTGCGCTGGCCCGCAACTGCTCACCAGCAACGCCCATCGATTCAGCGGCACCCCTCAGATAGTTATACTATGCCGGTATTGTGCGCAGATGGCGAAAGAAACGCCGATTTTCTGCGACTTGGACCGACTTTAGCGCCGAGAGGGCGTTTGGCACTTGCTACATTTTGGACGTACGGACTGGCGGCCTTGGCATTGGCCGATATCATCATGAGCAGAGATTGTGAATGGATCTGGATCGAATTGACCGGAAGATTCTCAACGTCGTGCAGCGCAACAATCGCCTTACGACAGAGGAATTGGGCGAACTTGCCGGACTATCGGCTACCGCTTGTCAGCGGAGATTAAAGCGACTTCGAGACGCTGGCGTCATCGAAGCGGACGTTGCCATAGTTTCACCGGAAGCCGTCGGTCGGCCCCTGCTCCTGCTGGTATCCATCACTCTCGAGCGCGATCGCGCCGATATCATCGATCGTTTCAAGCAGGCAATTCGGCGGACGCCTGAGATCATGAACGCTTACTACGTTACGGGTGAAGCGGATTTTATTATTACGGTCTCTGCTCAGGACATGGCCGAGTACGAGGCGTTTACCCGTCGTTTTTTTTACGAACATCTTGAAGTAAAGGGGTTCAAGACAATCGTTGTAATGGATCGGATCAAGGCGTCGTTTGCTCTGCCAATTGCTGAAGAGTAGCCTTCAAAAGAGCCCGCCCAGGCAACCACCACGCGCCTTCCGCGGGTCGCAGTTGTCCCGCACTTCTGAATGTCGGCTGTCCTATTTTGAATGGTCCCGCATATATACCAGGGCACCTCCTCTCAGCCTGCAGGTGTTATGCGCCAATGACCAAAAAACGATGATATTCTGCGGGACCAAGGCGCCCTTCGCGCAACCAAGCTCTTTGGCACTTGCTACATTCTGGGCGGAGCGGAATTCAGGATTGTCGGTCCCCGGCTAATTGGAGCGGCTTCAGTCGGCGGAATAGCTGGGGTGCCTACGTCGCACAGAGGATGCTGTGCTCCCGGCAGCGCGGAAACGGGTCTCCCGGCTCTCGCAAGGACAAAGCGTGAAATTCGCCTGCAACCGGCAAGAAAGGAAAGTCCCCGTGGCAATTCTCAATAGCGTCGCAGAGTTTCTCCCCGAGATAGTGGCTTGGCGCCGGGACATCCATGCACATCCCGAACTGGGCTTCGACATCCCCCGTACTTCGGCATTTGTCGCCGAGCGCCTGCGCGAATTCGGCTGCGACGCCGTCGCGACCGGCATCGGCAAAACCGGCGTCGTTGGCGTCATCAAGGGCAACGGCGTCGTGAGCGACGGTAACCCAAAGGTTATCGGATTGCGCGCTGACATGGATGCGCTGCCGATCAACGAAGCGACCGATCTGCCCTATGCGTCCAAGAACAAGGGCTTGATGCATGCGTGTGGGCATGACGGCCACACCGCGATGCTGTTGGGTGCCGCGCGCTATCTTGCCGATACTCGGAATTTCGCTGGAACGGCGGTCATGATCTTCCAACCTGCCGAGGAGATCGGTACCGGCGCCGTTGCCATGCTAGATGACGGTTTGATGGAGCGGTTCGGCATCGAGCACATCTACGGAATGCACAATCGTCCGGGCTTGCCGGTAGGTGTCTTCGGAATCCGGCAAGGTCCAGTGATGGCGGCAACTGATAGCATAGAAATTAGCATTGAAGGGCGAGGGGGGCACCCTGGAAGGCCTCATGAATGCATCGATCCGATTCTGGTCGGCGCTCAGCTTGTGACGGCCCTGCAGCATATCCTGGCTCAGAACATTGACCCTGTCGACTCGGCAGGAATTTCGTTCCACCAGTTCCAGTCCGGGCAGAGACTAGTCCCCGTCGTTCCGCAAACAGCGGAGTTGGTGGGCACCATGCGGACGCTAAAGCCGGAGGTGCGCAAGTTCGTGAAGGAGCGGGTGGGCGAAGTGGTCGCCGGCATCGCCCAGATAACCGGCGCGAAGATAGATATTAAATTTCAGAGCTTCGACGCAATTCTCTTCAATGAGGTCCAGCAGACCGACCTTGCGAGAAGCGCGGCCAAGGGCGTGGCCGGTGAAAACAATGTGCTCGAGACGCCACCGGTAATGGGGGGGGAAGATTTCTCCTTCCTGGCGCAGGCGCGGCCGGGTGCTTTCGTCTGGTGCGGGAACGGTGACAGCGCCGGCCTGCATCACCCTGCCTACAATTTCAACGACGAGGCGATTCCTTATGGAACATCGTACTGGATCAAGCTCGTAGAGAACACGTTGGGATCCCGTCCGACGTCTTGATGATCGGTCTGACAAGGGCCGCAGAACGAATGAATAACTGCCGTCTTATGCCAGGCTTGAATGTAGCGGACCTCGTAAAATGAAAACTCGTTCATCCGTGCCAACATCTCTTGAGGGTCTGTCGGCGTGCGAATGCCTGGAACTCTACCGAAGGCGGCAGCTCTCGCCTGTTGAAGTCGTCGATGACTGTCTCAGCCGCATCGACGCCAACAACCCGGCGCTGAACGCATTTTGCCTCGTCGACCACGAAGGGGCCAGGTCTGCTGCCCGGGCCTCGGAGGGTCGATGGATGAAGGGGGAACCAGCCGGAGTACTAGATGGCATTCCGGCCACCATCAAAGACCTCACCTTGACACGAGGCTGGCCGACAAGACGTGGCTCATTGTCCGGCAGCACCGAGGGACCCTGGACTGAAGACGCCCCTGTTCCAGCCCGTATCCGTGAGACCGGTGGCGTTATCCTGGGCAAGACAACCACTCCAGAATTTGGCTGGAAAGGGGTAACAGACAGCCCGGTCTACGGGATCACCCGCAATCCCTGGAATCCTGACCTGACACCAGGCGGGTCGTCGGGAGGGGCGGCAGTTGCGGCTGCGCTCAACCTTGGCTTTCTTCATCAGGGTAGCGACGGCGGGGGATCAATCCGGATACCGGCGAGCTTCACGGGGACCTTCGGCTTCAAGCCAACCTTCGGCATCGTTCCGCAATGGCCAGCTAGCGCCATGACAACGCTGTCTCATTTGGGGCCGGTGACCCGCACCGTTGCGGATGCGATCCTGATGATGAATGTGATTGCACGAAAGGACGCTCGCGATGGCTATGCGGGTCCGGCGTACCTAGGTCTCGACCCCGATCCAGCAAAGACCACCATCAGGGGCCTGCGGATCGGCTACAGTCGGAACCTCGGCTATGTCAAGGTGGCGCGAGATATCCAAAACGTTACCGATAATGCGATCGACCAGCTTCGAGCTCTTGGGGCCGAGGTGGCCGAAGTCAATCCGGGATTTGCGGATCCGGTGGAGGTGTTTTCTACATTCTGGTTCGCTGGCGCCGCCCGTATTGTGTCACGAATGAACAAACAGCAAAGACAATTACTAGATCCTGGCTTTCTGGAAGGTGCCGAACGCGGGCTGAAGATCACCCTTACCGAATTTCAGGAAGCTGAGGCGATGCGGTTCGAGCTCTCCGCTCTGATGGCGAAGTTCCACGAAAATTACGATCTCTTGGTCACACCGACGATGCCTATCGCGCCGTTCCCCGTCGGGCGAAATGTGCCGGATGATAGTTACAAGGGGTGGGTGGACTGGACGCCCTTCACCTACCCTTTCAACTTGACCCAGCAACCAGCAGCATCGATTCCATCGGGCCTGGATGATCAAGGGCTGCCCGTCGGGCTACAACTGGTCGGCGCGCGCTATTCCGACACCTCCGTCCTAGCCGCGGCATATACGATCGAAAGTCGCCTGGGGCTTCCTTCTTTCGCGAGGAGCAGATTCCACGCTGCCACCCCTTAAAACTTGAGACTGCCGCGCTCAAGCACCTGACGGCCTCCAAGCGGTCAAGCCACGGACGCGAATGTCATTCGATAAAGGGGCGCGGCGTCATAGATGGGCAGTCCTGTCCTACGACGGATTGCTGACGTCACCATCGGGGACAATGTACATTCAAATAGGAGTGCGTCAATCTTGGGATGTGCGGCGCGAAGTCGCGACACAGACTGCAACCCGGGGACTCCATTTCGGTAACACTAGCCGGCCGCGTATTACCTTCGATGCCGCCGATGGCTACTCTTGCCCCTGCGGATGAATCCATGCCCAGCAGCTCTTCGCCGCAGTGTCTTGAGTCTGCGGCCAGACGGCGAGCTTTGCGCCGGCCGGAAGCTGCCGGAGGAGCGTGGGCGCCAGTAGCAGGCTCGACATGGCCACGGGAAGTTTGACAGACGTGGCCAGTGCAGCCTGGCACCAGATACTGAAGCCGCAGTCCCTGGTTATCGCGACGGCTCCGCGCTCAACCAACCGCCTGGCAGCTGCAATGTAGGCCGGCTCGAGAGAGGCATCGCCAGGACTGACCCTCTCCGCCAAAGCCCCGGCCGCGGTCTCTATTATAATTGGGAAGTCGAAGTTGCCGGGTTGAAGACCGACCCCGATGCGGTGGCGGAAATTCACCAGGGCGCAAGTCCGATCTCCAGCCTGTGATTTTTGCAACACTGGCCATCCAATGAGGATCCAACTGCCGTCTGATCGTGACAATTCAGCTGCGTCAAATGCCTTTGCCGCCAAGATGGCGCGTATCGTCAGGTTGTGCTGACCAAGCTGGGACGCTCTACGAGCGCAGGAATCCTGCATTCGCCTGACGCTTCCGGCTCGGTTGCAAGGCTCGGGAATAGTAATGACGAAACAGTGGATCAGCACGCCGTAAGCCCAGTGCAAAAAATGCGGGCTTCGTGCCGAACCTTTTTTTGGAACGGCGGGCGCGGATCTCATCATTGAGATTACCGGAAAGCCTGTCCGGACTTTTCCGAAGCCGCACTGTTATCCTGTTCGAGAGCGACGCATCGATGGTTCCTTTCCCCGCCTCATCGACAAGCTCACCCGTGTCCACTTGGCTCATCCACGACGACTTCGGCAACCATGCTCTCTCCGATCAGCAGCGCTTCCACCTCTTCGAAAATCGTCGAGGAGCGCTATCAGAGAAAATCCACCCTGATCACCGCCCAGGTCCCCGTGGCAAGCTGGCACGACCTTATTAACGACAGCACGGTCGCCGACGCTATACACGACCGCTCGTGCACAATGCACACCGCATCGCCCTTCAGGGCGAGAGCATCCGAAGAAAAAAGCCTCGGCCCTCTTGACCGACTCCGAGAACACCGAAATCAATCAGCCCTACAGCAACCAGGCTGCCGAGGACCAACCTCGACGAACTGTCGGACTTTTGTGAAAACGCTGTCCGGGAATTAGCGGAATCGCTGTCCAGCTTTTGAAGCGCGCAATAACACTATGGCCGTCATCGAAATGAGCAAGGCGAAGTGCTGATTGCCGCGTTTGTTCCGGGATTAAGCGCCAGCCTCTCAAGAAGATTTATGCCGACTCGCCATCATTGTTGAAACTGCTGCAGCGCTCGCACGTTGAAGCCGGCCAGGCCGGGCATACGATTATGCGGATCGCCTTCGCCCAACTTCAATTCTGGACGCCAGGGCTCGATGTAAGGGACCGGCGAGCGTCAAAAGACTGCGGATGGGTCGCCGCTCGTCCCCTGGGATACGATCTCTGTCGGATTTTGTCGCGCCTGCGACATAGTGGTTGTGCGGGCCAGTTTAGTACCTGATATGACCGTAAGTTTGATATCAAACTCAAAGCACTGGCCGACGTGCATTTTGCGAGGTTGGCACGGTTTTTGAAGCGATCATTTCGCGTCGGAGCGCTCTCATCCGCCGGTTATCATCTGTTTTGGCATAAACCCTGCATAAGGCTTTATTGATGGTACCGCAACCCAACTCGCCGTCTTTCGAGCTACTTGGGCAAAAAGAGCACCGCCAGCGGAAAGGGTCGGGAACCGGAGAGGGAACCGGGTGGTGGACCTATGTTTGTGGAGGGGGTTGTGAAAAGGGTCAGCCATGGTGCTTCGAGCCTCTTGTACTCGTGCAGGTCGTCAATGTTGATATAGCGGTTGGCCTCCATCCAGTTTTCATTGGTTTCGTGACAGCAGACAAACGTCAAAGGAGATAGCTCATGCGAGTAGCCATCGTAACGAACAGTGATTTCAACGGTGTGATTAACCGGTTCGGTCAGCCTTGTCCGCAGCCGCCGCAGCCTTGGCCGCATAGCGGCACGTTGGAAGATGTGGTGGCGGCACTTCAAGAGGGCGGCCACGAGACGGTAGTGTGTGAAGGCGATAAAGGACTGCTCGCCAGTCTCGAGCGGTTCATGCCACCTGATCCGCAAGGTCGCCCCTCGGGAATGGTCTTCAACTTGGCGGAGGGAATTCAGGGCGAAAAGCGTTACACTCATGTTCCTGCCATGCTTGAGATGGCCGGTGTTCCATACACTGGATGTAGCCCCTTCGGGATTGGGCTGACGGGAGACAAAGTCATTACCAAAATGCTCATCCGCGATCAGGGCGTGCCGACTCCGAACTTTCGCGTGATGCGTCGCGGCACCGAGAACACCGGCGACCTGAGATTCCCAGTGGTAGTGAAGCCGCGGGAGGAGGACTGCAGCTTCGGATTGCAGATCATACATGAACACTCTAAGTTGCGGCAGGCCGTCGAAGTGATCGTCACGCAGCATGCTCAGGATGCGCTAGTGGAGGAATACATCGAGGGGCGGGAAATCTGCGTTGCGTTGCTCGGAAACGGGGAGCCCGAAGTTTTGCCTCTAGTGGAGCAGGACTTCGGTGACCGCGAAACGCGTGTTATGAATTGGGATGCGAAGTACGTGGCGGCCGCAGCGGTGCCCAAGATTTGCCCGGCGAAAATCGAGAGCGGGCTTGAGACGATGTTACGGGATATTTCGGTTGCGACCTTCCGTGCCTGCCACTGCCGGGACTATGCCCGCGTCGATTTCCGGATCGATCGCTCAGGCCAACCGTTTGTCCTAGAGATGAACTCGGTGCCGGCCCTTGGTATACACTCCAGTTATGGCACAGCTGCAACGGCCGGCGGACACAGCTTCGTAAGCTTGATCAATCGCATCCTCAATGTCGCCCACACCCGCTATTTCGGAATCGGCGTCTCATAGTGGATTGATCGGATCAAAAGAGTCCGATTTCGGGATTCCGTTTTGCGGTTTGGCGTGCGAGTTAGATGCATGCGCAATAGCATCCCCCTTCACCGTTTTGGCCAGCGACCGTCAGCGCCTGCAAGCGCTCGTCGCGGCGCCAGGAAGCCCGCAAGCACGTTCGGGGGCCGCATCGTCGCGCTGTGCTTCGAACCACGAAGCCAAAGCATACTTGGACCACCGGCTAGGTCGAGCGAATGAACCGCACCATCAAGGACGCGACGGGCAAGCGTTTCCACTACGACGATCATGACCAACTGCGTCGGCATCTTGCCGACTTTGTTGCGGCCTACAAATTTCGGCCGCAGGCTGAAGGCCCTCAAAGGTCTCACCCTACGAGTTCATCTGCAAGGCATGGGCTTCCCAGCCCGAGCGCTTCACTCTCAATCCGCTCCACCAAATGCCTGGACTTGTCTATTCGGCGTGTTGAAGTCAATCCCATTCAAGCTTCCTAGGCTGACCTGCCGACGCGATTATCCTAGCCTGATTGATGTAACCGCGGCGTCAAACCGAGATACGGCCCCACGTCCTTCGAATTCCTGAAGGGGGCAGGAATATCGACCGTGGCGTTGAAACCCAGTGCAACGATAGGGCCGACGCCCAGCACGGTCATCAACCGCCTGCAAACCGTGTCACCCCTCACGATCGACAACAGTCTTTCGTGTAGCACCGTGAACTGCTCGCAAAGTTTCCGACGGGCGGTGAGCAACGTCTCCATGATGTCTCGAGTTCCGGAATGTCACCGGAAGGGTCCCGGATGCGATCCGCGAATTTGCCGGCCGTCGACAATGCCAACTTTGAGACCGAAGTTACGAAACAGGCCACGGATGTCGTTCTCGATGGCGATGGCCTTTTCCTGAAGCGACTTGAGGGCCGTCAGCAGCGCCCGGCGATTCTGGGTCGTCAGCGTCTTGACAGTAAGACCGTATGTCCGCCTCTGCCGATGAGGTGGCTCGCCCTACACTGCGCGTCCGAGGGTTGCTCGGACGGGCCGAGCCGATCCTCACCACAGGAGGACGAGCCGTGGCGGATTATAGAGAAGCATTTGTCGGAATCGATGTTGCGAAGCTTAAGAACGCTATTGCGATTGCGGAGGCAGGCCGGGAAGGAGAGGTTCGGTTCTTCGGTGAGGTCGACGCGTCGGCGACCAGCATGCGGCGGGTCATAGGCCGGATCGCCAGCCGCTTTGATTACGTGCATTTCTGCTATGAGGCTGGGCCGACCGGGTACGGCCTTTATCGCCTGATCCGGTCGCTCGGGCACGAGTGCACCGTGGTTGCACCATCATTGATACCAAGGAAGCCCGGCGATCGGGTGAAGACGAACCGTCGAGACGCCATTTCCCTTGCCCGACTATTGCGCGCCGGCGAGCTGACCGCGGTGTGGGTTCCCGATGAAGGGCACGAGTCCATACGGGATCTTGTTCGCGCGCGGGCGGGCGCGGTCGAGACGCTGCGGGTCCATCGCCAGCAGGTGAGCGCATTCATGCTCAAGCACGGCCGTAGCTATCCGCGAAAGAAGAGCTGGACGATGCGCTATCTACGCTGGCTTCAGGAACAAGGTTCGATCATCCCGCGCATCAGATCGCACTCCAGGAGATGGTCGAGGCGGTGCGCGTCTCGAAAGAGCGGGTCGAGCGGCTGGAGCGTGTGATCGAAGAGTTCGTCCCGGCCTGGTCGCTGGCACCGATCGTGTGGGCGCTTCAGACATTGCGTGGGGTAGACCTAATTGTCGCCGTGACGTTCGTCACCGAAGTCGGCGACGCCAGCCGGTTCGAAAGCCCACGCCAGCTCATGGGATATCTCGGTCGGGTCCCCGGCGAGCGCTCAACCGGGGAGACAGTCCGGCGCGGCGGCATCACAAAGGCAGGCAACGGTCGGGTTCGCCACATGTTGGTCGAGAGCGCCTGGACCTATCGACATCCGCCCAAGGTCGGGAAGGCGAAGCTATACCGGTTGGAGCAGGCGTCACCGAAGGTGCGTGAGATCGCCTGGAAGGCGCAGTCCCGCCTGACAGCCCGCTACCGCATGCTGAGCGCTCGGGGCAAACGGACAACGGTCGTCTGCACCGCGATCGCCCGTGAACTGGTCGGCTTTATGTGGGCAGTCGCAAGGGAGGCGCGCGTCACCTGATCGCTCGCCGCGATGGCGCACATATCGCGCATGGGCGGAGGCGGGACCACGGCAGGGGAATGCCCGTCAGACGCTTTGTGGCCGGCAAATCGACCGACGCCCGCAGTAAGATAGGAACAGCCCCGGACGCACAATCGGGAATGCGGTAGCCAACCCGCGCATCAGAGCTTGATCACCGACGTCCTTCAGTTCCGCCTCCCCACCCATGCGCGATCATCAGAATGAGCAGCCGTTCCTCGGATCGGGCGACCTCATGCGTTCCAAACCTTGACAGCGGACATCAGAGCGGTGTTTCCGGACCACCTTTCGGGAGTGGTCGCGATCTGTGAGGTTGCCGATCCTGTATTGGGATCGGAGATCGGCTTGTGTCTGGACTTGACCTTACGCTTGACCCGGAGCGGCAGCTTCGGCGTTTCGAGGTGATCAACGGTGCCGGCGGTCGGCGTCACTGGTCGGTGGATGACAAGGCGCGGATCATCGCAGAGACGCTGGAGCCGAATGCGATCATTTCCGAGGTCGCCCGCCGTTATGGTCTCAGGCCGCAGCAGGTCTTCGCCTGGCGCCGCGAAGCGCGCAAACAGGCCGCTTCGGTGCAGCAAGATTCTCCTGCCTTTGTGCCGGCGGTTGTGGCGGCGGCGGAACCTGCAGCCAGCCGTTCACCGAAGCAGCGGAAACGGCAAGCCACCCGAGATGCCGGCATGATCGAGCTTGAGATCGACGGCATCGCGATGCGCGTCGGCCGGGGCGCCGATACCAAGACGGTGGCCGCAGTGATCCGCGCGCTGAAGGCGACGTCGTGATCGGGCCGACGGGTGCGGTCAAGGTCATGGTGGCGACGAAGCCCGTCGACTTCCGCAAGGGTGCGGAGGGATTGGCGGCGCTGGTGCGAGAGACAATGGGGGCCGATCCGTTCAGCGGGGCCGTCTACGTCTTCCGGGCGAAGCGGACTGACCGGATCAAGCTGATCTTCTGGGATGGCACCGGGGTTTGCCTGCTAAGCGTTTGGAGGATGGGGAGTTCCGCTGGCCGAAAGTGCATGACGGCATGATGCGGCTGACGGCCGCGCAGCTCTCGGCGCTACTCGAAGGTCTCGACTGGCGGCGAGTCCATGAGGCGCGCCGGACCCGCGTGCCAGCCCAGGCGGGCTGACCCGCGACGAAGTGAATCAGCCTAGATTCCGCTGTCGCGGGCTGTCGGCGAATATGGTCTGATCCGTTCATGGCGATGACGGCTGACCAGCTTCCCGACGATCCGGACGCGCTGAAGGCGATGGTCCTGGCGCACGACGTCGAGAATGCCCGTCTGATTCAGATCATCAAGGAATTGCAGCGTCACCGCTTCGGCCGGCGTGCCGAGACGCTCCCCGAGGATCAATTGCTGCTGGGGCTCGAAGAGGCGGAGCAGATCGAGGCCGCCGGTGAGGAAGAGAAGGAGCAATCTGCTCCCGCCGAGCGGCAAGCAAAGGCCACGAGGCGCCGGGCCAACCGGGGCGCGCTGCCACCCCATCTGCCGCGCGTGGAGATGGTCGTCGACATCGAGGACCATGCCTGCCCATGCTGCCGCAATGGCTTGCATCGGATCGGCGAGGACGTGAGCGAGCGGCTCGACATCGTTCCGGCGCAGCTGCGTGTAATCGTCGTGCGCCGGCCCAAATATGCCTGCCGCGCCTGCGAGGACGTCGTGGTTCAGGCTTCCGGCGCCGGCCCGGCTGATCGAGGGTGGTCTTCCGACCGAGGCAACGGTCGCCCAGGTGCTGGTCTCAAAATATGCCGATCACCTTCCGCTCTATCGTCAGGCGCAAATCTACGCCCGGCAGGGTATCAATCTCGATCGCTCTACGCTCGCCGACTGGGTCGGCCGCGCCGCCTGGCACCTGCGTCCGGTGCATGAGCGGCTGCTTGGCAAGCTGAAGTCCTCGGCAAAACTCTTCGCCGACGAGACGACCGCGCCGGTGCTCGATCCCGGCCGCGGCAAGACTAAGACAGGTCAACTCTGGGCCTATGCCCGCGATGACCGACGATGGGAGGGGAGCGACCCGCCGGGCGTCGCCTATGTCTATGCGCCGGACCGAAAGGCCGAGCGTCCGATCGCTCATCTCGCAGGCTTCACCGGAATCTTGCAGGTCGACGGCTATGGCGGCTATCGCGTGCTGGCCGACAAAAGCGGCGTCACGCTCGCCTTCTGCTGGGCGCATGTCCGTCGGCGCTTTTATGAACTGGCAGCAGCCGGTCCCGCGCCGATCGCCAGTGACGCGCTGAGACGGATCGCCGAACTCTACAAGATCGAGGATGACATCCGTGGCCGATCGGCCAACGAGCGCCGCGCGATGCGTCAGGACAAAAGCCGCGCCATCGTCGCCGATCTCGAACCCTGGCTGCGTGAGAAGCTCGGCCTGATCAGTCAGAAGACCAAGCTCGCAGAGGCAATCCGCTACACGCTCTCACGCTGGGAAGGCCTCTCGCACTTCCTTGACGACGGCCGCATCGAGATCGACAGCAACACCGTCGAACGCTCGATCCGTCCGATCGCAATCTCGGGGTCATTCTGCCCATGTTGGGCAGGAGGTCGAAGTCCCGTGCGCAGCAATGGATCTGGGCTCCCCGCGCGCGTCGCTTGCTGCACTGCTTGAACTGAACAAGCTCTTGATCCAGCGCCGTTTCCGGCGAGGCTCTCCGGATGGTTTCATCATCGGGGAGACTCAAAATGAGAACCTTGCCGCCACCGACACGATCTCTCGTGATCGTTCGCCAGCTCAGCATGCGCTCGACTCGCACAAGCTAGTCGGGCTGAGCGCAGCGCAACGAACGATCGTGATCGCCCGGCTCGCCAATGTGCTGATGGCCGCCGCCGGTATCGTGACGGAGGAGAGCCGCGATGACGAGCCGTAATCTGATTCCGGCCACCATCCTCAAGCGCAAGGCCGTTGTCTATGTACGTCAGTCCACGCAGGCGCAAGTGCAGCTCAATCTTGAGAGCCAGCGTCGGCAATATGAGCTGGTCGACGTCGCGCGGCGCTGGGGATTCCGCAAGGTTGAGGTGATCGACGAGGACTTGGGACGCACCGCAAGTGGAGCTGTGGAACGTCCCGGTTTCGAACGCCTGGTCGACGATCTGTGCACCGGTCATGTGGGCGCTGTGCTTTGCCTGGAGGCGTCCCGCCTGTCTCGCAACGGACCGGACTGGCATCGGCTGCTCGAGTTGTGCGGCGAAGTCGATGCACGGGTGATCGATCTGGACGGAGTCTACGATCCGGGACTGCCGAACGATCGCCTGCTGCTCGGCATGAAGGGGAGCATAAGCGAGTTCGAACTCGGGGTGCTGCGTGCTCGCATGTACGAAGCTGACCGCGCCAAGGCACAGCGCGGCGAACTGCGCATCTCTGTGCCCTTCGGCTACGTCTGGCACCGGGATTACGGTCTCGGGTTCGATCCCGATATACGCCTGCAGGAGACCATTCGCCTGATATTCGCGCGTTTCCGCGAACTCGGCAGTGCCCGCCAGGTCCTGATCTCGATGATCGACGATGGCGTGCATTTCCCCAGACCCTCCGACGGCAAGAAGATGGTGTCCTTCGCCTGGGTTCCGGTCCGCTACCGCAACGTGATCTCCGTCCTGAAGAACCCGTTCTACGCCGGCGCTTATGTCTATGGTAAGAGCGAGAAGCGCACCGAGATCGTGGATGGCCGCGTCCGCAAGAGCTATGGTCATTACAAGCCGGCCAGCGATTGGGCGGTGGTGCTCAAGGAGCATCACGAAGGCTATATCGGATGGAGCGAGTACGAACGGAACCAGGAACTTCTCGCCGCCAACGCCTATGGCAAAGCCGGCGGCGTCAAGTCGGGCCGCGGCGGTCGCGCGTTGCTCCCGGGTCTTCTCTCCTGTGGTCGATGCGGGCGAAGACTGGTTGTCACGTATGCCGGACGTGGCCAAGGTTACCCGGTCTATCGTTGCGAGAACACCATGATGGCGCAGGCGCGATGCATGTCGTTCAACGGCTTTCGCACCGATGCGGCGGTGGCCCGCGAAGCCTTGGAGGCGGTTGCGCCGATGGCGATCGAGGCGGCGTTGGAGGCTGAACAGATGCAGCTGGAGAGCGAAGCCAGGCGGCGGCAGATGATCGAGATGGACCTGCAGCAGGCACGCTATGAGGCATCGCTCGCCGAGCGCCGCTACGCCGCCTGCGACCCGGAGAACCGGCTTATAGCGGCCCAGCTCGAGAGGAACTGGGAAGCTAGGCTCAGGCGCGTGGAGACCTGCGAGGCCCGGCTCAGTGAAGTCCAGCGTATGGAGCCTGTCGACGCGATCCCTGACTTCACCGGCCTCGCCCAGGATCTCGAAGCCGCCTGGAATGCGCCGGGTGTCGATATGCGGTTCCGTCAGCAACTGCTGCGCGCGCTCATCAAGGACATTGTGGCGGACGTCGATGACGACGCGCGCGATGTGATCCTGACCATCCATTGGCATGGGGGCCAGCATTCCCAGGTAAGGGTTCGCAAGTCCAAATCCGGAGAGCATGGCCAGAGTACGCCTGAGGAGGCTCTGGCGGTCATGCGATCCATGGCAACGCGATGGTCGGATGCCGAAATCGCCGCCACACTCAACCGCATGGGCATGAAGACGGGTCAGGGAAAGACCTGGACGGCGCGACGCGTCCAATCCCTGCGCACGGTGCACAAGATCAGCGGCTATCGGTCTTCCGACAAGAACGGCGAGTGGCTTACCATGTCGGACGCGGCCGCGAAGCTTGGCGTGTCGCACGTCAAAATCCGCCGGTTCGTCAGGGACGGCATATTACCAGCCGAGCAGGTCATGCGCGGCGCGCCCTACCAGATCCGCGCCAGCGACCTTGAAGATGAACGGATCAAGGCCGATTTGGCGCGCAAATCTCCGCGTATCATCAACGACGATAATCAGAAATCGCTGTTTCCCGCCATTTGAAGAGGGGGTGCATAATGAATCAGTCTTCGCGCTCAACCGCAAGAACGCGCTCTTCGCAGGCTCTGACGGCGGCGCCGAACACTGGGCAGTCATCGCCTCGCTGATCGAAACCTGCAAGCTCAATGGTGTCGAACCGCTCGGCTTATCTCGCCGATGTCCTCACCAGGATCGTCAACGGCCACCCCAACAGCCAGATCGACGATCTCCTGCCTTGGGTCTACATCAACAAGCTCGAGCTCAAGGCCGTGGCCCGAGAATACCGCTTACTCTTGACATGCACGGGCCGGAACAGGTTAACCCGCATATCTGCGCGATGCCGCGAGCATGGTTGCGGTCGGTCTTGTTGACCTGTGCCTTGAGAACGCCTTGGAATGACGGGGCTCGATACAGGTCACGTAGTCCGGCTGCCGCCAGACCAACCATTGGGATAAGGGGCCGGCTTCAAGCCTGATCCGGGCGAGATTCCATGCGGGGTTCTTCAATGCGTCAGCAAGATCGTCCGGATGACTAGCAACCTTCATCTCTCGGCAAATTCGGCGCCCTTCTCACGATGCAAACGGTGGTCTCTTTCACGGAGACGTCCAGTCCGGCATAATTTTTCATGCTGCGCTTCCTTTCCTGATGCTTGTGGCTGTTCACACAGACCACGTTTTGTCATCATCTCGAAGCGCAGCACTTCAAAACAACCCGTTCAAGGCGGGGGGCAAAGCCGAATACCACAATCTAAACACCTAGCGATGCTGTTCAAATTCGCCTTGCCGGCATGGGACCCCATCGCTGTCATCACAGGAAGCAGTACGTGGGAGGGGAACTGCTCGCAGTGATGAATCGTGTTCCGAGCCACTACCCATTCAGTTTCGTCCCAGTTGTTACCTCCCGTATTCAGGTTGCGGTCGAACCGCGGGAAGGCCGAACTAGTGATTTCCAGGCGAATTTGATGGCCGGCCGGAAACCAATTACTTGTGGCGTCGAGATCAATCTCGATTTTGCATATAACGCTCGGTTCCATGAAAACAGCCCGATCAAAGCCCTCGCGATAGCGGACGCGCAGTATCCCGTCCACCACGTCAATCGCACGGCCATCGGGATGTACGTCCAACAGTCTGGCCACGAAGTCCGTGTCCGGGGCCGAAGAAGAGACGAAGAGGACCGCCCGGACAAATCCGGTAACCTCCATGCCCTCTGTGAGGGGCGGTGAAGTGAAGCAGAGGACGTCTGGACGAAGCTGGACGTCCTGGTAATCGCGGGGTCCTATAGTAGTTCCACTTGACTTCCCGCCGTCCATCCCCAAGAACGGCGCCGGATCCCCAGGGTCGTAGGTAAACGTGTCAGCCGGCTCGTCGGCACTCGGAGGCTCTACATCAAGAGTCCCGTCGCCTAGACGGGTCGCGGCATTCCCGCCGCTGCGGAGGAACCAGTGCTGCAGTTCCACACCAAGAGGGGGCCATTCTGACGCGGCACGCCACTCGTTGCGACCCATCACGTAGTACTGGACGCGGGGCATTCCCTCGATCCGGTCGGGCTTGTCGTTCAGCCAGCAGTCGAACCAGTCCAGGTAGATCTGCCAGCAATCCAGGCGCGCGTCGCCCAGCTCGCGCTCGCCGATAACCGTCGGGGCTTTGAGACTCTCGGTGCCACAATGCGTGGCTGGCGACAGAATGATATGTTGGTGATCGCGTGCCGCCGGGCTCAATCCGCGAGCACTAAAAACGCGCTGCTGGTGAAGCGCGTCGGCAGCCCCCACGTCGTACCACGAGTTCACGAACAGGGCTGGGACGTCGATGGTCGAGTCCTCGCTAAGCACCCCATTCCGCTCCCCCCAGGGATCGCCTGGGTCACGCGAGACCCAGTCCTCCCAGTCAGTCGGCGGTCCCCCAAGGCTCTTAAGCATGTTGACGAGCGGCAGCGACGCGAAAGCCCGCTGATACTCCTCATCGCTTTTCGGTTGCACTCGGGACCGGTCCTTCGCTGCGGTTTGGTGGAACCAGGGGACAAACGCGGCAACCTCCACCGCACCGCCGAGACGGAGATCCCCGTTGCGATATCGCCCTCCGGCAGAGCCGTTCGCGCCGCCCGATCCCTGCGCAATTGCGCATCGGTGGGCTGGATGGCACAACTGCGCCAGCAAAACCTGCGCGATACCAAGCGCCGAGCACCCATATGTGCCCACGCGTCCATTCGACCATGGCTGCTGCGAAATCCAGGACAGCGTGTCATAACCGTCGTCCCTTTCATTCTCCATGAGGGTATACGCCGCCGGAATCGAAGACTCCACGAAGCTCCTGCACAAGTACGGCGAAGCCTTGTCCAGCAAACATTCTTGCCACTTTGTGGCGAGGCTCAACCGGACAGCGATAGGGCGTCTTACCGTATTGAGTTCGGATAAGGATTGACCCGAGTTCCCCAGTGTAACCAATAGGCCGATACAGGTCCGTGGCGAGCTCAACGCCGTCCCGCATTGGAACGCGCAAGCCGGTCTGCAAAACCACTTCGTATCGCGGCGTTGGCGGTTTAATCGGGCCTAGTTCATTACACACTTCAGAGTGCCTCCCAGACATTGAGACTGATTCAAGATGGAGTGGCCAATTTCGACGGGTCTCAGCATTCTATCTGCATGGTGGTGTGTTCGTCGCATTCACAGTACAACGATGAACTCTGTGCCGTTGCTAAGTTGTTTGAAAAGAAACTCAACCGTGCTTCTCTAGCAGGTCCGGCACTCAATGATGGCGCGTTGCCACCCCAATTTCCCTATTGCTTAAATCAATGTGACAGCGCGCCTACGCCGCTGTGCAAAACATCAATTGTGAGTCTCACCGCCATTATGTGCCGATCCATGGACCCCCATTCCATGCTGATTGACGCGGGCCGATGGGGCAAGCTGCTTGATGTGAGAAGCGACGGGCTCCCCGACCGATCGCAGCTTGTTATCACCGTTTGTTTGAAATAGTGGAGGTAGGCTAGCCAGGCGGCAAGCTGTTCAAATTCGCCTTGCCGGCATGGGACCCCATCGCTGTCATCACAGGAAGCAGTACGTGGGAGGGGAACTGCTCGCAGTGATGAATCGTGTTCCGAGCCACTACCCATTCAGTTTCGTCCCAGTTGTTACCTCCCGTATTCAGGTTGCGGTCGAACCGCGGGAAGGCCGAACTAGTGATTTCCAGGCGAATTTGATGGCCGGCCGGAAACCAATTACTTGTGGCGTCGAGATCAATCTCGATTTTGCATATAACGCTCGGTTCCATGAAAACAGCCCGATCAAAGCCCTCGCGATAGCGGACGCGCAGTATCCCGTCCACCACGTCAATCGCACGGCCATCGGGATGTACGTCCAACAGTCTGGCCACGAAGTCCGTGTCCGGGGCCGAAGAAGAGACGAAGAGGACCGCCCGGACAAATCCGGTAACCTCCATGCCCTCTGTGAGGGGCGGTGAAGTGAAGCAGAGGACGTCTGGACGAAGCTGGACGTCCTGGTAATCGCGGGGTCCTATAGTAGTTCCACTTGACTTCCCGCCGTCCATCCCCAAGAACGGCGCCGGATCCCCAGGGTCGTAGGTAAACGTGTCAGCCGGCTCGTCGGCACTCGGAGGCTCTACATCAAGAGTCCCGTCGCCTAGACGGGTCGCGGCATTCCCGCCGCTGCGGAGGAACCAGTGCTGCAGTTCCACACCAAGAGGGGGCCATTCTGACGCGGCACGCCACTCGTTGCGACCCATCACGTAGTACTGGACGCGGGGCATTCCCTCGATCCGGTCGGGCTTGTCGTTCAGCCAGCAGTCGAACCAGTCCAGGTAGATCTGCCAGCAATCCAGGCGCGCGTCGCCCAGCTCGCGCTCGCCGATAACCGTCGGGGCTTTGAGACTCTCGGTGCCACAATGCGTGGCTGGCGACAGAATGATATGTTGGTGATCGCGTGCCGCCGGGCTCAATCCGCGAGCACTAAAAACGCGCTGCTGGTGAAGCGCGTCGGCAGCCCCCACGTCGTACCACGAGTTCACGAACAGGGCTGGGACGTCGATGGTCGAGTCCTCGCTAAGCATCCCATTCCGATCCCCCCAGGGATCGCCTGGGTCACGCGAGACCCAGTCCTCCCAGTCAGTCGGCGGTCCCCCAAGGCTCTTAAGCATGTTGACGAGCGGCAGCGACGCGAAAGCCCGCTGATACTCCTCATCGCTTTTCGGTTGCACTCGGGACCGGTCCTTCGCTGCGGTTTGGTGGAACCAGGGGACAAACGCGGCAACCTCCACCGCACCGCCGAGACGGAGATCCCCGTTGCGATATCGCCCTCCGGCAGAGCCGTTCGCGCCGCCCGATCCCTGCGCAATTGCGCATCGGTGGGCTGGATGGCACAACTGCGCCAGCAAAACCTGCGCGATACCAAGCGCCGAGCACCCATATGTGCCCACGCGTCCATTCGACCATGGCTGCTGCGAAATCCAGGACAGCGTGTCATAACCGTCGTCCCCTATATGTTCCCTAGCGTATACGCCGCCGGAATCGAAGACGCCACGACGCTCCTGCACAAGTACAGCGAACCCTTGTCCAGCAAACATTCTTGCCACTTTGTGGCGAGGCTCAACCGGACAGCGATAGGGCGTCTTACCGTATGGAGTTCGGATAAGGATTGACCCGAGTTCCCCAGTGTAACCAATAGGCCGATACAGGTCCGTGGCGAGCTCAACGCCGTCCCGCATTGGAACGCGCAAGCCGGTCTGCAAAACCACTTCGTATCGCGGCGTTGGCGGTTTAATCGGGCCTAGTTCATTACACACTTCAGAGTGCCTCCCAGACATTGAGACTGATTCAAGATGGAGTGGCCAATTTCGACGGGTCTCAGCATTCTATCTGCA
>NZ_NSFV01000012.1 GCF_002295115.1 Mesorhizobium sp. WSM4311 | reverse complement strand
CCGCCGCCGGCTACAACTTCTCCCTCCTGCTCAGGTGGCTGAAGGGGTTTTTGTCGCTCTTGATTGCCCTGCTTCAAATCCGGCCGAAGCCGGTCGCCGCTTAGGGCTCGGATTGTTCACGGTCGACGATTTGATGCGGTAGTCGCCTATGAGCGGTCAAAACGAACGCAGCTGGTTCGCCGATCGACCAAACGGCGAGCGCACTGTGCTTTGCTCAGACCGCCACCGAGTGCCTCGCCGTTCCCCCTTTGAAATATGTATCGAACTTGGCCGCGATGGTTCGAATGAAGGGGCGACTTTCAGTCCGTACGAGGAAACTGTCACCATCGAATTCAAGCGCTCGGGCAGGATCGTGGAGTGCGATGGACCTCGAGCGATGAAGGAGCTGCTCGCCGGCTTTGCCGAACCGCTCCACCAGGTCGACTGCCGAGAAGGCAAAATCACACATCAGCCGCTCGATGATCCAGCCACGGACGCGATCGTCGTCGGAAAGGGCAACGCCGCGGACGGCAGCCAACCCGCCATCCGCAACCATGCGCCCGTACCCGGCAGTCGAAGCCATGTTCTGCACGTAGCCTTGGCGAAAACGACCGATGGACGAAGGGCCAAGTCCGATCAGTGTCGGGCAGCGATCCTCAGTGTAGCCCTGAAAATTGCGATGCAAAACCCCTGCGCGGGCCGCTATGGCCAGCGCATCGTCGGGCTTCGCGAAATGATCGAGTCCTATTGCCTCATATCCCTTGGCGACAATTGCCCGCGCCGCGAGTTGAGATTGGGCGAAACGCTCAGTGGGACTCGGCAGCCATGCCTCGTCGATCATCGTCTGATGCTTCTTGAACCAGGGCACATGTGCGTAGCCGAACAGGGCCATCCGGTCTGGCTCCAAGGTCAGTGCCTGCGCCACCGTGGAACAGATCGTCTCGCGTGTCTGATTCGGGAGCCCGTAGAGCAGGTCCAGATTGACCGATTCGACGCCCCGCGAACGAACCCCGTCGACGACTGCCTTGGTCTGCAAAAAACTCTGCTCACGATTAATTGCTTTTTGCACTTGCGGATCGAAATCCTGCACGCCGAGGCTCGCCCGCGTTACGCCGATTTGAGCAAGTGCATCAAGGCGCGCCTTGTCCATGTCGTTGGTTTCGATTTCGATGCTGACCGTAGCATCCGGGAGAAGGTCGAAGCTGTCCCGCAAGGCCGCTCCAAGAGCAACCATATCATCGGGCCTCAGAATAGTTGGCGAACCGCCACCGAAGTGGATTGCACGGACATGTGCCTTGCCGCTCACCAGACCGGCAATCGTGACGATTTCGGCATTCAGCGAGCGCAGATAAGCGGCCACCGGCTCATATTGGTGCGTCTGCTTGGTGTGGCAGGCGCAGAACCAGCAGAGCTTGTCGCAGTAAGGAATGTGCAGGTACAGCGAGATTTCGTCGCCGCTTTCCAGCGTCTCCAACCAGCCACGGTAAATGGCAGCATCGATCCCCGAATGGAAATGCGGCGCCGTCGGATAGCTGGTGTAGCGTGGGACGTTCTCGCTGAGTTTGACAGCTATTTCCGATTGCATCTCGCGTTCACCGTGTTGCCCGCCGGAACACTGCACGCATCGCTGAAGCAGACCCTGATCTCGATCAGCCGCGCTCATGGACAAACCGCCGCAGGATTTCTCTACCCTGGATGGGTATCCTGCCGGCAGTTAGGATCGGGTAAGGCGAACGCATGACCTTTCGGCAAGACATTCATAGTTCCGGCATTCCTGTTCTTTGCTTCCCTTGCGAGGCACGGCGTCGCGGTGTCTGCGGTGCGCTCGATCCAGACAATTTGGTTGGGCTCGCCAAGACTTGCTCGCGTCGCCGGATCGAGTCAGGAATGGAGTTGACCGGCGAGGCACAGAACGTCGACAGCTACTCCAACGTGCTTTCAGGCGTGGTAAAGCTATCAAAGAGCCTGTCGGATGGGCGCCAGCAGATCGTCGGTCTCCAGTTTGCACCGGATTTTCTGGGACGTCCTTTCAAGGAGGAAAGCTCGATCAATGCGGAAGCGGCAACAGCAGTCACGCTGTGTTCGTTTCCGCGAGCGGCCGTCGAACGGATGATGAAGGCGTCACGGGAATTCGAGCATCGCCTGCTCAAACAGACGCTGAATGAACTCGATGAGGCGCGCGAGTGGATGGTGACGCTGGGGCGCAAGACAGCTCCGGAAAAGGTGGCGACTTTTCTCCTCATGATGGCCCGGAATATCGATTCCAGTCTCGATGCGGCTTCCGGGTCGGCCTCCTTCGATCTGCCGCTGACGCGTGCCGAAATGTCTGATTTCCTTGGAATCACCAGCGAGACCGTGAGCCGCCAACTGACGCGATTGCGGGCTGACGGGGTGATTCGGATTGAGAACGCACGCCATGTGACGGTGGACAGCATAAGCCGTCTGGAGAAGCGCTGTGGCGGCGGACGCGAGCGGCCCTAAGCGGCGAGGCCATGTCGCATGACTCCGGGGCGGGCCGTGTTTGCCTTTTAATGCGATGTCGCCGCGCCTTCGACGAAGCGGCGTCACGGTTGTCGAGACAAACAGCTTTCGGGCTTTGATAGGAACGTGACCAATCGCCAGGTGTGTTTCGGCACATACCGGCGAAGCATGGTCCTTAATCTGCCACGGCTCGGCGGAACGATCGCGTTCGTTTCCAATGGGATCCGAACAACGTTTGGCAGGGCATCGGCAATAGCATCCAACGCGCGCAGAGCCTCAGCTTTCGCCTCAGCGATCGCGTCTGCGCCCGCCCAACCCAGGGAACGCCTTCCATGAGGGAGTGAGCCCGCGCTGCGTTCCTCGTTCATTCGCCACCTGCTGATTGCGCCGCACAAAATCGTGCGGCCTGACATAGATCAGGGCGAGGGGGCGGCGGCTGCGCGATTAGTGCGCTGCGGATTTGGCATCCACCAGATTCGAGATCGGGATCTGCAATGAAATTCGGCACAGAGATCGTCCTTCTAAGCGTGTTCGCTTTTGCGGCCCTGGTGGCCGCCGGCTTCGGCGTGGATGAACCTTTCCGCCGACACATGTGGGTGTTGTTCTTCGCAGTGGCTGGTTTCACTGCGATCCTGTTGCGCAACACGGAGTTCAGGCCAGCAGCTCCGATTGACCCATCCGCTTACATGGATGGTCCGATCCGCTACGGCGCGATCGCCACCGTGTTCTGGGGTGTCGTCGGCATGCTGGTCGGCGTGGTGATCGCGCTGCAGCTCGCCTACCCCGATCTCAACATCCAGCCCTGGTTCAATTTCGGTCGTTTGCGGCCGTTGCACACATCCGGTGTCGTTTTCGCCTTCGGCGGCAACGCGCTGCTTTGCACGTCTCTGTATGTCGTGCAGCGCACCTGCCGCGCGCGCCTCTTCGGCCGTGATCTCGCCTGGTTCGTCTTCTGGGGCTACCAGCTGTTCATCGTCATGGCCGCGACCGGCTACCTGCTCGGCATCACCGAGGGCCGCGAGTACGCCGAACCCGAATGGTATGTGGATGTCTGGCTGACCATCGTCTGGGTCGCCTACCTCATTCTGTTCCTTGGCACGATCCTGAAGCGCAAGGAACCGCATATCTACGTGGCCAACTGGTTCTACCTGTCGTTCATCGTGACCATCGCGATGCTGCATGTGGTCAACAACCTGTCCATACCAGTCTCGTTCCCGGGCTCCAAGAGCTACTCCGCCTTTTCAGGGGTCCAGGACGCCTTGACGCAATGGTGGTACGGCCACAACGCGGTCGGCTTCTTTCTCACCGCCGGCTTCCTCGGCATGATGTATTATTTCGTGCCCAAGCAGGCGAACCGGCCAGTCTATTCGTACCGGCTGTCGATCGTCCATTTCTGGGCTATCATCTTTCTCTACATCTGGGCCGGGCCGCATCACCTGCACTACACCGCCTTGCCCGATTGGGCGCAGACGCTCGGCATGGTGTTCTCGATCATGCTGTGGATGCCGTCCTGGGGCGGCATGATCAACGGCCTGATGACGCTGTCCGGCGCCTGGGACAAGCTGCGCACCGATCCGATCATCCGCATGATGGTGATGGCCGTCGCCTTCTATGGCATGTCGACCTTCGAAGGCCCCATCATGGCGATCCGGGCGGTCAATTCGCTGTCGCATTATACCGACTGGACCATCGGGCACGTCCATTCGGGTGCGCTCGGCTGGGTCGGCATGATCTCGTTCGGCGCGATCTACTACATGGTCCCGAAGCTCTGGAACCGTCAACGGCTCTACTCGCTGAGGCTCGTCACCTGGCACTTCTGGCTGGCGACACTCGGGATCGTCGTCTACGCCGCGGTGATGTGGGTGTCCGGCATCATGCAGGGCCTGATGTGGCGCGAATATGGCGAGCAGGGCTTCCTGGTCTACTCCTTCGCCGAAACCGTCGCCGCCATGCACCCCTACTATGTCCTGCGCGCCATCGGCGGCGCCATGTACCTCTCCGGCGCCCTGATCATGGCCTGGAACATCACCAGGACCATCCTCGGCCACCAGCGCGAGGAGGAGCCGATGCCGAGCCCCGTCGCCATCCGACCTGCGCGATCAGGAGCCAGGTAATGGGCTTGATGGACAAACACGCAATCATCGAGAAGAACGCCACGCTTCTTCTCGTTGGCTCGCTGCTCGTGGTGACGGTCGGCGGCATCGTCGAGATCGCGCCTCTCTTCTATCTCGACAACACGATCGAGAAGGTGGAAGGCATGCGCCCCTATTCGCCGCTCGAACTTGTCGGGCGCAACATCTATATGCGCGAGGGCTGCTACCTCTGTCATAGCCAGATGATCAGGCCGTTCCGCGACGAAGTTGAGCGCTATGGCCACTACAGCCTGGCTGCCGAGTCCATGTACGATCACCCCTTCCAGTGGGGATCGAAGCGCACCGGGCCGGATCTCGCCAGAGTTGGCGACCGCTACTCGAATGCATGGCATGTCGCGCATCTTACCGACCCGCGCTCGGTGGTGCCGGAATCGATCATGCCGAGCTATGGGTTCCTGAAAGACACGCCGATCGACGTGAAGGATTTCTCGACGCATCTGGTCGCCAACAGGCTTGTAGCCGTCCCTTACACCGATGACATGATCGCCCACGCCAATGCGGATCTGGCGGCGCAGGCCGATCCCAATGCCGACACATCAGGCCTTGAGGCGCGTTACCCAAAAGCCAAGATCGGCGACTTCGACGGCAACCCGCAACAGGTCACCGAAATGGATGCCCTGCTCGCCTACCTGCAGATGCTTGGCACACTGGTCGACTTCAAAAATTACGACGAAGCCGCCGGCTACCGCTGAGGAGAACGCTGATGACCTACAATTTGATGCGGGCGTTTGCCGACAGCTGGGGCCTGGTTGCGATGGCGCTGTTCTTCGTGGGGTGCATCGCCTTTGCCCTACGCCCCGGCAGCCGAAGGCTGGCCGACGAAGCGGCCCGCATTCCGCTCGAGGACGAGTGATCATGAGCGACGAGCATATCGATGAAATCTCTGGCGTCTCGACCACCGGCCACGAATGGGATGGTATCCGGGAGCTGAACAACCCGCTTCCCAGATGGTGGGTTATCACTTTTTACGTCACCATTGTCTGGGCGATAGGCTACACCATTGCCTATCCAGCATGGCCTCTGTTGCACTCGGCGACAACGGGTGTGCTCGGCTATTCCAGCCGCAACGAGGTCAGGAACGAGCTGACCGCGGCTGAGGCCGCCAAGGGCAAATATATCTCGGCGGTGGAGTCCAAGAGCGTCTCGGAAATCGCCGCGGACGACGGCCTGCGCGAATTCGCAATCGCCGCCGGTGGCGCCGCTTTCAAGGTCAATTGCGTACAATGTCATGGCTCCGGCGCCCAGGGTTCCAAGGGCTTTCCCAATCTCAACGACGACGACTGGCTGTGGGGCGGCAAGGCCGAGCAGATCCAGCAGACGATTACGCACGGCATCCGCTTCGCATCCGATCCGGACACGCGCCTGTCGGAAATGCCGGCCTTCGGCGACATCATTACCGCCGACCAGATCGCACAAGTCAGCGCCTACGTGGCCAGCCTTTCCGGCAAGGTCCGCGATGCAAGTCTGATCCAACCCGGCGCCAAGGTCTTTGCCGAGAATTGCGTGGCCTGTCACGGCGACAATGCAAAAGGCAACAGGGAATTCGGCGCCCCCGACCTGACCGATGCGATCTGGCTCTATGGATCCGGTGAGACAGCCATCGCCGCACAGGTCCGTGCGCCAAAACAGGGCGTCATGCCGGCCTGGGTTGGCCGTCTCGGCGAGATCAAGGTCAAGGAACTTGCAGTTTATGTCCATTCGCTTGGCGGCGGAGAATAGGAATGGAAGGTCCTATTCTTCGGTCCCCCCTGCCAAGCGGACGAGGCCCGGCGTGAGCCGGGCCTCGACACCATCCCTAATGCGATCTGCACAACCCGGCAAGGCTATCCTACGGCGAGGCTTTACGACAGGTGCCCCTGACATTGGCTGGGAAAGTGGAGTTGCACATGCGTGACAAGACGCAGTTGACAGGGCTCGAAACAGAAACTGTCAATTCCGCCAAAACCCGCAAGCCGCTTTATGCCGCGCGTCAAAAGATCTTTCCGAAGCGCGCCTCGGGCAACTTTCGTCGCTTCAAATGGCTGGTGATGACGATCACACTTGGCATCTATTACCTGGCTGCGTGGCTGCCTTGGGCTCGCGGTCCATTTGCCCCGGACCAGGCAGTCCTGCTCGATCTCGCGAACCGGCGCTTCTACTTCTTCTTCATCGAGATATGGCCCCAGGAATTCTTCTATGTGGCCGGCCTCCTGGTCATGGCGGGCGTCGGTCTTTTCCTGATCACCTCGACTGTCGGCCGTGCCTGGTGCGGCTATGCATGCCCTCAGACGGTGTGGGTCGATCTGTTCCTCGTCGTCGAACGTGCGATAGAGGGCGACCGTAACGCTCGCATGAAACTCGATGCAGGCCCCTGGACCGCCCGCAAGCTGATGCTGCGCTTATCGAAGCACGCCGTCTGGCTGGTCATCGGTGCGGCGACCGGCGGCGCCTGGATTTTCTATTTTGCCGATGCGCCGACGCTGGTTGGCGAACTCTTCACCGGCACCGCGCCACCCGTCGCCTACATCACTGTCGCCGTGCTGACGGCTACCACCTACACGTTCGGCGGTCTGATGCGCGAGCAGGTCTGCACCTACATGTGCCCATGGCCGCGCATCCAGGCAGCGATGCTCGACGAAAGTTCTCTCACCGTCACCTACAATGACTGGCGCGGCGAACCGCGTTCTCGCCACGCCAAGAAGGTCCTTGCCGCAGGGCTGCCGGTCGGTGACTGCGTCGACTGCAATGCCTGCGTCGCGGTCTGCCCGATGGGGATCGACATCCGCGATGGCCAGCAGATGGAATGCATCACCTGCGCGCTGTGCATAGACGCCTGCGACGGGGTCATGGACAAGCTCGGCAAGGAGCGCGGGCTGATCTCCTATGCGACACTGTCCGACTACAACGCCAACATGATGCTGGCGACCGCGGGCGGCTCCAGTTCAGTCAACCCGTCGCAGGTCAGGACCGCTGATGGCCTGTTCTCCGACAAGGTGGCGCATTTCCATATCCGCAAGATCTTTCGGCCACGCACCTACGTCTACATGGGTATCTGGTCGCTGATCGGCCTGGGTCTGCTCTATTCGCTGCTGACGCGCGATCGGCTCGAAGTCAACGTGCTGCATGATCGCAATCCGCAATTTGTCACGCTGTCCGACGGCTCGATCCGCAACGGCTACACCGTCAAGCTGCTCAACATGATCCCCGAGCCAAGGACGATCGTTGTCGCGATTCAAGGCTTGCAGGGCGCCGAGATGAGCGTGGTCGGCGACGACATCCCGGAAGGCCGTTCTTTTGCCATTCCGGTCGAACCCGACCGCCTGAAAATGCTGAAGGTCTTCGTGCGCCAGCCGGCGGATCAAATCCAGGGCACAGCGCAGACCTTCAAGTTCCGTGTCGAGGACAAGGCGAGCTTCGAGGCGGACGAATACACCGCCACCTTCAACGCGCCGGAGACTGCCAGATGACCGCTAACGCTGAAAAACCCCGCGTATTCACCGGCAGGCACATGCTGGCCATCATCCTAGCCTTTTTCGGGGTGGTCATCGCGGTCAATCTGACGATGGCAACGCTCGCCAACACGAGCTGGACCGGCCTTGTCGTCGAAAACACCTATGTGGCGAGCCAGCAGTTCAACAAGAAGGCCGAGGAGGGGCGGGCGCAGGCAGCGCTCGGCTGGACCGGCAAGCTGACCATCGCATGGGGCGAGGTCCGCTATAGCCTTACCGACGCCGTCGGCAAGCCGATTGCCTTGCATGGCGTCAAGGTGCTGTTTCGCCATCCCGCCTACGAGAAAGAGGACAAGGCGGTCAACCTCGCCCTCGCCTCCGGCCAGGAATTCGCAGCCCAGCACATGCCGAAGGATGGCGTCTGGATCGTCGAAGTCGACGCTGACGCCGGTCTGGCCGAGCCCTACCGCGAAGTCCGCAGGATCATGATTTCCCATGGAGCGCTGAAATGAGTTGTTGTGCACCGGGCGCCGAAATGGCGCTTGATCTGGGCAGCACCACGTCGGTCCTGCCGTCTAGTCAAGAGATCAGGCTGGCGAGCCGATCGCTTGGAGATGATCTCCGCCAAACCGATCTTTCGGTGCCGAGCGTTCATTGCGCAGCTTGTATCCAGACGATCGAGACGGCGTTGGGAACGCTCGATCGCGTCGAGAGCGCCCGCGTCAACCTGTCGACGAAACGGGTCTCGGTCCGCTGGCGTGGCGACGAGGTTCCACCGTTCGTCGCCGCGCTTGGACGGCTCGGCTACCAGGCGCATCTCTTCGCCCCCGAGATTGATGAAAAGGACAGGACGCTTTCGGAGTTGATCCGCGCCGTCGCGGTTGCCGGGTTCGCGGCGGGCAATATCATGCTGCTTTCGGTCTCTGTCTGGTCCGGGGCCGAAGGGGCTACCCGCGACCTGTTTCACTGGGTCTCCGCATTGATCGCCATCCCAGCGCTCGCCTTCGCCGGCGGCATCTTCTTCCGCTCGGCCTGGAATGCACTGCGCCACGGCCGCATGAACATGGACGTGCCGATCGCGGTCGGAGTGTCGCTCGCTTACGCCATGAGCCTCTATGAGACGATCAACCATGGCGACCACGCCTATTTCGACGCGTCGGTTTCGCTGCTTTTTTTCCTTTTGATCGGCAGGACGCTGGATCACGTGATGCGCGAACGTGCCCGCACCGCGGTGAAAGGCCTGTCGCAGCTGGCCGCACGCGGCGCCATGGTGCTGCGCGGCGATGGCGCGCGCGACTATCTGCCGGTTGGCGAGATCGAACCGGGGATGCAGCTGCTGATCGCGGCCGGTGAAAGGATCCCCGTCGACGGCAAGATCATCCACGGAGCGTCTGATCTCGACTGCTCGCTGGCCTCAGGCGAAAGCGCGCCGAAAAACGTGGCGCCGGGCGAAGCCGTGCAGGCCGGCGTGCTCAATCTTACCGGCCCGCTGACGATCGAGGCGACCGCCGCCGCGAAGGATTCGTTCCTCGCCGAAATGGTTCGGCTGATGGAAGCCGCAGAGGGCGGTCGCGCGCACTATCGCCGCATCGCTGATCGCGTGTCGGCACTCTACGCGCCCGTGGTTCATCTCACCGCCTTCGTGACATTCCTGGGTTGGATGGCGGCGACGGGCGACTGGCACCGGGCGATGACGATCGCCATTGCCGTTCTGATCATCACCTGCCCGTGCGCGCTCGGCCTCGCCGTACCGATCGTTCAGGTGGTCGCCGCGCGGCGTCTGTTCGAGAACGGCATCATGGTCAAGGACGGTTCGGCCATGGAGCGCCTGGCGACGATTGATAACGCAGTGTTCGACAAGACCGGAACGCTCACGCTCGGACAACCCCGGCTCCTCAATGCATCGTCGATCGATCCGGCCATGCTGGCAATCGCGGCAGACATGGCCGCGCACTCGCGTCACCCGTTTTCAAAGGCCATAACCGGCTTTGCCGCTCCTGGCGGGCAACACAAATTCGATGCCGTCACAGAGCATCCGGGGTTCGGGATCGAAGCCACTGTCGCCGGAAGCATCTGGCGGCTGGGTCGACGCGGATGGGCTGGATGGAAGGCCCGGACCGGTGGTGAAGGCAACCATGGCTATGGCGGAACGGTGCTGACAAAAGACGGGTTCATTGTCGCGACCTTCGATTTCGAGGATGCGCTGCGCGCCGACGCGGCGGCGGCGATCAAGCGATTGAACGATACTGGGGTGTCGATGCAAATGCTGTCGGGCGATACCGCAGGTGCCTGCGGTGAAGTTGCAAGAATGCTGGGTGTCGAGGACTTCGTTCCGTGCCTGCTGCCGTCGGGCAAGGTCGAGCGCATCGAGACCCTGGCGAAAGACGGACACAAGGTTCTGATGGTTGGCGACGGCCTCAACGACACGCCGGCGCTGAGCGCGGCGCATGTCTCGATCGCTCCGGCCACCGCCGCCGACATTGGCCGCAATGCCGCCGACTTCGTATTCCTGCGCGAAAGCCTTCTGGCAGTGCCTCTCGCGCTGGACGTCTCGCGCAAGGCGGGACACCTGATCCGCCAGAACATCGCGATTGCGATCGTCTACAATGCCGTCGCCGTGCCGATCGCCATCCTGGGCCACGCCACGCCTTTGTTAGCGGCGATTGCCATGTCTGCCTCATCGGTGCTTGTTATTGGAAACGCATTGCGCTTGCACGGCTTCGGGGCGAATGCGACGCTGCAAGTTATTCAAAAAGTCGGACGCTCCGCAGTCAGCTATTCGGCATAATCCTCGTGACGACGTTGCTCTATCTCATACCAGTGGCCCTTTTTCTGGGTGCACTGGGTGTGTCCGGCTTCGTCTGGGCATTGCGAAGCGGTCAATACGAAGATCTCGACGGAGCCGCCGAGCGGATACTAATTGATCGGGACGACAAACCGGAACGCTGATTTCAATCCGCTGTGCATAAGATGCGCGGATCGCGCTCGTCAGTCGAGCCGGCTCGGTCGGGAACAAGCTGTCCATGCTCCATGCTCCATGCTCCATGCTCCATGCTCCATGACCATCTTGACCTAAGCTGCACACTACATTTGTGAAAAGCCTCTGTCGTGCGAAGGACTGCCTCCCATTGCACCCAGTATGAGGCGTGTGATGCCACGAGAGTACCTCGCGTGGCCGGACGAGAGCTTGGCAATGTGCGCACGGGTTCCAAAGTGGAACGTCACGGTCGATCACCTGACCGTGAACCGCCAGTGCCGATTGGTCATGTCTGGCTGATCCAGATCAGGGTCATACTCATCGGCGTGGTCTATTGACCAGTCTTCGACGGAGAAATGCATGACTTACGGAAAGATTGGTCGTCATTATCAGCACCTTCACGGTTCTGGGTTTTCTGTCGTGTGGTCGGCCATGCCTTGTGCTTACGGCGCAGCCATTAGCTGACCGGCGTCGTGTGTATCTCGCTTGCTGGCTGACCATCCGCGTGGCTTGCGCGGACAGGGGGCCGATCAACAGCTTTCGCCTTTGATGGGTTGTGTGCGTCGTTGCCGATCCATCCCGATTCCCGGCCCGCGCCTTGAGGCTATGCGACGGTACCGGAACCCAGCGCACGTCACGCGGTTCCGCGCGCGTGGTGTCCGCTCGTCACGACGATGAACGAACAAGCGGCTGGAGTACCATGAACACCGTACACATCATCGACTGCCACAATGCAAATGACTACTTCGCCGACAGGCAAGAGGGACCGATCGTGCAGCACTTGTTAAAGGCTGTCAACATCCGCGCGGAGCTCCAAATGGCGTTGAACCGAACGAAATTTGGTGAGGCTGTAGTACGAGCGATGGAGGCGGAGTGCGACGTGCTTCACATCGCCGGGCACGGCAATGGTGACGGGATCGCTTCGTCCAGTGGGCGAAGTGGCCTTCTTTGGGCTGACTTCGTAAAAATGTTCCAGGGCTCGCATCCAGCGCCGAAGATCCTCGTGATGTCAACGTGCTGCGGAGCATCATCGGGGTTGGGACGTGCGTTTTCGAAATCGATCAACCGTCCGAAGTTGATCATTGGTTCGAGTGACGCGCGCTATTTCGACGACTATGTCGCCGCGTGGGCTTTGCTCTATCGGCGACTGAATTGCAAGGACATCGACATCGAAGCCATGCAGCAGGTTCTTGATGAGATATGCGCGGTCGTGGATAAAAGTTTCCGCTACCTTGGCTGGGATGACGAGAGAGAGCGCTACGTTCGATACCCTCACCCTCGCAAGAGAGCCCGCTTCGACGTCGTGGAGCGTGAGTAGTATGCGCAAGGGTTCCAGGTGGAATGTGGCGATCGATGCGGCGCGGCCGTCGCTGACCAGCGTCGCGAGTGTCTCGCTTGCTGGCGGCGATCTGCGCGGCTGCGCGGCGAAAGGGCGGGATCGGTTAGCCGCATCCACCTCTGAGCGCTTTGAGTGCTTCGTTGCCGATCGATGCGAATCTCCCGGCCCAGCGCCTTTAGGCAATGCGGCGGGCACGGAGCTCATGTCACTCGGCTCAGTTCCACCGTTACACGAGGATAGGCGACCGGATGGCGGCACGCTGATGGGCTCTGACGATAATTTTGACATCGTTGTCGTTGGAGCCGGCCCGGTCGGCCTTTCGTTCGCTGCGTCGCTTGCCCAAAGCGAACTCAAGGTGGCAGTTGTTGAACAGAACACATTCGATAGTCTGGCGAATCCGGCTTTCGATGGTCGCGAAATCGCGCTGACCAACGCTTCGATCAGAACCCTTCGCGAGCTCGGCGCCTGGGATGTCATCCCGGCTTCGGACAAATCAGCACTTCAAGGCGCGCGCGTGCTCAACGGCTCGAGCGCATTCGCTCTTCGTTTCGATCCTCCCAGCAACTCTGGAGAACCGCTGGGGGTTTTGGTTCCAAATTGCCGGATCCGCGAGGCGCTGTTCAAAATCGTCCGCTTGCAGGATCGCGCCCGGCTGTTGTGCGGCCACTCGGTCGTCGATGCAACAAACAGCCAAGAAGGAGCAGTCGTAACGCTCTCTAATGGCGCGCGTTTAACTGCTCGGCTGGTTGTTGCCGCGGATTCGCGTTTGTCCGCCACGCGTGATCTGCTAGGCATCGGCGCCGATATCAACCGGCTTGGCCACTCGATGCTGATTTGCCGAGTGAGGCACGAGCGCGCCCACCACCAGATCGCCATCGAATGGTTCGATCACCATCAGACGATAGCGATATTGCCCCTCGCGGAGGGCATGTCGTCGCTGCTGCTCACATTGCGCTCAAACGAGGCCTATAGACTGCTTGCCTTCGATGATGATTTGTTCCTGTCGGAGTTGACGAAACGGTGTCGAGGGCGCCTTGGAAAAATGACCTTGGCAAGCAAGCGCCACACCTATCCGCTGGTCACGACCTGGGCGCACAAATTCCGGGCGCCGAGCGCCGCACTCATCGGCGACGCTGCCATCGGCATGCACCCGGTGACCGCTCACGGATTCAACATCGGTCTCAGCAGCCAGAAGCAACTCGCCCGTGGAATCATGACTGCGTGCCGCGACGGCCGCAATGTTGGCGACCCCGACATGCTGCATATATACGAAAGGCGGCTGCGCCTGTCGGCGGCGCCGCTCTACCATGCAACGAACATATTGGTTGGACTCTACTCCAGAGACCACCTGGCGGCACGGCTTGCAAGGCATCTGGGGCTTCGCTTTGCCCAACATGTTCCCCTTGTCCGGCATGGGATTTCGGCGGAGCTCCAGCGGTGATACTGCACCAGCAGTCGCATTTTTGCGCGTGCTGGGCGAGCGATGAGAGAGTGCATGATGCACCGGAGTAATCCTGCTCCCCGACGCTGATCTCCGATTGAAGAATTAACCCGTCCTTCAGGGGGGCTGCATAGGCTGCGGACAAGCAGGAGTAAGCAAGCTGACCCGTCCAGCCTTGGAAAAAGAAGATCCGCTGGAGGCGAGAATCCTTCAGGACCAGCTCGCTGATCTGAGGGCAGGCCTTTTCGTCTCAATGCCGATAAGCATTGTGCTGTCCGGGCTGATTTTGACCGTGCAGGCCCTTTCCGGGAACGGTCTTGCTGGCGCGGCCTGGTTTTCGGTCGTTAATGCGATAAATGCCGCCCGCCTTGCACTCGCCCGTCATCAGCTGAAGGAACCCGGAGTCCAGGATGATCTGACACGGGTTTGGCTGCGGCTTCGCTGGTTTGGCAGGCTTGCTCTTCTGGCGGGATTCACCTGGTCATTCCTTGCCGTCCTAACGGCTGGATACACGACGTCTCAAGCATCGCTGCATCTAATAATTCTGGCGGGCATTTCAGCTGGCGCGGTCACGTACGGCAGCTCATATGCTGCGGCAGCGATATGCTTCATCACACCGCCACTCCTCATTGCCGCCGCATGTTTGCTGACGAAGGGAGCCCCGGAAAACTACATTCTGGCTTTTGCCGTCCTGCTTTTCGAGGGCGGCCTGGTTCGATCCTCGTTCGTTGGACAAGCGCGCTTCCGTGACGCGAGCCGCCTGAGACATCAAGCCGAGCGGCTTGCCGCGGAAATGGAGCGCAATTCCAGGGAGGACCATCTTACCGCGCTCCTCAACAGGCGGGGCCTCGAACATGCAATCGATCAGTTTGAGAACACCGATGGACCCTTTGTGGCCATGCTGATTGATCTGGACGGGTTCAAATCTGTCAACGATACCTACGGTCACAGAACGGGTGACGAGCTGCTTGCCAGGATCGCCCGCCGAATAGAGGAAGAAGCACCGGAGGGCTCAACGCTCGCCCGCATCGGTGGGGATGAATTCGTGCTGGTTTTTTCTTCGCGAAAGAATTCTCCTTCTCCCACCAATCTCGCGTCCAATCTCATAGCCAAGCTTGCTCGCCCCTATCCTGGGATCGCATCAGTCCGCATTGGAGCGTCTATAGGAATCTACTTGGCTGAAAACCCCGGACTAACGGAAATGTTGTTGCGGGCCGACATCGCCCTTTACACAGCTAAGCGCCGCGGCAGGAATGAATTTTGTCTGTTCGATGCCGAGCTAGCCCGGGAGTTGCAACGCCGCCAGTCAATCGAACGCGATCTTCATTCGGCGATAACGATGAGAAGCTTGGTCGCTTGGTTTCAGCCAATCGTAAGACTCGAAACTGAAGCCGTCGTCAGTTTTGAAGCCTTGCTAAGATGGTCTCACCCGCTTCACGGTCCCATTTCTCCGCCCGAGATCATGACAGCGGCACGCGAAACTGGAATGCTTCAGCTGCTAACTCAAACGGTATTCGCCGACTGTTGCGCTCTTATCGAGGGCTTGGTCAAAGCTGACCGTCGTGATGTTCGTGTGGCGATGAATGTTTCACCGTGCGAGTTGGAAGCTGGCGATATTGACGAGATGATTCTTAATGGTCTGGCGGCAAAAGACCTCCCTGCAACGATGTTCGACATCGAGATTACCGAAGAAGCCCCAGTGGATCCGGACAGAGTGGATGAAAAGCTCGCCCGGCTTTCACATGCTGGCATTTCTATCGCGCTCGATGACTTCGGCACCGGTTTTTCGACGTTGGCATCGCTCAAGGACAGTCGGATCAGGAAGGTGAAAATAGATCAGGGCTTCGTTCGCGGCTTAGCCAAGTCCCGGGAGAATCGGCTGCTTGTCAAAGCGGTGATTGATCTTGGTAGGACGCTCGGGATCGAGGTCATGGCCGAGGGCGTTGAAACAGAGGCAGATCGGCAAACTCTGTACAAGCTTGGCTGCAGAACCGCGCAGGGCTTCCTGTTCTCTAAGGCAGTGCCTCTCCATTTGGCACTTGATTCGGTAGTAAAAGAGCACGCGAAGGAGTTGTGACCGGCCTCTCCGTCCGTGCTGCTCGCGGAACTTTCATGTGGGGTGGACCTGACGCGCGAAAGCCGTTTCGGACGGTAGAGTTATTACGGGGGCGAAACTGAGCACGTGGTTTGGATAGCAGCAATCCGGTCCACCGGCGCACATGCAGCGGCTTCATACAAGCGTTCAAGTTGCGAGATGAGCTTGAGTGAACGACGTCGGAGAATTGCGTCCTTTGGACGCTGGTTTCGCGGTTCCCGTAGGATTCGATTACGGGAAGCGTTCTTGGCTGCTTCTCGGCTCAGCGCTCATCGGGATGAACAACGTACCCGCGGTCAAGGTCTTCGCGACCTCAACCCAGTCACCATCCCGCAACAGCAGCGGTCGGGTCCTGATCAAGCGCTCAGCCTCAGCACAGGTGCTGGAGCAACGGTAGAGCGCGGAAAACGTGTATCGGAATGCGCTGGCTCACCATAGGAAGCTGCCACGGCATGTCGAATGTCCCCAGGGGGCGGACCGTTCCCTTGCATTTGTCTCGATGACGGGCTCTCAAAGCTAAAGCCAAGAGAGCTTTATAAAAATCGCACCCGATCGGCTGCGCAACGACGACCAGCTGAGGCCCGATCGGGTGCTAAGGTCGTGCCAAAAAAGGCGCGTCACTGTCGCATTTCTAGCCGGCTTGCGATCGGACGTCATCTCTTGGCGATCGCTGCCCCTTCTCTCAAATGCGCTTAGCGGCGCCGATGGCGAATAGCGCAAGCTTTTCCACCCGTTTCTACTCCACTACCGAGACTCGTCACCAACCTCCTTTTATTCGCTTCCATATGGCCCATCCTGTCTCCAATCGAGGAGGAGCGCGAACATGGGCCAAGCCGTAGAACGTCTCAGTCTCGGGAATTCTTCTGCTCGCCAAACTGCCGTTGTCGCCGGCACCATATTTGGCAGGGTGACAGTGCACGACAAGATATCAGGCGTTCTTGTCTGGGCTGAACTATGCTTGCAAGCCATAACCCAAAAATCGCCGATCCCTTTGAATTCGAGCCGGATGAATGGGTGTTTCAAAATTTTTGGCGGTTTTAGGCAGAACCCTCCGATGGCCCGCGTACCGGTCAAGCTTCGTGAGCACTTTAGGTTCGTCGATCAGGCATAGGTTTCTTTCCCATGCCACATGCTGGCCGTTTGCCTAGTTCGGAAGCCCTCGAGAGGCGTTGCTCGTCTTGGTATGGCGTCGCCCCTTTTTCCGATCCATCGGCCACGGAGCTAGAATGGTGTCTAGCTGTTGCCGCCTACTTGGTCATCCGGCATGGAGATGCCTATATACCGACCTTCGAAAGGCTGGAATACGAGGTCGAACAAATGCGGCGGAAGCTCGGAAATCGCGAGCGAGCGCAGCGCGTGCTGGCCACGCTCAACCTAAATGGCTCGGACAGCTGGAGCCGTGAGGTTGGTTCTCAAGGCCTGGATGGCGCCGCAATCACATTCGCCCGGGCGGGGTAAAAGCGATTTTTTGGAGCCACTCGCGCTTTTGCGCTAACGAAGGTCCCGCGCCGTATTTGGGCCGGATCCATTTGTGGCCCATCAGAGAAGCAATTACCTTCTCCGGCGCCTCAACTGCCGTCAGCCGGTCCTCGAAAGTGTGTCGCAGGCTATAAAGACTATGCTCGGAAGTCGGCAGAAGTTCCTTGCTGGCGAGCACCTTGTTGACGAGCGCTGAAAGTGACGCGGCCTTGTCGCGATAACGAGGAAAGCCGTCCGGATGGAGCTTGATGGCTGCAAGTGCGCCGCCAACCAAGGGAATGTCACGGGCTGAATGACCGGTCTTCAAGCGACGGCCATTGGGGCGCACCCGCACATGCGGGATTTCTCGATCGAGGTGGATTGTTTCGGTGGTGAGGTTTGCCGCTTCAGAAAGCCTGAGTCCGGTATCGGCAATCACATAGATTAGATGGCGGGCTTCGTCATTGAGTCCGTCGAGCGCGCCTTCAGCGAGTATCTTCTCCTGAATGAACTCCGCTGTGAACGCAGCGCGTTGCCCGGGGACGGCGCCGGAAAGACGCAGGTTTCGAAAAACCGGCTCCAGCTTGAGCTGGTGAGTCAGATCGACGACGCGCAGCATTTTCGAAACATGGCCGATGTCCTTGTTGGCCGTACCGATATCAAGTCCATCCTCAACGATCCGCTTTTGCCACCACTCGCGGAACGCGATTGCGTCGTCCCGAGTGAGGCTTGCGATCTCCTTGTCGCCAATGACTCCAACCAGATTGGCAACTGCGCGCTTTTTGGGGTTACGCCATTTCTTGATTTGGTTGGGCGACATGGTCAGCAAGTTCTGTTGCTCGATCGTCTCGAATTCCTTGATAAGACCGCTCAGGCGGACCGCTGGCCGCTTCTCCCCACCCATGACGGCCGAGACGTCCTGCGCGTCCTCGATCGATTTTTTGTCGAGGAGCAGCTTGATACGGGCCATGAGTTCGTCGAGCGGCCCCGCTGCTAGTTCCTCGTTAGTGCGATAGGCCAATCCAAATGACCGCGCGCGCTTCCTCGCGGCTTCGAAACGCAGCCCCGCCTCGGCGGATTGGCCTTCCCGCAGTCTACGCCAATACGCCTCCAGCCCCGCGCCGAGGCTTTGCACTGCATCTCGCGCCCGTACACCGCGGGGATCGTCAGCCACGGCGACGCCCGTGGAAATGCGTACTAGGCAGCGGCGATCAAACGCCGCGAATTCCTTCGGCACCCTGCGGACGAGATACCAGATGCCTTCACGTTTATGCGGCTTTGGCGCTGCGGAACGTCGCATTATCTTTCTCTAATGTTACACAGTTTGTTACACAGTCTAAGATATGTTTCGCTTCGTGCTGGTCAAGCGCAACAAGGAAGCTTTTGAAAGGAAAGGATTTTTATGGAAGCTAAATGGCGGAGAGGGAGGGATTCGAACCCCCGATGGGCTTGCACCCATGCCGCATTTCGAGTGCGGTGCATTCGACCACTCTGCCACCTCTCCGCGGTCATGGTCGGCCGTTGCCGGCGCGGCGCACTAGATAACGGCTGAACGGGCAGGTTACAAGGCCAAATCCACCGATATTTGGCTTGTCATCCGGCCTGCGGGACAAGCGACTGAAACAGGGCAGGTCTTTGCAGGCGAGCCCACGCCGTTTCACGGGCCAACCACGCATCCTCGCCGCCGGGCGACGGCGACGCCGGGCGGTCATGTCGACATGCCTGGTCCTTGCCGGTCAATGACTGTCCCGGCAACGGCTGTTGCCTTGACTCCTGCGCAACCTTCGGTTAGGGACAGCGCGCAATCGGCGTGGAGGGTTCTTCCGCGCCGCTTGTTTTTTGAACCCGCAGACTGACAAAAAGACGGCCGAATCGCCTCAGGCGGTTCATCAAGGCCGACCGAACAGCGAAAGGCAAAAAATGTTCGCAGTCATTAAAACGGGCGGTAAGCAGTATCGCGTTGCCGCCAACGATCTCCTGAAGATCGAAAAAGTCGAAGCCAATGTCGGCGATATCGTCGAGATCGGCCACGTGCTCGCGCATGGCGAGGGCGAGAATGTCACGTTCGGCGCGCCGTTCGTCGATGGCGCTCTGGTCACGGCCGAAGTCGTCGAGCAGGGCAAGAACCGCACGGTCATCGCTTTCAAGAAGCGCCGCCGCCAGAACTCGCGCCGCAAGATCGGCCATCGCCAGCTTTTGACCACCGTGCGGATCGCCGAGATCCTGCTGGGTGGCGCCAAGCCGGCCAAGAAGGCCGCCGTGAAGGCGGAAGCCAAGGCCGAGGTTGCTGCCGACGCCGCGCCGAAGGAGGCCAAGGCCAAGAAGGAAGCCGCCCCCAAGGCGGAAGTGACGGCCGAGACGGCCGCCGCGCCGCTGTTCAAGGCGCCGAAGGGCGAGCCGGACGACCTGACCGTGATCAAGGGCATCGGCCCGGTCGCCGCCAAGGACCTCAACGAGCAGGGCATCATCACCTTCGCGCAACTCGCCAAGCTGACCGACAAGGATGTCGCCAAGATCGACGAGCACATGCCGTTCAGCGCCGACCAGATCAAGGACTGGCGCGAGCAGGCCAAGGAACTGGCGAAGAAGTAATTTTTCCGGCGAAACATCCGCCGGATCGGACTTGAAACGGAACGCGAACGCGTTCATAAGGCCTTTTAGGCGCCTTGCGGCGCAACGGAGTTAGTTAGATGGCACACAAGAAAGCTGGCGGCTCGTCGCGCAACGGTCGCGACTCGCATTCCAAGCGTCTGGGCGTGAAGAAGTTCGGCGGCGAAGCCGTCATCCCGGGCAACATCATCATTCGTCAACGCGGCACCACGTGGCATCCCGGCGTCAATGTCGGCATGGGCACGGACCATACGCTTTTCGCGCTCGAATCAGGCGCGGTCACCTTCAACAAGAAAGCCAACGGCCGAACCTACGTATCGGTCAATCCGATCGCCAAAGCCGCGGAGTAGCCGGTTCCGCACTAGAACACCGGCACCCATCTCGGGAACCGGTGTCTGGCAACGCCAGGAAAAGGATCAGGGGAGATGGGTTTCCATCTCCCCTTTTTCTTGTGCCTGGAGGACTTTGAAATGGTTGCCGAAGCGGAAGACTCAGAAGACGAAAGTTACGCGATAGACTGCCCGGTGCTGGCCACCGAGCGGCTGGTGATGCGGGCGCCGCGCGAGAGCGACATCGCGCAACTGGTCGAGCTTGCCGACAACCGTCACGTCGCCGAGATGCTGGCGCGCATGCCGCACCCCTATGGCGAGGCCGAGGCCCGCGCATTCCTGGCCATGACACGGTCGCGCCGCGCCGGCATCGCCTACGCCTTGACGCTGGCCGGCACCGACACGTTCGTCGGCTGCGCGGGGCTCAACACCACCGATCGCGGGCTGGAGCTCGGCTACTGGATCGGCGAACCCTACTGGAAGCGCGGCTATGCGACGGAAGCCGCCCACGCGCTGGTCGACCTCGCCTTCCAGCAGACGTCGGTCCAGGTGCTGCATGCCTCGACGCGGGTCATCAATCCGGCCTCGCGCCGGGTCATCCACAAGTGCGGCTTCCAGTATGCCGGGCAGGGCATGCTGAATTCGATCGTCGCCGGCCAAGTGCCGGTCGAGCGTTACAGGCTCGACAGGAAGACGTGGATCAGCCTGCGCAACTGGGTGCATTTTTGATGTGTGCTGATATTCAGGTGAGGCCGGCCTGCGAATGGCGGCTTCCTGCGCTTCCGGTGCTCACGTACTTTAAGTACGCTCCGCTCCGGTTCTCGGAAGCCACCACTCTCGGCGCGGCCTGACCTGAATCTCAACACACATCGGAGCGAGGCCGAAGACTGAATCAGGCCAGTTCGGCCCACACCGGCAGGTGGTCCGAACCGGTCGCCTGCCGGTCGACCCACAGGCGCTGCAGCGATCTGGCCAGCGATGCGCTGGTGAAGACGTAGTCGATGCGCTTGTGGCGGCTGGTGTTGGTAGGATCCTTGGGGTCGACCCAGCTCGCGAGATCGTCGCCGGTGACATCGAGGCGCGCGGCGGCGTCAACGGCGAAGTCGGCGGTCAGCGGCATGCCGAATTCATGGTCCGGCCGGCCGGCGAGTTCGAGATATTCGGGCGAGCCGGCCAGCATGTTGAAATCGCCCATGGCGACAAAGGCCTCGGGATGGGGCAGTTCCGGCAGGCCGATCTCGGCGACGCCTGACAATGCGCCGCCTTCGAGCGCATAGTTCAACAGGCGCCGGCGCAGGAACTGGATCTGCCTGGCGCGTTCGACCGGGCTGCGGTGATCGAGATGGATGGAATAGAAGCGGATGAAACCAAGCGGCGTCTCGATCAGCGCCTCCAGCGCGCCGCGCTGGAAATTCATCATCTCGAAGCTGCGGCTGCGCGGCAAAAGCAGGTTGCGCGACAGATGAATGGGCGTCTTCGACAGCATCATGTTGCCGAGCTGGAAGGTGGTGGTGATGGCGCGGCCGTTCTCGATGCGCGAGCCGATATTGGCCTCGAAATTGCTGCCATAGACGGCGAAATAGTCGGGCAGCGCCTCGCCGATCTCGGCGACCATGTCGCGCCCGCCGTTCCTTGGATTGTTGCGGGTGACCTCCTGCAGCGCGATCACATCGGCGCCGCGCACCGTGCCGGCAATGCGGGCGACATCGTATTGTCCATCAAGGCCGATGCCGTACTGGATGTTGTAGGTTACAAGTTTCATGCCGACATGTCTCCGGCCGACCCCACGCGGCCAATGTCACAAAACGGTCTCGCCCTTGACCGCGCCTTGGTTTAGAGCAAGGCCCAAGGTTAAGAGCAATGCCGCAAGGCCAATAAAAGAAACTGCAATCCCATGAAATTTCTCGATCAAGCCAAGGTCTATGTCCGCTCGGGTGACGGGGGCGCCGGTTCGGTGTCGTTCCGGCGCGAGAAATTCATCGAGTTCGGCGGGCCGGACGGCGGCGATGGCGGCCGCGGCGGCGATGTCTGGCTGGAAGCGGTCGACGGGCTGAACACGCTGATCGATTATCGCTACCAGCAGCATTTCAAGGCCAAGACCGGCGTCCACGGCATGGGCCGCAACATGACCGGCGCCAAGGGCGCCGACGTGACGCTGAAGGTGCCGGCCGGAACGCAGGTGTTCGAGGAAGACAATGAGACGCTGATCTGCGACCTCACCGTGGTCGGCCAGCGCTTCCTGCTCGCCAAGGGCGGCAATGGCGGCTTCGGCAACCAGCATTTCAAGACCTCGACCAACCAGGCGCCGCGCCGCGCCAATCCCGGCCTTCCCGGCGAAGAGCTCAACATCTGGCTGCGGCTGAAGCTGATCGCCGATGCCGGGCTGGTCGGGCTGCCCAATGCCGGCAAGTCGACCTTCCTGGCCGCCGTCACCGCGGCCAAGCCGAAGATCGCCGATTATCCCTTCACGACGCTGCATCCCGGCCTCGGCGTCGCGCGCATCGATGCGCGCGAATTCGTCATTGCCGACATTCCGGGCCTCATCGAAGGCGCGCATGAGGGCGTCGGCATCGGCGACCGCTTCCTCGGCCATGTCGAGCGCACGCGCGTGCTGCTGCACCTGGTCTCGGCGCAGGAGGAAAACCCGGGCAAGGCCTACAAGACCGTGCGCGCCGAGCTCGAGGCCTATGGCCACGGCCTGACCGACAAGGTCGAGGTCCTGGCGCTCAGCCAGGTCGACACGCTCGATGCCAATGAACGCAAGAAGAAGGTCGCCTCGCTGAAGCGCGCCGCGGGCCGGGCGCCGATGCTGCTGTCCGCCGTCACCGGCGAAGGCGTGGAGGCGGTGCTTCGGGCGCTGATGACAGTGATTGCCGAGGCGCGGGGGCAGATTGCCGCGCCGGTCGAGACGCGCTGGGAAAAGTAAGGCCATGCAGTCGCTGAAAAAATACCGGCGCATCACCGTCAAGATCGGCTCGGCGCTGCTCGTCGACCGCGCCACTGGCCTGAAGCGCGACTGGCTGGACTCGCTCGCCGACGACATCGCGGTGTTTGCCCAGGGCGGTGCCGAAATCCTCGTCGTCTCCTCTGGCGCCATCGCGCTTGGCCGCACCATCCTTGGCCTCGGCAAGCGCGCGCTGAAGCTCGAGGAAAGCCAGGCGGCGGCTGCCGTCGGGCAGATCGCGCTCGCCGGCGCCTGGTCGGATGCGCTCGGCAGGGGCGCGCTGAAGTCAGGCCAGATTCTGCTGACGCTTGGCGACACGGAGGAGCGCCGCCGCTATCTCAATGCGCGGGCGACGATCTCGACATTGCTCAAGATGAAGGCGGTGCCGGTCATCAACGAGAACGACACGGTGGCCACCTCAGAAATCCGCTATGGCGACAATGACCGGCTGGCCGCGCGCGTTGCCACCATGATGGGCGCCGACCTTCTGGTGCTGCTTTCCGACATTGACGGGCTCTACACGGCGCCGCCGGTGCGCGACCCCCAAGCCAAGTTCATTCCGGTGGTCGACCGCATCACATCAGACATCGAGGCGATGGCGGGGGCTGCCGCCTCCGAACTGTCGCGCGGCGGCATGCGAACCAAGCTCGATGCCGGCAAGATCGCCACCGCCGCCGGCACGGCGATGATCATCACCTCGGGCACGCGGCTGTCGCCGCTGATGGCGATCGAGCGCGGAGAACGCGCCACCTTCTTCCGGCCGAGCGCCAATCCGGTCAAGGGCTACAAGACCTGGATCGCCGGCCAGCTCGAACCGGCCGGCCGGCTGACGGTCGACGCCGGCGCCGTCGGTGCGCTGGCATCGGGCAAATCGCTGCTGCCGGCCGGCGTCAAACTGGTCAGCGGCAATTTTTCGCGCGGCGATACGGTGGCGATCCTGTCGCCCGAGGGCCGCGAGATCGCGCGCGGGCTGGTTGCCTATGATGCCGCCGATGCCGTAAGGATCGCAGGCCTGAAGACGGCCGAGATCGAAACCGTGCTCGGTTACGAAGCGCGTTCGGCGATGATCCACCGCGATGATCTCGTGGTGAGTCACGCGGGAGGCGACATAAGCGGAGGATGAGCCATGCTGAAGCTGCATGAAAAATCCGGGGATGACACCGTGGCGCTGATGGCCGATATCGGCCGCCGCGCCCGCGCCGCCGCCCGACCGCTGGCCATCGCCGCCACCGCCGCCAAGAACGCCGCGCTGCTTGCCATGGCAGAGGCGATCGTCGCCGGGCAACAGGACATTCTCGACGCCAACGCCATCGACATCTCGAATGGCCAGGAGTCAGGGCTTTCCGCCTCCTTCATGGACCGGCTGAAGCTCAATCCGGCGCGCATCCGTGCCATGGCCGACGGCATCCGCGAAATCGCTGAACTCAACGATCCGGTCGGCGACGTGATCGCCGCATGGGAACGGCCGAATGGCCTGCGGATCGAGCGCGTGCGGACGCCGCTCGGCGTCGTCGGCGTCATCTATGAGAGCCGCCCGAACGTGACGGCCGATGCCGGTGCGCTCTGCCTCAAGGCCGGCAATCCGGTGATCCTGCGCGGCGGTTCGGATTCGCTCAATTCGTCCGCTGCCATCCATGCCTGCCTGGTCGAGGGCCTGAAGGCGGCCGGCCTGCCGGAAGACGCTATCCAGCTGGTGCCGACCACCGATCGCGCCGCCGTCGGCGAGATGCTGAAGGGGCTCGGCGGCACGCTCGACGTCATCATCCCGCGCGGCGGCAAAAGCCTGGTCGGGCGGGTGCAGAGCGAGGCGCGCGTGCCGGTCTTCGCCCATCTCGAAGGCATCTGCCACCTCTACATCGACCGCTCCGCCGATCTCGACATGGCGGTCAAGATCGCCGTCAACGCCAAGATGCGGCGCACCGGCGTCTGCGGCGCGGCCGAGACGCTGCTGGTCGACCGCGCGGTGGCGTCCACGCATCTGGTGCCGATCCTCGATGCGCTCCGCGCCGCCGGCTGCGAGATCCATGCCGATCAAGAGGTGCTGAAGGTGTTTTTCGACGCCAAGCCGGCGACCGATGCCGACTGGGTGACCGAATATCTCGACGCCATCATCGCGGTGAAGCTGGTCGACGGCATCGGTGGCGCGATCGAGCATATCGAGACCTTCTCCTCGCATCACACCGAGGCGATTATCGCCGAGGATCCGAAAGCCGTGGAGCGGTTCTTCAACGAGATCGATTCGGCGATCCTGCTGCACAATGCCTCGACGCAGTTCGCCGATGGCGGCGAGTTCGGCATGGGCGCCGAGATCGGCATCGCCACCGGCAAGATGCATGCGCGCGGGCCGGTCGGCGTCGAGCAGCTGACCTCGTTCAAATATCGCGTGCGCGGGTCGGGACAGGTGAGGCCTTGACGTTTTTCGTTATCAGAGCCTGAGGCGATGCTGGCATCTTCCGGACCGCCAGTGCACTCCGCCTACCTGAAAATGCCGCATGCCGAGAAAGGCCTGGCCGTCGGCCTGTTCGGCGGCTCGTTCAATCCGCCGCATGCAGGCCATGCACTGGTCGCCGAGATCGCGCTGAGGCGCCTGGCGCTCGACCAGCTGTGGTGGATGGTGACGCCGGGCAATCCGCTGAAGAGCACGCGGGAATTGGCGCCGCTGGCCGAGCGGCTGCAACTGTCCGAGCAGATCGCCAAGAACCCGAAGATCAAGATCACCGCCTTCGAGGCCGCGCATCATGTGCGCTACACCGCCGACACGCTGGCGCTGGTCAAGGCGCGCAATCCGGGTGTCGACTTCGTCTGGATCATGGGCGCGGACAGTCTGCGCGATTTCCACCGCTGGCAGCGCTGGCGCGAGATCGTGCTGACCTTCCCCATCGCGGTCATCGACCGGCCGGGCGCGACGCTGTCGTTCCTGTCGTCGGTGGTCGCCAAGACCTTCGATTATGCCCGCATCGACGAAGGCGACGCGCCGCTGCTCGCCCACATGAAGGCGCCGGCCTGGACCTTCATCCACGGCCCGCGCTCATCGCTGTCGTCAAGCGCGATCCGCAAGATGGCGAAGGGGTAGGGCTTGCACGGATCTTCCTTCTTCCCTTGCGGGAGAAGGAAGATCGCTGATGTCGTTTTTGCAGGGGCTTTTCGCCGCCGAATGGGCGATCGTGTCTGAACATGGCCACTCCCGTGAAGCACCATACCAAAATCGAACCGGAGCATGGCAGCGCGCCGACGCCGCTGATCGCGATCGCCAGTGTCATCGTGTCGATGGCGCTGATCGCCATCGGCAACGGGCTGATGTTTGCCTACATCCCGGTCCGGCTCGGCGTCGAAAGCTTCGATCCGACCTGGGCCGGGCTGATCGTCACCGGCCTGTCGGCCGGCGGTCTTGCCGGCTGCATCCTGACCGGGCCGCTGGTGCGCAGGGTCGGCCATGCCCGCGCCTTCATGGTGCTGTCTGCGCTGATCGCGCTGTCCAACGCGGCCATCGGCGCCGGTCCGCATCCCGTGCTGTGGATCGGCGCGCGCGCTCTCTACGGCTTTGCCATATGCGGTCTGTTCATCGTCGCGCAGAGCTGGCTGAACGATGCCGTGGCCAACACCATACGCGGCCGGGTGATGGCCTTTTTCTACGTCGCCTATGTCGCCGGTCTCGGCGTCGGCTATGCGACGCTGGCGTTGGTCGACATCAAAACCGCGGATGCGCCGTTGATCGGTATTGCCTTCACGGCTTTGTCGATCCTGCCCGTCGGCATGACACGGCTGGCGCAGCCACCGGCGCCGCAGGCCGCCTCCGTGGCGCTGCGCCGGGCCTGGCGGATTTCGCCGGTCGGCGTTGCCGGCATGCTGGCGGTCGGCGGCCTGTCGATGTCGATTTCCGGTTTCGCGCCGATCCATGCCACGGCCAAGGGCTACAGCCAGGCCGATGTGGCGTTGCTGCTTTCGGTGATGCCGCTCGGCACATTGATCCTGCAGCTTCCCTTCGGCTGGATTTCCGACCGCACCGATCGCCGTTACGTGCTGATCGGGGCATCCGCGCTGGCCGCGGTGGCCGGCATGTTCGCGCTCGGTTTCGACGGCGGCGCGCTGCCGGCGCTGCTGGTGATCTATGTCTTGTGGGACGGCGCCTCGGAATCGATCTATTCGCTGTCCAGCGCGCACGCCGCCGACCGGGCCGGCAAGGACGATATGGTGGCGCTGTCCAGCTCGCTCCTGTTCGCCTGGTCGCTGGCCGGGTTCGTGGTGCCGGGTATCGTCACGGCGCTGTCGGCCGTCTTCGGCACGCAGGCCTTCATCTATGTTACTGTCGTCATCGCCTGCGCCTTCTGCCTGTTCGTGCTGTTGCGTGTGTTCACCACACAGGCGGTACCCGCCACCGACACCGGCAGCTTCGCGCCGATGACGGCACAGGCGCCGCTGCCGGTCGAACTCGCTTATGCGCCGGACGAGACCGCAGGCCGGACCAAGGACTGAACCGGTTTCCTTCGCACGGCCGGGGGGAAAAGCGCTCTGGACGCCTCGCGGCTGCTTACTGCTTACGGGTCTCTTGTGCAGGCGCTTCCGGCGGCGGCAGCGGGATGGAGATGCCCTCGCTGTCGAAAGCCTGCTTTGCGCGCTTCGTCATGTCGATATTCGTGGAGAAATAGTCGGCCGCCGAGGTCCAATAGCGCAAGGTAAGCGAAACGGTCGTATCACCGAGGCTGGCCACGAAGGCGATCGGCGCCGGTTCACGACGGATGCGCTTGTCGGCACCGGCAAGGGCAAGCAATGTCTTCTGGGCGCCGTCGATGTCGTTCCACGAGCCGATGCTCAGGCTGATGTCGGCGCGGCGCACGCCGTTGCGCGAAAAGTTGCGGACCGGCTGGTTCCACAGCGTCGAATTGGGCGCCAGTATGTAGACGCCGTCGGCGGTCCTGAGCCTGGTGGCGAACAGACCGATTTCCTCGATCGACCCTGAAATGGCGCCGACCTCGACGGATTCGCCGATGCGGAACGGCCGCAGCGCCAGAAGCATGATGCCGGCGGCGATGTTCTGCAGCGTGCCTTGCAGCGCCAGGCCGATGGCCAGGCCGATGGCGCCGATCGCGGCGATGATCGAGGCGGTCTGCACGCCGAATTGGCCGAGCACCATGATGACGACCAGGATCAGGATGGCGTAGCGGACGATCTTGGAAAAGAAATGCCGCAGCGTGGCGTCGAAACCGTGGATATGGCCGAGGCCGGCAAAGATCGAGCGCTCGGCGAGGCCGGCGACGATGTAGCCGACCACCAACAGGATGATGGCGCCGATAGCCGAGAAGGAATAGGAGACAATCAGCGTACTGAGCTGCGCCAGGCCGGCCTGGACTGTGAGAAGCGTGTTTTGCGGGTCGATCGGCATGGCGGGATTCCGGTTGGTCGGTCAGCCGATAACCCATGCCAGACGCCAGGGTTCCGATCTTTTTTGCGCCCCGCATGGAACAGGCTGGCAATCGGCGAGTTCGCGTCAGTTGTGGCTGCGTCTTGAAACTGCAACGGAACTCTGCCTATCTAAGTGGTGTCACCTGCTTTTGGGGTGATTTGGTTGTTCTTGCTGCGAAAGGAAATACACTGAGAACAGCACTGCGGAAGAAGGCCGACATCGTGCCTTCGCCGGCCGGGATCAGCGTAAACGACGCCGTGTCCCGCGCCATCAACACAGTCCTTGCCAGTCTGGAAGACTCCAAGGCCGAAAACATCGTCTCAATCGACATTCAGGGGAAATCGAGCCTCGGCGACTACATGGTCGTCGCGTCGGGCCGATCGCACCGGCATGTCTCGGCTGTCGCCGACCATCTCCTCAAGGCGCTCAAGGATGCCGGCCTCGGCACGGCGCGCGTTGAAGGGCTGTCCGGCGCCGACTGGGTCCTGATCGATTCGGGCGACATCATCGTCCACGTCTTCCGCCCCGAAGTCCGCGAATTCTACAATCTCGAAAAGATGTGGCAGGCGCCGGATCTCGAGGAAGAGACCCTCCACTAAGCCGCCTTTGTTTTGATGCATGTCATTGCCCCAAAACCGCTTCCCACTTTTGGGTGACATGCATTAGCGGCTTATAGAGGCGAGGATGAAGATTTCAGTTCATGCCGTGGGCCGAATGAAAGCCGGCCCCGAGCGGGAGTTGGCCGACCGCTATTTCGAGCGCTTCGCCAAGAGCGGGCCGGCGGTCGGGCTTGAATTTGCCGGGATAACCGAGATCACCGAGGGCCGGGCGCAGAGCGCTATCGAGCGCCAGCGCGACGAAGGCTCCCGACTGCAGGCGCAGCTGCAGCCGGGCACGGCGCTGATCCTGCTCGACGAGCGCGGCAAGAGCCTTTCCTCTCAGGATTTAGCCAATCGCATCGGGCAGTTGCGCGACGGTGGGCGCAAGGCGCTGGTTCTGGCCATAGGGGGCGCCGACGGCCACGATCCACCGCTGCGCGACCAGGCCGATCTGGTGCTGTCGTTCGGTGCGCTGACCTGGCCGCATCAGCTGGTGCGGGTGATGCTGGGGGAGCAACTCTACCGAGTGGCGACGATCCTTTCCGGCCACCCCTATCATCGCGCGTGAGCCTGCCGCTAGAGTTGCAATCAGCAGTGATTCGTCGCCCATTGCCCGGATTTCCGCCCCAATGCCGAGCTAGATTGAGAATCTGTGGTTTTGATGCATGTCGTTGCCCAAAACGGGGACCACTTGGGGCAACATCCATTCGGGGACGGGCTGGTCAAACATGGTTGATGGTTCGTTAACAAAGCCGCGGATAGTATAGATCGCGAATGTTTGAGGGCTGGAAATCGACAACGGGCCCGACAGGGGGCTCCTGGCGCGCGCGCTGCGGCATGGCTGCGGTGGCGATGTTCCTGTCGCTCCACTCGGCGCGGGCCGAAAACACGCTCGACATGGCGCCCGATCCGGACCAGAGCCGCGCCGAGTACGAGCAGGTTTCCAAGGAAATAACGCTGTCGTCCGAACGGCTTGCCAAGCTCGCCGCCGATATCGCCGCGGTCAAGAAGGACCATGCCTCGATTACCGCCGCGCTGATCCAGTCGGCGATGACCGAGCAGAAGCTTGGCCAGGACATCGAGGATATCGGCGCCAAGCTGGAAGGGCTGAAGAACCAGCAACAGAAAATCCGCGGCTCGCTCATGGCGCGACGCGATGTGCTGGCCGAAGTGCTGGGCGCGCTGCAGCGCATGGGGCTCAACCCGCCGCCGGCGATCCTGGTCAAGCCGGAGGACGCGCTGTCGTCGGTGCGCAGCGCCATCCTGCTCGGCGCCGTGGTGCCGGAATTGCGCCAGCAGACCGACAGCCTGCTGGCCGACCTCAAGGAGCAGACCCGGGTGACGGCCTCGATCGAGGCCGAGCGGGCGCGGCTGACGGACGCTGTCGGCGAGCAGGTGGCGGAAAAGAAGCGGCTCGGCATGCTGCTGGAAGCCAAGCAGAAGCTCGAGGCCGATACGCAGGCGCAAATGGCGGCCGAACAGCAGCGTTCCGCGCAGTTGGCGGCCAAGGCCTCCAGCCTGAAGGACCTGATCTCCTCGCTCGAAGCGCAGGCCGACAAGGCCCGCAAGGCCGCGGATGCCGCAAAGGCAGCCGCCGCGGGCCAGCCGGGTGACGTTCAGACGGACAGCGACAAAACGGCATCGTTGGCGTCGCTGCCGGTTCCCGAAGGCAACCGGCTCACCGCGACCGCGCCCTTTTCGGCGCTGCAGGGGCAGATCGCGCTGCCGGTCACCGGCCGCATCAAACGCCGGTTTGGCGCGGACGACGGTAATGGCGCGGTGATGCTTGGCGACATGCTTGCGACACAATCGGGAGCCATCGTCACCGCTCCGGCGGATGGGAATGTGCTTTATGCGGGGCCGTTTCGCTCCTATGGTCAACTCTTGATCCTCAATGCTGGCGACGGTTATCATGTCGTTCTGGCGGGGATGAGCAGAATCAGCGTCGTGACTGGCCAGTCAGTGCTCGCAGGAGAGCCGGTCGGTGCGATGGGAGAGGCCCGGGTGGCAAGCACCTCGGTTTCGAAGAATGGAAATGCCACGCCGGAACTCTACGTCGAGTTCCGCAAGGATGGAAAACCCGTCGATCCGACCCCATGGTGGGCGGACCGTTTTTCTGGAAGGACGTGAAATGATGCGGAAACTGTCGCTTCTGTTTGCCGGTGCGCTGATGGGCGCATCCGCCATGAGCCTTGTCTATGGTGCTCCTGGCTCGTCGGCGAACGCTGCGGGATCGGAGACCTACAAGCAGCTGGCGATCTTCGGCGACATCTTCGAGCGGGTGCGGGCACAATATGTCACGCCGCCCGACGACAAGTCGCTGGTCGAGAACGCCATTAACGGCATGCTTTCCTCTCTCGATCCGCACTCCTCCTACATGAATGCCGAACAGGCGCAGGATATGCGCGTGCAGACCAAGGGCGAGTTCGGCGGCCTCGGCATCGAGGTCACCATGGAGAATGACCTGGTCAAGGTGATCACGCCGATCGACGATACGCCGGCCGCCAAGGCTGGCGTGCTGGCTGGCGACTACATCGCCAAGATCGACGGCGAAGAGGTTCGCGGCCTGACGCTCAACGACGCGGTCGAAAAGATGCGTGGCCTGGTCAACACGCCGATCAAGCTCACCATCCTGCGCCAGGGCGCCGACAAGCCGATCGAGCTGACGGTGGTGCGCGACATCATCAAGGTCAAGGCGGTCAAGTTCCGGGTCGAGAACGACATCGGCTACATGAAGATCACCTCCTTCACCGAAAAGACCTATGACGACCTCGAGAACGCCATCGAGACCATCAAGAAGCAGGTGCCGGACGACAAGCTCAAGGGTTATGTGCTCGACCTGCGCCTCAATCCGGGTGGCCTGCTCGACCAGGCGGTGAGCGTGTCTGACGCCTTCCTGAAGCGCGGCGAGATCGTCTCGACGCGCGGCCGCGATCCGAAGGACGTCACCCGCTTCGACGCCAAGCCGAAGCAGACCGACGACATCAACGGCAAGCCGATGATCGTGCTCGTCAATGGCGGCTCGGCCAGTGCGTCCGAAATCGTCGCCGGCGCGCTGCAGGATCTGCGCCGCGTCACGGTGGTGGGCACGCAGTCCTTCGGCAAGGGTTCGGTGCAGACCATCATTCCGCTCGGCGAGAATGGCGCGCTCAGGCTGACGACGGCGCTCTATTACACGCCGTCAGGCAAGTCGATCCAGGGCAAGGGTATTACGCCCGACATCAAGGTCGACCAGCCGCTGCCGCCGGAACTGCAGGGCAGGGACCTGACGCGCGGCGAATCCGACCTCAAGGGCCACATCAAGGGCGCCGACGAGAGCGCGACCGGCTCGGGCTCGGCCGCTTATGTGCCGCCGGATCCGAAGGACGATCTGCAACTGATCTTTGCCGAGAAGCTGCTGCGCGGCGAGAAGACCGATCCGGCCTTCCCGCCCAATCCGGAAAAGGCCGTGCTCAACCAGTAACGGTTTGGTTGGCCGGGTCTGGCCGCCCGAACGAAGCAATGCGATGCTGCCGGGACCGAAAGGTTCCGGCAGTTTGATTCGGGGAGGCAAGATCAAGCCTCCGGATGCGGCGCCAGGGGCGCCAGGGTTGATGAATTCGCGCATGTCGTCGAAGGGATCGCCTTCGCAACCATGCGTCCGGGGACAGGGCTTGGCTGATATCGGCAAGGACATCGAACGCCCGCTTGGACAGTCGCTCCGGGCGCCGCGCGCTGCCCGCAAGGTCAGCACTGGCGTGGTCGCGTCGACCGTTGTCGTGCTGGCGCTGGTCGGCGTCTCGGCCGCGATCGCGCTCAGGGAAAAGCCGTTTCGCAAGCCGCAAGAGGTCGCCGTTTCGACGCCGAAAGTGACTGCCGCGGGCCCACCCGCCGCCGCGCCATCCGCTCTGGCCCCGGTCGCGGCGCCAAAGGTTGAAGCGCCGTCCAAGACCGGTGGTCCCCAGATCATCCATGTGCAGAAGGAGGAGGGCGATGGTCCTCCGCAGGCGGCCATCGTCATCCGCGATCCGTCTGGTATCGGGCAGAACCTGAAGATCGCGCATCTTCCCGACAAGGCGCTGATCGAAGCCAGCGACGCCGGACCCTTGCCGATACGCTCCGCCGATGGAAGGCGGCCGTTCGACGTCTATGCACGGCCGTGGTCCGGTGGGCGCGGGGCGCGGGTGGCGATCGTCATCGGCGGGTTGGCCGTCTCGCAGACCGGCACCCAGGCTGCGATCGCCAAGCTGCCGGCGGAAGTGACGCTCGCCTTCGCGCCGCAAGGCAACAGCATCGGCCGCTGGATGCAAGCCGCCCGGCAGAGCGGCCACGAGATCGTCATGCAGGTACCGCTCGAACCGTTCGACTATCCCAATGTCAATCCCGGCCGCAACACGCTGACCGTGGCGGCGAGCGCCGAGGAGAACCTCAAGGATTTGCACTGGGCGCTGTCGCGCACGACGAACTATACCGGCGTCATGAACTATATGGGCGCGCGTTTCTCCGCCGACCCGGCGGCGATGCAGCCGTTCATGGCCGAACTCGGCAAACGGGGTCTCGCCTATATAGACGACGGCTCGTCGGCGCGCAGCCTGGCGCCCGACCTGGCGCTGAAGGACGGCGTGCCCTTCGTCGCCGGCGATACGGCGATCGACGCCGTGCAGGATCGCGGCGCCATCCTGAAGAAACTCGACGGTCTCGAAGCCACGGCGCGGGCCAAGGGCACTGCCGTCGGCATCGGCTCGGCCTTTGATCTCACGGTCGACATCGTCTCATCCTGGATTGCCGAGGCCAGGAAGCGCGGCATCGAGATCGTGCCGATTTCTGCGGTGGCGATCGATCCACAAAAGGGTTAGCCATCGCAAGATGGCTGGAGAGACTGACTGATGCCGAAGACGAAAATGGTCGACCGCGAAACGCTGCCCTACCGTCCCTGTGTCGGGCTGATGATCCTCAATGGCGAGGGCCTGGTCTGGGTCGGGCATCGCATTGCCGAACCCGACAGCGAATTTGCCGGTACGACGCAGCTATGGCAAATGCCGCAAGGCGGCATCGACAAGGGTGAGGAACCGCTGCAGGCGGCCGAGCGCGAGCTTTATGAGGAGACCGGCATGCGCAGCGTCTCGCTGCTCGCCGAAGCGCCGGACTGGATCAATTACGACCTGCCGGACCATCTCGTCGGCATTGCCTTCAAGGGCCGGTACCGCGGCCAGACGCAGAAATGGTTCGCCTTCCGCTTCCATGGCGAGAGCAGCGAAATCCAGATCAATCCGCCGCCCGGCGGCCACACCGCCGAATTCGACAAATGGTCGTGGCGGACGATGCAGGACCTGCCCGACCTGATCGTGCCGTTCAAGCGCAAGGTCTATGAAGACGTGGTGGCGGCGTTCAGCCATCTGGCGCGGTAATCGCGCGTCGAGGTTGCCGCGTTGGTGCGAGGGTCGTATTGATGGCCGATGCAATGAGGGTCGCCATGAACGACGCCGTCAACCGGTCCGCTGCGAAAACCGTCACCGGTTGGCCGGTCAGCGAAGCGGCGGCCGGAGCGATCCTGACGATCGATCTCGGCGCGGTCCGTGAAAACTACCGGCGGCTGAAGGCGCGGCTGGGCGGCGTGGCCTGCGCCGGCGTGGTCAAGGCCAATGGCTACGGCCTCGGCGCGGCCCAGGTGGCTGCGGCCCTGATCCGGGAAGGCTGCGACATCTTCTTCGTCGCGCTGCTGACCGAAGGCGTTGCGCTGCGCAAGACGATCGGAACCGGACCCGACATCTACGTGCTGAACGGGCTGCCGCCGGGCTCCGAGCCGGAAGCGGTGGCGGCCGGGCTCTGCGCGGTCATCAACAGTGGCGCGCAGTTGAAAGCCTGGCGCGCGGCGGCGCACGATGCCGGTCGCCGGCTGCCGGCGGCCATCCAGGTCGACAGCGGCATGTCTCGGCTCGGCTTGGCGCCGACCGAGGTCGCGGCGCTGGGCGGGGATAGCAGTGCGTTCGACGGCATCGACGTCAAATATGTGATGAGCCATCTGGCCTGCGCCGACGAGCCGCGCCATCCGGCCAACGAACAGCAAAGGCTGGCCTTTGAACGGCTGCGCGCCATGCTGCCTGAGGCGCCCGCCTCGCTCGCCAATTCTTCCGGCATCTTTCTCGGACCGTCCTATCAGCACGATCTCGCTCGGCCGGGAGCGGCGCTCTACGGCATCAACCCGACGCCCGGCGAGCCCAATCCGATGCTGCCCGTGGTGTGGCTGCAGGCCAAGGTGGCGCAGACGCGCCGCGTCGAAAAGGGCGCCGGCATCGGCTATGGCCACAGCTATCACGCGGACGCTCCGCTGGGCCTGGCGACGATTTCGTTCGGCTATGCGGATGGCTGGCTGCGCCGCTCCGCTTCGGCGGGCTGGTTCGAGGGCGTGCGCCTGCCTTTCCTCGGGCGTGTGTCAATGGATTCGATCATTCTCGACATATCGGCCCTGCCGCCCGGCAGGCTGCGCGAGGGCGATCTGGTCGAGTTGCTCGGTCCCTCGCAGAGCGTCGACGACGCCGCCGGCCATGCCGGCACCATCGGCTATGAAATCCTGGCCAGTTTCGGCCCGCGCTTTCACCGCCGCTATGTCGGCGGTTGAGCGGTTTGGCCGCGCTTGACAAGCGTGCGCCTGTCGGCAAGGTTCGGGGCATGAGCAACCTCGCCTACACCAGAACCTTGTTCAGGGTCTGCCCGATCGCGGGATCGTAGCCCCGGCGCGGCCGCCTTCCGGCGTCCGTCCGTATCGGGGCATCCATACATCCAAAACCGCCATCAAGCCGTACAGCCCTTCGCGGCTGCCGGCCTTTCATCACGCCGCCGTCAGTGCGGTGGCAAGCGCGCGTCCATTCGATGCGCCGATCCAAGAGGTTTGCCATGCAATATGCAACAGGACTGCGTCCGCCAAGCCGGATTCTGATCAGCGACACCGACCATGACAGGTTGACCGGCCTGGCGAGAGCCTTGCTCGACCGCGCCCCGGAGACGGCCGAGGAACTGCTCCTCGAAATGGACCGCGCCGTCGTCACGGAGGCCGCAGCGATGCCGGCCGACGTGGTGCGTATGGGGTCGATCGTGACGGTCCGCGGCGAAGCCGGGGAGACCCAGCGCATCATGCTGGTCTATCCCGGCGAAGCCGACATTGCCGAAAACAAGATCTCGGTGCTGACGCCGATGGGAACGGCGCTCATCGGAGCGGCGATCGGGCAGGCGGTGTGCTGGAGCAGTCGTGGCGGCCGTGAACTGTCGGTGACGGTCGAGGCCGTCGACACACCGGCCTCCGGCGCGCAGCGGCGCTGATCGTGGAGGCGGTGATGAAAAGCACGAATTGCTGCCTGACGACGAAGGACCGCGCCGTCCTCGAAATCATGCTGGAGCGCCGGCGGGCATTCGCGGACCCGATCGTGCAGATGCTCGAACACAAGCTCTCAAGCGCTGATGTTGTCCCGATCGATTCGGTCGGCCCCGATATCGTCACGCTGAACAGCAGGGTGGTGTTCAGCGTCGATGCCGGTCACGCCGAGACGCGCACCCTGGTGCAGAACGAGGTGCGCGGACCGGTGGGCTCCAGCCTGTCGGTGGCAACCAGGCGTGGGCTGTGCATGCTTGGCATGGCGCAGGGCCAAGCGGCTTCGATCGAGCATGCCGACGGCCGGCGGGAGTCGATCCTGATCAAGGCCGTGCTCTACCAGCCGGAGGCTGCCCGGCGCGCGGTCAGGCAGAAAGACCGGACCGACGGGCGGCGACCGCACGGGCTCACTCTCGTCTACAGCGCCGCAGACGATTGGCGGCCTCTTGGCGAGACGGCCGGAATGCGGCAGACAGAAGATGACGACCCCGGTCCCTCGGCGGCGTGAATGGGCAACAGCGCACGGTTCTCGAAAATCGGCATCGATTTTCATTTGGGATCATGCGCAAATCGAGAAATGCGGTGGCGTCCACGGGCGTCCTGAGGACGCGCGGCGCGGCAAGGAGTGAACGATGCAGATCATGGTGCTGGGCGGCGGCGTCATTGGGGTGACCACGGCCTATTATCTTGCCGAGGCCGGCCACGAGGTGACGGTGCTCGACCGCCAGAAAGGCCCGGCGCTGGAAACCAGTTTCGCCAATGCCGGCGAGATTTCGCCCGGCTATGCCTCGCCCTGGGCCGGGCCCGGCATTCCGCTGAAGGCGATCAAATGGCTGTTGATGAAGCATGGCCCGCTGGTGGTGCGGCCGGCCTTCGATCCGCATATGTGGACCTGGCTGGTCAAGATGCTGCGCAACTGCACCGCCGAACGCTATGCCGTCAACAAGTCGCGCATGGTGCCGCTGGCCGAATACAGCCGCGACACGCTGAAGGCGCTGCGCGAGGCGACCGGCATCACCTATGACGAGCGCAGCCGGGGCACGCTGCAGCTGTTTCGCACGCAAAAACAGCTCGACGGCACCGGTGGCGATGTCGATGTGCTGAAGAAATATGGCGTGCCCTACGAGATCCTCGACCAGGACGGCTGCATCGCGGCGGAGCCGGCGCTGGCCGGCGTGCGCGAGAAATTCGTCGGCGGGCTCAGGCTGCCGCATGACGAGACCGGCGACTGCAAGATGTTCACCGAGAAACTGGCCGAGCTCTGCGTGGAGCGCGGCGTCAAGTTCGAATACGACACGACGATCTGGCGCGTCCTGCGCAGCCGCAACCGCATTGCCAATATCAGCACCAGCAAGGGGTTCAAGGCCTCCGAAGCCTATGTGATGGCGCTGGGCAGCTACTCGGCCGGCTTCATGCGCCGGATGAAGCGGTCGGTCCCGGTCTATCCGGTCAAGGGCTATTCGATCACCGTGCCGATCAAGGATGCCGCCCTGGCGCCGGTGTCGACAGTGATGGACGAAACCTACAAGGTGGCGATCACCCGGCTGGGCGACCGCATCCGCGTCGGCGGTACGGCCGAGATTTCAGGCTTCGATCTCAGGCTGCACGAATCGCGGCGGCGCACGCTCGAACATTCGGTCGGCGATCTCTTTCCGGGCGCCGGCGCCATGCGCGAGGCGACCTTCTGGTGCGGCCTGCGGCCGATGACGCCGGACGGGCCGCCGCTGATCGGCCGCACCGAGCTTTCCAATCTCTTCCTCAACACCGGCCATGGCACGCTCGGTTGGACCATGGCGTGCGGCTCTGCCAAGGTGCTGGCCGACATCATGTCGAACAAGGTGCCCGACATCGATGCCCGAGCGCTGGCTCAGGAGCGCTACCTGAAATAGGCGCGGCGCGGGAAGATCAGAACGCCTGCCTGACCCAAGCCTCGTCGAACAGCAGCCGATAGGCCCAAGGGATCGTCACGTTGGCGGCGACCGGGTTCGAGTGGGCGAGATAGTCGTCATAGATCGGCTTCATCCTGACGTAGAAGGCGGGATCGAGCACCATCATGCCGTTCTCTGAATCGTGGAAGAAGCTGCGGTTGTTGAGATTGACCGAGGAGATGGCGACCAGCCTTTCGTCGATCATCATGATCTTGGAATGCAGCACCACGTCGGGCGCCTTGAACTCGCGGATGTTGATGCGGTCGCCATATTTCTCGACGAACAGCTTGTTGAGCGCAGTGAGGAACCTGCCGCCAATGTCGCCCTTGAGGTCGATGCGGCCGACAATGTCGATCTTGACGCCGCGGGCGAGCGCCCGGTCGAAGGCCTGGGTGAGGCTCGGCGTCAGATTGAGGTAGGGGTTTACGATCTGGATATGGTGGCGGGCGGCGTCGACCAGTTCGACGAAATAGTCCTCCAGCGCATGGTCGTCCTCATAGGGCACGGAAATGAAATGCCGGGCATTGCCCTGGGGGTGGCCATCTCCACGGACCGGGATGGAGAAGGGGCGCGCCAGATTGGTGTCGGCGTCGCGCAACCATATCGTCGACAGATGCGCGGCGAGCGTCTCGACCGTCGCCCTGTCGGCGAACTCGATGTCGAAGTCGCTCCAGTTCGAATAGTAGTTCAGCGAAAAGCCATCGGTCTTACCGTATTGCTGCAGGTCCGGATAGCGCGACAGGTCGATCGGACTGTGGAACAGGAAACCGTCATGGATGTTGCGGCCGCCGATGATGACGCGCGAGCGCGCAGGGTCCAAAGCCAGCGTCGCCAGCATCTTGATATGATGGGTCTTGTGCATCTGTGAGATCTGCTCGTCGATCGGCGCGCCGTGATCGGCGCGCCAGCGGTATTCCTGCAATTCGACATTGGGGAACTCCGCCGCCAGCCGGTGCAGCATGGCGTCGTCCTTTTCGCGCTCCAGCACGTCCGTGACCAGGATGCGCACCTTGGTGCCAAGGGCGGCATGATGGCGGATCAGCCGCTCGATGATGCGGCCGGAAAAGTCGGCCTTGAATTCGAGCGACGACAGATAGATCAGCTTCAGCCTGGGCGCCCTGGAGAAATCGAGAGGCAGTTCCGGGTCGCCTTTGTCTATTGCCGCATCGGAAAGCTGTGCGCCCATCAGCGCCTCGACCTTGGCGTTGAAGCCGTCGCGCGACTTGCGCAGCAGCCGAGGCTCGCCGATTGGCAGGGCGCAGGTCTGCGACAGCCAGCGGCTGGCATAGAAGGCACGCTCAAGCGCGTCGAGGCCGGCGCTGTCGGGGACCGGGCAGCGCTCGTAGCGGCTGTCGAAGCTGGCGAGTGAGGGATCCGCGGCCTCTTCGCGCCGGATGGTGAGCGGCGCGCCGGCCGGGGCAAGGCTGGAGCGGACCCTTGCCGTGCAGCGGTTCAGGCTGTCACTTGGAAACAGGCTGACCGTGTCGTCCTCACCCGACAGGCGGAAGCGAAATGCCGCGCCGACGGCGATGGTGCGCGCGGCGCCGGCGGCGCGGATCGCCAACGCGCCGTCGCAAGTAGCCTCGATCTCAGCCGGCTGCTCGCCGGCCTGGCGCACGACGATCTCGGTACTGCGCGCCTGCAGGCCGGAGAAATCGAAACTCTTGGGTGACGAGGGCCGTGCGGCCGCATCGATGTAGAGGGTCTGCCGCGACACCCGCCAGCGTCCGTCGAAACGACCCTCGCCGCTGCCGCCATTGGCCGGCGGCAGATGCGTCCTGGTGACCGGTCCGGCCAGTTGCTGCAGCTTCGAATAGGTCGCCTGGAAGCCGCTGTTCCGCACGTCGCGGCGGTTGCGCCCGAACGGGCCGGTGCCGTTGGCGCGGTCCATGGCGCCGAGCTGATTGTAGGCGAGCAGCGCCAGGAAGCGCCTTTCGTAGTCGCTGGCGCCGGCGTCGCCAAAAAACTGCGACGCCGCGACCTGCGGCCCAGGCATGCTTGCTGACAGCCAGGGCCGCGCACAGGCCGCCTCTCCCGGCAGGAGATCGCAGGAATCGCGGCCTGTTCCGGCACAACCGGCAAGGGCGATCAGCCCGAACAGGGCAAGGATGACAAATGCGTGGCGATTCACCCGGTGGCTCCGGCCTTCATGACGCTCAACTGAGCCGGGTCGCGCGGCGGCATGAAGCCTTGGGGAAACACCTTGCAGACGGGAATGGCGAAGGTAGCGATCAGCAATTCCGCCTCGCCGCGCATCTTGCGTGGCGCCGTCTTGTCATCACGGATCGCCCTGGCGGAGGCGACGAGCGCGCCGTCGCAATCGCAATGATCGTGGCGCGCGATGTAGCAGGCGTCGTGGGTCCGGCACACCGCGTCGAGGCGGTCGACCGGCCGGGCCGACAGATCGCCGGTGCGGGTGCCGGGGCCGCAATAATTGCCGAAGACGAAAGGCGAGGGGCGCGCCATGGCGTAGCGGATCGGCTTGGGCAGTTCGGCTTCCGGCACTTTTGCCCACGGGTTGGCGCAGGCCGAAACGAAAATCAGCGGCAGGATGGCAAGAACGGCTCGCATGTCTATCCGCGCCAGCTTTCTGAACGATATTCCCACCCGGCGACCTGCCCGTGGTCGGCGCTGCACGCCTGATGCCACAGTGGCCGGTTTTGTGGCAAGGAAAAGGCGTCGCCTATTGACCGATCCTGATATATCGTGGCGGCACAATCTGCCCATGGCGCCACCTGCGCCTCACATTCGCGAGCGGTGATGCGTATCTGCTTCCTGGTTACGGCCGTCGGATTTCTATTCTGCGCAACAGCGGCCAATGCCGCCGACAAGACCGTCCACGACCGGGAAAATGGGTTCGCACTAACCTTTCCACCGGAATGGATCAATGAGCCGCCTTCCGGGGAAGCGATGCGGCTGAGCGTGCAATCCCCCGATCGGACCCTTACCTGCATGGTGTCGACGTCGCTTTACGATGCATCCGCACCGGATTCTCCGTCCGATCCGAGCAAGTTCATCGAGGGCTGGTCCATGGAAACATGGAAGATGATGATGGGCAAATCGTTCAGCACAGCCGATTTCAGCAATGACAAGCTTGCAAGGTTTCCCGACGGCTACCCTGTGCGACTTGCCGATCTGGATTTTACGGTTGTCGACAACGGTGTTCGCGTGCACGGCCATTCCAGATTTGCGTTCTCGTTGCGGGGAGCGCGCTATGGCTATGTCAATTGCAGCGTGATGAGCGAGAGCGCCGAGCAGGTGGAGCAGATGTGGGCGCCACTGGCGGACAAGGCCGAGCATGTCGTGAATTCGTTCGTTCTCGACCCACCTTGAACAGCGCATCGCGTCTGCCGGTTTGCGAAATCAGGCAAAGAGGCCCCGCTCCCGTTCCACCGCCTTGGTGATGAAACCGGCGACGATCTGGATGCGGCGCAGCGGCCTGACCGATTCGTGATAGACCAGCCAGTAGGCGCGGCGGATGGGCGCCACCACGTCGACAGCCACCAGTTCCGGCATCGACCGCGCGACGAAGGTGTGCAGGATGCCGATGCCGGCGCCCGAGCGCACCGCTTCGGCCTGGCCGAGCGCCGAGGAGATGGCGAAGCTGGTGCGCCAGTCCGCGCTGAATTCGGCCGCGTAGTCGAGCGAAGGGCTGACGATGAGGTCGGGTACATAGCCGATGAGTGTGTGCCGGCCGAGTTCGGCGGCGGTTTTGGGCAGGCCATTGGCATCGGCGTAGGCGCGCGATGCAAACAGGCCCAGCGAATAATCGACCAGCTTTCCCGCCACCAGCCGGCCTTCGGTCGGCCGCTCGACGGTGATGGCGATGTCGGCTTCGCGTCGGGACAGCGAGAAGGAGCGCGGCACCGGCACGAGCTGGATCGTCAGTTCGCGATGCAGCGCGGTCAGTTCGCCGAGGCGCCTGGCCAGGAAGGCGACGCCGAACCCGTCCGGCGCGCCGATGCGCACGGTGCCGGAGATATCGTCGCCTTCGCCTGATATGGTCGAGCGCGCGGCGATCATGTCGCCCTCCATGCGCTCGGCAATATCAAGGAATCGCTCGCCGGCCGGCGTCAGTTCGCTGCCGGTGGTCAGCCGGCGGAAGAGCTTCGTGCGCAGCGCTTCCTCGAGCGCTGCGATGCGGCGCGAGACTGTGGCGTGGTTCAGCTCCAGCCGCCGGGCGGCGCCGAGGATCTGGCCGGCGCGTGCCACGGCGAGAAAGATGCGGACGTCATCCCAGTTCATGGGAATCCCCAGGAGATATCTTGTCGTAAGTCATTTGCGAGAATTGATGCTCGCCCGTCAACCGATATCTAATTTTCGCACAACGGTTGCGTTCTCCCTCGCGTTGCCTTCGCCACCGCAAAGGCGGACAATGCGCCATCACAAACAAGGGAGAGATATCATGATCGAATACGGTCATTTCATCGGCGGCAAGCGTGTCGCCGGCACCAGCGGCCGCAAGCAGGACGTCATGCAGCCGATGGACGGCTCCGTGCGCGGCACGGTGGCGCTGGCCTCGCAAGCGGAACTGCGCGCGGCGGTCGAGAATGCCAAGGCGGCGCAGCCGAAATGGGCCGCCACCAACCCGCAGCGCCGCGTGCGCGTGCTGATGAAATTCCTCGAACTGGTCGCCCGCGACTATGACGAACTGGCCGACATACTGGCACGCGAGCACGGCAAGACCATCGCCGACGCCAAGGGTGACATCCAGCGCGGCCTCGAAGTGGTCGAAGTCTGCATCGGCGCGCCGCACATGATGAAGGGCGAATTCACCGATGGCGCCGGCCCCGGCATCGACGTCTATTCGATGCGCCAGCCGCTCGGCGTCGTCGCCGGCATCACGCCGTTCAATTTCCCGGCGATGATCCCGCTGTGGAAGATCGCGCCGGCGATCGCCTGCGGCAATGCCTTCATCCTGAAGCCGTCGGAGCGTGATCCGGGCGTGCCGATCCGCATCGCCGAACTGTTCCTCGAAGCCGGCCTGCCTGCCGGCATCCTCAACGTCGTCAACGGCGACAAGGAAGTCGTCGACGCCATCCTCGACGATCCCGACATCAAGGCCGTCGGCTTTGTCGGCTCGACGCCGATCGCCCACTACATCTATTCGCGCGGCACCGCGGCGGGCAAGCGGGTGCAGTGCTTCGGCGGCGCCAAGAACCACATGATCATCATGCCCGACGCCGACATGGACCAGACCGTCGACGCGCTGATCGGCGCCGGCTACGGCTCGGCCGGCGAGCGCTGCATGGCGATCTCGGTGGCTGTCCCGGTCGGCAACGACACTGCCAACCGGCTGATGGAAAAGCTGATCCCGCGCGTCGAGAGCCTGAAGGTCGGCCCGTCGACGGATTCGGCCGCCGATTTCGGCCCGCTGGTGACGGCTCAGGCGCTGGAGCGCGTGAAAGGTTACGTCGATACCGGCGTCAAGGAAGGCGCCACGCTGGTCGTCGATGGCCGCGGCTTCAAGATGCAGGGCTATGAGAACGGTTACTATATGGGCGGCTGCTTGTTCGACAACGTCACGGCGGACATGCGCATCTACAAGGAAGAAATCTTCGGGCCGGTGCTCTCGGTGGTTCGTGCTCCGACCTATGAGAGCGCGATCAAGCTCGCCAACGACCATGAGATGGGCAATGGCGTCGCCATCTTCACCCGCGACGGCGACGCCGCGCGTGACTTTGCAAGCCGTGTCCAGGTCGGCATGGTCGGCGTCAACGTGCCGATCCCGGTGCCGATCGCCTATTACACCTTCGGCGGCTGGAAGGCGTCGTCCTTCGGCGACCTCAACCAGCACGGTCCGGACGCCTTCCGTTTCTACACCAAGACCAAGACGGTGACCTCGCGCTGGCCGTCCGGCATCAAGGACGGTGCGGAGTTCGTCATCCCGACGATGAACTGAGCTGACGGTCTTCTTGGCTGCGCGCCTCTCGCCCTCGGCGGCGGGCGCGCGGCAACATATCCGACATCGAAGGCCCGGGCTGCATGCCCGGGCCTTTTCGTTGTGGTCGCGGCGTTATCCGCCAAATCGCTAATGTGATGGAACCAAGCGGGCGCCATACGTCTTACGCTGTATCCTGCAGCGCTTGCAGGCCAATCAACAGCGCCGGTAGCAGCTGGGGTTTTGCGTCTGGCGCAGGGAGGTCTCAGATGACACGAGGTCTTGTGGCGACGATGATCTTGATGTCGCTTGCGATATCAGCCGGTGCGGCGCAGGCGAATGCGGCTGGACAATGCGCACCGCGGGCCGATCTGATCAAGGCACTTGGCGAGAAGTTCCATGAGATCGAGGCCGGGCGTGGCCTGATCAATTCCAGCGTGGTTCTCGAGGTCTTTGTTTCCGAGCAAGGCAGTTGGACCGTTCTGGCCTCCGATACCAAGGGCCAGAGCTGCATACTGTCCGTCGGTGAAGGCTGGGACAGTACAATGATGAAAGCGGCCCTGCCGGGTGCTTGAGCGACCCGGCGCGTTCGCGGCCGCTCGGCAGGTCACGCCGTGACGGCAGGCCCTTTTTGCAGCGGCCTGAGTGTGGCTTGTTTTCAGATCGGGGCCTCACCATATCGATTCCAGGGAAATGATAAAATTCCCTGACGACAGACCGGAAACCAGAAGGAGTGACGTGATGAAGACGTCGAACCCGGCCTGGAGCGTTCTGGTGTATTGAGGCTGCCCCATGTGCCTCCCTTTGCCGGAACGCCAAGGCGAAGGAGGTGCCAAATGGCACACAAATTTTCGTTTCGATGGATCAGGATAGCCGCGATCGGCGCCGTGCTGGCGTTGTCGACGCTATCGGCGCAGGCGCAATTTATCTGCGGCGGCCACAGTGACCTTGTCACGGGACTGGCGCAGGCCTTTGAGCAAAAGCAGATCGGCTACGGTGTGGTCGGGCAATCCGCCATTGTGGAGATCTATGTCTCGGCAAGCGGGACCTGGTCGATGCTGGTGACCGACGTGCAGGGTCGAAGCTGCATTTTCGCGACCGGTGAGGGATGGGAGAATACCGCCATCGCCGCCGCGCGAGGGATTTGATCGCCCGATCAGCGTGTCGCGGCGACCTCGGCATGGCCTCGCAGCAGCGCCATCAGCCGCTTGGCATCCTTGGCGGCTGCATCCTCGTCGCCGTCGAGGATCGAGCGGATCAGCGCGACGTGATGCTCGGCTGACTCGGCGAGGCCCGTGTCCGCCTTGTAGCGGAACCAGAAGCGGCGGCTGTGGGTCTGCAGCGGCGCCGCCAGCCGCGCGGCGAAGGGGTTGTCGGCGGCCATCGCCAGCGCCTCGTCGAGCGCCTTGTCGGCCTGGATGAAGGCAAGCACATTGCCCGAGATGACCGCCTTCTGCATGGCGAGCGCCGCCTCGTGAAACAGGTCGGCCGCCTCGCGGGTGACGAAGCGGGCGGCCGAACGGGCCAGCACCACCTCGACACCGCGCCGGGCGTCGAGCACGCGCAGCCAGTCGCCGGGATGCAGCGGCGCGATCGCGATGCCGGCGCGCGGCCTGACATCAAGCAGCCCTTCCCAGGCCAGCCGCTGGATCGCCTCGCGCACCGGCGTGCGGCCGAGGTCCAGCTTCTCGATAAGCGCCCCCTCTGTGACAAAGCTCGACGGCGCCAGTTCCAGCGTAACGATCATATGCTCGAGCACGCGATAGGCCCTGGCCGCCGCCGGCTCGGAGGTCATAGTTGCTTCCATGGATATCAAAGGCGATCTCCTGATATATTCAAAATATATCATAACGGATTCCGCATTGACAGCGAGTTTCTTAACAGATATACGACTGATATATCAGATGGAGACACGACTATGTGGACCGGAGTTTTCCCCGCCGTCACGACCAAATTCACCGCCGACGACCGGCTCGACCATGCCGAAATGGAGCGCTGCTTCGGCCTGCAGATGGAGGCCGGTTGCGATGGCATCATCGCATGCGGCTCGCTTGGCGAAGGGCCGATGCTGTCGCCTGACGAGAAGATCGAGGTGCTGAAGACAGCGCAGAAAGTCGCCGGCAAGAAGCCGGTACTGCTGACCGTCAATGAGGCGGGCACCCGTGAGGCCGCCGCTATTGCCAGGCGCGCCGCCAGGGAAGGCGCCGATGGCCTGATGGTGGTGCCGAGCCCGATCTACCACACCAATGCGGAAGAGACCGTCGCCGCGCTGCGCGCGGTCGCCGAGGCTGGCGACCTGCCGGTCATGATCTACTCCAACCGGCTCGCCTATCGCGTCGACGTCACCGTCGACCAGATGGACGAGTTGGCGTCGGACAAGCGCTTCGTCGCCATCAAGGAATCCTCCGACGATATCAGGCGCTCGACGGAGATCATCAACCGGCTTGGCGACCGCTACGATCTGTTCACCGGTGTCGACAATCTTGCTTTCGAGGCGCTGTCGGTCGGCGCCATCGGCTGGGTGGCCGGCCTGGTCACCGCCTTCCCGCGCGAAACCGTCGCCATCTTCCAGCTGATGAAGCAGGGCCGCCGCGAGGAGGCGCTCGCCATCTACCGCTGGTTCCGGCCACTGCTCGACCTCGACGTCTCGACCTATCTGGTACAGAACATCAAGCTTGCCGAAGTGCTGGCAATCGATACCAATGACCGCGTGCGCATGCCACGCCAGCCGCTGTCGGGCGAGCGCCGCAAGGCGGTCGAGAAGATCATACGGGATGCGCTGGCGGCGCGGCCGAAGCTGCCTTCGCTCCAGACGTCTCCTCTATCGGCGGACAGACTGGTGGCAGCCGAATAAGGGACAGCATCGACGTGCCAGGAAATCCCAAATTGCCGGAACAGGAGCAGCGCTCCGCCGCTGGGGCACCTTCTCCGCGTGAACGGGGAGAAGGGAAAGATATCGCCATTGTCGGCGGTGGCATTATTGGCATCTGTGCCGCCGCCTTCCTCGCCGAGGCGGGGCGCGGCGTAACGATCTTCGACCGCACCGGCATCTGCGAGGAGACGAGCTCCGGCAATGCGGCCGCCTTCGCCTTTTCGGACGTGCTGCCGCTGGCGCACAAGGGCATGATCAAGCACCTGCCGAAATGGCTGGCCGATCCGCTCGGCCCTCTCAGCATTCCGCCCGCCTACCTGCCGCGGCTTCTGCCCTGGCTGATCCGCTTCTGGCGCGCCGGCGCGCCGGCGAAATACGAAGCAAGCCTCGCCGCCCAGGCCGGCATGATGAAGCTCGCCGAAACCGAATGGATGGGGCTGCTCGATCGCTCCGGCACGCGGCCGATGCTGCGCGAGGACGGCTCGCTGGAGCTCTACGAGAGCGAAGCCGAGTTCCGAGCCTCGCTGTCCGGCTGGGCCGAGCGCGAGCGCTTCGGCATCGGCCTTCGCCATGTCGAGGGCGAAGGCCTGGCGGGTCTGCAGCCGGGCCTGTCCCCGCGCTTCATCAAGGGCACCTTCGTGCCGGGCTGGAAGACGGTCGCCGATCCAAAGCTGCTCGGCAAGGCGGTGTGGGCTTACGCCGAGGCCAGGGGTGCCCGCTTCGAAAGGGCTGGGATCGACCGGATCGCGGCGGACCAGCATGGCGCGACGCTGACGCTGGCCGACGGCACGACCAGGCAGGCAAGGCACCTGATCGTCGCCGCCGGCGCCTGGTCGCACCTCCTGGCACAGCAGCTTGGCGACCGCATTCCGCTGGAGACCGAGCGCGGCTACAACACGACGCTGCCCAAAAGCGCCTTCGATGTGAAGCGGCAGCTGATCTTCTCCGGCCATGGCTTCGTCATCACGCCGCTGGAGACGGGCCTGCGCGTCGGCGGCGCGGTCGAACTCGGCGGCATAGAGCGGCCGCCCAATTTCAACAGATCGAAGGCGCTCCTGCAGAAGGCGCAGCAGTTCCTGCCCGGGCTCAATCCCTCGGGCGGGCGCGAATGGATGGGGTTCCGGCCCTCGCTGCCGGATTCGGTGCCCGTCATCGGCAAGGCATCGGGAAGCCGGCCGGTCGTCTATGCCTTCGGCCACGGCCATCTCGGCCTGACCCAGGCCGCGGCGACCGGACGGTTGATCCGGGAAATCATCCTGGGGCAGGTTGCGTCTGTTGATCTCGCCCCCTTCAGTCCACAACGGTTTTGAATTTTCGAGGAACGACATGGCCAAGAAATCCTTCTTCTGCATCGACGGCCACACATGCGGCAATCCGGTGCGGCTGGTCGCCGGCGGCGGCCCGCTGCTCGAGGGCTCGACGATGATGGAACGGCGCGCGCATTTCCTTGCCGAATATGACTGGATCCGCACCGGGCTGATGTTCGAGCCGCGCGGCCATGACGTGATGTCGGGTTCGATCCTCTATCCGCCGACGCGCGAGGATTGCGACATCGCCATTCTGTTCATCGAGACCTCCGGCTGCCTGCCGATGTGCGGCCACGGCACCATCGGCACGGTGACGATGGCCATCGAACACGGGCTGATCAAGCCGAAGACGCCGGGTGTGCTGAGGCTCGATACGCCAGCCGGGCTGGTCATCGCCGAATACAAACAGGTCGGCGAATATGTCGAGGAGGTGCGCATCACCAATGTGCCGTCGTTCCTCCATGCCGAAGGTTTGACGGTCGAATGTCCCGGGCTCGGCGAGATCACCGTCGATGTCGCCTATGGCGGCAATTTCTACGCCATCGTCGAGCCGCAGGAGAACTACCGCGACATGGCGGATCATTCCGCCGGCGACCTCATCGCCTGGAGCCCGGTGGTGCGGCAGCGCCTCAACGAGAAGTATTCCTTCGTGCATCCGGAGAACCCCGGCATCAACAGGCTGTCGCACATGTTGTGGACCGGCAAGCCGACGGTGGAAGGGGCCGACGCCCGCAACGCCGTATTCTATGGTGACAAGGCGATCGACCGCTCACCGTGCGGCACCGGCACCTCGGCGCGCATGGCGCAGCTCCATGCCAAGGGCAAGCTCAAGGCAGGCGACGCCTTCGTGCATGAATCGATCATCGGTTCGCTGTTCAAGGGCAAGGTCGAAAAGGAGGTCACCGTGGCGGGCAGACCGGCGATCATTCCTTCGATCGGCGGCTGGGCGCGGATGACCGGACTGAACACGATCTTCATCGACGACCGCGATCCGTTCGCGCATGGTTTCGTGGTCAAGTGAGGAGAATCCTGACGCTGCGGAAAGGAGTGTGACGAAAAGACCAACCTTGTCAGGAACGCAACGATTCCTCTTGTCACCTAATTTTGACGATGATTTCTTCGAAACGGGGCGCATGATACGGCCGAATCGTCAAAGACATTGCGTTATGCCAATGATAGGGTCCGCGATAGTCCAGGGGTCGGGTGCAGAAAACGGGCGGTCGGAACGACGTGAATCGGAAACACGCGGGGCGGTCAAAAAAATCACGTTGCAATCCGGGCTCGAAACTTTACGACTAGGGGAAATACGAAAAGGAATGCGTCTGCATGGGCGACATTCCAGGGGAGCCACGTACACATGCAGTATTTTGTCCAGCAGCTTATCAACGGGCTGACGCTGGGATCGATCTATGGGCTGATCGCAATCGGCTACACGATGGTCTACGGCATCATCGGCATGATCAACTTCGCCCATGGCGACATTTTCATGGTGGGCGCCTTCACGGCGCTGATCGTCTTCCTCATCCTCGGCGCGCTGTTCTATTCGGTGCCCGTGGTCATCGCTCTGCTGGTCATGATGATCGTGGCGATGCTGCTGACCAGCCTCTACAACTGGACGATCGAGAAGGTGGCCTACCGGCCGCTGCGCGGTTCGTTCCGGCTGGCGCCGCTGATCACCGCCATCGGCATGTCGATCGCGCTGTCGAACTTCGTCCAGGTGACGCAAGGTCCGCGCAACAAGCCGATCCCGCCGATGGTCAGCCAAGTCTACAACATCGACGGCGTCAGCGTGTCGCTGAAGCAGATCATCATCGTCATCGTCACCGCGCTGCTCCTGGTGGTGTTCTGGTACCTGGTCAACAGGACCTCGCTTGGCCGGGCGCAACGCGCCTGCGAGCAGGATCGCAAGATGGCCGCACTGCTCGGCATCGACGTCGACCGCACCATCTCGATCACCTTCATCATGGGTGCCTCGCTTGCCGCCGTCGCCGGTACGCTGTTCCTGATGTACTATGGCGTGGTGGCTTTCTCCGACGGTTTTGTGCCGGGTGTGAAGGCATTCACCGCGGCGGTGCTTGGCGGCATCGGCTCGTTGCCGGGCGCCGTGCTCGGCGGGCTGCTGATCGGCTTCATCGAGAGCATGTGGTCGGCCTATTTCTCGATCGACTACAAGGACGTCGCGGCGTTCTCGATCCTGGCCATCGTGCTGATCTTCCTGCCTTCCGGCATATTGGGCCGGCCTGAAGTCGAAAAGGTCTGAGATCATGGCCGTGACCGTATCTCGCGAGAGCGACAGCGTCGCCACCCCCACCCAACGCGCGCTTAAGGAAGCGTTCTATGCCGGCGCCATCGCGCTTGGCCTGTTCGTGCTGTTCATCGGGCTGAAGACCGGTCAGAACATGTCCAATGAACTGGTCCTGACTCAGCGCTGGGGCCTGCTCGCCGCCGTGGTGATCGCCACGGCCGTCGGCCGTTTCCTCTATGTCGCCTATGGCCAGCCCTTCATGGCCAACCAAAAGATCGCCAACGTCGCCACCGGTCTGTTGCCGGCCAGCGTGGGGTCACGGTTCTTCACGCTGCCGGCCTTCATCGTGGCTGTCGTCGCGGCGGTGCTGCTGTTCGTGTTCAACAGCTCCCTCGCCGGATGGGTGGGAGCAGAACCGGCCGGCTATCTGCAATTCCTGCGCGCCCTGGCGGTCATCTATCTGCTGGCTTGCGTGATCTACTACTTCCGCGCCTTCATCCATGCCAACTTCACCAAATTGGGCATCACCGCGCTGGTGCTGTACCCGATCCTCGTGGTCGCGGTGCTGTCGCTGAACGCGTGGTCGATTGCTGGAGGGCTGCAGGGCTCGCTGAAATGGGTCGACAATTTCGGCATCCAGATCCTGATCTATGTGATGCTGGCCTGGGGACTGAACATCGTCGTTGGCCTCGCCGGCCTGCTCGACCTCGGTTACGTCGCCTTTTATGCACTTGGCGCCTATGCCTATGCGCTTCTTGCCACGCATTACGGCCTGTCGTTCTGGATCCTGCTGCCGGCCGCGGGCTGCATGGCCGCCCTGTGGGGGGTGCTGCTCGGCTTCCCCGTGCTGCGCCTGCGCGGCGATTATCTGGCGATCGTGACGCTCGCCTTCGGCGAGATCATCCGCCTGGTGCTGATCAACTGGCGCGACGTCACCAACGGGTCGGCCGGTATCTCCGGCATTCCCAAGGTTTCCTTCTTCGGCCTGATGACCTTCAACGTGTCGGACCCCAACTACATTGCCAAGGTTCTGCATCTGGCGACATCGAGCGCCTACTACAAGATCTTCCTCTACTATCTGATCCTCGGCCTGTGCCTGCTTACCGCCTTCGTCACCATCAGGCTGCGCCGTCTGCCGGTCGGCCGCGCCTGGGAAGCCTTGCGTGAGGACGAGATCGCCTGCCGCTCGCTCGGCATCAACACCACCACCACCAAGCTGACCGCCTTCGCCACCGGCGCCATGTTCGGTGGCTTCGCCGGCTCGTTCTTCGCCGCGCGGCAAGGCTTCGTCAGCCCGGAATCCTTCGTTTTCCTGGAATCGGCCATCATCCTCGCCATCGTCGTTCTCGGCGGCATGGGCTCGCTGGTCGGCATCGCGGTCGCCGCGATGGTGATGATCGGCGGCACCGAGGCGCTGCGCGAACTCGATTTCCTCAAGCAGATCTTCGGGCCGGACTTCACCCCCGAACTCTACCGCATGCTTCTGTTCGGCATGGCCATGGTCATCGTCATGCTGTGGAAGCCGCGCGGCTTCGTCGGCAGTCGTGAACCGACCGCCTTCCTCAAAGAGCGAAGGGCTGTCTCAAGCTCCTTCACCAAGGAGGGCCACGGCTGATGAACGCGACCACGCAAATGAACGACGCCATCCTGCAGGTCGAACATCTGTCGATGAAGTTCGGCGGGCTGGTCGCCATCGGCGACCTCTCCTTCACAGCCAGACGCGGCGAGATCACGGCGCTGATCGGGCCTAACGGCGCCGGCAAGACCACCGTGTTCAACTGCATCACCGGCTTCTACAAGCCGTCCGAAGGCATGATCACGCTCAACCGTTCCGACGGCTCGACCTATCTCTTGGAACGGCTGCCCAACCATGAGATCCCGGCGCGCGCCAAGGTGGCGCGCACCTTCCAGAACATCCGCCTGTTCTCGGGCATGACGCTGCTGGAGAACCTTCTGGTTGCCCAGCACAACAAGCTGATGAAGGCCTCGGGCTATACGGTGCTCGGCCTGTTCGGCTTCAGCGGTTACCGCAAGGCATCGGCAGAGTCGATGGACCTGGCCAGGCATTGGCTGGAGAAGGCCGATCTCGTCGATCGCGCCGACGATCCGGCCGGCGATCTGCCCTATGGCGCGCAGCGGCGCCTCGAGATTGCGCGTGCCATGTGCACGGGTCCGGAACTTCTGTGCCTCGACGAGCCGGCGGCCGGCCTCAACCCGAAGGAATCGGCGGCACTCAACGAGCTCTTGATGGACATCAAGAACAACACCGGCACCTCGATCCTGCTGATCGAGCACGACATGTCGGTGGTCATGCAGATTTCCGACCATGTCGTGGTGCTGGAGTATGGCCGCAAGATCTCCGACGGCAATCCGCAGTCGGTGCGCACCGATCCACGCGTCATCGCCGCCTATCTCGGCGTCGACGACGAGGAGGTCGAGACCGTGCTGACCGAGGTCGGCGACGAGGACGTCATCGAGCAGCTCGACATTGGGCCGGATGCCGCACATGGTCCGGGGACATCGTCGTCATACCTGGCCGGACCCGTGACCGACACCGTCGGACACAGCGATGGCGAGCGCGTCACGGTGTCGAAAGGCGCCTCGAAGGCGGCACAGGTCGATGCCCGCGCGGCTACCGTGGCGAGTAAACCCGTCGCAAAACCGGCCGCGCCGGCCAAGCCGGCGGCGAAAGCGGCACCGAAGAAAACGGCCGCCAAGGCGCCCGCGGCAAAGGCCGAAGGCATTTCGAACCGCCTCGCCGCCCCTCGTGGCGGCAAGGCCGACAACCTGACCCGCATCAAGGGCATCGGTACGGTCAACGAGAAGAAGCTCAACGAGCACGGCATCTTCCACTTCGACCAGATCGGCGCCTGGAAGAAGGCCGATGTCGAGGCTGCCGAAGCCTATCTCGCCTTTGACGGACGCATTGCGCGCGAGGAATGGGTCAAGCAGGCCAAGCTGCTAGGTCAGGGCAAAGACACGGAATTCTCGCGCCGCGTCGACGCCGGCAAGGTGGCGACCAGCCATGCTTCCGCCAAGACTACCGGTGCGGCCAAGCCTGTGTCGGGCAAGCGTGGAGGGGGCAAATAATGGCCAGGACAACGCTGCTCGATATCAAGGGCGTGGAGACCTATTACGGCAACATCCGGGCGCTGAACGGCGTCGATGTCACCGTCAAGGAGGGCGAGATCGTGGCGCTGATCGGCGCCAACGGCGCCGGCAAATCGACGCTGATGATGACCATTTTCGGCGCTCCCCGCGCCCGCACGGGGACCATCACCTTCGCCGGCACCGACATCACCCAGTTGCCGACGCACGAGATCGCCCGCATGCGCATCGCCCAGTCACCCGAAGGCCGGCGCATCTTCCCGCGCATGACGGTGATGGAAAACCTGCAGATGGGCGCCAGCCTCGACAACCTCAAACACTATGACGAGGACGTCGAGAAGGTGTTCGCGCTGTTCCCGCGGCTCAAGGAGCGCATCGCGCAGCGCGGCGGCACGCTGTCGGGCGGCGAGCAGCAGATGCTGTCGATTGGACGCGCGCTGATGGCGCGGCCGAAGCTGCTTCTGCTCGACGAGCCGTCGCTGGGCCTGGCGCCACTGATCGTCAAGCAGATCTTCGATGCCATCCGCGAGCTGAACCGCACGCAAGGGCTGACCGTGTTCCTGGTCGAGCAGAACGCGTTCGGCGCGCTGAAGCTCGCCACGCGCGGCTACGTCATGGTCAACGGCAATGTGACGATGAGCGGCACCGGCAAGGAACTGCTCGCCAATCCGGAAGTGCGCGCCGCCTATCTCGAAGGCGGACATCACTGAGTTTGGAGCGGAATGTGCATCCGGTATCCCGCTCCAACTTGTTTGTTTGTCGCATGATCCTTGTCCGAAAAGTCTGCAACTTTTCGGGATCATGCTAGGGAGACTTCATCATGCAGGGCATTCTCTATGAGGAACCCTCGATCTGGCAGTTCTTCTTCGTCACCTGTCTGCTCGGCGGCTGGGCGGCCTGGATGACTGGCAAGGCCAGCGCCCAGACATGGCGCTCCTTCATCCAGCTTTTCGCCTATCTGCTGGGTCTCGGCATCGGCATCCGCTTCATCCATCACGCGCTGTTCGACGGCACGATGTTCTCGCTGCAGTACTATATCGTCGACACCATCGTGCTGATGATATTGGGCTTCGTCGGCTATCAATACACACGAACCAACCAGATGGTCACACAGTATAATTGGCTCTACGAAAGAGCTTCAATCTTGAGCTGGAAACCGAAAGGTTGACGTTCATCATTAACGCCGGGTCAGGGATGAATCGGCGTGACAAGTGCCTGAAAATCGGCAAACTATGCTTTCTGCGATAAGGGTGGGCATCGCATGAAAGCTTCATCCACGCCCACTCCGTTAATGGGAGCGTTTAAATGAAAAAGTCACTTTTGTCCGCCGTCGCCCTGACCGCGCTTGTCGCGTTCGGCGGCAACGCGTGGGCTGATGTAATGTTCGGCGTTGCCGGTCCGATCACCGGTCCGAATGCGGCCTTCGGCGCACAGCTGCAGAAGGGCGCAGAGGCGGCGGTCGCCGAGATCAATGCCAAGGGCGGTATCAACGGCGAGCAGATCAAGCTCGAAGTCGGCGACGACGTCTCCGATCCGAAGCAAGGCATCTCGGTCGCCAACAAGTTCGTCGGCGACGGCGTCAAGTTCGTGATCGGCCACTTCAACTCGGGCGTCTCGATCCCGGCCTCGGAAGTCTACGCCGAAAACAACATCGTCGAAATCACGCCGGCCGCGACCAACCCGAAGTTCACCGAGCGCGGTCTGTGGAACGTGTTCCGCACCTGCGGACGCGACGATCAGCAGGGCAGCATCGCCGGCGCCTACATCGCCGCGAACTTCAAGGATGCCAAGGTCGCCGTCGTGCACGACAAGACCCCTTATGGCCAGGGCCTCGCCGATGAAACCAAGAAGGCGATGAACGCCGCGGGCGTCAAGGAAGTGATGTATGAAGGCGTCAATGTCGGCGACAAGGACTTCTCGGCGCTCATCGCCAAGATGAAGGAAGCCGGCGTCACCCTGATCTACTGGGGCGGCCTGCATACCGAAGCCGGCCTGATCATCCGCCAGTCGGCGGACCAGGGCCTCAAGGCGCCGATGATGTCGGGTGACGGCATCGTGACGGACGAACTCGCCGCGATCGCGGGCGACGCCGTCGCCGGCACGCTCAACACGTTCGGACCCGATCCGCGCCTGATCCCGGCCAACAAGGAACTCGTCGAGAAGTTCCGCGCGCAGGGCTTCGAGCCGGAAGCCTACACGCTCTACGCCTACGCCGCCGTGCAGGTGGTCGCCGAGGCGGCCGCTGCCGCCAAGACGAACGACCCGCAGGCCGTCGCCAAGGCGATGCATGAAAGCGGCCCGTTCCCGACCGTGCTGGGCGATCTTGCCTATGACGCCAAGGGCGACCCGAAGCTGCCGGGCTACATCATGTACGAGTGGAAGAAGAAGGACGACGGCAAGTATTCCTGGTTCCCGAAATAAGCTGCTCTGGCAGGTCTGAAATCCAAGATGCCCGGCGCGACGCGCCGGGCATTTTCTTTTGGTGCGTTCGGGTCGGCGATGATCTTTCTTGCCGGCACCTCTCAGGCGGAGAGATCGCATCCAGGATCGAAATTGTCGTCATTGTTCCGTCCGTTCGGGCTAAGGCATGCGAGTGTTGGCCGGATAATTGATTTAAATCGGTTTAAACCGGCGTTGATTTTGTTTGCACTGCAGCATTTTCACGCTAATCATTGCACCGATTTCCCGTCCCTGCCGCTGCTGGAGCCCAGTCCTTGGCCATCACGAAGATCCTCGTCGCCAACCGGTCAGAAATCGCCATCCGCGTCTTTCGCGCGGCCAATGAGTTGGGCCTCAAAACCGTGGCGATCTGGGCCGAGGAAGACAAATATTCGTTGCACCGCTTCAAGGCCGACGAGAGCTACCAGGTCGGGCGTGGTCCGCATCTTGCCAAGGATATGGGGCCGATCGAGAGCTATCTGTCGATCGAGGAGGTGATCCGCGTCGCCAGGCTTTCCGGCGCCGATGCCATCCATCCCGGCTATGGGCTCCTGTCCGAAAGCCCCGAATTCGCCGAAGCCTGCGCGCAAGCGGGCATCACCTTCATCGGGCCGAAGCCGGACACGATGCGCCGTCTCGGCAACAAGGTCGCGGCGCGCAATCTCGCCATTGAGGTCGGCGTGCCGGTCATTCCCGCCACCGATCCGTTGCCGGACGATATGGAGGCGGTCAAGAAACTGGCCAAGGAGATCGGCTATCCGGTGATGCTGAAGGCCTCGTGGGGCGGCGGTGGGCGCGGCATGCGCGCCATCCGTTCCGAGGCCGATCTCGCCCGTGAGGTCACGGAAGGCAAGCGCGAGGCGAAGGCCGCCTTCGGCAAGGACGAGGTCTATCTCGAAAAGCTGATCGAGCGCGCCCGCCATGTCGAGGTGCAGGTGCTTGGCGACACGCATGGCAATGCCGTGCACCTGTTCGAGCGCGACTGCTCGATCCAGCGCCGCAACCAGAAGGTCGTCGAGCGGGCGCCGGCGCCCTATCTCGAAATGGCGCAGCGCGAGGAGCTTTGCGGCCACGCGCTGAAGATCGCGCGCGAGACCAGTTATATCGGCGCCGGCACGGTCGAGTTCCTGCAGGATGCCGATACCGGAAAATTCTATTTCATCGAGGTCAACCCGCGCATCCAGGTCGAGCATACCGTCACCGAACAGGTGACCGGCATCGACATCGTCAAGGCGCAGATCCACATCCTCGACGGCTTCGCCATCGGCACACCGCAATCGGGCGTGCCGGCGCAGAAGGACATCAGGCTCAACGGCCACGCCTTGCAGTGCCGCATCACCACCGAGGATCCCGAGCACAATTTCATTCCGGACTATGGCCGCATCACCGCCTACCGCGGCGCCACCGGCTTCGGCATCCGGCTGGATGGCGGCACTGCCTATTCCGGCGCGGTCATCACTCGCTTCTACGATCCGCTGCTGGAGAAGGTGACGGCGTGGGCACCGACGCCGGCCGAGACGATTGCCCGCATGAACCGGGCGCTTCGCGAATTCCGCATCCGCGGCGTCGCCACCAACCTCACCTTCCTCGAAGCGATCATCAACCACCCGAGCTTCGCCGACAATTCCTATACGACGAAGTTCATCGATACGACGCCGGAACTGTTCCAGCAGGTCAAGCGGCAGGACCGCGCGACCAAGCTGCTCAACTATCTGGCCGATGTCAGCGTCAACGGCCACCCCGAGACGCGCGGCCGGCCGATGCCGAAAGCCGATGCGGCGGCACCGGTGGTGCCCTACCTCAATGGCAATGTGCCGGGCGGCAGCAAGCAGAAGCTGGACGTGCTCGGTCCTGAGAGATTCGCCGGCTGGATGCGCGAGCAAAGGCAAGTTCTGGTCACCGACACGACGATGCGCGACGGCCACCAGTCGCTGCTGGCGACACGCATGCGCACGCATGACATTGCCAATATTGCCGGCACCTATGCCCGCGCCCTGCCGCAGCTTCTGTCGCTCGAATGCTGGGGCGGCGCGACCTTCGACGTCGCCATGCGCTTCCTCACCGAGGATCCTTGGGAGCGGCTGTCGCTGGTGCGCGAGGCGGCGCCCAACCTGTTGCTGCAAATGCTGCTGCGCGGCGCCAACGGCGTCGGCTACACCAACTATCCCGACAATGTCGTGCAGCATTTCGTCAAGCAGGCGGCTGCCGGCGGTATCGACCTGTTCCGCGTCTTCGATTGCCTGAACTGGGTCGAGAACATGCGCGTCGCCATGGACGCGGTCGGGGCCGAAGGCAAGCTGATCGAAGCGGCGATGTGCTACACCGGCGACATTCTCGATCCGGCGCGGGCCAAATACGATCTGAAATACTATGTCGGCCTGGCCGGGGAATTGCAGGCCGCCGGCGCCCATATCATCGCCGTCAAGGACATGGCGGGTCTGTTGAAGCCGGCCGCCGCCCGCGTGCTGTTCAGGGCGCTGCGCGAGGCGACCGACCTGCCGATCCATTTCCACACCCACGACACGTCTGGCCTGTCGGCGGCGACCGTGCTGGCGGCGGTGGAGAGTGGCGTCGACGCCATAGACGCGGCGATGGATGCCTTCTCCGGCAACACGTCGCAGCCTTGCCTGGGCTCGATCGTCGAGGCGCTGAAGGGCACCGAGCGCGACCCCGGCCTCGACCCGCAATGGATCCGCAAGATCTCGTTCTACTGGGAAGCGGTGCGCAACCAGTACGCCGCCTTCGAAAGCGATCTCAAGGGGCCGGCCTCGGAAGTCTATCTGCATGAAATGCCGGGCGGACAGTTCACCAACCTCAAGGAACAGGCGCGCTCGCTCGGGCTGGAAACGCGCTGGCACGAGGTGGCGCAGACCTATCATGACGTCAATCTGATGTTCGGCGACATCGTCAAGGTGACACCGTCATCCAAGGTCGTCGGCGACATGGCTCTGATGATGGTCAGCCAGGACCTCACCGTCGCCGATGTCGAGAACCCGGCCAGGGATATCGCCTTCCCTGACTCGGTCGTCTCGATGCTGCGCGGCGATCTCGGCCAGTCGCCCGGCGGTTGGCCGGCGGCGCTGCAGAAGAAGGCGCTGAAAGGCGACAGGCCGATCACGGCGCGGCCCGGCTCGCTGCTGAAGCCCGCCGATCTCAAGGCCAGCCGCAAGGAGATCGAGGAGAAGCTGGAGCGCAAGCTCTCGGAATACGAATTCGCCTCCTGGCTGATGTATCCGAAGGTGTTCACCGACTTCGCCGGCGCGCAAGAGACCTACGGCCCGGTCAGCGTCCTGCCGACGCCGACCTATTTTTACGGCATGAAGTCCGAAGACGAGATCTTCATCGACATCGAGAAGGGCAAGACGCTGGTCGTGCGGTGCCTCGCCATCGGCGATGTCGACGAGAAGGGCTTGGTCACCGTGTTCTTCGAGCTCAACGGCCAGCCGCGGCGCGTGAAGGTGCCGGACAGGGCGCATGGCGCCTCCGCCGCCAAGGCGCGCCGCAAGGCCGAGCCTGGCAACGAGGCGCATGTCGGCGCGCCGATGCCGGGCGTGGTCTCCGCGCTTTCGGTCGTCACCGGCCAGGCGGTGAAGGCCGGCGACGTGCTGCTCTCCATCGAGGCGATGAAGATGGAAACGGCGCTGCATGCCGAGCGCGACGGCACCGTCGCCGAGGTGCTGGTCAAGGCCGGCGACCAGATCGATGCCAAGGATCTGCTGATCGCCTTCGCCTGAGAAGCGGCAAAGGGCGGGCAGGCTGTCGGCTTCTGTCGGCAGCCCCCATGCCTTGTTCGATAACAGCTTGACCCGCCGCCGCCGGTCGGGCATCGAACCGGCTCAAATTTGCCGCCGTCTTTCGCCGAGTCGCGGCGCCGAACCCTTTTGGAGAAAAACATGGCCGACGATATCACCGAGACCAGCCAGACTGTTGCCGCCGGCCAGCTGCGTGCCTTCATCGAGCGCATCGAGCGGCTCGAGGAAGAGAAGAAGACGATCGCCGACGACATCAAGGAAGTGTTCGCCGAGGCCAAGGGCACCGGCTTCGACACCAAGGCGATGCGCACCATCATCCGCCTGCGCAAGAAGGACCAGGCCGAGCGCCAGGAAGAGGATGCGATCCTCGATCTGTACATGGCCGCGCTCGGCATGGTGTAAGGCGCGTGGCCGGAAACCGGCCATGAGTGGTTTGACGTCGGCGGCCGCCGCGCCTCGGCCAGCGATGGCGGTGGCGTCACATGAGCAGGCCGGGCGGCTCAGGATGACGAAATCGATCCTGGCCGCCGCGTGAAGCCGAGGCCCCTCGATTTCGGATCGGCATATCGAGGGCGGAGCGCATCTAAATTTGGACCGCTGCTTAAAGTGCGTCGCGATCCTTCGGGTTCGCTCCATGCGCTTTAGGTTTTGATTTTACGCATGTCTTTATCCCGAAACCGGTGCCCACTTTCGGGAGACATGCTTGGTCGCCTGCAGCTCAGTGGTCACCTGCCGCAAAGTTTTCCCTACCAACCGAGAACACCAAGACCGTTGGCCTCGCGGACTGTGAGCAAGTCTTGAAAGTTGTGCTGGGATAAACGCTCTTCGCGCCGGCGCTGTGCTCCGCTACAACGGAGCCGAGGGATGTTCTCCACAAAAGACTGGTCGTTCAGCACACGGGGTTTAAATCCAAACGAACCGTCTTCGGCGGCGTCGCATCACCGAGAGCGATGCCCACGCTTACGCAGGACTTGTCGATGAACGAGACCGTCGTTGAAATCCGAAGATATTCCGGGGAGGTCGAGAGGCACCAGCATGACTATCCCCAAGTGGTCCTACCGGTTTCCGGAGCACTCGAAATCGATCTGGGGCACCGTTCAGGACGGGTTTCGGGCAGCACTGGCGTCTTTGTTTCTGCCGGTTGCCAGCACGCGTTCTACGCCAAACAAACGGGCTCTTTCGTCGTACTCGACCTGCCGTCCCGCCTCGGCATCCGGGAGCCGGATGAAGACATACCCGCATTTTTTGCGATCGGCCGGGAGGTTCACGGCCTGATCGACTACATGGCGGTGCTGGCGACATCGCAGGAGCTTTCCGCCTCGCTTCGAGACGCCTGGTCCACATTGCTGCTGGATCGCATCGCTCCTGCAAGGGATCGTCCGGATCGCGCAGAGCTTGCTGTCAGAAGAGCCACGGCGTTCATGCAACGAAAGCTTGCCGAGCCAATCCGCATTGCGGATATCGCGGAAGCGGCAGGGATGAGCCCAACCCGTCTGCATGAAGCCTTCACCAGACGGCGCGCGACCACGCCGCACGCGCATTTGGTTGCGATGCGCCTCGATGCGGCTGAACGGCTGCTTGCCGATCCGCGCCTTTCCATCGCGGATATCGCGATTTTCAGTGGTCACTCTGACCAGAGCGCCTTGACGCGCGCAATGCGGCGGGAGCGAAACTCAACCCCGGCCGAAATTCGCCGAAATCTGCTCGGAAGAACGGGAGGAAAAGCCTAAAATCCGGAAGGTTCTGCCGAGATATCGGCCTCGCGCGGCGCTACGGATACGGAAATTACGCGTGTGTGAGGATCACCGATATGGATTTGACTCGTTTCAAAGCGCTGACATTCGATGTCTATGGCACGCTCATCGACTGGGAAACCGGCATCTGGAACGCACTTCAGCCGCTTTTGAGCATGGCAAATCGCGAAATCAGCCGAAACGAAGCGTTGGAAACCTATGGGGAAATAGAGACGCGGCAGGAAGCCGAGACTCCTTCCTTGCACTACAAAACACTGTTGGCGGCAGTGCACGCAAGGCTGGCTCGACATTGGGAGATCACCGCGCAGGCTGATCTGCATGAACGTTTCGGCACCTCGGTGCCCGATTGGCCCGCCTTTCCGGATTCCAGGGAGGCGCTGGCCTATCTGAAACAGCACTTCCGTTTGGTCGTATTGTCCAATGTCGACGGCCAGAGTTTCGCGGCTTCAAACCGCAAGCTCGGTGTGAGCTTCGATGCCGTTTACACGGCGGAAGACATAGGCAGCTACAAGCCGGATCTGGGCAACTTCCGTTTCCTGTTCGGCAGGCTGAAGCAGGATCTGGGCATTCAGCAGGATGAAGTCCTTCATGTGGCCCAGAGTCTGTTTCATGATCATGCGCCGGCAGAGAGCATCGGGCTCGCCAGCGTTTGGATCGACCGCAGGTTTGGGATGGAGGGGTCAGGTGCAACGAAGCGGCCTCTTGCCCAGCCGAAGGTCGGAGGTCATTTTCCAACCTTGGCAGACTTTGCCGCTATGCATCGCGCAGCGAAGGAGAAGCATTGATCCCGTTCGCCAGATACGGGCGACGAGATCTGACGGTACACGCCGTCCTCGGCCGCGACCAAATGCGGCGTCTGCCGCATTGGCTGTCCTGGCGTTTTCTGCGCCTGCGTTGCGTGCGGACCCAAATGTCCGCTACGCTACGTTCTCAAAACGCCATCATATGACTCGCCAGAACGAATTTCGAAACAGCCTCGGGCAGCGGGGCAGCCGGCCATGAACGAATTCGACTTCGGTGGCCGCCGTGCCTCGGAGTTCCGCCATCGCGGCTTCTGGGCACTGTTCGCCGAGCGGCATCCGCAAGAAAGAGCCACGCTTGCAAGGCGGGGGCCGTGGTTCTGGCAGCGCGGGCTGCCGGATTTCGCTTTGGTGCTTTCGATGTATGTCGCGCCGGCGCAGAACCAAGTCGGCGTCTTCTTCGGGCGCAACGAAAAGTTCGGCGCCACGGAGTCCTGGTCGCGGCTGAAGCCTTTCCAGCCGGCGATCGAGGCCAGGCTGAAGCTCAAGCCCGAACAGAGTTGCCAGGGTCTCGGCATCAACTCGGTGTGGCGGGTGAACTGCTACGCCGAAGACAACTGGCCGGCCATGACCGACTGGCTGGTGAGGGAGTGCACACGCTTCGAAGAGGCCGTGACCGACGTTCTGGGGCAGGGGTGACGCGTCGGCGATGACGGACTTTTTCCGTACGCGCTGGAGGGGTGAAGCGCCGCTCGACCGGCTGTTCTGGCGCGACATGCTGCTCGTCGGGACGATCTTGAGCATCCTCTCTTCGGCGCTGGCGCTGATCCTGCTTGGATTGAAGCTGCCGCTGTGGCTGGTGCTGGTGGTGCATTTCCTCCCCGTTCCCTACAATATCTTCCTCACCATCGCCGTCTGGCGGACGGTGGAGAAGGGCGGCGGCCTGAAGGCGCAGCTGATGATGTTGGGTGCGGCGCTCTGGCTGATCGCGACGGTCGTGGCATGAGCCAAACGAAAAAGGGCGGCTGAAGCCGCCCTTTGCGAAGTCTTTTCCGAGGCATCAAGCCGCCGGTTCGAATTTCAGCGCCACGCCATTAATGCAGTAGCGCAGGCCGGTCGGCGGCGGGCCATCCTCGAAGACGTGGCCGAGATGGCTGCCGCAGCGCGAGCAATGGCACTCGGTGCGGACCATGCCGTAGCTGCGGTCGACAGTGGTCTCGATCGAGCCGGGCACCGGGTCGTTGAAGCTCGGCCAGCCGGTGCCGCTCTCGAACTTCAGCTTGGATTCGAACAGCGACTGGTCGCAGCCGACGCAGGAAAATGTGCCGGCGCGCTTCTCGTAGAGCAAGGCGCAGCTGCCCGGCCGCTCGGTGCCGTGATTGCGCATGACCGCATATTGCTCCGGCGTCAGCCGGGCGCGCCATTCGGCATCGGTGCGGGTGACGGGGTAGGTTTGGGTGTCCATTTGATCTCCTCAGCCTTGGCGGCTCGTTCTTGGTTGCAAGCTATATTCGCACCAACATAGGCATTTGTTACCGGATTTTCTCGCATTTTCGATCGCCGTCATGCGATGGCGGCGAGATAACGAGCCACCGATGCGTTGAATGCCGCCTTTGCGCCGCCGATGATGTTCAGGTCCCACCATGCGCCGCGGATATCGTTGAAGTCGAATGGTTCAAGCGCCGTCGCGATGCGGCGGACAGCTGCCGCGTTGAGCGGTATCTGGTTGGGATAACTGTACATGAAGCTGACATGGCGGCGCGTCGGCGTCACCTGCACGGTGTCGCCGGTCAGCAGCGCGTTGCCGCCCTCGCGCTGCCAGTGCAGCACCTGGCTGCCGGAAAAGTGGCCGCCGCAGCGGATGAGCGTCAGCGACGGGTTTATGGCAAGCGTCTGGCCTTGCCAGCTGACGATCGAGGGATGCGGCCGCATGATCCATTGGCGGTCGTCGGCGTGGAGATAGATCGGCACGCCGCCAAACGCCTCGCTCCAACAGGCCATCGCCGAGTAGAAGTGGCAGTGCGAGATGGCGATGGCCGCCAGGCCGCCGCGACGGTTGATCTCGGCCACCGCCTCCTCGCTCACCATCGAGACGCAGTCCCACAGCACATTGCCGTGCGTCGTCTGCACCAGCTGCGCCCGCTGGCCTATGGCGAAGCGCGGCTCGATGCCGAAGCCGAGCACGCCGGCATCGTCCCTCGTCACCAGCCGATGCCCGGTGGCAAGCTCCCGCGGGGTTATCCAGGCCTGGCCTTCCCAGCGCACGAACTGCCGCTCATCCTCGCAGACCGGGCAGTGCTGCAGCGGCGTCTCCGTCGCCGCAAATTGGACGCCGCACTGCAGACAGAGGAAGCAGGTCATCGGATTTCCCGTCGGTCCTTCAATGTTTTCGAGAAAGCTGCTTCGTCGCGCTTTCGAGTCCGGCCAGCGTCAGCGGGAACATGCGGCCGCCGAAGATGTCGCGGATCATGGCGATCGAATGGGTATAGCCCCAGTTCTTTTCGCTCTCGGGGTTGAGCCATACCGCGTTCGGCCATTGCCGCAGCAGGCGGCCGAGCCAGACGGCGCCGGCCTCCGGATTCCAGTGCTCCACTGACCCACCGGGGTGGGCGATCTCGTAAGGGCTCATCGAGGCGTCGCCGACGACGATCACCTTATAGTCCGGCCCGTATTTGTGGAGGAGGTCGAAGGTCGGCATCACCTCCGCATGGCGGCGCCGGTTGTCCTTCCACACGCCCTCGTAGAGGCAGTTGTGAAAGTAGAAATATTCGAGCTGGCGGAATTCGGCGCGGGCCGCTGAAAACAGCTCCTCGACGCTCTTGATGTGGTCGTCCATCGAGCCGCCGACATCGAAGAACATCAAAAGCTTCACCGCATTGCGCCGCTCGGGCCGCGTCTGCACGTCGAGATAGCCATGCTCGGCGGTGGCGTGGATGGTGCCGGGCAGGTCGAATTCCTCCTCGGCACCTTCGCGCACCCAGCGGCGCAGGCGTTTCAGCGCGATCTTGATGTTGCGGGTGCCGAGCTCGACGGCATCGTCGAAATTGCGGAACTCGCGCTTGTCCCAGACCTTCACCGCGCGGCGGTTGCGGCTTTCGTGCTGGCCGATGCGCACGCCTTCGGGATTGTAGCCATAGGCGCCGAAGGGCGAGGTGCCGCCGGTGCCGATCCATTTCGAGCCGCCCTGGTGGCGGCCTTTTTGCTCCTCGAGCCTTTGCTTCAGGGTCTCCATCAGCCTTTCGAAGCCGCCGAGCGCCTCGACCAGCTTTTTCTCCTCCTCGGTCAGGTGCTTTTCGGCAAGCCGGCGCAGCCATTCCTCGGGAATATTGGCGACATCGACCGCATCCGGTCCGCCCAGCGCCTCGATGCCCTTGAAGACATGCGCGAACACCTGGTCGAAGCGGTCGATGTGGCGCTCATCCTTCACCAAGGCGGCGCGGGCCAGGTAGTAAAAACCCTCGACATCGTAGTCGACCAGCCCGGCTTCCAGCCCCTCCAGCAGCGACAGATATTCCCGGAGCGAGACGGGAACGCGTGCAGCCTTCAGTTCGAGGAAGAAAGGGATGAACATTTTCTATTTATAGCAGATCATACTCGATGAAGCCGGTGCGGCGCGCCACGTGGTCGTAGAGCTTGCGCGCCGTGGTGTTGGTTTCGTGCGTCATCCAGTAGACGTTCTTGACGCCGATCTTTGCCGCTTCCTGCTTTACGGCATTGATCAGCGCGGCACCGATGCCCTTGCCGCGCACATCCGGGTCGGCGAACAGATCCTGCAGATAGCAGTTGTTTTTCTCGGACCAGCCCGAGCGATGGTAGAGATAGTGGGTGAGGCCGACGGCCTTGCCGTCGAGCGTGGCGATAAAACCCTTCGGCTCGAATTCGCCTGCCGTGAACAGCCGCTTCCAGGTGACGGCATAGACCTCTTCCGGCAGCCTGGTTTCGTAGAAGGTCAGGTAGTCGGTCCACAGGCGCTTCCAGTCGGCGTGGTCGGACTGCGCGAGCGGGCGGACAATAATCTCAGACATTTCATCTCCTGCGAAAGATTGCGGCCGAAGCTGCCTTCCCGTCCGGCCGGCGGCAACGGTCCACGGAAGGGAAAGCGCTATTGCTGCGGCCCTATTGCTGCCTTCTGGCCATGAAAGCCAGCCGCTCGAACAGATGCACGTCCTGTTCGTTCTTCAGCAGCGCGCCATGCAGCTTGGGCAATGCGTTCTTCGGGTCGGCGCGCAAATCCTCGGGCGCGATGTCGTCGGCGACCAGCAGGCGGATCCAGTCGAGCGCCTCGGAGGTCGATGGTTTTTTCTTCAGGCCCGGTACCTCGCGGATCTCGTAGAACTGGGTGAGGGCCGCGCGCACCAGATTCTGCTTGATGCCGGGATAGTGGACGTCGACGATCCTGTGCAGGGTGTCGACGTCGGGAAAGCGGATGTAGTGGAAGAAGCAGCGGCGCAGGAAGGCGTCCGGCAGTTCCTTCTCATTGTTGGAGGTGATGATGACGATCGGTCTGATAGCAGCGCGGATGGTCTCGCCGGTCTCGTAGACGAAGAACTCCATCCGATCGAGTTCCTGCAGCAGGTCGTTGGGGAACTCGATGTCGGCCTTGTCGATCTCGTCGATGAGGAGCACGACCTTCTTGCCCGCAGCGAACGCCTCCCAGAGCTTGCCGCGCTTGATGTAGTTCTTGATGTCGTTGAACCTGGCGTCGCCGAGCTGGCTGTCGCGCAGCCGCGACACGGCGTCATACTCGTAAAGGCCTTGCTGGGCTCGCGTCGTCGATTTGACGTGCCATTCGATGAGATCGAGGCCAAGTGCCGCCGCCACCTGGCGGGCAAGCTCGGTCTTGCCGGTGCCGGGCTCGCCCTTGACCAGCAGGGGCCGCTCCAGCGCGATCGCCGCGTTGACGGCCACCATCAGATCCTTGTCGGCGACATAGGCCGCCGTACCTTCGAAACGCATTGTTGCTCCTTGTTTCACCCGGTGACCGTAAGGACGCCGCCCGGCCTGCGCAAGGGTGCGGCGCGGATGGCGAATAAAGCCGCCGAGACTGCCTGCGTCACTGGCGCTTGACCGATGAGCGGCCTATATTGGTCACGACGGTCTGTGCTTCCCGGCAGGAGAACATTTCCCCGGGGCCTTAACGATCCTTAGGGAGCTGTCCCTGGGAAGACCCGTGGGTTTTCTCATACGGCGCCCACCTACTTTGTAGGTTCCCGGGATCGCTCTCTCCACCGGTTGTGTGGATCGTCACTTCTTGCCCCTGTATCCACGCATTTCGGTGGATGATGCGGTGGAAAACGTCGCTCCCAACACGCCATCCCGATCCGGCCTTTTCTATCGTCCGCGCATGACATCTCTCAAAGACCAGAAGAAACAGCTGCGACTCCAGGCGCTTGGACGCCGCGACGCGCTCGACGAATTCTGGCGGGTGGAAATGGCGCTCGAAATGGCCGAGACGGCGCGCGATCATCTCGCCATCGAGCCCGGCCAAATCGTCTCCGGCTTCTGGCCGATGCGTTCGGAAGTCGACGTCAGGCCCTTGATGTTTGCCTTGCGTGAACAGGGCGCCAGGCTTTGCCTGCCCGCCATTCTCGACAAGTCCACGATCGTCTTTCGCGAACTGGTGCGCGGCGCGCCGATGGTCGACATGGGCTTCGGCACGATCGGACCCCATGAAGAAGCCGAGGTGCTTGACCCCCAGGTGATGCTGGTACCGCTTGCCGCCTTCGACGCGCGCGGCCACCGCATCGGCTATGGCGCCGGCTATTACGACCGCGCGATCGCCAAGCTCGTCGACAAGGGGCATTCGCCCCGGCTGATCGGCATCGCCTTCGACTGCCAGGAGGTGGCGCAGGTTCCGGACGAGAACCATGACGTGATCATCCCGGAAATACTCACCGAGAGCGGGTTGCGTCGCTTCACGCCAAAATTGTAGATAATGGAGGCATGATCTTTTCGCGGATGTCATGCAGCTTTTGCTTCGCTGACTCTCGGTGCGGGATCATATGAGACTTCTCTTCCTCGGTGACATGGTCGGAAAAACGGGACGCACGGCGGTGTGGGAACAACTGCCCGGCCTGATCTCGGACTTCAAACTCGATTTCGTCATCGTCAATGGCGAGAATGCCGCGGGTGGCTTCGGCATCACCGAAGAGATCTTTCGCGAGACGATCGCGGCCGGCGCCGATGTCGTCACCACCGGCAACCATGTCTGGGACCAGCGCGATGCGTTGGCCTTCGCGCCGCGCGAAGAACGCTTCCTGCGTCCGTCGAATTTTCCCAAAGGCACGCCCGGGCGCGGCTCCGGCGTCTACATCGCCAGAAGCGGCGCGCGCGTGCTGGTCGCCAACATCATGGGCCGGGTGTTCATGCATCCCGAGCTCGACGATCCGTTCCAGGCCGGCGAACGCGAGCTTGCCGCCTGCCCGCTCGGCGAGCAGGCGGATGCGGTGGTGATCGACTTCCACGCCGAGGCGACCTCGGAAAAGATGTGCTTTGCGCATTTCGTCGACGGCCGCGCCAGCCTGGTCGTCGGCACCCACACCCACCAGCCGACCGCCGACCACCAGATCCTCAATGGCGGCACCGGCTATCTGTCGGATGCCGGCATGTGCGGCGACTATGATTCCTCGCTCGGCATGGACAAGGAGGAACCGCTCAACCGGTTCCTGTCGAAAGTGCCGAAGGGGCGCTTCGAGGCGGCGACCGGCCCGGCGACCTTGTGCGGGGTCGGTGTCAATATTTCCGATCGTACCGGACTGACCGAGAGGATCGCGCCGTTTCGTCGCGGGCCGCGACTGGAAGAAACGACTCCGTCCTTCTGGTCATGACATTGATATAGGCGCGCGCGGTACCTAACTGCCGACGACATCTGCTTCAGATCGTTAACAGAGGGGACAACGACCTCCATGCAGCTTATCGAATTTCTTGCGCCGCATTTTCAATTCGTTTCCGATCCAACCGCATGGGTCGCCTTGCTGACGCTGGTGGTGCTCGAGATCGTGCTCGGCATCGACAATCTGATCTTCATCTCGATCCTGACCAACAAGCTGCCGGAAGCGCAGCGGGCCCGCGCCCGCCGGCTCGGCATTTCGGCGGCGCTGGTCATGCGGCTGGTGCTGCTGGCCACCATCTCGGTCATCGTCCAGCTGACGACGCCGGTCTTCACCGCCCTCGGCCACGGCTTCTCCTGGCGCGACCTGATCCTGATCGCCGGCGGCCTGTTCCTGGTGTGGAAGGCGACCAAGGAGATCCATCACACGGTCGATCCCGACGACCACAAGGACACGATGATGGGTGAGACGCTCAAGATCTCGCTTGCCGGCGCGATCTTCCAGATCCTGCTGCTCGACCTCGTCTTTTCGATCGATTCCATCATCACCGCGGTCGGCATGACCGACGAGATCGCCATCATGTACATCGCCGTGATCGTGGCTGTCAGCGTGATGATGCTGGCGGCGGGTCCGCTGGCCAACTTCATCGCCAAGAACCCCAGCATCGTCATGCTGGCCCTGGGCTTCCTGTTGATGATCGGCATGACGCTGATCGCCGACGGCATGGGTTACCATGTGCCCAAGGGCTACATCTACGCGGCGATGGGTTTCTCGGCCCTGGTCGAGGGGCTCAACATGCTGGCGCGGCGGCGCAGGAAAGCGAAGCCAGGCGACGGGCATTGAGTATCGGGGTGCTGGGCATCTAACGCCCCGGCACGCCCTCCGGGTGGCGGTCGCCGATCAGGCCTAGCGTCAGGCCCTGTTCCAGCCAGGCCTTGGCGCCGGCCAGCACGAGCGTGAAGCCACCGGTCGAGCCGATCGCTTCCTTGACCTGTTCGTCGGGCGTGCCACCGAAACCGAAGTTGCGGACCTCGAGAAAGGTCGCATCGCCAGGCATTTCGGTGAACGTCCAGACCACCGTTGTCGGCGGATCGCTCCATTGCATGACGATCCTTTCATTCCTGACGATCTCGCTGACCTTGGCGGTCGTCGAGACGCCATACATGCGCCACTCCCAGCGGACCTCCTTGCCGCTGTCCAGCCGGCCGCTGCCATGGGTGAACCAGAATTTGGTGGTGATAGCCGGGTCGACGATGGCCTCGAACACCTCGGTGACGGGCCGTCGGATCAGCATGCCGGCTTCGGCTGTCGGGGTTTCACGGATCTCCATGGCGGTCTCCTTTCTGGTCGTGGCGCTCACCAGGCGTCGGGCTCGCGCAGCATGTGAACGATGCTGGCCGGGTTGGTGATCCAGCCGCCGCGAAAGCCTTCGCCCAAGGGCTCGATGGCATCGCAACGCACGATGCCGGCCTCGGCGAAGTGTGCGGCAGCGGTGAAAAAATCTTCGGTGAACAGTTCCAGCCAGACCTCGGCCTGGCTCAACATCGGCGCCTCGTCGATCCACAGGCGGTTGGGTCCGAGCTCGAAGCCGACCGCCGGCGCCTTGGCGGTGAACGGCTTCAGGCCGACGATGTCGCGGTAGAAGGCAATCGTCGCCTCATACTGATGCGGTGGCACCTTCATGGCTATGTTGATGCCGCCGGTGATTTTCGTCGTCATTGCTGTCTCCATTGCGCTGCGCTTGGGTCGGCCATGTTCGGTCAGGCCAGGTTGACCTGCCATGAGACACCAAACCTGTCGTTCAACCAGGCGAAGCGGCGGCTGAAACCATAATTGTCGGGTGGCATCAGGAATCCGCCCTCCTTTGCCAGTGCGTCGACAATGCGGTCCAGTTCCTCCAAGGAGGAACAGTCGACGTAGAACGAGACCGACGGCGTGAAGCCGAAGGCGTGGTGTACGGGGCTGTTGAAGACCATGACGTCCCGGCCGGCGATGGAAGCGCGCGCCAGCTTCAGCGTCCCTTCAGGGCCATCCTCACCGGCACCATAGCGCGTGATGTCGAGGATGCTGCTGCCGGGAATGGTGTCGCAATAGAGGGCCATCGCCTCCTCGGCCTTGCCCTCGAACATCAGGAACGGCGTTACTATCGTCATCGCTGGCCTCCGTTTCCCTGCTCAAACATTGGTCTCGTTGGCGGGCTCGCCCTTCATCTCGCTGCGGTAATAGCCGTCGCGCAGATTGATGCCGTATTCGACATAGGCCTTCATGCAGGCCAGCATCTGCGACCAGCCCTCGCAGTTGAGGTAGGATTTCTTCAGGCCGACCGCGCCTTCCTGCCAACCGCTTTCGGCGATGGTGACGAGGGTGCCGCCATCGTCCAGCGGTTCGAAATTCATCTCGATGCGCGTCTTGTAGGCCGGCTTGCCGTCGGCGTCGGTGGCGTCCCAGCGCAGCACGATACGGCTGTCCTTGACCACCTCGTCGACCTCGACCGGCACCTTGCCCCACCAGACGACGCTCGTGCCGGTTTGCAGCGGTGCGCTGGCGCCGCCGATGGTGGTGAAATAGCCGCTGAGCTTCTTGGGGTTGACGACGGCGTCGAAAACTTCGGCGGCCGGTTTGCCGATGCGGCCGGAAACGCGGAATCCAAGAGACATATCCACAGCTCCATCCTTGAAAGGTTCAACAATATGTTATATAAACATAACATGTCAAGCCGATCGCAAGATGACAATGTTTTCAAGGCGCTGGCGCACCCGCGCCGGCGCGAAATGCTCGATCGGCTGAAGGACGAGCCGAAGACCACCGGCATGCTGTGCGATGCCTTTCCCGATATCGACCGCTGCACCGTCATGCTGCACCTGAAGGTGCTGGAGGAGGCGAAGCTGATCGTTGCGCGCCGCGATGGACGCGAGCGCTGGAACCATCTCAACGCACTGCCGATCAAGCAGATCCACGATCGCTGGATCAGCCAGTATGCCGGCCATGCGCTCAGCATCATCGACCGGCTGAAGTCCGATCTGGAGGCGTAAGCGTTTGCAGCAGCCTGTCCGGTTACGCCACGCGCGCGGTGCGGCTGGACGAATTGAGCCGATTTATCTATAAGCCGGCCATTCCGACAAAGAGCGCCGTACGTCCTCCGGACGCATCAAGGACGTTCTGAAATTTTGAATTCGAGCATTTTGCAACAGGCGAGGTAATGCATCTCGCTGCAGAACGCTCTAGCCGAACACGACAGGGGTGCCATGGCTGGCCATTCACAGTTCAAGAACATCATGCACCGCAAGGGCCGTCAGGACGCGGTGCGGTCGAAAATGTTTTCCAAGCTGGCGCGCGAAATCACCGTGGCCGCCAAGAGCGGCACGCCCGACCCATCGATGAATCCACGCCTGCGGCTGGCGATCCAGAACGCCAAGGCAGTGTCGATGCCGAAGGACAACATCCAGCGCGCCATCAACAAGGCGTCGATGGGCGATGCCGAAAACTACGAGGCCGTGCGCTATGAGGGCTATGGCCCAGGCGGCGTCGCCGTCATCGTCGAGGCGTTGACCGACAACCGCAACCGCTCGGCGTCGAATGTGCGCGCCGCCTTCACCAAGGCCGGCGGCGCGATGGGCGAAACCGGCTCGGTGTCCTTCATGTGGGACCGTGTCGGTGAGATCTATTATCCGGCATCGGCCGGCAGTGCCGACAAGGTCATGGAAGCGGCGATCGAAGCCGGCGCCGACGACGTCGAAACCGACGAGGAAGGCCACACGATCTATTGCGCCTTCGAGAATCTCGGCGAGGTGTCGAAGGCACTGGAAGCCTCGCTCGGCGAAGCGGAATCGGTGAAGCTGATCTGGCGGCCGCAGAACAATGTTCCGGTCGACGAGGAGCGGGCACAGTCGCTGATGAAGCTGGTCGCCACGCTCGAGGACGACGATGACGTGCAAAGCGTCTACGCCAACTTCGAAGTCGACGACGAGACCTTGGCCAAGCTCAGCGCGGCGTGATGAGCGAGACGCCGCTGCCCGCCATCCGCATCACCTATTGCACGCAGTGCCAGTGGCTGCTGCGCGCCGGCTGGATGGCGCAGGAGCTGCTCTCCACCTTCGGCACCGACCTTGGCGAAGTGACGCTTGTGCCCGGCACCGGCGGCGTCTTCACCATTTCCTGCAACGACGTGCTCATCTGGGACCGCAAGCGCGACGGCGGCTTTCCGGACGCGGCAAAACTCAAGCAGCTGGTCCGCGACGTGATCGATCCGGACCGCGACCTGGGCCATGCCGACCGCAAAACGCACAAGAAGACAGACCCCGCCTGAGGCGGGGTCTTTTGCATTCGCGGGCTGCTGTCTTCAGATCAAAGCCATGATGAAGCAGGCCATCGCCACGATGGCGGTGACGGTGCGGACGTGGTTCCACATTACCCACTGGCTCAGATGGTTCGCCCATACGGCGGCGCCGTTGGCGCTCGCAGGATCGACGGCGGCGAGTGCGTCGTTGAGCGGCACGTTGAAGACCATGGTCACGATCGGATTGCCGATGAAATAGATCACGGCGCCGGCAAGCAGCCAGTATGAGCCTGATTGGCTCCAGCCCAGAAGAACGGCGGCAATCAGCACGAGGCAGATGAGGCCGGTGCCGAAAATAGCGGTCATGAAGCTTGGGGTGATCACCGTGACGTTGATCGAATTCATCGCGGCGATGCCTTGCGGGACGGGCAGCCGGGCAAGGGCTGCCATGACGAAGTTGGAAAAGGCGAAGAAGACGCCGCCGACGACCCCCGAGCCGATTGCGGCGATGATGGTGAGGGTGGGAACAAGCTTGCTCATCTCAGTTACTCCAGATTCGGCTAGCGGCGGTTTCGGTTGCGTAGGCGGAAAAGTCTTTCGGTGCACGGCCGAGCACGCGCTGGACGCCGTCAGTGAGCATCTCGTTGCGGCCGTCGAGCACTTGGGTGAACAGCTCATCGAGCAGCCAGACGATTTCGGGTGGCAGTTCATGCGACGCGATAGCGGCCGTGAACTCGTCATGCGAAATTCTGACAAAGCGGATGTCACGTCCGGCTGCCTTGGCAATTTCGGCGACCGCGTCGGCGAAGCTCAACAGCCGCGGCCCCGTCAGCTCATAGAGCTGGCCGACATGACCGGGCCCGGTCAGCACCGCTTCGGCGGCGTCAGCGATGTCGTCGACATCGACAAAGGGTTCGCCGACAGGTCCGACCGGCAGGGCCACTTCGCCCGCCAGCAACGGCTCGACGAGAAAGCCTTCACTGAAATTCTGCGAGAACCATGCGCAGCGCAGGATCGTCCAGTCGGCCCCGGAAGCCTGCAGCATCTCTTCGGCGCGCTGCGCCTCGTGCTCGCCGCGGCCCGACAACAGCACCAGACGTCGAACGCCATGCGCCACGGCAAGGCGGGTGAAGGCATCGATCACCTCGGCGGCGCCCGGCACGGCGATGTCGGGATAGTAGCTGATATAGACCGCGCTGACGTCCTTGAGTGCCGGAGCCCAGCTCGCGGGCGCCTCCCAGTCGAAGCGCGGCGTGCCGGAACGGGAGCCGATCCGTACCGGAATGCCGCGCGCCGTCAGCCGCTCGGCAAGACGGCGGCCGGTCTTGCCGGTGCCGCCGAGGATCAGAATTGGTTTGGTGTCGGTCATGGTGGTTTTCCTCCGTTTGAAAATATGAGTAATCCTCACATTTGCAAAACGTGATAAACCCTCGTATTTTGTCAGTCAAGCCATTTTCTCGGCGATTGTGCCGAATGCATTGTTGGAGACAGTCGATGGAACGCACGCCGGCCAACGAGCAGATCGCTTCGCCACGGCGGGCGCCAAGCCAGCAGCGCAGCCGCGAGCGGGTGGAGCGCATGCTGGCCGCGGCCTCGGCGCTGATCACCGAGCAAGGCAGCGACGCCATGCGCATGGGCGAGGTCGCGGAACGGGCAGGGGTGTCGATCGGCTCGCTCTACCAGTTCTTCCCCGACAAGCGGGCGATCATCTGGGCACTGGCCGAGCGCTACACGGCCGAAAGCCAGGCCTGTATCTCGGCGGCGCTCAGGGATGTCAGCGACGCCGAAGGCCTGCGGCAGGCTTTCTCGGAGCTGGTCGATATCTACTACGGGCTGTTCCTGGCCGAGCCGGTGATGCGCGACATCTGGTCGGGCACGCAGGCCGACAAGGCGCTGCGCCAGCTCGAACTCGCCGACAGCCGGGCCAATGCGGAGTTCCTGGTCGCGGTGCTGAAGCGCTTGCGGCCCGGCGCCGACCCCCTCGCCCTGGAAACCACGGCGCTTCTCGTCTGGCAAATGGGCGAGGCCGCGGTACGGCTGGCCATCTCGGTCGAGCGGCAGGAAGGCGACAGGCTGGTCGCCGCCTACAAGCGCATGGCGCTGCGGGAGTTGGTGGACGGGTAGAATGCCTCCCAATCCTCCCCCGCGTGGGGTCGAAGGAAGGGCAAGCCCCGTGGCTCGCCCCGACAAGTCGCTGCGAAGCAGCAGGGTGGGGCCGGCGCCAGACCCCCACCCGGACCTTCGGTCCGACCTCCCACAAGGGGGAGGTAGGGGTGGGCGCCAGCTCGAGGCGCGTCACCTCATCGCAACAAAAAACCCGCCACAAGGGCGGGTTTTTGATCTGCGACAATGCCGAAGTGGGCTTAGAGGCCGAAACCTTCGAAACGCTTCTTGAACTTGGAGAGGCGGCCGCCGCGGTCGAGCAGGGTCTGCTGGCCGCCGGTCCAGGCCGGGTGGGTGGTCGGGTCGATATCGAGGTTCATCGTATCGCCTTCCTTGCCCCAGGTCGAACGGGTCGTGTATTCGGTGCCGTCTGTCATGACGACCTTGATGGTGTGGTAGTCGGGATGAATAGCGCTCTTCATGGTTCGGTTCCTGGCTTGCCGGCGCGGCTGACGGGCATGAGCCTGCGTCGATGCGCCTCTTTTTAAAACTCGAAGCCGTAGCTATTGAGGAGCCACGGCTTCTAAAACGGTCGGCGAGCCTATACATCAGCCGAAATTGAATCACAAGGCCGCGTCAAACGCATATTGATGGCGCGCACGAAAAGGGCCAGAGGAAAACGGTCATGGCGGACATCAGTGGCGATGCGGACGAGCGTCGGCGCTCGCTCAAGCCGCTCAGGCGCCTGTTCCCCTATCTTGGCCGCTACCGGAAACTGGTCATCGGCGCCGTGATCTCGCTGACGGTCGCGGCGGCGACGACACTGGCCCTGCCGCTGGCGGTGCGGCGCATGATCGACCACGGCTTTTCGGCATCGGATTCCAGCTTCATCGCCGAATATTTCGGCATGCTGGTGGTGATGGCCGCCGTGCTGGCGGCGGCGTCGGCCTGCCGCTACTATTTCGTCATCACGCTCGGCGAACGTGTTGTCGCCGACATCCGCAATGACGTGTTCAGCCATGTGACGACCCTCTCGCCATCCTTCTTCGATACGTCGCAGTCGGGAGAGATCGTATCGCGGCTCGCGGCCGATACGACGCAGGTCAAGTCGGCCGTGGGGGCGACCGCCTCGGTTGCGCTGCGCAACGTCATCCTCGGCCTCGGCGCCGTGGCAATGATGGTCTTCACCAGCCCGAAACTGTCCGGCCTTGTCATCGCGGCCATCCCCGTCATCGTCTTGCCGCTGGTCGCCTTTGGGCGCTCGGTGCGTCGCAAATCGCGGCTGGCGCAAGACACGCTGGCTAATGCGACCGCCTATGCCAGCGAGCAGATCGGCGCGGTGCGGACGCTGCAGGCTTTCACCAACGAAAGACTGGTCACCGGTCGCTTTTCGTCTGCCGTGGAGGCCGCCTTCGAGGCGGCGCGCGCCTCGATCTTCGCTCGCTCCTTCCTCACCTTCTTCGCCATCTTCATGATCTTTTCCTCCGTCGTGGCGGTGCTGTGGTTCGGATCGCGCGACGTGCTCGAAGGCACGCTGTCGCCGGGCACGCTTGGCCAGTTCCTGCTCTATTCGGTGTTCGCCGCAGGCGCGCTCGGCGCGCTGTCGGAGGTCTGGGGCGAACTTGCCCAGGCAGCGGGCGCGGCCGAGCGGCTGACCGAGATCCTGGCCGAAAAGCCGGCGATCCAGGCGCCGGCCGAGCCGAAGCCGCTGCCGGCGGTCGCCAAGGGCGCGATCGTCTTCGACGACGTCTCCTTCTCCTATCCGGCGCGGCCCGACCGGGCCGCCGTCCACGGCCTGAGTTTCCAGGTCATGCCCGGCGAGACAGTGGCCATCGTCGGCCCTTCGGGGGCGGGCAAGAGCACCGTCTTTTCGTTGATCCTGCGCTTCTACGATCCCGAAACCGGCAAGATCATGATCGATGGCGTCGATGTGCGCGAAGCCGATCCGGCTTCGGTGCGCGAACGCATAGCCATCGTGCCGCAGGACGTCACCATCTTCGCGGCGAGCGCGCGCGACAATATCGGCTTCGGCCGGCCGGGCGCAGGCAATGCCGAGATCGAGGCGGCGGCGAAGGACGCGCTGGCCGACGAATTCATCCTCAAGCTCGAGAACGGCTATGACAGCCAGGTCGGCGAACGCGGCGTGACGCTGTCCGGCGGCCAGCGCCAGCGCGTGGCGATCGCCCGCGCCATCCTGCGCGACGCGCCGATCCTGCTGCTCGACGAAGCCACCTCGGCGCTGGATGCCGAAAGCGAGACACTGGTGCAGACGGCGCTGGAGCGGCTGATGCAAGGCCGCACCACCATCGTCATCGCCCACCGGCTGGCAACGGTGCTGAAGGCCGACAGGATCCTGGTCATGGATGGCGGCCGCATCGTCGAGGAAGGCACGCATCAGAGCCTGGTCGCCAAGGGCGGCATCTATGCCAGGCTTGCCAAGCTGCAGTTCGAGACCGGCGCCAGCGCCTTCAGAGGGGCGGCGGAGTAGACAGGCGCTTCTGCCCTGTCGGTTCCCTCGATGGCTTCACGCGGTTCCATACCGTTTGCGCAGGTGATCGACGAAATGCACGGCGTTGAGCTTTTCGCCCGTGGCGCGTTCGAGCAGGTCCGGCGTCGACCAACGCGAGCCCTGCGACCATATCTTCTTGCGGCGCCAGTCATTGATATCCGTGAAATTCCCTTTCGCCAGGTGGTCATCTGCGGAAGGATGTTCGCGCGTCAGCGCGGCCCATTGCTGCGCCGCCATCATTGCGCCCAGCGTGTAGGACGGGAAGTAGCCGAAGGCGGCACCCGGCCAGTGCACGTCCTGCATCGGCCCGTCGGCCGGATTGTCCAACGTGGAGAGGCCGAGATAGTCGCGCATCTTGGCGTCCCAGGCTTCGGGCAAATCGGCAACCTCCAGCCTGCCCGAGACCAGCTCCTGCTCCAGCTCGTAGCGCAGGATGACATGCAGGGGATAGGTCACCTCGTCGGCATCGACGCGGATCAGGCCGCGCTCGACGCGATGCACATGCGGCAGGAGATCGTCGAGCGACCAGGCCTCGCCGAGATGCTTTTCCACCACCGGTAGCGCCCAGCGCCAGAAGGCGGGATTGCGGCCGATCTGCTTTTCGACGAACAGGCTCTGGCTTTCATGCACGGCCATGCCGCGCGCCTTGCCGAGCGGCCAGTGCGACCACGCCTTCGGCAGGTTCTGTTCATAGAGCGCATGGCCGGTCTCGTGCAGCACGCCCATCAGCGCCGACAGGAAATCCGATGTCTTGTAACGGGTGGTGATGCGCACGTCGCTGGGCACGCCGCCGCAGAAGGGATGGTGCGATACCGACAGCGAGCCGTGCGTCAGGTCGAAACCGACGGCCGCCATCATGGCAAGGCCAAGCTCGCGCTGCTTGTCGATCGCGTAGGTGCCTGAGAGCGGCTTCAGCGGATGCTTGCGCAGCCGCGCCTCCTGGATCGCCAGCGCCTCCGGCACGAATCCCTTGAGGAAGGCTTTCAGGTCGGCGAAGACGGGGGTGATGTCGGCGGTACGGTTGCCGGGATCGAATTGCTCCATCAGCGCATCGTAAGGGGCGAGGCCGAGCACGTCGGAACGCAGGGCCGCCTCTTCGCGCACCAGCGCCACCACGCCCTCGAGCGCCGGCTGGAAACCCGCCCAATCGTTCTTGGCGCGCAGGTCGCGCCACAGCTGCTCGCAACGCATGCGCGCCGTCGTCTGGCGTTCGACGAATTCGACCGGCAGGCAGGTCAGGTTGGTGTATTGCCGCCGCAGTTCGCCGAGCGCCGCACGCTGCTGGTCGTCGAGCGCCTCGCCTTCGGCGGTGGCGATCCAATCGGCGATTTCCGGGGCGGTCGCCCTGGTGTGGTACATGCCGGCCAGTGCCGCCATCGCCTCGGCGCGCTTCTCGCCGCCGCCGACGGCCATATGCGTGGCTTCGTCAGCGCCGAGGATGGCCAGCGCATGCTCAAGCGCTTCGAGCTTGTGGCCGAGGTCGTCGAGTTTCTGAAAGGACATGGCGGCTTCCGTGATTGAGGACGGCGCGAAAAGACACCAACGCAAAAGCGTTGGCAACCCTCGGATGCCCTCCGGCGGATGCATCTTGCGCAGGCGATGCCACACATGAAATGCTGCCGGCAACGCATGAAGGGGGAGCAAATGATCGGCAACATCCTGGTCGGGCTGGTGGCCTTGATCCATGTCTACATCGTCTATCTCGAGATGGTGCTGTGGGACACGCCGCGCGGGCACAAGACATTCCGCCTGACGCCGGAATTCGCCAGGGCGTCGAAGGTGCTCGCCGCCAATCAGGGCCTCTACAACGGATTTCTCGCCGCAGGCCTGATCTGGGGGCTGTATCTCGGCGCCGCCGGTTTTCAGGTCAAGGTCTTCTTCCTGTTGTGCGTGGCCATTGCCGGCCTTTACGGCGCGGCAACGGCCGGCCGCAAGATCCTGTTCATCCAGACCGTGCCGGCGGTGGTCGCCCTGATCGCGGTCTGGCTCGGTTGGTAGGCAGGCCGGGCTGGTGAGGAAAAAGGACGCCCGCGGGATTGGGGTCCCGAAGGCGCCAGGTGGTCCCTTCCTCTTGGACCTTGCCGGAGGCCTCAGCCGTTCGGATAGGTTCCGCCGTCGGCGCCGTCACCCATCAGGAAACCGCTGCCGGTATCGACCCGCAGCCGCTGGTCCACATTGTCGAGGCGGCGCAGCAGGTCATGGTATTGCGCTGCCGGTATCCTGCCGTGATCGGACGCGGCTATCTTTTCGGCCGCCTGCCTGATGCGGGCGGTGCGCATTTCCAGGCGCTCCGCCACCGCCGGGGTGATGTTGTTGGCCCGCCTGGCGTCGACTATGCCGTGGCGGATGCCCTTAACCTGCTCGAAGAGAGCCTCGACACGCGGGCCGGTCATGTCTGTCGGGTCCGTCGCCTCGAGAGCGCCCTTGTGATGGCCTGCGGCATAGGCGCCGGCGAGCGGGGCGACAATGAGAACCGTGGCAAGCGTTGCAGTCTTGAGAGGTGCTGATGTGCGCATGGGGCGCTTCCTCCTGCTGGGAAGGAGGCGGTCGCGCCGCCTCGCCTTCCGACTGTTTGGGTCGTCCAGTTCCGTCGCGTCGCGATGGGAGGCATCGCCGGCGGTTCTCGGCCCTGAGCGGCAAGCTAGGAGCGCTCCGGCGCGAAGTGTAATTAAAAAAAGATAATCTTTTCAGGCCTTGCCGGCTACACTCTGCGCCCTAGAGTTGAGCCGGCGAACAAATTCGCGTGAGTTCGCGTGATGAGAAATCAACGTTCGGTGAGCTTCAGTTCAATGCGGCGGTTCTTGTTGCGCGCTTCGTCGGTGTCGGCGGGGTCGAGCGGCTGGAACTCACCGAAGCCGGCGGCGACCAGACGGTTGGCCGGCACGCCGTTCTCGATCAGGAACTTGACCACCGAGGTCGAACGCGCCGTCGACAATTCCCAATTGTCGCGGTAGCGGCCCGTGCCGGAGAGCGGCTTGTTGTCGGTATGGCCGTCGACGCGCAGCACCCAGTTGATCTCGGGCGGGATTTCCTTCTGCAACTCGATGATGGCGTCGGCGAGCTTCTTCATCTCGACCTTGCCGGCATCGTTGATCACCTCGGAGCCGGTCGGGAACAACACTTCCGACTGGAAGACGAAGCGGTCGCCGACGATGCGGATATTCTCGCGGTCGGCGAGGATCTCGCGCAGGCGTCCGAAGAAGTCGGAGCGGTAGCGGTTCAATTCCTGCACGCGCTGCGCCAGGGCGACGTTCAGCCGGCGGCCGAGATCGGCGATCTTGGTGTTGGAATCGCGGTCGCGGGCTTCGGACACGTTGAGGGCGTCTTCAAGCGCGCCGATCTGCTTGCGCAGCGCGGCGATCTGCTGGTTGAGGATCTCGACCTGGCTCAGCGCCTGCTGGCTGATCTGGCGCTGGCTGTCGAGTTCGCCCGAAAGCGCCGCGGCGCGCTGGTTGGCCTGGTCGCCGGCGCCGGCGCCTTGCGCCAGCAACTGTTCGAGCCGGCTCTTCTCGGCCTCGGCCGCCGACAGCGACGCCTGCAGGTTGGCGAGCGAGTCCTCCTTGTCCTGCGCTGTCGAGCGCTCCAGCGCCAGAAGTTGCGTCAGTTCGTTGATCTGCGAGTTGAGGCGGTTGAGCACCGTGTCCTTGCCGGAAATCTCGCGGCCGAGCAGGAACTGGGCCAGCACGAAGACGGTGAGCAGGAACATGATGGCGAGCAGCAGCGTCGACAGCGCGTCGACGAAGCCCGGCCAGTAGTCGATGCGGCGGTCGGCGCGCCGTCTTGCTAGCGCCACGTCAGTGGACCCCTTGCTTCTTCAGCGCGTCGGCGATCTTCTCCAGCGTGTTGCGCATCGCCTTCTGCTCGTCGGACTGGGCCTCGACCCAGTCACGCATGATCTGTTGTTCCGAACGCATGTTCTTGACCAGGCCGGAAATGCCGTCGGCGAGATTGGCCATGGCGGTGGCGACGCGCGGATTGGAGCCGCCGCCATTCTCCTGCATGCTGCGCAGGCGCTCCGACAGCAGACGGATTTCGTCGGATGGTTCGCTCTTGGCCTGATCGGAGACGACGATGTCGGAGGAGAGATCGGTGACCGAGGACAGCCAGTTCTCAAGCTCGGTGTAGAAGCGCGTCTGGGCGCGGCCCGCCTGCAGGTCGAGGAAGCCGAGCACGAGCGAGCCGGAGAGGCCGAACAGCGAGGACGAGAAGGCCGTACCCATGCCGGCCAGAGGCGCTGCAAGCCCTTGCTTCAGCGAATCCAGCACGGCGGCGGCGTCGCCGCTGCCGGGATCGAGCGCTTCGATGGTTTCGCGAATCGAGCCTATCGTGTTCAGCAGGCCCCAGAAAGTGCCGAGCAGGCCGAGGAACACCAGGAGGCCGACCAGGTAGCGCGAGGTGTCGCGGCTTTCGTCGAGGCGCGTGGCGATGGAATCGAGCATGGTGCGCATCGAGGAGGTCGAGAATGCCATGGTCGAGGAGCGGCCGATCATGGCTTTCATCGGCGCCAGCAGCACCGGCTCGGTGGTCTCCGAACCGGCGCGGAAGGAGTTGAGCCAGCGCACTTCGCGAAACAGCCGCCCGACCTGGGCGAAGGCAAGCAGGATGCCGACCGCCAGCACGCCGATGATAAGACCGTTGAGCCCGGGATTGGTGACGAAAGCCGTCGAGATCTGGCGGGTCAGGATGGCGGCAATGAAGGCGACGATGGCCAGGAAGATGACCATGGTCAGCAGGAACACCTGCGGACTCGACAGTTTATGCGGATCGTAGATCAATACGTCGGAGCGCCTGCCCATGCCGAAGGATCTGAGAAAAGCCATCCGTGCCCCGTTTCGCTGCCGCTGCCGCCGATCACGTCGTTCGCGACTCTAAACGCAATTGTGACCAAATTGAATGGCGCTTGGCAATATTGCCACGAGCGGATCAGAAACGGTTTATCACCAGACAGTCGACCATGGCCGCCAGATGCAGGCCTGCGCCGGTGACGACGAAGCCGTGCCACAAGGCGTTGTGAAAGCGCAGACCCTTCCAGGCGAAGAAGATGACGCCGCAGGAATAGACGACGCCACCGGCAACGATGAGCACGATCGACGTCGTCGGCAGCGTCGCGACAAGCGGCTTGACCAGGACGATGCCGCTCCAGCCGATGGCGAGATAGAAGACGATCGCCAGCCGGTCAAAACGGCCGGGAAAGCCCACCTTGATGGCGATGCCCGTCGCCGCCGCGATCCAGACCAGCACGATCATCCAGCGGGCCAGCGGCGACGCGTCGAGCTGGGCCAGAAAAGGCGTGTAGGTGGCGGCGATGAGAAGATAGATCGCGGCGTGATCGAAGCGCCGCAGAACCCATTTGGCCGGCGACGTCACCGGCCACAGATTGTAGGCCAGCGACACTGAGAGGACGGTTAGCAGCGAAACGACATAGAAGGCGGCGGCGATGTACTCGCCAGGTCCGACGCGAAACGCCGCCAGCGCCAGCAACGCCGAGCCGGCCGCGATCGCCAGCACGATGCCGACAGCATGGACAATGCCGTCGGCGATCATCTCCGCGCGGGAGTAGTGCCAGCGCCCGACAAAGGGGATTTCGATTTGCGGCGGGATGTTGGTCATCGATCGTCCTGCATCACCCCATATCTGGGCAACCGCCGGACAGTATTTCAAGCTCAGGTGGCGGTTTTGCGACCGCGGCCGTTCAGCGCGGCGGGAGGGCTTTAGCGGGGTGCCAGGGGCTTTTTCACCGTCTTCAGCAGCGCACGCTGGATGACCTCGTTGCCGGCAACGACGGAGCCGTTGTCCAGCATGTCCTGCCCGCCATCCATGTCCGAGACGAAACCGCCGGCTTCGCGGATCAGGAGCAGGCCGGCGGCGATGTCCCAGGCCGACAGGCCGGTTTCCCAGAAACCGTCCATGCGGCCGGCAGCGACATAAGCGAGATCGAGCGCGGCGGAACCGAGACGGCGCACGCCCGAGACCTCGGCCATGACGTTGCGCAATTCCACGAGGAAATTGCCGTGGTGGCCGCGTCCCAGATGCGGCATGCCGCAGCCGATCACCGTGTCGACCAGCTTGGTGCGGCCGGCCACGCGCAGCCGGCGGTCGTTCATGAATGCGCCGCCACCGCGCTCGGTCGTGTAGAGCTCGTCCATGGCCGGGTTGTAGATGACTCCGGCTACGATCTGGCCCTGGCGCTCCAACGCGATCGAGACGGCGAAAAGCGGAATGCCGTGCAGGAAATTGGTGGTGCCGTCGAGTGGATCGACGATCCAGCGGTGCTGGCTGTCTTCGCCTTCCACCGCACCGCGCTCTTCCATCAGGAAACCGTAGCCCGGACGCGCCTTCGACAATTCGGCAAAGATGATGTCCTCGGCCTTGCGGTCGGCCTGGCTGACATAATCGCCGGGTCCCTTCAACGAGACCTGCAGGTTCTGGACCTCGCCGAAGTCGCGCGACAGCGAGCGGCCGGCCTTCATTGCGGCCTGGACCATGACGTTGAGAAGGGCTGAGCGTGCCATCGTATGTCTTCCTGCTGCAGCGCGTCAGTCGGCGCGGCGCACGTAAGTGATTTCGTTGGTGTCGACGATGATGCGTTCGCCGGCGCCGATGAAGGGCGGCACCAGCACGCGAATGCCGTTCTCCAGCACCGCCGGCTTGTAGGAGGATGCAGCCGTCTGGCCCTTCACCACCGGGTCGGCCTCGGTGATGGTCAGGGTCACCTGATCGGGCAGCGAAATGCCGATCGGCCTCTCCTCATAAAGCTGGACAGTCACCATCATGCCGTCCTGCAAGAACGCGGCGCGGTCGCCGACGAAATCCTTGTTCAGTTCGAGCTGTTCGTAGCTTTGGGTGTCCATGAACACCAGCGCGTCGTCCTGCTCGTAGAGAAAGGAAAAATCCTTCAGGTCGAGGCGGATCTGTTCGACCGTCTCGGCCGAGCGGAAGCGCTCGTTGAGCTTGGTGCCGTTGATGAGGTTCTTCAGTTCGACCTGGTTGTAGGCGCCGCCCTTGCCGGGCTTGACGGTGTTGGTCCTGACCGCCACCCACAGGCCGCCATCATGCTCGATGACGTAGCCGGGACGGATTTCGTTGCCATTGATCTTGGCCATGATGGGGTGATCCGGAATGAGATTTTCGCCGGGACTAGCGATTTAGGGGCTCCCAAGACCACAAATCGTCCGGAGAGGCAAGGGACGCCGGATCGGCCCCAACCGGTCAGTCGGTATCAGCCTCGATCTTGATGGCTTCGCCGACGGTCTTTGCAATGGCCTCAACGACCTTCGCCAGCCGGTTGAGATGTGGCGAGCGCAATGCCACGACCTGCAATGAAAGGTCGACACCTTCGAGATCGACAAGCGCGAGGCCGTCGGGAAGTCCACGCGTCGCGAGCCGCAACGGCATGAGGCCGAGGCCGTGTCCCCGACGGACCCATTCCATCTGCATCGCCGGATCCTGAATTTCCGCCGCCACAATGAGCGGATGCCGTTCACCGCCCAAACTGGAGAGGAGCGTCTGACGCGCGTCGCAAGGCTCGGGGCTGAGAACCCAGGGCATGCTGGTCCGAGCGTCCGCGAGATGGGCGCCGGCTTGCGCTATGATGCAAAGACGTTCGGTGCCAAGCGCGTCCGGGCCTTGATGACCGGCAGGTCGCAGAACGATCGCCATATCGAGTTGACCGCGTTCGAACTGCTCGACCAGCTCAGCGCTCCAACCGGTCTTGAGCCGCAACGATATCTTTGGAAACGCAGCGGCGGCGCCGGCGACAGCGCCCGCAATGCTTGCATCGGACAAGCCATGCGCCAGGCCGACACGCAGCACGCCCTGCGGCTCGGCGTCGGCGGCGAACGCTTTCAGAGCCTCGACCGAAGCCAGTATGTCCTTTGCCCGCGCCAGCACCTCCAATCCCGCCGCGGTCAGCCGCGGCGGCTTCTGCCGGCGATCGAGAAGCGTTGTCGCGAGCATATCCTCCAGCCGCTGCATCTGCCGGGTAACGGCCGGCTGCGTCAAAGGCAGGCGGCGGGCCACATTCTGGATCGAGCCTTCCTCGGCAAAGAGGACAAGCGTGCGCAATTCTTCCAGCATCCGTTGGTCCTCAAATGCATAATAATTTTGATTATTATGAATTTGAAATCAAAGTGCCGGCAAGCGATTTTCCTTTCGACGGACTTTCAAAAGGAAAGGGAAGACAATGAAGGCAATCGAGTTGCAGGCCCCCGGCGGCATCGACAATCTCAGACTGGTCGAGCGGCCGATGCCAGAACCGGGCCGCCAGGAGATGATCATCAAGGTCAAGGCAACAGCGCTCAACTACCGCGATGTGGAGATCGCCCGTGGCAGCTACCACACCGCCTTTGCGCTGCCGCTAATACCGCTTTCGGACGGTGTGGGCGAAGTGGTCGCGGTTGGCGCCGAAGTGACCCGTTTCAAGGTCGGCGACCGCGTTTGCGGCACATTCTGGCAGCGCTGGGTCGGCGGCAGTTTTGCCATGGCCGAGCCGTCCTATCAGCGTGGCGGCCCCATCGACGGTTTGCTGAGCGAGTTCGCGCGGCTGGACGAACAGGCGGCCGTGCTGGCGCCGCCACATCTAAGTGATGTCGAGGCGGCGACATTGCCTTGCGCCGCGGTCACTGCCTGGCACGCGTTGTTCACCGAAGGCCAGTTGAAACCGGGCGAGACGGTGCTGAGCCTGGGCACTGGCGGCGTCTCGTTGTTTGCCGTGCAGTTCGCCGCGGCAGCCGGCGCACGGGTCATCGTCACGTCAAGCAGCGACGACAAGCTCACGCGGGCAAAGGCGCTTGGCGCGCATGACGGCATCAACTATCGCGACAATCCCGATTGGTCGTCAGCCGTGCTGGCGCTGACCGGAGGCGGCGGCGCGGACCATATTATCGAGGTCGGCGGGCCGCAAAGCTTCACCCAGTCGCTGAAGGCTTCGGCGCGTGGCGCCCAGATCAACGTCATCGGCTATCTCGGCGGCAACGAAGGGTCCATCAATCCCCTCGACATCTTCCGCCGCCAGGTCAAGGCGCGCGGCATACCCGTGGGCTCACGCGAATCCTTCGAGGCAATGAACCGAGGCCTGACAGTCAACCGGATAAGACCCGTGATCGAGAAGGTATTTGCCTGGAAGGACGCGGCGGCAGCCTTCCGGTACCTCGAACACGGCTCGCCCTTCGGCAAGGTCGTCCTCGATCACACGCAATGATCCACCAACCGCCGTCACGGCAAACGATTCGCCTTCTGCAGGGCCTGTTTGGTCTGGTCGTCGCTCAGCCCTTGCAGGAAATCGTCCATGTCGGGGTCGATCAGACCGGCGCGGCGGGCGGCGATGTACCAGGCGCCGGCGAGCACCAGGTCCGGGTCGGTACCGATGCCTTGCATGTAGAGTTTTGCCAGCCGGTTCCGCGCGGCGACGTTGCCGCCCTCGGCTGCCTGCTTCGTCCAGCCGAAAGCCGATTTCAGGTCGCGGACACCGCCGCGGCCCTCGATCATCCAGGCGGCGAGATCGATCTGCGCGGTGTCGTAGTTCTGCCGCGCGGCCTGGGCGAGGAAGCGTCTTGCCTGCGCGTCGTCGCGCGGCTTGCCGCCGACGCCGTTGGCATAGATCTGGGACATGGCGTATTGCGCGTCGGCGAGGCCGGTCGCGGCGGCGCGCTCATAATAGGAAACCGCCTTGGCCAGACCCGCATCGCCGGGATCCTGCTGAACCAGCATCTGCGCGAAATTGAACTGCGCCAGCTGGTTGCCGGCTTCGGCGGCAGCCTGCATCAGGGCGTAGGCCTCTTTCGGGTCCTTCTTGACGTAACGGCCGTCGAGCAGCATCAGCGCATACTGGAACTGCGCCTCGGGCACACCCTGTTCGGCGGCAAGCGCATACCATTTCGAGGCTTCCGCCGCATTCAGCGGCACGCCGAGCCCGCGCGACAGGATCTCGGCCACCAATGTCTGCGCCGCCGGGTCGCCATTCTGGGCGCGGGTCAGCGCCAGGTTATAGGCCGTTTTGTAGAGCCCGCGCTGGAAGGCGCCATAGGCCGCATCCGCCGGCTTGGCGCCGAAGCGGTCGGGATTGATGCTGTCAACTGAGGGCAGCGGTGCCGGCTCCGCCGTGGTGGCGGGCTGCGGCAGCTGCTTTTCGATCGGCTTGTCGGTGTGCAGGCCGGTTTCAGGCTTGGGCTGTGGCTGGGGTATGGGTTCGGCGGCGGCGGCCTGGATCATGACCGCTGCAAGCAAGGCCTGAAGGGGAAGCCTTACCGAAGTCACATCAGTCCTCGAAGCGCGGCGCGGTTTCGTCGAGCAACGCGTTGGCACGGGCCACGGCGGTTTTCGGATCGACGCCGTCGGCGAACACCGCGCTCGACAGCGCGACGAACTCGGCGCCGGTGGCGGCCACGTCCTCTACGGAAGCCAGATCGGATCCGGCCATGACGATGCAGGGGATCTGGATCATCTGCGCCCACCACTCGCCCAGCGACAGGTTGCGCGGATGCGGCTCCGGCTTGTTGTCGTAGCCGAAACGGCCGAAGAAGATGTAGTCGGGCCTGACCTCGCCAAGCTCGAGCGCGTCGTCGCGCTTCTTGGCGCCGCCGGTGCCGACCATCATCTTCGCCTGGAAATGTTCGATCGTTTCGGCCAGTTCGGCCTTGGACGCCTCGACATGTATGCCGTCGGCCTGGACACGGCCGGCGATGCGGGTGTCGCCGGCGATGATCACGGCCACGCCCGCCGCCTGCGCCGTCGGCACGACCTGTTCGGCAAAGGCCTGGAAGGAGGCCTCGTCCATGCCGTTTTCGGGCAGGATCAGCGAAGCGACGTCGCCGCCGTCGAATGCGGCGGCGATACGGGCGGCCGGCACGCCGGGCGGCGCGATCAGCACGATGCGGCAACGATTTGGGGGTGTGGCGTCGTTCATGGTTCTTCGATCCCGGGTTTCGCCTATGCCGGGCGAAGATGGTTGCATTGCGGCATAGAGCAAACTGCCCGCTTTGAACAGGCGGGCAGTCGGGATCGCGTTTCCTGGCCGCCGGGCGGCGCCTGCCCTACTTGACCGGCTCAGGGCTCGCGGTGACCGGCTTCGATTTCCACAAGGACCAGCCGAGATTCATGCCGGCGGCAGCCACCAGGATTGCGGCGGCGCCGGCGACCTGGCTGAGATGCAGCCGATGGCCGAAAGCCACGACATCGACCAGGATGGCGACGACCGGATAGATGAAGGACAGCGATCCCTGCAGATGCGTCGGCAGCTTCTGGATGGCGCCGTACATCAATATGTACATCAGGCCGGTGTGGACGATGCCGAGCGTCGCCAGCATGGCCCAGCTCCACGGATCGGCGGGAAGACGCGAGAGATTGGCGAACGGCGCCAGCATGACGACGCCGACGCAGACCTGGATCAGCGCGATCAGATGCGGCGGCGTTCCCTTGAGCTTCTTGGTGACGATGGCCGCGACGGCCCAGAAAAAGGCCGCGGCCAGCGCCATGAGGATGCCGGCAAAATAGTTGGTGCCGACATCGCCGGCGTCAGGGGCGGCCTCGACGATCAACACCATGCCGGCAAAGGCTATTGCCAGCCATGTCAGCTTGGTCAGCGTCAGCCGTTCGGCGAAGAAGAGCGCGCCGAAGCCGACCAGCATGAAGGGCTGGGTGTTGTAGACGGCGGTGGCGATCGAGATCGACGCGCGGGAGAAGGCGCTGAACAGGAGCAGCCAGTTGATGACGATGGCCGCGCCGCCAAGCGCGGCGAGGCCGATGACGCGCAGCGATAGCCTGCCGCGCAACAATCCCAGGCAAGCGCAGATGATCAGCAGCGTCACCGCGCCGAACGCGCAGCGCCAGAACACCACGTCCATGATCGGCTGGCCGGACATGACGACGAACCATCCGATCGTCCCGAGGATCGCCATTGCGGCCGACATTTCGACCGTGCCACGTACCATATCGTTCATGATAATCTCCGAGCCCATTTTGACGCGGCATAATCTCATGCGAGATGGGCGCTTTCCACCTGATCGGAAAGGTTGTATGGTTGTATGACCTAATTATATTAGGCTACTTCCGCGAATTTGTGAGAAATCTGAAATGCTTGACGATCTCGACCGAAATCTCCTCGAAATCCTAGTACGGGATGCGCGGACTTCACTGAAGGAACTGGCTGCCCAGGTCGGGCTGTCGTCGCCGAGCGTTTCGGAGCGGCTGCGACGGCTCGAGGAGCGCGGCGTCATCCGGGCGTTCACAGTCGAGATCGATCCGCTGGCGCTCGGCTATACGCTGCAGGCGATCGTGCGCATCCGGCCTTTGCCGGGCAAGCTGCACATCGTCCAGAAACTGATCGAGGAGATCGCCGAGTTCGGCGAATGCGACAAGGTGACCGGTGACGACTGTTTCGTCGCGCGGCTGTTCGTGCGCTCGATCGGCGACCTCGACGGCATTCTCGATCGCATTGCCGACAAGGCCGAGACCAGCACCGCCATCATCAAGGCGCAGCCGATCCGGCGGCGGCCGCCACCGCTCGGGGTTCCATCTTCTTCGTCTTGACTCCGTATGGCAGTGGTGGACAGGCGCGATCAGTCCACTAAATGTCAGCCCGCCAGATGATTTGCCGAGAGACGAGGAAGACATGGCACAGAATATCTACGACCAACCGGATTTCTTCGCTGGCTACAGCCAGCTTGGCCGGTCGATCGAAGGCCTTGGCGGCGCCGCCGAATGGCCGGCGCTGCGCGCCATGCTGCCGGACCTCGGCGGCTTGCGGATCGTCGACCTCGGCTGCGGTTTCGGCTGGTTCTGCCGCTGGGCGCACGAGCATGGGGCGAGCCATGTCCTGGGGCTGGACCTGTCGGAGAAGATGCTGGCTCGGGCGAGGGCCGCCGGCCCGGACACCGGCATCATTTATGAGAGGGCCGACCTCGACCAGCTCAGCCTGCCGCGAGCCGGCTTCGATCTCGCCTACAGCTCACTTGCGCTGCATTATGTCGAGGATGTCGCGCGGCTGTTCAGGACGGTGCACAAGGCGCTGTCGCCCGGCGGGCATTTCGTCTTCTCGACGGAGCATCCGATCTACATGGCTCCGACCAGGCCCGGCTGGGCGGTCGATGCCGAAGGCCGCAGGACATGGCCTGTCGACCGCTATCTGGTGGAGGGTCCACGCAAGACCGACTGGCTGGCCAAGGGCGTGGTGAAACATCATCGCACCATCGGCACGACGCTGAACGCGCTGATCGTGTCCGGTTTCGCGATCGAGCATGTGGAGGAGTTCTGTCCGACAGACGCGCAGATCACGGCCAGGCCGGAACTGGCGGAAGAGCTCGATCGGCCGATGTTCCTGCTGGTCTCGGCCCGGCGATAGGCACGAGCCGGACATTGGCGGGTGTTCGGCAACCTGTCGGGATTTACAGTCGCCCCAAGCGCAATTCTGGGCTATTCAGGCGTTGACGCCTTCCCTCCAGACCAGCTCCTCCCCATGTCAGGCCTGCTTCTCGATCCGTGGTTCTACGCGGCCGCCATTCCGGCGGTCATTCTGGTCGGCCTGTCCAAGGGCGGCTTCGGCGGCGCCGTCGGTTTCGTCGGCGTGCCGCTGATGGCGCTGACCATGCCGCCGGTGCAGGCAGCCGCCATCCTGCTGCCGATCCTGTGCCTGATGGACATTGTCTCGGTGTGGACATGGTGGGGCGTCTACGACCGCAAGATGCTGGTCGACATGATGCCGGGCGCCGTCATCGGCATCGGCCTTGGCTGGCTGACGGCGGCTTTGGTCACCGAGGAAGCGGTGCGGCTCATCGTCGGCGCCGTTGCCATCATCTTCGTGCTGCGCTGGCTTTATCTGCAGTTCCGCCATGGTGCCGACCACGCCGCCGAACCCAACCGCGTGGCTGCGGCGATCTGGGGGACGGTCGCCGGCTTCACCAGCTTCGTCGCCCATGTCGGCGGCCCGCCCTTCCAGGTCTATGCGCTGCCGATCCGGCTCGACCCCAAGGTCCTGTCGGGCACCGCTGCGATCTTCTTTGCCGCGACCAATGCGCTGAAGCTCATCCCCTATTTCGCGCTCGGCCAGTTCGACACCGCCAACCTGACGGCGTCGGCCGTGCTGATGCCGCTGGCGCCGCTTTCGACGATCGCCGGCGCCTGGCTGGTGCGGCGCATGCGGCCGGAGATTTTTTATCCCTTCACCTACGCGACCGTGGCGGTCGTGGCGCTGAAGCTTTTGTGGGACGGCCTCGCCGGCCTGATGTAGACAGGCGAGGCGGCTCGTCGGCCGCTCTCACCGTCAGGGAGATCAGGCGGCGCTCGGCACGAGGCGACGGCTGCCGCCAAAGGCCAGTATAGCGCCCGCTGCCATGACCAGCGCCATGCCGGCGAGGATGCCGATATCATGCATGGTCGGCTTGAGCACCATGTCGGCGACGATCACCAGCATCACCGCATAGTCGAAGCGTGCCGCGCTCATCATGCGCTGGCCGATGGCCAGAACAGCCGGCGTGATGCCCTCGTTGGCGATCATCGCGCCCATGCGCTCGCCGGTCGGCTTGAAGATTAGCATGCCGATCGAGAAGGTCGTGGCGTAGCCGGCCAGGCCGATGATGATCCACAGGTCGGAGAAGCCGACCCAGAAGCCGCACATGATGAGGCCGAAGATCAGGGTCAGCATCGACATCGGCGCGAAGAAACGCCCGCCCAGCTGCCCGCTGGCCCGTATCGCCTGAAGCTTGTCCTCGATGTTGCCGGCGCGCTCGGCAAGCACGCCGAGGAGGAACAATACGAAGCCGCCTCCGACCCACAAAATGGCCGAGGTGACGTGGAGGAATTTGACGATCGAGTACCAGTCCATGGCTTGCTCCGGGTAGGTTTGCGGTGGAGCGGATTTGCGCCAGCCGTCAGAGGAGCGGGCGTTTAGCGCGGCGCGTGTTTCGGAACGATGTCGCGGAAAACCCGGCTCTGTTTCGGCTACCTTTTTCGCGGGCATAAGCTGCAACGACCGCAGATGCCCAGATTCGTTTCTGCTAATATACGAAGTGTCGGGAGGGGTTTGGCGCGACATCGTCCGGAAACATTGCCAATGCTAGTGCGCCGACGCCGGGAGCCGGTGGCGACAGGAATCGCCTGACAATCAACCCATTCCCGCAGACGGGAAGAGGCAATCGAGGGGACATATGCAAGGGGTAGCACGGAATTTCTTCACGCTGGCCATCATCTATGCGCTGTGCGGCATGGCGCTCGGCCTGTCCATGGCGATCAGCCAGGACCATGGCCAGATGCCGACTCACGCCCACACGATGGTGGCCGGATGGCTGATGTCGGCGGTCTTCGCCTTTTTCTACCATCTGTTTCCGGCGGTCGGGCAAAAGACGCTCGCCGTCGTCCATTTCTGGCTGACGGCGATCAGCGGCATCGGCCTGCTGATCGGGCTCTACTTCCTGCTTGCCGGCAATGCCGCGATCGAACCGATGGTGGCGGCGTCCTCGATGGGGTTCTACGCGGCCATGCTGCTGTTTGCCTTCATCGCCTTGCCGGCCGTCTGGAAGAAGGCCTGAATGAGCTTCGGGGCTGTGCTGTTACGGCACAGAAAGGGGGCATTCGGTCAAAAAACATCGGGGCCGTTAAAGGTTCATTAAGCTTTACAGGCGTTTACTATGCGCATCCAGTGATCTGGATTCTTACCGAGTGGTTGGAGCCACTTTGTTTGACGCCTCCCTGTTAAACTCCTGAGAGCCGCCTTATCCGCGGCTCTTTTTTTGTCCGCATTCCAGGGACCCTGACGCAACGGCCCGCCGTTAACCTTCTGTTAAACATGTGCTTGCCTTCACCCCGTGCAAAGCGCATTTTCAAGCTTCAGTCAGATAGGGTGCCGGGTGTATCGGCAGAGAACCGAATCGGCCGGTTGCAAGTGCAGGGGCGTATCAATGAACGAGCCTTCGAAGGGCAGTGCGAACACCGTCAAACTGGCGGAGCGTCGGGTTTTTTCGCACTCCTTCAAACCGCTCTACCAGGAAGGCATGGGGCTGGTCGAACAGGCGGCCGAGTATCTCGACGGCAAGGGCCGCGCCGAGGCCAAGAAGCTGTCCCGGCTGGCGGCCACGCTCTACGCGGCCGAATCGATGCGGCTGACGACCCGGCTGATGCAGGTGGCCTCATGGCTGCTTTTGCAGCGCGCGGCCAATTCCGGCGAGATGACCCGCGACCAGGTCGCTTCGGAAAAGTCCAAGGTGCGCCTCGATACCGCTTCCGCGCATGATGAAGCCGCCGGCTGGGCCGAATTGCCCGAGGAGTTCCTCGACCTGGTCAACCGCTCGCTTCGCCTGCAGGCATTGGTGCGCCGCATGGACGACGAGATCTACGGCGCCGGCGCCGTGGTCGACATGCAGCCGATGGGCCGCCGGCCCAATCCGGTTTCCGACCAGATCAGCCTGCTCAACACGGCGTTCGCCCGCAACTGAGCGGCTTCGGACTATTTCCCGCCGGATAGGCCTCCGTTTCCGGTTTGTTCACATTTCGCTGGCATCGCTGTCCCCCGGAGGTAAAGTGACCGGATGGGGGACGCGATTCGCATCATCGGCATCGATCCGGGGCTCAGGCGCACCGGCTGGGGCATCGTTGAGAGCCTCGGCAATTCCTTGCGCTTCGTCGCGTCCGGCACGGTGCGCTCCGAGGACAAGGCGGCGCTGGCGACGCGGCTCTGCCAATTGCATGACGGGCTCGCCGAAGTCCTGCATGCGGCAATGCCGCATGAGGCGGCCGTCGAACAGACCTTCGTCAACAAGGATGCTGTGGCAACGTTGAAGCTCGGCCAGGCGCGCGGCATCGCTATGCTGGTGCCGGCGCGTGCCGGCCTTGTCGTCGCCGAATACGCGCCCAATGCGGTGAAGAAGGCGGTCATCGGCGTCGGCCATGGCGACAAGAAGCAGATCCACATGATGGTGAAAGTGCTGCTGCCCAAGGCGACCTTCGACACCGAACATGCCGCCGACGCGCTGGCCATCGCAATTTGCCACGCGCACCACCGGCAGAGCGCTGCCTATCGGATGGCGGCATTGGCATCGTGAGGAATTGTTGGGCATGATCGGCAAGCTCAAGGGCACGCTGGACGAGATCGACGAGGATCATTGCCTCGTCGACATTCATGGCGTCGGCTATGTCGCCTACTGTTCGGCGCGCACACTGGCAGCGCTGCCTTCGCCCGGCGAGGCGGTGGTGCTGTTCATCGAGACCTATGTGCGCGAGGACATGATCCGGCTTTACGGCTTCCAGTCGGCGCTGGAGCGCGAATGGTTCCGGCTGTTGATGAGCAATGTGCAGGGCGTCGGCGCCAAGGTGGCGCTCGCCATCCTGTCGACGCTGGCGCCCGCCGATCTGGCCAATGCGATCGCGCTGCGCGACATCGCCATGGTTTCCCGCGCGCCTGGTGTCGGCAAGAAGGTGGCCGAGCGCATCGTCACCGAATTGAAGAACAAGGCGCCGGCCTATGCGGGCGCGGCCTCGGGCACCATCGGCCTGAAACAGGAGCTCGGTGAAGGTGTCGCCCCGGCCCCGATCACCGACGCGGTCTCGGCGCTGGTCAATCTCGGTTATTCGCGCGACACCGCCGCCAATGCGGTGGCCGCGGCGCTGAAGACTGCGGGCGAGGACGCGGATGCCTCGAAGCTTATCCGCTTCGGGCTGAAGGAACTGGCGCGGTGAGGGCTCGCTTGCCCCTCCTCTTGCCATATGCAAGGAAGACAGCATGAGCCTGTCGCCCCGTCTCATAGCTCCGGAAAAACGCGGCGAGGATGCCGATCAGACCTTGCGGCCGCAAACACTCGCCGATTTTGTCGGCCAGGCGGCGGTGCGGGCCAACCTCAAGGTCTTCATCGAGGCCGCCAAGGGCCGCAACGAGGCGCTCGACCATGTGCTGTTCGTCGGGCCGCCGGGGCTGGGCAAGACGACGCTGGCGCAGATCATGGCGCGCGAACTCGGCGTCAATTTCCGCTCGACGTCCGGGCCGGTCATCGCCAAGGCCGGTGATCTCGCCGCACTGCTCACCAATCTCGAAGAAGGCGACGTGCTGTTCATCGACGAGATCCACCGGCTCAACCCTGCGGTGGAGGAAATCCTCTATCCGGCGATGGAGGATTTCCAGCTCGACCTGATCATCGGCGAGGGGCCGGCGGCGCGCTCGGTCAAGATCGACCTCGCCCGCTTCACCCTCGTCGCCGCCACCACGCGGCTTGGCCTGCTCACCAATCCGCTGCGCGACCGGTTCGGCATTCCGGTGCGGCTCAACTTCTATACGGTCGAGGAACTGGAGCAGATCGTCCGGCGCGGCGCGCGCATCCTGCAAATGCCGCTCGGCGACGACGGCGCGCTGGAGATCGCGCGGCGCGCGCGCGGCACACCGCGCATCGCGGGGCGGCTGTTGCGCCGCGTGCGCGACTTCGCCTCGGTCGCCGGCGACGGCCATGTCGATCGCCTGATCGCCGACGAGGCATTGACCCGGCTGGAGGTCGACGCGCTCGGCCTCGATGCGCTCGACCGCCGCTATCTCTCGATGATCGCCCGCAATTTCGGCGGCGGGCCGGTCGGTATCGAGACGATCGCCGCCGGCCTGTCCGAGCCGCGCGACGCCATCGAGGACATCATCGAGCCCTATCTGATCCAGCAGGGCTTCATCCAGCGCACGCCGCGCGGGCGCATGCTGACGGCCAATGCCTGGCGCCATCTCGGCCTCGATGCGCCGAAGGATTTGGCGCAGCAGCAGATCAACCTGTTCCAGGAAGAATAGCCGCCAAGCGTTCAGGCGCGGGTTCCCAGACCAGTGATCAAGGATATGTGACCCATCCTGCGCAAAATCTGCGCGTCTTTGCCGATTTGCCGGCGTAATCGTGGATTTTATCGGACGCGTGCGGGGAATCGAGCGATCGAAGGGCTTGGAGCCAATCCATGATAACCAGACGCGGGTTCCTGCGTTTCATCGGCGGGTCGTTCCTGACGGCTGCCGCGCTCGGCGCCTATGCGGTCGGCATCGAGCCGATGCTATTGACCCATGTGAAGCGCTACGCTCTGTCGCCGCCGCACTGGCCTGATGGCCTGAAGCTGCGGGTTGTCGCGCTCGCCGATATTCATGCCTGCCGGCCGTGGATGACGCCGGAACGTATTGCTTCGCTCGTCGAAGACGCCAATGCGCTGCAACCGGACCTCATCGTGCTGCTGGGCGACTACATTGCCGGCATGCCCCTGGTGACGGGACCGGTGACGCCGTCGCAGTGGGCCTCCGCCCTGTCGGGCCTCAAGGCGCCGCTCGGCGTTCTGTCGATCCTTGGTAACCATGATTGGTGGAGCGACGGCTTTGCGCAGCGCGCCGGCGCGGGTCCAATCATCGCACGCAAGGCCCTGGAAAAGGCCGGCATCCCGGTGCTGGAGAACGATGTCGTGCGCCTGGAAAAGGATGGCCATGGCGTTTGGATCGCCGGCCTTGCCGACCAGCTGGCGCTGCTGCCGGCCAGGAGGGGCGACGACTGCAAGGGGCTCGACGATCTCGACGGCACTTTGGCCAAGGTTGGCGATTCCGCGCCGATCATCCTGCTCGCCCATGAGCCCGATATTTTTCCGACCGTCCCGTCGCGGGTTTCGCTGACCCTGTCGGGCCACACGCATGGCGGGCAGGTGCGGCTGTTTGGCTATTCGCCCGTCGTGCCGTCGCGTTTCGGCAACCGCTACGCCTATGGCCATGTCGTCGAGAACGACCGCAATCTGATCGTCTCCGGCGGGCTCGGCTTCAGCATCATGCCGGTGCGTTTCGGCGTGCGCCCGGAGGTCCTGCAGATCGACCTTGGCTGATTTGAACGACATTGCTCAGGGAAGCGAGCGGATCACGTCCATCACATCCGGCTCGGCCTTGTCGCCATTGAAGGCATCGACGATGCCGAAGGCGCCGCCATAGCTCCACACCGACCATGAGAAACCATGCGCCTCGGCGCGGGCGATCATGTCCTTGACGTAAGCGGCGCGGTACCGTGCCGGCATTACATAGGCATTGCCGTATTCCTGGCGGATCATGCCGAACTCGCCAAGCGTGATGTTTTCGGGCCTGATGCCGTTGGCCTTCGCCCATGCCTCGACCTTTTTGAACGGCGCGTCCATCAGGCCTAGCAGCTTGCCGGGGCTGTCCATGCTGGCGATCTGTTCGTCGAGATAGGCAAGCAGCCCGCTCTGCCGTGTCCACGGCGCTTCGGCCTTGATCCGGGCGCGGATGGTGTCGAGCGTGACGTCGAGCTGCGCCTTCGGCACAGCATCGAGCGGATAGGGCAGGCCGGTCACATAAGGGATAAAGTCGCCTGCCCAGGTCGCGCCCTGGTGGGTGAGCAGGAATGGATCATAGGAATGGAATGTCCAGATGACATTGTCGTCGGGGATCGCCTTGGGATCGATCTTCTCCAGGGACGAAGCGGCGGAATAGCAGCCGCCGGTCAGCACCAAGGTCAATTTCGTCGCCGAGGATCGTGCCGCGGCGAACAATTTGCGCTGGCGGTCCGGCCACAGGCTGGTGCCGTCGCTGTCGCAGTCGACGATCGGTTCGTTCATCAATTCGAAGGCGACCTGGCTCGGATCTTCGCCGGCCAGGGTGCGGGCCACCTTGCGCACCATGTCGACGTAGCGGTCGAAGGTCTGGGGATCGTCCATTACCTGCGCCATGCCGATCTTGCGGCTGCCGCCGGCCGGGATCAGGTGCATGTCGACGATCACCTTCAGGCCGGCGCGGTTGATCATGCGCACGGAGTCCAGCACGCTGCCATAGAGGTCTCCACGCAACGCCGTTGTCTGGTCGGACAGGAAAGGCGACGGGTCGACCGGCATGCGCAGGAAATCGAAACCCGCTTCCTTGAGTGCTCTGAGATCGTCGGCCTTGAGGAATTTGCGCCATTCCGGATAGGGCAGTATGGTCTTGGCGGCGCCCCACTGATCCTCGCCGGGCCAGGTGACCCACTGGTCGAGATTGAGGCCGCGCTTCATCGCAAAAGTAGCCGCCTGACCAGGCAGCGCCAAGGCCATCAGCAACAGCAGCGCCGCCATCAAGCTCTTGATCATCGCCCTCAACAGTGCCATCCGATGTTTCTGGAGCATGATCTCTGGCCAAACGGAAACCCGTTTGGCCGAGAAAACCGGTTCCCAGTTTTCGGGATCATGCTCTAGGTCACGCGCGGAACAGGTGCCTCGCCGCGACTGAAAAAGGAAGCGCAATGGACGATCATGGTGAATCGGCGACGCTGCTGGCCGGGCTTTCCGGCGCGCTGACGGCGTTCGGCCACCGGCTGATGGCGCGGGTCTATTATGCCGACACCGATTTCTCCGGCGTCGTCTACCACGCGCGCTATCTCGAATTTCTCGAGCGCGGCCGCTCCGACTATCTCAGGCTCACCGGCGTGCATCACACGGAACTCGCCGACGGCAAGCATGGGGAGAAGATCGTCTGGGTGGTGCGCCGCATGGAGATCGACTTCCGCAGTCCCGCCCGCATCGACGACATCCTGACCGTCGACACCCGCACCGACACCATTTCCGGCGCGCGCATCTTCATGGCGCAGCAGCTCAAGCGCGGCGACGAGGTGCTGGTCGAAGCCAGGGTCGAGGCGGCGATCATCGGCGAGAATGGCCGGCCGCGGCGTTTTCCCAAGGAGTGGGTCGCGGCGTTCATGCCCAAGGCGGGCTGATATTCAGGTGATGCCGGCCGGCAAACGGCGGCTTCCTGCGCTTCCCCGTTCTACTGCGACGCAGCAGAACGGCGCTCCCAGAAGTACGCTCCGCTCCGGTTCTCGGAGCCCACCGTTTTCGACTGGCCTAACCTGAATCTCACCCACCTTTGAGCGGCGCATGAGTTGACGCAGGCCCGGTTCGGGGACTGGCAGGCGCGGCAATGCGCCGCGCCTTATTCACTAACCCATCCTTAACCATAACGGTTCATGAAGAGATTGGTGAAGATTGGCGCTACCGAGCGCCTTCCTTTCACCAATATTTGCCCTGAAAAGGCCGCTAACGGCACGGTTTGGGGCGTCCGGTAGCTTCGTGCGAACCGACCACAAGGGATGCCAGGGGCCAGCCGCCAGCTTCGCCCGGAAAATCTTAAGGACGTAACGATGGAAAATATCGCACTCGCCGAACCGGGCGCGCAATTGTCGATTTGGGCGCTGTTCATGCAGGCCAGCTGGGTGGTCAAGCTGGTCATGATCGGGCTGCTCTGCGCCTCGGTCTGGACCTGGGCGATCATCATCGACAAGCTTGTTGCCTATGGCCGGATGCGGCTGGCGCTGAACCGCTTCGAGCAGGTCTTCTGGTCCGGGCAGTCGCTGGAGGAACTCTACCGCACACTCGCCGACCGCAAAACCTCAGGCATGGGCGCCATTTTCGTCGCCGCCATGCGCGAGTGGAAGAAGAGCTTCGAGAAAGGCGCCAAGACGCCGCTCGGGCTGCAGACCCGCATCGACAAGGCAATGGACCTGGCGCTGACCCGCGAGATGGAGAAGCTGGAGGGCCGCCTCGGCTTCCTCGCCACCACGGGCTCGGCGGCCCCGTTCATCGGTCTGTTCGGCACGGTCATCGGCATCATGACCTCGTTCCAGGCCATCGCCGGCTCCAAGAACACCAGCCTTGCGGTTGTCGCACCCGGCATCGCCGAGGCGTTGCTGGCGACGGCCATCGGCCTGCTCGCCGCCATCCCGGCGGTCATCGCCTACAACAAGCTGTCATCGGATGCGAGCAAGCTCGCGGTGCGCATGGAAGGGTTCTCCGACGAGTTCTCCGCCATACTCTCGCGCCAAATCGATGAAAAAGTCGCGCCGAAGGCCTGAGGAGTAGCTGATGGGTATGTCCGTAGGCATGGCGGGACGCGGCGGGCGCGGCCACAGGCGGCGCGGCCGTCACCATGGGCTGATGTCGGAAATCAACGTCACGCCGATGGTCGACGTGATGCTGGTGCTTTTGATCATCTTCATGGTCGCCGCACCGATGCTGACGGTCGGCGTGCCGATCGACCTGCCCGACACGCAGGCCAAGGCGATGAATGCCGACACGCAGCCGATCACCGTTTCGATCAACGCCACCGGCCAGATTTATCTCCAGGAAACCGAGATCCCGATCGAAGAGCTGGTGGCCAAGCTGCAGGCGATCTCGAAGACCGGTTACGAGGAGCGCATCTTCATCCGTGGTGACAAGTCCACCGACTACGGCACGGCGATGAAGGTGATGGCCCGCATTTCGGCCGCCGGCTACAAGAATATCGGCCTGGTTTCGCTGCAGGAACAGGATCAATAGACGCGCGATGAAGACCGGCCTCACCACATCGGTGATCTTGCACACGGCGGTGCTGGCCTTCGGCCTGTTCACGCTGTCGGCGCCGGCCGCGCTTCCGTCCGCCGATGTCGAGTCGGTCGCGGTCGACATCGTGCCGATGGAAGCCATCGCGCAGACGCTGCAGGGCGACAAGAAGGCCGTGATGCATGAAAAGCCGGCGCCGCTGCCGACGCAGCGCCCGGATATCGTGCCGGCTTCGCAGAAGGTCGGCGAGAACAGCGTCGACACCGACAAGCCGATAACGCCGGAGGCCAAGCCGAAGCCCGTCGACATGACCTCGGCCCCGCCGCCCGCGCCGACCCCCAAAGAGACGCCGAAGACCGAGGACGTACCGAAGCCGCAGGAAAAGCCGAAGCCCATTCCGGCGACGGAAGTGGCGCCCGCGCCGACGCCCAAGGAAGAGGTCAAGCCCGAGCCGGTCAAGCAGACCGAGCCGAAGCCGACGCCGGCCAAGCCGGCGCCGACCCCGCCGCCGCAGGACAAGACCGCTGCCATCGATCCGACACCCGAGGTCAAGCCGGATGCCGTCGCCGAGGCCATAGCCAAGGATCCGCCGACCGAAGAGACGCAATTGCCGAGCTCGGCGCCCGCGCCGGAAGCGCGGCCGAAGCCACAGCCGGCACAGGCTGAAAGCGCCAAGGCGCCTGAACGCAAGGATGCCGACAAGCCGGTCAAGGAAGCGTCGTCGAAACCGAAATCCGACGACAAGCAGTTCAACGCGAACGAGATCTCCGCGCTCCTCGACAAGCAGAAGCCGTCCGGCGGCGGCGCCAAGCGCTCGACGCAGCAGGCCTCGCTCGGCGGCGACAAGGATCAGGGCCAGAAGCTTTCGAAGTCGGAGCAGGGCGCTCTGGAAAGCCAGTTGGGTGGTTGCTGGACATTGCCTGTCGGCCTCGAGGGTTCGGAGAATTTCGTCGTGGTCGTGCGCTTCAACCTGGACAACTCCGGCAAGCTCGATGGCCGTCCGTCCGTTGAAAAGTCGAGCGGCAACCGGCAGTTCGATGAAAGCGCGGTTCGTGCGGTTCAGAAATGCGACGTGGCCGGCCTGCAGGTTCCTGCCGGCAAGCAGGACATCTGGAACGACATCCGGGTCACTTTCGATCCAAGGGAGATGCTCGGCCTCTAGGCCTGGCGCCCAACCAATCAAAAGAAGAGAAGCGAGAAGATATGAGATCCTTCCTCAAGCCGCTCCTGATGGTCGCAGCGATGGCGATGGGCATGACGGCGGTAGTCCCCATGCCGGCGTGGGCGCTCGTCGAGCTCAACGTCAACAAAGGCAATGTCGAGCCGCTGCCGATCGCCATCACGGATTTCCAGGGCGGCGACGCGCTTGGCGCGCAGATCTCTCAGATCGTCACGGCCGACCTGAAGCGCTCGGGCCTGTTCGCGCCGATCGACAAGAGCGCCTTCATCGAGAAGATCTCGAACCCGGATGCCGCACCCCGCTTCGACGACTGGAAGGTGATCAACGCGCAGGCGCTGGTCACCGGCAGCGTCAGCAAGGAGGCCGATGGCCGCATCCGTGCGCAGTACCGGCTTTGGGACACTTTCGCCGGACAGCAGATGTCGGGTGAGCAGTTCTTCGCCAACGACGCCAACCAGCGCCGCGTCGCCCACATCATCGCGGACGCCATCTATGAACGGCTGACCGGCGAGAAGGGCTACTTCGACACGCGCGTGGTGTTCATCGACGAATCCGGCGCCAAGAACGCGCGCAAGAAGCGCCTGGCCATCATGGACCAGGACGGCGCCAATGTCCGCTATCTCTCGGACGGCCGGTCGATCGTGCTGACGCCGCGTTTCTCGCCGAACCGGCAGGAAATCACCTACATGTCCTATGAGAGCGGCCAGCCGCGGGTCTATCTCCTGCAGATCGAGACCGGGCAGCGCGAACTGGTCGGCAATTTCCCCGGCATGACGTTTGCGCCGCGCTTCTCGCCCGACGGCCAGAAGGTGATCATGAGCCTGCTGCGCGACGACGGCAATTCCAACATCTTCGCCATGGACCTGCGCAGCCGCTCGACGACGCGGCTGACCAACTCGACCGCCATCGACACCTCGCCCTCCTATTCGCCCGACGGCAGCAAGGTGGTGTTCACTTCCGACCGCGGCGGCCGCGCGCAGATCTATGTCATGGGCGCCGACGGCTCGGGCCAGACCCGAATCTCCTTCGGCGACGGCGTCTATTCAACGCCGGTGTGGTCGCCGCGCGGCGATCTCATCGCCTTCACCAAGCAGACCGGCGGCGAATTCCAGATCGGCGTCATGAAGACCGACGGTTCCGGCGAGCGCATTCTGTCGTCCGGTTTCCAGCAGGAAGGACCGACCTGGGCGCCAAACGGCCGCGTGCTGATGTTCTTCCGCGACTCCAATGGCGGCCCGAAGCTGGTTTCTGTCGATCTCACCGGCCGCAATGAGCAGCCGATCCCGACCGCGAACTTCGCGTCGGATCCGGCCTGGTCGCCGCTGCTGGAATAGCGTCGGCCGAATTGCCACACATGCTGAAAAGGGGCCGTTTCGGCCCCTTTTCCATGCCTTCGTCGCGTTTTGGCCGCATTTCCGCCTAGGGTCCGCGCCAACTGTGACCCCGATCAAAAGGTTGCGGACGGGCAGCCTAAACCAAATTTTAACCGTGTTTCTTGAATGCCGGTTAACCCAAACGTGGTTACTGGGTGATCAACGAAATCACTCGAAATGCGAAGGAGAGGCGGCATGGGCCGTATCGCAGCACTTACCAGAAACCCGGTCATGATCGCGCTGGTGGCGATGCTCGCCATCGCCGGTTGCGCTTCGAAGAAGACGCCCAACAGCGCCGCCGATCTTGGCCTCAACGGTGCCGGCGCCGCAACGCCCGGCTCGGCGCAGGACTTCACCGTCAACATTGGCGACCGGATCTTCTTCGATACGGACTCGTCCTCGATCCGTGCCGATGCGCAGACGACGCTGGCCCGCCAGGCGCAGTGGCTGAACCAGTACAAGCAGTACGCCATCGTCGTCGAAGGTCACGCCGACGAACGCGGCACGCGCGAATACAATCTGGCGCTCGGCGCCCGCCGCGCCGCCGCCGCCCGCGACTTCCTCGTTTCCAAGGGTGTCGCTTCCAGCCGCCTGAAGACCATTTCCTACGGCAAGGAACGTCCGGTCGCGGTGTGCGACGACATCTCCTGCTGGTCGCAGAATCGCCGCGCCGTCACCACGCTCAGCGGCGCCGGTTCCTGAGTTGGCCGCGCGTCGGGAGACGCGATCGCGCCGACTGGCAAAAATGCAACACAGCTTCGCGAAAGGCGGCCTTCGGGCCGCCTTTTTCATATCCGGGTGACCGAAACAAAATTTGGCCGAAGTCTCGCGTCCTGCTATGAGCCGAGGGCGCCTGGCTGGTCCCATCCTGATTGGAAGGCGCGAACAGACTAACGACACACGGCGAGAGGCACATGCATTTGAGATCGGTTCTGAGCGGCACGCTTGCGGCGCTGCTCCTATCAGGCTTCACCGCCCTGGCAAGCGGTCCGGGGGCAAGCGCCCCAGGGCAGTCAACCGACAGCGGCTTTTCCTTCCATCTGCCGAGCATCGAGTTGCCGAGCCTCTTCGGCGACAAGAAGAAACCCGACCAGGTCCAGCTTGCGCAGCAGTCGAACGGCGCCGGCGCCACCGGGCTCGAGGACCAACTGCGCCAGATGAACGGCAAGATCGAAGAGCTCAATTTCCAGATCCTGCAGATGCAGGAACAGATGCGCAAGCAGCAGGAAGACAACGAGTTCCGCTTCCAGCAGCTTGAAGGCGGCGCGCAAGGCGGACAGCCTCCGGCGCAGAAGAAATCCGACGCCACCCCCGACACCAACGCCGACGTGGCGGCGGCCCCGGCTACCCAGGCTCCGGCCGATGCCGGCGCCGCGCCCGGCGGCAATCAGTCCGCGGGCGGCAAGACTGTCGAGGACGTCATCGTCGAATCGCCCGATGGCGACCCCGGCAAGGTGATCCCCGGCACGGGAGCCCCGGAAAAGACCTTTGGTTCCATCACCGTCGACAAGAACGGCAATGTGATCGATGCCGGCGGCAACACCCAGTCGACCGCGCCGGCGCAAGATGGCGCCCCGGCCACCGGCGCTCCGGCCAAGGCCGGCAAGTCCAATGGCACGATCGTCGCGGCGCTGCCCTCCACCAAGGACCCGGAGGAACTCTACCGCAATTCCTACCAGTTCATCCTGTCGGGCGACTACAGCACCGCCGAACAGGGTTTTCGCGATCATATCTCGCGCTTCCCGCGCGATGCGAAGGCGGCGGACGCGCATTACTGGCTGGGTGAATCGCTGCTTGGCCAGCAGAAATACCGCGACGCGGCCGAAGTCTTCCTCGCCGCCAGCAAGGACTACCCCAAGGCCAAGAAGGCGCCCGACATGCTGTTGAAACTCGGCGTGTCGCTGGTCGGCCTCAAGCAGCACGACGTCGCCTGCGCCACCTTCAGCGAAGTCGGCAAGCGCTACCCCGACATCTCCAGTGCCCTGAAGGAACGCGTCAAGCAGGAGAAGGCCCTGGCTGCGTGCTGATTTTTCCCAGGCATGTCTTGGTCCTTGGACCGCGACCGCCTTTGGACGACATGCGTTGATGCTCGACACCGAGCCTGATCTTTCGACCAGACTTTTTTCGCCTATCGATTTTACCCGCGGCGCCATTGCGGCCGTGTCCGGCGGCAGCGACTCGACCGCCCTGCTTCTCCTTCTCAAACAGCATCTCGACCGAACCGCATCGTCAGCGAAGCTGCTGGCCGTGACGATCGACCATGGCCTGCGCCAGGGTTCGGCAGCCGAGGCGCAAGCCGTGGCGAAGCTGTGCGCCGAGCGCGGCATTGCCCACCGCACCCTGACGTGGTCCGGGCGCAAGCCATCGACCGGCCTGCCGGCGGCGGCGCGCGAGGCGCGCTACCATCTGCTGGCCGAGGCGGCGCGCGCGGAAGGCATCGGCCTGATCGTCACCGGTCATACCGCCGACGACCAGGCCGAGACGGTGCTGATGCGGCATGCACGCGGCCGGGAGCTTGCCGACATTGCAGGCCGTGGGCTTGCCGGCATGGCGCCGGCCACCCTCTATGACTGGCGCGAGTGGATCGTTCGCCCACTTCTGGAGATGCGGCGCTCGGCGCTTCGCGATTTCCTGCGGCATGAACATGTTGGCTGGGCCGATGACCCGACCAATATCGACGAGGCCTTCGAGCGGCCGCGCGTGCGCGCAGCACTTGCCGGCGAAAGTGCCGGCCACATGGAGAATGCGCTGCGGCTCGCGGGCCAAGCCGCCGTCGAGCGCAGGCAGCTTGGCGCCAGCGCTGCCGATCTGATCCATCGCTTCGCCAGCCAGCCGTGCACGGGTCTCGTCCGGCTCGATCCGGCAATGCTGACCGCGGACGACGGCCGGGCGCCCGCCTATGCGTTGCGCATCCTGCTGGCCACCGCCGGAGGCGGTGCCTTCCTGCCGGACCAGGCGCGCAGCGAGGCGCTGTTGGGCCGGCTGAAGGCCGGATTTCTTTGCGCCACATTGTCGCGGACGGTGGTCGATTTCCGGCGAACCGGTCTCTTCCTGCGCCGCGAGGCGCGGGGTTTGCCGCCCGCCGCAACCGCTGTCGACAACACCATCTGGGACGGCCGCCGCCACATCACATTGAACGACAGGTCCGGCGCATTGTTGATCGCACCGTTGGGCGTGACAGCTGCGAGGCGGCTGGCGATCGATGATGGAAAAACCCCGGCAAGCCTGATGCGCGCCGCAATGGCCGCGGAACCGACATTGCGACAAGCCCTTGAAAAGCCTGGTTCGCCGCAGGGCGGGCCGGGGTCGCTGGCGTTCGCGGCGCGACCGGTCGTGTCGCCTTTTTCCCGCTTTCTGCCGTCCTTCGATCTGGCGCCGGCGCGGGCCGTCGCCGAACTGATCGGCGCGTCACCGCTTCCCGCTTCGCCATTGGGCGGCCACAGTGCCGATTGATGGTGGCCGAAAGCTTAACCCAGACGTGCTGTTCTGCTTGGCAAGGGGAGACGCTCTCCCTATGTTAGGCTCAAGTTTCCTCTCATGATGCTGTCCGTGCGCGGACGCCAACGGGACAATTGATGAATCCGAACTATCGCAACCTCGCGCTCTGGGCGATCATAGCGGTCCTGCTCATCGCTCTCTTCAATCTGTTCCAGACGCCGCAGACGCGCGGGGCTTCGAGCGATGTGCCTTATTCGCAGTTCCTGCAGGATGTCGCGGCCGGCCGGGTCAAGACGGTGACCATTGCGGGCGCCCGCATCACCGGCACCTACACCGACAATTCCACCGGCTTCCAGACGTATTCGCCCGGCGATCCCCAGCTGGTCTCGCGGCTGCAGGACAAGAACGTCACCATCAATGCGCGGCCCGAGACCGACGGTTCCAATTCGCTGTTCGGCTACCTGATCTCCTGGCTGCCGATGATCCTGATCCTCGGCGTCTGGATATTCTTCATGCGCCAGATGCAGTCTGGATCAGGGCGCGCCATGGGTTTTGGCAAGTCGAAGGCCAAGCTTCTGACGGAGGCGCATGGCCGCGTCACGTTCCAGGACGTCGCCGGCGTTGACGAAGCCAAGGAAGATCTGGAAGAGATCGTCGAGTTCCTGCGCGATCCGCAGAAGTTCCAGCGTCTCGGCGGCAAGATTCCGCGCGGCGTGCTTTTGGTCGGCCCTCCCGGCACCGGCAAGACGCTGCTCGCCCGCTCGGTCGCCGGCGAAGCCAACGTGCCGTTCTTCACCATTTCGGGTTCGGACTTCGTCGAGATGTTCGTCGGCGTCGGTGCATCCCGCGTGCGTGACATGTTCGACCAGGCCAAGAAGAACGCGCCCTGCATCATCTTCATCGACGAAATCGACGCGGTCGGGCGCCACCGCGGCGCCGGCCTCGGCGGCGGCAATGACGAGCGCGAGCAGACGCTGAACCAGCTGCTGGTCGAGATGGACGGCTTCGAATCCAACGAAAGCATCATCCTGATCGCCGCCACCAATCGTCCCGACGTGCTCGATCCGGCGCTGCTGCGTCCGGGTCGTTTCGACCGCCAGGTGGTGGTGCCGAACCCCGATATCGTCGGCCGCGAGAAGATCCTCAAGGTGCATGTGCGCAACGTGCCGCTGGCCCCCAATGTCGATCTCAAGGTTGTCGCGCGTGGCACGCCGGGCTTCTCCGGCGCCGACCTGATGAACCTTGTCAACGAATCGGCGCTGATGGCGGCGCGGCGCAACAAGCGCCTCGTCACCATGGCCGAGTTCGAGGACGCCAAGGACAAGATCATGATGGGCGCCGAACGCCGCTCATCGGCCATGACCCAGGCCGAGAAGGAGCTGACCGCCTATCACGAAGCCGGCCACGCCATACTGGCGCTCAACGTGCCGTCGGCCGACCCGCTGCACAAGGCCACCATCATTCCGCGTGGCCGCGCGCTCGGCATGGTCATGCAGTTGCCGGAAGGCGACCGCTATTCGATGAGCTACAAATACATGATCTCGCGCCTTGCCATCATGATGGGCGGCCGCGTTGCCGAGGAGTTCAAATTCGGCAAGGAGAACATCACTTCGGGCGCCTCTTCCGACATCGAGCAGGCAACCAAGCTGGCGCGCGCCATGGTCACGCGCTGGGGCTTTTCCGACAAGCTCGGCCATGTCGCCTATGGCGACAACCAGGAAGAAGTGTTCCTCGGCCATTCGGTGGCGCGCACGCAAAACATCTCGGAAGAGACCGCGCAGATCATCGACGCCGAAGTGCGTCGCCTGATCGACGAGGCCTATTCGACAGCAAAGTCCATCCTGACCAAGAAGAAGAAGGAATGGATCGCGCTGGCGCAGGGCCTGCTCGAATACGAGACGCTGTCGGGCGACGAGATCAAGCAGCTGATCGCCGGCGAGAAGCCCGCGCGCGATCTCGGCGACGACACGCCGCCCAGTCGCGGCTCGGCCGTGCCGAAGTCCGGCGGCCGCCGCAAGAAGGGTCCCGAGCCCGAAGGCGGCATGGAGCCACAGCCGTCAAGCTGAGCCTGGGCGGACAGCAGATCCTCGGGACAAGCCCGAGGATCACGGCTCAACGTCTGCGTGACCGCTTTATCCGCCGTATTCCATTTTTATGATTCAGCTTTCAGCCGCGCATTGCACAGGCTGTAATAACCGCCGCCCTTCTGGATCCAGCGAAGGCCGTTCAACGTACCCGCGTCCTTGTTGCCGTGGTAACCCTGCAGGCAGGTCTTCATCCGCGCCTTCGCGGGCTTTTCGGTCTTGAACTCGGCGGCGAGGGTGGTTGGGAATGTCACGCCTGCCGGCGCTACAGTGGGGGCGACCGCCGCGTCGGATTCCTTTTTCGGCTGCGGCGCGGTTTTGACGGTATCGCCGCTGACACTCTCCGCAGCGGGCGTCGCGCATTTCTCCTTGCGGAAAGCGGCCCAGTCCATGCCGTTCAGAGTGCCGCCTTCTTTGGCTGTCCGATAGGTCTCGCCGCATTCCTTCATCGTCAGTGCGCTTGCAGGGGCGACGCTCCAAGCAACCGATGCCGTCACAGCCAATACCGCCAATTTCAAATTGGGCATAAGATCCTCCCGGTTGATAACAAGTTAGACATCCTTTTGTATACTGTTTGTTCCTGATATGTTCAATTAGAATCTTTGGGAGCTGGCGATAAGGGCCGGCGGTGGGCAGTGTGGGCGAATTGATGCCGACAGCTCCGCGATAGATGCGAGCAAGGCCGCGGGCGCCGTCGCGAGCAACAAAAGGCCCGCGAAGCAGATGCATCGCGGGCCTTTGCCTGTCCTTGCCAGACTTTCCGTCTAACTCAATTCGATCTCAACCGGCTCATGCCTCATCGATCCGGGGGAATGCGTAGCTTAGCCCTTCAGCTTGGCATTGCACAGGCTGTAGAAGCCGCCGCCCTTCTGGATCCACTTCAGGCCGCCAAGCGCATTGGCGTCCTTGAGGGCATAGTACTGGTCGAGGCAGGTGTGCATGCGACCCTTTCCGGGGGTCTCGCTGGCATATTTCGGCGAGATCGCGGACGGGAAGGTGACGCCCTTGGGCGCAACCGTCGTCGGCCTCGCCGGCTCCTTGGTGTAATTTGCTTCACTCGGGGCAGGCACGGTGTCGTCATCCGAGGCGCTGGCGCCGCATTCGGCCTTGCGGAAGTCGTTCCACTTCATGCCCTTCAGGGTGTTCGCCGTCTTGGCAGCCTGGTACTTGGTGCTGCACTCGGCCATGCTCAGGCCCTTGCCGCCACTGTCGGCGGGAGCCGCGGCTGCCTTGGTGGTTGCCGGCTTGGTGGTGTCAGCGGCGGCGGATGCGCCGGCGGCGCATTCGGTCTTGCGGAAGTCGTTCCACTTCATGCCGTTCAGCGTGCCGGCGGCCTTCGCCGCCTGGTACTTGGCGCTGCATTCCTTGGCCGTCAGCCCCTTCGCGGCGCCCGCGTCGGCGGCCGCTGCCTTGGCTGCCTTGGCCGGCTTGGTTTCGGCGGCCTTCTTGGTATCGGCCGGCTTGGTGTCCGTGGTGGCGGCGGCATCGGTGCCGCATTGCGCCTTGCGGAACTGGTTCCAGGTCTGGCCGGCCAGTGTCCCCGCATCCTTGGCGGCGTTATACTTCGTGCTGCACTCGGCCATCGTCAGTGCGTTGGCTGGCGCGGCCAGGAACAACGTCACTACGGCGAGGCCGGTCAAAGTGGCAAGTCGGTGGATGAGCATAGCGTTTCTCCATTGCAGCAGCCCATTATACGTCCCTGCGAATCAATAACGCTCAACGGTCGGTTGCGCCAGATGCTAAGTGGCGTATATATCGCCCAAAGCTTGCTCCTCCGATAAGGTGATGAAATCATTGTGCCTTACCGGGTCAAAAACAAGATTTTCCGCGTGCAGCTGCGGCATATAGCTCGCAGAACTGGTATATTGCAGCGCCGCGGTGCCATCATGTTGGGCCGCTGCCTTGTTGTGTGCAGCGCACAACAATGATTTTCTAAGGATTGGTAACATATAATCACACAATGTGATCATGGCTCGCCGGTCAATTATGGCATTAAAGCGCCGGCAAAGAACCTTCAGGGAATTGAACTCGCATGGCAGGGAATTACTTCGGCACGGACGGCATTCGCGGGCGCGCCAACAAGTTTCCGATGACCGCGGAGATCGCCATGCGGGTCGGGATGGCCGCTGGCCTTTCGTTCCAGCGCGGCAGCCACCGCCATCGCGTCGTTCTGGGCAAGGACACCAGGCTTTCCGGCTACATGATCGAGAATGCGATGGTGGCGGGTCTCTGCGCCGCCGGCATGGACGTGTTCCTGCTAGGCCCGATCCCGACCCCGGCCGTCGCCATGCTGGTGCGTTCCCTGCGCGCCGATATCGGCGTCATGATCTCGGCCTCGCACAATCCCTATTACGACAACGGCATCAAGCTGTTCGGTCCGGATGGCTACAAGCTTTCGGACGAGATCGAAGAGCGCATCGAGAGCATGCTCGACAAGGATATCGAACTGACACTCGCCGATTCCGACGGGCTTGGCCGCGCCAAGCGTGTCGATGGCGTGCATGACCGCTATATCGAGTTCGCCAAGCGTACGTTGCCGCGCTCGATGTCGCTTTCCGGCCTCAGGATCGTCGTCGATTGCGCCAATGGCGCGGCCTACAAGGTGGCGCCCGAGGCGCTGTGGGAACTCGGCGCCGAGGTCGTGGCCATCAATGTCGAACCCAACGGCTTCAACATCAACAAGGAATGCGGCTCGACGCATCCGGCCGGCCTGCAGAAGAAGGTGCATGAAGTGCGCGCCGATATCGGCATCGCGCTCGATGGCGATGCAGACCGCGTCGTCATCGTCGACGAGAATGGCGCTATCGTCGACGGCGACCAGATCATGGCGATGATCGCCGAGTCCTGGCACCAGAGCGGACGGCTTGCCGGCGGCGGCGTGGTATCGACGGTCATGTCCAATCTCGGCCTCGAACGCTTCCTCGGCGACATGAAACTGCAATTGCACCGCACCAAGGTCGGCGACCGCTATGTCGTGGAGCATATGCGCGCGCATGGGCTCAATGTCGGCGGCGAACAGTCCGGCCACATCGTGCTGTCGGACTTCTCGACCACCGGCGACGGCCTGGTGTCGGCGCTGCAGGTGCTGGCCTGCATCAAGCGCCAGGGACGCCCGGTCAGCGAACTGTCGAAGAAATTCGAGCCGGTGCCGCAACTCTTGAAGAATGTCCGTATCGCCGGCGGCAAGCCGCTCGAGGAAGCTCCGGTCAAGGCCGCGATCGAGGATGCGCGCAACCGTCTCGGCAAGGCCGGGCGTCTGGTCATCCGTCCGTCCGGTACCGAGCCGCTGATCCGTGTCATGGCCGAAGGCGACGATCCGCAACTGGTCGAGGCCGTCGTCAACGACATTGTCGAGGTCATTTCGGAGACCCGCAGCGCAGCCTGATCTCCAGCGCGCCCTCAGCGTGTTTCACCGGTTCACGGAATTGCTCTGGGGGTCACGTCACTGCTCCGGTTGCATATCCAGGCCCGCCATTTCGGCGGGCTTTTTTATTGGCCGGAGAGCGACCCCCTTACTATCGAAATCATGCCCGGATTCCTCGAATTTTAGAGATTCGTGGTTAACCGACAGGGTTAAACGCCTTTTAACTTTTCCAATTCATTATCCACGCCTGAAAGCCAATCTCGTTCGGACGCGATCGCGTTCCGAGGGTTCCTAGGGGTGACAAGCATGTTCAATACAGCAAGAAAGGCCCTGTTCGCGTTGCTGTTCGCGGGCCTGGCCTGGCCGGTGTTCGCGGCCGACCTGCCTGAGCCGCAGGTAGAAGAGGCACCGCCGCCGGTCTACGAACAGCCGGTCGACGTCGGCGGCTGGTATATCCGCGGCGACATCGACTATCACAAATCCGATGTGCGCGGCATCGACTACATGACCTACGGCATCGATCCCTGTAATTGTACGGTCATACCGGGCGGCAAGAGTTTCGACTACGGCAAGCTCAAGGGCGGCTTCTCGCTCGGCGGCGGTGTCGGCTACAAGATCAACGATTACCTGCGTACGGACGTGACCGCCGACTACTGGTTCAAGTCGAACTTCAACGGCGGCACCTCGGATCTCGTCTCGACGTCGACCGAAGTGTCGAAGATGAGCGCCCTGCTGCTGCTGGCCAATGCCTATGTCGATATCGGCACCTGGCACGGCATCACGCCTTATGTCGGCGCCGGTATCGGCGGCGCGCACGTCAAGTGGGATACCGTCTACGACCCGAACACCACCGAGACCAACCCCGGAGCATCCAACTGGCGCTTCGCTTATGCCCTGATGGCCGGTGCCTCCTACTGCTTGACCGACAAGATCATCCTCGATGCGGGCTATCGTTTCTCCCATATTCAGGGCGGCCGCATGTTCGAATGGGATGCGAGCAGCACCGGCCCGGGTTTCGACCGCGGCTTCAACACCCACGAGGTGCGCGGCGGCCTGCGCTATCAGTTCGGTGGCAACAATGGGTGCGCGGCACCGGTGGTGGCCTACCAGCCCGAACCTGAGCCGGTCTACACCAAGTAAGAAATCTACAGCTTCCAATATACACGAACCGCCCGGCTTGACCGGGCGGTTTTCGCTTGAGCTGTCGCCAATGAAGCGCCCTGACAGGGAGGGCAATTTAGGCGCTATGTATTAGCTGAGATGAATTCGCTAACGCTCTATTAGCCTTAACCGTGACTTAACCACTATGGTTAACAATGCTCCCTGAAACGATGGCTGCCGTGTTGATCGCAGGTGTCGTCAAATCCGGGAGTCGGGGACTATGACACTCACATCGCGTACTGTGCTGGCGCTTGCCGGACTCGGTCTCTTGCCACTGACGCCGGCAATCGCTGCCGACTACGATCCGCCGATCTATACCGATCAGGCGCCCGACTATGTGCCGGTCGAGGTCGGCTCCGGCTGGTATCTGCGAGGCGACGTCTCCTATCTGGTGCAGAAGAGCTTCAAGAATGATGATTTCGCCTTCACGCCGGCGAGCTTCGACGAAAAAGAAGATCCGATCTTTGCCAGCATCGGCTTTGGCTACCACTTCAACGACTATCTGCGCGCCGATCTCAATCTCGGCTATCTGCCTGGCAACAAGATCGGCGTTGGCTATGATGATTCGGGATCCACGATCGCGTATACCCAAGCGTCGGCTGACCTGAAGAATTACGCCTACTCGCTCATGCTCAACGGCTATGTCGACCTTGGCACTTATGTCGGGATCACCCCTTATCTGGGCGGCGGCGTCGGAATCGTACAGAGCACGCGCAAGCTCTCGGCCAGCTATTTCACCAACAATTTCGATCCCACCGACGATTTCGAGCAGACCGACGACAAGACGAAGTACTCCTTGGCCTATACGCTGAATGCCGGCCTTGCCTACCAGGTGTCGAAGAACGTTTCGGTCGACCTCGGCTATCAGTATTTCTCCGCCCCGGATGCCGAATATGTCACGGCCGCAAGTCTGACCTCCTTCCCCGTCCACAAGGGCATCAGCAATCACCAGATCAAGCTCGGACTGCGCTACGATCTCTGGTAGGCCAGGGCCCGGGCGAGACTTTAGCGGCGGATCCCTGTGGTCCGCCGTTCGTGTTTGATATCACGCGATCCTGATCACGGATCGCCGGTATCCCGGCAGCGACAAAAACTTTCCTCTTGACGCCCGAGGCCTGAACGCATATCGCCGTCCGTGGGCTACCCCTCCCCAACGAGGGGCCACTATCTGGAAGGATAGACCACGATGACGACGCATACGAAGCCCGGACTCCGTCCGGCAAACCCCAATTTCTCCTCAGGTCCTTGCGCAAAACGCCCCGGCTGGTCGGTCGAGGCGCTCAAGAATGCCGCGCTCGGCCGTTCCCACCGCGCCAAGATCGGCAAGACCAAGCTCGAACAGGCGATCGAGCTGACGCGCGAAATCCTCCAGGTTCCGGCCGACTACCGCATCGGCATCGTGCCGGCGTCGGACACAGGCGCCGTCGAGATGGCGCTGTGGTCGCTGCTCGGCGAGCGCGGCGTCGACATGGTCGCCTGGGAAAGCTTCGGCTCCGGCTGGGTCACCGACGTGGTCAAGCAGCTGAAGCTGCCCGACGTGCGCAAGCTCGAGGCCGGCTATGGCGAGTTGCCGGATCTGGCCAAGATCGATTTCGACCGCGACGTTGTCTTCACCTGGAACGGCACCACGTCGGGCGTGCGCGTGCCGAATGGTGACTTCATCCCGGCGGATCGCAAGGGCCTGACCATCTGCGACGCCACTTCGGCGGCTTTCGCGCAAAGGCTCGATTTCGAAAAGCTCGATGTCGTCACTTTCTCCTGGCAGAAAGTGCTGGGCGGCGAGGGCGCGCATGGCATGCTGATCCTGTCGCCCCGCGCCGTCGCGCGGCTGGAGAACTACAAGCCTTCATGGCCGCTGCCGAAAATCTTCCGCCTGACCTCCGGCGGCAAGCTGATCCAGGGCATTTTCAAGGGCGAGACCATCAACACGCCGTCGATGCTGTGTGTCGAGGACTATCTCGACGCGCTGCACTGGGCGAAGTCGATCGGCGGCCTCGATGCACTGGTCGCCAGGGCGGATGCCAATGCTGCCGTGCTCGACGAATTTGTCGACAAGTCCTCCTGGCTCGGCCATCTCGCCGTCCAGCCGGCGACGCGGTCGAACACGTCGGTCTGCTTGTCCTTCACCGATGCCGATGTGGCGGCGCTCGACGCCGACGGTCAGGCGGCTTTCGCCAAGGGGCTGGTCTCGGCGCTCGACAAGGAAGGTGTCGCCTACGACATCGGCTCCTATCGCGACGCGCCTCCGGGCCTGCGTATCTGGTGCGGTGCGACGGTCGAGACATCGGATCTCGAGGCGCTGCTGCCCTGGCTCGACTGGGCCTTCGCCGCGCAGAAGGCGTCGCTGAAAGCGGCGGCCTGAGACTTTCCGTGGCGGCCCGCGGGCCGCCCGTTCCCGGATCAATCCCATTTCAAGGAGGCCGCAATGGCGCCCCGCGTTCTCGTCTCTGACAAACTCTCTCCCACCGCCGTGCAGATCTTCAAGGATCGCGGCGTCGAGGTCGACTATCTGCCAGACCTCGGCAAGGACAAGGAAAAGCTGCTCGAAGTGATCGGCCAGTATGACGGCCTCGCCATCCGCTCGGCTACCAAGGTCACCGAAAAGCTGATCAACGCCGCCACCAGGCTCAAGGTCATCGGCCGCGCCGGCATCGGCGTCGACAATGTCGATATCCCGGCGGCGAGCCGCAAGGGTATCATCGTGATGAACACGCCCTTCGGCAATTCGATCACGACAGCCGAGCATGCCGTGGCGATGATCTTCGCGCTGGCGCGCCAGATCCCGGAAGCCAACGCCTCGACCCATGCCGGCAAGTGGGAGAAGAACCGCTTCATGGGTGTCGAGATCACCGGCAAGACGCTGGGTGTCATCGGCTGCGGCAATATCGGCTCGATCGTCGCCACACGCGGCGTCGGCCTGAAGATGCATGTCATCGCCTTCGACCCGTTCCTGTCGGACAAGCGCGCCGAGGAGCTCGGCGTCGACAAGGTCGAGCTCGATGAGCTGTTTGCGCGCGCGGACTTCATCACGCTGCACACGCCACTGACCGACAAGACGCGCAACATCATCGACGCCGGGGCAATCGCCAAGATGAAGAACGGCGTGCGCATCATCAATTGCGCGCGCGGTGGGCTGATCGTCGAGGCCGATCTGATCGCGGCGTTGAAGAGCGGCAAGGTGGCGGGCGTCGGCATCGACGTGTTCGAGGTGGAGCCGGCCGAGCAGAACGCCCTGTTCGGCATGGAAAACGTGGTGGCGACGCCGCATCTCGGCGCCTCGACGGCGGAAGCGCAGGAGAATGTCGCGCTGCAGGTCGCCGAGCAGATGTCGGACTATCTGATCAAGGGCGCGGTCTCCAACGCCATCAACATGCCGTCGATCACGGCGGAAGAAGCGCCGCGGCTGAAGCCCTTCGTCAAGCTCGCCGAAGTGCTCGGCGCCTTTGTCGGCCAGGTCACCGAGGATCCGATCACGGAGGTCGAGATCCTGTTCGACGGCTCGACCGCGACGATGAACACGCGCGCGCTGATCAGCGCGACGCTGGCCGGGCTGATCCGGCCGCAGGTCTCCGACGTCAACATGGTTTCGGCGCCGATCATGGTGAAGGAGCGCGGCATCATCGTCGCCGAGGTCAAGCGCGACAAGTCGGGCGTGTTCGACGGCTACATCAAACTGACGGTCAAGACCGAGCACAGGACGCGCTCGATCGCCGGCACCTGCTTCTCGGACGGCAAGCCACGCTTCATCCAGATCAAGGGCATCAACCTTGACGCGGAGGTCGGCCAGCACATGCTCTACACCACCAATGCCGATGCCCCCGGCATCATCGGCCTGCTCGGCACGGTGTGCGGCGAGAATGGTGTCAACATCGCCAACTTCCAGCTTGGCCGCAACCGGCCGGGCGGCGACGCCATAGCGCTGCTCTATCTCGACGCGCCGTTCCCGGAAAAGGTGCTGGAGCAGGTGCGGGCGCACAAGTCGATCGATTCGGCCAAGCGGCTGCAGTTCGACGTCGGCGGGATCTGACCCCCGGCTTTTCGCCAAGATCAGAAGGCGCGGCGTCTGTCGCGCCTTCCTGCTGCTCAGCGCGCCCTGGCCTGCCGGGTCATCGCGCTCTTGCGCCCGCTATGTTCGGCAAGCCCGATGCCGCCCAGCACGAGCACAAGCGCCAAGGCCTGATAGAGCTGGAACGTCTCGCCGACGATCAGCACCGAAAGCAGCGTGCCGAAGATCGGCACCAGGTTGATGAACAGGCCGGCGCGGTTGGCGCCGATCAGCTCGTTGCCCCTGATGTAGGTTATCTGCGAGACGACCGAGGCACCGATGGCGGTGTAGACGATGACCGTCCAGCCGCGTGCGTCGGGCACGATGGCCTTGCCGGCGGCGACCTCCCACAGCAGGAAGGGCAGCGAGGTGATGAGCGCGGCGATCGACATGGCCAGCATCAGGCTCTGCCAGTGCAGCGCCGGCTTCAGCCGCAGCCCGACCGAATAGCCGCTGTAGAGGACGACCGCCACCAGCATGATGGCGTCGCCGAAATTGAGCTCCAGCGTCAGCAGCCGGCGCGGATCGCCGTGGCAAGCGGTCAGGATCACGCCGGCGATGGTCAGCACGACGCCGGCGATCTGCGCCAAGTTCACGCGCAGCCGGAAGAAGACGAAATTGGCCGTCATGATCAGGATCGGCATCGCCGCCTGTTCGATCGAGACGTTGATCGCCGTCGTGTAGTTGAGTGCCGTGTAGAAGATCACGTTGAACAGCGTGAAGCCGCTGGCGCCGAGTGCCGCCAGAACGAGCCAGTGCCGGCGCACCACCGGCCAGTCCTCCTGGATCGTGCGCCAGCCGAGCGGCAGCAGGATCGCCACCGCCAGCAGCCAGCGCAGGAAAACCAGCATCATCGGCGAGACGTGATCGACCGCCAGCTTGCCGGCCACCGAATTGCCACCCCACAGCAAGGTGGTGAGCAGCAGGAATAAGTAGGCGCTTCGATGCATCGCAGGATTCCGGCCGCGACGGATGCGTTGCGGTGTTTGCCGGCCTATTGCCCCTCTCAGCCCAAGTAAATGATGTCAAAGCCGAAAATTGTTGTGCCTCAGGGCATTTTCGGCGGCAAAGAAAGGTCGCGCTCGCGAGGTCTTGACGCTATAGAGGCCTGTCGTTTCGAACCATATCCAAGCCGCTCGGCGGCGTCTCAAGGGAAAAGAAACATGGCCAATGTGGTGGTCGTCGGCTCGCAGTGGGGCGACGAAGGCAAGGGCAAGATCGTCGACTGGCTGTCGGAGCGCGCCGATGTCGTGGTGCGTTTCCAGGGTGGCCACAATGCCGGCCACACGCTGGTCGTTGACGGCAAGGTCTACAAGCTGTCGCTGTTGCCGTCCGGCGTCGTGCGGCAGGGCAAGCTGTCCATCATAGGCAATGGCGTGGTCTTCGACCCGCATGCTTTCGTGGCCGAAGTGTCAAAGCTCAAGGCGCAGGGCGTCGAAGTGACGCCGGATCGCCTGAAAATAGCCGAAAACACAGCGCTTATCCTTTCGCTGCACCGGGAGCTGGACGGATTCCGCGAGGACGCCGCGTCAAATTCCGGAACGAAGATTGGCACGACCCGCCGGGGCATTGGTCCGGCCTATGAGGACAAGGTGGGTCGGCGCGCGGTGCGGGTGATGGATCTGGCGGATTTGGAAACGCTGCCTCTGAAGGTCGACAGGCTGCTGACGCATCATAATGCGCTGCGCCGCGGGCTTGGCCATGGCGAAGTCACGCATGACGCGATCATGGCCGAATTGACCTCGGTTGCCGACGAGATCCTGCCCTACATGGACCGTGTCTGGAAGATCCTCGACGACAAGCGCCGCGCCGGCGAGCGCATCCTGTTCGAAGGCGCGCAAGGCACGCTGCTCGACATCGACCACGGCACCTATCCGTTCGTCACCTCGTCCAACACGGTGGCCGGCCAGGCCGCCGCCGGCTCGGGCGTCGGTCCAGGCGCCATCGGTTATGTCCTTGGCATCACCAAGGCCTACACGACGCGCGTCGGCGAAGGTCCGTTCCCGACCGAACAGAAGAACGAGATCGGCGAATTCCTCGGCACGCGCGGCCATGAATTCGGCGTCGTCACCGGACGCAAGCGCCGCTGCGGCTGGTTCGACGCGGTGCTGGTGCGCCAGGCTGTCGCCGTCAACGGCATCATGGGCATCGCGTTGACCAAGCTCGACGTGCTCGACGGGCTGGACGAGATCAAGGTCTGCACCGGCTATCGCCTCGACGGCGAGATGATCGATTACCTGCCTGCGAGCCAGGGCGCGCAGGCCCGTGTCGAACCGGTCTATGAGGCGCTGGAAGGGTGGAAAGGCACCACTGCCGGCGCGCGCAGCTGGAACGACCTTCCGGCCCAGGCCGTCAAATATGTCCGATACATAGAGGAGTTGATCGGCGCGCCGGTGGCCCTCCTCTCCACCAGCCCGGAACGGGACGATACGATACTTGTGACCGATCCGTTTCAAGACTAGTTTCTGAAGCCTTTCCGGGCATCACGGCTGATTTGCGGGGGCCGGCGCGGAAGCAAAATACAGGTCGACTGAAGCATGGCAGATTTTGTTGCTGTTCTGAAAAAGGCGCTCGACAAGCACGGTGACGAGACGCCTGAAAAGCGTACGCGCATCTATGACAGCGTTCGTTCCATGCTGGCCAAGAAGCTCGCGGAATATTCGCCGCCGCTGGCCACCGAAGCCATAAGCGCGCAAAAGCGCTCACTGGAAAACGCCATTACGAGCGTCGAGCGCGAGTATGCCAAGAGCGTGCCGGAAACGGACCCGCTCGCGGAGCTGGAGCACATCTTTTCCTCGATCGACCGCAACAAGAACCAGCCGAGCCACACGCGCCAGCCGGTGAAGGCGGAGCCGGCGTGGCCGGCACCGCCAGCCGCCAAGGCCGAGCCTTACCGTCCCGCGCCGCCGCCTGCCGCCACGCCGGAACCTTACCAGTCCGCGCCTTCGCCCGTGGCCAAGGCCGAGCCAGGCTGGCAGAAACCCACGCCGGTGCAACCGGTGGCCCCCGATCTCGCCGATCCTGCCTTGCCGGGCATGGATACGGACCAGGACGATGATCGCGCCGACGTCTTCCCGGACGATGAGGAACCGGCGGCAGCCGATACTTTCCGCCTGCGCCCTGCCGAGCGCAAACGCAGCTATGGCGGACTGATCGCCGCCGTCGTGGCCTTGCTGGTCGTTGCCGGCGGCGGCTATGGCATCTGGCTCAACAAGGACGCCTTCAGCAAGATGCTGGGCCTCGACGGCAGCAAGGTCGTCGCCAAGACCGAACCCGTGAAGCCGGCGCCGGCCAAGCCGGCGACCGACGCCCCGGCGGCGCCAGCGCCCGCGGCAGGTGCCGAGGGGACGAAATTCACGCAGCGGCTGACGCCCGAAGGCGGCGAAACCGACCCCGGCCCGGCCGCTGGCCAAACCGGCATAGGCGAGGGTGAATCCGTCGCAGCGCTGACGACACCGCCATCGGCGACGAATGCCCCGGCCAATCCGCCCCCGGCCGCAGCCGCGCCCGCGCCAGCCGCGGCGGCGCCTGCCGCACCCGCACCGGCGGCTGGCACCGCGCCCCCCGCGACCCCGCCTGCCGACAGCGCCGCACCAGCCGCGCCGGCCAATGCCGCCGCCACGCCACCGCCCGCCCCGGCGGGCGCCACGCCCGCGGCACCGGCGGCTGCCCCAGCGACGCAGACCTCGGTGCCGGTCGGCCAGAAGGCGATCTTCTATGAGGAGCGCACCAGCACCGCGCAGGGTTCGGCCGAGCCCGGCAGCATCGTCTGGTCGCTGGTGCAGGAATCGCCCGGTGGCGACCTGCCGCCCGAGCCGGCGATCCGCGCCGAGGCGACCATACCCGGCAAGGACATCCAGTTGCGCATGACCATCCGCCGCAACACCGACCAGACGCTGCCGGCCAGCCACATCATCGAGATGATCTTCCTGACGCCCGACGGCTTTGAAGGCGGTGGCGTCGACAACATATTGCGCGTGGCGATGAAGAGTTCCGAGCAGGATGCCGGCAGCCCGCTGATCGGTATACCCGCCAAGATCGCCGACGGCTTCTTCCTCGTCGCGCTCAACGACACCAAGGCCGACGAGGACGCCAACATGACCTTGCTGCGCGGCCAGGACTGGATCGACGTTCCGGTCGTCTACAAGACCGGGCGCCGGGCCCTGCTGACGATGGAAAAAGGCATTCCCGGCGAGAAGGTGTTCGACGAGGCGATCAAGGCCTGGCAGGCAAAGACGGCGGGCTGAGAAGGCGGCGCAACGGTCGCCTTCACTCAGAAACCCCGGAACAGCATGTCGAGCGCGGCGACGATGTCGTCATGGTGCCTGGAAAGGTTTCCTTCCGGGCTCTGCAGTTCAGAGGCACTGAAGGCTGACAAAAACTGTGTGACCATTACATGATCCTTGCCGTTTATGGCGAAGGTCGGGTTTAGCCGGCGGCCAGGAACCGGCGCCGTGTTAGCCGGCATCAAGGGAATGATGGCCCTCGTGCTCAGCCCTTCAAGAAGGTCTGACTGCACATCCAGCAGATAACCGTCGCCCTCGGCATTCCGATAAAAGTCGTAACGCGCCATCAGAACGGCCGGTGTTTGGCCAATGGCTGTCCGTTGCGCCTGACATATTCATTGGAGCTTTCGATGGCTTCCTTGTTTTCTTCCTGCCATCGGCGCGTTTTTTCCGTCGCTATCGCTTTCGCGATACCTGCCTCGGCAGCGCGGGAGATGTTGATGCCCAACGCCTTGGCGTCTTTGATCAATTGAGAGTCAATGGATGTGTTGACGGACGTCCTCTGAGGTTTTGGTGCCGATTGAAGCATGGAGAGGTCCTTCTTTATGCGCACAATATACGCGCACAAAAGGCCGCATACAATCGTTTACCCCTCCATCTCCTCGCGCAGCATCTCCAGTTCCAGCCACTCTTCCTCGAGCGCGGCCAGCGTTGCGCGCTCCTTGTCGAGGGCGGCGATGGTTTTCTGGAAGGAGGCCGGATCGCGCTCGTAATAGGCCGGGTCGGCGATGTTGTTCTCCAGCCGCGAGATCGACGCGGTCACCGCCTCGATCTTCTTGGGCAGCGATTCCAGGGCGAATTTCTGCTTGAACGACAGTTTCTTCGCTGGCCCTTTCGGAGCTGCCGGTTCGCTCCTGTCCGTCGCCGGCGCATCGGCGGCTTCAGCCCTGGCGCGCGCCTTGCGGTCGTCGAGCCTGGTGCCGCCGCGCTGCGCCAGCATGTCGGAATAGCCGCCGGCATATTCGATCCAGCGGCCGCCGCCGTCCGGCGCGATGATGCTGGTCACGGTGCGGTCGAGAAAATCGCGGTCGTGGCTGACCAGGATGACGGTGCCGGCGAAGCCGGCGACCAGTTCCTGCAGCAGTTCCAGTGTTTCCATGTCGAGATCGTTGGTCGGCTCATCGAGCACCAGGAGGTTCGCCGGCCGTGCCAGCACGCGCGCCAGGATCAGCCGCGCCCGCTCGCCGCCGGACAGTTCGCGCACCGGTGTGCGGGCCTGCTCCGGCTTGAACAGGAAATCCTTCATGTAGGAGACGACATGGCGCTGCTCGCCATTGATGACCAGATTCTCGCCACGCCCGTCGGTGAGGTACTGCGCCAGCGTCTCCTGCGGATCGACCGCCTCGCGCTTCTGGTCGAGCGTGGCGATTTCCAGATTGGTGCCGAGCCGCACCGAGCCGGCATCCGGCGCCAATTCGCCGGTCAGCATCTTCAAAAGCGTCGTCTTGCCGGCGCCATTCGGTCCGACGAGGCCGACGCGGTCGCCGCGCTGGATGCGGGTCGAGAAGCCCTTGACCACGGTGAGGTCGCCAAAGCTCTTCTCGATGTTCTTGGCTTCGATCACCAGCTTGCCGGATTCGGCGGCGTCGCTCGCCACCATGGTCGCGGTGCCTTCGGCGCCGCGATGGCCGCGGAAACGCTGGCGCATGGTCTGCAGCTCGCCCAAGCGGCGCATGTTGCGCTTGCGGCGTGCGGTCACGCCATAGCGCAGCCAGTGCTCCTCGCGCACGATCTGGCGGCCAAGCTTGTGCTGCTCGCGCTCTTCCTCTTCTAGCACCTGGTCGCGCCATTCCTCGAAATGGCCAAAGCCCTTGTCCAGCCTGCGGGTCTGGCCACGGTCCAGCCAGACGGTGGCGCGCGACACGCGCTCGAGGAAACGGCGGTCGTGCGAGATGACGATGAGCGCCGAGGAGGTGCGCACGAGCTCTTCTTCCAGCCATTCGATGACCGACAGGTCAAGATGGTTGGTCGGCTCGTCAAGCAACAGAATATCAGGCTCCGGCGCCATGACACGGGCCAGGGCTGCGCGCCTGGCCTCGCCGCCTGAGAGATCGCCCGGCCGTTCCTCGCCGGTGAGACCAAGATGCTCCATCAGATAGGAGGCGCGGTAAGGATCGTCGGCTGGCCCAAGCCCCGCCTCGACATAGGCGCGCACGGTGGCGAAACCTTCCATGTCGGGCATCTGCGGCAGATAGCGGACGGTTGCCGAGGGCTGGCGGAACACCTCGCCATCCTGCGGCTCGATCAGGCCGGCGGCGATCTTGAGCAGCGTCGATTTGCCGGACCCGTTGCGGCCGACCAGCGCGATCTTGTCACCAGCCGAAGCGGTCAAGGCGGCGCCGTCGAGCAGCGGTGCGCCGCCAAAGGTCAGTTTTATCCCGTCGAGATTGAGAAGAGGCGGGGCCATGTCAGCTTTCAGGTAGTGGATACGGATGCGCGAGCAGCAGCGCGCGGCCGTGGCCGAGCGCGATTTCGAGGCGGCCCTTGACCTCGTTGGAAATGGTCAGCGACGAACCGAAGGCCACCTCGACCTGGTCGAGCGGCCATTTGGCGCCGGTGACGGTCAGGCCGACAAGTTCGGAAAAGCCGAGGATCGAAAACAGCGTGCCGTCGGCATAGTCGAAGCCGGCCGTTCCCAACGCCAAGGGTACGCCTTCCTGCGCGCCGCTGGTCAACAGCACCTCCGTTCCGGCCTCGGCCAGGCGCAGGGCGAGCGCCAGATGCAGGAAAGCGTGGTCGGCGCGCTTGCCGCCGAACGCGCCCGCCAGCACCAGGCTGGTCGCGCCGCGCTCGCGTGCGGCGGCGATGGCCAGTTCGCCGTCGGTCTTGTCCTTCTCTCGCGGGAAGGTCTGGCGGGGCACCGCGGCGAGATCGTCAGGCAGGTCGGCCGGCACGGAATCGAAATCGCCGACCCACAGTTCCGGGATCAGACCCAGCAGCCGCGCATGGCCGATGCCGGCGTCGGCGGCGATGACGCGCGAGCCTTCGACCTGGCGGTCGAGCCGGGGCGTGCGGATGAGATCGCCGCCAAGCAGAATGGTGAATGTGCTCATATCTGGTGGCCTGTACCAGCCCGGCAGCGGAAACGGAAGGCCGGCAAACTGCCACTTGCGCGGTTCCCCGGCCCGGCCTATGTGTCAAAACGCTCTAACGGGGTGCCGGACGCGATCTTCGCGGACCGGCTGAGAGGCAGTCTCGCCAACCCGCTGAACCTGATCCGGTTTGTACCGGCGGAGGGATTAGACGTTTCGGACAGTCCGACGCCTCAATTCCTTTCAATTCGAACGAAGGAGGCGCCGATGCGCACGCTTTTATACGCTCTTGTCTCGACCATGGTCGTGGCGCTGTCCGGGCCGGCCTTGGCCAAGGACAAGCTCACCGTCTACACCTATGAGAGCTTCACCGCCGACTGGGGTCCAGGCCCGGTGGTGAAGAAGGAATTCGAGGCCGAATGCGGCTGCGACGTCGAGTTCGTCTCGGTCGCCGATGGTGTGGCCCTGCTCAACCGCGTCAAGCTCGAAGGCGCGTCGACCAAGGCCGATATCGTGCTCGGCCTCGACACCAATCTCACCGCCGATGCCAAGGCTAGCGGGTTGTTTGTCCCGCATGGCGCGGTCTCCGATATCAACGTGCCGGGTGGCTGGAGCGACGATACTTTTGTTCCCTTCGACTACGGCTACTTCGCCGTCGTCTATGACACCGAAAAACTGAAAACGCCGCCGAAGAGCCTGAAGGAACTGGTCGAAGGCAGTGCCGACGACAAGATCGTCATCCAGGATCCGCGCACCTCGACGCCGGGTCTCGGCCTGCTGTTGTGGGTGAAGTCGGTCTATGGCGACAAGGCGCCAGAAGCCTGGGCCAAGCTCAAGACGAAGGTGCTGACCGTGACGCCGGGCTGGAGCGAGGCCTATGGCCTGTTCACCAAGGGCGAGGCGCCGATGGTGCTGTCCTACACGACCTCGCCGGCCTATCACATGGTCGCCGAGAACACGCAGCGCTACCAGGCCGCTTCTTTCGAGGAAGGCGAATATCTGCAGATCGAGGTCGCCGGCATCACCACGACCGGAGCCAAGAACCCGCTGGCTGCAAAATTCATCGCCTTCATGACCGGGCCGAAATTCCAGGATGCCATTCCCGAGACCAACTGGATGTTCCCGGCAGGCAAGACCGACAAGCCGCTCAACCCGGCCTTCGACAAACTGGTCAAGCCGGCCAAGACCCTGCTGTTCAGCCCCGAGGAGGTTGCCGCCAACCGCAAGGCCTGGGTGGATGAATGGCTGGCGGTGATGAGCAAATAGTTTGGCCATATGATCGAAAGATGAGTGCTCTACGGCGCCCCCCTCTGTCCTGCCGGACATCTCCCCCACAAGGGGGGAGATCGAATGCTATCGGTGATTTCGCCAATCGCCGACGCTATAGGTATGAGCGAGGCCCTGAAACCGCCAATCTCCCTCCTTGTGGGGGAGATGTCCGGCAGGACAGAGGGGGGCGCCAAGGAACGCAACCTTCTATAAGTGTCGCTATGCGGAGACTGGCGGTCGATCGTGCAACGCGCTGATCCCCGCGCCAGCGCTGGCATCATTGCGCTCGGCGCGATCACGCTGCTGATCGGCGGTGCATTCGCGGGTCTGCTTGTCGAAGGCGCCCATGATTTCTCGGGAGCCTGGGTGGCCTTCGATCCCTACCTGCTGCGCGTCGTGCGCTTCACGCTCTGGCAGGCCACCCTCTCGACCCTGTTTTCGGTCATCCCGGCGCTGTTCGTGGCGCGCGCCCTGTCGCGGCATCCGCGTTTCTTCGGCCGCGCCTTCATCCTGCAGCTCTTCGCCGTGCCGTTGGCGCTGCCGGCGATCGTCGCGGCGCTTGGCATACTGGCGCTGTACGGCCGTGCCGGCTATTTCGCCGGGCTGTTCAGCGCCGTCGGCGGCCAGGGTTGGCCAGGCATCTATGGCTTGTCCGGCATTCTCGTGGCCCACGTCTTCTTCAACCTGCCGTTGGCGACCCGGCTGTTCCTCGAGGCACTGCAGACCATTCCCGCCGACCAGTGGCGGCTGGCAAGCCAGCTCGGCATGGCGGCGCGGCCGGCCTTCCGGCTGATCGAATGGCCGACGCTGCGCGCCGCTCTGCCGGGTGTCGCCGGGCTGGTCTTCATGCTCTGCATCACCTCCTTCACCATCGTGCTGACGCTCGGCGGCGGCCCGGCCGCGACGACGCTGGAGGTCGGCATCTACCAGGCACTGCGCTTCGATTTCGACCCGGCGCGGGCGGTCGCCCTGACATTGCTGCAGATCGCGCTGACCTTTGTCATGGTGCTGGCATTGACGCGGCTTGGCGCCAATGTCGTCGGCGACACCAACCTGCCGGTGGCGCCGCGCCGTTATCTCTCCGTCAATACGACGGAGGCGTCACTCAACGCCGTGCTCATCGTGCTGGCGCTGCTGTTCGTTGTCGGACCGATGGCCGCGACCGTCTCGGCAGGCTTGGGCGCCGATCTCGGCCGGCTCGCCGGCGAGGCCACAGTCCGGCAGGCGACGCTGACCAGTGCGGTGCTGGCTTTCCTGTCGGCGCTGCTTTCGGTGATGCTGTCGCTGGCGCTGACCATGGCGCGGCGGGCACTCGCGTTGAACCGCCGCTCCGGTCCACGAACACTGCTCGAACATGCCACGGATACCGGTGCCGGTTTTGTGCTGGTCGTGCCGCCGATCGTCATCGGAGCCGGCTGGTTCCTCCTGCTGCGCCATGCCGGCGATGTCTTTGCCATCGCCCCGGTCATGGTCGTCACCGTCAACGCGGTCATGGCTATGCCTTTCGCGCTGCGGGCCGTCCGTCCCGCCTATGACGCGGCGAGCGAGCGCCACGAACGGCTCTGCGCGCAGCTCGGCATTTCCGGCTGGGCGAGGCTGCGGCTGGTCGACTGGCCGTCATTGCGGCGGCCGCTCGCCACTGCCTTCGCCTTCGCCATGGCGCTGTCGCTCGGCGATCTCGGCGTCATCGCACTGTTCGGCAGTGATTCCGTGCAGACCTTGCCTTACCTTCTCCTGGCGCGCATGGGCAGCTACCGCACGCAGGACGCCGCCGGCCTGGCGCTGTTGCTTGGCCTCGCTTGCCTCGCCCTGGTGCTGGCGGCGGACTGGCTGGGAAGAGACAAGGTCCGCAATGTCTGACGGGGCGATGAGAGGGAAGGGTGTTCCGGTGCGGCTGGACAAGGTCTCGTTCAGCTATGGCGAGGTGCCGCTCACCTTCGATGTCGCGTTCGCGGCGGCGGAAATCACCGCCATCATGGGGCCGAGCGGTTCGGGCAAGTCGACCCTGCTCAACCTCGTCGCCGGCTTCGAGACGCCGCGGTCAGGCCGTGTTCTGATCGGCGGTGTCGATGTCGGCGCCGATCCTCCGGCTGCGCGGCCGGTGTCGATGGTGTTCCAGGAAAACAACCTTTTTGCGCATCTCTCCATCGAGCAGAATGTCGGGCTCGGCCGCTCGCCATCGCTGCGGCTGACCGAAGCCGATCGAACCGCCATTGCCGAGGCGCTGGAACGCACAGGCCTTGGCGGCAAGGACAAGCGGCTGCCGCGCGAACTCTCCGGCGGCGAGCGCCAGCGGGTCGCCCTGGCGCGCGTGCTGGTGCGCGATCGCCCGGTGCTGCTGCTCGACGAGCCCTTCGCTTCGCTCGGGCCCGCCTTGCGTGACGATATGCTCGACCTGGTTGCCGGTGTGCATGCGGAGCGCTGCATGACGGTGCTGTTCGTCACGCACCAGCCACAGGACGCCCGCCGCATCGGCCAGAATGTGGTGTTTCTGGACGATGGCGCCGTTGCCGCCACCGGCAGCGCGGACGATTTCTTTGCCGGGGCTGGTCCGGAGGCGTTCCGGCGCTATATCGGTGCAGGTGCCGGCAATGCCGTATCACGAGATATTGCCCGGAAGCGGACATAATTTACGGTCAAACCGGTATCAGGCGAAGGGGCGCTTGCTTGCCATGGCAGAAGTAGTGTGGCTAGGTCCGCCCTACTGGTCCGGCACAGGCCGTGATTTGCCTACTGCATCCGCCGCGCGCCCCAGGGGACGCGCAACGGGTGCCGTAGAAATTTGTTTTTTGCGCATGACAGGTTCCGAAGATCGCTCCCGATTTTCTTGGTCATGCGCCGGGACCTGAAAGGAAGCCGCTCTGGCGATCGGCGTCGACAAGCTACGAATGAACCCGCTAGCGCGCTTTCTGGCGCTGGCCGGCTTTGCCGTGGCGCTCGCAAGCTGCCAGATGTTCACGCCTCCGGAAGTCCAGGAATCCGGCTTCCAGCCGTCCGACAAGCCGATCACGGTCGACAATGTCAGTGCCAACAACAAGCTCGCCGAACTGGCCAAGGCGCAGCATCCGCGCATCCTGGCGACCTATGGCGGCGAATATTCCGATCCCAAGCTCGAGCGCATGGTCGCCAAGGTCGTCGGCAATCTGACCGTTGTGTCGGCGAACCCGACCCAGACCTACCGCATCACCATCCTCAATTCGCCCAACGTCAACGCCTTCGCGCTGCCGGGCGGCTATCTCTACATCACGCGCGGTCTGCTGGCGCTGGCCAATGATTCGTCCGAACTCGCCGCCGTCATCGCGCATGAGATGGGCCACGTCACCGCCAATCACGGCCTGCAGCGTCAGCAGCTGGAGGCCGAGGAAGGCCTGGCGACCAAAGTGGTTTCCGATGTGCTCGGCGACAGCCCGACCGCCAAGGCTGCCTTGATCCGCGGCAAGCTCCGGCTGGCGCAGTTCTCGCGCAACCAGGAGCTTGAGGCCGACGCCATCGGCATCAAGTCGATCGGCGAAGCCGGCTACGACCCCTATGCCGCCGGCCGCTTCCTGCAGTCGATGTCGGCCTATACCGATTTCCGCTCGATCAGCGGCGCCACCGACGCCAGCCTCGACTTCCTGGCGACGCACCCCAACACGCCGCAGCGCATCGACCTGGCGCAGCGCCATGCCCGCCAGTTCGGCGCGCCCGGCGTCGGCACCCGCGACCGCGATTCCTTCCTCGCCGGCATAGACGGCCTGCTCTATGGCGACACGCCGGAAGAAGGCTATGTGCGTGGCGAGACCTTCCTGCATCCGGGTCTCGGCGTGTCGTTCACGGTGCCGGACGGTTTCATCATCGACAATTCGGCGGCGGCGGTGACGGCGACCGGGCCGGGCGACATTGCGATCCGCTTCGACGGGGTTTCGATCGACAAGAACCGCGCCCTGACCGACTACATCAGAAGCGGCTGGGTGGCCGGTCTCGATGACAGCAGCGTCAAGCAGGAAACCATCAACGGCAACGAGGCCGCGACCGCGCATGCCAGTGCTGAAGGCTGGCAGTTCGACATCGCGGTGATCCGTGCCGGCGGCCAGGTCTACCGATTGCTGACCGCGGCGCCCTCGGCCAGCACCTCGCTGGAGGCGGTGGCGCGTTCGGTCAGCGGGTCGTTCCGCATCCTGAGTGCCGCTGAAAAAGCGGCTCTGAAGCCGCTGCACATCCGCGTACTCACCGTGCAGCCGGGGCAGACCATGGGATCGCTCGCCGCGCAGATGGTCGGCGTCGACCGCAAGCTCGATCTGTTCCGCGTGCTCAACGCGCTGTCGCCGGGGGCCGCGGTTTCGGCCGGCGACAAGGTCAAGATCGTCACCGACAAATAGGATCCCGCTGCGCGGAATCAGGCGGCTGTCGCCAGAAATTCCGGGTTCTGCTTCACCAGCGCCACTTTGAGCTTTTCCATGGCGCGGGCCTCGATCTGGCGGACGCGTTCCTTGGAAATACCGAGCGTCTCGCCGAGCGCCTCGAGCGTGGCGCCCTCGTCGTTCAGCCGGCGTTCCTCGATGATCCTGAGTTCACGGGCGTTCAGCGCGTGAAGCGCCTCCCGCAGCCAAAGCGAACGGCGCGCGACATCGATCTTGTCGCCGACGATCTCGTCGGGCAGCGGATCGTCGGAAACCAGGAAGTCCATCCGTTCGGTCGCGCCCGCATCGTCGGCAAGCGGCATGTTGAGTGAGGAGTCGGGCGCCGACAGCCGTGAATCCATCATCGCCACGTCAGCCTCGGAGACGCCAAGCGCAACCGACACTTCGCGGTAGAGCGTCGTGTTGGAAAGCGGCTCGGCGCCGTTCGCCAGCCGGGCGCGCAGGCGGCGCAGGTTGAAGAACAGGGCTTTCTGCGCGGAACTGGTGCCGCCGCGCACGATCGACCAGTTGCGCAGGATGTAGTCCTGCATCGAGGCCCGGATCCACCACGTCGCATAGGTGGAAAACCGCACCTCGCGCTCGGGCTCGAAGCGGGCGGCGGCCTCGAGCAGGCCGACATGGCCTTCCTGGATCAGGTCGCCGAGCGGCAGGCCGTAATGGCGGAATTTCGAGGCCATGGAAATGACCAGCCGCATATGCGCCACGGTGATGCTGTGCAGGGCGTTCTGGTCGTTGTCTTGCTTCCAGAGCAAGGCCAACCGATGTTCCTCGTCGCGTTCGAGATAGGGAGCCTTCATCGCCGCGCGGACCATGATCCGTCCTGCCGTATCTTCCATCATGAGGCGCTCCCTGCTCAGGCGATATACCCGATGTTACGAACTTGGCAGGGCACCGGTTGAAATCGCGGCGTCGCGCCCTAGAACAGCCAAAACTGCCATGCGCGAGAAAAGTTCCGCTGGCGCGGGCGGGCGAGTGATGCTGTCCGGGCGATTTCGACGCGGTCTCCAGGGACGTTCAGTCGCTGCACGGACTCGTATTTGGAGAATTTGGTTTCAGGATCTCTTGGTTTTTGAAATCAGGTTCCTTATTCTTTCGGCTCGCATCTGTCATTTTCCAACCCTCACAGCAGGCCAGACATCAGGCCAAGGACGGGATCACAAAAATATGAAATGGCTCAAATCGCTTATCGTCGCCGGAACACTGCAGGCCCTGGCGGCCACATCAGGCCATGCCGGCGCCAATCTCGATCAGATCAAGCAGGTCGGCGTCATCAAGGTCGGCACGGAAGGCACCTACGCGCCCTTCACCTATCATGACGCGTCCGGCGCGTTGGTCGGCTTCGACGTCGAGATCGCCAAGGCGCTCGCCGACAAGCTCGGCGTCAAGGTCGAGTTCCTCGAGGGCAAATGGGACGGGCTGATCGCCGGTCTCGACGTCAAGCGCTACGACGCCGTCATCAACGAGGTCGGCATCACCGACGCCCGCAAGGCCAAGTATGATTTCTCCGATCCCTACATCGCCTCCAAGGCGGTGCTGATCGTGCGCGGCGACAACCCCGACATCAAGACTTTCGCCGATCTCAAGGGCAAGAAGTCGGCGCAGTCGCTGACTTCGACCTTCGGCAAGCTGGCCGAGGCGAACGGCGCCGAACTGGTCGGCACCGACGGCTTCGACCAGTCTATCCAGCTGCTTTTGACCGGCCGCGCCGACGCCACCATCAATGACAGCCTGTCGTTCCTCGACTTCAAGAAGCACAAGCCCGACGCCAATGTGAAGATCGCCGCGCAAGAGGAAAACGCCGACTATTCCGGCGTCATCGTGCGCAAGGGCGATCCGGAACTGGTTGCCGCCATCAACAAGGCGCTGGCCGATATCAAGGCCGACGGCACCTACAAGAAGATCGCCGACACCTATTTCGGCCAGGACGTCTCGAAGTAATTTCGAGTGAGGGCGAGTTGTCGCCCCTGTAATGCATCAGTGGCGGGCCGTCTTTGACGGCTCGCCGCTTTTGTCTAGATATGGCTGACGCATTCGCGCTTCAATGAAGCCATCTCGACCATTCTGGAGGGTCTTTCGTGCCGCACTGGCTGCAACTGATGCTGGAGTCGCTGCCTTCGCTGCTCTGGGCCGCCCTGATTTTCACCGTGCCGCTGACGCTCTTGTCCTTCGTGCTGGGCCTGACCGTTGGCCTCGGGGCAGCCCTCGGCCGACTGTTCGGGCCGAAGCCGCTGGTCATGCTCGTGCGCTTCTATGTCTGGATCTTCCGCGGCACGCCGCTGCTGGTGCAGCTGTTCCTGATCTTCTACGGCCTGCCGTCGGTCGGCATCCTGCTCGACGCTTTTACCGCGGCGCTGATCGGCTTCACGCTGAATATCGGCGCCTACACGTCGGAAATCATCCGCGCGGCCATCGGCTCCGTGCCGAAGGGCCAGTGGGAAGCCGCCTATTCGATCGGCATGACCTGGAGCCAGGCGATGCGGCGCACCATCCTGCCGCAAGCCGGCCGGGTCGCGGTGCCGCCGCTCTCCAACACCTTCATCTCGCTGGTCAAGGACACCTCGCTGGCCGCCGCCATCACCGTGCCCGAGATGTTCCAGGCGGCGCAGCGCATCGTCGCCACCACCTACGAGCCGCTGATCCTCTATGTCGAGGCGGCGATCCTCTATCTGGCGATGAGTTCCGTGCTGTCGGCCCTGCAGACGCGGCTGGAGGAAAGGCTCAACCGCTATGGCGGCTTCCTGGAGGCGCGCGCATGATCGGCCTCACCAATATCGAAAAGCGCTTCGGCGACAATCTGGTGCTCAAGGGCGTGACGGTCGCGATCGCCGAAGGCAGTGTCACGGCACTGGTCGGCCCTTCGGGCGGGGGGAAGAGCACGCTGTTGCGCTGCATCAACCTCCTGGAGATCCCGACTTCGGGCACGGTGCGCATCGGCGACGAGACGCTCGAGTTTCGCCCGGGCATCAAGGTGCCGGCCGCCGATATCAGGCGGCTGCGCCTGCAGACCGGCATGGTGTTCCAGAATTTCCAGCTGTTCCCGCACCGCACCGCCATCGAGAACGTCATGGAGGGACTGGTGACCGTGCTGAAATGGTCGCCCGGGGAGGCGCGTGAGCGGGCGCTGGCCTTGCTGGAAAAGGTCGGGATGGCGCACAAGGCCGATGCGTGGCCAGCGACGCTGTCAGGCGGCCAGCAGCAGCGCGTGGCGATCGCCCGCGCCTTGGCGCCGTCGCCGAAGGTGCTGCTGTGCGACGAGCCGACTTCGGCGCTCGATCCGGAACTGGCGCAAGAGGTGGTCGACGTGCTCGGCAAGCTCGCCAGCGAAGGCACGACCATGGTGATGGCGACGCACGACCTGCGGCTTGCCTCCAAGATCGCCCAGGAAGCGGTGTTCCTCGATGCGGGCGTTATCGTCGAGCAGGGGCCGTCGGCCACATTGTTCGGCAATCCGGAGCGCGAACGGACCAAGCGCTTCATCGCGACGCTGAAGCAGGAGGCCGAGAAGGAAGGCGGCGGTCAGGTGTAGCCCCGACCCCTGCCTTGTCCGAGAAACAAAAAACCCGGCGCGAGGCCGGGTTTTTCGTGAACTTAAAGGCACAAGATCTCAGGCAGCTTCTTCCTGCTCGGCTTCCTCATTGTCGGCCTTGGCGCCGCGCTTAGGGCCCTTATTGAGGTTGACCTCGATCAGGCGCACGGCTTCGGTTTCCGACATGCGGTTGACGGCCGCGATCTCGCGGGCCATGCGGTCGAGTGCCGCCTCGTAAAGCTGACGCTCGGAATAGGACTGCTCCGGCTGGTTGTCGGCGCGGTAGAGGTCGCGCACGACTTCCGAGATGGAGATCAGGTCGCCGGAATTGATCTTGGCATCATATTCCTGGGCGCGGCGCGACCACATGGTGCGCTTGACGCGGGCGCGGCCCTGCACGACCTTCAACGCGCGCTCGACATAATCCTCTTCCGACAGCTTGCGCATGCCAATGGAGGTCGCCTTGGCGACCGGCACCTTCAGGCGCATCTTGTCCTTTTGGAAGTCGATGACGAACAGTTCCAGCTTATGGCCGGCCACTTCCTGCTCGTCGATCGACACGATCTGGCCAACGCCATGCGCCGGATAGACGATGTACTCGCCGGTCTTGAAACCGTGACGCGCACCAGTGGACTTCTTCTGCGGGGTGATCGTTGCCATTACGCCCTGAACTCCTTGTTATGGGCCGGCGGCGGTGCCGGCTGAACTCGTGCGACCGGAGAACCCGATCGTTAGCCGCACAACAGATGAACCCACCGGAAAGGTCGGGACCGGCAAACCGCACGAACTGCGACCGCCTAACCCCAGATCGCTCTGGTCCGGACTGGGATTTTCACCTTTCAGTGATTTGGGGCGTCTGCGCCATAAATCGACGTTGTGTCACCGGCATGTTTCGCTGATGTAGCACAAAAAGTCGGAAGAATCAAGGTTTTGCTGCGTAAGCGAAGGCCACAACCAATCGCCGCCTGTCAAGGCGGTTAATCCGATCTGCCTGTTACCCTGCGTCATACAAGCCTTTACGGCCGCATTGTCAATCGCCTTCGCCGGGCTCGGCGGAGAAGTATTTCTCGAACTTGCCGGCCTCGCCGTCGAAGGTCTTGGCGTCTGCCGGCGGCTCCTTCTTGGCGGTGATGTTGGGCCATTTCTCGGCATATTCGGTGTTGATCTGCAGCCATTTGTCGAGACCTGGCTCGGTGTCGGGCTTGATCGCGTCGGCCGGGCATTCGGGCTCGCAGACGCCGCAGTCGATGCACTCGTCGGGATGGATGACGAGCATGTTCTCGCCTTCATAGAAACAGTCGACCGGACAGACCTCGATGCAGTCCATATATTTGCACTTGATGCAATTGTCGGTCACGACATAGGTCATCGGTCGGCTCCGGGACGTCCCAGCTTAATGGGCCAGTTTTCTTGGGCTTTTTCCGTGAGGTAACGCCTTTGTCTCTCGCTTGCAAGGGTTGCCATGCGCGGCCGCCCCGGCGTTTGCGGAATGGAATTCCAGGCGGCAGGCGCGGCAAGGGCGGCTGATGTCCCGGGAGCATCTTGTTTGCCGGGTTCCGTTCTGCCCTGCGTCCGCAATTGCCCCGGGATCGCGGCCCGCGATCTGGCCGGCAAGCTTCAATCTTCGCCAAGCAGGCGGTCAGTCTGGCGGCGCTCTCTTTTGGTCGGACGGCCGCTGCCGGCCTCGCGCAGCGCCGGCATGGCGTCGGGAAGCGCCTCGCCCTTCGGTGTCGGCGGCGGCGACATATCCTCATAGAGGGTGCGGGCTTCCTCCGCGGGGCCGCGCCGGACACCAGCGCCAAGCACCTTCCAGACGAAAATGCGCCGGTCGAGCGTGATGGTCAGCACATCGCCCGGCTTGACCAGATCGGAGGCCTGCGCTGCTTTGTCGCGATTGATGCGCACGCGCCCGGCGACGACGAGCTTCGCCGCGAGCGAGCGCGATTTCACCGCGCGCGAGAAGAACAGCCATTTGTCGATGCGCTGGCGGCCTTCGGCAACCATCGGACCCTACCGAGCCTACTTCTTCAACTGGTCGCGCAAGGCGGCGAGCTTGGCGAACGGCGAATCCGGATCGAAGCGCACCGGACGTTCCTCGCGCGGCTTCGGCTGGAAAGCAGGCTTTGCGCCCCCCTTGCCGCGATCGGGACCGCCCTTGCCCTCGGGCCGGCCACCCTTCCAGTCGGGCCGGCCTTCGCGACGCTCGCCCTGCGGGCGGCCGTCACGGCGCTGTTCGCCTTCACCCTGCGGTTTGGGCTTGAACTTCGAACGGTCGAAGCGCGGCTTGCCGGCGCCATCGCGACGCCCCTCATGAGCGGGACGTTCGCCGGGCGCGCCGGTGGTTTGAGCAGCGACGGCCTCGGCCGGCGCATTGCCACGGCCGCGCGCTTGTCCGTTGCGCTGGCGGTTGTTGCGGCCTTCGTGATGGCGGGGGCGCTGTTCGAAACGGCCCTGGCGCCACAGCAGGATCGGCTTGGGCACTTCGGCTTCGGCGATGGGCTCGCTGCTCTCACCCTCCCCTTCGTGGGGAGGGTCGGCGCGCGGCGCCGGGGTGGGGGGAGCGGCGGTGCCGTCGGCACTGCCTGAATCGTTGGCTTCATCGCCACCACGTGCATCGTCGGCGCTGTCACCCCCACCCGCGTCGCTTCGCGCCGCGACCCCCCCCATCGAGGGGGAGGTAAGGGCGCTATCGCTTTCGGCGACAGCAACGTCAGCAACGGCTTCCGCCACGAGCGGAACTTCTTGCGCGGCTTCTGCCGGAGCTTCTTCCGCGGCAGGCTCTGCCCTCGTTTCCGCGACGACCTCGGCCGGCGCTTCGACGGCGGCCTCGGCGGCAGCCGGCTCCGAACCCTCGACCGCCGCCTCCGCGGCCGCGTCCGTAGCGGCGGCTTCGGCTGCCTTGGCCTGCTCGGCGCGCGCGGCTTCTTCCGCCGCAAGTTTCGCGGCGGCAGCTTCCCGCGCGGCGGTGTCCTGCGCCTCGAGCCGTGCTTTGACCTCCGCCGCCGGCTTCGGCTCGGCGCGGTAGCCGAGGCCCTTGAGGATCTCTTCCATGTCGTCGGCGGTGGCGCCGAGGATCGACATCATCGGCGGCGTCACCATGAAGGAATGGCCGTCATAGGCGCCGTCCGGGCGCTGGCCGAGGCCGGGCTTCCAGTTGGTTGCCGGACGGATGAGATCCGCCAGCCGCTCCAATATGTCGACGCGCACGGCGCGGCGGCCGAGATTGCGATAGCCGGCCAGCTTGTAGAAAGCCTTGTCGAAGGCAGGATCGATGACCACGGAGGTGCGGCCGGACGCCAGCGCGTGGACGACGTCGCCGAAACCAGGCTTGTCCTTGCCGTCGTTCTTCAGCGCCCACAGCAAGGTCACCAGCCCGGCGGGGGCCGGCTTGATCAGTGCCGGCACGAAGACATGGTAGGCGCCGAAGCGCACACCGAGCCGGCGAAGGGCCGCGCGGCCCTCCTGGTCGAGCGACTTCATCTCCTCGGCGATATCGCGGCGGTTGATGAGGCCGAAATTCTCGACCAGCTGGAAAGCGATGCCTCGGCCGATGCCGGAAATCTGCTCGGCGTTCTTCAGGTCGACCAGTGGCTTCAGCAGCGTTTCGATCTGGAAGTTGACGAAGCGTTCGGCGCGCGCGGCGACCTTGTCGCGTGCCGGGCCGGTCAGCTGTTCGTCGGCCAGCAGCACGAGGCGCGGCTTCAGCGCGTCTTCGCCGGAAACCAGCGTGCCGATCGGCGCGCCGATCCAGCGCAGCGTGCCGTCCGAGCCAAGCGCCAGGTCGCCATTGGCGCAGGCGCCGAAGCGTTCGGCGCGCGCCTCGAACTCGGCGGCCAGCGCCTTTTGCGCGGCCGTGCGCACGGCCTTGGCGTCTTCGCCGCCGGCGGTCTGGTCGGCGGTGAAGCGGAACCCTTGCAACTCGCCGACATGGTGGCCTTCGACAAGGACGGTTCCGGTAGGACTGATTTCGGCTTCAGGCATGGTATTTTCTCTAAGGCGCCGCATGAGGACGGAAGTCCTGCGGTCTACGAAGCGTTTCGTCAACCGCTCATGCAGCGCATCCGACAATCTGTCTTCGATTTCGCGCGTCTTTTCCTGCCAGTGTGCCTGATCGGCCAGCCAGCCGGGCCGGTTCGACACGAATGTCCAGGTGCGGATCTGGGCAATACGGTGCGACAGCGTGTCGATGTCGCCCTCGGTGGTGTCGGCGCGGCGCACCTGCTCGGCCATGTAGTTCTCGTCGACATGGCCATGACGGGCAAGGTCCATGTAGATGGAGGCGATCAGGTCGGCGTGCTGGGCAGGCGCGATCTTCCTGTAGTCGGGCAGTGCGCAGGCTTCCCACAGCAGCGCGACGCGCTTTGCATCGGTGGCGAGCGCGCGGATGTCATCGTCGCGGGAGAGATATTCGAGCGCCTGTGCGTCGACCGCCGGCAGGGCGCGCGTCAAGCCCTCGACCGGGGCGTTGGTCTCGATCGAGCGCTTGAGCGTATCGAGGCTGCCGAAGTCGAAATGCGCGGTGCGCCACTGCAGCACCTTCACCGGATCGAAGTCGTGGCCCTCGATCTTCTTGACCAGTTCTTCGTCGAGCGGGTCGACCTGGCCAGTGACGCCGAACGTGCCGTCGCGCAGATGCCGGCCGGCGCGGCCGGCGATCTGGCCAAGCTCGGCCGCCGTCAAGTTGCGGTACTGGTAGCCGTCGAATTTACGGTTCTGGGCGAAGGCGACATGGTCGAGATCGAGATTGAGACCCATGCCGATGGCGTCGGTGGCGACGAGATAGTCGACATCGCCGGACTGGAACAGCGCCACCTGGGCGTTGCGAGTGCGCGGCGATAGCGCGCCGAGCACGACGGCGGCACCGCCCTGCTGGCGGCGGATCAGCTCGGCGATGGCGTAGACCTCGTCGGCGGAAAAGGCGACGATCGCGGTACGGCGCGGCAAGCGGGTCAGTTTCTTCGAACCGGCATAGGCCAGATGCGACAGCCGCGGCCGCGTCACCACCGAGACGCCCTTCAGCAGGCGCTGCAGGATGCCGTGCATGGTGGCGGCACCCAGCAGCAGCGTCTCCTGGCGGCCGCGCAAATGCAGGATGCGGTCGGTGAAGATGTGGCCGCGCTCGAGGTCGCCGGCGAGCTGCACCTCGTCGATGGCGACGAAGGCGGCATCCGTCTCGCGCGGCATGGCCTCGACGGTGCAGACCGAATATTTGGCGCCCGGCGGCTGGATCTTCTCCTCGCCGGTGATCAGCGCGACCTTGTGTGCGCCGACCTTTTCGCAGACGCGTGTGTAGACTTCGCGGGCCAGCAGCCTGAGCGGCAGGCCGATGACGCCGGTTTCGTGCGCCACCATGCGCTCGATGGCGAGATGGGTCTTGCCGGTGTTGGTCGGCCCAAGCACGGCGGTCACGTCGCGGCCCGACAGGATCAGCGGCTCAGTGTGTTTCGGCTGGATGTTCATCGACCTGGAAATAAGGCTTTCTGGCCTCTGGTTGTCGGGAGCGTGCCTCAACTGGCGCGTATGACAGGCGACACATAGGGATTTCGGGCGCGAAGCGAAAGCGGAATGTTCCACCGGCGGCTCGAATGCAACTCTGTCTGGCGCTAAATTGGCTGCAGCTTAACTGATGGAACGAGTCTGGAACGAATCGGCGACGAATCGGCGACTCGCTCAGATTCAGCTTTTGTTCACGGCTACATATGGATTTTGTGAGCCCGAGTCTCACCACATGCTGAATCATCGAACTGGCCCGTTTTATGCTGGCGGGCCTTGTCCTTAACTTTTGCCGGCAAATGAACGAAGCATCTCGATGGCTGTCGCTCAACATTATGAAATTGTTAATCTTTCTGAATTTGTCGTTAATGAAACACGGCTGAATCCCGGGCATTAACGTTAACTTCCGCCCAAAGCCGGAACGAATCGGCGACAAATCAGCGCCGGCGGTATTTTCCCGTTTTGTTCCGTCAATATCTTGTGTTGTGAACAGCTTATCCACCGAGGATTCACAGGCTTGCCCACAGGGTTCGCACAGGCGGCGCTGCCGCCATTAACCTTTGCGTGCCGGATTGGGGCATTGCGCCGCAGCGGGGCGTCCAGGGCTCCAGGCATCCATTGAAAACGGACCGGTTTCCCGGTCCGTTCGTCGCGGGATGTGAGCCGCCGTCAGACGTCTCAGGCGAAGTACTGGCCGCCATTGGCGGTGATGGTCGAGCCGGTGATGAAGCCGGCATCCTGCGAGGCGAGGAAGACGACGCAGCGCGCGATCTCTTCCGGCTCGCCGAGGCGGCCGACCGGGATCTGCGGCAGGATGCGCTCGTTGAGCACCTTCTCGTCGATGGCCTTGACCATTTCGGTGGCGATGTAGCCGGGGCAGATGACGTTGACGGTGATGCCCGCGCGAGCACCCTCTTGGGCGAGCGCCTTCGAGAAGCCGATGTCGCCGGCCTTGGCGGCGGAATAATTGACCTGGCCGGCCTGGCCCTTCTGGCCGTTGATCGAGGAGATGGTGATGACGCGGCCGAACTTGCGCTCGCGCATGCCGTTCCACAGCGGATGCGTCATGTTGAAAACACCCGACAGGTTGGTGTCGATGACTTCTTTCCACTGGTCGCGGGTGATCTTGTGGAACATGGCATCGCGGGTGATGCCGGCGTTGTTGACCAGCACCGAGACCGGGCCGAGGTCGGCCTCGACCTGTTTGATGCCGGCGGCGCAAGCGTCATACTCGGCGACCGACCATTTGTAGACCGGAATGCCGGTCTCGGCCTTGAATTTCGCCGCCGCCTCGTCATTGCCGGCATAGTTCGCAGCAACCGAATAGCCGGCGGTCTTCAAAGCGATCGAGATCGCCGCGCCGATGCCGCGCGATCCGCCCGTGACGATTGCAACCTTGGTCATGCATTTCCCCTTTTTGATATCGCCCTGTTTTCGGGCTTGGCAGGCACTCGATATTGAACGGGCGGCTCGCGCCGCCCGGTCATCGTTTTCTCAGAGCGCTTCAACGCACATGGCGACGCCCATGCCGCCGCCGATGCACAGCGTCGCGAGGCCCTTCCTGGCGCCGCGGCGGCGCATCTCGTGGACCAGCGTGTTGAAGACGCGGGCGCCCGAGGCGCCGATCGGATGGCCGATGGCGATGGCGCCGCCATTGACGTTGACGATCGAGGGATCCCAGCCCATGCCCTTATTGACGGCGCAGGCCTGCGCGGCAAATGCCTCGTTGGCCTCGACCAGGTCGAGATCGCCGACCGACCAGCCGGCCTTCTCCAAAGCCCTGCGCGAGGCGGGGATCGGGCCGGTTCCCATGATCGCCGGATCGACGCCGGCGGTTGCCCAGGACGCGATGCGCGCCAGCGGGGTGATGCCGCGCCTTGTCGCCTCCGCTTCGCTCATCAGCAGCGCGCCGGCCGCTCCGTCATTGATGCCGGAGGCGTTGGCGGCGGTCACCGTGCCGTCCTTGTCGAAGGCCGGCTTCAGCTTGGTCATAGCGTCAAGCGTGGCGCCGTGGCGGATGTATTCGTCCTGGTCGACAATGGTGTCGCCCTTCTTGCCCTTGATGGTGAAGGCGACGATTTCGTCCTTGAATTTGCCGGCCTTCTGGGCGGCCTCGGCCTTATTCTGCGAGGCCAGCGCGAACTGGTCCTGATCGTCCCGGGTGATCTGGAACTGGCGGGCGACGTTTTCGGCGGTGTTGCCCATGTGGTAGCCGTTGAAGGCGTCCCACAGGCCGTCCTTGATCATGGTGTCGATCATCTTGTAGTCGCCCATCTTGACGCCGGCGCGCAGGTGCTCGGCGTGCGGCGACAGCGACATCGATTCCTGTCCGCCGGCAACGATCACCTTGGCGTCGCCGGTGGCGATCTGCTGCATGCCGAGCGCGATGGCGCGCAGGCCCGAGCCGCAAACCTGGTTGAGGCCCCAGGCAGTGGTCTCCTTGGGCAGGCCGGCAATGATCGAGGCCTGGCGGGCCGGGTTCTGGCCCTGGGCCGCGGTCAGCACCTGGCCGAGGATGACCTCGTCGACCTCGGCTGCCTCGACACCCGCGCGCGACAAAAGCTCCTTGATGACGACAGCACCGAGTTCATGCGCCGGCGTCGCCGCGAAAGCACCGTTGAAGGAGCCGACGGCCGTGCGCGTGGCACTGGCGACAACGATGGAATTGGCAGAGGACATTTTCTTCTCCAGACTTCGAGCTGTCGTGTTTTCAGGCATTGTTGGCAACTTTTCTTGCCCTTTCCATGACCCAAGTCAAACCGGAAATCGGCATGGCGCCCATGCACGCCAAGCAGGTCGCGCGCCGCCGCGCCGGCGGACTGGCCGCTGCTGCGCAGCATATTTCGCCTGCTATGCAGCATTATATGATCCCGCACTGCACAAACTGCTTGGAATTATGAGGCTTTTGCGCGTATCCTCAAAAAGGGCGCAATCGTTACCGGCTGCTTACTCAGGCGTGCCGGTGTCCGGGGAGGATGCAGATGGCCGCAAAAGACGACCCGATCATTATCAAGAAATACGCCAATCGCCGCCTCTATAATACGGGGACGAGCACCTATGTGACGCTCGAGGATCTGGCCGACATGGTCAAGAAGGGCGAGGAGTTCACCGTCCAGGACGCCAAGACCGGCGACGACATCACGCATCCGGTGCTGACCCAGATCATTTTCGAGCTGGAGAACAAGGATGGGCAGAACATGCTGCCGATCCCGTTCCTGCGCCAGCTGATCGCCTTCTACGGCGACCAGATGCAGATGATAGTGCCGAGCTTCCTTGAACAGTCGATGATCGCCTTCTCCAAGGAGCAGGAGCGCTTTCGCGAGCAGATGAAGGGCGCCATCGGCAAGTCGCCGCTCGATGTGATGAAGATGGCCACGCCGATCAAGGCGCTGGAAGAGCAGACCCGCCGCAATATGGAAATGTTCCAGAACGCGATGCGGCTATTCACGCCTTTCCCGCCCGCGGGCTCGGCCCCGGCCGCGGCCCCCGCCGAACCGGTCAGGAAGGACGCACCGCCGGAGAAATCCGACGATCTGCAGCAGCTGAAGGACCAGATCGCGGCCATGCAGCGCAAGCTCGACACGATGTCGTGAGCCGGCAAGCCGGCAAGGCTTAGGCCAGATCCGGCTGTGCGTTGCCCATCGATCGTCGGGGCGCCGCAATTCCCACGTTTCGCAGGCGCCGACATTCGCCGCTCGAATGGACGGACGATATCAGTCGCGCCAGGCTTCGAGTTAGGATCATGACCGCAGAACACCAGGTTCCCTGCCCGAGGCGAAAGGAAGCTCTTCGTCCTGCCAGCCTGAAATGCCGCCGATCATGATCTTGACCGGCAGCCCGAGGCTGGCCAGTTTGAAGGCCGCCCGGTCCGCGCCATTGCAATGCGGCCCGGCGCAATAGACCACGAACAGCGTGCCTGCCGGCCACTCTGCCATCCGCTCGGCCGATATTTCGCGGTGCGGCAGGTGCAGTGCGCCCGGCACATGGCGGCGCTCATAGGCATCAGGCGAACCGACCACGTGCAAAAGCACGAAGTCCGGCTCTCCGCCGCGCATTGCCGCGGCAACGTCCGAACAGTCGGTCTCGACCGAAAGCCGGCGCAGGAAATGGTCGCGCGCAATCTCCGGCGAGGCCGCTGGAACGTCTGTCACATAGCTCATCAAGGATCTCCATCGCCGATGGAGCTGGCCTCCATCGTTTTCGGATGGAGCTTGTCTCCATCGCTGATGGAGTTGAGGTAGCGCACCGGGCCTGGCGATTGCAGCTGGCAGCTTTGCCATATATCGTCAAGATCATGCCAAACATGCCTCCTGCCAACCCACTGGTCGTTGCCGTCGCCTATGACGGGCTGTGCACGTTCGAGTTTGGCGTGGCGGCCGAGATGTTCGCCTTGCCTAGACCCGAGATGGGCGCGGATTGGTACCGTTTTGCCGTCGCCGGCATCGATGCGGGCGAAATGCGTGCGATGGGCGGCGTGCGCATCGTCGCCGATGGCGGACCCGATCTGATCGGTGAGGCCGGCACGGTGATCGTGCCGGGATGGCGCGGTGTGGACTGTCCGGTGCCGCCATTGCTGATCGAGGCGCTTCGCAAGGCCAGCGAGCGGGGCGCACGCATCCTGTCCATCTGCTCGGGAGTCTTCGTGCTGGCCGCGGCCGGCCTGCTGTCAGGCAAGAAGGCAACCACGCATTGGCGCTACAGCGACAGGCTGAGGGAGATGTATCCCGACATCACCGTGGTCCCTGACGTTTTGTACATCGATGAGGGAAACGTGCTGACATCGGCCGGCAGTGCTGCGGGCATCGACCTTTGCCTGCATCTGGTGCGGCGCGACTTCGGCACCAAGGCGGCCAATATGGTGGCACGCCGCCTGGTCGTGCCGCCGCATCGCGACGGCGGCCAGGCGCAATATGTCGAAAGTTCGGTTCCCGAGCCGCACGAACGCGGCCGGCTTGGACCGTTGATTGACAGAATGCGCGCGGATATTTCCGCCAACTACCCCGTTGCCACCCTGGCCGGTCTTGCCGGGATGAGCGAGCGGACATTTTTGCGCCGGTTCGCGGCCGCGACCGGTGTCACACCGGCGCGCTGGCTGCTTTCGGAGCGGCTTTCGCGGGCGCGCACTTTGCTGGAAGACACGAGCATGCCGATCGAGCGGATTGCCGAGACCGCCGGCTTTGGCGCGGCGGCGACGCTGCGGCATCATTTCCGCCGGCAATTCGCCACGACGCCCGCTGCGTACCGGGCGCGATTCGGGACCAACTCCGCTTGACGGCTGACAAAGTTGAGCCCGGGTCGAAACCGCATCAGGCAAAACGCTGTCAGGGCAACAGCCCTTCATAGCGGCCGCGTGGCCTGATGATGCTGCCGCCCATGATCTGTTCGACCATATGGGCTGCCCAGCCGACGCTGCGCCCGAGCGCGAACAGATGGAACGGCGCATCGGGCGGCAGCCCGAGGCCGCGCGTCAGCACGGCCAGGGCAAAATCGATATTCGGCTGGGCGCCGGTCGCTGCGATGGCGGCGATCTCCAGCAACCGCAAGGTCTCATCGGTGTTGCCGATGGCTGCCAGGAGCGCCGTGGCCCGGGGATCCCCCTCGGGATAGAGTTGGTGGCCGAAGCCAGGCAGCGGCCGGTCGTGGCCGAGCCAGCGCCGGACCGCGGCGTCGGCGCCGTGCCGCGCCGCATCTTCAGCAAGCTGCATCACCGCTTCGCCGGCACCGCCATGGCGCGGACCGGAGAGTGTTGCCAGGCCCGCCAGCAGGCAAGCGGCGGGCGAGGCGCCGGTGGAGGCCGCGACGCGGGCCGTGAAGGTCGATGCATTCAGCTCGTGATCGGCGAGCAGCACAAGGGCGCGCCGGATCGCATCGGCGCCACCCTCATCGACCGACCAGCCCCGTGCCAATCGCCGGTGCACCGGATCCGGCCCCGCTTCGGCACCGAGGGCGCCGGCCAGCACGCCGATTGCGCGCGCGGCGTCGGCACATAGCGAGGCGGCGCTGCGTCCAAGCGAAGGCCGAGCCTGGCCGGCCAGCAAGGCAAGTTGCGCGAAGGCCGGGGCGCGGCCGGAGTGGCGTGGCGCATCCGGCAGCGGCGCTTCGAAGCGGACCGGTTCAGGCAGAGCCCAAAGCACAGCGGCGGTTTCTTCCAGCGTGGCATGGTCGGACAGCAGGGCGGCGTCCTGGCCCCGATAGATGAGGCGACCGTGCCAGACGGTCGAAATCGCCGTTGCGATCGACGGCTCGCCCCAGGCAATCGCGCTTTCGGCGATGGCCGAGGGGCTGCGTCCGCGCGCCCGGCGTGTTGCCAGCGCCGCGATGTCGTCGGCGCGATACTGGCTGCGGCGTGGATCGGCGCGGTCGGGACGCATGCCGATGCGCCCGCGGCTGACATAGGCATAGAGCGTCTGCGGCCTTACCCGCAGCCTGTCCAACGCCTCTTCCCGCGATAACCATTCCGACATTTTCGGCTCTGGTATTGATTCTATTGATCAAGATTGATGCTTGGGTTGACCAGCCTTATCTGCGATCGGGAAAAGCTTCAAGGAGACAAGGTCATGGCGAATGGGCTCGATGATGTGGTGGCGGCCGAAACCGTGCTGTCCGACGTGGATGGTCTGGGCGGCCGACTGACGATCCGTGGTCATTCGCTGGCGGAACTGGCCGGACGATGGAACTTTCCGCAGGTCGTCCGGCTGTTGCTCGACGGCTTCTTCGAGGATCTGCCTGACGATACCGAACTGGCGGCGCAACTGGGCGAGGCGCGTGTCGAGGTGTTCGAGCGGACCCTGCCTTCGCTGTCGCTGCTGGCACCACTCGAAATCTACAGTGCCATGCGCGCCGGCATGGCTCTGCTGCCAGACGGCGAAACATTGGCGGACGCGCTGCGGCTGATCGCGGCGCCCGCCGTGCTGACGCCTGCCTTGCTGCGCCTGCAGCGCGGCGAGCGGCCAGTCGAGCCGGATGGCAAGGCCGGCCATGCCGCCGACATGTTGCGCATGCTCCGGGGTTCCGCTCCGTCGCCGGCATTGGCAAAAGCGCTCGACACCTATCTGGTGACCGTCTGCGATCACGGCCTCAACGCCTCGACCTTCGCCACCCGCGTCGTTGCTTCGACATTGGCCGGCCTGACCTCGTCGGTGCTGGCCGGGCTCGGCGCTCTCAAGGGGCCGCTGCATGGCGGCGCGCCCGGCCCGGTGATCGAGATGCTCGACGCGATCGAGGCGCATGGCGATGCGGCCGGCTGGCTGCGCAACGAGATCGCGCATGGCAGGCGGATCATGGGATTCGGCCATCGCATCTACCGTGTGCGCGATCCGCGCGCCGATGTGCTGAAAGCGGTCGTGCGGCAGCTTGGCGGCGAGGGCGAGACCGGTCGCCGGCTGGCTTTCGCCGAGGAGGTCGAAAAGACGGCAATCGAGGTGTTGCGGATCGCCAAGCCGCAGCGCTCGCTGCAGACCAATGTCGAATTCTACACCGCGCTGGTGCTCGAAGCGGCGGGTTTCCCGCCACAGGCCTTCAGCAATGTCTTCGCCGCCGGTCGCGTTGCCGGCTGGATCGCGCATGCGCGCGAGCAGCAGACGACCGGACGGCTGATCCGTCCGCAATCGCGTTATGTCGGCCCGGTGCCCGATCTGGTCGCCTAGGCTCCCATCTGTTTTCGAAAGAGAAAGCCTCTCCGCTTCAAGCGGAGGGGCCTTTCTCTCATGGCGGAAATTTCATGTGATCACGCGACCGTGTTCGTGTTCTTGCCTTGGTCCGTCCTTATATGCTGCACTGCAACATGGGCCGCCGATTGCTGCTTCCTTCCGTGACGTAGGGGCAGGTTGGCGCATAAGGACGACAGGAACGCCATGACGAAGAACGGCAAGGCGGAGGAAAGCAAGAAGATCAACATCGCGCTTCAAGGCGGCGGTTCGCACGGCGCATTCTCCTGGGGCGTGCTCGACCGATTGCTTGAGGACGGCAGGCTGGAGATATCGGCGGTTTCCGGCACCAGCGCCGGCGCCATGAACGCGGTGGCGCTGGCCGACGGATTTGTGCGTGGCGGGGTCGAGGGCGCGCGCAAGAAGCTCGACGATTTCTGGCGTGCGGTGGCGGCAAAGGGCCGGTTCAGCCCGGTGCAGCGCATGCCGTGGGACGTCGCCTGGGGCAATTGGTCGATCGAGAACACGCCTGGCTATGTGTTCTTCGACACCATGTCGCGGGTATTCTCGCCCTATGTCGCCAATCCGCTGGGCCTCAATCCGCTGCGCGACGTGGTGGCGCAGGAGATCGACTTCAAAAATGTCCGCGCCTGCAAGTCGATGGAGCTGTTCATCTCGGCCACCAATGTCGAGACCGGGCAGCTGCGGGTCTTTTCCGATGGCGAGATCGACCTCGACACGGTGATGGCCTCGGCCTGCCTGCCGCAATTGTTCCGCGCCGTCGAGATCAAGGGCGTGCCCTATTGGGATGGCGGCTATGGCGGCAACCCGGCGCTCTATCCGTTCTTCAAGACGGCGGCGACCGAGGATGTGCTGCTGGTGCAGATCAATCCGGTGGTGCGCGAAGGAACGCCCAGAAGCGCCAACGAGATCCAGAACCGCATCGACGAAATCACCTTCAATGCCGGGCTGCTGCGCGAATTCCGCTCGATCGCCTTCGTCAAGGAACTGATCGCCGCCGGCCGGCTGCCGCATGGCGAGTATCGCGACATCCGGATGCACCGCATCGATGCCGACGAGGCGTTCAAGGACCTGTCGGCGTCATCGAAGGTCAATGCCGAATGGGCTTTCCTGACCTATCTGCGCGATCTCGGCCGCACCGCCGCCAGCGACTGGCTGGAAGAAAACTACGCTGCCGTCGGCAAGCGGCCGACGCTCGATCTCTCCGGTGAACTCGATGACGGCTTCAAGCCGGTGCGCGGCCCCGCACCCGGCCGGCGGGTCAAGGAATTTCTTGCAGCGCGCAAGAACCCCGAGGCGGAGCGCCGCCGGGCCTGAGCGGAACCCCGACACATCTCGGCTTCATCCGGCTTTCAGCGCCAGGTCGATCACCTTGACCAGGGCGGCGGCCGCCTGCCGCTGCCCCTCAGGATCGCTGATCCGCGCTTTCATGCCTTCCAGCCCATCGAGCAGCATGTCGGCAAGCAGTTGCGTCGACAGGCCCCTGGCCGCCAGATCCACGCCGTTCCTGGCCGCCTCGCCATGAATAGCGGCGGCGATATGTTCGACAAGAGCGCCGCGCCAGCAGCCGACCAGATCGCCGAGGCTCGATTTCATGTCCAGCAATTCGGCGCCATGCGGCGAAGCAACGACGGCGCTCATCATCGAGATGAAAGCTTCGTCGATGGCTCGCATGATGCGCTCGGTGAAAACACCATCGCCGGCCAGAGCCATTTTTGCCGCCGCGACCGAGCGCGACAGCACCATCATGGCGATGGCACGGAAAATGTCGGTCTTGTTCTTGAACTGAAGATAAAGCGCCGGACGGGACATGTCGGCGGCGCGGGCGATGTCGTCCATGGTGGTGCGGGTGAAGCCATAGGCCAAAAACACCTTCATTGCGCCATCCAGGATACGGACGCGTTTGGGGTCGGCGGCGGCGATGTCTTCGTTCTGATTCATGGAGCAACACTATCCTGCAAAATCTCAATTGACAAAATGACGTAATTTGTCAATCTGTTTGAAGGGAAAGCGACCCAAGGCTCCCTCGGGCCGTGGACGACAACAAAGGGTATCCCCATGCGCCTCACCGTCGACGGGCAGTCATTCGACATCGACGTCGATCCGGACATGCCGCTGTTGTGGGCACTGCGCGATCTCGTCGGCAAGACAGGACCGAAGTTCGGCTGCGGCATTGCCGCATGCGGCGCCTGCACCGTGCATGTCGATGGTCAGCCGGTGCGCTCCTGCTCGCTTCCGGTCGGCCAGGTCGACGGCGCTGTCACCACCATCGAAGGCATCGGCACGGCGGACAGGCTGCATCCTGTGCAGCAGGCATGGCTGGAGGAACAAGTCGCGCAATGCGGCTACTGCCAGGCCGGCCAGATCATGAGCGCGGTGGCGCTGCTTGACGAGGTCGCCGACCCGAGCGACGCCGATATCGACAACGCCATGGGTGGCAATCTCTGCCGCTGCGGCACCTATCCCAAGATCCGCTCAGCCATCCGGAAGGCTGCGGCGCTCAAGACGGCGGGGCTCTGACCATGGCCAGTGTCGGAAAGATCGCCCGCCGCACGTTTCTGATCGGCGCGGCCGCTGTCGCGGGCGGCGTTGCCGTCGGCTACTATTATTATCGCAAACCGTTTGCGAATCCGCTCGAGACCGACCTCGGCAAGGGCGAGGCGACCTTCAACCCCTATGTGAAGATCGCCGCCGACAACACCACCACCATCGTCGCGCCGCGCGCCGAGATGGGGCAAGGCATTTCGACGACGCTCGCCATCATGGTCGCCGAAGAACTCGATGTAGGTCTCGACCAGATCAAGGTCGAGCACGGCCGGGCCTCCTACGCCTATTACAACGCGGCGATCCTCGAAGAGGGTGGTCCATTCGCCTTCTTCGACGAGAGCATGACCGCGCAGGCGGTGCGCTCAGGTCTCGGTGTGGTCGGCAAACTCCTTGCTCTCCAGGTCACCGGCGGCTCGGCTTCGACGCGCGACGGTTTCGACAAGATGCGCCAGGCGGGCGCCGCAGCCCGGCATCTGCTGATCGCGGCGGCTGCGCAGAAACTCGGCGTTGCCGCCGCCGATCTGGAAACGGCCAATGGTTCGATCCTGCACAAGGCATCGGGCAAGTCGCTGACTTATGGCGCGGTCGCGGCGGCTGCCGCAGCAATCGCGCCGCCGACGGAAGTCAAGCTCAAGGACAGAGCCGACTGGAAACTGCTGGGAAAGCCGCAGAAGCGCATCGACATGCTGGCCAAGGTCACCGGGGCGCCGATCTTCGGCATCGATGTCAGGATGCCGGACATGCTCTACGGCACGGTCAAGATGAGCCCGCGCTTCTGGGCCAAGCCAGTCAAGGTGGATCTCGCCAAAGCCGAGAAAATGCCGGGCGTGATCAAGATCGTGCCGCTCGAGACGAATTACGGCCACGGCTTCGGCATCATCGCGCAAAATACCTGGGCGGCCTTCAAGGCGGCCGACACCATCGACGCCCAGTGGGCGGATCCCGAATATCCGCTTAGCAGCGCCGCCATTTTGGACGTGCTGAAGCAGGCGCTCGGCACCAAGGGCTCGGCGATGCGCGACAATGGCGATGTCGATACCGCCTTCGCCGACGCGCCGCGCGAAAAGATAGTCGAGGCGGACTATGCGGTGCCCTATTTGGCGCATGCGACCATGGAGCCGATGAATGCCACGGCGCGCTTCAAGGATGGCGCCCTCGACATCTGGTGCGGCAACCAGACGCCGACGCTGGTGCGCCAGCTCTGCGCCAATGCGGTCGGTATCGAGCAGGACAAGGTCACTGTCCACACCACCTTCATGGGCGGCGGCTTTGGCCGCCGTACCGAGATGGACTTCTCGCTTTGCGCAGCGTTGATGGCGAAGGAGACGGGCGGGCGCCCAATCAAGGTGACCTGGACGCGCGAAGAGGACATGCGTCACGACGCCTACCGGCCTGCTGCGGTCGGCAAGTTCCAGGCACGGCTTGGCGACGACGGCATGCCGGTCGCCGTCGACATGAGAATCGCCTCGCCATCGGTGATCGCCAGCACCTTGCGCAGGCTGTTTCCCTCGATATCGCCGGTCGGTCCCGACAAGTCCATTGTCGATGGTGCCTATGACCAGCCCTACACCATTGCGAACTATCGGGTGAGCGGCGTCGCGGCGCCCGTCTCGATTCCGGTCGGCTTCTGGCGCTCGGTCGGCAGTTCCATCAATGGCTTCTTCCATGAAGGGTTCATGGACGAGATCGCCACCGCCGGCAAAATCGACCCGGTCGAGCTGCGCAAGAAGCTGATGGCCGCCTATCCCGCAGCGGTGAAGGTGGTGGAGAAGGTCGCGGCGATGGCGAAATGGGGCGAGCCGCTGCCCGCCGGCAAGGCCAAGGGCGTGGCCTTCACGCTGTCTTTCGGCAGCTGGGTCGGCGAGATCGTCCAGGTGGCGGACACGCCGGCCGGCATCCGCATCGAGAAGGTATGGATCGCCGCCGATGTCGGCACCGCCCTCGATCCGGGCATCGTCGAGGCACAGCTGATTTCCGCCGCCATCTACGGCCTGTCGGCGGCAATGGGACAGCAGATCACCTTCGCCGACGGCATGGTCGAACAGTCGAACTTCCACGATTTCGACGCCATGCGGATCTTCCAGTGCCCGGTCTTCGAAGTCGCCATCCTGGAAAACTTCCACAAGATGGGCGGCGTCGGCGAGGTTGGCACACCGCCGGCGGCACCGGCGCTGGCCAATGCCATCTTCGCGCTTACCGGCAAGCGCATCCGCACCCTGCCGCTGTCGACAAGGGTGGCCTTCGCATGAAGAAGCTTCTCATCATGCTGACGCCTGCTGCCATCTTGTTTTCGGCGGCGCCTTCTGCAACCGCGCAGGAGAGCCAGACATCACCGAGCCCGACGGTCGGCATGGCCAAGGGTCTGTCCGAATGGGACAAGATCTATGCGGTGTTCTCACATCCGCGCTGCGCCGATTGTCATGTCGCGGACGACCGGCCGCGTTGGTCGGGTGCGCATTATGGCGCCACATTTGTGCACGCCTTCAACGTCCAGCGCGGAACCGACGGATCGGGCTTCGGCAATCCGGGCCTGCGCTGCACGACCTGCCATTTCTCCAGTAATTCCAAGGCATTGCACGGACCACCCGGCGCCGAGGGCTGGCATTTGGCGCCGACCGAGATGGCCTGGTTCGGTAAGTCCTCGGCCGAAATCTGCGCCCAGATCAAGGATCCGGCGCGCAATGGTGACCGCAAATTGGCCGATATCGCGCTGCATGTCCGCGACGATAAACTTGTCGCCTGGGGCTGGGCGCCGGGCTCGGATCGAGAGCCGGCTCCGGGCTCGGCCGAAGCGACCTATCAAGCAATCGAAAACTGGATGGCGGCGGGTTCACCTTGCCCGATGCCGTAATGGTCTTGCAACTTTAAGGCTATATTGCAGTGCAACTTTGATGTAGAAGCGCGCTCGCCTATCACGGCAATTTGAACACGGTCAGGCGCGCACCCATATCGGCGACGCGCCCGCGTCATCAAGGCGCGGTGCTGGCTGAACCCGCAGTGGAAAAATGACGATGCCTAAAATCAGGTTTCACAAGCTTGCAGCCATTGTTGTGCTCATCGGTTTCGCGGCGTGGATGGCGACAGGCGAATTCTCATCGGTCGGCAGCGTAGCGGCCAACAAGGCCAAGGCGGCCGAAGTCGAACAGGGCAAGGCGCCGGACGCTGGCAAGCCGAAGACCGCGGAAGCCGAACCGAAGGCGCCGCTGCGCACCGTTGCCGTCGTGACGCCACCACGAAAGACCTACGCGCGCGCCATCCGCATTTCCGGCCTGACCGAGGCCGACAAGCGCGCGGTTCTGGCAACCCGCGTCGCCGGCGTCATCGACAAGCTGCCGGTCAAGCAAGGCGATCATGTCAAGACAGGCGACCTGGTGCTGATGCTGGCGGCGGAAGAAAAAATCTCGAGCGTCGACAACGCCAAGCAGTTGCTGACGCAGCGAAAGGCCGAGCTCGATGCCGCGGAACGGCTCGCCAGGACCGGCAATCTGCCCAAGCTGCAGCTCGACACCGCCCGCTCCAACCTGACCCAGGCGACATCCCAGCTGGATACAGCGCAGGCCGAGCTCGACCGCAACGAGGTCAAGGCACCGTTCGATGGCGTCATCGACCGGGTGCCGGTGGAGCTTGGCAGCTCGGTCATGCAGGGCGGCGAGGTGGCCACCATCCTCAAGCTCGATCCGGTGATCGCCCGCGGCGAGATCAGCGAGCGCGACCTCAGCTATCTCAAGATCGGCGACAAGGCCAGCGTCCGGCTGGTCAGCGGCCAGACCGTCGAAGGCACCGTGCGCTACATCAGCCGCGACGCGTCGTCGGCGACCCGCACCTTCCGCGTCGAGGTCGCCATCCCCAATGCCGATGGCTCGGTGCCGGCCGGCATGACGGCGGAAATCCAGCTCAGCGCGCTGCCGACCGACGCGGTCCTGCTGCCGCGCTCGGTGGTGACGCTCGGCGACAAGGGCGATCTGGGCATCCGCGCCGTCGGCAAGGACAACAAGGTTGCGTTCTTCCCGATCGACCTGGTCGACGACACCCCGACCGGCCTCGTGCTTGGCGGCATCCCGGCCGATGCGCGCATCATCGTCGCCGGCCAGGAACTGGTGAAGGAAGGCGATGAGGTCAAGCCGGTCGAGGCCGACCAGGCGACCATCAACAAGCTGATCGGCGAAGCCACCGCCGGGACGCAGTAGCGCAGCGACGCCGGCGCCGGGCCCTGCCCGGCGACGTCAGTCCGTTCGCCACTCCCGAAAGCAACAGGCATAAGTCATGGATATCGTCAGACTCGCCATCAACAATGCCCGCCTGACCATCTCGGTCCTGGTCTTCCTGCTGATTGCAGGCTGGGTCGCCTATCAGTCGACGCCGAAGGAAGCGGAACCCGACGTTCCTACCCCTTACGTTTACATAAATGTCGCCTATCAAGGCATTGCGCCCGAGGACGCTGAAAGACTTCTGCTTAGGCCCCTGGAGGCAAAGCTTAAGAGTCTCAAAGGGTTAAAGGAGATGAAGTCATCCGCCTATCAGGGCGGCGCCTTTGTCTTTCTTGAGTTTCTGCCGTCTATAAAAGTCGACACCGCGGTGACTGATACACGCTCGAAAGTTCAGGACGCGAAGGCTGACCTGCCCCAGGCGGCAGAAGAACCGGTTGTTACCGAGGTCAACATTTCCGAGTTTCCCGTCCTAGTTGTGACGCTGTCCGGCGATTTGCCCGAGCGTGTGCTGACGGCGGCGGCGCGCGAACTGCGCGACCGCATCGAGGAAGTGCCCGGCGTTCTCGAAGGCACTATACAAGGCGCGCGCGACGACCTCGTCGAAGTCGTCATCGATCCGATGAAGCTGTCGTCCTATGGGCTGCAGCTCGACCAGCTGATCGGCGCTGTCGGTGCTTCCAACAGCCTGGTCGCCGCCGGCAACATCGAGGGCTCGGAAGGCAAATATGCCGTCAAGGTGCCGTCGCTGATCGAGACGCCCGAGGATGTGGCGGCGCTGCCCGTGGTCGCCGGGCCCAATGCTGTGGTGCAGGCCAAGGACATCGCGACGATACGCTCGACCTTCGCCGACGCGACGACAATCACACGCCTCAACGGCAAGCCGGCCATCGCCATCGAAGTCAAGAAGCGCATCGGCGCCAATCTGATCGACACGCTCACCAAGGTGAGGGAGGTGTCCGACGCCTTCGTCAAGACGATGCCCGAGGGCATGCACGTCACCTACACGCAGGACAAGTCGGTTTTCGTCAACCAGCTGCTGGGCGACTTGCAGAACCACGTGATGATCGCCGTCATCCTGGTGTTCATCGTCATCCTCTACGCGCTGTCCGGCCGTGCGTCGCTGCTCATCGGCCTCGCCATCCCGTCGTCCTTCCTGATCGGCATCCTGCTCCTGGCGATGATGGGCTACACGATCAACATGATCGTGCTGTTCAGCCTTATCCTGGCGGTCGGCATGCTGGTCGACGACGCCATCATCGTCACCGAATTTGCCGAACGGCGGATGAGCGAAGGCATGCCGAAGCAGGAAGCCTTCGCGCTTGCCGCCAAGCGCATGGCCGGTCCGGTCATCGCGGCGACGATGACGCGCATCGCCGCCTTCTCGCCGCTGCTGTTCTGGCCGGGCATCATCGGCGACTTCATGAAGTACATGCCGATCACGCTGATCGTCACGCTGTCGGCCTCGATGCTGTATGCGCTGGTCTTCGCGCCGACGCTTGGCGCGATCTTCGCCAAGGCGCCGGAACATCACGCCGACGACAATCGCGACGGCTGGTACATGGCGGTCGTCAAGCAGGCGGTGCGCTTCCCCATCACAGTGCTGGTGCTTACAGTGGTCTTGCTGGCCGGCATCTTCGTTGGCTATTCGAAGTACGGCGCCGGCGTCGAATTCTTCCCGAGCGTCGAACCCGACTACGGCCTGCTTTATGTGCATGCCCGCGGCAACCTCTCGCTGGCCGAAATGGATACGGCGACCAAGATCGCCGAAAACCGGCTGCTCGGCTGGCCGGGCGTGAAGTCGGTCTATACCCGCGTTGGCAAGACGCAGGGCGGCGGCCAGGATGTGCCCGAGGATGTCGTCGGCGTCATCCAGTACGAATTCATCGACTGGCGCGAACGCAAATCGGCGAACGATATCCTGAACGATCTGCGCGGCGTCATGGCCGGCATACCAGGCGTCGATGTCGAGGTTCGCGTGCCGGAAGCCGGCCCGCCGACCGGCAAGCCGATCCAGATCAGGCTTTCGGCAGTCGACCCCAAGGGATTGGACGAGAAGGCGCGCGCCGTCGCGGCGCGTATCGCCAATGTGCCGGGCGTCATCGACGTTTCCGATGGCCTGCCGCCGCCCGGCGTCGACTGGGCTCTCGAGGTCGACCGCGCCAAGGCCGCGCAATACGGCATCAGCCCGACTTCCGTCGGCACCGTGGTGCAGCTGGTGACGAACGGACTGAAGCTATCCGAATACCGGCCCGCTGGCGCCGATGACGCCGTCGACATCCGCCTGCGTCTTCCGGAAGACCGGCGCACGCTGTCGACGCTGGACGAGCTCAGGGTGCAGACCTCGCAAGGGTCGGTGCCGATCTCGAACTTCGTCGTGCGCAAACCCGAGCCGACGGTCGGCATCCTCAACCGCATCGACGGCGCCCGCACCGTTGTGGTGCAGGCCAACGTCGCCGCCGGCAAGCAGGTTGCCGCCGTGCAGCAGGAGGTCACCCAGGCCGTCGCCGACATGAATCTCGGCAGCGGCATACGCTGGAAACTGGCCGGCTCGAATGAGGACAGTGCCGAAGCCAGCGCCTTCCTCAGCAAGGCCTTCGGTGCGGCGATCTTCCTGATCTTCCTGGTGCTTTTGGCGCAGTTCAACAAGTTCACCAGCGTCTGGCTGGTGCTTTCCTGCGTGGTCATGGCGACGATCGGCGTGTTCCTGGGACTGCTGATAACGGGCGAAACGTTCGGCATCGTCATGTCGGGTATCGGCGTCATCGCGCTGGCCGGCGTGGTGGTGAATAACAACATCGTTTTGATCGACACCTACGACCGGCTGCGCGAAGAGGGTTGGGACAAGATGGATGCCGTGTTGCAGACCTGCCGCGAGCGCGCGCGACCGGTGGTGCTGACGGCGGTGTCGGCCATCCTCGGCGTGCTGCCGATCGCCTTCGGCCTTGGGCTGGAGATCTTCCATCACGAGACGACGATCAACGCGCCGTCGACGCAATGGTGGATTTCGCTGTCCTCGGCGATCGTCTTCGGCCTGTCCTTCGCGACGGTGCTGACACTGGTGGTGACGCCGTCGATGCTGATGGTGTTCACCCGCGCCAAGGTCAAGCCAGGTGCACGGCGCGGCTTGATCAGCCGGCTGTTCCGGCGCGGCAAGGGCGAGATCTCGTCGGACGCGCCGACGGTGGACGACGGCGCGGAACCCGCGACCGCCTTTCCAAAAGCCGCCGAGTAGGCACGCTTCCCAATCTGAACGGCAAAGGCCGCCCGGAACAACCGGGCGGCCTTTTGCATTGTTCCCCTGTGGGGGGATGCGAAGACATCGTCCTCGAGCGAACTCAATGCGGGGAATTTCCCATGCCGATCAGCACCCTTGTCATCGTCATCCTGATCCTTGTCCTGATCGGCGCAGTGCCGGCATGGCCGCATTCACGCTCCTGGGGTTACGGACCCTCTGGCATCGTCGGTGTGGTGCTGGTGGTGGTTCTGGTGCTGCTGCTGATGGGGCGGCTCTGAGCCGCCTTTGCTGTCCGTGAGGAGGCTTTCGGTGTGAAGAAGAGGGGCGGGTATGGCCCGCCGGCTCAATTTAGGCGGCTTTCGTGGCCTTCACGGTGGCGATGCCGATGTCCTCGAGGGCTTGGGCGACGGCCTGATCGAGCGGCGTGTGCGGGATTTCGCCGATGATGCCCTGCAGCCGGGTCGAGGCCAGACGGTGCGGCTCGAAGCGCAGATAGGACATCGAGACGATCTCGCGCCACATCGCCACGAACGGGCCGCCGGCGCGCAGCACCCACCAGGGCATCGAGGTCATCTTGAGCGGTCGGCCAAGCGCCTTCTCCGCAGCGGCCTTGATCTCGACATCGGTGACGGCATGGCCTGGAAAGTTCAGCGCCTCATAGGAGCCGAGCTTGTCGAGATTCTTGGCCAGTGCGACGAAGCCCACGGCGAAGTCCGGCAGATACGCCCATTCATGCACGAGGTCGGCCGGGCCGGGCGCGGTGTAGACGCCCTTGCTGATCTTGGCGGCGACGACCAGGTCGAACCAGGAGCCGCTGCCGGTGCCGCCGAAGAAGTCGCCGGCGCGCAGCAGAATGGTGCGGACCCGGCCGGCCTCTGCCTCGCGGCGGAACAGCTCCTCCATGGCGCAGCGGATGCGGCCCTTCTCGGTCGTCGGATGGAACGGCGTGTCTTCCGTGATCACCGCCGGCATGGGCGAGCCGTAATTATAGACGGTGCCGGGGAACAGATGCAGCGCGTTGTTGGCATGGCAGGCGGCCATGACGTTCTCGGCCATCGGCAGGCATTTGCCCCAATCGGTGTAGATCGGGTTGAGGCCGTTGAAGATGATATCGACGCCTTCGGTGGCGCGGATCAGCGATTGACGGTCCAGCGCATCGCCGGCAACCGCCGTGGCGCCTTCGGCCGGCACCTTGCCGGTGCGGGTGACGGTGCGGACGTCGAAGCCGGCGTCGATGAAGGCCTTGGCAACCACGCGGCCGAGCCGGCCATTGGCGCCGAGAATTGCGATCTTGGTCATTTGAATTCTCCTTGGTTGGTGGTTGCAGTCCGTATCGGTGTTTGCAGGGCGAATATGATTGCCTCATCGATGAATTGAAATTGACCATGAATGCAGTTCTGATATTCATTCTTGAATGGCTGACATCGACTGGAACCTGATCAAGAGCTTCGTCACGGTCGCGGAAACCGGCAGCCTGTCGGCCGCCGCGCGCAAGCTGTCGGCCAGCCAGCCGACGCTTGGCCGCCACATCGGCGAGTTGGAACAGGCGCTCGGTGTGACGCTGTTCCGGCGCGGGCGGCGCGGCTACGCGCTGACGGAAGCCGGCGCTACGCTGTTCGAGCGCGGCAAGGCGGTCAGCGAACAGGCGAGCGCGTTTTCACGCCTGGCGCTGGGTTCGGTCGAGGCAATCGAAGGCACGGTGCGCATCGCCGCCAGCGAAGTGGTGGCGGCCTATGTGCTGCCCGAGATGACCGCACGGCTCGGCATCGAGGAACCCGGAATCGAGGTCGAGATCGTTGCCTCGAACCAGGTCGAGAACCTGCTGCGCCGGGACGCCGACATCGCCATCCGCATGGTCAAGCCGTCGCAGAACGAACTGGTGGCGCGCAAGGTCTGTGACATCCCGCTCTGCGCCTGTGCGGCCATTTCCTATCTCGACCGGCGCGGCCGCCCGCTCGGGCCGGCCGACCTTACCGATCATCCCTTGATCGGCTTCGACCGCAGCGAGGAGATGATCCGGGGCTTTACGCAATTCGGCCTCCCGGTCACCCGAAGCAGTTTCCGCTTCAGGGCCGACAACCAGATGGTCCTGTGGGAGGCGGTGCGGACGGGAAACGGCATTGGCCTCGGTCAGGAGCCGCTGGCCGATCGCGATCCGCTGGTGGAGAAGGTGCTGCCCGGCCTGCCGCTGCCAAGCCTGCCGGTATGGCTGGCCATGCATCGCGATGTGCGCAGCAGCGTGCGCATCCGCCGCGTGGCGGATTTTCTCCACGAGGAGTTGAAGCGCTATTCGGCGGGCGCTGGGGCGAATTCGGCGCGGTGGGCGAGGCCCGCCATCAGCAGGACGACGATCAGCAGCACCGACATGGCGATGAAGATCGGTCCGAAACTGGAATGCTCGGCGACGAAGCCGATCGCCGACGGCGCCACCAGAATGCCGGAATAGCCCATGGTGGTGACGACGCTCATGCCGGTGCCCGATGACATGCCTTCCTGGTTGCCGCCGGCCGAAAAGATGATCGGCACCAAGTTGGCGATGCCGAAGCCGCACAGCGCAAAGGCCGCGATGGCGAGCCAGGGCGAGGGCGACAGGCCGGCGACCAGCATGCCCGCGGCGGCGACGACCGCCGAGCCGCGCAGCGTCGTCACCGCGCCGAAGCGGTTGCGCACGCCATCACCGAAGAAGCGCATGATCGCCATGACGCCGGAAAAGGCGGCATAGGCAAGACCGGCGACGGCAAGGTCGGCGCCGAGTTCTTGTCGCAGATACAGCGCCGCCCAATCGAGCACCGCGCCCTCGGAGATCATCGTCAGCAGAGCCATCAGGCCGATCAGGTATACCAGCGGGTTTGCCGGCAGCGTGAACTTGTGATGCCCGGCCGCCTGTGGCCTGTCCTCGGCGACGAGATAACCGACCGCCATCGCGATCGCCGCGAAGGCAAGCACGGTCACGGCCGCGGCATGGGCGAGGTCGCCATAGTGCTGGATGGCAAAGCCGCCGAGGCCGCCGCCGGCGAAACCACCGAGGCTCCAGAAGCCGTGCGAGGAGGACATGATGGCGCGGGACATCTTTCGCTCCACCACCACCGCATTGGCGTTCATGGCGACGTCCATGCCGCCGATCGACCCGCCGAAGATGAACATGGCGATGGCCGCCAGCGGCACGTTGGGCGCCAGCGCCACGACCAGCAGGCCGAGGCTGCCGCAAAGACCGAACCAGCGCAGAACGGTGCGCGAGCCATGTTTCGAGATCAGGTGGCCGCACCAGGTCATGGCGGCGACCGCGCCGGCGCCGAACAAAAGGATCAGCAGGCCAAGCGTGAATTTCGAAATGTCGAGCCGGGTCAGGAACACCGGAATCTGCGGCGCCCAGCTGCCGGTCAGGAAGCCATTGGCAAGGAAAATGGCCGCTACGGCCCATCGCCCGCGAATGGCAGTCTGCATGGCGTTCGACGCGTTCATAGGCGAATCCGGTCAGAAAATGGCTTTGCGCGGCAAATTAGATCGATTCAATTTTCAGTCAAGCACCGGGTTGGAGGAAGCGTTTGGACCAAAGGCCGAAATGGAACCGACATCGTTCTTGGCGAACTTCCGTACGTCGGAGATTAGCGAAAAACGCCTCTCCCTTCGCAGATACCTTAGCCGGAGGCCGCTCGCCGTCTTCAGTGATCTTTCGGCCGCCTGGCCTCGAATTCAGCCTTCTTGGCGTCCGATGCTTCGGTCTGGTTGAGAGCCTGCCATTCGGCATAGGGCATGCCGTAGACGATCTCGCGCGACTGATCCTTGGAGAGGTCGACGCCCTCGGCATCGGCCGCCTCGCGATACCAGTTCGACAGGCAGTTGCGACAGAAGCCGGCGAGGTTCATCAGGTCGATGTTCTGGACGTCGCTGCGTTCCCTGAGGTGCTCGACCAGCCGGCGAAAGGCGGCGGCTTCGAAATCACGCTTCTGCTCGTCGCTGAGTTCGGTCATCGGAACCTCCGTCATAACGGCCCGGTGCGCGAGCCGAATATCTTTACCGCATGTATATCGGGACGGCGGTCTATCGCGTCAACGATCGGCGCCAGGCGCTCGGCCCAGGCAAGCGCGCCTTTCTGGTCCGCTATCAGGTCCTGGCGGATTTCGATCAGCGCGTGCGCATAGCCGTTGACGATGGCATGCCTGAACATGGTGTCGCCACGCAGCGCGCCGTCATAGGGCTCATTGTCGCCGACGATCAGGTTCTTGTCCTGCGCCAGCATATCGATCAGCGGCCGCGCCACCCGGTCGTCCCGATCCCATAGGATGCCGACATGCCAGGGCCGTTGCCTGCCCTGCATCACCGGCGTGAAGGAATGCACCGAGAAGATGAAGGGCGCCCGGCCGGAAGCCTGCGCGACCGAGGCGATCACCGCGCCGACGGCGTCGTGGTAGGGCCGGTAGAAGCGGTCGAGCCGCCTCTCGCGCTCTTGCGGCGCGATGGGATAGTTTCCCGGCACCACCGTGCCGTCATAGAGCTGGCGGATGAGCGTCGGATCGTCCTCGCCGCGATTGGGATCGATCAAGAGCCGCGAAAAATTGGCGAGGACCGCCGGCACGTCGAGCAGGCCGGCGAGCTCGCGCGTCACCGCTTCGACGCCAATGTCATAGGCGATGTGCCGATCGAATTCCGCCGCGGGCAGACCGAGGCTGCCATACTCGTCGGGCAGGTCGCGGCGGGCATGATCGGCCAGAAGCACGATGCCTCGCTTGCGGTCGCCCTCGACAACGTCGAAAGGCGCGAAAACTGTGGATCGGGTCATTGGCGGGAAATGGTCTGTTCGCTGGCTTCCGGGGAGGGTGCTATCGTCATTCCACGAAGACGACGCGTGCGCAATGCCGTTGTTTGGCCAAGGTTTATCGGGAAATCTGGCAAAGGGCGACGGATAGCGCGCCGGGAGCCTTCCTAAATCGATTGGAATTGATCAAAACGGCGCGTTGACATGCGCCCGGACTTTTCCGAAAAGGGGCGCAGAGAGATGCTGATGTGGTTCTTGAGGGGTTTTCGGATGGGTTCCGCCGGCAGGCAGCGCATGCGCTCTGCCTTTGCCATGCCGCTCCTGACCGTGGCCGTTGGCTTGTCGGCGATGGTCATGGCCTCGCCGGCGCGCGCCGATTTCCGCGTCTGCAACGCCACGCAGAACCTGGTCGGCGTCGGCATCGGCTATCGTGCCAAGGCCGGCTGGATCACGGAAGGCTGGTGGCACATTGAAGGATCGAGCTGCAAGACGTTGATCGAAGGGCCGCTGTCATCAAGGTTTTACTATCTTTATGCAGAAGACGCCGAGCGCGGTGGACGCTGGGACGGCCCGATCAACATGTGCGTGGCTGAAAAGGAGTTCAAGATCGCCGGTGTAAACGACTGCGTGGCCCGAGGCTTCCAGCGCGCCGGATTCCAGGAATATGACACGGGCGAACAGGCAAGCTGGATGGTCCAGCTGACCGATGAACCCGCAACGGGAGGCGCACCAGCCGCCCCGGGAACCAATAGTCAATGAGACGCAGCCGCAAGGTCAAGATCCTAGCCACAATCGGTCCGGCATCCTCCTCCGAGGAGATGCTGCAGAAATTGTTCGAAGCGGGCGCCGACGTGTTCCGCATCAATATGAGCCATACCGACCACGAACTGATGCGCACGCTGGTCGGCCGCATCCGCGCCGTCGAGGAAAAGGTCGGCCGGCCGATCGGCATCCTCGCCGACCTGCAAGGGCCCAAGCTGCGCGTCGGCAAGTTCGCCAATGGCAAGGAAGTGCTGACGCCAGGCCAGACCTTCACGCTCGACGACAATCCCGAGCCCGGCACCTCGACCAGGGTCTATCTGCCGCATCCGGAGATCCTGAGCTCGGTCGAGCCCGGTCACCGTCTTTTGATCGACGACGGCAAGCTCGAGCTGAAAGCGGTGAAGAGCGACGGCAAGTCGATCGCCTGCACGGTCGTCGCCGGCACCACGATTTCCGACAAGAAGGGCGTCAGCCTGCCCGATACCGACCTGCCGGTCGGCGCGCTGACCGAGAAGGACCGCAAGGACCTCGACGCGGTGCTCGCCACGGGTGTCGACTGGATCGCGCTGTCCTTCGTGCAGCGGCCCGAGGATCTGGCCGAAGCGCGCAAGATCGCGCGCGGCCGCGCGCTGATCATGGCCAAGATCGAAAAGCCGCAGGCCGTCGCCCGGCTGGCCGAGATCATCGAACTGTCCGACGCGCTGATGGTCGCGCGCGGCGATCTCGGCGTCGAGATGCCGCTGGAAGCCGTTCCCGGCATCCAGAAGCAGATCACGCGCGCCGCGCGGCGCGCCGGCAAGCCGGTGGTGGTCGCCACGCAGATGCTGGAATCGATGATCACCGCACCGGTACCGACCCGCGCCGAAGTCTCCGACGTTTCGACCGCCGTGTTCGAGGGCGCCGACGCCATCATGCTGTCGGCGGAATCGGCGGCGGGTGCCTATCCCGTCGAAGCGGTGGCGATGATGAACCGCATCGCCACCAAGGTCGAAACGGACCCGACCTATGCCGGCATCATCAACGCCCAGCGCTCCGAGCCGGAAGCGACCGGCGCCGACGCCATCTCGCTGGCTGCCCGCGAGATCGCCGAGACGCTGAAACTGTCGGCGATCATCACTTACACGGCATCCGGCACCACCGGGCTGCGCGCCGCGCGCGAACGGCCACAAGTGCCGATCATCGCACTGTCGCCGATCCTCAACACCGCGCGGCGGCTGTCGCTTCTGTGGGGCACGCACTGCGTCGTCTCGCCCGATGCCACCGATCTCGACGACATGGTCAACCGCGCCTGCCGCATTGCGCTGGAAGAAGAGTTCGGCAAGCCGGGCGACCGCGTCATCATCACCGCTGGCGTGCCGCTGAGGACGCCCGGCTCGACCAACATGCTGCGCATCGCCTATGTCGGCTCGGAAGCGCAGGGCGGCCGCGGCAGCTGATTTCGTGACTGAAGCGTATCGCGCGGTTTCGTGCGGCTCGCCGTGGCTGGGATACAGCAAAGGCGCGGGACAATGATCTCCGCCTTCATCTAGCCTCCAGCCGTTGCGATCCCAAGCGCTTTTGCGGCAGCCTCCGCGTGGTCCATGCGCTGGAGAAACCGACGCGCACGGAGACCTGCGTCATACAGATACTGATCCGGGCCCAGCATCTTTCGCCGGTTCAATTCTGTTGTGTCGAGCAGGTCGAAATCGACCTTCTCGATCGTGCAGTGCCAACCGGTCCTGTGGGAGGACCAGCCCCTGCGATGGTGCTCCAGGAGGCGCTCGCGGCTGGAGTAGCCGTGGTAATCGAATGCGATGATGCCGTTCGTCACATAAATATGGTTTCCCGAAAAGCCCTCGGCCGGGATGATCCGCTCGGCATGAAATCCTGCAAGCGGGGGATGCTCGAGGAAAGTGCCTGCAAGAATGTGGCACGCGCCGTAGCCGAAGAAGATGCGATCCGGCAGCGCCCATCGCCTTTCCGGGTTTTTCTTGATGCCGTGCTTGAGGACATACATCTCAGGTCGGTGCGAGTTCGGCCCGGGGCTCCTTGATGTCGGCGCACTTGCCCACACCATAGGCATCGCCGGCAATTCGTGCCTCGACCGTTCTGGCCATCGCTTCCAGATCGATATCCTTGCCGGCTACCTTCTCGATCGCGCCGACGACGAGGTCCGAGGCGATCCAGTCCGGCTTGTGGCCGAGATTGTGCACCCAGACGAGCTCGGCGCCCGGGATATCGCGCGCCAGGCCGACGGAGTGGATATGGGCATAGACGACCTTGTCGCGGTCGCCCGAAATGACCACGGTCGGCGCGCTGATCGCTTTGTAGTGCGGTGCGGCGCCAAGCGTATAGCGATAGAGGCCGGCGACGTCGGTGGCGTTGGCGCGAAAGGCCGACGGCCGCAACACCAGCGGGATCGCGGCCGTGCCGAGATAGTCGTCCGGCACCTTGTTGGGCGAGAATACGCAGGTCGTTGCATCGGCCATCTGAAACGTGCCGGCCGGATAGGTGAGTGTTTCGGAGAAGAGCCGGCCGATCACCGACACGGTGGTCAGGTCGTAATACCAGGATGTCGCGCCGCCCGGCCAGGGATGGGTCGCCGGCGCCAGGAAGACGAGGCCGAGCGTCCTGTCGGCATGCTCGCGGCCGAAAGCCGCCGTCACCACGCCGCCGAAGGAATGGCCGACGATGATTGCCTTCCTGATGCCAAGGCGGTCCATCAGGGCAGCGAGGGTATTGGCCTGCGCCGACGGATCCTCATTGTTGCCGGGCCCGCGTCCCGACCAGCCGTGACCCGGCCGGTCGAAGAACAGCATTTCGGCGCGTCCCGCCAGCAGCGGCCTGAGCGGCAGCATCTGATCCCCGAGATTGGCGCTGGCGCCATGGATGAAGACGATCGGCGGCAACTCCGCATTGGCGGGGGCGGGAATGTGGACATAGTGGATGCGGGCGCCGCCTATATCAGCGAATTCGCCAATGGCGGGATCACGGCGTTCGATCAGCCATGAGCCGACGCGGGTAACGCCGATCAGGACAAAGACGAGTGCAAAGAAGAAGGCGAACGCGGCGTAGATCAGGTTCATGCGGGGATATACGGGGG
>NZ_NSFV01000011.1 GCF_002295115.1 Mesorhizobium sp. WSM4311 | reverse complement strand
CCTATATCTCCAAGCCGGAAAACAATGCCAAGCTCGCCAGCTACATCACCTATGGGCCGGTGCGCACCGACGCGGCCTCCTTCGTGGCGGCCGACGCCTTGCCGAAACTGCCCAACGCGCCCGACCATCTGGCCGGCGCCTACCTCGTCGCCGACACCGAATTCTGGGGCGACTATGGCGAGGATCTCGTCAAGCGCTTCAACGCCTGGCTAGCCCAGTAGGCGATCGATGTCGGCGTTGCAGCCCAGCGAACTCGACCGGCCGACGCTGGCCCGCGACCGGTCAGCCGCCGATGCGGAACTTATATCCGTGTCGGCGGCGCTGCGCCGTGCCGAATTCGGCGACCGGCTGCGCTCGCTGCTGTTGGCAACACCCCTGCTCGTGCTGCTGGCGCTGAGCTTCGGCATCCCGATCGTGCTCCTGCTGTCGCGCGCCGCCTACGACCCGACGATCGCCGACGCCTTGCCCAAGACCGCCGCGGCGTTGAGCGGCTGGAGCGGCCAGGGCCTGCCCGGTGACGACGCCTTCGCGGCGCTTGCGGCGGACCTGAAGGACAACCAGGTCAAAGGCACGGCCTATGAATTGGCCAAGAGCCTGAACGCCCGCCTGCCCGGCGCGCGCAGCCAGATATTGAAGACGGTGCGCAGGCTCGAAAAAGCCGACGGACAGGCAGCGCTGGATGCGCTAAAATCGGCGCCGTTCTGGTCGGCGCCACCGACCTGGACAGCGATCCAGAGCGGCACCAAGAGCTTCACCTCGTTCTATTTGCTCAGCGCCCTCGACCTGCGCTGGGACGCCGATGGCGGCATTGAGCGGGTGCCGCCCGAGCAGGCGATCTTCATCCAGGTGTTCCTGCGCACCTTCTTCGTCGCGGCGTCGGTGACACTGGCAACGCTGATCCTCGGCTTTCCGCTCGCCTATCTCATCGCCAACGTGCCGAAGGGGTTGGCCGCCATCCTGATCGTCGCGGTGCTGCTGCCGTTCTGGACCTCGATCCTGGTGCGCACCGCGGCCTGGACCGTGCTTTTGCAGAAGTTCGGCCTGGTTAATGATTTCCTGCTTCTTATCGGCGTCACCAGCGACCGGCTCGACCTGATGTACAGCCGTATCGGCCTGATCATTGCCATGACGCATATCCAGCTGCCGTTCACGCTGCTGCCGATCTACAGCGTCATGCGCACCATTCCGCCCTCGCAGATGAAGGCCGCCTATTCGCTTGGCGCGCGGCCGTTCACCGCCTTCCGGCGCATCTATATTCCGCAGGTGTTTCCGGGCGTGATGGCGGGCTGCCTGCTCACCTTCATCCTGTGCCTCGGCTATTACATAACCCCGGCGCTGATCGGCGGCGCCAGCGACCAGCTGATCAGCAATTTCATCGCCAACTATGTCAATGTCGAGTTGAACTGGGAGATGGCGGCGGCGCTGTCCTTCATCCTGCTTGTCTTCACGCTGGCGCTGTTCGGCATCTTCGCGCGCATTCTCGGCCTCGACCGCCTGAAGCTGGTGTAGCCATGCTGTTGTCCCCCTACGCCACCACCGGCGAACGCATCCGTATCACCTTGCTCTGGCTGTGGTGCGGGCTGGTGATCCTCTTCCTTTTGGTGCCGATCCTCATTCCGGTGCCGCTCTCCTTCAATAGCGGCGCCTTCTTCATCTTCCCGCTCGAAGGCCTCTCGACGCGCTGGTACGAGGTCGTGCTCGGCACCCAGCGCTGGCAGTCAGCGATCGGCAACAGCCTGGTCATTGCCCTCGGCACGACGCTGATCGCAACGACGCTCGGCACGCTGACGGCTATCGCCTTATCGGACGAGAAATTCCCAGGCCGCCGCATCGTCATGCCGCTGCTGCTCTCGCCTCTGATCGTGCCGGTGGTGATCACTGCGGTCGGCTCATATCTGTTCTATGCGCGGGTCGGGCTTGCCAGCACCTATGCCGGCATCATCCTGGCGCACACTGCTTTAGCCAGCCCCTTTGTCGTCGTGACGGTGGGCGCCAGCCTGACCGGCTTCGACCGCAATCTGATGCGCGCTGCCGCAATCTCGGGCGCCAGGCCGCTGACTGCATTCTTCAAGGTGATGCTGCCGCTGATCCTGCCTGGCGTGCTATCGGGCGCTGCCTTCGCCTTCGTCACTTCTTTCGACGAGGTCGTCGTCGTGCAGTTCCTTGCCAGCGCCAGCCAGCGCACCATGCCGCTCGAAATGTTTATCGGCCTGCGCGAAAAGCTAAGCCCCGCAATCACCGCCGCCGCAACGCTGATGATGGCGCTGTCGATCGTGCTCCTGGTAGTGGCAAACATCCTCTCACGCCGAGGGCGGAGAGTTCCGAACCGCTGAAAGGTATCCGCTGCAGGGACTTCGCCGGCAACAGCTTCCGCCATTGGGAACTACGGCCTCCGGACGCGTCCTGGACCATGTCTGCCTCCATGACCCGACCCACGCGGGTCCATGGGGACTATCGATGTCGACAGGGCCGCACCCAATCCCGTTCCGGGTCGGCAATACCGCACAGAGGTGCAACGAAGCCGCCTGTCCGCATCCATCCTGGCGCTTCCCTATGACGATCGCGCCATCGCCGACGCGAGCTGCAGCTCGAAATCCCGTCGTGGCCCCACCCCCAGCCTGTGCAGCGGGTTGGCTCGAGACCGGCTATGACGGCGCGACCTCCCGGCCGATTGCCCACACGAAGGCGGCCATCTCACGCGCGATCGCAGCCACGACCACCGGCGGCTTCTTGCCGGTGGCGATGAGACGACGATAGCGAGCGCAGAGCCGGACCTGCCCCTTCCAGGCAATTGGGCAACCCCTCGAGCCGCACCCTCGGGGCTCGCTGACCCTGGCGGGGTAGCGGTAAGTCCATGCCGCTTCGACCAAGGCGCGACGGGCGCGTCGATTGCCGGCGAGTGTAAGGCTCGACCGGCGAACCGAGGCCGAGAAACGCCATCAACTGCGGCGGCGTATCCTCAATTTCGGCCGCGAACATCACTGCGACCAGGAACGAGGCGCCGCGCATGGCCTGCCTCGACGACCCTCGCCATGGACCAGGTTGGCACGACGGCGCGCAACTGATCGTCCAGGCGGTGTAGTCGCTGAGCCGCGTCCTCGATCGCGTCGATCTTCTCCTGGAATACGATCTGCTGCGCAGTATGCTCGAAGCTCTGGCGGGCAAGACAGCGTCGGCGCGCCAACGTCCAATGACCGCCGTTCTCGTAAATCCGCCCGTGGCGCAGGAGGAAGGAAAGTAGCTGCTGGCGTTTGCGGCGCAGATCGTCGGCTGCGGCTTCGCGGGCTCGCACCAGATCGCGGACAGCCTCGTGGACCACGTCCGGCACCCACACCCCGATCAGCTCGCCCGCCCGATGCAGTCGCGCTAGCGTGACGGCGTCCCGCCGGTTGGTCTTCACGCGCTCGCCCGGTCGCTTCGGAATCAGGGCCGGCGCAACCACCATGCAGTCGTGACCAAGATCGCGGACCTGCCGGCACAAGCCATAACCCGTCGGTCCAGCCTCGAAGCAGACTTGCAGTCGATCATACTTTTTTCCCAGCTTCTTGATGGTCCGCTCTATCGCCGCCGGACTATTCTCGACCTCGCCGACGAACCGGACCTCGCCAGTGCGGCCGCCCTCCGCGATCGCCACACCGCGTGCTTCTTCTTGGCTACATCAAACGCAACAAATGCTCGCTATACTCTCCCATGGCTCGTCCTCCGTGCGTGAGGATCGACTCGGCCCATCCGAGCAACCCTCGTCTTTTAATCGCACGAAAAGGCGGGCCACCGATCTCCGCCTTCGGATCAGCCCCGGCCGTACCGACGCCTGCCCTTTCACAGACGGAAGCGAAGCAATTGAGGCAGAGTTGTGAATGCTGGAGCAGGCGTTGAAGCCAGCCAACGCACACGCCCTGCTCCTGAAGGAGGCGATTGAGGTGGCGATGTCGGAGCACGAGTTCCGCACCCGGTCGAGCAGGAGCCAGGTAGCGCTCAAAACTCAAGGTCTGGATGGACGTCTGCCAGCCCTCCCATGTGGGCCATTCAGAAGGCGGCGCGATGGTGCCGCGGTGCCCGCCAAGGCACCGTTGGGGGACTGGGCAACTTCCTAGCCGACGTGCAGCTGGCTGTCGGCCACAACGTTCTGGGGCGGAAGCTGATGCTGGAGCGGCTGCTTTAGCCGTCCGGCCCGGTTCCTCTCGGCGTCCAGCAGTTCCTCCTCGGTTATCAGGCCGTTCATAAACAGCTTAAGCAGGTGGGACGCGATGCGCAGGGCCTGCTGCGATTCAGGGGGAATGCCGTTCTCGTTGCAGACTATGCGGCACACGCGAGAGAGCATATCGATCTCGCAGGGGTCCAAGCACTGACCGGGGTACAACATAGCCTTTCCTCCTCGAAAGCTACGAAACCCGGATAGTGCGACAGGCGCGTGAATTCCGCAATTGCTTTTGGCGTGATCGAGCCTGCTGTCAGGCGCGCCCTTTGTGCACTCGTGACGTGTGGCGGGTAGATTGTTTCTGGTAGGGAACATCGCTCTTATTTTAGGATCGTCTAATGTCTGCCCGCACAAAGGCATTCCCACCGACAGCTCCTCGACCGCCTTTGGGGCCATGTGTGGCAGCTTCAGGCTGCAGTTCCTCAAGGGCGGACATTCAGGTTGCGCGGGCATCGTTGTGAGAAGACCGATGCCGGAAGCGAGTTCCGCTCGTAATCCGGCTGATGAGATGGAAGAGCAACTGCCCGCCGGCTTGGGCGAAGAGCTCATCATCGAGCACGACGAATCCGAGGCGGCCCAACTTGCTAAGCGCAAGTTGCTCCGCGCAGTTTCTGTTGACGAGTCTCAGGCCCCTGTCAACGCACCGTGGACGAGCGCGCGCAGCTCTTTGCGCACCGGAATGGCGCTTGAAGGCAGCAGTTGCGTGAAGAGAATGACAACCATGTCGTCAACCGGGCTTACCCAGAAGAAGGTGCCTGCCGCCCCGCCCCAGCCGTAGTCGCCGACTTGCGCCGAAATTTGTGCCTTGGCCGGATCGAGGACGACGGAGCCCAGCAGGCCGAACCCGACGCCGTCAAACTGGGTTTCGGCCCAAACTTCGGTTGCCATCGAGGCAAGATCTCCCGATAGGTGATTGCACGCCGCCAATCTCAAGGTGCGGGGACTGAGGATGCGTTCGCCGCTGACTTCACCCCCAGCGCGCAGCATTTCGGCGAACCGCCAATAATCGTCGATGGTTCCGACGAGCCCGCCTCCACCGCAGAACGTATCAACCTTGCCTTGCCGCCATGCCGAAACCTCCGGCGCCTCGTGCAACGCCATCCCACCAGCCGTAGCCTCATAGAGCGGGGGAAAACGGCTGATCCCGGAGTCCGGCACAGAGAAGCCCGTGTCGGTCATTCCGAGGGGCTCGAAGATTCGCGTCGTAAAGTACTTGTCGAGCGTCATTCCGGAGACGACTTCCACGATGCGGCCGATGACATCGGACCCGACGCTATATTGCCACCTCGTGCCCGGCTCCCATTCCAATGGCAGCTCGGCGATCCTGCGGACCATCTTGTCGAGCCCACCGTAGGCCAAGGCGAGGCCGAGTGTTTCTTTGGCATAAGCCTCGCCGAGCAGGCGGGGGTTCGTAAAAAGGCTCAGGCCAGATGTGTGGGTGAGCAGATGGTGGATCGTCATCTTCGCCTTGACGGGCACGGTTTGGTCGAGCGACGTTGCGCCCGGTATCAGAAGCTGCACGTCTTTGAATTCCGGCAGGTATGCCTCGACCGGATCGTCGAGATGCACGCGCGCCTCCTCGTACAGCATCAATAGTGCGACGGCCGTGACAGGCTTGGTCATCGAGTAGATGCGGGCGATGAGGTCGCGCTGCCAAGGCCGCTTGGCTCCGACGTCGGCATGCCCGGCGCAGTCGAAGAAGGCGAGCTTTCCATGGCGCGCGATGAGCACCGCACCACCAGGCCAGCGCCCGGTGTCCACATAGCGCTGCATCCACCGTTTCAGTCGCGCCAGCCGCGCCTTGTCGAAGCCGAGGTTCGCAGGATCACGAACTGGTTCGCTACCAAATTGACCCATCGCGCAAATGTCCTGTCGCAGGCGGAGGCCCTTTGGACAATCCTGCGCTCTCCCCGCATTATTGCCAATAGTTGCCTGCTTGAACTTCAGTGAAGCTGCCGACGACGTCTGCTCTCAGGAAGCCCAAATTTAGCAAACGGCAAGTCGACCGCGGTGGACTGGCTGGCCACAGCCCGCAACTTGGATAAGGTCCTTGGATGCCACTAGCGCCGGAATCCACATCGGTCTAACGTTTCTCTATGGTCACATGTTCATGGCCCAAGGATTTAATGAAGCCCCTCCGCCGCCTCTCGCGAACGACGGTAACGCGCCCTATTTCGGCCGCAGAGGCCGATTTTGCCTCCGCCCGAAAGCAGATATCGCAGCCGACCATGCTGAAGTCGCGCTCGCGCCATGTTCGCGCTTACGCGGGGACAAGCGTGAACGTCTCATCTCAACTTCCGCTACATTCCAGTCCAAACGAACGAACGCGCGTCTCGGTTGCGCATGAGCCAAGCTTGCATCAATGCAAACTAGTTGTCGGAACCGACGCCGACCTCAACGGCTCAGGGCGTCCAGCGCCCTTTGTGCCGCGATGAGGTCGACGATCGGATACCTAGTGTTAAATGTGTGGACCACCGCTTGCAGACGCGTCGCCGCCTCATGCACACGCCCTTGCCGTGCCAGAACTGGTGCCAGTTGCGTTGCGGCGCGAAGCTCGAAGAGTCTCGCTTGCTGCCGACGGGCAGTGGCAATTGCTGTTTCGAATAGGTGCGCGGCACCCGCCAGGTCACCTCGGCCCGCGGCGATTTGGCCACGAAGGCGAATACATTCTGCTAGGTAGCTCGCCTCGTCCGTTTCGAAAACGAGGGTATCGACATCATCAAGCATTTGCGACGCGTCGTCGATGCGACCGGCGCGCAGGAGAAGATCACAAAGTTCGCATGCTTTCTCAGGGGTATGAAATACGACGTCTTGCGCACGCCAGGTAACCAAACTCTCCCGGACGTCATCGATGCCGGCATCCAGTTCACCTAGATGCGAACGGGCATGGCCGCGCCACCTGATGCCGCTGCTTCGACGCGCCGTGTAGCCGTGTAGTTCGCAAATCTTGACGATCTTCGTAGCATTCTCAAGGAGTTCCTTGTATTGCCCAAGTAGCGCACACAATTCGCACTGGGCGAGAAGACACCACGCGAGGTCGAAAGGCTTATCGACCTGGTTAAAATTTCGAATTAGGCGCTCTTTCTCTTCGACTGCAGCATCAAATAAACCCAATGTGATCAGCGTTTCGCTGAAATATTCCTGGGCAGAGACACGGGGTTGATCCGCACCGGCGAACAAGATGCCAGGACTTGGGTCAACACGATCAAGCAAATCCAAGGCCTTGCGCAAAGCTTCCGCTGCCTGCGGCTGCTCTCCCCGATTGGAATGAGCCATCCCCTTTGTTGCCCAAAGACTACCCAGATGGGCCGCTGGAAGGAAATCGGCACAGTTTGCGAGCTGCTCTTCGGCCAGGATCAGGTAGTCGTGATTGCGCCCAGTGGCATAAAAGAATGGAGCGAGTGAAAGCGCAACGTCACATTGCAATTCGACCGATGCAGCGTTCGCGGCGACAAGACGTGCATCCTCAAGGGCCTTCTCAAGGCGCTCAGACCGATACCCTTCAGCCTGCATCAAGGCATTGGCCATCGCAAGGTGGAGACGTGTCATCCGTTCAGCGCCGCCGGACACATCGCCAACTCTCCTGCTGCAGTCAATGGCACTGGCAAAGTGCGACACGGCTTCCCGGGTAGCCGCTCTGACCAGAGCGGCCACTCCCGCCTTTTGCCAGTGATCGAGCGCGCCCGACCAATCCCCGGCTTCCTGCAGATGGTGTGCGAGGAGCTCGGGTTGCGCTTCAGTGATGTCGGGCCACTTTTCCTCCAATACGTTTGCGACACGCTTATGTAGCTCCTGGCGCTTAGCGCGCAGCAGCGTGCCATACGCTGCGTCCTGAACGAGCGCATGCTTGAAGAGGTAAGTGGCCAGTGGCCGCGTCCCGCGGCAGAACACCAGACCGGCGCCGACGAGTTGATCCAGTGCATCATTTAGCTCAGCGGCATTTCGCTGTGTGACTGCTGCCAGCAATTCGTAGGAGAACTCCCGACCGAGAACCGCGCCGACCTGCGCGACCTCCTTAACGGCTGAGCCGAGGCGATCGAGGCGCGCCATCAACGAGGCATGCAGCGTGGCGGGAACGTTCAATGTCATCGCGGCAGCTCGTGAGAGCGCTGTCCTGGCGTTGCCGCTCTCCAACACCGCCTTGGTCAGCTCCTCGACGAACAGTGGCACCCCATCCGTGCGCTCGATGATCTCCGCGATCACGTCCCTCGGCAGCTCTTCGGTGCCGACGACCCGCTGGACCAGCGCGGCACCTTCACGACGATCGAGCCGATTGAGGACCATAACCGTGACGTGCGACTGCCCGATCCACGGTGGTTGAAACTCGGGGCGGTAGGTGAGGAGAAGCAGAACCGGCAGGCGCGGCACCCGATCGATGACTAGGTCGAGCAGCTCGCGCGAGCTGGGGTCGATCCAGTGCACATCCTCGAAGAGCATCAGCACCGGACCTTGTCGCGCCAGATCTTCGAGCTGCCTGAGCAGCGCATCGAAGGTTTTCTCTTTCTTACGCTGCGGCGCCAGTTGGAGAGGCGGGAAACGGCCGTCGGTCGGCAACGACAGCAGCTCAGCCAGCAGCGCACCGTCCTCCGACGAGGCCGGGGCAAGCAGGGCGCCAAGCTTATCCAGCTTTCTCTCAGGCGGGTCGTCGCGCTCCAACCCGGCGGCGCGTTCTAGCTGCGCAATGGTCGGGTGGAGCGCGCTGTCTTGACGGTGCGGCGAACAGAAATAGCGCAAGCGGGTGTGTGGCTCATTCTGGATCCGCTCCTGCAAGGTGAGGGTGAGGCGCGACTTTCCGATGCCCGGCTCCCCTGAGAGCAGCACCACACGACCTTCACCACTTTTCGCGCGCTGCCAGTGGCGCTGCAGCAGGTCGACCTCCTCCTCACGCCCGACCAGCGGCGTCGGCGTCGTCCCATGCATTGCCTCGAACCGGCTTTCGACAGCGCTCTCACGAACCACTTGATAGGGATGAATCGGCTCCGGAAAGCCTTTCACCTCGAGGGCGCCAAGATCGCGATATTCGAAAAGATCGCCGACCAGCTGCCGCGTTTGCGGCCCGATCACGACCGCGTCGCGTTCGGCAAGAGCTTGCAGGCGGGCGGCGAGGTTCGGCGTCTCGCCCACGACGCCGCGCTCTTGCCCTTCGCCGGCGGTGATCAGATCGCCAACGACGACCTGCCCGGTGCCGATACCTATGCGAGCCCGCAACGGCTCGGGCTCTGCAATTCGCCTGACGGCATCGACGAGAGCAAGACCAGCGCGCACCGCCTGCTCGGCGGCGTTCTCGTGCGCCTGCGGGTAGCCGAAATACACCAAAACTCCGTCGCCCATATATTTGGCGACAAAGCCGCCGAAGTGGGCGACCGTATCGGCAACACACCGGTGATACGCTCCGATTATCTCACGCAGGTCCTCGGGATCCAGACGCGTCGCCAGCGCCGTCGAGCCGACGAGATCCACAAACATGACGGTCAGCTGTCGACGCTCCGTGCTTAGCTCCTGGCGGTTCTGAGCCACGATGTCATCGGTGCTCGGGTCGGGATGGCTTGACGCCGGCACAAGCCCCACTACCGCCCTGCGGAATCGCTTGCGGTGACCGAGGAGCATGCCGAGCTTCTCGAGGTCGGCATCGGTCAGCTCCGGCAGGACTTCCGCGTCGATCGCGTTGTCGCGAAATGCCTGCTCGTATTGCTGGAGGCCGAGGCCTCGCAACCACGCGGCAACGTCCACACAGCTCTCCCAAGGCTGAATTCGGTCCCTCAGCCGCAATATTAGCTCAGATGCCAGGGAAATGCTGTAGACACGGATTTCTTTCGAAGCTGGAGTTCCCTCTGGAAGAATTTGGGGGGCTTCGAGCCCGGCATTGGTTGCCGGGGCAGTGATAGCTTTTGGCAGCAAAGCCGCCGTTCCTTCCGCGCGCAAAACTGAACGGATCCGCGTCAAACGGGACCCATTGCCGGCGGGCGATCCATGCTGACATATGGCTGATTAAACGGCGCGCGATCATCGAGGCGCGGCAAGGCCGTTAATGGGGCCGGAAAACGACCGTCTCCTATTGTGTAAGATCAGCGGTTAACACGCTGCCGGCAGCTGAGTTCGCAGCAGGCAATATTCCCGGTGCCAAGCTGGTCATCTACAACAGTGGCGGACATTTTTTGGTTGGACAGATGCAGGAGGTTCGCACGGCGGTTCGCACGTTTTTGGCTAGCGCGGGCTTGATCCCGTCATCCGATAGCCCAAGACAGTGACTCTCTCCTGAGAGCCCTCGCTCCGCCAAAAACAAAGATCGCACTCCAGCTTCAATATTCGCAACAGCACGGCTACGCTACTCGATATCAGCGGCGGCTCCGCATCATCAGCGTGTCGCGGCTTCCCGCCCAATGGCGGGCCAGCCGAAATCGCTCACAGGAAATGGTCCGTTCCGCGCCCGGCTTCGCGGCGGCGCGCCTAACTGCAGATACTTGTTCTTGTTCGCAACAGTCATCGGCTGACCTGAGAGGAACTATGAGAAGAGCAGCGGGTTTTGGTTTGATGCCGACACGTTCGGCGTCCATCGTCCAAGGAGGACATAATGAGACCAGCAACCGCAACTATGGCCGCTACCGTGATGATGACACTGTTGGCCTCGCCTGCGCTGGCGCAGATGGGCGGGACACCCACACCAGCAGCACCGGCACAGCAGCAGGGAGCCGAACAATCTCCGGGAAACGCCCAGACCCAGGGCTCCATGCGCGAAATGATGCGTCAGATGATGCGTGAAATGATGCAGGAAAGAATGCAAGAGGACGGCGGCGGCCGATGGCACCGCGACTTCCGAGAAGGTCCGCCTGAAGGACGCAGCATGAGGGAGGGCCGCCATGGTATGGGAGCCCGGATGATGCATGGCGCAGCGATGCGCATGATGTTTGCGATAATGGACGCCAACGGCGATGGCGCGCTGTCGCAGAACGAGGTTCAAGATTTGGTTGGGCGGATATTTAACGCCGTCGACAATAACGGCGATGGCAATATCGACATGGAAGAAATTCAAACTTTCTTCCATGGAGGGTCCGATCAGCCACCCGAATAATCCATTGCCGGTGTCCCGGACCGGCGGCACGGAGGACAGAGATCCTCGAAAGCGACTGTGATCGGCGAGCTGTCGCCGCGGTTAACCGCGCGTGCTCTAACAGCGGATACTCGGTCTGGAGCAGCGTCGGGAGGCGCCGGTTGGATCCCGTTCGAGGGAGTTCCGCCCAACTCTCGAGACGTTCGCTGCACGACATCGCCTGACGCGGTGGATCTGTAATTGCTCAAGCGTCTGATACGCTTTCTGCCGGATCAAGCCGGAAATGGGTGGGACCAACTATCGTCGAACAGGAGGCCCACAATGAACGATCGTCTCTCCAGTCCGTCCGGACTTTTGCCTGGGTTATCGCAACTTGGCTCAGCAATTTGCCCTTGGCCGCGATGGTGAACGCATCGCGCGCCTTGCATCGGCCCTGGGGAGATCAATAGGGCTCGGGCGCAAGGCGGCTGCGCCTACACCCGCTGCGGCAGAAAAACCCAAACGGGCTGCTCGTGCGGTGGCCGCGACGACGACTGCTCATTCAAGTCACCCCGAAGAACGCCCACAAGGCACCTGCCAAAGCCTGGCGGGCTGCATCTAGTCGAGGTGCCTGCCTATTGCGGGTCTGAACGCGGCGAATCCTCGCCTTTCGGCAAGGTTTTGCCGCGGTGCGCCTCTTTCTTTCCGCGCTTGGGCAGCACTGAATGTTCAAGCCGTCATGTCAACCTCTCAATCAGCGCGTGGCTGCGTATTGTTTCGAGATTTTTTTACCTTCCGGTCCCAAGCTCGATCCGGAAATTGTCCTCCGCCGCCTCGGCCACTAGACGGGCGCCTTGTGCCAGCGGCGAGAGCCATTCGGAACTGCCGGCGGTGACAAGGCTAGCTGGTTAGTCCGGGCATTTGCTGGAGCGCGTGTTCTCCCTTCTGCTTGGAATTATGGGAATCGAAGATGGAATTCGTCCAAGAATCAGTGACTTACGAATTAAGTGGGGATGCTTGGCAATGCCGCTGCCTGAAACTATCGCGTATCTGAAATGCGGGATAGTTTCATGGAGTTATAGTCGAAGTGTTTTCATGCACAATGATCCCGCTCGATACCCCCACGGGCATTTTGGATTACACTCGAGCATGTTCGATCTGGGTCTCCCTTAAATGAGGGACTTACGAGTTGCACTCTTGCCTACCGACGATCAAGAATCCAAAACCGTCGGAAGCTGGTTCTACGCTCGTCTCGAGGGCGACTCGCCACATGGAGTCGAGTGCAGTGCGCGACGAATTTTTCGATATCCCAGTGACGATCGCACCTTCCGAAACAGGCCCGTCACCTCGTCGTTACACGTACGGCCAAGGCCGCGTCGCTGCTGGCCGAAAATTAGCCCCGAAAGAATGGCCCGCGTTACAAGTCCGCAGTCAAGGCTATTATGGATGTGATGCATCAGCGCAAGACGGTTAGCGTCGCCCGCCTTTACGGCAGCGGCGAAGGAAGCCCATGTTCGTGCGTGAAGGTCGGTTCGACTGGCGGTGCCGCGCCATTGCGCCAAAAATGCATTCGCCGGAATAGAATCCCTGCTTATCGGTACAAGCAGGCAACTTTACCTCCCCGACGACGTTGCGAAGGAATGATCGTTGCATACGATCGACGTAGTGTGAGGAGATAAAAATGAACTTCAAAATTCTCGCCATGGGCGCGATGGCGCTCTCGATGGTAACTGGAGCTGCGCTGGCCGCGTCCAGCGGAGGTACCTCCGCGCTCGACGATCCGGCAAAGATGTCGCCGTTCTTCACCGATGCGGGGATGAAAACATTGAGGTCTGAGGCAGACTTCAAGACCGCCTGGAAGGCCATGAAACCCGATGAACAGAAGGCGGTTCTGAAGGATTGCGGCGATACGACGATCAATAAGTCGCATGCCGACTTCTGCGCGATGGCCAAGATGATGGGCGGCTGAACTGCGAGTAAGGAAGGACGGCGAGAAAACGCCCCTTCCAGTCCCGACCCGCGCGCATTCTTTACGAGCTGTTTGAAGGAGTAAGGCAGAGCGCCTATGCTTGCCTCGGATGAAGGCAGCAATGGGTATACGGTAGTCTGGTACGGAAGACTGGGCATCATTGACAAAGTGACCTTCGACGCTGAGAGGGCAGCCAAAGATCACGCGATGGCCATGTGCCAGACCCGGAAAGGCGACGTTGGAGTCGTGTCGGTCGAGGTTCGCAAGGATAACGTGTTCAGCCATGCGGACATTTAGGAATTGTGCCAGAAAGCATATATAGGCTCGAAAGGAGGCGGCTTAGACTCCTCTCCCAGATCGGTGCTTCCTACATATGGCTGTCGGGCATGAACCGGTTGAGCGAATGTCTGCCTCGACGTCAAACTGCAAGGCCACATGCAACACCAAGTTACCCCATCATCGCGCCCGAAAGGATAGGCGGTGGTGATCGCCGTCTGGCAGGGACTCGCCAAGCATCAAGCAACGCCCTAACTGCTTGACGTGTGCGATGTCGCGACCTTCATAGTGAGACGAAAACGGCAAGGTCCACCCTTGCGTTGAAGTGGTCGAAGCATGAGGCGAATGGCATGTCCGCGTGGTCGAGGCCGACAAGGAAACGACCCTTACCTACGATATGGAATCCTTTGCCCTCGCGTATGCGGAAGGCCAGATTGAGCCACGAGGAACCTGCGCTGACCAATGACGTTTAGGGCTCATCCGCGAGGAGCCCATGACGACGAAGTACCACATCGATGAAATGCAGGGTGACGAAGTTGTAGCCCTGCATATTGCCCACGGCGCGACAGCTTTGGAGGCTGTAAGCAAAGTTACGACCGGACCGTTCGTCGTCAGAACTGTGCAGGCTCATTGGTTCCGGGTCGCGGATGAGGGGCGGCGAGAAGTTTTCAAGTTCGCGGTCGAAAGAGACTAATTAAGCTTGCGCTAATACTTGACAATGCAGCCCGGGCAATCCGTGGGGGCGTCCGTCCACGCTCGCCGGGGAACTCTATCAGATCAGGGCTAGCCCTCCCAGAAATCCTTCAGCGTGGCGTGCGTAGCTTTTCCTCGCCCTTGAGGAACCGAACGCTTCCGACCAGCCCAGGCTTGAGCCACTCAGCCTTGGCCTTTTTCAGACCTATCGGTGTCGGGCCGCCAATCTTGCCTTGCACCCGATCCCAAAGCCGTTGCCGCTTATCTGCTTTGAATGCCACGAACGCGCCGCCGGCATATCGGCCGTTGTCGGCCATCAGCACCATCGCAGGCTTACCGGCCTCCCGTTGCACGCCGATGATGTCCATTTCCTTTTCGGTATAGCACTTGATCTTGCGCCAGTTCATCGTCGGACCACTGCGATAGCTGCTGCCCTTGCGCTTTGACACCATGCCTTCCAAGCCTGCTTGGTCGACAAGATGATAGACGGCATCGCCCGTTCCCGGCATTGCTTCGCTGAACTGGATGCGGCCACCGGTCGGGATCAGCGCCTGGAGGATTTCGCGGCGGTCTTCCACCGGCATGTCGCGCAAATCGTACCCGTTGAGGTACAGGAGATCGAAGGCGACCAGGTATAGGTCGCGCAGGCGTCGAAGCCGAACTCTTTGCCGTTGTCGAAATAGAGCGACTGCGGCATGCCCCACGCTTCGATCATGGCTGCGAAGCCTTCGATCACGTCGCGGTTTTGCACGCCGCCGCGCTTTTCGAAAAAGATCAGCCCCATCCAGAGGCGCCGCCCAGTCTAAGAAGCCGCTCAGTCTAGCAGTGGCGACTGTGCCGTCAGGACGACTGAGGTGAATGTCCCCAGGGTGAACATCGCCTACCACCAACTCTTGTTCGAATATTACAATGTCCCCCAGTTCATGTACGATCGGCTGTTGGAAGCCTCCTCTATCGGACAATTCTTCAATGCTGAAATCAGAAACGCCTATCCCTGCAACCCGATCTGATCGGCCAGTTCTGGTCGGCGCCGGTGCAGTGAAGTGAATTTCCGATGTCCGCAATCGGGCCATTTGTAATGTAGGTCGAACGACTGGCTCGAAGGTGCATTGCCGCCGCCAGCTAACAACCGCTACGGATGAGGAAGGACAAGCAGTGCGCTGGAAGGCGTCAGGCCTCTGTTCACTTGCTATGCGCCCAAATGTGCATATATTGTGCGTATGGTCGGAGATTTGTCATGACTCACGCACAGCTGGCATCGTCGAAAGTGGTCTCAGGCTTCGTCGACAGCCTGCAGGAGCCGCGCACACCTTATATCTCGCCGAAGCGCCTGTCGCAGGCGCTCGGCGTGAAGGTGGCCAACCTCGCCCAGTTGACTGGTGTCCACCGCAACACGCTGCGCAATCCCGCATCGGAGCGCCTGCAGGGCCGGATGCGCGAGATGGTGAAAGTGATCTCGGCCGCGACGGAACTCACCGGCGACGTCGACAAAGCGATTTACTGGTATCGCAACGAACCGATTGCCGATTATGGCCATCGCACGGCGGCCGAGCTCGTCGCGGACGGCCAAGTTGAAGCAGTCCTAGCCTTCATCCGGGATCTCGAGAACGGGGCGCGCGGGTGAAGGTCACCCGCGTCGGGCCGGACGAGATCTTCCATCGCTATCTGACACCCAAATGGGCTTTCCTGCCCACCAGCGGTGCAGGCGCGGCGAATGACGGCGGTCGTTTCAACCGGCCAGGCGTCGAAGCCCTTTACCTGTCCCGCGCACCTCAGACGGCGTTGGAGGAATACAAGCAGGGCGCCAGCATCACTCCGCCGGCCACCCTTGCCGCCTACAAGATAACGCTCTCCGATGTCGCCAACCTTTCGCAAGGATTTGATCCGGACATCTGGGATAGTGCGTGGAAGGAATGGGATTGTGCATGGCGCCAGATCGCGCGCATCGACAAGAAAATCCCGCCATCGTGGAAGCTCGCGGACGTGGTCATCACGGCCGGGCTGCGCGGTATCTTGTTCCCGTCGCTGTGTCACGCCGGCGGTACCAATCTGGTGATCTTTCCGGCCAATCTTGTCGACGGCGATCGTGTCGCGGTTCACGATCCTGATCACCGGCTACCGCACGACCAGTCGTCCTGGCCCTGAGTGATCGCCTGTCTTTGTGGTCGCAGCGCGGCAAGCCCCGCTGATGACACCTCCTAGTCCTCAACGACATCGTCCTCGCCGCTAGGCAAGTCGGCTGGAATACCGCCGGCCAAGAGTTTCTCCTTCGACAGCAGCCCTGCGTCCTCGAGCGCCTCGAAATCCGGCAGCTGGCGCAGCGTGTCGAGCCCGAACTGCGACAGAAAAGTCTTCGTCGTCACATAGGTGTAGGGCGCCCCCGGCTGCGGGCTGCGCGGCCCCGAGGCGATCAGCTCCTGTCGCCGTAGCACGCCGATCAGATCGCGCGAGACCTCCTTGCCGAAGAAGGAAGACAGCTCGCCACGCGTGATCGGCTGGAAATAGGCAATGCACATTAGCACGAGCGCCTCCGACTGCGACAGTTCTTTTGTCCCCTTCCCGGCCGTGCCAAAGGCGGCGTGGATGATGTCGCCAAAGACCTTTTTCGTCCGGTGCTGCCAGCCGCCGGCGACCGACACCAGCTCGTAGGGGCGGCCTTCGAGCTCGGCGCGGATGTCGTCGATGATCAGCTCGAGTTTGCAGTTCTTCCCCACCACGCGCGCTAGGACACTTCGCGTCACCGGTTCGCTGGCGGAAAAAATCACCGCCTCCACCCGGCCCATCCATTCACGCCAGCGCAGTTCTGGCGGCAGGTGATCGAGCTCGGTGTCAAGCAGCGCCGGCTGATCGTTCGGCTTGTGGCGGGCAGAGGCTTCGCTCATCGCTAGAGTCCAAACAGCCGGAAGGTGGGACGGCCGGAAAGCTCGCGCACGGCCTCCAGTTGCTGCAGCCGTTCGAACAGCCGCCGCGATGCAAAGCGCGACAGATCCTTCGTCGTCAGCGATCCGGAGACGGCGTCTTCGTTGAGCAGCAGGAAGATCACCTCGCCGGCACCCTTGGCACGCAGTTTCGGCGTCACCGCCAGGAGTTTTGCGGCGCGGCGCGACAACTCGTCAGCCAGCCGGCAGGCCTGCGCCGCCGCTTGAACGAGCGCCACGCAGACCGCGGGCTCAAAATCTTTCTCCGCGGGTCGGATGCGCTTGGCGCCGACGGCCTCTGCGCGGAAAGACGGGCCAAAGGCCTGCGCCATCAGGAGCGGCAGCGGCCGCGGCCAGCGCAGGCATTGCGCCAGCACCAGGTCGGCGAGCCACCAAGCCAAAAGCTCGGCATCGGGGCGCATGGTGACGACGCGGACGGCGATCGCCGCGGCGGCGAACGGCGCCGGCCGCCGCGAGCGCGCCAGGTCGTCGATGTGTTCACAAAGCGCGGCCAGCGCCTCGACATCCCAATGGAGGCCAAGCTGGTCGACTATCTTCCCGAGCCGGTCAGGCGTAGCGACCGGCGGCTGCCCGGCCAACTGCCGCCAGGCGCCAAAGATGGTGCCGGCGGGTCCAGGGTCAGCCCCGGCCTGGCGCAGATACCAGGCGTCGCGCAAGGCGGCCGCGTCCTCGGCGCGGCCGGCGAGCCGCATGCCGGAGGCGGCGCAATCGAGCGCCAGCCGCTGCCGCCACGCGCCGGCCCAGGCAGGCTGCGCGCGGGCCAGCGTATCGAGGACACCCAGCGCGGCGCCAGCCCGGAAGGCGGCCTCGCCGTCGCGCGGCGCGCCGGCGCTTGCAATCGCCCAGGCCGGAACGGAGGGCGGCGCAGAGGAGCTGGCGGTCGCGGGATCAAGGCGAATCATGATTGTGGAGGGTAAAGCGCTCGTGCGCTTTGTGCCATGAATTTTGCACCAAAACGCACAGCGTGTCGCGGAGACAAAACGAACGATAATCTTGCATTATCACTCGTTTGCTCTTTATAAGAGAAATGGCCATTTTCGTCGAGCAAAGCCCCGAAAACCGTGCTGGGCACCGCTCTGCTGACCAGAGAGAAGGGCCGCAGGGGTCGTGCATTCCCGCATCGGATAGAGTATATAGGCTGAAGGTAGACAATTAGGAACCAAGGTACCCTCAAATGGCCCTCAGCATCAAGGATCGGGAAACGGAACTTCTTGCCCGCAAGCTCGCCCAACGCACGGGTGAGACCATCACCATTGCCACCAAGCGAGCGCTCGAGGAGCGACTGCGCAGGACGGGCTCTGCTGCGCGCAAGGCAGCGCTGCTGGAAGATCTGGAGGCAATTCGCAAGCGCTTGAACGCGCTGCCGATTCTCGACGAGCGAACGCCCGATGAGATCATGGGCTATGACGAGAACGGAATTCCGTCCTGATGGTTATCGATGCTTCCGTGATTGCCGCAATCGCGTTCAATGAGCAGGAAGCCAGCGGTCTCCATGAGAAAATCGCCGACGATCCTGTTCGCCTGATTTCGGCTGCGACGGTGCTTGAGGCAGCCATGGTCATCGAGGCGCGCCTCGGAGAAGCAGGCGGAGCGGATTTTGACCTTTGGCTTCACAAAGCCGAGGTCGGCATCGTGGCCGTGACCGCGGAGCACGCGGACCAGGCTCGCCGTGCCTGGCGCCGCTTTGGCAAGGGACGGCATCCAGCGGCGCTCAATTACGGCGACTGCTTCTCTTATGCCCTGGCCAAACTCACCGGCGAACCGCTGCTTTTCAAGGGCGATGATTTCTCCCGAACGGACATCAAGGCGGCATGAGGATGGCTGATAACGGTCACGGATCACCGGCTTTCGGCGACGACGACATGCCCGACATCGTCGACGTCGTCATGGAGATGGGCCGCGCGCCGGAGGATCCCGCAGCCGACACCCCCTCCCCTTCCCTTCCGGCCGTCCGAACGGAGCCGCGCGTTTCGGCGCATCTGGAGCGCCTGGCCGACCGCGCCCGGAACTATGTCGAGGCAGCAAGCTCGGCCAACACCCGGCGCGCCTATGCGACCGACTGGAAGCATTTTGCGAGCTGGTGCCGCCGCCAAGGCATTGAGGTGTTTCCGCCTGATCCGCAGGTCATCGGGCTTTATATCACCGCCTGCGCGTCGGGTGCCGTCACGGGCGACAAGAAGCCGAACTCCGTGTCCACGATTGAACGGCGCCTCGCCTCCCTAACGTGGAACTATGCGCAGCGCGGCCAGCCGTTGGACAGAAAAGACCGCCATATCACCACCGTCATGGCCGGTATCCGCAACACACACGCTTCCCCACCCCGGCAGAAGGAAGCGGTTTTGCCGGAGGATCTGATCGCCATGCTGGAGACACTGGATCGCGGGACCCTGCGCGGACTGCGCGATAGGGCGATGCTGCTACTCGGCTTTGCCGGCGGACTGCGCCGCTCCGAAATCGTCGGCCTCGACGTGGCCAGGGACCAAACTGAGGATTCGTCCGGTTGGATCGAGATTTTGGACAACGGCATTCTGGTGACCTTGCGTGGCAAGACTGGTTGGCGCGAAGTTGAGATCGGCTTTGGGTCGGCCGACAGCACCTGCCCCGCGGTTGCTTTGAAGACCTGGCTGAAAATGGGGCGTATCGCGCACGGGCCTGTTTTTCGGCGCGTCACCGGCCAAGGCAAGGCCGTCGGCGCCGAACGGCTGAACGCCCAGGAAGTGGCGCGGTTGGTCAAGCGCGCGGCAATGGCCGCAGGCGTGCGGGGCGATCTGTCCGAAAGCGAGCGAGAAATGAAGTTTTCAGGCCATTCGCTGCGCGCCGGTCTGGCCTCCTCGGCCGAGGTCGACGAGAGATACGTGCAAAAGCAGCTTGGCCATGCATCCGCCGAGATGACCCGCCGCTATCAGCGCCGGCGTGACCGTTTTCGTGTCAACCTCACCAAGGCAAGCGGATTGTAGGCCGGTATAAGCCCCCTCCCCTGCCCTTCCATGAGCCTACTATGACCAAGACAACTGGTCCTTCGGCAACCGGCCGCTCGGATCGAAGACAGTTACTTTATGCGGGAGGTCCGGACCCACTCCCACAGGACCAGGTTACGATCCTCGTCCTGGGCACTTGGCGCGAAGCTCGGGACCACAATTCCGGCAATATCGCGAGACCGCAGCCGGTCGTAGATGGACCAGGACGCCGGGCGCTCTGCGTCGCCTAGAGCCGTCGCCCAGGCGCAGGCCATGTCCTCGAGCGCGATGGCGAATTCTCCCCTGGCCTGTTCGGTTGTCAGATCCACGATGTCGTCGCAGTCGACCTCATAGGAGCAAAGGACACAGGGATCGATCCGGTGCGCAAAGCCCTGGTTGGCTTCCTTCACCGCAGTCATGATTGTCAGCCCGAGATAAAGCGCCGGCACGCCTTTAGGGTTGAACCGGGCGCCTCTGATCGCCGCTCCATCACCGGAAGTCGGCTTGAATGCCCAGCGTGGATCGTGCGCCCTGTAACAGGTTCTGACGAACCTCACGCAAAGCCGCCGACGGCCATGTGATCGAGATAATCACGGACCGCGGCGGCCTTGCCATCCTTCACCAACGCTTCGGCGGTGCGTCCGCCAAATGCCGCAAGCGGCTGAGCCCGATACCAGGCCATTGCCTGTTCCTTGCCGCCCGCCCAATCCGTCACGCGGCTGATGATCTCGAGCATTTCGCGCAGACGCCCCTGGGTCTTTGTCGCAGCGCTGCGCTCTGAACGATAGAGTGTCTCACGCGCAAGACCGGCGGTCTGGGCCAACTGACCCTTGGACATGCCAAAACCATCCGCGACCTGCTCGATTGCGATCTTCCCGTTCCGATCCATATAGGACAAGACCAGCGGCCTATTCTGCTCGGCTGTCTTGAGTGCATGCCCCATAGTGTTCATCCACCATATCAGGAGTCATATTTCTTGTGCAAAAGATATGGCATTTATGGACAGCTTTCAAGCCCGGGAGCCCGCCGGCCGTAGGTGGCTGCACGCCGTCACCTACTCAGGTGCCCTTGAGCAGCGCCGATCAACCCTGAGCCCCGAACCCTGTACCTCACTCATCCCGTCATCCTGGTTGCCGGACCATTGGCCTTGAGCGCGGCCATCAGCATCGGTCCGACCGAGAACTGCCCTGCCCGAGCCTTTTCCGTCAGCACACGCAGATAGCCACCGGCCGAATTGATGTGCTGTGCCCGTTGCAGAATACACGCAATCACAATCGCGGCGACTTCCTGACCCATCACATGGCAAGCCTCCTCATAGGCCGACGGTGAAACACCAAGGTAGCCGCGCACCTGGGCCGCGGTGAGCATCAAATCGCGCCAGCTGGCGATGCCGTTGGCCGCATACTCCGCAATCTCCGGGCAGGCCTTCAGCACCAGTCCAATCGGATAGCTTTTCAACCGCTCGTCCGGTGCCGGTCTTGGCTCGACGGCCGCCCTGCTTTTTTCGAAAGCCGGTTCAAATACAAAAATGGAATCTGTGTTTGAATCAGATTGCTGCCGCTCACTTTGGGACTCATTGCCGCCGGGATTCGTGGAATTTGTGAAGCTTTCCAGCATCCTATCCACTTCATCATGGAGCACGGTCATCTCGCCGACGATCGCTTCCAGCTGTGGCAGCCCTGCCCGGCGCGGAATTGCATCCACGATGGACCGAAACCGCCTCCAGACGCCGCCCCAGTCGCCAGAAACCCCTTCCTCGACCGCCGCCTCGACCAGCTTCTGGATGTCCCTGCGATGCAGCGTGATCCGCTCCCGCATCAATTTCAGCGCCAGACATTCGGCGCGGACCTGCTCGGCGGCGCGCTGAAACTCCGAGGCCCGTGTCAGCAAAGGCGCCAACGAGAACCCGAAGACCTCCAGGACAGCACCGCCCTGCCCCTTGCGAGCGAATCTTTTGCCGTTCGGACTATCGCGGCGTATGATCAGGCCGCAACTCACGAGCTCGGCCAGGTTCCTTCTCAGCGTTGAATCGGCCATGCCGTGCGCCCGCAAAGATAGCTGTGCGTTCGACGGAAAGACCATCAAACCGTTTTCCTCGTTGATCTGGTCGTCAGGATAGAACGTCAAGAGCCCGCTCAGCACCGCCAGCGCACGATCACCAACGCCAACGATAGACTTGCCCTCGCATAGCCACCGGTAGACCTGCCATTTCTCAACGGCGGCCCCCTCCGGAATCTGCCGTGACGCGGCGTTGGCCTTCACCAAGGCAAGCGTCATCGGCCGCCGCCCAAAGGGCGTCGTCGCAAACCCACTCTCCATTTCCCTCACCTTTCACGAAGGCAAAAGAAACCTGCTCGCCGAAACGGCGCCACGACTCTTGACAGTGATTCGGGGAAGTGCGATTCTCAGCTTGCTACAGACGAGAAGGGCTTCCGCGACGGCGACGTTCGGGGGCCTTTTTCTTTTGCGGTTTCAGTCTCCCGTTTTCTTTGACATTTCCGATTGCCGGAAAGCTTCGAAAAGCTCGTCAAGCCGTTCGGTGATGAAAGCACCGAATGGCGAGGCTTCCCTCGCTTTCAGGGCAAGCGTGAACACTTTTCCAGTGTCGGTGATCTTGGCCCGCACCGACTTGTCCCGCGGCGCCCAGGCCGTGTCTCGTGTCTTCGTCGCAGCCGGCGAACGTTTCGCCGGCGCGCTCAGGAAGTCGAAAAGAAGCGCAAAACGTGCGTCACTGCTTGGCGCCGCGAAATCGGCGCTCTTCACATACTCACCCGCCCTGCCCGCGTTCCCCGGATGCTCCATGAGCTTGGCCAGTTGCCACCATCTGTCCCGCCCGACGGCCTTGGCCGCGCCAACCGCCACAATGACTGGCTCGGGAATATTGCCGGTCACGGAGCGCATCTTCGAGAAGGTCGTGTCATCGAGTGCCAAAGCGGACTTCACCGTGTCCGACGTGTGGCCGCGCTTGAGAATGCGATCGGCAAACAGGGTCCTTTCGATGAAGGACAGATTGGCCCTGGCGGCATTCTCCTGGCCCTGGGCGATAACATGGTCCTCGTCGCCCATCTTCTTGACGACGGCGCGGACCGGCCTTCCCAGTTGGCGGGCAACCTTGACGCGGCGATGGCCGAATACAGTCTGGAAGCGTCCCGAAACCTCCGGATGCGGTCTGACCAGGACCGGCGAATCTTGGCCTCTGTCGCGAATTGCCGACAGCAACTCCTGATACGCCTGATCGTCTTCGTCCAGGCGGTCCGAGACGAAAGAGGTGTCAACCATGGCAGGATCGAGATCGACGACCGAACTCTTGGAGAGCTCCTCGAAGGATTGCATGATCGAACGGGAGGCACCACGAACGGCATACCCCGATACATCCTTGTTATCGGCCACCGCAGCGACGGGCCCCATCACACTGCCGAAAATATCTTTACGGGCCATTCAGCCGCCTCCGTGCGCGGCTAGCGATCTGATTCCACGAGCAAAATAGCCGGTTTTTACTGCCGTAAAGTTCGTCGTCATGACCGACCCCAGGCGCGATGGACGAGGGTGACGATCTCGGCGTTCACCGCGTCGAGCGATTCCAAAGCGCGGTCATATGTCGAGCGGGTGAAAGCCGATTTCTCCACCTCGTAAAGCGTTTGCTTGGTGAGGCCTGCATCGGAAATCGCCGTCGACTTCAACATCGGATTTTCCAGGATCTGGCCGGCAAGCATGGACTGCATGAAGCCCACCATTTGCGCCTGCGGAATATCGGTCGGTTCGTAGCGCGTGATCAGGTAGCGAAACCAGTCGAGTTCGATCGCGGCGCCGGCGGCCTTGATGGTCTTCAAGATGCCGCCAAGCATCAGCAGGAACTGGCTCATCGACATCAGGTCGAGCATCTGCGGATGGACCGTAATGAGGACCGATGTCGCCGCCGACATTGCCGTCAAAGTCAGATAGCCAAGCTGGGGAGGGCAATCGACAACGACGACATCGTACCGGTCGTCAACCTCCGACAGCGCTTTGGCCATGCGCGTGAAGAACTGGCGGCCGGCATTGGAGCTTTTGTCCTGCATGGCAAGCGGCGTGTCGTACTCGTATTCCTGCAGCTCGAGATTGGCGGGAATGATATCAAGGCCCGGGAAATTTGTCGGTATGATCACATCCGCAATCGATCTACGTTCGTCGTCATACCTGATCGCTTCATAGAGCGAGAGGTTGCGATCGAGTTCGGGCTGGAAGCCGTGCAGTGCCGACAGCGAAGCTTGCGGATCAAGATCGATCGCAAGAACCCGATGACCGGTCAGCGCCAGGTGCTGGGCGAGGTGGGCAGCCGTGGTCGTCTTGCCGCTGCCGCCTTTGAAATTGACCACCGCAACCACCTGGAGTTTATCGCCAAGCTTGCGGTGCGGAACGTACTTCTTGACTTCGGTCCTGCCGTGCTGGTCCAGGAAATGTCTGAGCTCGAGCATCTGGGTAGCCGTGTAGGTGCGACGGCCGGAAGGACTTTGGTCAGGCAACGGCCCCTTGCCTTCGAGATGGAGACGCTTCAGATTGTTCTGCGAGACCCCAAGGTAGTGAGCGACCTCCGCCATGGAGAATGTGCGCAGCGTCTTGGTTGCATTGGGCGGAAATTTCTCCATCCGAAGCTGGTTCAACCGCCGGGAAATCTCGGCGCCCTGTTCGAGGATTTTGTCATCGAACTCGAAACGAGGCAGCCGCATGGAGATATTCATTCTCGTCGAAACCTGAATTGGCGCTTTTTGTAAGCAATACCCACAACAAGCGCCATTAAGCTCCGATTCGGACTTACCGGCAAGAAGTTTTGGGTTAACAAAAGGTTAACGCATGCCAGACCGCGGCCGATCGCACGGGCGGCCTGCGGAGTTTACCGCAGTAAAAAGATCCCGGATCGATATTGAAAACAAGGAGTTGCGCCGCAAGACAACGAACCGGCGAAGCCAACTTTTAGATCGCCGGTCGCGATAGTGTCGGAAAAACCGCGATGTTGACGCGGGACAGTGACAGGCATCGACGTGGTCTCGGTTTGAAACCGGGAAGGAGGGGACTTGCGTGTCAACGTTTGTCGCAAGAGGCCGACCGTGACAGGGGCGGGCGCTGCAGAGCCAAGCGTTCGTCGATCGTGCACCTCCGAGTAGGGACGGGGGCCAGTAAAGACCAGCAACAATGCCATTCCAACTGGCTTTGTACGGGAGCCGAGTACGTCTACTGTTTTTTCAGTGCCTGACCTATGAGGGTGTGGATCATCGATGCGCATTGCCGTTGGGCGCCCGGCCGACACCTTGCGGAGCTAGGGTCGTTCCAAACACAGAAATTGCGGCGGAGACTCGGTTTCTGCTTGACCAGCTAAATATCGGCTTTGGCGATGCGCCGACCTCGCAACGGCAAGGCTACGTTATGCTTCTAATCCTGATTGGCAGCAGAACGGTCCACTCCGGCCAACGGCGCCTCCAGATTCCATCTGATGCCATGCGAACCATATTCAAGATTTCCCCGCCCGCCCACGGCTTCAGGTGCAACCCGTTTCAGGACCACGGTTCCAAAGCCGCCCTGTCCGATAGTCGTGACTTGCGGCCCATCGGTTTCGGCCCAGGTCAGGCGGAAGAGCCGCGATGCTCCGGAACCGCTGATGTTCCATGTGACAGAAATTTGGCCGTCATCGCCGGAGAGCACGCCATACTTCGCAGAGTTGGTCGCGAGTTCGTGGAAGGCAATCCCGAGATATTGGACTGCATTGGGGCCAAGCACGAACGACGGCCCTGACATCTCGATCATCTCACCGCGTGGAAATGGCTGAGCCTGCGCGGCCAAAAGTTCACTGATGGTAGCTCCCTGCCAGTCGGCCGAAACAAGCAGGTCCTGGGAGCGCGACAATGCCATGATGCGCTCGCGCACCTGGGACTCAAACTGCTTGGGCGTCTCCGATCGTTTGTTGGTCTCCCGGATCATCGACAGGATAACCGAATACTGGTTTTTCACCCGGTGATTGACCTCGCGCATCAACATGCGGATACGCTGTTCGTTTTCCCTGGCCGATGTGATATCCCGCGCAATCTTCGAAGCGCCGACGATCTGCCCTGTTGCGTTACGCACTGGCGATATCGTCAGCGAAACCGGAACTAGACTGCCATCCTTGCGTCGACGTATCGTTTCATAGGTATCGACGCGCTCCCCACGACGGATTCGCTCAAGGATGCGCGGTTCCTCGTCCGGGTGGTCATCGGGGATAAGCATGGTTACCGACCTGCCGATCGCCTCGCTGGCGGTGTAGCCAAAGAGCTTTTCGGCGCCTCGATTCCAGCTCTTGATGATCGTGTTGAGATCCTTGCTGACAATAGCGTCAAATGAGGATTCCACGATCGCCGACAGGTGCTGTCTGGTTTCTTCGGCACGCTGGCGGTCCGTCAGGTCGAGCAGCATATTCACCGCGCCAACGAGGTCGCCCTGCTCATCGCGCAGCGGTGTGGGGTAGGGCATGAATGGGAAAAAAGACCCGTCCGGACGCTGCGCTATGGCCTGCTGGTTGCGGACCGGCCGGTTTTCCTTGAGGGCGACTGCCATCGGGCATTCGTCGTGCGGCAGTTCCTTGCCATCGGTGGTGAACAGCTTGAACGTGACGCACCATTTATCCTTGCCGACCTGAGGCTCCCGCCCTGCCAGATCCGCAGCGGCCCGATTGTAATAGGTAATGATGCCATACTGGTCAGTCGTGTAGATGGCGACCGGAAGGCCATCGAGAATCTGGTGATAGGCGTGGTCCTGCTGCCTGAGTTCTGTCCGCTTTCGCTCAAGGTCAGTTACATCGACAGTAAAGCATCTGGTGTGGACTAGCTTACCGTCGCGGAAATGGCTGCTCGACGTGAGTTCGACGTGCTTGATGGACCCGTCACGGGCGCGCAAACGCGCCGGATATCTTGCAATCTTCTCACCACGGGAGAGCCTGCTCAAAATGTCGGTTATCACGTCCCGGTCGGGATAAAACTCATCAATGTGGTGACCGACATAGTCCTCTGCTGGATAGCCGAGGAGATCGAGCTCTGCCTTGTTGGCATGCAAGATAAGGCCATCCGCGCTCACCAGATGGAGCGCCATGGCACCGTTTTCGAAAAAGTCCTGATAGTCGAAGTTGCCGCCTAGGACCATTGCCGGTTTCTTGACGGCGACAACGTCGGCCTGCGGTAGTTCAGTCATTCGAGGGTCCCCGATGTAAACGGGCCACAACGCGCCGCCTAAACAATCGTTCCAAGTCGCCGCCCACATATCGGAAGTGAAGGGTTCGTTGGCCGAGGTAATGGGGTCCGAGCTCCTAGTGCGGACGCTGACGAACTGGCCCAGAAACAGCCTGAACTATTTACGCATGACGGAGCTTTTAGCGCGGCGAGTTAACCCCGGTCGTCAGCGGGCTTGGCCGAGGCAATCGCCCACCGCCTCGGCGGCAATGTCGGCGAGGCCCATGGGCGACAAACGGATCGGGCGACTCGGCGGTTGGGCTGCCGAATTGCGCAGGGCCAGCAAGAACGACGCCAGGCGTGGTCGACCTGCTGTCGGCCGATGAACGGACCCATCTTTGGCGATTGCCGGTGTTTCGCGCGGTCGAACTGAGTCCGGAGACCAAGCACCACGCGAGATATCGTGCGGCAACAGTACCTTCACGTCGTGAAAGACAACTGGCGAGGAACGTTCCCGATATGCGCCCAGCAACTGGCTCGAGTGCTGACGGACTTGCCGACCCGGCCGCCCCGGGCGGCTCATGCGCTACCGCGCTACAGTCCGTTTCCGGCCTTCTTTCCAATGGTAACGCACGGTGATTAAGCTCGACCTCTCGGCCAGGCCGCCCGCAAGGAAAGTATGCGCGGACTTTGGGCCGTTGGCTTCAGCGGGCTGGTGCCGTGGGAACCTCGATCAACGCATTCCGTTGTGATGCATCAAGTTGCCGTCCTGTCTGCAAAAAGGGCAGGGCGGGCGACGACAACACAAAGGATAACCACCATGAGCTACAAAAGTCTGGCTGCCGCCACCGCGCTTGCAACCCTTATTGCCTCGGGAGCCTTTGCCGCGAACGTCGTGACAACGGCGCCGGCGGACAACAATGCTGCGACAACTGCTGCGGTCGCGCCAAATGGTAGCCTTGTTTCCAAAATTATCGGCGCTACCGTTTACAACGGAACGGACGCTAATGCCCAGACGATCGGCAAGGTCAATGATGTCCTGCTTGCGAAGGACGGCAAGGCACAATCTCTCATTATCGGCGTCGGGGGCTTTCTCGGCATCGGTGAAAAGAATGTCGCTTTCGACTTCAACAAGGCCCAGTGGGCCGAAAAGGACGGCAAGCGCTGGCTTGTGATCAAGACCACCAAGGAAGATCTCCAGGCTCAGCCGAACTTCGATACCAAGGCCTATGATCCCACCACGGCTTCTAATACAGCCCCCACGCCCACGACAGTGGCCCCCGACTCAACCACCACCGCGGCTGTTGACAAAACGGCTCTGACCGCCGTGCCGATCGAAAAGGTCCGGGCCGAGGATCTGGTCGGCACGACCGTCTATGGCGCCAACGATGCCAAGGTTGGAAAGATCGGCGACGTTGTGCTGACGGGGGACAAGAAAGTCGACGCAGTCCTGATCGATGTCGGTGGGTTCCTCGGGATAGGCGCCAAGGAGGTCGCCGTTGGCATGGACAATCTCAAGTTCATGACGGACAAGTCAGGAAATAAGTACCTATATACAAACTTTACAAAAGAGCAGTTTAATGCGCAGCCGGCCTATGAAAAAGGCACCTACGCCAGCGCGCGTGACAAACAACGCATGATCGCGAACTAGAAGGTGCTTGGCCTGTCCGTTGAAATGGACGGACGCTTTCTGCGACCCGGTTTTAGCGACCGGGTCGCGGAGCCTCAACAGGTTGTCCTCGGTTAGGGCGAGGCGACTGATAGGTGGTTGGACTTTAGGCTGCCGTGTGCGGGCGATGCCAATTGTATCTGTGCAGCCAGACAGGCAGTTCGGCGGCGCGGTGATCGGATGTGGGTGGGCAACGGCGTAGGCCCATTCGCGCAGCGCCGTCTGGATGAAGCGCTCGGCCTTGCCGTTGGTCTTGGGCGTATAGGGCCTCGTCCTGACGTGCTTGAGGCCGAGATCGCGGCAGGCCTTGGCGAAGGCCTTCGATCTGTAGCAGGAGCCGTAGCACCTGCGGAATGAAGGAGCGGCGGCCGAGACAGCGTGCACGCAGCTTTTCGCTGCAGGCGCGCACCGCTGGAGGCGGCCATGGCCAGTCAGAGTTTCTCTAGAATGTGAATGTTCACAACCCATTCCGGAGAGACCGACCATGACCACTTCAGATTCTACACCCACCGGCGCGGTGCTGGTAGCGATCGATATCGCCAAGGTCCGCAATGAAGTTCTGATCGAAGACCCAAGCCACAAACGCCGACGCCGTCTGCAGGTCCTCTACAACCGTGCTGAGCACGACCATCTGGTCGATGTCCTGCAGACGTACGGTCGCCCCGTGGTCTGTGGCTTCGAGGCGACGGGGAACTATCACCGGCCGATTGCATGGCGCCTGGCTCCCTTCCATTACCGCGCAGCTCTGGTAAGCCGTTCAAGTATCTGGAAGTCATCCAAATCCTTATAGGGCGTCAGATCCAAGTCCCCCGGAACGCGTTTCAGCTTTTCCTCATCGATCGGCTTTTCATGGGCTTTCATCACCCGTTGGTAGGCTCGCCATGTCAACCCCGCCCCTCGCACGGCGTCGCGCTCGGCGCGCAAGGCGACCTGGTGCGCGTGCAGGTAGTGAAGCCGCAGCTCATCGAGCAAGGCTTTTTCGACGATTTCATGGGTTACCAAGAACGGCGCTAGCCTGAAGTCCCGTCCCTTCCAAGCTAGTGTCCGGGGCAGGTGCCGGTCGATGTAAATGGTCTTTGCGTTGTCGCTGTAGCCGGCAATATATGGAATGTCGAAGTCATGGCTAACGTTGACGCGCCTGCAGAGTGCCGTCACGACGTCAGCCAGTACGCGATCATCCAGCTCCTCGGAGGTATGGCGAACTTCGTTGTCGAGCTTCAAGGCGCTATATCCGTTGGCACCACCGACGAACCCCGCTCTTCATGAAAGGTTCCGGTCGCGCAGTCAGATGGTCTCGATGTGGAAGGTTTTGGCATACGGGGGTGCTGCGTTTTAGGGGAGGGAGTAGCCCGCATCGGTCAGCGCGAGGAAATCGCAAATCGAGCCATGCGTTCAGTGCCGGGGAGCGGCCCGCGCACCTAGCATAAGCGCAGGCCGACCATACAGCCCCGCGGCCAGCGGCGCCATCAGGAAAGACGCCGCATGGCTTTACACATAGTGTCAGCGGGTAAGTTTCTTAGGCGTCCGTACTAATCCTCGTTGCCGGCTACACCTCGGAGAATATCGCAGGCTTTTCTCTACCCGGTCTTTTCGCGGCGGCTAAATGAGGTGCGCAGGCCTTCGGGTCCGGTAGCGGGTTCATGCGCTTCGGGCTGAATAATCGATCGAGACTGCGCTGCGAGCGTGTGCTGTTACCGCGCTCGACGAGAATTGCGGCTAACGCCGTGGCAGTGGGCGTCGCGTTCGATCGCCGGACGACTTAGATGTTCGTTGGTCTAACTGCTTCGTCTCGCCCGATCGTCTGTTAGGCTGGCGCGGATGTCCGTCGACGCGGAAGGGCTTGTACCAAACCGGCGGTGAGGGGTCCGGCAAAGGGACCCCTCGGACGACCGGGTCAGGCGGCCTGCTGTTCGGCAGCCCGCTCGTTCACGCCCGCCTCGCCAAGCGACGTCAATGCTTCGTCGGTGGCTTTTTCTTCTTCCAGGTTGGCGTTGAGCAATTCCGCGACATCATCCCTGCCAAGGGATGTCGCCCACGCAATCAACGTGCCATAGCGCGCGATTTCGTAGTGTTCGACCGCCTGCGCGGCGCCTACCAGCCCGGCGTCCAGCGAGACCGAGCCTTTGTACTCCTCAAGGATCTCGGAACCTTCCTCAAGAATGCCGTCGATAGCCGGACAGGTTTTGCCTCGGGCCGGCATGCCGAGAATCTCAAATACTTCTTCCAGTCGCTCGACTTGGCCTTCGGTCTCGGCACGATGCTTCTCAAAGGCGGCAGTGACCTGCTGGTCGTCCGCGCCCCTTGCCATCTTCGGCAACGCCTTCAAGATCTTTTTCTCGGCATAGTAGATGTCCTTCAGGCCTCCGAGAAACATGTCCTCAAGGCCTTTATTGGTGGCGGTTGCCTTCTTCGTAGCTGCCATTGCTGTTTTCTCCTTATTGACGAACCCATGTGGGTGAGTTTCCAACTTCATTCGAAACGCGAGGTTCCAAGCTGCGGCAGGAGATTTCAGAAGATATCGAGTGCGTAGAGCCGGTCTTAGCTGCGGCGCAGGCGATGTCGATAAGGACTGCCCGATCGGGTAGCCTGAATTCTTGTCCGGCCGTCCTCTGAGCTTAGTCTCTGAGTTTCAGCGAGAAGCATCACGCGCTTGGCTATTGCCGACCTGACCGACGCGGCGAGCTGCCCGGGAAAGTGACGCGGCAACGAAGAGATCACGGCCTCGGCCTGCCTCTCGGCGTTTTCGCCGAGGTCGTCGAAAATTTTGCGTATCAGAGATGTCCCCACGCCAGCAACGTCGGCGATCTGCAAGAAGTGACGGGGCACGATCTCATGTATCGGATAGTGCCGGCTCGTGCCGACCGACATTGCCAACTTGAACTTCTTTCGGGGAATCTGCCCGGCATCTAGGCTGGGCTGCGCGCTCAGTACGTCATAGAGCGGCGTCATCCGGAACCGCCCGCCTGAACCCAGAAAGATGCTAAAATTCTTGGCATGGCCGTCAGTCGCCCCGATCAGCCAGAATACGATGCAAGCGCGCAGAAAGACCGTGATGTCCTCTTCGGGCCTGTCACTGCCCTTCAGGAGCTCGATGATCTCCCGCATACCAGGACCACCCTCTGACTGGTACTTGCGCGTGGGCGGGACCGACAGCGCTTGACACATGTCCTCCTGCGGGAGGCGCAGGAGACGGCCGTCCCTAGCCCATAACCGGTCGAAGCGCTCGACAATCAGCGTGCGGCGCTCCCCAAAATCCGCGATCTCTGTCTTGGCGGCAGGAACGCCGAACGCCTCCAGCAGCTTAAGGCACAGATACTCGTTCTCAACGCTATTGGAGAGATCGATGCCATTCGGCAACCTGCCGATCTGTGGTTTGAGGATGTGGGTGGTCGCTGCAGTGCCGATCGGCTTGAACCAGCGTCCATCCTTGCGCAGGAGTGCGGTTTTTTCTTGGGCGCCGGCGATCGAGATACGGAAATCTTCGTCCTCACCGAGGCCGAGAGGACTGGTTGCGAGGTTTTCGATCATCTCGGCGATATCCTTTTTGCTGACTGGCTTGCCATCGCTGCTGCCGGGATTGCCAGGATCGATACCATCGGGCAAGAACTGGAGCGCGCCGACGCAGTCATGGCCGAGTATGGCCAGCAGGCTGTAGGCATCGGTGCCAGCCGCACCGACGCGTTCGGCAACGCGCTTGCGGATGGCTTCATTGTCGGGAAGCAGGTTGTCGAAGACATTGATCACAGGCGCGCCGATATAGCGGTCGTCTCGTAGAGGCAACGAGAGCGAGACCGGGAAAGTGCCCTGCCAATCCAGCCATTCGCTTGCATATTTGAAGTCCACGGCGCCGGTTGATTGTCTGCGCAGCACGCCGACCAGGCGCCCGTTTAGGAAGACATTTAGCGGTGTGTGAGCCGGCCGCCGCGCCATCAGAACAGGTCCTCGATCTCCGTAGCGCTGCTTTTGCTGCGCGGGCGAACGACGAGTTCAAGGTCGAGCGCGGAGAGAGCGGCCATCAACGTACTGAGCTGCACCGCTGGCTCGCCGGCCTCAAGGCGAGACACCGTCGCCTGGCGCAGATGGATTTGGTTGCCAAGCATCTCTTGTGTGAGGTCGGCCTGCCTACGCGCGCGTCGCAGGATGGCGCCAAGTTGCTTTTCGTTGCGTGCGATCTGGGCGGTCATGCTAAGCCTCCAGAGTCTTATATACGCATTCGCGTATCTAAAGTCAATATACGCAATCGCGTATACTATGGCATTATACGGGATTGCGTATAAGGCATCATTATGCGCACTCGCGTATTGTGCCGCCCCCTTAAATCTCGGACCCGAGGCAAGCCGGCCCGGCCGCAGACGGCCATTGACGGCATCTTCATGCCGGACATATTCACGCCGGACTGGACGTCGCGCTGGGCGCCTTGCGCAGCTGGTACGCGCTACGCGTGGTGCAAGACCGGCTCACATCACGCGGAAGTCGCGCCCTTGATGCCGAAAGCGTTTTCGAAGTGATCTTCGAGGCGATGCCTCGTCGCAAGCGGCCCAGCCAGCCTTCAGGTTGACACAGGATGACTAGCCGGGCCGCGCCGGCCATGTGAGTAAGCCGGGCGAGGTTCAGAACCGGTGCCTGTCGCGGCTTCGCAAATCCGACCGGCGGGCGCTTCCCACACTCATCAAACTCGCAGGCATGATTGCGATCCGTCCACTTTGTCGCGGCGCCGCCATCAGGCCTTCGGCCAGCTTGATTGATTCCTCGCTCATCCGTGCTTTTCACAAGGGGCGGGGAGTTGCACTATCGAGATGCTCCTGAAAACGGCCGTCCAGCACGATCATTTCCTTCAGCGCCTTCATCGCCCTTGTGCGCAACGACGAAGTTGTCAGCGACAGCCGCAAAGCTATACGACCGGCATCTCTCGGGCTGCTCGGATTTTTTTGCGGTGATCGGTTTGATGGCTCCTGTCTCAATTGTCTACAGTGAACGGAATGAGAACAAAATAGTCAAGCGCCTCTTGACCTGACAGGAATATGTTCCTTATTCCTGATCTATCTGAGCAGGAAAAGGGCCATGGGAAAGCGCCAAAATGCGCCGATCGGCGAAGCTATGTCCGAATTGGAGTTGGCGGCCCAGCAAGCCATTGCTGCAGCCGGTGGCGACGCTGTGGTCGCCTTGCTGACCGCTTTGGCCAGGAACGCCGAACTTGAACGGGAACTCGCTTTGTCACGCGCGGCGGTCTTGAATGGCTTTTCTCGCGGCTGGCATAAGGCGCGCCCCTAAATGGTGGACACCGCCGAAGACAATTTCCGGATCGAGGTTTGGGATCGAGAGGAGAAGACGCATCTCGAAACTATCTGTCGATCGCCGGACCCGGTGGTGAGCCAAGCGGCCTGGCACGCCGCCATCCGGCGCCGGCCCGGCCTGATGCTTATCCATTACAACAGCCGCCACGTCATGGAGAAGATCATCACGCCGGGCGAGGTGAAGGTCTCGCCCCAGACGATCATCGATGGCAGCATTCATGCCGGACTGGACGTGGCTCTCGGCGACCTCCGCAGATGGCACACGCTACGAGCGTGGTGCAAGAGCTGCTCGCATCATGCGGAAGTGAAGCCCGCCAGCTTGATCAAAAGGTACGGTAAGGAAGCCCTGTTCAGCTCGGTGGAGCAGGCGCTCTTGTGCACGAGTTGCGAACGGGGCGGACCGGTGAGGTTGGAAATCCACAAGCTTCCAAGGAACTAAAGGGATTTTGAGAATGCACGACTTGATCGAATTCTTTCAGACCAATGCCGCTTTGGTGATCGCCAACCCCATGGCCTTCCTCACTTTCGCCATCCTTTTTGGAACCGGGGGGTTCATCGTGGGTCGCTATTTCCTCACCGAACGTGTCGCCAATCTAGAAAGCCGTATTGCGCGGCGAGATGATGAAATCGAGGCGCTGAAAACACCCAAGGGAAGGCCGGCCGAGCTATCCTTCATCCCAATCGTCGGCACTTCGGCAATTGGTGAAAACCGGACCACCCCGCTGTTGGGAAAATGGCCCGACCGGCGTCGGCCAGGGGCGCTCTCGGCACCTCCTCATCAACGGCGTGGCTAACTCACAGATTTATTGGGATCGGTCATCTTCTGAAGTCCAGAAAAGCCCACGGAAATTCTAGAGGTATCGGACAACGCGCCTTGTCCGTCGCCGGTAGAGGTACCCGTGCCGCCAACAGTTCGAGACTCTATGACCCATGCTGGATCCGATGACAGGCAGCATGTCCGGGACATAGCCATCGCAGCCCGACCACGTGCGGATAACCGCGACCGGTGCAATTGCCGGCAGCAATCGCGCGATGGCGCGCAATTGCAATGGAAGGCGCGTGCGAGCGGCGACCGCATGGCCTAGATCGACGTCGACCGGCACCCTTTCGGCCGTGCCGCCGAAGACGATATTGCCCCGCTCGCCCTAACGCGAATAGGCGCCATGGTCCTTGTTGCGCGTCCAAATGCCAACCCCGGTGGAATCCGGTACGGCAGCGGCTCGGTCACACCCATCTGCGGACGCAGCCGTCGAGCGGTACCTCTTCGCCGAACTGTGATCCAGCCGCCCAACAACCGCACAAATCTTCCAGACTTTCTGGGTATGCCAGGACACCAAGCCAATAGGTGAACTCGGTGCAGCCGCCCCCAGGCTGGCACGCCCTTTTATTTCGAGGGAGGCGAGCCGAAACCGAGTCGCTTTTGAGCGGGATCGGCGCCATTTCCTCCATTCACTTCTAGTGACCTACACGAAATCGCTTGGAACCTTCACCTTTGCCTCCTGTTATTTTAGTCTGATCTCAGACGCGCGCTCACTTCGCTCCCAGGGGGCAAAGCATGGAAAATCCGAAATCGACGGCTCAAATCGCCGGCCATCCAATCCATCCAATGCTGGTCACCGTCCCGATTGCCTGCTTCGTTGGCGCATTATTGACCGACATCGCCTATTGGCGGACCGCGGAAATGATGTGGGCAAACTTCTCGGCTTGGCTGCTGACTGTTGGCGTCATTGTGGGAATCCTGGCTGCCATCGCCGGGTTCATCGATTTCCTTTGGGGGCGCCGGATACGCGAACAACCGATCGCTTGGGTGCATATGGCTGGCAATCTCCTTGCGATCATTCTCGCCTTCTTCAACATGCTGGTGCACACGCGCGACGCATGGACGTCGGTGGTGCCGACAGGATTAATCCTCTCGGCGCTCGTTGTGGTCATACTGATCTTTACCGGTTGGCTGGGCTGGGCGTTGGTTTATCGCCATCACGTGGGAGTGGCAGATGAAACGACTTGACAGCAAATGGGTAGCCTTGGTTTTGCTCGGCTCGACTGCGCTGGGCGTTGCTGGCTGCAGCAATGACAATACTGATCCGAACGAGCAGATCGGACCAAATCCGAAACTGCCAGAAATCAACCAGTATCTTTTCCCGCCGATGCACCTGGCATCCGTTGTCGGCTGGAAGAATGATGAAACTCCGACCGTCGCACAGGGCCTTCGTATCCAAGCGCTTGCCAACGGCCTGCAGCATCCGCGCTCGCTCTACGTGCTGCCCAACGGCGACATATTGGTGGTGGAATCGAAGGCGCCTCCTGAGGCGTCAGCCAAGCGGCCAAAGGATCTCGTCATGGCGTTGATCGAAGGCTGGGTCACGTCCGGCGGCGACACCGGGCCGAGCAACCGCATCACCCTCCTGCGCGACGCCAATGGCGACGGCAAGCCGGATTACCAGGGCGTATTCCTTGATCAGCTGAATTCGCCCTTCGGTGTGGCACTGGTCGGTAACGATCTATATGTGGCCAACACCGACGCGATCGTTCGCTATCCGTATAATCAAGGCGACACCAAGATCACTGCACCCGGCAAGGTGCTCACGGAGTTGCCGGGCGGGCCAATCGACCACCACTGGACGAAGAGCCTGGTGGCGAGTCCGGACGGTTCCCTGCTCTACGTCGGGGTCGGTTCCAACAGTAACATCACCGAGAATGGCATCCAGGCCGAGAAAGACCGTGCCGCCATCTGGGAGGTCGACCGGGCCACCGGCCGGTCGCGCATCTTCGCCAGCGGGCTGCGCAATCCCAATGGCCTATCGTTCGAACCGCAAAGCAAGGCGCTGTGGACGGTCGTCAACGAGCGCGACGAGCTAGGGCCAAACCTGGTGCCCGACTACATGACGTCAGTGAAGGACGGAGCCTTCTATGGCTGGCCATACAGCTATTACGGCCAACATGTCGATCCGCGTGTCATGCCGCAGCGGCCGGATATGGTAGCCAAAGCTATTCCGCCCGACTATGCGCTGAGCTCGCACGTCGCGCCGCTCGGGCTCGCCTTCTATACGGCTGGAAACCTGCCGCCTTCATATCGTGGCGGCGCCTTTGTCGGTGAGCACGGGAGCTGGGATCGTGACCGATTCAACGGTTACAAGGTGGTCTTCGTGCCCTTCAGCGGCGGACGTCCCAACGGCAAGGCCCAGGACGTCGTCTCCGGCTTCCTCAATGCCAAAGGCGAGGCGCGAGGTCGGCCGGTTGGCGTGGCCGTCGACAAATCCGGGGCGCTCCTGATCGCGGATGATGTAGGAAACACTGTGTGGCGTGTAACGGCGGCGGCGCCAGGGTCATAAGGCATTTACGCCCTCAACGTCTGCAGTGCTCCTCGAGGGCGATTGCCGACGTCAAGGATAGGGCTGTTCGCTTTCGGAGGCTGATTGCGGCGATTGGTGCAGGTCTTGGACTAGCCTAGTTGCTCGAAAGTACATTGGGGCGGCGCCTTGTCTGGACGCCAGCGCACGAGCTTTGTTCCATGCCGGAAGCGGTCGCCGGTGACATGGTCAAAGCGAACCTCGACGACCAGTTCCGGTATTATCGGTTCCCATTCGCCGCTACGCTCGGTGCTCCAGCGGCTCGGGCCGCCCGGCGCCTTGCCGGTGAAGCCGGATCCGCCACGCAGGTGTTCGAGCTTTTCCGTCAGCACCGCACGCTCGTCATTGGCAATGGTCGATGTGAATCCGACATGATCGAGCAGACCATCTTTGTTGTAGAGACCGAGCAGCAGCGATCCAACCTGTCGTTTGCCGTTCAGATAGCGGAACCCGCCCACCACACAGTCGGCCGTGCGCAGGCGCTTTACCTTCACCATCGCGCGTTCGCCCGGCTTGTAGGGACCGTTGAGCAGCTTGGCCACGACGCCGTCGGTGGAACCGCTACCGGCGCCCTTCAACCACTTTTCGGCTGTCGCCAGGCTGGTGGCGGCCGGCGAAAGCCGCAAAGCCTTGGTTGTTGCCTTGGCCACCAAGTCCTCGGCTTCCGTGCGCCGATCATGCAATGGCAGGTCCATTAGCGGCCGACCTCCCGGAGCCACAAGCATATCGAAGACGACCAGGCGTGCGGGAGTTTCCCGACTGAGCTTGCGGATGCGGCTCTCTGCTGGATGAAGCCGCATCTGCAGCGCATCGAAAGAGGCACGGCCCTCGATCTCGATTATGATTTCACCGTCGATGACGAAATCTGTCGCCTCGTGCGCACTCAAGGCCGCCAGCAGTTCGGGAAAATAGCGGCCAAGCGGTTTGCCGGATTTTGCCCTGAGGTCGACGGCCTTGCCGCCCTTGAAGGCGAGGCAGCGGAAGCCATCCCATTTCGGTTCGTACTGCCAGGGACCGTCGTCTCGCGGCAATGCCATCGCCTGGCGCGCTTCCATGGGCTGCGTGTTCAAGGGCAAGGGAAACTCAACGCCGGATGCCCCTACCATCGCTCTGTCCTATCGCGATGGGGCAGGTCGATGCCGCAGCAAACCCAGCTGAGCGGCTGCGCGGATCCGTGATTGTGTTGTAGCTCGAGTTCCGCCGGATTGTCGAAGGTTCCGACAGGCAGGGCGATTTCCTGGACGGGGGCATCATAGGCAAGAGTAAGCTGCGTCCCGCACGCTTGGCAGAAGCCGCGCTGGGCGAGGGGCGATGACCGGCGGCAGGTAGGTTCCTCGCTTTGCCAAGAACCTCCGGTAGGAGGCAGCCACGCGAGCACCGCAAAGGCGCTGCCGGTCGCACCTCGGCATATGTCGCAATGGCAGTAATGCACGCGCGGGTCGCCTGCGACCCAATAGCGGATCTTTCGGCAGAGGCATCCCCCTGTACGTTCGATAGCAATGGCCCGGATGAAATTCTCTCCTGTGTTCATCCAACTTGAACGCTCGGCGCGGCAACTGGTTTCCGAGGGGACGGGTACCCGGGCGGGGCATTTTCCGACATTGCGAGGATCAACTACTGAATCTCAACAACCGCTTCGGCTCGCCCCAAACATATGTTGTCCTACTTGACCTTCGTGAAGTGGGGGTAAGGCCGCCTGGCATTGTGATGTCAACTCCGGACACGACCTCCAGCGTCGGCTGCGCTGACCCTTTCACCAGATAGCCACCGGCTGCGACCGGGGAGGGCGGTCCGCTTGCGGGCTCGCACAATGAGGGATCTCGACCTTGCCGGCAAGATCATCGCAAAGGGCGGCGCCTCGGCGAAGGTCGAGGATGGCTTCAAGGCGATGCAGGTCGGCGCGATCATGGCGCAAATCTTCTCGAAAGACGCCGATGGCGTTGCGCGCTTTGGCGGTTCTGCTGATCGCCGTGGCGACTGGGGGGCATCCTTCCCCGTTCGGACCTTACAACGGTAGTGAGGGAGCCCTTGGCGCAGCCGGTGCCGTCCGGACCTTTAACGCAAGCCTTTTGGAACATTCACCAGCGTCGCTAGTTCAGCGCTAAAGGAGCGCACAGATGAGACGATTGGCTTTGATAGTGGTCGCAGGCCTCATCGCCGGATGCAGTGACAATGGCGTCGACGGCTCGAAGACGAACTCGGTGAGCAATCAGCCGCCAGATCAGAATCCGCAAGTCGACAGGGATCCAACGGCGAAATCGAGCACGGGCGGCGATCAGCAAGGCGTCCAGCCAACTCAGCCAGCCGCGCCGCAGAAATAGACGAGGAACGCAAGGCCGGCAGATTGATCAGAGGTTGCTTCCAAGAATGACGTCGAAGCCGAACGTCCCAAGGGCAGCAGACGACGGCGTTGCAAGCCCTAATCCACGCGTATTCGGAACGAAGGAACGTTTCCGATGCCCTTTAAGAGAAGCTGCAATGCCCAATTTTCGTTTTGAAACTGTTGTTGCAGGTCGCTCCCACATTACTGTGCAGAATCTCGCGAGCGTCGACTTGGCCAGTCCCAAAGCTTTGGAATTGGTAAGAGCGGCGGCGAGCAGCGCTCCAGCAGATGCCGACCACTTTGGCTCTCACGTCAACGTCTACGATGATGCCGGCTATCTGGTCGCGGCTGTCAATTTCTCCGACCTGCTTGAGAACGGTCCATCGGATCCCAGCGATCCACCCGCCGAAGAGCCTGGTGTAATGCGCTCGGGTTGAGGACCCTCGAGGGCTCAAAAGTGCCACCGCCTCCCCTCAATTGCTGAAAGCCTTCGACGACAGGAGAGGTCCTCGCCGCCGATCTGCTCTCCGCACTCAAGGGCCCTGGGTGAGAGGCGCGATGTGCAGGCCTTGGATCACGACGTCAAGCCGGGAGTGCTTTCCGACATGGGAATGGCGACGACTGGCCGGCGCTAGTAAATCCTGGCGGCCGACCTTTTCATTCTCGGCACGCCGATCTGCTCGGACAGCCTTCCCCGTCGCCAGACGCGTGATGGCGCGCATGGACAGTACGGGACACCCGCACGAAACACGCCGTTGGTTACGCAGTTGGGAGTCAACAATGTTACCTTGAAAAGCCGCCAACCGCCCAACCTAGCGACAGGGCTAACACAAACCCGAGAATGACAGCTGTAAACAACCACATGCTATTGTCCGTCCTCCTCTGCAGGAGGCAGCGCGGGCTTCTCGCGTTGTCGCACGCAGAATTTCTGTGCGATGGCAAAGAAGATGGGCGGCTGATCCAGCGTCGAAGCTCCAAGACCTCCAACCCAATGCTTAAGGTGGGTTCCGCGCTGATCAGGCGTCGGCCCACCAGGCATCGGCGACGCCTTCCAACAGCCTGGGGTCTCTACCATGTTACGAACAGCGCCACGGCAGCAGCCGCCATCACCGCGGTGGCCACCCAGCCCATAATCTTGAGGCCTATTGGCAGCTGAAAATCGCCCATCGCCGCCCGCTTGCCCGAAAGATGCATCATCATGCCCATTACCGGGACAGCCACCACGCCGTTGATGACGGCGCTCCAGAACAGCGCCTTTATGGGATCGATCGAAGTGAAATTGAGGCCGGCGCCGATCAGCGTCGCTGCTGCAATCGTGGTATAAAAGGCTTTGGCCCGATGCGGCTTTTTGGCCAGTCCGACATTCCAACCAAGCGTCTCGCCCAACGCATAGGCGGACGAGCCGGCGAGCACCGGCAGGGCCAGCAGTCCCGTTCCGATAATTCCAATCGCAAAGACGAGGAAAGCGAACTTGCCTGCAATCGGGCGAAGAGCTTCCGCCGCCTGCGATGAAGTCTCGATGTCGGTGACGCCGCTGGCGTGCAGCGTTGCAGCCGTCGTCACGATAACGAAGAGTGCGACAGCGTTCGAGATCGCCATTCCAAAATAGGTATCGATGCGAATACGTTTGAGTTCTTCCGGTGCCTGCTCGGGCGCTACCCTCAACGGCGATGCTTCATCGCGCTCCTTGACTTCCTCAACTTCCTGTCCGGCCTGCCAGAAGAAAAGGTAGGGGCTAATCGTAGTCCCAAGGATGGCCACGACGGAGGTGATGTATTGGTTTTGAAAGCTGATGTGTGGAACAATCAGATTGTAGCCGACCGTCGACCAGGGCACTTTCGCAACGAAGGCCACCGCGACATAGGCGAGCAGCGACAGCGTAAGCCACTTCAGCACCGAAACATAGCGAGCGTATTGCGAGAAGATCTCAAGCAGGGCCGTGAGGATCCCGAACGTAGCGACGTACAGTAGCTGGGGACCGCCCGCGATCAGTTTCAGCGCAGCTCCCATTGCGCCAAGGTCGGCACCGATATTGATTATATTGGCGACCATCAAAAGGAAAACGATCGAGATGCCGACTGCAGATGGATAGTGCTTTCGCAGATTGCCCGCTATGCCACGGCCGGTAACGCGGCCAATCCTGGCGCTAATTTCCTGGATGGCGCACATAAGAGGCCAGCTGAACAGCATTACCCACCCCAGGCCATAGCCGAACTGGGCACCGACCTGAGAGTATGTTGCGATGCCGCTGGGATCATCGTCCGAAGCGCCCGTGATCAATCCCGGGCCAATGATCTGCAAAATCTTCGAGCTATCCGGCTGATTTACCGATGCAGCGGCAGTCTTGTGCACGATCTCAGTCATATTCCTCTCGCTATTCGCTCTGGTGGCGGATCTCTTGAAGTTCGGTGAGCGGCGGTGGTCGCGCTGCTTGGTCTCGCCGTCACGCTGGGGACAATTTTCATTTCAGTTGACGCTAATATTTCTCACACCAAATGCGAGAGATCCCCGATCGTTCCGCGCCGGACGCTTTTGAAGAATGGCAAATTGCGCCGCGGAGAAACCGAAGGCGACGCAATGCTCAGCCTAAAGGAGCTCTCGGTCTCGCTCGATGATTGGTACTGCGGTCGTCGAGGAGACCGAAATCCCATCACCGCTGGCGAGCGGGTTCTGGCCGCTGGCGAGTCGGGTCGAGGAAAGCACGCACGTTCGGGCGATCGGTGGCCTGTGGCCTTGGGCGCGGCAGCGGTAATTTCCATCCCGACAAGCGAATGTTCATATTGCCTTTGGAGCGGCACAAGGACGGGGCAAAACTTGTCGGCGAGATCGATCTGATCCCGCGCAGGAGCCTCAGGAAATTGCGAGCCTTTCTGCGACACCCACGGGCCGGCTGAACCGCGTGTGAAAAGAAGGGACGTCGTTGTTAGAGAACCAGGGCGGGCGCTCGGCGACGCCAGTGCAGTTCGCCATCCGGTAACTCACACGTTCGTGCAATTTTCGACTTGGGATAGTTGATAAATGCGGCGCGGAACAAAATTGAAATTGCGGCGTTTGGAGGCTTGGGGGGTAGTGTGACGTCCGCGCACGAGGGGGATTTATCCTACATGGATCGATTGGGAGTGGCGCTGTGACTGTGCAGGCATCCAAGAAGCAATTGGCCCGTCGTAGCATACTGAATTCTTTGAAGGCCTTCCGACGTGGTGACTTTTCAGTCCGCATCGACAACGTCTACGAAGGCCTCGATTCCGAGATCGCAGAAACCTTCAACGAGATCGTGGATCTGAACGATCAGGTCTCCCGAGAATTCGAGCGTCTGAGCAGGGTCGTTGGCAAGGATGGGCGGATAGGCGAGCGTGGCCGCGTCCGCAACGCTACAGGCAGTTGGGAATCCAGCGTCCGGTCCGTCAACGATCTCATAGAAGACATGGTCCAACCCACCGCCGAGGTCGCTCGCGTTATCGGCGCCGTAGCCAAGGGTGATCTGTCGCAGACGATGATGGTCGAGATCGACGGCCGACCGCTGCGCGGCGAATTTCTGCGCATAGGCAAGATCGTCAACACCATGGTTGGTCAGCTTGCTTCCTTTGCCTCCGAGGTGACGCGCGTGGCGCGCGAAGTCGGCACCGAAGGCAAACTCGGCGGTCAGGCGCGCGTGAAAGGTGTCGCCGGGACGTGGAAAGATTTGACCGATAACGTCAACGCCATGGCAACGAACCTGACCGGCCAGGTGCGCAACATCGCGGAGGTGACTACGGCGGTTGCATCCGGAGACCTGTCGAAAAAGATCACCGTCGACGTGAAGGGCGAGATCCTGGAGCTGAAGAACACGATCAACACGATGGTCGACCAGCTCAATTCCTTCGCTTCGGAAGTGACCCGCGTGGCGCGCGAAGTCGGCACCGAAGGCAAGCTCGGCGGCCAGGCGCGCGTCGAAGGCGTCGGTGGGACATGGAAGGATCTGACCGACAATGTAAATTCCATGGCCGAGAACCTGACCGGCCAAGTGCGCAATATCGCCGAGGTGACGACGGCCGTCGCCTTGGGCGACCTGTCGAAGAAGATCACGGTCGATGTGAAAGGCGAAATCCTTGAGCTGAAATCGACTATCAACACGATGGTCGACCAGCTCAATTCTTTCGCCGGCGAGGTGACCCGCGTCGCGCGCGAGGTTGGCACCGAAGGCAAGCTCGGCGGCCAGGCTCAGGTGCGCGGCGTTGCGGGCACTTGGAAGGACCTCACTGACAACGTCAACTCGATGGCTGAAAATCTCACTGGACAGGTGCGCAACATCGCCGAGGTCACGACGGCGGTTGCTTCTGGAGATCTTTCAAAGAAGATCACCGTCGCGGTTCAAGGTGAAATCCTGGAGTTGAAAGACACCATCAACACGATGGTGGACCAGCTGAACTCTTTTGCCTCGGAGGTGACGCGCGTGGCGCGCGAAGTCGGCACCGAAGGCAAGCTCGGCGGTCAGGCCGAGGTGAGGGGGGTTGGCGGCACGTGGAAGGATCTGACCGACAATGTCAATCTGATGGCTGCCAATCTGACCGGACAGGTGCGCAACATCGCCGAGGTGACTACGGCCGTGGCACGCGGCGACCTGTCGAAGAAAATCACCGTCGACGTCAAGGGCGAAATCCTGGAGCTTAAGGATACTGTCAACACGATGGTCGATCAGTTGAATTCCTTCGCTTCGGAAGTGACGCGTGTGGCGCGCGAAGTCGGTTCGGAAGGCAAGCTTGGTGGACAGGCCCATGTCGAAGGCGTCGGCGGCACCTGGAAGGACCTGACCGACAACGTCAATGCCATGGCTGGCAATCTAACCGTGCAGTTGCGCGATGTGTCCAAGGTGGCGACGGCGATTGCCACCGGCGACCTGACGCAGAAGATCACGGTCGATGCACTGGGCGAGATCTTGCAGATCAAGGACGTCATCAACACGATGGTGGACCAGCTCAATTCGTTCGCATCGGAGGTGACGCGCGTGGCGCGCGAGGTCGGCTCGGACGGCAAGCTGGGCGGCCAGGCGCAGGTGCGTGGCGTCGCCGGCACCTGGAAGGATTTGACCGACAACGTCAATGCCATGGCCGCCAATCTTACCGGCCAGGTGCGCAACATCGCCGAAGTGACCACGGCCGTGGCGCTTGGCGATCTGTCGAAGAAGATCACCGTCGACGTCCGCGGCGAGATTCTGGAGTTGAAGGACACGATCAACACGATGGTCGACCAGCTCAATTCCTTCGCCTCGGAGGTCACGCGTGTGGCGCGCGAGGTCGGTACCGAAGGCAAGCTGGGCGGCCAGGCTCAGGTGCGCGGCGTAGCTGGCACTTGGAAAGACCTGACCGACAATGTCAATTCAATGGCTGAGAACCTGACCGGCCAGGTGCGCAACATCGCCGAAGTGACAACCGCTGTGGCGCGCGGTGACCTCTCCAAAAAGATCACGGTCGACGTCAAAGGCGAAATCCTTGAGCTCAAGTCGACCATCAACACCATGGTGGACCAGCTCAACTCCTTCGCCGGCGAGGTGACCCGCGTGGCGCGTGAGGTTGGCACCGAGGGCAAGCTCGGCGGCCAGGCCCGCGTTGAGGGCGTCGCCGGGACCTGGAAGGACCTGACCGACAACGTCAACCTCATGGCGACGAACCTGACCAATCAGGTGCGTGGCATCGCCGACGTCGTGACAGCGGTTGCGCAAGGTAACCTCAAGCGCAAACTGACGGTGGACGCCAAGGGCGAAATCGCTTCTCTCGCTGACACCATCAACGGCATGATTGAGACGCTGGCCACCTTCGCCGACCAGGTGACCAATGTCGCGCGTGAAGTGGGCATCGAGGGCAAGCTCGGCGGGCAGGCCCGCGTGCCGGGCGCCGCAGGCCTGTGGCGCGACCTCACCGATAATGTCAATCAGCTCGCCGCCAACCTGACGACTCAGGTGCGCGCCATTGCCGAGGTTTCGACGGCGGTAACCAAGGGCGATCTGACCCGTTCGATCAGCGTCGAGGCCTCAGGTGAAGTCGCCGCTCTCAAGGACAATATCAACGAAATGATCCGCAATCTGAAGGATCAGACGCTGAAGAATGCGGAGCAGGATTGGTTGAAGACCAATCTCGCGCGGTTTTCGCGCATGCTGCAGGGCGAACGCGACCTTGCCACGGTCTCGCGGCTTATCATGTCCGAGCTCGCTCCGCTGGTGAACGCGCAATATGGCGTCTTCTACGTCACCAACCGCGACGAAGAGGAATCCTATCTTGAGTTGGCGGCGTCGTATGGCGCCGAAAGCAGGGCCGCCATAAAACAGCGTCTCGATCTGCGCGAAGGCCTCGTCGGGCAAAGTGCCGCCGACAAGCGCGCCATCATGCTGAACAATGTGCCGCCGGAATTTCTGCGCGTAACGTCGGGTCTCGGCAGCGCCTCGCCGGCCAACGTCATCATCCTTCCGGCCTTGTTCGAGGATGAGGTCAAAGCCGTCATCGAACTCGCCTCGTTCGGCGAATTCCGTGACACCCATCAGTCCTTTCTCAACCAGCTGATGGAATCCGTCGGCATCGTTCTCAACACCATTGCCGCAACGATGCGCACCGAGGGGCTGCTCAAGCAGTCCCAGCTGCTGACCTCGGAATTGCAGGCGCGGCAGACCGAGCTGACCAAGAAGCAGGAAGAGTTGCATGCCACGAACGAGGAGCTGCAAGAAAAGGCGCAGCTGCTCGAGAACGAAAAAAAGCAGGTGGAAAACAAGAATCTCGAAATCGAGATGGCACGGCGCGCCCTGGAGGAGAAAGCCGAACAGCTGGCGCTTACTTCCAAGTACAAGTCCGAGTTCCTGGCCAATATGAGCCACGAACTGCGTACACCGCTCAACTCATTGCTCATTCTCTCCAACCTCCTTGCGACCAACCAGCAGGGCAATCTGAATGAAAAACAGGTCGAGTTCGCGCGCACCATCAATTCTGCCGGAACCGACCTTCTCAGCCTCATCAACGACATCCTCGATCTGTCGAAGATCGAGTCCGGTACCGTCTCGATAGATATCAACGATATGCCGGTGACCCATCTGCGCCAGCATATGGAACGCACGTTCCGCCAGTTGGCCGCCGACAAGGGCCTCGGCTTCACTATTAAGGTCGATCCCGCACTGCCCGAGACGGTCCGAACGGACGAGAAGCGCCTGCAGCAGATTGTCCTCAATCTGCTTTCGAATGCATTCAAGTTCACATCGCAGGGCGAGGTCAGCTTGAATTTCCGGGTCGAGAAGGCGGGCGGCCGCAACCGTTCCGGGCACGCGACGAAGGCCTTGGCGATCGCAGTGACCGACACCGGCATCGGCATCCCGGAAGATAAGCAGAAACTTATCTTCGAAGCTTTCCAGCAGGCAGATGGAACCACCAGCCGCAAATATGGCGGCACCGGGCTCGGGCTTTCGATCAGCCGCGAGATCGCTCGCCTGCTTGGCGGTGAGCTACGGGTTGAAAGCACCCCGGGCAAGGGCTCAACCTTTACGCTGGTCATACCGTTCGCCGGTCCCCGTGTGGCGGCCGCCCAGTCGGCCTTACCTGCGCCGACCGAGGTTGCTGCCGAGCCGGCATCGCTCGGCAGCTCGCCCTCGGCGGAGCTGATCGATGATCGCGATTCCATCGCGCCGACCGATCGGGTCGTGCTCATTGTCGAGGACGACCCGACCTTTGGCGGGCTCCTGCTTGGTCTCGCTCGTTCGGCGGGCCTCAAAGGCGTCTTGTCGAATGCGGGGTCCGGCACCCTGGCCCTGGCTCGCAAACTGGTTCCCGATGCCATTACGCTTGATCTAGGGCTTTCGGACATCGATGGATGGGTGCTTTTCGATCTGTTGCGCCATGATCAGAAGACGAAGGGAATTCCCATTCACGTCATCTCGGGTGCCGAAGCCATAGACAGTCTCGCCCGCAAGGGGGCATCCAGTATTTCCACCAAGCCTGTTTCATCCGACGACCTCATGCAGGTGTTTCAGGATATCCATTCCAGGAAGCTGCGCATTCAGCGGCGCGTGCTGGTCGCGGACCCCGACCCGGAGCGCCGGCTATCGCTCGTCGAAGCGATCCGCGACGGCGTGACCTCGGTCACTGCGGTCGGCCGTTTCGCGGCAAATGCCGACGATATCGGCACGGCTTCATATGATGCCATCGTGCTCGGTTTCGGGCGCTCGGCCAAGGACAATGCACAGTCGCTGGACGAGCTCGCCGACCAGTTCGACGGAACCCTTCCGCAGCTGTTGTTCTTTGCCCCTCATCCTGATGCGCTTGAACAGGTGTTGGCCTTGAATCCGGCGCTTGCGAATACGCCGCGGGCCGAGAATTTCGCTCAGCTGGCGCTTCATATGTCGGCGACGCTGCCAGGAGAGGACCGTGAGGAGCGCGCAACGGAAACCGAGCATGCGGGCAAGTCCGACCTGGCTGGGGCGAAAGTTCTCATCGTCGACGACGATATCCGCAACATCTACTCGCTCACCAGTGTCCTGGAGACGTACGATATTCAGGTTCTCCATGCCGAGCGGGGCCGCGACGGCATCGCACTGCTGGAGCAGGTGCCCGATGTCGACGCCGCTTTGATCGATATCATGATGCCGGAGATGGACGGCTACGAGACGATGCGGCGTATTCGCGCGACGCCGGCGATCGCTCACATCCCGCTGATTTCCGTCACTGCCAAAGCGATGAAGGGCGATCGGCAGAAATGTCTCGACGCCGGTGCTTCGGATTATATCGCCAAGCCGGTCGATCTTGATCTGCTGCTGGCATTGCTTCGTGTCTGGATAGGCCGTTCCCGGGGACGCACGGAGAACCCGGAACAAATGCTCTTGGCAGTGAACTGACGGCCGGTCCATGCAAAAGCCTTCGAGAAACAGGGTAAGAAAACTTGAGGCCGGGCAATTGGCCGAGGGACCGGCAAGGGCACGGATCCTCGCCGTGGACGACGATGAACGCAACCTTCTGGCGATCAGCGAAGTCCTTGCTTCGACGGGAGACGTCATCTGCGCCCAATCGGGCGAAGAGGCATTGCGCTTTCTGCTGAAGGAGGACTTCGCCATCATCCTCCTGGACGTCCTCATGCCGGGAATAGACGGCTATGAAACGGCTGCGCTTATACGCCAGCGCGAACAATCCAAGCATACTCCCATCATCTTCCTTACAGCCATCAACAAGGAGCAGGCTCACATGCTGCGCGGCTATGATGCCGGCGCGGTCGACTATGTGTTTAAGCCATTCGATCCGATCATGCTGCGCTCGAAAGTCGCGGTCTTCGTCGAACTCCACGAAAAGACCCTGGAAATTCAGCGAAAGGCAGCGACCGAGAAGAGACTGCTGGCACAGGCACTCCAGGCGCAGAAGGACAAGCTTCAGGCCGAGCAGGCCCTGCGCAACGCGGAGGAACGGCAGGATGCGATTTTGGGTTCCCTGCCTGTCTGTTTCCATGCGCGGGCAGCCGCGCCGCCCTTCGCGACGCGCTTTGTCACCGACGGGGTCGAACGTCTAGCTGGCTTTACATCCAAGACATTGACCTCCGATCCGTCCTTTGGCCTTAGCCGGGTCCACCCGGACGATCGCGCCAGGTTGGAGCAAGCGCTTTTGGTGGCAAAAACGACCGGCTCCTACACCTGTGAATTCCGCTGGCTGTGCGCCAATGGCGAGTATCGGATCTTTCTCGACCAAGGTGTGATGTCGAATGGCGCAGATGGCCGCGAACCGGAAATCTTTGGGACGCTGCTTGACGTCACAGAGCGGCGGGCTCTTGAGGACCAGCTGCTTCAGTCGCAGCGACTTGATGCTATTGGCAAGCTGACCGGTGGCCTGGCTCATGATTTCAACAATCTGCTCGCCGCAATCTTGAGTGGGTTGGGACTGCTCGAACGCGGTGCAACCTTGGATGACCAGGCCCGGCAGGTCCTTGAGCTGATGCGGCGCTCGGCCAAACAAGGCGCCGATCTCGTCACTCGCATGCTCGCCTTTTCGCGTCGTCAGACGCTGAAGCCGGAAGCGGTGCGTCTTGCAGGGTTCGGCGACACCATGAACGGGTTGGTAGCACCAGTCTTAGGGGGCTTGATACGCTTCGACTGGCAGATCGACGACACGGTATGGCCGGTCCACGTGGATTCCGGGCAGCTTGAACTTGCGCTGATGAACCTTGTTTTCAACGCACGCGACGCCATGCCGTCGGGTGGGACTATCAGCGTGCTTGCGCAAAATCGCTCCCTCAAGACGACGTCGCAAGATCTGGCGCCTGGCGAATATGTGGTCATAACGGTCAAGGATACGGGTTCGGGAATCCCTTCCGACATACTGGCGAAGGTCATTGAACCTTTCTTCACGACAAAGCCGGTTGGAAAGGGAACAGGGCTCGGGCTCAGCACGGTTTATGGCTTCATGAAGCAGTCCGGGGGTTCTCTTCGCATAGAAAGCGCCCCTGGTCGCGGAACGGCAATGGAACTGTGGCTGCCACGTTCTTTTGATGATTCATTTAGCGATGACACGGCGGCCAAAGAGGAACCAGTAACTTATAGCGGCAAAGAAAACCCGTCTGTCCTTCTGATCGACGACAGCAGCGTGTTGCGGCAACTGACTGCCGAGTCGCTTCGTCAGCGAGGTTTTTCGGTGACCTGCGCGTCTGGCGGCGCTGAGGCGCTGGCTGCCATTGAACGGGCCCCGCATGATTTTGATGTAATCGTCACTGACTTTGCCATGCCGCTGGTCACCGGGATCGACGTTATTCGATTCGCACGCAACCTCCGCAGCGATTGGCCGGCGGTGATAGTGACGGGCTACGCCGAAGCGGCTACGATTTCGGATCGCCCGTCGGATGTCCCTCTGTTGAGCAAGCCCTTCCGAGAAAAGGATCTCGTAGAGGCTATCTTTCGAGCAATCGCACCAGCCCTAAAGCAACAAAGACAGGATAGGGCGGCTAAGTCCGTTTGATCCGATAAAAAGCGAAGGGCGGGGCATGCGCATAAACGCCTGACCAAGAATTGAACGAGCCAGGCGTAAACTTTTACTCGAAGACTGCATTGCGCCTCAGTCTATCGATCGTTAAGCCTCCGTAGCGGACAGCAGGCCGCAGTGCCATCGCAGGGTCGCGCGGGCCCGACACACTCAATACCCCTCGGGACACCTGGCAACATAGACGCGCCCTTGGCGATCCCTATAACGGCACTGGCCGGCCTCGCTGGCGTGTCCGATCACCGCCCCTGCGATGGCACCAGCAGCTCCGCCAACGACCGCGCCTTGCACTGGGTTACCAGCCACGGCCGCGCCGATTGCCGCCCCACCCAGTCCGCCGACGGCAGCACCCTGTTCAGTGCGGGAACATGCAACAAGCGGAATGAGAAGGCTTAATACGAGCATTGTCTTTTTCATCAGTCGTCCTCCAGCAGCCCGAAAGCGGGCCGGATACTAAATGCGCAGTTCCCGCTTTTTGATCCATATCTCTCTAATTTAGATTTAGCTGTTGACGGGATCACATGCATGCCGACAAAGCCGGCGTGCACGTCCGAGACCAGGAACTCTCTGAAAGGGACCGCCTGGCTCGGAGTTGCGCTTGTTGGGGAACGCGCCGGCCCTCTTGCGAGTTCGTCCGTCACTTCAACTGCTTCTCGGCCAGCTTACCGCCGGTGGGCCGTTATTTCGCTTTGGTGTTGAATTGACGGTTTGCAGCATAATCGATGGTGAAGGTGCCTGGAGGAGCGCGAACGCCCTCCTTCACATTAGAGATAGTCACTGTCGTGATCTGCCCTCTTTCGTCGGTGAGGCTCCATCTGCGTAGATCCAACGATTTCTTGTCAAAGACCATCGTGATGTTCGAGTTTCCGAAAGCCGACTTGTCAGCCAGCTTAATGATAACCTGGGCACCAGGCGTGAGGTCTTGAGCTTCTTGTTGTAGATTACGACGGATCTTCCATCTGCAATCAAGCTGATCCCGGATTGGCCTGCATAGTCGAATCGGAGCTTGCCCGGGCGTTGCAGAAAAAATCTCCCGCTGGTCTTTTCCGCCCTAGGACCAGACTGGACGAAGTCCCCTGACATGGACTTTATGGCTGAGAAATGATCGGCAATCGTCGCTGCATCTGCCGGCGCGGCCGCGACGGCAGGAGTAAGTTCGGAATTGATCGCGGTAGCGCTGACAACCACAAACCAGAAAGCCAGCAGTCTTCTGATCTTTTCCATTTACTTTCCAGGTTCGAGCGGCGTGATTAAAGGAGTTGGCGCGCCTTTTGGCCCCGCGTAGCGCACAATCCAGCACGCGAATTTGCTTTCGCCGACTACCGTAGCAGGCTCGGCTGCGCTGGTGTGCCCGAGCTCCGACCAACCGCCAATTCGGTTTAGCTTTCGCCGATCATACATCGTAATGCGTGCCCGGCTCTCCAAGTGAGAGCCGGGCAAAAAGGAGGCGGTCAATAACCGCCATTCTCCTGCTGAATAACAACGTGGCGGTGACGATGGTGGTGCGATCGATCCATCGGGCTTCGGACAACAACCGCATCGGAGCGATGGTGGCGACGACCGTGATCGAAGAAAGTGATATCACCATGATGGCGGTGATGGAGGCGATGTCCTTCACGATAGATAACGACACGATCATTGTTCCAGTGGTGGTGTCGGTGGTGTCTATGGGTCTGAACTACGATCGCGTCGGCCGAGGCGACGCAGGGTACGAGTAGGCACAGGGCCAAAGCAGTAACAATGGCGACTTTCATTTGAGATCCTCAACGATTTAAGATGGCCCTTCGCCTGCTTAACATCGTGCGATCGCTTTGGTTCCGTTACCGCAGGACCCGTCAGGGACATTGAGAGGTGACCAATTGTCGGCCGACGGCCAATACTCCGGCACTCGTCATCGGCCCAGCATTAGCAGGGCGAGTGCGGCGCAGTGATAGATGCAATTTCGAAGGTAAAACGGATTTCTTTTGCCACGCCCTCAAAAGGATCTCGGGCGTCTATCGGCCATTCCTAAGGCCGGCACTGACGCTGCGGCACAAGTTGCCAACCCGCTAAAGCCGGCCCAACGGCGACCTCCTAAAAATACGGCCCACATATGGAACATTAGGCGGTCCGAAATGTTGATTTCGACGCAATAACCGTACGGTAGGCCAAAGAGCGTGGCCTGCCTATTATTTTGGAGTCCGATCGATGCACAGCATAATCTACATTGTAGGGCTAGTCGTCGTTGTTCTTGCGGTGCTGAGCTTTTTTGGCCTGAGGAGATAGGCACGGCAAGTGGGGAGGCATGACGTTGGTTTCCCGGGCTAGCCAAGCCATCAATGCCGGAACTGATGATGGCCGCGCGTGGCCGCAGCGATGAGCTGAGGAACGCTGGGCCAATGTTGATGGTCGGTATGTTTGCAAGCCCGCGCGCATCGGGCCATCGCATCGGACCCCGTCTTTCCACATTGCGTGTTCCTGCCGACCACATCGAAACTAGCAGCGGCGCCCATCCGGAATGCCGGCAAATACTACGGGCAAACGATTGTGCTGTAACGGACGACGCGGTGACCGACTATTGGCGCAACTCACTCGACGCCTCCATCCAGGCGCGGCAATTTTATCGCCGAGACGTCGCGCCTTCTTACCAAAAGCGAGCCGCACCGCAAAGACAGCCAGCACCTAATCACCGCTCATTGCAATGCTCCCTTCGCGGGCTTCGGTTCTTGTCGGGATTGGAGAATGGAAGTTCGTGCGGGATCCGGGGCAGGCTCTCGCACGTCGGATGTCCAGGCCGGCGCATCTAGCAGCGATTCTTTATTGGGCTCTGGTTTGGGCGGCATGTCTGCCGGTCAGCAGAGGGGTTTGCCGACCCGGGCCGCGCACCAGTTTGTCTGGCAGGGAATGGTCTTCCTGGCCAACCGACCAGCCGTAGAGAATGTTCCATCTGCAGCGGAACTGGCACTGACGGGGGCGGTTATCGTTGATCACGGAGGACCAAAGTCATGCGTGACAACGAAAACCATCGCGAAACCGGGGCCACAAAATATCCGGCAAAGACCGGCGTCGACTCTTCGAACGCGTCCTCTCAGGACGCGGCCGCAAACAAGAAGCCCAAGCCTGGCGGTGGCCTGACGCGCCCCGTGAATGAGGTGGAAGACAAGACTCACCAATCAGACGGGCGGCAACCATCAGAAGAGGAAACCGATTCCAGGCCCTGATCCTCGCCATCCGGTGGGCGCGTTAACCCTTCGCAGAGAATTCGTGGCAAGGCAGAAAAGTGATGCCAGTCATTTTGCGGTCTTGCCCAAAGTGTCCGCTACGACCGCGCCACGTTTGCCCATGGGCAGGGGCAGGCCGGTAGTGGAATCAATCGCTGTCTGATGCTCCATCTCGGCATTGATCGCGGCGCCGGCGATAAGGATGATGACGGAAATCCACGTCCACATCATTAAACCGACTACGGCGCCGAGCGATCCGTATGTGGCGTTGTAGTTGGCGAAATGCTGCAAATAGAATGAAAACAGCCACGACGCCGCGATCCACGCAACGGTCGCAATCAAAGAGCCCCAACTCAGCCAACGCCATTTGGCACGTTCGCGGCTTGGTCCGAAGCGATAAAGCAGAGAAATTCCGGTCAGCATCGCGCAGACCAAGACCGGCCACCGGGCTGCTGCTATTAACGTCTCCGTCCACGCATCCAGATAGAAATAGCGCAAAAGCGCGGGAACGACGCCCACCGTGAGCAACAGCACGATGCCGATCAACAACGCGCCGACAGTAAACAGGATCGACATTAGGTTGAGCGTGATGAAGCTGCGTTTTTCCCGTTCCTCGTAGGCGATATTCATGGCATCAAAGAGTGCCTTCATGCCGCTGTTGGAACTCCAAAGCGCGATACCAAGGCCGATGAAGAAACCGATGCCGAGAGCGCCGGGTTTTTGCCTGGCCAAGGCTTGAAGCTGTTCGCGAATGAGGTCTAGCCCGCCCGACGGAAGCAATCCGCCGAGATAGGCAATATGGTCGGCAACCGAAACCGGGTCCGCGACAAAGCCGTAAATTGAAATGAAAGCGGCCAAGGCCGGAAACAGTGCCAGAAGCAGGTAGAACGTGGCGCCGGCCGCAACGAGCAAAACCCGGTCCTTGTTGAATTCTTCCCATAAGCGCCAGAAGATATCTTTCCAACCAAGCGCAGGTATCTGGGATGGCCAAGCCGCGTCGCGTCCGCGGTCTCCCTCCTCCGATCTCAGAGCTGCCTTACTCTCTTCCGTTGTTAAGGCCGCGCGACTGGCCGCTTCTTCATCGATTAAAGACGCCTCTGTGGCGGGCAGCTTCTGACTCCGTCTCGCTTTCGAAGTCACAGGGCTAACCCCATCGCTGTCCACCACATTCGACTACGCTCCAATGTGCGGCCAATGCTTCCCTTGACCGCTGTGGGTTGCCGTCGAACGCTTCCGCAATGCGCTTCCTCATGCCCGGGCTTGAACCTCTCAACGCCTTGAACGGCGTAGCTGTTCCGTTGCCCCTGCGAGCTGGCAAGCCAGCCGAAAACCTGTCCATGGTTTCGACTGGCGCAAAAACCGCTCGAAACTGCCAGCCTATTTGGCGATGCGACACATCGCCGACATTCATCCAAAATCGGCGGCCTCACGAAGGCGCCAAGCAGACCTATCGGGACCCTTGATCGTGCAGGCACCGGCGTAGCCTCAGGCGCGGCATGAGTAACGAAAAGCACGGAGAACAGAACCCCCAAAGCAACGCGATACCAATAATCAAAGCCATTCCTGGACCTCCACCCACTCGAACGCGGAGAACGTGTTGCGAAATCAGCGTGCCCCAGCCCTGCGTCTAGTTCCCCCAGCGGTGATTTGACCGCGCGGCCAACGGCGAGGACCGCTATCGAGACGCCCGACGCTTTCACCAATCCTGAACGCTGCATATACGATGCCGATCTGGATCAACAATTTGAGCATGAATAGTCTCCTTGGCAGCAAAAACTTGGTCGCTGGCCATTGGTTCCGCTGGCGATTCCGTCACCAATTCGTCTCCGCAATGTGGTTCGAGCCGTTACCCGGATCATCGATCGCTGCCTCAGTCTGAGAAAGCACTGCCCGACCTTGACCACCTGGCGCTATTCCGCGGATCCGTTGTTGGTAAATGGTGAAGCGCTGGGGATGCACTGCAAGGTCCAGCCCGACGGCGTCGGCTGCCTCTGGTATTCGGCGATGGCCGCCATGCATTGTTCACGCTTGTCGAAACTGCCAGGCAAGATTGCCATGCCACCCTGCGGACCGGCTATTACCAGGTACCAGATTAACGCTGCTGTCGAAGCCATGGTGTTTCCTCGTTGCAAGCGAAGCTATAAAAGCGGGCGGCTGGACCGCTTTATGACAGTGGCAGGAATGAGCTAGCGGCAAGCTGGTGAACATCGTCGTGCTCTGCCTACGGTTCGCAACGCGCGCTTTCAGAGCATGGGATTTTGCGAGATCTTGCATTTTGAAGCCCGCCGCCACGAGACGACGGGCTTGAGCCAGGAAGGTCAGTCGTAGACCTTGACGATCTTGTGGGTGCCTGGATCGACCAGAACAGTCCGGTTGTCGATCACGACATAACGATATTTGACGTTGGGGACTTCGCGAAGCTCGACTGTATCGGGTAGAGCCGTGCCGATATTGAGTTCCACTCCGGGGACCTTTACCGACGCGAGCGGCTGCTTCTTCACATATTCGCGGATCACCGTGTCCTGCTCGGGCTGAATGATGATATCCTCGGCCGCCGCGACGCCGACGCCTGTGAGCAGAAGAAATGCCGCGGCTGCAGCAGACAGATGCAATTTCATATTGGGCTCCTCGTGAGAGTGGCTCCGACTGGTGGTGTCGAAGCTCAATAGCCAACTTGGCGCTGACGCAATCGTTCCCCTTGGTGGACTTCGGTCTGGGGTCCGGTTGGACATATGTCTGGCCACGTTCGGCAATGGTCTTGCAGACGGTGCGGCTTGGAACGGTCCCCTTTTGCGGAAGTTGTGAGCCGGAACCGAAGGAAAAATCTATTGATAGGAGCGTTGGTCAAGCGCGTTCTGTTGGCCATTATCTCCCTCGTGATCGGAATATCTCTTGGCTGAAGTCAACCATCGCGACTTTCCGAATCGGCGCAGTTATGTCCCTTCCTGCGCTGATAAGGGTTCGCTCGTCTCCCCGGGGGCGAGCGAACCCGTGGACTTCAGCTTGGCGCCGGAAGATTGGATGTTCAACGAGAAAGAAAATCGGTTCATTGAAGCTGGCTTGCTCCTGGCCGTGCCCATTTCCGTCGCCATCACCTCACTGATAGCGGTTTTCGCCTTGGCCGGAATGTGATTTCGACGGCGGGCTTGTTCAGACAGGCTTCCACGTTCATTAGGTTGCAATAGTGTTGTTCACCGCGCTGATGCGGTCGGTAACCTAGCACCGAATTGAGATCGCCGGGACCCCAAGCGGGCTGGGGCCGATTTTCTGGAGGCGCGGGCGTGCATTCCTTCAAGGAAATGTCTCAACGCCTTGTGCAGTCTCAGGGTTGCATCTTCGATCAGTGCGCTTTCCGGGCTCCAAACAGCCGCTTTCTGACAGGTTATGCCGCACCGCTGTGGCGCAAATCCCGCTATCGAACTGTGTGGCGGCAGCGCATGCCTCCAACGGAACATTCTTCGCCAACTGAAGTTCTGAATTTGCCTTGGTTTTGATCCCCGTGGGCCAAGGCGAGGAGGCTGTCTCCATCAGCTTCCAACCAGCCCGCCTCGGATGGGGGCAAAACTGTCCGGGGCGGGCTTCGGTCAGGCCTAAAGCGAGCATGGTTTTCCACCGTTAACTCTTTGGATCGAGTTTTCTTGCTGGCGCTTCGGCGACTCGCTTATTAGAGACTCCTTATGGAGAGGCGGCACGCAATCCGAAGGGTCAGTGATGGGCTCTGGGAGGTCTACGACATAGACAACAACAAGGTTGTGCGCGTGGGTGGAGTGCCCTTGACAAACTTGTTGGATGAAGACGCGCTCGACGCGTTGGACCTGATAAGGGATGGCTTCCTCGCCCCGGGCCGGTCCAGGAGGACAAAGGCCTAAGCAAGGTGCCAGGTCAGGGCGCCTGGCAGCATGGCATAAGCGCGCAAAAGGCCCCGGCGAAGCGTGGAGCGCCGAGGCCTTGGCCATGTACGAGCTACTTGCATTTCCGCTGATCATGATGCGCCAAACATGCTCAATTATCTGTAAATCCGCTTCACAACCTGGAGCTGATGGCAGGCAAGCGAAGGACATAATCCGCGCAGTTGCGGGAGCCCTCAAAACGGAGACACCCAATGGCCAGAGATCGAGCGTTTTCTGATGCCGGCGGATGCCCTACGCAAGACCATAGAAGCTCATGTCGCCAACCGGCGAGACCACGGGCAATGATGCTCCGTTCATCGGATGGAACGGGCGACTTGGGTAGGCAAACATGCGCCCGGGCCACCGCAAGGGCAGGTGCGGTCCCTGAGTAACGCTTTCACCGGCAATGCGGCCCGGCGCCTACCAGTAGGACGCCGGGCCTAAACGACGGGACGCCGGCTGGCTATACGCTAGTGCTAGTATAGCTGCATTCGACCTTTCGTGCAGGCTCAAAGGGCCCCCTGCAACCAGATCAGGGCTCGCGGGTTCTTAGTCTCATTAAACAGCGCCTCGTTTTCCTCCGAATTTGGTCAATCCATGAACGTCTCGGTTACGCCAACAACGGCCGACAGAATCAAAGCGGGTAAGAGTGGCCTGCTTATGATCTCTGACAATTACGATGCGTTCGCCGCGCGTGTCTTAGCGGCAAGGAGTGCGGCTCGCACTCTCGATCTCATGTATTATCTCTGGCATGACGACCTTACTGGGCGCTTGCTTCTACAGGAAGTTGTCCGCGCCGCGCAGCGGGGCGTACGCGTCAGAATGCTGCTCGACGACGTCAATCCGCGCAAGAGCGATGCAGCTTATTTGGCGCTGAGCAACCATCCAAACATCGAACTCAAATTGTTCAACCCGAGCGGCATCAGAGCACGCGGCGTAATGCGAGGCGCGGAAGTCCTCTTGCGGATTTTTGCATTGACCAGGCGGATGCACAACAAGGCGTGGATCGCCGACGACAACATCGCCATCGTCGGTGGACGTAATATCGGCGATGCCTATTTTGACGCGGCGGAGACGAATTTTCGTGACCTCGACATGCTGCTCCTCGGTCCTGCCGTCCAGCAAACCACACAGATCTTCCAGACTTTCTGGGCATGCCAGGACGCCAAGCCAATAGGTGAACTCGGTGCAACCGCGCCGGGTTCGTATTCCCCTTATTTCGAAGGAAGCGAGGAGGAAACCGAGTCGACGCTCCTGAGCGGTATCGGAGACAAGGGCTCCATCGCCGGGTTCATAGCGGCCAGCAGCGACGTTCATTGGGTCGAGGGCGCGCGCGTGATCTCTGACCCTCCGGAAAAGGTGCGAGGCTGGAGACCGCGTGGTTGGCTGATGAAGGAGTTGCTCCCAATCATACAGTCGGCGCGCAAGCGTGTGGAAATCGTGTCGCCATATTTCATCCCCGGCAAGAAGGGTTCAAAAATCCTCGGCGACCTCGTGGACGACGGGGTGCAGGTCGCTGTTTTGACCAACTCCTTGGCCGCGACCGATGTCGCTGCCGCTCACGGGGCCTACGCCAACTATCGCAAGCGCTTGCTCAGAAAGGGCGTACAGCTCTTCGAGCTTCAGCCCTTTAGTAGGCAGCCCAAGATTTCTGTATTTGGATCAAAGGGTGCCAGCCTGCACACAAAAGCGTTCAGCGTCGATAACAGGATCGGTTTCGTGGGATCCTTCAACTTCGATCCGCGGTCCGTATCGTTGAATTCGGAAATGGGAGTGCTTTTTGAAGACGAGAAGTTGGTCGCGGAACTCCGGCACCGGTTCAAATCCGAGATAGCGCCGGAAGCAAGCTACCGGCTCGAACTGAAGAACGAGGTTCTGCGCTGGCATGGCAGCGATGAAGGCAGACCTCAAACCTATACTCGCGAACCCGAGGCAGCATGGTCCCGCCGTATCCTGGCCGCCCTGGTCAGGTACCTACCCATCGAATCTCAGCTTTAGCGGTATGTCGATTCTGGAAATGTTGGCGCTCTCCCCCAGCCGCCATTCAAGCAGGTTCCCACCCGCCTGGACCTTGCCGAAAGGAATAGCTGGCCGAGGTTTCGAACCCGGAACGCGAAGACTGCCATGCCCGGCATTCGACGGAGATCCTCGGATGCTCGACGCGAATGATGTTAAACGAATTTGCAGCATGGCGTACCCGGGACGAAACCGCCGTCCCCGCTTGAATAAGCAGTGCCGCATAGCCGTCGATTAGGTAGCGCCGTGCGCTCGAACCGGCGCGATGAAGATGCTGGTGGCCAGACAATATGACGTCTACGCCGCTGCGCGAGAAGGCATCCATTGCCAGATCCGCGCGGCCAACGATTCCGTCGTCGTTTTCCAGGTCCAGTCCTTCGAAAGGATGGTGCGTCACCACTATCCGGGTAACGTTATTGGACATATTTGCGAACTTGTCCCTCGCCGCCTCTAGCTGGCGGACGTTGATCCTGCCGTCCTTGATTGTCAGGGATCGTGCCGTGTTGATCCCGACGACAGCGACTTCGCTATCGGCGTAGAATGGGTCCGTGTCCGCCTCGATGTAGCGCCTGTAACGTGCCAGAGGTGTCACGGCACGCGCAAAGACATTCCAGAGCGGCACGTCGTGATTGCCGGGCACCACGATGCGGGGGCCGGGAAGAGAGTCAAGGCAAGCCCGCGCCTGCAGGAATTCGTCTTTCCGGGCGCGCTGCGTCAGATCTCCCGACACGACGAGCAAATCAAAATCGACGGCACGAACCTCAGCCGCGATCGCTTCCACGAGCTGGCTCTCTGTTTTTCCGAAGTGCAAATCCGAAAGGTGGACGAGTGTCTTCACTGAATTTCTCCGCTTTCAGTTATGGCCACTCGTCTTTGTCGTTTTGGTCAGGCGCAAGGACCTGCAAGGCCGCCGGTCGAATCCGAAAATTCAGGGGCATGTCCATACGGACGGCTTCGCCGTCCAGAGAAACCAGCATGGCGCGGCGATGCGATGTGATTTGAAGTGAAGTAGCCCGATAGGTTTCCAGATCTCGGGTCGAATCTATCATGCCGAATGCGATTTTGAACGGAAGCAATGCCAGCCCAAACCAGGACTGTTGCTTGACGACATAAATGCATAGTTCTTTTGACGAGAGGCTGCGGCGGTGGCCAAGATTGGCGACGTCGTAGAAATTGTTGCCAACAAACACGCAAGGAGTCCGCAGTCTTTCGCGAGCGCCCTGGGCAGAAACGTGGACAGCCTGCCACGTGGCGAATCTCACCGTTCTCATGAGGGCGGGGCCGATGGCGGCAAGCTTGCAAAATCCGCGGTGCCGCTGCTCGGCTGAGCGCTTTGCCACAAAGAACGGATAGATCCCGATCGATGAATTGTTGAGAAACACGCGGCCGTTGACCTCGGCGACATCGACTGCGACAGGCGTGCCTGTCGCGATTGTATCGATCGCCGCCGTCAGATCGAGCGGCACACCCAAATCCTTGGCAAAGTGGTTCAATGTGCCGAGCGGAAGAACACCGAGAACCAGATTCGTCCCCGCCAGCGCCGAGGCAGCGGTGCCGAGAGTGCCGTCGCCACCGCCCACCACCAATCTCGATCCATGATCGGAAGTCGACTTATTGTCGGCAACGAAACGCCGAGCGAGTTCTCCAACCTCTCGCCCGTCTACCAATCGCACATCCGCCTCGGCGCCACGTTCGGCGAACGCATCCCGCACGGCTCTCGCTATGTCGCCCTTGCGCACCGCAGCGCCGGCACCCTTGTTGATGAGCGCCATAACCTTCAAGTCTTTGGTCCCCGCTTTGGTCTTTCCTGAAACCACAAAGCGACTATCCAACACAGGATCGCCCAGCCAGAGCCAACGCACCACCCTGCCAATACATCCGTTGGATAGTGGACTGCGAGGTAGACCCGGCTTATGCCAACGGCCACCGTCAGAAACAAGGCGAGCGCCATGAAATACACTTTGAGGCGCAGATCCTGACTTGCATGTGAAAGGAGAGCCCCTACGGTCAGGAACGTGATCGCCGAAAGCATTGCATGTCCACTCGGGAAGCTTGCCGTGAATACTCGCGTGACATGAGGGATCTCCGGCCTGGGCCGGTTGAAGCTCAGCTTGAGGATCGTGCCAAGCAGTTCGCCGCCGCCCACCGCCACCGCCATCCAAATGGCCAGAGCCCGCTTGTGGACCAGAAGCAGATAAACAGCCGCTCCCAGCAACACGAAGCCAAGAAACACCACGCTGCCGAGTGAGGTCACATCCCTGGCCGCTTCCTGAAGCCAGGGCGGACCGATCGGATAGGCGGGATCGGCTGCGCGAAGGGCCGACATAATGGCCAGATCAAATTTGGTTGTGTCGCCTTCCAGGACTTCCTCGGCGAGCAGCCCAAAGCCGAGAACGAGGCAGGCGACTAGCATGCCCGCAATAAGCCTGTTCTTGCCTTGTGCGGAAGCACTGCCGATCCGAGGCGGCGTGGGAGGGCAGTGATTCCCGAGGGGCCCGCGCTCGATGTCTGGAATTGGTTCTCTCAAGCGTGGGACCTCATTGGTGAGGCATAACGGGCTCGCGAGAACGAGGTTCCCCAGCCATCACCGCGCTGAGAATGTAAGAATTTGCAGCCGCACTGCGCTACAGCCCCGACAACATGACGGGTGGGAAAGGGGCCGTCACCCTCTCTTTTCAAGAGGGAACTATTGAAAATGCTATCCGTTAAGGAGGTCACCAAAGGCGTGTGGGGACAACGTGGATCAAGAGGACGCTTCACCAATATCATCTGGCGTGGAAGGCCTCGACTACGTCCTGCGAGGCGGCTATGCAAAATTCCGTTCACATCTTGTAGAGGGCAGGCCTGGTTCAGGAAAGACCACACTTGGTCTGCAGTTTCTGATCAAAGGCGCGACAGATGGCGAGAAATGCCTCTACATAACGCTGTCCGAAAGCAAGCGTGAACTGCACTCGGTCGCGCAACGGCATGGGTTTTCTCTTGAAGGTGTCGAAATCCTCGAGCTGGTCCCGCCGGAGCTGAGCCTCGATCCGTCGCAGTTACAGACTCTGGTTCATTCCTCCGATCTGGAACTCGGTGAAACTGTGCAGTCCGCGCTTGCCGAGATCGAGCGCATAAAGCCGGATCGCGTGGTGTTCGATTCCCTGTCGGAAATACGTCTTTTGTCACAGGGATCGTTACGCTATCGACGGCAGGTCCTGGCGTTGAAAAGCTTTTTCCTGCTCAACAATGCAACGGTGCTTCTCCTTGACGATCTCACTGCCGAACATGACGATCTCAACCTGCATTCCATCAGTCATGGCGTCATCCGGATGGAACAGCTTTCGCCAATCTATGGCGGAGAGCGGCGGCGGCTGCGCGTCATCAAAATGCGCGGCGTTCAAATTCGCGGCGGCTTCCACGACTTCGTCATTCGACCCGGCGGCGTGACGGTATTTCCTCGCTTGGTTGCCTCCGAGCATGAGCTGGCCGAGCCTGGAACGCCCGCCATCGGCAACAGTTCTGTCGACACGCTCTTGGGTGGCGGGCTTGACCGCGGCACCAGCACGCTTCTGATGGGACCTTCTGGTGTCGGCAAGTCAACCATCGCGTGCAGCTATTGCCATGCCGCTCTCAAGCGGGGCGAACATGTGTTGGTGCTTTTGTTCGATGAAACCAAGCGGATATTCCTGGCGCGCGCGTCGGGCCTCGGCATGGATCTGGGCCCGTTCGCCGACAATGGCAGTTTGCTGCTGGAACAGATCGATCCGGCGGAATTGTCGCCCGGTGAATTGTCGTCGCGCATCCAGTCGGCTGTCGAGCGGTCAAATGCGCGGATCGTCGTCATCGACAGCTTGACCGGGTACCTCAATGCGATGTCGGAGGAACAGCATCTTGTGCTGCAGATGCACGAGATCCTGACATATCTCAATCAGAAAGGCGTTGTGACGATCCTGCTGCTGGCCAATCATGGAGTGATCGGTCAAATGTCAGCCCCCGTAGACATGACCTATCTCTGCGATTCCTTAATGCTCCTGCGCTTCTTCGAAAGCGGCGGCCGTCTGAGACGGGCTATTTCCGTGGTCAAGAAACGCGCCGGGCCGCATGAGGACACCATTCGCGAATTCAAGATAAGCGCGACCGGGCTGGCCGTCGGTGAACCATTGGAGGAGTTTCGGGGGATCCTGACTGGCGTGCCCACCTACGAGGGAAAGCAAGGCAACCTGCTGCAAGACAAGGCCTCGTGATGCCTTCAGACTGCAGTGTGCTCGTATTGGCACCAGTCGGGCGCGACGCGAAGGTCGCGTCGGCAATCCTCGCGGAGAACGGGATCAAGTCTCACATCTGCGCCACCCTCGACGAAGCAGTACCGCTGTTGGACCAAGCCCAGTGCTTTTTGGTTACCGAAGAAGCCTTGATCAGTTCTGATCGAAATCAGTTCGCATCCTGGCTCAATCTTCAACCGGCGTGGTCCGATTTTCCGATCGTGCTGCTGACGATGCGGGGAACGGAGATTGACAAGCGCCTGGCCTTTCTGGACCGCTATCTGATCGTTCTCGAGAGGCCTTTTCTGGCGTCGAGCCTGGCAAATTCGGTACGCTCGGCTCTGCGCGCCCGCGCCCGTCAGCTCGAGGTCAAGTCGTATATTGAACAGAAGCAAGAGGTCGCTGACCGGCAGAAACTGCTGATCAGGGAGCTCCATCATCGCGTCAAGAACACGCTGGCAAATGTCCGAGCGATGATGGGTGCGACCGCCAAGTCGAGCGGAAGCGTCGATGATTTCGTGCGCGATTTCTCGGCCAGGATCGTCTCTCTCGCCGACACGCACTCGATGCTCACCGATGACTATTGGCAGATGGCCTCCTTGCACAAGCTGCTGGAGTCGGAACTGCGCCACTACGATACGAGCGACAGGTCGCGTGTTGTGCTTGAAGGGCCCAACGTCGCCCTGGTCGCCGATATCGCCATCCCGATCGGGATGGCCTTTCATGAACTTGCGTCTAACTCATCGAAATATGGTGCGTTGTCCCGTCCCACCGGACGGCTCGAAGTCCGGTGGTCGTTGAGCAATTCGGGAGAAGAGCGAATCCTCAATCTGGAGTGGCTTGAAATGGGCGGGCCTAAGGTCGAGCCCCCAAGACGGCGCGGCTTCGGGACGACACTGCTGGAGAAAGTCGTGACTGTGCAGTGCCAAGCCAAGGTCGAGTTGAACTATCGCCCTGACGGTCTGCGGTTCACGATGGCCTTGCCGCTACGCGATACGAGGCTGGTCCCGGCATATTGACCTCTTCTAGGTGGCCGCGCTTCGGCGGTGGCCTATCTGCTCCATCGCTGATACTGATGACCTATCCTTACGGCGTAGGCGTTAAAAATGACATCGGATACAGGGAAGCCCGAGGCGGTCGAGCAGCTGCTCGATACGCCAGAACTGGCCACGGCGCTGGAGAGCGAACAGTTCAAGAAGTTCCTCGACCAGGTGCCTATTGCGATCGCGGTTTCAGACCTGATCGAAACGGAACGCGTCGTCTATGCCAATCCGGAATTCGAAAAGCTCTCCGGCCTGAAGGCCGCCAGTCTGGCGCGAAAAAACTGGGCAGCGCTGTCGGGGACTGGTATCCGTGAGCAGAAAGACAAGGCGCTGGCCGAATGCGTTGTCAACGAAACGGATTTTGTCGGTACTTTTCGCCTTGAACGCGGCGACGACGGACCAGCAGTCGTTGACGCCTATTCAAATTTGATAGTGGACGACGACGGCAAGACCTGTTTTCGGCTGGTCGCCTTGGTGGACGTATCCTCTCACGGCGAGGAGGCGCCCTCGATCGAGGAGCGTGTCCGCGAGAAGGATACATTGCTGCGGGAACTGCAGCATAGGGTAAAGAACAATCTCCAGATGATCACCGCACTCATCCGACTGGAGACCCGCAATGCGGCGGAGCCTGATCAGAAACGGTTCGAGAGGTTGGCCGGGCGCGTCGACGCTCTTGCGATACTCTACCAGGCGCTGTCGAACGACGAGCAGGAAGATGAGGTCGATCTCGGCATCTACCTCAGCCAGATAGCATCTGCGGTAATGGCTTCGCATGCCGTCGAAGGCATACGCTTGGACATGAAAGTGGATACCTATCCCGTCTCGGTCAACGTTGCGATGCCGACTGGCCTGGTGGTGAACGAACTGCTGACGAATTCGCTCAAACACGGCTTCAAGGGACGAGAAGGCGGAACGATAACGCTTCACAGCGTGGTCGATGGCGAAGGATGCCGCATCACTATCGCCGATGACGGAGTTGGCTTGCCGCAGGGTGAGACTTGGCCGAAGCCCGGCAAGCTTGGCGCACTCATCGCGCACTCCTTGACCGAAAACGCCAAAGCGCACTTCGAAGTGAAATCCAGCGCCGACGAAGGGACCAGGGTTACCATCGTTTTCAAACGGTCGGCGGCGACCTGACGACCACCCTAGAGGTTGCGCTCGACCGGGTCGCTGTCACGGCGACGCCGACCCACCGCTAGTGCCTAAGTCCGGGTCGGCCACCGTCCTCGGCCTGGGAGACGTAAGAAAGTTTCGCACCCAGCGCGAACGTGCGGATCCGGCCAAACATCCCCCACCCCGAGTTGCCCGAGCGGATCCAGCCGATCACGTTTCTCGACAGCTGCTGGCACGGTGGTGTGGGCGGTGGCAACCCAGTTCCAAACGTTTCTACGACTGGCCGTCAACTAGCGGAGGTGGACGTTCAAACGTTCTGCCTTAGCGCACTGCGCACTGATGCTGGTGAGGACGAGCGATGCGACTGGCCGAAAAGGGCGGACGAGCGCCGTGATCGCGTCCAGCGACTGCGCTAATCCGGTCAGCGGCGATGCTCGATAGGCTTTTTTGTCGGGGGCAGGAACCGCTTCATGGTGGCGAAGTTCAATTCCTAGGAACACAGGAGTGAAATATCATGGACACGCCAACCACAGACGACTTTCCGGGACCAGGTAACGCCAACGAGAACGGCTGGGGCAATGAGGACGCCGAGCGTGCCGAGACCAGCAAAGAAGCTCTCGGCAAGCTTAAGACAAGTGCGGCGGAGACCGCGTCGCATCTGAAGAATGCCGCCGCCTCCGTTTCGAGCGATGCCAAAGATTATGCAGGGTCTGTCGCCGCTGATGCCGCGGGCGCCTTCAAGGAAGCAGTCGAGTCCAACAAGACGGCGGGCGCCGATGCTATTGCCAATATCGCCCATTCCGTGAAGGACGCGGCAGACGGCATCGAAAAGCAATCGCCCCAGGTCGCAAGCATGGTGCGCACGGCGGCCGAAGGTGTCGAGCGTATCTCTACCGATATCAGGGACCGCAACGTCGGCGAGTTGCTCGATTCCGTCACGAAATTCGCGCAGCGCCAGCCTGCCGCCTTTTTCGGGATCGGCATTCTAGCCGGCGTGTTCCTGACGCGGATCATGCGAAGTTCCGATCGGTCCTGAGAAGGATCATTGGCATGGATGATGGAACGGACCACCGGCCCTTCGGAAGCGTGTTCGGCCAAGCGGTAAGCCAATTTGGCTCGTTGATGCGCCTAGACTTGCGCCTCCTCGAGGCGGAAATGCGAGCGAAGTCCACCACGCTGGTTTCTTCGGGCGCATGTGGAATGGCGGCGGCCGTGTTTTTTGCGCTGGCGGCGTTCGCTCTGGTTCAGTGTCTCATCCTTGCGATGATCTCCTTCGGGGTAGGTCCGATGCTCGCCTGTCTGATCGTCGGCCTTGTTTTGATCGCGGGAGGTTTGATCTCCCTTTATCTGGCCAAGCGCGCGCTGACCGGATGGACCATTACGCCCGTCGAGACAGTCAATCAGGTGCGGACTGATCTCGCGGCCTTGAAGCAGGGAATACGCTATGGCTCAACCCAGCAATGAGATTAGGGACATCCTGGTGCAGAGCCGAACTGAACGGCAAGCACTGTTCGGCCCTGTAAGCGAGGTGAGCCGCCGGCTGCAACCCAGACATTTGGCGGACGTTTCCACACACTACGCCAAACAGAAAGTTGCCACGGCGCTCCGGGGCATCTCGGATGCGGTCCAGGAGAATGGCGGAATAGCGGCCGCCGTTGCATTGGGCGCAGTCGCCGTTTTTGATGCGGGACGAAGGAGTGCTGACGGCAAAGTCGCTGCTGGGCGTGTCGAAGTAACCACGGCGACGGTGACAAGCGACGGAGATGCCGATGCAAGGTCAAGCGGTTATCATGCTGGCAAGCGTCGCGCCGTTGCCAATCTCGATCGAGCCAAGATGATCGCCGGCTCGGCGGTAGGGGTGTTGGTTGGCCATATCATTGGCCGGGCCTTTCCGCCGACTGCCAAAGAGCACGCGCTGTTCGGCGAGGCTGCCGACGAAATTCGGGACGCGGCGGCCCAATTTGTCAGTGAGCATAAGCGCGGCGCAAAGATTGCCGCGGCTGAGGCCTTCGGCTTCGCGCGATATGGCGCCACCTTCCTGGCCGTGCTTGCGGTGGCAAGCGACTATTTCGTCAGCAAGGAAGACATCCGGGACCCTTCCGAGAAGTAATTGTCAGACAGTCAGGCGCACTTCTTATCTTCCGCGACCTCGACGCGAGCCGGAACGCCTGGCCGCCTGCCTAGGAGCGGGCGTAACTTTCAGCCTCGAATGGAATGTCAGTGTATTGCCGGATGCCGTTCCGCGAACGTTCCATTTCTTCCCTCGAATGCTTTCGACCGCGTGGTCGGGCGATCCCATCATATCCTCACGATCACGAGGCTGAGGATGCGAAGATCGCGTCGCAAATCGTTTGAATGCAACAATTCGACATGGCCGTGTGCCGCTGCGTCTGAAACCGGCGGCGCTATCCTAAAAAAGCGCAAGGACAAATGGCTGTCCAACAAGCGCGACGCGCATTGCCGGCATCTGGCGCGAGACGACGGATGAGGGCGAAGCATTCTCGGCCCAGACATTGTCTCCAATCATGACCGGCAGATCGTCATCCTCGGCCGGAAAGACTGGGCTGCCTGGCTCGATCCATCGGTCTCCGCCAAATCTCTTGTCAAGCCTTTACCGGCGCGTACGCATTCCGTCGAGCAGGTCGGCTAATCCGACTTCAGGGCATACCCCTTTGCTCGCTGATAGTGGCGATGCGCCTTCGCACGATTTCCACAATCTCCCATCGAGCACCATCGGCGATTCTGCGCTCTGCTCTCGTCGACAAAAAGCCAGCCGCACCCTCTCTCATCCTGACACTGCCTGATTTTGCCAGAGCGGATCCCGGTCAGGAGCTCAGCAGCCGACAGGGTTATCGGAGTTAGAAGGCTCCCCACTCCCTTCGTCGCGCGCCAAGCGTAGTCGCCTGCCCGCCAAGCGAGGGTTGCGCCTACCCCACCAGCGGTCAGGAAATGGTTGAAGGCCTCAAGGTCCTTGGTGCGAGGCGTCTGGCCATCGATCCGCGCAATCAGCAGATTGTAGATCAGTTCGCGCAAAGCGATCGCGCTCTCATAAAGGGAGTTGGCAGCCTCGACGTCGGATTTCCACGCCCGCTGCAACGCCGTTCGTTCGCCACGGGAAACCAGGTCGTTGGCGTGAAACCAGTCCAGCAGAGCTTCCGGGCTGGGGAGCCGTTCTTCAACGTCCGAACGCAACCTCCAGGCCGCCGTGTTCACGAAGCGGATCGCCAGATCCTCGTTCGCCAGATGGCGCTCCGCAACGCGCGTGGCACGTGGTTTTGGAGAGGTCGTGGAACCAATCGGGCTCATGCCGCTTAACCTTACCTAACCTATTAGATGGTTATAAGTTCGATGATAGATGGTTATAAGTTCGATGACCGCTTCTTCAAGAGAAAAGCTTACGATCGTATGCGGTTTTGCCGCCATATATCTCATATGGGGCTCGACATATCTCGCCCTTGCGGTCGCTGTCCAAACCATCCCACCCTTTGCGTTGATGGGCACGCGCTCGATTGTCGGCGGAGTGATCTTGCTGGCGCATTCGAGGGCCAAAGCCGACGACGGCGGTTCGATCCGGTCCTGGCTCCGCGCAGGCCTCTGTGGCGTGCTGTTCTTCGTCGGCTGTCACGGTGTTTTGGCCTATGCCGAGCAGCGCATGCCGTCCGGCCTTGCAGCCTTGCTCCTGGCGACGATCCCATTCTGGATCATCGTCGGAAGAAGCATTCTCGGCAGATCGCACCAGCCTCTTGTCAGGACCATTTTACTGCTGCTTCCCGGCTTGCTCGGAGTCGTCCTTGTTGCATGGCGAAGCGTTGCCGGTCCCGCAGGGCTCCAACTGTCCGACATCCTGCTTTTGCTGATGGCGTCCGCTTCTTGGGCGCTTGGCACGCTCATTGCCGAAGGCCACAACAACAAGGGTTCCTCGGTGGCACTTGCCGGCCGCGAATTGGTCACCGGCGGCGCAGCACTGATGCTGTTGAGCGCGGCGCGAGGCGAACCGATTGGAGCCGTGGCGCAGATTTCCCTGTCATCCTTCCTTGGCTGGAGCTACCTCACGCTCGCCGGCACGGTGGTGGCGTTCGGTTCGTACATCTGGCTGCTCAAGAAGATCTCGCCCGCCCTTGTCGCGACCTACACGTTCGTCAATCCCGTGATTGCGATGTTCCTCGGCTGGGCATTTCTTGGCGAGGAGATCACCGCAACCACCCTGATCGGAGGCTTTCTGGTTGTCGCCTCCGTGGCCTGCCTGCTGGTTGCCAACCGCAATTCCACTCACAAGGAGGTAACTCATGGTCGACGCCACGAAAAACAGCAACGGCGATCGCAAAAGGGTAAGGATCGGGGTCGTCGCCCCACTTACGGGACGTCCTGCCTATCTCGGGATCGAGATGGCGCAGGCAGTTGAACTGGCGGTCGAGGATGCCAACGACGCGGCTGAGGGTATCTTGTTGGAGGCGATCCGGCGCGACGACAAAGGCGACGAGGCCGAGGGCGCCAAGGTGGCGTCAAGCTTGATCGCTGATCAGGCCGTGCTGGGCATTGTTGGGCACTACAACAGCAACGTCACGCTCGCCGTGGCGCAGCGCTATTGCGATGCGTCGATGGCGCTGATTTCACCCATCGTTTCCAACCCGAAGCTAACGGATTCGGGCTGGAACAATGTGTTTCGGTTCACAAACCGCGACGACGTTACCGCGTCCGCCATATCCAACCATCTGACCGCCGAAATGGGGAAACGGCGCGCTGTCGTGGTCAGAACCAACACCGTCTACGGACAAAGTATGACCGACGAGTTTGTCCACGCCTTTCGGCGCCGCGGAGGCGGTGTTGTGCAGGACATCGCTGTAGAGGAAGGAACCACCGAGTTCGGCGCGTTGGTCGGCAGCTTTCCCAAAAATATCGACCTGGTGTTCTACGGCGGCACATTCGAGGGCGCGCCGTTGCTAAAGGCAATGCGGGCGGCGAGGGTACGGCATTTGCTCGCGACCGGGGACGGTTGCTGGGATGGTTGGAATTTCCTGGAGCCCGCCGGCCAGGCGGCCGAGCAGGATGAGGGCGTCCTCGTCCTCTCAGCCTGTCCGGAAATTGGTGTCGTCCAAGGGTCGCGGGAATTTGCTCAACGCTATACGGATCGCTTCGGTCCCCTCAAGAACTATGCCGTAAACTGCTATGACGCTGCGGCACAGTTGCTTGAGGCCATAAGGCTGGCCAAGCGCGCAAATCAGCTTAGCCGACAGGGCGTGATATCGGCGCTCCGGAAAAGCCAATATCGTGGCATTGCATACCCAGACGTCGTCAACTGGGATGCCAAGCAGGACGACATCGCCGCGGTGACGGCTTTGCACGTGGTTGAGAAAGGCCGGTTCAAGCAGATCAGAATGCTTGCTCGAACGACCGAGAAGTCGGCCTTTTGAGCAATCAGTAGCGGACGTTTGTAAGCGAATTGATGCGGCCGGTTGCCTGGGGTTCATTCCACGCCGGTAGGTCCTAGCCGCTCGCCGCGCCTCCCCAATGCCTGCGAACCGGGACTGTGGGACCGAAATTTGGTTCGCAATGTTCGCCTTGCCGTAGGGCCGGTAGCAAGCTCTTTGCTTTAGAGGAGCGATCAGGGAACCCCCGCATCGAACTCCACAGCAAGACCCGCGTCGATCGCGCTTCGAGCTATGTAGTCCCCCCGTTCCCAATCCGTTAGCTCGCAGAGCTCCTTTCTCCGACGGCGTGGATGACCACGTCTATCGAACGCTCGGATTTTTGACATTATCAAGCAGGTAACGGACAACCGTTTGGCGAACGTGCGATGAAGTAAGCGTCGGAGCGACGTCTGCCATTGCAGGGCCTATGAATGAAGCCGTGTTTCAGAGCGATCGGCAGTCATTGCGTCGAAAGCGACAGGAATGCTGTGGAGGATGCATGCCGCAGCCAGTATCTCTTCCAGCTCAGGGTCCGTGGCCTTACACGCCAGAAGCAGTGTTCGAATGGCACGAATTGCCTGTGCGATGGAAAGGAAGCGGGCCTTGCCTCTGGAACGGACATAGGCGTCGGCCGCCCTTTCAACCGTGACGGTGTGAAAACTGTTGGTCATGTGAGTTCCTCCCTGAACCCAAACCAACACGATTTATGGCACCAATTCGTCAACCCGTAAGGGTGTGTCCGATTCGGGACAATCAGCTGGAATCACTGCCGAAGTGACGTTGCTCTTCGTCGCCATAGGCGCCGTGCGTCAGCTTTATCATTCCGGGCCGGTCGACAATGGTGATCTCACCGCGTTTGGCGTGGATCAGCCCCCGATATTCAAGCATTTGCAGGGCTATCGTCACGCCAGGGCGCCGGGCGCCAAGCATGGTGGCCAGAAACTCGTGCGTCAGGTAGATCCTGTTGCCCTCCATACGATCATCGACCATAAGCAACCACCGGGCCAGCCGTTCCTCGATTTTCGAATGGCCGTTGACAAGTGCCGTGCGGGACAACTGGACCAGGAACGCGTGCGCGTAGCGAAGCAGCGAGCCGCGAAGGGACTGGCTTTCTTCAATCGCGTCGCGAAGGCTTTCGACCGGGAGCAACCAACCTTTGCCGGCGACCTGGATGTAGGTTTCGTTGGGGGAACTGTCCCGGCCGAGAACAACCGCAACCCCCGTCATGCCGTCATGGCCAATGATGCCCACTTCGCTTTGCCGGCCGCCCGTCATGGCCGCGACCACCGAAGCGATTCCCGCCTCCGGAAAATAAACATGCTCGATTAGTTGATATGGGACTTCCAGTCGGTCTTTGATGCCCAGTTCGACGTGATGCATTGACGGCTGTAAGAGCGCAAAATCCTCAGGCGAGAGGGCTTGCAATACATGGTTGCGAAGAAGGGATTGGGGCACGGCGCTCTCCCTGACGGGCAAGAGCATGTACCTCTCACTGTCGGCTGCATCCGAAAACACTGGCGGCCGATACAAGCAGAGTAGACCTCATGGGCGCGATTAGCAAATTGGCGTGTACCTCAGTTGGAAAGCGCTTGTTGCGATTCAGGCCTAACTCCTCGCAAACGCATGGTGGCGCGTGCGGAACCCAGCCGGCGAACCGCGCTGCTACGGCCCTTGTTGGGTGGAAGGCGCCCATCTGGCGGACTAGACTGAGCGACCATGCTGGAAACCGCTGGGATCGAACTTATGGATTGCGGAAGGTGGAATCATCTTCCTAAAGTTCGCCGGATCCTCCACGGCTGCGGCAAAGGCGGTGGCTGTGGCGCCTACACTGGGCACTAACATGAGCAGACGGCAGTGCTGTTCCTCACGTGCCATCGCGGCCAGCTGTTTGCTCAATTCCGCTGTTTGGTATCGGATATCACTCCATACCTTTAGGCACAACGAGGCCGAACGCTTCATCAACCCGCGAATCTGATTGGATATGTGCAAACACATCTTGAAAAGCTAGCGCCGCGCACCGATGAGCGTGCGGAATGGCATGCTGTCGGAACCTTTAACCCGAGCGATAGAAGCCGACTTCGGCCAGATGGTTGTAGCGATGCCAAAAGCTCCTTCAGGTACCCGAGTGGTGCGTGCGGCCCAATATCTGGGCACGTCGAAAGAGCACCAGACCTACTGGATCGGCAACCAGGAAGATGCCATCCGCGACTATGCGATGTAATGGGCTACGAGATCGGCGCCACTTACGAGGACGATGGTCGGCCAATGGCCGCCCAAATTAAGGCCACTGCGGAGACCATCGTTGTCTATGATGATAGCCGCTGGGGGCGATTTCAGAACATAGATGGAAGCGCCGGCGTGCGGATAGAATTGTGCGTCGAGCGGTTCATGAACAACGGCAGCGTCGGCTCCGATACCGCCCCGGTTCGATCTGGCCGAAGCGCACGGCCGCCAGATTGACCTCGCCGATTGGCGCAGTTGTGACCCGCGAACCGTCGGAAGCCTCCAGCGCGAACGCTAAGGCACCGTCGTGGTTATGGACGAGCGTCGTAGATCTGCTCGCAACTCCTGAGCTTGCGGATCTCGACCATTCCCGAAGGTTCGCTCTCGCAAACTAAGCGGTTTTCTGGAAATGCCACGACGCTGGAACCTCCATGTCGATGGCTAGTTCATCCCTGACTCATGACATGGGAGAAAACGACATGACAACCTCGGACGAGAACCCCCTAGCCCCACAATCCAAGTCTCCATCACAGCCTGCAACGCCATCCCCGTCCACCCAGAAGGTCTCCGGCGCCGGGCCCGCTCTTTCCGAACATTCCAAGGACGCCAAGGCTCCGAAGAGCGGGCGACAGCCGGGGGCGTACGTCAAGGACTGAGCCGAAAGACCAATAGCCTTGGAGTCATCCCATGCAGATTCTTGAAACGGTCGTCGAAAACGGACCCTTCCCTACAGTGCGGTTCCTGGGCGAAGGCGGCGAGGCGATTTCCGTTTCGCTCGCCTATGACAACGCCCTCGATGACGTGCAACTGATTGCGAAGGCAAAGGTGCTGCTATTACACGCGGCCACGTTCGATGAAACCAGCGCCGCCGACGACGCGAGGATGCGAAGTCAGCCGGAACCGGGCCGCGACGCGTCTTATATCCTCGAGTATCAGGACAAGGGTCACGTGCAGGAGCTCGCAGGCCTTTCGTTTCCCACGCTACAAGCGGTCTTGGCCGAATGCCGGCGTTCTGCGGCTGACCTGTGGCAGCACGCGCTCTCGCGTGGTGAAGCGCCGGTCGGCTGGGCGGTGCGAGCTAAGGATGCAAGCGGTGCGGTCGTCGCGACAGTGGATTATGAGGATTTTCGCACATCAGACGCGGACGTGACTGGCGTAGGCGAGCCCAACTCATCGAACTCCTAGCCATGTCGTGCCGAGGCCCGCGTTATGGGCGGCAATGATCACGTGGAGTCCTCGATGATCACCCGCAGAAAGCGGGCGTTCAACGCTACAGCTGATCGAAATAAGCAAGCCCGAGACGTATTCGCTGGCCCTCTGCGTAGGCCAGGGCGAATGCCTCCAATTCGAATGATCGGAATATCTCTTCGTCGCCGTTGACCACGCGGACGAACCATTCTCCGCAGACTTCGATCACTTCAACGCAAGGGCCGACCTGATCATTGGCGCTTACGGTCACGTTATCCATCGCAAGACCTTAGAAAGCAATGGCGAAAACATGATTTATAAGGGTCGCTCGCAGCCGGGCTCAATATCAAATGTGTGTCGGTGCGTAGGCAGGGGATCGGCGATAAAGCTCGGATCGAGGGGACAATGCTGACCCCGAAGAAGCGTGGAGCGGGCGTATCTCCCGGAAATGTGAATCCAGTACACAGGCGGAACATTCGCACTGCCTGGCAGTTCTAGTTGTATGTCCGCGTTGGCGTTCGAATTGGTCTATTTTGCCGGTCTGTCGAGCCACGACCTGCTAGGCGGTGTCGTGTCCCTGCTGGCATGCGTTGTACTCGTCAACGTCATGGCAAAGGATAGCCCGAATCAATAGAAACTCGCGCTCGGCAAGGGCGTTTGATCGTAATGAAAGCTCGCGGCAGAAGCCTGTGTGAAGTGATTTTCGAGGCGATCAAGCCTCGCAAGAGGCCAGACCAGCCTTCAGGTTGACCACAGGATGCCTAGCTGGGCCGCGCCGGCCGCTTGAGAAGCCGGCGTTCCTGTTGTCTGCTCTCAATAGAATTCGAGGATTCGAAGCGCCCCAATGCCGGGTTGGACCGCATTTTGGTGAAGGTCTCAAGTTTGCCTGAACACCTAGCGGCTTGGCCTACGGGGCTCGAGCCGACCGAGGCCTTGTGTGCGATTACACCGTGTCCGACCGCCAGTCGTTTATCGTAGTTCGGGAACATATTAGTAATTCGAAAGTTTGCGGCGTGGGGGAACAGCCCTCGCATGCGCGTCGGCCCCTCGTCGATTCTTAAGTTGCGGACGCACTTACAAAATGAAGATCGCCCAGATTGCTCCTCTAATGGAGTCCGTTCCTCCCAAGCTCTATGGTGGCACAGAGCGCATCGTCTCGTATCTGACCGAGGAGCTGGTTCGACAGGGCCACGAGGTGACGCTGTTCGCCAGCGGCGACTCAAGGACGTCGGCCGAACTTGTGGCGTGTTGCGACGTTGCGCTACGCCTGAGCCCAGAGGCAAGGGACCCTGTCCCCTGTCACGTTTCGATGCTTGAGCAGGTGCGCAGATGGGCGGAAGCCTTCGATGTGCTGCATTTTCATGTCGACGTCCTCCACTTTCCGGTCATTAGAGAGTTTAGCAGCCGAACCGTTACGACACTTCATGGCCGCCTTGACCTCCCGGATCTCGCACGGCTTTATGCAATGTTCGACGACGTTCCACTGATCTCGATCTCCGACGATCAGCGCCGACCGATGCCGCCGGTCAATTGGCTCGGAACGGTTTATCACGGCTTGCCGGCTGGTATTCTACCCTTGCGTCAGAAGGCCTCGAGCTATCTGGCGTTCCTGGGCCGCATCTCACCGGAAAAGGGCCCGCTGGCCGCGATAGAAATCGCCGCCCGCGCAAGAATGCCGCTGAAAATCGCGGCCAAAATCGACTCGGTTGATCGGGCGTTTTGGCGAGAACGCGTCGAACCACAGGTGCTGCGAAATTCAAACGTTGAGTTCATTGGCGAGATCAATGAAAGGCAGAAGGCGGAGTTCTTGGGCAATGCGGCAGCCTTGCTGTTCCCGATTGACTGGCCGGAACCGTTCGGCCTCGTGACCATTGAGGCGATGGCCTGCGGAACTCCTGTGGTGGCGTTCAATCGCGGAGCCGTTCCTGAAGTGATCGATGATGGGGTGTCGGGATTTATCGTGGAAAATATCGCAGAGGCTGTGAAGGCCGTGCATCGGATAGGTGACCTCGACCGCTCTCGGGTGAGGAGAACTTTTGAAAAGCGATTCACCGCCCAGCGCATGTGCGCCGACTATATGGCGATCTATCGCTCGCTCACGGGCGACAAGCGATGTCCCTCCGAAAAAATAGCTATGCTGGAAACATAGCTGCCCAGGCGGCCGAACCGGCATAAAGCGATCGGCTTGATATCAAGTTTGATTGCTCAAAATCCAAAATTGGCCAATCATACGACACGGAGTCGAAAGAGCCTCTTTGCGGTCAAAGCATGTGCCTGCCGAGGCGGGGCGCTGGTGACGATTCGACGTCGGCGACGATCGACAAGCATGTGGGCTAAGTCTCTTTCGAACGGGAGAGCTGACATGAGCGCTGAAATCGAAGATCGCAAGCTAGACCCAGCTGTGGCGCTGCCGGCGATGGATGAATCGGCACCACGCGAGCCTCATAGACAATTTGCGCTCAAGCATGAGGACTGCTTCATCGTCGCGGACAGCTACGGCGACATACGTGGCACCGGCGATGGCCTTTTCCGCGACGACACGCGCGTACTATCGCGCTTCCGTCTGTTCATCGGCGGGCGCATTCCATCCCTGCTAGGCGCCTCGCTTTCCCAGGACAACATACTGTTTACCGCCAACCTCACGAACTTGGCCACTACGGGGCCCGACGGCCGTGAAACGCTGCCGGGCGTCGTGCACGTCGATCGAACACGGTTCATCTGGCAAAATCGCATGTTCGAGCGGGTCACCTTCACGAATTACTCTGGGCGCGAAGTGCTCCTACCCGTGAGATTCGACTTCGACGCCGATTTTCGTGATATGTTCGAGGTCCGTGGCACTACGCGCAGCCGCCGCGGTCACGCTCATGACGCGCTGATCGGCGAAGCAAGCGTCATGTTTCGCTACGAAGGCCTCGACAATTTGGCGCGCCAGTCGATTATCTCGTTCTCGACGCCGCCTGACCAGATCCAATCCAACCACGCCGTGTTCTTCATTGTAGTGGGCAGGCGTGACGCAAGAGCGCTGTTTGTAGAGGTCGGTCACGACGAAGAAGTCCCCTCCAGCGACCGCTTTCGCGCCGCGGCGGCCCGAGCACGTTTTGCCATGCGCTCGAAGCGGCGTCAGGGCGCCACTGTCTTCAGTTCGGGCCGCGTGTTCAATGACTGGCTTACGCGCACGCGCGCCGACATAGCACTGCTGACCACCGATCTTGAGACCGGACCGTATCCTTACGCCGGCATTCCATGGTTCTCGACCGCTTTCGGTCGCGACGGCGTCATTTCGGCCCTCCAGATGCTGTGGCTCAACCCAGAACTTGCCCGCGGGGTCCTGGCATTCCTTGCTCGTTATCAGTCCACCGAGACTTCGATATTCGATGATTCCGAACCCGGCAAGATCATGCATGAAACGCGCAAGGGGGAAATGGCGGTGCTGCGCGAGCTGCCGTTCGGGCGCTACTATGGCGGTGTCGACACGACCCCGCTCTATGTTTACCTCGCCTGCTCCTACGCCGATCGCACTGCCGATGAGGTGTTTGTCAATCGCATGTGGGATTCGCTGTGTGCGGCCGTGGGATGGATAGAGGACGTTGGAAAGCGTAACGGCGAGGGCTTCGTGACCTACAGCAGGGCGGCGGACACTGGGCTTTTCAACCAAGGCTGGAAGGATAGTGCCGACGCCATATTCCATGCCGACGGCACGATTCCGAGGGGACCGATCGCCCTGGTTGAGGTACAAGGCTATGTCTTTGCAGCCTACCAGGGCATGGCCGCACTGGCAGCCAGACGCGGCGACACGGTCAAAGCAGCGCGCTGGAGCGCGCTGGCAGAAAGTATCCGCAGCGCAGTGGAGAGGCATTTCTGGATGCCGGACCACAATTTCTACGCCTTGGCCATAGACGGGGAAGGCAAGCAATGCGCGGTGCGCGCCTCTAACGCCGGTCATCTGCTTTATGTCGGGCTGGCATCGGCGGAGCGGGCGTCATCAATAGCCGAACAGCTCTTTTCGGGTCATCTCAACAGCGGTTGGGGCGTGCGCACCTTGGCCGACGACGAGGTGCCATTCAATCCGATGTCCTATCATAACGGCTCGATCTGGCCGCATGACACTGCCATCTGTGCCGCTGGGCTCGCCCGCTACCAAGAGCGTGCCGGTGTCGTGAAGCTCATGAGCAGCATGTTCGAGGCCGCGGTTCGGTTTAATATGCGGCTTCCCGAACTATTCTGCGGGTTCACCCGGGCAATTGGCGATGCACCGGTTGCCTACCCTGTCGCTTGTCTGCCGCAGGCTTGGTCGGCGGGGTCGGCCTTCATGATGCTGCAAGCCTGTCTGGGAATTCGGATCGACGGGTGGAACCGTACCATCGAGGTCGACCGTCCACGGTTGCCAATAGGCATCGACAATATCGTCATTCGTCACCTGGCCGTAGGGGAGGAGAAAGTCGATCTCACTTTCGAGCGCGTCGGTGACCACATTGTTTGTTATCTCGATGAGCGGCATGAAGGGCTCGTGCCGCTGGAGGTGCGCTCCTAGCTTGCCGGTCGCTGAAATACTTTTGTACTCCGACATTCGAACTGAGCCAATGTGAAGAAACCTAGAGCCGCGACTGTCGAGAGGGTCAAGGAAATCGAGCGTCGCCTAGTCCTCGATAATCTGCTTCCGCCGTGATCGCGACGATAGCCGAAATCGCTCGGGATCTCCTGAGCTAAGACGTGAGCAAAGCCGGGCGGGATCCTCAGAGTTCCCAGCACCAGCCGAACGCAGAACAGGTTCTTCGTAGACATGCTGAACCTCCTGCCGGCCACGCTGGGGTCATTGCGCCCATGGCAGCTCCAAACATGGCTCCTTGAATCGCGCCTAGTTTGTTCGATTTGACGCTATGCCCGTGTCGTGTCGAGGTCCAGCGCCACTGGAAGGGCGACTGACGTCATCCTATTCGCGGAGATCAAGAATGTGGGGCAACGGGCTTGAGGCTTCGCAAAAGGATGGCGGCAAGGGCTCAGACACGGTCGATTTGGGCGTTAACGGCCTAAGAAAATTCGAGAGGCCCGGCATGGGTGGGACTGAACGAATTGCTCGCCATCGACTCTGCGCGGCCCACGGATAGTCAAGGACGAGCGTTCACAGCGCCGCCAATGAAAGCGGCCGGATCAACGAGCCCTGCCATTCACCTGCAGCTGGCCAATTTTATCGCTGATCCGCACCGGGCCCGGCTCTTGTCAGGACGTCGGTGCGCGATAGTTTTGCAGGGTGGGGACTTCAATCGACGGGAGCCTACCATGAAACATCAAACGCTAGACCAACTGCAGACAATCGCGAAGGTTCAGCCTTTGTCGACGTATCCGTTCATGACTCGCCAACAGCGCATAGAACGTTGGGCAGCGCTGCTGGAAAAAGACCCAGATCGGTGCCTGGGTGCCCTTACCGGGACCGAGCATCTGAAGCGGGAGGCCCGTGATTCTTCACGCTGTCAGGGCTCGCCTATCACTGTGGCCTTTGATGATCCGGTGTTGCGGGAGCTGGGCCTGCGGGATGATTCTTATGGAGAAGCCAAGCGGTTCTTCGAACTGACCGACTGGCAATTGCATAGCATCGTCTGCAGTTGCCACGTCGGCACAACATTTAAGGCTCAGTGGGCCGCCGCACGGGTTCGCAAAACGATCGGTGGCAATAAGTTCCTTGAATGGCTGAGCGAGAAACTGTGGCACTAAAGCCTTTTGATAGTCAGGTGATGCTAAGGTCGATGGTGCCGCTTGGGGTTGGAGATACATCGTCTTCCCGGTCATTACATAGCTGGGAATCCATCGAGTACCCACATCAGGACCTAATGTAATGTGATCCGCATACAGTTGCAGTCCGCCGCGAAAAAGCGCGTCCCTAGAAGACTTGCCCGCTATCCCTCGGGAGCGGGCTTTTTCTTCTACACTGGCCCGGCAGTTGAAGCAGGACGCTGACGAACCAGGTACTGCCGGCACGTGCGCGAACAAGAGCTTGGCCACGTCCCAAGACGCCACCCAATGCGCGCTCGATCAGGCTGGCAAGAGACGCGGACAGACGTTCGGGACGCGAATTCGTTCGCTCCTGTGACCGCTGCCTTGGAGATCGCTCTCAAATGACCACGAAAATTAGCAGCTGAGACCTACTGAGGCAGCTAGTTATCGATTAGCGCGCCTGCGAATCCTTGGCGATCCAGCCAGAGGTCAAAATGAGGGATGCTTCAAACACCTTTGCCCCATTTTCGCCCCGCACTTTGACCGTCAGCTTGAAAAGATCGCGGTCGGGCATCTCGTCGCGCGCGACATCCTGGAGGACGCGCAAGGCCTCGTCCCTGGCACTTTCCTTGGAGGCAAATAACTGGCCATTCTCGTCCAGCACCGGCCCCTCGCTATTGTAGACGTCAAAGAAATACCGGTCCATTCAACGCTCATCTGCAAAGCACCTTAGCTCAATACCTCTCCTTCGATCTGGTTCCTCTTCATACTGGCATTTAGGTGAAATGCAGGCAGATTTGGACTGTCTGCCGTCGGGAATAAAATCAGGCTGCGGGCATTGAGAATAGTTGAACCCCTGTACTTGCAGCCCGGCCAGCACAATGGTCTTTCTGATGACCGAAGGTCGATGCTGGCAGAGGTTCGTATTAGGCGGAAAGAGATTTTCCGTCGGGCACATGGTGTCGGTGGGGCTCGACCAATCTACAGCACGTCGCTCGTTGGGGGGCCAGCAGCGCGCTACAAAGTTATCGAGAACGGTGGCAGGCAATTCACGTCCTTGCAGGTACCCGGAGACGGCGCGGTCGAACCTTAGCGCTCCACGCGGTCTTTAATCAGTTGTCGGCGCCCGGCTTCAGCTGGGCCTGATGTGCTATATCGTCTTCATCATCGTGCTCGATCAGGTCGATCAACCCTGCGACCCGTGTTCCTGGCAATGCGCGTCCCTGGCTTATCAACGCCTCATCCCCGACCGTCCATGCCAATGCCTCTCTCAACTCTTCGAGCGAGGCACCGGACGCGATGATTTCCGCAATCGTTGAGTCGTCGATCGGTCCAAGGACCGAGACGACGTCTTGGCGTGTCATGGTCATACTTACCTCCACTTGAAATCCCAACAGAGCAAATGGGTAGTGGTCGGGGCGCTTGCCAGCAGCTCTTCGAAACGGTCGCCAAAATGGGTGTTAAAGACGCCTCTTGGCGCGGCGGAAATCGATTCCCAACTCATGTTTGTCGGTCGCCGTACAAGGGCCGACGTGTCAGGGAGCGCCAGGCTTCTTGGCGTTCCCTCGTATCTATGTTGCTCCAAGGAGGATGTAGCTATGAGAACAAACGTGGACTTTTCCCCCTTCTATCGGTCGAGCATCGGCTTTGACCGCATCTTCAACTTGCTCGAAAACGCCAGTTCGCCACAGAATGCGGACAACTGGCCGCCTTACGATATCGCCAAGCTCGGCGAAGACACCTATCGAATTGTCCTAGCGGTGGCCGGTTTCGGTGAAAACGAGCTTATGATCACGCATCTGCCGAATATGCTGGGGATCGAGGGCGCCAAGACAGAGAAGGACGAGGTCCAGTACCTACATCATGGCCTGGCGCTGAGGCCGTTCGCGCGCCAATTCGAACTGGCCGACCATGTAACCATAGTCGGGGCGAAACTCGAAAACGGTCTGCTGATCATCGACCTCAAGAAGGAAATTCCCGAGGAGATGAAGCCGCGCCGCATCGCGATTAATGTCGAGACCGACAAAAAGGCGGCCTCCAAGCGCATTGAAAGCGCGGCGGCCTGATCTTTGGCGGTCGGCCTGCAGCAGACACCCCTTCCTGTCGTGGGTGGGATCCGGGTGCGACCCATAAAACGAAAAGGAGAAGGACAAATGAGCGTACGGAACTTGATTCCCTGGAGCCGTGGCGGCAGCCAGGCACCGAGCATTTATCGCGGTGACGACATGGATCCGTTCCTGTCGTTGCACCGCAATGTCAACCGGCTTTTCGACGAGGTGTTCCGCGGTTTTGACACACCTTCGGTTCTGGGCCGCGTACCCCCTCTCAACGGGACTTGGCCAAGCGTGGAGTTCTCGGAAACCGATAAGGAAATCCGGGTGACGGCCGAAATCCCGGGCCTCCATGAGAATGACATCGAGGTTATGCTGGATGATGGCGTCCGGACGCTTCGCGGCGAGAAGAAGGCAAAGACCGAGGACAAGGATCGCCAGTGCTTAGCCCCGACACTCGCAGATAGCGAGGATGGTGAAATGACGCCCAACAGTGAAAGAGCGATCATGGGATGCTGAATCAAGCTTGCCCAGTATATGCTGGCGCGGTGAGAAGCTGCAATTCCTCGATTGCCGGGCAAATGCCACCCGAAGAGGCCCGGCAAGCATTTGTCAGCTTTGCCAGAATGGCAGGGGTGCTGGCACAATCCGATCATTCCGCATCGGCTGGAGCTGATGAAAAGACGCCGGTTGCTCCGCGCGAATCCTGATCTGCCAATCACCGCTCGTGCATGGTGCCAAGGGCAAGCTGTCGGCTTGAACAGCCGCAGAACGGCGTACTCCCGCCCGCCGGTCTGACCGGTATGAAGACGAGACAGGCCGTCAGCTGTCTTCCGACCCAGGCCTGACCAGTTGGAGCACAGGGCGAGGGGTCTGTTCCTCGCCCACCTCAACAATCGGCAGTGCGACAAAGTCGGGCGGACTGGTCAACCGTGGCTGCAAGAAAACCGGATGCAACCCCTCTCCCCGTGGCGCTGCAAGCTCATGAAACTGCAACAGCGATATCTTCATGGCGCTATTCCCGTATATCTTCCCTGTAGCGGCAACGTCGCAAGTTGGCGCTCGTTTCATGCCGCCGAAGAAAATCTCGCCAGGACCCGTGCGCGATGAGGATATCCGGTCGGTCACTGCCAGGCCACGCTAGCTCCTGTTCGCCAGCGCCTCGAGAAATGACTTCCTCCATTGTGCCGCGTCATTGCGCCGGATGCTCTCAATCAGGGCACCGTGCCTTGCAAGTCTTTCCTCGAGCGGCATGGCCAGCGCTCTTGCTATCGCATCGGCTACCTCGTCGACAACATAGGGGTTAACGATCAAGGATTGCGCAAGCTCTTCAGCCGCGCCTGCAAAACGCGACAATACGAGGACCCCGGGATCGGCTGGATCCTGGGCGGCTATATATTCTTTTGCGACGAGGTTCATTCCATCTCGAAGGGGTGTGACCAGTCCGACCTGACTGGCCCGCAACAGACCGGCCAGCCGCGAGCGCGGAACGGTGCGGTGGATGTAGCGGATCGGCGTCCAGGTCAGATCCGCATATTTTCCGTTTACGGAGCCAGCGGTTGCCTCGAGCTGAGCGCGTATTTCCGCATACGCTCCCACCTCTTCTCGCGTGGGTGACGCTATCTGCAGATAGGTTACCGCCCGCTCGTGTTCGGGGTGCCTTTCGAGAAGGCGCGCAAAGGCCTGCATGCGGCCGGGCAGTCCCTTGGAGTAGTCCAGCCGGTCGACGCCGATAATCTGCTTGAGACCAAGAATCTGGCGGCGCATGGAATCGATCTGGACATCCGCGGCCGCCTCGTTAGCCATACGTGCGAAGGCGTCGACATCGATGCCTATCGGAAAACTGCTCGACAGCACGGTTCGGCCATTGCTTTTGGCCACGCCGCCGATGTCGAAGGTTGTCGAACTTGTCGCCCGAACGGAGCGCCGAAAATTTGTCACGTCCGTCGCGGTCTGGAAACCCAGCACGTCGTATTGGAGCAGATCAGCGATGAGTTCTCCGTGGTCAGGCGTGGCGACAAACAGGTCCGGCGGCGGGAACGGTATATGGAGGAAAAAACCGATCCGATTTACGAATCCGAGCCGGCGCAACTCCGTAGCCAACGGGATAAGATGGTAGTCGTGAACCCAGATCAGGTCATCATTGCCTGATAGCAGTCGCGAGAGCGCCTTGGCAAAGCGCGCATTGATCTGCCTGTACGCATGCCGAAACTCGCTGCGGTGTTGTACAAGGTCGAGCCGGTAATGGAAAAGCGGCCACAGCGTACTGTTGGCATAGCCGTTATAGTAGAGCGAATACTCCCGCTGCGGCAGCGTCAGTGCGGCCGTCTCGATCTTGCCCACGCGTTCGAGGTGGATCAGCGGTTCGTCGCTCGCGGCTGAATCATGGTGCCCGACGCTTGCCCCTAGCCACAGCCCTCCACGCTCGGCCAAGGCATCGACGACGCCCACTGCAAGCCCCCCGGCTTGTGCCAGATCGCGTACATTCCCCAGCCGATTCGAGACGACAACCAGACGTCGCGATATGGCATTATTGGTGGTCTGTCGATCGCCCAACGCGGCCTCACGCTCGGCGAAATCGCTAACCGTCTGCGAAGCTTCGGTCTGGGTTTCGTTCGGTGCCTGCAATACGAGAAATCCTAAGCCTGAAGATCGCCTGAGAACGGTCCGCCCATGCGATTGTTCCACGCAATTTGTTCTATCTCTTCGATTGAGCGCTACACCAGTACCCGGCTCAATTCTGCCGGTCACGGGAGCAAACGCTGACCACAGCTGGCCTTGCATTAGCGGGCGGACCTGGCTGCGGACTGTGAAACGCCAAGGCGAGGAGCGTTCCCGGCTTTCAGCGTTTTCGTTGGATAAGATCGTCTGAAGCAGTTCATGCCCGCCTGGATGGCCTATGACATGAGCCTGATGGGCGAGCGCTTCTTCACCGAAGGGATGATGCCTGAGGCCGGCGACGTCTGGCACCGTACTGCGCCTCAGGGCCGCGCGCTGCGCCCATATCGCGACTTCGCCTCAGCGATCGCTGCTGCCGCCTGATGGAAGACGAGGGGACTTCGAGAGGATCATTCCACGGATCTTTTCGACCGACCGGTGCGGATAAAATCCGAAGGCGAACCTCGCGTTGACGCGCTAGCCGGATCGATCCAGCAACGTGCGAATGGCCAAACACTTGAAACGTTCGACCGCTCTGCGGGGCCAGACCAGACACTGGCGGACCTCACGGGCCTCCTTCGATCTCAACGAATGACCCCGGAAGTTCGCCACGGACGACGGAACAAACTTTCCCCAAACTGGTTGGAAAGCCAGGTTGGGATCAGGAAATGAATGCCTCCAGCATCATCACGCAAGCCGGTACGCTGACAGCGAGGCCATGGGCATTTCTGATCCTGGTGGTCTACGCTGTGCTGTGGATCGTTTTCGAACGCAGCAGCTTTGATTGGCACGGCGCCGCGACATTGGCCACCTGGGCGATGACCCTTTTTATACAAAGAGCCGAGCATCGAGACACGCAGGCCATACAGTCAAAATTGGACGAACTGCTGCGCGCCAACAGCGCGGCTAGAGACGAACTGACACAGATCGACAAGAAGGAACCAGAGGAGATCGAGCGCCAGCGGGAGGCCGAGCGCCCCCAAGCCGGAGATTGAAGATTGGCTTGCAAGGCTCCAATCTGGTTACCTCGCCAAGGAAAATCCCGGCACAGCCATCCGGCGCTGCCGATGGGCTGCCCTTTAGGCTTTGTAGGCCCGCACCACTGGCGAAGCGATGCGGGCCTGGCCAAGGCTTCCCGCCCATGGCCAGCAGCGCGAGGGGACGCTGCCGCCATATGTAACTGGTTGTGGAAAATCAGGTTCCGCACCCACCTGAAAAAGGCCCGCCACCAATAGGCAGCGGGCAGGGTCTGGAGTGGCTAGGGATCAACCCAGCATGACGTTAACGAGCGGCGGAGGGTTTCGTTGCGTCTGTATGCTGGAAGGGGCAGGGGAGGGGTAAGCGCCAGAGTGCAGGAAGCTCTCCCGGCGGAGAGTGAGAGGCGGGTCGAATTTTCGGCGACGGGTTGAAAGAGGAAGGAGAGGCCTTCGGCGCCGGTCGCGGAGAACCATGATGACTTTCCAAAGCAATCGGGGCCATGCTGTCGCCCAGCGTTCGAACCTCTATGATCGGATCAAATCACCGAGGAGACAATTCCCATGAAAGCGATCGTAGTGACGGACCAGGCTGCAGGAACGGCCGGGATGAAGCTGGTGGAGCGGCCCGAGCCGCAGGCGGCAATAAACGACGTCGTCGTACAGGTTCATGCAGCGGGATTCGTCAACACCGAACTGGAATGGCCTTCGACCTGGGCCGATCGAGCCTTCCGTGACCGGATGCCGTCGATCCTCGGCCATGAGCTGGCCGGTGTGGTCACTGCACTGGGTTATGGCACAAAGGGGCTGACGGTCGGGCAGCGGGTGTTCGGCCTTGCGGATTGGCATCGCGACGGCACGCTCGCGGAGTATGTGGCCATGGAGGCACGCAACCTCGCGCCGCTGCCGGGCGATTTCGACTTTACGGTGGGCGCGAGCCTGCCGATCTCGGGCCTGACCGCGTGGCAGGGGCTGTTCCAGCATGGCCGCCTTCAGGCGGGGCAGAGCGTTCTCGCGCATGGCGCGGCCGGCGCAGTCGGATCGATGGTGACGCAGCTTGCGCGAGAAGCCGGCGCTTATGTCATCGGCACCGGACGCGCCGCAGACCGCCAGAAGGCGCTCGACTTCGGCGCAAATGAATTCGTCGACCTCGGGAACGACACCCTGGAAGACGTCGGCGGCGTTGATCTGGTATTCGACGTCATCGGCGGCGACATCCAGAAACGGTCTGCAACGCTGGTCCGGGCAGGAGGAACGCTTGTGACTGTCGTAGGACCAACGGATATTCGACCTGCAGATGGCCTGACGGTTGACTTCGTCGTCGAGGCTGATCGAAACCAGCTTTTTGAGATAGTTCAGCGGATCCGGGATGGACGACTGCGGACGAATATCGGCAAGCTCTCGACCCTCGACGACGCTGTTGCGACCTTTAACTCGACCGAGCGCCGCACGGGCAAGACGGTTATCCGCGTCCGTCCGTGAGCACTCTTGGGGAGATAGGACGGTTCGTCTCTCCCCGATTATCGTATCACCAAACAAGCAACGAGGACATGGGAAGCAGAAGGCGCTTTCACGCTCCAGTGCGAGCGCGGCCAGACAACCCGAACCCGACGATCGCCCGGCCGCTCAATCAGGAAGGCATAAGTGAACGACCCGACTAGATCGCGTTGGAGCCTGCTCGCAACATCTTCAGGCTGCCGGGAAGAACCTGCCGACGCATCAGGAATATCTTCCTTATTCTTGTTGCGGGCGGAGCCACTTCCAAATGCAAACCGCATTGAGGGCTCGCTCCGGAAGAGGTTTCGAGCCCGAACTAAACGCCGGTCGCTTCTCAACGTCCGCAATGATACCGTCCAACTCGTCTGGAATTCTCAAATTCGCCTCTTGTCATCCCGCATTCGAAGAGTAGGCGAAAACCAGCATTGGGGGCAGCCGAACGAACTGCACACCCAATCGCAAAACGATATGTTAGAATTCGAGACGCAGTTGATGCTGTTCGGAGGGCGGTGCTTCGAAAGCGATGAAAGGGTGACACCGAGCAATCGGATCCCTTCTGCGTGGGGAAAACGGGTTCAAAAGGCTTGCGGCTAGCTGCTCGACATCAGCCAGGGCATGCATTGGGAATTCAGCGGTGCGACTACGGGTAATCTGCTGAAAATCGGCAAACTTGACCTTCAAGGTAACGGGTCCTGCCACAAATGCCCTTGGCCTCACAATAATTCCAGACCTTGGCGACAAGCGGTCCCAGTTCTGCACCGCCGCATCGAGCTCAAATGTATCGGAGGTAAAAGTATCCTCGGCGCCGACGGACTTGCGCGGCCGACCGGGTTCGACAAAGCGCTCATCGAGGCCGCGTGCGATCTTGTAGTACCAAAGCCCCGGTTTTCCGAAATGCGGCTGCAGGAAGGCGAGGGGCTTCGTCTTGAGATCGGCGCCAGTCTCGATGCCTAGACCTTGCATCTTCGCCGCGATCGCCGGTCCGACACCGTGGAATTTCCTGACCGGCAAGGCTTCGAGAAAGCGGGCCCCAGGCGAGGCGTGATCCGATGCCATTTTGCATGGAATTTGTTGTAGGAGTTACCGGCGGACGCGGTCAGCCCGATCACTACAGGGATCTTCGCCCTGATTATTTCAGCGCCGGTCGTCGCCCGGCAATGCCGTGCCGGTTCTCAGTCACATCGAGATAGGCTTCATCGAGCGAGCGCGGCTTAATCCGATAGGTATGCTCGGCGAAAAATCCCCGAATCTGAGCCGAGACCGCTGCGGGCATTGCCGCTTTACGGTGACCGGAGGATCGCCGATCGGACGCCAAACACGCGCGCCTCGCAGCTCGGCAGCCACCACGGCGGAGGGGACGAGTTTCACCACAGCTCGCCAACGCTCGACCCACGCGGTTTGCCGAGGGCGCCTCGTCCATGCGACATCATCGACCCGCTGAGCGGCTTATGCCGCTTGCTCTGCAAGCACCGACGGGCCGATATCACGTTTTCCATTGATGAGGTTGAGAAGGTGAGCTGCGGCGCGTGCGTCGCAGAGTGCCCGGTGATGATCTTTGAGGTTGATGTCGTACGCCTCGCAGAGGCTGCCGAGGCCGTAAGACTTGTGACCCGGGAACTGCCTTCGCATCGTCGCGCAGGTACAGAGTTTTGGGAACCGGAAGCGACGTTCGAGCCGCTCGTATTCGCTGGAGAGGAAGCCGTAGTCAAAATTCACATTGTGGGCGACAAAAATTCCCTCACCCATGAACTGCATGAACTCGTCAGCGACTTCCGCAAACGGGGGCGCGTTTCTTACCATGTCGTTCGTGATGCCGGTGAGCCGAGTGATCATAGCCGGGATCAACCGCTGCGGATTGATCAGCGAACTCCATTCGTCGACAATTTCATGATTGCGGATTTTTACCGCGCCAATCTCCGTGACGCGGTCGCCGTTCGACCAGCTTCCCGTGGTTTCGATGTCGACGACGACATACTCCTGCTCGGGATCGAACCGAAAATCGACACGCGCGATATCCGCCTTGATGCCTGCGCCGCCAAGCTGTCGCAGCCGCGTCAGCTGACTGCGGCGGACAGCATCCCCTTCTGCCTTCACCTCAAGGAACGCGACTTCGCCATTAAGCTCGGTCATGAGGTCCGGAAAACCGTCGCGCATGGCGCGAAAATCTTCGCACATGAGCCGCAACATGGTGCTTACGCCGCCTGGATGGGCGGCGAGCAGCGGCCGTATCGCGTCCATGTCGACATAGTCCCAAGCGAAGATCCCGTTCGGCGTCCCCCACTTTCCGGCAATGGTGCGCAGAACAAGTGTGAGCGCGGATTGTGATGCAACTGCTGCCAGTTTTTCGCCGATCTCTTTTGCGAACAGGCGCGCGAAGGTCTTGTCCTTCAGACAATGAGGCATCCAGTCGAAGCTCGAGTGCAGCTGGCCTGACTCGAAGAGCTCATCCCAAAACAGCAAACCGAAAAGGCAGTGCCAGAGGGTATTCTCCGCGTAGAAGACCTTGCAGCCCTGCCGGCGCATCACACCGGCGACGCCGGCCTCCGGGTTGCCCCGCCAGCTATCGTCGACTGTGATCGTGCGGCCGGCCCGCAGCAGCTCGGTGCAAAGCCCAGTCCTTCGGCCGTTGAACTTGCGGGCATAGAAATCATTCGCAAACACGAACTCGTCGTCACTGGCGGGATCATCGATCATCCGCCGCAGGAGCTCTTCCGACCCCTTCTTGTCGCCGGTCGAATAGAGCAGACGCGCGAGGCGCTCATTGCAGTCGAAGGAGCTACCGGCGCGATAGAGCTGTATCGCCAACTCCTTCTCGTCGCTCTTTTCGAAGTACTGGCCGGCTTTGTGCGCTGCCTTGCTTTTCAGGTCCGCGGCATAGTCAGTTGTGCATTGAGGACCGCCGAGGATTGCGGATATGGCGGCCCGGTAGGTGGGCTCGGATTTGACCTCAAGGCCATCAAGAAGGCGGCTGAAATGGAAGCTCGCATGGGCCTCATCGGCGTCCGTGAAGCGAGCGCTCAGATTTGCATTCTTGTTGGTGCGCAGGATGCCGAGGTCCCGCAAGGCAAAGTTCTTCAGATCCTGCTCGGTCTTGCCGAAATAAAGGTAGAGCAGGAATTCAATCGGTGCCGTGTCGCCAAGGGCGATAAAGTCATCTCCACCACAATATTGATAGGCTGTCTCGAAGGTGACGTTCGCAAGATAGTAGTCAACGAGCTTGCCCTTCGCCCAGGATGTGCGCAGCTCGGCCAGGCCCGCATTCTTTGCGCCTTGGATGAGCGCATCTTTGGGATGGCAAACGATGAAATGGGCGTAGTCGCTCTCTGCGAGCGAGCGCACATATCCAAGAGTGCGGAGTTCCGCAACAGCGCGTTTCGCGTTCGAAATCTCGGCATAGCGGAAAGCAGACTGACGAAAAATGACACCGCGCCGGTTTATCATCCGGATCAAAAGGCACTGGGCGTCTTTCGAGATGGTCGCAAAAGTCTCGATGAAGGCCCGGTGACGATGCGTCAACACAGCACCATAGGTCTCGCTGACGAAGCCGAGCATTTCTGTGAAATGGTCGTGATAATAATAAACCGGGAGAACAGGCAGCTTCATTTGCTCCACTCGTTCAGGTCACTCTGCGGCCCTGTGAAGCGCCGTTCCGCCACGTCGTTCCCCGTTGGCATCAAAAGGCCTGAGCGGTCTCTCTCGCGGGAGACAGTCGTGTTGATTCGAGAATTTCCATGTTCTATATTTGTTCCGACGCCAGGCAAAATGTCAACTGCATGGGTAGCGCCGGCTTAGGTTCCTGGGCTGGGATTGCGCACTGCGGTCCTCGTGAAGCTCGGACTCCAGCTCGTCGCCGATCGGGTTAATTTGACTGGCGCCGCCGAGAGGCACGCCGTCGAAGTCTTGCAGCCAAGTGTCAGTATAATCGAGCCAAAACGGAACTCCTCGCCGGGGGTCGTCGGCCCCGCGTCCCGCCTGCGGCGGCGCTATGCTGACGCTCCTTCGGCTACCCTCTTGACGCGGTCTCGTCATTGCAGTCGGTCCCGCGTCGCGCCTTCAGCGCCGCTATGCTGACGCTCCTACGGCTGCGTTTTTTCCTAAAGGGAGCCCGGCACTCCGCCATCTCCGCACAAACTCAATTGCATACGGCAAAGGCCAGGCAACAGAAGGGCGACAGCCTCACACGAGGGAAGAAATGGTCTTGGCCATCCCCCCACGCGAATGCCGTCTGCGCAGAGCGGGGCCGCTTGCTCGCAAGGCGGCGCCGACCTGTGTCTGCCGGGAAGCCTCCGAGCCAATGCGCTCGACTACCGCATTGATCTACTCAGTCTTGCCAGTGCGACCGCTGGATCTTTGCACGTAGCCAATTGCTAAAGCTCCGGGGCGCTGGTCGCTGGTCGCCTTCGCGGATCAGGGCGAAGTACCAGTCAGGCCCCTTCAAAACAGTGGGTAGAGGCGCAACAAGTTGTCCATCCTCCATGAGCGGGCGAAAGAGCGTCGGCGAAAGCTCCGAGACCCCTGACCTGCTGGTGGACGATATCCGCAAATTCTTCGGGAAGCTGATTGCCGCCTAAAGCAATCTGACGACAAGTGCTAGCTGTTTTCCATCCGGAAAATCTAACAAAAAGGTAAAGCGTTTCGCCGTTCATGAAACGATGCTGCTTTCGCCATTTTCTTTTCCTCGTTTGCGATGATCCGCGAAAAGAGGACATTGTTCCTGTGCCCGGGTTACGAAAATGGCTTCCGTTCTCCCAGGCCACGTGCCTTTCGCAAATTGACGTCGAGACGCGCTTTCAACGTGCTCCAGCGCTTCTCCTCGTCGTCCGCGCGGCGCTGGACGGCCGCCTGATCGTTGTCGATTTCGGTGATTATTTCCGCGTGCTCGCGCTCCGCGTCGGCCAGCGCTAGCTCCGCCTTTTCCACTGCCGCCCTGCGCCGCTCCTTAGCCTTCGCCGCGGACGCCTCCTCCTTTTGGCGCTCGCTGTCACGCCGCTGCCGCTCCTTTTCGTATTCGGCTGCCGCACGGCGCTCGGCCTTCTCGTCCGCGGCCTTGGTCTTGCCAGTGCTGGGTTTTTTCGCGTGTGGCTTTCTGCTTTGCTCCGGCGCATCGTCGAGGGTGGCTGGCAGGTCAGCGTGCTCACTGAACGGCCCGTTCGTCCCCAGCGTCCGCCGCAAGACGACGCCCGGCTTCTTCATCGCCGCCGCGATGACTTTGGGATCGTCGGACACGGTCGCGAATCCCAGGTGGAATAGGTTGATGCCAGACCCCCAGGCTTCGAGCGCCGCCTTCATGGAGGGCGCCGCGATGGCGAGATCGTAGAAGCCCTGAGAGGTCTGAAAGACTTTGAGCTTGCGCGGCATGCAGCTTCGGTACCTCTTTCGTTCAAGCTGAAGCGCCGGTTAGTCCATTTCCTTTTCCGCCTTTGGCAGCCAGCGCCAGACTCCAAGCACGTTGACAACCAGGAGGATAACATTCTGGACAATCAGCGAGGCCTTGCTTTCCAGCCATCCGTCCGCTGACCAGGCAATGGCAGCGACGATGAATATCACAAACCCCGCGAAAGTGATGCGCGCGTTCCAATTCACGGCGACGAGCGCCGCAGCCAGGATCGTCGTCGCGGCTGCAAATGCTCTCAGCACCATCATCGGGTCCATCGCTATCCCTTCTGCCGAAAGACCGCCCGCTAGAGCGGACGGCCCATTCTTTCGTCGCGGCCTCAGGCCGCCTTCTGGTTCATGCTGTCCAGCGCCATCTTGTTCAGCTTCTGGTCCGTCGCCTTTTCCTCGTCGAGGTTCTGCTCGAGCACGGAAGCGCAATCGTTGCGGCCTAGCTTCTTCGCCCATGCAATCAGCGTGCCGTAACGTGTGACCTCATTGTGCTCGACGGCCTGTGCGGCGGCGGTGGGCGCTGCGTCAAGGATCTGGTTGTCGTCGACGTCGCCGGCGACCTCGCTTGCTTCCTTGCGAATGCCGTCGATCATAGGACAATCGACGCCCTTGGCCTGGACGCCATTCATCTTAAAGATCTTCTCCAGGCGCACGACCTGGTTCTTTGTCTCGGCAAGGTGAGTTTCGAAACCGTTTTTCAGGGACGGCTCGGTTGCCTTCTCGATCATGTCCGGCAGTTTCTTCGCGATCTGCCGTTCTGCGTAGCAGATATCCTGCAGGGTGTGTACGAAGAGGTCGTTCAGCGTTTTGATGTCTTTAGTGAAAAAGCCCAAGATGTCCTCCGAGGTGTCTTTGACACCAAACTAGCAGGCAGGCGGTGAGTTCCTTCGTGAGGAATTTCCCGATGTAGCCGGCCACCCATCTGGCAATCCGCCGCCGCGAACGCTCAGGACGCCCTGCGCTCCAGCTTTGTGCCGGGCCATGCTTCCAGCAAGGCGTCCACTCCACCTGCTCGCCGAACCTGTTGAGGTAGGCGCCCATCATGGCATCATGAGTTTCCTCGGCGGAGCTGCAGAGAGCATCTGTCAGGAGGATGACCCGAAAGCCCCAGTCGATCGCACAAAGGATCGGTGCCAGACACAACTAGAACGGCCCAAGTCTCTCCCGACTATGCAGCGCGATTTGAGAGGTGCCGCCTGCTCGACAGATAGCGGAGCAGTGCTGGCAGCTTCATGGCATTCAAAACACTCTTTGCCGGCACGCCGCCCTTCCGGGCCGTCTCCACGCCCCAATGCATATGATCGAGTTCGCCGATTGAATGGGCGTCGGGATTGATGCTGAAGATGCAGCCATGGGCGAGGGCTTTCTCATGCCAGCGCCAATCGAGATCCAGCCGCCAGGGATGAGCGTTGATTTCAACAGCGACGCCGAATTTTGCGCAAGCCCTCAGTAATTTGTCGATGTCGATCTCGTAACCTGGTCGACGAGTGAGTTGCCGGCCCGTCATGTGGCCTAGAATGGTCGTGTAAGGGTTCTGAACCGCCCGTATGATACGATCGGTCTGGTCCTTCTTCGTCATCCTGAAGCGGCTGTGGACACTGGCGACAACGAAATCAAAGGTCGCAAGAATCTCATCGGGATAATCGAGAGAACCGTCCGCCAAGATATCGGCCTCAATGCCTTTGAGAATCCGAAATTCTTTCCCGTAGGACCTGTTCAACCGGTCCGCCTCACGGTGCTGCTCTTCGATCTCCTCGATGGACAGGCCGCCGGCGTAGTGCGCGGACCGCGAGTGGTCGGCCACCCCGAAATACTCGAAGCCACGTTCCCGCGTAGCGTTCGCCATGGCCGCCAAAGTCGCGGTGCCATCCGAGGCATCCGTGTGGCAGTGAACGATTCCGTGCAGATCAGCATCGCTGACAAGCTTCGGAAGCTTGTTCCTCTCTGCTTTCTCAATCTCATTGCGGCCCTCGCGCAGTTCCGGCTCGATGAATTGCAGGCGCAGCGACTCGTAGATGTCCGCTTCGGTTGCCGACGCGATCAGCTTCTTTCCACGATAGAGACCGTCCGGCCGCAGCTCCATTCCCAGCTCTTTTGCGCGTTCGTGCAGCAACCTGACATGCTCAGCCGAGCCCGTCGCATTGAGCAACTGTGCGCCAAAATGCCTTTTGTCGGTAATGACGAGGTTCAAGCCGCCGCTTGGCTTGTTCTCGGCTGGTTGCTTGGCTTCCGCGACAACCGCCAGATCGGAGACAAGTTCGCTGCCGCGGCGGAAATCGCCGGCGACCTGAAGCTTTACAAATTCAGGATGCCGCCGCCTGAGGATCTCCACGGCATGCTCAAGCAGGGCAGCTGCCTTGTGCAGATGCAGCTGCGTTTCGGCGGATCGTGCAATCGCAAGATTTTGCAGCACCTTTGTCTGCAGCGAGGCGCCGAGACCCTTTGTCTTGGCGATCAGGCCGTCCTTGGCCGCGGCCTCCAAGTCCTCAAGCGATGAAACGCCGAGCGACTGGTGAAGCTTGAGGATCTTGTCAGGACGCAGTCCTGGAATCGAGAACAGTTCGAGCACACCTTCAGGCACATCCTTGCGGAGCTTTTCGAGGCTTGGATGCGAACCGGTCTGGTGAAGCGTCGTAATAATATCGGCGATCGCATCGCCGATCCCTCGCAGCTCCGTCAGCCCGCCCTCCGCGATGATTCGCTCCAGGGGTTCCGACAACGCGCGGAGGCTGTCGGCCGCACGCAGATACGCCTTCGCCCGGTAAGGATTTCCACCCCGCAGGGAGGAACGCTGAGCATACTCCCGGAGCAAACGGGCTACGGACTGGGTATCGGGCCTTGCCATGACACGAAAACGATCTGGCTACGATCGCGTTCCAGCCGTGTGGCTAGCGGGCCGATGATTATCACACCCGAAGTCATTCATCCGCTCGGATACTTTCATGGCGCGCCTACGAAGGCCGCGTGGGGCGCGATCGCCGACGAAGGTAGCTACCGATGACGCGCGAAAACGCATGGCGGACCTTTCTCGGTTTTCTTGGTGAGTTTGATGCTCTGCCTGGCCTTGGCCGGACATTCCGCCGTCTCTACACAATCGAAATTCCATATGGCAGGGGCCATTGGCAACTGAGGGCGACAACCTCAAAGGAGGGAGAGATGGTCTTGGCCATCTCTCCCCCGCGATTGGCGCCTGCGACAGAGCGAGGCCGCCCGCTCGCAAGGCGGCGCTGACCAGTCATCCGCCGAATTGACCCGATCCGTCCCGCTCGACGCGCAGCCCAGCTCCGCTCGCCGGCATTCAACCCCCCTCTCTGCCGCGCGCTCACGCGCCCCCGGAAGGCATGCCGAGGGGCATGCCTTCGGCATTTTACGGGAAAGGACCAGAACCATGACCATCCATGCAAGGAGTGCGGAAACCACGATTGCCGGCGTAAGCGGCTCGGAGGTTTTCATTCCGCTGAACAGGTTGAAGAAGTCCCCGCGCAATGCGCGCAAGACCCCGCATAGCGAGGCGATCATCGAAGCCTATGCGGCAAGCATCGCCGCCAAAGGCATCCTACAAAACCTCGTGATTGAGCCCGAACTTGACGGCGAGGGGACGGAAACCGGCTTCTATTTCGTCACCATCGGCGAGGGCCGCAGGCTGGCGCAGCTTTTGCGCGTGAAGCGCAAGCAGATCAAGAAGACCGAACCGATCCGCTGCGTCATCGATATCAAGAACGACCCGCATGAGATCAGCCTGGACGAGAATATCACGCGTGAAGACATGCACCCCGCTGACCAGTTTGAGGCGTTCCGGCGTCTTAACGAGGAACGCGGATGGGGTGCGGAGGAAATCGCCGCCCGCTTTGGCGTCACCGCTCATGTCGTGCGGCAGCGTCTGCGGCTTGGTGCCGTCAGCCCCAGGCTGATGCAGGTCTATCGAGATGGCGATCTGACGCTCGACCAACTGATGGCGTTCGCCATCACCGACGATCACGCCCGGCAGGAGCAGGTGTTCGAAAACCTGACCTACAACCGCGAGCCCTACATCATCCGCCGCGAGCTGACGCGGACGCATGTGGCGGCTGGCGATCGCCGTGCCGCCTTCATCGGCGCGGAAGCCTATATCGACGCGGGCGGTATGATCGTCCGCGATCTGTTCACCGATGATCGCGGTGGCTTCTACGATGATGCAGCTTTGCTCGACAGAATGGTCGTCGAGAAGCTGCAAGGCATCGCCGAAACTGTCAGAGACGCCGAGGGCTGGAAATGGGCCGATGTCCACACCGACTATCCGCACGCGCACGGCCTGCGCCGTACCTACCCGCAGCCGGTTGATTTGTCGGAGGAAGACGAAGCGGCCTATCAGTCGGCACTTGGCACGTTCAACGAACTGACGGAAGAATGGAAGAGCGCCGATGAGCTTCCCGATGATGTCGATCAGCGTTTCGGCGAGCTTGAAACCGAGATGGAGCGCGTCGATGCACTGCGCCACGCCTACGACCCGGAGGTCGTCGAGCGCGGCGGTGTGTTCGTTGTGCTCTCCCATGACGGAACGGCGCGCATCGAACGCGGCTTCATTCGTGCCGAAGACGAATTGCCCGCACCGGAAGCAGGCGGCGAAGGCTACACCATCAATGGTGATGGCGAGATCATCGAGGCGGATGCCACTTCGGACCCCAATCATGGAAATGATGAAGACGCGGAGGAGGACGGCAAGCCGCTTTCCGATCTTCTCGTCCGCGACCTGACTGCCCACCGCACGCTCGGCCTTCGCCTTGCGCTCGGCGAGCAGCCGGACATTGCCCTCATCGCTGTAACGCATACGCTTGCCGCGCAGGCCTTCTATCAGGGCATGGAAGCCCATTGCCTGGAAATCCGGCCGACGAGCACGTATCTCGGCGGCCATGCCGATGGCATCGAAGACACCGCAGCGGCCAAGGCGCTGGCGGATCGTCATGCCGGCTGGGCAGCGGACATCCCGGCCAATGTGGCAGACCTGTGGGGCTTCATCGGCGCGCTTGATCCTGCCAGCGTCATGGCCCTGTTTGCGTACTGCGCCTCGCTCACCGTCAATGCCGTCAAGCAGCCCTGGGATCGCCGGCCGCGCGCCCACGAGACAGCGGATAGGCTGGCGGCAGCGCTTGGGCTCGACATGACGGCACATTGGACGCCGACGGTGCGCACCTATCTCGGGCGGATCACCAAGGCGAACATCCTCACGGCAGTCGAGGAGGGTGCGGGCAGTGAAGCGGCGGAAAGGCTTGCGGCGTTGAAGAAGCAGCCGATGGCCGAAGCTGGCGAGCAGTTGCTGGCCGGGACCGGCTGGCTGCCCGTGCTGCTGCGGACCGTGGAGCCCGCGACGGTTGCTGACCCGCTAGATATCGAAGCAGGGGACACTATCGCGGGCGAGGCTTCCGCAGCCGACCAAGTATCCTTGGACGATGCACATGCGGCTTATTCCGAGCGCGACGACGCGAGCGAGGCAGGTGAGGGCTTCGACGTCGCTGCCGAATGAATGACAGAATCCGGAGCCGCAAAAGCGGCTCTGGTCACCCGTTAGAATTCTCCGGCCACGCTGTTCAGCGTGGCCGGGGACCTCGAGCGCACAACATCGAGGACAAGGCAAGGCGGTGGCGGCTCCTCTCATGGCGATGCCTCGTCCACCACGTTTCTGTTTCTGCTTGACGAATGGCACGACGGTCCATCGGTTCAGCTTGACGCGTATTCCCCCTGTTTGATCTCGACCATGCCCGCATTGCATCATGCGGATAAGTCCCCTGGGTCGTTGAGAGGCTCGGGGTGTGATCGTCTGACCCTCAGGGATGCCGTGTCTGCATCCATGCCGCACTGACGACGTAACCGCCAGCGCGAGCGTCCTGACTTGATTTCCATTGAACGGCGGCGGCCAATCGCCGCCTTGCCGCCAAGAATGAGCGGGGTTTCAGATCGGCCCAGGAGCGTGCGCGGTCCAGATGAGAAGCGCGACCCCATGACCATTGCGGCGGTTCCTCCTCATATGGCGGCGGGCCACACCCACTGCGTCCTCGAATGGATTGGGTCTGACCGAAGACCCGGCTTCGCCTCGATCGTCTTCCTGCAACGTCCAACGTTGGCTTTTTTCCGCCGCCGGCCCAAAAGGCCGGCTTTGCATCGCGAAACAAAAAAGCCAGCGCTGGCCGCCTTCCACTCCGTTCCAGCCCGAAGGACCACCCCATTGCGCAGGCGCAACGGGGCCCCCGGTGGGTGCAGACCGATCGTCTCCGGTCTCAAGACCTCCATCGAGGACGCGATAGGCGCGTCCCGATCAAACGGAAGGAACCACCACAATGGCTACCATCGGCACGTTCACTAGTACCGCCAAGGGCTTCAAGGGCGCGGTCAAGACCCTCAACCTCAACGTCATGGCAGTCGATTTCGTCCCCGCCGAAGGCGACAACGAAAAGGGTCCAGACTACCGCATCTTCGCCGGCGCCACCGAATTCGGTGCGGCATGGAAGAAGACCTCGCGAGAGGGTCGCGACTACCACTCCGTCAAGCTCGACGATCCGAGCTTCCCCGCTCCGATCTACGCGAGTCTGGTCGAGACCGAAACGCAGGGCGAATTCTCCCTCATCTGGTCCCGCCGCGCCGCCGAGTGAAATCGGCACCAAGCAAAAGAGAAGCCCCGTCCGGCGGACGGGGCTTCTCCATGCTCAGATCCGCCACCGCCCAAGAGATAGGCGGTGCAACGGGGCCGACTAGGTCTTGGCAGGACGTTTGCGCGGTTTCTTGACGGGCGACTTCGCGATCGCCGGCTTGGTCGCCGCAGTCACCGCGCGCGCAGCCCGTTTCAGCTTGGGGGTCCCGGCCGGTGTGGGCTCCGCCGGCTTGCGCCCGAGCCCGGCAGCCTTTGCCAGCGCCGAGCGGGCGGCAGCGTAGTTCGGCGCCACCATCGGATAATCGACGGGCAGGCTCCACTTCGCCCGGTATTCGTCAGGGCTGAGATTGTAGTGCGTGCTGATGTGTCGCTTGAGGGATTTGAATTTTTTCCCGTCCTCCAGGCAGATGATGTAGTCCGGCGTCACCGACTTCCTGATCGATACGGCAGGCTCCAGTTTCACCACGGGCTCGGCCGCAGGCGCACCGATCCCCTGCAATGCAGCATGAATGTCGCCGATCAGCTTTGGCAGTTCAGCAACCGGCAGCGGGTTGTTCGCCACGTACGCGGCGACGATATCAGCAGCGATCGCTACGAAATCAGCTTTGTCCTGCTGCTCGTTTGAAATGGTCATGGATATTTTTCCTCTGGTCATCGGATCGGCAAACGTGTTGGCGAAAAGTCTTTTTCAGCAAACAAGAAAACAAATCGTTAGTCTCCCAACACTGCTCGCCGCATTGTGAAATTTCAAGACACCAAGCTTAGCTTCCTTCGTGCTGATCGGCAGTGGAGAAATCTTGCCCATAGCCTTCAGGGAAGCGAGGGGACTTTCCCTCGCTTCCCCGCCATTGCCGTCTGTTGCAGAGCAGGGCCGCCGGCTCGCAAAGCGGCTGACTGATCAAACCGATCCAACCATCCAAATGAGTTGCATCCGCCTCGCTCGACCGCGCAGCCCGGCTCCGCGCGACCGCATTGGCCCCCATCACTCCCGCGCGCTCACGCGCCCCCGGAAGGCATGCCGGGGACATGCCTTAGGCTTTGACGAAAAAGGAGCGAGCAAAATGAACATCATCACGAACACCAGCGGCACCAACAACGGCCAGCAGCAGTCTGTTACCAGCGGCTTTCGCGTGGACATCTCGCGCGGCGAGCGCGTTGGACGCGTTTCGTCGGAATGGTTTTCGCGCCCCGACGATGAGCGGTATCTGTCGCTGACCGAGCTTTACGACGCCGTGCGCGCCCGTGCGGACCGCGCCACCGCCCGGACCGTCGAGAGCCGGGCAGTAAGGGTTGAGGCAAGCCGCGAAAATGCGGAAAGACTTTCGCTGATTGTTCCCGGACAGGACCAGCCGATCGCACCCACGCATTGGAGCTTCGGCCAGTTGTGCAGCCTTATCGGTGCACCCGCGACCTACATGCGCCGGCTACCGGCGCCGCTCGCTGGCATCAACCTGCAGCACGGCCTGCTTTCCCATCGAGCCGAGCTTGTGAAAACCTTGGAGGCGGAAGACGGACGTATCGAGCTTCGCGCCGTCACCGGCCCGGACTATGGCCGCATCTGGGACCATGAACTTGTCGCAGCGGTCATGAAGATCGCGGGAAACGGCACAGGCGACACCATGTGGAAGGTGCCGGGCGTGCTGGACTGGGCGACCATGACGCATAACCCCTTGGTCGACATCACCAAGGACAACACCACGCTTTACGCCAGCGACCGCGACGTGTTCCTGTTTCTGGTGGATGACACCCATCCCATCGAGGCGGGACGCCTGCCGAACGGAGAACCAGATTTATATTTCCGTGGCTTCTATTGCTGGAATAGCGAAGTGGGATCAAAGACGCTCGGCATAGCGTCATTCTATCTCCGCGCGGTCTGCATGAACCGCAACCTTTGGGGTGTCGAAGGTTTCGAAGAAATCAGCATCCGGCATTCGAAATTTGCTGCGCAGCGTTTTGCCCACGAGGCGGCGCCGGCCTTGACCAGTTTCGCGAACTCTTCGCCCAAGCCGTTCATCGCCGGCATCAAGGCCGCACGCGAGAAGATCGTCGCCCGTAGCGATGACGACCGCGAAACGTTTCTGCGCAAGCGTGGTTTCTCCAAGGTGGAAACGGGCAAGATCATCGAAGCAGTTTTGCAGGAGGAAGGCAGGCCACCGGAAAGCATCTTTGATTTCGTGCAAGGGATGACCGCGCACGCTCGCACCAAATCCCATCAGGACAGCCGGCTCGAGCTTGAAGGAAAGGCGAAGGCGTTGCTGGAAAAGGCGATCTGACCGTCCGACATTGCGCGGCCGAAATTCGGCCGCGCAGGCTTCATGCCGGAATTTTCAGCCCATCCGCCGTCTTGTTCGACGGCGGCGGCCGCACGTGGTTGGCGGCCGCCGCTCGCCGGGCTCCGCCCGGCTCGCGACGCGACTGCGGTCACATCAACCTCAGGAGAAAACGTGCAATCCACTCGATCGTCAACAACGCCAAAGTCCAATACCCCGGTAAGAGCAGCTTTCCAGTCTTCCTGGAAAACTTTGTGATCACGGCGTCTGCCCGCCCGTCACGGCTGCGTTGTGACGGAAAAGGCAGCGCCCAACCTGTTCTGTTGGCGATGCCGACACAGCATCGCGTGATGCTTGCTGACCCTCCTTCGCGGGGTCCCCCCTGGTGGATCCAGCCGTGCTGACCCTCACGCCTTCGCCAGATTTCCTGCCAGTCGAACCTTCTGCGGTGCTCGTCGAACTCGGCACGCATCGTCCTAGCCCGCAAGGATCCCATGCCGTCCATGACAATCGGATCGCCACACAGCTTCTCCTCCTTCCTGGCAGCGAGGCAAACCGGTCGCTTGCAGCCCTGATCCCGCTGGATTCGCAAACGCTCGGGCGCGTCGAAGCGCTCGTTTGTTTCTGGCGTGGCTATGACAAGAGGCCGGTGCCGCCGGATAGGCGAATGACAATCCCGCAGCGACACGAACGGCGCCAGCTACCGTGAAATCGCCACCGCCTTTTATGGCAAAGAGCGTGTCGCCTCCAATCCATGGAAAACCTCGTCACTGCGCGAAGCCGTGATTGGTCTCGTGAGGGCGGCCGCCATGATTGGCGGCGGCTTGCGCTCCAACGAAGGTCGCGACTATCTCGGCCTCAAGCTTGACGATCCGAGCTTCACCGCTCCGATCTTCGCCGACGAGGAAGGCGACGATCACAGCCTCATCTGGTCCCGCCCGAACCGCCGCATCGGCGAGTAAATTGGTAGACGCCTCGCTCGCTTGCGGGCGGGGCGTCTTCAGATCCCGCAAACTGAAACGTTTCCTCCAAAGCTAATCGGACCGGTTGGTCAGGCGAACGCCGGCACCCCCGCCGTTCTCTGGGATAAACTGGATACCCGCCAATTCGAATGCGCGGCGCAATGCCTCAACAGTAACTTTGTTTGCCCTTATCGGTCCGGTCAACGGCTCTAATCGTTTAATTGTAGCGAGTGAAACCTTCGACCGTTCTGCAAGCGTTTTCTGATCCCATTGAAGCAAAGCACGCGCAGCTCGCACTTGGCCACTTGTAATTGCCTCTATACCAAAAGTATCATTTGATGCCATGGGGCTTGATTTTTCGCTCGAGTTCATCTAAATCGTCACTGCTACCGCTGCGTGCGCCCGAGGAGGGATACCTCTAAAGCACACGACGCAGGGGCTAACGGTCGAGCAGGGTGGTGGAACACCCTTGCCCGACCTGACCAGCGCCAAGCTGTGTGGAGCTCGGATCATGGCTGATTCCGACAATACCACGACTTTGTCTTCCGTCATGCAGGGACGGGAGTTAGTCAGTTCGTTGACCGCCGTCGACACACAAGGTTTGGCGGACTGCCTGGTCGTTGGTCAGCCTCTAGCCGATCCTGCGCTCACCCTGTCCCTTGCTTGGTTGGATGCGCACACTGCGACGCTGGCGTCCTGCGTCCGCCAGCAGCGTGCAGAGGGCGGGCTCTGGGAAAGAGGGGTGTTTTCGACCGCAGGCGAAGTCGTCGAGTGCGCGGAGAGGACCGACGCCGAACGCGTCTATCTCGACACCCGGCAGGTGGAGCAGGACGATGCTGAAAAGGCGGACGCCTTGCTGGCTGAGATTGCGGCGACGGCTGCCCAATCATTGGCGGGTGTGATCGCCAAGCTTGCGGTCGTCGTTCGTGAAGCAAACGACAACAGCGACCTTTGCGAATTTCCGCTTCCGCACATCCGCTCGGCATTGGCCGACCTGCGACGGCTTACGAATGATGCGGCGGGCGACCCGCCGGCCGGCTGGCCCGGTGGTGAGCCGATCGGCTCGCTGTTCGAGCAGTCCGCATCATCTTTTGCCGCCTGGCGCGCTTTCGGTGCGTGGTGCCAGGGCGATGACGAAACCTACCGGGGCTGGACTCAGACATTCAAGACACTGCACGGCGCAAACCAATAGGCCTCTCGACAATCATCGCCTGATCACGCAGCCCCGCCGCGCTCCCCCGTCGGCTTCGTCAATGACGGAATCCAAGGATTTCGCTCAACTCCGCGACACCCTATCAAATCTTTGACAAGGGAAAGACGCGGATGAAACCGGATACATCGCAGTGGCGTGATCCACAGGCATACGCATTCGTCAAAGGCGCTGCCGCCGATGTGATTGCCTGGGAGTTCCTGCGGCGCAATCCGCAGTATCAGCAAGACTTCGCAGCCTCCCGGTCAGCCAAGGCTCTGCGCGCATTGCGCAAGCGCTGGGGTTTGCAGTTTCGCCGCCAGGCCTGCCCAGTCCGCCGTCGAACAATCCGTCTACTGGGCGCCTCAAATTGACCCTGGCGTCATCAATCTGATCGAGGTTCCGCCGAGCCTGCACGCCGCGCAGAACATCCCTTCCGTCGTTGCGCTTGCCGAGGGCCAGCGCGACGAGATCGGCCTTCACATGCGTGCTGAGCACAGCGGCACGCATGTGGCGCTTCTCAGTGACCCGCGGCCAGGCAAGCCTTTGGCGGCCATCATCCCGCTCGACGATATGGCACCCGACCGCCTCCTGGCGATCGAGCGCTTCATTCGCTCGATCGCCAATCGCCATTTTCCCGACGCCCGATTGACCACGGCGCAGCGCCGCCGCCTTGGTCATATGCTGCGATGCCTGGACGGCCGGGAGGAGCTCGCATCCCATTTTGAAGTCGCGGCCGCCTTGTTCGGTAGGCGGCTGGTCAGCGCGGCTGATTGGCACGACTCCGCCTTCCGCTACCAGACGCACCGCCTGATGCGCGACGGTCTGAAGATGGTCGAGCGCGGCTATCGGCAACTGCTGCGCGCGCGGCGGCGGCTCTCCTGAAACCTGGTGGCTCACGGTGCAAAAAAGCGCCTGTCAATTGCGCACCTGATCACCGGCCCCTTGCTCCTCCATCCTGGCCATGGAACGCCGTTCAACCGCGACGGCCGGAAGGAGACGCCCCATGAACGCCAACACCGCGGCAATGCCGCCGCGCTACCTGCGCACCGCGGAGGCCGCGCATTTCCTCAGCCTCTCTGCGCGCACCCTGGAGAAGCACCGCACCTACGGGACCGGGCCTGCCTATCGCAAGCTTGGCGGCCGCGTCGTCTACGCCGTCGACGATCTTCAAGCCTGGGTGCAGCGCGGGGCAATGACCTCGACGTCCGATCCGCATGGCTCGGTGCTGCCCGCCAAGCCTCATGCAGCCCGGTTGATCCCCTATGCCGGGCGCGAAACCCGCTAAGCCGCCGCCAACCCGATGTCGGGACGAACACGCCAACCCTCCGAGCGCGGACAGCTCGACCTGTTCCACGCGCTGCCCGGTGATTTCGCACCACGCGATGCGCAGGACCTCATGGCCTATCCTTTCTTTTCCCTCGCCAAATCCAGACGCATCGCGCCGATCGACTTTCGCGTTGGCGATGTGACCATCAGGGTGGAGGCCGTGCCTGACCACGGGATGGCGACAATCTGGGATGCCGATATCCTGATCTGGGCCGCAAGCCAGATCGTCAACGCACGCGACGCCGGGCTGCGCACGTCGCGCCTGATGGCTGCAACGCCATACGAAATGCTGACCTTCATCGGCCGCGGCGTCTCGAAGCGAGACTACCAGCGCCTCAAGGCAGCGCTCGATCGCCTGCAATCGACGAGCGTCGTCACCTCGATCCGCCAACCCGCCGAAGGCAGGCGCCATCGCTTCTCGTGGATCAATGAGTGGCAGGAATGCACCGGCCGAAACGGCCGCCCGCTCGGCCTCGAGTTAATTTTGCCGGACTGGTTCTACCGCGCGGTTGTGGACTCAGCGCTTATTCTGACGATTGATCGTGCCTATTTCGGGCTGACGGGTGGCCTCGATCGCTGGCTCTACCGGCTGGTGCGCAAGCATGGCGGGCGCCAGCGTGCCGGCTGGCGTTTCGACATCCGGCATTTGCATCAGAAGTCCGGCAGCCTCTCCCCGCTCAAGCGCTTCGCCTTCGAGCTGCGCGACATCGTGCGCCGCCAACCGCTGCCCGGGTACCTTCTGTTCACGGAAGTCGAAGCCAGCGGCCGCGTTCTTTTGGCGTTCGAACCGGCGCCAGCCCTTGTTGACAGGCTCGTGCTATCGGGAACCCGAACCGTCGTGCCATCGGGAACCGCACTATCGGGCTATCGGGAACCGCCAGCGGCCCTAAGCCGTGGCACCGGCGAGGAAAATCGCGCTCCTAACTTGGAGTCTAACAGTCAATCTAACAGTCTTGCGCGGCACCCGGCGAACCAGCGCGAGGAACAGTCGCGGCTGGCTGCTGGCCGACCGACACGCGATGGCCAACGCGCCGGTCGCCGCACGGGCGATGACACATGACGTCGTTTCCACAAGCCATGCCGCGTAGCGCGCTCACGACCGTCGAGTTGATCTGGGTCGATAAGCGGATTGAACATCGGATCCGCTTCGGGCGAACCGTCCATGAGACAATCATCGACAGGCGCCGCCGCGTTCTCGCATTTGCGCCGGACGTTGTTTTTGCCTTTGTGCGCTGGGCGGCCAACGACTTCGGCACCGTCATGTCGCGCATCGATATCGTGCGTGCCGTCCGACCCTCGCAAGCTTATCAGACGCTGCCTCACATCCGGCCTGGCGGTGAGATCCTGCTCACGATCACGGGCTGGAACAAGGTCGAGCGCGTCCTCCAGCTGATCGACGCGATTGAGGCGATCGGCATTCATCCCGCCGATGCCGCGCCCGACTATTGGCGCCAAACCCACAACCGCCTGGTCGCCGGCGGAACCCCGCGCGCCTATTCGCTCGAACAGCACCAGGGCTTCCTGTTGCGCAAGCGAGCCACATCATGAGCCGCCTTGCCTGCTCAATCACGGCGCTTGCCGCGGTCGCCGCGATCGTTACGCCGGCTGTCGTGAAGATGCCGCCGCTGTTGATGTGGAACGCATCGGCCAGCGCGCCCATCGGCCTCTACGCGGTGAGCCGAGGCACGCACGCTGCGGCCGGCGAGCTCGCAGTCGTTGAACCGCCCGAACCGATCGCCCGGTTCGCAGCGCAGCGCGGCTATCTTCCGATTGGCGTACCGATGTTGAAGACCATCGTGGCACTCCCCGGGCAAAAGGTCTGTCGCATCGGGCGCATTGTCACTGCCGACGGCGTCGCGTTGGGCGCAGCACTTGCGCGCGACCACAAGGGGCGTTCTCTGCCTGACTGGCAGGGCTGCCGCATCATCGCCGCCGACGAAATCTTCGTCATGAACCGGAAGGTCGGGGACAGCCTCGACGGCCGTTATTTCGGGCCTTTCCCGGCGACCTCGATCGTCGGACGCGCGCTGCCGCTCTGGACCGACGAGAGGGGCGACGGACGCTACGTCTGGCTCGCTCCGGAGAACTGAAACCCAGCCAAACCAAAACAGGAAGGAGACATTTCCATGCCCGAGATCGGTGTTTTCGAGCAAACCCAATCTGGTTTCAGCGGTCGCATTCGAACGCTGCTTCTGGATGCCGAATTGGTGCTCGTCCCGACAAGGACATCCGAGGGCAATGCACCGGATTTTCGCATCCATATCGGCGACGACAGCGGCCCGGAAATCGGCGCGGCCTGGAGGGAGACCGGGCCGGCCGCGGGCGACTATTTGTCCTGCCGGTTGGAGGATCCGATGTTTGGCCGGCGTTTCCGCGCCAACCTTTTCCGTCCCAGCGCGGATGGGAGCTCCTGGTCGCTGCGCTGGAGCCGGCCGAAATCGCGTCACGATCGCTCACGATGACCTTGCGAGCGGCAAAGATGCGTGCCGCCGGACGGCGTTTCCTTGGTCGCATGCGGGTGAGGCCTGGAACTCTTTTGTTTGCTGCCGGCATGGCGATCTTCTGTCACGGATTGACGGGCGCCGACGCACAACCAGCACCGGTCTCACGCCAGTCCACGGACGATCCCTATGCAGCGCACATTGCCGAGGCGTCACATCGCTTCCGCATCCCGGAACGCTGGATACGGGCGATCATGCGCCTGGAAAGCGCTCGCGACCCGGTCGCCGTCTCGCGCAAAGGCGCGGTAGGGTTGATGCAGGTCATGCCCGCGACCTGGGCTGAGCTGCGCCTTCGCCATCATTTGGGCCACAATCCTTTTGATCCGCGCGACAACATTCTCGCCGGAACGGCCTATCTGCGCGAGCTGTATGATCGATACGGCTCGCCTGGTTTCCTGGCGGCCTACAATGCGGGGCCGGCCCGTTACGAAGCCTCTTTGAAGGGCCGTCTCCTACCGGCCGAGACCCGGTCCTACGTTGCAAGACTGCGCCCTTTCTGGGACGGCGGTGATGGTCCCGGCGCGCTGACCGCCGCTCAGCGCAACGCCGTTGCATGGACCGTCGCGCCGCTGTTCACAAACCGATCCGGCTCGACCGCCACCGCCGATCGCTCGTTGGGCGAGGGCGCATCGGCCGACATGCAAGCATCGTCTCGGGCGGGCGATCTTTTTTCAGCCGGTCCGCGGTCGCGCGAGCTGTTCAGCAGCCCCGATGTCTGGACGTCGGAGCCATGAAGGATTTGTTCTCAATTCGCGCCCTGGCGTCTTGTTGGGCGTTATGGCGTGCGCGATGGATAGGTCGCGAGGCAACGACCGAGGGATGGCGAGATAAAAGGGCGCACATTGTGCGCCGGCCGGTCGGCTGTCTTTGTTGGGTTTTTCGCCGCCTCCGGCACATTGCCGCGCTTCGGCGCAATGTGCCGGAGGCAGACAACATGTCGTATCTGCTGCGTTCATCGCACGTTGCGGGCCGGCGTCATGGCCGATGAGCGCGAATTCCTCATCCGTCCGGGCCGCGTTCGCTCGACGCGTTCCCAGTCCTCCCGGCCCTTCATCGCCCAGGCGCTTGCCGCAACGCAAAAGGCCGGCGGCAGCGTGTCGCGCTCCGGCCGGATCTGGCTCTCCAGTCATTCGCAGTTTGGCCGGGGCAGGGTGGCCAGCATTCAGGCCAATCGCTTCCTGACCAGCCGTTCCCGCGTCGCCGTCATCAAGACCCGCGTGGTTCGCCATTCGAAACGCGCCGCGCCGCTGGCGACCCACCTCACCTATCTGCAGCGCGCAGGTGTGACGCTCGACGGCGCCAAAGCCCGCATGTTTGGCCCCGAGGTCGAGGATGCTTCGGTCACGGATTTCGTCGAGCGCTGCAGGGATGACCGGCATCATTTCCGCTTCATCGTCTCGCCGCAGGACGCCGCCGAAATGGCGGATCTGAAATCCTTTACGCGCGACTTGATGGGCCGGATGGAAAAGGATCTCGGCACGTCGCTCGATTGGGTTGCGGTCGATCACTGGAACACCGACAACCCGCATCTCCACGTCATCTTGCGCGGCCGGGGCGATGATGGCCGGGACCTCGTGATCTCTCGCGATTACATCAGCCGCGGCATGCGCGATCGCGCCAGCGCCCTCATCACGCGGGAGCTCGGCCTCCGCTCCGATCTCGAAGTCCGCCGGGACGTCGAGCGGCAGGTCGATGCGGATGGCTGGACTGGACTCGACCGCCAGCTGATGCGCGATGCTGGTCCAGACGGCATCATCGACCTTGCGCCTCACGCCGATCGCCGGCCTGACGAATTCAGCACCTTCAAGGTCGGGCGCCTGCGCAGACTCGAGGGGCTCGGCCTTGCCGATGAGATCGGTCCTGGCCAATGGGTCGTCAGCGACAAAGCCGAGGCGACGCTGCGTGAGCTCGGCGAACGCGGCGATATCATCAAACGCCTGCATCGGGCGCTTTGCGGGCGCGACATCGAGCGCGCCAGTGCCAGCTATGTGCTGGCGGCGGAGACGCTTGACGAAACCATCCTGGGCCGCCTGGTCGAGCGCGGGCTGGATGACGAGCTCAAGGGCACGGCCTATGCGGTCATCGACGGCGTCGACGGCCGTTGCCATCATGTCCGACTTCCCGATCTCGACGCAGCGGGTGATGGCGCACCGGGCTCGATCGTCGAGCTGCGCAAGTTCGACGACGCCCAAGGACGCCGGCGCCTCGCGCTCGCCGTTCGCAGCGACCTCGACATCGAACGCCAGGTCGTCGCCGATGGCGCGACCTGGCTCGACAGGCAGGCGCTCGCGCGCAAGCCGGCACCGCTGTCCGATGGCGGATTCGGTGCTGAGGTGCGGCATGCGATGAATCGGCGTGCCAAACATCTGGTCGGCCTGGATCTGGCTGAGCGGCAGGCACGCGGCATCGTCTTTGCCAACGGCTTGATCGACACTTTGCGCCGAAGGGAGATCGACGCACTGGGCAGCAAGCTCGCGGCGACGTCCGGCCAGCCCTTCAACCGTGCCGGCAGTGGCGAATTCGTGTCCGGTATTTACCGCCAGCGCTTTGCGCTTGCCTCCGGCCGTTTTGCGATGATCGATGACGGGCTCGGCTTTCAACTGGTGCCGTGGACGCCGTCGTTGGAGCGGCATCTCGGCAACCATATCGCCGGCATCGCCCGCGGCGACGGCGGCATTGACTGGAGTTTCGGGCGCAAGCAAGGACTGGGGTTGTGATCTCATCGGCAAAGCTTCGGCCGGTGGCGATCGGCACGCATCCAGAGTTTCGTAGGGAACGTGAGATTGCCAACGCCTGCGATCGCATGACCTACGCCGGATCCCGTCTTTTGCGGGCTGCTCGAGCGCGGGTCCATGGCTGCCGATCGCCTGTCTTCCTTGCCGACAGCTCGACACCGCGCGATCGGGTCGGATGGGCCGTTGAATTCAAATGCACTTTGCCGGACCTCTTCGCAGCGAGGAGAAACGCATGTCGGGAACAAAAGTCCTCTGGGGCCAGATTGTCGTTGTCTTCCTGATCGTGCTGCTCACCACCTGGGGGGCGACGCAGTGGTCGGCGTGGCAGTTGGGGTACCAGACACAGCTGGGCCCGCCTTGGGTCGTCATCGCCGGCATGCCCATCTACTATCCGCCAGCCATCTTCTGGTGGTGGTATTTCTACGACGCCTATGCGCCCGGCATCTTCATGCGCGGCGGCCTCATCGCTGCCTCGGGCGGCTTCATCGCAATCGCCGTGGCGATCGGCATGTCCCTGTGGCGTGCCCGCGAAGCGACGAAGGTCGAGACCTACGGCTCCGCCCGCTGGGCCGAAAGGAGCGAGGTCAAGGCCGCCGGCCTGCTTGTTCCGGACGGTGTGGTGCTCGGGCGATATGGGCCGAATTATCTGCGCCATGACGGGCCAGAGCATGTGCTCTGCTTTGCGCCGACGCGTTCGGGCAAGGGTGTTGGCCTGGTCGTGCCGTCGCTGCTGACCTGGCCCGGCTCGGCGATCGTCCATGACATCAAGGGCGAGAACTGGCGCCTTACCGCCGGTTTCCGCGCTCGGCACGGCCGGGTACTGCTGTTTGATCCGACCAATGCCAGGTCGAACGCCTACAACCCCTTGCTGGAGGTCCGGCGGGGTGAATGGGAGGTGCGCGACGTTCAAAACATCGCCGATATTCTGGTCGATCCCGAAGGCTCGCTTGAACGACGCAACCACTGGGAAAAGACCAGTCACGCGCTTCTGGTCGGCGCGATCCTGCATGTGCTCTACGCCGGACCCGACAAGACACTGGCCGGCGTTGCGGCATTTCTGTCCGATCCCAAGCGACCGATCGAGGCGACACTGGCCGCCATGATGACGACGGCGCATCTGGGGGAGGGCGGTCCGCACCCGGTCATTGCAAGTGCTGCACGAGAGTTGCTGAACAAGTCCGACAACGAACGTTCAGGCGTGCTTTCGACCTCGATGTCCTTCCTCGGCCTCTACCGCGATCCGGTCGTCGCCGCGGTCACCCGCGCCTGTGACTGGCGCATCGCCGACATCGTCGCGGATGCCGCTCCGGCGACGCTCTACCTCGTCGTTCCGCCCTCCGACATCAGTCGCACCAAACCGCTGATCCGTCTCATTCTCAACCAGATCGGCCGGCGCCTGACCGAGGACTTGCACGAGAGAATGGATCGTCATCGGTTGCTGCTCATGCTGGACGAGTTCCCGGCGCTCGGACGGCTCGACTTCTTCGAGTCAGCGCTTGCTTTCATGGCCGGCTATGGCCTGAAAAGCTTTCTGATCGCGCAGTCTCTCAATCAGATCGAGAAGGCCTACGGACCGAACAACTCGATCCTCGACAACTGCCACGTGCGCGTCAGCTTCGCGACGAATGACGAGCGCACCGCCAAGCGCGTGTCGGATGCGCTGGGCACGGCAACCGAAATGAAGGCGATGAAGAACTATGCCGGTCACCGGCTTTCGCCATGGCTCGGTCATCTCATGGTTTCGCGCTCCGAGACGGCGCGGCCGTTGCTGACACCCGGCGAGATCATGCAACTGCCGGCTGGCGACGAAATCGTCATGCTGGCCGGTACGCCGCCGATCCGGGCGAAGAAGGCGCGCTACTTCGAAGACCCGCGGTTGAAGGACCGCGTCCTGCCACCGCCGGCGCTCACGGTGCGAAGCGAGGTCACGCCTGACGACTGGACAAGCCTTCCGTCGCCGCTGCCGTCGCAGAGTCCAGCAGCCCAGGCCGCTGGCGTGAAAGGCCAGGACGATGCGACCGACTCCGGCTGGCGGCGTCAGCCCGAGCTCGACAACGTTGTCGCGACTTCAGCGCCTGCGGCGCCCGCCAACGAATTCGAGATCGATACGGCTGACGAGGCCGATGATCTCGCCGCAAGCAGCAGCCGGATGGCCCGCGTCGCGCGGACTGTCGCGCGGCAAATCGCGCTCGATCCGGACGATGGCATGGAGCTATGACGGCCATGAAGGCGATGAAGAAGAAGGTGCAGATCTCCGTCTATCTCGACCCTGCGGTGATGGCGTTGCTTGTCGACTATGCCGTCAGGCGCGACCGGTCGCAGTCGCTGATCGCCGAAGCGGCGATCGCTTCCTTCCTCTCCCCCGATGCCGACGCACAGCGCGAGGCGGCGATGGCCAAGCGTCTCGATCAGATCGACCGCCGGATCATGCGGCTGGAGCGTGATGTCGGGATCTCAATTGAAACCCTGGCGGTGTTCATCCGCTTCTGGTTGGCGACGACACCTGCCTTGCCTGAACCGATGGCGCAGGCGGCACGCGCCAGGGCGAGCGAGCGCTACAACGCCTTCGTGTCCGCGCTTGGCAGGCGCTTGGCCAAGGGGCCGAACTTGCGCCAGGAAATCCCTGAAGACGTCGCTTCATCCGGTGATCCGGACTGACAGTCAGCCAAGGCAGCCGATGGACAGCGGCGCCGCCTGTTTCGTGCGGCGCCACGCGATCCGATGGCTGGCAGCGATGCTGCCCGGGTACGATCCGCAATGCAGATCAGTTGGCTGAACCGCACAGCTGCGCCGTTGTCAGTCCTGTCGGCACGGCTTCGGCCGGGCCAAACCCGTATTTCGCCATGATGGTGGCGATCGCGCCGCTGGAGATGACTTTGGCCAAGCCCTTGTCATAGAGGTCGCGCAGATCGCCATCGTCCTTCCTGAACGCGATGGCGATGTAACTGATTGAACTGTCGCCTGTGGTGAATGGATTGGCGCGCTCGAGGTCGGGGCTTTTGCTCCCGGCAAGCAGCCCGATGACGGTCGGCGACGAGAACACCGCCGCATCGATGCGCCCGGCGCGCAATGCGGCGATGTTGGTTTCAATGTCGGGAAACTGCAGGATCCGATCGTCCGGGACGCCTTGCGTGATTGCATTCTTGATGACATTGCTGCCCCGGCCGCCCCCCATGATAAGGTCGGATTTGGCCGCCAGGTCCGCATAACTGTGGATCGCTTTGGGGTTGCCGGCTAGCACGACCGCCGCGTCGTCCGACTTCAGGTCGGGACCGCCGAAGGCGACCTGCTTGCATCGCTCCGGCGTTATCGACAGGCCCGACGCCACGGCGTCGAAACGCCCGGCCATGAGGCCTGGAATCAAGGCTCCGAACTCGGTTACCTCGAAATCGATTTGCTTGACGCCGAGATCGGCGAATGCGGCTCTCAGCAGGTCCGGATGCCATCCGACCAGTTCGCCTGTTCCCTCCTTCTTGTAGCCCCATGGCGCGCGGTTATGAATGCCGATGACGATGCGCCCGTCCTTCAGGACGCGCTCTTTCGTGGTTTCTGCCGCGGCTGGCAGCAGGCTTCCAATGATCGCGGCGTAGGCTATGCAGGCCAGGCCAAGGGCGGCCGATCGGGCTCGGAAATTCATCGTGCAGTCCTCCCATGAGATTGATTGCGTGCGCCTCCCCGATCCGGTTCAGCCGCAGCCACTCAAAGTATGGTCGAGGCCACTATTTCGTCAATATAGATTGACAAAGTATGTACAAATTATTGCAATGCGCCTGCATGCGAGCCCCAGCGCCAGGCGCTCTCTGGCCAGGGCGCGCCCTGTCGTTCTAGGTTTCGGGAAACAGCTTGGGGAACAGCTCATCCAGCGTATCGGCCGGGAAGCGCAGCGACACCGGGCCTTTCGGCGTGTCCGATGCAAGCAGGCCAAGGCCCAGTATATCGGCAAACACGCGCCGCGCGGTACGTTCCGGCAGGCCGGTGATGCGCGAGGCTTCGCCGCGATCGAACTCGCCACGCAACAGCGCCTCCTCGAGCAGCCGGAACGCCTCCGGCTTGACGTCGTGGCGCTGCACAAAGCGCTGCAGCCGCCGTGCGAGCTGATTGAGATCGAACAGGCTGGACATGAAGCCGACCTGGTCGACGCACACGCGCAAGAACCACAAGATGAAATCGCCAAGCGCGCGTTCCGAGAGATTGCCGCGGCCGTCGCGATCGCCCTGGCGCGGCATGTCGGCGTGATCCATCATGCGCTTGTAGTCGCCCCGGCTGTTCAAGCCCCGGGCCAAGCCACGCGAAATCGACCACAGCCCATGCGCAGCGACACCGGCCTCATGGGCCATGGCATGGCTCATCAAGCGGCTGACGCGGCCGTTGCCATCGGGAAAGGGATGGATGTAGTTGAACCGGTGGTGGGCTGCCGGGATGGCCAGAATGCGCGCGGCTTTGCCCATGCGGGCGAAACGGTAGCGCGTCGCGAAATACTCCATGAACGCCTCGACGCGGTCACTCGATGGCGGCTGGTGTCGTCCGACCGCGACGTCATGCTCCGGCGCCGATCTCCACATGCCGGGGGGCATGACGAACTCGCGGCCTGCACCCCCGATGCGCAACATCGCTTCATCGGCATCGCGGTAAAATTCGGCATGCAGCCAGCGTAGGAATTCGGGCGAGGCCGGCTCGGGTACCCGTTCCTGTGCTGCCATCTTGTCAATCTCAGCCTGCAGCCGCACATGCGCCGCGGCTTCGATCTGCAGATTGCGCCGCTCCTTGTCCTTGTCGAACTCACCGGCCAGGGCGCGTTCGATGTCGCGGGGGCGTGTGTTGTGGCCCTCGATGAGGTTGCTATAGTAGGTGTTCATGATGCGCACGAGATCGGCGAGATTGGCTGCGGTGCGCGGATGCAGGCTTTTGCCCAGAACGGCCGATGCCGCCGCCAGCTCAGCCAGCGCATCCGATATCGGCTCGGATATGTCTTCCAGTCGTGCCGGTTCGATGCGCTGGACGGTTTCTTCCATGGTTGGCCGATCTTTGTTTCAGTTAAATATATAATTATAAAGATTTATTTTTGTTTTTCCAGCCTAATTGACCGATCTGTTGGCCGATCATCAGCGCAGGCATCTACAATGTCCGATTGGAGGCCCACGGCGCCGACGATGATCGTCATGCTGGCCGATGTTAGAGTACCTCAATGCCCTGAAATCCATGAATAAAACCCGTGTCGCCGAGATTATTGGCCGGTCTGTTGGCCGATGTTTGCGAAACAGCTGGATCGAGCCGGCTCAGCCAGCCTCGGAGAGACCAGGAACAAGGCTCTCGCTTGTCGTCGATGGGGATGAGCGACCTGGCGGAAGTCGATCTTGGGAGAGGGCAGATCATAGCCAGGCTGCGAGCTCCGGCTTTGATGTCCATGGATGCAACTGAGCCCGTTGCGCAGACTTGCGCGACGATAATGCTGACAAGCCTCCATCCGCTAAGCGCATGCGCGATTTAAGCGCAGTCAATACCGGAATCCATTGAGGGCGGCTGTCATTCACTTCCGCCATTTCTCTCCATGGCCCGTGAATGCGGTGGAGATGGCTATGGCGATCGATGGCGATTTGGCGATCCGTGACGGATCGCAGCCCCTGGCCGGAACGGCAACCGCAATCGCGCATCACGGAGAACTTATCCAGGGCGTCTTCCAAGGGGACGACGGGCATCTTCAACGCGGCCTGGTGACACTGCCGATTGCCGGGTTGAAATCAGTGGCGACCTTCGTCTTGGGCGTGGACAAGGGGATCATTGTCCATCCCGATCACAAGGTCAAAGCGGCGGCGGCCGCGCGGCTGACGCTTGATCTTTTGAGTGTCAGCGGCGGCGGTGATCTGACACTTCACAGTTCGATCCCGGTCGGGCACGGCTATGGCTCATCGACAGCCGACGTTGTCGCCTCGATCCGCGCTGTGGCTGCTGCTCTCAAGGCTCTGCTGCGGCCATCGAGCGTCGGCCGTCTCGCCGTGGCAGCCGAGCGTGCAAGCGATGCTATCGCCTATGATGATCACGCTGTCCTGTTTGCGCAGCGTGAAGGCGCCGTGATCGAGAACTTCGGCGGCTCCTTGCCGCCGTTGCTGCTGGTGGGGTTCAAGGCCAACGGCGGCGCCCCGGTCGACACGTTGCAGCTGTCGCCCGCGCGCTATGACAGTTTCGAAATTCAGCAATTCGGCGTGCTTCGGGCACTGGTGGCAAGGGCCGTTCGTTTCCAGGACCCCTATCTCCTGGGACGTGCCGCCTCGGCCAGTGCCCTGATCAGTCAACGGCATCTGCCGAAACAGGGTTTCAACGAGGTCGTCCAGATCGCCGAGGAAGCCGGAGCGTGCGGTGTGCAGGTCGCCCATAGCGGCTCTCTGTTCGGTGTCATTTTTGACCTCTCCGAAACCGACCTGAGACGAAAGGCAGGCTTGGTTGCGCAGAGGGCGGAGTCGGCTGGTTTCACGGATGTCGAGTTTCATCTGGTCAATGGGGAGGGGTGGCAATGGTAGCCGTCGATGCCGACTATTTCAGGGACCTGGAGACGCCCCGTCTGGCTCACCTGTCGCGAAATCTTGTCGCTGCCGCCTTTCCGCTGATGAAACTGATGCCGGCCCGTTACATTCTGGATCGCGCCGCTGCGGACGGCGAGTTGAAGGCAGGCGCGCATATTGTCGAGACGACGTCGGGCACGTTCGGAATGGCGGTGGCGCTGCTCGCCGCGGCGCGCGGCTATCGGCTTACGCTCGTCACCGCCTCGACGCTGATTGACGCCAGATACAAGGCGCGCCTCGAGCGCATCGGCGCCTCGGTCATCGCGTTGGACGATCCCCGTGGTGATGGCAACCAGCCCGGCAGGCTTGAGTGTCTTCATGACATCCTGGCCAGGGAGCCGGACGGCTTCTGGACGCGTCAATACGATAGTCCGGGAAATTGGCTCGCCTATGCGCGGCTGGCCGAGCTTCTGATCCGCGCGATGGGTCGGATTGACTGCCTTGTCGGTTGTATCGGCACAGGCGGCTCGCTTTGTGGCACTGCCTGGTTTTTGCGAACCATCTTTCCCCATCTCACTGTTTTCGCCGTCGATACCCACCACAGCATCCTGTTTGGTCAACCCGTTGGCAAACGCATGCTGCGCGGGCTGGGCAACAGCGTGTTGCCGAAGAATGTTCGCCACGAACTGGTCGACGAGATCCATTGGGTCGGTGCCTACCCAGCCTATATGGCGGCTCATCGTTTGCTGCGCGATCACGGCATCTTCATGGGGCCGACCAGTGGCGCCGCCGCGCTGGTGGCACAATGGGTTGCAACCAAACACCCGGATGCCCAGGTCGCCGCCATCATGCCGGACGAAGGTCACCGACATATCGAGACTGTCTACAATGACGACTGGCTCTCGAGCTTGCCTGGCTGGCCATGCGCGCAAGTCAGCGAACCGAACACACTTTCAATCATCGCGCCAAGGGCAGAAACACAATGGACGCGCTTTGTCTGGAACCGCCGCAGCCTGGCCGAGGTGCTGGAAACACAGGCAGCCGTGAAGGCCCAGACGAGCGACTAACTTGCCCGGCGTTCTAGGAGGCGAGCCGGGGCTCATTGGCATCCAGCCAGCGCCAGGCATCCTGGGTTGTCTGGAAAATCCGATCATTCCTGTCCGGCGTGACGGACCGGTCGAGATCCTTCAGTCCGCTGGCAGTCACAACCGCAACCACGCGGTCTGTCGGCGCGATGATGCGTTGGCGCCTCAATGTAGAGATCGCAATAAGCGGCGTGACCGATGCGAGCTCGGCAAAGATGCCTTCGTCGCGGGCAAGCTGCTCCTGCATTGCGACAAGCCCCTGGTTGCCAACGGGTACGGCATGGCCGCACGAGTCCCGAAGTGCCTTCAGTGCCTGGAAGGTGCTGCGCGGCGTGCCGATCGAAACGGCAAGGCTCTCGAAGGCCATCGGGCGCTCCGGCAGTGCATCGGCGCCGCTGGCAAGCGCCGCCGCCAGTGACCCGTGCACTTCCGCCGCAACGAGTCGCGGCAGACGGGCGATCGCGCCTTGCGCGAACAGCTCGCAAAATCCTGCCCAGACGCCGGACAAGGCATCGCCATAGCAGACCGGCAGCACGCACCAGTCCGGCGCGGTGCCTCCCGATTGCTCGACGATCTCGTAGGCAATCGTTTTATAGCCCTCTATGCCGAGTGGATGGCTTCCAACGACCGGTCCGTGATAGGGCGAGGCTATGAACCAGTCATAGCGGTCAGCCGCCTGCGCAAGCAGCGACCATCGGTCCATTTTGCTGACCAGCGGCACAACCGTCGCGCCGTATTTGCGGATTTGCGAGAGCATCGCGCCGGCTGATCCCGCGAACGTGGTGACGATGCATTTCAGTCCAGCTCGGGCAGCGTAAGCCGCCAGCGAAGCGCCGGCGTTTCCCGAAGAGGCGGTTGCGACAATTTTTGCGCCCCGCGCACGCGCAATGCTGACGGCCACTGTTGAGAAGCGGTCCTTGTGCGACCAGGTCGGGTTTCGTCCTTCGTCCTTGATCACAAGGTTTGGCACGCCGACAAAGGCGCCGATGCGCGGCGCCGCCAGCAACGGTGTTTGACCTTCGCCAAGCGTCACCGCCTCCTCGGCCGCGCAAGGCAGCATATGCGCGAAACGCCATAGCGAGCCTTGGGCGGTAGCTCCATCGAAGGGATGTGGCTGGTGGGCCGGATAGACCGGCCGAAGATTTGCCGGCGCGGTCTCACGACACTTTTCGCACCCCCGGGAGTCTATGGCGAGATCGCCGGGGTAGGAAACGCCACATCGGATGCAGACGAATTTCTGGACTCGGCTTTTGTCCACTTCGGGTCCGCTCCCGTCGTCCGGGGAATGCTCCGACACGTCGCCCAAGAGCTCGCGAAACGGCAGGCTCGCCATGGCAATTCCTTTTTCAGGGAACGATGAATTCGCCTGTCGTTTCAAACAGCCAGCAGCACGGCTGTCAATGCAGAATGTGCACTATAGTGTGTCGCACCAGAGTGTGCGCCGTAGCATCCGTTGCTTGATGAATCTTCGCGGCGTTTTTGGTCTGAACGTGCAGCGGCTGCGCAGGGAAAGAAAACTCTCGCAGGAGCAGTTGTCTTTCATTTCGGGGCGCACGCGGGCTTATATCAGCAGCGTCGAGGCTGGACGCCGCAACGCCACTCTGGATACGGTCGAAATCCTGGCAAAGGCCTTGGGCGTCGAACCGGCGGCGCTGATCTCGGCAGGCCCAGGACATCGGCGACCCGCTCGCGTGATGAAGCAGGTTGCTTCAAAGTCAGCCGAGTGACGCGATCGGATTCGATAGGTTATTGAACCGACTAAGATTTCTTTGTATTTGCGCCGGCTAATTGACTCCTTCAGTATACATTCGCAGCAAGTCCCATTGAAGATCGTGTCTCTACTCGCTTAAGTTGTTGCCGGGGTTGGGCCTGACTTTCGTCGAGGTCTGCCAATGGAAAACGATAGTATTGCTCAGCTCTTTGCGGCGATCTCAAGGATCGACACGGGGCGGTCGGCGGTTGCAATCCTGCAAGAGTTTCGCTCCGCAATGGCGCGCTACGGATTGCGTCATTTCCTCATTACCGGTTTGCCCGTGCCGCATGATACGGCCTGGCAGCGCGAGATTTTGGGCGATGGCTGGCCGCCCGAATGGTTTTTCCGCTACCTTGAGGAAGATCATTTTCTGCATGATCCCTGCGTAGCTCAGTGCCGGCATTCGCCGCAACCGTTCCTGTGGAGCGACCTTCCGGCAGGAAGGATGATTGCGCGCGCGAAACTGGTGATGGACGAGGCGGCGGAGTTTGGCATGCGAGATGGCATCTGTGTCCCCATCCACGTACCGCTGGCGGGTCCAGGCGTCGTCACGGCGGCGAGCGACCGGATCGACGTGCCACTGAGCGCAATGCCTCTTATCGAAACGCTCTGCGTCCACACATTCCGACGTCTCTCGGGGCTGGAGGCGAGCGGCCAAGGCAGTGATGCCAGGCCTTTGACAGGGCGCGAGCGCGAACTCCTGCAGTGGAGCGCACAAGGCAAATCGAACGAAGACATTGCCTGCATCCTCGGGGTCACCAGGAACACGGTCGAGAGTCACCAACGAAACATTCGCGGCAAGCTCGATGCGATCAATGTCTCGCATGCCATCGTCAAAGCTCTGCGACGGCAGGAAATCCAGATTTAGCAATACCTGAATACCGTCATACGTGCGCCAAGCGCGGTTTCCTACGACCTCCGCCTGGAGGCGTCATGGTCCGTATTCATCTGGTTACCTGGTCAAACAGGAAGCACTACAGGAAACTTCTGGAGCGCTATTTTCGCATAAGGTACGACATCTACGTCAGGCAGAGGCGGTGGCGCGCCGTCGCGCGCCCCATCAACATCGAGATCGACGCCTTCGATAACGAGCATGCGCTCTATCTTCTCGCGCTTGATACCAACGGCAAGATCGTCGGTGGTTCGCGCCTGGTCCCAACGCTGGAGCCGCATTTGATGAGCGAGGTATTTCCAGGTCTCGCCGGGGGAACGCCTCCGCGAGCCGCGGAAATATTCGAATGGACGCGTTTCTTCGTGATTCCTTCGCTTCGTACCCAAGGTGCCTCCTCCCCTGTCGCGGGCGTGGTCCTGTGCGGTCTTCTCGAAGCGGCTCTAAGACTTGGAATCCGACAGATTAGCGTTGTCTGCGAAGCGTTCTGGCCGAAACGTCTGCGCGCCCTTGGCTGGACCCTGACAGAGCTGGGCCAGGTTCTTGAACATCCCGACGGTGACATTGTCGCACTTCTGATCGATGTCACGCTTCAGGCCATCCAAGCGACGCGCCGTGCCTATTCTATCAGCGGCGCCATACTCGCGGATGAGGCTTGACCAGGCCGATACGCGATTGTTAGCGAAGGAGTTCGCGGACCGCCGATAGTGTGGCGTATTGTGTCGGGCCCACGAGCGCGGTAGTCAGCCCTATGGCGCGGCGAACCCGGTTTTTCCCCTTATGAGGCCCCTTGTCCTGATTTCCTCACAGGATCCGGATTTCTTTCTGGTCTTCGGACACATACTCTCGGTCGCGGGCTTCGACACGCAGCTAATGACCGAGGACAAGGAAGTCACCCGCCTCATCGAGGTGGCAAAGCCGCTCGCGGTGATCCTGGACTGCCATCCAGGGGAGCGTGCCATCGCAAAACAGTGCATCAGGTTGAAGTCGACCCCAGCAACAAACGCCATCCCGGTCGCGGGCTTGGTCGCGCCACGTTCCGGCAAGTTGCATCTGGACCTGATCAAGGCTGGCGTCGACGAGATATTTTCACGGCCGTTCGCGCCCGAGCAACTTCTGACCTGGCTGCATGGCAAGGCCGGCCTTGCACGGTTATCGCGTGAGACAGGGACCGGAGATCTGGTGCAGGGTGATTTTCGTCTGGAACGAGCGACCCACCGAACCTTCTTCAAGCAGAAGGAAATCACGATGCCGCCGATCGAGTTCAAGCTGTTGCGCAGCCTTTTGGCGAACCCCGGCAAGGTTATCGGCCGGGAAGAACTCGTGGCGACGGCGTGGCCGGAACATGCTGCCGCAACCGACGTGCGGGGCGTCGACGTGCATATCGCACGGTTGCGCAAAAGGCTTCGCGCGGCCGTCGGAAGCGATGTGATCAGAACCGTCCGGTCGGCGGGCTACGCGTTCGCGCCGGACTGGTAACCCGCCCGGCATTGCCCGCGACAAGCGACCAATCGCCGTTGCTCGACCAGTTGCCGCTCCGCCCGTCCGAAACGGCCTGCTCAATGTCTCAGGATCGTATCCAGGAACAGCCGGGCGCGCGGATGAACGGCTGTTGAGAAAAAGTCTTCGCAGGAAGCGTGCTCGACAAGGCGGCCTGCGTCCATGAAAACAACCTCGTCGGCGACTTCACGCGCGAAGGCCATCTCGTGGGTGACGCAGACCATGGTCATACCATCTCGCGCCAGAGCGGTCATGACGTCGAGCACCTCCTTGATCATTTCGGGGTCGAGAGCCGAGGTGGGTTCATCGAAAAGTATGATGCTGGGATTAAGGCAAAGAGCGCGCGCGATCGCCACCCGCTGTTGCTGACCGCCAGACAGCTGGCCGGGATAGGCGTTCGCCTTTTCAGGGATGCGCACCGCTTTCAGCTGATGCATAGCGATCTCCTCCGCCTCGCGCATCGATTTGCCAAGGACTCGCCGCAAAGCCAGAGTGCAGTTGGCGAGTACGCTCAGGTGGGGAAAGAGGTTGAAGCTCTGGAACACCATGCCTGTTTGCCGCCGCGCAACGGCGGTGTTGCGAGCGCTTTGTCCGAGCGTCACCCCTTCCAGCTGAATGGTTCCTTTCTGAAAGCGCTCAAGACCGTTGATGCACCGGATCAGGGTCGACTTGCCCGAGCCGGAGGGACCGCAAACGACAATGCGCGCGCCCGTGCGGATGGTCAGATCGATATCGTTCAAGACATGCAATGCGCCGAACCACTTGTTCAGTCCTTCGATCTGGACCAGGGGTTCTGCCTGAACGGCCGCAACGGGAGAGAGCATTAGCGGCGTCCAGTTGCAAGCAGGCGCTGCTCGACGCGCTTGACCCCATAAGAGACGACAAGCGCCAGCGCCAGGAACAGCAAACCGGCGACGGTCAGTGGCTCGGCGTATCGATAGGTTTCAGAAGCGATATCAAAGGCACGGCCCAGCATTTCCGGCACGGCCAGGACCGCCAGATAAGGCGTCGCCTTGAGAATCGATACCAGGTAGTTGCCGAGCGGCGCGGCGATGTTGCGCAGCATCTGCGGCGCGATGACGAAAACCACCGTATCGCGCCGGCTGAGCGATAATGCTCGCGCTGCTTCCTGCTGGCCCTTGGGGATAGCATCAATGCCAGCCTTGAAGACCTCGGCCAGGTACCCGCTGTAGTAGAGGCTGAGGGCCAGGACGCCGACTGTCATGGCACCAAGACGGATCCCATAGAAAGGCAGGACGAAGTATATGAAATAGAGCCAGGCCAGAACCGGCGTGGAGCGGATGAAGTCGATCAGGAAGCGCACCGCAAAGCCGGGCGCGCCACCGCTGCGACGGATTATTTCGAAGGTGAAGCCGACAGCCGAAGCGCCAACACAACTCAAAACGGTGGCAAACAGGGTGGCACCAATCGCGCCGACAATGATCGGGATCGTCGACAACGCAAAGCCCACGTCAAATCCCACGCGACGGTCCTTTTTCGACGTTGACACGAGCCTCGAGCCAGCGGCCGGCAAGCGTGATCGGATAGCAGACGACAAAGAACGCAAGCAGCAGCGCCGAATAGATCGCGACCGGATTGTTCTGGGTCTGCGCGATCTCCTTGGCGCGGAACGTCATGTCCGTCAGCGTTACCAGCGACACCAGCGCCGTCGCCTTGACGAGCTGTATGAGGGTGTTGACGAAGGTCGGGCTCATGGCAACCAGCGCCTGCGGCAGTTCGACCAGGAGCAGGATCTGCGCGCGCGAGAGGCCGAGCGCCATGCCAGCTTCTCGCTGGCCGGCAGGCAGGGACTGAAGGCCAGCGCGCACAGCCTGGCTGGCATAGCCGCCGGCGTTGAGACCGAGCACCAGCGCACTGACGGTCAGCGCTGATAAAGTGACCCCGACCACTGGCAGCACATAGTAAAAGACAAAGAGCAGGACGACGACGGCGGAACTGCGCCAGAACTCGATCACCGCGGTCACCAGAAAGCGCGTTAAACCGGTGGTTAGAAACTGCGCGATGCCGAAGACCAGCGCGAACGGAACCGCAAAGACCAGGCCATAGGCCGTAACCGTCGCCGTGGTGCGAACGCCTTGCAAAATGCCCAACCAGATCTCGAACGTGCTCACTAGGCGTCTCAACCCTCCACGGCATATGGTGATGGTAGCGCCGGCGATGCCGGCTTTCTTCGGGTGCACCTGACGAGGATGGCTGCACGCGCAGAGGCTGACGCTCCCGAACCTGGCCACATGGCAATCCTCCGTCTGGTGATGGGGACGATCCTGTATGACCAGGGCCATCGCCAGCCTCTCATAGGCGCGGAAACTGTCATCTGTCAATAAATATGAACTTATTATTGCATATGTTCACATTAGACGGAACCTTTTCCGACGCCCGAACCGGCCTGGTGGCCTTGGATCGATGGGGCCGCCGTTCGCCTCTCTTTGCACGCTGCGCCTCGACGCCTGCCGAAACCTGTTGAATCGGACTGATCCACAGCTCTTTTGATCATCCCGCGACCGGGGCTTTTTGACGTGTTCCCGGCTCGGACGGGAACAAGATGGTCATCTCGTACAACAACACCGAAGGACACACACGCAGTTCGCGCATGCTGCGCACCGCGCTCGGGCCGGCCATCGCCCGGTTCCTTGACGACGCCGCTATCGTGGAAGTGATGCTGAACCCAGATGGCCGCATCTGGGTGGACAGGCTTTCCCAAGGCCTCGCCGATACGGGGGAAACGCTGACGCCTGCCGATGGTGAGCGGATCGTGCGGCTCGTCGCGCATCATGTCGGCGCCGAAGTGCATCCCCGTTCCCCCCGGGTCTCGGCGGAGTTGCCGGAAACCGGCGAGCGTTTCGAAGGCTTGTTGCCGCCGGTCGTCGCAGCACCTGCCTTCGCGATCCGCAAACCCGCGGTCGCCGTGTTCACGCTCGATGACTATGTCGCGACATGCGTCATGACCCGCAGCCAGGCCGCAATCCTGCGCGCCGCCGTTGCTGGCCGCGCAAACATCCTCGTTGCAGGCGGCACCTCGACCGGCAAGACGACGCTGACCAACGCGCTGCTCGCCGAGGTGGCGAAGGGAACGGACCGGGTCGTCATCATCGAGGACACCCGCGAACTGCAATGCGCCGCTCCCAACCTTGTCGCAATGCGCACCAAGGATGGCGTCGCCACGCTCTCCGATCTGGTTCGCTCCTCGTTGCGCCTGCGGCCCGACCGCATCCCCATCGGCGAGGTGCGCGGCGCCGAGGCGCTCGACCTGCTCAAGGCCTGGGGCACCGGGCACCCCGGCGGTATCGGCACCTTGCATGCCGGTTCCGGGATCGGCGCGCTCCGCCGGCTGGAACAGCTTATCCAGGAAGCCGTCGTCACCGTCCCACGCGCGCTGATTGCCGACACGATCGACCTTGTCGCGGTCCTTGCCGGACGGGGTTCCGCACGGCGGCTGGCCGAACTCACGCGCGTCGAGGGGCTCGGTCCTGATGGCGACTACTGCACCGTTGAAGCCACCTTGAACAACACAGGAGAGAACTCATGATCCGCACACTTGCGCGCGCATCTCGCAACCTCGCGACCACGGCCGGGATCACCCTTGCCGTCAGCTTCATGATCGCGCCGGTAGCCCATGCGTCAGGCTCGTCGATGCCGTGGGAACAGCCGCTCGAGAAGATCCTGCAATCGATCGAAGGGCCGGTCTCCAAGATCATCGCCGTCATCATCATCATCGTCACGGGCCTGACGCTGGCGTTTGGCGACTCCTCTGGCGGCTTTAGGCGGCTGATCCAGATCGTCTTTGGCCTCTCGATCGCCTTTGCCGCATCGAGCTTCTTTCTGTCGTTCTTTTCTTTCGGTGGCGGGGCGTTGATCTGATGGCAACGGCTTTCGAACAACTCGATGCCGTGCCGGGCTGGACGGTCCCCGTTCACCGGGCGCTGACCGAGCACATCCTGCTTGGCGGCGCGCCACGCGCCATCGCGATCCTGAACGGCACGCTTGCCGGTGCGGTCGGCCTTGGGCTGAGGCTCTGGCTGGTCGGTCTCATCATCTGGGCGCTCGGCCATTTCACGGCGGTCTGGGCCGCCAGGCGCGATCCGCTGTTTTTCGAAGTCGGGCGCCGGCACCTGCGGCTGCCCGCACATCTTTCGGTTTGAGGGTCTCGGCATGATGAACCTTGCCGAATATCGTCGGACCGCCAGCGGCCTGGCCGATTATCTGCCTTGGGTCGCCCTTGTCGCGCCCGGTGTCGTGCTCAACAAGGACGGCAGCTTCCAGCGCACCGCGACGTTTCGTGGCCCCGATCTCGATTCCGCCGTTGCAGCCGAACTGGTTGCGGTGGCCTCGCGCATCAACAATGCCTTTCGTCGGCTCGGCTCGGGCTGGAGCATCTTCGTCGAGGCGCAGCGCCATGAAGCCGCGACGTATCCCGAGACCCAGTTTCCCGACGCCGCCTCCGGCCTGCTCGACGCCGAGCGCAAAGCCGATTTCGAAGAAGCGGGGGTTCATTTCGTCTCGAGCTACTTTCTAACCTTGCTTTTCCTGCCGCCGCCTGAAGACGCGGCGCGTGCCGAAGGATGGCTTTACGAAGGTCGCGAGCAATCAAGCGTGGATCCTCGCGCGATCCTGCGCGCCTTTGTCGACCGGACAGAGCGCGTGGTGTCCCTGCTCGACGGATTCATGCCTGAATGCCAGTGGCTCGATGACGGACAAACGCTGACCTATCTGCATTCGACGGTCTCGACCAAACGCCACCGGTTGCGGGTTCCCGAGACGCCGATCTACCTCGATGCGCTCGTGGCCGATGAGGTGCTGACGGGCGGCCTCGAGCCACGCCTTGGCCACCAGCATCTTCGCGTGCTGACCATCGTCGGCTTCCCGACCGCGACAACGCCCGGCCTGCTTGACGATCTCAATCGGCTCGCCTTCCCGTACCGCTGGGCGACGCGGGCGATCCTGCTCGACAAGACCGATGCCGCCAGGCTCCTGACCAGGATCCGGCGCCAGTGGTTTGCCAAGCGCAAGAGCATTGCCTCGATCCTCAAGGAGGTGATGACCAACGAGACGTCCGTGCTCGTCGACACCGACGCCGCCAACAAGGCGGCGGACGCCGACGAGGCGCTGCAGGAACTCGGCGCCGACATGTCGGGCATGGCCTATGTCACCGCGACCGTCGCTGTATGGGATGCCGACCCGCGCGTGGCTGACGAGAAATTGCGGCTTGTCGAGAAAGTCATCCAGGGTCGCGACTTCACGACAATCATCGAGACTGTCAACGCCGTCGAGGCCTGGCTCGGCTCCTTGCCCGGGCACGCCTATGCCAACGTCCGCCAGCCTCCCGTCTCAACGCTCAATCTTGCTCACATGGTCCCACTCTCTGCCGTGTGGGCGGGGCCGGAACGGGACGAGCATCTGGTCAGTCCTCCCTTGCTTTACGGCAAGACAGAAGGCTCGACCCCATTCCGGTTGGTCCTGCATGTCGGCGATGTCGGCCATACCCTGGTCGTTGGCCCTACAGGCGCCGGCAAGTCGGTGCTGCTCGCGCTGATGGCCCTGCAGTTCCGCCGCTACGACAAGGCCCAGGTTTTCGCCTTCGACTTCGGGGGTTCGATCCGCGCCGCCGCGCTCGCTATGCGCGGTGACTGGCACGATCTGGGTGGCGGGCTTGCCGAGAGCGTGGAGGCATCCGTTTCGCTGCAGCCGCTGGCCCGCATTCACGACACATATGAGCGCGCCTGGGCCGCCGACTGGATCGTCGCGATGCTCACACGCCAGGGCCTCCAGATTAATCCAGATGCCAAGGAGCATATCTGGGCCGCGCTGACATCGCTTGCGTCGGCGCCGGTCGAGGAACGCACCCTCACTGGCGTTAGCGTGCTGTTGCAGGCCAATGAGCTGAAGCAGGCGCTGCGCCCCTATTGTGTTGGCGGCCCTTACGGCCGGCTGCTTGACGCCGAGACCGAACATCTCGGACACGCATCCGTGCAGGCGTTCGAAATCGAGGGCCTCATCGGCACGCAAGCCGCACCAGCCGTGCTCTCCTACCTGTTCCATCGCATAGGCGACCGGCTCGACGGCCGTCCGACGCTGCTCATCATCGACGAAGGCTGGCTTGCCCTCGACGATGCGGGGTTCGCCGGTCAATTGCGCGAATGGCTGAAGACGTTGCGCAAGAAGAACGCCAGCGTCGTCTTCGCCACCCAGTCGCTGTCCGACATCGACAGTTCGAACATCGCGCCGACGATCATCGAAAGTTGTCCGACCAGGCTGTTGCTGCCGAACGAGCGCGCGATCGAGCCGCAGATCACGGATATCTATCGCCGCTTCGGTCTCAACGATCGCCAGATAGAAATCCTGGCGCGCGCGACGCCCAAGCGCGACTATTACTGCCAGTCGCGGCGCGGCAATCGGCTGTTCGAACTGGGCCTCTCCGAAATCGGCCTCGCGCTTTGCGCTGCATCCTCCAAGGCGGATCAGGCCCTGATCGCCAGCATCGTGGCCGAACATGGTCGCGACGACTTCCTGCCGGCCTGGCTGCGCGCCCGAGACGTTGGCTGGGCCGCTGACCTCATTGCCGGGCTTTCTAACCTGAACCTACAAACGCAAAAGGAGTCTCAGTCATGAATACTTATCGTTTGCGCGCGCGCTCTCTTGCCCTTGGCGCCATGCTCTGCGCGCCGCTCGCGATCGCACCGGTGCTGCTGACAACGCCAGCCCAGGCGTTCATCGTTTTCGATCCTTCCAACTACGCCCAGAACGTTCTGACGGCCGCGCGGTCGCTTCAGCAGGTGACGAACCAGATCACCTCGCTGCAGAACCAGGCGCAGATGCTGATCAACCAGGGCCGCAATCTCGCGAGCTTGCCCTTCTCTTCACTGCAGGCGCTGCAGCAATCGGTACAACGCACGCAACAGCTGCTCAACCAGGCGCAGAACATCGCCTTCAATGTCGAGCAGGTCGACAGGATGTTCCAGGAGAAATACGGGAAGGTTTCCCTGTCCGCGCCGGAGCAGCAGCTTGTCGCGGACGCGCGCTCGCGATGGCAAAATACAGTCGGTGGTCTTCAGGACGCCATGCGTGTGCAGGCGGGAGCCGTCGCAAACATCGACACCAACCGCGTGCAGATGTCGTCGCTGGTCGGAGCCAGCCAATCGGCGACGGGCGCGCTGCAGGCGACGCAAGCCGGCAATCAGCTTCTGGCGCTGCAGGCCCAGCAGCTCGCTGACCTGACGGCTGTTGTCGCCGCCAACGGCCGCGCCGCGGCGTTGAGCGAAGCGGAACGCTCCGCGGCCGCCGAACAGGGACGCGAGCAGCGTCGTCGCTTTTTGCGCGCCGGATCCGGCTACCAGGCCGGCAATGGCGCGATGTTCAACCGCTGAGGTTGCGCGACGTGGATGGCAAGATACTCCTTCGCCTGGGCGCCGTCGTCTTCGTCGCGGCGGCGATCGCGGCTGCCCCGCTCGAAATGACCCGCGACAGGCAAACGCCGGACGGTTCTGGTTCGCCGGCCCCGGTCACGCTGGCGCCAAGTGCGCTGCGTGAAGGCCTTCGCCACTGCCAGAGCCTTGGCGAGGCCGCGCTCCTTGACAAGGATTGTTCGCGCCTGTGGGCCGCGCAACGTGATCGCTTCCTCGGCTTCAGATCACCGTCGGCGGGCCAGGCATTGGGCGCCCCAGGTTCGAGTGGCCAAGGGAAACGATAGACATGGGCAACACCGGCGTCATTGACCAGTTCCTCGCTACGTTCACGCGCTATATCGACAGCGGCTTCGGCCTGCTCGGCGGCGAAGTCGCCTTCGTCGCTACCACGCTCATCGTCATCGACGTGACGCTTGCCGCGCTTTTCTGGAGCTGGGGCGCCGATGACGACATTCTGGCCCGGCTCATCAAGAAGACGCTTTTCGTCGGTGTCTTCGCCTATCTGATTTCCAACTGGAACAGCCTGGCGCGCGTCGTTTTTGAAAGTTTCTCAGGTCTTGGCCTGAAAGCCAGCGGCACCTCCTTCACGGTCGAGGACCTGCTGCGGCCCGGCAAGGTGGCGCAAACCGGCCTCGATGCCGGGCGGCCGTTGCTCGAAGCCATCTCGGGCCTGATGGGCTATGTCTCCTTCTTCGAGAATTTCATCCAGATCGCCTGCCTGCTCTTCGCCTGGGCGCTGGTGCTGCTCGCCTTCTTCATCCTGTCCGTGCAGCTTTTCGTCACGCTGATCGAATTCAAGCTGTCGACGCTGGCTGGCTTCGTCCTCATCCCGTTTGGTCTCTTCGGCAAGACGGCCTTCATGGCCGAGCGGGTGCTTGGCAACGTCATCTCGTCCGGTATCAAGGTGCTGGTGCTGGCCGTCGTCATCGGTATCGGCTCGACGCTGTTTGGGGAATTTACCCAAGGCTTTGGCGGCGAGAGCCCGACCATCGATCAAGCCATGGCGATTGTTCTGGCGGCGCTGTCGTTGCTTGGCCTCGGCATATTCGGCCCCGGGATCGCGAACGGCATTGTCTCAGGCGGACCGCAGCTCGGCGCCGGCGCGGCCGTCGCCACCGGTCTTGCAGCGGGTGGCATGACGCTTGCCGGGTTCGGCGCAGCCGGTCTGGCGGCGCGGGGCGGGGCGTCAGCGTTGTCGGGAGCGGCGTCGGCAGCGCGCGGCGCGACCGCGCTCGCCGGTGGCGGCTCGGCGGCTTTCATGCTCGCGGCGGCCGGACAGGCCGGCGCCGCCGGCCTCGCCTCCGGCGCGGGCGGCATCGCAAGCGCCGGCGCCTCCGCTGCCGTTTCACCACTCAAGCGCGCCGCGGCACGCGCCGGCCAGTCATTCAAGGCGAGCTTCACCGCCGGCGCCAGTTCGGCGGCCGGGATCACTGGTGGATCTTCAACCATGGGTACGGTTGGCAATGCCGCTTCGCCGCCTACGGTTCCTTCTTCCTGGGTCGGCAATCCATCCGGCACCCAGCCCGAATGGGCCAAACGCCTGCAGCGATCCCAGCGTCTGTCACACGGCGCCCAGACTGCCGCCCATGCCGTGCGGGGCGGCGACAGCCACGGCGGCGGCGCTTCGATTTCTCTTTCTGAAGGCGAATAACCAATGAATGTCTTTCGGCGCCCAGCCGTTCACTACGGCAAGATCCCTCGACCGGAAACGCCTTATCAGAAGGCAGCGCAAATCTGGGATGAGCGCATCGGTTCCGCGCGCGTTCAGGCAAGGAACTGGCGTGCCATGGCTTTCGGGTCGCTGATCCTGTCGACCGGCCTCGCCGCCGCCCTTGTCTGGCTGTCGGCGCGTGGCACTGTCGTGCCCTGGGTGGTGCAGGTCGATGCGCTGGGACAGGCGCAGGCGACCGCGCCCGCGATCGCCGGCTACAAGCCGACCGATCCTCAGATTGCGTGGCATCTCGCCCGTTTCGTCGAACAGGTGCGCTCCATCCCTTCTGATGCGATCATCGTGCGCCAGGACTGGCTGCGTGCCTACGAATGGACCACCGACCAGGGTGCCGCCGCGCTCAACGACTACGCTCGCGCCAACGATCCGTTCTCCAAGGTCGGCAAGCAGCAGGTTTCGGTAGAGGTGTCGTCGGTCATCCGCGCCTCGCCGGATTCGTTTCGTGTCGCCTGGATCGAGCGGCACTACGACCATGGGCAGCTCTCGGGAACGGAGCGCTGGACCGGAATCCTGACAATCGTCATGCAGCCGCCGAGCGACGCGGAACGGCTTCGCGCCAATCCGCTCGGAATCTACGTCAACGCCATCAACTGGTCGCGGGAGATGAGCCAATGAGCCTCAGATTGCGTGTTGTCGCTGTCCCTTCACTCAGAGGATACCTGCTGTCGACCGCGCTGGTGTCGGCAGCAGCATTCCTCGCAGGGTGCGCCGCGACGCCAACAAAGCCGCCGAACATCCGCTACGATCCCTATGTGCCGCCCTTGGCCGCTCTGCCGAAGATCGCACGCGAAGAACGACCAAGGCCGCTGCTCATGCCCCCGGCCTGGGCTCCCGCGCGTGGCGGTGGCGCCGGCAACACACCGACCGCGCGGGTGGAGAACGCCAATGCCGTAGCGCGTGTAGAGCCGCGCCGGAAGGGCTACTACAACGCCATCCAGATCTATCCCTGGAGCGAGGGCGCGCTCTATCAGGTCTATGCCTCACCCGGTCAGATAACCGACATAGCTCTCGAGCCCGGCGAGAGCCTTGCAGGCGAGGGTCCGATCGCGGCAGGGGATACGGCGCGCTGGATCATCGGTGACACCGAAAGCGGATCGGGCATTACCCGGCGCGTGCATGTCCTGGTGAAACCCTCGCGGGCCGACATCAAGACCAATCTCGTCATCGCCACGGATCGGCGCAGCTATATGCTCGAACTGCGCGCGGGGGCCAAGACCTACATGCCCGCCGTCGCATGGTCCTACCCGGCGCCGCGGGCCGGTTCGCGACAAGCCATCCCGACGACGCCGGTGATACCCGACATGGCCGCGCGCAATTACCGCTACGGCCTGACAGGCGATGCGCCACCCTGGAAGCCCGTCAGCGTCTTTGACGATGGCCGCAAGGTTTATGTCGCGTTTCCGCGTGGAATCGTGCAAGGCGAGATGCCGCCGATCTTCGTCATCGGCCCGGACGGCGAAGCCGAGATCGCCAACAGCCGCGTCTACCAGAACATCCTGATCGTCGACCGCCTCTTCGGCGCGGCCGAACTGCGTCTTGGCAGCGGCAAGCGGCAGCAGACGGTAAGGATTGTCCGACTCGACGGACGAGCACAGGGCCGGCTGCGGCAAATGCCGAGCGTCGGCCGCGTTGGAACGGCCGGCGCAAAAACAGGCGGAGGGGAGCAGCCATGACCGATAGCGATGTTGCCGCCGAACCGATGCGGCTTCGCGCCGACCCGCCGCGCGTGACCCGCCTGTCGCGCAAGGTGCTCGCCAGTATAGGCTTGGCCACCTCGCTCAGCATTGGCGTTGCGCTGGTGTACGCTCTGCGGGACGGCGACACGAGCAAACAAGGCGACGAGCTGATTTCGACGTCAAATCGTCAGCCCGCCGATGGGTTGGCAAGCTTGCCGCGCGACTATTCCGGCCCGATCCTCGGGCCGCCGCTGCCTGGCGATCTCGGCAGGCCGATCCTCGATGCGCAAAACAAGGGACAGTCACCGATGATCGCGACCCCCGCGGTGGACGAGGCAGAGCAGCGCCGGGTGGCAGAAGAGGAGGCGGCCAGAACGTCGCATGTCTTCTTTCAGGAAGGACAAGGAAGCGCAACGATCGCCGATACATCTGGATCGCTTGCCATGCCAAACCTCGGCGAGCTCGCCGGGCAGGCCGGCCAGCCGAATGCGCAGGACCGCCAATCCGCTTTCCTCAACACCGCGGCGGATCGCCAGACCGTGGCTCCCGATCGCGTCATGCCCCCGGCGTCACCTTATGTGCTCCAGGCCGGCGCTGTAATCCCGGCTGCGCTCGTCACAGGCATCCGCTCGGATCTGCCCGGCCAAATCAGCGCCCAGGTAACGGAGAATGTCTATGACAGCCCGACCGGCCGGGCGCTGCTCATTCCACAGGGAACACGCATTGTAGGCCAGTACGACAACGGGGTTGGGTTCGGGCAACGCCGCGTGCTGCTTGTCTGGAACCGGCTGATTTTTCCCGATGGACACTCCATCGTTCTGGAACGGCAGCCCGGCACGGATCCGCAGGGCTATGCCGGTCTAGAGGATGGTGTCGACTACCATTGGGGAGAGCTGTTCAAGGCAGCGACGCTGTCGACGCTCCTGAGCGTCGGCGCGCAGGCGGGCTCGTCCGGCCAGGAAAGCGAAATTGCGCGCGCGCTGCGAGACGGCGCCTCCGACAGCGTCAGTCGGGTCGGCCAGCAGATCGTCCAGCGCCAGCTCGACATCGCGCCAACGCTTGCGATCAGACCGGGATTCCCGGTTCGCGTCCTCGTCACCCGCGACCTTGTGCTTGAACCTTACGGAGGCTGAAGAATGGCCAAGTTGAAACTGGCTGCGATCACCGACGACAGGCCGGTCAAGATCACGGTGGAGTTGCCGGCTCCGCTGCATCGCGACCTGGTGAGATATGCAGAGATTCTCGGGCGCGAGGTGGGGCAACCCTCTGCTGATCCTTTGCGTCTGATCGCGCCGATGCTTGAGCGGTTCATCGCGACCGATCGCGGCTTTGCGAAAGCCAAGAAAGAGAAGCCCTGATCCAGGGACGCCGCCAAAGCGCACGTCAAGGGTCTACTCGATAGGCAGCGGTTGCGCGTGCTTCACTTGCCCCAAGGCAAAGCTCGATTCTATCGAAGCGACCCCTTCGAGCCGGGTGAGGGTGCGCTTCAGAAAGGCCTCATAGGCCTGCAGGTCCTTTACGACAATGCGCAACAGATAGTCACGCTGTCCTGTCATCAGGTAGCACTCGACGATTTCCGGCCAGCGTTGGACGGCCTTCGCGAAACGGTCGAGTTCCTCTTCGCGCTGCCGCTCGAGCTTGATCGAGGCGAATACGCTGATGGGCAATCCGACTTTCAACTGATCGACGATCGCGACATAGCTTGTAATGACACCGGCCGCTTCCAGATTGCGGACCCTGCGGGCACAGGGGGACGGTGACAATCCCACCGCCTCGCTCAGTTGCTCGCTTGTCGCATGCGCGTTGGATTGCAAGACTGTCAGGATCTTGCGGTCAATATCATCGAGAGCCATGCTTGACATTTTTGGTCTCCAGAGCCGGCAAGGTTCGCTGATATAGCCAATTGTGTGGCATTTTACAGCGCAAATTGGCCAAAATCCCTTTTGGTGGTGGTCTATGGTCGGGTCCGTCAAATGAGGGCGGCGAAGATGGACACACAACAACTGGCGGCGCTGGAGAAAAAGGTGCTGTGGCTCTCCACCTGGATGATCCACAACGCCAATCACATCCGGCCCAACGAAGACGGGCTGAAGGTCGGCGGCCACCAGTCATCGTCCGCTTCGCTGGCGACGATTATGACGGTTCTCTACTTCGCGGTTCTTCGGCCGCAGGACAGGGTTGCGGTCAAGCCGCACGCCAGTCCGGTGTTTCACGCCATCCAGTATCTTTTCGGCAATCAGAGCCGCGAAAAGCTGGAGAATTTTCGCGGCTACAAAGGGGCCCAATCCTATCCCTCGCGGACAAAGGATGCCGACGACGTCGACTTCTCGACCGGTTCCGTTGGCCTGGGCGTTGCCCAGACGCTGTTTGCGTCGATTGTGCAGGATTATCTTCACGCCAAGGGATTGGGCGCGCAACTGCCGGTTGGAAAGATGGTCGCCCTGATCGGCGACGCCGAGATGGACGAGGGCAATATCTTCGAGGCGCTTCTGGAGGGGTGGAAGCATGGCCTTCGCAACACATGGTGGATCGTGGACTACAACCGGCAAAGCCTCGACGCGGTCGTGCGCGAAGGCCTGTGGGAACGGTTCGAGTCGCTGTTCAGGAACTTCGGCTGGGACGTGGTCCTGGTCAAATACGGCCACTTGCTGGAAGCGGCTTTCTCAGAGGCGGGCGGCGCGACGCTCAAACAATGGCTGGATCATTGTCCTAACCAGCTCTATTCCGCGCTGACGTATCAAGGCGGCGCGGCGTGGCGAAAACGCCTGCTTGACGATATCGGCGACCAGGGTGCGGTATCCAAGCTCATAGAGAGCCGCAGCGACGAAGAGTTGGCTCGGCTGATGACCAATCTAGGTGGTCACGACTTGCCGACACTGGTCGAGGCCTTCGCCAACGCGCGCACGCATGATCGACCGGTTTGCTTCATCGCCTACACCGTCAAGGGCTTTGGTTTGCCGCTGGCCGGCCACAAGGACAATCATGCCGGGCTGATGACCAAGGCCCAGATTGACGAGTTGCGCGCTGCACACGGCGTCAGGGCGGGCAGGGAGTGGGAACCTTACGAAGGTCTTTCGCAAGTGTCGGATATCTCTGATTTTGTCCGCAACGCCCCCTTCAATGCCAAAGGCAGAAGACGCTACACATCGGTCCATATCGATGTGCCTGCCGTCCTAAATGTGCCTCTGCAACCGCAAATGTCGACCCAGCAGGGTTTCGGCTTGCTGATGCATGAGATCAGCAAGCGGGAGGACGAATTCGCGAGGCGCATCGTTACGACGTCGCCGGACGTCACCGTCTCGACCAATCTTGGCGCCTGGGTAAACCGCCGTGGGCTGTTTGCGCGCAACGAGATGGCCGATCTCTTTCGCAAGGAACGAATTCCATCGACTTTCAACTGGGATTTCTCACCCAAGGGACAACACATCGAACTCGGCATTGCCGAAATGAATCTCTTCATCCTGCTTTCGGCGCTCGGCCTTTCACACTCGGTCTTCGGCGAACGTCTGTTGCCGGTTGGAACGCTCTATGACCCATTCATCGAGCGCGGGCTCGATGCGTTGAACTACGCCTGCTACCAGGACGCTCGCTTCATCGTGGCCGCGACACCCTCAGGCGTGACGCTGGCGCCGGAAGGCGGCGCCCACCAGTCGATAGCAACGCCGCTCATCGGTATGGCGCAGGATGGTCTGGCCACTTTCGAGCCCGCCTTCGTCGACGAGCTGGCGACGATCATGCGGTTCTCGTTTGACTATGTTCAGCGCTCGGGAGATGCCGAGCCCGATGAAACCACCTGGCTACGGGACGCCGTTGGCGGCTCTGTCTATTGCAGGCTGTCTACGCGCTCGATCGAACAGCCGAGCCGCGAGATCGGGCCGGAGCTTTCCCGGCATATCGTCAACGGCGGCTACTGGATGCGCGAGCCTGGTCCGAACTCGGAAGTCGTGGTGATTTACACCGGGGCCGTTGCTCCCGAAGCCATTGAGGCAGTTGGCTTGATGGGCGAGGACAGGCGAGATGTCGGGCTGCTTGCTGTCACCTCGGCCGACCGGCTCAACGCCGGCTGGACCGCGGCCCTACTTGCGCGAGAACGTGGCGTTATTCACGCAAGAAGCCATGTCGAGAGACTCTTGGACCAGGTGCCTACGAACTGCACGCTGATCACAGTCGTTGACGGTCATCCGGTGACACTTGCTTGGATGGGATCTGTCGCGGGTCACCGCGTTCGACCGCTTGGCGTTGAGCATTTCGGGCAGACCGGCACTATCGCCCATCTTTATCGGCACTATGGCATCGATGCTCAGGGAATAGCGCGCGCGGCAGAGGCGATCTCCGGTGGCAGGCCAATCAGGCATGTGCGCGTCGACTGCTTTCCGCCCGCGTGATCGATTTCATCGTGACCCAACACATCCATGATCTGTCTGGTGGCGGAACACGGATTTACCTTCAAGGTCCAATGAATAGCCGATATTTGCGCAAGCTCAAAGCAGCGGACCCCCAAGTGGCCTACGGAAGGTTCTGTCGCGCCGCCAAGCGCCGTCGCTTCTCGTTGACATCTTCCAGCACGTTGGCGGCCTCGAGAGCCTGCTGCGCGCGAGCCCATTCAACCTGCAGCATCTCAGGGCCGGCTTCCGTGACGAGGAGCGGAACACAATTGCCCACGATTTTCTGGAGCTTTGAGCAGGTTCAGAAAAGCTGCGGTCGTCGGCAGCATTCTTCTGAAGCTTCTCGAAAACAAGCTGCTTGCCTTCGCGCACACTGCTATCCGATGTTCGGTCACGGCCCAAGATTGCGACCGGCTTATGTGGACGATGTGGCAGAGGCGACCGTAGGAGCGTTGCAGAGTCGGAAACGCGTGCGATCAATGCGGCGGTCCTGGCGTCTACTTCTATAAGGAACTTCTCAGAACCGTTGCACACCCAGCCGGCCTTACACCCATTCTCGTTCCAGTGCCATTTGCTGCTTGGCACGTATTGGTATCGACGGCGCAAATGCTTGCGAGTTCATCCGTCACACCGAATCAAGTGGAACTGATTCAGATCGACAACATGTCATCGCAACAGATACCCGGCTTTGAAGAACTTGGTATTTCGCCAAGGCGAAGGCTCTTCGGCGCTACTCTGCGCCGCCACGATTGAGTGTCTCGAGATCGCGGTGGCGCTGGCCGATCAGTGCACCTCACCTGAGCCGTCGTCAGCGACACCTACGCGACGCTCGGGTAACCATTTCCCAAGCCATCCAACCGGTGAACAGAAGGATGAGCACCACGATCAACGACAGCAGCAGTCCAGTGGGCACCACCGCCGCCAGGTTCGGTTTAGGCTGCACGCACTTTGGATCATGCAACCGGTTTGCATGGCGTGTGCCATGCTGTGGAGACGTCGCATGACCAGCAATCCGCGTAGCACGGTAAGCATTGCAGCCATCCGATCCACCCAATGCTGATTTCATTTCCGATAGCCTTCTTCGTAGCGACTCTCGTTTGCGACTTGAACGGCCAACCCTGCGTGGATCGCCGGTACACGCTGGCTTCTTGGGGCAGGCGAGTCCTGAACGGAGCTCCGGTGGTGTGAACTTCTCCCTCGCGCGCCCAGTCCGGAATTCCATGATTGTCTATGACGATCCACCGGATGGGATCAGGCGTGCCCGCACGCAACGCGGCTAGTCGATCGCGAGATATGTAGACGCCGCTGAACAACTCCCCCCTTCAGGCCGTGAAGATTGAGTTGCAAATTCTGGGCCGGCACTAGCGCGTTGCATCGACGGTGCTAGATCCGTCCACAGGCTTGAGACCGCGGCGCCATGTTTGAAGCAGAGCCTCACCTATCGGCATCGAAAGAGATCACCGCTAAAGGCCATGTGCAGCAGCCGGATACCCAGCCGACGCCAAAATAGGAATTGCTTTTCGACGGCGAAGGCTTCCTCAGAGCAATTCGACGACGCCTGCCCGTTCCTTACCTTCGAACATCGCCGCTCCACTGGCGATTATGCCCGCCCAGCGTGCCCACGCAATGAAGGCTTCCCGAGCCGCTTTGGCCTCACAGCGGCCATCATATGCGGCGCAGCAGGCCTCGCAAGCGCATGCATGCAACTTGCTCCGCTTTTCAAAAGGCCACTCTTCGAGGAACTCGATCGCGTCCATCGCATCACGGATCGACCTCTTGCCGAAAGATGTGTCGTCGACCAGCAGCGGCGGTTCAAAAATGTCTGCCATACGTTCCTCCACTTAATTTTGCCATCGCGGCAGCGGCGAGAAAGCCAACACCCAGAATGGGTCGGGTTCGCTCGCGGCGCCATCCGCAAGATATTGGATGCTCGATTTCCAGCTTCAAGGAACCAGCAATGACGGTCGCCGTTTAGGTTAAACTTCGATCTTTTGTCGCAGATGCGCGCGCTTTCGATCGAGGAAGCAGCTGGAAGGCATGGGTTGAAATTCACCGGCGGGCGGCATGAACGTCCGTAACCATGCCGGCATTATGACGGCAACTCAGCGGTGTCCTCAGAGGCGGCTTAACGCATTGATCGGGCGAGGCAATGGCGCACCCGTTGTCGAAAAAAAAGCGGTCCTGCGCGCCTGACGACGGGCAGGACCGCAAGACCACCGCGCAGGTTGCCTTCGCAATCGAGCCCGAATGACCGACGCGGGAGAGGAATGCCGGTGAAGCTTGCCTCAGTCCACGTCGGCCACCGCGGCTTCTTGAGGGGTTGCCGCCCTCGAAATCTACAACACCCCGAATGGCAGGCAACTCGTTGGTAAAAAACGTACAATGGAACCCTACCGGACCCATCGGACATCGGTTCGAGCTCTAAACCTGCCTGAAGTGCATTGGGCAGCGCTCCTAAGTCACGTTCGAGGATTTGGGGGACTTCGATCCCGACGACCAGATTATTCGCCAGGTCATCGGACGTTAAGCGGCACGCGACGTCTGAGCTGAACATGCCGACCGCAAAAAGTTTTTGTCGGGAAATCCACCAGATTTCGCACTTATCCTGCATGGCAACTGGAGCCAGGCCTGCCAAGCAGGCGGAACCGGTGGACCTTGAAGCATGTTAAACTGAAAGGCTTTTGCATCTATCCGGTGGAGACCGCATTGATGAGCATCCTGCAAACCACCAAAAAGGCGATCGAGTCCATCACCGGTTTCGCGACACCGAGCAAAGACGAAGTCGCCGCCTTCGTGAGGCAGCGAAAATCGAACGAGTTCCGGTTTGTTGACGACGGGCTGGTGCCCAATCATCCGTCCTGGCCGCTTGTTATTTATCGCGGTGCGGTGAAGCTGCCGGAGAGGCTTGATCCGGCCGCCGTCATGGAGGTGATTTTCAAAACAAACGGTTGGGACCATAGCTGGCGAAATGGCATCTATGACTACGTCCACTACCATTCGCAAATACACGAGGTCCTAGGGGTTGCGCGCGGGACGGCCAAGGTCCGGTTTGGCGGTAAGAAGGGGCGGACGCTGACGGTGACGGCCGGCGACGTGGCGATTCTCCCGGCAGGGACCGGGCACCAATGTCTCGCTTCATCCGATGATTTTTTGGTGGTAGGCGCATATCCCCGGTTCGGCGCTTACGACGAATGTACCACCAAGGATCAGCACGATGATGCGGTCGCGACCATCCCAACCGTTGGCCGTCCTCGTAAAGACCCCCTATACGGAAGCAAGGGTTCCCTGATGACGAGTTGGAAGCGCTAAGGTCTCGGACCAGGGAAAACATGTCTTGAATGGCTGTGAACGACCGCAACGGGCAAGCACGGGTCCGCGAGTATGAGTGTTTCGCGCGATGATGTTCGCGCTTGATGTACTCGGCCCAGATTATTCGTTCAATGTCGAGGACGATGCAAAGTCCGAAATGGTCGGGGCGTGCAACTTCGTTTGGCGTCGACTTTTTCGAGATATGCGCAGCAAGCAGCCCAGAGCCTTTCCTCATTGATGAATATTCGGCCGCGTCCATGACAGCTGCGCGCTTTCCAGAATTGATTTCTTTTGGCGCGGGCATCGACGCTCTCCTCCGGTCAGGGCGGCTGCCGGCTTGTAGAGAGGTTACCGTCATGCTTTGCTGCATGAGCAAGGTTTCAAGCTTCTTCGCTGGGAGTACCTATGGCGGCTGCGAAGTATTATGTTTTCAAAGAAGGGGACCGCTGGAAGATCCGTTACGACGGGAAGGAATACCCATACCATTCCAACGGCGATGCCGTGTTGGCCGCCATCAAGGCTGCGAAAGCCGCCGCCTCACACGGTTACGAAGCCGAGGTCCTGACCCAGGGCATCGACCTGAAATGGCGGACGGAGTGGGCGAGTTAGCAGTTTCAGGCTTAGACGTCGCTGCTGAAAAATCCCTAACGCCGAAAAGGTCAAAACGCCAGGGATCCAGATCCACTCGGCTAAATGGTGCTGCTCTTTCATCGGTGACGAAGCTGCGCGCGGGCGCGTGGATAGATAACCTTTCCAGTGGTAGCGGTGGAAAAGCCAATCGGGTATGTGCAGAGTTTTGGGTCGGACCTTTTCAAACCTATGGGTCAACGAAGCCGGAAATCTCGAGGAGGAACGATCCCATTGCGTGACTAAGGAATACGATCCGCACGGCATCTAAGGTCAAACGTATCACGGTAGAACAGCAAATTTAAGCAGCAGCATTTGCTGGCAACCCTCGTAGCCGTCACGCGAGTAAGAGCCAAATCGCTTTGCGGAACCTTTTCAAGCGCAATGCTTTACGCGTCCAATGGCACGCATCGCAGCATCGTTCGTCAACATCACACTGTGCCTTCTGCCGGGCGCAGTGATGCTCGCCTGTCTGGCTGCCTGCTCTTCATCCAACGCTGCAGGACAGCAGGCGCAGACCTCGAAGTCCGCCGCGAATTCAGCAATCATGGTGATCGACAATTGGATCGCCGGCGCCGTGCCTTCCCACTATGCGGAAGCCACGTTGCGGTCTTTGGCGCAGACGCTAGCTGATCTCGATCGCCAACTGCAAAGGACGGACGTTTCGGACTCCTCCAAGCAATTGGCCCGGCAGCTTACGGCCGCTGCCGGGCGGGCCGAAGACGCCATCAAGAGCGGCAACCAAGGGCAAGTGGAGCAAGCCCGTCAGGATTTTCGGAATGCCGTTGCTAAGTTGGTGGTGGCAAATCCGGCAGATCAAGCGACAAATCCATGAAAAAAATGCTGGAAATCTCACTCGGCGTCGTCACCAGCGTTGGCGGCTTCCTTGAGGTCGGATCGTTGGCAACAGCAGCCCAGGCCGGTGCATTGTTCCAATTTCAGCTGATCTGGGCCATTCTCCTCGGCACTATCTGCATTATTTTCCTTGTGGAGATGGCCGGCCGTTTCGCAGCCGTCAGCAAGCACACGATAGCGGACGGCATTCGCGAGCGCTTCGGCTTCAATGCGTTCCTTTGGCCTTTGGTCAGCACGTTTCTGGTCAATTTCCTGGTGCTGTCTGCTGAGATCGGCGGGGTCTGCATTGCTGCCGAACTCGCCACCGGGATAGGATTCCAATTGTGGGCCCTGCCGGTAGCCTTCGTTGCGTGGCTCTTGCTGTGGAAAGGCACTTTCGGCCTGATTGAGAAAGGCGTTTCGCTTTTGGGCCTTGTGACGCTCTGCTTCGTGGCAGCGGCGGTTATCCTCAAGCCTGACTGGACGCGGGTCGCCGTCAGTTCGGTGCCCTCCTTGCCGCATCACGACACGGCCACTTACTGGTTCATGGCGGTAAGCATTCTTGGTGCTTCGATCTCACCATATCTCTTTATGTTTTATTCCGCCGGAGCGATCGAGGATAAGTGGGACAAGACCTATCTCGGCACCAATCGCGCCATAGCCGGGCTCGGCATGAGTTTCGGCGGGACCATTTCCGTGGGCGTGCTTATCGTCGCTGCGTTGGTGCTTGGAGCGAACGGCATCACCCAGGTGGACGATTACCATCAATTGCCGTTGATGCTGACTCCGGTGTTCGGTTTCTGGGGCTTTGTGCTGTTCGTGGCCTCGCTCGGCATCGCCTGCTTCGGCGCCACCGCCGAAATCGCCCTTCAGCAGGCATACCTCGTCGCGCAGGGGTTTGGGTGGAATTGGGGTGAGGACCGGAAGCCTCGTGAGGATCCAGGCTTCACCATGGTCTATAGCGTGACGATCTTAGCGGCCGCTATTCCGATCGCACTCGGCCTTGATCCGCTCAAGCTCACCATCTTTTCAATGGCCCTGACGGCCGCCAGTTTGCCGCTGACGGTCGTGCCATTTCTCTTCTTGCTCAATGACAAGTCTTACATGGGCCAGCATCGCAACGGCGTTATCTCCAACGCGGCAGTGCTGTTTGTTGTTGCGCTTGGCTTCATCCTCGCGGTTGTCACCATCCCGCTTCAGATATTGGGAGGCAGTTGATGCATCTTATACGAGATGTTTTGGACAAGCAGATTGTCGATGGAAATCAGGTCAAGATCGGCAAGGTGGACGGGATGGTAGCCCAGCTGAGACAAGGCAAGCCCCCAAGGGTCATTGCCGTCGAAATCGGCTCGATTGCGCTGGCGCGCCGCTTGGGACTGCTTCCCGGACGCTGGATGGCCATTCTGGCCGCCAAGCTGGGCGGCAAACGGCACGCCAAGCCTCATCGGGTAGCATGGAGCAAGGCTCGCGACATCGGCCTCCATATCGAGTTCGATATTGATGTGCGCAAGACTGCCATCTTTGACTGGCAGGTCTGGCTTCGCGACCACATCATCGGCAAGATTCCGGGAGCTTGACGATGCATACCGTAAATCTCGACCAACTGGCTGGCCGGCGCGTACTTTCAAGGGAGGGTCATTGTATCGGTCATCTGGAAGAGATCGTCGCCGAGGAACATGGCGACGAATTGATCGTCACCGAATACCATGTCGGTATTTTCGCGGCGTTCGAGCGCCTGTCAGCCTCGTCAATCGGCACGGCCATCCTCGACCTCGTTCGGCTGCGGCACCGCAAGGGCATTTATCGAATTCCTTGGGACAAACTCGACATTTCCGACCCGACACGGCCGACCGTTTGCTGCTCACAGCAGGAGCTCGCAGCGATTCAATCCAGCGCTTCAGTCAAACGCTGAGGCCACAGTCTGGGGCCAGGCGCTGTCGAGATGATGTCATCGCCCCGATACCATAGGGCTCTGAGGCTGCGAAGAGGAGTCGCGTCACATGGCTACGAAGGTAACCCTGCAGATAGCCACGGAACGGGCGTACGGAGTGGGCGAGCTAGCACTCGGGCGACCGCGTTCGAAACAGTTCTTTAACCATCTCATTGCGGTAAACACTTTATGGCGAACCGATCAGGTTGCAGAAGGTTGTGGGCGGGTCAGCAACAAAGAGGACAAGCCCGGCCATGCACCGTCTACCTATCGCGACCGCTCTTCTGATCTCCTTCGCAATGGCCTACGGAGCATGCCTCTGGGCATCTTCTGCTCACCGGTTGGACCTTTTTCAGGCTCAAGCGTCAGCGTTGGAGATACCCGGGTTCGAATAGCTGAAAACGCGGAACTGGTTGTCTATGGGCGCGTTCCTCTGCGGGCCTGAAACCGGAGAGTGACCATGGACGACGACCTGCGCCTGAAACTCCAGGAACTGAGCGCCAGCATGCAGACCAGGGCGGAAGAACTTGCGTTGCCCGGTGGAAACACTGACATTTCCGCGCTGATGTCCGGTATCGCCGTCACATTGGAGGCGCTTCTGGTTATCGCCGAAGAAACCCGGACCCCGCGTTCTGGGCCGACTGTAGAGCCGGGTATTGTCAAAGGCTCGGAATAGTCGGGCCGGCTGGGCGACCAATGGTCAACAAAACCCGTATCGCCAGTAAAAGGGACGTGGCACGCGACACAGATGCGGCGGTTCTTGCGTGGCGATCGTATGGCAACCGCATGGGTTCTGGGGTGGCGTAGATCTTGGCTTGGTTATCCTGGCCGTCGCTCCGCTGGTCGCGATGTCATATGTTCGGCCGACGGATTGGAACGTTCGCGCTGACCGGGGGGCTTGTCGGGATCCACAATACAACGACCTTTCCCCCGATACCCATTTTGGCGCTGACCTAGTTTAGAGCTGCGGCGAGAGCGCCGGTACCAGTACAACGACAATGACAGCGACAATCCCGAACACCATTTGTCAGCCCCCGGCGATGTCTTGCCGCACGATCTATGTCATCCAAGCTGTGAAGCATGAGCTTGGTTAACTGTGTCGCGGGCACAGCAACCAACCCTTGCGTCGCTCGTTGACCTTTGCTGGTTGATCCCAGCACGCTTCCTGAAACTGCCCGCTGCTCTCCACGGAACAGCGGGCTTTTTTAGTCGAGTTTCAACGTCCCGCTAAGCCACGTGGAATGGAACACTGTTCAGATTTCTTACCGCGTACTATCCCGCTCCGGCAGCGCTGCCCAAACTGGCCCGCAGCCGGGGTTCCGCCACACAGTACGTTCTGGATCAGCGGCTTCGCAGAACGATTACTGGCAACTATGGGGAAGTCGGCGATTTGGCCGCGTGCTGCGCGGCCACCAGCCACCTCGGTCAGGTGATCTCGTAGTAGAAATCGCAGATCAGATCAGCGACTTTCACGGCCTCGAAGTCCGACATGTGCGCCGCGTTCTCAACAGCGACCGTCTCCAAATCGTCTTGATCGATAGCCAGAAGGTCAAGCAATTTTGCAAATTTGATTTTGAGTTCGGGGTCGCCGTCGAATTCGTCGATCGTGACATTCAGAACGTTTACGTTCGCTTCGATCACTCTCGTTTGAATGCTTTCCGAGGAGGCTGCTAGCGCGCGGATCGCGGCGAAGAAGTGTTCACGAGCATTAGTATATTTGTCGTCCATTTGGTACCTCTATCGGCAAAAAACTGCACCCTGGACGCGGGGGGCGAGCTGCGCACCTACGCCTTTCATCGAGCAGATGTCAACAACCTCGGCGGCTTCCTTAAGCGCGCGCAGCGTCATCCACGGCAGGTTGAGGCGGCATACAAACGGACAGCGGGCCCTTTTTCGCGTATAAGCGGAACCCGATATTCAACGGCTTGTTCCTGTGACGGCAGCATTCCGCTGCTGGCCAAGAACCCGCATCCTTGGCCGAGCCCGCTTCTCCCGCCATTGAGGCGGGCCCACTTCGGACTACTCCGTGTGAATTGCCGGCTATCGAAAGGTGGCGGGCTTCGGTCTCTACCACTTGTATGACTAAAGGCCGCCGGCTCTTCAGCAGCTGCCGCTGACCAAATGCCGTCGGTGACGCGCTTGATGATGGTGGCCATGATTGCCACCTCGTCGCCACCTTGATGCTGCCCCGTACAATGCCCTGATTCAAGAGCGGGAAATTGCGGCGGCAAGGTAGCTATATCTAGTTCGATCCTAAGTCGGGGGCCTGGCATCTTGACGCGACTATGCGTCGGGATGCTCGCTGCCTACTTCCGCCTCGCCGTTCCAATGATGCGAGCTCCATCGGGGGTCGAGCATTTTTGCCTTAGCGGGGGCTCACGGCCCCTCAGGGGAAGGCTTCATGCATCACCCGGCGGAAATCGCACCTTTCGACTTTCTGCCCGCAAGTCGCAAAGGCATAAAAGTGGTCGGCGTGGTACAGCGGCCAGCTCCTATGCGCACTTGTGACGCCGGCCCAGCAAAGACAGAAAAACAGGATTAGCGGAGGCGAGATGCGGGCGGCCTGAATTGACCCCCGCCTCTCGGCATAATCGGAATTCTGGCCCCTTCTATAACTATTTGTAAGGCTTGCGTCGTGTGAACGCATGAGGATCGATCAGGACGAGTGAAATCTATTGGCAAGCCCAGAATGGAGGTTGCTGTGATGGGCGATTCTGATGGTGATGTAATGACCGAGCGGTCATTCGAGGGGAGCGCTTATAGCAATTACCGATCGAGCCATAAGACCCCAGGCTACGGCGCCGATTACGCCAAAACCTTCCGTTCGGGCTACTATGCTGCCTTGTGGTCGCGGATCGAACGCCCGCTGGTCGAAAGCATTCTCAGGCCTCTTGGCGGGCCGGGCCGCAGCTGCCTCGACTTCGCGTGCGGCACGGGCCGCGTTACAACTGTTGCAGGACCGTTGTTTGGTGAGGTCGTTGGCGTCGACGTCTCTCAATCCATGCTTGCTTGCGCGCGGGTTCCGGGCAACGTCAAGCTGGTGAAAGCCGATCTGACGGTGGCCCCCCTTTCCAGAAGATTCGACGTGGTTACGGCTTTTCGATTCTTCCTGAACGCCGAAGACACTCTTAAGCGGGATGCACTGTCGGCCATTCATGAGCATTTGAACGACGGCGGGTTGCTGGTGTCGAACATCCACATGAACGCAGCCTCGCCAATGGGGCTGGTCTGCCGCTTTCTGAACCGAATTCGGGGGCGCGTCGTGCGCAGTACGTTGAGCATCCACGCATTTCGCCAGATGCTCGTTGCCAACGGGTTTGTTGTCGAACGGGTCATCGGCTATGGGTTTTTCCCGCGGCCGGGGTGGCTGCTACCAAGGCTTTGCGAAATGTTGGTCGGGCCTGTTGAGGCGATATGCAGGAGAGCCGGTGTGCCAGCACGCTTTGCTCAGAATTTCTTGGTGGTCGCCAGAAAGCGATAGTCGCAGATCGGCTTCCCTCGGGGCGAGGCGTTGTCTACAGCCGATCGAAATCGGCAAGTCCGAGACGCATAAGATCCTTCGCTTGGGTTGAAGCCCAAAGGCGGCCGCTGCGGCGAGCATGCACCCTTATTTGTGGAAAATCTTCTGGCTGGTTTTGGCAAATCGGAAGCCAGTTCGCCAACGAAATGGCACAGCAATATTGGGGGTGAGGCAACGCAAACAGGAGAGTATCATGAAGTCATTCGTGACAACTTTCGCCAGGGTTCTGGCTAGCAGCGCATTCATCCCAGTCCTTCGAACCTCGTCAACGCGCCGAACCCCAGCTATCCGAGTCTGAGCGGACCAAGTCTGACCGGCAAGGTGGCCCGGATGTCCGACACTCAGGTGGCGCGAATGAAGAAGCGTTGCGTCGACGTTCTGAGCAACGCGGGCGCTTATGACCGGGACCTGCACCAGCTCTGCCCGCTGATCGCGCCACGTTAACGTGCAGTTCGGTCGGGTGTCGCTCGGTAATGTCCCGTCAACCGAGCTGCCATCAAAAAGAGCCCGTCACTGCTTCCTCAGTGGCGGGCCTTCTAATGTGGTCCAGAATGTCGATGATGTCTTTACGCAGCCATCGGCTACGTGAGCCCACCGAAGTGCGGTCAGCAAGCTGCTCAATGACCGGCAAGAAGCGAGTGCCGAGGTAAGGCCTGGGCCTCGGCGCCACCCGCATGGTCCCTGCCGCCTTGGCTCGCTCGTGACCGCCTATTGAGGCGAATGAAGGAAGTAATTCTTCCGGTTCTTGTCCGCGCTATTTCCCCATGCTCAACGCAACCAACAGTGCCGGCACGAAGAAGAGTCCAATTGCCATCACTACGACAGCGAAAAGGCCCAGTCTCTCCGTTCGTCTGACGAGGTCCTCAATATTGTCGTCCTCCGCAGAAAGGAGGAGGTCAAGCGCTGACGAGGTATCAGGAGCAGGGGTATTGTTGTCATTTGCGGCGGCTTGATTTGCACCGTCATGGACTGTTGGCCGTTCGACAAAGGTCACGGCCTGCCTCGCTTCTAGGTATCTCACAACGTCACCTCCAAGTCGCATGGACAACAAAGCGGTCCGCCCAAGGACGGCGCCAAAGGGTGCGGTCGTAACGTGCTTGATAGGCCTCGGTTGCGGGGCAGGGACTTCAGTCGGGTAGCCCCCGGACCTTAGCCCTGCAGGGGCACGCAAATGCGTGGACCGTTTGCGCGACCGTTATTAATCGAAATTGGAGGGGAACATCAGGGCCGACGGCTCCAGCCGCGGCTGATCCCGGCAGCGGCTGCCAATGGCGGCCAGCTATTTAGAGCGAGCGGAGGCGACTGAAGCGAACAAAACTCCAGTCATCGGGGGAGTAAGAGCCAAAGATGACCTATTGCACAATGAAATTGCCAACACTCTAATTCGCAGCCAGCCTACCACAGCGACTTTTTCCCGCCTTTTTACCCCTCACGACCTATATGGTTGCGTTCGGTGCGGCTCTGTTCTTCTTCTGGGATGGATTTGTGGATACCGCCTTGACAGCCAAAGCGCGAAATACTTGCCCCGCGAGGCTTCCCAGTTTTCGTGGCCCTCGGTGGCTAAAGTGGGCCGCATAAGAGGAATGCGTGGTGAGTAACAAGTTGAGGACCCGCTAGCCCGCGAGGGGGCAACGCGGGTCCTATCAGCACAGGAAGGGACGTAGCTGTGCCGATCCACTATGTCAGCCAAGAACCAGTCCGGCATTAGCAAAGTGAGCGCCACCGCAAAGTTTGGCGCAGCAACCATCGCGCTTGGCTAACAGTTCTATAAACCTGATGTTCCGGGCAACACTGACCGCCCCTTTCCAGTTCCGCGCAGCTGGAAGGGCCAAGACAGATGCTTTTGCTGTGGGTCTTTAGTCCGATTCATTATGCGACTGAAGTCTGAGCACGGGAACCATGCCGCTAGCGGTAAGTTCGGAACAGCGGCGGGCGGAAGGTCCCGCTGTCGTCAGATTACAAGAGGAGAAAATGATGAGAATGCACCTCACCAGCGCCGCGGCGGCGCTCGTCCTGTTTGCTGGCGTTGGCGCAGTGGCCGCCGAAGATGTTGTCATCACACCTGAGCAGGATACCGTAGTGCGCGAATACGTGAAGAAGCAGCCGCTGGCTTCCGTCAAGCTTCCGGGCGTGGAACTCAACGTCGGCACGCCTGTGCCGGATACGGTCGAGCTCCACGAGGTTCCGAAAGTCAAATACCGCTACGTCGTGATCGACAACCGGACGGTTCTTGTGGATCCGAGCACCCGAAAAATTGTGAAGGTCTATGACTAACCTGGATTGCCCTCGCTCCACCGCCATCGATGGCGGTGGAGCGTTGTAGGCTTAACTTCAAGCAAGAGTACGCGAAGCTCGGATAACAGGGGACTTCCGCCATGGAGGAACCCACCGGCCGGATCCACTAGGAATCTTCGCCCTTCATCGCTGCCGTGCAACAACTTGAGCGGACAAGCTAGCGGACTGCGACACCCGCCCCGGTAATATGTCCGCCATGACAATGAGGTGGCACCACCACCCGTACCGGAGAGCACTGTGCAAATTGGAGAGATTATCGCTAATGTGTTCGCCACCGTTTTGCTGCTAGGTCTTCTGGCAATCATGTTCTTCGTCTCCGGAAAACAACTCTTACCCGAACGGACGGCGCGAATGGTGATCGTCTTGCCCGTGGATGCGATAAAGACAGCTGCGTTCAAGAACACGCACTTAAATTTGCCATCCAGTTTTAATGTAGGGGTTGTCCAGCCGCGACCAGATGGTCGGCGACAATGATTGGCAGAAGTGAAAGCAGAAAGATGAAGCTCGAACGCCTGGCGGCGTCGGTACCAAAGCACGAGTTCGAATTTCTGATGAAGCTTGGGCAAATGACGCGAGCGGAAATGTTGGCTCTGATCGAAAAGCATGACGGACAACGTGCCGCAGTTTATGCCGATCTCGCCAAGAAGACCGCGCGGCGATGAAGGTGAAGCGGATGCCACCCGCTCATCCCGCATAGGCCTTGTTCGGGGCATGCGGATTTCGGTGCGAGCGGAGGCGGGACGAGCCCGACGGGCCATTCGAACACAGACACGTTGAAAACGGCTTTTCTTCTGGTCGCGCTTCGGGACGCCGCACGGACCTCGCCTTCCGCGTCAGGGCAGTTCTATCTCACGCACGCGACGATCAGGGCGGTTCTTCCCATTGGCGCCGGCCGCAGGTCTGCTCACAAGCGATACGATTGCTGGGACGATATTTTGCGCATTGCGAAGGCGATTATCGCTGCCAATCACTGGAGGATTGCGACTGTCAGGCTCGAACGTCTGCTGCACGACGCCCAAAGCATCCCTCACTTGGTCCGTCTAGACGGGGGCCCACACCAAACGTCCCCCCACGAACGCAGCGCTGTGTAGATGATCAACTGGATCGGCCGAAGTGACCGGAACTGCGAAGCTTTGCCAATAGCATCGCTGCCGCCCCTCGGAAATCAACACGCGCATGCTCGCTGAGAGGAGATGATTCCCAGGCAGCCAGCTCCGCTACCAACACAGCGGTCTCGCCGTTTACCGACGCGCACCTCAGATCTCCGGTCTTCTCCATCAAAACTATTGCGGTGCCAGCGTCGTCATACCCGATAGCGGCCATCCGTTGGACGTGATTGTCACCATAGATACGAACGTCGAACAAGACAGTTCCCGATGTTTTCGCCGCGGCATCAGCGACGCGATCGCCGAATGGCCGATGCATGCCGTCGCCGTCGCCGAGCGACTGCTCGAATAGCACCATTTCAACATGTTCCGCGACCATGCCGGCCAAGGTGCCCGCACCAGTTCGATTGGCAATGGGTTCGGCGGGGATATCCACACAGCATCTACGCCTAAATTACGGAATTTTAATCAATACCTCAAATGAGCGACGCACGGCCGCGTCGAAGATCAAGCCGTGCGCTAGCGCCTGATTGTTCCGGCGACGAATCGGTCGAACCACCACCCATTGGTTGCGCGGAAAGATCACCACAACACCGGCAGCTTCCGGCGCCTGTCGGATGCGAGTAAGGGGATCTTGTCTTCGCTTAGTTTGGACCTAGCGCCAAGCCTGACGCAGGCCAGTTCAATAGCGCGTGCGCTGATCTGGTTTTGTTGGGCCGTTGGGCAGGCAGGGAGCCGCGACCGGAACCTTTGCTATAACCGAACTTGCCGCAAGATAGCAGACGTGGGATCGATTTTCTCAACGACTGGATCGCGGAACACCTCCCGGAGACCTTCATCGAAGACCCGGCAGCCATCATGGATCTTGCTGATCAGTTGTTGCTCGCGGCGGAAAAACAGGGGGTTATCTCGACGGGATATCTTCGAAGAGGTAGGCAGCCTCTTCCAAGGTCATTCTCGAAGCGATGCAAAACCGATCCGGAGGGCGGTTCTACAGCCGCCGCTGGGGCTAATAAGGCAGTTCCAAGAACGACCAAGGACACCTACGCCACACAAAGGACAGCAGGGAACGTCCCGAGCCGGATTTCTGGCGGGACACGTGGCTGGACGTTTGACGTCAAGCGCGCGCTGACGTCAGGCTACGCCGGTGAACTCCGATATGAACTCCGAATCGATGAGGAACTGGCGGGCAAAACAGATGCCGAACCTAAACCCACGATCGAGCTAAAGCTTCATAAGCGCTGACTCAAGGCTGGCCAACAGCTTCCGTGAGACGACCAAGGCGTCATCTCAGCCGGCGTTTTTCTAATCTTCGTGGGCTTCCTCTGGATGCGAAAATGGCGGCCGGTTGGGCATGCTCGTGGTCCTGGCGCAACGCGTTGAAGCGAGCGGGGTCCACACGACCGTCGCTCATTTGATGCTGATGTGGCCTGATCGATAAGTATCTTCGGAACCCGAACTGCCCAAGCGTGTTTAGGTAGCTGCAGAATGACGTGACGCGACATCGCCATGCCCGGGTGGGCGATCGAAATCTCTTCATCTGCGAGGCGGGCCCAGAGGATGCTCCTGTGGACGGATATTGTTGCTCGTCCTTCCAGTTTCGGCGGCTAATGCCGGCGCTGGCAGATCGCTGGCACACTATCGCCTTCGACTGAGGCTCGAAACGCATTTCGACGAAGCCCTGCCGCTCGTTCGCGATTTCCTTTCGCGCACGCTGAACCGATTGCGGACATGAACAACACTTCGATATAGGGAGACCTTCATGGCCACGAAGCCGACCATTGCGCGCATCTGGCGCGGCCGCACCCGTCGTGACGTCGCAGGCATCTACGAACCCTACATACGGACAGAAGGCATTCCGCCACTTCAAAAAGTGGCGCTCGGCGTGCAACTTTTCCGCGAGGATCAGGACGACGAGACTTGGTTCACTACCATCTCCTATTGGCCGAACATGGAGGCGATGGCCGCTTTCACTAAAGGTAAGCCGGACAAAGTACATCATCTTGATCGTGATGCCGAACTGCTGATCGAATTGCCCGAGCGCATCGAAGTCCACCACATCCTGATCGATGAGCAGAACTTACGCTGATCAGCAGCGGCATGCGCAATCTCGTCTGTTCAGCATCATGTCGTTGATCTGGAGCCTCACTTAGGCAGCGATCAAGTTCGGGCTAGATGCGGATATGCCGCCGATCATGCTGGCTGGGCTGTGCTATGTCCTAACCCGATTCGATCCTTGTCGTCGTCCTCCGGGACCTGCGATCTGCCTTGGCCGAAGCCGATCCGGCCGCACATCGTTTCGGCGCATCGACGAATGCCGGCACCTAGGGCCTCCTGTTTCTTGGGAATGCAGGACCGTGCCTTCCGGCCCGTCGGGCTTGCGACCTCTCGCTGATCCCGGTTCTGCTTTTCGCGTTATCCGTCCTCGTGGGCGAGGAACGGCAAACTTGGCGTCATGGCCTTGTGCTTGGGCTGGGGCTGCATCAGCCTCGTGGACCTGTTCTCGTCTCGTCTGGCCTTGCAGGATCGGGATCCGGTATGGGGCTTGCCGCTATCGTCGCCGGCACCGCTGCTGTTGTCTGGGAAGCACGCTTGCCGAGTATAGGCGGCCCCAAGTCTGAACGCTTGGTCATAAAGCGCCGACCCGGTTCATCGACAAGCGCCTTTTTCCCCCTAGGCGAGACGTGGCTCTGAACCAGACGCACCTTGTCCAGATCAACAGTAACCATTGTGCCCAGCGCGACCGTGACCTTCCTGACCAGGCACCTGCAGGCCGACGCCTATGATGGCTATGGTGAGCCCTATGCCGCGGCCTTCAACTCTGCCGCGATGCAGAGGCCTGAGGCTGCCGGAGTGCAGCGCGGTGCTGAAGCAGGCCGTGAAACGATCGCACTCGCGAATTGACGCCGCCCGGCGGTTGGCGAAGTTTGCTCATAGGGCCGTACTTGTTGAACCGATGCTGATCCAGATGTGCGAGCAGCGCATCGATCTGCCGCTCGGCCAGCGCCTCGAAGGCTGTGCATATATCGATCCCGCACGCCTTCAGGATTTCGCGAGCGCGCTTCGCAGTTTCGTTCCGGTCATGCATCAGGGCAGTCTCCGATTATGGCGGCAGTTGCCTTGTTAACCAGCATAATCGACTTGCCGTATGGCTTGCTAGACCGGAGAGCCAATCCGGGCCGCCTTGGCCGGATGGCCACCTATTATCTCACACAACCGGTTTTGATTCTAAGAGAATTCGTGTGCAGTTGTAGAACGATTTTCGTTTGGGGATATACAACTAAGTGGTCCATCCCTCGTGGGTGTAGCGGCTCCAATCGCAGAAGCCCATCGCTTACGGAATAGCCGCGACGTTCTGTTCTAGGTGACCGACGAAGGAACAATTTTAGCGAGCGATTATTTCATAGGTCAGTTAGCCGAGGGAGGCTATCTTGACCCGACGACTGATGGACGAAGAGCGCTTTGAGCGCGCTGATCGTGAGGCTAAGCCATTAGTCGAAGCAGAGACGAAGGCGCGAAAGGCAAAGACGGCACGGTTGCGGGAGCTTCGTCTTTCGGCACAGCCTACGGAGAAGTCAGCTCCGGTTAAAAGGCGCCGGCCGCCCGCCAAAAAGCCGTCGCCGAAGATTATCGAAGTCGACTAAGGCCAAAGCTGCTGTACTGCCTCGAGAACGACGTAGATGGCTGTTGCCAACAAGGATCAGCAGCGCGTCACCTACACATGTGGCTCCCCTGATACGGCGCGGCCCGGCGCGAAGGTGTGGCGCCCACGGCCGGGCCTGACCGGCGGGGGCACGGACTCGATACAGGGCACCGGATCGCGCTTTATATCAGCGCTCACTGAAGCTTCCGCCGTGCAAATGAATGACTGCGCTCAGTTTGCTGCCACCGGTCATTTTATCCGGGTGGCGGGTCTCCTTTTTCTGGAACCCTTTCATCGTTTGCTAATTGAAGTCGCGGCGGCCCGGTGCGTGCCGCTGGCCAACGTTGGCATGACCTTAGTTGGTCGGCCCGCGTCCGCTGCAAATGGGCGCGGGCCAATATGTGAACGTACGGAGGGTGCGGATGAGCCAGCGCGGTGTAGATTTTTTGTACAAATGGATTTCGGCGAACGTGCCCGAAACGAGTGGTGCCGATATCATCTCGGTGGCTGAGCTTACCCAGCAGCTGTTCGCCGACGCCAAGGCAGTCGGACTCAGCAGTACCGAGATCGAGGAAGACACAGGTAGCGTGTACGAGGCGATCCTTGATGCCGTAGTGCACCACGATGCCGGCGTGGCGAACTGACTGGCCTTGCTCTATGCCGATAAAATGGGAAAAGGCTGGACGGTTCTAACTCTCATCGACGGAAAGATGAAGCTGACAATGTTCTGCCACGTCTCCAGTTGCAACCATAGCAAAATGCTGGACCTGCAACTGCTCAAGACAAGGCTTGGTACGGACGCTCCCGCTATGGCGGATGACTTGAGCCCGAAATTACACTGCGAGCGATGCGGCTCGGAAAAGGTCGGGCTAATCTACGCGCCAGACCCAAAACTAGATGTCGACGGAACCTCTATGCGGGAGGCAAGGCGGGCGGCCGACCGGCGGCTCTGCAGTGCATGGCGCTGGCCACAGCCGATCGCCAGGACGCGCGCGATACTCCGGCGGCTGCCAGCGAACCGCCGCTCAAGCAACTTCGCATGGCTGTCGCAACGACCCTTGCCGTTTCCGAGTTCGGTATTCGAATCTCGGTCTCCTTGAACCCTGCATCTCGCAGAGCAGCGATCACGTCATTTGGGGCGCGCGGAGTGAAGATATCCGCCGGCATGTTCATCCGGTCCATATGCACCTTCGGGAGGAAGCCCAACACGATGCGCCCGCCTGTACCAAAACGCGCGCAAGCTCCGCTGATCCAGCTTCAAGGCTTTGCCAGAAGTATACCGTGTGGACGCTTAGGGCCTCAAATGTCGAGTCCCGCAAGGGCAGGTCTTCTACTGTCCCGAAGTGGAACTCGGCTCGTCCGGCGCTCACAGCCTCGGCAAACTGACGACAGGGGGTTTTTACGACGTCCTGAGAGCGATCAACACCGCAGACCAATGATGTGCCACGGAGACGTCGAGGCAGTGCTGCGCCGCCCCCGAATCCGACTTCCAGGACTCGATCTTCCGGCACCAACTGGAGTTGATCGAGAGCGTAGCTGTTCAGCCGGGCGTTGCCGCGATTCATTCCTGCCCGAACTAGCCAGCCGCCGATCCCCGACGGCCAAGAGAGCTGCTTAGCTATGAACGTTGGCGCCAATCCGGTCCACCCCATGCCGATCTTAGAACGGTTCGCTAGGGACGAGCAACAGTCGACGAACTGCCTAACCATTCCTAGGGACCTAGAGCCGCATCAAGCTCCAGACTGTGTCCCGCCTAATGTTTGATGCCGTACCCGAGCGACGTAGCCGCTTCTTTGTTAAAGAGTGAGGCCTCTTCTTCGGTATTGAAAGGGTAGGCAGTAGCTGCACCGTCTGGCTTGAGCATGACGGCTAGGAACGGGAAACCCTTCGCAGGCGGGGGATACACGATGAATGCCGGTTTTTTGCCCATCTGGCACCCTTAGCACGAACCACAGCGGTTAAGCCAATTGGGCGGCAGGCTGGACGCTAATACCCACCAATGCCGTGGCCTGCCCCAAAAGCGGCCAGCTACGCAATGGGTAAGCCTGGCATCATCTGCCGCGTGAAACACTTGCGCGGCGAGGAGAATTTGCGGCATGCTTCCCTCCAGGACTTTCGGGAGGAAAATCATGCCAATCCGGCGAAAGGCGACTGATGCCGGTATATTCGACGCAACCGAAGTGGCGCTCCTCGGCAGGGTTTTCGATAAGCTGAAACTTGAGCAAGGGTCACCGGACACCCTCGATACGATCGCATCGCGAATTATCGCAAATTATATGGCCGGCATCAAAGACGAGGCTGAACTCGTCTCGCTTTCGCGATGGCCGCTCCGTCGCTAGGATTGGCCCGGCCAGCCTTCAGGTTGACACAGGATGACTAGCCGGGCCGCGCCGGTTGTCCATTACGCGGTAGTTGTGAGCTTTGTGAAAGTGGAATGCAGTGTGGCAACGTCCGCTACTGCCGTTCGGCCGATCTGATGATGGTCTGTGGCGGGGGCGTCGATCCTCTGAAGCTGAAGTTCTACTGCAACCGCTGCAAGCCCGATATCAAGATCACGCTGCTCGAGGTGCATCCCGAGCACCTTCCCAAGAAGCTGATGATCCACAAGCCGATGAAAATCGGCGGCAGGGCACCTGGTACACGGAACGTTTTCGTGGATAGCGACCGCCTCACAGTCCGATCAGCTGATCAACCCGGGGCGGGCCGTCAGGGCCGGCAAGATGGCGGCGGCGCCTGAGGGCAGTTCAAGGACCGGCGCGCAGCTGCTGTAGAGGTCGCCTAAACCCTCGAGGGCGTCGGGGCGCACTTGCCTCGAAAATCAGCGCGCACGGAACATTAGGCCTAAAAGTTGGTCCCGGCGGCTGGCGGTGCCCCTCCATCGCCTGCCTAAGATCGGGACTCGGATCGACCGCGCCTCTGGGCGCCCACAACGGTGTCCTGCCGACGCCGTCAGGTAGACTTAGCCAAGGTTTATGTATGGAAGGGCCTTGAGGGCGGCTCTGCCAGGGTGATCTGATTTCCATCAGGATCTGCGATTTGCGCGATCCTCCCGTAGTCACCTTTCGATTCACCTGTGAGCGTCACGCCGATTTCTTCGAGCGATTTGCGGGTTCTTTCCATCTCTGGGACGACAATGGTCAGTCTGCCTGACCCAGCATTCTCCTTGTCATGGAAGATTTGAATGTTCGCGCCCGCAACATTACGCCATTGAATCAGTCCATCCATGGGACGATCATCAGGCCTCCGCTCAAAAAGCTGGCTATAAAACTTCTCCGCACCATTCATGCTGGTTGTCGCGAGCGCCGCGTAAATTGCTTGGATTTGCATGCGCATGCCTCCATTTCAAATCTGCTCCTCTAAATGAGAAAGAGCGCAGTTCCGTTCCAAAATTCGTGTCAATCGGGAGTAGCAGTGTTCCCTAGGGTTGAGGACAAGAGGAGCGTCGATGCCGTCGAGACGAATTCGCTGCCCGTGAACTTCGATTGTGATCTCTGAAATCGAGTGGCCAAATATCTTGGCGATGTCCACTACGCTCGATCCCCACGCCCGCTCAGTGATGAACGTTCCACGATCGCTGATAGACGCCGAAATGTGCGTCCCTGCGTTTTGCCAGAACGAGCGGCAATCACGGTGCTCGAAAAGCTACGCGTCCGTTTTGGACCGGACAAGCCCGCCATTGGGATCTGAAGCCGCTCGGCTAGAATGCGATGCATGCCAGTAAAAGGAGGTCGGGCAACGACAAAGGTACGCGGATGATGGGAGGAAGGGCTGGCAGCCGGCGGGGTGGGAATCGATATATTTCAGCAATTTCTGGTCGAGATGTTAACGCGTCGAGCATCGTTGCGGTCTTGGCCTACATGGCGACCGGATCAATCTGGAAGGCCTTGTCTCGACCATCCAGGATGGCGCGCGTCAGTACGATGTCGCGATCAGCCTGATCTATAAGTGCGCCGCATGGGAAGTGCCAGGCCTATGGAGCCCTAGCTGGTCGATATAGGCTGCGCGGAGTCAATCGGCGCCGTCCGCTCGCTTACCTCTTCGATCTTATCGAGAACAGCTTCGGGCGCCACGTCGCGCTTGAGCTCCTTCAGTTCGCCGTCTGCTTCGGTGTTTACGTTCAGGCGCTTGGCAATCTCTTCCACCAGCTTGATGAGTTTGGTCGTCTCATGTTCATTCAGCAGGCTCATCTGCAGATCGAGATCTGACCTGGCATCGTCCTCTGCCGCCATGCGATTCTGGTTGATCAGCACGAAGGTTGAGAGAAAGATTGCCTCGACCGAGGCAAACATTGCGAGGATGACCAGCGATGGATCAAACGGCTTGATAAGGGCTGTGACGCCGAGGTTGAGTGCAATCCACGCCCCAAAGAACACAAAGTGGATGTAGACGAACATCATGCTGCCGGCAAAGCTGCTGATAGCTGCGGCCGCGCGTTGCTCCAGGGATGCAGCCGTGGCGTCCCGTTTTCGCCGTTCGACCAGTGCTTCTATATTTCGGGCCAGGGCAGGGGCGAGGCCCTCCGGCGCCGGGGTGGTCGGCCGGACGGAGCCGTTGCTCTGCGAGGTGGCCATGGGATCCATCGTGTCTCTCCTCTTTAAGGCGCCTAACTCCCTGTTCGACAATTCGGTCCATTGGCCGATGTCGGCAGGCGGGAGATGAGGCGTCCAAGCGAATTTGCGCACAGCGTGCTTAGGCCGGCGGCTTCTCGTTCCTTCCGAACTTTAGCCGTCGCTAATAGTAGGTGATTTGCGGTACTTGCTTTCCCGCTCCGGCCGCGACCTGCGCGGCCGAGGGATGTGTGGCAAGAGTGGTCGGCGGACGGCCAGCCGCAAACGCGCGCTGGCGGGACTCCTTTCCCATTATTTGGTGCTGGGGGCAGACGGTTTCATCATCACGCGCAACTGCATCTTATCAATAGTTGCGACGATGGCAGCCGCCAGCGCTTCCGCCTCATGGATCAACTCCGGCCCATAGAGGCCGTTCACCGCTTCCTGGCTCGGTAGGACGCCAGGCGGACAATGCTCCTCTATCGTCGCTCTTATCAACCGTAACGCGTCGCGGGCCTCGGGATCGTTTTTCATGCTCGTCGAACACGCTGGTGGGATAAAGGTTCCTGAACTATTTTAGCTAAAGCTGATAGAATCGCGTGTTTTGCGAGTCCTGGGTATGCGTCTGAAATTCATCAAGCCGATGGAGCCTGAACTGGTCGATACCCCGCCGCAAAGCGCGGACTGGATCCACGAGATCAAATACGACGGGCACCGGACCCAGGTCATCAAGGATGATGATGGGATCCGGCTGATCACGAAGAATGGCTACGACTGGACGGGCCGCTATATCCAGCTTGCTGGCGAGGCAGAGGCGATCGAAGCGAAAGACTTCATCATCGACGGCGAGACGATCACCATCAATGAGGCGGGCCTGTCCGACTTCCACGCACTGCAATCAGCCGTCACCAGCCGCAAGCCATCCAGCGACCTGTATCTGGCGGCGTTCGATCTTCTACACCTCAACGGGCACGATTTGCGCGACATGCCGGTGGAAGACCGCCGTGACATCCTCCAGGCGCTGATCCCGACCGGTGGCCGCATCCAGTTCAGCGAAGCAATGCCGGGAACGGGCGATGCCGTCTATCATCTTGTCGACCAAGCCGGCTTGGAAGGCATGGTGTCAAAGCGCAAGGGCAGCAGCTATCGCAGTGGTCCGACGATGAACTGGCGCAAGATCAAGTGCTATACCGAAAAGGAAATGGACATCATCGGCGTGCAACGGGAGGCCGGTAAGCCTGCGATGGTGCTGATGGCCGACAACGGCCGATATGCCGGCGGCGCGTTCGTGGCATTCAAAGCAGATAAGCGGCAACGGCTTTGGGATCGGGTGCAAGGCAAGATTGGCGGCCCGACACCGATAGGTCTGAAAAAGGCCAAGGCTGAGTGGCTGAAGCCTGGGCTGGTCGGACGCGTTCGGTTCCTCAAGGGCGAGGAAAAGCTACGCCACGCCACGCTGAAGGATTTCTGGGATCAGTGATAGCGTTCGCCGGCTCAACTAACTTGCAATCAGCTCTTACACGATAGACCCGGATGAGGAATATAATCCTGAGGTTGCGGCGATATGCTTTCTGGTGGCAGCGGAAGCGCTGCACCTAAGCATTATCAAGCCGTTTATCTCGCCGCACTGCGACCACTACCGAGCAACGCGTGTCCTGTATGAGGTGCTGTTGAAGACCGTCCGGGCAGTGACTGGCAAGGAAGTCGAGTTCATCAGGTGGAACACGACTGGACCCGTGGAGCTCCGACTTGATGGGGACGCGGCCCGGCGCGAAGGTGGCCACCCACGCACAGTCCTAATTCTCCGCATGACTGAACACGACAGCGCCGTTTTCCTTGCGAACCTCGACTGAAACGACACCATCGTCACCCTTTCGGGCCGGGAACATGGAGATCGCGTGATCCTTCGCCATCTTCTCAGCGTCGAAGGTCTCCTTGTCGACAATGCCCTGTCTTCCGTACCAAATGACAGTGTAGGCCATTTTTTTGCTCACCATACGTCCGGCTAGAACATATACCAGTCCAGCCTATTTCGCAGCCATGTAGGAGCCACTATGACGCGCGAAGCGCTTCGCCAGTGTAGGAGGGCGGACACAGGAACGCGCGCTGGCCGGTTTCCGCGATCGATAAATGCCCGGCGCCAAGTAAATGCATGTCTGCTAATATGAGCCATCTCGCACACATTCACGCGTGACGAATATAGGAGATGCAAACATGGAGATGATTTCATCACGATGTTGTAGCCGATCACTGCTCCTTCTACTCGGTCTAACAGGCGCAGCAGTCTTTGGAGGTTGGACATCCACGCAAGCGGCTCAGAAGAACACATCGTGCGCGTGAAATCCCACCCACTACCCCGTTCCGCGGCACAGTCATCCCAATGCCTAGGCTGTCACGGTCGCTAGGGCAAAAATGGCAGCTGGCTTAAGCAGCGGGCCGGTTGTGTCGGCCTTTTCCCCGAACCCGAACCGACGGTGCCACTTACGCCAAACGGTGTGCACTACGTGTGGACTTGGGACGAAGATGGCATCATCGACGTTTAAGTCAGCGACCCAGGCGGCATCACGTTCGCTAACCGGCTGACGCTCCGAAGAAGAAGTGAACACGTAGGGTCGGGCCGGCACCTATGAAAATACGCCGAGCGCCATGCGATACTATTCCTGTAAGTCGGAAGATGCCAAAACTGTCATCAGGCTGCTTGCCGATCTGGCCGAAAATAATCTGCCGCGAGAACCGCCGTTGGGAATGCTCCGGCGACCCTGAGGCTGGGCCTTTGGACCAGCATCAACTAACCGTAGCTCTGGTAAATTTCGGTCGAAATTGGCGTTATCTTCTGACGTCCGGGAACATAATGATTGTCGCGCCATCTTCGGGGTCGAGCGGCTCGTGCCATGCCTGTGCATGCCATAGAACCTGGCGCAGGTTGCGCTGGTCGACCGACTGCCCGCAGTAGGGACAGGAGTAGAAGTGATCTACCTCTCGTGCCGTTTTCCTGCCGTGTCGCTTGCCGGGAATAAGCGGGCCAAGGTCTGAAAGCTTGGTCATAGTGCGTCAACCAGTTTCATCGATCAGCGCCTTTTTCCTCTTGGGCGGGACGTGGCTGTGAACCAGCCGCACCTTGTCCAGATCAACAGTGACCATTGTACCAAGCGTGACCGTGACCGTGTCACCGTCGATCCGCGTGACGTCGCCGGTTAGCTCGATCTGCTGACCCTTCACCACCTTAGTGGCCGGATCGACAATCGAATGGGGAAAATTGTAGCTCGGGATCGAGACGCTTAGGCGGTCTTCGGTGACGCGCTTAAGCACCGTCGCCATTATTGCCACCTCGTCGCCGACCTTGATGCTGAATGCAAGGATTCTGGTGCGGCATCCAACGGCGTCAAGGATTAGCGGAAGCTAATTAATCTCTGCCGACCGCGAACTTGAAAACATCTCGCCGTCCCTGGTCCACCACGCGGAACCAATGAGCCTGCACAGTTCTGACGACGAACGGTCCGGTCATAACTTTGCTGACAGCCTCCAAAGCTGTCGCGCCGTGGGCAATGTGCCGAGCTACAACTTCGTCACCCTGCATTTCATCGATATGGTACTTTGTCGTCATGGGCTCCTCGCCGGTGCCGAGCCCTAAACGTCATTGATCAGCGCAAGTTCCTCGCGGCTCAATTGCCCCCGCAAGCGCGGCCCTTTTTAAGAAACCCTCAGCGCAGATCGGCGGCGAGCTTCTGGCCTTTAGGTACCGTCGCAAGTGTCACTGTCCTTTCGCTATCGCATATGACGCAGCGTCGGCGATATCGCGTAAAATCCGAAGTGGTCCCCCAACGCCCCAGTGGTTTGCGCGGCGTGCGCGTGAGAACCGAGGCGCTGTCGCAAACGGCACCGGGATGGCTTAACGTTATGCAGCACCCTCACAGTTTGAATATTGAATTATGCGCCCTTGGTGGCGCGGCGCTTTGAAAGCGCCCGCCACAAGCCCGCCTCTTCCTGTGTCGCGTCATCAAAAACTTGGAAGGTTTCCGCAGCCAGGTATTCTCGTTGCTCGCAGTCTTTTTTGGCCAGGCGACGTTCTTCGCACAGCCGGTCAAACACGCGCTGGAGCATGTCCAGATCAGCGGGGCAATAGACACCACTGCAACGCGCTAACGACATGGCCGGCGCCCTAAAGCGAGCCTTATTAGCATTATCTCATACAACCGGTTTTGTTGCGACGGGTTTCGTTCGGACAATCCGATTTCCAGGGACCACGCTTACCCCTCTTGCCGGCGTTGGGGCCAGGAGTTATTACCGCGCATGCTCATCCTGCCGAAACGCAAAACTCCGCCGAACTAGTCGGCCTGATTCTTCTTGTGCAATTCAACTTGCATCCAAGGCTCCCACCGTCCAGATCGTAGACGTTGCCACTGTCCGTTCGCGGACTGACCGTCTTGAGCGATACGCCCCCTGAACCGTTGCGTTTCGCTCACTGATTCCCAGTTACCTTCGTTGAGGGTCATACGCGCATCGAGGATGTGCCCATTGCTGTCATAGCTGCGGGTTGCGAACTCCCCAGGGCGTCCTGATGGCGAAATAATTTCCAGTCCGGTCATTTCGCCGTCCTTAAGTACGGCGTGAACATCGTGGAGGAGGAACCGGTTGCCGGGCATCCAACGATACACATCTTCGGCGTGCGATAAAGTGCCGTCGTCATCGCTTCCCAACATCTTGATGGTCGTGTTCCAACCTCCAACGAGGACATCCAGAGTCGCGAGATTTGAGATGTCAGCACCGTCTTCCTGCCTGCCGTCTGGGTCATGCCGTAGGACCCTGGCCAAATTGGAAAGCATCTTTTCCCAAATTGCTTGTGCATCGTCGGGACCCGCGCCTCGCTCAACGAAGTCCAATCGTGTTTTCCGACCATCTGGAACGATCGTCACGTCGATTTGAGCTTCGCCCGCGAAGTGCTTGGGCACCATTAGGCTGAAGGCCAGCCGCCGCGGTCGTTCGACCACGGAGTAATTTCCGTTGTGTGCGATCACTTTTCCTGACGAATACTCAGTTATCGAGTAGGACCCTCCAGGTACAGGACTCGTCAGCGCGGTAATATCGTTGCTAGGCGACTTGAAGAACCATCGCTCCATCATGTTGGGGACGACCCACGCATCAAAGACTGCCTCAGGCGTCGCATCCAGATGTACGGAAACTCTAGCTCGTACATCAGAGGCGACCATCGCATACATCTCCTCTACAACCTGCTTCTTCGATTGAGTGGTTCACAGCGACTAATTTTCGTGAAGCATCCATCCAATCCGTGGTGTACTCAGGTTTGCTGACCGTCGATCTCATGACAAATCTCCATGCTTTCCGCCAAGCGTACAGAAATTCGTATTGGGTACGACACGCGCCGCACTAGATTCAAACGGAAACACTACCCGAAAATGGGTGGTACTGACACATTCGCGAGGCCAGCTAAGCCTACGCAAATGCGGCCGTCCCTTGTGCTTGTGCTTGAAGACGGAGTTCGGTCAGGTTGGGACCTGGAGGTCTCGCTGGCGGAAGCCCGATCTCTCGCCGCGGCAGCAAGGTCATGCGCCGAAGCCGTCGATTTCCTAGATAGTTGCCGGCCGGATGTCGCAGTTCTAGACATTCTCCTTAGCGATCGCCAGTGCATTGATGTCGCAAAGAAACTTCACGCAGATGACGTTACTTCGCTTTACATTCGGCTTAGCACCGACAGAGATCGACGGCGCTTTCCGATCGGGTACGTTCCTAGTCAAGCCTGCGGGAGCGCTCGAAATCGTCGCGGCGGTCACGAAATGGGCCGCCGGAGACCAACGAAGGAACAATTTTAGCGAGCGATAATTTCATAGGTCAGTTAGCCAAGGGAGGCTCTCTTGACCGAACGACGGATCGACAAAGAGCGCATCGAGCGCGCTGATCGAGAGGCTAAGTTATTAATCGAGGCGGGGACGAAATCACGAAATGCAAAGACGGAGCGCTTGCGGGGCGCTACCTCTTTTAGGGCAAAAACCGACGGAGAGGCCGGCTCCGGTTAAAAGGCGGCCGCCGGCGAAAAAGCGGTCCCGGAAAAATATCGAAGTCGACTAAGGCCGGATCCCCCCTAGGAACTTTGGTTGCAACTCATGCCGGGCCTGCCCGACAGCGGTGGCCCAACTCGGACCGATAACGCAGGAGACCTGGCAGTCCAATCGAGGGAGATTGAACTGCCGGCCTCCTTACCGACGGCATGGATGCCGCCAGGTGGGTCAAAAATGCACAGACCTATAGTTAGCCGGCATCATTCGAATGGTGGGCGTCGATTATACTTTTCGCTGACCTGCGGCGCCAGATTCTCTTATCGGTGCGCGGCAGCCAACATCTGCGGAGCCGGCTAGCGATGGAGTGCCTTCGATGGAAAAGACAATGCCGGCATCCTCAAGCGCTTGGCGCATGGCGGTGATGTTGTGGGGACGCGGTTTCCTAAAGCCGTTCTCAAAGTCCCTGATCGTCATTTCGCTGAGATTGGCCTTGGCCGCCAGTCGCACTCGCGACCAGTTCAGTAGGGCTCGTGCTGCTTTCGATTGATCTGCTGACAGAAGATTTCTGTTCATAAGGACCTGAACATTCAATAGGGCTAAAATGTTCCCGCGACTTGGCGTGAAGTGGCCATCCAGAGAGCGCTTCTTTAGGGCAGCGCGAGGCGCGGGCGATTGCAATTCCTTATCTCGGAACTTGCTGTTCGGGGCATATCCGTTGATGCAGGATGAGGAACAGCAACTCATTTCCCTTCTGGATCTCGACGCTGTGCGCGATGCCTTCAAGAAGTCTGTCCACGAAACGATGTCTCGCCTGCCGAATGGGGCAACCATGCCCAATGCTTCATTCAGCAACTTACGGTTCACAACCCTTGGGAGGTGGCGGTTAGCCAGGTCACCGAATCGCCGGACGACGAGCCAGCCATAGGCCCGCAAAATCCCACTTGATCGAACGATTTCGATAGCCTTATAAAAAGCGACGTTACCCTTGCTTTCGGGAGGCTTGCGATGGATAACGTGGTCCCGCTCCGCAATGTGTCGGCCCGTGTCGAAGTGGCGGAAGTCTCTGGCGAATGGCTCGTTCGCGTCACCGAAAACGACCAAGAACTTACCCGATCATTTGACGTGGAAGAATATGCGCTGTCCTTTGCGGAAGGTCAGCGTATCCGGCTAGGGCTAGATGAGGTCATGCGGCTTTAGGGCGCTCTACGTCTGTGTGGAAACCAGGCATCAACGCAGCCTTGTTGCCTCAAGTCATCCACCGTTGGGCCGCCAGATTTTATGTTCCATGCAGAGTAAACCGCGGAATTGATCTATCCTGCGGGTGTGATGGCGCCACCCCGGCGCCATGCTGGTGCCGGTTTTTCAGGTAGCGCGCAAAGATCGACAGCTTCTTTTCATAACCTATGCGCACCATGGCTTTGCAGCTGTCGCATCTGAAGCTTCCGATTGTGCGGAGCCAGGAACCAGGCCTTGCCATAGGGGATGAGCAGGCCGGACAGTGGAACTCCATCGTCACGTCGCTCAATTCATCGCACAACGGCATTCCGAAGTTCTCCCAACCCATGTGTTTCCGAACTCACCGCCGGCGGGATGGTTCCTGACGACGGACTTCAGTCGCAGGCTGATCGGACCGAAGGCCCATTCTTACTCGCGCGGCCCTGAAGTCGAAGCTCTCGAGGGAACTTAATTCAGGAAAGACGCTTACTAGCCGATGGGCACACAGGGCGTTGAAATCTTCGCCAAACCGGTCTCACCGGACCATCTATCCGATGATCCGTTGGTGGCGCCCCATATATCAAACGGGATTTTGAAGGCGGCTGAGAACTCCAAGGCGGCCACCAAGTCAGGACCGGCTGAGGCGACTGAAGCGAACAAGAACCCTCTAGTACGCAAGATCCTGACAGCCTGCCGCAGTGACTATTTCCCCGTCCTTTTACTCCTTGCGGGCTATACGCTGGTTGCCTTCGGTGCGGCTCTCATCCTGCTTGTATGGTTGATCGCGCATCGTGCCTAGCAACCGCAAGCCGCAAAATAGAGATGCCACAAATCCACGCTTCAAGAGGGACTTTCCGGCCCGCATTTGTCCACCGCGATAATAGCACCACGCCGCCGACGGCCCTGTCATTTGCCCATTGTCAACCTATAATGCTTGCTCTTGATGCCCAAGAGACCCTGAACCCGCCCAGCTGCTTCGCCTAAGGCTCTTAGCGCATTGAAGAATGTCGCTCCCCCGGTAAAGGGCGCGAGCAACAATAGAACCAACCCCGAAAGTAGTTTGAAAAGCGCGGACAGAGGCGCACGGATCCATTTCGACCCGCGTCGACGATCGGATTTGTCGGATAAGGAAACAAGGGCGTGGTCGCGCGCTCGTTTTATCTGATACCATGGCGACAACCTCGCGCGAACAATCTGCTCACAAACGACTGCCTCGGGCGCCCACCCCGTTTTGGCGCCAACTCTCCATGCGTCACGTAGAAAACGCGTATCTTCTCCTCCGGTTAAATTATAGCGCTCATCGAATCGGAGGTTTTCCTTTCGAACAAAAGGCAGGCTGGCAAGCCAGTTGTTCGTTGACAGGACAATCTGTGCCTCTTGGCCGCTGGCTTTCCTAGCGGCGCATGTTTGCTCCACCTGCTGAACGCGCGACGACAGACCCTTCCAAACGACCCGATTCCAGAAGGTCAATGGGAGCGGGTCGGGAAATGCCCTGATCGGTCCTCCGACAATGTCGTATTGGCCGCGATGTTGTTCCGCCAAGAGTTCGAGAATCCAGCGGGGCGTGACGAGCTCGTCATCATCAACGAACGCAAGGCCCTCGAAATCCGAATCGGTAGCAAAGTCGAGAGCGGCGTTGCGCGCATAAACAATGCCCAGGCGGGGTTCGACGAGGTGGTGAATCTCGATGTGGGCACAGGTTGACGCAAATCGCTCCACTGCTTGCCGCAAGACTTCGCCATTGCCATTCTCGACAAGGATTATTGCTAACTCAAGGTCCGCCTCGATCTCGAGGCGACCAATCGAGTCGAGTAATTCCGAAACCATCCTCGGTCGATCTCTTGAGGCGATGCCGATATAAACGCGGGTCATGGCCTTAGCACGCGGTTCGCGGATCATCGCCTTGCCATCAACGATATCTGCGAGTCGGGACCCGGCTCATAATGAAAATGACCTCTGGCGACAGTTCCATAATTCAACAGCTTGACGGTGAAGTTTTCTGCGAGTTCCTCGACAAGCATGCCGCCCAACTGAAGCGTCCAATTGGCGCCCGGACATCGGTGGTGATCCAGTCCAAGCGGGGCATAGGACGCACTTGAGAATTTTCGGTCGACGAAACGGTCAGGCTTGAAGACATCCGGGTCGACGAACCGGGTCGCGTCCCTGTGCGCTTCCCATATGCAGATTCTGACCCGACTGCGCCTGGGAACAAGGAAGCCTTCAAAAACGATCGACGTCGTGGCAGTTCGAAGGATAAACTCGCTTTGCTGCATACGAAGAGTTTCGGAAACGGCTGATTTCGCCATCATCTCGCGTCGCGCAGCGTCGGGTTCGACCGCTATCGAATTCAGGTAATTTTCCTCGCCAGCCAGTTCGAGAAGTATCCAACGCCACAATCCGTGAAAATCATAACGAGCAAATTCGGTCATGTGTATTAAGTTGCCGACGACCGTGTCATCGAGCATCTGGGATCGTACCATGCATTCCAGCAGGCTCGAAGGCGGCCCTTCCGCCTCCTTCAGGTCATTCGCCAATGTAAGCACCAACTCTCTGATACGCGCGTACTTCGCGTGCTCGGTGGGCGTAATGACAATATGCATGCCATTTGGGGCGTAATCATTGAACGCGTCTGTTAGTTCACGAGCGATGCTGGATCCGTCTTTGGCGCCCAGGACGATCTGCAACATCACCGCCGTCGACGCCTGCTTAAGAATTTGGGCTGCTGCAGCCGACTGCACTCGGCCTTCGCCGGTGGTCAGTTGGGTCAGGCGGCCGTGAAGGATAGCCCGAAGCTCTGCGCTGCGACCTTCAAGGGAAACGGCTCGAAAAGCAGCTAAAAACATGCGCCGATAATCAACGTGTGTCTCTCCTTCCATTGCTCTTAAGAAGCCCTCAGGAAAGATCGGGGTCATATCGATAGTTGCGGCGCGCAGCTTGGCCTTGTTCTCCGTCAGAAACCTCAAGCCTAGTTCATGCCCGACAATGCAGGTCGTGAGCTTTCCACCCGACCAAGTGGTGAAGATGTTGCCATATTGGCGGTGCAGTTCCAAAAGATGAAACTGGTCACGTGGCGACCCGGTGCTCTCTGAAATGATGCTTCCAGGAGCCAGTCGGCTGGATGTGAACATTCCCTGCAGTCGGGCTTGGCCTAGCTTGCTGGCGATTTTGAAGCGGTCTACTAGATGTCTCTTCGCAGCGCCCATTAATGTCATCCCCTGGATTATCGGTGCGCGTTCCCTCAATCGAGACCGACCTTTGGTGTCATCCACTCCATTTGCAGCGCATTAGCTCTGACTCATTTTAGCATAGCTCGCGGCCTTGCTCGCTTCCTACCAATGGCTACAATCCCGACTGGCTCGCAATGGACCTTTGGCGCGCAGAAGCGCGATCAGGCCTGAAATCTCTCCCCACAGATTTTGCGCCCTTTTTGCAACTTCCGGTTTTGAGGGTTTTGAAAATGAACCTACGATATCGGCTAAGGATCAAGCTGACCGCTCTCTTTCCAATTGCTAAACGAACGGCGACAGGGTTAGTTCAGACCGATGAGCGAAAAAACGCAGCGGGTGCGCCATGGCTGTGACGCGCCACCATTGTCGCACCATCGCACTTAATCGGGCATTGTGCGCTTTCCTATGCGAATACTGGCACCGTCTTTTGTGAAGTTGCTTTCGACGCCGACCGCCAAAGAGCGCAAACGCATACTTGCCTCCATGTCCGGCGGGCCGTTCACGTCGAAAACGACACGGCCCGACCGTTTTTTGGACCTGGATGCTGCCATCTTATTGGCCGCTCGGCGCCTGCCGATGGACAAGGAAATCACCGTTCACGATATGGCGGCGTCTGACGGTATTACGTCGCTGGACCTGTTCAACAGGTTAAGCCGTGAGCGGCCTGTTAGGTTAACGGCAAGCGACTATTACAATGAGATCAGCGCGGCCCCCAGAGGAATTTTTTGGGTCTTCTATGACAGCGACCACGTCCTCCTTCAGGTCGCGCTTGGTGCGATCGCACTGACCAACAAGCCAGCAAATGAGTTTTTGGCCTGGTTGTTGTCGCCGAGCCTTGCGAGGGCGACGTCCGTGTCACTTTTCCATCCCGAGGTCATCGCAAAGACTAAAACTGACGGCCGCTTCATGGCAACCAGGGATGATTTCTTTTCACCCTCGCCAGGGCGGTATGATGTCGTGCGCGTGATGAACGCCCTTGGTGCGAGGAACTTTCCTCGTCTTCAAATCGAACGCGCGCTCAGGGCCGTGACAAAGACCGTCGCCGATGGCGGTTTGCTGGTTTTGGGTCGAAGTGCTGATGAACTCGATGGCAGTCCGCAGGCCACGATCTTCCAGCGGCTCCGACATGAATTCATCGCTGTGACGGATATGGCGGGCGGCTACGAACTAAGGGATTTCGTGTTAAAGCTCAGGGCTGACATGTAATTGGACAGGCTGCGTTCGCCTTGGCGGTTTGTGACCGTGATTCGTATTGAAACCATGTGCATTTCGATGAATGCCAAGCTCTCAGATCGCTCGCTACTCCAGGAGGGGCAATTTTCTGACCATGAACTCTTCAAAACCGTTTGCTGCGACCTCATTTGCAATCGAGCTGGAGGTACGCCGGGATCACGCGGATGGCGGCGTTACTTGCAAACTGGAAGCTTCTTCAAGGCCTCCTTCGCTTCCGCCTCGGTTTTATACGTGGCCTTGGTTAGGGCTATGACCAAGGTTCCGTCAGGCTTCTTCGGGACCACCTCGCACTGCTTCGAAACGGCATCCTTGGCCAGCCAATATTGAGCCGTGTCTCCAAATGCCGAACCTGAAAACTGAATGACCAGCGCTGCCGCAGTTGCGATTTGGCGTAACATTTCTATGCTCCTTATCGCATTAGAACGTTCGGATTTGAGCTTCTGTTCCCTGGACTGATCGCGCGTTCACGCACGCCACGTGGACGCCGCCTGCGCCGTGTGCTTTCGCTCGACCAACCCTTAGCGACGCGCAGACGCCGGAAAGAGGTCGCGAGATAAACAAATTGCGGTCCTTGCTCTGTCGATCGACGAAATGGCAGCCATGTTGCGACCGAGGCAACTCGGTGGTCCCGAACCGGTCTGTCGCGCTGTCTTAACGATCCTGCTCAAACCAAGTTGTCGTGCTGCCACCGGGATGAGTTACCCTGATCCATTCGCCCATGTCAGGCTCATCGCCGAACGGGATTGTCACTGGCCCCCATACCTTGGCAGCCTCAACAACGTTTTCAGCCAGTATTACGGCACGTTTCACCGCTTTGCCGTCGCATATCAACTCAACGGTGAACCTCTGCATCATGCCTCCCGGCGCGATCCTTTTCCTAACCAGTTCGAAGCGAAGACTCACGGCTGGTCCCCCGGCAGGCGATCGCGAGCCGCCCCTGACGAGTTTCCGAGGTGGAACGTCGCCGCGCTACGCAAGTTGTAAGCGAGCACATTCACCCTGGAGGACATCCTATGCCCAAGCGTCGAGAGCAAGAGACAAAGCTGACACCCGCCGAGGCGACGGACCGAATCTGGAAACTCGCCGAGGAAATCGACGTTTGTATGTTTGTCACGTGGGACGGCCAATACAATCGTGCGCGTCCGCTCTCCGCACGCGCCTCCCGAGAAGAAAACGCGATCCATTTCCTCGTCAACGACGACAGCGAGAAGAACAAGCAGCTTGCGACCTACCCAAAAGTGACATTGGCCTGGAGTGACAGCAGCCACTACAAATACGTCACCATCTCCGGCTCCGCGGTGGTGACCAATGACAGAAAGAAAATTACCGATCTCTGGGAGAAAACCGACGCGGCTTGGTGGGACAACGCTGACGATCCCGAAATCCGACTGATAACTGTCAAACCTGACGAAGGCGAGTTGTGGGATAGCCCCGGCTTGGTCGTTGCTACGACGAAAATGGTATTCGCCGCTGTCACGGGCTCGAAGCCAGACGTTGGCGACAACGTCAAAGTCGATCTCTGATTGTTCAGCCTATCCTCGGCCATTGCCGGCACCAGAGCACCAACCCGGCGACAAAAGCACAAGCATATCGGAGGCCCTCCAGCGCCTTGACTTTGGCGTTCTCCCGTTCGGCGATTTGGTGGTCCATTCAGGAGGCGCCGCCAGCCGGGCACACTCCAACCTTGTAGCGGCGATGAAGTGCGCTGTCATTGATTGGAGGTGTTCACTCGTGAGATCACCAGCGCGTGGCAAGACCAGGTCGCGAGCTCGATGAAAAGGACGAAGCCATCTCCCCCGGGGCCTTGAAGCGGCCAAGGAGGCCGCGGCGGCGGCAGAGCACCGGGCCAAGCGTCGAACAGGACCGACGGCGGAGGCTGCGTCAACGGAACTTCCCCTTTGGAATGTCATTATCAGGCTGACGCGCAAAGGATTTGAATATGGTACTGGTGGAAATACTGCTCCCTTTGAGCGACAATTCCGGGACACCTTTCCCAACGACGCTCTACCGTGAAGTCCAAGAACGACTCGCCGAGAAATTTGGCGGTGCGACCGCTTACATGCGTTCGCCGGCCAATGGCTTGTGGCGCGAAGGCCGCGGCAGCAGTCACCAAGATGAGGTCGTATTGTTCGAGGTCATGGCCGAGACTCTGGAAGCCACATATTGGCAAACAGTGAAGGGGAAGCTCGCCGAGGAATTCCGCCAGAACGATATTGTCGTGAGGGCGACCAACATAACGCGCCTATAGAACCTTCGACGGTGCGCTTGTTTGATGGATGGGGAGTATTGGTAAACAAGATCAAATAGTTATCGGAGTTCGTGTGCACATATTGCACACGAAAATTCTGCTTCTCTTGCATTTTCGCTCTTGCGATGCGGCAGCCGACAGATCTCCCGAGGCGGATTTCTCCGCCCGCGCTTGTTGGAACGTTGGGCGACCGCTTTGCGCCCGAGCCCGTTCGACTTCGGCAATGCCGATCTTTGGGCCGAATAGTTCGGGCCACTCTGGCTTCAGCCCCCACTTCTCGCGATATTCATCGGGGGCCAGGCGGTAGTGGCGGCAAGATGATGCTTCAGGGGCAACCTGCGCGTGCGTCCAGATCGCCCCCACACGTTCGCCAGCGAACTTTCCATGCCGAGGCGGCCAATATCTCTTCTCGAACGCTCTTCAAGGGTCATAGACTTGGTCAAAGAGTGAATTGCGAGGCTTCGGTCGATGTCGGCCTTTCTATTCGGTCGATGTTGGCCATTCTAAAGGCCCTTTCAAGTCATAAAGGCACCAGGAAAATGGGTGAACTCTATGTGATGCGCACCTCCGGTGCCGTGGTTGTCGAAAGAGAGCGCGCCGGTCGAACTGTTGTAGATGATATGGTCGCTACCATCATGCGTGCCCATGCCGGCGAAGAGAGCGCCATTTGGCGGAGCGCCCGTGTGAAGCCCCAAAGCGTGGTCGAGATGAAACTTTTGTTGGGAGACGCTGAAGTCCACAGGGCGGTCGGCACTCCGGGCCGCAAGAGCGCCTGTATCGAATGCGAAGGCATCGCTGCCGGCATCGGCCAGTGAGGCGAGACCTCTGCCCCTGCCGACACCGGCCGACTCTGTCGCCCAGTGGCTGGCATTGGCGACATGATGGACGCCGTCGGTTCCGTGGATCAAATCGGCACCGTCAGAATCATGATGTCTACCATCGCTGGAATTGGCGACAACTGGAGTGCTCGGTGTACTAGCGGTGCCAGGGCTGCCGTGGGTACCGGAGGTATTGGTAGGAGTACTAGGAGTACTAGGAGTACTAGGAGTACTAGGAGTACTAGAGGTACTAGAGGTACTAGAGGTACTAGAGGTACTAGAGGTACTAGAGGTACTAGCGGTACTGGAGGTCCCAGAGATGCTCGGGGGAGGGATGGTGGGGGGGCTTACGGCGCTGCTGAGATTATGTTGCTGAAACAAGGCCTGCAGCGCCGGCGAGTCGCCAAGCGCGGTGTCGCCCTGTTGAGAGCCCCAGGCATAGGCATAGTCGAAGGCGGGCGATGGCGCTACCTTGGCCCAGTGGTCCAGCATGGTCTGCTCCTGGGCG
>NZ_NSFV01000010.1 GCF_002295115.1 Mesorhizobium sp. WSM4311 | reverse complement strand
AGATGTGTATAAGAGACAGGTGTAGGGCTAGGGAGGGAATGGGTGTCGGTACGGATTGCGTCGGATCGAAGGTCGCAACCTGGATTCGCGCTTCGCTGGCGTCGCGGGCAATGCGATGCTGGCGAACAGACGCGAGATCGAAGGGGGTATTGCGCGATCATGGCGCCCTTGCATGAGGCAAATGTTATGCGGTGAGGTGGGCGGACCAGTAGTCGACCTTCGCCAATCGATTCCAGTTGGCTGCTTTGCGCCTCAACTCGGTCATTTCCGGCCCCTTGTCAATTTCCCGAACGCGGACGTCGGAGAAATCTCGGTTGAACGGCTACAATTGGGGACAATCCGGAATGTCTTCAATCGACTGCGTACAAGCGAGAACAGACCTTCACCCAGTTAGCATGTAAGGTGCAATCCTTTTCAGCAATCAATGCCAAAATCCACGGCAATACATTGTTCTGTGGAAACCGCTCCCAGCATCTCTGCGTCCGCAACTGCGGCCTGTATCCTATCGGCTTTGGATGCACTCGGACACGTGTTAGCACGACAAACCATTTGGCCTCATTTCATGGGACTCTGGAATAACTTGCGGAAACTCTTCATTAGAATAGCAGGTTGGCTCGGGCGATTGAACGAGGCGGCAGGCGAGCAATCGAAATTCATTGACCTCGCCCCCACCGACAAGGCGGACGAGGCAGGGGTATATTCCGATGCCCTGCTCTACGCGACGAATAATCCTAGAGTTTCGAATATTGCGGTGACAGGCCCGTATGGTTCGGGGAAAAGCAGTATCATCAAGTCATTTCTGAAAAAATACAGACGCCCCGTCCTGCAGATATCGCTTGCTGCATTCCTACCCGAAGCGGCAACCACTGGCGGAATGGTAGGTAAACAGGAGATCGAAAGAAGCATTCTCCAACAAATGCTTTATGGCTCCGACGCGAATAAGCTTCCGTTTTCGAGATTCAAAAGACTCCAATCTCCAGGAAGGTGGTCTATATTTATATCATTATATATTATTATTGGAATATTCGCGTCCTGGAACCTTCTTCGAAATCGCGAAGAGATTATCAACGGTGAATACCTCCTCCCCCTGGCCACCAGCAACTGGTTCAATCTCAGCTGCTTCGCCGTAGGAGGTTCGTTCCTCTGGCTAGCCCTGCACCATTTCTACGTCGCGAGTTTCGGCGTCTCCTTGAAGAGCATATCGCTAAAGGATATTGAAATTACTCCCACAGCGATAACTCAGGAGTCAATATTAAACCGCCATTTGGACGAGATTATCTATTTCTTCCAGTCAACAGACTATGATCTCGTAGTCATTGAGGATCTGGACAGGTTCAATAACTCTGAGATTTTTGTCACCCTGCGTGAGATCAACAGTCTCGTAAATGAGAATTCGGGCGTAAAACGAACCATCCGCTTCCTCTACGCACTTCGTGACGACATGTTTGTGAATACAGACCGGACCAAGTTTTTCGAGTTCATCATCCCTGTCATACCGATCATTAACAGCTCAAATTCGATCGACAAGGTATTGGAGCAGGGAAAGAGGCTCTCACTGGATAACCGGCTTAACCGGCAGTTTCTGCATGAGGTTTCGCGCTATCTCAATGACCTAAGGCTTATTCAGAATATCTTCAACGAATACGCGATCTATGTCGCCAATCTCGGTGGCGAGAACGTGCTGGATGCAAACAAGCTTTTGGCGGTCCTAATTTACAAGAACGTATTTCCCAGGGATTTTGAAAACCTGCATCGCGGCAAGGGTAATCTCGCACAGATCCTTGACCGTCACGATGAATTTATCGCCGACGCTGAGGCAGAATACAGGGCTAAGATATCTGAACTCGAAGAGCAGGTCGATGATTCCGACAGGCAGATCCCTTCTAATCTGCAAGAACTTCGCAGAGTCTATGCAATGGCTCTAATCGAGAGACTCCCCAGTTTAGTATCTCATATCGGCATCAACGGGCAAAAATTTATCGAACTTTCATCCCTCGCGAAGCTTGAATCATTAGAGCAAATTATTGAAGCAACGCAGATCAACTATAGAATTGCCAATCAAAGCCATCATCAGAACCTCAACATCACTGGATTTCAGGCTGATGTCGATCCTCTCAAGACCTATAAGCAGCGCAGGGCCGATATCGAGCGTCGGGGTGTTGAGTTTAAGAACGCCGCCTCGAAAAAAATTAGCGAGTTAAGATCGAAGGTCTCCTCGTTGCGGATGGCCAAGTTCAACGAAGTAGTTCGGCTGAACGCGGGGGCAGTGGAGGGTCTTTTCGATGCATTCGGTGATAGCAAAGAACTTGCTCGGTTTTTGGTATTCGAGGGGTATCTTGATGACACCTACTACCAGTATACATCGCTGTTCCATTCAGGGCGACTTTCACCAAATGACAACAAATTCCTGATTCAGATACGTGGGTTCATTAATCCAGAACCGGGCTTCCAAATAGATAATGCTAACGAGGTCATCGCGGCGATGCGCGATGACGATTTTCGCCAGAGCTATGTTCTCAATGTAAAAATCGTTGATTGCCTGCTTAGTGATTCATCCGCATATACTCTGCAGACGGCGAACCTTTTTGAATTTATCGAGTCTGATTTCGAAAAATGCGAGGCGTTCTTCACGACCTACTACGCGACGGGCGCCAAGGTTTCTGCCTTGGTATCAAGGCTGGTCGAGACATGGGCCGGGTTCGTTCCTGCTGCAATCGCCACGCCCAGGAACCTATCGCATGTAGCGCAAATCATCGCGCATTTGCCAGCGCAGGCCCTTGAAGCACTACCCGAGAAGTACCCAGACATATCCGGGTTTGTCTCGATCAATCTGCCGCAGATACTGGCGTTGGGGATTGATTTCGAGCCCGCCAAGCTGAAGCACCTTGGGATCGAGATTGCAGACCTGCCCGCCATTGGGGGCTTTTCCGGGGTTGCGCGTTTCCTCTTTGAGGAGGGGCTCTATAGACTTTCATATTCCACGTCATCCTGGGCTTGGGCGATCCGCATCTCTTGCGCACACAACATTACACCACTGTCCTCAAGACGGCGAACGCCGTGCTGATTTCCAGGATTGAGCGCAACTTCGGGGACTATCTTAAAGATATAATTCTGAAACTTGAGGAGAATTCGCAGGAGAGCATTCCAGCTATCCTTTCCGTAATCGCGCGCGAGGAGATCGACCTCGGCGACCTAAGCACCTTCATCGAGAAGCAATCGGCGCTCATTCCTTCCCTGGAACAAGTGCCCACGCGTCTCCACGCTCTGCTTTTCCAGCTCGCGAAGGTCGAAGCGTCCTGGGACAACTGCCTCGCGTTTCTTGCTAGCGAAAACTTCGATGCCAAGAGCCTGACCGCTTACCTGAACACGAAGCCGACGCTAGCGGAACTCTCGCGGCATGCAATTCCCAATGATGAAAAGGCATCTACCTTGCGCAGATTCCTCATTGAAAACGATGCTCTGCAAGACGCCGTATACCGCACTTACGTCCAAGGCTTGCCGAGGCATTTCTCCAAGTTTCCGGAGAATCTCGGGACGGGTAAGTTGCAGATCCTGATAGAAGAAGGGAAGGTCGCTTTCTCCCACGAAAATATGTCGTTCCTGGGGGCCAATAGCGACCTCAAAGTTCTGTTCGTGACCAAAAACATCAAGCAATATCTGGACAACGAAAGCACGTTCGCCGTTGATGACGAGTTTCGCGAAAAGCTACTCGCCTCCGATATCCGCGATGACCATAAACTAGCGATTATCCGGTCAATGGATCTCACCCTGCTCGCCAGCCTGCCATCTCGCGCGGGTGCCGTGGGGCCGATATTAGACCGCACCGGGGCCGACATGAGCGTGCTCGATACAGAATCTGCGCGCGCAGTTATCGTGAACTCCGCGCCCATCTCCGTTCAGATTTCGTTGTTCAACAAATGCCAAGGCATCCTGGGTGATGGGGCTGTACGCGAAATCCTCGCATTGCTCCCCGAGCCGTTCTCAGACATCAAAACCGGGTACTACACCCCTAGGATTAAGAAGACGGAGAAAAACATTGAACTGGTAAAGTGGCTCAACTCTCGAGACATCATCTCCTCGTGGAGTGAGGCGCTATTCTCGGATGAAATTCGCATAAATCTATACAGACGCTGATTAGAACGGCTGTAAAATGCGAAGGGAGGCCAGCGACCCACTTATCCCTACCCCCCAGCCAGCCTCGGCAGCAGAAAAATCTCCGCCCCCTCCGGCAGCTTCTTACTCCACGTATCCCGATAGATCGTCCCGTCGATCGCAACCGCAATGCCACGGTCGATCCATGGCTCAAACCCGGGATACTGTTCAGCCAGTTTCCTGAACAGTTCCCTGATGTCCTTGGCCTCGACCTCGACCTTGCTCTTGCCGCCGGCAAGCTGGCCGAGCGCGCCCCAGAGGGTGACTTCGACCATTAGACCTCGCTTTACTCTCCCCGTTCCGCCTCGATCGCCGCCAGGATGCGCGGCGGCGACATCGGGATGTGGGTCATGCGCACGCCGGCGGCGTTCGACACCGCGTTGGCGATCGCCGCCAGCGGCGGCACGATCGAGGTTTCGCCGACGCCGCGCACGCCATAGGGGTGGTTGGGGTTGGGGATTTCCAGGATTTGCGTGTCGATCATCGGCAGGTCGGAGCACACCGGGATGCGGTAGTCGAGGAAGCCGGCATTCTGCAGCCTTCCGTCCTTGCCGTAAATATACTCCTCGTTGAGCGCCCAGCCGATGCCTTGCGCCGCACCGCCCTGGTACTGGCCCTCGACATAGGTCGGGTGCACCGCCTTGCCGGCATCCTGCACCACCGTGTAGCGGATCACCCTGGTCGAGCCGGTCTCGGGGTCGACCTCGATGTCGCATATATGGGTGGCGAAGGAGACGCCGGCGCCGTCGGCGACGAGCTCGCTATGGCCGGCGATCGGCCCGCCGGTCTTGCCGGATTCGGCCGCGATCTCCTTCAGCGAAAGCTTGCCGAGATTGCCGTGCTTCTCGCCCTTGGCGACCGCGTGTCCCTGTTCCCAGACCACGTCGTCGACGGAGATGTCCCACATCTGCGCGGCGCGCTCGCGCAGGATCTTGATCGCGTTGCGGGCGGCCGAGATGGTCGCCATCGAGGAGGAGAAGGTGCCGCGGCTGCCGTCGGTCATGTCGTTGTAACCAAGGCTCGACGTGTCGGCGACGATCGCCTTGACGTGCTCATAGGCGATGCCGAGTTCCTCCGCCGCCACCAGCGACAGCGACGCGCGCGACCCGCCAACGTCCACCGTGCCGACGGCCAGCGACACCGAGCCGTCCATGCCGATGTTGAGGTCGGTGCAGGTCTGGCCGCCGAAATTGAACCAGAAGCCGCAGGCCATGCCCCTGCCCTGGTTTTTCCTGAGCGGCGCCTTCATGTGCGGATGGTTCTTCACCGCTTCCAGCGTCGGGCCGATGCCGATCGGGCCGTAGACCGGGCCGTAGGACGAGCGCGTGCCTTCCTGCGCGGCGTTCTTGATGCGGAAGTCGACCGGATCCATGCCGAGCTCCTTGGCGAGCTCGTCGACCGCGCTCTCCACCGCGAACGCCGCCATCGGCGCCGACGGCGCGCGATAGGCCGCGGTCTTGGGCCGGTTGACCAGCACTTCGTAGCCGACGGTCTTGACGTTATCGAGCTTGTAGCAGGCGAAGGCGGTCATGGCGCCGATCTCGGCCCAGGAGCCGGCATAGGGGCCGGCGCTGTAGCGCAGCGTCGCTTCCGCCGCGGTGATGGTGCCGTCCTTGCGGGCGCCGATCTTGACGTCGATCGAGGTGGCGCTGGTCGGCCCCGAGGCGCGGAACACCTCGTCGCGGGTCATCACCAGCTTCACCGGCCGTCCGGCCTTGCGCGACAAGGCAAGCGCCACCGGCTCGGCCCAGACATGGGTCTTGCCGCCGAAGCCGCCGCCGATCTCCGACGAGGTGACGCGCAGCTTCGAGGCTTCCATGCCGAGCAGCTGGGCGCAGTGCTGGCGGTAGACGAAATGGCCCTGCGTGCAGACCCACAGGTCGGCGGTGCCGTCGGACGAGACGCTCGCCACGCAGGCATGCGGCTCGATATAGCCCTGGTGCGTCTGCTCGGTCTTGAACGAGCGCTCGACGATGAAGTCGGCCTGGCCGAAACCCTGATGGACGTCGCCGTGGCCGAACTGGCTGCGCTTGGTGACGTTGGAGGGTTTTGCCGGCTTTTCCTGCAGCCCCTCGGTGAAGATCGTGTCGTTGATCAGCGGGGCGTGGTGCTGCATCGCCTCGTCGACATCGGTGACATGCGGCAGGATCTCGTACTCGACCTCGATCAGCTTCAGCGCCTGCCTTGCCGTGCGGGCATCTATCGCCGCGACCGCGGCCACCGCATGGCCGTCATAGAGCGCCTTGGTGCGCGCCATGCAATTGTCGAGGATGTCGTACATGGCGGCATCGCCGTCGGTGAGATCGGGCAGGTCTTTCGCCGTGATCACCGCCTTCACGCCGCTCAGCTTTTCCGCCTTCGACGTGTCGATCTTGCGGATAATCGCGTGTGCGTGCGGGCTGCGCAGCACGCGGCCGACCAGCTGGCCGGCCATGTTGAAGTCGGCGCCGTAGCGGGCGCGGCCCGTCACCTTGTCGACGCCGTCGGGACGGATGGGGCGCGTGCCGACGGATGCGAATTTACGCCCGGAAAAACGCGGATCGAAATTCATCTTCAGGCTCCCTTCATCACAATTGCGGCGTCCTGGACGGCGCGCACGATCTTGTCATAGCCGGTGCAGCGGCACAGGTTCCCGGCGAGACCGAAGCGGATTTCCTCCTCGCTCGGGTCGGGGTTCTTGGCGAGCAGGTCCTTGGCGGCGATCAGGAAACCCGGCGTGCAGATGCCGCATTGCAGGGCGGCATGCTCGAGGAATTTCTGCTGCAGCGTGTGCAGCTGGTCGCCATGCGCCATGCCTTCGACGGTCTCGATGCGCCGGCCTTCCGCCTCGGCGCCCAGCACCAGGCACGAGCAGACCAGCCGGTTGTCGAGGATGATTGAGCAGGCGCCGCAGTCGCCGGTGCCGCAGCCTTCCTTGGCGCCGGTCAGGCCGAGCCGGTCGCGCAGCACGTCGAGCAGCGTCTCGTCAGGCTGGCAGAGATATTCTGTTATGTCGCCGTTGATTGTCGTCGAGACTGCAATGCCAGCCATTATTTGCCTCCTGCACGTGCATAGGCGGTCGTGGCGGCTCTCCTGGCCAGCACACCCGCAACTTTGCGTCTGAATTCGATGGTACCGCGCTTGTCGTCGATCGGGCGGCAGGCGCCGGCGCAGACCTTGGCCAGCCGCTCGAGCGCGGCCTCGTCCAGCTTCCTGCCGATAAGCGCCTCGGCCGCCTCTTCGACCAGCAGCACCGTCGGTGCCGCCGCGCCCAGCGCCACGCGGGCCGCCGTGACGACGCCATGCTCGTCGATCGTCAGGTTCACCCCGGCGCTGACCACGGCGATGTCCATCTCGGTGCGCGGAATGAAGCGCAGATAGGCATCGCCCGAACGCGGCGAGCGCTTGCCGAGCAGGATCGCCTCGATGATCTCGCCCTTGGCGAGCGAGGTCTTGCCCGGTCCGGTCGGCACGGCCTCGACGGCAATGGTGCGCTTGCCCGAAGGGCCGGCAATCACCGCTTTGGCACCCGCGGCGACCAGCGCCGGAACGCTGTCGGCGGCCGGCGAGGCGTTGCAGAGATTGCCGGTGATGGTGCAGCGTCCCTGCACCTGCTTCGAGCCGATCAGCTTGGCCGCCTCGACGACGCCAGGCCATGCCTTTTTCAGGGCGGCATTCTCGCCCAGCACGGCGCAGGGAACGGCAGCACCGATGCTGAAGCCGTCCGCGGTTTCGCGGATGTCGCTCAAGCCGGCGATCGACTTGATGTCGACGATCAGGTCGGGCTCGACAAAGCCCCGCTTCATCCTCACCAAGAGGTCGCTGCCTCCGGCCAGGATGGCGGCCGTGCCAGCCGATCCGGCCAATTGGCCGACGGCATCTTCGATTGAAAGCGGACGTATGTAGCGCATCGTCTCCCCTTGGATATCGCGATTTCAGCGACCGTTATAAACACTCTCCTCATAATGGCTATCGGGTTCGTCGTTTGCGACGATTGGTCCAGCCGCCGCAAAATCGAGTCCCAAATCAGGCTGAATTGGCCTACGCCAGTGCATATCGTCCAAAAGCGTGCAGCGGTTTTGCGACAACGACATGCAGAGATAGCCTACGGCCGGTTCTCGAAAATTTGCGAGCCCGTGTCGGATCGGTCAAGCCCCGTTCGTCCTTGGGACATCGAACAGGCATCATGAAAGGACAGGATATGCCCGGTACCGTACGTTTGCACCGCGTTCTCACCACCAGCCCCGAAAAGGTCTATCGCGCCTTCGTCGAAGCCGACGCGCTGGCGAAGTGGCTTCCGCCGAACGGCTTCACCTGCACGGTCCATCAGTTCGAGGCCAAGGTCGGCGGCACGTTCAAAATGTCCTTCCGCAACTTCACCACCGGCGGCAGCCACGCCTTCGGCGGCGAGTATCTCGAACTCGTTCCCGGCGAGCGCCTGCGCTACACCGACAGGTTCGACGACCCCAACCTGCCTGGCGAGATCCAGGTCACCGTGATCCTGAAAAAAGTGTCGGTCGGCACCGAAATCGACATCACCCAGGCCGGCATCCCCGACGTCATCCCGGTCGAGGCCTGCTATCTCGGCTGGCAGGAATCGCTGCGGAACCTGGCAAAGCTGGTCGAGCCGGAGATCAATCAGTAAGGCAGCTCCAGAAAGCGCGCAGCGCCGCCGCCGATGACATGCCCATCGGCGGCGGTTGCGCGTCGAGGGCCTTGACCGTGCGATCGCCTGCGTGAAATCCTCCGGGCCAAAGGGAGGATTTTCCATGCGACATCTGCTGCTCGTGCTGTCCGCCCTGCTGCTGGCCACTTCCGCCGAGGCCAGGACCATCTACTACGGCAACAAGGTGGGAATGGAACTCACCATCGTCAAAAGGTCAGGCATCGGCTCTGAGCACGCCAGCATCCTGGCCAAGCACGACAGGCACAAGGCCGGCGTCTACTGCCGCGAATACGGCCACGATTTCTCCAAGGAGTGCATTGACGCCGAAATGAAGTCGCCGCTGCACTTCGAGATCACGGCCAACTGCAAGACCGGCAAATTCACCACCTTCTATGGCGCCAACATGCTGTTCCAGGGCCGCAACAAGGGCACTGAGGTGACGACGGACTACCTGATCACATCGATCGATGACAATGTGGTGCTCGATGGCTCCGGCGCCTCGTCATACGATGTCACGCTGGACCAGTTCAAAGCGCTCTGCCCCAATCGCGTACGCTAGCGGCGTTTGCGACACTGTGCCGATCGGAACAAACGGAGGCGCAAACGCATGGCCCTGACCAACCGGGATATCGCCGAGCTGACCGAATGGCGGCGCAAGCTGCACCGGCAGCCGGAAATCTCCAATGAGGAGGAGAAGACGGCGAAAGAAGTCGTCGCCTTCCTCGCCGACACCGGGCCGGACAAGGTCCTGACCGGCCTCGGCGGGCATGGCGTGGCGGCGGTCTACGACAGCGGCAAGACCGGGCCGACCGTGCTGTTCCGCTCCGAACTCGACGCGCTGCCGATCGAGGAGCTGTCCGGCGTGCCGCATGCCTCGCAAGTGCCCGGCAAGTCGCATATGTGCGGCCATGACGGGCACACGGCGATCCTGGCCGCCCTTGGCCGGCAGCTGGGGCGCGAGCGGCCGGCCAGCGGCCGCGTCGTGCTGATGTTCCAGCCGGCGGAAGAGACCGGCAATGGTGCTGCCGGCGTCGTCGCCGATCCGCGCTACGGCGAGATCGCGCCGGATTTCGCCTTCTCGCTGCACAATCTGCCGGGCGTGCCGTTCGGCGAGGTCAGGCTCAAGCCCGGCGTGGTCAACTGCGCCTCGCGCGGCATGCGCATCGTGCTCGAGGGCAAGACCGCGCATTCCTCAATGCCCGAGACCGGCATTTCGCCGATGCCGGCGATCTCGGAGCTGATGCCGGCGCTGCCCGCGCTCGGCCACGCCACCTTCGCCGACGACGATTTCTCCATGGTCACCGTCACCCATGCCGCGATGGGCGAAGCCGTGTTCGGCATCGCGCCCGCCCATGCCGAGGTGTGGGCGACGCTGCGCACCCGCCGCGACGAGCGCATGGCGGACCTGTGCGCCGGAGCGCAAGCCCTGGTGACCGATATCGCGGCCCGCCATCGCCTCTCCGCCCGCTGGGATTACCACGAGATCTTCGTCGCCAGCGTCAACGCCCCGGACGCGGTGGAGCACCTGCAACGCGCGCTCGACGAAGAAGGCGTCGTGCACGGGCAAGAGGCCCTGCCGATGCGCGCCTCGGAGGATTTCGGCCTGTTCGGCCGCAGTGCCAGATCGGCGATGTTCTTCCTCGGCGCCGGCGAACGGCACCCTTCCCTGCACAATCCGGATTATGATTTTCCCGACGACCTGATCCCGATCGGCTCGAGGATCTTCATGCGCACGGCGCGCAATCTGCTGGGGTGAGTGCGCGCGCCGGTTAGGCGGACCTGAGGAACGGGCGCTTCTGGACGCCCCGCTTTGCCTGGAAACTCGCGGCGGGAACCGGACGGCCGACGCGGAAGCCCTGGATCTTGTCGATGCCGAACTCGCGCATCAGCGCGATCTGCTCGTCGGTTTCCACGCCTTCGACCAGGATCTGGTGGCCGCGATTGCGCACCAGCGCGATGATGTCCTGCAGCATGGCCATGCCCTTCGGGGTGCCGCAGTCGTGCAGGAACGAGCGGTCGATCTTCACCGTATCGAAATCGATCAGACGCAGCCACGAAAGACCGGCGAAGCCGGTGCCGAAATCGTCGAGCCAGATCTTGATGCCGAGCAGCTTCAGGTCGCTGATGCAGCGCAGGATGTCCGAATGCATCTCCATCTCGAGCCCTTCGGTGATCTCGAAGGCCAGCCTGTTGCCGGTCACGCCCGTCTCGCCCAGAATGGTCGCGACGGACGCGGCGAAGCCAGGCGTCTTGAGCTGGATCGGCGAGACGTTGACACTGACGAGAGGGACGTGATCGTCCGCCAGCAGCTCGGCGCACACCGTCCGTATCGCCCAGCGGCCGAGTTCCAGGATCGCGCCGGTGCGTTCCGCCACGGGAATGAACAGGCTCGGCGGAACCAGGGTTCCGTCCAGCATCTTGAGACGCATCAGCGCCTCCACCGCTTCGACGCGGCCCGACACGACATCCTGGATGGGCTGGTAGACGAGTGAAACGAGGCCCTGGCCGATCGCGATCTTCAGCAACGCCGCGAGGTTCTCGCTCTCGTCGCTGCTCTGCGGATCGGTCGGGTCGAACAGCCTGGCGCAATTGCGGCCGCTGGCCTTTGCCAGATAGAGCGCGCGGTCCGCCTCGTGGATGATCTTCTCCAGCTTGGCGCCGGCCTGCACCCTGGTGAAGGCGGCGCCCACGCTCGCCGTCACGATCGAAATGCCGTCGCGCCTGAGCTCATGGGTGATCGCCAGGGTCTCCACCGTGCGGCAAATGGCTTCCGCCAGTTCCGCGACCTGATCCTTCTTGTCCATGCGGGCGAGCACGATGAATTCCTCGCCGCCATAACGCCCGATCGAGCCATTGTAGTTCTTGATCAGGTCGCTCAGCGCGTTGGCCACATGGATCAGGCAGCGGTCGCCTTCCTGGTGGCCGTAGCAGTCATTGAACTTCTTGAAGAAGTCGACATCGATGAGGATGGCCGCGAAGCCGTTGCCAAGCTTTTGCCACTCGCTCCAGTAATCGCGCAGCTTCTCGTCGATCGCGCGCCGGTTTTCCAGGCCGGTGAGCGGATCCGTCCGCGACAGTCTGAGCAGGGCCTTGCCGCGTTCGGTGGCCTCCTTGTGCTGGATCTTGGCTTCCAGCGCGTTCAGGAAGACGTTGTAGCGCTCCTCATTCAGCTTCCAGTTCACATAGGAGGTGAAGGTGAAGCACGAAACGTAGAACGTCCCGAACACCATCTTGTATGTCAGCGAGGCGGGCAGGAAATAGTTCACCACGTACAGGATGCACAATATGATCGTCGACGTTATGATCGACACCTTGAAGCTGAACGTGAAAAATAGATTGGCACTCATCATGAAAATGGTGCCGAACACCATGTAGTAGGCGACGGTTTCCTTGTTGGCGCCCAGGGATGCCGGGAACAACCAGCCGACATAGCCGAAGATGATCGCCGCGGCGCAGGTCACGTCGAGCCACTCCGTCGCCACGCCCCGGCGAAGCTGTGTTTCCAGGGTCAGCAGAGCGGTCAATCCGACCGCGAAGCGCGCCGTGATCGTGTAGGCCGCCACGTCGGGTATCAGCAGCAGGTCCGACACCGAAAACAGCACATAGATGACGACGGCGATCCAGAGCCCAGGCCTGGCGTCTTTCCTTCGCTTCGCCAGGGCTTCGGCGCGGTAGAGGATGCGCAGTTCCGCCACCCCCAGTTCCTGGCGCGGATCATACGGTTCCATATCCACCGTATCGGCCGATCTGGACGACGCGCGTTCGCTCACAAATCCCCGGGTTGGGGGATTTTGCGCTCCGAACTCTCTTCCAGCTTCTGCCCCCACGCAGGACGACTCCTTGGGACGCGACACGATCGCCACGCGGTAAAATGCGATGGCGCCAGACAAGTTTGCGTTAACTCGGACCCAGAATCTTATCCGCAATATCGCTAATAAACTGAGATGGTTAGCAGGAAATTAATCATAACAATAAAATGCGCCCGAAGCGCCGTTGGCAAATGGAGCATTCTACGCAATAAGTTAACTGACTGTTAACCAAGGAGTCCTGGTGTGCAAACCGTGTTCGATGGGCAAAGCCTGATTACCGCAGAGATTATCGCCGGCAGCCTGCCCCGGGGTAAGCTCGAGCATCACGGCGAAGAGTTCGAAACCGCACGTGCGGAACTGGCGCTCATCCTCCACGCCACACAGCAGCAGATCGAGCAGCAGAAATATCCCGCCGAGATCGTACGCCGGCTTCTGTCGCTGCTCAGCGCGCTGCGGGCCAAGGTGCATCCCGACGTCTGGCAGGCCTTGATACCGGTGGCGCAGAACCACCCGATCCTGAAGTATTTTCTGGAGGATCCGCTGACGAACTGGTCCTTCACCAAGCCCAGGGGCTATTCCGGCGACGCGCAGCTGCTCGACTACATCTATTGCGACCCGCATGTTGCCGAGAGTGTGGCCAACGCCTCGGAGATCGGCAAGGCGCTCTACAGCCATACCCAGAACGTTCCGTCATGCGTGGCGGCACGCGAACGGCGCGATCTCCTGACCCGCTATGTCGACGAGGCGGCGGCCAAGAACGGACCCGAAACCGAGGTTCTGGCCATCGCCGCCGGCCATCTGCGCGAAGCCAACCGCTCCGTCGCTCTGGCCGAGGGCCGTCTCAAGCGCTGGGTCGCGCTCGACCAGGATCCGCAGAGCGTCGGGCTGATCGCACGCGACTTCCAGGGCACCGCGGTCGAGGCCGTCGACGGCTCGGTGCGGACCGTGCTGACGCGGGGCCACAAGCTCGGCAAGTTCGATCTCATCTATGCCTCGGGCCTCTACGATTACCTCCAGCACAATGTCGCCGTGAAACTCACCAAGACCTGCCTGCAGATGCTGAAGCCGAACGGCACATTCCTGTTCGCCAACTACGCCGAGGGCACCCCTGACGCCGGCTACCGCGAAACCTTCATGGACTGGGTGCTGCTGCTGCGCTCGGAGGTCGACATGTGGAACATCGTCAACGCCAGCGTCGACCGCAACGCGGTAGAGGCCAAGGTGTTCTTCGGCGAGAACCGCAACGTGCTTTACGCCGTGATTGAGAAGCGCGGGTAAGCAGGCGGCGCGGGCATCCGGGAATGCCTGCGTGAATTGTTGGCTGTGTTTGGCTGAGAGGCGACCTTCGCCTCCTGGCCGCTTTCCGCCTCATCGCGGTTCTGGGAAGCCCTGAGCGGTTCGTCGGGCAGGCGCAAGGCCATGGCGTGGACGGTGTCTCCGTCCGTGCCGACGCCGGAACGCTTGACGAAGACGCGCTTGTCGACGGTGACGCCGACCCCGGTCATAGTGCGCCAAGAGCATGCCCGTGCGGCCTCATCGCCGATGCACTCGCGCCAGGCCTGGCGACCGAAGACCGAACGCAGGGGATCATGAGCACAGTCATCGTTGTCGGCCACGTCAATCACGACCAGGTCTGGTCGCTGTCTTCGCCCCTCGCCTCGGGCGCGCGCCTCACCTATTCCGATCGTGTTGTCAGGCTTGGCGGCGGCGGCTTCCACACCGGCACCCGGCTGGCGAAGCTCGGCAATGATGTCCGGCTGATCAGCAATCTGATGGACGACGGCCATGGCCGGGCAGCACTCGCCGAATTGCGGGCGAGCGGCATCGACACCGGCTACGTCACCATGTGGGCCGGCGAAACCCGGTTCACCGAAATCCTGCTCGAGCCGAACGGCGAGCGCACCATTTTGAACACCAGCGGCCAGCTGCGCCCTCTCTTCGCCGCACCGGAGCCTGTCAGTGGCGACGCCGCCTATCTCAACGCCCTGGTGCTCGACGACGGTCTTGTCGCCTCGCTGCGGACGATCCCGCTGGTGGTCTCGCAGTTTCCGCTGCGCAGCACCTCGCACCGCCCGGCCGACATCGTCATCGGATCGCGCGCCGACTTTCCCGGCGAGAACACGCACGCGATCTGGGAGCGGGCATCAAGGATTGCCGGGCCTCGCCTGAGGACGCTGGTGCTGACCGATGGAATGCTGCCGATCTCGCTCTATGACGGCGAGGCGCTCTATCACGTCACGCCGCTGAAGCAGGTCTCCGTGCCCGACACGATCGGCGCCGGCGACTGCTTTGCGGGGATCTTCCTGCACGGCCTGCTGCAAGGGCTGACCCTTGAGCTTTCCGCCGAACAGGCCAGCCGGCAAACCGCCGAATGGCTGTCGGAACGATCACGTACCGGCTGAATTAGTGGCTCCGGCAAGGCCGGCTTTCATGAAAATGTCATAAAAATCAAATGGAAACCGGCATTCGAGTGAACTAGAAAACATGTCCTGGAGAGATCGTGATCGAGGCGTCGGCAAGCCGGCGCATCGTCGCCATGATCGGCGTCTTCATCATCCCAACGATGTCGCCGACCTTGTCGCCCGCGCAATCCACCTTGAAATCGCTGCCTTGCAAGAGACATGACATGTGGCTGAGTGAATTCGAAATTGTCCTGCGCGACCGCGTCATCCCGAACGGCGCCGTCAGGATCGAGAACGGCCGGATCGCCGAGATCCGCGAGAAGCCTGTCGGGCACGCCGACATCGAGGGCGGCGGCCGCCTGCTGCTGCCCGGCTTCATCGACATGCATGGCGACATGGTGGAGAGGGAAGTCGAGCCGCGCATCGGCGTGCATGTGCCGATGCGGATCGGCATTGCCGAGCTCGACAAGAAGCTCGCCTCCTGCGGCATCACCACCGCCTATGCCGCGCTCTCCTTCATCGGCGCCAGCGTCACCAGCGGCGTGCTGCGCTCGGAAGACCATACGACAGAAATCATCGGCACCATTGCCGGGTTGAAGGACCACCTGTTGGTCGACCACCGCATCCATGCCCGCTTCGAAGTGACCTTCACCCCGGCGCTTCCCACGCTGCGGAAGCTGATGGACGCCGGCAGGCTGCACCTGATCTCGCTGATGGACCACACGCCCGGACAGGGTCAATACCGCGACGTCGAGCTCTACATTGCCCGCATCGCCAAGGAGCGCGGCATGTCGGTTGCCACGGCCTCCGAGGTCGTCGGCAAGCGCATGGCGGGCCGCGAAGGGCAAGGCGATGTGCTGAACGCCCTGCAGGACCTGTCGGCGCGAGCCCAGGCCGCCGGCATCGTGCTCGCCTCGCATGACGACGACACGCTGGAAAAGGTCGAACTGGTGCATGGCCTGGGCGCCGCGCTCAGCGAATTCCCGGTGACCCTGGAAGCGGCGCAGGAGGCCCGCAGGCTCGGCATGCATACCGCCATGGGGGCGCCCAACGCGCTGCGCGGCGAGTCCTATTCCGGCAATCTTTCCGCCCGGCAGGCCTATGAGGCCGGCTTGCTCGACATACTGGCCAGCGACTACCATCCGGCGTCCATCCTGCCGGCCGTGCTCGGCCTGGCGGAGCTGCGAGGCAATGGCCTCGCGGCGGCGGCGGCGCTGACAAGCGCCAACCCGGCCAACGCCCTGGGGCTCACCGATCGCGGCGCCATCGAGCCCGGCCTTCTGGCCGATTTCGTGGTGGCCGACCGCCATCCCGTGCCACGCGTCCGCGCCACCTTCCGCGCCGGCCGCATGATCTACGGTGATGGCACGCTTGCACCAGCGGGCAAGGCAGAACGCGTTGGCCCGGTCGCGGCTGAACGGCTACCTGCTGCCGCCCGGGAAAGCGCGTAGCGCTTTCCCGGGGAATTGCATCTAAACGTCGAGGACGACCGTCATGCCGCGCACCTCGGCCATTTCCAGCAGCATGTCCTGCAAGGTTTCGATGGTGTGCGCCGCGCCGGTCAATGCCAGCAACTCGGTGATACTCTCTCTCATGGAAATGACCGCGACTCCGGTCTTCTCGGAAAGCAACCGTCCGATGGCCGTGCGGATCATGGCATTGTGGTCAGGCATGATTCCCCCCTTTCATGCTGGATGACGGTAAAAGCCTTCTCAAACGGCATGCTTTTTGCACAACTTCTGCGAGCTTTAGCTTACGCTTGCAAGCCGTTTTGGTATGTCTGATCTCCAGTATTTTTCTGACAGTTGCTCGGCGGCGACAGCGACGGCAGCACCCATGGATTGCCGCTTGGCGGCAAACGGGCCGGCGGCGGTGCGACAGAGCCTGGTGAGAGCCCCGCCCTGCCGAGCCGGCAATTCCGGAAATCTGTCGAAAGCGGCCCAACGAGCCAAAACCGCTTCGCACCATTTTAAATCTTGACGCGTGTCAATTTTTTATCAAACATGCGCAAATGCTGACGGGGCTAGGTCAGCGCTCTGGGAGGAGAAATGCCTGGCATGGAAAAGGTCCCGACCGGGTCCGTCGTCCGCGAGACGTTTGGCGTTCGCCGGGCCGCGGGCCGCGCGGCGTTGCCGATGCAAGCATGGCTCTCGCAGCACCGGCCACTGGCGTCCGTGGGCTTGCCGACAAGACACATCCAACAATCAAGAAGCGGAGGAACAAAATGCGCATCTTCAACGGCCTGACGCTTGGCGCGGGCCTGCTGGCAACCATCGTCTCGGCCCACGCCGGGGACGCGGCCAAGGTCGCGGCCATCGTCAAGGGCCTCGACAACCCCTTCTTCCAGACCATGCAGAAGGGCATCGAGGAGCAAGGCAAAGCCAGTGGCGTCAATGTCAGCGTCCAGGCCGCCGCCAATATGGGCGACGCCACCGGCCAGGCCGACCGTCTGACCGCCATGGCCATGCAGGACTTCGATTGCTACCTGGTCAACCCGATCAGCGTCTCCAACCTCGTCCAGGCGCTGGTGCCGGTCGCCCAGAAGAAGAAGCCGATCGTCAACATCGACTCGACCATCGACCCCGAACAGGCAAAGGCCGCCGGCTTTGCCGTCTCGACCTATATCGGCACCGACAATGTCGCCGCCGGCGCGCTGGCCGGCGAGGAAATGCTAAAGCTGGTGCCGAAGGGCTCCAAGGTGGCGCTGATCGCCGGCATCGTCGGCGATGTCGGCTCCAATGCCCGCATCAAGGGCTTCAAGCAGGCCGTCGAAGGCAAGCTCGAGGTGGCGGTGATGGTGAGCGCCGACTGGGATCGTGAGAAGGCGTTGACCGCCGCCACCGACATCCTCGCGGCGCACCCCGATCTCGCCGGCTTCTTCGCCGCCAACGACATCATGGCGCTCGGCGTCGAACGCGCCGTGCAGACCTCGGGCAAGGACGTCAAGGTGATCGGCCTCGACGGCATCGTCGACGCGCTGAAATCGATCGCGGCGGGCGAACTCACGGCCACCGTCGCCCAATATCCCTATGTCGTCGGCGCCATGGGTGTCGAAGCCTGTGCGTTGGCCGCCAAGGGCAAGGAATTGCCCGCCAACGTGCCCGCACCCGTGCTCCTGATCAACAAGGACAATGCCGACGCCTCGCTGAAGAATTTTCCGCGTCCCGGCGGCGATTATCCAGATCCCTTCCGCGAGATGTTGAAGTGAGCAATCCCACGGACAACGCGCCCGTCGCCCATTCGGCGGGCGCGGCGGAGGAGAGCCGCCCCTCCCTGTCGGCTCTCCTCCTGGATCCTTCCTTCTGGGCCGACTGGGCATCCGTCGTCGGCCTGGTCGGTCTCGTCATCGTCTTCGGCATCGCCCAGCCGGTCTTTCTCAGCGTCGCCAATCTGCAGGCGCTCTTGCTGGCGGCGGCCATCCTGGTCGTGTTGTCGATCGGCCAGACCTTCGTCGTCACGACGTCAGGCATCGACCTGTCGCTGGCGGCGGCCGTCATGCTTGGCGCCATCATCCTCGGTCTCCTCAACGCGGCCGGCTATGGCATCTTCATCGCCTGCGTGCTCGCGGTGCTCGCCACCAGCGCCATCGGCTTCCTCAACGGCCTCATCATCACCGCAGGCAAGATCCCCGATTTCGTGGTGACGCTCGGCACGCTGTCGGGCATCACCGGGCTTGGCCTGATCCTGTCGGGCGGCGAACCGACCATGGTCGGCTCGACCTTCCTGCTGAAACTCGCTTCGGGCTCGTTCGGACCGTTCGGCTATCCGGTCTGGGTAGCGATCGCGGCCGTCATTGTGGCGCATATCACGCTCTACCACACGCGCTTCGGCGTCCATCTCTTGGCGACCGGCGGCCAGGTCGAAAGCGCCGGCGCGCTCGGCATCCGCACCAACCGCGTCAAGATCGCCGCCTACACCATCTCCGGCTTCTGCGCCGGCATCGCAGCCATTCTCCTGGTTGCCCGCATCGGCTCGGCCGAGCCGCAGATCAACACCAGCCTGCTCCTGAATTCGGTGGCAGCGGTGGTTCTGGGCGGCGTCAGCCTGTTCGGCGGCCGCGCCAGCATATTGGGCCCGGCCATCGGCGCGCTGATGCTCACCGCGCTGGTCAACGGGCTGACGCTGCTCAACGTCTCGGCCTTCTACCAACCGCTTGCCGTGGGCGCCATCGTGGTCCTGGCAGCGCTGATCATGCGGTACCAGAAATGAGCGCCGTCAGCCCCTCCTCCGCCTCGGACGCGATCATCGCCTGCAATGGTCTGAGCAAGCATTTCGGCGGCGTGCGCGCCTTCACCGATGTCGCCTTCCAGGCGCGCCGGGGCGAAGTCACCGCCGTCATCGGCGACAATGGCGCCGGCAAATCGACGCTGATCCGCTGCCTGGTCGGCGTGCATATGCCGGATGCCGGCTCGATCGTCTTCGATGGCCGCGAACATCCCTTCTCCAACCCGGACGGGGCACGCAAGGCCGGCATCGAGACCGTGCACCAGAACCTGGCGCTGATCGACGAACTGACGGTGGCACAGAACCTGTTCCTCAACCGCGAGCTCGTGCGCCGCATCGGCCCCTTCGCTTTCCTCGACCGCAAGGCGATGAAACGCGAGGCGCGTTCCATGCTGTCGCGCCTGTCGATCAACGTGCCGTCCATCAACCAGCGTGTGCGCCGTCTGTCTGGCGGCCAGCGGCAGGCGATCTCGATCTGCCGCGCCGTCGGCTCCGGCGCCAAGCTGGTGGTGATGGACGAACCGACGGCAGCGCTTGGCGTGCAGGAGACCGCCAATGTCGAGGCGTTGATCCGCCGCCTGCGTGAACAGTCGGTCTCGGTCATCCTGGTCAGCCACAATTTCGATCAGGTGCGGCGCCTGTCCGACCAGATCTGGGTGATGCGGGCGGGAAAGATGGCAGCGACGGTGCGTGCCTCCGAGACGTCAGGCAATGAATTGGTCGCGCTGGTCACCGGCGCGGCGTGATCGCCCAACCGTGAAATCGATCGCTGCCCGCCTCGGCCGCAAATGAAATCAAGGGAGTTTGAGAGTGGCGCCACTTCGTGTCGGGCTTGTGGGTCTTGGAGAGGTCGCGCAGTCGATCCATCTGCCCGTTCTGGCTGACCAGCGCGACCGCTGGGCAATCGCGGGCGTTTACGACGTTTCGCCAAGCCTGGTGACGCTCGTCACATCCGAATATGCCGCAAGAGCCTTCGACACGGCCGAGGCGCTGATCAATTCCCCTGACATCGACGTCGTCTTCGTGCTGTCGTCGGACGACACCCACAGCCGCTTCGTCCGCGCCGCCATGCAAGCCGACAAGCACATCCTGCTCGAGAAGCCCGCTTGTCTCACGGTGCGCGAGATCGACGAGCTGCTGGCGCTGATGCCGGCCTACAGGAAGACCCTGTTCGTCGGCTATATGCGCCGCTATGCGCCGGCCTATCTGGCGGCCCAGGACGAATTGCCTGATCATGCCGACATCACCCATGTCCGCATCTTCGACCTGATCTCGGAGGGCCGGCATTTCCTGAAGAAGAGCCAGAACATCCTCTACCCCAACGACATTGATCGTGCCCTGCTGGCGCGCGGCGCCAGGGAGCGTGACGCGCTGATCCGCGAGGTTGTCGGCACCGACGCGCCGGCCGACCTGGTGCGCGCCTATCGCGGGCTGACGGCGCTGTCCTCGCACCACATCTCGGCGATGCGCGGTCTCATCGGCGAGCCCAAGGGCGTGATTGCCGCGCACCGCACCAATGGCGGCGCCAACACGTCGGTCACCTTCGACTACGGCCATTTCGCCTGTCTCTATGATGCGGTCGTCGACGACCTCGGCCTGTTCGACGCCATGATCGAGGTGCGCTCCAACACCAGGCGCGTGCGCATCATCTACGACACGCCCTACATCCGCAGCCTGCCGACCAGGCTCGAGGTCACCGAAGCCGGCCCGCTCGGCCCGGTAACGAAAAGCTTCGGGCCGCTTTACGGCGATGCTTTCTCCAACGAGTTGGAGATTTTCCATCGGCATATCATCGAGGGCACCAAGCCGCTGACCGACCTCGCCGATTCCCGCCGCGACCTGGCGCTGATGGCCGCGATCATCGAGCGCATGAAGGAGAGCGGCGGAGACGCCTGAGCACTGTCGGCAAGGCAGGAAAACCACGTTCCGACAAAGATTGACTGCTGGCCCTTGCCGAAGGAAGCGGGCTCGCTCATCCATGGCATACAGATAACAGCCTGGGACCCGTGATGACCGATGCCAGCCTTCATCTCGTCGAAGCGACGATCCATCAACTGCGCCGCGCCCTCGATGACGGCACGGTCACCAGCGTCGAGCTGGTCGCGGCGTATCTCAGGCGGATCGCGCATTTCGACCGGCATGGCGTCAGCCTCAACGCCGTCCCCGTGCTCAATCCGTCCATGTTCGAAGAAGCAGCGGCTTCCGACCAGCGGCGGCGCAACAATACCTTGCTCGGCCCGCTCGACGGCATCCCCTACACCGCCAAGGACAGCTACAAGGTCAAAGGCCTGACGGTCGCCGCCGGCTCGCCGGCCTTCGAGCACCTGGTCGCCAATGAGGACGCCTTCACCATCGCCCGGCTGCGCGCCGGCGGCGCGGTGCTGATCGGCCTCACCAACATGCCACCGATGGCCAATGGCGGCATGCAGCGCGGCGTCTATGGCCGCGCCGAAAGCCCCTACAATGCCGATTACCTGACCGCCGCCTTCGCCTCGGGGTCGTCCAACGGGTCCGGCACCGCAACGGCCGCCAGCTTCTGCGCCTTCGGGCTCGGCGAGGAGACCTGGTCGTCCGGCCGGGCGCCGGCCACCAACAATGCGCTGGTCGCCTACACGCCGTCGCGCGGCGTCATTTCCGTGCGCGGCAACTGGCCATTGGTGCCGACCATGGATGTCGTGGTGCCGCACACGCGGACCATGCCTGACATGCTCGAACTGCTCGACGTGATCGTCGCCGACGACCCGCAGACGCGCGGCGATTTCTGGCGTGCGCAGCCTTGGGTCGCGCTGCCGAAAAGCTCTCAAGTGCGGCCGCAGCGCTGTGCCGATCTGGTGCTTGCGGGCTCACTGAAAGGCAAGCGGCTCGGCGTGCCGAAAATGTATATCGGCCGCGACAGCGAGGCCGATAAACCGATCGAAACCCGTGCCTCGGTGCTCGCCCTGTGGGGACAGGCGGCGGCCGACCTCGAACGGCTTGGCGCCGAAGTGGTCGAAGTCGATTTCCCCGTCGTCTCCAACTACGAGCGCGACCGTCCCGGCGCCCGCACCATGGTCGAGCGCGGGCTGGTGCCGCCGGATTTCGCCGACCGCGAAATCTGGGATCTCTGCATCTGGGGCTGGGACGATTTCCTGCGCGCCAACGCCGACCCGGCCCTGCACGATCTCGCTTCGGTCGATGGCCCGAAGATCTTCCCGCAGCCGCCCGGCACGCTGCCCGACCGCTATGAGGACGGCTTCGACCTGGCGGACTATGTCGAACGCGCCAAATCCGGCGTCACGCCCTTCAGGGACATCCCAACGCTTGAAGACGGCCTGAAAGGGCTGGAAGCGACACGGCGGATCGATTTCGAGGACTGGCTCGACGCGCAAGGCATCGACGCCGTGGTGCTGCCAGCCGCCGCCGATGTCGGCCCGGCCAACGCCGACATTAACGAGGCGTCGGCGGACCTTGCCTGGCGCAACGGCACCTGGGTCGCCAACGGCAATCTTGTCTGGCGCCATTTCGGCATCCCGACCGTCACCGTGCCGATGGGCACGATGGCCGACATCGGCATGCCGGTCGGCCTGACCTTCGCCGGCAAGGCCTATGACGATGAAAAACTGCTGCGCATGGCCGGCGATTTCGAGCGCGCCACCCAGCGCCGCACAAGCCCGCCACGCACGCCCGAGCTGACCGACGATGTGTTTTCAGGACGACCCAGCCGAGCCGGCAATGGCAAGGCGCCACCGCGACTTGCCATCGCGCTCGCCGCTGAGACGCGCAGTTCCGGAGATCAGGACGAGATCACAGTTACGCTCGACCTGCCTGTCGAGCCAACCGAAGCCAAAGACGCCGACGTCGAAGTCCATGTCAACGGAGAGCCGGTCGCGATGCAGCGGGCCGCGGCGCGCTTCAGCGGGCGTGCACTCGTGCCGGCCGCCGAGCATCAGCGCCTCCACAGCGTCTGGCGCGGCTCCTATGGCTCGATCGTGACAGTGGTGGTGCGGTTGGAGGATGGACGCAGCGCCGGCGCCTATGTGATCACGGGAGGAATTGAGTGAGGGCATGATGTGCCGTTCGGCACAAGCGGAAAGCAGTTCCATGGATTCTGGATTGACGCCGTTGGGCTATGATGCGCGGTTGGCGGCGATGAAGGCATCAATGGATCCATAGAAGGTCGGCAGGTCGGCCTTGATCCTCTCGTCGCTCCATTCCCACCAGCGTATAGCGAGCAAACTCGCGATCTGGTCATCGGTAAACCTGTTCCGGATGAACCTGGCAGGATTTCCCGCCACGACCGCGTAGGGCGCCACGTCCTTGGTGACGACCGAGCCGGCTCCGACAACGGCACCGTCTCCAATGGTTATTCCCGGCAGGATGATTGCGCGTCGACCAATCCATACGTCGTTGCCGATTTTTGTCGGCCCGTTGACCACCAGATCATCATATGCCGCGATCGAATTTGTCATGTGAACTTCGAATGGAAAAGTCGAGACAAAGTGCGTCGGATGATTGGCACGACAAAGGAATAGCGTCTCCTCCGCAATGGAGCAGAACGCTCCTATTTCAAGCGGTGAGGTCTCGTCACAGCCATAAATATTGCTGGGCTTTGTGTAGAAGAGCGTTCTTCGCCCGATCGATGCGTGCTGCGGTATGTTTTCCGGCTTTGGCGCTCGTCGAAGACCGAGCATGGTTCGAAGTCTTCTTGCAAATCCCATTTTTTCCAAGCCATGGTTGGTCTTGACCGGCCGTCACGGAAAGCTGGCCGAGCGACTCGCCACAAAGGCCAAGTCCCGCTGAATGACGTCTCGTTTGTCCTGCGACAAGCCGACAAGCAGCTTTTCATCGAGATAACCTGCGCGAATGAGCTGCGCAAACACGTAGAGAAGCTGGGAATAGCGGTAATCGAACGTCCGATCGATGTCCCGCCGCCGTTCGCGCAAATAGTCTTCCAGCTCCCACATCTCGGAGGGCTGCGTCACCGCACCGGCCTTGCTTTTGAATTCGGCCATCGTCTTTGCGAGGGCCGTCTCAAGAGCCGTATCGAAGGCATGGCGCGCGAGCTTCTTCTCGGATGTGGACCAGTTGAAATCACTCATTGGATATCTCCGTAGATGTCCCAGCGAATTCGGCCCAGATTTTCACGGGATTTCGCGTGCCGCTACCCCCGCGCCGCCCACAGCAGACCGCGCTCGACAATCAGCGCCATTTCCGGCACCGCGAACTCGTCCGCGGTGTGCCCAAGGGAACTGTAAAACACCTTCCCCGCGCCATACCTTCGCTTCCAGACCACCGGCATGACGACACCATCGATGCCCGGGAAATGCGCGTCGCTGAAAGTGGTCGTCGCCAGCACCTCGTTGCTGGGGTCTACATGCATGTAATACTGCTCCGACCGGTATGCGAAATCACCGACGCCTCTGGTGATCGGGTCGTCGGGCTGTGTGATCACCACCCGATAGTCGATGATGTTGCCGGGGTGCGCGACCCATTGGCCCCCGGTCATGAACTGGTAGTCGGGCTCGTTGCGGAAGCTGTCGCCCATCGTGCCGTGGAAACCGCCGAGGCCTGTTCCCTCGCGAACCGCGGCCGTCAGGTTCTGCAGCTCGGCCTTCTCGATCGTCGACATGGTGATGGCAGGCACGATGAGGTCGAAGGAAGGCAGTTCCGGATCGGCGAACATCGCCGTGCCCTGGCCCAGCGTGACATCGAACCCGTTGCGCTGAAGCAGCGCGCGGATGACGTTGGCGCTGCGTTCGGGCGTGTGGCCTTCCCAACCACCCCAGGCAATCAAAGCCTTCTTCGCCATGCCGTGAACCTCCTGAATCGCCAACCGCGATCGATGGTTACATGGCGCGGCCGTCAGCGCCAGCCCAGGGCCGGCGCGACATGGGTCAGGATCGCCTCGATGACGTGGGCGTTGTAGTCGACGCCGAGCTGGTTGGGCACGGTCAGCAGCAGCGTGTCGGCCTCGGCGATCGCCTCGTCCTGCGCCAGCTCCTTTATCAGCACGTCAGGCTCGGCGGCGTAGCTGCGGCCGAAGATCGCTCGCGTATTTTCCTCGATGAAACCGATCTGGTCGCGGCTCTCGTTGCCGCGGCCGAAATAGGCGCGGTCGCGGTCGTCGACCAGCGCGAAGATGCTGCGGCTGACCGAGACGCGTGGTTCACGCGCGTGTCCTGCCGCTTTCCACGCCTCGCGATAGATCCGGATCTGTTCGGCCTGCTGGATGTGGAAGGGCTTGCCGCTTTCGTCGAATTTGAGCGTCGAGCTCTGCAGATTCATGCCGAGCCTGGCCGCCCATTCCGAAGTGGCGTTGGTGGCCGCGCCCCACCAGATACGCTCGCGCAGACCTTCCGAATGCGGCTCGAGCCGAAGCAGGCCGGGCGGGTTGGGGAACATCGGCCGTGGATTGGGTTGCGCGAACCCCTCGCCGCGCAGCGTGTCGAGAAAGACCTCGGCGTGATGCCGCGCCATGTCGGCGTCGCTTTTGCCTTCCTGCGGCTGGTAGCCGAAATAGCGCCAGCCATCGATCACCTGCTCTGGCGAGCCACGGCTGATGCCAAGCTGCAGCCGCCCGCCGGCGATGATGTCGGCGGCACCGGCATCCTCGGCCATGTAGAACGGATTCTCATAGCGCATGTCGATGACCGCCGTGCCGATCTCGATGCGGCTGGTCTTGGCGCCCACCGCCGCCAGCAGCGGAAACGGCGAGGCAAGCTGGCGGGCGAAATGATGCACCCGGAAATAGGCGCCGTCAGCGCCGAGCTCCTCGGCCGCGACGGCGAGATCGATGGATTGCAGCAGCGCGTCGGAAGCCGAGCGCACCTGCGATTGCGACGAGGGCGTCCAGTGCCCGAATGACAGAAAACCGATTTTTTTCATGGCCCTGAAGTATATGCGAGCGGCGCGTGCTTCAATGCCAAAACAGCGGGGTTACACACCGTCACCTTGCGCCGTACTCTGGGCTTGAACGCCGTGGAGAATGGAATGCTGAAAGGGACGCGAATCGTCGAGATCGAGGCGCTCGGGCCGGCGCCTTTCGCCGGCATGTTGTTCGCCGATCTCGGCGCCGATGTCATCGTCGTCCACCGCAAGCAGGCGCCTGTGCCTGGCCTGCCCGAACGCTCGCTGCTCGATCGCGGCAAGCGCTCCATCGCGCTCGATCTCCGGGATGCCGGGGATGTCGCCGTGCTGATGCGCCTCATCGCCACCGCCGAGGGTCTGATCGAGGGATTTCGGCCCGGCGTCATGGAGCGCCTCGGCCTCGGCCCGGAGGCCTGCCTTGCGGCCAATCCAGGCCTGGTCTACGGCCGCATGACCGGCTGGGGCCAGGACGGCCCGTTCGCCCGCACCGCCGGGCATGATTTGAATTATACCGGCGTGTCCGGCGCGCTGTGGTACGCCTCCTTGCCGGGCGAGCCGCCGATGGCGCCGCCGACGCTCACCGGCGACATAGGCGGCGGCGCGCTTTACCTGGTGATCGGCATGCTGGCCGCCATCATGAGCGCGCGTGCCGGCGGCCAGGGCACGGTGGTCGACGCGGCCATCGTCGACGGCTCGGCCCACATGATGAACCTGCTGATGGTGCTCGGCCAGTCCGGCGGGCTCGTCGCCGAACGCGGCCAAAGCCTTCTCGACGGCCCGCACTGGTGCCGCGTCTATCGCACCGCCGACGACGGTTTCATCAGCGTCCAGTGCATCGAGCCGAAATTCTATGCGCTGTTTCTCGACCGGCTCGGCCTCGCCGCCGATCCGCAATTCGCCAAGCAATTCGACCGCGATCTCTGGCCGGAACTCGGCAGCCGGCTGGCGGCGATCTTTGCCGCAAAACCGCGCGACGAATGGACCGGCCTGTTCGAAGGTTCCGACGCCTGCGTCTCCCCCGTGCTCAATCCATGGGAGGCGGCACAGCATCCACACATGGCCGCGCGTGGTTCCTGGCTGGCGGTGGACGGCGTCCTGCAGGCAGCCGCCGCTCCGCGCTTTTCCGGGTGGGCGCAAAAGACGCCGACGAAAGGTCCCGCGCGCGACGAACACGGTACCGAGATTCGCGCGGAACTGGCGGGTCCCGCTGCAAACCGTTGAAATCAGCCAGTTTCAGGCTGCTGGAATTGCTATTGGCTGCCGGGCCTGACACTGGCTTGCGCTGACCGCCCAGCGGCCAGCTATTTCCCGCAATGATGATCGTTGATCTTGTTCAACGCGTTCGCATCCGGCCCGACCCGGTGGTAGGAACAGGCGCCCGCCGCCGTCGTGAACAGCTGCTGGTCGTAGTAGCGCGGACCGCCGAACAGGAAGCCGATGAGATCGTCATCGGCGGGAACGTAGCGTTCCGGCTCGGCCTGGTGGTGGCGATGCCTGGACCCGGCGAATGCCGACATTGACATGCCACATGCCATCGCCACGGCAAGAGCGCAGATCGCAACCCGTTTCGTCGTCATCGCCAACACCCTCCTGGCCATTCGTATTTCCTATATAGGCAAAAATCACCAGCCGAACAAAGGTTCCCCCGGCAGGTTCGCCTGCCCCGCGATTTGCCTGCGCCGGACCGAACTGCACAGCGCATCAGACCCGCACACGCGCCAGGGTGTGTCGAGATTCACCCGTCAGTCTGTCTGGATCCAGACAGACTTGGTCTCCAGATACTCATGCAGATGCTCGATGCCGCCCTCGCGTCCATAGCCGGACATCTTCATGCCGCCGAACGGCACCGCCGGGTCGATGGCGTGGTACATGTTGACCCAGACCGAGCCGGCCTTGATGCGGCGCGCCAGCTTGTGCGCGGTGCCGAGATGCGTGGTGAAGATGCCGGCGGCGAGCCCATAGGGCGTCGCATTGGCGCGCGCCACCGCTTCGTCGAGCGTGTCGAAGGGCATCGCCGAGATGACCGGTCCGAAAATCTCTTCACGCGCAATGGTCATCTTGTCCGACACTGCACCGAAGACGGTCGGCGCGATGAAGTTGCCGCCGTCATAAAGCGCGCCCGCCAGCCGCGAGCCGCCGGCGACCAGTTTCGCGCCCTCGTCGCTGCCGGCCTTGATATAGCCCTCCACCTTGCCGGCCTGCCTGGCATTGATCAGCGGCCCGATTTCGGTTTCCGCCTCGATGCCGTGGCCGATGCGCAGCCTGCCGGCGAATTCCGCGACGCGGCGCACGAACTCGTCGTGGATTTCGCGCGCCACGAACAGCCGCGAACCGGCGATGCAGATCTGCCCTGAATGCACGAACACCGCCATCGCCGCGACCGGAACGGCTTTGTCGATATCGGCGTCACGGCAGACGATGATCGGCGACTTGCCGCCGAGTTCCAGCGAAACCCGCTTGAGGTTGGCCACTCCCGCCCGCGCGATGGCTTGTCCGGTCAGCGTCGAGCCGGTGAAGACGATCTTGTTGACGTCGGGATGTTCGGCGAGCCGCGCCCCGGCCTCCGCCCCGGTGCCGGTGACGATGTTGACGACGCCGTCGGGCACGCCGGCTTCCTGCATCAGACGCGCGATCAGCAACGGCGTCAGCGACGCCTCCTCCGAGGGCTTCAGCACGATGGTGCAGCCGGTGGCCAGCGCCGGCGCGATCTTCCAGATCGAAGCGGCGGTCGGCGCGTTCCAGGGAATGATCGCGCCGACGACGCCGACCGGCTCGCGCCTCGTGAAGGAGACGATCTCGCCAGGGATCGAGTTGTCGATCGCCTCGCCATGCAACGCCGTCGCCATGCCGCCATAGAAGCGCAGCATGCCGATGACACGGCGCCGGTTGGCCAGCGTGCGGGTGATCGGCAGCCCCATGTCGAGCGTGTCGGAAACGCTGAGCTCTTCCCAATGCGTCTCGAACAGGTCGGCGATGCGCAACAGCACGCATTGTCGCTCATAGGGCGAGAATTTCGACCACGGCCCTTCGAAGGCCGCGCGTGCGGCGGCCACGGCCGCGTCGACATCGGCCGCCCCGCCGCGCGGCACCGTGGCCAGCACCTCGCCCGTCGCCGGGTTCAGCGCCTGCATCTCCTCGCCGGACCGCGCCGCGACCCACTTGCCGCCGACGAACATCGGCCGGAATTCGCCATGGTAGAGCGTCGTGGCCTTCGCTCTCGGGTCGAAGTTGAGCGTCATCTCTTCCTCCTCACGAACTCCGCCGCGACTATTACTCCCGGCGCGGTCGACCTCAACATGGAAAGGGGAGCTTGGGCTGCATGCCGGCGACGTTGAGCGAAAGAAGGATGGTTCAGTCGAAGAAGCCCGCATCCTCTTCGCTGAGATACTTCCTGGCCGCTTCGGCGTCGATGTCGAGCCCCAGGCCAGGCGCTTCCAGCAGGTCCACCATGCTGTCCTTGACGATCCGCGCCGGCAGGCCGATCACCAGATCCTCCCACCACGTGTCCGAGGCGCTGGGATATTCGAACGCGACGTAATTTGCCGGCAAGGTGGCGCAGACATTGATCAGCGCGCCGAGGCCGAGCAGGCCGTTCGCGGTGCCGTGCGGCGCCATCAGGATCGAGTGCATATAGGCGTGCTCGGCAACCCATTTGAGCTCGGCAATGCCGCCGATATCGGCCGGGTCCGGACCGATCACCCGCACCGCCTGCGTCTCGATCAGTTCCTTGAAATTGTGCCTGAGGTAGATCTGCTCGCCGGTATGGATCGGCGTCGATGTGGAGGTGGTCAGCTCGCGATAGGCCTGCGGATTGACCCATGGCACATAGTCGCCGGTCAGCATGTCCTCGAGCCACATCAGATTGTACTTCTCGACCGCGCGGGCGAACTTGATCGCATCGGGCAGCATCCAGCCCGGGCCGCAGTCGAGCGCCAGGCTGACCTTGTCGCCCAGCACCTCCTTCATCGCGATCACGCAGTCGAGCATGTGATTGAAGCCGCGCTCGCTGATCACGCCCTGATCCATGGCGCCGTGATAGCCGGCCTTCTTCTGCGTCACGCCGTAGTGGAAGCCCTCGATGCTGTCCTTCATGTTGGAATGGAACGAGATTCCCTGCTTGATCATGAAGAAATTCTGCGGCTGCTCCATCATCCATTTGGCGTCGGCGGCGTAATCCTCCGGCCGGTCGCCGGCGCGCTTGCGGCGGATCGAGCCGTTGTAGACGCGTACCTTGTCGCGCACCTTGCCGCCGAGCAGCTTGTAGACCGGCACGCCCGCCGCCTTGCCGGCGATGTCCCACAAGGCGTGCTCGATGGCGGAGACGGCGGCGCCATAGGGCTTGAACGAGCCGCGCTGGCGGATCTTCAGCATCACCCGCTCGACGTCGGTCGGATCCTCGCCGATCAGCGCCTCGCGGAAATGCAGCACGAAGGGCTTGAGATAGGTCTTTGTGAACTCGACTTCGCCCAGACCGTAGAGACCCTCGTCAGTGACGACGCGAACGATGGGATGCCGCCCGATGACGGCGCAGCGCAGGTCGGTGATCTTCATGGCGCAGTCCTAGTTCACAGACGAGAAAGCTGTCGGCGTGAGCAGCTGGCTGCTGATATTGGCAATGATCTGCCCGTCGCGCTCAGACTCGTCCCGGGCCCTGTGCCATGCCGGATCGGTGACGAAAGCCGACCATTTCGCCTCACGCTCGGCCAGCGATTCCCAGGCGAGGAAATAGGTGAGGCGATTGCTGTTTTCGCCGATCGCCGTGGTGAAAAACCCGGCTTGGCGGATGCCATGCCTCTCCCAGATGGCCAGCGTTTGGTCGGAAAAGCGCTTGAGCAAAGCCGGCAGCCTGCCCGGCAGGCAGTCATAGATACGCAGTTCGTAGATCATGGTTTCGTCCGTTTCTTTCTTCACCTCTCCCTTGGGCGAGGTCGACACGAATGGTCGGTGGTTGGCCCTGTGAGCCTGGCGGGAATGATGGCAGGGGGTCTGGGCTAACTCCAGGTCCGGTCCCAGCTATATTCATTGTTCCAATGCTCGGTGGATTGCCATATCCCCGTGACACCGGGCTGCAGATGCTGGCTGATCACCTCGTCGACCACATCGTCTATGCCCAGCCCCGGCTTGTCGGGCACGGTGATGAAGCCGTCCTTGACGAGCGGCTTGGGCAGGCCGATGACGATATCGTCCCACCAGTCGACATCGGCGGAATGGTATTCGAGCGCCATGAAGTTCTCGGTCGCGGTGGCGACATGCGCGGCGGCCATCGCGGCGATCGGGCTTTCGGCCATATGGATGGCCATGGCGACGCCGTGATCCTGCGCCATGTCGCCGATCTTCTTGGTCTCGAGAATGCCCCCGCTGGTAAGCAGGTCCGGGTGGATGACGGAAAGGCCGCCGCTCTTCAGCAGCGGCTCGAAGCCCTCCTTGAGATAGATGTCCTCGCCGGTGCAGATCGGCACCGTGGTGGCCCCCTGCAACTGCCGGTACTGCTCGGTGTGTTGCCAGGGGATCACATCCTCCAGCCAGGCTGGAACGTATTTCTCGATACGGCGCGACAGGCGTATGCCGTCCTGCAGCGAGATGTGGCCGACATGGTCGATGGCGAGCGGGATCTCGTATCCGATCACCTCGCGAACCTCGTGGATGTACTGCTCGAGCAGGTCGATCCCCTTTTCGGTGAAATGCAGGCCGGTGAACGGGTGCTGCACGTTCTGCGCGTCGTAGGCGAGATTGCGGGCCTTGCGCTCCTCGAGCGTGCCGCCACGGCCGCGCGGATTGGCATGAAATCCTTCGAGCGCGCCGGCGGGCGCGGACACGGCGCCCGGGACATGGGCGATCTGCATCAAGCCCAGGTCCATCTTGAGGAAGGTGAAACCGCGGTCCATGCGCTGCTTGAGGCGCTTTCCGGTTTCGGTGCCGCTCGGTTTCTCGGCATCGGTATCGCAATAGACGCGCACCTGATCGCGGAACTTGCCGCCGAGCATCTGGTAGATGGGGACGCCATAGGCCTTGCCTGCGAGATCCCACAACGCGATCTCGACCGCCGAGACGCCGCCGCCTTGCCGGCCGTGACCGCCGAACTGCTTGATGCGGCGAAACAGGCGATCGATGTCGCAAGGGTTCTCGCCAAGCAGCCGGCTCTTCAGCATCAGCGCGTAGGTGGCGCTGGCGCCGTCACGCACCTCGCCGAGCCCGACGATGCCCTGGTTGGTATAGATCTTGAGCAGCGCCGAGGTGAACGGCGCGCCGACGATTTCGGCCACCCGCATGTCGGTGATGCGAAGGTCGGATGGCTTGGAATTCGTGTTGACCCGATTGAGAGCCTCGCCGGCTCCACCCGTTTTTGGCATGATTTGTCCTCGTTCTGGTCGGGGGCTTGTCGCCCCAGGCGCGTGCCGAAGTTGAGCCTTGCTAGCTCAGCTCGATCTCATGGGCTTGCAGGTAGTCGCGGTTCATCTCGACACCGAGACCAGGCTTCGACGTCAGCTTGAGGCTGCCGTTCGAAACATCGAGCGGTCTGTCGATGAGGTGATCGTATTTGCCCAGGTTCCACTCCGACGTTTCGAGCTTGTAGAAGTTCGGAACGGTCATCATCACCTGCGCCCCCGCGACCACGTTGATCGGCCCCGCGGCATCGTGCGGCGAGACCGGGATGTAGTAGGCTTCGCACAGGGCGGAAATCTTCTTGAGTTCGGTAATGCCGCCGGTCCAGGTGACGTCAGGCATGATGTAGTCAGCGAGCTTGTTCTCGAGCACCGGCACGAAATCCCATTTCGTATGGCCGCGCTCGCCCCACGAGATTGGGGCGCTGACCTTGTCACGAACCTGTTTGAGCGCGTTGAGGCTTTCGGGCGGACAGGGCTCCTCGAACCAGTCGATCTGGCCGGCTTCCTCCAGGCTGCGGCAGAGGCGAATGGCGGTGGGGACGTCGAAGCGGCCATGCGCATCGATGAGGATGTCGACGTCGGGGCCTGCCGTTTCGCGGATCAGAGCCGTGAGTTCGGCTGCTTCGCGCTCGTCCTTGCGGGTCATGCTGCCATCGAGATAGCCGTCCCGCTGCTCGCGCGACAGCCCATCGGCGCCGCGGCCCTGATGCGGAAAAGGGTCGAACTTGAGCCCTGTGTGCCCGGATTCGACGATGTCGCTGATTTCGCGGACCACAGCCTCCTTGCTGGTGAATTTGGCCTGGTTGGGATGGGTGTAGAGCGCGATTTCCTCGCGCACCGGTCCACCCAGCAACTCGTAGATTGGCTTGCCGAGGACTTTGCCACGGATGTCCCAGAGCGCTATGTCGATGGCGCTCACGCATTCGACGGCGGCGCCGCGGCTGCCCATATAGGTGAAGCTGCGGAAAATCTTGTGCCACAGGTGCTCGATGCGCGCCGGATCCTCGCCGGTCACGGCGGCGCCGATCTGTCGCAGGATCGTGCAGAGCGCACGGTTGGCAAGCTTTGTCGTGGTGGTGATCTCTCCCCAGCCGCTCACCCCTTCGTCGGTCGTGACTTCGACGAACAGGTACTCTCCCCAATAAGAAGCATCGGATTTGATCAGCCACGGCCGAATGCTCGTGATTTTCATCTCTCAACTACCTTTATCTGGAAGACCCGAAGAGCGGTGTTCCGGGCCGATTGCTCTACCCTGCCCGCGCGGCGTTGCGCGCGCGCATGTGTTCGAGGACATGCCGCCCGGACCCCTCGACATGGCGCGCGATGAGTTCGGCTGCCTCGTCGGCATTTCCCGCCTTCACATGCGCGATGAGTTCGCGGTGCTCGCGAATGATCGCGGCACGCCGGGCGAGCGTGAAATTGAAACGCCGGCTCACGGCGCGCAGCACTTCGCGATGCTTCCACCAAAGCTCGGCGGCATGGCGGTTGTAGTGCCGCTGGTACATCACGGTGTGAAAGGCGGTGTCCAGCTCGCTGTGCCTGAACGTGTCGGCGAAGTTGTTCTCTTCGATCAGACCTTGAAGACGTTCGAGTTCGGCGATGTCCTCGTCGGTGGCCATGCTCACGAACCATCGCGTCAGGGCCGGCTCGATCAGCACACCGATCTCGTAGATATCGCGGACAAAATCCTGGTCTATGGGCCGCACGCGCGCCCCGCGATTGGGGAGAAAGGTGACAAAGCCTTCCCCACGCAGCAGTTGCAGGGCCTCGCGCACGGGATTGGTCGAGGTGCCGTGACGCCGGGCCAGATCGGTGACCACAAGCCGCTCGTTGGCGGCGAGCCGGCCCTCGATGATGTCCTCCCTGATCAGCTCATAAAGCGAGGCGCCCTCGCTCGAGGCCCCAAGAGGATCGATCCCCTCGGGTGGCTCTGCTTTGAATTCCCGCGTTTCGGCCAAGGCCGGTTCCCCTTCCATGAATACACGACTTTTTCGATATCACGCACGATTTCCATAAACAATGTACGATTTGTTGCGTTGACAGCCAATCTGCGATCTGAAAACGTGTAAAGCGCTCGAAGGGATACATTTGAGGAGATGTCCCCGCGGTCGACGAATAAAGCCGCTCGCCTCGATGCAGAGCGGCATGGGAGAGAAACCTGGAGGATACCTATGACGAGGTTCACACTCGGCGGTGCCGTCCTGCGCGGCACTGTCTCCACTGCATTAATCGCATCGTTGATGTCCGCACCGGCTCTGGCTGCTCCGCCGGTCGACTTGAGCAAGTGGTCGCCGGAATATGTGCGCTCCATTGCGGGCACGCAGGAATTTGACACGGCGGCCGATTGCGCCAAGGTCACCCCGCTCGACTACAAGGGGCGACTGACCTTCTGGTATCAGGGCGTGTTCGAGGGCGACCCCGATCTCTTGCGCCAGTACTACAAGGATTTCTTCGAGACCTTCCGCAAGACTTATCCGAACATCCAGCTCGAGGAACAGGCCCTCACCTACAACGATCTCCTGGACAAGTTCCGCACCGCGCTCCTTGGCAATGCGGCGCCGATGGCGGTCCGCCTGCAAATCCTGGGCGGCACCGAGTTCGCTTCAAAAGGCTATCTGCAGCCGCTCAAGCCCGAGGATGTAGGGTATTCGACGGATGATTTCTGGCCCGGCGCCATGAAAGCCGTGACCTGGGATGGCGTGACCTACGGCATTCCAACCAACAATGAAACGATGGCGTTCATCTGGAATGCCGATATCTTCAAGCGCGCGGGCCTCGATCCGGACAAGGCTCCGGCAACCTGGGACGACGTCGTCAAATATTCCAAGCAGATCCACGACAAGCTCGGCATTGCCGGTTACGGCCTCGTGGCGCGCAAGAATGCCGGCAATACCCCGTATCGCTTCATGCCTCAGTTGTGGGCCTATGGCGGCGGCGTCTTCGACGAAGCCAAGGCGAACCCGACCTATCAGCAGATCGAACTCGACAGCCCGCAGAGCAAGGCGGCGCTGCAAGCCTCTTACGACATGTACGTCCGCGACAAGTCGGTTCCGGTTTCGGCGCTCACCAACCAGCAGGCCGACAACCAGCCGCTGTTCCTCGCCGGCCAGCTCGGCATGATGATCTCGCACCCGTCCGACTACAACGTCATGCTCGACCTGCAGAAGAAGGCGACCGGCACCGACAAGGACAAGGCGCAGACCGTCATCGACAACATGCGCTACGGCCTTATCCCGACCGGCCCCGACGGCAAGCGCGCGGTCGTGTTCGGCGGCTCGAACATCCACATCCTGAAGCCCGAATATGTCGAGGGCGGCAAGGTGGACGAACCGGCCGCGAAGGCCATCATCTGCATGTGGACCAGCCCGGAATGGTCGCTGAAGATGGCCTATGCCGGCTCGAACCCGGGCAATCTCAACGGCTTCAAGACCAAATGGATGAAGGAGCGCCTGGACAAGATCAAGTTCCTCGATGTCACCACCTCGATGCTGCCATACGGCATCCCGTTCCCGGCGCTGCCGCAATCTCCCGAGATCATGAACATCATCATCCCAGACATGCTGCAGAATGCCCTGACCGGAGCGATGACCGTCGATCAGGCAGCGGACGACGCGGCCAAGAAGGTGAAAGACCTGATGGGCGGACTCTAGTCCGAGCCTGACCTGCGATCTTAGCCGGCTGCTCCGAGGGTCAGCCGGTTCGTTCCGAAGAACAAGGGCACGCCAAAGTGACGATCGTGACCGGCAAGGCCGAGGCTCGCCGAAGATTGCAATCCGGTGGAGCCGGCGTGCTGCGCAAGATCTGGGAGCATCGCGCCGACTACGCGTACGTGCTGCCCGCGATCGCCGTGATGCTCGTCGTCATCGCCTATCCGATCTACTACACGATCGAGCTGTCGTTCTTTAATACGCCGCCTGGCCTGCAGCTTCGCGACAAGACCTTCATCGGCTTCAACAACTACACCGCCATCCTCACCAGCGCGGTGTTCTGGAAGGTCACCTGGAACACGCTGATCTGGACTGTGGGATCCACCGTCATCTCCTTCGTCCTGGGGTTTGCCGCCGCGCTGGCGCTCCACCGCGACTTTTTCGGCCGTGGTGTCCTGCGCGCCATTCTGATCATTCCCTGGGTCATCAGCGCGGTCGCCGCCTCCTATATCTGGAAGTGGATCTACCACTCGGACTTCGGCATCATCGGCGCGGTGCTGGTCGGCCTCGGATTGGCCGACCGGCCGCCGAATTTCATCGACAGCGTCTCAACGGTGCTGCCCTCCCTGATCGTCGTCAACATCTGGCGCGAATTTCCGTTTGCCATGATCATGATGATGGCAGGCCTGCAGACGGTTCCCGAGCAGCTGCTGCGCGCCGCAAAGGTCGACGGAGCCAATGCGTGGCAGCGCTTCTGGCACGTCACCTTCCCGCATTTGAGCAATGTCTCGACAGTGACGATCCTGCTGCTGGCAGTCGCCAACTTCAACTCCTTCATCATCCCCTGGATCATGACCGGCGGCGGGCCGTCGAACGCATCGCATATCTGGATCACCCACATCTATGAGCTCGCCTTCGGCCGGCAGCGCTGGGGGGTGGCATCGGCCTATTCGGTGCTGCTGTTCATCATCCTGATGACGTTGGGCTACTTCTACGTCCGCGCGCTAAGTGGCAACGACCGCAAGGATGGGGGCGCATGAGCACGATTGCCGAGACTCCTCCTCGAGGCCAGGCCCCTCGCCGCATGCGCATAGACGGATGGCGCTGGGGCGGGCGCATCTTCCTCGTGTTCATGCTGCTTTACACAGCGTTGCCGATGGCCTGGATGCTGATCACCTCGATCAAGTCCGGCTTCGCCGCGATGCAATTCCCGCCGCAATGGTGGCCTGACCAACCGACCCTCGCCAGCTACCAGAAGCTGCTCGATCCGCAGAACAGTGTCGGCCAGGACTTCCTCCGCTTCTTCTGGAACAGCCTTTTCGTCTCCACCGCCACGACTGTCCTTTCGGTGATCGTGGCGGTTCCCGCAGCCTACGCGTTTTCGCGCTTCACCTTCCCGGGCCGGAACTTCCTGTTCTTCACCGTCTTGCTTCGCAACATGTTCCCGGCGGTGATCTTTCTCGTGCCGCTCTTCATCCTGATGCGCGCGATCGGGCTGGTGAACACGCATGGCTCGCTCGTTCTCACCTATCTCACCTTCGGCCTGCCGCTGGCGATCTGGCTGCTCAAGGGCTTCTACGACAACATCCCGGTGCAGCTCGAACAGGCGGCGCGCATCGACGGGGCAACGCGGTTCCAGGCCTTCATCCTGATCGTCATGCCGCTCTCGACGCCGGGCATCATCGCCACGGCGATCTATTCCTTCATCGGCGCCTGGAACGAGTACATCTACGCCTACACCTTCCTCTCCAAGAACGAGCAGTTGACGCTGCCAGTCGGCATCCAGCGCTTCTTCTCGGAAAACACGACGGACTTTCCAGGCCTGATGGCGGCCAGCTTCATGATGAGCGTGCCCGTCGTGGTGCTGTTCCTCGTCCTGCAACGATACTTCGTACGCGCCCTTACAGAAGGCGCGGTCAAGCACTAGGGAGTTGCCGATGGCCCATGTGGTCCTCAAAGATCTCGTCAAGACCTATGGCGGCTTCAAAGCCGTCAACGAGGTTTCGCTGACGGTCAATGACGGTGAGTTCGTCGCGCTTGTCGGCCCCTCGGGCTGCGGCAAGACGACGACGCTCAACCTCATCGCCGGGCTGATCCCGATCACATCGGGCGACATCGTCATCGGCGACCAGGTGGTCAACGACCTCGACCCCAAGGACCGCGACATCGCAATGGTGTTCCAGAACTACGCGCTCTATCCGCAAAAGTCGGTCTACATGAACCTCGCCTTCCCGCTGCAGATGCGCAAGCTGCCCAAGGCCGAGATCGACAAGAAGGTCCGGGAAGCGGCGCGGGTGCTCGACATGACGCAGTTGCTCGAGCGCAAGCCGCGCGAACTCTCGGGCGGGCAACAGCAGCGCGTGGCACTCGGCCGCGCGCTCGTTCGGGATCCGGCGGTGTTCCTGATGGACGAACCGCTCTCCAATCTCGACGCAAAGCTGCGCGTGCAGATGCGCTCCGAAATCAAGCGGTTCCATCAGGACCTCAAGGCGACGATCGTCTATGTGACGCACGACCAGCTCGAGGCCGTGACCATGGCGGACAGGATGGCTGTGATGAACGGCGGCTATCTGCAGCAATACGATTCGCCGGCGCAGGTTTTCGCGCATCCCGCCAACATGTTCGTCGCCAGCTTCGTCGGCAGCCCGGCGATGAGCCTTATTCCGCTGGAGGCATCGACGGCAAACGGCGACACCGTCCTGAAGAGCGCGGAAGGCTGGAGCCTCCAGCTGTCGCAACGCAACGCGCGCAAGGCCCAGAGTGCGACCACCAGGAAGATCGTGCTCGGTGCGCGACACTCGACGATCAAACTCCACAAAAGCGCGGTCCCCGGCGCCATTCCGGCCAAGGCCTATACGGTGGAACCAACCGGAGACGTCACCTTCGTGCAGGCGCTGCTCTCCGGCGCCATCGTCAACATCAGCGTGTCCCCCAACATTGCCGTCAAACCTGACGAGCAGATCTGGCTCGAGTTCGACCAGGAGCGGATGCACCTGTTCGACGGCGAAACTGAAATGGCTCTCGAGGCCGCCTGAGACAGGCGTTTGGGACGTGGGCGTTGATGACGACGAAGCTCAAGATCACCGCGATCAAGCCCTACCCGGTGTGGGTGGGAACGCGCAACCAGATGCTGGTGAAGGTCGAGACCGACCAGGGCATCTTCGGCTGGGGCGAGAGCGGCTTGAGCGGCCGCGAGAGGGCCGTGACCGGCGCGGTCGAACACTATCGCGAATTCCTCATCGGCCGCGATCCCCTGCAGATCGGCCGCATCTGGCAAGAGGCCTATCGCAGCCAGTATTTTGAAGGCGGCCGCGTTTTGCAGGCGGCGATTTCCGCCATCGACATCGCGCTTCACGACATCAAGGGCAAGGCGCTGGGCGTGCCGGTCTACGAATTGCTCGGCGGCAAGCAGCGCGACCGCGTCCCCACTTTCGCCTCGACCGGAGACGAGGCCGAGGGCGATGTTGCCATCGAACGAGCCCGCGAATTGTACGAACAGGGCTGGCAGGCGATCCGCTTCTTCCCCGCCGGGCAAAGCAGCAAGGACATCTTCGAGCCGCGCGAGTCGATCGGCGTGACCGCGCGGATGCTGAACAAGGCCCGCGAGGCCCTGGGCGACGACGCCGTCCTCGGCATCGACTATCATCATCGGCTGTCGGTGGCCGAGGCGGCGAGCTTCTGCAACAAGCTCGGCCGCGGCGTGCTCGATTTCCTCGAGGAACCGATACGCGACGAAACCCCGGAAGCCTACGAATCCCTGCGCACGATGACCGACATCCCGTTCGCCATCGGCGAGGAATTTGCCAGCAAGTGGCAGTTCCTGCCCTACATCGAGCGCGGCATCCATCAGTTCAACCGGCTCGATGTCTGCAATGTCGGCGGGCTCACCGAAGCGATGAAGATCGCTGGCTGGAGCGAGGCGCACTATGTCGACCTGATGCCGCACAATCCGCTCGGCCCGGTGTGCACGGCCGCGACCGTGCATCTCGCCGCCGCGGTCCCCAATTTCGCCTGGCTCGAGACCAGGGTGCCGGAAAGAATGCTGGGTTTCGACAGTTCCGAGTTCTTCCCCGTGCAACCACAACTCGACGGCCCCGCCTATCCGGTCGGCGATCTGCCGGGGCTCGGCGTCGAGGTCAACGAGGCGGCGATCCAGGCGCAGAGCTTCCGCTTCTGGGAAGCGCCCCACCTCAAGCGCCGCGATGGTTCTGTCACCAACTGGTAGTTCAATTTCAACCGGAGTCCACCATGACGCATACCTCCGACATCATCCGGCCGCCCAAGGACCTGATCGAGGGACTGAGGGAGATCGGCGCCGCGACCGTTGCCGGCACGCTCGGCCACATGGGCTTCCGCAATCCGCATATGGTCGGACCGGTGGCGCAGAACCACGGCAAGTCGATCGTCGGGCCGGCGCTGACGCTGCAGTTCCTGCCGCAGCGGCCGGATCTCTTCAACGAGGGAGAATATGCCGATCCGGAGACGCAACTGCATCGGCATGTGCTCTATCACGCCCAGGACGGCGACGTGGTCGTGGTCGACGCGCGCGGCGACATGAGCTCGGGTGTCTTCGGCGATATGATGTCCACCTACTTCAAGGGCAGAGGCGGCGCGGGCATCGTCATCGATGGATGCATGCGCGACAGGCCCAATGTCGAGAAGCTCGACCTGCCGCTATGGCTGCGCGGCTGGACGCCGAACTATCATGTGCAGACCAGCATCTATCCCAATGCCGTCAACGTTCCGATTGCCTGCGGCGGTGTCACGGTGATCCCCGGCGACATCATCGTTGCCGACGATGATGGCGTCGTGGTGGTTCCTGTCGCAATGGCCGCAAAGGTCATCGAAGAGGCGAAGAAGCATCATCACTGGGAAGAGTTCTCACGCGAGAAGCTCCTCCAGGGCGCCCCGTTGCAACGCTATTATCCGCTGCATGACGACGCACGCGCAGAGTACGAGGCGTGGCGCAAGACAAACGGCTTGAGGAATCCGAAGTAGCACAGGGATCACCCGCGGCGGGTGGCAGCCCTTCCGGCAGCGCGATGGCCACTCGCCATATCGTCGAGCGATATTTTGAGCCCGCCTCGCCCACAGGTGGGCTTACAGAAAACGGGACGTATCGAGCAGCTCGGCCACGCCGTCCAGTTCCTTGTGCAGGCGATGCCAACGACGGTCGAGATAGACCAGCGAATGCGCCTCAGGAGGGACCTCGTCCGGCTGTACCTCGCCTTCCAGCAACTCCGCCGCGACCAGCGTCGCGCCCTCGATCGGCAGCAGGCCGAGCCGGCGTGCGCGAAACCAGGTCGAAACGCCGGTATAGCGCGGCTCGCCCGTGGGCAGCCGCGCCCAGGCGCCCCCGGGCGGAAAGCGTTCCGCACCGCTCGACGCGCAGAGTTGCGCCAGGTCGATATCGGTGAAGCGGAGCAGGTGGATCACCATGGTCTCGGCCCGCAGCAGGGGCTCGGACGAGGTCGATTTCATCGACAGCGAGAAGGCGACGACCGGCGGCGCGGCACTCACCGAGATCAGCGAGGACACGGTCATCGCCACCGGTCTGTCGCCGGGGTCGGCCGTGATCACGGCGACGCCCGCCGGATGGCGGCGAAAGGCTTCGCGAAAGGCGTTGGTCATCGGATGCGGCGCGTTCATCGACATGTCTCTTCTGCTGCGTGGAAAGGCGGCCGGGCGGTGTCCACCCGCCCGGCCCTTCGGACTACTTCTTCTCGATCAGGTCGTAGAACTGCCAGACGCGGTCGCTCCACATGCCGCCGATGTCGCGGCCGGCCGAGGTGACGATCGACGGCGCGATCGTGAAGTGGTTGGCCGCCACCATCATCTCGCGGAAGGTGCGCTGGATCACACCGGCGCGCAGCGACGCACCGCCACCTGCGCGGTAGGCGAAGTTGCAGATATCGACGCCAACTTCGTGAATCTCGGACTTGGCCAGATGCACAAGGCTGATCTGCCGCGTCGACATCCTGTTGCCGGCCTCGACCGTCGCCTCGACGTCGCACCAGGTTTCGAAGACAAAGGCGCGGGCGGCACGATAGCGGGCCTCGGCGCGGCCATAGTCGTGCCAGAACTTCTCGCTCTCGCCGATCAGCCCGGCGCGGCCCGACTTCGAGCGGGCGAATTTGGCGATCTCGTCCAGCATCCGCCGGCCGGCACCGAGAGCCCAGCCGGTATGGCCGATGGCGGCGAGGCCCACGACACCGAGGCTGAAGAACTCCTTCTGGCGCAGCGGCGGCGCGGTCAGGATCGGGAAGACGAGATCGTCGGCGATGAAGACCTCCTCGGCCGCATAGTCGATGGAGCCGGTGCCGCCGAGGCCCAGCACGTCCCAATTGCCGAGCTGCTTGTGCTCGGAGATCGGCGCATGCGCGCACATGACGATGACATTGCCGTTCTCGTCCTTGGCGGGCTTGCCGGTGCCGTCATCGACGAAGGCGGCGCTGTGGCTGTAGGTGGCGTGGCTGAAACCGCTGCCATAGCTCCACTTGCCGTTCAGCCGGTAGCCGCCGCCGACCTTCTTCAGCATGCCCAGCGGCGCGCCCTGCCCCGAGAAACGGTTATCGGTGCCCGGCGCGAAAAGCCGCGCGACCGCGCTGTCCGGCAGGAAGGCCGCCGACATCGCGCCGATGCAGCAATGCACCATCGAAACCCAGCCCGCCGATCCCGAATGCCAGGTGATCGCCTCGATCAGCTCAAGGCCCTGCGTGGGTGGCAACTGCGCGCCGCCAAGGCTCTCGGCGGCGAAGATATGCGACATGCGCAGCGGCTTCAGCGCCTCGAACGTAGCCTGGGTCAGTTCGCCGCTCTCCTCGTCGGCGGCGGCATTGGCTTCCAGGATCGGCCCGATCTCGGCGATCTTCTCCAGCAGGTCGCGATGGTCGACGGTCGTTCCCCATGAGCCATGCTTGATGGGTTTGTTCATCGTTTTCTCCTCCTTGTTTGAAATGTGATCAGCCGGCGAGGAAGTCGCCGATCTTGTTCAGCGTTTCTGGTTTTTCCTGCATGACGAAATGGCCGGCATCCTCGACCAGGATCAGGCGTGCATCCGGGAGCGCCTCGACGAAGAGTGGCGCCTGGCTGGCCGGCAGCAGACGGTCCTTGGTGCCCCAAACGACCAGCGCCGGATTGGTGATGCGCGCCAGGAAGCGGCGCAGATTGGGATGGCCCATGCCGAATGGCGCCAGCAGGCGGCCCAGCGTCTCGCCTTCGCGGGCGCGGTCGGCGCCGAAGGCCTCCGCAAAGGCCGGGTCCGAGCCGTCGGGGAAATAGCGCAACGCCACCGAGACGTCATGCGCCAGAAAGGCCGGCAGCTCCTGCGGCGCGACCGCGCCGAGATCGGTGGCCGGGTGCGCGGGATCGTTGAGCCCTGCCGGCGCGACCAGCACCACCTTGTCGAAGCGCTCGCGGGCAAGGCCGGCCAGCTCCGTCGCCATCCAGCCGCCCATGGAAAAGCCGATGAGATGAGGTTTTTCCGACAGTTTCAGGGCATCGAGCAGATTCAGATAGTGTAGAACCATGTCGGACATCCCAGCCACATGCGGCGCGGCACCCGAAAAGCCGAAGCCCGGATGGCTGGGGCACAGAACGCGGAACCGGTCGGCGAGACCTGCTGCAAAGTCGAAACCTTCCAGCGTCGAGGCGCCGTGCAGGAACAGCACGGGCTTGCCCTTGCCGATGGCCTTCACCACCGTTTTTATGCCGCCGACATCGTAGTCGAGCGTTTCGAACTGAACGGTCATTCTTATTCCTCCTCAGACAAGGTCGGGCTGGATCAGCACTTTGCACTGCGTGGTACGGCGGCGAAGGCTCTCGAAAACCTGCGGAACCGGCGAGAGGTCGATCCGATCGGTGATCAGCGCCTGCGGCGCGAAAGGTCCGCCGCGCAGCGCATCGAGGGCGGCGCCGAACTCGTTGCGCTGATGGAAGAAGACCGAGAACAGCAGGTTCACTTCCTTGGTCAGCGCGACGAACGGGTCCCATTCGTCGCCGCCGATGCACAGCCCGACGCCGACCACCGTGCCCTGCAGCCGGACCGCCTTGACCGCCGCGTCGGTGAGACCGCGCTTGCCGACGCATTCGAAGACGATATCAGGCGCACCGCCACAGAGATCGGCAAGGTTCTCGGCCAGCCTGTTGCCCGATAGCGCGAACCCGGTCGCGCCAAGCGCCAGCGCGCGGTCGCGCTGATGGCTGTGGATATCGGCCACGACCACGCACGACGCCCCCATCCGCCGCGCCCAGAAGGCGACGAGCAGGCCGATCGGTCCGGCACCCAGGATCGCGACCCGGTCTCCCGGTTTCATGCCCGAGCGCACGATGCAGTGCAGCGCGACCGAGAGCGGCTCGGCCAGCGCGCCGTCCTCCAGTGCCACCTCTTCGGGCAAGACATGGCACTGGCGCGCGGCGACGGCCGCGTATTGCGCATAGCCGCCACCAATCAGCACCATGTCGGGGCAGCGGCCTGGATCGCCGCGCCTGCAGGCCTGGCAGTGCCCGCAGCCGCGCATCGGCACGACGGCAACACGATCACCGACCCCAAGGCCCGCCACGCGTGATCCCAGCGCGATGATGTCACCGGCGAATTCATGGCCGAGAACGAAGCCTCCGCCGATGCCGAAAGGCACCGGATCCTCGGTGATGTGCAGGTCGCTGCCGCAGATGCCGCAAGCGGCGACACGCAGGACGACCTCGTCGGGCGCCGGCGTCGGGTCCGGCACCGTGCCGACGCGCAGCGGACTGCCGACCGTATCAAAGATGGCTGCTTTCATAAAAACCTCCCTCTCAGCGGTCCGGATCGACGAGCTTGCGTCGGATCGGGAACCATGGCGCATCCCACCGTTTCGAGATCAGGCCCCAGATGCCCGTACGGGCGTAGAGCGCCACCAGCAGCGTCATCAGGCCGAGGACGACGAAATAGGTTGCGCCGTATTCACCGAACCAGCGGTCGGCGATGAAGAAGATCAGGGATCCGATCAGAACGCCCTCGATGGAGCCGATCCCGCCGACCATGACGATGAAGATCGCCACATTCGCCCACATCGGGTCGAAGGCCGAACCCGGCGTGATCCGCAACTGCGCCATGAAATAGATCGCGCCCGCAAGGCCGCAGCCGACCGCCGACGCGACGTAGACGAGGAAGCGCAGCTTTGCGACATTCACGCCCTGGCTGGCAGCCGCAACAGGATTGTCGCGCATGGCGATCAGCGCAAGGCCGAAGCGCGAGCGAAGCAGCCAGTAGCTGCCGCCGAGCGTGACCAGCAGCATGCCGGCGCAGAGCAGCGACATGGCGACATTGCGCTCGAAGGCCGAATAATCCTTCATCACGCGCAGCGACATGCCCGCGCCGGAATTGACCAGCGGCAGGTTCGAGGCGGTCAGCCGGAAGACCTCGGCCACCACCCATGTGCCGATCGAGAAATACGGGCCATCCAGGCGATGAAGCAAAAGGTAGATCGGCACGGCAAGTGCGGCCGGCACCAGCAGTGACAGGAAGACCGCCGCGAACGGATTGATGCCGTAGGTCTGCGCCAACACGAAAAGCGCGTAGCCGGCCGCGCCCATGAAGGCGTGCTGGCCCACCGAGACAAGGCCGGCATAGCCGGCGAGCAGGTTCCACATCTGCGCGACGGCGATGTAGCAGCACAGCACCAGGATCGAGCGGATCGTGCCGGTCGAGGCCCACCACGGCATGGCCGCGACTGCGATCATCGCCAGCACCGCCAGCGTCATCGCGACGCGGCCGGAGCGGGTCTGGCGCTGCACCAGGACTTCGGGCGCCTCGGTTTCCAGATAGGGGATCGCACTCATGACAATGCCTTTCCGAACAGGCCCTGCGGGCGGGTCGCCAGCACGATCAGGAAGACGATGTGTCCGGCGAGCACGCCAAAGCCCGGATCGATGCGGAAACCAATGGCCTGCGAGATGCCGAGGACCATCGAGCCGACGAAGGCGCCCCATACCGTACCCATGCCGCCGATGATCACCGCCTCGAACGCGTAGATCAGCTGGGCCGGTCCATCGGCCGGCGCGACGGTCGACCGCAGCGCCTGGAAGACGGCGGCAAAGCCCAGGATGCCGACCGCCGCCGCCGTCGCCATCGCATAGACGGCGCGCGGGTTGATGCCGGTCATCGCCGCCGCCTCGACATCGGCCGACGCGGCGCGCAGCGCCCGGCCGAAGCGCGTGCGCTTCAATGTCAGATCGAGGCCCCAGGTCAGGCCCGTGGCGACCGCCAGCACGATCAGCGGCAGCAGGCCGACATAGACGCTGCCGATCTCGATGGATTGGCTCTCGATCCCATGTCCGGGCAGCGACCGGCTGTTCGCAGACCAGATCTGCAGCATCAGGTTCTGCAGCGCGATCGACAGTCCGAAGGTCGCGATCAGCGAAGGCAGCGGGTCGCTGCCCACCACCCGGTTCAGCACGGCCTTCTGCAGCACCCAGCCCATAAGCACCGCGAGCGGCACCAACACGATCAGCACAGGCAGCGGTCCCAGGCCCCAGGCCGTAGCCATCGAGATGCCGATCAGCGACAGAAGGATCACCAGATCGCCATGGCTGATGTTGACGATGCGCATGACGCCGAACATCAGCGCCATGCCGAGCGCGTACTGGGCATACATGCCGCCCAGCAGGATCCCCTGCACCAAGGCGTCAAACCACTCCATGGCCCGCTCCAAAATAGGCTTTGCCGATCTGCTCGCGCGTGATTTCGGCCGACCTGCCGGTCAGGGTCACGCGCCCCTCCAGCATGCAGTAGAGACGGTCCGAGGCGGTCCGGGCGAGGCCGACATCCTGTTCGACCACGATCATCGCCGTCCCGGTGGCACGGATTTCGGGCAAGGCGGCATAGATCTCGCGGATCACCTTGGGCGCAAGGCCGAGGCTGATCTCGTCGCAAAGCAGCACGCGCGGCTGGCACAGCAGCGCGCGGCCGATGGCCACCATCTGCTGCTGCCCACCCGAGAGGCTCTGCACCTGCGTGCGGGCCTTCTCCTTGAGGATCGGGAACAGCTGGTGCAGCCGTGGCAGCGTCCATCCGCCCTTGGCGCCCATGCGCGCGGCCTGGTCGATGGCGACGCGCAGATTGTCCTCGACCGACATGCCGGTGAACAGGCGGCGGCCCTCCGGCACGATGGCGACGCCCTTCTGCACCATGCGGTCGGTCGCGGTACCACCGACAGGGTCGCCGTGCAGCCGCACCATCTCGCGCCCAACCGGGAGCAGGCCCATGATCGAACGCAGGAGGGTGGACTTGCCTGCCCCGTTGGCGCCGATCAGGGCCACGGCCTCACCCTGGTGCAGCTCGATGTCGATGCCGTAGAGCGCCTGGAAATCGCCATAGCGGGCCAGCAGCCCGTGGGTGGAAAGAACGGCCGTCATGCCTCGATCCCCATATAGACGCGCTGGACCTCGGGCAGCGCGATCACTTCGGCGGGCACGCCTTCGGCGATCTTCTCGCCGAAGTTCAGCGCCAACAGCCGGTCCGCCACCGCCAGCAGCGCGTGCAGCACGTGCTCGATCCAGATGATGGTGATGCCGCGGTCGCGGATGCGGCGCACCAGCGCCACCAGCGCTTTCGATTCATCGTCGGTCAGCCCGCCCGCGATCTCGTCCAGCAGCAGCAGCTTCGGATCCGACGCCAGCGCGCGCGCCAGTTCCAGCCGCTTGCGGTCGAGCAGCGGCAGGGCGCCGGCCGAGACATTGGCCTTGTCGGAAAGCTCGCAATCGCGCAGCACCTGGGCGCAGAAAGCATAGCTTTGCTTCTCCGACCGGCCGCCGCCGAACGCGGCGGCGACCAGCAGGTTCTCGAAGGTGGTCATGCCGGAATAAGGACGCGGGATCTGATAGGTCCGTCCGATTCCCATCTGGCAGCGACGGAAGGGCGGCTCGCCGCGCAGCGCCGTGTCGCCGAGCTGGATCTCGCCGCCGGATGCCTTCAAATCGCCGCTGATCATGTTGAACAGCGTCGTCTTGCCCGCCCCGTTCGGGCCGAGGATGCCCAGTACCTCGCCCCGATGCACGTCGAAACTCACCTCATGCAGGACGCGGACGGCGCCGAAGGACTTCGACACGCCGCGCGCCGTCAGCAGGATTGCCCTATCCATGGATCCGTCCGCGTCCCTGCTCATGTCACCAGGCGATCGGCTTGATCGCCTGTTGGGGCGCGAAGAGCTGATTGACCGTGTTGTCGACGATCTTCAGGTCGTAGGGCCATTTCTCGCCCTTCACCCACTGGCCGCCGAAGATCGGCGTCTTGCAGATGTTCTTGTGCGGCGAACCGTCGAACTTGATGTGGCCGACCAGCGTCTGCAGATCGGTGGCGACCAGCGCGTCGCGGTTGGCCTGGCGGTCGAGCGGATTGGAGGAGCGCTTCAATATGTCGAGCGCGACCTCGAGCAAGGCATGCGAATAGCCCAGCGGCTGCGTCCACTGCCGCTTCGCGTCGGCTTCCCACTGGTCGGCGATGTCGCGGCTGACCTGCCCGGTCAGCGACGACTTGAACGGGAAGGCCGGCGTCCACCAGACCTCGGAGGACATGCCGGCGCCGAGCGGACCCATCGCCTCGACGCCGCCTGGGAACAGCAGCGCCGCCGCCACCGTGACCGCCTTCGGCTTGAAGCCCTGCTGGTTGCACTGGGTGACGAAGGTCTTCAGATCGTCCGGATAGGTGATGCCGCCGATGATGTCGCAACCCTGCTTCTTGAATTCGGATATCTGGGCGGAGAAATCATTGGTGCGCGGCTGGAAGTAGCCGGGCACGACGACGTCGTAGCCGGCCTTGCGGGTCGGCGCCGGCAGGCCGTATTCGTCATTGCCCCAGGTCTCGCCGTCGATGTTCTGGGGAAACAGCATCCCGACCTTCTTGTTGGTCTCCAGATGGTTCCAGAGCCCGACGAAGGTGTTCAGCGCTTCGTCGAGACCCCAGAAGAAATGGTAGGTCCAGTCGAAGGTCTGCTTGCCGCCGCCGCGCGGCATGATCACCGCCTGCCAGGGCGCGCCCGAGGAGATGCACGGCGTCTCATAGAGTTCCGACTGTTCGGCCGCGGGCAGGATCGTGTCGGTGGTCGAAGCCGGAACGAGCAGGTGCACCTCGTCGTTCAGGATGAGGTTGCCGGCGATTTCCGATGCCTTGTTCGGATTGGACTGGCTGTCGCGATCGAGGATCTCGATCTCGTAGGTATTGCCGTTGGCGCATTGCAGCTGGCCGCCGAGCAGGGCGCGGATCTTCTGCAAGGTGTAGCCGTCCGTCTCGCCGAAGAGGGCGAGCGGACCGGTGGTGGGGCTGAGATAGCCAAGCTTGATCTTGCCAGCGGTCGCGGCGCGCACATAGCGCGGCATGGCCAGCGTACTGGCGGCCGCAACACCGGCCCCAATCCCCTTCAGCACGGTCCGGCGGCTGGGCAAACCCGATTTCACGAGTCTGTTGTAGTAGGTCATGTCATTTCCTCCCTGGGTTAAGCCGGCCCGTCCCCTCGACGAGACCGGCGTCGGTTCAAAGCTCCTTCAAGTCATGCGCAGCAGCGAGCCGCCATCGATGACGATCAGCGAGCCGGTGACGTAGGACGCGGCGGGCGACGCCAGGTATAGCGCCAGCCCCTTGATCTCCTCCGGATCGCCGATGCGGCCGACGAGCGACTGGGCCTCGAAGGCCTGGCGGTCGGCCGGATTGCGCAGCCGGCTACCGGCGATGTTGGTGATGAACGGGCCGGGCAGAATGGCGTTGATGCGGATGTTGTAGGCGCCGAGTTCCATCGCCATATGGCGCACGAGATGGTTCACCGCGGCCTTGGCGGGCATGTAGGGCGTGCCCACGATGCTCTCGTTGATCAGCGAGGCGATGGACGACGTGACGATGATCTGGCCGCCGCCATTCGGCTTCATGTGCCGGACGGCATGCTTGATGGTGGTGTAGACCGAAGTCAGGTTGATCTCGATCACCTTGTCCCAGTGCTCGTCAGCCAGGTTCTCGATGGCGCCCTCGGGGTTCCTCTCGCCGGTCGGGCTGTTGAAGCCCGGTCCGGCGTCGATCCCGGCATTGGCGAACACGACATCGATCGAGCCCGCCTTGTCGGCCACCTTGTCGAAGGCTTGGGCCATCGCCGCGCGGTCGCCGACATCGACGACCTGGCCCCAGACATCGCCGCCCGCGGCCCTGATCGCGGCGACGGTCTTGTCCAGCCCGGCGGGGTTCAGGTCGAAGATGCAGACCTTCGCGCCATGCTCGGCCATGATCTCTGCATAGGCCTGGCCGATGCCGCTGGCGCCACCGGTGACGATCACCGACTTGCCTCTGACATCGAACATCTTCTCAAGTGCGGCCATCAGTTTCCTCCCATTTTTGCGCGATACCGACCTGCGTGCGGGCGCCTTCGCGGCACCCACGGCGCGGGGGTCACTTCTTCTTTCGCGAAAGCACGAAATCGAACTCGACGTCGTAGAACGGCGCGGCAACCTTGGCCTTCGCCGCGGCCTCGGCGTCTTCGACCTTGCGGAATTCGGCGAGCAGGCTCTGCTTCACGCCGAAGACGGCGTCCGTATCGATATACGGGTCATCCGGATCGAAGATGTGCGTGGTCAGCGCGTCGAAACCCTCGGCCTCGACGATGTAGTGGAGATGCGCCGGGCGATAGGGGTGGCGCCCCAGCGCGCCGAGCAGCTTGCCGACCGGCCCGTCATCCGGGATCGGGTAGTATTTGGGCTTCGCGCCGCGGAACCAGTAGCGTCCGTCCGCACCAGTACGGAAGACGCCGCGCAGGTTGAAGTCGGGCTGGATGCCCTTCTGCTGCACATCGTAGAAGCCCTCGTCATTGGCCTGCCAGACATCGATCTTGGCGCCAGCGATCGGGTTGCCCTCGGTGTCGAGGATGCGGCCATGCACGAACATCGGCTCGCCCTTCCGGTCGAGGCAGATGTTCGAGCCCATCGGCAGTTCGGGCGCGTCGGCGACATGGAATGGCCCCAGCACGGTGGATTCCGAGGCGCCGGACGGCTTGCGGTTGTTGATCGCATCGACCAGCATCGAGACGCCGAGGATATCCGACAGCAGGATGTACTCCTGCCGCCACTCGTTGCAGATCTGGCCCGTCCGCGTCAGGAACATGATCGCCTCGAACCATTCCTCCTGCGTCGGCTCGATCTCCTTCACCGCCTCGTGCAGCTTGCGGGTGATGACCTCCATGACCTGGCCGAGCCGCTGGTCCTTGGCGTTCTTGTTGCGCGCCACGACGACTTCGGCCGAGTTGGCTTCAGTGAAATAGCCGTGTTCGTGTTCGTCGGTCATGGGATCCTCCTCAGCGCGCCAGAACGGATTTGAAGACGCGGCGCAGCTCGGTCGCCGGATCGGCCGCCAGCGTTTCGGAACGCCAGGCGACGTGATGGTCGGGGCGCACCACCAGGCAGCCGGAGTCGCGGATTTCGCGTGCGCGCGCCCAGTCGCCGGTATGGTCCTCGATCGGGCGGCGCGGGCCGATCACATGGGTGCGGATCGGCAGACCGAGTTCCGCGGCGACCGTCTCCGCGGCGGCGAGCCACGCCTCGCCGCCAATGCCGGTCAACAGCGTGAACTCGCCATGTCCGCAAAGGTCGAGTGTCGAGAGCTTCCTGCCCGCGCGCTCGAACACCCAGACATGCGGCAGGCGCGCGCCGGGCCAGGTCGTGGGCGCATAGTGCAGCTCGCGATCCTTCTCGAAAGCCGGCTCGGGGTAGCCGTCGGTCACCACGGCGCCCGACGCATAGCGATGGTTCATCTCGACGCCATGGGCATCGAACTCGTATTTCTTGAAGGCGATAGCCTTGCGCAGCGCCTCGCGCTGCGTTTCGGCGGCTTGTGTGGCGTCGGCGCGGGCCTCCATGTTCCTCTGGATCTTGTCGTGATCCACGCCTCCATCCATGCCGAGCGCCTCGAAGATCGGGCCGAACTCGGCGATCGACTGGTTCGCGCGCGTCACGATCTGGCGCGCGATCGGCGCACGCTCGGCCGAGTAGCTATTCAGAAGCCCGATCCCCGCCTGCCCTTTGACGACCTTGGCGAGTTTCCAGGCGAGGTTGAACCCGTCCTGGATCGACGTGTTGGAGCCAAGCCCGTTCGAGGGCGGATGCCGGTGCGCGGCGTCGCCCATGATGAACACCCGCCCCTTCTGCATGTGGGTGGCGAAGCAGTTGTTCACGGTCCAGGTGTTGGCGCCCAGGAGCTCGATCTCGAGCTCGGGATCTCCGACCAGCTGGCGCGCGACGCCGGTTGCCAGTTCGGGCGTCACATCGGGCGGCGGCTGGTTGATGTCGTAGCCCCAGACGATGAGCCACTCGTTCCACGGCCGCACCATGCGAACGAGACCCATGCCGATCCCGCCGACATCGGCACCGGGCTGCATGACCCAGTAGAGGACGCTTGGCCGGTGCGCGACGTATTTCGAAAGATCGGCCCGGAACAGGATGTTCATCGACCCGCCGACGCCCATCTTGCCCTCGAAAGGCAGGCCCAGATGCTCGGCCACCAGCGAGTTGCCGCCATCGGCGCCGACGAGGAACTTCGACCGCACGGTGAAGTCCCTGCCCGACAGCCTGTCGTGGCAGGTCGTGGTGACGCCGTCCGCATCTTGGACATGGCTGACATATTCGGTGCTCATGCGCGCCTGCGTGCCGCGCGCGCACGCCGTCTTGAACAGGATCGGCTCCATGAAGGTCTGGGGCAGATCGTTCATGAAGGACGGCGACGACTGGAGATGTTCAGCCTTGGAGAGCGGGTCGGTGCCCCAGCTTTTCATCCGGCCAAGCTCTTCGCCGGCCAGGCTTTCGCAGAACACGTTCTCGCCCATCAGCTCCTGCGGCGAGGCGTGCATCACGGCCTCGGCCTCGACCTCCGGCCCGAGGTCGCGCAGCACTTCCATGGTGCGCTGGTTGGTGATGTGGGCACGCGGCGTATTCGACAGCCAGCGGTAGCGGTTCACGACCATGTTGGCCACGCCGCAGCTGGCGAGAAGTGCCGCCGTGGCCGAGCCGGCCGGGCCCGTGCCCACGATCAGCACGTCGGTTTCGATATCCGCCATCAATGTCCTCCCTCGATCTTAGGACCGGCCAGCCTGCGGCGGACCGGAAACAGGTGCAGGCCGCTGCGGGCCGAAATCAGCCCCCACAGCCCCTTCGGTGCGAACAGCATCACCGCGATGGCGGCGAGGCCGAGTGTCATCAGGTACCAGCTGCCGTAGTCGGCCAGCGCTGAACGCAGCGCAAAGAACACCAGCACCCCGACGATGGGTCCCTCGATGGTGCCGATGCCGCCGATGACGACGATGAAGATGACATAGGCCGTCCAGTCGGTGACGGCGAAGGCCGCCTCCGGCGAGATGCGGGCGGTCTGCACGAAGATCAGCGCGCCGGTCAGTCCGGTGGCGGCCGCGGCGATCAGAAACACCGCCCATTTGAGCCGCCGGACATCGACGCCGACCGCCTGGGCCGCATCGACATTGTCGCGCACGGCCGCCAGCGCCAGCCCGAGGCGACTGCGCAACAGCCAGTAGATGCAGCCGGTGACGGCCACGACCAGCGCCAGCGCCAGCCAATAGGCGAGAATGTCGCGCGCGGCCGCTTCGCGCACGCCGAACAGCGTCCGGATCGCATCCGTGCCCATGATATTGCTGGTCGCCTCGCGTGGCAGCGAGGTGCCGGTGCCGCCGCCGAGCGCCTTCCATTGCGCGATCAGCAGCCGCGTCACCTCGGCGATCACCCAGGTGCCGATGGCGAAATAGGCGCCCTGCAGGCGGAAGGCGAAGAAGGCCGTGGGAACGGCCAGAGCCAGCGCCGCAAGGCCGCCCAGCAGGATCGCGGCAACCGGGTTCCAGCCGAGCAGGATCACGCCGGCGAACATCGCATAGGCGCCGATGCCGACGAAGGCCTGCTGACCCACCGAGACGAGACCGCCATAACCCGCCAGCAGGTTCCAGATCTGCGCCAGCGTCAGCATGGTGAGAATGAAGAACAGGTCCTGTATGACACCGCGCGAGGTCACGGCGGGCAAGGCGAGCCCGGCCACGACGAGAACAATCACGGCGATCTCCGTGGCAGTTCCGGCGCGGGTGCGGGTTGTCAGCCGATACATGCCGCCCTCAATCCACTGCGCGCGGGAACAGGCCCCGCGGCTTGAGCAGCATCACGGCCAGAAAGGCGATGTGGCCCGCCAGGATCTGCCATTCCGGATTCACCGCCGCGCCGGCCGTCTGGGCCACGCCGATGATGATCCCGCCCGCAAGCGTTCCCCACAGGCTGCCGAGGCCGCCGATGATCACCGCCTCGAAGGCATAGATCAGCCGCGCCGGCCCGATCGAGGGATCGAAGTTCGCCCGCATGCCGAGATAGAGCGCCGCCAGCGTCACCACGACCATCGCGATCCCGGTGGCGATGGCGAACACCCGTTTCGGCTCGATCCCCATCAGGCCCGCCGTCACGGCGTCGTCCGAGGTGGCGCGGAAGGCGCGGCCGAGGGCGGTGTGATAGAAGAGCCCGTTCAAGGCCACGATGGCGCAGATCGCGGACGCAAAGGTCATCAGCGGCATCACGCCCACCGTGACCAGCCCGAGATCGAGCGAGGCCCCCTCCAGCGCGCCTGCCGGAATGCGCCGGCTGTCTGCGGAAAAGGCTTCGAGCAGCCCATTCTGCAGGGCAACCGACAGGCCGAACGTGACGAGAAGCGGCGGCAGGATATCCTTGCCAAGCACCCGGTTCAGCACGGCGGCCTGCAGCAGCCAGCCAAGCATGAACATCACCGGCATGGCGATGAGCGCGGCGACCCAGGGCGACAGGCCAAGCAGCGTGACGCCCATCAGCACCAGATAGGCGGCAAAGACGATAAGGTCGCCATGGGCGAGGTTCACCAGCCGCATGATGCCGAAGACCAGGCTCAGCCCCGCCGCGAACAGCGCATAGAGCCCGCCCAGCAGCATTCCCTGCACGAGGGTGTCCAGCCAGATCATCGCCGCGCCCCCGTCATCAGGCGGCGGGAAAATTGCGCGGGCATGCGGGACTGCCTCGTCATGCCGCCACCCCGAAATAGGCGGAATGGATTTCTTCGCGCGTGACATCGGCCGTCTTGGCGACCAACGTCACGCGGCCCTCCATCATGCAATAGACACGGTCGGCCACCGCCAGCGCCTTGCCGATGTCCTGCTCCACCAGCACCATCGCGGCGCCGCTTTCGCGGACCTTGGGAAGTGCTGCGTAGATGTCGCGGATGACGACGGGCGCGAGGCCGAGGCTGATCTCGTCGCACAGCAGCAATTCAGGATTGGACATCAGCGCCCGGCCGATCGCGACCATCTGCTGCTGGCCGCCCGAGAGCGCCGTGCCGGGGTTTTTGCGCCGCTCGCGCAGGATCGGGAAGAGGTCGTAGACCGCCTCCAGGCTCCACGGCCCCGGCGCCTTGCGCGCCTGCCCGCCGATCACCAGGTTTTCCTCGACGCTCAGCGAGGCAAAGAGCCGGCGCCCTTCCGGCACCATGGCGATGCCGCGCTTCATGATCTCGGCCGAGGACAGCGCGCCGATGGGCTCGCCCCGGTGCAGAACCATGGCGGCCTCGTTGCGGATCACGCCCGTGATCGAGCGCATCAGCGTGGACTTTCCCGCGCCGTTGGCGCCGATGATCGCCACGCACTCGCCCGCCGCCACGGAGATATCCAGGCCGAACAGCGCCCGGAACTGGCCGTAATTCGCGGTGAGGGCGCGCGTCTCCAGCAGCATCAGACCTCGAGCCCCAGATAGATTTCGCGAACCTGCTGCGAGACCATGATCGCGTCCGGCGCGCCGATCCCGATCACGCGCCCGAAATCCAGCACGAGAAGCCGCTCGACCACCGACGTCAAAGCATGCAGGACATGCTCGATCCAGATGATCGTGGTTCCCTTGGCGTGGATGGCCTTGATCGTCGCGACCAGCGCCTTGCATTCGCCCTCGGTCAGCCCGCCCGCGATCTCGTCCAGAAGCAGCAGCTCGGGTCCCGTCGCCAGGGCGCGGGCGAGCTCCAAGCGCTTGCGGTCGAGAAGGCTCAGCGATCCGGCCAGCACATTGGCCTTCCTGAGAAGTTCGGTCTCTTCGAGGATACGCGCGCAATCGTCGACCATCTCGGCCTCGCGGCCGCCCCGGCCGAACGCGGCTGCGGTCAAGAGGTTCTCGAACACGCTCAGCCCCTCGAAGGGCTGCGGGATCTGGAAGCTGCGGCCGACACCCATGCGCACCCGATCCATGGCCGGGGCGCGGGTTACGTCGCGGCCGAGGAGTTCGATGCGGCCCTCATTGGCGAGCAGATTGCCGGTGATCAGGTTGAAGAGCGTCGACTTCCCCGCCCCGTTCGGGCCGATGATGCCCAACGCCTCGCCGCGCCGCACCGAGACGGTTACGCCATCGGTAACCTTCAAGGCCCCGAAGGACTTCGAGACGTTTTCCAGCCTGAGTATCATCACTGTCATCCTCGGGTCGCGCCGAACGAGGGCGGCGGCATCCGCCGCTCTCGGCGGCGTCAGGCCAGGGCTTCCATCTTGCCCGCGGCGGGGATCTCCGGCGCGGTGGCGTTTTCGACGATCACCAGATCGAAGCCGCCGCTTGCCTTCTTGCGCCACTGGCCGCCGACGAGCGGCGTCTTGCAGACGTTCTTCGCGGCGAAAGGCGGCAGTCCTGCGCCGCTCCAGGCCACCTTGCCGACCACGGTCGTCATGTCGGTGGCCGCGATCGCCGCCGCGATCGCCTCGGCATTCGTCGGATCCGAAACGCGGCCCATGACATTGGCCGCCACCTCGAACAGCGAATGGACGAAGCCGATCGGCTGGGTCCACGGGCGCCCGGTCTTGGCGGTGAAATCCGCCGCCAGGTCCGCTGAACTCTGACCCGTCACCGACGACTTGAACGGATGCGAGGCCGACCACCACACCTCGGACGAGAGGTTGTGGCCGGCGTCGCCGAGCGTCTCGACCGATTGCGGGAAGAGGATCGCCTTGGCCACCGTCACCGCCTTGGGCTTGAAGCCTTGCTGGCGGGCCTGGTTCCAGAAAGTGGTGAAGTCGGGCGGAATGACCACGCCGGTGACGATCTCGGCATTCGCCGCCTTGAAGGCGTTGACCTGCGCGGTGAAATCGTCCGAGAGGTTCTGATAGCGGCCGGGATCGCTGAGGCTGAAGCCTGCGGCATCGAGGCCGGGCTTCAGCCCGTTCTTGGGGTCGCCCCAGGCATTGCCGTCGGCATCGTTGGGGAACAGCCCGCCCACCTTGCCGTTGGAGGAAAGCTGCTTCCACATGCCCGTGTAGACGGCGATGATGTCTTCGAGGCCCCAGAAATAATGATAGGCGAACTTGAAAGGCTTCCACGACGACGGATCGGCCGGATTGCCCTGTTGGCCAATGAACCAGGGCTGCCACGGCGCCATGGTCGAGATGACCGGCGCGCCCTCCGCCTCGCAGGTGGTGGCGACAGGGTTGGTGTTCTCGGGCGTCGAGCCGACCAGCATCAGGTTGATCTCGTCGTCGACGATCAGGCTCTTCGCCACCTCGGCGGCGCGATTGGGGTTCGACTGGCTGTCCTTGACGATGACGTCGAAATTCTTGCCCGCCTCGGATGCGAGGAAAGCCTTGATGTTGTACGCATCGCTTTCGGCGAAGCCGGCGAGCGGCCCCGTCTGCGGCGAAACATAGCCCAGGCGAATCTTGGCGCCCTGCGCGAGCGCCGGCGTCGCCAGCCGAGAACCGGCGAGCGCAAGACCTGTCGCCGCCGACGCTTTCAGTAAGCTCCGTCTTGTAATCATCTGCTCTTCCTCCCTCTTGCCTCTTGTCAGCCCCCTGGACGGCGTCCCTCAAACGCCGCCTGGAGGAGTTCCCTTATCGACCCCAAGTCGATTGGCCTCGGATTCGCATAGGCGTTCCTCACCGCGATCGCCGCCGCGCGGTCGAGATCGGCTTGCCTGATGCCGATCTCCTTCAGGCTCAGCGGAGAGCCGACGGAGCGTGCGAAATCCCAGAGCCCGCCGCCCGCCGAGCCACCACCGAAGGCTTCGGCCATCGGCCGCAGCAGATCTGGCACCGCCGCTTCGTTGAAGGCGGTCGTGTAGGGCAGCAGGATGGCGTGGGTTTCGGCATGCGGCGTGTCGAACGAGCCGCCGAAGACATGCGCCAGCTTGTGATGCAGCGCCATCGAGACATAGCCGAGCGCGGTCGAGCAGCACCAGGCCGCGTACAGCGCCTGCGTCCGCGCCGCGCGCTCCTGCGGATTGTCGATCAGCCGCGGAATGCCGTCCCGGAACGCAGCCATGGCATCCCTGCACATCAGCACGATCACCGGGTTGCGGTCGGGGGCGTAGAAGGCCTCCATGGCGTGGGCGATCGCATTCATCGCCGAAGTGACGGTGAGGCCAACCGGAAGGCTCAGTGTCAGATCGACGTCGTAGATCACCGTCTCGGGACGGATGTCCGGCGAGCGGCGCGTGGTCTTTTCGCCGGCCGCCGTCTCGCCGAGGATGTCGGTCATTTCCGAGCCGGCATAGGTGGTCGGGATCACCACCTGATCGGCGCCGGTGCGCACGGCGATGGCCTTGCCGAGCCCTGTGGTCGAGCCGCCGCCGAGGCTGACGACCACTGTGGCGCCGCTGGCGCGGAAGGCGTCGACGGCCTTTTCCGTGACCTCGACCGGGGTATGCATGACCGCGCCGGCAAAGACCCCGGCGGCGAGGCCGCCAAGGCTTTGAGCCAGCTTGTCCGCATCGGCCTTCTGATGTGGCGTCGACAGCACCAGCGCCTTGTCATGGCCGAGCCGCCGCACCTCCTCCTCGGCGCGGGCCATCGTGCCGGCACCGAAGATCACCCGCGTCGTGAGCCCGGGAAAGGTGAAACTGTCCATCATCGCGCCGCTCCCATGCGCGCACCCCGGCCGGCCTCCAGGTCGGCGATGATGGTGCCCAGCATTGCAATCTCGGCGTCCGAAACCTCATGGCTCCGGCCGGGAAACAGATCGGCCCGCAGGCTCGCACCACTGCGGCCCAGCGACTGCGCCGTATCGGCAAAGGCCGAGACCGGAATCCAGGGATCGGAATCGCTGCCGGAAAGATAGACCGGCACGCCGGCCGGCACGGCTTCGGAGCGCCCGTCCGCCGGCACACCGACGCGACAGCCCGTGAAGGCGGCAAGCGCGTCCGGCGGCGGCAGCCCGGCGCAGAGATATTCGATCGACAGGCATGCTCCTTGCGAGAAGCCCGCCAGAAGCAGCGGCAGTCCGGGCAATTCCGCCCGCGCCGCCACCACAGCGGCCGCCAAATGGTCGAGCGCGTCGGAAAGGTGCGCGCGGGCGACCGGCGTCAACGGGTCGACGGCGCGCGCCTCCCACCATACGCCGAGCGGCGCGCGCGGCAGGATGAATGCCACGGCCGGCGCGGAAAGCCGCGACAGCACATGCGACTGCATCTCCTCCGGCGATTGGCCGCGGCCGTGAACGAAGACGCAGATCGCCTTCGCTTGCGCGCCCTTTGGCCCGAGCCGGAGTGGACCGCTGCCTGAACTCACGCGAAATCCGCCTGTTCCAGACCGGCCTGCAATTCGCTCTCGCGGTCCTTGAACCATGGCGGGAAGACCAGCGTCTTGCCGATCTGGCCCGGGGGTTCGTCCTTGGCCCAGCCTTCCGGCGTGGTCCAGGCGAGTTCGAACAGCGCGCCGCCGGGCGAGCGGACATAGCACGACTTGAAGTAATTGCGGTCCTTCTGCTCCGAGATATCGGTGAAGCCGAGGCCCTCGATATGAGCGCGCAACTTCAACTGGTTCTCTTCGTCGCCCGTGTTGAGGGCGAGGTGGTGGATCGTCCCGCCCGCCAGCGTCCAGGTGCCTTGCGCGCTGTCGCGATCGACGATCACCTCGACCCGCTGATTGACGCCGGTCGCGTCCGGCACGCGGAACACCAGTCCCTCGTGATTGTCCGCCTCCTTCTCCAGCGGCAATGCGACGGTCAGGAAATCGTCCATCGCGGTGCGATCCATCACCGCCACGACGGCGCCGTAGATGCCCTTGATGCCGTGGGCCTTGCCGATGCCCTGCGCCTCGCTGGTGATGGGCGCGCGCGGATCGCTGTCGCTTTCCACCAGCTCATGCGAGATGCCGCAGGGATGCGCCAAAGCCACGCGGTCGGCGCCAAAGCGTGTGATCTTGGTGGCCTTGATGCCGCGCGCGTTCAGCCGGTCCACCCAGAAATCCGCCGCCCCCTTGGGGATGGATTGCATGATGGTGCGCGACTGGTTGGTGCCGCGGCGGCCATAGACGCCCGGCTTACGGAACGGGAAAGTGGTGATGATCGTCGAAGCATCGCCGTCGGGCGAGCCGTAATAGAGGTGATAGACCGGGATGACGCCGTCGAACAGCACGGTGCGCTTCACCGAATGCAGGCCGAGTGCCTTGGTATAGAAATCAAAATCTTCCTGAGCGCCATCAGTCGACAGCGTCAGATGGTGGTAGCCGCTGACACGGGCCATCGGTCATCTCCTCCCAGAGGTTTCGGTTTCGCCCGGCCGCTGCGGGCAGAGCACGAGATTGAGGTCGAGTGCGTGCTTCCGCTTTCCTCCATGGGGCGGCAGCGCGCGGAACTCGGCCATGAGTTCGGGTTTGACCCCGAAAATGGCATCCCGGCCGATCGCGGGGTCCGACCGGTCGAAGATGTGGGTCGTCAGCGTTTCGAAGCCCGGTGCCGAAACGCGAAAATGGATGTGTGCCGGCCGCTCGAGGCCAAGACCGAGCGCGGACATCAATTGACCGACAGGGCCGTCCGCCGGCAGCGTGTAGCCCTTCGGCTTGACCGTCATGAAGCGGAACCGCCCCTGCGGATCGGCACGGAAGCGTCCGCGCAGGTTGAATTCCGGTTGTCTGTCCGGTTCCTGGTTCTCGTACAGGCCCTCGGCATTGGCCTGCCAGATCTCGACCATAGCATCGCCGATCCCCGCGCCGCCGAGCGCCACGATCCGCCCTGTAACCTCCAGCGGCTCGCCCTTGTGGTCGCGCGAAATGTTCCCGCCGATCGGCATTTCCGGCACATCGGCCCGGTAGAAAGGTCCGGCCAGGGTGTTGGGGGTCGCCCCGGCGGGGCGCGGGCTGTTTTGATCCTCGATCAGCGAGGACACGCCCAGCACATCGGCGAACAGCACCCATTCCTGGCGCCGCGCATCGGCGTAATGGCCTACCTCGGTCAGGAAATCGATCGCCAGCCGGAATTCCTCGCCGGAAGGCCGCAACTCCACTATCAGCGCGTGCAACCCATCCACGGCCGCCTGCGCCGCCGCCGCCAGGCGGGACTGGCCCATCGCCGCCAGGCGCCGCGCGAATTCTTCGGCCTGCGTCGAGATCGCCTTGGGAAATTCATCCCTCTGGGGGTCGTGCTGGCCGTCCATTTCGCCGGGGCCTCCCTTCCCCTTGCCAAACGGGATAACACGGCCCGACGCGATGCTTGATGAGATGTCGCGCCCCTTGTATAGCATTTTGCTATGAAGCTGAATGAGCGCCACCTGATGCAGCTCGCCGCGGTGCTGGATGCAGGCGGCGTGTCGGAAGGAGCCGCCATGCTGGGCCTGACCCAGCCCGCGGTCAGCCGATCGCTGGCCATGCTGGAGGCGCGGGTCGGCGAGCCCCTCTTCCTCAAGGGCCGCCGGCCGCTGCAGCCGACACCGCTCGGTTTCCAGCTGGCGGCGCAAGGGCGCACGATCATCACGGCCTCGCGCAAGGCGTCGGATGCGGTGCAAGGCTTCATGAAAGGCACCAAGGGTGTTGTCCGCGTCGGCGGCGTGCCTTTCTTCATGGATGCCATGATCAGCCGGATGATCGGCGAATTCCAGAAGCTCGAGCCTGAGGTCACCGTCCAGCAAAGCTATATGAACCTGCCCGAGATGGTCGCGGCGCTGGAGAGCAACCAGATCGACCTCGGGATCGTGCCGATCGGCGTGCTCGACCTCGGACCCGGCTTCGAATTCACCGAGATCCTGCCCGGACGCAATGTCGTGGCTTGCCGGCCAGACCATCCGCTGCTGCGCAATCGCCGCCTCAGGGCGCATGACCTGACCAGCTTTCCCTGGGTGGCGCCCCTGCCCGGCTCTCCGCTGATGTCGGACCTGCAGATGATCCTGATGAGCATCGGCATGTCGGACCTCAACGTGCGCTATTCGGGCGGCTCGCTGATGAGCGTGATCAACTTCCTCGCCGAAACAGATGCACTGGCCGTGCTGCCATTTTCCGTGGTCTTCGCGCAGCGCAAGGAGAACCGGGTGACGGTGCTCCCCTATGAAATCCCGCAGCCTAGCCGCTCACTGGGCATCCTGCGCCGGGTTGGCGGGCCGCGCTCTCCGGCGGCGGAGCGCTTCGCCGGCCACGTCACGACCGCCTTCGAGAATCTGAAGCACATCATAAAACGGCACGAGAATGCCGTCATCTGGGGTCGCTAGAGCAATTCACCGTTTCACGGAAACGACGCCGCAAGCGGCCGTCTGGCCTGTTTTCCGAATACGCATATTCCCGAGACTCGCGATCGCGACGGGAACCGCTGTGAGCGGTTGCACTTCGGGTGACGGCGCGTTGGCATGGCGGGTCTGAGTCTTTAGACTTGTCATTTCGGCCAAGTTCAGTAATTGCGCCAGTTGACCGGCCAGCATCCGGAAGCACACAACGAAGGATTGAGGAACTTGGTCGAACTCAACACCAACATTGCGCATGCCGCGCGTGATCGGAAATCCCCGCGAGTCGTCGCAGTCCTTACAACACGCAACGAGGAACGGTTCGTCGCCGGATGTCTCGAGAATCTCTTTCGTCAAGGCGTACAGGTCTACATTTGCGACAATCAGTCGACGGACCGAACGCTGGAGATTGCCCAGCGCTACCGCGGGGCAGGGTTGATAGGATTCGAAAGCATCCCGCACAACGGCTGGTATTGCTGGGAACAGCTTCTTCGTCGCAAAGAGGAACTATTTCAGTCGCTCGAGGCTGACTGGTTCATGCATCTTGACGCTGACGAGATCCATCTTCCGCCGACTTCGTACTCATCGTTGGTCTCCGCCATTGCGGCAGCCGACGCACTTGGCTTCAATGCGATCGAGTCTTCCGAGTTCACGTTCATTCCCACCAGGGAAGCCCCCGACCACGACAATCCCAATTATCAAGACACGTTGCGCACCTACTACCCGTTCCGGCCGTTCTCCCCACACTGCGTCCGTGCGTACAAGAAACAGGACGGCCCCATGGAGATTGCGTGGTCAGGGGGCCATCGCGTGCGCTTCGGGGAGCCGGTGAGGCTCTCCCCCGAGCGTTTTCGCATGAAGCATTATCTGTTCCTGAGCGCGGAGCACGCCGCGCGCAAGTATGGTGGCCGCCGGTTCCTGAGCGAGGAGGTCAATGGTCGTGGTTGGCACGGATGGCGACCCCGCTTGCGACCAGGCGATATCCAACTGCCGGACACTACCCAGGTGCGCACCACCGCGACGGACGATGATCTGGACGAGGCCAATCCATGGTTGGCGCATTGGCTTGAGCGGTACACCTCGTGAGCGATGGACACCTCCCCCGCATCCTGGCGATCGCGGACCGACCCGGCTGGGCGATCGATAGAAAGACCCAGAATCTCCGGCGCGTGCTGGCAAGGAAGTTCGAGATCGTCGAACGATTTCAGCATGATGTGACTGAGTCCGACGTGAACGCCGCGGATGTCGTGCTCATCTTCTATTGGTTCCAGATCGCGAAGCTGCCTCTGCCGGAATCGGTCCTCGCCCGGCGCTCTGACAGGCTGCTCATCGGGATCTGCAGCCACAGGGAGATGGAGGGCGAATTCCGCGAGCCCGGGCTCGCTATCCTGCAGCGGTTGGCGCGCGCCGTCTTCGTCAACAATCGGCAGCTCGAGCGCGAATACGCTCCTCTACTGCGTATTCCGGTCCACTACACGCCCAATGGAGTCGACACGACATTCTTTTGCCCCCGGCCAGAGCCGCAACCCTATTCTGGCGAGCTCCGCGTCGGATGGGCGGGAAGTCTCGGCAACCATGGTCCGGCACATCGCGGCTTCCACGACGTCATCGAGCCCGCGGTCGCTGCCGTGCCGGGCGTGCGACTGCAGACTGCGATTCGGGAGCAGCACTGGCGCAACCATGACGAAATGCTCGACTTCTACCGGGATCTCGACGTTTATGTCTGCGCCAGTCGCAGCGAAGGCACACCCAATCCTTGCCTGGAGGCGGCGGCGTGCGGTGTCCCCGTGGTGACGACCCGTGTGGGAAACATGCCCGAGCTGATTCGGGATGGCGACAACGGGCTGTTCTTCGATGGAACCGCGGAAGGGCTTGCGAACAAGCTCGCCCTGTTGCGGGACACGCCATCGCTCCGGTCGCGGATGGCCGCCCGCATGATCGAGACGATCCGGGAGTGGGATTGGGGCGTGCAGGCGGAGAACTACGCGCACATGTTTACCTCGTTGCTCACCGCAGCGGAGCGGTCGGGCCGATGAGACGTGCGGCTTCAGACGTGCCCGGCCAAACCTGATCTTTGGCGGCCGAATTCGATGCCGAAACACGTCGCGCAATGCTCCAGCAAAACGAAATAAATGCCGTATGACCTGTGGCACCGGCAGCCTCTGCTGTCGGTGGATTTCGAGCGCCTCTGCTGCGAAGATCGACAGGATGGCGAGCAGCTTCGGGTATTTTGAGCCTGCGGCGTGCGCCCCCTTGGCCGGCGGTCGATCCAGGGTCATTGTGTGGCGGGTAAGCTTTCACTAGTCTTTCGGCTGGGTCGAGGATAGCACGCATGACGCCGAAACTGAACCGCTGGAAGCGCTTCGCCGACTGGGACGAGCGGCCGTTGCGGCTGGACAAGTTTGCGGCGGAAGACCCCGCCAACGGCTTCTCCGCTTTCTCCAGTCCGGCCGATCCCCAACCCGGCATCGGCATCAGGGACGGGCGCGTCGTATCCCTCGATGGGGTGCTCGAACACGACTACGACATGATCGACCGCTTCATCGCCCGCCATCACATCGATCCGGAGGTGGCACCGGAAGCGATGGCGCTGGATTCGGCGACCGTCGCACGCTGGCTGGTCGACATGAACGTGCCGCGCGAGACGCTGGTGCGGCTCGCCCATGGCATGACACCCGCCAAACTCGCCGAAGTGGTGTCTCAGCTCAACGCGCTGGAGATCGCCTTCGCCTACTCGAAGATGCGAGCCCGCAAGACGCCGGGCAACCAGGCGCACGTCACCAACGCCAAGGACGATCCGCTGCAGCTCGCCGCCGATGCCGCGACCGCCGTCGCCTTCGGCTTCGACGAGATCGAGACAACGATGCGCGTGTCGCGCAACGCCTGGTCCAACGCAGTGGCATGCGCGGTAGGCGGCGCGGTCGGCCGCTGGGGAACGCTGTTCCAATGCTCCAGCGAGGAAGCCGAAGAGCTGCGCATCGCCATGGCCGGCTTTACCTCCTACGCCGAAACCGTTTCCGTCTACGGCACTGAAAAGTCGTTCACCGATGGCGACGACACGCCGTGGTCCAAGGCATTCCTGGCCGCCGCCTACGCCTCGCGTGGCGTCAAGATGCGCTGTACGTCGGGTGCCGGCTCCGAGTTGCTGATGGGCTTCCACGAAGCCAAATCGCTGCTCTACCTGGAAGCGCGCTGCCTCTGCCTGCAGCGCGGCATGGGTGTGCAAGGCACGCAAAATGGCGGTATCGACGGAGCGCCCTTGACCGCCACCATACCCGGCGGCGTTCGCGAACTGATGGCCGAGAACCTCATCGCCGTCTGGCTCGATCTCGAATGCGCCTCGGGCAATGACGCGCGCTCGACCGAATCGGAAATTCGCGTCGGCGCCAAGATCCTTCCCTACCTGATTGCCGGCTCGGATCTGATCTGCTCCGGCATGGGATCGATCCTGAAATACGACAATTCGTTCAACCCGTCGCTGATCAACGGCGAGGAACTGGAAGATTATCTTGTGCTGCAGCGCGATTTCGAGGCCGATGGCGGATTGACGCCGCTGCCCGAGTCGCGCGCGATCGAGCTGCGCGAGAGGGCGGTGGAAGCGATCGCCGCCGTGTTCGAGGAACTCGACCTTTCCTCACCGACCGAGGACATGAAGAGCAGCGTGGTCTACGCTTCCGGTTCCGACGATACGCGCAGCCTGATGCCGCGCGACGTCAGCTTTATCAGCGAAGCCATCAAGGAGCGCGGCATCACCGTGATCGACGTGGTCAAAGCGCTGGCCAAGCGTGGGTTCCGCGAAGAGGCGGAGAACCTCCTCGACGTGGTCAAGCTGCGCCTTTCCGGTGACTATCTCCAGACATCGGCGATGATCCGCAATGGGCGGATCGTCAGTGCGGTCAACGATCCAAACGACTATCTCGGCCCCGGTTCCGGCTACCGCGTGTCTGAAGAACGGCGCCTGCAGCTCAATGACATCCGCGATGTGCTGGACCAGAAGGAGGTGCTGCGCTCGGAAGCCCTGCACGAGAAGGACGAGGCAAGGCACATCCGCTATCGCAACCTTGGGCCGGCGGCCAATGGATCGGCGAAGGACGATGTGGTCATCGGCATCAGCCCGGCCTTCGGGCTGAAGCTTTACCGGACGACGGCCGGACATCGGCTCTCCGAAGTGCTCGGCGCCATGCTGGATGCGATCCAGGCACGCGGGCTCAAGGCGCGCGTCGTCCGCTTTCGCCATACGGCCGATACCTCCTTCCTCGGCCTGTCCGCCGCCCGGATGGCCGGCAGCGGCATCGGCATCGGCATCCAGGCCAAGGGCACGGCCGTCATCCACCAGCGCGATCGCCAGCCGCACAACAATCTGGAACTGTTTTCCAATGCGCCGATCACCAGGCTCGAGCACTATCGCGCGCTGGGTGCCAATGCGGCGGCCTATGCGCTGGGCGAAATGCCGGAGCCCATCGTGGTGCCGCAGCGGGGCGAGGCCATGGGGTCTCGCTACCACGCCCGCGTCGCCCTCATCTACGCCATCGAAACCGGGCTGACCGAGGCCGGCGCGGCTCCCGAAGAGGTCGACGTCACCCTGACGGGGGTGAAATCGTGACCCACACGCGCGCCGACTATCCGCTCGCCGAAACACAGCCCGGCGCCGTGACGGGCAAGCGCGGCAAATCGCTTGCCGAGATAACGCTGGATTCGGTGCTCGCGGGCGACGTGACGATGGAAGACCTTCGCATCACCCCGCAAGCGCTGCAGGCACAGGCCGATGTGGCGCGCGATGTCGGACGGCCGACACTGGCCCTCAACTTCGAGCGTGGGGCGGAGCTTGTCGAGGTGCCGCAGGATTTCATCATGCAGGTCTATGAACTGCTGCGCCCCGGCCGCGCCAAAGCCAAGGAAGAATTGCTCCAGGCCGCTGCCACGATGCGCGATACCTACCAGGCCGAACGCATCGCCCGTTTCATCGAGGAAGCCGCCGAGACCTACGCGGCGCGAGGCCTCTTCACGTTCCGCTTCTGAAAGGACCGCATGAGCTGGAAAACCGGATTCCGTTCGCTCTACTATCTCGGCGCGCCCGAGCCGGATGATCCGATGCTGGTGCCGGCGCAAACCGCCATCCTGGTCATCGACGTTCAGAACACCTACCTGGAACGGCCGGATCGCGCATCGCTTTCGCAGCAGGAACAGCATCGCTACGATCTGTGGACGCCGTTCCACGAGCGTATGCACGGCACGGTCATACCGAACACGGGACGACTGCTGGCGCTGGCACGGCAAAACGGCATCGAATGCCTTTTTGCCCGCATCGCCTGCCACACCAAGGACGGGCGTGATCGCTCGCTCTCTCAGAAAATGCCGGGCTGGAACAATTTGCTGCTGCCGAAGAACGACGCACCGTCGCAGCTGGTTGCCGAGCTTCAGCCGGCCGGCGACGAGATCGTGGTGACCAAGACCACCGATTCCGCGCTGACGGGAACGAATCTGCGCCTGATCCTTCACAATCTCGGCATCCGGAATGTCATCTGCTGCGGTATCTTCACGGACCAATGCGTGTCCTCGACGGTGCGCAGCCTGGCGGATGAGAGCTATGCCGTCATCGTGATCGAGGATTGCTGCGCGGCGGCGACCGAGGAGCTTCACCGCAAGGAGCTCGAAATCATCAACATGATCTATTGCCACGTGATGTCGAGCGGCGAGCTATGCAAAATCATGGCCTTGGCAAAGTGACGCTGCGTCCGTACTGTCATGGCGGCACGAGCAGGCTGGGACACATCGGCCGCCCTGTGCGGGGAACTGCATACAGCTGTCACGAATGGAGAGGGCTTCATGGCCATAGAAACTGCACGCGGGACGATCGACGTCTCGAAGAGTAACAGCATCAACCTTTTGCACTCGAAGGCCGTTGGGCTCGCCGGAGTGCTCTTCCTGGCCGTCACCGGCGCGGCGCCAATGTCGGCGATGCTGGGCAATGTCCCGTTCGCGGCGGGCTACGGCATCGGCAAATATACCCCTGCCGCCTTCCTGATGGCGACGATCGTGCTGACCATCTTCTCGGTCGGCTATGCCGCGATGGCATCGCGCGTATCGTCGGTCGGCGGCTTCTACTCCTTCATCAGCCAGGGGCTCGGCCGCGAGGTCGGCATGTCGGCGGGCATCGGCTCGCTCGCCTGCTACTCGCTGTTCGAGGCTTCCCTCACCGGGCTGTTCGCCTTTTTCGGCAATCTGTGGCTTTCGCAGCATTTCGGCATCAACGTGCCGTGGATCGTGCTCGCGCTCGCCATGATCGTGGTCATCGCGGCCCTCGCCTACCGCGATGTGAAAGTGTCGGCACGGCTGCTCGGCATAGCCCTCATTCTGGAAGTGATCATGCTGGTGATCTTTTCGCTGGGCGTGATCTTTGCCCATGGCGGGACGAATTTTTCCGGCGATTCGCTCAATGTGTTCAAGGTGTTCACGCCTGTCGCCGAGCAGACAGTCGGAACCGTGGCCATACCGGCGGGCGCGGCGGCGGTCGGCATCTTCATGGCGTTCTGGTCGTGGGTCGGCTTCGAGATGGCGCCGAACTATGCCGAGGAATCCCGCGATCCGAAGCGCATCATTCCGCAATCGCTGCTGATTTCGGTCATCGGCCTTGGCCTGTTCTACACCTTCGTCAGCTGGTGCGCGGTGGCGGCCTATCCGACCGAGGCCGACATGGTAGCCAAGGCCTTCTCCGACGGCGTGAACTTCTTCCTGACACCCATTCAGAGTTTTGTCGGTGGCTGGGGCTACCAGTTGATGTCGCTGCTCATCCTGACCAGTTCCTTCGCCTGCGGCATGGCTTTCCACAACACCGCTTCCCGCTATCTGTATTCGCTGGCGCGCGAAGGCGTCCTGCCGCAGGCGATCGCCGAGACGCATGACCACCACAAGAGCCCGCACAAGGCCTCGGCGCTGCAGTCGGTGCTGGCGGCGGTATGGGTGCTGCTCTACGGTCTGGCCTACGGCTTCGACGATCCGTCGGGACAGGCCTGGCTTGGCGTCTATACGCTGTTTGCCGTGCTTGGCACCGGACTGCTTTTGGTGCTGCAGGCGGTTGTCTCGCTGGCCATCTACATGTGGTTCAAGAAGAACGGCGGCGGCAGCATGCTGACGACTGTCATCGCGCCGTTGATCTCGCTCGTTGTGCAGTTGGTGCTCGTCTACACGCTGGTCGCCAATCTGGCGACTCTGGGCGGCACCAATGGCTTTGCCAGGAGCATCCCCTATGTCGGGCTTGCGATCCTTATCGTCGGCCTGATCTGGGGCTTCGTGCTGAAGTCGGCCAACCCCAAGGCGTATGAGAACATCGGTCACATGGTGAACGAGGGCTAGGGCATTCCTCGCCCTGGATTTCCAGCGTCAACGGGGACGGAGCATCACTCTGTCCCCGTCTCATTTTGGAGGTTCAAGTCATGACCCAGTCTCTGAGGGGTCGATCCGTCGTCGTTACCGGCGGGTCGAAAGGCATCGGCAAGGGCATAGCGCGGGTGTTCGCACTCTCGGGTGCCAAGGTCGCCATCATTGCGCGCCATGTCGACCAGGCCGAAGCCGCGGCCGCCGAGATCGGCCATGGCGCCTTTGGCGTGGTTGGCGACGTTACCTCGCTCGCCAGCATCGAGAGCGCGCTTGCCGCGGCAGCCGCGAGAAACGGCAGTATCGACGTTTTGTGCGCCAATGCCGGCATCTTCCCGCAGGCACGGCTCGAGGACATGACCTCACAGCAATGGGACGAGGTTGTCGACACCAACCTCAAGGGCACCTTCCACGCTGTCAAGGCGGCGGTTCCCTATCTCAAGGCATCCGACCAGGGCCGCATCGTGCTGACGTCGTCGATCACCGGCCCGATCACCGGTTTTCCCGGCTGGTCGCACTACGGCGCCACCAAGGCGGGACAGCTCGGCTTCATGCGAACGGCCTGCATCGAACTGGCGAGATACGGCATCACCGTCAACGCCGTCATGCCCGGCAACATCGTGACCGAGGGCCTTGTCGGCCTGGGCGGGGACTACCAGAAGACCATGGCCGCCTCGATCCCCCTCAAGCGGCTCGGAAGCGTGGAGGACATCGGCTACGCCGCGCTCTACTTTGCATCGAAGGAAGCCGGCTACGTGACGGGACAGACAATCATTGTCGATGGCGGCCAGATCCTGCCGGAGAGCCTGGAGGCACTGGCATAGGTTGGTTCAAAACTTGCTCAGATAGGCCTCGCACAGCCCGACCGTTCCCTCGGTATAGGGAAGGCCCATCGACTTGGCGAGGTCTGTCTCGGCGTGCGAGCCGATCCACGCGACCAAGAGCAGACGGCGCAGCATCACGAAGGTCTGGATCTCGTCTTCGTCCGCCCTGGGCAGGTCAAGCACACGGCGATAGCCGGTCGTCCATGACCGGATGAGATCGGCTGCCTGTGGCTCGTGCTCGTAGAAAGAGATGGGCGTCGCCGCGTCGTACATATACCAGCCGAAGCCGCAGTCGTCGAAGTCGATGACCTTCACCGTCTTGCCGTCGATCAGAAGGTTGGCGAGCCGCAGATCGCAATGGATGAGGCCGAAGCGGTCATGGCCCTTGCCGAAGGCGGCGAGCCGGCGGCCGATCAGCTCCGCGGTGCGGCCAAAAAGCCTGGCTTTCGCGGCATCGACGCCGATGCCGTCACGCCAGCGTCCCCAATGCGGCCTCTCCTCGCCGAGGCTTGTTTCGAAATCCCATACAGGGCGGCTGAACCAGGAAGGGCGCTTCCACTGCCGGGTGTGGATGTGCATGCGGGCCGTCACCTCGCCCAGCAGTTCGAAAGGTTCGCCAAGCGCCTCGCCTATGCCCGGCTCCGAACCGGTCTCCCATTGCGACAGCACGACATTGCGTGGTTGCGCCAATCTGGCATGGCCGACACGCTGGATTTGCTCACCGTCCTTCCCCGCCACCGGCACGGGCGTCGGGACGATCCCGGTCTGGCGCAGATCGGTCAGCCAGGCCAGTTCAGATTGAATGGCCATCCTTGAATGGTAGCCGTCGCGATGGATGCGGAGCGCCCAGCGCCGGCCGTCGCGGGCCGCAATCTTGTAGGTCGCGTTCTCCGACAGGTTGATCATATCGACGGAAACGTCCGCCGGCAGATCGTAGTTGGCGGTGGCCGCTTCCGCCGTTTCCTGCAGGATCCCGAGTTGCTGGTCGTGGGTGAGCGCGTCGAAATCCATCACTGTCCATCCTGCCCTATCCCAGCACACCTGCCCCATGCCGGAACCCGCGCGATCCCGGCAAGCCCAGCCGCCCGTTCGCACTGGACGCCTGACAATTTCAACGAGGGTTGGACCATGTCAACTCGCCTTGCCTGCCTGATGCAGCAACGCCCGCGCGCGCGGCATTGCCGCATCGAAGCGATCCATGATGTCCCGGCAGGTCTCGTGGTCCAGAAGAACGCCGGGCTTCCATTGCAGCACCCGCTTGTCGAGCGACGAGAAGATCGCCCAGACGCCCTGCTCGTAGAGCGCACGCGACACGAAGACGGCGCCTTCCGGATGATTGCTGAATTCCAGCCCGAGGATCACGCCTTTCTGGCGTACCCCGGTGAAGATATCGCCGTGACGAACCTGCATCTCGCGCATGGCCTGCGCCATGAACTCGGTTACTGTGCCGACATTGGCCACCAGTTCGGGCCGCTGCAGCATCTCGATGACCTTGTGGCCGACGACACAGCCGAGTTCGGCCCCGCCGGTCGTCGAAATGTGGGCTGCCCCATCCTCGTTGAGCCAGCCGCCGGCTCTGTCGTTCACCAGCGCCGCGCTGATCGGATAGAGGCCGCCGGACAAGCCCTTTGCCGTCACCATGATGTCCGGCTGGACGCCGTAGGCCTGCCAGCCCCACATGCTGCCGGTGCGCATCAGGCCGGTCTGGACCTCGTCGGCGATGTACATCGCGCCATGCTTTTCGCACAGCGCCTTGCAGGCGGCGAGATAGCCGTCCTTCGGCATCGGGAAGCCGTAAGTGGCGGGGATTGTCTCCATGATCAGCGCCGCGACGTCTTCGCCCTTGAGCACCCGTTCCATGGCGTCGATATCGTTGAAGGGAACCTGGATGAACGTCTCCGGCTGGTCGGAGAGAAAGATCTTGGTGAAGCGATCGTCGCCGGTCGCCACTGCGAGCCCCGAATGCCCGTGATAGCCCTTGATGATCGACACGATCTTGCGCCGCTTGGTGGCATAGCGGGCGCTCTTGATGGCGATGTCCACCGCCTCCGCGCCGCCCGGCGCGAAGATCGCGTATTTCATTCCCGGCGAGACATTGACGAGGGATTCCGCCAGCGCCGTTCGCGCCACGGAAGGGAACCAGTGGTTGCCGATGTCGAAATAGTCGAGCGCGCTCTTCAGCGTCTCGACCAGCTCCGGATTGCGGTGACCGAGATTGTAGGTGCCGCCATTGAGGTGCAGGTCGATCAGGCGCCGCCCCGTCATGTCGTAGAGGAAATAGCCCTCTCGCCTGCCGATCACCAGATCGATCCCGGCCTTCTGCCAGAACCTGGTCTTGTCGGGGTTCCAGAAACGCATTGCCTTGTCGAAAAAATCCTGCTTCGACTCGAACTCGAAGGGGCCGAAGTCGTACATGCCTGTCTTGTCCTCAAGGGTTGATCGGGCGAGGCTCGCCCGATCGATGATGCAGGATTACCGACCGGCGAGAAAGGGGGAAGCATGATCCTGAAGGACAGGACCGCGATCGTCACCGGCGCGGGATCCGGCATCGGCAGGGCGGCGGCGCTGATCATCGCGCGCGAGGGTGCGGTGGTCGGCGTGGCGGATCGTAGCGCCGACGGCGCCAACGCGACGGTCGAACAGATTCTTGCCGTCGGTGGCCGGGCAAAGGCGCTTGTGTTCGACCTGACCGACGATCAGGCGCTTGAAGCCGGTTTTCACGATTTCATCCACGCTCAGGGCAGGATCGACATCCTGCACAATCATGCCGGCGTACAGGTCGAAGGCGACGTGCTCGGTGTCAGCGTGAAAGGCTTCGACACCTCCTGGACGCTCAATGTGCGGGCTCACTTCCTCGGTGCCCGCGTCGTCATGCCATTCATGAAGAAGGCAGGCCGCGGCGTCATCCTCAACACGTCGTCGAGCTCCGGCGTGCTCTACGACCGCGAGATGATCGCCTATACGACGACCAAGCACGCGGTGATCGCGATGACCAGGCAGATGGCCGGCGACTATGGCCGGTTCGGCATTCGCGTCAACGCGCTTTGTCCGGGTTGGGTGGACACGCCCTTCAATGCTCCTTTCATCGCCCAGATGGGAGGCCGGGAAGCCATCGAAGCCTACATCCGCGAAAGGGTGCCGCTTGGCCGTTGGGCAACCGTCGAGGAGATCGCGGAGGCAGTGCTGTTTCTGGTGTCCGACCGATCCTCGTACATGACGGGTCAGATCCTGGTTGTCGATGGAGGAGAAACGGTGATCTAGGACAATTCCGGGAAAGGTGTGAGCGGTTTTCCCGGGGAAAGCGCAGGTGCTTCAGCCTGGCGCGAGTGCCTTTCACGAGTGCCGGTGCGTCAAGGATTGGCCTGAGCGGTCATAGGAATGCGCTTTGGTCGGCGCCAGGGAACGAACGTCGAAGATCTATTCGAAAGAGTAAGTAAATCCTTCCGACGAGGCACCGACGGTGACTTTTGTCATCTTCTTGCCCTCGAGCGAGCGATTGAGCACGCCGCGGCTGAGTTCCGGCAGCAGCGTGTTGGTGAGGATGGCGTCGATCATGCGTCCGCCGGATTCGATCTCGGTGCAGCGCGCCTTGACCATGTCCATGACACCGTCGCCGATCACCAGCTCGGCATCGTTGGTTGCCTTGAGGCGCCGCGCGATCTTGCCGAACTGGTGCCTGGTGATCGCCTCGATCATCGCGTCCGAGAGCGGATAGTAAGGGATTGTCACCACGCGGCCGAGGAAAGCGGCCGGAAACACTTTCAGCAGCGGGCCGCGCAAGGCGGTGTCCAGGTCGTCCATGCCGCTGCGCAAGGTGCCGTTCTTGGTGCGGTCCATGATAACCTCGGAGCCGACATTCGAGGTGAGCAGGATCAGCGTGTTCTTGAAGTCGATCCGGCGGCCTTCGCTGTCGTCCATCATGCCCTTGTCGAAGACCTGGAAGAAGATCTCGTGTACGTCCGGATGCGCCTTCTCGACCTCATCGAGCAGGATCACCGAATAGGGCTTGCGCCGCACGGCCTCGGTCAGGATGCCGCCCTTGCCATAGCCGACATAACCGGGCGGCGCGCCCTTCAGCGTCGAGACCGTGTGCGCCTCCTGGAATTCGGACATGTTGATCGAAATCAGGTTCTGCTCGCCGCCATAGAGCGTTTCGGCCAGCGCCAGGGCTGTCTCGGTCTTGCCGACGCCGGAGGGGCCGCAAAGCAGGAACACGCCGACCGGCTTCTCCGGCGCGCCGAGGCCGGCGCGGCTGGTCTGCACGCGCCTCGCGATCATCTCCATCGCATGGTCCTGACCGACAACGCGCTCGGACAAAGTGGCGGCGAGCTTGAGCGCCTTCTCGGTCTGGCTGGACAGCATCCGTCCCGTCGGGATGCCGGTCCAGTCCTGGACGACGGCAGCCACCGCATTGCGATCGACCGACGGCAGGATCAGCGGGGTCTCGCCCTGCGCCTCGGCAAGTTCCGCCATCAATTCGCGCAGTCGTGCCAGATCGGCAGTGGAATCCGGCACGGCAACGGGCTCGTGCGCGGCAGCGGCCTCCATCTTTGCCGCCTTTGTTTTCGGAGACTTGGCCTTCGAGCCCTTGGGTTCGGCCGTCTTGGGTTCGGCCGTCCCGGGTTTCGGCGTCTTGGCCTCAGCTGCCTTGCTTTCATGCGCCTCGGCGGCTGGCGCATTGACGGCCTCGCCCGGAGCGGCTTCCCCGCCCTCCACCGCGTCAAGCGGCACGCCCTCGCCTCGGAGTTTGGCGCGCAGGTCGAGAATCTCGGCGACAAGCGCCTTTTCCCGATCCCAACGCGCTTGCGCTGCCGCAAGCACGGTCTCGGTTTCCGCCAACCCGGCCTCCACGCGAGCCTGTCTGTCGGCCACTTCGATGCCGATCGCCGCCTCGCGGCCGATGATGCCTTCCTCGACCTCGAGCGCCTGGCGGCGGCGCAGAATGTCCTCGACCTCCGCCGGCGTAGCGTGCTGCGAAACGGCAACGCGGGCGCAGGCTGTGTCGAGGAGGCTGACCGCCTTGTCGGGTAGTTGCCTGGCCGGAATGTAGCGGTGCGAAAGCGAAACCGAGGCCTCGATCGCCTCGTCGAGGATCTGCACCTTGTGGTGCTGCTCGAGAACGCCTGCGACACCGCGCAACATCAGCACGGCCACCGTTTCGGAAGGTTCTTCGATCTTGACCACCTGGAACCGGCGGGTCAGCGCCGGATCCTTCTCGATATGCTGCTTGTATTCGGCCCACGTCGTGGCGGCGATGGTGCGAAGCTCGCCGCGCGCGAGCGCGGGCTTGAGGAGATTGGCCGCATCGCCGGTTCCCGCCGCGCCGCCGGCGCCGATCAGCGTGTGTGCCTCGTCGATGAAGAGGATGATCGGCGTCTCTGAGGCCTGGACCTCGTCTATGACGGCCTTCAGCCGCTTTTCGAACTCGCCCTTGACGCTGGCGCCGGCCTGCATCAGCCCGACATCGAGCATGCGTACGCTGACATTCTGAAGCGTCGGCGGCACGTCGCCCTGGGCGATACGCAAGGCAAAGCCTTCGACGACCGCCGTCTTGCCGACACCTGCTTCGCCGGTCAGGATCGGGTTGTTTTGCCTGCGCCGCATCAGGATATCGACAATCTGGCGGATTTCAGGATCGCGGCCGACGACCGGATCGATCTTGCCGTCGCGAGCACGCTGGGTCAGGTCGGTGGCGTATTTGGCGAGCGCCGAATCCCCGCCCGGGCCGCGTCTCATCGGCATTTCGGCGGCCGCCGCGGCCGGAGGTGAGCCGGCTTCGAGCGAGCCCTCGGTGACGTCGCCAAAGCGGGCAATGACCCCGTCCGCATCGATCTTGTCGAATTCGGCGCTGATTTTCGAAACCAGCCCATCCAGCGCCGGCGTCTTCAGACAGGCGAGAAGAATATGCGCGCTGCGCACCTCCTCGACACCGAATTCCAGTGTGGCCAGGCTCCAGCCTTCCTGTATGGCGTGGAAGATGTGATCGGAGAATTCCTCCACCGAGGTCGCGCCGTAGGGCAGCTTGTCGATGGCGCGGGTCATATCGGCGGTCAGCCGGCTGACATCCAGCCCGGCATCGGCGACGATCATCTGCACATCCGAGCGCTCGGACAGCACCAGTTGCTGGACGAAATGAACGAGCTCGACATAGGGGTTGCCGCGCATCTTCGCCGTGTCCGCGGCGGCCTTGAAGGCGCGCACCCCCGTGGGATTGAGCTTTGCAACCAGTTCCTTGCGCTTGAAACTCTGCGACGATCGGCGCTGTTCCATTGAACCTGCCCCCGAAATCTGCTGACCGTACCCTGCCATAGAAGCGGCCGCTTGACAAAGCCGTGTGACGAACGAGGCCTTCCGACCCGGTTCGGGCGGCACCTCGTGGTTACACAAGCCCTGCAAACTCCTCCAACAAACCCGGATTGCGGGCCGGGCATGCGAGCCATTTCGCATGCCCGGCCCGCCGATCGCACAATGGGTTTGGTTGAAAGATTACTGGAGAATTCAGCTTCTGTTAGTTTTTGAGGAAGTGCTCAATTGTCGTGGCATGGGACCGATGATAACGTTGCGTCACATGGGTCACAGGGCCTTTGCTGGGGGTAGGTGTGATTGATCTCGCACTCTGGCTGAATCCTCTGGACGGTGCGAACCCGTCGGGAGAGGATTTACGCAACGACCCGGCTTTTCATGAGCTGGAGCGGCTCACGGAAGCCCAGCTCAAGGTCGTCCACGACGGTGGCAACAAGGCTTCGCAGTCAACCAGCGCCGTCGACTGGGCGGCCGTCCTCGAAAAATCGGAAGAATTGCAGTCGCGCGGCCGGGATTTGCGCCTTCTGGTCATCGTCACGCGCGCGCTGGCCAATGAAGAGAAGCTCGCCGGCCTCGCCCAGGGGCTGACCCTGATCGCAAGGACTTTCGACCAGTACTGGGATACGATGCATCCGGCTTTGCGGACTGGTGCCACGCCCCGCGACGCGGCGCTGCGACGCATCAATGCGCTGCTTGACCTCCAGAACGGCCAGGAAGGCCTGCTGGCGAACCTCAGGCAGACCGTCTTCTTCTCACCGCGCGCCATCGGGCCGATCAGCGGGCGAGACCTGGAACAGGCAGCGCTCGACGAGCGCGTCATGCTCCAGGAAGCTGCCTCGGGCCTCGGAACCGCCGAAAAGGCAGCGCTGACGGCCGCCCACAACCAGCTGCTGAACCGGGTGCGCACAGGATGCGCGGCGCAGATCGATCAGGCCGCGGACACTGTCGCGACACTTTTGGCCGATGCGCGCGCCGCGATTTCGGCGCTGGAGGCGGTGGATACCGCGCTCAATGCCCGCATCGACGGCAATGGCGCGGCCGTTCCGGATTTGAAGAAGTTCCTGCAGCGCCTGCTGACGACGTTGGAGCGGAATTCCAGCGCCGGCGCCATGGCCAACGGTGCGGCAAAGCCTGCCCCGCAGCCGGCCCAACCGGCATCGACGCCCACCCAAAACGGTCATGGAGCCGAAACGATGGCAAGTGTGGCAAGCTCCGTGGACGCCAGCGCCGGCCTGCCTGACCGGATCAACTCGCGCGACGACGTCGTCAAATGCCTCGATCTCGTGGTCGCCTTCTACGACCGCACCGAACCGTCCAGCCCTATCCCGCACCTCGCCCGGCGCGTGCGCAGGATGGTGCACATGGATTTCGTGGAACTGATGGAAGATCTCGCCCCGTCGGGGCTGAAGGAATTCCGGCTGCTTGCCGGTGTCGCCGATCCCAAGAAGCCGGCCCAGAAGGATGAAAGGTAACCAGTATGCCAGCAGAGAGCAAAGCCAAGGTCATCGAAAGAAACCGCGCCCCGCGCGTGCAGATCGCCTACGACGTCGAAACCTACGGCAGCCCCACGACGATCGAGTTGCCGTTCGTCATGGCTGTCATGGCCGACCTTTCCGGCGCCTCGCAGACCAAGGAAGCGTCGAAGTCGGTTCTGGACCGCAACTTCGTCGAAACCGACGCCAATCGCTTCCCCAAATTCATGGAAGCGATGGGACCGCGCGTGAAGGCGCGCGTGAAGAACACGTTGCCGCAAGCCGAAGGCGCCGAGCGGGACGAGGAACTGGCGATCGATCTCACCTTTTCCAAAATGGGTGATTTCGCGCCGGACAAGATCGCCGAGCAGGTACCGCAACTGGCCGAGATCCTCAAGATGCGGCGTCAACTCGAGGAACTGCTGGGCTTCATGGATGGCCGTGTCGACGCCGAAAAGCGCATCGCGCAGCTTCTGAACAACGAGCCGCTGCTGAGCAAGATCGCCGGCCAGGCGATTTCTGACGGCAAGGGCGAGGAGTAAGTCATGGCCGAACAGCAAAAGACCGCAGCCGCTACCGCCGAGGCCGAAGCCATCGATCTTGGCGAATTCAGCGGCCTCCTTGAAAAGGATTTCAAGGTCAAGAAGGACGACAGCGAGAAACTGCAGCAGTTGGTGCGCAACCTGGCACTGGCCGCTCAGTCCCGTTCCGAGACGACGACCATCTCGTCCAACGCGATCAGGTCGATCAAGTCGCTGATCGCGGGCATCGACAAGATGCTGACGACGCAGGTCAACGAGATCCTGCATGCCCCGGAAGTGCGGGAGATGGAAGGCACCTGGCGAGGCCTTTGGTACCTCATCAACAACACCGAGACTGACACCAAGCTGAAGATCCGGGTGATGAACATCTCCAAGGAGCAGTTGGCCGACACGCTGGAAGACTATGAAGGTCAGATGTGGGACCAGAGTCCGATCTTCAAGAAAGTCTACACGGACGAGTATTCGATGCTGGGCGGCGAGCCGATCGGCTGCATCATCGGCGCCTACGAGTTCTCCAACCATCCGCGCGACGTCGGCCTGCTGCGCAACATCTCGGGTGTCTGTGCCTCGGCGCACACGCCATTCATCGCGGCCGCGTCGCCGCGGCTGTTCCGCATGGACAGCTGGCAGGAACTGCCGAACCCGCAAGACCTGCAGATGATCGTGAACAACCCGTCCTATGCCTCATGGCAGTCGCTGCGCGAGAGCGAGGACGCCCGCTATATCGGGCTTACCATGCCGCGCGTGCTGGCACGCCTGCCCTACGGCTCGGAAACCGTTCCGGTGAAGGGCTTCACCTTCGAGGAGGAGGTGGGCGGCGACCACAACAAATATGTCTGGATGAACGCCGCCTTCCCGATGGGCGTCAACATCAACCGCAGCCACAAGCTCTATGGCTGGGGAACGCAGATCCGCGGCGTCGAGAATGGCGGCACGGTGCTCAATTTGCCGGTGCACGCCTTCCCGACGGACGACGGTTCGATCGCAATGAAATGCCCGACCGAGGTCGCCATCGACGACCGGCGCGAGGCGGAATTGGCGAAGCTTGGCCTGATGCCGATCCTGCACCGCAAGAACACCGATCTCGCAGCCTTCATCGGCGCGCACTCGCTCCAGGATGACGAGACGCGCGCCGGGCGCCTCGTCGACCCCGACGCCCAGTCGAACGAAAGGCTGAGCGCCAACCTGCCCTACCTGTTCCCGGTGTCGCGTTTCGCGCATTACCTCAAGGCGATCGCGCGCGACAAGATCGGATCGTTCAAGGAACGCACCGATATGGAGATCTGGTTGACCGAATGGATCAACCGGTACGTGCTGGCCAATCCGGCCTTCGCCGACGACAAGGCACGGGCCAAGCGTCCGCTTGCCGCTGCCGAGGTTCAAGTCGACAGCGTCGAAGGCCGGCCCGGTTACTACAATGCCCGTTTCTATCTGCGTCCGCACTACCAGCTGGAAGGCATCAACGCCTCTCTCCGGCTGGTATCGGAACTGCCGTCAGTGAAGGGCTGAAGTCGCAGCGAAGTCATCTTGTTTCGTTTGAAAAGCGGTGGAGAAAGACAATGCCGACCACAGAGAGAAGCGAGGGTCCTTCAATGAAGATCGATGGTTTTTTGAAAGTTCCGGACATCAAAGGCCCGAGCAAGCGCGACGGCCATGAAGACGAGATCGAAGTGCATGGCGTCGATTACAAGATGATAGCGCCCTACGACCCGAATTCGCTTTCGCGACGCGGCCGTGTGTCGATGGGAATGATCAAATTCATCAAGCACTACGACAAGTCGTCGCCATATCTGAAGAAGGCGCTGTTCGAGAACAAGGCGCTCGACGAGGTGGTGTTCTCGGCACGCCGCACCATTGACGGCGAGACCAGCGACTATCTGGTCGTGACGCTCACCGACGCCTCGGTCATGGAGTACGATATGCGGCAGGCCACCGACGAGGCCGATCTTATCGAGGAAGAAGTCAGCTTCGCCTACAAGAAGATCAAGTTCGTCTACGACAAGGACGACGAGATCGAAATGGACGTCTATGTCGGCAAGTGAGGCCAAGCGGCCTGGCGCGAAGCCGCAGTTTGCCGGCAGTTCGCGGGCAAAGCGCGAGGCGGTCCAGCCTTCGCTCTGGGACCGCCTCGTCAACGACTTGCCTGGTGTGGCGTCGGAGATCGACGGGCTGCGCCGTCTTCTGGATGAAGAACTCGGCGCCGAGCGCGTCGAGGCTCTTCTTGCCGGCAGCGCACGCGGCATCGATACCGAAGCCGAACTGACGCCAGAGCAGAGGCGGCGCCTGCACCGGCTGGTCTTCCAGGCCGAACATCGCGCCGAGATCGAAAGCCGCGGTGTGGTGGTTTCGGCACGCGTGCTGAAAGAAGCCGTGCGGCGCGACATCGAGGCCCTGTTCAACACCGAGCGCTTCGAATCCGTACCGATGCTCTCCGATGCCGAACACGAACAGCCCCTGGACGAACTGCCGTCGCTCGCCGACTTTCCCGAGGTGCGCCGCAGCGTGGTCAATTATGGCGTGCCGTCCTTTTCCGGCCGCTCTTCGCGGGATTTCGACCGCGATGCGCTGGCGCGCGAAATCCGCGCGGTGCTTGCCACCTTCGAGCCGCGCCTGAAGGAGAGCGCCACGACCGTCAACGTCACGCTCGGAGACAAGACCGTCGGCCTCAAGATCGAGATCGACGCGGTGCTGATCATGGCCCCGACACCGGAGCGCATGCGGCTGCGCACCACGATCAATCTCGACAACGGCCTGGCACGAACCGAATTCCGGGAGACCTGAGATGGATCGGGTCTTCGTGGAGTACTACGAAGAAGAACTGACCCATATCCGGGCGTTGGCCGCGGAATTCGCCGACATGCATCCGGCGGTCGCCCGTAATCTTTCCCTCGACACGGTCCCCTGCCCCGACCCTTATGTGGAACGGCTGCTCGACGGCGTGGCCTTCCTGGCCGCGCGCACCCGCCTCAAGGTCGACGCGGAGCGCTCGCGCTTCTCGCGCGCCGTGCTCGATGTGCTTTATCCGGATCTGGTGACGCCGGCGCCGGCGACGGCGATGGCCGTGCTGAAACCCGGCCAGCAGGTGCAGTCGATGATTGCCGGCCACGCCGTCGCGCGCGGCACACGATTGGTCTCCGGCCTCAATCCAGGGCTTTCGACACGTTCGACCTTCACGACCGCGCAGGAGGTCACGCTGTGGCCGATCGCGATCACCTCGGTCGGTTATTTCCAGGATCGCAGCGCGCTCGCGGCTGCCGGAATCGCGCCGATCGGCGACGCGCGCGGCGAGGCGGCGTTTCGCGTCACCCTCTCCCGGACGGGAAAGGGCAAGCTCAGCGAACTGTCGCTTGACCGTCTCGACCTCTATTTCGCCGGGCGTGCCAGGGCACCCTTGCTTTTCGATGCAATCTTCGGCGCTTGCTCGGCTCTCGGCGCGCGGGCGGAAGGCAAGACCAATCCGCTGACGGCGCTGCCCGAGCCCGAAATGATCGGCATCCGCGACGACGAAGCGCTGATGCCGCGCACCCGTCCGACCTTCGAGGGATACCGGCTGCTGCGCGAATATTTCATGATCCCGGAGCGCTTCCATTATGTGCGGGTCGCCGGCCTCCAGCCGGTGGTGCGCAAGTGCGATGCGGGGATCGAGATCATCTTCCTGTTCCGGCGTCCGGTGCCCGAGCTCGCCGATGTGACGGTTGCCGACTTCGAATTGTTCGTGACACCGGTCATCAATCTCTTCGAACGCGAATGCAACGTCATCGAGATCGACCCGCGCAAAACGCGTCAGGTGCTGCACGCCGACCGCACGCGGGCGCGGGATTTCGAGATCTTCCGGGTCACGCGGGTCGAGGACGCCGACGCCGAGAGCGGCGAGGCGACAATTCCCGAACTGTTCAGCCTGGGGCAGAACCGCGGCAGCGGCTGGGTCTATTCGATTGAGCGGCGTCCGCGCCGGGCCACCGAGGACGAGCGGCGCGAGGGCCTGACCCGCACCTCCTACACCGGCGACGATGTCTTCATCGCCGTCTCGCGCCCGGCAGGGAGCTCGCCAAACCGGCCACTCAAGCGGCTCGACATCACGGCGCTGTGCACCAACCGCGACCTGCCGATCCTGGACGACACGCCGACGCTGACGCTGGAGACCGCCGATCCGGTCGAAGCGGTGCGCTTGCTTGGAGCGCTGCGGGCGCCGCAGCCGGCAGTCCCGGCGTCCCTTCCTGCCAGCGCGGCCGGTGAATCCCGCGCCGACAATCTCGCCTGGCGGCTGGTGTCGCAGCTCTCTCTCAACTTCCTCAGCCTTGCCCAGGAAGGCCGTGGTGTCGATCCGCTGCATGCCTTGCTCGACCTTTATGCCGATCGCGGCGATCCCAGCCTTGCCCGCAACGTGCATTCGATCGTGCGCATCGATTCACGCCCGGTGATCGAGCGGCTCCAGATCGACGGGCCAATGTGTTTCGGACGCGGTACCGAAGTGACACTGCATGTCGACCAGTCCGTGCTGGCGGGGCAAAGTTCGCTGCTGCTTTCGGCACTGCTTTCGCGGCTGTTCGCCCGCCATGCAGGGATAAACGGATTTGTGCGGACCCGTACCCGGTTGCTGCAGAAGCAGGAGGATGTGCCATGGCCGATGACGCCCGGCAATCGCTACCTGATCTAGCGGAGCCCGCAACGGTTGCGGCCGAACCGTTGCTGGAGAGCTTCGACTTTTTCGAGTTGCTGCGGCGCCTGGAGCAGCGCGGTGGATTGTTCGGCCATTCCGGAACGGCCGACCGCGAGCCGGCGAGACTTGGCCAGCATGTGCGCCTGAGCTTCTCGGCTCGCGATGTGGTCAAGCTCCAGGACGCCGGGGACAAGGCCCACGCGCGGGTGACCGTCGCCAATCTCGGGCTGCTTGGACCGGAAGGACCGATGCCATTGCATCTGACACGCTGGGTGCTCGACCGGCTGTCGCAGCGCTGGTTCACCGGGGCCGATGCCGAGCAGACCAGCGACACGACCTTCGTCGATTTCGTCAACATCCTGCAGCACCGCATGATGGCCCTCTACTATCGCGCCTGGGCCGACGCGCATCCGGCGGTGCAGGTCGAACGGTCAGTCGGCGGGCGGGTTCGCGCCATGCTGGAGGCAATGTCCGGGATCGGCTTCCCCGGCACGCAGGATCCCGAACTCGACACTGTTCGACTGCGGCAGGCTGGATCGCTCGCCAACCAGATCGACGGCGCGGAGCGGCTGACGCTGTTTCTCGCCACCGCCTTCAAGGTGCAGGTGCAGATCAAGGAATTCGTCGCCGCTTGGATCACCATACCGAAGGCACTGCAGACGCGTCTCGGCAAGGCCCATGCCGGGCTTGGACGTGGCGCGACGATCGGGCCGCGGGTCTTCAGCCGCCAAAGCAGGATCGAATTGCGCATCGGTCCGTTGAGCCTCGACGACTTCAGGTCGTTCCTACCCGGCGAACGGCGCCTTGGCCTGTTCAGGAAGGCGGTGCGCGACATGATCGGCGAGACGCTCGACGTCGATCTGCGCATCGTCCTCGCACGCGACGCCGTGCCGCCGCCACGGGTCGGGACCGTCCAGCTTGGCCGGACGGCCTGGCTGGCGCGTCCCGCCGAAAAGGGTGACGCCGACGATCTCAGATTGCACACCATCGTCGGCTGGCGGCCGGAAATGGCGGAGGCTGCCGCATGAGCCTGCTGCTGACGCTGGAACAAAGCCCGCGCTCGCAAGTGGTCAGGCAGACCCGGCTGGACGAGGGCGAATTGGTGATCGGGCGCAGCGCCGACGCCGGCTGGCAGATCGACGACCCGGACATGTTCGTCTCGCGCGCCCATTGCAAGATCAGCGGCGACCGGGATGGCTACTTCGTTACCGACACGTCGAGCAGCGGATTGTTCGTCGATGACTCCGACAGCCCCCTGGGTCCTGGCAGGTCGATGCGGCTGCAGAACGGCATGCGGCTGCGCATGGGCGACTATATCTTCCACGTCGAGGTTCAATCCAAAGCGAACCGGACGTCGGTCGGCCCGGCCCCTGTCACCGGCCATCCCGCGCCTGCATGGTCATCGCCGGGAGCGCGAACGCCTGCCAGCACCGGCGGCGACGACTTCTTCTCGGCCAAGGTCGAGGAAGAACCGCGCCCGCCACGCCCGGCGGACTTGCCGAACCCGTTCGAGCAGCCCGTTCCGGGGGCTTATGACCGCCCATCGATCCAGCGCAGTTCGCCTGCCTTCGACGACCCGTTCAGCCTCGACCCGGTGGCGACATCGCAATCCAGCGATGCCGCTGCTCCAGGTCAGCCGGATCCGTTCGGGTTCGGCGAAATGCCTTCGCGCAACGATGCGTCCGGGCATGCGGCAAAGCCGGCAAGCTTCGATGACGATTTCAGCTTTGGGCCGGCCGCGACCCCGCCTCTGGCTATCGGCGCAGACCCGGCAGGACGTGTGCAGCATCAGGCTGAAAAGCCGCGCGCCGGGCATCCCTGGGATGTACCGGTGCAAGCAGCCGAGCCACCGCCGCCGCGACGCGCCGTTCCAGCGCCCAAGCCGGCGCGCCCGGCGCAGCCCGCATCCGGCGATATGGCACTTCGTGCCGCATTCTTGCGCGGCATGGGCGTCGAGGAGGCCGATTTTCCCGGCCGCGACCCGATCGCCGAAATGGAAAAATTCGGACGTGAATACCGGCTGATGCTGGATGGCTTGATGCAACTCCTGCGCAAGCGCGCCGAGGAGAAGGGAAGCGCGCGCGTCGCCCAGACGGTGGTCGGCGCTTCCGAGGTCAACCCGCTTAAATTCCTGCCGACGGCCGAGGATGTCATCGTCACCATCATCTCGGAACGCAGTCCGGGCTTTCTCTCCGGCGAGGCGGCGATCGACGACGCGGTAAGGGACCTTGCACAGCATCACATACGCGCCTGGCGCGGCGTTCAGGCCGCGCTTCGGCGCATGATCGACCGTTTCGATCCGGCCGCGATCGAGGAAGAGCTCAAGTCCAATTCCGCCATCGGCAATCTGCTCTCCGGCGGACGTAACGCCAAGCTGTGGGAGCTCTACCAGAAACGCCATCGCGACATCGCCCAGAGCGCGGAATCGAGTTTCCTGGGCGAGATCGGCGCAGACTTCAGGGACGCATATGAAGAGGAGGAGTAGGACATGATCGACAGACGCGAATTCGTCGTTGCCCTCGGCGCGACGGGGCTGCTTGCGGCTTGCCAGAGCGGCCCGCCGAAACCATCGGTTATCTCGGTCAACGTGACCGGGGGCGCCGGCATGAATCCAGGACCGGGCGGCGGCGACAGGCCGGTGACGGTACTGGTGATGCGGCTTGCCAGCACCGGCAAGTTCAACTCGGCCGACTATTTCGCGCTGCAGGGCGATGCCAGCTCGGCGCTCGGCGCCGACCTCATCGGCTCCGACACGATCTCGGTCGCGCCAGGCAAGACGGCGGCCAAGACCATCACGGTCGAGCCGAACGCCACGGCACTCGGCTTCGTGGCGCTGATCCGCGAGCCAGGCGGACGCAACTGGCGCACGACCAAGTCGGTATCGCCGGGGTCGAAATTCACCGTCAATGTCAGCCTCGGCAAGGGCGGCATTTCCGCCTAGCGACAGGGGCCACGGATGGTTGTGCGCAGAAAGTAATGGCATGAGCGATGCAAACAGGGTGCTGTGGTCGGAGGGCCTGTTTCTCAGGACCCAGCACTTCCAGCAGCAGGATCGGTTCTTCGAGGGCATGGTGCGCGGCGCATTGCAGGCCGGTCAGCTCCATACTTTCGGCTTCCAGCAGCTGACCCTCGACCAGTCGCTGCTCGACGCCGGCCAGGTCTCGATCGTGTCCGCCCGGGGTATTTTCCCGGACGGCACCCCTTTCTCCATCCCGGAACTGATGGATGCGCCGAAGCCGCTGCCGGTCACTGCGGACACCGGCGCCGGTCCGGTGCTGGTGGCACTGCCGCTCGAGCCGCCCGGTGGCGTCGGATTCGATCCGGCGCATGCGGCTTCGACGGGCGCGCGCTACCACGGCAAGATCGTTTCGGTGCGCGACGCCGTCCAGAGCGGCGCTGATCCGGAAGAGATCGAGGTCGCCCGGCCGCAAGCCGCCCTGCTTGCACCCGGCAAATCGGTCGGCGGTTATACCGCCTTGCCGATCGCCGACATAAAGGGTGTGCGCGCCGACGGCGGCATCTCGCTCGATGAGACGTTCCTGCCGCCGACGCTGGTCACCGGCGCGGTCCACTGGTACCGGCAATTGCTGCAGGAAGTGGTCACCGGCCTCGACCAGATCGCCGAAGCGCATGGCAAGATGGTGATGGGCGGCGCCGGCCGCAGCGTCGAAGACCTTTTGATGCTGCACCTCGCCAACGCCGCTCGCCCGCGGCTTGCCCACATGCTGGCACAGGATGTCTTTCATCCGGCCGAACTCTATCTCGAACTGGCCGGACTGGCCGGCGAGATGGCAACCTACGGCTCGAGCTCGCGGCGGCTCGGCGAATTGCCGGCCTACGACCACATGGCGCCCGGCCCCGCCTATATGGCGCTGGCCGACGCCCTGCGCTCGCTCATCCTCAGCCTGCGCTACATCGAGCCGAAATCACGCGCGCTGCCCGTGATGCGGCACGCGACCAATGTCTGGAAAGTGCGCATCGACAACCCGAAGCTGTTGGTCGCCAGCCGCATTGTCATCCGCGTCGGATCGGAACTGTCGGAAGACGCGCTGCGCAAGATCTTCGTCAACCAGGCGACGGTCGGCGCCGCCGATCAGTTCGAAGGCCTTTGGAAGTCGCGCCTGCCGGGTATTCCGCTGAAACCGCTTCATTCGCAGCCACGCGAGATTCCCTATGATGGCGACCGGCTGTGCCTGGAGCTTGACCAGAAGAGCGAGCATTGGGCCTCGTTGCTCGACGCCCCCGGCTTCGTCATCGGCGTTTCCGGTGTCCTGCCGAGCGAGCCGCAGGTCGACTGCTACTCAGTGAACAGGTGAGGCCATGAGCCGGGATGATCCTTTCGGACTGTCGGAGGATCGCGAACGCACACGCATCAGGCTGGCGGGCGCCGCGCCGCGGCCGATGGCGCCGCTGGCACCGGGCGCGCCTGTCAAAAGGGCGCGCGCCCATCCCAACACGCTCATCAATATCTTCGCGCCGTTGCTCGAATTCGCGCCGGAGCTCGAAAGCGCGCTGGCGCCGGAGAACCCGGAAGCGATGCGCACGCGCCTGCTCGACGAGTTGGTTCAGGCGCGCGACGCCGCGATGGCAGCAGGCTCCTCGCTGGAGCGCGCCGACCAGGCGGCCTGGGCGGTGGCGGCGTTGCTCGACGACCTGGCGCTGAACACGCCGTGGGGCGGCGCCAGCGCCTGGCCGCGCCAGCCGCTGGTGGTCATGCTGCGTGGCGATGTCGATGCCGGCACCCAGTTTTTCACCCGCCTTGACGAGTTGGAGCGCCATCCCAACCGCGACCGCGAGATGCTTGAGCTTCAGTATTACTGCCTGGCGCTCGGCTTCCGCGGCAAGTACCGGGTGCCCGGCCGCGCCGGCGACCGCTCGCTCAATGCCGTGCGTGTGGCAGCCGCGCGGTTCCTGCGCAATGCCGACGCCGAGGACGCGCCGCTGTCGCCGAACTGGAAAGGCGTGATCGCTTCCGACGAACCGCAGCGCTTCATCGTTCCAATCTGGGTGATGGCACTTGCCGCGGTCGTCGTCGCCGCCGCCGCTTACATCGGTCTGTCGATGGGCTTGAGCAGCCAGGCGGTCGAACTCTCCGCCCTCGTGCGCACGCTGCCGCCGGCCTCACGCGCGGACGTTACCCGCGCCGCGCCCAAGCAGGATGCGCCCGCACCTGAACTGCCACAGCCGGTCGATTTCGCGCTGCTGCCCGCGTTCAAGGTGGAAGCGCCGACGAGCCTCAAGGGCGCGCTCAGCGGCACCGAAAGCGTCTCGCTGGCCAAGCTGATCATCCAGTCGTCCAACCCCGAACTCTTCCAGTCTTCGCGGCCGACACTGTCGCAAGGCTATGAGCCGCTGATCCAGTCGATCGCCAAGGTGATCCTCGCCAATCAGGAGCTCATCGGAAACATCACGATCGTCGGCCATACCGACAATGTGCGCCTGCAACGGTCCAATCCGCTCGCCAGCAACCAGCGGCTCTCGGAGGCACGTGCCCAAACCATAGCGGACCTCCTGGTGCAGGCTGGCGTGCCACAGGAGCGCATCCATTCCGAAGGCCGCGCCGACTCCGATCCGGTGGCCGACAACTCGACGCGCGAGGGCCGCGCGCTTAACCGGCGCGTCGAGGTCCTGGTCGAGAAGAGGCTCTGAGATGTCCATCCTGCGCTTCCTCTGGGCGGTCATCACCTCGCGCTTTCTCTGGACGCTGATCGGCATTGCGCTGCTTTCGCTTTTGATCTGGGTGTTCGGCCCGATCGTCCAGGTCGGCCCGTACGCGCCATTCGAATCCGACAATGTGCGCATAGCCATCATCGCGGGCCTGATCATCCTGTGGCTGGTCTGGCTGATCATCGCGCAACGGCGCGCGATTCGCGCCAACCGCATGTTCGTCGCCGAGATCGCGGCACCCGTGACCGAAAAGCAGCTTACCCCCGGCGAGGAGAGCGTTGCAGCCGTCGGCGCCAAGTTCGGCGAGGTGATGGCCGAGCTCAAGCGTCGCAAGCTCGGCGGACGGAAGTTCCTGCGCGAGATGCCGTGGTATGTGATCGTCGGGCCTCCGGCCACCGGCAAGACCACGGCATTGCGCCAGTCGGGCCTCAATTTTCCAATCGATCTGACCGATGATCTGCAGGGTGTCGGCGGCACGCGCAACTGCGACTGGTTTTTCTCCGAGAACGCGGTGCTGATCGACACTGCGGGCCGCTACGTCCAGCAGGAGAGCCAGCCGGACGTCGACGCCGCGGAATGGCTGGGCTTCCTGGACCTTCTGAAAAAGCACCGCGGTCGCCGCGCACTCAACGGCGTCATCGTCGCGCTGTCGATCGATGTGCTCTCGGAAGGCGACGAGGCGATCAAGACGCACGGCCGCAAGATCCGCCGCCGACTGGCCGAGCTCAACGATCGGCTGGAAATTCGTCTGCCCGTCTACCTGATGCTGACGAAGGCCGACCTGATCAAAGGGTTCGAAGCCTTCTTCGGCGGCTTGTCGACGAGCGCGCGCGAGCAGGTGTGGGGAACCACCTTTGCGCTGGATGCCCGCGTCAACGCCGGCATGATCCAGTCGGAGCTGGCCAGGCTTGGCACCGAGCTGGAGCGAAGGCTGGTGCCGCGCCTTGAAGACGAAGACAAGCTTGGTTCGCGCGCCGAGATCTTTCGCTTTCCGGCGCAGTTGGCGAGCCTCTGCGGGCCGATCCAGGTGCTGATCGAGGCGATGTTCGGCGAAAGCCGCTACGAGGAAGCCGCGTGGCTGCGCGGCCTTTATCTGACATCGGCGACACAGGAAGGAGCCCCCATCGACCGCCTGACCGCGGCGTTGTCATCGTCCTTCGGGCTGCCGCCGCGCCGCGCCATGCCGGCGGCGCGCGTCGAGAAGCGCAGCTTCTTCCTCAGGAACCTTCTCACCGAAGTGATCTTCAAGGAGGCCGGCCTTGGAACATTCGATCCGCTGGCGCAGCGCCGCCGCGCCTGGATCTGGCGCGGGGCCGCCGCCGCCTGTGCGCTCGCGGCCCTGCTGGCCGGCGGAGTGTTCACCTGGTCCTACCTCGACAACCGCAATGCGATCACCGAACAGGCCGGCCAGTTCGAAGCCCTGCAAGGGCCGCTCACCCAAGTCGCCGCCACGCCGGCCGCGGTCGAGCAGCCGACCATGGATGGCGCGCTGGCGGCGATGGACGCGGTGGCGACCGCCCGAACGCCGCCACCAGACGCCGTCCATAACCTGCTCGGCCCGACCGCTTCGCCGGAGCTGGTGCGCGCGCAGACCGATACCTACGACCATGCGCTGCGCAACGTGCTCGAGCCGCATATGGTCGCCCTGCTCGAGGCCACGATGTGGCGGCAAATCCGCGATCCGGATTTCATGCTCGGCGCGCTGAAGACCTACCGGATGATGACCGGCCTGTCGCAGATGGACACCGATTTCGTCCAGAACTGGTGGGTGAACAGCCTGCCGCAATTCGCACCGGCTCCGCCTTTCCCCACGGCCGACGCCGAAGAGCACCAAATCGCCGCCATCCGCCGCATGGCCGTCGACGACAGCTACATCGCCCCGGACAAGGCTCTGGTCGCGGAGGCGCTGAAGACTGTATGCACGATCTCACTGCCGCAGCGCGCCTACAAGCAGCTCCTAGCCGATCCGGAAGTAGCCGCCGTCAAGGAATGGGTGCCGGCCAATTTCGCCGGGCCGAACGGCGCCAAAGTGTTCGCGCGCCGCTCCGACAAGACGTTGCGCGTCGGTGTTCCCGGGCCCTACACTTATGCGGGTTTCCACGACGCGATCCTCGACCGGGTCGAGGATGTGGCGGGACAGGCCGCCCTCGATCGCGCGGTGTTTGCCGGCGGCTGCTCGGAGAACTCGGAGACGTCGGTCTCGGCGCTCTCGCAGGACATCCTGAAGCTCTACTACGACGACTATATCGCCCAGTGGGACTCTTTCCTGCGTGACATGCGGCTTGCGCCGCTCACCGATCTCAACATCGCCAGTGAAAACCTCAAGGATCTTTCCAACGCCGACTCCGCGCTGAAGCGCCTGTTGACGGCAGTGGTGCAGGAGACCGACCTCACCCGCTCCGACGACGCGCCGGCCGACGACAAAAGTGGCGCTGCCGCCAAGACCGGCTCCAAGCTGCTCAGCAAACTCGGCAAGCTGGGCAAGGTGGTGACCTCGGGCGCCAAGCTCCTGCCGCGCGCCGGCTCCGCCAACCAGGTGGACATGACCGGCAGCTTGGTTGCCGAGCATTTCAAGCCGCTCAAAGGCACCATTGCCCAGGTCGACGGCCAGCCGCCGGCGCTCGACGCCGCCGTCGTGGCGCTGACGGCGCTGTCGAATGTGCTGCAGACGGTGACCGCCAATCCCAACCCGCAGGATGCGATCAAGAAGCAGGGCGGGCTTGCCGAACTGACAGGCGCAGTCGCCAGGCAGGCGCAGATCCTGCCTTCGCCGATCAACGAGTGGCTGGGCGGCATTGCCGGCGACACCAGCGGCCTGTCGCAGAAGGCCGTAACCAACGAACTCAACGCCATCTGGCGGGCCGACATACTGCCGTTCTGCCAGGCGGCGCTCAACAACCGCTATCCGTTCAGCCCGGACAGCGCGGTCGATGTCAATGTGCGCGATTTTCAACGTCTTTTCGGGCCGACCGGCCTGATCGATGCCTTCACCACCGACCATCTGATCAACTATGTCGACACCGCCAGCGAGCCGTGGAAATGGCGTGCCGATTTCGGCCTGGACCCGGCGGCGCTCGCAGCGTTCGAGCAGGCGAGGCATATCCGCGACGACCTGTTTCCGGGCGGCACCGGCCCGGTGATGAACTTCACGCTCGAACCGAAGGACCTGTCGCCCAACGTGACGCGCGTCACGCTCAACCTCGATGGCCAGAACCTCGTCTACTACAACAACGCCACCAGGCCGCAACCGATGACGTGGCCCGGCAAGGATGGCACCGGGGTGATCTCTCTCGCCTTCCAGCCGGTCGACGGCTCGCCCGAAGTGATGCTCAACGAGACCGGCAGCTGGGCGTGGCTCAGAATGCTGCGCGGCGGCCGCTTCGCCGCGACCAAGCTCACCGACGTCTACAGCCTGCGGCTCGGGACGAAGGGGATGTGGGCCGATTTCGAGCTCAAAGCCGCCAGTGTCGAGAACCCCTACACGCTCGAAATGTTCAAGAAGTTCACATGTCCGCCGCAGATCTGATCATGCCCGGCTTCTATGGCAAGATGCCCGCCACCGGCGATTTCGTGACCCGGCGGCTGCCGGCGGATTTCGTGCGTGGATGGGACCGCTGGCTGGCGCAGCATATCGTGCCGCTGTTTGGACTTGAAACCTGGCCGCAGCACATTGCGCTGCGTTTCCTCAGCGGGCCTGGTTCCTTCGGCGCCTCGGCCGGCATTGTACTGCAAAGCGCCGACAGGGTCGGCAGGCAATTTCCGCTGAGCATCGTCGCGCGTCTTGATGAAGCACCGCTGAAGCTTGCCTATGCCGATGCCTGGTTCGAAAATATCGAAAAAGCCGCCTTCGCCGCACAGCGGGGCGAGATGACGCCTGACGAACTCGACGCGGCGCTGGCCGCCCTGCCGGTTCCGGTAATCGATGGCGAGGGCGATGTGATCGACGATCTGGTCATGTGGTCAGCGCATACGGATATTTTCGATGTCGACCAGCTGGCGCCGCGACCGGTGCTGGAGCAGATCGCCGCCAGCCACATGGAGGCGAGCTGATGCAGATCTGGAACCAGATGGGCTATCCGCATCAGTTCACCATGGGCATGGATAAGGCCGGCCATGAATGGATCGTGGTCGTGGTCAAGGGTACTTTCGATTTTCCGACGAAGCCTGGCGGGCTGGTGCAGAAATCGGCCGAACAGGTTCCGCTGGTCATGGCCGACACGCAAACCGGCGTGCCCGGCTATTCGGCGACGTTGTGGGAGACGGATTTCGCCTTCCGCAAGCCGCGCTGCGACGTGATCGCCAATGGCTGTGCCTACGCGCCGGGCGGGCGTCCGGCCGAGCGCGTACCGGTCGGCATCAAGGTTGGCAACTGGTCAAAGTTGTTCGAGGTCGTCGGCCACCGCGAATGGCGCGCCATCGGCCCGCTCTTTACCGCCACGTCGCCGCAACCCTTCCTGAAACTGCCTATCTCCTATGATGTTGCCTGGGGTGGCGTCGACAGGCTGGATCCAGAGGACAAGCTTCCCGCCAGCTATAAATACAACCCGGTCGGAACCGGCTGGTCGCGGACCAAGAACCAGCGTCTAGTCCCAGGCCTGCGGCTGCCGAACACCCAAGCGGTCAACGAAGAAATCCGCTCGCCCTTCGGCGACTACAAACCGATGAGCTTTGGGCCGATGGGCCGCGGCTGGCCGGGACGCATCGAATATGGCGGCACCTACGACCAGAACTGGATCGACAATATTTTTCCGTTCCTGCCGCAGGATTTCGATGAACGCTATTTCCAGATGGCGCCACCGGACCAGCAGATCGACCATCCAAGGGGCGGCGAGGACGTGCAGTTGATAAATTTGACGCCGGCAGGCAAGGAAAGCTTCCGCATGCCAACGACAGCGTTGCCGCTGACGCTGTTCAAAGGTCGCGAAAAAGCGTTCGAGGGCGAGCTTCTGCCAGATACGTTGTTGTTCGATCCGGAGAAGCGGCGGTTTTCGCTGGTCTGGCGGGTATCGCAACGGATCCAGCGCACGATCCTCGATTTCAACGAATGCTGGGTCGGGCCACCTACGCGCGGAATGGAGCGCGCCAGGACAACGGGCAAAGTATATGTTCGCGGCTTCAATGCGCCGCCACGAGATGAGGCCGACGCGGCATGAGCGCCAGTCTCGACATCGTCTCAGTTGGAATGGTCACCGCTGTTGGACTTGACGCACCGTCGAGCTGTGCCGCAATGCGGGCAAGATTGGACGGATTTCGCGAGACGAGATTCGTCGGCCCTGGCGGAGACTGGTTGATCGGCGCTCCAGTGCCGCTGCCGCGGAATTGGGTTGGCGAGAAGCGCCTAGAGCACCTGGCGGCCGGCGCGATCAGCGAAGCTTTCGCAAGTGGTGAAGCGGCGAGGGATCAGACGGCACTGCTGTTGTGCCTTGCTGAGGAGGGTCGCATTGGCTCGCCGGTGCGCGACAGCTCGCGATTTATGCGCGCAATTGCAAAAATTCTGGAGTTCGAGCCGCATATCGCGTCACGCATTATTACGCACGGCCGGCCGTCTGGACACGTCGCTTTGGATCACGCGCGTAAGCTGATCGCGTCAGGCGCTGTTTCGAATGTCATGATCGTAGGGGTGGACAGCTACCTCTCGACATTGGCAGTAGGCCATCACCTACGACAAAATCGCCTGCTGACGGCCGACAATGCCAACGGATTTATTCCTGGCGAGGCGGCCGCAGCAGTGCTTTGCGCTCGCAGCTCGAACGGTAGCCTTTCCCTCTTCGGTCTCGGACTCGCACGTGATCCTGCGCCAATCAACAACCCGCGTGATCTGCCATTGCGCGGGGACGGCATGGCCTCAGCCTACCGCTTGGCCTTGGATGAAACCGGCATTGGACTAAACCGCGTCGGCTACCGGATTGCTGACCTCATCGGCGAGCAATACTGGTTCAAGCAAACTACCCTTGCGAGCTTGCGCCTGGAGCGCGACGCCACAGGCTTTCAAGATCTCTGGAGCCCCGCCGAGTCTCTTGGCAACGTCGGTGCGGCCGTGGTCCCGCTCATGATCGGAATGGCGTACTTTGCAGCGCGCAAGGGCTATGCGGCTGGCAACCCCGTGTTGATCGAGGCATCGGCAGATGACGGAGCCTGTGGGGCTGCCATCGTCTCCGCGAGGGCTGCCTGATGTCAAACGTCTTTGCGAATGGGCTAGAGATCTCTGGCAAGGCCGTCCAAGCACAAACCATTGCTGCGTTTCCCGATGTGTGCTTCACGCCACCTCAGACGCCGGCGACGCCGCCAGGGGTGCCGATCCCCTATCCATCCTTCGGAATAGCATCCGACACCGAAAATGGCACTGGCAAAGTCCTCATCGGCGGCAAGACGGTGAACATCAAGAATAAATCTGATATTTCGCGGACCAGCGGAACAGAAGCCGGATGTGCGCCGAAAAAGGGAATCGTCACATCGAAGAATACAGGCAAGAAGTATTTCAACTCTTGGTCCAACAACGTCAAGTTCGAGGGCGAGCCGGTCATACGCTTCACCGATCTCGCAACGCACAACCACGCGTCGCCCGGTGGCCAAACTCCTCCTTGGCCGGAGATGGTCGCGGCGGCGCCGCCAAATCCCGACGGGACGAAGTGCATAGTTGGTGAGTATTCCTCGGATGCGGCGAAAGACTGTGCCAAAAACACAGACGCCGATGGTAATAAATACCAGTTCCACCACATTGTGCCCGATCGCACTTTCCGAACCGGTCGCAGAAAGGTCCGGGGGCTGAAGAATCCACGCGACTCACGAATGCCTGGCGCGCCCTCACACGGTGAAGGCATGTGCATCTGTCTTCCTCCTGATAACCACGTTGGATCGTCCAAAAGCACGGAGACCGCAGTTCACAAAGCCATGGACAGCAAGTTGACCGCTTTGGGCAAACAGGCGAGCACTAGAGCCAACCCAAGCGGAGTCGCCAAGATGAGCGACGTGAGAATTGACTGCTTGAAAGCGCTGAAGAAGCTCGTCCCCGACGTTATCACTGCGGAATGCTTCAAAGCTGCCACGAAGGCGGTGATGGAACAGACCGAACCGCATAAGGACAGGCTTGTGCGAGCAGAAAAGAGCCTGAACAATCTCAGTCCGACGGCGAGAGGAGTGTTGAATAAGCCATGGCCATAGAAATTCCTAAAGGCCCCGCTTCTCTGCGCGGCGGAGTTCTTACCACGTCGGGCACGTTTTACCTTCTATGCGACCACGAAGACGCCGAGGATGATGAGCTCGTAGTCGTGGGGGGCCGCCGTGACGGAAACCGTATCCCGCTGACGGGACTGACCGATCTCGAGGAAATCGTATCGCTCATTCCCCTGTCGGGCGTTTGGGCCGGTAGCGCCGAGGCGGCGGCAATGACTGCCGAGGGAACCGTTTTCTTTCTAACTCCGGCTGCGGCAACTCCAGATCCTATCCCCGGCGCTGGCTATAATCGAGCAGGCGCGCTGGACCTTGGCCGGATGACGACCCTTGTCCAGGCAGGTGATTATCTGTTTGCATTTGGTTTCGGCGGGCAGGTCTATCGGCGTACCCCAACGGAGAATTGGCAAAACCTGAATGTACCCTCCGAGGCAAGTGAGCCGGGATACGACCCATGCTTTTATGCAGTCGTTCTCGGGAAGAACGAGTTTTGCTTTGGTGGGATCGATATTTCTCGAGATGAAACAACCCCGGAGATGGAAGCAGCGAACAATGCCGGCGACGCTGATCTGCTTGCCGACCTCCTGCTGGCAGATGTTCGGCCGGATCGCACGACGCTGCGCATCTATGACGGACGCTGGCGTACGCTCGATTTCGACTATTCCGGTGCCGTCATCGAGATCCTGCCCGCTCCTGGTCGAACCTGGTACGTTTTCTCAAGTACGGGTGTGGTTTGGCGCACGACGGATTTCCTCGCCTTTGATGAAGTTGTTGCCCTCCCTGGCCGACGATATTTCTTCGACGTCAAGGCACGCGACAACGATGTGTTGCTCTTGCTGGGCAGTGGCCTCAACCTCCTGCAGGGCGGGGAAATCGTGCCTTTCGACCCTCCGCTGCCGTCCATCGAGTCAGCCTACGTGAGCATCTCCCCAACAGTTGGCGCAATCGCGGCAATGTTCGAGAGCGGCGTCATGTTTTTCGATGGCAGCCGGTGGGCGCGGCTTTATCCTATCTTCGAATAATCAAGGCTCTTGTTTTTCGACATGGGCGGCAAGGAAAGCTCGCACCTTTGCTAGGTCGAGATCAGACACTCGCGTCCTTGTCGCCGATGGCTCCAACATTCGAAGCACAAACAGTTCCCCCGCTTCTGGGAATTCCGAATAGCGCTCCTTGGCGATGCGCAAGCCATCCGCCCGCGCCACTCGCAGCCCGTCGAGATGCGCTTCCAACCGTTCGATTAGTCGGGCAATGCGCACTTCGTCCATCTCGGGATTCTCCTCCGGATGTAGAAGTGCATCGTCATATACAATCCACAGAAAGGCCGCCATTTCCGCGTGTTGGCGCACTATCTCGGGAATGACGGGCGCCGGGATCAATTAAGGTTCACCGATCCACCACGAATTCGGTTCGTGGCACTAGCATGGCTCGTGACATAAGTTCCGCGGATGGTGATGTGCCCATCCTTCTCCAGGATTATCGTCGCTTTTCCGCATCTAAGTTCAACGCGATCTTCACCGCTGATGCGGGTATATTTGCCGTCGGCAATCACATGAGTGGGTCGCGTTCCCTTGGTTGGATCGACAATACGCCCAACAATTAAAGGGCGTGTGGCTTCGCCGCTTTCGAACAACAGTGCGACCTCAGCGCCGATCATATCCGAAGTAAGCTCAATAAGACTGCGAGCCCGGATGCCGTGATCTTTAGGATTCCCCACAAAAACCACCAATGGTGCGCTGGCGTCGAATCCTAAAAATATACCAATTACTACACCGTCAATACGCTTCAAAATGTAAGACATCTTATCACCTCAATTTTGCAGTATTTTACTGCCTTTCATTGTAATATCGCTTGACGCCTCCGCGCTTATCTTTCCAGATGCGTCAATCGAAATATTCTTTCCTTTTATTCCAATTGTTCCATCTTTTTTTAGAATAATCGAAGCTGCCCCACATTTAATCGTAATCGATTCTTTGGCCTCGATCGTCAGATTTTTTCCTACTATAATACCGCTGTCTTCTCCAACCTGTACAAGGCTGCCCTTTCCAATCTTCTGCTCATGTGCACCGTTAATCTGAGTTGCATCGTCTTCGCCAATCTTCGTGGATCGTTTTTTTCCGATTTCCGTCGACTGACCGCCACCAATCTTTATTCCTTGATCCGCCCCGATCTGAACGCTTTGGCCTGCACCAATCTCCCAACTGTCTGATACTGCGATAGTATGGCTCTGGCTAATGCCGACCGTGACAGTGCGGGCGGCGCCGATCGTGTTGGTCTGAACGCCACCCACAGTTCGGGTCTCGGCGGCGCCGACCGTGTCGATGCGTGCTGCGCCCACCGTGATGGTCTGGACGATCCCCACCGTCTGGGAATGATTGGCGTCGATGTTCTCCGTCGAGTTCGACACAACATGGATGGTCTCGTTGGCCTTGACCGTCAGCGAACGGTTGGCGCCCACCGTCTCCGTATCGTTCGACCCGATGTTCGTCGTCTGATCGACGCCGACCTTGACTGTCTTGTTGTTGCCGACGTCCTCGTCGAGGTTATGGCCGACGGAGTGCTTGGCGTCATGGTCGATGCGGTCGGACTGGTCGTGCTGTACCGTCTTGTTGCGGTCGTGCTTGATCAGCAGATGATGGTCCTTCTGCGCCTGGAAATTGACCAGTTCGGAACCGGCCTTGTCCTCGAACATCAGCTCGTTGTAACCGCCGCCGCCTTTCGAGGAATTGGACTTCCAGCCCGATTGCGTGGCGTTGCCCGGCAGCGCGTAAGGCGGCATCTCGGAGGCATTGTAGACGCGGCCGGTGATGATCGGCAGGTCCGGATCGCCCTCGATGAAATCGACGATGACCTCCTGGCCGATGCGCGGGATCTGGATGAAGCCCCAGCCGCTGCCGGCCCAGGTCTGAGACACGCGCACGAAGCAGGATGAGTTCTGGTCCTTCTTGCCGAGGCGGTCCCAGTGGAATTGCACCTTCACCCGCGCGTATTTGTCGGTGAATATCTCCTCGCCCGAAGGACCGACCACCGTTGCCGTCTGCGGGCCGCGCATGATCGGTCTGGGCGTGATGCGCGGCGGCCGATAGGGCAATTTCGTCGGCGCTACGCCCAGCACCACCTTGAAATTCTCGCTGTGAGCCTCGTTCTGGGTCCGGTAGCCCGGATCGAACAGGCGGTATTCGGCGCTCACAACCAGATATTCCGTGTTCTGGTCGTCGCGCGGAAAGCTTTCGAGCGTGAACTTGCAGCCGGAAAAAAGGCCGCGCACCGTACCGACGGCGGTGTTGCGATGATGCACTGCCTGAAGTTCCTCGCGGCGGATCCCCGCGATTGTGTCGCCGCGCCCGACATCGAGATGCGCTCCGGGCTGGCGGTAGTTCTCGCCCGAAGCCTCCTTGTGGCTGAAGGGCTGGGCGGACTTCGCCATCAGATCGGCGCCGGGCTTCTCGAAGTCATAGTCCGTATGGGCGTAGGCGCCTGGCCGCACCGCACTGCCCGGGATCCATTCGGTGATGTATTCGACGTCGCGTCGCGAGCCATAGCCCTCGAAATTATAAAGCACCTTCTCGTAGCCTGGAGCCGGCTTCAGCTTGCTCATCGCATCGCACAGCACGAGCGTGTGCTTGTCCTCATCATGCTCGAAGAAATAGAAAATCCCTTCGTGCTCGAACAACCGCTGCACGAAATCGAGATCACTCTCGTCATACTGGACACAGTATTCGCGCGATGGGTAGGAGCCCTGCAGTCGCTTCTCGAATTTTGCGATGCCGTATTTCGAAAAGATCTTTTCGACGATCTCCACAGCGGTCATGTTCTGGAAAATGCGGCAATCGGTGGTGTTGCCGAGGAACCAGAGCCATGGCCTCACGGTGGCCTCGTAATAGGCCAGCCGGTCCTCTATGCGCGTTAGCTTGAAATCCGACACCAGGCCGCTGAACCAACGCTTTGGATCGGATTCACCTTCGACCGAAACGACGCCGCCCAGCATCTTCAGCGGATCGACGTCGCGGCTCTTGCTGACGAACCCGACGGTATAGGCAAAACTTCGGCTGATCTCGTCACGACCGACGAGATGGGTGAAGGTCAGCACATCGGCGCCAACCGGCGTGTGTACTACCGTGGCACGTTCGTTCGGCATGGGGCGTGCCCCTCCTCGACGCGGCCGCCAGTGTGATGGATTGAAGCCCCCGCTCCGTAAACTGCGTCACGCTCGGGAGGTTTTCGAATTCACCGCATCGGACCGCAGCAAGCCTAGCATATGTTTGATGGAGGCCAAACAGAAGCAATGTCTAAACCGTGGCGTGCATTCATGTGAGGCGCACCTCTCCCACTGCGCTGGCAAGATGCTAGAATGCCTGGGATTTCAGGTTTGCCAGTGGCGTCGAATGTTCATTTCGCTCCAGATCAGCAATGTTGACAGACTGCCGCCAGGCATAGCGACCAGCTATGCCGCCCGCGACCGCAGCTTCGAAATCGGGCGCGAAAATTGCGACTGGACACTTACCGACCCCGACAAGTTCATCTCGGGCCGGCATTGCGAAGTCCACTATCAGGCGGGCTCGTTCTGGCTTCATGACGTCTCGCGCAACGGCACTTTCGTCAACGGCTCCAGCCAGCGCATGAATGCGCCGCATCGGCTGACCCAAGGCGACCGGCTGCTGATCGGCCGTTATGTCGTCGCCGTTTCGGTCGACGCAGAGCGCGTCGCCACCGGGCATCCGCAAGCCAGGACCGGTTCAACGCAACGCGAGTTGCCGCCCACGACGGGAAGGCCGCTGGAACCTGGCAGCGCGCCATTCCACAATCCAGCGGGGCAGCGCCTGACCGAGGCGGCGCCGGTGCCGACGTCTTCGGCGCGGCAGTCCACCCCCGCTGTTCCGGCCAAGCAGTCGGCGGAAGCGGACGGGATACTGCGCGATATCGCCAGGGCGGCCGGCTTGTCGCCGGAGCTGTTGCAGTCGCGCGACCCGCATGACGTCGCTGCCGAGATCGGTGCGGTGCTGAGAACCACGGTCGAGCAACTGTCCTTGCTGCTCAAGGCGCGGGCGGCCGCCAAGGTGCTCGCCAAAAGCGCGCACCGCACCATGATCGGCGCCGAGGACAACAACCCGCTGAAATTCGTGCCGGGCACCGACGACATACTCGAGATCATGTTTGCCAAGCGCCGGGCCGGCTATCTCGATGCCAGGCACAGCATCGAGGATGCGTTCCGCGACCTGAAGACCCACGAAATCGCAACCTACGCCGCCATGCAGGCCGCGCTCTCGAGGCTGCTCGACGACCTGTCGCCGGAGGCGATCGCCAAAAGAATCCCGCCTGCGTCCTTTTCGTCCAGGAAAAGCCAGGCCTGGGACGCGCTCGTCGCAACGTGGCGGACGATGGAGGACAAGCACGAAAACGGCATGCTGGATGTCTTCCTCGCCTATTTCGCCGAAGCCTACACCAAGGCTGGCAAGCAGAAATAGCCGCGCTCGGCAAATGTCGTCGGCAACGCTCTTACGGGCTGTGTGAGGGACCCCCTGGAAGAAGCCGCTTCCTTGATCATCCTGCTTTCCGATTTCAATCGGCTTGCGGTGCGACTAGGATAGCGCATGGGTGCTTGCCTGGCTGGCAAAGCGGCGTGGCTTGGGGCGTGTGCAGGAATGTCATGTTTCGGCAAGATCAGTCTTTCCATCCGGCTCGCTGTTGATACCCAGCCTGGTACGCGCACCTCGACGGTGGCGCGGCGATGAACTCGAAGGACGATCCCTCCGAGCCACCGGACAAAACCGTCATCCGCGCGCCACGGCCAAGGCAAAAGCCGCGCGCGGCTCCCGATAGTTCCGGTGCGCAATCACCCGCCAGGGAATCGACGGTGTTCGACCCCGGCCTCGGCCGCCAAATGCCCCCCGGCTGGTCGTCCGGAGCCGTGGTCTTTCAGGAAGCCGGCCACGGGGCTGAGCCCGCGGCGGCGCCGGCGTTGCGGCAGGACGCCTTGCTCGACGCCACCGCTGGCGTGAAGTATGCCGCGAGAAATCCCATCCTTGCCGCCGCAGCCCCCTTGCTCATGCTGTTCGGTCAGCTGCGCCTGATACCGGTCGAACGGCAAGCCGCAGCCTTGGCGGAGCATATCGCAGACGCCGTCGAGACCTTCGACCACACCATCGCCAAAGCCGGTATTGGGAAAGAAGACGCACGGATCGCGAAATTTGCGCTTTGCGAAACCGCCGACGATCTGGTCGGCAACCTGCCCTGGCCGAACAAGGAAACCTGGCTTCAGCACAGTCTGGTGGTGCAGTTCTTCCACGCACGACCGACAGGAACCGGGTTCTATGAAGCGCTGAACAATATCCTCGCCAAGCCTGAAGCCCATTACGACCTGCTCGAATTGATGCATGCCTGCCTGTCGCTGGGGTTCGAAGGCCAGTATCGGGGATTGTCCGGCGAACGCAACGCACTCGAGCGCGTCCGGCGCGACGTCTACGACACGCTGCGCTATTTCAGGCCGCGCGCCGCCGAGGACATTTCGCCCCGGTGGCAAGGCATGGCGGCGGCGATGGCCAGGCCAGGGGGGCGGCTGCCTTTGTGGGCGATCGCAGCCGCTGCGGCGACGCTGGTGACGGCGGCCTTCTTTGGGCTGCGGATCCTGATCACCGATGAAGGCGATGCAACCGCCGGCGCGCTGCTGGCGCTCAATCCTTCGACCCCTCTCACCATTGAACGCGCCAGCGTGGCGGCACCCGCCGAACCGGTGCAAGCCAAACCGCCGCCACCCGCTCCCCCGGACACCACGCAGATCGACCGCATCCGCGCGGCACTCGCCCAGGAGATCGCCGCCGGCGGACTGAACGTCGGCACGAAGGGCGACTTCATTGTTGTCGAGATCAGCAACCAGCTTCTGTTCGCATCCGGCCAGGCTGAGTTGAAGGCACAGTTCCAGCCGATCGCGGCCAATATCGCCACGGCCCTAGACGCCGAAGCCGGACCGATCGAGATCGTCGGCCACACCGACAATGTGAAGCCGAAGAAGTCGAGCGCGTTCAAATCGAACTTCGATCTCTCGGTCGCCCGCGCGAAGGCCGTGCAGGCGATGATCGCCAGGCAATTGAAGGATCCATCGCGTCTGAGCGTGGACGGCAAGGGCGAAGACGAACCCATCGCCGACAACGCGACGGCGGACGGCCGCGCCAAGAACCGCCGCGTCGACGTGATGATCCCGAAACACGAGACCTTGCAGACCGGATCGGCGGAGAACGGCAACTGATGCGCTGGCTGCTGCGGATATTCAGCGTGCTGGCCCTGGCCGGCTTCTCGGCCGCCGTCTGGTATGCCGGACCGCTGATCCGCTTCGCCGATACCCGCCCACTCGGATCCGTGTGGCTCAGGGCGGTCATCGTCGGCGTGACGGTGGCCGTGCTGGCGTTGTTCTACGGCATCGGCTTCTGGCAAAGGCGCAAGGCGCAAAAGGCGCTCGAAGCGGCCATCGTGCGCAGCGACGAGCGCAACGACGATGCACAGCTGCTCGAAGCGCGCATGAGCGAGGCCATCGCGACGCTGAAGCGGACGAGCGGCAAGCGCAACTTCCTCTATGATATTCCCTGGTACATCATCATCGGCCCGCCAGGCGCCGGCAAGACGACGGCTCTGGTCAATTCCGGGCTGAAATTTCCGCTTGCGGGCTCCGGCAATGCCCAGCCGGTCGCCGGCGTCGGCGGCACGCGGTCATGCGACTGGTGGTTTACCGATGAGGCGGTGCTGATCGACACGGCCGGCCGCTACACGACGCAGGAATCGGACCGCGAGCGCGACAAGGCAAGCTGGCTTGCTTTCCTCGGATTGCTCAAGAAAAACCGCGTAAGGCAACCGATCAACGGCGTGATCCTGGCCATCAGCCTCGCCGATCTCATCGGCCTCGACGACCGGCATATCGAGGCGCATGTGACCGAGATAAGAAGCCGCCTGCGCGAATTGCACGAGACGCTGAAGATCCAGTTTCCCGTCTATCTGCTTTTCACCAAGTCCGATCTCGTTTCCGGCTTCTTGGATTATTTCGGCCAATTCGACGAAGCGCGCAGGCGCAAGGTGTGGGGCGCGACGTTCCAGACCGCCGATCGCACAAGGAACATGGCCGGCGAGGCGCCGGCCGAACTCGACCGGCTGGCGAAGCGCTTGGCGGAAGAAGTCGTCGATCGCTTGCAGGAGGAGGCCGACCCGGTGGCGCGCATCGCCATCTTCGGCTTCCCGGCGCAGTTCGCTGCGCTGGGGAACCGGATAGCGCATTTTATCGGCAGCTTGTTCGATGCCTCTCGATCGCATGTCAATGTCAGCCTGCGGGGTCTCTATTTCTCCTCTGGTACTCAGGAAGGAACACCGTTCGACCAGGTGCTGGGCACGATCGGCCGCAGCTTCGGCAGCACCTCGCAGGCGCATCTTTCCGGCACCGGCAAGAGCTTCTTCCTGCACGATCTGCTGACCAATGTGATCTTCCCGGAATCGGGCTGGGTATCCTTCGACCGGGTGGCCGAACGGCGCGCCAGGCTCGCGAGATTTGGCGGTCTCGCCGCCATTGCGCTGGCGGCCTTGGCGGCTCTCGGCGTGCTTGGCCTCAGCTTCTTCGCCAACAAGTCGCTGATCGCCTCAACCAGGCAGGCGATGGCACAGTATCGCGACAGCGCCGATTCGCTGCTCAAGAGCACGACGGTGACCGACGTCGACCTCGAAAACGTCATCGGCCCGCTCGACCAGCTGCGCAACCTGCCGGCCGGCTTCGAGAACGGCGACCAGGCAAAGCCGATCGAGGAGACGTTCGGGCTCAGCCAGCGCGAGAGGCTGCTGTCGGCCTCCAGGACCGCCTACCGGCAAGCGCTCGAGCGGACATTCCGCTCCCGGCTGCTGGTGCAGGCCGAGCGCACCATCCAGGCCAGGATGGCCGATCCGATCGCGCTCTACGAACCGCTGAAGATCTACCTGATGCTGGGCGGCAAGGCTCCGAAGGTCGATGACGAATTGATCGTCTCCTGGATGAGGCAGGATTGGGAAGAGAACCGCTATCCCGGCGAGAACAACCGCGAGGGCCGCGCGCAGCTCGAAAAGCATCTGCGCGCGATGCTGGCGCTCGACGACGCCTACGATCCCGTCTTTGAACTCAACCAGCCACTGATCGAGGCCGCGCAACGCTCGCTTGGGCGCATGAGCCTTGCCGACCGCGCTTCGGCGCTGATCAGGTCGGCGGTCTACGCCGCAAGGCTGGAGGACCTCTCCGTCGCCGCGAAAGCCGGCCCCGAGGCGCAGCTGCTGTTCGAACGCATGGATGGCCGCGATCTCACCGATCTCAACGTTCCCGGGCTTTACACGCGTGCCGGCTTCAACCGCTTCTTCCTGCCGCAGCTCTCGCGCATCGCGCAAATGCTCGTCAACGACCAGTGGGTGCTCGGCGGAGGCGGCGAACAGGGTGGCATCGACCAGGACCTGCCCAAGCTCGGTCCCGAACTGATCGACCGCTACGGCAAGGAATTCTCCTCCGCATGGAACCGCGTGCTCGACCAGCTCAAGTTCAAGGCGTTGCTCAAGGACAAGCCGCAATATCTCGCGCTTTCCGCCCTCGCCGCGCCGGACTCGCCTCTCGATCAGCTGTTCACCGCGATCGCCGATGAGACCGCATTGACGAAGCCGGACACCACGGCCGAGGGCGAGAGCAGCGCGGCGCAGGAAGACCCCGCCGGCGTGGCCAAAGGTCTGGCACGCATCGGCCTGCAGATCGCCGGCGGCAAGTCGCAGAGCCGAGCCGGATTGGGCTCGACCGTCGCACAGAATGCCGGCGCGAGCGTCGAGGCACAGTTTCGACCGTTCCAGGCCCTGGTCAGCGGCGCCAGTGGACGGCGGCCGCTCGATGCCTTGACACGGAATTTCCGCGACATCTTTCAAAGCCTCAAGCTTTCGGCCGATGTCCCTTCACAGACCGAACGCGTCAATGCCAACCTGCAGTTGCAGATCTCCACGCTGCGCGCCAATGCCTCGCGTCTTCCGAAGCCGCTTGCGCGCATGGTCAACGCGGCAGCGGACGAGTTCGAAGGCAATGTCGCGCAAGCCTCGGTGGCCAACCTCAACCAGAACCTTGACCAGACGGTCACACGAGCCTGCGAGGAGGCGGTCAACGGTCGCTATCCCTTTGCCAGTGACGGCACCGGAGAGATCCCGATAGCGGATTTCGCCAAGCTTTTCGCGCCGGGCGGGCTGATGGACCGCTTCTTCGCACAGAACCTTGCGCCGCTGATCGACATGACCGGCCAGGAATGGACCTGGAGACAGGATGTCCGCTCCAGCCGCGACCTGGCGAAGTCGACCTTGAAATCATTTCAGTCGGCCGCCGAAATCCGCAGCGCCTTCTTCCCATCCGGTGGCTCGGTGCCGTCGGTTTCGATCACCATCACGCCTTTTTCGCTGAACAGCGACGCTGATAACGCGGTTCTCGACATTGACGGACAGACCGTCCAGAGCAGTCAGGCCGGGAGCGCGCCAAGCACCGTGACCTGGCCAACCAGCACGGCCTCTGGTTCCGCCAGCCTTAGCCTGATGCCGGAAATGCCGGGCCGCGACTCCGCTCTCAAATTCGAAGGACCGTGGGCCTTCAAGCGTCTGTTGGACAAGGCGACCATCACCGCCAATGGCGCCAACACCGAAGCCCGCTTCGTGATCGGCGGACGAGACGTCGCTTACACGATGCAGACCGGACCGGGGGCCAATCCATTCCTGCTGCCGGCCCTGGCCGGCTTCAGCTGTCCAAAGGCGTTCTGACATGGCTGTGTTCCAGCGCGCCGCCGGCCGCAGCCCTCATTTCGGTACTCTAACGTATGCGCTTGTGGCAAAGTGGCCTGGGCACGCCGCCCATGATTGGTCACAGAGGACGCTCGCGAAGCGCTTGGTGGCAAATTGAGCTCTGTCGTCCTTCCCATCGAAAGCTTCGGCGTAAGCCATAAGGGCTGCGTGCGCGACCACAATGAGGACAACTACCTGATAGAGCCGCAGACCGGCCTGTGGGTGGTGGCCGACGGCATGGGCGGGCACGAGGCCGGCGAGGTCGCATCGGCCAGCATCGTCGATCATCTGGCGACGATCGGCATTGCGAGCTCGGCGCCGGACCTTCGCGCGCGCTTCGAAGACCGGCTGAGCCGCGCCAATTCCGAGATCCGCGACATCTCGCGATCGCGCGGCATCACCATCGGCTCCACCTTCGCGGCCTTGCTTGCAATGGACGGACGCTTCGCCTGCTTGTGGGCCGGCGACAGCCGCATCTATCTGGTCCGCAACGGTGTGATCTTTCAGGTCTCGAAGGATCACACCGAGGTCCAGGAACTGCTGGACCGCGGCATGATCAGCGCGGAGGAAGCGCTTACCTGGCCGCGCCGCCATGTCATCACCCATGCGGTCGGCGTCAGCGATGAGCTCGAGATCGATTTCCAGCAGGGCGAGCTGATGCCGGGCGATGTTTTCGTCCTGAGCACCGACGGACTGACGGCGCATGTCAGCGACGCCGAGATCGAAGCCGCGGTGATATCCGCAACGCCGCAGGCGGCGTGCCGAAGCCTGCTGGAGACGGTGCTGGCGCGCGGCGGAACCGACAATGTGACCATCGTACTCGTGAAGATCGGCGGCGGGCGCAACGGCGCGCTCCATTCGGATCGGTCCGGAGCGGAGAGCCTGGCGAGATGAGCGACGAGAACAAGACCCGGATATCGACGAACGACATCTATGCCGGCGTCGGCACGCAGCTCAGCGGCATTTACGAACTCGACGAGAGGATCGCCTCCGGCGGCATGGGAGAAGTCTATCGCGGCCACAATATCCAAACCGGCGACCATGTGGCGATCAAGATCGTACTGCCCGAATTCGCCCGCGATCAGACGATCCTGTCGCTGTTCCGCAAGGAAGCGTCGATCCTCAACCACCTGTCGCATGACGCGGTGGTGCGCTATCACGTCTTCACCATCGATCCGAGGATCGGCCGCCCCTATCTGGCGATGGAGTTCGTGGACGGCCAATCACTATTCGACGTGATGCGTCGCGGAGCGATGCCGGGGGGAGAAGTGCGGCGGCTTTGCCATCGCCTGGCTTCGGGGCTCGCCGCGGTGCACCAGGCGGGCGCGGTTCACCGCGACCTCTCGCCGGACAACATCATCCTGCCTGGCGGGCGGGTGGAAAGCGCCAAGATCATCGATTTCGGCATCGCCCGGTCGGCCGCCGTAGGCGGTGAAACGCTGATCGGCGGGAAGTTCGCCGGCAAATACAATTACGTTTCGCCCGAACAGCTCGGTCTCTATGGCGGCGAGGTCAGCGAGCAGTCCGATATCTATAGCCTCGGACTGGTGCTCGCCGCGGCATTGCGCGGAAAGCCGCTCGATATGAGCGGCTCGCAATATGAGGTGATCGAGAAACGCCGGACCGTGCCGGACCTGTCTGACATCGACCCCGATTTCCAAGAGCTCATTGCCGCGATGCTGCAGCCGGATCCGCGCGATCGGCCGGCCAGCATGGCCGAGATCGCCAGGGCAACGCGTGGCGAGGATGTCGACGCGACATTGCCGCCGGCATCGTATGGTCCGCGTGACCGCGCGGGCTTGCCGCGCTCCGGCTGGACGGCGCTGGCCGAGTCCGGGCCGCAGCCTTCGGCCTCCGCAGGCGAAAAGCACTTTGTTGAACATGTGCGGCCGGCGCATCTGTCACAACCCCGGCCTGCGCCAGCGCCCGCGCCGGCCAGCACGCCCATGCCGGCTGCGCCGCGAAAACCGTCGCGGATGCCGGCTGTCGCCGGCGGCCTCGTGACGCTGGCGGTCCTGCTGGGCGGCGGCCTTTACTTCAGCGGCGTCCTGGCGCCTCCGCCGGCCGAAGAGAAACTCAAGCCGCTGACACCGAAGCCAGTGCCCAAACCCGGTGTTGAAGCCCCCAAGTCGGTGGCTCAAACGCGGCAGCCGGATCAATCGAACCCTCAGCCGCCGGTGCAACCTCAGCCAGAGCCTTCAAAACCCGACAATGCCGCCACCATCGAGACGGTGAACCCACCTGCCCTGCCGGATGCACAGGTGAAGCCCCCGATGCTGGCCGAGAACCAGGCGGACGCCGCGGGCGAGCAGAAACCGGAGCCGGCCAAGCCTACCGACACCCCCATGCCGACCACCAGGCCCGAGGCGCCGCCGGCAACGGAAGCACGGCAACCCGCCGAGCAAGCGCCGGTAGCGCCCCCCGTCGGCAGGCCAGCGCCGCCTGCGGCCCAGCCCGAAACCACGGACAACAGTCAGGCGCAAGTGCCCCCGGTCGAGACCAAGCCTGCCCAGGAACCGACCGCGAACCCGCCGAAGACGTCCGCGCCAAGCCAGGCGGAGGCAGGGAGCAAGCCGGCGCAGCAGGCAAATCCGCCGGCGACAGAACCCAGTGCAACGGACCTGGTCGAGATCCTTTCCAAGCTGGCCAGGCCGGGGGCTTCCTCGCCGCCGGCCTCTGAAAGCCGGTTGCCGACGCAGCCGGCCAGCCCGCCGGCGAAACCGGCTGCCCCGCCCCCGACGGCCAGCCAGCCGATACCACCAACCTCGCCATCAGAGCCGACACAGATGGCGCAGCCGTCGCAGCAACCACAGCCACCGGCAACCACACGGCCCGACACCGAAGTCGCGATCGATGTGCCAAAGCCGGCGGTTCCACCGGGAAAGCCGGTCGACGAGGCGGCGCAACGCGCCTCGTGGGTGCGCGACTTCAGCGGCGGCGACTGTTTCTATGCGTCGCTGACATCGCAAACCGCCAGCTCCGCGGCCATCGAAGGCCTCGCGACAGCCGTGCAGCCCTTCGAGCAGATGCTCAACGATTTTCGCTCGAGGTTCCATCTCGAGCCGGACATCAATGTCCATCTTATCGAGCAGCCTCAGTGTGAAGTGACCAACTTCCTGCGCGTCCTCGACCGGAACCGTGTGGAAAGTCCGCAGCTCGTTCTCGACCGGACATCGGTGCCGGATGGCGCGCCGATCAGTGGCACGCTGGTAACGCGTGGCGGGCTGGTTTCCAACGTCATGCTAATCGACCACAGGGGCATCGCCTTCAACCTCGATGATCGCATCGTGGCGCAGACCGACAAGGCGACCTTCAACATCCCGATCGGTCTAGGCGCCGCCGACAAGTCGGCCGGCAAACCCCTGCCGCAGATCATGCTGGTGATCGCCGGGCCGAAGGACATCCAAGCCGCGATGTTCTCGAAACCGACGCCGGTCTCCGAGCTTTTGCCAAAGATCCTCAAGGAGATCGGCGCCGACGGCTTGCAGTTCTCCGCCACCGCCAAGTATTTCCGGCTCGGCGGATAGATATGAACGCCGATGGACCTTCGCCCCTCGCATTCATTTTGCCGGCCTTCGTCACACGCAAAGCGTAGCTGGCTTCGATTGTTGGCGGATTTCTCCGGCCGCTTGGCATTCTCCGCGCTGTCCGGCGCGGCGCTGCTCGTTATCTTCTCGACCGACAGCGCGCATGCCGAATTCACCGTCTGTAACCAGACGCTCGACGTCGTCAACCTCGCCGTCGGACAGAAGGTCGACAATGCCGACCAGACCGACGGCTGGTGGACCATCGGCGCCAACCAGTGCGTGAACGTCATCCGCGAGGAACTGGCCAACCGCTACATCTACCTCTACGCGACCGACGTGTTCGGCCATGCGATCCTCAACGGATCGACCGAGATGTGCGTTGATCGGCGCCGCTTTTCCATCCGTGGCATCGAGGAGTGCTGGCAGCGCGGTCATATCGCGGCGCGTTTCGTCGAGGTCGATACGCTGGAGCAGGTGCGCTGGACCTATTTCCTGACCGGAAATAGCCCGTGACGCACAGCATCGACACGAGCTTCAAACAGAAGAGACTGGCACGCCTGGCCGAGCGCAGACGCAAACTCTGGCGCCGCGTTCTTGCAGGCGTTGCAACGCTCACCGTCATCGCGATCGCCACCGGCTTCTATCTTACCAAGGACAACTGGTCGTTCGGCGACGAGGATGAGGAACTGCATCCCGTCGAAGGCATGGAAGACGTGCCGCCCGACGCCTCGGTCTATGTGCCTGCCATCATCGACCTTGCCGGTGACCCGATGTGGATCACGCTGGCGCCCGACGCGGACACCGCCACGAAGGGCCACACGGTTGCGCGCCCGGCCGAACTCGACCGTTCCGGGGCCTCGCCGCAGATCGAGATTCTGTCCGACGTGATGCTGAGCGCCAGCGAGAAGTTCATGACCACGATCCCGTCGACGCAGGAGGATTTTGCCTTCTTCAAGGCGCAGCGGCAGACTGCTGCGAAGTCTTCAACCGCAGCGCCTGACGATCAGCAGCCGACCTCGCCCGCACCTGCTGCGGCGCCCAACGACCAACCGGGCGATCTGGCAAACGACCTGCAGGCGCCGCCGGACGAGGGCGAGATCCCCGCCGGCTCGGCGCCCAAGGCCGACGCGGACGACCCCGAGGCCGGCTGGGGCGAGACCATCGACCAGGGCGAGGCAGCGCTCCCCGCCTTCAAGAAAACCGCGATCGAAAACAACACCACCGTCGCCACCGTCACCAGCGAATATCAGCGCTTCGCGGCGACAGAGGACACTTTCGTGAAAATCCTCAACGACCGCAGCCTGGATAGCGTGGCGCTCGACGCGCATTTCTCCGCGGACGACGCCAGGCTTGCCGGCGAGGCGCTGAAGGCGCTGTTCAAGCGCGACGGGCTCGAGGCCGGTTTCGTGGTCGCCATGCGCGGCTTCCGGCCGAACCGCGAGACGACCACCATGTCGCTGATGCAGGTCTCGGTCTACGCCAGGAATGTCTATGTCGGCACGCTGACGCGCAACACGGCGGGCGCCTTCGTTTCCGGCGTCGACCCCTGGGTTCGCGAGGACCTCTTCAACTATTCCGGTGCCTCGGACCAGGGCGGACCCAAGCGGCAGTACCGCCTGCTCGACGCGATCTACTCGACCGCGGCACGAAACAAGGTGCCGACCAGCGTGATCGGCGAAGCGATCATGTATCTGTCGAGGGGACAGGATCTCGACGCTTTCGCCAGCGAGGACCAGCGCCTGGTGATGATCTACTCGCAGACGCCGCGCGACCAGGGCGAGATCTCCGGACGGGTGCTTTACGTCGGTGTCCTGGGTAAGGACAAGAACCTCGACTGCTTCGTCTTCCAGCAAAGCGACGGCCAATACGCCTGCGTGACCGGCGATGATCAGGTCCGCTCGCTGAACGTCACCAACGGCATGGTCACGCCGGTCGCCGGGGTGATGACGTCGACCTTCGGCCCGCGCAAGCATCCGATCCTCGGGACGGTTCGGATCCACAAGGGTGTCGACTGGGCGGCTCCGGTCGGGGCGCCGGTCATGGCCGCCTTCGACGGCGAGATTTCCTTCCAGGGCGATGGCGGCAGCTATGGCAATCTGGTCAAGATCACGCATGCCAACGGCCGCGAGACGCGCTACGCGCATATGCAAAAATTCGCCATCGCCAGCGGCGTCGGCACCAAGGTGAAGGCCGGCGACGTCATCGGCTACATCGGCACCACGGGGCTTTCGACCGGCCCGCATCTGCATTTCGAGCTCTACGAGAACGGCGAGGCGATCGACCCGCTCGGGACGGTCACCACAGTCGCCACCGCCGTTTCCGTTAGTTCCGGCGGACCCGGCGATTCCGCGGTCGAGACGCTGACAGACCGGATCGTCCATGTCGAAAGCGGCGGCAGCGCCCGCGCCAAGAATCCCAACTCGTCCGCAACCGGCGCCGGCCAGTTCATCACCAAGACCTGGATCCGGATGATGAACACCTATCGTCCCGACCTTGCCCGATCGCTTTCGACCGCCGACCTGCTCGCGCTTCGCTATGACGCGACGCTGTCGCGCGAAATGGTGCGCAACCTGGCGCGCGAAGGGGAGGCCTATCTGCGCGCCCGCGGCCACCAGATTACCGCCGGGCGTCTTTATCTCTGCCACTTCCTTGGCATGGAAGGAGCGCACCAGGTGCTGGCCGCGTCCGGCTCGTCGCAATTGACCGCCGTTCTGGGCGCAGCCGTGATCCAGGCCAATCCGTTCCTGACCGGCAAGACCGTCGGCTACGTCATCGATTGGGCCGAGCGGAAAATGGGGCAGAAAGTGCCGCGCGTGGCGACCGATCAGAGCCAGCCGGCGACAACCACGACCGAGGTCCGGCAGACGTCGCCGGAGTTCGAGAAGTACAAGCAGGCGATAACCGCGTTGCTCAATTCAATCCAAGAGACGCTTGAGCCGGGCTGAGCAATTCCAGGAAAAGTGTGAACGGTTTTCCCGGGAAGAGCGCGTAGCGCTTGCCCTCGGGAATTGCGTCAAAACAAAGAATTGGACCGTCCTGGCTCAAGGGCGGCACGATCGCCTGCTCGATCGGTTTTGACACCGGCATTTCGGCAAATATTTGCTGAGGCCAGGTGCATTCGGTGAACCTAAGCCGTCGTCGGGGCTACACAAGCCTGAGAGCCATTTTGGCAGAAGCGACTTATGGCTGACGAAATGAGCATGCGCAGAGATCGATAGCGTGCCCCGATGGGCCGGAGGGCTGATCCATGAAACTGTTTGCCATCCTTTTGAGCGGAGTTGTCCTTTCCATCCTTGCCGCCTTCGGCGTCCAGGCCGCAACGGCCGGGGGCAAGCGTGTCGCGCTGGTCATCGGCAACAGCAAATATGTCAACGCCGTCGCCTTGCCCAACCCGGCGAACGACGCCCACTTGATTGCGTCGACGCTGCGCAACGCCGGCTTCGACGTGATCGAAGGCGTCGACCAGGACAATGCCGGCATGCATGGCCTGATCAGCAAATTCACCGAAGAATCCTACAACGCCGACCTCGCGGTCATCTTCTACGCCGGCCACGGCATGCAGGTCGACGGCAAGAACTATCTCATACCGGTCGATGCCGATCTGACCTCGCCCGCCTATCTCAAGACCCGCACGGTTCAGATCGACGAGTTCATGGCGGCGCTGCCTGCCGATCCCGCTGTTGGCATCATCATTCTCGATGCCTGCCGCGACAATCCGCTGGGTCGTACCCTGGCTGCGGCTCTGCCCAAGAGCCGCTCGCTTGGCGCCGGCCTCGCGCCGGTGGATGCAAAGGCGGACGGCGTCGGCACCGGCGGTGTCCTGATCGCTTACGCAACCGATCCCGGCGCTATCGCTTTCGACGGTGACGGCTTAGACAGCCCCTACTCGCTGGCGTTGGCCAAGCACCTGACCGAACCCGGTGTCGAGATTCAGAGCGCGCTGACGCGCGTGCGCGGCGACGTGACGGAAGCAACGCAAGGCCGGCAGCGCCCATGGCACAACGCATCGCTGGGACGCGAGGTTTTCCTTGGCAAGCCGTCGGCACAAGCCGCGGGGGCGCCGATCGCCGATGCAGCCGGGACGACGGCCTCGCCTGCCCCCGCGCCGTTGGCCAGCGATCCGCCGTCCTGGGAGGTCGAGCAGCGGCTTTGGGACGAGGCTTCGAAGAAGAATGCCATTCCCTATTACGAGGCCTATCTCGACCAGTTCCCGAGCGGCCCCTTCGCCACGGTGGCAAGGCTCGACATCGACCAGTTGAAGGCCCCCAAGGCGGGCAAGCAGGTCGCGGCGCTCGACACGAGCGATGCGGACGCGAGTGCCGGCTCGGCCGTTCGTACCTCGGCCGCCGACCAGGTCCGCGCCGCACCACCGAAGAAACAGGTCGTGCAGAAGACCCGCACGCTGAAACCGGTGGCGCAGCGGAAACCGCGAAGACAGCAGATCGTCGAGCGCTGGCGCAACAGGGAGATTGTGATGCGCGACGAGCCGCGCCGGAGAGACAACAATGACTTCCTGACCAAGGCGCTGATTTTCGGCAGCGGCGTCGTGATCGGCGGCGCGATGAGATATTGATCATGGCCCGTCAAAGGGAACCTGCTCTGGACGAGTTCCCTTTTGCCGCTATCGCTGTCGACGGATCGGCCTGGCGGCGACCGCCTACTCCGTCCTGATGCGCATTTCCACGCGCCGGTTGACCGGATCGTAAGGATTGGCGACACGCGGGTGCGACTTGCCAAGGCCGATTGCTTCAAGCCTGGCAGGTTCTACGCCGTTCGCTTCGAGGAAAGCCGCCACCGACTGGGCCCTCCGCTGCGACAGGTCCTGGTTGTAGCGATCCGGGCCGGTTGCATCGGTATGACCTTCAACGACAAAGCTGAACGTGCTCAGCCGATTGTCCTTCAGCGCCTTGGCGAACTCGTCGAGTTCGGTACGCGCCGTCTGGTCGAGTTGCGCGGAATCAAGGGCGAAATTGATCATCATGTCGAGACCGGTCTTTTGTGCAGCCGAGCCAGTCTTCTCGGCCTTGCTCTTGCACTCTTCCTCCGTGCCGACGCAGATGCCGCGCGCGGCACCCAGATTGCCGGGCTGTCCGGCGAAGAACTTGACGATGTCTTCCGATTTCTGAAGCGGATCGGCAAAGACGTGCGTTGCAAAAAGCATGGCCGCCAATGCCAAGGCTGAACTGCCCCATCGCATGACCGTCACTCCTGTCCAAGAGGATTTCGCTGGCGCATCATATCAAATCGGCAAGCGATTGTCTGTGAACAAACGCATGCCGCCCTGGTCGCCGCCTGCCAACGACTGACGCTTGACCGGCGCGCGGCCACAGGCTTGAGTGCTGTTCTGGTGGTTCTTGGGGTGTGGCAGCCATGGCCAATGAACTCGGATACAGAACGGCACGGGATCTGTTTCTCGCTTGTCCCGCCATCGCCAGGGACATGAAGTCGCTGGCCACCGGCCAGCCGCCGCTTGATTTTTGCCGAGCCTTGCTTGCCGGGCGCGTGCCGGAAGAAGCAGTCACGTTCTGTGCCTACCTGCTGCCCGAGCGAGCCGCCGTCTGGTGGGGACATGAATGCCTGAGCAATCTCGCCGAGCTCCTCGCGGACCGGGATCTCGAATTGCTGGCGCTTGTCCACGACCGCGTCGGCGAACCTGACAATCCCCACCATCAAGCAGTCTTGAGCAATTCCCTGGACCTGCCGCCGGCGACGCCGGCCGCCTGGATCGCTCTGGCAGCGGTATGGCGCGATCCGACCCTCGACATGGTGTCGACCGGATTTCCTGCCGCCCATGCCGTGAATGCCGGAATTCTGGCCGGGCTGGCCCGCGCCTCGCTGGCGGACCGGTTTTCCGTGCTTTCGGCCTTTGTCGAAATGGGCATCCAGATGGCGGAGATGGCGGCGTAACGGCATTCGCCGATCGCTGCCCGTCATCGCTGGTATCAGGCCGGCATTATTGGCAGCCGCCTTGCGCCCATCTGGCCAACGCGACCTTGAAGCGGGTACCGAGCGGATGCTGCAGGCGCAGGACCGAGACGTCGTTGGCGGCGAAATTTTTCGCCTGCTCGCAAAGCCGGACCTCATTCCACTCATGGCAGTTGTTGCAGTGCTTGCCTTGCCAGACCGATTTATCGAGGCCTTCCACCGGACTGAAAAGCGGTTCGCTCTTGATAAGTTGGGCGATGCTCTTGCCGTCGATCGCCGGGTCGCCGAACTTCACGGGACGATCGAAAAGGATAGGACCGTCTGTAGCCAGCTTCGGGATTTTCGCACGCAGCGTATCAAGCGCAAGCTGGTCGGCATTCTGGCCTGGCGAAGCGCCGGTGTTGCGCGTGTCGGATCCGGCTTCAGATTTCGGGGGGCTCGCCTCGCCGACGATCAGCGGCGCCTTGAGATCGACCTTGTGCAGGACGACCTCGGTGGTCAAGGAAACATTGATCCAGGGGCGTTGCTTGCCGGCGGTCGCCTTGAAGACGTCGCTGGTCACCCTGTTCATCGCTTCGGTGATGGAGACATTGGATTCCCCAATGTGCTGAAGCAATGCCGTCGTGAAGGGCGAGTGATCGCCGGACCCGTCATAGGCGAGCTGGTTGGGACTGGCGGCAAAGGCGACGAGCGTTCCGGCGCCGCCATTCTCGATCGGAATTTCCGCAAGGCCGCTGCTTGCACCCTTGACGCCGGCGGTCTTTGCCAGCACCTCGGCCAGAGGATTGTCCCGGCATGCGTCCAAAAACACCAGCCTTATGCTGGTCTCGCGAGACATCTGACGCAAAATGAAATCGACCGACACGGCCTCGAAGTCGAGCGAGGTCTCGTCCTCGAGCGCGGCATCCACCGGAAGCAGATAGTTCTTGCCTGAAACCTGCAGGCCATGGCCGGCATAGAAGAAAAGCGCCACGTCGGCGCCGCGCACCTGCTTGGCGAACTGGGCGACCGTGGCCTGCGTCTGCTGCTTGGTGAGGTCGAAGCCGGATATCACCTCGAAACCAAGGTTCTGCAGGCGATCGGCCATCGCTTGGGCATCGCGTGCAGGATTGGCGAGCGGCGCTGCGTGCTGATATTGCGAGTTGCCGAGCACCAGCGCGATACGGCGCTCGGCACTGGCGGCCGTCGAGGTCAAAAGCAGGACAAGGGCGACAAGGCCGGCGCCGCGAAGCAAGACGGCGCAAAAGGCCATTGTACGGGAACCCACCCCGACCTCAGTTCGCGAGCTTCGTGGCGGAGAACTCGATCCGCCGGTTGAGCGCCTTGTTCTTCGGCGTGTCGTTGGCGGCAACCGGGCTCTCCTCGCCATGGCCGGCGGCAGTGATCTGCTGACGCGGCACGCCACCGGCGACCAACGCATCGGCAACCGCCTGCGCGCGCCGTTCGGAGAGCGCCTTGTTGGCCTCGGGCGAGCCGTCCGAGTCCGTATAGCCGGAGACCTCCACCTTCAAGGTCGGGCATTTGCCGACGACACCTTCGACTTCGGTGAGCAGCGGACGGCTCTTGGCATCGAGCCGGGCGCTGGCCGGACGAAAGTAGATGGCGCCGGTGCGCGACAACACGGCAAACCGGTTGAGGCACTCCTCGTCGCTGAAATTGGCCTTCGCCGCGTCGGTGGCCACGGGACCGACATCGGCGGTGCCGGCAGCGACCGTCTGCACCGCGGCCGGCTTGCTGCCTTCGGCGACGAAGACGAAGTCGAAGGACACCGAGGCGGTGGGCACGATGTTCGTCACATTGGCGGCCTGCTGCAGCTTGTCGACGTTCGGCAGCAGGCCGAAATCCTCGACATGCACCGCGACGGGAGCCTCTGACGCCACGGAAACCTGGGTGTCGCTGATCATGGTGACGACGACGCTCGCCTCCAGATCCTTGTCGACGGCGTGCAGGCTAAGCCGGAACGGCAAGCTTGCCTTGATCCGGCGTTTGGCCGGCAAGTCGGCAAAGGCCGCCGGGTCCACCTTCGCCGTCAGCTCGGCCGTCGGATATTTGAATGTTTCGAAGAACAGGAATCGCATGCGCACATTGCGCAGGTCGACGCCAGTATCGACCGAATTGAGATCGAAGCTGACCTTGGCGTCACCCGCAGCGCTGAGCGTGCCGGTGATGTTCCTGATCTTGTTGGTCTCGACGATCGTGTTCTTCTTGACCGACTGATAGGTGAGCACCGACGCGTCAGGATCGAGCGTCCAGTTCGGCGCGGCGTTGGCGGCGTGCGGTTCGAAGACCAGCAAGCCCAGCAGCGCGGCAAGGACCAAACCAAAGGCTCCGGCCTTCGCTCGCACTTTTCGACAGAATACGACGACTTCGAACATGGAACGCCCCCGCCAGGACAACCTATCTCGATACCGCAGGAGATGGCAGCATAGAGCAGTTGCCCTTGCTTGGCGAGCGGTTACGGCAGGCCATGGTAGCCGCGATGCCAGGGTATGAAGTTACCTTGTTGATCTCCGTCACCAGCTGCTACCACCGCCGGAACTACCGCCACCGTTACCCACCCAAAGGAGCGACGACCGGCGGGGCTTCGGTTTGGGCCGGCTCGATCGTGCGAACGGCCTTCGCCCGGTGTTGGTGTTTCGTCGTCGAGGCCGGATCGACCCTGGGCGTCACCGTTGTGCACCCGGCAACAGCCAGAGCGCCGGATAGAATTGTCGCGACGATTGCCTGTTTTGATGCCCAACCCACCACACTGCCTTCTTGTTGATCAGGCCGCACGAAATCTGCCCCTGCCGTTGGAACATTAGAGATCGATAACGGTTCTTTCGCTTATACCGCTGTGTGGTGTCGGCTGAAGGTCGCTTGAGCAACCCGAGCGGCTCGCGCCCATGATCTCTTAGCCGCGAGCTCTCAGACGTCGAGCTGAAGACCCTAGGTCGAAGACGACAGGCTGCGGACGCCGCTGAAAGCTAAGAACAGGAGCTAATCATGAAACATCAGACACTTGAGGAACTGCAGTCGATCGCCGACATCAATCCGAAGGCGCCGGCTCTGCCGATGACCAGAAAGCAACGGATCGAACGGTGGGCGGAACTGCTCGAAATGAATCCGTCGCGCTGCCTGACCGCGCTCACCGGTACCGAGCGTCTTAACTCCGGGCTCCGCGAAGAGGCACGGGCAACCGGGTCGCCGATCACGGTTGCCTTCGATGATTCATTGCTGCGTGCATCGGGCCTGAAATCGGACACTTACGGCGAAGCCAAGCGCTTCTTCGAACTGTCCGACTGGCAGTTGCACGACATCGTCTGCAGTTGCCATGCCGGTGCCACGATGCGGGCCGACTGGGCGGCCGGCAGAGTGCGCAGGGTGCTCGGAGGCAGCAAGGTTCTTGCATGGCTGAGAAGTATAATGGTGCACGGTTGAGCGCCAGACGCTAGGTCAGCGAAGACGCCGCGCCGCCTCGGCTGCAAAATTGCCAGCTGGCGAGGCGGCGCTCGCTGGCCTGCGGGGTTTTGCGGAGCATGTCCTGGAGTGGGGCCGGCGACCTGGCCTTGCTGCGTCATGGAAACAGGTACTGGCGGGGTGCATCGATGGTCAGGCTCCTTCTCCTCGTGGCTGCGGCGCTTGCCCTCACTTGCGGCGGGACAGCGGCGGCCAAGCTGGACCTCGCCACTGTCAATCAAGCGCAATTCTCAGCCGAAGGATCGAAAGGCTTCAGCCCGGTTATCCTGAAAGCGCAGATACTTTTGGATCGCGCCCGCTTCTCGCCAGGCTTGATCGAGGGCCGCTTCTCGGAGAACGTCGCAAAGGCCATCAGGGCCTTTCAGACTGCGAACGGATTGCCCTCCGATGGGAAGCTCACGCTGGAGACCTGGGACAGGCTGACGGCAACCTCCACCAACCCGGTTGTGGTGAGCTACGAGCTGACGCGCAAGGATCTAAGCGGACCCTTTACCAAGCGCATTCCGGCGCGCATGGAGAGGATGGCCCACCTGCGGAGGCTCGGCTATCACAACGTCACGGAGAAGCTCGCCGAGCGCTTCCACATAAGTGAGCAATTGCTCAGGAGGCTCAATCCGGGCATCGGCTTCAGGAAGGTCGGCACTAAGTTGCTGGTTCCGGATGTAGACCGGGGTGATCCTCCCGCCACAATTGCCGGGATCGAGGTCGACAAGGGCGCACGCCTGGTGCGCGTTCTTGATCCTTCCGGTAAATGGCTCGCGGTCTTTCCCGCATCCATCGGCAGCGCCGAGAAGCCGGCGCCGAGCGGCGAGGCGCAGGTCAAGCGCGTCGTGCGCAATCCCACCTATCACTACGATCCGCACTTCGCTTTCAAGGGGGTCAAAGCCAAGCGGCCGTTCACGATTGCGGCCGGACCGAACAATCCCGTGGGGTCGGTCTGGATCGATCTTTCCATCGAGAGCTACGGTATTCACGGCACGCCCGAACCGGGCAAGATCGGCGCGACCTTCTCGCATGGCTGCATCAGGCTGACCAACTGGGATGCCGAGGACCTCGCCTCCATGGTGCAAAAAGGCACGAAAGTCAGCTTCAAGGACGAGATGGCGAACTCAGGCGGCGGGTAGAAGGCGAAGTCCAGCTCGGCCTTCTCGCGTCGTCCTTTGGCCTGGCAACAGCGCGGGCGACGCGCCGTAAACGAAACGCCGCTTCCGGCGTCGGAAGGCATTCGCCGCCGCGGGCGGCGCTCACGGGTGAATGAGCCGGCCGCATTTTCAGAATTATGATCAATCGTCGAGGCGCGTCGGAACCTTTCGTCCGCGATGCACTTCATTTGCATGTCCCAGAAGGTTGAACCCCCAATCCTGCCAGAGGACAGCCCCGATCGGGAGGTCAACTGCGAGGTCGCATTGGAGCCCGCATTCGAGGAACTGGTCGCTTCGTCACAAGCCCGCGGATGGACAGCCCAGGAGACGGCAATAACCCTCCTGAAAATCGCAAAAGCGCATGCGGCCCAGCTTGAGGCCGTCGTAGACACAGACGGCTTTTGGAGGCAGGGCAGGTCGATCTCGTTGGATGCAGCAGCAGACGTCTTTCGCGAGGCGATGCGGCAGACCCTCAGGCAGTACTCACTTTGGTATTTGGTCGAGGGCGCGATGCTGGTCGCAGCCGGAATTCTGGCAGTGACCTTTCCGATGATCTCGTCGATTGCCGTGGTGAACTTGCTCGGCTGGGTGCTGATCGTCAGCGGAAGCCTACAAGGCATAAGCCTGATCGGCGCGGGCCACGTGCCTCATTTCTGGCTGCAACTCATCTCCGTCATCCTTGCTGTGCTGATTGGTCTTCTCTTTCTGCGCCATCCTGGAAACGGACTGCTGACCATCACCTTGCTGCTGATCGTCTTCTTCATGATCGAGGGCATCGCGAAGGTAGTTTTCGCCCTCACCATCCGCCCCTTCCCCAACTGGGGCTGGGTCCTGGGGAGTGGGATGATCGGGATTCTTCTTTCCGTGACGCTGTGGGTCAGGATCCCGGTGACAGCCGTATGGCTGATCGGACTGCTGCTGGGGATAGAGTTGATTGGTGTTGGCGCCGCGATTGCTTACCTGGCCTGGCATGTGCGGAAGAGTTGAACGCTTACCGGCTTGGCTGGTCCCAACATCTGTGAAACGTCCAGATCGGGATTTTTCTTGCTGTTGCCGGCCGCGAGACTGCAGAAGTAGCCGCTGGCCAGCACCCCAGCTATCCTGGCAAAACTCACAAATGCCTGCGCCTGTTTGGTTGTCATTTGCTCGGTGATTGCGGCGGTCGCTCTTGACGCGGCGGAAATCGATTCCCAACTCATCTTTGTCGGTCGCCGTGCAAGGGGCCGACGTGTCAGGGAGCGCCAGGCTTCTTGGCGTTCCCTCGTATCTATGTTGCTCCAAGGAGGATGTAGCTATGAGAACGAACGTGGACTTTTCCCCCTTCTATCGGTCGAGCATCGGCTTTGACCGCATCTTCAACCTGCTCGAAAACGCCAGTTCGCCACAGAATGCGGACAACTGGCCGCCTTACGATATCGCCAAGCTCGGCGAAGACACCTACCGAATTGTCCTAGCGGTGGCCGGTTTCGGTGAAAACGAGCTTATGATCACGCATCAGCCGAATATGCTGGTGATCGAGGGCGCCAAGACAGAGAACGAGGAGGTCCAGTACCTCCATCATGGCCTGGCGCTGAGGCCGTTCGCGCGCCAATTCGAACTGGCCGACCATGTAACCATAGTCGGGGCGAAACTCGAAAACGGTCTGCTGATCATCGACCTCAAGAAGGAAATTCCCGAGGAGATGAAGCCGCGCCGCATCGCGATTAATGTCGAGACCGACAAAAAGGCGGCCTCCAAGCGCATTGAAAGCGCGGCGGCCTGATCTTTGGCGGTCGGCCTGCAGAAGACACCCCGTCCTGTCGTGGGTGGGATCCGGGTGCGACCCATAAAACGAAAAGGAGAAGGACAAATGAGCGTACGGAACTTGATTCCCTGGAGCCGTGGCGGCGCGTGCCCCCTCTCAACGGGACTTGGCCAAGCGTGGAGTTCTCGGAAACCGATAAGGAAATCCGGGTGACGGCCGAAATCCCGGGCCTCGATGAGAATGACATCGAGGTCATGCTGGATGATGGTGTCCTGACGCTTCGCGGCGAGAAGAAGGCAGAGACCGAGGACAAGGATCGCCAGTTCAGCGAACGCTATTATGGGCGCTTTGAGCGGCGCTTCAGTCTCGGCCGTGAGGTTGAAGATGACAAGGTCGCGGCCGCGTTCAAGAATGGTGTGCTCACCGTGACACTGCCAAAGACCACAAAGGCGCAGGCAAACGCCAAGCGCATTGCGATCAATGGCAGCAAATGACTGTCGCGAAGGAGTGCCGGGGCTCGACTAGCCCCGGCACTCGCAGATAGCGAGATGGTCAAATGACGTCCATTGAATGCCCATCTTCGGGGGTATTTCGACCGGAAGGAAAAGGATAACCATGACACGCCAAGACGTTGTCTCGGTCCTCGGGCCTGTAGACGACGTGACAATTGCGGAGATCATCGCGTCCGGTGCCTCGCTCGAGGAATTGAGAGAGGCGTGGGCCTGGGCCTTTGGTGACGAGGCGCCGATGAGCCAGGGGCGACCGCTGCCGGGAACACGGGTGGCAGCGCTAATCGACCTGATCGAGCCCGATGACGAAGGCGACGTGGCAGATCCGGCCTAGGCGCATCCGGGCATCGGTAGTTGATCAGAGATGCATGGATCGCCACGCTATTCCAGCGATTCCAAGCGCGCCGTTTAAGGTCCGAGGATGCTTGCGGACTTGGGCGGCCTCGCCCGACAACGGCGTGTCGTTGGCATGACAGTTCGCGAGGCCGTCGCTGCAAGTGTCTTGCCAGCTTCGAGCCCTTGTTCCTGAAAGACTGCGAAGACGACTACTGGCCGACGTGTAGGCGGCCCACGAGAAGGCGGAGGGGCGACCTGCACTAGCCTGTCAGTTCATTTGCAAGCAGCCAGGTCCTTCAATGCCTTGTCGGCATTGGCCTTGCTTGTATACGTCTTATTGCCGGCATCGGTCAGTTTGTGCCGTCCGGTTTTTTTGGTCACCACCTCACTCTTCTTGGTCGCCGCATCCTTGGCTACCCAGTACTCCTCCTCCCCATGGCACTAGTGACGCGTCGACCGATGCGGCGGCGGTACGACCTGCCGCCGCAAGCGAAATCAACCGTCAATTTCTGTAGGATGGTCTGCAGCGCTAATCTTAGGCCCTGTCATCCAAGGCGGCGCCACGGGAATATCCTCAATGACACCGACCCTGCGTGCCCAAGTCGTGAATGTCTTGTGTGCCGCATCGACGGACTTTCGACCATCATATGCCGAGTAGCAAGTGTCACTCGCCGCTGCGTGAAGCAGGCCGCGCCTTTCGAGGGGCCATTCCTCAAGAAACTCTATCGCATCCATGACACAAGCGATCCTTCTGAGAGCGAAGCCATCGTCTCGTACGAAGATCGTCTGTTTGAACATTCCATCTTCCATGTGACCTCCCTTCAAACTGCGTGACAACCGATCCTGCCTCGCCTGCGTGTGGCAAGGATCTCAGTTCCGGCAAGTCGACGAGCTTGGGCGAATACCATAGCAAACAGGGCAGAGTTCGACTTGAGATCCGCCAAGCCGCCGCCGGACATAGTGCCGGACATAGTAAAGAGATCGGAGACACCTCTTTTAGGTTCAAGGGGTGTTGGCAACCAGACAGCCAGAACCTTCTTCAAAGCACCGTGACAACAACAAAGGGCGTCTCTCCTGTCGCGCGTTCAGGCGTTAAGTCTTTGCGGGCGTTCTCGAGCCTGCCATTCCTCGCGGTCACAGCCTACCTCGGCGCGACTGTCGTCCAGTCGGCGAAGTGCATCCATCACGGCGTCGAACGTCACCGGGCTAGCAGCGCCCGGTGGCTTTCGCAGCGCAGGCATGGAGTCGACGGCGCAAGCATCAGAAGCCCATGAGGCAAGAATGGCGCGCTTTTCCTGAGTGTCGAGCGTGCGGTCGCCCACCACCTCATTGGGGTGACTAAAGTGCCGCGCCGGAAACAGCAGGCGGTCAAGCGAAGGATCAGAGGCCTCAGGGGCGATCGAGGGGATGTTTTTCGGGAAAGTTCGTTCCATCGATAGTCTCCACTTCCTAACAAATCTCCTTGGCATCGGTTTTGCGCTCGAGCCCCTTTTTCAGGTTTCCAGCGCCGAAAAATTTCGTAGAGTCCCTGCGGAATTTCAAGATCTGAAAGTCGCGCGTCCTAGCGAAAATAGCTGCATGAATTCATGTCACTAGCGCTCTTGTATGCAGAGTGCCAAAATTTTTCCAGCGACCCCTTGAAACTCGAAAATTCCAAAACTAGCTCGATATCCGCGCGATGCCTGAAAAAGGGTCGTGGCGCCCCGCACCGGCCCGATATTGCCGGTCCGGTGTGGAGGAACCTCAAAAATCTGTTTGTCCCGAAGGAGAACGATATGACGTTCCGTCCATTGCATGATCGTGTCCTGGTCCGCCGCATCGAAGCCGAGGAGAAGACGGCCGGCGGCGTCATCATCCCCGATACCGCCAAGGAGAAGCCGCAGGAGGGCGAGGTGATTGCCATCGGCCCGGGCGCCCGCGACGAGAGCGGCAAGCTCACGCCGCTCGACGTCAAGATCGGCGACCGCATCCTGTTCGGCAAGTGGTCCGGCACGGAGATCAAGCTCAACGGCGAGGATCTGCTCATCATCAAGGAAACCGATGTGATGGGCGTGATCGACCGGGCCGCGACGATCAAGAAAGCCGCCTGATCGATGCTTCAGCGCCACAGCAACCCAGTCAATGAAGCTGCCTATTGAAGGAATGATCCAATGGCTGCCAAGGAAGTGAAATTCCATTCCGACGCCCGTGAGCGCATGCTGCGCGGCGTCAACATCCTCGCCGATGCGGTGAAGGTGACGCTCGGCCCCAAGGGCCGCAACGTCGTCATCGACAAGTCGTTCGGCGCTCCACGCATCACCAAGGACGGCGTCACCGTCGCCAAGGAGATCGAGCTCGAGGACAAGTTCGAGAACATGGGCGCCCAGATGGTGCGCGAGGTCGCCTCGAAGACCAGCGACCTTGCCGGCGACGGCACCACCACTGCAACGGTGCTTGCCCAGGCGATCGTCAAGGAAGGTGCGAAGGCCGTCGCCTCGGGGATGAACCCGATGGACCTGAAGCGCGGCATCGATAAAGCCGTGGAAGCGATTGTTCAGGAGTTGAAGACCAACGCCCGCAAGGTGACCAGGAATGACGAGATCGCCCAGGTCGGCACCATCTCGGCCAATGGCGACGCCGAGATCGGCCGCTTCCTGGCCGAAGCGATGCAGAAGGTCGGCAACGAAGGCGTCATCACCGTCGAGGAAGCCAAGACCGCCGAGACCGAACTCGAAGTCGTAGAGGGCATGCAATTCGATCGCGGCTATCTCAGCCCGTACTTCATCACCAATCAGGACAAGATGCGCGTCGAACTCGAAGAGCCCTATGTGCTGATCCACGAGAAGAAGCTGTCCAATCTGCAGGCACTGCTTCCGGTGCTGGAAGCCGTCGTTCAATCGTCCAAACCGCTGCTGATCATCGCCGAGGATGTCGAGGGCGAGGCATTGGCCACCCTGGTCGTCAACAAGCTGCGAGGTGGGCTGAAGGTCGCCGCCGTCAAGGCGCCCGGCTTCGGCGACCGCCGCAAGGCGATGCTGGAAGACATCGCCATTCTGACCGGCGGCACGGCCATCAGCGAGGATCTCGGCATCAAGCTGGAGAACGTCACGCTGGAGATGCTCGGCCGCGCCAAGAAGGTGGTGATCGAGAAAGAGAACACCACCATCGTCGACGGCGCCGGCTCGAGGAGCGAGATCCAGGGTCGCGTCAGCCAGATCAAGGCGCAAATCGAGGAAACGACCTCCGACTACGACAGGGAAAAGCTGCAGGAGCGGCTGGCCAAGCTCGCCGGCGGTGTCGCCGTCATCCGCGTCGGCGGCTCGACGGAGGTCGAGGTCAAGGAGCGCAAGGACCGTGTCGACGATGCCATGCATGCGACGCGCGCTGCGGTCGAGGAAGGCGTGTTGCCGGGTGGCGGCGTGGCGCTTCTGCGTGCGGCCAAGGCACTGGACAGGGTGCAGGCCGAGAATGAAGACCAGAAGCATGGTATCGAGATCGTGCGCCGCGCGATTGAAGCGCCAGTGCGCCAGATCGCTGAGAACGCCGGCGCGGAAGGCTCGATCATCGTCGGCAAGTTGCGTGAGAAACCGGAGTTCGGCTGGGGGTGGAACGCACAGACCAACGCGTTCGGCGACCTCTACAACGAGGGCGTCATCGATCCGGTGAAGGTGGTGCGAACCGCACTCCAGGATGCGGCATCGGTTGCCGGCCTGCTAGTAACGACGGAAGCGATGGTTGCCGAGAAGCCGAAGAAGGAACCCGCCGTTCCGGCAATGCCGGCTGGTGGCATGGACTTCTGATGGCAACGGCTGTGTCCGCGCCCGGTGGGCCCGGACACCCTGACAAATGGGTAGAGCCATGAACGTGATGAACTTGAACGTAATCCCGCCGCCGGCGCGTGCGGCCACCGATCTGAACTACGAAGCAGACCTGAAGGTTGCGCTTGACCCGATACTGGTCGACTTGCTCGACAGAGCGGAGGCCGCGGGTTGGGACCGGCGCAAAGCAGCATACACGGTGATGTTTCTGGCCGCGCGGAATCTTACCGACAGCAAAGGTCCTCCTGGAAACGGGAGTTCGGCAGGCTAAGGCGCGACGCCCGCAATCTATCGCGCACGCGCCATGGGAAAGGCTTCCGATCGATTGAGCTAATCGCGTGAAACGGAGGAAAATATGGAACACAATCAATTTCAGCATCCCGTGAGGGTGCTGGTGGGTCTTGGGTTTCCGACCGACATTCAAAGCGTAAAAGACGCCTTCGTCCTGTTGGATGAATGGCCGCCATCGAAGCGAAACTCTGCTCATGGCGTCGCGCTCAATGCCTGTCGGGCAGCCCTCGCCGGCGAGGTGGATGCCGAAACCGCTCGCAGCACATTTGTTGCCTTCGCCCGCCGCATGGATTTGCTTGTACAGGCCGCAGGCGACATCGTCGCGGCCGAGGCAGTTGGCGCTTTCGGAGCGGCTTCGAGAGGCCCCTACAACAAGTCGATGTAATCGGTCTGCGGGAGCGCACAAAGCTATGAGGGATATTCGATTTTCCGAACCAGTGAGACTGCGCGTGAGACCCTCGAGGGAGCGGGTGGTTGCCAGCAGTTGGGAAGCACTTGAGTGCCTTCATGACCAATGGCCGGAATGGGCGAGAGGACCAAGCTATCGAGCTGCCCGCCGCACTTGCCGCGACGCCTTGGACGGATGGCGGGCTCCGCAACAAGCAAGACGGGCATTTTTGAAGGCGGCCCGTCGTGCAGGTTTGATCCAGGTCTCATAGTGAGCCCGGCGCTGAGGTAAGTCTTTGCTTTGCGAGCGACGCAATCTGACCGATTGCACGCCTCCGTCGGATCTGCAAGGAGCGGATATGACCCGGCGGCCCAGGTCGGAACCAGCCTGCACGTCGTTGTCGCCGCCTATCGCAAGCATCGTTCCCAAGCCTTTAGAAAACGGCGAGTCATGAGCTGACGAGTGCCATCATTTGCCGGACAGGACTGACGAAAAGGCCCCCAAAATCATTTCGCCTACAACTTATGGACTTACGCGATAGCGCTCAATTCAAACTGGAAGAATTGAGCGTGTATGGGGCAGAAATGCACGTTGCACCGACCGCGATCACCGGACTTCACTGGGGCGAGACGTCACGGATGGTCTGCGCGAGCAAGCGGACGCTGGAAGCAATCGCGCTGTCGGGAATTCGGCCGTAGCCGATGAACAAGCGCCGTGGCCCGGCCGCGGTTTGAGAATATCGTCCGAGCGCTTCGGTCGCCACGCCCCGTTTTCGGAGAAGCGCGACGATGTCGGCCTCACCGGCTCGACCAATGGTTGCGGGCAGTCGCACCGTTACGTGGAGACCCGCTGCCGCGCCCTCAACCTCGACGTCCGGGAGTTCGTCCCTCAAGCAGCTCAGCAGACTGTTGCGGCGATCACGGTAGATACGGCGCATCTTCCGCAAGTGCCGATCATAGGCGCCTGACTGCAGAAGGTGCGCAAGTGCGTCCTGATCGATGCGCGGAGGTCCTTCGCTCCAGCGCCGCAGCTCGCGGTTCATCGGTGCGATCAGCTGCGGCGGAACCACGAGCCAGCCGAGGCGCAGCGCCGGCGCCAGTGTCTTGCTTGCGGTGCCTGCATAGACGACCCGATCGGCAGCGAGGCCCTGTAGTGCCCCGACCGGCGCCTGATCGTAGCGGAACTCCGCATCATAGTCGTCTTCAAGAATATAGCGGTCCGTTTCATGAAGCCATTTCACCAGGCGCTGTCGCCGAACCGCGCTGAGCACGCCGCCAACCGGAAACTGGTGCGACGGAGTAATCAGCGCGCCATCGGCGCCGGTCGCGATGAGCTGGTCGACGTCGATCCCATCCTCGTCCACCGGCACGGGGACTCGGAGGAGCCCGGCCTTGTCGACCGCGACCCAATCGCTGTAACCCGGATCCTCGACCGCAACGCTGCGCGCTCCGACGGCATGCAGGACAACACAGGCCAGGGCGCGCCCTTCGGCAAAGCCGCTGGTGATGAAGATGCGTGAGGGGTCGGCGATGAGGCCGCGCACGCGGCCGAGATAATCGGCGAGCGCAGCCCGGAGGACCGAACTCCCGCGAAGGTCGCCATAGCCGAGATCGCTCGCCGGAAGGGTCTGGAGCACCTGCCTGACGGCGCTCAGCCAGGCCTTGCGCGGGAAATGCCCTACGTCCGGCATGGCCGGCCGCAGATCGTAGCGGATCACCTCATCGGCGGACCGCTGCTCGGCCGGGGCGGCGACGTTCGCCAAGCCGGCGGCGACCATCGGCCGTGCGCCCTGACGCGGGGTCAGGAATCCCTCGGCGGCGAGTTGCGCATAGGCGTCGACCACAAGTGGGCGCGAGACACCCAGTTGGGCGGCGAGCGCGCGGGTCGAGGGAAGGAGGACGCCCGGGCGCAAGGCCCCGGTTCGAATTCGGGTCAGCAGGCCGCGGCGGAGCTGACTGCCGAGGCTCTCATTGATCGAGCGGTCAAGGCTGAGAGCGATGTCCGCGTTCAAACTGGTCAACTAAATTCCCCAACAACTGGCCATGTCGTCAAGACCAGTATCACGGTAAGCCGGGCCTCGTCATCTGTGAGGACAAGACCATGGCGACAACCGCAATTACCGCACCACGGGCGCGAACCGCTCCTGAGCCGATTTTGACGGCTCCCATGCTGAGCATTGCAGGCGTGATGCTTTCGGCAATGAGCAGCTTCTATCTGCTTCTGTCGGCCATTCCCGCGCATGCGTCGGCTGTCGCAGGGACCAGCGGCGCAGGCGCCGCAACCGGCGCCTTGATGGCAGCCACCATCGTCGGCGAAATTGCCGCGCCACAGGTGATCAACCGCGCCGGTCGTAAGAGCGCGCTTGCGCTCGCCCTCGGCATGCTCGGTCTAGGCTGCCTTACGGCCTTTCCTGCTTCGCTCGCGCTGCTGCTCCTCAATTGCGCAGGTCGCGGGCTTGCACTTGGCGTGCTGCTCGTCGCCGCCTCCGGTCTCTCGGCCCAGATGGCACCACCGTCGCGGCGTGCCGAAGCCATGAGCATATCTGGGGTCGCGTCTGCGGTTCCGGCGATCGTGGCCGTTCCCCTCGGCCCTTGGGTGCTGACGAATCTCGGTGCACCGGGGACAGCCGTCTGCGCGGCGGCGCTTGCCTTTGCCGCCATTGCCGCGACCGCGGTTCTTCCTTCCGAGCGGAAGATCGAGATGCACGAGGCTCACTGCCTTCCGCCTTTGGGCCTGGCAATCGGGCCGGCAATCTCGCTCGGCTGCGGCGCGGTCCTTGTCGGCGCAGCGGTCACCTTTCTTCCTCTCGCCCATCCGGAGGCGACCAGCGGGACGATCATGCTGGGCCTGCTGCTTCAGGGTTTGGGCGCAACCGTTACCCGCTGGCTTTCGGCACGGCATGTCGACAGGCACGGCACGCGCCTGCCTATGCTCGCTGGCCTCGCCGCGTGTGTCGTCGCCGCAATCGGCCTGGCGGCCACGGGTGAGGCAGAGGTGCTCTGCGGCATGCTCTTGAGCGGGATAGCCTTCGGCGTGCTGCAAACCGCGACTCTCGCCGAGCTGCTCGCCCGCGCGGCTCCCTCGCAGGTGGATGGCGCAGGCGCACTGTGGAACGGCGCTTATGACGCGGGCCTCGGTATCGGCGGAATTGCGTTCGGCGGCCTTGCGACAGCGGTCGGGTTCAGCACGGCGTTCGTCGCGACAGCTGGCGTTTTCACGCTCGTTGCGCTCCTCCATCTCGCCACAACGAAAGGGAACCATGCATGCTGAGGCGCCAATTTCTTTCCGATATTGTCTGCGGACTTCATGGCCGGCTGGATGCGATCCCTGAACTGAATGGGGCCGCAACGCGCCAGGGGCGCCGGCTGATCGATGTTCGCCACAGCGACGTTCATGCGCCGGTCGCTACCGGCGCGCTGAGGCGCCGTAGCCAATCCGTTTCGCAAAAAGGGCGGCGGGTGACCGGCGATGGTTGGCGCAATCGAGCATTCCTCGCCGACGGCAGGTGGACAGATTTAGACGGCGCGATCCTGATGGGTCCGCCCGTGTTTTGGCATCCAACACAAGGAGCGACTGACATGAGAAAACTAATGGTTTCGAGTTTCATCTCACTCGACGGCATCGTCGAGTCGCCGATGACCTGGGCGTCACGGTTTTTCGACGACGAGGTCAGGGCGTTTGCCCTTCGGAAGCTGGACGATGTCGAGTTCTTCCTTCTCGGCCGCAAAGCCTATGAGTACTTCGCTCCGGTTTGGCCTAACGCGACCGGAAGCGCCTACATGGATCGAATCAACGGGCTGAAGAAGCTGGTGGCGTCAACGACGCTCGACGAGGTCGGGTGGAATGCATCGCTTATCAAAGGCGATGTGGCCGAAGGACTTGCCATGCTCAAGAGGCAGGCCGGCGGGCATATCCTGAAATACGGTATCACGGAACTGGACAGAACGCTGTTGGACAACAACCTCGTCGATGAATACGACCTTTTAGTCTTGCCTACCAAAGTCGGTCAGGGCAAACGCGCTTTTGCGGACATCGATGCGGACAAAATAAACATGGAACTCGTCCGCACGCACCGCTTCGCGAATGGTGTCGTGGCGCTCACATATCGACCGCACTGACTGCCATCCGAACAGCGAAAGCTGCTATCTGTGGGCGGCGCCTAGCCTCGCCCCCAGATCCATTGGGTTGTTGCGATACCCTTGATCGCACAACCAGCCGAGCCAATACGACAGCACAGATGCAATTATGGGACGACGTTTTGGCGATCCGCATTCTGGTCGACGGCCGAGAGAATCTTCTCGAGAGATGGCGACTGTCGACGGCGCTCCTCCGGCACCCACTGAAGAAAGCCGCCGATACGCCGTTGAACCTTGGTCAGGTGACCAGCGGCGATGTCGCTCAGACGATGATCAAGAAAAGGGTTGTCGAACCTCTCAAGCGTGGTCGCTACGTATGCTGTCGCTTCCTGCTCCAGGCCCCGGGCCTTGAAGCCAGGAACGACCTCGGAACCATAGATCTCCGTCAGCAAGCTTCGATATCCATCGACTTCCAGCATTTCGCGCACCGTCAGGTTGGGTCTCAGCCCATCGGCCATCCAGTATTGTGCGAGCACCGTGTGACCGAGGTTCAAGATGTGCAGCTTCAGTCTCTCGATGCGGTCGAGATCATCGACAAGCGCGATCGCGGGGTGACGGCAAGGCAGCCTCAGCCCAGCTTGCTGTTCAATCGCCCATAGCGCGTATGGCTCCGCGACTGCCCCGACGGGCTCGATGGCCGACGAGACGATGCGGTCGACCAGCGAGTTGGCAAAGACGCAATCGTCGGCGATGAACGACAAAAGGGCGTCGGAGGCGCCGCTTCGCTTGGCCAAAGCGATCAACGCTTCCTTCAGCGTGTCGCCATTGCGCGGAACCAATTCGGTTGGAAGCACCACGACGGGCCTTGCCGACACCGCAAATCGGTGCGCGAGCAGAACGAGCAATTTTGCCGGATATCCCGCCGGCGCCGGGCCGCGGGCGTGGGTGAGGTCGACGACGAGATCGGATGGAATGGTGAGGCCCGCCTCCGTCGTGTTCGAAACAACGAATTCCGCTTGTTCCGCAAACAGCGTGGTCAACCGCGACCAGTCAAGTTCGGCATCAAGCGCGCGCCGTATGCTCTTCACGCGGATTTCATGCTCGACGCGGTGGCGCTTCTTCAGCCCGCGGATGACAACCGGGTAGCCCTCATCGCGGGCGAGCCCCTGCAAACGGGCTCGGCCGCTCGCCGAGCCGCTGATCGCGACCACCGTGATGGGTCCGACCGCATCGCCTGCCGACAGCGCCTCGTGCACGAAGAGCGCTGCGTGCGCCTGCAGAAAGCGGCTCGTGCCAAACTGGAAAATGGGCGTGACGATTTCGTTGGTCAACGATCTTCCTCGTTCTCTAGAAGCTTGGTGAGGGTACGCATCGGCCGCCGGTCCAAATATGATCCGTCTGCTGCGGGTCCGACAATCCGCGTTTGCTGAAGTCAGCCAAGTTCCGCCACGCCGATAACGGCCTTGATCAGGCCGGATTTCTGCCGAGCCCAGATCGCGATATCGCGGGGGCTGTCATGCAGGGTGGTGCGGTGGGTGACGAGTTGGTCGATTGGTATTTTTCCGGCGTGGATCGAGGCGATGACGTGCTGGAAGTCGGCGTGCGTCGCGTTGCGACTGCCGATCAGAATCATTTCGCGCTTGTGGAATTCGGGATCGGAGAAGCTAACCTCGTCCTTGATGACGCTGACCAATATCATGGCGCCGCCATGGGCCACGTAGCTGAATGCGGCTTGGATCGAGGCCTTGCTGCCGCTCGCGTCGAAGACGAGGTCAAAACCGTCACCATCGGTTCGCTCCCGCACCAGCTCGACAGGCGAGGCCGATGCATTGTCGATGACAGGAAAACCGAGTTGGCGTTCGGCGAAGTCGAGCCGCTCTCTGCTCATATCCATGATCGTCACCGCCTGGCCTGCAAGACGGGCAAACAATGCCGTACCCAATCCAATCGGCCCAGCGCCGATGACCAGCGTACGGACGCCAGCAGCAAGCTTGGAGCGCCTCACCGCGTGGGCGCCGATCGCCAGAAATTCCACGGCTGCCGCGTCAACGGCTGAGAGTCCTGCGGCCGGGTAAAGGTTGCCGGCAGGCACCAACAATTGTTCACACATGCCACCGTCGCGATGAACGCCCAACACTTCTATCGACACGCAGCAATTGGGCTTGTCGTGACGGCACGCAATGCATTTGCCGCAGGCGAAATAGGGATTTACGACGACCCGTTCTCCGGCCTCGATGGCGACGCCTTGACCAACCGCCTTCACAGTGCCGGAGAGTTCATGCCCCATGATCCGCGGATAGGCCAGGTAGGGGTGCTTGCCTTCAAAGATATGGTAGTCGGTGCCACAGATGCCGACATGGCTGATGTTGATCAATGCCCATCCGGCTTCCGGCCGCCCCGGCGCCGGGCGATGTTCGAAGATCAATTCGCCGGGCTTTCGGCATACGAGCGCTTTCATTCGGGCATCTTCCTGAAATGTTCCAAAAAAAACCCGGCGGTTGGGGTAGCCGCCGGGCCGAGGTGTGAGTGCCTATTCGAAGTCCTTGACGTTCTTCAGCGTCACGAGCCCGGCGCCGGTATCCACATTTGCCTCCACAGCTTCCCCACGGATTGCCTTGACGACAGTGTCGATGCCCAGCTCGCCCATCTTTGCCGGAAATTGTGCAACACTGGCATCTTCCGCGCCCGACTTGATGGCTTCGATCTCACCGCAGCAGGCGTCGAAGCCGACCAGGATGATCTTGTCGTTGGCAATGCCCGCATTGCTGATCGATTTGACGGCTCCCGGGATTGGCGGGCCGCAGGCCGAGTAGATCGCCTTGAGGTCGGGATTGGCGGTCAGGATGTCTTCGGTCACTGACGTTCCAAGTTCGAGCGTGCAATTGGTTGCGCCCTTGCCAACCACCTCGACCTTGACGTCGCCAAGGCCCTCCATCATCCCGGTGACCCGGTCGTCCAGCGCCGGCACACCTGGGACGCCTTGCAGAATGCCGATCTTGTCGCCGCTCTTGAGCACGGTCTTCAGGTACTCTCCGGCGATCTTGCCGCCGTTGAGATTGTTGGTCGAGACCAGTGCGGTCTGGCCCTTCCAGTTTGGGATGCTGTTGTCGACGAGAACCACCTTGATGCCTGCAGCGACGGCCTTGTCGAGCGCCGGAGCAACGGTCGGATCGACCGGAGTGATCGCCAGACCCTTGACGCCTTGCGTGATCATGGACTCGATCAGAGCGATCTGACCCTCAATGTCGGTTGCTGCCTGGCCCTGGCCGGTGACCAGTTCGATCTCGGGATGGGCGGCCGCGTATTTCTTGGCGGCGTCCTCCATGGTCGAGTAGAACGGCACCGGGAACTTCGTAATCAGGCCGACCTTGATCTTGTCGGCGGCAGAAGCGGGCATCGCAAACGCAATGGCGATCGCCAGCCCAGCGAACAGTTTTCGGTTCATTGGCATTCCATTCCTCCCTTGGAATTTGAGGCGTCTTCCGGCGGAAGTCGCTTCAGGCATTTGCGGACCGGAACGGCCCCCAAATCTCGAACGGATCAGGCTCCAACGATCATGGAAACCAGCTCCTGCTTGTTGTCCTTGGTCGGAACAAGTTCACCAACCTTGCGGCCCTGGCGAAGCACCACGGCGCGATCGGCAAGCTCGACGACATGCTCCATATTGTGGGTGATGAGGATGACTGCGTTGCCCTGGTCACGCAGGGCAGCAACGAGGTTGAGCACCTGGCGTGATTCGCGCAGGCCAAGTGCTGCGGTCGGCTCGTCGAGGATCACAACCTTGCGGGCAAAAACGGTCGACCGCGCCACTGCGATGGCTTGCCTTTGGCCGCCCGACATCATGGCAACGACGGCGTCGAGCCGCGGCAAGGTGACCTTAAGGTTTGCCAGCAGAACGCGGGTCTCGGCATCCATCTTGCGCTGTTGAAGAAATCGCAGGCCGCGCGGAAGCCATGGCGGCCAGGCCAGTTCGCGACCGGCAAAGAAGTTCTGTCCAGGCGTCAGATTGTCGAACAGCGCCAGGTCCTGGTAGACGGTCTCGATGCCGGCGAAGCGCGCATCCGCGGGGGAGCGTACCTGCGTCGGCGCACCGTCCAGAAGGATCGCGCCGGCATCGAGTTGGTGCACCCCGCTGATGCATTTGGTCAACGTCGACTTGCCGGCGCCATTGTCGCCGAGAAGCCCGAGGATCTCGCCGCGCCGGACCTCGATGCTGACATCGTCCAGCGCCATGACCGAGCCGAAACGCTTGGTCGCGCCTCGCACCGCCAGCACAGGACGGTCGGCAGAGGCTGTATGATCGACGCTGGCCGCAACGGCACTCATGACTGCCTCCCGGCCTGCATGACGCGCACACGCCCTTCGAGGTAGTTGCGCAGCACGTCGGACTCGACCGCTATGACAATGACCACGCCGATGACGATGAGCTGGAAGAAGACGTTGACGTTAAGCAGATTCAGCGCGTTGCGGATGACGCCGATCATGATGGCACCGATCAAGGCATGGCCAAGATGGCCGCGGCCGCCGAGAAAACTGGCACCGCCGATGATCACCGCCGCGATCGTGTCCAGTTCCAGCAGATTGCCGAACAAGGGCGAACCGGCGTCGGTACGGCCGGCGAGGATGACCGCGCCGATGCCGGCGCACAGCCCTGAGATCACATAAACCGAAACCAGCACCCATGACACGGGAATGCCCATGCGCACGGCAGCGTCAGGTCGGCCGCCGACGGCATAGATCCAGCGCCCCCAGACCATCGTCTTGGCCATGACGAAAAGGACCGCGGCAACGCCGGCAACGACGAAGACCGAACCCGGCAGACCCCAGACCGCCTCGCGGCCCAGCGCATCGATGGCCTCCGGCATTCCAGGAATGGCGCGCCCATCGGCCAATTGGAGTGCCAGGCCCTTGGCGATGCTCAATGTCGCCAGCGTGATGATAAAAGGATGCGGCAACCGGCCGAAGACATAGAAAAGCCCGTTGATGGCGCCGACCGCCGCCCCGCAGCCAACCATCACCGCGATCACTGCGACTGCGGGAGCACCGGCGTGAAAGCTGAGCGCGCCGACGACGGAAGCCAGTGCAACGTTCGAGCCTACGGAAAGATCGATCCCGCGTGTCAGGATGACCAGATGCTGCCCCATTGCGACAACCGAGATAACGGCGGTCTGGGCGAGGATGTTGCTGAGGTTGCGCCCTGTCAGGAAATAGGGTGACAGAAAACTAAGCAAGACGATCAGCAGCACCAGGATGACGACCGGACCAGCACTCAGCAGGGCCAGCCCAAGCGCAAGGCCTGGAACGGCTTCCTGCTTCCCGGACTCCGGCAATGCAGCCTCGCCGGCAGTGGTGCCGGTGTTTCCCGATTCAGGCAAAGTTCTCCTCCCCGCCGAAAGCTCGTTCGAGCCCTCGCCGTCAAAACTTTTGCTGTATTTCAGCTTCTTCTTATCGATAAAAAACAACCACCATCACTTGGTCAAGTTGTTTTTTATGGATAAAGTTCATGCTAGAAAGGACAAGGTGTTGCTCCGAGGAAGAACCGATGCGAACCGACACTGTGTACAAAAAGGCCTTCAACCGCGCCGCCACCATGCTGCGGGATGGACAATTAAGCGGGGAGCTCCCCTCCGAAAATGAGCTGAGACGGCGGATGGGAGTGAGCCGTACGACCGTTCGAAAGGTTCTGGGAGAACTTGCCCACCGCGAACTCGTCGCGGAGCGCGGCGGCGTCCGGACGGCAGGCCGCGCGGTCGAGGATAGCGACTACTATCCCGACGCCGAAACCACGTCGCGGGCCAACCATGTCGAACAGCAGTTCATGGAGTGGATGCTGCGGGGTGACACCAGGCCTGGCACCAGTATCAACGAGCTCGAACTTGCCCGGCAGTTCGGTGTCGCGACCAACGGTATTCGTGAGTTCCTGATCCGGTTCAGCCGATTTGGGCTGCTCGAGAAAAGGCCGAACACCGGCTGGCTTTTCAAGGGCTTCACGGAGGATTTCGCTCTTGAGCTGTTCGAGATCCGGGTGATGTTCGAGCTGCGCTCGGCGCATCTCTTTTCACGGCAACCCAACACGTCTCCGCTGTGGGATAAGCTCGCCGCGCTCAAGGTCGCACATACCGAATTGCTAAAGCGGATTGAAAGCCGCTATCACGACTTCTCCGGCCTCGACAACCGCTTTCATCGGCTCATAAACGAGGCTTCTCCGAACCGCTTCATCGACGATTTCTACGACATCATCAGCTTCATTTTTCACTACCACTATCAGTGGAACAAGCATGATGAACTGCAGCGCAACCAAGCTGCGATTCTGGAGCATCTGGCCTATATCGATGCACTCGAAAGCCGCGATCCCGAGCGCATCAGACGGGCCTGCCAGGCGCATCTCGCTTCGGCAAAGGCAACGCTGATGCGCTCGCTGGTCTGAACTTTGTGGATGGCGGAAGCTCCGCTGGGGAATCGATGCATCCGTCAGGAAGTTGGTGGACCGTCGCTTCAGCCTCGGCGAATGCATTGGCGATGCCGTTTCCAGTGCTTTCCATAAACCCGACCCGATCGTGAACGACCGGTCGTCTCGGAGTCAGCCCTTGCGCTCCTGAAGGCTGTTGCCGCCGTCGACCACCAGCAGGGCGCCGTTGACGTAGCTCGCGCCTTCCGATGCCAGGAACATCACCGCTGCGGCAACCTCGTCCGGTCGCCCGGCCCGCGCCGGTGGCGTGTGCAGGGCAGCTTGCCGTTCCATCTCGCTCGACGAACCTGTTTCGATCCAGCCGGGCGCCACGGCATTGGCCGTGATGCCGCTTTTTGCCACTTCGAGCGCCAGCGTGCGCGTCAGGCCGACCATGCCGGCTTTGGCGGCGGAATAGGCTGATGTGCCTTCGAAAGCCACCAATGGCCCGGTGACCGACGCCACATTGATGATACGCCCATAGCCTGCCTTTACCATCGCCGGCAAAAACGCCCGGGTGACCAGGAAGGCCGTCTTCAGGCTGACGGCAATCCCTTGGTCCCAGTCGGCCTCCGTCATGGCGAGAAACGCCCTGTCGGCCGAGGGCGATGCCAGCGAGCCCATGCCGGCATTGTTGACCAGGATGTCGACAGCGCCGACATCCGCCCGCAGCCGCGCGACTTCGACTGCGATGGTGAGATCGGCGACCGCGGCTTTGGCATTGATGTCTTCGGCGCAAAGCTCGGCGGCGCGATCGAGTACACGCGCGCTGGCACCGCTCAGGAAAACGGCATGACCGGCAAGGCCAAGCTGCCGCGCGATGGCAAAGCCGATGCCGTCGGCAGCACCCGCCCCTGTGATCAGCGCACGCTTGTTGGTAGACGAAGGCAAGGTCAAATCAGGCTCCCCTGGTTGCGCGGCCGCTGCTTCACCGCGCACTTTGGCGGCCGTGCTGCGAAGATTTGCTCGCAACATTCCGCGCCACTTTGCGTTCTCGAAATGCCGAAACCGGTCGCTCAGTGGTGTCCGCTCTGCTGCCGGAAGCTTTCTCCTCAGACTTCATCCGACTAGGATGAGACCACAGGCCGAACTATGCAAGAGTGTGATCTTTCTAAGGAAAATCAATGGTTTAGCGGATTGTTAGCCAGCCCATATCCTTCGTACGATCTCGTATGGTCTGGCGAACCCGAAAACAACGAACGAGATTGATTACTGGCTCGACATACCAATTTAGCCCGAGTGGCCCAGGACTCACTTTGTGATTGGCCGAAATGTGGCCGGACACGGACGGCCCGCTTTCGGAGCAGCCCAAAGAGAATGCGGTAGTTTGGGCCCGAGATCGCCCTTGGCCGAGGATTGCATTCTCCAGGGGACGGTGGACGAATGAGATAGGGGCAACCTTTCGGGTCGCGAACCCTAAGGCCGACGCGGTCCCGGGCTTATCGATGATGATGGGTTGCAGAGAGCGGGCAGATCAAACAGCCAATCTTAAGATGTGACGAAATCACGGTAGATCGACCTGGGTGAGCGCTACCGATTTTCGACGAGAAGACGTCTCGTGCCGCATGAGAAAGCGTTCAAGGACGCGGACAATCGCGATCAGCAGCAGGTTGATCACCAGGTAGAGCACCCCGGCAATGGCGAATATCTCGAAGATCGCGAAGGTCTGGCTCATCAGCCGCTTGGCGTAACCGGTGATTTCGAGCACCGTGATCGTCGAGGCGAGGCTGGTGCCTTTGACGACAAGGATCAGCTCGTTGCCATAGGCCGGCAGCGCCTGGCGGATGGCGAGCGGGAACTCGATGCGGCGGAACCGCAGCATGCGCGACATGCCGCACGCCTGGGCTGCTTCGACGAGACCGACCGGAACCGACATCAATCCGCCGCGCAGGATTTCTGACGTGTAGGCGGCCGTATTCAATGCAAGCGCCAGCACGGCGCAGCGTGCGCCGTCGCTGATCACCCACCACAAAGCCGCATTGTCCTTGATCAGCGAAAGCTGGCCAAGCCCGTAGTAGAACAGGAATATCTGCACCAGCAGCGGAGTCCCGCGAAAAACATTGCTGTAGTATTTGGCGAAACCTGACAACAGCCGGTTCGACGACAGCCGCATCAGTGCCAGACCGAGGCCCAGATTGAAGCCGATCAGCACCGAAACGAAGGTCAGCGCTGCCGTGACCCATAGGCCCTTCAGCAGAACTGGAGCCGCAAGCTGGATGAGGTCTATCATACTGCTTTTCTCGTCCGCAGCCTGAGCAGGCGTTCGATCCCGTCGAAGCCGGCCTGGCTTACAAGGGTGATGAGCAGATAAACCACCGCCGCGATCAGGTAGAAAATAAATGGATGGCGCGTGGAATTCGCGCCGATGAAGGAAACGCGCATCAACTCCTGAAGACCGACCACGGAAACCAGGGCCGTATCCTTGATCGTCGTCTGCCAGACATTGTTGATGCCGGGAACCGCGATGCGCAGCATCTGCGGTGCGATGATGCGGCTAAAGATCCGCCAACCCGACAGTCCCAGCGCGCGAGCGGCCTCGATATGCCCATCGGGGATCGCGCCGAGCCCCCCGCGCACGACCTCGGTCGAATAGGCGCCGGAGATCGCGCCGATGGCGATGACCGCGATGACGAACGCATAGCCGCTCTCCGCGACACCGGCATAGCCGAACGCTGTCACGACCTTGGTCACGAATTCAACCGAACTGAAGAACAAGAGATAGATAATGAGCAATTCGGGCACGCCACGCACCAGCGATGTATAGGCATCGACCAACAGTGAAAGCGGAAATATCCGGGCCCATTTGATGAGACCGCAGACGATGCCGATCACCAGACCGGCCGCCATGCTGACGAGACCGACGAGGATCGTTATCGACGCGCCGCGCAGGATGGCGGTGACCCAACCCGCTTCCCAAACCTGCCAGAGACCGAATTCCATCTGAGTTCCCTAAATGTGCCGCGTGAATGAGACGCATGCGCCCGGCAGCCCGGACGCATGCGAGAGCTTTTCAGCGTTTATTTGCAGGGCCGGGAGATGTCGGTCTTGAACCATTTCTGGCTGGCCTTGCCGACCGAGCCGTCGGCGATCAACTCGCAAAGCGCCTTGTCGATCTTGGCTTTGAGTTCGGTGTTTTCCTGCGCGATGCCGACGCCAATGCCTTCGCCGAGCGTCGGATCGAAGGTGCTCTTGATCTCGACGCCGATCAGCTGAAAATTCTTGCCATCGGGCTTGTCCAGGAAGTCCTGCAAGGCGGATTGATCAGCGAAAGCGGTATCGATGCGACCGCTCGCCAGGTCGATCTGCATCTGGTCGAGCGTGTCGTAGGTCTTGAGATCGGCATTCGGGGCGCGCTTCTCGAGGAAATGTGCGTGGGTCGTGCCGGCCTGCACGCCCACCTTCTTGCCGTCCAGCGATTTCAACAGCGTGTCGACATCAGTGATGGCGGCGAGATCCGAACCCTTGGCCGCCACGAACATGTTGGCCAGTTCGGCATAGCCGGCGCTGAAATTGATCTCTTTCTTGCGGTCGGCGGTGATCGACATGCCCGAGATGATGACATCGAAGCGCTTGGCCTTCAGTGCCGGGATCAACCCGTCGAACGCCTGCACGACGAAATGGCACTTCACGTCAAGCTTGGCGCAGAGCAAGGCGCCGACATCGGCGTCGAAGCCGGTGACATTGCCGTTGGCGTCGGACATGCTCCATGGCGGGTAGGCGCCTTCCGTGCCGATGGACAGCTCGCCTTCGGCCGCCAATGCGCTGCCCATGGTTCCCGTGAGAAAGGCAAGCAGCGTCAAGACTTTCAGTTTCATGTCAGTTCCCCTTGTTGTTGGTCTTCATTGCAGTTGTCCGGTCCGAACCGGACGCTTCGAGGATGCGGCTTCCTCAAAGTGTCCGGGCCAGGAATTGGCGCAGACGCTCGGAGCGCGGACTGCCGAACAGCTCCGCTGGCGCACCCTCTTCCTCCACCTTTCCCTGGTGGAGAAACAGAACCTTGTGGGAGACCTCGCGCGCGAACTGCATCTCATGCGTCACGAGGATCATGGTGTTGCCTTCCTCCGCCAGCTGGCGAATCACCCGCAGCACCTCGCCGACCAGCTCGGGATCGAGCGCCGAAGTCGGCTCGTCGAAGAGGATGACCTTGGGCCGCATCGCCAGCGTGCGGGCGATCGCCGCCCGCTGCTGCTGGCCGCCGGACAACTGGCCGGGATAGTGGGCATGCTTGTCGGCGAGCCCGACCTTCTTCAGCAAGGCGTGCGCGTGTTCGATGGCCTTCTCGCGCGGCTCCTTCAGCACGTGCCGGGGCGCCTCGACGATGTTTTCCACCACCGTCATGTGCGGCCATAGATTGAAGTTCTGAAACACCATGCCGACGCGCGCGCGGATACGCTCGACCTGCGCCATGTCGGCCGGACCAAGACGGCCGTTCGACACCGGCTTCATCTTGATTACCTCGCCGTCGATGGAGACCTTTCCGCCGTCCGGCTGTTCCAGAAGATTGATGCAGCGCAGGAATGTACTCTTGCCCGAGCCTGACGAGCCGATCATGGAAATCACTTCGCCGGCGTGAGCGGTAAGATTGACGCCCTTCAACACCAGAAGCGAGCCGAAGCTCTTGTGAAGCTCGTCGATCTGTACGGCCGGCGTCGTGATCTTTGCTTCGTCAGCGGGCGCCGGATCGGCAACCTCAGCGCGAACGGTGGGTGACGACGGTTCGCCTTTGATGGCTTCGTCCTGATCCAGCTCGACAGCCTTCAGGTCCGCCAGCGCGCGGTCGAAATGGCGCAGACTGCTGGACAGGCAGGCGCGCTGCCAATCCGGATCATCCGGAATGAAGGCCGAGCGCAGCGTCTCCCGGATCCGCTTGCCGAGCGGCGAATCGAGCTTGCCGAACAGATGCAGCCAGTTGTCGGCCTGCACCGCTTCCATGACGGCAGGCCCCTCCAGGGTGCCGCATTCGACGACAAGCGGCAGCACGCGCGCGTTCGGCATTGCCTTGCGCACGGCGTCCGAGACATAGCCAGTCGCCGTCGCCGCGATGCCGGTGCCTGTCTTGGCGCCCGGGCCTGTCAGCACGGTCGTCAGCGCTGGCCCGAAGATGGATTTGCCCCAGGCAAGACCGGCATGCTCGGAACTCGCCACCGAAAGCAGTGCCGGATAACCGTAAGGCCCCGCTCCCGTATGCAGGTCGAAGACGATGGCCTGCCGCGCCTTGGCGGCAAAGGTCTTCAGGATTTCGTTCAACGTCCGATTCGACCAGACAGGGCCGCCGCCGCCATAGAACATCCCGTCGGCGAACTCATATTGGCCTGCCTCGATAATCGCCGCCAGCCCGGCGTGCCCAAGCCTCTTGCGCGCCGCGGCGAGCTTCTCGTCAGCCGCTATTCGATCCGGCCCTTCCCACTCGCGGTATGCCACGGCGTCGTGGAGACCGGCATAGCCGTTGTTGACCGGAGCACTCGCCGACCAGTCGATGAAGTTACGGTTGAGGTCGACATTGTCTTCGTTGACGCGCCGCAACCACGCCGTGCCCCAGGGATTGATGAGATGGATGGCAAGGATCGCGATGTCGTCAGGCAAGCGCCGCAGGTTTTTCTGGCCAAGCCAGGCGGTCTGGCAGGCCGAGCCGAATGGCCCCTCGACGCCATGCGTGCCCGAGATGACCACGATCAGCTTGCGCGCATCGCGTCGGCCCAGCAGCGCCACATCTGTCGCCAGGGTCTCGCCATCCGGTCCGTTCAGCGGATGGACATACTCGGACAGTTCTGCGCCCGCCCGCTCCGCCGCTTCGCGAAAGCCCTGGCGCAAGGCGGCAAAGTCGCCGGGATAGGCTAGTGCCGGCTCATCATGGCGCGTCGCTGATTCCACGGGACGTCGGGTGGTTGCGGTCAATCCGTTCATTCCCTGCGGTTGCGGCATGGGGCTACTCATCGTTGAGGTCGCTCGTGTTCTTGGGGGGCAATCGGTTCTCATTGCCGGAAGGGGATGGGCTTGAGGACCGAACGAACCAGGCATCGCGGGGAAGCACCTTGTCGGGGTTCATGATCGACCGCTCGTCCAGCGCTCGTTTCACGCGCTCCATCGCGTCGAGCTTTGTCGGGTCAGCTGTCGCCAGCAGGGAATGGATGCGTTTTGACCCAACTCCGTGCTCGGCGGAAAAGGAACCGCCAATCTCCCCGAGCTGTTGATAGAGGACGCGCTCGACAGCGATCGCCACGTCAGGCGCCAGCGGGCCCTTCCGGTTGAGGATGATGTGCAGGTTCCCATCGGCGAGATGTCCGAAGACATAGGGTGCAAGATCCGGTTCGACGGCGGCGAGCCCGGGCAGGATTCTGTCGAGATAGGCCGGAATTTCCGACAATGGGACAGACACGTCGAAGGAAGGCGCGTGGGGATGAGCGCGGTAGAGCACGCTGCTGTCCTCGCGCAGCCGCCACAGGTCGTCTTCCTGCCGCCGCGAGTCGGCGATGATGCCGGTCGCTTCGGGATACTGCTGCATCGTCTCCAAATAGATCCGCTCGAAGTCCTCGCGCAGCGCGCTTTCGCGCGCGCCGCCAAGCGACAGCAGCAGGAACAGCGGCTGATCGAGCGGCACACTGCGTTCAGACCATTCATGCGCGGCGGCGGCCAGGCTGAAATACGAGGTCCACATCGCCTCGGCCGCGCGCAGATGCCCGGCATCCGATTCAAGCGCCAGCCGAGTTGTCCGCAGGGCCGCCTCGACCGATGGCAGCCCGAACAGCGCGGTCGCTGTGGCGCGCGGTGAAGGATCGAGCTTGACGGCCACTCGGGTGACGATGCCGAGCGTGCCCTCGGCGCCGATAAAGAGATGCTTCAGATCATAGCCGGCGGAATTCTTCACCACCCGTGTCAGGTCGGAATAGACCGATCCGTCGGCCAGCACGGCCTCGAGGCCAAGCACGCGGTGGCGCATGACGCCGTTGCGAAAGGCCATCACCCTACCGGCGTTGGTCGACACCATGCCGCCGATCGTCGCCGAGCCGCGCGCGGCAAGGTCGATGCCCGGCTCCAGCCGGTGTTCGCGCGCGGCCGTCTGCAAGGCTTCGAGGGTGACGCCGGCACCGACCACCGCCACGCGTTCAAGCGGATCGAGCCGCTCGATGCGGTTCATGCGCGCCATGGAAAGAACGATCTCGCCTGGCCACGAAACGTCGCCGCCGACCAGGCCGGTCTTCCCGCCTTGCGGCACCACCGGAACCTCGTTCTGGCGGCAGATGCGCACCACCGCCGCGATTTCGGCGGCCGATGAAGGCGTGACGACGATGCCGGCGCCGCAATCCGCGTCACTGGTGCGTACGTTCGCGGCGCCAACGGCGTCGCGCATCGCGTCGACAACCAAAAGCGGGACCGCCCGTTCGTCCCGTATCGTTTGCCTTGGAGACACGAGGCCGCTCATTGCGCCATCAACCCCTGAAGCGCTGCGATCAGTCGGTCATTGTCAGCCGGCAGCCCGATAGTGGCGCGCAGATAGTGCTCATAACCGGCTTCGCGCCACGCCTTGACAATGATCCCCTGCTCCAGGAGGGCAGCGGCAAGGCTCGAACTGTCGCCTTTGCAATCAAAGAAAAGGAAGTTTGTCTGCGACTGCGCGACCCCCAGGCCAAGGCCGGCAAGCCCGGCGGCGGTGCGCACGCGCTCGGCCCTGACGCGGTCGGCCGACGCCTTCATCCAGCTTTCGTCGGCGAGTGCAGCGATGGCCGCGGTCTGCGCCGCCGCATTGACGTTGAATGGCGTCTTGGCGGCGGCAATCACTCTTGCCAGCTCGAGGCCGGAGCAGACGGCATAGCCGACGCGCAGCCCCGCCAGGCCATAGGCTTTCGAGAACGTCCGCAGCACCACATGGTCGATGCCGCTGCCGCGCAGGACCTCGATGCCGTCCGGCGCGCCGGCATCGGCGAATTCGAAATAGGCTTCGTCAAGGACAAGAAGGGTGCCTGGCCGTACCGCGCCGATCAGCCGTTGCAGGCTGGAATGGTCGAGCCCCGGCCCAACCGGATTCCAGGGCGAGGATATGAAAACGAGACGCGGCCTGGCGGCGATCGCCGTTTCAAGCGCGGCAAGGTCGAACCCCATTTCGGGTGTCATCGCCACCTTGATGACATCGGCCCCTGCCGCCAGGGGCTCTATCTCATGCAAGCCGAAGCTCGGCACCGTGGTCACGACAGAGGTGCCCGGCACCAGGACGGCGCGCGAGATGGCGGCGATCATCTCCTCGGAGCCGTTGCCGGCAACGATCAGCCCGGGATCGACACGAAGTCTTTCGCCAAGTGCTGCTCGCAACGCCGTGCAGGCCGGATCGGCATAGCGCCATGGTTCGAAGGATGAGGAGGACAATGCGGCCATGACGGCTGGAGAGCAGCCATCCGGGTTCTCGTTGCTGGCCAGCCGGGCAATGTCGTGACGGCCACTCAGCTTCCGTGCCATCGCGATGTTCATGCCTGCATTGTAAGGTGGCAAGGCCGCGATATGCGGATTGAGCGGCAGGCTCGACGCTGGTTTGACCGACTGTTCCAAATCCCGACTTCCGTTTCCCCGCGCCCAGACGCGGCATCAAGATCTTGTCAAATATCCAGGACGACTGATCCGCTCGGCCTGGAGCAGCACAGCAGCACTTCGCCTGCTCCCAACTCGTCCAGGGGTTCTTCAAAATAGGCGACTTCACCCGAAATCAGCCGCGACTTGCATGTGCCACAGATGCCGGACCGGCAGCTGAATTCCGGCGCCAGGCCCTGGTCCTCGGCAAAGTCGAGCAGCGATGCCGCCTTGCCATCCCAGACCGCCGTCAGTCCCGATTTTCGAAACTCCACAGTGGCCACCTCGCCCGCCGGCTCGATCCGTGCCTGCTGCGCCAGCGCGGCAGGGGCTCGGGCGGCATTAGGCTCCAGCACTGTTGCCGGGCCGAAAAATTCGTATGCGATGCGAGGCTTCGGCACGCCAAGCCCGCGCAGCATGGCGTAGACCGCCTGCATGAAAGGCGGCGGGCCGCAAAGGTAGAAATCATAGTCGTCGATCGGCAGCAGACGCTGCAGCACATCCTTTGAAATCATGCCTTCGCTGTGGAAGTGCCCGTCGGCCCTGTCGCGCTCTGACGGAGACCGGTAACAATAGTGGGCGCGCAGGCCAGGCCGTGTTGCGACAAGGCCCGCGACTTCATCACGCAAGGCATGCACGTCGCCGTTCTCGCAGGCGTGAATGAAGACGGCACGGCGATCCGGCATTGCAGCCAGCGCATGCAGCATCGATACCATCGGCGTCAGCCCAACGCCGCCGCTGAGCAGCACCACCGGACGGCTGCTGGCCTTGTCGAGCACGAAATCGCCGCGTGGCCCTTCGGCCTGGAGTACATCGCCAACGTCGATCCGGTCATGCAGGAAGCACGAGCTTGCTCCGTCGGGCAGACCCGGCGCGGGTGCTGCTTCACGCTTCACGCTGATCCGGTAGCGACCCTTAGCGGCCGGGGAACAGGAGACGCTGTAGTTGCGCAGCACATATGCCTTTTCGCCGGCTCCCTGCGGCATAGGTATCTTGAACACCAGGAACTGCCCTGGCTCGAAGTCGCGCCAGTCCTCTGGATTGACCGGCTCGATATGGAACGACGTGATGATGGCGCTTTCGCGCACCTTCGCGACCACCTTCAGGTCGCGAAATCCGCTTCTTGCGATAGTGTCGCGAGCGGTGAATGCGTTCATTCGGCGGCCGCCAATTGCTGACCCTCGCTGGCGATCAGCTTGGCCAGGTTGCGGCGGAAGCGCAGTGGCCCGACATCGATCTTGAGATCGAGATTGGGTGTGCGCTTGTTGGCCATGCCCTTGTGCACCGCATTGAGCACGGTGCGATCCTCATCGAAAGCGCCGCGCACGGAGGTGGCGAACTGGCGCGAAACCTCCAGATCGTCCGGGGCGAAATTGCGCATCTGGAACCAGTAATATTTGGTCTGGTTCTCATCGACCGGCGTCATGAAATTGTAGCTGTCCATGAGGAACACGTCCTCGTGCAGCGGCTTGCCTTCGCCGCCGGTGCGGGCGGGCACGAAGATCGCCTTGATGATCGCGTTGGAGGGGTAGCGCACCTCGTAGTGCTGCTTGCGGTCGCAATTGCCGGAGAATTTGAGGAAAGGCGCATAGAAGGGCGCCGGCGCGGCATCGACCACCCAGCGCCATACGGTCACGCCGTCGGCGCCCACGGTGGTTTCGAGCGGTACATCCTCCATGGCCTGGACCCCGCCGAAGGACGACTGGTGGACCCACGACACATGCGAGGGGTCGAGCAGGTTGTCGGTCATGTAGAGATAGTTGCAATCGAGTGCCATGGACTCGCCGCGATTGACGCCCCATGCCGGATCGCCCCAATGGTCGACGGCGAAAATCAGCGCGGGGTCGGCCTTTGACGCTTCGCCCATCCAGACCCAGAGCAAGCCGTAGCGCTCGGCGATCGGATAGGAACGAACGCAGGCGACATGCGGTATCTTTTCGACGCCCGGCACCCGCGTGCAAGTTCCCGCGCTGTCGAAGGTCAGGCCGTGGTAGCCGCATTCGACCGTATCGCCCTTGATGCGGCCCATCGACAGCGGCAGCTTGCGGTGCGGACAAGCGTCTTCGAGCGCCGCCACCACGCCGTCGGTGCGGCGGTAGAGGACAATGTCCTCGCCAAGAACCCGCGTTGGCACCAGCCGGTCGGCAACCTCATGGTCCCATGCGGCAACGTACCAGCAGTTTCGAAGAAACATGGCGTCCTCCCGGGCTTGTGAACGCCCAAACGATTATCTTGCGGACCGGGGACGACATAGGGCTTGCATCTGCGTTCTATTTTAGAAAAACTAAATCAAGCTGACCCCAGGATGGTTGCCCAAGTGAACAAGACGCCCCCGCTGCGTGCGATACAGGCCTTTGAGGCGTTTGGCAGGCGTGGCAGCGTGACGGCCGCGGCAAACGAGCTCGGTGTATCCGTTGGCGCTGTCAGCCAGCAGATTCGCAAGGCCGAGGATGCCTTGGACGCACGGCTTCTGGAACGTCGCGGCAGGAGCGTCGCCCTTACAGCGCTGGGCCGCGTCTACCACGCGGCGGTTTCCATCGGCTTCGAAAAGATACGCGGGGCCCAGGATGTCATCGAACGGGCCCGTTTCGCCGACACTTTGACCATCTCCTGCCTGCCGTCGCTCGCCAGCAAATGGATCGGTCCGCAGCTTCTGGATTGGCAGATCGGCCATCCCGGCGCCACCGTGCGGCTGGTCGGCGCCGAGACAGAGCCAAGGCTGAGTGCCGAACAGGTCGACTTCCGCATTTCCTACGGCACCAAATATCGTGATTTCGAGCACTACACCGAGTTGTTCACCGACTGGGTGGTGCCGGCCTGCTCGCCCGCGCTGCTGGCGAAACATCCGGTCCGTAAGCCCGCCGATATCCTCGATCTGCCACTTCTCAGTATCGAATGGGCGCGCGACCATCGCTCGCCGCCTACATGGGCGGAATGGGCGGCAAGCATCGGCGCGGTGCACCGCAAGACATCAGGTGAAGTCGCCTTTTCCCTGTCGAGCGCCGCGATCGATGCTGCGGCCAACGGTAGGGGCTTCGTGCTGGCACAACTGTCGATGGCCGCCGACGACATCGCCTCGGGAAGGCTTGTGGCGCCGTTCGACAAGCGTATCAGGCTGCCGGAGCCCTATTTCCTGGCCTGGGACCGGGCGATGCTGGAGAAACCTTTTGGGCCGGAGCTGCGAACCTGGATTGTTTCAATTTCCAAGCGGCTTGGCGCAACCTTGGCAGGTTTAGCCGAGCGCTGATCTCGGGACGCACATTCCGTTCTGTTCTCACAAAGGTCGGATGGTCGGCTGACTGAATGTCTGAAAGACCCAAGTGGTCGGAAAAGCCCCGTCGCACATCCGCCCTTCGCGATCGAGTTTTAGCCGACGCTCGACCTCGGCCAGCAGCCTGAAGCCGCGCCGCCATGTCCGTTCTCGCCACATCAATTCAACCTCGATGATCCACGACAAGGGCAAAACTGCTCGCCCTCCCCGAGTTCTGACGGACGATCATCGGCAACGTCTTGACGCTCGCTGCCGCCATCGCCGCCTTCAACCCGCTGTGCGCCTGTCCAATCCCGAACGCGTCCCGACTGGCTCCTCAGGCGCATTAAAGACTAACGTCGTGAGCAGGACAGCGGCAGCGAGGACCCTGTAGTACCGGGCGTCGAATCCGAAGAATTTGAAAACAAACGGGGCGATGATAGACACCACCCGGACGGCCCGATTGACGCAAAGTCGAATAACAACCTACCCGAGAGTTTGGCTTGCCAGGGCATAGCTCTCCGGTCTGGTCGCACCGCCGACGGCAAAATCGGTTAGGCGTTTGCCCAGCGACATGGTCAGCACCGTGTCGAAGACTGGCATTCCAGCGTGCGACAGAAAGGTGGCGAACTCGCCAGTGTCCATATGGGTGTCGATCCGCAGGAATGACCCTAAATGGTCATGGACGTGTGGCCGGACGATCGCCACGGCATCGGCGTCGCTTTCCGCCACGACCGGCCCCACGACGTGGCCCCTCCCGAATGGCCGGCAGAGCGCGAATGCGCTCAGCCTGCCATCCTTGAAAAGACCATAGCCGGCCGAGTGTGCGAAAAGCCTTTCGATGAGCGCCGCCCGCCTCACGCCAAATCCTGCCGCGTCGAGCGCGATCGCTGCCGGAATATCCTTTGGGTCCAAGGTCCTGACATCGAGAATGTCCGCCGGGCGACCCGTCGTCTCCAGGCGGGCGACGCCCTGGCATTGATAGACAGTCTTCTCCGGCTGGAAATCGAGCGAGAGATAGAGCCGCCTTGCCGCGCGCGTTGCATTGAGACGCAGATCGCAGCCGACGACGTTCTCGAAAACCCGCTTCATCAGCCATTGCCCCGCCCCCAGCGTCTGAAGTCGCGGCGAGGTGATCACCATGCCCACGGTCGCGAAATCGGTACCATGCGCGAACCACATGGCCGAACCAAGAACCCGGCCGATCTCATCGAGCGCCACGAACCCGTGTCCCGACTGCCGCAGGAATTGCCAGTCTTCAGCGCGATGCGGCCATCCCACGGAGAGCGAGAGTGCATGCAAGCGGTCCAGCTCAACGCCTTCGATGTCGCCAATCCGCATCGAGAAGGTATCGATTTTCAAGCTTCCGGACGGCTTCAATTCCATGCCCCTGAAAGATTATCGTACTAGAAGGCGACGTGTCGCTGGCTACTTTCCGGCTGCCAACGCTAAACAAGCAGACCGATACGATTTGCTCGAAAGCCATGCGGCAACGCTAGATTCAACTGAAACACTTCCGCTTTCGGCACGCAATCGCGAAAGAACGCGCACATCCTCTGCCGAAATCGAGTAGCCGACGGCATCGATCCCGGCAAACCCGAAATGCCAAACCCGAAATGCTTTGAGGGCTGGAATGGACGTCTTCGACATCCTGGACCGACTTGTCGCCTTTCCGTCGGTCGCCGGCAAGCCGAACGGCGATATCGCCGGCTGGATCGAGGCCTATCTCGCAGAGCACGGGACGCAGGCTGCCCTGCTCCGAGGGCCGGAAGGCGACCGGTCCAATCTGTTCGCGACGATCGGCCCCGCCAACGTCCCTGGCTATATTCTGTCCGGCCACATGGACGTCGTCCCCGCCAGCGAGCCGCGATGGAGTTCTAGCCCTTTCGCGCTGCGCAAGGAGGGCGAACGGCTCTATGGACGCGGCACCACTGATATGAAGGGGTTTCTTGCCGCGGTGCTCGCGACGGTGCCTCTCTTGGCGAAAATGCACCTTGCCAGGCCGATCCATCTCGCCTTCTCCTATGACGAGGAGGTGGGGTGCCGCGGTGTACCGCATTTGATCGCCCGCCTTCCCGGACTTTGCGCGAAGCCGCTCGGCGTTATCGTTGGCGAGCCGAGCGGCATGCGCGCCGTGCGCGGCCACAAGGGCAAGGCGGCCGCCCGCGTGATCATCAACGGGCGCTCCGGCCATTCCTCCCGACCCGATCTTGGGCTCAACGCCATCCATGCCATGGCCGATGCGCTGAGCGCGGCCGTGACCGAGGCCGAACAGCTGACGCACGGTCCGTTCGACCCTGCCTTCGAGCCGCCCTACTCCTCGCTGCAAGCCGGCGTGGTGACTGGCGGACATCAGGTCAACATCATCCCCGACACCTGCACGCTGGACCTCGAGGCGCGCGCCATACCCGGCGTCGACCCCGCCAGCCTGCTAGCGCCTGTAAGGGCGCGAGCAGAGGCCCTTGCGGCCCACGGCTTTCGCATCGAATGGGCGCCGCTGAGCGCCTATCCGGCGATGTCGCTGCCGCCAGATGCGCCGCTTGCGGGACTGCTGCACGTCTTGACCGGCGAGGCGCCGCTTGCCGCCGTCAGCTACGGCACGGAGGCCGGGCTTTACCAGGCCGCCGGGTTCGATGCGATCATCTGCGGACCGGGCGACATCGACCGCGCCCACAAGCCGGACGAATACATACTCACCAGCGAACTCGCCACCTGCCAGCGATTGATCGAGGCGCTGGGCGCCCGCTGCGCGGCTTGAAGGGAACCGGAATGACATTCCTGTTCAATTCCGATGCGCGGCGCGGGGCGATCTTCGCCGATGCCTTCGCCAAGGAGCTGCCGGACGTCCCCTTCACGATGGATGCCGCAACGGTCGATCCCGACGCCGTGCGCTATCTCATTACCTGGACCGCGCCAGAAGACCTCGCCCGCTACAGGAACCTGGAGATCCTGTTTTCCATTGGCGCCGGGGTCGACCAGTTCCGCCTCGATAGCGTACCGGAGCAGGTGAAGATCGTGCGTACGATCGAGGAAGGCATCGTGCGCATGATGCAGGAGTATGTGGCGCTGGCCGTGCTCGCCCTGCATCGCAGCCTGCCTGCCTATCTGGCGCAGCAGCGCGCCGGCGAATGGCGGGACGTCCCCCAGCTGCAGGCCGGGTCGCGCCGGATCGGCGTGCTCGGCCTCGGGCAGCTTGGCCAGGCCGTCCTCGACCGCCTGAAGCCCTTCGGCTTTCCGCTCGCCGGTTGGAGCCGCTCTCCACGGCAGATCGAAGGCGTGACCTGCCATCACGGCGAACTCGGGCTGGAGGAGATGCTCGCGGCCAGCGACATACTGGTCTGCCTGCTGCCGCTGACCGAGGAGACACGCGGTTTCCTCGATGCCCGCCTGTTTGCGAAGCTGCCCAAGGGCGCGGCCCTCGTCCACACCGGCCGGGGCCCGCAGCTCGATCACAAGGCGCTTGTCGCCGCTCTCGACAGCGGCCACCTTTCGGCGGCGATGATCGACGTGACCGATCCCGAACCGCTGCCGGCCTGCCATCCTTTCTGGCGGCATCCAAAGATCGTGCTGACCCCGCATGTCGCCAGCGTCACCCAACCCGTGACAGCCGCGCTGGCCGTCATCGAAAACATCCGCCGCCACCGCGACGGGCTCGACCCTATCGGGCTCGTCGACCGGTCGCGCGGCTATTGAAATCCAAGCTGAAAGGCCATCCCTTGTCCCTGCTCAAGACCGTCGATACCAGCCCTGCATTTCCCCCGCGCGAATCCGGGGCGCTGCCTGAACGGCTGATTGCCGGCAACCCCGCCTTCAAGTCCTGGGCGCAGGACGTCGCCAAGGACGACCTCGTCCATACCGGCGTCTGGGAGGCGACGCCTGGGGAAACGCGCTCAATCAAGGGCGACACTTTCGAGTTCTGCCACATCCTCTCGGGCGTGATTGAAATCACGCCCGATGGCGGCGAGGTGGTGACCTACCGCGCCGGCGATAGCTTCGTGATGAAGCCTGGTTTCACCGGTGTCTGGAAGACCATCGAGACGGTGCGCAAGATCTACGTGACGGTCGGATAGCGGAACCTGCATGACGTACTGGCCTGCGCCGAAGAATTTGCCGTCTCTTGCCTCGAGCACACAACATTCATCGGCAACGGATCACCGAACAGCGCATGCTGCCTGGCAGTACGCGCTACGCTCCAGTCAATGCTGGAAAGCGGTCACCCTATGAACCGAGCCTCGATATGAGCCTGAGCTTCGATCCGGATACGGTTCCCCTCCCGATTGGCCATTTCATCGGCGCAGAGCTTATCGCGGACGATGGTGCGATCGAGATGCGCCGTCCGTCCGACGGTAAGGTCTATGCCGACTGTCCCGTGGCTGACGCGGATATCGTCGACCGCGCTGTGGAAAGCGCCAAGGCGGCGCTGAAGGCCAGCAACTGGGGGGGCGTCAGGCCGCGCGAGCGCACAAGGGCGCTGCACGCCTGGGCCGACCTGATCGAGGCGGAAGCGGCAACGCTGGCTCGGATCGAGGCGCTGTGCTCGACCCGGCCCGTCGGCCAGCTCATCGCCGGCGACATCGCCGTCACCGCCGAGCAGATCCGCTTCTTCGCTGAGTTCGCCGACAAGGAAGGCAGTGAGCTGGTGCCTACCGACGACACCACTCTCGGCATGATCATGAGCGAGCCCCACGGCGTGGTCGGCGCGATAACGCCGTGGAATTTCCCCATCTCGATGGCCGGCTGGAAGCTCGGCCCGGCGCTGGCCGCAGGCAACGCGGTCGTGCTGAAGCCCTCCGAGATGACGCCGTTTTCCGCTGTCTGTTTGGCGCAACTCGCGGTGAAGGCAGGCCTGCCGGCAGGGCTCGTCAACGTGGTGCTCGGCGATGGGCCGACGACCGGCACGGCGCTGACCGGCCATGCCGAAATCGCCAAGGTCTCCTTCACCGGCTCTACCCGCGCCGGCTCGGCCATCATGGAGAACGTCGCCCGCACCGGCGTCAAGCCGATGACGCTGGAACTGGGCGGCAAGAGCCCGCAGATCGTCTTTGCCGATGCCGATCTCGACAAGGCGGCGACGGCGATCGCCGGCAGCGTCACCTTCAACGCCGGCCAGGCCTGCGTGGCCGGCACGCGTCTGATCGTCGAGAAAAGCGTCGCCGACAAGCTGACGGCCGCCATCCTGGAGCGGATCAAGGTGGTGCGGCCAGCTCCTACCTGGGACGACGCGACCCAATATTCGCCAATCATCTCGGAACGGCAGCGGGCGCGTGTCGATGCCATCGTGCGTGCGGCGGTCGGGGCCGGCGGAGAGTGCCTGAGCGGCGGCAACGTTATGGACGACCCCGGCTATTTCTATGAGCCGACGCTGATCGCCAATGTCGATCAGGCCAATCCGGCGATCGTCGAGGAAATCTTTGGCCCGGTCCTGACAGTCCAAACATTCGAGACCGAGGACGAGGCACTGGCGCTGTCCACCCATCCGACCTATGGGCTGGCTTCCGGCCTGTTCACCTCGGACCTGTCCCGCACGATCCGGTTCGCACGCAAACTCGAAGCGGGCACCGTCTGGGTCAACCGCTACAGCCGCTCGCGAGACCATATTCTGCCCACCGGCGGCTACAAGCGCTCCGGCATCGGCAAGGACCTTGGCCGCGAAGCCTATCTCACCAACCGCAGGACAAAGAGCGTCCTGATCAGCCTGTAAAGAGATGCCGATGAAGTCCTATTCGATCGCCCTGATCCCCGGTGACGGCGTCGGACGCGATGTGACCGCCGCCGCCTGGTCCGTGCTGGAGACAGCGGCCGGGCAGGCCGGCTTTGCCTTGACCGGAACCGAGTTCCCCTGGTCCTGCAAATTCTACAAGGAAACCGGCCGCATGATGCCCGAGGACGGCATTGAGACTTTGCGCAGCTTCGACGCGATCCTGCTAGGCGCGGTGGGCTGGCCGGCGGAGGTGCCGGATTCCGTTTCGCTGCATGGCCTGCTGCTGCCGATCCGCAAGGCATTCGTGCAATATGCCAACATCCGGCCGCACCGCCTGCTGCCAGGCGTGACAGGCCCGCTGCGGGCGGAAGGTTTCGACATTTTGTGCATCCGCGAGAACACCGAAGGCGAATATTCCGGCGCCGGCGGGCGTGTGCATCAAGGCACGCTGGACGAGGTCGCAGTGGAGACCTCGATCTTCACCCGTGCCGGCGTCGAGCGCATCCTGCGTTTCGGCTTCGAGCAGGCGCGGACACGGCGCGGCAAGCTCGCCTCCGTCACCAAGTCCAACGCGCAGAAATACTCGATGGTGTTCTGGGACGAGATCGCGCAAAAGCTGGCCGCGGAATACTCTGACGTCGCCGTGACCAGCTATCATGTCGACGCGCTCGCCGCGCGCATGATCATGGCGCCGGAGAGCCTCGACGTGGTCGTCGCCTCCAACCTGTTCGGCGACATCCTCACCGACATCGGCGCGGCGATCCAGGGCGGGCTCGGCTACGCCGCCTCGGCCAACATCAATCCCGATCGCTCGGCGCCGTCCATGTTCGAGCCGGTGCACGGCTCGGCGCCCGACATCGCGCATCTGTGCATCGCCAATCCGATCGCCGCCATCTGGTCCGGCGCCATGATGCTCGACCATCTCGGCGAAGCGGCCGCCGCCGGCCGGGTCATGCAAGCGGTCGAAGCGACAACCGCGCGCGGCATTGGAACCACTCCGGGCAAAGACAGAACGGAGGCCATCACGGCCGCCGTCGTCGCCGCGCTCTCCTGATTGCAAGGTCGTTCTCGATGAAAAACCTCAAAGACAAAAGTCTCTTCCGCGAAGTCGGCCTGATCGGCGGTGAATGGGTCGCTGCCGGCTCCCGCAAGACGGTCGATGTTGTCGATCCAGCGACCCAGGCGGCGATCGGCACGGTGCCCGATATGGCCGGTCCGGAGACTCGCGCGGCCGTAGAGGCCGCAGCGTCCGCCTATGGGGATTGGAGGAAAAAGACCAACGCTGAGCGCGCCGGCCTCCTGGAGGCCTGGCATGGCCTCATGCTTGCGCATCTGGACGATCTCGCGCTGATCCTGACGACCGAACAGGGCAAGCCGTTGGACGAGGCCAGGGGCGAGATCCGCTACGGCGCTTCCTTCGTCAAATGGTTTGCGGAGGAGGCACGCCGCATCAATGGCCACACCATCCCCTCGCCGACGCCGGACCGGCGCATCATCGTGCTGAAGGAACCGGTCGGTGTGTGTGGCATCATCACGCCGTGGAACTTCCCCAACGCGATGATCACCCGCAAGGTCGCGCCGGCGCTGGCCGCCGGCTGCACGGTGGTGATCAAGCCGTCCGAGTTCACGCCCTATTCGGCGCTGGCGCTCGGCGTGCTTGCCGAACGGGCAGGCATCCCCGCCGGCGTCATCAACATCGTCACCGGCATGCCGGCCGAGATCGGCAATGAGATCATGGCGAACGAGACCGTGCGCAAGATCTCCTTCACCGGCTCGACGCGGGTCGGTTCGCTGCTGATGCGCGGGGCGGCCGACAGCGTGAAGCGGCTCAGCCTCGAACTCGGCGGCAACGCACCCTTCATCGTCTTCGACGACGCCGATCTCGACCTCGCTGTCGAGGGCGCTCTCGTCTCCAAGTTCCGCAACGGCGGCCAGACCTGTGTGTGCGCCAACCGCATTCTCGTGCAGTCCAGAGTCTATGAAACCTTCGCAGCGAAGCTTTCCGCCCGTGTCAACGCCATGACGGTTGGACCCGGCACGCAGCCCGGCGTCGCCATCGGGCCGATGATCAACATGGCAGCGGTCGAGAAGATAAACCGCCATGTCGAGGACGCACTCGCCAAAGGTGCAACGATTATCACCGAGAGGCCGGGATTGCCGGACGGCCCTCAATATGTCGCGCCGCTGGTGCTGACCGGCGCGACAAAGGACATGCAGCTCGCCGGTGAGGAAACGTTCGGCCCGGTCGCGCCGCTTTTCCGGTTCGAGACGGAAGAAGAAGCGATCACGCTGGCCAACGGCACGCCCTACGGGCTTGCTTCCTACTTCTACACCGAAAACCTGAAACGCGCCTGGCGCGTCGGCGAGGCGCTGGAATTCGGCATGGTGGGTCTCAACACCGGCTCGGTCTCGATGGAGGTCGCCCCCTTCGGCGGCGTCAAGCTGTCCGGCCTCGGGCGAGAGGGCGCGCAGGCCGGCATCGAGGAATATCTCGAGATGAAGAGCTTCCACATGGGAATAGGCAGTAGGTAATTGGCAGCAGGGAATTGGGAGATTCTGCCTACTGCCTACCTCACCCGGTCGAGCGCTTTGTAGTAGAGGCCGACCATCGGCAGGAACCAGGGTTTGCCGGAATAGCCGGGAATGGACGGCCACTCGAGCCCCTTCAGCGGATTGCGGTCCTCGCGGCCAAGCATGGCATCGGCCATGATCATGCCAAGGTGCGTGGAAAGCTGCGCGCCGTGGCCGGAATAGCCCATCGCGTACCAGACGCCGTCATGGTAGCCGGCCCGTGGAAAACGGTCCTTGGTCATGTCGACCAGCCCGCCCCAGCAATAGTCGATCTCGACCTTGGCGAGCTGCGGAAAGATCGCCGCGAGGCCTGCCCGCAATATCTGTCCGCTCCTGGCGTCGGAGCGCTGGTCCGATGTCGCCGAGAAGCGTGCACGGCCGCCGAAGATCAGGCGCCTGTCAGGCGAGAGCCGGAAGTAGTTGCCGATATTCATCGAGGTCACGCATGTCCGGTTGCCGGGCATGGTCGTGGCGATCTCGGCGTCGCTTAGCGGCCGCGTGGCGATGATGAAGCTGCCGACGGAGATGATCCTGCGGCGGAAGTAACCGAAATTCGGAGTCGTGTAGGCGCCGGTCGCCACCAGCACATTGTCGGCGCTGATGCGGCCGCGCGAGGTGGTCAGCTCGTGCCTACCGCCGGCCTGCTTGCGGTCGGTGACCGACGCGTTCTCATGGATCACGGCGCCGTGGCGGGCGGCCGAAGTGGCGAGGCCTGCCACAAAGCGGCCCATATGCATCATGGCGCTCTTCTTTGACAGCATCGCGCCATGGAAGGGCGAGCCGATCTCGGACTTGAGATCCGCCGCCGACAGCAGCGCCGTATCCGGATCCACCTCGGCATGCAGGGCCTCGAAGTTGCGGGCGATTGATGCAAAATGCTGCGGCTTCGAGGCGAGCTTCAGCTTGCCGGCGCGGCGGAAATTGCAGTCGATGCCTTCCTCCGCGACCAGCGCCTCTATGGTGTCGACGGAGTCGTCCAGCGCCCGGTAGAGGGCGATTGCGCGTTCCTTGCCGAGCTCCGCCTTGGCGGAGAGGTAGCTGTGGGCGAGGCCGTTGTTGAGATGCCCGCCATTGCGGCCGGATGCGCCCCAGCCGACCCGCTCCGCCTCCAGCACGACCACCTTGGCGCCGGCCTTCGCCAATTGGCGCGCGGCGGCGAGACCAGTGAAGCCACCGCCGATGACGGCGGCATCGTAGTGCCCCTCGACCGGGCCTTGCGCCCCGCCGGAAAAGACGGGGGCCGTGTCGTGCCAGTAGGAGACGAACTTCATCGGCTATCCGCCTGTTTCAGAGACCGACGACGCCTGCAAGACCCGAAATGTCCGATATCTCGACATAGCCGTAATACGGGTTGGCCGGTTCGTGGCCGCGATTGACCCAGACCTTGTTCTTGATGCCGAGATCGTGTGCCGACATCAGGTCGTAGCGGAAAGAGGACGAGCAGTGAAGAACGTCCTCCGGGCCACAGCCCAGCATGTCGAACATGTATTCGAAAGCCCGGAAGCGCGGCTTGTACGCCTGCGCCTGCTCTGCCGTGTAGACGGCATGGAACGGCGCGCCGAGCTTTTCGACATTGGACATGATCTGAGCGTTCATCGCGTTGGAAAGGATGACCAGCGGAATTTCCTTGGCGACCTTCGCCAGGCCCGCCGGGACGTCGGCGTGCGGTCCCCATGTCGGCACGCGCTCGTAGACCATCCTTGCGTCGTCCGGGCTGAAGGCGACGCCGTTGCGCTTGCAAGCGCGCTCGAGCGCATTGTGGACCACGTCGGCATAAGGCTTCCAGTCGCCCAGAATCTCGTCCAGCCGGTACGCCGCGAAATTCTTGATGAACTCCTGCATGCGCGGTTCGTCGAGCCGGCTGCCATAGAGGTCGCGCGCCGCTTCCGCCATCTGGAAAAAGGTCAACGTGCCGTAGCAGTCGAAGGTGATGTATTTGGGCCTGAAGGAAGCCATGTCCGTCGATCTCCGGTGGAAGCACATCCGCGCTGGGATGTATTTCATCATAGAGCGGCAGGCCGCGACCCACCTGACCGAAATCGCCCTTCCGAAAGCAGAAAGTTCCGTATCCGCCGTCCGCTTTGGCACGCTGTAGCATCTGGCATGCCGATAGCTGCGCCGCGCGCGGCGTGAAGCGCCCCCGCCGCGGACGGTGCCAGCACAAGATGCGGCACACCCCTCGCGCTACGGCGAAAGATACTGTCCAAGCCAAAGCCTTCAGATGATCTGCGGCACGCCGATGGCCGAAACTTGTCGTCAGACGGAAGGATGCCTCATGCCGCAGGGCGACATTGAACTCCGAGCCTTCGGGCCCGACCATATCGAGGGAGCCGTAGTGCTTTCCCGCCAGGAGAATTGGCCACATCGCCCGCAGGACTGGCAGATGGCGCTGCAGCTCTCGAACGGTGCGGTCGCGCTCGACGATCAGGGCCGCGTCACCGGAACTATCCTGGTAACGCCCTACGGCGCGGATTGCGCCATGATCAACATGGTGATCGTCGACAGGAACGCGCGCGGTAAGGGGCTTGGGCGCCGGCTCATGGATCAGGCCTTCGCCTTGGCCGGGGACCGTCCGCTGCGGCTCGTCGCGACGGCGGACGGCATGCCTCTCTATGAGAAACTGGGGTTCGTGCCCTCCGGCGCCATTCTGCAGCATCAAGGCAAGGTTGCGGAGCTTGGCGAGCCCGATGGCGTAGAGGCCGCAAGCATCGGCGATCTGCCTGAAATCAAGGCGCTGGACCGCGACGCCTATGGCGCCGACCGTGAAGCACTGATCGATGCGCTGGCCGAGCGCGGCCAATTCGCCGTCATCCGCCGCGACGGCGCCATCGAGGCCTATGCCGCGATCCGGCCGTTCGGACGCGGCGAGGTGATTGGTCCGGTCATCGCGGGAAGTATCGACGAGGCGAAGGCCCTGATCGGCTTCTTCGCCGCCCCGCGCGCCGGCGCCTTCCTGCGCGTGGATACCGGCAGCGGGACCGGCATCGCCGGCTGGCTCGAGGAAATCGGCCTCACCCATGTCGGCGGCGGCATAGCCATGGACCGTCCGCCCAAGACGGTTGCGGAGCAGCCCAGGCCAAAAGTTTACGCCCTCGCCAACCAGGCGCTGGGATAGTCGGAGGACAACAATGCTCGCCAATTCCCTGATCGAACTCGATCGCGCCCATCTCATCCACCCTGTCTCTTCATACCGTGGTCATGAGGTGCAGGGCGTGCGCGTGTTGAAATCGGCGAAGGGCGCGACCGTGACCGATGCGTCCGGCCGGCAACTTCTCGACGGTTTCGCGGGGCTGTGGTGTGTCAATGCCGGCTACGGCCATGACAGCATCGTCGAGGCAGCGGCCAGGCAGATGCGAGAGCTTCCCTACGCCACCGCCTATTTCGACCTCGGCTCGGAGCCGGCCATCCGCCTCGCCTCGGAGCTGGCCGAGCGCGCGCCAGGCAACCTCAACCACGTCTTTTTCACGCTTGGGGGGTCGGACGCGGTCGACAGTACGATCCGGTTCGTCCGCTACTACTGGAATGCCAGGGGCGAGCCGAAACGCGATCAGTTCATTTCCATCGAGCAGGGTTATCACGGCTCGTCGGTGGTCGGCGCCGGCCTGACCGCCCTGCCCGCCTTTCACGCCGGCTTCGGCATTCCCTTCGAATGGCAGCACAAGATCCCCTCCCCCTATCCCTACCGCAACCCGGTCGGCCAGGGCGGCAACGCGATCATCGCCGCATCGCTCGCCGCGCTGAAGGCCAAGATCGAGCAGATCGGGCCGGAGCGGGTCGCCGCCTTCTATGCCGAGCCGATCCAGGGCTCGGGTGGCGTCATCGTTCCACCGAAAGGCTGGATCAAGGCCATACGCGAACTCTGCCGGGAGTACGGCATCCTGTTCATCGCCGATGAGGTGATCACCGGTTTCGGCCGCACGGGGCCTTTGTTCGCCTGCACCGATGAGGACATCGTTCCCGATTTCATGACGACGGCGAAGGGTCTGACCTCGGGCTATGTTCCCATGGGCGCCGTGTTCATGGCCGATCATGTCTACGACGTCATCGCCGATGGCGCGGGCGCCTCGGCCGTCGGTCACGGCTACACCTATTCCGCCCATCCCGTCAGCGCCGCCGTCGCGCTCGAGGTGCTGAAGCTCTACGAAGACGGCCTTCTGGAGAATGGCGTCAAGGCCGGCGCCCGCCTGATGGCAGGACTGGCAAGCCTGACCGACCACCCCCTCGTCGGCGACGTGCGCGGCCGCGGCATGCTTGCCGCGATCGAACTGGTGGTCGACAAACAGAAGAAGACGCCGCTTCCGGCGTCGGCCATGCCGGCGCGGCGGGTCTTCGACAGGGCGTGGGACAATGGCCTCATCATCCGTGCCTTTGCGCATGGGGTTATCGGCTATGCACCGCCGCTCTGCTGCACCGATGCCGACATCGATGCGATCATCGAGCGCACGCGCCGGACGCTCGACCAGACGCTGGACGATCCAGACGTCCGCCAGGCCCTGGCATGATGGCGGCGAAATATGTCGTGTCTCGAAATATCGCCGGGGCAGACGATTTCGCAATTTTGTGCCGCCCCCTCACGCCTTTTCGGCGAATCCAGCGCGGGGGAAGTGCCAGACTGCTTATAAGACAAGGCCAGAAAGCCTGGATTTCCGGGCCTTCAAAAAGGGCCAACGCCCCCGACAGCACGGAATTTTGTTCTGTTCAACACATGCAATTCGGCCGTACGCAGAGGAGAGCCAGTCTTGGCCAGGGGCTTTAGCGAATTCAAATACATGACCTTCGATGTGGTCGGCACGCTGATCGACTTCGAAGGCGGGATCACGACCTGCCTGGCGGGAATTGCCGCCGAGGCCGGCGTTTCGATCGATGGCGAGGAGGCGCTGGCCTTTTACCGGCAGGCCCGCTACATGCCCCATGCGAGCCTGTTTCCCGACGATCTCGTCCGTGTCTACAGAGTTATCGCGCCGCGGCTCGGCCTGCCGGCCGAGGAGAAATACGGCGTCCGCCTGCGGGATTCGGCCAGCGTCTGGCAAAGCTTCCCCGACAGCGCGGCGGCGTTGGCGGACCTTGCGAAGTCGCACAGATTGATCGCCATGACCAATGCAAGGCGCTGGGCGCTCGATCATTTCGAGAAGCAGCTCGGATCGCCCTTTTTCGCCACCTTTACCGCCGACGATACAGGCACGGAGAAACCGGACCCGGCCTTCTTCCAGAAGGTCTTCGATTTCGTGGCCTCACAGGGCGACAGCAAGGACGACATCGTGCACGTCGCGCAAAGCCAGTACCACGACATCGGCATATCCCGGGCGCTTGGTATGACCAATTGCTGGATCGAGCGCCGGCATGCCCAGAAGGGTTTCGGCGGCACGATCGAGCCCGAGCGTTTCACCGCGCCGGACTACCACTTCACGTCAATGGCGGCCCTTGCCGCCGCCGTGCGGGAAAGCCTGAAGGAACGAACCTGAGCCCAAGCCCGGAAAGCCGCAGCAAGACGAGCGACCCGGAAAAACAAACAGAAAGGGGAATGATATGACCGACAAGATCACGAACTGGACCAGCGCAGACGATGCCATGGTCGAGAATGCCATTCGGCGGGGCGCAAGCCGCCGCGAACTCCTCAAGCTGCTGCTGGCCGGCGGCGCCGCGTTCGCCGCGGGCAGCGTGGTGCTTGGCCGCGCCACCAATGCCGTCGCCGCCACGCCGGTTTCCGGCGGCAGTTTCAAGGCCGCCGGCTGGTCCTCCTCGACCGCCGACACGCTCGATCCGGCAAAGGCGTCGCTGTCGACCGACTATGTCCGCTGCTGCTCGCTCTACAACCGCCTGACTTTCCTCGACAAGGATGGCGTCACGCAGATGGAGCTGGCTGATAGCTTCGACAGCAAGGACGCCAAGACCTGGACCATTAAGCTGCGCAAAGGCGTCACCTTCCACGACGGCAAGGACCTCACCGCCGAAGACGTTGTCTTCTCGCTGAAGCGCCATCTCGACAAAGCGGTCGGCTCCAAAGTCGCCAAGATCGCCGCGCAGATGACCGGCTTCAAGGCAGTCGACAAGTCGACCGTCGAAATCACGCTGGCCGACCCGAATGCCGACCTTCCGACCATCCTGGCGCTGCATCACTTCATGATCGTCCAGGACGGCACCACCGACTTCTCCAAGGGCAACGGTACCGGCGCCTTCGTGCTGCAAACGTTCGAACCGGGCGTGCGTTCGGTCGTCACCAAGAACAAGAACTACTGGAAGTCGGGCAAGCCACATCTCGACTCCTTCGAGTTCATCGCCATCAGCGACGACAGCGCCCGCGTCAACGCTCTGCTTTCCGGCGACATCAATTTTGCCGCCTCGATCAATCCGCGCGCGATGAAGCTCATCGGCGGCCAGCAAGGCTTCGAATTGTCGAAAACCACCTCGGGCAACTATACGGACCTCAACATCCGGCTCGACATGGATCCGGGCAATAAGGCCGACTTCGTCGCTGGCATGAAATACCTCGTCAACCGCGAGCAGATCGTCAAATCGGCATTGCGCGGCCTCGGCGAAATCGGCAACGACCAGCCTGTCTCGCCGGCGAACATCTTCCACAATGCCGACCTCAAGCCGAAGGCCTTCGACCCGGACAAGGCCAAGTTCCACTTCCAGAAGTCGGGCCTGCTCGGTCAGTCCATCCCCGTGGTCGCGTCCGATGCCGCGACGTCGTCGATCGACATGGCGGTGATCATCCAGGCCGCCGGTGCCGATATCGGCATGAAGCTCGATGTCCAGCGCGTGCCGTCCGACGGCTACTGGGACAATTACTGGCTCAAGGCGCCGATCCATTTCGGCAACATCAATCCGCGCCCGACGCCCGACATCCTGTTCTCGCTGCTCTACGCCTCCAACGCGCCCTGGAACGAAAGCCAGTACAAGTCCGAGAAGTTCGACAAGCTGCTCGTCGAGGCGCGCGGCTCGCTCGACCAGGCCAAGCGCAAGGAAATCTACGGCCAGATGCAGACCATGGTCTCCGAGGAGGCCGGCACCATCATCCCGGCCTACATTTCCAACGTGGATGCTCTCTCCAGCAAGGTGAAGGGTTTGGAGGCGAACCCGCTCGGTGGCATGATGGGCTACGCAATGGCGGAATATCTCTGGCTCGAAGCCTGAGAGGCGCCTGCCAGGGACCGGACCGCCGGTCCCTGGCACCGATTGCGCAACATGGCTTGGCCGAACGCAACCGCAGGAGCGCTTCCATGACGTCTGGGGTTCTAAACCTCGTGCTGAAGCGGCTGGCAATCGCGGTCGTTACACTTCTGATCGTCCTTTTCGCCGTGTTTTTCGCCACCAGCATGCTGCCTGGCGACACAGCGTCGATCCTGCTCGGCCAGGCGGCTACACCCGAAGCCGTCGCCGGCCTGCGCGAGGCCATGCATCTCAACGATCCGGCAATCCTGCGCTTCCTACGCTGGCTTCTCGGCCTGCTCCACGGCGATCTCGGCACTTCCTATGCCAACGAGATGCCGGTCGCGGCGCTGATCGGCGGGCGCTTCGTCAACACCATGGAGCTCGCCGGCATCACCACGCTGCTCTCGGTGCCCCTGGCGCTGACGCTCGGCATCACCGCCGCCATGTTGCGCGGTTCCCTCTACGACCGCACCGTCACCATTCTTGCGATCGGCGTCATCTCCGTGCCCGAATTCATGGTCGCGACCCTCGCGGTCCTGCTTTTCGCCGTTTATCTCAAATGGCTGCCGGCACTGTCCTCGGTCAATGAGGCGCATACGCTGACCGACCTCGTGCGCATCTATGCCATGCCGGTGATCACGCTGACCTTCGTCATCTCGGCTCAGATGATCCGCATGACCCGCGCCGCGGTGATCGAAACGCTGTCCACGCCTTATGTCGAGATGGCGCTGCTCAAAGGCGCCTCACGCGGCCGCATGGTGCTCAAGCACGCACTTCCCAATGCGCTCGGGCCGATCGTCAACGCGGTTGCGCTGTCGCTGTCCTATCTGGTCGGCGGCGTCATCATCGTGGAGACGATCTTCAACTATCCCGGCATCGCCAAGCTGATGGTCGATGCGGTCGCGACCCGCGACCTGCCGCTGATCCAGAGCTGCGCGATGATCTTCTGCCTCGGCTACCTTCTGCTCATCACGATCGCCGACATCATCGCCATCATGTCCAACCCGAGGCTCAGATGACGATGGCCCGCGTGGCAGCTTCCCAACGGTCCTTGCTGGGCCACAGCTACAACCTCGTGGGTGTCGTCGCCTCGCTGGTCATCCTGGCGTGGACGCTGATCGCCATCTTCGCGCCCACCATCATTCCCCATTCGATCGGCGACATCGTCGACGACGATTATTTCGGCCCGATGCGTCAGGGCTTATGGCTCGGCTCGGACTATCTGGGGCGAGACATGCTCTCGCGGGTGCTAATGGGTGCGCGCTACACCGTCGGCATATCGCTCGCCTCCGTCTGTATCGCCTGCTTTTCCGGCGTCGTGCTGGGAATGATCGCGGCCGTCACCGGCGGCTGGCTCGACACCTGCCTCAGCCGCTTCCTCGACGCCATGAACTCCATTCCCAGCAAGCTGTTCGGCCTTGTGGTCGTTGCCGCGGTCGGCTCGTCGATCCCGGCGCTGATCCTGACGCTCGCCGTCATCTACATACCGGGCGCCTACCGCTTCGCGCGGGCGCTCGCCGTCAACATCAACACCATGGACTTCATGACCGTCGCTCGCGTCCGCGGCGAAAGCACCGCCTATCTCATCGGGTCAGAGATCCTGCCCAATATCATGCGCCCGGTGCTGGCCGACTTCGGCCTGCGCTTCGTCTTCATCGTGCTCTTGCTGTCCGGCCTGTCCTTCCTCGGGCTCGGCCTGCAGCCGCCGCTCGCCGACTGGGGCGCGCTGGTGCGCGAGAACATAGGCGGCCTGCCCTTCGCAGCTCCCGCTGTCATCGTTCCCTCGCTGGCGATCGCTAGCCTCACCATCAGCGTCAACCTGCTGATCGACAATCTGCCGCAGAAGATCAGGGACAGGGACGCATGACCAATCTCGTCGAGGTCAGGAACCTGAGGATCGAGGCGACGACCGACGCCGGACGCGTCGTCGAAATCATCAAGGGCGTCAGCCTCGACATCGCCGACGGCGAGATCGTCGCCCTGATCGGCGAGAGCGGCTCGGGCAAGACGACAATCGCGCTCTCCCTCATGGGCTATGCGCGGCCCGGCTGCCGGATCACCGGCGGCGAGATCAATGTGAACGGCAAGAACATGGCCGCGCTTGCCGAAAAGCAGCGCGCCAAATTGCGCGGCACCGACATCGCCTATGTTCCGCAAAGTGCCGCCGCCTCCTTCAACCCTTCGTCCACCATCATGGAGCAGGTGATCGAGGTTACGCGCATCCACGGGCTGATGCCGCCGGAGCAGGCACGAAAGCGCGCGGTCGAGCTGTTCCGGGCGTTGTCGCTGCCGGACCCGGAAGGGATCGGCGCCCGTTATCCGCACCAGGTTTCAGGCGGGCAGCTGCAGCGGCTGTCGGCTGCGATGGCGCTGATCGGCAATCCCAAGCTGATGATCTTCGACGAGCCGACGACGGCACTCGACGTGACGACGCAGATCGACGTGCTGAAGGCATTCAAGTCGGTCATGCGGGCCGGTGGGATAGCGGGTGTCTACGTTTCCCACGACCTTGCGGTCGTCGCCCAGATCGCCGATCGCATCGTTGTGCTGAAGGGCGGCGAAATGCAGGAGGCCGGCACCACGGCTCAGATCCTTTCGGCTGCACAGCACCCCTACACGCGCGAACTGCTGGCTGCCTTCGAACCGAAACCGAGGCAAGCAGATGCGGACGCGGATGCCGGCACGAAGCCGTTGCTGCGTATCGACAATGTGACCGCCGGCTATGGCTCGTTGCGGGCCGACGGACTGCCGCTTGTCCGCGCTGTCAATTCCGTCAGCCTGGTCGTCGAGAAGGGGCGCAATCTTGGCGTCATCGGCGAATCCGGCTGCGGAAAATCGACGCTGGCGCGCGTCATCGCCGGCATCCATCCGGCGGCGGCCGGCGACATCGTCTTCGACGGCAGGCAACTGGAGCGCGCCGCGGGCAAACGCAGCCAGGACCAACTGCGCGAGATGCAGATCGTGTTCCAGTATGCCGATACCGCGCTCAATCCGGCCAAGCCTGTGGAGGACATCATCTCCCGGCCGCTGGCCTTCTATCACCAGCTCGACCGGCAGGCGCGCTCGAAGCGCGTCGACGAACTGCTCGACATGGTTCGCCTGCCCCGGACGTTGCGCTACCGTCGCCCGTCGGAGCTCTCGGGAGGCCAGAAGCAGCGGGTGAACTTCGCGCGCGCTCTGGCGGCCGGGCCCAAGCTCATCATCTGCGACGAAATCACCTCGGCGCTCGACACGGTGGTGGCGGCCGCCGTGATCGAACTGCTCAAGGAGCTGCAGCGCGAGTTGGGTCTTTCCTACATTTTCATCAGCCACGACCTCTCCGTCGTCGAAGCGATCTGCGACGAAATCATGGTCATGTACAATGGCGAGCGGGTGGAGCAGATCACGCCCGACAGACTGAAGGCGCCCATCCACCCCTATTCGAAGCTTCTATTCTCCTCCGTGCCGAAGCTCGATCCGACATGGCTCGATGGCCTCGTCCGCGACCCCGAGCTGGTCAGCCAGTACGGTCACCGCTGATGCATTTCGCCCAGAAGTGTGCAGCGGTTCTGGGGCAAGGACAGGCATCAAAGCAAAAACTATAGGCGGCAGTGCCTCACCTCGGAAACAGGCTGGGCAGCGGCATGTGCGCCTTGACGATCGGGGACTTCAGCACCACGAAGCTGAAATACTTGTCGATGCCGATATCCATGTCGGTCAGCCGTTCCATGATGGTCTGGTACTCGGCGATGCCGGCGGTCACGAATTTCATCAAATAGTCGTAGCCGCCCGACACGAGGTGGCATTCGATGACCTGGTCAATCTTCTCCACAACGGCGAGAAAGCGGGCGAAGTCGACCTGGCGATGGTTCTTCAAGGTGATTTCGGTGAACACGGTCAGCGTCTGGCCGAGCTTGCCGATATTGACCTGCGCGGAATAGCCTTCGATGTAGCCTTCCGACTGCAATTTCTTCACCCGCATCAAGCACGGGCTCGGCGACAGATGCACCAGATCAGCCAGTTCCACATTGGTGATGCGGCCGTTCTTCTGCAATTCGTGTAGAATTTTGATGTCGATCCGATCCAGTTTCATGGCCGTCTCCGCAGAACGCATGCCACAGCACAAAATGCTGCCCTGCTCGTAGGCATTGACACTACCACAGCCCGTTGGCCTGTCCATCCGAGTGAATAGCGCTTTGAAACGCAGTGGCTCCCGATTTCGACCGGGCTGCCGGAATAAAATTCTGCTTCAGCTTCAACTGCGGCAGCGGCTGCCTGCACAACACGGTAGATTGGCGCGTCAAGGCAGAGAGACTATGCGCGCACCACTGCAGCAAATCGAGACATCTGGCGAACCGCCGCGGACCGCGGACGCGGTGGTGATCGGCGGCGGCATCGTCGGCATCTTCGCGGCCTATTATCTGGCACGGCGCGGCCTGAAGGTGGCGCTTGTCGAAAAGGGCCGCATTGGCGCCGAGCAGTCCTCGAGGAACTGGGGATGGTGCCGCCAGCAGAACCGCGACGCCCGCGAACTGCCGATGGCGACCCGAAGCCTTGAGTTGTGGGACAGCTTCGCGACGGAAAGCGGCCAAGACACTGGCTTCCGCCGCTGCGGCCTGCTCTATCTCAGCAATGACGAGGCGGAACTGGCCGGCTGGGTGCGTTGGCGTGACTTCGCCAGGACGGCCGGCGTCACCACGCACATGCTCGACAGCGCCGAGGCCAGCGAGCGGGGTCGCGCCACTGGCCGGACCTGGAAGGGCGGTGTCTTCTCGCCGACCGACGGCACCGCCGATCCGTCGCGGGCCGCGCCCGCGGTCGCCCGGGCCATCCTCGAGCTCGGAAGCTCCGTGCACCAGAATTGTGCCGCGCGTGGCATCGAGACCGAGGGCGGACGCCTGAGCGGCGTGATCACCGAAAGCGGGACGATTCGGACCAGGGTGGCGGTGCTGGCCGGCGGCGCCTGGGCATCCTCCTTTTGTCGGCAGTTCGGTTTCCGCTTTCCGCAGGCGTCGATCCGCTCCTCCATTCTGTCGGTCTCGCCCGGCGCCGAGGGCCTGCCGGATGCGCTGCACACGGCAAGGATTTCGGCGACACGACGCGGCGACGGCGGCTACACGCTTGCCATAAGTGGACGCGGCCGCGTGGACGTGACGCCGCAGCAATTGCGCTTCTCCTCGCAGTTCCTGCCCATGTTCCTGAAGCGGTGGCGAAGCCTCGCGCCCGGCGGCCTGCAGGGTGTGCGCTCGGGCCACGAAACGCTCCGCCGCTGGCGGCTCGACCAGCCGACGCCGATGGAGCGGATGCGCATCCTCGATCCGACTCCGGACCAGGTGACCATCCGCCTGACCCATGCCCGGGCACTCGAACTTCTGCCCGAACTTCGAAAGACCAGGATCAGCGCGGCCTGGGCCGGCTACATAGACAGCACGCCGGATGGCGTGCCTGGCATCGGCGAGATCCATAGTGTTCCGGGTTTCTTCCTGGCTGCCGGGTTCTCGGGACACGGCTTCGGCATCGGGCCCGGCGCCGGGCACCTCGTCGCCGATCTGATGACAGGGTCGCAACCGATCGTCGATCCGCAATCCTATGATCCCAGGCGCTTCGACACTTCGGTCTGGGGAAAGGTTGCCGACTTCTAACCCAAAGTTCCGGCACTCCGGATCGCTGTGAAACCGCATCAGCCGTCCCGCAGCAAAGCGCCGACAGGCGCCGGGCGGACAGGCGCTTGCCCGCGCAACCGGCCGACAGCACCAGGCGTGCAGCCGGTCTGCGCCGCGATGAGTTCGACGGCGACCAACTGACAATAGCGTCCCTGGCATCGCCCCATGCCGACGCGCGACAGCGATTTCACCCTGTTCGCTTCGCCGCTGCCGAAATCCACACTTTCGCGTACATCTCCGGCGGTCACGTTCTCGCAACGGCAGACGATCGCATCGTCGGGGAGCGCCCGTGTCATCGCTGCCGGCCAGGGAAAGGCGCAAGCCAGGCCACGGGCAAAGCGCTCGAACCGCGCAAGCTCGCGCAGATCGGCCGCGGTGGAAGGCGCTGGAAATCCAAGATCGGCAAGGCACGCCGCTGCCGCCAGACGCCCCGCGATCTCCGCAGCGTCTGCTCCCAGAAGACGAGCTCCATCGCCCGCGAGATAGGTCCCGTTGCCAGCGCGCCCCATCTGGTCGGTCTTCGGCAGCCATTGCCGCCACTGCTCGTCATAGGTGAAGGCGCATCCCGCCAGGTCGGACAGATGCGTCTCCGCCCGCAGGTGCCAGCCCATGCCTATCATGTCGCAAGGAGTGCAGTGCTCCCAGCCGCTGGCGTCGCGCCAGCGCATCGCCGTGACACCTTTTTCGTGAGCCTCGATCCGCTCGAGCGTCACGCCCGCATGGTAGCGGCCGCCGAGCCTTGCTCGCAGGGCCAGACCGCGCAGCGTGACGAGCGGTCGGGCGGCAAGCTGCCAGAGCCCCCGCATCTGCTGATGCCAGGGAGAAGTGTCCAGCACCGCCGCCACATCGGCTCCAGCCTTGACGAGCTGGGCGCCGACCAGCGTCAGCAAAGGCCCCGATCCGATTAGGACGATGCGCCGCCCAAGCGCCACGCCCTGCGCCTTGAGCGCGATCTGGGCCGCGCCGAGGCTGTAGACGCCGGCGTTCTGCCAGCCCGGGACCGGAGCGACACGGTCGGACGCGCCGGTGGCAAGGATCAGGCGGTCATGGAAGATCACCTGCACGCCGCCCTCCCCCAGCACATGCAGCCTACCCTTCTGCACGGCGATGACCGAGCTTCCCGCGCAATGGGTAAGGCGCCTCTCTTCGGCCAGCCGGTCGAAGAGCTGATGCAGCGCGCTGGCCTTCGCCGCCTCCGATCCGTAGAGTTGTTTCGCGGTGCGGGCGAATCCGGCAGGCGGACGGCGATAGATCTGCCCGCCCGCGCGCTGCCCCTCGTCGATCACCACCGGATGGAGCCCGGCCTCGACCAGCATGGCTGCGGCCCTTATGCCGGCAGGGCCAGCGCCGACTATCACGATCCGAGGCGGCGTCGTCTCGCTCATGGCCAGCTCTCCGGCGTCGTCGTGCGTAACCGCAGGCCTTCCACGATAAGGGCCGAGCACGCCCGCAGGCGTGGTCCCTCGTCCTGCCACACCCAGCAATCCTGGCAGGCTCCCATCAGGCAGAACCCGGCGCGCCACTCGGGCCCGAACTCGGATTTTCGCAATACGTGGCCTGAAGCCAGCATGGCGGTCAGCACGGTGTCGCCCGCCAATGCACTGCACATCTGCCCGTCGAGATAGAAATGCACCTCTGCCCGGTCGAACTCGGCCAGCCTGACGATACGGCCGGCGATGATCATTCCGCGGCCTCTCGCACGGGGCGCGGACGCGGCAGTTCGGGGAAGCGTTTGCAGACAGCATCGAAGGCCGCCTGGACGCCCTCCGGTCCCCAGCGCCCCTTCATGCGGCGGAAAATCTCCGTCTTGGTGAAGAACCGCCAATGGATCGGCAAACCAATTAATATGGCAGTGAGCCGGTCATAGGCGTCCGGCGTCCACTGCGCTTCGTAGCCGTCGCGCTCCGGACCGAAATGGAAGTGGCCGGCGGCCGGCTCCTGCCGCGCACGCAGTTGCCCCGTTGCCTGCTCGTCGATCTCGCCGCCACGGATGACGACGCCATAGTCGTGCTCGGCAGCTGTCGTCGAGACGTAGCCGCGCCGCACATCCTGTGCGACCCGCCAGGGTTCGCGTTGATGTGGATCGCCGCGTCCGCCGCCTCCGGCGGAGCGGATCTCAAGCACATCGCCGGGCTGCAGCACAGTGGTATCAATGTTGCCCAGCCGCCGCTCGTGCTCGGTCCCTGGATTGACGATCATGTCCGACAGGCCGGCCGCCTTGCCGCCCAGCACGCCCCAGGGACGGAAGAAGCTGCGGTCGCGGTTGCGGGCCGTGATCCTGGAATCAGGAGCGAAGACGCGGAAGGCCATCTCTGTCGCCAGCCCGCCGCGCCAACGCCCCGCGCCGCCGCTGTCCCTGGCGAGCCCATATTTCAGGAATTCGACCGGGGTCTCCGTCTCGGTGATCTCGATCGGCGTGTTCTTGAGATAGGCAGCATCCGCGCCTGATCCGTTGGTCCCGTCGCGATGCGGCATCGCGCCGCCGCCGCCGACCACGGGGTTCACCGCCGTGATGACAGTACGGCTGGTGCGCTCGTCAGTAGTCATGACGTTGACGATGCAGTTGTTGCCGGCCGGCGCCGCGGGCAGGCGCTCGGGCATCACCTGCGAGAAGGCACCGAAGATGACAGACCGCAGTCGGGCGCAAGTGAGCGAGCGCATGCCGACAGCGGCGGGATGGACCGGGTTCAGCACCGAACCTTGAGGCGTGATGCAGGTGAACGGCCGGGTCAGGCCGGTGTTGAGCAGGATCTTGGGGTTGAGCGTATAGAGCACGTAGTAGACGCCCACCAGCAGCATGGTGTGTCGCGGGTCGCCGCCCGAAGGCACGTTGAGCGAGGAGCCGAGCTGCGGATCGGAGCCGGTGAAGTCGAGCACCGCCACATCGCCCTTGATCGTCAGCCTCAGCTTCAGCCGGCACGGATTGGCCTCGACGGAATCCTCGTCGGCATAATCGCAGAATTCCCATGTGCCGTCGGGCATGGAACGCAGCACGTCGCGCGCCTGCGCTTCCGCCTGGTCGAGAAGCGCGGAAACGCCTTCGATGAAGCCGGTCTTGCCGAACTTTCGCACCATTGCCTGGATCTTGCGCTCGCCGGTGTTGAGCGCACCGACCAGCGCCTTGATGTCGCCGATGTTAAGGTCGGGCTTGCGCACATTGGTGCTCATGATCCGCAGGATCGACTCGTCAAAGATGCCCTCATTCACCAGCTTCATGGGCGGAAAGCGGATGCCTTCCTGATAGATTTCAGTCAGTGCCCGGCTGAGCGAAGCCGGCACCGCGCCACCCATGTCGGTGTTGTGGATATGGCCACCGGTCCAGGCGACGATGTCGCCGTCGACGAAGACCGGCTTCCACAGATGCGTGTCTGGCGCGTGCGTGGCGACGTGGCCGGAATAGGGATCGTTGGTGAAGGCGACATCTCCCGGCCGGTAGTCGTCGACCATCGCGATCGCGCGGTGATACGAAAGCCCCGGGTACCAGGTGGCACCAAGCTCCATCGGCACGGCGAAGGTCGCGCCTGAACGGTCCATCAGCATCACCGTGAAATCCTGCGTCTCCTTGACGAAAGCGGAGTGCGCGGTGCGATGCAGCGTGTGCGCCATGTTCTCGGCGGCCGCGCGGGCATGGTTCGCCAGAACCTGTAGGTTTGTCCGGTCAAACATGGCGTTACTCCGCGAAGGTCAGCAGAAGGTTGAGATGGCGGTCGACCCTTGCCTGCGCTCCGGCAGGAATGGCGAAGGTGGTGTCTTCCTGAACGACCACGGCAGGCCCGTGGAACGCGCTGCCCGGCACGAGGGTCTGCCGGTTGTGGAGGTCGACGGTCTCGACGCTCGCGCCCGTGTAGACGGGAAGACGGCGCGCCGGGATTGCCGGAGCGTTGATCTCGTCGGTCTCCGGGAGGGAGAGCTTCGGCCCCGCGCCCACTGCGGACAGCCGGACGTTCACGAGCTCGATCTCGCCATCAACGTCGTGGAAGTCGTAGAGCTGCTGATGGGTGAGATGGAAGGCCTGCGCGATGGCGACCGCATCACCATCTGCCAACCATTGCGGCGACAGGACAACCTCGATCTCATAGCTCTGCCCGACATAGCGCATGTCGCAGGAGAAAGTGAGGTCCGCGGCCGCGTCGTGCCCCTGCGCCGCAAGCCAGTCGCGTCCCTCTTGCGCCAGCGCCTCGAAGGCCTCGCGAATTCCGGAGAGCGACACGCCCGAGAGCGGGGTGAAGATGGTGCGAATGAAATCCCCGCGCAAATCCGCCACCAGTCCGCCGAGCGCCGACACCACGCCGGGGCGTCGCGGCGCCATCACGCGCTTCATACCGAGTTCGCGGGCAAGAAAAGCGCCGAGCATCGGCCCGCCGCCGCCGAAAGGCATCAGCGTGAAGTCGCGCAAGTCGACGCCGGCGCGCGAGGCGAGCTTCTCGACCTCGACGAACATCTCCGACACCGCGATATCGAGGATCGCCTGCGCGGTCTGCTCGATGGGGCGGCCGAGCCGGGTGGCAAGCTCGCCGACCGCGCGATGCGCCAGGCTGGTATCGATTCTGAGCTGGCCATAGGCCATCTCGCTGTGACCGAGCCATCCGCACACCACCATGGCGTCCGTCACCGTCGGCCTCTCGCCGCCACGGGCGTAGCAGGCCGGTCCCGGCGCCGAACCGGCCGATTCCGGTCCAACCCGTAGCACCCCCTGCGCATCGACACTGGCGATCGAGCCGCCGCCGACACCGATCGAGCTGACCGACACGGAGGGGATATGGAGAGGAAATTCGCCGATCAGCTCGCCGGTGCCGAACTGCGCCTCGCCGCCGATAATGAGCGCGAAGTCGGCCGAGGTGCCGCCGATGTCGAGTGTAAGAATCTTGTCTTCGCCTGCCTGACGCGCCAGCCACGCGGCGCCGATGACACCGGAGGCCGTTCCCGACAAAAGCATATTCACGCAGGCGCGCTTGCCCTCGGCAGCGTTCATCAATCCGCCGTTCGACTTCGTCAGCATCGGACGGGCCGGCACGCCGCGACTTTTCAACCGCTGTTCCAGCGCCGTCAGATAGCCGGAGACGCGCGGATGGACATAGCCGTTGAGGATGGCGGTCGAGCTGCGCTCGTATTCGCGGATGACCGGCCAGACCTCGGCCGAGGAGAAGACGAAGAGGTCGGGCGCAAGACGCGCGATCGTCGCATTCACTGAAACTTCGTGGGCGGCATTGCACCAGGAATGGAGGAAGGACACGACAATGCCTTGCGCCCCGTTTGCTTTTGCCACTGCCACCGCCCTTTCCACCGCCGCCATGTCCGGCGCCCGGGATTCGCTCCCATCGGCACGCATGCGGGCCGGGATGCCGAAAACCATGTCGCGCGAGATCAGCGGATCCGGCCGCGCGCAGAACAGCGAATACATGTCCGGCATGCGCAGCCGCGCCAGTTCGATGACGTCCTCGAAGCCGGCATTGGTGAACAGCGCGAGCGGTGCGCCCTTGCGCTGGATGATCGTATTGATGCCAACCGTCGTACCGTGCACGAAGCGCGTCATACGGGCAGGATCAAAGCCTTCGCGTTCGGCCAGAAGCGTGAGGCCCGTCATCAGCTCGGCGCCCGGATCCTCCGGCGTCGTCAGCACTTTCAGCGAGGCGACGCGACCGGAGCGGGCTTCCAGCGCGCAGAAATCAATGAATGTGCCGCCGATATCGACGCCGACCTTCCAGTCGGTTTCGTTCCGCGCCTCGTTGGCCGTGATGACACCATCCATGATGCGTCCCTTCCTGTCTGCCAACCAAAGCTGACACGACACGATTGCCAGGGTCCAAGACGTATGACGAGGAACGATATAAGTCTTGCTTATGCCCTGGCACCGCCCAGCACGACGGAGCAGGCGGTGCGGATCTGGTCGCGCATCATCTCATCGGCCCGCGAGAGAGCCCGTGTGCGCGACGTGAGCAGCGCGATCGGAAATTCCGGCCCATTCGCGAGCGGCCTGACGGCAAGCCCGGCAAACTGGTGCCAGGGCAGCAGCGCGTCGACCAGGGCGACACCCAGGCCGGCCTGAACGAAGCCGACCGCCGAGATGGAGACGTCGATCTCGAGCGACGGCGAAAGCGCCACACCTTGCGCGCGGGCCGAGTGGGCCAACTCGTCGGCGGGGCGGGTGTTTCCGCGATAGGATATCAACTCTTCCCCGGCGAGATCGGCGAGGCTCAACTCGGTTTTCCCGGCCAATTCATGCCCGGCGGGCAGCAGGCAGGCGAAGCCGACGCTGCCGATCACCTCCGCATCGATATCGGGAGGCAGCCGGTCGTCCAAGGCCACGCCGAGGCTGGCATCGCCGGCACGCAACATGTCGACGATTGCGGCGATCGGCGCGCTGTGGGAACGCAGCAAAATATCGGGATGCTGCGCCCGGAAGCTGGTGAATGCGCGCGGCAAGATAGCCATGGCCGGCGGCGGCGAGGCCGCGACCCGCACCAGCCCCGTCCGGCCCAAACGCAGGTCGGTGGTCTTGCGGCGCAAGCCCTCCAGCCCCGCCGACAGCCTCTCGGCATCGGCGAAGATCTCGAGTGCCTCCGGGGTCGGCCGCAGCCGGCCCTTCACCCGCTCGAACAGCGTGAAGCCGAGTTCGTCCTCGGTGTGGAGCAGGATCTGGCTGAGCGCGGGCTGGGAGATGTTCAGCATCCGCGCCGCGGCGGTCACGGTGCCCGCGCGCATGACGGCGATGAACACTTCGAGCTGACGGGCACGCATTGCCACTCCATAGGCTAAGCTTATGGCTGTTGTCCAAACGCATCTTTGACGCAATCAAGCGGTGCCGACAAGATCGGCGCCTTCAGGGATTGTCCGCTCCGCGCTGGATGAGGATGACATTTGGTCGAATAGCCATCATCCAGCTCTTTGTTGGAGCATGATCTCTGGACAAACGGAAACCGTTTGTCCGAGAAAGCCGGTTCCCACTTTTCGGGATCATGCTCTAGGGAATAACCATGGATGTGATCGTGCTGGGCGGCGGACTGATGGGGACGGCTTCGGCCTATTTCCTCGCCCGGCGCGGCGCGCGCGTGACGCTGATCGAGCGCAATCGGGTCGGCACCGGAGCGACAGTCGCCTCCTTCGGCAATATCCGGCGCACGGGACGCCATCTGTCCCAGCTTCCACTCGCCCACCGCTCGCTCCGACTGTGGGGCGAAGCCGAAAAGATGCTTGGCCGCGACGTCGAGTTCCGCGCCACCGGTCATGTCCGGCTGATCTTCGATGAAGGAAGCCTTGCCGACATGCGGGCCTATGCCCAAGCCGCGCAGCCCTGGGGCCTCGACCTGGAAGAACTCGGCCCACGCGAGATTAGCGCCCGCTTTCCCGGCCTCGGCGCCGACGCGATCGCCGCGTCATTCTCTGCGCATGACGGCAGCGGCAATCCACGGCTGATAGCGCCGGCCTTTGCCGCAGCGGCCCGCAAACTGGGGGCGCAAATCATCGAGGGAGCCGAGGTCGGGAAGACCACCTATACGGGCTCCGGTTTCCTTGTCACCAGTTCGAAGGGCACATTCGCCTCCGAGTGCCTGCTCAACACCGCCGGAGCCTGGGGCGCGCGCATCGCCGCTGGGTTCGGCGAAGAAGTCCCGCTTGACGCCCGCGGTCCGCAAATGGGCGTGACCGAACCGCTGCCGCATCGGATCCTGCCGGTGGTCGGCATCTGGACGCGCGACAAAGACCATGGCGCCTATCTACGCCAGGTCGAACGGGGCAACATCGTCTTCGGCGGAGCGGCCGAACGGGTGGCGGTGGACCTCGATCCGGGTCATGCCAGCGCCGACCCCATGCGCCTGCCGACGCAGTTGCGGGCAGTGGCGCGGCTGCTGCCGGCGATCGCAAAGGTCGCGGTCATCCGCACCTGGTCCGGCTGCGAAGGCTATGTCAGGGACATGCAGCCGGTGATGGGACGCTCGGCGACGACGCCAGGGCTATTCCACGCCTTTGGCTTCAGTGGGCACGGCTTCCAGCTCGGCCCCGGCGTTGGCGACGCCATGGCCGAACTCATTGTGACCGACCGCTGCGAAACGCCGCTCGATGATCTCAGGATCGATCGCTTCAACCACCGCCTGAATTGACGAGAGCGTCTTTGCTCGATCTACGTCACGTTCCGGTGTCGTTCCTTTCCGACCCACCGATTTGCACGCCTTAGTACGTCAAAACCCTCCGCGAGACAGTCCGGCATTTACTTCAGACGCTGCAACCTGTCAGCTCAGTCGGACCGTTGGAAAGGAAACGCAGAACCGTCGGGGGCACTTGATGCGTAATGAAGAACGGAGAGCGGGAAGAGTCGCCATTTTTTATTGTCACGGTATCGCGGCACACAGTCAGCTCTATTGGACGGTTCAGTCCGCAGCCTTATCACTAAACGGCCGAGATGGGGCCGGGTATCCGACTGGCAGCTTCAGGGGGAAGACCATGCGAGAAAGCGGACATTATCACCGACGCCACGGAGGTGAGTTTAGGGCCCCCCTGGGCGCTTGCAGGAATCCATTCGACCGCCCATGGCGGGCATGAAGCAGTGCAACCACGTCAGCAGGCGGCGATGACCAACGCGGGAGAATAGCCTGCAATCTCCCCGTTGCCAGATCATCAGCCACATCCCACGCGCTTAGTACCATGATCCCAAGCCCGGCAACCGCTTCACACTTTCCTGGAATTGCTCTGGTGCTCGGTTCCCGGAGCCTTTTGCCGACGAGACCTGACCGCCTCCAGAAGTTCGCGCTCGCTGGTGTGCGCATTTCGAAAAATGGCCACAACCATCACCGCCAAGATTTCTGCGTCCGGGTCCAAAGGGTCGAGATTCTCATCCGCGCAGACCTGATCGAACACGCGCTCGCAATTAGCCAGGTCGAGGGGGCTCAGGCAGGTGTGATTGAAACGCCGACGCAGCATCTGTGCGAACCTTTCAGGGCCTGCCCCCGTGCTTGGCGGCGGGCTTTTACTGATAAACCGCTGACGTGATGGAATCCTTACGTGATAATATCGCCCACAGTGTATTGGAATAAGTTTATCTGCCGCCTGATGATTCCTCTGTTAAGAGTCCCAAAATCAGCGCACACTCACGAGCTTTATACTGACCAGCAATCATAAGCTGGTAGTAATCTTGCCGCTTGTGTTCCGGGACATGAAATCTTCGCCGAAAATCCGCCGCCTCTTTCGCGGTTCGAGTGCAGCCGAGTTTACTGGCGGTGACTTTCAAACTCGCCAGTGAGCATCCGATCTTTTCCGCAATAACTTTCAACGGCTCGTTGTTGCCATATCCATCAAGAATTATCTTGCGGCGAGCCTCACTGTTGAGCTTTGCGTTCATGTCGGTAGCCTCCTCGACTAATATTTCACCATGCCAGAATCTATACGCATCGAGTCGAAGAGTGTCGTTATCTTCGCATCCAGAAACTTATCTCGGAATGCATTTCTTGCTGCGATCCAGCGTGATCGCCGTTTTTTGTCGACTTGGGTTCCGCAGTCTTGCCAGATGCCTGACGTACACCACATGATTGTGGGGGGCATGGGCATACCCGATTCGGATATGGCACCACGCGATGGACACTAAAAGGCAAGACGAGGCCCCTGCGCGGCAGCTGCGGGACCTTGATCGGCGTCGTTGGCCGCGCGAAGGTCCACCTCACAATGAGGCTGCTCCGCCGCTTGGGCCGGCGCTCGAACCTTTGTCCTTTTCAACGCTCGAACTGGCGCCAGAGGATCAATTCGCCGCATGGCAAGCGCATATGACACCGCTTGTCGAGGTCAGGTTGCCGGATGACAAATTGCCGGACGATGGCTTTCCCGCCGACCACACGGCTTGGAATCTCGGCGGCATGCTGATCGTTCAACAGCGCGCGCCGGCACATAGCTACATGCGTTCCGCCGCGAAGCTCCGATCCAGTTCGATCGATCACTGGTATATCGTCTTGCCACGTACTGGCCGGTCGTGGACGGAGGTGGATCGCCGCGTTGCGGAAAACCTGTCGGGCAAATTGGAGATCAGATCGCTTGGCTATCCGTTTCGCGGGAGGGTAACGGACTCGGAAAGTCTCTTTCTCTATCTGCCGCGTGATTTGTTCTCTGATGCGGCGTCAACCCTCGACGCAAAGAACAATTCAATTCTGTCCGGCAACTTTGCCGACCTCTTGGTCGACTACGTCAATAGCGTCGAAGCAAGACTGCGCAGTCTGACGGCTGAAGATCTGCCCCGCATCGTACACGCAGCGCGCAGCATGATCATTGCCTGCCTCGCGCCTCCGACGGAACATGCTGCGGCCGCTGAACAATTGGCGAGTGTCGCGCTGATGGAGCGAGCGCGTCGATACGTCCAAAACAATCTGGATGCGGCTCATCTGACGCCGGATTCAATGTGCCGGGCTCTCGGCGTATCACGCTCCCGTCTCTATCAATTGTTCGAACCGAGCGGTGGTGTTCTTCATTACATACAAAGCCGCCGCCTTCTGGCAGCCCATGTTGCGCTTAGCGATCCGGCGGACAGCCGGCGGATTGTTGATATTGCCGAGGCCTTCGGGTTCAGTTCAGCGGCTAATTTCAGCCGAGCATTCAGCAAGGAATTCGGTTACAGCCCCCGCGAAGGCCGCAGTACTGTGGTGTTGCCGCGCCCCGCCCACTCTGTTTCGCTTGCTGAACACGAGAAGGCCTCTTCCTTTGAAGGCTGGCTCAAAGCGCTCGGACACTGAGTACAGGATCGGCGATGGTTGAGGTGGGGCGGGCTCTGTCTCTTATACACATCT
>NZ_NSFV01000001.1 GCF_002295115.1 Mesorhizobium sp. WSM4311 | reverse complement strand
GCTGGCGCTTGCGCTCGACTTGTCTGCCGTCGATGTCGAAGATGGCGACGCTGTCGCGGCGCACCACCGCCCAGTCGCCATCCTCGAGATAGGTGATCGAATTGGTGAACGGCGCCAGCGCGATGGCGTCGGAACCCAGGAACATCTCGCCGTCGCCATGGCCGACGGCCAGCGGCGGGCCGTTGCGGGCGCCGACGATCAGGTCCTCGTCGCCCTTGAACATGATGGCCAGCGCAAAGGCGCCTTCCAGCCGCTTCAGCGCCTGGTGCGCGGCTTCGACCGGCTTCAGCCCCTTGGCCAGTTCCCGCGCCACCAGGTGGGCGACGACCTCGGTGTCGGTCTGCGAGGAGAAGGCATAGCCGTCGCGGACCAGCTCGTCGCGCAGCTCGGAAAAATTCTCGATGATGCCGTTGTGGACGATGGCGACGCCGTCGGAAAAATGCGGATGCGCGTTGGTCTCGTTGGGCACGCCATGGGTGGCCCAGCGTGTGTGGCCGATGCCGATCGTGCCGTCGAGCGGCTCGTCCTTGAGCCGGCGTTCGAGGTTGATCAGCTTGCCTTCGGCGCGGCGGCGGGCGAGTTCGCCATGCTCGATGGTGGCGACGCCGGCCGAGTCATAGCCGCGATATTCCAGCCGCTTCAGCGCATCGACAATGAGCGGCGCAACCTGCGAGTGGCCGACGATTCCAACGATACCGCACATGCAGATAGCCCCCGATTCCCCATGGAAAACCAGCGATACTTAGGGATGGCCGGTCTACCGCGAAAGTCACATTGCATTTCGCCCGGTGTAACGGACGGTTGTGCACCCATGCACCATGACAGACCGCTGTTGCAATCCGGTTACTGCAATTGGTCGGTTTTTCGATTGCTTCGGCGGGAAGTAAACCCGCTGGCTGACCGTCAGTGATCGGCGCCAGCCGCCTTCTTTTTCGCCGCCGCGGCCGAGGCAAAGCGCTCGCGCAATTCCTTGCCCTTTCCGGGGATCGTCTTCTGGCGGGCGCGGCCGAAGGCCAGCGCATCGTCTGGCACGCTTTCGGTGATCACGCTGCCGGAGGCGATGTAGCCACCCTTGCCGATCGATACGGGCGCCACCAGCGAGGAGTTCGAACCGACAAAGGCGCCCTCGCCGATGTCGGTGAAGAATTTCGAATAGCCGTCATAATTGCAGGTGATGGTGCCGGCGCCGATATTGGCCCCCGCGCCGACACGGGCATCGCCGATGTAGGTCAAATGGTTGACCTTGGCGCCCTCCTCGATGACAGCCTGCTTGACCTCGCAGAAATTGCCGACCTTTGCCTTGTTCCGAAGATCGGCCCCCGGCCGCAACCGCGCGAACGGACCGACATCGCAGTTCGCGGCAATGGTCGCGCCTTCGATATGGCTGAAGGCATGGATCTTGGCGCCGCCGGCAATCTTCACGCCCGGGCCGAACCAGACATTCGGCTCGACGATGGTGTCGGCGCCGACCTCGGTGTCGTGCGAGAAATACACCGTCTCCGGCGCGATCAGCGTCACGCCCGACAGCATCGCCTCCTGGCGGCGGCGTGCCTGCCAGATGCCTTCGGCCTGGGCCAGTTCGGCGCGGTTGTTGATGCCGAGCGCATTCTCGAAGCTGGCCTCGGTGGCGACGACATCAAGGCCTTGCGCGCCCGCGATCTCGACGATGTCGGTGAGATAATACTCGCCCTTGGCATTCTTGTTGCCGACCGCGTCGAGCAGCTTCAGTGCGTGGGCGCCGGCCACCGCCATCATGCCGGCATTGCAGAAACCGATCTTCTTCTCCGCCTCGGAGCAGTCCTTTTCCTCGCGGATGGCAATCAGCTTGCCGCCTTTTTCGACCAGCCGGCCATAGCCGTTTGGATTGGGCGTTCGGAAGCCGATCACCGCAACGGCCGCACCTTCGGCGAGCTTCAGCCGAGCCAGGTTCAGCGCTTCCGCATCGATCAGCGGCGTGTCGCCGAACATCACCAGGATGTCGTCATAACCCCTTGATATCGCTTCACGTGCGGCAAGAACGGCATGCGCCGTACCCAGGCGCTCTTCCTGCACGAAGGTCTCGGCCTTGGGCGAGAACTTCGCCACCGCCTTGCGCATCTCTTCCGCACCATGGCCGATGACGATCGCATCGCTGCTGGCGCCGGCGGCGTCGGCCGCCTTGACCACATGAGCGACCATCGGCAGGCCTGCGATCTGGTGCAGCACCTTCGGCAGCGCGCTCTTCATGCGCGTGCCTTCGCCGGCGGCGAGGATGACGGACAGGCAGGATCTCTGGCTCATGGAAGGGCAACCGTAGGAAAAGGGTTGGGAATCAAGACAGGATAGCAGTGGCGCCATGCTGCACCAATGCGGTTAAATTCCGGTGAGGTGGCGGAGCAGCTGACTCTTGATCAGCTACCCCACAGCTCGATCCTAACAGCAATAGCGGCAGTGGCGATCTACCCCAGCCGGCCCAGCACCGGGAAATTCTCCAGCAGCCAGTAGGACACGGTCTGCACGCCGCCGGTGAGGAAAAACACGCCGGCGACCACCAGCAGCGCGCCGATCGCCTTTTCGACGCGGCCGAGATGGACGCGGAATTTGCCGAGAAAGCGCATGAAGGCGCCGGAGAACAGCGCCGCGATCAGGAAGGGGATGCCAAGGCCAAGCGAATAAGCGGCGAGCAGCAGCGCGCCCTCGCCTACGGTTTCGCGGCCGCCGGCCAGCGTCAGGATCGGCCCCAGCACCGGGCCGATACAGGGCGTCCAGCCGAAGGCGAAGGCGAGCCCCATGACATAGGCGGCGATAGCGTTGGCCGGCTTGCCTTGCGACTGGAAGCGCGCCTCGCGCGACAGAAGCGGAATACGCAGTATGCCGAGAAAATTCAGGCCCATCAGGATGATCAGCACGCCGGCGCCCATCGCCAGCGGCTCCTGCCAGACGCGCAGCAACCGGCCGATGGTCGAGGCGCCGGCGCCGAGCGCGACGAACACCGTCGAGAAGCCGAGCACGAAGGCGATCGAGGAATAGAGCAGCGCGCCGCGCGTGCCTTCGCGGGCTGTCACGCCCGCATCGCCGCGAAAATCGTCGACCGACACGCCTGCCATGTAGCAGAGATAGGGCGGCACCAGCGGCAGCACGCAAGGCGACAGGAACGAGATGGCTCCCGCCCCGACGGCGCTGACATAGCCGATGTCCAATGCCATTCCAAAACTCCAACTGCTCCCGGCCGGATATAGCGACGGCCAGGCCTGTCTGCCAATCACCATTATGTGGAACGTCAGCGGCATACCGACATGGGGACGAAAGCGGCGGCATGGGACGTTGATATCAAAGAGGCCGCGATTTCCCGCGCCTCTCCAATATCAGCCAGGGAGATTTCCATGAAAACCATGACCATAGGGCTGGCCGCGCTGCTTCTCAGCACCGCCGCATCCTTCGCCGCCGACGCGTGGAAGAAAGCCGAGGTCAACGGCACCAAGATCTACACCGACGCCAAGGGCATGACGCTCTATACCTATGACAAGGATGAGAAGGGCAAGACCAATTGCTACGACAAATGCGCCGCCAACTGGCCGGCGCTGAAGGCCGCGGCCGGCGCCAAGGCGGACGACGAATGGAGCGTCATCGACCGCACCGACGGCACCAAGATGTGGGCCTATGACGGCAAGCCGGTCTACACCTTCATCAAGGACAAGAAGGCCGGCGATGTGAACGGTGACGGTGTCGCCGGCGTCTGGCACATGCTGAAAGCCGATTGATCCTCGATACAATCGCCCGCCCGACGGCGGGACAAGGCTGGTCGCCGGGCATCCTCCATGCAGCCGGCGGCCAGCGTCAGGCGGCCTTTCCCCTCGTCGTCCCGGCATCGTACGCAAGCCGCCTTCTCCGCAACTCGGCGCAAAATGAATCGGGCCGTTCGCCCCGAGCAAGCGACGTCATCCCTCCCAGCCAAAATCTGTGATTTTCTCCATACACTCTAAGAGTGTATTGCTGCGAACAGCCCCGCAATTTGGGCGCTTCCCCTTGACCGGATGCAAAAGCGCGGCCATGTGAGCGGCAAATAGAACGAGATTTCGTCGCGCGCAGCGGAATTCTTCTGCCGCATCACAGCTGATATGAGACCTCATGGACGTCGTCGTCGTCGAATCGCCGGCCAAGGCGAAGACAATCAACAAATACCTCGGCAAGAACTACAAGGTTCTGGCCTCGTTCGGCCATGTCCGCGATTTGCCGGCCAAGGACGGCTCGGTGCGCCCGGATGAAGACTTCGCCATGTCCTGGGCGGTCGACACCGCCTCGGGCAAGCGGCTCGCCGACATCGCCAAGGCGGTCAAGGATGCCGACGGCCTGATCCTCGCCACCGACCCGGATCGCGAAGGCGAGGCCATTTCCTGGCATGTGCTGGAAGTTCTGAGGCAGAAGCGTGCGCTGAAGGACAAGCCGGTCAGCCGCGTCGTCTTCAACGCCATCACCAAATCGTCGGTGCTGGAGGCCATGGCCAATCCGCGCCAGATCGACGCGCCGCTGGTCGATGCCTATCTTGCCCGCCGGGCGCTGGACTATCTCGTCGGCTTCACGCTGTCGCCGGTGCTGTGGCGCAAATTGCCCGGCGCCCGCTCGGCCGGCCGCGTCCAGTCCGTGGCGCTGCGCCTGGTCTGCGACCGTGAATCCGAGATCGAACGCTTCATCCGCGAGGAATATTGGCAGATCGCCGCCATCCTCGGCACGCCACGCAACGAGACTTTCGAGGCGCGGCTGACCGCCTTCGAGCGCAAGAAGCTGCAAAAGCTCGACATTGCCAACAAGGCGCAGGCCGACGACATCAAGGCAATGCTCGAGGGCGCGACCTTCAAGGCATTGTCGGTGGAAGCCAAGCCGACCAAGCGTAATCCAGGCCCGCCCTTCACCACCTCGACGCTGCAGCAGGCCGCTTCATCGGGCCTCGGTTTCTCCGCCACCCGCACCATGCAGGTGGCGCAACGGCTCTATGAAGGCATGGAGATCGGCGGCGAGACCGCCGGCCTGATCACCTATATGCGAACCGACGGCGTTCAGATGGCGCCCGAGGCGATCGACGCTGCCCGTGAGGCCATCGCCAAGGAATTCGGCCCGAAATACCTGCCGGAAAAGCCGCGTTTCTACACGACCAAGGCCAAGAATGCCCAGGAAGCGCACGAAGCGATCCGCCCGACGGATTTCATGCGCACCCCGGCCTCGGTTCGGCAATATCTCGATTCCGACCAGATGCGGCTTTATGAGCTGATCTGGAAGCGCGCCATCGCCAGCCAGATGCAGCCGGCCGAGATCGAGCGCACCACCGTCGAGATCGAGGGGGTCAACGGCGCCCGCAGCGCCGAGCTTCGCGCGGTCGGTTCGGTCGTTCGCTTCGACGGCTTCATCGCCGCCTACACCGATCAGAAGGACGATGACGCGGAGGACGAGGAAAACCGCCGTCTGCCGGAAATCCGCGCCGGCGAGCAGCTTGCCCGCCAGGCAATCAACGCCACCCAGCACACGACCGAGCCGCCGCCGCGCTATTCCGAAGCCACGCTGATCAAGAAGCTGGAAGAGCTCGGCATCGGCCGGCCTTCGACCTATACGGCAATCCTGAAGACGCTTGAGGACCGCGACTATGTCACGATCGACAAGCGCCGGCTGGTGCCGCAGGCCAAGGGCCGTCTATTGTCAGCTTTCCTCGAAAGCTTCTTCGAGCGCTATGTCGAATATGACTTCACCGCATCGCTGGAGGAAAAGCTCGACGAGATTTCCGACGGCAAGCTCGCCTGGAAGGACGTGCTGCGCGATTTCTGGAAGGATTTTTCGGGCGCGGTCGCCGACATCAAGGAGCTGCGTGTCACCGACGTCCTCGATGCGCTGAACGAGGAACTGGCGCCGCTGGTCTTCCCCGCGCGCGAAGACGGCTCCAACCCGCGCATCTGCCCGAAATGCGGCACCGGCAACCTCTCGCTGAAGCTCGGCAAGTTCGGCGCCTTTGTCGGCTGCTCGAACTATCCCGAATGTTCCTTCACCCGCCAGCTCGGCGACGCCGCCAATCCGAATGGCGAGAATGGCGGCGGCGAGGACGGCATCAAGGTGCTCGGCAAGGACCCCTACACGGCGGAGGAAATCACCCTGCGCTCGGGCCGCTTCGGTCCTTACCTCCAGCGCGGCGACGGCAAGGAAGCCAAGCGCTCGAGCCTGCCCAAGGGTTGGACGCCCGGGACCATCGACCATGAGAAAGCATTGGCGTTGCTGGCGCTGCCGCGCGATATCGGCAAGCATCCCGAGACGTCCAAGATGATCTCGGCCGGGCTCGGCCGCTACGGCCCGTTCGTGCTGCATGATGGCACCTACGCCAATCTCGACAGCATCGAGGATGTCTTCTCGATCGGCCTCAACCGCGCCGTCACGGTGATTGCCGAGAAGCAGTCGAAGGGCAAGGGCGGCCGCAATGGCGGCACGCCGGCGGCCCTGAAGGAGCTTGGCGACCATCCGGATGGCGGCGGCAAGATCGTCGTGCGCGACGGCAAATACGGGCCTTACGTCAATTTCGGCAAGGTCAATGCCACGCTGCCCAAGGGCAAGGATCCGCAATCGGTGACGATCGAGGATGCGCTGGCGCTGATCGCCGAGAAGGAAGCCAAGGGCGGCGGCGGCAAGAAGCCGTTCCGCAAGGCTGCCGCGGCCAAAGCGCCGGCAGCCAAGAAGACCGCGGCCAAGAAGCCGGCAGCGAAGAAAAAAGGGTAGGACGGCGTGGCGCGCAGGATCACCGGACGGAGCCACGGCGATCCGCGCACCGCCGACACCAGGGCCAAGGTCAAGGACGACTACCGGCCCTCGCGCGACGAAATCCTGCGCTATATCGCCGAAAATCCCGACCGTGCCGGAAAGCGCGACATCGCCAAGGCCTTCGCGCTGCGTGGCGACGACCGCGTCTGGCTGAAAGATATTTTGCGCGACCTGCAGGATGAAGGCGTGCTCACCAAGGAGCGCAAGCGGCTGGCCCGCGTCGGCGCCCTGCCCCATGTCGCCGTGCTCGACATTTTTGGCCGTGACGGCGACGGCATTTTGCTGGCGCATCCGGCGGAGTCCGTAGGTACCGGGGAGCCACCTGTCGTCTCGATCCGCGTTTCGCGCAGCGGCAACGGTCCGGCGCCGGGCATTGGAGACCGCGTCCTGGCCAAGACCTTCCCGACCGATGATCCGTCAGGCCCCGCCTATACCGGCCGGGTGATGAAGATTTTTGAGAAACGCACAGATGCCGTCCTCGGCGTCTTCCGCGTGCTAAAGGACGGTACCTTCCGCATCGAGCCGGTGGAACGGCGCCAGCCGGAGTTGATCGTCGACAAGGAATTCCAGAACGGCGCCAAGAATGGCGACCTCGTCGAGGTCGAGCCCGCGCGGGCTTCCCGCTACGGGCTACCGAGAGCCAAGGTGCTCAATGTGCTGGGCTCGCTGACCAGCGAAAAAGCGGTCTCGATGATCGCCATTCACGCCCACGACATCCCGCACATCTTTCCGGCCGATGTCATCGCCGAATCCGAAGCCGTCAAGCCGGCGACGCTTGACCGCCGCGAGGACTGGCGCGACCTGCCATTCGTCACCATCGATCCGGCCGACGCCAAGGACCATGATGACGCTGTGTTTGCGACGCCTGATCTCGACGAAAAGAACCCGGGCGGCGTGATCGCCACGGTGGCGATCGCCGATGTTGCCGCCTATGTCCGCTACGGCACGGCGCTGGACCGCGAAGCCTTGAAGCGCGGCAATTCGGTCTATTTCCCGGATCGCGTCGTGCCGATGCTGCCCGAGCGTATTTCCAATGATCTCTGCTCGCTGCGCGAGGGCCAGGATCGCCCGGCGCTGGCCGTGCGCATGACCTTCTCCGCCGATGGCCACAAGATCCGGCACTCTTTCCACCGCGTGATGATGAAATCGGCGGCGAAGCTCGCCTATCCGCAGGCGCAGGCGGCGATCGACGGAGTGCCCGACGACAAGACCGGCCCGATCCTCGACACGGTGCTGAAGCCGCTCTGGGATGCCTATGCGATCCTCAAGCAAGGTCGCGCCGGCCGCCAGCCGCTCGAACTCGACCTGCCGGAGCGCAAGATCATGCTCAAGCCGGATGGCACGGTCGACCGTGTCATCGTGCCGGAACGCCTCGATGCCCATAAGCTCATTGAAGAATTCATGATCCAGGCCAATGTCGCCGCCGCCGAGACGCTGGAGGCGAAGAAGCAGGCGCTGGTCTACCGCGTGCACGACGCGCCGTCGCTCGCCAAACAGGAATCGCTGCGCGAATTCCTGCAGACGCTCGGCCTGTCGCTGGCGCGCGGCGCGCAGATGCGACCCAGCCAGTTCAACGGCATTCTCGAGCGCGTGCGCGGCGCCGACAATGAGGCACTGGTCAACGAAGTGGTCCTGCGCTCGCAGAGCCAGGCTGAATATTCGCCCGGGAATATCGGCCATTTCGGCCTCAACCTCAGGCGCTACGCGCATTTCACCTCGCCCATCCGTCGCTATGCCGATTTGATCGTGCATCGCGGGCTTATTGCCGCACTCGGCCTCGGTCAGGGAGGACTGACGCAGGACGAAGCAGCCCGGCTCGAAGACGTTGCGATCCTGATCTCCGGCACGGAACGGCGTGCCATGGCGGCCGAGCGCGACACGGTCGACCGGCTGATTGCAGCCTATCTCGCCGAGCGCATCGACGACCGGTTCGACGCCCGAATCTCCGGCGTCACCAAATCAGGACTATTTGTCCAATTGCCGCAATATGGCGCCGATGGCTTCATCCCCGTGTCAACTCTGGGCGGCGATTACTATATATACGACGAAACGGCTCGCTCGCTCTTCGGAGAACGCTCAGGCAAAGGCTACCAGCTCGCGGACCATGTCGAGGTCCGGCTCGTCGAGGTGGCACCGATGGCCGGCGCCATGCGCTTCGAGATGCTGACCGACCCGAAGCCCCTGCCAGGCTCTACCAGGTCGTTTCACAAGGCTAAGGGCCGCGCCCGTGCGTCGCAATCGCGACCGGGTTCGCGCGGCAGGAGACGATGATGCCAGAGGAATTAGGGATACAAGAACGGGTTTTCGGCGGCGAACATCACACGGGTCGGGTCGCCCGCCCCTTGTGGACGGCGATGAAGCGCGGCCTTTTGGGCCGCTGCCCGAACTGCGGCGAAGGCAAGCTGTTTCGCGGCTTCACCAAGACTGTCGAGACCTGCAGCGTCTGTGGCGAGGAAATCCATCACCATCGCGCCGACGACCTGCCGGCCTATCTGGTCATCGTCATCGTCGGCCACATCGTTCTCGGCGCCTTCATGGGCGTCGAAGCGGCATCGACGCTGTCCACCTGGCAGCACATCCTCATCTGGGTGCCCTTGACCATCATCTTGTCGGTTGCGCTGCTGCAGCCTGTCAAAGGCGCCGTCATCGGACTGCAATGGGCGTTCTATATGCACGGATTCGGTGGCGAAAAGGATGGGGCGGGCTCCCACCACGGCGCCTGATGCGCCGCTGGCGCAACACGCCAATCGCTAAGGCCACTTTCGCATGCAAGAAGTTTCCGCTAGGTCCCTGCGCATGGAAGCAATGACCAAGGCGGATGTCGACAAGCTCGACAAGGGTCTTGCCGCGCATGGCGGCCGGCCCCTGCGTCCGCGTGACGCCGCGACCCTGATTCTTCTCGACCGCGAGGGCGATGAGGTGCTGGTGCTGATGGGGCGCCGTCACGCCGGCCACGCCTTCATGCCCGGAAAATTCGTGTTTCCCGGTGGCCGTACCGACCCGGCCGACAGCCGCATCGCGACGGCCACGGCATTGCATCGCGACGAGGAAGCGAAGCTGCGTGCGGGTCCCGGCCGCACCAGTGCCGCGCGGGCCCGCGCTGTCGCTCTGTCGGCAATTCGCGAGACCTATGAGGAAGCCGGTCTGCTCATCGGCGAGAGGGCCGCCTTTGCCACCGACAAGCGTGACTGGCAAGGTTTCGTCGAACACGGCGTAAAGCCTTCGCTCGAAACGCTGCGCTTCATCGCGCGCGCCATCACTCCGCCCAACCGGGTGCGCCGCTTCGACACGCGTTTCTTCAGCGCCTGGCGCAGCGACGTCGCCGTTGAACTGCCGGGCGGCGGCCCGACCAATGAACTCGAGGAACTGGTCTGGCTGCCGCTTGCCAAGGCCAGGGAAGCCGACATACCCGACATCACCCGAATGATCCTGGACGAGCTGGAAAAACGCCTCGCCCAAGATCCGATGCTGCGTCCGGGCGGCCCCGTGCCCTTCTACCGGCTTGTCCGCAACAGCTTCACCCGCGAACTTTTGTAGAGCAATTCCGGGAAGAGGGTGACGCGGTTTTCCGCCCGGAATTGCGCAAGATCAACGAGACAGAGTATTCAGCATCCCATGACGGTCGATACCCAACCAAAGGGCGACGAACGCGTACACTGGCTGCCGATGGTGGCGGCGATCTCGTCGATCAGCGTCGTCGGCATCGCCATTGGCCTCGGCATGCCACTGCTCAGCGTCATCCTCGAAACGCGCGGCCACTCGGCTTCGATGATCGGCCTCAACACCGCCGTCGCCGGCCTGGCCTCGATCGCCGGTGCGCCGCTGGCGACGCCGCTCGCCATGCGCTTTGGCGTCGCCTGGACCATGATCGCCATGATCGCCACCGGCGCGCTGGCCTTCGTCGGCTTCCATTTCGCACCCAATTTCTGGATGTGGTTCCCGCTGCGCATCGTGCTGCATGTCGCGTTGACGGTGCTGTTCATCCTGTCGGAATTCTGGATCAGCACGTCGGCGCCGCCGCACCGGCGCGGCCTTGTCCTTGGCATCTACGCCACCGTCCTTTCGCTCGGGTTTGCCGCCGGCCCCTGGCTGTTCGCCCATCTCGGCAGCTCCGGCTTCAGGCCGTTCGGCGTAATCATTGGATTGGTGACGCTGGCCGCCGTACCGGTGCTGGCCGCGCGCAACGAAAGCCCCTCCATCGTGGCCGATGGCGAAACCAGCAATTTCCTGCGCTACGTCTGGCTGGTGCCGACCGCGACTTTTGCCGTGCTGGTGTTCGGCGCGGTCGAAACAGGCGGCTTCGCGCTGTTCCCGGTCTATGGCAACCGCATCGGCTATTCCGAAGCCGACGCCGCATTGCTGCTGACCATGATCGGGCTGGGCAATGTGCTCCTGCAGATCCCGATCGGCATGATCAGCGACCGCGTTTCGGACCGGCGCCATCTGCTGCTCGCCTGCGCCACGGTTGGCCTCGCCGGTACGCTGTTCATGCCCTTCTTTGCCGCGAACTGGCACTTGATGGCAGCGCTTCTGTTCGTCTGGGGCGGTGTCGTCGCGGCCATGTACACGATCGGCCTCGCCCATCTCGGTTCGCAGCTCTCCGGCCACGAACTGGCGTCGGCCAACGCGGCCTTCGTGCTGTGCTACGGCGTCGGCATGGTGCTTGGTCCGCAGGCGATCGGCATCGGCATGGACAGCTTCGGGCCTTCCGGCTTCGGCTGGTCGCTCGGCCTGTTCTTCGGCGCCTATATCACCCTGGTCTGCTTCAGGCTGGTGCGCAAGATCCTTTTGTAGCGCGACCGGGACAGCGATTCTGTTCGCGTACGCGGCAGGCTGCTGACAGAACCATGTCAGCAGCAGCGCGGTAAAAGAGTGTCCCCAAACATCGGAAGTTGAGGACACTCCCATGATCGACAGCGGCTTTGAAACCACATCCCTGAGAATGACGCTTCTGCTGCTCGTGACCTTCCAGGCCCCGGCGGCGGATGTCGACCGCATCATGGACGCGGTGGTTGCGATCGCCCCGCTGGCGATGGGCAAATATGACCGCAACGCCTATCAGTCGGCGCACGGCATCGAGCGCTACAGGCCGCTTGAGGGGGCCGCAGCCGGCGCCGAGACCGAATTGCGCCGCCGCCCGGGCACGGTCGAGGTTTCCTTCGAATTGCCTGATGACCAGGCTTTGGCCAGCCGTGTCGTCGAGGCGATTTTCCAGGCCCATTCCTACCAGGAGCCGGTGATCCGCATCCAGCCGATCCTCGCCAGCCGCTCCAAAGGGCTGGACGACCGTGCCAATCCGAATCGCTGGTGGAACACCACCGGGGACTGGAAAAAGATTGCGGCGCCGGAGACAGAAACCGCATGATTTGAGGCCATGGGGCGGTTCCGGTGGGGCGGAGAAGCTCCGCCGGGCTTGACTTTCCAGGCACGTTCTTTATGTGTCGCGCCAAGTTTCCCGCGTCCGGGTGTTTTCCCGTGCTCCAGCGGCCAAAACCCCACGAACAAACGGACTGATACCATGGCCAAAGCCGCAAACATCAAGATCAAGCTTCTGTCGACCGCCGACACTGGTTTCTTCTACGTGACCAGCAAGAACAGCCGTACCAAGACCGACAAGCTGTCGTTCCGCAAGTACGACCCGGTCGCCAAGAAGCACGTCGAATTCAAGGAAACCAAGATCAAGTAATCTGGTTTTGCCCTTGCAAACAAAAACGCCGCCCATCGGGCGGCGTTTTTGTTTCTAAGTCATTGTTTTCGTTAAGACAGGCGATGGACCGCATAGCGGCCAGCATAACGCGTCGGGTAGCCAATATGGCTAAACCACGAGCCGCTATTCCTTAAATTGCCGATTTTTCTATTAGCAATCTCTAAACTAAGTGGGAGGACGATGCGGCGTTGGGTTGGCTAGTGGGTGTTGCGATGCAAAGCGACTTTGCAGCGGCGCGCGAGCTGTTGGAATGCGCACAAAACCGCCTGTGCGGCGAGGATGAAACAAGCCAAAGCATACGGGCCAGGCTGGATGTAATGATCGAAGAAATAGCGGCTGCGGAATTTCAGAAGTCGCCGCTGACGATCGTGCCTTTCCCGAAAAGCCGGCCGCCGAGGTAGCCCAACAAATAGCCCGCACGGTGCGGGCCTTGCGGCACGAAAGACCCGCTTCTCCTTTCGAAGCGAGGGAGCCTCCCAAATCTGGTGAAGCGGAGTACCTCCCTGGCAATTGCGGCGCAGCGCCTGCTGAGGCTGCGAGTTGGGTTCCCTCGGCCCCGCCCGAAATCTCTTTCAGCCGATGCGATCGCCGCTTTTCGGATCGAACAGATGCAGCGCCGCAGGATCGGCCGCCAGCCGCACGGTGTCGCCGGGCCTCACGCCGGCCCGCCCCATGGCAAAGACGCAGAGCTGCTGGTTGGCCAGTTTGACGTAGAACTGCGTCGAAAGCCCGAGCGGCTCCACCACCACCACCTCACCCTGCAGCGCGCCGTCATCGGCCAGCCTTATATGTTCAGGCCGCAGGCCGATGGTGATCGCGTCGCCGTCCTTCAGCGGCAAGCCATCCGGCAGCCGCAGCTTCTGGCCATCGGAAAGCACCGCGTCCACCTTTCCGGCCTTCTCCACGGTTGCCGGCAGGAAATTCATGCCCGGTGAGCCGATGAAGCCGGCAACGAACATGTTGGCCGGCCGGTCATAGAGATCGAGCGGCGCACCAACCTGCTGGATCAGCCCGTCATGCATGACGACGATCCGGTCGGCCATGGTCATCGCTTCGATCTGGTCGTGGGTGACATAGACCGAGGTGGTCTTCAACTGCTGGTGCAGCGCCTTGATCTCGGCACGCATATGCACGCGCAGCTTGGCGTCGAGGTTGGACAGCGGCTCGTCGAAGAGAAAAACCTTGGGATCGCGCACGATGGCGCGGCCCATGGCGACGCGCTGGCGTTGGCCGCCCGACAATTGCCGTGGCAAGCGTTGCAGGAATGTGTCGAGCCCGAGCCGCTTGGCCGCGCCATCCACCCTTGCATCGATCGTCGACTTCTGCGCCTTCTTCAGGAGCAGGCTGAAGCCCATGTTCTTCGACACGTCCATGTGCGGGTAGAGCGCGTAAGACTGGAACACCATGGCGATGTCGCGGTCCTTGGGCGCCACATCATTGACCAGCCGCTCGCCGATACGGATCTCGCCGCCTGAAGCCTCCTCCAGTCCGGCGATCATGCGCAAAAGCGTCGACTTGCCGCAGCCGGACGGCCCGACCAGGACGACGAACTCGCCATCGGCGATTTCAAGATCGACCGCATGCAGGACGCGGACGGCGCCATAATCCTTGCGGACTTTTTCGAGCGTAACAGAGGCCATCGATCTATCCTTTGACGGCGCCGGCGGTCAGGCCGGTGACGAGATAGCGTTGCAGGAAGGCGAAGAAGATGCAGACCGGGATCAGCGCCAGGATGGACGCTGCCATCATCTGCCCCCAGTCGACGGCGAACTTGCCGATGAAGGTGAGCAGGCCGACGGCGAAAGTCTTCTGGTCGTCGCTGGAGATCAGCATCAGGGCGAACAGAAGCTCGCTCCAGGCGGCGGTGAAGACAAAGCCGAGCGTCGCGCCCATGCCGGGCAGTGTCAGCGGCACGATCACCTTGCGCATCGCCTGCGCACGGGTGCAGCCGTCGATCATCGCCGCTTCCTCCAGATCCTTCGGGATGCCATCGAAGAAGGACTGCATCAGGAAGGTGGCGAAAGCGGTGTTGAAGGCGGTGTAGATGATGATCAGCCCCGTCAGGCTGTTGATCAGGCCGATCTGCCCCATGACGCGGTAGATTGGCGGAATGACCATGACCAGCGGAAACGTCTGGGTCAAAAGCAGCATCAAGGCCAGCGCCGCCTTGCCGCGAAAGGTGAAGCGCGACATGGCGTAGCCGGCAAGCGTGGCGATGATCGTGACCAAGGCCGCCGTCGACACCGAGACGATGACGCTGTTGAGGAAGTAGCGCGGGAAATCGGTGGCCTCGAGCACGGTGACGAAGTTCTGCAGCGTCATGCGCGATGGCCAGAAGGTGATGCCTTCGGAATAGAGCAGCCGTTCCGGCGTCACCGAGATCTTCAGCGTCCAGTAGATGGGGAACAAGGCGAAGACCACATAGGCCGCGATCGCCGCGTAGAGGCCGACGCCGCCGAAGAACCGTTGTGAGGTTGAGCGTCCCGCGATCATCAGACGTGCCTCACCAGGGAGCGGCGTATGCCGATCAGCGCGATGGCATAGGCGATCAGCAACACAAGCAGCAGCACGGCCACCGCCGAGGCATAGCCCTTGTCCAGCGACTTGAAGGCGCTGACATAGATGTAGACCGGTACCGTGTTGGTCGAGCCGGCCGGTCCGCCCTCGGTCATGACGAAGATCAGGTCGGCGAAGGTGGCGATCCAGATGGTGCGCAGCATCACCGTGATGGCAATCGTCGGCGCCAGGAACGGCAGCGTCACCTTGGTGAAGCGCTGCCAGGGCGAAGCGCCGTCGATCGCCGCAGCCTCGTGCAGTTCCGACGGAATGGACTTCAGCGCCGCCAGCAGCGTGATGGCGAAGAACGGAATGCCGAACCAGACATTGGCGACGATCGGTCCCCACATCGCCGTGGCAGGATCGGAGAGCACATTGGTCGGTTCCGCCTTCAGCCCAAGCGCGAACAACCAGTGCGGCAGTGGCCCGATGATCGGATTGAACAGCCAGGCCCAGGTCAGGCCCGACAGGAAGGATGGCACCGCCCAGGGCAGGAACACCAGCGCCTGCACCGCCTTGCGGCCGCGGAACGGCTTGTCGAGCAGCAGCGCCAGGCCAAGGCCGAGGAAGAATTGGAAGAACAGGCTGGCAACCGTCCACCACAGCGTGTTGACCAGCGCCTGGCCCAGCACCTGGTCCGACAGCATCGCCTGATACTGGCCAAGCCCGACATATTCCGACTTGAACGCCGAGAATTTGCGGAAGGAGTAGCTGATGCCGATGACCAGCGGCACCAAAAGCACCACGACCAGCAGGATGATCGCCGGGCTGAGATAGAGCCAGGGCTCGATGGCGGCGTGCGACAGCCGCTTTCGTCGCGGCTTGCTGGCGGATCGGATTTCGGACACGGCGTAGGTCATCGATTTGGCTCTACGGTGGAGGATGGTGCCGGAAGGCAAAACAGCGTCCTTCACCCGTTCGACGGGGAGAAGATGCAGGCAGGCAGATGAGGGCGGCGCTGGCTTCTCAAAACTTGGAGCCGCCTCTCATCCGGCCCTTTCGGGCCACCTTCACCCCGTAAATGGGGAGAAGGGAAGAAGAACTACTTCTTGTTCTTCGCCAGCCAGTCCTGCTGTTCCTTGGTCAGGAAGGCGGCCCACTGGTCGGCGACATCCTTGGCGGTCTTCTGCCCAAGCAGCACTTCCTGGAAATTCTTGATCGCCACCTGGTCGACGAAATTGCCGAGGTTTTCCAGATGCGTCGGCGGCGTCACCATTTCATATTTGGAGGTGTCGCTGAGCTCCGTGAACCAGCCCTTGAACTGCTCGGTCTTGAAATGCGGATCCTGGTCGGCGCCGTTGTGGATCGGCACCACGCCGACTTCCTTCGCCCATTCGAGATTGTCCTTGGGCGAGAGCAGCGTCGCCATCAGCTTCCAGGCATCGTCCTTGTGCTGCGAGTTCGCGAACATCGCCCAGCCGGCATAGCCGAGCGTCGGATAGGACTTGCCGCTCGGGCCAACCGGCAGCGGCGCCACGGCGAAGTCGTCGGCGCTCATCTTGTCGGCGATGCCGAGCAGCGCGTCCGGATCCTGGTTGAGCATGGCGCAGGTGCCGGAATAGAAACCGGTGACGGTTTCGTTGAAGCCCCAGCTCACCGCATCCTTCGGCGCCAGCCCGTCCTTGTACATGTCGGCCAGCATCTGCAGGCCCTTCACCGAGCCCTCCTCGTTGATGGTCGAGGTGCCGTCCTCGTTGAAGTATCCGCCCTTGCCCTGGGCGATGTTCATGAACATGTGCATGCCGTTGAAGGCGCCCGGTCCGCCGCGCAGGCAGTAGCCGTATTTGCCCGGAATGGCGGAGATCTTCTTGGAGTCGGCGACGAACTCGTCGAGCGTCGCCGGCGGGCCGTCGAGGCCGGCCTGCTTGAACAGCTTCTTGTTCCAGAACAGCGCATTCACATAGTAGCCGTACGGGATCATGAACTGGGTGTTGTTGACCGTCGAGCCGAACTGCTTGGCGCGCTCGCCGAGCGTCTTGGCGTCATCCCATTTGGCCATGTAGGGACCGAGATCCTCGAGCTGGGCATTGTTGGCATAGAGGCCCATCCAGCGTTCCGGCATCTCGACCACGTCGGGCGTGTCGCCGGCCTGCACCATGGTCAGGAACTTTTCGAAGGCCTGGCCCCAGGGCAGCGAGATCAGCTCGACCTTGACGCCCGGATTGGCGGCCTCGAACTCGGCGATCTGCTTTTTCAGGAATTCGGTGCGCGGCGGGCTGGTGATGACTTCGACCATCTTCAGGGTCGAATCGGCCAGCGCGCTCCCGGCGGAAATTGCCAGCCCCGCAACGGTGGCAAGCATGACGGTCAGTTTTTTCATGTTCAAGACTCCCATTTTGAACCCGCTTGTTATTTTCTGGCTTTTTCGAAGGCCTGGGCGACGTCGGCCCAGAGGTCTTCGACACTTTCCAATCCGACATTGAAGCGGATGGTTCGGGGGCTCACGCCGAAGCGCGCCATCGAATTCAGTCCCGGCGTCTGCTCCAGCGACGCCTTGGCCGGCACGACCAGACTTTCATGCCCGCCCCAGCTGACGCCGATGCGGAAATACTTCAGCGCGTCGACGAAGACCGGGATGTCGATATCGTCCGTGACCTCGAAGGAGAACAGGCCGGCATAGCCGGCCAGCGTCGCCTTGCCGGGATGGTTCGAATAGGCTGGATGGTTGACGCGCTCGACATGGGCATGCGCCTTCAGCCGTTCGGCGATGGTGAGGCCGCTCTTCATGTGGTGCGGCAGGCGCAGCGGCAGCGTGCGCAGGCCGCGCAGCAGCAGCCAGGCCTCGAATGGCGACAGCTTGCCGCCTAGATAAGAATAGGTCTGCTCGTTGATATGCCTGATATGGGCGGCCGAGCCCGCCACCACGCCGGCGACTGTGTCGCTGTGCCCGCCGAGATATTTCGAGGCCGAATGCAAAACCAGGTCGACGCCATGCGAGATCGGCTTCTGGAACACCGGCGTTGCCCAGGAATTGTCGATCGTGGTGACGATGCCCTGCTCTTTCGCCAGCCGGGTCAAATGCGCGATGTCCTGGAGTTCGAACATCATCGAGGTCGGGCTTTCCAGGTAGAGCAGCTTGGCGCCGGGAAATGCCGCCGCGACCGCATCCGGATCGGAGCCGTCAACATAGTCGACCTTGATGTTGAGCCGGGGCAACAACCGTTCGAACAGCCGGTAGGCATCGCCATAGCAGTTGCGCACCGCGACAATGCGCTCGCCCGCCCCGACGAAGGCAAGCACGGTGGCGCTGATCGCCGCCATGCCGCTGGAAAAGCCGCGCGCGGCCTCGGCGCCCTCGAGCGCGGCGACGCGCGCTTCGAACTCCATCACGGTCGGATTGTCGCCGCGCGAATAGATCGGCTGTTTTCGTTTGCCGGCAAATGTATCGGCCATTTCGGCATAGCTGGCGAAAGTGAACAGCGAGGTCTGATAGATCGGCGGCACCACCGCGCCACCGGGGAACGGTTCATCATGCGCCAGCAATGTCGCCGCCTCGGCAAGATAATCGTGATCGAAACCGGTCGGATGCTCGTTCATGTCTGGCTCGAAAGTTTGAGTTTCGCAGCACCGCGCTTGAGATCGTCCTCGACGGTCGCGATCAGCTTGAGCGCCTCGGCACGGGCGCCTTGCGGGTCGCGTGCGGCAATGCATTCGTAGATGGTGCGGTGATAGGGAAAGCTGGCGTGGCCGAAATCGCGCACGCCCAGAGGATGCTCCCAGAAGCGATGGAACAGCTCGTGCATGGCGGCGATGATCTGCTCGAACAGCGGATTGCCGGAGACCCGGTAGATCGCCTGGTGGAACTCCCAGTCCTCTTCCGACGACATGCCGTCGCGGGTGCGGAAGGCCTGCTCCATGATGTCGAGCTTGCGCATGATCTCGGCAATGTCCGCGGGGCTGGCGCGTTCGGCGCAAAGGGCCGCCGCCTCCGCTTCCAGCGCGCGGCGAATTTCAAGCGTATGCATCAGGCTGGTGAAGTCGTTGCCGCCTGCCAGCGTCAGCGGCATGTGCAGCATGTCGGGCGAAACAGCCGCCTTGAGATAGGTGCCGCTGCCTTGCCGGCGCTCGACCAGGCCAAGCCCCTCCCACCGCGTCAGCGCCTCGCGCACCGTGTTGCGGCTGACCTTCAGCCGCTCGGCCAGGATGCGTTCGGTCGGAAGCCGGTCGCCGGGCTGCAGGGCCTCGGCGCGAACAAAACCCACCAACGCCTTCAGCACGGCGTCATCGCGCGCCGTCGTCTGAATGGGTGGCAGGCTGTTCTGGTCCACAAATCCTCCCGACTTCAAGTGGTCCAATGGTCCAACCAATTTCTGCACAGATGAAACCTCCTGTCAACTGATTGTCAGGAGGACTGTCGGCTTCTGCCTTATCGCAAGCTGCCACGCGATGCGCTTCAGGGCATCGCGTGGACCCGCTTCCATCTATGCGCTAGCTGGCGGGCGGCCCGAACCAGGTGGTTAGCGCCTCAGCCAGCCCCTGTTGGGTTCCGAACCCAACCCAGGCCACATAGCCATCGGGCCGGATCAGCACGGCGGCCGGCGCGGCCACCGTCCCGAGAACCGGCAGCTCCCAGGGGCCGTCATATCCATCCTCGATCTGCCGGACCCGATCCGCCCAGGGCGCAATATCCACCCTGCCCGGTTCGCCGAAATTTAGAAGCACCGGCCGGGCATCGTGAAGCAGACTGAAGACCCGCACCGGACCGTTGGCCGTGGCCAGGTCGAGGTCGGGCATTCGCCGCCCAAGCAGTGGATGTCCCTCGCCGAGATCGTAATGTACACCCAGACCGGACATCTCCCCCGCGATCCGTTTGCGCGGCTCATCCATGCCAAGCAGTTCGGTAAAGATGTCGTTCAACGCCTTGGTGCTGGCATCCATGCGGCGAAGCGCAACCTGTGCCTTCGCGTTGCGCAGCACGCGAGCGGCGATCGGATGACGCTCGGCGTGATAACTGTCGAGAAGGCTTTCCGGTGAGGTCCGCTTGACCACCTGGGCCAGCTTCCACCCCAGATTGACCGCGTCCTGCACGCCGACATTGAGCCCCTGCCCGCCCATCGGCGGATGGATATGCGCGGCGTCGCCGGCCAGCAGGACACGTCTGTCGCGGTAGGCGGCGGCCTGCCGTGTCATGTCGGTAAAGCGCGAGATCCAGGTCGGACTGTGGATCCCGTAATCGGTGCCATAGACTGCAGCAAGCGCCTCACGGAGATCTTGCAGCGTCGGTTCGCCGCCGATGGTCAATTGTCTCTCGGTCAGAACGACACCCAGCCGGTCGCTGTCTTCGATCTTGCCTATCGCATGAATTCCGTAGGCGTCGCTGCGAAAGCCCAGTGCCGGCTCACTGGACATTTCGACCTCGGCGATCATCCAGCTTATCGTCGGATCCCAGCCGGGGAACTCGACACCCGCCGCCTTGCGGATCGTGCTGCGCCCGCCGTCGCAGCCAACGAGGTATTGTGCCCGCAACCGTTGGCCTCCGGACAGCTCCACGTCGACGCCGCCATCATCCTGCGCGAAACCGGTGACGTCCTGTCCGCGATAGATCGGCACCCCCAACTCGTCGATCCAGTCGGCCAATATCCGTTCGATATGGTTTTGCCGCAGCGCCAGCAGGTAGTTGTGCCGGCTGGGAAAATCGCTGATATCCAAACGGATCATGTGGAAGCCGACGGTCGGGAAGCTTTGCCCTTGCGAGAGAAACCGTTCGGCAATTCCACGCTGATCGAGAACTTCGATGGTGCGCGCGTGCAGGCCGCCCGCGCGCAACCCGGCCAGCTGATGGGTTGGGCGCCGCTCGACAATGGCAACGTCGATGCCCGCCAAAGCGAGCTCCCCCGCCAGCATCAATCCTGTCGGACCGCCCCCGGCGATCGCCACCGCATGCTCTGAAATCATTAATCGCTACTCCGTTTTCGCGCCTGATCTGCGTGGTTTTTACGGGAGGAGACGGGTCTTGCCGCAAGCCCCTTGTGCGCCATATGTATGAAATGGAAGGGGTACTCTGCCGCCGTGATCGCTTGGCCGGCCGGCGGCCGTGGATCGAGGACGGGAGTCCTGATTGCTCACAGGCAAAAAAATCAGAGAACTTCGTGCCTTGGCACGAAGTTCTGATGTTCTGTTTGGAGGAAGGGGGCCGGTCGGCGTTTGGCAGCGGTACGAGGAGGCCACTATGTGCCAGCGCCGGCCGGCCGACCCCACGGACCCAGGAGATGCGGCGGACCTGAGCATCATGGGGTATTTCAGGGATCGAGCCGGTTGACTACCCTCGTGCCGGCTTCGTCTTGGCCTTCACATTTGCGCAAGAGCTTATGAAAATCAACAATTTCTTAACCAAGGCTCGCGAATCGCTTGGATTAAGGTAAATAGCTAACCTTATTGGATTGACCGTGGAATCGGTCGCGGGCGCCTACGCCGCCTTGGCTACGACGCGGTTGCGGCCGCCGCTCTTGGCTTCATAGAGCGCGAGATCCGCGCGCTTCATCAGTGCCGCCACCGTGTCCACGCCCTTCAGCACCGACGACACGCCGACGCTGACGGTGACCTCGATCGTCTTGCCGTCGGCGCCAATGGCGAACGGCTTCTGGGCGATTTCGGCGCGGATGCGTTCGGCCACTTTCTCTGCCACGGCGCCATCGGTGTCCGGCATCACCACGACGAACTCCTCGCCGCCGAACCGGCAGGCAAGGTCGATACCCCTGACATTCTTGCGCAGCCGCCGCGCGAATTCCCGCAGCACCTCGTCGCCGCCATCATGGCCATACGCATCATTGATCGACTTGAAACGGTCGAGATCGGTGATCATCACCGACAGCGGCCGGCGCCGCGCCACGGCGCGGTCGAACAGCGTCTGCAGATGGCTGTCGAGATAGCGGCGGTTGTGCAGCCCGGTCAGACCGTCGGTCACCGCCATCTCGATGGTCTGGGTGACACTGGCGCGCAATTGGTCGTTGTAGCGCTTGCGGCGCACCTGGGTGCGCAGCCGCGCCGTCAGCTCCTGCTGGTCGATCGGCCGCATCAGATAGTCGTTGATGCCGAGCTCGAGGCCGCGGATGATACGCTCCTCCTCGCCCTCCTCGGCCAAAAGGATGATCGGCACGAAACGGGTGCGGTCGAGCGAGCGCAATTGCGAGCAGAGCCGCAACGGATCGAAATCGGCGAAGGCCGTCGAGATCATCACGCATTCATAGGACGTCTCGGCGGCTTGAAAGAACCCGGCATGCGGGTCGCCGATGACATCGAGATCGGCGCGGTCGCGCAGCATTTTCTGGATGCGCTCGACCGACGATTTGCGCTCGTCGATCAACAGCACCTTCGGCGTCGTGTCCTCGGACGCGAAATTGCGGCTGAGCAGCTCCTCGATGCCGATGTTGCGCGTCGTCGAGGCACGCAGCCTGAGCTCGTCGGTGAGAGACTTCAACCGGACCAGGCTCTTGACGCGCGTCATCAGTTGCAGATCGTTGACTGGCTTGGTCAGGAAATCGTCGGCGCCGGCCTCGAGCCCGCGCACGCGGTCGGAAACCTGGTCGAGCGCGGTGATCATCACCACCGGGATGTGCGACGTCGCGGGGTCGCTCTTCAGCCGGCGGCAGACCTCGAACCCGTCCATGTCGGGCATCATCACGTCGAGCAGCACGACATCGACCTTGCCGTTCTCGCAGGTCTCGATGGCGTCAGGCCCGTTGGTGGCGGTCAGCACCTCGAAATATTCGGCCAGCAGCCGGACCTCCAGCAGCCTCACATTGGCAGGGATGTCGTCGACGACGAGGATCCGCGCGGTCATTTCACAAGGCTCCGGCTCGGCTGGAAAGGGACATCAGGCATCGCCCAGGTAAGATTTGATGGTTTCGATGAAACGCGGCACCGAGATCGGCTTCGAAATATAGGCCTCGCAGCCGCCCTGGCGGATGCGCTCCTCGTCGCCTTTCATGGCGAAGGCGGTCACGGCGATGACCGGGATGACGTGCAGATCGTCATCTTCCTTCAGCCATTTGGTCACTTCCAGCCCCGACACTTCGGGCAGCTGGATGTCCATCAGGATGAGATCCGGCCTGTGCTGACGTGCCAGGTCGAGCGCCTCCAGACCATTGCGGGTGCGCACTGTCTCGTAACCGCTCGCTTCGATGAGGTCCCGAAAGAGCTTCATGTTGAGCTCATTGTCCTCGACGATCATGACCTTCTTAGGCATCGACATCCCGTCCCGGCCGTCCTTCCGCTCGAAGGTGGCCGTCATGCGCTCCCGGTTGAACGCACCAAACCCTGCTTCACTATACGGCAATATAATTGACGAAACGGAAACCTCCGGGCTGCAAAGCAGCGCGAATTCCACCTCGCCTCGCTGCGCGTCCAAACGGCGCGCGGCGCTGTAAAGGCTTGCCGCAAGCAACTCTTGCCATTACTGCGGAAGAGACTCATTCCACGTACCGAAGGTAGTGATGGCAAACGCGGCGTCAATGCGCGAAGAGGCGGAAACCATTGCCGTGAAGGCGTTGGGCTTCGTCGCCTCTGATCCGGAGCTGTTGCCGCGCTTTCTGGCGATCACCGGAATAGAGGCGCATTCGATCCGCAAGGCCGCAGGCGAGCCCGGCTTTTTGGCCGGCGTGCTGCAGTTCATGCTTGCCCATGAGCCGACCCTGATGCGCTTTGCCGAGGAAACCGGCACGCCGCCGGCCGCCGTCGGCAAGGCGTTGCGCGCACTGCCGCTCGGCGACGACAACCATGAGCGGTCCATATGAGCGATGATCCCGAGACCGCGCGCCAGATCGAGGAACTGTCAGCGGACGACCGGCCGCTGCTGGTGCTCGACGTCGACGATGTCGTGCTCGAATTCATCCGCCCCTTCCCGCATTTCTTGAAGTCGCGCGGCTATGGGCTGACGCTGGCGTCCTTCCGGCTGACCGGCAACATTGCCGAAACGGCCAGCGGCCGGCTGATCGAACAGCCGGAAGTCACGGCACTTCTGGGTGATTTCTTTGACGCGCAGGCCGATTGGCAAAGCATAACCGACGGCGCCGCGGAATCCTTGGCAAGGCTTGGCGACCGCGCGGAAATCATAATGCTCACGGCCATGCCGCACCGGCATCGTGCCGTGCGCCGCGCGCATCTCGATGCCTTGGGTCTGAACTATCCGCTGCTGACCACCGAAATGGCCAAGGGACCGGCAGTGGCCAGGCTGCGCGGCAAGAGCGGCCGGCCGGTGGCCTTCGTCGACGATCAGCCGCACAATCTGGCGTCGGTGCGGGAATCGGTCACCGACGCCAATCTTTTCCACCTGATGGCGGACAATTCGCTGCGTGCGTTCCTGCCGCCCGTCCCGGACGATGTCATCGTCGTCCAGGACTGGCACGAAGCCGCGCCGAAGATCGTCAGCGCGCTGGGGCTCTAAAACGTTACACGCAATTCCCAAGGGAAAAACGCTGTGCGTTTTTCCTGGAATTGCTGGAAAGCCCAACCTCAAGGATTCAGCTTCGCGCCGGCCCCACCATTATCGCTGTCGCCACCATTGTCGCTACCGCCACCATTGGCGCCATCGCCATTGTCGCCGCCGCTGCTGTCGTCCGCGCCGTCACCGTCGTCGACGCTGTCGTCCACCGCCGGATCGGCGGGCTTCAGCATGACGCCGTTGACGGTGACCGAGCCGTCGGCCTTGGTGCTGACGGCCCATTCCAGCCGACCGTCCGGCAGCGTCTTGGCAAAGCCCTTGACCATGAGAGCGACGGGCACATACTGCCCGACCTCCGGTTCCGCCTTTGCCGCTTCCTGCAGATGCGCCATGATCTTGTCGAAGCCGGCGACATCGACGGTGAGATTTGCGTCGGGTTTCTGGCCGAAGCTCGTCATCTCACCTTCCAGCGCGATCTCCATGTCCTTGTTCTTCACAACGCTGTGGCCAATGACGACCTTCGGCGCCTTGGCCAGGAAGTCGGTCTTGAGCTGGTCGCCGAACTCGGCCGACAGCGGCGGATCCTGATTGAGATCAAAGGCTTCGATCGCCTTCTTCGCCATGGTGTCGAGATCGATATTGGCACCGCCGAAGTTCAGGTCGATATCGGTGGGCAGCAACGCCACGCTCCAGCTCGGCAAAAGCTGCTGCGGCACGGTCAGGCCCGACGCCTTGATGCCGTAGGTGACCTTGCCGCTCTGGGAAACGCCATCGCTGCCGAACGCGGTGCTGAGCTGGGTCGCGCCGAAAGTGCCTATCGGGCTGTCGACCGCGAAATCCTTGAATCCATAGGTGCCGTCGATGCGCTCCCACACCGGAAGCGCGGCGCGCAGCAGCGACTTGAGCTGCGCCTGGTTTGCCTTCAGCGTCTTCTCGTCCTCATTGGCCACGGCAAATGCCAAGAGGTCGAGCAGCGGCCTCGTCTGCACGCCCTTGCCGCTGGCTTCCACCGACAATTCTGGCGACTTGATGGTGACCGGGAAATTCAGCCCGTTCTCGGGATCGTCCAGTTTGATCGCCTCGGCGAAATTCGAAATTTTTTGCGACATCGTGAAATCGACGCCGCCATTGGCGGCCTTGGTGGCGGCGATCGTCGCGGTGCCGGCGCCAGTGCTGGCCTCCATCTGCTGCTTGGCATCCTTCGATGCCATCGTCATGCCGGCCAACGAGCTGGTGCCGCTGATGAATGCCGCCAGACTGGGATCATAGATGCCGGAACCCTTGCCGTCCTTGATCGAAAACTGCGTGCTCTGCAGCCCCTCGGGCCCGTTGAACTCGAAGGATCCGCTCTGCGAAAAATCCATCGAGACATCCCAGGTCCCGTCGCTACGCGGCTTCACCAGCACGGCGTAGGGCGCGAAGTCGAGTTTCACCTTTCCCTGTGCGGGAACCGTCGCGGCAAGCGCCTTGAGATCGAACGCGACCTTGTAGGCGTCGCCTTCGACCGAAACCTTCAGAATGCCCTTGTCGAGCGCCTGTTTGCCGACATAGCGGGACAGGTCATCGGACAATTGCTTGGCACCCTTGCTGTCGACGGTCTGGCCGAAGGCGGGCGCGCTGAAGAGAAGCGCGGCAAAGGCAATTGGCAACATACGGTTCACGGGAAGTCTCCGTTGATCGAAAAGGCAAAAATCGTTTCGTGCTTCTGGTAGGGAAATACCATCACAACTGCAAGATGATGACAGTCAGGCTGTCAGCCAAAAGCAGGAGCCGGCTATCAGCGCTGTGAAGCTATACCCTCAGGGGCTCTGTTTCGCGCCTGCATCGCCGCCATCGTCTTGGCTGCCGTCGCCATGAAAGCGAAAGGCAGGGCACGTTTCACAAAAATTCTCCGTTTCTTCATGCGGGTATGAAGTTACCGCCACAACTGCAAGATGAAATCAACAACGCCCGCCGACAAAAACGAGATCAAAGCACCAGCCGCATCAGCGGCCGGCCCGCCTTGCGTTCCACCAGCCTCTCGAACCCGGCTTTCTCGAACACCCCCGACGAGCCGACGAACAGGCCGATCGAGCGCGAATCGCGCGACAGGTCGATCGGGCAGGCCTCGACAAGCCGTGCGCCGTTGCCGCGGGCGAAATCGATGCCGCCTTCGACGAGGCGGTGCGTGATGCCCCGGCCCCGCGCCTTGGCGCGGACGAAGAAGCAGGAGATCGCCCAGACGGCCGGATCGGAAGCGTCGGCGGGATCGATCGGCGCCGAGCCCCTGCCCTTGTTGTTCCATTCAGGCACGTCGGCGCGCGGCCCGATCTGCATCCAGCCGACCGCCTTGCCGTCCTCGAAGGCCAGCAGGCCGGGGGGCGGGCCGGCCTCGATGCGCGCCTTGATATGGTCCTTGTTGCGTTCGCGGCTGCTCTCGCGCCGCGCCGCCGGCGCCAGCCGGAAATGCGTGCACCAGCAGCCGTAGCAGGCGCCCTGCTTGCCGAAAAGGTCCTCGAAATCAGGCCACAGCTCGGGCGCCAGCGGTACTACGGTCGTGCTCATATGGTTCTCCCCAGGCCAAGCTTGTCGCTGGCCCTGCACTGTCGTACCATTGCCTCTGTTCTCTTTATGTTCGCAGTGATGGCGGCCCCTGTCAACAATCCCGATCACGGTTTTTGCCGTGACTGCCTGACGTTTCAGCGCGGTGAATCGCGCCGCTGCCAGCGCTGCGGCAGCCCTCGCCTTGCCCGTCATCGCGAGCTTTACCGGCTGCATCTGGCCCATATCGATTGCGACGCCTTCTACGCGGCGATCGAAAAGCGCGACAACCCGGCGCTCAAGGACAAGCCGCTGATCATCGGCGGCGGCAAGCGCGGGGTCGTCTCCACCGCTTGCTACATCGCCCGCATCCGGGGCGTGCGCTCCGCCATGCCGATGTTCAAGGCGCTCGAGGCCTGCCCCGAGGCGGTCGTGATCCCGCCCAACATGGAAAAGTACGTACGTGTCGGCCGCGAGGTGCGTGCCATGATGCAGGCGCTGACGCCGCTGGTCGAGCCGCTGTCGATCGACGAGGCGTTTCTCGACCTCGCCGGCACCGAACGGCTGCACGGTCTGCCGCCGGCCGTGGTTCTGGCGCGCTTCGCGCTGGCCGTCGAGAAAGAGATCGGCATCACCGTTTCCGCGGGCCTCTCCTACTGCAAGTTCCTCGCCAAGATCGCGTCGGACTTCCGCAAGCCGCGCGGCTTTTCGGTCATCGGCGAGGCCGAGGCGGTCGGCTTCCTGGCGACGCAGCCGGTGACCATGATCTGGGGCGTCGGCAAGGCGTTCAACGCCACGCTGGAACGCGACGGCATCCGCACCATCGGCCAGCTTCAGACGATGGAGCGTGGCGACCTGATGCGCCGCTACGGCGTGATGGGCGACCGGCTCTACCGGCTTTCGCGCGGCGAGGACGTTCGCCGCGTCGACCCCGACCAGGACGCCAAGAGCGTGTCGGCCGAAACCACCTTCGACACCGACATCGCGTCGCTGGACGAGTTGGTCGCGGTGCTGAGAGGGCTCTCGGAAAAGGTCTCGGCGCGGCTGAAAAAGTCAGGCATTGCCGGACGCACCGTGGTGCTGAAGCTGAAGACCCAGGATTTCAAACTGCGCACGCGCAACCGCCAGCTCGGCGACCCGACGCGGCTCGCGGACCGTATCTTCCAGACCGGGGTGGAGCTTCTTCGCAGGGAAACGGACGGCACGAAATTTCGATTGCTCGGCATCGGCGTCAGCGACCTCTCCGACGACGACAAGGCCGACCCGCCGGATCTGGTCGACGTCAAGTCGCGCAAACGCGCCATGGCCGAAGGCGCGATCGATGCGCTGCGCGACAAATTCGGCCGCAAGGCGGTGGAGACCGGCTATACGTTCGGCAGGGGTCGCGATGCCCATCCGCCGGAGCCGCTGGAAGACTGAGCCTGGATACCAGATGTGTCGAGATTCAGTCGGATCCTGCCGTCAGACGCGCGTCAGATCGATCCGGCTCATCACCACGTTCTTGCCGGTTTTCGGATCGGTATCGGTGACCGTGAGCCGGATGCCGTTCTCGCCTCGCTTCTCGACCGTCATCCGCGCCTTGCGATCGCCATTGACCTCCTGGGCCCAGCGGATGCCAAGATTGATCGCGTCGCCCGAACGGCTGCCGTTCAGCTGTGCCGGCCCGGTGCGCGACCCGACATAGACGCCGCTGTATTTCGCACCCGTCACCTTCAACTTGGCACTGATGGCCCGCGTCACCAAAACGAGACCGCGGCAATTGCCATCCAGCGAGAGCGAGGTCGAGGTCGCGTTCGACTTGAAGCTGCAGGAAACACTGACGTTCGGCACATCGGTGGTCAACTGGACAGTGCCCTTGCCGGCAAAACTGCCCTTGAACGACTGGAGAAACTTGGTCTCGTCGGCATGTGCCGTGCCTGCCGCGACCAGGAGACAGCCGGCAAGCGCAAATTGCGCGAATGGTCTCATCGAAATTCTCCCTGTCGACGCTGAAAGACGTCCTGCGAAGCTCGGCTGAATACCGGGACTCAACGCCCACTGCCCTATCGGGTTCCGCTCGCGACATGACCGTTTTGCACATCACGCCACTGCAACTGGCCCAGAAGAATGGAGTGACTAGCAATTGCGGCAAAAGCCCCAGCCTGCGAGATAGCTGCCATGGCACCCACCCCCTCGATCCCCAAGGCCGCGTTCTGGATGGCGCTGTCGATCAGCTCTTTCCTGGCTATGTCGGTCGCCGGCCGCGCCACGACGGCCGAACTCAACGTCTTCCAGGTGCTGGAACTGCGCTCGGTGATCGGCTTCTTCATCCTCTTGCCGCTGGTGCTGGCGAGCGGCGGCTTCGCGGCAATGCGCACGCAGCGTCCCCTCGCCCATCTCGCCCGCAACGTCGTCCACTATAGCGGCCAGGCGGCATGGCTCTACGCCTTGACGCTGATCCCGCTGGCTGTGCTGATCTCGATCGAATTCACCACGCCGATCTGGACGGCGATCCTGGCGGTGACTTTTCTCGGCGAAAGGCTGAGCCGGCCGAAACTGGCGGCAGTCGTGCTCGGCCTGATCGGCGTGGTGGTCATCGTCCGTCCAGGCGTCGACGCGGTCGATCCCGGACATCTGGTCGTGCTGGGCGCCGCGGTCTGTTTCGGCATATCGCTGGTGCTGGTGAAATCGCTGACGCGCACCGACAGCGTCGTGCGCATCATTTTCTGGATGCTGATCATCCAGTCGGCGCTCGGCCTCATCCCCGCGCTCTACGTGTGGCGCACCCCATCGCTTGAACTCTGGCCCTGGATCCTGCTGATCGCCTTCACCGGCATGTCGTCACATTTCTGCATGGCCCGCGCGCTTACCTATGCCGATGCCACCGTCATTTCGCCGATGGATTTCCTGCGGGTGCCCTTGTCGGCGCTGGTCGGCTGGCTGCTCTATCACGAGCAGATCGACGCTTTCACCGCTGGTGGCGCGCTGCTGATCCTGATGGGCAATCTGCTCAATCTGCAGCGCAAACCGGTACAGCCGGCTGAAGTGGCGGCATCGTAGCGTTCAGCCCGTCAGTCGCCTTCGTTCGGATGTTGAGGACTTGCCCGCAGGCCTTGCAGTGCACGGCATCCGGTTCATGCCGCTGCAGCCCGCATTGCGGACAGGGAAAGAACACCTTGGCCGGCCGGAACATCGCCTGCGCCAGCCTGACAAACAGCGATATGCCGATGATCATGGTGACGATCGCCGTCAGCTTGCCGGCCATTCCCGGCAGCACGATGTCGCCGAAGCCGGTCGTCGTCACAGTGGCGACGGTGAAATAAAGCGCGTCGATGTAGTTTTCCAGGCCGGCTCCATTACGGAAGAAGAAGGTGTAGACGAAGCCGGTGATGACGAACAGAAACGTCAGGAGGTTGATGACCGCATGGCTTGCCTCGCGCCAGGGCCTGAGCCCACGCATCTCGAAATGCCGCCAGATCGAACCGCTGCGCGACAGCGACCACAGCCGCAGGATGCGCAGAAAACCGAGATTGGCGAGCGCCGTCGGCATCAGCAGCGTCAACAGGATGAAGACATCCACCCAGGAAGTCGGCTGCTTCATCAGGCGCAGCATGTCGTTTGAGGCCAGCAGCCGGGCGATCAGATCGGCGCCGACGAGCGCGGCCACCGCATAATCCAGCCATAGGAACGAGGCCGATTGCTGGATGACGGGTGTCGCGATGAAGAAGGCGACAATGGCCAGATCGATGACGATTGCCGCAGCGTGAAACCGGAAGGCGGCGGGCGCCCATGATAGAGCCTGCGCAGCGTGTTGCGCAGCCGCGCCATGGCGGAACGATCCTGTGATGCTCGCTTGTCCGCGGCCTTCATGCCGATCGCGATGACATGGGCGGCATGTGCCGACGCCTGCCAAGGCCGCGGATCACACCAACTCCACTTCGACCACACCGGGCACGGCGCGCATTGCCGAGGCGATCTGCGGCGAAACGCGGTAGCCGCCCTGCAAGGCGATCTCGACCTCGCCCTGGGCCTCTTCCTTGATCACGATGATGCTCACCTGGCTTTCACCGCGCTGGGTGAGCTGGGATTGGATTATCGAGGCGGGTCCATCGTTCCTGACGAATATGCGCAGCGCCTTCTGAATGCGGCTTGCCTCCTCCTCCAGCGATTGCACGGAGTTGATGCGCAAATTGACGCCCTCGGGCCGGTCCTCGGCCGCGACGGTGATGACGACGGAGCGGCCAGCTTCGAGCAGGTCACGGTACTGCGCCAACGCTTCGGAAAACAGCACGGCCTCGTACTGGCCGGAAGTATCGGAAAAGGCCACGACGCCCATCTTGTTGCCGGTGCGCGTCTTGCGCTCCTGTTTGCTGGTCACCGTGCCTGCCAGGCGGCCGGCGGAAGCGCCGCGTTTGACGGCGGCCGAGAACTCCGCCCAGTTCTGCACCCGCATCTTCTGCAAAGCCGCCTTGTATTCGTCGAGCGGATGGGCCGAGAGATAGAAGCCGACGACCTGGAATTCGCGGTGCAGCCGGTCGGCCGCGAGCCATGGGTCCGTCGCCGGCAGGTTCAGCGCCTGCGACTGTGCGCCGAGCGAGGCGCCGAAAATATCGGCCTGGCCGGAAACGGCGTTCTGCTGGGCAAGTGACGCCAATCCCATCATCCGTTCGACGCCAGCCATCATCTGGGCGCGGTCATGGCCGAAGCAGTCGAGCGCGCCGGCCATGATCAGGCTTTCGAAGACGCGCTTGCCGACGATCTTGGGATCGACCCGCTCGCAGAAATCGGCGAGATTCTTGAACGGCTTTTCGCCGCGCACGGCAACGATGTGCTCGACCGCCGCGTCGCCGACGCCCTTGAGCGCCGCCATCGAGTAATAGATGCGGTTCTCGCCGACCTCGAAAGGCCGGAAACTCGTCATCACCGACGGCGCCAGAACCTCGATGCCGAGGCGCAGTGCGTCCTGGCGGAAGTCGGCAAGCTTGTCGGTATTGCCCATGTCGAGCGTCATCGATGCGGCCAGGAACTCAACCGGATAATGCGCCTTGAGATAGGCGGTCTGGTACGAGACCACGGCGTAGGCGGCGGCGTGCGACTTGTTGAAACCGTAGTCGGCGAACTTGGCCAGCAGGTCGAAAATAAAGTCGGCTTGCGGCTTGCTGACACCGCGCTCGACCGCACCCGAGACAAAGCGCTCGCGCTGCTTGTCCATCTCGGCGCGGATCTTCTTGCCCATGGCGCGCCGCAGAAGGTCGGCCTCGCCGAGCGAATAGCCGGACAGCTCCTGCGCGATCTGCATCACCTGTTCCTGGTAGACGATGACGCCTTGCGTCTCCTTCACCAGATGGTCGATCTTCGGATGGATCGAGGCCATCTCCTCCTCGCCATGCTTTCTGGCATTGTAGGTCGGGATGTTCTCCATCGGGCCAGGCCGGTATAGGGCAACGAGCGCGATGATGTCCTCGATGCAGTCGGGCCGCATGCCGATCAGCGCCTTGCGCATGCCGGCACTTTCCACCTGGAACACGCCGACCACCTCGCCGCGCGACAGCATGGCGTAGGTCTCGGGGTCGTCGAGCGGGATCGTCGCCAGATCGATGTCGATGCCGCGCCGGCGGATCAGCTTCACCGCCGTCTCCAGCACGGTCAGCGTCTTCAGGCCGAGGAAGTCGAACTTCACCAACCCGGCCTGCTCGACATATTTCATGTTGAACTGGGTGACCGGCATGTCCGAGCGCGGATCGCGGTACATCGGCACCAGTTCCGACAAAGGCCGGTCGCCGATGACGATGCCGGCGGCGTGTGTGGAAGCGTGGCGGTAAAGGCCTTCCAGCTTCTGCGCCATGTCGAGCAGCGTCTGGACGATCGGCTCCTTCTCGGCCTCTTCGGCAAAGCGCGGCTCGTTGGCGATGGCATCCGCGAGCTTGACCGGATTGGCCGGGTTCTGCGGCACCATCTTGGACAACTTGTCGACCTGGCCATAAGGCATCTGCAGCACACGGCCGACGTCGCGCAGCACGGCGCGCGCCTGCAGCGTACCGAAAGTGATGATCTGGCCGACCTGGTCGCGGCCGTATTTCTGCTGGACGTAGCGGATCACCTCTTCGCGGCGATCCTGGCAGAAGTCGATGTCGAAGTCGGGCATCGACACGCGGTCGGGATTGAGGAAGCGCTCGAATAGCAGGGAGAAGCGCAGCGGATCGATATCGGTGATGGTCGTCGAATAGGCGACCAGCGATCCGGCGCCCGAACCACGGCCCGGTCCGACTGGAATGCCTTGCGCCTTGGCCCATTTGATGAAGTCGGCAACGATCAGGAAGTAGCCCGGAAATTTCATCTTCTCGATGATGCCGAGCTCGAACTCGAGCCGTTCGCGATATTGCTCGACCGTGTAGCCCGGCGTCGGCCCGTGCAGCGCAAGCCGCGCGTCGAGCCCCTCGCGCGCCTGGCGCGCCAGCTCCGCGGCCTCGGCCTTTTCGGCCGCGTCCTTGTCGGACCCATCGCCGCCGGTGAAGCGCGGCAGGATCGGGCTGCGGGTTTTTGGATAGTAGGAACAGCGCTGCGCGATCTCGACCGTGTTGTCGATCGCTTCCGGCAGGTCGGCGAACAATTGCGCCATTTCGGCCTGGCTGCGCAGGAAATTGTCCGGCGACAGCCGGCGGCGGGTGTCGACGGCGACGACGGAGCCTTCGGCAATGGCAATCAGCGCGTCATGCGCTTCATAATCGTCGCGCGACGAGAAGAAGGCTTCGTTGGTGGCGACAAGCGGTAGTTCGTGCGCGTAGGCGAGATCGATCGTCTGATGTTCGATGACCCGGTCGTAGCCCGCGACCCGGTCCAATTCGACATAGAGCCGGTCGCCGAACATCGCCTTGAGCGTCAAAAGCCGCGCCTCGGCCAGATCGCGGCGATCCTCCTTCAAGGCGTTGCCGATTGGGCCGCGCGGCCCACCGCTGAGGCAGATCAGCCCATCGGCTTTTCCCTCCAGCATCTCAGTCGTCAGATGCACCGCTTCGCCGGGCGGCGTTTCCAGGTAGACGCGGCTGACCAGCCTGACCAGGTTGGAATAGCCGGCTTCGGTCGCGGCGAGCAGAACGACCGGCCGCATCTCCGGGCCTTGACGTCGGCGGTCGCGCTGGCCGTCGCTGTTCTCACCGGAAAAGGCGAGCGCGATCTGGCAGCCGATGATCGGCTGGATGCCGTCCTTCACCGCCTTCTGCGCGAATTCGAGCGCGCCGAACAGATTGTTGGTGTCGGTGACGGCGATCGCCGGCGCCTCGTCCTTCACGGCATGGCCGACGATCTTGCCGAGCTGGAGCGCGCCCTCGAGCAGCGAATAGGCCGAATGCACGCGCAGATGCACGAACGGCCGCGCCGGCACCTCCGGCCGCGCGGCCGCAATGGCGGCTTCGCGCTTCAAGGGATCGCGTGGAAGTCTGTCATCCGCCATGGTTTCTCGCGCACTCGAAGGCTCTGAGTCGATGGAGATGTATTGTCCGGGACCGGGCGATACCAGTCCAGCACAAACGACCGCTGATCACAGGCTTGCCGCCGGCACGCGCCTCACCTCGGAGATTGTTTCGAAATTCGCTCCGGCGAGTCATGGAGGTGGTTTCGAGAACTGGAGCGCGGCGTACTTTTGGGTACGCGAGCACCGGAAGCGCAGAAAACGCCTTCAGATGGCCGCCGGAGTAGAATTCCAAACAATCTCTAGGCGAATTCCATGATCACTGCGTCCACAGCGAGACTGTCGCCGGGCTTGGCGTTGAGTTTCGACACGATGAGATCGCGCTCGGCGCGCAGCACGTTTTCCATCTTCATCGCCTCGACCACGGCCAAGGTCTCGCCGGCCTTGACCTCCTGGCCCTCGGTGACAGCGATCGACACGACGAGGCCGGGCATAGGGCAGAGCAGCAGTTTCGACGTGTCCGGCGCCACCTTCTCCGGCATCAGCCGTTCCAGCTCGGCGATGCGCGGCAGCATGGCGCGCGCGGTCACCGACATGCCTTTCCAGGCGATGCGAAGACCGTTGGCGACAGGCCGGATCTGGGCGACAACGGAGCGCTTGCCGACCGTGCCGCGCCAGATCAGGTCGCCCGGCCGCCAGTCGGATGAAACGGTCAGCGCCTTGCCGCCGTCGATCGACAGGTCGATCTCCATCGGAATGGAGATCATGCCTTCGAGGATGGACGCCTGGAGATATTCGCCGCCGAGCTTCACCACCCAATCGCGCTTGAGTACGCCCGAATGCGGCGCCAGCCGCCCACCCAGCCGGTCGAGCCGGTCGCGTCGCAGCAGTTCCACCGCGGTCACGATGGAGGCCAGCACCGCCTTTTCTTCGCTGTTCGGCACGATGGGCGCAAAACCGTCGGGATATTCCTCTGCTATGAAGCCGGTCGATATCGCCCCTTCCCGCCAGCGCGGATGCTGCATCAGCGCCGCCAGGAACGGAATGTTGTGCTCGATGCCGTCCACCACAAAACTGTCGAGCGCTTCCGACATGGCGTCGATCGCTTCGATGCGCGTCGGCGCCCAGGTGCACAATTTGGCGAGCATCGGGTCATAGAACATCGAAATCTCGGAGCCTTCGGTGACGCCGGTGTCGTTGCGGATGACGACATCGCCGAATTGCCCTTCCTCCGGCGGCCGGTAGCGCGTCAGCCGGCCGATCGACGGCAGGAAATTGCGATAGGGATCCTCTGCATAGAGCCGGCTTTCCACCGCCCAGCCATTCAGCTTGATGTCGCTTTGCTTCAAAGCGAGCTTCTCGCCGGCGGCGACCCGGATCATCTGCTCGACCAGATCGATGCCGGTGACGAGCTCCGTCACGGGGTGCTCGACTTGCAATCGTGTATTCATTTCAAGGAAATAGAAGTTCTTGTCCTTGTCGACGATGAACTCGACCGTGCCGGCGCTCTGATAGTCGACGGCCCTGGCCAGCGCCACCGACTGCTCGCCCATGGCCTTGCGCGTCTTGGCGTCGAGGAATGGCGACGGCGCCTCTTCCGCGACCTTCTGGTTGCGGCGCTGGATCGAGCATTCGCGCTCGCCGAGATAGAGCGCATTGCCATGCGCGTCGGCCAGCACCTGGATCTCGATATGGCGCGGATCGACGACGAATTTTTCGATGAACACGCGGTCGTCGCCGAACGAGCTCTTGGCCTCCGAGCGCGCCCGGTCGAAGCCGTCGCGCACTTCCGACTGGTTCCAGGCAATGCGCATGCCCTTGCCGCCGCCGCCGGCCGAGGCCTTGATCATCACGGGATAACCGATCTCGCCGGCGATCTTCTCGGCATGGTCGGCATTCTCGATGACGCCGAGCCAGCCCGGAACCGTCGAAACCTTGGCGGCATTGGCGAATTTCTTCGATTCGATCTTGTCGCCCATCGCCTTGATCGCCTTGGGCTTCGGGCCGATGAAGACGATGCCTTCCTTCTCCAGCGCTTCGCAGAAGGCGGCCCGTTCAGACAGGAAGCCATAGCCGGGATGCACGGCCTGAGCCCCGGTTTCCTTGCAGGCGGCGATGATCTTTTCAGGGACAAGATAACTTTGCGCGGCGGGCGAAGGCCCGATATGCACCGCCTCGTCGGCCATCTCGACATGCACGGCATCGCGATCGGCATCGGAATAGACCGCGACCGTGGCAATCCCCATCATGCGCGCCGTCTTGATGACGCGACAGGCGATCTCGCCACGGTTGGCGATCAGGATTTTCGTGAACATGCTGAGGTCGTTCCCCTCCGGTCGGTCGTTCCTTTTATGACCTGTGCTTGCGGGGTCAAGCCGACCATGCAAATCAGTGCCTTTCAATCGATTTGCGATTCCAATTCATCGCTGTGGCCCAGTCTCGGCGCCAGCTTCCAGTTGATCGTGTCGAAAAAACCTGAAACCTTGGAAAAAAATTCGCATTTGGAGGACGCCCTATGAAAACCCGCGCCGCTGTTGCCGTCGCCGCCGGAAAGCCGCTGGAGATCATGGAGGTCGACCTCGACGGTCCGCGCGAAGGCGAGGTGCTGGTCGAGATCAAGGCGACCGGCATCTGCCACACCGACGAGTTCACTTTGTCGGGCGCCGATCCCGAAGGCCTGTTCCCGGCCATTCTCGGCCATGAGGGCGCTGGCGTGGTGGTCGATGTCGGCAAGGGCGTCACCTCGGTCAAGAAGGGCGACCATGTCATCCCGCTCTATACGCCCGAATGCCGGCAGTGCCCGTCCTGCCTGTCGAGAAAGACCAATCTGTGCACTGCCATCCGCGCCACGCAGGGCCAGGGCCTGATGCCCGACGGCTCGTCGCGCTTTTCGATCGGCAAGGACAAGATTTTCCACTATATGGGCTGCTCGACCTTCTCGAATTTCACCGTGCTGCCCGAGATCGCGCTGGCCAAGGTCAATCCCGACGCCCCCTTCGACAAGATCTGCTACATCGGCTGCGGGGTGACCACCGGCATCGGTGCGGTCATCAACACCGCCAAGGTCGAGCAAGGCGCCACCGCCGTGGTCTTCGGCCTCGGCGGCATTGGCCTCAACGTCATCCAGGGCCTGAAGCTTGCCGGCGCCGACATGATCATCGGCGTCGACCTCAACAACGACAAGAAGGAATGGGGCGAGCGGTTCGGCATGACGCATTTCGTCAATCCGAAGGAGATCGACGGCGACATCGTCCCGCACCTCGTCAACATGACCAAGCGCGGCGCCGACCAGATCGGCGGCGCCGACTACACGTTCGACTGCACCGGCAACACCAAGGTGATGCGCCAGGCGCTGGAAGCCTCGCACCGCGGCTGGGGCAAGTCGGTCATCATCGGCGTCGCCGGCGCCGGCCAGGAAATCTCGACGCGGCCGTTCCAGTTGGTTACCGGCCGCACCTGGATGGGCACCGCCTTCGGCGGCGCGCGCGGCCGCACCGACGTGCCGCGCATCGTCGACTGGTACATGGACGGCAAGATACAGATCGATCCTATGATCACCCATTTGCTGAAGTTGGAAGACATCAACAAGGGGTTCGACCTCATGCATGAGGGCAAGTCGATCCGCAGCGTCGTCGTTTACTGAAGCAAGCCACACGCCGCCGACCGACCGGCCTGCGACCTCTGTGGTTCACAACTGGGAGGAGAAAAGAATGGCGGAGAAACTGCATCCGAAAATCGACAATGGCCTGCCCAAGGAGAGCGCGAGCTTTGCCGGCGGCACGCTGGTCTGCGCTTGTACCAGCAAGCCGGTCAAGGTGAAGGTCAAGGGCCAGATCGCCCACAACCACGCCTGCGGCTGCACCAAATGCTGGAAGCCGGAAGGCGCTATATTCTCGGTGGTTGCCGTCGCCGGCACCGGGGACGTCACCGTCACCGAGAACGGCGACAAGCTGAAAGTGGTCGACCCCTTGGCGCTGATCCAGCGCCACGCCTGCACCGGCTGCGGCGTCCACATGCACGGCCCGGTCGAGCGCGACCATCCGTTCAAGGGCCTGACCTTCATCCACCCCGAGCGCTTCGTCGAGGACGGCTGGTCGCCGCCGGGTTTCACCGCCTTCGTCTCGTCGATCATCGAATCCGGCGTCGATCCAAAGCGGATGGATGGTATTCGCGCGCAGCTAAGGACAATCGGGCTCGAACCATATGACTGTCTCAACCCCGGCCTGATGGACTATATCGCCACCTGGACGGCAAAGAAGTCTGGCGCCTTGCCGGCCTGAACGCTGCAGGATTTCAGGCAGGGGCCGGACACGCTTCCGGCCCCTGTCCGTCTCGGAGAAACAATGTCCGCACCCGCCATCTACGTCGACGCCGATGCCTGCCCGGTCAAGGCCGAGGTCGAGAAAGTCGCCGAGCGCCTCGGCGTCGTCGTCACCTACGTCTCCAATGGCGGCTTGCGGCCCTCTCGCGATCCGATGATCCGCAATGTCGTGGTCTCCAAGGGCGCGGACGCCGCCGACGACTGGATCGTCGAGAACGCCAGATCCAACGATGTCGTGGTGACGGCAGACATTCCGCTTGCCGCCCGCGCGGTGGCGCTAGGCGCCCATGTGCTCGGGCCTACCGGGCGGCCGTTTACGCCCGAAACCATCGGCATGGCGGTGGCCATGCGCGACCTCAAGCAGCATCTGCGCGAGACCGGCGAGAGCAAGGGTTACAACGCCTCCTTCGCGCCACAGGACCGCTCGCGGTTCCTCGGCGAACTCGACCGCATCTTGCGGCGCGCGCTGAAATCCGCCACACCCGGCTAGAAACCGAGCGCGAGGGTGGAGACGTCATGGCCACCGAAACCCCGATCCAGGGACCAATGCAGCGCCATATGCTGTTCGCAATGTCGGCGTGTTTCGGCGCGCTCGCGCTCCTTGTGGCGTTGCTGCTGCACGCCCCGCTCGCCTACTCGATCGGCGCCAATACCTTTTTCGCCGCCTACGTCATTCTTGTCGTCAGCCAGATGCCCAAATTCACCGGCAAATATCTGAGCAAGAATGCGCGCGCCACCGACCAGCCGGTGCTGGTCATCTTCGCCGTGACGCTCGTCGTCGTTGTCGTCGCCGTTGTCTCGTTGTTCCTGCTTATCAATCAGAAGAACAGAGGCAATTCCGTCGAGCTTGGTTTCGCGCTGCTGTCGATCCCGCTTGGCTGGTTCACCATCCATGCCATGGCCGCACTTCATTATGCGCATGTCTACTGGATGGACGGCGATGCGGTGGAGGCCGAAACCAATAAGAAAATCCCGGTCGGCGGATTGCTGTTCCCGGGCGACAAACGGCCGGAAGGCTGGGATTTCCTCTATTTCTCGGCGGTCATCGGCATGACCGCGCAAACCGCGGACACCAACATATCGACCACGCATATGCGCTGTGTCGTGCTTGTTCACTCGATCCTGTCGTTTTTCTTCAACACCGTCATCGTCGCCGCGGCCGTCAATCTCGCCGTCAGCCTGGGTGCTCCGTAATAAATCCGTGATCGGGTGAAACATCGGTTTGGATCGCGACGTATCAGGAGGACAATGAACGCGCAGGCCACGCCGCGAGGCCGGGAGACGAGACAAGATGGAATCCGTTGCCAGAAGCCAATCCGCCACCGGACCGGACGCTCCCGTGTCGAGTGACAGCACGCTGATCTACCGGCAGTCGCGCTGGACGCGGCTGACGCACTGGATCTGGGCCATTTCGCTGTTCTTCATGCTGCTTTCCGGGCTGCAGATCTTCAACGCCCGGCCGCAGCTCTATATCGGTAAGCAATCCGGCTTCGGCTACAACAACACCATCTTCGAAATCGGCGCCGAAAACACGAGCGCCGGGCCGCGCGGCTACACCGAAATCTTCGGGCACCGCTTCGACACGACAGGCGTGCTCGGCTGGTCGGGCCCGCCGGGCAACGAGACGGCGCGGGGCTTCCCGTCCTGGGCGACCATTCCGTCCTATTATGACCTCGGCACCGCCCGCGTCGTGCATTTCTTTTTCGCCTGGATCCTGACGACCACCTTGATCGTCTGGCTGGTCGCCAGCCTGGTCAACGGCCATATCAGGCGCGACCTCGCCCCGCGCCTCGACGACCTCAAGCGCCTGCCGCGGGACATAGTCGACCACGCCAAGCTGAAATTCCATCACACGCGCGAATACAACACGCTGCAGAAGATGGCTTATGGCGGCGTGCTGTTCGTGCTGTTGCCGCTGATGATCATCACCGGCCTTGCCATGTCGCCCAGCATGAATTCGGTGCTGCCCTTCCTCAACGAGGTGCTCGGCGGCCGGCAGACGGCGCGCACCATCCATTTCACCGTCATGCTGCTGCTGGTCGGTTTCTTCATCATCCACATTCTGATGATCCTGGCCGCCGGCCCGATCAACGAACTGCGCTCGATCATCACCGGCTGGTACCGCACCGACCCTCCCGCGCATGACGACGAGACGACCGAGAGGAGTGCCTGACATGGCCAAGTTTGAGATCAGCCGCCGGAAATTCCTGACCGCCGCCAGCCTTGGCGCCTCCGGCATCATGCTGTCGGGCTGCGACGCCTTCGACGGCCAGCTGAGCATTGGCGGCGGCCTGCGCAGTTTCCTCGAAAACGCCAATGGCCTGACGTATCGCGCGCAACGCCTGCTTGCCGGCCGTGACGCGCTGGCACCGGAATTCACCGAGGCCGACATCCGCCAGGCGCAGCGGCCGAACGGCGTTACCGCCCCCGACGATGACACCTACAAGGGCCTGCTCGCCAACAACTTCGCCGACTGGCGATTGGAGGTGTCGGGTCTAGTCGAGAAGCCGCTGTCGCTCAGCCGCGAGCAACTCCAGAACATGCCGAGCCGCACCCAGATCACCCGCCACGACTGCGTCGAGGGCTGGAGTTGCATCGCCAAATGGACCGGCACGCCGTTGTCGCTGGTGCTCGACCAGGCGGTGGTCAAGCCGCAGGCGCGCTACGTCATGTTCCATTGCCTCGACACGATCGACCGCAGCCTGTCCGGCGACATCAAATATTACGGCACCATCGACCTGATCGACGCCCGCCATCCGCAGACGATCCTCGCCTATGGCCTGAATGGCAAACCGCTCCCGGTCGAGAACGGCGCGCCGCTGCGCGTCCGCGTCGAGCGCCAGCTCGGCTACAAGATGCCGAAATACCTCTACAAAATCGAGCTGGTCGACGGCTTTGCCAATGTCGGCGGCGGCCGCGGCGGCTATTGGGAAGACAATGGCTACGATTGGTATGGCGGGATTTGATGACCATCCGCATACAGGCCGAGCACGATCTGTCGCCGATCGAGTTGAGCTTGCTTGAGGAACGCCTTCACGAGGACAACCGGCGCGCGACGGGCTGCGCCGATGACCGGACACTGGCTTTCGTTATTCGTGACGGTGCAGGACATGCCATCGGCGTTGCCGCCGGCTACTCTTGGGCGAGCACGTCCGAGCTGACATTGATGTGGATTGACGAGGCCTATCGCGGTCGCGGCTATGCAACGCAGTTGCTCAGCGCTTTTGTGGCTGAGGCAACCGTTCGAGGAGTCAGGAGAATTTGGGTCTCCAGCCACGACTTCCAGGCGCCGGGCCTCTACGAGAAGGCTGGCTTCCGGCGCATCGCCGAACTGGCGCAATGGCCCGAAGGCCACTCCAACATCATCCTTTGTAAAACGACAGCAGCGGACGGTGCACTTTAGGCAACCTTCTCAAGCAGCGGCCTTAGCGCCGGATGGATCTCCGGCGAGGCATGCTTGATCAAGGTCAGCAGCGCGCGCTCGTTTTCGTACAGGGGCCTGTCCACGCCGATGTGCTCGATCAGCCATTTGGCTTCGCCGGCATCGATCGTCTCGGCGCGGCGAGCCAGGGCCTCGGCCGCCCTGTTCTTCGCCTCCCACTCGGCCTCGATGTCATCAGGGGACCGATAGGCCTCGATGATGCCGGCAAGGCCGCCGGACACCATGCGGCTGAAGAAGCCGCCGATTTCCGGATCGGCGCGTTCGAGGAAGCTTTCCTGCCGCAGCGCCACATCGCGGGTCGGCGCCTCATAGCCGGCCGAACACATGACGAAATTGGCGATCGCCTTGACGAAAAGGTCGTTCCACGAAGGATCGTTCTTGGCCTGGGCGGTCTGCTCGTTGATCCTGAACAGCAGCTCGGCCTCGCCGCGGGTGATGGCGATGTTGCCGTCGCCGCCATGGGCATGCAGGATGCGGCGCAGCAGCTCGACTTCCGCCTTGGCGATCAGTCCGGGCACCAGCGCGCCGCCCAGCATCAGCGGCCCCTTGCCGTCGATGACGGCATGGGCGACCTGCTCCAGCGCATAGACGCAAAGCTTGCTCGGCGTGGATCTCGCCTTTTCCAGCACATGGACCAGCAATTCGAGTTCGGTGCGGCTGTCGACCATGCCGTCGCGCGAGATCGTGCGGACCAGCCAGCCCGCATTGTCCTGCGATATATAGCCGGACGGCTTTTCCTGATGGACGATGTAGTCGGTCACCGCCTCGACGAAGAACGGTGCCCACTGCGCGCATTTGTCCTGGGCCGTCTGGTCGAGAGCAAACAGCGCCTCGGCCTCGCCACGGGTCACCACGCCATCGGCGAACACGTCGCGGCGCAGCATCACCACATCCTCCGGGGCAATGCGATTCTTCGAGGTCAGCCCCGCCACCGGCGCGCTCATGATCAATTCGCCCATTGTCGTCCCCGTCCGCCCCAAAGCGTTACATCGGCCTGCTATATCAGGAGTGTCTTGAAAAACCGGCAAACGGCGTGGTTAGCGAAGACTTGTCGGTAACATGTCGCTGGGAGGTGACAAGGTGTCGCCGACGGGCTATGGATGGCGCGTCGAGGGCTCGGGATTCTGAGTCCTACCTGTTTGCGGGAGAGAGCAGCGAGAGCTGCCGCCGAAGGGGAAATCGCCCGAAATCTCTCAGGCAAAAGAACCGTAGACGGGAAAGACACTCTGGAAAGTCGGGGCTTGCCCCCGCGCCGAAGGTGTAAGCGCCGCTGACAGAGTTCCGGTTGCGCGAGTCTCTCAGGCTTCAGACAGAGGGGCACGGACTGGTCGCCATTCGCGGCCGATTGCGTGCGACTCTGGAGACGACATGACGGGCGACGACTCAAAACACCTTCCCCTCGAAGATATCCACACAGCCGCCGGTGCGCGCTTCGGCGCCTTTGCCGGCTGGTCGATGCCGCTGACCTATCCGGCCGGCGTCATGAAGGAGCACCTGCACACCCGCGAGCATGCCGGTCTCTTCGATATCTCGCACATGAAACTGTTCGAGGTCAGCGGGCCACAAGCGGTTGCACTACTCAACCGCGCTTGCCCCCTGGATGCCGGCGCGCTCGAAATCTCGCAGTCGAAACTGTCCTTCTTCCTCAATGAGGCCGGCGGCATCCTTGACGACCTGATCGTCACCCGGCTCGGCGATACCAGATTCATGGTGGTCGCCAATGCCGGCAACGCCGTCGCCGACGAAAAGCATCTGCGTGAGCTCGCCACGAATTTCGATGTGAAGGTCGAGCCGCTCGACCGCGTCTTCCTGGCCATCCAGGGACCCGAGGCCTGGGCAGTGCTGTCGCGCGCCGGCATCGAGACCGGTTCGCTGCTGTTCATGCACGGGGTCGAGCCGCGGAAAGACTGGTTCATGAGCCGGTCTGGCTATACCGGCGAGGACGGTTTCGAGATCGGGCTGCCGGAGGCCGACGCGCGGGATCTCGTAGCCAAACTGCTTGGCGATGAGCGCGTGCTGTGGATCGGCCTTGCCGCCCGCGACAGCCTGCGGCTTGAGGCCGGGCTTTGCCTGCATGGCCAGGACATCACGCCCGAGACCGACCCGGCCGCGGCGGCGCTGATGTGGGCGATCCCCAGGGATATCCGCGCTTCCGGCGCCTTTATCGGCGCCGACGCCTTGCGTGCCGCCGTCGAACGCGGCCCGGCACAAAAGCGCGTCGGGCTGAAGCCGGAAGGCCGCCAGCCGGTGCGCGCCGGTGCCGCTCTGTTCGACGCCGACGGCAATCCCGCCGGCCATGTCACATCGGGCGGCTTCGGCCCCTCGTCCGGCCATCCGGTCGCCATAGGCTATGTCGCCACGGCGCTGGCAAAGCCCGGCACGCGCGTGTTCGCCGAGGTACGCGGCACGAAGATCCCCGTCGATATCAGTTCCCTGCCCTTCACCCCTCATCGCTACCGCAAAGGATGAATTTTATGGCAACGACCTATTTCACCTCAGATCACGAATGGCTCCGCGTCGACGGCGGTATCGCCACCGTCGGCATCACCGACTACGCGCAGGAGCAGCTCGGCGACCTCGTCTTCGTAGAACTGCCGGAAACGGGCAAGAAGCTGACCAAGGGCGACACCGCCGTCGTGGTCGAATCCGTCAAGGCGGCCTCCGACGTCTACGCGCCGGTCGACGGCGAGATCACCGAGGCCAACGGCACGCTGTCTTCCGACCCGTCGCTGGTCAACTCGGCGGCAACCGGCGCCGGCTGGCTGTGGAAGATGAAGCTTGCCGACGAAAGTCAGCTCGCCGGCCTCATGGATGAGGCCGCCTACAAAGCCCATATCGCCTGAAATCAGGACACAGAGATGATGACCGCAGCACTTACCCCCTTCTCGGCCCGCCATATCGGTCCTGGCGTCAACGATGTCAGGGCCATGCTTGCCGTTATCGGCGTTCCCTCCGTCGAGACGCTGATCAGCCAGGCCGTACCGCAGTCGATTCGCCTCGATCTGCCGCTGACCTTGCCCGCGCCGGCCAACGAGGCCGAAGCGCTGGCCGAATTGTCGGCCATCATGGCGAAGAACACGGTGCTGAAAAGCTTCATCGGCGCCGGCTATCACGGCGTCCACGTGCCGCCGGTCATCCAGCGCAATCTGTTCGAGAATCCGGCCTGGTACACGGCCTACACGCCCTATCAGGCCGAGATCAGCCAGGGCCGGCTCGAAATGCTGTTCAATTTCCAGACACTGGTCACCGAACTGACCGGACTGCCGGTGGCGTCTGCCTCGCTGCTGGACGAGGCAACCGCTGTCGCCGAAGCGGTCGGCATTGCGCTGCGCCACCACCGCGACAAGCGCACCAAGGTGGCGTTCGCCGGCACGCCGCATCCGCAGACGCTGGATGTGGTGCGCACCCGCGCCGAACCGCTCGGCATCGAGATCGACGGCGAGACGATCGACGACAACACCGCTGCCTTGCTCGTCTCCTGGCCCGACACCCTTGGCGTCTATGGCGACCATAAGGCGGCGATCGACAAGGCCCGCGCCGCTGGCGCGCTGGTCGTCTTCATCGCCGATCCGCTTGGCCTGACACTCACCGAAGCGCCGGCGAAGCTCGGTGCCGACATCGCCGTCGGCCCGATGCAGCGCTTTGGCGTGCCGATGGGCTTCGGCGGCCCGCACGCCGCTTACTGCGCCGTCTCCGATAAACTGACGCGCCTGATGCCCGGCCGCCTCGTCGGCCAGTCGACCGACAGCAAGGGCCGGCCCGGATACCGCCTGGCCCTGCAGACGCGCGAACAGCATATCCGCCGCGACAAGGCGACCTCCAACATCTGCACCGCGCAGGCGCTGCTCGCCAACATGGCGACGGCCTATGCCATCTGGCACGGCCCCGCCGGGCTGCAGGCGATCGCCGGACGCATCCACGCTCTGGCCAACCGCCTGGCGAGCGGCCTCAAGGCGGCGGGCGTTTCGGTGCTCGGCGCCAGCCGCTTCGACACGGTGACGGTTGAGGCGAAAGGCAAGGCCGCGCAAATCGCCGAAGCCGCCGAGAAGACCGGCCGGCTGCTGCGCATCCTCGACGCCGACCATGTCGGCATCGCCTTCGACGAGACCTCGACCGATGCTGATCTCGATGCGATCGCTTCCCTGTTCGGTGCCAAGGCTGCCTCTTCGGCCGACAGCACCGTTCCCGGCAAGCCGCGTGGAAAGGAGTTTCTGACCCAGCCGGTGTTCAACGAGAACAAGTCGGAGACCGACATGATGCGCCTGCTGCGCCGGTTGGCCGACAAGGATCTGGCGCTCGACCGCTCCATGATTCCGCTCGGATCCTGCACCATGAAGCTCAACGCGGCGGCCGAAATGATGCCGGTGAGCTGGCCAGGCATCGCCAATCTGCATCCCTTCGCACCGGCCAGCCATTCGGCCGGCTATCGCGCCATGATCGGCGAGCTGGAAGTCTGGCTATCCGAAATCACCGGCTTCGACGCGGTCAGCCTGCAGCCCAATGCCGGCAGCCAGGGCGAATTTGCCGGCCTGCTCGCCATCCGCGCCTATCACCGCTCGCGCGGCGAAGGCCATCGCACGATCTGCCTGATCCCCTCCTCCGCGCATGGCACCAATCCGGCGAGCGCGGCGATGGCCGGCATGAGCGTCGTCGTCGTGCGCTGCCTGGAAGACGGCAATATCGACATGGACGATATGCGGGCCAAGGCCAACGAGCATTCCAAAAATCTCGCCGCGCTGATGTTCACCTATCCCTCGACGCATGGCGTCTATGAAGAAGGCGCCCGCCATCTCTGCGCCCTCATCCACGAGCATGGCGGCCAGGTCTATTTCGACGGCGCCAACCTCAACGCGCTGGTCGCGCTCGCCCGGCCCGCCGATATCGGCGCCGATGTCTGCCATATGAACCTGCACAAGACCTTCTGCATCCCGCACGGCGGCGGCGGCCCCGGCGTCGGCCCGATCGGCGTCAAGGCGCATCTGCAGCCTTATCTGCCGGGTCATGTCACCGAAGGCTCGGCGCAGGCCGTGTCGGCGGCACCCTTCGGCAGCGCTTCCATCCTGCCGATCACCTGGATGTATATCCGCATGATGGGGGCCGCCGGACTGAAGCAGGCGACGGAGACCGCCATCATCTCGGCCAACTATGTGGCGACACGGCTCGCGCCGCACTTCCCGCTGCTCTACAAGGGCCGACACGATCGCATCGCGCATGAATGCATCCTCGACACCCGCGTGCTCAAGGAGAGCGCAGGCATCAGCGTCGACGACATTGCCAAACGCCTGATCGACTACGGCTTTCACGCGCCGACCATGTCGTTTCCGGTCGCCGGCACGCTGATGGTCGAGCCGACGGAATCGGAGCCGAAGCGCGAACTCGACCGTTTCTGCGAGGCGATGATCGCCATTGCCGGCGAAGCCGCGAAAGTCGCCAGGGGCGACTGGCCGTTGGCCGACAACCCGCTGGTCAACGCGCCGCACACCGCCGCCGAGACGCTGGCCGGCCAGTGGACCCACCCCTACTCGCGCCTGGAAGCAGCCTATCCAGCCGGCGACGCCGATACGGCGGCCAAGTACTGGCCGCCGGTGTCGCGCATCGACAATGTCGCCGGCGACCGCAATCTGGTCTGCTCCTGCCCGCCGCTGTCGGATTATCTGGGAGCGGCTGAGTAGCAGTCCTACGCAGAGCGCAAGGCCGGCTTGACCGGTTCGGCCTTGCCCATTCTTTTGCGGCTGATGACGCAGTTTCGGCCGGCGCGCTTGGCCGCGTAGAGCGCGGCGTCCGCCTCGGCCAGCACCTCGTCGAGGCTGCTGCCGTCGGCGCCGCCAAAGCCGATGCCGCCGCTGACCGTGCTGCGCAACGGACCGAGCGCGGTAGGGACGATTTCGGTGCCGAAGGCCACGCCGATCCTGCTGGCGAGATCATGGGCCCGCTCTTCCGTCATCCGCGACATGACGATGGCGAACTCCTCGCCGCCCAGGCGAAAGGCGTCGACGCCGGTCCTGGCATATTTCCGGATGACGGTGGCGAAGCGGCATAGCACCTGGTCCCCGACCGGGTGACCATAGATGTCGTTCGTCCTCTTGAAATGATCGAGGTCGAACATGACGACCGCCATGAACGGACCGAACGGCCGCTCGCCGTGGAGGGACATCAACCCGCGACGGTTCATCAGCCCGGTCAATGGATCGGTCATCGTCTCGGCCTTCAGCTCGATCTGCGCCTGCAGATGGTGCAGCGAGAGCGTCAAGGCACCCAGGCCCGTCATGCAAGCCACCGCCACGACGGAATTCAGACGTTCGGCCCAGTTGTCGGGCGCCGCCCCGAGCGCCCATTGCCCCTTGGCCATCAGAACCACACCGCAAAGGGCAAACGACACCGCGCAGGTGCCGCTCAGGAAGGAAACCACCAGCAGGATCCGGCGATCGTGGCTGCCATTGACCCAGAACATGGCTCCGATCGTCGCCAGCAGCACGGTCACCGTCGTGTAGGTGACAATGAAGCCGACACCGTCAAGACCGAGAAAGGTGAAGGCCGCGCAGACCGCCATGGCGGCAAGTGTCGGCACGATCGCACGCCTGTGGTCCGGCATGCCGAGATACTGCATGGCCGAAAGGCAGATGATCAGGAAGCCCAGGCTGAGCAGCGCCAGCGCTATCTGGCAAAGCAGAGGATCGGGTTCCTTGGTGTAGCGCCAGAACAGGATCACATGCGCGACAAGCACGATGATGCCGCACGCCACCGTAAACACGAAACGCGCCCGCGGCGCGGTGAGCCAGATGGCAAACATGGTGACGGCCAGGCATGTGCCCGACAGCGCGGCCGCGAGCAGGAGCGAACTGAAATCCAGCATATCGGGCGGGAGCCTCTCCAGCGTCGGCGGTTACGCCGCATTCTAGGTCAGCGGCAGCCCTCGAACATGGTTTTCAGCCGGTCTTTCGACCCAAGCTGCGGTTAGGGTTTACAAAGCGTCGACAGTGCCTGGCCGGAAATCGGACCCTTGGCCGGCGCGAGGATCGAACGCGCATCAGCCCTTGTTCAGCAAAGCGAGATTGGCGTTGACGACCGTCGGGTCGGCCAAGCCGGCCTTCGCCTCGAGCAGCAGCGCCCTGGCCTTCTTCTTGTTGCCGCGCAGCATTTGCGAATAGCCCATATTGTTGACGATCTGCGGTTTGCGGCCTGCGACCTTCAGGAGTTGGCCATATGCGCGGTCGGCGAAGTCGAAGCGGCCGAGCTCGTCATAGGAGGCGGCCAGCCCCATCCAGGCCTCCGCATTGTCGGCCTTCAGCTCGACGGCCTTGCGGAAATGCTGTTCGGCGAGACCATAATTGGCGTCGCGAAACTGCGCCTTGCCCTGCGCCAGGTCGGATGTGTCGACATCCTTCGCCGCCGGCTGGATCGCGGTCGTCTTGGTCGTGTCGACGTTGTTGTTCGTCGTACACCCGGTGATAACAAGGACGGCCGCCATCGTGGCCACCGCCGCAAATTGTGTCTGACGCATGCCCTGCCCCGTCGCCCGATTTGCCGGGTCGTTCTTCAGGTAAAGACTTTAGAGCAAATCGATTAAGCTTCGGTGCAGAAATGCAGCTAAGATTTGGGTTCCGCAATACCAGCCATTAACCACTGGGCCCCAACGCCTCAGGCGGACGCAGGAGGTTCTCTCACGGCGGATCGATGGCCTTGAGCGCCGCCGGAACTGGATAGCGGCTGCCGTCATAGCGCAGCCGGTGGGTCCGGCTCACCGACTTGCCGGGGTGGGACTGGCACTCGCCATCCTTGTCGGGCAACGGCTCGTCGGTATCCTGCCGCTCGACCGCGATGATGTCATGATAGCCGCGATGGATCGTCGGGCTCATCGCCAGGCTGACCTGGCTGGAATGAAAGGACCCCGCGCAACTGGCGTCGCCTTCGCCGCCATAGCCGGCTACGGCAAGCCCGTCGAGCACCGCACGTAGCGCGTTGCCGGCGATGGCGTAGAGCCGCAGGTCGGTTTCGTTGAAGGGATTGGGCTGTGAATGATTGGCCATGTCGATGCGCAGGCCGAAGGCCGTGACACCGGGCGCCAGCCCATAGCGAGCGGTATCGAATTCGATGCCCCGGATGGCGACGGCATCGTCGTTCATCTGCCTGGGCTGGAGCAGTCGCTGGCGTACCTGCAGGGTTTTCCTGTCGACGACCAGAAGCTCGATGTCGCCAACATGCTGGCCGTCGACGGATTGGGCGCTGTCGATCAGCGGCACCGCGGCCAGCAGAAGATCGTCATGGGCGGGCCAGACCTTGCAGACCAGGCCCGGAATACCGTCCTGAGGAACCGCGAGCGGGATGCTGGTATGGGGTTCGAGCGTGAAAGAGCGGCCGTCGGCGCTCTTTTGAAGCTTGGGATAAGCCTGCCGCAACAGTGCGACGGCATCGCCGCAATCGTCGGCGGCGGCCAGGGCGGGCCACAGGCTGGCCACGACAAGAGCGGCGGCACATAACAGTATTCGCATGGGATCCTCATGTTGAAGGGCCGAGATCGGGCTGTCGGCCCAGCTTGGCATTAAGCCCCGCAAGCCGCCATCTGCCAGGCTGGCCGCTGAACATCGATGTCGCCTAGTGGCTGCCCGTCATCTTGACGATGATTGGGATGACAGCGATCATCAGTACAACGGGCAGGATGCACACCGTCACCGGTATCGACATCTTGGCCGGCAAGGCATGTGCCTTTTCCTCGGCCAGCGACATGCGCTTGTGGCGCATTTCGTCGGAGAAGACGCGCAGCGCGCCCGACAGGCTGGTGCCGAGTTCCTTCGACTGCTGCAGCAGCGTGGCGAAGGAGCGAACCTCGTCCAGGCTGAGGCGGTCGGCGAGCGCCTTCAGCGCATCGTCGAGGCTGCGCCCTGCCCTCAGTTCCAGCGACACAAGCTGCAAATTCTGGCTGAGCGCTGGATAGGTCTTGGCGAGTTCCTTCGAGACGCGCTCGATACCGGCTTCCATGCTCATGCCGGCATCCGAACAGACGATCATCAGATCCATGAAGTCGGGAAAGCCGTTGCGGTACTCGCGCATCTTCTCCCGCACCTGCTGGGTCAGCACCAGGCCGGGCAGGAAATAGCCTGCCACGCCCGACAGGATGACGAAAGCCCAGCGGCTGGTCATCGTCGCTTCGGCGCTGGCCAGCCACTGGTTGAGGACAAAGGCGCCGATCGCGCCGCCGACCAGCGCCGAGAAGCGTATGATGAAGAACGTGCCGACGGCGCGCGGCTCCATGTAGCCGGCCTGGATCAGCTTCATGCGCAACCGGGCGACATTTTCCGGATCGCTCTTGGCGTAGAATTCCTGCGCCCGCTTCACCGCCTTTTCGCGCACGACATTGGCGTTCTTCTTCTGCAGCGGCTCGGGCTTCGCGGCTACGGCGCCATGGTCGATCTTGAGCCGGCGCTTGACGTCGTTGCGGTCGCCCTTCGCCGCCACCATCGGCCAGGCGACGGCGACACTGCCCAAGGCCAGAAGCAGGATCGCCACCGGCATCAGGGAGGTCGGTGCGAGCGAGGCGAGGAATTCGATGAAGCCCTGCATGTCAGAACCTGAAATTCGACATCTTGAACATCATCAGATTGCCCAGCATCAGCCAGGTCACCGATCCGCCGATCAGGTACCAGGTTTTCGGCTCGTCCCAGACATCACGGTAGAAGCCCGGCATCAGCGCCATGATCGCGGCAAACAGCAGCGCCGGTATCGCCGTCAGGATGTAGGCCGACATGCGGCCTTCGGTCGAGATGGCGCGCACCTTGCGGCGAAGCTTGCCGCGCTCGCGGATCGTCAGCGCCAGGCCGTCAAGAATTTCGCGCAGATTGCCGCCCGAACTGGACTGGATGGACACGGCGGTGATGAACAGCGGCAGATCCTCATGGCCGACCCTGTCGAACAGCGAATTCAACGCCGAGACCAGGTCGGAACCATAGGTCACCTCATCGGCGATGACGCCGAACTCGGTACCGATCGGATCGGGCATTTCGCGCGACACCATGGCGATGGCCACCGGCACGGGGTGACCGGCCTTGAGGCCGCGCGTGATCAGCTCCAGTGCCTCGGGCAGCTGCATGCCAAAGCGCTTGAGCCGACGCTTGCGCTTGGAGCGCATCACCATCACCGGCACCAGCGGCATCAGCACGACGAACAGGAGAAGCCCCATCAGCAGCGGCAAGCCATGCCAGATGGCGACCAGGGCCACGGCCATCGCCACGCCCGAGGTGATCATCAGGAATTTCGACAGCGGCATGATCATGCCCGACTGCGTGCGCAGCGCGCGGAACCGGTCCGGCGAGAACAGCGAGGTGCCGGCGTCGAGGCCGCGCTCCTTGCGCAGTTGGATCAGCACCTGCTCCTGGCTGATCTTGCTTTCCTGCAGCTTCATGCGCCGGTTGATGGCGGTGCGTTTGTCGCTGCGTCCGGCATAGAGGAGATAGCAGGCCTCGGCGATCATGATGCCGGTAAGTGCAGCCCCGGCATAGACGACATAGATTGCGCTCAACCCGTCGAACACCTGGCTACTCCTGCGGCCGGCCGGGTTCGAAGTACCGTCCGGGAAACTCGATGCCCATGGCGCGCAGATCCTCAAGGAAGCGCGGCCGGATGCCGGTCGCCTCGAAATAGCCGAGGATGCCGCCATCGGCATCCATGCCGGTGCGTACGAAGCGGAAGATCTCCTGCATCTGGATGACGTCGCCTTCCATGCCGGTCACTTCGGCGACGCTCGTCACCTTGCGCTTGCCGTCGGAAAGCCGGGTCAGCTGCACGATGATGTCGATGGCGCTGGCGATCTGGCTGCGGATCGACTGCACCGTCATCGGCATGCCGGTCATGCCCAGCATCTGCTCGAGGCGCGAAATGGCATCGCGCGGCGTGTTGGCGTGGATCGTCGCCATCGACCCTTCATGGCCGGTGTTCATCGCCTGCAGCATGTCGAAGGCCTCCTCGCCACGGCACTCGCCGAGGATGACGCGGTCGGGGCGCATGCGCAGCGCGTTCTTGACGAGATCGCGCTGCTTGAGTTCACCATGGCCCTCGATGTTGGCGGGGCGCGTCTCCATGCGCGCGACATGCGGCTGCTGGAGCTGAAGTTCGGCCGCATCCTCGATGGTGATCAACCGCTCGTCTTCGGGAATGAAGGCCGACAGCGCGTTGAGCATCGTCGTCTTGCCGGTGCCGGTGCCGCCCGAAATGATCGTCGTCTTGCGTGCGTGGACGGCCGCCGCCAGCACCTCGGCCATGTTCTGGGTGATGGCGCCGAATTCGACGAGCTTGTGCAGGCCGAGCTTGTTCTTGGAGAATTTGCGGATCGACACCAGCGGCCCGTCGACGCCCACCGGGCGGATGGCCGCATTGAAGCGCGAGCCGTCCAGCATGCGGGCATCGACCATCGGCTGCGATTCGTCGACGCGGCGGCCAACCGCAGCGACGATTTTGTTAATAATTCTAAGCAGATGCGCCTCATCCTTGAACGGGATATGGACCTGCTGCAGCTTGCCCTTCTTTTCGATGAAGCAGTTCTGGTGGCCGTTGATCAGGATGTCATTGATGTCGGGATCCTTGAGCAAGGGCTCGAGCGGACCAAGGCCGACCATCTCGTCGACGATATCGTCGACCAGCGCTTCGAGTTCGGCGGTGTTGATCGCCATCCGCTCCTGGCGGGTTTTTTCCGAAACGAAATCATGCACCTGACGGCGCATCTCCTCCTTGGGCAAGCGCTCCAGCGCCACCAGGTTGATTTCCTCGAGCAGCATGCGATGAATGCGCACGCGTGCATCGAGCACCTTGTTGGCGTTCTTTGCCGGCGCGACATCCGGCTTTGCCGGCAAAGCCTTCCGGCTGGTCGGGATGACGACCGCATGATGCGCGACCGGCGTCGACTCCGCCGGGCGCTGCGGACGCGCATCGCGGTTCTGCAGGGTGGAAAAACGGCTGGTCATCCGGCCTTCCTCTTCAAGAAGCCCTTGCCGAGACCGAACAGCGACTTCGATTTGGCTCCGGTCGCGACCGCCTCCTCCGGCAGGATGATCTTCTTCAGATCGTTGACGACATTGGCATTGGGATCGATCTCGTGCAGCGGCACGCCGCGGTCGACCGCCTCGCGCACCAGCCGGTAATTGTTGGCGATGCCGCCGACGAAATGCTCGCCAAGGATCTCCTGGACATCCGCCTGCTTGATGCCGTTGTCGAACATCTTCTGCTCGAAACGGTTGACGATGACATTCGGCTTCACTTCCTTGCCGGCGGTCTCATAGACCGCCTGGATCAGCCTTTGCGTGTGGCGCAGGCACGGCACCGTCATTTCGGCGACGATATAGAGCTTGTTGGATCCAAGCAGCACGGTCTCCGTCCAGGGAAACCACGTGCGCGGCATGTCGATGACGACATTGTCGAAATAGGCCGAGACGAGGTCCAGCATGCGCACCACGACGTCGGTCTTGAACGAGCGCATCTCCGCCGGATGCGTCGGTGCGGCCAAAACGCAAAGCCCGCTGGCATGCTTGGACAGCATCACGTCGAGCAATTGCCGGTCGAGGCGTTCGGGCTGGTTTTCGATCTCGGTGATGTCGAAACGCGGCTCGAGGTCGAGATATTCGGCACAGGCGCCCTGCTGGAAATTGAGGTCGACCACGCAGGTCGAGGCGCCGCGCGTCACCGAGTGATGCAGCTGGAACGCAGTCTGCAGCGCCAGCGTCGTGGTGCCGACGCCGCCGGCGGCCGGCATGAAGGTGTAGATCTGCGACTCGGTGTTTTCCTCACGCCCCGGCCCTTGCAGGGCCCGCACCACCGAGCGCACCAGATCGGCCGTGGTGATCGGCTTGACCAGGAAGTCCGCGACCTTGAGCTGCACCAGGATGCGGACGGCGGCGGCGTTGAACTCCTGGGTGACCACGACCACCGGCGCCTTGCCCTCCAGCCGGCGCATGACGCGCTGCAGCGACTCGACCTCCTCCAGTCTCGCCGCGTCCATGTCGACGATGATGGCGCCGAAGTCCGCTTCTTGGATCTCGCCGCGCAGTTCGGTGACATTCTTTTCCACTGTGGAGAGCTGGATGATCTCGGAGGCGGCGAATGCGGTCCGCGTGTCCTGCACGAAGGTCCTGTCCGTCGATACGAGCAGGATCTTCTTGGTCTTGATGCCGTTTGCCATTTTTGTCAGCCTGTGAGCGCGATCGCCCTTTGGGGTCAGTTGCCCGTGGTCTGTTGCGAAGCCTTCGTAGCGGCGGCCTGATCCGGCGTGACCGGCACGGCGTCGCCGCGCTTGGCAGGCACGAGAAGCCTTGTGTTCTGGACGCCGTACTTCCAGGGATCGACCATCTGCATGACGGTGTTGGCGGCCTGGGCGTCGCCGGAGCCCGGCGTCACCCCTTCGGTGCGTATGTAATCGTCGCTGGTGCAGCCGCCGGCCAAGCCGGCAAGAAGCAAGGCGACACTCGATTTCAAGGCCACACGCATGGCTTCAGTCCTTCGGCAGGTCGAGGAAGTGCCCGACCGTGGTGGCGGGAGCGGTCCGTGCGGCGCTGCCATCGGCCAGTGCCAGCGCCCGGCCAGTGTCCGACGCCTTCACCTCCTCGGTGTTGTTGAGGAAATAGTCGACATTGCTGGCCGGCCGCGTGCCGTCGGTCGGCTCGACCATTTTCTTCGACGGATCGACCGGCTTGACCAGGTAGGGCGTGACGATGATGACCAGATCGGTCTCGCGCCGCTGATAGGATTTCGACGAGAACAGCGCCCCGAGCACCGGCATCTTTCCGAGGCCGGGAATGCGCGACGTGGTGATGTCGTTTTGCGACTGCAGCAGTCCGGCGATCATGAAGCTCTGGCCGTTCTTGAGATCGACCGAGGTCCTGGCGCGGCGCACGATGAATCCCGGCACCGAGATGGTGCCGATGTTGTAGGAGGACGACGCATCGATCGAGGAGACTTCCGGCGCGATGTCGAGGCTGACCAGCCCATCCTTGAGGACGGTCGGCGTGAAGTCCAGGCTGACGCCGTATTTCTTGTAGCTGACGGAGATCTTGCCGTTGTCTTCAGAGACCGGGATCGGGAATTCGCCGCCGGCCAGGAAGCTCGCCGTCTCGCCCGAGCGGGCGATCAGGTTCGGTTCGGCCAGCCGGCGGGCGAGGCCGCGCTCTTCCAAGGCCTTGATGGCGATGTCGATCGACACGCCGTTCGATAGCAGCCGGCCGATGATTTCACCGGTTCCGGCCGTCGGCACGGTTCCTGGGTCGAGCGAAACATCGCGCCCGCCGAAACCGTAGGCGAAATTGGCAGCGTATTTGGCACCCAGATCCTGCCCCGCCTGGCGGTTGATCTCGACGAAGCGTACGTTGAGCTGAACCTGCTGCGACGACGAGATGTTGACCGAGTTGATCACTTCCTCGGTGCCGGAAAAGCGCGTTGCGATCTTGTTCGCCTTTTCGGCGGCGACCGCATCATCCGCCTCGCCCGATAGCACGACACGGCCATTGGCCGAGCCGACCTTGATCTTGGCGTCCGGCACGCTGGCGCGGATGGTGCTGGCCAGTTGATCCGTGTCGAGCGTCACTTCGATGTCGACGGTGCCGACGAGCTGCTTCTTCTCGTCGAACAGAGCAATGCCGGTTGTGCCGAGATTGTTGCCGAGCACATAGAAGGATTTGTCGGTCAGCGGATTGACGTTGGCGATCTCAGGATCGCCGATGACGATCTGGTAGAAGGCGGCACTCGTCACGATCGTCTTGGGCTTGCCCTTGGCGACCTTGATCGACGCATTCTTGGTCGCCGAGACATAGACGATGTCATTGTCCGCCTTGGCCAGGCCGGGCAAGGCGAGCATCCCGCCGGCAACCAGCGCAGCAGCCATCGCCAAGGCGCGCGCAAAGCGCGATCGGTCCATCATTCGATATAGGGTACGCATCAACATTGCCCTGTCCCGTCCGGTCCCCACCGGCTTTTACTTCTGGTCCCGCTCAGGAACCTGATATTCCTCGGCCTTCGTGCCGCGCGTCACGATGACCGTCTTGAATTTCGGCTTCTCCGGCTCCTTGGTCACTGCGTCGAACAGCGAGCCGGCCGCGGCCTGAGCCTTGGCCGCCACCGATCCGCCAAAGGACGAGATGGTGGTGACGCCGTTCTTGCCGTCGCCGCCTTCGCTGGCGGAGCGCAGCGACAGCGACAGCGTGCCGACGGTGCGGGCAAGCGCCACTTTCTGCGCGCCTTCGGTCGTCACTTCGATGGTCACGGAATTCGTGATCTGCGGCGTCGTTTGGCGCTCGTCGGCACCCTGGCCGACACTCAGCACCTTGGCGTCGGCAACGACGATCTCGGAGGTGACGGTCGAACCGGCCGCGCCTTGCGCGTTCTTGGCGACTTCCTGGATTTCGCCGGCATCGCGCGTCAGCACCACATCGACGCGGTCGCCCGGCGTGACGAAGCCGCCGACACCGGCGATCTCGTCGGTGCGGATGGTCACCGCCCGCATTCCGGGCGTCAGCATGTTGGAGAGCGTGGCGCGACCGTTCGGTCCCGACAGCTTGGTCAGCAGCAGCGGCTCGTTGACCTCGATCGGCGACAGCACGATGCGATTGCCCTCGCCGAGCAATCCGTCGATGGTGGCAAAGGCACCTTGCGGCAGCGAATCCTGCGGCCAGGGGATCTCGATCAGCTTGGCGCGGTCGAGTTCCTGGCCGTAGCGCAGCGGCGCTTTCGCCACCACGATGGTCTTGAATTCGATCCTGGGCGGGGCAGGAGCGGCGATCGACGCCGTCTTCTCTTCGGCATCGGCCTTGGCCTGGCTCTTGACCCAGAAATCCGCGGCAAAGATCGAGATCGCGCCGAAAACGGCGGCGATGCCGATCATCGTTATGGCCTTGCCCCTCACGCCGAAACCCCTGATGTCCGTCGATTCTTGTTTTGTTAGGCTCACGCTAGGCGGGTTTGTTAAAGAAACAGGAATCTTGAAAGGCGGCATTCGACCTATTTCCGCCCGCTTGGTTATCGAATGGTTTTAGGATAAGACGGGTCAAATCCCCGAACGTAACAGGAACCTCCGTCGCTTGGCGCTGAAAAGCGTGGCAGTATCGACGGGTGATTCGCAGCACCGGACCCTATGGCAGGCATGGACGACAACAACGATCTCTTCGGCAATATGGACAAGCAGCCGCAGCCGGTTCGCTCGCCGGCGCGCCCGGCCGACCCGCTTGTGCAGGCAGCAGCCAAGCGCCCGGCCGCGACCAAGGATGGCAGCGAGGGCTATAGCGCCGCCGACATCGAGGTGCTGGAAGGCCTGGAGCCTGTGCGCCGCCGGCCAGGCATGTATATTGGCGGCACCGACGACAAGGCGATGCACCATCTGTTCGCAGAGGTCATCGACAATTCGATGGATGAGGCGGTTGCCGGCCATGCCACCTTCATCGATGTCGAGCTTTCGGCCGACGGGTTTCTGACCGTTACCGACAATGGCCGCGGCATCCCGGTCGATCCGCATCCGAAATTCAAGAAGCCGGCGCTCGAAGTCATCATGACGACGCTGCATTCGGGCGGCAAGTTCGACTCCAAGGTCTATGAAACCTCCGGCGGCCTGCACGGTGTCGGCGTTTCCGTGGTCAACGCGCTGTCGGATCATCTCGAGGTCGAGGTCGCGCGTGGCCGGCAGCTCTATCGCCAACGCTTTTCGCGCGGCATTCCGGTGAGCGGCCTGGAGCAGCTTGGCGAGGTCCACAACCGGCGCGGAACGAAAATCCGCTTCCATCCCGACGAGCAGATCTTCGGCAAGGGCGCGGCCTTCGAACCGGCGCGGCTCTACCGCATGACGCGGTCGAAAGCCTATCTGTTCGGCGGTGTCGAAATCCGCTGGACCTGCGATCCCTCGCTGATCAAGGAAAAGGACCAGACGCCAGCCAAGGCGGAGTTCCATTTCCCTGGCGGCCTGAAGGACTATCTCAAGGCGTCGCTCGGCGACGACTTCCAGGTGACGCGGGAAATTTTCGCGGGAAAAAGCGAAAAGCAAGGCGGCCATGGCTCGCTCGAATGGGCGGTGACCTGGTTCGGCGGCGACGGCTTCATCAATTCCTACTGCAACACCATCCCGACCGGCGAAGGCGGCACCCATGAGGCCGGCTTCCGCAACGTGCTGACGCGCGGCTTGCGGGCCTATGCCGATCTCGTCGGCAACAAGCGCGCCTCGATCGTCACCTCGGAAGACGTCATGATCTCGGCGGCAGGCATGCTGTCCGTGTTCATCCGCGAACCCGAATTCGTCGGCCAAACCAAGGACAGGCTGGCGACGATCGAGGCAATTCGAATTGTCGAGACCGCGATCCGCGATCCGTTCGACCATTGGCTGGCCGACAATCCGCAGGAAGCCTCGAAACTGCTGGAATGGGTGATCGCGCGCGCCGACGAGCGGGTGCGCCGGCGCCAGGAAAAGGAAGTGTCGCGCAAGAGTGCGGTGCGCAAATTGCGCCTGCCGGGCAAGCTCGCCGACTGCACGCAGAACGCGGCGGCCGGTGCCGAACTGTTCATCGTCGAAGGTGATTCCGCCGGCGGCTCGGCCAAGCAGGCGCGCGACCGCGCCAGCCAGGCAGTACTGCCATTGCGCGGAAAAATCCTCAACGTGGCCAGCGCCGGCAATGACAAGCTGGCCGCCAACCAGCAGATATCGGACCTGATCCAGGCGCTCGGCTGCGGCACGCGATCAAAGTACCGCGACGAGGATTTGCGCTACGACCGCGTCATCATCATGACCGACGCCGACGTCGACGGCGCCCATATCGCTTCGCTGCTTATCACCTTCTTCTACCAGGAAATGCCCGCGCTGGTGCGTGGCGGCCATCTCTATCTGGCGGTGCCGCCGCTTTACTCGATCCGGCAAGGCGGCAAGGTCGCCTACGCCCGCGACGACGCACACAAGGACGAACTCCTGCGCACCGAATTCACCGGACGCGGCAAGGTCGAACTTGGCCGCTTCAAGGGCCTGGGCGAGATGATGGCCTCGCAACTCAAGGAGACCACAATGGATCCGAGGAAGCGCACGCTTCTGCGGGTCGATGTGATCGACGCCGAGGCAGCGACGAAGGACGCGGTCGACGCTCTGATGGGCACCAAGCCGGAAGCCCGCTTCCGCTTCATCCAGGAACGTGCCGAATTCGCCGAGACGGAAGTGCTGGATATCTAGCCGCTGGCCAGTTTAGCTTGCGCTTCCGATATGGAGACCGGCATGTGACCTGGACGCGGCTGAAAGTCTATTTCGAGACGAGCCTGGCTGGGTTAACGCAGCCGACGCGCTCGGACTGGATTTTCGCCCTGCGCACCGTTTCGGCCGGCCTGATCGCGCTGCTCGCCGCCTATGCCCTCAAGCTCGACCACCCGCAATGGGCGATGATGACGGTGTTCATCGTCGCCCAGCCGGTCGCGGGCATGGTGCTGGCGAAGGGCTTCTACCGGTTGCTCGGCACGCTGGCCGGCGGGCTGGCGGCGATCGGCATCACCACTGTCTTCGGCACCAACCCATGGGTTCTGGTGACGGTGCTCGCCGTATGGATCGGCATCTGCACCTTCGTTTCCTCATTGCTGCGCAATCCCGAAGCCTATGGTGCGGCTCTTGCCGGCTACACGGCGATGATCATCGGCCTGCCTGCCTTCGGACAGCCGCATCTGGTCGTCGATCTCGCTGTCGCCCGTTGCGCGGAAATCGTGCTTGGCATCGTCTGCGCCGGCGTGACCAGCCGGCTGATCCTGCCGAAACTGGCCAGCGATGCCATCATATCGCGGCTGAAGCGCTGCATTCTTGACCTTGCCACCTATGCCGCAGGGGCCTTCTCGGGAGGTGATACAGCGACACTTTCCGCACTCCATCGCAAACTCGTCGCGGACACCCAGGCACTTGGCGAAATGCGTGCCTATGCCAGGCTGGAAGCGCCGAGCTTCGCGCCGCGTGCCCACCCGGTGCGGCGCACCATCGGACAATTGCTCTCGGCCCTGTCGGCGGCACGCGCGCTGCATTCTCACGCCGCGCCGAAAAACGCCGCCCTCATCCCGGTGCGTTCGGAATTGCAGGCCCTTGTCGGCGATCTGGCGGCAAAGCCCGGCGCACTGGACGATACGGCACCCTGGGTGGAACGGCTCGACGCGATCTCGGCCAAGGCCCGGCAACTGCCCGATGCCTCGGTCGACCAGGGCGACGACAGGGTCGGCACCATCACGCGCCTCACCATCGCCGCCGATTTTGCCGAGGCGCTCAAGCAGGTGCTGCGCGGGCTCGATGCCTTGCGCGCGCCGGTCACACGTACCGGCCGCGCCAGCAGGCAGCCTGCCCTGGTGGTGCACCGCGACTACCCCGGCGCATCGCGCAATGCCGTGCGCGCTGCCCTTGCCACCTTGCTGGTCGCGGCCTTCTGGCTGACGACGAAATGGTCCGAGGCAGCGGGTACGGTCATTCTCGTTGCCGTCGTATCCAGCCTTTTCGCCGCTCGCCCCGATCCGGTGCAGGTGTCCTGGGGCTTCTTCAAGGGAACGCTGCTTGCCCTGCCCTTTGCCTTTCTCATAGGCCAGATAGCGTTGCCCGCCCTGCCCGGCTTCGGCTGGTTCGTCCTGTTTGTCGTGCCGATCCTGGTGCCGACGGCGCTGGGCATGGCCAATCCGCGCTATGTCGGCGTGGCCACGGCCTTCGCCATCAACTTCCTCGCTTTCCTCAGTCCGCATCAGGCGATGACCTACGATCCTGGCCCGTTCTTCGCCGGCTCGGCGTCCGTGCTGGTTGGTATCCTGCTGGCCATCGGCGTCTTCATTGCCGTGCTGCCCGCCGATCCGTGGCTCGCGGCAAACCGCATCGTGCGGGCCATGCGCGAGGATTTGGCACGGCTTTGCCTGCACGAGCGCGTGCCGAGGCGTTCAGCCTTCGAAAGCCTCGCCTATGACCGCGTCAACCAGCTGATGCCGCTGGTGCAGAACTCCGGCAGGAAGGGCGAGGCGGTGTTGGGCGGCGGCGTTGCTGCCGTGACGGTCGGCCTGGAGATCCTGAGGCTGCGCGGCACAAACCAAAACCATGCCATCCCGTCCGAAACCGCACTTTCGATCGCCAATTTCCTGAGAGGGCTGGCGCGCGAGCTGCTGTTCCGCGCTCCGGGTGATCCGCAGACAGCGACCGTCGCTGTCGCCCGGCAGTATGCGGCGAGCATCGCCCAGCGCAACGCCACCGGCGACATGCTGCAGATCGCGGCATCGCTACGCATCATTGCCGCAGCGATGGAGGATTTTCCGGATTTCTTCGCGAAAGACCGAGGCTAAGCCGCCGCTATCGCCAACGCATGGCCGCGTGCGTTTTCGCGCAGCGCGTCGAGATGGATCGACTTGACCAGGGCGGCGAGATCGCCTTCCGCGGATTGCCCGCCCAACTCCTTGAGCATCAGCCAGCTGACTTCCTGCACGCCGGCGACGCGCTTGCCATTGGCGACCTCGCGCCAGATTTTCAGCGCACGCAGGATGATCGTATGCGTTGCCGCAGCCAGGCCCGCGCCGCGGAACAATGCCTGCAAGGCCACATCGTGGCCGCCGGCCAGCAGCGCCCTCACCCGCGGTTCGGACTGCTGGCCGAGTGCCACCAGCGTGGAGCCGAAGAAATCGACCTTGCCATGCGCTATGGTGCGGATGAGGAAGCTCGCGGTGAGATCGCCACGCAGCCTGAGATGCTCGATCAGCGCGGCATGTTCTTCCTGGCGCGTGCCCTCGATCAGCGTCACCGAGGCCTTGACGCAGGCGTCCCGCAGGACGCGATCGGCCCGCGCGGCGCCCATCAATGCCATGACCAGCGGTGAAGTCTTCAATGTCTCGCCGAGCTTTATGAGCAGCATGTGGCGGCAGTCGGCCGGAAGACGGGCGTCCGAAATCAGCGCCTCGCGCACCAGCGGCAGATGCCCATGGCGTTCGGCCATGCGGCGGAAGCTCAGCGACGCGATGTCGGCGCCGCTATTGGCGAGCAGAACCGCGCAGGCTTCCGATTCGCCGATCTCGGCGATTGCCGCCGCCAGCGCCATCGAGACGACAGGCCGGTCGGCGATCAGCTTCTGCGTCGCCTTTTGGCTCGCCGCCACGCGGTTGATCAGATCGGCATCGGTGAGCAGCGGTGAGCGCGCCAGCACCACACCGGCGACTTCCGGCTGGTCGGACGCCAGCGCACTGATGATCTGCAGCGGCGCGTGGTGGCTCATGGAGAGCGCTTCGGCCATCGCCAGCCGCACTTTCGACGAGGCATCGTCCAGCAGCAGCGTCAGCGCCGCCTCGGCGGCGCAGCGGTCCTCGAACGGCAATTCGGAATTGACATAGGCCCGGGCCAGCGCGTTGGCCGCGGCTGCGCGCTCGGACACTCTTGCCGTGTAGATCCATTTCAGGAAATGCGAAACAACAACCATGCCCGTCTGCTTACGCCCCTTGCCGGAAGGTTTCCGGCCCCGCTGAAGACGGTAGGCAGAAATGGTTTACGAACGGTTCACCATGTTCATTAACTGGCTTGCGACCACCGGATGCAGCGCCTATCAACCGTCAATCAGCGCAGGAGACTGAAAAATGGCCGGCCTATACCTCGAAGAGTTCGTCGTCGGCCATGTCTTCCGGCACACGCTGCGCAAGACCGTGACCGAGAGCGACAACATGCTGTTTTCGGTGATGACGCTGAACCCGCAGCCGCTGCATATCGACTTCGATTTCGCCGCCAGGAGCGAATGGGGCAAGCCGCTGGTCAACTCGCTGTTCACGCTCGGCCTGATGATCGGCATTTCGGTCAATGACATCACGGTCGGCACGACGGTCGCCAATCTCGGCATGAAGGAAACCACCTTTCCGCATCCGGTTTTCCACGGCGACACCATCCACGTCGAGACCACTGTCATCTCGGTGCGGGAATCGAAATCGAAGCCGGATCGCGGCATCGTCGAATTCGAACATCGCGCCTACAACCAGCATGGCGACCTGGTCGCCAAGTGCACCAGGCAAGCGATGATGCTGAAGAAGATCGCCTGATGCGCTCGCTGCTGTTTGTCCCCGGCGATTCCGAGCGAAAGCTGGAAAAAGGATTCGGCGCCGGCGCCGACGTCGTGATCGTCGACCTCGAGGATTCCGTGGCGCCGCAGAACAAGGCGACGGCGCGAGACATTGCGGCACGCTTTATCGCCGAACGCAGGGGGCAAACCAGCTCGGCCATCTATATCAGGGTCAACGACCTGTCGACCGGATTGACGGATGACGATCTTGCCGCGCTCGTACCGGCGAAGCCGGACGGCATCATGCTGCCGAAGTCCAACTGCGGCCAGGATGTGCAGCAGCTCTCGGCAAAACTCAGGGTGCGCGAGGCCGAGAACGGCTTGGCCGACGGCGCCATCAAGATTGTACCGATCATAACCGAAACCCCGGCGGGTGTGCTCGCCGCCGCGACCTACGCCGGCGCAAGCGCGCGGCTCGCCGGTCTAACCTGGGGCGCGGAAGACCTGTCTGCGGCGGTCGGGGCGCGCACGGCCCGCGACGAGCACGGACGCTACACCGACGTGTTCCGCCACGCTCGCCTGACGACCATCCTGGCGGCCGCAGCCGCGGAGGTCGCGGCGATCGACACCGTGTTCCCGAATTTTCGCGACATGGCGGCCTTCGCCGCGGAATGCGCGGAGGCCGAGCGCGACGGCTTCACCGGCAAGATGGCCATCCACCCCGATCAGGTGCCCGTGATCAACGCCGCCTTCACGCCCTCGGCCGAGGCGGTGAAGCAGTCGGCGGCGATCGTCGCGGCGTTCGAGGCGGCCGGGAATCCCGGCGTCGTCGGCATTGACGGCAAGATGTTCGACCGCCCGCATCTGCGGCTGGCCGAACGGCTGCTGGCACGCGCCAAGGCAGCCGGGCTCTCCGCTTAGTCTGGCGAGCCTTTGCTCGTCAGTCCCGCGCCAGCACGATGATCCGGTCCTCCGGCAGATAGGCCAGCGCTTCCGACCTCAGGGGATTGACGGTGACGCCGCCCAGCGCCCGCTGGTCGGCAACTCCGGCGCGGATGCGCCGGTAGCCTATCGCGATCTCGCCGCGCAGCCGCGCCGATTCCGCGATCGTCCAGAAGGTCAAGGGCTGGTCGATGGCGACATAGTCGGCGACCGGCCGCATGTAGATTTCGGAGCCCTGCTCGTCGAGCAGATCATCGAAGATCGCGGCGAGATATTGGTTCTCGGACGCCTGCGCCAGCATCAGGCTGACCAGCCGGTTGCTGACGACGAAATCTTCGGCCTTGGTCACCGCCGCAAGCTCGCGGTTGCGCACGTCGATCATCTCGCTGACGATGGAGATGTGCAGGCCGGCATCATCGGCGATCTTGCGCAGATGCAGCAGTGTCACCAGCGTGCGCGTGTCGGCCGGCTGCGCGGCCATGGTTTCGCTGTAGCCGAGGACCAGCACGTGGTCGTAGGAAGGCACGTCTAGGCTTGAAAGTGCCGTGCTGCTCGACGTGTCGGTGATGCGGCAGGAAACCTCCAGATTGTCGCCGGCGACCGGCAGTCCGGCAACTTCCTGCTCGAGGCCAGGCGTATCGGCGGCGATGGTCAGGATCGAACCAGGCGCGACATAGCGCGACAGTTCATAGGTGATGATCGGACCGCGCCGGTTCCAGCCGAGGATCAGCGTGCGCTCCGGCTTCGCCTCGACGGGCCGGGGGCCGCGGATCGCCGCCGCATTGATCTTGATCCCGGTGCTGCCGAGCCTGATCGCGGCATCGTCCTCGGCGATGATGATGGCGCGCATGTCCTTGCCGATCACCGTATCCGACGGCGGGTTGAGATTGACGCGCCCCTTTTGGTCGCAAAGCCCGATCAGCGCGCAATGCTCATAGGCCATCACCGCCTCGCCGAACGTCTTGCCGGTGAGTTCCGGCTGCGCGGTCGTGTAGATCTCGCAGCCGTCGAAATCGAGCAGCTCCGAATAGACGCCGCTGAGGCCCGACTGCCGGCTCGAATGCACGACGATGCGCGAGATCAGCTGATCGGCCAGCACGAGCTGCACCTCGGACCCGCCGACGACGCGGGCGACCTCGGCATTCTTGCCGTCGCGGATCTCGGCGGCGATGTTGTAGGGGTCGGTGCGCCGGCTTGGGTCGTTGACCAGCGCCAGCACCGTCTTGATGACCTGCGAATCCGGATCGTCACCGTCCGGCGACAGCACGATGACCGACCGCGAGGTCTGCGGATTGACGATGGCGAGATCATAGAGATCGGTCGGATCGCCGCTGCGGCAGATGATGCGCGTGTTGCCCAGTTTGCCGACCTTGGCCGCGATCTCATCCTCCATCGCGACCTTGTCCATATTGGCCATGACGACGATGCGCGGACGGCGACGGCTGGCATTGGCAATGACGAGTTCGGAGATGACGTCGAAGATCGACGGCGACCAGTTGAGGATGATGGTGTGATCGGCCTCCAGCACCCGAGAACGGCCCTTGCGCAATTCGTCGAGCTTGCCGTCGACGCCGGCGCTGAGCACGCCGATGAGGGCCGATACGACGAAGATGCCGGCAAGCGTGACGGCCAGCATGACGAGGCGGAAGGCCCAGCCTGTGTCGCCGCCCATCGTCCCGGAATCGAGCGTGCGCATCAGCGATTCCCAGAACGCCTCGAAGAAATTCAGCGGCTCGCCACCCTCCGGCGCGATGCGGGTCACGGCAAGGAAAGCCGCGGCGGCGATGATGATCAGCAGGGAAACGACTGCAAGCCAGCCGATCAGCGCGATCGGGCCGGCGGCCATGCTCTTGTCAAAGCCGTAGCGCAGCCGGGTTTCCAGCGTGTCTCGTCTCTTCATGCCAGTGGTGCCCCCGCACTATCCCCAAGGTCGATGCGCCAACCCCAACGCATCGCCGAAGCCGCTCTCTTAGCGTGTGTTCGGAGGAAGGGGAATCGTTTTTCGCGGTCACTGCCAAGGAAGCCGCCGTGAGGCGAACCTGACGCGCCGGTCTGGTGCGGCGGCTACCAGACCATCGGGATCAGGCGGTAGCGGACCCGGGTTGCGTAGTCGTCATAGCCGCGCAGGCCGGTGCGCAGGGTCTTCTCCTCGATGAAGGTGCGCATGGCGAGGAGAACGATGAACACGAGCACGGATACCAGCCCCCACCAGGAGCCAAGCAGGAGTGCGGTGCCGGCGAAGAAGAGGATGGCGCCGGCATACATCGGATGACGAACGTAGCTGTAGGGTCCCGTGGTGATCACGCGCTGTCCACGTTCGTCCTGGATCTTCACCACGGGTGCCGCGAAACTGTTCTCCAGCATGGTCAGGTAGCAGATCCAGATTCCGACCAGCAGGACCAGCGCGCCGACCGCCTGCGCCCAGAAGGGGACCGCCGACCAGCCGAAACGGAAGTCCAATCCCATGAAGCTCAGCCAGCCGAAGATGCCGATGAGAAGTATGGAGAGCAGGACCTTGTCGGCCGCGGTCTGATTCTTCTGGATGGGAGGGCTCAGCCGCTCGTTCATCAGGCCCGGATCGCGCCGCGCCAGCGCCACGCCCATGGTGAGGCTGAGCCCCACCATCACCATCAGATAGACCCACGCCCCCGGCCAATGCAGCGTTCCGGCCGACAGGAAGAGCAAGGCGCCCATGACGCCGAACCAGATGAATGTCTGAAGCACCAATTTCGCGATCATGATCGACCTTCCACGTTATGCCCCTCGCCCGCATTGGCTGAAACAGACCAATGGTCTATCATACCGACCACTGGTCTGTAATTCAAGCGGACTATCTGATATCCGTGCTGGACGGGAACGGCCGTCGCGTGCAGAAGGTTTCGTCATGCCCCGTGTCATCAAGCATCCAGAGATCAGGCGAGAAGACATTCTGGACCATGCCCAGGCCCTGTTCCTGACGCAGGGCTACGACAGAGCGAGCCTCAACGACGTGATTGCCTCCGCCGGCATCTCGAAGGGCGCCTTCTATCACTACTTCCCCTCCAAGGAGGCTCTTCTGGAAGCCTTGGCTGACCGTTTCGCGCGGCAGGCACTGGCTGGGGTCCAGGGTATACTCGACGATCCCGGCCTCGACCCACTTGGCCGGCTGAACAGCCTGCTCAGCCAGTCGCGGCAGGCCAAGATCGAGACCGCGGCGGAGGCCTGGGCTCTTTTCGAAACGATGTTCCGGCCGGAGAATCTGGTGCTTTTCCACCGCATCAACCTGGCGGCCAACGCGTCGTTTTCGCCCCTGCTGGTCAAGATCATCCGGCAAGGTGTCGAAGACGGCACCTTCAGGACCTTCGATCCGGAGGGTGTCGCCGATATCGTCATGCAGTTCGGCTTGGCCACGCACGATGTCGTCGCCAAGGCGATCACCGGCGGTAGCGACGCCGATATGGAGGTCGCGATCAAAGTTCTGGAACAACGCGTCAGGCTCTACGAAATCGCTCTCGACCGCATCCTCGGCCTTCCCGACGGCAGCATTCGGATCGGGGAACCCGGCTATATCAGAGCCGTCATGACGGCCCGACGGAAAGCCGACAAGGCGCGGTGACTTGCCAGGTCCAGAAACCTACTCCTTGCCCCAGCGTGGCCGGCGCATCGAGAAGACCTCATTGACGCAGGCGTAGTCCATGTAGCCGAGCCGAGCCACGTTGCCAGCCTTGATGATGTCGAACAGGCCATCTTTCAGGAAGGCGTCGTCAATGTGCACGCCGACCACCTCACCGGCGACAACGACGGCGCTCGTCGGCGTTCCATCCAGCGCCTTCGGGCGAAACACCTCCGTCACCCGGCATTCCAGCGCGGCAGGCGCGGCCGCCACGCGCGGTGGCTTCACGAGACGCGAAGGCGCCATGGCGAGATCGGCATAGACGAACTCGTTGACGCCGCGCGGCGCGTTGACGGACGTATAATTCATCTTCTCCGCGAGATCGCGGCTGACCAGATTGGCGACGAACTCGCCGGTCTCCTGGGCAAAGGTGGCGCTGTCCTTCTCGCCCTCCGAGGAGAACCAGACGATGAACGGCCGCGTCGAAACAGCATTGAAGAAGGAGTATGGCGCCAGGTTGATCTCGCCTGCCCCGTTCAGCGTCGATATCCAGCCGATCGGCCGCGGCGCCACGATCGCCTTCGACGGATCGTGCGGCAGCCCGTGTCCCTTGGGCGGCTCGTAGAACATTCAGCCTGCCCAGGCTCCTGAGTAGTCGGCATAGAGCTTTGCCGGATCGGGCCGTGGCCGCTCCGGCGCCGGGCCGGCATAGGAGCCGATATGGATGAAACCGACGACGCGCTCCTGCGGCGCCAGTCCGAGGATCGCCCTGCCCTCCGCCACGTCGGAATACCAGTTGCTGATCATGTTGGTGCCATATCCCAGCGCATTGGCTGCGATCATAAGGTTCATCGCCGCCATGCCGCCGGACAGGAACATCTCCCATTGCGGGATCTTGGGGTTCTCTTTCGGCACCGACACCACGCCGATCACCAGCGGCGCGCGGGAGAAGCGCGCCAGTTCCTGGTTGCGGCGGCCCTCGGGCAGCGGCCCTTCCCGCTGTTCGGCAAGCGTCGCCAGCTTCCTGCCGATCTCGATGCGGGCATCGCCGCGATAGAGGATGAAGCGCCAGGGCTCGAGCCGGCCATGGTCAGGCACGCGCGTGGCGGCGGCGATCATCGTTGCGATATCGGCGTCGCTCGGCGCCGGCTCCTTGAGGTCCGGAATCGGCGCTGAAGTTCGGGTCAGCAGGAAGTCGATGATCGGCGACGCCATGGGCGCAAGTCTCCTGAACACTCTGTTTTGAGCTGAAGCGCACCATCGGGAATTCGGGCGGCTCGGGCAAAGGCGCGCAAGCGCCGGCTGAAGAGTCTATCGATCGGACTCTTAAGCCTTGAAATTGCCACCGCCATGGGCTTCAACGCAAGGCATGTTTGAGGGGCGACTGCGTCTTTTCCTGGTCTGGCTCTGCGCCGCGCTGTTCCTGCTGCCGGTCTCCCTGGCTGCTGGGCAGGAAAAGGACGGCGTCAGCGACCTGAAACTCCCCGGAATTTCGAGCTACGCGACGCCAAAGAGCGAAGCCCCGCTGGCGCTCGGCGGCGGTGGCGCCATCACTTTGTCGGCGCAGCTGACCGACAAGGGCACCGATATCACCCGCGGCCTCGTCTGGCGTGTCTTCAAGCCCGAAGCCGTCAACGGCAAATTGCCGATGGTCGCCTCCGCGCATGGCGGCAGCGCCGTCTTCCAGCTCGAACCCGGCAGCTATCTGGTCCATGCCTCCTATGGCCGCGCCGGCGCCACCAAGCGCATCACTGTCGGCAAGGAAGCCAAGCGCGAAAGCCTGGTGCTCGACGCCGGTGGCCTGAAGCTCGATGCGGTCCTGTCCGGCGGCGTGCGCATTCCCCCGAAAAAACTGCGCTTCTCGATCTATGAGGGCACCGCCGAGGCCAATGGCGACCGCGCGCTGATCATTCCCGATGTCGAACCCAACAGCGTCGTGCGGCTCAATGCCGGCATCTACCATGTCGTCTCGACCTACGGTGCGGTCAATGCGGTGATCCGCTCCGACATTCGCGTCGAGGCCGGCAAGCTGACGGAAGCCACTGTCGAGCATCATGCCGCCGAGATCACCATGAAGCTGGTGCGCGAAGCCGGTGGCGAGGCCATCGCCGACACGTCATGGTCGCTGCTGAACGAATCCGGCGATCCGATCAAGGAGACCGTCGGTGCCTTCGCCTCGATGGTGCTTGCCGAGGGCGACTACACCATCATCGCCAAGAACCGCGACCGCATCTATCAGAAGGATTTCACGGTCGTGGCCGGGCAGAACCAGGAAATCGAGGTTCTGGCGACCGAAGCGGCGGCCATGGACCCCGAAGAAGGCGCGGACTAGCCTCCGCTGCGAATTCTCTAGCTTTCAGGCGGCCAGCTTGGTCCGCGCGGGCAGGAAGGGAATCCGGCGGCGCGGCACCTGCGGTGCCAGGTCGAACACACCGCGGTAAAGCCGGTCGAGCAATGCCTTGCGGTCGCGCAGCGGCCCCAGTTCGCTCCAGCTCAGAACGTCGCCGACGCGCACGTCGATCGCCTTGCCGGACAGCCGCGCGAATTCGTGGATGAGCATCGAAAGGCGCAGCGTCAGCGAAGCCTTGCCGACGAATTTGGCCACGCGGCCATCGCGCTCGGCCATGTTCATCGGCCCGCTGACCAGATGGAACAGCCTGCCATTCTGTCCGGAGAAATGCATCGGAATGACGGACGCCTTGGCATCCTGCACCAGACGCGCCGGAAACATCTTCCATGGCAGGTCGCGCGCCCGGCCAAAGCCTTTCGGCGCGGTGGCGACACCACCGGCGGGGAACACCACGATGGTGACACCCTCCTTCAGCAGCCGTACCGCCTCGTGGCGCACGGCCATGTTGTTCTTCAGCGCTTCCTTGGTCTCGGAAAAGTCGATCGGCAGCGAATAGGGCTCCATCTCGCGGATCTTGAGCAGATCCTTGTGGATCATCACCCGGAACGGCCGCCCCAACTGCTCCGCCAGCGACAGCACGGCAATGCCGTCGCCAATGCCGAACGGATGGTTGGCCACGATCACCAGCGGTGTGTCCGGCAATGGTGCGGGCGGCCATTGGTCGGCGGTGCGGATCCGCACGTCGATCAGGTCGAGCATGCGGCTGAACACGCGCTCGCCTGATGGCACCACCTGGCGGCGCCAGAAATCATAGAGCGCGGCATAGCGGTCGCGCCCCGACAGGCCTTCGATGGAATGGATGACCCAGCGCGTCAGCGCCGGCTGTCGCGGATTGGCATAGGAAAGCTCGGGAAACGGTTTTTCGCGCGTCTTCAGCTTGAGCATGAGGGCTCGTTACAAGGTTGGCGTGACAGGGATATGAAAATGGCGGTGGATCGCTCCACCGCCATTCCTGGGAACTAACGGATCAGGCCGCGCGTTTGCGCCTGCGGTCCGGCGTAACGGCCTCTTCGGTCAGTTGCGCGATCGCCTCGGCAAGGCCAAGCGATTCCTGGTCGCGCGAGCCGAGCCGGCGGATGTTGACCGTCTGTTCCTCCGCCTCGCGTTTGCCGCACACGAGGATGACCGGCACCTTGGCCAGCGAGTGTTCGCGGACCTTGTAGTTGATCTTCTCGTTGCGCAGATCGGCTTCCGCCAGCAGACCGGCGGCCTTCAGCTTTGCCACCACCTCGGTCGCGTAGCTGTCCGCCTCCGATGTGATCGTTGCCACCACCACCTGTAGCGGCGCGAACCACAGCGGGAAATGGCCGGAATAATTCTCGATCAGGATGCCGAGGAAGCGCTCCATCGAACCGCAGATGGCGCGGTGCACCATGACCGGCTGCTTCTTCTCCGAATCCGAGCCGATATAGAAGGCGCCAAAGCGTTCCGGCAGGTTGAAATCGACCTGCGTGGTGCCGCATTGCCATTCGCGGCCGATGGCGTCCTTCAACACATATTCGAACTTCGGCCCATAGAAGGCGCCCTCGCCCGGATTGATCGAGGTCTTGATCCGGTTGCCGGACCGCGTCCTGATCGTCTCCAGCACGCTGCCCATGATCGCCTCGGCATGATCCCAGGCCTCGTCGGTGCCGACGCGCTTGTCCGGCCGCGTCGACAGCTTGACGCTGATTTCGTCGAAACCGAAATCAGCATAGGTCGACAGGATCAAATCGTTGATGCGCAGGCATTCCGACGCCAGCTGCTCCTCGGTGCAGAAGATATGCGCATCATCCTGCGTGAAGCCGCGCACACGCATGAGCCCATGCAGCGCGCCCGACGGTTCGTAGCGATGCACATTGCCGAATTCCGCAAGTTTTACGGGCAGATCGCGATAAGACTTCAACCCATGCTTGAAAATCTGCACGTGGCCAGGGCAGTTCATCGGCTTCAGCGCGAAGACGCGGTCGTCGTCGGTTTCGTCGCCGGCAACCGTCACCTTGAACATGGCGTCGCGATACCAGCCCCAATGGCCCGACGTTTCCCACAGGCTCTTGTCGAGCACCTGCGGCGCGTTGACCTCCTGATAGCCCTGCTCGTCGAGGCGGCGTCGCATGTAATTGACCAGGTTCTGGAACATCTTCCAGCCCTTGGCGTGCCAGAAGACAACACCCGGCCCCTCTTCCTGGAAATGGAAGAGGTCCATCTCCCGCCCGAGCTTGCGGTGGTCGCGCTTCTCGGCCTCCTCCAGCATCGTCTGGTAGGCTTCGAGCTGCGCCTGGTCGGCCCAGGCCGTGCCGTAGATGCGCGTCAGCATCGGGTTGTTCGAATCGCCGCGCCAATAGGCACCGGCCACCTTCATCAGCTTGAATGCGTTGCCGATCTGGCCGGTCGAGGCCATGTGCGGGCCACGGCAGAGATCGAACCAGTCGCCCTGGGCATAGATCTTGAGGTCCTGATCCTCGGCAATGGCGTCGATCAATTCCAGCTTGTAGCGCTCGCCCTTGTCGGCGAAGACCTTTTTCGCCTTGTCGCGCGACCAGACTTCCTTGGTGAACGGCTTGTTGCGCGCGATGATCTCGCGCATCTTCTTCTCGATCACCGGAAAGTCGTCCGGTGTGAACGGCTCGTTGCGGGCGAAGTCGTAATAGAATCCGTTCTCGATCACCGGACCAATGGTCACCTGCGTTCCCGGCCACAATTCCTGCACGGCCTCCGCCAGCACGTGCGCTGTGTCGTGGCGGATAAGCTCGAGAGCGCGCGCATCGTCGCGGGTGATGATCTCGACCTTGCCGGACTTGCCGAGCGGGTCGCTGAGGTCACGCACGGTGCCGTCAATAGCGTAGGCGACGGCCTTCTTGGCCAGCGACTTCGAGATCGATTCGGCAAGGCCGGCACCGGTCATCGCCGCGTCGTAGTCGCGGACGGAGCCATCGGGAAATGTCAGGGAAACGGAATTCAGCATATGGTTCTCCTATCCAGTCCCGCAAACGAGCGCGGGTGGTTGAAATGCATGTCACCCAAAAATGTATGATGGTCCTGGGGTTACGACATACACAAGATAAAGCCGGATGCGCCAATCACATGGACAAACGGCAGCGCGCGGGTTTTAGAGGCAGTGCCGGGCCAGGTAAAGAGTGCTGACTGGCCGGCCGTCAGGAAATGTCGGCAGTGATGTCGCAGCCCTCCGCCCAGGCTTGCGAACATCCCCGCAATCGTCTGGAATTGCCGATATGGAAAACGCAACACCCAGCCGAACCGCCCTTGGCGTCGCCCGCATGAGGGCTCTGCATCAATTTTCACCGCAGGCAGGGTTGTTTCGCGATCCCTACGCGATCGCGATTCTGGGTGAAGCCGCTCCCGCGGCGCGCGAGCTTGAACAGGAAGACGAGCGCCGCCGGCGCATGCGCCTGTTCGTGGCAGCGCGCGCCCGCTTCGCCGAGGACTGGCTGGCGGCGGCGGTGCGTCGCGGTGTCCGGCAACTCGTCGTGCTTGGCGCCGGCCTCGATACGTTTTCGCTGCGCAATCCGTATCCCGACCTCGGCGTGTTCGAAGTCGATCACCCGGCCACGCAAGCCTGGAAACGCAAATGCATTGCCGACAACGGTCTCGCCGAGCCAGCCGCCACCAGATTCGTGCCGGTCGATTTCGAGCGGCAAAGCCTGTCTGCGGAACTGGCCGCGGCCGGCTTGCAGTCGACCGCGCCGAGCTTCTTCATCTGGCTGGGGGTCGTTCCCTACCTGACGAAGGAAGCGATCTTCAAAACCTTGTCCTGGATAGCCAGTGTCCCCGGCTCGGAGGTCGTGTTCGACTACAGCGAACCGGCTGCGAACCGCAGCGCGGCGGGACAGGCGGCGCTGGCCTTCCATGCGGCCCGCGTCGCGTCTGTCGGGGAGCCATGGATCAGCTTCTTCGTGCCGGCCGAGCTGGCGAAATCCATGGGCGAGCTCGGCTTCGACGAGATTGAAGATATCGAGAGCGGCGATATCGCCGCCCGTTTTTCCGAGGCCCCGAAGGAAATGACGAACAATTCCGGCGGCCACATCATCCGCGCGCGCCGGAGCATCTGAGCGACCTACTTCACCAGCAGCGGCAGGTCTTTCAGAAACGCCCCCCGCGTTTTGAGGCCTTTTGGCATATCGGTGCGGGTGGCATCGACAACAAGGCGGGCAAAGACGATCTGCTGGCCGTCCTTTTTCGCCCAGCCGACGAACCAGCCGAGCGAACGCTTGTCCCTGATCTTGTCGGCATCACTGGCCAGCCTTGTGCTGCCGGTCTTGCCTTGCACCGTCCAGCCTCCGGCCTGGAACGTCGGGATGATGGCTGACGTCATGTCGTAGGCCTTGGCCGAGACCGGCAATTTGCGCGCCAGCAGCTTGCGCAGGAAATCGACCTGCTCGACCGGCGTGATCTTGAGCGAGGAGTTGACCCAGGAATGGGTAAGCCCGTCATTCTTGCCGGGATTGCCGGAAACGTCTTTGTTGCCATAGTCGAGTTTCGAGACATAGCCGGCAAAGCTCTCGGGTCCAAGCTTGCGAGTGATTTCACGCGAATACCAGAGGATCGAATCCTTCTCCCAGATCGTCGGGTCGACTGTCTTCTGGTCCCGCTTCACGGCCGCGAACTCTGGCTTGTAGTCCCAGCTCGGCGTGTGCTCGTCGCCCAGGATGCCGGCGTCATAGCCGATCAGCGAAAGCGGCACCTTGAACGTCGAGGCCGGGCTGAACCGCTGGTCGCAGGTGCCGTCCTGGTAAAGCACCTTGCCGCTCGCCGCATCGGCAATGAGGGTGCACTGCACATCCCCAAGCGGCGCCGATTGCGCGCGCATCGGGAACCCCAGCAACCAGGCGAGCAGGAAGAGGACTCCAGCCAGGATAAAGGGAAGACGGTCGATGTTACGCATTGATGCTCGCTCCAGAAGGGTGTTCGCGAGCGGGCTTAGCGAGGTCTCTTGTCTCGATTTTGTCTCAAATGCGCAGTTGTTGTGCAGGCTGGCGTTAACCCTACCAGTTCGTAAAGAACGAGACGCCCGCGCAAAACCCGTCAGGTGCGATCAGCCCTTTGCTTCGCCACGCTTCTTGCCGATCCGCCAGTATCGCCACGGCATGAACCAGACGTAGCGATCCGCCAGCAACTCCGGCACGAGGTCGACACCGTGCGTGCCGAACGGCCCGCAGCGCAGCACCCTGAAAAACCCCATCCAGCCGCCGGCCCACAGGCCGTGGCGGGCGATCGCCTCATGCGCGTATTCGGAACAGGTCGGCAGATGCCGGCAGGAATTGCCGACAAAGCCGGACAGCGTCAGCTGGTAGAGACGCACGAGCGAAGTGCCGACGAGACGGCCAGGCGTCTTGCGCCACGGGCCGGGCCAGTTGCGCCCTCGCCCCGGCGGTCTGACAGTATGGGCATGCCCGTGCGGGTCGTGCACCGCAGTCTCCGTATCGCGTTTCCCGTGCGATAGATGTGAGCTTCGTCGGGAGAACGCAATCCCTGCCCCTTGCCCCCCTGTGCTGTCATGGGCGCGAGCGACGAGACGGCAGCCTGTCAACCGGAGGCGCCCAGCGGCCGTTGCGGACAGGCTCCTCGCCGCACTTTGCATGGTGGCTTTCGTCACACCATTGGAATGTTGCGATCCGCATGACATCGCCAAGGATGCTCAGGAACTGGATCATGGTCTGTCTCCTTTGACGCGATTAGATCGCCGCTGGCCTTGGCCTTCAAACGAGTATAATTTCCACTTCGGATAATCTTGGGTTATGCGAATGAAGCGCGGGCGGCTGCCGTTGACTGCATTGAGAAGTTTCGAGGCGGCGGGCCGGCACCTGAGCTTCAGCAAGGCCGCAGAGGAGCTTTTCGTTTCCCAGGCGGCGATCAGCCGCCAGATCCGCGAACTTGAAACCTTCCTGCGCCAGCCCTTGTTCGAACGTCACCATCGCCGCGTCGAACTGACCGACACCGGCCGCCGGCTGCTCGCCCAACTGGTCAGGAGTTTCGACGACATCGACAAACTGCTTTCGGAATTGGTCGCCGCCCCCGCGCAATCCGTGGTTCGCGTCAGCGTCGAGCCGTCGCTTGCCTCCGTCTGGCTGGTGCCTCGGCTCAACCGGTTTCGCCAGTTGCGGCCCGATATCGACGTGTCCCTCGAAGTCGATGCCAGGCTGATCGAATTCCGCAGCGATCAGCCCGAGCTTGCCTTGCGCTTCAGCGCAAAGGCGACCTCGTGGCCGCGCAACCAGGCGGAGCGGCTTGCCTCCACAGTCGATTCACCGGTTTTGTCGCCGGCGCTGCTCGCCTCGGGCCCTCCCCTCGAAAAGCCGATCGACCTTGCCCGCTACACACTTTTGCATGAGGAGAATCGCCAGGGCTGGACGCGCTGGTTCGAAGCCGCCGGCGTGCCGGCCGATGCCGTGCCCGCGCGCGGGCCGATGCTGGCGGATATATCGCTTTCAAAGCAGGCCGCCCTGCTCGGACATGGCGTGGCGTTGGGCGATCTCTTGCAGATCGGCAACGAGCTCGAAACCGGCGCGCTGGTCAAGCCGTTCGACATCGACGTTGCGTCCGGCGGCTACTGGCTGGTGGCCAGGAGCTTGAAGGAGCTTTCCGAGCCGGCCGCAGCGTTCGCCGACTGGATCCGAAGTGAATTTGCCTCAAGCAGACGGACATTGGAAGCAAAGGTCTAAGCCGGTTTCCGGGCCGGGGCTCCCGCTACTTTGCGTTCTTGTATTTATCGAGAAGCTTGTCGATGTCGTTTACCCCGACTGCTGGACGCCCGCCCGACGTGTCCTGTGCCGGGTGGAATGTGAGGACGACCTCGCGCCACAGATCGTAGTGCGCCGCATAGGACGTCAGGCCGGGAAACGGCGCACAACGCTTGATGGCCCGGACGGCAGCCTTGGCGACCTTGTCCGGCTGTGGTGTGACAGGATCGAGGATTTTTGGCGGACCGGCGAGAGAGCCGTCCTTGTTCAGGCTGATCCGGACGCGCGCAACACTCGTGGCATTTGCAGGCACTGCCCAACAGGTCTGGATAGCCTTCATGAGATAGTCGTGGATATCCCGCGTGACTGCCACGTCGGCCCGGCTCGAGCCACAGCCTGACATGAGTGCGCCGGCAAGGCTCCAGACGAACACCAGGCCATGAAAGGGTCGGTGTCGCGGGCTGCCGCGAAGTCCGCGCATCGTCAGAACGGGAAATGGCAAGATCAGGCCGCCTGTTCGGCGCGCTTCTTCTCGATTTGGCCGATGGCGTCGACCACGGCGTCAAAGGTCAGCATGGTCGAGGCGTGCCGTGCCTTGTAGTCGCGCACCGGCTCCAAATATTTGAGGTCGGCGAAGCGCCCTTCCGGCGGCGCGCCATTCTCTTTCAGCATCTTCAGCATGGCGTCGCGCACCGTGCGCAATTCCTCGGCGCTCGCGCCGACGACATGCTGCGCCATGATCGAGGACGACGCCTGGCCGAGCGCGCAGGCCTTCACGTCATGGGCAAAGTCGGTGACCACGCCGTCCTCCATCTTGAGATCGACGGTAACGGTCGAACCGCACAGCTTGGAATGCGCCTTGGCGGTCGCGTCCGGATGCTCGAGCCGGCCGATGCGGGCGATGTTTCCGGCAAAACCGAGAATTTTCGCGTTGTAGACATCGTTGATCATTATTTTCCAATCCGTCGCCGCCAAGCGAACAGCGATTGCCGCTGCTGCGTCTTCCTTTCGCTCGCTACGACCTTATATAATGCTGGCAGTCCGGTAACGACAAGGCGATGAGCGCCGCTGTCCTGGCCGGGAAGTTCACGCCGCTTACGGGGCTGGAAACGGGGCGAGTTTCCGACACCGAAAGGTCGTGGTCCGTTCAACTCGTTCCTCCTTGGAGAGGAACTACGGGAGACGCCTTTTATGGATGCCGTCATCAAGAAACTCATGCCCCAGTCCGTCTACATGGAAAAGCCGGTCACCGACCGGCCGAGCGAGGCCGAGGTCGAGGCCGCCGTGCGCACATTGCTGCGCTGGACCGGCGACAATCCGGACCGCGAGGGGCTGATCGACACACCCAAGCGCGTGGCCAAGGCCTACCGCGAAATGTTCGGCGGCTACGACATGTGCCCGGCCGATGAACTCGGCCGCACCTTCGAGGAGGTCGCCGGCTACGACGATCTCGTCATCGTCAAGGATATCCAGTTCCATTCGCATTGCGAGCACCACATGGTGCCGATCATCGGCAAGGCGCATGTCGGCTATCTGCCGGATGGCAAGGTCGTCGGCCTGTCCAAGATCGCGCGGGTCGTCGATATCTTCGCCCATCGCCTGCAGACGCAGGAAGCGCTGACCGCGCAGATCGCCGGCGTCATCCAGGATGTGCTCAACCCGCGCGGCGTCGCCGTCATGATCGAGGCCGAGCACATGTGCATGGCCATGCGCGGCATCCGCAAGCAGGGCTCCACCACGCTCACCTCCACCTTCACCGGCGTTTTCAAGGACACGCCCGAGGAGCAGGTTCGTTTCGTCACCATGGTTCGCGGCGGCGGGGCATAACGTCTAGGCCGATATCGCTAGGCCATGATCCTGAAAAACGCGGACCGGTTTTCGGGTAAGATCATGGTCAAACAGGAAGATACACCGGCGATGTCGGCACTGGAATTTCCCAAAACTCCATCAGACAAGAAAGCCCTGGAGGAAGGCGCGGTGTTTTCGCCGCGCTTCGACGCCGCCGGCCTTGTCACCGTCGTCGTCACCGATGCCCAAGACGGCATGCTGCTGATGGTCGCGCATATGAATGCGCAAGCCTTGGCGCTGACACTGGAAACCGGCATCGCCCACTATTGGTCGCGCTCGCGCAACGCGCTTTGGAAGAAGGGCGAAACCTCGGGCAATTTCCAGCATGTCGTCGAGATGCGCACCGACTGCGATCAGGATGCATTGTGGCTGCGCGTCAAAGTGTTGGGCCACGACGCAACCTGTCACACCGGCCGGCGTTCATGCTTTTATCGGACGGTGGGACTCGTCGACGGCAAGGGGACACTTGTTGACGACGGCAGCAAGCCGCTGTTCGATGCGGAATTCACGTATCGGAAGCCATCGTCTTGAACCATCTGCCTCACACCAACCACACAGATTCATCATTTCGATACGGCCTGTCCGTATATTAGTCTTGGGACAAGGGAGATCATGATGCTCGAGTGGGCGTCATTGCGTAACAGACCAGATGTCAGGGAGGCCAACGGCCTGACCTCTTCCGGCGGCGCGTCCGAAACGAAATCTCCCAAGAAAACAGCCATTTCGCTCGCTTTGGGCGGCGGTTGCGCAAGAGGCTGGGCTCATATCGGCGTGCTGCGCGCGCTCGATGAAGCCGGCATCGAAGTTTCGATGATCGCCGGCACCTCGATCGGCGCGCTGGTCGGCGGCTGTTATCTCGCCGGCAAACTGGATGAGCTGGAAGAGTTCGCCCGCAGCCTGACGAAGCGGCGCATTTTCGGCCTGCTCGATCTCAATCTGCGCGGCAGCGGCCTGTTCGGCGGCTTGAAACTCGATGCCCGTCTGCGCGAGCATGTGGCGGGCGTCCGTTTCGAAGACCTGCCAAAACCCTTCGTCAGCGTCGCATCGGAAATCCGCACCGGCCACGAGATCTGGCTGTCGCACGGCTCGCTGATCACGGCCATGCGCGCGTCCTACGCATTGCCTGGCGTGTTCGAGCCGGTGAATTGCAACGGCCGCATGCTGGTCGACGGCGCGCTGGTCAATCCGGTGCCGGTATCGGTTTGCCGCGCCTACGAGCAGCCGCTCGTCGTGGCGGTCAACCTTCACTACGACCTGTTCGGCCGCGCCGCCGTGATCAAACACAGCGCCGGCGAACTTGTTGTCGAAAAGGACGCGCCGCGCCCCGGCCATGTCGGCACCGAGCACCAGTCGCATCAGACCCGCCTCGGCATCACCGGCGTCATGGTCGAGGCTTTCAACATCATCCAGGACCGCATCTCGCGCGCCAGGCTGGCGGGCGATCCGCCAGATATGTCGCTGCAGCCCAAACTCAGCCATATCGGCCTCACCGAATTCCATCGCGCCGACGAGGCGATCCAGCTCGGCTATCAGGCGACGATGGCCCAGATCGGCGAACTGACCCGGCTGCAGACCGTTCTCGCCTGAGGCCAGCCGCTGTCCGAAACACCGTCCGTTGCGTCCCATCGACGGAGTGGTGCTGCACCCTTGAAGCGTTGGCGGCCTTTTCATTTGCCTGTTGTGTGAAAAACTGATTGCAAAACGCAATTGGTTATGCTGGCCTGTGCTGCTTATACGGAGGCGCCAATGGCCAGGCTCGTTTATTCCATGCTCACCTCTTTGGACGGCTATATCGCCCGATCGGACGAGGACATAGCACTGCCAGTGCCGGAGACAGAATTGCATCAGCATTTCAATGACATGATGAGGCTAGCCTCAGCAGTCCTTGCCGGGCGACGGATGTACGAGACGATGCGCTTCTGGGACAGCCCTGAGCGCGAGACCGGCTCCACCGAGGTCGAGCGGGACTTTGCCCGCGCATGGCGAGAGACACCGAAGATCGTCTTCTCGACCACGCTTCGGCAGGTCGGGCCCAATGCCCGGCTGGTGAATGGCGATGCCGAGACCGCGGTGAGATCGCTCAAGTCAAAGACGGATGGCCTCGTCATCCTCGGCGGCGCAGACCTTGCCGCCGGTCTGGCACGAGCAGGGCTTATCGATGAATACCGGCTGTACATGCACCCGGTCGTGCTGGGGGGCGGCAAGCCGTACTTCCAGTCCGGCCTGTCGCTGAGGCTGAAACCGCTCGGCAGGGAAAGCCTGCCCCAGGATGTGACGCTAATGCGTTATGCGCCGGCCAACCAAGCTGCATAGATACTGACGCGGCTACGCTCGCGCCGCATCGACAATGCGGAATTGCACCGTGCGGTTGCCGTTCCAGTAATTAACAGACAGCGAGCCGGCGACATGCACGCTCTTGCCACGGTTCTTGAACAGGAATTCGCCAAGCACCGTATCGACGGCACGAAAGGCGATCGCCTGGATACGGCCGCCGCTGTCCGACTGCAATTCACAGCGTATATGGTTGGTGCCGACCGGCCTGGCGTCGGCCAGCCGATGGCGCGGCAGCACGAAGACCGGCGCGACGTGGCCGGCGCCAAAGGGGCCGGCCTTTTCCAGCGCGTCGAGCAGGCTGAGCGTCGCGCCTTCGGCCGCAAGCGCGCCATCGATCGCCAGGCTCTCCTCGTCCTGTAGCCGAAACACGTCGGCAGCCGCCCGTTCCTCGAAGAACGCCCTGAGTTCGCCGAGCCTGGCGCGCTCCACAGTGATGCCGGCCGCCATGCCATGACCACCGCCCTTGACGATCAGCCCGACATCGGCGGCTTCGCGCACCAGCCGGCCGAGGTCGAAGCCCGACACAGAACGGCCCGAACCGGTGCCGATGCCCACAGCGTTGAAGGCAATGGCGAAAGCCGGCCGGCGCGCATGATCCTTCAGCCTCGAGGCGAGCAGGCCGACAATGCCGGGATGCCAGTTGTTGCTGGCGGTGACGACGATCGCCGGGCCGCTGCCACCGGCAAGCTCGGCATCGGCCTCGGCGCGCGCCGCGGCCAGCATCTCCTGCTCCATCAGCTGCCGCTCCTGGTTCAGCCGGTCGAGCGTCTCGGCGATGGTCCGCGCCTCGACCGGATCGTCGGTCGCAAGCAGCCGGCTGCCAAGCGCCGCATCGCCGATGCGCCCGCCGGCATTGATGCGTGGCCCGATCAGATAGGCGAGATGGAAGGTGCTGACCGGCTCGCCAATGCGCGATACCCGCGCCAATGCGGCCAAGCCTTCATTCTTCTGCTGGCGCGCCATTTGCAGGCCTTTGACGACGAAGGCACGGTTGACGCCGGTGAGCGGCACCACATCGCAAACGGTCGCCAACGCCACGAGATCGAGCAGCGAAAGCAGGTCTGGCGGCGCGACATCGCTCAGGCCACGCAGGATTTTCGCGGTCTGCACCAGGGCGAGGAACACGACACCGGCGGCACACAGATGCCCCTGCCCGGAAAGATCGTCGTCACGGTTTGGATTGACCACCGCAATCGCGGCCGGCAACGCGCCGCCGACCTGATGGTGGTCGAGCACCACGACATCGGCGCCGGCTTCGTTGGCGGCATCGACGGAAATGGCACTGTTGGTGCCGCAATCGACGGTGACGATCAGCGTCGCGCCGCGCGACACGAGTTCGCGCATGGCATCGGGATTGGGACCGTAACCCTCGAAGATACGGTCCGGAATATAGATTTCCGACGGTATGGAGAAATGTGCCAGAAACCGCTTCAGCAAGGCCGACGAGGCGGCGCCATCGACATCGTAGTCGCCGAAGATCGCTACCTTTTCCCGCGCCATCACCGCCGCCGCGATTCGGGTTGCGGCCTTGTCCATGTCGGTCAGCGACACCGGATTGGGCAACAGGTCGCGGATCGTCGGATCGAGGAAGCGCTCAGTCTCGTCGGCGGTAACGCCGCGTCCGGCCAGAACGCGCGCGACGATGTCGGGCACGCCATGACCTTGCGCGATGGCAAGCGCGACCATGTCCTGCCGTTCGGTCAGCCGGTGCTCCCAGGAGAGACCGGTCGCCGACTGCCTGACATCGAGGAAAAGGCGCCTTTCGCCCATTATGCGCTTTGCCAATTCATGGTCGGCCGCAGGATAGAGCATGTCGCGCAAAAATGTGCAGCGGTTTTGGGCTAACGACATGCGCGGACAACAGCCTAAAGTGCTGCGCGTGAACGCGACGCGCTTTAGGGCCAAAGACGGGCAAAACCAGGTGGTTCGCGGCGGGTGGCGTCGCAGGAGAATTCAAGACAAACCACGCTTTCCGCTTTTCAGCCAGGCGCGCCTGATCCATTCGTCGGCGGCGTCGCCCATTGTCTTGTCCCGACCGTCCTTTAGCCAGGCCATGAAAGGCCGATCGAACCTGAACGTATCGCCGCATTCGCGGGGTGAAATAGCGGCGCACATTCTGGGTGTTGCGATAGGATTTCGTGATGGGCGCGGCACACGAAATCGGATCCGCGTGCCAGTCGAACACATTCATCGTCAATCCTTGCGCCGCCAGGGTTCAGATGCAGCCAAGGGCTAGCAACTGCGGTGCGGCTTCGCAAGGAGGCCTAGAACTTATCCAGATCCTGATGCCGCGCCTTGATCTCGCGCACGGTCCGCGACGATGAGCGCAGTACGATGGTGTGGGTGGTGATATAGGTGCGGCCGAACTTGACGCCGGCCAGCATGTTGCCGTCGGTGACGCCGGTCGCCGCGAACAGCACGTCGCCGCGCGCCATGTCTTCCGCATGGTAGATCCGCTTCGGATCGGAAATGCCCATCTTGGCGGCGCGCGCGACCTTGTCCGGCGTATCGAGGATCAGCCGGCCCTGCATCTGGCCGCCGGTGCAGCGCAATGCGGCCGCGGCCAGAACGCCTTCCGGGGCGCCGCCCGTGCCGAGATAGAGGTCGATGCCGGTCTCCTCCGGGTCGGTGGTGTGGATGACGCCGGCGACATCGCCGTCGCCGATCAGCCGGATCGCGGCTCCCGTGGCGCGCACGGCATCGATCAGCTTGGCGTGGCGCGGCCGGTCGAGGATGCAGGTGGTGATGTCCGAGACCGCGACGCCCTTGGCTCGCGCCAGGCTCGCGATGTTCTCGGCCGGAGAAGCATCGATATCGATGACGCCTTCGGCATAGCCCGGACCAATGGCGATCTTGTCCATATAGACGTCGGGTGCGAACAGCAGGCTACCCTTCTCGGCAATGGCGATGACAGCAAGCGCGTTGGGCAGGTTCTTGGCGCAGATCGTCGTGCCTTCGAGCGGATCGAGCGCGATGTCGACTGCCGGTCCTTTGCCGGTGCCGACCTCTTCGCCGATATAGAGCATCGGCGCCTCGTCGCGCTCGCCCTCGCCGATCACCACCGTGCCTTTGATGGCAAGACGGTTGAGCTCCTGTCGCATGGCGTCGACAGCGACCTGGTCGGCAGCCTTTTCATCGCCACGGCCGCGCAGCCTGGCGGCCGCCACGGCGGCCCTTTCGGTGACGCGCACCAGTTCCATGGTGAGTATCCGGTCAAGGCCGGCGACGATGTTCTGGGCCACATTCATGTTCGGCAAATCCTCGTTGGCATAGCGCCTCCCGCCGGAGGCGGGCCTGTTTTGTCAAACGAGCATGACAACGGCAAGACCTGCCGGACGTTTTATCGAAAAGCCAGCAATATCAATCGATTGAACCGCATTTCCGACAAGATTGCGGACCGGTCGGAAACGACCGGGCCGCCTTGAAGAAGCACTGAGGATTGCCGCCGCGATCTAGAAAACCGCGAGATATCTGAGCAACGAAATGATGCCGATGATGATAACGATGACCTGCACGATCTGCCGCATCCTGGCGTCGAGCGGCAGGCGCTGCACGAGATAGAGAACGAGAATGATGACGAGGAATGTGATCAGTATGCCCATCAACATGGATGAAGCCATGATGCCCTCCTTCAAATGAATTCCTGAAACGGGAAACGAGCCGGCACTGCCAGCCCGTTACCGGCACGCTCAATACCAACGGCGGGGCGTGTCGTTGTTCATCGACTGGCCGACGGCGATCCCGGCCAGAAAACCAAGCAGGCCGACGACGCCGATCACGGCTGTCGTCGTGCCCGGGTTTTCGCGCGCGACTTCCGAAACCGCCTGAGCCTGGCTGCGCAGCTGCTGTGCTGTGCGCGATGCACGCGCCGCGGCCGTCTCATAAAAATCCGAAGCCTGTTCGCTGGCATCATCGAGCATTTCCGCGCCCCTTGCCGAAATGCTCTTGTTGATCTTGGTGATCTCCTTGCGCAGTTCAGCGATCTGCTTTTCCAGCGTTTTCTGGATATCGTCGATGGAGGGGGGGTCGGACTTGCTGGTATCGGCCATGAAGCGGCTCCCTTGGTTACTGACCAAGAGAACGGCGCCGCAACGAATTCGTTCCGGCCAATGCGCGGCTGGTCGCCATCTGTCGACCGCAGGCGCCGGCGAGGACGTTACCCGCCGGGGGACGACTACCCTGCCCGCTCGATGCGGATGACCTGCGGCTTGTCGGTCAGGTGACCGTCCTTGGTGATGCCATCGACGGCCTTGCGCACGGCTGCCTCGGTGGTCTCATGGGTAACGAGGATCACCGTCTTCTGCGCCGCCGCCTCGCCGCTGACCGCATGCTGGACGATCGATTCCAGCGAAATATCGTTGTCGGCCATGCGCTTGGCGATCGCGGCAAAGACGCCGATGCGATCATGCACGGTCAACCGGATGAAGTAGCCGCCGGCATGGCTGCGCATCTGCGCCTTCTTGTAGGGCCTGAGCTCCTTCGCCGGCAGGCCGAAGACCGGGCCATGCTGGAAGCCGGGCCGGCTCTTGGCGATGTCGGCGATGTCGCCGATGACGGCCGAGGCAGTGGCGTTGCCGCCGGCGCCGGGGCCTGAAAGCAACAATTCGCCAAGAATGTCGGTCTCGATCGCCACCGCATTGGTGACGCCATGCACCTGCGCGATGACGGAAGCGGTCGGCACCATGGTCGGATGCACGCGCTGCTCGATGCCGCTTTCGGTGCGCTGGGCAACGCCAAGCAGCTTGATCCGGTAGCCGAGATCGCCGGCCGCACGGATGTCGGCCTGGGTGATGTTGGAAATGCCTTCCATATAAATGTCGTTGGCGGCGATCTTGGTGCCGAAGGCAAGGCTGGTCAGGATCGACAGCTTGTGCGCGGTGTCGTGGCCCTCGATGTCGAAGGTCGGATCAGCCTCGGCGTAACCCAGCCGCTGCGCGTCCTTCAGGCAGGCGTCGAACGAAATGCCCTCGGCCTCCATGCGGGTGAGGATGTAGTTGCAGGTGCCGTTGAGAATGCCGAACACGCGATTGACCGAATTGCCGGCCATCGCCTCGCGCATCGTCTTGATGACCGGAATGCCGCCGGCCACCGCCGCCTCGTAGTTGAGCAGCACGCCCTTCTTCTCGGCGATCTCGGCCAGCGCCACGCCATGCTTGGCGAGCAGCGCCTTGTTGGCGGTGACGACGTGGCGGCCGGCTTCGAGCGCCGCCTTGACCGACAGGCGCGCCGGCCCCTCGTCGCCGCCGATCAGTTCGATGAACACGTCGATGTCGGCGATCTGTGCCATCTTGACCGGATCGTCGAACCATTTGGCGGCGCTGACATCGACGCCACGGTCGCGTTTCGGGTCACGCGCCGAAACTGCCGACACGACAATGTCGCGCCCGCATTGCCGGGTCAGTTCCGCTGCCTTGTCGCGCAGCACCCGCGCCACCGATGCGCCGACCGTACCAAGTCCGGCAATTCCAACACGCAGAGCTTCAGCCATGGAAGGCGACGTCCCTCAAAATCAGATCGAATTTTTGCTTACCGGTGGGCGGACAGCGGCACCACATTGTTGGGCTGCTTGGCGCTGGTCGACAGGAAGCGCTTGATGTTGCGCGCCGCCTGGCGGATCCGGTGCTCGTTCTCGACCAGCGCCAGGCGCACGAAATCGTCGCCATGTTCGCCGAAGCCGACACCGGGCGCCACCGCCACATCGGCGTGCTCGATGAGCAGCTTGGAGAATTCGAGCGAACCGAGATGCTTGAACGGTTCGGGGATCGGCGCCCAGGCGAACATCGAGGCGGCGGGAGCTGGAATGTTCCAGCCGGCGCGCCCGAAGGAATCGACCATGACGTCGCGGCGCTTGTGGTAGACCTCGCGCACCTCGGCGATATCGGCGCCGTCGCCGTTGAGCGCATGAGCCGCTGCCACCTGGATCGGCGTGAAGGCGCCGTAGTCGAGATAGGACTTCACCCGGGTCAACGCCGAGATCAGCCGCTCATTGCCGACGGCAAAACCCATGCGCCAGCCGGGCATGGAGAAGGTCTTCGACATTGAGGTGAATTCGACGCAGACATCGATGGCGCCCGGCACCTGCAGCACCGAAGGCGGCGGGTTGCCGTCGAAATAGATCTCCGAATAGGCAAGGTCGGACAGGATGATGATGTCGTTCTTCTTCGCGAACGCCACCACGTCCTTGTAGAAGTCGAGCGAAGCGACCAGCGCCGTCGGGTTCGACGGATAGTTGAGGATCAGCGCCAGCGGCTTCGGGATCGAGTGGCGAACGCCGCGTTCCAGCGCTGGAATGAACCCATCGTCCGGCTCGACCTGCAGCGACCGGATGACGCCACCCGACATGATGAAGCCGAAGGCATGGATCGGATAGGTCGGGTTCGGGCACAGGATGACGTCGCCAGGCGCGGTGATCGCCTGCGCCATGTTGGCGAAGCCTTCCTTCGAGCCGAGCGTGGCCACCACCTGCGTGTCGGGGTTGAGCTTCACGCCGAAGCGGCGCTGATAATAGGCCGCCTGGGCGCGGCGCAGGCCGGGAATGCCGCGCGAGGAGGAATAGCGATGGGTGCGCGGATCGCGCACCACTTCGCACAATTTGTCGACGATGGCCTTGGGCGTCGGCAGGTCCGGATTGCCCATGCCGAGGTCGATGATGTCGGCGCCGCGCGAACGGGCACTGGCCTTGAGCCGGTTAACCTGCTCGAACACGTAAGGCGGAAGCCGGCGGACCTTGTGAAACTCTTCCATGGCAGTTCCAGACAGCAAAAGGGGCTATGGGCGCGCGCTATATACTCATTTGCAGGTAGGGTCGAGGGCGGGATCGCATTTGCCTTCGATCTGCTTCAGCGTCTGCGGACCATGTTTCGTGGCTAGGTCCGCCAACGCCGCCTGATTGGCGACCGCAGCGCCGCCGCCGCTTTTGGCGCTCTGTGCGCCGCCATCAGCCTTGAGTTCGGCGAGCTTGGCGTTCGTCTCGGCCTGCGTCAGCTGCTTGTTCGCCACTTTGGGCGGGATGTTGAGGTTCGGAAAGGTGCCGGTATCCTTTGGACCTGCATTGTCGGCCATCGGCACCGGAGCGCTGGTATTCGTGCTCGAACACCCGGCGATCCCCAAAAGCACGATCGCCGCGCCGATGCGGCAAAAGCGTGCGGCATCAAAAAAAACAGTCTCGCCAATATTAATCGTCATATTGTTTCCTTGGCAGCCGCGGTAGAGCGAGATTGGACCCTGTCGGATGTCCCATGTTAATATGTCAAGAAAACGCTTCGGGAGGAACCCCGCGAACCATGTCCAAAACACCCGATTCGGGCAAAACGGAAGATGACGAGCCTTCGACCGTCGAGCAATATCTGGTGAAGGATCCGGAGCGCTTCGCGTTGAACATGGCGCGCATGATCGAGCAGGCCGGCAAGGCGGCGTCCGCCTGGGCCGAACCGCGCGAGCGCGGCGAAGTGCGCGACCACGTCGCCGAGCCGGTCGTCGACATGGTCAAGACGTTTTCCAAGCTGAGCGAATACTGGCTCGCCGACCCCCAGCGCGCGCTCGAAGCGCAGACGCGGCTGTTCGCCGGCTACATGACCGTGTGGGCGAACGCCATCCAACGCGTCAGCCCCAACGCCGAAGGCCCCGACGACGCCGTCAAGCCGGAGCGCGGCGACAAGCGTTTCCAGGACCCGGAATGGGGCCGCAACGCCTTCTTCGATTTCCTCAAGCAGGCCTATCTCGTCACCTCGCGCTGGGCGTCCGAACTGGTCGAGCACGCCGAAGGTCTGGACGAGCACACCCGCCACAAGGCGAGCTTCTACGTCAAGCAGGTGTCCAATGCCATCTCGCCGTCGAATTTCATCCTGACCAACCCCGAGCTTTTCCGCGAGACCGTCGCTTCCAACGGCGAGAACCTGGTGCGCGGCATGAAGATGCTGGCCGAGGACATCGCCGCCGGCAAGGGCGACCTGAAACTGCGCCAGGCCGACTATTCGCCCTTCGAGATCGGCAGGAACATCGCCACCACAACCGGCAAGGTCGTTGGCCGCAGCGATGTCGCCGAGATCATCCAGTATGATCCGGCGACCGAGACCGTGCTGAAACGCCCGTTGCTGATCTGCCCGCCCTGGATCAACAAGTTCTACATACTCGACCTCAACCCGCAGAAATCCTTCATCCGCTGGGCGATCGAGCAGGGCCACACCGTCTTCGTCATCTCCTGGATCAATCCGGACGAGCGCCACGGCGCGAAGGGATGGGAAGCCTATATCAGGGAAGGCCTGCAATATGGCCTCGACACGATCGAGGAGGCGACCGGCGAGCGGGACGTCAACGCGATCGGCTACTGCGTCGGCGGCACGCTGCTGGCGGCGGCGCTGGCTCTGATGGCACAGGAAGGCGACGACCGCATCAAGTCGGCTACCTTCTTCACCACGCAGGTCGACTTCACCTATGCCGGCGACCTGAAAGTCTTCGTCGACGAGGAACAGGTCGCGGCGGTGGAGAAGTCAATGAACGAGAAGGGCTATCTCGACGGCACCAAGATGGCGACCGCCTTCAACATGCTGCGCTCCGGCGACCTGATCTGGCCCTATGTCGTCAACAACTACATGCGAGGCAAGGACCCCCTGCCCTTCGACCTGCTCTACTGGAATGCCGATTCGACCCGCATGGCGGCGGCCAACCATTCCTTCTACCTGCGCAATTGCTATCTCGAGAACAACCTCTCGCGCGGCAAGATGGAACTGGCGGGGCATACGGTCTCGCTCGGCGATATCACCATTCCGATCTACAACCTCGCCTCGCGCGAAGATCACATCGCGCCGGCGCTGTCCGTCTTCCTCGGCTCGAAATATTTCGGCGGCAAGGTCGACTACGTGATGGCGGGATCGGGCCACATAGCCGGTGTCGTCAATCCGCCCGCCTCCGGCAAGTACCAGTATTGGACCGGCGGCAAACCGGAAGGCGATTTCGGCCAATGGATTGCCAGGGCCGCTGAGCATCCCGGGTCGTGGTGGCCGCACTGGCAAAGCTGGATCGAGGCCAAGGACGACACCCGTGTGCCTGCCCGCAAACCCGGCAAGCATATGAAAACCTTGGGCGATGCTCCCGGCAGCTATGTGAAGGTGCGAGTGTAACGGACTGTAATGTCTGGTGAGTTGACGGCCCGTCAAAAGCGGGCGAAATGGTGTCGTCAACCATCAAGCAGCCGTAATTCGGCAATCACTGCAAAAATACTTCCAGGCTTGCGGATTTGACACAGGTCTCGTTTCCGGATCGGAGACAAAGGTCACCTTGGACAGCGACTTCCAGTGCTGCGCCAAGGACGTACCGACCGGACATCGAGGGGGAATTTGACTTTGAAATCAGCAGGATGGAGCCTCGCAAAGGGAGAACGCAGCGCCATCTTGGCAGCGCTCTGCTGTGTGCTCCTGGCCTCCTGCACATCGGCCGGCGACCCGACAATGTCGGTCGGAATGCCCGGCTACAATGCCTCCGCCTCTGACATCAATGCGGCCGCCACCGGCAAGTCCATCGCCACCGCCGATTCGACATCGCAGACAACGGCCACGCAAACGACCGTGATGAGCGAAGGCGACACCGCACTCCCCGAAAAAGTCGCTTACGTACCGATCGCCAAGCCGCAAGCAGCCTTTCCGCTGATAACGCCGGCCGGCGCTGAAGCGATCGCGGGACAAACGCCGCAGGCCTTGCAGCAGCCGGCCCAGACGGCGCAGCAGACAGACGCGGTCGCCCAGAAGATCGCCGCCGCCGATGCGGCGGTGACAACGCCAAAGCCGGCCGCGGCGCCGGTGATGAACAATCCGGTCTATGTGACCGCAGGTGAGGCGACACCAGCCGAGGCGCCAAAGAAACGTGGCTTCCTGGCCTCGATGTTCGGCGCCACGCCCGCTTCGGCCACACCGGCTCCGCTCATCAACACGCGATCGGGCGAACAGCCGACCGCACAGGCCAAACCCGCGCCTGCGGCGGCGGCAAAGCCGATCATCACGTTGGCCTCGGCCGACTCCACGGCAAAGCCGATACAGTTGGCCTCGACCGGTGACGACGCAGGTCATATCACCGGCAGCGATGCCTTGCCTGGCGTGCGCCAGACCGCCCTGTTCGAGATCAAGCGCAAATCCGGCCTCGACGACGAAAGCGACGTCGACCTCAATGAGGATGAGGGTCCAATCGGCGGCAGCTATCAGGTTGCGTCCGCAGCCGGCATGGCCCGGCTCGCGCCAAACGGCCTGCTGAAGCAGAACGAAAGCGTCGATGTCGCCTGCCTGAAGCCGTCTCTGGTGCGCGTGCTGAAGACGATCGAAGGCCATTACGGCCGCAAGATGATGGTCACGTCAGGCTACCGCGACCCTGCCCGCAACCGCCGCGCCAACGGCGCCAAGAACTCGCTGCACATGTACTGCGCCGCCGCCGACATCCAGGTGCCCGGCGTCTCCAAATGGGAACTGGCGAACTACATCAGGACCATGCCCGGCCGCGGTGGCGTCGGCACCTATTGCCATACCGAATCGGTACATGTCGACGTCGGGCCCGAGCGCGACTGGAACTGGCGCTGCCGCCGGCGAAGCGGCGGCGGTGACGGCTGAACGGCGCGATTTGACGGGCCAGAGCGGCTAGGGTCGTGCCATCAATATCGTTCCAGTGGACTTTCCATTGGCCTGAGCGCCCCCCCAACTTCGTCATCCACGGGCGGAGCAGGAGCGAAGCTCCGTCGCGAAGACCCGAGGATCCATTCCGTGGCCTTGGTTGACGAGCGCGGCCGACCAGAATTCCGCACCGTTTCAACGCCTTGAAGTCGCGGCATGGATTCCTTTGGCTGCGGAGCAGCTCCAGGGTCTGCGCCGAGTAGCTTTGCTCCTTGCTCCGCCTTGGAATGACGAAGCAATGGGCGTTTTCGCTAGTCACCAAGCCGCGCAGTGGGTGGCGAAGCCCCCGATTCCAAAGCCTCGGAAAAAAGTTGTCCAAGCCGGCACCTGACGGGTTGCCGGTTGCGCACAACGTCAGTATAAGCCGCTTCGTCTGAGCGCGCCCATCGTCTAGCGGTTAGGACACCGCCCTTTCACGGCGGTAACAGGGGTTCGATTCCCCTTGGGCGTACCAGACCTTTCAAACACTTAGCGACCTCCCAGTCCTTACTGTCCAATTTTTGGGCCGATTCCAGGGAATTGGTCAAAATGGCAACACAAACAATTTCGCGTGCATGATGGACGTCACCACCCGCGCCGAATCCCGCATGTCTGATGCGGCGGACCTTTCGGAGATTCGCCATTCCATCACCGGACATGTCGCCGCCTGCGCCGAGCCCTTTAGCGCTCCTTCGGCTTCAGGATCTCCTCGACCCGAGCCCTCGCGCGCCATGCTGAAGCATCGCCTGTCCGGCGCTTGGGTTTCACCCTCATCCTGTGTAGTCAGGATAGTGCGCACGTGCGCCTTGCCGAAGACGCTGGCGAGCAGGTTGTGGCCGGCTTTGTCGGTCATTGGCCGGGATCGGTGCTGTTGAGGCTGCACATGCGGATCAGCCAGCGTCCGCCAGCAGCCTGTCGCTCAAAAACGCTGAGCGAAGTTCCGTTCCCGGTCGCCTCACCCTCCGAATAGGCCGCGAGAGACCATGCCAGCTTCCCGGATGCCCCCGCCTCTGGCTAGTGTTTTGTCGGGGTGGCGTATTGGGTCCAAACGCCATGCAGCGCCTCTATCGCCGCGCGGCCGCGAGGCGGCGGCGCATAGGGAGAATGCAATTCCGCGTCAGAAGTGAATACCGCCGCACAACCGGCAGCATCGCCGGCCCGATAGGCCGCAACGTAGATGTCCCAAAGCTCCTGCAGTTCGTCGCGGATCGACATCATTTCCTCCCGGTAAGGCCACGGAACCTTGGGCGCCTGTTGGCCTGCTCAGCCGCGGGCGGCCGCGCCGGTGCTGTCCCACGAAAGGCCGGCCGCGAGTTCATTTGCATTTTAGCTAATTGAATGTGAGATGGTCGTGAAATTCCGAGCGGGGGCTCATGACCACAGACATTTTTCTGACCGCTATCGCGGCATTCTCGATACTCGTTCCGCTGTACTTCATCCTCAGGTGAGGCGTTAAGCCGCTTGGCGGGCGCACCAGCGCGCGTTCCTCGCTGGCGCTGTCCTACGCGGCAGAGGCTTCCCGTGCGTCCTGGCGCCCGCCCATGGCCAGTCGCTGTGTCTCTGGATGCACCTGCAATCTGCTTGAACGCAGAAACCCCGCCGCTCCATTTGCGAAGCGGCGAGGCCTGCCCCAACCTCGGCCCCAATTGCCGGTCCCAACAGCCGGCATCGCTGACAATGCAATTGTTGTGCCAGCGACGATTGATCCATTACTGGACGGAAGAACCGGTCGCCGCAAGTTGCGCGGCCGCATCGTCCGGCCTGCTCAGGCGCCGCCCACCAGGCGCGATCGATTTCAACGGCGCCTTCCTTCCAGGGAGCCTCGCGAAGCCCGCCCTTTTCACGGCGGTAACAAGGGGTTCGATTCCCCTTCGGCGTACAGGCTTTCGTGCACTCCACCCCCTGTTTGCCGAATATCTCAGCCGCCCTTGCCTTGAGTCCCGGAGCAACCGCATCAACCATCTTATTAGCAAGCGCTTGTGTTCCTCACCAAGCCGGATCATTATCCAAACCATCAGGTCGCTGAAGGGGTAGAGCGCCATGGAACTGAGCTGCTATGATCCGGGCGGGAGCATCTTTGCATCACCCGCCTTCCTTAACCTCACGGCTGTTTTCATCATTCTGGCCGCCTTCGCCGTTGCGCGACTGATGGCAATGTCACGCGCGGATTCTCTCGACCAGCTTCGGTTCGCGCCGATCCAAGCCGCAAGTTGAGGACTGTCGTTCCTTGCCTTCAGCAGTCATGCTCTCGACGGTGTGCGCAATAGCGAAGTTGTGGGGGCGCCATCTTGTTCGTTGATTACTACGAACTCCTGGAAATCAGCCCGAACGCCAACTCGGAAACGATAGAACGGGTATTCCGCTATTTTGCCATGCGCTACCATCCTGACAATCAGGACACCGGCGATGAATCACGCTTTAGCGAAATCCTGGAAGCCCACAATGTGCTCAAGGATCCTGTGAAGCGCGCGCGGTATGATATCCAGCACAAAGACCATTTGAATCTGCGAACGGAGTTGATTGGGGAAGCCAGCAACAACACAACAATCGACCGCGATGTGGCCATTCAGGCGAAATTGCTCTCGCTGCTTTACGTCAAGCGCCGGCAAGACGTAAACAATCCCGGCATTGGCGATACAGAAATCGAACGTTTGTCAGGCTGTCCACGAGAACATCTTGAGTTTCATCTCTGGTACCTAAAAGCCAAGGGCTGGATTGGAAGGATCGAGAACGGAACCTTCGCGATCACCGTGGAAGGCATCGATCGCGCCAATTCCGAACATCGCCGTGACACCACGATAAGATTGCTGGACCATGCCGGCTGAAACGCGGAAGTTCGCGTCAGCGCCGCATTTCACTAACCGCCGACCAGCGGTACGGTAACGGTGGTGGCGTAGTTGATCGGAAAGGTGTCGAGGTAAGGAAAGTCGACGACGAAGGCATAGGTGGCGGTCAGATGCGCCATGCGGAAACCGCCGCTTGCCGGGTCGATGGCGATCGTCACGTTCACATCCTTCAAACCCAAGGCCTGCAATTTCTGCCTGGCGATCGATTGGATGTCGGCCTGGGTCAGCGTGTTCTGAAGCTGCAGCGAGCGCGATGATGTCTCCAGCGTATAGCGAACGCTGGACACCGAATGCATCGACCAGCCCAAGGCGAAGATCCCGAACAGCAATATGATGAGGAACGGTGCGATCAGCGCGAACTCCAACCCGGCCCCGCCCGAACGATCTCGCCCGAAGGCGCCTTGCCTGGCGCAATTCCAGGAAAAGTGTGAGCTGGTTGTCCCGGGAAAAGCGCGCAGCGCTTTCGCTTGGGAATCGCGGCAAAACAAAGAGCGAGGGCGTTTCGCCATTTCCGCGAAACGGTGAGACGCCCTAGCGAACACGGATCACCTCCAGATGGCCGATGACGCTGGAAGCGGAAAAGACGCCGAAGGTGAAGGGCGGCGTCCAGGTGGCCGATGCCTGGATCTGAACATAGACCGACGGCACCTTTGGTCCGCTGCACAGAGTGGAGGCGTCGACCACGGTCGTCCCGCACATATAGATCCGGCTTAGCGTGACCTGGCCGTCCGCCGGCCGTTTCTCCCAGCTCGAAATGGCGACGGCCTGCGTCGCCGTATCATTCGTCGAGCCTTCCATGATCAGGTTCGCGGCGGTCTTCACGCCGGCACGCATCGACAGCGAACTCGTCACATAGGACCAGCCGTCGATGATACCGAGCAGCGCCGCGCACAGGAAAGGCAGGACCATCGCGAACTCGACCGCTGCAACGCCCGTTTTATCGCTCAGGATCGGCACAGATCGGGGCTCCACGGAGGCTACTCCACCAGCGCCACGGACCGCGCCGCCGGAATGTCGCGCATTCCGAGGCTCGTGCAATCCTGGTTGATGGTCGTGCTGCCGGACCATTGAATCGTATTGGCGACGACCTGGGTGCAGCCGCTGTTGCCCGAGAAATTGCCAAGATAATTCACTTGCTGTTTGGGGAAGTAGATGGCCCCGGTTAGCAGCGAATCCGCTGTTCCATTGAATGTGCTGGATGCACTGTTGCCGGCCCTGTCGCCGTAGAACAGCACACCGGAATAGATACCCGAGGTCGGCGCGCTGAGCTTCACGGAGGCGTTGCCATTCATGCTGACGGTCGAACTGCCCGACATGAAGATGGTCACATCGCTGCCGGTGATGATCGCGTTGGCGTTTATCTTGAGATCGCCCTGAACGACATAGACGCCGGGCGAGAGGGCGACATTGCCCTTCAGCGTCATGCCGCTGCAATAGGTGCCTGGGCTCAGCGTCGCCTTGTTGTCGTTCTGGCATGGGTTCGAGGCCGCCGGAACCGGGAGGTCTGCAAATGGATCTGCCGCAGGCAGCGCCTGGGTGATCGGGGCCGCGCAGACCGTGGTGACGGGATTGCTGAGAGACACGCCGCCCGCCGATATCAGGCAATCGACCTGGAGGCTCGCCGAGCCCTGGAGCTTGATGGCGTCCGGAGCGATCGAATTGGACATCACCACGCAGCCGGTGACCTTCACGGTGGTATTGCCTGAAAACGATGCAGCCTGCGAGGCGGTCTGGTCGAGCGCGGTCATGCAGGCCTTCGAGGCATCGGTGATGAGAGCCACCGCCCTCGCCTGTTCGGGAACCTGGCTCTGCGTGAAGATCGAGGTGAACATCCGGTTGAGGTTCTGAGCGACGATGACCTCGACCGCCTTCTTCGCCGTATTCGGCCCGGACGCCGGCGGCGTGTTGACGATGATCGTGCCCGAGCCCAGCCCGTTCGTCGCTGCCGACTGCGTCGCGGCCGCGACGATCGTCGGCTTGTCGGAACCCGAGATCTGTTCAAGCGCGCCGGCATAGGCCGCGGCATCGGCCGTCGCCTGTAGTCTCAGGCTGTTGTAGTACCAGTAGGAGGTCTCCACGCCAAAGCCGGCCGCGCCGACGACGATCGGCAGGCTGAGGGCGAAGATGGTGGCAACATTCGCCCGTGTGCTCCGGCGTATACCGGTCGCCATGATCCGAATTCGGGCGAAGCAATTGAAAATCATAACTTAAATTAGAAAGCATGCATATATGAAGGAACGGCTAAAAAGTTCGGTTCATTTTTTGATGAGGGCTTCGATTGGCTTCAAACAGTGGGCCGTCGGCTGATCAGTGCATGCAGACGTCGCGATAGGCAAGAAACTCACGGCGCTGGAACGTCAGCACGGTTCGGCACCTTGCGCCTGGGCAAAAGCCCTCGAACTACATGTTGCTGGCTGGACGAATCGGAGGCGGTGGGCGATGCGCGGGTTTTTGCCGCGATTTAATGGGAATGTCCGCCAAGGATGCGCGTCTCGGCTTGATGGACAGCGATAGGGCATTGCCACGGCGCTTCAGCAACCCAACTGATATCTTGGCAACGAGGTCCCGTATTTCCATGGGCGCTCCTCCCGAGCAGCCCCCGCCACCTTATTATTAGCAGCGAAGCGAATTCTCCGCATTTAACTTTGATGTATCAAGGTCGCGCGATGTTGCTTCGATGTCAGGCTCATCGAACGCCATCTCCGCCCGTTGACGGTGACCGCGTCCTCGGCCGCCCTCGGGACAACGAAGGCGCAGCCAGGTGCTGCCTGGAAGAAATATTTTCTTCAGGCGGAAAGAACTGGAGCCGACTCAGTCGCCAGTCCAGCCGAAAGCTCTCTCTGTACGGCCAGGAAAAACCTGCGCACTTCATCACTGGCGGTTGCTCTGTCCCTGCCCGACCCGACAACCAGGTCAAGCAACTCGGCCGCTTTAGCCCTCCAGAACGAGGCTGCAGGCTCGCCATGCAGATTGTCTAGGCTGGCTGCAACTTCCCTGACCAAGAACAGCTGACGGTCGATCGGGAATGCACGGACTTTTTCTGGGGACATCTTCCAAACCTGAACTGACGCAACGAATCAACCATTGCTGAACAAGCATTGGCATAGCCGCCAAGGTGGAAACGGAAGCTTAACGCCGCTGTCGATGCATCATCGTGCGAGGAAATGCAGATGATGATCGAGGCACGAGATCACCACGCACATTCAAGGCAAGTTGGTTGAGAAAACGGAGTTGGTCGATCGGAACAGGCGAAGCAGCCCTCAGGCCCGCTGCAGGCTTGCCTCGCCGCCACGCTTGCGCGGCGCCATCATGTCGCTGGCCATCAGTCCGGTGACACGGCAGAACGCCATGAACGCCCGGCAGGCATCCTCGGTCTTGACCACGTCCACCGTGGCGCCGAAGCAGGCATTGAAGGCTTTCTGATAAACCGGTCCCTGCCGGCGCGCCGGCCAGTCCTGCAGGAAATCCAGCGCCTGCTCGACGCTGTAAATCTCCTCGACGGGCAAGCCGGGGCCTTGCGCAATGCGCACCGGCACCTCGAATTGCAATCTATCCATCCGCAAATCTCCCGACCCCGTCGCCCAGGCAGCGCCGTTCGTCGTCAAAAGTTGCTTTGCCCGCTCAGTGCCACGCAAATGTGTCGTCACTGCGGAAACGGCCGTTTTTGCTTCGCACGATGGCCGGAAAGGAAAGCAACCGTGCAAAAACCGATCGAAATTGGCCCGACGAGACGAATATCCCGCCGGCTAAGCCCGCATCAGCCAGTTCTTCCTTGAACCTTTTGCCCTCAAGTGCCAAATCTGGCGGAATACCCTCGCCAGAACTCCTGCAGCGCTCACTCTTCCATACGGACAAAATGGTCACCTATCTCGACGCCGCCACGGCCCCTCTCAGAAACACCGGCCAGATCCGCCTCTATGGCGAGGACGGTTTTGCCGGCATGCGCAAGGCATGTGACCTCACCGCCCGTTGCCTGGACGCGCTGGTGCCGATGGTCGCGCCCGGCGTCACCACGGACGCCATCGATCGTTTCGTCTTCGAGTTCGGCATGGATCACGGCGCGCTGCCGGCGACGCTCAACTATCGCGGCTACACGAAATCGTCCTGCACCTCGATCAACCACGTCGTCTGCCACGGCATTCCAGACAACAAGCCGCTGAAGGATGGCGACATCGTCAACATCGACGTCACCTACATTCTCGATGGCTGGCATGGCGATTCCTCGCGCATGTATCCGGTAGGCACCATCAAGCGCGCGGCCGAACGCCTGCTCGAGGTCACCCATGAATGCCTGATGCGCGGCATCGCCGCCGTCCGGCCGGGTGCCCGCACCGGCGCCATCGGCGCCGCCATCCAGACTTTTGCCGAAGCGGAGCGCTGCTCGGTGGTGCGCGACTTCTGCGGCCATGGCGTCGGCCAGCTCTTCCACGACGCCCCCAACATTCTGCACTATGGCAGCGCCAATGAGGGCGTCGAGATGCGGCCCGGCATGATCTTCACCATCGAGCCGATGATCAATCTCGGCCGGCCGCATGTGAAGGTGCTGTCGGATGGCTGGACGGCGGTGACGCGGGACCGTTCGCTGTCGGCACAGTACGAGCACACGATCGGCGTGACCGACACCGGCTGCGAGATTTTCACGCTCTCGCCCAAGAACCTCGACCGGCCCGGCCTGCCGGCCTGATATTTTAATACGTCGGGCGAGCGCCTTGCCCGACTGATTGGCTGGATGCGGGGGCTGATGGGGAAGGCCAGCGACGACGACGAGCGGAGTTTCTTCGCCGAGGTGCCGGTTCGGCCCGCGGCGAAGGCGAGGCCCGTTCCAGCTGAAAAGCCTGGATATCTCGGCCACCGCGACCGTTTGCGCGAGCGCTTTGCCTCGGCGGGTCAAGACGCCCTGCCCGACTATGAACTTCTGGAGCTCTTGCTCTTCCGGCTGATCCCGCGCGCCGACACCAAACCGGCCGCCAAGGCATTGCTGGCGCGCTTCGGTACGCTGGCCGAAGTGCTTGGCGCGCCCGTCAACCTGCTGCAGGAGGTCAAGGGCATCGGCCCGGCGGTGGCGTTCGACCTGAAGGTTGTCGCTGCGACAGCGCAACGCATGGCGCATGGCGAGGTGCACGGCCGCGAAGTCCTTTCGTCCTGGACGCAGCTCCTCGCCTATTGCCGCTCGGCCATGGCCTTCGAGGCGCGCGAGCAATTCCGCATCCTGTTCCTCGACAAGAAGAACGCGCTGATCGCCGACGAGGTGCAGCAGACCGGCACTGTCGACCACACGCCCGTCTATCCCAGGGAAGTGGTCAAGCGCGCGCTCGAACTGTCGGCCACCGCGATCATCCTGGTGCACAACCACCCGTCAGGCGATCCGACGCCATCGCGCGCCGACATCGAGATGACGAAAGAGATCATCGAAGCGGGCAAACGGCTGGGCATCGGCGTGCACGACCACATCATCATCGGGCGCAAGGGATACGCCAGCATGAAGGGCCTGCTGCTGATCTAGGGGCAACGACCAACATGGCGACCATGCCGTCTTCGCTGAAAGCAAAGCCATGGCGTTCCTGCCTCACGCATTCGGCCAGGCTTTCGTCATCGACTTCCGGTATTCCAACGCGTTTCCGACCGACATTGTCTGACGGACGGGACCATGGTCCTGGCTGGTATGGGACTTCAGTAGCACAGCGACCTCACGGCGCCTATTTGCATGAAATATCAATAAGTTAAGCCACAAGCCATTACCAGACTCGCGCATTGCGACCGCATTTGTCTAAAGTTTACTCCGTACGATTAGTGGATTCTCATATTACGCTGATCTAGCGCGGTTGGGCGGAGGTGGCGATTCCCCGAGGAGACACCATGACAAACCGAAAAACTCTGTTCGCGGCGCTTGCCGCATTGACGCTTCTGGCGTCGCCGGCGCTCGCCGGGGCCGGCGGCAACGGGCACGGTGGCGGCAATGGCAGCGGCCACGGTGGCGGCAACGGCAATGCTGGCGGCAATGGCAAAGGCAACAGCGGTGCCTCGCATGGCAAGTCTGCGTCGGCCCCCGGACGTGTCGGCAAGGTCGATGCTGACGCAACGACCGACACCACGGTCGACACGACCACCCAGGTCGCAGCCGTGCCGAAGGAGAAAAACATCCATGCCAAACTCGGCCGGCTGAATTCGCTGCAGCGCAACATCAACGCCTATATGAATTCCAAGAGCAAGAAGTTCGCTGCCCTCCAGGCCTTCGTGACACAGTCGGCGAAAGCCAAGGCTGCCCAGGCCGCGGCTGAGACGGCAGCCGCCACGGCCGCCGCCGCGCAGGCCCAACTGGATAAGCTGAATGCGCAACTGACCGCACTGCAGGCTGATCCGAATGCCACGGCTGCGCAGATCCAGGCTGTGAAAGATCAGATCACCGCCCAGCAGGCCGTTGTCGACGCCGACAACGCAGCGGCGGACCAGGCTGAGGCGGCGGCTGCCACGGCAACCGTCGGCACCGACCAGGCATCGCTCGATGCAGCGCTGACGGACATGGCCAACAAGCCCGTCGACGACGACGTCACCGCCTGGGCCGAAGGCGTCCTTGCAGACAAGATCGACCAGATGGCTACCAAGATCGAAGCGCAGACGACGCCTTAGGCGTCGACCGGAACGGCAATAGCAAGGCCGCCGGCGGCCTTGCTATTTCTTGACCATCGAGAAAAACTCGCACCCTCGGTCCTGGCCGGGTCAGAAGGCGACCTTGTCGCCGCCCTTCAGCGACAGGATCTCGCGCGCCTCGTCAGGCGTCGCCACCTCCATGCCAAGCCCTTCGATGAGCTTGCGCGCCAGCAAGACCTGTTCGGCGTTCGACTTGGCGAGCTTGCCCTTGCCGGCCCACAGGCTGTCCTCCAGCCCAACGCGGATGTTGCCGCCGAGTGCTGCCGATTGCGCGGCGATGCGCAGCTGGCTGGCGCCGGCGCCCAGCACCGACCAGCGGAACTGGTCGCCGAACAGCCGGTCAGCGGTGCGCTTCATATGGGCGACGTCTTCGGAATGGGTGCCGATGCCGCCGAGCAGGCCAAACACCGACTGCACGAAGAACGGCGGCTTCACCAGCCCCCGATCGGCGAAGTGGGCGAGGTTGTAGAGATGGGCGATGTCGTAGCACTCGAACTCGAAGCGCGTGCCATTGTCGTAGCAAGTCGCCAGAATGTATTCGATGTCCTTGAACGAGTTGCGGAAAACGAGGTCGCGCGTCGCCTCCAGATGCGGCTTTTCCCAGTCGAACTTGAAGGTCTCGTATTTGTCGGCGAGGTGATAGAGCCCGAAATTTATCGAGCCCATATTGAGTGAGGCGACCTCAGGTTTGAACTGGGCAGCCGGGCGCACGCGCTCCTCGACCTTCATGTACGGGCTGCCGCCTGTGGTGATGTTGATGGCGGCATTGGTTCCTTGCTTGACGTGCGGCAGGAAGCGGGCGAACGCCTCCGGCGTCTGGTCGGGCTTGCCGGTTTCCGGGTCTCGCGCATGCAGATGCAGGATCGCAGCACCGGCCTGCGCCGCCGCGATCGCTTCCGAGGCGATCTGATCCGGCGTGATCGGCAGATAGGGCGACATGGTCGGCGTGTGGATCGCGCCCGTCACCGCGCAGGTGATGATGACCTTGCCCTTGGCCGCCGATGCGCCTGATTTGCGGCTGGTTTCTTTCATTGTCCGAACTCCTGATCCGATTTCTTCTTGTGTGCCGCCAGCGCCATCAGCCGGCGATCCCGCCAGACCTGCCGGTCACCCAGGCTTTCCCTCGGCAGGCGCTTGCTGCGCTCGGCCTCGACCGTTTTCATGACATCGCCCGCCCAGTCGACGCGGCGCAGCATCTGCGGGAAGATGTTGGAATAGATGCCTTGGTAACGATCGACATAGTCGCGCACGCCGCCGGGTGCGTTGAGGTCGATGGTCTCGAACGGTCCCATGAAGGACCAGCGCAGTGCCAAGCCATCGCGAATGCCGATATCGACATCCTCGACACTGGCGTAGCCGTCCGCGACAAGCCGGAAAGCCTCCTCCAGCAAGGCCCCTTGCAGGCGGTTCATGATGAAGCCGTCGAGCTCGCGCCTCATCACCAGCGGCGCGTGGCCGGCGTCGATGAGGAAGGCGCGCGTCTTCTCCAGCGTCTCGGCGGAAGTCCACGGCGCCGGCACCACCTCTGCCGCCGGAATGAGATAGGGCGGGTTGATCGGATGCACGACCAAGCAGCGGTGCCGCCCTTGCAGATGGTCGGTGAATTTCGACGGCAGCAACGCCGAGGTGGAACTGGCGATGATCGTTTGCGGCCCGGCAAGCCGATCGATCAGCGAGAACACCTCCCGCTTCACATCCAGGTTTTCAGGCGTGTTTTCCTGGACATGGGTTGCGCCGGCCAGCGCCTCCGCCAGCTCGCCAACGATGGCGATGCGGCCAAGCACGGTGTCGACGGATTGCCCGCGCAGCAGGTCGTTCGCGGAGAGATCGCCGAGCACGCCCTCTATGTAGTGGCGCGCCCCGCCCGTCGCGGCAGGCGACTGATCCCACATGCGCACCTCATGGCCGGCGCGGGCGAAGCTGATTGCCCAGGCCCGCCCGATGAACCCGCTTCCGACAATCGCGACATTGGCCATGGCTTGGTCCTCAAAGTGTTTCGACGTTGCCGTCGACGCCGAGCGACTGGCCGGAAATGTTGATGCCCGCATCGGAGAGCAGGAACGCCACCATCGAGGCCACGTCATAGGGGCTGGTCATGCGGCGCAGCGAGATGTTCTGCAGATAGCGGCCCGTCATCTCCTCGTGGCCGATGCCGACCTGTTTGGCGCGCGCCGCGATGACGCTTTCGATGCGTGGCCCCTCGATAATGCCGGGCAGGATGGCATTGACCCTGATGCCGTGCGGCCCAAGCTCCTTGGCGAGGCTTTGCGTGAAACCGATGACGCCGAATTTGGCGGCCGAATAGGGCGTGCGGAACGCGTAGCCATGGCGGCCGGCCGCCGACGACATGGACACGATCGAGCCGCCGCCTTCTGCCTTGATCAGCGGTACGGCGCGCCTTGCGCAGAGGAACTGCCCTGTCAGGCAGATATCGATGCAGCGCCGCCAGTCATCCGGTTCGATCTCGTCGACACCGCCTGTCGGCCCGGCAATGCCGGCATTGTTGATCAGCGCGTCGAGCCCGCCGAGTTTCTCCTTGACCGTCTCGAACAGCCGGTCGACGTCCTCGTCGCGCGAGACATCGGCCTTGACCGCCGCGACCAGGTCGATCTTGCCGGGAGCCGCGGCCAGCGCCTCGTCGGAGATGTCGCAGACGACGATGCGTGCGCCGAGCCGCGACAGCGTGTCGGCGATGGCGAAGCCGATGCCGCCGGCGCCCGCCGTCACCAGCACGCGCTGCCCTTTCAGCCCGGCCAGAAATTCGTCCGCCGATGCGGGTGCCTTTGCGCTCATCGTCCTGTCCTTTTCATTGCAGCCGCCGTTCGCGCAGCGCCATGACGGCGCCCAGAACGACCAGCCCGTAAAGAATTGCCCTGGTGGCGTAGGCAGCGTGTTGGCCAGCAGCATCTGCAGCGCCGTCAAAAGCAGCTCGCCGCCGAGCATGCCCTCGTCATTCGATGTCGGAGACCGTATCATCATTTGATCAACGATCAATGATGAAATATCTTACATCAAGACTGGGGCGCCGACGCTTGACGCGGCAGCCGGAACCCTGCATTCCGGGAACGAGTTATGGCGCGGCCTTTGCGCCGAAAGGTTGATGGAAATGGCCGGAGCGGCGTTCAGGAAGCCGGGTGTCGAGATCGTGCCCCTGTCCAGGGAGACCCTGCAGGACAGGGTCTATCGCCACGTCACCGAATTGATCCTCGACGGCAGCATCGTGCCTGGCGAGATGGTGACGGTGCAAAGCCTGGCCGACGCCTTCGGGGTCAGTCCTATGCCGGTCAGGGAGGCATTGCGGCGACTGACCGCGGCCAATGCCCTGATGGTCGTTTCAGGGCGCTCGATCGGCATTCCCGCACTCAGCCGCGCGCGCCTCATCGATCTCAGGAATGTCCGCTTCGAGATCGAGGCGATCGCCGCCGCCTGGGCGGCAGAGCGCATCGACGATCAGGGCATCGCGCAACTCGGCCAGCATCTGACAGCGCTCGAACAGGCCAACGCGGCGGGAGACGTCAAATCCTATCTGCGCGCCAACTACGCCTTTCACTTCTCCATCTACCGCGCGGCCGGCTCGGAAAACATCCTCAACATCATCGAAAATCTGTGGCTGCAGATCAGTCCCTATTTCAACATGCTGCATGATTCCGGAAATTATTCGACCGCCAACGAGCATCACCAGGAGATGTTCGCGGCACTGCGCGACCGCGATGCCGAAGCCGTCCGCCAGGCCGTCCGCGCCGATATTGACGCCGCCTTCGACGTCCTGGTCGACCTGCTGAAATAGCACTGGGAATCCGGCTAAAACAGCCTCCGCTCATATCCTCCTCAAGCGCCGTTCGGAATTCCTGCTCGAACGATCGTTGAGGCGGTCAGAAGGTCATTCCAGCCTGCTGCTGATCCAGGGATAGCCCGTCTCGCCGCGGCAAAGGGCGCATTTTTCCCGTCAAGATAGTAGCCTCTGGAATTGCGACCCCAAATTAAGCTATGATGCGCTTGGCATTTCTTGCGGGCGGCTTCGCTCCCCCTTGAATGCCGGAGGAACGGGACATGGCCGTAGCGCTTGTACTCGTTTTGATCGTCGTGGGCTCGGTGTTGTTTCACCTCCTGAGCCCATGGTGGTGGACGCCGATTGCCTCGAACTGGGCCTATATCGACAACACCATCATCATCACCTTCTGGATCACCGGCGTCGTCTTCGCCGCCGTCGTGCTTTTCATGGCCTATTGCGTGTTCCGCTTCCGTCATCGGGAAGGCAATCGTGCTGCGTACGAACCGGAGAACAAGCGGCTCGAATCGTGGCTGACGATCGTCACCGCGGTTGGGGTCACGGCGCTGCTGGTTCCCGGCCTGTTCGTCTGGAGCCGATTTGTTACCGTTCCACGCGACGCGACAGAGGTCGAGGTCATTGGCCAGCAATGGCAATGGAGTTTCCGCCTGCCCGGCAGGGACGGCAAGCTCGGTACATCAGACACGCGCGACGTCGGTGCCGACAATCCGCTGGGGGTCATCCCCAGCGATCCCAATGGTCAGGACGACGTCGTGGTCGCAGCGGCCGATCTGCATCTGCCGGTCGGCAAACCGGTCAAGATGCTGCTCCGCTCGATCGATGTGCTGCATGATTTCTATGTACCGGAATTCCGCGCCAAGATGGACATGATCCCGGGCTCGGTGACCTATTTCTGGTTCACCCCGACCAGGACCGGAACCTTCCAGGTCCTATGCGCCGAACTTTGCGGCCAGGGACATCCGATGATGCATGGCGTCGTGATGGTCGACACCCAGGAAGATTATGTCGCCTGGCTCGGCCAGCAGCAGACTTTTGCACAATTGTCGGCCCCCCAGAAGACGGGGTCGGCAGACGAGACGACGGGACAGACCGCGGCAGCGGGTCCCGAAATTGCAGCAAGGCTCGAAACGGTAGGGTCTCGCTGAAAAAAGGACACGGAGGTGTTCCTATGGTCGACATCACCCCTGCAGATGGCATCCCGCCGGCCGAAGTCGCGGAAGTAGAACTCTACCATCCGCACAGTTGGTGGACCAAATACGTCTTCTCGCAGGACGCCAAGGTCATCGCCGTCCAGTATTCGGCAACGGCAACAGCAATCGGCTTGGTCGCCCTGGTGCTGTCCTGGCTGATGCGACTGCAGCTTGGCTTTCCCGGCACGTTCGACTTCATCACCCCGGAGGCCTACTACCAGTTCATCACCATGCACGGCATGATCATGGTGATCTACCTGCTCACCGCCCTCTTCCTCGGCGGCTTTGGCAACTATCTGATCCCCCTGATGGTCGGCGCGCGCGACATGGTCTTTCCCTATGTCAACATGCTGAGCTACTGGATCTACCTGCTCGCCGTGCTGGTCCTAGTGTCGAGCTTCTTTGCGCCCGGCGGACCGACCGGGGCCGGCTGGACGCTCTATCCGCCGCAGGCCATCATGAGCGGGACGCCAGGCGGCCAGGACTGGGGCATCATCCTGATGCTCTCCTCACTGATCCTGTTCATCATCGGCTTCACGATGGGTGGCCTCAACTATGTGGTGACCGTGCTGCAGGGTCGCACCCGCGGCATGACGATGATGCGCCTGCCGCTGACCGTCTGGGGCATCTTCACCGCGACCGTCATGGCGCTGCTCGCCTTTCCGGCGCTGTTCGTCGCCAGCGTGATGATGCTGCTTGACCGCGTGCTCGGCACCAGCTTCTTCATGCCGGCGATTTCCGAGATGGGCGAGCAGTTGCAACACAATGGCGGCAGCCCGATCCTGTTCCAGCACCTGTTCTGGTTCTTCGGCCATCCCGAGGTCTACATCGTGGCGCTGCCGGCGTTCGGCATCGTATCCGACCTGATCAGCACCCATGCACGCAAGAACATCTTCGGCTACCGGATGATGGTCTGGGCCATCGTCGGCATTGGCGCGCTGAGTTTCGTGGTCTGGGCGCACCACATGTATGTCAGCGGCATGCACCCTTATTTTGGCTTCTTCTTCGCCACCACGACGCTGATCATCGCCATTCCGACCGCCATCAAGGTCTATAATTGGGTGCTGACCCTGTGGCGCGGCGACATCCATCTCACCATACCCATGCTGTTCGCCCTGGCTTTCATCGTCACCTTCGTCAATGGCGGGCTGACCGGCCTGTTCCTCGGCAATGTCGTCGTCGATGTTCCGCTGTCCGACACGATGTTCGTCGTCGCCCATTTCCATATGGTCATGGGTGTCGCCCCGATCCTCGTGGTCTTTGGCGCGATCTACCATTGGTACCCGAAGGTCACCGGCCGGATGCTCCACGAAACGCTGGGCCGGTTCCATTTCTGGGTCACCTTCCTCGGCGCCTACCTGATTTTCTTCCCCATGCACTACCTCGGCTTGATGGGCGTGCCGCGGCGCTATGCCGAACTGACCGACATGACGATCATGACGGAGTCGGCCCATCACCTGAACTCTTTCATCAGCGTCATGGCCTTCATTGTCGGCTTCGCCCAGATGGTGTTCCTGTTCAACCTGATCTGGAGCATCCGCCATGGCCGCGAGGCCGGCGGCAATCCGTGGCGGGCCACGACTCTCGAATGGCAGACGCCGCAAACACCGCCGGCCCACGGCAATTTCGGCAAGGACCTGCCGATCGTCTATCGGTGGGCTTACGATTACAGCGTACCGGGTGCCAAGGAAGACTTCATCCCGCAGAACATGCCGGGCTCCTTCGGACCCTCAAGGGAGCCGGCATGAGCGTCATCCTGGTCTTCCTGCTCGTCATTGCCGGTTTTGCCGGATGGTGGCTTTCGCACCAGCGGCTGATGACGAAGCCATGGCTCGAGCAAGGTCTGGCCGGTGATTTTGTCGGGCTCGACCGGTCGGCCCTGCCAACAGCCAAGATAGGTCTCGGCGTTTTCCTTGCTGTCGTCGGCTGCCTGTTCGCGCTCTTCACCAGTGCTTATTTCATGCGGATGGCGGTGTCGGACTGGCAGCCGTTGCCCCTGCCGCGACTGCTCTGGCTCAACACCGGCGTGCTGGTCCTGAGCAGCGTCGCCCTGCAATGCACTTCGGTGGCGGCGCGCAGGGGTCAGATCGACACTGTCAGGCTCGGCCTTGCCACGGCCGGGCTCACCGCGCTCGCCTTCCTGGTCGGTCAGTTCATGGCATGGCGGCAGCTGACCGCCGACGGCTATTTCCTGGCCTCCAATCCGGCCAACAGCTTCTTTTACCTGATAACCGGCATGCATGGCCTGCACGTCTTGGGAGGGCTGGTGGGTCTGGGCAGGACGACCACGAGCGCCTGGACTGGAGCGCGGCCGGAACGGCTTCGCCTCGGCGTGGAACTATGCGCCATGTACTGGCATTTCCTGCTCTTCGTCTGGCTTGCCATCTTCGCGTTGCTGGCCGGCTGGGCCGCGACGTTCATCGACATTTGCCGGGAGTTGCTGACCTAAAGGGGATCAAGCGGATGGCAGAGACACTGACACATATCGGCCATACGGAGCCACGGCCTACAGGCTGGCGAGGCATTGCCGCCGATTGGTCCTCGGATCAGCGTGCGTTCAAGAACGTGTCCTGGGGCAAGGCCATGATGTGGATATTCCTGCTCAGCGACACCTTCATCTTCGGCTGCTTCCTGCTCTCCTACATGACCGCGCGCATTTCGACACGGGTGCCGTGGCCCAATCCGAGCGAGGTCTTTGCGCTTCGTATCGGCGGCTCGGATATCCCGCTGATCCTTATTGCCATCATGACCTTCGTGCTGATCTCCAGCAGCGGAACAATGGCCATGGCGGTCAACTTCGGCTATCGCCACGACCGCCGCAAGACGGCCATCCTCATGCTTCTGACCGCGGCACTCGGCGCGACCTTTGTCGGCATGCAAGCCTTCGAATGGACAAAGCTGATCACTGAAGGGGTGCGACCCTGGGGTAATCCCTGGGGTGCCGCACAATTCGGGTCGTGTTTCTTCATGATCACCGGTTTCCACGGCACGCATGTGACGATTGGTGTGATCTTCCTGATCATCGTGGCGCGCAAAGTCTGGCGCGGAGACTACGACCTCGGACGGCGCGGCTTCTTCACCAGCCGCACCGGCCGCTACGAGAATGTCGAGATCATGGGGTTGTACTGGCACTTCGTCGATCTGGTCTGGGTGTTCATCTTCGCATTCTTCTATCTTTGGTGAGAGGCAGACATGGCTGAAGCAACCGCAAACGGCCTAGGACAACACGCACTTCATGCGGCAGCGCCGGCGGCCGTCGCCCGTGCCGACGTGCATCAGCAACATCCGATCAAGCTCTATCTGGTGGTCTGGGCGTGGCTGTTCATCCTCAGCACCTGCTCCTACCTGGTCGACTATTTCGGCCTCCACGGCTATCTCAGATGGTCGCTGATCCTGATCTTCATGATCCTCAAGGCAGGGCTGATCGTCGCTGTCTTCATGCACATGGCCTGGGAACGGCTGGCGCTGGCCTATGCGATCATCCTGCCGCCGATACTGGTGCTGGTGTTCGTGACAATGATGGTCTTCGAAGCCGACTACACGCTTTTCACCCGGCTGGCATTTTTCGGAGCCGGACCCTGAGGCACGAACCGCATTCAGATCTTGCCGCCGCGCCTCGAACCATCAGCAGCTGGTCTATTTTAGTATCGGAAACGACATAAGGAGAATGACTGCCCTCGTTTCCCCACCCGTCGCGAACTCCGGCAAAGGGAGGCCAAGATGACGATCGCTACCAGACTGAAGGACTTTATCGACAGGAAGGGAATTTCATACGACACAGTCGCCCACCATCGCACGTCCACCAGCAGACAGTCCGCCATCGCGGCGCATGTACCCGGCAGCATAGTGGCCAAATCGGTCGTTGTTCACCACGAGCTCGGCTATGCGTTGGCCGTCGTTCCCAGCACGCACAGGATCGAGCTCGGCACATTGCAAGACGTCATGGACAAGCGTCTCGGACTGGCCTCCGAAGACGAGGTGACTTCGCTCTTCGCTGATTGCGATACCGGCGCCATTCCGCCGATCGGCGCCCCCTACGATGTGCCGGTGATTGTCGATGACAGCCTTGGTGATGCCGCCGACATCTACTTCGAAGGCGGCGACCACAGAACGCTGGTGCATGTCAGCGGCGAGGATTTCCGCAACTTGACGATGGGCGCATACCGCGCCCGCTTCAGCCACCGGGCTTACTGACGGCTTCGATCAAACCCGCACCGGCATCCTGAGCAATCCAGGAAAAGTGTGATCGGTTTTCCGTCCGGAATTGCGTTAAAACAAAGAGATAGAGCATTTTACCGTTTCCATGAAACGGTAAAATGCTCTGGCCGGTGCGGTGAAGCAAAACGTCCTTAACTCGTCGGTCTGGCGGGCGACTCCACAACCTTGCGGTAGACATGCCAGGTGGCATGGCCGAGGATCGGCAACACGACGGCGAGCCCGACGAACACCGGCAGCGAGCCAATGATCAGGCCGACGGCGACGATCAGCCCCCAGACAGCCATCACGATCGGGTTCGCCAGGACCGCACGCACCGAGGTGTGGATCGCTTCATAGGCACCGACATCGCGGTCGAGCAACAATGGGAAGGCGACGACCGTCGTGCACAACACCACCACGGCAAAGACAAAGCCGATGGCGTGCCCCAATATGATCAGCGTCCAGCCGCGTCCCGTGGCAAATATCGCGTTGATGAAGCTGGATATCGATTCCGGCGGAGCCGGGCCGAAAAGATATTCGTAGAATATCTTCGCCGTCAAAAGCCACGTGATGAAGATTGCAAACAGCATGATCCCGACCGCCGCGATGGCCGGCAGCGCCGGAGAATTCCTGACCTCGAAAGCGTGCCTCCAGGAGGTGTCGAGGCCGGCTTCCCGTCTACGGCTGATTTCATAGAGGCCTATCGCCGCGAATGGGCCAACCAGCGCAAAGCCAGAAACCAGCGGAAACAACAACGGTAAGGCATTGGCGCCTGAAGTCCAGGCGGCGAGCACGACGCCCACGAGCGGATAGATCAGGCAGAGAAAGATGATATGCGACGGTTTGACCATGAAATCATCGACGCCCCGCCTGAGCGCGTCAAAAAGGTCGGAAACAGAGATTTTTCGAATTTTGGTATGTTCCAGCGTCTCGCTGGCGCCTGCTATCACATGAAAGCTTGCCATGACCGTTCCTCCAGACCGGGTCCGGAAAGGTCGCGATTTAGCGGTGCTGACGTTTGCGCGACTGGCCACGCAAAACCGCGACCTGCACCGCCACCAATATACTCTCTTGTGAGGGACTTGTCGCCCGTTGTTGGGCCGCATGGCTGGCTCTGGAAACCCTTCTTCGATATGCTCATGCTGCGCCGCATGTCTCTTTTTGGGGCACGTAAAGGCGCTGGACCACTTGGATCCTTTGCGAACCGGAGAGCGGCGCAGCAGAGTCGATCCCGATCCTCAGGACCATGCACTGGGTCGAAGGCGAAGGTCATGGACGCAAGGACGCTTCTCATAGTCGGCCTTGGCATAATCATTCTGCTGTTGCTGGGATTCTGTGCGCTGCCATCGTGACGGCACTGCGCCGTCTTCTGCACGGCAATCGCCGGCCGGCCAGAGCGGTTCGCGGATGGCGATCTGCGCTCAGATCCCGGCTGAGATCAGCGCGCGCATGGCAATGGTGTCGGCAAGCAGCGCGGCGAAGATCGCGAAAAGATAGAGGATCGAATAGGCAAACAGCGCCTTGGCGGGTTTCAGCTCCGTTTCGGAAGCGGCCAGAACCTTCCATGAATGCCAGATGAAACCGACGCCCAATGCGGCCGAGGCGATTCCGTAGTAGCCGCTGGTGTATCCGAAGAGCCAAGGCAGCACGCCGACCGGCGCCAGAAGCAAGGCATAGACAAGGATTTGCCTACGCGTCGAAGCAGGGCCGGCCACATTCGGCATCATCGGAATGCCGGCAGCGGCGTAGTCGCCAACCTTGAACAGCGCCAGCGCCCAGAAATGCGGCGGCGTCCACAGAAAGATGATCAGAAACAGGATGAGGCTTTCGATGCCGACGGCGCCGGTTGCGGCCGCCCAGCCAATGACAGGAGGGAGGGCACCAGCCGCGCCGCCGATGACGATGTTCTGCGGTGTCGAGCGCTTCAGCCACATCGTGTAGATGACGATGTAGAAGAAGATGGTGAAGGCCAGCAGCGATGCGGCAAGCCAGCCTACCAGTACGCCGAGTGTCACGACCGAAAGCGCGGAAAGCACAAGGCCGAAGCCGAGAGCTTCGCCCGGCGCGACGCGGCCCGACGGAACCGGCCGTCTTGACGTGCGCGACATCAGCGCGTCGATGTCTGCGTCATACCACATGTTGAGGGCCCCCGCCGCTCCTGCTCCGATCGCAATCGAACCGATTGCGATCACGGCGATGACCGGATTCATCGCGCCAGGCGCCACCATCAGGCCTACGAAAGCGGTGAATACGGCAAGCGCCATGACCCGTGGCTTCAAAAGCGCGAAGAAATCGGCCGCCGTCGCTTCCGAAAGGCGGATGGAGGTATCCTTGAGGGGGCTTTCCCTAGTCGACATCTCGGACGACCACCGATGGGTGGCGAGGGGCCCAGGTCACTTGGAGAAGGTTTTCAGATAGGCAATGACGTTGGCCACGTCCGCATCGTTCTTGAGGCCGGGAAACGTCATTTTGGTGCCTTTGACCATGGCCTTGGGATCGTGAAGGTAGGTCGTCAGCGTTGGCTCGTCCCATTTGACGCCGGATTTGCCGGCCGCAATCATGGCATCGGAGTATTTAAAATCCGGATGAGTACCGGCCGTGCGGCCGATGACGCCGTGCAGCGATGGACCGATCTTGTTCTTGTCCTCGTTTGCGATGTGGCAGACTTGGCATTTGGTGAAGACCTTCTCACCAGCCGCGGCATCCTGTGCCTGCGACGGATGCGCGATGAAGATCGTAACGGACACCCCAGCAAAAAACGCTATAGCGCGCATGGCATTTCCTCCCTGATCGCCATTTATGCCTCGGACGATCGCGCCTTGGGCAGAATATCTCTCCCCAGTGGAATTGCGGTACAAACATACCATGGAATCCAGGCGGCGGGTAGAAAAAGCCAAGCATTGCGAAGGTTTAGAACCCAGCCACGCTCAAGGCGGATCGGTCCGGCAGCTTCCGGCGATCTGCTCAACCGCCTCTTCGAGCCCCGCAAGGTCGAAATCCGCCTGGCCGCGGCCTGACAACAAGCCGAACCGCCATGAAAGCGACAGCCGGCTTGCGGGAACAAGGCGCTTGATGCCGTCGGCGCCGTCGCGCACCAGCATTCGGCCGCGCGATCCGACCGACCAGCTCTCGTCGAACTTGCCGCCGTCGTCAACAGTGACGGACATGGTGATCTTGCGGCTGGCCGAAACCCCGTCATTCAACTGCAGCCATTCGGTCCAGCGCGGTTCTCCGTCTGCCCGGCAGGCAATGGTCAACACCGGGCTGTAACTCAAGGCACCGCCACCCGTGATCAGCTTGTTGGTGCCATGAAGCGAAGCGGTCACAAGGCCATCATCGTCCGTTCCGAAGCGCCACTCGCCGGCAAGCGCGCCGGCCTGGGCAACATCGCAGGCGAAGGCCAGAACGAGCGCCAGGGCGACGGGACGCCCCTTTTCGAAGAATAGGCTCAACGCCCCCTCCAGGAACCACACGGTTTGCAACAGCAGCGCAGATAATGCTCAACGCCAGGTATCGCCAAGTGCCATTTCCCGCAAAGCGAATCGGCTGTTGCAGTTTCGCAACGAAAAAGGCCGCCTCGAGGGCGGCCTTCGTCGATTCCATCAAGCTCGGGACTTATTCGGCGTCCTTGGGGGCCTTTTTCTTCGGCGCGGCCTTCTTCTTCGGCTCTTCCGCCTCGTCGCCGGCCTCGCTCGCCTTGGCTTCAGCCTTCTTGGCCGCGGCCTTCTTCGCGGGCTTCGCCTTGGTCGTGGTTTCCGCGTCCTCGTCGTCGGCCATCAGCTCTTCCTTGCTGACCTTGACGTCGGTGACCGAGATCTGGCCGAGAAGGTGGTCGACGACCTTCTCCTCGAACATCGGCGCGCGCAGCGCATTCAGCGCCTCGGGGTTGCTGCGGTAGAACTCGAAAGCTTCCTGCTGCTGGTTGGCCGGGAAGCGGCGAACCTGCTCGAACAGGCCACGCTGCAATTCCTCGTCCGATACGGTGACACCGGCCTTCTCGCCGATCTCCGCCAGCACCAGGCCGAGACGCACCCGGCGTTCGGCAAGACGCTGATATTCGGCGCGGGCTTCTTCTTCGGTCGTCTCTTCGTCGGCGAAGGTGCGGCCGGCGGCCTCCAGGTCGCGGGTGACCTGAGCCCAGATGTTGTTGAACTCGGCCTCGATGAGCTTCGACGGCGCCTCGAACGAATAGGCGGCATCGAGCTGGTCGAGCAGCTGGCGCTTGACCTTCTGGCGCGTCATCGAGCCGAACTGGTTCTCGATCTGGCCGCGCACGATCTCACGCAGGCGCTCCAGCGATTCCAAGCCAAGGTTCTTGGCGGTCTCGTCGTTGATTTCCAGCTCACCCGGCTTCGACACTTCCTTGACGGTGACGTCGAACGTGGCTTCCTTGCCGGCCAGATGTGCCGCCTGGTAGTTTTCCGGGAAGGTCACGGTGACCTGCTTTTCGTCACCGGCCTTGGTGCCGATAAGCTGGTCCTCGAAGCCAGGAATGAATTCCTTGGAGCCCAGCACCAACGGCTGGTCGGTGCCGGCGCCGCCGGCAAAGGCCTCACCATCGATCTTGCCGACATAGTCGATGCTGACGCGGTCGCCTTCGGCGGCCTTGCCGGTCTTCGGCTCATAGCTGCGTGCCGATTCGGCAACGCGCTTGACCTGGTCGTCGATCTCGGCCTCCGGTACGTCGAACACCTGACGCGTCACCTTGATATCGGAGAAATCCTTGATCTCGATCGCCGGGATGACCTCATAGTTGAGGCGGAACTCGAAGTCGGTCCCGCCGGCCAGGATCTTCTCGGCTTCCTTCTCGTCCTCGGTCATGATGACTTCGGGCTGCATGGCGGCCTTTTCGCCGCGGCCCGTAATGATCGAACGGGTGGAGTCGTTGAGGATCTCGTTGACCACTTCGGCCATGAACGACTTGCCATAGACCTTGCGCAGGTGCTGCACCGGCACCTTGCCCGGCCGGAAGCCGTTGATGCGAACCTTGTTGCGCGCGTCCGAGAGCCTCGCCATCAGCTTGGCTTCCATGTCACCAGCCGGCACGGTGATCTTGATCTCGCGCTTGAGACCGGAATTAAGCGTTTCGGTGACCTGCATCGTAAAACCTTTGTTTTCACCAATGAGACTGCCACGGCCTCTGCCGTTTACAGCCTGCCGGTATATTCTTGCCGGGAATGGCTTTTGGTACGGAACCTGGCGATTTGACCGAAATTACGGCTCAAACTCTCCCAAACTGCGTTCCAAAATGTGAATAAGTTCTTGTTTTTCCTACTTCTTATCACATTCTGTAGAAGCGGATCGTCGCGTCCCGTCACATTTGACACGCCTTTTGTCACAGGCGAGCCTAATTTTCAACAGTCTTCGCGCTTAGGCGAATAACCAACATTTCGGCCCTAGCCCACATCTCGTCTCTGACATCTCGTCTCCGACATTGACAGAATGATGGCTACATGGGATTGCCGGGCGATGCGGATGTGGCGGAACTGGTAGACGCCCTGGATTTAGGTTCCAGTGCCGAAAGGCGTGGGGGTTCGAGTCCCTTCATCCGCACCACCCTTCGCTCTGCGAGCTTCGGGTCGCAGGCCACCTGAAGCTCGCTAGATGCAAAGAGTCTCCTCGGAAGCTAGCTTCTGATGGCCTCGTCAAATGACCGCTATCGCATCGACCTCTATGAGGTAGCCTGGGGACATTATCGCCACCCCGACCACCACATTGGCTGGCTTGTGATCTCCAAACAGCGAAATCTGCGCTTCTTCGATGATCGGCACATGTTCGTCGCGCTTGTAGTCGACAATGTAGATCGTAATCTTGCAAACCTGCTCGGGCCGCGCGCCTGCCGCACTGAGCGCCCGGCCGAGATTGCCGAATGCCAGGCGCGCTTGCGCCGCAAAATCACCATGCCCAACCAGCTTGCCGTTTATGTCTTCGGGCTGCTGACCTGAGATGAATACCAGCTTGGATCCCGTCGCGACGACAACCTGTGTGTACATCTCTGGAACTGGCAGATCATCGGGGTTGATGAGTTCGAGCGACACTGGACAATCTCCTGCTTTGTTCGGCTGAAATCGATAGTGATGATCACCGCGCCGCTGGCACACAGGGCGACAGCGCCGGGCGCGTGACATCAACGGCACGGCCCCGCGCGAAATCTCCCAGGGCGACGACGCGCTGGCCAGCGCGCCGATTGGGCTCAACGCCATCAACACGGCTAACTCAGTGCATTTCGCATGGGGTGTCCGGCAATGATTGATCAGTCGACAGCGTGCTGTCAATTGATCCGGCCGGCGCGCGGTGGCGCATCCACATGTCGCCGGAGCATGCGGATTTGGCGGAACTGGTAGATGCCCTGGATTTAGGTTCCGGCGCCGAAAGACGTGGGGGTCCTTCATCTGCACCAATCTTTTCGGCGAATGGCCCCCACGAAATCCAACTTTCAAAGAAGGCTCTTGAAATAGCTCGTAGACAGGTTCTTATTGGCTGAAGGCAGGTTGGGGCTCTGTCAGCTTGTGCGTGTATTGTCTCTAGTTCTGGCGGTAGGGTCGATTGTAGCGGCGGCAACATCTCAGGTTGAGGCCCTAGAATACACGCCTGTTTCGTCTCCAGGGCAGCAGCCGTTTCTTGTTGTTTCCGGAGAGTTCAAAGACAATGAACCCCTGAACGCCTTTAGCAACGCGGTTGCGGGCAGCGGGGCCCGGATGATCGTATTCAACTCCCCCGGCGGCAACGTCGGCAGCGCGCTTCGGTTGGGGCGTATGATCCGCGCGGCGGGGTTGGATACGCTTCAGGTTCGCCAATTGCAGTGCGCTTCAGCCTGCTCACTGGCCTTCTTGGGTGGCGTCCACCGTGTTGCCGAACCAGGTACTATCGGCATTCATCGGGCTTGGTTGAAATGGACTGACGGGATTTCCAGAGAAGAAGCCAAGGCCCGTGTCGAGCTCGGAACGGCCGCAATCACATCCTATGTAGTCGAGATGGGAGTGGACCCCGAGCTGATTGAATTGGCGTCGAGCTATGACAAGCATGACATAAGATACCTATCGGCCAGCGAAATGGCAGAGTTGCGTGTGACCAATGTCGCAGCGAACCAATCGCCCGTGGATACGTCGCAGGTGTCGACGCGGCCAGATCCTGCGCCCGTGCCAGTGCCTGCACCCGACGCAAGGCAACAGGCGGAGAGCGCTGCGGTCGCCTTCGTCAAGGATCTGATCGAGCATCATGGCGACAACGACGATTTCGCTCTTGCTCAAGTTCAGGCGTCCTACGCTCGCACCGTCGACTATTATGGCAAGTTGACGAACCTGAGTTCGATCATTCAGGACAAGAGGAACTATTACCGGCGATGGCCTGAACGCATATATAACGTCCGCATTGACAGCATTGTGGTCACCTGTGCAAACGATCGCTGCATGGTTTCTGGCGTGTATGACTGGGTCGTGCGCAGCCCCTCGACACACAAGCAGGACAAAGGCGTAGCAGACTTTAGCTACACCATATCGACTGGCCCCTATCTCAAAATCATCGCCGAGACGAGTAGGGTCCGGAGTTGACCAGCGGAGTCCTCCATCCTGAGTCGGTGAACTCTCTTGCGAAAAATCTGTTCAGCTATTTCGCATAGTGGCACTCGCCCCTCCCGGTGGGCACCACAGTTGATACAAAGTGAGTCCATTCCGGTGCCGCGCTGCCGCAACGCTTGTACGGCAAGGCCTTACACTGATTTAGAGGCGTCTGGTCTTGCTTCGCACCGATAACCGGCATCCATCGTTATTAATATAGCGGTTCCTCGAATAGCGTCTTGTCGCCGTCGACCAATGCCTTGATCTGCGCGGTGCCGTCGCTGGCGAGCGCAAGCCTTATGCCGAACGGGCGCACCCGCATGTCGCTCTGGATCGCCATCCCCTCGCCTTCCGGCAGGTAGAACCGCTCGATGCCGTAGTCCGGCGCGATGGTCATGCCCTCGCTGCGCAGATCCCAGCCTTCGGCGACATGGCCTGCAATATCAGCCTCGTCGGCAGCGGTCGGCGCCGGCGCCTTGCCGAACCAGGCGGTGGTCGGCGTCCAATAGCCGTCAGCACCCTTTTTCAGGCGGACCACGATCGACGTATCGTCGCTGGAGAATTTGCCGGCGGGAATGTTGGCGATCATTTTCACCGGAATACGCGAAATCGCGTAGCCGAGGATGATGTAGTCGCCGCGCAGCAGATCGCGCGGATCGACGGGTTCGATCCTCAGCAGCACTTCCTTGCCGTTGCGCAGGATCGCCGCCCGGCCGGCGATGATCCAGCTCAGGAAGCCGATCTGGACGAGCGCCAGCACCAGCGCCGAGATAACAAGCCTCTTTCCGATCATCATGCGGTGGCTCCCCCCGTTGCCGGACCCTTCATGCGTTTTTCGACGCGAATGATGATGATCGCCAGGATGCCGAGCAGCACCGCGGCGGCAAGGAAGAAGCCGGCCGTGTCGAGCATGGACTGCAAGGTCACGACATAGATCATGGCGAGTTCGAAGGCGAAGCCGAGATAGGCAAGCCAGCGCAGGCCACGGCTCTCCCGTCCCGCCAGCACGATGGCGGCGACGATGCCGGCCAGCGCGACGACCGAGGCAATGGCGAAACCGCTGTTGTAAGTACTTTCGTCGGCCAGTTCGAACTGGATGATGGCCAGCCCGGTAAGAAAGGCGAGCAGCGCATGCAGGGGCAAGCGGCCGCCGAGTTGCACGATCCTGTCGACAGGTTCCGGTGCGAAGACAGAAGCCGCGAAGAGCACGGCGGAGACGATGACCAGAGGGATCGCCACCGGCAGCGTCGCGTGATTCCCGGCCAACAGCACGAGATAGAAGAGCAGCGACAGGATGATCAGATGCCGCGCGGCCTGGCTGCGGGTCCAGAACGAGACGGCAAACAGCACGATGGCCATGACGACGAAGGCATGCGGAAACTCGCTGCGGCTGTAATAGTCGAACCCCTTCAGGAACAGCCAGGCGTCGGCGATGCCGACCGAAGCGACGGTCAGCGGGTTCGACCGCAGCGCGACCGCCGCCAGCGCCGTTCCGGCGCCCCAGGTGACCAGCGCGGAAGCCTCGTCGCCGGACAGATGGTACATCTGGCCGATCAGCGCGATCGAACCGCCAAAGGCAGCCGCCGCCACGATCCACAGGGCTTCGCCGATCGCCGCATGGTCGCGCGTCTTCAGCACCGCGCCGCCGACATAACAGCCAAGGATGATGGCAAACAGCGCCGCGACCCGCGCCAGCCGCGGAATGGCATCCCAGTTGGCAGCGACGAAGATCAGGATGGCCGCGCCGAACAGCAGGGCCGCCATCATGGCCAGGATCGAACCGAAGCTCAGCGACTTGCGCGTATTCGCCTCGACGTCTCGCGTCAGGGCGTCGGCCGTCGCGGCGTCGATCAGGCCTGCCTGGAGCCACCGCACAATGTCGGATCTGACCCGTGTCGAATAGCCCGCCATGTCCTGCATCCCCCGCTAGGTCGTTTTTTTAACCGAACCAGCCAAACCGTTGACGTCACGGCACTTTCCGATTCTGGCTTCTTTGTGTCGGGTCCATGAAGGCGCGTTAATGTTGCATTGCACAATTTGCATTGCTGCCATGCAGCCATAGCGCTTTTAAATCGATATGAGCCCGCCTATTTATAGTTCGTACACAAACGGAATGATCCGCAAGAAAGACGAAACGAGAACTACCATGAACCTGATCCGCAACTATCGCAACTGGCGCCGCTACAGGGACACAGTGTCCGAGCTGAGCCGCCTGAGCAACCGCGAACTGACCGACCTCGGCATCAGCCGCAGCGACATTCCTTACGTCGCTCGCAAGGCGGTCTAATTTTTCGGACCGCAAATGGTCCGAACAAGTTTCCGAAAAGAGAACGACAATGAACCTGATCCGCAACTATCGTAACTGGCGCGTATATCGCGAGACGGTTACCGAGCTGGGTCGCCTTTCGAACCGCCAGCTGCATGATCTCGGTATCGTCCGCGACGAAATCAAGATCATCGCCCGCCGGGCGATCTAACGGAATTTCGCTGGGGTCGACCTCCTCCCCGACCTCCAGCGAACGGTCAGCCCTTATCCTCCTCCCGAGGGTTGACCACCAAAACGGCGCCCGCCGCACCTCCTCCCGCGGCGGGCGCTGTTCCCGGGGCAAACGAATTTTGCTCCAAAGGGTTTTGCCCCTTTTAAAAGATGGCAAAAGAGATTTCGTCAAAGCCGACCTCCTCCCCGGCAATGACGAATAGGTCCAACCTTCACCTCCTCCCGAGGGTTGGCCAACCAAACGGCGCCCGCCGCACCTCCTCCCGCGGCGGGCGTTGTTTCCCCGGAGCAAAATGAATTTTGCTCCAAAGGGTTTCGCCCCTTTTCAAAACGCGAAAGAGATTTCGTCAAAGCCGACCTCCTCCCCGGCGATGGCGAATACGGTCGATCTTCACCTCCTCCCGAGGATCGACCCCCAAAACGACACCCGCCGGACCTCCTCCCCCGGCGGGTGTTGTTGTTTTCGGCGCCTGGTTCACCATCTGCGGTTTGCCCGCACCAAGCACGGCAATTGCAATCGCCGCCCCAAGCGATTATTCCGGCGCTCATGAGCAAAAATCCCATACACATAATCGGCGGCGGTCTCGCCGGTTCCGAAGCCGCATGGCAGGCCGCGCAGGCCGGTGTTCCCGTCGTGCTGCATGAAATGCGCCCGGTTCGCGGCACGGACGCGCACAAGACCGATGGCCTGGCCGAACTCGTCTGTTCCAATTCCTTCCGCTCCGACGACGCCGAGAACAACGCGGTCGGCCTGCTGCACGCCGAGATGCGACTGGCCGGCTCGCTGATCATGAGCGCCGGCGACGCCAACCAGGTGCCGGCCGGCGGCGCACTGGCCGTCGACCGCGACGGCTTCTCCGAGGCCGTGACGAAGAAGCTCCAGGCGCACCCGCTGATCACCATCCAGCGCGAGGAAGTTCCCGGCCTGCCGCCGGCGGACTGGGACCAGGCGATCATCGCCACGGGACCGCTCACCGCCCCATCGCTGGCCCAGTCGATCGCCGAGGCGACCGGCGCCGATGCGCTCGCCTTCTTCGACGCCATCGCGCCGATCATCCATTTCGACACGATCGACATGGACACCTGCTGGTTCCAGTCGCGCTACGACAAGGTCGGCCCCGGCGGCACCGGCAAGGACTACATCAACTGTCCGATGGACAAGGAGCAGTATCTCGCCTTCGTCCAGGCGCTGATCGACGGCCAGAAAACCGAATTCAAGCAATGGGAAGGCACGCCCTATTTCGACGGCTGCCTGCCGATCGAGATCATGGCCGAGCGCGGCGTCGAGACGCTGCGCTACGGGCCGATGAAGCCGATGGGCCTGACCAACGCGCACAACCCGACGGTCAAGGCCTATGCCGTCGTCCAGCTAAGGCAGGACAATGCGCTGGGCACGCTCTACAACATGGTCGGCTTCCAGACCAAGCTGAAGCATGCCGAACAGGTCCGCATCTTCCGCACCATTCCGGGCCTGGAAAACGCCGACTTCGCCCGCCTCGGCGGCCTGCACCGCAACACCTACATCAATTCGCCGACCTTGCTCGACGCCTCGCTGCAGCTGAAATCGCGTCCGGGCCTGCGCTTCGCCGGCCAGATCACCGGTTGCGAGGGTTATGTCGAAAGTGCCGCGATCGGCCTGCTCGCCGGCCGCTTCGCCGCCGCCGAGCGGCTTGGCCATACGCCGTCCCTGCCGCCGCTCACCACGGCTTTCGGCGCGCTGCTCAACCACATCACCGGCGGCCACATCGTTTCGGACGACGAGCCGGGCAAGCGCTCCTTCCAGCCGATGAATGTCAATTTCGGCCTGTTCCCGCCGGTGGAAGCGGTGAAGATCGAAGGCAAGCGTCTGCGCGGCAAGGACAAGACGGTTGCCAAGCGCCATGCCATCACATCGCGCGCGCTGGGCGATTGCCGGCAATGGCTGGGTTTGCCGGCGCGGGCAGAGGCGGCGGAGTAGTCCATGGCTGGACGCTCCAGCCTACCTCAAATTCTGCCGCCGGGCTTGCCGCCCAGCGAGGAGCCTTTCGCCGGCGACTACGAAATTGTCTGGAGCATCTACGTCAGATGCAACAACCTGCAGAAGTTGCGCGGCACCCATATACCAGCACTTGAGGCATTGATCGGCCAGCCCCACGGCGGCAAGGGCTGGGTGATCGACAGCGAGAGTTACAATGAGAACCGCGATAGAAGTTTAAAGAGAATTGTTGCCGCAAAGCGCCTCCAAGGCCCCTACACCGAACAGTTCCTCCTCGATTTCATGAAGACGCTCTATTTGCTAGCGCCGTCTTGGAACATACAAGCCCGGCTGAGCCCATCCCATCCACATGGGGTGTATGTCTGCGCTCATTTCTCGAGGGAAACGACTACCTCAGAGGCGCCGGCAGTTGTTGATGCACTCGTCGAGTTAACGGCTGCTTTCACGGGCGATGGTCAATCCGGCACCTACATTGGCTCGGGTCAACGCATTAGCTGATAGACGACTATGAACAATGCCGACGAACCGTCCTATTCCGCCGGCTCGGCACCCGCCATCGGCAATCCCGGCTTCCCCGCCTCGGCAGGATTTCGCCTGACATAAGCTGCCTTCAGGCTTTCCGATGTTTCGCGCGAGCCGTCATGGCTCCAGCCGGGCGGCTTGATCAGGTAGTTCAGGCGATCGCTGAGCGTAATACCCGGCGCGAACGCATCCCTGAACATGCCGATCCATTCGTGGAACGCCACTTTCAGCGGATTGAAGGTGCCGAGATTCCTGACGATGCCGTAGCGCGGCCGGTCCTCCTCCAGTTCCTCGACGAATGTGCCGAACATGCGGTCCCAGATGATCAGCGTGCCGGCATAGTTGGCGTCGAGATAGCGTGGATTGGTGGCGTGGTGGACGCGGTGGTGCGAGGGCGTGTTGAAGATGAACTCGAACCAGCCCCACATCTTGCCGATCGTTTCGGTGTGGATCCAGAACTGCCAGACAAGGTTGAAGCCGAAGGTGAAGGCAATCACGGCTGGGTGAAAGCCGAGCAGCACCAGCGGCGCCTGCAGCACGAACATGAAGGTGAACAGGCCCGTCCAGCTCTGCCTGAGCGCCGTCGACAGATTGTAATGCTGGCTTGAGTGATGGTTGACGTGTTCGGCCCACACCCAGCGCACCCGGTGCGCGATGCGGTGATAGACATAGTAGCGCAAATCATCGAGCAGGAAGGCGGCCAGGAACACCCAGACCGACAGGCCGAGATTGAAGACGCGGAACTGCCACAGCCACAGCAGCGCCCAGTAGGAGACGACGCCAAGCAGCAGCCCGGCGACGACATTGCCGGTGCCCATCATCAGGCTGGTCAGCGTGTCGCGCGTCTCGAACGAGCCTTTCGCGCGGCCGGTGCGCACCAGCCAGAGCTCGATCAGGATGGCGGCGACGAAGAACGGAATGGCCAACTGGGTAACTTGCGGAAAATCATAGCTGTCCATCACGCGGCCTCCCTGGCGGCATGGCGTGCTTCAAAAGCTTTCAGCAAGGCCTGCGCATCGCCGGCATTGGCGAAGCGGAAACGGCCGCCCTTCCAGGTGAAGTCCGTCAATCGCAATTGAATTGTGTTCGTCTGGTCGGAATTGGACACCGAGACGTCCGTAGCGGTGACGATGCGCGTCAAGAAGCAGTCGCCGATGCTGTGGACGATGCCGGTGCGCCCTCGTCCAAGGTCCAAAAATGCCGTTTTGGCGTCCGCCGTCAGGCGAACTGTTGCAACCATCTCGTCGGGAAAATCCTCGGCGAAACGGTGCAACGCCTGATCGGGATCGGCCAGCGTGGCCGTCTTGCTGCCGCCGGTGAAATGCACCGCGGCAACCGACAGCGCAATGCCAAGGACGACGATCACGACCAGAAAGGGCAAGCTCATGGATTTCCTCCGGGCCGGCCTGTCATCTCTGGCGACAGTTCCCGGCACGGCCAAATCCTTAGCACGATTGACGTTTACGTCAAAGTGCAGGCCAGCCCTTGCTCGCCCGCCGCACCAGCAGCCAGTGCCGGCGCAAGGCGGATAGCCGCGCGACGCCGTCGAGCGGCGAATGGCGCGAGCCTTCCATCCTGTCGAGATAGGCGCGCGACAGCGCCAATGGCAGGAATGCCGGGCGCAACGACGCCGGCAGCACGGCGGCGCCTTGCTCGAAAGCTGAAAGGTGTTCGCGTGCCAGCGCTGTCATCGCCGCTACGGCACGCCGCGCCCCAGGCCCGCCATCGCCGGCAACAAATTCCTCCGGCGTCGATCCCGCCGCCGCCAGAATGTCGGCCGGGAAAAAACACTGCCCGCGCCTGTGATGCAGCGGCAACAGCAGCAGCAGTCCGGTCATGGCCTGCGCGCAGCCCGCCCTGCCTGCCAGTTCGGCGAAGCGGGGCGCCTCGACGGGATCGAGCACCATTGCGGCAAGCTGGATGAGCGCGGCCGCCGTCTCGCCGCAATAGCCTTCCAGGTCGGTGCGCGACGGCATCGGATCGTCATAGAGATCGAAGATGCGCGCCTCGAGCATGTTGTCGAAGGCCAGTTTCGGCAGGTGATGGCCAGAAATTGTCGCCTTCAATGCGTCGGCGACGGGATGGCCGATGGCTGCGCCGTCACTGTCGGCGGCGATGAGGTCACGCCACCATTGCAGCCGCACCTCGCCCGGCAATGCTTCATGGATGCGATCGCGGATGCCAGCGATTTCGGCATTGAAAGCGTAGAGCGAAAACAGCGCATCGCGCTTGTCGGCCGGCGCGTAGAGTACCGTCAGATAGCGGTCATGATCGGCGGCGCGCACCGCGTCCATGACGATTTTGGCATTTTGCGACATATCACTCGACGGCGATGAGCGCGGCAGCCACGGCGCGGTCTTCCGCCAGGAGGACATTGTAGGTCCGCACCGCAGCCCCGGTCGACATCGGGTCGGAGGCAATACCGGCCTCCTTCAACGCCGCTCGCAGCGCCGCGGGCAATGGCCTCAAATCCTTGCCCATGCCGACCAGCAGGATCTCGACCTTGTCGGCCTCGGCCAGCAGTTTTTCGAAATCCGCCACTGTCAGCGCTGAAGCGTCCGCCGGCTCCCAGCCATGGATGCCGGATGGCAGGCACAGCAGCGAACCGCGATGCGACATGTCGGCAAAGCGGAACCCGCCATTGCCATAGGCCTCGATCGACGCGCGGCCGGGGAAGTGCGCCTCGCGGATGACGATGCCTTTGCCGGTCACCACTTTCGTCACCCCTTCGAGGCCGCGCGTCAGGTCGCGACCGCCTTGCCGCCGTTGACCGGCTTCTCCTCGTCGGCCGAAGCCTGCGGCCGCAGCTTGAACAGGATCAGCAGCGGTGCCGCGATGAAGATCGACGAATAGGTGCCGAAGACGACGCCGAACAGCATGGCCAGCGTAAACGAGCGGATCACCTCGCCACCGAACAAAACCAGCGCCAGCAGGGCCAAGCTGGTCGTCACCGAGGTCAGCGTCGTTCTCGACAGCGTCTCGTTGATGGCGTTGTTCAACAGTTGCGGCAGCGGCATGCGCTTGTATTTTCGCAAATCCTCACGAACGCGGTCATAGACCACGATCGTATCGTTCAGCGAATAGCCGATGATGGTCAGGATCGCCGCCAGCGATGACTGGTTGAATTCAAGCCCGGAGATGACGAAGAAGCCGAGTGTCATGACCACATCGTGCACCGTCGCAACGATGGCGCCGACCGCGAACTGCCATTCGAAGCGGAACCAGACATAGACCAGGATGCCGACCAGCGCGACCAGCATTGCGATCGTGCCTTGCTTGGCCAACTCCCCGGAAACCGTTGGCCCCACAACTTCGACGCGGCGGAAGTCATAATTGTCCTGCAGCTCGCCGCGCACCTTGTCGATGACCGTCTGTTCGGCGTTTTCACCGGCATCCTGCGTGCCAACGCGGATCAGCACGTCGTTTGGCGCACCGAACTGCTGCACCTGGACCTCACCGATGTTGAGATCCGACAGCCGGCCTCTGATGTCAGCGATGTCCGCATTGCCGTTCTTGGCCTGCACCTCGATCAGCGAACCGCCCTTGAAGTCGATGCCGTAATTGATGCCGACGGTCATGAACGTCACCACGGACAGGATCGACAGCGCGCTCGAGAGCGTGAATGTCCAGCGACGGATGCCCATGAAGGGTATCTTGGTGCCCGGCGGAATGAAGGTCACCGGGGCCTTCGGCAATTCCTTCGGACGGGCGCGGCGCAACCAGATCGACACCAGCATGCGGGTGAAGGTGAACGCGGTGAACACCGTGGTCAGGATGCCGATGGCGTAGGTGATGGCAAAGCCCTTCACCGGGCCGGTGCCGAGATAGAACAGCACCACTGTCGCGATCAGCGAAGTGACATTGGAATCGATGATCGTCGCCAGCGCCTTCGAGAACCCGGTATCGATCGCCTGGATCACCGAGCGGCCGGCGCGTCGCTCCTCGCGGATGCGTTCGTAGATCAGCACGTTGGAATCGACCGCCATGCCGATGGTCAGCACGATACCGGCGATACCCGGCAAGGTCAGTGTCGCGCCGAGCAGCGACAGCAGGCCGACGATCATCGCCACGTGCACCGCCAGCGCGATGTTGGCGAGGAAGCCGAGGAAGCCGTAGGCGACGAACATGAAGGCAACGACGAGGATCGAACCGATGATGCCGGCCACCTTGCCGGCATGGATCGAATCCTGGCCAAGGCCCGGTCCGACAGTGCGTTCCTCAATGACCGTCAGTGTCGCCGGCAGCGCGCCGGCTCGCAAAAGCACGGCGAGATCGTTGGCGCTCTGGGCGGTGAAATTGCCAGATATCTGGCCGGTGCCGCCGAGGATCGGTTCACGGATCTGCGGCGCCGAGATTACCTGGTTGTCGAGGATGATGGCGAACAGTTTGCCGACATTTTGCGAGGTCGCCTGGCCGAAGCGGGCGGCGCCCTTCGAATCGAAGCGGAATGAAACCACCGGCTCGTTGTTCTGCGAATTGTAGGTCGCCTGCGCGTCGACGAGGTTTTCGCCCGAAACGATGACGCGGTTTTCGATCAGATACGGAACTGGCGGATCGTCCTGGGAATAAAGCACCGAGGAGCCTGCGGGCGGGCGCCCCTTGAGCGCGTCCTGCACCGGCATCGACTGGTCGACCATCTGGAAGGTCAGTTTCGCGGTCTGGCCGAGGATTTCCTTCAGCCGCTGCGGATCCTGCAGGCCTGGCACCTGCACAAGGATGCGGTCGTCGCCCTGCCGCTGCACGATGGGCTCGGTGGTGCCGAGTTCGTTGACGCGGCGCTCGACCACTTCGATCGACTGCGCCAATGCGGTCGATGTGCGGTATTTGATGCCAGCGTCGGTGACGGTGAATTTGAGCAGGCCCGGCTCGGAATCATCCAGCGACATTTCCTGGATGGAGCCACCGGAGAACAGGCCAGCGGCGACAGGATCGGTCAAGGTCTTCAACGCCTTTTTCGCGGCGTCGAGCTGGGCCGGATCCGTGATGCGCACCTGCAAGGTCCGCCCGGTGCCGGCAAGGCCGGTATAGCCGATCTTGGCGTCACGCAGCAGCGTGCGGATTTCGTCGCGCGTCGTCTCCAATCGATCCTTGATCAGATCGTTCTGGTTCATCTCCAGCAGAATGTGCGAACCGCCCTGCAGATCGAGGCCGAGCGTCATCTGCCGCTTCGGCACCCAGCTCGGCAGCTGGGCCAACGTGCTGGCGGGGAACAGATTGGGCGCGGCGAGGATCACTGTGATGGCGACGGCCACCCAGATCAGGATCATCTTGAAGCGCGAAAAATACAGCATATGGCGTCGTCCGTCAGAGCGTGTCCGCGGATCGCTCCGCCTTGAATTGGGTTATTTCTTGGCGTTCTGGTTGGCCACCGGTTCGCCCTTGACGCGCACATCGGCGATCGTCGAGCGCAGCGCCGTCACCTTGGTGCCACCACCAAGGTCGATCTCGAGCTCGTTGTCGTCGATCACCTTCGTCACCTTGCCGACGAAACCGCCGCCGGTGACGACCGTGTCGCCGCGGCGGACCGCCGCCAGCATCTCGCCGCGCTTCTTCAGCTGCGTGCGCTGAGGGCGGATGATCAGAAAATACATGATCACGAAAATCAGGACAAACGGCAAAATGCTGATGAACATATCGGGAGAGGCGCCGCCAATGCCTTGGGCGTATGCCGGTGTCACGAACATCGAGGTACTCCTGAATTTTGAAAACAGCCGCCAACCGTCCTGCGGAGTTTGGCGGCCCCTTGAAATTTGGCCGGAATATAGTCGGTAAAGTTGTCAATGCAACTGCGCGACCGACCAAATCGGCTGCTTTTCCGGCCTGTTCGCCCGTGTTAGAGCAGGATCGCGAAAAGCGAGAGCCGGTTTACCGAAAAGATCACGCTCGAACAAAAGGTTGGGACAGGTTTCGAACCCGACGGATTCGAACGTGTCCCACCTGCCTGCCCAGGAAACGAGCCAGAAGACCTGAAATGACCGACAGCACCATCGACGCCCTCAACAAGAAACTTGACCGCCTGATCGAGGCTGTCGGCCGCCTCGCCCCGCCGCCGGTGCATGAAACCGACCTCCGCGAGGCCGACTGCTTCGTCTGGCAGGCGGATCCCGGCTATCTTGAGCCGGTGCGCAAGGTAAACCGCGTCGACATCGGCCTGATCCGCGGTGTCGATCGCGTCCGCGACATCCTCGTCGACAATACCGAGCGCTTCGCCGCCGGCTTTGCCGCCAACAACGTGCTGTTGTGGGGCGCGCGCGGCATGGGCAAATCGTCGCTGGTCAAGGCCGTGCATGCCGAGATCAATGCCCGGGCCAAATCACAAAAGGCTAAATCCGACCTGCCGCTCAAGCTGATCGAGATCCACCGCGAGGACATCGATACGCTGCCGAAGCTGATGGGTCTGCTGAAGGCCGCGCCGTTCCGCGTCATCCTGTTTTGCGACGACCTGTCCTTTGATCATGACGACACGTCCTACAAGTCGTTGAAGGCGGCACTTGAAGGCGGCGTCGAAGGCCGCCCGGCCAATGTCATCTTCTACGCCACCTCGAACCGCCGCCATCTGTTGCCGCGCGACATGATCGACAATGAGCGCTCGACCGCCATCAACCCGTCCGAAGCGGTCGAGGAGAAGGTCTCGCTCTCCGACCGGTTCGGGCTTTGGCTCGGCTTCCACAAATGCTCGCAGGATGAGTATCTCGAGATGATCAACGGCTATGCCAGCCATCATGGCCTCGACATCGACCCCGAGCAGCTGCGCGCGGAGGCGCTGGAATGGGCGACGACGCGCGGCAGCCGCTCGGGCCGCGTCGCCTGGCAATTCACGCAGGATCTGGCCGGCCGGCTTGGCAAGCCGCTCAAGGATTGAGGCGTCGCGCCCGTCGCACGTCGCGCGGCGTTTGGCCGATCTCGCGGCGCATCCAATGCGCCAGATGTGACTGGTGCGCGAAGCCCGTCAATTCCGCGACCTCGCTGGTGCTGAGATCTCCCTGCTGCAGCAGGGCACGCGCGCGTTCGACCCGACGTCGCAACACATAGCGATGCAGTGTGACGCCCGTCGCCACCTTGAACCATGTCCGCAAGTGCGAGCTGCTCGCGCCGGCCACCCGGGCCAGCCGATGGATCGAGAGCGGCTCGTGGAGAGCGGCCTCGATGTGCTCCAGGACGCGCTTGAGCTGGATATCCGACAGGCGGTTCGTTCGTTCGATGTCCATATCGTCGGCACCAAGCAGCCTGACCGCCAGCGCGGCGCCAATGCTGTCGGCGAATAGAGAGCCACTCGGTGCGCCCGCATCGAGATCGCTCTGGAGCGCGCGAGCGAGATGCGCGATGCGCTGGTCACGAAGCAGGTGGCGCGTGTCGAGCCGCGACATCAGCGCCCTGCCGCCAAGTTCCGCCGCTACCCTTTCCATCAGGGCTGGCTGCAAGACGATCTCGATCGTGTCGAACGCGGTTTCGGCCTCGAAACCGCCCTCCTCGCCAGCTGGTACCAGGTCGATATCGCCGGCGCGCCTGACGAAATGGCGCCCAACCTGATTGCAGTAGGAGCGTGTCGCCGCGCTTGCATGCACCATGACACGATGGTGCGGCGCCCGCGGCAGACGATGGACACCTGCCTCGATGTGCCGGGAGATCATTGCGACGTCGGATGGGGATCGGGCCGGAGCGAATTGTGGACGCATGCTCTCTCGATTCGTGGCGAAACCTGTTCAAGATTTGGCAATTCCCGCGCGATTTTCAATGCCGCGAACCTGTACGCACGTCTCTCCATCAAGCTTGGAAGAGAGGTTGCCATGAGTTTCTATGTTGTCGTCGGCGCGGGCCCGGTTGGACGCGAGACCGCGCGCCTTCTTGGAGAGGAAGGACATGATGTCGTTCTCACCAGCCGAGGCGTCGGTTCGAACGCGCTGCCGAACGTGCGGACCATACAGGCCGATGCCACGCATGCCTCGGAACTGTCGCGTATCTGCCGAGGTGCCGATGCCATTTTCATGTGTGCCATGGCCGCTTATGATCGGTGGCCGATCGACTTTTTCCCCATCATCGATGGCACCGTGCGCGCGGCCGAAGCGGTCGGCGCCAAACTCATCGTGCTCGGAAACCTCTATGGCTATGGGGAAAATGCCGATAGCCCGCTTCGCTCCGACCTGCCCCTGGATCCCACTTCGAGGAAGGGAACCGCCAGGACGATCATGTGGCAGCGGGCGGTTCGTGCCGACGTACCGGCGATCGAAATACGCTCCAGCGACTATCTCGGACATGGCGCGATCAGCTATTTTTCACTGATCGCGCTGCCCTTCATCATCGAGGGCAAGCCTACCGCCTTCATTGGCGACCTCGACGCAACCCATGCCTGGACCTTCACCAAGGACGTCGCGAGGACGCTGGTCGCGGCGGCCCGCTACAACGGCGAATGGGGACGCGCGTTTCACGTTCCCTCGCAATACGCCTCACCACGGGAGCTCATCCAGAAAACCGCGGCGGTGCTCGGACGAGAGCTTTCAGGGACACGTTCCTATTCCGCCCCTGAGATCGAATCCCTGGGCATGCATGAGGCCATCGAGATGCGCTACCTCTTCGAGAGACCCCTGCTGGTTGATGCCTCCGACACAGAAGCACTTCTGGGCGTGAAGGCCAGCAGCCTCGAGGAGATGATCGCCGACACGCTCCGCGATCATCTGTGAACCGCGCGGGCGGGCTTTGCACAAACTGAAAAAGCCCGCTCCTTGCGGAACGGGCTGAGCCGGCGGGCCGGACTGGAGGTCAGACGGCCCGCAAAATCGCTTTTTTGTTCTATTCGAGATAGGTCGAGGGTTTTTTTGTTCTATTCGAGATAGGTCGAGGGATCGACCGGCGCCGAGTTCTTGCGCACTTCGAAGTGCAGCTTCGGCGAGTCCGTCGTACCGCTCATGCCCGAGAGTGCGATCTCCTGGCCGCGCTTGACCTTCTGGCCGCGCTGCACCTCGATCGAACTGGCATGGCCATAGACGGTGACCAGGCCGTTCTCGTGGCGCACCAGCACCGTGTTGCCGAATTCCTTGAGCCCGTCGCCGGCGTAGATGACGACGCCGTTCTCGGCCGCCTTGATCGGCGTGCCCGAGGGCACGGCGATGTCGACGCCGTCCTTGCCGGATCCAAAACCGGAGATAACCCGGCCGCGCACCGGCCAGCGCATCTTGCCGATACCCGTGGCATCGGGCGCCACCGCGTCGTCGTCCTCGGCCTGCTGGATGACCTTCGCGTCCTTCTTCGGCGGCGTATAGGATGCCAGCGTTTCCGACGGCGTGGCCTTTGCCGGAGGCTGCGTGGTTGCCGTGGTCACCGGATCGACTTTTGCCGGCTTGGCGCTGGCGACCGTCGCGGTTCCACCGGCCGGCACCTTCAGGGTCTGGCCGATCTTGAGCAGGCCATCCTTCATGCCGTTGGCCTGCTTCAGCGCAACGACGCCGACGCCGGTCTTTCTGGCGATCGAAGACATCGTGTCACCCGACTGGACCGTGTAGGTGCCGGCGGCGCCTGTTGCCTTGGCGACCTGCGCCGGCTTGAGCTCCTTGGGCTGGCTTGCGGCGGCCGAAGCATCGACCTGCGCGGCGGACTTGCCTTCCTTGAGCTTAGGCTGCTGCGGCAGGACGGCGACCTTGTCCGGCGCGGTGGCCGGCAGGTCGTGCTTGCCATCCTTCACCGGCCCGTCCTTCAACGGCCTGGCGTCGGCGACCTTCGGCTCGGCCTTGCTCGAATAGGCATAGGCCGGAATGACGATCTTCTGGCCGGTCTTCAGCCCCTTGGTCGGGCTCAGGCCATTCACCTTCATGATGACATCGGCCGGCACTTTGTAATGCGCCGCCAGGCCGGAAATGGTCTCGCCGTCCCTGACGACGATCTCGGTCGCGTGCGGCCTGCCCGCCTCGGCCACCTTCGGCGCGTCGGGCTGGGCATTCTTGAACGGCTTGGCGGCCGGCTCCACGGTGCCGGTTGTCGTCCTGTCGACATGGGGAGCAGGCCGAACCATGGCCGGCGCCGAAGCGACACGCACTGGATTGGCGGCAGGCGCGAGCGCCGGCGCGGGTTGCGCCTGGGCTGAAACGGGCGGCGGCAACGGCCGGCTCGAAACCGGGTCGAGGCTCGAGCGGCTGATCGACTGCGTGTGGCTACCGTCAAGCGGCGCGGCCGAGACATCGCCCGGATAGGGCTGTACGGCATCCTGCTTGTTGATGATGGCGCGCTGATTGTTGGTCGAGGAAGTGAAGACGTCGTCGACACTGTTGAACCGCGAAGCCTGGGAACTGCACCCGGCGGCCGCCCCCGCAATCATGAGAACAGCGCAGCCCCGCGCCAGATTGCGACTGTTTGTCTTCAAAACACTGAGTTGCATCGCACTAACCCGCACAAACGCTGCACCAACTGGATTGGATTAAAGCGCGTTAATGTTACTGGTCGGTTAACCCATTAGAATTCGACGAAAATTTTCTTAAAACATTCGAGTGCGCAGGAGGCGCGTCGAGATTCAGGTCAGACCAAGTCGAAAATGGTTGATACCGAGAACCGGAGCGGAGCGTACTTCAGTACGTGAGCACCGGCAGCGCAGGTGTCAGCCATTTGCAGGCCGGTCTCACCTGAATATCAATGCTCCTAGATGACCGCAGCTATGCTGCGCAGGATCGGCTGCAGCCGCACGAGGCCGATGTCCTCGCGCTCGAAACGGCTGCCGACCTTGGTGAGCTTGGCCAGCACCTGCTCGCCCTCCTCTGGCCCGATCGGCGCGATGACGATGCCGCCGCTCGACAGCTGGTCGAGCAGGAAGCGCGGCAGGCTGTCGAAGGCGGCCCAGGCGACAATGCGGTCGAACGGGCCTTCTGCAGGCAGGCCGCCGGAGCCGTCGGACTGGCGCACGATGATGTTGCCGATGCCAAGCGCCTCGAAACGCTGCCTGGCCTGCTCGACCAGGGTCTTGTAGCGGTCGATGGTGACGATCCGCGCCGCCAGCCGTGACATCACCGCCGCCGTATAGCCGGAGCCGGCGCCGATCTCGAGAACGCGGTTTCCCGCTTCGATGGCAAGGGCCGCGATCACCGCCGCCTGCATGTCGGCGCCTTCGATCGCCTCGCCGCATTCGATCGGCAGCATGCGGTCGGACCAGGCGAGTTGGTGGAAGTGGGCCGCCAGGAAGCCGCGCCGTGGTGTCGCCTCGAAAGCCGCGATCAACGCCTTCGGCACGGTTCCCCTGCCGCGCAGGCGCAACAGGAAAGCGGCAAATCCTTCGCGGTCATCGATTGGCAGATTCATGCAAGCGCCTTGCTCAGCTGGTCACGGATCTCATGCGCGGTGAGGTCGAGCTGCAACGGCGTCACCGACACCAGACGGTTGCGCAGCGCGTGGAGGTCGGTGCCTTGCTTGCCCTCGACCGGCTCGCGGCCGAAGCGCAGCCAGTAGTAAGGCAGGCCGCGCCCGTCACGGCGCTCGTCGACCCACAGGCTGTGCACGAGTTTTCCTTGTGTGGTGACCACCGTGCCCGCGACCTCTTCGGGAAGGCAGTTGGGAAAATTGACGTTGAGAAGCACGCCGTCCGGCAGCGGCGTCGCGACGAGCTTCTTCAGCAGTGCCGGCGCAAGCGCCTCGGTCGTTTCATAGGGAACGATGCGATCCTCGCCGACATAGGAATAGCCCTGGCTAAGCGCGATCGAGCGGATACCGAGCAGCGCGCCTTCCATGGCGCCGGCGACGGTTCCCGAATAGGTGACGTCGTCGGCGATATTGGCGCCCGAATTGATGCCTGACAGGATCAGGTCGGGCGCGCCGGGCAGGATCTTCTTCACCCCCATGATGACGCAGTCGGTCGGCGTGCCGCGCACGGCAAAATGCTTCTCGCCGATCCTGCGCAGCCGCAGCGGCTCCGAGATCGACAGCGAATGCGCATAGCCGGACTGGTCCTGCTCCGGCGCCACCACCCAGACATCGTCGGAGAGTGTGCGCGCGACGCGTTCGAGCGACGCCAGGCCCTCGGCATGAATGCCGTCGTCATTGGTCAGAAGAATGCGCATTACTTCGCTTCGATCTTTGCCAGACCGCCCATGTAAGGCCGCAGCACTTCAGGAATGGTTACGCTGCCATCCTCGTTCTGGTAGTTTTCGATGACGGCAATCAGGGCGCGGCCGACGGCGGTGCCCGAACCGTTGAGCGTATGGACGAAGCGATTGCCCTTGCCGTCCTTGTCCTTGTAGCGCGCGTCCATGCGGCGCGCCTGGAAATCGCCGCAGACCGAACAGGACGAGATTTCGCGATAGGCGTTCTGGCCGGGCAACCAGACCTCGATGTCATAGGTCTTGCGCGCGCCAAATCCCATGTCGCCGGCGCACAAAACCATGGTGCGGAACGGCAGTTCCAGCCGCTTCAGCACTTCCTCGGCGCATTGCGTCATGCGCTCGTGCTCGGCGAGCGAGGATTCCTGGTCGGTGATCGACACCAGCTCGACCTTGTAGAACTGGTGCTGGCGCAGCATGCCGCGTGTGTCGCGGCCGGCCGAGCCGGCTTCCGAACGGAAGCACGGCGTCAGCGCGGTGAAGCGCAGCGGCAGCTTTTCATGCGCGGTGATTTCTTCGCGCACGAGATTGGTGAGCGGCACCTCGGCGGTCGGGATCAGGCCAAGCCTACCCTCCCCATGCGGCGTGAAGAACAGGTCTTCCTCGAATTTCGGCAGCTGGTTGGTGCCGAAAAGCACTTCGTCGCGCACCATCAGCGGCGGGATCACTTCCTCGTAGCCGTGCTCGGTCGTATGCAGGTCGAGCATGAACTGGCCGATCGCGCGTTCCATCCGCGCCAATCCGCTCTTCAGCACGGTGAAGCGCGAGCCCGACAGCTTTGCCGCCCGCTCGAAATCCATCATGCCGAGCGCTTCGCCGACCTCGAAATGCTCCTTCACCCAGTTCGGCCGCGTCGGCACCTTGCCGACAATGTGTTTGACGACATTGTCGTGTTCGTCCTTGCCGACCGGCACATCGTCGAGAGGCACGTTGGGCAGCACCGCCAGCGCGTCGGTCAGCGCCTTGTCGAGCTCGCGCTCACGCGCCTCGCCATTCTGGATGAAGGTTTTTATATCGCCGACTTCGGCCTTGAGTTTTTCGGCAAGAGCGGCGTCACCCGAACGCATGGCGTTGCCGATCTCCTTCGAGGCGGCGTTGCGGCGCTCCTGCTTGGTCTGCAGCTCGGTGACGTGTTCGCGCCGCGCCTCGTCCCTGGCGATCAGATCATCGACCGTGGACTGCGCCTCGCCGGCCGACCACGAGCGCTTCACCAGCGCCTCGACAAGGGCCTTCGGGTTGTCGCGAATCCATTTGATGTCAAGCATGGTTTGAACGCTCCTGAGCTAAGCTCCGAGGGCGTAAACCGCATCCTTGACCGATGCAAGATGAGGCTGGGCGGCGCTTGTCGTTTTCCGCCGCCGCTGAGGTCTTACGAGGCAGCCGACGCCGGAGGCTCGTCCGGTGTCTTGTCGACCACGGTCTCCCCGGCTTCCTGCTTCTCACGCGCCAGGCGCTCGCGCTCCTGGCTGCGCTCGATCAGCCGGGACGACCAGATGGCGACCTCGTAGAGCAGGATGGTCGGGATGGCCAAGCCGATCTGGCTCATCGGATCGGGAGGCGTCAGCACGGCGGCGACGACGAAGGCGATGACGATCGCCCATTTGCGCTTCTCGGCCAGCGCCTTGGACGACAGCATGCCTACGCGCGTCATCAGGCTGGTCACCACCGGCAGCTGAAACACCAGGCCGAAGGAGAAGATCAGCGTCATGATCAGGCTGAGATATTCCGACACTTTCGGCAGCAGCGAAATCTGCACCTGCTCGTCCGTGCCGGCCTGCTGCATGGCGAGGAAGAACCACATCACCATCGGGGTGAAGAAGAAATAGACCAGCGAGGCGCCCATCAGGAACAGGATCGGCGACGCGATCAGGAACGGCAGGAAGGCGTTGCGCTCGTTCTTGTAGAGGCCGGGCGCGATGAATTTGTAGATCTGCGTGGCGATCAGCGGAAAGGCGATGACCATGCCGCCGAACATGGCGAGCTTGACCTGCGTGAAGAAGAATTCCTGCGGCGCGGTGTAGATCAGCTCGACCTTGTGCGGGTCAAGACCCGCCCATTTCGTCGCCCATCTGAAGGGGACGACCAGAAGGTTGAACAGCCTCTTGGCGAAGAAGAAGCAGACCAGGAAGGCGACGAAAAAGCCGCCGAGCGACCAGATCAGCCGGCGGCGCAACTCGATGAGATGCTCGATCAGCGGCGCCGACGACTTCTCGATCTCGTCCTTTTCCTTGTCCGAAACGCTCACTTGGCGGCTCCAGCCGTCTTCTTGGCCGCCGGCTTCTTCGCCGGCGCAGGCTTCGGTTCGGCTTTCGCCACGGTCTTTGCCGCAGTCGCCTTGGCGGCGGCAGGCTTCGTCACGGCCTTTGTCGACGCCTTAGGCGCGGGTGCGGCTTTTACCGTCACCGTCTTCGCGGATGTCGAGGTCTTGGCTGGCACCTTTGCCGCCGGCGCGGCCTTGGCGGCTTTCCTGCCCGCCTTCGGCGTCACGGCAGGTCCCGTGGACGCCACCACCACCGATTCATCGGTCATGGCCGGGAAAATCGGCGTTGGCGGCGTTGCTCCCGCGGCGCTGACGCCAGGCATTTCCGTCGCGCCGTTCTTCAACGGCTCGGACGCCTGCGGCGCCGTAGCCACCGGCGTTGCCGGATCGGCGGCCGGCTTCGGCTTCATCGCCGAGTCGACGCCGGCACGCACATCGGCCGCAGCCTGCTCGAACGGATTGAGCTGTTTTCTGATCTCGGCAACGGGGCTGAGCCCCCTGAGCTCGTCGACCGACTTCTTGACGTCGTCGAGTTCCGCTTCCTTCAGCGCTTCGTTGAACTGTTTCTGGAAGTCGGCGGCCATGGCGCGCAGCTTCGCCGTCGTGCGGCCAAAGGTGCGCAGCATATTGGGCAAATCCTTCGGCCCGACGACCACGATCATGACGACCGCGATCACCAGCATTTCGGTCCAGCCGACTTCAAACATGGCACTCTGTTCCGACTAGAACTTTTTGGCTCAGCTCTTGCTGGCTTTTTCCTTCACGGCCGAAACGGTCTCGTCGGCACGGTGTTCGACGGTGCGCTTGTCGTCGGCGACGTCGTCGTCTGCCATGCCCTTCTTGAAGCTCTTGATGCCTTTGGCCATGTCGCCCATCAGCTCGGGAATCTTGCCGCGGCCGAAGACCAGCAGCACGATCACCAGCACGATCATCCAGTGCCAAATCGAAAATGAACCCATAGCAAATCTCTCTCGAATGTTTTCCCTGGCGATGATCTATGCGTTTTCGCGTTGGGATTCAAACACAACAGCGACAGAGTTTATGAAAGGGTGACGGATGTCACGCTTTTTCGACTCGCTGGCCCGCTACCAATCGGCGCATCTACGACCTATCGGCGCGCTTGGACAGAGCGCCAGTGGTCAATCTTCCGTGACGCGTGGCGTCAGCAGGCCGAGTTCCTCGAGATCGATGTCGGTCAGCGGATCCTCGTCTTCCGTCAGCACGTCGGGATCGGCCGGCGGCTGCGGGATGGAGAAATTCGACGGCATGCGGCCCGAGAGCAGGCCCGCCCCCTTCAGTTCTTCCATACCGGGAAGATCGCGGATTTCCTCGAGCGCGAAATGATCGAGGAAGGTTTCGGTGGTGCCATAGGTGACGGGGCGGCCAGGTGTCTTGCGGCGGCCGCGCATGCGCACCCATTCCGTCTCGAGCAGCGTGTCGAGCGTGCCCTTCGACGTCTCGACGCCGCGGATATCCTCGATCTCGGCACGCGTCACCGGCTGGTGATAGGCGATGATCGCCAGCACTTCGAGCGCCGCGCGCGACAGCTTGCGCTGCTGCACCGTATCGCGGCTCATCAGGAAGGCGAGATCGCCGGCGGTACGGAAAGCCCAGGCGTCGCCGACCCGCACCAGATTAACGCCGCGCCGGGCGTAGACCTGCTGCAGCTCGGCCATGGCCAAAGCAACGTTGATGCCGTCGGGGAGGCGCGCGGCAAGCTGCTTTTCGCTGACGGGTTCGGCGCTGGCGAACACGATCGCCTCCGCCATGCGCACGGCCTCCGCAATATGCAGGCGCTCGGCCGGGTTCTGCATCGGATCCTCGGCCGAAGTCCGGTCGAGCTCGCCTTCCAGCTCATCGTCCACCTTGAAGGGGATAACCGAAGCGTTGGCGCGTTCGCTCATGATGCCACCTCGACTGCCTTGATTGCCGGTGCGCGGTGATCGCGCAGATAGATTGGCGCGAACACCTCGTCCTGTCGCAGATCCATCTTGCGCTCGCGCACCAGTTCCAGTGTCGCCGCGAACGAGCTGGCGATCGCCGTGCGCCGCTCTTCCGGGCTGGTCATGTATTGGATGAGGAAGCTGTCCAGCGCCGTCCAGTCGCGCAGCGAGCCGATCAGCCGGGTCAGGATGTCGCGCGCGTCCTTGAGCGACCAGACGCCACGCCTGGCGATCGTTACATTGGTGATCGCCTGCTTCTGCCGCTGCTGGGCATAGGCGGTCAGGAGATCGTAGAGCGACGCCGAATAGGCGTTGCGCTTCTCGATGATCACCATTTCGGGCATGCCGCGCGCGAACACGTCGCGGCCGAGGCGATTGCGGTTGACTAGGCGGGCCGCCGCATCACGCATCGCTTCCAGCCGCTTCAGCCGGAACTGCAGCACGGCCGCCAGTTCCTCGCCGCTCTCGCCCTCTTCGCCCGGCTGCTTGGGGATCAACAGCTTCGACTTGAGGAAGGCGAGCCATGCCGCCATCACCAGATAGTCGGCCGCAAGTTCGAGCCGCAGCGCCCTCGCCTTCTCGACAAAGGCCAGATACTGCTCGACCAGCGCCAGGATCGAGATGCGCGCCAGGTCGACCTTCTGGGTGCGGGCAAGATGCAGCAGAAGATCGAGCGGGCCTTCGAAGCCGGCCACATCGACGACCAGCGACGGGTCGCCGGTGACGCGTGAATCGTCATTCTCGGCCCACAGGCGGTCCATCGGTGCGGCCTTCGCGGCCTTGCCTTCCAATGTTTCCGCCACTGCCTCTGTCACTTCCCTTGGTTAGGCCACCGCATCGAAATAGGTGGCGAATTCAGCGCGTATCTCGGTTTCCTCTGCCGCGTCGCGTTTCCTTATATAGGTCAGCGCCCGCTTTGCACGCTCCAGCGACTTGCCTTCAAGCCCCGTGGTGCGCGACGCAATGCCCGCCATCTCCTCGAAAACGCCGTTGCAGTGAAGGACCAGATCGCAGCCCGCCGCAAGGATCGACGCCGCCTTTGTCGGGAAATCCCCAGAAAGTGCCTTCATCGAGGTGTCGTCGCTCATCAGGAGCCCGTCGAAGCCGATGTCGCGGCGGATGATCTCGTCGATGACCTTGCCGGACGTCGTCGCCGGGTTCTTGGGGTCGATGGCGCTGTAGACGACATGCGCCGTCATCGCCATCGGCAGGTCGTTGAGCTCTCGGAACGGGGCAAAGTCATGCCGCTGCAGGTCGCTGAGCGACGCGTCGACCGTCGGCAGCTCGAAATGCGTGTCGGCAAAGGCCCTTCCATGCCCCGGAATGTGTTTCATCACAGGCAGCACGCCGCCCGACATCAGGCCTTCGGCGGCGGCACGGCCGAGCTCGATGACCGCGCGCGGCTCCTTGCCGTAGGCACGTGCGCCGATGACGTCGCTGGCGCCTTCTATCGGCACGTCGAGCACCGGGAGGCAATCCGCGGTGATGCCGTAGCGCAGTAGATCGAAGGCGTGCAGGCGCGCCATCAGCCAGGCAGCACGGGCACCGGCGTCATGATCGTCGCGCCACAGCGCACCAAGCGCCCCGCCCGCCGGGTAGTTCGGCGCCAGCGGCGGCCGCAGGCGTTGCACCCTGCCGCCTTCCTGGTCGATGAACACCAGCGCGTCCGGCCGCCCGATACAGTCGCGCATCTCGGCGACGAGATCGCGGATCTGCTCGGTCTCGCCGATGTTGCGGGCAAACAGGATGAAGGCCCACGGGCATTCATTGCGATAGAAATTGATTTCTTCGCGGGTGAGCGATTTCCCGGCACAGCCGAGGATCATGGATTTTGATTCGGTCATGCCAGAAGTCTAGGGCTTCGCGCGGCCAAAGGGAATCGTCTGGAAATACATGCGGTCCGACGCCCGAAAATGCTTCCACATGAAAAAGCACTGGGCGTATGAAAAAACCGGCGCGACCTTGGGCCGCGCCGGCTTTGATTGGTTGAACGCGTCTAGCGCGACACGAAGCAGTTGCCGCCGGCGGCCTTGTAGCTGGTGCACAAATTGATGGCATCGTTGCGTGACTGGGCCACAACGCGGACGCGGTAGAACGTGCCCTTGCCGGCTATCTCGGCCTTGACGATGTTGGCGGTGCGGCCGGCAAGCACGCTGCCATAGCGGCGCTGCAGATCCTGGTAGGTCGACTGGGCGCTTTCCACCGTCGGCTGCGAAGCAACCTGCATCGACCAAGAACCGCTGCCGGTAGCCGTCGTTGCCTGGTCGATGGAGGCGACCTGATCGGGCTTGACCTCGCCGACCACGTCGACGGGCTGGTCGGATGGACGCTGCGGCGCGATCGCAACCTTGGCCGGCGTATTGGCCGACTGCGCCTTGGCCGGTTTGGCCGCCGGCTTGAGGGCCGGCTCATCGCCCGATTGGGCCGCGGCGGGCGCCACGGTGCCGGTCTGGTCGGCATCGGCGGACGGCGCGACGTGCTGCGGCGCCGGATCGCTCGGTTCAGCGGCCGCCACCTGCGGCGCGGCCGGCGCCGGATCGTCGCGCGGCACCAGCGAGCCGTCCGATTTGACCACCATCGTCCTCACCTTGCGCGGTGCGACGGCGACGACATCGGTGTTGTTGCCCTTGTCGGTATCCTGCAGCACCTGCGCGATGCGATCCTCGGACTTGGGCGCTGGCGCCGCATTGTCGGTCGGCGCAAGATTGCCAGCCGGCGCCGCACTGGCGGTCGGCGCGGCATTGCCGTCATCGGCTCCGCCGACGACAGCACCCTGGCCGGCAGAAGGATCGGCGGCACGGGCCGGATCCTTCGCCTGCACATCCACGGGAACCTCGGTGTTGGTGACAAGCTTCTGCTGCACCGGTTCGGCGGGCTTCGCGCCCTTAACCACCGCGTCGTAAACCTTGTTGTCCTGGTTCGGCACCACGGTGCCGCCCGGATTTTCCGGCTTGACCTTGATCGGCGAATTGTCGGCCTTGACGATCACCGGCGCTTCGCTGCCGCCCTTGCCGCCGAAAGACAGCGCAAAGGCGCCAAGACCGCCAGCGACCGCCACGGCACCGACGATCGCCGCGATGAACAGGCCACGCCGGCCCGACGGCCTGGCCGCTTGCCGCTCGCCGAGACCCGGAACGGACATTGCTTCGTCCAGTTCAGGATCATAGTCGAGCTCATCGACGGTGAAATCGTCCGCCTGCGAGACCGGCTGGCTGCCAGGCAGACTGTCGAGATCGAAGCCGTCGGCAGCGTCGGCATAGCCGGTGTTCGCTGCAGCACGGGCGGGCATTTCCGCCGGCCGCGCCGCATAGGTCCGCGCTTCCGGCTGAAGGGCCGGTTTGACCCCGCCATAAGCCGGTTTGGGTTCTTCGTACGCCGACGCATGATAGGCCGATTTGAATCCGCCATCAAAGGATTCATCGGCATAGGCAGCGCTGCTTGCGGGTGCGGCTGGAGCAGGCGCGACCTCCACCGAATTCATTTCCGTCAGAAGGCTGGCGAACTCTGCGTCGAGATCGTCATAGCCTGATGCGGCCGGTTCATCTTCCTCGAAATGCAGTTCCGGGATGTCGAGATCGTCCGCCAGCGCCACGACGCGCTCCGGCACATCGACCGTTTCGACATCGGGCATCTCTTCGTAGCGCGACGACTGTCGCGGCTGCGGTGCGGATGCGGGCGCCGCATAGGGCGCGGCCGCAACCGGCTCGGGCGCGCGGTAGGGCGGCACCACAGCCGCCGCTGGGGCCATTTCAGGCGCGGCGGTCCTTGCCGTCATCGAAGCGGCCGGCTGCGCCGCGAATGCCGGCTGTTGGGGAACCGGTGTCACGCGGCTCCACGAACGGGTCGGCTCGGTCGGTGCGGAGCGTTCGGCCAGCCAATCGGGGGAATCGGTCTGATCCTGCCGCCAAGCTGCCTCGTCGCGCGGATCGAGATCCCCGGCCAAGGCCGCGTCGAACGCATCATCGTCGAAATCGATGTCGCTATGATCGGCGGCGTCCGTGCCCAGATCCTGGCCGTGAAGCTCATCGAGCGGCAGATTGTCGAGATGCGGATCCTCGGTCGCATGTTCGTCGAGATCCCAGTCGAGATCGGCAGGCTCCTCGGCGGCCTTTGCCGGCGCGGGAACATACGACTGAACGGGAGCAGTGGCCGGCTGAGCCGCAACGGGTTGAGCGGCGGCGGGCTCGGGCTCCTTGGCCGGCGGCGGCGTGCGCGCCGTCATGGCGCCCAGAAGTGCGTTCAACTCGTCTTCGAGGCTACGCTCGTCCGCCACGGGGGCCGGCGCCGGCTCGGCCATGACGGCTGCCGGCGTTGCCGGAACTATCGGCTGGACCGCGGCAGCGGCAACCTCGGCGACCGGCTCTTCGGCAGGCTCGGCGAACGAGTCGTCCAGGTTCAGATCGAAATCATCTTCCGAAACGGCTTCGGAGCTCGAGAACTCGTCCATCGCATCCACGGCATGAGCGGGCACTTCGTGCGCTTCCGCCGCATCAAAGGCCACCGGCTGGTCCGCCTGAACCTCAAAATCCATATCGACATCCGCCATGGCGTCGTCGAAATGCCCCTCGAAATCCTCGTCGGCGATCGCCTGGGTTTCATTCGCGGCGGCCAGCACCGGCTCCGGATAGTCGACCGCGGCCGCATGGGGCTGATCCGCCGAATGGTCGTCGAGCATCAGCTCGTCTTCGAGCGAAATCGCGACCGCATCGTCGAATTCGTGCGCGGCGGCCGGCTCGACAGCCATCGGCACTTCGGCAACGGCATGCTGGGGCTCGACGGCTTCGTCCTCGATCTCGGCGGCATGGTCCTCGACGTGGAAATCCTGGTCGAGCGAAGCGGCAAGCTCGTCTTCCATCGGCAGGTCGTCCTCGAAGGGCGAAACGTCTTCGAGCGAACTGGCGACGGCATTGTCGAAATCGGCGTCGAAGGCAGGCTCGACGGACGGCGCGGCTTCGGCAGCGCCAGGGTTGGCATGGCTGGCGACGAGCCCCTGCTCGTCGGCACCCGCGAGGTCCAGATGGAAATCGTCGTCGAGCGACAGCGCAAGATCGTCGTCGGCCGCGTCTGTGGCAGCCGTTTCGAATGCCGGCTCATGAGCCTCGACAACCGGAGCGGCGACACTGTCGCCAGCGTCGAACTCGCCCATCAATTCCTTTTCGAGGTCGATGTCGAAATCGTCCTCTTGCACGGGCTGACTGGCAACAGCGGCCTGCGGCTCGACCCGCGCCTGCTGCTTGACTGGCTGGCGTGGGTCGAATCCCATGATCCTGGTCAGTTCCGCGAACGGATCATCGTCAGTGATGTCGTTGTTGTCGGCTACTCTCAGCTGGGTTCTGTCTGCCATTATTGTTCCCGAACTCGCACTCATTCGGACGCCATGGACGTCGCGCAGGGTTGGCCCTTACCAGCGCAATGTGGGCAAAAGGTGACAGGTTTTTTAGTCAAACCTAACGCATTTCGGTGGGCGCAGCGGCTCCGATCAACGTCAGGCCGGACGTCAGAACGTCCGAAATAGCCTGCACCAGCCCTAGTCTGGCATGCGTCAATTGTCGGTCGTTAACCTTAACAAAACGTAAGTCCGGATTATCCGTACCCCGGTTCCAGTGTCCGTGGAAACTGGAAGCCAGGTCATAAAGGTAAAATGCCAGCCTATGCGGCTCCAGCGCAAGAGCCGCGGATTCGATCAGGCGTGGATATTCGGCGAGCTTGCGGATCAGGCCGATCTCGCCCTCGTCGGTCAGCGAAGCCGCGGCGGCAGCCAGGCTCTTGCGATCGAAATTCGCTTCGCCCAGCTGCCCGCTTGCCTGCCGGAACACCGAATGGCAGCGCGCCGAGGCGTACTGCACGTAAAACACCGGATTGTCCTTGGACTGTTCGGTCACCTTGGCGAAATCGAAATCGAGCGGCGCATCGCTCTTGCGATACAGCATCATGAAACGGATGGCGTCGCGGCCAACCTCCTCCACGACTTCCCGAAGCGTCACGAAATCACCGGACCGCTTCGACATGCGAACCGGCTCGCCCTCACGAAACAGCTTGACCAGATTGCACAGCAGGACGGTTAGTTTGACCTCGTCACCGGCAATGGCCCGTGCCAGCGCCTCCAGCCGCTTGACGTAACCGCCATGGTCGGCGCCCAGCACATAGATCAGATCGACGAAACCGCGATCGACCTTGTCCTTCAGATACGCCACGTCGGCGGCGAAATAGGTGAACGCGCCGTCGGACTTGACCAGCGCCCGGTCCATGTCGTCGCCGACCGCGGTCGAGCGGAAAAGCGTCTGCTCGCGGTCTTCCCAGTCGTCCGGCTTCTCGCCCTTGGGCGGCGGCAGCTTGCCCTTGTAGATGTGGCCCTTCAGCGTCAGGTCGTTGATCGCCGAACGGATTTTCCTGGCATTGTCGGTATGCAGCGTGCGTTCGGAGAAGAACACGTCGTGATGCACGTTGAGCAGCGCCAGATCCTCGCGGATCATCGCCATCATCGCATCGATGGTGCGGTCCTTGACAATGGCCAGCGCCTCGTCATCGGGCATCTGCATCAGCGAACGGCCGAACTCCTTGACCAGCGCCTGACCAACCGGCACCAAGTAGTCGCCGGGATAGAGCCCGGCCGGTATTTCGCCGATGTCGTCGCCCAGCGCTTCGCGGTAGCGAAGGAAGGCCGAGCGCCCGAGCACATCGATCTGCGAGCCGGCATCGTTTATGACATATTCCTTGGTCACGTCGTAACCGGCAAACGCCATCAGATTGGCGAGCGCGTCGCCGACAACGGCGCCCCGGCAATGGCCGACATGCATCGGCCCCGTCGGGTTGGCCGAGACATATTCGACATTGGTTTTCCGGCCGGCGCCGATCGTCGAGCGGCCGTAATTGCGCCCCTCGCCCAGAAGCGCCGACAGGTGCGCCTGCCAGAAGCCGTCCTTGAGCCGGAGATTGACGAAGCCGGGGCCGGCAACCTCGGCGGCGGCGACATCCTTGTCATCGCGCAACGCCAACGCCAGCCTTTCGGCTAGCGCGCGCGGGTTCTGGCCGGTGGGCTTGGCCAGCACCATCGCCGCATTGGTCGCGAGATCGCCATGGCTGGCGTCGCGCGGCGGTTCGACGGCAATGCGTGAAAGGTCGGGCGAAACGCCGTCCTTGTCTTTCAGATCAAGCGCTTCGACAGCCTTTGTGACTCGCGCGGTGAAATCGGCGAAGATGTTCATGGGTATTGCTCTGGCGGTTTAGGCGAATCCGGCTCATTGGCCGGCAAAATCGCGCTCGCCCTAGCTCAAATCCGGGGTGCGGTCAAACAAACGCCTGTGTTCCTTGAGCGCATAGGTGTCGGTCATCCCTGCCAGGAAATCGGCGACGCTGCGCGCCTTGATGCGATCCTGCGCCCGGTCCAGCCCCTCGCGCCAGCCGTCCGGCATGGCGCGCGAGTCGTCGAAATAGACGTCGAACAGGTCCCTGACGATCTGCTCGGCACCGGCGCGCACCCGCATCACCTCCTCGTGCCGGTAGAGGTGCTTGTAGAGAAAGGCCTTCAACTCCTTCTCGGCCGCGGCCATCTCGGCGGAAAAGCTCACCATCGTCTCGCCGGCCGCCCTCACCGCGTCGGCGCTTTGCGGCCCGACACGTTCCAGATTTGCGGTCGTCGCGACGATGACATCCTCGACCATGGCGGTGATCTGCCGCCGCATCAGTTCGTGACCGGTGCGCACGTCATCGAGCCTGGGATAGCGTTGGCGCACGTCCTCCAGGATCTTCCCCGGCAGCGAGACGGTTTTCAGCATGTCGAGCGTCAGCAGCCCTGCCCGCAACCCGTCGTCGATGTCATGCGTGTTGTAGGCGATGTCGTCGGCGATCGCCGCGCACTGCGCCTCGATGCCGGCGAACCGGTCGAGTTCGAGATCCTGCAGCTGCGAATAATCGCGGATCGCTTGCGGCACCGGCCCTTTCAGCCCCTTGCCACTGGCATCGGTCAGCGGGCCATTGTGCTTGACCAGGCCCTCCAGAGTCTCCCAGGTCAGGTTCAGCCCGTCGAATTCGGCGTAGCGCGCCTCCAGCCGCGTCACGATGCGCAGCGACTGGGCGTTGTGGTCGAAGCCGCCCCAGGCCGCCATCTTGTCGTTCAGCGCGTCCTCGCCGGTATGGCCGAAGGGCGTGTGGCCGAAATCATGCACCAGCGCCACCGCCTCGGCGAGATCCTCGTCGCCACGCAGCGCCCGCGCCAGCGCACGTGCGATCTGCGCCACCTCGATCGAATGGGTCAGCCTTGTGCGATAATGGTCGCCTTCATGGGCGATGAAGACCTGTGTCTTGTGCTTGAGCCGCCGGAACGCCGTGGAGTGGATGATGCGGTCGCGGTCGCGCTGGAACGGCGTGCGGGTCGGGCTCTCGACCTCGTCGAACAGCCGCCCGCGCGAGCGCGCCGGATCGGTGGCATAGGCCGCGCGCGGCCGATAACCGAACCCGATGTCGCCCAACTCATTGGTCATGGCTGATGCTGCCGCAGTTGACTTGGCCCCTTGCGCTTCATACCTATCATGTGAAACCGAAAGCAAGGTGACGCCGATGGGCGCTGATGCCAAGACCGCCATGAAAGTGGACATGACCGAGGCCGCCGCCAGGCGGATCGCCAAGATTGTCTCTGGCGAGGCCGGCAAGACGGCGTTGCGCGTGTCCGTCGAAGGCGGCGGCTGCTCTGGATTCTCCTACAAATTCGACCTGGTCGACACGCGCAACGATGACGACGTCGCCATCGAGAAGGACGGTGCGACCGTGCTGATCGACGATTTGTCGCTGGTCTATATGGGTGGCTCGGTGATCGACTTCGTCGACGATCTGATGGGTCAGTCCTTCCAGATCCGCAATCCGAACGCGGTCGCCTCCTGCGGCTGCGGCACGAGCTTCTCCGTCTAGCGGCATGCCGGCCATCGGCGCGGTCCGTCAGGTCGCGCTGTCGGCCGGACGCAATCTTGATTCGACGCTGGCCTTCTGGCGCGATGTGCTCGGCATGGCCGTTCATGCCCGCTACGATCCGCCGGGCATCGCCTTCATCATGGCCGGCGATGTGAGGCTGCTGTTCACCGACGGCGTTCCGGCCGGCATAGTCTATCTCGACATAGCGGGCATCGAAGCCTTCCACGCCGAGGCGAAAGCCGCGGGCGTCCCCTTCACCGCACCACCGGCGCTCGTGCATCGCGATACCGAAGGCACCTTCGGACCACCGGGGGAAAGCGAGTGGATGGCCTTCCTAAAGGATCCCGCAGGCAATACGATCGGCCTGGTGGAACGCCACCCGCCGCAGGAAGAATAAGACCGTCATGAAAATCGTCACCTGGAACATCAACGGCATTCGCGCCCGCATCGGCAACCTGACCCACTGGCTGACCGAGAGCGCGCCCGACATCGTCTGCCTGCAGGAGATCAAGACGGTCGACGACCAATTCCCGCGCGCCGAGATCGAGGCGCTGGGCTACAATGTCGAAACCCATGGCCAGAAGGGTTTTAACGGCGTGGCGCTGCTGTCGAAGCTGCGCTTTGACGAAGTTATCAGAGGCCTGCCCGGCGACGACACCGATGAGCAGGCGCGCTTCATCGAAGGCGTGTTCTCGACCGACAAGGGCGCGTTGCGCGTCGCCTCGCTCTATCTGCCGAACGGCAATCCGATCGATGACGAAAAAAAATTCCCCTTCAAGCTCTCATGGATGGCGCGGCTGGAGCGTTGGGCCGAAGAGCGGCTGAGGCTGGAAGAGGCGCTCGTGCTGGCCGGCGACTACAACGTCATTCCCGAGCCGATCGACGCGCGCTTTCCGGAAAACTGGCTGGGCGACGCGCTGTTCCAGCCGCAGACGCGGCAAGCCTTCCGCCGGCTGCTCAACCTCGGTTTCACCGAAGCGGTGCGCGCGGTCACCGATGCACCCGACACCTACACCTTCTGGGACTATCAGGCCGGCGCCTGGCAGAAGAACAACGGCATCCGCATCGACCATCTGCTGCTGTCGCCGGAGGCCGCCAATCGCTTCTCGTCGGCCTCGATCGAAAAACATGTGCGCGCCTGGGAAAAACCATCGGATCACGTCCCGGTGGCGATCGACCTCGCTCTGCAGCCGGCCTGACCGGGAACCCTTCGGCCGGCGAATTGCCCCGGCCTGTGTCGCCACAACGACGTTGTATCGCCACAAATCGGGCGCATGATGGAAAATCATCATGGCGGCCGGGGTTCCCATGACCATTCGATTTTTTGCTTGTCCGATCGGCTTGGCATTTGCCACGGCCACCATGGTGCCGGCCTTCGCCGCCCCCGAATGTCTTGCCAATGGAAAATCCTATCCGGTCGGTCAGGTGGCCTGCCTGACGGTGGCCGACCAGAGCCACCTGGCGCGCTGCGAGATGGTGCTCAACAACACATCCTGGACGAAGATCGGCGACAGCTGCCCCGGAAACACGATGGCGCCGCACCTGCACGTCACGCCGATCTCGACGCCCGCGCCAAGCATGGTGCCGACAGAGCCAACCGAGAATTGATTTTGTCGCTTAATTGATCTCCCCGTGGAGGAGAGCGGCAGACGACCTTACTGGTCCGCGTTGGTGGTGCCCTTGGTCAGGATGTCATCGGCCAGCGAAATCGCCGTGCGCCGGTCGGCCTCGCCTGCGGCGGCGAAAGCCTCTTCCTGCATGCCGCGGATCCAGGGCTGGTCGGCAGGCGACGCGCGCTCGAGTGCGGCGGTCATCATCGCCAGGCCGCGAACGATCTTGCCGCTCTGGAACAAGAGATGGCCAAGCGTCGCCTGCGCGCCGGCATGGCCCTTCTCGGCGGCGAGCTGGAACCAGCGTCCGGCCTGCTTGACGCTGGCCTTCACGCCACCCTCGCCCTTGAGGAACATCTGCCCCATCTCGAACTGGGCGTTCGGGTTGCGGTAGTTGGCGGCGGCACGCATGTAATATTCCTGGGCCGCCACCTCGTTCTCGGTGACCGGGCTGCCGGGAATGCCCTTGCGCAGGTAATCGCCGAGCGCCACCAGCGCGTCGGAGACGTAGCTCTCTTCTGGCGAACCGGGCTCGACGTCCTGGTCGACGATCTCGGAGAAGAACTTGAACGCCTCATAGTCGTCGCGCGCCACGCCGTCGCCCTCGGCATACATGCGGGCAAGTTTCCAGGTGGCGCCGATCTGGCCGTTTTCGGCGGCGTATTTATAGGCTTCGGCGGCCTGTTCCTTGTGGCCGTTCTTGTAGGCGGAGAAGCCGAACTGGAACACCGCCCAGGGACTGGACTGTGGCTTCACGCCGGTTTTGTCGTCGAACACCTTGTCATCGAAGGCCAAAGCCTGGCCCACGGCGCCAAAGATCGCCGCAGCGACCAGTGCCGGAAGGACAGATGACCTCAACAACTCAGATATCCGCATAGCAGTGTGTTTCTTTCGCACCGCCCGGATGGGTGACCGCGCCATCCCTGGCCGACCCGACCGTCTGTGCGTATTTCCATATCGCGCCCGACTGATAGTCGGTCGTGCGCGCCTTCCATGTCTTGGCCCGCGCCGCCAGTTCGGCCTCCGACAGTGCCACCTCGATCGTGCCGTTCACGGCGTCGATCGAAATCACGTCGCCATCCCGGATGAGGCCGATCGGGCCGCCCACCGCCGCTTCCGGCCCGACATGGCCGATGCAGAAGCCGCGCGTCGCGCCCGAGAAGCGGCCGTCGGTAATCAGCGCCACCTTGCCGCCCATGCCCTGGCCGTAGAGCGCTGCCGTCGTCGACAGCATCTCGCGCATGCCGGGACCGCCGCGCGGCCCTTCGTAGCGAATGACCAGAACCTCGCCTTCCCTGTAGTTGCGATGCGTCACCGCCTCGAAACATTCCTCTTCCGAATCGAAGCAGCGCGCCGGGCCGGAGAATTTCAACTCCGCCATGCCCGCGACCTTCACGATCGCGCCTTCGGGGGCAAGGTTTCCCTTCAAGCCCACGACACCGCCGGTTTGGGTAATTGGTCTGTTGGCCGGGCGGACCACATCCTGGTGTTCATTCCAGGAAACGTGCTCCATGTTTTCGGCCAAAGTGCGGCCAGTGACCGTCAGGCAATCGCCATGCAGATAGCCGTGATCGAGCAGCGTCTTCATCAGGAGCGGAATGCCGCCGGCCTCGAACATGTCCTTGGCGACATATTTGCCGCCAGGCTTGAGGTCGGCGATGTAAGGCGTCTTCTCGAAAATCCTTGCGACGTCGAAGAGATCGAATTTGATGCCCGCCTCGTGCGCGATCGCCGGCAGATGCAGCGCTGCATTGGTCGAGCCGCCGGTCGCCGAAACCACGGTCGCCGCGTTCTCCAACGCCTTCAGCGTGACGATGTCGCGCGGCCGGATGTTTTTGGCGATCAGCTCCATGATCTTTTCGCCGGAGGCGAAATTGAAGCGGTCGCGCATTTCGTAAGGGGCCGGCGCACCGCAGGAATAGGGCAGCGCGAGACCGATCGCCTCGGCGACGGTCGCCATGGTGTTGGCGGTGAACTGGGCGCCGCAGGAACCGGCCGACGGACAGGCCGCCTGCTCGATTTCGAGCAGCTCGGCATCGCCGATCGTGCCGACCGAGTGCTGTCCGACCGCCTCGAACACGTCCTGCACGGTGATCTGCCGGCCGCGATAGCTGCCGGGCAGGATCGAACCGCCATAGATGAAGATCGACGGCACGTTGAGCCGCACCATGGCCATCATCATGCCGGGCAGCGACTTGTCGCAGCCAGCGAGGCCGACCAGCGCATCGTAGCAATGGCCGCGCATGGTGAGCTCGACCGAATCGGCGATGACCTCGCGCGACACCAGCGACGACTTCATGCCCTGGTGGCCCATGGCGATGCCGTCGGTGACGGTGATGGTGCAGAATTCGCGCGGCGTGCCGTTGGCGGCGGCGACGCCCTTCTTGACCACTTGCGCCTGGCGCATCAGCGAGATGTTGCAGGGCGCGGCTTCGTTCCAGCAGGAAGCAACGCCGACCAGCGGCTGCGCGATCTCGGCGGCCGACAGGCCCATGGCATAGAGATAGGACCGGTGCGGCGCACGCGCCGGACCGACAGTCACATAGCGGCTAGGGAGCTTAGCCTTTGAAATGACCTTGGCGTCCATTCTCATCCTTGCCGCGGGCGGTGCGGCCTGCCCCGTCGCCGAGCCTTTTGGCGCGTGTCCCGAGACAGGTTCGAGGTGCGCCGGGTTTATGGCGGGAAATGGGCAATTTCCCCGACCTGACTTCTAGCGCGGGGGTTGTTCAGAAAGTGTTGCCAAAACGTCACAATCGCAGCGGGCGATCCCAGTGCGGCTTATATACAACGCAGCTTGGATACCGGAGGCACCGACAATGTCGGTTCCAAACAAAAAGGCCGAGCATTGCCCGGCCTCTTTGTCGAATTCTCAATAGGTTAGAACTTGATCTTGATGCCGCCGGAAATTGCCGTGACCAGATCGTTGCCGAAGTCGTAGCTGACGTCATTGCCGGCCACATAGCCGTTTTCGCCATTCACTGTCCCAGAATGGCCGCTGGTCAGCACGCCGATCGCACCGGCCAGACGAACCTCGATATTGGGCTGGGGCGTATAGGCGACGCCGCCACCCACGGTCCAGGTATCGGTCTGTGAGCCATAGCCGTGTGACGTGCCGCGATCCCATGAAAGCTGGCCGGCCGCACTCCACTGATCGTTGAACTTGTGGCCGATGCCGCCCGTGACAGTCCAGCCGTCGCGATACATCAGATCCAGCGAGGTGATCTGGCCTGAATGCAGAGCATCACCCGTAACGCAGGCCGCCGAAGGAGTGCCGACCACGCAAATCGGAACACTCTGCAGCAGGCTCCAATTGACCCACTTCAGCGAGCCGAAGGCAAGCCAGCCGGGAGCAATGCCCGATTGCAACTTAAACTCGACCGTGTCCGGCATGTATTGTGTCGAGCCATAGATCGGCAGCACGACACTGCCGACATGCGTCAGGTCCAGCGTGCCCGAGATATTGTCGAGCTTGACCCGCGAATTGTAGACGAGGCTGGCGCGCAGCGCGATGTCAGGGATTTCATAGGCAAGGCCGGCGCGCCAGCCCCAGCCGGTCCCTTTGAGATCAACCTGACCGGTGCCCTGGAAACCCGGTACCAACGGCGACACCAGGTCTTTCTTGAAACCGTAGACTTCCTGGTAATACACGCCGCCGATGAAGCGAATCTGGCCTTTGCCGGCATCCATCTTGTAGGAGCAAGTCGTCGCGTAGTTGTTGCTCTTGATATCGGTTTCCATGTTGGATTCGGCGCCGGCCCACAGACCCGGGTTGGTGTGCGCGCCCCAAGGCTGGGAATAGTCGAACATACAGTCGACACCCTGAACGATCTGCGCCTTGACGCCGATGCGCGGCACCCAGTAGCTCTCGCTGTCCTTCGCCGTGCTGCCCAGGAATGTCAAATTGCCGTCGAGCGGGTTGGTATCCACCGCATTCTTGAGCTTGCGCTGCGGCATAACATAAGTCGATTCCGCTTCCGTTGCGAACGGCGCCGGATCGAACAGAAGATCGATATCGTAGCCGCCACGCTCAATGCCGCCGGCATGCGCCGAACTCATCGCCGTCCCGATCAAAGCCAGCGAAAAGCACCCTGCCCCCAGCAGTGCTTTCAGTCGCACAATAGTCATGAATGTCCTCCCCGAATTCGAGTGCATCAAGCTAGAACCAATTCGGGTTAACGGTGCAATAACGAATTCTTGGAGCGTACATGTACATGCTTGCCAAACGCATTTCCGACAAAATGCGGATAGGCACCGCAAGGCCGAAAAACGGCCAGACGCGTGCTTATCCGACCGAAAAATAGGGAAGATTCGTTCCAAAAGGCTTAAAAATAGCTCTTTTCACGGGCTTTCGGCCCCATTGTTACATTATGGCAACAATGGGGCTAAAACTTCCGTTTACGTCAAAATTACGCAACGGAATGCCTACTTTCGAGGCAAAAAGGGCCGTCATTTTAGAGACGGCTAAAGTCCAGCGAATCTATCCTCAACCGGCATCGCGAACCCTGGTCAACGCCACCGAGAGCTTGTCCTGCGCGTCGCGATATTCGGCGAGCTTTTCGCGCTCGGCGTCGACGATCTCGGCCGGCGCGCTGGCAACGAATCTTTCATTCGATAGCTTCTTGTGCAGGCGCGCTATCTCCTCGGTCACCTTGGCCAGTTCCTTCTGCAGCCGGGCAGCCTCGGCGGCGAGATCGATCAGGCTGCCGAGGGGCAAGCAGATCGTCGCCTCGTTGAGGACGATCTGCGCCGCGCCCTTGGGCGCCGCGTCGGCCAACGAGATGTCGCCGACGCGGGCCAGCCGCTTGATCGCCGAGTCCTCGCGAACCAGCCGCTCGCGCGTCACATCATTGGCGCCGACCACGACCAGCGGCGCGATCGCCGCCGGCGGCACGTTCATCTCGGAGCGCACCGAGCGGATGCCGGACACCAGGTCGACCAGCCAGTTGATGTCGGCGGCGGCATCCGCGTCCTCGAAGTCCGGCGACGGCCAGGCGGCGTGACACAACAGCGAGTCGCGCTCCTTGCCCTCGCCCGCCGTTTGCGCCCACAGCTCTTCCGTCATGAACGGCATCATCGGATGCAGGAGCTTGTAGATTTCGTCGAGCACGAAGGCGACGCAGGCGCGGCTCTCGGCCTTGGCCGCCTCGTCCGTGCCCATGAACACCGGCTTCAAGAGTTCCAGATACCAGTCGCAGAACAGGTTCCAGACGAAACGGTAGGCAGCTCCTGCCGCTTCGTTGAAGCGGTATGAGGTGATGCCGTCGGTGATCTCGCGCGCTGCCCGCGTCAACTCGGTCAGGATCCAGCGGTTGACCGCAAGCTTGGCGTCATTCAGCCAGAAATCGTCGTTGCGCGCGACTTCGTTCATCTCGGCAAAGCGCGTCGCGTTCCACAGCTTGGTGCCGAAATTGCGGTAGCCGGCGATGCGCGCCGGGTCGAGCTTCACGTCGCGCCCTTGCGCCGCCATCACGGTCAAGGTGAAGCGCAACGCATCGGCGCCATATTCATCGATGAGGTCGAGCGGATCGATGACGTTGCCTTTCGACTTCGACATCTTTGCACCGTTCTTGTCGCGCACCAACGCGTGCACATAGACGGTGTGGAACGGCTCCTCGTCCATGAAATGCAGGCCCATCATCATCATGCGGGCAACCCAGAAGAAGATGATGTCGAAGCCGGTCACCAGCACGTCGGTCTGATAATAGGTCTTCAGTTCCGGCGTCTGGTCCGGCCAGCCCAAAGTCGAGAACGGCCACAGCGCCGAGGAGAACCAGGTGTCGAGCACGTCCTCGTCGCGGGTCAGTATCTCGCCCGGCTGGAAGTTTTCCAGCTTGTCCTCGACCCAGGCCTTCCACGGGCCTTCGAGCGCCAGGTAATATTCGATCGCCGCGCTCAACGCCTCTTCCTCGGTCTTCTCGACAAAGACGCGCCCGTCAGGCCCGTACCAGGCCGGGATCTGGTGGCCCCACCACAGCTGGCGCGAGATGCACCAGGGCTGAATGTTCTCCATCCAGTCGAAATAGGTCTTTTCCCAATTCTTCGGCACGAAGTTGGTGCGGCCTTCGCGCACCGAGGCGATTGCCGGCCTGGCCAGTTCCGCCGCGTTGGCGTACCACTGCTCGGTCAGGAACGGCTCGATCGGCACGCCGCCGCGGTCGCCATGCGGCACGGCATGGCGATGCGGCTCGACCTTGTCGAGGAAGCCGCCTTCTTCCATCAGTTCGACGATCTTCTTGCGCGCGACGAAGCGGTCGAGCCCGTCAAGCTCGTCCCAGACGGCCTGGCGCTCCGGTGTCGCATCGAGACCGGCGAGGAAATCCTCATTGTCCTTCAACTTGATGGCGGCTTCGATGGTCAGGATGTTGATCGCCGGCAGCTTGTGGCGCTTACCGACCTCGAAGTCGTTGAAATCATGCGCCGGCGTGATCTTGACCGCGCCCGAACCCTTTTCGGGGTCGGAATACTCGTCCGCCACCACTGGGATTTTTCTGCCGACGATCGGCAGCAGGACGTTCTTGCCGACCAGATGCCGGTACCGCTCGTCATCCGGATGCACGGCCACCGCCGTATCGCCCAGCATCGTTTCCGGACGCGTGGTCGCGACCGTGATGAAGGTTTTCGGATTTTCCGGGTCGAAGGTCGCGCCCTCCAAGGGATAGCGGAAGTGCCAGAGATTGCCGTTGACCTCCTGCTGCTCGACCTCGAGGTCCGAGATCGCGGTCAAAAGTTTCGGGTCCCAGTTCACCAGGCGCTTGTCCTTGTAGATCAGCCCTTCCTTGTAGAGCGTGACAAAGACTTCGAGCACGGCCTTGGACAGGCCTTCATCCATGGTGAAGCGTTCGCGCGACCAGTCGGCTGAGGCGCCGAGCCGCTTCAGCTGGTTGAAGATGGTGCCGCCGGATTCGGCCTTCCACTCCCACACTTTCTCGATGAACTGTTCACGCGTGAGGTCGCGGCGATGGATCTGCTTCTCCATCAGTTGCCGCTCGACCACCATCTGCGTGGCGATGCCGGCATGGTCCATGCCGGGCTGCCACAGCACGTTCTTGCCGCGCATGCGCTCGAAGCGCACCAGAATGTCCTGCAGCGTGTTGTTGAGCGCATGGCCCATATGCAGCGAGCCGGTGACGTTGGGCGGGGGAATGACGATGGTGAAGGCTTCGGCGCCCTCCTCCGCTCCGGCGCCGGCGCGGAAGGCGTCCGCCTCTTCCCACACTTTGGCGATCTTCGGCTCGACGGTCTTTGCGTCGTAGGTCTTTTCAAGCATGGGGAAACGGTCCGCGCTGTCGGGATTTTTGCTGGTTCGGTGTAAATCGGAAGGTCTTGGCCAAGTCAACCGCAAGGGCCGCCTCGGTTCATGAGAAGCAAATAGGTGTGTCCGCGTTCATTTCAACGGAAGGTCGTGGCGTTCGGCAATCGCACCTTGACCGCCAGCCGTCGCAGCCATACCGTGCGGGCGCTGCAGTAGGGCGCATCGGCTTCCAGCCGGAGGGGCATTGCCCGCCTACGCCACCTCAACTCCACAATGCGCCCATGCCGACCCTCGAACACCACAAGAAACAGGCCAAGCTCTATCTGAAGTGGCATCGCGAACGGTATTATCCCGTCGCCGCTGTGATTGGATGGCTCCTGCCGCGTTTTCACCATCTCAGCGACGGCCAGATCCTCGATCACGGCTTCAAGCTTGCCGATGCCCAGGAACTCGTCGCCAGGAAGTCAGGTTTCGAGAGCTGGCAGGCGCTGAAGGAAGGCCTTCAAACCGTGACCGATCATTTAGCAACCGACGCCGCAAAACCGCATCTCGCCTTTGCCGAGCCACAGCTCTTTGTCTGCGACATCGTAGCGGCCTGTAGTTTCTACCGGCAAAAGCTCGGCTTCGAGACGCGCTACACCTATGGCGAGCCGCCCTTCTACGCCCAAATCATCCGCGATGGCGCACGGCTCAACCTGCGCCATGTCGACAAGCCTCCACTCGCCGCCAGTTCGACCGATGACCTACTGGCGGCGACGATCGTTGTCGACAACATCAAGGCTCTATTTCTGGAGTATCAGGCGGCCACGGCCCCGTTCCACCAGACATTGCGGACCGAACCCTGGGGCGCCCGCACCTTCATCGTCAAAGACCCCGACGGCAACCTCATCTGCTTCGCGACCAGCGCTGGCTGACCTCGTCGACAAAAACGCCGCCTCATGGGCGGCGTTTCGAGAGTGATCGTTGGAGGAGATTACTGCGCGCCGCGCGCGACGCGCTCGATCTCCTCGCGCACCAGGCGCTCGACCAGCGTCGGCAGATTGTTGTCCAGCCAGTCCTGCAGCATCGGCCGCAGCATCTCCTCGGCCATCTCGTCGAATGTCTTCTTGCTGCGGCTGGCAAAGGCGTCGGACAGCTCGCCGAAGGCCGCCGCGACCTGCCGGCCCGCATGTTCGGAAAGGATTGCCGGGCGCGCCGCGGGCCCATCGCTCGCCGCCGCCCACGCCTGAGCGGCGTCTGCAGGAGCCTCGCTCGAAGACGGCCGTTCGAACGCAGCCTCCACCACCGGTTCGCTCGTCGGCGTCTCGGGTTGGGCGACCGGCTTGCGGATCGCTTTCGCCTGCTCCCCGACCGCCGCGATCTCGCGCCGCCAATCGGCAACGATGGCATCGCTTGTCGCGCTGGCCTGCGGGGCGGCCGGCGCTTCGGTCGTGGCGGCGGGCGCCGGCTCGGCGGCGATCCTGGCGCTGACCTCGGCAAGCGTCATCGACGGCTTGAGCGGCACGGGATCGGCGCGCGTCTGCGATTCCACGCGCGCGATCACCGGCTCGGGCGAAGGCGGCTGGATTTCCGTGAGCGCGCCCGGCTTTCTGGCTTCGGGGGCTGCATGTAGCTCGGCGCGAAATGCATCGACATCGGCGGCGGGACCTTCGCCCGGCGACGGCTCCAGATCCTGCCGCAGCTCTTCGGCCTCGCCCGGCTGCTTGCGACCGTTGTCGCTGTCCTCGATGATCCTCCTGATGGAAGCCAGTATCTCTTCCATGGAAGGTTCGCGTTGTGCGCTGCTTGCCGTTGCCATCGTCACATCCGCCGCCCTTGTGACCTGTTAGTTCTTTCGCTCCGGCAGAAGCCGGATTCGAATCATGGCGACAGCGTAACCGACGGATCGCCCAACGAGAATCCCCAATCTGGGGACATGTGGGATTTCAACAGATTAGAAGCAATTCCGGGAAAAGTGTGAAAACGGGTTTCCTGGGGAAAGCGCGCCGCGCGCTCCCTTCGGAATCGCGCAAGTGCAAAGAGACAGGCGCAATTCCGAAGCAGAACCGGTTTTCAAGCAAGGTTGCGCTCGGACTGGCCCGACATAAGTCGGGCCGCCGGCGCTTAGCGGCCGTCCGGCGTGCGCAGGCCGATCCATTTGTCCTTGACGGCGTTGTAGTGCTCTTCGGGCTTGTACTTGGTGACCTGCAAGGCAAGCCGGTCGACCGACAGGCGACCCATCGCCGACAGGATGGCATAGCTCGCCACCACCACATCGTGTTCGGAATTGGCCTGGTTGATCTTCGCGGTGATGACGGCGGCCTGCGCGTTGAGGACGTCGAGCGTGGTCCTCTGGCCGACATTGCGCTCTTCGATGACGCCGTTCAGCGCCAGTTGAGCGGCATCGATCACCTGCCTGTTGGCCGAGACGCTCTGCTGCGCGGCGGTGTATTGCGACCATGCCGTAGCAACGGCCTGGCGAACCTGGTCGCGGCTGACGTCGACCTGGATGCGGGCCTGGCCAAGCGATTCCTTGTTCTGCCGCACGACCGCCGAGGTCCGCCCGCCCGAATAGATCGGAATGGTCAGCGTCGCGCCGATATTCGCCGAGGTCGAATTGCCGTTGGTGCCCGAGATGTCTGGAATGGCCTTGCGGTAGTTTTCCGAGATGCCGGCCGACGCCGACAGTTGCGGCAACAGCGCGCCCTCCGCCGACTTCACCGAGAACGCCGCCGCGTCGACCAGATGTTGCGTAGCGAGAATGGCCGGGTGTTCGTTTGCCCCGATCGCAATCGCCGCATCGAGGCTCGACGGCAGCAGCCTGCCCAACGGCGAAGCGGGCTTGAGCTTGCCCGGCTCGTCGCCGACCACCTGGTGGTAGGTTGCGGCGCTGGCCAGCGCCTGCGCGCGGGCGGCACTGAGCGAGGCCACCGCCGAGGCGCGCGACGCATCGGCCTGCGCGACGTCGGTGCGCGTGCCCTCACCAACCTCGAAACGCGAGCGCGCGGCACGCGCCTGCTCGGTCAGGAACTGCAGGTTCTGTTCGGTCAGCACCGCGATCTGCCGATCGCGGATCACGTCCATATAGGCCGTGGCCGCGCTGAACAGCGTGTTCTCTTCGCTGTTGCGCAGGCTCTCGACCGACGCCTTGACCTGGGCTTCAGCCGCCGCGACGTTGTTTTTCGTCTGAAAACCGTCAAACAGCGACTGGTTGATCTGAATGCCGTAGCCGCCGCTCGTCAGCTTCGAGTTGCCGCCGCCATTTGCCTGGCGCGTGTTTGTATAGTCGATGGAAGCCGATCCCGTAATCGTTGGGCGCCAGCCTGATTTGGCGATGGCCACGCCTTCGTCGGTGACGCGCACGCCGGCGCGGGATGAATTCAGCGTGGAATTGTATTGATAGGCCTTGGCGAGCGCGCCGGTGATGGTTTCCGCCGACGCGGTTAGTGGGGACAGCGCGGTCGCGGAGACGAGGACGGCGGCAAAAAGGGTCTTGGATACAGACGGCACGAGTACATCCCTCATTCGTTTTCCATGGGAACTTCGCCGCGCCAGCTTCTCGTCAGAGCAGCCGGAGTGGCGTGTTTCGTTCCCTGTCACTCGGTCCCAAAGTGCCCCCAGTCTGGGATTAGCAACGATTGTTCAAATGTAAGCGACCATGACAAAGCCTCTGCTGCAAGGCTAAATCATTCAGAATTCAAAAGCATGCTCACGTTCGAATCCCGGTAGTGGCTTAATTGCCGCATTAAATGCCCTTCTCCCGGTTACAACCCCCCCAGCCTTGAAAAAAAGTCGCGCCACGCCGGAATTGCCACGCCCTTCGACCGCGACGAGTCGGCCGCCTTCGGCCAGCTGATCGAGCAATGGCGCCGGCACTTTCTCGACACTGCCGCCGATGAAGATGACGTCATAGGGTGCCTTGGCCGCATGGCCCTGCGCCAGCGCATCCTGGACCACGGTCACATTGCCGCAGCCAAGGCCGGAAAGGGTCGATGCCGCGGTTTGCGCCAGCGCCGAATCGCTTTCGAGCGCCACGACCGACCTCGCCAGCCGCGACAGGATGGCCGAGGCATAGCCGGTGCCACAGCCGACATCGAGCGCCGAATCGGTCGCATTGATCTCGGCCAGCTGCATCAGCTTGGCCAGCGGCGATGCTTCCATCAGATAGCGCGCGCCATCGGCGCCATCGGCAATGCGGATGTCCTCGTCGATATAGGCGAGATCGCGCTGGCGGTCGCCGACGAAAACCTCGCGCGGCACGGTAAGCATGGCCTCCAGCAGCGGGGCGCTGGTCACGTCGGTGGTGCGAACCTGACCGTCGACCATCTTGACGCGAAGCTCGGAGAAATCAGCGCTCATGTTCCAACCAATCCGCTTGCCGCGCCAGAACCGCGGTTCATTTCGATGAGAACGTCAGGCTCCGGCGCTGAGCGCGCGGGAGCCCGGGTATTGGAGGCCTCGCCCGGAATCGAACCGGGGTGCAAGGATTTGCAGTCCTCTGCGTAACCACTCCGCCACGAGGCCTCGTTGCTCCCGGCGTTCCACCCGGTTCCAATAGGTTGCGGCGAAAATGGCGTCAAGCGGCCACCACGCATTCCGCGCGGTTTCCTCTGCAAGAATCCGACCCTCCACATCGAGCGCCGTGGCCACGGTGGGTCACGGCGAATATTAGACGATCATTAAGTATAGCAGCAGATCACGAGAAACTCCACGCCCTCGCCACCGTTGAGAAACGAGGAGGACTTCGCCATGCGACCGGCAGCGCCGAACACCGGAAGGAACGCCTGGGACGGCTTGTCGCGATCAGCACGCGAGGCATTGCTGCGCCATGCCATCGACTGCCTTGCGATAGATGGCACCGCCAGGCTTTCGCCGCGCGACCGCGCGCGTCTCGCCTCGGCTGCCGCCGTTCTCAGGGAAATCCGCGAGGATTTGGAGAGAGGTGTGAACCGAAAAGCGGATTCGCCAAAATCCGAAACACGAACAAGGGCATGACGACGCGGAAGGATGGCACGGTCAAAGGCCCGGCTTGGTACCCGTCGTTCCATCCGGCCGACGCCGCCGCTCCCACCAAACGACGAAGCGACGCCGGTGGCGTCGCACCATGGCGAATTCATAGGAGAGCACCAGCAATCCGATCGGAACCATCCAGAAGCCGAGGATCGGCAGAAAGCCGAGAATGCCGCCGATGGTCAAAAGAATGCCGATCGTGATTCTGAGGCCACGCGATTGCGGCATGGTGAATTCGCGCCCGAAAATCGAGATCTTTCGTGCCGGTATCCGGTTTTCGTCTGCTGCCGTCATCGCAATGGCTGCCCATCTGGTCGCTCGAAAAAGCCTATTTACGAAAGCCGCGACCGCCGTTTCGGTTCCGCGCCTATCGCCAAGACGGCTAATATGAGGGCGGACGCCGCCGATTGCGAGAAACCGTCGCGCGAAAAAGTCTCGGAAAAAAGCGAAATGCTTCTTTGCAAAGCCGAAAGGTGTTTGCTATAGGCTGCGCCACTTGCTGAAGAGCATCCGTTCCCCGGTAGCTCAGTGGTAGAGCAACCGGCTGTTAACCGGTTGGTCGCTGGTTCGAATCCGGCCCGGGGAGCCAAACATTTCCAAGCACTTGGCTATGATGTCTGCGTGAGCGCGAAATTGCGCTTTTGCCTTTGGGGCTATGTCTGGGGCAATAATTGCGAGTCTCCCGTCGCTTCCGATCGTGATGTTGCTTTCGCACGCGTTCCTGCGCGACTATCCAACTTTCAATGAAAGGGGCTAGACTAGAAGCCCGCTACCATATTCCTCCTCGCCGGGGTATGTTTCGGCAGGAGCGCAAAATGGGCCGGTACAACCGGCCCATCCCCAATCATTCCTCCTCAACGGATTCCGGGATTGCATCCGGAATGTTTTGCCGCCCAACACGGTCGGCAACGAGCATCGAAAGCATCATCTCGACAAGGCCATTGGCGGCCCCCTTCTCGCCACCGGTAGCGCCGATCTGGATCTGCGGCACGAGCGGCAGCCTGCCATTCTCGATCGCCTCAGCGAAGCGCATGAGAACCTGCGAGTTGAGCTGATAGTCCGGGCCGCCGAAGGCCGCGACCTTCTTCTCGGTTGCCTCGGCCTCCGCCAGACCGATGGCGCGCACCTTCTCGGCCTCCGCGAAACCGGTCGCCTTGATGCGTTCGGCATCGGCAAGCGCCACAGCCTTGATCATGTCGGCCTCGCCCAGGCCGGCCAGGCGTACCTTCTCGGCCTCTGCCTTGGCGGTGACCTGAATGGTTTCCGCCTCCTGGCGAGTGCGGGCGAGTTGCGCCTTGCCCTCGTTCTCACTGATTTCGATGGTAAGCGCCGACGTCGTGATCTTGGCCTGCTGTTCGGCGAGCGCCTCCTTCTCACGCAACGTGCGTTCCTGAGTGGCCGCCCTCTCTTGCAATTTATAAGTCTCGACCTTTTCGACCGCGATCTGGCGCTCGCGCAGCTGGATCAGGATCTGCTCGATGCTGTTCTGGCCATTGGCGGCACGGGGGGTGCCAATCAACACTTCCTGCAGCTCGAGACTGTAGGAGTTGAATTTTTCGCGCATCTCCTCGCCGGATTTGCGCTGGATATCGCTACGCTCCTGCAGAAGCTGGATCAGCGTCTTCGTCTGGGCGATATTCTTGAAGTAAGCCGAAACCATCGGATCGAGCGTTTGTTCGACCAACCGCTTGATGTCACCGAAACGCTGCACGACGAGCGGCGCCTTCATATAGTCGATATGCACCACGACGGAGAGCGGCAGCACAGGCTCGAACGCATCCTTGGTGATCAACGACACCTCGGACAGGTTCTCGTCCAGCCTGTGTTCGCCAAACTGCTCCTTCGTCCATTTGAGCACGAAGTTGGTGGTCGGTACGGTGATGATTTTGCCGGCATAGGTATTGAACGCATACTTGCCTGGCAGCAGCGGCGTCGACCAGACACCGCGCGCGCCGATTTCGACCAGCTCGCCGTGGCGGTATGCCTGCCCGGATATGTCCGTGCCGTGGCGGCCATTGTAGGAGACGACGACACCCACCGTGCCAACGTCGATGATCGTCTTCTCGACCAGTTCGACAGTCGCGAAAATGCGATTGAGGAAGTAGCTGCCGTCGGCCAGCACCTGCAACTGCCGGCCACGGTAGCCGCCGGCATTGAGAAACTTCTCCGGGTCCTGAAAATTGTTATGGAAGTTCGGGTCGTTCGGATCATTGGCGACGGTCGGCGCGATGATCTCGCCGTCCGGCAGCGCCGGACCGTCATGGATGGTGACGATGCCGATCATGTCCTCTGCATTATGGATGACGACTGGCTCAAAGCCGCCCCGCTCAGAAATCATGCTCGACATATTGGCAAAAAGGCTTTGTTCCGACGAACTCAGATTAACGGCATAGATCGACTGGGCGGTGAGCACGATGAATTGTGCGAGATTGATGGCATAGGTGCCTTCACGCAAGATCTTGCGTTGAGGTCCTTTCTGTCCGCCTTTTTCGAGAAAGCCGCGCACATCCTGGAAATCATCGGCGTCGGTGTTGGAAGCAAGTGTCTGCGTCGGAGGCAGCGGCTTGCCATCGCGGGCAAAGACATAGCCGATCTGACCCTGCGGGATGGTGACAAGGTTGGCGCGATGCATCGAATACTGGAACGGCATGAAGAAATGCAGGCCGCCGCGCACGACTTCCGGCTGGTAGCCTGCCTCACGGTTGAGCGCAATGAAGCCGCTGCTGACGGAGCCGCGAAAACTCCATAGTTTTTCCAAGATGCCGAGCCTGTCGTTTGGGATGTAGCGGACCACGCCGCTCCACCACAACAGGATTGCCAGCGCGATGACTAGTACCGCTACTTCGATCGCCATCCATTCCATCGGGCCGAGATATTGTAGGGTTTCCATCTCTTCTCTCCTATAGGGCGCGCAGGTTTGTTCACCCAACGGCCACCCGGTTGGTGTTGATTGATGAAGCGGGGAGATCGCGCACCGACACGCTCGACGCACTAAGGGCGTGTCGAACGCTTGGGCTGCTCAGTATCGGAAAGTGACCGCGCGTCCCGAGTCCCCAGTAAGGGCAAGCGCAGCCGTGAGCGATGTTACATCGGTGTTGCCTTGATAGACAATGGATGAAGTAGGGATAGCGCCTACAGGTTTAAAGATATTTCGCGAGGAAATCGTAAAAGTATTTCCAACGCTGTCGCTATTTCGAAAACATTGGCTTTAGAAATTGGCAAGAGCGCGAAATCGCGCTCTTGACGGGTCAGAACCGTCGGAAGGTTCTGGCGTAGTTTCGAGGGGGATCAGCAGCTCGTAGTTCGCGGTTTCATTCGGCCCGGGGAGCCAAACATTCTCAAGCACTTGGCTATGATGTCTGCGTGAGCGCGAAATTGCGCTTTTTCCTTTGGGGCTACGTCTGGGGCTATAATTGCGAGTCTCCCCGTCCTTTCCGGTCGTGATGGCGCTTTCGCACGCGTTCCTGCGCGACTATCCAACTTTCAATGAAAGGGGCTAGCGCGATGCCATCCAAGGTTTGGAATGCCGTTGCGTCTGGGGCAGTTGGGGTCGTCGGCGGGACCCTCACCACCGGTGCTTTCGGATGCCTCAACAAAAACCGAGAGCTCGACATCGAGATGGTCAGAGTCTGGCTTTCGATTTTTGGCATGAGAAGACAAGACACTTCCCTGTCAGGCCGAAAATTCGCCTAGCCATTCGACTGCTCCGCATCGCGAAGGTTCTAGGCGCCGCAGGGCACCGCGTCATGGACCAAGTAGAGCGGGAGATCGCCCAATGACCGCTCACGTCGGCACGTGGGACCTTTCGGTATGCCGGCGGGGATGAACCCGCGCGAATGCGCCGGTCAGTCGAGAAGCGTCTGAACGGCCTCCTAGACCGCGCCATGGGCCTGATTGCGTCCTTCGTTCGCATGTTTCTACAATATTAGCATGGACGCATATACTTGCCATGCGGCGCCTGGAGCGGAGACCCAAATGGGCGGCTATAAGGCCTGGCATGATGCTATTCACGACCATCAGGTCGAAAGTTTCGCTTCGGAGAACGGTTTGACTGCGGACCTGGTCTGGGAGTTGATCCTAAAACACGGTAACAGCCGCAAGGCCGTGATCAAAGCTGCGCAGGGTCTAAAAGGTGATGTCAGGCGACACGGCCGATCAGCACCCTGCCCGCCGACCCGCCCCGGACGATGAGCGTGGCCCGACGAAAGCAATAGCCGGCTTGCTCCAATAAGCCGCGATGGGCCACTGTCAGGTCGCTCGCTTGGCGCTTTCGAAAGTCGGTTTCGGCTTGCGCACGATTTGCAGAATCACAGCCATCCATGGCATTATATTCGTGACCGCTAATATGAAGGGCGTCGACTTCGTGAGACATTCCGAAACCGTCAGTTTTTGAAGCAGGAGCATGGCCCCAACTGTAGAAATCAGCCAATCCCTAGGCGAGTGGGTTGTTACGATCGTAACAACGGACGGCAACACCTATTCTAGAGCCTTCGAACGTGAGTCCGATGCGATCGCTTTCGCTGTCAATCAGCGTTTGCATCAGGAATTGCAACTTCCGCCGCCCGACTAGTCGCCCTGAACTGGCACCTTGCTTAGGCCTTTGTCCTCCTGGACTGGCCTGGGGTCAGGAAGCCATCCCTTATCAGGTCCAACGCGTCGAGCGCGTCTTCACCCAACAAGTTTGTCAAGGGCACTCCACCCACGCGCACAACCTTGTTGTTGTCTATGTCGTAGACTTCCCAGAGGCCATCATTGACCCTTCGGATTGCGTGCCGTCGCTCCATAAGGAGTCTCTAATAAACGAGTCACCGAAGCGCCAGCAAGAAAACTCGATCGAAAGAGTTAACGGTGGAAAACCATGCTCGCTTTGGCAAACCCCTGCGAATGACCCGCAAAGAGGCCGCGTCAAATCAGATCAAACTGGCAATCAGCTCTTCCACGAAGGCGAGTTCGCCGGCGCCATCACCCCAAATCGTCCAGCACTTCCGAAAGGGAGCTGGTTTGCGTTTGTAGTCGACCGGCGCGGTGCTCGACCTTAAGGGCAAACAGGATGGCGAAACATGCCGCCGCCTTGGCTACCAGGCCAAACGAACTATCTGGGAAAGCTCGGCAATGTCGCCATAGATCATCGATCCCTTGACGAGCAAACATTTGTTACCGAGAACCTTGGAGAGTGGGCTCGACGCGGTGCAAACCGGCCGGTCCCTGTCCTTGGCCTCGGCATAGCCGATGCTGATGGCAAGGACAGCGATAGCAATGAGTGTCGTCTTGGTCATATTGGGCCACCCACCAGCGAGTCTCTGCAAAACATAGGACGTGAGTATTTATTAGCACCTACTCATATTAGGCTTCATCCATCAATTAAATGAAGCGAACCCATCTTCGATCGCGCGCTAAAGGTAGATCAAAGCCGGCGGAGACCAGAGAGCGGCCCGGGGCGAGCGCAATAAAAATCGCCGCTTCACCATTGCTTTCCAGGGAGCTTGCGATGGATTACGTGGAACGGCGAGGAAGCCTGCGGAGCCATCCCACGGCGCCCCCCTCACGCCATACCGACAATGCTCTGCGCATGGGCATGGAGCTGTTGGGCCGCTCGCTGGTATTCGATCGCGTCGCCGCTGCAAACAACCAGGAACTGCGCCGCGAACTCGTGCGTATTTGTAGCCGGGATGGCAAGGATGGCCTTCACGATCTCCGACATGTCTTGATAAACGCGTTTCAGATCGCGGTCGGAAATGTCCAGGGAGATCGAATTCGTCAGTGCCTCCCAGCGCCGAAAACCCGCCAGGATGGGACTTTCGTTCGAGTTTGCGGCAAAAATCTTTTCCGCCGCAGCGGCCCCCATGGGCGGAAAGGAGACCATCGTGCCTACCACCGTGCGTCTGGTCATTGCATCAAACATCATGTCCGAGCTCCTACGACTGAACGCAATTCTGTAGGGCCGGCGATCGGGCGGCACATTGTTCTGCGTCAAATTCCGGCAAGCTGCCCGACGCGGAGCAGGCGGAATATGAAGGAAGTCTTCGGCTGGCTGGTCGATTGAGCCATTCATCGCAATGTCGAACGCCACTCCCGCTTGCACGCGGTTGTCCGCCGCGCGATAGATGCCTCGGTTCGGGGAGGTATCATGCGCAAAATCCTGATTTCGGTTCTGCTGGCCGCGGTTGCGCTTTACGCGAATTGCGCTCTGGCACTGGACAGCAGCACCGCGCCTGTCGTCGTCACCCCGCTCGCATCACGCACGACCACCGCTTCCGGCCAGCCGATCACGCTGCCGCAGAAGAACGTGCAGGTGCTGGTGTCGAGCTATGACATCGCACCGGGCGCGACCTTGCCGGTGCACCGGCACCCCTTCCCGCGCTATGCCTATGTCGAGGCCGGAACGCTGAAGGTCACCAATGTCGAGACCGGCAACAGCAACACCTACAACACAGGCGATTTCATCATCGAGATGATCGGCCAGTGGCATCAGGCCACGAACATCGGCGATGGCCCGGTCAAGCTCCTGGTGATCGACCAGGTCGAGCAAGGCGCCAAGAACACGGAACTGCGGCAGTAGCCAGGCGTCACGCTCATGTGGCGAAAGGCGGGAGGCAACGCGCCGCCCGCCTTCCCGCTCCGTATCGGATGACCATCCTGCAGCGCAGGACCGGTGCTCAGCCCCAGCTGCCGACCATCTGTCGTGTCGTCGCATTCAGCCGGTTGAAGGCGTTGATCAGGGCGATCTGGACAACCAGCGCGGCGAGGGCCTTCTCATCATAGTGGCGGGCGGCTTCGTCCCAGACATCGTCCGGCACCGCGTCGGGCCGGTCGGCAAGCCTCGTGCCGGCCTCGGCCAGCGCCAGGGCGGCCCGTTCGGCGTCGGTGAAGTAGGGCGTCTCGCGCCACGCAGCCAGCGCAAAAATGCGCTCGTCCTTCTCGCCGGCCTTCTTCAGTTCGCGCGCGTGCATGTCGACGCAGAGGCTGCAGGCATTGATCTGGCTGGCGCGCAGATGAATGAGCTTGCGCGTCACATAGGGTATGTCGGCCGCTTCGGTCGACTTGTCCAACGCCAGCAGCGCCTGCAGGGCGCCTGGGATGAGCATCACGGGATTCTTGAGTCTAGCTTGCATGGTCTTCTCCTTTTGAAGCGTTTTCGTCAGGACGTGTTTTGCCGAGCCCGGAAGCAACGCATCCGGGATTTTCAGCAGATGGAATTTCGGCTGCCGCCGCACGGCCACCGGTCAATCCATAACCGTGTAGCTATGGGTTATTCATAACTACACAGTTATAGGACTGTCAAGCCGGGAAATGTCGGCTGGTCCAAATGGCGGTGCGCCGTTCACGCTTTCGCGCCAGCCGCCCGGGTGCTAGGGCTTTGCGCAACATCATGAACTGGATCGCCCCTTGACCACGCAAACCCGCCTGCCGCTGATCGAAATCTGTGTCGAAGGCATCGATGGCCTGCTCGCCGCGCAGGCTGCCGGCGCCGACCGGGTCGAACTGTGCGCCAGCTTGGTCGAAGGCGGCATCACGCCGAGCCTCGGCACGGTGCGCGCGGCTCTCGATCAGGCGACAGTGCCGTTTCACGTCATGGTACGGCCGCGCGGCGGCGATTTTCTCTACAGCGAGACCGAATACCGCTCGATGCTCGCCGATGTCGCGGCGCTGCGCGATCTCGGCGTGCCGGGCGTGGTGTTCGGCTGCCTGAACGCCGACGGCACCATCGACGAGAAGCGCATGAGCGAATTGACGGAGGCCGCCGGCTCCCTGAACGTCACCTGCCATCGCGCCTTCGACATGACACGCGACCCGGCCGAGGCGCTGGAGGCGCTGATTGGCTGCAAGGTCGGCCGCGTGCTGACCAGCGGCCAACGCGACACCGCGATCGAAGGATTGTCCATACTGGCGGATCTCGTGCGGCAGGCCGGCGACCGCATCATCATCCTCGGTTGCGGCGGGCTCGATCTCGGCAACATCGCCGAGGTGCGCCAAAGAACCGGACTGGCCGAAATGCACTTTGCAGCGCTGAAGGACGTGCCAAGCGCCATGCACTACCGCAATCCCAAGGTTGGCATGGGCGGCTCCAATCTCGATCGCGAATACCGCAACACAGTGACCGACACACCGCAGGTGGCGGCGACGATCGCGGCGGCCAAGGCATGACCACCCCGATAGACCGCATAGCGCAAGGCGACGAAGCGGACATACTGGCGCTCAACAACGAGCATGCCGCCGAACTGTCCTGGCTCGAAGCCGAGCGGCTGTCGTTCCTGCTCGGCGAGGCGTTCTACGCACGGCGCATCGGCGATCTCGAGGCCTTCATCATGACCTTCGACCAGGAAGCCAACTACGACAGCCCGAACTTCATCTGGTTCCGCGAACGCTACGAACGCTTCATCTATGTCGACCGCGTCGTCGTGGCGGCGCATGCAAGAGGCCGCGGCCATGCGCGCCGGCTCTATCAGGACCTGTTCGAACATGCCGAACGCGCCGGCCACACGCTGGTCACCTGCGAGGTCAACGCCGATCCGCCCAACCCCGCCTCGGACGCCTTCCACGCCGCGCTGGGCTTTGCCGAGGTCGGCGAAGCAGTGATCCACGGCGGCAAGAAAGCGGTGCGGTATTACGTCAAGCAGATCGTCGCCTGATTGCTGGCCACATAAAGAAGACGCGCCTAATATAAGCGTTCCACCAAATGGAGGAACCGCGATGCCAAGCAACGTCTTCCGCTTCGACGAAAGCTGGGACATTCCCGAAGGCACGCCGCAGCAAGTGTGGGACGTGCTCTCCGACGCTGAATTGCTGCCGCTCTGGTGGGGCGAGGTCTACAAGGAAGTGGTTCCGCTCGACCGCAAGGGCAAGGCGTCAGTCGGCTCGCGGGCAAGGGCGCGGGCGCGCGGCGCCCTGCCCTATGAGTTGAACTTCATCATCGAGGCCGCAGAACTCGAGCCGGGCCGGCTGGTCGTCGTGAAAACCTTTGGCGACTTCGACGGGCTGTGGCGGGCCGAACTCTCGCCGTCGGGCAGCGGCACCCATGTCCAACTGACCTGGCAGGTCACTGTCGAGAGGCCGATCCTCAAATTCCTGGCACCCCTGCTGCGGCCGGCCTTCGCCTGGAACCATCGCTGGACAATGCCGCGCGGCGAAGCCGGCCTGCGGCGCTATCTCAGGCTCGCAACAACAGTGCCTCGGCGCGATGACGCCTGAATCACCAATTGCGGTTCAGCCATTCACGCGCCGGCCGCTCGATGAGGTAATAGCTGCAGAGCGCGCAGGCAAAGACACCGGCCAGCATCGGCCACGGACTGCTGCCTTGCTCGTAGACGAATTTGTAGAAGGGCTGCTGCCACAGATAGAGTGAGTACGACCACAGGCCCAACGTCGCCATGGGCCAGGACGAGAGCAATTTGGAAAAGATTGGCGTGCTGAAATCGAGCGCATTGACGGCCAGCGCCAGCAGCGGCACCGCCAGGAGATAGTGGATCGGCGTCGGCACCGGGTCCATGAACAGCAAAACCGCGACCGCCGCCGCTGCCAGGGCGATATAACGCCCCTTCAGCACCTCCGGCAGCCGGCCTTCGGCCTTGAGCAGGCAGATCGAAGCCGACAGTAGGATCGAGGCGATGTGCACATCGGTGCGCCAGTAGGTAGCTTCGTAATCCAGCCTGAACACCCAGTACGACACCGCGCCATTGGCCATTGCGAACAAGGCGAGCGTCACCAGCAAAGGGATGACGAGATTGCGGCTGGAGACGAGCGCGCTGATCAACGCCAGGATGATGTAGGCATGCTCCTCGACACAAAGCGACCAGATATGGTCGAGCGCTCCGGCGCGGGTGACGAGAATTCCGGCGTAATTGTAGGTGAATGTCAGTGCCGTCAGCGCCGCCTTCCACTTGAAGGCGACGAAGGTGCCGGAAAGCGCGATCATGGCGATGACGACGAAGACCAGCAGTGCCGGGTAGATGCGCGAAAAGCGGCGTTTGAAGAACTTCTTCAGCGGATAGCGTTCGATGAACAGGATCTCGCCCATCAGCCGGCCGCTGAGCACGAAGAAGAATTCGACGCCGAGCACGCCCAGATTGATTCCGGGCACCGGGAAAAAATGCCCGATCAGCACCAGGGCGATCGACAGGCCGCGCCAGCCATCGAGATAGGCCAATCTTGTTCTGGCCGATCTGTCGACGGCGGATCGGGACGGAACCATCTGGGTCGCGGTAATTTCGGACATGCCGATCCTTCGCATTGGCATGCGAAAGGGCACGGCGGTACATGTCCGAACCCGGCTCGCATTCCCGCCCCAACCCATACTGCAGTGCAATATAGGTTTGTGCAAGTGCGAGATTGGCAGCGACGCAGTTCCTTGGGCAGCAGGCTGGCGGAAATGCCTCGAGCAAGGGAGCGGCCGCGTGGCGGAATTCCTTCACGAGCCGCACGGCTACACTGCCGCATACAAAAGGGGCCAAGATGGCCCCTTTCATGTCGGCAACCGATGCTGTCAGGCGTTAGCCGCTGCCACCGCGCGCTTGGCCATGACTGCGATCAGGTTGGCGCGGTAGTCGGCGGAAGCGTGGATGTCGCTCATCAGGTTCTTCGCCGGCACTTTCACGCCGGCGAGCGATGCGGCGTCGAAATTCTTCGCAAGGGCTGCCTCGATCTCCTTCGAGCGGAACACGCCGTCGTCACCGGCGCCGGTCACCGCGACGCTGACGCCGTCCTTGCCCTTGGCCACGAACACGCCGACGATCGCGTAGCGTGAGGCCGGGTTACGGAATTTTTCGTAGGCCGCCTTTGCCGGGGCGGTGAAGGAGACCGCCGTGATGATCTCGCCATCCTTCAAGGCCGTTTCGAACAGCCCTTTGAAGAACTTGTCGGCCGATATCTCGCGCTTGTTGGTGACGATGGTGGCGCCCAATGCCAGAAGGGCCGCCGGATAGTCGGCCGCCGGATCGTTGTTGGCGATCGAACCGCCGATCGTGCCCTTGTAGCGCACCGCCGGATCGCCGATCAGCGATGCCAGATGGGCAAGCGCCGGGCAGGCCTTCTTGAGCTTCTCGTCGTTGGAGACGTCGAAATGCGTGGTGGCCGCGCCGATAGTGACCGTCTTTCCCGACACCTTGACGCCCTGCATCTCCTTGATGCGCGACAGATCGACGAGATCGGAAGGGGCCGCCAGCCGCGTCTTCATGGCAGGTATCAGCGTCATGCCGCCGGACAGCAGCTTGGCGTCGCCGCTCTTCACCAGCTTGGCGGCATCCGCAACCGAGGCGGCGCGATGGTAGTTAACCGAATACATGGTTGTTCCTCCTCAGTGCTTCGCGGCGCGGATCGCGGCCCACACGGTGGGCGGCGAGGCGGGCATGGCGATGTCGGCGATGCCGATGGCATCGGTGATGGCGTTGATCACCGCCGGCGGCGAGCCGATGGCGCCGGCCTCGCCACACCCCTTGATGCCGAGCGGGTTGCCCGGGCATGGCGTGTTCGAGGTCGAGACCTTGAACGACGGCAGGTCGCCCGCGCGGGGCATCGTATAGTCCATGTAACTCGCGGTCAGCAGCTGTCCGCTGGCGTCATAATGGGCGCCCTCCAGCAGCGCCTGGCCGATCCCTTGCGCGATGCCGCCATGCACCTGGCCCTCGACGATCATCGGATTGATGATGTTGCCGAAATCGTCGGCGGCCACGAATTGGACGATCTCTGTCGTTCCGGTCTCCGGTTCGATCTCGACCTCGCAGATGTAGCAGCCCGCCGGGAAGGTGAAGTTCGACGGATCGTAGAAGGCCGTTTCCTTCAATCCGGGCTCCATCCCTGCCGGCAGATTGTGGGCGGTATAGGCGGCCAGCGCCACCTGGAACCACGGCACGTTCTTGTCGGTCCCGGCAACCTTCAGCGCACCGTTCTCGATGACGATGTCGCCCTCGTCGGCTTCGAGCAGGTGGGCGGCGATCTTCTTGGCCTTGGCCTCGACCTTGTCGAGGGCCTTTGATATCGCCGACATGCCGACCGCGCCCGAGCGCGAACCGTAAGTGCCCATGCCCATCTGCACCTTGTCGGTGTCGCCATGGACGATCGAAACCGAATCGATCGGTACGCCAAAACGCTGGTTGACCAGTTGCGCGAAGGTCGTCTCGTGGCCCTGGCCATGGCTGTGCGAGCCGGTCAGCACCTCGATCGTGCCGACGGCATTGACCCGCACTTCGGCCGATTCCCAAAGGCCGACGCCGGCGCCAAGCGAGCCGACCGCCGCCGACGGCGCGATGCCGCAAGCCTCGATGTAGCAGCTCATGCCGATGCCGCGCAGCAAGCCCTTCTTAGCGGCCGCCGCCTTGCGCTTGGCAAAGCCGGCATAATCCGAAGCTTTCATGGCCGCGTCGAGCGAGGCGCCATAGTCGCCGGCGTCATAGTTCATGATCACCGGTGTCTGGTGCGGGAAGGAGGTGATGAAGTTCTTGCGCCGCAATTCGGCAGGCGACACGCCAAGCTCGCGCGCCGCCGCTTCCATCGTGCGTTCCAGGAGATAGGTGGCTTCCGGCCGCCCTGCCCCGCGATAGGCATCGACAGGAGCCGTGTTGGTGTAGACCGTGCGCACATTGGCGTGGATGGCCGGAATGTCGTACTGGCCCGACAAGAGCGTCGCGTAGAGATAGGTCGGCACGCAGGACGAGAACAGCGACATGTAGGCGCCGAGATTGGCGATCGTGTCGACCTTCAGCCCGGTGACCCGGTTGTTCTTGTCGAAAGCCATTTCCACCGTCGAGACATGGTCGCGGCCATGCGCGTCGGAGAGAAAACTTTCGGTGCGGTCGGCGACCCATTTGACCGGCACGCCGGTTTTCTTGGAAGCCCACAGGCAGACGATCTCTTCGGGATAGATGTAGATCTTGGAGCCGAAGCCGCCGCCGACATCCGGCGCGATGACGCGCAGCTTGTTTTCCGGCGCGACATTGTAGAAGGCGCTCATCACCAGCCGCGCGACATGCGGGTTCTGTGATGTCGTCCAGCAGGTGTAATGGTCCTCGGCCTTGTCGTAGTGGCCGAGAGCCGCGCGCGGCTCCATGGCATTCGGCACCAGCCGGTTGTTGACGATCTTCATGCGGGTGACATGCGCCGCGGCCTTGATCGCCGCGTCGGTCGCCTTGGCATCGCCGATCTCCCAGTCGAAGATCAGGTTGTTCTCGGCCTCGGCATGGATCTGCGGCGCGCCCTTTTCGAGCGCCTTGGTGGCTTCGACGACGGCCTTCAATTCCTTGTAGGTGATCTCGACCGCCTCGGCCGCATCGCGGGCCTGCCCCTTGGTCTCGGCCACGACGATGACGACGGCGTCACCGACATAGCGCACCTTGTCGACGGCCAGCGGCGACCAGGCGCCCATCTTCATCGGCGAACCGTCCTTGGAATGGATCATCCAGCCGCAGATGAGGTTGCCGATGCCGTCGGCCTTGAGCTCCTTGCCGGTCAGCACGCCGATGACGCCGGGCATGGCTTGCGCTCGTTTGACGTCGATCTTCTTGATCTGCGCATGCGCGTGCGGGCTGCGCACGAAAGCCGCATGCTTCATGCCGGGAACCACCATGTCGTCGACATAGCGACCGGCGCCGGTGATGAACCTTTTGTCTTCCTTGCGCGCCACCCGAGCGCCAACACCTTCAATACCCATCAGAAATTCCTCCCGAATTTAAGGGGAGTAGGTGAGCAGGGCACTAAGGCAGCAGGGAAGTTTTTCTGCTGGTTCCCTACTGCCTTAGTGCTCTACTGCCCTACTGCCTTGTTCATCACGCCGCTTGCTTGGCCCTGCCCTTGGTCCCCTTCGCCATCGTCTTCGATGCGGCGAGGATCGCCTTGACGATGTTATGGTAGCCGGTGCAGCGGCAGATATTGCCTTCCAGTTCGGCTCGCACCGTCGCCTCGTCGAGGCCTTCGGGATGGCGGTTGATCATGTCGGTTGCCGCCATGATCATGCCAGGCGTGCAGAAACCGCATTGCAGGCCGTGATGTTCCTTGAAGGCGGCCTGCACGGGATGCAGGTCGGCGCCGTTGGCGAGACCTTCGATCGTTACAACGCTCGAGCCGGACGCCTGTACCGCGAGCATGGTGCAGGACTTCACCGCCTTGCCGTCGACATGGACGACGCAGGCCCCGCATTGCGAGGTGTCGCAGCCGACATGCGTGCCGGTCAAGCCGAGATTCTCGCGCAGGAAGTGAACCAGCAGCGTTCGATCCTCGGCGGTCCCGCTGAACCGCCTGCCGTTCACCATCAACGAAACGTCCGACATGAATCCTCCCTGGGTATCAACCTTGGTCATCACGCTGCCGACGCGCCGCTGGCACTTCGGCCATGCGTTATTCGTACACCGCACAACGCACAAAAAACAGCGCGACGGAAAAGGCGGATCATTGTACTTTCGGTCATGGCCACGGCCGGAGGCACATTCCCCTCACCCCATTGCCAAAACACCGATTGGAAGCAACAATATCCTTCGACGCCTGCGCGCCAGAAGCCTGTAAAAACAGCCGCGTATAAAAGAGCGTCGGAGGAAATGCGGGAGAACGCCGCTGACCAGTTCACGGACGCGCTACGCTTGCGGCCTGTCGGCGCTGACCACGGACGAGCCCGACCCGGTTGCTTTCGCTCGCGCGGTCGCCAGCGAGGCCGCGGCAATCGACGCCGGCTTTGCCCTCGTGTTCTTCTCCCAAAGCCTTGTCGAGGCCGGCGCCCTGTCGCGGGCGCTCTCGGCGTATGCGCCGGGGCTTCACCATGCTGGCTGCTCCACCGCCGGCGAGATCACGCCGCAGGGGCTCGAGGAAGGCCACATGCTGGCGATGCTGCTTCCCTCGGCGTCGTTCACCGCGGTCAGCGCCATGGTGGACAATCTATCCTCGTCGGGCATGGACAGGATCACCGGCGAGGTCGAGGCCTTGCGGCGCACGCTGCGCGTCCGGGTGGGCGGCGAGCGGACCAGGAACACCTTCGCGCTCTGCTTCATCGACGGGCTGTCCTATGCCGAGGAAGCGGTCAGCTCTGCCATCCATTGGGGTCTTGACGACATACCCCTGCTCGGCGGCTCGGCCGGCGATGACCTGAAATTCGAGACGACGCGCCTGATCTCGAATGGCAGGGTCACCTCGGACAGCGCCATCATCGTGCTGATCGCCACGGAAATTCCGTTCCACGTCTTCAAGACCGACAATTTCGTGCCGACCGACGAAAAACTGGTGGTCACGGCGTCCGATGCCGATCACCGCATCGTACGCGAGTTCAACGCCACCAACGCGGCAGAAGAATATGCCGCTTCCGTCGGTATCGTCCCGCAGACCCTGACGCCGCTGAGCTTCGCCTCGCACCCGGTCGTGGTGAAGGTGGGCGGTGAATATTATTGCCGCTCGATCCAGAGGATGCACGCGGACGGCTCGCTGTCGTTCTTCTGCGCCATCGACGACGGCGTCGTGCTGTCGATCGCCCAACCCAAGGACATGGTGGAATCGACACGCGCGGCCCTGCGCGAGGTCGAGGCGAGGCTTGGCGGCATCGACCTGATCCTCGGCTTCGACTGCGTGCTGCGCCGGCTCGATGCGCGCAACCGGCAGGTCTTTCGTGATATTTCGGAACTCTACCGGGTCAACAATGTCGTCGGCTTCGGCACCTATGGCGAACAGTACCGGTCGATGCATTTGAACCAGACCTTCACCGGCATTGCCTTTGGCGAACGCCAGGCTGCAGAATGACAAGATGCCGCTCAAGGATATAAACGACCTCGAAAAACTGAAGAAGATCAATGCCGCCCTGGTCAGCCGCGTCGAGCGCTCGATGGACCAGCAAGGCAATGCCTTCTCGCTGTTCCAGACCGCCATCTCGCTCGAAAACCGGGTGCGCATGCGCACCGAGGAGTTGCACTCGACCTTGCGGCGGCTGGAACAGTCCAACATCGACCTCAGCGCCGCCAAGGAAAACGCCGAGTTCGCGAACCTGTCCAAGACGAGGTTCCTCGCCGCCGCCAGCCATGACGTGCTGCAGCCGCTGAACGCGGCTCATCTGTCCGTCTCGGCGCTCGCCGAGGTGCAGACCAGCGACGAAGGCAGGAAGCTGGTGCGGCAGGTCGAGCGCTCGCTGGAGACGATGGAGGACCTGCTGCGCACCCTGCTCGATATTTCCAAGCTCGACGCCGGCGTGGTGCACCCCGACATCGGCGACGTCAACCTGGAGGCGCTGTTCTCGTCGCTGCGCTCGGATTTCCAGCCGGTCGCGGAAATGAAGCGGCTGTCGCTGAAATTCCGGCCGGTCAATGCCGTGGTCCGCTCCGACCGCACGCTGCTGCGCCGCATCCTGCAGAACATCCTCTCCAACGCGCTGGGCTATACCCGCTCGGGTGGCGTGCTCGTCGGCACCAGGCATCGCGGCGATACGATCCGCATCGACGTCGCCGATACCGGCTGCGGCATCCCCGAGGACCAGCGCGAGGCGGTGTTCGAGGAATTCCATCGCGGCACCTTGCCCGCCAATGCGGGGCTCGACGGCGGCGGCCTGGGGCTCGGGCTTGCCATCGTGCGCCGCATGGCCGGCGCCCTCGGCCACCCCGTGACCTTCTCGTCAAAGGTCGGGCGCGGCACGATCTTCCATATCGATGTCCCGGTCGGCATCGGCGCCCCCGCCGACGCCATCGCCAGCGCCACCAGCCTGGAGCGGTCGCGCGGCTACGGCCTGTTCGGCACCAAGGTGCTGCTGGTCGAGAACGACGCCGAGGTGCTGGAGGCCATGACCTTCCTGCTCGAGCGCTGGCAATGCCTGGTGCGGGCAGCGACCTCGACCGACGATGCGCTTGACCTGCTCGGCGATACCGACTGGGTGCCTGACATCGTCATTGCCGACCAGCATCTCGACGGCGGTGACCTCGGCACCGCCACCATATCGGAAGTCCGCGACTATCTCGGCCGCGCCGTTCCGGCGCTGATCGTCACCGCCGACAGTTCCGAAGCCGTCGCCAAGGCCGCGCGCGCCGACGGCATCGAACTGATGCGCAAACCGCTGAAACCGGCGCAGTTGCGGGCACTGCTGGCGCATTTGCTGGCTTAGCTCCATACCCCCTGACATGGAGGTAAAAGATCAAAACCCAGCCTGATCCCTGAAAAGCTCCGCATTATCCAGCTTCGAAACCTCGATCACCGCTTGCGTGCGGCTGTAGACGTTGAGCTTGCGCAGGATCTCCGAGACATGCGCCTTCACCGTGGTCTCGCCGACCTGCAGTTCGTAGGCGATCTGCTTGTTGAGCAGGCCCTGGCGCAGCATCTGCAGCACGCGCAACTGCTGCGGCGTCAGCTTGGACAGGCGCTGGACCATGTCGGCGCGATCGACGCTGTCGGCGTCCGCCGGCTGGCCTTCATAGGTTTCCGGCACATAGATCGCGCCGTCCATCACCGAACGGATGGCGGCGGCCAGATCGCTCTTGCGCGCCGATTTCGGGATGAAGCCGGCAGCGCCATAGGACAGCGCCTCGGAAATGATCCGCGGCTCCTCATAGCCCGATACGATCACCACCGGCAGGCGAGGATAGCGGGTCCTGAGCTGCAGCAGCCCGTCGAAGCCGTGCACGTCGGGCATTGAGAGATCGAGCAGCGCAAGGTCGAAAGGCTTGGCGTCGGCCAGGAGATCGAGCGCCTCTGCGATCGAGCGTGCCTCGACCGTGTCGACCTCCGGATAGGCCATCTGAACGGCGCTATGCAGCGCCTCGCGAAACAGCGGATGGTCGTCGATGATCAGGAACCGGGCGCGATCGTTGGGGACTGTCATGTGGCTCGTTCCGGTTTACCTGCCACACCATAGTCCCGCGACCATGGCCGGATTATTAGCAAATAGTCTATCGCCGGTTGATAGGTCGCTGCAAATGTGATGGGGACCCTGAATTCCTTATACGGCCGGGCAAAGCCCGTGCTTTATGAAAAGCGACGCCTTGCCCGGTCTCCGAAATCGGCCGAAGGTGCCGCCATCGTCCTGATATCCAACGCAGAGACCGCCATGACCGCCTTCGTCCTTCCCGTGCCGCCAACGCCTTCCGTCGCCATCAGCGGGTCGGCCGAGCGCTTTGCCGTGCGGCGCATCTTCTGCGTGGGCCGCAACTATGCGGCGCATGCGCGCGAATTCGGCAATAACGAGCGCGATCCGCCCTTCTTCTTCACCAAGCCGGCCGACGCGGTGGTCGATTCCGGCACCGTCATCCCCTACCCGCCGCTGACGACCAATCTGCACCACGAGATCGAGCTGGTGGCCGCGATCGGCAAAGCCGGTTTCCGCATTCCCAGCGAGCGTGCGCTCGACCACGTCTGGGGCTACGCGGTCGGCATCGATCTCACCCGCCGCGATCTCCAGGATGAGGCCAAGAAGGCGGCGCGGCCCTGGGACTGGTCGAAAGCCTTCGACCGTTCCGCCCCTTGCGGCCCGCTGGTTCCTGCACAAAAGACCGGCCATCCGACGAAAGCGCGCATCTGGCTTGCCGTCGACGGCAAGGTCCGGCAGGACGCCGATCTCACCGAGCTGATCTGGCCAATCGCCGACATTGTCTCGATCTGCAGCGAGGGCGTAGAATTGCAGGCTGGCGACCTGATCTTCACCGGCACGCCGGCCGGCGTCGGCGCGGTCAATCCGGGTGAGACGATGACCGGCGGCGTCGACGGCATCGGCACGATCGAAGCGACGATCGGCCAGCCGCAATCATGAATGACAGGCCATGAGCGACATCGTCCTGCACAATTACTTCCGCTCCTCCACCTCCTACCGGGTGCGGATCGCGCTGGAGATGAAGGGGCTGAGCTATGACTATGTCCCGCATCATCTGCGCCATGGCGAGCATCTGGAGCCGGCCTATCTCGCGGTCAACCCGCAGGGGCTGGTGCCGGCATTGGTGCTCGACGACGGCACGCTTTTGACGCAGTCGCTGGCGATCATCGAGTATCTCGACGAGATCCAGCCCGCGCCGCCGCTGCTGCCGAAGGACCCGCTTGGCCGGGCGCGCGTGCGAATGCTGGCGCAGATGATCGCCTGCGACATCCACCCGGTGAACAATCTGCGCGTGCTGACCTCGCTGCGCACCTTGTTCGGTGCCGGCGACCAGGACATCACCAACTGGTTCCGCCACTGGGTGAACGAAGGCTTTCAGCCACTTGAAAAGATTCTGGCTTCCTCGCCTCAGACCGGAACATTCTGCCACGGCGAGGCGGCGGGGCTGGCCGATATCTGCCTGGCGGCACAGATCACCAGCAACGCCCGTTTCGGCGTCGACCTGACCCCTTACCCGACGATCACCCGCATCAACGCCGCCTGCATGGCACTGCCAGCTTTCCAGACAGCCGCTCCGCAGAACCAGATCGATGCGGAGTAAAGGCTGCTACTGCCGACGCGCCGAGCGAGTAGAAGATCATGTAGCCGCCCGCCCCGGCGACACAATGCTCGCGGATTTCCTCAACCGGGAAAACGGCTGACCCTGGCCGGTTCAGCAGACTGGTCAGGCTGGCGGAATCGATTTCCGCTTGACCGGCCAGGGAATCGGCTATCGTTTCCCCGGAGCAATTCCAGGAAAAGTGTGATGCGGTTTTCCGTCTGGGATTGCGTCAAAACAATGAGATAGAGTGGTTCTTCGTTTCCATGAAGCGATGAACCGATCTATCGCGCAGGGGTGGAGTGACCGATGAAAGCCGTCGTCTTCGAGAAGTTCGGCGAAGCGCCGACGATCCAGACCGTCCCCGATCCGAAACCGGCCGCCGATGGCGTCGTCATCAAGGTCGAGGCGACAGGGCTGTGCCGCAGCGACTGGCATGGCTGGATGGGCCATGATGACGGCATCACCTTGCCGCATGTGCCGGGCCATGAGCTGGCGGGAGTCGTCGTCGCCGCCGGCAAGCAGGTCAGCCGCTGGAAGGCCGGCGACCGCGTGACGGTGCCGTTTGCCGTCGGCTGCGGCCGCTGTTTCGAATGCAACTCGGGCAACCATCAGGTCTGCGAGCACCAGACGCAGCCCGGCTTCACCGGCTGGGGCTCGTTCGCCGAATATGTCGGCATAGAGCACGCCGACACCAATCTGGTTCGCCTGCCCGACGAGATGGAATACGCCACCGCCGCCAGCCTCGGCTGCCGTTTCGTCACCTCGTTTCGCGCCATCGTCGACCAAGGGCGGGTCAAGCCCGGCGAATGGGTGGCGGTGCATGGCTGCGGCGGCGTCGGCCTGTCGGCGATCATGATCGCCAGTTCGATGGGCGCCAATGTGATCGCCATCGACCTCACCGACGAGAAGCTGGAGTTCGCCAAAAAGATCGGCGCCGTGGCGACCATCAATGCGTCAACGACGCCGAATGTGGTCAAGGCGGTCAAGCAGATCACCAATGGCGGCGCGCATATGTCGATGGACGCGCTCGGCCACCCGACCACCTCGTTCAACTCGATCGCCAATCTGCGCCGGCGCGGCCGCCATGTGCAGGTCGGCCTGATGCTGGGCGAGCACGCCCGCCCGCAAGTGCCGATGGACAAGATCATCGCCTTCGAACTCGAAATCCTCGGCAGCCACGGCATGCAGGCCTATCGCTACCAGGCGATGATGGACATGATCCGCAACGGCAAGCTCAAGCCCGAACTGCTGGTCGGCAAGAAGATCAGCCTCGACGAGGCGCCCGCGGCCTTGATGGCCATGGGCGGTTTCGAGGGGATCGGCATTGGGGTGGTGACGAAATTCTAGGCGGGGGGGCGCTTCCCGAACTACCGCGCGAACTTCTTCGCCCCGAACACACATGCCACCACGCCGAGCGTGACGACCACCATCAGCGGGCTGACCTGCTCGTGCAGGAGGGTTGCCGCGAGCGCCAGGCCAAAGAAGGGCTGCAGCAGCTGTAACTGGCCCACCGCCGCAATGCCGCCTTGCGCCAGGCCGCGATACCAGAAGACGAAGCCGATCAGCATGCTGAACAGGGAGACATAGGCGAGCCCGATCCAGGCGTTGGAGCCGATGCCGGCAAAGGATGGCGGCAGGGTCGCGAAAGTCAGCACCAGCATGATCGGCAGCGACAGCGTCAGCGCCCAGCAGATCACTTGCCAGCCGCCAAGCCTGCGCGACAGCGCGGCGCCCTCGGCATAGCCCAGGCCGCAGACGACGACGGCGGCGAGCATCAGGCCATCACCGACCGGCGAGGCGGTCACGCCCTGCGCCAGCGCGAAACCGGCGACCAGCGCGCTGCCGATGCACGAAAACAGCCAGAATGCCGGACGAGGGCGATCGCCGCCGCGCAGCACGCCGAAGATCGCGGTCGCCAGCGGCAACAGGCCGATGAAGATGATCGAATGGGCCGAGGTGATGTGCTTGAGCGCCAATGCCGTCAGCAAGGGAAAGCCGACGATCACGCCCAGCGCCACGATCACCAGCGACACCAGATCGCCGCGCTGCGGACGTTTCTCCCGGAACAGCAGCAGCATCGCCAGGCCAAGCAGTCCGGCAATCGCGGCCCGGGCTGATGTCACGAAGGTCGGGTCGAAATCCATGACCGCCACACGCGTCGCCGGCAGCGAGCCGCTGAAGATCAGCACGCCGATAAATCCATTCACCCAGCCGCTCGCGGTCTTGTCCATTGCAGGCTCCATTGCTTTCGCCTTCTATCGGGCAGATGCCCGTGGCGCGGCCAGAGACAATGCGGTACAATTCTACGAAACTGTAATGGCATATTGAGCAGTACAGATGACCGACCTCGCCTTGGAAACTGATGGCGCGCGAACCCTTGGCGCCCCCACTCTGGTCGAAAGCGTCATTGCGGCCATTCGCCAGCGGATCGCCGCGCGCAGCCTGACGCCGGGAGCACGGCTGCCGTCGATCCGCGCCTTCGCCCAATCCATGCAGGTGTCCAAATCCACCGTGGTCGAGGCCTATGAGCGGCTCGCCGCCGAAGGCACGATCCGCTCCCGGCCGGGCTCGGGCTTCTACGCCGCCGGCTCGCTGGCACCGTTGTCCCTGGCCGAGATCGGTCCCCGGCTCGACCGTGCCGTCGATCCGCTCTGGGTCTCGCGCCAGTCGCTGGACGCCGGCGACGAGGTGTTGAAACCCGGCTGCGGCTGGCTGCCGGCCTCCTGGATGCCGCAGGCCGGGCTGCGGCGCGCACTCCGCACGGCAGCGCGCGCCGATGATGTCGCGCTTGCCGACTACGGCACGCCGCTTGGGCTGCCGCCGCTGCGGCAACTCTTGGCGCGGCGCATGGCCGGGCATGGCATCGAAGTCTCGCCTGAACAGATCATGCTGACCGAATCGGGCACGCAGGCCATCGACCTCCTATGCCGGTTCCTGATCGAGCCTGGCGACACCGTGCTGGTCGACGATCCCTGCTATTTCAATTTCCACGCTTTGCTGCGCGCCCACCGCGCCAAGGTCGTCAGCGTGCCCTATACGCCGTCGGGGCCCGATATCGAGCTGTTCGCGCAGGCGCTCGCCGAGCACCGGCCGCGCCTCTACATCACCAACTCCGCCATCCACAACCCGACCGGCGCGATCCTGTCGCCGGTTACGGCACACCGTTTGCTGAAGCTCGCCGACCAGTCGGACCTCACCATTGTCGAGGACGACATCTTCGCCGATTTCGGACATGCCCCTGCCCCGAGGCTGGCGGCATTCGATGGCCTGAACCGCGTCGTCCACATCGGCAGCTTCTCCAAGACGCTGTCGGCGTCGGTGCGCTGCGGGTTCATCGCCGCGCCCCGCGACTGGATCGAGGGCCTGACCGACCTCAAGATCGCTACCACTTTCGGCGGCGGACGCCTGGCCGCCGAATTGGTGCTGACCCTGCTGAAGGACGGCAGTTACCGCAAGCATATGGATCTGCTGCGCGCCAGGCTGGCGCGCGCCATGGCCGAGACCGGCGCCCGGCTGAAGGCGATCGGCATCACGCCCTGGATCGACCAGCCGGCCGGCCTGTTCCTGTGGTGCAGGCTCCCCGATGGCGTTGACGCGGCCGAAGTCGCCCGCCGGGCACTTGCCGACAATGTCGTGCTGGCGCCCGGCAATGCGTTCAGCCTGTCGCAGACGGCCAGCCATTTCCTGCGCTTCAACGTCGCGCAGTGCGAAGACCAGAGGATTTTCAAGGTGCTCGAGGCGGCGATGGCGCGCTGATCTCAGCGCCCCGCACAGACCTCCCGCACGCAGTCGCGCAACCAGCGTTGCGCCGGATCGGCATCGAGGCGCGGATGCCAGAGCATCGAAATGGTGACTTCCAGCGTCGTGACCGGCAGCCGAAAACTGTGCATGCCGGCGCGCGCGCCGGCCGTGTGCCGCTCGGGCACGCTGGCGATAAGCTCCGACGCGCGCGCCATGGCGAGCGCGGCCGAGAAACCCGAGACCATGCAGACGACCGTCCGCTGCAGCCCAAGCGCGCCCAGCGCCTCGTCGATCGGTCCTTTCTCGCGGCCGCGCCGCGAAACACTGATGTGCCGGCCCGCCGCATAGCGCTCGGGCGTCACCGTGCCTTCGCTCAAGGGATGGCCTGATCGGACAGCGCCGATGAAGCGGTCGCGAAACAGCGCCTGGATGCGCACTTCGGGTCCGGTTTCGCCGGCAACCCCGATTTCCAGGTCGATCGCCGCGTCGCGCAGCGACATCACATCCTTGTCGGACTTCGGCGCGAAACGCAGCCGCACCCCCGGCGCTTCGGCCTCGATGCGGGCGACCAGGCGAGGCCCGAACTCCTCGACGAAGCCTTCATTGGTGCGCAGCGTGAAGACCCTGTCCAGGGTTGAGAGATCAAGCAATTCGGCAGGGCGCAGCAGCGCCTCCGCCTCCTGGACGACAGGACTGATTTGGCGGCGCAATTCCTCCGCGCGCGGCGTCGCCACCAGGCCGCGGCCGGCACGGACCAGCAAAGGATCGCCCGTTGCGTCGCGCAGCCGCGCCAATGTCCGGCTCATCGCCGAGGGGCTGAGACGCAGACGGCGTGCCGCGCGGGCCACGCTGCCTTCCGCCAGCAGCACGTCGAGAGCAAAGAGCAGGTTGAGATCGGGCGTCGTCATTGGCGGATCTTAGCATGATGTGGCGTTTCATGCACTGATATGATGCAGATGCTGCGCCTTCCGCCATATCATCCGCAAGATTAGATCTCCATCGGCTCCGCTTTCGGAGCGAACGGAAAGGAGATCGCATGGCAGTCGCCGCACAAGATCGGGAAGGGCTGATATCAGCCTCGCAACAGAAGCAATCGGTCGGCTGGGTGCTGGCAAGCCTGTCGCTCGCCACGCTGTTGTCGTCGCTCGGAACCAGCATTGCCAGCGTCGGGCTGCCCTCGCTGATGCAGACGTTCGGGGCGTCGTTCCAGGCCGTCCAATGGGTGGTTCTGGCCTATCTCCTCGCTATCACCACGTTGATCGTCAGCGCCGGGCGGCTGGCCGACATGTTCGGGCGCCGGCCCCTGCTGCTTGGCGGCATCGCCGTGTTCACGTCGGCATCGGTGCTCTGCGGCCTGGCGCCGACGCTTTGGCTGCTGATCGTCGCACGGACCGTGCAGGGGCTTGGCGCGGCGCTGATGATGGCGCTGACGCTGGCCTTTGTCGCCGAGACGGTGAGCAAGGAACGGACCGGTAGCGCCATGGGCCTGCTGGGCGCCATGTCGGCGATCGGCACGACGCTCGGTCCGTCGCTCGGCGGCCTGCTGATCGCCGGCCTCGGGTGGCGCGCGATTTTCCTGGTTAATGTCCCGCTGGGCCTCCTGACCTTCGCCCTCGCCTGGCGTGCCTTGCCAGCCGGCAACAAGAACGCGCAGGCCGCTCATGGCAAGTTCGACGCGATGGGCACTGTCCTGTTGGCGCTGACGCTGGCCGCCTATGCATTGGCCATGACGCTTGGCCGGGGCCATTTCGGCGCACTCAACATCGGCCTGCTGGCCGCCACTGCTCTCGGCATCGGTCTATTCGCCATCGCCCAGAAGCGGGTGAAGAACCCCCTGGTCCAACTCGCCAGCTTCAGGGATCCGCGGCTCAGCGCCAGCCTGGTTATGAGCCTCATCGTCGCCACGGTGATGATGGCGACCCTGGTGGTCGCTCCGTTCTATCTGTCGCGTGGATTGGGACTCGATGCGGCAATGGTCGGCGTGGTGCTTTCGACCGGGCCGCTTGTCTCGACCCTGTCGGCACTGCTGGCCGGACGGCTCTCCGATCGCTTCGGAGCCCACCGGATGATGATCGCCGGGCTCACCAGCCTCGCCACGGGCACCTTCCTGCTGTCGCTCGCCATGACGAAACTCGGCATTGCCAGCTATGTCGTTCCCATCACTGTCACCTGCTTCGGCTACGCCCTGTTCCAGACGTCCAACAATGCGGCCGTCGTGAGCGGTGTCGGCGCCGGCGAGCGCGGCGTCATTTCAGGCCTGCTCAATTTGTCGCGCAATCTCGGCCTCGTCACCGGCGCTTCCCTGATGGGCGCCATCTTCGCGGTTGCATCCAACGGCGCTCGCCAAGGAACAGGACAGGATGTTCTGAGCGCCGGCGCGGCCGCCCGAGGCATGCAGATCACCTTTGAGACGGCAACGGTCCTGGCGCTGGCGGCACTGCTGCTCGCGCTGTTCTTGCTGCGCTTTGCTGGCCGTATCCAGCCCGGGATTGCCTGATCCATTTGGACGTTCGCCGGTACTGCCTAAGGTTGCCGGGCCGATTCCGGGCTGCTACTGAACGGCGCGCAGGCGGATGCCTGCAACGTCAATTTGGGGCAGCGGTATGGGAACCAGCGGCGGGCTTGGGCGAACGCTCAGGCCCCTGCCCGTTTGCGGCGTTCGTAGAGCATGACCAGCGTTTCCGCCGTCAGCGCCGGCTTTTCCTCGCCTTCGATCTCGACGGTGTTGGCTGCCTTCATCAGATACTGGCCGGGCCCCCTGTCTTCCATGGAAAGCAGGACGGTGCGCAGCCTGATGCGGGCGCCGACCCTGACCGGCGCCAGGAAACGCACCTTGTCGAAGCCATAGTTGAAGGCGGCCTGGGTGTTTTCCGGCACTATGCCCATGCCGAGCGCCAACGCGCCGATGATCGACAATGTCAGATAGCCATGCGCGATCGTGGTGCGGAACGGGCTTTGCCGCCGCGCGCGCTCAGGGTCGACATGGATCCATTGGTGGTCGCCGGTGCATTCGGCGAACTGGTTGATACGGTCCTGATCGACCGTGGTCCATTCCGAGACGCCGAGTTCCTGCCCGGACATCGTTCTCAGCTGCTCATAGGTCGGCGGCGTTTTAGGCCGTACTTCGTTCATTCCTGCTTTCCCGATCGCTTGCCGTGCCTCCGGACCACGAACGGATGGCTCCTGTCAATTCACCCCTTGTGAATCGGTTCCGTCGAATTCCGGCTGAACCGTGCCATGCCTTGCCGCGCAGTGGCAGGCCGAATTCGGATTTTCGGACCTTCCAGCGGCGCCGACGCCAATAACGTGGCGCGGATGCAACTATGCGCAGGGTCGCGAAATTGCAAACCGGCATGTCCCGCCGAAGACGAAACGACAGGCCGCGGGAGCCTATTTCTGCCCGTAGCCGGCGCGGATTTCCTCCATCGCCTCCTTGATGCGCGCGCGCAGGATTTCGATCGATTCGGTTCCGGATTTGCGAGCCAGTTCAGCCACTTCACCGGCATTCTTGAGCGCGGCCTCGAAGGATTTCCTGGCGAACTCCGTCTGCTTGGCCATCAGGTCCTGCGGGTTGCCCGGCGCCCGGTAGCTCTGCGCCATGTCGGCAATTTCGCGCAGCGTGTCCTGCAGCATTTCGCGCTGCCTCGACAACAGCGAGGTCGCGCCATCGGCGCCGGCTCGCGCCGATTTCTCCAAGGCTTCGAGATTCTTGCGGTGATGGGCAAGGATCGCCTCGACATCGACATTGGGCACCTTCAGGTCGCGGCCGAACCTGCCGAACATATCCATGAAGGAATCGGATTGCGGTAGCTTGGCCATGCTGTCTTCTCCCCTTTGCCGCGGATGCGGGTGCCCTCGCAGGGAGCATAGCACTCGGCTGCAGCCTGTCCATTTCGAAGACGGGCCCGACGATCGATGCGCATCAATTGACCGGGAGCAGCAGCTCGATCGTATAGAGCACGATACCCGCCAGCCCGCCGATGATCATGCCATTGAAGCGGATATATTGCAGGTCCCGACCAATGTTCATCTCGATCAGCCGCGTCAATTGCGCCAGGTCCCAGCGCTTGACCTGATCGGCGATGAATTTCGACACGCCGCTCTTCTGGCTTTCGACGAAGGAGGCCAGCGCCACGACGAACCCCTGGTTCATATCGGCCCGGATCTGCGCATCGCCGGCGAGATGGCGGCCGACCTCGACGAACATGTTGGCGAGATGCACGCGGATCACCGAATTCGGCGCCTTGGCATCCTGCTCGATGAACAGGCTGAGGCTCTCCCACATGTCACCGGCCAGCGCCCTGACTTCGGGTCGGGCGAGGAAATCGTGCTTCATCTTCTCGGCACGCTTTGCATATTGCTTGGACGTCCGCAGCCGTTCGACGAAGCCTTGCGCGAAACGATCGAACTCGGCGCGCATCGGGTGGTCGGGATCGGCCCGCACCTCGTCAAGCAAGGAGCCCGCCGAGGCGACGATCTTCTTCAGGAGATAGGCGTCGGCGCGGAACAGGTTGAACAGCGACGGCAGCTCCTCGCGGATCTTCTCGCGCATCGTCGCCAGGGCCTGTTCGTCGTTGAGGAAGCGCCCGACCACCTTGATGAACTCGTCGAACAGCTTTTGATGACGGCGGTCGTCGGTCAGCGCCGACAGCAGTTCCGCCGCCAGCGGCGCCAGCGGCACTTTTTCGATCTGCTCGAGCATGCGGCTGGTGACGAAGCCGCGCAGACCGGACTGCTCGACGGCGGCAAGTGTCTGCGGCACCAGCCGCACGACGAAGCGCGACAGGCCGGCGGCGCGTTCGGCATTGGTCAGCCAGTCGGCGACGAGTGCCGCAAAATCGACCTCGGCAAGCTTTTCCCGCACCGGTTCCGGCGCCAGGAAATTGGCCTCGATGAAGCGGCCGAGATTGTCGGCGATGCGGTTCTGGTTTTCCGGGATGATGGCGGTGTGCGGGATCGGCAATCCGAGCGGCCGCCTGAACAGCGCCACCACCGCGTACCAGTCGGCAAGGCCGCCAATGGTCGCCGCCTCGGCGAAGGCTGCGACAAACCCCAGCCATGGATGGGAGCTCTCGAACGACTTGGCCAAGGCGAACACCAGCACGCAAAGCGCCAGCGCGGCCGTGGCGATGAATTTGGTGCGACGCAACGCCGAGAGCTTGGCGGTCGCGTCAGTATCGAAACGGACAGGCGCCAGGGACGAAGCCGATTGGGACATGGATGAACTGCTCCTCGTCGATCTCTGGTCGACCTCTTGTCGATCTCTGGTCGACCTCTTGTCGATCTCGGCCCTATCTAGGGTTTCATCAGCCGGAATGCCCGTAGCGGCCGGTTTTCCCCTCGTTTTGTCGGGCTGCGCACATAAAGTTGACGAGAATATTCATCTATGATGCCCGGCTAGTCTGGAATTGTTCCAAGGTATAGGCCATATTCGGGTCAAGGCCAGCGCGGCGAATCCGAAACTCCGGGATCAGAACCGCGGCGGCGAAGTTCAGGAATCAGGCGTGGTTGAACCGCGCCGGCGCCTAGTGAGGACGAAATGCGGCTTACACGCCAGACCAATTATGCCATGCGCATCCTGATGTATTGCGCCGCCAACAATGACCGGTTGAGCCGCATTCCCGAAATCGCGACCGCCTATTCGGTGTCGGAACTGTTCCTGTTCAAGATCCTGCAGCCGCTGGTCGAGAACGGACTGGTCGAGACGGTGCGCGGCAGGAATGGCGGCGTCCGGCTTGGCCGCGCCGCCGAGGCGATCAGCCTCTTCGACGTCGTGCGCGTGACCGAGGAAAGCTTCGCCATGGCCGAATGCTTTGAGAACGATGCCGCCGAATGCCCGCTGGTCGACAGCTGCGCGCTGAATTCAGCGCTGCGCGAGGCCCTCAACGCCTTCTTCGCCGTGCTCGCCCGCTACACCATCGCCGACATGGTGGCGGCAAGGCCGAATGTGCGCAACCTGCTCGGCATCGACATGCTGGAGCGCCGCGCCCCGGCCGCGTGAGCTTCTTTCTCCTGTCCAACGGGGAGAAATGCCCGGCAGGGCAATGAGGGGCAGCGCTGACTTCGACAATTGGCGCGTCACCACAGAAATGCGCAGGAAACCGCCATTCGAAGGCCGGCCTCACCTGAATATCAATAGACCGCGGATTGCGGCAACACGAACGGCATATTGCCGGCCGGCAGCACGCCGACCCTGAGCCGGCAATCGAATACTTTTTCGATCAGATCATCACTCAGCACATCGTGTGGCGAACCGGTGGCCACGAGCCGACCACGATGCATGACGAAGATCCGGTCGGCATACATGGCCGTCAGATTGAGGTCGTGCAGAATGGCGACCACGCCGCCGCCCCTTCTGGCGAAGTCGCGGGCGATGTCCATGATGATCAGCTGATGCTTGATGTCGAGGCTGGAAACCGGCTCGTCGAGAAAGAGATAGCGCGGCTTGCCGTCGAGCACCGGCGCCCAGACCTGGCACAGCACGCGCGCCAGCTGGACGCGCTGCTGCTCGCCGCCCGAAAGCGCCTGATAGAAACGCCCGCCAAAACCGTCGAGGTCGACACGCGCCAGCGCCCGCTCCGGCAGCCGCGCATCCTCGCCCGGCAAGGCACCCGAGCGCCCGCCGACGAGGCCGAGCTTGACCACCTCGCGCACCGTGAACGGGAAGGACAGCGTCGTCGCCTGCGGCAGCACCGCACGATGCACCGCACTCTCGGCCGGCTTCATCGACGAAAGATTTCGGCCGTTGAGGGCGACGTGCCCGGTATAGGCGAGTTCGCCCGACAACGCCTTCAGGAAGGTCGTCTTGCCCGAACCGTTGGGGCCGACGATCGCCGCTATTTCGCCAGGCCGCGTGTCGAAATCGACACCACGGATTATGCGCTTGCCGGCGATATCAACGGAAACATCCCTTGCCTCGATCATCAAAGCCTCACAGGTCCCAGGTCTCGCCGAACTCACGTCTCACAGATCGATCACGCCGCGCTTGCGCAGCAGGATCCACAGGAAGAACGGCGCGCCCGCGATCGCGGTGACGATGCCGATCGGCAATTCGGCTGGCGCCACAATGGTGCGCGCAACGGCATCGGCCAACAGCAGCAGCGAGGCGCCAAGCAGCGCCGACGCCGGCAAGAGATAGCGGTTGTCCGGACCGATCAGCAGGCGCAGCAGATGCGGCACGACGATGCCGACGAAGCCGATGCCGCCGCTGACCGCGACGGAGGCACCGACCGCAGCCGACACGCCGATGATCGCTGTGTATTTCAGCCGCTGCACCGGTAAGCCGAGATGGCCGGCGGTCGCCTCGCCCAGCGCCAGCGCGTTGAGGCCGCGCGCCAGGAAAGGCATCGCCGCCAGCGCCAGTATGATGATCGGTCCGACGGAACCGATCTTCGCCCATGTCGCGCCACCAAGCGATCCGAGTGACCAGAACGTCAGGTCGCGCAGTTGGCGATCGTCGGCCATGAAGATGAGAATACCGGTCAGCGCCATGGCAAGGGCTGCCAGCGCGATGCCGGCGAGCAGCATGGTGGCGACCGAGGTTTGGCCACGTCGCGTCGCGACCTGATAAAGCACCAGGGTCGAGGCAAGGCCACCGAAGAAGGCCGCCAGCGGCAGCGCAAGCGTGCCGAGCAAGGTGGTCAACGGCGCCAGCACCGTGGTGCCAAGCACGATGATGGCCACGGCGCCGAGGCTGGAGCCGGCGGAAACGCCGATCAGGCCGGGGTCGGCCAGCGGATTGCGGAACAGCCCCTGCATGACGGCGCCCGAGACCGCGAGCGCCGCGCCGACCAGCATGCCGAGGATGATGCGCGGCAAACGGATGTCGTAGATGATCAGGCTGTCACGGGCGCTCAGCGCCACGTCGCTCGGAATGGCCCCAAGCAGCCATTCCTTGAGGACGCTGACAGCCGAAGCATCCGATGCCCCTGACGTGAGCGACAAAAGCATGGCGGCCGCGAGCCCTAGGCACAGCAACAGGATGACGATGCGGGCGCGGCCCGAGCGGTCGCCCTCGGATGCATTCGCCATCACCTTCACCGGGCCGGCGATCGATTGATCGACCATGATCCGCCCGCTCAGTCCGTGACCTGCGCGCCATAGAGCGAGACGGCGAGGTCGTGAATGGCGTCGGCGGTGCGCGGCCCGAAGCCGAGCAGATAGCCGCCATCGATGCGGATCAGCTTGCGCGCGGTTCCGGCCGGCGTCGAGGCGATCGACGGGTTGCCGAACAATTCGTCGTCCGACACCGGTGGCCCGGCATTGCTCATCATCAGGATCACGTCAGGCCTGGCGGTGATGATTGCCTCGTCGGACATCTGCTTGTAGCCGGAGAAACCGTCGACGGCGTTGACCCCGCCCGCCAGCTTGACCATGCCCTCGGCCGCGGTCTCGGCGCCGGCGGCCAGGATCTTGCCGCCCTGTATCGACAGCACGAACAGGATGCGCTTGCGCTCCTTGATCGAGGCCGTCTGTTTTTCGGCTGATGTCAGTTTGGCATCAAGTTCCTTGGCCAGCACCTCGGCCTTGGCATCAACGCCAAGCGCCTTGCCAACGATGCGGACCTTCTCGAGGATGCCGTCGTGGCTGTAGTGCTCAGGCACCTCGATGAAGGGAATGCTGGTTTTCTTCAGCACGTCGACGGCCTCCCTGGGGCCGCTGCCGTGCAGCGCCAGGATGCCGGTCGGATTGACCGACAATACGCCTTCCGGCGACAGGGCGCGCATATAACCGACATCGGGCAAGGCAAGCGCCGCTTTCGGATAATTGCTGGTGGAATCGCGTGCCACCAGGCGTTTCTCCTCGCCAAGCGCATAGACGATTTCGGTGATCGAACCGCCTATGGCGGCGATCTTCGACGGATCGGAGAAGACCTGGACGCCCTCGGCGGCGCCGGCCGGCTGCAGCGCGGCAAGAGAAAGGCCGACGATCGGCGCAAGCATCGATAGGCGCATGGCCGGCAGGTTCGGGAAAAACCGCATCACACTGTTCCTCACGCTGCCGTCGGGCTCGGGATACGCGGCAGGTTCTCGGCCAGGAATCGCCAATCGTCGCGCTCGCTTTCGCCTTCATGGCGCTTGCCGAAGAATTGGATGATCATCTCGCCGTCAGCGCCAAAGACCTCGAGCGAGGTGACATGGCCATCCGTGGTCGGCTTGCGCACCGCCCAGACTTCATGGATGTGGTCGGTGCGCAGGTGCAGGTGGAAGGTCTCGTCGAGAACGTTGATCCACGGTCCCATCGGCTTGATCGCCTTGACCGGTCCGGAATGGATCTGGATGCAGCCGCGGTTGCCGACGAAGCACATGATCGGCATCTCGCCTTCGGCGGCGTGATGAAACATGGCGCGGACCGCGTCATTGTCGAGCAGCCAGGCATAGTCCGTTCCGACCATGCGCACCGCCTGACGGCGGCTGAGCTTGAGCGTTTTCAGCATGCCGAAGAACTGATGCACGTCGGTCAGCCGGCTCCAGCGGTCGCGCAGATCGTTGGGGTTGGCGCTGGTTGCCCCGGCCTCGCTCCGATCGTCGGAGATTGGCCCTGAAATATCGACCGTCGGTTCCTGGTTGGGCGATTCCAGCGAGGCGACCAGCTTCTGGTAGGCATAGAGGCTGGAGGCCGGCCGCAGATGCACCTTGTGCACCGCCTCGCCCGCTGCATCGAAGAACTGCAGGCTGCGGCGGATCTCGTCGCCGTCGCGCTTCTCGACGGCAAAGCCATGCGCCCAGACCTTCGGGAAGATGCGCAGGTCGATGTTCTCGCCAAGCACCATGGCATTGTGGTTGCCGGTGACGACCTTGTCATAGACGCCGATCTTTTCGTGCACGGCGCTTTCGTTGCGGGTCAGCGCCATCACCTCGCCGACCGCCTCGAGACCGGTCAAGAGGTCGTTGACGCGCGGTTCGATGCGAACGACGCCGTCGCCGCAATGCGCGGCGACCAACTCGGCTTCCGAAATGCCGAGTTGGGCGGCCAGGTCACGCTCGCGCGTTTTCGGGTTTTCTGTCCGTGCCCGCCGGATTTCGTGCGGGGCGGGTTTTACGCGCTGGTCCATGTCTCGTCCCTGCTGCCTAGAGCAATTCCAGGAAAAGTGTGAAACGGTTTTCCGTCCGGAATTGCGTTACAAAGAGATAGAGTGGTTCGGCGTTTCCGCGAAACGGTGAACCGCTCTTGCCTTACTTGTTGAGAATGAGCTTGCCCTGCCGGGTGATCTTCAGCCGGTAGAGCGCGCCATGATGCTCGATGCCGATCTCGTGCTCGCCCTGGAACAGCGTGTTGCTGGAGAGCGTTCGCACCGCCAACGGGATCCGATCGAAGCGGGCGGAGGCATCATCGGAACGGCGGACGCGATAGCGAAAATCGTTGGGATTGTGCGTGTTCATCTGGGTCGATCCCTTTCCTGTGCCGGGCATCTGGCTAGGCGTTGCGAAATTGCCGATTCATTTCTTGACTTGAATAATCATGTTTATTAGTCAGTGCAATACCGGAGTAAACGAGTCAACATTTAAGACGCCGGACGCGATGAAAAATGCCAGCAAGCCCCGGGCCAGCCAGCATGAAACCTGGAATCTGGAGTTGGGGCATGGGGTTTTTGAACTGGGAATTGCGCGGCCGGTCGACGGCAAGCGGTGTCGCGGCTTTGTTGGCGAGCGGGGCGGCGATCGCCTTGTCCGCGCCACCGGTGCATGCCCAACAGGCAACGCAGCCGGCGGGCGAGCGGACGGATCAGTCGAAGCAGGCTGACCAGGAAAAAGCCGCCCCCGCGGGCGCGACGCTGCTCGACAAGATTTTGGTTATCAGCCGTACCGGCGAAACGGCTATCGAATCACTGGCCTCGGCAAGCCATGTCGACCAGGAGCAACTCGACCGCCGCATGGCGACGACGCCGAACGAGATGCTGTTGGGTGTGCCCGGCGTCGCGACACAGGCCGACGCCAGGCGCGTCAGCACCAGCATCAACATCCGCGGCCTGCAGGATTTCGGCCGCGTCGCGGTCATTGTGGACGGCGCGCGCCAGGATTTCCAGCGTTCAGACCATGGCACCCAGTCGACCTTTTACATCGACCCCGAGCTCGTCAAATCCGTCGATGTGATCCGCGGTCCGGTCGCCAACACCTATGGTTCGGGCGCCATCGGCGGCGTCGTCTTCTTCGACACCAAGGACGCCGCGGACTTCCTCAAGCCGGAGGAAACATGGGGCGCTTCGGTAACCGGACGCTATGAGAGCAACGGCAAGGGCTGGACCACCAGTGCCACCGGCGCCTACCGTTTCAACGAGAACTGGGACGCACTCGGCAACATCGTCTACCGCAACTACGGCAACTACAAGGATGGCGACGGCGACACCGTCAACGGCACCGGCTTCGACGTCCTGAGCGGCCTGCTCAAGACCAGCATACGGCCGACGGAGAACAGCGAGTTGAAGCTGGGCTGGGTCGGCTCAAGCGACAGCTGGGACGAAACCAGCGGCGGCGTGCCGGTCAACGATGTCGACCTGAAGTCGAACACTTTCACCGCCCGTTACAACATCACGGATGAGGACAAGAGCTGGCTCGATCTCCACATCAACACCTCCTACAACAAGACCAATCTCGACTTGACCAGCCTCGTTCCGCAAAAACGGTTTGATCCCGTAACGGGTCTTCCCACTGTCCTGCCGGCGGGGTCGCAATCGACTTTCGACGTCGGCACCACGGGTATCGACATCTGGAACACATCGCGCTTCGAAACAGGCGGGATCGCCCACGAATTGACCTATGGCGGCGACTGGGTCGGCGACAATGTGAAGACCGGCGGTACGGCCGGCGGCGACAGTTTCTACACGCCTTCGGGCAAGCGCAACGTGTCCGGCGCCTATGTCCAGGACAAGCTCACCTGGGACTGGCTCGAGGTCATCGCCGGGCTGCGCTACGACAATTACAGCCTCAAGGACAGCACGCGCGAGACATCGGGCGACCGGCTGTCGCCGCGCATCACCGTCGGCGTCTCGCCGTTCGAGACCGCCGGACTAGCCGGCCTGCAATTCTACGGTACCTACGCCGAAGGCTATCGCTCGCCGTCGCTGACGGAAACGCTGATCAGCGGCAACCATCCGGCCGGCGTCACCTTCCCGTTCCTGCCCAATCCCAATCTGCGGCCCGAGACCGGCAAGACGACGGAATTCGGCATCAACTACAAGCAGAACGACATCTTCGAACCCGGCGACGCGCTTCGCGTCAAGGCGGCCTACTTCCACAACAATGTCGACGATTACATCGATGGCGTGACCCTGTCGCCGTTCGCTCCAGGCAGCGGCTGCCCGTTCGGGCCTGGCATTCCGATCTGCTTCCAGTATCAGAATTTCGCCCAGGCCAAGATCGACGGCTTTGAGCTGGAAGGCGTCTACGACGCCGGCTGGGGCTATGCCGGGCTTTCGGCCTCGATCACCAATGGGCACACCATTTCCTACAAGGGTGTAGAAGCCGATCTCGCCACCATCCCCTCCTCGCAGGTCACCGCCCAGCTCGGGCTGCGCTTCCTCGAGGACAAGCTGACCGTCGGCGGCGAAGTGCAATACAACGGCAAGCCGAAGGGCAATGCGGTGGCCGAGGACTATACGCTGGTCAATGCCTTCGCCAGCTATCAGGCGACCGACAATCTGAAGGTCGATTTCCGCGCCGACAATCTGTTCGACGTCAAATACGCCAACCCATTGAACGGCAGCACGACGGTTGCGGTCTATGAGCCGGGCATAACGCTGAAACTGGCGGCAACCATGCGGTTTGGAGGCTGATGGCATGATGGGCTTGACGGCATCGCTTCGTATGCTGACCTCGACGCTGGCGATGTCGCTTGCGATGGTTCCGGCGCGGGCTGAAGGGTCCGCGCCGGCCCCCGCGCTGACCCTGGAGCTCAATGCCGCGCAGCCTTCCGACAAGGGCTGCCGGCTGACCTTCCTGGTCAACAACAATCTCGGTGCCGACCTCTCCAAGGCGGCGTTCGAGATTGCGCTGTTCAATGAGGCCGGCATCGTCGACCGGCTGACCGTGCTCGATTTCAAGGATCTGCCGGCTGGCAAGACCAAGGTGACCCGCTTTGATCTCGCCGGCACCGACTGCACCAAGGTCAGCCGCGTGCTGATCAACAGCGCGACCGAATGCGCAGGCGCCGGCGTCGAACCGGCCGCCTGCATGCGCAAGCTGAAGACGGACACCAAGACCGGCATCGCTTTTGGCGTCTGAGAACGGCCTTGGGACTGCATCCCGCATTCGGGCGAGACACCATGGCCTGGCCGCTGGCTGGCCATGGATCAGTGACGCCACGGGCAAACGATCTTGATTTGACTTTTGCCCGCCGGCCGCTGCAATTTCCGGCCCGCGAGATGCAGGAAATCAGCCCCCTCCCCGACGCTGGCAAAGAGCTGGCGATAGCGCCGGCAGAGCCGCTTGCAGTCGCGCGGCCGGTGGCCCGATGGCCCATTGCCATTGTCGTCTCCGGCCTGCTTCACGCCGCTGTCGCGGCATTCTTTCTGATCTCGCCCGCCGGCACATTCGATTTCCCGAATGCGGAGCAACCGGAAGGCAGCGATCACACAGGCGACAAGGTGGCTGGCAGCGCCCTGGACAAGGATCCGGCGGCGATCAATGTCACGCTGGAGTCGAAACCGCAGCCGACCAAGCCGGAGCCGGCGGTCAGACCGGTGCCGCCGACAAAACCCTTGCAGCCTGAGCAGCAAACCGTGGAGCAAGGTTCTCAGCCCACACAGGAACCAGCCAAGCCGCTTCCCAAACCTTTGCCGGAAGTTGTCAAACAGCCAGCAGTCACGCCGGACATACTGGTGGCGGCGACCCCGCGCCCTGACAACCAGAGTGTGGCTGCCAGGACCGAAACACCGGCACAGCCGAGCGTCCAGGCCGAGAGCGCTGAGATGCCTGTCGCCGTTCCGGACCAACCGCCGATCCCCAGCACTCGGCCCACTCCGGCGATCGCTCCTTCAAAGGCAGCGGACGAGAAGCGTGGCACGGCAGACGGCCAGGACCGGCTGGCGCAGGCCGCCAGCAAGGGCAAAAGGCGGAACGAGGCAGGCTCCAACGCTGAATCCAGCTACCGAAGCGACGTCATCAGCAAACTTGGCCGCGTGTATCGAGCAGTGCCGCCTTCGTTGCAAGCGACGGCGCGCACCAACGCCGTTGTCACCTTCGTCATCGGCAGGCAGGGCAACATCGACGAGCTGCGTGTCGTCGAAAGCTCGGGCTCGGCAACTTTCGACCAGATCGTGCTTGGTTTCGTTCGCAAGGCGGCCCCTTTCCCTCCGATCCCGGCAAAGGTTGGCAACAGTCTGGAATTCACCGGCGCGATCGGTCCGTTCTGAGAGCCGACGCCTCGCCGCATCCTTCAATCGCAGCAGTCCACCAATTCAGAAAGGAACGCCATGTACATCGCCATGAACCGCTTCAAGGTGCAGAACGGCTCGGAAGCCGATTTCGAAGCGGTGTGGAAGAACCGCGATTCCAGCCTTGCCGAGATGAAGGGTTTTCGGGAATTCCATCTGCTGCGCGGCCCGGTGAACGAGACCGAAGGCTACACGCTGTTTGCCTCGCACACGGTGTGGGCGAGCCAGGACGATTTCGTCGCCTGGACCAGGTCGGAGAATTTTCGCGCCGCGCACAGGAATGTCGGCACGACGAAGGTCCACTATCTCGGCCATCCGCAATTCGAGGGTTTTTCGGTCGTCGAAGGCGCCTGAGAATGGGCTGAACTAGGCCGCAGCTAGCAGGCTGGCATTGCCGCCCGCGGCCGTGGTGTCGACGCAGACCGCACGCTCATGCGCATAGGCCGCCGGGTTGAGCACCTCGCTGACCAGCGGGACGATCGGACCCGTTCTGTCAGCGATGACCTTGCGCACGATGCGCGCCGCCTCCGGTGTGCCTGAGAAAGCGACGACATCGACGCGCAGCGAACGCGCTTCGACCGGATCGGGGCGGCCATCTATTGCCGCCAGCGGCAAGCCCTTGCCGGTCAACGCCGACAATGCAGCCGGCGCCCCAGGCGCCACGGCCAGCACCGCATTGCCGGCGGCGAGCGCCTGGATCGTCTGGGCCAGCAGCGTCGCGGCATCCGGCCCCAGGCACAGCACCCGCCCGCGCGGCGACAGCGACAGCGTGTTGGCCTCGCCCGTCGGTCCGGGCAGGTCGACCTGGCCGAAATCGATTGCAGCGGCGGCGCCGATGGCTGCCGCGCCCTTGCCGCGCAGATGCTTCCTCAGGATGGCGATCCGGTCCGGGCGCGTCGACCAGCCGCCAAGGGTCGGATCGGGCAGATTGTCGGCCAGTTCGGTGGCCGTCACCTTGTGGCCATCGCCAACTTCCGTGCCGGCTTCCGGCCCCTTGCGGAAGCGGCGCAGATAATGCGGGCCGCCGGCCTTTGGACCCGTGCCGGACAGCCCCTCGCCGCCAAAAGGCTGTGATCCGACGACGGCGCCGATCTGGTTGCGGTTGACGTAGATGTTGCCGGCATGGATACCGTCGACAAAATGCTGGACGCGACCTTCGATGCGGGTGTGCAGCCCGAAGGTCAGGCCATAGCCCTTGCGGTTGATGGCGGCGATGACAGCATCGATCTCATCGGCGTCGAAGCTGGCGACATGCAGCACCGGCCCGAACACCTCACGGTCCATCTCCTCGATGCCCTTGACCCGGAAGACATGCGGCGCGACGAAGCGCCCGTCCTTCGGCGCCTCGAGCTTGGCGATCAGCCGGCCCTCTAGACCCTTCTTGACGCAATAGTCGCGGATCGACGCCTGCGCCTCATCGTCGATGACCGGCCCGACATCGGTCGAAATCCGCCAGGGATCACCGATGTTGAGCGCCTCCATGGCGCCTTTCAGCATCTCCAGCATCTTCTTCTCGACGTCCTTCTGGACATAGAGCACGCGCAGCGCCGAGCAGCGCTGACCCGCACTCTGGAAAGCCGAGGCCAGGATATCGCGCACCGCCTGCTCGGGCAGCGCGGTGGAATCGACGATCATCGCGTTCAAGCCGCCGGTCTCTGCAATCAGCATGGCGTCTGGAGCGGCGGTCTCGGCGAGCTGTTTTTCGATCAGCTTGGCGACATCGGTCGACCCGGTGAAGCAGACGCCGGCAATGCGCGGGTCGGCGGTCAGCGGCGCGCCCACCGACGGGCCGTCGCCGGGCAGCAGTTGGATGATGTCTTCCGGCACGCCGGCCTCGCGCAGCAATTCGACGGCACGGAAAGCAATCAGCGGCGTCTGTTCGGCCGGCTTGGCGATGACCGAATTGCCGGTAACCAGCGCTGCCGCGATCTGGCCGGTGAAGATCGCCAGCGGGAAGTTCCACGGCGAAATGCAGACTATGGCGCCACGCGCCTGCGTGCCCGCCTCGGCATTGGCCGCCTCGGCGGCGTAGTAGCGCAGGAAATCGACGGCCTCGCGCACTTCCGCCACGCCGTCGGCCAGCGATTTGCCTGCCTCGCGGGTGGCAAGCGCGAAGAACTCGACCGCATTGGCCTCATAGAGGTCGGCGGCGCGGTTGAGGATGGCGGCGCGTTCGGCAACGGGGCGCTTTGCCCAGGCCGGCTGCGCTTCCACAGCGATGCGCACGGCGATCGTGACCTGCTTGGCAGCGGCCTCGTGAACCGTTCCGACCACTTCATCGGGCTTGGCCGGATTGACGACCGGGCGTGGCTTGCCATAACCGGCAGCCCGCGTGATCGGCTTGGCGTGCCAGCGGTCCGGCCCGGCGAACGCCGCCCTGGCTTTGTCGATGACCGCCAGCGTCACCGTGTCGGTGATGTCGAATCCCCTTGAATTGCGGCGGCCCGCGCCAAAAATCTGCGACGGCCTGGCAATCGCCGGATTGGCGGCGGGGCCTTGGCTTTCGACCGTTTCGAGCGGATCGCGCGCGATGTCTTCCGGCTCGACATCCTCGTCGGTCAGTTGGTGCACGAAGGAGGAGTTGGCGCCGTTTTCCAGCAGGCGACGCACCAGATAGGCCAGCAGGTCCGAATGCGCGCCGACCGGCGCATAGATGCGGCAGCGCGTGCCTTCGGCCTGGCGCACGGTCTCGTGCAGGGCCTCGCCCATGCCATGCAGGCGCTGGAACTCAAAGGAATCGCGGTTCGTGGCCATCGACAGGATGGCGGCGACGGTATGGGCGTTGTGGGTGGCGAATTGCGGATAGATGCGGTCGGTCATGCCAAGCAGTTTCTTCGCGCAAGCCATGTAGGAGACGTCGGTGTTGGCCTTGCGGGTGAAGACGGGATAGCCGGCCAGTCCGAGCGTCTGCGCCCGCTTGATCTCGGTGTCCCAATAGGCGCCCTTGACCAGCCGCACCATGATGGTGCGGTCGTATTTCCTGGCCAGCGCATAGAGCCAGTCGATGACGAAGGCCGCGCGCGGCCCATATGCTTGCACCACCACGCCAAAGCCATTCCAGCCGGCGAGTTCCGGCTCGGCCAGCACGCGCTCGATGACATCCAGCGACAGATCGAGGCGGTCGGCCTCCTCGGCGTCGATGTTGAGGCCCATGCGCGAATGTCTGGCCGCAAGCGCCAGCGACAGCAGCCGCTCGGCCATGACAGGCAGCATCTCCTCCTTCTGCGCCACCTCGTAGCGCGGATGCAGCGCCGAGAGCTTCACCGAGATACCGTGGTTCTGCCTGATGTCAGGTCCGTTGGAACCGCCATCGAGCGAGGAAATCGCGTCGGCATAGGCCTTGTGGTAGCGCAGTGCATCGGCCTCGGTGCGGGCCGCCTCGCCCAGCATGTCGAAGGAATAGAGGTAGCCCTTCTGTGTCATCGGCCGGCCGCGCTTGACGGCTTCCGCGATGGTGCGGCCGAGCACGAACTGTTCGCCCATCTCGCGCATGGCGGCGGCCACCGCCTTGCGGATGACCGGCTCGCCCAGCCTGCGCACCATCGAGCGCAGCGTGCCTTCGATGCCGCCCTCGCCCTCGTCCAGCACGCGGCCGGTCAGCATCAGCGCCCAGGTCGAGGCATTGACGAAGATCGAGCTCGAACCGCCGGAATGCGCCGACCAGTCATGCGGCGCGATCTTGTCGGCAATCAGATCGTCCATCGTCTCGGTGTCGGGCACCCGCAGCAGCGCCTCGGCCAGGCACATCAGCGCCACGCCCTCCTTGGTGGAAAGGCCGTAGGCGGAGAGGAAAACTTCCATCAGCCGGGGATCGGAGGAGCCGCGCACCGCCCGCACCAGATCGGCCGCCCGCGCCGAGATCGCATCGCGATCCGCAGCCGAAAGCCCTGTCGCCTCGGCCAGCCGCTTCACGGCCTCGTCTTCGTCGGGAAGATAATTGGCACGGATCTGCTGGCGGATGGTGTCGAGCGGCATGGCGGGTCCCGTGGAGCGAGCATCAGGGAGCGGGCCGGTTGTCACCGGACCGAATGGCGCAAGCTAGCACAGGCGCGGATTCCAGTCGGTCCAAAGAAATCGACAGGACAGACCGATCGATCTATCATTATGTCAATTCCTCAGAGTTTGGACTGTAATTTTTATGACAGAAGACCAATTGGACCGCATCGACCGCAACATCCTGTCGGCGCTGGCCAGCAATGGCCGCCTTTCCATGTCGGAACTCGCGGCCAAGGTCGGTCTCTCCAAGACACCGGTGCAGGCGCGGGTCAAGCGGCTGGAGAAGGACGGCTACATCAGGGGCTACCAGGCGATCATCGACCGTGAGCGCATGGGCGAAGGCCATGTCGCCTTCGTCCAGGTGAAATTGTCCGATACCCGTTCCGCCGCGCTCGACGCTTTCAATCGCTCGGTGCAGGCGGTGCCGGAGATCGAGCAGTGCCACATGATGGCGTCGAGCTTCGATTACCTACTGAAGGTCCGCACCCGGGACATCGCCGCCTACCGCCGCGTATTGGGTGAACGCATCTCGGCGCTCCCCCACGTCGCCCAGACCTCGACCTTCGTGGCGATGGAGACGGTGAAGGATCGCTGACCATGATCCCGAAAAGTGGATGCCGGTTTTCGGACAAGATCATGGTCAAACAACAGCTTACTCCGACAGCGTCTTCAAAAACGCCACCAGCGCCGCGCGTTCGCGGTCCGACAGCTGCAGCGGATGGATCTCGGTTGTCCCCCTCACGCTCGCCGCCGCCTTGGCGTAATGCGCCACCACCTCGTCGAGCGACGAAAACTGCCCGGCATGCATATAGGGCGGCCGCGTGGCCGCGCCGCGCAGCGACGGCGTCTTGTAGGCGCGCACCAGTTCCGGCGCATCCTTGACCATGAAGCGCAGCTCGCCGCAGGCGCTGACGTCGCCGTCACGGTAGGCGCCGAAACAGTTGAACGGATCGGCCTCGACCTGTGCAACCGCGTCGACCCGGCCGCGATCCGGCGGCAGGTCCGCGACGGGCGGCACGCCGGTGTTGTGAAAACCGTTGTCGGTGAAGCGCGGGCCATTGTGGCAGGTCACGCAATTGGCCTTGCCGATGAACAGTTTCAGCCCAAGGATTTCTTCCCGCGTAAAGACGGCATCGCTCTTCGGCTCGGCGCCGGTGGCAAGGTCCAGGGCAAACCGGTCGAAGCGCGTCTGCGCCGGCTCGATCGAGCGTTCGAAGGCCGCGATCGCCTTGCCGATATTGGCAAAGACGCGGTTGATGGCGTCGCGCTGCGCATCGCTCATCGCGTTCCAGGCAGCCCTTTCGGCATCGTTGCCAAGCGGGCTCGCATTCAACGGAATGCCGGCAAAATCGGGCAACGGCCCGAAAATGCGCTCATAGCGCTCGCCGAAGCGTGCCTTGATGTAGTGCGCGTAGGCAGTACGGTTTCCTGCTTGCTCCAGCGGATTTTCCAGCGGCGTCAGCGCTTGCGCCCACAGGCTGTCGCGGCGGCCGTCCCAGAAGAACCAGGGATCGTGCGCCACGCCGGCCAGCGGCATGGTGCGCCGGTTGGTGCGGCCGACGCCCAGGGCTTGCGGCAGGTCGTCCTGGAACTGGCGGTCGATCTTGTGGCAGGTCGAGCATGACACCGTGCCATCGCGGCTCATGCCCAGATCGAAGAACAGCGTCGAGCCAAGGGCCGCGGCGGCCGGCACGTCGGCGAAGCGATTGGTGGTGTCGGGTTTCAGCGACGGCAGCGTGTTCAGGGCCAGCGAGGCGATGGTTTTCCTCTCGGCGTCGGAAAAATCCGACTTGCCGCAGCCCACGAGGATGACGGCGACCATCAGCGCCAGAAAGCAGAAAAGGCGCTTCATCGATCGCTCACAGCACCACGTTGAACAGCACCGTATCTGAGCCGGCGCCAGACGAGATGGCGAACCGAACTTGCCACCAGCCACTCATGGTGAATTTCAGCCCCTCGATGCGGTAACGGCCATCGCCGAGATAGTCGGTCACCTGCGGGCTGGTCGGCAGGCCGTGATTGTGTTGCGGCATGCCGCCGGAGATGGCGATCGCAGCTCGCTCCACCGAAGCCCCGGTCTTTGTTTTCAGCGTCAGCAGCCAGGATTCCAGTTCGCCCTGCCGCACCACGCCCCGTTCCGGTACGAAGCTCGCCATGTAAAGCCCGTTGTCGGTTTTCTTCGTCCGCGAGAGATCCGGGCCAGCAAGCTGCGCGCTTTGCGGCGCCGTTAGATAGACGACCGCGAGCACGCCGACCAGCAGAGCAGCCAGACCAAGACCCGCCAAAAGATAACGCCATATCGATGCCAAACCGGTTCCTCTTCTGCGGATAACGCTCGGCCGGGTGGATCGCGTCCCGCCAGCCTGTGGGAAAACGCTGTGGCGCAAAAAAGCCTGCTTGCCAAGCATGGCGCTGCCGCCGGCAAAAAGCTACAGCACCGAAATCAATGGAGGATTGCAGATGGCGGGAAACGGCGTCGCCTCGATCGGCGAATGCATGCTCGAACTGTCGGGCCAGACCGGGCCGAACTGGCGCATGGGTTTTGCCGGCGACACGTTCAACACGCTATGGGCGCTGCACGCGTTGAGCAAGGACCGGCCGGCGACCTATGTCTCGGCCTTCGGCGACGACCCCTTTTCGCAAGGCCAGATAGGCTTCTTCGCCGAAAACGGCATCGGCATCGGTTCCAGTCCGATAATACCGGGCGCGCGGCCCGGCCTCTATGCGATCACCCTGACAGGTGCCGAGCGCTCCTTCACCTACTGGCGCGGCGACGCCGCCGCCCGGCAGCTTGCCTCGGATCCCGCCGCACTGTCGAAAAATCTTGAAAATCAGGCGCTTGTGTACTTTTCCGGAATCACTTTGGCAATTCTGGACGATGCCGCACGCAAGACACTGCTGGAAGCCGTCGCCAAGGCACGCGCCGCTGGCTCGCTGATCGCCTTCGATCCCAATTATCGGCCACGGCTTTGGCGCAACCGCGAAAGCGCGCAGGCAGCGATCGTCGAGGCACTCGGCGTCACCGACATCGCCCTGCCGACCTTCCCCGATGAACAGATGCTGTTTGAGGATGCAACGCCGCTGGCGACGGCCGAGCGGCTCAGGCAATGGGTCGGCGAGGTCGTCGTCAAGAACGGCGAACGGCCGGCGCTGATCGCCGAGAGCGGAACATTGCATGACGTGCCGGCGATCCATGTCGCGGCCGCCGTCGACACCACCGGCGCCGGCGATTCCTTCAATGGCGGCTACCTGGCGGCGCGTCTTGCCGGCCATGGCCCGCGCGAAGCGGCAAGCCGGGCGCATCGCGTCGCCGCCGCCGTGGTCCAGGTTCGCGGCGCCCTGGCGCCATTCGAGACGCTGCGGGCAGCGTTCGAAAACTAGCCGCCTGGAGACCTATGGAAGGCGGAAACGGTATTCCGTCACGTGGTGATAAATCGCACCTGGCCAGAGCGTTGCCTGCGGGAAATACGGCCGGTTCGGCGCATCCGGCCAGATTTGCGGCTCCAGGCAGAAGGCGGAAAAAGCCTGGTAGTCGCGGCCTTCCAACCCCTTGCGCGGCGTCACATACTGGCCGGTGTAGAGCTGAACGCCTGGCTCGGTGGTCCAGACCTCCATCTCGACGCCGGAGCTCGCCCCTTGCGTCCATGCCGCTTGCCGCAACGGCCCGCGTGCCGATGCAAGGCAGAAATTCTGGTCGTAGGGGAGCTGCTCGCCCTCGGTCTCCATGCGCAGCGGCCGCGCCTGGCGGAAATCGAAGGGCGTGCCGTCGACCGGCTTGACCACGCCGGTCGGGATCATGTCGCCGTCGACAGGCAGATAGGCGCCGGCGTTCAGCATCATCCTGTGGTCGAGAATGTCACCGGCGCCGCCATCATCCAGGTTGAAATAGGAATGCTGGGTGAGATTGCACAGCGTCGGCTCCTCGCAGGTCGCCGTCAGCTCGACGCTGAGCGTGCCGGGGATCTTCAGCCGGTAGGTGCAGGTGACGTCGAGCGCACCGGGAAAACCCATCGCGCCGTCGGGATCGTGCAGCGTCAGCGTGACGAAGTCCCTGCCGTGCAGCGAAACCGCCCACGGCCGATGCGCATAGCCCTGTGAGCCGCCATGCAGCGTATGCTTGCCGAGGAAGTTTTGCTCGGTCTGGTAGCGGTTGCCACCGATGGTGAAGCGGCCGTCGCGGATGCGGTTGGCATAGCGGCCGACCACCGCGCCGAAGAAGGCGTTGTCGGCCTCATAGGCTTCCAGCGTGTCGTAGCCGAGCACCAGCGGCGCATCGTGACCGGTCAGGCGCAAATCCTGGATGATGGCGCCGAGGCCGATGACATTGGCGGTGAGACCGCCGCCCCTGATGGTGAAGCGGCGTACCGGCTCACCCGCCTGCGTCGTGCCGAAAACCTCGCCGTCCTTCATTGCCATGCCCGCAAACGTCAGTTGATCCAAAGGATTTCGGCTGGTTTTCTCGACCCAAGGCGGCGGGCCAGGCCCGCCGACTTCAGGGACAAGGTATCAGAGGCCGAGGCCGCCGATACAGACATATTTGGTATCGAGGTAATCCTCGATACCCTGATGTCCGCCTTCCTTGCCGAGGCCCGATTCCTTGACGCCGCCGAACGGCGCCTCCGGCGTGGTGATCAGGCCTTCATTGACGCCGACCATGCCGTATTTCAGCCCTTCCATGACGCGGAAGGCGCGGCCGAGATCGCCGGTGTAGAAATAGCAGGCAAGGCCGAATTCGGTGTCGTTGGCGAGCGCTATTGCTTCCGCTTCGGTCTCGAACTTGAACACCGGAGCGACCGGCCCAAAAATCTCTTCCTTCATGAAGCGCATCTTGGGCGTCGCGTTGGCGATCACCGTCGGCTGGAAGAACGAACCGCCGAGCGCATGACGCTTGCCGCCGGCGACAATCTTGCCGCCCTTCGAGGTCGCGTCTGCGATCAGTTCCTCGACCTTCTCGACCGCCTTCTCGTCGATCAGCGGCCCCTGCTGCACGCCTTCCTCGAGGCCGGAACCGACCTTCAGCCCGTTGCTGGCGGCGGCCAGTTTCTCGACGAACTTGTCATAGACGCCGGCCTGGACGAGGAAGCGGTTGGTGCAGACGCAGGTCTGGCCGGAATTGCGGTATTTGGCGGTGATCGCGCCGGCGACGGCACGGTCGATATCGGCGTCGTCGAAGACGATGAACGGCGCGTTGCCGCCAAGCTCCATCGACACCTTCTTCACGGTAACCGACGACTTCTGGATGAGGAGCTTGCCGACTTCGGTCGATCCGGTGAAAGTGATCTTCGACACCAGCGGATTGGCGCAGATCTCGTCGCCGATCTCGCTGGCCGAGCCGGTCAGGATGTTGACGACGCCCTTGGGGAAGCCGACTTCCTCGGCAAGCGCGCCCCAGGCGAGGCCCGAGTAAGGCGTCTGCGAGGCCGGCTTGACGACGGCGGTGCAGCCGGCGGCGAGCGCGGGACCGAGCTTGCGGGCCAGCATCGAGGACGGGAAATTCCACGGCGTGATGGCGGCGATGACGCCGACCGGTTCCTTGGTCACCAGGATGCGGCGGTCCGCCCATGGCGAGGGCACGACGTCGCCATAGGTACGGCGGCCTTCCTCGGCGAACCACAGAATGTAGGCCGCGGCCGAACCGATCTCGCCCTTCGATTCGAACAGTGACTTGCCCTGCTCGATGGTCAAGAGCTCGGCCAGCACGTCCTGATTGTCCATCATCGCGTCATGCAGCTTGCGCAAGAGCTTCGAACGCTCGAGCGCGGTCGTCTTGCGCCAGGTCTTGAAGGCGGCGTCCGCGGCCTCGATGGCGCGGCGGGTCTCGGCCTTGCCCGATTTCGGCACGGTGCCGATCTTGAGGCCGGTGGCGGGGTTGTTGACGTCGACCGTCTGGCCACTATCGGCCTGCACCCATTCGCCGTTGATGAGATTGGCCTGCCGCATGAAATGGCTGGTTTTCTGAAGCATGGTCTATCCTCCGTTCGGCGCACTGACGGGCCGGTCTGTGAAATCTTCGGTGAGCGTGCGCCATGACCTGAAGCCGGCACGCCGGAGCCACTGCTCTTTACCTAGGGCAAGGCTCGCAAGCAATCGCAAGATGGCATATAGGGGTTGGGCCAGCCCGGGACGAGAGCAAGCTTACCGCCTCGCCTGGATCTGCGCATCGCCTAGCCAAAGACATGCACGACAATCGTCAGCCAGAAAGCCATGGTGACGGCAGCGCAGGCGGTGGCGATGGTCATCTGGTTCGATGCAAGCGCCTGGCCGGTGTTGAACTGCACGGCGATCAGGTAGGAGTTGATGCCGGACGGCAGCGCCGCCACCACGACCGCCACCTTGGCGGTCAGGGGCGGCAGGCCGAGCAGCCAGACGAAGGCAAGAACCAGCGCCGGCATCAGGAACAGTTTCAGCGCCGAAAGCGCCAGTGCCGGCCGGACATTGCCGGAAACGCCGAAGCGGCGCAGGCTGAGCCCCATGGCAAACAGCGCCACCGGCCCTGCGGTGTGGGCCAGCGCATCGACCAGCCGCATGACGAGGCCAGGCAGCGGCACGCCGCTCAGCCGCCACGCCAGGCCGAGCAGGATGCCGATGATCAGCGGATTGATGAACAGCCGCCGCAGGAAGCTGCGCAGCACCCGCAGCGGATGCACATGTTCGTCACCGCCGCGGCCGAACATCTCGAACAGCACGATCGAGGCCATCATCATGACCGGCAGATGCACGGAAACCAGCAGCGACAGCACTTCGAAGCCGCTCGGGCCGAATATGCCGAGGATGAAGGGAGCGCCGAGCAGCACGACATTGGAATAGGCCGACGATACGCCTCCGACGACGCCGGCGCGCGCGTCGCGCCCGAAGATCCGCGTGGTGACGAGATGGCCGGCGGCCCAGGTGATCGCCGCCGCCGCGAAATAGGCTCCCCACAATGGCCACGGCGCAACGCCGTGGAAATCGGCCTTCACCATTGTCTGGAACAGAAGCAGCGGCATCGCCACCGAGACCGCGAAATCCGATATCCCCTCGCCGCTCGCCGGTCTGAGATAGCCGGTCAACCCGGCGAAATAGCCGAGCGCCACGAGACTGAAGACGAAGAGCACGGTTTCTGTAAGCGGAGACATTTTTTCAGGGATAGGCGAGCCATGCGCGCGGCGCAATCGCGCCCGAATTTGATCATGGTATGCTGGCAACGTTATAGAGGGTTTGCATCAGGGCGGACACGAACGGCAAATGACCTTTGTCGAAACCTCAGGACGCAATCTTCTTGCACGGATGTGGCTGACAGCTTTCGTCGCCGCCCTGTTTTGTCTTGCCGCGACGGCGCTTGCATTTGCCGAGGCGAAAAGCCTCAAGGGCGTGGCGCTGATCATCGGCCAGTCGAACTACCTGCACATCGCCGCCCTGCCCAACCCGGCCAATGACGCCCGCGACATGGCCAAGATGCTGACCGACCTCGGCTTCGACGCCCGCAACGTCACCGATCGCGATGCCGCCAAGCTGAATCGCGATCTCGAACGCTTCGTCGAGGACGCCGAAGGCGCCGACGTCGCTTTCATCTATTACTCCGGCCACGGCATCGAAGCCGGTGGTGAGAACTATCTGGTTCCGGTCGATGCCGATGTCACGTCGCTCAAGGACGCGGGCCAGGAGCTGGTGCCGATTTCCGCCGTCATGGACGAGTTGAAGAAGACCGTGCCGGTGACGATCATGCTGCTCGACGCCTGCCGCACCAATCCGTTTCCGGCGGACGCCGTGGTGCGCCGGGCGCCGACCGCTTCCGCCGAGCCGATCGGCGCCGGCGGGCTGGAACCGGTGCGCGGCGCCAAGGCGCTCGCCAACGCGTCGGCGCAAGATGCGAGCCTGGGCACGGTGGTCGGCTTCGCCGCCGAACCGGGCCGACCGGCGCTCGACGGCGCGGCCGGCGAAAACAGCCCCTATGCCGCCGCCCTGCTGCGCCACCTCGCGGCGATGAAAGGCACGGAGTTCGGCTCCGTCATGCGCATGGTGACGGAGGAAGTCTATCTCGACACCAAGGCCAAGCAGCGCCCCTGGGTCAATGAAAGCCTGCGCCGCCTGCTGTATTTCGGCGTCGCGCCACCGGAACCGACCGGCGACGACGGGCTGATCACCGGCGAGAGGCGGCAGTTGCTCTTGACCATTTCCGACCTGCCCGACCCGAAGCGGGCGCAGGTGGAACTGGCCTCGCTGCAGGAGGGCGTGCCGCTAGACGCGCTCTATGGCGTGCTGAGGGCGCTGGGAACGGACAAGATCCCCGAGGATCCGACCGACCTGCAGAAGGTGCTCGACGCGCAAGCCGAGCGCCTGAAGAAGATGATGTCCGAGCGTGCGGCACTGCGCACCGACGATCCCGAGATCAAGCGGCTGGTCGCCTCCGCCGACAAGGCCATTGGCCAGGGCGCCATGGTGACGGCGCGCAAATTCCTCGACGACGCCGTCGGCAGGGTCGAGCAGAACAGCGGTGCCGTCGACGAGGCCGAAGAACTGGTCAGGCAGAAACGCATCGCCGACGCCGCCATCTATGCCAAACGCGCCGACGCCGCCGCACTGGTCTTCGACTACAAATCCGCCGCCAACGACTATGCCAAGGCCTTCTCGCTGGTCGAGAAATGGGACGACAAGCTGCGCTGGAACTACAAGAACCAGGAAGCCGAGGCGCTCAACGCCCACGGTTACGCCACCGGCGATCTCGATGCATTGCAGCACGCGATCGAGGCCTATCGCGCCATCCTGAACTTCATTCCCAATGGCGAGCAGAACAGGGATTGGGCCATCACCCGCAACAACATGGCTGTGGTGCTGCAGACCATCGGCGAGCGCGAGACCGAGACCGCACATTTGGAAGAAGCCGCGCAGATCTTCCGCGCTTCGCTCGTCGTCTTCGAGCGCGAGAAGGACGATCGCAACTGGGCGGCCGCGCAGAATAACCTTGCCAATGTCCTCTTGAAGATCGGCGAGCGCGAGAGCGATCCGAAGCGTCTAAACGAGGCAGTGGCCGCGATGCGCGCCACGTTGGAAAAGCGCCCGCGCGACAAGCTGCCGCTCGACTGGGCAGCTTCGCAGAACAATCTCGGCCTGGCGCTCTATGCGCTTTCCGAACGCGAACCAGCCGGCGAGCACCTGAAGGACGCGGAAGCCGCCTACCGGCTGGCGCTCGAGGAATACACGCGCGAGAAAGCCCCCGTGGAATGGGCGATGGTCGAGAACAATCTCGGCAACACGCTGGTGACGCTCGGCATCCAGCTCAACGACAAGGCCAAGATCAACGAAGCGGCCGATGCCTTCCGCGCCGCGCTGAAGGTGCGAACCCGCGAGACCTTCCCGGTCTCGTGGGCGACCAGCCGGCTCAACCTCGGCAACGCGCTGAGCGGTGTTGCCCGCTTCGACATGGGCACGGACACGCTTGAAGAGGCAGCCGCGGCCTATGACGATGCGCTGACGGTGTTTACCCGGCAGCGCTTCCCGATGGACTGGGCGTCCGCCCAGAACAATCTCGGCTCGATCTACCAGACGCTTGGCCAGCGGACCCGCGACGCGGCCAGGCTCGAACAGTCGGTGGCAGCGTTCCAGGCAGCCCGGCAGGTCTATGTCAGGCGGAAATTCCCGCAGGATTGGGCCATGAGCTACTACAATCTCGGCAACACGCTGCAACTGCTTGGCGGCGTGACGGACAAGCCCGAGCACTACAGCGAGGCGGTCGACGCCTACAGCAATGCGTTGCGCGAGTACAAGCGCGAGACCAACCCGCGGCAATGGGCGCTCGCCCAGGCCGGCCTCGGCTCGACGCTGCACTGGCTGAGCATGAGCAATGCCGATCCCAAAACCCTGCGGGATTCGATCGCCGCCCGGCGGGCGGCACTCGAAGTGCTGACCATCGAGACGGCACCGGTCGACTGGGCCAACGCCCAGAACGGCATCGGCATGAGCCTGCTCAATCTCGGCAATATCGAACGGACCGGAAAATATCTCGACGAGGCCGAGGTGGCCTTCACGGCGACGCTGAAAGTCTTCACCAGGGAAAGCCAGCCCATGCAGTGGGCCTTTGAGCAGAACAATCTCGGCGACATCCACTGGAACCGCGCCAGCTATGGCGGCGGCAAGGCCGAGTATGTCAGGGCTATCGCGTTCTTCGAGAATGCCAAGCAGGGCTTTACCGAAGCCGGCTACACCATTCCCATCCCGCTTACCGACCAGAAGATCGATCTGGTGAAAAAGCAAATCGCCAAAAAGTGAGGCTGGGACATCTGCGACGCCCGCTTGTCTTTGTGCCGGCGTTCCGATCCCTATATGCGAATGGCCGGAACCCGATGTCGGGCCCCTGGAAGGACTGCGATGATCCGATTTGCCCTGGCCCTGTTGCTGCTCGTCGTTCCCGTCGCGGCCCATGCCACGGATGCCGGCTGGGCGTTGCTGCGCGATGGCGGCCATGTGGTGCTGCTGCGCCATGCCATGGTCACCGGCACCACCGATCCGGCCAATTTCGACATCGACAGCTGTGCCACCCAGATCAATCTGTCGGCGCGCGGCAAGCAGCAGGCAAGCAAGATCGGCGCCTTGTTTGCCGCTCGCGCCGCGCCGATCGAACGCGTGCTGTCCAGCCGTTACTGCCGCTGTCTCGACACCGCGCGTATCGCCTTCGAGGCCGAGCCGGAGCTTTTTGCCCCGCTCGATCTCCTGAAGGGCGACGACGGGCAGAAGGCAGCACAGATCGCCGCCATCATGAAGGAAATCCGCGCCTATTCCGGCTCCGACAATCTGGTCATGGTCACCCATTTGGAAGACATCGTGGCGCTGACCGGTGTTTCCCCGCGCGAGGGCGAGGCCGTGGTCGTCGAGCCGCAGGGCGACGGTCTGCGCGTGCTCGGCCGCGTCACCTTCTGAGGCCACTGCGTTCCATCCCGGGCGCGGCAGACAGTGTTGCCGAAATACCACCGCCGAAAGAAGCCGTAAATTCGCCGCGACAATGCCGCTTGCGACAACCCGTCGCAGGGGCTATAGGCGCGCACCCGGTCACGAAAACCGAAGTGAGCACAACGGTTGGAGCTTTCGTCTCCGCCCGTGCAGGCGGCTTTGCCGCGCTGTATACGGTGCCGCTTTGGGGATTGGGATCGCGGACGTAGCTCAGCGGAAGAGCGCCGGATTTGGGTCCGGAGGTCGCAGGTTCGATTCCTGCTGTCTGCACCACGGATAGCTCAGTTTGGTTAGAGCATCAGATTGTTAATCTGACTGTCGAAGGTTCGATTCCTTCTCCAACGGCCTGATAAGCCGACACCTTTGGGTGGTGTTATCCAAAAACGGTCCGGGGACCGGAATGCTGAAGACCTGACGAACGGCCGAAGCCTGCGGGCCAGGGCCGTATCGAAAGGTCCGACGCCATCGGTTCGCGGCCAGGTCCGCGGTGACGATCAAGGCGCAGTGTCGCCGGCAAGGGAGGCTTCGACCTCCGGCGCCCGCTTCGCTGCCCCGCGATCCGCTCCCGAAGGCCCGCCACGGATCGATGCCACCGGTCTCCGGATCATTCGTGCCCGGAAGATGATGTGAAACGAGAAACGAAGGGAAGATCGACGCATGAGTTGACGCCTCGCATGGGGCCATGCCCGACAGGAGTAAGACAATGACTGTTCTCGATAAGGTTCTTGGACGCGAGCGCGTCCTCGTAAGGGAAAACGAACGTGCCCTCACCCTCTACAAGGGTGAGATCAAGGCCGTCCTGATGCCGGGCGAGCACTGGCTAGCCAACCGGCGCGAGAGCCTGGAAGTGTCACGGCACGATCTGAAGAACCCGGAATTCGTTTCGGCATACGAGAAGGCGTTGTTCGACAAGCTCCCGGATGTGACCGCGCGTCATTTCACCGTCGTTCGCACCGGGCGCACGGATGTCGCCATCATCGAGCGCGACGGAAACCTGCATGCCGTTCTGGCGCCGGACCGCAAGCTGGTTCTGTGGACCGATGCCGGGCCGTGGACGGTGACGACGGTCGATACTTCGGCCGATCTGGCCATCGATCCGGCGGTCATGCGCCGGCTCGGCCAGGCCCGGAAGGCGGAGTTGATGTCCGTCCATCCGGTCGTCGATGGCCAGGCCGGCCTGCTGTTCGTCGATGGTGTCCTGGTCCGGACGCTAGCCGCGGGCGTGCACGGCTTCTGGAATGTCGGACGCCTGCTGCAGGTGAAGGTCGTCGACCTCAAGCGCCAGTCGCTCGATGTCGCCGGGCAGGAAGTGCTGACCAAGGATCGCGTAACGATCCGCGTCAACATCGCCGCCGAATACTGGGTCGTCGACCCGGTCAAGGCGGTGAGCGCCGTGAAGGACTTCTCCGAGGCCCTTTATCGCGCCCTGCAATACGCCTTCCGCAAGACGCTGGGCGCGCTGACGCTCGACCAGATTCTTGAAAAGAAGGTGACGGTCGACGAGGAAGCCGCGGCCAAGGTCCGTGCCGACATGGCCGATATCGGCCTCGAGGTCAGCGATATCGCCCTCAAGGATGTGATCCTGCCGGGCGAGATGCGCGAGATCCTCAACCAGGTGGTTTCGGCCGAAAAGCAGGCCGAGGCCAACGTCATCCGCCGCCGCGAGGAGACGAACGCCACGCGTTCCCTGCTCAACACGGCCAGGGTGATGGCGGAGAACCCGGTGATGCTGCGGCTGAAGGAGCTCGAGGCTCTGGAAACCATCGCCGGCAAGGTCGAGCGGCTGACTGTCCACAACGGAACGGGCGGGCTGCTGAACGACTTGGTCAAGCTCCGTGACAACAACTAACCTGACGTAATGGGAAGGGCCGCCGGGTTGACCGGCGGCCCTTCTTGCGTTTCTTGGGCACGCTTCCCATCTGCGCCCGGACTATCAGGCCTTTTCCTGCCGGGAAAAACCGATTAGACAGCGCCCAAACAGGATGCGGACAGATTCCGCCCGCAAAGAAGGAAAAGCCCTTGTCCACCACGTTCGACAAAGTCGCCAAGATCATTGCCGACACCAGCGAGATCGATATCGACACCATCACGCCCGAGAGCCACACGATCGACGATCTCGGCATCGACAGCCTCGATTTCCTCGACATCGTCTTTGCCATCGACAAGGAATTCGGCATCAAGGTGCCGTTGGAAAAGTGGACCCAGGAAGTCAATGACGGCAAGGCTTCGACCGACGACTACTTCGTCATGAAGAACCTGTGCGCCAAGATCGACGCGCTCGTCGCCGCCAAGACCGCCTGACGTCAGTTGAGCGCGTGACCTTGACGCGCTTTGCCGCCTGACCCACAAAGCCGCCCATGAGTAACCCCCGCGACGTCGTCATCACTGGTATCGGCCTTGTCTCCTCGCTGGGAGAAGGCCCTGACGCCCACTGGCAGAAGCTCGCGCAACCGGGCCTGCAGCCGGTGCTCGAAACCGCGCGCTTCGCGCCCTATACCGTTCATCCGCTGCCGGAGATCGACTGGAACCTGCAGATCGCCAAGCGCGGCGACCAGCGGCAGATGGAGACATGGCAACGGCTCGGCACCTATGCCGCCGGCCTGGCGCTCGACGATGCCGGCATCAAGGGCAATGACGAGCTTTGCACGACCATGGACATGGTGGTGGCTGCCGGCGGCGGCGAGCGAGACGAGGCGGTCGACGCCGCCATCCTCGCCGCTTCGGAAAGCCGCAACGACCGCGATGTACTGCTCAACGAGAAGCTGACCACGGAATTGCGGCCGACCTTGTTCCTGGCCCAGCTTTCCAACCTTCTCGCCGGCAACATCTCCATCGTCCACAAGGTGACGGGCTCCTCGCGCACCTTCATGGGCGAGGAAGGGGCCGGCGTTTCCGCCGTCGAGACGGCCGCGGCGCGGATCCGCTCGGGCCAGTCGACGCACGTGCTGGTCGGCGGCGCCTTCCAGACCGAACATTCCGATATGCTGCTCGGCTACGAGCTTGCCGGCTATCTGCATCGCGGCCCCTGGAAGCCTGTCTGGCAAAGGCAGGGTGCCGAGGGTGGCGGCGTGGTCTCCGGCTCCGGCGGCGCCTTCCTGGTGCTGGAACAGCGCGACCACGCAATGAGCCGTGGGCGCAAGATCTATGCCGAGCTCGGACCGGTCGTCTCCGGCCGGGCCAGGCGGTCGCGCGGAGAACTCGACGCCGAAATCGCCGGACTGCTCAGCCAGGCGGCGCTGCCGAACGGCAGACTGCTCGCCATGTCGGGCGCGTCCGGCGCGCATGCCGCAACCACTGCCGAGAAAACAGCGCTCGATGCCGTCGAGACAATCGCCGCGCGCGGCTTCTCGACGCTGACCGGGCACATGAAGGAAGCGCAGTTTCCGTTCGCCGTGGCGCTGGCGGCACTCGCCGTTGACCGTAAGGCCGCCTACCCCGTCTTTGATGCCGCGGCCGAGAAGCCGTTCGAAGGCATTCCCGCAAGCGTCCTTGCAACGGCGATCGGCTATCACCAATTCGAAGGCATGGCGCTGGTCAAATCAGCGTAAGGCGGGCACTCGCCATGCTGCCATGCTGCAGAGATAAACCGCTCGAGGGCTCCGATGACCAATTTCAGAGATCACATGGGCAGGCCGATCGTCGCCGTCACCGGTATCGGCGTGGTGACTTCGCTTGGCGTCGGCAAGGCTGACAATTGGGCGGCGCTGACTTCGGGCAAGTCGGGCATCCACCCGATCACCCGCTTTCCGGTCGACCACCTCAACACCCGCATTTCCGGCATGGTCGACTTTCTGGACTCAAGCTCGAAGGGCGCCAGCCCCCTCACCTACGAGTTGGCCGAAACCGCCGCGCATGAAGCCGTGGCCGAATCCGGCCTTGATTCCAGCGATTTCGGTGGGCCTCTCTTCCTTGCCTCGCCGCCGGTCGAGCTCGACTGGCACGAACGCTTCTCGCTCTACAATTCCGACAAACAGGACGCCGGCGCCGAAAGGCTGCTGCGGGTAGCGCGCGGACTGAAGGAACTCGACATCTTCGAGACCACCCAGTTCGGCTCGATCGCTGACCGGCTCGCCGATCGGTTCGGCACGCGCGGCCTGCCGATCACGCTGTCGACCGCCTGCGCCTCGGGCGCCACAGCCATCCAGCTCGGCGTCGAGGCGATCCGCCGCGGCGAATGCGACCGGGCGCTGTCGATCGGCGCCGACGGCTCGGCGACCGCCGAGGCACTGATCCGCTTCTCGCTGCTGTCGGCGCTGTCGACCCACAACGACATTCCCGAAAAGGCTTCCAAGCCGTTCTCCAAGGACCGCGACGGCTTCGTGCTGGCCGAGGGCTCCGGCGCGCTGGTGCTGGAATCGCTGGAAGCAGCCCTGGCCCGTGGCGCGACCGTGCTCGGCATCCTGCGCGGCTGCGGCGAAAAGGCCGACGATTTCCACCGCACCCGCTCCAAGCCTGACGGTTCGCCGGCAATCGCGGCGGTTCGCGCCGCCCTTGCGGATGCGGGCCTCAGCAAGGACGAGATCGACTACGTCAACGCCCATGGCACCTCGACGCCGGAAAACGACAAGATGGAGCATTTGTCGCTGTCGACAGTGTTCGGCGAGCGCATCGGCTCGATGCCGGTCTCGTCGAACAAGTCGATGATCGGCCACACACTGTCTGCGGCGGGCGCCGTCGAGGCGGCGTTCTCGCTGATGACGATGCGCGAAAGCGTCATTCCGCCGACCATCAACTACGACAATCCCGACCCGGCGATCGTGCTCGACGTGGTGCCGAACAAGAAGCGCAACGCCGAGGTTCGCAGCGTTCTGTCGAACTCCTTCGGCTTCGGCGGCCAGAACACTTGCCTTGTCATGGCGCGGGAACCGGTCTAAGCGACCTTTTTCAGCCCCACTGAACCGACAGGCCCAATGCGCGCATTGCAACTTATCGAGGATCGCCGTCTTGAGACGGTGGACCTGCCGCCTCCCCCGCCACCCGCACTCGGCGAAGTCACGCTGCGCATCAAGGCAGTGGCGCTGAACCATATCGACGTCTGGGGCTGGCGCGGCATGGCCTTCGCCAAGCGCAAGCTGCCGTTGGTTGTCGGCGCCGAGGCCTCCGGCGAGGTCGAGGCGGTCGGTCCCGGCGTGTCCAGCCTGCTGCCCGGGCAATTGGTGTCGATCTACGGCGCGCGCACTTGCGGCCTTTGCCGCGCCTGTCGCGAAGGCCGCGACAATCTCTGTGAACATGTTTCCGGCGTCCACGGCTTCCATCTCGACGGTTTTGCCCAGGAGAAGATCAACCTGCCGGCGCGCCTGCTGGTCCCCGCCCCGCCCGGCGTGAGCGATATCGGCGCCGCGGTGGCCCCCGTCACCTTCGGCACGGTCGAGCACATGCTGTTCGACAATGCGAGATTGCAGCCCGGCGAAACCATCCTCGTCCATGCCGGCGGCTCCGGCATCGGTTCGGCGGCGATCCAGCTGGCGAAGCGGATGGGCTGCACCATCATCACCACGGTCGGTTCCAACGACAAGATCGACAAGGCCAAGGCGCTCGGCGCCGACCAGGTCATCAACTACCGCGAAGACCGCTTCGAAGGCGTCGTGCGCAAGCTGACCAAGAAGAAGGGCGTCGATGTCGTCTTCGAACATGTCGGCGCCGACACCTTTGCCGGTTCGATGCTGTGCCTGAAGCGCGGCGGCCGCCTGGTGACCTGCGGCTCGACCTCGGGCGTTTCGACGCAGATCAACCTGATGCAGCTCTTCCAGCAGCAATTGAAGCTGCTCGGCTCCTTCGGCTGCCGCATGGAGAACATGGCCAACGCCATGCAGAAAATGGCGGCGGGACAGGTCGCGCCGGTCATCGACACCGAAGTCGGCTTCGACGATATCGACGCAGCGCTGAAGCGCATGGAAGGCCGCGACGTCTTCGGCAAGATCATCCTGCGCGTCGCCTGAGGCCTTGACTTCGGTGCTCAAGAAGTTTCGCCGCGATCTCAGGTTTCGCTATGGCAGGCAGCTGCGCCAGCTGAACTACTGGCTGGTCGCACGTGCGGCGATGATCATCATTTCGGTGCTGCGCCTGCTGCCGGTCGACAGCGCGCTGAATTTCGCCGACCGCGTCGCGCGCTTCATTGGTCCCAGGGTCGGACGCCACCGGGTCGCCATCGACAATCTGCGCAAGGCCTATCCGGAAAAGAGCGAGGACGAAATCCAGGCTATTGCCTCCGACATGTGGGGCAACATGGCCCGCCTTGCCGCCGAATACATCTTCCTCGACGCCCTGTTCGACTATGACCCGGCCGCCAGCACGCCCGGCCGCGTCGAGGTCAAGGGAATAGAGCATTTCGTCGAGATCGCCGCGGAGAAGCAACCGCACATCGTCTTCACCGGCCATCTCGGCAATTTCGAGCTGCTGCCGGTGGCGGCGGCGACCTTCGGCATGAATATCACGGCCCTGTTTCGCCCGCCCAACAACCCCTACCTTGCCGACTACATCCTCTCGACGCGGCGCTCGACCATGGGCGCGCTGCTGCCGTCGATGGCCGGCGCCTCCTTCGCATTGGCCGGGGTGCTGGAAAACGGCGGCAATATCGGCGTCCTTGTCGACCAGAAATTCTCCAACGGCCTGGACACGACCTTCTTCGGCCGCCCCTGCCAGAGCAACCGTGTGCTCGGCACGCTTGCCCGTCACTATGACTGCGACGTCTATCCGGCGCGTTGCATCAGATTGCCAGGCAACCGCTTCCGCCTCGAGATCGAGGACAGACTGGTCCTGCCGCGCACCGCCGACGGCAGCGTCGACGTTCACGCCACCACCCAGATGCTGAACGACGTGGTCGAGCGCTGGGTGCGCGAGGATCCCGGCCAGTGGATGTGGTTCCACAAAAGGTGGGAGATCAGCAACTGGCGGCGTAAAAAGCAGCCGCAGGCAAAAGCGCCGGCCGCAAACAGCTGACCCCTGAAGTGTTTGGCGCCTACCATTTCCGGTACCGATGGGCCGCGATCCAGACATTCGTAACGTCGCTGGTCAGGGAATCTTAAACGACGAGAGCGCACATACCCCACCGAGATGTTCATCGACTGGGATGGAGCCCGTGGCATGACGAATATCGAAATGCCGCGCCTGGATCGGGATGGCCTCGAAGATCGTTCCTTCGGCCGTCTTGGCCGGGCATGGTCCTATCTCCGCCAGCATGGCCTGCTGGAGCCGCTAAGGCTCATCCGCCGGCATGGGCTCGGCGCAAGCCTTGGCTTTGTCCAGCGCAACATCAGGCATATGCTCGCCGACCGCGTCGCCCGGAAATGGGATCGCCGGCACGGCGTCGATACGGCCGGCTCGATCCAGCTCGGCGCCCTCAATGTCGTCGGCCCGCACCGCGCCATGGGCAATGAAGCCGTCTGCACGTCGCCCAGAACCTTCGACTTCATCATGAAGTCGCTGCCACGCGATCTCCATGCCCATACATTCATCGACATCGGCTCCGGAAAATCGCGAACGCTGTTGCTGGCCTCGCAATATCCGTTCGCCGAGATCATCGGCGTGGAGTTCGCCCGCGAACTGGTGGACATCGCCCGAAGCAACATCGAGCGTTTCCGCGACCCGTCGCAGCGATGCCGAGCGCTCAGCGTCGTCGAGACCGATGCGGCGGCCTACGATTTTCCGCAAGTGCCCCTGGTGGTCTATTTCTACAATCCCTTCTCACAGGACGTCTTCGATATCGTCTTGAAGAATCTCATATCGTCGCTCGAACGCCACCCGCGGGATTGCTTCATCGTCTATGGCAGCTCGAGCCACCGCGCCATCGATTGGGCAAGGCCCGCCATCCGTGACACCGGTATTTTCCGGGAACTGTCCGTGCCGGCCATGCCGGGCTTCCTCGATGCGGTCCGCACCATCGACTACGCGGTCTTCCAGCTTCAGGCAGCGTAACGTCTGTCTCTCGTCCTCTGAATGAAACGGGAGACGGTGCGCGCGGCGAACGGCGTGCCGGCGGTGAACCGCATCAGCGGGCCAAAGCTGTCGACCGCGCTCGCGCCGACGAAATGCAGGCCCGGGATGCTGGATTCGAACCCGGCGGAAAGCAGCGGCAACCCTTCCCGGCGCGCAATCGGGGCAAGCATTGCGGGCGCGAACAGACCGAGCTTGGCGATATCGATCCGGTAGCCCGTGCCGAGCAGGACGTGGTCGAAGGTGGCGGCATCCTTCTCGAACCGCAGTTCGATGCCATTGTCCTTGGCGGATGCGCTGATCATCCTGCTGCCGGCCCTGATCTCTATCCCGTCAAAATCCGGCTTCAGCCAGCCCGTCGCACCGGCGCCGAGGCTGCGCTTGTTGAGCCCTGCCCGGGCTGGCTCCGGGAACCGGTGCACGAAGCCGGGGACCTCGACCAGCCAGGAAATCGGGAACGGACCGACCCTGGACGGCGATGCGAGCCGCTCCGACAGGAAGTCGCGCAGGCTCCAGCTCTGCTTTCCCGACAGCGCCCGATAGCCCAGCCAATGGATGTCGCCATGGCAGATGAGCTCGACTTCGGCCCCGTTTCGTTTGAGCAGAACGGCGGATTCGCAGGCGCTTTGCCCACGCCCGATGACGGCGACGCGCTTGCCGCGGAAGGCCTCATAACCAGTATGGTCGCTGGCATGGCTGACGAGTTCTTTTGGGATGCCGTTGAAGACAGCGGGGATCAGTTGCTGGTTCATCAGGCCGGTGGCAACCACGACGCGACGCGCCTTCAAGGCATCGCCATCGGCCAGTGCCAGACGAAATCCGCCATTCGCCTTCTCGACGCGGTCCACCTTGCGAGTATCCAGATCCGGAACCGTCTGGGCCTGGATCCACAATCCATAGTCGACGAAGTTTTCGAGCAGCAGCGGTTCGCGTGGCGAGATTCCAAGGGCCTTGGCATAGGAATCGAGCGAGAGCGGACCTTTGGTGTGGCCGATATAGGTCGCGTGCCAGGGCGAGCGCAGCCTCATGCCTCTCGGCATATGGTCGCGCCAGAACGACATCGCGCCGCCGAGGGTAAGCGTATCGACGCCCGCTCGCTTGAGGGCGGAAGCCACGGCCAGCCCAAAAGGACCGGCGCCGATCACGGCCACCTCGCAGTCGGTCCTGGGCGTGAAAACGGTCATGTCAGCGGTCTCGCCTGTCTGGTTCTGCAGCCGTGGAACTCACTCCGTCACGCCGCCGTCCTAAACATTTCCCGGTTAAGATTGCGGAAAGTATCCGTCGCGTCAGCACTCTCCAGGCCGTCAACGGCACGTCGATCAGGCCAGGCATCGGGTCATTCGCCTGGAATGTCGCCCATGCCCGTACTTTGGCGAATGAACTGAAATAGGCGAGTTTTGCCAACCGGCCGCTCGAGATCAACCGGCCGGCCGCCACAATATCCCGGACCAGATACATCCACGACGTGTTGGGCCGCGCTGAACCTGTCTTTACCGGCTGGCCCGATTGGACCGCCCAAAGCATGGCGCCGAGGTCGACGCCAGCGGCGGCACCCAGCCCAAACCATGTCCAGGGCCGTGGATTGACGTCGAGCACCTTCATCGAGCCATCGCGCGCATCGCGCTTGAATTCGACCTCCACCAGCCCGTGATGCGCGATCGATCCAAGCAGCCGGCGCGCGGCGTCGATCAATTGCGGTTCGTCGACCACCTCCACGAAGGTGCTCGTGTAGCCGAAATCGACCGGATATTGCCGTGTACGGCGGGCGGTGAACTCCGCCACCGGCGCGCCCTCATTCCAGAGCGCCGCGTAGGAGAACTGGCCCTCGCCTCCGCCCGGTATCATTTCCTGAACCACGACATTGTCGCTACCGATCTCTTCGGCAGCCCAGGCATAGGCTGCCAAAAACGCTGCTCTGTCATTGGCGAGAACGGCCTTGGCACGCGCAAAACGGCTGCGCCCGCCCATATTCGGCTTCAGGATCACGGGAAAGCGAAATTCGGCTGCCTCTGCCTGCTCGAGCGAGCTGATCGCATAGGTCAGTGGAACGGCAAGCCCCAGTTCGCCCGCCCGGCGATACAGCAGCGGCTTTTCACAGACCCATTTCAGTTGCTCCCAAGGCGGCAGCACCACGTCGAACGCGGCGGACAACCGGTCGATCGATTGCGATACGAAGCGAACTTCTGGATCGCCGCCGGCGATCAGCAGAAAACCGCCCAGCCCATGAACCTTGGCCAGATCGAGCAGGAAGGCGACGGCACCACCATCGTCGGGGCCGGGCCACGTCATTGTCCGCCGGGCATATCGCGAAAAGCCGGGCAACGGCGTGTCGTTGCTCACCAGCCAGACAGGCACTTTCCGAGCGCCGAAGCTTCTGGCCAGCGCCAGCGTCCCGTGCGCCCCGCCAAGAATGAGCACCCCGGCGGGCCGACTGGGAAGACGATCGTCCATCTGTGACTGGGGATGCATCTGTCAATTCCAGCAAACGGCACGCAACGGCAGGTTTCCGGCGAACCGATTGATCAGCCGGCAATATTTAAGCTACTCCTAATAATTCAAACCGCCCGATACTGCCGATTGTCCTCAGTCAGACATTGGCATGGAAAGCACACCCCTTATCCCTCGGCAATAGCCCTCAATCTCGGAACAGGTAAACCTTGGCCGATTGTTGTTGCCGTCAGTGGAATGTCTCGCGCCGGGCTCCGGCCCGGCAACGAGAATTCGCGCGTGCTGCTAGTTCGTCACGACAATGCGCGTGTTGCCGAAGCCCACTTCCCGCACCATGGCATAGAACGTCGCGGCATTGGCCGTGTGCAGCCGCACGCAGCCATGCGAGGCCGGACGGCCGAGTTGCCTGACGGCGCCCGTCCCATGGATGGCATAGCCGCCATGGAAGAACACCGAATAAGGCATCGGCGACATTTCGTATTTGCGCGAATACCACATCCGTGCGGTCCGCTGCGGCCGATACGTGCCACGCGGCGTGAAATAGCCCGGACGGGCAGTCGACACGACCCAGCGATAGACCTCCGAGCCGTACCGTACCGTCATCGTCTGCGACGACACGTCGATATTTGCTTCCAACATTGCCGCGTAACTTGCGGACGGCGTACCAAACAGCGCGGTTGCCAACATCGCCGCTGCTACGAGAAAGAACTTCCTCATGCGATCAAACCCCTTTGATTGCCCCTTGCCTTCTTGCCATCACGTTGTTTTTCACCTTTTTAATGGCAGTGAACAGCTAGCACACACTCCTTGATCAATTCGCCAATCCAAAGCAGCGAATTTGAACGATTTCCCGCGATAGTTGCCGCAACGACACGCCGCACCGGCTTGATTGCCGGCGGGCTTGCAATGCAACGTCGTTCGTTGCTCAACTCCCCTGATGAACGAGCGACTCCTGCAAGCAATCGATGACAGGCGCGACGATGTCGTCGCGCTGACCGCTGACCTGATCCGTTTCCCGACCATCAATCCGCCCGGCGAGGCCTACCGGCCATGCGCCGAATATGTCGGCGCGCGGCTGAGGAAGCGTGGTTTTGAAACCGAATTCATTCGCGCCGAAGGCACGCCCGGCGACACTGATCGCTACCCGCGCGTTAATGTCGTGGCCCGCTTCGACGGCCGGTCGCCCGGCGCCTGCGTCCATTTCAACTCGCATATCGACGTGGTCGAGGCCGGCGACGGCTGGACCGTCGATCCCTTTGCCGGCATCGTCAGGGACGGCAGGGTTTATGGACGCGGCGCCTGCGACATGAAGGGCGGCCTGGCCGCGTCGATCATCGCCGCCGAAGCCTTCATGGAGGTCTATCCCGACTTTCCCGGCGCCATTGAGATATCCGGCACCGTCGACGAGGAGTCCGGCGGCTTTGGCGGTGTCGCCCATCTGGCCGGGCTCGGCTATTTCTCCAAACCCAGGGTCGACCACGTCATCATCCCCGAGCCGTTGAACAAGGACCGAATCTGCCTTGGCCATCGCGGCGTCTGGTGGGCGGAGATCGAGACCAAGGGTGAGATCGCGCACGGCTCAATGCCGTTTCTCGGCGACAATGCGGTGCGCCATATGGGTGCCGTGCTCAGGGCGTTCGAGGACGAGCTGTTCCCGGCGCTCGATCGCAAGATAACGCGCATGCCGGTCGTGCCCGAAGGCGCCAGGCGCTCGACCATGAACATTAATTCCATCCATGGCGGCCAGACCGAGGATTTTCGGCCTGGCCTGCCTTCGCCCAACGTGCCCGATTCCTGCCGGCTGACCATCGACCGCCGCTTCCTGCTCGAGGAAGACCTCGCCACGGTCAAAGGCGAAGTGACCGGCATTCTCGAGCGGCTGAAGCGCGAGCGCAAAAAATTCGACTATGAGATCCGCGACCTGATGGAAGTGCTGCCGTTGATGACCGAGCGCGACGCGCCGGTGGTCAAGGCGGTGGCGCAAGGCATTCATGCGATCTTCGACCGCGAGCCCGACTACGTCATTTCGCCCGGCACCTACGACCAGAAGCACATTGCCCGCATCGGCCACATCTACGACTGCATCGCCTATGGGCCCGGCATTCTCGATCTCGCCCACCGGCCGGACGAGTGGGTCGGCATAGAGGACATGGTGGAATCGGCAAAGGTGATGGCGATCGGCCTCAACGTGCTGCTGCGCGGCACAACCGGATGATCGGCCCGCGGCGCAAAAACATTTCTCCTGGCGCGGCGCGACAGCACGAAACGCAATTTACTCCCGTGCGAAATCACGCTTCTATCCCCCAGGCTTGAGCATTTGAGCATATCGGGAGTTCAGCGATGAAACTTTGGAAGACCCTTCTGGCCGCTGCCGTGCTGGCGGTCGCAACCGCCACTTCGGCGTTTGCCGCCCGGACCGATCTCGTCATCGGCATTCCGCTTGAACCCCCGCATCTCGACCCGACGGCGGGAGCGGCCGCGGCAATTAGGGAGGTCACCTACGCCAATGTGTTCGAGGGCCTGACCCGGATCGGCCCCAATGGCGAAGTCTTGCCGGATCTCGCCGAAAGCTGGACCATTTCCGATGACGGCAAGATCTATACCTTCAAGCTGCACACCGGCGTGAAATTCCACGATGGCGCCGATTTCAGCGCCGACGACGTGAAATTTTCGCTCGACCGTGCCCGCGCGGAAAACTCCGTCAACGCGCAAAAGCAGCTCTTTGCCGCCATCGACGAGGTCGACGTGGTCGACCCCGCCACCGTGAAGGTGACGCTGACCCACCCGCAAGGCTCGTTCCTCTACAATATGGGCTGGGGCGACGCGGTGATCGTGTCGCCGAAATCCGCCGACACCAACAAGGAAAAGCCTGTTGGTACCGGCCCGTTCAAGTTCGAGAGTTGGGCCAAGGGCTCATCGATCACGCTGCTGAAATCAGATCACTACTGGGGCGCCCCTGTCTTCCTCGAAAAGGTCGAGTTCCGCATCGTTCCCGATGCCGCGGCGGCGGTGCCGGCGCTGCTTTCCGGCGACATACAGGCCTTCCCCTTCTTCGATCCCGACAGCGTCTCCCAGGTCAAGGATGATCCGCGCTTCAAGGTGGTGGTCGGCGCGACCGAAGGCGAGACCATCCTGTCGATCAACAACAAGCAGCCGCCCTTCGACAAGTTGCAGGTGAGACAGGCGATCTCCTACGCGCTCGACCGCAAGGCGATCATCGACGGCGCCTCGGCCGGGCTCGGCCTGCCGATCGGCTCGCATATGTCGCCGGCCAACAAATATTATGTCGACCTCACCGGCCACTATCCGCACGACGTGGCCAAGGCCAAGCAACTGCTGAAGGAAGCAGGACTGGAGAACGGCTTCAAGGCCACGTTGAAGCTGCCGCCGACGACCTATGCACGGCTCGGCGGCGAGATCATCGCCTCGGAACTCCGCGATGTCGGCATCAACCTCGAGATCATCCCCGTCGAGTGGGCGCAGTGGCTGGACCAGGTGTTCACCAAGAAGGATTACGATCTGACCATCGTCTCCCATACCGAGCCCAACGACATCGATATCTATGCCCGCAAGGACTACTACTTCAATTACGACAACCCCACCTTCAAAAAGGTGATCGCAGATCTGGAACTGACGTCCGACGAGGCCAAGCGCAAGGAATTATATGCCCAGGCGCAGAAGATTCTGGCCGACGATGCCGTGGTCGGCTTCCTCTACGAATTGCCCAAGGTCGGGGTCTGGGACGCCAAGCTGCAAGGGTTGTGGGAAAGCGCACCGATACCTGCCAACGACCTGACCAAGGTGAAGTGGAGCGAGTGAGGTTCGTTTCGTCATCCTGGGGCGGAGCAGGCGCGCTGCGACTGTGCAGACCCTGGGATCCATTCCGTGACTTACGAGCGCCCTCGCGGTGCAGAATCTGGGAGACGTTGCAGTGGAAACATTGAGGCGCGAGGCTGGTTCTGGACCGTCGCGCTGTTCGACCTCTGTTACGGAATGGATCCTGGGGTCTACGCGACGGAGCTTCGCTCCTGCTTCGCCCCAGGATGACGATACCTCTCTCGTCCCGTGTCCATGACCGCCTACCTCCTCAAGCGCCTCGCCATCTCGCTTGCCACGCTGGTGCTGGCCTCCATCGTGGTGTTCGCCGTGCTGGAAATCCTGCCGGGCGACCCGGCGCGGCTGATGTTGGGCATGAACGCCAGCGCCGACCAGGTCGAACTCTTGCGCAACCAGATGGGGCTGAATCAGCCCCTGCTCTTGCGCTACCTGCACTGGGCCGGCGGCCTGCTCAGCCTCGATTTCGGCCGCTCCTATACCTATTCGGTGCCGGTCATCGATCTCGTGCGTGAACGGCTTGCCGTCTCGCTGCCGCTGGCGCTGATCGCGCTTGCACTCTCCACGATCATCGCCATTCCGGTCGGCCTGTTTTCCGCCAGCCGGCGCGGCCGGGCCGGCGACACGATTTCAATGGGCGCGGCACAGCTTGGCGTTGCCGTGCCGAATTTCTGGTTCGCGCTGATGCTGATCTATGTCTTCGCCGTCTGGCTGCGGCTGGTGCCTGCCGGCGGCTTTCCCGGCTGGAGCGCTGGCATATCGCCTGCACTGAAATCGCTGCTGCTGCCGGCGGTGGCGCTTGCCTTGCCGCAGGCGGCCATCCTGGCGCGCGTCACCCGCTCGGCACTGATCGAGGTGCTGAACGAGGACTATATCCGCACCGCCCGCGCCAAGGGCCTGCCCTATCGCACCGTGCTGTGGCGGCATGCATTGCGCAACGCCATGATCCCGGTCCTGACCATTCTTGGCCTGCAATTCGCCTTCCTGCTCGCCGGCACCATCATCATCGAGAATGTTTTTTATCTGCCTGGTCTCGGCCGGCTGGTGTTCCAGGCGATCACCCAGCGCGACCTGATCGTCGTCGAAAGCGTCGTCATGTTGCTGGTCGCCGCCGTCATTGCCGTCAACCTCGTCGTCGACCTTTCCTACGCGGTCGTCGATCCACGCCTGAGAAGCCGGCAATGACCCTGCACATCGACATCCCCGAGGAGACGCTCAGCGGCATCCTGGCCAAGGCGTTCCGGAACACGGCTTTCGTCACCGGCTTCGTCATCACCGTGCTTATCCTGGTGATGGCTGTCATCTCCTACCTCTGGACGCCTTACGATGTGACGAAGCTGATCATAGCCGACAAGACGCAAGGCCCCTCGCTGGCACACTGGTTCGGCACCGACCATTTCGGCCGCGACATCCTGTCGATGATCATGGTCGGTGCCCGCAATTCGATCGCCGTGGCGCTGGTCGCGGTCGGCATCGGCATGGGTGTCGGCGTGCCGCTCGGCGCTTTTGCCGCCGCGCGCGGCGGCCTCGTCGACGAGGCGCTGATGCGCGTCAACGATCTCGTGTTCGCCTTTCCCGCGCTGCTGTCGGCCATCATGATAACAGCCATCTTCGGGCCGGGCGCCGTCAACGCCATCATCGCAATCGGCATCTTCAACATCCCGGTCTTTGCCCGCGTCGCCCGCGCCGGCGCGCTGGCGATCTGGCCGCGCGAGTTCATCCTGGCCGCGCGCGCCGCGGGAAAAAGCAGCACGCAGATATCGATCGAACACGTGCTGCCCAACATCGCCACGCTACTCCTGGTGCAAGGCACCATCCAGTTCGCGCTGGGCATCCTCGCCGAAGCCGGGCTTTCCTATCTCGGCCTCGGCGCGCAGCCGCCAATGCCGAGCTGGGGCCGCATGCTGTTCGACGCCCAGACGCGCATGGTGGTGGCGCCGTGGATGGCGATCTTCCCCGGCATGGCGATCGTCATCACCGTGCTCGGCCTGAATCTCCTGGGCGACGGCATCGCCGACATTCTCGACCCGAAATCGCGGCGGCAGCGATGAGCCTGCTGGAAATCGACAGTCTGTCGCTGACCATCGGCGACACGCAGATCCTGAAGGGGATGGAGCTTTCCGTCGCCCCCGGCGAGGTGATGGGGCTGGTCGGCGAATCCGGCTCCGGCAAGTCGATGACCGCGCTGACGGCGATGCGGCTTTTACCGCATGCAGCGCGCGCCACCGGGCGCGTCACCTTCGACGGCATCGACATCCTGGCGGCAACCGAGGACCAGATGTGCGCGCTGCGCGGCGACGACATCGGCATGGTGTTCCAGGAGCCGATGACAGCTCTCAATCCAGTGAAGACCATCGGCGAGCAGGTCGCCGAAGGCATACGCTGGCATACCAAGGTCACACGCGCGGCGGCTGAAGAGCGGGCGCGACAAATGCTCGACCGCGTTGGCCTGCCGCAAGCGAAATTCCCGCTGTCGCGCTATCCGCACGAACTCTCCGGTGGCCAGCGCCAGCGCGTCGTCATCGCCATCGCATGCGCGCTGAAGCCGAAGCTCTTGATTGCCGACGAGCCGACGACGGCGCTCGACGTGGTGCTGCAGGCGCAGATCCTCGGCCTCCTGCGCGACCTTGTCGCGGAGAGCCGCATGGGTCTGCTCCTGATCTCGCACGACCTCGCCGTGGTGACCGAGATGGCCGATCGCATCACCATCCTGCGCCGCGGCGAGGTGATGGAGGCCGGCGACACCGCCCGCACGCTGTCCGAACAGCTCCACCCCTACACACGCCAGCTGGCGCAGGCCTCGATGCATGTGCCGGCACGCGCCAGAACGCACGATACAAGTCAGGGCAAGCCCCTGATCCAGGTCGAAGGCGTGACCCGCGACTACCCCGGGCGGCGCAGTTCCCTGCTCAAACGGGCAGCCCCTATCCGCGCCGTCGACGATGTCTCGCTGTCGATGCAGCCGGGCCAGTCGGTGGCGCTGGTCGGCCGCTCCGGCTGCGGCAAGTCAACACTCGCCCGCATGATCCTGGCATTGGATCGACCGAGTTCGGGCACGATCCGGTTTCGCGGCGAGACCATTACCGGCAAGAGCGAAGTCGAGCTAAAACCCGCCAGGCGCGACATGCAGGTTGTCTTCCAGGACCCATACGGCTCCTTCGATCCGCGCCAGAAGGTCGAGAAACTGGTTGCCGAGCCGCTGCACGTGCTGGAGAAAAAACCGACGCGCGCCGAGCGCCGCGAGATGGTTGCACATGCGCTGCATGAGGTCGGCCTCGACCAGCGCGACATGGATAAATACCCGCACGAATTTTCCGGCGGCCAGCGCCAGCGCCTGTCGATCGCCCGCGCTATCATCACCCGCCCCAAGCTGGTCGTCGCTGACGAGCCGGTCTCGGCGCTCGATGTCTCGATCCGCGCGCAAATCCTCGATCTGTTCGCCGAGCTCAATCAAAAACTCGGTATCGCCTATCTCTTCATCACCCATGACCTGACTGTCGCCCGCGCCATCACGGACGAGGTGCTGGTGATGCATGACGGCAAGATCGTCGAGCGTGGCAAGACGACCGAGGTGCTCGATCATCCGCAATCAGAAGCGGCACAGGCGCTCGTCGCTGCCGCGCCGGACCTGCATCGGGCGATCGCCCGGAAGATGCAAGAGCAAGGCTGAGCGGGTGAAAGAACCTACTCTTCCGGCTTCACCACATCGACCGGGCTGATGTCGAGCAGGTCGAGCGTGCGGCGCAAGAGGCGCACCTCGCTCTCGGCCAGTTGCGAATCCGCCTTGGCGATCTCAGCCATGTGCTGGGCCAATTGCTTGCGCCGTTCGACATCGAGGTCGCGAAACAGCGCGATCGCCTGCGAGCCATTGGTCTCGTAGCCGAACTCGTTGAGATATTCGATGACGGCGTCGATGCTGGTTTCCTGGATGCCGAAGGCGTCCTTGCAGATCCGCCGGAAGGCAACCATCTCGCTCTCGCTGACCGTCCCGTCGGCCAGGATCATACGGAAAAGCATCAGCAGCTCCGCCGACAGGACAGGATCGTCGGCAACCTTGCGCACGCCCGGGTCGCCGTCGAAGATGGAGCGTATCTGGTCCAGCAATGCGAATGCCATCAGAGTCTCTTTCCGGGTTAACCAAATCCAAGCGCATTGCGCTTGGATAGAGGTAGCGCGGAATCGGCCTTGCGCAAACAGGGCTGTCGTGGTCGAACGCGTTATCCCGCCGACCGGACGCCTCCTCACATCAGATGATCGATCTCACCACCCAGACAATCGTCATGCTCGCCTTCGCCGCCTTTGCGGCGGGCTTTGTCGATTCTATTGCCGGCGGCGGTGGGCTGATCACCATTCCGGCGCTTTTGCTTGCCGGCTTCTCGCCGGTCGAAGCGCTTGGGACCAACAAGCTGCAAGGCATGTTCGGCTCCGGCTCGGCGACCATCCACTATGCCTCCAAGGGCCATGTCGATCTTCGCCGGCAATTGCCGTCGGCGCTGCTGGCGGCTGCAGGCGGTGTCATTGGGGCCTTGCTGGCCACCATCGTTCCGGGCGATCTCCTGCGCGCCCTGCTGCCCCTGGTGCTGATCGCCATCGCCCTCTATTTCGCGCTCAAGCCCAACATGAACGATGTCGACCGGGCCGAGCGCCTGTCGCCATTCCTGTTCGGACTGACCCTGGTGCCGGCGATCGGCTTCTATGACGGCCTGTTCGGTCCGGGCGCCGGCTCCTTCTATATGCTGGCCTTCGTCGCCCTTGCCGGCTACGGCGTGCTCAAGGCGACGGCGCACACCAAGCTGCTCAACTTCGCTTCCAACATCGGCGGCTTCATCGTCTTCGCCGCTGTCGGCGTCATCTCCTGGAAGATCGGCCTGATGATGGGCGTTGCCCAGTTCCTCGGTGCCCGCGTCGGCGCGAGCCTCGCCATGCGCATCGGCGCCAGACTGATCAAGCCGCTGCTGGTGATCGTCTGCCTGGCGCTGGCCGTAAAGCTGCTGGCCGATCCGGCCAACCCGCTGCGTGTCCTGATTGGTGTGTGATCACGCGCCTGTTACTATGGCGCTGTTCGAATCATGTTGGAGGAGCCACACATGAATCTCAGCGCGCCTACCCAGATCGTTTTCATCATTTCCCTGGTCATCGCCATCATCGGCATTCTCGCCGCGCTTGGCCTTCTTGCGTTCATCCCGCTCGCATCGGTGTGGATAGTTCTCATTGCCTACATCGTGCTCGCCGCCGGCTGCCTGATGCGCGGCGCCTGACAGGTTTCCCTTGAAGTGGGGACGGAGAGCGCCCGGCCAAAAGCCGGGCGCTTTTGATTCCGGCCGACGGCTGATAGATTTGTCCCGGCGGAAGGATGGCCATGCCGATCGAGATGCAGCGCCGGGAGGAACAGGACCGCTCCGTCGCAGGGCGCTTCGAGATGCGCCGGCGTCTTCCTGATCCGGCGCTTGACGGCATCGTCACCGATATTTGTGGCTATCGCGAAACAGCGGCAGGCCATTTCCGCAATGTCGAATACGCATCACTGACCGTGCCGCTGGTGATCAGCTTCGCCGAGCCTTTCGCCATCGGCCTCGGCAGGACGCCTGGCGACAATGACCGCTTCGCCAGTTTCGCCGCCGGGCTTTTTGCCGGACCCGTGATGATCGAATCCTTCGGCGCCGCCTGCTGCATCCAGGTCAACTTCACGCCGCTTGGAGCGCGCCGTTTCTTCCGCTTGCCGATGAGCGAACTCACCGACACCATGGTCGTCCTCGACGACGTGCTGGGCGCCGAGGGGACGGCACTGCGCGAACGGCTCGGCAATGCGTCGGACTGGGCATCGCGTTTCGAGCTTGCAGAAACCTTCGTCACCGCCCGGCTTGAGCGCGCCGCCGAAACGCCGCTGGAAATCGCCTGGGCGTATGACCGCATCATCGCTTCCGGCGGCCGGGTCCGCATTTCCTCCATCGCCGAAAAACTGGGCTGGAGCCGAAAGCATCTCGCCGGCAGCTTTTCCAATGCGATCGGCATCGGTCCGAAGACACTGTCGCGCATCGTCCGCTTCAACCGGGCGCTCGGCCTGTCACGGCGGCAGACTGCCGATTGGGCCGATATCGCCGCCGATTGCGGCTATGCCGACCAGGCGCACATGGTGCGCGAATTCCGCGACCTTGCAGGCGACGCGCCGACGGCGCTCTCGGTCAGGTAACATTTCTTCAAGACGCTGGACCGGCCATGGAACAGAGTGGGTTATCGGCCAACTCAGATCAAGGAGGTTCCCATGCCCACCGCCACTGAAGCCCCTCGCCTCTACCCTGCCTTGCGTTACAAAAACGCGGCGAAAATGATCGACTGGCTCTGCGAAGCCTTCGGCTTCAGCGTCCGTGCCCGCTATGGTGAAGGCGATGTCGTGCACCATGCCGAGCTGGTCTTCGGCACCTCGATGATCATGCTGGGCAGCGCGCGCGATGACGATTACGGCAAGATGGTCGGCGAACCCGGCACCGGTGGCGGCAAGTCGATCTATATCGCCGTCGATGATGCCGATGCCGCCTATGCCAGGGCCAGGAAAGCCGGCGCCACGATCATCCAGGAACTGACCGAGCGCGATTATGGCAGCCGCGAATTCATCTGCCGTGATCCGGAAGGCAATGTCTGGTCGTTCGGCACCTACTGGCCGAAGGCCGGGGAAAGGGCATAGGTCCTACCTAGCCAGCGAAAAAATCGCGTCGCAGTCGAGATGGGTCTCCAACTCGGCCGCGACGTCGTCCAGCGCCCGCTCGACTTCGGCGCGGTAGTCGATGCCGCCGCCCTTGATGCCGAGGCTTTCGAGGAATTTTCCGCGAAAGGCGTCGGCACCGAACAGACCGTGCATATAGGTGCCTGACACCTTGCCGTCGGCCGAGATCGCACCGTCGGCAACGCCATTGATGATCGCCGACGGCCGCATCGTGTCCGGGCCGGTGGTGCGGCCGAGATGGATTTCGTAGCCTTCGAGCGGCAGGTCGAACTGGACCGAATGCGCGCTGACATTGCGCACCGTCTTCTCCGGTTCCATCACCGTTTCGATATCGAGCAGGCCAAGCCCTTCGGCCTCGGTGATGCTGCCTTCGATGCCGTCGGGATCGCGCACCCTGCGGCCAAGCATCTGAAAGCCGCCGCAAATGCCGACGACATGGCCGCCGCGCTTGCGATGCGCGGCAAGATCCCGGTCCCAGCCATTCTCGCGGAATTTCAGGAGATCGCCGATCGTCGATTTGGAGCCGGGAATGACCACCAGCCCGGCATCGGCCGGCAGCGGTTTCCCAGGCGGCACGAACACCACCTCGACCTGCGGTTCGGCCTTGAGCGGGTCGAGGTCGTCGAAATTGGCGATGCGGCCAAGCATCGGCACCGCTATTTTAAGCGCCCGCGCCTCGCCGGATGCCAGCCGCTCGAGCACCACCGAATCCTCCGACGGCAGCCGCGCCGCCGCCTTCAGCCACGGCACGACGCCAAAACAGCGCCAGCCGGTGAATTTCTCGATCGCCTTCAAACCGTCATCGAACAGCGAAACATCGCCCCGGAACTTGTTGATGAGATAGCCGACGATCATGCGCCGGTCCTCTTCCGGCAGGATCAGATGCGTGCCGGCGACCGAGGCGATGACACCGCCCCGATCGATGTCGCCGACCAGCACAACCGGCACGTCGGCACGCGTGGCAAAGCCCATATTGGCGATATCGCGGCTGCGGAGGTTGATTTCGGCCGGCGAGCCCGCGCCCTCGACGATGACCAGATCGGCGCCCTCGCCGACCTTGCCCCAGGAGTCGAGTACGGCATCCATCAGCTTGGCCTTCAGCGCCTGGTAGTCGCGCGCGCGCGCCTCACCGAACACCTTGCCCTGCACGATGACTTGGGCGCCGACATCGGTCTGCGGTTTCAACAGTACCGGGTTCATGTGGACCGATGGTGCCACGCCGCAAGCGATCGCCTGCAGCCACTGCGCGCGGCCGATCTCGCCGCCGCCATGGTTGTTGTCGCCCGGAATATCCGCGACGGCGGCGTTGTTCGACATGTTCTGCGGCTTGAACGGCCGCACCTTCAGGCCACGCTTCTTCGCGGCGCGGCACAGGCCGGCGACCAGCACCGTCTTGCCGACATCCGAACCGGTGCCTTGCAGCATGATTGCCCTGGCCATCAGATTCGGCCCTGCGTGGCGGGTCCAGTGATAGTGGATTTCTGCGCCAGTGGTCCGCCGCGCCAGATGTAGAGCGCCAAAAGCGGTTCGGTGCCGGTTCGCATGGCGTGGTTGACATTCGAGGCGTGGTGGACGACCTCGCCCGCCTCCCGCACTCGAAAACCGCCCTCGCCCATGCGCCATTCCGTGCCGCCCGTCAGCGGAATGTAGATCTCCTCGGCGTCGTGATGATGGTCGGGATAGACAATGTCTGGCCCAAGGATCAGCAGGCCGGCGGCCACTTCGTCATTGGCGAAAAGGCCGCGCGTACCGAACACTTCCAGCCAGCCATAATTGTCGATGAAGGCCTTGCTGAAATCCGCCTCGGTGTAGGTCTGCCCCCAGTGCAATCCGTTGCGATGCTCCGTCAGCCATTGCACCAATGGTTTGGCGGCAGGCGGCGCCAGTTCGGCGGCACGGTCGAGATGGCGCACGCAGCTGATCCTATGCGGCTCCAGCGCGCGGGCCGGCATGTCCCAGCCGATGCGGGCCACGGCGTCGCGCACCAGGGCATTGTCCACAGAAGTGAGATAGGCGTGGAATTGCCGAAGCAGCTCATCGAATTTTGTCGTCACATCTCGCTCCGGACATGCATTGGTGCACAGCCGCTCCGCAGCGGGTCGGGTTGCGCGGCGGCATCATTGGTCTAGATTGATGCGCGCGCAAAGCCAAAAACGACAGGCCAGTGGGCCAGCTGGCATATAGGGAGAGAACGCCATGGACGCCGCGGTCGATGCGAGCACCAGCCAGTTCGAACTCAACGAGGAACAGCGCGCCATCCAGGAGATGGCGCAGGCGTTCGCCGCCGACCGCGTCGCGCCGAATGCGCTCGACTGGGATCGCAGGAAGCATTTCCCGGCCGATGTGATCCGCGAGACCGGGCCGCTCGGCCTCGGCGGCATCTACGTCAGGGACGATGTCGGCGGCTCCGCGCTCGGCCGCCTCGACGCCGTGCTGATCTTCGAGGCATTGTCACATGCCGACCCGGGCTTTTCGTCCTTCATCTCGATCCACAATATGGTGGCCTCGATGATCGACCGCTTCGGCAACGACGAGCAGCGCCAGCGCTTCCTGCCGAAGCTCACCTCGATGGAATGGCTGGCGAGCTATTGCCTGACCGAGCCGGGCTCCGGATCGGATGCCGCGGCGCTCAAGACGCGCGCGGTCAAGAGCGGCGGCGACTATGTCCTCAACGGCGCCAAACAATTCATCTCGGGCGCCGGCGACAGCGATGTCTATGCCGTCATGGTGCGCACGGGCGCCGACGGGCCGAAAGGCATCTCCACCATCGTCGTACCGAAAGATGCGCCTGGCCTCTCCTTCGGCGCCAACGAGCACAAGATGGGCTGGCACATGCAGTCGACCCGCCAGGTCATCTTCGAGGACTGCAAGGTGCCGGCGGAAAACCTCTTGTCGGGTGAAGGCGCCGGCTTCGGCATCGCCATGGCCGGGCTCGATGGCGGCCGGCTGAACATCGCCGCCTGTTCGCTGGGCGGCGCCCAGTCGGCGCTCGACAAGGCGCTGTCCTACACCGCCGAGCGCAAGGCCTTCGGCTCGAAGATCAACCAGTTCCAGGCGCTGCAGTTCAGGCTGGCGGACATGGAGACCGAGCTGCAGGCAGCGCGCATCTTCCTCTATGCCGCCGCCTCCAAGCTCGACCGCAAGGCGCCGGACGCCGGCAAATGGTCTGCCATGGCCAAGCGTTTCGTCACCGACACCGGCTTCAACGTCGCCAACGATGCGCTGCAACTGCTCGGCGGCTACGGCTATCTGCACGATTACGGCGTCGAGAAATTGGTGCGGGACCTGCGCGTCCACCAGATCCTCGAAGGCACCAACGAGATCATGCGCGTCATTATCGCGCGCGCGTTGATCGGACGATAGGCAGTAGGCAGTAGGCAAGAGATGATCGGCAAGATCAATTCTTACAAGGATCTTATCGTTTGGCAGCAGGCAATGGATCTGGCCGTCGCCACCTACTCCTTGACCAAGACATGGCCAAAAGAAGAAATGTATGGCCTGACCAGCCAAATCCGCCGCTCTGCAACCTCTATCCCTGCCAACATCGCTGAGGGCTACGGCCGCGACAACAGAGGCTCCTATCAGCAATTTCTCGGGATAGCCCAAGGCTCACGGAAGGAGTTCGAGACACACCTCCAGATCGCTGAACGCATTGGCCTCGCCACGCATGATCAGGCTCATCAGATGCTATTGGCGACCGAGGGTCTTGGAAAAATGCTTCGCCAACTCATTATCAAACTTGCCCCAGAATAAAGTCCCTACTGCCTACTGCCTACTGCCTACGGCCTTACCCAACCACGGAGCGTCACAATGACCACAATCGCCTTCATCGGCCTCGGCAACATGGGCAATCCGATGGCCGCCAATCTGGTAAAGGCCGGGCATGCGGTTCTAGGCTTCGATCTCATGCCGGAGAACCTTACGGTCGCAAGGGAGCATGGCGTGACGGTGATGGCCAACGCCATCGCGGCAGTCAAAGATGCCGATGTCGTCATCACCATGCTCCCTGCCGGCAAGCACGTGCTGTCGGTCTATGAAGACATCGCGCCCAAGGCAAAAAAAGGCGCGCTGTTCATTGATTCCTCGACCATCGACGTCGAGTCGGCGCGCAAGGCGCATGCGATTGCCGCCAAACACGGCCTGCTCTCCATCGACGCGCCCGTCTCGGGCGGCACCGGCGGTGCGGCGGCCGGCACGCTGACCTTCATGGCCGGCGGCTCCACCGATGCCTTCGCCGCCGCCGAGCCGATCCTGAAGCCGATGGCCGGGCGCATCGTCCATTGCGGCGGCGACGGTGCCGGCCAGGCGGCGAAAATCTGCAACAATATGATCCTCGGCATTTCGATGATCGGCGTCGCCGAGGCCTTCGTGCTGGCCGAAAAGCTCGGCCTGTCGCATCAGGCGCTGTTCGAGGTCGCCTCGACCTCTTCGGGCCAATGCTGGTCCTTGACCACCTACTGCCCGGTGCCCGGTCCGGTGCCCACTTCACCCGCCAACAGGGATTACAAGCCGGGCTTCGCCGCTGCCCTTATGCTGAAAGACCTGAAATTGTCCCAGGAAGCCGCACTGAGCGCGGGCGCGGTGACCCCACTTGGCGCCGAGGCGGCACAGCTCTACGCCCTGTTCAACGCCCAGGGGTACGGCGGCGCCGATTTCTCCGGCATAATTAATTTTCTCAGGGGCAACCCAGCGTAACCAGCGGACTTGATGGGTTTTTTCCAGATCAACCCGGCAGAAGAACCGCAAATTTAGATTTGCTTAAGCTCTCGATAACTCTGCGGTAACGATGTCCCTATAAAACGGACTGCGAGGCGGACATATCGCATCCGCCCGGCGCTCCGGATCAGGTCTCGCGTACCGGAGCCCGTAAGTTTCGCCAAGTGTTTGCGTAGCGAAACGCCATGCGTATCTGGCAAAGCCGCGTTCCCGATGGAGCGCGGTTTTTGCATTTCTGCCGCACCCACTTCTCCCCGATGTCTATATTCCGATCGCCGCGTTCGGGATTGGCACATGATCTTCGTTGGTCAGCACAATCGGCGCGTCCACTCCATCGACCCTGACCACAAGCAGGCGGATGCTCCACGTGCCGGCATTGCGGACCAGATGGGATAACACGGTGGCTTTGCCCTTGGCGCCGTGGACGGGAATGCTGAACTGGGCGTCGCCCGTGCCGTTCGCACTGACGTTGAGATGGCCGCCGACCCAGAAATTGTCGGTCACGTCGTCGCCAATGGCAGCCTTGACGCGGGTATCGGAACGCACGGCATCCATGGTCATGTGGTAGGCGTCGCTGCCTTTGAACATGAAGGGGATGCTGCCGACCGCCGTCGCACAGCCCCCGATACTGAGCACCCAGACAGCCAGGCCGGCTATTGCCCAGTTGCGCTGCGTCTTGCGGAACTGCTCGGCGTCGCGCCAGGCCCGGTTCTGCCAGGCCCAGCGGCTGCCGCGTGCTCCGAGCACGAAGATCATGACGAGGTTGACGACCGGGATCAGTGCCAGCAGCGCGATGAAGGTGCTGTTGCCGATGCCCCAGATCCAGTTGAGGAAGAAGGCGCCCCAATTCCAGCGGTCGAGCTCGGCCGGGATTTCAGCCGGCTGGTTGAGCGGTTGTCCGGCCATGATGTCCCCCCATCGGTGCTTATACCGATTGGTTCTAGACCATGATTTCGACAATGCGCAAAATCAAAGTTCCGCAGGGTCTATTTCAAGCCTTTGCCGACAGCCGGCGAAAATTCGCCTTCACCGCGCGGCTGGCGGGCTTGAGCGCGGCGCTGATCGACCGTTCCGCCGCGACGCCGTTGAACAGCGACGGCGTGCGACCGGAAAGGAGTTCCGGCCAGAATCGCGATGCCGATTGCAGGAAGGACATTTGCGCCGCGAACGCGCCCTCGGCGATTGCCGCGGTCTTCTCGTTCACCGCACGCGCGGTTTCGGTGCTCCAGGGCTGGCTGCTGCCGCTGTCCATGGCCATCAACGGCAGGCGCATCATCGCCACCAGCGGCGCCAGCATCAGGTCAGCGCCGATGCTGGCTGCTTCTTGCGCGCGTCGGCTCTTGCCGGTTTTTGTCATGGAAATGAACCCCTTGTCGCGGCCGGATGGCTGCTGCCGGACACACTACGCGCGGAGGATAACGTTTGTTCCCCATCGGGCAGCATGTTTCTCGAGGCCGGGCGTTCCCCTGAAGAAACGCCCGGTCGAGGTTCGCCTTACCGCTTGCGCAGATCGGCCTGCGCCAGATCCAGCGCCTTGCGGATCCGCTCGCAGGCCATGTCGATCGTGTCGCGGGTCCAGATCAGCGGCGGCGACAGGATCATCGTGTCGCCGGTGGCGCGCAGCATCATGCCGTTGGCGATGGCATGGTCGCGCACCGTCACCGCGGCACTTCCCGACGGCAGGAACCGTTCCTTGGTCGCCTTGTCCTTGACGATCTCGATCGCGCCCATCAGCCCGATCGAGCGTACCTCGCCGACCAGATCATGCCCGGCGATACGCTCCTGCAGCGCCTTGGCGAAATAAGGCCCAGTTTCGTTCCTGACACGATCGACCAGGCCTTCCTGCTCGATGATCTCGAGGTTCTTCAAGGCCACCGCGCAGGCCACGGGGTGGCCGGAATATGTGTAGCCATGGTTGAACTCGCCGCCCTTCTCGACCAGCGTCGAGGTGATGCGGTCGCCGACCAGCAGCGCCGACAGCGGTTGATAGCCCGAGGTCAGCGCCTTGGCGGTGGTGATGGTGTCCGGTTCGATGCCGAAGGTCTGTGCCGCGAACCATTCGCCGGTGCGGCCATAGCCGGTGATGACCTCGTCCAGCATCAGCAGCACATCGTATTTGCGGCAGATGCGCTGCACCTCAGGCCAGTAGCTCGCCGGCGGGATCTTGACGCCGCCCGCACCCATTACCGGCTCGCCGATGAAGGCCGCGACCTTGTCGGCCCCGGCCTCGAGGATGGCGTCCTCGACCGATTTGGCCGCGCGCAGGCCGAAATCATGGTCGCTCTCGCCCGGCAGCGCCAGCTCATAGGCATAGGGCATCATCACATGCACGATGTTGGGCACCGCTCCGTTGAGCTGCTTGTGCATGGCGTCCATGCCGCCGAGCGAGGTGCCGGCGATGGTCGAGCCGTGATAGGCCATCTTGCGCGAGATGACGCGGTTCTTCTCGGGCTTGCCCTCGATCACCCAGTAGTGGCGGACAAGACGCAAGGCGGTGTCGTTGGCTTCCGAGCCGGAGGAGCCGTAGAACACCTGGTTGACGTTCTTCGGGGCGATCTCGGCCAGCTTCTTGGACAACAGCACCGGCGTCGGCGTCGAGCATTTGAAGAAGGAATTGTAGTAAGGCAGTTCCTTCATCTGGGCGTAGGCGGCCTCGGCCAGTTCTTCGCGGCCATAGCCGATGTTGACGCACCACAGGCCGGCCATGCCGTCGAGCAGTTCCACCCCTTCGGAATCGTAGATGAACGGGCCATTGGCGCGGGTGATGATGCGCGAACCCGCCTCACGCAATTCCTTGTGGTCGGTGAAGGGATGGAGGTGATGCGCGGCGTCGATCTGCTGAAGCTGCTTCAGCGAATAATTCTGATAGGTCATGTCTGGATCTTTCCTCTGGATTCAGTCCGGCTGGCGCCGGGGCGAATGCATCAGAGGGCGGCGGGTGGCGAATAACCGATGCGGGCGCACAGCCGCAAAAGCTCCGCACGCAGCGTGCGCGGTGACGGTGTCACCGCGACCCCGAACGTGCAGGCAAAGGTCATAGCAGGAGCCATGCCAGGCACCTTAGAGCAAAGGCTGGCCGAGGTGAACCACCCTTTGCCTGGCCCATGACGGAATACTTCTAAGCCTTGGCGCTCAGTGCCCGCTGCAGGAAGACATATTTCATCGCCGTCTGTGCCGCCTGCGGCCGGCGGTCGCCCCGACCGCCATGGCCGCCTTCGGTCTCCTCGAAGAACAGTGTCCTGTCGTGGCCGGCCTCCTGCAGACGAGCCGCCATCTTGCGGGCATGTCCGGGATGGACGCGGTCGTCGGCGGTCGAGGTCGTCAGCAGCACCGGCGGATAGTCGGCACCCACCTTGACGTGCTGGTAGGGCGAATAGGCGGCCAGCCACCTGGCGTCCTCCGGCTTCGACGGATCGCCATACTCGGCCATCCATGAGGCGCCGGGCGGCAATTCGGTGTAGCGCAGCATGTCGAGCAGCGGCACCTCGATGATGACGGCGCCGAAAAGGTCCGGGCGCTGCGTCAGCGAAACGCCGGTCAGCAGGCCACCATTCGAGCCACCCTGGATGCCGAGCGAGCCTGCCGTCGCGATGCCGCGCCTGACGACGTCCTCGGCCACCGCGGCAAAATCGTCAAAACCGTTCTGGCGATTGCCTTTCAGCGCCGCCTGATGCCAGGCCGGGCCGAACTCGCCGCCGCCGCGAATGCAGGCCTGCACATAGGCATTGCCCTTCTCCAGCCACAGCCTGCCGCGCACGCCGGCATAGCCGGGCAAGAGCGGCACTTCGAAGCCGCCATAGCCGTAGAGCAGCGTCGGCACCGGTCCTTTCTGGTCGCGCCGCCTGACGACGAAGTATGGGATCATCGTGCCGTCCTTCGAGCGCGCCTCGAACTGTTCCGAGATCAGCGGCGCGGCATCGAAGCGCGCCGGCTGCGACTTCACCGTGGCGAGCGTCTCGCCATCGTCATCCGACCAGATGATCGAGCTTGGCGTCAGGAAATCGGTGAAGGAGAAGGACACGCTGGAGCCGAAGTGCTCGGCATGGCTGATGCCGACAGTGCCGTTCTCAGGCAACGCGACCGGCTTCAGAGACCAGGCGCCATTCTTGCGCTCGCAAACGAGAACCTTGCCGCGCACATTGTCCATCAGGCTGATGAACAGCCGGTCCTGCGTTCTGGCGAGCCCGGCGATGGACACGCGATGCGCCGGCGCCAGCAGGGTTTCGATGGTGCCCAAGCCGCCGGTTTCGATCCAGTGGGCGAAATCGAGCGAATAGAGCCCGTCCGGTTGGCACAGCGTGCCGTCCGGCGCCGTCCAGGGCGTGCGCACCCCGAACACCAGCTGGTCCTTGAAAAGCGATGTGTCGGTGGCGTCGTCGGGCAGCGGAATGCGCCTGTTCTCACCGGACGGGAGATGCAGGAAACTGTGCGATGCGAAGAAATTGATTGCCCGCGCCAGAAACACGTGACGCTTGTCGCCGTCGAACTCGACGCCCGCGCCGGCGGCGAGATCGTCTTTCTGCGCCTCGAAAATGGGTGTTGCGTCTTCGAGGCTGGTGCCGCGCTTCCAGAGCTTGATCACACGCGGATAGCCGGACTCGGTCTTGTCGGATTCCTCGAAGGCCGCCGAGACGATGACCGTGTCCTTGTCCAGCCAGCCGAAACCCGACTTGGAAGCCGGCGCACGGAACCCGCCCTCGATGAACGATCTGGTTTCAATGTCGAATTCGCGCATCTCGCTGGCGTCGCCGCCGTCCGGCGACATCGAGAGCAGGCAGCGGCTGAAGTCCGGATAGAGCCGGCTGGCGCCGCTGAACACCCATTTTATCCCCTCCTTCGCCGCGAGCTGGTCGAAATCGATGATCGTTTCCCAGACCGGGTTCTCGGTCTTGTAGGAAGCGACCGTCGTGCGGCGCCACAGGCCGAGCGCATTGGTCTTGTCCTGCCAGAAATTGTAGACATGGCCGGCGATTGCCGCGCCGACGGCGATGTTGTCCTCGGCCGTCATCAGGTCGAGTGCCGTCTGGAACGACGCCTGATACGAAGGATCGCCCTGCAATTCGCCAATCGCGATCTCGTTCTGGCCGTGCACCCAGTCGAGCGACTGTTTGCTGGTCCTGTCCTCCAGCCAGAGGAAGGGGTCCGCGGTATCGGCTTCTGGCTTGGCGATGGGCTTGGTCATGGAATCTCCAAATAGGCAATGCTTGGGCAAGCAACATCGACATGCCGCGCCCGATATTCAAGAGTTGCAGCCAAGGATTTAGGCCTTGCCGCGACCGGCGAGGCTCGCGACCGCCAAGGCCAGGCACATGAGGCAAAGCGTGATCGGCAGGCCTCTCGCGCCCAGTATATCCATGGCGCTGCCAGCCGTCGGCGGCACGGCTATGCCGCCGACGCCCCACATCAGCGAGAAGGCGGCGTTGCCAGCGACCAGTGTCGAGCCGGTGAAACGCTCGCCGAGCTCGATGATCGACATCGTGTAGATGCCGTAGGAGACCGCGCCCCAGACGAAGATCATCGGCCAGATCAGCGGCGTTTCGATGAGAAGCGGCAGCAACACGCATCCGACCACGGTCAAGGAAACACAGGCAAGCCGAACCAGGCGTGCGGTCAGCCTCTCCGCCAGCAGGCCGAGCGGCACCTGCATGGCAATGTTGCCGGCGATCATCATCGACAGCAGCGCCGACATGCGGGCCTCCGCGATACCATAGTGGTTACCATAGACCGGCAGCAAGGCCAGCGCCCCCTGTTCGAACCCCGCGGCCACGATGACCGCCAACAGAAGCAGCCAGGCCATCGGTACGAAGCCCAGAACGGAAACCCGATGCCCGGCCTCGTCCACCTTCGGCAGGCGCGGCAGCACCGACGCCAGGCACATGCCGCATAGCACGAAGGCGCAAATACCGACGAGGAAGGGCGGCCATCCCTGCGTACCGACGGCGAGCAGGCAGAGCGGGCCGGCCGCGAAGCCGGCCGAAATGATCGTCGAATAGACGCCCATGATGCGCCCGCGCCTGGCCGGCGGCGCAAGGGCAATTACCCAGATTTCGCTCAAGACATAGAGCGGATTGGTCACCGCGCCGATCAGGAAGCGCAGCGGAAACCACAGATAGACATTCTGCGTCCAGCCGATCAGCGCCAGCACGACGGCCGAGAGCGCGGCGCAAGTAAGCGCCGTGCGCCCCGCCCCGAACCGCCGCGCCAGCCCCGGGATCAGCGGCGACGAGACGATGAAGCCGATCGGCGTCATCGCAGCCGACAGGCCGATCATCGCCGGCGAGACGCCCTGGCGCTGCAGGATGAAGCTCAGCAGCGGATAGGACAGGCCCTGCGCGATGGCGAACACCGAGACGGTCGCGATCACGCCGGTGATCGCCGCCCATTGCATTCCTTCGCCAGTTTTCGAATCCGCCGCGGCCATGGTGCTACCGTTGGTACCCGGCAGGATTAACGGTTCGGCCAGACAGCGGTAAGCCCCGCCGGCGGAAAGCGCTTGCTCCAGCCAGATCGATGTCAGGAGGCTCGACGTTGCGAGGAGCGGTACTAGGCGAAGACGACCAGAACCGCATCGAGACCGGCGATCACCACGGGCAGGCCCAGCGGGCCGATGCCTTGCATCAGCTGACCGGCACCCGGCGGGCAGACAATGCCGCCAACGCCCCACAGCAGGGCGAAGGCCGCATTGCCGGTGACGAGCAGCGTGCCCTTGAAGCGGCTGCCGAGTTCGACCAATGCCATCGCATATACGCTGTAGCCGACCGCGCGCATCGCCAGCAACACCGCCCCAGATCAACGGCATGGTGAGCAGCAGCGCCGCGCAGATTGCCGTCGCCACCGCGCAGGCGCGGCTCTGGCCGAGCGGCCGCGGACTGGAATGAATGGCGGATCCCCGGCCCGGCGGCACTACGGGAAATAGCGGGCAATCGCGCCCTTCTTGCCGTCGGCGTATGGCTTCAACCACTTGTCGTCGATATTGAGCCCGTCGTCGTCGGAAGGCCCCTTGCCGATTGTCCTGCGCCAGGCGCGGAATTTGTAGTGGTCGAACACGTCAAGCATGTGCACGGCATAGGCGGCCGCGAAGGTCTTGTCGCCCTCGACGATCACCATGTTCTCGTCGTTCTCGTAGGACGCCTTGTAACCGAGATTGTGGCTGCCGGTGATGACGGTGGCGTTGTCTTCCATCGGATCGATGATGACGATCTTGTCGTGCACGATCGCATGGCCGACGGTCAGCACCTCCGCCTGGAAGTCGCGGGCGATCGTGGCGCCGGTCAGGTTTGCCGCACGCACGATGGAGACGTTCGGCGCTTCCCAGACCTTCTCCGGATAGACGAACGGCGCCTTGCCGTCCTTGTTCGACTTGTGTGTGACCGCATCCTTGGTCGGCGCGACATAGTTGGGCATGGCGGTTTCGTCAGAGATCGCGCCCTGCACGATCAGGTTCGGATCGGCCTTGGCCGCCGCCACGGCCTGGTCGACGATCGAGTTGTCGCCGAGCAGCGAGGGATTGAACACCAGGAACAGCACCGCCCGCTTCGCCGCTTTGATGCGGGCAAACACATCCGCGAGGTCGACCGGCCGCACGGAGATGTCCTTCTTGTTGCGGTCAGGGTCGTTGGGCGAAAACCAGACCGTCATGCCGTCCAGCGCTGCGGTGGCGCCGTTGAGCGGATTGGGCATGTGGTTCTCCCCGCGGAACGGCACGCCTTGTGTCTGCGCGACACGACCGGCCGCACTTTCCGAGGCCGGGGGCGGAAAGACGTCGGCCTTCATGCGCTGCCAATAGGCGTCGAAGATCTCGGCCATCGCCGGATCGTCGCGGATGAAGGCGTTGTTGGACTGTCCGCAGATACCGGTCGACGTCCAGTTGGTGCTGCCGGTCATCACTGCTTGCGGCTTGCCGTGGGCATCGCGGTAGACGGCAAATTTGTTGTGGCCGATGTGGTTGTTGTTGAACAGGCGGTCCGTCACCACGACGCCCGCGTCATGCAGGCGCTTCCTGTATGGCGCATTGCCGGCATCCCAGGCCTTGGTCTCGTCGTCCCTGCCCGAATTGGAAAGGATGACCTCGACGGCGTCCTTGGCGGCGATGATGGCATCGCACAGCTCGTCGTCACCGAGTTCATAGAGCGCGAGCCTGACGGTGCCGCCTTCGGTCTTGGCCCGCTTCAGGAGGCTGGTCAGCACGTCGGGAACATCGCCATGCAGATAGGCCCGTATATTGCTCGTCGGGTCCTGCAGCACTGCCCTGATCTTGTCGCGCTGCCCGACCTTGATGCCGGCCTCCTGCAGCGCATGCGACATCCATTGCGTCGACAGCACGCCATTGGTGAAGGCAACCCGCGCCTTGCCGAACATCTGACCCAGATAGATCGGCGGGCTGACCGCACCCTTGCCGAGATAACCGAGCGGGCGCGCCGTGCCGGTGTAGGCGGGTTTGCCGTCGACGATCTGATCAGGGCGCACCGGCACCGCATCGAGGCCTGGCTTCATGTCGCCGACCGGGCGCACCCGGTAGGCGATCATTTCGCCGTCCGGCCTGACGTCAATGCTGTCGCGCCGGCGCCGCACGGTGAGATCGCGCCAGAATGTCTTCTGCACCGGCCAGACGCCGGTATCCTGCGGGATCCATCTCGGATTGCGCTGCCCTTTGAACGGCACCCAGGAGGCCAGGCAGCGCTCCTCGCCTGTCTCGGGATAGAGGCGAACGACCTCGAAACCGAGGCAACCCGGGATCATCCCGTCTATGTCCCAGGAAAGGAACGCGACTTCGTTGTTTGTCGCGGCACGCACTTTGACGACGTCAGGCATGGCTGTCCCTCCAGAGACACTCGGCGCGCAAGTATGTCAGAAGTAGCGAGTATGTCAGAAGTAAAAGACGATACTGTAACGTATGACCCGTCGATATCCATCGCGCTCGGCACTCGTCGGGCGCGACGCTGTGGACCGGGCAATGTCGCAGCCATGCGGCTGCCGTTCAGGCATGTCGCTTCCCTCGCCCTAGTGGTCGCCGCCTCCGCAATGGCTGGCGGGTCGCCGGTCCATTATGCCGGCCGCTATTCGCATCCTACGAGGACCATCATGACCGCCGCCCTAAACCCCTTGGAACCGGCTCTGGCACCCGACCGTGCCCGCCGTGGCGGCCGCGCCGGAAAGCGCGCTGGAGGCTCGGCCGCCTTCGAGCAACCGGCTTTCCGCCAGTTGAAAAACCCGCTGGCGCCGACCAGGCTGGTGTCGGAAGACGAGCTGGAATCGATCCACCTCGCCTCCTTGCGCGTACTCAAGGAAATCGGTGTCGACGTCCTGCACGACGAAGCCCGTCGCATCATGCAGGCGCATGGCGCCGACGTGCGCGAAGGCTCGGAGCGCGTACGCTTCGACAGCGACATGATCCTCGAACTCGTCTCGCACTGCCCGTCCGAATTCACCATCCATGCCCGCAACCCTGCGCATAATGTGCGCTTTGGCGGCGACAATCTGATCATCTCGATGATGGCGTCGGCGCCCAACTGCTCCGACATCGACCGCGGGCGACGGCCCGGCAACCAGCAGGACTACCGCAATTTCCTGCGCCTAGCGCAGATGCACAACATCCTGAATTGCACCGGCGGCTATCCGGTAGAACCGACCGACATCCATCCGTCGGTGCGCCACCTCGAATGCATCCGCGACCTCGCCACGCTGACCGACAAGGTGTTCCACATTTATTCGCTCGGCAAGGAGCGCAATGTCGATGGCATCGAGATCGCCAGGATCGCGCGCGGCATCAGCCACGAGCAACTGCTCGAGGAGCCGTCCGTCTTCACCATCATCAACACCAATTCGCCGCTCAAGCTCGACGTGCCGATGATGGAAGGCATCATCCAGATGTCGAGCAAGGGCCAGGTCGTTGTCGTCACGCCCTTCACCCTGTCGGGCGCCATGGCGCCGGTCACCATTGCCGGCGCGCTGGTGCAGCAGAATGCCGAGGCACTGTCCGGCATCGCCTTTGCCCAGATGGTACGCAAGGGAGCACCCGTCGGCTATGGCGGCTTCACCTCCAATGTCGACATGAAGTCAGGCTCACCGGCCTTCGGCACGCCCGAATATATGAAGGCGCAGCTTGTCGGCGGCCAGCTTGCCCGCCGCTACAACATCCCCTACCGCACCTCCAACACCTGCGCCGCCAACACGGTCGACGCGCAGGCGGCCTATGAGAGCGTGTTCTCGCTATGGGGCGCCATCCAGGGCGGCGGCAATCTGATGATGCATGCCGCCGGCTGGCTCGAGGGCGGCCTGCGCTGCTCCTACGAGAAAACCATTCTCGACATCGACCTGTTGCAGATGGTGGCCGAATTCCTCACCCCGCTCGACCTGTCCGAAGAGGCGCTCGGCTTCGACGCCATCCAGTCGGTTGGCCCCGGCGGCCATTTCTTCGGCACCCAGCACACGCAGGACCGCTACAAGACCGCCTTCTATTCGCCCATCATTTCCGACTGGCGCAATTTCGAGACCTGGGCGGAAGCCGGCTCGCCGACGGCGCTCGAAAAGGCCAACAAGGTCTGGAAGGAACGACTGGCGTCCTATGAAGAACCCTACATGGATCCGGCGATCCGCGAGGAACTCAACGACTTCGTCCAGAAGCGCACAGCCGAAGGCGGCGCGCCGACCGATTTTTGATCAATGTTGTTGATGAACAGTCGACCCCCACTCCGTCGAGCTGCGCTCGACACCTCTCCCCCGATCGACGGGGGAGAGGAAGGGCGCGAGCGTGCCCCGGATCGCTCCCTTCCTCTCCCTCCGGAGGGGGGAGAGGTGGCGCCGCGAAGCGGCGACGGAGTGGGGGAAGCCGCTGGTCAACCCCGCAGTCGCCGCAAGACAGGCACAACCCAGCGGGTGCGCAACCTCAGGCAAGCAGGCAATCAGGCGGAAGCATTGCTTTGGCTTGAACTGAAGGCGCGCAAGCTTGGCGGCTATCGCTTTACACGCCAGTTTTCCATCGGCCCCTTTTTTGCTGACTTCTGTTGCCGCGAGCGAAGGCTCGTCGTTGAGACTGACGGCTCGCAACACGCCGGCAGTTCACATGACCGCCGCCGCGACGACTTCATGCGCGGCCAAGGCTATTCGATCCTGCGTCTTTGGAACCATGACGTTCTGAAACATCGTACTTCCGTCTGTGAAGCCATTCTTGCCGCGCTTGACGGCAGGCTGGTCGAGGATACCACTGTCTCCGACCTCCGCTTCGTCTTCGCGCCGCGCTTATCCGATTCAATTTCTCTAAAAACGGACCTATCTTCATGAAATCCCATGCAAAAGCGGTTGTCATCGGCGGCGGTGTCGTCGGCTGCTCGGTGCTCTATCACCTGGCCAAGGCCGGCTGGACCGACATCATGCTGATCGAGCGCTCGGAGTTGACCTCCGGCTCGTCCTGGCACGCGGCGGGCGGCTTCCACACGCTGAACGGCGACCCCAACGTCGCCAAGCTGCAGGCCTACACGGTGCAACTCTACAAGGAGATCGAGGAAATCTCCGGCCAGTCCTGCTCGCTGCACCTGACCGGCGGCGTGATGATGGCCGACACGCCGGAACGCATGGACTTCCTGCGCCTTGCCCATGCCAAGGGGCGTTATCTCGGCATGGACACCGAGCTGATCACGCCGTCCGAAGCCAAGGCGATGTTCCCGCTGATGGACGAGAAGAACTTCGTCGGCGCCATGTGGGATCCGGTGGAAGGCCATCTCGACCCGTCCGGCACCACCATCGCCTACTCCAAGGCGGCGAAGAAACTCGGCGCCGAGATCGTGCTGCGCAATCGCGTCGTTGATCTCACGCAGCAGCCTGACGGCACGTGGAACGTCGTCACCGAACAGGGCACGGTCCACGCCGAGCATGTCGTCAATTGCGGCGGCCTGTGGGCGCGCGAGATCGGCCGCATGGTCGGCGTCGAGCTGCCCGTGCTGGCCATGGAGCACATGTACCTCCTCACCGAGCCGATGCCGGAGGTCGAGGAGTTCAACAAGTCGACGGGCCGCGAAATGATCGGCGTGCTCGACTTCAAGGGCGAGATCTACACACGCCAGGAGCGCAACGGAATCCTGCTCGGCACCTATGAAAAGGCCTGCAAGCCGTGGTCCCCGGTCAACACGCCGTGGGATTTCGGCCACGAATTGCTGCCGCCCGATCTCGACCGCATCGCACCGTCGCTGGAGATCGGCTTCAAGCATTTCCCCGGCATCGAGAAGGCCGGCATCAAGCAGATCATCAACGGCCCCTTCACCTTCGCGCTCGACGGCAACCCGCTGGTCGGTCCGGTGCAAGGCCTGACCAATTTCTGGTGCGCCTGCGCCGTCATGGCCGGTTTCAGCCAGGGCGGCGGCGTCGGTCTCGCCCTGTCGAACTGGATGGTCCATGGCGATCCGGGCTTCGACGTCTGGGGCATGGATGTCGCCCGCTTCGGCGAATGGGCAGGCCTGCGCTACACCAACGCCAAGGTGCGCGAAAACTATTCGCGCCGCTTCTCCATCCGTTTCCCCAACGAGGAGCTGCCGGCCGCGCGGCCGGCCCAGACGACGCCGCTCTACGACACGATGCTCGCCAACAACGCCGTTATGGGCGACTCCTGGGGTCTTGAAACCCCGCTCTGGTTCGCGCCGAAGGGCAAGGAACCGAAGGACATCGTCTCCTTCCATCGCTCCAACGATTTTGGGCCCATCGGCGAGGAAGTGCGCGCCACGCGTGAGCGCGTCGGCGTCACCGAAATCGCCAACTTCGCCAAATACGAAGTGTCGGGACCGGGCGCGGAAGAGTTCCTCAACCGGCTGATGACCAACCGCATGCCGAAGACCGGCCGCATCGTGCTCACCCCGATGATCAACGAATTCGGCAAGCTGATCGGCGACTTCACCATCGCCAAGGCCGGCGAGGACCGCTTCATGATCTGGGGTTCGTCGGCCGCGCAGAAATACCACATGCGCTGGTTCGAGAAGCACCTGCCGAAGGACGGTTCGGTGCGCATCCACCGTTTCGACCAGACGCTTGTCGGCCTGTCGATCGCAGGGCCGAAATCCCGTGACCTCTTGCAGAAACTCGTCGACGTCGACATCTCGACGAAAGCCTTCCGCTTCATGGATTTCCGCGAGATGGCGGTCGGCGGCGCTCCCTGCATGGTCAACCGCATCACCTATACCGGCGATCTCGGCTACGAGATCTGGATGGCGCCGGCCTATCAGCGGCTGGTGTACAAGGCGATCAAGGACGCCGGCGAGGAGTTCGGCCTGGTCGATTTCGGCATGCGCGCTTTGCTGTCGATGCGCCTGGAAAAGAACTTCCCGACCTGGTTCCGCGAGTTGCGGCCGATCTACGGGCCGTTCGAAGGGGCGATGGACCGCTTCATCAAGCTCGAGAAGAACGACTTCATCGGCCGCGAAGCCGCTGCCAAGGAACAGGCGGAAGGCCCGAAACTGCGTCGCGTCTCCTTCATCGTCGATGCGGCGGACGCCGATGTCATGGGCGATGAGCCGATCTGGGCCAAGGTCAGCAAGGATTACGGCACGGTGGAAAAGCCGCATGGCTATGGCGCGCCGCGCTTCGATGACAAGGGCAAGGAAGTGCGCGGCTCCAACGCCGCCGAAGGCGCTTCCGCCGTGCGCGGCATCGTCGATGGCGGCTGGCGCGTGGTCGGCTGGGTCACATCAGGCGGCTATGCGCACTATGTGCAGAAGTCGATGGCGCAGGGCTACGTTCCGGCGGCACTGGCCGAGGACGAAAGTGCCGGCCTTTTCGAGATCGAGATCCTCGGGCACCGCCGCCCGGCGCGAATCAATGTCGAAGCGCCTTTCGACCCGAGCGGCGAGAAGATGCGGACCTGAGGTTCGACGATGGACAGCGCGGGGCCAAAGGGCAGTTTTGGCCGCCATCGCAAGATCATGCCGTTCGAGCCCGGCTCGATCGAGGCGCTGCGCGAAGCCTCCCGCCAGAAGGCGGCTTCGCTCAACCAGCACGTGCTGGGCTATGGCGCGCAGGCGGAAGCTGAATGGGCAGCGGCAGGGATTGCCGCGCCCGACCTGCCGGCGATGCGCCAATACCGGCTGGCGCGCATCCGCGCCGAGCTGAAGCGCCGCGACTATGCCGGCGCCCTTCTCTACGATCCCGTCAACATCCGCTACGCCACCGACAGCACCAATATGCAGCTGTGGGTGGCGCACAATCCGACTCGGCATTGTTTCGTCGCCACCGAGGGTCCGGTGGTGCTGTTCGACTATTTCTCCTGCGAGCACCTGTCCGACCATTCCGGCGTCGTCGACGGGGTGCGTCCGGCCGTGTCGTGGATGTATCTCTATGGCGGCGAACTGACAGAGCAGAAAGTCCGCCGCTGGGCCGCCGGCATTGCCGATCTGGTCAGGGAACATGGCGGCGGCAACAGCCGCATCGCGGTCGATTACATCAATCCGGAAGGCGTCGAGGAACTCGCCCGTCTCGGCATCTCGATCGGCAATGGCGAAGCGGTGATGGAGAATGCCCGGCTGATCAAATCACCGGACGAAATCCTCGCCATGCGCCGCGCCATCGTTGCCTGCGAGGCGGCGATGGGCGAGATGAAACAGGCTCTGCAGCCCGGCATTTCCGAGAACGAGTTGTGGGCCGAACTGCACCGCGGCAACATTGCGCGCGGCGGCGAATGGATCGAGACGCGGCTGCTGGCGTCCGGCCCGCGCACCAATCCGTGGTTCCAGGAGTGCTCGTCGCGCATCATCGAGGCCGGCGACCTCGTCGCCTTCGACACCGACCTGATCGGCCCCTACGGCTTCTGCGCCGACCTGTCGCGCACCTGGCTGTGCGGCGATACAAAGCCGACCAACGAACAGCGCGACCTGTTCCGCATCGCCGCTGACCAGATCACCCACAATACCGAATTGATGCGGCCGGGCATCTCGTTTCGTGACCTTGTCGAACACTCGGCCGTGCCGCCTGGAGACTGCTTCCCGACCCGTTACGGCGTGCTCTATCACGGCGTCGGCCTGGCCGACGAATACCCGACGCTGCCACATGCCAGCGACTGGACGCCGGACACGCCGGACGGCATGCTCGAACCGGGCATGGTGCTGTGCGTCGAAAGCTATATCGGCAGGCTTGGCGGGCGCGAAGGCGTCAAGATCGAGGAGCAGATCCTGATCACCGAGACCGGCAACGAGCAGCTTTCAACCTACCCGCTGGATGCGAGGCTGCTCGGCTAACCCAGCCAAGGCTTCACGCATTGCCCGGACGGTCTTTTCCGGCGTCGTCCTGGCAGTGATGAAGGGCAGGCCCTTGCGCCGTGCGGTCCAGCCGACGATCACAACCTTGCGTGCCGCCGGTTCGAAACGCTGCGCCAGCGCCCAGCTCTCGCAGTCGATCGCGGCGACATCTGCCCTGCCCTCGGCAACAGTGACGATCGAAGCGCGATGACCGCCGCTTTCGCTGCGCGAGGAAAAGATATCGAGGCTTTCGCCGGCCGCCTGCAGATCGCGCGTCAGGCCGAGAGTGCCCGACATCGAATCCAGGCTGTTGAAGGTGAAGCGTTTGCCGCGGAGCAGGTCGAGCGGCAGCACGGCCTTGCCATCCGCAGGCGATCGCGCCTCCGGCCCCTCGCCTGTCCGCATCACCAGCGCGCTGGAATAAAGTTCGCCCTGCCCGCCTTCATAGGCGTCATAGCTTGGCTGGCCGACCACTTGCACATGGCTCGACAGGCCGAATTCCATCGGCCCCCAGCAGGTCTGCGCGAACAGCAGCGCCGGATGTAGCCAGAGCATATGATAATCGAGTTCATCCGGTGGCGATGTCGCTGGATCCGGCGCGATCAGGACCCCCTGGGCATCGTGGATGCCGCCCGGCACCGGCGGCAGATCGCCATTGCGACGCACGATGGTTTGCGGTGCGTCGATGCCCTTTTGCCGGAAGGCATCGCACAGCAGCGCCCACTGCGCATCGACCTCGCCGCGCACTTCGGGCCAATCGTACATCGGCAGGGCCGCAATCGATTCACTCATGCCGATATCAAATCATCATGTCTGTAGAAAGGATCGCAAAAACGCGGCGTCCAATCAGAATTGGCCGACACAGAACCCGAGGGATGCCCCGGATTATTCCTTGGGCGGCTCGGCGGGCACCGGCGCGGTGCCGAGGCCATTGATGTTGCGCGCCCGGATACGCGGCTTGAACGCCCGGCCGTGCTCGGGCGCACGCCGCAGCACCGGATGCACGATCGGCTCTTTCGCCTTGAAGGCATAGGCTTTGATCAGCGCGAAATAATTCGGATAGGCATAGCCGTTGTTCATCCGCAGCCATTCGTCGCGACGCTCGCGAAACAGTTTCGGCAGCTTGTACCAGGCCACCGTAGGCGTCTTGTGATGGACGAAGTGCAGATTGTTGTTGAGGAACAGGAACGACAGCGGCGAGCGCTCGATGATCACCGTGCGGCCTTCCGGATGCTCGGACCACTGATGCTCGGCAAAGGTGCGGATCGCGATCAGCGACTGCCCGAGCCAGACCGGCGCCAGAATGTAGAGCCACAGTGGAATGCCGAAGCCAAACTGCACGATCGGCGCCACGATGGCGAGGCCGATCGCATGCAGCAGCCAAGCCTTGCGGATCGCCTTGTCGCCGGCCATCATCTGCTTGAAATCGTCGATGAAGAAGCCGATGCAGGACAGCCAGGGGCCAAGGAAGAAACGGCCGACCATGGTGTTGTTGATCTTGAGCAGGAACTTCATCGTCGGCGGCAAATCGTCATGCTGCCACAGCGCCTGGTAATAGCTTTCCGGATCGTCGAGCGGATCGGTCAGCCGCTCGTCGGCATGGTGGCGCAAATGCAATGTCTTGAAGCGGCGGAACGGCCAGACCAGGCCGATCGGCAGGAAGACGAAGGCCTCGTTGATCAACGCGCTGCGCGTCGGATGGCCATGCAGCACTTCGTGCATGATCGACGACTGCAGTGCCAGGATGAAGCCAAGGAGAGCGAGCGCGAGGATGGGATAGGACGGCCAGAGCAGGAAACCGGTGGCAAGCCATGTTCCGTAGCAGAAGAAAGCGAGAACCACTGTCGGCCACTCGATGGCCGGTGCGTTGCGTCGCTTGATGCTCTTGCCTGTCATGCTATCGACCACTGCCCCTCAGTCGTCGGAACCCCAACTGGTTCCTGACAGCATAGTGTCAGGAGAAACGATTCCACTCAACGCGACAAAGTATACAAAATGTTGCGATTGCGCATTTTTGACCGCACATGTTACACATTGTAAACAACCTTAGGGATTCATTTACGCCTGAGACGCCTCACCAGGCTGCCTTGACGCAAATTTTTCCTCAAGACTCGGAGAAGCGGACGATGGACAAACGCGATCTGTCAGCAATTTTCCGGGAGCGTCTGAAGCTGCTCCTGACACGCTCGGACCTCAACCAGTCGGCCTTCGCGTCAGCGGTCGGCATCGACCGGTCGGCACTGTCGCAGCTGATGTCAGGTGCCTCGACGCGCCTGCCGCGTGCCGAAACGCTGCTCAACATCGCCGCCGAATTCAAGGTGTCGCTGGACTGGCTGCTGGGCCTCAGCCAGGACGAAGGCGTCACCGGCGAAATCCGCGAAAGCCTGGAGATCGAGGAAGCGCCCGATGGTTTCGACCGCACGCTGCTCGCCAAATGGTTCGCCGAGGCAGCGGGCACCAAGATCCGCTACGTGCCCGCGGGCATTCCCGATCTGCTGCGAACCCGCGCGCTGGTCGACTACGAAGCCAACATCACCAACAGGAGCCGGCTGGCGCAGGCCAGCGAGACGCAGTACCGCATCGAATACAACCGCCGCCCGGAAACCGACATGGAAGTCTGCATGCCGCGCCACACGCTGGAGATTTTCGCGCGCGGCCTCGGTGTGTGGGATCGCTTTCCCGAGGCCGACCGCCGGCAGCAGCTCGCCCATATGGCGACGCTGCTCGACGATCTCTATCCGACCTTCCGCCTGTTTCTCTATGACGGCCGCATGCGCTATTCGATCCCGCTCACCATCTTCGGCCCCTATCGCGCCGCCATCTATGTCGGCGACATGTATGTCGTGCTGAACGCCACCCAGCCGGTCCAGGCACTGACCCAGCATTTCGACAATCTGATCCGTGCCGCCGACGTCAATCCGCACGAGGCAGCAAGCTTCGCCCGCAATCTGGCCGGCATGTCGTTCCCGTCAGGCTCTGTCTGATCGACGGCAATCATGGTCATTCGAATGCTGGACCCCGACACGGTCGAAGGCCACGCCATTGGCATTGCCGAAGGTCGCCACAAATCATTGACTAGACATAAAGACTTCTTTATATCCTTATTCGAATTTGAAACACGAAAGCCAATCCGATGACCACCACCAATCCGATCGATGCCCTGCTGGCTGAAAAGGGCGTGCTGCTGGCCGATGGCGCCACCGGGACCAACCTGTTCGCGATGGGTCTGGAGGCCGGCGAGGCACCCGAACTGCTGAACGAGACGGCGCCCGGCACCATCACCAGCCTGCACCAGAATTTCGTCGATGCCGGCGCAGACATCATCCTGACCAACTCCTTCGGCGGCACCCGCCATCGGCTGAAACTCCACCATGCGCAGGACCGCGTGCATGCACTCAACAAGCGCGCCGCCGAGATTGCCCGCGCCGTCGCCGACAAGGCCGGCCGCAAGGTGATCGTTGCCGGCTCCGTCGGCCCGACCGGCGAATTGCTGGTGCCGCTTGGCGCTATGACCTATGACGAGGCGGTCGACGCCTTCGCCGAGCAGATCGAGGGTCTCAAGGAAGGCGGCGCCGAAGTCGCCTGGATCGAGACCATGTCGGCACCCGACGAGATCCGCGCCGCCGCCGAAGCCGCCATCCGTGTCGGCCTCCCCTACACCTATACCGGCTCCTTCGACACCGCCGGCCGCACCATGATGGGCCTGCTGCCGAAAGACATCCATGGCGTCGCCGACGGGCTGTCGGAAGCACCGCTCGGCGTTGGCGCCAATTGCGGCGTCGGCGCCTCGGACATCCTGGCCTCGCTGCTCGACATGACTGAGGCGAAGCCGCGGGCGACGGTGATCGTCAAGGGCAATTGCGGCATTCCGGAATTCCGCGGCACCGAGATCCATTACTCCGGCACGCCGGAACTGATGGCCGACTATGTTCGCCTCGCCGTCGATGCCGGCGCCAAGATTGTCGGCGGTTGCTGCGGCACTTCGTTCCAGCACCTCGCCGCCATGCGCAAGGCGCTCGATGGCCACACCAAGGCCAGCCGCCCGACGGTCGAGACGATCGTCGAGCGCATCGGTCCGATGCGCAACAAGGTGGCAACGCAAAACACCGCCGAGACCAGCGAAGCGCGCCGCGAGCGTCGCCGCAGCCGGGCCTGAGGATTTCGATTATTCGCTGTTGTCGGCGTAGCTCGACTGCGCCGACTTGAAATCGACGGCATTGTCGCCGCGCATCGTCATCAGCGCGCCGGACGAAGCCGGATCGGTGATCTGTTCCAGCATCGCGCGGAAGCGGTCGTTGGTCAGCGCCGACATGGCGGTGTGACGGGCCTGCGCGACATCGTCGCTGATGCGTTTGGATTCGGCTGATGGTCCGGGCGAAGCCGTCGATGTTTGTGCTGGAATCTCTCGCGCCGGCGGCAACGAGTTGGCGATGGTGGTGATCTGCAATTGCGGCTCCCTCAAGCCCGAAGGCCAGTCCTGAATAATGGACCCGGGTTGCGATCCTCTACCGGAAATAACGCGCAATTTAACGACCTCGGAAAATCCGAAAAAAAGGTCGGCAAGGGAATGAACCCCTCGCCGGCCTGCCTCACCCGCCCGTGGGCCGGTTTCCCCTGTCAGAACGATCCCACCTGAAGGAAACCGGCCGTCATCGCCACTACCGGTTACCGCCCAGCGCCGAGGCAAGGCGCACAAGCGAGAGGAACTCGGACCTGTACCCAAACGGGTCGGCTCCTCGGGCGGCAGTGGCAATCTCCATGATCTTGTCGTAGCCGAACTTCGCGGTCGCATCCTCGTCGCGCAGCTTCTGGCCGAAGGCGGCGACCGCGACGGAGAAACGCTGGTCGGTGCTGGCCTGGTCGAAGGACGCCACCTCGTTGGCCGATGTCACCGGCGTGGTGATCAGCTTCGAGACGTCCTCGCTGGGCAGCTTGTAACGGATCTTGACGAAGGCATATTCATCCGCATTGGCGACGCCGCCATTGTTGACCGTGGCCTGGCCATAACGCAGCGGATCGATCTGCTCGCCACCACTGCCCTTCGGGGTGATCTCATAGATCGCGGTGACCGAATGGCCCGAGCCGATATCGCCGGCATCGACGCGGTCATTGTTGAAGTCCTCGCGGTTGAGCGCCCGGGTCTCGTAGCCGATCAGGCGGTATTCCGAGACCTTGTTGGGGTTGAACTCGACCTGGATCTTCACGTCCTTGGCGATCGGGAACAGCGTCGAGGAGGCATCCTCGACCAGTACCTTCTCCGCCTCGGCCAGTGTGTCGATATAGGCGGCGGTGCCGTTGCCGTTCTGGGCGATGGTCTGCATCATCTGGTCGTTCAGATTGTCGTGGCCGAAGCCGAACACCGACAGGAAGACACCGCTCTTGCGCTCCTGCTCGATCAGGCGCTTGAGATCATCGTCGTCGCTCTGTCCAACATTGAAGTCGCCATCGGTGGCCAGCATCACCCGGTTAACGCCGTCCTTGACGAAGGATTGCTGGGCAAGCTTGTAGGCTTCCTTGATGCCGGCCTCGCCGGCCGTCGAACCGCCGGGCGTGAGATTGTCGATGGCGTTCAGGATCTTGTCCTTCTCGGCAGCCCTGGTCGGCATCAGCACGGTGCCGGCCTCACCGGCATAGGTGACGATCGAGATCGTGTCGTCGGCCCTGAGCTTGCTGACCAGCAGCCGGAATGCCGACTTGAGCAGCGGCAGCTTGTCCGGCTCGTCCATCGAGCCCGAGACGTCGATCAGGAAGACCAGATTGGCCTTCGGCTGCTCGGTCGGCTTGATGTCGAAGCCCTTGATGGCGACATGCATCAGCTTGGTGTGACCATTCCACGGCGTCGGCATGACGCTGACGGTCGAATTGAACGGCGTCGACGCCGAGTCCGGCCCCTTCCAGTCATAGGGGAAGTAGTTGATCATCTCCTCGACACGGACGGTGTCGGCCTGCGGCACGGCCCCTTCCTTCAGCGAACGGCGCACGAAGGAATAGGAGGCGGTGTCGACATCGATCGAGAAGGTCGAGACCGGGTCTTCCAGTGCCGCATGCACCGGATTGGTCTTGAAATCCTGGACGCGATTGCGGTTTTCCTCTTGCGGCGCGATCTGATCTGCCGGCACCATGGCAGGCTGCTGCGGGGCCATCAGCTTGGCCTCGGGAGCAGCTCGCGAGGCACTGCCCTCGAGCGCGAATTCGCCGGTTGGCGCCGGCGCTGGCGGTGCAATTTCGCTCAGCACGCCTCGTCCGAGCGCTTTCTGCTGCTGCGCTGTGCCGCCGGCAACGGTCGATTCGGATTTAGGCGGCGAAGCCGGCGCGACGAGCGCATCGCTGGCGCCGCGGCTTTCGACATCCGCGTCGGCCTTCTTGTCCTTGGCCGGCTCGGTGGCTGCAAGCGGCTGGTTGATCTCCGGCTTCGCCTGCTTCGGCTCAGCCGGCTTCAGCGTCGCCGGCTTGTCGGCCAGCGTCTCGGTGATCTTTTCGTCACCGCCAAATTTGGCCGGCTGTTCCCTCAGCAGATGGAAAGTGGCGTATCCGGCGATCGGCAGGGCGACGAGCCCGGCAAGGGCCGGCGTGGCGATGAGTTTCTTTTGCATGATCTCTCTCCAGAGCTTTTGTGCTCGCTCTGTGAGACGAAGGCCGCCGACCGATCCTTGGGTGACGGCAGAAATAATTTCCTCATCATAGGCGCGCAGGGCGGCTTCGAAGGCGCGCGCCTTCGCGCTCTCACCCGGCGCCGGTGCCGCGATATCGCGCAGTCTGTTGAGTTCGTTGTCGTCGACCATGGTCACACTTCCCCGGCCGAGCGCATCAGCGTCTTCAGCCGTTTCTTCGCTTCATGGATGTGCCAGGAAACCGTCGTCTCCGAGATCGCCATCGCCTCGGCAGCGGCCGCATGGCTCAAGCCCTCGCCATAGACCAGCAGCACGGCGTCGCGCTGCTTGTCCGGAAGCTGCCGCACGGCGGCCCACAGCGCCTCGGCCGGATCCTCGCTCTCGGCCGGGGCCTCGCCCGAAATCAGCGCATGGACGCCATAGGCCTCGGTCTTCACGGTCTCGCGGGTGGTCTTGCGCATCATATCGCGCGCCGCGTTCATCGTCACGGAATAGAGCCATGTCGTGAAGGCACCTCCACCGCGATAGTCGCGGATCGCCTTGCCGAGCCGGACGCAGACTTCCTGGGCGATGTCTTCGGCATCGGCCTTCTTGCCGCACCAGCGATAGGCGGCGCGATAGACGAAGTCGTAGTGGCGCTCCAGCAATGTGCCGAAGGCCCCCCTGTCTCCGCCCTTCGCCCGCCCGATCAGTTCGGCGTCGGAGGCTTCGCTCTCATCCAGCATCATCGCCATCATTTGCCTGTTGGACGAAGGCTAATGGCTAATCCTTGGGATGATGGAAATATTTTTTTGGCAAGCGCCCTCCTCCTTCACCCCGTTCACGGGAGAAGGTGCCCGGCAGGACGGATGAGGAGCGGCGCCAACTCTCGAAGGTTCGTGCTGGAGTGCCCGAAATTGGAGCTTATCCCAAGCAGGCAGCCCCCCCTATCCCAGCGTCTCCGCAAACAGCGTGATCAGCCTCTGCCAATGCCGTTCGGCGCCGGCCTCGTTGTAGACGCTGTGGTCCGGCACGCACCAGCCATGCGCCATGCCGACATAGTTCTCGATGGCGTGGTCAACTTCGGCATTGCGCAGCGCCTCCTCCAGCCGTGTCGACTGCTCCGGCGGGAAACTCCTGTCGATCCCCGCCATGCCGACATAGACACGCGCCTTGATGGATGTCGCTTTGCGGTGCGGGCTGTCGGCGGCATCGCTGGCGAGATTGCCGCCATGGAAACTCGCGGCGGCCCTGATCCTGTCCGGGTAGGCCGCGGCCGCATTGAGCGCCCGCGCGCCGCCCATGCAATAACCCACGGTGCCGATCGGACCGGTGACGCCTTCCTCGGCGAGCGCATCGAGAAAGGCTTCGCCGTCACTGATGGTCATCTGCTGCGTCGTGCCGGTGACCAGCCCCATCAGCGCTGCCTTGGTGCTTTCCTCGGTGAAGGCGGTCTTGGCGTCGAACGGACCATAGGGCGCGTTGCGATGGAAGAGGTCCGGCACCAGCACCGCGTAACCCTCGCCTGCCAGCCGCTCGGCCATGCCGTCGAGCGCCGGACGCGGACCGAAGGCGTCCTGGTAGAGAATGACGCCGGACTTGGCGGAGGGCGTCTTGGCCGAGCGGAACAGGCCCGCTTTCGCCACCCCGTCACGGGTCTTGATCCTGAGATCCTGCTTCGCCATTGCGCGCTCCATTTGTCGGATGCGCGATACATATCCACGCGGCCTGCCACGGCAAGGCATTCCTTGAAAGTACCCGTCAACATTTCGTGCAGGATCGCGGGACGATCACAGGCCGGCGAATGCCGCCATGTGGAAGGCCTGGATATCAGACGGATAGCGATATTCCGTGCCATAGGGACAGGCATTGCGGTCGAGGCAGCCGCCGCTCCGGCACGGTTCGCCATTCCCTCCCCGCACATGCGCCAGGCAGGCCTGATAGGCGAAGCCTTTCGTGGAATAGGCATCGACCGGACAGGATTTCAGGCAAGGTTTCTCAACACAGGCATCGCAGAGATGCGCTGCCGCGCCCTGCCCCGGAAGCGCGATCTCGTCCTCGAACAGCAAAGCGCCGCGATAGGCATGCCAAAGCCCGTATTGCGGATGCATCAGAATGCCGAGCGGCGACGGTTTTAGCCCCTCGGCCCGGACAGCCCATTGCTGGAACGGCAGATAGGGCTTGTCGGAGGGAGAAACGGCGCGCGCGCCGAATGCCTCCGCCACATCGCCGATGACCTGCCGCGACCAGCTGTCGAGCGGATCGGCGATTGTCGACGGCTGCTGCTCCCGCCAGCGCAGGAAATGCGGCCAGGGTGCCGCACCCGCCTGCCCCACCAGCAGCACGGATTTCGCCGGCGCGCCCGAGGCGCTATGAGGGGCATCCTCATCACCGGGGAAAAAGAAGCCGCCACGCAGGATGAGGCCGTTGACGCCGAGCGCGGCCGTGATCTCTTCGATCATGCCGCGGGCAATCATCCCTTGTTGTCCGGATCGGAGAAGGCGCTCCGCCAGACTTCCTTGTGGATGATGTTGGCGACTTTAGCCCCGCCTGACTCGGGCTCCTTTCAAGTGAAGGCGTCGGGCATCGACCCCTTCTTCTTGGCGATGAACTCCTTCAGGGCTTCGTCGATGCTCGGATCGAGATGCGGCGCCTCGTAGCTTTCCAGCCAGCGGCGGGCGAGCTCGTTGGCGCGCTGCGGCGCGGTCTTCTCGCCTTCGGCCAGCCACTGTTCGTAGGAATTGTTGTCGGCGATGCTGGAGCGGTAGAAGGCCGTCTGGAAATTGGCCTGGGTGTGGTCGCAGCCGAGATAGTGGCTGCCCGGGCCAACCTGGCGGATGGCGTCCATCGCCTGGCCGTTCTCCGACAGGTCGACGCCTTCGGAGAATTTCTGCTGCATGCCGAGCTGATCGATGTCCATCATGAATTTTTCATAGCAGGACGCCAGCCCGCCCTCGAGCCAGCCGGCCGAGTGGAGGACGAAGTTGGTGCCGGCAAGGATCGTCGAGTTCAGCGTGTTGGCGCTTTCATAGGCCGCCTGCGCATCCGGAACCTTGGACGCGCACAGCGAACCGCCGGTGCGGAACGGCAGGCCGAGGCGGCGTGCGAGCTGTGCGGCGCCATAGGACACCAGCGACGGCTCCGGCGTACCGAAGGTCGGCGCTCCCGACTGCATCGAGATCGACGAGGCGAAAGTGCCGAACAGCACCGGCGCGCCCGGCCGGATGAGCTGCGTGAACGATGCGCCGGCCAGCACTTCGGCCAGAACCTGCGTCAACGTGCCGGCGACCGTCACCGGGCTCATCGCGCCGGCAAGGATGAACGGCGTGACGATGCAGGCCTGGTTATGGCGCGAATAAACCTTCAGCGCGCCCAGCATGGTTTCGTCGAACACCATCGGCGAGTTGGCGTTGATCAGGCTGGTCAGCACCGTGTTGTTCTCGACGAAATCGTCGCCGAACACGAGCTTGGCCATGGCGACGGTGTCCTCGGCGCGTTCCGGCGCGGTCACCGAGCCCATGAACGGTTTGTCCGAGTATTTTATGTGCGAATATATCATGTCGAGGTGGCGCTTGTTGACCGGCACGTCGACCGGCTCGCACACCGTGCCGCCCGAATGGTGGATCGACGGCGCCATGTAAGCGAGCTTCACGAAATTCTGGAAATCCTCGATCGTCGCGTAGCGCCTGACACCATCAAGGTCGCGCACGAAGGGCGGGCCATAGACCGGCGCAAAGACGGTAGCATTGCCGCCGATCTGCACCGAGCGCTCGGAATTGCGGGCATGCTGGGTATAGACGGACGGCGCGGTCTTCAGCAGCGAACGGCAAAGCCCCTTCGGGAAATGCACACGCTCGCCCTGGACGTCGGCGCCGGCCTCTTTCCACAGCTGCAACGCTTCGGCGTCATCGCGAAAGATGATGCCGATCTCTTCGAGCACCGTATCGGTGTTCTTCTCGATCAGCGCGAGGCCTTCCTCGTCAAGCACCTCATAGATGTTGATCTTGCGCTTGATGTAGGTGAGTTGGGTGCCGGGTCCGCCGCCGGAACGCGCGGCGCGCCTTGCCGCCGCTCCGCCGCTCGCGCCGCGCCCACGCCGCGCGTTTGACGCTTCCTGGTCGACTGCCGCGTGTTCACTCATGATCGCTCTTCCCTGAATATGGCCTGGCCTGACGATGGCCGGTCCGTAGCCGTTCTGGCCGCATGGCGCGGCTTTCGCCGGATCGTAGCCAAGCACCCTATTCGAAACGGCCCGTCCGCGCCAACGCCTGTCGCAAAATCGACAAGAAAACCAATAGATTTTCCAGTCGCTTTCCTTTTGCGGGAAGTCGCAAATCAGCTATGGATAGCAGCCCGTTGCGGGTTAGGTATGAACGCTAATATTTTGTGCCTTGCGACACAGTCGCGATGCCGTGAGGAGCTGGATAAAAATGTCCGACGACGAGATCATCCTTTCTGAACTTTCCGACGACGAGTTGGTGCAGCAGATGCACGACGACCTTTATGACGGGTTGAAGGAAGAGATCGAGGAAGGCACGCGCATCCTGCTCGAGCGCGGCTGGGTGCCCTATAAGGTGCTCACCGAGGCGCTGGTCGAAGGCATGCGCATCGTCGGCGAGGATTTTCGCGACGGCATCCTGTTCGTTCCCGAGGTGCTGCTGTCCGCCAACGCCATGAAGGCCGGCATGTTCATCCTGCGCCCGCTGCTCGCCGCCACCGGCGCGCCGAAACAGGGCAAGATGGTGATAGGCACCGTCAAGGGCGACATCCACGACATCGGCAAGAACCTCGTCGGCATGATGATGGAAGGCGCCGGCTTCGACGTCATCGACCTCGGCATCAACAATGCGGTCGAGAAATATCTCGATGCGATCGAGCAGCATCAGCCCGACATCATCGGCATGTCGGCGCTTCTGACCACGACCATGCCCTACATGAAGGTCGTCATCGACACGATGAAGGAAAAGGGCATTCGCGACGACTATGTCGTGCTGGTCGGCGGCGCGCCGCTCAATGAGGAATTCGGCAAGGCCGTCGGCGCCGACGCCTATTGCCGCGATGCCGCGGTGGCGGTCGAGACCGCCAAGGACTTCATGAAGCGCAAGCACAATGTCCGCGCTTCGGCCTGACCCAAGGCATCAGGATGACCGATAAGAAAAGCCGCGCCTTGCAGCGCGGCTTTTTTGTTCCCAGATGATGGGAAAGGCTGCCGATCAGTTGGCGACAGTGTCTTTGACTGCCCTTGCGGTCGATTTGACATCCTTGCCGACACCCCAAATGGTGTTGGCGCAGGCGGTGAGTGCAAGTGCGCAGGCAAGGATGGCTATCGGCGCGATGCGTAGCAGTTTCATGGATGGTGTCTCCCTCGACAGATAAATTGGCCCCGCAGCGAAAGCCTGATCGACTTGGTCAAGACGCAAAAAACGAAACCGAATCAAACAGACAGGTTGCTTGTCATCGCCTGTGGGATGATTGCGCGTGAGGTATTGGCCGTCAAGGAACAGCTCGGGCTGGATCACCTGGAACTGACCTGCCTGCCGGCAGAGTTTCATTTTTATCCCGACCGCATCGCACCCGCCATGGACAAGGCGATCGAGAAGGCCAAGTCGGAGGGGTACGAGCACATCTTCGTCGGCTATGCCGATTGCGGCACCGGTGGCCTGCTCGACCGCGTCATCGAGAAGCATGGCGTCGAGCGCATGGCCGGCCCGCACTGCTTCGCCTTCTATCAAGGCATGGAAGCCTACGCGAAGATCGCCGACGACGACATGATGTCCTTCTATATGACGGACTTCCTGTGCCGTCAGTTCGATTCCTTCTTCATGAAGCCGCTCGGCCTCGACAAGCATCCGGAGCTGATCAAGGACTATTTCGGCAATTACGAGAAGCTGGTCTATCTGGCCCAGACCGACGACCCGGAACTCGACAAGGTCGCGGAAAAGGCCGCCGCCCTGCTGGGCCTTGCCTATGAGCGGCGCGCGACCGGCTATGGCGACCTGACGGCGGACTTGGCGCAGGCGGCGAAGGTCGCCTGAGCGCAATGCGCTAGGCGGCCTCCTCCGCCCTCAGCGCCGCCAGCACATCGGCAAAACTCGTCTTACAGACAAAGCCGAGCCTCTCCCGCAACCGCGAGGCATCATAGACGCGGTCGATGGAGGAAAACATCGTCCAGCCTTTTTGCGCGTACAGCGCCGGAAAATCCGGGAAATAGCGCGCGGCCACTGACGGCGCATCGGCGATCAGTTCGGCGCAATCATCAGGCCGGAACGGCGTCGGCGCACAGACGATAAAGATGTCGAAGCCGAGCTGTGGCGCCTTCTCCAGCGCAGCGACATGGGCTTCCGCCGCGTCTTCCACCGTCAGCCGGCGGAACAGCAATTCATTCGCCTTAGTGTTGGCGTCAGACTGTTCGATCGCATGCGCCATGTCGTCGGCTTCGGGAAAGAAGCGGGCCGTGCGCAGCACGACCACCGGCAGGCCATGCTGCAGATGATAGAGGCGGCAGAGATGTTCGGCCGAAAGCTTGGTGACGCCATAGATGTTGCGCGGCTCGGGCGACATCGCCTCGGTCAGCCAGGCGGCCTTGCGCGCACCGCCCTTGAACCCGTCGCGTATCGCCTGCGAGATCATCAGCGAGGTGGTCGAGGTGAAGACGAAGCGCTGCACGCCGCTCGCCACCGCGGCGTCGAGAAGGTTAAGCGTGCCTTGCACGTTGGTGGCGACGAAATCGCTGTTGGCGCGGCTCTCAATATTGGGCTTGTGCAGCGCGCCGCTGTGAATGATGGCTTCGATTCGGTTGTCCCCGACCGCCCGCATGACCAGATTGCGGTTGGCGATCGAGCCGATCATCTGCGTTTCCACCGAAGGAACAGGGTCGAGGCCAATCACCTCATGGCCAAGCGCGCGCAGGCGCGGCGCCAGCGCGCTGCCCAGCCAACCCGACGATCCCGTGAGCAAGATTCGCATGCGTCACACCATGATTTCTGACGGCGACGCTGTTAAGCACGGATGACAGACGCGGGCGACCCGATAAAATCAGCCATCGACCGGCAACGGCGCCGCTCCAGACACTAACTGCCATTTTCCCGACTGCCATTTTCATTTTAGAGACTCAGGGAGTTCCAGATGATCCTTCGTCCCCTTTTTGCCGTCATCGGCCTGCTCTGCTGCAACCTTCCCGCTCTTGCCGACGGCCAGGTGCAGAAGCTGATCACGCCTGCCGACAAGGTCCGCCTCGACGAATATGGCGAGACGCGCAAGGCGGCGCTCGCCGAGGCGAAAGCGGGCGGCCCGGCCGAGGTCAAACAACTCGATGCCTTGCTGTCCAAGCCGCTGGTGTCGTTCTCCGACAAGGACCTGACCGGCAGCTGGAAGTGCCGCACCATCAAGGCAGGCGGTTTGAGCCCGCTCGTCATCTATGGCTGGTTCAAGTGCAAGGTGACCGACGATGGTTCCGGCTGGCGGCTTGAAAAAATCAGCGGCTCGCAGCGAACCCAGGGCCGCTTTTTCGACGATGGCGAGAAGCGCGCCATCTATCTCGGCTCCGGCTCCGTCAACAATGATCGGGCAAAACCTTATGGCAGCGGTCCGCAAACCGACCAGGTCGGCTATGCCTTCCGCACCGGTGCCAGCGAATGGCGCGTCGAACTTCCCGCGCCCTACTACGAATCGAAACTCGACATCATCGAGTTCAAGCGCTGAGTGCGGTCATCAAGATTTAACCCCATTCCGGCACAAATCAAGCCAGCATGCGGCAGCCGGCCGCGTGCAAGGCAGGAAAGCGGGCCATGTCTTCACCGGTTGGAGCCAGCGCGTCGATCGTCGTCGTGACCGGCGGCGGCCAGCATGTATGGGCCATGATCAACGCAATTGCCGATCGCGTTGGTCCTGTCAGCGTCATCCTCGAAACCCCTGGATCCAAAAAGCAATTGCTGCGTGGTCGGGCTCGCCGCCAGGGCTGGGTCTCGGCCATGGGCCAGCTTGGCACGATGGTGCTGAGTAGGTTGGGCAAGCGGCTGCGGGCCGGCCATAGCGCGCGATTGATTGCCGAGGAGAGACTGGAGGTTGAGCCGCGACCAGGCCAGGAGATCATCCAGGTGGCCTCGGCCAATGGGCCTGAGTGCCTGCAGGCGATCCAGAAGATCCAGCCAGGCGTCGTGCTGCTTAACGGTTGCCGACTGATCTCGGCTGAGATGCTGCGCAAAATGCCCTGCCCGGTGCTCAACTACCATGCGGGCATCACGCCGAAATATCGCGGCATGAATGGCGGCTATTGGGCCCTGGCATCAGGTGATGTGCAGAATTTCGGCACGACCGTCCACCTCGTCGACGCCGGCGTCGACACTGGCGGCGTGCTGAAGCAGGCACGCGGCAGACCGGAAAAAGGCGACACCATCTCAAGCCACGCGCTGCGCCAAACGGCGTTCTCGCGCGATATCTGCATCGAGGCGGTCAGCGATGCCCTGGCCGGAAAACTTACGACTTTCGATCCCGGCCTGCCTTCCAAACTATGGTATCATCCGACGATCTGGTTCTACCTCTGGACCGGCCTCAGAACCGGAATCTGGTAGGGTCTCATCAGCCCGGAGCCGCACAGGGCTAGACGGCTTTTCGGCACGCCGACGCTCCGCCGCTGCGCCCCGCGAACGAATTAACACGCCTTTCATTTTACGACATTGCAATGCGTCGCTTTTGAATGCGCGCGCGTCGTCCCATAACAAGCGGGTCCATTGCGCATCCGGCAATGCTCTGAGATCGAGGAGCGAGAATTCATGGCCGATCTTATCGTCGTCTACTGGCGCGACATCCCTGCCCAGGTCATCGTCAAGAAGGGCCGGCAGAATGCCAAGCGCGAGCTGCCGCTGCGCTTCACCGAAGCCATCGACATGTGCGCCATGCGCACCGGCGCCGGCGGCACCGACGACTATCTGGCCGAATGGCGCAAGGCCGATCCGGTTCCTGTCGGCGACGATCTCGAAACCGAGGTCGAAAAGGCTTTCCAGGACCTCGATACGAAATATGACCGAGAGAGACTGGTCGCTCTGGTCAAAGCGGGCGGCAAAGAAAATGTCTGAGACCACTCCTGTCAAAAACGATGGGCCGACGGTTACCCAGGCCACCCTGGTCAAGAAGGCAGCGCCGAAATCCGACTACAAGCCGGCCGACGTGTCGCCGCAGCGGCGCGTGCAGCGCTCCTTCGCGGTGAGACTATGGTCGATCCGGCATTCGCGCCTGCTCGAATGGTTCTATTCCCGTTTCGCCGACATGTTTCTGCTCCTCCACCCTCTGTGGAAAGGCATCGGCTACGGTCGCGTCGAGGCTCCGATCAAATTCGTCGAGAAGCGCGTCAAGGGTTTCATGTTCGACTGCCGCATGTGCGGCCAGTGCATCCTGTCTTCGACCGGCATGTCATGCCCGATGAATTGCCCCAAGCAACTGCGCAACGGCCCCTGCGGCGGCGTGCGCGCCAACGGCAATTGCGAGGTCGAGCCCGATATGCCCTGCGTCTGGGTCAAGGCCTGGGAAGGCTCGCAGAACATGGTCAACTCCGACAAGATCCTGGCCGTGCAGAAGCCGGTCGACCAGTCGTTGCGCGAGACCTCCGCCTGGCTGCGGGTCACCGCGCAGGCGGCCGCCGCCCGTGAGACCGCGGCCGCGCCAAAGACCGGAGCCGCCACATGAGTGCCCGTCAGCGCGACGAGAACCCGGCCGGCATTCACCTGCCGCTCGACCCCCTGCCCGGCCATTCGTCCCGCGGCCGCCTCGAGCGCGTGTTGCGGCGCGGTGAATTCGCCGTGACGACCGAGCTCAATCCTCCCGACAGCGCCGATCCCGAGGACGTCTACAACAGGGCCAAGATCTTCGACGGCTGGGTCGACGCCATCAACGCCGTCGATGCCTCCGGCGCCAACTGCCACATGTCCTCGGTCGGCATCTGCGCGCTTTTGACCCGCATGGGCTATGCCCCGATCATGCAGATCGCCTGCCGCGACAAGAACCGCATCGCCATCCAGGGCGACGTGCTGGGCGGTGCTGCCATGGGTGTCGCCAACATGCTGTGCCTGACCGGCGACGGCGTGCAGGCTGGCGACCAGCCCGGCGCCAAGCCGGTGTTCGACCTCGATTCCATGTCGCTGCTCGAAACCATCCGCATCATGCGCGACAACGGCAAGTTCCTGTCCGGCCGCAAGCTGACGACGCCGCCGCAGGTCTTCCTCGGCGCTGCCGTCAACCCGTTCGCGCCGCCCTTCGACTTCCGCCCGATCCATCTCGGCAAGAAGATCGCCGCCGGCGCGCAGTTCGTGCAGACGCAGTATTGCTTCGACGTGCCGATGTTCAAGACCTTCATGCAGAAGGCGCGCGATCTCGGCCACACCGAAAAAGTGTTCGTCCTGTGCGGCGTAGGCCCGCTCGCCTCGGCCAAGACCGCCAAGTGGATCCGCTCCAACGTGCCGGGCATCCACATCCCGGATGCCGTCATCAAGCGGCTGGAAGGCGCGCAGGACCAGAAGAAGGAAGGCAAGCAGCTCTGCATCGACATCATCAACGAGGTGAAGGAAATCCCTGGGATCTCGGGCGTCCATGTGATGGCCTACCGCCAGGAGGAATATGTCGCCGAGATCGTCGATGAATCGGGCGTGCTCAAGGGCCGCCAGCCCTGGAAGCGCGAAATCCGTCGCGACGACCAGATGGTTGCCGACCGGCTCGACCACATCCTGCACGACGAGATTACCGAAACCCAGGTGGATATGGTCAAGACCGCGCATTGATCCGCGCGGAGGACCACCATTCGCTTGATCGAGAAGAGATAACGATATAAAGAACTCTTTATATCACGACGGAGAGATTTCATGACCCGGACCATCGTTGCCTCGGCGACACGAGAAATCATCATCGGCTTCGACCAGCCCTTCTGCGTGATTGGCGAGCGCATCAACCCGACCGGCCGCAAAAAGCTCGCCGCCGAGATGGTGGCCGGCAATTTCGAGACCGTCATCAAGGACGCGCTGGAACAGGCCGCCTGCGGCGCCACCATGCTCGACGTCAATGCCGGCGTCACCGCCGTCGACCCCAACGCGACCGAACCGGCGCTGCTGGTGCAGACGCTCGAGATCGTCCAAGGGCTCGTCGACCTGCCGCTGTCGATCGATAGCTCGGTCACCGCGGCGATCGAGGCGGCGCTCAAGGTCGCCAAGGGCCGCCCGCTGGTCAATTCCGTCACTGGCGAGGAAGAAAAACTCGAAGCCATCCTGCCATTGATCAAGAAATACAACGTCCCGGTCGTCGCCATCTCCAATGACGAGACCGGCATTTCGATGGATCCGGACGTGCGCTTCGCCGTCGCCAAGAAGATCGTCCAGCGCTGCGCCGATTTCGGCATTCCCGCGCACGACGTCGTCGTCGACCCGCTGGTCATGCCGATCGGCGCGCTGGGTGACGCCGGCCGCCAGGTATTCGCGCTGCTGCGCCGCCTGCGCGAAGAGCTCAAGGTCAACACCACCTGCGGCCTGTCCAACATCTCCTTCGGCCTGCCGCACCGCCATGGCATCAACGCCGCCTTCATCCCGATGGTGATCGGCGCAGGCATGACGAGCGCCATCATGAACCCGGTGCGTCCGCAGGAAATGGAAGCCGTGCGCGGCGCCAATGTGCTCAACGGCACCGACGAGAACTGCACCAACTGGATCAGGACCTACAAGGACTACAAGCCGGCCGAAGGCGGCCATGCGGTCGCGGCGCCGACGCAGGTCAATGCGCCAGGCGACGGCGCTGCCAACGGTGGCCGCCGCCGCGGCGGCCGTGAAGCCCGCATGGCTCGGGGGTAAGCGCGCAATCGTGAACCGGACTGCAAACCACGCTGGACCGATCGCATCATCGATGCGGTCGGACCCGCCTGCGTTGCGGTCAGGCGACGCCCAATATGGCGTCGAACAACGCCATTCCCGCCCACGATCCGAATATGCCTGTCACGCCGCCTATGACGAAGTCATCGTCATAGGCGGGCCACAGCCCGTGCAGCAGCAGCACCGCGACGATCGCGCCGAGAATTCCGGTGGCCAGATATTGCGGATTGCGCAGCCACGGCCCCTTCAGCACCCGCACCATGGTAAAGGCGGTAAATATGCTGGACAGCAGGAGATCGGACATGATTGGCCTCTGGACCATCAGACACTCCGCCCAATAATGAAACGATCCGTTAAACGGTATCGACAATCCCTTCCGAGACACGTGTACGCATGAACTCGCCTGCCAACATTACCGATCCACTCGTGCTGTTCATGCCGTCGGGCAAGCGCGGGCGGTTTCCTGTCGGCACGCCGGTGCTCGATGCCGCGCGCCAGCTCGGTGTCTATGTCGAGAGCGTGTGCGGCGGCCGCGCCACGTGCGGGCGCTGCCAGATCGAGGTGCAGGAAGGCAATTTCGCCAAGCACAAGATCGTCTCCTCCAACGACCACATCTCGCCCAAGGGACCGAAGGAAGAGCGCTACGAGCGCGTGCGCGGCCTGCCTGAGCGGCGCCGCCTCTCCTGCTCGGCGCAGATCCTCGGCGACCTCGTCATCGACGTCCCGCAGGACACCGTCATCAACGCGCAGACCATCCGCAAGGATGCCGACACCAGGGTGATCGCCCGCGATACGGCGATACGCATGTGCTATGTCGAGATCGAAGAGCCCGACATGCACAAACCGCTCGGCGACCTCGACCGGCTGAAGATCGCGCTGATGAAGGATTGGGGCTTCAAAAACCTCGAATTCGATTTCTACCTGCTGCCGCAGGTGCAAGGCATATTGCGCAAGGGCAACTGGACCGCGACCGCCGCCATCCACAAGGATGCCGACAGCGACATCGCGCGCGTCATCGCCTTGTGGCCTGGCCTCAAGAACGAGGCCTACGGGCTGGCCTGCGACATCGGCTCGACCACCATCGCCATGCATCTGGTGTCGCTCCTGTCGGGCCGAGTCGCCGCCTCGTCCGGCACCTCGAACCCGCAGATCCGCTTCGGCGAGGATCTGATGAGCCGCGTCTCCTATGTGATGATGAACCCGGACGGCCGCGAAGGCATGACGGTGGCCGTGCGCGAGGCGATCTCCAGCCTCATCGACAAGGTGTGCGCGGAGGGCAATGTCCAGCGCAACGACATTCTGGATTCCGTATTCGTCGGCAATCCGATCATGCACCATCTGTTCCTCGGCATCGATCCGACCGAACTCGGCGGCGCCCCCTTCGCGCTCGCCGTCTCGGGCGCGGTGCGGATCAAGGCCTCCGACATCGGCCTCAAGCTCAACCAGGGTGCGCGCCTCTATATGCTGCCCTGCATCGCCGGCCATGTCGGCGCCGACGCGGCGGCGGTGACGCTGTCGGAAGGCCCGCATCGCCAGGACGAGATGATGCTGATCGTCGACGTCGGCACCAATGCCGAGATCGTGCTCGGCAACCGTGCGCGGGTCGTGGCGGCCTCCTCTCCGACCGGTCCGGCTTTCGAAGGCGCCGAAATCTCCGGCGGCCAGCGTGCCGCGCCCGGCGCCATCGAACGCGTGCGCATCGATCCCGACACGCTGGAGCCCAAATACCGCGTCATCGGCTCGGAACTGTGGTCCGACGAACCGGGCTTCCTGGAAAGCGTGCAGGCGACCGGCGTCACCGGCATCTGCGGCTCCGGCATCATCGAGGTGGTGGCGGAAATGTATCTTGCCGGCATCATTTCCGAGGACGGCGTGGTCGACGGATCGCTGAGTGCACGCTCGCCGCGCGTCACCGCCAATGGCCGTACCTTCTCCTATGTGCTCAAGGAAGGCGAGCCGAAGATCACCATCACCCAGACCGACGTGCGCGCCATCCAGCTCGCCAAGGCCGCACTCTATGCCGGCACCAAGCTGTTGATGGAAAAGCAGAATACCGACCATGTCGACCGCATCCACTTCGCCGGCGCCTTCGGCTCCTTCATCGATCCGAAATACGCCATGGTGCTGGGCCTGATCCCCGATTGCGAGCTCGACAAGGTTTCCGCCGTCGGCAACGCCGCAGGTGCTGGTGCGCGCATGGCGCTCTTGAACCGCGGCTATCGCCGCGAGATCGAGGAGACGGTGAGCCAGATCGAGAAGATCGAGACCGCGCTGGAGCCGAAATTCCAGGAGCATTTCGTCTACGCCATGGCGCTGCCCAACAAGGTCGACCCGTTCCCGAAACTGTCGGCGGCCGTGAAACTGCCGCCGCGCAAGACGGTGAGCGAGGACGGCATCGCCGGCGACGCCACGCCGCGCCGGCGCTCGCGCGAAGGCCACGCGGCGAGGCGTGGCCGCGAATAGACGCGACCTTCACAGGCCGTCTCCAACCTCAAACTCATTTGCATGCAAATGTTTCCGGATCGACCGATCCGGAAACCGAAACACTGTTTTCGCGAAATCCATCCGATACATGGCAGGCGCATTTACCCCGCATCGAACGGCGGCCGAAGATATTCCTCGGTCGTCGCCGTTCTTCAAGGGAGATGAAAATGTCGATGTTCGAAAATCTCGGCCGCTTCGGTGTGACCATCAGGCAGAACCACGCCAGGAACAAGGCGATCCGCGCGCTGAACAGCCTGCCGGCGCATGTGCAGAAGGACATTGGCTGGCCGGCATCGCCGCCCAGCGATCCGCAGGCCGCGCTCACGTCGCTGCTTCTGGGCACGGCGCGCTGATGACCTTTGCCGACAAATGCGAATTGCTCGGCAGGCGCCGGGGATCTCGGAAATCCCCCGTCGCCACCAGCAACCGGCTGCGCGCGGCCCTTTTGCCGCGCCGCTGACGGCGGCGCGGATCACACCGCCGTGTGGACAGAGCGCAAATCTTGACATTTCGGGCGAGCGTACGATCTTCGGAAATAGTGGAGGTTTCTCTTAGTCGGCTGCAGCCGAAGTTCGTGTATCCGCATGCCAAGTTTCAAAAGCCACATCGTGTCCTTCGTGCTCAGGTACAGCCGCAAGAAGGCGTTTGCCAGTCCGGAAAACCTGAAGCGCTGGATCGCGGCCGCACGCAAGACCGAGGATCACCATCCGCCGGCCTCGCTGCATCAGCGTTTCGACATCCAGACGCGCACCGTCGACGGCTTTCCCGTCTACGAAATCGCCCCAAGAGGTGACGAGCAGAAGCGGATTCTCTACCTGCATGGCGGGGCCTATGTCTTTGAAATCACGCCCTATCACTGGCACCTGATTGCCGACATGGCCGACCGGCTCGGCCATGGCATCACGGTGCCGATCTATCCCATCGCCCCGGAGCACGATTTCCACGCCATGTTCGGCATGGTCGGCGACGTCTATCGCCAGATGCTCGACGAGACCGAGGCGGAAGACATCGTCTTCATGGGCGATTCCGCCGGTGGCAACATGGCGGTGGTGCTGACCATGATGGCCGCGGAAGAAGGCTTGCCCCTGCCCTCGCACCACGTGCTTATCTCGCCCGGCCTCGACATGTCGCTTTCCAACCCCGATCTGTTCGAGGCCGAGCGCAACGATCCCTGGCTCGGTATTCCCGGCGGTCTCGAAGCGATCCGGATGTACAGCGCCGGCATCGATCGCAGCGACTGGCACATCAGCCCGATTTACGGCGACCTGTCGGTGCTGCCGAAAACGCTGCTCTTGACCGGCTCGCGCGATCTCTTGACGCCCGACAATCTGATCTTCGCGCAAAAGGCGCGGGAAGCGGGTGTCGAGGTTGATGTCGTCCACGAGGAAGGCATGTTCCACGCCTGGCCGTTGATCGACATGCCGGAATCGCGACGTGCGCGACAGCGCATCGTCACGTTCCTCGGCGAGAGCCGCTCACCGGTCAGGCAAGACAGGAAAACGAGGTCTCAAGCGCCCTCCGCCGAGGCGGCGGCGGAGTAGCGCTTTCGATCCGGCGACAGATCAGAACTTGCCGGTTTCCCGGAACACTTCGAAGGTCGCGCGGATGTGGTCGGCGACGGCCTTGACCGGCGCGCTGGCGTCCGGCGCCACCACCATGGCGAGGTTGTAGGTGCCGATATCGGGCATGCCGTCCTTCGGGCAGAGTTCAACCATATCGTTGCCGAGGAATGATCGCGGCAGCGGCGCGACCGCGAGGTCGGCCATGATCGCGGCACGCTGGCCTGCCGTATGCGCGCTCATATAGGCGACGCGGTAGTTGCGGCCCTCGCGTCCCAGCGCTTCGAGCGCGCCGGCACGCCAGGCGCAGCCCTCTTCCCACAGCGAAACCGGCAAGGGCTCGCGCAGATGCGCGCAGCCGCCCTTGGCGCCTGCCCACACGATCGGCTCGGTCAAAAGCACTTCGGCGCCGAGTGCGCTGGTCTTGTAGGAGTTGGTCAGAAGCGTGATGTCGAGCGCGCGGTCGTCCATGCGCCGGCGCAGATTGCTGCTCTGGTCTATGGTGACGTCGACGGCGATCGAGGGATGCGACTGCGCGAAACGCTTCAGCACATGCGGCAGCACGCGCTCGCCGTAATCATCCGGCGAGCCGAGCCGCACCACCCCGACAATCTCGGGAATGATGAACTTCGACACCACCTCGCGGTTGATCGACAGCAGCCGGCGGGCATAGCCGAGCAGCATCTCGCCGTCCGTGGTCAGCGATACGGAACGCGCATCGCGCGCGAACACCGAACGGCCGAGAATGTCCTCCAGCTTCTTGATCTGCATGGAGACGGCGGACGGTGTGCGGAAGACGGCATTGGCGGCGGTGGTGAAGCTGCCGGTCTCGGCAATCGCCACGAAAGTGCGCAAAACGTCGAGATCGAGGAGCGGCAGCGGATGATTGAGCGGGGCGTTCATGGGAAGCGACCTTCAATTTTTCTGATACAAAGCATCATTCCATTTCGTTTGATTGAACACCGGATCAGGAGGATAGTCAACTCCATCGATTGAGGTTGCTGCCACAAGCAGCCACGAAACGACCACGTCACAGGCCTGCAATCGACATGAAATGGGGTTGAAACACGCCGCGTGTAAGCCCCCACATCAAAGGCCGGAATGTCTCCGGCCCGGCACCTAAGGAGAATGAAATGTCTATCCTCTCGTCCCTCGGTCGCATCGCGACTGAATTCAGCGCGGCACGCGCCCGCTACCAGACCGAACGCGCCATCCATTCCCTGCCGATCGAATTGCAGAAGGATATCGGCTGGCCAGAAGCCGCCGACACCAAGACCGGCATTCGCAACGGCGTCGGATCCTGGGCTGGAGCAAAGTAAATCGTGTGTACCCTGTGCTGAAGGCCTGCCGCGCAGCCCGCCGGCAGGCCTTTTCTATTTTATTTGCGTTCAAATGATTTCCTAAGCCATGCCGCCGCTGCATGGCGCATATGAACAAGCCGCATAGCGGCCTGTTTTCGAACTAACTTCCTGTAAACAATCGCAAATCCTAGGCACCTTGCCCAAATTTGTCGCAATCCGTGTCGCATTTCATATCAAGTGCTTCGTTTTTGCGATTTAGTTTTACGCAACACAAGCCTATATCACCGCCAGCAAACGAGCTGCCCCACTCCATCAAGCGAAGGCGACCCGTCTGAGCAACCGATAGGAGATGATGATGAAGCTTTTTGCCCGCCTCTTTACCCGCCGCGAAATGAACCTGACCACCGCTCTCGAGCGTCAGCGCCTTGCCAAGACCATGCCCGGCCAGACCGGTGCGATGGCTGCGGCGCGCCTCGGCTTCGTCGCCTGACCATTTTCCAGGCAGCGTCTCCCTGCCGCTGCTTCACGAACTGTAACGCCGCCTGGCTCCAGCCACGGCGGCGTTTTTGTCTTGCTTTGTACATTTTGCCTGTCGCGTGAACAGTTGATGCAGCTCCCCTGAGCACTGCCGCACAATGATTGCCCATTTGCGACCCATGTCGCAAATTTTGTCTCACTGAGGCAGCGCAGACGATTGACAGCCAAGGTTTTTCCTGATGTCGCTATGCTATTCGCGACATCCTGTTCGCGCCATGGCCAGGTGAGGTTCCCGTGAACGCCATCAAGCATCCGATCAAGCGATCGTTTGTCTTTTTCCTTGTCCCCGATTTCACCATGATCGCTTTTGCGACCGCACTCGACCCGCTGCGCTCCGCCAACCGCATGCTCGGCTACGAGGCCTATCGCTGGCGGCTGGCCAGCATCGACGGCAAGCCGGTGCGCGCCTCGAACGGCGTCGAATGCGCGGTCAACACCTCGCTGGAGGAAGAGCGCAAGAAGATGGCGGGCCCCGACCGGCCCAACATGGCCATCGTCTGCAGCGGCATCGATGTCGAGCGCTACCATAACAAATCGGCCTTCGCCTGGCTGCGCGAGGAGTATAATCGTGGGGTCGCCGTTGGCGGCCTGTGCACCGGCGCGCACATCCTTGCCGCCGCCGGCCTCCTGTCCAACAAGCGCTGCGCCATCCATTGGGAAAACCTGCCGGGCTTTTCCGAGGCGTTCCCGAAGGCCAATGTCTTTGCCGACCTCTTCGAAGTCGACCAGAATATCTATACCTGCGCCGGCGGCACCGCCGCGCTCGACATGATGCTGAAGCTGATCGGTGACGATTTCGACGAGAGCCTCGTCAACCGGGTCTGCGAACAGGTGCTGACCGATCGCGTGCGCAGCCCGACCGACCGCCAGCGCCTGCCGCTGCGCGCCCGTCTTGGCGTGCAGAACTCGAAAGTGCTGACCATTATCGAGCTGATGGAAGGCAATCTCTCCGAGCCGCTGTCGCTGATCGAGATCGCCGACCATGTCGACCTGTCGCGTCGCCAGATCGAGCGCCTGTTCCGCACCGAGATGGGTCGTTCCCCTGCCCGCTACTATCTGGAGATCCGCCTCGACCGCGCCCGGCATCTGCTGATCCAGTCCTCAATGCCGGTGGTCGAGGTGGCGGTCGCCTGCGGCTTCGTCTCGGCCTCGCATTTCTCGAAGTGCTACCGCGAGCTCTACGCCCGCTCGCCGCAGCAGGAGCGTGTCGACCGCAAGCAGTTGCTGGCGGCCTGATCGCCGGATCAGGCCTCGGCCGGCTGCGCCTGTGCCGTGCGCATCGCCTCGACCCGGATGTCCTCGGTCAGCCGCGCTTTCAGCGCCGAGAATTCCGGGCTGGTCTTCAGCGTGTAGTGGCGCGGATGCGGCAGGTCGATGGCGACATCCGACTTGATGCTGCCGGGCCGCGCCGTCATCACGATGACGCGCGAGGCCATGAAGATCGCCTCCTCGATATCGTGGGTGACGAACAGCACCGTCTTCTTGCGCCGCTCCCAGATGCCGAGAAGCAGCTCCTGCATCAACCCGCGCGTCTGGTTGTCGAGCGCGCCGAACGGCTCGTCCAGCAACAGGATCTCGGGATCGTTGGCGAGAGCACGGGCGATCGCCGTGCGCTGCTGCATGCCGCCGGAAAGCTGCTTCGGCCAATGATTTTCAAATCCCCTCAGCCCGACCAGATCGACATAGGAGGCGACGATGTCGTCCCGCTCCTTCGGCGCCATGCCGCGTTCGCGCAGGCCAAAGGCGATGTTCTCAGTTACCGTCAGCCACGGGAACAGCGTGTAGGACTGGAAGACCATGCCGCGATCGGGTCCCGGCCGCGTCACGGCCTTGTCGTCGAGCAGCGAGCGGCCTTCACTGGGCGCCTCCAGGCCGGCGACAATTCTAAGCAGTGTCGACTTTCCGCAGCCGGACGGCCCCAGAATGGTGATGAAGTCGTTGGCGGCGACCGCCAGATCGATCGGCATCAGTGCCTTGACCGGCGGTCCGCCACGCACGCCGGCAAAGGTGCGCGAGACGCCCTCGATGAGAAGCTTGCTCACGCCAGGCTCCATGGAAAGAGCCAGCGGTTGAACGCCTTGAAGGCGAAGTCGGACAACAGCCCGATCAGCCCAATGACGATGATGCCGAAAATGATCTGTCCGGTCGCCAGCCGCGACTGGCTGTTGATGATCATGTAGCCGATGCCGGAGGACGAACCGATCAGCTCGGCGACGATGACATAAGTCCAGGCCCAGCCGAGCACCAGCCGCAGCGTCTCGGCGATTTCGGGCGCGTTGGCCGGCATGATCACCCGTTTGACGATGCCGTTGCTCGTCGAGCCCAGCGTATAGGCGGCCTCGACCAGATCGCGTCGCGTCGAGCCGACCTTGACGGCGATGATCAGGATGATCTGGAACACCGAGCCGACAAAGATGACCAGCAGCTTTTCCAGTTCGCCTATGCCGGCCCACAGGATCAGCAGCGGAATGAAGGCCGAGGCAGGCAGATAGCGGGCGAAGGAGACGAAGGGTTCCAGGAACGCCTCCACCGGCTTCCAGGCGCCCATGGCAATGCCGATCGGCACGGCGACGACCGAGGCCAGCACGAAGCCGCCGAAGACGCGCCAGATGGTGATCAATATGTCGAGCCAGAAGCGGTCCTCGACCAGCAGCCGCCAGCCATCCCTGAGCATTGATAGCGGATCGGCGAGGAAGATGCGGTTGACGTGGCCGCCAAGCGTGATCCAGGCCCAGAAGGCAATAAACAGCACGAAAAAGGAAATGCCGAGCACGGTTCGCAGGCTCGGCGAGACTGGATGCAAGGGGCGCATCTTCACATCGTCCCCATCAAATGGTCACGTGTCGAGGAAAGAGCGGCGGCGCCGGACGCCGCCGCACGATGGGCAAAGGTCGGACGATCAGTTCGCCACCGCGCTGGTGTCGGCCAGCGTGGCGACGTCGGGCGCTTCCTTGATCAGCCCCATCTGCAGCAGCAACTCGCCCGCGGTCTTGGAAAAATCCTGGAATTCCTTGGTGAAGAACTGCTGGTTCTCGGCCTTGTCGGCCCATTTCAGGTACTTCGCCGAATCCTCGAATTCCTTGGCCGACTGCTTCACGTCGGCGCCCATGATCTCGTAGGATTTCTGCGGATCCTTCTTGATCAGGTCGAGTGCCTCGAAATAGCTGTCGGCGAGCGCCTTGGCGGCGTCGGGATTGGCCTTGAGGAACTCGGGCGTGCAGCCGACCGTGTCGAGCACCATCGGATAGTCGAGCGTGGTCGCCAGTATGTGGCCCTGGTCGGCCTTGTCGCGCACGGCCGAGATGAACGGCTCATAGGTGACCGCCGCATCGTTCTGGCCGGCGAGGAAGGCTTGCGCCGCCGCGTCCGGCTCCAGATTGACGACCGTCACGTCCTTGGTCGACATGCCGTTCTTGTTCAGCACCCATGCGAGCAGGAAATAGGGCGACGTGCCCGGGGCCGAGGAGGCGACGTTCTTGCCCTTGAGATCGGCGACCGTCTTGATGTCGTTGCGCACGACGATGCCGTCGGCGCCATAGGATTTGTCGAGCTGGAAGATCTGCTTGGTGGTCACCCCGCTGGCGTTCCACACCAGCCACGTCTCGACGGTGGTGGCGGCGCATTGCAGGTCGCCGCTGGCGATGGCGAGCGGACGGCTGGCCTGCGGCACCTTCTTCAAGGTCACGTCGAGGCCGTGCTTCTCGAAGAGGCCTGCCTGCTTGGCAAGCGTCAGCGGTGCGAAGCCGGTCCAGCCGCTGATGCCGATGGTGACCGATGTGGCGGCCATCACCGGCGCGGACAGACCGGCGGCAAGCGTCAAAGTCGCGGTGAAAGCGGCGATTCTGTTCATGTCGGTTCCCCTTTTGTTTCTCTGGGCGAAATTGTTCACAGACGCCTGTCGGCTTGTCAATCAACAGGAACGTGTTCGGCTGCTGCCAGCAGGCTCGCCTCACCACTTGCGTTGGACAGAATTGAAGCCCTGCCCGTGGACAGTCGCCGCAACGGCGCTCGGCCGAAGAGCTGCGATCGGGTCGGTCGTCACCGTTGGTTGGCTCGCTCGGCTCAGCGGCTGTCGAGCATCCAGTTGCGGTTTCGCCACATTTTCTCGCCGATCTGGCAGTCGGCGGCGGGCTTGTCCTGCGCCAGCACCACCGGCGGATGATCGGCCTCCTCCGCCGCCCATTGCGGTGAGGTCGGGCCGGCAAGCTCCAGCACCAGTTTGCGGCGAATGGCTTCGGGAAATTGCGTCCAGTCGTTGACCGGGATCATGAAGGCGCCCGGGCCGCCGATGACGCAGTCGCTGTAGTAGCGGTCAAGATCGTTGACGTCGTAAGCGCCGGAAAGGCCACCCCGGGTCATCAGCGGCAGGCCGTTGATGACGATGCCTTGTCTGACCACGCCGTCGCGGGTGAGATTGACCGGAGCGCCCTGGTTGTTGGGCCCGTCGCCGGAAATGTCGATGACCCGCTTGGTCCCCTGGTAGCCGCTTTCGGCGAACAGATCGCTGCCGAATTCCAGCGCGCCGGAGATCGAGGTGCGCCGCGCGCTGTTCGGCGGCTGCGCCGACAATTGCGCGACCACCCGCTCCGCGTCGGCTCGGGTTGCGATGACAGTCCATGGCACGATGACGCGTTGCCATGTGGTGCCGGCCCATTCGACATAGGTGACGGCGATCTTGCCATGGGCGCCATCGGCGATCGCCTGCAGCACATTGTCATGCGTCAGCGCCGCCGCGTAGCCATGGCGCTGGATCTCGAGCTCGTCCGCCGACATCGACAGCGAAACGTCGACCGCCAGCACCAGCTCGACATCGACCGGCTCATCCGCGCGAGACCTCGGCGTCAGCGAAAGCATCAGAGCCAGCGCGGCGCAGCCGGAAAGCAGATGTCTCGCGCGCGATAAAGCAGACATGCCACAAGGGTAAGCGAAAACCGCCCGCTTAAAAAGACAAAAGCCCGGCTCGCAGCCAGGCTTTTGCAATAAGTCCCGTGGTCCGCCCGACCGATCAGCTGCGCGGCTTGAGGTTCTCCGGGTCATAGAGCGGCTTGTAGCCGACGCCGGCGACCTCGACCGGATAGGTCTCGCCGAAATATTCGACCTCAAGCTTGCGGCCTTCCTGCGCATATGAATGCGGCAGATAGGCGAGCGCGATGTTCTTGCCGATCGTCGGCCCATAGGCGACCGAGGTGGTGAAGGAGCGGCGGCCGAGCTCGTCGACCAGCGTCTCACCGGTAGCCGGATCCAGCACCGGCATCGTGCCAACGGGATAACGCGCCACGCCCTTGGAATCGGTGTTTTCGGTCATCACCAGCGTGCACAAAGTCGCCGGCTGGTACTCGCGGGCGCGGTATTCAACATGCTTGGCCTTGCCGCAGAAATCGTTCTCCTTGACCTTCGGACGCGCGAGATCGGCTTCCAACAGATTGTACTCGGTCAGAAGGTCGGCATTCTGCAGGCGCAGGCTCTTTTCCATGCGGCGCGTGTTGGCATAGGTCTCGACGCCGAACGGCATGACGCCGGTCGAGCGCAGTGCATCCCAGACGGCGAGGCCATCCTCGTAGCGCATATGCAGTTCCCAGCCCTGCTCGCCGACATAGGAGATGCGGAAGGCGGTGACATCCTTGCCGCCGATCCTGACCGGCTTGATCGCCGCGAAGGGGAAATTCTCCAGCGAAAGGCCCTCGGGATTCTCGACCACCTTCTGCAAGGTGGTGCGGGCATTCGGACCCCAAATGCCGATGGTGACGTATTTCTCCGTCACATCGGTGACGGTGACGTCAAAGCCTTTGTCCTGCGCTGTGCGCTGCATGTAGCGGAAGTCGCGCGGGCCGGCATCGGCGCCGTCGATCACGCGGCAGCGGTCGGCCATACGGATCACGGTGAAGTCGGCGCGCACCATGCCTTCCTCGTCGAGGAAGTGGGTGTAGATGCCCTTGCCGATGTTGTTGTCGCCGCCGATCTTGGCCGCGCACAGCCATTCCAGCAGCGCGACGTGGTCTGGCCCTTCGACGTCATACATCGAGAAATGCGACAGGTTGACGATGCCGCAATCCTCGCTCATCGCCAGATGCTCGGCATTGGAGACGCGCCAGAAATGGCGGTTGTCCCACTCGTTCTCGCGTACGGGAACGCGATTGCCATACTTCTCCAGCAGGTGCTCGTTGGCGGCGTAACCATGAGCACGCTCCCAGCCGCCCAGTTCCATGAAATAACCGCCGAGCTCCTTCTCGCGCTCCCAGAACGGCGAGCGCCTGATGTTGCGGCCCTTGGAGAAGGGCTCGCGCGGATGCACCGCGGGATTGTAGACCTTCATCGCCGTCTCGGTGCAGCGATCCCAGATGAACTGTTCCTTCGTCTGGTGCGGATAGAAGCGTGCATAGTCGATGGCGTGATGGTCGACCGCGGTGCGGCCGTCCGTCATCCAGTCGGCTATCAGCTTGCCCATGCCGGGGCCATCCTTGACCCAGATGGCGACGGCATACCACAGCCCTCTCACCTTCTGGCTTTCGCCCATCGACGGCCCGCCATCGGCGGTCACCTGCAGCAGGCCGTTGAAGGAATGGCTTTCGTTGTAGCCGAGTTCACCCAGGATCGGCGTCAACTCCATGGCGCGTTCGAGCGGCGCCAGGATCTGCTCCATGTCGAGGTCGCGCTGCGACGGCGACAGCCGCGCCTCATGCTTTTCGAGGAGGTCGCGCGGATGGCAAAGGCGCGGGTTGTTTTCTTCGTAATAGCCCCACTCGATCTGGCCGCCCTCGGCTGTCTTGGGGTCGCCGGTGTCGCGCATATAGGCCGAATTGCCCTGGTCGCGCAGCAGCGGCCAGCCGATCTCCTTGCCGGTGCCGGCGAATTCGTTGTAGGGGCCGAAGAAAGTCAGCGGATGGTCGATCGGCATGACCGGCAGGTCCTCGCCAACCATTTCGGCGATCAGCCGGCCCCAGATGCCGGCGCACACGATGACATAGTCGGCCTCGATCGTGCCGCGATCGGTCACCACGGCGCTGATGCGGCCGTCCTTGACCACGAGCGACTTGGCCGGCGTGTTGGCGAAGGATTTGAGCTTACCCGACGCTTCCGCCTGGTCGACCAGCTTGCCGGCGACGGTCTGCGAGCGCGGGATGACCAGACCTGCGTCCGGATCCCAAAGGCCGCCCTGCACCATCCCCTCTTCGATCAGCGGGAACTTCTCCTTGATCTCGGCCGGCTCGATCAGGCGCGCGCGCGTGCCAAAGGCCTTTGCCGAGGCGATCTTGCGCTTGATCTCATCCATGCGGCCATCGTCGCCGAGGCGAGCCACTTCGAGGCCGCCGATGCGGGCGTAATGACCCATCTTCTCGTAGAAATCGATGGAATAAAGTGTCGTCCAGCAGGACAGGAAATCGTGGCTGGTGGTGTAGCAGAAATCGGAAGCGTGCGCGGTCGAGCCGATATCGGTCGGGATGCCCGATTTGTCGATGCCGACAATATCGGTCCAGCCACGTTCGATCAGGTGATGGGCGATCGACGCGCCGACAATACCGCCAAGGCCAATGATAACGATCTTCGCCTTTTTCGGAAACTCTGCCATTGCCCGCGACTCCAAAGTGATAAAGCGGGCGGACTATAGGGCGGAGCGATAGCGCTGATGAAGCCTGTTTGCGACATTGGCAAAAAGCCGAGCGACCAGACAGCTGCGGACAAGGCGATTTGTCGCCAGTGGCAACTCAAACGCATTGGGTCGTTCGAAGGCGCTACGGCTGCGAAGCCTGCGCGGATTGATCTCCCACGGTTTCGCGCAGGATTGCCTCAAGCTTGACTGCAGCATCCGCGATATCTGACGCGTGGCCCAATCCACCCACAACATGCCGGGCGTTATAATAGTCTGCTTTGTCGGCGGTGATGTAATCCGCAAGCTTCTTGCCGGTAAAGCGGCCATCGAACATCGCCAGGGAAGTGATGCGATAGGCTATTTGCGGATCGACCGCGAGTTCAGGATGGTCGACCAGATCGATGTTCAATGCCGAGCCCATGAATTGACAATTGTTTCGGCCGGTTATTTGAAGATAGCCGCGCCCCCTGTATCGGGCACCATCGCCAGGTGAAGTGTTGCCGAGGGCGGAACCAAAAGGCGAATCCGGTCCATACTTCCCTTCCAGCGAAGCATCCGTCCCCATCTCGGTAACCGTCGAAAAAGAATTGGCTGTTTCAAACCTGATGGTTGCCAGAACGTATGCCACCTGGCGGATGTCTTGGGCTGACACGTCCTTTGAAATGTCCTGGAAAAGCTGGGTCAGATTATCAACGGTGCGTTGCGTGATGGTTCCGAATGCCTGTTTGTAACGCTCAAAGAAAACCTTCATGTCGCTCGCGCTTACTGGAACAACGGGACCGCCAGGACGTGGCAGAAAAGGCGCATCTTCAGACGTGAGTTTGCCGATCACGCCTGTCGGATCATCGATGAGCTGAATTTTCGCCAGAAACTGCAAATTCCTGAGCGAAACCGCTGGATCGCCTGTTTCCCACGCTTTGAGAATAAGGGACCCTTTGCTCTTCTCGCGCTCCAACGCCAGATTTGCGCTCGCCTGCATGGAATTCGTCACCTGCGTGACCACAAATCCTGCAATGGCCGTTATCAGAACTGGCGTCAGCGGCGCTGATAGGAATCTATACCATGCCCTTTTCTCAATGAGTTCTGCTTCTTTCAGCTTTATGTCGGCGCTCTTCAGGCCAAGATCCGCCTCCTTCAACCGGTCATCAATCGCGGGCTGGAGTCCTGGGCTAAGGGGATTGCTGGCAGGCTTCTTCGCCGCGGCTTTGACCATCTTTGCTCACGTCCAGTATTTCGTGTGCCAAGTTTCGCTAGAAATCCGAGAAACAACCGAACCAAGAGAGCCACAGAACAGCCTAAACAATATCCGCGCGGAAAGCAGCTGTCCACGCCCCATTGGCGGCTCTTCACCCCAAGATAACGCCAAATAAAGAAATATCGGCGGCATTGCCCGGGCCGATTCATTTCCGTCCGGTCGCCGATGTCTTACGCGAAGGCCCAGATATCCTCGGCCTGGAAACCAACCTGGTAGCCCGCCGTCTTCAGCTTGACCACGACCTGGCCGATCTCCGCCGCCGGCAGCGCGCCGACTTCGACCTTGATCATGCCGGGACGATAGCGTTTCAGATCAAGCTGTTCGAAGACGATCCAGTCCGCACCCTCACAATCGACGAGGAAGGCGTCGATATGGCTGATGCCGTTGCGGTCGAGCAGCGTCTGCAGCGTTTCCGACGGCACCTCGATATCCCTGAGGTGCGGTGCGAACTTGTTGAAATTGGCGTCGGCCTCGCCCCAGGCGTTCTTGCCCGACATCAGATTGGTGTCGGTGAACGAGGAGCAGCCGATAAACTCGATCGGCAGCGTGCCGGCCTCGAGCGCCGCGGCATCGAACGTGTGGACGGGGATCGTGCCCCTGGTCCTTGTCACCGCCACCGGCTCGATGATGAAGCGCTCCGTATCGGGATAGTTGGCGCGCAGGCGTTTCTGGTTGTACGGGATCGGCTCGACCAGCATGGCGCGGGCGCCGGCAATCCTGTGCAGCCACGGCGTCACATCGTCGAACAGCGCGCCGTCGCAGGCGCCGACATTGACCATCTGAAACGGCTGCCCTGCCCCGCCGAAGCGCGCTTTCAGCCCCGCCTTCGCCAGGAATTTCGTGCCGCGCAGCGACGGCCCGCGATCGAGCAGGCCCGAGGGAAGGCCGAGCGACAAGGCGACGCGCGCCAGGCTGGATAGCGAACTCATGGCTTGTCTCCCGGAATGACGTGCAAGGCCGCGCGATGCTGGCCGCGGACCGATGCTGCCCACAGCGCCATGAACGGCGTTGCCAGCAGCAGGAAGGGCGGCATCAGATGCGGGAAATAGATACGCGTGTCATGGATCGGAAAGACCGTGAACTTCGCCAGCGCACCCAGCACCAGCGCCGCGAACAGGATGCCTGCACGCCGGTCGAGCCGAAAACCGGCGCGGCTGGTGGCAAACCAGCCGGCCAGCGCCAGCACCGAAACGCCGACCCAGTTGTTCAAATTGACGGCGCGCAGCAGCGATGTCGCAAACGCCCTGAGGTAGGCGGTGACCGAGAACGCCGGCTCGAACCCGTCCATATTGTAGTGCTGCTCGATGCTCGAGAACCACAGATGCGGCCACCAGCCGGGATGCTGGGCCCAGTGCGAAATGGCGAAATAGGCGATGAAGGACGCGGCAAAGCCGGCCAGCGCGCCCCACGCCTTCTGCCGGAACGCGACCAACAGCACCGAGAATATGGCAAGGAAAACAATATTGTCCGGCCGCACCATGAAGGCGAGGAAGAGCAGGATCGCCGTCGCCGGCTCGCGGCCTCTGACATAGGCGTAGAGCCCGCCGAGCAGCAGCGCCGACGTCAGCAGGTCCGGCGTCGAAGCGCGCGCCGCATCGCCGAAATCAGCCATGATCAACACCGCGCCGATCACCGGCGCCAAGGCCAGGGCCTTTTCCCTGTGCAGCCAAAGCAGCGCGATCGCACCGAACAAAAGCACCGAAAACACCTGTACCAGCCGCATCGCCTCGACCGGCGACATCACCGCGCTCAGCGTCGACAGGATCTCGGCATAGAGGAATTTTATCCGGTACATGCCGAGCAGCGAATGAAAGTCGGCGGCATTTTCCGTCATGTGGCTGCGGAAGCCGCCGCCATCATCGGTCAGCGCCTTGTAGTCACCCGCCGACACGCCTGCCTTGACGGTGCTGTAGGCATAATCATGCAGCGCCTGTGCGTCGGGATGGGTGCCCTCTTCGGCGATGGCAAGGTAGGGCAGCATGTCCCAATTGGCATCGGGCATCACCCACGCCGTGAATGCCGTCAGAAGGATGTAGAGCGCGAAGGCTACCGCGCCGATGGGTGCGGCCAAGCGCGCATAGGTCCCCTCGCCCCACGCCAGACCGGTCTCGGTGAGCCGGTCGAGCGGGTTTTTCGCAGCGGGAGACTTGGTCAGCATCTTTTTGTGCTCAACGGACTCTCTTCTAACGGACCTGGCTTTTGACGAAGTCCTTCACGATAGACACGATGCCGCGCGACAGCAGGCTGTCGAAGGCATCGGCGAAGTGGTCGACATGCTCGCGCTGGCAGATCAGCGGTGGCTCGAGTCGGATGACGTTGCGGTTGTATTCGGTAAAGGCGACGAGCACGTCGTAGTCGCGCAGCAGCAGCGCGCCGACAAAGCCTGACAGCGAGCCCTTCAACTTGTCGTCGAGCATGCTGACCACCGGGCGCAGCACCATCGGCAAGGTCTGCGAGAAATCGTGGAACTCCAGGCCGATCATAAGGCCTTTGCCGCGCACGTCCTTGATGATCTTCGGGTACTTTTCCTTGAGCGCCTGCAGTCGCTGCAGCAGATAGTCGCCGGTGACCGCGGCGTTGTCGATCAGCCCCTCATCATAAAGCAGGTTGAGCGCCTCGATCGAGGTGACGCAGGCCTCGCCCATGCCGCCAAAGGTTGCCATGGCATGGATCATCGCCGTTTTCGGCGTGCCATAGGCCTTCATGTAAACGTCGCGCCTGGCGATCATCGCGCCGACAGCCGCCTTGCCGCCGCCGAGCGACTTGGCCAGCGCCGTCACGTCAGGCAGGACGCCGTAATGTTCGAAGGCATAGAAGCGGCCCGAGCGGCCATAGCCGCACTGCACTTCGTCTGCGACCCACAGCACCCCATACTGATCGCAGAGCGCGCGCAGCTTCTGCCAGTATTGCGCCTCTGCCTGGATGATGCCGCCGCCGCCCTGGATGGTTTCGAGCACGATGACGCCAACCTCCGGATCGGAACGAAACAGACTCTCGACCGCCTCGATGTCGCCGAAGGGAATGCGCACCGTATTGTCGGCCATCTTGAAATCGGCGCGGTAGAGCTGGCCGTCGGTGATGCCGAGCACGCCCTTGGTCTTGCCGTGGAAGGAATTCTCGGCATAGACGATTTTCGGCCGTTTCGGGCCGGCGGCGCGTTCGGCAAGCTTCACCGCCGCTTCCATCGCCTCCGAGCCGGACGAACCCAGGAACACCATGTCGAGATCGCCGGGCGAGCATTTGGCGAGGTTGTGCGCGAGCGCTGCCGCATATTGCGACATGAAGGCGATGGCGATTTCCTGGCGCTTCTCCTCCTGGAATTTTTTGCGTGCATCCAGGATACGCGGATGGTTGTGGCCGAAGGCCAGCGAACCGAAGCCGCCGAAGAAGTCGAGGATCTTGCGGCCGTTCTGATCGATGTAGAACATGCCTTCGGCACGCTCGATCTTGATCTTGTGGAAGCCGAGCAGCTTCATGAAGTGCAGCTGGCCGGGATTGAGATGCGCCTTGAACAGGTCGGTCATGCGGGCGACATCCATCGCCTTGGCCTGCTCGACACTGATCAGGTCGGGCTTGGCTATTGCTGCGGGCGACAGTGCCGGCGCGCTCACCATGGTGCCCGCATTCGTCTGTTCGGGCTTGGCCATGACGGTCATTTCAATCTCCTGTCCGCGCTACGACCGGCGTCGTGCGCCATGAATTGTTTGGCGGGGCTGCTATTCGGCGGGCACATGTTTGGTGGCGACAGCAGGCCCGCCCTTCTTGGCGCGGTATTCGCTGTAGGCGGCGATCAGCATGTCCTCGTCGCGATATTGCGGCACCCAGCCGAGCTGACGCTCGGCCTTGGACACGTCGAGCACGCATTCCTCGTCGGCGATCAGATATTGTTCGGGATCCATGATCGGCATGTTTACGAGATCGAGCAGGTCGAGCGTGCGCTTGACCGCCCAGGCGGGCGTCGGCAGCAGCATCGACTTCGAGCCGGCATGGCGGATGAGATCGCCGAGCAATTTCTTCACCGGCGGCGGGTTGAGCGAGCCGAGATTATAGGCCTCATTGGGCACCCCGGCCTTCCAGGCCGCGCGGGCAGCTTCCGCGCAATCGAAAACAGAAATGAACTGATAGGGGTTCCTGCCCGAGCCGATCATTGGCACTGGAAGGTTCCAGTCGATCAGCTTGAACAGTTTTTCGAGGATGCCGAGCCGGCCTGGGCCGATGATCAGGCGCGGCCGGAACAGCGAGATCGACATGCCGCGACTGCGCCATTCGGCGGCGAGTTCCTCGGTCTTCTGCTTCGACCAGCCATATTCGCCGAGCGGCGCGACCGGGTGCTCCTCGGTCATCGGCTGGGTGACGGTGTGGCCGTAGATCATGTCCGTCGTGTAGTGGACGAGCCTGGACGCACCAGCCTTGTCCATGGCCTGTATGATGTGCTCGGTGCCGTGGAAATTCACCGGGAAGAAGAAGTCGTGCCGTTTGGCGCGCACCTGGATCGGCGACAGCATCTTGGCCGACAGATTGTAGACCATGTCGTCGGCCTTGAGCCCGACGGCGGCGACCGACGCCGGATCGGTGACGTCGCATTGGACGAACCGGACGTTGCGGTAGTGCGCAAGGTCGCTCCTGGCGATGTCGGCGACGATGACCTCTTCGCCATCCGCCACGAACTTGGGCGCAAGGTGGCGGCCGACAAAGCCGTCACCGCCGAAAATCACATGTCTCATCGAACGGTCTCGTTTGCAGGGATCTTGTCGGGCGTGATGGAAGCGGTCTGGTCCTCATGCCCTCGCCCGCTTTGCGCGATCAGCACCGTGCCGACGCAGATGAAGGCGATGCCGGCGATGCGCCAGCCATTGAGGTCCTCGCGAAAGACGAAATAGGCGAAGATGGCGACGGCGACATAGGCGAGGCTGAGGAAGGGATAGGCAAAGGAAAGCTCGACCTTGGACAGCACATAGAGGTGCGAAGCCATGGAAATCACGAAGGTGCAGAGCCCGAGGAACACCCAGGGGCTAAAGACGATCTGCAGCAGCTTGACGAGCGGATTGACGGCCTCGAACGAGATCGGCCCAAGCGACATCATGCCTTGCTTCAGCATAAGCTGCGCAGCGGCATTGGTCATGACCGTAAAGAGAATAAAGACGATATATTTCATGCTCGCGCGCCAACCCCGTGATTTCCACTAATACAAAGCCCAAAAGATTTCGTGAACTCACAAGATTGTTTTGAGTAAATCTTGCGATTAACCGTTCGATAACCACGATTCATTCCATTTTGATCTATTCGGCAGCCTCCACGCCGCGCCGCCGCAGGTCGATGTCGCCGGCCGTGCGCGCCCAGAAATCGGACATGAAGGCAGGATCGCGCAGCGCTTCCAGCCTCGGCCAGTCCGCAAAGGAAGCAGCAAAGATTGCCGCGCCCATGCGCGCATCCTTGTAGGGATTGACCGCCCCGCCGGCCGCGACCGTGATGCGGTCGAGGTCGCCAAGCAAAGCAAGCGTCGACGCTCCCTTGTTGGGGAAATCCAGCGTCAGCGTGTAGCCGGGGCGCGGGAACGACAGCAGCGCCGGCGAGCGGATCGAACCGAAGCGCTTCAGCACGGTGAGGAAAGATCCTTGGCCTGCTCGCCGGGCCGCCGCGAGCAATTCCGGCACGACGCTGCGCGCCGCCTCCTCCGGCACCACGCTCTGGTGCTGGAACAGCCCATTGGGACCATAGAGCCGGTTCCAGTCGCGCACACCGTCGAGCGGAAAGAAAAAACCGTGGTAGCCGGTCTGACGCGGCGCGGTCGCGCGACTTTTATTCCACCGGTAGGCGGCGTTGAAAGCAGTCAGGAACGGCCGGTTGAGCACATTGAAGGGCGGCTGGAACGGCACGGAAAGATTGCCGCCGGCGCGCGAGGCCGCATGCGGGCCGTGCTCGGCATGGTTGCCGGTGAACAGCAGCCCACGCCCGCTGTTGCGGCCGCCGGCGAGCTGGTCGATCCAGGCCACCGCATATTCATTGGCCTGGTCGGCCGCCTCGGCCAGATCGAAGAATTCGCCGAGATCACGAAACGGCGTCGTCTTCTCGACGATGTCGAGCGAAGGCACCCGCATCAGCCGGATCGAGGCCGAGAGCATCAGGCCGGTAAGACCCATGCCACCGATGGTGGCCCGGAACAGGCGCGGATTGTCGGTGGCCGAGCAGCGATAGGTCTTTCGATCGGACCGCAGCAGCGTGAAGCTTTCGACATGGCAGCCGAACGTGCCGCGCCGATGGTGGTTCTTCCCGTGCACGTCATTGGCAATGGCGCCGCCGAGCGTGACGAACTGCGTGCCCGGAACCACCGCCGGGAAGAAACCGTAAGGTGCGGCGTGCGCGATGATATCGGACAGCAGCACACCGGCATCCGCTTCGAGCAAGCCCGTCTCGGCGTTGAAGGCGCGGATGTGGTTCAGCGTCCGCATATCGACGACCGTGCCGGCCTGGTTCTGGCAGGAATCGCCGTAGGAACGCCCGTTGCCATAGGCAAGCAGCGAGGCTTCCTTCGCCTGGCCACCCTTCAGCAGCGCGATGGCATCGTCGGCGTGGATCGCACACGGCGCCGGCGGCGTGGCAAGGCCAAAGCTCCGAAAGCGTTCGGCCATGCCTACCAACCCCCGATGACCAGCAGCACAGCGCCGATCAGCACCACGATCTGGCTGCGCCAGTCACGGATGATGAAGACGACCGGGTCGTCATTCATCTCGTCGCGGCGCGCCAGGATCCAGACGCGCATGGTGAGGTAAAGCACGATGGGCGGCAGCGGCCAGATCAGCCACGGATGCGGGTAAAGCTCGCGCACCGCGACACTGTCCATGTAGAGCGCCAGAACCAGCGCCGAGGAGAAGGCAGAGGCCATGCCTGCCTGGGCGACGATCTCCTGGTCTTCCGTGCGATAACCGCGCCCGGCAATACGTTCGCCGGGCGGAATGGCAGTTGTGCGCAGTTCGACGAAGCGTTTCACCAGCGCCAGCGAAAGAAAAAAGAAGATCGAGAAGGCGAGCAGCCAGAACGAGACGGCGACGCCGGTCGCGGCCGCACCGGCGATCACTCGGATCGTGTAGAGGCCGGCAAGCGTCAGCACATCGACCAGAAGCATGCGCTTGAACGATAGCGAATAGGCCGTCGTGACGACCATGTAACCGCCAAGCACGGCCAGGAATTCAGGCGACAGGAACAGCCCGGTACCGACGCCGATCGTCAGCAGCACCGCGATGGCGCCCAGACCGAACGGGATCGACAGCGCACCGCTGGCGAACGGCCTGTTGCACTTGGTGACATGCTTGCGGTCGAGCGCCAGATCGAAAAAATCGTTGAGGATATAGATCGCCGACGCCACCGCGCTGAACGAGACGAACGCCAGCAGGCATTCCCAGATCATGTTGGTGTTGAAATATTCGTGCGACAGCACCATCGGCACGGCGATCAGCGAATTCTTCAGCCACTGATGCACGCGCAGCATCTTGATGATGGTCCGCAAGGTCGGCCTTGGCGCCGGCATGGTTTCGGCGCCATGCGCTGCCTGCCAGCGCGCCGCATGACGGTCGGGCGCGACGACGATTGCATTGCGCGCGGCGTCGAAGACCTGGAGATCATGACGGCTGTTGCCGGCATAGTCGAAGCCGCCATCGCCATAAGCTGATATCAGCGAGGCGCGCTTCTTGCCGGAGGTGAGATTGTCGAGGCCGTCGGTCGCCAGCACACGGTCGAAAATGCCGAGATGGGCCGATATGGCGTCGGCGAATTTGCGCGGCGTACCGGTCGCCAGCACGATCTTGCGGCCTTCGCCGTGCTCGGCGCGCAGCCGGTCGAGCAGCGGCGCGCGATAGGGCAGCGTCGCGGGGTCGATATCGATGCGCTGTGCGATCGCCTGCTTCAGCCGCGCCAGCCCGGCGGCGGCCCAGAACGGCACCAGGAAGATATAGAGCGGGTTCTTCTTGAGGAGGAGGAACATGCCTTCCCACAACAGGTCGGTCGCGATCAGCGTGCCGTCGAGATCGACCGCAAGCGGTATTGCGTTCCTGTCCGACCGCGCATCCATGCCCGTCCTGCCCTGCCAGCCTATGATCCGGAACGCCGGAAACCCGTTGAGCGCCGCTTTTCGGCGTCTTGACGCTGGTATAGCGGGGTATGGCGCAGCGAACGTTAAAACGCCTGGTTGCAGGCGGCTGCTGCGGCGGTATTTCCGGCGTCATTGTTAAACAACAGCTACCGGAAACGATAAAAGGCCGAGCAAATGCCCGGCCTTTCCAATCATGGCGCCTGGGTTACTTGATGCGGGCGACGCCGCCCGAGATTTCGACGGTTTCCGAGCCGGTCAGGGCTTCAAGGTCACCGTTCGGCAAGGTGACGAAGCAGCCGTTCTGGCAGAATTCGACGGTTTCACCACCGGCCAGCGCAAGCTCGGTCTTGCTGCCGCCTTCCGTCACGACCAGCGTGCGGGTCTCGGCGTCCTTGTTGACCGCGCTGGCGGCATGGGCCGAGCCGCTCACGGCAAGCAAGGCCACGGCAGCGACGAGAGACTTCCACATGTTGCAATATCGGTGTTCCCACCGCCTCTGTTGCATTTCGCAAGGCATTTTCGCCCTTTGCATGGGAGCTTATATGAGATGGAAGCTGAACCGCAACTGAATGCCGCATTCATGCCGCAATTGGTTTTGGCCTGTCTGCAATCATACGCCCGACCCTGTCATTTTCGCTGGCCGGCACGATATGATGCGGGGCGGCAATGCGCTGACGGGGAACCGACCCTAGCTGGGATCGGGCTTGCGCGCCTTGCGTCCGGATTTGGCGAGCCTTTTCGCTTCGGCCGCGGCTTCCACCTTCGCCTGTTCCTGTTCGGCGAAGTCGGCTTCGATCTTGTCGTCGTCGGTTGGCCAGGCCTTGGGCTTGTTCACCTCGACGACAGCGCGCGGCGTCGACGGGATCTCGATATGCTGGTCGTTGAATGTCTCCAGCACGGCAAAACGAATGTCGTTCTGCACGACGCTGCCGTTCATGATATCGGCCAGGAACACGCGGATTTCGAACTCCAGCGCGGCCGCGCCGAAATTGGAAAACAGCACGAAGGGCTCCGGGTTCTTAAGCACCATCGCATGGCTGCGCGCGATTTCCAGCAGCATGGCATGCACCTGCTTGACGTCGCTGCCATAGGCGACGCCGACCTTGATCTCGACACGGCCGAGCTTGTTGCGGTGCGTCCAGTTGCCGACGGCGTTGTTGATCAGGTTTGAATTGGGCAGGATCACCGACTGCCGTTGGAAAGTCTCGATCTCGGTGGCGCGCACGCTGATCTTCTTGACTGTGCCGCTGACGTCGCCGGCGACGATCCAGTCGCCGACCTTGAACGGCCGCTCGGCCAAAAGGATCAGGCCGGAGACGAAGTTGGAGACGACATTCTGCAGGCCGAAACCGATACCCAGGGAAAGGGCACCGGCGACCAGAGCGAGGCTGGAAAGATCAATGCCCGCCGCCGATATGCCGACCAGCCCCGCCAGCGCCACGCCGGCATAGCCGACGGCCAGCCGGATCGAGTTGCGCACGCCGGTATCGACCTTGCCGCGCGCCATCACCGAGCCGTCGAGCCAGCCCTGGAACCATCGCGTCAGGAAATAGCCGATGATGAAGACGACGATGCCCGAAAGGATGCCGGTGACCGAAATCGTCACGGAACCGATATTGATCCCGGTCGCCAGCTTGTAGGCCCAGGCCTGGATGTCGCCGGGCTGGAACCCCCACATCAGCAGGATAAGCGGCAGGAAAACCAGCACTATCAACAGGTTGATGGCAACACTGACGACGAGGCCGAGCTGATCGAGTGCCGTGTCCTCGTAGCTGGAATGGGTCGACAGCCAGCGCCCGACCGTGGTGTTGGCGAACGCCCCTTCCTCGCCGATCGCCCGCGCCGACAGGAAGCCGATATAGGCGGTGATCAGCGCCGTGCCGGTGACCACGACCTGCAGCGAGACGAACAGGGCAAGGCCGATATAGCCAAGCAGCGCGGCGATGATGGTGAACAGTCCAAGCGCCAGCGCCAGATAGCGCAGCCATGCCGGCCAGGGCCGCCAGCTTCCGTCGCGTGCCCTGAACGGCCGCAGCATGGCCATCAGGATCAGGATGATGCCGACGACGATGGTGGCGACGAAACTGCGCGCGATGGTCAGCGACAGCGGCGAGCCCATCTTGTCGTTGACGACAGACAGGAAGGTGTTGACGCTGATGACGACCGCCATGGCGGTCGACAGGCGCACCAGCCAGCGCGCCGCGCCGGTTTCGACCGGGATGAGGCGCCAGTTCGGCAGTTGCGGCTCAAGCGCGGCATTGGTCAGCCGGTTGACGCAGAAGATCACCCCGATGGCGGTTGCCAGGGCATTCAGAAAGACTCCGATGTCGCCGCGCAACACATTGTAATAATTGAAAAAGAACACCGTGGAGGCGAGGAATACGCCGACCGCCAGGGTCGGCAGCATGGTAGACCAGAAGGCCACCGACAGACGGCTGAGATAGGACGGGTCCTCGTTGGCGGGATCGGCCTCGAACACCCGCCCGAACAGCCGCCGGCCACCGACCAGCAGCACCAGCGCCAGGCCGAGCGCCACGAAGGTTGCCGCCAGGATGGCCTGGAACTTGAACTTGAACGCGAAGCTCAGCCAGGACGACACCGCCTTGTAAAAGTTGGCGTATTCCTCCTGGGCGTCGGAGAAGACCTGCGGGCTCAGCGCGTCCGACAGCACGTAGCGCTTGGTCAAAAGGTTGCGGAACAGCGCGCTGCGCATGTTGCCGATCTTGTCGACCAGCCCGCTGATGCGGATCGACAGGTTCTGCGCGCTGGCGACGACCGAGTTGATCTCGGCCTTTTCCGACGCCAGCGCCTGGCGCTCGCCGGTCACGATGTCGGGCTCCTGCGGCTGGCCCGCTGCCGGCGGCGGGCCGAGCACCTCGATGCGATTGTTGATGTCGGTGAGGCGCGAGCGAAACGCCAGCGCACTGGTCAGTGCCGCTCGCGACAGATCCTCAAGTTGCAGACGGATATCCACGAGCGAGGCATCGTCCTCGGCGTCCTGCTGGATTTTCTTCTCGAGATCGTCGGTCTTGGCCGTCAGGCCCTGGATGACTTTCTGCTGATCAGTGACCAGGCCGATGGAGCCCTGGCCAAGCGCCTGCGCCATCGCCTCGAACGAAGGCGACGCCGAAATGACCAGCGTGAAAACCAAAATGAGGCGAAGCAATCTCAAAAGCATGACTATAGGCGACTCACGGCGGCAAAGGCATTTAAAAAGCCTGTCCTTGATAAAGACGGCCATATCGTGGGGCAAGCCGTCGCATCCGATGGCGATCCGATCGCGATCCGAGCGTCGGCCAGTCGAAAGGCCATGGCGCAATATTGGCTTTGCGGATGCAGCCTGCTCTATAGTCTGCCGCATCGCCCGAACCGGATGACAATGATGGCAGAGTACTCGGCCTTTTCGCTGCTCGCGAACGCGCTCAAGGGAAACAAGGACTGGAAGCCGGCCTGGCGCAAGCCGGACCCGAAGGCTTCCTATGACGTCATCATCATTGGTGGCGGCGGTCACGGGCTGGCGACCGCCTATTATCTGGCCAAGGAGCACGGAATCACCAACGTCGCCGTGCTGGAAAAGGGCTGGCTCGGCTCGGGCAATGTCGGCCGCAACACCACGGCGGTGCGCTCGAACTATCTGCTGCCCGCCAACACCCGCTTTTACGAACATTCGATGAAGCTGTGGGAAGGCCTGTCGCACGAACTCAATTACAACGTCATGTTCTCGCAGCGCGGCTGCCTGAACCTGGCGCACACGCCGGCGCAGTTCGACGACTATGCCAGGCGCGGCAATGCCATGCGCCATCTCGGCGTCGATGCCGAACTGATGACGCCGGCGCAGATCAAACGCCTGATCCCGGCGCTCGATATCTCCAGCGATGCACGTTTTCCGGTGGTCGGCGGCCTGATGCAGCGGCGCGCCGGCACCGCCCGTCACGATGCGGTGGCCTGGGGTTATGCGCGCGGCGCCGACCGGCGCGGCGTCGACATCATCGAGAATTGCGAGGTCACCGGCTTCCTGCGCGATGGCGATCGCGTCATCGGCGTCACCACGTCGCGCGGCGACATCAGGGCCAGGAAGGTGGCGGTCGCCGTGGCCGGCAGCACCGGACGCGTCATGCGGTTGGCCGGCGTCGAAACGATGCCGATCGAGAGCCATGTGCTGCAGGCTTTCGTGACGGAATCGCTCAAGCCCTTCATCGACACGGTCGTGACCTTCGGCATGGGCCATTTCTATATGTCGCAGTCCGACAAGGGCGGCCTTGTCTATGGCGGCGATATCGACGGCTACAACAGCTACGCGCAGCGCGGCAACTTGCCCATCGTCGACGAGGTGATGAGCGAGATGCTGGCACTGTTTCCGGGCCTTGCGCGTGTGCGCATGCTGCGTTCGTGGGGCGGTGTCTGCGACATGTCGATGGACGGTTCGCCGATCATCACAACCGGTCCCCTGCCCGGCATGTATCTCAACTGCGGCTGGTGCTATGGCGGCTTCAAGGCGACGCCGGCCTCCGGCTGGACCTTTGCCTGGACCATCGCCAAGGATGAGCCACACGATTTCAACGCGCCGTTTACCCTCGATCGCTTCCACCGCGGCCTAGTCATCGACGACAAGGGCCAGGGCGCGAACCCCAGACTTCACTAAGCAAGGCTGCATTAGGAAAATCCGATGTTGATCACCTGTCCCTATTGCGGCCCGCGCGACGTCATCGAATTTACCTATCAGGGTGACGGCAACCGCGAACGTCCCGACCCGGCCTCGCAGAATTTCGAGGCGTGGAACGCCTATGTCTACGACCGGCTGAATCCGGCCGGCGACCACAATGAGATCTGGCAGCATTCCGGCGGTTGCCGCGCGCATCTGCGCGTCGTGCGCAACACGCTGACGCATGAGATTTCGAGCGTCGCCTTCGTGCGCGGCGATCATGCCTCGGCCGCGCGCCGCAAGGCGGAGGACAAGGCATGAGCCCGCGCCGCACCGACACTGGCGGCCGCATCGACCGGCTGAAGACGATTCGCTTCAGCTTCGACGGCGTTGCCTATACCGGCCATGCCGGCGACACGCTGGCCTCAGCCCTCCTGGCCAAGGGCGTCACGCTTTTCGGCCGCTCGTTCAAATACCACCGTCCGCGCGGCCTGCTGACCGCGGGCGTGGAGGAGCCCAATGCGCTGGTGACGGTGCTGAAGGGCGAGGTGCGCGAGCCTAACATTCCAGCGACCATGGTCGAGATCCATGACGGGCTGGTGGCGATCAGCCAGAACCGCTTCCCTTCGCTGGCCTGGGACATCCATGCCGTCAACCAGCTCGGCGGCAAGATCCTGTCGGCCGGCTTCTACTACAAGACCTTCATGGGGCCGGTGATCGGTCCGCTGAAAGGCACGCGCTTCTGGATGTTCTGCGAGCACTTCATCCGCCGTGCCGCTGGTCTCGGCAGTGCCGGATCAGCGAAGGATCCCGCCCACTACGAACGCATGAACGCCTTTTGCGACGTGCTGGTGGTCGGCTCCGGGCCGGCCGGCCTGATGGCCGCCAAGGCAGCCGCCGATCAGGGCGCGCGCGTCATGCTGGCCGATCTCGAGCCGCGTTTTGGCGGCTCGACCAACTGGTCGAACGAAACCATCGATGGCGCGCCGGCCGCCGATTGGGCGCGGCGCACCGTCACCCAGCTCGAAGGCCGCGACAACGTCCGGCTTTTGCCGCGCACCACGGTATGGGGCTACTACGACAACAACACGCTTGCCGCGCTCGAACGCGTCAGCGACCACAAGGAACAACCCGCCAAGGGCGAACCGCGCCATCGCTATTGGGCGATCCGTGCCAGATCCGTGGTGCTGGCCACCGGCGCCTTCGAACGGCCATTGGTCTTCCCGGGCAATGACAGACCGGGCGTGATGCTGGCGCATGCGGCGGAGCGCTATGCCAACGAGTTCGGCGTGCTGCCGGGCGAGCGGATCGCGCTGTTCACCAACAATGACAGCGCCTATCGCGCGGCCATCGCCCTGAAGAAGGCCGGTGCGGCGATCGTCGCCATCGCCGACGTCAGGTCCGAGCTTTCGCCAGAGATGCGCAAGCTGGCCACGGAGGCCGAGGCCGAGATCTTTGCCGGCCACGCCGTCGTCGCCACCGAGGGCGGCAAGGCGCTCTCCGGCGTCAAGGTGCAGCGTTTCGACATGGTCACTGGCGCGCTCACCGGCGATGAGCGCAGCATCCATGCCGACTGCCTGCTGATGTCGGGCGGCTGGTCGCCGACCATCCATCTGGCCAGCCAGGCCGGCGCCAAAGCGGAATGGAATGCCGCACGCCAGGCCTTCCTGCCGCCGAAGCCGGCGCAGCAATGGATCGGGGCCGGCGCTTTTACCGGCAGTTTTTCCACGGCCGAGGCGATCGCCGAAGGCCGCGCCGCCGGCCTTGCGGCGGCCGGTGGAACGAGCACGCCGGCGGCATTGCCCACGGTCGAAGCCGTCCACGGAGATCCCGATCCGGCGCCTGTCTTCGAGATCAGGGCCAAGGGCAAGAGCTTTGTCGACTTCCAGCATGACGTGACGGCGGAGGATGTCCGGCTGGCGCACCGCGAAGGCTTCGTCTCGGTAGAGCATCTCAAGCGCTACACCACGCTCGGCATGGCCACCGACCAGGGCAAGAGCTCCAATGTTCCCGGCCTGGCCATCATGGCCGAGGCGCTGGGCAAGCCGATCCCGGAAGTCGGCACGACGCGTTTCCGTCCGCCCTTCGCGCCGGTGTCGATCGGCTCGCTGGCGGCGGAGCGCTTTGGCGACCTGAAGCCGGAACGGCTGACGCCGATGCATGACTGGCATGTCGCCAATGGCGCGACCATGTATTCCGCCGGCCTCTGGTACCGGCCGATGATCTACGGGCTTTCAGGCGAAACGATCGAGCAGGCCTATGTGCGCGAAGCCAAGGCGACGCGCGAAAGTGCCGGCATCGTCGATGTCTCGACACTGGGCAAGATCGCCGTGCAGGGCCCCGATGCCGCAGCGTTTCTCGACCGCGTCTATACCAACATGTTTTCGACGCTCGCCGTCGGCAAGGCGCGCTACGGGCTGATGCTGCGTGAGGACGGCTTCGCCTTCGACGACGGCACCACCTGGCGACTGGGCGAACAGGATTTTCTGATGACCACCACCACGGCCAATGCCGGCAAGGTGATGCAGCATCTTGAATACTTCCTCGACGTGATCTGGCCCGACCTCAAGGTCCACGTCACCTCGGTGACCGACGAATGGGCGGGTGCGGCGATCGGCGGCCCGAAAGCCAGGCAGATCCTCGCCGCCTGCGTCACCGGCACCGCGGTCGACAATGCGACACTGCCCTTCATGGGCATCGTCCATGGCCAGATAGCGGGCGTGCCGGTGATGATCTGCCGGCTTTCCTTCTCCGGCGAAATGGCCTTCGAGGTCTATTCCGGCGCCGGCCACGGCATCCATGTCTGGGAAGCGCTGATCGAAGCCGGCAAGCCGTTCGGGCTGGTCGCCTACGGGCTCGAGGCGCTGGGCACGATGCGCATCGAGAAGGGCCATGTCACCGGTGCCGAGATCGACGGCCGCACCACGGCGCGTGACCTGCATCTCGATTGGATGCTGTCGAAGAAGAAGCCGTTCATCGGCTCGGCGATGATGGACCGCGAAGGACTGATCGCGTCCGACCGGTTGGAACTGGTCGGCCTGATCGCGCTCGACAACCGGCCGCTAAATGGCGGCGCGCACATTGTCGAGGCGTTGGACGAGACCAATCCGCACGGCTCGATTGGTCACATCACCGCCTGCTGCTATTCGCCGGCACTCGGCAAGCACATCGCGTTGGCGCTGGTCCAGGCCGGCAAGGCCAGGCACGGCACGCGTGCCCATGTCTCCGATCCGTTGCGCAATAGGTTCGGACCGGTCGAGATCGTCTCCAACCATTTCTACGATCCGGAAGGGACCCGCATGCATGGCTGAGCGCCAATCCCCCCTCGAGCCGGAGTTCCATGTCGGCTCGCATGGCAATTTCGAGCATGGCGTCGAGATCCTGCTGACCGAGACCAGGCCGGGCTCGATCGTGCAGCTCGCCGCCTGGCCGGGCGAGGAGAAGAAACTGATCGCTGCCATCCGCACTGTCACCGGGTTGGCGCTGCCCGACGGCGCCGGCGGCGGCTCGAGCGACGGCGTGAAATCGGTGTTCGGCTTCGCGCCGGGAAAATTCACCGTGGCCGACGAGGCCGAAGGGCTGGCCGCTGCCTTCGCCAAGGCGGTGACACCGGCCATCGGCACGGTGACTGATCTGTCGCATGGCCGCACCGCCATCCGCATCGCCGGGCCGAAGGCCGAATGGGTGCTGGCGAAATTCTTCGCCATCGACTTCGCGCTGCCGGCCTTCCCGGTCGGCGCCGGCCGCTCGACGGCTCACCACGACGTCTTCGCCCAGATCCAGCGCACCGGCGCCGACCAGTTCGACATCTACGTCTTCCGCTCCTTCGCGCGTTCGTTCTGGAAGGCGCTTTGCCATGCCAGCGAGGAAGTCGGCTACGAGGTGCAGTAGGGCCACCTCCTCCGGTGCCGGCTAGGATTGCTGCGCGACGGCGTGCCAGTCGGTGTTCTGCAGGACAACACGATAGCCGTCGCAATCCTCGAAGGTGATGCCTTGCCTGTCCCAAAAGGGATTGAAGGACGGCACCGCGGCGTAGCCATGGTCCTTCATGCGCTGGATGGCCGCCTCCCAGGCGTCACGATCCGGCATGTAGAAGACAACCAGATTGTCTGCTGTGGGCGCCCTGCCCGCTTCATGACCATGGGCGTGGGTAAATTCGAAATGATAGGCGTCGCCGGGCTGCCCGAGCATGACGCCGTCGAAGCCATCGTGATCGCTGAAGCGAAACAGCTCCTGAAGGCCGAGACCATCCCGGTAGAAACGGATGACCGCCGCCAGATCGTTGGTCGGCCGCGCCACTCGCAGGACGAGCTGAGGTTTCATTTGCTGTCTCCTTTTTGGTCCGGATTGAAGTCGAGTTGGCTTGCCCGTGGCGCAATCGTGCTTGCCCATTGCGTCACCACGAGCCCGCCAATGATCAGCGCAAGTCCGGCGAAACGAGCGACGGTCACTGGCCGATGGGCAAAGCTCATCAAGGCGAAATGATCGATGACCAATGACGCGGCCATCTGGCCTGCAATCACGGCAACGATGAAGCTCGCGGCACCGAGCTTCGGTGCCAGAAGCAATGCGGCAGTGATGTGGGCCACGCCTGCCGCACCGCCGATCCAGATCCACCACGGACCTTTGACTGCCATCCCGACGGCGGGAACGGGCAGCTTGAAGCCTATCATGACCGGGACGATCAACACGGCGCTCACACCCAGAGAAACGAAGGTTGCCCAGAGCGGGTGACCGAGCAGGCGGCCGAGCATGGCGTTCGCCCCAGCCTGGAAGGGAACGGCGGTCCCTGCCAGCAGGGCGGCGATCAGAAAGGAAAAGGTGCTGGCCATGAGATTGTCTCCATATCGATCATGGCCGACTACATCATCAGGTCCACATATGGAAATTCGATTGTCGTACACATAGTATGCATGAAATGAATAATCTCGCCGCTATCGATCTGAACCTGCTCGTCGTACTGGAGGCCTTGCTGGCCGAACGCCACGTTTCGCGGGCGGCAATCCGCTTGAACAAGAGTCAGCCCGCTGTCAGCCATGCGCTCGCCAGGCTGCGTCACCTTCTCGATGACCCGCTGCTGGTCAGGCGGCAAGGGGGCCTCGAGCCGACGGCGCGCGCCATGGAAATCAGCCCGGCGCTCACCGAGGCACTCGACCGCATGCGGCACCTTCTGGCGCCGGCTGGCTTCGACCCGGCAACGGAGCGCCGAACGTTTCGGCTCGCCATGTCGGACTATGGCGCGGCGGTCATCCTGCCGGCCCTGCTGCCGCTCATGCGGGCGCAGGCACCGCAGGTCGATCTCATGGTCAGCCAGGCGAGCCGCGAGGTCATGGTTTCGCAAATCGTCGACGGCGAGATCGATCTGGCCTTTGGCGTCTTTCCCGACCTGGATCGATCCGTGCGCTCGCATCGCTTGTTCGACGAGCGTTTTGCCTGTCTCGCCGATGCGGCAAGTCTTGGCGGCAGAAAGACGATGGATCTGGCGACTTATCTCAAGCGGCCGCACGCGCTGGTCGATTTGCGGCCCGAGCGCCAGAGCGAGGTCGACAAGGCCCTGGCCGGATTGGGCCGCAAGCGGCGGCTCTGCCTCATCATCCCGCATTGGGGCGTCGGGCCACACCTGATCGCCGGCACCGACCTGGTTCTTACCATCGCCAGCCGGATACTTCCGGCGCCGGACAATCGGATTTGCGTGTTCGCCCCGCCTTTCGAAATCCCGGCCTTTCAGTTCACGCAGATCTGGCACAAGCGACGCGACGGCGACCCGGCGCACCAATGGCTGCGGTCGCAGCTTCAGCATCTGCTTGACGGTTGAGCGGGCTGAGCGGCGCGACATCGCTTCTGGCCTCAATGCCGGCCGGTTCTGCCGCTAGAGAATCGCACAGTGGGCGGCCATGGTGGAAAACGTGGCCGCCAGATCGGCCCAAGGGATAAAAATCCCGTCTCAGGCTCGGCACATTCGTTTGGTTCGAACATTCCCATGACCGCAGAACTATCCGCCGGCGCCACGGATCGCGCCGATGTGTCGGCCCGAGCCTTGCTCCTGCTGCCGCTGACGGTCGCTTGCGGTGTGTTCATGACCAGCCTCGACCAGAATGTCGTGGTGACGGCGCTGCCCGGTATTGGCGAAAGCCTCGCCCGCCCGCCGAGCCAGCTCGGTTTGCTGATCACCGTCTATGTCGCCAGCCTGATCATCTCGATGCCGCTCGGCGGCTGGGCGGCCGACCGCTTCGGCCTGCGCAACGTCTACTGCTTTGCCTTGCTGGTGTTCGCCACCTCCTCGGCATTCTGCGGCCTGTCTGATAACATCTGGACACTGGTCGGCGCCCGCGCGCTGCAGGGATTTGGCGGGGCGCTGATGGGCACGCTCGGCCAGGTCGTCATCCTGTCGAGCTTTCCGCGCAACCGGACGCTGAAGATCAACATGTATATCTCGGTCGCCAGCCAGACGGGACCGCTGGTCGGGCCGCTCGTCGGCGGCGCGCTGACCACCTACATTTCCTGGCGCTGGATCTTCTTCATCAACGTCCCGTTCGCGCTGGCGGCGGCGGTCCTTGCCGCCTCGCTGTTCCCGACGGTGACCAAGCCCGTTCGCACGCGGTTCGATTTTCCAGGCTTCCTGCTGGTCGGCAGCGGCATGATCCTGCTGGTGTTCGGCATGGACTCGCTTGCTGCCAAGGACGCCGCCGGCGGCATGATTGCCGGCGAACTGGCGCTGGCGGTCATCATCCTGTCGGTTGCCTCGCTCTACTGCCTGCGCGTGCCCAATCCCTTGCTCGACCTCAAGCTCCTGCGCATCCGCACCTTCCGCATCTCCTTCCTCACCGGCGGCGGGCTGGACACGATCGGGCTGAGCTCCGTCGCCTTCCTGCTGCCGCTGATGTTCCAGCTCGGCTTCGGCATGAGCGCGGTGCAGGCGGGATCGCTGACCTTCGTTGCCGCGCTCGGCTCGGTGATCATGCGTTTCTTCATGCCGCGCGTCCTCAACCGGTTCGGCTTCCGCCTTGTCCTGGTCTTCAACACGCCTGTCGTTGCCGCCATGGTCGCCGGCTTTGCCTTGATGCAGGCGACGACGCCGGTGTGGATCGTGCTTGGCTATATCTTTGCTTTCGGCGTTTTTCGGTCCGTCCAATGGGCCTCGACCGGCAACCTCGCCTATTCCGACATAGCCCCCGACCAGCTCGCCCGCTTCAGCGCGCTCTACTACATCCTCTGGCAGCTCGCGGTGGCGGTCAGCGTCGGCCTGGCGGCGGCCATGCTATCGTTCCTGGCCGGCGGCGGACCTGCCGTGACCAATGACTTCCGGATCCTGTTCGCGATCGAGGGCATCATCACGCTCTGCGCGCTGTTTGCCTATCTCAAGCTGACACCGCGGGACGGCGCCCATGTCAGCGGACATGGCATGCAGATGAATACGGAATAGCCACCATACGCCGCCGATTTCCTTCGGCGACCGCTCTATTCGCTGAACGACACCCACTCTTCCAGCGGCACGCGGTCGGTGCGGAAGGCGTTTTCCGGCTTGGAGGTGTCCTCATAGCCGAGCGCCATGCCGCAGACGACGATCTCCTCGTCGGGAATGTTGAGCACCGGCCGGATCTGCCGATGATAGGGCGCGAAGGCGGCCTGCGGGCAGGTGTGCAGGCCCCTGCCCCGCGCAGCGACCATGATGTTCTGCAGGAACATGCCGTAGTCGATCCACGAACCCTGGTTGAGCCGGCGGTCGATGGTGAAGATCATGCCCACCGGCGCGTCGAAGAAGACGAAGTTGCGGTCGTGCTGGGCACGCATCCTGTCGACCTCGCGGCGGCCGATGCCGAGCGCGCCGTAAAGGCCGAAACCGTTGGCGCGTCGCCGCGTCAGATAAGGTTCGAAGAACTGGGTGGGATAGTAGCGATACTCGTCCCAGTCGGCCTTTTCGGCGCGGATACCGGAATTCAGAACGGCGTCAGATATACGCTGCTTGGTCTCGCCCTTGGTGACGTAGACCCGCCATGGCTGCATGTTGGTGCCGGACGGCGCGCGTGCCGCAACCGCCAGAATGTCGCGAATGGTGTTGTCGTCGACCATGTCGGGCAGAAATGCGCGCACCGAACGGCGCGACACGATCGCCTCGTCGACGATCTCGGCCTCATCCGCTATTCGAGCCTTCTTTTCCAACATGGGCCGTCCCTTAGCCATTGCGTCGATCGGACGTCCCCACTCGCCGCTTGCGGCGGAGCCTTTGCATGAACCGTCAAAATCCTGCAAGCAAATCTTGAGCATTGGTGAAAATCTACTTGATTTTTTCATGAGCTTGATTTCTCATGAAATTCGGATTGAATTTTTCATGAAGTGAGCGTTTTGGCGTCTCCTACCGCACGAACATTGCAGGGACCTGACGAACGTGTGCTGGCCGGCGATATCAGGGCGCTGCGCCGGGCACGCGGGCTGACGCTCGCCGAAATCGCCCTGAAGCTTGGCCGTTCGGTCGGCTGGGTCAGCCAGGTCGAACGCGGCCTGTCGACGCCGTCGCTCAGCGACCTCAGGGCGTTCGCCGAACTGTTCGGTGTGCCGATCAGCCTGTTCTTCAGCCATGACGTGCCGGTCGAAAGCGAGCGCGGCGTGGTGGTGCGCGCCGGCAGGCGCCGCACGCTTGGTACCAGCGAATCCGGCCTGGTGGAAGAACTCCTGTCGCCCGATCTCGGTGGTAGCTTCGAGATGGTGCGCTCGATCTTCGCGCCGGGCGCGGAGATGAAGACCGAGCAGCTGCGGCCGACCGAGGAAGCCGGATATCTCGCCTCGGGTATTTTCGAGATCGAGATTGCGGGCGTCTGGCACCGGCTCGGCGAAGGCGATTCCTTCCGCTTCGAAGGCAAGCCCTATCGCTGGCGCAATCCAGGCACCGAGCCGGCGGTTGTCATCTGGGTGGTTTCGCCGCCGGTTTATTGACATGCATGTCGCCCAAAACTGTGCAGCGGTTTTGGGATAACGACATGCATCACAACAAAAAAGGAAGCGCAACGCGCTTCATTTCTGGGAGAAGAAGATGGCGGGTTTGCCGAGCACGGCGCGCGTGGTGATCATCGGAGGTGGCGTCGTCGGTACCTCCTCGCTCTATCATCTCGCCAAGGCGGGCTGGACCGACTGCGTGCTCCTGGAAAAGAACGAGCTGACATCGGGCTCGACCTGGCATGCAGCCGGTAATGTGCCGACCTTCTCCTCGTCCTGGTCGCTGATGAACATGCAGCGCTATTCGACCGAGCTTTACCGCGGGCTGGCCGACGCGGTCGACTATCCCATGAATTACCACGTCACCGGCTCGCTGCGCCTTGCCCATACGAAAGAGCGCATGCAGGAATTCCAGCGCGCCAAGGGCATGGGCCGCTATCAGGGCATGGATATCGACGTGGTCGGCGTCGACGAGATCAAGGGCCGTTACCCCTTCATCGAGACGCACGACCTGAAGGGCGCGCTCTATGACCCGAGCGACGGCGACATCGACCCGGCGCAATTGACCCAGGCGCTGGCCAAGGGCGCGCGCGACCTGGGTGCGAAAATCATCCGCTTCTGTCCCGTCACCGGCGTGCGCCGCGAGAAGGACGAATGGGTGGTGGCCACACCGCAGGGCGAGATCCGCTGCGAGATCGTTGTCAACGCCGCCGGTTACCGTGCCGCCGAAGTCGGCCGGATGTTCGGTCGCGAAGTGCCGATGATGGTGATGAGCCATCAGTACATATTGTTTGAGGAAATCCCCGAACTCGCCGCGTGGTCGAAGGAACAGGGCAAGAAACTGCCGCTGCTGCGCGATGTCGATACGTCCTACTATCTGCGCCAGGAAAAGGCCGGCATGAATCTCGGCCCCTATGAGCGCAATTGCCGTGCGCACTGGGCTGATCACAACGATCCGATGCCGGAGGATTTTTCGTTCCAGCTCTTCCCCGACGATCTCGACCGGCTGGAACATTATCTGGCAGACGCCGTCGCCCGCGTGCCGATCCTGGGCACGGCCGGCTTGTCCAAGGTCATCAACGGACCGATCCCCTATGCGCCGGACGGCAATCCGTTGATCGGCCCCATGCCCGGTGTGCCCAACGCCTTCGAGGCCTGCGTCTTCACCTTCGGCATCGCCCAGGGCGGCGGCGCCGGCAAGGTGCTGGCCGAATGGGTCACCCAGGGCCAGACCGAATGGGATATGTGGTCCTGCGATCCGCGCCGCTTTACGTCCTTTGCCTCGGCGCCGGACTATTGCATCGCCAAGGGCATGGAAATCTACGGCAATGAATACGCCATCCAGTTCCCGCGCCATGCCTGGCCGGAAGGGCGAGACCGCAAGCTGTCGCCGATCCACGACCGCACGAAGGCACTTGGCGGTCGCTTCGACACCTATAATGGCTGGGAACGCGCCACCTGGTACGCGCAACCCGGCGACGACATTTCCGAGGAGGCAACACTGACCTTCCGTCGCGACGGACCCTGGCAACAGCGCGTGCGCGAAGAATGCCTGGCAGTGCGCGACGCCGCCGGCATCCTCGATCTGCCCGGCTTCTCGCGCTTCAACCTCGAGGGCCCCGGCGCCGCCGAATGGCTGAGCCTGCAGGTCACCGGCCTGGTGCCGAAGCCCGGCCGCATCGGCCTTGTCTATTTCGCCGACGACAAGGGCCGCATCGTCACCGAAATGTCGGTCGTTCGCCACGGCGAGGACCAGATGACGCTGATCACCGCGGCGGTCGCGCAATGGCATGATTTCGAATGGCTGAAGTCGCGCATGCCAGGGGATGCGGCCTTCACCCTGACCGACCGGACCGAGGACTATTCCACCCAGATCCTGGCCGGCCCCAATTCGCGGAAAATCCTGGCCGATGTCTGCGACGCCGATCTCACTCTGCCGTGGCTGACACATCAGGAAACGGAGATAGCAGGCCGCTGGGCCAAGCTCGTTCGCGTCTCCTTCGCCGGCGAACTCGGCTGGGAAATCCACACCAAGACCGGCGACACCGCCACCATCTTCGACGCCATCTGGGCGGCCGGGCAGAAGCACGGGCTGAAACCCTTCGGCATGTACGCGCTGGATTCGCTCAGGCTTGAAAAAGGCTACCGCACCTGGAAGGGTGATCTGTCGACCGACTATTCCATCCTGCAGGGCGGGCTCGAGCGCTTCGTCAAATGGGAGAAGCCCGATTTCCGGGGCAAGGCAGCGCTGCAGAACGAGAAGCAGCAAGGCGTGAAGAAGCGCTTCGTCATGCTGGTCGTCGAAAACCCAGGCGATTGCGACGCGCCCTACATGTCGACGCTGTGGCATGGCGGCCAGATTGTCGGCGAGACCACGTCAGGCGGCTGGGGCCATCGCATCGACAAGTCGATCGCGCTCGGCATGCTGCGGATGGATTTGACCGAGGCCGGCACCTCCGTCGAGGTCGAAATCTTCGGCGATCGTTTCCAGGCGGTCGTGCAGAAGGACGAGCCGCTCTGGGATCCCAGGAACGAGAGGCTGCGCGCATGAAGAATGTCATCCTCACCGATGGCGGCATGGGCCAGGAACTGGTCCGGCGAAGCAAATCCGAGCCGACGCCGTTGTGGTCGGCCAGGGTCCTGATCGACGAACCCGATCTGGTGCGCGACCTGCATGCCGAATTCATCCGCGCCGGCGCGCGCGTCATCACCATCAACACCTATTCGGCGACACCTGAACGCCTGGCGCGCGAGGGGGCCGAGGACCTGTTCAAGCCGTTGCAGAAGCGCGGCATCGAATTGGCCAGGCAGGCCTGTGATGAAGCCGGCGAGGCAGCGATCGCCGGCTGTCTGTCGCCGCTTTTCGGCAGCTACGCCCCGGCGCTGACCATTTCCTACCAGGAGACGCTCGACATCTACCGCCGCATCGTCGCGGAGCAGGCCGACGGCGTCGATCTGTTCCTCTGCGAAACCATGGCCTCTGCCGATGAGGCGCGCGCGGCTGTCACCGCGGCATCGGAAAGCGGCAAGCCGGTCTGGGTGTCGTGGACGCTCGCCGATCACGGCGCGCCGCGACTGCGCAGCGGTGAAACAATAGCCGCCGCGGCAAACGCGCTCGATGGCATGCCGATAGCGGCGCGGCTGCTCAACTGCTGCCGGCCGGAAGCGATCGCCGCCGCCTTGCCTGAACTGATCGACCTCGGCGGCCCGGTCGGCGCCTATGCCAATGGCTTCACTTCCACCGAGGCGCTGAAGCATGGCGGTACCGTCGATGTGCTGCACGCCCGCCACGACCTCGGCCCAGACGCCTATGCCGAGCAAGCGATCGGCTGGGTGCAGGCAGGTGCCGACATCGTCGGCGGCTGCTGCGAAGTCGGCCCCGCCCATATCGCCGCACTGCGCGGCCGGCTCGAACGGGCCGGCTACCAGATATCGGGAGTTCAGTGATGCCCAGACCATCGTCTCGCATTTCCGGCATCGTGCCTTCGGGCAAGGATGGCTGGGAGGTTCATTTCGCCGCCTGGACCCGCAAGGAAGCCGGCGAAGACATCATCATGCTGTCGGTCGGCGACCACGACTTCGACACGCCTTCGCAAACGATCGAGGCCTGCGTGACCGCGGTTCGCGGCAGCAACCACCACTATACCCCGCTTCCCGGCCTGCCGCGCCTGCGCCAGGCCATGGCGGCCGCCTCCAGCGCCTGCACCGGCGTCGAGACGACGCCTGATCAAGTCATCGCCACGCCGGGCGGCCAGGCCGCCCTTTATGCGGCCGTGCAGGCCGTTCTCGACCAGGGCGACCACGCCATCGTGGTGGCACCCTATTATGCCACCTATCCCAATACGTTCAGCGCCGCCGGCGCCAGTTTCACCGTCGTCGAGACGCCGGCCGAGGATGGGTTTCAACCCCGCGCCGACATGATCCGCGCGGCCCTCAAGCCCAACACGCGCGCCATCCTGATCAACACGCCGAACAATCCGACGGGTGCGGTCTATTCGCGCGAGCGGCTGGAACAGCTGGCGCAAATCTGCAGGGAGCACGATCTCTGGCTTTTGTCTGACGAGGTCTACTGGACGCTGGGCGGCGGCGAGCATGTCTCGCCACGCTCACTGCCCGGTATGGCCGAGCGCACGCTGGTCATCAATTCCATGTCCAAGAGCCATGGCATGACCGGCTGGCGCATGGGCTGGCTGACCGGTCCGCAGGATATGATCACGCTGCTCATCAACCTCAATCTAGTGACGACCTACGGCCTGCCGGCCTTCATCTCGATCGCCTGCGCCGAGGCGCTTGAGAACCGTTACGGCGTCAAGGAGATCGCCGAGCGCTACGCGGCGCGCCGGACCGTCCTGCTGGATGCCGTGCGCGGCATGAACAATGTCAGCGTGCACGGTTCCGAAGGCGGCATGTATGTCATGCTCGACATATCCGATGTCGAACCCGACGACGAAAAATTCGCCTGGGCCCTTCTCGACCAGGAGAAGGTCGGCGTGATGCCCGGCTCCAGCTTCGGCAAAGCCGCCGCCGGCCACATCCGCATCAGCCTCTGCCAGCCCGAGGCCGTACTGCAGGAAGCGGCCGCTCGGCTGCGCCGTTTTGCTTCCACCTATCGCCGCGAGGCCGCATGACCAAGACCGTCCCTGCCAAGGCCCGCGCGGTGATCATCGGCGGCGGGGTTTCCGGCTGTTCTGTCGCCTATCACCTGGCCAAGCTCGGCTGGACCGACATCGTGCTCCTGGAACGCAAGCAACTGACCTCGGGCACGACCTGGCACGCCGCCGGTCTGATCGGCCAGTTGCGCGGTTCGCAGAACATGACGCGGCTGGCGAAATATTCGGCCGACCTCTACGTCAAGCTGGAAGCCGAGACAGAGGTCGGCACCGGCATGCGCCAGGTCGGCTCGATCACCGTTGCGCTGACCGAGGAGCGCAAGCACGAGATCTACCGGCAGGCATCGCTGGCGCGCGCCTTCGACGTTGACGTGCGCGAGATTTCGCCGAATGAAGTCGAGCAGATGTATCCACATCTCAATGTTTCGGACGTCGTCGGCGCCGTGCATCTGCCGCTCGATGGCCAGTGCGACCCCGCCAACATCGCCATGGCCCTGGCCAAGGGCGCACGCCAGCGCGGCGCCACCATCGTCGAGAATGTGAAGGTCACCAAAGTCCACACCAGGAATGGCCGCGTTACCGGCGTGTCGTGGGCGCAGGGTGACGAACAAGGCATGATCGAAGCCGACATCGTCGTCAATTGCGCCGGCATGTGGGCCCGCGAACTCGGTGCCCAGAACGGCGTCACCATTCCGCTGCACGCCTGCGAGCATTTCTATCTCGTCACCGAGCCGATCCCCGGCCTCTCCCGCCTGCCGGTGCTGCGCGTTCCGGATGAGTGCGCCTACTACAAGGAAGACGCCGGCAAGATGATGCTCGGCGCCTTCGAGCCGGTGGCAAAACCCTGGGGCCTGGACGGCATCCGCGAGGATTTCTGCTTCGACCAATTGCCCGAGGATATGGACCATTTCGAGCCGATCCTCGAAATGGGTGTCAACCGCATGCCGATGCTGGCCACCGCCGGCATTCACACCTTCTTCAACGGCCCCGAAAGTTTCACGCCTGACGACCGCTATTATCTCGGCGAGGCGCCGGAATTGCGAGGCTACTGGATGGCGACCGGCTACAATTCGATCGGCATCGTCTCCTCCGGTGGCGCCGGCATGGCGCTGGCGCAGTGGATCAACGATGGCGAAGCGCCCTTCGACCTATGGGAGGTCGACATCCGCCGCGCCCAGCCGTTCCAGAAGAACCGCCGCTATCTCAGGCAGCGCGTCTCCGAAACGCTCGGCCTGCTCTACGCCGACCATTTCCCCTATCGGCAGATGGTGACATCGCGCGGTGTGCGCCGCTCGCCCCTGCATGAGCAACTGAAGGCGCGCGGCGCCGTGTTTGGCGAGGTCGCCGGCTGGGAGCGAGCCAACTGGTTCGCCCGCGAGGGACAGGAGCGCGAATACCGCTATTCCTGGAAGCGGCAGAACTGGTTCGACAACCAGCGCGACGAGCATCTGGCGGTCCGCAACAAGGTCGGCCTGTTCGACATGACCTCGTTCGGCAAGATCCGTATCGAGGGCCGCGATGCCTGTGCCTTCCTGCAGAGGCTGTGCGCCAACGATATGGATGTGGCGCCGGGCAAGATCGTCTACACCCAGATGCTCAACCAGCGCGGCGGCATCGAGAGCGACCTCACCGTGTCCAGGCTCTCGGATACGGCCTACTTCCTCGTCGTTCCAGGCGCCACGCTACAGCGCGATCTGGCCTGGCTGCGCCGGCATGTCGGCGAGGAGTTCGTGGTCATCACCGATGTCACGGCGGCCGAAAGCGTGCTCTGCCTGATGGGTCCGGATGCGCGAAAGCTGATCCAGAAAGTCAGCCCCAACGATTTCTCCAACGAGAACAATCCGTTCGGCACGTTTCAGGAGATCGAGATCGGCATGGGACTGGCCCGCGCCCACCGCGTCACCTATGTCGGCGAACTCGGCTGGGAGCTCTATGTCTCGACCGACCAGGCCGCCCATGTCTTCGAGGCGATCGACGAGGCGGGTGCGGATGTCGGTCTGAAACTCTGCGGCCTGCACACGCTGGATTCCTGCCGCATCGAAAAGGCCTTTCGGCATTTCGGCCACGACATCACCGACGAGGACAATGTGCTGGAAGCCGGCCTCGGCTTCGCGGTGAAGACCGCAAAGGGCGATTTTCTCGGCCGCGATGCGGTGCTGAAGAAGAAGGAAGCCGGATTGAACCGCCGGCTGGTCCAGTTCCGGCTGAACGACCCGCAGCCGCTGCTCTTCCACAACGAAGCCATCCTGCGCGACGGCAAGATCGTCGGCCCGATCACCTCGGGCAATTACGGCCATTATCTCGGCGGTGCGATTGGGCTCGGCTATGTGCCGTGCCAGGGCGAGAGCGAGGCGGATGTGCTGGCCTCGACCTTTGAGATTGAGATCGCCGGCGAGCGGTTCGCAGCGGAGGCCTCGCTGAAGCCGATGTATGACCCAAAGGCGGAAAGGACGAGGATGTAGCGCAGTCCTGTCCTTCTCCCCTTGTGGGAGAAGGTGGATCGGCGCGCAGCGCCGACACGGATGAGGGGTGCGTGACGAAGCGCACCGTGAAAAGATCGAAGGATCACAAGCGCTTATTACTGCAAAGCAGAGTTCCTTCGCGCACCCCTCATCCGACCTCGCTTCGCGAGGCCACCTTCTCCCGCAAGGGGAGAAGGGAACGTCGCGCATCGCTCAAAACCGCTCCAGCTTCGTCCGCACCTTCGCCAAAAACGCCGCCCGCGTCTTTGGCGTCGAGGCGTCCATCAGATAATGCGCCAGGAAGAACGTCCTGCACCGTCTCGCGCACAGCGCCCGCATGCCGCGCAGCAACGTCTTGCGTCCAGGCTGGCCGACCACAACGCTCCACCAGGTCGGCGCGCCGCAGGTGGTAATGACACCGACCTTGCTGACATGCGTCATCAGCGATGTGATCCGCCCCTTGCCCGCCGGCAGTTTGAAGGCGACGTCCGTCGCCCAGACCCGGTCGAGCCAGCCCTTCAGCATCGCCGGCAGCCCGTACCACCAGGTCGGATAGACGAACAGGATCGCCTCGGCCCAGGCGAGCAGCTCGAAATGCAGCTTCAGCGCCGGGTCCCGCGGCGCCTGATTGTTGTAGCTGCGCCGCTCGTCGCAGCCCATCACCGGGTCGAATTTCTCGGCATAGAGGTCGAGCAGCCGCACCTCCCAGCCCCTTGCCTTGAGCACATCCAGGGCGGTGTCGCGGATTGCGGCGCAAAAGCTTTCCGGCACCGGATGGCAATAGACCACGAGGACCCGCATCAGAATGCATCCATGCTCGCCGCCACCTTCGTCATGAAGGATTTTCGTGTTTGGTCGGTCGACAGGTTCATCGCGTAATGCGCGAGGTAAGTCACCGGCGCGCCGGGCTTTACGGTGGCGCGCAGCATGCGCTTGATCAGCTTGCGGGGCGGATCGCCCATCACAATGGCGCGGAACCGGCTGCCGCCATAGGTGGTGACGGTCGCGACCTTCCTTATGTTGTGCAGCGACGGCTGCACCTTGCCGTCGACCAGCCTGAACGACACGCCGGGCAGAAAGACGCGGTCGAAAAAACCTTTCAGGATAGCGGGGAAACCGTAATTCCAGACCGGATAGGAAAGCACCAGCGCCTCGGCCCGCAGTAGGCGCTCGACATAGGGCGCCGCCGGGTCCTTGGAGCCGCGCTGGTTGTGATAATCCAGCCTCTCCTGGCGCACTAGCCGCGGGTCGAAATCCTCGGCATAGAGGTCGCAGTCGTCGACATTATGGCCCGCTGCCGTCAGCCGCTCGACGATCAACCGGTGCAGGCCGGCATTGAAGCTGGTCTCGACCGGGTGGGCGTAGAGTACGAGGATGTTCACGGGACAACATCCCGCAGGTCAGGGCGAGGCCAGGCGTTCGTCATTGCATCATCCCACCCTCTGCAGCCCCTTGAACAGGAAGGTCCTTCCGGAGCGATAATCATAGTCCGGATTTTCCCAGGCGATCATCTTGCCGGGGTTGAGCAGGCCTTGCGGATCGGTCTCGCGCTTGAAGGCGAGCTGCACGGCATCCGTCTGCTTCATGCCGCCCTCCTCCAGCGTGTAGCGGTGCGGGTTGAAGATCGGGCAGCCATTGTCCTCGTGCAGGCGCACGATCTCGTCCAGCCGCGCCTCGGTGGTGAATTTTACCAGCGGCAGGCCGAAACAGGTGATGTTGCCGTCCAGCCGCACGAATTCGAGATGCGAGTACACTTCGCCCGGAAACATCGCATCCATCTTCTCGACCAGCGCCAGCTGGTTGGGAAACGGATAAAGCGACTGCAGATAGGTGATGTCGGGGTCGACGCGCAGTGCCCTCAGCGTGGTGTGGTTCCAGGCCAGCTCATAGGCCGGCGGCAGGCCCTTTTTCTCCTCCGGCGTCGCGGTCGCGGCGTTGAAGATCACCTCGCCGCCGGCGCGCCGGGTGAAGGCGAGGAATGCATCCAGCCCATGCTGCGCCACCATGACGACGCAGATGCTTTGGCCTTCCCTGAAAAATTTCTGGTGGCGCTTGAAATAGAGCTGCGGCACCGGGGCGGCGATCGGCGTGATCAGCTTGGTCAGGATGCCGTCCTGGCAGGCCAGCGCATTGCCGTAGCGCGCCGCGTCCATGAAGGCATCGAAGCCGACAATGACGTCGACCCACTCATAGGCCGCCGTCAGCGGCATCTCGACTTCCGTGATGATGCCGTTGGTGCCGTAAGCGTGGGTGACCTTGTGCAGGTCCTCGCCGGTGAGTTCGAGCACTTTCGGCTCGGCCTCCATCGTCACCACGCGCAGGCGCAGCACATTGCCGAAATCGCGCAACCCGCCGAAATTGATCGAACCGACGCCGCCCGAGCCGCCGGCGATAAAGCCGCCGATCGAGGCAGTGTTGTAGGTCGAAGGCGAGAGCCGCAGCTCCTGCCCGGAATGCGCGCGCGTGGCCTTGTCGATATCGGCCAGCACCGCGCCCGGCCCGGTTACCACGCGCCCCGGCGCGATCGACTTGATCTCGTTCATCTCGGCAAGATTGAGCACCACGCCGCCCGACAATGGCATCGCCTGGCCGTAATTGCCCGTGCCGCTGCCGCGCGGCGTCACCGGCACGCCATGCCGGTGGCAGGCGGCCAGCACACGGATCAGCTCGGCCTCGGTCTTCGGCGTCACGATCAGGTCACCGGTGACATGGTCGAGCTGCTGTTTCAGCACCGGGCTGTACCAGTAGAAGTCGCGGCTCTTCTGCTGGACGATGGCCGGATTGTCGTCGAGTTTTATCCCGTCGAGATCGCGTTTGAGCGCCGAAACGTCCATCATTCCACCATCAGTTCGTCGAGTTCGGCATAGTCGGGCAATTGCCGCTCGATCGCGCGGCCGCCGCGCACGACGATGCGATCCGATTCGGGCCGTGACAGCAATTCCGTCCAGCTTCGACCTTTGAACAGGATGAAATCGGCATCGCCGCCGGCGGCAAGCGTGCCAAGTCCATCGAGCCGCATCACCTTGGCCGGCGTCGCGGCGACCGCTTGCGGCCAGTCCGCGACCGGATGATCGAAATGCAGGATGCGCGTCGCCATGCGGTAGACCTCCAGCATGTCGAGATCGCCATAGGCATAGAAGGGATCGCGCGTGTTATCGGAAGCGACGGCGACAGGAATGCCCCTTGCCTTCATCTCATGCAGCAGCGTCACGCCTCGCCAGCGCGGCGTGGTCTGGTCCCCGCGCCGATCCTGCAGATAGAGATTGCACATCGGCAGCGACACCACCGCCAGTCCGGCCTTCGCCACCTTGTCCAGCGTGTCCAGCACCTCGAGGTCGGGTTGCCGCGCCAGCGAGCAGCAATGGCCGACAAGGATCTTGCCCTCGAAACCGTTCCAAAGTGCGGCCTCGGCGATCTTCTTCAGCGAGATCGCCGCGATGTCGTCGGTCTCATCGGCATGGAAATCAAGATCGAGCCCATGCTTGATCGCTTGCGCGAAGACATGGTCGAGCAGTTCCTCCAGATCCGGCACCATATAGGTGACGACACCCAGTACCCCCTTGGCCGCGGCGACCCGCTTCGCCAGCCTATCGAACCATTTCTTGTCGCGCACGCCCTCTATGCCGAGCAGGCAGGCGCCCTGCAATTCGATGCGGCCGCGCCATGTCTCGCGCATCGTCTCGAACACCGGCCAGGAGATTTCCTCCTGAGGCGCGACGCTGTCGAGATGGGTGCGCAGCGCTTTGGTGCCATGTGCGTAGGCCGAGCGCAGCGAGAAATCCATGCGCTTCGCAAGGTCCTCGGCGCTCCAGCGCGCGACGCGGTCGGCGCCGGCGGCGTTGAGCGCCCCCATGAAGGTGCCGTCGGGATTGGGCTTTCGCGGCCAGATATGGCCCTTGTCGATATGCGTATGGCAGTCGACGAAGCACGGCAAGACGATGCGACCGGCAAGGTCGATAGCCTCCGTCGGCGCCTTCGCTTTGCCATGCACCGCAATGCTGGAGATCTTGCCGTCTGCAATAGCAACGTCGGCCAGCGTGAAACCGTCATTGTCGTAAGTTGCGGCAAGGCCCGACGTCAGCGATCGATGAAGGCGGGCGTTGGCGAGCTGGTATGAAGCTGAGTTCGGAATCAAGGTCCTACCGCTCCTGCTTCAGCGCGCTTTCATGCCAGCGCCGCAAAATGAGATGCGAAATCAGCGACAGCACGAGGAAGATCAGGATGCCGGTCAGTGAGATCAGGAACAGCGCCGCGAACAGCCTTGGCGCGTTGAGCCGGTAACCGGCCTCGATGATGCGCGAGGCGAGCCCCGACGACTGGCCGGTGGCGCCGGCAACGAACTCGGCCACCACGGCGCCGATCAGCGACAGGCCGCCGGCGATCTTCAGCCCACCGAGAAAATACGGCATCGCCGCCGGCAGCCTGAGATAGCGCAACTGCTGCCAGCGCGTCGCGCCATTGAGCTTGAACAGGTCGCGCAGATTGCGGTCGACCGAATTCAGGCCGAGCGTGGTGTTGGACAGGATCGGGAAGAAGGCGACGATCCAGGCGCACAGCAGAAGCTTGGTCGTCTGGTTGTTCACATAGATGTTGATCAGCGGAAAGATCGCCACGATCGGCGTCACCTGCAGCACGATGGCGAACGGGAAGAACGACATCTCCACCCATTTCGATTGCGCGAACAGCACCGACAGGCCGACGCCGCCGATGACGGCCAAGGCCAGGCTGAGGAAGGTGATGCGCAAGGTGACCAGCAGCGAGGAGAACAGCAGGCCGGCATCGTTGTGGAGCGTCTGCAGCACCACGCCGGGGCGCGGCAGGATATATTGCGGGATCTCGTTCCACACGCAGGTGCGGTCCCACAGCCAGATCGCCAGGATCATGATCGCCAGCGGCAGCACCCAACGGCCGACCCGCTCGAGCCGCTCCTGGCGCACGCGGCGCGCTTCCTCGGGGTCGAGTTTCAACGTGCCGTCAATGACCGTCATGATGCGGGCCCGCTGTTGAATTGATGGCATTGACCAGCACGTCGGAAGCCTGACGGCAAAGGGCTGCATAGTCCGGCGAGGTGCGAAATGCCTCGTCGCGTGGATAGGCCGCCTCGATGGCAAGTTCGTCGAACACCCTGCCCGGCCGCGCCGCCATGACGACGACCCGGTTGGATAAAAACACACTTTCGAAGACGCTGTGGGTGACGAAGACGACGGTGAAGCGTTCGTCCTGCCAAAGCTCCAGCAGATCGTCGTTGAGCTTGAAACGGGTGATCTCGTCCAGTGCTGCGAACGGTTCGTCCATCAGCAGCACACGCGGCTTGGTCACCATGGCGCGCGCGATCGAGACGCGCATCTTCATGCCGCCGGACAGTTCGCGCGGCACGGCGTCCTCGAAACCGGTCAGGTGCACCCGCGCCAGCATTTGCGTGATCGCCGGGGCGGCCTTGGCGCGGGAAATGCCTTTCAGCCTGAGCGGCAGCCAGACATTGTCGAAGACGCTGGCCCAGGGCAGCAGCGTCGGCTCCTGGAAGACGAAGCCGATATTGGCGCGGTCGAGCGAACCGCCGCCGCGCCAGTCAAGCACGCCGGAGGTCGGCGTCGACAGGCCGGCGATCAGTCGCAGCGCCGTCGACTTGCCGCAACCGGACGGCCCGAGCAGGCTGAGGAAATCGCCTTCCCGGATTGTCAGGTCGACGTCGCTCAGCGCCGTCACGCCGTTGGAAAACACCTTGCCGACGCCGCGCAGCGCCAGCAAGGTCGGAGCGACGTCCGATGCCGGCGCTCGCGCCACCTTTTCCCCTATCATGGTCAGGCTGGCCTATTTCTTCAGGTCGAGCCCGACGCCCTTGTTGACGAAGGCCAGCGTATAGGCCTTCGAAATGTCGATGCCTTCAGGCGTAACCTTGGCCTTGACCATCTTGTCATAGAAACTCTTGATGCGCGCGTCGGTCATGGCGCCGATGCCGAGCTTCTCGGTATCGCCGGAATCGGCAAGGCCGAACTTCTTCATCTGCTCGATCGAGAAAGCGATCTGCTCGTCGCTCATGTCGGGATTGTCTTTCTTGATCATGTCGTTGGCGGCCTTGTTGTCGCCGTAGAGGTACTTGTACCAGCCCTTGGCCGAGCCATCGACGAAGCACTGGACCACCTCCGGCTTCTTGTCGATCGTGTCCTGCATCACCTCGATCGTCGTCGAGTAGGTGTCCCAGCCATAGTCGGCGAGCAGGAACTGGTTCGGCACGAAGCCGCCTTCCTTCTTCACCGCGAACGGCTCCGAGGTGACGTAGCCCTGCTGGATCGACTTCTTGTTGGCGAGGAAGGGAGCGGTGTTGTAGGTGTAGGGCGCGCGCTTGGCGGCGTCGAAGCCGAGTGCGGTGACCATCCACTGGAAGAACGTCTGCACGCCTTCGTCACCCAGTATGTACTGGTCGGCGTTCTTCAGGTCCTCCCACTTGTCCAGCCCCTCGCCGGGGTGGGACATGATCACCTGTGGATCCTTCTGGAAATCGGCCGCCACCACGCGCATCGGAATGCCTTGCTGGACGGCATCGAAGGCCGACAGCAGATTGCCGCCCATGTAGAAATCGATCTTGCCGGCCAAAAGCATCGGCCGGCCGCTGACCTGCGGACCGCCCTGCATGATGGTGACGTCGAGGCCGCAGGCGGCATAGGTGCCGTCGGCCACGGCCTGATAGTAACCACCATGTTCCGGCTCGGCTAGCCAGTTGGTGCCGAAGGTGACTTTTTCATTCGCCGCGGCACCCAGCGTGCTGGCGGCAAGCAAGGCCACCACCGCCACCGAGATCTTCTGTTTTGCGTACATCGACAACCACCCTTTGTTTGCTCCGGCGCCACGCGCCAGGCTCGACACCAAAGATTCAAGAAGCAAGACACATGCCACCGGCGTCACGCGCCGGAACCCGCCCGCCTGCACCACAGCCATCTGCGAAAGCCGGAAAGGTCGTGCTGCACCGAAGGCATCGTGCCTATTTTTTGAACGCCTGTCCACAATCGCACCGGCAAGATGCACCGCCATCTTGAAGCTGGGATGCGTCCCGCCTTAGGCTGACGGCATCCAGGAGATTGCCATGTTCAGATTCCTCACCCCGAAGTCGATCAAGCCGCCCTTTGCCCGCTATAGCCACGGCGTCGAAGTGCCGGCGGGCAAGCGGCTGGTGCTGTGCTCGGGTCAGGTGGCGATCACGGCGGACGACCAGATTCCCGAGGACGCCGGCGCCCAGGCAGAACTCTGCTTCCGCAACATCGAGGCAATCCTCGGCGAGGCTGGGCTGGGGTTCGGGAACATCGTGCGCATCAACGCCTATGTCACCGACCGCGCCTATTTGCGCCCCTATATGGATGTCCGCGACAGGCTGTTTTCGAGCCCTGCGCCGGCCTCGACGCTGATGATCGTTTCCGGCTTTGCCCGCCCCGAATTCAAGGTCGAGGTCGAGGTCATCGCGGCTGGGTGATCGACAGCAGGCCTGTGCCGCGCTAGGTCTCACCGTTCATCGAAGAGGCATGACATGACCGCTGCAAAAAGACGCGTCTGGTGGGGCGACTACCGGACAACCGAATACGCCTCGATCGATCCGGAGGCGACGATCGCCGTTCTGCCGGTGGCGGCGATTGAGCAGCATGGACCGCATCTGCCTGTCTCGACCGACACTTCGATCATGAACGGCATGCTCGACACGGTGATCGCCCGCCTGCCCGACGATCTCGACATCCGCATCCTGCCGGTCCAGGCGGTGGGCAAGTCGAACGAGCACCTCCATGCGCCGGGCACGCTCACCTTGCCGGCAACGACGCTGGTCGAGGCCTGGACCGAGCTTGGCGTGTCGATCGCGCGCGCCGGGGTGCGCAAACTCATCGTCGTCAATTCGCATGGCGGCAATGAAGAGATCATGGGCATCATCACGCGTGAATTGCGGGTGCGCGAAAAGATGCTGGCGGTGAAGACGAGCTGGCAGCGTTTTGGCCGCCCGGCCGGCATGTACACCGAACTCGAGGACCGCCACGGCATCCATGGCGGCGATGTCGAGACCTCGCTGATGCTGCATTTCCGGCCCGACCTCGTCGACATGGCCAAGGCCGATAATTTCGTTTCCAACGTCGCCAAGGCCGAGAAGGAATTTTCGCTGCTGCGCCACACCGGCACCCATGCCTTTGCCTGGATCGCCGGCGATCTCAACCCGAACGGCGTGGTTGGCGACGCCGGCATCGCGACATCGGAAAAAGGCCGGCTGACGGCAGAGCATCAGGCCGACGGTTTCATCAGCCTGCTCAGGGATGTGCGCAAGGCGAAGCTCGCCGACTGGCTGAGATAGCCGCTTTTAGCCGTCGATCTTCAGCGCGAACGGCGTGCCTTCGAAGGCGTCGGCGCCGCGCCCGATCGACTGGATCGCCTCGATCATCCGGCCGTTGCGATCCAGCAGCGCGTCGGCCACGGCAATAAGCCGTGGATTGGGTGTCGCCGAGAGCGACAGCGCCCGCAGCGTCCATGCCAGTTCGGCCTCGTCGCGTGTCGGCGCCAGAGCGGCGGCGATGATGTAGGCCGAAGCGGTCGAGCGGCTGATGCCGGCATAGCAATGCACGACCATGGGCTTCGCCCGATCCCAGCGGCGCGCGAAATCGAGCACGTCGCGAACATGCTCCTCGCCAGGCATGGTCATGCCGTCCTGCGCCACCGCTATGTCGTGCATGACCACATGCAGATGGTTTTCCCGGGCGATCGAGGCCGGTCGCACCACCTCGGTTCCGGCGGCGAGCAGCGACAGCATGCGGTCGGCGCCGCTCCTTGCCACCGTTTCCTCGACCTTTGCCAGCGAGCAGACATGGATCATTGCTTCGAGCCCTTCGATTGATCCTCGCGCCGCGCCGCCCATTCGGCAAGGGCGAATTCGAGCCGCTGCCATTCCACCTCGCTCCCCGGCAGGCCGGCACGCAACACAAATGGCCGGTCGTTGAAGTGGCGAAGCAGAATGCCCCTCTCGCCAAGCGCCGAAAACAGGCCGGCGGCATCCGGAAGACCGATATAGCGGAACAGCGTGGTGCCGCCCACGGCCGGCACGCCGAAACGGCCGAACAATGCGTCCAGCCGCGCGGCTGCCTCGGCGAGCGATGCCCGCATCGCGTCCTGCCAGCCAATATCGGCAAGCGCGCGAATGCCATAATCCAGCGCTGGACCGGCCACTGCCCACGGCCCGAATTGCCTTTGCAGCAATTCCACCGTTGGCCGATCGGAAAGCGCGAAGCCAAGCCGCAGCCCGGCCAGGCCAAAGAACTTGCCGAAGGAACGCAGCACGACGATGCCGCCCTGATCGACGTCGCCGGCGAGGCTGTGCTGGCGCGGGCCGACATCCATGAACGCCTCGTCAACGACCAGCAGCCCGCCTCCGGCGCGCAGCCCGGCGGCCAATGCCAGCAACCGGTCGCGCTCGACGACGCGCCCATCCGGGTTGTTCGGATTGACGATGATGGCAAGGTCGGCCTGCGCCAGCGCGGCAAAATCGCTGACTTCGCTCACCTGGTGCCCGGCGATCGCCGCGGCTCGCGCATGTTCGGCATAGGTAGGCCCCAGCACCAATGCCTTGCCGGGTCTCACCAGCGATGCCACGCGCGGCAGCAGGATCTGTGTGCCGGGCGCCGCGACGACGTTGGCCGGCGACGGCGCGCTATAGGTACTGGCCGCGATCTCCGTCAACTCCCGCGCCCGCCCCGCTTCCGGCAATCGCGACAGCGAGGTGGCGGGCAGGTTGAAAAGCGGGTAGGAGTGCGGATTGATACCGGTCGAAAGGTCGACGAACGGCAGAGGAGCGCTGGGGAAAAGCGCCCTCGCCCGGCCAAGACTCCCACCATGGTCCACCGCTCCATCAAGAAGCTTCATGTCAGTCCTGATCGCTTTCCTGTCACTGGCCGTCGAATTTGTCCTGGGTTACCCGGACTGGCTCTTCCGCGCCATCGGCCATCCGGTGACGTGGTTCGGCAGGCTGATATCCTTTCTCGACTTGAGGCTCAACCGCGCCACTGATCCCGACGCGTTGCGTCGCCAACGTGGCGTCCAGGCGCTGCTGGTCATCGTGCTGGTGCCGGCGGTGATCGGCCTTTGCGTGCAGCTTGTCCTGCTCTGGTTCGTGCCGCTGGGGTTTTTCATTGCCGCGCTTCTGGCGACATCGCTGCTGTCACAGAAGAGCCTCTACGAACATGTCGAGGCCGTGGCTGACTCGCTCGAATCGGGCGGCCTCGCCATGGGCCGGGTCGCCGTCTCGCGCATCGTCGGCCGCGATCCCGAAGCGCTCGACCGCGCCGCCATCTGCCGCGCGGCGATCGAGAGCCTGGCCGAGAATTTTTCCGACGGCATCGTCGCCCCCGCCTTCTGGACCGGTGTCGGCGGACTGGCCGGCGGCGCTGCCTACAAGGCTGCCAACACCGCCGATTCGATGATCGGCCACCGCACCCCCCGCCACGAGGCTTTCGGCTGGGCGGCGGCGCGCTTCGACGACTGGATCAACCTGCCGGCCTCGCGGCTGACGGCGCTGCTGATCGTGCTGGCGGCTTTCCTGGTCAAAAACGCCGATCCCCGCAGTGCCTGGCAGGCGGTGTGGCGCGATGCCAAAAAGCACCGCTCGCCCAATGCCGGCTGGCCGGAAGCGGCCATGGCAGGCGCGCTCGGCCTGGCGCTTGCCGGGCCGCGCAGCTATGGCGGCATCGTGGTCGACGACGTCTTCATGGGCGAAGGCGGCCGCCGCGACGTCGACAGCGGCGACATCAGGCGGGCGCTGAAACTCTACCGCGTCGCCGACTATTTGCTCATCGCGTTGTTCGCCGTGGTTTCGGTCATAGTTCTTGCGTTCTAGAACTCGATCCCCTGCTGCGCCTTCACGCCTGCTGAAAAGTGATGCTTGGTCACGCCCATCTCGGTGACCAGATCGGCCGCTTCGACCAGTGCCGGCTTGGCGTTGCGGCCGGTGACGACGACATGCAGTCCCTCGCGGCGTGCCTTAAGCTCGGCAACCACCTTGTCGAGATCGAGATAATCATAGCGCAGCGCGATGTTGAGTTCGTCAAGCACGACAAGGCTGATCGAGGGATCGGCGATCAACTCCAGCGCCTTGGTCCAGGCAGCCTCGGCGGCAGCGATATCGCGCTTCAGATCCTGCGTCTCCCAGGTAAAGCCCTCGCCCATCGCGTGCCAGACGACGCGGTCGCCGAAGGCGGCAAACGCATCCTTCTCGCCGGTGTGCCATTTGCCCTTGATGAACTGCACGACGCCGACGCGCTTGCCGTAGCCGAGCATTCTGAGCGCCAGGCCGAAGGCAGCCGTGGTCTTGCCCTTGCCCGGACCGGTGTTGACGATCAGCAGCCCCTTTTCGATCGTCTTGGCCGCCACCTCGGCATCCTGCACCGCCTTGCGCTTGGCCATCTTGGCGCGATGGCGTTCCTCGTCCTTATTGTCGATGTCGGTCATGTCATTTCACCTTGAGCGGCAGCCCCGCCACCATCAGCAGCACGGTGTCGGCGATCGCCGCGACTTGCTGGTTGAGCCGTCCGGCGTCGTCGCGAAAACGGCGCGCCAGTGCATTGTCGGGCACGATGCCTTGGCCGACTTCATTGGACACCACGAACCACGGCCCGCGCGGCCGCGACAGCACGTCCCTCAGCCGCCGGCATTCCAGCTCGAGATCGTGATCGGCCAGCATGTGATTGGTCAGCCACAGCGTCAGGCAGTCGACCAGCACCGGCAGGTTGTCGGGCAAGGCCTCAAGCGCGCCGGCAAGGTCAAGCGGTGCGTCGACTGTTATCCAGCCCGCGCCGCGCCGCGAGCGGTGCAGCGCGATGCGCTCGCGCATCTCGTCGTCATAGGCCTGCGCCGTGGCGATATAGGTCCACGGTGACGGCAAGGCCGTCGCCAGGATTTCGGCGTGCGCGCTCTTGCCGGAGCGGGCACCGCCGATGATGAAGGTCAGCGAGCTTCGATCAGGCAAAGCTGTCGCGCAGGCTGGTCGCGGTGCCGGTGAAGCGTCCGCGCACAACGCCGACGACAGCGCCGAGCACCAGCCAGAACACTAGACGGGTGAGCGTTGAGGCCACGATGAACTGGTGATGCAAGCCTTCGGGGATTGGCGTCACGAAGCTATCGGGTTGCGGCGCGCCAACGATATGCGGCGCCACGATAAGAGCAATGCCAAGAAGGGCAAGAGGCAGTGACTTGCGGAACGCGATGAGCCCAAGGCCGGCGGCAGTCGCCACCACTGTCAAAGTCCACCAGATTTGGCGCTGCAAGAGATCGGCGTCAGGCATTGCCGGCAGTTTCGGCGGTAGGCCGAGCCCAGGTGCCAAAGTGAATATAGCGAAGCCAGCTAGGCCCCAGAAGACACCCTGCCGCCAGTTGCCGATACCGCCCATGAATTCGGAGACAGCGACCAGGATCAGCGCAAAACCGATACCGCTGACGATGTTGGCAAGGACATTGAAGGCGAAGCGCTCGAAACCGTCGGCCGGAGCCCAGCCTTCGTCCTCGACCGGGGCGGCCGCTTCCGCAGGAGCCGGGGCCGCGCCGCTCATGGCATTGTCAGCCGGAACGGCCGAGCTCATGGCGTTGTCGTTTGTGGTAACAGCGGCGTGGTCGTGGTGATGGCCGCCGCCGGCCTTTTCATAGACTTCCGCCTTCAGGATCAGTGGGTCGGTCGCGTAGGCTTGCATGCAGGCGAGCGCAATGCCCCCCACGAGCCCTGCGATCGCCGCGATGAACACGACGTTGCGAAACAAATTCATGATGTCAGGCCTTCGTCAGTGGCAGGGAAAACCCATCGAATGGCGATAGTCGTGAGCCGCATTGTGGACCGCATCGATATGCGAGAAGCCGACAAAGCCGATGATGAACGTGCCGAGCAGCGCGGCAAGCGCCAGCTGCATGAAGCGCGACTGCGAGGAGACGGAAGCGCCGAGGGAGACGGAAGCGGTATTCATATCTTGTCCTTTCACCCTCCACCCGAGGGCCTGTCAGTTTTGCCGTCGTCGGCAGGTCTCCTGGCTCACGGATCAGCGCCCTTCCCCACCTTCCCGAAGACGAATCTTCAGTGGCATATGGAGAGGACTACCGCACACAGTTGCGGGGGCAGCCACGGCATTGGGCAAGAATTTCGCCCGCACCGCATTCCCTCTTGGCTCCAAAACGGAACCGACGACTGCATGACTATAGGGAAAATCGCGACACGCGGCAAACCAAATTCCGCCGGCAAACAGCGCGATTGCGCCATGCCGTCTCCAGGCACGACAATTGACAATTCTCCTGACCGGGTGTCGGCTGGCCGCTTCACAGGAAGCCAGCCATGCAGCCCATTGCCGGTGAGCGCGCCCCTTACAATGGCCTGACCCAGGCCGAGCCGACCCTGCCCTCGTCGGCCTATTGGGACGGTGAGAGCTACCAGCGCGACCTCGACGCCATCTGGTACAAAAACTGGCTGCTCGTCTGCCGCGAGGCCGATCTGGCCCAGCCGCTGGCCTTCCGCAGGTTTCGCATCGGCACGCAGGACATCATCGTGCTGCGCGACGACACCGGCGCCCTGCGCGCCTTCCACAACACCTGCCGGCATCGCGGTTCGCAGCTTTGCCAGGAGAGCGAGGGCCGGCTGAAGGCGCGGCTGATCACCTGCCCCTATCATGCCTGGTCCTATTCGCTGCGCGGCGACCTCGTGCGCGTGCCGTCGAAATCGTTGCCGGACGGCTTCGACAAGGCCGACCATCCGCTCTACCGCGTCGCGCTCTCGGTGTGGCGCGGCTTCGTGTTCATCAATCTGCAGGAGGGTGCGGCGGACTCCGCGCAGGCATCCTTCGATCCTGCCTCCGGCAATCTCGGCAACTGGCCGCTGGAAACGCTGGTATCGGGCCATGTGCTGCGCAAGGTGATGCACTGCAACTGGAAGATCTTTTGGGAGAACTTCAACGAGTGCCTGCACTGCCCGGGCATCCACAAGGACCTGTCGCGCCTGGTGCCAATCTATGGCCGCGGCCTGATGAGCCGGCACGACGATCCCGAATGGACGCGCCACGCCGACAATGACGCGCCGGAGTTTTCCGGAGGCCTGCGTGCCGGCGCCGAGACCTGGTCGCGCGACGGCAAGACGCACGGGCCGGTCTTCTCCGGGTTGACGCCGGCCGAACGCGTCGCCGGCCAGACCTACGCCACCAGCCTGCCCTCAATGTTCATCGTCGGCCATGTCGACTATGTCAGGACGGTACGCCTGGTGCCGCTCGGTCCCGAACAGACGGAGCTTGTCGCCGAATGGCTGTTCGCGCCCGAGGCGCTGGCCGCGACCGACATCGACAACATCGTCGCCTTCGGCACACAGGTGCTGGAAGAGGACGCCGCCATCTGCGAGGTCAACCAGAGGGGCCTGCGCTCGATGCGCCACCATGCCGGCGTGCTCATGCCCGAGGAGTATGACCTGCACCGTTTCCACAACTGGGTGCGCGAGCGTCATGCGGCGCTTGCACCAAAGCCGTGATCCTCACAGTGACTTCGGCAGGTATCGCCACGTGACAAAACCGCAAACCGCCGCGAGCAGACCAAGCGTGACGAACACCGAGCCCAGCCCGAAGAAGGCGAGCACCACCGAATAGACCAGCGGCGGCGTCAGTTCGGAAAAATCGAGATAGGTGCGGTAGACCGCCGCCATCTGCGCCCGTTCATAGGAGCGCACCGAACGCATGAAGGCGGTCGAGCCCAGCGCGTCGAGCGCTATGGTGAAGAAGGCGCCGCACAGCAGGAACGCGCCGGTGAGCAGCGGGACGCTCTCTCCGACCGTGCCTGCCGCCAAAAGCATCGCCGACATGGCGAAATAAGCGAATGTCATGGTGCGCCGGCCGCCAAAGCGTTTTCCGGCCTTGCCCCAGAAGATCGCCATGAAGAGCAATGCGTTGCCCGCCGAAACCAGCAGGCCGCCGGCCAGCTTGCCCTCGCCGGTGATCACCATGAACAGCGGCCCATAGACGAAGAACGTCGTCCAGAAGCAGGAGCGGCCGAAGGCGATCAGCCAGGCAAGCCTCAATCTGGGCTGCGCGACGAAGCGGCCGATATTGGCGAGCGGATTGGCCGGCCGTGTCTTGCCGGGCCGGATCGACGGATTGTCGCCCAGCCGATAGGTCCAGAACAGCGCCAAGAGCGCTAGCGCGAACACCGCCACCGCACCATGCGCGGCATAGATACCGAAGCGCGTGTAGAGGAAGATGCCGAGTGTCGGCCCACCGGTCCAGGCAAACATCGACCACGCCATGCGCAGCGATTCGGCCTGCATGAAGTCGGTCTTGCGGATGTGGTCCATGATGTAGAGGTTGAGCGTGATCGAAAGCGCGCTGGCCCCCATGACACGGCACAGCATCCCGGCCAATTGCCCGGCCAGCGTGTGGGTGACGAAGAACAGCGAGCCGATGGCGAGCAGGCAGGCGCCTGCGGTGTAGACCCAGCGCCGGGCAAAGCGGCGGATCAGCATCGGCATGAACAAGGTTACCGACAGGCCGAGCAGCGCCACGATGGTGTAGAGGATCGAGACGATCTGCTCATTATGCAGGATTTCGTAGGCCTGGATCGGGATGACGCTCGACACCGTGGCGCGGGCAAAGGATTCGACCGCATAAAGCGAGGCGAAGGTGCGCGCATCCGCGGCCCTGAGGGCCGGGAGCCAGATTGGATGGCGCACATGGGTGGACATTGCTTCCCCAAAGCAGAATCACCGGCCAAATCTGCCTTGGCCGTTCCCGGACGATTAAGAGGAAACCGACGCATAGGCCGTGAAAAGCGAAGTCGGTCAACGACTTCCCGGCACTGGCCTAAAGCGCCGCTTGATCCAACGCCCCGGCTTCTTCTGTCCGGTCCAACCGTGATAGTTCTCACGCGGGGCTGAATCAGATCGCGAGACCATGACCATCCATACGCCGACCGCACCCGTTCCGGAGCCATCCAGGCGCATCGTCGCCATCGACATCGTGCGCGGCATCGCGCTGCTGGCCATGGCGAGCTACCATTTCACCTGGGACCTGGAATTCTTCGGCTATACCGATCCAGGCCTCACCGCCTTCGGCTGGTGGAAGATCTACGCGCGCTGCATTGCCTCGACCTTCCTGTTCCTGGTCGGCGTCAGCCTCTACCTCGCGCACGGCCAGCAAATCCGCTGGAACGGTTTCTGGAAACGTTTTGCCATGGTCGCCGGAGCGGCGATCGCCATTTCGGTGGTAACCCGTATCGCGACGCCGGACGGATTCATCTTCTTCGGCATCCTGCACGAGATCGCGCTCGCCAGCCTGCTCGGCCTCGCCTTCCTGCGGCTGCCCGCCCTGCTGACCCTTGTCGTTGCCGCGCTGGTCATCGCCGCGCCCGTCTATCTGCGCTTCGAAGCGCTGGACCATCCCTGGCTGTGGTGGATCGGCCTGTCGGCGATCAACCCACGCTCCAACGACTATGTGCCGCTGTTTCCGTGGTTCGGCGCGGTGCTTGTCGGCATCGGGGTAGCGAAACTCGCCTCAGCCTCCGGCCTGCGAGCCCGCCTGGCGAGCCTTATGCCCGGCCGCTGGGCCAATCCGCTGGTCTTCATCGGCCGCCACAGCCTCGCTTTCTACCTGATCCACCAGCCGCTGCTGATCGGCTGCGTCTGGCTGTTCTCGCAAGCCATGCCGGCTCAGGTCGAAACCGTGCAGGTCAATTTCCTGAAAACCTGCCAGCGTTCATGTGAGCAGACGCGCAACGCGACCTTCTGTTCGAGCTATTGCAGTTGCATGCTGACGACGCTCGAGGGCGAGGCCGCGCTTGATCGGCTCGAGAACAACGACCAGACTGCGGAATTCCGAGCGCATCTGGGCGATCTGGCCGCCAGCTGCACGGGCCAGACCGAGGACAAGATGAACGAGGGAGGAACGCAATGACCGGAACCCAGCCGAAGCCCGGCGTGATACCGTGGCCGCCGGTGATCTACGTCGCGGCAATCGCCATCAGCGTCATTCTCGGCCTGCTCTATCCGCTGCCCTGGATCGGCGATCTGCTGGGCGACCTGCTGTTCGCGGCCGGCTGGGTGGCACTATTCGCCGTCGCGGCGCTCTGGTTCACCGCCATCCGCACCATGGTCCGGGCCAGAACGACGCTCAACCCCAATGCAGTGCCGGACCACCTCGTCACCACAGGGCCATTCGGCGTCACCCGCAACCCGATGTATCTCGCCAACACGCTGCTACTAATCGGCGTCGCCTTTGTCACGGGGATCGTATGGTTCCTGCCGCTGGCGTTCATCGCGGCCTTCGCCACGCAGAAGGTCGCCATCGAGCGTGAGGAAAAGATGCTGGCGGCGAAGTTTGGGAAGAGATATCGCGATTACGCCAAAAGGGTGCGGCGCTGGATCTGAGCGGCGTTACGTATTGACGCCGAGCTCAACCAGCCGCTCGACGCAGGACTCCTCCGCCTGGTCGAGTTCGGCCAGCGTTTCCTCGAGGTCGCGGCGTTTTTGCCTGAGATCCTCGCGCTTTTCCTCGATGCGCTTGATCATCAGCTTCAGCTGCCCGACCTCGCCCGGCGGCTCCTTGTACATCTGGATGATTTCGCGGATCTCGTTGATCGAGAAACCGAGCCGCTTTCCGCGCATGATCTGCCGGATGAGATGGCGGTCGGACGGGCGAAACAGCCGCGTACGGCCACGCCGCACCGGCTGCACCAGCCCCTCGTCCTCATAGAAACGCAGCGTCCGCGTCGACACGTCGAATTCGCGGGTCAGTTCGGTGATCGAGTAATATTCCCGCATTGTCGCTCCATGCCCGAACCCCGGGGCAACGCCAGGCGGCGCTGCCTCCCGTCCCGAACCAAACCCTTGCCCGCCGGAATCGACATGGCCCCCGCACGAGCCTCGCACGGCATTTACGTAAAAGTCAATTGAGGCTACCTGACGCCGAACCACCAGCTTGCGAGGCCGAGGAAGGCGAAAAAGCCGACGCAGTCGGTGACGGTGGTGACGAAAACCGCCGACGCCACGGCGGGATCGATCTTGAATCGGTCGAGCATGAGCGGGATCAGGATACCGGCAAGGGCGGCCGCGAACATGTTGATGATCATCGCCGCGCCGATGATCCCGCCCAGATTGGGATCACGAAACCACAGGGCGGCGACGATGCCGATCAAAACGGCAAAGACAACGCCGTTGATGAAGCCCACACCCATTTCGCGGCGGATGATTCGGGCGGCGTTGTAGATGTCGAGATCCTTCGTCGCCAGCGCCCGTACGGTGACGGTCATGGTCTGCGAACCAGCATTGCCTCCCATGCCGGCGACGATCGGCATCAGCACGGCGAGCGCCACGATCCGCTCGATCGTGTGGTCGAACAGCCGGATCACCGATGCCGCCAGGAATGCCGTGACAAGGTTGACGAGCAGCCAGGGAACGCGCGAACGCGAGGTTGCAAACACCGTGTCGGAAAGTTCCTCGTCGCCGACGCCGCCCATGCGCAGCAGGTCTTCCTCGGCCTCCTGCTGAATGACGTCGACGACATCGTCGATGGTCAGCACGCCGACCAGCCGCTCGTTCTCGTCGACGACGGCGGCCGACAAGAGGTCGTACTGCTCGAATTCGCGCGCCGCCTCTTCCTGATCCATGGTCGCCGGAATGGCGTGGCGCGTCTCATGCATGACATCCTCAACCTTGACCGCGCGCTTGGTGCGCAGGATCTGGTCGAGATCGATGGCGCCGACGAGCTTGAAGGTCGGATCGATGACGAAGATCTGACTGAAACGGTCGGGAAGGTTCTTGTCCTCACGCATGTAGTCGATGGTCTGGCCGATCGTCCAGAACGGCGGCACCGCGACGAACTCCGTCTGCATGCGCCGCCCGGCGGTCTCTTCGGGATAGTCCAGCGAACGGCGCAGCCTGATCCGTTCGGTGAACGGCAGTTGCGACAGGATCTCGTCCTGGTCTTCCTTTTCAAGGTCTTCGAGAATGTAGACGGCGTCGTCGGAATCGAGTTCCTGCACCGCCTGCGCGATCTGCGCATTGGGCAGGTGATCGACGATCTCCATGCGGATCGCCTCGTCGACCTCGGTCAGCGCGGAGAAGTCGAAATCGGCGCCCAGCAGTTCGACCAGGGCGCGCCGCTGTTCGGGATGCAGCGCCTCGATCAGGTCGCCGAGTTCCGACTGGTGGAGATGGTCGACTTCATGCTTGAGGGTCGGCGTATCGCGGTCGGCGATCGCGGCGCCGATCTGGGCAAGGAAGGACGAAAGGACCGCACCGTCCTCGCCATAGATGTCAGCGTGGATGTCGTCGGCCGCCTTGGCGGAGATCGTCTGCTTGTCCTCCAACAGCGCCTCCCGCCATTCCCGGAAAAATCGTGTCTCAGGTCTAGAGCATCGGACCTTAAAGCGGAAACCGGTTTCGCGAAAATTCGATGCACCTCGCCTGCAGACGCGATTCGATTTGAGAACTTATCGCTCTAAGGCACGGAATATCAAACGAAACGCTGGTTCCATGCCACGTGGTGAGCGTATCGCCGGATCTCTGCCCTGGCGGCGCCTGTCCCATCAGCAACCAGCGAATCGCGGCTTCAGACGGCGCGACAGCCGATGTCGCTGGGGAAAGAGCACCCCCGCGCGATTGGGGCAGAATTGTCATGGTACGGGTCCAGGCCTGAAGCCTGACCTCGGAGTTGCGGCACAACCACCCCAGGACAAAAACGGCCCTTGAACAGCAAGCCCGGGAAAACGAGCAAGGCAATTGGCGACCGGCGCATGCGCATTGTCGTCGCCGAACGCAATCCATTCGTCATATCGGCGCTGCGCGAGATGCTCGAATGCGATGGCCGGTTCGACTTGTTGGGCAGCGTGCAGAGCGGCAAGCAATTCCTGGATCTGGCGGCGAAGGGCGGATTCGACGTCGCAATCATCGGCTGGAAGCTCGCCGACATGGACGGCGCGGATGTGCTGGCCGAGGTCCAGAGCCGCAAGCTCGACGTGCGCATCACCGTCTTTTCCAACGACCATGACATCGGCATCCTGAAGCAATGCGTACGGCTGGGAGCGCAGGGCTATTGTTTTCAGTTCGACGATCCGGCCATCATCTTCGACACAATCCTGGCAGTGGCGCATGGCCGCATCTGCATCCCCTATATCGACATCAACAAGGTCAACGACACGCCGCTCGCGCAGCTCACCGTGCGTGAGCGCGAGCTGCTGGCGGTGCTTTCCGACGGCTGGACCAATCTGCAGATCGCCACGCGCACCGGCATTTCCGAGAACACGGTGAAGTACCACCTGAAGAATCTCTACGACAAGCTCGACGTCCGCAACCGGGCGATGGCCGTCGCGCTCTATGCGCGCGAGAGGCGCACCCAGAAGCAGCCTTTCGGGTAGGCCAACCGGGTAGGCCCGCCCCACCCGCGCGCGGCGAGATCTTACCCGCCAAGGTGTTGTTGGCTTTAGCCGTCGAAACGAAACTCCCCCCACCGCTTTGCTGGATCAGGAGGAGTTCGCACCATGGCCGGTTTCACCCATCTCTTCATTCCCGGACCGACCAACATCCCCGAACAGGTCCGGCAGGCGATGAACCTCCCAATGGAGGACATGCGCGCCGCATCTTTCCCGGATCTGACTTTGCCGCTGTTCGAGGACATCAAGACAGTCTTCAGGAACGAGACCGGCCGCGTCTTCATCTACCCGTCCTCGGGCACCGGCGCCTGGGAAGCGGCGATGACCAACGTGCTCAGCCCCGGCGACCGCGTGCTGATGTCGCGCTTCGGCCAGTTCTCGCATCTGTGGGTCGACATGGCCCAGCGCCTCGGCTTCGAGGTCGATGTCATCGACTGCGAATGGGGCACCGGCGTGCCGCTCGAGCTCTATGCCGAGCGGCTGAAGGCGGACAAGGCGCACCGCATCAAGGCCGTCTTCTGCACGCAGAACGAGACGGCGACCGGCGTGACCAGCGATGTCGCCGGCTGCCGCGCCACGCTCGACGATGCCAACCACCCTGCCCTGCTCTTCGTCGACGGCGTGTCGTCGATCGGCTCGATCGATTTCCGCCAGGAGGAATGGGGCGTCGACTGCGCCGTCAGCGGCTCGCAGAAAGGTTTCATGCTGCCCGCCGGCCTCGGTTTCCTCTCCGTCAGCAAGAAGGCGCTTGTCGCTTCGCGAACCGCCACCCACCGGCGCTGCTTCTTCTCCTTCGAGGACATGATCCGCGCCAACGATGCCGGTTATTTCCCTTACACGCCGGCGACGCAGCTGCTGCGCGGCCTGCGCGCCTCGCTCGACCTGATCGCCGAGGAAGGGCTGGGCAACATCTTCGCCCGCCATCATCGCCTCGCCGAAGGCGTGCGCAAGGCGGTCGACGCCTGGGGCCTGAAACTCTGCGCCAAGGCGCCGAAATGGCACTCCGATACGGTCAGCGCCATTCTGGTGCCGGAAGGCATCGACAGCGCCGACATCGTCAAGCGCGCCTACCGTACCTACCAAACCTCGCTCGGCGGTGGCCTCAACAAGGTGATGGGCAAGGTCTTCCGCATCGGCCATCTCGGCTGGCTGAACGAGGTGATGGTGCTCGCCTCGCTGTCGGCGGCCGAAATGGCGCTGCTCGATTGCGGCGTCAGGCTGGCGCCGGGCTCCGGCGTCGGCGCCGCCATCCAGCATTTCCGCGCCTCGGCCGCCGTGCCGGTCGCCGAAGCCGCCTGAGGGAGCCGACGATGAGCCACACCATCAACCATTTGAAGAAATTGCGGCTGCAGCGCAGCGAGCTGGCGGTTCCCGGCTCCAGCCCGGAAATGATCGACAAGGCAGCCAACAGCGCCGCCGACTTCGTCTTCCTCGACATCGAGGACGCGGTCGCCCCGCCCGACAAGGAACGCGCCCGCAAGAACATCATCCAGGCGCTCAACGACATCGACTGGCGCGCCAAGGGCAAGACCGTCTCGGTGCGCATCAACGGGCTGGATACGCACTACATGTACCGCGACGTGGTCGACGTCATGGAACAGGCCGGCGACCGGCTGGACACCATCCTGGTGCCGAAGGTCGGCGTGCCGGCCGACCTCTACATGGTCGAGGCCATGGTCAACCAGATCGAGATGGCCAAGGGTTTCAAGACCCGCGTCGGCCTCGAAGCGCTGATCGAGACGGCGCTCGGTATGGCCAATGTCGAGGCGATCGCCGCGACGCCCGGCCGGCTGGAAGCCATGCATTTCGGTGTCGCCGACTATGCCGCAAGCTGCAAGGCGCGCACCGTCAACATTGGCGGCCTCAACCCCGACTATCCCGGCGACCAGTGGCATTTCGCCCTGTCGCGCATGACGGTTGCCTGCAGGGCCTATGGCCTGCGCGCCATTGACGGGCCGTTCGGCGATTTCTCCGATCCCGAGGGCTACATCGCCGGGGCCAAACGCGCCGCGGCGCTGGGCATTGAAGGCAAATGGGCGATCCACCCCTCGCAGATCGCGCTCGCCAACGACGTCTTCTCGCCGCCGGAAAAGGAGGTCGCGCGGGCCAGGCGCATCCTTGAGGTGCTCAAGGAAGCCGAGGCTCTGGGCAAAGGCGCCGCCGCACTCGACGGCAAGATGATCGACGCCGCGTCGGAGCGCATGGCGAGGAACGTTCTGGTGGTCAACGAAGCCATCGAACGCGCCGGCCAACTTAACCAACGGGAGCCGCGCGTCGCCACGCATTGAAAGTTACGGGAGGACAACAATGGACATCCACGAATATCAGGCCAAGGAACTGCTCGCTCGCCACGGCGTGCATGTGCCGCGCGGCGGGCTGGCCTACAGCCCCGAACAGGCGACCTACCGGGCGCGCGAGATCGGCGGCGGCAAATGGGTCTTGAAGGCGCAGGTTCATTCCGGCGCGCGCGGCAAGGCCGGCGGCATCAAGCTGTGCGCCAATGACGAGGAAATCTCCAGCGCCGCCGAAGCCATGCTCGGGCGCAAGCTGGTGACGCAGCAGACCGGACCGCGCGGCAAGCTGATCTCCAGGCTCTACCTCGAGGAGGCCGTCGACATCGCCCAGGAGCTCTATGTCGGCTTCGTGCTCGATCGCAAGGAAGAGCGCGTCATGATCGTTGCGTCGGCCGCCGGCGGCATGGAGATCGAGGACATCGTCGAGAAGGCCCCCGATTCCATCCTGCGCACCACGGTCGATCCCGGCGTCGGCATGCAGCGTTTCCAGGCCCGCGAGATCGCCTTCGGGCTCGGCCTCGACCACGACCTGATCGGCAAGGCCACCGAGACCATCTTCAGCTGCTACCAAGTGTTCCGCGACTACGACGCCTCGATGCTCGAGATCAATCCGCTGGTGGTGACCCGCGACGGCAATCTCGTGGCGCTCGACGCCAAGATGTCGTTCGACGAGAACGCCCTGTTCCGGCGGCCGGAAATCTCCGAACTGCGCGACAAGAGCCAGGAAGACCCGCGCGAAACCTTCGCCAGCGACCGTGGCCTTTCCTATGTCGGCCTGGACGGCAATATAGGCTGCATCATCAACGGCGCCGGTCTCGCCATGGCGACGATGGACATGATCAAGATCGCCGGCGGCGAGCCGGCCAACTTCCTCGACATTGGTGGCGGCGCCTCGCCCGAGCGGGTGGCGAAATCCTTCCGGGCAGTGCTGGGCGACAAGAATGTCGAGACCATCCTGGTCAACATCTTCGCCGGCATCAACCGCTGCGACTGGGTCGCCGAGGGCGTCGTCAAGGCGATCCGCGAGGTCGGCGTCACCGTGCCGCTGGTGGTGCGGCTCTCCGGCACCAAGGCCGAGGAAGGACGCCGCATCCTGGCCGATTCCGGCGAGGCGGTGATCGTCGCCGACACGCTGGCCGAAGCCGCCGAAAAAGCCGTCGCCGCCTGGCGCGCGGCCGCCAAGAAAAAAGCAGCCTGAGGGAGGTCGAGAAAATGGCAATCCTGCTCAACCGCAGCACCCGCGTCATCGTCCAGGGTTTCACCGGCAAGATCGGCAGCTTCCATGCCGAGGACATGAAACGCTACGGCACCAAGCTGGTCGGCGGCGTCACCCCCGGCAAGGGCGGCCAGACGCATCTCGGCCTGCCCGTCTTCAACACGGTCAAGGGGGCGGTGCGCGAGACCCGCGCGGAGGCGAGCATCGTCTTCGTGCCGCCGCCCTTCGCCGCCGATTCGATCATGGAAGCCGCGGATGCCGGCATAAAACTCTGCGTCTGCATCACCGACGGCATCCCCTCGCAGGACATGATGCAGGTCAAGCGCTACATGCGCCGCTACCGCTACGAGGACCGCATGCGGCTGATCGGCCCGAACTGCGCCGGCATGATTACCCCTGGACAGGCGCTGATGGGCATTATGCCCGGCAACATCTACCTGCCCGGCCGCGTCGGCATTGTCGGCCGCTCCGGCACGCTTGGCTACGAAGCCGCCTCGCAGATGAAGGCGCTCGGCATCGGCGTGTCGACCAGCGTCGGCATCGGCGGCGACCCGATCAACGGCTCCTCCTTCAAGGACATGCTGAAACTGTTCGAGCAGGACGACGAGACCGACGCCGTGGTGATGATCGGCGAGATCGGCGGACCGCAAGAGGCTGAAGCCGCGATTTGGGCACGCGACAACATGCGCAAGCCCCTGATCGCGTACATCGCCGGCCTCTCCGCCCCGAAAGGCCGCCGCATGGGCCACGCCGGCGCCATCATCTCCGCCTTCGGCGAGTCGGCGCAGGAGAAGGTCGAAATTCTGAAGGAGGCAGGCGTCATTATCGTGCCGACGCCGTCGTCGTTTGGCGAGGTGGTTGCCGATACGCTGGCGCGGATCAAGAAGGCGGCGTGATTTCCGCGCCTCTCCACGCTGGGGGTCCCTCACATACGCCCGCGCGAGCCTTCCTGGTCATAGGGGAGAGTCGGCGATCACCTTGGCGGGCGCCGCCCGCCGAGAATTGAAACCTCCAGCGCCGTGCCGGGCGTGCCAAGCCCCAGCGGCAGCAGTACCGATGCCATGTCATGGCCAAACGTGTGGGAGTACTCTGCCGCCTGAGCGTCACCATGAGCTTAGTTTGTGCATTCGCGTAGCAAGGTTGTGATTTTCGCATCGAGATTGCGAGCTACGGCAAGAGCCTCCAAACTGCCATAAGGGAGCAGACAACTCTCCATTTTGTCGTAGGAGACGTGCACGCCATCGGGACGTTCATCAACAAGGACTGTGACTGGAGCGTAAGATCCAGCATCGGAAACGTGCTTGACCATTTCTTTCATGATGAGTGGATTGCCCACCAGGAACCGCATGCTCTTGGGAGTCTCGGTTCCAGTTTCGCGGCGCAGAATGGCGCCCAGGTCGAATTCCGCGAAAAGCAGGAGACCTGTGCGGCCTAGGCCGCTTTGCACAACACGCTCCAAATCCGAGAAGGAATTTGCAGCCCTCGTCGCCTTGAAAAATTCGACAATGTCAGGTTGCCCGACCGCTGACTTGAGCGCGGCCACAACGGAGTCGAATGGTTTGGAACACTTCAGGCTGAAACGCTCAACCTCGACCTTTGCGAGTGTCATTTCTTTCTCCGTAACAGCTCTCAAGAATCAAGGTGCGACCGATCGCGCCGGATTATGCCACCGCCGATTACGCCTCCAGGAAGGTCCGGACGTGGCCGACGAACAATTCGTGGTACTGAAACAGGGCGCCGTGGCCGGAATCGGGATAGAGGACCAGCTGGGCGTTGCTAAGAGCCTTGAACATTGCGTAGGCGTTGTCCGCCGGCAGCATGGTGTCGCGGCTGCCGCTGACCACAAGGGCGGGCTGGTGGATGGCGCGCAGAAGGGCGTGCTCGGGATCAGGCGTGGCACACCAGGTAATAAGCGCTTTGGCCTGCGGATCCGTCACCGCGCCGCCGTTGTCCGTGTCCCGATCTTCCTGACGCACCTTCGCCCGCTTCAGGAAAGCCAGGCCGGCAGACTGGCTGGCGGACGACTTCGTGAAGAATAGTGGCAGGCGGACATCCGGCGCGTAGGTTTGGGAAAACGCGTCCTGGAGAACCGTCAACAGATGCTCTTCTCCGCCTCTCGGAGCCATGCCGACGAGGATGAGCTTGCGCACCAGCCGTCCGTGCTCGGCGGCGATCTGCTGGGCGACGCAGCCGCCGAGGGAAAAGCCAAGAAGGTCGACTTCGGAGAGGCCGAGCAGTTTGATAAAAGCGACCGCGTCTCGAGCCATCGCCACGATATTGTCGGGCGTTTGGCCTGTCGAGCGGCCGACCCCGGTGTTATCGAAAGCGATCACCGGTCGATCGGTGGCCAGCACATTCACGACGGCGGGGTCCCACGCGTCGATGTTGCCCGAGAAATGCTGTAGGAGAACAAGCACCGTTCCGGTCGATGGGCCGAGGCGGCGATAGGCGAAGCGGATACCGCCGCCTTCGATGTAACGGGTGGGCGCTGTTTCTAGCGTTGCGGCGTCCTGGCTCAAGGTGTCGAACTCAGTCATGTCATCCTCCGGATGCTTGGCATAGATAATCGAGTGGGAGTAGCTGGTGCGGTTTTGGCCAGGTTTGAGCCGTTCGCGGACCAGGCATTCCGTAGTCCGCCGAGCACCCTCGTCACTTCACGAGCGCGGCCTTTTCAATCACCGCGGCGACTTCCTTGGCGTGGACGACCAGGGAGGCATGGCTGCCGGCGACATCCGTCGTCTGGGCCTTCATCCTGTCGGCAAACAGCTTCTGGACCTCGGGTGCGATGACCTTGTCCTTCGTGCTGATCACATAGAACGTCTGCTTGTCGTGCCAGGCTGCCTTATCGACTGGAGCCTCGAACGCCGTGTGGTTCAACGGGAGCTGATGGTTTGCCAAGGATTCGGCGATCTCGGCAGGAAGGTCAGCCGCGACTGCCGAAGGAAACACTTTGGGGTCGATGTAGAGGTTGCCCTTTTCGTCGGGATGAATCGCCGCGGCGCCTTCGGTTGCCGGACCGCTCTTGGATAAGCTCGCCAGCGATTCTCCCACGTCGGGCGCGAATGCGGAGACGTAGACGAGCGCCGAGACGTTGGGATCGTCACCTGCCTGCGTGATGACCACACCGCCCCAGGAGTGGCCAACGAGGACGGTCTTGCCGTTCTGTTTCGCGAGCGCCTGTTTGGTGGCGTCGACGTCCGCCGCGAGCGAGGTAAGCGGGTTTTCGACGAGCGTTACGTTGTAGCCCTTCTTCGTAAGGATATCGGCGACCGGCTTCCAACTCGTCAGGTCGACGAAAGCGCCATGGACGAGCACGATATTGTGAGCCGCCCCCTTGGGCAGTTGAGCTGATAGGGCGGGGGCGGCGACTGTTGCTCCGGCCATGAGGACGGTGGCGACTGAGAGTAGAAGATTTCGCATTGGTTGCTCCTATTGAGATGACGGACGACGCGGGTCCGAGGAAAGGCAGGCGTGTCGGCAACAGTCGCGGTTCTCCCATCTGCCGTTCGGGTGATGGTTGCCGCATTTGACGTCGGCCCGCCACGACATGACCTAATCCGCGGGCATTCCGGACGATAGGGATCAATCGTCCGGATGTTGCGTCCGATCGTCCATTGGGTTAGTCTCGGCGGCATGGACATCCTCGCCCAAGTGCTCGATCGCGTTCGTCTCGGCGGGACGCTGCTCCTTCACTTCGAGCTCGGCCATCCCTGGCATCTTGAGTTGCCGGCGCGCCCCTACGCGCTGTTTCACTATCTCAGCCAGGGCTCAGCGACCCTCGCGCTCGGACAGGGGCAGGAAATCCAGATGACGGCGGGCGATTTTGTTGTCATCACGCGCGGAGAGCCCCATGTGTTCTATTCGGATCGCCGGGCCGAGCCTTTGCGGATTATGGATATCGATCGATCGTCGCCACGTCTGGTCTTCGTTCGTCACGGCACCCGCGCAAAGCCGCTCTCGACCATGATCTGCGGCAATTTCACGGTGTCACGGCCGATGTTCGGCAGCGTGCTGGAACTGCTTCCGCCCGTGCTCCTGCTAAAGCCGACGGCGGACGGTGATTGGCTTGAAGCAATCCTGCGCCGCATGTTTAGCGAGACCACGCTCGAGCGTCCTGGCCAACGCGTCGCACTTTCACGACTGACGGAAGTGCTCTTTGTCGAGGTGCTCCGAAGCTGGATCGCGTCTCTCAGCCCAGGACAAGGCGGCTGGCTCGGGGCCATATCTGACCCGCATATCGGACCGGCGCTCAAGCTGATTCACGAAAGCCCCGAGCGGCCCTGGACCCTGAGCGACCTTGCCCACCGCGTCGGGCTCGGCCGCTCGGTATTTTCGGCGCGCTTTACCAAGCTCGTCGGCCAGTCCGTGTACCGTTATGTGATCGAACGCCGGATGGCGGAAGCTGCGTTCCTGCTGGAAACCAGCGATGAGTCCATCGCACGGATTGCGAACCGGGTCGGCTACGAGACAGCGGCGGCGTTTTCGAAGCTGTTCCATCGACATCATGGCCTGTCGCCTGGCCGTTATCGAGCGGTTCGCCGATCTGACGGTGGCCGAAGGCAAGGGGGCGTTCTGGTAGCGGAAGTCGCCGATTGACCTCCCGCGCTTGTGATAGCGTGCTCGTAGACGAGCCAAGATCAGGCCAAGATTGCGCAACAAGACTTAACATCACTTCACGCATGCAGCCATTTTCACCTGAAATAGTCCGGATCATCGGGGGCTCTTACTGCCTCTCTGCTCTGGAGCATGCATGTTCAAAATGGTTTCTGGACTCTTCGCCGGCCGGGCCTCTCTCGCGGCGATGGCAATCCTGTTTTCAACGCAGTCGCAGATCGCGCAGGCGGCGGACGCCATCGCCGTCGACACCGAGGATCTGACCCCGCCGCCCGATCCTTCGCGTTTCGGGCGCTTCGAACAGAAACTGGCCGACTGGCATGTCGTGCTGGGCGGCGGCGCCATCATCGTCCCCAAATATGAGGGCAGCAACGAGTTCAAGGTCATGCCGGTGCCTTTCATATCGGCGACATTCCTCGACACGGTGAGAATCGATCCGACGGGCGCCAACATCGCCCTCTATGAACACTGGCCGTTCGAACTCGGCGCGCGGCTTGGGTACGACATGGGCCGCAAGGAGGACGTTGCCGATCATCTGCGCGGCCTGGGGGATGTCGACATGGGCGCCGTCGTCGGCGCCAAGGCGGCGGTGAAATTCGGTCCAGCGGAAATCTTCGCGCAACTGGACAAGACCATCGGCGGCAGCGACGGCGTGCAGGGCACGCTTGGCATCGAGGTGACGCGGCCTCTCTCCCAATCGTTGATTGTCGGCGCCGGCGCATCGGTCATCTTCGCCGACGAGAAATACATGCAGGCCTATTTCGGCGTCACGCCGGAGCAGTCGGCTCGCTCGGGGCTGGCGCGTTATGATGCCGGCGCCGGGTTGAAGCGCGCCGATTTTTCGATTTCCGCCACATATATGCTCAATCGGAACTGGATGGTGCGTGGCCAGGCGGGGGTCGGCATTCTTATGGGGGACGCTGTCGACAGCCCTGTTGTCGCCGACAAGGTCCAGCCCTCGGGGATGCTTCTCGTCGGATATCGGTTTTGATGGCCACACATAATACAATGCAGGCCGCGCTAGGCTCCAGCCGGATCGATCTGAACGCCGAGTTCAAATCGCCGAGGCAAGGCCCGTATATCCTCATTGTCGAAGACGATATCGAGATCGCCCGCATGCTCGGCGAGACGCTGACGGAAAACGGCATGATCGTGGAAATCGCCGCCAACGGCGTCCGCATGAACGCCGCGCTTCGCAACCAGAAATTCGATCTCATCGTGCTCGACATCATGCTGCCTGGCGAGAACGGTCTCAGCATCTGCCGCCGGCTTCGTGCGCAAACGAACGTTCCGATCCTGATGCTGACGGCGCTTGGCGAGGAAATCGACCGCATCTTCGGACTGGAAATCGGCGCCGACGATTACGTGACCAAACCGTTCAGCGCGCGCGAACTGACGGCAAGGATAAGGGCGTTGCTGCGCCGCACGGCTTACGCTCCCGACGAACGCGACCGCACAAAGGTGCTTCGCTTCAACGGCTGGCGCCTCGATCCCGTTCGCCGGCAACTGCATGATCCCAGCAATGCGCGGGTTGCGACCACGACGCATGAATTCGACCTGCTGCTGGCGTTCTGCCGCAATGCGGGCCGGGTTCTGTCGCGCGAGGAGCTTCTCAGCGTCACCCATGCCGGGCTTGCCGGCCCGATCGAGCGAAGCGTCGATGTCCATGTCAGCCGGATCCGCCAGAAGATCGAAAAGGATGCGCACGATCCGGTTCTTCTCAAGACTGTCCGCCTGGGTGGCTACATCTTCACCGCCACGGTGGAGGAAGCGTGAGGCGCTTGGTCCGCCGTTTCCTGCCGCAGTCGGTGCGTGGGCAGTTCGCGGCGATCATTTTCATCGCGGTGATCGCGATCATGTCCGTCGGATCGGTCGTCGAGGGTTTGATAGCGAATATCGACCTTCCTGTCGTTGAAGATAGCGCCAGGCGGGCTGCGGTTGTCGCTGCCTTGTTGCGCGAAACGCCAGCCGAAGCCCGCGGCGCCGTTCTGGCCGCGGCGACACGCGCGGGCCTTGATTTCAAGATCCTACCCAGGCAACAGATCAGCGATATTCCAGATTCCTATCTGCAATGGCGAAGCATCGGATGGCTTCTCCAGATCGAGAGCGGCTCGATCCCTGGGCGCTGGAAAAGGATCGGCGACCAATACGCGTTTGTCATCGATCTGGACCGGCAAAGCGTCCTGGCGCATTTCGGCATGCCCGATTCCTGGCTGACATCAGGCTTCGTCCGTGTCTCGTTCTACAGGTTCATGGCTTTCATCGCCTTGCCCGTGCTGATCTGGCTGTTTGCGGTCTGGGCCGTGACGGAGCCGTTGAAGCGCATCTCGAACGCAGTGGGGGAAGCCGAGATCGAGAATGGCAACGAGCTTTTCGCCGAGCGCGGCTCCATCGAAATGGTCGGCCTGGCGCGCGCGCTGAACAGGATGCGAACGCGCATCCGCACCATGATCGAAAACCGCACCCGCATGCTGCGCAGCGTCAGTCATGATCTGCGCACGCCGTTGACCCGGCTGCGGCTTCGCGCCGAGCGCATGGATGACGGCCCCGTTCGAACCGGCATATTGTCCGACGTCCAGCACATCGAAGATCTGATCGACGAAACCCTGACCTATCTGCGCAACGACGTCTCGATGGAAAAGCTGCAGCGGGCCGACATTGCCAGCGTGCTGCAAACCGTCTGCGCCGAATTCTCTGATGTCGGGTTTTCGGTTTCCTATTCCGGGCCGGACAGGCTTCTGGGCTGGTGCAAACCAAATGCGCTGGCGCGCGCCATCACCAATTTGTGCGAAAACGGGGTCAAATTCGCCGGCAACGTCACCGTCGCATTGACGCAGACCGACACGGCAGCGCGCATCGCGGTGGGCGACGATGGGCCCGGCATTTCGATGACGGCGCGCTCCCGCGTTTTCGAACCCTTCTTCAAGGAGGACATGTCGCGCGGCGTCGCGTCGAAACACGGTTTTGGTCTGGGTCTCTCGATCGTGGCTGACATCATCCAGGGCCACGGCGGCAAGATCGAGTTGCGCGACAATCAGCCAAGCGGCCTCGTCGTCACCGTCGAGCTGCCGAATGGACCCGAGGTCCAGCCCTAGTAGAGCGGCCGGCGCTGTGGTCAGGCCTGATGATCGCCAGATTTGCGGAGGTTACTTCAACGTATCCGAAGGCTTGCTTCAGGAAATTTGGTGCGGTCGAGAAGACTCGAACTTCCACGGGTTGCCCCACAGCGACCTCAACGCTGCGCGTCTACCAATTCCGCCACGACCGCACGTGGTAGGAGCCGGAACCGACCGGCTCGCGGCGTGTAGCAAATCGTTTCCGGCGAAACAAGTGCGCGATGCGCAATAATCTCAACCGATTGGCATATCGGTCCACAGGATCGGAATGAGCATGCGGAACTGGACGTTTGCACCAGATATCGCCATATGGAAGGCGGATGCATGTTGCCCAAAAGTGCGAGGCGGTTTTGGGATCGCGGCACGCACGAACAAAAACGAAGACCCATGACAGAACGCAGCCAGATCGCCACGTCGTTCCTGCCTCTCCCCGGATCGGCGCCGGTCGAGTGGCGCATCGAGCCCGGCCTGACCGCCTACCCCGATGCGCTGGCCTTCATGGAAGCGCGGGCCGAGGCGATCCGCAGCGGGACCGCCGGCGAAATGGTCTGGCTGGTCGAGCATCCCCCGCTCTACACCGCAGGCACCAGCGCCCGCATCGAGGACCTGATCGAGCCCGATCGCTTTCCGGTCTTTGCCGCCGGGCGTGGCGGCGAATACACCTATCATGGGCCAGGCCAGCGGGTCGCCTATGTCATGCTCGACCTGAAACGGCGGCGCGAGGACGTGCGCGCCTTCGTTGCCGCGCTCGAGCAGTGGATCATCGGCACGCTCGCCGCTTTCAACGTGCGCGGCGAACGCCGCGAGGACCGGGTTGGCGTCTGGGTGGTGCGGCGCGATCGCCCTGCCCTGCCGGACAGCTCGCCGGCCGAGGACAAGATCGCGGCAATCGGCATAAGGCTGCGGCGCTGGGTGAGCTTTCACGGCATCGCCATCAATGTCGAACCGGAGCTCGAGCATTTCGGCGGCATCGTGCCATGCGGGGTTCAGGAGCACGGGGTCACCAGCCTCGTCGACCTCGGCCTGCCCGTCGGCATGGCCGATCTGGACCTGGCGCTGAAATCAGCCTTCGAGGATGTTTTTGGTCCCGTGGCGGCTTTGCCGGCCGAGGCTGCCCGCAAGACGGGTTGATGCTTTCGGGCCTAACCAGTTCAGAGCAACTGCGCCGACGCCCACAGAACGCCGCAGCCATGGATGACGAACACCGCCAGCAGCGCGCCGGCGATGGCGAAGCGGTCGACGGTACCGATAGGCTTCAGCTCGTAACGCGGCTTTACCCCGCTGCCCATCGTCAGCAGGCTGAGGATTGAAAAGACCGCTCCGGTCGCCAGCAGGAAGCCGGAGGAAAAGCCGGCCTGCCAGCCCACCGCCAGGAACGCCGAGAGCAGGAAGAACGAGGCCAGCGCCAGCACGACCGGCCCCGGGCAGATCTGGCGCAGGACCTGGCCGCCGTCGAACTTCCACACCGGCACCAGATTGGCGATGTTGAACAGGGCCGCGCAGCCTGCCAGCGCCGCCAGCAGCGCTGCCGCGCCCTTATGCCCCTCGCTGCCGGCCAGCGCACTGGCGGCGATGACGATCGGCACCAGGAAGGCGGAAAAACCCGCTCCCATCAGCGCCACGAAGGCCACTTCGAAACGGCTGTTGTAGGGCCGGCCGCCAATGGCGATGCCGCCGAGCAACGGGATGAAGATCATCCGCGCCTTGCGGTGGCCCATCAGTCGGAATGCCGCCATGTGGCCGAGTTCGTGCAGGGCCACGACGGACGTCAGGATGGCGGCCAGCACCAGCCCGCCGAGATGGAGGCCGAAGAACGGCCACAGGATCAGTGCCGACAGCACGGCAAAGCCGACCTGGCTCAGCGGATGCTCGAACCAGCCGCCCTTGCGGTACTGCCCGGTCATCGCCCAACGTTGCAACTTGGACAGTTCGCGGCGCATGGCGAAGTAGCGGAACACCAGAAAGGCAACGCCGCGGTAACGATCCGTCCGGCCAAGCGTCACCCGCGTGCCGCTGCCTTCGGAAACCAGCTCTGCGGTTTCGCGATAGTCTTTCCAAAACGAGGCATCGAGCGCGGTATCCTCGAGCACGCGCATCGAGAAGCGGCCGCCCTCGACGACATCGTCAAACCGCGCCCTGCGCTCGATCGGCCCGCCGTCGCGGCCTTCCCACGACAGCATGATGCGGGACACGCCCTCCCCGTCCAGCGGCTCGGCCGACAGGATCTCGCCGGACCAGCCGGCATCGCTGCCAAGCGGCCACAGCGCCTGCCAGAGGCGCTGGCGGTTCATCGCAATCACGCGGCTAACCCTGACCGTGCGCGAACCAAGCGGCACGGTCATCAAGAGAAAGATCAGCCCGAGATTGCTGGCCACCAAAATGGCCGTGACGATGGGCGACACCTGAATGTTGCTCCCTGCCTGAGTGGCGCACCTTACCGCCGCGGCGGCAAGAAAGGCTTAACGGGGAAGCGGGGTTCACCCGGCAGGAACGAGGGCGGCGAGAGCCGCCAGATCACATGGCGCCGATCCAGATCGCCATGGAAATGAGAAAAGTGCTCATGCAAACCAGTGAGATGACATCCTGAACCAGATCGGTCATAACTCTCTCCTGTTGTTGATATGTTCGCAATTTGTTCTAATTTTGTTTCAATGTCAACGCGCAGAATCCGGCCTCGCCCAGAATCTCCGGGCGATCGGATTGGCAGGGTTAAGGAAAGGTTGACGGCGCGGCGCTTATCAACAGGCCACGACAGTGCGTGACGACAGGCCCTCGCCGGGGTTGGAAAAACCTGATGAAATTCGGTCGAACCTATCTTCGCTGAATCGCCGCTAGATCTGTCGATCTTCCGGTCCGTTCGCCTGAATGTCGGCACGGCCTTAAAGCGGCACGACCTTGCCGTCGGCGAGCGTGACGCGCCGGTCCATGCGCGATGCCAGCTCGTGATTGTGGGTGGCGATCAGCGCCGCGAGGCCCGATTGCTTGACCAGCGCGCCCAGCGCCTCGAAGACATAGGAAGCGGTGACCGGGTCGAGATTGCCGGTCGGCTCGTCAGCCAGCAGCACCAGCGGGGCGTTGGCGACGGCGCGGGCAATGGCTACGCGCTGCTGTTCGCCGCCCGAGAGTTCGGACGGCCGGTGCGAGGCGCGCTTGCCGATCTGCATATAGTCGAGCAGTTGCGCGGCGCGCTCGGCCGCTTCCTTGCGTGGCAGGCCCTTGATCAGCTGCGGCATCATGATGTTTTCCAGCGCGGAAAACTCCGGCAGCAGATGATGGAACTGGTAGACGAAGCCGACATCGTTGCGGCGGATCGACGTGCGTTCGTCGTCGGAGAGCCGCCCGCAGGCGCGGCCGGCCAGGATCACGTCGCCGGCGTCGGGGCGTTCCAGCAGGCCGGCCGTGTGCAGCAGCGTCGACTTGCCGGTGCCGGACGGCGCCACCAGCGCCACCATCTCGCCGCGCTTCAGCGAGAAATCCGCGCCGTTCAGGATGGTGAGCTTGCGCGGCCCCTGGACATAGTGCCGCTCGACGCTCTTCAGCTCGATAATGACCTCGGCCACTACTCGTACCTCAAGGCTTCGACCGGATCGAGGCGAGCCGCCCGCCATGCCGGAAACACCGTTGCCAGGAAGGACAGGCCAAGCGCCATGATGATGACATAGGTCGTCTCGCGCGGATCCATCTTCGCCGGCAGCTGGCTGAGGAAATAGAGTTCCGGGTTGAACAGCACCTTGCCCGTCATCCAGGAGAAGAACTGGCGGATCGATTCGATGTTGGTGCAGATGACGACGCCGAGCAGCACGCCGGCAAGCGTGCCGGTGACGCCGATCGCCGCTCCCGTCATCAGGAAGATGCGCAGGATGGCGCCGCGCGAGGCGCCCATGGTGCGCAGAATGGCGATGTCGTGCCCCTTGTCCTTCACCAGCATGATCAGTCCCGAAATGATGTTGAGCGCCGCCACCAGCACGATCAGCGTCAGGATCATGAACATGACGTTGCGCTCGACCTGCAGGGCGGAAAAGAAGGTCTCGTTGCGCTGGCGCCAGTCGACCATCTCGATGGGCCGTTGCGCCGCCTCTTCCACCTTCGGTTTCAGCGCGTCGACATTGTCGGGATTGTCGACATAGATCTCGATCGTCTGCGCGCGGCCGTCCATGTTGAAATAGAGCTGCGCTTCGGAGAACGGCATGTAGACGATGGACGTGTCATATTCCGACATGCCGACTTCGAAGATCGCCGCGATCTTGTAGCCTTTCATGCGCGGCGTCGTGCCGATCGGGGTCACGTCGCCATCGGGCGAGATGAGCGTAATGGTGTCGCCGAGCGTCAGGCCGAGATTCTCGGCCATGCGCTTGCCGATGGCGACGCCCTCGCCCGAATCGAAACCGGCGAGCGAGCCCTGCTTGATGTTGTTGGCGACGATGGCGATCTTGCCGAGATCTTCGCCGCGTATGCCGCGCACCAGCGCGCCGGTGCCGCCGCCGACATTGCCTTGCGCCAGCACCTGGCCGTCGATCAGCGGAATGGCGTATTTGACGCCGGGCACGCCATTGATGCGGCCGGCGACCTGGGCATAGTCCTCAAGCGGCGAATCGAGCGGCTGCACGATCAGATGGCCGTTGACGCCAAGGATGCGCGTCAAGAGTTCGGCGCGGAACCCGTTCATCACGGCCATGACGACGATCAGCGTCGCCACCCCCAGCATGATGCCGAGGAAGGAGATCGAGGCGATGACCGAGATCACCGTCTCCTTGCGCCGCGAGCGCAAATAGCGCCAGGCAACCGTGCGCTCGAAGAAGGAGAACGGGCCGGCGCCCGCCGATCTTGCCGCCGCCGCCTCGCTCATGTGGCGACACCGAAGCGTTTTTTCGCATCGGCGATCGGCAGCGTCTCGCGCTCGCCGGTCCTGCGATTCTTGATCTCGACCTCGCCGGCGGCCACGCCGCGCGGTCCGACGATCACCTGCCAGGGCAGGCCGATCAGGTCGGCGGTGGCGAACTTGCCGCCCGGCCGCTGGTCCGTGTCGTCGTAGAGCACATCCTTGCCGGCGGCGGTGAAGGCGGCATTCAGCTCATCGCTGACACGGTCGCAGTCGGCGTCGCCCGCCTTCATGTTGATCAGGCCGATGTCGAACGGCGCCACGGCGTCGGGCCAGATGATGCCGTTCTCGTCATGGCTGGCTTCGATGATCGCCGCGACTAGGCGCGATGGGCCGATACCGTAGGAGCCGCCGGAAGCGAAATGGTCCTTGCCGTCCGGGCCGGTCACCTTGGCGCCCATCGGCTTGGAATACTTTTCGCCGAAATGGAAGATGTGGCCGACCTCGATGCCGCGTGCCGAAACCTTGTCGCTCGCGGGGACCTTTTCCCAGGCGGCTTCGTCATGCATCTCGTCGGTGGCGGCATAGGGCGTCGTCCACGTCTTGACGATGTCTGATATCTCGCCGTCATTGGCGAAGTCGGTGTCGGCGCCCGGCACGGCAAGCGAAAGATAGTCGCGATGGCAGAAAACCTGGCTTTCGCCGGTATCCGCCAGGATGATGAATTCATGGCTGAGGTCGCCGCCGATCGGCCCGGTGTCGGCGCGCATCGGAATCGCCTGCAGGCCCATGCGCGTAAACGTCCTGAGGTAGGAGACGAACATCCTGTTGTAGGCAGCCCTCGCGCCCTCGAAGTCGAGGTCGAAGGAATAGGCGTCCTTCATCAGGAACTCGCGCGAACGCATGACGCCGAAGCGCGGCCGCACCTCGTCGCGGAATTTCCACTGGATGTGGTAGAGGTTGAGCGGCAGATCCTTGTAGGACTTCACATAGGCGCGGAAGATCTCGGTGACCATTTCCTCGTTGGTCGGGCCATAGAGCATGTCGCGGTCCTGGCGGTCCTTGATGCGCAGCATCTCCTTGCCATAGTCATTGTAACGGCCGCTTTCGCGCCACAGATCGGCCGACTGGATGGTCGGCATCAGGATCTCCAGTGCGCCGGCGCGGTTCTGCTCCTCGCGGATGATCTGGCAGACCTTGTCCAACACCCGCTTGCCGAGCGGCAACCAGGAAAAACTGCCCTGCCCCTGCTGGCGGATCATGCCGGCACGCAGCATCAGCCGGTGCGAGACGATCTCGGCTTCGCGCGGATTTTCTTTGAGGATAGGCAGGAAATAGCGCGACAAACGCATGGACTGGTCCGTGAATGAGAACGGCCACGCCAGAATCGGCGCGACGCAGGCTTGCTTGCCCCGGCTTCATAGCCATTTCATGACGGAATGGAAACCCGGGCATGGCGGCACATCAGCGCGCCACGGCCCGGAATCCTCCGGTTTCCGGACCAGGCCGTGCCGGCATTCGGCGTGCCGAACCTCTTCAGTTTGGGCCGCCAATTCTTTGCGCGCGTCAATCCGGAACATGCAGCAAAGGCTCCGTCGAGCCTTGCTGGTCGTTTCCCAAGCAATGCATGCCATACTATTGTGCAGTGCAGCACGAGAATGCCTGTTTCGAGGCAAAATTCTTCGTGACATTTTCATTCGGCTTGGGCTAGTGTGCCGCGATAACCGAGAGGGCGGAGAAAAATCTGCTCTCCTACGCGGTCAAAGTCTTGGGAGGATGCGATCTAGGCGCGGTTACTCGCTGCCGCCGGAAACCGGAAACAGATCGGACGCGTTTAATTGCAAGGCCTCGTGCCTTGCATTTTTTTTGTGCAATCATCTGGTTAGCGCGGCGTGCTGCAAGGTCACATGACCCAGCGTCAGCAAGCGGTCAGCCGTGAAATATGGCGGCATCTCGATCCGCGTCAGTGGCGCATCGACGTCGTCGCGGCACTCTTGCCGGGCGATCTATTTCGCCGGGGTCTGGCCGAAATCCGGCACGATATGCGGGATGTCGTTGAGGCTGTAGCCGAGCCCGTGCGTCAGCCCATAGAAAATGCCCATGAGGATCGCCGTGGCGATGGTGGTGCGGATCACCGCGCGCAGCATGTGCGGCCCGCGCGGCGCGCTTGGAACCGTGCCCAGTGTCACGTCATGATCGTCGTCCTGCGTCCTGACGCTGAACGGCAGTACGGCGAACAGCACCACCCACCAGGTCGCGAAAAACAGGGCGGTGAACGAAACCCAGCTCATGATTGCTCCAGTTCGATCAGCGTGCCGAAGAAATCCTTCGGATGCAGGAACAGCACCGGCTTGCCATGCGCGCCGGTTTTCGGATTTCCGTCGCCCAGCACGCGCGCGCCGGCGGCCTTGAGCTGGTCGCGCGCGGCCAGGATGTCGTCGACCTCGTAGCAGAGATGATGCATCCCGCCTGACGGGTTCTTCGCCAGGAACGCGGCGATCGGCGAGCCCTCGCCCAGCGGTTCCAGCAATTCGATCTTGGTGTTGCCGACATTGACGAACACCACCGTGACGCCATGCTCCGGCAAAGCCTGCGGCTCCGTCACATCGGCGCCAAGCGTGTTGCGGTAGGCGGCAACGGCAGTAGTCAGATCCGGCACCGCAAGCGCGACATGGTTCAGCCGTCCGAGCATGAGCGAGCTATCTCTCTTCTGTCACTGGCTGGCGTCATACGTCAAATCAGCTGAGATCAACAGCCATTCACGAGGCGCGCACTGTCGCACGTTGGTGAACATTCTGACGAATCACGATCGAGGCTATTCCGGCCCGCAACCGCAAAGTACAAACGGCAATGTCCTACATCCGCCCTGCCCGCGCCCGCGTTTTCACCTTCGATCTCGGCTCATTCAAGATTGCCGCCTTGCTCGACGCTGTCGATGTTCGCGACAACCTCGCGGCAGCGTTCGCGGCCAGACAGCCGCCAACCGCGGTGCATCAACTCGCGGTCTCGAACTTCATCGACCGGGATCGATTCGAACATTGTTTCATCCCGACGCTGATCGACACCGGATCCGAAAGGATCCTGTTCGACACCGGATGCGGCGATGAGGGCAGTTCACTCCTGGACTGCTTGAAGGACCTTGGACTCGGGCCTGATGATATCGACGTGGTGGTCATCACCCACGGGCATCCGGACCACATCGGTGGGCTTGTCAGCAACGGCAAACCCGTTTTCGGCCGGGCACGCTATGTGTTCGGCAAAGCTGAATTCGCTTTCTGGACCGAGGCAAGAGCGGTGCGCCCGGCCAGGTTGGCCAACCGTGATCTGTTCCGGCGGATTTGCACCGGACTGGCCGACCGGGCAACGTTCATAGCGCCTGGAGATGAGGTGCTGCCGGGCATTACCGCCGTCGACGCGTCAGGCCATTCCCCCGGCCTGCTGGCATTTCTCGTCGAAAGCGGCGGCCAGCGATTGCTGATCTGGTCGGATGCGTTCCTGCACTATGTCGTGTCCATCCAGCATCCGGAGTGGCATGCGGATTTCGATGATGACAAGGAACGGGCGATCGACACCCGCAAACGTTTGCTGAAGATGGCGGCGGAACAGCGCCTGCTGGTCGCCGGCCATCACATGCCGTTTCCTGGCTTGGGCTACATCGAATCGGTGAACGGCTCTTGTCGCTGGCTTCCGGTCAGCTACCAACTGAACGTCTAGACCAGCGAACCGACGCTACCGTCATCTGGTGACAAACACCGTTACCAGCGGTTTCTTGCCCCAGGCTTCGTTGGCGGCGCCACGCACCGCGCGCCGCACCGCTTCCTGAACCAGGTCGAGGTCCTTTCGCCGCTGGCGGGGAATCGAGTCCACCGCGCCGACAGCCGCATCGATCATCAAATCCTCCAGCGTCTCGCCGCTGGCGTCGGCCTCGGCGACGCCGATGGCGACCAGATCGGGATCGCCGGCCAGTTCATATTTGTCGTCGAGCACCACATTGACCGCGACATGGCCGGCAAAGGACAGTTTGCGCCGGTCGCGAATGCCCATCGCCTGGTCGGTGCCGATCAGATTGCCGTCCTTGTAGATGCGGCCGAACGGCACCTGGTCGATAATGGTGGCGGGGCCGGGAGCGAGCCGCAGCATGTCGCCGTCGCGCACCTGCGCCACCTGGCCGATGCCGGAGGTCGACATCAGCGAGCCCTGCGCCACCAGATGCGCCGCCTCGCCATGCACGGGAACGCCGATCCGCGGGCGCACCCATTCATACATCTTGCGCAATTCGCTGCGCCGGGGATGGCCGGAGACATGCACCAGCGCGTCGCCGTCCTCGATGATCTTGATGCCGAGATCGATCAGGCGGTTCTTGATCTCGAGGATCGCCTTCTCATTGCCGGGGATGGTGCGCGAGGAAAACACCACCGTATCGCCCGCCGTCAGCGAAACCGATTTCATCTCGTCGCGCGACAGTTTCGCCAGCGCCGCCAGCGGCTCGCCCTGGCTGCCGGTGCAGATGATGACCAGGTTTTCGCGCGGGATGAAGCCGAAATCCTCCTCGGCAATGAATTCCGGCAGGCCGTCCATATAGCCAAGCTCGTCCGCCACGTCGATGACGCGCTTCAGCGAGCGGCCGAGCACCAGGCACTGGCGGCCGGCATCGCGCGCCGCCTTGGCGATGGAGACGATACGCCCGACATTGGAGGAGAAGGTCGTCACGGCGACCCGGCCGACGGCACTCTGGATGACGCCCTTGAGCCCCTCGCCAACCGCCACTTCCGACGGCGATTCCCCTTCCCGCAGCGCATTGGTCGAATCGCAGATCAGCGCCAGCACGCCCTTGTCGCCATAGGCACGGAAACGTGCCTCGTCGGTCTTCGGCCCGATCGTCGGTTCCGGATCGATCTTCCAGTCGCCGGTGTGGATGACGGTGCCGGCCGGCGTGGTGATGGCAAGCGACATCGGCTCCGGGATCGAGTGCGCCACCGGAATGGCTTCGATCTCGAAGGGGCCGACGGTGAATTTCTCGCCGGCCCGGTAGATCGTCAGCGGAATCTTCGGCGCCCCCTGCTCGCCCTGCCGCTTGGCTTCCAGCAGCCCGGCACTGAACGGCGTCATCCACACTGGCGCTTTCAGCCTCGGCCAGATATCGAGCAGCGCGCCATAATGGTCCTCATGCGCGTGAGTGATGACGATGCCGCGCAGATTGGCGAGGTTTTCCTCGATGAAGCGCGTGTCGGGCAGGATCAAGTCGACGCCCGGATGCGCCGCGTCGGGAAAGGTGACGCCGACATCGATGACGATCCATTCGCGCGCGCTCGGCGGGCCGTAGCCGTAGAGGGCGAAGTTCATGCCGATCTCGCCGACGCCGCCGAGCGGCACGAAGACGAGTTCGGCGTTTTCCGCTTTCGCCATGATTTTTCCCTTCCTGGCCCTCAGGCCAAGCCGTTAAAGCAATTCCAGGAAACGTGTCTAACGGTTTTCCGTCCGGAATTGCGCAGAAATAAACTATACTTGAGCGGACGCGACCGCGCCGAAATGCACGTCGCCAGCCGCGATTGTCAGCACCGACCCCTCATCGTCGCGGATCACGAAACGGCAGTCCTCGTCAATGGTCTCGAACACCCCACGCACCACATTACCGTCAATTCTGACGGCTACCTCGCCGCCAAGCCCCGCCGCGCGCGCCAGCCAGCGCCGCCTGACAGTGGCGAGGCCGCGGCCTTCATCCCACAGCCGGGCATTCTCGCTCCAGGCATCGGATAGCGCCAGGAACAGCGTTTCGGCATCGCATGTCGCGCCCAGAGCTTGCAGCGATGTCGCGGGATAAGGCAAATCCGCGGGGTGCGCCACGACATTGACGCCGATGCCGACCGCCACCGCGAAGCGGCCGCCCTCCAGTATAGCCGACTCCAGCAGGATGCCGGCAAGCTTCGCGCCCGAAGCAAGCACATCGTTCGGCCATTTCAACTCGAAACGGTTTTGGCCCTGGCCCGCGCCATCGAGTCCCACGGCGATGCGGCCCTTCGGCACCACGGCATCCAGTGCGTCAGCAAGCGACAGGCCGGCGACGAAACCCAGAGTCGCGGCAAGGCGTAGTTCACCACCGGTGATGACGAGCAAGGTCGCCGCCAGGTTGCCATCGGGCGACACCCAGGCGCGGCCGCGCCGGCCACGTCCGCTTTCCTGCTTCTTGGAAACGACCCACAGCCTGCCCGGGTCACCGGCCCGGGCGTGATCCAGCGCCACCGTGTTGGTGGAGCCGACGCTGTCATGGGCCTCGAGCCGGAACCCTTCCGACGCCGAGGTTGGGGCCAGCCGAAATGCCATCCCGTCAGAAAAATGTCTTGGCGGCGGCTTCGGCATAGGTGCCGATCGGTCCGCCGATCAGCACATAGAACAGCACGAAGGCGCCGCAGACGCCGAGCACGACACGCAATTCGCTGGCCATCGGCACGAAGCCGCCGACCGGTTCGTCGAACCACATGATCTTGATGATGCGCAGATAGTAATAGGCGCCCACCACCGACGCCAGCACGCCGATGATCGCCAGCGCGTAGAGGTTGGCGTTGATGGCGGCGAGGAAGACGTACCACTTCCCCCAGAAGCCGGCGAGCGGCGGAATGCCGGCCAGCGAGAACATCAGGATGGTGAGGATGGTCGCCATGATCGGGTTGGTCGAGGAGAGCCCGGCCAGGTCGCTGATCTGCTCGACATTGCCCTCCTTGCGCCGCATGGCGAGGATGAAGGCGAAGGTGCCGAGCGTCATCACCAGATAGATCAGCATATAGATGGCGACACCGCGCACGCCGGCCTGGCTGTTGGCGGCAAGGCCGACCAGCGCGTAGCCCATATGGCCGATCGAGGAATAGGCCATCAGGCGCTTGATGTTGGTCTGGCCGATGGCGGCAAAGGCGCCGAGCGCCATCGAGGCGATCGAGATGAAGACGATGATCTGCTGCCAGTCGGCGGCGATCGGCTTGAACGCGCCCATGGTGACGCGCACGATCAATGCCATCGCCGCCATCTTGGGAGCCGCCGCCAGGAAGGCCGTCACCGGCGTCGGTGCGCCTTCATAGACGTCGGGCGTCCACATATGGAACGGCACCGCCGAGATCTTGAAGGCGAGGCCGGCCAGCACGAAGACCAGGCCGAAAACAAGGCCGAGCTGCCGCCCGCCGCTGCCGAGCGCCGAGGCAATTTCCTGGAAGCCGGTGTTGCCGGTGTAGCCGTAGACCAGGCTGATGCCGTAGAGCAGCATGCCCGACGACAGCGCGCCGAGGACGAAGTATTTCAGCCCCGCCTCGGTCGAACGCAGATTGTCGCGGTTGATCGCCGCCAGCACGTAGATCGCCAACGACTGAAGTTCGAGGCCGAGATAGAGCCCGATCATGCCGTTGGCCGAGATCATCAGCATCATGCCGAGCGTACACAGCAGGATGAGCACCGGATATTCGAACTTGTCGAAACGCTCCGCCTTGGCAAAGCGCATCGACATGACGAGCGTCACAGCCGAGCCGACCAGCGCCAGCACCTTCATGAAACGGGAGAAGGGATCCTGGATGAAGGCGTTGCCATAGGCGTTGCCCTGCCCGGTGGAAAGGATCAGCCAGGCGCCGGCGATTACCAGCACCGCGACGGCAAGCCCGGTCACGGTATTGGCGGTGTTGGCGCGCGAATAGGCTCCGACCATCAGCAGCGCGAGCGCGCCGAAGGCAAGGATCAGCTCGGGCGTCGAGAGCGACAGGCTGGAGAGAAGGTCCGGCGTCATGGTTCGCAAAACCCCTGGGTCAGTTCGCCGCCGCGGTCTGCGCGGCGCCGATGGATGCGGTGACATTGGTGACGAGCGATTTGACCGACTGGGCCGTCGCGTCGAAGACGGGAGCGGGATAAACGCCGAAGAAGATGACCAGCGCGACCAGCGGGTAGATGATCACCTTCTCGCGCAGCGACAGGTCGAGCAGCCCTTTCAGGCTGTCCTTGGTCAGCGCGCCGAAGATCACCCTGCGGTAGAGCCAGAGCGCGTAGGCGGCCGACAGGATGACGCCGGTGGCGGCGAAGAACGCCACCCAGGTGTTGACCCGGAAGACGCCGAGCATGGTCAGGAACTCGCCGACGAAGCCACTGGTGCCGGGCAGGCCGACATTGGCCATGGTGAAGACCATGAACACGGTGGCATATTTCGGCATGTTGTTGACCAGGCCGCCATAGGCAGCGATCTCACGCGTGTGCATGCGGTCGTAGATGACGCCGACGCACAGGAACAGCGCGCCCGAGACGAGGCCGTGGCTGAGCATCTGGAAGATCGCGCCCTGCACACCTTCCTGGTTCATGGCGAAGATGCCCATGGTGACGAAGCCCATATGGGCGACCGAGGAATAGGCGATCAGCTTCTTCATGTCCTCCTGCATCAGCGCCACCAGCGAGGTGTAGATGATGGCGACGACCGACAGCGTGAAGACCAGCGGCGCGAACATCTCCGACGCCAGCGGGAACATCGGCAGCGAGAAGCGAAGGAAGCCGTATCCGCCCATCTTGAGCAGGATTGCGGCCAGGATCACCGAACCCGCCGTCGGCGCCTCGACGTGCGCGTCGGGCAGCCAGGTGTGCACCGGCCACATCGGCATCTTCACCGCGAAGGAGGCGAAGAAGGCGAGCCACAGCCAGGTCTGCATGTTGGCCGGGAAGCTGTGCGTCAGAAGCGTCGGTATGTCGGTCGTGCCGGACTGGAAGAACATCGCCATGATGGCGAGCAGCATCAGCACCGAACCGGCGAGCGTATAGAGGAAAAACTTGAACGAGGCATACACGCGCCGCTTGCCGCCCCACACGCCGATGATGATGAACATCGGGATCAGGCCGGCTTCGAAGAAGACGTAGAACAGCACGATATCCAGCGCGCAGAACACGCCGATCATCAGCGTCTCGAGCAGCAGGAAGGCGATCATGTAGGCCTTGACGCGCTTGTCGATCGCTTCCCACGACGCCAGGATGCAGAGCGGCATCAGGAACGTCGTCAGGATGACGAACAGCATGGAAATGCCGTCGACGCCCATATGGTAGGAAATGCCGGAGTCGAGCCAGGCGAGTTTTTCGACGAACTGGAAGCCGGCCTGCGAATTGTCAAAGCCGGTCCAGATGAACAGCGAGACGATGAAGGTGAACGTCGTCGTCAACAGCGCGATGGCGCGGATGTTGCGGCGCGCGTTTTCGCTGTCATCCCTGATGAACAGTATCAGCAGCGCACCAACCAGCGGCAGGAAGGTGACCAGCGAGAGGATTGGCCAGGCGGTCATCAGAGCATCATCCAGGTGACGAGTGCGGCAACGCCGATCAGCATGGCGAAGGCATAATGGTAGAGGTAGCCGGTCTGCAGCTTGACGACGCGGTTGGTGACATCGACGACGCGCGCCGAAATGCCATCCGGCCCGAGACCGTCGATGACGGTGCCGTCACCGGTCTTCCACAGGAAATGGCCGAGACGCTTGGCGGGCCGCACGAACAGGAAGTCGTAGAGCTCGTCGAAATACCACTTGTTGAGCAGGAAAGCATAGAGCAAGCGATGGTTCGCGGCGACGCTCGGGGGCAATTCCGGTGAGCGGATGTAGAACTTCCAGGCCACCGCGAAGCCGATCAGCATCGCGATGAAGGGCGACAGTTCGACCCACAGCGGCAGTTCGTGGATTTCGTGCAGGATGTGATTGTCCGGCAGCGTGAACAGCGACGCCTTCCAGAACTCGGCATAGCCTTCGCCGATGAAGGAATTGTGGAAGATGATGCCGGCGAACAGCGCTCCGGCGGCCAGCACGAACAGCGGCACCAGCATCACCGGCGGCGATTCATGCACATGGTGCATCACCTCATGGCTCGCCCGCGGCTTGCCGTGGAAGGTCATGAAGATCAGCCGCCAGGAGTAGAAGGAGGTGAAGCAGGCGGCGATGACCAGCAGCACGAAGGCGAGGCCGGCAACCGAATTGTGGCTGGCAAAGGCGCTTTCGATGATGGCGTCCTTGGAGAAGAAGCCTGCGGTGCCGATGACAGTCACGGGAATGCCAACGCCGGTCAGCGCCAGCGTGCCGATCACCATCATCCAGTAGGTGCTCGGGATCAGCTTTCTGAGGCCGCCCATCTTGCGCATGTCCTGCTCGTCGGAGACGGCATGGATGACCGAGCCCGAGCCGAGGAACAGCAGCGCCTTGAAGAAGGCATGCGTGAACAGATGGAAGATCGCCGCGCCATAGGCGCCGACGCCGAGCGCCACGAACATGTAGCCGAGCTGCGAGCAGGTCGAATAGGCGATGACGCGCTTGATGTCGTTCTGGACGAGGCCGACGGTCGCCGCGAAGAAGGCGGTGAAGGCGCCGATGAAGGTCACCACGGTCAGCGCCGAATGCGACAATTCGAACAGCGGCGACAGCCGCGCCAGCATGAACACGCCCGCCGTCACCATGGTGGCGGCATGGATGAGCGCTGAGACCGGCGTCGGGCCTTCCATGGCGTCCGGCAGCCAGGTGTGCAGCGGCACCTGCGCCGACTTGCCCATGGCGCCCATGAACAGCAGCAGGCAGACGACGGTCATGGCCGCCTGCTTGTCCAGCGCATGGCCGAGGAAGGTCAGCACGGCAGCACCTTGCGGCGCGCCTTCGGCCGGAACGAACGTCGCCGCATTGGCGAAGATGGTGCCGAGATTGACCGAGCCGAACAGCACGAACACGCCGAAAATGCCGAGCGCGAAGCCGAAATCGCCGACGCGGTTCACGACGAAGGCCTTGATAGCCGCGGCATTGGCCGACGGCTTCTTGTACCAGAAGCCGATCAGCAGGTAGGAGGCGAGACCGACGCCTTCCCAGCCGAAGAACATCTGCACGAGGTTGTCGGCGGTCACAAGCATCAGCATGGCGAAAGTGAAGAGCGACAGATAGGCGAAGAAGCGCGGCCGGTTCGGATCGTGATGCATGTAGCCGATCGAATAGATATGGACCAGCGCCGACACGGTGTTGACCACCACCAGCATCACCACCGTCAGCGTGTCGATGCGCAGCGCCCAGGACGCTTCGAGCCCGCCCGACTGGATCCAGCGCAGCACCGGCACGGTGAACACCTCGCCGTGGCCGAAGCCGACGGTGAAGAAGGCGACCCACGACAGTATCGCGGCGATCACCAGGAAGCCTGAGGTGATGTATTCGGACGCCTTGGCGCCGAGCGACGTGCCGAACAGGCCGACGATCAGGAAGCCGAGCAGGGGAAGGAAGACGATGGCCTGATACATGGTGGTTCCGTCAACCCTTCATCATGTTCACGTCTTCGACCGCGATCGAGCCGCGGTTGCGGAAGAAGACGACGAGAATGGCAAGTCCGATTGCCGCTTCAGCCGCCGCGACCGTCAGCACGAACAGCGCGAACACCTGGCCGACCAGATCACCGAGCGCCGCCGAAAAAGCGACGAAGTTGATGTTGACCGCAAGCAGGATCAGCTCGACCGACATCAGGATGACGATGACGTTCTTGCGGTTCAGGAAGATGCCGAACACGCCGAGCGTGAACAGAACAGCCGATACGGTCAGATAATGTGCGATACCGACGACCATCTCAGACTCCTTCGCCCGACTTGACCTTGCGGATTTCCATGCCGGTGGCTGGCGTGCGACCGACCTGGGCTGCGATCGACTGCCGCTTGATCCCTTCCTTGTGGCGCAGCGTCAGCACGATGGCGCCGATCATGGCAACCAGCAGGATGAGGCCCGAAATCTGGAAGTAGTAGAGGTAGTCGGTATAGAGGATGTCGCCGAGCGCGGCCGTGTTCGAGCGCGTGGCGAGATCGGGAATGGGCTTCGACACCGTCGCGGCCAGCTTCGGCGCGAATGTGTAGCCGCCGAGCACGACAATCAGCTCCGCCGCCAAGATCAGCCCGACCAGCGCGCCGATCGGCGCGTATTGCAGCGCACCCTCTTTCATTTCAGCGAAGTCGACGTCGAGCATCATGACGACGAACAGGAACAGCACCATGACGGCGCCGACATAGACCACGAGCAGGATCATCGCCAGGAACTCGGCGCCGGTCAGCATGAACAGGCCGGCGGCGTTGAAGAAGGTCAGGATCAGGAACAGCACCGAATGCACGGGGTTGCGCGATGAAATGACCATGAACGCCGACGCCACGGCGACAAAGGCGAAGAGGTAGAAAAAGGCCGCCTCTAGTCCACTCAGCATTGGGGTTCCCCCGGGTTCCTATCCCAAACAGGACGTTCGTCCTGTTTGATTTTTGCGACCGCTTCCGGCCGGCAAGTTTCGTTGTGTCCTTAGACGAGGGCCCTCGCCTCGTCCATGCGTCAAATATCAGCGGTACGGCGCATCCAATGAGATGTTGCGCGCGAGTTCGCGCTCCCACCGGTCGCCATTCGCCAGCAGCTTGTCCTTGTCGTAGTAGAGCTCCTCGCGCGTTTCCGTCGCGAATTCGAAATTCGGCCCCTCGACGATGGCGTCGACCGGGCAGGCTTCCTGGCAGAAGCCGCAGTAGATGCACTTCACCATGTCGATGTCGTAGCGCACCGTGCGGCGCGTGCCGTCATTGCGGCGCGGGCCGGCCTCGATGGTGATGGCCTGCGCCGGGCAAATCGCCTCGCACAATTTGCAGGCGATGCAGCGTTCCTCGCCATTGGGATAGCGGCGCAGCGCATGCTCGCCCCGGAAGCGCGGGCTGACCGGCCCCTTCTCGTGCGGGTAGTTGATCGTCTCCTTCGGCGCGAAGAACTGGCGCATGGACAGGAAGAACGCGCTGACGAAATCTTGCAGCAGCAGCGATTTTGCGGCCTGGGACAAAGCGGACATCACGCAAACCCCGTGATCTTGAGGAAGGCTGCGGTGGCGACCACCATGAACAGCGAGATCGGCAGGAACACTTTCCAGCCCAGCCGCATCAGCTGGTCGTAGCGATAGCGCGGCACGAAGGCCTTCACCATCGAGATGCCGAAGAACACGAAGCAGACCTTCAGCACGAACCAGATGACCCCGGGCACCCAGGTGAAGGGCGCGAAGTCGAAGGGTGGCAGCCAGCCGCCGAGGAACAGGACGGTGGCCAGCGCGCACATCAGGACGATGGCGACATATTCGCCGAGGAAGAACAGCAGGAACGGCGTCGACGAATATTCGACCATGTGGCCGGCGACCAGCTCCGATTCGGCTTCGACCAGGTCGAAAGGCGGCCGGTTCGTCTCGGCCAGCGCCGAGATGAAGAAGATGATGAACATCGGAAACAGCGCCAGCCAGTTCCAGTCGAGGAAGGTGTTGGGCAGGCCAAGCCTGGTGCCAAGCCCACCCTGCTGCGACAGCACGATATCGCTGAGGTTGAGCGAGCCGGCGGTGAGCAGCACGGTGACGATGACGAAGCCGATCGAGACTTCGTAGGACACCATCTGCGCCGCCGAACGCAGCGCGCCGAGGAACGGGTATTTCGAGTTGGACGCCCAGCCGCCCATGATCACGCCGTAGACCTCGAGCGAGGAGATGGCGAAGACATAGAGGACGCCGACATTGACGTTGGCGATCGCCCAGCCCTGGCTGACCGGAATGACCGCCCAGGCCGAGATCGCCAGCACCGCCGACACCAGCGGCGCCAGAAGGAACACGCCCTTGTTGGCGCCGGACGGGATGACCGGCTCCTTGAAGACGAATTTCAACAGGTCGGCAAAGGCCTGCAGCGTGCCCCAGGGGCCGACGACGTTCGGACCGCGGCGCAGTTGCACCGCCGCCCAGATCTTGCGGTCGGCGTAGAGGATGTAGGCCACGAAGATCAGCAGCACCACGATCAGCACGACCGACTTCAGAAGGATCAGCAGTGCCGGCAGCACGTAGAAGGAGAAGAAGGTGTCCATGCTTATTCCGCCGCCTGCTTGAAGCCGCTCTTGGCCAGTGCCGAGCATTCCGCCATCACGGCCGATGCCCGCGCGATCGGGTTGGTCAGGTAGAAATCCTTGACCGGCGAGGTGAAGGTGCCCTTGTTCAGCCGCCCGCCGAGCTTCGCCACGCCGCCGATGTCCTCGGCATTGCCGGCCGCGACCTGATCGATGCGGGCCAGATGCGGGTACTCGCCATAGAGTTTGGCGCGCAGCTGCGGCAGCGAATCGAACGGCAGTTTCTTGCCCAGCACATCGGACAGGGCCCTGAGGATCGCCCAGTCCTCGCGCGCATCGCCAGGCGCGAAGCCGGCGCGGTTGGTCTGCTGCACACGCCCTTCGGTGTTGACGTAGGTGCCCGACTTTTCCGTGTAGGCAGCCGCCGGCAGGATGACATTGGCGCGGTGCGCGCCGTGGTCGCCATGGGTGCCGATATAGACGACGAAGGCGCCGCCGGTCTTGCCCATGTCGATCTCGTCGGCGCCGAGCAGGAACAGCACGTCCGTTTCGCCCAGCATGCCGGCGACGTCCTTGCCGCCCTCACCCGGGACGAAACCGAGATCGAGGCCGCCGACGCGCGCCGCCGCATTGTGCAGCACGGCAAAGCCGTTCCAGTCGGCGCGAGCGGCATTGACGGCAGCGGCGAGCTTCGCCGCCTGGCCGAGCACGGCCGCGCCGTCGGCCCGCGCCAGCGCGCCCTGGCCGATAATGATCAGCGGATGCGTCGCCTTCTTCAGCGTCTGGAAGAACTTGCCATTGCCGTCGGCCAGATCCTTCAACGAATCCGGCCCGGCACCGAGCAATTCATACTCGTAGCGCGTGTCGCCGATATCGCCGATGACGCCGACCGGCAGATTGCCGACCCGCCAGCGCTTGCGGACGCGCGCATTGAGCACCGAGGCCTCGAAGCGCGGATTGGCGCCGATGATCAGCACCGCGTCGGCCTGCTCGATGCCTTCGATGGTCGGGTTGAAAATGTAGCTGGCACGTCCGAGCGCCGGATCAAGCGCGGCGCCATCCTGGCGGCAGTCGACATTCTTGGAACCCAGCGAAGCCATCAGCAGCTTCAGCGCGTAGATTTCCTCGACGGCAGCGAGATCGCCCGCAATGGCGCCGATCTTCTCGGGCGTCGTCTTCGACACCGCGTCCTTGATCGTCGCGAAGGCTTCGGCCCAGCTTGCCGCAACCAGTCTGCCATCCTTGCGCACATAGGGGCGGTCGAGGCGCTGCGTGCGCAATCCGTCCCAGATGAAGCGGGTCTTGTCGGAAATCCACTCCTCGTTCACCTGCTCGTTGACGCGCGGCAGGATACGCATCACTTCACGGCCACGGCTGTCGATACGGATCGCCGAGCCGACCGCATCCATCACGTCGATGGATTCGGTCTTGGTCAGTTCCCAGGGCCGCGCCTGGAAGGCGAAGGGCTTGGAGGTCAGCGCACCGACCGGGCACAGATCGATGACATTGCCCTGCAGTTCCGAGGTCATCGCCTGTTCGAGATAGGTGGTGATCTCGGCGTCCTCGCCGCGGCCGATCAGGCCGAGTTCGGAAATGCCGGCGACTTCCGTGGTGAAGCGGACGCAGCGCGTGCAATGGATGCAGCGGTTCATCACCGTCTTGACCAGCGGCCCGATATACTTGTCTTCGACCGCCCGCTTGTTCTCATGATAGCGCGAGGAATCGACGCCGAAGGCCATGGCCTGGTCCTGCAGGTCGCACTCGCCGCCCTGGTCGCAGATCGGGCAATCCAGCGGATGGTTGATCAGCAGGAACTCCATCACGCCTTCCCGGGCCTTCTTGACCATCGGCGTGTTGGTGAAGATTTCCGGCGGCTCGCCATTGGGGCCGGGGCGCAAATCGCGCACGCCCATGGCGCAGGACGCCTGCGGTTTGGGCGGCCCGCCCTTCACCTCGATCAGGCACATGCGGCAATTGCCGGCGATCGACAGCCGCTCATGGAAGCAGAAGCGCGGCACTTCCGCGCCCGCGTCTTCCGCCGCCTGCAGCAGCGTGTAGTGGTCGGGTACAGTGATCTCTTTCCCGTCGACCTTGAGCTTTGCCATTCGCTTCAAACCCCTGCGGATTTCCCGCAATCTCATTTCCCGGGCGCGACAGACGCGGCGCCCGGCATTGCATTCACTTCTTCGCGGCCAGCACAGCCGCCTGCGCAGTCCAGTCGTCACGGCCGATTCGGCCGTTGAACGACAGATAGTCGTCGACCCAGGCGATCTCCTGCGGCGACCAGACGGCGATCTGGGCATAGGTCCAGATGCCGAGCCCGTTCAGCACCTTTTCCAGCTTCGGGCCGATGCCCGATATCGCCTTGAGGTCGGACGGTTTCGCCGGCTTGTCGATCGCCTTGGGCTGCCTGAAATCCTCGGGCAGCAGCACATCCGCGGTCTCGCCGGCCGCCGGAGCGACATTCACCGCCGGCGCCGTGGTCGCGGCTTCCTTGGCGGCGATGTCGGTGACCTCCTGCGCGAAGGACTGCGCCTCGGCAATCATGGTCTTGGCCGTCGCCCGCGCCCTGACGGACGACGAACTCGCGTCCTCGAATTGCTCGACGCGTGCCTCGAAATCCTCGATCAGCGGCTGCATGAGGCGCTGTGATGCCTCGGCGGCGCCCGAAAGCGCGCCCAGCCAGACGCCGAACGCATGATTGGCAAACCCAATGCCAAGCGCCGACATCGCCGCCGCGCCCGCGACAGGGTGCACGAAAAGGTTGATGGCGCTGGCCATCTCCTTCGGCATCATCCTGGTCAGGTCCTGGTTCATCTTCTCGATCTGGTCCAAATTGGGCATCAATGGGTAGGGTGTCGAATAGGGCGCCATAGAGTTCTCCCGGTCGTTTCTTCGTTCGCCCCGCCCCGTTATTCCAGCATTCAAAAATCTACTATTCCGCCGCCACCATCACCGGTTCGGCCCGATGCGCGTTGCGCGAAAACTCGTCGATACGCCGCTCCACCTCGCCGCGGAAGTGCCGCATCAGGCCCTGGATCGGCCATGCCGCCGCGTCGCCCAGCGCGCAGATCGTGTGGCCCTCTACCTGCTTGGTGACGTCGAGCAGCATGTCGATCTCGCGCTTCTGCGCCTCGCCGCGCACCAGCCGCTCCATCACCCGCCACATCCAGCCGGTGCCTTCGCGGCACGGCGTGCACTGGCCGCAACTCTCATGCTTGTAGAAGTAGGACAGCCGCGCGATCGCCTTCACGATATCGGTCGACTTGTCCATGACGATGACGGCGGCCGTGCCCAGGCCGGATTTGAGGTCGCGCAGCGCGTCGAAATCCATCGGCGTGTCGATGATCTGCTCGGCCGGCACCAGCGGCACCGAGGCGCCGCCGGGAATGACCGCCAGCAGATTGTCCCAGCCGCCGCGAATGCCGCCGCAATGCGTCTCGATCAGCTCGCGGAACGGGATCGACATCGCCTCCTCGACGGTGCACGGATTGTTGACGTGGCCGGAGACGCAGAACAGCTTGGTGCCGACATTGTTGGGCCGGCCGAAGGACGAGAACCAGGCAGCCCCACGGCGCAGGATGGTTGGCGCCACCGCGATCGATTCGACATTGTTGACCGTGGTCGGGCAGCCATAGAGGCCGACATTGGCCGGGAATGGCGGCTTCAGCCTGGGCTGGCCCTTCTTGCCCTCAAGACTTTCGAGCAACGCGGTCTCTTCACCGCAGATATAGGCGCCGGCGCCGTGATGCATGTAGACGTCGAAATCATAGCCGGACGTGTTGCCCTTGCCGATCAGCTTGGCCTCATAGGCCTCGTCGATGGCGCGCTGCAGCGCCTCGCGCTCCCTGATGAACTCGCCGCGCACATAGATGTAGGCGGCGATCGCGCCCATGGCGAAGCCGGCGAGTAGCGCTCCTTCGACCAGCGTGTGCGGATCGTTGCGCAGGATGTCGCGGTCCTTGCAGGTGCCAGGCTCGGATTCATCGGCGTTGATGACGAGGTAGCTTGGCCGGCCGTCGCTCTGCTTAGGCATGAACGACCATTTGAGGCCCGTCGGGAAGCCGGCGCCGCCGCGACCGCGCAGGCCGGACGCCTTCATCTCGTTGACGATCCATTCGCGGCCCTTGGCGACGATGCCGGGCGTGTTGTCCCAGGCGCCGCGCGCCATCGCGCCGGCCAGTGACTTGTCGAAGAGGCCGTAAATGTTGGTGAAGATGCGGTCTTTATCCTGAAGCATTTTTCGTCCCTCAGACCGGCTTCTTGCCGAAGACGCGGATGTATTCGGCGACGCCGCCCTTGGCGAGCGCCTTAGCCTGCTTGACCCAGTCGTCGCGCTCGATACGGCCCTGGAAAGAGAGATAGCCGTCGACCCACTCGCGCTCGGCCTTCTTCCAGGAAGCGACCTGCGCGAACGTGAAGATGCCCAGCGTATGCAGGACGCCCTCGATCTTCGGGCCGACGCCGGAGATCAGCTTGAGATCGTCCACCGCGGTCGGCCTGTCGATCCCGGCCGGGCGGTTCTTGTCTTCCAGCGACGGTTTCGCCGACTTGGCGGCCGGCGCCTTGGCTTCCGGCGCCTTGAAGGCAGCGGCCGGTTCGGCCTTGGATTTGGGCCCATTGCGCTGCTTGGAGACCTTCTCGACTTCCGGCGCAGCCCTGTTGGCATTGGCGGCTGAATGCAGCGGCGCCGAAACGCTCGCCGCCTTTTCCGCCGCCGGTGCCACCTTGTTCTTTGAGGGTGTCTTCAGCGCCGGGCTGGTCTCGAGCGCGTCGGTCTTCGGCTTGCTGGCTTTGGACGGCGCGACCGGAGCGGCAGCGGGCGCCGGAACGGGCGCGGCGATGATCGCGTCGGGTGCCGCCTTGGCGGCCTTGGCTGCTTCCCTGGCCTCGCGGTCGCGGGTCGACTTGAGGATCGCCTTTTCGCTTTTCAGCGTGGTCAGGCCGGAGGCCGGCTCCGAGCCGGTGCGGCCGTTCTGCGGTCCTGGTGCCACCGAAGCGCCCTTGCCCGCATCATAGAGATCGATGATTTCGGCCAGCCGTTCCGGGGTCAGATCCTCGAACGTATCCTTGAAGATCATCACCATCGGCGCGTTGACGCAGGCGCCGAGGCACTCGACCTCTTCCCACGACAAGGTGCCCTTGTCATTGGTGTGGAACTGGTCGTGATGGATTTTCGAGCGGCAGACATCCATCAGCGCTTCCGAGCCGCGCAGCATGCAGGGCGTGGTGCCGCAGACCTGGATGTGCGCGCGGGTGCCAACGGGATTGAGCTGGTACTGCGTGTAGAAGGTCGCGACCTCGAGCCCGCGAATCCTGGGCATGCCGAGCATGTCTGAAATCGTCTCGATCGCCGCCTTGGTGACCCAGCCTTCCTGCTCCTGCGCCAGCATCAGCAGCGGAATGATCGCCGACTGCTCGCGGCCCTTCGGGTACTTCTTGATCCATTGCTTTGCCGCTGCCGCGTTCGCCCGGTTGAAGGCGAAGGATGCTGGCTGGACGCTGGCTTCTGCGAGACGGCGGACTGACATTTAGCGATCGACCTCACCAAACACGATGTCGAGGGAGCCAAGAACGGCGGTGACGTCGGCCAGCATGTGGCCGCGGCAGAGGAAATCCATGGCCTGAAGATGCGCGAAACCGGGCGCGCGCAGCTTGCAACGGTACGGTTTGTTGGTGCCGTCGGAAACGAGATAGACGCCGAACTCGCCCTTCGGCGCCTCGACGGCCGCATAGACCTCGCCGGCCGGCACGCGATAGCCCTCGGTGTAGAGCTTGAAGTGGTGGATCAGCGCTTCCATCGAGCGCTTCATCGCCTGACGCTTGGGCGGCACGACCTTGCCGTCGAGGTTCGACACTGGGCCGGTGCTTTCTTTGCCGAGCAAGAGATCGACGCATTGCCGCATGATCCTGGCCGACTGGCGCATTTCTTCCATGCGCACGAGGTAACGGTCGTAGCAGTCGCCGTTCTTGCCGATCGGAATGTCGAAATCCATTTCCGAATAGCATTCGTAGGGCTGCGACTTGCGCAGGTCCCAGGCCGCGCCGGAACCACGCACCATGACGCCCGAAAAACCCCAGGCCCAGGCATCGGCCAGCGAAACAGTACCGATATCGACATTGCGCTGCTTGAAGATGCGGTTGCCGGTCAGCAGTTTGTCGAGGTCATCGATCGATTTCAGGAACGGGTCGATCCACTTGCCGATGTCCTCGACCAGCTGGCGTGGCAGGTCCTGGTGGACACCGCCGGGGCGGAAATAGGCGGCATGCATGCGCGAACCGCTGGCGCGCTCATAGAACACCATCAGCTTCTCGCGCTCGACGAAGCCCCATAGCGGCGGGGTCAGCGCGCCGACGTCCATCGCCTGCGTCGTCACATTGAGGATGTGCGACATGATGCGGCCGATCTCGCAGTAGAGCACGCGGATCAGTTGGCCGCGCTTCGGCACCTCGATGCCGAGCAGGCGCTCGGCGGCCAGCGCGAAGGCGTGCTCCTGGTTCATCGGCGCGCAATAGTCGAGCCGGTCGAGATAAGGGATGGCCTGCAGATAGGTTTTTGCCTCGATCAGCTTTTCCGTGCCGCGGTGCAGCAGCCCGATATGCGGATCGACGCGATCGACGACCTCGCCATCGAGCTCCAGCACAAGGCGCAAAACGCCATGCGCCGCAGGGTGTTGCGGGCCGAAGTTGATGTTGAAATTGCGGACGGAGGTTTCAGCCATTCTGGCGCCTCAATTCGTCTTGACTTTTTCATCGCCCGGCAGGACGTAATCCGTCCCTTCCCATGGCGAGAGAAAATCAAAATTGCGGAATTCCTGCTTGAGCTCGACCGGCTCGTAGATGACGCGCTTGGCTTCGTCGTCGTAACGCACTTCGACAAAACCGGTCAGCGGAAAATCCTTGCGCAGCGGATGGCCTTCGAAACCATAGTCGGTCAAAAGGCGGCGCAGGTCGGGATGGCCCGAGAACAGCACGCCATAGAGGTCGTAGGTCTCGCGCTCGAACCAGTCGGCACCGGGATAAACGCCGGTGATCGAGGGCACCATCGTCTCCTCGTCGGCCTGCACCTTGACGCGGATGCGCACATTCTGTTTCGGCGACAACAAGTGATAGATGACGTCGAAGCGCTTGGCCCGCGACGGATAGTCGGCGCCGCAGACATCGATGATCGAGATGAACTGGCAGCGCGCATCGTCGCGCAGGAAGGTCACGACTTCGATGAGGTCGCGCGGCTCGACATGGATGGTCAGCTCGCCATAGGCAAGCACCGCGTCATTGACGCGACCAATCAGCCTTTCGCCGAGATAGGTCGACAGTTCGCTAAGGGATGCGGCCATGGATTTACCGTTCGATCGTGCCGGTGCGGCGGATTTTCTTCTGCAGGAGAAGAATGCCGTAGAGCAAAGCTTCGGCGCTCGGCGGGCAGCCGGGCACATAGATGTCGACCGGCACGACGCGGTCGCAGCCGCGCACCACCGAATAGGAATAGTGGTAGTAGCCGCCGCCATTGGCGCAGGAGCCCATCGAGATGACGTAGCGCGGCTCGGGCATCTGGTCGTAGACCTTGCGCAGCGCCGGCGCCATCTTGTTGGTCAGCGTGCCGGCGACGATCATGATGTCGGACTGGCGCGGCGACGCGCGCGGCGCGACACCGAAGCGCTCCGAGTCATAGCGCGGCATCGAGGTGTGGATCATCTCGACTGCGCAGCATGCCAGACCGAAGGTCATGAACATCAGCGAGCCGCTGCGCGCCCAGGTGATCAGCGCCTCGGTCGAGGTGACCAGGAACCCCTTGTCGGCGAGCTCATTGTTGATTTCGAGGAAGAAGGGATCGTCCTCCCCCACCGGCCGACCGGTGTTGGGATCGATGATGCCCTTCGGCTTCGGCGCGACGAGGGTGCCTGAACTGTCGTTCAATCCCATTCCAGCGCTCCTTTTTTCCATTCATAGGCAAAGCCGATGGTCAGCACTGCCAAAAACACCATCATCGACCAGAAACCGAGCATGCCGATCTTCGAGAAGGACACGGCCCAGGGAAACAGGAAGGCCACCTCCAGATCGAAGATGATGAACAGGATCGACACCAGGTAGAAGCGGATGTCGAATTTCATGCGGGCATCGTCGAACGAGTTGAAACCGCACTCGTAGGCGGAAAGCTTTTCGGGATCGGGATTGCGGTAGGCCACCAGGAACGGTGCGGCCAGCAGCGCCAGGCCGACGACCAGCGCCACGCCGATGAACAGGACGATGGGCAGGTACGAACTGAGAAGTGCGTTCATGCAGCGGCTTTCCGTTGGCGCCAATCCACTTTGATTACAGCACCGGACCTTAATGCGGAAGCGTGACAGATTAACCGCTGAACCGTTTTAAGGGGCCTATGCTGCAACGCGGCGAGGGTTAGCGCAGCACTTCCAGCGAAGCAAGTCAAACCTTGTTCAAAACGCCGACCTGGACGGCATATCCGGAGAAACTGGTCCGATCCGCTCCTGTTTGATTTCCTTCTCTTTTTACTCCACTTTTCTCTCCTGACAGGGTTGCCGCAAAAACCCTGCTAGCATGGGCTGGAATCACCCCTCGGACCTCGGTCGAAACGCCCTTAGAGTGACAGCTGCATGAAGGAAAAGATCTCGCTTGCCGCGGCCCGGCGCATCGCTCTCGCCGCACAGGGATTTCTCGATCCCCGCCCAAATGGCACACCCGATCGCCGCCACTTTGCCCGTGTGCTCTCCCGCACCGGCCTGCTGCAGATCGATTCCGTCAGCGCGGTGGTGCGCGCGCATTACATGCCGCTCTATTCACGGCTCGGCCCCTATCCGCTCGCGCTGCTCGACAATGCCGCCGTGACTCGCAAGCGCACGGTCTTCGAATACTGGGCGCATGAGGCCTCGTTCCTGCCGGTCGAGACCTACCCGCTGATGCGCTGGCGCATGCAACGTGCCGAGCAGGGCGACGAGATGTATCTGGGCCTGGCCAAATGGGGCCGCGAGCATGCCGCCTACATAGAAGAGATCTACCGCGAGGTCGTCGCGCGCGGCCCGATCGCGGCTTCGGCGCTGGAAGGCCAGAAAGGTTCGGGCGGCTGGTGGGGCTGGAGCCACGCCAAGCATGCTTTCGAATGGCTGTTCTGGGCCGGCCGCATCACCACGGCGCACCGCCGCGGCTTCGAGCGCTTCTATGATCTGCCCGAGCGCGTGCTGCCGCAGGCGATCCTCGATCTGCCCGTGCCGCCAGCCGAGGACGCGCACCGCGAATTGCTGCGCATTTCCGCGCGCGCCCATGGGGTGGCGACATCGGGCGACCTGCGCGACTACTTCCGGCTGTCGCCGGCCGACATGAAAGGCCGGCTGGAGGAACTGGTCGAGTTGGGTGAACTGCTGCCGGTGCGCGTCGAAGGCTGGGACAAGCCGGCCTACCTTCATAAGGACGCCGGCCTGCCCCGGAAGATCGAGGCCCGCGCCCTGCTCGCGCCGTTCGACCCGGTCGTCTTCGAGCGCTCGCGCTCGGAGCGGCTGTTCGATTTCCACTACCGCATCGAGATCTATACGCCGGCCGAGAAGCGCCAATACGGCTACTACGTCCTGCCTTTCCTGCTCGGCGACAGGATCGTGGCGCGCGTCGACCTCAAGGCCGACCGGCCTGCCAGCGTCCTGCGCGTCCACGCCGCCTACGCCGAGCCCAAGGCACCGCCCGAGACCGCCGCGCAGCTCTCCGAGGAACTGAAGCAGATGCAAGGCTGGCTCGGCCTTGAACGCATGGAAGTGACGCCTGCCGGCGATTTGGGCCTGGCGCTTGCCGACATCGCCATGTCGTAGCCGTGCGTTGACACCGCTGCCTGCAAAAGCCTAAATCCGCTCCAGACGGTCCCTTGCCCGCAACGGCAGGGGCTAAGAGGGAATGCGGTGAGAGGTGAAAAATCTCAAATCCGCGGCTGTCCCCGCAACTGTAAGCGACGAGCCAAGGCCGAAAGCCACTGGGATGTTCCCGGGAAGGCGGCACCCAAGGCGATGACCCGCGAGCCAGGAGACCTGCCGTCTGCGACAAAAGAATCCGATCGCCCGGCGGGTTTCCGGGCAAGGAGCCCGGTTTTTTGGACCAGAACGGCAGTTTTTCGGCTGGCACAGAGGACAATTCGTCCGCCGACGGCGAAGCCTTGGCCGGCGTCACGGTGATCGTCTGCGCCTCGTGCCGCGACGAGACTGGCTCCGACGCCCATCCCCGCGCCGGCGAACTCTTGGCTGACGACACACGCCGCGCCGCATCTGATGGAAACATCCGCATCCACACGGTCGAATGTCTCGGCAATTGCAAGCGCCGGCTGAGCGCCGCGATCCTGCGCGACGGCTGCTGGAGCTACGTCTTCGGCGACCTGACCGTGACCAGCGGCGCCGACCTCGTCGCCGGCGCCAAACTCTTCGCCACCTCGACGGACGGCCTCATTCCATGGCGCGACCGGCCTGCTTCCCTCAAGCGCGGCCTCGTTGCCCGCATTCCTCCCCTCGACCTGTTGAAGGACTGATCATGAGCGCTTCCGTCACCCGCGTCCCCTGTACCGTCGTCACCGGCTTCCTCGGCGCCGGCAAGACGACGCTGGTCCGCCATCTCCTGGAGAACGCCGGCGGCAAGCGCATTGCGATCATCGTCAACGAGTTCGGCGACATCGGCATCGACGGCGAGATTTTGAAGGGCTGCGGCATCGACACCTGCCCGGAGGAAAACATCGTCGAACTGGCCAATGGCTGCATCTGCTGCACCGTGGCCGACGATTTCGTGCCGGCGCTCGACCAGATCCTGTCGCTGAACCCGAAGGTCGACCACATACTGATCGAGACCTCGGGCCTGGCTCTTCCCAAGCCGCTGGTCCAGGCGTTCCAGTGGCCAACAGTGAAGAGCCGCGTGACCGTCGACGGCGTGATCGCTGTGGTCGATGGTCCCGCACTTGCCGAAGGCCGTGTCGCCAACGACATGGACGCCTTGCAGGCGCAGCGTGCGCAAGATGACAGCCTCGATCATGACGACCCGGTCGAGGAACTGTTCGAGGACCAGATCGCCTGCGCCGACCTGATCATCCTGTCGAAAAGCGATCTGATGAACGCCGCCGGCTCGGCCCGCGCCAACGCCATCATCGGCGAACACTCCGCCCGTGCCGTGAAGATCGTGCCGACCTCGCATGGCAAGGTCGATCCCTCCGTGCTGCTCGGGCTCGGTCTCGCCGTCGAGGACGACATCGAGAACCGTAAGTCGCATCATGACGGCGCCTTCGACCACGAGCATGACGACTTCGACACCTTCATCGTCGACATTCCCTCGATCGCCAATCCGGACGAACTGGCACAGCGCGTGGCCGCCGCCGCCGAACAGGAAAACGTGCTGCGCGTGAAAGGCTTCGTCGAGGTCGGCGGCAAGCCGATGCGGCTCTTGCTGCAGGCGGTCGGCCCGCGCGTCAATCATTACTACGACCGCGCCTGGACCGCCGAGGACGACCGCCATTCGCGCCTGGTCGTCATCGGCCTCAAGGGGCTGAACCGCCCGGCAATCGAGCGTATACTCGCCGGCTGATTTCAGACACGGGCCGCGATGCATATCCTCACCACGACCTCCGCCTCGCTCGACGATCTCGCCGAGCCGGTCGATCTGCGGCAGACGCCGGCGGATATCGTGGCCCTGTCCTTCACCGACAGCGACCTCGCCGGACTGGCGGCCGCCTGGAAGGCGGATGCCGCCCGCCTGCCCTCGATGCGGCTGGCCGCCCTGCGCGACCTGCGCCACCCGATGTCCGTCGACCTCTGGGTCGACAGCGTCGCCCGCCACGCCAAGATCATCCTGGTGCGCATCCTCGGCGGCTACGACTGGTGGCGCTATGGCTGCGACCAGCTGGCCTCGACCGCCCGCGAGCGCGGCATCAAGCTGGCGCTGCTGCCGGGCGAAAGCCATGACGAGGATATCAGGCTGATCGAAGCCTCGACGCTGCCGCGCCGGGAATTGGACGACCTGCTCGGCTATTTCCGCGAGGGCGGCCCGGCCAATATGGGCGCGCTGGTGCAGAGGCTGGCCAGGCTGGCTGGACAGGACGCGGCTGTGGTTGAGCCGGTGGCGGTGCCGAAGGCCGGCTACTACGAGCCAGGCCGCGGCGTCGTCCCCCTCGCCCTCGAGGGCGAGGGAAAGGTCGTGCCCATTCTCTTCTACCGCTCGATGCTTCTCGCCGCCGATGTCGCGCCGATCGACGCTCTTTTTGAAGCGCTGCGCCAGCGCGGCATGACCCCGGTTCCCATCTTCGTCTCCAGCTTGAAGGACCGGGCGTCACTCGCCTTCGTCGAAACCGCGCTGGCCTCTCTGAAACCAGCCGCCATCATCACCGCGACCGCCTTCGCCTCCGGCGCCGAACCCGGCGTCGAAACCCTGTTCGACCGCGCCGGCGTGCCGGTCTTCCAGGTCATCGTCGCCACCACCCGCCGCGACGTCTGGGAAAGCAACCAGCGCGGCCTGGCACCCGCCGACCTCGCAATGCATGTCGTGCTGCCCGAACTGGACGGCCGCATCCTCGCCGGCGCGATTTCCTTCAAGGGCGAAAGCGATGTCGATCCCGCGCTTGGCCACCGCGCCTTCGCCAACCGGCCGGAACCGGATCGCGTCGCGCAGGTGGCTGACCGCGTGGCAGCCTTCATCAAGTTGCAGGACACGCCCCGCGCCGAACGCAAGCTGGCCATTCTGATCCCGGATTACCCAAGCGCTCCCGGCCGTACCGGCTATGCTGTCGGCCTCGACGTGCCGTCGAGCGTGCTGGCGATGCTGCATGACCTGAAGGAACAGGGCTATGCGGTTGAAGGGATCCCGCAATCGCCGCGCGAACTGCTGGATTTGCTGGAGCGGGGCGATGATGGGTTGGGGGTGGATGAGTATCTCGACCTTTCACGAGACCTGCCTGTCGAGGCAATGACTGCTGTTGAGGCGGCGTGGGGGAAAGCGGAAGACAAGACAGGTTTGCGCGAGGCGCCCCCCTCTGTCCTGCCGGACATCAGGACAGAGGGGGGCGCCTCGCGCCAACCTTCACAAACGACCTCAGCAAGCTTCCCCTTCCGCGCCGCCGCCTTCGGCAACATTACGGTCGCCCTCGCCCCAGACCGCGGCCGCTCCGCCGATCGCCGCGCCGACTACCACGATCCAACGCTGCCGCCGCGCCACGCCCTGATCGCCTTCGGCCTGTGGCTGCGCGAATCGCTGGGTGTGCATGCCCTGATTCATGTCGGCGCTCATGGCACGCTGGAATGGCTGCCGGGCAAGACCGTTGCGCTGTCGCAAAGCTGCTTCCCCGAGATCGTCACCGGCGCCCTGCCCGTGATCTATCCCTTCATCGTCTCCAATCCCGGCGAGGCAGCACAAGCCAAGCGACGCATTGCCGCCGTGACCCTCGGCCATCTGCCGCCGCCGCTGACCGGCGCCGGGCTGGACGAGGATCAGCACAGGCTCGAACGCCTGGTCGACGAATACGCCCAAGCCGACGGCCTCGACCGCCGCCGCCGCGACCGCCTGGCCAAGCTGATCGTCGACACGGCGCAAAAGACCGGCCTCGCCGCAGAAGCCGGTGTCGCCGGGACCGACGCACCCGACGAGGCGCTGCGCCGCATCGATGCCTGGCTCTGCGACCTCAAGGACTTCGCCATCAAGGACGGGTTGCATATCTACGGCCGCGCGCCCGACGATGAGGCCGACGCCAAGCGCCGCCAAAGTGCCGAGGCTGAAAGGTCAGCGCTGGTTGCCGCGCTGGACGGCCGCCACGTCAAGGCCGGCCCGGCCGGCGCGCCGACGCGTGGCCGCTCCGACGTGCTGCCCACCGGCCGCAATCTGTTCACGTCGGATCCCCGCACCATGCCGACGCCGACCGCCTATGATCTGGGCAAGGCGGCGGCCGAAGAAGTGGTGCGCGGCTATCTGCAATCGCATGGCGACTGGCCGCGTTCGCTGGTCATCGATCTCTGGGGCTCGGCCTCGCTGCGCACCGGCGGCGAGGAGATCGCACAAGGCCTGGCGCTGATGGGTTGCCGGCCGCAATGGGATGCCGCCACCGGCCGCATCACCGGCATCGAAGTGCTGCCGCCGGCCACGCTCGGCCGCCCGCGCGTCGACGTCACCTGGCGCATATCGGGCCTGTTCCGTGACATGTTCCCGACCCAGATCGCGCTGATCGACGCCGCTGCCAACGCCGTCGCCGCCCGCGACGAGGACGATTCGGAAAACCCGCTCGCGGCCCGGACCCGAGCGGACGGCAGGATTAGCCCGCGCATTTTCGGCACCTCGCCCGGCACCTATGGCGCTGGCGTCGAGGATCTCCTGTCCAGCGGCGACTGGGCAGCGCGCGAAGAGATCGGCCGCGCCTATCTCGACGCCACCTCGCATACCTATGGCGGCGCCGGCGGCGAAGGCATCTCGGCGCCGGGCGCGTTTGAAACCCGCATCGCCGAAGCCGATCTTCTGGTCCACACCGGCGACGACCCCGGCCGCGACATTCTCGAAGGCTCCGCCGACGTCGCCTTCATCGGCGGTTTTTCGGCCGCGCTTGCCGCCCTTGGCCGGAATGCCGATGTCATCGTGCTCGACACGACGGACCCGCAAAACCCGAAGCCGCGGTCGGTCGGTGAGGCCGTATCTCGCGTGGTGCGCGCCCGCGCCGTCAACGCGCGCTTCATATCAGGCCAGATGCGGCACGGCCCGCGCGGCGCCTCCGAATTCGCCGAGACGGTCGACCGGCTGGTCGGCTTCGCCGAAACCACGCATGCCATTTCAGGCGCGCTGATCGAGGCCGTGCACGATGCCTATGTCGGCGACGCGGAAGTCCGCGCCTTTATCCTTCGGGAAAACCCGGCGGCCGCGAAAGTCATTGCCGAGCGTTTTCTCTCGGCGCGCCGGCGCGGCCTCTGGCATCCCTTGCGCAATTCCATCGACGACGATCTCGCCGCGCTGATTGCCGAGGCCGAAGCGCTGGGAGTGGCGGCATGAACGCCTTCTCACGTCGCGGCGCCTGTCCGGCCCTGTCGGCGCCGATGCAGACCGGCGATGGGCTGCTGGTGCGGCTCAACCCGGTTGCCGGAGGCCCATCTTCTGAAGGATTGTCGCCGAAGCTGTTGATCGGTCTGGCCGATTCCGCCCTGCGGCATGGCAACGGCGTCATGGAAGTGACAGCGCGTGGCAGCTTGCAGATACGTGGCTTGACGGAGGACAGCGCAACGCTGCTGGCAGCGGAAGTCGATGCGCTGGGCATTGCGGTGCGGACCGGCGTGCCGGTCGAGACGGGGCCGCTGGCGGGGATCGACCCGCAGGAGATCGCCGATCCGCAACCGCTGGCTGAGCGGGTCAGGGCGGCGATCGAGGATGCTGGGCTGACGCCAAGGCTGGGACCGAAAGTGTCTGTCGTGGTGGACGGCGGCGGGCAGCTGACGCTGGATGCGGTGACGGCCGATGCGCGGCTGAAGGCGGTGCGGAATGGTGCCGAGGTTCGGTGGCAGGTGTCTGTTGCGGGTGATGGGCAGAATGCGAAGCTGCTCGCCACCGTAAGCGACGACGCCGCGCGCGACATTGCCGTTGCAGTGCTGAGGATGGTCGCAGAGAAAGGCCGCGAGGCTCACGCAAGAGACTTGTCGGAAAGGCAGTTGGTGTCTCTTGCGGATTGGCTATGCTTGCCAAGTTTGCGCGAGGCGCCCTCCTCTGTCCTGCCGGACATCTCCCCCTCGCGCAAACCTATCGGCCGTTTCCCCTTAGCCGGCGACACTTTCAGCCTCGGCATTGCCCTTCCCTACGGCAGCATGCCTGCCGACAAAATCATCGTTCTCACCCAAAGCGCCGTCACCCTCGGCACCACCGAAATCCGCCTCGCCCCAGGCCGCGCGATGCTCTTCCTCGGCCAACCCTCGGACACCGATCCGTCTCTCCAAGCCACTGCCGCCAGCCTCGGCTTCGTCACCTCCCCCGCCGACCCGCGCACGCGCATCGCCGCCTGCCCCGGCACGCCGGCCTGCGCCTCCGGCCGCATCGCCACCCGTGACATCGCCGAGACGATCGCCGCCGAAAACGCCGACATCCTCGACTTCACCATGCACGTTTCCGGCTGCGCCAAGGGCTGCGCGCATCCCGGCCCGGCGGCGCTCACAATCGTCGGCGGCGAAAATGGAGCCGGACTTGTCGTGAACGCGACGGCAAAGGCTCTTCCTGCCGGCTACAGGCCGGGCTATGACGCCCCGCGCGGCATTGGTCGCGTCGCGGCGGTGATCCGCAGCGCACGATTTCAGGGCGAGACCGCCGCTGCTTGCCTGACAAGGCTCGGGCCGGCGGCAATCGCCGAGACTTACCGACAGGCCCAAACTAAAAAAAAACGGAAATGAGCATGGCCGCCTACGACTACATCCACGACGGCACGGCGATCTACGAGCGCTCCTTCGCCATCATCCGCGACGAGGCGGACCTTTCGCGCTTCTCCGAAGCCGAGGCCGATGTCGCCATCCGCATGATCCATGCCTGCGGCCAGGTCGAAGCATCGAGCCATTTCGTTTTCTCGCCTGACTTCGTCACCGCCGCGCGCAGCGCTCTTGCCGCCGCCGCGCCGATCTTCTGCGATGCGGAAATGGTTTCGCACGGTGTCACCCGCGCCCGGTTGCCGGCCGGCAACGAGGTGATCTGCACACTGCGCGACCCGCGCACGCACGACATTGCCAAAGCCATCGGCAACACCCGCTCCGCCGCCGCGATCGACCTGTGGGGCGAACGCATGGCCGGCTCCGTCGTCGCCATCGGCAATGCGCCGACCGCACTCTTCTATCTCCTGGAGAAACTGCGCGACGGCGCACCGAAGCCGGCGGCCATCATCGGCATGCCCGTGGGCTTCGTCGGCGCCGCCGAATCGAAGGATGCGCTGGCCGAGAATTCCTACGGCGTGCCCTATGCCATCGTGCGCGGCAGGCTCGGCGGCAGCGCCATGACCGCCGCCGCGCTCAATTCCCTGGCGAGGCCCGGCCTGTGAACGCGCTTCCCAAAGGCAAGCTCGTTGGCGTCGGCACCGGTCCCGGCGACCCCGAACTGTTGACTCTGAAGGCCGCGCGGGCCCTGGCCGAAGCCGATGTCGTCGCCTATTTCGCCAAGCGCGGCAACAACAGCAATGCGCGGGCCATCGTCGAGGCGCGCTTCCGCCCGGATATGCTGGAACTGCCGCTGCTCTATCCCGTCACCACCGAGATCGACAAGGATCACGACGACTATCGCTCGCAGATTACCGGTTTCTACGAGGAGTCGGCGCAAAAGGTCGCCGAACATCTCGAAGCAGGCCGAATGGTTGCCGTCCTGTCCGAAGGCGACCCGCTGTTCTACGGCTCCTACATGCATCTGCATGTGCGTCTCGCCCATCGTTTCCCGACCGAGGTCATTCCCGGCGTCACCGCTATGTCCGGCTGCTGGTCGCAGACCGGTGTTCCGATCGTCCAGGGCGATGACGTGCTGACCGTGCTGCCCGGCACGATGAGCGAATTCGAGTTGACCCGTCGGCTGGCCGACACCGATGCCGCCGTCATCATGAAGGTCGGCCGCAATCTGCCCAAGATCAGGCGTGCGCTGGAAGCCACCGGCAAGCTGACCCGCGCCGTCTATGTCGAGCGCGGCACCATGGCCGGCAGCGTCTCGATGAAGCTCGCCGACAAACAGGACGACAACGCGCCCTATTTCGCCATCATATTGGTCGCCGGCTGGTCCGGCCGGCCCGGGGCGTTGGGAGCGCAGGCATGAGCGGCCGTCTCACCGTCATCGGTCTCGGGCCCGGCAATGCCGATCAGGTCACCCCTGAAGCCAGCCGCGCCGTGGCCGAAGCGAAGTTCTTCTATGGCTACAAGCCCTATCTCGACCGGCTCGAACTGCGCCCGGACCAGGCTCGTGTCGCGTCCGACAACCGCGAGGAACTCGCCCGCTCCAAGGATGCCTTGATCAAGGCCGCCGAGGGCCACGACGTTGCCGTGGTTTCCGGTGGCGATCCCGGCGTCTTTGCCATGGCCGCGGCCGTCTGCGAGGCGATCGAGGCCGGCCCGGCCGAATGGCGCGCGGTCGATGTGGCCGTCGTGCCTGGCATCACCGCAATGCTCGCTGTCGCCGCCCGTATCGGCGCCCCGCTCGGTCATGATTTCTGCGCCATTTCGCTGTCCGACAATCTGAAGCCGTGGGACCTGATCGAGCTGCGTCTGCTGGCGGCGGCCGGCGCCGGCTTCGTCATCGCGCTCTACAACCCGATCAGCAAGGCGCGCCCCTGGCAGCTTGGCCGCGCCTTCGAGTGCCTGACCGCGATCCTGCCCGGAACCACGCCAGTCATTTTCGGCCGCGCCGCCGGCCGTCCGGACGAGCGCATCGAGGTTTATCTGCTGGCCGATGTCGACGCGCAAAAGGCCGACATGGCGACCTGCATCATCATCGGCTCGCCGGAAACCCGTATCATCAAGCGCGGCGACAAACCGGCGCTGGTCTACACGCCACGCTCGGCAGCGGGCTCGACGAAATGATCCACCATCGCGGCGAGCTCATCGACGGTTTCAGCCGAAGGCACCTCCGGCAACGCCGGCCTGCGGACCATGATCACCTCGATGCCAAGCGCTCGCGCGGCGGCAATCTTGCCGTAAGTGGCAGCGCCGCCGCTGTTCTTGGAGACGACGACTTCAATTCGCTGTTCTTGGAGCAACGCGCGCTCGTCCAACTCACGGAACGGGCCCCGCGCCAGCAGATAGGTCGCATCCGGCACGGCCAGCTGCGGCTCGACCGGATCGACGCTGCGAATGAGATAGTGATGCTGGGGGGCTGCTTCGAAGGCAGCAACCTCTTGCCGGCCAAGCGCCAGGAAGACGCGCCGCGGCGCCGGGCCAAGCGCTCGCACGGCATCGCCTGTTGTATCGACCAGCGTCCAGCGGTCGCCTTCGACTGGCTCCCAGCCGGGGCGGAGCAAAGCAAGGATGGGCACACTGGTCAGCCGCGCGGCTTGCGCGGCATTGGCGGAGATTCGCGCCGCGTAAGGATGTGTGGCGTCGATCAGCAGATCGGTGCTGGTCTCCCGGAGATAGGCGGCCAGCCCCTCGGCGCCGCCAAAGCCTCCACTTCGCACGGGCACGCCTTGCGCGATCGGGGTTTCCGTGCGGCCGGCCAGCGACAGCGTGACCGAGGCGCGTACCGCCAGTTTGCCGGCCAGTTGCCGGGCTTCCGTGGTGCCGCCGAGGATCAGAATGCGGTGGGTCATCATGCCTGCTGAAAGTTCGCGCGGCGCCAGGCCGAAATGGCTGACGGTGATCGGCATCGGCGAGGACGGTTTAGCGGGTCTCGGCGACGAGGCCAAGCAGCGGATTGCCAAGGCCGAGATCATCTTCGGCGGCAAGCGGCATCTGGCGCTGGTCGCGTCCTTCGCCAAGGGCGAGCCGCGGCCCTGGCCGGTGCCATTCGATGCCGGGATGGCCGATGTGCTGGCGCTTGCCGGCAGAAACGTCTGTGTGCTCGCCTCCGGCGATCCTTTTTTCCACGGCGTCGGCGCCACCCTCGCCCGCAAGGTCAAGCCGCGGGAGATGCATGTCATCCCCGCGCCCTCGGCGGTTTCGCTGGCCGCCGCCCGCCTTGGCTGGGCGCTGCAGGATATCGAGATCGTCTCGCTGCATGGCCGGCCACTCGACCTGATCCGGCCGCTGCTGCAGCCCAATGCGCGCATCCTGGCGCTGACGTCGGATGCCGAAGCGCCTGATGCAATTGCCCGCCTGCTCACCGAACTCGATTTCGGCGCCTCGCGGTTGACGGTTCTTGAGGCGCTGGGCGGGCCAAAGGAGAACCAGCGCGCCGCCCGCGCGGATGCCTTCGACGTCGAAAACATCAATCCACTCAACGTGCTGGCGATCGAAATTGATTCGAGCCCGCAAGCCCGCGTCTTGCCGCTCACGGTTGGTCTTGCCGACCACCTGTTCGACCATGACGGCCAGATCACCAAACGCGAAATCCGCGCCATCACCCTGTCGTCGCTGGCGCCGAGGCGCGGCGAATTGCTGTGGGACATCGGTGCCGGCTCTGGCTCCATCAGCATCGAATGGATGCTGGCGCACCCCTTGATGCGCACGATCGCCATCGAAGCCGATCCGACCCGCGCCGCCCGCATCCACCGCAACGCCGCCGCCTGTGGCGTTCCCGGCCTTGTCGTGGTGGAAGGCAGCGCGCCCAAGGCGCTGGCCAGACTGGACACGCCGGACGCGATCTTCATCGGCGGCGGCGGCAGCGATACCGGCGTGTTGAACGCTGCCATCAAGGCGCTGCGTTCCGGCGGCCGGCTCGTCGCCAACGCTGTGACGCTGGAGATGGAAGCCTTGCTTCTCGCGCAGCACACAAAGCTCGGCGGCGATCTTACCCGGATAAACATCTCTCGCGCATCTCCGGTCGGCTCGATGCAGGCCTGGCGGCCGGCAATGCCGGTCACCCAATGGAGCTGGGTGAAGCCATGATGGTCGCAGGCATCGGCAGCCGCAAAGGCGTGAGCGCTGAAGACGTGCTTGCCGCGATTGAAACCGCTCTCGAAGCGCATGGGCTGGCCGTGACGGCGCTTTCCGCACTGGCAACTGCCGCACCGAAGAAGGATGAAGCGGCGATTGCCGCCGCCGGCCGCACGTTGAACCTTCCGCTCATCATCGTCGATGACGCGGCCCTTCGTGGCGCCGCAGGGGACACGCTGAGCCACTCCGACCTGTCGCAAGCAGTCGCCGGCACGCCCTCGGTTTCCGAGGCATCCGCCCTTGCCGTGGCCGGCACCGGCGCAAAGCTGCTTGGCCCCCGCATCGTGCTCGGCCCGGTCACCTGCGCCATCGCCATCAGCGGAGACGCGCCATGACCGTTCATTTCATCGGCGCCGGCCCGGGTGCGGCCGACCTCATCACGCTGCGCGGCGCAAGGCTCCTGGCAAGCTGCCCGGTCTGCCTGCATGCCGGCTCGATCGTCGCGCCTGAATTGCTGCAGCATTGCGCGCCGGGGACGAAACTGATCGACACCGCGCCGATGTCGCTCGACGAGATCGAGGCGGCCTATGTCGAGGCACACAAATCGGGCCATGATGTCGCCCGCCTGCATTCCGGCGACCTGTCGGTGTGGAGCGCCGTTGCCGAACAGATCCGCCGGCTGGGAAAGCACGGCATCCCCTACACGCTGACGCCGGGGGTGCCCTCCTTCGCGGCCGCGGCCGCAGCACTTCGCCGCGAGCTGACCATTCCCGAAGTCGCGCAAAGCCTGGTGCTGACCCGCGTTTCCGGACGTGCTTCAAAAATGCCGCCGGGCGAAACGCTGGCCGGCTTCGGCCGCACCGGCGCGACGCTCGCCATCCATCTTGCCATCCACGCCATCGACCGCATCGTCGCCGAATTGACGCCGCATTATGGCGGCGATTGTCCGGTGGCGATCGTCTTCCGCGCCTCCTGGCCGGACGAGCGGGTGCTGACCGCTACGCTGGAAACGATCGAGGCACGGCTGGCCGCCGATCCTATGGAGCGCACCGCGATCATCTTCGTCGGCCGCTCGCTGGCAGCGGAAGGTTTTGGCGAAAGTTCATTGTACGACGCCCACTACCAGCGGCGTTTTCGCGGACGGGACGGATTGTGAGCGGCAACACCAAAAACAACGGCGGCAACGCCACGCTCGAACGGGCCTTTTCGCGGTTGAATTTCAAGCCGCGCCCGCTGGAGCCGGGCCATGTCTGGCTGGCCGGGGCCGGCCCCGGCGACCCCGGCTGCCTGACGCTGGAAGTGCTGGCGGCTTTGGCCGAAGCGGATGCGCTGGTCTACGACGCTCTGGTTTCACCGGACGTCGTCGCCGTTGCCGCAAGCGCCGAGCTGTTCTTTGCCGGCAAGCGCGGCGGCCAGCCCTCGATGAAGCAGGATGACATCACCGCTCTGCTGGTCCGGCTGGCGCGCGCAGGCCGCCGCGTTATCAGGCTCAAGGGCGGCGATCCCTATATTTTCGGCCGTGGCGGCGAAGAAGCCTTGGCACTCGCACGCGAAAACATCCCCTTCCGCGTGCTGCCGGGCCTGACATCCGGCCTCAGCGCGCTCGCCGCAACCGGCATCCCGGCCACCATGCGCGGCATCAACAAGGCTGTGATCCTGGCGACCGGCCACGCCGCCGGCACTGACGACGATATCGACTGGGCGGCGATCGCCCGCACCGGCCAGCCTGTCGTGGTCTATATGGGCATGGCCAATTTGCCTTTGATCGCGGCAGCTCTGCTCGATGGCGGGCTGGCGCCGTCGACGCCGGCGGCGGTGATCGTCGCCGCCACCACGCCGCAGGAGCGGACCGTCGTCGCCACGCTCGCCACAATCGCCGAGGAAGCAGCCGCCGCCGGGCTGACCTCGCCGGCGCTGATCGTCGTCGGCGGCATCGTCGCCATGCGCGCCGCATTGACGGGGCAGGCATGACCGCCCGCGCCATCATCATCGGCGCGCCGCGCTCCGGCTCGGGCAAGACTAGCGTCACCATCGGTATCTTGCGCGCGCTCGCCCGGCGCGGCCTGAGGGTGCGCGGCGCCAAATCCGGCCCCGACTATATCGACCCCGGCTTCCACACCGCCGCCACCGGCCTTTCCGGCGTCAATCTCGACAGCTGGGCGATGCCGCCGTCGCTGCTCAATGCGCTGGCCGCGCAACAGGCCGAAGACACCGATTTCGTCATCCTCGAAAGCGCCATGGGCCTGTTCGACGGCATTCCGGCCGCGCCGGGGCGAACCGGCTCTGCCGCCGACCTTGCCCGGCTCTATGGCCTGCCGGTGCTGCTGGTCCTCGACGTGTCGGGCCAGTCGACCACGGCGGCCGCTGTCGCCAAGGGGTTCGCCACCTACGATCCGCATGTGCGCATGGCCGGCGTCGTGCTCAACCGGCTGGGCAGCGAACGCCATCGCAAGCTGTCCGGCGACGCCATCGAGGCGATCGGCCTGCCCGTTGTCGGCGCCATTTTACGCGACCCTACGCTGAACCTGCCCGAGCGCCATCTCGGCCTCGTCCAGGCCGGCGAGTATGATGATCTGATGGCGCATCTCGACCGGCTGGCCGACATGGCGGAGAAATCGCTCGACCTCGATGCCGTGATGAGGCTGGCGACGCCCCTCGCCCCGGCGGCCGGCGATTTTGGCGATGCGCTGCGGCCCCCCGGTCAACGTATCGCGCTTGCCGAGGATGCCGCCTTCACTTTCCTTTACCCGCATGTCGCAGCCTATTGGCGCAAGGCCGGCGCGGAGATCGTTCGGTTCTCGCCGCTTGCCGATGAGGCGCCCGACGATAGCTGCGATGTCTGCTGGCTGCCCGGCGGCTATCCCGAGCTTCACGCCGGCAAGCTTGCCGCCGCTGCGAATTTCCATACCGGAATGGCGCATTTCGCCGCGACCAGGCCCGTCCATGGCGAATGCGGCGGCTTCATGGTGCTTGGCGAAGCGCTGGAGGATGCTGCCGGCGAAACGCATCGCATGCTCGGCCTGCTCGGACACGCCACCAGCTTCGCCAAGCGAAAGATGAATCTCGGCTATCGCGAGGCGCGGCTGCGCGCCGATTGCCCGCTGGGGGTTCAAGGCGCGCTGATCCGGGGCCATGAATTCCACTATGCGCAGATGACGGCCACCGGCAATGACGAGCCTCTGGCCGACCTTGCCGACGGCCAGGGCAATCCGATCGGCGCTTCCGGCTACCGGCGTGGTCGTGTCAGCGGTACCTTCTTCCATGCGATAGCGAGGGCCAGCGCGTGAAGCTCCCGAATTTGACCCTTTCGCCCAGGCAAATCCTCGACGACATCGCGCTTTGCCTGGTCTTCTTCACCCGCCTGCCTTTGCCCGACCTCGACTTTCGCGGCCGCGGCCTTGCCGCCGCGATCTGGGCCGCACCGGCCACCGGCCTCGTCGTCGGCCTGATCGGCGCCATCGTCTTTGCCACGGCGGAACGATTCGGCCTTGCCATGGGGCCGGCGGCAGCACTTGCCCTCGTGGCAACCGTGATCACCACCGGATGTCTGCACGAGGATGGACTGTCCGACGTCGCCGACGGCTTTGGCGGCGGCAAGTCGCGCGGCCGCAAACTCGACATCATGCGCGACAGCCGCATCGGCGCCTATGGCGCCATGGCGCTGGCCCTGTCGCTGCTGATTCGCTGGAACGTGCTTTCGGAACTGGTGGATCCCACCCAGGCGCTCTTTGCCCTTGTTGCCGCGCACGCGGCATCGCGGGGCGTACTGGGCGCCTTCATGCATCTGTTGCCGCCGGCGCGCACCGACGGCCTCTCGGCCGGCGCCGGCACCGTCTCGCTTGAAACCGCGATCGCCGGCGCCGTGCTTGGCGCGATCCCGCTCCTCTTGCTCGGGGCCGGCGGCGCCATCGCCGCGCTGATCCTGCTCGGCCTGTTCTTTGCCGCCTTCCACGCCCTTTGCCTCAACCAGATCGGTGGCCAGACCGGCGACACGATCGGAGCCTTGCAGCAGGTGAGTGAAATCGCGGTGCTTCTCGTCGCCTCCGTTGCGCTTTCCTGATTCCCTTCGACTTGATTCCCTTCCGGAGACCTTGCCCCCATGCCTTTCAAATCCCTCGATGAATTGCGCGCCGCCTGCCTCGACCTGCCTGCCGGCAGCGATACAGCCGCCAAAGCCGTTGCCACCCGCCAGGACACGCTGACGAAGCCGCAAGGCAGCCTCGGCCGGCTGGAAACCATCGCCGCCTGGCTGGCGCGCTGGCAGGGCCGCGACATGCCCAGGCTCGACCGGGTGAAAATCTTCGTCTTCGCCGGCAATCACGGCGTCACCGCTCAAGGCGTGTCGGCCTATCCCTCCGAGGTCACCGTGCAGATGGTGGCGAACTTCGCCGGCGGCGGTGCCGCCATCAACCAGCTTGCCCGCATCGCCGGCGCCGAACTCGATGTCATCCCGCTCGATCTCGATCATCCCACCGGCGACTTCACGCAAGTGCCGGCAATGGATGAGAAAGCCTTTCTCGCCGCGGTCTCGGCGGGCTATGACGCCGTAACGAAAGACCTCGACCTGGTCTGCTTTGGTGAAATGGGCATCGGCAACACCACGCCGGCGGCTGCCATTTCGGCGGCGCTGTTTGGTGGTGGGGCGGAAAAATGGACCGGGCGCGGCACCGGCGTCGACGACGCCGGCCTGAAGCGCAAAGTGGTCGCCATCGAAGCCGGGCTAGAGCGGCACGCCGCGGCCCTCACCGACCCGCTGGCTATCGCCGCGGCCCTTGGCGGCCGCGAACTCGCCGCCATCTTCGGCGCGACGCTGGCCGCCCGCCATCTCGGCATACCCGTGCTGCTCGACGGCTTCGTCTGCACCGCCGCCGCCGCCCCGCTGGCCAGGCTGCATCCGACTGGCCTCTCCCACACCATCGCGGCCCATGTTTCGGCCGAATCGGGCCATCGCCGCCTGCTCGAAGCGCTCGGCCTGCCCCCCCTGCTCGATCTCGGCATGCGGCTCGGCGAAGGCTCCGGCGCCTGCCTGGCCGTCAACATCGTCCGCTCGGCGCTGGAGTGCCATGCGAGGATGGCTAGCTTTGCCGAGGCGGGGGTATCGGAGAAGTAGACCGCAACGCCCGGATCACACCTGATGAATGAGCCCTTGCAGATTCTCGGGGACCCCAAACAGGGACTTCGCGATATTCTTGCTCGGATTATCCGGGATTTCGACAGCAAAAGCGGGGCTTTTGCCGGCCTGAAGTACAATTCGCCGTGGATACTGGCAACACAGGATTGGGCAGAACGATCTGGCCATACGGTCGAAGAGCTGTGCGAGATGATTTCTCAATGGCGAATTTCAATCTTTTCCGGCGAGCAGGCAGGCCCGGGAATCGTTCAAGTTTTTGAAGACGTCCGCAGCGCTGCAGAAGAGTGGAGAACCGAGACAGGTTACGTCGATCCACCCCTTCCTCATGATCCTGAAGAGGCAAAATTCCCCAATCGCAAAGAACTAAAGGCGCATACCCTTAAAGCTTGGGATTCTTTGGGATTATCGACGCAATGGCATCACTATGATGCCCGAGACCTTAGTTTCAGCGGAATCTTCGAAGATAGATTTGGTCACAACGTTAGATTATCGATGACGTTCAAGCTCGCATATGGTGGCCCTATAAGATTGTTCTTCCAATTCCCTTACTATTCGGAAGGCGATCCGAGACATCTAGATCTCTTTATACTTTCGGGCGGGTTTGTGCGCCAGGACCTTCGTTTGCCCGAATCACCCGATCTTAAATGGATCGTCGGTAAAAGCAGGACAAACTTCGACACCATCGACGGCGTCTTGGCCATCGTGCGGGCAATCCTCAGTTATTTGCGACCCACGCTTCAGTAGCCAAGCCCGCACCGCTGCTCGAGCCTCGGCAGGCTCGCGCCGGAATCGACGCATGCTTAAGACGCGCCAAACGCATCTCGCTTTCAGGTCTTTCCACCAAGTCTTCAAGGAATTTGGTGGGTGCGCACAGGATTGAACTGTGGACCCGCTGATTAAGAGTCAGCTGCTCTACCAACTGAGCTACGCACCCACTCGGCCGGCAAAAACCGGCGTTGGCGGGCATATAGCCGCCACCATCGGTCATGTCTAGCCCTGCCGGAATCATTTCCCGACAAATCGACAAACCCTTACCGCGATCAGACGAACAGTCTGCCTTCCGCCACCTTGACCGCGTTACCGCCAATGCGCGCCGAGGCCAGTTTTCCGCCCTGCACTGTCAGCTCCAGGCGGATGCGCGACGGCCGGCCCATCTCCAGCCCCTGCTCGATCCACAGCTGCGAAATGCCATCCGTGGGAGCATCGAAATGCATGATGGCGCCGGCAAAGGCCGCCGCTGCCGAACCGGTCGCCGGATCTTCATAGGAAGGCGTGCCCGGCACGATCATGCGCACATGGAAGGCGCTTTCATGGTTCAACGTCTCGCGGCAATAGACATAGGGGCTGGCGAAGGCCCACTCGCTCTTGCGCGGCGCCAGTTCCGACCAGGCCTGGTCGTCCAGCCGGATGCGGCCCGCCGCTTCGAGATTGGCGACAGGAATGGTCACATAGGGCACGCCCGCCGACCAGAAGGCGACGCGGTGATTCTCGAAGCCGATCTCATGCGGCGCCAGGCCGAGGGCGGCACCGATCGCCTGCGGATCGGCCTCTAGCTTCAACGGCTCCGGCAATTTCGCTAGGTCGAATTCGGCGAAAGCGGCGCCGTCATGCCTGCTGACGGCGCAGCGCACCGGGCCGATGTTTTCCTCCAGCACGAAGATGCCGGCCCCGCTTTCGCCAGCCAGGTCGGCCAACGCGATTGCCGAACCAACTGTCGGGTGGCCGGCGAACGGCATTTCATAGTCCGGCGTGAAGATGCGGATGCGGTTTTTATGCTTGGGATTGTCCGGCGGCAGCACGAAGACCGTCTCGGACAGGTTGAATTCGCGCGCGATGGCCTGCATCGCTGCCGTGTCCAGACCTTTGCAATCCAACACCACGGCCAGCGGGTTGCCGGCCAGTCGCACGGTCGTAAACACATCGTAAAGCAAGTAGTTCCGGGGTTGCATTCCTGCCTCAATCCCAACATGGGCGAAATTTAATTTGATATTTGAACCGGTAACCCTGATCTGTGCACAGATAGGGACATTGCGCATCATAGGGGTCCGACGTGGACCAGATTGTCAATCTGCCAAAGACGGAATCGGATTCCGCCATCGCGACGGCGCTCGGGCTCGACAAGAAGGGGCGGAGCAAGACGCGCCGGCGTGGCTGGCTCTATGTGTTGCTGACCCTGACCGTGCTCGCCGCCGGACTTGGCCTCTATCAGTGGTATGCGGACACGCCCGCCAGGATCGATTACACCACGGTGCCGGCCGCCAAGGCCGACCTCACCGTCCAGGTCTCGGCGACGGGCACGCTGCAGCCGCTCACCCAGGTCGATATTTCCAGCCAGCTCTCCGGCATCATCCGCTCGGTCTCGGTGAATGAGAATCAGCAGGTGAAGAAGGGCGACGTGCTGGCGGCCCTCGACACCACCAAGCTGCAGGTGCAGATCGAGCGCGCCGAGGCTTCCGCCAAGGGCGCGGCCGCCAATGTCGAGGATGCCACGGTGACGCTGGCCGAGAACGAGCGCGCGCTGGTGCGCGCGGCCGCCTTGACCAAGCGCGGCATGGCGACCGACCAGTCGCTGGAGGCGGCGACGGCGACGCGCGACCGCTCGAAGGCTGCGCTTGATAGCGCTCAGGCCAATCTCGCCATCGCCAATGCCGATCTGAAATCGCAGCAGACCGACCTTGCCAACAGCACCATCTACGCGCCGATCGACGGCATCGTGCTGACGCGCTCGGTCGACCCCGGCCAGACGGTCGCCTCCTCGCTGCAGGCGCCGGTGCTGTTCATCATCGCCGCCGATCTGCGGAACATGGAGCTGGTGGCGGCGGTCGACGAGGCCGATATCGGCGCCGTCAAGACTGGCCAGCATGCGCGCTTCACCGTCGACGCCTTCCCCGAGCGGCCATTCGACGCCGAGATCCGCGACATCTCCTATGCCTCGGTCACGACGGACGGCGTCGTCACCTACAATGCGCGGCTCGAGGTCGACAACAACGAGTTGTTGCTGCGCCCCGGCATGACCGCCACGGTTTCGGTCGTCACAAGACAGGCCAAAGATGTGCTGACCGTGCCCGCCAGCGCCTTCCGCTATCGCCCGACGCAGCAAGCAGCACGCGCGTGGAGCTTCAGCGACCTGTTCACCGGCCGCATGGGCCGTCCGGGCGGCAATCGCCAGCGCCAGGCCGCAACGGCCCCCACCGACGGTTCGCGCACGCTCTATGTGCTGGAGAACGGACGGCCGCGTGCGGTCAACGTCAAGATCGGCTCGACCGATGGCGAACTGACCGAGATCACGTCCGGCCTGGAGGAAGGCGCGCAGGTCATCACCGCCTCGCAGTTGCGGAGCTGAGGCCGTGGCCGCGGGCGCGCCTCTCATCACCTTCGACAAGGTCTGGAAGAGCTACGGCCAGGGCGAGGCCCGGGTGCACGCGCTGGCCGGCGTCGACCTTGCCATCCGGCGCGGCGAATTCGTCGCCATCATGGGCCCGTCCGGGTCGGGCAAATCGACGGCGATGAACATCATCGGCTGCCTCGACACGCCGACGGCCGGAACCTACTCCTTCTTGGGCGTCGACGCCGGCCGGCTCGACCGCAACCGCCGCGCCATGCTGCGTAACCTCTATGTCGGCTTCGTCTTCCAGGGCTACAATCTCCTGGCGCGCACCACGGCGGCGGAAAATGTCGAACTGCCGCTGATCTATCGCGGCGTGGCCAGCCGCGAGCGTCGCGACCTTGCCATGCAGGCGCTCGCCCAGGTCGGCCTGGTCGGCCGCGAGCATCACACGCCGGCCGAGCTCTCCGGCGGCCAGCAGCAGCGCGTGGCCATCGCGCGCGCCATCGTCACGCGGCCGATGCTGCTCGTCGCCGACGAGCCGACCGGCAATCTCGACACCGCCCGCACGCATGAGATCATGGAACTGCTGACAAAGCTCAACAAGGAGCTCGGCCTGACCGTCACCATGGTCACCCACGAGGCCGATGTCGCCGACTATGCCGAGCGCACCATCCGCTTCCTCGACGGCCATGTCGCCTCCGACGACGTGAACTTGGAAACGACTTAGCCATGACCCCGAAAAGTGGAATCCGGTTTTCGGCCAGGATCATGGCCAAACAGGAAGATAGAGCCCCATCCCGGCTCTTTCGGGATGGGTCAGGCTCTATATCATGATCTGGGAAACCGTCCGCCTCTCGCTACACTCGATCCGCCGCAACGTGCTGCGCTCCTTCCTTACGCTGCTCGGCATCGTCATCGGCGTCGCCGCCGTCATCGCCATGCTGACCATCGGCTCGGGCACGACGCAGAAGGTCAAGGCCGACATCTCCAAGCTCGGCAGCAATCTTCTGGTCGTCCGCGCAGGACGTCCGGCAGGCCCCGGCGGCCCGGGCGGGCTCGACCAGGTGGTGCGGCCGCTGGCCGAGAAGGACCTTGCGGCGCTGGTCGCGCATCTGACCGGCGCGCGCGCCATTTCGCCGGCCTCGCAAAAACAGGTTCGCGTCATCTTCGGCACCGAGAGCCTGACCTCAGGCGTCACCGGCACCGACAGCGCCTATCTCGATGCGCGCGACTGGAAGCTGATGTCGGGCCGTCCGTTCAGCGATTCCGAAACCCGCTCGGGCACCGGCGTGTGCCTGATCGGCGAGACGGTGCGCCAGCAATTCTTCGGCGCCGGCGATCCCGAAGGCGAGATCATCCGCGTCAACCGCACCTCTTGCAAGATCATCGGCCTGCTCGAACCCAAGGGCTACACCGGCTTCGGCCAGGACCAGGACAATGTCGTCCTGATGCCGCTGCACGCCTATCAGCGCCGCATCGCCGGCAACCGCGACATCGACAACATCTACATCGCCGCCGACGACCGCACGCCGACCAGCGAGTTGCAGCCGCGCGTCGAGGACATTTTGCGCGATATCAGGCGCATCACGCCGGATCGCGAAAGCGATTTCGCCATCCGCGACATGACGCAGATCGCCGACGCCATGGCCAGCGCCACCACCACCATGACCGGCATGCTGGGCGCGGTCGCCGGCGTCAGCCTTCTGGTCGGCGGCATCGGCATCATGAACATCATGCTGGTCTCGGTCACCGAGCGCACGCGCGAGATCGGCATCAGGCTCGCCATCGGCGCGCACGAAAAGCACATCCTGATTCAATTCCTGGTCGAGGCGACGGTGCTGTCGCTGCTCGGCGGCATCATCGGCATCCTGATCGGCCTGGCGCTCGCCGGCCTGGCCTCAGCGACGCTGACCATCCCCTTCGCGCCGAGCCCGGCGGTCATCCTGCTCGCCGTCGGCTTCTCGGCGCTGATCGGCATGGTGTTCGGCTTCTTCCCGGCCCTGCGCGGTGCGCGCCTCGATCCGATCGACGCGTTGAGGCACGAGTAAAAGGCCGGGCCGGCTCCGCCACGACTGCGGCCATCCCCAACCTTGGACGCTCGCCTGCATCGACAGCCCTGTCGCCTGCTGGTCGACGATGCTAAGGCAAGACATCTCCGGTCGAGGGAACGACACATGAGCAAGAAGACACGACTGATCGTGACGATGGTGATCATCGAGGCCGCCCTGGCAGGCATCTGGTGGTATCTCGCCCGCTTCGGCATGGCCAATCCCGATCGCGTCACCTCGGATTTCCAGGCAGTCGTCGGCCAGACCATGGGAATGGCCATGGGTGGGTTGCTGGGCATCGGCTTTATCTTGTTCCTCGTCGCGGCCCGCAACGACCGCAAGGCGGCGCAGGAGAAGACGCGCCCTTAATCCACGCCGGAAAAGTGCCACTCGATCAGCGGCTTCATATACGATGTCAGCCCGTCCGGCAGGTCGCCGGCATGGCGTATGACCACCGGCCCTTGGATCTCCGGATCGGTTTCGCTGGCGACGAAGGCTGAGATTCGCCGCGCGATCTCATCAGCCGGCGCCGGCTCGTGATAACGGCGGAAGATCACCGTGCCGCTGTTCGTCGACAAGGCGTGATAGCGCTCGCCGCGCTCAGCAGCCGACAGGTCGAGGCCGGTCTCCTCGCGCACCTCGCGGATCATGTTGAAGTCGACATCGACCAGCCCATCGCGGAAATCGACCGGCTCGAACGAACCGGCGGCGAAATAGACGCGGCCGGCATTGACCGTGTGACGTCCCATGCGGATCGCCACCAGCGCATTGTCGCCGGCCACCAGCATGGCATGGGCATAGGCGTGCTCGGCTCCGGAATTCTCGCGCTGCTTCCGCCAGAGCATGAAGGTGGAGTAGTTGACCGCATGGCAGCGGCCGATCAGGCTGTTGTCACGCCAGGCAAGCTGCGACAGCAGCACCACCGTGCCGTCGAACAGCGCCGGATTGGCTGCTATCTCGCGCTGCCAGTTCTCGGCGATCGCCGCGGCATTATCCCTGGCGAAGGGATGCGGGCCGGGATCGAGCCGGACGTCGACGGCATCGACGGGCAGGATGACATTGCGCGGAAGATCGAAACTCATGCGTCTAAGCCCCAATGTCGCCTATCGAGCCCGATTATGCTTATCCAACCATGTCCAGCGTGATCGCCACCGGGCAATGGTCCGATGCTTTCGGCCGGTCCCAGCCGGCGCGCGGAAAGCGCTCGACTTCCTGGCCAGCCGGAAAGATCGTGCGCCAGGGCTGGCCATTGCGGATGATTTCGGGAACAGCGGTGGTGTTCTTCGCCGCCAGCCCCCTGGACAGCAGGATATAGTCGAGCTGGCAGAGATGCCGCTCCTCGGGTCCGCGCGTGTGATAGAAGGTCCAGCGGTTCATTTCCGGCCGACGCTCGATGACGTTCTCGCAGAAGCCGCCGGCGGTCAGCACGTCGATGCAGGACCGCGCCTCGTCGATCACCTCGAAATGGTAGCCGTCGACATCATCGCCGGCGATCTTCACGCGCTGGCGGTAATCGTTCATGTCGCCACAGATCGCCCAGCGCTTGTCGGCGGCATGGTCCTTGCCGAAACGCTCCTCGATGATCCGCCGCACCGCTTGCGCCTCGGCGATGCGCACCGGCATCGTCGCCTCGCGCCCGTCGAGCCCGTTGCGCGGCGAGCCCATCGACTTGAAATGCACGAGATAGAGCGTCAGCGGCACGCCGCCGACGGTGATGTCGACTTCCAGGCAGTCGCGCCGGAAGATGCGTTCATTGGCCTGGCTGCCGAGGGCCGCCAGTTCAGGCGTGTGCAGCCCGAACTGCTCGTAGGTGACGTAGGCATGGCTGGTCATGCGCACGAATTCGATCGGCTGTCCCTGCGCGGTCTCGTTGCGCATCATCACGGCGACATCGATGCCGCGCGAGTCATTGCCCGAGGTGGTGTATTTCTGCCGATAGCCCTGCCCCACCATCTTGAACAGATAGCCGTATTCGAAGGCCTTCAGCGCCTCGATATTGTCGACCTCCTGCATGCAGATGATGTCGGCTCGGGTGGCGGCGATCGCCAGCGCCGTCAGCTGGCGCGTGTCGTCGGACTGCGCGATGGCGCGGGCCTGCTCCAGCATCTTGTATTCGGCTTCGCTCTGTATATCGAACAGCGCCAGCGTCCGATCCTCGTTGAGCTGGTTGCGATAGCCGGAAAAGTCGAACCTGTTCATCAGGTTCTCGACATTGAAGGTGGCAAGGCGCAGCGACATGCCCTGACCTTTGCCTGCAAGAGCGCCGGAACACAAGATCGCAGGACCACAAGCCAAGATCGTTTGGACCTGACGGCATTCGCGCCATGGTTGACGGAACCTTTCCGTTCATCCGCCGTTCAGACGCAAAGATCCACAGTAGGCCCATTCCAGGGTAGGCGTGGGGCCTTTAGCTCTTGGAGAGTGTTATGAACTCGCTCTTTTCATCCACGGTAAAATCGGGGCTTGTCGCCCTGGGCGTCATATCAGGCATCACGGCGCCATCAGCTGCCGGACCGATCATGCAACCGGATCTGGCGCTTCCCACAAGCACGCCGGCGCCAACGGTCACGCCGGTTCGCGACGAGTGGGCGGGCGGCAATGACCGCCAATTCAACAACGACAATTGGAGATGGCGCCGGTCAGGTAACTGGAACGGTGGTCGGCACTGGAACGGTGGAGGCAACTGGAACGGCGATCGGCACTGGAACGGTGGAGGCAACTGGGACGGCGGCGACAATTGGCGCTGGCGCCATGGTCGCCGGCACTATCACGGCGGCTACAATGACGATGGCGCAGCCGCGATCCTTGGCCTTGGCCTCGGGCTTGGCCTCGGCAGCATGTACAACAATTACAACAACTACGACTACTATGCGCCGGCACCGCGCCGCTACTACCGCGCCGGGCGGCTTTCCAACGCCCATGTCCGGTGGTGCTATAACCGCTACCGGTCGTACCGCGCCTGGGACAACACGTTCCAGCCCTATGGCGGCCCGCGCCAGCAATGCTGGTCGCCCTATAGCTGAGCTGTAGGTCAGACCGAACAGGTTAAAACGGCGCCTCGCGGCGCCGTTTTTGTTTTGATCGGGAAGAACGGATTTCGCTCAGCTCTTGGCCTTGTCGACCAGCTTGTTCTTCGAAATCCCCCGCGTGCCCGCAGGGCGCAGCCCGAGGACGCGCAAAGGCAATAATGGGGATTTCGATCAGTTCTTGGCCTTGTCGACCAGCTTGTTCTTCGAAATCCACGGCATCATCGCGCGCAGCTTGGCGCCGACTTCCTCGATCTGGTGGCTGTCGTTCATGCGGCGGATGCCCTTGAAGCGAGACAGGCCGGCGCGGTATTCCTGCATCCATTCCGAGGTGAATTTGCCGGTCTGGATGTCCTTCAGCACGCGCTTCATCTCGGCCTTGGTCTCGGCGGTGATGATGCGTGGGCCGGAGACATACTCGCCCCATTCGGCGGTGTTCGAGATCGAGTAGTTCATGTTGGCGATGCCGCCTTCATAGATCAGGTCGACGATCAGCTTGACCTCGTGCAGGCACTCGAAATAGGCCATTTCGGGCGCGTAGCCGGCTTCCACCAGCGTCTCGAAGCCGGCGCGGATCAGTTCGACCAGGCCGCCGCACAGCACGACCTGCTCGCCGAACAGATCGGTCTCGCATTCCTCGCGGAAATTGGTCTCGATGATGCCCGAACGGCCGCCGCCGACGCCGCAGGCGTAGGACAGTGCCAGGTCGAGCGCATTGCCCGAGGCATCCTGGTTGACGGCGACCAGGCACGGCACGCCGCCGCCCTTCTGGTATTCGCCGCGCACCGTATGGCCCGGGCCCTTCGGCGCGATCATGACGACGTCGACGGTCGACTTCGGCTCGATCAGGCCGAAATGCACGTTGAGGCCGTGCGCGAAGGCGATCGCCGCGCCGTCGCGAATGTTCGGCGCGATCTCGTTCTTGTAGATGTCGGCCTGCAGCTCGTCGGGCGTCGCCATCATCATCAGGTCGGCCCATTTGGCGGCGTCCGCCACGCTCATCACCTTGAGCCCGTCGGCCTCGACCTTCTTGGCGGTCGCCGAGCCGGCCTTGAGGCCGATGGCGATTTCCTTGGCGCCAGAATCCTTGAGGTTGAGCGCATGCGCCCTGCCCTGGCTGCCATAGCCGATGATGGCGACCTTCTTGCCCTTGATCAGGTTGAGATCGGCATCACGATCGTAATAGACGCGCATTTTTACTTCCTTCCCGTTTCTTGAGATCAGAGGCCCTGCGGCCCGGTTTTTGCTCCGAAAAGAGCGAGAAACTGCTGCGTCGCCCGCACGGCATCGCCGCCGATCGTCGCCTCAGTCAATTCCAGCCGGTCGCCAAGCAGCAGACGGATCTGCACGTCACGGGCGACCAGCCCGAAAAAGCTGCGGAATGCCGTCTCGGCATCCGCGAAATCGAGAAGCCCGGCCTGGCGCCCTGCCTCGAGCACCGGCTTCAGGCGCCTGGCCAGCGCGAAGCGGCCATTCTCCAGCACGACGGCGCCAAGGTTGTCCTTGCCAGAACCGGCATGGCCGACCGCCACCCGGTTGAGCGCGATCGAGGTGTCGCTGGAAATCACCTTCAACCAGTCGGAAGCAAAACGCTCAAGGCTCGCCGTCAGCGAGGCAAGGTCGAGCCCTTTGCCGTCGACGGGCGCCACGCGCACCTTGGAGGCCTGCCACTGCACGGTCGCCGTCAACAGCCCGTCGCGGTCGCCGAACCATTTGTAGAGCGTTTCCTTGGAACAGCTGGCCCGCCGCGCCACCGCGGTCATGGTCAGCTGATCGCCCTCCTCGACCAACAACCGCAACGCCGCATCCAGAACGGCCTTCTGCCGCTCCGTCAGCGTCTCGCTGGTGTCGATGTCAGGTACGATGTGCAACACGCTCTTCCCTCGCGGACAGCCAAGCCAATCATCCTGGCAAGCCGTACCGTACGTTACGGTTCGGCATATTGCGCAATCCGGCCCGGCGCGCAAGGGGCGGCGCGGAAAAAGATCGACGGCCGCGAGCGCCAACGCTTTCATTGAGGCATCGCGGCACAGCGGCCAAGATCAGTCGAGGACAGGCGGATCACGCAGCCGGCCAAGCAGCGTCGACATCATCTTCAGTTCGTCCGCTGAAAGTTTGCCGCCAACCAGTTCGGCGATTGACCGTCCGTAGACAGTCCACATCCGGCGGCGCGTCTCACGCCCCTTGGCCGTGATGCGGATCGTCTGCCCGCGACCATCGTCGGCCACCGGCAGCTTCTCGACCAACCCGTCCGCCTCGAGCCGGGCCAGCAGCCGCGAGATGTTGTACTGCGCAAACAAGGTGCGCTCGATCAGTTGAAACGGCCGCAGACCGCCCTCTCCCGCTTCGGCAAGCTCGTGCAGCACGTCGTACCAGGCAAGCGGCGGCAGGCCGCCCTCCTTCAGCGCGTCTTCGACGCTTTCCACAAGCTGGCGCGAAACCCGCATCAGGCGAGCCCAGGCCTTGATGGCTTCCGGCGAAGGCGTGGCTTTCTCGGTCATGGCCCACCCTAGACGATAGATGCAAATGCATCAAGCTTGACGGTAGATGCAATTGCATCTATATGCATGCAACTGCATCAACATCGGAACCAAATCCATGAACGCCCTCATTCTCGTCAGCCACCCTCTCTGCCCGTATGTCCAGCGTGCGGCGATCTCGCTGACCGAGAAAGGCGTGCCGTTCGAGCGCGTCGACATCGACCTCGCCGACAAGCCGGACTGGTTCATGGCCATCTCGCCGCTAGGCAAGGTGCCGCTGTTGCGCGTCCAGCGAAATGGCGACGAAACGACAATCTTCGAATCCGCCGTCATCCTCGAATTCCTCGAGGAGACGCAGGCCAAGCCCCTCCACCCGGCCGACCCCTACGCCCGTGCCCGGCACCGTGCCTGGATCGAATACGGTTCGGCCGTGCTGAACACCATCGGCCGGCTCTATTCGGCACCGACCGAGGCCGGTTTCCGTGCCGAGTCCCGCGCGCTGTCGGGGATGTTTGACCGCCTTGAGGCCGAACTGGCGGACGATGCCTTGCGGAGCGCGCCATGGTTCGCCGGCCACCGCTTTTCGCTGGTCGATGCGGTGTACGGCCCTGTCTTCAGATATCTCGACGCGTTCGACCGCATCGGCGATTTCGGCATCCTGGACGCCAAGCCGCACGTCCAGTCCTGGCGGAAGGCGCTGAATGATCGTCCGTCGATCAAGCACGCCGTCGCGCCGGACTATCCGCAGCGTCTGCATGCTTTCCTGCAAGCAAAGGGATCCTTCCTGTCGAGCCTCATCCGCCAAGGCGATCAAGCCGGACCTTTTGCTTTGGCACGATCGGCTTGAACGCACGGATCGCGAGCAAGCATGTGCTTCGAGTGGCCTCAGTTCTCGAACATGACAAAGGCGGCCCAGACCCGCGGATCCTGGGCGCCTGATATCTTGCCGTCGCGGGCATCGCGTCGGGTCTGGCGCAGCGCTTCCGGATAGGTTTGTCCCGCGGCAAGATGGCCGTAGAACCCTACCATGAAAGCAGCGGTTCCGGCGTCGTCCACGGGCCACAGCGTCAACAGCGAGCGTTTCGCGCCGGCAATGTCGATTGCCGTCGGCAGGCCGCGCAAACCGCCGACGAATGTCTCCTGGCCGCGAGCCGTCTCACAGGCGGACAGGACAAGCAGATCGAGGCCCGACAAATCCCAGTTCATCAATTCCATGCCATAGAGCCGACCGTCATCGTCATCACGTTTCATCGACTGCCGGTCTCCCGACTGCGACAGCACGACCTGGCTCTGCCAAAGCGCGTTGACGGCGCCCACGCCGCCCTCTTTCTCATCACGGTAGGCGCCATGGGTGGCCAGATGCGCAATCGTCGCCTGCTCCATATCCTTGCGCAGCATCCGCTCGCTGGCCGCCGTACCGGTGAGCATTTCGACCGAATAGTGATCGGCGCCCAGGATCGAGGCGATCGCGTCGACCTCCTTGCGGGTGCCCGGCAGCGGCTCCGCCCCTTTTTCCGAACCGCGCGCATAGTCCAACCCGCCGGCCAGCAAGGCTCTGCCCGTCTTGGGAAAACTCTGATCGACGCCGGCATTCAACAGCGATTCCGGCCGCGTCAGCACGCGCACCACGAAACGATCATCGAGCGACGCCCCCCTGCCGTCCTGCAGCAAGGGGAATGGCACCGAAAACAGTTTTCCGTCCGGCACCACGAAAAGCGTATCGGCGCCACCAAGCGACGGCTCCAACGGCGCGATCAGACCGGAATAAAGCCCGGTGAATGTGGCGTTCAGATCGATCAAGGTCACGGCGCCCCGTTCCTGCGCGGAGCGCGTCGACCTCAGCTTCGCGATGCGTGTTTCGCGCGCGGCCGGGATGAGCCGGCGGGGATCGCCGAGATCATAGAGAGACGGCTGCCGATCCTTGCGGGTGACGATCGCATAGAGGCGCTCGTCTTCCAGCGGATCGGCACTCTCCCGATCCGCCCGCCACTTGCGGGTGATGAAGTAGTCGATCAGCGCCTCGTTTGGCTTCAGCAGGGCGCCGGCCGACGGCAGCGGCTTGTCCACCACGCCCTGGCTGAAACTGTATTTGGCCATGACTCTGGCCGTGGCCTTTTGGTATGCCGCTTCAACCTGCTCCGGCTGCACTGCCCCAGGATCGTCGGAACTGTCACCGCTGGAGGCCGCCTCCTGATAGGCCAGGGACATCCGGATCCCGGCCTGGATCAAATACCGCGTCTCCGTATCGTTCGGATCGATCAAGCGGGACAGTCTGCGCAACAGATCGCGTTTCTCGTTTTCAAGCGTCGGCCAGCGGCGCACGGCTTCGGCAAACGCCGGCACCGCCGATGCATTGTCTTTTGCGAGGCGCGCATAGTCGTACAGCATGTCATCGGCGAGGGCGCGGCTGGCCTCGGCCACGATTGGATTGCCAGCCGTGCTCACCTGGAACCAATTCCAACGCAGCATGTCTTCGTCGAGAGCCGCGAAATCGGCAGCCGCCTTCTCCGGGTTCGTCTTCGCCTTGAGATTTGCGATGGCCTGCCGCGCGGCAAAGGTCAGCGGGTGCACCACCCCGTACGTCGCTTCGGCGATGCTTTGGGCTCGCTCAAGCTGGCCCATGCCGTTTTCCCTGTCGCCCACTGCGACGAAATGCGCGGCGAGCAGGTTGGCGATCTTGATTGCCAGTATTTCGGGATAGTTCGGGTCGGTGGTCAGTTGTTGCAGCCTTGCCAGCGTCGGCTGATCGAGCGGCTGCGCGCTAGAGAGCGCCCTGGTATAGAGCAGCCAGGCATCGGCCTGTTCGACCAGATTGCCTTCCTGCTTGAGAACGACGGCAATGTCTCGATCCTGCTGGAAGTAGCGCAAGGCCTCGTCGTATTTGCCAAGGTCCAGATAGTCCTGTGCCGTGTTATTGGCGCTGACCAAAACGTTGAAGTGATCCGAGCCGTAGTAGCCGATCCGCTTCTCCAGCACGGCCAGATCGTATTGCAAGGCGCGTGTCGGAGCCCCCATCTGGCGCAGCATGTCAGCCAGATTGTTCTGCAGCTTCCAGATGAAACGATCATCGGTACCGGCTACCTGCGCCGCCAACTTCAGATTACGCTGTTCGATATTGATCGCCGACGCGATTTGACCGAATGCGGCGACCCCAGTGGCCAACACATCGTTGGCAAACAGGAGCTCCTGGGATTCCTTGCCGTGGTATTGGGCGTATAGATTGGTGGCTGTCGCGCACATGGAAACGAAGCCCTGATAGTCCTTCTCGGCCTGCTTCAGCATTGCGTAATTGAGATAAAAGTCGCCGCGCTTCTCGACATCCTGCTGCATCGCCCGGGTTTTCAGGCCTTCGGCAAAAATCTCTTCGGCGTAGTCGAGGATCTGGTTGTTGAGGAAAGTCGCGCCGGCGTTCGAGTAGCTCTCCACGGTGAAGTCGTAAAGGTCGCTTCTGGCGGCATCGAGCAGCGTTGCGCGCAATTGCGCATAACCTTCATCGAAGCGTCCTGCGTCCATCATCAGCTTGTAGGCCGCGTCAATGCGGGCTTTCAGCGCCACTTCGGTGTCAGCCGCCCCCTGCTGGCTGGCTTGGCCCGGCGTCTGGGCTTGCGCCTGCGGTGAGGGAAACGCTACCGCCAGCATCACTAGGATAGATGCAACAACGCGCATCAGATGTTGCGATTCTCGCGTTCTGAACATGGCGTGCATGCGAACCGGCATGGGCGAAAAACTCTATGAAGAGGTCGTATCATGACCTGAATTTTGACCGAAGTCCCATCGCGCTTCCGTCAATCCTGCCCGCCTGAACGGGTCGATCACCGTGCCGGCGACCATCGAGGCAAGAAACTGCGGCGCCGGCGGAATTTTCGCGACGGTCGCCACCAGCCTGTCGCGGATGAAGGGCAGTGCCACCGAATCCGATTGGTAGAACGGCGTGAATGCCAGCGACAGCGCCTGGAAGACACGCACGTGCCAGCGCCGCGCCTTGGCATAGGCTTCGAGCGCTGCCTCGATGCTCTGCGTGCGCGCCAGCGCATGGCTGAGCGCCGCGGCATCGAGCAGCGCCATGTTGGCCCCCTGCCCCAGCTGCGGGCTGGTCGAGTGCGCGGCATCGCCGATGACGGCCAACCGCCGGCCGACCGGTTGTTTCATCGTGTGATGGCCGTAGCGGGCCAGCGACAGCTGGTCGAAACTGTCGATCTGGCTGGTGAACGCTTCACTTTGCGGCCACAGCCGCACCACCCTTTCCTTCCAGGCGTCGATGCCGACAGCGCGCACCGCGTCGGCATCATCAGGCTTCAGGCTCCAGAAGAAGGCCGCCATCGTCTCGGCGCCCGGCTCCGGCCGGCCGATCGGCAGCACGCCGATCATCACGCTGGCCTTGTCGTAGCGCTGCGACAGCGCGTGCTCGTCAAAACCTTCGCCACGCCAGCCGAGCGATGCCCAGAACGCACCATAAGTCAGAGGGCGCGGCGCGCCCGCAGCGCCAACGCATTGCCGCAGTTTCGAGCGCGAACCGCTGGCGTCGACGACCAGATCGAAGGGCCCTGCCTTTGGCCCATTGCCTCGGACCAGCGTCGCCCGTTCGCCGGCTTCCACTGTCTCGATCTCGACGCCGGTCTCGATGGCGATGGCCTCGCGCCGAGTGGCGCGGAAGAGCACGCCGAACAGCGCCGCACGGTGCACGGCTAGGCCGAAACGGCGGCCGCGCTGGGCGTCGTAGCGAACGTCCAGCACGGTGCGACCGGTCGAGGCATCGGCGCCGTGCAGCCGGTCGATGCGGGCGCCGAGCGCCAGTATGTCGTCGAGCAGGCCGAGATCGGCCAGAACGGTCAAGCCGGTCGGCTGCAGGATCAACCCGGAGCCGACGGGCTTCGGCTCCTCGAAGCGCTCGAAGATGGTGACCCTGTGCCCTGCCCGCTTGAGATACAGCGCCACGGCCAGCCCTGCCGGACCGGCGCCTGCAATTGCAATGTCGTAGGAAATGCCGATGCCCCCAAGCCGAACTGGCCGGGACAATCCTTCAGCCGCCTGATGAAATCAAGTCGCGCCGCCGAACGCCGTCGCGCTGCTCAAGCCTGCGCTGCATCGAAACCGGCGCGCGCCTCACGCACCGCATCGTGGTTGAGTTCGGCCCATTGGATCAGGTGATGCAGGGCGCCGAACATCGAGCGTCCGAGGTCGGTGAGGCTGTATTCGACGCTGGGCGGCTTGGTCGGGAACACTTCGCGATGCACATAGCCGTCGCGCTGCAGGTCGTGGAGCGTCTGGGTCAGCATGCGCTGCGAGATGTCGGGCACCAGCCGCCGCAATTCGCCGAAGCGATACGGCTGTTCGGCGAGCGCCGCCATCAGCAACGAGCTCCATTTGCCATTGAGCCCCTGGATGACCTCGCGGACCGGACAATCGGCAAGGTTTCCGCCACCGGTCATGGCTTTGTAGACGTCGAGTTTGGACCTCAGATTGACGATCCGGCTGTCCATGGCTGGTTCCTTGCGTGTGCCTACCTCCCGAAAAACTGCCTTCTTTACGGCACCGGGTCAATTCCTATTTTAGTGCTGGTCTCTTTTTGAGACCATTAAGAGCACCCGCCATGCTGGCGCAAAATCAGGATCTCCCATGACCGAAACCCTTCTCGTCACCGGCGCTTCCGGCCAGCTCGGCCGCAGCGTCATCCGCTATCTCCTGGACACGCACAAAGTTCCGCCGGGAAAGATCATCGCCACCACCCGCAACCCGGAAAGCGTCGCCGATCTGGCGGCGCGTGGCGTCGTTGTCCGGGCCGCCGACTTCAACGATGCGACCTCGCTGGAAAACGCATTCAAGGGCGCCGACAGGGTGCTGATCATTTCGACCAGCGATCTCGATCTCAAAACCGGCAGGCGTCTGAAGCAGCATGAGGCGGCGGTGGCGGCTGCGAAGAAAGCAGGCGTTTCGCATCTGCTCTACACCTCGATGCCCAATCCGGAGCCGGTTTCGCCAGTGCTGTTTGCCGGCGACCACTACGGCACCGAGCAGGCGATCAAGGCCAGCGGTATCGCCTATACGATCTTCCGCAACGGCTGGTACCAGGAGAACCTGTTCATGGCACTGCCGAACGCCATTGCCTCGGGGCAGTGGTATACGTCCGCCGGCGACGGCCGCATCGCCCATGGTGCACGCGACGACATGGCCGCGGCCATCGCCGCTAGCCTCGCCTCCGGTTCGGCCGACAGCAAGACCTACACGCTAACCGGGCCGCAGGCCTATACGACAGCCGAAATCGCCGCCCTGGTGAGCGAAGTCACCGGCAAGCCGCTGAACGTCATTCAGCTGCCCGACGAGGCCCTGACCGAAGGCGTGAAGGCGGCCGGCGTCCCCGAGGAGTTCGCTCGCGTCATCGTGTCTTTCGACGCCAACACGCGGTCCGGCCGCATCGCCATGGCAACGGACGCGGTCGAAACGCTTTCCGGCAGGAAGCCGCGAACGCTGAAACAGTTCCTCGAAGCCAACAAGGCCGCACTGGCTGGTTGAAAGGTGCGCGGCAGGAGGTCTCCCTTCCGCCGCGCTACGTCTTGAGCAGGCCGAGCCGGATCAGACTCTCGCCGGTGGCGGCCAGCGCGTCTTCACGCGAGCGCGGCGCCCAGCCGAGCACATGTACCGCCTTGGCGTTGGTGGTATTCTTGACCTTGCCCAGTTCCGTCACCAGCTGCGCGGCTTCAGGGTTGAACAGTCCCACGATCCGCACCAGCCAATCGGGAAGTTCCGGGGTCTTGACGCGCGCCGCCGCCTCGCCGAGCCTCGTCTTCAAGGTCTGCGCGATTTCCCGCACAGTCATGAAATCACCCGATACCGCCAGGAAGCGCTCGCCTTCGGCGGTTGGATCGGCCATGGCGCGCACGTGCAGGTCAGCCACGTCGCGTGCGTCGACCACGCCGAAGGACAGGCGCGGCAGCCCCGGCATTGCACCGTTCATCATGCGCTGGACGAATTCGGTGGAGGTCGAATGGTCGGAGCCGAGCACAGGCCCGAAGATGCCGACCGGATTGACGACCGCCAATTCCAGCCCGCCGCCTTCGGCGGCAATGAAATCCCAGGCTGCGCGCTCGGCAAGCGTCTTCGACTTCACCTAGGCGCTGACCTTGGCCGTCGGATCGGTCCAGCTCTCCTCGGTGAAGGGCCGGCCGTCGGGCGGCATCTTGCCGTAGCCGATGGCCGCGAAGGACGAGGTCAGCACGACGCGTTTGACACTAGCGTCCCGCGCCGCCCGCAGCACCCGCAGCGCCCCCTCGCGAGCCGGGATGATCAGGTCATCCTCGTGCTTCGGCACGCCGGGTGGAAATGGCGAGGCGACATGCAGGCGCATAATCACAGCCTGCGACCGCTTGCGGCCAGCCGGCGTCGATCATGAGGTCGGCGACGGCAAAGGACAGCCGACCGCCCGGCTCGGCACCGCCAGCCTTGAGCATGGCCAGAACATCGGTTTCACGCCTGGCGGAGCGCACCGTCGTGCGCACGCGGTAGCCCGCATCCAGCAGGGCAAGGACACAGTGGGCGCCGAGGAAGCCCGATCCGCCGGTGACAAGCACCACTTCACCGCTCATGCCCGCCTCCGCACCTTTTCAGGTAAAGGCGATCGAGCTCGTCAGATCGCCACCTGTGTGCCGATCTCTACCACGCGCCCGGTCGGGATCTGGAAATATTCGGTCGCGTCCGCCGCCGTGCGCGCCAGGCCGATGAAGAGGCGGTCCTGCCACACCGGCATGCCGGAATTGGGCGAGGCCTTGAGCGAGCGCCGCGACAGGAAGAACGACGTCGTCATGATGTCGAACTTCCAGCCCTGCTTGCGGCAGATTGCCAGCGCGCGCGGAATGTTGGGCTGTTCCATATAGCCGAAGGTCAGCGTCACCCGCATGAACAGCTCGTTGACCGTCTCCATCTTGACCCGGTCGCTGTCGGACACCACCGGCTGCGGCGCCGTCACCACCGAAAGGATGACGTTCTGCTCATGCAGCACCTTGTAGTGCTTCAGGCTGTGCATCAGCGCTGTCGGCGCGCTGAGCGGATCGCTGGTCAGGAACACCGCGGTACCGGACACCAGCTGCGGCTTCTTCTTCAAGAGATTGCCGGCGAGGAAATCGAGCGGAATCTCGTTGCGGCGGGTCTTGTCGAACAGATAGCGGCTACCGCGCACCCAGGTCCACATGGCCATGATGATCGCGAAAGCTACCGCCAGCGAGGCCCAGCCGCCCTCGAACACCTTGACAATGTTGGAGGCAAAGAAGCCGATGTCGATCAGGCCGAACAGCGCCGTCAGCGCAATTGCCGGCCAGAGATTCCACTTCCAGATGCGCGTCATGATGACGAAGAGCAGCGTGGTCGTCACCAGCATGTTGCCGGTGACCGATATGCCATAGGCCGAGGCCAGCCTGCTGGACTCGCCGAAGCCGACCACCAGCAGCATCACCGCCAGCGCCAGCAGGAGGTTGACGCGCGGCATGTAGATCTGGCCGGACTGTTTTTCCGACGTGTGCAGGATTTCCAGGCGCGGCAGCATGTTGAGCTGCACCGCCTGCCTGGTCAGTGAGAAAGCGCCTGAAATCACCGCCTGGCTGGCGATCACCGTCGCCGCTGTTGCCAGCACGACCATCGGGATCAGGGTCCAGCCCTCGTTCATTTCGAAGAACGGATGGCCGACGACGCCGCCATTCGCCAGCACGAAAGCGCCCTGTCCGGCATAGTTGAGCAGCAGGCAAGGGAACACGATCGCCAGCCAGGCCAGCACGATCGGCTTGCGGCCGAAATGGCCGAGATCGGCGTAGAGCGCCTCGGCGCCGGTGACGGCGAGGAAGACCGCGCCGATCGTCACGAAGGAAACGTCGGGCGAATTGATCAGGAAGGCAACGATATAGTGCGGGCTGATCGCCCACAGGATTTCCGGGTCGGCGATGATGTGGTTAAGGCCGGAAAGGCCAATGGCCAGGAACCAGACCGCGGTGATCGGACCGAAGACCAGCCCCACGCCGCCGGTGCCGAAGCGCTGCACCGCGAACAGCATTGCGAGAATGACCAGCGTCAGCGGCACGACATAAGGCTGGAAAGCGGGCGTGACGACATTCATGCCCTCGACTGCCGACAACACCGAAATCGCTGGCGTGATGACGGCGTCGCCGAAAAACAGCGAGGCGCCCACGATGCCGATGCCGAGAATCAGTGCCGAGCGCTTCGGGAAACTGCCGCGCGCCAGCGCCATCAATGACAGCACCCCACCCTCGCCGCGGTTGTCGGCGCGCAGCACGAACATGATGTATTTCACTGTCACCGTAATCGTCAGCGACCAGATGATCAGCGACAGCACGCCGAGAATATCGCCACGGTTGGCAACGTTGCCGCCGGACGAGGCATGCAGAGCTTCGCGTAACGCATAGATCGGGCTGGTGCCGATATCGCCATAGACAACGCCAAGCGCACCCAGCATCAGCACCTTCGTGCTGTGCTGCTCGATTTCGGGATGGCTCGATTGGTCGACGGGTTCTGCCTCACTACCAGCATTGGCAAGGGCCATATACGACACTCCGGTAAACGCGCGGTGCTCTACTCTTGCTGCGATGCAATATCAAGTACCGTCGCGTTATGGCTGCCATGCTTACCGCGCGAGGCTGCCGTCATTTCCACCCGCAAGCCCTGAGGAACCGGCCCACCGTGCCGGCCATGCCATACTCCAACGCGTCGGCTGTCAACCCATGTCCGATCGATACTTCGGCCAATGCCGGAATGCGCTTGGCCAGGGCCGGCAGATTGCCCACCGTCAGATCGTGCCCGGCATTGACCTGCAGACCGGCGGCGAGTGCAGCGTCGGCCGTTTTTCCCAATCGTTCCAGTTCCTTGGCGGCTTTTGCCGAATCGGAATGGTAGCTGCCATAAGGGCCGGTATAGAGCTCGATCCGGTCGGCGCCGGTATCGCGCGCGGCTGTCATGCCGGCGGGATCGGCGTCGGAAAACAGCGAAACCCGGAAGCCGCCCTTCCTCAGGCGCCTGACGATAGGCGTCAGCAACGCCGCATCGGCGACGAAGTTCCAGCCATGGTCGGAGGTCGCCTGCGCCGGATCATCGGGAACGAGCGTCACCTGTTCGGGCTGATGCTTTTCCACAAGCGCCAGGAAATCCTCGCTCGGGTAGCCCTCGATGTTGAATTCCGCCTGCGGAAACTCATCGTCGATCAGCGCCCGGATCTCGGGCAGGTCGGAATGCCGCGTATGACGCTCGTCGGGACGCGGATGCACGGTCAGCCCATGCGCCCCGGCGGCAAGCGCAAGCCGGCCGATGCCGGTGACACTGGGCCATGGCAGGTCGCGCCGGTTGCGCAGCATGGCGATGGCGTTGAGGTTGACGGAAAGCTTTGCGGGCATGTCTGGTGTCCGTGAAATCAGGCGGTTAGCACGCGCCACACCTATCCATTCAGCCGCGGCGCGCTTGAGACTGGGCATCTATAGCGCCTTTGACGGGAACAGATAGGGGTTTCCGGTGTTCCAGAAGACGGACGCCGTTTTTGCGCAAGGAGGCCCATTCGTGAATTTCCTGCAATCCGTGCCGACGATCCGTCGCATCGACACCGATCGCGACGACCTGTTCGCCATCGACGTGGTCGGTCATGTCTCGGCGGCCGATGCGGAAAACCTGTTCGGTCTGCTGGAGGCGGCCTACGCGCTGCATCAGCGAATCGACGTGGCCGTGCGCATCGTCGATCACGACGGCGTCGACTGGACCGACATCTCCGACGAGACCCTGAAGCAGGGCACCATCCATGCGCTGGAGCATATAGGTCGCTGCGCGGCGATCGGCACGCCGGACTGGACACCGGACGCGCGACACGCTTTGCCCGCATCGTCGCCCATCGAATTCAGGCATTTCAAGGCCGAGGACGAAGAAGAGGCCTGGGAATGGCTTGGGGTCCGGCGGGTCGGCGTACGAGAGAAGCCGGCGTCGTAACTCTATCGGACAATGGTCAATCGTTCGGCCGCGCGGGTGATCGCGGTATAGAGCCAGCGCTGGCGCGTTTCCTTGAAGGCCCAGCTTTCGTCGAACAGCACGATTTCGTTCCACTGCGAGCCCTGCGCCTTGTGCACGGTCAGCGCATAGCCATAGTCGAAATCATCAAAACGCTTCTTCTGCTGCCAGGGGATATCGGCGTCGGGATCCTCGAACGCCGCCTTGAGCAGCTTGATCTTGGCGACGCCGCGGTCCGGATCGTCCTCTTCCGGCGAAACCAGGAGGTTGATGCCGGGCTTCACTGTCTCGCGCGACGAGGTCATAACTTTCCACAGCGAGCCGTTGAGCAGGCCCTTGGCCGGGTCGTTGCGCAGGCAGACCAGCTTGTCGCCGGCCTGCGGATAGTCGGCGTTGAAGCCCTTGAGTTCGCGCAGGCGCTGATTGTAGCGGCGGCGCGTGCGATTGGTGCCGACCAGCACCTGGTCCGCCTTCAGCACCAGTTCCTGGGTGACGTCTTCCTTGCCGATCACCTGCGCCGTGCCATAGTCGCCGCGCACGAATTCGCGGCCTTCGCGCACGTCGAGCGCCAGCCGCAGGATCGGATTGTCGCGCGCCTGCCGGTGGATTTCGGTGAGCAGGAAGTCGGGCTCGTGATCGGTGAAGAAGCCACCGCCCGAGATCGGCGGCAACTGGCCGGGATCGCCCAGCACCAGGATCGGTGTGCCGAAACTCATCAGGTCGCGGCCGAGTTGCTCATCGACCATCGAACATTCGTCGATGACGACCAGTTTCGCACGCGAGATCGGGCTCTGCCGGTTGAGCGAAAAGGTCGGCGACATCGATGTCTTGCCGGTCAACTCGTCTTCCACCGATTCCTCGCCCTTGGGCCTGTAGATCAGCGAATGGATGGTGCGGGCGTTGACCGCCCCCTTGGAGCGCAGCACCTGGGCGGCCTTGCCGGTGAAGGCGGCGAACTGCACCTGACCGTCGACATGTTCGGCGAAATAGCGCGCCAGCGTCGTCTTGCCGGTGCCGGCATAGCCGAACAGCCTGAACAACTGCGGCTTGCCGGCCTGCAGCCAGCGGGCGACCGCTTGCAGCGCCTCATCCTGTTGGGGAGAAAATTCCATCTGATCGTGTGACCGGATTCGCAAGGGAAAGACAAGATAGGCGCCACCCATCGATACAAACGGCGGCTAACTCCCCACACGCAGACTATCAGGCGCAACCAAGAACGTAAAGGGAACAAACGTCGTTCCGCCCGTGATCATTGCGCGGCGTGCGGATCGTTCTCCAGCAGGATCGGCTTGCCGTGCGGCGTGGCATGAGCCGCGCGCTCCCAGGCCTGCGCCATCGCATCGACATCGGATTTGGCGGCCAGCCCCTTTGAGGCAAGCAGGCTTTCCAGCGCCGCGAGCCAATGTTCGTAATAGTCATGGCCGTCGCTTGCAGCGCCCGGCTTCTTGACCTCGGCGGACAGGGCCTCCGCCCATTCGCTCCACGAAAACAAGCCCTTGTCGTGCAGTGCCACCGTCATCGCAAAGGCTTCAGCCTGCCATGGTTCTGAAAATACCGGTTCGTCGAACGGCAAGGTGCCTTCATGCCGGCTCAAGATAGCTCTCCCAGGCATCGATCGAGACGACAAGCGTCGGATCCGCCCCCTCGCCCCAGATCTCCGTGCCGTCGAAAACCACCGTATAGACCCATTGCGGGGTCTCGCCTTGCCCATGCGCGTTGCTGTCGGGGAAGACGAAGCCGTCCCGCACCGCCTCGATCTTGCCTTGCCTGCCACGCGCATAGCGCGGCAGCCTTGTGTGGCCGGTCGGGTTGAAATTCTTCGCCCGCACGGCGTCGCCGGCCTTGAACCGCGCCGGCTCCGCCATCGGCCGGTTGCAGGGACCGCCCTTGGCCAGCACGGCAGGCACATTTTCCGCCTTCAGCACCCGTTTCGGGGTCGCCGCCGCATCGATCGCTTCGCCTGCCTCGAGATCGCGCTCGCTGACGAAACCATGGCGCTTGAGCAGCGTTTCCAGCGCCTTGATCCAGATCTGGTAATAGCTGGAGGAATAATAGTCGGCCGGATGCAGCGATTCCCGCGCATGCCGGCTCTCGTCGATGGTCCAGGCGCCCATGGCGCCGGCGCACAGCGTGACGCCGAGCGCCCGCCTCTCCCATTCGGCGTGGAAATAGGGCTCGTCCTTTTCGGGCGCGACCGGCCCGAACCCCATTTGTCCGCCGAGATCCTGCGGCCCGTTCATGCCGGCGCCCCCTCCGGTGCTTTGGCCAGCGCGGTGCCGATCATCGCATCGCGGCTCACCAGTGCGGCCAGCCGTTCCTCGCTCCAGCCTTCGGTACCCTTGGGGCGCATCGGCACGACGAGATAACGTAGTTCCGCCGTCGAATCCCAGACGCGTATCTTGGTGGTGGCCGACAGCGCCAGCCCGAATTCCTCGAGCACGCCGCGCGGATCGATCACCGCGCGCGACCGATAGGGCGGCGCCTTGTACCAGACCGGCGGCAAGCCAAGAACCGACCATGGATAGCAGGAGCACAGCGTGCAGACGACGAGGTTGTGCGTCTCCTCGGTGTTGAACACCGCCTGCATGTGCTCGCCCTGGCGGCCGGTATAGCTCAACGATTCGATCGCCGCCGTCGCATCGCGCTTGAGCCAATCCGCATAGGCAGGATCGCTCCAGGCCTTTGCCACCACCCTGGCGCCGTTGCGCGGGCCGATCTTGGTCTCGTAGGTATCGACGATGACGTCGATCGCCGCCGGATCGATCAGCCCCTTGCGGGTCAGGATGGTCTCCAGCGCCCGCACGCGGGCGGCAAAAGGATCGAGCTCGTTGTCGTGGTCATGATCATGGGACATGGCCGCAAATTACGGTCGCGAGCCGCCGGTCGCAAGCATGACGACTTGGGCCAGCGGAAATCAGCGCCTGATGGCCGGCTATTCGGCCGCCGTCTTCTGCGGCTCGGCCGGGATGTCGTCGTTGATGCCGAACAGCGAGGGCTGTTCGGCATCAACGACCGCGGGCAACTCGGCCTTGCGCTTCGGCATGAGTCCGATCAGCCAGCCCGAGAAATTCTCCATGTAGACGTAGATCACCGGTGTCACGAACAGGGTGAGCGCCTGCGAGGCCAGCAGGCCGCCGACAACGGCGACGCCCAGCGGCTGGCGCAGTTCGGCGCTGGCGCCGGTACCGAGCGCGATCGGGAACGTGCCCATCAGCGCCGCCAGCGTCGTCATCATGATCGGCCTGAAACGCATCAGGCAGGCCTTGTGAATGGAGTCCTTGGCCGACATGCCCTCTCGTCGCAATTCAAGCGCGACGTCGACCATCATGATGCCGTTCTTCTTGACGATGCCGATCAGCATCAGAATGCCGATCACCGCGATAACCGACAGATCCATGCCGGCGAAGCGCAAGGCAACGACCGCGCCCAGCACCGCCGACGGCAGGCCGGTGAGGATGGTGAGCGGATGGATGAAGCTCTCATACAGGATGCCGAGCACGATATAGATCGTCAGGATGGCGCCGCCGATGAGCAGGCCCTGATTGGCAAGCGAATCCTGGAAGGTCTTGGCGGTGCCGGCGAAGGACGTCGAGATCGCCGTCGGCATGCCGATCTGCTCCTTCAGCGCGCTGATGCGAGCCGTGCTGTCGCCAAGCGCCACGCCTTGCGGCAGATTGTAGGAGATGGTCACGGCTGGAAGCTGGCCGAGCTGGTTGACCGTCAGGGCGCCCGCCGTGCGATCGACCCGGGCGAAGGCGCCAAGCGGAACCAGGCTGCCGCTTGCCGTCCGCATCTGGATGGCGAGCATCCGCTCGGGCGACCATTCGATCTTGGGATCGAGCTCGGTGATGACTTCGTAGCTGTCGGCCGAACCGAAGATCGTCGAAACCTGGTCGGTGCCGAAGCCGCCATAGAGGGCGGAGCGCAGCGTGTCGGTATCGATGCCAAGCTGGGCGGCCTTGTCGCGATCGACGACCAGCGATGCCTGCAGCGCATTGTTCTGCAGGTCGCTGGTGACGTCGGTGAAGGTCGCATGGTCGGCCGCCATTGCGTCATTCAGTTTCTGCGCCCAGATATCGGTCTGGACGGTATCGAGGCCTTGGACCACCAACTGGTAGGCGCTAGCGGACGACCGCGAACCCAATCTTAGGTTCTGCACTGGCTGCATGTAGGTTTCGATACCCGCCACGCCGGCCAGCTGCTTGCGCAGATCCGCCTGTACCTTCTCGATGTTGGGTCGCTGGCTCTTGTCCTTCAACTGCACATAGAGCTGGCCCTGGTTCAATGCATTGTTGCCGCTGCCTGCTGACCAGGCCACATGCGAAACATAGGGCGAATGGGAAAAGACGCTTGCCACCTGGCCCTGCAGCTTTGCCATGGCGTCAAAGGAAATGTCCTGACGCGCGATGGTGGTCACCGAGATCTGGCCGATATCCTCTTGCGGGAAGAAGCCCTTTGGCGAAATCTCGATCAGCCATACCGACGCTGCCGCGGTGCCGATGAAGACGAGGAACACCAGGAAAGTCTGGCGCAGGCAAAAGCTCAGGACCCGGTCGTAGCCGCGCGTGACGAGGTCCCGCTTGTGGCCAGGGGCGTGTGCTTCGCGATCGGCCTTGGTGACCGACAAGAGCCGCGAGCACAGCATCGGCGTCAGCGTCAGCGACACGAACATCGATGCCAGGATGGCGACCGTCACGACCACGGCGAACTCGTTGAAGATGCGCCCGATGACACCGCCCATCAGAAGCACGGGGATGAACACGGCCACCAGCGAGATCGAGATCGAGATGATGGTGAAGCCGATTTCGCGCGCGCCCTTCAACGACGCGTCGAAGGCCGACAACCCATCCTCCTCCATGTGGCGGAAGATGTTTTCCAGCATGACGATGGCGTCGTCGACGACGAGGCCCACCGCCAGCGTCAGACCCATCAGCGATATGTTGTCGATGGAAAAGCCGAACAGGAACATCGCAGCCAGCGTGGCAATCAGCGAGATCGGCACCGCCACAGCCGGGATGATGGTCGCCGTCACCCGGCGCAGGAACACGAAGATCACCATCACCACCAGGGCGATGGTCAACAGCAGCGTGAACTGCACGTCGTCGACTGCCTGGCGGATCGAGGTCGAGCGGTCGTTGAGCAGCTTGATCTGGGCAGCGGCCGGCATCTGGTCCTGGAAGGACGGCAGCATCGCCTTGACCTTGTCCACGACGTCGACAGTGTTGGCATCGGGCTGGCGCTGCACGGCCATGATGATCGCGCGCGTGCCGTCATACCAGCTCGCCGTCGTCGTGGTCTGCACCGAATCGACGACGCGGGTCACCTCGCCCAGCCGCACCGGATGGCCGTTCTTAGTGGCGATGATGAGGTTGGAGAACCCGGCGGCGTCGGTCAGTTGGGTGTTTGCTGTGATGGTCAACTGCTGCTTGTTGTTCTGCAGCACGCCGAGCGGCGTATTGCTGTTGGCCGATGCGACCGCCGCCTGCAACTGGTCGATCGAGATGCCGCGCGCGGCAAGCGCTGTCGGATCGATCTGGATGCGCACGGCATATTTCTGCTGGCCGAAGATCGAGACCTGCGCCACGCCGTCGATGGTCGACAGCGACGGCGAGATGACGTTCTCGGCAAAGGCGTCGAGGTCGGTCAGCGGAACCGTGTCGCTGACCAGCGACATCAAAAGGATCGGCGCATCGGCCGGATTGACCTTGCGATAGCTGGGTGGCGACGTCATCTGCGGCGGCAGCGATTTTTGCGTTCGCGCGATCGCGGCCTGCACATCCGCCGCCGCTGCGTCGATATCCCTGTTGAGCACGAACTGGATCGCGATCGAGGTCTGGCCGAGCGAGTTCGTGGTCGAAATGGAATCAATGCCGGCGATGGTCGCGAACTGCTTGATCAGTGGCGTCGCCACCGATGTCGCCATGGTTTCCGGCGAGGCGCCAGGCAGCGAAGCCGAGACGTTGACCACCGGGAATTCGGCGCTGGGCAGTGCGGCCACCGGCAGGAATTTGTAGGCAAACAGTCCGCCCAGCACCAGGGCGAACGACATCAGGAGGGTGGCGACGGGCCTGCGAATACAGAATTCGGAGATCATCGGGCCGCCTCGCCGGCATTGGTTGCCTCAGCCACCTTGGGCGCTGCGGCCGCGGCGCCTTCGTGCACGGCGGCGCCATCCTTCAGCCTGGTCTGGCCTTCCGTGACCACTTTCTCGCCGGCTTTGAGGCCTTGGCTGATGGCACTGTTTTGGCCTTCTGTCAGCGCCACCTGGACCGGCCGCATCTCGACCGTGTTGTCCGGCTTGACCACATAGACGAACGGCCCCTTCTGGCTGGGCTGCACCGCAACGGTGGGAACGGAGGTCATCTGCGGCATCATGCCGGCGTCGAGCACGACATTCACATACTGGCCCGGCCACAGCGAAAGATCCGCGTTCGGTATGCTCGCCCGCGTGGCGATCGTGCCCGAGGCGGTATCGACGCTGGAATCGACGAAATCGAGCGTGCCCTTGCCGATCGGCGTCGGCTCGCCATCCTTGGTCAACGTCACCGCCCCTTGCTGCGGATCGGCAAGCGCCTTGTGCAGCAGCGCAAGGTTGCTTTCCGGCAAGTTGAAGTTGACCTGCAACGGGTCCATCTGGGTGATGGTCACCAGCGGCGTCGAGGTGCTGTTGTTGCCATTGCTGGTGGTCACCAGATCGCCGACGGCAACGTTGACCGCACCCAGCCTGCCCGCGATCGGCGCCGCGATGGTGGCAAAGCCAAGCTGGACATTGTCCGCGTCGATCGTCGCCTTGTCGGCGTCGACGGTCGCGGCCGCCGCCTTCTGTGCGGCTACGGCCTGATCGTAGGTTTGCTGCGTGCCGGCCTGCTTGGCGACAAGGTCCTTGGCGCGCTGAAAATCGGAATTCGAACTGGCAAGCAGCGCCTGGTCCTTGGCAAGCGTGGCCTGGTCCTTGGCGAGTTGCGCCTTGAGCGCCCGGTCGTCGAGCGAGAACAGGGTGTCGCCCGCCTTCACCATCTGCCCGTCCTTGACGTTGATCGACACGATCTGGCTGGAGACCCGCGCGTTGATGCTGACCACGGCGGGCGATGAGACGAAGCCGATGGCGTAGCGCCGGATCGGGAAGTCGGCCGTGGTTGCCGTCGCCGAAACGATCGAGGCCGAACGGGCGCCACTGCCGCCGGACCCCTGCTTGCCCCCGGCTGCCTGCTTGTCGGTTGCCGCCTTGTCCGACGCCACGACCTGCTTTGCGCCGATGAGTTGCTCAACCTTGCCCAGCGTGTCCGGAGACAGATAGAGCCAGGCCGCGCCCGCACAGGCGACGACAAGCAATGAAACAGTGACTTTTCCACGCATCGACAAAGGCCTCTCCGTCCGACACGCCGTAGTCAGGTGGTCGTATTCTAGCGCAATCCACGGCTCGTTGCCGCGATTTCGCCGAATAGATAGGACACGCATTTGTTGGAAAAGGGCCAAAACACGGCATTACGAAGATTTAATGTGCACTGCACAATCGGTAGGCAGCGCCGCTATCGCCGCGAGCCGACGCCCGTCGAACCTTCGGGGAACCCTATTTCAGCATCGGCCAAAGCGTGGCCGCCAAGAGCACGCCCATGGCGATGTTGAACCATTTCAGTCGCACCGGATCCGATAGAAAGCTCCGCAGTGCCGTGCCGAATCCCGCCCAAACCGAAACGCTCGGCAGGTTGACGATGGTGAAGGCGATCGAGATCAACACCACTGACAGGAACGGGTGCTCGGCATTGGCATAGACAGCCATGGCGGTGATCGCCATCACCCAGGCTTTCGGATTGACCCACTGGAATGCAGCCGCATCGATGAAGCGCATGGGCCGCCCTTTCGTGTCACCCTTGCCGGTCAGCGAGCGCGACATGGCGATCTTCCAGGCGAGATAGAGCAGATAGGCGCCCCCGGCGATCTTCAATCCAGTGTGCAGCGCCGGAAACGCCGTCAACACAGCGCCAAGGCCAAGGCCGACGGCAAGCAGCAGCACCAGGAAGCCCATGCTGATGCCAAGCATGTGCGGAACGGTTCTGGTAATGCCGAAATTCACCCCCGATGCCAGCAGCATGAGGTTGTTAGGCCCCGGCGTGATCGAGGTCACGAAGGCATAGACGAGCAGTGCGAGGAATGCGTCGAGGGTCATGACGGCTCACAAAGGTCAGCTATGCTGACTTAAATCGACCGGGCGCCGGACGCAACTTCATTCAATTGGTCCAATGCGCCTGCCGCGATCCGACGACTGATTTCCCGGGCACGCCTGACCGGATAAATTCGGGCAATCAGTCTCGACGACGGCGATACTTCAGCGCCCAAAGAAACCAACTGAAGATGACGATGCATCCGGCATGGAAGAAAATTCCATCCCAGAATCTGGTTGGATTGTCGGCATAGGCGACCCATTCAGCGGTTCGGCCGACCAGGACTGTCATCGTCACCCAGGCATGGGCAAGCACCCAAATCGAGAATGCGATCATGGCGTACATCATCACATGTATCGCCAGTTCTTGTCGCGGGGTCATGCGCCACCAATTCTCAAACCGTCTTTCGGGCTGCCTTGCCCTAACGTGAATGCAGAATCTGAACGTCGTATGAATTCTTACATGCCCTGCGGGCCGCGGTTCATCGCCGCCACGCCGGTGCGGCAGATCTCGACCAGGCCGAGCGGCTTCATGATGGCGATGAACTGGTCGAGCTTGGACCCCTTGCCGGTGATCTCGAAGATGAAATGCTCGGTGTTGGCGTCGATGACGCTGGCGCGGAATGCGTCGGCCAGCCGCAGTGCCTCGACCCGGGCCTCGCCGGTGCCGGCAACCTTGACCAGCGCCAGTTCCCGCTCCAGCGGCCGCTCCTGTCCGAATTCGTGCGAGCGCACGGTGAGATCGACCACGCGGTGGACCGGCACGATGCGCTCGAGCTGGTGCTTGATCTGCTCCAGCACATGCGGCGTGCCGCGCGTCACGATGGTGATGCGCGACAGGTGCTTTTCATGCTCGGTCTCGGAAACTGTCAGGCTCTCGATGTTGTAGCCGCGCCCGGAGAACAGGCCGATGACCCGGGCAAGCACGCCCGGTTCGTTGTCGACCAGCACGGAGAGCGTGTGATTCTCCGGCCGCTCCGTTTCCTTGGCGATGAAATAGGCGGAGCCGGTCGGTTGAAGGTGCTGTGCGTTCATGGCATGGATCTCAAATTCTTGGTCTGATTGTTTGTTTGCGCACGGCTTCTTTCGACAAGCCCTGCCTTGGCCCGTCGACTACACCAGCTCCCTGCCCTTGGCGTCGATGGCATTGGCCACGGCCTCGTCGGTGGCCTCGTCCGGCAACAGCATCTCGTTGTGCGCCTTGCCCGACGGGATCATCGGGAAGCAGTTGGCGAGGTTCGCCACGCGGCAGTCGAACAGCACGGGCTTGCGGACCGAGATCATCTCGGTGATGGCGTCGTCCAGTTCGTCCGGCTTCTCGCAACGTATGCCATGGCCGCCATAGGCCTCCGCCAGCTTGACGAAGTCAGGCATCGCCTCGGTGTAGGAATGCGACAGCCGGTTGCCGTGCAAGAGCTGCTGCCATTGCCGAACCATGCCCATATATTGGTTGTTGAGGATGAAGATCTTGATCGGCGCCTTGTACTGCACCGCCGCGCTCATCTCCTGCATCGTCATCTGCACCGAGGCGTCGCCGGCAATGTCGATGACCAGCGCATCGGGATGCGCGATCTGCACGCCGAGCGCCGCCGGCAGGCCGTAGCCCATCGTGCCCAGGCCGCCCGACGTCATCCAGCGGTTCGGCTTTTCGAAATGATAATGCTGCGCCGCCCACATCTGGTGCTGGCCGACCTCGGTGGTGATGTAGGTGTCCTTGTCCTTGGTCAGTTCGTAGAGCCGCTGGATGGCGTATTGCGGCATGATCACGTCATTGTTCATCTTGAAGGCGAGTGAATCGCGCGCACGCCATTTGGCGATCTGCTCCCACCAGGGGTAGAGCGCCTTCTTGTCGGCCTTGGCGGTTGCCCGCCACAGCCGCACCATATCCTCCAGCACCCGGCCGACATCGCCGATGATCGGAACCTCGGTGTGCACGTTCTTGTTGATCGAGGACGGGTCGATGTCGATGTGGATCTTCTTCGAGTGCGGCGAGAACGCATTGAGCCGGCCGGTGATGCGGTCGTCGAAGCGCGCGCCGATGCAGATCATCACGTCGCAGTCATGCATGGCCATGTTGGCCTCGTAGGTGCCATGCATGCCGAGCATGCCGACCCAGTTCTTTCCCGACGCCGGATAGGCGCCGAGCCCCATCAGCGTCGAGGTGATCGGGAAACCGGTGAGGTCGACCAGTTCGCGCAGCAAATGGCTCGCTTCCGGACCGGAATTGATCACACCGCCGCCCGAATAAATGATCGGCTTCTTGGCGGTGGCCATCAGTTCGACCGCGGCCTTGATCTTCTCCAGATCGCCCTGGACCTTCGGCTGGTAGCTGGTGCGCGGCGCGATCTGCGGCGGAACATAAAACCCCTTGGCGAACTGCACGTCCTTCGGGATGTCGACCACAACCGGACCGGGACGACCCGTGGTGGCGACATGGAAAGCCTCATGGATGGTCGCGGCCAGTTCGTTGACGTCCTTCACCAGCCAGTTGTGCTTGGTGCAGGGCCGCGTAATGCCGACCGTATCGCATTCCTGAAACGCGTCGGAGCCGATGAGAGAGGTCGGCACCTGGCCCGTCAGGCAGACCAGCGGGATCGAATCCATCAGCGCATCCTGCAGCGGCGTCACCGCATTGGTGGCGCCGGGGCCCGATGTCACCAGCATGACGCCGGCCTTGCCGGTCGAGCGCGCATAGCCTTCGGCCGCGTGGCCGGCACCTTGCTCGTGCCGCACGAGAATGTGCTCGACCTCGTCCTGCTGGAAGATCTCGTCATAGATCGGGAGAACCGCGCCGCCGGGATAACCGAAGACATGCTTGACGCCATTGTCCTTCAGCGCCTGCACCACCATTTCGGCGCCCGTCATCTCGCGCCGCTCACTCTGTCCGTTGCTCATCGGTCTGGTCCCGTACTGTCGCCGCTTGGGCGTTGCCACTTGGGTGTTGTCGGTCGTTTAGTCGTGTTTCAGGCAATAAAAAAGGCCCCCGAGGGAGCCTGTGTGTTGCGCATGGGAGGTTTTCGCCCGGCGGTTACACCGCCTTGCCCACGCGCCTTCCTACGAGAATGAGTGCCTTTTTCATGGTCGCGGACACTACGGGCCGGCAAGGCGCCCTGTCAACGGCAAAAATCGCGCCGGCGATCAAGGCGCTTTCCAATTCGACAAATGGCCCGTCACGATTTCGCGATGGGCGCCGCATCGTGCCGACACCGCCACCATCGCCCTTCGCAAGAGCGCTCCAATCCGGCTCGGAAACCGCTCTCTCCAGATAAGTCCTTGAAGCCACGCGAAACTATGGTGGGGCGTGACGAAGGCCGTCCTCTCTGCCGATACTTCATCGTCCGGCTTGCAAGTCGGGAGGAGCCACCATGACGGCCTGGATTTCACGGAGGAAAACTTATGCTCGACAAGGCCCCAAGCAAGAAACTGTCCGACCTGCTCGACCAATTCGGCGGAGCCCTCGCCGCCAATGACATCGACAGGGCTGTCGGTTGCTTCCAGGAGGATTGCTACTGGCGCGACCTCGTCACCTTCACTTGGAACATCAAGACCATGGAGGGCAAGGACCAGATCCGCGACATGCTGAAGAGCCAGCTGTCGAAGACAAAGCCGTCGCATTGGGCACTCGCCAAGGGCGAGGACGCGACCGAGAGCGGCGGGCTGATCGAGGGCTGGATCAGTTTCGAGACCGAAGTGGCGCGCGGCTTTGGCCACATCAGGCTGAAGGACGGCAAGATCTGGACGCTGCTGACCACCATGGTCGAATTGAAAGGCCACGAGGAACCGGCCGGCTTCGCGCGGCCGATGGGCGCCAAGCATGGCTCGGGCAAGAACCGTCCGACATGGAAGGAAGAACGTGAGAAGGAAGCCGCCGAGCTCGGCTTCAAGACGCAGCCCTATACGCTCATCATCGGCGGCGGCCAGGGCGGGATCGCGCTCGGCGCAAGGCTGCGCCAACTCGGCGTGCCGACTATCATCGTCGAGAAGAACGAACGGGCCGGCGACAGCTGGCGCAAGCGCTACAAGTCGCTCTGCCTGCACGATCCGGTCTGGTACGATCATCTGCCCTATATCGATTTCCCGAAGAACTGGCCGGTCTTCTCGCCGAAGGACAAGATCGGCGACTGGCTGGAAATGTACACCAAGGTGATGGAGCTGAACTACTGGTCGTCGACCGAGGCCAGGAGCGCCTCCTATGACGACGAGAAGAAGGAGTGGACCGTCGTCGTCCGCCGCGACGGCAAGGACATCACCTTGAAGCCCAAGCAATTGGTTCTGGCCACCGGACAGTCAGGCAAGGCCAATCTGCCAAAATTCAAGGGCATGGAGAGTTTCAAGGGCGATCAGCATCACTCCTCGAAGCACCCTGGCCCCGATGGCTATGCCGGGAAAAGAGCCGTTGTCATCGGCTCCAACAATTCCGCTCATGACATCGCGGCGGCCCTTTGGGAAGCCGGCGCCGACGTCACCATGGTGCAACGCTCGAGCACCCATATCTGCAGATCCGACACGCTGATGGAGATCGGACTGGGTTCGCTCTATTCGGAGCAGGCGCTGCAGAATGGCATCACCACGGCCAAGGCCGATCTTATCTTTGCTTCGCTGCCCTACAAGATCCTGCACGAGTTCCAGATCCCGGCCTATGCCGAGATGAAGAAACGCGACGCGGCGTTCTACAAAGGGCTGGAGAAGGCCGGTTTCATGCTCGACTGGGGCGACGACGAATCCGGCCTGTTCATGAAGTACCTCAGGCGCGGCTCCGGCTATTACATCGACGTCGGCGCCTCCCAGCTGATCATCGATGGTTCAATCAAGCTCAAGAGCGGCGTCGACGTCGAAGAGATCAGGCAGCATTCGGTTGTGCTGAGTGACGGATCGGAACTGCCTGCGGACCTCATCGTCTACGCCACCGGCTACGGCTCGATGAACGGCTGGGCCGCCGATCTGATCTCGCGCGAAACCGCCGATAAGGTCGGCAAATGCTGGGGCCTCGGCTCCAACACCACCAAGGATCCAGGCCCTTGGGAAGGCGAATTGCGCAACATGTGGAAGCCGACGCAGCAGGAAGCGCTATGGTTCCACGGCGGCAATCTGCACCAGTCGCGCCATTATTCGCAGTTCCTGTCGTTGCAATTGAAAGCCCGGCATGCCGGCCTGCCGACGCCGGTCTATGGGCTGCAGGCAGTGCACCACAAGGGATAGAAGGCAACCTCGCAAGGCCTTTTGCCATCCCGCATCGGCGATCGGAAAAGGGTGACCCTGCGCGGCATGTCCGCCGCGCGGGGTTTTCGTGTCAGTCCCGCAAAGTCACGCCGGTCGCCTTGGCCCAGCGCTCGAGGATCTTGCGTTCGTCAGGCGTAGCCAGACGGTTGCCGAAACCGCGCACCTGCACCGCCCGATGCTGTGGATCGAGCTCGATCGTCAGCAAGCGTTCGATCTTGCCGAGCGCCTTGCGTCGGAGCGTCCAGATCGAGGCATATCCGGCAATGCATTTGGTCGCATAGGACGACACGCAGTGATGCATCGCCCTCGACTCGGCAACGAGATCCTCCGCCGTCTTCAACTGGCGGATAGAGAACCACTCGCCATGCGCCTTGGCTTCCTTGGGCGACGGATGCCATTCCCAGTCCTGCAGGCGCGAGCCGGCCCATGCATTGTTCTGCACCGGTGCGCAGGCGACGGGTTGAGCCCGCGCGACGGCACGCCGGCGCATCGCCTCGATGCGTTCGATCGCGGCAAGGTCGCGATGCCAATCCGACATCTGCCGGCTGAGCGAGGCGAGCGTGCGGCCCTTCAGGCTGTACGCCTTGTCACGCCGGTGCATGGCGGCGATATAGTCGCTGAGATCGTCGATCTCCTCCTTCGACGTTGGCTGCCCGCAGAAGAAGCGAGCCACCTCGCGCCAGAAGGCCAGATCGGCGCGCGGCGTGCGCGCGATCTTGGTGCGCGCCAGGCGAGCTGCCAGTCCGCAATCCTCGGTGTAGGAGCGAGCAATCGCGAACCAGAACGCCTCTTCGAAGGCAAAGTCGCCGGCCACGTTGAGGAAGCAATGCACCTCCTTGCGCGACAGCCACGCATTGGCGCCCGCCTTGTAGAGCGACCCACCACCTGCAACCGCGACGTACCAGGCAAGGCGAAGCGCGATCTCCTGGCCGTCCAGCCCCGATCGATCCAGCCAGATGGCCTCGAGCGCGGCCGAAACCGGATAGCGCGCATAGAGATAGCGGGCAGCAGCCAGCCGCAGTCGCGCCGGGTCGCGCGTCTTCAGCTTTGGACGCCACAAAGCCCCGTCGCGGATCGCCATGCCGGCATGGCCTCGGCGTACCTCGTCGAGCGCCCGCTCGAAATCCGGAGCGGGGCGCGGCATGGCGCAAACCCGCCGCAGCGATGCTTGATATGCTTCAATGCGTTGGCGCTCGGCGTCCTGCCTGCGCTGGATCATGGACCTGGCCATGGCCGTTCTTCCCGATTGGAACCCTGTCAGCCGCACGCAATTCCAGCGGCGGCACGGAATGTGTCGATCTGGATTGGCGTGACATCTGACAGGCCTCCTCTGGGGATGACGGGTTGGAATGGGCGGGCTCTCTAGGCCCGCAGAAACTTTCGTGCAAGAGCCAATCTTCCAATATTTACAATGGCCTGAGTAAGTGTTGCAAAGGCGCATCTCAGGCCTTCAGTCAGCCACCATCGTCGGCCGGGAGCATGTAGGCTCCCACCGTTTCATCGATCTCAGTGGCATCGATACAGCCGCGGACAACGACCGCGGCAACGCATCGCAGTTTGGCGGCCGTCAGATCGTCAGGAAATGGAATCCGCTGCGGTGCGAGTCAGCCCGTTCGACCGCCATGGAGGCGCGAAATGCGTGAACAAGCTCTCATCATGCCTCCTTCAACAGTGTGGTCGATACGGGTGCGGCAGATGAAAAAGGGCCGCATGTCGGGCGCGGCTAATACTCCGGAACCATCCCGACAGCAATATGGCGAACGTGGCCAGCGTCGGCCGGCCCGGTCGAAGCGACTGCGCCAAGCCGGCTTGGTTCGCCTTGGACAGGTCGTTCGGTGCCGGCGTCAGGCAAACGCTCGCGGCAGCTCTCCGGCCGGAATGCAGCCACCGCATTGTCACCGTCGAAGCAGAAACACATGGGTTGCCCCCTGCCTGATGGGTCGCGTCAGGCGCGGTTGCTGAATTCGTGCACGACACGCTGCAGCAACGGCACATAGTCGCGAAACGCCCGCGTCTTCATGTTGGCGACCTTGCCGCCCTCGTCCCAGATACGGACCCGCACCGCCTCCTCGTGGAACGGGTTCTTGCGGAACTCGGCCACCTCGTCGGCGCTCATCGGTCCGCCCTGCAGCGACAGCGTATGGACCGAAGCCGGCGACAGTCTCGAGAAATAGGTCGGGTCGGTGGCGCAGAGATAGCGCTTGGCCGCGACATGCAGCCTCACGCATTCGACGATGATCGGCGGGAAGAACGGCGCCAGCACCTCGCCGCCGGCCTCGTCATGATGCTTGTCCTCGACATCGTCGGGCGAATAAGTGCCGAACTCGCTGGTGTAGTGGCCGATGTCGTGCAGCAGCGCGGCCGCCACCAGTACTTCGGGCGCACCATCCTGCTCCGCCAGCCAAGCCCCTTGCAGCATGTGCTCGGACATGGTGACGGGCTCGCCGAGATAGGATTCCGCGCCCCGGCGCTCGAAAATGTCGGCGATGAATTCGACGACATTGTCCGCGTTCAAATCCTGGCCGCTCATTCGGCGGCCTCCTTGAAGCTGTGCTCGATCGCCGCAAGCGTCGACAACAGGCCGTCCTTGTCGGCGTAGCAGCCCTGCAGCCAGCGCTTGCCGGTGCCCGAAAACGCCTTGCGGGCATGCATGACGCGCGTGTTGTCGACGATGAAGGCTTGGCCAGGCTGAAGCTTGAACGTCACTTCGAAGGCGGGATCCTCGATCAGCTCCGCGAACCGGCGATAGGCGGCATAGTAGGCGTCCATATCGGCGAACGGCACGTCGACGACAGGCGCCAGCGAACGGTTGTTGAAGCGGATGCAGATCAGCTCGCCATCCGGTCCGAGTTCGATCATCGGCCGCTTCGCCTGCAGCCGCACGCCGGACGAGCCGGCATATTCGAAGCGCGCCGGACAGGAACTCAGCAGCCGGAAGCCCTCAGGGTTTTCCGCCTGCAGCGCGGCCGCAACGGCAAAGCCGTCTACGACGCTGGACTCACCACCCTCCACCGTATTCTCGACACAGGCCAGGATCTGCAGCGTCGGCACCGGATCTCGATAGGGATTGTCGGTGTGCGCCTGGAGGCCGAGATTGGTGTAGGCGAGATTGTTCGGATTGACCTCGGCGCGCACTTCGAACCAGCGGCCGTAATTGGTCTCCCTGATATAGCCGAACAGGTCGGAGACCTTGCACAGCGCCCCGGACTCCGCCGGCAGTCCGTCCATCACCGCAAAGCCGTAGGTCCTCACCGCCGAAAGCCATTCGCGCAGGATGCTGCGGCCGTGAAAGGCCGCCTTGTAGCTGGCGCGCGGCACCGAATTCTGCATCGTCGCCTTGGTCCAGCGCTGGATGATATCGCCCGTCCAGCCGGGTTCGCGAAGCTCGTCGCGATCATAGGCGTTGGCGCTCAACCATTGAGCGGGAAAGCTGACCGTTTTTCCTTCCGGCACGAAGCTGATTTCCAGCGCGCCGCCCTTGATCGCGGCAGCCCCAATCCTCGTCTCGGCTGGAATGTCGAGGATGGTGATCAGCCGCTGGCCATTGCCGGCGCTGCGCGTCTTGTCGTCGAGCGCATTGTCGCGCAGCCACATGGCGTGAAAGCGGGTGCGCCTCCCACCCTGCCAGCCAAGTTCGATCGTTCTGCCTTCGTCGCCAATCAGCGCGTGGGTGAGCATGGATCCGTTCCTGTCCTCTACGCCCCGCGGCCGGGTCCGCAGGGTTTCGATTGCATGTTGGCCATAAGAAAGGCATAACTCAAATTATCATTTTTCGACCAAAGACCACGAATTTGTAATGCCTCGGAAACCCATTCCCCCTCTCCCTCCCCTCGACTGGCTGCGCAGTTTCGAGGCCGCGGCGCGGCTGTCGAACTTCACGGCGGCCGCGGCCGAACTCGGCCTGACCCAGGCGGCCGTCAGCCAGCATATCCGGCTGCTCGAGGAGCGGTTGAAGACGCGCCTGTTCTCGCGGCTGGCGCGCGGCGTCGCGCTGTCGCCGGAGGGCGCCGCCTATCTGCCGCACATCCAGTCGGCCTTCGCCACCATCTCCAGCAGCACGACTGAACTGTTCGAGCCGCGCGCTGTCCAGACCGTCTCGATCCGGGTGCCGATCTCCTTCGCCTTGCTGATACTGGTCCCCGCGCTGCCCGATCTCGCCCAGGCGCTGCCGCGCATCCAGCTCGATCTGGTGACGATCCATCGGCCGACCGACTACGATTTGCCGGGTTCCGCGCTCGACATCCGTTTTGGCAACGGCTCCTTTCCCGGGCGCGAGGCCGACAGGCTGACTGCCGAGCGCCTTGTGCCGGTGGCAAGTCCAACCCTCGCCGGTGCCACCGACTGGACAGCCCTGCCGCTGCTTCTGGTCGCCGGCGCGCGGGAAATGTGGGCGGAATGGTTCGCGGCTGCTGGACTGGCCGGCCACCCCCAGCGATCGCATCGCTTCGACAGTTTCGTCGCGGCGATGGAAGCGGCGAGCGCCGGCGCCGGCGTGCTGCTGGGGTCGCGGCCGCTTGTCGACGCAGCGCTCAGGAACAGGAGCCTGGTGCCGCTTTCCGATTTCGAGCTCTCCAGCAGCTCAGGTCATTTTCTGACCAGCGCATCGACCGCGCGCCTGACCAGTGCCGAACAGGAATTCCGCCAGTGGCTGCAGGGGCACCGGTCCAGAAAGGCCCCGGCGTGACCGGCACTGTCTGGCGCGATGTGGCGCCGACACGCTTCCAGCAAATCAGCGTGCCGGCCAACCCGCCATGCCGGCGTCAATCGAGACGGCGCACGCGGCGCCGCTTGCGCGCGGCCTTGATGGCGCTGATGCGCTCGGAGTCTTCTTCCCGGAGATGCCGTCCACGCTCGAGGATCTCGAGCGTGTATTCCTCATAGGTCAGGCCCAGCCGCTCGGCCTTGTCCATGCGCATCAGCATGACTTCGCGGCTCGGCGCCTTCCATGCCTTGGCGTGCGCGGCCTGCCAGGCCAGGAAAATGTAGGGATCGCCCTTGCCCCAGGGGGGCCCCTTATACTCATCAAGAGGCGGCCCCCCGTTGTGGGAGCGCTTTGGCTGTCTCGCCATGATCTCAGCCCCTGACCAGCGCGACGAGATAGTCGGCGCCCGCCTCCAGGGCATGGAAGGTGCAGTCCGACGGCGCGCCGAGCGCCAGGCAGTCGCCGGGTTCGAGCTTGTGCACCACATCGCCCTCGGCGAATTCGAGCCGTCCGGAAATCAGCCAGATCTGCTGCTTGATGAAGGCGTAGGAAGCCGCCGGCAGACTGACCCTGGCGCCAGGCGGCAGATGCACCTTGATCAGTTCGAGCGGCATGTCGCCGGCCGGTGACAGATGCCGCCTGACATAGCCTGTATCGGGATCGCGCCACACCGGCTGATCGGCCTCGCGCAGCAACCCGCCGCCTTGCAATTCCGCGCGTGCGATGAGGGTCGACAGCGTCATGCCGAAAGCCGCCGCGATGCGCACCAGAAGGGCCGCCGTCGGACTGGTCATGCCGCGCTCGATCGTGCTCAGCATCGCCTTGGAAACACCGGACCGCTCGGCAAGCTCGGCAAGCGACCAGTCCCGCACGACCCTCTCGGCATGGATCCGCCTGCCGATGGTCGAAGAAATATCGTTCGCTATATCATCCATTCGTCCATCATAGCGAAAGACAAGGATTGGTGAAGAGCCATTTCGCGACAATTTTCGCCAGGCGCTTAATCCTCTCTACACCATCCGACCTCATCCGGCCTTAACCCCATTCCAGTAGGGTCTGATGTCAAGGGAAATGGGGATTGGCCTGTCCATGTATGTCGAACGCGAAGCTTCCGTCGGAGAACCGACATCGCAGGAGCGCCGCAACGCAGAGCAGAACGACCGGCGCATTCTGGGCAATGTCGTGCAATGCGACGGCGCGCGCGCCACGATCGCCGCCTATGCCGATGACGTCGACGGCGCGGTGACCGGCCTTTGGACGGTCGGCAAGATGATCTCCATCAATTTGGGCACGACGCGAACCGTTGGCCTGGTCTATGGCATCGGCAAGTCGGACCGCGCCTGGAGCAATGAAGGCCAGAACGCCATCGAGGTCAGCATCGAGCTGATCGGCGAAGTGCGCGATGGTGCCGAGCCCGGCGCCAAGCCGGTCTTCGACCGCGGCATCACCGCCTATCCGCATATCGGCGCGATCGCGCACCGCATCCGCAGCCGCGACCTGCAGGCCGTCTACGATCTCGCCGGCCGCCATTCCATCACCATCGGTTCGCTGTCGCAGGACGAGGCGATCGCCGCCAACATCGCCATCGACGACACGCTGGCGCGCCATTTCGCCATTGTCGGCACCACCGGCGTCGGCAAGTCCACCGCCGTCTCGCTGCTGCTGCGCAAATCGATCGCGGCGCGCCCGGATCTGCGCATCCTGATCCTCGACCCGCACAATGAATTCGCGGCGTCGCTGCCGGAATATTGCGTCAAGGTCGATTCCAAGACGCTCGACCTGCCGTTCTGGATGTTCAGGCTCGAGGAATTCGCCGAGGTGTTGTTTCGCGGCCGTGAAACGGTGCCGGAAGAGATCGACGCGTTGCGCGACCTCATTCCGCTGGCTAAGAGCCTCTACCGCAACCCGAATTCAGGTGCCTATATCAGGCGCGGCAACGATGCCCTGACCGCCGATACGCCGGTGCCTTACCGCATCGCCGATCTGCTCAAGCAGATCGACGAGCGCATGGGCATGCTCGAAAGCAAGAACGAGCGCCCGACGCTCAAATCGCTGAAGACGCGCATCGAATCGGCGTCCGCCGATCCGCGCTATCGCTTCATGTTCAGTTCGCGCCTGATCGAGGACACCATCCACGAGACGATCGGCAACATCTTCCGCGTGCCGCATCACGGCCGGCCGGTGACCTGCTTCGAGATGGCCGGCATGCCTTCCGAAGTGGTCAACTCCGTCTGTTCGGTGCTGGCGCGCCTGGCCTTCGACCTCGCTCTGTGGAGCGAGGGCAAGCTGCAGCTGCTATTGCTGTGCGAGGAAGCGCATCGCTATATGCCGGCCGATCCGCGTCTCGGCTTCGCGCCGACCAGGCACGCGCTGTCGCGCATCGCCAAGGAAGGCCGCAAATATGGCTGCTATCTCGGCGTCGTCACGCAGCGCCCCGGCGAGCTTGACCCGACCATCCTGTCGCAATGTTCGACCTTCTTCGCCATGCGGCTCGCCAACGAGCAGGACCAGGCGATCATCCGCTCGGCCATCGCCGACTCCTCCGCCTCCACGCTTGCCTTCCTGTCGTCCATGGGACAGCGCGAAGCCATCGCCTTCGGCGAAGGCGTGGCGACGACCATGCGGCTGAAATTCGAAAGACTGCCCAGCCACCTGCTTCCCGGCGCGGCCAAGCGCGAACAGATCGAGTCGCCAAAGGCCGGCGATGATGTCGACCTGGTGGCGATCGTCGAGCGGCTGCGCAACGTGCCGAAACCGACGCCGCAGGCGATGGCCTTCGCCGAAGTGGTCGATTCCGGCCGCCAGGCCGGCGATCCCGATTACCGCAAGCCGGCAACCGGCCGCGCGCAAGCGGACGACGATTTCGACATGCGCTACGGCCTGAAGCCCGCCACCTTCGGCCTGCGCCCCCAGAACGACTGAGCCTGCAACTTTCTGACGAAGAGCGGCACCAGCTTCGAAAGGCTCGACGTCGAACCAGCTTGGGTAAATCCCGAAAGGGAATTCATCAGGCCGGATTGAATGGCGCGGTTTTCGAGAAGCCGGAGCGGAGCGGACATTCAGTCCGTGAGCACCGGAAGTCGAGAAAGCCGCGTCAGGCAACCGGCCTCATGAATTCTTCTTCGGGATTTTAGGCGCAGACGCGGTTGCGGCCCTGCCTCTTCGCCTCATAGAGCTGGCGGTCGGCGCGGCGGTAGAACTCCTCGGCCGTTTCCTTGCGGTCCCAGACGGCAAGGCCGACGCTGGTGGTGATCTTGAGCCGGACGTTGCCCGAAAGGATCGACATGTTGGCTACCGCCTTGCGGATGCGCTCGGCGAACTTGGCCAGCAACTCCGCCTCCATGTTGGGCGTGACCACGGCAAACTCCTCGCCGCCCAGCCGTGCCACCACGTCGTGGAAACGTGTCATGTCCTTGAGGCAGCTGGCGACGGCCCTGAGGACCTCGTCGCCGACATCGTGGCCGTGCGTGTCGTTGACCTGCTTGAAATGGTCGAGATCGAGGATCATCAGCCCGACCGGCTTTTCGATGCGGCGGAACTCCTCGAGATATTCCTTAAGCGCATCGTCGAAATAGCGTCGGTTCTGCATGCCGGTCAGGCTGTCCGTCAGCGCGGCGTGCTCGAGCGTTTCGGAGCGAGCGCTGAGCGAAACCGTCATGGCGCGCAGCTTGCCTTCTTCCGTCGCCTGTTTGCGGATCAGCGGATAGATGAAGAAGATGCCGAAAAACAGCGCGGTCGCAAGCAGCACCCCGGTCGCGAACAACAGCTTGTTGAGGTAGATGACCTTGTCCAGGCCCGACTGCGTATGGAGTTCCGTGGCGAAGGATTGCAAGAGCCCATAGGCGTGCAGCGTCACCAGGCCAGCGGCCAGGATCACGAAAATAAAGACGAAAAAAGCGGATTCCGCCTTATGGAAACGCATCTGCTCCCCAATGGAAAAGTGCCCATCGACCTTATGGCACGGACCGCCTTACGGAGCGTTAATCCCGGCAACTTCGGCGCGAACCCTTCCGTCATGGTCAACTTTTTAAGTTGCATTAGCAACAAGTGTTTGGATCGTGGTTTCGAGATTGTCACCGGGGCGCAATCTATGCCATTCCGGCCCCAGCTGGTGGCGAAACCAGGTCGCCTGCCGCTTGGCGTATTGTCGGGTTGCAATCTTGGCGCGCTCGATTGCTTCGGCAAAGCTCAACTCTCCAGCCATCGCCGCCTGCAGGTCGCGAACGCCGATCGCCTTCATTGCCGGCAGATCCGGATCAAGGCGAAGGGCCGCAAGCTGCCTGACTTCCTCCAGCGCGCCCTTGTCTAGCATCTGGTCGAAGCGCCTCTCGATGCGATCGACCAGCGCGGCCCGATCCGGCTCGATGACCAGGAAACGCGCCGTCTGCCTGTCGATGAGCGGCCGGCCGCGCTCGGCCTGCCATTCCAGGATCGACCGGCCGGAGGCGTCGAGCACTTCGAGCGCCCGCACGATGCGCTGGCTGTCGGTTGGCTTGAGCTGCATGGCGGCTCTCGAATCCTCGCGCAGCAGCAGGCCGTGCAGCTTGACCGCGCCTTGTTCCTTCAACTCGTAGCGCCAGCGGTCGCGGATGCGCGGCGGAATGTCAGGCATTTCCGAAATACCCTCGGCCAGCGCGCGAAAATAGAGGCCGGTGCCGCCGACGAAGACCGGCCGCCGCGACAGTTCGCCATCGTCGATGAGTTTCATCACGTCGCGCAGCCACGCGCCCGTCGAATAGGCGGTCGCGGGATGGACGTGGCCGTACAGAAAATGCGGCACGCGTGCGAGGTCGGCCGGCTCCGGGCGGGCGGTCAGCACGTCGAGCACCGAATAGCCTTGCATGGAATCGGTGTTGACGATGACGCCGCCTGCGCGTTCGGCCAGGTCGAGCGCCAATGCCGACTTGCCGCTGGCGGTCGGCCCGGCTATCAGGATCGCGTTCTTCACGCGACCTTCGCCCGCATCCGTGCCGGAATCCTCTATGCCGCTCATTGCCACGCTTGTTTCCCGTCCCGCTGACCGCGCAGTATCGCCGTCGCTTGCGAATATGGCCTCGCGGTCGGTGGGCGCAAGCACTGTCGTCTGGCTGGCCGAAGGCATCGCCTGCGATCTAGCCCTGCCGCACGCGGCCGACACCGCCAATACCACAGCTGCCCTGCGTGCCGCATTGGCCGCGGAACCAGTCGATGTGATCGTCCAACAGGCCGAAACGCGCCGCAAGAAAATCCTCATCGCCGACATGGATTCGACCATGATCGACCAGGAGTGCATCGACGAGTTGGCCGACGAGATCGGCCTCAAGGAGCACGTCGCGGCGATCACCGCGCGATCGATGAACGGCGAGATCGCCTTCGAGCCGGCCCTGCGCGAACGCGTCGCGCTGTTGAAGGGGCTCGAAGCCGCCGTCGTCGACCGCATCGTCGCCAATCGGCTGACATTGGCCTCGGGCGGCCGCGCGCTGGTGCAGACCATGCTTGCTAATGGCGCCTGGGCGGCGCTCGTCTCGGGCGGCTTCGAAGTGTTCACGACCCGCATCGCGGCCATGCTCGGCTTTCAGGAGAACCGCGCCAACCGCCTGCTCGAACAGGACGGGCGCTTTACTGGCCTGGTCGGCGAGCCGATCCTCGGCCGCGCCGCCAAGGCCGACGCGCTGCTCGAAATATCCGCACGCCTTGGCCTGACGCCGGCCGACGCCATCGCCGTCGGCGATGGCGCCAACGACCTCGACATGATCCGCCTCGCCGGCACCGGCGTCGCGCTGCATGCCAAGCCGACCGTGGCGGCGCAGGCCAAGGTTCGCATCGACCATGGCGACCTCACCGCATTGCTCTATCTGCAGGGCTATCGCCAGGAAGAGTTCGTCCAATGAAACCCATGCGCACCGAACGCCTCATCCTGCGCAATTGGGAAGAGCGTGACCGCGAGCTCTTCCATCGCATCAATTCCGACGAGCGCGTCATGGAATTCTTCCCGTTCCGTCGTGACCGTGCCGCCGCGGACGCCAAGATGGACGAGGTCCGCGCATGGATCGATGAGGACGGCTATGGCTTCGCCGCGGCCGAGATTGCCGCCACGGGCGAGTGCATCGGTTTTGTCGGCCTGTCTGGAACAGAGGATATCGACGTCCTGCCCGCCGGCACCATCGAGATCGGCTGGCGGCTGGCGCCCGAATTCTGGGGCAAGGGCTATGTCACCGAGGCGTCGCAAGCCTGGCTGGCTTACGGTTTCGAAACATTGGCCGTCGAAGAGATCGTCTCCTTCGCGGTCGCGGGAAACCACCGCTCGACCGCCGTCATGAAACGCCTCGGCATGACAGCCGATCCGGCGGCCGACTTCGACCATCCCGGCATTCCCGACAGCCATCCAAAGCTCAAGCGGCATGTGCTCTACAGGCTTTCGCGCGAGGACTGGCAGGCAAGAAAAAAGGCGGCCGGTTAGAGCAATTCCAGGAAAAGTGCGAAGCGGTTTTCCCGGGAAAAGCGCATAGCGCTTTCCCTTGGGAATTGCTTCAAAACAAAAGCATAGAGCATTTCACCGTTTCCGTGTGAAATGCTCTATCCGCCTTTTTGAAAATCGCCGGATTGAAATCTCAATCCATCCGGATCGTCACGAAGCGCAACTCGCCGGTCTTCGACGCCAGCATCAGGAGCGCGTTCTTGCGGCCCTGCTCCTTCAGCGCGCCGATCCGGTCCATGACGTCCTTGGGCGTGGCGACCGATTCCTGCGCGATCTCGGTAATCACCTCGCCCGGCTGTATGCCGCGTTCGGCGGCGGCCGAATCCTTGGCCACGTCGGTGATGACGACGCCGGAGACATCGGCGGCGATGCTGAACTTCTTGCGCGTCTCGTCATTGAGTTCGCCGACGGTCATGCCGAGCACCGAGGCGGTCGAAACGGCCGGAGCCTTGTTGCCCTTGTCCTGGTCGGTGTTGCCGTTCTCGCCGCTGGCAAGCTTCTCGCCATCCTCGAGCCGGCCAAGCGTCACCTTCACCGTCTGCTCGACGCCCTTGCGCACGATCAGCACGTCGACGGCCTTGCCGACGGGGCTTTCGGCGACGACGCGCGGCAGGTCGCGCATTTCATGGATGTCCTTGCCGTCGAACTTGATGATGACGTCACCGGCCTGGATGGTGCCGTTGTCGACCGGGCCGCCCTTGATGACGCCGGCGACCAGCGCGCCCTTGGCGGTCGCCATGCCGAGGCTTTCGGCGATGTCGTCCGTCACCGGCTGGATGCGCACGCCGAGCCACCCGCGCCGCGTCTCGCCAAACTGACGCAACTGATCGACGACGCCGGCGGCAAGCTGCGAGGGAATGGAGAAGCCGATGCCGATCGAGCCACCGGACGGCGAAATGATCGCGGTGTTGATGCCGATGACTTCGCCGGCGCTGTTGAACAGCGGTCCGCCCGAATTGCCGCGATTGATCGCCGCGTCGGTCTGGATGAAATCGTCATAGGGACCGGAATTGATGTCGCGGTTGCGCGCCGACACGATGCCGACCGTCACCGTGCCGCCGAGGCCGAACGGATTGCCGACCGCCATCACCCAGTCGCCGACGCGCATCTTGGTGGAATCGCCGAACTTCACCGCCGTCAGCTTGTGGCCTTTCGGATCGACCTTCAGCACCGCGACGTCGGTCTTGGTGTCGGTACCGACCAGCGTCGCCTTCAGCGTCACGCCATCGGAGAAGTTGACCTCGATGTCGTCGGCGTCGGCGATCACGTGATTGTTGGTGACGACGATGCCTTGCTCGGCGTCGATGACGAAACCGGATCCCAGCGACTGCACTTTCTGCGCGCTATTGTCCTTGTCGCCGCCGCGGTTCTTGAAGAAATCGTCGAAGAAATCCTGGAACGGCGAGCCCTCGGGAAGCTGCGGCATCGGCACCGCGCCTGGCCCCTCCGTGCCCTTCACCGTCTGCGAAGTCGAGATGTTGACCACCGCGCCGAGCACGCCCTGCGCCAGGTCAGCCACCGAAGCAGGCCCATCGGCCGCGAAGGTCGGCGCCACGAAGGACGGGACGGCGACGGTGCCGACGAGCAGCGCTGCCGTGCCGGCGATCAAGGTCCGCCGCGCCGCGCGCAAAACGAGTGTGGATGTCATCGAGAAGCCTCCCGGTCTTTCTGAAAGAGAAAGCGCAACGGCGAAAACACCGCGTTGCGCTATGTTGGCAAAAAATACGGCACGTTTGCGGCTACGACTATCGGCAGAGGATTAATCCTCCGTTTTGCCGCGGACGAATAACGGCCATCTCATCCGCCCCGCACCAGCCAGACGATGCCGACACCGATGGCGATCGCGACCAGCCCGGCGATCCGCAATGCGTTCTCCGGCATCGACAGCACCTCGCCGGCGAGCTTCCGCGCGAAGCCGGGAAAGCCGCCATAGACCAGGCCCTCTATGACGAGGACCAGGCCTATCGCCGCGAAAAAGTCCTGCACCCGCTATTTCTGGCCGGTGCTGGGTTGTGTCGTCGGCGCGGCGGGCGCCGTTGCCGGTGCGGCGGGTGCCGCCGGTTTCGCCGGCCCTTCCTTGCTATCGGGATCGCGGAAGTAGCGGAAGAACTCCGAACTCGGCGACAGCACCATGGTCGTCCCGGTGTTGTCCAGCGCCGTGCCGTAGGCATTCATCGACCGGTAGAAGTCGAAGAAGGCCGGGTCGCGCTTGTAGGCGTCCGCGAAGGTAGCGCTGCGCTGGGCTTCGCCCTCGCCGCGCAGGATCTCGGATTCCTTCTGCGCTTCGGCAACGATCTCGACCACTTCACGATCGGCGCGCGCCGTAATGCGCTGTGCCGCCTCATTGCCGCGTGCCCTGAGCCGGGCGGCCTCGGCCAGACGTTCCGCCTTCATGCGATCGTAGGTCTGCTGTGAAACCTCGGCCGTGAGGTCGGTGCGGCGGATGCGGACATCCTCGATCTGCAGGCCGAGCGAGGTGGCGTCGGGCCGGAGTTGATCGCGCACCTCACGCATCATCACGGCACGCTGTTCCGAGAGTGCCGCCTCGAAGTCGCGCAGGCCGTAGACGCGGCGCAAGGCAGCGTCGAGACGCGTCCTCAGCCGCGCCTCGGCCAATTCGATCTGACCGGACACGGCGGCACGGAAGACGCGCGGATCCGAGATGCGATAGGCGATGAAGGCATCGACCTCATAGAACTTGCCGCCCGACACCTGGACGCGGATGTTGTCGAGGTCGAAGCGCAGCACCCTGTTCTCGATCAGTTGCACCGTATCGGCGTCGAAGAACGAGAACGGCGCCTTGAAATAGATGCCGGGCTCGGTCTTGACGTCGACGATCTCGCCGAACCTCAACACCAGCGCCTGCTGGCGCGCATTGACCACGAAGACCGAGGAATAGATCAGGAAAAGCACGACCGCCGCGATGACGACGAAAATGGGAAGACGGTTGGCCATCACTGTGTACCTCCCGTGTTCGCGGCAGGCGCGGCCGGAGCCGGCGGTTTCGCCTGCAATGCCGGCAACGGCAGATAGGGCACGACACCTTGTCCGTTGCCCTGCTCGACGATGACCTTGCTCGAGTCCTTCAGAACCCTCTCCATGGTTTCCAGATAGAGACGCTTGCGGGTTACATCCGGCGCCTTGGCGTACTCGTCATAGACCGAGATGAAGCGCTGGGCCTCACCTTCGGCTTCCTGCACCACACGGTTCTTGTAGGCGGCCGCGTCTTCGCGGATCTGTGCCGCCTGGCCGCGCGCCTGGCCGAGCTTCTGGTTGGAATACTGGTTGGCCTGCTCGACGAACTTGTCCTCGTCCTGCTCGGCACGCTGCACCTCGTCGAACGCATCGGCCACTTCGCGTGGCGGCGCTGCATCCTCGATCGATACGGCGTTGACGTTGAGACCGGCCTTGTAGCCGTCCAGCGTCGACTGGATGATTTCGCGCACCGACGCCGCTATGCCCTGGCGGTCGTCGCGGAAGATATCCTGTGCCGGCCGGCGGCCGACGGCTTCGCGCATGGCGCTTTCGGCAACCTGCCGCAGCATGCCGTCCGGATCCGAGACGTCGAACAGATAGGCCCGGGGATCGGAGACCTGGTAGGCCACCGAAAACTGCACGTTGACGATGTTCTGGTCGCCCGACAGCATCAGGCCGTTGCCGCTGGTGTTGCCGCCGCCAATGTCGACGAGCTGCTCGGAAATCTTGGCCGTCTCGACGGTTTCAAGCGGCCACCAATGGAAATGCAGGCCAGGTTGTGAGAGTTCGGGCTTCGGCTTGCCGAAACGCAATTCGACGGCGACCTCGTCGGGCTGCACCGTATAGACCGCCTGGAATGCCCACAGAACGACCAGCACCGCGGCAATCAGCCCGAACACTGCCGGACTGGCGCCACCGCCGCCGGGCAGAGCGCGCCGCAGCCGGTCCTGGCCGCGGCGGATAATGTCTTCGAGGTCCGGGGGCGAGCCCTGTGGGCCGCTTGGCCCCTTGGGCCCCTGCCCCCAGGGCCCCTGATTGTTACCGCCGCCGCCCCACGGGCCGCCGCCTCCGCCACTCTTGTCGTTCCAGGGCATGAACGTCCTTTCGCTTGGAATTCCCTCAAGCGCCGGAGTTACGGCGCAAATCCAGTGTTGTTCTTCTATAGGGACGCCACAGCACGCTTTCAACGCGATGCGCCGCCGACATCATCCGTTTTGGGCCGGTAGCGACCCTTTGTCGTCCTTCAATGCACTTTTTGTCTATCAAAGTATCGGGCGGCGGCGCTCATAAACCGAATAGCGTGTTGCGTGGCTGTCCTTTTCCCCGGCCGGAACCCCCTGCGAACTGACCACGCGCCATGTCTCGGCGTCGATCGGCGGGAAATGCGCGTCGCCGTCGACGGCGGCCAGCACATGGGTGACGTGCAGCCTGTCGGCCAGCGGCAGCGCCTGGGCATAGATCTGACCGCCGCCGATCACGCAGGCCTCGTCGATGCCGGCCATGCAGCGCGCGCGCACCGTTGCCAGCTGAATCGCGGCCTCCAGCGTATGCGCCACCTCGACGCCCTCGGCGCGCCAGCTCTTGTCACGGGTGACGACGATGTTGAGCCGGCCCGGCAGCGGACGGCCTATGCCTTCATAGGTTTTGCGGCCCATGATGATGGGCTTGCCCATCGTGTCGGCCTTGAAGCGCTTGAGATCGGTGGAGAGCCGCCATGGCAGTCCGCCATCCCGCCCGATCACGCCGTTCTCGGCAATGGCGACGTAGATTGCCACATGCATCAGTTCGCGTCCCCGCCATTGCTGTCCGACGGTTCGAGCAGCAGGATATCGATGTCGTGCTCTGGGTAAAAATCGTTCGCGGTCATCTCGAAACTCGTCGGCCCGACCTTTTTGACATTGTCGCCGCAGAACGAGACCAAGTCTTTCGGATTGCCCTTGTCGACGGTCAGCTTGAACTTACCGATGGTGCCCGCCGCCCAGTTGCCGCCGGTGGTCAGTATATAGGCGATGCGGCTTTCATAATATTTGGGATAGCCTTCCGGATTGTCCTTCGCCGCCTTGCGCACCGCGTTCTCGAACGTGTCGTCCATGCAGTAGCGGGTCTTGTATGTCGCATATTGCCCCTGGAACTGGCCGTCATAGAAGAAGCTGACCGACGACGTGCCGCCGACGCTCGGCTTGTAGCGATGGGAAACGTGAACGTCCTTGTTGGCCGGAAAGGTCGAGCGCCACCAGTAGGTCGAGCGCAATTGCCAGAACGGCGCATAGGAGGATTTCATGCCGCTGCCGTCATCGGCGGTGTCCTCGATGATGATGCCGCGGTTGACCCAGTCCTCGGCCACCGCTTGCGGCAGCTTCGCCAATGCCGCCTTGGCCGCATCGCCGAACGGGTTGAACGGCACATTCTGCGCCTTGAGATCGGCACCGATGTCGATGCCGAGCGCGAACACCTTCTGCTCGAGTTGAGGCTTTGCCGCGACACCATCAATCGTCACCTCGAAGCCGAGGAAATTGTCGCTTTGGTTTTCGGGGATGGCCGGCATTTCTTCGGGGTCGCCCGAAATATCGGGCATCGGGAAGGCGACGATCGCGTCGACATCCTTGTCGGTGTTGTTGTGAAAGACGTAGTCGACCGTGACCTTGTCGGGCGAGATGAAGAGATCCTCGCTTTGCATCGCGACCGCATCGCTGCGCGACAGGATCAAGCCGCCTGTGCCAAGCTCGGCAACCGAATCGTTGGCCAATGCGGGTGCCGCCGAAAGCGCCAGCGCCGCAGTCAGAACATATCGCAACATCGAAGCCCCCTCGGCAAGAATGCCCCGACGACCCTAGCCGTTTCAATGCGGCGTTTCAAAGCCCTTCCACTTGCGTGACTACGCCACACCGGCCTGGACATGCCAGCGGTCTGGACTAACAGCTTCCGATCGGGCAGGAGTTCGGCCCATGCGCAAGCTTCTCGTCATCGGCATCGGCGCCGGCAACCCCGACCACATGACGGTTCAGGCCATATCGGGCTTGAACCGTGCCGATGTGCTGTTCATCCCCGACAAGGGCGCCAAGAAGAACGACCTTGCCGAATTGCGGCGCGAGATCTGCGACCGCTTCGTCAGCAACCCGAAATCGCGCCGCGTCGAATTCGGCGTGCCGGTCCGCGCCGAACCGACGTCTTCCTACCGCTCGACCGTCGACGACTGGCACGAAGCCATCGCTGCCATCTACGAAGCCCTGATCCGCGACGAGATCGCCGAGGATGGCTGCGGCGCCTTCCTGATCTGGGGCGATCCTTCGCTCTACGACAGCGCGCTGCGCATCCTCGAGCGCGTGCGCCTGAGGAACAATGTCGCCTTCGAACTGGAAGTCATCCCCGGCATCACCGCCATCCAGGCGCTTGCCGCCAGCCACAAAATGGCACTGAACCGCATCGGCGATTCGTTCCTGGTCACCACCGGCCGCAGGCTGACCGAAGAAGGTCTGGCCAGCAATGCCGGCAGCACAGTCGTCATGCTGGACGGCAAATGCGCCTTCAACACAGTCGCCGACCCGGATGTCATCATCCATTGGGGCGCCTATCTCGGCACGCCGGACGAGATCATCGTCTCCGGTCGCCTCGGCGATGTCGGCGCCGAGATCGAAAAGGTCCGCGAGCAAGCCCGCCGGCAAAAGGGCTGGATCATGGACACCTATCTGCTGCGCAAGCCGGAAGAATAGGCAGTAGGCAGTGAAATTCTAACTTAGACGCGCGTTAAGGCAGATTTGGAAACGAAAATCTCCGACGGCGAAGAGTTGGGCCGCAATCCCTACTGCCCTACTGCCCTACTGCCCTACCGCCCCCGCCTCTCAGCCCGCATCGATCTCCGCCTGCAGCGCATCCATATGCGTCGCCGCTGCCGCAGTGGCCGCACGTTCGATGGCGCGGAAACGGCTGACCACCGCCAGGCCAATGGCCGTCAGCTGCGCGCCGCCGCCCTTGCGGCCTCCGGTCTGCGCGGCGACCAGCGGCTTGCCGAACACCCGGTTCATGTCCTCCACCAGATCCCAGGCGTGCTTGTAGGACATCTCCATGCCGCGCGCGGCGGCCGAGATCGAGCCGAAGGTGGCGATCTGCTCCAGAAGCTCGATCTTGCCCGGACCGATCCGCCCGTCGGGATCGAGATTTATCCGCAAGCTCAGCGATGGCATCTTTGCTCCTCCGCGGTCGCCAGGACTCCTGCCGAAGCCACTTCAGCGATACCGTTATTCCAAATCAATATAGCGGCGAACGCCGCTTCTGTCAGCCATCGACCTCGAGCGGCAGGCCGGCGCCGGTGTTGGCCCGGTCGAAACTCACTGTCTTGACCACAGCGAAAACCTTGCCGCCGAGCCGCAATTCCAGCGCCTGCCGCGACTGTTCGGTGATGCGGGCGAGCACCGTTGCGCCATTGCAATCGATGTCGACCTCGACCGCCGGCCCTTCGCCCGGGCGGATCGCAACGATCGTGCCAGGCAGGATGTTGAGCGCACTGAGGCCTGTCGGCTTCTCCGCGGCGATCATAACATCACGGGCCCGGATGCGGACACGCACGGGAGCCCCGGCTTTCATCGCCAGACGCGGCACGCGGATCTCACCGGCGGCCGAGACGAGCACGGTCATGCCGAAAATCTCGTCGTGGCGCAGCACCTTGGTGTCCAGCACCGCACCGCCCTCGCCGCGCTCTTCCGCCGGCAGCAGGTCGAGCCTTTGCATCACCGCATCGGTCGGACCGCTGGCAACAACCTTGCCTTGCGCCAGCATCACCACGTCGCTGGCCAGCCGCGCCACCTCGGCGACCGAATGGCTGACATAGACGATCGGGATCTTCGTCTCATCGCGCAGCCGTTCGATATAGGGCAGGATCTCGGCCTTGCGCGCCTCGTCGAGCGAGGCCAGCGGCTCGTCCATGAGCAACAGCCTGGGGCTGGCGAGCAGCGCCCGGCCGATCGCCACGCGCTGCTTCTCGCCGCCCGAGAGCTTCACCGGGCGCCTGTTGAGCAGCGGGCCGATGCCGAGCAGGTCGACGACGGCATCCATGTCGGCGTAGCGCTCCTTGGCCGGCGTGAACCAGCGGCCGTAACGCAGATTGCCGGCCACGCTCATATGTGGAAACAGGCGCGCGTCCTGGAACACCATGCCGATACGGCGCCTGTGCTTCGGCACGAAAATGCCGGCATCGGTGTCGACCAGTGCACGACCCTCCACCTCGATGCGGCCCTTGTCGGGCCGGATCAGCCCGGCGATCATGTTGATGAGCGTGGTCTTGCCGGAGCCTGACGGCCCAAACAGCGCGGTGAGCCGCCCGGCGCTCTCGAAGCGTGCCTCGATGGCGAAATCGCCGAGCCGATGGCCGATGTCGACGCGGACGCTCATTCGATGTCCATTTGCCGCCCGACCCGCAGCGCCAGCACTTCCGAGGCGACCAAAGCCGCCATCGAGATGACGACCGAGATCAATGTCAGCCGCAATGCCCCCTCATCGCCGCCCGGCACCTGCGTGAAAGTGTAGATCGCCGAGGGCAGCGTCTGCGTTTCGTTGGGGATGTTGGAGACGAAGGTGATGGTCGCGCCGAACTCGCCCATCGCCTTGGCGAAGGCCAGGATGGCGCCCGCGATCAGCCCGGGCAGGATCAGCGGCAGCGTGATGGTGGCGAACACCCACAAAGGATTGGCGCCAAGCGTTCCCGCGGCCGCCTCCATCTTGCGGTCCACCGCTTCGATCGACAGCCGGATTGCCCGCACCATCAGCGGAAAGCCCATGACACCGCAGGCCAGCGCCGCACCCGTCCAGCGAAACGAGAAGACGATGCCGAAATGCTCGGCCAGGAAGGCGCCGGCCGGACCGCGCTTGCCAAACGTCAAAAGCAGGAGATAGCCGGTCACGACAGGCGGCAGGATCAGCGGCAGATGAACCACGCCGTTGAGCAGCGTCTTGCCCCAGAATTGTCCGCGGGCAAGCAGCAGCGCGATGGCTATGCCCGGCGGCAGGCTGGCGAGCATCGCCACGGTCGCCACCTTGATGGACAGCCGGACCGCATTCCATTCGTCGGGAGTGAGGTCCACCAGCCAGGTCATATTGCGCTATCGGGCCCTGTTCAGTTGCTCGGCGTGAGCACGGTAAAACCTTGTTCCTTGAAGAGCGCGCCGGCCTTGGCGGACTTCAGGCATTTCAGGAAAGCCGTCGTATCCTTGTCCTTCGAATCGGCGGTCTGGGCAACCGGGTAGATAATCGGCGGATGCGAATCCTCCGGGAAGGTGCCGATCACCTTGACGCCCTTGTCGGCATGCGCGTCGGTGGCATAGACGATGCCGAGAGCGGCCTCGCCTGTCGAAACCAGCTTGAGTGCGGCGCGCACATTCTCGGCCTGCGCCACCTTGCCCTCGACCGAGGACCAGACGCCGAGCGATTCCAGTGCCGCCTTGCCGTACTTGCCGGCCGGCACCGCCTTGATGTCGCCCATGGCGAGCCTGCCGTCGCCGACCAGCTTGGCGAGGTCGAAACCCTTCTCGATCTTGGCCTCGACCTTCGAATCCTTCGGCGCCACCAGCACGATCTCGTTGCCGAGCAGCTTCACCTCGGTGTCTGGCTTGGTCAGCTTCTTGTCGGAAAGATATTTCATCCAGTCGAGATCGGCCGAGATGAAGACGTCGGCCGGCGCCCCGCCCTCGATCTGCTTGGCCAGTGCCGAGCTTGCCGCATAGGAGACAGTCGCGGCCTCACCGACATCGGCCTCGCAGGCCTTGTTCACCGCATCGAGCGCGTCCTTGAGGCTGGCTGCGGCAAACACCACGACCTTGTCTTGCGCATGTGCTGCCGGCACCGCAGCCATCAACGTCGCCGCAAGACCGCCGATGGCGATCGCCCTCAACCCGAAACCTTTGCGCGTCATCGAAAACTCTCCCTGGTTTGAAATCCGTGCGGCGCGAGGCCTGTCGATCGATATATCCGCATGAATATAACAAGGGAAGGCCCGACGGCTTGCGAAAACGCCATGCCCCGTCGATTGTTCTGGTAAGACGAGCGGCAAACCCTCATGCATCTTGCCCAAAAGCGACCTCGGTTTTGCGAGAACGGCATGCATAAAAGCAATGGAGAGCCCGATGAAGGTCAGCGCCCGCAATGTGCTCAAGGGGACGATCACCGAAATCGTCAAGGGGGCCACCACTTCGCATGTCAGGATCGACATTGGCGGCGGCGCCGTCGTCACCGCCTCGATCACCAACGAGGCGGTCGCCGATCTCAAGCTCGAAAAGGGCAAGCCGGCCTATGCCGTGGTCAAGGCCTCGGACGTGATGGTCGGCATCGACTGACGGGGGTCGAGCTCAAGGCATGTTGAGAGTCAGATCAGGCCGGCATCACCTGAATATCGAGATCCTTCAGACGGCGATCGGCGCCTTGATCGAGGCATCGGCCACGTAGTTTTCCAGGCGGAAATCCTCGAAGCGAAAGGCGAACAGGTCCTTCACCTCCGGATTGATCCACATTGTCGGCAGCGCCCTCGGCGTGCGCCGCAATTGCTCGCGCGCCTGTTCGAAATGGTTCGAATAGAGATGCGCGTCGCCCAGTGTGTGGACGAAATCGCCCGGCTTCAGCCCGGTCACTTGCGCCACCATCAGCGTCAGCAGCGCGTAGGACGCGATGTTGAACGGCACGCCGAGGAAGATGTCGGCCGAACGCTGGTAGAGCTGGCAGGACAGCCGGCCCTCGGACACGTAGAACTGGAACAGGCAGTGGCAGGGCGGCAGCGCCATCGCCTCCACTTCGGCCGGATTCCACGCCGAAACGATCAGCCGGCGCGATTGAGGATTGCGGCGTATCTCCTTGAGAAGGCCCGCGATCTGGTCGATCGAGCCGCCATGGCCGTCCGGCCAGGAACGCCACTGCTTGCCGTAAACGGGGCCAAGGTCGCCATTCTCGTCGGCCCATTCGTCCCAGATGGTGACGCCGTGGTCAGTCAGGTATTTGATGTTGGTGTCGCCGGCCAGGAACCACAGGAGCTCATGGATGATCGACTTCAGGTGCAACTTCTTGGTCGTGGTGACCGGAAAGCCGCGCGCCAGGTCGAAACGCATCTGGTAGCCGAAGACGGAGCGCGTGCCGGTGCCGGTGCGGTCGGCGCGATCGGCGCCATTGTCCAGCACGTGCTGCAAGAGGTCGAGATATTGGCGCATCGGTTCCAGCTCGATTCGAGTGTGCGCATATTATAGCGACCAGTCCGGCGGTCGAACACAGCAAAACGGCGCTAATCGGACCTGCGCATTGCGTGAGCGGGGAGAAAGTGGCTGGCCGCAACGCCGGCGCCGGCCTTCGCAAATTGACGCGCGATCGTCAGAGCGCGCCGAGTTTGCCCAGATCCTTGGCCACCAGGTAGTAAAAGGTCACGCGGCTCTTGGTGTTGTCGGCGTGCATCGCCTTGCAGGTCTTCTCGATCGAGGCGTCGGCCTTCGCCCCGTCGCTGACGCCGAGCTTTTTGGCCACCCAGCTCTCCTTGACGCGCTCGAGCTCCTTCGGGTCGGTGCAGGATACCAGCGAGGAATCGCGGTTCCTCAGCGCAATGCCCAGATGCTTGACGATCTTTTCGACCGCGTCGGCGCTGGCGCCCGCGTCGTATTTCTTCACATCCGCAAGATAGTCGGCCATCAAAAATTCCCCTCGTCGGCGCCACGGATCCGATCGATGAGGGCTGTGGCGCGCTTCGCAACTTGTGCGCTAGGTCGGTAACTCCTCACCGCTCGCAAAGCTTCCGTTGAGACCGCGCCCAAGTCAACCCTTGCCGTCGCGATTTGACCACAGGGGCAAAGCCTCACTCCGGCCTTTCATTTCCGGCGAACGCCCCCTATATTCGATTTGTCGGCTTGACCGACTATGGCGATAAATGGGCGATGAAATAAGCCGTTCGGACCCGGGGGCGGTACCCGGCGCCTCCACCAAAAGCCGCTGTTGACGACAGAGCGGTTTTTGCTGGGGGCGAAATAGGATCGACGAAGGTGTAAAGATCGTACTTTTGCCCGGCATTGTACCACCGTCATCGGGCTAAACTTATAGTTGCCAACGACAACTATGCGGAAGCACGTCTCGCTGCTTAATGCAGTGCGATAGCTTCAAATCAAGCCCTAGGGGTTCGCACTTCTAGGCGGGGTTCGGAGGTACCTGGCAACAGAAACCTCCACTTCTTCCCCTGCCTCAATCCACGTCACGCGCAACGGCCGCCTTTTGCCGTCCGGACTTCGTACGGCCCATTTGCCGCGAAGCCGCATCACGTGCCTCTTTCTCCATGGACAAGAATGCAAAACGATTCCGATCGATTCTTCGTGCTGACCGGTGGCCCGGGCTCCGGCAAGACCACTTTGATCGAAGCCCTGCGCGGGGCGGGCTTTGCGACTTCAGTCGAAGCCGGGCGCGGCATCATCCGCGACCAGTCCTCGATAGGCGGAACCGCCCTGCTCTGGAGCGACCGCGCGCTGTTCGCCGAACTCATGCTGTCGTGGGAAATGCGCTCATATCGGAACGCGGTCGAACAGAAGGGACCGGTCTTCTTCGATCGCGGCTTGCCGGACACGCTCGGCTATCTCAGGCTGAGCGGCCTGCCCGTGGCAGAACACATCAGCACCGCCATCAAGCGCTTCCGCTACAATCCGCGCGTGTTCATCGCCCCGCCCTGGCCTGGCATTTTCATGCAGGATCAAGAGCGCAAGCAGACATCAGACGAGGCCGAGCGCACTTACCATGCGCTGGCCGGCGTCTATGTGGAGCTGGGTTACGAGCTGGTTCCGCTGCCCCTGGCGCCAGTCGAGACACGGTTGCGTTTCGTATTGGCCGAGGCAGGGCTGAAATGAAAAGGCCGGGGGAACCCGGCCTTTTCGTGCGCTTGCGAGCAATGCCTATTCCGCCGGCGCTTCGACCGCCTCGCGCGAGCGGCCGAGCGTGACCTTTGCCAGCGTGAAGGAAATCACCGCGCAGAGCGTGATGCCGGCGACCATCGGCAGCGGCGTGCCGTCGAAGAACACGCCGGCGACGCCCATGGCGAGCGCGCCGATGGCGAAGTGCAGCGTGCCCATCAGCGCCGAGGCCGTGCCGGCGATCTCGCCATGTTCTTCCATGGCCAGCACCGAGGTGGTCGGGATGACCAGGCCGAGGAAGCCGTAGCCGACGAACAGCAGGGCCGCCATCACGTCGAGCCGGTCGACGCCCGTCGCCATGATCGCCAGCAGCACCACCATCGTCGAGGCGTAGCCGGTGACCGCGACGCGCACCACGCGCCGCAGCCCGAAACGCTCGGCCAGCAGTCCCGTCAGCTGCGACATGCCGATGAAGGCCACCGCGTTGATCGAGAAGAACACGCTGTAGACCGAAGGCGACAGCCCGTAATGGTCGATCAGGATGAAGGACGAACTCGACAGATAGACGAAGAAGCTCGCAATGCCGAAGCCGGCGATCGCCACCAGGCCAAGGAAGTTGCGGTCGCCCATCAGGAACCGGTAGCCGGCAAGCGCGGTGCCGAAGGAAGAACCGACGCGCTCTGCCGCCGGCCGCGTTTCCTTGAGCGATGTCGCGAGCAGGATGGTGGCAAGGGCTGCCGCACCGGTCACCGTCCAGAACACGGCGCGCCAGCCGAAATTCTCGATGATCTGGCTGCCGGTCAGCGGCGCCAGGATCGGCGACACCGAAAACACCAGCATCAGCAACGACATCAGCTTGGCCGCCTCATTGCCGGTGTGCAAGTCGCGCACGATGGCACGCGGCACGGCCATGCCGGCGCTGGCGCCAAGGCCCTGCAGGAAGCGGAAGGCGATCAGCCACTCGATGGTCGGCGCCATTGCCGAACCGATGCCGCCGACCATGAACAGCGCAAGACCGCCATAGAGCGGCAGCTTTCGGCCGACCATGTCGGAGATCGGCCCGACGACGATCTGGCCGAAGCCCATCGACAGGAAGAAGATCAGCAGGCTCATCTGCACGGCGGCGGTGCCGGCGTGCAGATCCGCGCCGATCGACGGCAAAGCGGGAAGATACATGTCGATCGCGAACGGGCCGATGGCGGACAACAGACCGAGCACGACCGCGATGCGGAGGAATTTGGCACTCATGATATTGGCTTCTTTCGAAATCTGGTTGCCGCCGCCAGGCGACGTCTGACCTAGGACGTTCCATCCCGTGAGCTTCCGACACTCCAGCAGCGAATCTTGTCGTCTCCCGGCGCGAAATCTCTTAATCGCATGTCCATAAATTTAGACAGTCTTGTCTAAATCGTCAATCACCTCTATATAGATTTTGATGAGAGCCAGCGTTTCTCCTGACACTTCCCCGCCACGCGGCCATGAGGCCAAGCGCCTGTCGATCGTCGACGCCGCCGCCGGCGTGTTCTGCCGCGAAGGCTTTGCCGGCGCCAATATCGATCTGATCGCCGCGGAGGCCGGCGTCTCGCGCCAGACCGTCTACAACCACCATGGCGACAAGGAAAAGCTCTTCATGGCCGTGGTGCGCGACCTCACGGATCGCTGCAATGTCGGCATCTTCGCCACCATTGCCACCTTCCCTGACCAGCCCGGCGATCTCGAAGCGGATTTGATCGGCTTTGCCGTGCGCCTGAATCAGAACTGCATCTGCAACCGCGACGGAAAATTCCTGCGCAAGCTGATCCAGACCGAAGGCGAACGCTACCCCCAACTGTTTGCCGAATGGCGCGAACAGGGTCCGGGCACGACGTGGCCGGCAATCGCCGCCCGCTTCGCCCGCCTCGCCTATGGCGGTTACCTCACCATCGATGACCCCGACGTCGCGGCGCGCCAGTTCTTCGGCCTGGTCAATGCCGAACTGCAGACCACCTTCATGCTCGGCGGCACGCCGCGTGAGGACGAAGTGGTGCAATCGGCGACGAATGGCGTGCGCACCTTCCTGCGCGCTTTTGGCAGGCGCCCTTCCCCGGGCAACGTCAAAAAGCACACTGCGCTGGCCAACGCATAACATTTGCGGTTGCCGCAAAGCCGCCTTGCCGATCAAATCGTTGGCAATAGTCCTCGCTTCGACGTGACGGTGGGCTATATCAGGTTTACGCCGCGCTCAAGCTTGATTACAGCTATGCGGACGATTCAACGGAACCCGACCACCACATGGCCGACGACCACATCCGCTACGACATTCTGGCCCAGGAGGCGTTGCGCGGCGTCATGCGCAAGGTCCTGGCCGAGGTCGCACGCACCGGCCTCCCCGGCAACCATCATTTCTTCATCACCTTCCTGACCGGCGCGCCCGGCGTGCGCGTGTCGTCGCGCCTGCGCGAGCGCTATCCCGAGCAGATGACCATCGTCATCCAGTTCCAGTACTGGGACCTCAAGGTGACCGACACCGGCTTCGAGGTTGGCCTGTCCTTCTCCGACGTGCCGGAGAAACTTGAAATCCCGTTCTCGGCCGTGCGTGGCTTCTATGATCCCTCGGTGAATTTCGAGCTCGAGTTCGACGTCAAGACCGATGCGCAGCCTGAAGAGGAACCGGCCCAGCCGGCGTCCGAGCCGCTGACCATCGTTTCCGAGAAGAAGCCGAAGGCCGAGAAGAAGGCTGCAGCCGAGCCGGAGAAGAAGCCCGCCGCGACCGAGGCCGGCGCCAAGGGCGCCGAAGTGGTTTCGCTCGACGCCTTCCGCAAGAAATAGCTTCGCGGTCCGCGCCATGGCCGACATCGTCAATCTCCGCCAGGCTCGCAAGCAGAAGGCGCGGGACGAGAAAACGCGTGTCGCCGAACAGAACCGGGCCCTGCATGGCCGTTCCAAGGCGGACAAGCAACGCGACCGGCTGAATGCCGACAAGGCCGAAAAATTTGTCGCCGGCCATCGCCTCGACCCGTCCGGCAAGGACAAGCAGTGAGTCTCCGGCAGTGAGTCTCCGGCCGTGAGCGTCGTCGAAAAGCGTTCGGTGACCATTCGCGGCCATCGCACCAGCTATTCCCTCGAAAAGCCCTTCTATGACGACCTCGTCGCCATCGCGGCGGCGAGAAAGCTGACGCTGGCCGCACTCGTCGCCGAAGTCGATGAGACGCGGCCCCGCGACACCAACCTGTCCTCGGCGCTGCGGCTTCATGTCCTGGAATGGGCGAAGCGCGGAACTGGCTTGGGCTAGACGCCTTCGACCGCGTCCGCCTTTCTCCCGCGCCTGGTGCCGAAGCCAAGCAAGGTCGAACGGTCGCGTTCCTCGGCCTGTTTCCTCGACCGCACGCGCATCAGGTCCTTCCAGCCGACATAGCCGATCAGTTGCAGGCTTTCGCGGGTCACGACCGGTAGATGCGAGACATTGGCCATCAACAGCTTGTCGGAGAGGCCTTCGAGATACTCGTCGGGATAGGCAAGCGTCACCTTGCTTCCAGCAAGCAGGTCGCCGAGCGTCGTCGTCCTGTGCTTGCCGGCACGGCGCCAGCGCAGGATCGCCGGCGGATCGATGAGGCCGAGCACCCGCCTGTTCTCGTCGATGACCGGGAAGCTCGGATGCCGGGTTTGCGGCGCGGTCAGGAACGCCGCCGCGCCATGCAGCGTCATCGTCGCCGGCACGCTCTCGACCTGCACCGTCATCACCTCGCGCACCCTGGTCAGCGCGAACGGGTCGACGCGGTATTCGCGCACGAGGTGGTGCCCGCGCCTGGCGATCTTCTCGGTCAGGATCGACCGTTTCATCAGGAGCACGGTGACGGCGTGCGCCGCGGCACAAGCCGCGATCAGCGGCACCAGCACATGCGTGTTGCCAGTCAGTTCCACGGCAAAGAACGTCGCCGTCAGCGGCGCCCGCATCGTGCCGCCCATGGTCGCCGACATCGCAAGCAGGGCCCAGAAGCCCGGATCCGCCGCGGGCAGGATGCCGGCGAGCACCGCACCCATTGCGCCACCCATGATCAGCAGCGGCGCCAGCACGCCCCCTGATGTTCCCGAACCGAGCGCCACCGACCAGATGATGGCCTTGACCACCAACAGCAGCAGCGCGGCGGCCGCGAGCGTGCGGCCATCCAGCATGTCGGCGATGTTGTCGTAACCGACGCCAAGCGCCCGCGGCTCGATCAGCCCGCCAATGCCGACCACCAGGCCGCCGATCATCGGCCACCACATCCAGTGGATGGGCAGTTTCTGGAAGGCGTCCTCGCAGGCATAGACCATCTGGGTGAGCAGCCCCGACAGCAGGCCGGCGCAGATGCCGACCAGAACCCAGCCGCCAAGCCCGGTGAACGAGATCGCCATGCCGCCCTGAAACGGAAAGATCGGCCCAGGCAAATGCAGCACGGTGCGCTCGACCTCGGCAATGATCGCGGCAACCGCCACGGGAATGAAGGAGCGCGGCGTCCATTCGAACAGCAGCAGTTCCACCGCCAGCATGATGGCCGCGATCGGCGTGCCGAACACGGTGGTCATGCCCGCTGCCGCGCCAGCCACCAGTAGCGTCTTGCGTTCATTGTCGGTGACCGGCAGCATCTGCGCGATCAGCGAGCCGATCGCGCCGCCGGTCATGATGATTGGGCCTTCGGCGCCGAACGGCCCGCCTGAGCCGATCGAGATCGCCGACGACAACGGCTTCAGGATCGCAACCTTGGCATCGAGTTTCGAGCGCCCGAGCAGGATCGCCTCGATCGCTTCGGGAATGCCATGGCCACGGATCTTCTCGCTGCCGTAGCGCGCCATCAGCCCGATGATCAGGGCGCCGATGACCGGCACCACCACCGCTGCAAGCCCAAGCGGCGTATCCTGCAATTTCAGATCGGCGAACGTGAACTGGCCAAAATAGGCAATGTTGGTGGCAAGCCGGATCAGTTTCAAAAGCACGATGCCGGCGAACAGCCCAGCCGTGGCGACCACCACGGCGATGGTAGCGATGGTCAGCACCCGCGCATCGGTGGTGAAATCCCTGAGATGGTTGTTTTCGGAGAGCTTCATGGCGGGCTTTCTGGCGACGGCCGGATCTCGAATACGCGGCACGGCGAAGACGCCGGCCGGCTGTGTCGGCTCGCTATGTATCGTAACACGATATAAATTCAAGCTGGTTCTCCATCAAAACCGTTTGAGCCTTTGGCCGGAATGGAACAAATGTCGGGAATGACGCAGCCCAGGAAATCTCGCCCCACCATCGAATTGGCCGACTACCAGCGGCTGTCGGAGTTTCGCTATCTGATCCGCCGCTTCCTCGAATTCAGCCAGCTGCAGGCCGAAGACGCCGGGCTGACGCCGCGCCAGCATCAGGCCTTGCTGGCGATCAAGGGCTATCCGGGCGGCGGACCGATGACGGTCGGCGATCTGGCGGAGCGCCTGCGCATCCGCCATCACAGCGCCGTCGAGCTGGTCAACCGCCTGAGTGAAGCCGGCATGGTCGTGCGCGATCAGGACAAGGACGACCATCGCCGCGTGCTGCTGCGGCTGACCGAACGCGCCGACGATCGCCTGGCCGAACTGTCGGCGGCGCATCTCGACGAGCTTTCGCGCATCGAGCCCATGCTGAGGCGTCTGCTCGATCAGGGCCGCGAGTGACGCTTCGGCATCCTGCGCTGAATGGCGCTTTTTATTTTTCGGGTGCCCGCATCTTTTGGCTTCCCGGCATCGTCTAGGCGATGAGAGGCCCAAAGGGCGCGCAAGGCAATCGAGAGGAAGACCAGCGATGAAACGCCATCTGATACGCTACAAGATGAAGCCCGAACGAGCCGATGAGAACGAGCGGCTGATCCAGGCCGTTTTCCGGGAATTGCGCAACAAATCGCCGGACGGCGTCCGCTACCTGACGTTGCGCGCCGCCGATGGGACATTCATCCATCTGGTCGAAACGCAAACCGATGCGCATTCTGATAGCATCACCGGCCTGGCCACATTCAAGGCTTTTCAAAGCGGCTTCGGGGATCGCTGCAGCGAATCTCCGCAACGCGACGAGATGGCCGTGATAGGCAGCTACCGGATGCTGGATGCCTGATCGAGGCAGACGAGGCGCAGAACGGAGGCTCATGAACATTCCCATTCCCGGCGGGCAGCGTGGGCTCTTCGAGCGCCTGTTTGGGGAATCGCGCCCCAAGCTGCACCGCTACTGTGCTCGCATTACGGGCTCGGTCTTCGATGGCGAGGATGTGTTGCAGGAGGCGCTGGCCAAGGCGATCGAGGCCTTGCCCGGTGCCGGCCCGATCGCCAATCCGGAAGGCTGGCTGTTTCGCATAGCCCACAATACGGCGCTCGATTTCCTGCGCCGCCGCACCCGCGAACAGGCCTATTCCGACGAGGATTTGGACATGATCGTCGACCCGGCGAATCCCACCATCGATCGCCAGGCCGCTTCTGCGGGGCTGCATACCTTCATGCGCCTTCCCGTCACGCAGCGAAGCAGCGTCATCATGATGGACGTTCTGGGCTACTCCCTGCAGGAGATCAGCGCCACGCTCGATACCAGCATCCCCGCGGTCAAGGCCGCGCTGCATCGCGGCCGCGACCGGCTGCGCCAGATTGCGCACGAGCCCGACGACCGCCCTCTCCCGAGACTGAGCGCCACGGAACGTCAGTTGCTCAACGCCTATATCGATCGCTTCAATGCCCGTGATTTCGACGCGGTGCGCGATATGCTGGCTGAAGAGGTGCGGCTGGAACTGGTGGCCAGGGCACGGCTCAACGGCAGCAAGGAAGTCGGCACCTATTTCGGCAACTATTCCAAGGTGCAGGATTGGCATCTCGTACCCGGCTTCGTTGAAGACAGGCCGGCAATCCTCGTCCGCAATCCCAACGACCCGACGGCGCGACCCGCCTATTTCATCCTGCTGGCCTGGCAGGACGGCAGGCTTGCCGCCATCCGCGATTTCCGCCACGCCCGCTATGTCGCTGACAGTGCCGAGATGCTCGTTCTCTAACACGATTTCGGAACGGGAAGGCTTCGCGCAACCGCCCTACCGCTACTGCAACGACTTCAACAAATTATCGATCGTGAACGGATTGGACTTCGGCTTGGCTGGCGGCGGGTTGTCGTTGGCTTGCGGCAACGGCACAGGCTCGATCTTGGGCGCCTGTTCGGCGGCCTTGCGTTCGGCTTCCAGCCTGGCCTTTTCCTGCGTGGCGATGCGCATCGCCTCTTCCGCCTTCTGGCGCTCCTGCTCGGCCTGCGCCTTGGCTGCTTCGTCGGCGGCTTGCCGCTCGGCCGCGGCCTTGGCGTCGGCATCGGCTTTGGCCTTCGCGTCGGCATCAGCCTTGGCTTTCGCTTCCGCGTCGGCCTTCGCCTTGGCATCCGCTTCAGCCTGCGCCTGGGCGTCAGCCTCCGCTTTCGCCTTGGCATCGGCCTCGGCTTTCAGCCGCGCCGCCTCTTCCTGCTGGCGCAGTTCCTCGGCGGCCTTGTCGCGCGCGTCCTGCAGTGCCGCATAGTAGCGCACTTCGCGCCGCAGGCGTTGCTTCTCCAGCAACGCCGCCTGCATCGCCTCGACGCGCTGCTGCTCCTTCTCCAGCGCGCGCTGGGTCAGGAACTGCGCCAAAGGCTCGCTGTCGAACTGCCGTTTGACGGCGCCGAACGGCCCCTCGGCGGTGAAATTGACGACCGGCTCGGAACCGACCAGCGCCTCATCGCCGGGCCGATAGGTAATGGCGCCCTTGGCGGAAACCGTGCTGGTATTGAGATCGGCCGTGACATCGGCGGACAAGGTCGCCTCCGGGTTTTCGAGGCTGATCGGCGGTGCCCTCAGCGTGCCGCCGGCGATCGTGAAGGCGATGTCGGCATTCCCGGCGGGGAAATTGCCATCGGCGGCGATCCCGGGCGCGAAATCAGCGGTCTTGGCCGCATCGATGTCGCGCCCGATCGCGTCCGCCTTGGCCAGCAGAGCGTTGAACGCGTCGGGATTGACGCCCGCCACCTGCAAACCCCTGAGCGTCGCCGTGCCGGAACCCGAGAGGGCGGCGATCATCGCATCGACCGACTTGCCGCTGGTCGACAGCGTCGTCGAGAAATCGCCGACGCCGCCAATGCCGCTATCTGGCAATACGGTTGCCAGATCGGCGCCCGCCAGCTTCATCTGGCCGGTGAAAAGCCCGGTGCCCTCATTGTTCTTCAACTCGAACAGGCCAGTCAGCGCCCCGCCAAGAAATTTTGCCTTCAGGTCCGAAACGCGGATGCCTTCCTGGTCGAGCTTCAGCGAAAAAGCGGCGTCATAGGCGGTGGCGAACGGTCCGGCGGCAAGCGCCGCCGTCGTCAGGTCGAGAGCGGCGGTAAACGGCAGGCTGGACTTCTGGCTGAAGGGTGCTGCCGGCCAGGAGCCGCCCTTCTCGCTCGCGCTTTTGTCGGCGCCATTCTTGTCGACAAGGAAAGCGGAATCGCCGAACAGCGCCACGGCCATCGGATCGAGATCGAGCTCGTCGAGTGCCAGCGCGCCCGCCAGATGTGGCACGCCGTCCTTGGCGTCGATGTTGACGTCGCCGGACACCGCCGCCTCGTTGATCGCGCCGCTGACATTGTCCAGCACGAGCAGCCCATTGCCATAGTCGCCCTGCGCCGAAAGCGATGTCGACATGCCTGCCCCCATGCCCGGCAGGCCGATGCCCGACGTCATCAGCCACGGTTCGATGTCGGCCGCATCCAGATTGATCTTGCCCTTGGCGGCAGGCCCTTGCGGCGTGTCGGCAACGGTTCCCTCGAAGCTGGCCTTGAAGTCATTGCCGGCAAGGCTGAAAGTCGTCGCCAGCCCGCCGCCCAATGTGCCTTTCGCCTGGATGTCGGTCGTTGCCTCGCCCAGCATGCCGAGCGGCAGCGCCGGCAGGCCGTAAAGCGCCAGCAGCGCGGTCGCATCCGGGTTTTTGGCGTTGAAGGTCAATGTCACCGGCGCCTCGAGAAGCTTGTCCGGCGCGCCCTTCCCCGACAGCGAAGCCGAAAAGGCCGAGCCGCCGGCGTTGCCCTGTCCGCTCACCGCCAGGCCCGTCGTGCCATCGCCATTGTCGGCGGCACTTGCCACGAGGTCGACGCGTGCGTCCTGGAACAGGTCGGGATAGGCGGCAGCGCGGCTCGCCAGCCCCTTCAGCACCGCATTGTCGGGATAATGCTGCGCGGCGACGTCGATCAGCGGCTTGAGGTCCACCGCGACAACCGATGCGTCGAGCTTGCCGGTCGGGCTCGCCGGGAAATCCTTGATCCGGCCGGTGGCGCTTATCGAGGCGCCGGCCAATCCGCCGACCGACAGCCGGTCGACTTCGAGCAAGCCGTCACGCAGCCTGAGCGCGGTATCCACCGTATCGGCGGTCAGCCCGCCGGCGCTGACGGGCCCGGCCTTGATCTGGAAATCGAGATCGCGGTCGGCAAAGCGGTTGGCGCCCTTGTCGCTGACGAAGATCGAGGCGAAGGCCGCCAGCCCGTCGACGTCGAGCTCACCGCCTTCGAGCCGCATCAGAACCGATGGCCTGGCTTCGTCAGGCTGGCTGGAATCGATGCGGCCGGAGAATTTCGCCTTGCCCAGGATCAGCTCGAGATCGCTGAAGGCCTGGCGCTTTTCCGTCAGGTCGACCTTGGCCTTGAAGCCGGCGGCGGGCAGACGGCGGATCGCCTCGTCGACATCTTTCGACAGCCAGGCGGCAAAACCGGATGGCTGCGCCACAGCCAGCAGCAGCGAGCCGGTGAAGCCGAAATGGCCCTCGACGCTGAGCATGCCGTCGGCTTCCAGCGTGGTGCGTCCGGGCAAGGTCGCGGCCAGCGATTTGACCGACCAGCCGCCTTCGGCCGGCTCGGCGGACAGATGCACGTCACGCACGGTGGTGTCGCCGGCCACCACAGCCGGCAGCTTCACCTCGACGGTGCCGGGGATGGTCGGCTTCGGCAGAGCGATCAGCGCCTGCTCGAGCCCGGCAATGCGCTGGTCGAGCGTCAGGCCGGTGCCGGCTTCTGCGCCCACCGCCTCGTCGAACTGCACCTGCGCGCCATTGGCCTCGATGGCGAAATTAGGCTTCTGGCCGAGATCGACAGAAGCCTTGCCTTCGGCGGTGTAGGGATTGTCCAGTGGCCCGGTTTCGAAACGGAATTCATCGACGCCAAGCTTCTGGTGGTCGAGCGAGAACTTGCCGTTCAGGCGAAAGCCCGGATCGGGCTTGCCGGCGCTGACCTTCACCGTCTCGCCATCGGTGCCGCGCAATTGGGCTGAATTCTTATCGGCGCCGGAGATCTTGAACTGGCCGGAATAGACGGCGGCACCATTGGCGATGCCGGCATTGCCGTCGGTTTCGATGACCAGCGGATAGGCGTCGGGATCGGCCTTCAGCCGCAGCCGCATCTGGCCGGTGCCTTCGGCCTTGCCGGTCGATGCCGCGACAGTGGTGCGCAATCCGTCAAGCCGCAACGTGCCGTCCATGCGCCACGGGCCGGCCAGAGACTTGGCCGAAATGGTCGAATTGATCTCGGAAAAGATATGGCTGCGTCCACCGGCGGCATGGCGCAGCTCGATCTGCCCTTCCGTCACCGTCAGCTTCTCGATCGAGATCTGGTTGAGGTCGAAGGGCGAGGACGGCCGCATCGCCCAGTCGACGGTGCCGTCATTGGCAATATCGATGGTCGCCTTCGGGTGCACCAGCCGCATGTCGAAGATCAGCACCTCGCCGCGCAGGAATGGCGCCAGTTCGGCATCCATCGAAAACGTCTCGACGGTCATGGCCGGCTGGCCATTGGGGCCGCCGGCGACGGCAACGCTGGAGAAGGTCACCGACGGGAACGGCAACAGCCTAGCCGTGGCGTCGCCCTGCACGGTCACCTTGCGGCCGAGGATGGCGCTTGCCTCACGCTCGAACTGGGCGCGGTAGCCGGTCCAGTCGACAAAGTACGGAACCACCAGCGCCGCGCACAGCACCAGTACGAACAGGCCACCGAAGATCACGAACAGGCGTGCGAGCATCAGCTCCGAACAGGTTGATTGAAATTCTGCCGCACTCTACCCGCATCCGCGTGTCGATAAAGAGGCAATTCATCCAGTATTGCGTCATCCCAGGCGATCTGAAACAAATCCGGCAAAAGCGGAGATTTTTCAGATGTCAGGCAAGAACTGGGACCGCGTGCCGATCGACGCGCAGAGCGTCGATGCGCCGCTTTCGCAATCGGCGATTTTTCTTGTCGTCACCGTCGCCGGCGAACAGCCCGCCCTGGCCAAGGTCTGTTCCGTGCTCGGCGAGCTTGGCGATCTGGTCAAGACTGTCGGTTTCCGCGATCTTGGCGGCCGCCTGTCGTGCATTGCCGGCATCGGCCGCGATCTCTGGGATCGGCTCAGCCCCCGCCGGCGGCCACAGGAACTGAAACCGTTCGCGCCGATCAAGGGCGCGGTCCATTCGGCGCCATCCACACCGGGCGACCTTCTGTTCCATATCCGGGCCGAACGGCCCGACATGTGCTTCGAGTTCGAGCGTATCCTGCTCGACCGGCTTGGCCCTGATGTCACCGTCGTCGATGAAGTGACCGGCTTTCGCTATTTCGATGCCCGCGACCTGCTCGGTTTCATCGACGGCACTGCCAACCCGACCGGCCTCGACCTGCCGGCCTCGGCGCTGATCGGCGACGAGGATGGCGACTTTGCCGGCGGCTCCTATGTGGTCGTCCAGAAATACCTGCACGACATGCAGGCCTGGGCGCGCATTCCGACGCCTGAGCAGGAGGCGATCATCGGCCGCACCAAGATCGACAACATCGAGATCGACGATGACGAAGCCCCGCGCAAATCGCACAAATCGCTGGCCACGATCGAGGATGCCGAAGGCAACGAATACGACATATTGCGCGACAACATGCCGTTCGGCCGGCCCGGGCAGAATGAGTTCGGCACCTACTTCATCGGCTATTCCAGGTATCTCTGGGTCACCGAAAAGATGCTGCAGCGCATGTATGTCGGCGATCCGCCGGGCGCCTACGACCGCCTGCTCGATGTCTCGACACCGCAGACCGGCACGACATTCTTCGCGCCGACCCGCCCGATGCTGCAGGCCCTTGTCGAGGGCGTGCGGCAGCAGCTTCCCGCAGCACGGTAAAGCGGCTGTCGACAGCCCTTGTCGCAGGGATCAGCGTGCGTCGCGCTTGGCTTGCGCCACCTTGCCTGCCTTGCGCTGCCGGCCCAGTTCCGCCGGCCGGACCAGCTTCGGCGCCCGCTCGTTGGCGACGGCCCGCATGCCCTTGTGAGCCGTGCGTGAATTGTGCGCGGGACCGTCCGCCGGCGCACTTTGCTTCATCGCCAGCGCCTTGCGTGCGTTCCCGACCAGTGAAACGCGGGCCGCCAGTTGGCGCCGCCGTTCGGCCTCGCCATTGAGCCGCCGCATCGCCATCGCCAGCACCGCCAGCTTGACCTGCGAGCCGCCATCGGCCTTTGAAGCGGCAGCGCCCTTCGGCGCGCCCTTGCCGCGTATTTCACGGCGGCGGCGATGTGCTTCGGCCTGCGCCTTGTCGCGCCGCCCGCGAAGCAGCTTGACCAGTCCGGAAAGGTCGACGTCGGAAAGCTCCTGCACCACCGGATGATGCGACTTCTCCACCAGTTCCTTCTCATCGGCACTCAGTGCGCGCGCTTCTTCCTTGCGTGAAATGGCCATGACAGTTCTCCTCCGCTGGCAACGCCTGTCTTGTCAGACCTGCCGCGCAAGAAGCCTCGACCCGAATGACGGCGCGGTCAAGACGAGCTATTCGGTTGCGGTCTCAGTCAGAAAATTGTCTGCTGGCAATCCTAGACGACAGTGGACTAGCTTGGCAGCGATAAATGATCGGGGGATCGAAGTTGGCGAAACGGTTGCCATATCGCGAAGGCTCGGTCTTTCGTATTCCCCTGCCTGATGGAGGCTTTGCGAGGGGGCTGGTGGCGAGAATGGCTCCGCGAGGACGAATACTTCTGGGCTATTTTTTCGGACCAAGAATGTTTTCAGCGGATACCAATGTGAGCGATCTTCTGCCAACTGAAGCTATTGTCGTCGGGCGATTTGGCGATCTGCATCTCATGGACGGCAAGTGGGAGATCTTTGGAGAGATTGTAGGCTGGAACCGGACCGATTGGCCTATCCCAGAATTCATCCATCACGACGCGCTACGCATCTTGCCAGACATGATCGTCCGATATTCAGACGACGATATCGTCCTGGGGACCAGAGAACGGAGACCAGTGTTTCCAGCAGACCTTGCGGAAGATGGACTGATGGGTGCGGGGTTTGTCGAAATCAGATTGAGCAGGCTACTGGCCGAAAAAACGTAAATGCGGGTGGTTCGGTTGCGCACACACCAGCTTTCAAGCATCGACTAATCTACCCCACAGCCGGCAATATCTTGCCAGGATTCATGATGTTTTGCGGGTCCAGCGCCAGCTTGATGGTGCGCATGATGTCGACGCCGTGACCGAGCTCGCTGCGCATGAAACCGATCTTGCCCTGGCCGATGCCGTGCTCGCCGGTGCAGGTGCCGTCCATGGCGATCGCCCGCAGGTTGAGCCGCGCGACGAATTTCTCCGACAGCGCGATCTCCTTCGGGTCGTTCACATCCATCAGCACCAGCACGTGGAAATTGCCGTCGCCGGCATGGCCGACGATCGGCGCGATCAGGCCCATCTCGGCGATATCGGCCTCGGTCTCGGTGACGCATTCGGCAAAGCGCGAGATCGGCACGCAGACGTCGGTCGACAGCCCCTTGGCGCCCGGCCGCAGCGTCAGCGAGGCCCAGTAGGCATCGTGCCTGGCCTTCCACAGTTTGGTGCGTTCCTCGGCGACGCTGGTCCACAGGAACGGCCCGCCGCCATTCTCCTCGGCGATCATGCCAAAGGTCTCGGCCTGTTCGGCAACGCCGGCATCGCTGCCATGGAATTCGACGAACAGGCAGGGGCTTTCGGGGTAGTCGAGCTTCGAATAATTCTTCATCGCCCGCATCTGCAGCGCGTTGACCAGTTCGATGCGCGCCACCGGAATGCCCATCTGGATCGTGGCGATGACGGCGTTGCAGGCCGCCTCGACGCTCGGGAACGGGCAGACGCCGCCGGAGATCGCCTGCGGAATGCCTTGCAGCTTCAGTGTCAGCGAGGTGATGATGCCGAGCGTGCCTTCCGAGCCGACAAGCAGCCGCGTCAGATCGTAGCCGGCCGAGCTCTTTTTCGCCCGCTTGCCGGTCGTCACCGTCTCGCCATCGGCCATGACGGCGGTCAGCGACAGCACGTTCTCACGCATCGTGCCGTACCGCACCGCATTGGTACCGGACGCCCGCGTCGCCGCCATGCCGCCGAGCGAGGCATTGGCGCCGGGATCGATCGGGAAGAACAGGCCGGTGTCGCGCAGATGCCGGTTGAGGTCCTCGCGCGTCACGCCGGGTTCGACCGTGCAGTCGAGATCCTGCGGATTGACCGCGAGGATGCGGTTCATCCGCGACGTGTCGATCGAAATGCCACCGCCCGGTGCGTTGGTGTGGCCTTCCAGCGAGGAGCCGACGCCAAAGGCGATGACCGGCACACGATGCGCGGCACAGGCGCGCACGATTTCCTGCACCTCGGCGGCCGTCTCCGGGAAAGCGACACCATCGGGCGCCTGTGTCGGAATATACGTAGTGGTGTGCGCGTGTTGCGAGCGGATGGCCTGGCCGGTCTGAAAACGCTCGCCGAACTGCTGCTTGAGGATGCCGAGCACCGCCGCGATGCCTTCCTCGTTGCGTTCGACCGGATTGAGGTCGCTCAGAGCCATGAATTCCTCCGCGAATGGACCAGCGCCCACGCTTGTTATGCAGCTATGGATGCCTAAAGCAATTCCAGGAAAAGTGTGAAGCGGTTTTCCGTCCGGAATTGCGTCAGAACAAAAAAAGTCTTCGCAGCCACAATTTGTCCAGCACCAGAACAAGGAAGTTTCGATGTCCATCCCTGCCCCCTTCGTCTCCAGGCCCATGGAAATCGAGAAGGACTGGATCGACTACAACGGCCATCTCAACATGGCCTATTACAACGTGCTGTTCGACCGCTGCTCGGACGAGGCCTTCGAGGCGATGGGCATGGGGCTGGACTATGTTAAGGGGCGCCGTCTCACCATCTACACCGCCGAGGTCCATGTCTGCTACGTCCAGGAACTGCATCTCGACCACAAGGTCCAGGTGTCCTTCCATCTCATCGACCATGACGAGAAACGGCTCCGGGCCTTCCAGGAAATCCGCCATGTCGACGGCTGGCTCGCCGCCACCTCCGAGACGCTGTCGCTGCATGTCGACATGTCGGGGCCGAAGGTCGCGCCCTTCCCCGCCGATGTGATGGCCAAGGTCGAAGCCATGCGCGCCGCCCATTCCGTGCTGCCGATGCCGGAGCGTGCCGGCCGCTCGATCGGCATCAAACGCAAATAGGGCGAAGCCGACACCGCTCCGAACAGAGTGACGGGACCTCAAAGCCACACCGGCAATCCAAAATCGCGGAACCCCCAAATCGGCCGGCCCCAATGCTTGAAGCCGCCCGGCACCCGCATTAACCTTACCGAGGTTTTAACGGGAACAAGCCAATTGAGCCGTTGAACGACTCAGCGGAGCGGTCGAAAACGATCCGCATCGAGTTGCGATACGGACGGCGGGGCGAAGCCGGTTCGAGGGACGTGCATGAAAACCGACATCAAGATCGAGGTGGACAGGCTGGCCGCTGATCCGCGCATCACGGACTATGATTTCTGGCGTTCGCTCAAGAACGTCGACAACGAGATCTTCCACATCGCCAACAACAATGAGCCGATCCCGTTCGACATGATCCGCTGGCGCAGCATCCTGAAGCGCGCCCGCCTGAAGCGCGGCCACGCATAGGCCGGCGAGACGGCTCGCGAAAACACCGGGCAACCAATCAAACCGCCTTTACGGCGACCGCTTCACCGCCGCCAGCGGCGAGCGCGCCACCACCGGTGACGACTGGATGACGGCTGTATTCGTCATTGCATAGGGAATGATGCGGTCGATCACCCGTTCGAGTTCGGCCACCGAGCCGACATGCGCGAGCGCGATGAAGCAATCCTCGCCGGTCACGCGGGCGCATTGCGCGATCTCCGGCGTCTCACGGATGATCTCGGCCACGACGGACAATTGCCCCGGCACCGGCCGGATGCGCAGCCATGCCGACAGCTTCAGACCCAGCGCGGCGGGATTGATCTTGACGCAATAGGCCTCGATCACGCCGTTTTCCTGCAGCCGCTTGATGCGCTCGGCGACACTCGGCGCCGACAGGCCGACCGAGCGCGCCAGCTCCGCCGTGCTGGCGCGCGCGTCCTTTTCCAGCAGCCGCAGGATCTTCATGTCGGCCGCGTCGAGATCGACATTTTCAGTTCGAAGGCGTTTCACGGATAAATCCTTGCTTTCGACAGAGATATGATCAGATAGGTCGATCGTCATCCATGTAGGTTGCGGAAAATGCCTGCGATACTGATCCGATGGACGATCAAGCGCAAGCTCCCACGGCAGGCCCTGTGCTTGCCCCCGCCTCCACCGGCTCTGGCGTTGGCCTGGCAACAAAATTGCCGCCGCATGTCTGGTTCGGCGTCAGCGCCATCTTCCACTATCTCGGCCCGGCCTTCGCCGTGCTGCTCTTCCCCCATGTCGGCGTGCTCGGCATGGCGTGGCTGCGCATCGCCACCGCCGCGTTGATTTTTGCACCCCTGACGCACCCCTGGCGAACCCTCGCCCGCGCCGATCCTCCGACACGCCTGCTGTTGCTGGCTTTCGGCGCCTGCCTGGCAGTGATGAACTGCTCATTCTACCTGGCGCTCGACCGCTTGCCGATCTCACTGGTTGCGGCGATCGAATTCGTCGGCACCATCGGCGTCGCGCTGATCGGCCTCAGGAGCCTGCGCAATCTCGCCGCCCTTGCCGTGGCCGTCACCGGCACCTTGCTCCTCATCGACGTCAGATGGTCCAGCGATCCCGTCGGCCTGTTTTGGGCCTTCCTCAACGGCGCGCTCTTCGTCGGCTACATCGTGCTAGGCCACCGTGTCGCCCGTTCCGGCGCCGGCGACGGCATTGCCGGCCTGGGTGCCGCCATGGCGGTCGCCTTCGTCGTCGTGCTGCCGATCGGTTTCCGCGACGCGCTGCCAGCCTTTTTCTCACCGCCCCTGCTCATCGCCGCCATCGGCGTCGGCATCTGCTCCTCGGTCATTCCCTACATCTGCGACCAGCTTGCCATGTCGCGATTGCCGCGCTCGAGTTTCGCGCTGATGCTGTCGCTGCTGCCGGTCACCGCGACGCTGATCGGCGTCATCGTGTTGCGCCAGATTCCAAGCCTTGGCGATTGCCTGGGGATCGCATTGGTCGTCGCCGGCGTTGCCTTCCACAAGCCGGCGCGCTGAAACAACGACTCTAGGCTAGCTTCTCCTTCAGGAAGGCGATCGTCCTGCCCCAGGCAAGATCGGCCGCTTTCTTGTCATAGCGCGCCGCCGACGTATCGTTGTTGAAGGCATGGTTGGCGCCTTCATAGACATAGACCGTGTATTCGACATGCGCGGCATCGAGCGCCTTCTTGAACGCATCGATGCCGGCATTGGTGCGATCGTCCAGCCCGGCATAGTGCAGCAGCAGTGCGGCCTTGATCTTCGAGGCATCGGCGGCATTCGGCTGCATGCCGTAATAGGCGACGCTGGCGGCGAGGCCGGGCGCGTTGACGGCCAGCATGTTGGCCGTGCCGCCACCCCAGCAGAAGCCGATGGCGCCGACCTTGCCGTTGCCGTCCTTGTCGGCCTTGAGGAAGGCGACGGTCGCCACGCCGTTGGCGACGGTCTGCGTCGGATCGAGTTTGGTGAACATGTCGCGCGCCTTGTCCTCGTCATCAGGCGTGCCGCCAAGCGGCGACAGGAAATCCGGCGCCAGCGCCACGAACCCCTCCAGCGCCACGCGCCGGGCGACGTCGCGTATGTGCGGGTTGAGCCCCCGGTTTTCGTGGATGACGATGACCGTGCCGAGCTTGCCGGCCTGGTTTGCCGGCTTGACCAGATAGCCCTTTATCTCGCCGCCGCTGCCGGGATAGCTGATGTCCTCGCCTTTCACGCGGGCATCGTTTTCGGCAACGATCGCCGCCTGGGCGGAATTCGCCGCCAGCATCGGCGCGATCGCGGCCGCTGCCGCACCCGATCCTGCAAGCCTGGTCAGCTGTTCCATGAAGCGGCGGCGATCGAGCGTCAGATGCGTGTATTCGTCATAGGCATCGATCATCGCCTGCGTGATGACAGGTTTGTCGGCGATGGTGGATCTGGTCACGGGGGCGCTCCTCGACTTTGGTGTCCTTGCGTTCGCAAGATAGGGGCGAGGCCCGCATCGTCCAGTCACGGCTCGGTGACGCTTCCGTTCCCTGCAAGCTGCGGCAACCATCATCACAATTTTGTCATCGGCGACAAATCTTGATGGCGCTGCCACAATAGTGGGGGAAACTGACTATCCGGCTGATCCATGACATGGCCGCGATCCTGAAGGGCCTGAAAGGAAAGCTGATGACCATGACCTCGCCGATCTTGGCAACCGCCTTCATGCTTGCCGCAGCCGCCATTCCAGCGATGCCCGCAACCATTGCGGCGGCGAACCGGAAGTCCATGGTCAAGGTCCCCAGCCGCCAGCGCCATCCGGCAAACACGAAAACCCAGGGTTGAGGTGAAGTCATGGACGTACAGGATATCGTGACCACCGTCTCGCAGAAGGCCGGTCTTGACCAGGCAACGACCGAAAAAGTCGTCGGCACCATTTTCTCGGTGCTCGAGCACGAGGCGGAAGGCACCAGCGCCTCATCCTTCTTCGCCAAGATTCCCGGCGCCGATGCGCTGGCGCAGAAATATGACGTCATGGCCGCGGCTCCTGCCGGTGGCGGTGGCGGCTTCCTGTCCTCGCTGCAAGGCGCGCTTGGCGGGGTTCTCGGCGAAAAGGCGGGCGCGCTGGTCAACGGCCTCGCCGCGCTGAAGGCATCCGGCCTCGATCTGGCGCAGATCCAGAAGGCCGGCGAGACGTTGGTCCAGCAGGCCGAAGCCGCCGCCGGCCCCGATTTGACCAACCAGGTGCTGGGCTCGGTGCCCAGCCTCAAGAGCCATCTCGGGCTCGGCTAGAGCATTCCAGGAAAAGTGTGAAGCGGTTTTCCCGGGAAAAGCGCGTAGCGCTTTGCCTTGGGAATTGCGTCAAGACAAAAGGGTTAGAGCAGTTCGCCGTTTCCATGAAACGGTGAACTGATCTAGCGCCGCGAGCGCTTTCGGCTGGCGCGGCCCAGCTACTTCGGCAGCGCGTACGCCATCACATAATCCCCGGGCTTGGTGCCGACCGAGCCGTGGCCGCCGGCGACGATGACCACGAACTGGCGCCCATCGGCGACCGTGTAGGTCATCGGCGTCGACTGGCCGCCTGCAGGCAATCGGGCCCGCCAGAGCTGCTTGCCTGAGGTCAGGTCATAGGCGCGCAGATAGTCATCGACCGCCGCGCCCAGGAAGGCGACGCCGCCAGCGGTGATCATCGGCCCGCCAATGCCGGGCACGCCGACCTTCAGCGGCAGCGGCAATGGCGTCATGTCGTAGACGGTGCCGTTGCGGTGCTTGTAGTTGATCGTGCCGGTCCTGAGGTCGACGCCGGCGACGTAACCCCAGGGCGGCGCCTGGCAAGGGATGCCGAGCGGCGACAGGAACGGTCCCATCACCACCGCATAGGGCGCGCCCTCATTGCGGTTCAGCCCCTGCTCGCTGCCCTTGGTGTTGTCACCCGGCGGCGACACGTCCGCGCGGGGAATGAGTCTGGACGTAAACGCCAAGTAGGTCGGCATGCCGAACATCACCTGCCGCACCGGATCGACCGCCACCCCGCCCCAGTTGAAGGTGCCGAAATTGCCGGGATAGACCAGCGATCCCTGCAGCGAGGGCGGCGTATAGCGGCCTTCATAGCGCAATTTGTGGAATTCGATGCGGCAGGCCAGTTGGTCGAACATGGTGATGCCCCACATATCGGCATCGGTCAGCGGCTTCGGGTTGAAGGAGAGATCGGAGACCGGCTGCGTCGGCGACGTGTGGTCGCCCTCGATGGCACCGCCGGGCGCCGGCACTTCCTTGACCGCGATCACCGGTTCGCCGGTGCGCCGGTCAAGCACATAGAGGTCGCCCTGCTTGGTCGGCCCGACCAGCGCCGGCACGACCGAGCCGTCGGCCTTGGTGATGTCGATAAGGCTTGGTTGCGCCGGCACGTCCATGTCCCAGAGATCGTGGTGCACGGTCTGCCGCACCCATTTCAACTGCCCGGTGTTGAGGTCGAGCGCGGTGATCGAGGAGGAGAATTTCTCGACATTGGCGCTGCGTCCGGCGCCGAGTTGGTCCGGCGTCTGGTTGCCGAGCGGCACGTAGAGCAGGCCGAACTTCTCGTCGGCGCTCGGCGTCGACCACATGTTGGGCGAGTTGGCGGTGTATGTCTGGCCGGCCGGCAGCGGCGTCTGGTCCGGATTGCCGGAATCCCAGTTCCAGATCAGTTTGCCGGTGCTCGCATCATAGGCGCGGATGACGCCGGACGGTTCCTGCGTCGAATAATTGTCGTTGACCGCGCCGCCGACGATGATCTTGCCGCCTGATATCAGCGGCGCCGAGGTCGAGTAGTAATAGCCCGACTTCGGGTATGGCATTCCGGTCAACAGGTTGAGCGTGCCGCCCTCGGCGAAGGCGGGACAGACCTGCCCGCTGGCGGCATCGAGCGCGATCAGCCGCGCATCCGAAGTCGGCAGGTAGACGCGGGCAGCACAAGGCTGGCCGGCGGCGCCGGTGGCATCGGCATAGTAGGATACGCCGCGGCAGGTCTGGTGCTGGCGGTCCTTGTCGAGCTTGACCTTGGGATCGTAGCGCCATTTTTCCTTGCCGGTCGCGGCGTCCACCGCGATGGCGAAATTGTGCGGCGTGCAAATGTAGAGCGTGTCGCCGATCTTGAGTGGCGTCACCTGATAGGTGGTCTCGCCGATGTCGTCAGGCCCCTTCACGTCGCCGGTGCGGTAGGTCCAGGCCGGCTGCAGATTGGCGACATTCTCCGGCGTGATCTGGTCGAGCGGCGAATAGCGCTGGCCGAACTGCGTGCGCCCATAGAAGTGCCATTCGCCCGCCGGCACGTCATTGCCCAGATTGGCGTTGGGAATCACCTTGTCGGTATCGAGCGCACCGGCAATGTCCTTCGGGTCCGTCGTCATCGAATAGCCGGCCACCGCCAGCGATGCCAGCACGGCAAGGATCAGCGGCGCGCGCCCGTCGGGCCCGGCAAGGCCCCGCCTTGCCCAAGGCGTCAGCAGCCACAGCGCCACCAGCACGATGATGCCGCCGCGCGGGCCGAGTTCCCACCAGTCGAAACCGATTTCCCAGACCGCCCAGGCCAGCGTGCCAATCACGATCGCCGCATAGAGCCAGAGCGCCGTGGACCGGCGTCGGTAAAGCAGCCAGGCGGCGATCAGGAAGGCGAGGCCGACGACGATGTAGTACCAACTGCCCCCCAGCGACGCCAGCCAGATGCCACCGCCACCAAGCGCCAGACCGAGGAGAAAGAGAACGAGAGAGGTGATGGTGACAGCCAAGATGATACTCCTTCGACTGTTGCGCGCTCACGCGGCCATGGGCAACCCGGTGCACCGCTCCTGCCCTGCGCACAGCTTTCTCCCGCCTGCCCCGCCTGTCAAGCTGCCCACACGCCAAGGTGGCAATCCATCTTGCCTGCGTCAGGGTTTTCCCGCAGTCTCCATGGATCGTCTTTCCCGTGGAGCAAGCAAAATGCCGTCACTCGTTCCGCCGCTGACGCGCATGGCGCTGATGCTCTACTGCCTCGTCCCGCTCTTTGCCGGCACTGTGGCCGCGCCGGCGCAGACAATCAGGGAGATCAACAAGGCGAACGGCTTTCACGAGATGCTGATGGGCATTGGCCCGGGTTTCACCGCGGCCGTGAAATCGGCGCCGGGAACGCCGCCGCGAAAGGTCCTGGACGCCCTTGCCGCCGCCATGGAAGGTGCCTTTGACCCGGAGAAGATGGAAGCGGCGATCGAAGCCCGGATGGCGGACAGGCTCAGTGCCAAGGACCTGTCCGAACTGGCCTCGTTTTATGCTTCAGCCCTGGGCAAACAGGTCACCGCGCTCGAGATCCAGGCTTCGTCGCCGCAAGCAAGGCAGGCCAAGAAGATCGAGGGCGCCAAAATCCTCGGCGAGCTTCCATCCAGGGATCCGGCCAGGTTCGCATTGTACAGGAAGATGATGGACGATATCAGCGCCGTCGACACCGGAGAAGCCGTCGCCTTGAACATGGGCTACGCCATGCTTTCCGAAATGCTGGGCGCGGCCGGAAAGCCCCTGCCCGACGACCAGGTAATGGCCCTGCTGCGCAAGCAAACCGAAGGGCTTCGCCGTGACATCGACAGCGAGGCCATGGAATCTGCAGCCTATGTCTACCGGGATATGTCCATGGCCGACCTGAAGCTCTATGGTGCCTTCCTGGCCTCACCCGCCGGCAGCCGCTACTACGACCAGATGCAGGTCGCTTTGGGCGCGGTGATGACGGACGAGGCGCGCTCCTTCGGCCATCGATTCTTCGTCGCCCTCGGCTACCGCAAGGCTTGAGCCGCCGGATAAGCCACTTTTACCCGGAACAAAACGTAGACAGTTCTGGTCTTTCCCTGCCGAATCACTACATTCGGGGGGAAGATGTCCGGCTTTTCCGAAGACATGCCCTTTTTCGATGAACCCAATGCGCGGCCGACGGCCCCGTCGGGCATTGCCGCGCGCGCCATGGCTGCCCGCGGCGGCCAGAGCAGTGCGCCCGATTATCTCAAGGGGCTGAATCCGGAACAAAGACTGGCGGTGGAAACCACCGAAGGCCCGGTTCTGGTGCTGGCCGGCGCCGGCACCGGCAAGACGCGTGTGCTCACCACCCGCATCGCCCACATCCTTGCCACCGGCAAGGCCTTCCCGTCGCAGATCCTCGCCGTGACCTTCACCAACAAGGCCGCGCGCGAGATGAAGCAGCGCATCGGCATCCTGATCGGCGAAGGCAATGTCGAGGGCATGCCCTGGCTCGGCACCTTCCATTCGATCGGTGTGAAGCTGTTGCGCCGTCATGCCGAACTCGCCGGCTTGCGTTCCGACTTCACCATCCTCGACACCGACGACGTCGTGCGGCTGATCAAGCAGCTGATCCAGGCCGAGGGCCTCGACGACAAGCGCTGGCCGGCCAAGCAGTTCGCCCAGATGATCGACGGCTGGAAGAACAAGGGGCAAGGTCCGGCCGATATCGCCGAGGGCGACGCGCGCAGCTTCGCCAACGGCAAGGGCCGCGAGCTCTACAAGGCCTATCAGGAGCGGCTGCAGACGCTGAACGCCTGCGACTTCGGCGACCTGCTCTGCCACCCCATCCGCATCTTCCGCGCCAATCCGGACGTGCTGAAGGACTACCACCGGCGCTTCAAATACATCCTCGTCGACGAGTACCAGGACACCAACACCGCCCAGTACATGTGGCTGCGCCTGCTGGCGCAGCGACCGGACGCCGGGCGTTCGACGACGTCAACGGATCCGCGATCGGCCGAAGGCCGCAAGCCCGGCCGGGCGTCGGCCGGCCAGGCCGCCCCCGCGGAGGCCAGCGAGCGGAGCTCGCGTGCGGCCGTGAGCGAAAACAAAGTCAACATCTGCTGCGTCGGCGACGACGACCAGTCCATCTATGGCTGGCGCGGCGCCGAGGTCGACAACATCCTGCGCTTCGACAAGGATTTCCCAGGCGCCACCATCATCAGGCTGGAGCGCAACTACCGCTCGACCGCGCACATCCTTGGCGCGGCTTCGCATCTCATCGCCCACAATGAAGGCCGCTTCGGCAAGACGCTGTTCACCGACCGCAACGACCCCGAGGATGGCAAGGTCAATGTCCACGCCGCCTGGGATTCCGAGGAGGAAGCCCGCGCCATCGGCGAGACCATCGAGGCCTATCAGCGCCAGAAGCACAATCTCAACGACATGGCGATCCTGGTGCGCGCGTCCTTCCAGATGCGCGCCTTCGAGGACCGCTTCATCACGCTCGGCCTCAACTACCGCGTCATCGGCGGCCCGCGCTTCTACGAGCGCATGGAAATCCGCGACGCGCTGGCCTTCTTCCGCGTCGTCGCCAACAGCGGCGACGACCTCGCCTTCGAGCGCATCGTCAATGTGCCCAAGCGCGGGCTGGGCGAAGCCACCATCCGCCAGATCCACGACACGGCGCGTGCGCTTCGCATTCCAATGCTTGAGGCCGCCGGCAATCTCGCCGAGAGCGACGAGCTGAAGCCGAAACCGCGCGCCGCGTTGCGCGAAGTGGCCGCCAATTTCGAACGCTGGCAGAAGGCGCTGGAAACCAAGCCGCACACCGAGCTCGCCGAGACCATTCTCGAGGAGAGCGGCTACACCGATATGTGGAAGAACGACCGTTCGGCCGAAGCGCCGGGCCGGCTGGAGAACCTCAAGGAACTGATCCGCTCGATGGAGGAGTACGAGTCGCTGCGCTCCTTCCTCGAACATGTGGCGCTGGTGATGGATGCCGAGCAGAATGCCGGGCAGGACGCCGTCTCCATCATGACGCTGCATTCTGCCAAGGGCCTCGAATTCGAGACGGTCTTCCTGCCCGGTTGGGAAGAAGGCCTGTTCCCGCACCAGCGCGCGCTCGATGAAGGCGGCCGCTCCGGGCTGGAGGAAGAGCGCCGGCTGGCCTATGTCGGTCTCACCCGGGCCAAGAAGAACCTGCATATCTGGTTCGTCTCCAACCGCCTGATCCACGGGCTCTGGCAATCGACCATCCCGTCACGCTTCCTCGAGGAGCTGCCGGAATCCCATGTCGAGATCGCCGAAAGCGGCAATTCCTATGGCGGCTACGGCAATCCCTATGGCGGTGGCTCCTTCGCCTCCGGCCGTGGCGGTGGGCGGCAGAACCCCTACGGCGCCTCGCGTTTCGACAGTGTCGGCGCCAACACCGAAAAATCCGGCGCCTTCTCCAACACCTATTCGACGCCCGGCTGGCAGCGCGCGCAGGCCAACCGCACGGAAGCAACCGACCGCAACTGGGGCACACGCTCCGGCCACCAGGTCGAGCGCATCGGCTATGGTGAGACCGACTCGGGCTACGGCGCCGGCCGCACCAGCGTAAAGGGCCGCACCATCGACGGCGAACTGGTCGCCAAATCCGTCGCCGACAAGCCGTCGCCCTTCAGCGTCGGTGACCGCGTCTTCCACCAGAAATTCGGCAACGGCAACATCTCGGCCATCGAAGGCAACAAACTGACCATCGACTTCGACAAGGCCGGCCAGAAACGCGTGCTCGACGGGTTCGTCGCGGCGGTGTGAGCTGCCCTTCCGAGCAGCTCTCGCGCCGTTCCAACAACGGCAGTGCTTCCCTCACCGATACCGTGCCTGGTTCCACTTATGCCCGAGCAGCGACAGGATGATGATCAGCCCGTTGAAGAACTGCACGTAGAAGCCGCTCAGGCCTGCCGCCACCACGCCGGTCTGGATGAACGACACGGTGACCGCGCCGATGGCGCCGCCAACGACCGTGCCGATGCCGCCCCAGGTTGGCGTGCCGCCGACGAACACCGAGGCCAGCACCGGCAGGAGATAGCCGTCGCCGGCCGTCGGCCACCAGGTGAAGTTGATCATCACCGAAAACGTGCCGGCGATCGCAGCCCCTATGCCGACGAAGACGAACACCTTCACCCGCACGCGCTTGACGTCGATGCCCATCTGCTGGGCGCTGTCGGGATTGTCGCCGACCACCCTCACCTGTGCACCGAAGCGATGCCTGTTATAGAGCATTGCCGACAGCACGACGAAGGCGATGGCCCAGAAGATCTGCACCGGAACGCCGTAGATCTGGCTGGAGAAGATCTTGTAGGCCCAGCTGTTGCTGAGGCTGGTCAACGACATCGACTTGCCTTCGTTGATGATCTGGATCAGGCCGCGCAGCAGGAAATTCATGCCGAGCGTGGCGATCAGCGACGACAGCCCGCCATAGACGACCAGCGAGCCGACGAGGAAGCCGAGCAGCATGCCCGTCACGAGTGCGGCCGCAATGCCGAGGAACGGGTCGTAGCCGGCCTGCACCACCAGGGCGAAAACCCAGGCGGCAAACCCCATCGTCGCCGGAAACGACAGGTCGATCTCGCCGCAGGTGACGACGAAGACCAGCGGCACCACCACGAACAGCGCCACGGGCAGCGTCGTCAGCACCGAGCTGTAGAGATACCAGGTGGTGAACACGGTCGGGTTGGCGACCATGAACACCGCCATCATGACGATGAACACGGCGAGCGTGCCGAGCGAGGCGCGGTTGTCGAGGACGAAGCCGCGAAGCCAGTGGTCGGATGGATGTTTCCACTCCTGGCGGGCGGACCCGGCGTGAGGGCGCAGAGGGCTTTCGAGATCGGGTTCCATGGTCTTGCTCATCGCGCTTGCTGCTCCGCTTCGCCGGCCTCGCGCAGCCCAGGCAATCCGCCGGGATGCGCGACGTCCTCCATGAAATTGATCAACTCCTCCGCCGACTTGACCGCGCTGCGGTCGGCGGTCAGCGCCACCTTGCCGCGATCGAGCACCACGAAGCGGTCGGCAATGTCGAAGACATGATGGATGTTGTGGCCGATGAACAGGATCGAGCGTCCGCTCGCCCGCACCTGGCGCACGAAGTGGAACACCTTGGCGGTCTCGGTCAGCGACAGCGCCGTGGTCGGCTCGTCGAGGATGATCAGCTCGGCCTGCTTGTAGATGGCGCGCGCGATCGCCACGCCCTGGCGTTCGCCGCCCGACAGCTGGCCGACGATCGAGTGCGGCGTGAACACTTTCGAGGTGAAGCCGATCTCGCGCATCAGCCGGCTCGCCTCCTCGATCTCCTTGTTGACCTTCAGCCAGCCCATGAAGCCGGTCAGTTCGCGGCCCATGAAGATGTTGCGCACGATGGTCTGCTGCACGGCCAGCGCCCGGTCCTGGAACACCGTCTCGATGCCGGCGTCGCGCGAGCGCGCCGCGCTCCAGCCGCTCACCGGCTTGTCACGCACGAGGATGTCGCCGGTGGTCGGCCTGACCACGCCGGACAGGATCTTGATCAGCGTCGACTTGCCGGCGCCATTGTCGCCTATGAGGCCGACCACCTCGCCGCGGTCGACGCTGAGATTGACGCCGCCCAGCGCATAGACCTGACCGTAGGATTTCGTGATATCGCGCAGTTCGATGATGCGTTCGGCCATCGGATCCTCGCTTTCATTGTCGCATGCCGGCCCTTTGCCGGCGGTCCTGCCGGCCGGGTCCAACCCGGCCGGCAGCCTTGGGAGGTCAGCGCAGCGCCTGCTTGGCGAGCTCTGAGACGATCTCGTAGTTCTGCGGCGTGACGAAGCCGGCACCGGTGTCGACATTCATCGGCGCCAGACCCAGAACCACTTGCTGGCAGAGGCTGAGGATCGGCAGATAGCCCTGCATGAATGGCTGCTGGTCGGCTGTCAGCTGCACCCAGCCGCCCTTGAAGCCCTCGACGATCTGCGGGCTGGTGTCGAAGCCGAAATTGAAGATATCGCCGGGCTTGCGCCCCGCGGCCTGCATATAGGTCGGCACATTGCCCAGCATCTGCCCGCCGGGGTAACCGACCGCCTTGACGTTGGGATTGTTGAGCAAGGCCGCGGTGATCACCGGGATCGCAAGATTCGGATCGGCGGCCCACTCGGTTACGGAATTGATTTGCACGACATCGACGCCGGCCTCCTTCAATGCGGCGACCGTACCACGCTCGCGTGCGCCCCGGCTCTCATTGTCGAAGGGGCCGATCATGATCGCCTTGTCACCGGACTTCAGCCCGGCCAGCTTGAACGCCTCGGCGCCGAGCGCGCGGCCCTGCTGCTCCTGCTGCGCGCCGACATAGCCGCCGCCGAACGCCGCCGTCACCTTCGGCACCGGCACGTTCTGGTACATCATCTTGATGCCGTCCTTATGCGCCTGCTCGGCCAGCGGCATGATCGCGTCTTCGCCTGGATGGCCCATCATGGCGATGCCGTTGGGCTTGACCGCGACCGCCTCGCGCAATTGCTGCACCATCTTTTCGACGTCCCAGCCGGAGAAGATGTAGTCGACCTTGGGCCCGAGATCGGCCGCCGCCTGCTTGGCGCCATTATAGACGATGGTGCCGAAAGCGTCGCCCTCGGCGCCGCCGACGAAGAAGCGGATATGGACATCCTTGCACCACTGGGCGTCGAGCGCCCGTGCCGGCAAGGTCGAGATTGCGGCGCAAAGCGCCGTGGCGGCGGCCACGACGGTCGTGCGCAGAAGTGTCGTTCTGATCGCGATGCTCATGCACTTGTCCTCCCATTGTTTCCCTCGTCAGCCGAGGGGCTGTTGACGATTGTTTCGCCACTTACGAACCGGCTCCTCCCGCCGGCCGGGTCCTCACGTCGGATTTTGCAGGTAGCTGGCGCCTCCCCGGCATTGCTTGAGATAATCCAGCGCGCGGACCTGGCCTGACATCTCGAGATCGCCGCGATAGACCGGATCGTGCCAGCCCTCTATGTCGATGGCGCCCTTGTAGCCGGCCAGCCGCAATTCGCTGATCACCCGCGTCCAGTCGCTGTCGCCGAAGCCGGGCGTGCGCATCTGTACGAAGGGCAGCCGGCCGAACACCCCGTGCTCGCGGATGACGTCCCAGCGCACGGTGGCGTCCTTGCCATGGACATGGAAGATGCGTGGCGCCCATTTGCGGATCTGCGGGATCGGATCGATCAGATAGACGAGCTGGTGGCAGGGTTCCCATTCGAGCCCGAGAGTGTCGTCCGGCACTTCGTTGAACATCAGCTCCCAGGCGTCCGGATTGTGGGCGATGTTCCAGTCGCCGGCCGCCCAATTGCCGTCCATGGCACAGTTCTCGAAGGCGATGCGCACGCCCTTGTCGGCGGCGCGCTTGGCCAGTGGCCCCCACACTTCGCGAAAGCGCGGCAGGCTGTCCGTCAGCTTCTTGCCGCGGATGCGCCCGGTGAAGCCGCTGACCATCGAAGCGCCGAACAGATGCGCATTGTCGATGACCGTCTCCCAGGCCGCGAGCACGCCGCGATCGACCTCGCCGCTCTCCAGCGGATTGCCGAAGACGCCGATGGACGAGACCGTGACATCGGCATCGCCGATCGCGTCGCGGATTTCGCCGGCAAGGCGTGGAAGGTCCTTGCCGCCCAGCGTCTGCCAGAAGAAGGGCTGGATGCTCTCGAAGCCGAGCGGCAGGATTTGCTTGATATACGCCGCCGGGTCGTCGAGGTTGGCCCGCACCATGGTGCCAATCCTGATGTCGAGAAGCGGGTTTGGCATCATCGTGTTTCCTGTGAAATCGCCACGCGGCGTCCGGTTTCGGCGCTCTCGATGGCGCTGAAAACCATGGCCAGGCTTTTGATGTTGTCGGTGCCGCGCGTCTCCGGCTCGGTGCCGGTCTCGATGGCGTGCATGAAATCCCTGATGATGCCGAGATGACCGCCGACGCGGTCGGCTGGATCGAGCGGCGGGACCTCGATCGGCTGGGTCTTGGCGAACAGCCCATCGCGGCCCGTCGCGACCACCTCCGCCGTCAAGAGGTCATGGCCATCCCAGATGAGGCTGCCGCGCTCGGCGACGATGCGCCAGCTGCCTTCCCAGCTGGTGCGAAAACCGTCGGCGCACCAGGAGCCGGCATAGGTGAAGACCTTGCCGTCGCCGAGATCGAAGACCGCACTTGCCGACGAGCCCTGCCGGTACCAGGAATTGGCCGGCTCCCATTCCTGGCAGTAGACGCTGGCCGGCTCGCCGCCGGCCATATAGCGGGCGGCATCAAAAGTGTGGATGGCCATGTCGAGCAGCAGCACGTGCGCCATCTCCTCGCGAAAGCCACCGAAATGCGGCGCGACGAAGAAATCGGCATGGATGCTGGTCGCCGCCCCAATGGCGCCGGAGTCCAGGAAGCGGCGAATGCGCCTGACATTGGCGACGTAGCGGCGATTCTGCACGACGGCATGGATGCGCCCGGCCTGGCGAGCCGCCTCGACGATGGCGCGCGCGTTTTCAGGACTGTCGGCCAGCGGCTTCTCGGTCAAGAGATGGCAATTATGGGCAAAGGCCGAAAGCGCGACTTCGCGCCGGGCGGCGGGAACCACGACATCGAACACCGCGTCGGGCCCGGTCTGGTCGAGCACCGCGTCGAGGCTGGTGCCGATGACAATGCCGGTGAGGTCGTATTCGTGCGCCCTCGCCTTCGCCCGCTCGGCGTCGAGGTCGACAAGGCCGACAATGGCAAGCCCATCGATCTGCCTCGCGGCATCGAGCCATTGCCTGCTCATCGCGCCGCAGCCGACGAGGACGACATTCATCATCCGGCGTTCCTCCTCCGCTCGGTCCCTCCAGACCGACCGTCACGGCATCCACGGCATCACCGTAAACGTTTTTCCGTAAACGTTTACGAGAACACACCCGATGGCGTAGAATGTCAATTGGCCGCTCGCGAAAATCGTCCCGAAGCCTTGGCCTGAGCGGCAGCCAATGATAGCGAAGGCAGGGGGGAGAAAGTCTTTGGCGTCCAGCATTCACGACCTAGCGCGTCACCTGAACATTTCGATCGGCACCGTATCGCGGGCGCTGAACGGCCGCGCCGACGTCAATGCCGACACGCGCCAGCGCGTGCTCGACGCCGCCAAGAAGCTGAACTATTCACCCAACCAGTCCGGCCGCAGTCTCAGGCAAGGCGCGACCCACTCGATAGCCTTCATGCTGCAGCCACATCCCGGCGACCAGCAATATGGCGAACCGTTCTTCATTCCCTTCCTGATCGGGCTGCAAGGCCGCCTTGCCGAAAGCGGACTCGACCTGACCGTGGTGATGGGCGCGCCGGGCGACTATCAGCAGGAGCGCCTGCGCCGCGTCGTCGAGACCCGCCGCGCCGATGCCGTGCTGCTGGCCTGGACGCGGCGCGAGGACGAACGCATCGATTATCTCACACAGGTCGGCTTCCCCTTCGCCACGCTCGGCCGCAGCCGCAGCGGCGGCAAGGCCTATCCCTCGCTCGACCTGGATTTCGAGAAGGCAGGCTGCGATGCGGTCGACCGCTTGGTGGCGCGCGGCCACCGCCGTATCGCCGCCATCCGCCCTTCCCTCAATCTCAATTTCGGCCATCTGTTTCTGAACGGCTACCGCAAAGCCCTGAAACGGCATGGCATCGAGGCCGACCCCGCGCTGATCGCCGACGGCTTCATCAACGAGGCTGGCGGCTACCAGGTGACGCCGCGCGTGATGCTGGCGAAGGACCGGCCGACGGCCATCATCTTCAACAACGACGCCATGGCCCTCGGCGGCTGCAAGGCGCTGGCCGAGATGGGCATCCGGCCGGGCCACGACATCGCGGTGACCGTGATCGTGGACACGCCGCTCTGCCGGTATTTTTCCCCGGCGCTGACCGCCTTCCGCCCGGCGCTGGAGCCGATGGGCCGGCGCCTGGCCGAAATGCTGCTGGCCTCGCTTCCCGCCTTCGCCGGCCCGGAAGGCCCGCGTATCATTCACGAAGTCTGGCCGCTGGAATTGGTCGCGCGCGACAGCGATTGATGGCGCTCGTAAAGCCTATCAATCCACCTTCTTCTCGCCCCGCTCGCCGGCCTTGACGATGTCGCCAGTGGTGAACAGGATTTCCTTCAACTCCGCCCGCCAGTCCTTCTTCTGGCGCAGCAGGAATTCCAGGTCCATGCCGAAATGCTTGAACTCCTCGCCTTGCGCGTTCTGCATGATGGCCCGCGCTTGCGCATCTTTCTCCACCGAGATGCGCTGTTCGTACCAGCCGATCGCTTCCGCCTCCTCGATCAGCGAGGTGATCATGCGGGCAAAGGTCCGCACCTTCTGCGACATTTCTTCAGGCGGTTCGTGATACTGGTCGAAACCCATGTCGTCCTCCGTGGTTCATTCCCATGAATGCCCGGGAATGCCGCCGGTTCCGCATCACCGCTGCAATTCCGCCAGCGCCCGCTCCAGCGGCGCCGGCGAAATCTGGATGGGTCCGGAGAACGGCACCGCTTGCCAATGACCCCGGCACCGATCACGCGGCGAAAGTCGCGGCAAAGGCCAGGTGTCTCGCGCGAAAGCTCGCCGCTCACGAAACCGGCGCCGCGCCGCCCTCTTCGGTGCGGCGCGCGATGAACTCGTCGAGCACTCCGGCGGTCGCCGCAGCTGAAGCGGGCGGCTCGAAATCGGCAAGAATGCGTTTCCAGATACCGGTGGCGCGCTCGCTGGCGGTCTTTGATCCGCTTTGCGTCCAGTTGCCGAAATTCGACCAGTCGGCCACCAGTGGCTCATAGAATGCGGTGCGGTAGCGCGCCATCGTGTGGCCGGCCGAGAAGAAATGCCCGCCCGGCTGCACTTCGGCGATGGCCTCGAAACCGATCGCATCGTCGTCGCCAGGCGTTGCCGCGCAAAGCTCGGCAATCGACTGCACAGCCTCGATGTCGGTGATCAGCTTCTCGAAAGAGACGCTCAGGCCGCCCTCCAGCCAGCCCGCGGCGTGGACGCAGACGGTGGCGCCGGCAAGCACCGAGCCCCAAAGGGCGAACTGCGACTCATGGGCGGCCTGCGCATCGGAAATGTTGGCGGCACTGCCAGCGCCCGAACGCCAGGGAAGGCCGATGAAGCGCGCCAATTGGCCGGCCCCCAGTGTCGCCTTGACGTGCTCGGGCGTGCCGAACGCCGGAGCGCCCGACTTCATGTCAACATTGGAGGAGAAGGAACCGTAGAGCACGGGTGCGCCCGGACGCACGATCTGCGCCAGTGCCAGACCGGCCAGCGCCTCGGCATGCTGCAGCGTCAGCGCGCCGGCGACCGTGATCGGCGCCATCGCGCCTGCCAGGCAGAACGGCGTGATGACCAGGACCTGCCCGGCGCGGGCGAAGTCGATGATGCCTTGCGCCATCGGAATGTCGAGCTGGCGCGGTGAATTGGTGTTGATGATGGTGTAGCAATGGGCGCCAGCGCGGAATTCATCCTCCGACAGCCCGCGCGTCAGCCGGATCATCTCGAAGCCATCCTCGACCTGCGGCGTGCCGCGTGCGAAGACAAAGGGGAACTTGTCGGACAGCGTCAACTGCGCGCGGTTGACGGCATAGTGGCGAAAACGGTTGTCGACATCCTGCGGCTCGATGCAGGGGCAAAGCATGTGCAGTACGTCGAAATGCTGGATGAGCTTGGTCAATTCCTCGAAGGCGCCGAGCGTTCCCGGCCGGCGGCCGCGTTCGAGATCGGTGACGTTCGGCGCGCCAGCGCCGGCGAGGAACGTCATCGAGCCGAGTTCGAGCAAAAGATCGCGGCTGCGGTCGCCCGCCAGCGCTGGAATTGATTTTGGCGCCGAGGCCAATGCCGCGGCCACGATGTCGCGGCCGATGCGCACCATGTCGGTGTCCGGCTCCACAAGCGCACCGGCGCGGGCGAAAATCTCCCGCGCCTGTGGCAAGAGCACCTTGATGCCGAGTTCCTCCAGCACGCGCAGCGCCGTGTCGTGGATGGAAGCCACCTGGTCATCCGAAAAGATCGGCTGCGGCAAGAACGGGTTCTTCAGCGACCGGTAGTTGGGCCGGCGGCTGCTTTCGCTGCCGGCTTCGCCCGTGCGTCCACGCCGGCGCTCGCGCCTGCTGTCTCGTGCCTCGATCATCGAAATCCTCCTCATTGCCGCATCGCCTTGCCCGAGGGATCGTAGGGCGCCGGCGCGACGACGCGAGCCGGCCGTTCGACGCCGACAATGTGCACCGAAAGCGCCGTCCCCTCCTCGGTAAAATCGGCGTCGACCAACGCCAGCGCGACGCTCTTGCCGATCGTGTAGCCAAAGCCGCCCGACGTGACGAAGCCGGCGCGCCGGCCATCGCGCCAGACCGGCTCGAAGCCGCCGGCGTCGGCCCGATGACGACTGCGCGGTTGTGCGACTTGAAGGCCTCCCTCCCGGTCTGTCAGAAGCACACCATATGCACACTAGACATAAGTGTCCAGTATTGCGCTTGCGCACCCGAACGATGCGTGGGGATCATCCATTCTTCCGCCAGAGCGCGTGTTTTTCTCGGCCTGTGAACACGCCGGCGTTCAGGCATGCCGCACTGTCACGCAAGCATCATGTTCGCGCCGTAGACCGCTTTTCGGGGGCGGCGCGCGGCAGCATCGCTTTCAGCTTTTTCGCTCTTCGGCCGCTCCGGCGCATCTGTCACAAAGAGGATCATCCATGAAACATCTGCACCGAACCGCCTGGATCGGCGTCGCGCTGGCCTTGTTCACCGCGCTCACGCCGGCGCTTGCCGACGGCACCGCGACCGTCGGCGGCCTCGTCAACAAGGGCCTGGTCGGCGTCGGCCGCATCCCGGCCGCACAGCGCGACAAATTCGGCGAGACGTTCGGCTCGGGTTCCGGCATGGCGATCGACACATCGAGCTGGAGGCGTGATGCGGGCACCTACAAGGGTTCGCTCTGGCTGCTGCCGGATCGCGGCTACAATGTCGCCGGCACCACCGACTACCGGCCGCGCCTCAACACGATCGGCATCGAGTTCACGCCGGCAGCAGCAGGCGCCGCTGGCCAGGAACAGACCGAAGTCAAGGCGACGCTCACCGACACCATGCTTCTCACCGACGAAAAGGGCGCCGATGCCACCGGGCTCGATCCGCTGTCGGATGTGCGTGCCGCCGCAGGCGACATGCCGATGCTGCCCGCCGCCACCAATGGCAAGCTCGCCCTCGACAACGAGGCGATCGTGCGCCTGCCGGACGGCTCGATGTTCATCTCCGACGAATATGGCCCCAACATCTACCGCTTCTCGGCGCAGGGCCGCCTGCTGTCGGCGACCCAGCCGCCGGCGGCCCTGGTGCCGATGCGCAAGGGCGCGCCGAACTTCTCCTCGGACAATCCGGGTCCAGGTGCCGCCGAGCCCGATCCGAAGGATCCCGAGACCGGCCGCCAGAACAACCAGGGTCTCGAAGGCATGGCAATGACGCCGGACGGCAAGTTCCTGATCGCCGTGCTGCAGTCGGCGACCCGGGAGGATGGCGGCGATTCAGGTTCGACTCGGCAAAACACCAGGGCGCTGGTCTATGACGCTTCCGACCTCGCCCATCTCAAGCTGGCGCATGAATATGTCGTGCCGCTGCCGGTGTTCAAGGACGCCAAGGGCAAGACCAAGGTCGCCGCGCAAAGCGAGATCGTGGCGCTGTCGGACACGTCCTTCCTGATGCTGACGCGCGACAGCGGCAACGGCCAGGGCGTCAAGGGCGACAGCTCGCTGCTGCGCCAGATCTTTGTCGTCGACGTTTCGGCCGCAACCGACATCGCGGGCAGCCCTTTCGACGCCGCCGACAAGCCGGTCGCGCCCAAGGGCGTGCTCGATCCGTCGGTGACGCCGGCCAGGCTGACGCCGTTCATCGACATCAACGACAATGCGCAGCTCAACCGCTTCGGCCTGCACAATGGCGCGCCGAACGACCACAACAACCTGTCCGAGAAGTGGGAAGCAATGTCGCTGGCCAGCGTGCTCGATCCACAGCTGCCCGACGACTATTTCCTGTTCGTCGCCAATGACAACGACTTCCTCGCCCAGGACGGTTTCCAGGTCGGCGCCCCCTACAAGGCCGATGACGGCGCCAATGTCGACACCGTGTTCCTGGTCTATCAGGTCACGCTGCCGGCTCTGGCGAAGAAGTAATCAGCACGATCCAGGCGGACGCGCATGGCGCGTTCGCCTGAGTATTCCGGTCGAACCGTCGATCGTGAAGGTACTTACTTCAAGAACTCCGCGTCCTTCGGCACGCCGGCATCGATCGGCTCAGCCGTCCTGCTCGACACCGCCATGATCTTGCCGGCAGCCGACAGGTTGGGACGCACGAAGACCTGCGCGGGACCGTTGACGCGGCTGTAGAGGTCGATGATGTCCTGGTTCATGAAGCGCACACAGCCCGACGAGGCATTCTTGCCGATGGAATCCCATTCTGGCGTGCCATGCAGCCGGTACATCGTGTCCTTGCCGTCGCGGAACAGATAGAGCGCGCGGGCGCCGAGCGGGCTCTGCGGGCCTGGCGGCATGCCGTCCTTGAATTTCGCCAGTTCCGGCCGGCGCTGGATCATTTCCGGCGGCGGCGTCCACACCGGCCACTTCTTCCGCGCCTGGACCACGGCGCTGCCGGTCCAGCCGAAGCCGGCCTTGCCAAGGCTGACGCCATAGCGGATGGCCTTGCCGCCGTCGCGCACCAGATAGAGGAAGTGCTCCGCGACATCGACGACGATGGTGCCGGGCTTTTCTCCGGTCGGGTCGGCCACGATCTGGCGCACGAACTTCGGATCGAGCTTGGCCACCGGGATCGCCGGCAGTTGATAGCCCTCGTCGGTGCGCGCCGCGTACATGGTTGCGGCGTCGCCGAGTGCCGGCTCGCTTGGCGCCGGCGCCACTGGCGGCGGCGGCGCCATATCAGTTGTGGTGCACGCCGAAACAACCACCGAGGCCGCGCTCAAAGCGGATGCCCCGAGAAAAGAGCGCCGGTTCAGGCGCTCGGAAAAAAGCGGAATATCGGACATGATCCCCCCGGCTTATCCATAAGATCTAGTAAGGAATGCGGGCCCCACGCCCCCGGGATCAATATCCCATTCCGTGAGCTTTGAGAACATGATTGGATCAAGGTCCATCACAATCCTGGCGGGCACGTTCCGCGCCCGTCCGCGATAGCCGCCCCGTGGACTACTGCTCCACGGCGCAGGGTGCATCTCGATCGGGCCTCCGATATCGTCGCGGGCCAGATTCACATTTGCCGAGTCGCCAGCCATGGACGAAAAAATGCCCGCGCGCCGGCGCACCGGCGACCTGACCAGCGGCCCGATCCCGCGCACGCTGCTGCTGTTTGCCCTGCCGGTGCTGGGTTCCAACGTGCTGCAGTCGCTCAACGGGTCGATCAATGCCGTCTGGGTCGGCCGTTTTCTCGGTGAATCGGCGCTGACCGCCACCTCCAACGCCAACCTCGTCCTGTTCCTGATCCTGGGCACCGTGTTCGGCATCGGCATGGCGGCGACCATCCTGGTGGCGCAGTCGGTCGGCGCCCGCGACCTGCCCGAGGCGCGCCGCATCGTCGGCACCAGCGCCACCTTTTTCTTCTTCGTTTCGGTGGTCTTCGCCGTCTGCGGCTGGATCTGGGTCGATGCCATCCTGGGCACGCTCGGCACGCCGGCCGACGCCTTGCCGCTGGCGCGTTCCTATCTGCGCATCATCTTCGTCGCCGTGCCGATGATGAACCTCCTGTCCTTCGTCATGACGGTACTGCGCGGTGCGGGCGATTCACGCACGCCCTTCATCTTCATGGCGCTGGCGGTCGTCCTCGACATCGCGCTCAACCCGCTGCTGATCCGCGGCATCGGCCCCTTCCCCGAGCTTGGCATCGCCGGCTCCGCCACCGCGACGCTGATCGGCCAGACGGTGAGCGTCATCGCCATCCTCGTCGTGCTCTACGCGCGCAAGCACCCGCTGCGGCTGGCCGGCGCCAATCTCGCCCTGCTGCGGCCCGACCCCGCCTTGCTGCGCATCGTCGTCTTCAAGGGCGTGCCGATGGGCCTGCAGATGATCGTCATTTCGGCGGCGGCCCTGACGGTGATGGGCATCGTCAATTCCTACGGTTCGCAGGTCGCCGCCGCCTATGGCATCGCCGCGCAGCTATGGACCTACATCCAGATGCCGGCGCTGGCCATCGGTGCCGCGGTCTCCTCGATGGCTGCACAGAATGTCGGCGCCGGCCGTTGGGACCGGATCGGCCGCGTCGCCGCCTCCGGCGTCGGCTTCAACCTCGTCCTGACTGGCGCCCTGGTCGCGATGCTGTGGCTCTTCGACCGCCCGATCCTCGGCCTGTTCCTGAGCAGCGACAGCGCGGCGATCGACATCGCCGCCCACATCAACACAGCCGCGTCCTGGTCGTTCATCCTGTTCGGCATCACCATCGTGCTGTTCGCTACCGTGCGCGCCACCGGCGCGGTGATGCCGCCGCTGATCATCCTGGTGATTTCGGTGCTCATCGTGCGCACCGGCTTCGCCTATTTCATGCGCGGCGTGATCGGCGAGGAAGCGTTGTGGTGGAGTTTCCCGGCCGGTTCGATCACCTCGCTCGTGCTGGCAGCGGCCTATTACCGCTTCGGCGGCTGGCGCAGCTTGCACATGATCGAGAACAGGCCGGCCGCCGGCGAGCCGCCGGACACCGGGCTCGGCGTGCCGCGCGGCCGCGCCAACATGGCGCCCGAGACGCCAAACGGTTGAAGCTCAGCGGGTGTATTTCGCGCCGAACCCCACCGCCACCAGGGAGAAGACGATGATCATGCCGGCGAAAGCCAGGCTCGCCACCGTGGCGCTCGCCCAGCTCGACAGGATGCCGATGCCGATGACCGGCAGTGCATTGCCGCAGAAGCAGCAGATGAAGAAGACCGACACCACCTCGGCCCGGCGGCCCGCCGGCGCAAGCTGGTTCACTACCTGCAGGCCGCCGCGATAGCCGAGCGCCGCCGCCACCCCGCAGAAGGCGGTGGCCATAATCATGGTGGCCACGGACGCGAAGAATTGCGCGGCCACGATCAGCGCCGCCGTCGGGATCATCAGCACCAGGGCCGCCAGCATGGTGAAACGGCTGGACAGGCTCGCCGTCACCACGATAGTCGCGGCAGCCACCAGCGACAATTCGAAAAACAGCGCGCCGGCTTCGGCATGGTTGGTTGCGTGCAGCTGCTGCGCCAGGATGCTCGGCGCCAGCGCAGCGTAGAAGCCGACCAGCGCCATGGCGCCGAAGCCCGTCACCGCGGGTGCAATGAAGCGCGTGCGGATGCTGACGGGAACCGAGAGGCGTGGCCGCATCGAGACATCGGTCAGCCGCGCCGGCCGCGACACGGTTTCCCGCGTGCGCCAAATCAGCAGCGTGACGAGGGCAAGCAAAGCAAGATAGACAGCGAATGTCAGCCGAAGTGGCCAGGGCGCGTATTGCGCCAGCAGTCCCGCCACAAGCGCGCCAAGCCCGAGCCCGACGAAATTGATGCTGGTGGCGATGATGGCCGCGCGCGATTTGTCCTCGCCTTCGATCAGCTCGGCCAGCCAGGCGGTTCCGGTTCCCGCGCCCACTCCGATCCCAAGACCGCTGAGTATCCGCGCAAGGTCGAGCCAAGCCACGTTTTCCGCAAACAGGAAAATCAGCGCACTGACCACGGCAACGGCCATCGCCGCCATCGCGGCTGGACGGCGGCCGACGACATCAGAGAGACGTCCGAACAGGATAAGCGCGCCCAGATTGCCGATGACGTAGACGGCGTAGACCAGTGTCAGCGTGATCTGCGAGAAACCGAAGGCCTGCTTGTAGATGACATAGAGCGGCGTCAACGCCGTGCTGCCGGCGAAAAGGGCCGCAATCATGGCGGCGACGGCCGCCGTCGCCGCACGGCCACCGAGTTCGTTGTCGCGAGTCATGGTCTGAGCGTTGATGGTCATGCCGGCATCTTCTTTTGGGAAACTCCTGCCCAACGTCTACCTGGCGACGGCGGTTCCCGTTTCCGTCCAAAGCTCCTGACAAGATTGTCAGTATGGCGCGGCACCACATCCTCTCGTAACGTTCGCCTGTTCGAGAGGGAGAATCATGGGCAAAGGCAGGGTCGAGGCATTCACCGACGGCGTGGTGGCCATCATCATCACCATCATGGTTCTGGAGCTGAAGGTGCCGGAGGGCGAGAACTTCGCGGCCCTGGTGCCGCAATTGCCGGTCTTCCTGTGCTACGTGCTGTCATTCATCAATGTCGGCATCTACTGGAACAATCTGCACAACATGTTCCACACCGTGCAGCGCGTCGACGGCGGGGTCTTGTGGGCAAACCTGCATCTGTTGTTCTGGCTGTCCCTGATGCCTGTAACGACCGCCTTCATGGGCGAGAACCATTTCGCCACGGTTCCCGTCGCGGTCTACGGCTTCGATCTCGCAATGTGCGCGACCGCCTATGCCATCCTGGTCCTGGCACTGCGCCGGCTGCATGGTCAGGGCACCGCCTTCGCCAAGGCAATCGGCACTGACCTCAAGGGAAGGATTTCGCTTGCCGTCTATATAGCGGCGGTTGCGCTTGCCTTCCTCAACCGGTGGATCGGTGTGGGCCTCTATGTTGCCGTCGCCCTGGTGTGGCTTATACCGGACACGCGTTTTTCCCGCGTTCTCGAAAAATAGCTCCAAAAAGCCGCTCTATTTGCGCATCGCTTTCAGCTTTTCGGCGACCGACGCCGCAAGATCGGCGTAGCGCTCCTCCAGCCGTTCGGCTGCCTTGATGATCGAGAAATCATGGCCGAATTTCTCCAGCGCCATGCGCAGCTTCTCAACGAACTCGGCCTGTTTTTCCAGCGCGGAGAACAGTGTCTTCACTTGGGCTTCGCTGATATCAGGGTTGGCCAGCATCTGCGGCACCTCGCGCCCCATCTGGTCACCGGTGGCGGTCTGCTCTTTCAGAATTGCGATCCAGTCCGTCAATCGAAAATCTCCATTTGTGGGCAGCATGCGCAGTCGCGGCCCGACTGGTCAACCCGAACACGTGCTGACGAAGGCTTGCGCAAGCCCGTCCCGGCGCTAAGTTCGGCGCCATCGAGAAAAGGATGCTGTTGCTCATGATCACCGACGCTGAAATCCAGATCGCCCTGCCCGCGCTTGGCCCCGGCAACGCCGCCGTCATCACTGGCGCGGCCAGCGGCATAGGCCTGGCAGCCGCCAAGCGGCTTGCGCTGATGGGCATGAAGATCGTGCTCGCCGACATTGGCAGCGCGCGCCTTGACGATGCCTCCCGCGCCGTCTCGGCCATTGCCGGCGATGATGCCGTGCTTGCCGTCGCCGCTGATGTTTCGAAGGCCGATGAGGTCGATCGTCTCGCCGACCGCGCATTCGGCGCCTTCGGCGAGGTCTCGCTGCTGATGAACAATGCCGGCGTCGGCGACAATCCGGGAAAACCCTGGGAAAACCGCGATGGCTGGAAACGGCTGCTCGACATCAATTTCTGGGGCGTCGTGCATGGCGTCGAAGCCTTCGCGCCGCGCATGCTGGCGTCGGCCAAGCCGGGCCTGATCGTCAACACCGGTTCCAAGCAAGGCATCACCACGCCGCCCGGCAACCTCGCCTACAATGTCTCCAAGGCCGGCGTGAAGACATTCACCGAAGGCCTGGCGCACGCATTGCGCAACGAACCCGGCGCCCGCCTGTCGGCGCATCTGCTCATTCCCGGCTTCACCTATACCGGCCTCACCGAAGGGGCGACGGAAAAGCCCGCCGGCGCCTGGACCGGCGAACAGGTCATTGATTTCATGCTGGAATCTCTGGTCAGGGGCGACTTCTACATCCTGTGCCCGGACAATGACGTGGCGCGGCCGCTGGATGAGAAACGCATGGCCTGGGCGATCGGCGACATCATCGAAAACCGCCCGGCCCTGTCGCGCTGGCACCCCGATCACAGGGATGCGTTCGCGGCCTTCATCAAAGGCTGATCAGCAAGCTCTCAAGCCGCGTGCTTTTTCGGGCCTCGCTTTTGCGCGACGGCCTTCTTGGCGGCCATGGCGGCGATCTTTTCGTCATGCCGCCGCGCCGCCCGCTCGCACTTGTCGCGGATTTCCTCGACCTCGGATTCCGTCAGGTGCTCGATGCCGATGAAATGGTTGTGGCCCCTGCCGACCCGGATCAGTTCATCGAGCTTGGCCTGGATCGCGGCACTATCGCGATTCTGGGTGTTCTGGATCAGGAACACCATTAGGAAGGTGATGATTGTCGTGCCGGTGTTGATCACCAATTGCCAGGTGTCCGAGAAGCCAAAGAATGGCCCGCTCACCGCCCAGACAACGATAATCATACAGCAGACGGCGAATGTCAGCGGCAGCCCCGTCATGTGGGCTACCCAATTGGCAATCTTGGTAAAGACCTTTTCCATCTGTCGAGATCTCTCAATGGCTGCGGCGATGAGAAACAACCGGAGAGCCGCTCGGGTTCCAGTCGGCAACAAATACATCAGGTGCAATTGGACACACGCAAGGCGCGCATGCGGCGGAAAACACACCTTATCGGTCTAATGTCATAGTAACCGTGCAGGCAAAAGTGCCTGTTCCTTCCGCTCCACAGCGGTTTACCTCCGGCCCCTTCCGCCGCGCCACCCCCGCATGGCGGAAGGGGTTTCAGTCCGGAGCGCGGAGGGATGGTTCCCGAAAGCGCCGACCGGCACAAGGACAGGCGGTCGCTTCACTTTCCCGCAGCCGGCTTGCCAGCGCCGCTCTTGGCCTGATGATGGCCTGCGCGGCAGTGACGGCCAGGGCCAACCCATTGTCAGCGGAAGCCTAGGCGGCGTCGTTTTCCCAACGATCAAGGAAGGCCTCGATCGGCATGGACTGGATATCAGGAACCGCCCTGGCGAGTTTCTCGACCGGCCAGTCCCACCAGGCAAGCGCGTCGATCCGCGCCGCTATGTCGGGAGCAAAGCGCGCCCGGAGCGGCTTTGTCGGCACGCCGGCGGCGATCGTGTAGGACGGCACGTCCTGCGTCACCACCGCATTGGCGCCGATGACCGCGCCATTGCCGATCGTGACGCCGGGCATGATCACCGCGCCGTGGCCGACCCAGACGTCGTGGCCGATGGTCACGGCCTTCGCCTGCCGCCGCTCGCGGAACGCCGCATCGACACCCAGCCAGCGGAAATATTCGTTCGGCCGATAACTCACCTTGTGCTGGGTCAACCGCTCGATCGGATGTTCAAGCGCGTTGATGCGGCTGTTGGCGGCAATCGAGCAGAATTTGCCGATGCTCGTATAGATCGCCTCGGCATGGCGCTCGAAATAGGAGAAATCCCCGACGCTCACCTCGCGCAGCACCACCCTCTCGCCGATCGAAGCGTAACGGCCGAGCTTGCACGCCTTCAACTCCGCGGTCGGATGGATGCGCGGCTCGGGATCTTTCAGGACGAGGTTTTCGGTGCGGTCCATGCGCGCGGCTTTACGCCCGAGCAATTGCTCCTGCAAGGCAGGAGCAATTGTCCGCGGTACCAATCAGCACAAAAAGACACCCATCCACCTATTTCGGCTTGCCCTTGCTCCACACCACGTTCTGGCCATAGAGCGGCACCGTGGTCACCGACATTTTGGCCGAGCCGTTCTGCACCTGGCGCGAATGCGAGAGATAGATCAGCGTCTCGTTGGTCTTGTCGTAGATGCGGTTCACCACCTGCTTCTTCCAGATCAGGCTGAGGCCCTGCTTGAACACCTCCTCGCCGCCTTCGCCCGTGTCGATGTCGCCGATGGTGATCGGGCCGGTCTGACGGCAGGAGATCGACGAATCGGACGGATCCTCGAACCAGTTGCCCTTGTGCAGGCGGTCGATGATGCTGCGGTCGAAATAGGAGACATGGCAGGTCACGCCATCCACCTTGGGATCCTTGATCGCTTCGACGATGATGTCATTGCCGACCCAGTCGACGCCGACCTTGCCGACTTCCTCGGCGACGGCGCCGCCGGCGCCAAGCACGACGCACGCGGCCAAGGCGCCGCCGATCAGTTTTCGCCCAATCCGTTCGCGCCCAACCAGTTCGAGCAAAGGAGCCTCCTGCGGTTCGAGTTGCCGGTATCAGGTGGGACGCGGCGTGCGGCTTTGCAAGCGGATGCGTCAACACCACCACGGTTGCGGCATCGCGGCACTTTGCCTGCGCAGGGCCAAACCGCTAAGACTGTCGCACCGGCGCGGCATTGAGCCGGCGCGATGATTTCTGCGGACGGACTTTTGTGATGATGCGTTCTATCCTGGTCGGCATTCTCATCCTGATGGCGGCCGGCATCGGCTGGCTGACCTTCGACTGGTATCGCGGCCATTATGGCGGCGAACCGTTCGGCGCACCCTTCACCCTCGTCGACCAGAAAGGCGCGCCGATCACCGAAGCCGCCTTCCGGGGCCAGCCCAGCGTCGTCTTCTTCGGCTTCACCCATTGCCCCGAAGTCTGCCCGACGACGCTGTTCGAACTCTCCGGCTGGCTGAAGACGCTCGGCGATGACGGCAAGACCTTGCATGCCTATTTCGTCTCGGTCGACCCGGAGCGTGACACGCCGGCGGTGATGAACGCCTATGTCAGCAATTTCTCGGACCGCATCACCGGCATCACCGGCGACCCTGACAAGGTCCATGCCATGGCCAAGTCGTTCGGCATCTACTGGAAGAAGGTCGATACAGGCGACGGCGACTATACGATGGACCACACCGCCTCGGTGCTGCTGCTCAACTCCAGGGGCGACTTTGCCGGCACGATCGCCTATGGCGAAAGCGCCAGCACGGCCGTGGAGAAGCTGAAGCGCCTCGCGGCCAAGGGTTGATAAGTATCCATATGACCCAGACGCGGCTTCATTTCACCACCGGCAAGATCGAGGCAGAGCGCGTCTTCGCGGCGCTTGAGCTGGCCTTCGAGGATGAAGGCCTGCCGATCGCCGTGCTCGAGGTCGACGAAGACCAGGACATCCACGAGGTTTCGCTCTACGCCGATGGCGACGTCGATGCGATTGAAGCGCGGGTGAAGGACATTCTCGCCGGGCTTGCTCAGTCGAAGCCGGTCGAGCGCGAAGTGCTGCCCGACATCGACTGGGTGGCGCGTTCGCTGGAGGGCCTGAAGCCGGTGCGCGCCGGCCGTTTCTTCGTTCACGGCGCGCATGACCGCAGGAAGCGCCACAGCGGCGAACTCGCCATCGAGATCGAGGCCGGCCTTGCCTTCGGCACCGGCCATCACGGTACCACCGCCGGCTGCCTGGAAATGCTGGAGAAAGTGGTGCGGCGCGAGCACCCGCGCAATGCGCTCGACCTCGGCACCGGCAGCGCCGTGCTGGCCATCGCCGTCGCCAAGCTGGCGCATATTCCGGTGCTCGCCACCGACATCGACCCGGTGGCGGTGAAGGTCGCCGCCGCCAATGCACGGCTCAATCACGTCAAGGCGCTCATCGAAACGGTCACCGCACCGGGCTTTCACCATCCGATCTTCGGCAAGCGTGCCCCTTTCGACCTGATCGTCGCCAACATATTGGCGCGGCCGTTGATGCGGCTGGCGCCGCAAATGGCCGGACACATCGCGCTTGGCGGCTCGATCGTCCTGTCGGGCATTCTCGAGCGCCAGCGCGACGCCGTCATCTCGGCCTATGTCGGCCAGAACTTCCGGCACATCAGCACCTTGCACCGCGAAGGCTGGGTGACGATCCACCTCAAGCGCTGAGATCGGCAACGCAACTGCCGATCCTCGACAGTCGCAACTTAGAACTTTGATGGGCCGTGGCATGGATTTCTCCGGAAAGCTGATCGTACCGCGGCTGGACCAGCCCCATTTGGTTGTCAGCCAGCCGGCGCCGTAGCAGTTTGCGCCAACCGGAAATCGATTCCGATTTCCGGACCCATAGGCTACGGTCACGCTGACATCAGGAGGCCCATCATGTTCCAGACCTTCGATTCCGCGGGCGACCCTTCGGTTGGCAAGCCGCGCGTGGCGCTGCTGCGCCAATGGCTGGCCGCCAATGGCCTCGACGGTTTTATCGTTCCGCGCGCGGACGAGCACCAGGGCGAATATGTCGCCGATCGATCGGCACGGCTGAAATGGTTGACCGGCTTCAGCGGCTCGGCCGGCGTCGCCATCGTGCTGCGCGACCGCGCCTTCATCTTCGTCGACGGGCGCTACACGCTGCAGGTGCGCAGCGAGGTCGATCTCGACATCTTTGCGGTCGAAAGCCTGGTCGACAACCCGCCCGCCGTCTGGCTCAAGGACAATATAGGCAAGGGCGCGCGGCTGGGCTTCGATCCATGGCTGCACACGATTGGCGAGATCAAGGCGTTGCAGGCCTCGGCCGACAAGACCGGCGCGGCGCTCGTGCCGCTCGAGAGAAACCCGATCGACATCATCTGGAACGACCAGCCCGCCGCGCCGGTGACGCCGGTCGAGCTGCACCCGATTGGCTTTGCCGGCGAACTCGCCAAGGACAAGCTGGCGCGGCTGGCAACAGCGATCGGCAAGGACGGCGCCACCCATGCGGTGCTGACCGACCCCTCCTCCATCGCCTGGGCCTTCAACGTCCGAGGCGGCGACGTACCGCACACGCCGCTGGCGCTCGGCTTCGCCATCCTCGCGGCGGATGGATCGCACCAGCTGTTCATGGACATGCGCAAATTCTCGCGCCAGGTCGCGGCCTATCTCACCCAGCTCGCAGATCCGCACGAGCCCGGCGAATTCGAGGCGGCGATCGCAGCGCTTGCCAAGGGTGGCGCCAAGATCGCGCTCGACCCGGTGCTGGCGGCCGACCGGCTGCGCATGCTGGTCGAGGACAATGGCGGTACCGTGGTCGCCGCGCCCGATCCTGCCCGCATCCCGCGAGCCACCAAGAACCAGGCCGAGATCAACGGCTCGCGCGCCGCGCACCGTCGTGACGGCGCGGCGGTGGCCAAGCTGCTGTGCTGGCTGGAGCGGCAAAAACCCGGCTCGCTCGACGAGATCGCGGTCGTCACAAGGCTGGAGGAGAGCCGCCGGCAGACCGGCGAGGAAACGCAAATGCCGCTGCGCGACGTGTCCTTCGACACCATTTCCGGCGCCGGCCCGAACGGCGCCATCATGCATTACCGCGTGTCGCGCGCCACCAGCCGCAAGCTGCAGGCCGGCGAGTTGTTCCTGCTCGATTCCGGCGCGCAGTATCAGGACGGCACCACCGACATCACCCGCACCGTGCCGATCGGCCAGCCGACCGAGGAAATGCGCGAACGCTTTACGCTGGTGCTGAAAGGCATGATCGGCATTTCCACGCTGCGCTTCCCCGCCGGCACGCGCGGCTCGGAAATCGACGCCGTCGCCCGCATGGCGCTGTGGAAGCATGGTTGCGACTTCGCCCATGGCACCGGCCATGGCGTCGGCTCTTATCTGGCCGTGCATGAAGGTCCGCAGCGCATTGCCCGCACCGGCACCGAAAAGCTGCTCGAAGGCATGATGCTGTCCAACGAACCCGGCTATTACAAGGAAGGCGCCTACGGCATCCGCATCGAGAACCTCATCCTGGTGACGCCGGCCGAACAGATCGAAGGCGGCGACATCGCCGTGCATGGCTTCGAGACGCTGACGCTGGCACCGATCGACATCAGGCTGGTGCGGTCAGAGCTGCTGACTCGCGAGGAGCTGCATTGGCTAGACGCCTACCATGCCCGCGTGCTGGCCGAGATCGGACCGATGCTTGACGGCGAAACCCTGGCCTGGCTGGAAAAGGCGACAGCGCCGCTGCCGCACGACGCGAAGATTTGAGGCGAGCCTCTTTCTCCAAGTCACTATACGGGGAGTTGAGAAGCGGTCCGCGAAGCGGACGAAAAGCCAATTGGTTGGCTTTTCGAGTGACGAACGCCCGGCAGGGCAATGAGGGGCGGTGCCAACGCTCGGAAAGATCGCGGGCCAAACTACGCTGCGAACTGCCGCGCCAGGATGAGCACTGCCGCGCCAGCCAAAAACATCGACATCAGCCCGCCGCGCAGCGAGACCGCGGCGGTGACGACCAGCGCCGCCCATTCCGCCGGTCCGGCATTCAACAGCTCCGGCGCCACCAGCGTCGTCAGCACCGCCGCCGGCACGGCGTTGAGGCCGGCCTTGACGCGCGGATGGATGTTCTCGAAGCGGGAGATGACCAGATGCCCGCCGACGCGCGTGAGATAGGTGGCGACCGCGCCGGCGATGATGATCCAGAACGTCGTGCTCATGGCCTTGTCTCCACGCCGCTATGGTGCGGCGGCAGGATGACGGCGAGCAGCACGCCGGCAATGGCGCCGATCGAGACGTGCCAGGGCGAGCCGACCGTCTTGTAGGCGACGATTGAGGCGCAGGCACTGGCGACCACCACCGGCAGCCACAGCGGTCGCTTGCGGAAGCCCATCACCAGGCCGAGGAAATAGATCGGCAACAGGAAATCGATGCCCAGCGCATGCGTGTCGGGGATGAGCTTGCCGAACACAGCACCCAGCGCGCTTTCGGTTACCCAGAACACATAGACCGGCAGGCCAAGCCCCAGATACCAGGCGAAGCCGACCGTCTGGCCCGACGCCGCCCTCGCCTCGGCCACCGCGAACTGCGGATCGGTGAGGATGAAATAGCCGAGCGCCTGCTGGATGACAGGCCAATGCGCGATGCGCCGGCCAATGCCGGCGGAGTAGAGCACATGGCGGAAGTTGACGGCGAAGATCGACAGCACGATCAGCCACGGCGCGACATGCTGGCCGAACAGCTGGATGCCGACCATCTGGCTGGCACCGCCATAGACCAGCGCGCTCATCATAAAGGCTTCGAGGACCGAGAAACCATTGTCGACGGCAAGCGCCCCGAACAGCACCGCGAACGGCGCCGACGCCACGACGACAGGCATGGAGAGCCGCACGCCTTGCCAGAAGTCGCTTCTGCCGCCGCTCTCGGAAATCACGTCCGTCGCCATCGATCGCTCCAGGGTCGAAACCGTCGATGTAGGTAGTGCAGCCCGCCTTGTCACACGAATTCGCTTGAGCCAAACGATCAGCGGAAATGATCATCGCCGGGCTCGAGATGGAACTTAGTCCTTCGCGATTTTGCCCTCGATCGCCCTGCCCCAGTCGAGCAGCGGCTTGGCGCGCATGGTGAAATCGACGAGTTCCTCGACCAGTTCCGGCCCGTGGATGCCCGCCGGATCGATGACGTGGCGGACGGCAAAATGCCGGTTGCGGATCGCAGCGACGAGATCCTTGTCCGTAACGTGCTCGAAGCCCCGCGGCGTGCGTTTCATGGCGTCTTCGGCGCTAAGCTCGAGGCCGTTCTTCTTCAACGCCTTAACCATGGCGCGAAACCTGTCCGGCCACGTCTCGATGGCGCGCCGCATCGCCAGCAGCAGCGCAGCCTCCGGCTGCCACCAGGCGACGCCGGCAAAGCAGCCCTCAAGCCCGATATGAATGTAGAACACGCCCTGCACGGCCTTGCTGCCATCGAGCGACAGGATCGCCGAGACATGCCGGTTGTAGGGCCGCTTGTCCTTGGCAAAGCGCACGTCACGATTGATGCGGAACAGCGACTTCTTGCGGTCGCCGCGCAAGCCGAGCCGCGCTTCCGCAAAGCGTTGGGTCAGCGTGTCGACGAGATCGCCAAGCGGATCGCGCAGTTCCTGTTCGAACAGGTCGCGGTTTTCCAAAAACCACTCTCGGCTCTGGTGGAAATCCAGCGCCTTCAGGAATGGAATGGCCTTTGGGCCGAAGCCTTTGAACGCCATCACGCCTTGCCGACCCGTTGCAGCCAGGTGTCCTCGTCGATGACTTCGACGCCAAGTTCGCTGGCAAGCTTGAGCTTGGAGCCGGCGCCGGGTCCGGCGACCAGCAGGTCGGTCTTGGCCGAAACCGAGCCGGCCACCTTGGCGCCCAGGCGTTCGGCCATCGCCTTGGCTTCCGAGCGCGTCATCTTCTCCAGCGTGCCGGTGAAGACGATGGTCTTGCCGGCAACCTCGCTGTCGGCCGAGACGGTGACGATATAGGGCTTGGGCCTGACCTGCTCGAGCAGCTTGTCGAGCACGTCGTCATTGCGTTCATTGCCGAAGAAATCGCGCAGCGCATCGATCACCGTGTCACCGATGCCGTTGACCGAAGGGAAGACGGTGTGCGGATCCTGCGCTGCCGCCGTTTCCTTGCCGACGCGGATCAGTTCCTCGATGGTGGAAAAGGTCTTGGCGAGCACGGCGGCCGTCGTCTCGCCGATATGGCGGATGCCGAGCGCGAAGATGAAGCGATCGAGTTCCGGCTCGCGGCGCGAGTCGATGGCCGCGAACAGCTTGTCGAGGCCTTCATAGTTGCGGTCCTCGACATTGCGCACATTCTTGCGCGTCTTTCCGGACGCCGCCTCACGCTGCCTGGCCTGCTCCTCGCGCCGCTCGGCCAGCGCCTTGGTGACGGCGGGACGTCGATCCCTGAGCGTAAAAATATCGGCGGCCGTCTTGATCAGTCCGGCATTGAAGAAGGTGTCGATGTTTTCGGCGCCCAGGCCCTCTATATCGAGCGCCCCGCGCGAAACGAAATGGCGCAATCTTTCCACGGCCTGTGCTGCGCAGATCAGCTCGCCGGTGCAGCGCCGGCGGGAATCCTCCTTGCCGGTCTTCTCGTTGATCTCGCGCGTCGCCGGCGAGCCGCAGACCGGACAGGTATGCGGGAATTCGTAAGGCACGGCATCGGCCGGGCGCTTGTCGATGACGACGCTGACGATCTGCGGAATGACGTCGCCTGCCCGCTGGATCACCACCGTGTCGCCGATGCGCACATCGATGCCGTCGCGGATCGGCAGGCCGTTGCTGTCGAAACCCTTGATGTAATCCTCATTGTGCAGCGTGACGTTCTCGACCACGACGCCGCCGACGGTGACGGGCGCAAGCCTTGCGACCGGCGCCAGCGTGCCGGTGCGGCCGACCTGGATGTCGATCTTCTGCACGGTCGTCATCGCCTGCTCGGCCGGGAATTTGTGGGCAACCGCCCAGCGCGGCTCGCCGGTGACGAAACCCCAGCGGCGCTGCAGTTCCAGCTGGTCGACCTTGTAGACGACGCCGTCAATGTCATAGCCGAGCGAGGAGCGCTGCTCCTCGATGCGATGATAGTGCGCTATGAGGTCGTCGATCGACTTCGCCCGCACCATCAGCGGGCTGACCTTGAACCCCCATTCCTTGAACTTCTGCACCGAATCGAACTGCGTCGGCGCGGGGTCCGCCGTCGTGTAGCCCCAGGCATAGGCGAAGAATTTCAGGTTGCGGCTGGCGGTGACCGATGGATCTTTCTGGCGCAGCGATCCTGCCGCCGTGTTGCGCGGATTGACGTAATCCTGGCCGCCGACCGCTGCCGAACGCTGCTTCAAAGCTTCGAATTCGGCATAGGTCATGTAGACCTCGCCGCGGATTTCGATCGTCTCCGGCCAGCCCGAACCCTGCAACTTCTTCGGAATGTCGGCAATGGTCTTCAGATTCGCCGTGATGTCCTCGCCGACGGTGCCGTCGCCGCGCGTCGCGCCCTGCACGAACACGCCATTCTCATAGCGCAACGACGCCGACAGCCCGTCGATCTTCGGTTCGGCTGTGAAGGCGATATCGAGGTCCTTGTCGCGATCGAAGAAGCGCCGGCCGCGCTCGATGAAATCGGCGACGTCCTCGTCGGTATAGGCCTTGGCGAGGCTGAGCATCGGCACGGCATGGCGCACCTTGGCGAAACCTTCGGCCGGCGGCGCGCCGACCCTGCGCGACGGCGAATCCTCGCGCACCTGGTCGGGAAAACGCTCCTCGATGGCAAGGTTGCGCCGACGCAGCGCATCATATTCGGCGTCGGTGATCGTGGGCGCGTCCTCGGCATGGTAGCGCCGGTCATGCTCGGCGATCTCCTCCGCCAGGCGCTTCAGCTCGGCTTCAGCCTCGCTTTCGCTGAGCGAATCGACAGGTTTTTCGGCCATGCTTTTCTTCCCCGAACGGTGGCGCGCCACAATAGAGCATGATCCCGAAAAGTGGGAACCGGTTTTCGGAAAAGATCATTCCTGAACAGCAGGATGGAGCCATATCCTGACTCGCTGCCATATCCTGCCCCGTCAATGACGCCGGATGGCCTTACGCCGCGTTTGTGTTCTCGCGCAGCAGCCTTTCGGCGGCGGCGCGTGCCTCGTCGGTGATCGTGGCGCCGGCCAGCATGCGGGCGATCTCTTCCTGCCGCGCCGGCCTGTCCATCTCGGCAATGCCGGTCGCCACACGGTCCGTGCTGCCCGATTTTGAGATCAGGAAATGCGTCGCCGCGCGCGCCGCCACTTGCGGCGCATGCGTGACCGACAGCACCTGCACGCGCTTCGACAGCCGCGCCAGCCTTTGGCCGATGGCATCCGCCACGGCGCCACCGACGCCGGTGTCGATTTCGTCGAAAACCAGCGTCGGCGCCGAGCCACGGTCGGCCAGCGCCACTTTCAGCGCCAAAAGGAAGCGCGACAACTCGCCGCCGGACGCCACCTTCATCATCGGCCCGGGCCGCGTGCCGGGATTGGTGCGCACCCAGAACTCGATCTGGTCGATGCCCTCTTCCATGCGGGTCTCGGCCTCGCTCTTCATCTCCACGATGAAGGCGGCGCGTTCGAGCTTCAGCGCCGGCAATTCGGCCATCACCGCCTTGGTCAGGCCGACGGCCGCCGCGTGGCGAAGCGAGGAAAGCTGCGCCGCGGCGATGTCATAGGCCTCGCGTGCCGCCGCGGCCTGCTTTTCCAACCCATGCAGGCGTTCCTCGCCGGCATCGAGATCAGCCAGATCCGCAACCATCGTGTCGCGCAGTTGCGCCAGATCGTCGACGGCGACACTATGCTTGCGTGAGGCCGCGCGCAGCGAAAACAGCCGTTCTTCCGCCTTCTCCAGCCGCTGCGGGTCATACTCGGTGGCGCGAAGTGCCGCCTCGACGCCGGATTGCGCGGCGTCGAGCGACAGCATGGCTTCGTCCAGCGACTTGACCACGTCCTCGAGCAGGCCGGGCGCCTCCGTCGCCTTGCGCTGCAGCCGTCTCAGCAGACTGGCGAGTTGCGGCAAGGGCGAAGACGGGCCGGACAGTACATCCTGGGCGTCATGGATTTCGGAAGCGATCTTTTCGGCGCGCATCATGTGGGCGCGCAGTTCGGCAAGTTCCGTTTCCTCGCCGGGCTGCGGATCGAGCTTGGTCAGCTCCGCCACCGCCGCACGCAGGTAATCGGCCTCGCGCGCCGCTGCCGCCACCTTGGCGCGGTGGCGCGTGAGCTCCTGCTCGCAGGCGCGCCAGTGGCGCCAGGCCTCGCCGGTCGATCGGACAGCGCCGAGATGGCCGCCGAAAGCGTCGAGCACGTCGCGATGGGCGCCCGGATCGACCAAGGCGCGTTCGTCGTGCTGGCCGTGGATCTCGACCAAAGCGCGCCCGACATCGCGCATCAGCGTCACGCTGGACGGCTGGTCGTTGACGAAGACGCGGGTGCGGCCGTCCGCCGTCTGCACGCGGCGCAGGATGATGTCGCCATCATCCTCGATGGCATTCTCGACGAGCAGCGCGCGTACCGGATGGTTGCGCGCCACATCGAACACGGCAATGACCTGGCCCTGTGGTGCCCCATGGCGCACCAGGGAGGCGTCGCCGCGCGCGCCGAGCGCCAGTGACAGGGCATCGAGCAGGATGGATTTGCCGGCGCCGGTTTCACCCGTCAGCACGGAAAGGCCCGGCTGGAAGTCGATATCCAGCTTCTCGATCAGGACGATATCGCGGATCGACAGTCTGGAAAGCATCAGAACCCGAACCTCAGGCAATTCCAGGAAAGGTGCGTAGCGTTTTTCCCATCGGAATTGCGTAGGACAAAAAGTTGGGACGGCTCAGCGCTTCAATCAAACCACTGAACCGCCGTGGAGCGGTGCGCGACCGATTGGAGTCGCAGCGCCGCACTATCTTTTTGTTTCAGCATCGGATCAATCCGAAAAGCGCGCAACGCACGCTTGCGCCTGACAGATCAGGCGCCGGTGATCAGCTTCCCGGCCTTGGAAATCCACGATCCGGCATTCTCGCGCGGCGAAAGCCCGTTGCTCTGCAGGAGCTTGTAGGAATCCTTGTACCACGGGCTGTCGGGATAGTTGGTGCCGAGCACCGCGGCGGCCGTCTGGGCCTCCGAGGTGAGCCCCATCGCGTAATAGCTTTCGGTAAGGCGGGCCAACGCTTCCTCGACATGACGCGTGTTGGAATAGTTTTCCACCACGGTGCGGAAGCGCTTGACGGCGGCGATGTACTCGCGGCGCTCCAGATAATAGCGGCCGATCTGCATTTCCTTGCCGGCGAGCTGGTCGTTGGCGAAGCGGATCTTCTCCTTGGCGTCGTCGACATACTCCGACGTCGGCCAGCGCGTGACCAGATCCTGCATCGTCTGCAGCGTCTGGCGCGCTTCCTTCTGATCCTGCGTCACGTCCTTGATCTGGCGATAGTAGCTCAGGCCGATGATGTACTGTGCATAGGGCGCGTCATCGGTGGACGGATAAAGCGCCAGATAGCGCTTGGCCGACGAGATCGCCTCGTCGTAGCTGCCCTTTCGGTAGTCGGCGAAAGCGCCCATCACCATCGACTTGCGAGCCCATTCCGAATAGGGGTGCTGGCGGTCGACGGCGTCGAACTTCTTGCTCGCCTCGTCGAGGCGGCCGGCATTCAAATTGGCGAGGCCCTGGTTGTAGAGAACGTCGGCCGGCTCGGTCTGGTCGACGTATTTCGACAGATCGATGTCTTTCTCCGACGACATGCAGGCCGACAGAAAGAGCGATGGAACAACCAGCGAAAGCGCCAGGAGAACAGACCGCTTTGGCGCTTTCGATTGACCGACTCGCTTGAAGAACATGATTGGATTGCGCCCTTTCGGCGTTATTTTAATGCCTCTTGCATGCTGTTGTCCCAAAACTGGTCCCCACTTTTGAGCGACATGCACTAATCGACGGCAGCAGCCATAAACCATAACCGCCTTGCCCGGCAACGCTATCTCCGGGCAATGGCGCATTTTTGTGGCGGCAAGGCGGCGCTAGGGCATCCCTATGATTTCGCCGGTCGATGATGCATTCCTGCAACACCCGGCATCCCGCCACAAAGCGTGAAAACGGTGCGAAACCTAGATCATCCAAGGCGCGTAGAGCGGCGCATTGACGGCGCTCATCTCTGCCGCGCGGCCACGCTCGCGGCGTGTCGTCTCGACGATCTCGAAGGCCGTGCGGTCCGACAGCAGGCGCCGCAGCGCCGCGGCGTTCAGCCTGTGGCCGCCGCGATAGGAGCGGAAACAGCCGATGAAGCGGGCTCCGGCCAGAGCCAGGTCGCCCATGGCGTCGAGCGTCTTGTGGCGCACGAATTCGTTGGGATAGCGCAGGCCGCCCATGTTGATGACGCGGTTGTCGTCACCGATCACCAGCGAGTTCTCGAGCGAGGAGCCAAGCGCGTAGCCGGCCGCCCACAGCCGCTCGACATCCTTCATGAAACCGAAGGTGCGGGCGCGCGCAATATCGCGGCGAAAAATGTCGGCATTGATGTCCGACGCAAAGAGCTGACGGCCGATGGCCGGGCTTTCGAAATCGATCTCGACCTCGAAGCGGGTGCCGTCATAGGGCCTGAACTCCGCCCAGGAAGCACCGTTCTCGATGCGAACCGGCTTGACGACCCTGATATAACGCCGCTTGACCGGCAGCGTCTCGATGCCCGCCTGGTCGATGGCTTCCACGAAGGCCATGGCGCTGCCGTCGAGGATGGGAACCTCGTGGCCGTCGATCTCGATGAGAACATTGTCGATGCCGAGCCCGAACAGCGCGGCCATGATGTGCTCGACGGTGGCGATATGCTCGCCCGAGGGATCGCCAAGCATGGTGCACAGATCGGTGGCGCCGATCTCGGAAAACAGGGCACGGAACTCGCGGCCCTGCCCTTCGCCATTGATGAGCTGGAACACGATGCCGGTGTCGGCATCCGCCGGCAGGAAACTGATGGAAACTTCTTTGCCGCTGTGGACGCCGGTGCCCGTAAGCGACGCGCGCGTCTTCACTGTCGTCTGGTAGTCGTGCAAGACAATCCCCATAAGCCCGATATGCCTAAGTCCGCTTCTCCAACCCAAGGGCGCGGCTCTTGTTAAATCGGCAGGCAGGGTCACTTCCCCGAAATCCCGGCAGACCGACTATGGTAGGCAGCGAAGATAATGTCCCGCCAGGGAGACTCCAAATCACGGTTTCTTACCCTCTGTAACCGCGAGCCGGAGCAAGCCCCATATCGTAACTGTTTGATTCTACAGCACTTAAAATGTTAACAGGCGAGCAATCCCTTGCTCGCCTGTTAACAATTGTTACGGTCCGTTAACCGCTCAGTTGGCCTGGCGGCGGAGGAACGCCGGAATCTCCAGCTGATCGTCGTCCTGAGTCGCCCTGGTCTGCGGCGTCAGGCGGCCCTGGTCGTCCAGCTGGCCACGGCGCGGCGCATAGAGCTGGGCGTCCTGGCTGGCGAGACGGCGCACTTCGGGGGCGGCCTGGCGCAGCTTCGGCTCGCGCGGTTGCGCCGGCTGCAGCCTTGCAGGTTCCTCCTCGCGGCGGGTCAAGCCGTTGGTCAGGCGCTTCAACAGGCCCATCGGTCCGCTGTTGTTCTCGTGGTCCACCGGACGGCTCTTTGCGTCGACCTCGGCCTTCACCACCGGCGGAAAGTCCTCGACGCGCGGCATGCGCTGCGGTGCCATCGCCACCGGCTGCTGGACCTCACGCAGCATTTCGCGCGGCTGCGGGGCCGGCTGCATCTGCTGGACGACCGGCTGCGGCATTGGCTGCTGCGGCGGCGCCTGGAAGATCTTGCTCTGCGGGCGGAAATCGTCCGCATGGGCGACAGGAGCCGGGCGGGCCTGCGCCATGGCGGCGGCGTTCGACTCGGCGAGCTGGATGGCCTCGGCGACCGGGTCCGCGGCGCGCGGTTCATAGACAGGCTGCTGGACCGGTGCCGGGCGGCTCTCCACGGCGGCCACGGCCGGACGGGCGGCCGGCTTCGGCGGTGCCGTACGGATCGAGATCGGCGCCGCGGCGATTTCAGCCGCCGACTTGTCGATGCCGGTGGCGACCACCGAGACACGGATGACGCCTTCGAGTTCCTCGTCGAAGGTGGCGCCGAGGATGATGTTGGCATCCTGGTCGACCTCCTCGCGGATACGGGTCGCTGCTTCGTCAACCTCGAACAGGGTCAGGTCGCGGCCGCCGGTGATCGAGATCAGCAGGCCCTTGGCGCCCTTCATCGAGGTCTCGTCGAGCAGCGGATTGGCGATCGCGGCCTCGGCGGCGGCCATCGCGCGGCCCTCGCCCGAAGCTTCGCCAGTGCCCATCATCGCCTTGCCCATCTCGCGCATCACCGAACGCACGTCGGCGAAGTCGAGGTTGATCAGGCCTTCCTTGACCATCAGGTCGGTGATGCAGGCGACACCGGAATAGAGCACCTGGTCGGCCATGGCAAAGGCGTCGGCGAAGGTGGTCTTGTCATTGGCCAGCCGGAACAGGTTCTGGTTGGGGATGACGATGAGGGTGTCGACGCATTTCTGCAGTTCCTCGATGCCCAAATCGGCCGTCTTCATGCGGCGCTGGCCTTCGAAGTGGAACGGCTTGGTGACGACGCCGACGGTGAGGATGCCCTTCTCGCGCGCGGCGCGGGCAACGACCGGAGCAGCACCGGTGCCGGTGCCGCCGCCCATGCCGGCGGTGACGAAGCACATATGGGTGTTGGACAGGTGATCGATGATCTCGTCGATGCACTCCTCAGCAGCCGCGCGGCCGACTTCCGGCTGCGAGCCGGCGCCGAGGCCTTCGGTGACATGCGCGCCGAGCTGGATCAGCCGGTCGGCCTTCGACATTGTCAGCGCCTGCGCGTCGGTGTTGGCCACGACGAACTCGACACCGCGCAAGCCCGCGGTGATCATGTTGTTCACGGCATTGCCGCCGCCGCCGCCGACACCGAATACGGTGATGCGCGGCTTAAGCTCGGTGATGTCCGGCTTCTGCAGATTGATGGTCATTGTCTCCGTCCTTTGCCTTTCACGCCGCTTCGCCGCCGCGGCCGCCTATGGGGCTGTCCCCGTCAATTAGAAACTGTCTCTCAACCACTGACTCATGCGATGCAGTTTTCCACCCGTTCCGGTCATCCTGAGACCGGAAATGCCTTTTGCAGGATGGCTCTCGAAATTCGCCATCTGCGGATAGATCAGAAGCCCGACGGCGGCCGAGAAAGCCGGCCCCTTCGCCGCTTCGGGCAGGCCCGCCACGCCGAGCGGGCGACCGATGCGCACATTGCGCCCCAGGATGCGGCGCGCCGCTTCCGGCAGGCCGGCCAGCTGGCTGGCGCCGCCGGTCAGAACGACGCGCTTGCCGACCGCATTGCCGTAGCCGGACTTGTTCAGCCGGTCGCGCAGCAATTCGAGCGTCTCGTCGATGCGGGCGCGCACGATGCGCGTCATCACCGAACGCGGGATCTGCAGCGGCACGTCGCCGTCGTCGCCGATCGGCTGGATCGACACCAGGTCGCGGTCGTCGGCACTGCCCGGCAGCGCCGAACCATGCATGACCTTCAGCCGTTCGGCGGCATCGAGCGAGGTCGAAAGCCCCTTGGCCATGTCGAGCGTGACGTGGTTGCCGCCAATGGCGATCGCGTCGCCATGGACGAACTTGCCTTCCGAAAACACCGATATGGTCGTCGTGCCGCCGCCCATGTCGATGCAGGCGGCACCCAGCTCCAGCTCGTCATCGACAAGCGCGGCGAGCCCGCTGGCATAGGGCGTCGCCACCATGCGCTCGACCGACAGGTGCGAGCGGTTGATGGAAAGCTCCAGATTGCGCATCGGTGCCGCATCACCCGTCAGCACATGCATGTCGACGCCAAGCGCGTCGCCGACCATGCCGCGCGGATCGCGCACGCCGCGCTCGGCATCGAGCGAGAAGCCGACGGGCAGCGAATGGATCACCTCACGCTCGGCCTTGAGCGCCTGCTTGGCGCCGGCGCCGAGCACGCGCTTGATGTCGGCTTCGTCGGCCTCGTGGCCGCCAAGATTGATGGTCGCCGAGAAGCTTTCGCTCTTCAGCCGGCCGGCGGTCATGTTGACGATGAGCGAATCGACCGTCAGCCCCGCCATGCGCTCGGCGGCGTCGACGGACAGGCGGATGGCATGCTCGGCGCGGTCGAGATCGACGACCACGCCCGACTTCACGCCTTGCGACTTCTGATGACCGATGCCGATCACCTGGATCCGGTGCGAGCGGCCGCGCAAGAGCTTGCCGTCATCGTTCGGCTTGAGCTTGGCCACCATGCAGCAGACCTTGTTCGAGCCGACATCCAGCACCGTCAGAGTGCCGGACCGGCGCGACGCGGCATCGCCTGAACCGCCAAGCCAGCTCATATCTTCGTCTCCGACTTGCGCTTGAGGGTCTTCGGCTTCTCGTTGAGCGCGGCCTCGCGCTGCGTCGCCGCTTCGGGCGTCAGCTCCACGACCAGCCGGTCTGTCAGGCGCATGTCGACGGCAGCGATGTCGCGCGACAAAAGCCCCTTGTCCTTGTCCATCTTGACCAGCTCGGCGAGCGCCTGGCCTTCCTCGTCCTCGGGCAGCTTGACGGTGATGCCGTTGTCGAGCTTCAGGTCCCAGCGGCGATCGCCAACGCGGACATAGCCTTTGACCCGGCTCGCGAGGTCCGGATATTTTTCGACCTTGGCCAGGAAGTCAGGCGCCTTGGCCGGCGCGCCCTCGCCGATCAGCAGCGGCAGCAGCACCTGCTTGCCGCCGGAGAACGGAGCGATGACCGCGCCATCCTTCTCGATGACCGAGAGATTATTGCCCTGCTGCCAGAGCGCGAAGGCTTCGCGCTCCTCGACGCGCACTTCCAGCGTGTGCGGATAGACCTTGCGCACCGCCGCCATTTCGATCCACGGCAGGCCGGAGATGCGCTCGCGTGCAGCCTCGGCGTCGAAGCCGATCAGCGAGGTCCAGCCGTCGAGCTCCAGCCTGTCGAGAATGTCGATCTCCGAGGTCTGGCGATTGCCGACCACCTTGACCTGATCGACGGCAAAGCCGGTACGGGCGGTGATGCTCTGGATGATGCCGTCGGCATGGCCACCGAGATAGGCGCCATAGGCGCCGCTCGAAGCGAGCAGCACCGCCGACATCATCGCGGCGGAGAAGCGCGGCGCCTCGAATTCACCATCGCCCAGGCGCGCCAGGATGCGCACCGGGCGGCGAAGCACGCGCGGCAGCACGAAATGGCCTGATGACAACGACAAGCCGAACAGCGACGGCCCGGCCGCGCCCTTCCCCTTGCCTTGCCCCCATTTCAACGCAGACACGAAGCGTCCTCCACCATCCAACTCAACAACTCACCAAACGAATGCCCGGCATGGGCCGCGATTTCAGGCACCAGAGACGTCGGCGTCATGCCCGGCTGAGTGTTGACCTCGAGCCATACAACTTCGCCATTTTCGGAGTGACGATCGTCATAACGGAAGTCCGACCGGGAAACGCCCCGACAGCCGACAGCTTGGTGAGCCTTGAGCGCCAGTGTCTGTATTTTTTGGTAAATATTCGGTGAAACTTTTGCGGGGCATTCGTGTTTTGATCCGCCCGCGACATATTTTGAATCGTAATCGTAGAAGGAATGACCGGTCGGGATGATCTCGCAGACGCCGAGCGCCACATCGCCCATGACGGCGCAGGTCAGCTCGCGCCCGTGGATGTAGCGCTCGACCATGACGGTATCGCCATATTTCCACTCGGACGAGCCGACGACCTGCGGTGGATGCGACTGCCCCTCCGACACGATGACGACGCCAAAGCTCGATCCTTCATTGACCGGCTTGATCACATAGGGCGGCTTCATCGGATGCTTGTTCTGGATGGCAAAGCGATTGGCGACCTTCGATTCGGCGACGGGAACGCCGACCGATTTGACGATCTTCTTCGCCTGCTCCTTGTTCATGGCGAGCGCCGAGGCGAGCACGCCGGAATGGGTGTAGGGAATGGCGAGATATTCAAGGATGCCTTGAATGGTGCCGTCCTCGCCGAACGGGCCGTGCAGCGCATTGAAGGCGACGTCAGGCTTGAGCTCGGCGAGCACCGAGCCGACATCGCGCCCGACATCGACGCGGGTGACCTGATAGCCCTCACTCTCCAGCGCATCGGCACAGGCCTTTCCGGAGGACAGGGACACGGGCCGCTCGGACGAAAAACCTCCCAGCAGGACGGCCACATGCTTGCTTTTCATTCCCCGTCATCCCCTCTCACGGCGGACCAAAAACCAAGATTTCCGCAACATTGAGTCCGAGTCTTCCGGCAGGTTGCCCCCCCAGACGGAAAACGCGGGTAACGCGTCGAACGACTCAAATCAGGAAACGCTTTCCAGCAGAGAATCAGAGAGTTGATTCACTGGCAAGTGCTTATGATTCCGAGAGATTCACTTTCTGAGAAAATGGCTGCGAAAACCGTGTCGCTGAGTCCCCGGAGCGACGGTTTTGCGCGTTCTGCGAGCGCATTGACGTTCATGCATCACATGAACTTCATAGACAGCGAGGGTACGTTGAGGTTCAGGTCAGGCCGAGTCGAAAACGATGGCCTTCGAGAACCGGAACGGAGCGGACATTCGGGTCCGTGAGCACCGGAAGCGGAGAAGGCCGTCGTTTGCAGGCCGGCATCACCTGAATATCAGCGTACCTAGAGAAGCTGACCCAGAAACTCCTGGACGGCATGCCCGGGCCGGAAATCGCCGATGCGCTTGATCTCCCACTGCAGCCGGATGCCTGAGTGTTCGAGCACGCGGGCGCGCACCGTCTCACCGAGATATTCGAGGTCGTAGCCGGTCGCGGTGCCGGTGTTGATCATGAAATTGCAGTGCATGGGCGACATCTGCGCGCCACCGATCATCAGGCCACGGCAGCCCGCCTTGTCGATCTCCTTCCAGGCCGACGTGCCTTCCGGATTCTTGAAGGTCGAGCCGCCGGTCTTCTCGCGGATCGGCTGCACGGTCTCGCGGTGGTTCTGCACCGCGTCCATCGCCGCCTTGATAGTGGCCTTGTCCTCGGCAAAGCCTTCGAACACGGCCGAGGTGAAGATCAGTCCGGCAGGGGCGGACGAATGGCGATAGGCATAGCCCATCTCGGCATTGCTCAGCGTCTGGACATTGCCCTTGCGGTCGAGAGCGCGCACCTCGACGACGCGCTCGCGCGTCTCGACGCCATTGGCGCCGGCATTCATCCTCAGCGCCCCGCCGACGGCGCCCGGAATGCCGTGATAGAAATGGAAGCCGCCAATGCCCGCTTCCAGCGCCAGGGCCGCGACACGCTTGTCGGGCGTGGCGGCACCCGCCTTGATCCTGATCGGCGAAACGATCTCGGCCTCGCCAAAGCCCTTGGCCGAGAGCCGGATGACGAAGCCTGGAATGCCGCCGTCCCTGACCAGCAAGTTCGAGCCGACACCAACGACGGTAAGAGGTATCTCTTCGGGAACCGCGCGCAGGAACGCGGCAAGGTCTTCTTCGTCGGCCGGCTGGAACAGCACCTCCGCCAGGCCGCCGGCGCGGAACCAGGTGATCTTGTCCATCTCGGCATTCGGCGTGAGCCGGCCGCGCAGGCCGGCAAGCCGGTCGCCGAGTCTGTCGATCAGGGCCTGGCCGTGCATCATGAGGCGGCAAGCTCCTTTGGCAGAGCATAGGCCCATTGGGTGATGTTGCCGGCGCCGAGGAAGACGACGAAGTCGCCGGGCTTGGCCAGGTCGCGAATGATCGGCGCGATCGCTGCCGGACCCTCTATGTATCGCGCGTCGCGATGGCCGCCGGCGCGGATGCGCGACACCAGCGCTTCGGAAGTCACGCCTTCGATAGGCTCTTCGCCGGCCGCGTAGACCGGCGCCACAATCACCGTGTCGGCATCGTTGAAGCAGGTTGAAAACTCGTTGAACAGATCATGCAGCCGGGTGAAGCGGTGCGGCTGGGCAATGGCGATCACGCGCCCCTTGGTGGCGCTGCGCGCCGCCTTCAGCACCGCCGAGATCTCGACCGGATGGTGACCGTAATCGTCGAACACATCGACGCCGTTCCAGGATCCGGTATGGGTGAAGCGGCGCTTGACGCCGGCGAAGGACGACAGGCCCTTCTTGATCGCCTCGCCGGACAGGCCGAGCTCATGCGCGACCGCGATGGCGGCGGTGGCGTTGGAGACATTGTGGCGGCCGGGCATCGGCAGGCGCAGACCTGAAATCGTGCTCTGGCTGCCGGTCTTGCGGTCGCGGATCACCACGTTGAACTCGGAGGTGGCCCCCGCCATGCGGTGGTTGGTGAAGCGCACATCGGCCTGCGCGTTCTCGCCATAGGTGATGACCCGGCGATCCTCGATGCGGCCGACCAGCGCCTGCACTTCAGGATGGTCGGTGCACATCACGCCGAAGCCGTAGAACGGCACGTTCTCGACGAACTGGCGGAACGCCTCGCGCACCTTGTCGAAGCTGCCGTAATGGTCGAGATGTTCGGGATCGATGTTGGTGACGACGGCGATGTCGGCCGGCAATTTGAGGAAGGTGCCGTCGCTCTCGTCGGCCTCGACCACCATCCACTCGCCGTCGCCCATGCGGGCATTGGTACCATAGGCGTTGATGATGCCGCCATTGATGACGGTCGGATCGAGCCCGCCGGCTTCCAGCAAGGTCGCCACCATCGAGGTCGTCGTCGTCTTGCCATGCGTGCCGCCGATCGCCACCGCCTGACGGAAGCGCATCAGCTCGGCCAGCATCTCGGCGCGGCGCACGATCGGCAGCAGCTTTTCGCGCGCGGCTTTCAGTTCCGGATTGGTCTTCTTGATCGCCGTCGAGACGACCACCACCTCGGCATGGCCGAGATTCTCGGCCTTGTGGCCGACGTAGCATTCGATGCCCTTGTCGCGCAGCCGCTGCACATTGGCACTGTCGGCCTGGTCGGACCCTTGTACCTTGTAGCCGAGATTGTGCAGCACCTCGGCGATGCCGCTCATGCCGATGCCGCCAATGCCGATGAAATGCACAAGGCCGATGGTCTGCGGCATCTTCATGCTTGCGTCCCTTTCTTGAAATCCGAAACGGTTTTTTGGGACGCAATAGCCTCTGTGAGATCGGCGAGCAACCGTGCCGCGTCCGGCCTGCCGGCCGATTTCGCGCCCGCGGCCATCGCCGCCAGTTGCTCGGGATTGTCCATCAGCCCGCCAATGAGGGCCGCGATGCGCTCGGGCGACAGCGTCGATTGCGGGTGCACCTCGCCGCCGCCGGCAGCGGCAAGGGCCGCCGCGTTCGCCGCCTGGTCGTGGTCGAGCGCATAGGGATAGGGCACCAGCAGCGCGGGCCGGCCGATGACGGCGATCTCCGAGACGGTCGAGGCGCCGGAGCGCGAGATCACCAGATGCGCCGCCGCCATGCGCGCCGCCATGTCGGTGAAGAAGGGCGAGACCTCGACGGCGACGCCAAGCGCGGCATAGGCCGTCTTCACCCGCGCCACGTCATCCGCGCGCGCCTGCTGCGTGATCACGAGACGCTTGCGCTGTGCATCCGAAAGCAACGCTATGGCACCCGGCATGGCATCGGAAAAGAACTGCGCACCCTGGCTGCCGCCGAACACCAGCAGGCGGAAAGGCTCCTCCCCTGTCGATGCCGCATAAGCCGTCTTGGCCGCTTCCAGCACCGCCGGCCGAACCGGATTGCCTGTCGTTACCGTCTTTTCGCCGGTGGCGCTCGTATCCTGCGGCAGGAAGCCGCCGGCTATGGCATCGACACGGCCGGCCAGCGCCCTGTTGGCGCGCCCCATCACCGCGTTCTGCTCATGGATCAGCGTCGGCACCTTGCGCCGCGTCGCCGCGTAGAGCGGCGGCAGGGTCGGATAGCCGCCAAAACCGACCACCGCGTCCGGCTTGATCCTGCCGATAATGGCGGAGGCCTGGCGCACGCCGCGCCAGATTTTCCAGAATGCGCCAAGCACGGCAATCGGATTTTTCGAGCCCATCGTCGCCGACTGGATCGGATGGACGGCTGCAGCCGGGAAGTGGCCGGCAAACCGCTCGGCGCGATCGTCGGTCGCCAGATGCACCGTCCAGCCGCGCTCGTTCAGCTCATGCGCCAGCGCCTCGGCCGGAAACAGATGTCCGCCGGTTCCGCCCGCCGCGAGTAGGATGACGCCCCTCGCCATGTCACTCCGCCGGCAAAGCGCGCTGCGGCAGCGCAAAACCCATCTGCTTGCGCTTCTCCGGCCGCTTGCGCGTCAGCGCCAGCACCATGCCCATCGAAATGGCGATGGCGATCTGCGAGGAGCCGCCATAGGAGATGAAGGGCAGCGTCATGCCCTTGGCGGGCACCAGTTGCAGGTTGACGCACATGTTGATTACGGCCTGCAGGCCGAACACGGTGACGAGGCCGCCGACCGCATAGCGGGTGAAGTCGTCATGTTCCTTGAGCGCCGTGTTTAGGCCGCGCAGCACGATGAATGCGAAGATCGACATGATGAAGAAGCACATGATCAGCCCGAATTCTTCGCCCGCGACCGAGAAGACGAAGTCGGCGTGGCTGTCGGGGATGACCCGCTTGACCGTTCCCTCGCCCGGGCCGACGCCGAACCAGCCGCCATTGATCAGCGCGTCGCGTCCCATGTCGACCTGGAACGTGTCGCCTTCGCCGGTGAGGAACTTGTCGATGCGCAAGGCAACGTGCGGAAACACCGTATAGGCGGCAAAGACGCCGCCGACGCCGGCAGCACCCAGCACGATGATCCACAGCCAGGGCAGCCCGGCCATGAAGAACATGATGCCCCAGGTGCCGGTCGTCAGCATGGTCTGGCCGAGGTCCGGCTGCGCCACCAGCAGCGACACGACCAGCACCAGCAGCAGCATGGCGAACAAATTGCCGGGAATGTCGGGCTGGCGCTTGTGCTCGGCGAACAGCCAGGCGCACATGATGACGAAGGCCGGCTTCAGGAATTCCGAGGGCTGGATCGACAGGCCGGCGAGCGACACCCAGCGCCGCGCACCCTTCACCTCGACGCCGATATAGAGCACCGCCACCATCAGCACCAGCATGAGGCACAGCATGATCAGCGACATGCGCCGGATCTCCCTGGAATCGAGGAAGGAGACGGCCAGCATCACGCCGAGCGCCGGCACGGTGAAGATGATCTGCCTGGTGGCGAAGTGGAAACTGTCGAGGCCGATGCGCTCGGCGACCGCGGGGCTGGCGGCGAAGGACAAGACGATGCCCAGCCCCATCAGCGACAGGAACGCCGCCAGGAACCAGCGATCGATCGTCCACCACCAGGTTGCGACAGGACTTTTATCGAGACGGCTCTGCATTATCGTGCCCCTCCGATGGGTTTGACGCCATCTATAGCGCTCGCAGCTTGCCTGAAGGCTTCGCCGCGAACTTCGAAATTCTTGAACTGGTCGAAACTGGCGCAGGCCGGCGACAACAGCACCACCACCTCGCCACTGCCGTCCTTGGCCGCATCATGGGCGGCGTGCTCGACCGCGGCGGCCAGCGTGCCAGATATCTCGTAAGGCACCGCCTCGCCCAGCGTCGCCGAAAAGGCCGGTGCGGCCTCGCCGATCAGATAGGCCTTGGCGATGCGCGGGAAGAAACCGCGCAGCGGCTCGATGCCGCCCTCCTTGGGCAGGCCGCCGGCGATCCAGTAGATGCGCGGAAAGCTCGACAGCGCCGGCGCCGCCGCGTCGGCATTGGTCGCCTTGGAATCGTTGACGAACAGCACATGGCCCTTGCGGCCGACCTGCTCCATGCGGTGCGCGAGGCCGGGGAAGCTCTCGAGCCCCGACTGGATTTCGCCGAGGTCGAGCCCGACCTTCAGGCAAGCGGCGACCGCGGCAAGCGCGTTCTGCGCATTGTGCTGGCCACGCAGCGAACCGATGCCTTCGAGGAAGGCGACCTTGCTGTAGCGGCCGTGCACGGCCTCCATCAGATTGGTGCCGTCGGCGAAATAGCCGTCGGTCAGCGGCAGCCGCTTGGAAATGCGGATGACCTGCCGCCCTGCCCGCTCCAGCCGCTCAGCGATCTGCGCGCACCAGGAATCGTCGATGCCGATGATCGCCGTCTCGCTGCCCGCCACGAGCCGCTCCTTGATCGAGGCGTAGTGCTGCATGGTGCCGTGGCGATCGAGATGGTCGGGCGTCAGGTTGAGCAGGATGCCGGCGGTCGGGTTGATCGAGGGAGCAAGGTCGATCTGATAGGACGAACACTCGACGACATAGTGTCGATTGGTCTTCGGTGGATCGAGCGTCATCACCGCGCGGCCGATATTGCCGCCCATCTGGGTGTCGCGGCCGGCCGATTTGAGGATATGCGCCGTCAGCGCGGTCGTCGTCGACTTGCCGTTGGTGCCGGTGATGGCGATGAAAGGCGCCGTTGGCGCGCTGAGCGTCCGCTCGCGGCAGAAAAGCTCGATGTCGCCGATGATCTCGACGCCGGCGCCCCTCGCCAGTTCCACCGTCCAATGCGGCTTGGGATGCGTCAGCGGCACGCCCGGCGACAGCACGAAGGCCGAGAATTTCGCCCAGTCGGCGCCGCGCAAATCGGCGGTTGCGATACCGGTGGTGGCCGCCTTGGCGACACTGTCGGGATTGTCGTCCCAGGCCAGCACCTGCGCCCCACCCTCGATCAATGCGCGTGCGGTCGCGATCCCCGAGCCACCGAGCCCGAAGAGCGCAACGTGCTTGCCTGCGAAGGATGCGGCGGGGATCAAGGGAGGGCTTCCTATCTGAGCTTCAGGGTGGAGAGGCCGACCAGCGCCAGGATGACGGCGATGATCCAGAACCGGATCACCACCTGGCTCTCGGTCCAGCCGAGCTTTTCGAAATGATGGTGGATCGGCGCCATCAGGAACACGCGCTTGCCGGTCATCTTGAAGTAGCCGACCTGGATGATGACCGACAAAATCTCGACCACGAACAGGCCACCGACGATGACGAGCACGATCTCGTGCTTGGTGGCGACGGCGACCGTGCCGATCAGGCCTCCCATGGCCAGCGAACCGGTGTCGCCCATGAAGATCGCCGCCGGCGGCGCGTTGAACCAGAGGAAGCCGAGGCCGGCGCCGATGACGGCGCCCAGCACGACCGCCAGTTCACCGGTGCCGGGAACGAAATGGATCTGTAGATATTCGGCGAACACCGCATTGCCTGAGAGATAGGCGATGACGCCGAACGACGCCGCCGCGATCATGATCGGCACGATCGCCAGTCCGTCGAGGCCGTCGGTCAGGTTCACCGCATTGCCGGCGCCGACGATGACGAAGCACGAGAACGGGATGAAGAACCAGCCGAGGTTGATGATGAATTCCTTGGCGAAGGGAAATGTCAGCGATGAGGAGAACGGCGCCTGGCCGTTATGCATGATCACCCAGGCGGCGATGCCGGCGATGATGAATTCGAGCCCCAGCCGCGCCTTGCCGGAGAAGCCGAGATGCGACTGCTTGGTCACCTTCAGATAGTCGTCATAGAAGCCGATCGAGCCGAAGCCCAGCGTCACCAGCAGCACCACCCAGACATAGATGCTCGACAGGTTCGCCCACAGGAGCGAAGAGCCGATGATGCCCGACAGGATCATCAGCCCGCCCATGGTCGGCGTACCCGCCTTCTTGAAATGCGTCTGCGGCCCATCGGCGCGGATCGGCTGGCCCTTGCCTTGCCGTAGCCGCAGCGAATTGATGATGGTCGGCCCGAAGATGAAGACGATCAGCGCCGAGGTGATCAGCGCCCCGCCGGTGCGGAACGTGATGTAGCGGAAGACATTGAAGACCGAGATCTTGTCCGCGAAATCGACCAGCAGTGTAAACATGCGCTTTCGTCCCCCGACTTGACCTAGGTCAGTTTGCTGGTTGTCGTTTCAGCCGGGTACTTGCCCAGCAGCGCATCGACCAGTTTTGCAAAACCGATGCCCTTCGACGATTTGATCATCACCACGTCGCCAGGCTTCAGCGCGGCAAGCAGCACCGGCTTCAATTCCTCGACGCCGGCGCGGTATTCCGTCTTGATGTCGCCCGGTAGCGCTTCCGCCAGTGCCCGCATTTGGGGGCCGCCGAGAAACACTGTCTGCGTGCCGGTGCCAACGATGAGATCGGCAAGGGCGGCATGCAGCTTGGCCGAATGCTCGCCGAGTTCCAGCATGTCGCCGAGCACGGCGATGCGGCGCCCCTCACCCGTCACCGGCGTCGCGTTGAGCAGCGCCATGGCCGCCGCCATCGAGGCCGGATTGGCGTTGTAGCTCTCGTCGATCAGCGTGATCGGGCCACCGGGGTGGCTCGAAGTCGGGCCACCGGGATGCCGCAACACATGGCGCTTGCCGCGACCGCGCTCTGCCGAGAGATCGGCCAGGGCCAGGGCCACCTTGTCGAGATCGGCGCCGACCAGTTGCGCCGCGCCCAGCACCGCCAGCACGTTCTGCACCATGTGCCGGCCGGGCGCACCGATGCGGGCGATCATGTCATGGCCGCCGATCCGAGCGGCGATGTCGGAATGGTCGGCATGCAACTCGCATTTGGTGAGCTTGAAGGTCGAGCGCGCATTCTCGCCGAAACCGTACACATGCTCGACGCCTGCCGCATGCGCCATCTTGTCGAGCAGCTTGAAGCGCGCATCGTCGCGGTTGAGGACGGCCGCACCCTCGGGCTCCAGTCCTTCGAAAATCTCGGCCTTGGCCTTGGCGATCTCGTCCAGATTGCGGAAGAAGCCGAGATGCGCCGCAGCGATCATGGTGACGATGGCGACATGCGGCCGCACCATCTTCACCAACGGCCGGATCTCGTCGGGATGGTTCATGCCGATCTCGAACACGGCATAGTCGCAATCATCGGGCATGCGCGCCAGCGTCAGCGGCACCCCCCAATGATTGTTGAAGGACTGTGCCGAGGCATGCACCTTGCCGACCGCCGACAGCACATGGCGCAGCGCTTCCTTGGTGGTGGTCTTGCCGGCCGAACCGGTCACCGCGATGATCTTGGCCTGGGAACGGGCGCGCGCCGCGACACCAAGCTTTTCCAACGCGACCAGCACATCCTCGACGACGATGATTGGCGCCGTCAGCCGGCCGAGCGACGGCAGCTTGCCTTCCGCCACCACCAGCACACCGGCGCCGGCCTTGATGGCCGCGGTGGCGAAGTCGTGGCCATCCATCGCCTCGCCCTTGATGGCGAAGAAGGCGTCACCCGGCTGCAGGCTGCGGCTGTCGATCGAAATGCCCGATATGCCCTCGGGCATAGGCCCGAGCGGCCGCCCGTCCATGGCGGCAACCAGCGCGTCGGAGGTCCACAGCAAACTCATGCGGCACGCTCCCGCAGCGCCGCGCGGACTTCCTCGTGGTCGGAGAAATGCAGGGTTTCGGAGCCGATCATCTGGCCTTCCTCATGACCCTTGCCGGCGACGATCAGCGTGTCGCCGGCATGAAGCATGCCGACAGCCTCGTGGATCGCCTTGCGCCGGTCGCCGATTTCGATGGCGCCGGGGGCAGCGGCCAGAATGGCGGCGCGGATCGTCTCGGGCACTTCCGAGCGTGGATTGTCGTCGGTGACGATGACGACATCCGCAAGCCGGGTGGCGATTTCGCCCATGATCGGCCTTTTGCCCCGGTCGCGGTCGCCGCCGCAACCGAACACGACCATGACGCGGCCGGTGGTGAACGGACGCACCGAAGCCAGCACGTTTTCCAGCGCATCGGGCTTGTGGGCGTAGTCGACATAGACCGGCGCACCGCTGGCGGTGGTGCCGACCAGGTCGAGCCGCCCCGGCGCGCCCTTCAATTTTTCCAATGCGGCCAAGGCCTTGGCGACGGGTGTTCCGGTGGAAATGGCAAGCCCTGCAGAAACCAGCGCGTTCGAAATCTGGAAATCGCCGGCCAGCGGCAAGTCGATTTCGTAAAGCACGCCCTCGGCCTCCACCTCGGCGCGCTGGCGATGGCGTTCGTGCTCGACCCGCTTCAGCGTGAGGAAATCGCCATGGCGGCCAACCGTTAGCACATTGAGCCCGGCGGCCTTCGCCGCCTGGATCGTCGGTGCCGACCACGGATCGTCGGCGAAGATGACCGCCGGCGCGCCCTTCGGCAGCAGCGTGTCGAACAGGCGCAGTTTGGCGCGATGATAATCCTCGACCGTCGGATGGTAATCCATGTGGTCGCGGCCAAGGTTGGTGAAGCCGCCGGCGGCGAGCTTCACGCCGTCGAGACGGCGCTGGTCGAGCCCATGGCTGGAGGCTTCCATCGAAGCATGGGTGACGCCGGCATCGGCCAATTCCCGCAGCAATTGGTGCAGGGCGACGGGATCTGGCGTAGTCAGCGAGCCATACTCGTTGCGGCCTGGCGCCACCACGCCGGTGGTGCCGATCGAAGCCGCGGCGTAGCCCGCCTGCTCCCAGATCTGCCTGGTGAAGGCGGCGACCGAGGTCTTGCCGCTGGTGCCGGTCACAGCCACCATGGTCTGCGGATGCTTGCCGAAAAAGCGGGAAGCACTCAATGCCAACGCCAGGCGCGGATCGTCGACCGCCAGCACAGGAACCGGCAGTTCGGCAACGGAACTGCCCTTGACTGTCACGATCGCCAGCGCGCCGCGCCTGGCCGCGTCGGCGGCATAGGCCGCGCCGTCCGCCTTGGTGCCGGCGAGCGCAAAAAAGACGACGCCCGGTTTTACCTGGCGGGAATCGGACGAAATCCCGGTAACCTCCAGATCGGCGGAAGCTGTTCCTTCGACTGGCAGGACACCGGCTAGATCTCTGAGCTTCATCGAGTTCCGTTCACCGCAATAAAATAGCGCGCAGTCGCCGGCGCGCCCTAAGAATCACTCGTAGGAAACCAACGTTGCACCATTTTCATGGCTGAAATCTGGTTTCACGCCAAGCATGGCCGCCGACCGCCTGATGATATTACCCGCTATGACCCCCGCATTCGCGGCCGCGACGTCGGTCATCCCAGGCTTTTCCGGGTGCGGGGCGTCGGCAATCGTGAACACCAGATATTGCGGATCGTCCATTGGAAATGCGGCGACAAAGGTATTGAAATTCAGGTCTTTAGAGTAGCGGCCGTTGATGACCTTCTCGGCCGTTCCGGTCTTGCCGCCAACGCGGTAGCCGGGGACTCTGGCGTTTCTGGCCGAGCCCTTCTCGGCATTGAGCGAATAGAGGTAGCGCATGCCCTCGACCGTCTTTTCGTTGACGACTTTCTTGGCAATCGCCATCGCTTCCTGCTGCGTGCGCACCAGGAAGGTCGGATTCATCAAATAGCCGCCATTCATCAGTGCCGCGCAGCCGACAGCCGCCTGGAGCGGGGTCGTCGATACGCCATGGCCGAAGGCGATGGTGAACGAATTGACCTGTTTCCAGACCTTCGGTTCGGTCGGGCGGGCGACTTCCGGCAGTTCGGTCTGCATCCTTTCCAGGATGCCAAGGCGATGCAGGAATTCCCGGTGCCCTTCGATGCCCACCAGTTCGGCCTCTCTGGCCGAGCCGATGTTGGACGAATAGAGGAACACCTCCGGCAAGGACAGCACACGGTTCTTGCCGTGGAAATCGTGAATGGCCTGATGGCCGACCCGGATCGGATGCGACGCGTCGAAACGACTGTTCATCGTCGCCTTGCCGGAATCGAGCGCCATGGCCGAGGTGAAGCTCTTGAAGGTCGAGCCCATCTCATAGAGGCCCGCCGACATCCGGTTCAGCCGATCCTTTTCCTGCGCATTGTAAGGATTGTTCGGATCGAAATCCGGCACCGAGGCCATGGCCACCACTTCGCCGGTCTTGACGTTGAGCACGACGGCGCCGGCGCCGAGCGCGCGATAGCGCTCCAGGCCGGCGGCAATCTCGTCGCGCACAACATGCTGGACGCGCAGATCGATCGACAGCTTCACCGGCTTGAGATCCTTGGCCACCGCCAGGCCCGACGCCTGCAGGTCGCTCAGGCCCTGCTCGTCGATATATTTCTCCATGCCGGAGATGCCCTGGTTGTCGATGTTGGTCAGGCCGACAATGTAGGACGAGGTTTCGCCGCTCGGATAGAAACGGCGCTTCTCCGTGCGGAAGCCGAAACCGGGAATGCCGAGCTGCATGATGTCGGCCTGCTGCTTGGGCGTCAGCTGCCGCTGCAGCCAGACGAAGCCGGCGCCGCTCTTGAGCTTGTGGTAGGTCTGCTCGTAATCGATCTCGGGCAGCACCGTCGACAGCTTCTCGATGGCCTCGTCGGCGTCGACGATGCGGCGCGGCTCGGCGAACAGCGACGCCGTCTTGATGTCGGTCGCCAGCACTTCGCCATTGCGGTCGACAATGTCGGGCCGCGAGGCGGTGATCCGGCTCTGCGGCCCCCCCGACAGGTCAGGCGTCTGGAAGCCGAGATAGACCAATCGCCCTGAAATGGTCGAGAAGATGCCGAAGAACACCGCCATCGTCATCACGATGCGCGCCTTGCCCTTGCCGCCGGTCGCCTTGCGTGCGCCCTCGACGACGATCGATCCGTCTTCACCCGTCCTTGCGCGACGCTTCAGCAGTTTGCCGATCATTGGGCGATGCCTCCAGTCACGACGGGATCCTTGCCGTCCGCAGGCGCCTTGTCGGAATTGTCGGCCATGCCGCCCTGGCGTCCGTTCAGAATGTCCTGGATGTCCAGGGCCTTGGCCGGCAGGTCGCCCAAGCCGACGATCTGGCGGGCGCTGACCGGTTCGAGTGCGAGCTGCGACTTGTAGAGTTCGGCGAGCTTCTGCAGCCGCGACGGCTGCGTGAGCAGGCTCCAGTCCGCCTTGAGCAGGTCGATCGTCTCCTCCTCATAGCGTATCTGGTTGTGGATCTTCTGCACCGCCGCCAACTGATCCTCGGCCTCGCGCTTGGTCTTGTAGGTCAGGGCCGCCGCCGAAACCATGACGGCGATCAGGACAATGTCGCTGGTACGGAACACGTGCTTACCTCTCCCCCGGCCGATCGATGCCGGGAAGCTTTGGAAGGCCGAAAATCGAAAAATCGCCGGCGCGCGCCGGCGCCTCGGTGCGGATCGCAGCGCGCAGCCTGGCCGAGCGGGCGCGCGGATTGGCAGCGACCTCGGCATCATCAGCCGTCACGCCGCCACCGGCCTTGCGGAAGGTCGCCGTGCGCGCATGCGCCTCGGGCAGGTGACGTGATCCCGTGGCGACGTCGGCACGGTCGGCGATGAAGCGCTTGACGATGCGGTCTTCCAGCGAATGGAACGTCACCACGGCCAGACGCCCGCCGGGCTTCAATGCGCGTTCGGCCGCGAATAACGCCTTGGCCAGTTCACCGAGTTCGTCATTGACGAAGATGCGCAGCGCCTGGAAGACGCGGGTCGCCGGGTGGATCTTGTCCTTCGGCGCGCGGCCGATATGCGTTTCGATGGCGTCGGCCAGTTCCAGCGTGCGCTCGAATGGCTTCTTTTCGCGGCGCGCCTCGATCATGCGGGCGATGCGGCCGGCGTGACGCTCCTCGCCGAGGAAGCCGAAGATGCGGGCAAGGTCGCCCGGCTTGAAGCTGTTGACGACGTCGGCCGCACTCAGGCCCGCCTGCGCCATGCGCATGTCGAGCGGCCCGTCGAAGCGGAAGGAAAAGCCGCGCTCGGCCTGGTCGAGCTGCATGGAGGACACGCCAATGTCGAGCACGACGCCGTCGGCGCTTTCGACATGCTCGTCCAGCGTCGAGAACGGCGCCTGCACCAGCCTCAGCCGGCCGCCCGATTGCGCCTCGAGATCGCGCCCGGCGGCGATCGCGTCGGGATCGCGGTCGATGGCGACGACGGAAGCGCCGGTCGCCAGAATGGCCTTGGTGTAGCCGCCGGCGCCGAACGTGCCGTCGATGATGATGTCGCCCTCCGCCGGCGCCAGTGCCTCGAGCACTTCGGCAAGGAGAACCGGAATGTGGCGGACCGATCCGCCAACGGCGTGGACGTCATCGCCGTGGCCCGCCGTCATTCCGGTCGCTCCCCAGGCTTCGTCCCCTGCCGAAGCAGCAAAAGCCTGGCCCGTGCCTGCGCCCCATAGGCCGCAAGCCGTCCCGGCTCCCAGATCTGAAAGAAATTGCCGCGCCCGACAAAGGCCACCTCCGCCGAGATGCCGGTATGCTCGCGAATGAAATCGCTCATCGTGATGCGGCCGTCCTGGTCGAGTTTCAGGAATGCTCCGTCGCCATGGCAGAAGAACGACATGTCGTCCGCCGTCTGCAGAAAGGGATCCTCCTGCGCGATGCGCTGCTCGTAGCGGTCGAGCAGGTCGAGCCCGCCGACATCCATCGCCGGCAGGTCCAGACAGCGCAATGCATAGAGTTCCGAATAGCCGCGCTTCTGCACGACGGCGCGGAAATGCGCCGGAACGGACACCCGCCCCTTCGCATCGATCCTGCTCACCGTGTTCGACAGAAACCGGTCCATTAAACGCTACGGCCGCTTGCGCCGCCGCACCCCTCTTCATCGTCTCGCACGCGCCGCCGCTGCGCGTTCCCTGCCCCGTATCAGCCTCGCCCGCACGGGCAAAAACCGGCAAACGCGCAGCCGCCGCGGCTGCCCGACTGGCGTACGCTTTACCCTGACGCGGAACGAAGGCTGTGATGTCTTGATGGGATATCATGGGGCACTATGGGCGTCAACGGGAATAGGCTTCATAAACACGCGCATCGCGACCAATCCGAGCAGCCGTTACGGCACGTCCCGTCTTTATGATCCATTAAGCCTAACGAAGCGTTTAGAGCCCGCTGGCCCAAAAGACCTGGCTTGCCGCCGATCACCCGCGCGCATAGCGTCGAGCGACGTCTTCCGCCCAAAAACAAGGATCGAGTTCATGTCCGAGACGGCAAAGTCACGCGCCGCCGAACTTTCTCATTTGCGCAGCCGCGATTTCGCCAGTGGCGATCCGATCCCCTTGCCGCTGACCATGGCGTCGATCTTTCACACGCCGGGTGTAGAGACCGGGTTCGATCAATATGGCCGCTACGACAATCCAACCTGGCGCGCCGTGGAACATGTGCTCGGCCATTTGGAAGATGCGCAATGCGTGAGTTTTCCCTCTGGAATGGGCGCGATTTCGTCGGTGTTTTTCGCGCTCCTGAAATCAGGCGATCGCGTGCTCCTGCCGGCGGACGGCTATCATGCGACGCGCGCGATGGCCGAACGCTTCCTGAAGCCGCTCGGCATCACCTGCGACACCAGGCCGACGCCAACCTTCCTTGACGGCGGCTTCAAAGGCTATTCGCTGGTCTTCGTGGAAACCCCGTCCAATCCGCGGCTGGACATCTGCGATATCTCGGCGATTGCCAAGGCTGTCCACGAACAAGGCGGGGTCCTTGTCATCGACAACACGACGATGACGCCATTCGGCCAGCGTCCGCTCGACTTCGGCGCCGATGTCGTCGTCTCCGCCGACACCAAGGCGGTCAACGGCCATTCGGACGTGCTGTTCGGCCACGTCGCCAGCCGCGACGCCGACATCATCACCAAGGTGACGGACTGGCGGGCAATGGCCGGCGGCATTCCCGGGCCGTTCGAGGCATGGCTGGTGCATCGCGGCCTCGAAACACTGGAAGTGCGCTTCGACCGCATGTGCTCGTCCGCCGAAACGATCGCGCAGCGGCTGAGGGAACATCGCGCGGTGCGTGGCCTGCGTTTTCCCGGCCTGAACGGCGACCCGTCGCACAACCTCGCCCGCGCCCAGATGGAGCGCTTCGGCTTCCTCATCTCGTTCGACCTCGCCTCGGAGGACAAGGCCGAGGATTTCATCAACAATTGCCCATTGATAGAGGCCGCGACCTCCTTCGGCGGCGTCCACACTTCGGCCGAGCGGCGCTCGAAGCGAGGTGATGCGGTGCCGCCCGGCTTTGTGCGCCTCTCGATCGGCTGCGAACCGGTGGAAGAACTCTGGAAGGCCATCGAGACGTCGCTGGACAGGATCAGCACCTGACAGGCCGATCACGAACCGAGGTCGTCGGCCTCGATGTTGCGATGGCCGTGCAGCACGCGAAGAATTTCGATCGCGTCGCCGACGCGATACAGAGTGAGATACTCGCCGACGACCAGATGACGGATGCCAGGCCCAATGTCGTCACGTGGCGCGCCTGAGGAGGGAAAGGAAGCCAGTTGCTGCCACCGCGCCTCGAAGCGGTCGAGCAGCCGATCGGCTGCGGCCTCGTTGTCGCGCGCAACATGAAGCCAGATCGCGATCAGATCGTCTTCCGTGCGTTCTGGACGATGGGCAGAAAATTCATGCCGCGTCGTCAGATCGCAAGCGTCTCCGTGCCTCGGCCTTGATTTCATCCATCGATGCAAATCGTCCCGGCCCGCTGTCGATCCCTTCCTGCACCAACTTGCGTAGTTCCTCGATCGTATAGCCGAAGAGATCGCGACGGTCCTTCCACTGCCGCAGCGCATCGCGGATGACCTCGCTCGCCGAGGCATATTCGCCGGCGGCGACCACGTCGTCCACCGCTTGCGCCAGTTCCGGCGAGAGCGTGATGCTGCGCTTGTCGACCTGTCCCATGATAGGGCTCCCGATATCGTTCTCGGACCACAGTAGGATTTAATCGCACCAGCTTCAAGTGAGGCCGAGCTGGGTTCTTGTAGGCGAATAGCCGAAAAGACTTGAATCGACAGGCGCGCCCGAGGGCGCAACCTGCTGATCTCAAAGGACTTCTCTTCGAGGACGAAACTGCCAGCTGGCCTGTAAGCCGGGTTCTGTATGGCCCTCGCCCCTTGCGGGACGAGAACGTGGCGACCATTCATCTTGGGCGCATGTTGCCATGCGCCTCACGCAACCTACCCGGACGGTGAGCCGGAAACAGCCCTCGAGGGTTTCCCCTCGCACCGCCCCTATTCGGTTTTGCTCCCGGTGGGGTTTACCGTGCCGCTCCTGTTGCCAGTCGCGCGGTGGGCTCTTACCCCACCCTTTCACCCTTACCCCGACAAAGTCGTGGCGGTTTGCTTTCTGTGGCACTTTCCCTGGGGTCGCCCCCGCCGGCCATTAACCGGCACCGTGTCTCCATGGAGCCCGGACTTTCCTCACTCGCGGCCTTTCGGCGTTTGCGAGTGCGGCCGCCCAGCCAGCTGGCAAGGCGTATAAAGGGGTTCAGCCGGGAAAACGCAAATGAAAAAGCCGGCTTGTCCGCCGGCTCTCGCAACTTGCTATCAGAGCGCGGCCATCTGAACCTTGACCTTGCTGCAATAGGCGGCCGAGATCGGGTTCATCCGCGTCGCGGCATGGCCGGCATTGTATTTCAGGATCGTGCCACAGGTCGTGCCACCGCCAAGGTTCTGCGCCAGAGCGAGATACTTCATGCCGTATTTGATGTTGGTGTCGGGATCGAACAGGCCCTTGGCCGAACCGTTGTAGCCCATCATCCGCGCCGTCGCCGGCTTGATCTGCATCAGGCCGATCTCGCCGGCGCTGCCGACCATGTTCGGCCGGTAGTTGCTCTCGATCGTGATGACGGCGTTGGCCAGCGACACCGGAACGCCGTAGCTTGCCGCATAGCGGGCAACGATCGCGGAATACTGGCCGCTGCTGGCCACTGCCGCCGTCGACGCAGCGACGTTCCTGAGACCGATCGATGCCGTTGTCGTCATGTCGACGGTCTTGCGGCCACGCGTCGTCCGTCTTTTGGCGGAGGATTTCTTCGCCTTGGTCGAGCTGGCTTTTTCCACCTTGGCGGAAGCCTGCTTCGCCGTTGCCTTCAGGCTGCTGCTGCTTTTGGCTGAAGTGGCCTTGCCCTTGGTCACCGCGACGAGCCCCTGATCGGCCCGGGGGCTCCATGTCGCGGCATCGGCCGCGCTGAAGGCAAAAGTCACTACGCCGGCAGCAAGAGCTGCCGTTACAACGGTCAATTTCTGCATGTGATCCTGTTCTGTCTGGACCACGCGAAGATATTCACGTGGCACTGCTTGATTAATAGCGGAACATCCGGGGGCTGGAGATCCGACAAACTGTACGAATTGCCCTTTGAGGCCCGAATTGGCGCCAATGAAGGCGGGGCAAGTCACTTTGAGTGACAGTTTGTAACCTTACAGGGAAAAAGACTACTTGGGCGGCGCCTTGCCCCCGCGTTATCCGCTCACCGAGGCAAGCAACTTCTGCAGCGTGCGCATGGTCGAGCCATCGGCCAGCCCGTCGACCAGACGGGGTCGAAAATGCCGTTGGAACGCCTCGACGACAATCCGCGTCTGATGGTCGAAAACACCCGATATCTCGACGCCATAGCCATAGAGCGTCAGCATAGACTGCAACGCCTCGACATCGGTGCCGCTGTCGCCGGGCTTCAGCGCGGTTCCGCGCCTGATGGGTGCGGCCGGCACGAGATGACCGACGCCGGCCATGAACAGGGCGGCCCACGGGAACTTCTCGCCAGGATCGATCTTACGGCCCGGTGCCACGTCGGAATGCGCCAGCACCCGCATGGCGGGGATCGCATGCCGCGCGGTAATTCCCTTGCACAGGCCGATCACCGCCTCGATCTGGCGCCGGGGAAACCCGGCATAGCCCAGCGAATGGCCAGGATTGACGATCTCGATGCCCACCGAGCAGGAATTGATATCGGTGCGTCCGAACCAGGAACTCTTGCCGGCGTGCCAGGCGCGGTCGCTTTCCCGGACCATCTGCACGATGTGGCCGTTCTCATGCACGAGATAGTGCGATGAAACCTCGCTCGCCGGATCGCATAGCCAGGCTTCCGCCCCGGCACCGGTCGCCATGCCGGTGTAGTGCAGCACGATCATGTCGGGTTTCAGCGCATCACGCCTTGGCCCAAAATTCGGCGATACCCTGACCTCGGCGCTCGGCTCGTCGGGCAGGAAGCCGCTCATGCGTGCCGCAGGCCCCGCTCGATCATTTCATAGGCGGCGTTGATCGCCGCGACCCTGGTGGTGGCGATCTTGATGAATTCCTGCGGCAGGCCACGCGCGATCAGCCGGTCGGGATGGTTGTCTGAGACCAGCTTGCGGTAGCGCTTCCTGACCTCCTCGAACGGCCGGCCGCGCTCGATGCCGAGCACGACATAGGGATCGCCGGCGCCAAGATTGACGTGCCGGGCGAGGATCGACTCGTAATGCGCCTCTTCGATGCGGAAGATCTCGGCGATACGGTGCAGGAAGATGCCTTCGCGTTCATGCACCAGCCCATCGGCCTTGGCGATGTGGAACAGGCCGTCGAGTATGTCTTCCAGCATCACGCAATTGGAATGTCCCGAACCGCACAATTGCGCCATGCGCTCGGCATAGGTTTCGAAACCAGCCACGTCCCGCTGGGCGAGATCGAACAGCCGCGCGACATTGCGCGTCTCCTTGGGTGGCACTTCGAATATTTCCTGGAAGGCGCGCACCTCATCCTGGGTGACGATGCCGTCTGCCTTGGCCATCTTGGCCGAGAGCGCGATCATCGCCACGGAAAAGGCTACGCGGCGGCGCAGGTCCGCATCGCCGGAAAAAACCGTGCGCACGGCCTCCACCACATCGGCAACGCCCGACGAGGCTGAAGACGATACCCGCGTGATGAAGTCGCCGAGGCGGTCCCAAATCGACATGGCCGCTTCTTAGAGCGAACCGGTCCATGCTATCAAGCCAATAACGGGGTTGTGAACGACAGCCACCCCGACAGATCGATGGATCGGCCCGCGAAAAAGGCCGGCATCATGCCGGCCTTCCTCCCAAGACACGCTTACTGCTTACTCACCTACAAGCTACTGCGCAGGCGCAGGAGCAGGCGTTGCCGGAGCCGGCTCGGCGGGCTTGGTCGAATTATCGGCCGGAGCCGCGGGCTTCATCGGCTGCTCAGCAGCAGGCGGATTGGTGCTCTGCGTGGTGGTGGTGTCAGTGCCCTTGCCGCTGTCGCTGCAGGCCGCGACGCCCAGCAGGGCAAGGGCGGACACGGAAGCCAGAATGAGCTTTTTCATAATATCTCTCCTTCAACACACGCTCACGTTGCGGTGAACGGTCGCAGAGGAAATGCGCGACACGGTCATGAGTTTCGTAACGTTGCGTTTCCGCGTGTAACATCAACGGGATGCGTTGCCGCCGATGCATTGGCGCATTAACAACGAAAGCTGACAACGAAAAATACCGGAGACAGCCGCCATGGCCGCGAAGTGGGATTTCTGGATCGACCGGGGCGGCACCTTCACGGATGTCATCGGCCGCGATCCGCAAGCGGGGCTGCATCCGCGCAAGCTTCTGTCGGAGAATCCCGAAGCCTATGCCGATGCGGCGATCCAGGGCATCCGCGACCTGCTCGGCGTTGACCCGGGCGCCGCGATCCCGTCCGGGCTGATCGGCGACATCAAGATGGGCACCACGGTCGCCACCAACGCGCTCCTGGAGCGCAAGGGCGACCGCGTGCTCCTGCTCATCACCAAGGGCTTTCGCGATGCGCTTAGGATCGCCTACCAGGCGCGGCCCGACATCTTTGCCAAGGAGATCATCCTTCCCGAGCAGCTCTATGAGCGCGTCATCGAGATCGACGAGCGCGTGCTCGCCGATGGCCGCGTCGAACAACTGCTCGACATCGCCGCTTGCCGGCCCGCGATCGAGCAGGCGAAGGCCGACGGCATCGATGCCGTCGCCATCGTCTTCATGCATGCCTGGAAATACCCCGATCACGAGAAGGCGGTGGCAAAGGTCTGCCGCAAGATCGGCTTCGCCCAAGTCTCGGTCAGCCATGAGGTCTCGCCGCTGATCAAGCTGGTCGGCCGCGGCGACACCACCGTGGTCGACGCCTATCTCTCGCCCATTCTGTCACGCTATGTGCAAAGGGTGGCGGGAGAACTGGGCGCGGCGAGAGATGGCGACCAGTCCCCTCGCCTGATGTTCATGATGTCGTCGGGCGGCCTCACCGCCGCCGACATGTTCCAGGGCAAGGACGCACTGCTGTCGGGTCCGGCCGGCGGCGTCGTCGGCATGGTCGAGACGGCCAAGCTCGCGGGCTTCGAAAAAGCCATCGGCTTCGACATGGGCGGCACCTCCACTGACGTTGCCCATTACGATGGCGAGTACGAGCGCGCTTTCGATACCGAAGTCGCCGGCGTGCGTGTCCGCGCGCCGATGATGCGTATCCACACCGTCGCCGCCGGCGGCGGGTCGGTCCTGCATTACGAGGCTGGCCGTTTTCGCGCCGGGCCCGATTCAGCGGGCGCCAATCCCGGACCCGCCGCCTACCGGCGCGGCGGTCCGCTCGCCGTCACCGACGCCAATGTCATGCTCGGCAAATTGCAGCCGGACTTTTTCCCTGCGATCTTCGGCCCCGGCCAGGACCAGCCGCTCGACGTCGAGAGCGTGCGCGCAAAATTCGCGGCCCTGGCCTCCCAGATCGGTGACCGCCGCTCGCCGGAAGCGGTTGCCGAGGGCTTCGTCACCATCGCCGTCGAGAACATGGCCAACGCCATCAAGAAGATTTCCGTCCAGCGCGGCTACGACGTCACCGAATATCTCTTGAACTGCTTCGGCGGCGCCGGCGGCCAGCACGCATGCCTGGTCGCCGATGCGCTCGGCATGGAAGCGGTGCTGATCCACCCCTTCTCCGGCCTGCTTTCGGCCTATGGGATCGGCCTGGCGTCGGTCTTTGCCTCGCGCCAGCAGGCATTGCTCAAACCGCTTGCCGAGGAGTCCCGAACCGAGATCGCCAGCCTCATCGCCACCTTGAAAAAGACGGTGATCGCCGAATTGGCCGTGCAAGGCATCGCCGAGGACGCGGTGGCCGCCAAGCCCGTGCTGCACATCCGCTATGACGGCACCGACACGACGCTGCCGGTGAATTTCGAAAGCGACTCGATTTTCCAGGCAAGGCGCGACTTCGAAATCGCCCACAAGGCGCAATTCGGTTTCGTCTATGACGACAAGCCGATGATCGTCGAGACGGTTGGCGTCGAGGCCAGCGAAATCGGCGAGAGCAGCGCCGAGGCCTATGCGCCCGCCGGGCCCGCACGGATTGAAGCCGGCGCTTCCGGAACGCGGCGCATCTACACCGAAGGCCGGTGGCATGAAGCCGGCATCCATCGTCGCGAGAACCTGCGCCCATCCAATCTGGTCGCCGGCCCCGCTCTTATCATCGAACCGAACCAGACCATTGTCGTCGAACCGGGCTGGCGGGCCGAAATCACCAACCTCAACCATGTCGTGATCCGCCGCACGGCAAGGAAGGCGCGCGCCGCCGCCCTTGGCACCGACGCCGATCCGGTGATGCTCGAAGTCTTCAACAACCTGTTCATGTCGATCGCGGAGCAGATGGGTGTCACGCTGCAGAACACCGCCTACTCCGTCAACATCAAGGAAAGGCTGGATTTCTCCTGCGCCGTCTTCGACCATACAGGGGCGCTGGTCGCCAACGCGCCGCACATGCCGGTGCATCTGGGCTCGATGGACCGCTCGGTCGAAACCATCATCCGGCTGAACGCCGGCGACGTCCACCCAGGCGACGTCTTTGCCTTGAACGCACCGTACAATGGCGGCACGCATCTGCCCGACATTACCGTGGTGACGCCAGTGTTCGACGACGCCCAGAAAGAGATCCTGTTCTGGGCGGCCTCGCGCGGCCACCACGCCGATATAGGCGGCACCGCCCCCGGCTCGATGACGCCGCTCGCCACCACGGTCGACGAGGAAGGCGTGCTGTTCGACAATTTCCGCATCGTCGACCGCGGCAAATTCCGCGAAAAAGAGCTGCATGCGCTGCTCACCGACCATCGTTACCCGGCCCGCAACCCGCACCAGAACATTGCCGACCTCAAGGCGCAGATCGCCGCCAATGAGAAAGGCGTCGCCGAACTGCGCAAGATGGTCGCGCATTTCGGCCTCGATGTCGTCGAGGCCTATATGGGCCACGTCCAGGACAATGCGGCCGAGAGCGTGCGGCGGGTGATCGAGCGGCTGCCCGATACATCGGCCTATGAATATCCCACCGACACCGGCCAGGTGATCAAGGTGAAGATATCGGTCGACCGGCAAAAGCGCGAAGCGACGGTCGACTTCACCGGCACATCGCCCGTCATGAAGAACAATTTCAACGCGCCGGAGCCGGTGGCCCGCGCCGCGGTCCTCTATGCCTTCCGTGTCATGGTCGAGGATATGATCCCGATGAATGCCGGATGTCTGCGGCCCATCAACATCGTCATTCCCGACGGCTGCATGCTGAAGCCCGCCTACCCCGCCGCCGTCGTCGCCGGCAATGTCGAGACCTCGCAGCACGTCACCAACGCGCTGTTCGGCGCCATGGGCACCATGGCCAATGCGCAGGGGACGATGAACAACCTTACCTTCGGCAACAAGAAGTACCAGTACTACGAGACGATCTGCTCCGGCTCGCCGGCCGGCCATATGAACTCCGGCCGCGGCTTTGCCGGCACTTCCGGGGTGCACACCCACATGACCAATTCGCGCCTCACCGATCCTGAAGTGCTGGAACTGCGCTTTCCCGTGGTGCTGGAGGATTTCCACATCCGTAAGGGATCGGGCGGCAAGGGCAAATGGAGCGCCGGTGACGGCACCAAACGCAGCATCCGCTTTCTCGAGAAGATGGAATGCGCGATCCTGTCCTCGCACCGCAACCGCCCGCCTCAGGGGCTGGACGGCGGCGGCGACGGCGAGGTCGGCTCGACCAAGATCCGCCGTAAGGACGGCACGATCGACATGCTGAAGGCCTGCGACCAGACCGTGCTCGAGGACGGCGATGCCGTTATTTTGATCACGCCGACGCCGGGCGGGTTTGGACCCGCCTGAGGGAGCTTCGAGAATTCGCTGCGGCGAGTCAGGTGACGTGGCTTTCGAGAACCGGAGCGGAGCGGACGTCGGAGTCCGCGAGCACCCGAAGCGCGGAAGGCCGCGTCAGATGGCCGCCGCAGTAGAATTATCGATGCCTCCGGCTGTCACCGGCCTGTCATGACCCTGGGTTACCCGCTTGCGGCAAAGCAAATGGGGAATCACTTTGTCATGACGGACGTATCCTCGGATCTGGTTTTTCGCCGCGGCAAGGAAGTTGGAAAAGCCGTCTACCAGAACCGCGCGCTTTCGAAAGCCGGCATCTCCGAGCGGCTGTTCGCCTTCCTGTTTTCCGGCCTCGTCTATCCGCAGATCTGGGAAGACCCCGATGTCGACATGGAGGCTATGCAGCTTGGCCAGGGCCATCGCATCGTCACAATCGCTTCCGGCGGCTGCAACATCCTGGCCTACCTCACCCGATCGCCGGCACGGATCGACGCCGTCGACCTCAATGCCGCCCACATCGCGCTGAACCGCATGAAGCTGGAGGCGGTGCGCCGCCTGCCCTCGCAGGGCGACCTGTTCCGCTTCTTCGGCGCCGCCGACACCAGCCACAATTCGCAAGCCTATGACCGTTTCATCGCGCCGCATCTCGATCCGGTCAGCCGCCACTATTGGGAACGCCGCAACTGGCGTGGTCGCCGTCGCATCGGTGTTTTCGACCGCAATTTCTACCAGACCGGCCTGCTCGGCCTGTTCATCGCCATGGGCCATCGCACGGCAAAGTTCTTCGGCGTCAACCCGGCCCGCATGATGGAAGCCAGGAACCTCGGCGAGCAGCGCCGCTTCTTCAACGAGGAACTGGCGCCCGTCTTCGACAGAAAGCTTTTGAAATGGGCGACCTCGCGCAAGGCTTCGCTATTCGGCCTCGGCATTCCGCCGGCGCAATATGATTCCCTGATCACATCAGGCGACGGCACCATGGCCAGCGTGCTCAAGGCTCGGCTGGAGAAGCTCGCCTGCGATTTTCCCCTGGAAAACAACTACTTCGCCTGGCAGGCCTTTGCCCGCCGCTATCCCGAGCCCGGCGAGGCCGCCCTGCCGGCCTATCTGGAAAAGCAGAATTACGAGACCATCCGCGGCAATGTCGACCGCGTCGCCATCCACCATGCCAATCTGATCGAGTTCCTGGCCGGCAAGGATGCGGGTGCCGTCGATCGCTTCATCCTGCTCGATGCGCAGGACTGGATGACCGATGACCAGCTCAACGCGCTGTGGTCGGAAATCAGCCGCACCGCCTCCGCTGGCGCCCGCGTCATCTTCCGCACCGCAGCCGAGCCCAGCCTGCTGCCGGGCCGCGTCTCAACCTCGCTGCTGGACCAGTGGGACTATCAGGACGAGGCCTCGCGCGAATTCTCGGCCCGCGACCGCTCCGCCATCTATGGCGGCTTCCACCTCTATGTGAAGCGCGCCGCATGAGCACGACCGAGCTGCCGGCCAGCCCCGAATTCAAGGCCAATCATGCCGAGCTGATGGATGGCGTCTACCGCTGGCAGCGCCACATCTACGACCTGACCCGCAAATACTACCTGCTCGGCCGCGACCGGCTGATCGATGGGCTTGAGGTGCCGCAAGGCGGCACCGTGCTGGAACTCGGCTGCGGCACCGGCCGCAACATCATCCTCGCCGCCCGCCGCTACCCCGATGCCCGCTTCTTCGGCCTCGATATTTCGGCCGAGATGCTGGAGACGGCCGGCAAGGCGATCGACCGCGAAGGCATGTCAGGCCGCGTCACGCTGGCACGAGGCGACGCCACCGATTTCGACACCGCCGCACTTTACGGCATCGAGCGCTTCGACCGTGTCTTCGTCTCCTATTCGCTGTCGATGATTCCTGGTTGGGAGAAGACGGTGTCGGCGGCTCTTGCGGCACTATCCCCCGGCGGCTCCCTGCATGTCGTCGATTTCGGCCAGCAGGAGGGCTTGCCGGCTTGGTTCCGGACCTTGCTGCGCGGCTGGTTGAAAAAATTCCACGTCACGCCGCGTGAATCCCTGCGCGAAGTCCTGGAATCGGAATCTCGGCAAGCCGGCGCAACCTTCCGTTTCCGCACGCTTTATCGCGGTTATGCCTGGCTGGGCGTGATTGGACCGCACAACCTCACCTCCCCCTCGATGGAGGAGGTCGCGCCGAAGGCGCGGGTGGGGGTGGAGCGCTAGGCAGCCCACCCCGGCGCTGCGCGCCGACCTCCCCATCAAGGGTAAAAGGTCCTAATGCAGGGCCTTCATCAGCGCCCCCACCATCGTCTGCGGACGATAGCCGAGCTTGGCCGGCGTCAGCCCCAGCCGCACGATCACCAGCTGCTCCGAGGGAATGATGGCGACGGTCTGGCCGTCGTGCCCTTCCATCCAGTAGGTGTCCTTGGGCAGGCCGGCCGCGACGCCGGCGCCGGGATTTTCCTCATCGCCCGGCGCCTCGATCCACAACTGGCCCTTGCCGTAGACTTTCGAGGCAGGCGCCGGCTCGCGCATCCAGTCGACGAAGCCGGCCGGCAGCACCTGGTTGCCGTTCCACACCCCACCCTGCAGCAGGAACTGGCCGAAGCGGGCCCAGTCATGCGCCGTGGCGTAGAGATAGGACGAGCCGACGAACGTGCCCTGCTCGTCGGTTTCGAGCACCGCGCTGTGCATGCCGAGCGGCCCGAACAATGCGCTGCGCGGCCATGTCAGCGCCTTGGCCTTGTCGCCGATCGCGTCCTGCCAGAGCCGCGACAGCATCACCGCCGTGCCGCTCGAATAGGTGAACACCTTGCCGACCTCGCCTGCCAGCGGCTTTGATTCGGCAAAGCCCGCCATGTCGGGCTCGAGATAGAGCATGCGCGTGACATCGGCGACGTCGCCATAGTCCTCGTTGAATTCCAGCCCGCTCGACATCGCCATCATGTCGGCAAGGCTGATAGCGGCGCGGCCGTCCGCCTTCCACGGCGCGAACAGGCCCTTGTTGTCGACGGCCATCTTGCCGTCCTTGACCAGCGTGCCGACGATCGCGGCGTTCACCGTCTTGGTCATCGACCAGCCGAGCAGCGGCGTCTTGGCCGAAAAGCCGTCGCCATAGCGCTCAGCGACGACGCGGCCGTTCTTGACCACGACCACCGCGCGCATGCCTGCCCCGGTCAGCGCCGCATCGTCGAGCAGCTTGGCAATCACCGGATCCTGCGATGCCTCGACCCGCTCGCCTTCGGGCCACAGCGTATCCAGGCTGGTTGCCGAAGGCTCGACATGGACCGTCGTGCGCCGCGCCTTGCCGACATCGCCGTCAGGGATCGAGGCGCAGCCCAGCCCATCGCGGGAAACCGCCTCGCTCTTGCCGAGGAAGCCCAGCAGGCCCGCCGAAACCGTTCCCCGGTTCTTGTCGACCGAGACCCGCATCAGCCGCAACAGCGGGTGGCCGGGCGCCTGCACGTCGACGGCAAGCACTTCGTTGGCATCGCGCCCGGCAATGAAGACGTTGGAGCAGACGATCTTGGCCGAATAGCCGGAACCGACACGGATCAGTTCGGGCGGCGCGATGTAGAGCCAGCCAAACAGCCCGGCGACCGCCAGAACGATCAGTCCAAGCAGCCATTTGACGATCTTGACGACGAACCGCATCTGCTTCCTCCCGGGCTTTCGCCCGACCCTTATGTCATCGAATTGCCGCCATTGCTCCCGCAAAATCAGGGCTCTTGTCGAGCGCCGTCAACGGATTATCAACCATGATCGGCGATCACAGGATGCATGTCGCCCAAAAGCGCGCTGCGGTTTTGGGACATGCACAAAAGGGATAGACTGGGCGATGCTGTGGGGCGATCGCCCGGAGGGGGCTCGACCAATCGTCGGCCATCGGTTCACAGACCCATCAGCGACCGGCTGTTTCCGGCTTGGAAGTTGTGATGCGCCGTCTTGCGGCCCTTTTCATGCTGACGCTGCTTGGCGCCTGCTCGACCGTGGACGATCTGTCGCCGCTGTCGCCATCCGGGTCCAGCAGCCCGACGGTCGCCGTGCGTGCTCCCCGCTTCGAGGATTCCAAGCCACATGAATGGGACAGCGGCGCGCCGTGGAACTATGCCGTTCACGGCACCGACGTTTCCAAGTACCAGACCTCGGTCGACTGGCCGACAGCCAGGGCGAGCGGCATTTCCTTCGCCTTCATCAAGGCGACCGAGGGCGGCGACCGCTTCGACGAGTATTTCAACGAGCACTGGGCGCGCACGAAAGCCGCCGGCGTTCCTCGCGCGCCCTATCATTTCTTTTATTTCTGCACCCCGGCCGCCCAGCAGGCGCGCTGGTTCATCCAGAACGTTCCCGTCGACCGCTCCGCCATGCCGCCGGTTCTCGACATGGAATGGAACCCGAAATCGCCGACCTGCAGGCTGCGTCCCGACGCCGCCACGGTGCGTGCGGAGATGACCACATTCCTCCAGATCGTCGAACGGCACTACGGCAAGAAGCCGATCATCTATACCTCCGTCGACTTCTTCGACGACAACCAGTTGTCGACCTTCCGCGGCTACCCCTACTGGCTGCGCTCGGTCGCCGGCCACCCGCGCGAAAAATACGGCAGCCACCCCTTCACCTTCTGGCAGTACACCGGAACCGGCATCGTCCCCGGCATGACCGGCAAATCAGACATCAACGTCTTCAACGGCTCGGAAGCCGCCTGGAACAAGTGGCTGCGGCAGAACACCCGTTGACGTCTGGTTCAACGGACTATCGTTGAACCGGGCTCAACGGCAGCGAAACTCATGGAACAAGTGGCCGCTGCAGAACACCCGTTGACACCGGTTCAACGGCAGCGAAGCCCATGGAACAAGGGGCTGCCGCAGAAGACCCGTTGACACCGGGCCTGCCGCCTGCTTTTCGACACAGCCAGCGGTAGGGTGCAACCGCCGGTAATTCAGGGCGTTGGGCGTTCAGCCAGCACGACAATGCCCTCTTCGTTCGAAAGGAAGCTGATGCGACTGCGTTCCCAAGCCCTCGCGGCGCTATTCCTGTGCGCCACGGCCTTGCCGGCGATGGCGCAGGAATGCGGCGGCGACTTCGAAACCTGGAAACAGGGCGTGGCGGCGGAAGCCAAGGCGGCCGGTGTCGGCGCCGTCGGTCTCGATGCGCTGGAAGATGCCACCTTTGACGAGCGGGCGCTGGCGCGCGACCGCGCCCAGGGCGTCTTCACCCAGACCTTCATCGAGTTCTCCAACCGCATGATTTCGGCCTACCGGCTGAAGCAAGGCGCGGCGAACATGAAGAAATACGCCGATGTCTTCGCCCGCGCCGACCAGCAGTTTGGCGTACAGGCGCCTGTCATCACCGCCTTCTGGGCGCTGGAGACGGATTTCGGCGCCGTGCAGGGCGATTTCCATACGCTGAGCGCCCTGGTGACGCTTTCGCATGATTGCCGGCGCCCGCAGCTGTTCCGCCAGCAGCTGGTGCCGCTTCTGCAGCTCATAGATCGCGGCGTGCTGCCGGCCGACGTCAAGGGCGCATGGGCCGGCGAGATCGGCCAGACGCAGATACTGCCTTCGGACTATCTGGCCCGGGGCGTCGACGGCGACGGCGACGGCAAGATCGACCTGCGCAACAGCGTGCCCGATGTGATCATGACCACGGCCAACAAGGTGCTGTCGCGCGGCTGGAAGCGCGACGAGCCCTGGATCCAGGAAGTGCGGGTGCCCGACGAGATGCCCTGGGATCAGACCGGGCGCACCAACAAATTGCCGCTGACACAGTGGGCGCAGTGGGGCATCACCAACCCCGACGGCTCGCCGCTTGTCGACAAGGGCCTCAAGGCAGGCCTGGCGCTGCCCATGGGCCGCAAGGGCCCGGCCTTCCTCACCTATGACAATTTCGACGTCTATCTCGAATGGAACCAGTCCTTCACCTATGCGCTGACCGCGGCCAATCTCGCCGCACGGCTCGCCGGCGCGCCGCCGCTTGATCCGCGCAACCCGGAACAAGGCCTCAACAACGAGCAGATGAAGGCGCTGCAGACCAAGCTCGAGGCCCGGGGCTACGACGTCGGCACGGTCGACGGCATTCTGGGCACCAACACCCGCGAAGCGATCCGCAAGGAGCAGATGCGGCTTGGCCTGCCGGTGGACGGCTGGCCGACATCGGAGCTTTTGGCGAAGCTGTGAGGGGCCGCCAATCTTGAGGCCCTCGCTACCGGCTAGCGCCTGCTCTCCTCGCCCGCACGAAATCGATGAACGCCCGCAAGGCGGGCGGCACCTGCCGTGAACTTGGGTGGTATAGACAGAAGCCGGGAAAGCTGGGCGACCAGGCTTCCAGAAAACGGACCAGCCTGCCTTGCTCGATCCAGGGCCGAACCTGGTATTCGAACATGTAGGCAATGCCCACGCCATCCAGCACGGCATTGAGCATCAGCTCGGTATCGTTGACGGTCAGGCTGCCTTCGACCGCGATTTCCAGGACCCGTTTGCCGCGCGCGAACTCCCATCGATACAGGTTGCCGCCGTCCGGCCACTGGAATTTGATGCATTGATGCTGGTGCAGTTCCTGCGGATGACGCGGTACGGCCCGGTTCTCGAGATAGGCGGGAGCGGCCACCGCGGCCATCTGCAAATCCTCGCTCAGTTTCACCGCCACCATGTCCTTCTCCAGCCGCTCGCCGAGCCGGATTCCTGCATCGAACCGGCCTTCGACAATGTCTGCCAGCGTGTCATCGACGATGACGGTCAGCGCGATATCGGGATAGCTGCGCTGAAAGTCCCCGAGGATCGGCGCGATGAATCGCATCGCGGCGACACGCGGCACATTGATGCGTAGCGAACCCGCCGGCCGATCGCGCGCCGCATGAACATCGGCAATGGCGCTTTCCAGTTCATCAAAGGCGACGGCAAGGCGCAAAAAAAGCGCGTCGCCTGCGGCGGTCGCGGAGACACTGCGGGTCGTGCGGTTGAGGAGCCTGACGCCGATGCGCGTCTCCAACTGCCGGATAGACTGGCTGAGCGCCGGTGGCGACACGCGCAGCCTTGCGGCGGCACGGACGAAACTGCCCTCTTCGACGATGGTGGAAAATGCCTTGAGCTCGGTGAATTCGGATCCGCGCATTATGTACCCTTGGATTAACAAGCCAATCAGATAATAGGTCATTATCTGATCAATTGCATGCCGCTATCTCTCAGCCATCGGCCACATCGCAGGCAAAGCCGCCGGCCAGAATGGTTGAAGGAAATTGATCATGTCCCAGTCTCTGCACGGCAAAACCGCAATCGTCACCGGCAGTTCGCGTGGCATTGGCCGGGCCATCGCCGAAGGCCTCGCCGCCCAGGGCGCCGCCGTGGTCGTCAACTATGTCGGCAACCGGAAAGCCGCCGATGAGGTCGTCGCCGGCATCGCCAGCAAGGGAGGAAAGGCGATTGCCCTCCAGGCCGACATATCAAGCGTTTCCGATGTCCGCCGTCTGTTTGACGAGACCGAGAGCAGGCTGGGCGCAATCGACATCGTCGTCGCCAATGTCGGCGTCGCCGTCATCAAGCCGCTGACCGAGGTGACGGAAGCCGATTTCGACCAGGTCTTCGGCACCAATGCCAAGGGCACCTTCTTCACGCTTCAGGAAGCAGCGCGCCGGGTGCGCGATGGCGGCCGGATCATCGCCGTCTCCACCGGCGGCACGAAGATGTTCTTCACGCAGACGGCGCTCTATCTCGGCAGCAAGGGCGCCGTCGAACAGTTCGTCCGCGTGCTCTCGCGTGAGCTCGGGCCGCGCGGCATCACGGTGAATGCGCTGTCGCCGGGCTTCACCGACACGGACCTGCTTCCAGAGCGCGATCGCGCCGTGGCCGCCGGAATGTCGCCCTTCGGCAGGATAGGCGCGCCGCGCGACGTTGCCGATGTCGCGGTCTTCCTGGCCAGCGACGACGCCCGCTGGCTGACCGGCGAGAACATCCAGGCCGGCGGTGGCGTGGCCTAATCCGCCATCGTCTCCAGGCTGGCGAAGCCCTGCGGCGCGTCGCCTTCGTCGAACGGTGTCGTCACCTCGACGAATGTGTCGGGGTAAAAGCCGTTGAAGCGGGTCCTCAGCGACAGCGAATAGGCGCCGATATGGCCGATTTCGATCCAGTCACCGGTATCGACGGTTTCCGGCAGCCAGAATGGCCTGGACAGGATGTCGACGGAATCGCAGGTCGCGCCGCAGACCTTGAACGGGACGACGTTCTTTTCAGCGCCATTGCGGGTCCTGATCGCCGGATCGGGGATGAAGCGCGCCGGCAGCGTGATCTTGCCGGTCCATGAATCCGACAGCGATGCCCAGATGCCGTCGTTGATGTAGAGCCGCTTGCCCTTGCGCAGCAGCACGCGCACGATCAGCGACAGGCAGCGCGCCACGATCACCCTGCCCGGCTCGGCCACCAGCGGCATCTGGTCGAACTGATATTCCTTCAGGTCGCCGGAGAGCCGCGACATGATCTGGCCGAGCGAGGGCATCTCGATCTGCTTGCGGTTGGGATCGTGGCCATATTCGGCTGGAAAGCCGCCGCCGACATCGAGCCCGGCAATGTCGAAGGTCAGCCGGTTGCGCACCCAGTCGGCCGAGGCCAGCGCCCGCTCATAGGTGTCGGGATCCTCGATCTGGCTGCCGACATGGAAACACAGACCGACCTTGTAGCCGGTGCGGTTCAGCCGCTCTGCCAGCTCCACGGCATAAGCCGGCCCGGCGCCGAACTTCTTCGACAATTCGTAGGCCGCCGACCCTTTCGTCTGGATGCGCACGAACACGCTGATCGAGCCAGGGTCGATGTCGAGCGCCCGCACCACCCGCGTCAGCTTGGTGATCTCGTCCTCATGGTCGAGCGAAATGACGCGGATGGCGTATTTCTCCAGCGCCAGCTTGATGTCGGACTGCGCCTTGACCGGGTGCATGTAGAGCATCTCGGCATCGGCAGAGACGGCGCGCACGGCAGCGAATTCGCCGGGCGAAGCGACGTCGAAGGCGGTGACGCCGGCCTCGACCAAGGTCTTCAGCACGATCTGCTCGCCATTGGTCTTGACCGCATAGGCGGTCTTGCCCGGGAACATGCCCATGAACTGCCTGGCATCGGCCTTCAGCACCTGCGGGCGGAAGCAATAGACCGGATCGTCGGGACGAAGTGCCAGTGCCGCCTCGCGGGCATTCTCGAATCGCTGCATTGACGAATCCTCGATCTCGGCTGCGCACAATTAATCCAAGCTAGCGGCTAGCGCATGACCCCGAAAGTCGATTTCGACTTTCGGAAAGGATCATGCGCCAAATATGAGTCTTGCAGCATCCGAGGACGCGCGGCGCTGCAATGAAAACAATTCTGTGTCTCGTGCACCTGACACTGCGGCGGTAGTCTTGGTAGCGTCGTCAGCCAGCGATCAGGTTTCGGGTGGCGCTTGCCGGCAGACCCGATATGCCTGTGCCTGGCCGGCTGACATTCGAGCCGGCATGTCGGGGGAGGACGAGCCACATGGCAATTGCCGCTACATCCGCACCGCGCGGACCGATGACCCTCGCCGACTGGGGGCAGTTGCTGCTGCTTGGTGCCATCTGGGGCGGTTCGTTCTTCTTCGCCCGCATCGCGGTGGCGGAGCTTCACCCGCTGGTGCTGGTGCTGTTTCGCGTCGCCATAGCGGCAATCGCGCTGCAGATCTATCTCTGCCTGCGCGGCCCATCGTTCCGCCTTGCTTTTCCGCATGCTGGCCTGTTCTTTCTGCTGGCCTTCACCAACAATGTCGTCCCCTTCTCGCTGATCTTCGCCGGCCAGACCGAACTTGGCGCCGGCGTCGCCTCGGTGCTCAACGCGACGACGCCGTTCTGGACGCTGATCCTCGCCAACGCGCTGACATCGGACGAAAAGCTCTCCTGGAACAAGCTCGCCGGCATTGGGCTCGGCGTCGCCGGCACCGCCGTCATGATCGGTCCCGGCCTGCTCGCCGGACTTGGCGGCCCTGTCTGGGCGAAATTCGCGCTGATCGGCGCGTCTTTGTCCTATGCCGTCGCGCTGATGGTCGCCCGGCGATTCAAGGGCGTGCCTTCGCCGGTCATCGCCACCGGGCAGCTGACCGCTTCGACCATCATCATGATACCGATCGTGCTGCTGGCGCACGGCCCCGCCGGCCTGTTCTCGGCCTCGCCGCCAGTCTGGGCGGCGGTGCTGGCATTGGCGCTGCTCTCCACCGCCTTCGCCTACATCCTCTATTTCAACCTCGTCGCCTCGGCCGGCGCCACCAACGCCTCGCTGGTCACGCTGATCGTGCCGGCCAGCGCCATGCTGCTCGGTTTTCTTTTCCTGGGCGAGCGGCTGGAACTGTTCGAGATCGGCGGCGTGGTGCTGATCGGCCTCGGTCTTCTCACAATCGACGGACGTGTCCTTGGACGGCGTTAAGCGCGAAAATCAAAGCCGACTTCGCGGCGGTAGCGCTGCCATGACACAGCATCGACACGCCCCCGCCATAATTTATTCACAGGCATGAAGCGGGTTTTTGCCGAAGAGTTTCAACGGCTAACGGCAAAACCAGAGTCGCAAATTTCACAATCACGTCGCAATGCAGCACATTTTCCGCTTGCCTGTGGCACAAATGGACCTAGACTCTCAGGCATAGCTCTTTAAGAGGAGGCTATGTCATGGGACTTACGAGGCCAATCAACGCATTGATGATTTGTGCTGCGTTTGCTTTCATCGGCGCCCTCATTATGGGCGTCCTTCCCTGAACCCGCCAAGACGGGGAAGACCAGCACCAGATAGTCTAAACAATTCGAAAGGCCGGGTTTTTACCCGGCCTTTTGCTGTTTAGGCTGAAGCGCGTCGCGTATGAATGGATTCATGCGACGCACTTTAAGTCTTTGTTTTTATGCATGTCGTTCTCCCAAAGCCGGGGCCACTTTTGGGCGACATGCATTAAACCTCACGCAGCAGCCGAGCCCGCCACCTCCGCCTCGTGCGAGCGGATGCCGATCATGTGGCAGATGGCGAAGACGAGGTCGGCGCGGTTCATCGTGTAGAAGTGGAAGTCGCCCACGCCGCGCTCGACCAGGTCGAGAACCTGTTCGGCGGCGACGGCCGATGCCACCAGCGCATGCGTCTGCGGATCGTTCTGCAGGCCGTCGAAACGCTCGGCCAGCCATGCCGGCACCAGCGCGCCGCAGCGCGCCGAGAAATTGGCGACCTGGGTGAAATTATGCACCGGCAAAATGCCCGGAACGATCGGGATGTAGATGCCGGCCCGACGCGCGCGCTCGACATAGCGCTCGTAGAGATCATTGTCGAAGAAGAACTGGGTGATCGCCCGCGTCGCGCCATTGTCGACCTTGCGCTTCAGCATGTCGATATCGGTGGCGAAGTCCGGGCTTTCCGGATGCTTTTCCGGATAGGCCGAAACCGAGATGTCGAAATCGCCCGCTTCCTTCAGCGCGCCCACCAGTTCGGCGCCGTTGGCGTAGCCGTCCGGATGCGGGCGGTAGGCGGTGCCCACGCCCGCGGCCGGATCGCCGCGCAGGGCGACGAAGCGTTTGACGCCCATATCGGCGAATTCCTGGATCACCGCGTCGACCTGATGACGGGCAGCGTCGACGCAGGTCATGTGCGCGGCCGGCGTCAGGCTGGTCTCGTTCAGGATGCGGCCGACGGTGCGCGCCGTGCGCTCACGCGTCGAGCCGCCGGCGCCATAGGTCACCGAGACGAATTTCGGCTTCAGCGGTTCCAGCCTTGTGACCGTGTCCCACAGCCGCGCCTCCATCTCGTCATTCTTGGGCGGGAAGAACTCGAAGGAAACCTTGACCTTGTCGCCAATGTCGGGGCGGCGGGAAAAGCGGAACTGGTTCATCAGGCGATTTCCCCTATCGAATTCACTTTGGTCTGCTGGCTGTCATTGGCAGGGTCGGCGATCAGCAGGCGCCGGTCGCGGCCAAGCCAGAGCTTGACGGTGAGCCTGGGCTCGCTGCCGCCGCGCGGCTCGAATTCCTGGGCATCCTCGAGATCGAGGCCGGCCTCTGCAAACCATTCGCCGATCTGCCGGTCGGAAAAGCCGAGCCGCATATGCGCGTGCTCTTCGCGCAGGAATTCCAGCGTGTGCGGCGCGAAGTCGACGATGACCAGCCGGCCCGACGGCCGCAAAAGCCGCGCCGCCTCGTGGATGGCGCGGGCGGGATCGTCGAGATAATGCAGCACCTGGTGGATGGTGACGAGATCGAAAGCGTCGCGCTCGACCGGCGGCGAGAAGATGTCGCCCTGCCGCACCTGCGCGTTCGAAACGCCGGCCTTGTCGAGATTGGCACGCGCCACGGTCAGCATCTCGCGCGACATGTCGATGCCGACACCGCGCCGGTAGAGCGGCGAGAAGATTTCCAGGAGCCGCCCGGTACCGGTGCCCAGATCCAGCATCGACTGGAACGGCCGCTTGCCGACCAGCTTCAGCATCGCCGCCTCGACCGCACGGTCCGGCACATGCAGCGAGCGGATATGGTCCCAGCTTGCGGCGTTCACCGAGAAATACTCGGCCGCCCGGTCCTGCCGCTTGCGCTTGACCGAGGCCAGGCGTTCGAGATCGCGCTCGACCTGCGGATCGGCGCCGCGAATGCTGGAAACCAGCCCCATGACGAAGTCGCGCGCGGAATCGGCATCCGACAGGCGGAAGAAGGCCCATGATCCTTCCTGGTAGCGGTCGATCAGCCCGGCCTCGAGCAGCAGCTTCAAATGCCGCGAAACGCGCGGCTGCGACTGGCCGAGAATTTCGGTAAGATCGGAAACGGTGAGGTCTCCACGCGACAACAGTGCCAATATGCGCAGGCGGCTGGATTCGGCCGCCGCCTTCAGCGTATCCACCATGGTGTCGAGCGAAACATGCATCAGCGTATTCTCTTTTCAGCGCATTCACTTTGAAAAAGATATAAACATATGTTTATGTCGGTTTTCAAAACCTTGCAAGCGCTATGTCGCTTCCGGACAAGAAAATGCCGCATGCGTGATTTTCCGGTGCGCGCCGCCCAAAAATGTGTAGCGGTCCTGGGACAATGACAGCAGCAGCACGGAGATGGGCAGAATGACGGGGCCGCGCGAAATGTTCGAGGCACGCGAAGGCGAGCAGAGGCTGGGCTTGGATCCGGCAACGATGCCGGCGGATGGCCGCGTCGTCTTCATCGGCCGCATCGCCTCGCTCTGGACGACAAGGGAGAGCTGCCCGAAAAACATGCGCACGGCGCGCGAGACCGGACAGCCGGCGGTGCTGACCATCGACGCGCCCTATCGCCCTGGCTTGCAGGGTCTGGAGCGCGCCAGCCATGTCATCATCCTGTCCTGGCTGCATCACGCGCCGCGGAATCTGATTGTGCAAAAACCCCGCCATGCGACTGAAGCAAAAGGCGTATTCGGCCTGCGTTCCCCAGCCCGGCCGAACCCAGTCGGCCTGCATGTGGTAAGGCTCGTCGGATTGGACATCGCCACCGGGCGCATCGATCTCGACGCCATCGACGTGCTCGACGGCACGCCGGTCATCGACATCAAACCCTACTTCGCCTCGACCGACGCCATACCGGAAGCGATCATCGAGGGACGCGGGGAGCGATGACTGCACCGACCGGCCGCCGCCGCGCCATCGCCAAGGCGCTGACCGCACTTCTGCCGCTGGCGCCCTATGCCGACATGGAGAAGATCCGTGCGGATGCCGGCGCAGTGCATATGAAGACCTTGCCGCCAGGCATTGCCGTGTGGCTGGCAACCATTGCCCACATCCGCCACATGCACACCGACTATGAAAAGCTGCTGGCCGAGGGTTATGACCGCGACTCCGCCCGCTTCTTCGTCATCGAGAAGACCAACATCGTGCTCACCCGCTGGCGCGCGACACGCCTGCTCGACGCCGACGACGAGGAGGAATGAAGCGGCTATTGTCGCGTCAGCACGGCGATCGCATTGTAAGGCTGGCCATCGGCCTGGCCGACCCAGGTCCAGGACAGGTTTCCCTTGAAGAAGCGGACGGTGATGTCGCCACTGTCGATGCACCTGTCCTGGCCATAGGTGATGCTTTCATGGAATTCCGCCGACGTCTCGTCCCTCGACGTCTGCGACAGCGATCCGCCGCAGCCAAGTGACGGATAATCGATCGACGCGCCGTCATTCCTGATCGTCATGGCGATCGACCAGTCGGCGCCGGCATCACCCGCCGGGCTCTGGTGGCCGCTGCCGACCCAGGTGCCGGTCAGTGTCTGCGCCGGCGCATTCACCGTGCAAGGCAGGTTCTGGAAGATCGGCGTCAACTCGCTGCCGGTCTTCTCGCAGCGATAGGTCTGGCCGTTTTGGCAGAGTTCGTCGCCTTGTTTCACGCACTGCGCGCTGGCCTCGCCCGTGGCGGCGAAAATCATCATGGCTGCGATGATGGTCCCAAGCCTGCCCATATCCCCTCCCATTCCAAGCCATCCGATCATAAGGCAATTCCAATCCGGTGTATCGGCTAGGACCGTCATGGAGGACGAACGGTGCCGGGCGGTTGGCTCTATGCCTCCTGTCCCGGGCCGGTAGGCTGATGACCCGCCCTGCCCGCGAGGAGGCCCCGATGGACCACACGACGGCCACACAGGCTACAAAACCACTGCCCACGGTCAGCGACCGCCATGTCGACCCGCACACCTATCCCGACGGCATCGCCTTCCTCGACGGCCAGTATCTGCCGATGTCGCAGGCCAAGGTGTCGGTGCTGGATTGGGGGTTCCTGCATTCCGACGCCACCTATGACACGGTGCATGTCTGGAAAGGCCGCTTCTTCCGCCTCGATCTGCATCTCGACCGCTTCTTCGGCGGGCTCGACAAGCTGCGCATGACCATCCCCTTCGACAGGGATGGCGTGGCCGATATCCTGCACAATTGCGTCGCCCTTTCAGGCCATCGCGCCGCCTATGTCGAAATGCTGTGCACGCGCGGCGCATCGCCAACCTTCAGCCGCGATCCGCGCCAGGCGATCAACCGCTTCATGGCCTTCGCCGTGCCGTTCGGTTCGGTCGCCAATGCCGAACAGCTGCAGCGCGGCCTGCGCGTCGCCATCAGCGACAAGGTGCGCATCCCGCCGGCATCGGTCGATCCGTCGATCAAGAACTACCATTGGCTCGATCTGGTGCGCGGCCTCTACGACGCCTATGACCGCGGTGCCGAGACCGCACTCCTTCTCGACTTCAACGGCAATGTCGCCGAGGGTCCGGGCTTCAACGTCTTCTGCGTCAAGGATGGCAAGCTGTCGACGCCGGCCATCGGCGTGCTGCCTGGCATCACCCGCCGCACCGTCTTCGATCTCTGCGCCGAAGAAGGTCTTGTAGCCGCCGCCGCCGATGTCAGCGTTGCAGCACTCACGGCGGCCGACGAGGTCTTCATCACCTCGACCGCGGGCGGCATCATGCCGGTGACTGAGATCGATGGCGCGGCGATCGCCGACGGCAAGGTCGGGCCTGTTACCGGCCGGCTGATGGCGCTCTACTGGCAAAAGCACGACGATCCGGCCTGGTCGTCTCAGGTGAGTTATCGCTGATCAAGGGACGTCTTGTTCAAAAAGATTTCCCCTCGCCCCTGGAAAATCACGCGATAGGCCGTATATGCCCGAAAGCGGAGAAGCCTCCGCTTTCATCCAAAAATTGCGCCCGCAAGGGCAAGGATTCTACATCATGACAAATAAGGTTTGGTTCATCACCGGATCGTCGAAGGGTTTTGGCCGCGTCTGGGCCGAGGCCGCATTGGCGCGGGGCGACCGTGTCGCCGCGACCGCTCGTGACGCCGGCACGCTCGCCGATCTGGTCGAGAAATATGGCGACAACATCGCCGCGATCAAGCTCGACGTCACCGACAAGAAAGCCGTCGATGCCGCCGTCGCCGAGGCGCACAAGCGCTTTGGCCGGCTCGACGTCGTCATCAACAATGCCGGCTACGGCCATTTCGGCGCCATCGAGGAAGTCAGTGAGCAGGAAGCCCGCGACCAGATCGAAACCAATGTGTTCGGTGCCCTCTGGGTCACGCAGGCCGTGGTGCCGATCATGCGCGCCCAGCGGTCCGGCCACATCATCCAGATTTCGTCGATCGGCGGCGTCAACGCCTTTGCCTCGCTCGGCCTCTACCATGCCTCGAAATGGGCGCTGGAAGCCTTCAGCCAGTCGCTCAGCATCGAGGTGGCGGAATTCGGCATCCATGTCACGCTCGTCGAGCCGGGCGGCTTCTCCACCGACTGGTCCGGCGCCTCAGCCAAGGTGTCCAAGCCGATGGAGGCCTATGCGCCCGCCCGCGCCAAGATGGCCGAGCGCCGCGCCAACTCGGTCGCCGGCGATCCCGAGGCGACAGGTCCGGCAATGCTGGCCATCGTCGACGCCGCCGAGCCGCCGCTGCGGGTGTTCTTCGGTGACGGCGGCCTGCCGATGATCCGTCAGGAATACGCCAACCGCCTCGCCACCTGGGACAAGTGGGACCACGTGTCCGTCATGGCGCAAGGCGCCAACAAGAACCGCAAGGGCTGAGGCTTCGGCATTTTGCTACGCCGCTCATCAGCGGCGTAGCCCTTCGGTCACGATGCAACCGCGCTGCTATGCCTGATAAATCCACTGCTCCGGCACCCGCGCCGAAATCTCTTCGCCGGCCCTGATCGGTCCGGGCTTCTCGACCCAGGCGACCACGCCACGCAGCCGTTTGGCCATTTTGGGAAACAGCAGCGCGCCGGCTTCGATGTCGGCCATTCCCGCATTTTCGGCGATCGATCGCCCGGAAATGCGGCATGGTCCGTTCTGGGCGTCGACCTTAAGGGTGACGCCATCCTTGAAGAACAGCAGCGTGCCGGCCGGCAGCATCGACAGATGCGGCACGCCTTCGATCACCAGATTGGCGCCGATCCATTCCGGCTTGATCTCGGGAAGGCCCATCCGCCCGGCGACGATGGCCAGCTCGTCCGCCGCCACGATCGACAGCTGCCGCTCGTTGCGCATTTCGGTGCCGCGCGGATACCAGGGTTCGCGCCCGCCCGAGCGCCGCGTTGCGCCCGCGTGGAAATCGCCCAAAATGCCGTCGAAGCCAAGCCGCAATTCCTCCACCGGCCGCGTCTGGAAATGACCCGCCGGCGCGACATAGAGCGCTGCGGCGCGGGCGGAAAGCTTTTTTGCCGGGACGATTTCGACCGGCTTCTCGGCGTCGGGGAAGAGATCCAGCATGGCGTTCCGTCCTTGAATCATGCTCCCCGTTTTTGCTCTTCGGGCGGCAAGGCCGCAAGAGCGGTTTGGGCCATAATGCGCAACTCTTCGACCGATGCGCCGTCCCGCGCCTGGATCGACATGCCGTTCATGACGCCGGCGATATATTTGGCGAAGCTCTCGACGGAGAAGCCTTCCGGCAGGTCGCCCACCGCCCTGCCCTTCGCCAGCCGCTCTGCAATCGCCGCCTCGCTCGCCTTACGATAGGACTTGAGTTCATCGGCAATCGCCTGTGCCTGCGGCGAAGCCGCCAGGGCACCGCTGACAAAAAGGCAGCCACCCGGCTTGCCGGGCCTGGAATAGGCCTCCGCCGCGCCCAGCAGCAGCAGCCGGATCGCCTCTCGAGTCGACACCGGCGCGCTCAGCGCGTCCAGCGCAAAGCCGATCTCCGTCTCGTGGTAGCGCGTCAGCGCCCTGCGGAACAAGGTCTCCTTGTCGGTGAAGGCGTTGTAGATCTGCGGCGGCGTCAACCCCATCGCCTCGCGCAGCATGGCCAGCGACGTCGCCTCATAGCCATGCTCCCAGAACAGATGCATCGCCGCATCCAGCGCCCGGTCCGGGTCGAACGCGCGGGGACGACCACCCCTGGCCTTTTCCAAATTATCCATAGTGATCGATACGAAACCTGTTGACTTGCTCGTTGTGCATAACGTAACAATTGATACGAAACATGGCAAGCCGGAAGACGATCTTCCGGCAAGGCCGTGCAGCCGAAGGACAAGGAGAGACCAAATGCCCATCACCGTGACCGCGCCAGAAGGCGTACTGACAGAGGCCGGAGAGCGCGAGATCCTGCCGCGCCTCAGCGCCGCCCTCATCGAAGCTTCCGGCGCCACCGGCAATGCGTTCTTCACCGCCATCGTCGGTGGCACGGTCCACATCCTGCCGTCGCGCCACATCTATGCCGGCGGCGCCAACAGGCCTGTCGTGATGGTGGAGTTGAAATTGCCCAATATCGCCCTCGGCTCGATCGAGGCTCGCAACGCCTTCATCACCACGGCCGCCGGCATCGTCGCCGAACTCTGCGTGGCCGGGCACAAGCCCGAAAACACCTGGATAAACATCGTCAACGCGCCCGACGGCGGCTGGGGCATCGGCGACAGGCAATATACCGGCGACGCACTCATTGCCGCCGCCACCGCCGCCGCGCACTGATTTCATAGGAAGATGTGATGCGGCTCTCCCCTTCGCTGTTCTTCACCACCAACTGCGAGCCGGCACTGGCTTTCTACGAACAGTGCGGCCTTGGCCGGGGAACCATCCTGCTGCGCTGGGGCGATAACGGCATGCCGGTGCGAACCGAAACCATGCGCGGAAAAATCCTGCATGCGCGCTTCGAAGGTCCGGGCGTGCTGTTCCATGCCTCCGACAATGATGATGCCGAGCCGATGAAAGGCTCTGCCATGATGCTGGAATTCAACGACCTGGCAGCCATGCGGGAGCTTTTCTCCCGCATGGCTGCCGGCGGCCGCATCACCGTGCCCCTGGCGCGGCAATACTGGGGAACCAGCTTCGGCATGCTGGTCGACGCCTATGGCGTGCAGTGGATGTTCAGTTGCTCGGGTCAATAAGGCGAAGGATCACGATCTTCTTACCGGAAATGGAATTGGTGCCGCATTGCCGCCGCGTCGGATCGCTTTCATGTTGGCGAGACACTGTGGAGGTTCTCATGCGCCCCGCGACGGCAATCGCGCTGCTCTGGCTGATCTGGGTGGTCACCTGGATTGCGGCCGCCGTGTGGGCTGATCCGGCTCAAAAACGCGCCACCATCGGCGCAGAGGTCCGCTATCGCATCTTCTGGCTGGCGGGCACCGTCCTGCTGTTCGTCCCGGCGCACCGCTATGAAGGCAGGTTGAGATTGTGGACTCCGACCCTGGCCGAGGCCTGGGCCTGCATTGCCCTGATCGCCATCGGTCTCATCTTCTCGTGGTGGGCGCGTATTCATTTGGGCAGGCTGTGGTCGGCCTCGGTCACCGCCAAGGCAGACCACCGCGTGGTCGATACCGGCCCCTACGGCCTCGTTCGCCACCCGATCTACACAGGATTGCTGCTGGCGCTCCTCGCCACCATGATGGCGAAAGGCACTGTCTGGGGCATTGCTGGTGTCGCACTCCTCACCATCGGCATCGTCATGAAGGCAAGACTCGAGGAGCGCTTCCTGCGCGGCGAACTTGGCCCCGCCTATGACGACTACGCGCGGCGGGTGCCGATGCTGGTTCCTTTTACGCCGGCCTGACACGCCAAGGTGCGTTGGAACGACAGCTCAGCCCGATTTTTTCGCCCCGCTGCCTTGCCGGAAATGCTCGACGGCACCGTCGATTTGAACCCAATCATGTTTCGATTGCTCGAAGATCGACCGGACTGGCGGCGGACAGTTCGGGTCGGTCAGCGCCCCGACGGCGACGCCGATCATCATTGGCAGCCTGTCGGCTTTCCAATAGACCGTCGAGCCGCAGTTGGGGCAGAAGTAGTTGTGCACCTTCCCGCCGCTTGCCGCATCGCGGGTGAATTCCTTCGCGGTTCCGGAGATGGCAACGGCCTCGGCCGGATAAAAGGCGCCGACGCCGAAGGGGGCCCCGGTTCGGCGCTGGCAGTCGAGACAGTGGCAGGCGACAACCAGTTTTGATGGTCCTGCCAGCGTCAGCAGGAGGGCACCGCAACTGCATCGGGCATCGACCATTGCAACTCTCCTTTTCTGGAAACGGGATCGCGTTGATCCAAGCTCGGATACCCCCGACACAGGCTGTGCGAGGGTCAAGTCAGGTTGAACGGCAGTGGAAAACGGTGCGAAGCAGCCCGGTTGGGGCGAAATTCCGGATGACCCTTTCAGGCCACAGTTCGAAGTCGAACACGGGCGCGAAGCGACCAAACCAGATGGTTTTCGAGAACCGGAGCGGAGCGTACTTAAGTACGTTAGCACCGGCCTACGCCGGCCGCAGCCTTAACTGCACGACCACTCATGACTGCTTCGGCCGGCGAAGGCCGGAAGCGCAGAAAGCCTTCGTTTGCAGGCCGGCATCACCTGAATATCGGCGCACGTTAAAGCATCCGGATGAGCGCGCCGCCTATCGAATATCCCGCGCCAAAGGCGCAGATCAAGCCGAAATCGCCGGGTTTCATGTCGGCATGGTTCTCCGACAGCGCGACGATGGCGCCGGCGCCCGCCGTGTTGCCCAGCCGCTCCAGCACCATCGGCGCGCGATCGTTGTCGACATCGTGGCCGAACGACAGTTTCAGGATCATCGCATTCATGCGCGCATTGGCCTGATGCAGCCAGAAGCGCCTGATCGCCTGCGGCGTCAGTCCGTGCTCGGCCAGGAATTCGACGATGAATTTCTGGCCGGCGACGGTGACTTCCTTGAACACCTTGTTGCCGACCTGTTTGATCAGATTGCCTTCCAGATTGATCATGTAGGGATCATCCTGGGCGGTGCGGGTGTGGTAGCCGAGATTGGTGCGGATGTTGTTCGACATCTGCGTCCACAGCCGCGTGTCCAGCACCTCGAAGCGCCCCGGCCGTTTGTCGCCCTGGGCAAGCCCCTCCACAACCATCGACACCGAGGCGTCGCCGAAGATGAAATGCGTCTGCCGGTCGCGGAAATTGAGATGTCCCGTGATGATTTCCGGCGTGGTAACCAGGATGCGCTTGTGCGCGCCCGAGCGCACCAGATTGACCGCCATGTGAAGCGCGGCCGCCGCTGACGAACAGCCGAGTCCCATGTCGAAGCCGGCGCCGGTGGTGCCCAGCGCTTCCTGCATTTCGATTGCGATCGCCGGATAGGGCCGCTGGTGGTGAGAGGCCGAGCAGATGATCAGGTCGATCTGGGACGGTTCAAGTCCGGCATGGTCGAGCGCCTTCCTGGCCGAGGCGATGCCGAACTCGGCCTCCAGCGACAGCGCATCGTCGGGTCGCGCGGGAATGCGCGGCGTCATGCGGGTCGGGTCGAGAATGCCTTCGCGCTCGATGACATGACGGGATTTCACGCCCGAGGCGTGGACGATGAAGTCGCTGTCGGATTTCTGCAGCAGCGCCTCTCCGGTGCCCTGACGGCGCGCATTCTCCGTGTCGACCCAGCTGTTGAAGCTCTCGACCAGTTCTTCATTCGTGATGACAGCTTCAGGAATTTCAGCGCCGATGCCGCTGATGATGACGCGATGCATGTTTCAGTCCGTCCCATCCGCAGGCGTTGCGGCTTCATGTGGGCGCCGAAACGCTTCGGCGCAACACTTTTCTCATCCGGCCGGTTTACGCCGGCTTAAACCAAATGTTGAGGCGGACTTGAACCGGGATTTCACCAGGCGCACAGCTTGGTGTTGGTCTGCGGGTTGTTCCAGCAGGCGCCGTCGTCACGGCTGCGCACGAACTGCCCCGCCAGCGGCACGTTGCGGCGACCGAGATTGACATAGCCATAGGCAAAGCCCGGCCCGTCGATCTCCAGCACATAGGTCGGGTAACCCGGCGCCGATATCCGGAAACTGCCGGCATCATCGATCGTGCGGTAGCTGCACGGGAAATACCCATCATCCGACGTGAAGCAGCGCGCCCGCTTGGCTTGCGCCGAAACCGAGAACGCCACAAGGGCGGCCGCGCACACGCCGCCGCCATAAAGCAATCTTTTCAAACTCATCATTTCCCCCTGCCACGCGGCCATCATGGCCCCACGCGGTGAATTGGGCATGACGGCGAAACCGGGTCAAGCCACGGCAATCGACCGCAGGCGAAGCGGATAATCTAGCCGGCCCGCTTGGCGACAATGAAGATACGCGGGAAGCGCAGCAGCACCTTGCCGTTCGCCATTCTGGGATAGGCCTGTTTGACCTTGGCCGTGTAACTATCCAGGAACATCTTGCGCTCGTCGGCGTCCAGCGGATCGAGGAACGGCTTCAGCCCGGTCGATCTCACCCATTCGACGATCGCCTCGGCGTCGGCCAGGGGATGGTTGTAGGCCGTATGCCAGATATCCAGCCGGTCGGAGAGCGGCGACAGCAGGTCGTAATAGAACGACACCGGCGGCAACGGTCCGCGCGCCGCACCCTTGAGCTTGTCGGCGAACGGCATTTCGGCGGCGGTTTCCCGCATCGCTTGATGCGAAGGCTCAAGCAGGTTGTCCGGCATCTGGACGGCCAGCGCGCCACCAGGCGCCAGAAAGCCCATCAGCCGCTGGAACACCGCCGGATGCGTGGGCAGCCACTGGAACACCGCGTTGGCGAAGATCACATTGACCGGTTCGGCCGGCTGCCATGTCGACGCGTCCGCCAGGTCGAAACTGACATTGGGCAGGCGTGCCCTCGCCTTCTCGATCATGTCGGGAGAGGTGTCGAAGCCACTCACCTGCGCATCCGGCCAGCGCTCGACCAGAAGCTCGGTCGAATTGCCAGGCCCGCAGCCTATGTCGACGACCCGGCGCGGGAAATCGACCGGCACCTGCGCGGCCAGATCGCGCGCCGGCCGCGTGCGCTCATCCTCGAACTTCAGATATTGGGCGGCGGACCAGTCAGCCATTTGAGCTCCTCATGTGGCTTTGAGAGTTCACCGCCCTAGCGATCCCCTACCGCGTCAGCCGCTTGTGCGTCATGCGGTGCGGCGCTGCCGCTTCCGCACCGAGGCGGCGCAGCTTGTCCTTCTCATATTCCTCGAAATTGCCTTCGAACCATTCGACATGCGCGTCGCCTTCGAAGGCCAGCATGTGCGTCGCCATGCGGTCGAGGAACATGCGATCGTGGCTGATGATGACGGCGCAGCCGGCATAGGCTTCGAGCGCGTCTTCCAGCGCTCCCAGAGTTTCGGTGTCGAGGTCGTTGGTCGGTTCGTCGAGCAGCAGGACATTGCCGCCGCCCTTCAGCATCTTGGCCAGATGCACGCGGTTGCGCTGGCCGCCCGAAAGGTTGCCGACTTTCTGCTGCTGGTCGCCGCCGCGGAAGTTGAAGGACGAGCAATAGGCGCGGCTGTTGATCTCGTGCTTGCCGAGCTTGATGATTTCGGCGCCGCCCGAGATTTCTTCCCACACAGTCTTGTTGCCATCGAGCGCGTCGCGGCTCTGGTCGACGTAACCGAGCTTGACCGTCTCGCCGATGCGCACGGTGCCCGCATCCGGTTTTTCCTGGCCGGTGAAGGTCTTGAACAGCGTCGTCTTGCCGGCGCCGTTCGGGCCGATGACGCCGACGATGCCGCCCGGCGGCAGCCGGAACGACAGGTTCTCGATCAGAAGCTCGTCGCCAAAACCCTTGTTGAGGCCTTCGACCTCGATGACGACATTGCCGAGACGCTCGCTCGACGGAATAACGATCTGCGTGTCGGTCGGCTTGCGGTTCTGCGACTGCTCGAGCAGTTCCTCGTAGGCCTTGATACGCGCCTTCGACTTGGTCTGGCGCGCCTTCGGCGAGGACTGGATCCATTCGCGCTCGCGCCAGATCGACTTCTGACGGGCGTCGTCCTCGCGGCCTTCCTGGATCAGGCGCTTGGTCTTGGCATCGAGATATTTGGTGTAGTTGCCCTCATAGGGAATGCCGCGGCCACGGTCGAGCTCGAGGATCCACCCGGTGACATTGTCGAGGAAGTAGCGGTCGTGGGTGATGATCAGCACCGAGCCGGGATAGTCTCGCAGGTGCTTTTCCAGCCACGCCGTGGTCTCGGCATCAAGATGGTTGGTCGGTTCGTCGAGCAAAAGCAGGTCGGGCTGTTCCAGAAGCAGCCGGCAGAGCGCCACGCGGCGACGCTCGCCGCCGGACAGGTTGGTCACTTCGGAATCGCCAGGCGGACACTGCAGCGCGTCCATCGCCATCTCGACCTGCTGCTCGAGATCCCACAGGTTGAGCCTGTCCATCTCGTCCTGCAGCTTGGCCGACTCGTCCGCCGTCTCGTCGGAATAATTCATCATCAGCTCGTTATAGCGCTCGATGATGGCGGTCTTCCTGCCGACGCCGTCCATGACGTTTTCAAGCACAGTCTTTGAGTTGTCGAGCTGCGGCTCCTGCGCCAGGTAGCCGACCGTGGCGCCCTCGGCCAGCCATGCCTCGCCCTGAAACTCCTTGTCGAGCCCGGCCATGATGCGCAGGATGGTCGACTTACCCGAACCGTTGGGTCCGAGAATGCCTATCTTGGCGTCCGGATAGAAGGACAGATGAACATTATCGAGCACCTTCTTGGTGCCATAGGCCTTCGACAGGCCGGACATGTGATAGATGAACTGGCGTGCCACGCGCGCTTTCCCTGAAAAACTGACTGAATTGTCGATTTGAATGGAGGTTGGCCGCTATGTAGGCGATGCGGCGGCGAACGGCAATCGCTTTTGCCGGATCAGGCTGAACACACGGGCAAGTGTGTGCTGACTACCGAAGTTTTCCGCGCTCACGAACCGCGTTGAAATCTCCGGTTAACTCTTCCGCGTCAAAACAGGATCGGGGTGGAATCGCTGGCTGGCCGCGATTCCAGTAGAGAAAGCGGATCGACGGCAGTGCTGAACAGTTTCCTGCTCCTTGCCGAAGCGGTCGTCTACTTCAGCGTCATGGTGACGCTATTCCGCTTCCGCAAGCGCATTGGTCTCGGCGTCTTCGTCTGCGCGCTCGGCGTCATGCATTTCCTGGAAACCTATCTCGCCAGCGTCTTTTATGTCGCACTGCCGTTCGGCTTGGTCTCGCCGGGCTCGGCGGTGCTGTTTTCGGGCAAGCTGGTGATGCTGCTCCTACTCTACATCAAGGAGGACGCCGCCACCGTGCGCCAGCCCATCTATGGCCTGCTGCTCGGCAATGCGGTGATGATCGGGCTGGTATTGCTCTTGCGCCTGCACGCCATAGCGCCGCTCCCCGACGGCAAGCTGCCCGATATCGGCTTCATCGACGAGATGGGCTGGTTGATGGTGTGGGGCACGACCCTCCTGTTCATCGACGCCATCCTGATCGTCCTGCTCTATGAAAGACTTGGGCGCACCCTGCGCAAGGCGCAGTTCGCGCGCATCCTGATCTGCGTCGCCTGCGTGCTGACCTTCGACCAGGCGGGCTTCTTCACCGCGCTTCATTTCGTCGCCGGCGCGCCGATCGCTGTCTTCTTCGGCGGCTGGTTCGCCAAGATGGCGGCGGCCCTGGCCTTCAGCGGCATGCTCGTGGCCTACCTCAGATGGTTCGAGGCCCGCGATATTGCGCTGCCGCGCGGGCTGACCGACATTTTCGAAACGCTGACCTATCGCGAGCGCTATGAAGCGCTGGTCGAGCATGTCGGCCGCGACGGCCTGACCGGCCTGCTGCATCGCGGCCGCTTCGACGCCGACGGTGAAGCCGCCGTCGAGCTCAGCCTGCGCACGGCGAAGCCCCTCAGCCTGCTGATCATCGATGTCGACCATTTCAAGTCGATCAACGACCGGTTCGGCCATGCCGAAGGCGACAAGGTGCTGAAAGCGATCGCGGCCCTGCTCCGCGAAGTGGCGAGCGCCGAAGACCAGGTGTTTCGCATCGGCGGCGAGGAGTTCGCCATCCTCAGTTCGCGCCCGCATCCGGTCGCCAGGCTGTTTGGCGAAAGCATCCGTTACGCCGTCAAGGCATCGCCCGTGGCCAGCCGCTTCGAGCTGACCGTCAGCGCCGGCGTTTCAACCGTCAGCGAAACGACGCGCTGTCTTGCCGATCTGTTCGCCCTCGCCGACCAGCGCCTTTACAAGGCGAAGTCGACCGGACGCGACCGCGTCGTCGGCGAGCCCGGCGGCCATGAGCCGGACGCCGCCATCGCCTGGACCAAGTCGGCGCAGTTCTGATCGAGGATTTCTCTGTCGCGCAATGCCGGCCAGCCGCCTGTGCTACTGGAACCCGATCGCGTCGACGGTGCCTATCGGGCAACCGGCCTTGTTGGTCGGTACGGAAGCCAGCAACAGGTCCTTGAGCGAGCTGTTCGGGCTGATCGGGCCGGCAAGGCCGAGCGTCAATTCGCCGATCAGCCGCCGGCCGTTCGAGGGATCGATGACGCAGGACACCCGCACACGATCCCCTGCCCCGGCGCCGAAGGCCTGGTCGAAGGCGCCACGGATCTGGTCCGCCGTCAGCTTGCCGCCAATGGTCTTGGCGAAGAGCTCGCGCACCGGCGAGGCATTCACCTGTCGCATCAGGCCGAGCGCGTCGGAGAAGTATTCCTGCTGGTTCTTGCCGTAGCAGGTGCCGTGCTTGATCCATTCATGCCGTTCCAGCTGGGAGGCCGTGCCCGGCATCACCTGGTCGAGCTCCTTGCGGGTGCCGGCGTCCAGATTGACCGGCGGCAGATCCTTCCAGTGAGCAGGATTGTCGTTGGCCTTGTCGCTGGCCGCCACCTGGCAATAGAAATTGCCGTTCGGCTGCGGCCACAGCCCATGCAAGGTGAAGTTGGTGGCGTCGAACTCATTCGGGTTCTGCGCCCTGCATTCGGTCTTGCTCGACTTGGTCTCGCAAAAAGCCGGCTGCCAGCTCAGCGCGAAGACATATTCGGGCTTCCCCGAGGCGGCCGGCTTGCCTTGTCCGCCAGGTGCCGCAGGCGCTGTCGCGGCACTGCTGCCCGCCAGATGGCCGCAAGTGACCTTCACCCAGCGGCGTTCCGGATCGGCGCCCGGCACCAGGATCAGATAATGCGTCGGCGCGTCCTTGTTGCCGGCAAGCAGCTGGTAGCTCTGTCCGGCATCGGTCGAGACGTTGCCGGGGTTCTTGCCGTTCTTGATGGCTTGCGTTGCCGGACAGGCCGCATCGGCAACGAAGGTGCCGCTCATCTTGACTTCGGCATGCGCAGCATTGGCCAGCGATACCGCCAGCATAGCCAATCCGAAAACGACACCAATGCGCATGAGAAATCCCCGGCTGAGAAGTGGGCGACAGACTGAAGCTGTCTCCATGTCAGAATTGCGATATTTTGCGGGTCGAACGCAAGAAACATCGTCGCGCAAAAGCATTTGCTGTGGATTGACGCGTAACCGGCAGCGGCGCAAACAAAGCCAACAACGATAAAACGAGGGGGAGAGCGGGCGGCCATGCCTTTCAATCAGCAACGCATGGTCCACTCACCGACCGGCGCCGATCTCAATCTCCTCGTCAGCCGCGCTGAAGGCAAGCCGCGCGCGGTCGTCCAGATCAACCACGGCCTGGCCGAGCACGCCGCGCGCTATGCCCGCTTTGCCGATTTTCTCTCCGCGCGGGGCTTCCACGTCTATGTCCATGACCATCGCGGCCATGGCGCGACCAAGGCCTCCGATGCGCCGCTCGGCAAATTCGCCGACGAGGATGGCCCGGCCAAGGTGATCGCCGATGTCAATGCCATCCACGATCTCATCGCCGTCGAATGCCCGAACCTGCCGGTCATCCTTTTCGGTCATTCGATGGGCGCGTCGGTGGCGCTGAACTACCTTTTGGAGCACTCCCCGCGCATCCATGCCGCCGCGATCTGGAACGGCAATTTCTCACAAGGGCGGCTTGGGCAGGTAGCGCTCGGCATTCTCGCCTGGGAGCGGATGCGGCTGGGCTCCGACGTCCCGTCCCGCCTGCTGCCGAAACTCACCTTTCAGGCCTGGGGCAAGGCGGTGCCCAATCACCGCACGCCGTTCGACTGGCTGTCGCGCGACGAGGCCGAGGTGGCGAAATACATCGCCGATCCGCTGTGCGGCTGGGATGCCTCCGTGTCGATGTGGCGCGACGTGGTCTCGATGGCGATCAACGGCGGCAAGGATGCCGCCTTCGCCGGCGTCCGGCGCGGCCTTCCCATCGCCGTCGTCGGCGGCGAGAGAGATCCCGCTTCGGACCATGGCAAGGGCATCATCCACCTTGCCAATCGCATGCGCGGGATGGGCTTTTCGAATCTCGTTTCAAAGGTTTACGCCGACACCCGCCACGAAAGCCTGAACGAGGTGAACCGCGATATCATCATGAACGATTTCGCCACCTGGGCCGACAGCGTGCTGAAATAGCGACCTGCATCCTTTTCGAACCGGCCCGTTGGCCTATTGCAAGGGCCGTGACAGCCGATGCCGGGCTTGATAGAGGCTCTGCTTTCGCGGCAATCATGGTGATTGCGGCAATCACGGTGATTTATGGCCGAACCACCCCTGAAAGGCGTCCGCGTCGTCGAACTCGCCCGCATCCTCGCCGGTCCATGGGCCGGGCAATTGCTTGCCGATCTTGGCGCCGACGTCATCAAGGTCGAAAGTCCCGATGGTGGCGACGACACCCGCAAATGGGGCCCGCCCTTCGTCATGAGCCATGACGGCGAGAACCTGTCGGCCGCCTATTACCATTCCTGCAACCGCGGCAAGCGCTCCATCGCTATCGATTTCTCGACGCCGGAGGGCGCCGAGACCGTGCGCCGGCTGGTCGCGACCTCGGATGTGCTGATCGAGAATTTCAAGCTCGGCGGCCTGAAGAAATACGGGCTCGACCATGACAGCCTGCGCAAGATCAACCCGCGCCTCGTCTATTGCTCGATCACCGGCTTCGGCCAGGACGGGCCCTATGCGCCGCGCGCCGGCTACGACTTCATCATCCAGGCCATGGCCGGCATGATGTCGATCACCGGCGAGGTCGGCCGCGAGCCGCAAAAGGCCGGCGTCGCCATCTCCGACATCTTCACCGGGCTCTATTCGGTCATCGCTATCCAGGCCGCGTTGCGGCATGCCGACCGGACCGGCGAAGGCCAGCATATCGACATGGCGCTGTTCGACACGCAGATCTCGGCGCTCGGCAACCAGAACCTCAACTATCTCGTCTCCGGCAAGTCGCCGGTGCAGATGGGCAATGCGCACATGAACATCGCGCCTTACGAGGTGGTGCCGGTCCGGGACGGCCACATTATCCTTGCGGTCGGCAATGACGGCCAGTTCGCCAAATTCTGTGCCGCGGTCGGGCTGGATGAACTGTCGACTAATCCCGATTTCGCCACCAATCCGGCCCGGGTCGCCAACCGGGTGAAGCTGCGCGAACGCATCGTCGAGGCCCTGAGCACGCTCGATCGCGACCCGCTGCTGGCAAGGCTGGAAGCGGCAAGCGTGCCGGCGAGCCCGATCAACACGATCGGCCAGATGTTCGCCGACCCGCAGACGATCGCACGCGGCATGCGGCTCGACCTCGACGACGGCCATGGCAATCTTCTGCCCTCGGTGCGCGCGCCGATGGTGATGTCCGGCACGCCCCTGGTCTATGAGCGCCCTTCGCCGCGCCTGGGCGAACACACCGACGAAATCCTTGCCGAACTGGAGAGATCAGCGAAATGAAGACCGGTGGACAACTGATCGTCGAGGCGCTGGAAGCGAACGGCACCGACCGCATCTTCTGCGTGCCCGGCGAATCCTATCTGGCGGTGCTCGACGCGCTGCACGATTCATCGATCCGCACCATCGTCTGCCGCCAGGAGGGGGGTGCCGCGATGATGGCCGACTGCCAGGGCCGGCTGACCGGCAAGCCCGGCATCTGCTTCGTCACCCGCGGCCCCGGCGCCACCAACGCGTCCGCCGGCATCCACATCGCCATGCAGGATTCGGTGCCGCTCATCCTGTTCATCGGCCAGGTTGCCAGCCATGCCAAGGAACGCGAGGCGTTCCAGGAGGTGGACTACAAGAAGTTCTTCGGCGACATCGCCAAATGGGTGGTCGAGATCGACGACGCCTCGCGCATCCCCGAATTCGTCACCCGCGCCTTCGCGGTCGCGACGTCGGGCCGGCCTGGCCCGGTCGTCATCTCGCTGCCCGAAGACATGCTGACCAGCGAGGTCGAGGCTCCGGAAGCGCTCCCCCACACGCCTGTCGAGACCTATCCCGGCGGGGCCGAACTCGACGCGCTGGAAATGCTGCTCAACGGCGCCAAGCGACCATTCGTCATCCTCGGCGGCACACGCTGGAATGAGGAAGCGGTTACGCGCATGCGCGCCATATCGGAGACATGGTCGCTTGCCGTCGGCTGCTCTTTCCGCCGCCAGATGCTGTTCGACCATCTTCACGCGAACTACGCCGGCGACGTGGGCATCGGCATCAACTCCAAACTGGCGGCGCAGATCAAGGCGGCCGACGTCGTGCTGTTGATCGGCGGGCGCATGGGCGAGATGCCCTCCTCCGACTATACGCTGCTGAAAAGCCCCTACCCCGACCAGGCGCTGGTGCACGTCCACGCCGACGCCGGCGAGCTCGGCCGCGTCTACCGGCCGACGCTGGCGATCAACGCCTCGCCCGCCGCCTTCGTCGAGGCCTTTGCCGAGCGCAAGCCCGCCGGCACGCCATCCTGGTCAGCCGAGACAGCCAAGGCACATGCCGCCTATCTCGAATGGTCGACGCCGCCGCAGACGGGTCCGGGCGACGTGCAGATGGGTCCGATCATGACCTATCTGGAACAGGAGTTGCCGCACGACGCCATATTCGCCAACGGCGCCGGCAACTACGCCACCTGGGTGCATCGTTTCCACCGCTTTCGCCGTTTCGGCACGCAGGCGGCGCCGACCTCCGGCTCGATGGGCTACGGCACCCCGGCCGCGGTCGCCGCCAAGGCGCTTTATCCGGATCGCACCGTTATCGCCTTTGCCGGCGACGGCTGCTTCCTGATGAACGGCCAGGAGTTCGCCACCGCCGTGCAATATGACCTGCCGATTATCGTGATCGTCGTCAACAACGGCATTTACGGCACCATCCGCATGCATCAGGAACGCGAATATCCCGGCCGCGTCGTCGCCACCGATCTCAGGAATCCCGACTTCGCGTCGCTGGCACGCGCCTATGGCGGCCATGGCGAGACGGTCGAGAAGACGGCGGATTTCGCGCCGGCCTTCGTGCGAGCCCGCGCCAGCGGCAAGCCAGCCATCGTCGAAATCAGGCTCGACCCCGAAGCGATCACGCCAACCCGCACGATGACGCAGATCCGCGACAAGGCGTGATCCAAAAAAAGGGGCGGTCGCCCGCCCCTTTTTAAGCGATTTCCGCTACTTTGCCGCCTCGATCTGGCCGCGGATCTCGCCATCTTTGTTGGCGGCGGTGTGGACGTTGACATAATAGTTGCCCGCCGCCAGGTCGGCGGCCTGCGCGTCCGTCAGCGTTGCCGAACCCTTGATCGGACTCTTGAGCTTGCCTTTGAACGGGATGACCGGATCGGCGTTCGCACCCATCGCAGCCGGGCCGTGAATATGCGCTGCCGTCGCCGGTCCGCTAAGGCCGGAATATTTGACGTTCCAACTGAGTTTCTTCTTGGTGGTGTCGAAGGTGAGCGTGGCGGTGCCTTTGCCCTTGGTGGTGACGGGCGGGTTCTGCTGGCCGCCATCGAGCGTTGCCTTGTACTTCACCACCTCGGCCATTGCTGGCGAAGCGAGCAGGAACGCGGTCGAAACGGCCAGCGCCGAAAGCACCGGCAGGAAAGAATATGTGCGCATGAAGAACCTCCGATTGGCTGCCGCATGCGTCGCTGCTCCCCCGGCGCGCGCATGCCTCAACTGCAACGGCTGGGCGACGCAATGTTTCCCTGAACACGAATTTGTGAAGAAAGGGCGATCGGCCGCCCCTTCCGGCGTCCCGAGAGAGAAATCAGACCGACGCCAGCGCCTGCGTCAGGTCCGCGATCAGATCGTCCGGATGCTCGACACCGATCGACAGCCTGACCGTGGTCTCCAGCACACCGATGCGCTGGCGCACGTCGAAGGGAATGCCGGAATGGGTCATGGCGGCCGGATGGCTGGCGAGCGACTCGGTGCCGCCGAGACTTACCGCCAGCTTGAAGATCTGCAGGGCGTTGAGAAACGCGAAAGCCGCCTTCTCTCCACCTTTGATGTCGAAGGAGAAAGTCGAGCCGGCGCCGCTGCATTGCCTCACATAGGCGCGCCCCGCCGGCGTATCCTCGCCCAGGAACGGCAGATAATGCACCTTCTCGACCTTGGCATGATCGCGCAGGAATTCGGCGACCAGGCGCGCATTGTCGTTGGCCCGCTCCATGCGGATCGACAGCGTCTCCAGCGAACGGCCGAGCATCCAGCAGGAATGCGGGTCGAGTTGCGTGCCGATCGCGCCGCGCAGCGCCTTGATCGGCTTGGTGACCGCCTTGCTGCCCATGGCCGCGCCCGCGATCAGGTCGGAATGGCCGCCGACATATTTGGTCAGCGAATAGACGGAGACATCGGCCCCGTGCTCGATTGGCCGCTGGAACACGGGGCCGAGCAGCGTGTTGTCGCAGACGATGATCGGTGTTGACCCTTGGCTCGCCCCAATCTCGTCAGCGATCGTCCGCATCAGCGCGATATCGACCAGGCTGTTGGTCGGATTGGACGGCGTCTCGATCAGGATGACTGAAACACGCCCCTTCGCCACCGAGGCATCGGCGGCTGCCCGAACCGCCTTCTCGTCGACACCATCGGCGAAACCGACGGCGCCGATGCCGAAGCCGGACAGCGTGCGCGTCAAAAGCGTCTCGGTGCCGCCATAGAGCGGCTGCGAATGCAGGATGACATCGCCCGGACGGGCATAGGCGAGCAGTGTCGTCGCGATCGCCGACATGCCGGAGGAAAACAGGATACAGGCGTCCGTCCCTTCATAGATCGCTAGCCGGTCCTCGACGATCTCGCTGTTGGGATGGTTGAAGCGCGAATAGACGAGACCCGACGCCGTGCCGCTCGGCGGTTCCTTGCGGCCGGACGTGTAGTCGAAGAAGTCGCGCCCCTCTTCCGCCGATTTGAACACGAAGGTCGAGGTCAGGAACACCGGTGGCTTGACCGCGCCTTCCGACAGCTGCGGATCGAAACCATAGCTCAGCATCAGCGTCTCCGGATGGAGCTTGTGGTTGCCGATATGGGTTTTCGACGGGCGTGGCGCGGTCATGGCTTTTCCTGCTTTCGAGGGATGTCGCCCCGCAATTTATGCGATCCCGATCAGCCAGTCCTTGCTATTCTCGGGCTCACATGGCTGCATGCCGGCAACAAACTGCCTAAAGAGAGCAAAAATGCAGCAGAAGATAGCCGATGATTTCGACCTCAGGATTCTGCGCGAACTGCGGGCCGACGCCCGCATCACCAACAACGACCTCGCCGAGCGCATCGGCCTGTCGCCATCGCCTTGCCTGAGGCGCGTGCGGCGGCTGGAGGAGACGGGTGTGATCAAGGGTTACACCACGCTGGTCGATCCCGCCGTCTTCGGCTGGAGTATGGTCGCCATCGCCACAATTCGGCTCAGCCGGCAGAACGAGGACGAGATCGTCATGTTCGAAGAGGCGATCCGCGGCTGGGAAGAGGTGCTGGAATGCCACCTTGTCACCGGTTCGCGCGACTATGTGCTGAAGGTGGTGACCGGCAGCCTCGAACAGTACGAGCGCTTCATCAAGGAAAAGATCGCGCGGCTGAAATGCGTCGCCTCGATCGAGACCAGCTTCGTCATGAACACCATAAAGGAACGGCGCCTCTGAGGGCGCCGCTCCATTTTACATTTGAGCATGACCTTTGCGGGATCACGCTCTGCAGGGTTACTTGATCGCCTTGTCGGTGATCGCGGTCGTGTAGGCGCCTTTCGGCTCCTTGGTGATGATCTTCTGGTCGAGCAGCGCCTTGGCGGTGCGCTCGTAGGTCGCCGGATCGAGCTTGCCGTCGGCATTGTCGATCAGCTTGGCGACTTCGCTCATCATGCGCTTCTGGTGGTTCTCGTCCTGGCCGCCGCCATCCATGACGATGCCTGCCGCCTCGTCATTGTTGTCGACGGCGTATTTCCAGCCCTTCATCGAGGCGCGCACGAAACGCACCATCTTGTCTGCGAAGGCCGGATCCTTGAGCTTGTCTTCCGACGCATAGAGCCCGTCCTCGAGCAGGTCGTTGCCCATCGCCGAATAGTTGAAAACGGTCAGCTGTTCCGGCTTGTAGCCGGCGTCGATCAGCTGCCAGTACTCGTTGTAGGTCATGACCGAGATGCAATCCGCCTGCTTCTGGATCAGCGGCTGCACGTCAAAGCTCTGCTTGAGGACGGTGACGCCGTCCTTGCCGCCATCGGTCTTGAGGCCGAGCTTGTTCATCCAGGCGTAGAACGGATATTCATTGCCGAAGAACCAGACGCCCAGCGTATGGCCCTTGAAGTCGGCCTCGGTCTTGATCGGCCCGTCCTTCGGGCAGACCAACTCCATGCCGGCCTTCTTGAAGGGCTGGGCGATGTTGACCAGCGGCACGCCCTTTTCGCGCGCGGCCAGCGCACCGCCCATCCAGTCGACGATGACATCGGCGCCGCCGCCGGCGATCACCTGCTCGGGCGCGATATCGGGGCCACCCGGCTTGATGTCGACGTCGAGGCCTTCTGCTTCATAGAAACCCTTGGCCTTGGCGACATAGTAGCCGGCAAACTGGGCCTGCGTGACCCATTTCAGCTGCAACGTCACCTTGTCGGCGGCCATTGCCTGGAAGGCGGCGAGCGACATCGCGCCGGCCAGAACTGGAATGACAAGTCTTTTCATGTTTTTACCCTCTGAAGTTAGCACCCTTAAACCCACCGCCCCTATCCACCACGGACAGAGGGATGCCAAAACGTGACGGCTCTTTCGACAAGAGCGACCACGCCATAAAAGACCGAACCCGCAAGTGCTGCAACTGCGATTTCGGCCCAGACCATGTCGATGTTCATCCGCCCGACCTCGGTCGAGATGCGGAAGCCCATGCCGACGACGGGCGTGCCAAAGAACTCGGCGACGATGGCGCCGATCAGCGCCAGCGTCGAGTTGATCTTCAGCGCGTTGAAGATGAAGGGAGCGGCGGCCGGCAGCCTGAGCTTGATCAGTGTCGGCCAATAGCCCGACGCGTAGGTGCGCATCAGGTCGCGCTCCATATGGCCTGATGCGGCGAGCCCGGCGACCGTGTTCACCAGCATCGGGAAGAACGTCATGATGATGACGACCGCCGCCTTGGACTGCCAGTCGAAGCCGAACCACATGACCATGATGGGCGCCACGCCGATGATCGGCAGCGCCGAGACCATGTTGCCGATCGGCAAAAGCCCACGCCGCAGGAACGGCACGCGGTCGGCGAGGATGGCGGTGATGAAGCCGGCGCCGCTGCCGACGACATAGCCGAAGATCACCGCCTTGAAGATGGTCTGGCGCACATCGGCGCCGAGCACCGGAAGCGAACCGGCGATGCGCGCGCCGATGGCGCTTGGCGGCGGCAACAGGATGAAGGGGATGCCGGCGCCGCGCGTCACCGCTTCCCAGATGATCAGGATCCAGGCGCCGAAGATGGCGGGGATGACCAGGCGCAGCGCGTTGCGGGCCGAGTTCGCCATCGGGCGAAGCCCCGACAGCACCGCCACGCAGCGCCAGCCAAGGAGCCAAGCGGCGGTAAGCAGCAGGAAGTACGGCGCCAATGCCGTGCCCTCGAACCCCGCAATGCCCGAGATCAGCAGCCAGGCAACGAGATGGGCGCCGACAAACAACACGACGGCCTCCACAAGCGAAGGAATCCTGAGCATCGAAACCAGCGCCGCCACGATCACCAGGCCGAGCATCAGGCCCTTGGTTCCGAGATAGGGATAGCTGATGCTGGCGGTCGGGTCCGCGAGCGCTGCCGCTTCCGGCTTCGACATCGCGCCGAGCGCGATTGCGATCATGCACAACACGATCGCCAGCACGGCTTGCCACGAAGGTTTCCGCCAGTTCATGCCGGCCTCCCGCCCATGGCGCGATCGACGATGCGCCCGGCAATGCCGACCACCATGACCAGCAGTGCCGCCACGATCGAACCGGCGACCAGCGCCGACCAGATGTCGATGGACTGGCTGTAATAGGCGCCGGCAAGCAGCTTGGCGCCGATGCCGGCGACAGCACCGGTCGGCAGTTCGCCGACGATGGCACCGACCAGGCTTGCCGCCACCGCCACCTTCATCGAGGTGAACAGGAACGGCACCGAGGCCGGCACGCGCAGCTTCCAGAAGGTCTGCGAGGCACTGGCATTGTAGGTGTGCATCAGGTCGAGATGCATGATCTCGGGCGAGCGCAGCCCCTTCACCATGCCGACCGTCACCGGGAAGAACGACAGATAGGTCGAGATCATCGCCTTCGGGATCAGCCCGGTGATGCCGATCGCCGCCAACACAACAATGATCATCGGCGCCACCGCCAGGATCGGAATGGTCTGCGAGGCGATGATCCACGGCATCAGGCTGCGGTCGAGCGTCGCCACATGCACGATGCCGACGGCGATGATGATGCCGAGCGCGGTGCCGAAGGCAAAGCCGAGCAGCGTCGACGACAGCGTCACCCAGGCATTGTAGACGAGGCTGCGGCTCGAGGTGATGGGCCGCAGAAACGTGTTCTCGAAGAAGTTCACCGCCACCTGATGCGGCGCCGGCAGCGTCGGCTTCGGCTGCGCCAGCGTCTTGCCGATGAACTCGACGGCGCCGGGCGTTTCGTTGGCCCGGCTGTCGAGATCGCGCTGGAACGGCGCATTGAGGATGACGGCGAAGACATACCAGAGCACGACGACGCCGGCGAGGATGGAGGTCACGGGGACGAGCTTGTCGCGGAAGCTATCCATCTAGAGCTGCCCTTCTCCTCTCCCCGCCGGGGAGAGGGTGGCCGGAGCGAAGCGAAGGCCGGGTGCCTTCGTTTTCGCTGCCGCGACGTTCGTTCTCTTCGTCATCCTAGGGCGGAGCAAGGAGCGAAGCGACGCGGCGCAGACCCTAGGATCCATGCCGTTACCTCGACGCTCCGCAGCGGTGCGGAACATGGCTCCCTGCGTCTCGCGCTGCTTGGCGGGTATTCTCAGCCGTTTGCGCTCTCCGACCGACGTCACGGCATGGATCCTAGGGTCTACGCAGGCTGCTTCGCGCCTGCTCCGCCCTAGGATGACGAAAGCGTAGGGGGCCGCTTGCTTGCCAGGCCGCTCAATCATCATAGCTGTGCCCTGCCCTCAACCCATCGCGCACGCGGGCAGCTATCGCCAAAAACTCCGGTGTCTCGCGGATGTCGAGCGGCCGCTCCTTCGGCAGCGTCGATTCGATGACATCGCTGACGCGGCCCGGGCGCGGCGACATGACGACGATGCGCGTCGACAGATAGACCGCTTCCGGAATGGAGTGGGTGACGAAGCAGATGGTCTTGTTGGTCCGCCCCCACAACTCCAGCAATTGCTCGTTGAGGTGGTCGCGCACGATCTCGTCCAGCGCGCCGAACGGTTCGTCCATTAGCAGCAGGTCGGCGTCGAAGGCCAGCGCTCGGGCGATCGAGGCGCGCTGCTGCATGCCGCCGGAAAGCTGCCAGGGGTATTTCTTCTCGAAGCCCGAGAGGTTGACGAGATCGAGCGTGCGCTTGATGCGTTCCGCCTGCTCCGCCTTCGACAGGCCCATGATCTCCAGCGGCAGCGCGACATTGCGCTCGATGGTGCGCCACGGAAACAGGGCGGCTGCCTGGAAGACATAGCCATAGGCGCGTTTCCCGCGCGCCTGCTCCGCCGTCATGCCGTTGACCGAGATCGTGCCTGATGTCGGTTTCTCCAGATCGGCGATGACGCGCAGCAGCGTGGTCTTGCCGCAGCCCGACGGTCCGATGAAGGAGACGAACTCCCCCTTGCCGATCGTCAGGTCGACATTGGACAGTGCCTGGACGGGGCCGTCATTGGTCTGGAAGGTGAGGCCAAGTTTGCTTGCCGCGACAACGGCTGGCGAAATCCCTGTCATCGGCCGCTGCCTGCCTGTTCCCGCCAAAGGGGCGTCGGCCGGAATCCGATTGCTTTTATCGCGATGTTGTTTTCCACTCGCCCTGTCCCATTGGCCCTGTTCCACGCAAATCGACGCCCGGAGTTTCCCCGATGTCGCCCAAACCCACTTGTCATCTTATCCGCCCTGAAAGCACTTATGAAGGCAAGCAGGGACTGACCTATTTCTCCGGCATCGCCACGGAGTCGGTCGGCTCCTCCGGCATCTGCATGCACGTGCTCACCATGCCGCCCGGCGCCCGTGCCAAGGCGCATCTGCACGAGAACCATGAAACGGCGATCTACGTGCTCTCCGGCGAGGTCCATACCTGGTATGGCGACCGGCTCGAACACCACATCGTCGTCAAGGCCGGCGACCTCTTCTACATTCCGGCCGGCGTGCCGCACCTGCCGGCCAATCTGAGCAACGCCCCGTCCTCGGCCGTCATTGCGCGCACCGACCCAAACGAACAGGAGAGTGTCGTCCTGCTGCCGGAACTGGATGCGCTGGTCGCCTGAGCTCGACGGGATCGCCGTCATTTGCACCGCGAGACTTCCCCCATCACATTGCCGTCCGCATCCGTGATCGTCAGCTTCCTGGTGTTCCTGGCGCTGCGCTTGATGGTGAAATTGGTCGGCTCCTGTCCCTCTTCGCCTTCCGCCTCGCATGTCGCCGTCACCACCAGCGATCCGTCAGCCTGCGCTTGCGTCTTCGTGAACGTGCAGGCGCTGGCGGCGGTAATCAATTCCTTGTCGGTCAAAAGCAGCATCTTGTCGGCGGCGACTTCCTGGCCATTGCGGTTGATGCAGCCATATTTGTCGCCATAGGGTTTCGACAGATCAATGCTTGCCGCGGAAGCTTGTCCCGCCGCCAGCACAAGCGTCATCGCAACAGACAAACCGAAACCGCGCATGCTCATCCCCCAGATCCCAGTGCTCATAACATCACGAACATGACCGCAGCGGCCCCAGTTCCTCAAGACCGGGAATGGTGACGAAGAAGCCATCCGCACCCTTGTTGGTGACCACGATTGTTTCGATCGTCGTTCCCGCCTCGCCTTCGGCGGAACAGGTCGAACGCAGCGATTGCGGACCCGGCACCGGGGTCAATTGCTGCTCGAACCGGCAACCGCTGCCATAGGTCTCGATGCCTTCCGCGGTCAACAGGATATAGGCATCACTGTTCTGGTAACCGGCCTTGATGCCGGCACAGCCGACATCATTGCCCCAGGAGCCAGCCAGCACGCCAGCCGCGGTCGCCGGGCCACCGGCAACCGCCGCCAAGACCATCGCGATGAGCGCGGCCGAACGCGCCAAGCCTAAACCCCCGTCGCCGGGATGCCCGTGCGTTCCACCTTGCGCGGCGCGGTGATCTCTTTCCACGTCGACAGGGCCCGGTTGACCGCGGCGTTCGGCTCGCGGCCGACGAACTGGCCGTGGCCGGGCTTTGCCTTCACCTCGGCCTCCTCGATCGACAATTCGCCGCGCGAGAAGACGAAGCGCGGCAGGCCGGTCACCTCGACGCCCTCAAACACATTGTAGTCGATCACCGACTGCTGCTTCTTGGCCGAAATCGTCTTCTTGCGCTTCGGATCCCAGACGATGATGTCGGCATCAGCCCCTTCGACGATGGCGCCCTTCTTCGGATACATGTTGAGGATCTTGGCGATGTTGGTCGAGGTCACAGCGACGAACTCGTTCATCGTCAGCCGCCCGGTATTGACGCCCTTGGTCCACAGCACCGGCAGACGGTCCTCGAGGCCGCCCGTGCCGTTGGGTATCTTGGTGAAATCGCCGACGCCGAAGCGCTTCTGCTTGGTGGTGAAGGCGCAATGGTCGGTCGCCACCACCTGCAGCGATCCGGCCTGCAGGCCTGCCCACAGCGAATCCTGATGCAGTCTGTTGCGGAAGGGCGGGCTCATGACGCGGCGCGCCGCATGGTCCCAGTCCTTGTCGAAATACTCGCTCTCGTCGAGCGTCAGGTGCTGGATCAGCGGCTCGCCGAACACCCGCATGCCTTTCTGGCGCGCCCGCCGAATGGCCTCGTGAGCCTGCTCGCAGGAGACATGCACGACATAGAGCGGCACGCCGGCCATGTCGGCGATCATGATGGCGCGATTTGTCGCCTCGCCTTCCACTTCCGGCGGCCGCGAATAGGCATGGCCCTCCGGGCCATTGTTGCCGGCGGCGAGCAGTTTCTGCGAAAGTGCGGCAACCACGTCGCCATTCTCGGCATGCACCAGCGGCAGCGCGCCAAGGTCGGCGCAGCGCTGGAACGACGCATACATCTCGTCGTCGTCCACCATCAGCGCGCCCTTGTAGGCCATGAAGTGCTTGAACGAGGTGATGCCCTTGTCGACGACGGTGGCCATCTCGTCGAACACCTGCTTGCCCCACCAGGTGACCGCCATGTGGAAGGAATAGTCGCAGGCAGCTTTCGACGTCTTGTTGTCCCACATCTGCAAGGCTTCGAGCAGTGACTGCTGCGGCGCCGGCAGGCAGAAATCGACCACCATGGTGGTGCCGCCGGCAAGGGCTGCCCGCGTGCCGGATTCGAAATCGTCGGCCGAATAGGTGCCCATGAACGGCATTTCGAGATGGGTGTGCGGGTCGATGCCGCCCGGCATGACATAGCAGCCGGTGGCGTCGTACTCATGGTCGCCATGCAGGTCGGAGCCTATGGCGACGATCTTGCCGTGCTTGACTAGCACATCCGCCTTCCACGTTCGGTCGGCGGTGACGACGGTGCCGTTCTTGATGACTTTGGTCATTTTCTTGTTCCCTTGTTCTCTTCGCGCTTCTTCATGAGCAGCGTTTGGAATCTAGATGTCTAGGCTCACTCCACGATGACGGCGGTCTCCACCACCGCGTGGAACAGGACGTCGGCGCCGGCGCCGGCCCATTCCTTGGTGATTTCCTCGGCCTCGTTGTGCGACAACCCGTCGACGCACGGGCACATCACCATGGCGGTCGGCGCGACGCGGTTGATCCAGCAGGCGTCGTGGCCTGCACCGGACACGATGTTGCGGTGCGTATAGCCGAGCCGATCGGCGGCATCGCGGATGGCCTTCACGCAGCTGGCATCGAAGGTGACCGGATCGAAATGGCCGACCTGCTCGACCTTGTACCGGATGTCGAGCGCCTCGCAGATCGTGTCGATGCCTTCGCGGACGCGCGCATCCATGGCGTCGAGCACTTCCTTCTCGGGCGAGCGGATGTCGATGGTGAAGACGGTGCGGCCGGCGATGATGTTGCGCGAATTGGGATAGGCTTCCATGTGGCCAACCGCGCCGACGGCATCCGGCTGGTAGTCCATGGCGATCTCGTGCACCAGCTCGATCACGCGCGCCATGCCGAGACCGGCATTGCGGCGCTTCGGCATCGGCGTGGAGCCAGTATGGGCTTCCTTGCCGGTCAGCGTCACCTGCAGCCATTTCAGGCCCTGGCCATGGGTGACGACGCCAATGTCGATGTCTTCGTCCTCGAGGATCGGCCCCTGTTCGATATGCAGTTCGAAGAAGGCGTGGATCTTGCGATCGCCGACCTTCTCGGTGCCCTTCCAGCCGATGCGCTCCAGTTCCTCGCCGAATTTCTTGCCGTTCTTGTCCGTGTGCTCATAGACGTCTGCCTGGTCGAGCACGCCGGCGAATACGCCCGACGCCATCATCGCCGGGGCAAAGCGCGCGCCTTCCTCGTTGGTCCAGTTGGTGACGACGATCGGGTGTTTCGTCTTGATGCCGAGATCGTTGAGCGAGCGCACGATCTCCAGGCCGCCGAGGACGCCCAGCACGCCATCATATTTGCCGCCGGTCGGCTGCGTATCGAGATGGCTGCCGACATAGACCGGCGGCAGGCTGGGGTCGGTGCCTTCGCGGCGGGCAAACATCGTGCCCATCTCGTCGACGCCCATTTCGAGCCCGGCATCATCGCACCAGCGCTTGAACAGATGCCGGCCCTCGCCGTCTTCGTCGGTCACGGTCTGGCGATTGTTGCCGCCGGCAATGCCAGGGCCGATCTTCGCCATTTCCATTATCGAATCCCACAAACGGTCTGAATTGATTCGCAGATTCTCGCCGGGTGCGGCCATTCAAGGTCCTTCCATTTCATTCAAAAATCGGACGGCGGTTCCCAACGCCGTCCGACTATAGACTAGGCTAGTCGATCGACCTTAGCACTTCACGCACATGGTCGATCAGTTCGTTGATCTGGCCCTTGGTGATGATCAGCGGCGGCGACAGCGCGATGATGTCGCCGGTGGTGCGGATCAGCGCTCCGCGCTCGAACGCCTTGACGAAGGCCGAGAAGGCCCGCTTGGTCGGGCTGCCGGCGATCGGCGCCAGTTCGATCGCGCCGATCAGGCCGATGTTGCGGATGTCGATGACATGCGGCTCGCCTTTCAGCGAGTGCAGCGCGTCCTCCCAATAGGGCGCCAGTTCCTCGCCACGGGTGAGCAGGCCCTCTTCCTTGTAGGTGTCGAGCGTGCCCAAGGCCGCGGCACACGCGATCGGATTGCCCGAGTAGGTGTAGCCGTGGAAGAACTCGATCATATGCTCGGGGCCGGTCATGAAGGCGTCGTGGATTTCCTTCTTCACGAACACCGCGCCCATCGGGATGACGCCGTTGGAGACGCCCTTGGCGGTGGCCATGATGTCGGGCGTGACACCGAAATAGTCGGCCGCGAACGGCGCGCCGAGACGGCCGAAGCCGGTGATGACCTCGTCGAATATCAAAAGGATGCCGTGCTTGGTGCAGATTTCACGCAGCTTCTGCAGATAGCCCTTGGGCGGCAGGATGACGCCGGTGGAGCCGGCGACCGGCTCGACGATGACCGCTGCGATGGTCGAGGCGTCATGCAGGGTAACGATGCGCTCCAGTTCGTTGGCGAGCTCCGCGCCATATTCCGGCACACCCTTCGAGAAGGCGTTCTTTTCCGGCAGATGCGTATGCGGCATATGGTCGACGCCGCCGAGCAGCGTGCCGAACATCTTGCGGTTGGAGACGATGCCGCCGACCGAGATGCCGCCGAAATTGACGCCGTGATAGCCGCGTTCGCGGCCGATCAGACGGGTACGGGCACCCTCGCCCTTCATGCGATGATAGGCGATCGCCATCTTCAGCGCCGTCTCGACCGATTCCGAACCCGAATTGGTGAAGAAGACATGGTCCATGCCCTTGGGCGCGATGTCGACCAGGCGGTTGGCCAGCTCGAACACGATGGGATGGCCCATCTGGAAGGCCGGCGCGTAGTCGAGTTCGGCGGCCTGGTGCTGGATCGCTTCGGTGATCTTCGGCCGGCAGTGGCCGGCGTTGACGCACCACAGACCGGCGGTGCCGTCGAGCACCTTGCGGCCATCGCTGGTCGTGTAGTGCATGTCCTTGGCGGACACGAACATGCGTGGCGCCTGCTTGAACTGCCGGTTTGCCGTGAACGGCATCCAGAATGCACTGAGATCGTTCGGCGTGACTTTCAGCCGGTTGGACATGACCAAGACTTCCCCTTGTAACCTGTTTCGGTGCGTCCAACGCTTGGTCTTTGCGCCGTTTTCATGCTACGCAAATTTTTGACCGATTGGACAAACGTTAGCACCGCCCTGTCGGCGGTCAAGGGATTACTAGCGGAAATGCGGCTCCTGAAGTGCGTTCCACAGCCTAGGGAAAAACTGGTCCAGAGAATTGGTCCAGATGACCGCCAACATGAGGGTTCGCAACGGTGAACACCGGCACGGAAGTCCCTCGCCGCACCCGCATCCAGCAGGAAAAGCGCGAACTCATCCTCGAGGCCGCGCTCGAAGTGTTCTCCACCCATGGCTTCCGCGGCTCGACCATCGACCAGATCGCCGAAGCCGCCGGCATGTCGAAACCGAACCTGCTCTATTACTTCCGCCGCAAGGAGGACATTCACGAGACCTTGATGCTGCGCCTGCTCGACACCTGGCTTGCGCCGCTGCGCGAACTCGACGACATCGGCGATCCCCTGACCGAGCTCAGGAGCTACATCAGGCGAAAGCTCGAAATGGCGCGCGATTTCCCGCGCGAGAGCCGGCTGTTCGCCAACGAAATCCTGCAAGGCGCGCCGCGCATCATGCCGCTGCTGGCTGGCGATCTGAAGACGCTGGTCGACGAGAAGGCCACCGTCATCAAGGGCTGGATGCGCGCCGGCAAGATCGCCCGCACCGACCCCTGGCACCTGATCTTCTCGATCTGGGCGACGACGCAGCACTACGCCGATTTCGACGTCCAGGTGCGCGCCGTGCTGGGACCGAACCGTGGCGGCGACGGGCGCTTCGAGGACGCGGCAAGATTCCTGGAGCAGTTGTTCCTGGATGGGCTGAAGCCGAAGGGCTGACCCCCGCCGGCTCAGGCGCTACGCCGCTCGGCCGGAAGCGCGTCCAGCAAGGATTGCAGCTTGGCAATCGAATTCTGCTCGGCGAGCGGCGTGTAGACGACCAGCCTCATGTCAGAACCATCGTCGATCGACAGGCTCATATGCTCGAATGTCATCGCACCCGCAATGGGGTGCCGCACGTGCTTCAGCCCGGTCAGTCTTCGTGCCACGTCCCTCAGGGGCCACCAGTCACGGAACTCGGGGCTCGAGCGCATCATAAGCGCGATCAGCCGGTCGAAATCGGGATCACCGACATATTTGGCGCTCTCCGCACGAAACGACGCGAGCACCACGCGGGCGAGTTCTTCCCAGTCGACCAGCAAACGGCGGTGGTGCGGGCTGGTGAACACCATGTGGACGATGTTGCGGGCGTCACCCTCGAGAAGGCCATAGTCGCCGAACACCGCGACGGCCGCGTCGTTCCAGGCCAGCACGTCCCAGCGTCGGCCAACGACGTAGGCGGGTTGCAGGACGAGGCTTTGCAACATGTGCAGCAAGGGACCGTCGGCCCTTTCCGGCGCGGCGACGCGGCGCTCCGGCTGCTGACGCCCGGCAAGGATGAACAGGTGCCGCCTCTCGACGGCGTCGAGGCGCAGCGCCTCGCTTAACGCCGTCAGCACCTCCACGGACGGGCGCACGTCCCTGCCCTGTTCCAGCCAGGTGTACCAGGTGGTGCCGACGCCGGCGATCATCGCCACCTCTTCGCGGCGCAGGCCCGGCGTGCGACGCCTGAGGCCGGTCGAGATGCCGGTCGCCGAGGGTGTCAGCCTTTCGCGCCGCGAGCGCAGGAAAGCCCCAAGCTCGCGCCGGCGGCTGTCTTCAGCGGAATGGGAGGGAGCATCCATGCTTCTTATTATAGCAGTATTGATACCAGGATAAAGTTTGAACTGTTTGAGATCGGCCAGACGTCCCATCTTGCGTTCAGAGCAGCAGACAGGAGGCTCTGGACATGGACCTGAAAGACAAGACAATCCTCATCACCGGCTCGACCGACGGCGTCGGCCGCGTCGTCGCGCAACGGCTGGGTGCCGCCGGCGCCCGGGTGCTGGCGCATGGCCGCGACGCGGCGCGCGGCAAGGCAGCGGTCGCCGAGATCGAAGTCGCCGGCGGCAAGGCCGAATTCCTCGCGGCCGACCTTGCTTCGCTGGCCGAAATTCGCCACCTCGCCGAGGCGGTACGTGCCCGGACGAACCGGCTCGATATCCTCATCAACAATGCCGGCATCGGCACGGCAGGCGCCAAACGGCAGGTCAGTGCCGATGGCTACGAACTGCGCTTCGCCGTCAACTATCTCGCCGGTTTCCTGCTGACCTCGGAGCTTCTGCCGCTGCTGAAGGCCAGCGCTCCGGCGCGCATCGTCAACGTCGCCTCGGCCGGCCAGCAAGCGATCGATTTCGGCGACATGATGCTCACCCACGGCTATAGCGGCGTGCGCGCCTATTGCCAGAGCAAGCTGGCGCAAATCCTGTTCACCGTCGATCTGGCGGAAGAGCTGAAAGGCACCGGCGTCACCGTCAACGCGCTGCACCCAGCAAGCTACATGAACACCACCATGGTCCGGCAGGCCGGCGTGACGCCATGGAGTTCGGTCGAGACCGGCGCCGAAGCCATCGTCAACCTCGCCGCCGCTCCCGCGCTAGAAGGCCGCAGCGGCCTCTATTTCGACGGACTGCGCGAAGCCCGCGCCGATGCCCAGGCCTATGACGCCAGGGCACGGCAACAATTGCGAAAGCTGAGCCTCGACCTTGTCGGCCCGGCCTCCTCAAAATCCAGGGAACAGCACTCATGACCAACAGAACCGAACACACAGTCATCATCGGCGGCTCATCCGGCATCGGCCTGGCGACCGCGCGAAAACTGCTCGGCCCAGGCATGAAGGTGACGATCACCGGGCGCAACCAGGACAAGCTCATCGGCGCCTGGAAGAGCCTCGGCGGCGCCGCCGACAAGGCCGCGTTCGATGCGTCGAAGCCGGACGAGGTCCGCCAGTTCTTCGAGCGCCTCGGCCCGTTCGACCACCTCGTCTTGGCGGCCAGCGGCGGCAAGGGCCTTGGCCCGTTCGAGACGCTTGACCTTGCCGATCTCGGCAGCGGCGTCGAAGAGAAGGTGCGGCCGCAACTTTCCTGCCTGCAGGCCGCCTTGCCGACGCTGAACAAATCGGGCTCGGTCACCTTCATATCCGCGGTGTCGGCTCAGGCCACAATGCCTGGCGTCGCCGGCATCGGCGCCATCAACGGCATGCTCTTGACCGTGGCGCCGATCCTCGCGGTCGAACTGAAGCCCTTGCGCGTCAACGTCGTGGCGCCCGGCGTCATCGACACGCCGTGGTGGGACTTTTTGCCCGACGACCAGCGGCAGGCGGTCTTTGCCGAATATGCCGGCAAGACGCCTGTGGGCCGCATCGGCCGCGCCGAGGACGTCGCCTCGGCGATTGCCTTCCTCGTGTCCAACGGCTTCATGACCGGCCAGGTGCTGACCTGCGATGGCGGGTTGCGGTTCGCGGCCTGAGTTAGACCCTCAGAGCGTCTGCGCGATCAACGTCAGGAAACCGCCGCCCAGCGCGACATTGCCGACGAAGCCGTTGATGCGCGCCGCGCGATCCGGGCCCTGGTGGTCCCAGAAATTGTGGAACATCGGCGTGGCGACGATCAGGAACAGCACCAGCACCGCGCAGGCGAGTGCCGTCCACAGGCCGGCCATCACCAGGACACCGGCGATGATCTGGAGCACAATGCCGGCCCACAGCGCCAGCCGCGCTTGCGGCACGCCCCGCGCGGCCATCAGCCCGGTCAGGAAAGCGGCGTTCAGGATGTTGCGCAGGCCGGCGAAGACGAAGGCGCCGCCAAGCAACAGGCGGCCTAGAAACAACAAGATCGATGGCAAATCGGCAGGCATAAAACACCCCCTTTGAAAACAATCGGAGCGCCGCCTCATCGACGGCGCTCCAATGGCGATAAGATCAGGCGGCCTTGGCGGCCGGCATCGGATGAATGGCCTGGAACGGGATGCACAGCCGGTTCCAGGTGTTGATCATGCCGAGCGCGACGGACAGCTTGACCAGTTCCTCTTCCGAGAAATGCTCAAGCGTGCGGGCATAGAGCTCATCCGACACACCATTGTTGGCGATCAGGGTCACCGCCTCGGTCCAGGCGAAAGCGGCGCGCTCGCGTTCGGAAAACAGCGGCGATTCCTTCCAGGCCGCGACGAGATAGAGCCGCTGCTCGGTTTCGCCGTCGCGCCGCGCCTCGCGGCTGTGCATCTCGACGCAGAAGGAACAGCCATTGATCTGCGAGGCCCTGAGCTTGATCAGATGCAGCAGGCTGGCCTCCAGCCCGCATTCGTCGACCGCCTTGTTGAGCGCCGATACCGCCTTCATGATCTCCGGCGCCTTGGCGAAAAACTGCATCCTCTGTTTCATCTGATATCCTTTCACATCTGCTTTGGCGGGGTTGAACTGGATTTCTGCGGCCGCTGGTGGCGCGCCACGAAGGCGCAGCTCGCGGCAAAGGATCTGGGATCGCCTTCCGCCGCGTAGTCCGCCACGATGTCGGACAGCTTCACTTCAGCAAGCGCGGCCCGATAGGCGCGCTCGGCCTTGAGCATCGCGGCATTGATGCCGCAGGGTTTGACATAGGCCGAGGCATCGATCTTGACCGGCCCGTTGCGGCGGATTTCGCCGCAGCGAAATGCGGGTTCGCGCCCTTCTATGGCCAGCACGATATCGAGCAGGGTGATGCGTTCGGCCGCCCGCGCCAGCCGGTAGCCGCCAGCCGGCCCCGGCACCGATTCAAGAATGCTGGCGGCGGCCAGCATGTTGAGATGCTTCAGCAGATAGCTGGGCGACAGTCCGAAACACTCGGCGAGAGCAGCACCCGGCATGGTGCTGTTGCCCTCGACGCTTGCAAGGGTGGCCGCGCAATGGATGGCCGCCTCAACGCCCTCGCCCAGCTTCATGATGCCGATTTCCTATTCATGGATACTATTTATCGTGGATAATTGTTATCCGCAATAGGAAAAAGAAAAACGGCACCCGAAGGCGCCGTTTTTGCGTGTCTGAGGCTACTCCGCAGCCACCTTGGCCATCGGATTGTTCGGATGCGTCGTCCAGTTGGCGTAGATCGGCGACACCGGCTTGCCGGTGCGCTGGTCCATGACGCCGGCAGCCAGCGGCTCCATGGTGATGCAGTTCTCGACCGGGCAGACATTGACGCACAGATTGCAGCCGACGCATTCGGCCTCGATCACCTCGAAGTGTCTCACGCCATTGACCACGCTGGTGATGGCCTGGTGCGAAGTGTCCTCGCAGGCGATGTGGCAGCGGCCACACTTGATGCAGGCGTCCTGGTCGATATGCGCCTTGGCGACATAGTTGAGGTTGAGATACTGCCAATCGGTGACGTTGGGCGTGGCGCGGCCGATAATGTCGTCGAGCGAGCGGTGGCCCTTCTCGTCCATCCAGTTTTCCAGACCGGCGATCATCTCCTGCACGATCTTGAAGCCGTAGGTCATCGCCGCTGTGCACACCTGCACGTTGCCGGCGCCGAGCGCCATGAATTCAGCGGCGTCGCGCCAGGTGGTGATGCCGCCAATGCCGGAGATCGGCAGGCCGTGTGTCTCCGGATCGCGCGCGATTTCGGCCACCATGTTCATGGCGATGGGCTTCACCGCCGGGCCGCAATAGCCGCCATGCGAGCCTTTGCCGTCGATGGTCGGCATCGGCGCGAAACTGTCGAGGTCGACGCCGGTGATCGAATTGATGGTGTTGATCAGCGACACCGCGTCGGTGCCGCCGGCATGCGCCGCCCGCGCGGGCTTGCGGATATCGGTGATGTTGGGCGTCAGCTTGGTGATGACGGGCATGCGCGTATACTGCTTGCACCAGCGCACCACCATTTCGATATATTCCGGCACCTGGCCGACGGCCGCGCCCATGCCGCGTTCCGACATGCCGTGCGGGCAGCCGAAATTGAGCTCGATGCCGTCGGCCCCGGTCTCCTCGACCAGCGGCAGGATAGCTTTCCAGCTTGCCTCTTCGCAAGGCACCATGATCGAGGCGACGAGTGCGCGGTCGGGCCAGTCCATCTTGACCTGCTTCATCTCGCGCAGGTTGGTCTGCAGGTCGCGGTCGGTGATCAGCTCGATGTTGTTGAGGCCGAGCAGGCGCCGGTCGGCGCCCCATATCGCGCCATAGCGCGGGCCGTTGACGTTGACGACCGGCGGGCCTTCCTCGCCCAGCGTCTTCCACACCACGCCACCCCAGCCTGCCTTGAAGGCGCGGATGACGTTGTAGGCCTTGTCGGTGGGCGGTGCCGAGGCCAGCCAGAACGGATTTGGCGATTTGATGCCGACGAAATTGTTGCGGAGGTCTGCCATGACAGGTCCCTTTCAGCCGAGACGAAGAAGCAGTTCAACGGGTGCGAGAATGCCGCCTTCAAGCGCGGCGGTGACATTGGCGATCTTGGTGCCGGCGTCTTCGCCCATGACGAGGCCGACGCCGGGCGGCGGCTTCTTGCCTTCCGCTTGCGCGGCGGCCATCCGGGCACGTATCGCGGCGAAGAATTCGACGGCGAAAGCACCGCGCCGCCGCTCGGCGACGACGGAGAAGCCGGAAGCCGTGGCAGCCGAGCGATAGTCGTCGGGCGTGGCAACGAAGGACATGCTCTCATCCGATGCCCATGGCAGCGGATAGGTCAGCGCGCCATCGTTGAGCCGCATCACGTCGTAGACGGCAAAGACGCCGCCCGGCTTGAGCACACGCGCGGCCTCGCTCATCAGCTTTTTCTTGTCGGGAAGGTTCATGCCGACATGCAGGATCATGGCCGCGTCGAAGCTGGCATCGGCGAATGGCATGTCCAGCGCACTGCCTTGCACGAAGTGCGTCCTGTCGACCATGCCCGCGCGCTTCGACAGGCTGGTTGCGATGTCGACATAGCTTTGCGTGAGATCGATGCCGGTGACATCGGCGCCGGCTTCGTTGGCGGCAAAACGGGCGGGACCGCCCACCCCCGATCCGATATCGAGCAGCCCGGCTCCCGGCTTCAAACCCATCTGCCCGATGAGTTCCCTTGTGGCGGCGATACCGCCAATGTGGAATTCGTCGACCGCCTCAAGATCGCCGGCGCGCAGATGGGCAACGTCCACGCCGATATCGGCGAGCGCGGCAAGGATGCGCTGCTCGAGACCCGCTATGTCGTAGTGACGGGCGATGCCCGGTTCCACCGTGGCCATGATCCTTATCCCTGCGTCAGACTCCTGTGCATGCTCTCGGCAGCGTCACGGCCCTGCGCGACCGCCGAAACGGTCAGGTCGTCGCGGCCAAAGATGCAGTCGCCGCCGGCCCAGACTTTCGCCAGCGAGGTGCGCCCTTCCCCATCGACCTTTATACGCCGGGCTTCGAGCTCGATCGAGGCCTCGCTGCCGTTGAGCGCGGCCGGGACAAAGCTCTGGCCGATCGCCTTGAACACCTGGTCGGCGACAAGCGTCAGCGTCTCGCCGGTACCGGCAAGCTTGTCGCCCTTCAATGCCGTGTATTCAAGTTCGATGCCGGAGACCTGGCCGGCGTCGGTGATCACCCGCTTCGGCTGCAGCCAGTGGCGGATGGTGACGCCGTTGGCGGCGGCCAGGTCCTGCTCGAACTCCGAGGCGTTCATATGCTCCTGGCCGCGCCGGTAGCAGATCGTCACCTCCTCGGCGCCGAGCAGCTTCGACTGCACGGCGGCGTCGATCGCGGTCATGCCGCCGCCGATGACGACGACGCGGCGGCCGACAGGCAGGCTGGCGAGATCGCTGGCCTGGCGCAGCTCGGCGATGAACTCCACCGCATTGGTGACGCCGGCGGCATCCTCGCCATCGGCGCGCAGCGCGTTGACGCCGCCAAGCCCCATGCCGAGGAACACCGCGTCGTAGTTGCGGATCAGGTCGGAGAGCTGATAGTCGCGGCCGAGCGCCTTGCCGTTCTGGATGTCGATGCCGCCGATCGCGGTGACATAGTCGACCTCGGCCTGGGCGAAATTGTCGACGCTCTTATAGGCGGCGATGCCGTATTCGTTGAGGCCGCCGGCCTTCGGCCGCGCCTCCAGTATGGTCACGTCATGGCCATGGCGGGCTAGCCGGTGCGCAGCGGCAAGGCCAGCCGGGCCGGCGCCGACCACGGCAATGGTCTTTCCGGTCGGCTCCGGGCGCGCGTAGAACTGCTTGTTCTCGGCCATCGCGACATCGGTGGCGTAGCGCTGCAGGCGGCCGATCTGCACCGGCTTGCCTTCCGCCACCTCACGCACGCAGACCTCTTCGCACAGCGTCTCGGTCGGGCAGACGCGGGCGCACATGCCGCCCAAAATGTTCTGATCGAAGATGGTCTTGGCCGAGCCGATCGGATTGCCGGTCGAGATCTGGCGGATGAACAGCGGAATGTCGATCGAGGTCGGACACGCGTTCATGCACGGCGCGTCGTAGCAGAAATAGCACCGGTCGGATTCGACCAGCGCCTCGTGGTGATCGAGCGGCGGATGCAGGTCGGAAAAATTGTCCGCATACTGCTCGGCTGGAAGCCGGCCGCCGACGATACCTTCCTTGAACTGGCCTTCTGGCATTGTCAGTTCCCCATGTTTTCGTTTTGGGGAAGGCTAGCACGTTTTATTTTTTTATCAATTGGTCAATTTTTGGCACAAGCCGCTGAAAAGGCTCGATAAAAACATGATTTTTTTACTCATGTTATGCCATGGACGGCTGTTCTTGCCTGGGTGCGCTGCCCTGGTCGACCGGCCGGCCGTGGAGGGCCCGGACCTCGTCCGCGACCAGTTCCTGCAGCCGCCACAGATTGCGATCATGGATGCCGAACGCTTCGAGATGGCTGACCGTGTTGTAGAGATATTCGGCGCCGGATCCGATATGGCCGCAGGCCCTGGCCAATATGCTCGCCACTCTGTCCAGCGGCTGGCCCAGCGACGTTCCCCTGCCCTTCACGCCAACCCAGAAACCGAGTGCGCGGAGCGCGCCTTGCGCCGTATGCACAGGCAGCCACCTGACCGAGCTGACGCTCTCATGGTCGCTGATCTCGCGGCGCAGCAGCTTTTCGATCCGCGCCGGCTTTTCACCCTCCGGCAAACGGTAGATCACGCCGTTGCAGCGACCGCCGCGTTCGAGCGCCATCATCAGCCCCGGCTGCGCGGCACTGCCGCGCCAGCGCACCATGTCGAGGCAGAAAGAGCGGTGCCAGCCGAAGGCCGTGGCGAGCCGTTGCTCGACCGATTCGAATTCCGGCTTCCAGATCAGCGAGCCATAGGCGAACACCCAAAGCGGCCCCTCGTCCGCTTCGCCGGACAGCCGCAATGCAAGCGTCTGGAAATCCCCGTCCTTCAGCTCCGTCCAGCTCGGATCCGGGCCGGGATCGGCCTCTTCCCTGTGGCACAGTGCGACAAGCTCCGGCGTGAGCGACATCTGGCGCATGAACAACCCCCTTGCCGTAGAGAAATCGAAAATCGAGGGGCACGCAACCGGGAACGCATGTCATGGGCAGGCATTATTGTCCGGGGCGGTTGTCGGATTTGCGTGGCCAGGATCGTCCTGCGGTGGATCGGACAACGATCGATGCCGAACGGTGAGGAGACCGACCATGCCGAAATCCCCAATGCCCTTCTTCTGGTACGAACTGATGACTTCAGACCTCGACGCCGCCGAAGCCTTCTACACCAAGGTTGTCGGCTGGACGGCGCAGCCCTTCGACAAAGCGCCCGGCATGCCGCGCTACATCGTCATGAATGTCGGCGAGCGTGGCGTCGGCGGGCTGATGACGATGCCAGAGGACGCAGCCAAGATGGGTATGCCGCCCGCCTGGCTCGGCTATATCCACACCAAGGATGTGGACGCGTCGACCAAAGCATTGAAGGCGGCTGGCGGAGCCGTCCACCGCGAGCCCGACGACATCCCGGGCGTCGGCCGCTTCGCCGTCGTCGCCGACCCGCAAGGCGCGACCTTCATGTTCCTGCAGCCCAACGGCCCCGACCAGCCTGTCGTACCGGCCAGCACGCCCGGCCATATCGGCTGGCACGAGCTGTACACATCGGATTGGAAGGCGGCGTTCGATTTCTATTCCGACCAGTTCGGCTGGGTCGATGCCGGCGATTTCGACATGGGCCCGATGGGCACCTACCAGACCTTTACCGCCGGCCCCGAATCCGGTGGCGGTATCATGAACAAGCCTGAACAGATCCCCGTCCCGGTCTGGCAGTTCTATTTCAACGTTCCGGCCATCGACGCGGCCGCAAAACGCGTCACCGACAATGGCGGCAAGATCCTGATGGGACCGATGGAGGTCCCCGGCGGCAGCTGGGTCGTGCAGTGCCAGGACCCGCAAGGCGCGCATTTCGCGCTGATGGCGCCGGTGCGCTGACGGCAGCAGACAACGCCACCACGAAGCGACGGCCTTTCATCGCACACCGATGAAAGGCCGCATCGCTCTGCGTGCCGCCCTATTCCGGCGTCAGCACCGCAACCTTCAGCTCGGCCTTTTTCGCGCCGCTGAACTGGACGGTGGCCGGGCCGGCAGTGAGCTTGAAGCGTACGCTCTTGCGGATGCCGGGGCAGGTTTTCACACCGCTATAGCCCGCCGACTTGATGGCCTTGCCGTCCTGGATGACATCGATCCAGGCCTCGCCTGACAGGCTGATCTGAATGGCTCCTCCGGCTGGCACCTCCACGCTGGCGACGGCACCGAACGTGCCCTCGGCCGGCGCGCGCTCGGGCGGCAACGTAAAACCGGCTTTCTCCGCCGGAACCAATGCCAGGTCCGCGGCAGCACCGACCGCCAGCTCCGCTCCAGCGGGCGTGGCGGGCGCCGCGGCAAACAGCGCCTGTTCCCGCGTCACAGGCCACTTGAAGGCCTCGCAACCGGCGTCCTCGGCCATGGCGAAGCTGGTGCCTGCAAGGAGCGCGAATAGACTTATGACGACTTTTTTCATGGCAAGGGAACCCACAGGTTTAGAGTGTCCATCTCAAATACAACCATAGCGATATAAATGCAACCCTGACGAGAGCGATATGAAAGGGCATGCCGGAGAACATTTCCAATCACCGATTGTTGATGGCGCGCCATGGGAAGTGAATGGTCCATCGCCGGACCATAATCTATGGCCGGACCGGGAGGGTGAAAATGGAGTTTCAGATGAAGCTTTTCGAAGGCCTCTCCAGATACCAGCCGCAGGCGCTCGGCGTGCTGCGCATCATGACCGCGCTGCAGTTCATCGAGCATGGCAGCCAGAAACTGTTCAACTTCCCCGCCAGCGCCGAGCCTCACGTCCTCACCGGGCTAACGACGGCCGCCGGCATCCTCGAATTCGCCGGCGGCATCCTGCTGGCGCTTGGCCTGTTCACTCGCCCGGTCGCGTTTCTGCTGGCCGGCGAAATGGCGATCGCCTATTTCATGGCGCACTACCCGCGCGACTTCTTCCCGGCCAACAATGGCGGCGACGCGGCGATCTCCTTCTGCTTCATCTTCCTCTATCTGGTCTTCGCCGGTGCCGGCGCCTTCGCGCTGGACAATCGCAAAGCTTGACGCTCGCCATGCGGGGTGAACCTTCACCCCCGCATGCGCTCAAAATTCGCGTCGAACAGCGGTGTCGCCTGGATGCGCGCCGCATGGCGCTTGCCCAGCAACTCGATTTCGAAGCCGTCGCTCTCCTCGGCGATCTCCTTCGGCACATAGCCGACGGCGACGGACTTTTTCGAATGATGGGCGTAGCCGCCCGACGTCACCCAGCCGCGCACCGCGCCGCCGAACCAGATCGGTTCGTCGCCGATGACATCGGCATCGTCGGCCTCGACAATGAAGGCACGCAGCCGCAATTTTCCGCCTTGCTTGCGCTCGGCCAGCGCCGCCGCCTTGCCGATGAAATCGGCTTCCTTGCCATAGGCGACGAAGCGGTCGAGCCCGGCTTCGAGCGGCCCGTAGATCGGCCGGTATTCGCGCCCCCATGAGCCGTAGTTCTTCTCGAGCCTGAGCGCATTGAGCGCGCGCGAGCCGAACAGGCCGATGCCGAATTCCGCGCCGGCCGCCATCAGCGCATGATAAGCCGCGCGCTGATATTCCGGCGCCACCCAGATCTCATAGCCGAGATCGCCGGTGTAGCTGACGCGGCCGACCAGGCACGGCGCCATGCCGATATCCATCCTGGCCACCGCCATGAACGGGACGGCCACGTTCGAAACATCGGCGCGGCTGACCTTGGCCAGCACCTCTCGCGCCTTCGGGCCGGCAATGGCAAGGCCGGTGAGTTTCGCCCCCAGCGCCTCGATATGAACCGAGCCGTCGCCAGGCAGATGCTGCTCGAACCAGCGCATATGATACTGCTCGGCGATGCCGGAGCCGGCGAGGAACCAGCCATCCCCATCTCGATCTGGAGGGCCCAGGTTGGCCAGCGTGAAATCGCCGATCAGCCTGCCGTCGTCCTTCAGCATCGGCGCCAGCGTCATGCGGCCAGGCTTGGGCAGTTTACAGGCGAGCATGCGGTCGAGCCAGGCAGCCGCCCCTCCGCCCGTCACCTTGTATTTGGCGAAGCTCGAAATCTCCGCCAGGCCGACGCCGTCGCGCACCGTCGCGACCTCTCTGGCGACATGTGAGAAATCACTGGAACGCCGCCAGGAGAACTCGTCCTTGACGCCTTCCGGCGCGTACCAGAGCGGCACTTCCAGCCCATAGGCGACGCCAAACTGCGCGCCCTTGGCCGACAACAGATCGTAGACCGGCGTCGTCTTGAGCGGCCGTCCGGCCGGCAGTTCCTCATTGGGGAAGCGGATCGAAAAGCGCCTGGAATAGTTCTCGCGCACCTTGGCGTTGGTGTAGGCCATCGTCGCCCAGTCGCCATAGCGCGCCACGTCCATGGCCCAGATGTCGGCGCCGGGGTCGCCCTCGATCATCCAGTTGGACAGCGCGAGACCGACGCCGCCGCCCTGCGAAAAACCGGCCATGACACCGCAGGCGACCCAGAAGCCCGGCAGGCCGCGCACCGGCCCGACCAGCGGGTTGCCGTCGGGCGCGAAGGTGAAAGGCCCATTGATGATTTGCTTGATGCCCGTGTTCTGGAAGGCCGGGAAATGCCGGAACCCGACCTCCAGCGACGGTGCGATGCGGTCGATGTCGGGCGCCAGCAATTCATGGCCGAAATTCCAAGGGGTCTGGTATTCGGACCACGGCTTGTTGGCTTTCTCATAGGTGCCCATCAGCATGCCGCCGCGCTCCTGGCGCAGATAGAGCTCGCCGTCGAAATCGACCGCATGGATGATCTCGGTGCCGGTCTTGGCGTTCCAGGCGGCGACTTCCGGCATGTCCTCGGTGATCAGGTACATGTGCTCCATGGCCAGCACCGGCAATTCGAGCCCGACCATGCGGCCGACCTCGCGCGCCCACAGGCCGCCGGCATTGACGACATGCTCGGCCACCACCTCGCCCTTGTTGGTGATGACGCGCCATAGGCCGTCGGGCCGCCGCACAATGTCCTCGACCTTGGTGAAGCGCTCTATTTCCGCCCCAAGCTTCCGCGCGGCCTTGGCATAGGCGTGGGTGACGCCGGAGGGATCGAGATGGCCGTCCTCCTTGTTGCGGACGGCGCCGACGAACTGCTTGGGGTCGAGCAGCGGCATCAGCTCGGCCGCTTCTGTCGCCGAGATCACTTCCAGATCGATGCCGAGATAGCGGCCCTTGGCGACGACACCGCGCAGCCAGTCCAGCCGCGCTTCGGTCGCGGCGAGCAGCACGCCGCCGGTCAGGTGCACGCCGGTCGCCTGACCCGACAGCTCCTCGATCTCCTTGTAGAGGCTGATCGTGTATTTCTGCAGCTTGGCGACGTTGGGGTCGCCATTGATCGTGTGCATGCCGCCCGCCGCGTGCCAGGTCGAGCCGGATGTCAGCTCGTCGCGCTCCAGAAGCACCACGTCGGTCCAGCCATGGCGGGCCAGATGGAACAGCACGGAACACCCGACGACACCGCCGCCAATGACCACGACCTTTGCATGCGATTTCATGGATTTTTCTCTGATATCAGTGAGTTGGATGGGTAGATGGATTCAGGATGGGAGGCATCACGGCTCGCCCTGCCCGATCGCTTCCTTGCGCCTGGCCACGTAGGCTTCGAGCGCCTCGCGCACGGCGACATCCATCGCCGGCTCGACATAGTCTTCCAGCGCCTTCTTCCACAGCCGCGTCGCGCGCGCTGTTGCATCGAGGCTGCCGGCCTCCTGCCAGGCTTCAAAATTCTGCCAGTTGGACAGCATCGGCTGGTAGAAGGCGGTGGCGTAGCGCTCCAGCGTGTGCGGCTCGCCGAAGAAATGGCCGCCCGTCGGCACCGCCCCCAGCGCCTCGACGGCAAGCTCGGCCTCGTCGACCACGATCGGCCGCAGGAACTCCATCATGTGCTGGATCATCTCGACATCGATGATGAACTTTTCGAACGACGCCGTCAGCCCGCCCTCCTGCCAGCCGGCGGCGTGATAGACGAGATTGCCATGACCGAGCACCGCGCCCCACAGCGCCATCAGCGTCTCATAGGCGCCTTGCGCATCTGCCGCATTGGAGGCCGAGCCGGGCGTCGTCCGGTAGGGCAGCCCGTAGCGCCGCGCCAATTGCCCGGAGGCGATATTGGCCTTTGTGTTCTCCGGCGTGCCGAAGGCCGGTGCACCGGACTTCATGTCGACATTGGAGGTGAAGGCGCCATACATGACAGGCGCGCCCGGCCGCACCAATTGCGTCAGCACGACGCCGAACAGTGCCTCGGCATTCTGCTGCGCCAAGGCACCCGCCAGCGTCACCGGGCTCATCGCCCCCATCAGCGTGAACGGCGTCACCGCCACCGACTGGCCGAACTCGGCCATGGTCATCAGCCCTTCGGCCATCATCTCGTCGAAGCGGCGCGGCGAATTGACCGAGATGATGGTGGCGATGCCCGGATCGTCGCGCAGCTGGTCCAACGTCAGCCCGCGCGCGATCGCCATCATCTCGATGCCGTCCAGCGCCCTGCCCCGGCCGATCGCCGAGACATGAAAGCTCTTGTCGGTCAGCGTCAGATTGGTGAAGTAGGTATCGAGATGGCGCGAATTGGCCGGCAACTCGACCGGCGCGCAGACCTGGTTGCCGAGCATGTGAACGCAGTTGAAATTCTGCGCCAGCCGGGTGAGATCGGCATAGTCGCGCAGATTGCCGGCGCGGCGGCCACGCTCCATGTCGTGCACGTTGGGCGGGCCGGCAACCAGCGTGAAATTGATGGTGTTGCCGCCGAGATGAATTGTGTTGGCCGGGTTGCGCGGCGTCAGCGTATAATTGGAGCGCGTCGTCTTGAGCGCCTCGTCGACCATGCCGCGATCGATGCGGACATTGGCCGAGGCGTGATCGACCCTGGCACCCGCCTGCTCGAACAGCGACAGCGCCCGCGGGCTCATCACCTCGATGCCGAAATTCTCCAATATATGCATTGAGGCCTGGTGGACCGCCTCGACCTGGTCTGGAGACAGCAACGCCATCGGCGGATAGGGATTGGTCACCCGCCTTTGCGGCAGTTGCGGGATGGGCGCCGGCCCCCGGTTGCTGGTGCGCTCGGCGCCGCGCTTGCGTCTTGGTTCGCTCATGCCGGCATCAAAGCCTTGGCAAACCAGGCAGGCTGTCAGAAATGCGCCGTTTACGGGCGTGATTTTAGCCAAGGCGGCATTTACGCAGTGCCATTTTATAAAAAGCGGCAGAAAGAGTCGGGATATCTACAGGGCTTTTTCGCGAGCGCTCGTGACTGCGAGGCGTTAACGGCGGCAGCAAGATTCCTTTTATGATTTCGGCCTATTGCTCATCCGATGCGTAGGTCGAGTTTTAGTAAAATTGTAGCGGTTGGCGTGTTGCTGGCACTTTCGGCCTGCGCGACCGCGCCCAGTCACATCAACAATGTCTGTGCCGTCTTCGACGAGAATGACGGCTGGTTCGACAACTGGCAGTCCGCGGCCGAACGCACCGCGCAGAAATATGGCGTGCCGGTCCCCGTGCTGATGGCGACGGTGCGCAAGGAATCCGGCTTCAAGAGCAATGCCCGGCCGCCGCGCACCAAGCTTCTCGGCTTCATTCCCTGGAAGCACGTCTCGTCGGCCACCGGCTTCTCGCAGGCGCTCGACGGCACATGGTCGCAATATCAGCGCGAAACCGGCAACTGGGCGGCGCGGCGCAGCAGATTCGCCGATGCCGTCGACTTCGTCGGCTGGTATCATTCCAAGACGGCAGACAGCTACGGCGTCGCCCGCAACGATACCTACAATCTCTACCTCGCCTATTATCTCGGCTGGACCGCCTACGGCCGCGGCAACCGCGGTGACGCCGGCGTACAGGGTTACGCCCGGGCCACCGACAAGATGGCGCGGGACTATGAAGCGCAGTTGCGGCAGTGCGGAAGCTGACACTCAGCCTGGGTTAGTGCCGCCTTGTCGTATCCTTCGGCTTTGAAACGCCGGTTTCGGAAACCTCGTCGCGGATTTCGTGTCGACGGGCTCGCAGGACGGCGTCCGCGTCCTCGACGGCCTTTCCGGTCGCGTCGGCTTTCGCACTGGCGTTTTTGCCGCTCGGACGCGCCGGCGGCGAACCGGCAAAGCCTGGACCTTCGCCCTGCACCGCGTCGTCCGGCACGCCCTCATGCGCGGCATGCTCCTTGTCGAACTTGATCACCGGCTCCATCTTGGCCAGCACGTCGTCGGCAAGCCAGCACAGGCTCATATGGCCGTCGCCGAGATGCTTGACCGGCGGCACCTTGGTCTCGCACAGATTGTCCGGCACCAGCTTCTTGTAGCCGCAGCGTGTCTGGAACGGGCAGCCGGTCGGCGGGTTCATCGCCGAGGGGATGTCGCCTTCGAGCACGATGTGCTTTTTCACCACGCTGGTGTCGGCAATCGGGATCGCCGACAGCAGCGCCTCGGTATAAGGGTGATAGGGCGGCGCGAAGATCTGGTCGGTCGTGCCTTGCTCGACGATATAGCCGAGATACATGACGACGACGCGGTCGGCGATATAGCGCACGACCGACAGATCGTGGCTGATGAACAGCATCGTCGTCTTGTTCTTGCGCTGTATGTCCATCAACAGTTCGGTCACCGCCGCCTGCACGGACACGTCGAGTGCCGAGACCGGCTCGTCGGCCACCACCACCTTGGCATCGCCGGCAAAGGCGCGCGCCACGCCGATGCGCTGCTTCTGGCCACCGGACAGCTGGCGCGGCTTGCGGGTCTCGAAGGCGCGCGGTAGCTTCACCAGGTCGAGCAATTCCAGCATGCGCTTGCGGCGGTCGGCGACCGTCTTGCCGACATTGAATTTCTCCAGCGTGCGGATGATCTGCGACCCGACCGAATGGCTGGGGTTCAGCGTGTCGAACGGATTCTGGAACACCATCTGGATCGACGACACGGTTTCGACGCTGCGGCTCTCGATACCGGTCGACTGGATCTGCTTGTTGCCCAGCGTCACCGTGCCGGCACTTGCCGTCTCCAGGCCGAGCAGCACCTTGGCCAGCGTCGACTTTCCGCAGCCGGATTCGCCGACGATGGCGACGGTCTCGGACTCGCGCGCCATGAAGGAGATGGTCTCGTTGGCCTTGACGACGCGGCCCTCACTCGAGCCGAACACCTCGCTGCCGCCGACCTTGTAGTATTTCCTGAGATCCTCGATCTTGAGCACCGGCGCGCCGGGCACGACGCGCTCATTGACCTTCTTGGCGCCGGGCGGCAGCGCCTCCCAGTCGATCTCGTTGAAGCGCACGCAGCGTGAGAAATGGCCTTCGTGGCCGGCGACCTCGACCATCGGGATTTCGGCGGCGTTGCAGACGCCCTCGACGAAATGGTGGCAGCGCGGACCGAAATTGCAGCCCATCGGCCGCTCATGCGGCAGCGGCAACTGGCCGGGAATGGAGATCAGCGGCCGCGAATTCTTGTCGGCGCCCGGTAGCGGGATCGAACGGAACAGCCCTTGCGTGTAGGGATGGCGCATCCGGTCGAACACGTCCTTGATCTTGCCGGTCTCCACCGCCTCGCCCGAATACATCACGGTGATGCGGTCGCAGGTCTCGAGGATAAGGCCGAGATTGTGCGACACGAAGATCATCGACGTGCCGAACTTCTCGCCCAGTCCCTTGACCAGTTCGACGATGCCCGCCTCCACCGTCACGTCGAGCGCCGTCGTCGGCTCGTCGAGCAGAAGCAGTGCCGGCTTCGACAGCAGCGCCATGGCAATGACGATGCGCTGCTGCTGGCCGCCGGAGAGCTGGTGCGGATAGGAGCGCATCATGCGCTCGGGATCGGGCAGCTTGACGGCACGCACCATTTCGAGGGAGCGTTTGTAAGCCTCTTCCTTCGACACCTTGTCGTGGATAAGCGGCACTTCCATCAACTGCTGGCCGACCTTCATTGCCGGATTGAGACTGGCCATCGGCTCCTGGTAGATCATCGCGATCTTGTTGCCGCGGATGGCGCGCAGCTCCTCCTCGGAGAGCTCGCCCATGTCCTTGCCCTGGAACTTGATCCTGCCGCCGACGATCTTCCCGATGTTGGAAAGGTCGCGCATGATGCCGAGCGACACGGTCGACTTGCCGCAGCCGGATTCACCGACGATGCCCATCGCTTCTCCGGGCATGACCGTGCAGGAAAAATCCATGACCGCCGGTATTTCGCCCTTGCGGGTGAAGAAGGAGATCGACAGGTTTTCGATCTCGATGATCGGCTCTGCGGGATTTCGAACTGCCTCGTTCATGGGTCGCTCCAATCCAAATTCTACCAGATGCGGGCCGGAGCCCGTCAATCAGTCTTTCATCGATTGTTCACGCAGCGAGTCGGCCAAAAGGTTGAGCCCCAGCACGAACGACATCAGCGCGATCGTCGGCGGCAGCGCCGGATGGATGAAGGAGCGCAGCAGCCGGCTGGCATCCTTGATCGCCGTGCCCCAGTCGGGGCTTTCCGGTGCCAGGCCGAGGCCGAAATAGCCCAGCGTCCCGAGCAGGATGGTGGTGTAGCCGATGCGCAGGCAGGCATCGACGATCAACGGCCCGCGTGCATTGGGCAGGATCTCCCAAAGCATGATGTACCAGGGCGATTCACCGCGCGTCTGCGCCGCCGCCACATAGTCGCGCGTCTTGATGTCCATCACCAGGCCGCGCACGATGCGGAACACGCCCGGGCTGGAGGCAAACACCACGGCCACGAAGATGTTGAGCTGGTTGGGATCGATGTGGACGATGTGCAGCGGGTCCTTGTCGAAGACAAGGCCCAGATAGATCCAGCCGCCTATGATCAGCGTCAGGCCGAGCAGGATGTACAGCCGGTCTGGCCGGTTCTTGTAGCGCGTCCAGAACAGCACGCTGAAGAAGATGATCGGAAACAGGAAGAACACGCCGGCCATGGCATAGGGGATCGGCGTGTCCATGATGCCCGGCGTCACCAGGAGGTAGAACAGCAGGATGACCGGGAAGGCCAGCACGAGATTGGCCAGGAACGACAGCACCGTGTCGATCTTGCCGCCGTAATAGCCGGCGGGCAGGCCAAGCGTGATGCCGACCATCAGCGCGAAGCCGGTCGCCGCCGGCGCGATGATCAGCACGATCTGGCTGCCATAGACCATGCGCGAAAACACGTCGCGTGCCAGCTTGTCGCCGCCGAACAGATAGACAAGCCCCGATTGCGGCTCGATGGCGCCGGGCAGCATGTCCTTCATCACCGGGACCTGGGCCAGCGGATCGAAAGGCGAGATGGTCGATGCGAAGATTGCCGTGAACAGCCAGAACAGGCAGATGCCGACGCCGACAATGCCGACGCCGCTGTCGAACAGCTGTCCGTAGAGCGCCAGCCTCTTCTTGTAGGCGAAGCTCGCACCCATGACGATGATGAGCGCAATCCAAACTGGCCAGAAGCGCGACAGCACTTCGAGAATGACGCTGAAGGCACTGATATATTGGACCTGCATCCGCTTCGCCCCCTACTGAACTCTGATACGCGGATTGAGAAACGCGTAGCCGACATCGGAAATGAGCTGTGTGATCAAGACGATGAACACCGAGACCAGCGAGCAGCCAAGCAAAAGGTCGATGTCGTTGTTGCCGGCGGCCTCGACCAGCGTGTAGCCGAAGCCCTGGTAGCGGAACATCACCTCGACGATGACGACGCCGGTAAGCAGCCAGGGAAATTGCAGCATGATGACGGTGAACGGTGCGATCAGCGCGTTGCGCAGCGCATGTTTCACCACCACGCCGCCGAAGGAGAGACCCTTCAACCGGGCGGTGCGGATATATTGCTGCGTCATCACTTCGACCATCGAGGCGCGGGTCATGCGGGCGATGTAGCCGATGCCGTAGATCGCCAGCGTCATCACCGGCAGGGTGAAATTGTAGAAGGTGATGCCCTGGCTTGCGGACGCTGCCGAACCGTTCAACCAGCCGAGCCATGAGGCGAAGATGACGGTGAAGATGACGCCCGACACGTATTCGGGCGTCGCCGTCGAGGCGATCGAGGCCACCGAAAGCACCCGGTCGGTTCGCGATCCCTCGCGCATGCCGGCCAGGATGCCGATCAAGAGCGATACCGGCACCATCACCGCCAACACACAGAACATCAGGATGCCGGTGGCGCCAAGTGCCGGGAACAGCTTAGAGGCGACGGTCGTCTTGAACTTGGTCGAGCAACCGAAATCCCCTTCGAGGACGCCGGAGAAGGTTGGTACGGCCGGATCGTTGCAGAAAGTGAAACGCTGCGTCGGCTTGCCGGTTGCCGGGTCGGTCACCGGCTGCTTGGGCAGCAGGCCCAGCCACTGTCCGTAGCGGACGAAGAAATTCTGCCGGTAGCCATGGTTGACCAGCCAGTCCTCCAGCTGTTCGGCCGAAGTGTGCATTTCCGTCTGGCTGATCGCCAGCTTCTTCAGGTTGGGTTCGAGGTTGATCAGGAAGAAGACGATCATCGTCAGGCACAGCATCGTCAATGCCATGGTGCCGAGACGCCTGAGAACGAAAGAAAGCATGGCGGCCCCCTGCCGATGGGGTGGGTTTTGAGCCGGCTTCAAACCTCGCCTGCCGTCACCGGCGGACTGGCCGTCAAACAGGCCCTCGAATGCGATCAACCCTGTTTTTATCGCATGGCCTTTGCGGGTGAGTCCGTATTTTTTTACGGACGAACCTGCAATGGCGACGCAGAGAGGGAGGGAAAGGGGCATTGCCCCTTCCCCCGGCCCGATCGATCAGGCCTGATCGAGCCAGACCTTGCCGTAGTCGCGCTCGAAGGTCGGATGCATCTTGTAGTTTTGCACCGCCTTGACCGAGTGGCTGTAGAGCTTGCGCCAGTAGGGCTGGATGATGATACCGGAAGCCTGCAGGATCTGCTCGATGTCCTTCATCATTTCCTTGCGCTTGGCAGCGTCGGCAACGGCGAGTGCAGCGTTGAGCTTGGCGTCCCAATCCGGATTCGACCACGCTGCCTCGTTCCAGGCCTCGCCGGTGCGATAGGCGATGGCCAGGACCTGCACGCCGAGTGGGCGCATATTCCAGTTGGTCATGGACAGCGGATACTTCGTCCAGTCGTTCCAGAACGTCGAACCCGGCAGCACGGTGCGCTTGACCTTGATACCGGCGTCGCGCAGCTGGGCGGCGATCGCGTCGCCGGTGTTCTTGTGCCAGTCCTCGTCAACGGTGATCAGCTCGTGTTCGAAGTCGGCCTGGCCGGCCTCCGCCATCAGCGCCTTCGCCTTGGCCGGATCACGGGCAACCTTGGGCAGCTCGTAATATTCCGGATGGATCGAGCAGACATGGTGGTTTTCGGCGACCGAGCCGGCATTGCCGTAGCCGAGCTGGAGGACGACATTGTTGTCGACCGCCAGTTGCAGGGCGTTACGCACCTTCTGGTCGCCATAGGGCTTGTTGTTGACGTTGGTGCGGCAGACGATGGTCGAAGCCGTGACAACCTCCGACTTGACCAGGTCCATCTTGTCGAGGATCGAGACATAGTCGGCCGACGTTTCGAAGTTGGTGTGCACTTCGCCAGCCTCGAATGCGCTGACCATGGCCGCCGGATCGGTGCCGTAGTCGATGAATTCGATGCCGTCGAGAAACACTTCGCCGTCCCACCACTTGTTGTCTTCGCGGCGCTTGTAGACGACTTTCTGGCCGACGTCGTAAGAGACGAGCTCGAACGGACCGGTGCCGATCGGGCAGGCCTTGAAGTCGCCGCCCTTCTCGTCGAAAGTCTTGTGCACGATCAGGCCGGGATAGTCGCACATGTTGGGAATGAGCGCGATGTCAGGCTTGGCGAGCTTGAGTACGACCGTGTGGTCGTCCGGCATGCTCACGGCGCTTTCGTCGAGCTTGTCATCCTTGACCAGCGAGCCGAGACGGCCGGGCATCGAATTGCCTTCGGCCTTCTTGTCGGCCCAGCGCTTCAGGTTGAAGACGACGTCAGAGGCTGTGAAGGGGTCGCCGTTCGACCAGGTCACGCCCTTGCGCACATGCAGCGTGTACTGGGTGGCGTCGTCGTTCACGTCCCAGCTTTCCAGCAGATAAGGACGGAACGTATATTCGCTCGTGTACTTGACCAGTGGCTCGAGCGCCTGGCGCTCGGCATTGGCAATTTCCGACCAGTCGGCCTTGCGAGGATCCTTGGGATCCTTGATCCACTGCGCGACCTTCAGCGTGCCGCCTTTCTTGCCTTTTACCTCTTCTGCCCTTGCCGGCGTCGGATCGGCGAGACCGAGAAGACCATAGGCCATCGCCGTCGAGGCGCCGAAGACGCTTGCCATGGCCAGGAATTCGCGGCGATCAACCTTACCTGCCTTGGCTTCTTCGGCCATGGCCAGGATGTGATCCGGAACGCGATCGCCATTACTCTTGTAGATTGTCATGACTAACTCCCATTGTTGGCTTTCCGCCGATTAACATTCCGCATCCAGGCCCTGATGTCAAAGACGGCTTGGATTGGGAACATGTTGGCGAATGTGCAACTTTGAAAAGGGAGCGGTACGCGCGATAGCGACAGTCTTGACGCAAAATTGCTAGTGCGCCCAGATTTCGCCAAAATCCACTCAGGGCGATTAAACTGAGACATTGGCACGGGTTACGACAGCGCCAGTCCCGGCAATGGTGAGGGCCAGTCCCTCAATATTCCTTTTCGTAGAAGATTCCGCCCTTGGCCTCGCCGGCGTCCGTCGCCTCGCCACGCAACTTGACGCCACGCCCGACATTGAGGTCGATGGTCGCCTTGCCCGAGCCCGGCTTGTCGCCCTTCTGGATGGTCACATAGGTGCGGTCGTTGAGGTATTTGCCGGCCGAGACCGCCGTGCCGCCCTTGTCGTCGGTGGTGACGTCGAGATCGTCGACGCCGATGGCGCTGCGCAGGTTCTCCAGCAGCGACGTCGAGCCGCCGACGCCAGCCAGTTGGCCGGCCGCCTCGGCCAGCTGCGCGATCTGCAGCGGCGACAGGTTCGACATGGACCGGCCGAAGATCAATTGCGCCAGCACCTCGTCCTCGGGCAGCGCCGGCACCGAGGAGAAGGTGAATTTCGGATTGGTCGCCTCGCCCGACACCACGATGGTGACGGTGGCGCTGGCCGTCGTCGTGGTCGCCGTCAGGTTGAGATAGGGCACCAGCGAGCCGGAGAAACCGACCGTACCCTCGGTGAAGGTCAGCCGCTTGCCCAGGATCGACAGCCGGCCGCGCTGCAAGGTGAAGGTGCCGACGGCCTGCGGCGACGAGGCCGGGCCGGTCAGCCTGAGCGAGCCGCCCAGTTCGGCATCGACGCCCCTGCCCTGGATGAAGATCTGGTTCGGCGCATTGACGGTGACGTCGAGCGCAAGCCCGCTGCCGCCGCTCTTGCCCGACGTCGTTGCCGGGCGCAGCGCCTTGTCCTGCGCGCTGACGGCGCCGGGCGCGTTCTTGTGCTTGACGTCGAGCGCCGAGAGCGAGCCCGGCAACTTATCCGGAACCGTGATGACGGTCTTGGCGAGATTGACGGCGCCGGCAATCGCCGGTGCCGATACCAGCGGCCCCTTGATCGTCAGGTCGCCGCCGAGATTGGCGGTCACCACGCGTCCGTCCGTATAGCGCCCGTCGGTGAGCTTGATCGACAGGTCGGCCGGAAAACCTTGCGCCGGGTTGATGCCGACCGTGCCGCTGGCCGACAGGCTGCCGCGCGTCGACAATGTTCCGGTCAGGCGGTTGATCCTGGCGACGCCGCCGCCGATCGAGACATCGGCCGCGAGATCGTTGACGGCCAGGCCCGAGCGGGCATCGACCAGCCGCGCGCCCGATGTGCTGACACTACCGCCGACGACAGGCGACGTCGCCGGGCCGCGCACCTGGACATTGACCGTGGCTGTTCCCGACAGCGACAAGCCCTGCGCGGCAAGCTTCTGGCTGAGCATGCCGAAGGGCACGGCACCATTGAAGTCGAGCACCAGCGCCGGCGTGCCCGCCGTCGTCACCGTGCCGCCGCCCTTGAGGCCAAGGCCGGCGCCATCGCTGACATTGGCGTTGAAGGTCAGCTTGTTGCCGGCAAAGGTACCGGAGGAGGCAACTCCGACCGCGCCGACGCCGGCGCCTCGGGTTTGCGACGTCTGCACGCCGGCCGCGTCTATGTTGAAGGCTACGGAAGGGCTCGCCGGCGCGCCGGTCACCTTCACCGTGCCGGAAATCGAACCGGCGGCATCGAGACCCGGCGAGAAACCGTTGGCGAGCGACATCGGCACCTTCGCCAGCGCCGCGTTGATGTCGAGCGCCTGCCCGACCTTGCCGGTCACCGTCGCCGTGCCGCCGCCAAGGTTGAGCACCAGCCGGTCCAGCGTCGTCGTGCCGTTGGCGATGCTGACCGTCGAAGCCTGGGCGATGGCCGCCTTGATGCCCTGGACGGTCGCCTGGCCGGAAGCGAGTTCGATGGTGGTCGTGCCATTGGCCACCTTCACGCGGCCGGCCGCCTTGGCCGGAATGCCCTTGACCGTGGCGCCACCGGAAAAGCCGGTCCAGTCGCCGTCGCGCTTCAGATCGACATCGATGCCGCTGATCACGGTGCCGCCCGATTTGACGGTGTCGGCGCGGATCTTGCCCGAGGTCACCGGTGCGGCGAGATAATTGGCGATCAGCGCATCGATGGAAACCGCCTTCGCCTGGAGATCGCCGCGCGTGATCGAGGCGGTGGCCGCCTTGATGGCGACCTGAGGTGCGGCACCGTTCTTCGTGAAGGCGATCGTGCCGCGCACGTCGCCCTCCGCCTTTTCCAGCGCCAGCGCGGCGAGCGGGCCGATATCGGGCAGGTCGAGCGAGATGGTGCCTTCGGGTACGAACTTGTCGTCCAGCGCCAGATCGCCGGAAATCCGGTTCTTGCCGAGCGACAGGAGCAGGCCGTTGATGGCGCTCTTGCCGTCCGCCGTCGCCAGCACCGCGCTGCCTTGCAAGGCTTGTCCCGCGACATTGCCGGTCAGTTGCACGTTCGCGGCCGGGTTGGCGGCATCCGCCTTGCCGGTAGCCGTGAGCTTCAGTCCGGTGATCTCGCGCTCCGCCACCAAAAGCCGATCGCTGTTGACCGTCAGCGACAGATCGGGGGCGATGGCCGGGCCCTGTGCGTTCAGCGCAAAGGCAATGGCGCCCTTGGCGTCCTTCGACAGCGGCGAGATGTCGGCAAGGGCGCCGGTGATGTCGGCGGCCAGCTTGTTGTCGGCAAGGCTCGCCCGCCCTTGTGCGGTCAGTCCGCCCGAGACCAGCTTCAACCCATCGAGATTGATGCTGCCGTTGGGATCGCGCTTCAGCGTGGCGCTGATCTGCGCGCGCTCGCCAAGCATGCCGCGCGCCGCCGCCGGCAAGGCCGATGACGGGGCATCCGCACTCAGCTTCAGGTCGATGGCGCCATCGCGCAACGACACCTGCCCGGCGACCTGGCTGTTCAGCGCATCGCTCTTGAGCGAGCCGCTGTCGATGGCTATGCCGTCCGACGTCAGCCGGGCGTTCAGCGCGGCCGTCACCTTGCCGGCGATCAGCGGTGCGATAACGGCATTGTCGAGACCGACCTTGTCCACCGACACCGTGCCGGAAACCTGTCCGGCGCGGTTCTTGAGATCGAACGCATCCGAATGCAATGCCAGGACAAGCCCGTCCACCTTCGCCGGGCTGGTGGTGACCGAAGGCAGGATCGCGGAGACGTCCAGGCGGGCTCGCGCGGTCTCGCCCGCCGCCTTGGCCGACAAGGACCGTATCTCGATCTTCACCGGGCTCGCGGCGCTTCCGACCGTCAGCGGCAGGCTCGGTCCCGACGATGTAAGGTCGAGGGCAAAATCGCTGGCGCCGTTCGGATTGATGGTGCCGGAGGCCTCGCCGGAAATCTTGTCGCCGGACAGCGTCGCATGGTCGAGGACGACGCCGCCGGCCAGGGTGTAGGTGCCGGCCGCGTCGACCGCGAGCGACCCGAGCCCGGCCTGGCGGGTCTGGCTGGTTTCGACGCCTGCAAGCTGTGCGTTGAACCGAACTTCGGGGGCAGCCGGCGTTCCAGTCACTTGAGCAGCGCCGCCGAGCATTCCCACCGCATCGAGCGCGGGGGCAAAATCATTGGCCAGGGCCGCCGGCAGCGCGGAAAACTGTGCGGCGAGATCGAGCGTCTGGCCGGCGTTGCCCGACAGCGTCACCGAACCGCCGCCGACATCGAGCGCCAGCTTCTCGATGCTGGTGGTGCCGTTGGCGATGGTCAGGGTCGAGGGTTCAGCGATTGCCGCCTTGATGCCGCGAACCGTGGCTTCGCCCGAAGCAATCTCGACGCTGGTGGTGCCCTCAGCAATCTTGACCCGGCCGGCGGCGGTCGCCGGAATGCCTGCTATGGTGGCGCCGCCGGTGAAATTGGTCCAGTCGCCGTCGCGCTTCAGGTCGACGCCGATGCCGCTGATCTCGGTGGCGCCCGAGGTGACGCTGTCGGCCTTGATGGTGCCCGAGATCGCCGGCGCCTTGAGATAGTTGGCGATCAGCGCGTTGACGGCAATCGCCTTGGCCGTCACTTCGCCACGCGCGACAGACGTGCTTTTCGCATCGATGGTGACGGAGGGTGCGTCGCCGTCCTTGGCAAAGAGGATGGTGCCGTTGATGTCGCCGGTCACGGCCTGGCCGGCGAGTGCCGCCAGCTGGTCGATTGCCGGTGCGGCGAGCGTCAGCGTGCCGAGCGGCATGAACCTGTCATCGAGCACCAGGTCGCCGGAAACCTTGTTGTCGCCGAGCGAGACCAGGAAACCGTTGATCGAGCGCTTGCCCTCGCTGGTCACCAGCGCCGCCTTGATATCGAGCGGCTGGTCGTTGACCGATCCGGTCAGCGAAACATCGGCCGAGGGGCTCGCTATGTCCGCCTTGCCGCTTGCCGTCAGCTTGATCGCCTTCACCGTGCGGCCCGAGGCGGTCAGGCTGTCGCTGTTGGCGGAGACGGTGAAATCCGGGGCCGTCCTGGCGCCGCTTGCCGACAGCGCGAAATCCACACCGCCGGCAACCGGCACGCCGACCGTCGGCGACAACACCGACACGTCGCCCAGTTTGCCCTTGATGTCGGCCTGGATATCCGTGCCTTGCATGCTGGCGGTGCCGCTGGCGCTAAGCGATCCGGAGGTCAACGAGATCGAGTTGGCGGCAAAGGCTCCTTGTGGATCGCGCGTCGCGGCGGCCGAGAACTTCACCCGTGCGCCAAGCACCGAGGCGATCTGCGGCGGCAAGGCCGTCGCCACTGCGTCGGCGTTCATTTTGAGCCGCATCGACAGGTCGGCAAGTGCCACCGTCGCCGTCAGCGAGGCATTGAGCGCATCGGAGCGCAGCGTGCCCTGGTCGATGGCGATGGCGTCCTTGCTCAGCGATCCGGCGAGGTCGACATCGACCTTGCCGGTGATCAGCGGCGCCAGCGTCGCCACGTCGGTCTTCAGCCCGCCCGCCGCCAGCTTCACGGAGACCGGCCCAGCGCGGTTCTGAATGTCGAAGCCGTCGGAATGGATCTGTCCCGAAATATCGTAGAGCTGGGTACCGCCCGCCACCACCGAAGCCAGCGAGGCACCGATATCGATGATCGGCGCCTTGCCGTCGCCGAAGGCGCGGGCGGTGGCGTTCCTGATCGCGACAGTGATCGGTTGCGCCGCGCTTCCCACGACGATCTGCACCGGCGCGCTTTTGGCGGCGATTTCGACCGACAGATCGCTGGCGCCGGCGGGGTCGGCGATGCCGGTGGCTGTGCCATGGATCGCGTCGCTTTCGACGCTGGCCCGGTCGACACTGATGCCGCCGGCCGATGTCGCGGTGCCCGCGACATCGAAGCTGGTCTTGCCGGTAAACAGCGGCCTCAGATTTTCCGGCAGGAAGGGCGCGAACTCGCCGTCGCCCTTGGCCTCGACGTGGTTGCCCTTGTCGGTGAGTTGATGACGGCCCGTCAGTTGCGTGACGATCTTGCCGTCGACCATGAATGTGGCGATGCCATTCCAGTTGGCCAGTGGTCCGGTGCCCGAGACCGCTATGTCGACCGGCGGCGTATCGGGCAGCTTGAGCAGATTGGCGATGATGCCGCCGGCCGGCTCCGATGCCTTGAGGTCAAGGTCCAGCCTGTTGTCTGCCGGCGCAAAGTGGATCTTGGCGGCGACATTGCCTTGCTTGCCGTCATGGCGGGTGACGTTGAGCACCGTCTCGACCGCGAGCGGCGCCGCGTCGACCTTGAGCATCCCCTTGGCGGCGAGTTCGGCGATGCCGGTGCCGGCCAGTTGCTGGCCAAGCGCGATTTCCGGCAGGTCTATCTCTCGGATGTCGATGGAAACCGGCAGCGTGGCCGTGCCGCCCTGCGCTGGCGGCTGCGTGCCGGCCACCGGCAGGCGTGCCAGTTCGATGCGCCCGGCGGCTATGCGGCCTGCACTGAAGCTTTTCGACAGCAGCGCCAGCGGCGACCAGTCGACGGCGACCTTGCGCGCCACCAGCCAGGCGCCCTGGCGGTCTTCCAGCACCACATGGTCGACGCTGAGCGCGCCCGCCCAGATGCCGTCAATGCCGCTGACCGTGATCTTGCGGTCGTCGTTCGAAGCCAGCCGCGAAATGATGCCGGCGAGATTGTCGCGTCCGCGCTCTGTCTTTGTCAGGACGACGAGCGCGCCGATCGCGCCCGCGACCACGATCAGCAGCGTGTAGAGGACAATGCGAAGGATGCGCCACACCGTCTTCATTTCAGAACGTCTGCCCTATGCCGGCATAGATGCCGAAATGCGGATCGCCGGGATCGCGGTTGAGCGGCACGGCCGCATCGATGCGCAGTGGCCCGAACGGCGTGACGTAACGCAGGCCGACACCGGCGCCGACCTTGACGTCGGAGAAGTTGGGAACCGACTTGGTCGACACCGTGCCGGCATCGACGAACGGCACGATACCGATCGTATCGGTGACGGCTATGCGCATTTCGACCGAGGTCTCGAAGAAGGACAGGCCGCCAATCGGCTGGCCGGTGAAGTCTTTCGGGCCTATGCCCTGATAGGCATAGCCGCGCACCGAACCGCCACCACCGGAGTAGAAGCGTCGGTCGGCCGGAACGTTCTGCAGCCCGGTGCCGACGATCGAGCCGACGGCGACGCGCTCGGCCAGCACGAATTTCGAGGCCGTGTCCAGCGACTGATAGGCCGATCCCTCGCCCTTCAGCTTGAGGAAGGCCGCACCGCTCAGAATGTCGTAGCTCGGCTCGGCATAGGCCAGCACCCGGAAGCCCCTGGTCGGGTTCAGCCTGCTATCCCTGTTGTCATAGACATATTGCAGGGGAACGCTGGCGATGAGGTAGGTGTGCTTGCCGAACGCATCCGTGATCCTGGAATAGTCGAGCGCCACTTCCGCCGAGACCGTCTGCTTCTTGTCGAGTTCATAGGACAGGCCGGTGCTGCCCTTGACCGAGAAATGGTCATACGCATCCGGATGCTCGAGCACGGTCTTGAAGCTGGCAAAGAACTTCGACGCCGGCCCGATCACGCCGGGTTTCTCGAACATGATGCCCGCATTGTAGTTCAGCTCGGACAGGTTGTTGCTGCCGATGCCGCTGATGGCGCCATCAATACGCAGCTTTTCCGCGTGACCAAACAGGTTGCGGTGGCCCCAATAGCCCTCCAGGCCCAGCCCTTCCGTGTTCGAGAAGGTGCCGCCAAGGCCGAAATAGCGCGGCTTGCGCTCGCTGACCTGGACGCCGATCGGGATGTTGCCGTCGGCATCGAGCTTGTCGGCTTCCTTGAAGGTGACGCTGTTGAAGACTTCCAGCGCCAGCAGCCTGTCGCGTGCGTCGCTGATCTCCTGCGGCGAATACTGCTTGCCGCGTTTCAAGCCCGTCATGTATTCGGTGAAATCGCGGTCGACGTTCTCCGTGCCCTCCACCGTGGTCGCGCCATAGCCGGCGACCGGTCCGGCCGCCACCGTCAGCGTCACGTCGAGCGTCGAGGTGGCATGATCGGCGACGATCTGCCGGTCGGTCACCTTGGCCAGCGGCCGGCCCTGCTCCTTCAGCGTCCGCACGATCAGCGCCTCGGCCTTGAGCACCGCCCCCGATCCGGCGTCGCCGCCCGATATCAGACCGTAATCGGCGCTCATCAGCCCCGCCGCGTCGCCCTCCAGCCTGATGTCGCCGAGGGTGAATTTCGGGCCGGCGGCGATATTGATCGCCACCGGAATCGGCTGCGGACCCTGGAATTCGGCATCCGGCGGCAAGTCGTCGAGCGGTTTGCCGTCGATGGTGATGGTGACCACGCCTTCGTAGCGGGCATCGGCGTAAAGGGCGGCGACCAGTTGTTCCCTATCGCTGCGCGCCTTGGCCATCAGCCCGAGCGAACCGGAAACCGGCCGATCCTCATCGCCCTTCAGCGCCGAGGCGTTTTCGAGCTTCTTGACCAGATCCTTGTCGGCATCGGGCGCTGTGATGGTAACGGCATAGCGCAGCGGATCGACGATATCGGCGTCCTCGTCGTTGGACGATCCCCACAGCTTGATGCCGAAAAGCTCGAAAGCGGCCGCAGACCTTGATTCGGCGGCCAGCGCGGTCGCGCACATCATGGCCAAGAGCAGGACGCGCGGAAGCACGCGCCCTGGCGCGGTCCCTCCTGACATCTGCTCTTCATGCGCCGGCATTAAGACAACCTAGGTTACAAAACTAAAATTGGAATGAAGTTCTGAAGCGCTCGTAAAGGGGCCACAATCCAATTGTCTGAAATAGGACGGGCTTGGAATTCACACCTTTTGCGTCGCCGCAAGAATGCGTGATCCCCTGTCCTATGGAGGTACTACCGGTCATCGGCCGGAAAGGAAACCGTTGGCAGGCGGAACCCTGCCGCGTCCTGAGTTGACAAGCTTGACTGGAGCTTGAACATGCCTGGACGTCTGCAATTGTCTGGAGGGTGTAATGGCAATGCGCGCGGCTCGTGGTCTGTCAATCCTGATCCTTCTCTTCTTCGCCTGGGCCAATGTCTTGGCCTGGAATGGTGTCGCGCAAGCGGCCGAGGCCCGGCGAATCGCAACGACGGACAATTCCGACTATTTCGGCTTTGATCTCAGATCCGATCAGAATGTCACCCTCGACCAGTGCAAGACGACATGCCTTGGCGATCCGGCCTGCCGTGCCTTCACCTACAACACCAAGGCCAAATGGTGCTTTCTCAAATCCGACTACAACCAGCTCAAACCATTCAACGGCGCGGTCGCCGGCAAGGTCGTCAACATTGACGGCGATCCCGATATCGGCGCGCCGCCAGAACTGACCTTCTTCCCCAACTGGATGGCCGACCAGGCCCAGCAGTACCGCAACAGGCTGCTTGGCCCGGCCTTCGACAAGCCGACCGAAGGCATGGCCGCCCTGATCAACTCGGCCGAACAGGCCGTGCTGACCGGCAACCATCGCTCCGCCATGCAGAAATACGAGGCCGCGGTCTCGGTGATGCCCGATGATGGCCAACTCTGGCTCAATCTGGCGCGTGAAACGCTGGCTGTGCAGCCCGCCACCAACACCTCCGAAGCGTCGACCTTGCCGATGAACGCCACTTCGGCCGCCTTCAACGCCTATAAGTTGTTACGCACCACCAAGACGCGCGCGGACGTGCTGGCGCTGCTTGGCGCCGGCCTCGACAAGCGTGATCTCTACCGCCCGGCGCTGCAGGCCTATGAGGCGAGCCTTGCGCTGGTTGCGTCGCCGGCCGTGCAGGCCGACTATGCCGATCTCAAGGCCCGCAAGGGTTTCCGTGTCGTCGACCACAGCGTCGATGCCGACACCAGCGCGCCCCGCATCTGCGCGCAATTCTCCGAGGAACTGGTCAAGACCGGCGTCGACTACGCGCAGTTCGTGACTGTCGACAACGCGCCGCCGAAAGGCGTCGAGGCCAAGGACAAGCAGATCTGCGTCGAAGGCCTCGAACACGGCCAGCATTATGACGTCACCTTCCGCGCCGGCCTGCCGGCGGCCATCGGCGAAGTGACCGCCGCTCCCGTGGTGCTGTCGATCTATGTGCAGGACCGCGCCCCGTCCGCCCGCTTCACCGGTGACAGCTTCGTGCTGCCGGCCGGCGCGCGCCGCGGCATTCCGGTCGTCACCGTCAACATGAACGCCGCCGAAATGAAGCTCTACCGCATCGGCGACCGCTCGCTGGCGCAGCTTCTGTCGGGCTACCAGTTCCTGCACCAGCTCGACGGCTATGACATTTCCAACATTTCCGAGCAGATGGGCGCGCCTGTCTGGCAGGGCAAGCTCGACATCGTCAACGACCTCAACAAGGAGGTCACCACCTCCTTCCCGGTCGACGAAGCGCTGCCGCAGCGCAAGCCCGGCGTCTATGTGCTGACCGCGCAGGCCGTCGACGGCAAGGGCGACGACTACAATTCGCTGGCCACGCAGTGGTTCGTCGTCTCCGACATCGGCCTGTCGACCTATACCGGCCAGGATGGGCTCAATGTCTTTGCCCGTTCGCTGGGCTCGGCCAAGCCGATAGCGGGCGCCGAATTGACGCTGGTTGCCCGCAACAACGAGATTCTCGGCACCGCGACATCGGATGCCGACGGCCACGCGGTCTTCAACCCCGGCCTGACGCGCGGCGACGGCGGCATGGTTCCGGCCGTGCTGATGGCCAAGCAGGGCGACAATGATTTCGTCTTCCTCGACATGTCCAAGGCCGGCTTCGACCTGTCGGACCGCGGCGTCACCGGGCGCGCGGCGCCCGGCGCGCTCGACGTCTATGCCTGGACCGAACGCGGCATTTACCGCGCCGGCGAGGATGTCCATGTCGCCGCCCTTGCCCGCGATGGCGCCGCCAAGGCGGTAGAGAACCTGCCGCTGACCTTCATCTTCTCGCGTCCCGACGGCGTCGAGGACCGCCGCATCGTCAGCGACGGCGCTTCGGCCGGCGGCCATGCCGTCGACCTGCCGCTCGAACCCAACGCCATGCGCGGCACCTGGTCGGTGTCGATTTACACCGATCCGAAGCAGCCGGCGGTCGCCAGCCAGATGTTCCTGGTCGAGGACTTCGTGCCGGATCGCATCGAATTCGACATGAAGGCCGACAAGCAGGAGATCGAGCGCGGCGAAACCGCCAACATCAACATTGACGGCCGCTTCCTCTATGGCGCGCCGGCGGCGGGCCTGGCGCTGGAAGGCGAGCTGACGCTGTCGACGGCGCGCGACTGGGACCGCTTCCCCAACTTCTCCTTCGGCCTCGCCGATGAGCAGTCGGCTGAGCCCACGGTGACGCCTCTGACCAACCTGCCGGTGGTCGGCGATGACGGCAAGGCGACCTTCCCTGTTACCGTCGATCAGTTGCCCTCGACCACCAAGCTGGTCAACGGCAAGGTGACGGTGCGCATGCGCGAAACCGGTGGCCGCGCCATCGAGCGCTCGCTCGACATCGGCATTCGCCCGCAAGGCCATATGATCGGCATCCGTCCGGACTTCGCCGACGAAGAAGTGCCGCAGGGCGGCACGGCCAAATTCAGTCTGATTGCGGTCGATCCGGCCGGCAAGCGCGAGGCGCTGACAGGCGCGCAGTGGACGCTGGTCAAGGTCGAACGCAATTACCAGTGGTACCGCTCCAACAATTCGTGGAGCTACGAGCCGGTGACCTTCACCAAGTCGATCGCCAATGGCCAGATCGACCTCGGGGCCGATGGCGACGCCACCGTTTCCGTTCCCGTCGATTGGGGCCAATACCGGCTCGAGGTCGAAACCTCCGATCCCGAGGGACCGGCCACCAGTTATGAGTTCGACGCCGGCTGGTATGTCGCCTCGACCACCACCGAAACGCCTGACGGCCTGGAGATCGCTCTCGACAAGGGCAATTATGCCGCGGGCGAAGTGGCCAAGCTGAAGGTCTCGCCGCATTTTGCCGGCGAACTTCTGATCAATATCGGTTCCGACAAGCTGTTGAAGACAATCACGGCCACCGTCCCGGCCGGCGGCAGCACCATCGACATTCCCGTCGGTGACGATTGGGGCGCCGGCGCCTATGTCACGGCAACCCTGTTCCGGCCGGGCGATGCGCAGGAGACGCGCATGCCGGCCCGCGCCATCGGCGTGAAATGGCTGACGGTGGATCCGGGCGCCAAGAAGCTCGCGGTCACGCTGACGCCGCCGGACAAGACGATGCCGCGCCAGCAGCTGTCGATCCCGGTTTCCGTGGCCGGCGTGCAGCCGGGCACCAACGCCTATGTCATGGTTGCCGCCGTCGATGTCGGCATCCTCAACCTGACCAACTACAAGGCGCCCGACCCGGAGAACTGGTTCTTCGGCCAGCGCATGCTGGGCATGGAGATCCGCGACATCTATGGCCGCCTGATCGACGGCTCGCTGGGCACCACCGGCAAGCTCAGGAGCGGCGGTGACGGCGCCAACATGCAGGCGCAAGGCAGCCCGCCCACCGAAAAGCTGGTCGCCTTCTTCTCCGGCCCGGTCCAGCTCGACGCCGACGGCAAGGCACGGATCGACTTCGACATCCCGCAGTTCAACGGCACCGTGCGCGTCATGGCCGTCGCCTGGACCAAGGAAGCGGTCGGCCATGCCCAGTCGGATGTCATCGTGCGCGACCCGGTGGTCATCACCGCCGGCCTGCCGCGCTTCCTGGCGCCCGGCGACAATGCCGTGATGCGGCTTGACGTGGCCGACACCGACGGCCCGGCCGGCGACTATGCCTTCTCGATCGACACGACAGGCGACCTGTCGACCGGCGACAAGCCCTTGCCCCAGAAGCTGACGCTCGCCCAGGGCAAGCGCCAGACGCTGACCGTGCCGCTGATCGCCAAGACACCGGGCAATGCCTCGCTCACCATCAAGCTGGCGCACGCCGACGGCACCAAGGTCGAGCAGACGCTCTACGTGCCGGTGCGCCCGGCGCAATTGCCGGTCACCACGCGCCTTGTGGTCGACCTCAAGGGCAATGGCGGCGCGCTGCGCGTCGACAAGGAACTGCTGGCGGCAAGCCTGCTGGAAGGCGCTACCGTCAGCGTCGGCGTTTCGCAGACGGCTGCCTTCGACGTGCCCTCGCTCCTGATGACGCTCGACCGCTACCCCTATGGTTGCGCCGAGCAGACCACCAGCCGCGCCATGCCGCTTCTCTATGTCAACGAGATGGCCTCGGGCGTCGGCATGGAAAGCGACCCCGACCTGCATGGCCGTATCCAGGATGCCATCTATAAGGTGCTGAGCTACCAGTCCTCGAGCGGCAGCTTCGGCCTGTGGGGCCCGGGCTCCGGCGATCTGTGGCTCGACGCCTATGTCAGCGAGTTCCTGACCAGGGCACGCGAGCAGAAATACGACGTGCCGGCTCTTGCCATGAACCAGGCGCTGAGCAATCTGCAGAACTCGCTCGGCTACGACCAGAGCGTACAGGACCGCGGCAGCGAGATCGCCTACGCCCTCTACGTCCTGGCCCGCAACAAGAAGGCCTCGATCGGCGATCTGCGCTACTACGCCGACACCCAGCTCGAAGCCTTCTCGAGCCCGATGGCCGTTGCCCAGCTGGCGGCGAGCCTTGCGCTCTACGGCGACACCCAGCGCTCGGAGGCGACCTTCAAGACCGCGCTGCAGCTCGCCAAATCGAGCACCGACTACGACTGGTACCGCTCCGACTACGGTTCGGCGCTGCGTGACGGCGCGGCAATGCTGTCGCTGGCGGCGGAATCGAAGCCGGTTTCGTCGGTCGTGCCGGAGCTGATCAAGCTGGTGACCCGGCAACGCGCCGAAGTGCGCTGGACCAGCACCCAGGACGATTCCTGGATGCTGTTGGCGGCCCGCGCGCTGAAGGAGGGCAATGATTCGATCACGCTCTCCGTCAATGGCGCGCCGCATTCGGGTGGCTATTCCAACCAGGTCAACGGCTCCGAACTGGTCGAAAGCCCGCTCGAAATCGCCAACACCGGCAAGACCCCGCTGCAGGCCGTCGTCACCACCGTGGCGTCGCCGATCCAGCCAATGCCGGCCGGCGGCGACGGCTTCACCATCAGCCGCACCTACTACAAGCTCGACGGCACCGAAGCCAATGTGACGGAGGCAACCCAGAACGAACGCTATGTCGTCGTGCTCAAGGTCACCGAGCAGAACAGCTGGCCGTCGCGCCTGCTGGTCACCGACCTGTTGCCGGCCGGCTTCGAGATCGACAATCCCGGCCTGGTCTCCAGCGCGCAATTGACGAACTTCTCCTGGCTGGCGCAGACCGACGCGGCCCATCTCGAATTCCGCGACGACCGTTTCGTCGCGGCGTTCAACCCGGCCGACGGCGATCACGACCACAATCTGACGCTCGCCTATGTCGTGCGCGCGGTGACGCCGGGCACCTATGCCCATCCGGCGGCAACCGTGGAAGACATGTACCGGCCGCAATACTCGGCCCGCACCGCCACCGGCATGATGGAAATCAAGGCGCCGTAAGGTGCCTATCGTGGCGATCATGCAAATGGCGATGGCGCTAATGACAGCTTCCTCCTCCCCGTCACCATACGGGGAGGTGAACCGTGGTCCGCGCAGCGGACGAAAAGCCAACTGCTTGGCTTTTCGAACGGCGAACGCCCGAAGGGCCGTCGTGCCGGCAGCCGGATGAGGGGCGGCGCCATGCTCTCGCAAAAATTGCTCCGTCGCGCAGCGATCGCCGCAGCTTCCTGCGCCGGCATTCTCGCGGTGTCCGTCGCCACCCTCTGGGAACTCGACCGCGCCTTCCCGCCGCCGCTGCCGGCGGAACTCACGGTCTCGACCGAAGTCCAGGACCGCGACGGCCAGCTATTGCGCGCCTTCGCCACGCCGGACGGCTACTGGCGGCTCGAAACCCGGATCGACCAGGTCGACAAGCAGTTCGTCGACATGCTGGTCACCTATGAGGACAAACGCTTCTGGGACCATCAGGGCATCGACGTGCTGGCGCTTTGCCGCGCAGCCGGCCAGTTCGCCGCCAGCGGCCACATCGTCTCTGGCGGCTCGACCCTGTCGATGCAGCTGGCCCGTCTGATCGAGCCGCGCGAAAGCCGCAGCCTCGGCTCCAAGATCAAGCAGATACTGCGCGCCATCCAGATCGAGCGGCGGCTCTCCAAGCGCGAGATCCTCGAACGCTATCTGACGCTGGCGCCCTATGGCGGCAACCTCGAAGGCGTGCGCGCCGCCTCGCTTGCCTATTTCGGCAAGGAGCCGAAGCGACTCACCGTTTCGGAAGCCGCCCTGCTCGTCGCGTTGCCCCAATTGCCGGAGAAGCGCCGGCCCGACCGCAACCTCGCAATCGCCCATGCCGCCCGTGACCGCGTACTGACCCGCATGGTCTCGTCCGGCCTGATCGGCGAACGCGAGGCCGCGCGCGCCGCCCTTGACGACGTGTCGGGCCTGCGCCGCGCCTTGCCGGCGCTTGCCCCGCACGCCGCCTATGCGATGCTGCCCAGGGCCGTTCCCGGCGAGCCGCTCAAGCTGACGATTCGCAAGAGCGTTCAGGAAGGACTGGAACAGGTGGCCAGGGACGCCGCGACCAAGCTCGGACCGCGTCTGTCCGTCGCCATGGTGCTGGCCGATTCCCGCACCGGCGACATTCTGGGCGAAGTCGGCTCGGCCAATTTCTTCGATGCCAGCCGCTCGGGTTGGATCGACATGACCAAGATCGTGCGCTCGCCCGGCTCGACGCTGAAACCGTTCATCTATGGCCTCGCCTTCGAACAGGGGCTGGTGGCGCAGGAAACGCTGATCGAGGACAGCCCGGTCGATTTCGGCGGCTACCGGCCCAAGAATTTCGACATGGGTTATCAGGGCGATGTCAGCGTCCGGCAGGCACTGCAATTGTCGCTCAACGTGCCGGCGATCCGCGTGCTCGATGCGGTCGGCCCGGCGCGGCTGACCGCGCGCTTCCGTCAGGCCGGCGTCAACCCGATCCTGCCGGTCAACGAGGCGCCGGGCCTGGCCATCGGCCTCGGCGGCGTTGGCGTCACGCTGCGCGATCTCGTCCAGCTCTATACGGGGCTCGCCAATGGCGGCAAGACGCACACGCTGCATGACGGCACCGAGCCGACGAATGCCGAGCGCACCACCGCCATCATCCTCAACGACCAGGCGAACTGGCAGATCATCGACATCTTGTCGGGGGTCAAGCCACCGGAAGGCGCCTTGCAGCGCGGCATCGCGTACAAGACCGGCACCTCCTACGGCTACCGCGACGCCTGGTCGGTCGGCTTCGACGGCCGCTACGTCTTAGGCGTCTGGGTCGGTCGCCCGGACGCCAGCGCCGTGCCGGGCCTTTCCGGCTATGTCTCGGCCGCTCCCATCCTGTTCGAGGGCTTTGTCCGCTCAGGCCTTGCGACCGTGCCGCTGCCGGGCAAGCCGCCCGGCGCCTTCACCCCCAAGCGCGAGGAGTTGCCGGTGACGCTCGCCCGCTTCGGCGCTGGCGCCGATGGCCTGGTGCAGGCGACGCCGACCGAGCCCGCGCCGACGATCATCTTCCCGCCGGACGGCGCCCGCGTCGACCTCGCCACGAATTCCGCCGACGCCACGCCGCTGGTGCTCAAGCTGCAAGGCGGCCGTGCGCCGTTCCGCTGGCTTGCGAACGGCAAACCGCTGGTTGGCATCGACCGCCGCCGCACCGCGACCTGGCAACCGGACGGCACCGGTTACTCGACGCTGACCGTGATCGACGCGGCCGGGCGAGCGGCCAGCGTGAAAGTGTTCGTTGAATAGAGTGAGCCAGGCGATTCTGCGCGTTGGCTTTTATGCGCTGACGGTTGTCGCTTCCGTTCTGCCGGCACATGCCGATGCCCTCCCCGCCGGCTTCGTCCGCCTCGTCGATATCGCCCCGTCCATCCGCCAGGACATCCGCTACGCCGGCGCGGACAATTTCCTGCACCGCAAGGTGACCGGCTACGACGCACCACTCTGCATCCTCACCTCGCAGGCGGCGCAAGCTCTTGCCGGCGTCCAGCAGGCAATCGCCGCTCGAGGCCTGACGCTGGTCGTCTTCGACTGCTACCGCCCTGCCCGTGCCGTCGCCGACATGGGCGACTGGACGCGACAAGGCGGGCCGCCCGATCCGCAATGGTATCCCGGGGTTCGGCGTGGCGACCTCATCGCCAAGGGCTATGTTGGTGAGTTGTCAACCCATTCGCGCGGTTCGACCGTCGATGTCGCGATTGCGCGGGCCGACGGCCCATCCGTCGCCAAACCCGCCTGCGGCGCCATCGATGCCGATACGCTCGACTTCGGCAGCGGTTTCGACTGTTTCGACCCGACGAGCGAGACGGCGCATCGCCCGCTCGGCAATGAAGCGACAGCAAACCGCAAGCTGCTCGTCGAGGCCATGCGTGCCGGCGGTTTCAAGAACTACGCGCGGGAATGGTGGCACTATACGCTCCGGCATGAGCCCCTTCCCACCCAGCGCTTCGATTTCCCGGTGAGCGCCGAGTGATTTGCCGGACCATGCGGCCTTGCCTCGGCACCGCGCATCCCTAGTTAGGACCTCGAATCCGCGCCGGGCGCCGACGAGGAAAATATTTCCCGATGCGGCAGGAGATCGTCGAAGATTTTCTTCAGGAGGGCAAAAAAGGCAACATTCGATGCATCTAATTTCTATCAATTCGCTAGATTTGGCCCGGGTTCAACGGAGGCAGAAATGACCAAACCTCATTTCCGGAAACTGCTCGGCGCACTGGTCGCCACATCTGTCCAGTTCGGCACGCTCGGTTTCGCGTTTGCCGACACCACCATCCTCAACGTGTCCTATGATCCGACGCGTGAGCTCTACAAGGCCTATGACGAGGCCTTCGCCGCCCACTGGAAAGCCGAGACCGGCGAGGCGATCACCATCCAGCAATCGCATGGCGGATCGGGTGCCCAGGCCCGCGCCGTGATCGACGGCCTCGACGCCGATGTGGTGACGCTGGCGCTCGAGGGCGACATCAACGCAATCGTCTCCAAATCGAAGAAGATCAATCCCGACTGGCGCAAGAAATTCGAAAACAATTCAGCGCCTTACACCTCGACCATCATCTTCCTGGTCCGCAAGGGCAATCCCAAGGGAATCCACGACTGGAGCGACCTGGTCAAGGACGGCACCCAGGTGATCACACCCAATCCGAAGACCTCCGGTGGCGCCCGCTGGAACTATCTGGCCGCCTGGGCTTACGCCAACGCCCATGATGGCGGCGACGAAACCAAGACCAAGGAATTCGTCGGCAAGCTCTACGCCAATGCCCCGGTTCTCGACACCGGCGCGCGCGGCTCGACCGTCACCTTCGCGCAAAAGGGCATCGGCGACGTGCTGATCGGCTGGGAAAACGACGCCTATCTGGCGCTCGACGAATTCGGTGCCGACAATTTCGAGATCGTCTATCCGCCGACATCGATCCTGGCCGAGCCGCCGGTGGCTATCGTCGACGCCAACGTCGATGCCAAGGGCACGCGCAAGGTGGCCGAAGCCTATCTCGGCTGGCTCTATTCCAAGGAAGGCCAGACGATCATCGCCAAGAACCACTATCGTCCGGCCAAGCCCGAACTGGTGGCGCCGGCGGATCTGCCCAAGACCCCCGACATCAAGCTGATCTCCATCGACGATCCGCTTTTCGGCGGCTGGAAGAAGGCGCAGCCTTATCATTTCGGCGATGGTGGTATATTCGACCAGATCTACAAGCCGGCCCAGTGAGGTTGGGCAGAGCCCGAAGAAGCCCGTGAATGCGCTTCTTCGGCGACAATCTGGTTGAGTGAGAAGGGACGATCCAGAACTCCATGACCACAGCACCCGCTCAGGCGGGGTGGCGATTCAGGCAGCCGAGTGTCATTCCAGGTTTCGGATTGACGCTCGGCTTCTCGCTTGCCTACCTCACCCTCATCATCCTCATTCCGCTGTCCGGGCTGATCTGGCGCTCGGCCTCGCTCGGCTGGGCTGAATTCTGGGCGATCGCCAGCGACCGCCGCACCATCAATGCGCTGGAAATCAGCTTCGGCACCGCCTTCCTCGCGGCGGCCGTCAATGTCGTCTTCGGCACGCTGGTCGCCTGGGTACTGGTGCGCTACCGCTTTCCCGGCCGCCGCATCGTCGACGCCATGGTCGATCTGCCCTTCGCCCTGCCAACCGCGGTCGCCGGCATTGCGCTCACCACGCTGTATGCGCCGAATGGCTGGATCGGCAAATTGCTGATGCCGCTCGGCGTCAAGGTTGCCTACACGCCGCTTGGCATCGTCGTGGCACTGGTCTTCATCGGCCTGCCCTTCGTCGTGCGCACGGTGCAGCCGATCATGGAGGAGATCGACAGGGAGGTGGAGGAAGCCGCCGCCACGCTTGGCGCCAACCGCTTCCAGATCATCACCCGCGTGCTGTTTCCAGGCCTGGCGCCGGCCATCATCACCGGCTTCTCGCTGGCCTTCGCGCGCGGCGTCGGCGAATACGGCTCGGTCATCTTCATCGCCGGCAACCTGCCCTACAAATCCGAGATCGCGCCGCTGCTGATCGTCATCCGGCTGGAGGAATACAATTACCCGGCGGCGACCGCGATCGCGGCGATCATGCTGGCTCTATCGTTCGTCATGCTTCTGGTCGTCAATCTCGTGCAGACATGGAGCCGCAAGCGCTATGGCTGATCCCGAAATCAAATCCTACGAACCCTACCATGAGAGCCGCTCGGCGGCGGTGACGGAAAGCCGTCCCGCGCAAGCCGTGCTGATGGCGATCGCTTTTGTCTTCCTCGGCGTCTTCCTGCTCTTGCCGCTGATCATCGTCTTCCACGAGGCGCTGGCGAAAGGCATCAGTGCCTATACGCTGGCATTGGGCGAGCCGGACGCTCGCTCGGCCATCCGTCTGACGCTGCTGGTCGCAGCGATCTCTGTGCCGCTCAATGTCGTCTTCGGCATCTCCGCTGCATGGGCGATCGCCAAGTTCGAGTTCAAGGGCAAGGCGTTTCTCACCACGCTGATCGACCTGCCCTTCTCGGTCTCGCCGGTCATCTCGGGCTTGGTCTATGTGCTGCTGTTCGGCGCGCAAGGGTTGCTCGGTGAGTGGCTGAAGGCGCATGGCATCCAGATCCTGTTCGCCGTGCCTGGCATTGTGCTGGCCACCGTCTTCGTCACCTTCCCCTTCGTCGCCCGCGAACTGATCCCGCTGATGCAGGAACAGGGCAATGGCGACGAGGAGGCCGCCCTTTCGCTCGGCGCCAATGGCTGGCAGACCTTCTGGTATGTCACGTTGCCCAACGTCAAATGGGGCCTGCTCTACGGCGTACTGCTTTGCAACGCGCGCGCCATGGGCGAATTCGGTGCGGTGTCGGTGGTGTCGGGCCATATCAGAGGCCTGACCAACACCATGCCGCTGCATGTCGAAATCCTCTACAACGAGTACAATGCCGTCGGTGCTTTTGCCGTCGCTTCACTGCTTGCCGGGCTGGCGCTCGTCACGCTGGTCTTGAAAACACTGCTCGAGATGCGCTACGGCGCCGAACTCGCCGCGACGCGCGGACACTGACTAAATGCATGTCGCCCAAAAGTGGGAGCCGGTTTTGGGACAACGACATGCATCAACTACAAAGGGATTTGTATGGAAGTTCGCGTTGCCAACGTGCGCAAGGAGTTCGAGCGGTTTCCGGCGCTCCATGACGTGTCGCTCGACATCAAGTCGGGCGAGCTGATCGCCTTGCTGGGGCCGTCCGGCTCCGGCAAGACGACGCTGCTCAGGCTGATCGCCGGGCTGGAACGGCCGACGCGCGGCAAGATCTTCTTCGGCGACGAGGATGCTTCGCAGAAGTCGATCCAGGAGCGCAATGTCGGCTTCGTCTTCCAGCACTATGCGCTGTTCCGGCACATGACGGTGGCCGACAATATCGGCTTCGGCTTGAAAGTCCGGCACGGATCCTCGCGGCCACCGGCGCAGGAAATCCGCCGCCGCGCTTCCGAACTTCTCGACCTCGTCCAGCTTTCGGGATTGGAGAAGCGCTATCCGGCGCAGCTCTCCGGCGGCCAGCGCCAGCGTGTCGCGCTGGCGCGTGCCATGGCGATCGAACCCAAGGTGCTTTTGCTCGACGAACCGTTCGGCGCGCTCGATGCGCAGGTGCGCCGCGAACTGCGCCGCTGGCTGCGCGAGATCCATGACCGCACCGGCCACACCACCGTCTTCGTCACCCATGACCAGGAAGAGGCGCTGGAGCTTGCCGACCGCGTCGTGGTGATGAGCCAGGGCCGCATCGAACAGGTCGGCACCGCCGACGACATCTACGACACGCCGAACTCGCCGTTCGTCTACGGCTTCATCGGCGAATCGAGCTCACTTCCCGTCAAGGTCGAGAATGGCGAAATCTGGCTTGCCGACCGCCCGATCGGCCTGTCGGCGCCGCATGCGCCCGAGGGCGAGGCGACGCTGTATTTTCGCCCGCACGATGTCGAACTGCTCGACGGCTGCAGCGGCTGCATCGCCGGCACGGTCGCCGCCAGCCGCCGCGTCGCCGGCACCCGGCGCGTCGAACTCGAAATCGGCGGCGAGCGCCAGCGGGTCGAGATCGAACTGCCTGTCGGCCATCCCGCGGCCCAGAAGAGCCGGGTGGCGTTCCGTCCGGGGCGTTGGAAGCTGTTTCCGGCGGCGTGAGACCACGGCGACTTTGGTATGCCAAAGGGACATCTCGCCCGATGGCAGTGACCTAATCTTTCATCCGCAATACAGCATGACCCTCTTGAAAGAAAATCCTACGATCCACCTGTTCGGGCAACAGTTTTTCTAGCAACAAGACCCAGGCCCTCGCCTCGATGCCTCGCCCCGCCCCCTGCGCCACGGCTATGGTTAGCGTACGCATTGCATCCGGAGCCTTTTTCATGAAGCGATTTTTCCTCGGCGTTGCCACTGTTGCCGGCCTGTTCCTCGCATCCTCCCAAGCCTGGTCGGCCGACAAGCTGCTCAACGCCTCCTATGACGTTGGCCGCGAACTGTTCGTCCAGGTCAACAAGGCCTTCGTCGCCGGGCATCCGGGCGTGACCGTCGACCAGTCGCATGCCGGCACCTCGGCGCAGGCGCGCGCCATCGCCGAGGGCCTTGGCGCCGATGTCGTCACCTTCAACCAGGTCACCGATGTCGATTTCCTGGTCAAGAAAGGGCTCGTCTCCGCCGACTGGCAGAAGGACTTTCCCGACAATGCCTCGCCCTTCTATTCGCTGCCTTCGTTCCTTGTGCGCGCCGGCAATCCCAAGCACATCAAGGACTGGAACGATCTGGTGCGCGACGACGTGCAGGTGATCTTCCCCAACCCGAAGACCTCCGGCAATGCGCGCTACACCTATCTGGCGGCCACTGCCTACGCCAAGGAAGCCTTCAAGGGCGACGATGCCAAGGTGAAGGAGTTCATCACCAAGCTGTTCAACAACGTGCCGATCTTCGACACGGGTGGCCGCGCCGCGACCACCACCTTCGTGCAGCGCGAGATCGGCGACGTGCTGATCACCTTCGAATCCGAGACGCGCGGCATCCGCAAGGAGTACGGCGACGACAAGTTCGAGCAGGTGACGCCCTCGGTCAGCCTGCTCGCCGAATTCCCGGTGGCGATCGTCGACAAGGTCGCCGACCAGCACGGCACGCGCGAACTGGCCAAGACCTATCTCGATTTCCTCTACACGCCGGAGGGCCAGGACATCCTCGCCCAGAACGGCAACCGGGTGCGTGATGCGGCCGTCGCCGCCAAATACAAGGCCGATTTCCCACAGGTACGCCTGCTGACTGTGGAAGACGTCTTCGGCGGCTGGGACAAGATCCAGAAAGAGCATTTCGCCCCGGGCGGCCTGCTCGACCAGGCCTATGGCAGCCGCTGACGGTTGCAGCATCGATTGCGTAGATGAGGAAAGCCGGCAACGAGCCGGCTTTCTTCGTTTCTGCCATCCGCCAGGACGAATACGGCGCCATCCCGGCAAAACGTTACAAAGAATCAACGCGTTTGTGCCTAACGTGCCATTCGGCGTCTTGTTTTCGCGAAATATCATCGCGCGGCGAAACCGTCATTATTTGCACACAAACAGCCGCCAGATGCGGGGTGGTTGGGGCTTCAACGGGTTGACTCGGGCATGCTGACAAAAAAAGGCAAATACGGCCTCAAGGCCCTCGTGCATCTTTCCGGCTTGCCGGTCGGCCAATTGGCCTTCGTCAACGACATCGCGGTCGCCAACAACATCCCGAAGAAATTCCTCGACGCCATCCTGGGCGAGTTGCGCAATGCCGGCTTCGTCCAAAGCCGCAAGGGCAAGGAAGGCGGCTATCGCCTCGCCCGCCCTGCCTCCGAGATCAAGATCGGCCATGTCGTACGCGTGCTGGACGGCCCGCTGGCGCCGATACCCTGCGCCAGCCGCACGCAGTACCAGCGCTGCGAGGATTGCGACGAGGCGACCTGCCAGGTCCGGCACATGATGCTGGAAGTGCGCCAGGCGATTGCCGAGGTGCTCGATAACAGAAGCCTCGCCGCCATGCGCGATGCCGATAACGACGATTTCCCGGTCGAGCTGTCGTCGCAGATTTAGATCGACGGCCAGGGGCGGCGTTTGTCATCGTAAGATTCCATGATCGCCCATGGCGATGCCATGACAGGCGACGGGTACCGGCTCATGAATTGGCCAGCAGATGCATTGCGTCCGCGACGACATCGGCGACGGGACGCGTCGCGTCGATCGTCAGCGCCCGCTCATCGTTGCCCGGCGGCTCCAGTATGGCGAACTGGCTGTCGACCAGGCTTGCCGGCATGAAATGGCCCTTGCGGCTGGCGACCCGCTGCCTCGCCGTCGCCGGGTCGATCTCCAGATAGAGGAAGATGAGGTCGGGGCAAAAACCGCGCAGGCGCTCGCGGTAGCTGCGCTTCAGCGCCGAGCAGGCCGCGACCACGCCCTGCCCTTCGCCGATCGACGTCGCGATGCGCTCGCCGATGGCGTCGAGCCAGCCTTCGCGCAACTGGTCGGTGAGCGGCTCGCCGCTTGCCATGCGCGCCACATTCTCCGGCGGATGCAGCCTGTCGCCTTCGATGAAGACGGCATCCAGTCCGGCCGCCAGCGCGATGCCGACAGCCGACTTGCCGCAACCGGCGACACCCATCACCACGATGGCCGGGGGCGCCGCGCGGGGAACGCCCGCCGGCGCCTGTGCTGCTTCTTCGTCCACGGCTAGAGCATGATGCCGAAAAGTGTGAAGCGGTTTTCGGACGACATCATGCTCTATCTCCTTGATTTAGAGGCGGATTCAGATTTCGGGTCGATTCGGCCTGGAATCATCCGGCTCTAGCGGCTTGCCGGCGCGCGGCCGTAGAGCAGCAGCATGGCGACGATGACGACGCCATAGATGATCTGCCGCCCCGCCTCCGGCATCTGCATGACCGACAGGATGGATTGCAGCAGCGTGATCAGGATGACGCCGGCGACGGTGCCGAGATAGGAGCCGCGCCCGCCCAGGATCGAGGTGCCGCCAAGCACCACGGCGGCGATCGATGGCAGCAAATACGCATCGCCCATTGACTGCGCCGCCTTCGAGGCATAGCCGGCCAGCAGCACGCCGCCGAAGGCCGACAGCCCGCCGGAGACGGCGAAGGCGATCATCACCACGCGCCTTGTGTCAATGCCGGAGAGATACGCGGCGCGCTCGCGGTTACCGATGCCGTAGACGGTGCGGCCAAAGCCGGTGCGGGTCAGCACGAAGACCATCGCGGCCCCGATCAGCGCCCAGATGATGACGGCGTTGGGAACGCCCGGAATGGCAAAGCCGGTGGCGAGGTAGCGCATCGCACCCGTGGCCGAATCCTGGGGCGAGAAGCCGCCGGTGTAGACCACCATCAGCCCTTGCGCGACGGCGTTGGTGGCGAGCGTGATGATCATCGAGGGAATGCGCAGATAGGCGACGCCGATGCCGTTGACGATGCCGATCAGCACGCCGCAGAAGATGCCGAACGGAATGGCCAGCGCCACGCCGAGCGGACCGTAGGCCGCCGCCGCGCAGGCCATCATCGCGCCCGCCGCAACCGACCATGGCACCGACAGGTCGATCTGGCCGAGCAGGATGACCAGCATCATGCCGGTGGCGATGACGCCGAGGAACGAGGCCACCTTCAATTGCTGCAGCAGATATTCAGGCGACAGGAAGCTTCTGGAATAGAGGCTGCCGAGGAACAGCAACAGCACGATGCAGGCGAACGCAGTCAGCACCGCCGGATCGGCGCGGCGGATGAATTTCGGCATGCGGCCGGCAATGCCGCCAAGCGTCGTTTCGCTCACAGGAACCACTCCAGCCGGTTGCGGACCCGAAACAGGGCGAAGGCGCCGAGGCTGACCGCGATCAGCAGGATAACGCCCTGGAACAGCGGCTGCCAGAGCGGATCGAAATCGAACACGAACAACAGATCGCCAATGGTGCGGAAGGCCAGCGCGCCGAAGATGGCGCCGATGGCGCTGCCCTTGCCGCCGAACAGCGAGACGCCGCCCAACACCACGGCGGCGATCGAAAACAGCGTGTAGGCGTTGCCGCTGGCATAGGCAGCATCGCCCGTATAGGTGAAAAAGGTCAGGAACAGCCCGCCGATCGCCGCCAGCAGCCCGGCCAGCGTGTAGGCGGCGAATTTGCCGCGCCTGATCGGCACGCCCGACATATAGGCCGCCGTCTCCGACGATCCTGCAGCGTAGGCAGCGCGGCCAAGCACCGAGCGGCTGAACGGCACCCAGATCAACAACACGATGGCGAACAGCACGACGAGGCTCGCCGGCACCACATCGAAGACGCGTCCGGTCATCGCATCGGCCAGATCCTCATTGACCGAGCCGCCCGGGAAGGGCCGCAGCAAAAGGCCGATGCCGTAATAGACGGCCCCGGTGGCGATGGTGGCGACGATCGGCTGCAGCCGGCCGTAGATGACGATGGCGCCGTTGACGGCGCCGCACAGAAGACCGACCGCCAGCACGGCGATGACGCCGAGCGTCGTCTGCATGGGCGTGCCCACCACCAGCCAGGAGGCCAGGCAGTTGGTCAGGAGAAAGATCATGCCGACGGATAGGTCGATGCCGGCAGTGATCACCACCAGCGTCTGCGCCATGGCGACGAAAGCGAGCAGCACGCCCTTGTTCGCCGCCGTCTGCACCACATTGGCGGTGAAGCCGGCCGGATGGTTCGAGGTGTAGATGATGAACATGACGATGAAGATGCCGAGCGCCAGCAGCGTTCCGCGCTGCTCCGCCAGCCAGTAGCGCCAATCCTTCACGCGCTTGCTCCCAGGCCCACCGGGCTCTCCTCGCCATGGATGTTGAGCGCGCTTGCAATCAGCGCCCGCTCGGTGATCTCGGCGCCGACCAGTTCGCGCTTGACCGCGCCGTCATAGAGCACCAGCACGCGGTCGCAGCAGCCGATCAGCTCGTCATAGTCGGTCGAATAGAACAGGATCGCGGCCCCGGCGTCCGCCAGCTTGCGCATCAGCTGATAGAGCTCCTGCTTGGTGCCGACATCGATGCCGCGCGTCGGATCGTTGAGCAGGATGATGCGCGGCTGGCGCATCAGCCATTTGGCGATGACCACCTTCTGCTGGTTGCCGCCCGAGAGCGCGCCGACCGGGATATCGAGACCCGCCGTCTTGATCGCGAGCAGGCCGACCATGTCGTCGATCAGCCGCTGCTCGGCGGCGCGGTCGATGATGCCGCCTTTGGACAGCCGGTCGAGCGCGGCGAAGGACAGGTTCTCACGCACTGTCATCGGCAGCATCAGTCCTTCGGTCTTGCGGTCTTCAGGAATGAGCGCCATCCCGATACGGTCCTCGCGGGCCGCCGCGGGACTGCTGATCGCCACCGGCTTGCCGTCGATCAGCACCTCGCCGGAAAGGCCGCGCAGCACACCGAAGAAGGCTAGCAGCAATTCGCGCTGGCCCTGGCCGTCGAGACCGCCGAGGCCGACCACCTCGCCTGCCCTGACGGTCAGCGAGATGTTGTGCAGCCGGTCGGTCCAGGAGAGCTTGCGGGCTTCAAGCCTGGGTGCGGCTGTAGCCGGCACGGCCGCCGGCTTGGGCGGGAAGATGTGACTGTATTCGCGGCCGATCATCAATTCGACCACCTCATTGTCGCTCTTGGAGCCGGCCTTGTAGCTGGCGACATTGCGGCCATTGCGGAACACCGTGCACTGATCGGCAAGTTCGGCGATCTCGTTCATGCGGTGCGAGATGTAGAGCAGTGCCAGCCCTTCCGCGCGCAGCCGCTTCAGGACGCCAAAAATCTTCGAGACATCCGCCGCCGTCAGCGCCGAGGTCGCCTCGTCGAGGATGAGAATGCGCGGCTTCCTGGCCAGCGCCTTGGCGATCTCGACCATCTGCCGGCGCGACAGCGGCAGATCCTTGACCAGCGCCAGCGGATGGATGTCGGCCGCGCCCGCGCGCGCCAGCGCCTCCTCGGCGATGCGTCGCTGTGCCCCGCGGTCGATCATGCCGAAGCGTTTGGGCGGATCGGAAATGACGATGTTGTCGGCGACACTGAGATCTGGAACCAGCGACAGCTCCTGGAAGATGCAGACGATGCCTGCCTGGTTGGCGGCGGCCGGTGACAGGAAGGTCACCTCCCGGCCATCCAGCGTCATGCGGCCCTCATCAGGCGCCACGACACCGGCCATGACCTTGATCAACGTCGACTTGCCGGCGCCGTTTTCGCCAAGGATGGCGTGGATGCTGCCGGATGTGACGACAAGCTCCGCCTTTTCCAGAGCTCGCACGCCACCATAGCGCTTGGATATGCCTTCCATCCGGAAGAGCGGAACCGCACTGTCCATCGGCCCTCCCCGGGGCGCTTTGATCATCAGCATATCAAGTGACCGGCGCCGCGGGAGATCCCACGGCGCCGGGATTGCAGCTACTGGTCCGCCTTGGTCTGGCCCATGATTTCCTGCGCGGTGAAATTAATGCCGCAGGTCGGGAAGGAATTGCCGACGAAGAAATTATCGGATTGGTCGGGGAAGAAATCCTGACCTGCCTTGAAGTTCGGATCCTCGACGATGGCAAGCGGCAGCTTGACCGACTGCGGGACGACATTGCCTTCAAGCGCTGCGATCGCCGTCTTGATGGCAACCGCCACCTGCGCCGGACCGGTACCGGCTGACGAGCATTTCAACCCGTCGGCCGCGTGGGCCGCGCAGAACTTGCGAAAGCCGTTCTCGGTCTCGCCGCCGAACGGCACGAAGGGATGCTTGGCATCGATCATCGCCTGCACGATACCGGTGTCGCCGCCCTGCCCGGTAACGCCGTCGAAGGGGCCGTTGGTGGCGATCGCATCGGCCGAAGCTTTTTGCGCGACGCCGTCGTCCCACTTGCCGACGACCTCGGTGACGGCCCATTTCTTGCCGGAGGCATCGAGAACCTCATGGATGCCGTTGTGGCGATCAGTGTCGACCGAGGTCCCGGCAACGCCGCGCACTTCGAGGATCTTGCCGCCATTCGGCACATGGGAAATCAACCATTTGCCCCACAGCTCGCCAAGACCCTTCTGGTCGACATTGACGTTGATGGCGTCCTTGGTGTCGAGAATGTTATCGAAGGCAACCAGCACGACGCCGGCTTCCTTGGCGCGCTTGATCACTGGCCCGAATGCGGTCGGGTTCTGCGCGTTGACAACGATCGCGTCATAACCGGAATCGATGAAGTTGTTGATCGCCGAAATCTGCGCCGGCACGTCCTCACCGGTCGAGACGACCTTGAATTCCTTCAGCTTCGCGGCGACGTCCTTCTGTGCCGCATAGGCCTTTGCGGTCTGCACCATCTGGATGCGCCAGGTGTTGGCGATATAGCCGTTGGCCAGCGCGATGCGGTACGGCCCGGCCTTCTTGGGGAACTTGAAGAATTGCGTGTCGGCTGCCCAGGGCGCGAAACAGTCAGGCTCGGCAGCCGGACCCTTGACGATTTCGGGACCCGCAGCAATCGCCGACGAGCTCAACATTACGAATGCAGTGGCGGCAACGATGCCACCGACGAGTGACTTGATCATCGATAATCCTCCCGATTGCAGTTCTGATTTGTTGCTTCAGTTTTATGCAATTCCCGCGTTTCCGGCAGGCCCTCCCGCCTTGCCCAGTCACGCCTGTCAGGTGCCAACGACCTTCGCGCCAACCTCCCCTTTGCCGTCCCCATCGACCGAAGAAAAACTATCATATTATACATAATAAACAAGCGTGAGCTGTTGCTTATGTATAATAAACAAGCGGAACACTTCGGACGCGAGGATCGCTCTGAAAAATGGTAGCGCTACCATAGCGTTGTGTAAAGCGCCATTTGAGCGCCTTCTAAAAAGCGGGTTCAGCGGGCTGTACTCTCGCGGCGCTTGAGCTCGAAGCCGAGATCGACGACCCGCTCCTGCGGTCGGTCACCGGCGATCGCCGCCAGCGCCATGGCGACGGCCCGCCTGCCGATTTCGTAGCGGTAGGTGCGGATGCTGGTGATCGAGGGAAACGCCACCTGCATCATGTCGAGATCGTTGAAACCGACAATGCCGATGGTCTTGGGCACATCGATCGCGGCGCGATGGCACTCGAACAGCACGCCGAGCGCGATATCGTCATTGTTGCAGAACACGCCGTCGAGCGTCGGCATCTTGGCCAGGGCATCGCGGAACAATTCGCGGCCGAGCGGCACGCTGGACAGCACCGGCGTGGTGGTGACCAGGCGCGGATCGAACAGTCCGGCCTTCTCCATCGCCGCGCGGTAGCCGGCAAGGCGTCGCTGCGAGCGCGGGTCCATGCGCGCACCGATGAAGCCGATGCGGCGATACCCCATCTCGATCAGGTGCTCGGTCGCCGTCCTGCCGCCGTCGAGATGCGAGAAGCCGACCATCATGTCGATGGGATCGGGCCCGGTCTCCATCACCTGCACCACCGGGCAGCCGGCATTCTCCAGAAGTTTTCGCGAGGTTGGCGTCTGGTCGATGCCGGCGACGATCAATGCTGCCGGCCGCTGCGAGCCGAACAGCTGCAAGAGTCGCTCCTCCTCGAGCCCGGAATAGTGGGTGTTGCCAAGCTGGATGCGGAACGGACTGTCCGACAGGCTGTCATAGATGCCGCGCACCACCTCGGCGAAGACGTTGTTGGTGAGCGATGGCACCAGCACGCCGAACACCTCGGCACGCGCCGAAGCCAGCGCCCGCGCATTGGGGTCCGGCACATAGCCGAGTTCGTCGATGGCGGCCTGGATCTGGCGGCGCAGATCCTGGCTGACGCGCTCCGGCTCGCGCAGCGCCCGCGACACTGTGATGGCGCCGACGCCGGCCTTGCGCGCGACATCCGATATGGTCGGGCGGCCGCCGCCCCGGCGCGCGCGCGGCTTGATCAAGGCCACCGCCCGCGCATATGGCCGCCGAAGCGCGCCCGCAATACGATCATCTGAGCTGTCGCCATCTCACCGGCCTGTTGCCGCAACCCTTTGCCTCTGGGGTCGCGCAGCCCTTGCCCATTGTCAAGCCGAGGCGCGCCTCAGGCTGCCATGACGGCCCTGCCCCTTGCCTTCCACATGAACAGCCCTATCGCCACTATGTTCAGCAAATTCCAGGCGATGCCATTGAGGAAGGCTACGGCGTAGGAGCCGGTCAGGTCGTAGATCCAGCCCGACATCCAGCCGCCGATCGCCATGCCGAAGATCGTCGCCATCATGACGATGCCGATACGCTGGCCGGCCTCCTTGGCCGGCAGATATTCGCGCACGATGATCGCATAGCAGGGCACGATGCCGCCTTGCGACAGGCCGAATACCAGCGACACGACATAGAGCGAGGCGAGCCCGTCGAACGGAATATAGAACAGCAGCGACAGGCATTGCAGCACCGAGCCGATGACCAGGGTCTTGGCGCCGCCGATGCGATCGGCAACGAAGCCCGAGGCAAGCCGGCTGACGACGCCCGCCGCCATCATGATCGACAGCATGTCGGCGCCATGCGCAATGCCGTATCCAAGATCCATGCAATAGGCGACGATGTGCACCTGCGGCATCGACATCGCCACGCAGCAGCCAAGGCCGGCGATAACCAGCAGCGCCTGCAGCGCCGCCGGCGACATTGGAATCGGTTGCACAGACCGGCTTCCCGGCGACCCAGCAGCGGCAGCCTCCGGAGCGCCGCGCCGCAGCATCAGCACCAGCGGCACCATGGTGACCAGGCAGAAGATGCCGATGGCCGCATAGGTGAAGCGCCAGCCTTCCACCTTGATCAGCGTCGGCATGATGGTCGGCCAGAGCGCGCCGGCGAGGTAATTGCCCGCCGCCGCCGCCGTTACCGCGACGCCGCGCCGGCGGTTGAACCAGTGCGAGATGTCGGCGATGAGCGGCCCGAAGATCACTGACGTGCCAACACCGATCAGCACACCCTGGGCAAGGGTGAATTGCAGGATCGAGGTCGAAAGTGCGGCAAGCAGGAGGCCGGCCGAGAGTGCTACGGAGGAAATCAGCGCCGGGATCCAATACCCCATGCGATCGATGGCGCGGCCGACCAGCACATTGCCGGCGGCGAAGCCCACCATGGTCGCTGTGTAGGGCATGGATGCCGCGGCTCGGTCGACGCCGAACTCGGCCTGCGCCGCAGGCAGCACCACCACGACGGCCCACATGCCGACCGCACCGATCGTCGCCAGCACCATCGAGATGGCCAGGCGCATCCAGGCGTAGGAACTGTCGATGCCGGGGCTCGGCCGGCTCAAGTCGGTTCGGGTCAAAGGCGTTTCCTGTCGACGGTTACGAAAACCGGCTGCCGTTTGCGCCACTATCGGCGCATTCTCGGGACGCAGCAGCGCCACGGCGGGCAAATCCGTGGCTCCAGAGCGGACAAGAAAGCGGGAACCGACGCCGATGTCTGGAGTTTTCCGATCATCAAGCCGCAAAGGAGTCCCAGCCATGACCGCTGCCAGGCAGAAATGGTCGGCCGAGGTGACCGAGCACAGCGACGCCATGGATCTCGAGGATCACGTCTTCGAGTCCGACGATGCCAGGAAGATCGCCGCCTCGCTCAAACGGTCGGCCGAACACAGCCATCGCCGCAAGGCCGAACCTTTCCAATCCGCCATGTCGATGCTGAATTTCTACATCAACCGCGCCGGCAAGAACCTGCCCGCCACGCGCAGGCGAGTGCTTGAGCGCGCCAAGGACGAACTGCGCGTGGCCTTCGGGCGCGAGAAGGAAGATTAGCTCCGGCCTCGGGTGTGTTGAGATTCAGGTCAGGCCGAGCCGAGAAAAACTGCCGCTCGCAGGCCGGCGTCACCTGAATATCAACAACCTAGCGCGACTTGATCACGTTGTCGGTGTTGGCGAGCAGCTTGCGCACCGCGGCGCGCGCCGCGTCCGGGCGTTGCAGCCGGATGTTCTTCTCGATCGCCTCATGCAGCTTCTGCACGTGATTGAGGTCGTCGACCGCTCGTGTGGTGAAGGTGAAGAGATGGTCGAATGCCGACTCGATGAGCACGCCGAGCGGCACCAGGAGGTCGTTGCCGGAAGCCCGCAGGATGGCCAGGTGAAAACGCGTATCGGCGCGCGTGCGCTCCTGCAGGCTGGCCGCCTCCCCCATCTCGCGGCAGGCCTGGCTGATCTCGGCCATCTGCTCGTCGGTCCGACGCATGGCGGCGAAGGCGGTGGCTTCCGGTTCGATGATGTGGCGGAACTCCTGCACCGTCTTGAGGAACACCTCGCGGTCGGGCGACGTCGCGTACCAGGCGAGCACGTCGCGGTCGAGCAGGTTCCAGCGTTCCCTGGGCTCGACCCAGCTGCCGATCTTGGGGCGCGAGGCCAAGAGGCTCTTGGCCATCAGCATCTTGATCGCCTCGCGCACCGCCGACCGGCTGACGCTGAAGGTTTCCGACCATTTCGCCTCATTGGGCAGGATGGTGCCGGGCGGGTAGTCGCCGCGCACGATCCGCAGGCCAATTTCGCTGGCCAGCGACGTGTGCACGCTGGCGCCGGGAATGCGCGCCGCATCGGATCGGCGAACGCCGGGCTGGCGCTCGGCGGATGCCGGCTTTTTCGGCGCTCTTTCCTTGTTCGGCTTTGCGTCCCGCATGGACTTCAGAAAGGCCGGTTTGCGGAACCTGTCAAGCGCGGCGCGGGCGCTGGGCCGCAAAGCCCGCTTCTATGCACAACCCAGCCGCGATTTTATCCCCGTTCGGCCTATTTGACATATTTGCGCCAGCTATGCTCCGGACGGAAGTCGAGCATGTCTCGCGCCTTGCGATTGGAAAGCAGCGTCTCGTATTCGCCGAGTTCGGCCTTGACCGGCACATCGGGATAAAACCGCCGCAAAAGTTCGGCCGTCGGCAGGTCGGACGAAGTGTCGTCATTGGCGGCGTTGAACACCTGGTAGCCGAGCCCGTCCTTCTCGATGGCGCGCAGCGTGATCTGGCCGAGATCGCGCGCGTCGACATAGCTCCAGGCGATGCGCTTGCGGAAACCCGGATCGGCGAACCATTTCGGGAACAGCGAATATTCATGCGGCTCGATGACATTGCCGATGCGCAAGGCATAGATGTCGGTGCCATTGCGCTGCGCGAAGGCTCGCGCCGTCTTCTCGTTGACGACCTTGGACAGCGCATAACTGTCCATTGGGTCGACGTCATACTCCTCGTCGAGTGGGAAATATTTGGGGTCACGCGGCTCGTTGGCGAACACTAGGCCGTAGGTCGTCTCCGAGGAAGCGACGATCACCTTGCGGATGCCGAGCTTCACCGCGGCCTCGATGACATTGTAGGTGCCCATCGCATTGATGCGGAACACTTCATTGTCCGGCGTGATCATGATGCGCGGGATGGCGGCGAAATGCACCACCGCATCCACCGGTTGCGGGCGCAGCGACGGGTCGAATTCGTGCAATCCCATATAGCTCGACAGCGCGTTGAACACCTGCCCGCTATCGGTGATGTCGGTGATCAGCGTGCGCACCTTGGGATTGTCGAGCGGCTTGGTGTCGATGTTGAGCACCTGACAGCCCTGTTCGACAAGATATTGCACGACATGACGCCCAGCCTTGCCGCTGCCGCCGGTGAACATGATCCGCTTCGTCATTCTGGTCTCCATGACAGGCTCTGGAATTGCCGTCTATTGTCAGACAATATTGCTTTCTGCAACCGCATATGGCTAAAACAGCGACGCAATTATCGATAATCCGGAATAGGACGACGACATGAACACCACCACCGCGCGCGAAAAGATCGGCTTCATCGGCCTTGGCCTGATGGGGCACGGCATTGCCAAGAACATCGTCGACAAGGGCTATCCCCTGACATTCCTTGGCCGCAAGAACCGCAAGCCGGCAGAGGACCTTCTTGGCCGCGGCGCCAAGGAAGCGTCGACCTCGCACGATGTGGCAGTGGCGTCCGATATCGCCTTCATCTGCGTCACCGGTTCGCGCGAAGTGGAGGCCATCATCCGAGGCCCCGGCGGCCTCAAGGAAGGCTTGAAGAAAGGCTCGGTCGTTGTCGATTGTTCGACCTCGGACCCAGTCTCTACCGTGGCGCTTGCGGCCGAACTCAAGGCGCTGGGCATCGACTTTGTCGACGCGCCGCTGAGTCGCACGCCGAAAGAAGCCTGGGAAGGCACGCTCGACGCCATGGTCGGCGCACCCGACGCCGTCTTTGCAAGGGTCAAGCCGGTGATCGAGACCTGGGCCGGCCGCATCGTGCATATCGGCGACACCGGCGATGGCCACCGCATGAAGCTGCTCAACAATTTCATCTCGCTGGGCTACGCCGCCATCTATTCCGAGGCGCTGGCCCTGGCCGAAAAGGTCGGCATCTCGCCACCGCGTTTCGACAGCGTCATCCGCAATGGCCGCATGGATTGCGGCTTCTACCAGACCTTCATGCGCTGGACACTGGAAGGCGACCGCGACGCCCACAAATTCACCATCGCCAACGCCTTCAAGGACCTGACTTATCTGGAATCGATGGCGGGTGCCGCCGGCATCGCCAACCCGCTCGGCAACGCCACCAAGAACTCCTTCGCCGGCGCCCATGCCACCGGCCCGGCCGAACAGTTCGTGCCGATGCTGGCGACCCATATCGGCAAGGTCAACGGCGTCGATCTGATGCCGACCAAGGATGGCAAGAAGCAGACGATCTAAGGCTGTAACTCTTTGTTTGACGCAATTCCCCAGGGAAAGCGCTATGCGCTTTTCCCGGGAAAACCGTTTCACACTTTTCCTGGAATTGCTCTAACCGCCGGACGGCTACCGCCGCCGGCTGCCGATCCCCTCATCGGTGTCGGCAAGCAGCTTGTGCACGGCATTGCGCGCCGCCGCCGGCCGTTGCAGGCGGATGTTCTTCTCGATCGCCTCGTGCAGTTTCTGCGCCCGGGTCTGGTCGCTGATCTGGCGTGTCGTGAAGACGAAGAGATGGTCGAGCGCGGACTCGATCAGCACGCCGAGCGGCACCAGAAGGTCGTTGCCCGAGGCCCGCAGGATGGCGAGGTGGAACCGTGTGTCGGCACGGATGCGTTCCGGCAGGTTCGCAGCCTCGCCCATCTCGCGGCAGGCCAGGCTGATCTCGGCCATCTGCTCGTCGCTGCGCCGCATGGCGGCAAAGGCGGATGCTTCCGGTTCGATGATATGGCGGAACTCCTGCACGGTGCGCAGGAAGGTTTCACGGTCGGGTGCGGTCGCGTACCAGGCGAGCACGTCGCGGTCGAGCAGGTTCCAGCGCTCCTTCGGTTCGACCCAACTGCCGATCTTGGGACGTGATGCCAAAAGACTCTTGGCCATCAGCATTTTGATCGCCTCGCGCACCGCCGAGCGGCTGACGTTGAACGTCTCGGCCCATTTGGCCTCGTTGGGCAGGATGCTGCCGGGCGGATAGTCGCCGCGCACGATCCGCAGACCAATCTCGCTGGCGAGCGAGGCATGAACACTGGACCCGGGAAAGTGCGCCGCATCCGCTCTGCGCACGACCGCCGGATCGCGGCTGGCTTGCGCCTTGGCCCGGCTGGCTTGCTTCTTTGCCTTGTCCTGGGGCATCCACGTTCCAATACGGTCGACCGCCTGTCGCCCGGAGATACTCCGAACCCTGTGGCGCGCCGATCCCGTCACCGAAAAATCCAAACCACGGACGCGTCGAGGCCGGAGCCTGTTGCCCCTTGCCACGGCGTCTCGCTCAGGAATTGACGGGGCGCCCGTCAGACGGGCGCCCCGGATCGAAAGACCTATTTCTGGATGCAGGTGTCGACCGTGTCCTTGGTGCACTCATCGAGGCCGGTGAAGACCGGATCGTCGACCTTCTTGCCCGTGATCAGGTCGATCATCACCGACGGCGCCTTGTAGCCCATTTCAAAGGGCCGCTGGCCGACCAGCGCGGTGACCAGGCCGTCCTTGGCGATCGCCACTTCGTCGCCGATCGTGTCGGCGGCGCCGATGACGAAGTCGTTCTTGGCCAGCCGGTCCTTCAGCGGTCCAACCAGGTCACGATAAGGCTGCGGCGCGCCGAACAGCGGCCAACCGCCCATGATGCCGAAGGCGTCGAGCTTGGGGTTGGCGGCGAGGATGTCCGTCATCGCCTGAACGCCCTTGGCGCCGTCGTCGTTGGTGAACACCGGGCAGCCGGCGACTTCCGTCCATCCGCCTTCACCGGCAAGTGTCGCGAGACCTTCCTTGCCCGTCAGAGCGTCGCGCATGCCTTGTGCGCGGCGCAGGATGTTGTCGGCAGCCGGATTGCCTTCGATCGTGCAGATCGTGCCGCCATTCGGCTTGGCCTTCTTGATGTACTCGCCGATCTTCTTGCCCATCAGATAGTTGTCGGTGCCGAGATAGGTCTTGCGAAGGGCTGCATCTTCCTTGGCAAGGTCGGCGTCGACGGTCATGATCGGGATCGACGGATTGGCGCTCTTGATCGTCTGCGCGATCAGCGGCGCGTTGGACGGCGAAATCGCCATCGCCACCGTGTCGGGCTTGCTCAGCATATCCTGGACGATCTGCGCCTCGCCAGCCTCGTCGGAAGTCGACGCCGGACCGGTGTAGAAGCACGCATATTCCGAACTCGCGTTCTCCTTGTTCCATTTCTCGCAGCCCTGATGGATGGCTTCGAAGAATGGATTGTCGAGACCTTTCACCACGATGACGAGCTGCTTCTTGGCCAAAGCCGGCCCGGCGCCCAGCGCCATGGCGGCGACGGCGGCGAGCAATACTGTTTTCCTCATGTCAGTCCTCCCTTGGAAACAGACGGACACGGCGTGCCCGCCATACAAATCGACCTGATGCGAGATGGCAGAGCCAACGCTCGTGCCGCCGTGCAAGGCCGATAAGCATTTTCAGATGCGACCGGACCGCCAACATGCCGGAACGGCCGATAACCTCCCACCGGTCCCGCCGCAACAATGGTTTGGGACCGGATATCTTTCTCCGACCGTCAACTAATAACGGCGCGGCGCCAACGTCAATTGCTATTTGTCCTACAAAACGGATTTTTCAGAGGCACATGTCGCTATTCGTCTGACAAATAGCCCATTTCGACAATTGACGCCCGTGCGGGCATTCGCGTAAATGCCGAAGATCGTTGCTTCCGGGAGGAATGGGGAGCACGATATCGGAGCTGCGACCTGGAAAAGGCATGCAGCAAGACATGGGAGGCAACAGGCTGGTGGCGGTTCTCGAACTCACCAACATCTCGAAGCATTTTGGCGCCATCCAGGCTGTCAACGACGTGTCGCTGTCGATCGAACCCGGCCAGGTCGTCGGCCTGATGGGCGACAATGGCGCCGGCAAGTCGACGCTGGTCAAGATGATCGCCGGCAATTTCCATCCGAGCCATGGCACCATGCGCATGGACGACAAGGAATTGATCCTGAACAAGCCGGCGGAAGCCCGCCAGCACGGCATCGAGATCGTCCACCAGGATCTTGCGCTCTGCAACAATCTGACAGCGGCCGCCAATGTCTATCTCGGCCGCGAGTTGCGGCGCGGCGTCGGTCCATTCCGCATCCTCGACTATGCCGCGATGTACAAGCGCGCCGGCCAACTCTTCGCCGAGCTGAAGTCCGAGACCCGCCCGCGCGATCTCGTCAAGCAGATGTCGGGCGGCCAGCGCCAGGCGGTTGCGATCGCCCGCACAATGCTGTCGCAGGCCAAGATCGTGCTGATGGACGAACCGACGGCGGCGATCTCGGTCAGGCAAGTCGCCGAAGTGCTCAACCTGATCCGCCATCTGCGCGACCAGGGCATAGCGGTGGTGCTGATCAGCCACCGCATGCCCGACGTGTTCGACGTCGCCGACCGCGTCATCGTCATGCGGCGCGGACGCAAGGTCGCCGACAAGGCAATCGCGTCGAGCTCGCCCGAGGAGGTCACCGGGCTCATCACTGGCGCCATCGAGCAGGTCTCGTGAGCGCGGCTAATCCGGATTTCACCAGGCTGGCGTGCATCGCCGCCGGCAGGAAAGGTCGATAATGGCAGTCACCCTTGATCAGACGATCGCGCAGAAGCAGCACACTTTCCTGTCGCGGCTGTTCTCCACCCAGACCTTCTGGGTGGTGATCGCCGTCATCCTCGCCTGCATCTTCCTGTCGTTCGCCACCGACGCTTTCGCAACCTCGAAGAACCTCTACAACATCACCCGCAACATCACCTTCGTCGCCATCGTCGCGCTCGGCATGACCTTCGTCATCATCACCGGCGGCATCGATCTGTCGGTCGGCTCGGTACTGTGCCTGTCGTCGATGGTGCTGGCCGTCACCATGCATGCCGGCTATTCGATCGAAATCGGCATCCTGGCCTCGATCGCCACCGCGCTCGCCATCGGTGCCTTCAACGGCATCCTGACCGCCTATCTCGGCTTTCCACCTTTCGTGGTGACGCTCGGCATGCTGTCGATTGCCCGCAGCCTGGCCATGGTCGCCTCCAACAACACCGTCGTCTTCCAGTTCGGGCCGGACCATGACAAGCTGCTGGCGCTCGGCGGCGGCGCCTGGGTGTTCGGCATCGCCAATCCGGTGCTCTACATGATCCTTTTGGCGCTGATCACCGGCTTCATCCTGCGCTGGACCAAGTTCGGCCGGCACATCTTCGCCATTGGCGGCAACGAGCACGCGGCAACGCTGACCGGCGTCCCAGTGAAGCAGATCAAGGTAGCCGTCTACATGATATCGGCGCTGTCGGCGGGAATTGCCGGGATCATCCAGACCGGCTGGCTCGGCGCCGTCACCACCAATCTCGGCACCGGCATGGAGCTGCAGGTCATCGCCGCCACCGTCATCGGCGGCGCCAACCTGGCCGGCGGCGTCGGCACCGCCTTCGGCGCCATTGTCGGCGCGGCCCTCATCGAGGTCATCCGCAACAGCCTTGGCCTGCTTGGCATCAATGCCTTTTGGCAAGGCACCTTCATCGGCGGCGCCATCCTGCTGGCGGTGCTGTTCGACCGCATCCGCAATTTCAGGCGCAACGACTGACATTTAAGTGCCTGTCCTTCTCCCTCATGGGAGAAGGACATTGCCAAGCGCTGTTCGTTCCGGTTCCTATCGCTCAGTCTGAAAATCAGCCGGAGCGAGCCACCACCGTTTGCCGCCAACAGCCTATGTCTTGACGGAAACAGGCAACCGGCAGCACAATCTCCAGGCAGGCGAAGGGAGGCCAGTCGTCTGCGGGAGGATATACCCATGACGGAAGCGATCAGGCTCTACTGGGGCCGGTTCGGACATGTTTCTGTCCTGAATGTCGCAAGCGACTTCGTCACCCATGCCCATGTCGAGGCGCATCTCATCATCTGGCTCGAAGGCACCGCCGGCGAGATGACCATCGGTCGCGAGACGGTAAGGCTCGGTTCCTGCACCGCCGCCGGCATCAATTCCTTCCAGCCGCACAGCCACGTCCTGTCGCAAAACGGGACGCCCGGTCTGTTCCTTGCCTTCTACATCGATCCCGATTGGGCGCGCCGTCGACGCGACCTGCCCTCCTCCGCGCCGCTGTTTGCCCAGGCGGCGATCACGCTGGAGCCCTGGCTGCACCAGGCCGCCGCCAGCCTGCTCGACCATCTGACCGACAATGAAAGCGTCGACGATGTTGCCAATTACGAGATCGAGCGCTTCATTGATTCGGTGCTCGATGCCGCCGATGCGTCGGCGCCGCAGGAGGCGCGCACCCGCATCAACACCCTGCAGGATTTCCGCGTCCGCAAGGCCATCCAGCTGATGAAGGCCAATGTCTGCGAACGCATCTCCTTCGACGATGTGGCGCGCAGCGTCGGCCTGTCGCGGCCGCATTTCTTCGCCCTGTTCAAGGAACAGACCAATCTGACGCCCAACGTCTACTGGAACACGCTGCGCATGGAGGAAGCCGTGCGGCAGCTGCATTGGTCGCAGGAGCCGCTGATCTCGGTCGCCTGCAATCTCGGCTTCACCACGCAGGGCAATTTCTCGCGCTTCTTCCGCGACCATGTCGGCGTGCCGCCGACGCTTTATCGCGAGGCCGCGCGGGCAACCGCCTGAGCCTGCTTTTTCAGACTCCTTGATACGCGCACAAGACGCATTGATAAGCGTCAGCCAGGCCACCGCCCTACCCTTGCCCGACTATCGCATTCGCAAGGGAACGTCCTATGGCAAAAGTCACCATCTCCAGCGTCATCGACGCGCCGGTCGAAAAGGTCTGGTCGCGCATACGCGACTTCAACGGCCTGCCGGGCTGGCATCCGCGCATGGTCGAGAGCCATATCGAGGATGGCAAGGACGCCTCGACGATCGGCTGCGTGCGCAATTTCGAGCTGATCACCGGCGCGCGGCTGCGCGAAAAACTGCTCGACCTTTCCGATGAGAACTTCCTCGTCAGCTATTCCATCCTGGAAACGCCGCAGCCGCTGACCAACCACAAGGCGACGCTGCAGCTCAGGCGTGTCACCGATGGCGACCGCACCTATGCCGAATGGACCGCCAGCTTCGATGCAGCCCCCGAAGAAGCCGACAAGATCGCCGCCGGCATGGGGACCAACGTCTTCCAGGGCGGTTTCAACGCACTGAAGAGCCATTTTGCCGGCCAGAGCTGAACTGGGCTTCAGAACAGGAGCGTTCCATGGCGCTTGCCCTCCAGACTTTCCCGACCGTGAAGGACGCCAATGCGGCGCTGAAGGCGCCCGGCACCCGCTATCTCGGCGGCGGCACACTCGTGGTCCGCGCGGCCAATGAAGGCGATGTTTTGGTCTTCGGCCTTGTCAGATCGACCGACCCGGCGCTCACGGCCATCACGGTCGCCGACCGCAAGGTCCGTGTCGGCGCATCGGTGACCATGGCGGCGATCGCCCGTCATCCCGAGCTCGCCATCCTTGCCAAGGCCGCGCGCGCCGTCGGCGGTCCGGCGATCCGCAACATGGCGACCGTCGGCGGCAATCTGTTCGCGCCGGCACCCTATGGCGATTTCGCCGTGGCCTTGCTGGCGCTCGACGCCATGGTCGGCACCGAGGATGGCGAATTGCCGATCGAGACTTTTCTCGCCAAGCGGGACGGCAGCCGCTCCATCGTCACGTCAGTCGGTTTCACACTGCCAAAGGCCGACGGCTTCCGCTTCCTGAAAGTGTCGCGGGTCAAGCCCAAAGGCGTTTCGGTGCTCAGCATCGCGGCCGTCCTGGAACAGGCCGCCGACGGCACCGTGTCCTCGGCGCGGATCGCGCTTGGCTGCATGGCGGACCGGCCAATGCGGGCCAAGGCGACGGAAAAGGCGCTCGAGGGAAAGAAACTCGACCAGAACGGCATCGCGGCAGCATTGGCCGCCGCCACCGAGGGCATTGCGCCGGTCACCGATCCGATCGCCAGCGCATGGTACCGCGCTGAAGTCCTGCCGGTCCATCTCGGCCGGCTGCTGCTGGCCTGAAATCACCGTTGGGGGGCGCGCGTCTGTCCGATCCGTCGGGCAGGCGCGCAAGGAGGAAACATGGCGAAGATCCCGGTTCAATTCACGCTCAACGGCTCCGAGAAAGCCGAATTCATCGACAGCGGCACGACGCTGCTCAACGCTCTGCGCGACAAGATCGGCGACACCTCGCCGAAGGGCGGCTGCCACCAAGGCACATGCGGCGCCTGCTCGGTCATCATCGACGGCGAACTCAGGCTGTCCTGCCTGACCTTGGCCGAAACCTGCAATGGCGCTGCCATCACCACGACATCGGGCCTCGCCGAAGGCGGCGTGCTGCATCCGCTGCAGCGTGCCTTCCTCGACACCTTCGCCACGCAATGCGGCTTCTGCACGCCGGGCATGATCATGGCCGCCAAGGTGCTGCTCGAGCACACGCCAAACCCCAGCCGCGACGAGGTGGTGGAGGCGCTGTCCGGCAATATCTGCCGCTGCACCGGCTACGAGCCGATCATCCAGGCGGTGCTCGCGGCGGCCCGTGCCAATTCGCAGAACGCGGCCTGAGGGACCAACGATGGAACTGCGCAAGAACTACTTCGCCGATGTCCGCAAAGACGATCTGCACGAGATCGGCCAGCCCCGGCCCCGTTCGGATTCGCCCGGCCATGTCACCGGCAAGACCGCCTTTTTCGCCGACCGCAGCTTTCCCGGCATGCTGCACCTGAAGATGGTGCGCAGCCCGCACCACCATGCCCGCATCCGCTCGATCGACACATCCGAGGCGGAGAAACATCCGGGGGTCGTCAAGGTACTGACCGCCAAGGACGTGCCGCACAATGTCTACACCATCCTGATCCTCATCCAGATCGGCCCTGAGGACGAGACGGTGCTGGCCGACGGCAAGGTGCGCTGGAAGGGCGAGGCCGTGGTGGCGGTGCTTGCCGAGACCGAGCGCGCCGCGCAGGAGGCCGCAGCCAAGATCAAGATCGACTACGAAGTGCTGCCGGCCGTCTTCGACATGGAGGAAGCGCTGAAGCCCGGCGCGCCGCTGGTCAACGAATATCACGGCCAGAACTATTACCTCTATGACAGCGGCGAGTGCCGCAAGGTGCGTTTCGGCGATGTCGAGGCGGGCTTTGCCGGCGCCGACCATATCCTGGAGCAGAGCTACCAATCCTCGCCGATCGAGCATGCGCCGACCGAGACCACCGGCTGCGTGGTGGCGCCCGAAGGCAATGACCGCTTCACCTGCTACACCAACACGCAGGCGATGTTCTTCACCCTCGACAACACCTCGATCATCCTGCAGATGCCGGGCAGCAAGCTGCATTTCGTCGGCGGCACGGTCGGCGGCGGTTTTGGCGGCAAGGTCGACGTCATCGTCGAGCCCATCGCCATCCTCGGCGCCAAGCTCACGGGCCGGCCGGTCTCCTTTGTCTACAGCCGTGAGGAGGAAATGCAGATATCCTCGCCCCGCGCGGCCGAAAAGGTCGTCATCAAGGACGGCGTGATGAAGGACGGCCGTATCGTCGCCCGAAAGGTCACCGGCTACACCGATGCCGGCGCCTATTCACGCCACTCGCCCTATGGCGCGCAGAAGGGTGCCGGACACTATCCGGGCCCCTACACCATCCCCAATGTCTGGATCGACACCTATTGCGTCTACACCAACCGCACGCCGTCGTCGGCCATGCGCGGCTTCGGCGTCACCATCGGCGACTTCGCGCTGGAGGTGCAGATGGACAAGCTGGCGCGGCTGATCGGCATGGACCCGCTCGAATTCCGCTTCATCAACGCCTATCGCGACGGCGACATGAAGGCGCATCGCCAGCCGACGGAAGGGGCAGCGCTCATCGAGTGCATGCAGGAAGCCTCGCGCACCGCCAACTGGCCGGTGGCGGAGAAATTCATGGCGATGTCCTCCTACAGGAAGGGAGCCTGATATGGCAATCCGGCGTGGACGCGGCGTCGCCGCGATCAACTATCCCACCGGCATGAATCTCGGCGGCGACCCGACCCAGGCTCTGGTCCATTCGACGCCGACCGGCAATTTCATGGTGACGCTGTCCTCCGTCGATCTCGGCCAGGGCATGAAGCAGATCATGGCGCAGATCTGCGCCGAGACCATCGGCGTGCCGACCGACCGCGTCGTCGTCGACACCGCCGACACCGACACCGGCCCGCACTGCATGGGCACGTTCGCCTCGCGCGGCACGCACCGCGCCGGCAACGCCGTCATCCAGGCGGCCAGGGAAGCGCGCCAGGTGATGCTGGAAGTCGCTGCCGAGGAACTGGAGGTCAACGCCTCTGACCTCGAGACCGACGGCCAGGGCAACATCCTGGTCAAGGGCGCACCGCAGAAATCGATCTCGATCTTCGATGTCGCGCTGTCGGCGCATTTCAAGCGCGGCCGGTCCATATCGGGCCGGGGCATGTTCCTGATCCCGCGCTCCTACCCGGACAAGGAGACCGGCGCGATGAAGCCGTCGACCTGCTATGCCCACGCCTGCACCGTGGCCGAAGTCGAGGTCGATGACGAGACCGGCGAAGTCACGGTTTTAACGGTCAAGAACGTGTTCGAGATCGGCCGCGCGCTGAACCCGAAAATGGTCGAGCAGCAGCTGGTCGGCGGTTCCTGGATGGGCATCAGCCACGCGCTCTATGAGACCACCGAGCCCTATTATCCCAACCGCGACCATGGCGGAACCGATTTCAACCAATACCTGATGCCGGGTCCCGGCGACCTCGCGCAGACCGAGATCATTGTGCTGGAGCGGCCGTCGGCGGACGGGCCTTACGGCGCCAAGGGTCCGGGGGAAATGTGCGCCAACCCGCAGATACCGGCGGTCGCCAATGCCGTCTTCGACGCGGTCGGCGTGCGCATCGACACGCTGCCGATCACGCCGGAACGCATCCTGCGCGCGCTCAAGGCGCAAGCGGCAAACTGACATGCCCGAGCTCACCGCCGAGACTGTCGCGACCTCGCCGGAGGCGGTAGCGCAGCACCTTGCCGCCTCGTGCTACCTGGCCGACGACAGCCTTTCCACGGCCATCTTCCTGGCGATCCGGCTGGGCAAGCCCCTGCTGCTCGAAGGCGCGCCCGGCGTCGGCAAGACCGAAGCGGCCAAGGCGATCGCCGAGCTGCTCGGCCGCGATTTGGTGCGGCTGCAATGCTATGAGGGCATCGACGCCGCTCACGCGCTCTACGAATGGAACTACCAGCGCCAGCTGCTCGCCATCCGCCATGCCGGCGAGCATGAGATCGACATCTATGACGACCGTTTCCTGATCGCCCGCCCGCTCCTGCAGGTCTTGCGGGCACCGGAGCAGCGCGTGCTGCTGGTCGATGAGATCGACCGTTCCGACCATGAATTCGAGGCGCTGCTGCTGGAATTCCTCTCCGACTTCCAAATCAGCATTCCCGAGCGCGGCACCATCCGCGCCGCCGCCCAGCCGATCGTCATCCTGACCTCGAACCGCACCCGCGAACTCGCCGAAGCGCTGCGCCGCCGTTGCGTCTACCACTGGATCGGCTATCCCGAGGCCGAGCGTGAGGCCGCCATCATCATGCTGCGCGCCGGCGATGTCGCCGAGGCCACCGCGCGCGCCGTGGCGGCAGCCGTGCAGACCATCCGTGCCCGGCCGCTGGCCAAGCCGCCCGGTATCGCCGAAGCGGTCGAATGGGCCAACGCCGCCACCATTCTGGAAAAGGGCGGCAGCCCATGGCCCGAGGCCTTCCGCCGCGCCATCGGTGTGCTGATCAAGGACGAGGAAGATCTCTCCTACATCGCGCCCGAGCTTGGCCGCATCGTCGAGGAGGCGCTGGGATGAGGGCGCTGCCTCGGCCGGCCGCGCCCTTCCTCGGCTTCGGCCGGCTGCTACGCCGCTACGGTTTCGCCGTCGCACCCGAACAAATCTCCGGCTTCATGCAAGCCGTGACATTACTTGGCCCACGCTCAATGTCTGACATCCACGAAGCCGCCCTTGCCACGCTGGCGCCGCCACCCGATCGCCGCGACGAATTCGAGGTCCACTTCCAGAGCCATTTCTACGGCAACACGTCAGCCGTGGTCGAAGGCGAAGCAGACGAGGAAACCCGCATCAAGGATGATGGCGGCGCCGACGATGAGCGGACCGAGGCCGAGCGTAGCCGGGAAGGCGGCGAGCTATCCTCGGCCCTGGAACAGTTGAGCACGCGCGACTTCCAGCGCGACGACGACAGGCTGACCGCCTTTCGCCGAAAACTGTCCTCCGCTTTGCCCGCCCGCCGCTCCTTCCGCACCGTGCGCACCCCTTCGCGTGGCAAGCTCGATCTGCGCCGCTCGCTCAGGGAAATCGTCAGCGCCGATGGCGACGTGCCCTCGCCGCTGCTGCGCCGCCGCCAGACCGTGCCGCGCAAGCTGCTGCTCTTGATCGACGTCTCCGGCTCGATGAAACTGCACACGGCGGACTATCTCAAGCTGGCGCATGCCGCCGTGCAAGGCGCCGGCCGCGCCGAGATATTCACCTTCGGCACGCGGCTCACCCGCATCACCTCGGCCCTGCGCATCCGTGACCGCGATCAGGCGCTGGCCCGCGCGGCAGCCCAGGTCGACGACTGGGACGGCGGCACCCGCATGGGGCCGACGTTGCTCGCCTTTCTCTCCGTGCCGCGCTTCTCGTCCTTCGCGCGTGGAGCAGCAGTCATCATCCTGTCCGACGCTCTGGAGCGCGGCGACCATGCCGAACTGGAGACCGCGATGCGCCGGCTGAGCGCCCGCGCCTTCCGGCTGTCGCTGGCCACGCCTTTGGCCGGCGACCCGCGCTTCCGGCCGGCAACGGCAGCGCTGCGCGCCATCCTGCCTGATCTCGACGATCTCATCGACGGCTCGTCGCTGACCAGCCTCACCGATTTCATCCTGTCGCTCGCCCGCCCTGCCCCCACGGCATCGACAATCTGGAAAAAGGTATCGTGATGCAGAAAGCCATCGACGCGCATTTCCACATCTGGCGCCAGAAGGATCAGCCCTGGCTGGTCGGGCCGATGGTGCCGCGCATCTTCGGCCCCTACGAGCCAATCCGTCGCGACTATCCGATCGGCGAATTCCTCGAGGACCAGAAGAGGTCAGGCGTCGAGAAAGCCGTCTATGTCCAGACCAACTGGGCCAAGGAGGATTTCGAGAAGGAAGTCGCCTTCCTGCAGACGACCGCTGACGAGACCGGCTGGCCGCATGCCATCGTCGGCTATGCCGACATGACGGTCGACGATGTCAGGCCTCAGATCGACCGGCTGATGCAATACAGGCTGCTGCGCGGCGTGCGCATGCAATTGCACTGGCACGGGACGCCGGCTTTCCGCTTTGCCGCCTCGGCGGATCAGGTCATCGACCCCAAGGTGCGGGCCAATGTCGCGAGGCTGAAGGATTACGGCCTGTCCTTCGACCTGCAGCTCTTCCCCGCCCAGATGAAGGACGGGCTGACGCTGGTCGGCGAGAACCCCGAGACCAACTTCATCCTCACCCATGCCGGCATGCTGACCGGCCCGGAGCCGGTAACCACCGAGGCCTGGAAGGCCGGACTTCGCACGCTTTCGGCCGCACCAAACCTCTATGCCAAGCTGTCCGGTCTCGGCACCTTCGTCCACCGCAACGACCCAGCGCTGATTGCCTATATCGTCGACAACGCCATCGATATTCTGGGTGCGGATCATCTGATGTTCGGCTCGAATTTCCCGATCGAGAAGCTCTGGACCAGCCATGCCGAGTTGATCAAGGCGCACCGCGATGCGGTGGCGAAACATGGTGCAGAAACCGAGGCCGGCATTTTCTGGAACACGGCCGAAAAGGTTTATCGGCCAGTGTAGCGCTCTCTTCCTTCTCCCCTTTGTTTGGATCGGGAAAATCGCACACCTGTTCGCGATGTCCCCGGTCCAAACACCCTTGCGGGAGAAAGGTGGCCTCGCGAAGCGAGATCGGATGAGGGGTGCTCCAGGGAACACCACGCCTCACTCCGCTGGAATACCCCTCATCCGTCTCGGCGCTGCGCGCCGATCCACCTTCCCCCACAAGGGGGAAGGAAGAAGCCGCCACACAACCCTTACTGCGTCGGCAACATGCCTTCGACGTCGCTTGCCGCGTCATAGAGCGCTTCCTTGGGTGAGGCCGACTGGTCGACGATGCGCGACAGATTGTCGACGATCGTCTGCGTGACCTTGACCCCATTGTGGCCCGGGAAGGCATACCATGGAACCATCAGCGGCATCTGGCTGAGCCCGGCCTGGAACAGCGGGTTCTTCTTGTAGAAATCGCCGAGATACTCGGGAGACTTCGCCGCCAGTTCGTTGTTGGGGACATAGCCGGTACCCGGCACCACGACGGAGGCGCCATAGGGGCCGGCGGCGAATTTCGCGAACTTCCAGGCGGCCTCCTGCTTGGCCGCGTCCTTGGTCAGGATGACCACGGCATTGCCGCCGGTCGGCAGATGGCCGTTGATCGGATCGATCAGCGGGATCTTGGCCGTGCGCAGGGTGAACTTGTCGCCGACATTCTTGATCGTGTTGACCAGCGCACCGGTGGTCTGGAATTCGAAGCCGACCTTGCCGGCCGCGAACGCCTGTTCGCCCGCCGGCTTGGTGAAGACCGGCATGCCGCCTTCCTTCACCATGCGCTCGAGGGTCGCCACCGCCTTCTCGCCTTCCGGCCCGTTGAAGGCGACCTTGCTTTCGTCCTCGTTCAGCATCTTGCCGCCGGCGCCGAACAGCAGCGCCGAGAACATCCAGTCATCGCCCTGCCAGCGGAAGTCGATCCCGTCGATGCCATTGCCGAGCGCCTTGATTTTGCCGCCGAGCGCGATGACCTCGTCCCAGGTCTTGGGCGGATTGTCCGGATCGCCGCCGGCCGCCTTCACCAGGTCGGCGTTGTAATACATGATCGGATTGGAGGTGGCGAAGGCGAGGCCAACCTGCTTGCCATTGACCTGCGCCAGCTTCAGAATCGTGTCGGAGAAGCCGAGCTCCGCCATATTGCCTTCCTTCTTGACCAGCGGGCCGAGATCGACCGCAACGTCGCGCTCATTGAGCATGCGCAGGCGGTTGAGGCCGATGAAGGTGATGTCGGGCATCTCGTCGGTGCCGGCCTGGCGAAGGATGGTCTGGATGCCCTCTTCATAGGTTGCCGACGGGCTGGCGAACTGGATCCTGATGTCGGGATTTTCCTCCATGAACTTCTTCGAGATCGTGTCCATCACGTTCTTGAAGAAGCCGGGCATCGGGTAGTGAACCGTCAGCGTCGTCTCGGCATAGGCGGGAAGGGCCGCCGCCAGTAACACCGCTGCTGCGGCAAAAATCCTAGAAATATGCTTCATCGTTCGTGCTCCTTGTTGGTCCGATCAGCCTTTGAGACCGGTCATGGTGATGCCCTCGACGAAGCGTTTCTGCGCGAGCAGGAAGGCGGCGACGAGAGGAAGGGTGATGATCAGCGCGGCGGCCATCAGCGCGCCGTAGTCGTCGCCGGCCTCGGCGGCGCGGAAATACATCAGGCCGAGCGGCGGCGTGGCGTAGGCCTGCTTGCTGACGACGATCAGCGGCCAATAGAGATCATTCCAGTGCGCAACGACGGAAAAAATCGCGAAGGCGGTGACCGCCGGCCAGGCATTGGGCACGATGACGCGCGCGACGATGCCGAGTTCGGACATGCCGTCGAGCCGCGCCGCGTGCAGCAGGTCGTCGGGCATGGCGCGGAAGAACTGCAGGAACATGAAGATCGCGAACACCGAAATGGTGAAGGGCGCGACCAGCGAGGTGTAGCTGTTCAAGAGCGACATCCTGTCGAAGGCGAAATAGAGCGGCAGCGCCGTCGCATGGATCGGCACCAGCAGGCCGAGCATGACCAGCACCATCATCAGCCGCGCGGCGCGGAACTTCAGCTTGGCCATCGCATAGGCGCAAGGGATCGCCACCACGACCTGGAAGAAGAAGATCAGGCCGCACACGATGACACCGTTCCACAGCAGCGTCGCCATCGGCACCTTGGCAAACGCCTTGGCGAAATTCTCGGCGAAGTAGAAATGCTGCGGGATGAGCGCCAGCGACGAGGTGAAGATGTCGCTCTGCGTTTTGCCCGCGGTCGAGATCATGAAGATATAGGGCGCAAGGATCATCAGCGCGCCGAGCGAAAGCAGCGCGAAGCGGATGATGCGGCCGGCCGGGATGCTGTTCATGTGTAATGCACCCGCCGGTCGAGCACGCGATATTGCACAAGCATCAGCACGACCAGGATCGCCAGGAAGACGACCGTCATCGCCGAGGCGTAGCCGACGCGCAGATAGACGAAGCCCTCCTGGTAAATGGTGAAAAGCAGCACTTCGGAGGCCTTATTAGGCCCGCCGTCGGTCAGCATCTTCACCGTTTCGAAGACCTTCACCGCATTGGTGATGCTAATGGTGACGACGAACAGCGTCGTTGGCCCGAGCATCGGCCAGGTGACCAGGAAAAACCGGTCGAGCGCCGATTTCGCGCCGTCGACATGGGCTGCGGCATAGAGCTCGCGCGGGATCGCCGTCAGGCCTGCCAGGAACAGCACCATGTTGAAGCCGACCGACTGCCAGATGCCGATGATCGACAGGCTGTATAGCACGGTGTTCGACGCGCCGAGCCAGTTCGGGCCGGGAATGCCGGCAAGCGAAAGCAGCGCGTTGAGCGGCCCGATCGTCGGATGGAAGATGTATTGCCAGACGGTCGCCATGGCGACAATCAGCGAGGCGACCGGCAGGAAATAGACGGTGCGGAAGAAACCGCGCGCCCGCCCCTCGCCTTCGATCAGCAGGGCAACCCCCAGGCCAAGCACGATCGACACGGGCGCGACGATGGCCGTATAGACCGAGGTGTTCCACAGCGACCGGCGGAAGGTGCGGTCGTTCAGGAGATGCGCGTAGTTCTCGAAGCCGACGAAGCGAAACTTGCCGTAGCCAAGCTCGAAATCGGTGAAGCCGAGGAAGATGACGGCGGCCACCGGCAACAGCACGAACAGCAGCAACAGCACGATGGCCGGCGCCGCCAGCAGCCAGGCGGTCCGGTCTTCGCTGCGCGCACGCAGCGCCGCGGCGCTCGCGACATTGCCCGCCAGCGCGACGCTAGACATAGGCCGGCTCCTGCCGCGCACCCGCCGCGACGCGCAGCCGCTTTCCTTCCGGCCCGAAGACCAACGCCTGCTCAGGGGCCAGGACGAGACCCACCTTCATTCCTCCGATCAGGTCCTTCGCCTCATGCGGTGCCAGCTTGGCGACGACGGCGTCGCCGGAGGTCTCGAGCCGGCAATGGGCAATGACTTCCGAGCCGAGGAACTCGAGCCGTTCGATCATCCCGGCAAGGCCGCTCCGGCCGCTGGGAGACAGTTTGACGAATTCCGGCCGGATGCCGAGGCTGACCGGGCCGTTCGCCACCTTCTCCAGCAAAGCCAGCCGGATGCCTTCGAAACCGACACGGCCGTTTTCGGCGAACGCCGGGATGATGTTGATCCGCGGCTGGCCGACGAAACGCGCGACCTCGATATGGGCGGGATCGTTGTAGATCATTTCCGGCGCGGCGAGCTGCAGCAGATTGCCGCCGATCATCACCGCCACCCGGTCGGCCATCGAAAGCGCCTCGGCCTGGTCGTGCGTCACATAGAGCGTCGGCACGCCGGCGCGGCGGTGCAGTTCGACGATCTCGCCGCGGGCATGGACGCGCAGATTGGCATCGAGGTTGGAGAGCGGCTCGTCCATCAGGAAGATGCTGGGATGGCGCACCATGGCACGCGCCAGCGCCACGCGCTGGCGCTGGCCGCCCGACATCTGCCCCGGCTTGCGGTCGAGCAGATGGTCGATCTTGAGCAAACCCGCCATCTCACGGACATCGCGCGCGATGCCGGTGCGAATATCCTTTTGGCCGGGCAGCAGGGGGCCGACCAACGGCAGGCGCTGCGACCGGCTCAGCCGCTTCATGGCGAGCGGCACGGCGATGTTCTGCCCAGCCGTCAGATGCGGGTAGAGCGCGTAGGACTGGAACACCATGGCGATGTTGCGGTCGGCCGCGGCGACCGGCGACATGTCCTTGCCGCCGACGAAGATTTCGCCGCTGTCGGCATGGTCGAGCCCCGCCAGAATGCGCAGCAAGGTGCTCTTGCCGCATCCGGAAGGGCCGACGAGCGCGATGAATTCGCCGGCTTCGACATCGAGGCTAACGCCATTCAGAATGGCGTTGCCACCAAAGGATTTTTTCAGCCCGCGAAGCGACAGCGCGCTCATGACGCCACCCGCTTTCGAACCTTGTGCGCCTCGTGCGGATAGACCTCGGCCACCACGTCATCGAGGACGTAAGCCGTCATGCCGGGTATGGCGACAATCTCGCTGGCGACGGTGTCGCCGAATTGATGCCCGAGTTGATGGATGACGGCGCCAAGCAGCCGTTCGCCCGGCATGTCGCGCTCCATGTCACCGACCACGAAGGCGGCCGACGGCCCCCATACAAGCGACGTGCTTTCGTAGTGGCCTTGCCATGCCCGGTGCAGGTGGCCGCTTGCGAACAGCGCGACATCGTGCGCGGCGATCAGATCGTAGAGGCGCTGGCGCTGCGCCGGCCTGACGCTCCAGTAGCCGGTATCGCCCTCGCCGGGCGCATCGACGAACAGCGGCTTGTGGGCGAACAGCGCGACGCGCCGGCCGCCGCGGCTTTCCAGCGCGCTGCGCAGCCAGTCGAACTGCGCCTCCTCCTCCGCATCGTCGAAGCCCATCAGCAGGCTGTCGAGGCCGATGAGGCGCCATCTCCCTGCATCCCCCATCCAGTAGTCGTGCCCAACCAGCCGGCGCCAGCGCTCAAGGCGCCCGGCATTGACCGGCTGCAACGAACCCGGCAGGTGGCCGACATCGTGATTGCCGGGCACCAGCAGCATCGGGGTGGAGATTTCCCGCATCAGATCCATGCAGAAGGCGATATCGTCATCCTTGTCGGCACCGTCGACACTGAGGTCGCCGGTGTGGATGACAAGGTCGGCGCCGCTCTGCTCGATCCAGGCGGCGAGCGGTGCCCAATTGCCGTTGAAATGCGGCTTGGTCGGACTGAAATGGGTGTCTGTAATCTGAACGATTTTCATGCCGGCTCCACCATACGAGCCGCGCCCCAGGCAAGCGGCATCGCATGGGGCTTCCTTAGTGCCGTTCCATGTCACTTCCTTAACAGCGGCCGGGATAAACCGCGCAATTGCAGGCAACGGTCGTCGAAGAGCGCTGGAGGCACGCGCCGCAACGCGGAAACCGAAAAGATTTCAGCCACTTACCGCCGGTGCGCGACACATTGGCCGCGCTCACAATCTTGTGACGGCGCGCGAAAAGCTCACTTCACCTCGAATTGCGGATCGACCGGGATCTGCATCGCCGTCACCAGATGGTTGGTTTGGCCGGCGAGCCCGATGATCGAGATAAGTTCGCCATGCTGCGCGTCGGTCATGCCCTTGGCCCGGGCCGCCGCCGTATGCGAGTGGACGCAGTAGGAGCAACCATTGGCGGTCGACACCGCGATGTAGATCATTTCCTTGGTCAGCGGATCGATGGCGCTGTCCGCCACCATCACCGCCTTCAGCTGTTCCCACACCCGCTTCAGCGACGCCGGATCATTGGCCAGCCCGCGCCAGAAATTGTTGACGAAATCCGACTTGCGCGTCGCCCTGATATCGTCGAACACGGCCTTCACCGCCGGGATTTTTTCGACCTCGGCATCGCTGAGCAGTCTTGTGGTGGCCATGGCGTTTTTCCTTCGTTGAACCGATGGATCAGGTCGTCGAATCAGGTCTCGAGCAAAGGTGGCTAATCGGCTCTTCTGATTCAGTTTTCGACGTACGCACCAGCCAGCATCCTAATGCACCGCCGCGTACATGATCTTCTCCTCCGTCGCCTCCGCCGGCGAAAACTCTTCGACGATGCGACCCTGTCGGCACACCAGAATCCGGTCCGACAGGTTCATGATCTCCGGCAGGTAGGACGAGATGACGACGACGGCCAATCCCTCATCGGCCAGCCGATTGATGATCTGATGGATCTCGGCGATGGCGCCGACATCGACGCCACGCGTCGGCTCGTCGAAGATGACGATGCGCGGCTGCTGCACCAGCCCCTTGCCTATCACCACCTTCTGCTGGTTGCCGCCGGACAGTTCGACCACCCTGGCATTGTCGTTGATCGCCTTGATGTTGAGCGTCTTCGTCCATTGTGCCGACAGCTGCCGCATCTCCTGCTGGTTGATCACCCAGGCCTTTTCGCGGCCCGCGGCGAGCAGCCCCCCGAACAGGTTCTCGGCAATGCCCATCGTCTCGAAGATGCCTTCGCTCTTGCGGTCCTCGGTGACGTAGACGATGCCGTCGGCCACCGCCTCGCTCGGCACGAGATAGCGCACAGGCCGATCGTCGAGCTCGATCGCGCCGCCGCGCAGAAAATCGCGCTTGTAGATGCCCGACACGATCTTGAAGGTCTCGGTGCGGCCGGAACCGATCAGCCCGAACACGCCGGTGATCTGGCCTTCGAAGATCGAGAAGGAATTGTTGCGCACGACATTGCTCATCGAAATGTCCTGCACCGACAGCACCTTCTTGCCGGCCTTGCGCAGTCTGGCCTCGTCGCGCTGACGGTAGATCTGCCCCGACAATGTGCGCCCGACCATGGCCGCGACGATCTTGTCGCGGTCGAAGGCCGACGTGTCGTCGGTGATGACCAGTTCGCCGTCGCGCAAAACGGTGATGCGATCGGCAATGGCAAGCGCCTCTTCCAGCGCGTGGCTGATGAAGACGATGGAGACGCCGCTCGCCTTGAGCCGACGGATCAGCGCGAAGAAGTGGCGTTTTTCCTCCGGCGTCAGTGTCGCCGTCGGCTCGTCGAAAATGATGATCTCGGCATTGTGGTGGACCGCGCGCGCGATCTCGACCATCTGCCGCTTGGCCGCGCCCAGCGTCGCCACCATGGCGTTGGGATCGACGGGGAAATTCAGGGACTGCAGGAACTGCTGTGCTGAAATATACGTTCCGCGCAGCCGGTTGAGGAATTTCTCAGTGCCGAGATAGAGGTTTTGCGCCACCGTCATCGACGGCACCAGGCTGGTTTCCTGGAACACCATGGCGATGCCGGCTTCGAGAGCCGCGTGCGGCGACGCATAGGCGATCTCGCTGCCCTTGTGGAACATCTTGCCGGAGGTGGCGTCGACCACCCCTGCGATGATCTTGGTCAGCGTCGATTTGCCGGCGCCGTTCTCGCCGAGCAGCGCGTGGATCTCGCCCTTGCGCAGGTCGAAGCTGACATTCTTGACCGCGGGCACGCCGCGATAGTTCTTGGTGACGTTCTCCAGACGGACGATCGGTTCCATCAAAAACCTCCCGAAGCGAGGTCGACAGCCAGAACGCAGTCGCCGCCCTTGGAGGCGATGAACAGCCGGCCGGCCTTTTCCGTCACGCTGCAGATGCCGTGGCGTGTGCCGTTGGCGCGGCTGTGCAGGCTGAATTGCGGCTGCATCTCTGCGTCGAGCCTGACCACCAGACCGTAGGAGCGGCTCGGCGACCACGGCTTGTGGATGCCCATGGTGCGGATGCCACCGCATTGCAGCGGCTCGAGGAAGCTGCGGTTGGAAGCCAGCGCCGGCGCGATCCAGTAGGCCGGCGGCACCTGGTCGATCATATCCTGCCGGTAGTGCGTTTCCTGCAGAACGAATTCGATCAGCCGGTTGCGCGGCGCAAACAGCGCCAGCCAGGCGCCGCCATCGCCGGCCGGAGAAAGCCGCGCGGGATAGCCGGGCAGATGCGTGAGCACGGTTGAACGGCTGCCCGCAGCGCCGTCGAAGCGGATGAGCTGATGGCGCCAGCTTTCGCTGACCAGCACGTCACTGCCGATTAGGTGGAGCCCATGGGGAAAGGCGAGATCGCCGGCCACCTTGCGGAATTCGCGGCCCGTCGCGTCGCGTTTCCAAAGCGAACCGGACGCACCCTTCTTCATCAGATCGGCCGCCCATTGCGAGGGCGCATGTTCGGCCGAACCATTGGCCAGCCACAGCGTGCCGTCTTCGGCATAGGCAAGTGCTGTGATGCAGCTGAGATCACCCGGCAGCGAAAGCTCCTTGCCTGATACCAGCAGCTTGCCGCTTTCCAGTGCCACCGTGAGTTCGCCCGATGGCGACCCGGCCAGCGCCGTGATGGGCGACGGAAAGGTCTCGATCACCTTGGGCTCGGCTCCGGCGGCAAGCGAATAGACTGCGTTGCCGCTGGAGGCGAGCAGCCGATCACCGCAGGCCAGTAGATTGTCAGGCTCGCTCAGCTCGGCAAACGACGATGCATCGTCCAGCCGCGTGTTGGGCCGGAAAGCGCCATCCAGCGGTGGGATGGTGACCGCCTTGCCGCGAAACATGTCCAGGATCGGATCGAGGATCATGGCTTTGCTCCCCAATAGGAAGCCGGGCTGGTCCAGTTCGGATCGGCGCCTGAAATCCTGTAGCGGCCGACGCGGTTGTTGAGGATGCCGCCGACGAAGAGGTAGCCCTTGTGTTCGCGCATCGAGGTAACCATCGGATGCGCGGCGCCGGAAAGGTCGCCCAGCGCCTCGACGATGCCGCCCTTCTGGTTGAATTTCACCACGCCGCCGGTGTTGATGTTGGGAAACAGCCACTCGTCCTGCGGCAGCCGGCGCGTCATGCGCTTGCGCATGTCGGGATGGCGCAGCGACAGGTCGAAGCTCGGCGTGCGCATGCCGAGCCACGCCATCCAGTAATTGCCGTCGGAAGCGCGGTTGATGTTGTCGGGATAGCCCGGCATGTCGCGGATGACGCATTCGGCGGTGCCGGCCTTCGGCCCTTCCAGCCAGTAGCGATGCACGCGGCAGGCCCAGCTTTCGGCGAAGAACAGCGATTTGCCGTCATGCGCCATGCACACGCCGTTGGTGTAGCGGTAGCCGTCGAGCAGGGTCTTCGTCAACCCGTCCCTGGGGTCGTAGACCAGCAGCCGCCCGGTGGCGCGGTTCTCGATCGAGTCCAGCGCCCAATCATGGGCGTCGTAGCGCTTGGTCGAGTCGGTGAAATAAATGCGCCCGTCGGGAGCGATGTCGCAATCGTTGGGATCGCGCAGCCGCGCATCGTCGACGATCGAGGTCCAGGAGCGCGCGGTCTCGGCCGACAGGCGTTTTACTTCCCGCTGCGGCGAGACGGAATAGAGCCCCATGGCGCCAACGCAGCTGATCAGATTGCCTGACTTGTCGAAGGCCAGGCCCAGCGGGAAGCCGCCAATATGGGCGAACACTTCCGACCTGACATAGTCCGGCGCGAAGAAGCGGACGATCTCGCCATGGCGGGTGCCGCAATAGAGATGGTCGTCGCGGTCGAGGATGACATCCTCCGGCCCCTCCAGTTCGCCAAGCCCGATATGGTCGGCCGCCGACAGCCGGTTGTCGAGTTCGTAAGGCGTGCCGGAGTCCGGTACCGCCGACTGTGTCTCGCCCATCTTGAGGTAGACCGGCGCGACATAGACCTCGTTCAGCACCTTATGGCGGTTCTTCAGCCAGCGGATGTCGATGGTCACCGCCACCGCCAGCATGATGCCGAGCACCATCTGGTTGGTGCCGGTGCCGTAGCCCAGCCGGATCAGCCCGTTGGTCATGGTCAAGACGATGATGGCGCCCATCAACCCCTTGATCACCGAGCCGCGCCCGCCGCCCAGGCTGACGCCGCCGACCACCGCCGCCGTCAGCGCCATGATCTCGAGGTTGAGGCCGGTGCCCGGCCCTGCCCCGCTCAAACGGCAGGCGATGAGAAAACCGCCGATCGAAGCGCAGAAACCGGAGAAGACATAGGTCATGAACACGGTGCGGCGCACGCGGATGCCGGCATTGTGCGCCGAGCGCCGGGAGCCGCCGACCGCCAGCACATGCCAGCCCGGCCGCGAGCGCGTCAGCGCGATATGGGTGACGATGGCAAGGATGATGGCGAGCCACACCGAGACCGACAGGCCCCAGAAAGTGCTGTCGCCGATGAAGTCGAGCACGTCCGAGGTGGCGGTCGAGAGCTGCACGTCGGCGGCATAGGTGGTGACCAGGATGTCGAACAGCGCCCGGCCGAAGATGAAGGTGACCAGCGTGGTGAGAAAGGCGCGCAGCCTGAGGTAGCCGACGAGGTAGCCGTTGATGGCGCCGAAAATCAGGCCGGTGGCGAGCGAGGCGGCCATCGCCAGCCAGATCGACTGTTCGAGGATGAAGAAGACATAGACGGCGGAGAAGCAGGACAGCGCGAAGATCGAGCCGACCGACAGGTCGATGCCGCCGCCCAGCATCACCACCGTCATGCCGGTGACGACCATGGAGAACTCGCCGAGCTGGCGGGTCGATTCCTGCAGCGCGTTCAGCTTGAAGAAGCCGGGAATGATCGAGCCGAAACTCGCCAATGTCACCACCAGCGCCAGGAACGGAATGGCGTTGTCGGTCCAGCGTTTGGTCAGGATCTCGCCGACCAGATGGTCGGGCACGAGATTGTAGCGCCAGGACTGCAGGCGTTCGCGAAAGGACATTGGCAGCCGTTGATCAAGAGAAAGAGGTGGCCGAACTGATCCGGCCACCTCATGGAGTCTATTCGACCGCGTGGCTTACTTCGCCGCCGCTTCGGCCTGCAGCGCCTTCAAATCCCAGCAGCTGTCGGGCTTCAGGTCAGCCTTGGTCGTCGCCTTCTCCAGCGTGTAGATGTAGGTGTGCGAGGTGCCGGCCGGCTGGCCGCTCTGCAGCAGGAACTTGATGATGGCGTTCATGTCGCCCGACTGGCGGGCAAGCTCGGTCATCACCACGGCGCCATAGGTGCCGTCGGCGAGCTTGTCGCAATCCGCGGCTTTTTCGCCACCGCCGGTGGTGACCAGGAACACCTTGCCGTCGAGCTTGGCGTCGCGGATCGCGGCGGATGCGCCGGTGGCGTCACCGTCCCAGAAATCGATGATCGAGCAGATGTCCGGGTTCTGCTGCAGCATCGTCGTCGTCACGTTGCGCGAGGTCGTCGCGTCCCAGTTGGAGTCGGGCTTGGCCACCACCTTGAAGTCGGGATGCTTGTCCAGCACCTTCATGATGCCGGCATACTGGTAGAGGCTGGAAGAGTTCGCCTGGTCGCCCTGCACCAGGCCGATCTTCTTGGAAGAATTCTCGCCGCAGCCCTTGATCGCCGCTTCGGCCTCGAGCTGGCCCAGCCGGTCCCAGTCGCTGCCGACAAAGGCATCGGCCGGGAAATTGGCGGGATTGTCGACCAGAAGCACATAGGTGCCGGCGGCCTGCGCCTTCTTCATCAGCTTGGAATAGGAGTTGAGGTCCGGGGCGTGGATGATCAACACGTCGGGCCTGGTGTCCGACGAGATGGCGTCGGTGATCGCCTGCGCGCCGGCATCGACCACCCAGTTTGGATCGCGCGTCTCGAACGTGCCGCCCCAGGCCTCGACCTCCTTCTTCAGATAGTGCGCCCAGCCTTGTGCCAGATCGAAGCCCATCGCCAGCGGCACCAGCATGACGCGCTTGCCCTTGAGCGCCTGTGCGTAGGCCGCCGGACCCGGATCGTCGGCGGCGAAGGTCGGCGCCACGAAGGCGGTAACGGCGAGCGCCGTTGCGGCGACCATAAGTGTCTTGATCAGTCTCATGTCACGTCCTCTGGTTCGGTTTTCATTGCCGGCCGATCGTCGCGATCGCGCCGGGTACCCCGAGCAAGATGGGCTAACCCATCTGCTCTAAATGTCGCCCTGTTGTGCGGTCTGTTCGTCGCGCGGATTGATGATGCCGTCGACGATGATGGCCCCAAGCAGGATCGCCGCCTTGATGAGGTTCTGGTAGAGCAGCGGAATGTCGATGATGGTCATGGCGTTGAGCAGGATGCCGATCAGCGCCGCCCCCACCAGCACATTGCGCACCCCGCCCCTGCCGCCCGACAGGCCGATGCCGCCGATCACCGCCACCAGCACGATGTCGTAGAGCAGCGTCGAATTGACGATGCGGGTGTTGATCGAATGCAGGCTGGCCGCGGTCAGCAGGCCGGCGATCAGCGCGACGAAAGCGGAGAGCACGTAGCGCAGCACCAGCATCGGCCGCACCGGAACGCCGATGTTGCGCGCGGCGACCGGATTGTCGCCGGCGAAATAGATGTAGCGGCCCCATTTGGTGTAGCGCAGGAACAGGAAGAGCAGGAAAGCCAGCCCGGCGAAGACGAACACCTCGATCGGGATGTCGAGGAAGCGCAGGCCGCCAAGCAGCTCGACCCAATGGCCCTGCGGCACCGGCACGGCGTCCTGCGTGATCAGTTGCGAGCGCACATAGCCGAAGACGAAGGAGCCGGTCGCCAGCGTCACGAAGATCGCCGGCACGTCGGCATAGGCGACGAGAAAGCCGTTGAGCAGGCCGATGGCGAGCACGCCGGCCAGCACATAGGCGAAGGCCAGCCCGTCCGAGGTTCCGGTGTTGAGCAGTTGCAGATACCAGGCAACCGACATCGCCATGATCGCCACGGCCGACAGGTCGATGCCGCGGCCGATGATGACGACCGCCATGCCTAGCGCCAATATGCCCAGCACCGACACCGACCTGACGATGGCGACGAGGTTGTTGGCGTCGATGAAGCCCGGCAGGCCGATGGCAGCTGCAACAAACAGCACCACTGCGATGGCAAAGACAATGCCTTCCTGATTCAGGCTCCTGAGATTTAGCCAGCCGATCGCATTCATGTCTGCATTCGCCCCGATGGCAGCGCTGCCATCCCGAAAGCAAAAGCTAATCGGCTCTGAGCTAGTTCGTCAAACGAATCCGCGTTCAGAACGCGGCCTTATGCCGAAATTCGCCGAGTGGACGCATCGATTGCCAAAACTGGCGCAATGCCCGGAAACTCCTGCATTTTTGGCAATCGATTTCGCCATCGCAGCCATTCGCGAAAGTGCCGCATCAAGGCGAAAGGATGAGGCGGAATTTATCTCCGCATCAGGCGAGAAAATCCGATTTTCAATTCCCCGGCGCGTGGCCGGAAACCTCGGCGCCCGCAGCTGGCGGCAGCACCAGAAAACGCAGCGCCGCCACCAGCCCGATGGTGCCGATCACGAAAAAGGCGATTCGAAAATCGACGAGGTCGAGCGACGGTTGCGCCCTGGCGATCTGCGACAGGTTGAGGATCGCCGCCGCCACGGCGACGCCGAACAGCATCGCCACCTGCTGCAGCATCGAGGACAACGTCGCCGCGGAGCTTCGCTGCGCGGCGTCGATATCGGCGAAGGCCAGCGTGTTGAGCGCGGTGAACTGCATCGAGCGCGACAGGCCGGCGATCAGCATCAGCGCCACCACCAGTGCCTGCGGCGTCTGCGGCGAGATCACCCCGCAAGCCATGATCGAGGCCGAGGCGATGATGCCGTTGACCACCATCACCGGGCGGAAACCGAAACGCCGCAGCGTCGGCGTCGTCACCGTCTTCATGCCGAGATTGCCGAGGAAATAGGCCAGGATCATCAGGCCGGCATCGACAGGCGAGAGGCCGAAGCCGAGCTGGAACAATAGCGGCAGCAGGAACGGCGTGGCGTTGATCGCCACCCGGAAGATGGTGCCAGCGGCAAGCGTCGAGATGGCGAAGGTCAACACCTTGAACGAGGAGAGGTCGAGCAGCGGATGCGGAGCGCGCCGCAGATGCCGCACCGCCAGCCAGCCGATGACGCCACCCGCCGTGATCAGCGCCGTGGTCGGCAGCACGCCATCCTCGGGATGCGCGATGCGCTCGAGACCGTAGAGCAGGCAGGCGAGCCCGAGCGACGTCAGGAAAAATCCCGGCCAGTCGAGCGGCTTCGGGTCCGCCTCGCGATCGCCCGGGATGAAGCGGGCGACCAGCGCCAACCCGATCAGCCCAAGCGGGATGTTGATGAAGAAATTCCAGTGCCAGGATAGATAGGTGGTGATGAAGCCGCCAAGCACCGGACCGACCACCGGCGCGAACAGCGCCGGCCAGGTGATCAGCGCGGTGGCGTTGAGCAGCTCGGATTTCGACGCATTGCGCAGGACGAGAATGCGGCCCACCGGCGTCATCAGCGCGCTACCCAGCCCCTGCACGGCACGTGCGGCAACGAATTCGGTCAGATTTTGCGAGAAACCGCAGGCGAGCGAGGCCAGCGTGAACAGCGCGATGGCCAAGAGGAAAATGTTGCGCGCGCCGAAACGGTCGGCGAGCCAGCCCGACAGCGGCACGAACACCGCCATGGTCAGCATGTAGACGGTGATGCCGATGCTCATCGCCACCGCCGGCACGTCGAAAGACTGGCCCATCTGCGGCAGCGAGGTCGAGATGATCGTCGAATCCAGCAGTTGCATGAAGAAGGCGATGGCAACGATTAGCGCCACGCGCCGTGCATTGGTGGCCGTTTCCGGCAAGGTCTCGGTCTCGGGAATGGCAGTCATTTCGGTCCGGTTTGAACAGCATTTAGCCGGCGGCGTCCAGACACGGCGCAACAAACTTTCGTGTCGCGTCGCGGCCTGCTATGGGATGCGCGGGTGATCGAGGAAAGTGCGTGCGCAAAATGAAGCCCATCTATATCGACTATCTCAATGCCCTCGACATTGAAGCGCTTGCCATGACCGATGGCGAAGTCATCGCGGCGGTCGAGGCTGGCCTTGTCGCCCAGGGCAAGGGCCAGACGGTGATCGAGCCGCGCGTTCATCTCGAACCGGACCCATCCTTCCATGGCCATTTCAATGTCTTGCGCGGCTATGTGGCGCCGCTCGACACGGCGGGCGTGAAAATCGTCGGCGACTATGTCGACAACTATCTGCACGGCCTGCCCTCCGAATTCGGCATCCTCAATCTGTTCGATCCACGCACCGGCACGCCGCGCGCCATTCTCGACGCCACCGTCATTACCGACATGCGCACCGGTGCGGTCACCGCGATCGGCGCCAAGCATCTGGCGCGCAAGAATTCGAGGGTGCTGGCCCATGTCGGCGCGCGCGGCACCGCCTACTGGAACGTGCGGCTGCTCGACCATCTGTTCGACTTCGATGAAATCCGCGTCCATTCGCGCCGCCCGGAAAGCCGTGACGGCTTTGCCGCCAAGCTCTCCGCCGATCTCGGCAAGGCGGTCACGGCCGTAGCCGACTGGAAAAGCTGCGTCGAGGGCGCCGACATCGTCGTCGAGGCCTCACGGCTGCCGGAGCCACAACCGCTGCTCAAGACCGAATGGATCAAGCCCGGTGCGCTGGTCGTGCCCTATGGCACGATGAGCGCGGTGGAGCTGTCGCTGACCGACATCATGGAGAAGATGGTCGTCGACGATTGGGGCCAGTGCAAGGGCGGCAAGTTCGGCTCGCTACGCGCTCATGTCGAGACCGGGCGGCTCAGCGAGAAAACGCTGCATGCCGAGCTCGGCCAGATCGCCGCCGGCCTCAAGCCGGGCAGGCAGAGCGACGACGAGACCATCCTGTTCTGGCATCGCGGCCTGTCGCTCTCCGACATTGCGCTGGGCAAGGCGATGCTCGCCAAGGCAGGAGAAAGAGGCATCGGCCAGAGGCTGCGCTTCGCATGAGCGCGCTGGTCCTCACCGGAGCCGGCGTCAGCGTCGGTGATGTCGCCACCGTCGCCCGCCAGGCGCGCAAGGTAGAGATCGGAGCCGACATCATCGGCCGGCTGGACAAGGCGCGAAAAGTGCTCGACCAGGCCGCCGCCTCAGGCCAGCAGATCTACGGCCTGAACACCGGGCTTGGCGCCAATCTTGGCACCTCCGTCGAAGGCGACGCCAGCGCCTTCCAGCGCCAGCTGCTGCACGGCCGCAGCGGCGCGGTCGGTGAAACTCTGCCGGTAGAGGCCGTGCGGGCCACCATGGTCGCCCGCGCCTCGATGCTGTCGGCCGGCGGCTCCGGCCTGTCGCCCATGGTCTTCGTTGCTCTGGTCGACGCGCTCAATGCCGGCGTCCATCCGGTGATGCCGTCGCTCGGCTCGATCGGCGCCGGCGACCTCGTGCCGATGACCGCGCTTGCCCGCCTGCTGATCGGCGAAGGCGAAGCCGACTATCAGGGCCGGCGCATGCCGGCGGCCAAGGCGCTGATAATGGCCCGCCTCGCCCCGATCAGCCTGGCTCCCAAGGACGGACTGTCGCTAATCAACGCCTCGGCCGTCTCCGCCGGCAGCGGCGCCCTCGCGATCACGGATGCGCTGTCGGCGCTCGCCCAGCAGCAGCAGGCCGGCGCGCTGACCATGGAAGGTTTTGGCGCCAACCGCACCATCCTCGATCCGCGCCTGCAGATGGCGCGGCCGGCGGCCGGACAGCAGGAGGCGGCGAAGGCCTTGCACGACCTTCTCGCCCGCGACGAGATGCCGGCGCCCACGACCATTCAGGACCCGTTGTCGATCCGCTGCATGCCGTCGATCCACGGCGCGCTGATCGAGGCAATCGGCCAGGCAAAGAGTGCTGTCGAGATCGAACTCAACGCCGCTGCCGACAACCCGCTGGTGATCGGCGACGATGAACTGGTGATGTCGACCGGCAATTTCCACACGGCCTCACTCTCGCTTGCCTTCGAGACGCTCGGCCTGGCCATCGCGCAATGCGCCGCCGCCAGCGTTGCCCGCTTCATCCAGCTCACCGGTTCGGGCCGCAACGGTCTGACCAAATATCTGTCGCCCATCGGCGGCGCCTCGGCCGGTTTCGTGCCGCTGCAGAAGACGGCGACATCGATCCTGGCTGCCATCCGCCACAAGGCCAATCCGGTGATGCTCGACTTCCTGCCCGTTTCGGAAGGCGTCGAGGACCATGCGACCCAGTCGCCCCTCGCCGTTTCGAAATGCGCCGGAATGATCGCGCTGTGGCGGCGGCTGATCGCCTTCGAATTGATGGCCGCCGCCCAGGCCGTCGACCTGCGTGAAGGGTTGACGCTGGCGCCGCGCACTGGCGCGATCTATGCGGCGGTGCGCGCGCATGTATCGATGCTGAAGGACGACCGGCCGCTGGGGATCGACGCCGAGGTGCTCCACGCCATGCTCACCGACGGAGCATGGCAAGGCGCTGCGGCGGTCAGCAAAGAAATCGAATAATCAGCTCTTTGCGTCTACCCTTTTCATGAACAGGCTGAGCTCGGCCGGGTCCATGCGCACGACGTGCCTGTCCTCGGGATAGGCGCCGCTGTTGACGTCGGCGACATATTCGGAGAACGCCGCCACCCGCTCCGCCTGCAGCCGGTCATACTCGGCGGCGAAATTGCGATAGACCTTGGAGTGACGCGGCATGTGGCCCCGGTTCTGGCCGAGAATGTCGTCGGCGAACAGATATTGCGCGTCGCAGCCGGTCCCCGCCCCCATCGACAGCATGATCAGCGAGGTGCGCTCGGAAATCGCCTTGGCCACCTCGACCGGCACCACTTCGATCTCGGCGCCGACAGCACCGGCGGCCTCCAGCTGTTTCACCGCCTCGAAAACCTGGATGGCTGTGTCGGCGGTCTTGCCGACCGCCTTGAAGCCGCCGGTCCAGGTGGCGCGCGACGGAATGAGGCCGACATGGCCGATGACGGGGATGGCATCGTCCGCCATGCGCTTGATGGTGGCGTAGCCGGCGCTGCAATAGACCGCGTCGGCGCTTGCCTTGTAGAGCCGGAAGGCCCAGCGCACGAAATCATCCGCCGTGCCGATCTCGAAGAAATTCTCGCCCGGCATGGTGAACAGGCTGGGCGCGGCATCGCGATATTGCGGGTTGAGCACCAATTCGGGTGGCACCGAGACGATATCGACCCCTGCCCGCTCGGCGGCCTCCGCCTCATCCAGGTTGAGCACGCGCAGCATGGTCAGCTGACGCTTGCCCTTCATCGCCCGCAGATCGGCGACGGTCGGTCTCTTTCGGCTCATTAAAGCGTCCCCTTTGTGATGCTGGATCGGTTGCCGCGCGTCAAATCTGGATCATCACCTTACCGGCCTCGATCTTCACCGGATAGGTCACGAGATTGACGCAGACCGGCGCGCCCTTGGCGGCACCTGTCTTGTAATTGAAGCGGCCATTGTGCTTGGGGCATTCGATGATGTCGTCCATCACCAACCCGTCGGCCAGATGCGCCTTCTCATGCGTGCAGTAGCCGTCGGTGGCGAAGAACTCGTCATCGGGCGAGCGGTAGACCGCGAAGGTGCGGCCGCCATGGTCGAAGCGGATGACATCCTCTTCCTCGACATCATCCACCGCGCACGCTTCAACCCAATCGGCCATCTCGGTCTCCTGCAAAATTCGCGATCGCTATTCGGCCGCAGCCGACATATCGACCTCGTGGAACTCGCCGCGATAGGGCCTGGCCGTCGGCGGCAGTTCGCGCTTGAGATAAGAATCCTCGTATTTCAGCTGCCTGAGCAGCACCGGCCAGACCTCGCGATAGGCATGCCACATCGACGGGTTCGGCTCCGGCAGGTCGTGTTTGATCAACTCATGCAGCCTGGGCAGCGCGTGATACGGCACCATCGGGAACATGTGATGTTCGACATGGTAGTTCATGTTCCAGTAGATGAAGCGGCTGATCGGGTTCATGTAGACGGTGCGGGTGTTGAGCCGGTGGTCGACGACATTGTCGGCCAGCCCAATATGCTGCAGCAGGCCGGTCGTCACCATGTGCCAGGTGCCGTAAAGGCGTGGCAGGCCGACCAGCACCAACGGGATCCATGACCCCAGCGCGATCGCGGAAGCGATCGTCGCAATGTACACGGCCATGTGCCAGCGGGCGGCGACGACAGCCTTGTGCTGTTCCATCTCGGGGATGTAGCTCTTCTCCTCCTCCGACAGGCTGCCGAAGGCCTGGCGCACCAGCGTCGGCAGCGAATAACGGAAATCGAGAATGCCGGTGAAGGCCAGCGCCGCCTTCAACAGGTCCGGCGGGCGCATGACCGCGATCTCGGCGTCGCGGCCGACGATGATGGTGTCGGTGTGGTGGCGGGCATGGCTCCAGCGCCATTGCACGGGATTGCGCATCAGCATGAAGGAGGCGATGTGGTAGACGACATCGTTCATCCAGCGCGTGCGGAAGGCCGTGCCATGGCCGCATTCGTGCCAGCGCGAGTCGCTCGACGAGCCGTAGAGCACGCCATAGACGAACAGGAACGGCACCACCCACCACGAGCCCCAGAACCAGACGATGCCAGCCGCCGAGCCGACGATGGCGGCGAGCCAGATGACGGTGTCGCGGATCGCCGGACCGTCCGAGCGCTGCATCAATTCCTTCATCGCCTTGCGCGGCACGTCGGTGTGATACCATTCGGCCGAGGCCAGGCCGGTCTCGATCGCCCTGCGCGTGCTTTCGCCGACCAGGCTGTAATCGCGCTTTTTTGCCATCGTCGTCACATCGACCTCCAATCGTCATGCACCGCTGGCAATCCGGTCCGCCGGCCGGAGGGCTTGCTTGGGACAAATGTTGCGCTCACGCCTTGCCCGCCAGGCTTGGGAAATTGCCGGAGGGCTGAGGATAATCCTGCTCGGGCTGGCGGGCGATGGCCGCGATCCTGCCTTCGGCCGCGGCAATCTCACCAGCACCGTCGAGCGCCCGGAACACTGTGTTATAGGCCCGGGCTTCGCCATGCTCCAGCCAGATCATCTCGCCGCGGTCGCGGGCGGCGAGATCGCCAAGCACATGATGGGTCGAAGGCTCGATGCCCAGCGCATACTGGCCGGCCTGGAAATTCTGCCATTGATAGGCGCAAGGCAATTGATCCTTGCGCGTCACCACTTCGAAGCCCAGACCGAGCCGGTCGTTGACCACGGCAACAGGCACCTCGCCCTTTGCGTCGGCGCCCATCTCATGCTGCCACACCTGCTCGCTGAACCCCAATCGCGGTTCCGGCATGGTGCGGTAGCCGACCTTCTGCGCCTCGTAGCGCTCGCCGGCATGACCGGCCCACACCACGTCGCGGATTGGCGCCAGATAGCGCGAGCCCTGGTCGAGTAAGGGATGGCTGACATTGACATGGTAGAAATACATGTGCGGCGTGCGGTTGAAGCCATGGTTGACGACACGGTCGAAAAGCCGGACCTCGTTGCCGCCGACATCGGCCTCGATACGACGGATGAGATGCAGGTCCTCGCCGAACACCGCCGACTGCTGGACGATGCCTTCGGCCCACAGCACGCAGCGGTCGCCATCCCAGCTTTCGCCATAGCCGGTTAGCCGCGCCGGGATGGTGCCGACGCGACCGTGCAGCGAATGGATGATGGTTTTCTTGCCGGGGTAGTTGTAGTTTTCGGCCGGCACTTCTTCGCGGCCCAATATGTGGTCGAGGCCGCAGGTGACGAGCAGGCCGGAAAAGGAGCGCGCCCAGGCGAGCCCGCTTTCACCCTCATAGTCGTGCAGCCCGGGATGGCGGAAGCCGCTCGGGGAATGCCAGCCGATCGCCTGGCCCTTGAAGTCGCAATCGGCGATGTCGAGTGCGCGGTCGACCAGCGAGGTGAAGCGCAGGCCCGAGCCGGTGCGGAACTCCAACATGCGGATGCCGCGCTCCACGCCGTCGCCAAGCGTCATGAGCCGCACACCGGCGAATTGCGACAGCAGGCCGGAGCGCTCCGCCACCTGCCTTCGCGACAGCGTCTTGCCGTAAAGCTCTACCATGTCACGGCCGCTTCTTCACTGCACTGTCGTCCCTTCAATCGGCGGCACTAACGGCCTTCACAGACCGTTGGCGCGGAACTTCCCGTCGAGGAATTTCTTGGCGCGCGGCACGTCGTCTTCCGACAGATGCTCGATGATGACCGGGATGTTCGGGTGCTTTTCCGCCAGCCGCTTGAGGTAGAGGTCGTAGTTCAGCGAGCCGAGGCCAGGCGCCGGCAACTCGATCTCACCGACGCCCCGGAACGTGTGGCTTTCCATCGCATCGGCGTCGCCGATATCGGCGTGCTTCTCCGACTTGTCGTCGCCCGAGCGCTTGACGTCCTTGGCATGCGCGATCTTGATCTTGTCGGTCAGCGTGTCGAACACCTGGTTGAGGATCTGGTCCATCCTGTCGATGTTGTGCGTCTCGAAATAGTTGGTCGGGTCCATCAACAGGCCGAGGCCGGGATGGTCGACCTGCGCGAACATCTTCACCGTCTCCTCGACCGAGCCGACGACGTTGTTGACATAGGTTTCAAGCAGGAACACCGCGCCGTGGTCGTAAGCCGTCTGGGCGAGGTCCGCGATCACCTTGCGGCATTCCTCGAACCCCTCCTCGGTCTTGTTCTTGGGGTGATGCACCCAGTCGGACTCGGTGTTGTAGGTGCCGGTCTCCGAGATCACGTAAGGCGAGCCGAAATGGCGAGCGTTGCGGATGATCTCCTTGAGATAGCCCACGCGCTTGTCGCGCTCCGCTTTGTCGGGATGGATGATGTTGGTGTAGCCCGACACGCAGCAGACCGGCAAGTTGTGGTCGCGGAAAACATCACGCACCTTCTTGGCCTTGTCCTTGGTGATCTGCCCGGCCGACAGGTCGACATCCTTGAAGTGGAGGTCGAGCTGCACCGTGTTGAAACCAAGACCGCGGATCTTCTTCGCCGTCTCTTCGAGGCTGTACGGGAAATAGCCCGTAAAAATGCCTGCCTGCATCATGATCTTGAATTCCTCCCTGTAAGCGATTCAATTATCTGGTGTTTCAGTTGCGGTGATCAGATAGCGATTTCGGAAAGCTTGACCGTGCGCCTCGATGCCATCGAGCGGTAGCCTGCCTCGACGAGCGCCATGGTCTTGACGTTGTCGGCGACGGACAGCGCCGGCGGCGTACCGGTCTTCACCGCGTGCTGCAGCTGCTCCATGACGCCGATAAAGGCATGCGGGAACCACATCGTCTCCCAGCTTGGGCTGACCCATTCGCCGCCAGTGGTCTCGGCCGAAGCATAGGTCAACGTCGAGGCAGCGCCCGTCGGCCAGCCGATCGTGCCCTTGGCGACACCCTTGGTGCCATCGACGCGCCAGTTGATGTGCTGGTCGTCCTTGTAGCCTTCCTGGCGCGGACCGGACCAGACATCCTCCAGCGAAACCGCGAGCACGCCGGACGGGAAACGCAGCGTCGAGACGGTGATGCCATCCAGATGGTCGAATGTCGTGCGTGGGTCTTTCCGCGTGACTGTCGTGATCTCATCGGGATCGCCGAACAGGAAACGCAGCACGTCGAGATGGTGCACGCTCATATTGGCGAGGGTCAACCGGTCGTAATCCTCGAGAAACGTTTGCCAGTGCGGGATCGCGTGCATATCGATCTGCGCGAAGACGATGTCGCCCAGCGCGCCGCTGTCGATAATCTGCTTCAGGACGCGCATCGACTGGTCGTAGCGCATGTTCTGATTGACCGAGAGGACCTTGCCGGCCTTCGCCGCCTCGTCGCGCAGCTTGACGGCTTCCTCGACCGACAGCGCCAAGGGCTTCTGCGCCATGATCGCCTTGATGTGCTTCTGCTTCAGCGCGTGGCGAATCAGCGCCGGCTGCAGGTCGGGCGGAAAGGCCAGGTCGATGATCTCGACGTTTGCATTCTCGATCAGCTGTTCCGGCGTGTCGTGCACGGTCGGGATCCCCCAGCGCGTGGCGACCTTTTGCGCATTCGGCCGCGTGCGCGAGGCGATCGCAACGACCGGAAACCCGGCCTCCTTGTAGGCGGCAAGATGGCACTCGGCCATGATCATGCCGGCGCCGACGCAGCCGATCCTGTATTCTTTCGTGCGGATCTTCACATCCGGCTCGAAGCCTTTGCCTGCCATGTCTTCCTCCCGAAATTCTGTCCTCGCGGCTGCAATCATCTCACCAGCGCGCCTCCGCTTTGCCCGAAATAATGCACGCGGGCGGGCTCGCAGAAAATCGCCACCATGGCGTCGGGCTTGATGTCGGGCTGGCCGCGCAACAGCGCCTTCAGCCGCGCCTGCCCGGCGGCGAGTGTCACGACGGTGTAACCACCAAGCGGCTCGACCTCGAACACCCGCGCCGGCCGGCCCTGGCCGCCATCCGCCCACGGCCTGACCTTGATATCCTCCGGCCTGAGCCCAATCTCGACGGCATCAACGGGGGCAGCCTTGTCGGCAATCCGGATTGTGCCTTCGGCGGCTTCGACGCCGCCCTCGCCCCGTGCGGATTTCAGTATATTCATCATGGGCGAACCGAGCAGCCGCGCCACATAGGTGCTCGCCGGACGGTCATAGATCTCAGCGGGCGCGCCGATCTGCCTGATCTTGCCATTGTCCAGTATGGCGATGCGGTCGGCGACCGACATCGCCTCTTCCTGGTCGTGGGTGACATAGATCAGCGTCTTGCCGAGCTCGCGCTGGATGCGCTTCAGCTCGACACGCGTCTCCTCGCGCAGCCGCGCATCGAGCGCCGAGATCGGGTCGTCCATCAGATAGGCGTTCGGGTCGCGCACAAGCGCACGCGCGATCGCCACGCGCTGCCGCTCGCCGCCCGAGAGCTGCGCCGGCGGCTTGTGCAGGATGTGGCCGATATGCAGCTTGGCCGCGACATCGGCCACCCGCCTTTCGATCTTTGCCTCGGCGACTTTGCGCTCGACCAGCGGGAAGCGGACATTGTCGCGCGCGCTCATATGCGGGAACAGCGCGAGGTTCTGGAACACCATCGCCACATTGCGATCGGCCGGCGACACCGCGTTGACCGGTCTGCCGCCGATCAGGATTTCGCCGGCGTCCGGCCTCTCCAGTCCAAGCACCAGGCGCAGCATCGTCGACTTGCCGGACAGTGGCGGCCCGAAGAAGCAGAAGAACTCGTTATCGTTGACGATGAACGAGGCATCGTCGACCGCGAGTGTGTTGCCGTAGTGCTTGGTTACATTGCGAAAAACGATGTCAGCCATCTCAACCCGCCTTCATCGCAACGCCGGAAGCCGCATCGAAGATACGCACGGACGAAGCCGCCGGCGCGACGACTGCGGTTTGCCCGATCGACAGCCCGACATCATTGTCGAACACCGCCTTCACGGCGCCATCGCCTTGGCCGAGATGGACGATGGTGCGCGCACCGATTCGCTCGACAAAGGTGACCGGCATGGCGAGCCCACGCCCGTCTTGCGCCAAAGCCACCTGCTCCGGCCGGAAGCCGTAGAGCATGTCGCCACGTGCACCGCGCAAGTATGCCGCCAATTCGTCCGGCAACGGCGGCGTGATGCCCAGCGGCCCGAGATCGATGACAAGGCCCCGATCGCTCTCCGCCGGCTTACCGTGGAGCAGGTTCATGCCCGGCGCGCCGATGAAGCGAGCGACGAAGACATTGGCCGGATTGTTGTAGACTTCGAGCGGCGTGCCGACCTGCTGCAGGACACCATGATCCATGACGGCGATACGATCGGCCATCGTCATCGCTTCGAGCTGGTCGTGGGTGACATAGACCATGGTCTGCCTGAACTGGCGCTGCAGCTGCTTCAGCTCGGTGCGCATGACAGCGCGGAAGGCCGCGTCGACATTGGAGAGCGGCTCGTCGAGCAGGAAGATCGCCGGCTCCATGATCGCCGAACGGCCGATCGCGACGCGCTGCAATATGTTGACGGACAGCCGGTCGGCCTTGCGGTCGAGCAGCGCCGTCAGTTGCAGCAGCTCGCCGATGGCGCCGACGCGGCGGTCGATCTCGGCTTTGGCGCCGCCCCGCATTCTCGGCCCATAGGCCAGGTTCTGGCGCACCGTCATATGGGTGAAGATGGCATAGTTCTGGAACACGAAGCCGACGCCACGCCGACCCATCGGCACGCCGGCCATATCGCGCTTGCCGAACATGATCCTGCCGCTGGTCGGCTCCTCCATGCCGGCGATCATGTTCATCGTCGTCGACTTGCCGCAACCGGATGGCCCGAGCAGCGCCATGAACTCGCCGTCTGCTATGTCGAGGTCCATGGTCTTCAGCGCAGTGAAGTCGCCGAATGTCTTGGTGAGGTTGCGCAGCTGGATCGCGCTCATGCCGCCACCTGCCTTGCCCGCGCCATACGCTTGATGGCGAACACGGCGACGATGGAGAGCACAATCAGGATGGCCAGCGCGATCGCCGCGACATAGCCCCAGATCAGGTCCTGCGTGGTGACCTTGTAGATGTAGACGGAGATCGTTTCGGTCGCGACGCCAGGGCCGCCGCCGGTCATGATGTAGAGCGTGTCGAATATCTTGAAGTTCTCGATCACGCGGATCGCCAGCGCGATGATGATGATGGTCTTCATCTTCGGCAGCGCGATGGTGACGAAGCGCTGCCATGGGTTGGCGCCAAGCAGCGTTGCCGCCTTGATCTGGTCCTCCGGCACGCCGACCAGGCCGGCAAGCAGGATGAGGAACATCAGCGGTGTCCACTGCCAGATATCGGCGATCATCACCGCGATCAGCGCAAGCGTGGGTTCCGACAGCCAGGCGATGGTGACTGATGTGCCCGTGATGGCGGACAGGATGTCGTTCACCGGGCCGCCTGACTGGAACAGCATGAAGAACATGTAGCCGGCCACCGCCGGCACCACCATCATCGGCATCAGCAGGATCGAATAGAAGATGCGCTTGCCGGGAAAATCGTCCGCGAACAGTGTTGCCAGTCCTAGGCCGAGCAGGAACTCCGCCGGCACGCAGACGATCATGACGAGCGCCGTGCGCTTCAGTGCGCTCCAGAAGCGGGCGTCGGCGGCAAGGTCGGTGTAGTTGGCGAAACTGTTCCACATCTCCCAGGCATTCCACCAGCCGAGGCCCGAAAGCGGCGACCAGTCGGTGACGCTGATGTAGAGCTGCATCAAGAGCGGAAAGGCCGAGATGAACAGCACCAGGATCTGCGCCGGCAGCGTCAGCCGGAAGCCCAGTCGCGCGCCCTCGTCGCGCAGGGCCGGCTTCGCACGGGCGGCACCCATTTCGTCCTCCGAAACAGTCACGGTCGCCGCGCTCATTGCTTGAGCGCCCCAAAGGTCAGCCCGCGCACCAGATGGCGCTGGATGGCGATGCCCATGATAACCGGCGGCACGGCGGCGATCAGGCCGAGCGCTGCCTTGGCGCCATAGAGCTGGCCGGTCATCGAGGACGACAGCGAAGCCATGTAGACCGGGATCGTCACCCATTCGCGCGTCGTCAAAAGCAGCGCGATCAGATAGTCCGACCAATTGAGGATGAAGACAAAGAGGGCAGCGCTAGCGAGCGGCGCGCGCATCATCGGCAGCGTGATGCGGGTGAAGACGCGCAGCCGCGAGCAGCCCTCGACCAGCGCCGCCTCCTCGATCTCGCGCGGCATGTCGTCGAAGAACGTCTTCATCAGCCAGAAGGCGAACGGCAAGGTGACGATGCCGTAGATCAGCGCCAGCCCCCACCAGCTGTCGGTAAAATTCAGGAAGGCCCACATGATCATCACCGGGATCATCACCGCCATCGGCGGAAACAACCGCAACTGGATCAGCGCCAGCGGCAGGTTCTGCCCAGAGCCGAAGCGCGACAGGCCATAAGCAGCAGCCGTGCCCGCCGACATGGCGATGGCCGTGCCGAACACCGCCGACAGCAGCGACGACAGGATCGGTTTCAGCGCCGTGCGGTCGAGCGCCACGATCAGGCTGTTGGTGGATTCGCCGAAGACGAACTGGAAATTGCTGAGTGTCGGGTTCTTCGGCCACCATCTCAGGTCGGCGCCGGTCGCCGACCATTCGGCGATCGGCTTGAAGGCCATTGACACCATCCACAGGATCGGCACCAGCGTCACCGCCATCGCCGCGAGGATCGCGGCATAACGAAATATCTCGAAAGGTACGGAACGCTTCATCTGGCTGCTTTTGCTGGTGGCGTTGAGTGCGGAGGGGAAGAGCTTTCGCCCCTCCCCTCCGGCTCGATCCAGGGAAACGGATCAGCTGATCGGATCGAGAACGGTCGGCCAGGCCTCCTTGTTGGTCCTGATGGCTTCGAGCAATTTGTCCTCGCCGATGCGCCGGGCGATCTTCTTCCACTCGGTCTCGGTGTCGGCCATTGCCTGTTCAGCGGTCTTGGCCTTGGTCAGCGAGGCCATGAGGTTTTCGTCCAGCGCATTGTGGAAGGCGGTGGCGCCGGGATAGTTGATGGTCGGCACCGTGCGGGCGACCGTCTCGCGCACCACGTCCATGTGGTAGGCGTGGTAGGTCTGCCGCACCAGCGGATCGGAGAAATCCGACAGCCGGAACGGATCCAGATAACCGCCGGGATTGGCGCTCATCCAGGCGTAGATGCGGGCGGAGCCTAGCCATTGCAGCAGAAGGTAGGCGACCTCCTGGTTTTTCGACTGCGACGAGACCATGCCGGTCAGCGAGAACCACAGAACGGAGCGGCTGATCAGCTTGCCGTCGATCTCGCGGCCGGGCGGCAGCATCGAGCCGATCTTGCCGGTGACAGCCGAATCCTTGTTGCCGGGATTGTCGAGGAATTTCGGCAGGTTGGAAAAGGCACAGGTCATCGCCGCACCGCCCTTGGCAAAATTGCCGTACTGCTCCGGCCAGCCCCACGAGATCGCATCCGGCGAGTGATGGGCGAGCGAGCCGACATATTCGTTGGTGGCGGCGATGCCATGCTCGGAATTGATCAGCGGCTTGCCGTCGTCACCGAACAGGAACTGGTTGGGCGAAGCCATCGAAACATAGCGCTGGTACCAGTTGGTATAGCCCCAGCCCTGGTTGCGCAGGTCGGTCAAGCCGAACAGGCCCTTGTCCGGGCGCTGGAAGAAGGCGGCGATGTCGCCATGCTGCTTCCAGGTCTTTGGCGGCGCCAGATCGTAGCCGTATTTGTCCTTGAACGCCTTCTGCTCGACTGCGTCGCCGAACAGGTCGCTGCGGTAGACCCAGGTCTGGAAGTCGCCGTCCAGCGACACGCCATAGTTCGACCCGCGATATTTGTTGAGCAGTGATACGCCCTTGGCTCCGTCGACATAGCCGGTCTTGGGATCATCCCACTCGGGCTTGTACTGGGCAACGAAGTCGTCGAGCTTGGCGATGCCGCCGGTCTCGGCGAGATCGCCGAGGCGGTTCCATTCGGTCGAATAGATGTCATAGGCCCCACCCTTGGTGGAGATATCCTGCATCGTCTTGGTGAATTCCTGGCCGTTCGGCAGGCCGACGATCTCGATCGGAATGCCGGTTTCCTTTTCCCACAGTTCCTTGATCGACGGCGCGCCGGCGGGGAAAGGCTGCGTGAGCTGGCCGATCGAGCCGTCCGACAGGCCGAGCACGATCTTGGCAGGTGCCTTGCCCGCGCCCTTCAGCGACTTGGCCGCCTCGATGGCACGGCCTTCCGGCGTGTCGGCGCCGTATTGGTAACGCTCGGCGCCCTCGAAGCCGGTCGGGCCGCCGATCATGCCAGGCGCCAGCGCGTCGGCCGCAAAGGCGCGGCCGGGACGAATGAATTGCGGCGCGATACCGGCCGCTGCCACGAACGCCGCCAACTTTCCTCCGGACGCCAGCAATCGGCGCCGCGATATGCGGATCAGATCAGACATTGGAATTCCTCCCTCAGGGCTCCATGTTTCCTCCACGAGCCCATGAGGGATATTGACGGCAGGATCGGAAGACTGTCAACATCATAAATAATCAAAACACCTCATAACATCGCAATGAGGCGAGGAAATGCGTCGTACCAAGGTCCACATACCGCTCCTGATGCCTCGATTTGATGGGAAATGTGCCTTCCCATTCCGGAATAGCCGTGCCGGGCGACCTGATTTAGCCCGACGGCTTGCGCATCGGCCAAGGCCGGATACATCATTTCCCATCAGAATCGCCGACGGCAGACAGTCGGCATTGCGTGATCCTGATGCGTTGAGGAGATGAAAGACGTGCGTTCCACCCTGACCGACATAGCCCGGGAAGCCGGCGTTTCCGCCGCCACCGTCGATCGCGTGCTCAACAACCGTCCCGGCGTGCGGACGCGCACACGCGAGATCGTGCTCGAAATGGCGCAGCGTCTCGGTTACATAGCCGAAGGCCCGAACGGAGCAGCGCCCCGGCCCTCGCCCGGCGAGGTCATCCGGCTAGACTTCGCGCTGCCGGCCGGCACCAACTCCTTCATCAAGATGCTGCACCGACACATCGAGGCGCAGGCCTTGGCGCGCCCGGATCTCGATGTCCACATCGCCACCATAGAGGGTTTCAACCCCGACCGGCTCGCCCGCCTGCTGCAGGAATTGCGCGGACAGACGCAAGGCGTCGGCGTCATCGCGCTCGACCATCCGACGGTGCGTGAGGCGATCCGCTCGCTGTCGGCCAACGACGTCAAGGTGGTGACCATCGCCTCCGACATCCTGCATGTGCCGAGGGTCGCGTATATCGGCATCGACAACCGCGCCGCCGGGCGGCTGGCCGGCTATCTGCTCAACCGTTTCATGGGGCCGGAGCGCCCCGGCAAGGTGGCGCTGTTCGCAGGCTCGCTTTCCTATCGCGGCCATGAGGAACGCGAGATGGGATTCCGGCACATATTGACCGAGGAATCCCCCAATCTCGAGATCGTCGAGATGCGCGAAATGCTCGATGATCGCGAAAAGGCTTATTCTGAAGCATCAGCACTGCTGGACCGGCACCCCGATCTCGCCGCGATCTACAATGTCGGCGCCGGCAACACCGGCATCGCCCGCGCGCTCAAGGAACGCGGCCGTGCGCAATCGATGGTCTTCCTCGGCCATGAGGTGACGGACGGCACCAAGGACCTTCTGCTCGACGGCACGCTGGATGCGGTCATCGACCAGAACCCGCGCGTCGAGGCGCGTGAGGCGCTCAACACTCTGACCCAGGCGGTCCGGGGACTACCCTATGAGCTGCACCAGCCAAGGCTGCAGGTGATCTTCAAGGAAAACATCCCGGAGATTTGAGCGGCTAGCTTTCTGTTTTAGCCCTTATGACCGCCTGGCCATCCGTGCCAGTGCGGATGGCTAACCGATCACCGGAAACGATCCCACCACTATCACATACCACCAGCGGCATACTTTTCCCGTACAGAAACTCCGCTACGATCGCCCCCACCGCCAGGATCGGATCCGGCCGCTCCAGAAGAATGCCAGCCGGCGCCGTACCCCGGCGGATCGCTTCGGCCAGGACGGAGGATGAGGAGGATGACCCTCGCCCGCTTGGCATGACCAGTATCCTGCCGGCGACATTCTGGCCCAATCCAGGATGCGAATGGTCGATGATTTCCCCCGTCTCGGCGTCGATGCCACCCCAGAAACTGAGCGGCTGCGAGAACACCAAAGCCGGGCCATCGGCCTCACCGGCGAGTTGGAAAGTGCCCAGCCTATCGGCCGCGTCCTTTGCAACGGGCTGCGTCATGAGGCACCCCGCACGACATGTCCGGCCGCTGCGGAGCGGATGCAATCCTTCATCTCGGCAAAGGCGACGGTCACGCCGATATTGCCCGGCGCGTAATGCGCCCATTTGCCGGAATTGGTCATCACCACGCCGTCGAGCCGCTCGAGGATGGAGGTGACATAAGTGCACGTATCGGCGACCGGGATCAGGCCGAATGCCTCCATGCCGGCCAGCGCGCCTTCCTCCTGCAACCGCGTCAGCGTCGCGCGTCCGGTGTTGACATAGATCGGGATGCCCTTGCCCGGCGCTGCCTCGCGCAGCATCGGCAACAGGCGCGTCCACTCCTCGTGCGAGAAATGCGGCGTGCCCAGCGACACTGCGGCAAGCGGCGCCCCGTCGGCCACTCCGGACAATCTGGACAACGCATGATCGATATCTGCCCGGGTGATGCGGATCGTCTCATCCGGCGCGTGGCCGTGAAACGCTTCGTCGAGCATGTTGGCCTCCGGCGTGATGCCGACCGCATGGAACAACGCCACGGCACCGGTCGTCGCGGCCGCCGCGCCAAGCGCCTTGAGCTGATCCTCGTCGCGCGGCCGCGGCAGGCCGGCAATGACCGGAATGCGGTCGCCACTGACTTGTCCGACGATCAGCCCGACGCCGACGAACAGGCTGTCGCTCGGTTCGGCTTCAACGATGTCCAGCTCGAACAGGATGCGGCCGCGCCGGTTTTCGCTGAGATGCAGGCCCCAGGCCGGTGCGCGCCCGGTCATGGCGCAGCACAAATCGATGAAGTCGCCATAGCGGTTGGTGCGCGCGCCGATCACCGAATTGGCGAAGACGATGGCATTGGATTCGCCCCAGGCGATCTGTTGGCCGAATTCAGGCCGGAACCGGGTCTGGTAGGGCGCGCAAGTGAAGGTCGCCTGGCAGCCAAGCTCCAGATGCGCCTTCATCAGCCGCCGCGCCGGCACCTCTTCCGCCGCCGGCATCTTCACCATGCCCGGATGGATGAGGTCGAACGAGCCGACATTGAGCGTCGTCGGCACCTGCACGCGCCCGCCGCCCTCGACCAGCCGTTCGACGAAATCCAGCCCGGCCTTGCCGTGATAGAGACAGCCGTCGATATGGGCACCGCTGATGTCGAGCAGGCCGCATGCGCCGATGGCGTTGGAGAACGCGACGAGGATTTTCATGGCGGCGGCTGCCGACGGGCCTTGCTCGCCGTCGAGCATGGATCGGTCACGCGCCATCAATTCTAGCGTCATCGGAATGCTCCGGACTTATGCCCGGCTATGCTGTTCCCTATTGTCCCACGTCTGGCAAGAGCCGGAGCGAGGATCAGGTCGCAGCAATCAGCACCGTGCTTTCCGGCGACCAGCGCAGCACCACATCCTGCCCTTCCGCCAGCCTGTCGGCGCCGGTGTTCTGCACGATCACCTTCAGTGTCTGGCCGGCACGCTCGACGAAATAGGTGCTGTTGTTGCCGGCGAAGATGCGTTTGGAAACCTGGCCCTTCAGCATGTTCGCATCGCTATCCACAGCCCCGGCATCGGTGCCGATCCGGATGCGCTCGGGCCGCACGGCGCAGCTCGCCTTGGCGCCGGCGGCAAGCGTCGCACCCGCGCCTGCGGCAATCGCCGTACCATCCTGCAGGCGGATGCCGTTGCCGGTCGTATCGCCGCGAAAAATGTTGGCGTCGCCGAGAAAGGTGGCGGCGAATTCGCTTCTCGGCCGATCGTAGATCTCCTCCGGCGGCCCCTCCTGCACCAGCCTGCCGTCGCGCAATATGCCGATGCGATCGCTCATCGTCAGCGCCTCTTCCTGGTCGTGGGTGACGAAGATGGTGGTGATGCCGATCTCGCGCTGGATGCGCTTCAATTCGATCTGCATGTCGACGCGCAGCGCCTTGTCGAGCGCGCCGAGCGGCTCGTCGAGCAGCAGCACGCGCGGCTTGGTGACGATGGCGCGCGCCAGCGCCACGCGCTGGCGCTGGCCGCCGGAGAGCTGGTGCGGCCGGCGGCCGCCGAGCTTGCCCAACTGCACAAGGTCGAGCGCGCGCTGCACTTCGGTCGCAATCACCGCCTTGGCCTCGCCCCGCACCGAAAGGCCGAAGGCGACATTGTCGGCGACGCTCATATTGGGGAACAGTGCATAGTTCTGGAACACCATGCCGATGCGTCGCTTCTCGACCGGCACCCGCTCCACGCTCTCGCCGCCGATGGAAATGCGGCCGGAGTCAGGAAAATCGAAGCCGGCGATCTGCCTGAGCAACGTGGTCTTGCCGCTGCCCGACGGACCGAGCAGCGCATAGAAGCCGCCATCGGCGAAGTCGATGGAGACATCGTCCAGCGCCTTGTGCGCGCCAAAACTGCGCGAGACATCAGATACCTGCACGCCGGCCATTATTTCTCTCCGCCGAATTTGAAGAAGCGCGCCGTGAGCAGCATCAGCGCCATCGACACGACAATGATGATGGTCGAGACAGCATTGATCTCGGGCGTGAACCCTTTGCGGATCGCGGCATAGATCTCGACCGGCAGCGTCGTCTGGCCGGGCGTCGACAGGAAGTAGGACACGACGAACTGGTCGAACGACACGGCAAAGGCAAACAACCCGCCGGCGATGACGCCCGGCATGATCCAGGGCAGCGTGACACGAACTGTGACCTGCCACTGATTGGCGCCGAGCGAGCGCGCCGCCTCCTCCAGTTCCGGCGCGAAGGTCTGCAGCCGCGCCGAGACGACGACGATGACATAGGGCAACGCCAGCGCGACATGGCCGAGCAGAATGGCGAACAGGCCGCGTCCGATGCCGACGCCGAAGAAGAAGATCAGCATCGCCGTGCCGGTAATCAGCCAGGGAATGGCGATCGGCGGGAAGAGCAGCGCCTGCAGGACCTTCTTGCCGAGAAATTCGTAGCGGAAGAGCGCCAGCGACGCCGCCGAGCCCAGCACCACGCTGATAATGGTGGTGAGGATTGCGATCTCCAGGCTGTTCCAGGTCGCGGCAATCAGCTGGTCGTTCTGCCACAGCGAGGCGTACCATTCGGTCGTCCATTCGAACGGCAGCTGGTAGAAGGGCGAGACGTTGAACGACATCAGCGCCATGATGATGATGGGAAGATAGAGGAAGGCGAGCAGCAGCCCGATGTACAGCCGGCCAAGTCCTTCCAGGATGCGGGTCGTCGCCATCACGCAGCCCTCCGCAGCACCGGCGAGGCGATCGCCAGGATGACCAGCACGACGGCGAGCAGGATGAAGGATAATGCCGCCCCCAGCGGCCAGTTGAACACGGCGACGAACTGGTCCTCGATCACGGTGCCGTAGAAGGTGCCGGTGCGCCCGCCGAGGATGCGCGGCTCCATGAACGAGCCGACGACGGGGACAAATATGAGCGCGGCACCGGCCACTAGGCCCGGCATCGACAGCGGAATGATCACCCGCTTCAGCACCTGCAGCCGCGTGGCGCCGAGCGAGCGCCCGGCCTCGATCAGCGAGTCGTCGATTGCCTGCAAGGTGAGATAACAGGTCAGCACCATGTAGGGCACGTAGGAGTGCACCAGCCCGATGATGACGGCCGGATAGGAATACATCAGATCGATGTTGATCTTGAACGGCAGCACGGCGTTCAGCGCCGTATCGAGGATGCCGCCTTCGCGCAAAACCATCGCCCAGGAGAAGATGCGCACCAGCCCGTTCGACCAGAACGGCAGGATGACGAGCAGGAAGATCGCTTCGCGGCTGCGCCCCTTCAGCACCTTGGCGAGCACGTAAGCGGCGGGATAGCCGATGACGATGCACCACAGCGTCACTTCGAGGCCGAGGCGCAGCGAGGCGAGCAGCAGCGTGAGATAAAGGCTCTGCGAGAAGAAGGCGGCATAGTTGCCGAGCGTGAAAGCCCAGGGCTTTCCCGACAGCGGCAAGTCGGTCATGAAGGAGAAGAAGACCATGGCCGACAGCGGCAGGAAGATCGCCACCGTCAGCCAGATATAGGCCGGCGCCAGCAGCGGCAGAGCCGATCTCAACCCGCTGCGCGATGCGGTCGCGCTTTGTGCCGCCATGCCACCCTCCTCCCCAGGATTGAAAGGACCAGCCGGCGCGAACCGCCGGCTGGTTCGGACGTGCGTTTTATTTCACGTCGACCTTGAGCTGCTGCCAGAGCGCCAGATAGGCCTCGCGCTGGGCATCGGTGATCGGCGCCTGGAACTGGATGCGCTTGGCGACCTCTGGATCGCCCATCACCTTGCGGTTGAAGGCATCCTGAGGCAGCGCCGCCACGGCCTTGGTGTTGGCGGACACAGGGGCGCCGACTTTGGTGACCCATTCGACGTAGAATTTCGGGTCGATCATCCAGTTGATGAAGGCCTGCGCGCCCTCGACATTCTTGGAGCCGACAGGAATGGAGAAGGCATCCAGCCAGGCGACGGCGCCTTCCTGCGGAATGACCAGCGAAACCGGCAGCTTGAAATGCGTCTTGGCGCGATCGGCCGATCCGCTCCAATAGGTGCCGATGTCGATCTGGTTGGAGGCGACCATCTGGTTCCAGTCGTTCTCCGAGCTCCAGAACGTCTTGATCTGCGGCATCAGCGAGGTGAGCTTCGTCTTGACCGCATCCATATCCTTGATGTCGTTGATGTTCTGACCGGTGGCGATAGCGCCGAACTGCACCGCCTCGACGGCGTCGTCGCGAATGACGACGCGGCCCTTGTGCTTGGGATCCCACATTTCGGCGATCGACGTCGGCGCCTTGTCGAAGGATTTTTCATTGATGGCGAGCGCGGTCAGGCCCCACACCCATGGCACGCCATAGACCTTGCCCTCATGGTCGAGCATCGGCGAACCGGCCTTATCCTTGCTGATGTCGGCATAGTTCGGCAATTTCGACGTATCGATCGGCTGGATCAGTTTTTCCGCCATCGCCTGGTCGTTGAAGGCGGCGTTGATCATGACCACGTCATAAAGCCCCGGATTGGTCCGGATCTTGGTCAGCATTTCCTGTTCGGAATTGAAGAAGTCGTTGACGACCTTGTTGCCGGTCGCCTTCTCGAAGGCGGCGACCGCCCAGGGCTCGTCGGCGCCGTAGCCTTTCCAGTTGAGCACATGCACTTCGGCGGCATTGGCGGCCAGCGTGAGTGCGGTGGTGAAAACGGCAGTCGCCGTCAGCAGGGCAGTCAATCTTGGCATGCGCATGTCGGTTCCTCTCATTGTTTGCCCGCTTGGCGGGGCTTGTCAGGCTGTCTGATGGGCCTTCTGGTTCTGGCCCGGCGCGCCGGTCGCGGCGGCCTGGCTCAGGAAAGTCTGGATTTCCGCATCGGTCGGCGCCGATGAGCCGCCATGGCGGGTGACCGAAATGGCCGCCGCCGCATTGGCGTAACGCCCCGCCTCGAAGGGCGGCGTACCGCGCGCCAACGCACTGATGAAAGCGCCGATATGGGTGTCGCCGGCGCCGTTGGTGTCGACTGCCGTGACGTTGAAGCCGGTAATGGTCTGCGCCATGCCGTCGGCCAGCCTGATATGGCAGCCCTTGGCCGCCGAGCGGATGACGACGCCGGCGGCCCGGGGGCAATGGTCGGCGAGCAGCCGCGTCGCCAGGCTCTCGACGTCACCGGAGCCGGCAATGTCGGCGGCCTCCGCCGCGTTGCAGCTGAGCCAGGTGGTGCGGGCAAGCACCCGCGACAGGATCAGGCGCGGAATGTCCGAAATGATCGGCGTCGGGTCAAAGACGAACGGTGTTTGCGCAGGAAGCGCCTCGATCCAGTCTGTGAGCGCGTCGCGGCTTCCCGCATAGCTCAGCGTATAGCCAGAGGTGAACACCCAATCGTCCGGCGCCGCCGATACGGGCGCCATCATGTCGAGGGTGAGCACACTTTCTGCCCCCGGCCACGAGACGAAAGTGCGCTCGGCATCGCTCGAGATCATGGCGACGCAATTGCCGCTGTCCATCGCAAGCGATGGCGGCGTCAGTGTCTCGATGCCTTCTGCGGCGAAGGCGGCGCGCAGGAAATCGCCGTTCGGCCCGCTGCCGAGCTGGCCGCCGAACACCACTGTCATGCCGGTGCGGGAGGCCGCGACCATCATGTTGAAGCCGCCGCCGGCGACCTGGGCAAAGCTCGATGCCGTCTTCTCGGTACCCGGCGCGGGCAAGGCGTCGATGCGGTAGACATAGTCGACCACCGCGCTGCCGATATGGACGAGGCGCCCGCTCATTCGGCCGCGTCCTTGCCGAACCCGGTCTTGGCCACCCTTGCCGCCACGAGATCGGCGGCAAGCGCGCGCACCTCTGACATGTCGATGCCGACAAGCCGGGCAATATGCTGCTGCGGCAACAGTGAAAAGCCGGTGCAGGCGCCGGCCATACCGGCCGCGATGGCGCCGATCGTGTCGGTGTCGCCGCCGAGATTGGCGCTGATCACAGCCGCTTGCCAGGGATCGCCCCCGGCGACTTCCAGCACAGCGAAGGCGGCCGGAACCGATTCCTGGCTGGCAACGCCGGTGCCGACCAGGTCGGTGATCAGCCGGATCGCATCCCCCGCCACTTTGCCGCGCACCAGATCCTGCGCCCAGACGATACGCGAGGCGATGTCGCCGCCGGTCACCCAATGGCCAAGTGTCGCCCCTCGCCTCGCCGCCGCGACGGCACTGTCGCAGGCGGCGCGCCAGTCGCCGCCGGAAACGCCACGGCTGACGGCCGCCGCGACCGCTGCGGCCGAGGCTATGGCAATCGAGGTGTTGTGCGTGGCGCGGCAGGTCTCGGCCACCTTGGCGACGAACGCGTCGAGTGGCTCCAGCGGCATCATGATGCCGACAGGCGCGATGCGCATGGCAGCCCCATTGGTGTCGCCGCTGCGCCCCGCTTCCTCGGCCGGCACGCCCTTGTTGATGGCGTCGATGGCGCGCTTGGTCGACGGCCCCAGCAGATCGTAGCTGCCGCGCGCCTTGACCTCGCGCTCCCAGTCGAGCAGCGCGTTGACCCAGCGCGTGTGGTCGAAGCGCTCGCCTGAAACAACCAGGATGCGGCCGAGCAGCAGCGCCTGTTCGGTATCGTCGGTAATTGTGCCGGCCAATAATCCCTTCGACACGGGATGCTCGGCGAAGGGCGCGACGAAATCGTCGACACGGCCGTAGAGCTCCGCGATGCGCGCCGGCGACAGGAGCTGCGTCGGCATGCCAAGCGCGTCTCCCAGCGCCCCGCCGACAAGCGCGCCCATGGCGCGATCAAGCGTGTCCGGCATCGCTCAGAACCTCATATGCAGCGCGAAATGCGCCGGATTGAGCAGGCTGGTGACATATTCGATCGGCCGGTCGTCGGCCGCGCGCGTCAGCCGCCGCCCGCGCAGGAAGGGCGTGCCTTGCGGGCAACCCAGGATGGCCGCGTCCTCGGCGTTGAGCATCTCGATGCCGACCCATTCCTCGCCATGGTCGGGGATGAGGCCGGCGCCGCGCAGCGTCTGGTGCAGCGATCCTTCGCGCAGGCCGCGCAGCGGCACATCCTCAAGCTCCGGCGACAGCGGCAGGCGGCTGCGCTCGATCGAAATCGCGTGGCCATCGCTGGCATTGGTGCGCACACGGTCGACGGCGATGAAGAAGGGGCTTTCGATCTCCAGCAAGGCAGCGAGATCGGCGTCTTCGATGATCTCCAGCCGCAGCGTCCTCGTTTCGGCATTGGCGCCGGCATTGGCCAGCGCCCGCGACCAGCCGATCGCGTCGTCGACCGGCTTGCCGTCGAAGGTGACGAAGGAGCCGATGCCGACCTTGGTGGTGATCAGCCCACGGCTGGACAGTTCCTCGAGGCCCTTGCGGACCGTGTTGCGGCTGACGGAGAAGCGCTGGACGAGCTCGTTCTCGCTTTGCAGGCGGTCTCCGAAGCCGAGCACGCCGGAGCGGATTTCATGTTCCAGAACGGTCGCGATCTGCTCGGGCTTGCCCGTGCCGGGAGACAGTTGAACCATGCGCCGCTTCATATGCATACCTGTTCATTGAACCTGTATAGTCCTGTTCATTATATGGCTGTAAACCTCCTGTCAATGCGATGCCGAGACCCCAGGCAGCGACTGGAAATTGCCTGTTACGGACATTGGCGTCAGCTAGATCGCCAATGACGTGCCGAGCAAGGGGCTCGGGCCAGCCATCGTCGAGGCGTTGGTGAGACAGCTGGAAGCCCGGGCGGAACCATCAGCCACACCGACGGCACAAGCGTCTCGGTTACCCCGGCAAAATGCCCGCTCCGGGATACCGGGGCGGGCCTTGGAGGAGGATGAAGGGGTGGGGCCCTCTCCTCTTGTTTCCACGGGGGGTGTGGACCGAAATCACCATACGCCAGTCCCGCGTGACGGCGGTTCACAAGCCGGCTGGCTTGCATCACAATCCGGTGCGCCTCGGCCCCGACATGGTCACGGGATTGCGATCATCCCGGCGGCTTGCAGGCAGCTAGATGCGCCCTAGTACGACGAGGATGATGATGATCAGCAGCACAAGCCCGAGCCCGCCGCCGCCATAGTAGCCGGTTCCATAGAACGGCCCGCCGCCGAGCCCGCTAAAGCCGCCAAGCAGCGCGAGGACAAGAAGGATGATGAGTATTGTGCCTAAGGTCATGGTTCCCGCTCCCGTGGGCGCTGGTGCGCCGGTTTCGAACACCGTCATTTGCAGTGTTTCGAAAATGAGAACGTTCGAGCCGCCTTACCGTTCCGCCCCTAATGTTCGCCGGCGAAGGAAGGATCCGATATCCCGATAGATACAGGGTAGGAATTGACAGCGCCAGACACGCGGAAGCCTGCCCGAGAGACGGGCTTCCGAACGGCCGGAGGTCAGACCGTCAAAAAGGTTCACGCCGATTGCGCACGTCGATTCCTGGCGCCCCTGGCTTCAGCGGCGGGCGATCAACAGGCAGAGCTGACGCAGGTCGCGATCATAACTGCCCTCGCTGCTGAGCACGTCGACGCAGCGCTTCTTCATGCGCGCCACCTGGCTGTTGGACATCTGGGCTACGACACCCGGCAGGCTCGGATGATTGGGATTGCTCGCGTACGAGAGATTGCTCGGGCTGGACGGATTGCTTGGATTGGTTCCGCCACCAATGCCGACGCGCGGACCGGTATGGCGACCGACCGATCGCGGACCCCAGCCTCTTCAATCGACAATCCTGCCCTCAGAACAGGCGGTAGAACAGCCTGTAGCGCACACGTTCCATGTAAGCGCGATACTCCGGTTCGGCGGCCAAAAGGGCCTCCTCGCGCAGGATGCGATACAGCTGCATGTAGGTGATGACCGCATAGACAGCGAGGTTGTGGAAGGAAAAGGCCGACAGCAGATAGAGCACATGGCCGGCGAGGTAGCCGGCATAGATCGGGTGCCGCACAATCCGGTAGGCGCCGCCCGTCATCACACCGCGATTGCCAGGCAGGATGGCAAAGGAACGGCCAAGCGATATCTTGCCCCAGATGACGAACAACAGCGCAACAAACTGCAGCGGCGCGGCGAAATAGACCGGAACAAGCGCTATGCCAGGCTGGAGGCTGATCAACGCGACACCGAAACTGGCGGTCACGGAGACGACGACCGTAAGCGGATTCCAGTCACGCGTCACCGGACGCCGCGACAGAAGCAGCCAGGTGAAAGTGAGGATCTCGGAAATCGCCACCAGCGCGGCGTTGATCCGGGTCGGGTCCTCCACGAGCTGGGACATGCCGCGATAGACGAACAGCCCCGCGCAGGCCAGGGCACAGAGGCGAAAAAAGCCTTCGCGCAGATCGACCAGTATGTCACGCTTTCGCGCCGCGGAGAAAAATCCGCCCTCATTATTATGCGAAAACGCTTCACTTTTTGACGTGAGCAACGCAAACACCCCGATGATCCCCCGAAGCGACCATTGCACGCAACCATTGCCGGGGGGTTAACCGGGACGATCGGATCGGCATCAAACGGGACAACTCCTGCGAAAGCATGCGGGTGCGGGACGCCCCCCGCATGCGAACCTAACGGAACAGGCCGTCCGCTACCGGGTGATGCTTGTCCAGCCTCATCCCAAATTCAGATTTACGAAATACTTCGTGAAATCAGGGCGCTGCGTCAGGATCTTACCATCAGCGTCGCGCAAGATTCCCGCTTTGAAGAGATAGTCGCCTATGGCGTCCATCTTGGCCGGATCCATCGTGCCGATGGCGCCGTTCTCCGCGCGCAGATAATGCCCGTCGATCAGCGCCTTCAGCGACGCCTCGATCAACGCCGGATTGGTCAAGGCATCCTTGTTGGCGGCGATCAGCAGCGCTGCGGCTTCGGCTGGATGATCGACGGTGAACTGATAGCCGCGCCGCGTTGCCTGAATAAAAGCCGACGCCAGTGCCGGGTTTGCTTCGAGATAGGCTTCGCTCGAGGAGATCAGCGTCGTATGCTCGTCGGGCACGCCGTAGTCGGCATAGACGAAGCTGCGCTGCTTGATGCCTTTGAGTTCGGCCTCGACGCCCTCCCAGGTCGAGACCTCGAGCGTGAAGTCGACAGAGCCATTGGCCAGCGCTTCATAGGCGGAAGTGCCGAGCGTCACCGTTTCGAAATTGCCCTTGCCGCCGTCGTGGCGGATGATGGTCGAGATCAGTGCGTTTTCCCAGGCGCTGCCGAAACCGCCATAGGTCAGGCCGTCAAGGTCCTTCGGACTTTTGATCTCGCTGCGCGCCGCATTGAAGACCACGCGGCCGGTTTCCGACTGCACCACGGCGTAGACGGCCTTCAAGTCGGCCCCGGCGGTCTTCTGGGTGAACAGGCTGATGGTGCCGTTGATGCCGAAATCGGCAACGCGGTTGGCGACGAGCGTGCCGGCGCCGGTATTACTGTAGGGCAAAATGTCGACCTCGAGGCCGGCCTCGCGGTAAAATCCCTTGTCGCGGGCGACGAACAGCCCGATGTGGTTGGTGTTGACAGTCCAGTCCAGCGCGACGGTGATTTTTTGCGTCGCGGCGAAGACACGGCTCGCTCCGGCGATCAGCGGAAGACCGCTGGCAAGGGTGAGCAGCAAAGCCTGCCGGCGTGTCAGATCAGTCATGGTCATGTCCTTTGGATGGTTGGGGGTTGAGCAAGATGTCGAGGATCTCGGCCTCGAGTGCGCCGGCCTGTTGCGCGGTGGCGCCGGTCGGATCGCGCGGACGCGGCAAGGGCACCGTGATCTCGCGCAAAACACGGGCCGGGCGCGCCGACAGCACATAGATGCGGTCGGACAGGAACACCGCCTCGCGCACATCGTGGGTGATCAGCAGCGCCGTCCAGCGATGATGCCGCCACATCTGCTCGAGCCAGCGCTGCATGGCCGCGCGGGTCAGTGCGTCGAGCGCGCCAAACGGCTCGTCGAGCAAAAGCATGTCGCGCTCCTGCACCACGGTGCGCAAAAGCGCCGCGCGCTGGCGCATGCCGCCGGAAAGCTGTGCCGGAAAATGCCGCTCGAAGCCGGCGAGCCCGAACTCGGCAAGCAGCGGCGCGACCCGCGCCCGCGCCGCCTGGCGTCCGACGCCTTGCACTTCCAGCCCGAGTGTCGTGTTGTCGAGGATGCGCCGCCACGGCATCAGGGCGTCGCGCTGCGGCATGAATGCGAAATGCCGGCCATGGTCGTCGAGCGGCGTGTCGTCGAACAACATCTCGCCTTCGCCATGCTCGGCACCCGTCAGAAGCTGGAACAGCGTCGACTTGCCGGCACCCGAAGGCCCAAGGATCGAGACGAATTCGCCGGCACCGACGCTGAGCGAAATGTCGGCGAGCACGTCGAGCCCGCCAAACGCCTTGCGCACATGCCGCAATTCGAGCCGGCTCATCGCCCCGGCCCCTTACCTGCCGGCTGGCGGCCGATCCGTTCCCAGGGCATGGCGAGGCGCTGCAAGAGCACCGTCAGCCCAAACAGGATCAGCGTGAGCGCGGCACTGACGCCGACCGCGGCCAGCACCAGATCGGGGCGGAAATTGTTCTTGGCGTTGAGCATGTAGATGCCTAGTCCCTTGGCCGCACCGGCATATTCGGCGAAGATGGCGCCGACCACGGCATAGGTGATGGATATCCGCAGGCCGGCGAAGAAATACGGCAGTGCCGAAGGCAGCCGCGCCAGCACGAAGACACGCCAGCACCCTGCCCCCATGGCGCGCAGCATCTGACCGATCTCCACCTCGGTCGCCTCGTAGCCCTGCACCAGAGCCACCAGCATCGGGAAGAAGGTGACCAGCGCCACCAGCATGATCTTTGGCGTCAAACCGAAGCCGAACCACAGCACCACCAGCGGCGCGATGGCCACCAGCGGCAAGGTCTGGCTGACGATGAAGACAGGAAACAGCGCCCGCCGCAGCGGCTGGAAGAAGTCGACCAGCATAGACAGCGCGAAAGCGGCGCCGAGCGAGCAGGCAAAGCCCATCAGCGTGGCGCGGATGGTGGGAATGGCGTTGTCGATCAGCGCCTCGCGATTGAGCATTGCCTGTTCGAAGACGCGCGACGGCGCCGGCAGGATCGTCGGTTTGATGCCGGAATAATTTGCGTAGAGTTCCCAGGCCACGAGCAGCAACCCGACCGACATCACGGCCGGTGCTGCCTTGGCGAAGAGACCCGCGAGCTGCAGCGGGCGGCTTGACGACGATGAGACCACGAGAGGATAACCTTGACGGCCGCGCGACGAAGGCGCGTTCTGTTCAGACAGCGGTGGGGCTGTTGGCGGAAACCGTGACGTCAAGGGTTACGTGGCCGGCGCCCGGCCCGAAGCGGCAGAAGGCTTCATTCAGCGCCGAAAAGATCGCGCCGGTATCGCCGCGCAGTTTGGTGCAGAAGTTCTTGGAGCGATCGTAGACGCCGGACTGTTTCAGGAAATCGATGCAGCCATAGATCTCATCCATGTGGTCGCCGGTGCCCATCACATAGAGCGAGAATTGCGCCGCCGCCGGCTGGCCGGTGGCAGCAGCATTGCGCACGACGGTGATGGCGGCTTCCTTGCGCGGCCCGAGCGGCCCGACAGGCCCGCCGAACGCGTCGGAGCGGCAGATCGGATCGTCCGGCTCGCCGGGACAGCCGCGCGAAATGGCGGCCGACAGCACGCAATGCTTGCCGCTCCGCGCCGCCGCCACGAACAGGTCGCGCAGCGCCGGGAACAACACTTCGGGTGGCCCGACCAGCAAGGTCGAGATGTCGTCGGTCTCGATACGGAGCCTGTCCCGGTAGGGGTCGAGCGCGCCGAGCGCGCCCAAGATGACACCGACGAAATCGTCGGCCATGGGATAAAGGGAAATCTGTGCGCCTGAAAACATCGCCCGCCTCGCTCCGCTGGTATTACCCAGATCAGCTTCTAGGGTCTGTGGGCTTGCCGCCCCCGTCTCAGCCCCGACCGTACGGAGCACCCCTGTGGATGAGCGCGTTAAAGCACCATTCCAACGGAAGGGGAAGCCGTTTTTTCAGCGCACCGGGCCAAAAGCGTTGCACCAGCAACACCGCAAACGCCATGGATGGGTCCGGCGGCAGCGGCCGGTCAGTGACTGTAGACCCGAGCACGCCGGCTTCGCCCGATACGGTCGATCCGGCAATTACCAACAGCACGACCATCGCGCCGGGCGACATGAACTCCGATGCGGATCGCAATTGCCCGACCAATCCGCAAGGCGCGCAGTCCGATGCCAACGGCAACGCGACGGCCCCACCGTGAACGACAACAACTGCGGCAAGTAAGTGATTGCCCAAACTGAAAAAGCCGCCGGACATCCGGCGGCTTTTCGATATCATTCCCAACGATGCTTTTTGCCCAATCGTTAGGATGCGGCCTTCTCGCGAACCGGCAGCTTCCAGCCCGGCCTGACGAAGTGGCAGGTGTAGCCGTTTGGATATTTCTCCAGATAGTCCTGATGCTCGGGCTCGGCATCCCAGAAGGCACCGGCCGGCGCGACTTCCGTGACGACCTTGCCTGGCCACAGGCCGGAGGCATCGACATCGGCAATGGTATCTTCGGCGACGCGCTTCTGCTCGTCGCTCGTATAGTAGATCGCCGAACGGTAGCTCAACCCGACATCATTGCCCTGGCGGTTGCGCGTCGTCGGGTCGTGGATCTGGAAAAAGCGCTCCAGCAGCGTGCGATAGCTGATCACGGCCGGATCGAAATTGATCTCGATGGCTTCGGCATGGGTGCCGTGGTTGCGATAGGTGGCGTTGGGCACATCGCCGCCACTATAGCCGACGCGCGTGGAGATGACGCCGGGATAGCGCCGTATCAGATCCTGCATGCCCCAGAAACAGCCACCGGCAAGCACTGCGCGTTCGGTCGAAGTCGCCATGTCACGTCTCCTCAAAAAGCAATTCCAGCTCATGCGAGCGTTTCCCGCCCGGAATTGCGCAGACAAAATTGGATTTCCCAATAGATGGGCATTGTCGTCCGCTTCGTCCAGTCGCGTGGAAACAACGCGGCCATGAACGAACGATATCACGACGCGATCGGGGATCGAACCGTTTCAGTTGGGCAGATGCCGGGTCGGGCTGTCGACGGCAAGCTGCGGATAGAGCGTGCCCGGCGGAATGGCAGCAAAGCTGATTGCCAAAGGCGGCGCCGTGCGCGACCAATTGAAAAGAACGGTCTTGACCGGGAGGTTGCCCAGCCATGTCCGCAACTGCGGCGGCACGCCATGTCCTCGCCAAACCATCAGCATGCCGTGGTCGCGCAAGCGCTGCCTGGTGATCCAGGGCGCCAACCGGGTGTCAAGATCGGTGAAGATCGACGGCTTGTCATAGGCATTGAGGCCAGCCAGCAAGGCCACCTGGGTATCGCCGCCGACAATGTCGAGCCGGCCGGGCGCCGCCGCGTGCCAGACCGCCTCGGCCTCGTCCGCGATCGGCTCCGCCGGCCAGCAGACGGCATCCAAGCGCCCCCGCACATTGCAGCCCGTCCAGCGCAGCGCAGCATAGGCGCCCGACACGGTGACGATGCAGAGGAACGCGCAGATCGCCAGCCTTCGCATCTCGATGGCGCCGAGCCGGTGGCCGAGGAAGGCCAGCACCGTGACACCGACAAGATTGTACATCGGCGCGCCCCAGGACTCGCCGGTGCCAATGAACAACGAGGCCACCATGATCAGGGTCCCCGGGCCGAGCCCCATCCACACGAGATAGACCAGAATGCTGCGCTCGACGGGCACTTCGGGGGCGGGCGAGCGCCGCAGCAGGCCTGATATCGCCAGCACCAGAAGAAGGCCGGAGAGTCCGGCCATCTGGACACCTATGTAATAAAGGCGCGCCCGGTGTTCGGCCACCCATTGGTCGCGGGCGGCGAAATAGGTCAGCGGCAGGAAATCGATGCGGTAGAGCGCGATGGCCAGCGGTGTGGCAACGGCGAGAAAAACGGCAAGGCCGAGCCATGGCCAGGGCGTCGCCAGCCGGCTGCGCGCGCGTGCGTCGCGCAACAGCCAGAGCGCGCCGAAGGCAAGCAGCAGGCCGGTGGAGAACTTGGCATAGAGCCCGACGCCCGACACCAGTCCAAGCGCCAGCCACCAGCCCGGCCCGCCGCCACGGCCGGCGCGCCAGAGCAGCCAGCAGATGGCCGCCCAGAACGGCATCTGCGCGTAGTCATGATTGAATTGCGGGGTCGGCCAGCCGAAGAAATAGAGCGACGGCATCAAAAGCACGGCGGCCAGCGCACGGCTTTGCCCGAGCATGTCGCGGGCCAGCAGGTAGACCAGGACGAAGGTCGACGAGATCGTCAGCTGGGCAACCAGATATTGCGGCCAGCGGAACGATCCGGTCAGAAGATGGCTGGTTTCGAGCAGCCAGCCTGGAAGCTGTGGGTGCTTGTAGGTCAACAGCACCCATTCGCGGCCCCACATGAAACCTTCCACCACGTCGCCGGGCGGGGCGGGATCGATCAGTGCCGGCACCGCCGTCCAGCACAGGATCTGCACCAGGCACAAAAGCGCCAGCAAATACCAGGGATGGCGGAGCAGGCCGGGCCATACCGATGACGAGTCGAGGCCGGCGGAAGTCAGCCCCGCCGGCGCCCAACCATCCATGGAGTCGTTTATTCCCACCATGCGGCGCTTAAATCACATCGTCCGGTTTGCCGAACAGTCCCCATAATCAAAGCTTACGAAAAAGTATACTTGCAAGCCATTGCAAAACCAAGATTGGGCAGGAATTTCGGCGCTCCGCTGCCCTCCCCCGGCAGAACAGCCGCCCATTTGGTCCTGACTGAACATCCCGGATATCGATGCGTCACCAGCATGCCGTCATCCACCATCGCGCGCTCGACTTCTGGCTGGCACGTGCGGCTGTCCTCGTCATCATCTGTTTGCAGCTCCTGGTGATCAACGATCTTTCGTTCGGCCCGCGCTGGCTGGCGCCGGCGCTGGAGGCCGCCCTGCTCGTGCCTCTGTCCGTCGCCACCGCCTGGACACAGGTCGCTAGCCAGAAAGCGGGGAGGAGCACTGGTATCTGGTCGGCCGGTTTCGCGTCATCATCCGCAGGACGGCGCTGGTGATGACCGGCGTCGTCAGCGTCATGAATTGTGGTTCGCTGGTGTTCCTGGTGCGCGCCCTGCTGGCGGGCCATGCCGGCTCCAGCGGCCAGACGCTGCTGATCGACGCGCTCAACATCTGGGTCACCAACGTCATCGTCTTTGCCTTGTGGTTCTGGAGCACGGACCGCGGCGGGCCGCCGACATGCGGCCTCGTCAATCGCGCCCATTCCGACTTCCTGTTCCCGCAAATGACCTTGACGACCGCGAGATCCGCGACTGGCTGCCGGGCTTCGTCGATTATTTCTTCCTCGCCTTCACCAATGCGACGGCATTTTCGCCGACCGACACCTTGCCGCTGTCGCAGCGCGCCAAGCTTTTGATGATGGCCGAGTCGATGATATCGCTGCTGACGATCGCACTGGTCGCCGCCCGCGCAGTCAACATCCTCGCCTAGGCCCAGAAACGCGAAAATAGCCCGCCCGGCGAACCGGAGCGGGCTATCGGATGGTTTGCGCCCAAAGCTGGAGCGCGAGGTCGACGATCTCACCCTCAATCCGCGCCGAGATCGCGTTCGAAAACCACCTGGTCGCGCAGCGGAATGCCGTTCACAAGCAAGCCTTCGGGGTAACCGGTCGATGGCCCGAAGGCATCCTGCACGATGCGAGACATTCGAAAGCCCTGTCTTTGGTAAAATCGCAAATTGCCGATATCGGCCGCCGCGGTCGACACGATCAGGCGCCGGCCGTAACGCTCGCGGCAGCGGGTGACCGCCGCCGCGACAAGGGCACGCCCCAGCCCCTCGCTCTGTCTTGCCGGACGGACCGCCAGGCTCTTGAGCTCGAAGACACCGCCCTCGCCTGTCTCGATGAGCTGCACGTGGCCGATGATCCTGTTGCCCTCTCGCGCGACCAGCACCTCGCCCTCATCGATATAGCTGGAAACCTGCGTGGGGGAATCGTCGGCAAGGGCAAACAGCGGCAGCAATATTTCGCGGTCCCCATCATATCGTTCAATCTGCATCCGTAACCTCGGGCTGGATCAACGCCGCCGCGAGTTCGGCAACCTTTCATCGGGATATAGCAGTGGCCGGGCGGGCGCCACAAACGCAAAAAGCCCGCCTCGGCGCGGGCCGAGGCGGGCATTGGCTCGATCGAGCCGTCAGGCGCGAATTCTCGGACGCACGGCAAGCCTTCGTAGGCAGGAATGAACGTGAAGATACTGGCCGTCGATCGCGCCCCGCCGCGTGCAATCCGTCACCCAAACCAGCCAAACGTAAGGCTAACCACCAAGACCGCGATGAGGATTGAGAGCGGCACCGCCATGAACAGCCCAGCCTCTAATAATCGGGTTTCCTTGTCACTGAACATTAGGCCCTGCCTCAACAAGCTTCGCTCAGATAGAAGCTGCGAAGCCTGTTTCCGTTCCGAATACCGGCGACATGCGATCCACGAGCGATTTGGCTCAACATGGTTGCCTGGAGATCGAAATCAGTTCGGTTTCCTCAATGATGCCGGCCATGTATTTTGCAATGATACGGGAGGCCAGCGCATCATTCGATTGGTGCCCCATTCCGGCCCAACAAAGGCGGTTTCGGGAGCGATTTCAGCGGAGGCTAATTGAATCGCGGTTTTTCAAGGAGCGAGCAGCTGTCGAAAAACCCGCCGGCCGCAGCCAGCGCGCCTCGCCCTTCCTTCGTTCGCACGTTTCGCTGATATGAGCAGGGGTGCAAATATCTTCACCAGTCGGCGCTGCCATCTCAAGGCCCTGCCGGTCAGGCCCAGTGGCCTTCCGCTGCCAGTCCCCACTAGCAACCAAGCCGCTGGGCCGCAGGCATGATTTGCGCCACATATGCGGCATGAAGGCGCTGAACAGAAGGTGTTGCTCGATGCTCCGGACAGACAATGGCGCGGCACTGAGGCTTTCAGATTTCGCCGATCCCAACGATGCAGTAATTGCCGCAATCGAGCTCTATGGGCCGGAAGCGCAGACCGCAGCGGCCTACTGCGCCATGGAAGCACACTTCGCCGGGCGACTGGCCGATTTCCGCCTCTGGTGCGAGGTCTTTCGCGTCTTCAGAACCAGATTCCATTGAGAGGCACATATATCGGGCTGCGCAGCCATCAGCGCGTTCTCGCAGTGCAGCCTGCCGCACGAAGCAATCATCGGAAATGCGAAAGCCCGCTTCGGCGGCCTTTCAGTCTTCCGTCGCCGACTTGAACTTCTGCACGATCACCTCGAACAGAGATGGTTGATGGCGGCATCGAAATCCCTGGGCAGCACCGACAGCACGATCTTCAGATACTGGTCGGGCTTGCCGGCCCGCACCTCGGCGATGACGCCGGCGCCATGCGCGCGGAAATCGGCGCGCACGGCGGCGAGAAAATCGTCGCCCAGCGTCTTCTTCGTCCGCGTCGCGCGAGTCTTCGGCGCCAAGGCAGGCTTGGCGACGGGCTTGCGCCTTGCCGGCTTTGTCATGCGGCGCGCCGGCCCGGCGGCGGCTTCGTCAGCCATCGACTTGATCCATGGTGCTGGCTGCGTTTGCGGAAGCCGCCAAGCCGGTCTTCGGCACCGATCTGGCCGGCTTCCTCGCGCGGGATTTCCTTTTCGCCACCTTGGCCCTCTTCGCGCGCTTCGGCTTTGCGGTCGCGGCAGGTTTTGGCGCACTGGCGCGTTTTGCCACGCTGGCCCGCGCCCTGAGCCGCGCCAGGACGAGACCCATGGCGCGGCCGCCGATGCCGGCTTGGGGAAAACCAAAGCCACCACCCGCGTCCCGCACCATGCCGATCAGCACGCCCGATCCCACCGGCTCGATCCGGCCCAGCCGCGGGCGTGGCGGCGCGCCCTCGAACGCGCCGATGGCGCTGACGATTTCGCGGCCGTCATCGTCGGTGATGATCGTGGCGTAGCGTTGGGTCATTTGATTTCCCGCAAAGGTCGCGCCCTACGGCCCGCCACCATACGAAGTTGGCGGCCGGCGGCTGCCAAGGCGCCAGAAACACAAAACCCGCCTCGGCGGCGGGTCGTTGGCGCAAATCAGCACCATGGACAAATATGTAGCATGGCTGCCCTCACCCGGTCAAGGAAAAAATTCCTAGATCATGGAGCCTCTCAAGCCTCCTTCTCGATCAAGCTCTGTGCCGTCGCCGAAACCCGAACCGGATAGCCGGCTTTTCATCAGCCGGCAGCTGTGGGACCATCAGAAGAAGCTCATGGAATGATTCGCGTCGTACGGCCTTGCAGGAGAGGGCGATGGACAGACCAGCCATGGCATCCGTCTTCAGGATGCGGCATGCTCCAGCCACGGTTTCCGGTGTGCGCAGCACCGGTCAAGGCCAGGCTGATCCGATCATCCGCGTGAACTCGCTTGGCGACGCGATCCGCTTCGTCGCCAACGCCTACCCCAACTACGACATCAGCGCCGTCGCCATCACCTGCGGCGATCCGTCGATCCCGCGCCTCGGCAGCATGGAGGTCAAGGCGGTGTGGCGCGAATATGGCGAGCGCCTGACGCAGGAATAGGCCGGCAGCACGAGCCAGCGCCTGCCCGGCATCCCGGTTGAAATCGGCTCCGCGCCTGGCTTCGGATCGGAAACGCCGCTGGCGCGTTTCCCCTTTGGTCAATGGAGGGAACCCCATGAACGTCGCCAATCTGCAACTCGAAGGCCTGCTGATGGCCGTCGCGTCGATCAACCACGTCCTGGTTCGCAAGGGGGTGCTGACATCGGAGGAGATCGACATCGCGCTGCGCAAGGCCGAGGCCAGCGAAACCGGCGAGGAGCGATCCAACGGCATGTCGGCGTCGAGCCGCGACGCCGTCAATTTTCCGATTCGGCTGCTGGAACTCGCCAACCAGTGCCAGCCGGAGGCCGACATGCCGTCCTTCTCGAAACTGGCCCGCATGGTCGGCCAGATGAAGGAGCCCTACAACGATCAGCTGTGAGGCCCGGGCAGTTCACCGTTTCACGCAAACGGCGAACTCCTCCGATTTTGTAGCTCGTCTCAAGCCTTGCCCGGCCAGCCCAGGTTCAGCGCCAGCGTCCGTCCCGGCCCGTGGACGGCGGCGAAGAGCAGGCCGGCGGCGAACGGGAAATGCGACATGAAGGCGCCGAACTCGGCCTGGTTCGAGGCCCAGTGCGACGGGCCGTGGAAGGCAAAGCCGAGGAAGGTGACATAGACTGCCGCGACCAGCGCCGCCGGGGTCAGCAGGGCGCCGGTCAGGAAGGCTATCACCAGCAGCGTCTCTAGGATCGCGGCGCACCACGCCAGAAACAGCGGAAACGGGAAGCCGGCGGCGGCGATGTAGCCGGCGGTGGCGCCCATGTCCATGAACTTGAAGACCACCCCCATCAGGAACATGGCGGCGAAGACCAGGCGGGCGATGAGAAGGGCCGCGGTCTGCCACGGCGATTGAGTGATGTCCGGCATTTTGTCTCTCCAGGGTTGCAATGGATATCGACCCAAGGACGAGCGACGCCATGCAGTTCCGACACCGGCCTGAATTTTTGTCCGCAAGCGCGGCCGCAACGGACGCCGGCGCCGGTCCGGCGCTAACGGACGGGCGCAGTCGCCGGGCCTGAAACCTTGCCGCGACCTGCCCCGAAAGCTACCCTCGCAAAGGGGGCTCGATCAGTTTGTGAGGAGAGCCAGCAATGGCGACGGTCCGGTATCTCGTCAGCGATGTCGAGTTGGCGATAGAATTTTACACCAGCCATCTGGGGTTCGCGCTGCGGCAGCAGTTCGGCCCGGCGATGGCCATCCTGAAGCGCGACGACCTGACGTTCTGGCTCGCCGGCCCGATGGCGTCGGCGGCGAGACCGATGCCGGATGGCCGCACGCCGCAGCCCGGCGGCTGGAACCGCATCGTCATCGAGGTGCAGGACCTGCCGGCGCTCGCCGCCCGGATGCGCGATGCCGGCGTGCCGTTCCGCAACGAGATCGTCGATGGCCCCGGCGGTCGCCAGATCCTTTGCGAGGACCCGTCCGGCAACGTGGTCGAGCTTTTTGAACCAAGAGCATGATCCCTTCCGAAGCCCGTTCGGGATCATCATTGGTTTCTTCGTTGCCTCGCTTGGACCTCAGTTCGCCACCGGCGCCGGCGTGCCGAGTTCGAGGAACGGCACCGTCGAGCCGGGGATCATCGACTTCGGCAACTGCCCGTCCCATTTTTCGGCCTTGGTCAGTTCGACCAGCAGCGGATTGTTGGCGAGCGCTGCGGCGCGCGCCTTGATCGCTTCGGCCGTCGCCTCGCCTTCGATCTTGGTCTTGTAGGCGCTGGCTTCGGCTTCCGCCTTGACGCTGTCGGCACGGCCCTTGGCCTGGGTGACCGCGATGTCGGCCTTGATCTTTTCCTGCTGCAGGTTCTGTTCCTGCTTCTGCACTTCCACCTGCGCCGTCATCCGCGCCTCGACCGCCTGCTCATAGGCGTCGGAAAAGTCGATGTTCTCGACCTGGACGCTGTCGATCATCACTGGGCCGTCGGTCACCGACGAGATGGCGTCGGCGACATCCTTGTTGAACTTGGCGCGGTTCTGGATCACCGACACGGCGTCGTACTGGCCAAACACCGTCTTGATCTCCTGCGGCGCCTTGCGGGCGATGACCCGGTCGGCCAGCGCCTCGATCGACCCGTAATTGGTGTAGACGTTCGAGACCTCGGCCGCCGGCACGTGGAAATTGACGGTGACGCGCATGTCGGCCGGCTGCTGGTCACGCGAATAGGCCTGCATGGCCGGCAGATTGCCGCAATCGCTCTGGTTCTCGCAGCCCCATTTCAACACCTGCTGGCGCAGGCTGATCTTCTCGACCCTCTGCAACCACGGCAGTTTGAAATGCAGGCCCGGATCGACGACCGAACTCAACGCGCCATTGGTCAACAGCACGCCGCGGTCACCCTGGTCGATCGTGTACCAGGACCCCATGACGGCACCGATCAGCGCCAGCACGATGGCCAGCGCGACGATGCCGCTGCCGATCGAGCGCGAGCCCACGGCCCCGTGCTGGAGGGCACGGTTCGAATTGCCTTGCGTGTCAGTCATTGCCACCCCCCGTTGTCATTGCCCGATACCGCGATTGCGCGGAATCATGGAGGCAAGATTGCTCAGATGTGGAGTGCCTCGGCCGTCCGCGCCAGTGAAATCAGATTATTTCGGTTTGCCTGCTGATGGTATGGGGCCGCTGGATGCGATCGCGACCGGCCGCGTCGGCGCTCCTATTTATGGTGCTGCCAGGCGGTTGAACCCAGCCAACGCGTTTGGCACTTGGCGCCAGCTTTCACCAACAAATAGCGATCCCGAAACTTGTCCGTAACCCGCGACGTGATATTGTTAGCTTGGGCTAATGTACAGGCATGTCCGGTGCAACCATTTTGGGGGGTGAGTTTTGGGCGCGAGCGTCAGGTTCAGGACGAGGTCCTATCTGGTCCGGTCACCGGTCCTCGAGTGTAATGGCTGTGGCGGCACCGGGCAGGTTTTCCAATGCCCACGCTGGACAAGCTCCAACGGGCTTTGCTGTCCCGCCGGCACGCATCAGCGCGGCTGCCCCGGCGCCAGCGCTGCTTGCGCCGAATGCGGCGAGGCCGATCCCCATGCCGCGGGCCCCGCCCCTGCATCGGCCTGACAGCCTCGATCCGCGTCGGGCAGGCTTCTGTCCGCCATCTGCCTTGGAACCAGCAGCGCCGATCGCTGTTATGTCTGATCGCGGCATCCTATATACTGATGCCCCGCGACCGTGCGGCTGACAGAAAGCGAGGCACCGCCATGCCCGACGACAAAACGAAGATCAAGCAGGACCGCAAGCTGGTTTCGAGCGAGGAGACCTACGAGGTCGCCGCCTTCGCGCGCAAATACGGCATCCCGCAGAGCGAAGCCCAGACCATCATCAAGCGCTACGGCCCGTCGCGCAAGAAGCTCGACAACCACATGGCCGCGCGCGGATAGGCGGGGGCGGCCGCGAGCTGCAACCATTTCGCCGGCATTGCGTTGAAGGATGTTGCGGGCCGCAGCGGCCGGGTCGGGAGCACCAGCCCGGTCGGCGGTGCGAACGGGATTTTCCCGGTTTCTGGCCAACGAAATGGCCAGCATCTGTTCCGCCCGGCCCTTGGCGTGCCAGACTGACGAAAGCCAGACCGAGGGAGGGCCGCGATCATGTCCGACACCACACGCAGAACCGGCAGTTGCCTGTGCGGCGGCGTGCATTTCGTCATCATCGGCCAGCCGACACGCGTCGGCCTTTGCCACTGCAAGGACTGCCGCAAGGCCAGCGGCTCGGCCTATTCGGCCTTTGCGATATGGCCGCGCGACGCCTTCGAGACATCGGGCGAAGTCGCCTCCTACGGCACGCGCAGCTTCTGCCCGACCTGCGGCAGCCGCGTCGCCTGGGTCGGCGACGATGAAGTCGAGGTGATGCTCGGCAGCCTCGACGTCGCGCCGACCGACCTGGAGCCGCAATATGAATTGTGGATCAGCCGCCGCGAGACCTGGCTGCATGCCTTGCCCGGCACCGAACAATTCGAGCATGACCGGCCCTTTGACGGGCCGGCGCCCGAAGACGCCGCTCCGCCGCCACCGAGGCCTTTGTCCGACGCCGTCGCGCAGACTGAAAATTGATCTTCGGGCCTGGAACCCTCCCTTGTCGACGACGTTATCCGGCGCCCCTCACAAGTGCCGTTGTCCACAACCGCGGTCAGTGTCGGGCGACATGCCACGGAGACGTCAGTTGAACGACAAGATTTTTCCCCGACCGATCCGCCTGAAATTCGCCCCCGAGCGTGAACGCATCGTGCGTAGCGCCTGGGAGCGCCTGGAATGCCTGGGCGACTGGCCTGCCGGCCGAGGCCGGCGATATCTGGCGGCGCTGCGCTGCTGTCGCGATGCGCTGGACGGCTGGACACCGCCGGAAAAGGCGATGCGGGCGATGATCGACGCCGCGCGCGAAGCCCGCATCCTCCAATAGTGGAAAAACCAGAGGCGGGAAGAGCAATGGCCGATGTGATGCTGACGACACCGGTGCGGATCAAGCCGCATGGCTCGGACACAATCCGTGAGGTGGCGACCCTTCAGGACGCCAGTGAAGTCCTGATCGACTGGCCGCAAGCCAGCCGCGGTCCCTTCTACCAGGCCGCGCGCGCAAAGGTCGAAGCGGCGCTGGAAAACAAGGACGGCACGGCGCAGGCGCAGGAAGCCTTTACGGCGCTGTGCGATCATGCCGGCGTGCTGGTTCGCTAACCCAGAAATGCAGGCGGTGCCCCTCGCCTGCTTTTCTGTTTGCTGTCATCCCTATTTTTGCGCGGGTAGATCGCCATCCACGATCGGATGAGAGGTCTCGAACCCAAAATTCTTCGGCGCCTGGCTTTCTACTTGGCCTGCGGCTGAGCCGGCACCTGGCCCGGCTTGATCACCGGTGTCTTGCCCACGTCGGGCGCCGGTGTCGCCATGCCCTGGTCGCCGGTGGCCGGCGGCTTCAGCACCCCGCCGCAATCATTGAGCTTTTCGCTCAGATTGCCGCCACCTGGCTGCTGCTTGCCTTGATCTGGCTCGACCCGGCATTTGTCGGCCTGCGGAGTCGGGTTGTTGGTGCCCTGCTGCTGATCCGTCTGTGCCGCCGCCGGCACGGCCAGGGCCAGCAACAGCGACGCGATGGCCAGAGGTTTTTTCATCTGAGCCTCCTTTTGCTTTGACGGCCGCCCGCGGCGGCAGCCTGCCTCGCAGGGACAACGCCCAACCGCCCGAAAGGTTGGCGAACAAAGGTCGGTGCTCCGACGCGACCGCCCGCAACCAAATCCGGCCTCCGGCCGTTGCCGGAAAGGAGGCACCACCATGTTCGGTAATTTTCAGTCGATAGAAATCGATGCCGGCGATGCCGGCATATTTTTCCGCCGTGCGGGCAACGGTCCGGCGCCTGCTGCTCCTGCACGGTTTTCCGCAGACCCATCTGATGTGGCGCGACGTGGCACCGGCCTTGGCCGAGCGGTTTACCGTCATCTGCGCCGACCTGCGCGGCTATGGCGCCAGCGCGTGCCCGTCGTCCGACAGCGCTCACGCCCCTTATGCCAAACGGGCCATGGCCGCCGACATGGCGGCCCTGATGGCCAAACTCGGCTTCGGCAGCTTCATGGTCGCCGGCCATGATCGCGGTGGGCGGGTGGCGTACCGCATGGCGCTCGATCATCCCGGCCGCGTTGAAAAGCTTGCGGTTCTGGACATCGTCGCAACGGCCGACGCATGGGATCGGGCCGACGCCAGGCTGGCACAGGGCTATTGGCCCTGGTCACTGCTGGCGCAGCCCGAGCCCTTGCCGGAGTTGATGCTGCGGGGATCCGCCGAGGCGGTCGTCGACAACGCGCTCGGCGGCTGGGGGTCGTCGCCGTCAACGTTTCCGCCCGAGGTCCGCCAGGCTTACATCGATGCCTTGCGCGATCCCGCCCACATCCACGCCATCTGCGAGGAATACCGCGCGGCATCGACGCTTGACCGCGAGCATGACCATGCCGACAAGGCCGCCGGCCGGCGTATCCGCTGTCCGGTGCTGGCGCTGTGGAGCGGGCAAGGTGCGCTTGCCGACTGGTACGCGGGCGACGGCGGGCCGCTGGCTCTTTGGCGAGGCTGGGCCGATGACGTCCGCGGACGGGCCATGCCCGGCGGTCATTTCTTCCCCGAGGAGGCGCCGCAACAGACCGCTCGGGCATTGGCGGACTTCTTCGGCGAACCGGGTGGGGCCTAGGGGTCAACCTTGCCGGAGGCGCCAGCACGGTTCTCCGCATCGTGCGATGGGGCAGCAGGCGGATCGGTCCTTTGCGGGCACGCCTCAAAGCAGTGGTCGCGTCCGCCACGGAAGGAACAGCATGGCTTCGGGACCCTCGTTTCCGGGCCACCATTGCGGCGTTTCGTAGGGCTTCCTGCCATCCATGACCAGCAATGCGCGATGCCTGATTTGCGCGGGTGGCCTCGCGCCGCCTCTTGCCCCGCGCAATACGCGGCCCGTCGCGGAACGGGCGGACACATGATGGGTTTTATGGGACAATGCAGCACCCGAACAAAAGAGAAGCCGCCATGCCCGCTCGCCTGCCTGTCCTGTTGATCACCTTGGGCTCCGTGCTCGCCGCGACCAGCCTGGCCGAGGCCCGCCCCGACAGCCGCGGCATGAGCTGCGCCGAGATCCGGGCGATGATCCAGAGCCGTCGCGCCGTGGTGTTGACCACGGGACCGGATACCTATGACCGCTATGTCAGGCAGTTCGGCAATGAATGCGACTGGCCGGAAGTGCCGATGTCGGCCTATATCCCGGCGCGCGACGGGCACTGCCCGGTCTATCGCTGCGAAGAGCCGGTCGACAACTTCCCGAATTGACGCCTCGCCGTCCTGACGGCATAAGCATCGGAGCTTCTCCCGCTTCGTCTAATGGTAGGACAGCGCCCTTTGAAGGCGTGAATCGTGGTTCGAGCCCATGAGCGGGAACCAATCTTGTCAATGGTTTGGTGCGGTCTCGACCGAAATCGCCTGATATCCAGCGATAAACGTGTCTGTATCAGGCGAACGCTGGCCTGCAGGGCGCGAGCATTTGGACACGACCAACTCAAACCTGTTCCGTCATCTTCGGAAACTTGATGTCCTGGATCATGAAGCCGCGGCGCGAGATCGATACGCCTGCAGTTTGTTGACGCTACGGGATTTGCGACACCACCCTAGACCGGTGGCTCGACAACCGCGCAAACGGCTTCCCCAGCCGCATTGGCGCGGCCGGCGCCGGTTCTGGCTGAGTTCGACGCCTATGATGCGTCGATCTAAGGCAACGGTTTGAAAGGCTGACTTTCTTTTTTGTTGCATCTTTCGCAGCCAGTGTGTATTTATACACATGAAAAGTGCGGACGTTATCAAGGCCCTGGAGGCCGACGGTTGGTACGAAGTCGCTCGAAAGGGCAGTCATGCACAATTCAAACACAAGAAGAAAGCCGGCAGGGTCACGGTCCCGCATCCCAAAAGGGATATCCCTTTGGGAACTTTGCGGAGCATTGAACGTCAGTCCGGTCTGAAACTGAGGTAGAGAGACATGAAGCAGTATATCGGACTGATCCATAAGGACGCCGACAGCGACTTCGGCGTGTCCTTTCCCGATTTTCCCGGCGTTGTCACCGCCGGCGCCGATCTAGATGACGCTCGCGCTATGGCGGAGGAAGCGCTTGCCTTCCACATCGAAGGGCTTGTGGAAGATGGCGAGGCGATTCCAGAACCTTCCAGCCTGGAAGATGTCATGGCCGACGCCACCAATCGAGACGGCGTTGCAATCTTGGTAGCGGTGAAGACCGAGGCCAAAAAAGCTATCCGGGTGAACGTCACGCTCCCTGAAGATGTTCTGCGCCGGATTGATGCCTTTGCTGAGGCGCACGGGTATACCCGATCCGGCTTTATCGCGAAGGCAGCTCAAAGGGCCATGGAGCTTGAGGCGGCCTAAAGGATCGCGAGACGCTTTCCCGCAGCGACGCCTCCAGCGCTTCGGCACGATCTCCGGCGGCGGCGGCAACGCAAGGTGCAGCCGCACCTTGCGGTCCCCTGATCGGGGAGCGCAAAATCCGTGTTTGTGGGCGAGCCCCAAGCTGCCTTCCGCGATCACACCATAGGCCAACGCGGCCATGTGGGTCACAGTGCAATCACAAGCGGTCGTTTCCTTGGCGGGCTTTGCCATGGGGACCAAGGTCCCATGGCCCTCGCGCAAAGGTCTGATGTAACCGCTTTGGTTCCGGTATCGTCCATTGGACGTTCCGTTAATTTATCCAATCGCGATATACATTCCTTCATTTGAATGCTTCAGTTGGATTGGTCGTGCCGCATACATAGCCAGCCGGCAGCCGCCCCAGGCCGGTTAGGCCCGGTGCGCTGCTTACCCCAACCAGAGGTGTACCGGGCCGCCTGAGGGATAAAAGCCCGCGCTCTCGGCCAGAGGCGCGCGGGCCGATCGGAAACCCGATCTTCGGCAGGGAATGCCCCCGCCCTGCCGACAAACACAAACAATTAGAAACGACTAATGTTCCATCAGCCCGTCGAATGCCGGTTTCCCGTCGCGCTAAAATCGCCATTCAATTAGCGCAAACTTAATTAGACATTTTGGATTTTAACGAATCGTTGACCGCGCTGTCCTATTTTGGAACAGCGCGGTCAAACCCCAACCGGACCGCGTAGGCGGCTCCGGCAACCCGGCCCCTGTTGCACTGCCGGAGCCGCTACCACACCGTACAAAATACCAGCAATGGTTGAATCAACAGTTACCAGGCGTGCTTTACGGTGCGCTACCGACGCTATTTTCCAGCCAGTGCCGCGGATCGGGGAACGCGTTCCGCTTTCGATCTAGGGAGCCCGCGGATCGTGCACCCGAGCGAACATTCGAAGGTGCCGCCACAGCCCAGCCTCACGCGCCAGTGATTGGAACCAGTGAAACTTTGGGCCGACACGCGCGTTTTGCATCAGCAACCTTGTTGAGGTTCCAATGCAACCTGCGTGGTTCTCCAAGCCCGTGGTGGTTTCGGTCGGTGTGGCCGGCGCCACCCGCCACTTGTCCAATACACAGCAGGCCATCGAATTGTTGACGACACATTGGCGCGACGCCGGCAGCCTGAAACATCAGTCCGCGCTGCGCGCCTGCCGCCGGGCGACAAGCGGCGACGTGCCTCCCGATGTCGCCAGGGAGGCTTTGGTCGAGGCCGCGCGCGAGGCGCATATACTGGTCGAGTAGGCCGCGCCGTATTCACGGATCGCAACCCTTATTCACAATTTCGTGATCGACGGAACCGTCTGAAACCGCAGGCGTTTTTTTACGGACGTCTTTTTGTCAGGCAACATCAGGAGGCGTTTATGCGCATCATGAACCTCGTCACTCTCGCCCTCATCATCCTTGGCGGCCTCAACTGGCTGTCCATGGGTGTGACCGGCTATGACGTAATCGGCACGGTCTTTGGTGGCGCCATGCTGGCCCGCCTGGCCTATGTGATCATAGGCCTTGCAGCCATATGGCAGCTCATGCCGGGCTTCCAGAGCTTCACCCTTGGGGAAGTCGATGCCGAAAGGCATCTCCCGCATCACCGGTGACCGGCAAGCCGGGGCGGCGGAAAACCTGCCGTCCCGGCTGTGCACGATGCCCTTTGGCGGGCGGTGTCCAGGCGCATCGCCTGATTATCGCTGATCTTGAACAGTGCCGCGATTGCAGTGGCGGTCAAAATCCTGCCGTTGCCTGACCGAGAGACGACGCCAATCTCCTTTACGGGGCATACCGGACGTTCAGATGCCGAATCCCAGCGCTGCGCCGCCGTCGGCTTCGACACCGGCTTGCGGCACGATGATCGATGCCAGCGGTGCACTGAGCCGCCAGCTGAGACGGCCGGGCGAGCGCTCCAGTTGAGCCGAACCGCCCAGCGACTGCGGCGCCACCCGCTGCAGGACAACGGTGCCGAACCCCTTGCGGGCGCTCTCCTCGCGCTCCGGACGAGGCGTGGACGTCTCGGTCCAGAGCAGCTGGAAGTCGCGTCCGCCCGATGCACCGACACTCTTGGTGACCAAGTCATTGGCACCCAAGTCCTGGGAGCCGGGGCCTTGGTCGCTTGAGCCGATTGTCCAGGTGATCTCGACCTTGCCGTCTTCGCTGCCCAGCGCGCCATATTTGGAGGAATTCGTGCCGAGCTCGTGGAAAGCCATGCCGAGATTCTGCACCGCATTCGACTGCAGCGTCAGGACCGGGCCGGAGAGCAGGATCTGCTCCTCGCGGCCGAAAGGTTTCAGATGTTCCTGGATCAGGTCGAACAGGCTGGCGCCGGCCCACTCCGAGGTGACGAGCAGATCATGCGAACGCGAAAGCGCCATGATGCGGGCGCGGATCAGTTCCTCGAACTCCTGCGGGTCGCTCGAGCGCCTGCTCGTCTCCCTGACCATCGACAGGATGACCGCGAACTGGTTCTTGACGCGATGGTTGACCTCCCGCATCAGCAGCCTGATCCGGCGCTCACTCTCCTTTGCGGAGGAAATGTCGCGGGCGATCTTGGAGGCGCCGACGATCTCGCCATTGGCGTTCCTGATCGGCGAAACCGTCAGCGAGACGGAGATAAGCGCGCCGTCCTTGCGCCTCCGCGTCGTCTCATAACTCGCCACGCGTTGGCCACTGCGAACCCTGCTGATGATCTCGGTCTCCTCGCTCTTGAGGTGATCGGGGATGAGCATGAGGATCGACTGGCCGATGGCTTCCTCTGCGGTGTAGCCGAACATGCGTTCGGCCGCCAGGTTCCAGCTCGTGATGATGCTGGTCAAATCCTTGCTGATGATGGCATCGAAAGAGGAATCGACGATGGCCGCGAGGCGTGCGTCGGCAGTCGCGTCCTGTTTCTGGTTGTTTGTTGCGATGTCCGCCGTCGCCGCCACGATTTCGCTCATCGGCATGAGGTAGTGCGCGAGCGGATCAAGACAATCTCCCCGGCCGCAATTCGCATGCGGCGCGCCACGGATGAAGCCAGCGTCACTCCGACGGCCGATCGCCCGTCTTGCCGTCGCCGTCCGGCAGCACGCCGAACTCCTGCGATTTGACGCCCTGCTCGGCCGTCAGGAACCCGTCCGAGGAAAGACCGCGCCGCAGCAGCTCCCGGACCGCTGCCGAGCGGCTCGGCATGCGCTTTTCGAAGCGCCAGTTTTCCAGCGCCGCCAATTCGTCCGTGGTGAGCATGATCTGCAGCCGTTCCGGACGTTCCAGTTCAGCCATGTGCGCGCTCCTCGCTCAGGACTAAAAACACGGTGAGTTAGCATCTAGCTCATTCAGCTTATAAGTATGGTGACCCCCATTATGCGTCAAGACCGGCCAGTGAGGCCTCCGCACATCAAACGCATGATGCTCATCGAACGCCTGATACGCATTCCTGTAATTTAACTAACCAACTGATTTTATTTGTATATTTTTCAGATTTCACTTGCCAGACCGATACCCCGAGCGCATGTTTCAACCTGAACAGAAAACCGTTCCCTTTGGGAGGTTTCGATGCGCTACGATTACTCCATGCGCTTGCACGATGACGTCAATGCAGCGGTCGAGAGGGCATTCAAGACCGCCGGCATCGTCAACATCACGGTGACGGCCGAGCAGGTCAGGATCATGAATCTGGCCGAGAATGTCGCCCTCGAGGACATTGAATATCTGGTCCTGCGGGCTGCCCAACTGCTTGGCGCGGCAATCGAATTCGACTCCATGAGCAGCGGGTTGGCGCTGTCTGGAAACGTAGAGGGTGAGGAACGGGCGATCAGCCCCCTCGTTCTTTCGCAGCCGGCCTCGATCCAGTGATGTCGCCCTGACGCCACGCCCGGTCTCGGCGTCGCTTCCAACATCCGGACTGGCTCCGGCCTGGGCATGCCTGGCGCCCGGCACCCTTGATCACAGTCGGTTGAGACAGCGCTGCACACCTATGGGAATTGGGCGCGTGCTCTATATGGTGCTGCAAACCCCAACCGGAGCAGCGCAGCCATGACCCTCGCGACACGAAAACTCGGCAGCCAGGGATTGAAAGTCTCGGCCATCGGCCTCGGCTGCATGGGCATGAGCCAGTCCTACGGCCCGGCCGACGAGGCCGAGTCCATCGCCACGCTGCATCGCGCGATCGAACTTGGCTGCACCTTCCTGGATACCGCCGAGGTCTATGGCCCGCACACCAACGAGGCACTTCTCGGCCGGGCGCTGAAGGGCAAGCGCGACCAGGTGACAATCGCCACCAAATTCGGCTTCCGCATCGAAAACGGCAAGCAGCTCAGCGGCGTCGACAGCCGGCCCGAGCATATCCGCGAGGTTGTGGAAGCCTCGCTCGTCCGGCTCGCCACCGACCATATCGACCTGCTCTACCAGCACCGCGTCGACCCTGACGTGCCGATGGAGGATGTCGCCGGCGCGGTCGGCAAGCTTGTGGCCGCGGGCAAGGTGCGCTTTTTCGGCCTGTCGGAGGCAGGTAGCGCCAACATCCGCCGGGCGCATGCCGTCTTTCCCGTCTCGGCGCTGCAGAGTGAATATTCGCTGTGGGAACGCAATCTGGAGCCGGAGATCATCCCGCTGCTCAAGGAACTCGGCATCGGCTTGGTGCCGTTCTCGCCGCTCGGCCGCGGCTTCCTCACCGGCGATGTCAAGCGCGCCGAGGATTATCCGGAAGGCGACTATCGCCGCAACGACCCGCGCTACCAGGGCGAAAATTACGACGCCAATGTCGATGCGGCCGGCACGGTGCGCGACATCGCGGCGGCCCGGGGCGTCAAGCCAGGACAGATCGCGCTGGCCTGGCTGCTCGGCAAAGGCGGCGATTTCGCTGTCGATATCGTGCCGATCCCCGGCACCAAGCGCAGAAAATACCTGGAGGAGAACATCGCCGCCGCCTCGCTGAAACTCGACGCCGCCGAAATGGCCGCACTGGACGAGGCGCTGGCGCCGGGAAAAATCGCTGGCCCGCGCTATGGCGAGCGCGGCATGGCGATGGTCGATCGGTAGCTCCAGCGCGTTCATCGCAAGCGGCATTGAATGCGGGAAGCGGATGCTTTTCTCCTCGGCAGTCTGCCGCTGAAGTCCATTGGTGATGGCTCAAAGCCTCCCAGCCCGACGATGGCAGCTGCCCGCGAACCACGAGGAATGGCCGGACAGACATTCTGCTGTCGCAAACCGTCGGTCGAAGATCGGAGCGGCAGGGCCCGCCACGGGGAAGCGGCGGACCCGGATGGGCTTGGATCACTGAAGTCGGGCTCCCGCCGCAACGCCCTCGGATGTGGGTTGTTCCTTCAAATTTCCGCCCTGTCGCTTTTGCCAATTCGCCTGGAACGAAATTTTTTCGTCGAGGTTTATCCCGCGAAGGGACTGATGCTTTCGAGGAGACCTCCCATGAAGCATATGTTGATCACCAGCATGCTCGCGCTCGGCATCGGATGCGGTGCCGCGGTGGCTCAGACACAGCCGGCTGAAACTCAGTCGGGCGGTGACGCCAATTGCGCGGCCGGCGCGGCCAACTGTCAAAATGGCTCGAAGATGAAGATGGGCGAGCAGGCTCAGGGCAAGGCCAAGGCCCAGACGGACCAGCAGGCCCAGGGCAAGCCGAAGCTCAAGACCGACGAGCAGGCTCAGGGCAAGGCCAAGGTCGAGACCGACCAGGCCCAGGGCAAGGCAGGTGCGACCACCGATCAACAGGCTCAGGGCAACGCCAAGGTCCAGACGGACCAGCAGGCCCAGGGCAAGCCGAAGCTCAAGACCGACCAGCAGGCCCAGGGCAAGGCAAATGCAACCACCGATCAGCAGGCTCAGGGTAAGGCCAAGGTCCAGACCGACCAGCAGGCCCAGGGCAAGGCAAATGCGACCACCGATCAGCAGGCTCAGGGCAAGACCTCGACACAGACTGATCAGGGTTCGACTGCCTCTATCAGCAATGTGACGGTCGAACAGAAAACCCAGATCACCCAGGTCATCAAGGAGACCCGGGTCGAGCCGGTGTCCAATGTCGATTTCGACATTTCGGTCGGCATCGAAGTTCCGCGGCACAAGATCCGGCTGCATCGTCTGCCGGCGCGCATCGTCAAGATTGTTCCGGCCTATGAAAGCTACGAGTATTTCGTATTGGCCGACGGTCGGATCGTCATAGTCGATCCAGACACGTTGAAGATCGTCCTTATCCTGACCTGACTTGGGCCAACGCTCTGAAACGCCCGCACACCCAGGTGGCGGGCGTTTCCATGAGATCTGCCGTTGAATCAATTGTGGGCGGAGGCTGCCGTGTTCGGGGACAAGGCCGGGGATCTAGCCGCCAGGACGTCAAAGCTGGATTTCAGCGCCTGCCTGTTCGTCGAACAAAACCGGGCAGCCTCGTGCAAGCGCTACCTTGGAAAGGGCGTTCGCCACCACATCGTCCGGCGACACGAAATCGCCGGTCAGCACCCGCAACTCTTCCACGCCTTCAGCCATCGAGACAAAATTTCCGACCACGCGGTCGTGCTTACAGGCCTCGACCACGTAAAGCAGATCGACCAGTTCGAAGCTGCGCATGTTCAGCCTCCAAAAAAACGTCCCTTGCAGGATCTTGAAACGCGTTGGCGGAGCGTAATGTTCCGACAGACCCGACTTAGCTCTGGCTCGCCGCCGGCAACCAGAGCTCAGATGTCAGGATCGTCGAGAATGCGAGCGAGCGTGCTGCGCCCCAGCGCGCTCATGGCTGGGTTGGTGCCACGGTAATACCAGACGAGACCCATGGCCTGCTGGAACGCCCAGGCAGCACCGCGCTTCCATAAGAGGTCCTCGACCTGAAGGCCGCTGCGAAAGGCCGCCCTTCGCTCGCGGTCGAGAAGATGCCACGCCACCACCAGATCCAGCGACGGATCGGCCGGCCCGAAACTGCCGCCATCAAGCACGCCGACAAGACGCTCGCCCTGCACGAGAAGGTTTGCCGGGATAAGGTCCTTGTGACTCATCACGACAGGCCCGGCGGCGGGCAACTCCCGCAACCGGGCCCACAAATCGCGCAGTCGGGCCACATCAAGCAGGCCATCGCTGTTTTCAAAGCAAACAGCCATCCAATCGTCATGATCGGGGAGATGTCCGCCACGTCCTTGCCCGTCGAAGCGCCGGCCCCGTGTGTCCGCCTTGCGCAACGATGCCACGAGGCTTGCAAGGTCAAGCGCGAACATCGTCGATCCACTTAGCCCGTGCGGCGTGGCAACCTCGCCTTCGATCCACGTTTGCAATGCCCATGGCATTGGATATCGAGGACCGGGCTCGCCGAGCCCAATCGGGCGTGGCGTCGCAAACAGGCAATGTTCGCCGATCTCGACCATGGCAGCGGCCTCCGACCGAAGCATATCGGCGCATTCGGCAGGGTTCATCGCCCGCAGCGGGAAGCGCGCAGCGCTCTTCGAGCCGATGCGGAAGATGGCGTTGACGGTTCCCGACGATCCGACCGAGGTGATGTGCTCATGACGATATTGGGGAAACTGATCGTCGATCATGTGGCGGGCGATATCGATGTCGATATTCACCTGATCGTCATGCATCATGTGTTCTCGTCCTGCCGGGCATGATCCGCTGGCGCCGACGACCGGGATGCGGCGCAAAGCCACTATAAGCGCCCTTACCGGTAGGTCGAACCAGCGCTCGCGGCGATCGGCTTCTGCCCCTAGCCCGCCGCCGCGGCCGGCACCTTCCTTGGCGCGGCGCGCGGCCGGCGCATGCGCCGTTTGGCGACGAGCTTCAGCGCCACCGGCGGCTCGTTCGACAGCGCGCCGGTCACGGCGTCGACCATGCCGTGCGCGACGAAATCCGCGTTGATGTCCTGGGCGAGCTTGGCCGCCGCTTCCTTGTCTCCGTTGCCGGTTTCCGACCAGAACACGATGCCCACCCGAAGCGCCGCCTTCGCGCGCTTCAGCCGCCGAACCAGGAAGCGGGCATGCTTGACGGAATCGCGGTTGAGGAAGCCGACCACCACCGTGTCGACGGTCTCGAGCTCGAGATGGCGGATGCCGGCGGGTTCCATGTCGACAAAGTCAGCCTTCGACACGGTCGCTCCCTGGACCTCCAGCACCTGCGCCAGCATCGCCGCGGCGGCGTCGTCGAGCTCGCCGCGCCCGCCGGCGCAAAGCACCGATAGGCCACTGCCGTCGGGCAGCTCGGCCTCGTCCTCGGCGGCGGCATCGCCGGGCTCGCCCCCTTCCCCGGCCACATGCCGGCTTTCGTCCTCGGCCGCCTCCTCCTTGGCATCATCTTCGAGATTGGCCACCAGCGCGAGCGCGCTGGCCGCCACCTGCCGCCTTTGCAGGTCGCCCATGACGCCGCGCACACGGTCGCGCTCGCCCAGCAAAAGGGCGGGAACAGCCACCTTGTCGTAGAATTCGACCAGATATTTTTCCTCGAGCATTTCCTCCGCGTGATCGGTGGCCTCGTCCGGGTCGCCGGCCAGGAGCCGCTGGTACAGCCGCGCATGCGGTTCCAGCACCGGCTCGTTGCCGAACAGCACGTCGAGGAATTCAAACTGCGGTACGTGCCTGCCCAGCACCACGAGGCAGACGGTGAGCGGCGTCGACAGGACGAGCCCGAGCGGCCCCCACAGCCACGTCCAGAAGATCGCCGCGACGATGATCGCCAGCGGCGACAGCCCGGTTCGCGAGCCGTACAGCCAGGGCTCGACGACATTGCCGGTGACCAGTTCCATCACCACGAACAGGGCCGCCGTCCACAACACGAGCGACCAGCCGGGAGCCACGGCAAGCGCCAGGAACAGCGGCAAAAGCATGCCGATGGCCGGACCGATATAGGGAACGAACCGCAGCGCCAGCGCCAGCAGGCCCCACAACAGCGCATTGGGAATGCCAAGGATCCACAGCCCGATCGCAATCGGTATGGCGTAGAGGATGTTGACCACCAATTGCATGAGCAGGTAGCGGCCCACGCGCTTGGCTGCAACCTGAAGCGCCTCGGTGGTGCGGTGTAGGTCGCCATAGCCGACAAGCCGGATGAAGCGGTCGCGCAAATCCTCCCGCTCGAGCAGCATGAAGATGACGACGACGACGATCAGTCCAGCCGATCCCAGCGGGCTGATCAGCGGACCGACGATGTTCTGCAGGACTTCGAGCGGCCTTTCACGCGCAACGATCTCGACCGGGACCGGTTCGCGCGGCGGCTTGTCGGGCGTGGCGGCCGGCAGCGTGGCGTCCTGCCTGTCGATCTCCTGGCCGACACGCTCGACCACGCTGCTCAACCTGGCGATGATCCCGCCCCCGACTCCGGTTTCCTTGAGCGAGCGGATCTTGGCCAGGATGTTGGTCTGGTAGACCGGAATGTTCTGCGCCAGCTCGCTGACCTGCGTGGCGACGACGAAGCTGAACAGGGCAAGGGCCGCGAAGGCGCCGAGCACACTGGCGATGACGGCGGCGATCCGGGGAATGCCGACCCGTTTGAGCGCCGAAACCAAAGGCGCCAGCGCGAAGGTCAAAAGCAGCGCGATCGCGATCGGCAGGAACACCTCGCGGCCGAAATACAGCGCAGCCACCGTCGTCACGGTGGTCGCCACATTGGGCAATGCGGTTCGCGGACGGGGCGCGGCGGCCGAAAGAATATCGTCCAGCCCATGCGCCTCGGACGCCGTCCCGTTTCGACGATTGGCCGCCACTTGCTGTCTCTCCCCCTGCCAGCGGCCATGGTCTGACATATTGAGCCGGCGTGCAACATTTGCCGGCAGACCGCTGGTTACCCTTCAATTCCGGGCGGGTCAGTATGTTCCCTGCGGCCGGAGGCAATGGAAAGAAGTGATTTTATCCGCTCGTCGGGATTCACGTCCCAGAGCCGATCAGCGCGCCCCGTGCCTTGCCAGCGCGTGCTCGATCAGCACGTCGATCACCTTGCTGTAGCCGATGCCGGCCGCGGCAAGTGCCTTGGCGTACATCGAAATGTCGGTGAAGCCGGGCAGCGTGTTGACCTCGTTGACCAGCAGCGAACCGTCGGCGCGCAGGAAGAAGTCGACGCGCGCCATGGCCTCGCAACCGAGCGCCCGGAAAGCCCGCGCCGCCATCTCGCTCGTCCTGGCAACGACATCGGCCGGGACATCGGCGGGCACCTTGACCAGCGCGCCGTCGGCATCGAGATATTTGGCCTCATAAGTGTAGAAGCCATGCTTGCCGGCGGGAATGATCTCGCCCGGCAGCGAAACCGTCAGCGAGCCGTCGGCCTGCTCCAGCACCGAGCACTCGATCTCGCGGCCGTCGACGAACTCTTCGATCAGCGCCTTGCTGTCATAGCGCAAAGCCGTTTCGACCGCCTGCTCGAAGCCATCCCTGTCATGCACCTTGCTCACCCCGAAGGACGAGCCCTGGCGCGCTGGCTTGGCGAAGAAAGGCAGCCCAAGCGCCCCGGCAATCTCCTGGAACGAACCGACATCGCCTCTCAGCACGGTGACCGAGCGGGCAACGGCAAGCCCGGCCTCGCGCAGCAGCCGCTTGGCGACATCCTTGTCCATGGCGGCTGCCGAAGCCAGGATGCCGCAGCCGACATAGGCGACATCGGCAACCTCGGCATAGCCCTGCACCGAACCGTCCTCGCCGAACGGCCCGTGCAGCACGGGAAAGACGACATCGACGGGGTCAGGCTGTTCGCCATTCTTGGTGAGAGCCATCAGGCGGCCCTTGCCGCCGGGCAGCAGCGCGACCTCCACGCCATCCTCCGACACCGGAGCCCCTGCCCCGTCGGCGTCAGCCTCGGACGAAGGCTGCAGCCGCCACCTGCCGTCCCTGGAAATGGCGATCGGCACCACCTCGTAGCGCGTCCGGTCGATCGCCTTCAGCACATTGGCGGCCGACAGCCGCGACACGTCATGCTCGGCCGAGCGCCCGCCATAGAGGATGGCGACCCTGATCCTATCCTTCATTGAAAAGCCTGTTCTTCATCGAAATCCCTCGAAATCAAATGGTGACGGCAATGCCGCGATTGGCAAAGAAACGGTCGAAATCGGCTGGCGCCAACACTGCGTTGGCCTGTGTGGCGCTGGTATGGCCGGATGGGTTGTGAAAGCGAAAACCGTCCCGCGACGCCGCCGTGACCAGCACCAGATGGCCGCCCTTCGACGGCGGCTCGTGCTCGGGCCAGCGGATCGAACTGCTGACCGAGGCGATGAAGAAGCGTGACTGCCCGAGGATCGCCGGAATGTCCGACGTCGCGACATTGGTCATCACCTGCGCCTCCAGGCCGAATTCCGCCTGCACGAAGGTGACGAAGGGCGCGTAGATCAGGCCCTTGATCGAGCCTTCGTTGACGACATAGCCGCCATATACGGTGCAGCGTCTCGCCAGTTCGATCGTCGGCACGATCTCGCCGCGCGTCGCAAGGATCATTTTCAGGCACGCCATGCCGCAGATGTTGGCGGCCCAGACCGCGTATTCGTCGAGGCTTTCCGCGCCCGACCCTTGCCATAGCGGATCGCGCCGCAGCGCCACATCGGCGCCATCGGCGAGCACGGCCAGCGTCATGTCAGGCGTTTCCCACTGGCTGAAAAACGGCACGGCTCCAGGCAACGGGTTCATACGGATTTCTCGGATAGTTCCCACGGTCTCGCATACGAGGATACGAGATCGTGGGAAAGCCGCTTGGGCCTCCGAACAACGAAACCCCTGACGGGCAACGCCGGGCGGCGCCGCCCGCCTACTCGGCCTTCGTCCAGCCGAAGACCAGCCAGGCGTATTTCGATTTCTCGTCGGGCTCGGCGGTGTAGGTCATCTGGATGTCGCCGTCCTTGGCGTAGATGTCGAGCCTGGGCGCCGTATCCAGCTTGAGCCATAGCGAGCTCTTGCTGAAGGACCAGGTTCCGCACCAGACGCAGGCGCCCGACGCCGCGTCACCCGGCTGATGGAAATTGTAGCGGCCGTCCGCCGTGATCTCCAGATAGTCGAACGCGCCGTAGAAGGCGGTCACCGTCTGCTGAAACGCGGCGGCCGCCGCTTCCTGTTCGGGCGTCGGCGCATCCTTCATGTCGCGCGGCGGGCGGATGGCCGAGCCGCTGAGCTTCCATTTGCCGACAAAGTCCTTCTTGGTCGGAAGATATTCCTCCTGAGCCTGCGCCGATGAAATATAAGAAACTGATAATATGCTTGTCGGCAAGATGGCTCCGCCCGCAAGTAAAAGCGCGGCGGCGCAGATTGCCCTGGTGGATTTTTGCATGAAATATATTTCTCCACGATGGGAAAGGATGTCTCGGTCCAGTGGAAATTTAGGGCGTACCTTGCCTGGACGCCGATTCCAACCGCCTTTGCACGGTTAGCATTGGGGCCAGCGACCTGGCAACGACGGGACGCCGTCAATCCCCGTTGGGTCAGCAGGCGCGCAAAATGTCGCCGGCGGTGGCCGCGGCTGCGTTCGATGGAAGCCCCTAGAAGGTGATCTTCACCGAAGCGACGCTGCGCGTATGCGCACCGTGATGGACGGCCTCGATGTTGTTGCCGTCGGGGTCGAGCAGGAAGGCGGCGTAATAGCCGGGATGATAGGGCCGCTCGCCCGGCGCGCCATTGTCCGTGCCGCCGGCCGCCAGCCCGGCCTTGTGGAAGGCATCGACCATCGCGTGGTCCCTGGCCTGGAAGGCCAGATGGTGACGGCCGGTGAGTTTTCCCAGCGCGGCCCGGCTGTCGGCGCTGGAGATGAACAGCTCATCGGACCAGAAATAATCCTTGCCAGTCCCGCCGATCGGCACGCCGAGCACCTGCAAGACCGCCTCGTAGAAACGCCGGCTGGCGGCGAGATCCCTTACCACCAGCTGGATGTGGTCGATGAGCCGGCCGCGATGCAGTTCCTGGGTTTCCACGAAAATCCTCCTCGCAATGTTCCAAATCTAAATTCGCTTGGGGCGCCGTCAATGCGGGCGGGCGCAGGCTACTGACAGCCGCTGCCTTCCGGCGTCGCCGCCGAAAATCCCGCCCTTCGGTCCTCTGCAAATGAAATGCCCGCCGGAGAGGGGAACCCGGCGGGCTTTGGAAGGCCTCGTTGACCAGGCCTTCAGATGTCTGCGGGGGATCAGACACCTAGGAACACCTGTCGGCTGAAGAGGTTCCACCCCGATCTTTTTTCGGGAGAAAATTCTCCTGACGGGAACTTTCCGATCAAACCGGAGTTTCGTGGCGCGGCGGGAGGAACCACGATTGGATTGTTTTGAGAGACTGGAAGCGCTTATCGACAGCGCCGGGGCCGGCGACGTCGAGGAGGCAAACGCCTTGCTGCGGCACTTCAAGGGCAAGTCGCAGGCGGTCGCCACGGCAATCGACGAGTTCATGCTCGACTTCGTGACATTGGTCTTCGTCGTCGAGACCGGCGAGGAAGATTTTGAAAAACCGCTCCGCAAACTGGCGCGCACCAGGCTTGCGATACTCAGGCACCTGGTCACCGTGACGGCGTAGAAATGCCGCCTTCCGCGACCGGCCTACCGCTTCAGCAGCGCCGCCAGCCGTGGAATGCCCTCGGTCACCGCGCGGCGGTCGGCCAGCGTGAAGGACAGCCGCAGCGTGTTGCGCCCGGTGCCATCGGCGTAAAAAGCGTTGCCGGGCACAAAGGCGACGCGCGCCTCCTTCACCGACCGCGCCAGGAGTTCGGTGGCATCGGACCCTTCGGGCAATGTCGCCCAGACGAACATGCCGCCTTCCGGGCGGCTCCAGGTCACGCCCTCCGGCATGTTGGCTTCGAGCGCGCCGAGCAGCCCGTCACGGCGCTCTCGATAGGCGCCGATAAGTTTGTCGACCTGGCCGTCGAACACGGATTCGGCGACGCGGTGCATGACCAGCTGGTTGATCGACGGGCTGTGCAGGTCGGAAGCCTGCTTCATCAGCACCAGTTTTTCCACCACATGGCGCGGGGCGCACACCCAGCCAACGCGCATGCCCGGCGACAGGATTTTCGAGAACGAGCCGCAATAGAGCGTGCGCGCCTTGTCGATAGAGCCGCAGCGCGCGCAATCGAGCGCCAGGATCGGCGGCACGCCCTCGCCGTCATAGCGCAGGGCGCGATAGGCGGCGTCCTCGATGACGGCGATGTCGAGTTCGCCGGCAAGGTCGAGCACCGCTTCACGCTGCGTCCTGTCCAGCGTGTTGCCAGTCGGGTTGGCGAAGTCGGGCACCAGGTAGGCGAACTTGACCTTGCCGCCATTTGCGGCGGCCGCCGCGCGATAAGCGTCCGGCGTCATGTTGCCGCCTTCGGGCCGCAGCCGGTCGTAACGCGGCTCATAGGCATTGAAGGCCTGCAGCGCGCCGAGATAGGTCGGCCATGTCACCAGCGCGGTGTCGCCCGGCGACAGGAACAGTTTGCCCAGATAATCCAGCGCCTGCTGCGAGCCGGAGGTGATGAAGATGTTGGCCTCGTCGCAGGCGACGTCGAGCGTGCCCATCTGCCCGGCGATCCAGCGCCGCAACGGCAGGTAACCTTCCGACACCTGGTATTGCAGTGCCGCGCCAGCCTCCGCACCGCCCAGCACCTCGGCATAGGCATCGCGGATGGCCTCGGCCGGAAACAGCGTCGGATCGGGAATGCCGCCGGCGAAGGAGATAATGTCCGGCTGGTCGAGCAGCTTCAGGAGTTCGCGGATTTCGGAGGCCTTCATGCGCGACGAGCGCGAAGCCAACAGGTTCAAAAGGGTCAAGTCACGCCTCCCCGGACGATTTTCATATAGGTCAATGTAGCTGACCTATATCCGCTTTGTCAGGCAATTTGAATAGTGCCTGAAAGCCTTCCGCTATACGCCAGCCGCCGCAGGGGCGGAACGGATGCGCCTAAAGGCCCTTCTTGTAGCCAATATGGCTGCCGGTGAAGCCGAGGTTTTCATAGAAGCGGTGCGCATCCGCCCGCCCCTTGTCGGTGGTCAGTTGCACAAGGCCGCAGCCGCGCGCCCGGCATTGATCGATCGCCCATTCGACCATCAGCCGGCCGATGCCGCCCGATCGCCGATGGCCGGCGACGCGAACCGCCTCGATCTGCCCGCGCCAGGCGCCCTTGCGCGACAGCCCGGCAAGGAAGGTGACCTGCAACGTGCCGATCACCTCGGCTCCGTCCACGGCCACCGCCAGCAGCTGGTTGGGATCGACATCGATGGCGTTGAAGGCATCGAGATAGCCAGGCGCCAGCGGCAAGGAGGCATCCTCGCGGGCCGCGCCTAGCGGATCGTCGGCCAGCATGGCGACGATTGCCGGCAGGTCGGAGGCTTGCGCCTTGCGGAAGGTGATCATGGCGCCGGGATAGCGCGGGGCAGTGGCGGCGGCAAGGCGGCTTCTTCCTTCCCCCCTTGTGGGGGAAGGTGGATCGGCGCGCAGCGCCGAGACGGATGAGGGGTGTTCCAGCGGAGTGAGGCGTCGGCACTCCCTGGAACACCCCTCATCCGACCTCGCTTCGCGAGGCCACCTTCTCCCGCAAGGGGAGAAGGAAGAGGGCTAGTTACTCCTCGCCCTCATACACCCTTTGCGCCTTTATCAGCGCCTGATCCAGCCTCTCGCCCTCGGCGTATCCAGCCAGATTCCGCGGCCGCTCTATGCCGGGCAGCAGCCTCGGACACGGCTCGGCGGCGCCGATCACCGTCCGCACCGGGATGACGCCGGCCCACACCGGATGGCCATAGTCCTCCTCGTCGTCGCCGACGCCCTTGGCGCGCACTTTGGCTGACGCCTCCTCGATGCGCATGCCGATCACCATCGTCGCCTTGGCTTCCTGCGCCGAGATCGGCCGCAAGGTTTCGCTGCGGCCGGGATAGAAGCGGTCGACGACGCCGGCCAGCGCCTTCATCTTTTCCTCCGGCTCGTCGACAATCCGCGCGGTGCCAAAGCACATCGCCGAGCGGTAGTTGGCGGAATGGTTGAACCCGGTGCGCGCCAGCACCAGTCCGTCGAGATGCGACACGGTGAGACAGGCCGGCGTGCCGCCGCGCAGCTGGCGCAGCATGCGGCTGGCCGATGAGCCGTGCCAGTAGAGCATGTCGCCCTCGCGCCAGTGAATGGTGGGCGTGCAATAGGGCTGGCCGTCGAACGTGTAGGCGACGTGGCAGAGCAGCCCGGCATCCAGCACCGCGAAGACGGCCGCATGGTCGTAGCTGCCGCGCTCATGCAGGCGCTTGACCCGGTTGCGGCTGGTGGTTGGAAAGCTGGCGGAGACGTCGTTCACGGCTTGCATCCTCGGCTGTTGTCTGCCAACCATGCGCCATGGCATTGGTCGATAAAAGAACCAATCAGGGAGATAAAATTCAGACCAATCCGCCGGATTGGTCGGCGTTGATCCCGGTCCTGCCGGGCGACGGCCCGCGCAGCCGCGAGCTTTACGCTGCACTCAGGCGGCTGATCGAGACCGGCGCGCTGGCCGCCGGCGCCAAGCTGCCGACCACCCGCGACCTTGCGCAACGTTTCGGCCTGTCGCGTTCGGCGGCGGTCGCCTGTTTCGAAATGCTGATCTCGGAAGGCTTTGCCGTGGCCAAGGTCGGCGCCGGCACATTCGTCGCGCCCGACGTGCCATATCTGCCGACAACGCTGGCCAAGGCGCGTCCGCCGGAGATTGACGCCGCCACTTCGCTGCCTTGCGGCCTTGGCGTGGCGGTGTCCGACCCGCGCACGCTGAACCTGTTCCGCATCCTGCTGTCGCGCCACCTCGCCCGCCCCGGCCCCGAACATTTCCGCTATGGCGATCCGCGCGGCGGCCTTCCGCTGCGCAGCGCGATTGCCACTTATCTCAGGACCGCGCGCGGCGTGCGCTGCGACGCCGGCCAGATCCTGCTGACCTCGGGCACGCAGCAGGGGCTGGACCTTCTGGCGCGCGCGGCACTTCGCCCCGGCGATGCCGTGTGGCTGGAAAACCCCTGCTATCCCATGGCGCACGCCGCGCTGGCCGGCAGCGGCGCCGGCATCGTCGCCGTGCCGGTCGACGCCGAAGGGCTCGATCCCGAGATCGGCGAACGTCTCTGCCCAAAGGCGCGCGCGGCCTATGTCACGCCCTCGCACCAATATCCGCTCGGCGTGACCATGACGATGCGCCGTCGCCTCGCCTTGCTCGACTGGGCGCGGCGCAACGATGCCTGGATCATCGAGGACGACTATGACAGCGAGTTCCGCTATGCCGGCCCGCCGCTGACCTCGCTGCAAGGCATGGATGGCGCGGGCCGCGTCGCCTATCTCGGCACCTTCTCCAAGGTCCTCTTCCCCGGCCTGCGCATCGGCTATGTCGTGGTGCCGGAACCGTTGCTCGATGCCGTCATGGCGATCAGGGCGCGCTCGGACCGTTACCCTTCGACGCTGGCCGAGGGCGCGCTGACCGACCTGTTGAACGAAGGCCACTTCGCCGCGCATCTCAGGCGCGTGCGCCGCCGCGTGCAAGCCGCGCGCGACGTGCTGGTGGCGGGCCTGCAGGCGCATTGCGGCGACAGGCTCGATGTGACGGTGCCCGAACAGGGGCTGCACCTGATGGCGATGCTCAGGGGCAACGGGCCGGACACGGCGATCGTCGAGGCGGCGAAGGCGGTGGGCGTCGGCGCGCGAGCGCTGTCCGCGATGTTCATCGACGGCGCGCCGAAGCATGGCCTGGTGCTGGGCTTTTCCGGGTTTTCGGATGAGCAGTTGAGGGCGGCAGCGGTACGGTTGGGTGGGGTGATGCGGCATTGAGTGATAACAGGCGAGCACAGTGCTGCCCCTCATCCGCCTGCCGGCACCTTCTCCCCGTATAGTGACGGGGAGAAGGATGCTGTCACGGCCCTACGCGCCTTTTCAGCAACGCCGACAATTTGGCGAAATCATTCGTCGGAGCGTCTTTCTCCCCGTCTCTATACGGGGAGAAATGTCCGGCAGGACAATGAGGGGCGGCGCAACCCTTTGAGGTTTAATCCGCATCAGCGGCAGGCTTGGCCTTCCCGCACTGCGCCAGCACTTTGCCGATGGCCCCCTTCGAACCCTTCAGCGGAAAACTGTTCGCGCCATATTTGGCCGAACTGACCGTCACATCCCCCTTCCCCCGCAGCAGATCGAGCAGCGGATCGGCTTTGGCCAGGTCCACCACGAAGTAATTGTACATGGCCTCCAGCTGCAGCGTCCTGGTCACCGTCTTGCCGTCGGCTTTGAAATCGAACGCGCCGCTGATGCCGGGCTCGAGTTGCTGGCCGCTGGCACCGAGGTCTAAGCTCAGCACCGGCTTGTCGAAACAGGCCAGCATCAGATGCGCGTCGCCTTTTGGTCCGCCGCAGACCGAGGCGGTCAGCACGCTGCCGCCCTCGTCCTCCTCCATCTTCGCGCCCCAGCCGCTGCACGACGCGGCAAAAGCCGGCTGCGCGGCCTGCAGCATAGCCACGGCACCGGCGACGACGAGATATCCAGCTCTCATGAGTTCCCCCTGACAATTGCGGCGTCCGCCGGCAGCATATAGGAAAAGCGAGCCGGTGGCATTGCCCGTTGTGGCAAGGTCGGTCCCGCCTTGGAGAGCGTTGTGTTGAGAGTTCGCCTGTGTCTTCTGCTGGCCGCACTGGTGGCCTTGCCTGTCACCGCCCATGCGCAATGGAAGCCGGTCGAGAAGGTCGAAACCTACGCCATTTCGGGCCAGTCCGGGCCGGAGCTCTATCGCTCGATCGGCGAGAACGGGCCGAATGTCGGCGTCGCCCGCGCCATCGCCCACACCAATTTCAAGCTGACCTGGACCAGGGACTATCAGGCGCGGGCCGGAGCCTGCGTGCTGGTGTCGGCCAAGCCGAAGCTGATCATCACCTACACCTTGCCCAGCCCCTCCGCGCCGCTGCCGCCTGCCATCCAGAAGAACTGGGAGGTTTTCCTCGCCGGCGTCAGCGCCCATGAGAAGGTGCATGGCGCCACCATTGTCGACATGGTGCGCAAGATCGAGGCTGCGACCGTCGGCCTGACGGTCGCCGACGACGCCAAATGCAGCAAGATCCGCGCCGAGATGACCAAGCGCCTGTCCGCGCTCTCGCAGGCGCAGCGCCAGGCCAGCCGCGATTTCGACCGTGTCGAACTCGGCCCGGGCGGTAATCTGCAGAAGCTTATCCTTGCCTTGGTGAATGGCGGCTGAGCGCCCTCAAGCCTCGCAAACCAGACCGTCGAGAAGTTTGAGGCCTTCCGGCCAGTCGCCCAGGCCGCTTTCGGCATTGATGTGGCCGAGCGGCCCGATCACGGCCAGGCGGCTGCCCCATTGCGTCGCCCGCGCCTCGGCATACTCCTGCGAGCCATAGGGGTCGTTCGTGCTGGTCACCACCAGCGAGGCAAAGCGCAGCCTGCCCTGCGGAATCCGCGCGAAGGCCATGCCATATCCGGGAAAGACCGCCGACGCCGGATCGGGAACGCCGACCAGCAAGGCCGCCTTCACTGGCCTTTGCGAAATCTTCTGCCAATGCGCGACAAGCAGGCAGGACAGGCTGTGCGCGACCAAGACAGGTGGCTCGGGCGCCGCGATCACGGCAGCCTCCAGCGCCGCCAGCCAGTCGGTGAAATCGGGCAGGTCCCAGCTTGAGGGCTGGAAGCGCCGCATCGCCGGATCGGCGCGTTCCCAGCGCGATTGCCAATGCGCCGGGCCGGAACCGCCGCTGCCCGGCAGGATGATGAAATACGTCATGTCGCCTTGCTCCTATCGATCACAGCTGCATGGTGGCGGCTTGCGCTGGCATCGGGAATGGGAAATCATCGGAAAAGTCATTTCCTCGCCGATGGATTCAAGGTGACCATGAAGACCAGCGATGAGCGCGCGCCGCTCGACCCGACCGACATCGCCATCATCGAGGCCATGCAGGAGAACGGCCGCATCGGCATATCGGAGCTCGGCCGCCGGGTCGGCCTGTCGCAGCCGGCAACCTCCGAGCGGGTGAAGCGGCTGGAGGAGCGCGGCGTCATTGCCGGCTACACCGCGGTGATCGATCCGGCGGCCCTTGGCCTCGGCATGATGGCCATCATCCGCGTGCGCACCACGCATGAGCACATCCGCCCTTGCCTGAAGCAGTTCGCCGAAATGCCCGAGATTACCGAGGTGCACCGGCTGACCGGCGAGGACTGCTTCATCCTGAAAGTGGTGGTGCCCTCGCCCGCCCACCTTGAAACCATCGTCGACGCCGTGGCGCGCCATGGCGCGGTCACCACGGCGCTGGTGCTGCGCAGCGAGACGCCAAAGCCGATCGGCCGCGAGCTGATCCGCGCGAACACGGTTTCGTGAGGGTCGAACCAGTCATCAATCCGTTGCAGTGCGAACCTAACTGCTGAGCGAAATGGACATGGAATTCATGACGACAGGACGAGGCAAACGCCTGATGATCGCGGCCGCCGCCGCATCGTTGTTCGGCCTTGCCATCGCTTTGCCGGCAAGCCTTGTCCGCGCCGGACCAGGCAGCGTCCACCCCGGCCCGCTATCGCGCGCCGACGCCTTCGCCCGAGCCGAGGCGCTGACCGCGCTTGGCCGCAAAATGTTCTTCGATCCCGCTCTCTCGGCCTCCGGCAGGCAGGCCTGCTCGTCTTGCCATGACCCGCGCCATGCCTTCGGTCCGGCGTCGGCGGCACCCGTCGAGATGGGCGGTCCAAACCTCGACCGGCCGGGCGTGCGCGCCGTGCCGTCGCTGCGCTATCTCCAGGCGGCGCCAGCCTTCACCGAGCATTTCTACGATTCCGAGGATGAGGGCGACGAGAGCGTCGACAATGGCCCGACCGGCGGCCTGACCTGGGACGGCCGCGCCGACCACGGCAAGGACCAGGCGAAAATCCCCCTGCTCTCGCCCTTCGAGATGGCCAACAAGGATGAGGCCGCCGTCGCCGCGGCCTTGCGTAAGGCCGCCTATGCCGGCGACTTCAAGGCGGCCTTCGGCGACGACGTGTTCGACCGCGCGCGCGATGCCTTCGACGCGGCCGCCGAGGCGCTCGGCACCTTCGAGCAGAGCGCTGCCGATTTCTATCCCTATTCCAGCCGCTACGACGCCTTCCTCGCCGGCAAGGCGCAACTGACAGCGCAGGAATTGCGCGGCCGCGCGCTGTTCGAGGACGAGACCAAAGGCAATTGCGCCAGCTGCCATCTCAGCGAACCGGCCAAAGACGGCGAGCCGCCGCAATTCACCGATTTCGGCCTGATCGCCATCGCCGTGCCGCGCAATGCCGCCATTCCGGCCAATGCCGACCCCGCCTATGCCGATCTCGGCCTGTGCGGCCCGCTGCGCACCGACTTCAAGGCGCGGACCGAATATTGCGGCCTGTTCAGGACGCCGACCCTGCGCAACGTCGCGCTGCGCAAGAGCTTCTTTCACAATGGCGCCTTCCACACGCTGCGCGACGCGGTCGCCTTCTACGCCAGCCGCGACACCGATCCCAGCCACTGGTACCCCAGGAACGTCGACGGCACGGTCAGGAAATATGACGATCTGCCAAAGGCTTACTGGGGAAACTTGAATCAGGATCCGCCCTTCGACGGCAAGAAGCCCGGCGACAGACCGGCGCTGAACACCGCCGAGATCGACGACATCGTCGCCTTCCTGGGCACGCTCACCGACGCCGACCAGCGGGCGGGGCCAGTGAACTGAACCGCCTTGCCCGGTGCCTGTCCGCCGATGAAAAGAAGGTGCCTCGATCTTGCCGGATTGGATGCGCCGCAATGCCTGGGACCGCTAAAGAAAGACACATCCCATTAGCGCTTCCTAAACCGCCTTGCGGTATTCCTCGTCACTCGATGGTGGGACGCAGATGAACGCATTCAGGCGAGCGGCCGGATTTGTTGTGATCCTGTTGACCGGGGCGGCGACGCTGGCGGCGTTGCACATCGACGCCCAGAGAAACTTCGCGTTGGCCAAGGAGCGCTATGTCGAGAACTCCCAGGCAGCTTCCAGAGCGGCCGCCAAGACCGTCGAAGACGCCTTGCGGGCCGTCTACGAGAATGTGCGCACCCTGAGCTATCTGCCGAGCGTGCGTAACCTCGACCGGCATGGCACGAACCTTGGCGATGAGGGCCGCGCGACGATCCAGCAGATTTACAACAACCTCGCCAACAATGTCTCGATTTCCGAGGTCTACTTCCTGCCGCTGGATTTCGACCCGGACCGCTTCGATACGGTGACCGGCAAGCCCGAGGAGCCGATCCTCCAGTTCGACCAGTTGATCGTGAATGCCAAGGCGAGATCTGATGCCGCTGGCGGCGCCAAACAGGCGAAGCTGGACGAGAATGCCCTGATCCGCCCCCCGGAAGAGGTCGAGACCTATGAATACCATGAGCTGGCCAAACAGCTCGCCTGGCTGAAGACGAACTATCCGAATTCGAGCGCCATCGACGGGTTGAACGTACCGATCATCGGCACGAAGGAGCTCATCACCTGCGACAACACCGATTTCATCCACACCGGCAATGATGCCGACCGCTCAGGCTTCATCCTTTCGGTCCCTGTCTTCGGCCAGGACGGCAGCCTGCGCGGCTCCGTTTCGGCGATCATGCTTACCTCGGCGCTGCGGAAACTATTGCCGGGCAGTGACTATGTCATCGTCAATTCAGGCTACGGCTTTGAATCCGACCAGCACAAGATGTCGACAGCCTTGGCGGCGGATTCCCGTGCCTTCACGGCGGCCGACCCCAATCTGATCTATTCCGAAGTCATCCCGCTCTCGCTCAACGATCCCAGGAGCGCATGGCGTCTTTGGGCCGGGTTCCCCAACAGCCGCTTCGACGACAACCTGGACGTCCAGTCCGTGCGTGAATTCGAGCTGGCCGGTTATGCGGCGGTCGCGGTGGTCACGCTGCTGGCGCTGGCCTGCTGGTACGCGATCGGGCGCACGATGACGATGCAGGTCGAGGCCGCCGAGACCCTTGAGCGTCGGGTCGAGCAACGCACCGCCCAGATTCAGCATCTCGCCACGCACGATATTCTCACCGGCCTGCCCAACCGGGGCCTCCTGGCCGACACGATGGACGAGGCATTGCGAAGCCTCAGGGACGACGAGAAGCTGGCCGTCCATTGCGTCGATCTCGACCGTTTCAAGCCGGTCAACGACACGCTCGGCCATCCGATCGGCGACGAGCTGCTCGGGGCGGTGGCGAAAAGGTTGAAACACCATGCCGGCGAAACCGCCATGGTGGCCAGAATTGGCGGGGACGAGTTCGTCATCCTTCAGCTCCTGCTCGACGGCAACGACGAGGCCGGCGTGCTGGCAAGCCGCGTCATTCATGCCCTGTCCGACGAATTCTCCATCCATGGCCACAAGATCAACATCGGCGGCAGCATCGGCATCGCCGTTTTTCCCGACGACGGGCGAAATTCGGAAACCCTTATCCGCAATGCCGACCTTGCCTTGTACAAGGCCAAGATGGAGGGCCGCGGCACCTGCAGGTCGTTCGAGCCGGGAATGGACGCAAGACTGCAGGAGCGGCGCCAGCTCGAATCCGAACTCGCGCTCGGCGTGAAGAACGAACAGTTCGTCCTGCATTATCAACCGCTGCACGACGCAAAGACCTCGCAGCTCACCGGCTTCGAAGCGCTGGTGCGATGGAACCATCCGCGCCTCGGCCTGCTGGCGCCGTCGGAGTTCGTCCAATTGGCCGAGGAGACAGGCGCCATCGACGCGCTTGGCGAGTGGATCTTGCGGCGTGCCTGCGCCGACGCCGCGAAATGGCCCCAGCCCGTCAAGGTTGCGGTCAATCTTTCGCCGGCCCAGTTCAAACAGCAGGGGCTGTCGCTTCAGGTTGCCGCGGCGCTCGCCGCGTCAGGCCTGCTGCCGTCACGGCTCGAACTGGAGATCACCGAGTCGGTGCTGTTGGCCAACAACGAAAACACTCTGAACACGCTGTACAGCCTGCGCGACCTCGGCATCTCCATCGCCATGGATGATTTCGGCACCGGCTACTCCTCGCTGAGCTATCTCAGGTCGTTCCCGTTCAACCGCATCAAGATCGACCGCAGCTTCGTCAGCCTGATGTGCGAGAGCAATGAAAGCCGGGCGATCGTCAAGGCCGTCGCCGAACTCGGCACCACACTTGGCATGACGACGACCGCCGAAGGCGTCGAGACCGAGGACCAGTACAGGCTGGTCAAGGAGAATGGCTGCACGGATGTCCAGGGCTGGTATTTTGGCCGCCCTATGCCGGTCTCCGAGCTTCATGCGCTTTTCGACCAGCCGGAAGCCCTGACCGCGTAATCTGCCAGACGGCACGATGGCGAAATCGGCAGCGGCCCCTAGCTCCGCCAGGCCGCCAGATCGGTCAGGATCCGCGCCTTGAGCGCCGGGTCGGCATAGCTCGCCTGCACCGATGTCGCGGCGAGCTGGCGGATGGTTTCGTCGTCCCAGGCGAAAGCCTCGGCACAGGCCGCGTAGGAGGCTTCGAGCGTGGTGCCGAGCAGCGACGGATCGTCGGTGTTGATCGAAACCGGGACGCCGGCCTGGCGCAAGGCATCGATCGGATGTTGCGCAAGCGAGGGATAGACGCCGAGCGCCAGATTGGAGACCGGACAGATGCCCAGCGGAATCTGCCTCTGCGCCAGCAAGTCGATGAGTTCCGGGTCCTCGATCGCCCGCACCCCATGGTCGATGCGGTCGGCGCCCAGCAGGTCGATGGCGTCGCGAACACCTTCCGGGCCGCTCGACTCGCCGGCATGGACGGTGCGCCGCAAACCCGCCGCGCCGGCCCGGCGAAACGCCTCGGCAAAGCGCGGGCCGGTGCGGCCGGCAGCCGCTTCGTTGCCGTCGATCGACAGGGCGACGACACGCCTGTGCCTGATCCCGCCCAGCAACTCCACCAGCTCGAACGCCTCCGCCGCCGACTGGGTGCGCAGAAGGCTGACGCAAAGCCCGACCGGCGGGTGCCCATCCTGTTCGGCGGCCGCGAAACCCGCGTCGAACGCGTCGATCATCCCCGCAACGTCCTTGTGCCAGTGCGGCCAGTGCGTCGGATTGACGATGACGTCGGCGTAGCGCACGCCGCTTCGGCCCATGCGCTGCGCGAACTTGTAGGCCGTGGTGGCGAGCTGCTCGCGCGTACGAAAAGTCCCGCACAACCAGTCGAGCATCTCGAGGAAGCTCTTGAGATCATGGGCTTCGAAAAGCCTGTCGCGCGGCGCCCGCAGCGGAATGCCGGCTTGCTGGCAGTTCCTGATCACATCGTCGGCCTCGAAACAGCCCTCGATGTGGATGTGCACCTCGGCTTTCGGCAATCCGATGAAGTCGGTCAATGGCGCCTCCCCCTCTTGGCCGGAATCATCAAACCATGAAACGGCTGGTGCCGGCTTCAAGAAATGATTGAAAGAATTGCGCATCGGCCGCGAGAATGGCAGCGCCTCCCCGAACCTCGTTCCTCGCCCACTTCCCTTGAGGCGAGGAACCCAAGCCCGGTCGACGCTTCACAGCGCCCGGATAACACCGCCATCGACGCGGATGTTCTGGCCGGTGATATAGCCCGCCCCCTCGGACGCCAGGAACGCAATCGTCGCGGCGACCTCCTCCATCGTGCCGTAGCGCTGCATCGGCACGTTGTCACGGCGCTCTTCGACGGTCGGCAGGCTGTCGATCCAGCCGGGCAGCACATTGTTCATGCGCACATTGTCTGATGCATAAGTGTTGGCGAAGATCTTGGTGTAGGCGGTTACACCGGCGCGGAACACGGCCGAAGTCGGGAACATCGCGTTCGGCTCGGCGACCCAGGCCGTCGAGATGTTGATGATGGCGCCGCCCTTCTGCTTGACCATTTGCGGCGCCACGATGCGCACCGGCCGGATGACGTTCATCAGATAGACGTCCATGCCGGTGCGCCACTGCTCGTCCGTGATCTCCAGGATCGGCGCGCGCGGCCCGTGGCCGCCGCTGTTGACCAGCACGTCGATGCGGCCAAAATGCTCCAGCGTCAGGTCGGCGAGGCGCTGCAGGTCGTCATTCGACTGGTTGGAGCCGGTGACGCCGAGCCCGCCCAACTCGTTGGCCAGCGCCTCGCCCTTGCCCGAGGACGACAGGATGGCGACCTTGAACCCATCTGCCGCCAGGCGCTTGGCCGCCGCCGCCCCCATGCCGCTGCCGCCGGCCACGACAACAGCCACTTTTTCTACACTCATCGGATTTTCCTCTCAGGGTTGGCAGGCACCGCAACCGGTGTTTTCGGGATTTGAACGGTGATATAGCTGGTTCTGCCGCTCGGTTCGAACCAGAATGCCTGAAATCAACCAGTAGAAAAACTCCTGCATGCCTGAAGCCTTCCTGAGCCTGCCGCCGCTGAACGCGTTGCGCGCCTTCGAGGCATCGGCGCGCCATCTCAACTTCCGCGTCGCCGCCGAGGAGTTGAACGTGACCCAAGGCGCGGTGGCCCAGCATATTCGCGGCCTGGAGACCCATCTCGGCACGAAACTGTTCGAGCGGCTGCCGCGCGGCCTGGCGCTGACCGATCAGGGCCGCGCCTATGTGCCCAACATCCGCCGCGCCTTCGACCTGATCTCGGAGGCAACCTTGCTGCTGCGTCCCGCGCCGGCACGCCTGACGATCAGCGTGACGCCGAGTTTCGCCACCAAATGGCTGATCCCAAGGCTGCAGGATTTCATGGCCGACAATCCGCTGGTCGACCTGCGCGTGCTGGCCAGCGAGAGCCTGTCGAGTTTCCAGTCCGACGGCGTCGATATCGCGGTGCGGCAAGGCCGCCCGCCCTTCGGGGCCGGCCTGATCGTCGACCTGTTGTTTCCCCAGCAGATCATCGCAATCTGCAGCCCGGCCCTGCTGCCGGCCGGCGCAACCGAAATCGCCGCGGCCGAAATCCAGCATCACGTGCTGCTGCACGACGCGCACAATCTGTGGCCCGAATTCATGGAAAAGGCAGTCGGCCTGAAGATGACGGCCGAGCTCAAGCGCATGCGCTTCAACCAGACCAGCCTCGCCATCGACGCGGCCATCGCCGGCCAGGGCATAGCACTGGCCAGCCGCTTCCTCGTCGCCGCCGACCTCGCCGCCGGCCGCCTGGTCCAGCCGGTCAGCTGCGAAATGCGCGGCACGCAGGATTTTCATGTCGTGATGCCGCGAAAGCAGCGCCACCCCGAACCGACACAGGCCGTGCGGCAATGGCTGCTGGACGCGGGGGAACGGCCGCCGGTCTAGGGCGTGTACTCACTTAGCAGCTTGCCGACCGCGGAAGAGCGGACGTTGCCCGAGGTCGCGGAAGGGTCAACAGCAGAAGTTCCTTGATACGTTTGATGGAGAGCCCGTTCGTGCTATTGCAGTGCACCACCTCTTCGCTTCCATTCAGTCCGGGGCGGACCATCCATGACGCGCGTTGCTCGAGTCGATTTGCCGCAACATTCCGCGCTTAGGCCTCTCTATGCCGAGGCAGGCTTCGCTGACGCATTCGCGATCGATCTGCCGAGCCATGCGACGGGCGACGCCGAACGCCTCGCCGCCCATATGCTGATGGGTCAGGCGCGGTGGGTTGGCTGGCTGATAGCTCTCAGGGACACTTTGGTTGCGGGGTTTGGTCTTAAGACATCGTCTGAGTTGCGCGATGACGTTGCGACCGACAGGATTGATTTCTTTCGGGTCTACGATCGGCGGCGTCATGAGATTATTCTTGGCGAGGATGATCGCCATCTCGACTTCCGTTTGTCCGTCTTGGTTGAAGAGTCCGCTTTGTGCCGCCGGCTTGTCGCCACAACGGTCGTGACCTTCAATCATCTGGGAGGGCGGGCCTATATCGCGGGAATTGCGCCTTTCCATCGCCTGATCGTAAAATCGTCTTTGCGTCGAGCCGAGCGATCGGGCTGGCCAGCTGAGCTGTGAGGTCGCGCGCCGCCGGCCGGACCAGATTCGCTACGTCTGCTTTCGGGCGTATGGCGTCCAGGCTACGGCTCGGCGCTAATAAGTCCACGTCCTAGATCGGCAGCAACGCGTCCGGCTTCACATTGGCGATCGAGGCGTAGGTGTGCGTCTCCCTGACGCCGGGCAGCGGCAGGATCACCCGCTGCAGGAAATCCTGGAACATCGCCATGTCGGCGATGCGCGCCTTGACCAGATAATCGAAGCCGCCGACCACCATGTGGCATTCGATGATCTCGGGCGCCCGCACGACCGCCTCGGCGAAACGGTCGAAGACATGCGGCGCCGTATGATCGAGCCGCACTTCGATGAAGACGAGTTGTGCCTGCCCGATCCGGGCCGGGTCGAGAACGGCCCGCACCGCCCGGATGAAGCCTTCGGCGAACAGCCGCTTGATGCGTTGCGCCGCCCCGGTCGGCGACAGGCCGACGCGGCGGGCCAGATCGAGCGTCGTGCGACGGCCATCCTCCTGCAGCAAGCGCAACAGCGAGCGGTCGATGCGGTCGAGATCATCCATTTGAATTCACACTTTCTGACCACAGATTGCGCGATTATCACGCAAAAATCGCGAAAACAGCATATTTCATCACGCTGTCGAGTGGCAATACCGTTGGCGGGCAACGCAATCCGACCAAGGCAAATCCCATGACATCGACCATACGGACCTCCCGCAATGCCCTTACCAAGGGCGACACGGCCGTGCTCATCCTGAGCGAAGGCGAGGTGAGAACATGCATCGACCTGCGTCGGCTTCTCGATGCGTTGGCGGAGGGCTTCAAGGCATTGTCCCGCGGCGAGATCGTCAATCCGGCGCGGCCACAGCTCGACATTCCGCGGGCCGGCTATTCGCTGGCGATGCCGGCCTGGATGGCGGGCATGCATCTGTCGGTGAAGATCGTCAACGTCTTCGAAGGCAACATAGCCCGGGCGATCCCCAGCCATCTCGCCACCATCCATCTGTTCGACCCGGAAACGGGCATGCCGGTCTGTGTCATGGACGGCACCTATATCACCGCCGTGCGCACCTCCGGCTCCGCCGTGCTCTCGGTGCGGGAACTGGCCCGCCGCGACGCCAGGGTCGCGACGGTGGTCGGCGCCGGCGTGCAGGCCGGCCAGCACTTGCACCTGCTGCCGCTGGTGCGGGACTTCACCGAGATCCGCGTCGCCTCGAAGGAGTTCGCGGACGCGCAGGCGCTGGCAGCGCAGCATCCGGGCGTCGTCGCCGTCAGCGATCTCGAGGCAGCGGTGCGCTCGTCCGATGTCGTGTGCCTGGCAACGCATTCCTACCAGCCGGTGATCTCGGCCGAATGGCTGCGCCCCGGCACGCATGTCTCGTCGGTGGGCGTAGCACCACCCGGCGGCGAGCTGCCGGTCGAGCTTGTCGGCCGGGCCAGCCTGTTCGTCGAGACCAGGGACGCCTTCGCACCTACTCCGGTCGGCTCTTGCGAACTCGATGGCATCGATCCGCAAACCGGAACCGAGCTTGGCGAAATGCTGCTTGGGCTGCGGCCGGGAAGGATAAGCGCCGACCAGATCACCGTCTACAAGGCCATGGGTGTCGCCATGGAGGATCTGGTGGCGGCGGATCTCGCTTATCGCGAGGCGGTGCGGCGAGGACTGGGGCGGATTGTGACCTTGTAGAGGACGCTGTCGATCGTCGGAGCTGGCGCTGCCCTTATTGCCCCGCCGGTGATTTCTCCCCGTAGAACGGGAAGAAATGGCCGCGCGAACGACCGAGGGAAGGTCGCGCTGTTTGACTGGATGCGAAATCATTTTTACGACTGATGGATGCAGTCGAATCCTCCCAGAAAAATCGTCGTCATCGGTGGCGGCATTGCCGGCCTGTCGCTTGCGGCGGCCGTGCGGGATTGGGCCTCCGTTACCGTCCTCGAGCGCGAGCCGCATCTTGGCTACCACGCCAGCGGCCGCTCCGCCGCTTTGTTCACCGAGACCTACGGCAACCGGCTGGTGCGCGCGCTGACGCTGGCCAGCCGGCAGCAAATCGTCGTGGGCGGCTTCGTCGCCCATCGGCGCGGCGCGCTGCATGTCGGCTGGAAAGGCGACGGCGCCGCGATCGACAAGCTGGCCGATGAATTGCAGGCGCTGGTGCCCAGCGTGCGTCGCCTGTCGGCGGCCGAGCTCCACGCGCTGGTTCCCGCCATCGCCACTGAAGCCACTTGCGGCGGCGTCTATGAGCCGGACGCCGTGGATATCGACACCGGCAAGATGCTGGCGGCCTGCGCCTCGGCGCTGAAGGCCGGCGGCGGCACGATTCGCACCGGCGAGGAGGTGCGCGCCATTTCGCCCGGCGGCGGCGGCCTGCGCGTGCAGACAAGCGCCGGTGTCTATCCGGCCGACATCGTCGTCAACGCCGCCGGCGCCTGGGTCGATGTCGTCGCTGGCTTGGCCGGGCTCTCCGGCCTCGGCTTTCAGCCGAAACGCCGCACCGCTTTCCTGTTCGATGCGCCTGCCGGCATCGACATCTCCAGCTGGCCGCTGGTGGTCGACCTGCACGAACAATTCTACTTCAAGCCCGACGCCGGCAGGCTGATCGGCTCGCTCGCCGACGAGACCGATTCCGAGCCTTGCGACGCCTGGCCGGAAGACATCGATGTCGCCATCGCCGTCGACCGCATCGAGCAGGCGACGTCGATGCGCATCGGCCGTCCGTCGACGCCATGGGCGGGCCTGCGCACCTTCGCGCCGGACCGCACGCCGGTCGCCGGCTTCGACCCCCGCCTGCCTGGCTTCTTCTGGCTCGGCGGCCAGGGCGGCTATGGTTTCCAGGTGTCGCTGACCTTGGCCAGGCTGGGCGCGGCGCTGATGCGCGGCGAGCCCCTGCCGGAGGATGTCACGGCACTCGGCGTCACCGCCGCGGCGCTGGCGCCCGACCGTTTCCTGGTCCCGGCGACGACGCCATGAAACCAGCACTGCCGCTGCTGCTGAGCCTCAATGGCGGCTATGTCGACACGGCCGGCTTCCTGGCGCTGCAGGGCCTGTTCACCGCGCACGTGACCGGGAATTTCGTCACCCTCGGCGCCTCGCTGGTGCTCGGCATTTCGGGCGTGCTGGCAAAGCTGCTGGCGCTCCCGGTGTTCTGCATCGTCGTCATCCTGACCCGGCTGGCCGGCGAGCATTTGCGCCGGCGCGGACATCAGGCGCTCGGAGTGCTGCTGGCGACCAAACTGGCGCTGCTCGTCGTCGGCGCCGCCTTGGCGATCCGCTTTGGTCCCTTCGCCAGTGGTGACGGGGCGGCCGCCATCGTCACCGGCATGGTGCTGGTCGCCGCCATGGCGATCCAGAACGCGGTGCACCGGGTCCATCTGGCGGCCGCCCCGCCTTCGACGCTGATGACCGGCACCACCACCCAGATCATGATCGACCTCGCCGATCTCATCGGCGGCACGGCCCCGGAAGCCCGCCCGGCGCTCATTGCCCGCCTGCGGCGCATGGCGGCGGCGGTCGCCGTCTTCGCCGCCGGCTGCGCGGCCGCTGCCCTCGGCTTTGCCTACGCCAATGTCTGGTGCTTCATCGTCCCGCCAGTGATCGCGCTGCTCGCCCTCTTGCTGCGGCTTTCCGCGCCGGACGGCGAAGCCAAATAGGCAGCCCTCAACCTTCGTCCGTCCAGATCAGGCGCAGCAGGCGCAGCAGCGTCGCCCGCTCCTTCTTCGTCAGCCTTTGCAGAAACCTGTCTTCGTGCCGGCGAACTTGTCGCCGCCAGCCCGGCATCGCCTGTCTGGCCGCCGGCGTCAGGGTCAGCATCCGCACGCGCCTGTCCTCGGCATGGTCGTCACGCTCGACCAGCCCGCGCTCTTCCAGTTCGGCCAGCAGCGGCGCCATGTTGGCGCTCTTCATGCCCAGGAGACGGCACAGTTCCGCGGCGCGGATGCCTGGCCGCTCATCGATCAGCGCCAGCATGCCATAGGTCACCGGGCGCAGGCCCGCCTCGGTCAGTTCGACCGTGAAATCATTGAGCGCGAAAGCCGAGGCACGCTTGAGATTGTAGCCGATCTGCGCATCGAGCGCGTCGTGAGGCTGGGTTTCGTCCATGCCAACCGATCGCCGCGATGCCGGCTCTTGTCAAGCGAAAAAGACTATGCGACATAGCAATCAAGATAGCTATGCCCCATAGCAATTTTCCATAGCAGTGGTGGAACGGGAGGAGACCGACCATGACCGATGAGACCGTTGCCTTCGACGTCGAGAACGGCATCGCCTGGGTGCGCTTCAACCGGCCGGACAAGCGCAATTGCATGAACCCGACGCTCAACCGGCGCATGATGGAGGTTCTCGACGAACTCGAATACCGCGCCGATGTCGGCGTGCTCGTGCTGTCGGGCGAAGGCAGCGCCTGGTCGGCGGGCATGGACCTCAAGGAGTATTTCCGCGAGACCGAAGCCAAGGGGCTCGGCGCCGTCCGCAAGGCGCAATCCGAAGCCTATGGCTGGTGGCGGCGCCTGCGCTGGTACGGCAAGCCGACCATCGCCATGGTCAATGGCTGGTGCTTCGGCGGCGGCTATGGCCCGCTCTTCGCCTGCGACCTCGCCTTCGCCGCCGACGAGGCGCAGTTCGCCCTGTCCGAGATCAACTGGGGCATCCTGCCCGGCGGCGGCGCCACCAAGGTGGTTGTCGACCTGCTGTCGATGCGTGACGCCATGTATCACGCGCTGACCGGCGAACTGATCGACGGCAGGAAGGCCGCCGCCTGGAAGCTGGTCAATGAAAGCCTGCCGCTGGCTGAGTTGAAGACACGGGTCACCGAGGTCGCCAACATCCTTCTGAAGAAGAACCCGATCGCGCTGAAGGCAACCAAGGACGCCATCCGCCGCGTGAGCGAAATGACCTACGACAATGCTGAGGACTATCTGGTCCGCGCCCAGGAGGCGGCCAACTCCCACGACAATGAGGGCCGCAAGGAAGGCATCCGCCAGTTCATCGACGAAAAGAGCTACAAGCCCGGCCTCGGCGCTTACGACAAAGCCAGATGACGCGATAAGCCAACGACGCAATCTGGGAGGAGATGCGCATGCCGGCCTTGACGATTTCAGACCCGGTGGCCCTGCATGCCGGCGCGCAGCCGGATCGTGTTGCCTGCGTCGACCTGGCCTCCGGCCGGCGCTGGACCTATGCCGCGCTTGACGAAGCCATCCAGCGAGCCGTTGGCGTTCTCGAAACCGGCTACGGCGTCAAGCCCGGGCAACGGATCGCCACGCTTGCCCGCAACAGCGCCGATCTCCTGATCCTGCAGCAGGCCGCAATGCGGCTCGGCGCTATCTTCGTGCCGGTCAACTGGCGGCTTGCCAGTGCCGAACAGCAGGCGATCGTTGCCGATTGCGATCCGGTGCTGCTGTTGCATGACGCTGTCCCGAAGGCGGCATTGCCCGGGCGCTGCATCCCTGTCGATGTCGCCGCCTTCGCGGCGGCGGTCGAGGCAGAGGCGCCGGCGCCGCGCCGTCCCCTGCCCGCCGACGATGCGCCGTCGATCATCCTCTACACGTCGGGCACGTCGGGCCGGCCAAAGGGCGTCATCGTCACCGAGCGCAACGCTTTCGCCACGGCGGTCAATTTCGGCGTGCTGGGCCGCGTCGGCAATGCCAGCGTCTTCCTCTGCGACGCGCCGATGTTTCATGTCATCGGCCTCATCACCAGCCTGCGTCCGACGCTGCTTCAGGGTGGCACCGTGCTGATCTCGCCCGGCTTCGATGCCGGCGCCACCAATCGCCGCCTCGCCGATCCGGCTCTTGGCGTCACCCATTATTTCTGCGTGCCGCAGATGGCCAGGATGCTGCGTGAACATCCCGACTTCACGCCGTCGCGCTGGACCGCGCTCACCGCCATCTTCACCGGCGGCGCGCCCAACCCGGCCACGGATATCAGATGGTGGCTGGCCCAGGGCGTGCGCATGGCCGACGGCTTCGGCATGACCGAGGCAGGCACGGTGCTTGGCATGCCGGTCGAGGCCGACCGCATCGCCGGCAAGGCAGGCTCGTCCGGCCTGCCGGCGCCGACGATCGGCCTGCGCCTCGTCGACGACGATGGCCGCGACGTCGCGGCCGGCGAGCCCGGCGAGATATGGCTTTCCGGCCCCTCGATCACGCCAGGCTATTGGAACCGGCCGGAAGAGACGGAGCGCGCCTTCACCGCCGATGGCTGGTTCCGCACCGGCGACATCGCGCGGCGCGACGAGGAAGGCTTCGTCACCCTCGTCGACCGTCGCAAGGACATGTTCATTTCCGGTGGCGAGAACGTCTATCCCGTCGAAATCGAGACCGTGTTGCTCGACCATCCCGGCATCGCCGAAGCCGCCGTGATCGGCGTCGCCGACGCGCGCTGGGGCGAAGTCGGGCGCGCCTTTGTCGTGGTGAAACCCGGATGCGTCGTCGATCCGGCCGATCTGGCAAGCCATTGCGGCGCGCGCATCGCCCGCTTCAAGGTGCCGAAAGAGTTCCTGCTCACCGATACGCTGCCGCGCACCGCATCCGGCAAGATCCAGAAACACATTTTGCGCGCGTGGACGGCACCGGCCCGCCGGCGGAGCTGAGGCAGACCGCAGGTCAGCCGGCGGACGCGGAGCGGAAAACCGCCACCGCCGCCGCGACGATTTCCGCATTGTCATTGGCCACGATTCCATCGGCGAGCGTCTTGCCGTCTTCCAGCCCGACCCTCGTCGACCACCGCTTTTGGCGCGCCAGCTCGACGAATGGCCAGACGGTGGCGTCCACGCCATGCAGCAGGATCGGCCGCCGCGCTTCGGCGTGCTCGAGCACGGCGGCGATGCCGTTTGCCTCGGCGAGGGCCGCTACAAGGTCCGGTATGTCGATTTCGATCAGGATGCGCAGCACCCGGTCGTGATCGGCGAGCGCCACGAACCGCTCGGCGTCTTCTGTCGTGGCGAGCCCGGCCTCGATGCCGACGCCGCGCTGGCGCAGCAGCTCCATCACGGCGGGCGCGTCGGCCTCGGAGAGATTGACCGAGGCATAGTCGGGCAGCTCGCGCCAGCCGGCGATCGCCGCGCGGGTGCGCGCGACATCGTTCTCGATCCACGCGCCGGTCGACACGCCGACCAGCGTGCCTGGGCAGGCCCTGCGCACGGCCAGCACTGTCGCATCGACGGCGGCCAGGCTTTCGTGCCCGTCGGCGCCCCGCGGATGGATGTGCAGTTCGCCGGCACCGGCCGCGACGCAGGCAGCCGCATCGCTGGCCATGGCCTGCGCCGTCAGCGGCAGCTTCGGGTGAAAATCGCGCGGTCGCGCGCCGTTGATGCAGGCCTGGACGATCATCAATATCACCTCGGACAAGGAGGTGGCAGTCTAGCCGCCCGACAAGGCAGGGCAAAGCGCTGCGCGCTGCCTCTCCTGACAGCGCGGCCAAGATCAATCGGCATTTGAATAAAAACCGCCTGTGGATATTTACCCCAAATTCCGCCGGGCCGGCCAAGATAAATTAGGGCGGGATCATGGAGGGAACCATTGACCAGCGATTTTTCAGCCGCCCGCATCCATCTCGAACGCGCTTATCATTATCTGCGCGGCAATGACGAGACGAGCCGCTCGGCATGCGAGGCCCTCGACCTCCTGATCGAGACGGTGGCGGAAGCCCAGCACAGGCGACCCGAGACCGCTGTGCTGGAATTTCCGCAAGCGATGGTGCGGCAAATCTGATTAGGACGCCTTGCGGGCCGGTGCTGCGGTTACCGGCCCGATGGCGGGCGCGACGATCCGCTCCAGCGGCTCGGGCCGGTGCAGCAGGAAACCCTGGCCGAAATCGACGCCCATCGCCTGCAGGATGACGAGCGTCTCGGCTTGCTCGATCTTCTCGGCCACGACGGCGCAGCCGACGCTGCGGGCAATGCCTGATATGGCCGAGACGATCTCGCGATCGAAGCGACTCTCGGCCATGTGCTCGATGAAGGAGCCATCGATCTTGATGGCATCGACCGGAAAGCGCCTGAGATATTCGAACGAACTCATGCCAGCGCCGAAATCGTCGAGGCTGACCTTGCAGCGCCGCTCGCGCGCCTTGCGCACGAACGTCTCGGCGGCATCGAAATTGGTGACGGCGGCGGTTTCGGTGATCTCGAAGCCGATACCGGAATGCGGCGCCCCAGTCTCCTCGATGATGCTGTCGACGAAGTCCCACAGTCCCGGATCGCTCAGCGTCTGCGCCGACAGGTTGAAGCCAAGCGTGATCGCGCCGGACTTCATCGCCGCGCCATGCCGCGACAGCGCGGTGCGGATAATCCAGCGATCGAGCCTGGCGGCTATGCCGAAACGCTCCGCCGCCGGGATGAATTCGCTGGGCGGAATCAGCTTGCCGCCGCGCCCGACAAGCCGCGCCAGCACCTCGACATGGCGGCTTTCCTGCCAGGGCCGGCCCAGCCGGTGGATCTCCTGGCCGAACAGTTTCAGCCTTCCGTCCTCCATGGCGTCGACCGTGTCGGCGGCGAGCCGCGCCGCGTTGAGGCCGCCGGTGGCGGCCTCGGCCGAAAACACCGCGAAGCGATCGCGCCCGGCGGCCTTGGCCGCGTAGCAGGCGTCGTCGGCGCAGGCCAGCGCATCGGCGACTGTGGTCACCCGGTCGTTGACGATGGCGATGCCGATGCTTGCCGCGAGCCGCCGCGCGGCCGCGGCAGAGCCCAGATCGGCGCCGCGCACGGCCGCCAGTATGGCCCCAGCCAGCCGCTCGGCCTGCGCTGCGTCGCAATGCGGCACCAGCAGCGCGAATTCGTCGCCGCCGAGCCGCGCCGCATGCGCCGATGGCTGCAGGCAGGCGCGGATGCCGGCGGCAACGCTCTTCAGTGCCATGTCGCCGGCGGCGTGGCCGGCAAAATCGTTGAGCGCCTTGAAGTAGTCGAGATCGACATAGAACACCGCCAGCGGCGCACCCGCCGCGATATGCTCGGCGAGCAGCCGGTCGAAGGCGGCGCGGTTCCACAGGCCGGTCAGCGCGTCGTGGCGGGCGGCACACGCCAGCTCCTGTTCGCGCAGCTTGTCCTCGGTGATGTCGCGCACCGTGCCGAGGATCTGGCCGGCGGCACCCGCGGCGGCGATGAAGCGGACCAGCGATTCGACATGGCGGATCTCGCCGTCGCGCTTGATGATGCGGTATTGCGAGGCGGTTACGCCGCTTGAGCCAGGCGGCGGCTGGTGGGCGCGCTCGGTGGCTTCCTTGTCATCGGGATGCAGATAGGTGTGCCAAAGGTCGGCCGTCACCTCGTCGGTGTCGGCAACGAGGCCGAATATGTCCCTGGTGCGGGTGTCCCAATAGCTCTTGTGGGTGGCGATGTCGTGGTGCCAGATGCCGGTGCCGCTGGCGGCGAGCGCCAGGCGGAAGCGCACATTGACCTGTTCGAGCTCGGCTTCGGCCGTCTTCTGTTTGGTGATGTCGGTCTGCACGCCCATCAGTCGCACCGGCTTCCCGTCCTCGTCGCGCTCAACGATGCCGCCGCGGTCGAGCACCCACACCCAGTGGCCCTGCTTGTGCTTCAGCCGCAGTTCCGTCTCGATGGCGTCGGTCTGTCCGGCAATGTGGCGGTCGCCGCTGGCCAGCGCCCGCTCGCGGTCGTCGGGATGGGCGAGCCGCAGCCACAGGTCGCTGGTGTTGGCAAGCTCCCTCTCATCATAACCCAGCATCCGCGCCCAGGTCGCTGAATAGAAGCAGTCGCCGGTCGCAAGATCCCAGTCCCAGACGCCAAGATGGGCCCGCTCCAGGGCCGTGGCCCAGAACGTTTCATTGCGGCTTTTCTTGTCCTGACCCGTCATCGTCTGTTTTCGCCTGCTCCACCTGCGGGCAATCTGCGACAAAACCAGAGAAGAAACAGTTACCGGGACGCGGCAGGCATGCCTTCCCGCCTGCAATATTCCTGGCGCCCCGTCTTTCGATTGGCCGGCAAGAACCGGAGTTTTGCGCTCCCCCGATGGGCCTAGGGATGGCCAAGGTCATCAGCGGCACCGCGGATGACCCCAGCCAAACACGAAAGGACGCTCCCAATGACCAAACAGGAAGACAACAAGGCCGTCGTCGTCAGATGGTTCACCGACTTCTGGGGTGAAACCTGCGACCTGTCCGTCGTCGACGACATCGCCGCGCCCGACATGCTGCTCAAATATTCGCTGCACGAGCCGCGCCGGGGCCGCGACGACATCAAGGCCTTCATGACCGATTTCCGCGCCGCCTTCCCGGATCTCAACTTCTGGGCCACCGCCGATCTCATCGCCGAGGGCGACTACGTCGTCGGCCAGTGGGAGGGCGGCGGCACGCATACCGGCCCGGCTTTCGGCGATTTCCTCGCCGGTTCGCTGCCTGCCGCTACCGGCCGCGCCATGCGCTTCACCGGCACCACGGTGCTGAAAGTGATCGACGGCAGGATCGTCGAGGAGATCGGCCTCGACGACGGCGTCGCCGCGCTGACCCATCTCGGCCTGATCAGGGCCGCCTGATCCGCAGGGCCATCGCCGCCCAGGCGGTGGCCCGCTTCGACTGCGGCCGAAGCCCGGCAACCTTTCGGGTTTGGAAACCGCTTCGGCGCGGTCGCTACTTCGGCATTCGACGATGACATCTTCGTCAACGAATCCTTGACGGAAAGGGAGGAAATATAACCATCCAATATTTGTATTTTTTATCAACCCAAAGTGTAATTGAATAGTAATACTTCATCGGCGAAATACCCCTGTTAATGCTTGGGCAGTTGGCGGGTTTTCCTCAATGAGTGCGCACACCGCGCAGCGGAACGGCGAGCGCCGGCCGCTTGGCGTTTTTGACCTGGACATCGCCGCGACCAGGAGCGGGTGGATACTGACCGCCCTGTGCCTGGCCTATGCCCTGGCCGCGCTTTGCCTGCAGCCGGGCCGCTATCTGCACCTGGCGCAATCCTACGCGGAGCCATTCGTCGTCTTCCTGCCTACGCTTCTTGCGGCCGGCCTCGGCGTGATGGCGCTGACATTTGCCAGGCATAGCCCGACGCGGTTCATGCTCGACATGCTCAGGCAGCGCTGGCTGGGCGCCGCACCGGTGATCCTGCTGTCCTTTCTCGGCATTACCGCCTTCACTGCCTTCAAGATTGCCATCCCCGACATCGTGCCATTCTATGCCGACCGCATATTGGCGGAGCTTGATGTTGGGCTGCATGGCGCCGATCCCTGGACATGGGTGCACCGCGTCGTCCCCGAACGCATTTCGGCTGTCATCTTCATCGGCTATGGATATGGCTGGCACGTGCAATGGTTCGGCACCTTGCTGTTCGTCGCCTTCTGGAACAACCCGGCAGCGCGTTTGCGTTATCTGTGGGCGCTCGCGCTGACCACGATCCTGTGCGGCACCGTTCTGGCCATGGCGCTGTCTTCCGCCGGCCCGATATTTCACGACCAGTTCTACGGTGGCGACCGGTTTGCCGGGTTGCAGACCGCCCTGGCGCGGAACGGCTACGCCGCGCCGGTCCATATGTATGCCAGCTATCTGCTCACAGCCTACACAAGCGGCCGCCCCGAACTGGGCGGCGGCATTTCAGCCATGCCAAGCATGCATGTCGCCTTCGTCACGCTCAACGCGTTGTTCCTGAGCGGCTTCGGCCGCCGCTGGACCGTCGCCGGCTGGTCCTTCGCCGCACTCATCCTGTTCGGCTCGGTCTACACCGGCTGGCACTATGCCGTGGACGGCTACCTTTCGATCCTTGTCGTATCCTTAATCTGGTACCTGACCGGGCGTTTCGTTCTGCCGGAGGCGAGTCACGATACCGTCGGGACGCGCCTGCCTCTGCCCGAACCGGAATCGCAATGACCGGGCCTGGCCGATGCCAGGCGAACCACCCCGCCGTCTCTCGGTAGAGGTCAGGCGGCATTGGCGCCGCCTGACCTTGACGGCTACTGGCTCGGTGCCATCGTGTGTTCGCACGACACTTTCGGGTTCATGTCGGCGAAGGTGCCGGTCGGGTTGCCCTTCCAGGCCCAGACATGCAGCTCGTAGAATTCACCCAGGCCATAGCGGTTGGGGGCGCTGTTGAAGTTGAACAGCTGGCCGTCCAGCGACGCCGGCCCCTTCGAGGTGATATATTCGACGGCCACCAGCTTGAGCGTTCCGTCGGCCATCGGCTCGTACATCACGGCCTCGGGACGGGCGATGTCGATCTTGTCGTCCTTCAGGTATTGGCCGTTGACGTAGTGGATGCCCATGGCGCCACCGGTGATGCCGCTGGCGCAGGGTATGGGCGCGTAGCCCTCGGCCGTCGCCGCCTTGACGTCGAGGAACCGGCTGTTGGCGGCCCGCACCTTGTCGGCCAGTGGATTGGGGCCGGACGCGGCTCCGGCCGCTTCCTGATGCGCCTGTGCGAAGGAGGCGCAGACGGCCAGCATGGCCCCCGCCATGACGAGCCTGTTGCGAAAGTTTGATTTCATATCCATTCCATTCTTCTTGAAAAAGCACAGCTGGCCGGCCGCCGAAAATACGGCGGCCCGGCAGGCAAGCGCTGTGGCTGTTGCTGCTTGGAGGTCCCGAAATCGATGTATCGATGTGACGACTGCCGGGAAGCGTCATCCCTTCGGCAGATACGGGATCGTTCCGGCCAGATCGGTATCGTCGATCAGCTGGAAGCGGCTGTCGCTGCCGCCCTGACGCGCCGAAACGAAAGGCGCATAGGCCGGATCGTTGGTGAACGCGCGTGCCGCCGCTTCCGACGGGAACGCCATCAGGGCGATCAGCGTGGTGTCGAGCGGCTTGCCTTCAAGCGTCTTCACATTGCCGCTGCGCGACAGATATTTGCCGCCATGCTTGTGGACGATGTCGTGCACCGAGGCCGCGTAGCCCGGCACCCATTTCGGATCCTTCATCTTGATGTCCGCGATAACGTAAGCAGTCATGGTCGTCTCCTGGTTGCGGCGCACAGGGCTATCCCGTGCGACCGGCCAAAGGGCTCGCATGGCCGGCCCCTCGCCAACCAGTCCGCGATCTGTACTGGGGCGGTACAGTTTCCGTACTGGCCGCTTCATTCATGAAGGCCTAATGTTCGGCCAGCTTCGAGGGAGGTGCACCGATCATGGCCCAGCACGGATACAAGCAGTTCTGCCCGCTATCGATGGCCGCCGAGGTGCTGTGCACCCGCTGGACGATGGTGCTGATGCGCGAATTGGTGGCGGGTTCGACCCGCTTCAACGACCTGCGCCGCGGCGTCCCCAAAATGTCGCCGACCCTTCTGTCGCAACGGTTGAAGGAACTCGAGCTGGCCGGGATCGTCGAGCGCAAGGAGGTGCCGGGCGAGAAAGCGATCTTCGACTACCGGCTGACCGAGGCCGGCCGCGATTTGCGCCCCGTCGTCGAGGCGATGGGTTTTTGGGGACAGAAATGGGTCGAGTCCCGGCTGTCGCTCAAGAACCTCGATCCGTCGCTGCTGATGTGGGACATGCGGCGCAACCTGAACCCCTCGCCGCTCCCCGAAGGACGCACGGTGATACAATTTCTGTATCTGGATCTCCCGGCGTCCAAACGCTCGTGGTGGCTGATCGTCGAAAAGCACGGCGAGGTCGATCTGTGCTGGTACGATCCGGGCTTCGATGTCGACCTCTACGTCTCCACCGACCTGCACACGATGACGGCGATCTGGATGGGGTTGCTGACCGTCGAGAAGGCGGGCGCGAAGGTTTCCCTGACCGGCGACCACGCTATCGGCAAGAAGATGCAGACCTGGCTCGGGCTCAGCCCGTTCGCGGTGGAACCCAAGAGGGCGGCGTAGGAGAACCGGTTCATGCCGCCCACAAAACGCGCATCGGTTTTGGGGGCATGCCGCGAAAACAAAGGCTTACAGCGAGTCTTTGAATCCGGCTGGACGCGACCCGTCAACGGGATCGGATGCCTCAATCAGGTAGCGCTTGTTCTCATATGCCTCGATCAGGGTCGCGAGAACATCGAAGCGGTCACCATCGAGCGAGCCGACCTCCGGCTCGTTGTCGAAATATCTTGTGATTTCGGCGATCGCCCAATCGTAATCGGCTTCGGTCTTAAGGGATCGAATGTTTTCCATCGCACCTCCTCCGGGTCGATCTTGTCATATTCTTTGTTGGCAGGAAACGGGTGGCGGGGCCGTCTTCCAGCGGCTTCAATGCGGCATGTTCATCACTCTCGCCAAAGACCTCAAATCGACGCCGCTGCCGGTCGCTGATGACCCGCGCTGGGCGCGCATCGTCGTGCGCGACAAATCGGCGGACGGGCAATTCTGGTATTCGGTGGCGACGACCGGCGTCTATTGCCGGCCCTCCTGCCCGTCGCGCCGCGCCAATCCGGTCAATGTCCAGTTGCACGACACGCTGGCCCAGGCGAAGGCGACCGGCTTTCGCGCCTGCCGGCGCTGCAATCCGGATGGCCCTTCGCTGGGGGCCGGCAATGCCGCGATGGTCGCCGGTGCCTGCCGCAGGATCGAACAGAGCGAGGAAGAGCCATCGCTGGCTGAACTGGCTGAAGCCGCCGGGCGCAGCGCCGGCTATTTCCACCGCGTCTTCAAGGCGATCACCGGGCTGACGCCGAAGGACTATGCCGCCGCGCATCGTGCCGCCCGGGTCCGCCAGGGTCTCGCGGACGGCGCCAGCGTCACGGTGGCGATCTACGATGCCGGCTTCAATTCGAGCGGGCGCTTCTACGAGAAATCCACCGGCATGCTCGGCATGACGCCGACGCGCTACCGCGCGGGCGGCGCCAATGAGGACATACGCTTCGCCGTCGGCGAGACCTCGCTCGGCGCCATACTGGTCGCGTCGAGCCGCAGGGGCGTCGCCTCGATCCTGCTCGGCGACGATCCGGACGCGCTGGTGCGCGACCTGCAGGACCGTTTCCCCAAGGCGCGGCTGATCGGCGGCGACCGCGACTACGAGGCGTTGGTTGCCCGCGTCGTCGGCTTCGTCGAGGCCCCACGGCTCGGCCTCGACCTGCCGCTCGACGTGCGCGGCACCGTCTTCCAGCAACGCGTCTGGCAAGCCTTGCAGGACATCCCGGTCGGCGGCACGGTTTCCTATGCCGAGATCGCCGAGCGCATCGGCGCGCCCAGGGCAACCCGCGCCGTCGCCGCCGCCTGCGCCGCCAACGCCCATGCGGTCGCCATTCCCTGCCACCGCGTGATCCGCAAGAATGGCGCCCTGTCCGGCTACGCCTGGGGCGCCGAACGCAAGCGCGCGCTGCTCGACCGCGAGGCCGGCGGATCGGCGAAGGCCGCCGACAGGGCCTACCGGTCTTCGCGGGCGTAACGACCGGCGATGCGCACGATGGCAAGGTCTTCCGCCGCCGGTGCGAACATCGAGATCGCCAACGGCGCCGCCGTCGACGCGAAGTCACAGGTCTTGGCCGCCATCGGCAAGCTGGTCGATGCCGGTAAGGCCGAATGGGGCCGTACTGCGAGTGGCGAGATCGAGCTGCGGCTGTTGTCAGGCGAGGTTTTCCTGCTCGGCGAACTCTTCGTCATTCGTGTCGCGTGACATGTAGACTGTTCAAAAGTCAGCGCTCTACGGAACGCGACGACGGTGTCTTCACACAGGCGATTTGAATTTGAAAGCAAGCACCGGAGTGAGCGAGGAAAGCCGCCTCTGTAGGGTTCCGGCACAGACAAAGGAGTCAGGGCAATGAACCTCTTGCAAACCCAAATAACCACACCGGCGGCGATAGCCACCCTCGACACCATCGCCTACGCCGTCGGCCAATCCGCGATCGGCAAGATCCTGGCGGCGCGCAGCTCGATCGGCGTCTGCGCCATCCTGATCGGCTCCGACGCCGACGCGCTGGAGCAGGACCTCGCCGACCGCTTTCCCGGCAAGGTGCTGGTCGAAGACAAGGGCGCTCTCGACGATGATCTCGCGGCGATAGCCCGCTTCATCGAAACGCCCAGCGCCGGCCTCGACCTGCCGCTCGACATGCGCCACGGCACGCCGTTCCAGCAAAGGGTGTGGGAGGTGCTGCGCGCCATCCCTTGCGGCGTCACCATCACCTACACCGCGCTTGCCCGGCGCCTTGGCCGGCCGAACGGCGCGCGCGCCGTGGCAACCGCCTGTGCCGCCAACGCCATCGCGCTCGGCATTCCCTGCCACCGCGTTGTCGGCGCCGACGGCACGCTGTCGGGCTACCGCTGGGGCATCGAACGCAAGCGCGCTCTGCTCGACAAGGAGGCCGCGATATGAACGCCCACGCCAAGGTTGCCACTTCGGTGGTCGAGGCCGCCGAGGTGCGCGTTGCCGCATACGACTGGCCGGCACTGGCCGCCGAGCTCGACGGCTTCGGCTGCGCGGTGATGGAAAAGCTGCTCGCGCCCGAAGAGTGCCGGCAGATCGCCGGCCTCTACCCCCAGGAACAGCATTTCCGCAGCCACATCCACATGGCCAGGCACGGTTTCGGCAGGGGCGAATACCGCTACTTCCGCTATCCCTTGCCGGACCTGCTCGGCGGCCTGCGCAGCGCGCTCTATCCCAGGCTGGCCGAGGTCGCCAACCGCTGGAACGAGCGCATGGCGATCCCCCTGCGCTACCCCGCCAGGCATGCCGAATTTCTCGAACAATGCCATGCCGCCGGCCAGGTCAGGCCGACGCCGCTTCTGCTGCAATATGTCCCCGGCGACTTCAACTGCCTGCACCAGGACCTCTATGGCGATCTCGCCTTTCCCTTGCAGGTGGCGATCCTGCTCTCCGAACCCGGCGAGGATTTCACCGGCGGCGAATTCGCGCTGACCGAACAGCGGCCGCGCATGCAGAGCCGGGTCGAGGTGGTGCCCTTGCGCCAGGGCGACGCGGTGGCCTTCGCCGTCCACAACCGGCCGGTGCAGGGAACGAAAGGCAACTACCGCGTCAACCTGCGCCACGGAGTCAGCCGCCTGCGCTCAGGCATGCGCCACACGGTCGGCATCATCTTTCACGATGCGAAGTGAGGTGCCGGTTCACGCCTCCCAATAGGGCGGATCGCCAAAGGCATCGCGAAGCCATGCGGTGAGCGCACGCAGTTTGGCGGATCCGCGCCGGTCCTCGGGACAGGCGATATAGATGGTGGCCCCTTCAGGTTCGGCGCCGACATCGATGACCGTCAATCGCTTGTCGGCGATCTCGGTCCGGATGAAATAGGCAGGGAGCAGCGCCAGGCCGAGGCCAGCAAGCGCGGCGTCGCGCATCAAGATCCCGTTGTTGACGCGCAGCGCGGTTTGCGGGCGGATCGTCACCAGCCGCCGCGAAATCTTGAACCGCCAGTCGGCGGCACCGCGGATGGAATAGATGACGCCCTTGTGGCGTTTCAGGTCGTCGGTGGTCGCGGGCAGTCCGAACCGCTCGATATAGTCCGGTGACGCCACCAGGAAGCGACGGCTGGAAGCCAGCTTCTTGACGATGACCGGCCCGCCATCGACGACCGGCCCGTGACGCACAATGGCATCGTAGCCATCGGCCACCATGCTGACGAAACGATCGTCGACATCAAGCGTCAGTTCGATCCCCGGGTGCCTGGCCAGGAAGCCATACAGCGCCGGGCCGAGATGGAGGATGCCGAAACTGGTCGGCGCCGATATCCTGAACGGTCCGGCGAGTTCCCCGCGATCTTCGGCGATCTCGGCTCTCGCATCGGCCACCTCCTGCATGATGCGCCTAGCGCGCTCGTAAAAACCGCGCCCCGCTTCGGTGATGAAGAGCTTGCGGGTGGTGCGGTCCAGCAGCCTTGTGCCGAGGCTGCGCTCGAGTTCCGACAGCCGCTCGCTGACGACGGACTTGGACAGGCCCATGCGCCTGGCCGCCTCGCTGATCGAGCCGGATTCCGTGACGGCGACAAATGCGGCGGCGGCTTCAAGCTTTAGCATTGTTCGGCTTTCCCGAATTCACAATCAGGCGACCGACGCCTAACGAAACCAAGGGCATGGTGCCATAGTCGGAAAGACCGCGAAACATGTGGCGGCGGCAAAAGCTCGGGGTAATGCATCATGTTTCGTCCTTTGGTTATCGTGGTTGGTCTGCTGTCACTCGCCGCTCCGGCCTCGGCGCGCGTGATCCCGTTTCCGACCGTCTTCAAGACGCAGACGATCCAGACCAACGGCACCAGCCTGCATGTACGCGTCGGCGGACAAGGGCCCGCGGTGGTGCTGCTGCACGGCTTCGGCGACACCGGCGACATGTGGGCGCCGGTCGCGATAAAGCTGATGAAGGATCACACGGTGGTTGTGCCGGACCTGCGCGGCATGGGCCTTTCGGCCCATCCGGACAGCGGCTACACCAAGAAGAACCAGGCGCTCGACATCGCCGGCGTGATGGATGCGCTGAAGATCGACAAGGCCGAGCTGGTGACGCACGATATCGGCAACATGGTCGGCTATGCGCTGGCCGCGCAATATCCTAAGCGCATCACCAAATGGGTCGTCATCGACGCACCGCTGCCGGGCATAGGTGACTGGGACAAGATCAAGCAAAGCCCGCTGCTCTGGCACTTCAACTTCCGCGGCCCCGACATGGAGCGCCTGGTCGCGGGGCGCGAGCGCATCTACCTCGACCGCTTCTACAACGAACTGTCGGCCGACCCGAAGAAGATCGACGAGGCGACGCGCGTCCACTATGCAAAACTCTACGCGCGGCCGCATGCCATGCATGACGCCTTCGAACAGTTCAAGGCATTCGACCAGGACGCCATCGACAACCAGGCGATGCTTTCCACCGGCGGCAAATTGCCCATGCCGGTGCTGGCAGCCGGCGCGGAGAAATCGGCGGGCACGACACAGGCCGATACACTGCGTTTCGTCGCGTCGGACGTGACGGGAGCCATCGTGCCGGCATCCGGCCATTGGATCATGGAAGAAAACCCGGATGCCACGGTCAAGCTCATCACCGATTTCCTCTCCAGGTAACAACCGCCCGGCGCCACCATTTCGGGCCTGCTGAAACCGATCTCGTGAAACGAAGCCGATGGGTTGTCCCTCCCAGACCGCCCGTCACGACAAAATGGAGCCATTCTATGTCGCTGTCGCATCTTCTCTTGTCGGGAACCGCCGTCCTCCTGGCGATGGCTGCACCGGCTTCGGCCGCCGGCGTACCGAAGAAAACGGTCGTGCTGGTGCATGGCGCCTTTGCCGACGGTTCGAGCTGGAACAAGGTCATTCCCTTGCTGGAGGCCAAAGGGCTCAATGTGGTGGCGGTGCAAAATCCGCTGAGCTCGCTTGCCGCCGATGTCGATGCAACCAGGCGCGTCATCGAGGCCCAGCCGGGACCGGTCATCCTGGTCGGCCATTCCTGGGGCGGTGTCGTCATCAGCCAGGCGGGCGTGGACGACAAGGTCAAGGCGCTGGTCTACGTCGCCGCCTTCGCGCTGCCGAAGGGCCTGTCGGTGAACGATCTTGGCAAGGGGCAACCGGCGCTGCCCTGGGCAAGCGCCCTGCAACCCGACAGCGGCGGCTATGTCAGGCTAAGCGCCGAAGGCGTCGCCAAATATTTCGCGCAGGACCTGCCGCCGCAGGAGATCAGCGTGATCGCAGCCACGCAAGGTCCGCCCTTTGCCGGTATTTTCGATGAGAAGCTCGCCGTGGCGGCCTACGAGACCAAGCCGAGCTTTTACATCGTCGCCAAGCATGACGGGATGATACCGCCGGCTGCTGAAGCAGCGATGGCCAAGGCGATCGGCGCCAAGGTGACCGAGCTTGCGACCAGCCATGTCCCCATGCTCTCCAAACCGCGCGAAGTGGCCGATGTCATTCTGGCGGCCGCGGACTCGGTGAAATAAACGGGAAAGCCGATCCCAGCGAGAAGACACTGCCGGACAAATCCATCATCCTTCGGCAGCCACCATCTCCAGGATCCACGGGCAGGCATAATAGTCGGCGATGCGGTCAATGACACCGCCGTCGGCATGGATGCGCACGAAATAGGCTGGCCGCCAGAGCTCGCCATGGAGCCTGTCGACGACCAGCACTGCCTCCTCCTGGACCACAGCCGGCCGCATGCGCCAGGGCTCGCCACGCTCATACTCGACGAAATAGGGCGAGTCGGAGAGCAGGCCATTGTAGCAGTCCGAAACCCGCAGCCGGGCGTCGGCGCTGGTCAGCGCCCGCACCCCGTCCCAGTCCCTTGCATTGAAGAGCTCGACATAGCGGCTCAGCAGCCGCTCCAGTTCGGGGTCGTGCCTGGGTGCCGCGACCGGTTGCGCCGGCAAGGCGGCGAGCTTGGCCCGGCCGCGATTGAGCGCCGACTTGACGCCACCCGATGTCGAGCCGACCAGGCCGGCAATCTCCTCCAGCGAATGGTCGAAGACATCCTTGAGCAGCACGCAGGCGCGCTCCTTCGGCGGCAGGTGCACCACCAGCCGTTCGACGGCGCGGCCGGCGCCCGCACCGGCGGGTTCGACGGGCAGCACGATCTCATCGCTGGCATAGCCTGCTTCGGCCTTGAGCCGCGTGCGGCGGGTGCGGATAAAGTCGATGCACCTGTTGTGCGCGATGCGGAACAGCCACGGCCGCAGCGCCTGCGCATCGTCGAGCAGCCCGATCTTGCGATAGGCCTCGAACAGCGCCTCCTGCATGATGTCCTCGCCGTCGAGAGCCGAGCCGGTCATGCGAGCGCAATAGCGGTGGAGACGGACGCGCAGATGCGAGACCGTCTCCAGGAACGCCCGGTAGCGAAGGTCGAACAGGCCTTCGGGGTCAAGTCGCAGCTCGATGCCTTGCCTCGTCTCAGGGGGATTGCGTATCTGCTGGTTCATCGCGGCACATAGGTCAGGGTCACCACGCCATTGTCGAAGCGATGCGTGCCGGCCAGATCGAGGCTGATCGAGCCGACATCCTCGAAGGCACGCTTGCCGTGCCCGACGCGGGTCGGCACGATCGACAGATGATACTCGTCGACCAGCCCGGCGCAAAGCAGCGTGCGGTCAAGTTGCGACACTCCGTATTTCAAGATGTCGCCGCCCGGCTGCCGCTTCAGCGCGGCGAGTGATTCGGCGACGTCGCCGTCAAGCAGCGTGGCATTCCAGCCTACCGATTTCAGCGTCGTCGAGGCGACCAGCTTCTTCATGCCGTTGATGCGGTCCATGTAGGGCCCCTTGAGGTCAGGCCAGCGCGCCGAGAACATCTCGTAGGTGACGCGGCCGAGCAGGAAGAAGTCGACGCAGGACAACGCCTGCAAGGCGTGCGCCTGGTTCTGCCCGTCGAAGAAGGGCGACGCCCACACCATCGGTCCTTCAACGACACCGTCCAGCGAGACAAAACTCGATACGACCAGCCGCCGCATGCTCACGCCGCCTTTTCGCCGGTCTTCCCGGCAGCCGGCAACCCCAACCTCGGCCGCACCCAGGCGGCGAGGCGGCCGATCGCGTCGTCGGCTTCCGGCGCCCGGCCGGCCATCATCTGGAAGGAATGCAGCATGTCGTCGAAGACGTCGAGCCGCGTCTCGACGCCAGCCTGCCGCGCGCGCTCGGCGAACATGCGGCTTTCGTCGACCAGCGTCTCATCGGCGCCGGCCTGCAGGAAGACGGGCGGAAAGCCGCTCAAATCGGCATAGAGCGGGCTGGCCTCCGGATCCAGCCGGTCGCGGTCGCCGATGAAGTTGGTCACCAGCCAGTCGACGCCGCCCTTGGCGAAGAAGGGATCCTTTTCGCGGTTGGTTTCATAGCTGGCAGCGGTCAGCGCCATGTCGAACCAGCCGGAGATGATCAGCGTTGCGGCCGGCAGCGGCCGCCCTTGCGCGCGCAGCCGCTGCAGGACGCCATAGGTCAGCACCGCGCCGCAGGAATCCGCGGCAAGCACGATCCGCCTGGTGTCGAAGCCCTGGTCGATGAGCCAGTTCCAGGCGGCCATCGCCGCATCGAGCTGGGCCGGATACTTGGCCTGGCTGGCCAGCGGATAGCCATAGAGCAAGGCCCGGCAGCCGACGGCCTTGGCCAGATGGCCGACCAGCTTGCGATGGGTGTAGATCGAGCCGCCGACGAAGCCGCCGCCATGCGCATAAAACAGCACGCGCCGCTCGTCGGCGCCCTTCGGCACAGCCCACAACGCAGGCACGCCGCCGGCATCCACCTCGATATAGTCGACGCCGCCGGGTTCTCCGGTCAGCGCCGTCCAACTGGCATCGTTGAACTCGACGAACGCCTGCGGACCCATTTTGCCGGCATTGGCGGCGATCGCCGCGTAGTGGTTCCTGTTTGCCTCGCTCTCGATGCTCGCCATGATGGTCTCCTGGTTACGGATCGCGGACCGCGCGACCTTTCGAGAAGCAAAGACGAATGGGCCGACAAAAAGGATACGTCGCCGCGGACGATTTTCCGCCCCGGCTAGCCCTCACCCCGAAACATCGCGGCGTGGCGTTGGGCAAATTCAAGGAATGGCGTCGGCCGCACGCCGAACATGTCGTGCGTCGCCAGGTGCACCCGCGATTTCGGCCGTCGCAACCGCTCGGCCAGTTGTTCGTCCAGCGCATCGGCGAAGCCGGCCGGAACGCCGCTGGCCAGCAGGTTGCGCCGCCGCTCTGCGGGGCTGACGTCGACATAGCGAACCGGCTTGCCGATCGCCTGCGATATGAGCACGGCGATATCGCTCATCGTCAGCGCCTGCGGCCCGGTCATATCGAGGCTCTCACCTTCATGGCCACCATCGCGCAGCAGCCGGAAGGCCACCTTGGCGATATCCTCGACATCGACCGGCGACAGTTCGGTCTCGCCGAGCGCGAGATGGAATGCGCCCTCGGCGGCAATGGTCGGCGCGTCGCGCAGGTACACCTGCATGAACTGGCTGGGGCGCAGATGCGTCCATGCCATGCCGGCCCCTTCCAGATAGCGCTCGACCTCCTCATGCATGCGGGTGAAGCGGAACTTCGTCGCGTCGTAGCCGATGTTGGATTCGGCGCCCGAGAACTTCACCACATGCGCGACACCGGCCTGCCTGCAGGAATCGATGAAGCGGCACTGCGTTTCCGTCATGTCGTCGGCCGCGGTCGAAATCATCAGCACGCGGTCGATGTCATCAAGTGCCGCGCCCAGCGTTTCCGCCCGGCGCATGTCGCCCGCGACCAGTTCGACGCCGGCAAGTCCGCCGAGCCCTGCCGCTAACGCCCGGTCGGGATCGCGCACCAGCGCCCTCACCTCATGCCCTTGCCGCGCGAACTCGCGCATGATCGCCTTGCCGTTCAGCCCCGTGGCGCCTGTCACCAGGATCATCGTCATCTCCGTCTGGGATTGAGGCGGCCGCCACGCCGGCGACCGCACCTTGAAGACGAAGAGACGAGGGCAAAGGATTCTGCCCAAACGGTTTTTTGACAGGAACCTTCGCCGTGCTCCACTCACTGCGCCGGGGCGTAGCGGTTGACCACCATGCCGCAGGCATAGGCTTTCGAGCCGAGCAGCCGGAGGTTACGAAAACCGCCCTGGTCGAAGATGCGGCGGCCGGCGCCCAGCACGGCCGGATTGATGAACAGCTGGAACTCGTCGACCAGCCCGGCGGCGATCAGCGACGAGGCGAAGCCGGCGCCGCCGAAGACGGCGATATCAGCCCCCTCGCCCGCCTTCAGCGCGTTGACCTCCCGCGGCAGGTCGCCGCTCACCACCGTCGTGCGCTCCCATCGCGAGGTTTTCAGCCTGTCGCTCGGCACCACCTTCAGGGCCTCCACGATGCGCTGGGCGAAGGCGTAGAAAGGATCGCGCGGAAACCTCTTCGCCGCATTGCCCCAATGGCTGAGATAGCCCTCCTCGGCCATCTTGCGGCTGAGCAGGATGGTGTCGATGCCGGCGAAGACGGTGTTGAAATCGCGCTTCAGCTCTTCGTCCCAGCCGATGTCGTCGCCCCATTCCCAGAGCTGCCAGCGATGGTCCTCGTTCGCCCCGACAAAACCGTCGACCGACATCTGCATCTGCAAGATGAGCTTCTTCATCGTCTCCTCATTTGTTCCGCTCAAAGGAATTGCTTTACTTTTGGAACCATTGACGCGAGGCAAAAACGATGTCAAGAGTAAAGTGATTTAAAAATGGAACCATAGGCATGTCGACGCGCGAAAGGTCCGGCTGCCCGATCAGCCTGTCGCTGGAACTGCTTGGCGATCGCTGGACGCTGCTCATCATCCGCGACCTGGTCTTCGCCGGGAAAAGGCATTTTCGCGAATTCCTGCAATCGGATGAAGGCATCTCCTCGCGCACGCTGGCCGAGCGGCTGCAGACGCTCCAGGACGAAGGCATCCTCACCCGCAGCGACGATCCGAGCCACGGGCTGAAGGCGATCTACCGGCTGACGGAAGCCGGCATCGACCTGTTGCCGGTGCTGGCTGCGCTCGGCGCCTGGGGCAGCAAGCACCGCAAGGCCGACGATCAGCTCGCCCGCATCGCCGACGAACTGGCGGCCGGCGGCGAACCGGCGCTGGAACGGATGAAGGCGACGTTGCGGGCCGAGCATCTGGCCAACACATGATCGCCGAAGCTCTTGATGGACGCCGCAAGGCCGAGGCGGGGCTTAACATCGCGGCGATATCGGTTCATCATCGACCATCATACTCGTCGTGAAGGCGGACCCAATCGCCCAGCGTATGCGATGGCCCGTTTTCATTGCGGCCGATGGGTGTGAGGTCGAGATAGCTATAAGTCCCGATCAGGTTCTCGCCGCCCCGGCTCCGCACCTGGAAAGTGCAGTAGATCGTGCCATCGTCATCCCTGTAGAAAACGGTCGCGCCACCGCGATCCCTGCCTTTCATCGCGACCTCTTCGAAATTGAACAGCACCTTGCCCGCTTTGATCTGGTCCTCGGTGAACGACACCTGGAAGTCGAAATTGAAATCGCTGCCGAATGACGAAACCCAATCGAACTGCCAATTCATCCGCGCCTTGAAATCCATGAGCTCGGCCAGCGGAGCGCGCGCGCAGACGACCAGGGAGACGTCGTGATGCCTGAGATGCTGGTTGGCGGCGTCGATGTGGTCGCAAAGGAATGAACAGCCGGTGCAGCGATAGTCCGCATTGGGCGGAAACATGAAGTGATAAATGATCAACTGGCTGCGACCCTCGAAGAGATCGGCCAGCGATTTCCTCCCCTGGGTCGTGTCGAACTCGTAGAGCTTGTCGATGCGCAGCCACGGCAGTGCGCGCCGCTCCGCCGCGAGTTGTTGACGCTGGCGCGTCAGCGCCTTCTCTTTTGCGAGATGCGATTTGTGCGCTTCAAACCAGTCCGAGTAAGGCGCGATAATGTGGTCGGTCATGTCGTGCTCCTTCCGCATTCAGCCATGCTGACAGGCCCGTTTGCCCGTCTCTAGGACGTTGTTGAAAACCGCGACCCGACATTGGCTGTGCCATTTTCGCGGGAAGAGCACAGGCGATACAGCGGGCGCGGACATGGCGCTTGACAGATGTACATGTTATGTTCTCTATTCGTTCCGGTCCATCAGCAAACGTGGATATGCAGCCGGATGGAAACGACAGCCACCATCCTGCATGCCGATCTCGATGCTTTCTATGCCTCGGTCGAGCAGCTGCTCGACCCGTCGCTGCGCGGCAAGCCGATCGCGGTCGGCGGCGGCGTGGTGCTCGCCGCCTCCTATGAAGCGCGCGCCTTCGGCGTGCGCGGCGGCATGCCGGGGCGCAAGGCGCGCGAGCTTTGCCCGCAACTGATCTTCGTCGGCGGCAATTTCAGCCACTACCAGCGGCTGGGGGATGCGGCGATCAAGGTGCTCGACGATTTCACGCCGGTGGTCGAGCGCATCTCCATCGACGAGGCCTTCGCCGATGTCGCAGGCTGCACGCATCTGTTCGGGCAACCGCGGGAGATCGCCACGGCGATCCGCCGCCGCGTGCGGGCCGAACTCGGCCTGCCGATTTCGATCGGTGTCGCCCGCACCAAGCATCTGGCCAAGATCGCCTCGCAGGTCGCCAAGCCCGACGGGCTGGTGGTCGTCGATCCCGGCACCGAACTGGCCTTCCTGCACGACCTGCCGGTCTCGCTGATGTGGGGCGTCGGTCCGGCGACCAAGGCAAGGCTGGCGGAAATCGGCGTCGAGACCATCGGCGAGCTGGCCAGAACGCATAGCGGCGCGCTGACGCGGCTGCTTGGTCCCGCCGCCGGCGAAAAGCTCGCCGCTCTGTCATGGAACCGCGACCCGAGGAAACTGGAGACCAGGCGCCGGGCGCATTCGGCCGGCGCGCAATCCGCCCTTGGCCAGAAACCCGCCGTGGCGCGGGTGATCGTCCCCACCTTGCTGCATCTGGCCGACCGCGTCGCCAGCCGGCTGCGCGCCAAGGCGCGGCCGGGCCGCACGGTGACGGTGCGCGTGCGCTTTGCCGATCTCAGCGCCGTCACGCGCTCGATCACGCTCGACCAGCCGATCTCGGCGACCACCATGCTGGCCGAGATTGCCGGCGACCTGGTGCGCGGCGTGCTCGGCGACCATCCACGCGAAAAGACCATCTCGCTGCTGGCGATCTCGGTCTCGCACCTGGAGGAGAGCGCGGAGCTGCAGCTCGACCTGCCGCTCGGCCTCGCCGACGAGAAGCGCCGCCCCGGTAGCAAAAAAGGCCTCGCCCGCTTCGGCGCCGACCGCGCCATCGACAAGATCCGCGAACGCTTCGGCAAGCAGGCCGTCGGCTACGGCACGGTGGCGCTGGAAGCGGCACGCTCCGTGCCCGACGAGTTCAGGGAACTGGCGGAAAAGGAGTTGTGAGCTATCAGCCTGTCCGCGAATAGCGATGCACTCTGACGCCGCTACCGCTTCCCCCATGCCAAGGTTCACAGGCGATACCGTCCCTGTCGGCATCATGCGTCGGCCAATAGCCCGGCTGTCCCTTGCGCGCGGGGGCAAGCCCGACGGAGCGGGCGGCAGCACAGTTGGGGAACGCGGCAAAGTGCCTTAAGGCGGCGAGCGGCGAGTCAATCTGGATGCCGACAAAGCCGTAGGCGATGTAGCCGGACAAGAGGATGAACGGCGCGAAAAGAGCCAGGTATTTCAGCCTGCCGTGGCGAAGAGTTGCAGGCCAATGCAAGAATGGCAGAAGCATTCCCGGCGCACCCCCAGCTTCAGGCCCGACACAAATCTATCTTCACCGGGCTGCCGCGACAACCGGCAACGCTTGCCAAACCTCGCCGTGCCGCCCATACAGCGGCGTGGGCGGATCGCCCGTTCCGAGGGGTCGGCGCCTCTCCTATCTTTCCCGAGGATACTGTCCGATGTCAGCGACGCCATGCCCTCGGTCGAAGCCGTGACGGCCTCCTCTTCCGCCCCATCCCTATCGCTTGCCGGCCTTGGATGGTCGGAGTTCTTCGGCGACCAGCTCGAGCCGGGCGATGCAGACCTCATCCCGACCCGCATTGCCATGGTGCATCGAGACCGGCTGAGCGGCTTGTCCCAGACGGGACAAACCGATCTGTCCCTGGCGCCGCAGGCCACCACCGGCGACTACGCCGTCGGCGACTGGGTGCTGGTCGAGCCGCACAGCCACCTCGTGCGGCGTCGTCTGACCCGCAAGACGGTTCTGGAGCGCCGCGTCCAGGGCGGCAGGGGGCCACAGCTGGCCGCGGCCAATGTCGACACGCTGTTCATCGTCACGTCCTGCAATGCCGATTTCAACATCGCCCGGCTCGAACGCTACCTGGCGCTGGCCAACGAGGCCGGAACGACCCCCGTGATCCTGCTGACCAAGGCCGATACGGCCGAGGACGCCGAGGCGTACCAAAGCCAGGCCGCCGCGCTGCAGCGCGGATTGGCCGTCGTGACGCTGAACCCGCGCATATCTGGCGCCGCGAGCGCACTCGCTGCCTGGTGCGGCGCGGGGCAGACGGTGGCGCTGATCGGTTCCTCCGGCGTTGGCAAATCGACACTGGTCAATAGTTTGGCCGGATCGGCGCAGCAGACCGGAGCCATTCGCGAACACGATGCCAAGGGACGCCACACCACCACGGCGCGGTCGCTGCACGCCATTGCCGGTGGCGGCTGGGTGATCGACACGCCGGGCATGCGCACGCTGCAAGTCAGCGACGTCGCCTACGGCATCGACATGCTGTTTGCCGAAATCACCGAGTTGGCTCCGCTCTGCAAGTTCCGCGACTGCACGCATGTGCATGAACCGGGCTGCGCGGTGCAGGCAGCGTTAAAGGCCGGCACGCTCGATCCGGACCGCTTGGCCCGCTGGCGCAAACTGTCCGACGAAAACCAGCACAACACGCCGGTGCTGACAGGACCTCGCGGCGCCAAGTCTCCCGCCGGCCGCGGCAAGCGGCGCTGAACGACTGCCCTACTGCCCTACTGCCCTACCGCCCTCAAAGCCGCGCCGTGCCGAAAATCCGGTCCCAGAACAGCGACGTCACGCCGAAATTGGCGTTGTCGTCGATATGGTGGTGCACCGCGTGGCGGCGCTTGAGCGTGTAGAGATAGCTGGGATGGGCGGGGTGCCAATGATGGATCATGTGGTGGACGCTGATGTACCAGAGATAGCCCAGCATCAGCCCGCAGCCGACCGCGCTGGCGGTCGCGAAATCCGAGAGCAGCCAGATGGGCAGCGCGATCAGCGCATGCACGCCCAGGCTGAGCCAAGTCGGCGTGCCCACCGGACTGCGCTCCTCGATATGATGACGGTCGTGCAGATCCCTGATGTAGGGGACGTGATGCAGGACGAAGCGGTGCAGGACGTATTCGATCAACGTCCACAAGCCGAGACAGATCAGCACCGTGCCGATCCAGTCCGGCGCGCTCTCTTCCCCGGCCTCGATCAGCCCGGCCACGCCCAACAGGGCGATCGCCAGCGGATAGACCACGAAATCGCTGTAGTAACCGATCAGACCGAGTTGCATACCGGACGCCCCATCTGATTTCGACGCCGCCCCAGAATCGATGCTATCAGATTGCCGAACTCGCGGACGAGGTGCAATGCAGATGCATCTGACATAGCGTCGCAATTTCCCGGTGCAAGTTCAGCACGCATGATCGACTCAAGAATCGGCAAACCTCGCACCGGCGCTGCAAACGGACATGCAAAAATGGCAAAACGCAGTGCGGGCCTGCTGATTTATCGTCGAAGCGACGGGGATATCCAGGTGCTTCTGGTTCATCCCGGCGGCCCGTTCTGGGCAAGGAAGGATGAAGGCGCCTGGTCGATCCCGAAAGGCCTCATCGACGAGGACGAGGACGAACTGAAGGCAGCGCAACGCGAGGCCGGGGAAGAGCTCGGCATCGCGGTCGACGGCTCCTTCGCGCGCCTCGGCGACTACAAGCAACCAGGCGGCAAGATCGTCATCGCCTGGTCGGTCGAGGCCAGCACCGAGATCGATGTGGCCGCCATCAAGAGCAACAGCTTCACCATGGAATGGCCGCCAAGGTCCGGGTCGATGAAAGAATTTCCTGAGGTCGACAGGGCCGGCTGGTTCAGCCTGCCCGAGGCGGCGCCAAAAATTCTGCAGGGCCAGCGCCCGATGCTGTCGGATCTGGCGAAGCGGCTGGGGACCGGGTGATTGCCGGCGGCAAAGCTGCCGATCTCCTCGTGTGGAGATCGGCTGTCACTCCGCAAACCGTGCCGCCGTCCACGCACCGCCCGCCGCGTTCGACGCCACCGCCGCGGCGACGAATTTCACGCCGCGCGCACCGTCGATCACATCCGGCACCCGCGCCGCGCGCGCGGCATCGACCACGCCACCGGAGCGATGCGCGCGGATGATGTCGGCGGCGTCGCGGTAGAAATTGGCGAAGGCCTCGATATAGCCTTCCGGGTGCGCCGCCGGCATGCGCGACACGCGCCGGCTTTCTTCGGTCGAACCATGGCCGCCGCGCACCAGCGTGCGGGTTTCCTCGCCATAGACGGAAAAACGCAGTTCCTCCGGCCGGCCGCCCGACCATTCGAGCCCGGCTTTGTCGCCATAGATGCGCGCGGACAGATCATTGTAGTGGCCGGGCGAGGTCTGGCTCGCCAGGATCGTGCCGCGCGCTCCATCGGTCCAGCGCACCATGACATGCGCATTGTCGTCGAGCCGGCGTCCCGGCACCGCGGTGAACAGGTCCGCCGACACCGCCTCGGCCTCGCAGCCTGAGATATAGCTCGCCAGGTTGAAGGCATGCACGCCGATATCGGCCAGCACCGCCGATTGCCCCGCCCGCGCCGGATCAGTGCGCCACTCCGCCTGCTTCTGCCCTTCGGCGTCGATCGGCCTGGTCAGCCAGTCCTGGACGTAGGCGCCATGCACCGAGACGATGCGGCCGAGTTCGCCCGCCGCCACCATTTCGCGCGCCTGGCGGACCATGGCGTAGCCGGTGTTGTTCAGCGTGACGACGAAGCGGCGTTTTTTTGCGCGCGCCAGCGTCACCAGCGCTTCGGCGTCGCCGAGCGTGGTCGACAGCGGCTTGTCGCAGATGACGTCGATGCCGGCCTCGAGGAAGGCGGTGGCGATCGGCGCGTGCAGATGGTTGGGCGTGACTATGACGACCGCCTCGATGCCGTCAGGCCGGGCGGCTTCCGCCAGCGCCATGGCGTGAAAATCGGCATAGCTGCGCTCCGGCGCGATGCCGATCTCGGCGGCCGAGGCGGCGGCATTTTCAGGGTCCGACGACAGCGCGCCGGCCACCAGCACGATCTGGTCGTCGAGGCGCATGGCCAGTCGATGCACGGCGCCGATGAAGGCATTGCGGCCGCCGCCGACCATACCGACCCTCAGCCGCTTGCCCGCCGACCCATCCGATGTTGCGTAGACCATGTTTTCTCCTCCGAGCAGATCCTTGGCGACGCGCCAAGCCTCAAGTCCGGCTACCACTTTCGAACACAATTTCCAATTTCCGTATTGTAATACGATTGTGCCACGTTAGCCTGAGATCATGAGTGGGGCGGGCAAATCTTCGGGACGATCTCTTGCCGACGAGGCGGCGACGCGCAAGCGCGGACGCTCGCTGGCGGCGTTGGGCTATACCCAGCCGCAGACCTACGAGGAACTGCGCGCGGTGCTTTCCTCCGGCACAGTGCATTTTCCCAAGCGGCTGCGCCAGGTAGCGATCTTCATGTGGCAGCATCCGAGCGATGTCGCGCTCGGCACCATCGCGCAGGTGGCCGCGCAGGCCGGCGTACAGCCCTCGACGCTGGTGCGCTTTGCCCAGATCTTCGGCTATTCCGGCTTTTCCGATTTCCAGGGCCTGTTCAAGGAGCACGTCAAGGGTTCGTGGCCGGAAGCGCGCGGCGAGCCGCGCACCGAGGCGGAGCCGAATGCCGCCATGCATTTCCTGCACGGCATGGTCGGCGCCTCGCAGGCCTCGCTCGGACGCATCGAGGCGGGCTTCGACGTCGAGAGATTCGAAAAGATGGTGGCCCTGCTGGCGGCCGCCGAGCTGATCTACGTCATCGGCTCCAAGCGCGCCTTCCCGGTCACCGCCTATCTGTCGCTGACCTTGTCGCAGCAAGGCGTGCGCAACGTGCTGGTCGACAATGTCGGCTCCTCGGCACTCGACCAGGTCGGCTGCATCGGCAGGCAGGATGCGGTGCTGGCCGTTTCCTTCAGCCCCTACAATTCGATCACGCCCGACCTGGTCGCGGTGGCGCATGAACGAGAGGCCCGCATCGTCACCATCACGGACAGCACCTTCAGCCCACTGATCGCTTTGTCGGACAGCTGGCTGGAAGTGGTGGAATCCGACTTCGCCGGCTTCCGCTCGCTGGCGGCATCGCTGGCGGTCGGCATGGCGCTGGTCCAAGGCGTGGCGGCAAAACGCGGCGCATGAGGCGCTGCTGGCACAATTGACTATCGGGAATTACCGTTCCATATTTTAAAAAATAGAAACTTTGTTCCGGGAGGAGGAATGGAGCTTCATCTCCAAGGCAAGGTCGTGCTGGTCACCGGCGCGACGCAAGGCATCGGCCGCGCCATCGCCGAGACGCTGGCGCGGGCCGGCGCCGGCGGGCTGCTGATCACCGGACGCGATGGCACACGCGGCGGAGCCGTGGCGGCGGAACTGTCGGCCATCGGCACGCCGACCATCTTCGTCGCCGCCGACCTTGGAGACGCGCAGACCCCTGTCTTGCTGGCGCAGGCCTGCATTGACCGTTTCGGCCGCATCGATGGCCTCGTCAACGCGGCCGGGCTGACCGACCGCGCTTCCTTCCTCGATGCCAGCCTCGATGACTGGGCCTCGCTGTTCGCCGTCAATGCGCGGGCGCCGTTCTTCCTGATGCAGGCTGCCATCGCCGACATGAGGAAGCGCCGGGAGCCCGGCGCCATCGTCAACATCCTGTCGATCAACGCCCATTGCGGCTCCCCCGAACTCGCCGTCTATTCAGCCACCAAGGGTGCGCTGGCGACGCTGACCAAGAACGCCGCCAACGCCCACCGTTTCGACCGCATCCGCGTCAACGGCATCAATGTCGGCTGGACCAACACGCCGGCCGAACGCGTCATGCAGGCCGAGACGCTGGGCCATGGCCCGGGCTGGCTCGACGCCGCCAATGCCGCGCAGCCTTTCGGCAGGCTGCTCGAGCCGGACGACATCGCCAACCTTGCCGTCTTCCTGCTGTCCGACGCGGCCGGGCCGATGACCGGCGCCGTGATCGACCAGGAGCAGTCGGTGATCGGGGCAAACCGGTGAACGCCGCTTCGACAGCGCCGGAAATGCTGGGGCCGGCCTTGCTGGACCAGCTTCCGGCAGCTGTCCGGACGCCTGGATATGACCGGACAACCCTTGCCCCCGGCATGGCCCATCTCGGCGTCGGCGCGTTCCACCGCTGCCACCAGGCCGAATACACCGATGACCTGCTGGCGCGTCAGTTCGACCGCTGGGGCGTTGTCGGCATCAACATCCGTCCGCCCACCCTTGCCGACACGCTCGGCCGGCAGGGCGGCCTCTATACAAGGCTGATCCGAGAAAACAGCCACATCGAGGCCCGCATCATCGGCAGCATCGTGAAGGTGGTCGACAGCCAGGCAAGCGCCGCACCGGCGCTCACGGTGCTGTCCTCGCGCGATATCGACCTGGTGACGATGACGGTGACGGAGAAAGGCTATTGCCACATCCCGTCGAGCGGCGCGCTCGATCTCGATCATCCCGACATCCTCCATGATCTCGCCAACCCTCATGCGCCGCGCAGCGTGCCCGGCATCCTCGCGCGGGCGCTGGAACTGCGCCGGGCCACGCATGGCCGGCCCCTGACTCTGCTCTCCTGCGACAACATTCCGACCAACGGCGTCATCCTGGAAACCGTCGTGCGGCGCTTTGCCGAACGGCGGGGCAATGGCCTTGCCGACTGGATCGCCCTCAACGCCGCCTTCCCCTCGGCCATGGTCGACCGCATCGCGCCGGCGGTGACGCAGGACGATCTCGACAGCGTCGAGCAATGGTTCGGCTACCGCGACGCCGCCGTCGCCGTCGGCGAGCCGTTCCGGCAATGGGTGATCGAGCAGAAATTCGCCGGCCGCGTGGCGCGCTGGGACCTGGTCGGCGCGACCTTCGTCGACGATGTCACGCCGTTCGAGCATCTCAAGATGCGGGTGCTGAACGGCGCCCAGACGACGCTCGCCACACTCGGCGTGCTGGCCGGGCTGGAGCATACATCGGACGCCATCGCCGACCCGCTGCTGTCCACCTTCGTCAGGCGCATGCTGGTCGAAGAAACGCTGCCGACGCTGATGCCGGTGCCCGGCATGGATCCATCGGCCTATGTCGAGCAGAGCCTCGGCCGGCTGAAGAACACGGCGATCCGCCACCGCAACCACCAGATCGCCACCGACGGATCGCAGAAGATCGTGCAGCGCCTGCTCAACCCGATCCGCGACCGCCTCGCCATGGGCCATACCATCGGCCTGCTGTCGGTGCCGGTCGCCGGCTGGATGGCCTATCTCATCCAGGCCTCGGACCGCTTCGGCAAACGCTGGCCGGTATCGGACCCCTATGCCGGCAAGGTTGCCGGGATCGCCGACGCCACCGGGCGCGATGCGCCGGCTCTGGCCTCGGCCATCCTCGCCATCGACACGATTTTCGACCGCGGCCTTGCCGCGAACGAGACGTTTCGCGCGGCCGTCACGTCGGCGCTGGGCGAGCTGCTTTCGGACGATCCGATGGCGGCTGTCCGGCACAGTCTCGAACAGGATGAGGTCGCAAGGTTGAAACGATCCAAACAATAGGCATTATGAACATCGGCCGTGAAGACACGGCACAAGCAATTCCAGGAAAGTGTGAAACGGTTTTGCGTCCGGAATTGCGCGAAAACAAAGGAAGATCTCTTCAGCGTTTCCGCGAAACGATGAAGAGATCAGGGGAGGCATGATGAAACTTGGGCTGCTCACCGCACCCTTCGCGGAGACGCCGCTTGCCGATGTCGCCGACTGGGCCAGCTCCGCCGGCTTCGAGGCGCTGGAAATCGCCTGCTGGCCGAAAACCTCCGGTGCGACGCGGCGCTATGCCGGTACCAGCCACATCGACGCCGCCTCGACTTCTCCCGCGCAGGCGAAGGAAATCGCCGCCTCGCTGGCGGAAAGGCACCTGACCATCTCAGGCCTCGGCTACTATCCCAATCCGCTGCATCCCGACGCCGCGCACCGCGAGGCTGTCATTGGCCATCTGAAGAGGGTGATCGTGCTGGCCGCCAATATGGGCGTGCCCGTCGTCAACACTTTCTGTGGCGGCGACGCCGCCAAGGCGGTCGACGTCAACTGGCAGGACGCGCTGAAAATCTGGCCCGAAATCGTCGCTTATGCGCGCGGCCATGGCGTCAAGCTCGCCTTCGAGAACTGCCCGATGATCTTCAGCCATGACGAGTGGCCGGGCGGGCACAACATCGCCTATTCGCCACTGGTCTGGCGCCGCATCCTGGAAAGCTGGGGCGGCGATGTCGGCATGAATTTCGACCCTTCGCACCTGGTCTGGCAGATGATCGACCAGGCCCGCTTCATCAGGGAATTCGGCCCCTACATGCTGCATGTCCACGCCAAGGATTTGATGATTGATCATGATGGTTTGTACGAGCGCGGAATCCTCTCGGCCGGGATAGGCTGGCAGGTGCCGCGCATGCCGGGGCTGGGCGATGTCGACTGGAGCGGCTTCTTTTCCGGCCTCTACCGCGTCGGCTATGACGGGTCGGTCATCATCGAACACGAGGACAGGCGGTTTGAAGGCGGTGACGAGCAGGTGAAGCGCGGTTTTCTGCTCGCCCGCGACGTTCTGCGTCCCCTGGTCAAGTGAGGAAGAAGCATGTCGGCAACGACATGCGGAGGACAATGAGTTGAAGCGGGCCGCCTGAATCTCTTTCCGAGCGACTTGGTTCAACGACTTGGAACTGAAACTGAAAAACAATGTGGAGGAAGACTGAAATGAAGAAAATCCTGACCATGGTCCCGCTGCTTGCGGGCGCTGCTTTGCTGGCCTCCGTCGGCGTCTCGTCGGCCGCCGGCAAATACACGATCGGCATTTCCAACACCGTGCAGGGCAATGGATGGCGCGAGGAGATGGTGTGCGCCATGAAAGCGCAGGCGCTGGCCTCCGGCGAGGTGGCGAAGCTCAACATCGCCCACCGCAACACCGATGCCGCCGGCCAGTTGGAAGACATCCGCAACCTGATCAGCGCCAAGGTCGACGCCATCGTCGTCAACCCGGCCGATCCGGCCGGCATCAAGGCGGGTCTGGAAGAAGCCACCAAGGCTGGCATCGTCGTCGTCGCCGTCGACCAGGCGGTCACCGAGCCGTCGGCCTACATCATCTCCAACAACCAGGAAGAATACGCCTATCTCGGCGCCAAATGGCTGTTCCAGCAGATGGGCGGCAAGGGCGAAGTGTTTTACATGCGCGGCGCCGCCGGCGCTTCGGCCGATAGCGATCGCGACAAGGGCTTCAAGAAGGCATTGGCCGAATTCCCCGACGTGAAGGTGGCGCAGGAAGTCTTCACCGGCTGGCAGCAGGACCAGGCCAAGCAGCAGATCCTCTCCTTCCTGTCGACGGGAACGCCGATCAACGGCATCTGGACCTCAGGCATCGACAACGTCATCGTCGACGCGCTGGTGGAATCGCAGGCGCCGCTGGTGCCGATCGTCGGTGCCGACAATGCCGGCTTCGTCGGCCAGTTGAGCTCGGTCAAGGGCCTCGTCGGCGCCGCCGTCACCAACCCCGGCTCGATCGGCGGCGCGGGCGTAACGCTGGCGCTGCAGATCCTCGACGGCAAGAAGCCGGCCCAGCAGACCGTGCTGGTGCAGCCGCAGCTCTGGGAAAACGCCACCGAGGAAGGCAAGGCCAAGCTGAAGGCCGCCGCCGACCCCTCGCTCAGCCCCGAATGGCCGGTCTCGATCTCGATCCCGGACTGGACGACGTACACGAAGGACCAGATCGTGGCCTGCAAGGGGCCTGGGGAGTAAGGACCGGACGCGCTTCTGCCTTCTCCCCTTGCGGGAGAAGGTGGATCGGCGCGCAGCGCTGAGACGGATGAGGGGTGCTCCAGCGGAGCGAGACGCTGGCACTCCCTGGAGCACCCCTCATCCGACCTCGCTTCGCGAGGCCACCTTCTCCCACAAGGGGAGAAGGGATAACCGCCGTTCCGGCCGACATCGTCCGGCTTGCCGCACGCCGCAGAGATCGAGAACAACACGTCTTGACAACAAACCCGTTGCCGCAAAGCCCCCTCCTCGACGCCTCCGGCGTCGCCAAGAACTACGGCGCGGTTGCCGCACTGCGCAACGCGTCGCTCTCCGTCCTGCCGGGTGAGGTGCACGCGTTGATGGGCGCCAATGGCGCCGGCAAGTCGACACTGGTGAAGATCCTGACCGGCGCGATATCGGCCAATGCCGGGCGCATCCTGATCCGGGGCGAGGCGCGCGACATACGCTCCCCCGCCGCCGCCCGCCGCGCCGGGCTGCTGCCCGTCTACCAGGAGCCGTCGCTGATCCCCGATCTCGACGTTCTCTCCAATTTGCGGCTGACCGGCACGCCGGTCGAGCCGTTCCGCGCCTGGGTGCGCGAACTGGGTATTGCGGACCTCGACCTGCGCGACACCGCGCGCGACATCCCGCTGGCCGTGCTGCGCGTGCTCGACCTGGCCCGTGCGCTCGCCGCCGAGCCCGACGTGCTGCTGCTCGACGAGATGACGGCGGCGCTCCCCGCCAACCTCGCCGAAAAGGTGCTGGAAGTGGTGCGCCGCCAGGGCGATGCCGGCCGCGCCGTGATCTTCATCTCGCACCGCTTCGTCGAAATCTCGGCGCTGTGCGACCGCGCCACCGTGCTGCGCGACGGCGAGACCGTCGGCGTCGTCGACATCGTGCCGGGCGTCGAGGAAAAGATCGTCGAGCTGATGCTCGGCACCCGCATCGTCAAGACCCATGTCGCCGCCCGCAGCGCGGCCGAGAAGGCGGTATCGGCCCCTGCCCGGCCGCGGCTTGCCGTGCGAAACCTGCGCGTCGGCACCAAGCTCAGCGACGTCTCCTTCGATCTCAGGGATGGCGAGGTCGCCGGCGTCGTGGCGCTCGAAGGCCAGGGCCAGGACGAATTGTTCGCAGCCCTTGCCGGCTCGATCCGCCCCTCGGGCGGCACGATCGAGGTCGACGGCCAGCCGGCGAAACTCTCGCATCCGATCGACGCCATCAGAGCCGGGATCGCCTATGTGCCGGGCGACCGCTCCGAGGCGCTCGCCATGCAGCGCTCGGTGCGTGAAAACATCGCGCTTCCCTTCAGCGCGGCGCTGCGCAATTGGGGACCTATCCCCATGCGCCGCGAGCGCGCGAAGGTGCTCGGGGCCATCGAGCGGCTGCAGATCGACACGCGCGCCCAGGGCGAGGTGCAGCGCCTGTCCGGCGGCAACCAGCAGAAGGTGACCATCGCCCGCTGGATCGCGGCGGATGCCCGCACAATCCTGTGCTTCGACCCGACGCGCGGCATCGATGTCGGCACCAAGCAGGAGATCTACAAGCTGCTGCGCGAGCTCGCCGGCCACGGCAAGTCGGTGCTGTTCTACACTTCGGAACTGGAAGAGGTGCAGCGCGTCTGCGACCGCGTAATCGTCATTTTCGGCGGCCGCCTGGTCGACATTTTCCCGGTCGAGGAGGCCGACGAGCCGGCGCTGATGCGCGCCGCCTACGGCCTGCCGCGCGGCGCCAAGGCCGATATCGGCATATTGGCCGACCCCACCGCCTCCGATGCGCCCTCTTCCGACGCCTTGGGGACGAAGCCATGAGCCATTTCCTGCGCCGCCAGGGCTGGGTGTCAGGCCTGTTCGCCCTGCTCATCGTGCTGTTCATCGCCACCAGGATCATCCAGCCCGGCTATGGCAGCGGCGATTTCGGCTCGCTCGCGCGGGCAGTCTTGCCCTATGCCTTCGCCGTCGCCGCGCAGACGGTGGTGGTCATCGCCGGCGGCATCGACCTGTCGGTCGCCGCCATGATGGCGCTGACGAGCGTCACCGCCGCCTCGATGATGGCTGGCGCTTCCGAGGAATACGCGCTGTTCGTCGTGCCCTTCGTGCTGACCATGGGTCTTGTCCTCGGCGCGCTCAACGGCCTGTTGATCGTCGTCACCCGCGTGCCCGACATCGTCGTCACGCTCGCCATGCTGTTCGTGCTGCAGGGGGCGGCCTTGCTTGTGCTCGACGCGCCGGGCGGCGGCGCAGCCGAATGGCTGAAGGCGCTGATCTCGGGCACGGTGCCGATCCCCGGCCTGCCCGACGCCATCGACGCCTGGCTGCCTAAGGCACTGCTGGTGCTCATCGTCTGCCTCTGCGTCATCTGGATTCCGCTCAGGCGCTCACGCCTCGGGCTCTCCATCTACGCCATCGGCTCGAGCGAACTGGCGGCGTTCCGCTCAGGCGTGCCGGTCAAGCGCACCCGCATCATCGCCTATGCGCTGTCGGGCTTGTTCGCCGCCTTTGGCGGCCTGGCGCTGACCATGAGCACCGGCATAGGCGCGCCCATCCCCGGCCCCTATCTGCTCGCCAGCGTCGCCGCCGTGGTGCTGGGCGGCGTCGCGCTCGGCGGCGGCAAGGGCGGCCTGCTCGGCCCCATCGTCGCCGTCTTCGTGCTGCGGCTGGTGCGCACGGACCTCACCCTGCTCGCCATCGACCCCAACGTCACCGCCATCATCGAAGGCGCCATCATGGTCGCGGTCGTGATGTTCGGCGCGTTTATCACGATGCGGGGGCGGCAGTGATGGGTGGGCATAAAATAGCGCGTAGCGCTCGACGGCGCCCCCCTCTGTCCTGCCGGACATCTCCCCCACAAGGGGGGAGATTGGCAGCTTTGGCGCCCCGCCCTTTCCTGCAACGTCGAAGATTGGCGAAAACCGCGACAACAGCCAATCTCCCCACCCGTGGGGGAGATGGCCGGCAGGCCAGAGGGGGGCGCCGTAGGGCACCATCCCGACAGAACTCACCCACCCCATCGCGAACCGGACCCACCCCATGAGCACGTCAGCGATCACCCCCGTCCCCTTCGGCCGCCGCCTGAAACGCTTCATGGCCGACCGGCCGCTCGTGCCGCTGATCATCCTGCTGGTCATCCTGGTGGTGATCCTGCAGATCCTGCGCCCCGGCATCGTCAACGAGCGCTGGATCGCCAACACGATAAAGTTCGCCATTCCGCTGGCCATCCTCGCCGGCTGCCAGACCATGACCATGCTGACCGGCGGCATAGACCTGTCGGTCGGCACGGTGGCGACGGTGAGCGCCTTCATCATGGCCACGCAGATCGTCAACCAGGACCCGGTTATCGCCTTCCTGCTGGCGATGATGCCGGCGGTGTTGATCGGCCTTATCAACGGCATCGGCGTCGGCGTCTTCCGCGTCCACCCGCTGATCATGACGCTGGGCACCAGCCTGATCGGCACCGGCTGCCTGCAGGTCTACCAGCGCACGGTGATCGCGTCGGGCGCGAAAATCCCCGACTTCCTCGCCTGGCTCGGCACCGGCGTGACATGGGGCTTCCCCAACGCGCTGCTGCTGTTCATACCGCTGGCCGCGCTCATCGTCTTCACACTGGCCCGCACCGGCTTCGGCCGCCTGCTCTACGCCGTCGGCGACAATGAGCGCGCGACGCGCCTGTCGGGCGTGCAATACTGGCAGGTCATCACGGCGCTCTACCTCACCTCGAGCCTGCTCGCCGGCATCACCGGCCTGCTCTATATCGGCCTGATCAAGGCCCCATCGCTCTCGCTCGCCGAACCCCTGGTCTTGCCCTCGGTGGCGGCGGCCGTCATCGGCGGCACCTCCATCTTCGGCGGCCGCGGCGGCTACACCGGCACCATCATCGGCGCGCTCATCCTGACCGTGCTGACGACGCTGCTGACAATCCTGCAGATGCCGGAGGGGGCAAGGCGCATCCTGTTCGGACTGATCGTGCTGTTCGTGACGGCGGCTTATTTAAGGATCGTGGAGGAGCGGTAGCGGAGCCATGTGGCAGAGCTTCTGATCCAAAGTCGACTATCGCCGCCCGAACTCTGGAGGGCTGCTTTGCGCCTCATGTCGGCCACCGAGGCGGCCCTTACCGCACCCCGAAAGCCGACGTTTTGGCTGACTATGCTGAGGGTCGCACACGCGCATTCGATGCCGAAGGGAGGCACATGTCTTGGAAAAAGCATGTGCAGCCGGCTAGGCTCCGGCGTACGGACAGCGGAGGATCAAGATTCCTAAGCCCACCTTCCTTGAGATTGCGCGGCGGGCCGGTGTTGGCACGGCCACGGTCGAGCGTGTCCTGAACGGCAGGGGCGGAGTGCGGCCGCAGACCGTCGAGAAGGTGGTGGCGGCGGCGCGTTCGCTCGATTATCCGCGCCGGCTGCCGGAGGCGCATCGCGGCGTCATTCGCATCGAGGTGATACTGGTCAGGCCGGACGCGACCTTCTTCGCCCGTCTTTCCGATGCCTTCGAGCGCATCGCCGCGACGCTCGATCGCTCGATCGCCGTGCACCGTACCTTTCTCGACGAGGCGAAGCCGGCGGCGATCGCCAAACGCATCCTGGAACCCGATCTGCGCCGCGCGGCGCTCGTTCTCGCAGTGCCCGACCATCCGCTGGTCAGCGACGCCTTGCGGAAACTCGAGGCGGAGAACATCCCGACGGTGCAGATCGTCACCCAGATCTCCCGTACCAAGAGCACCTATGTCGGCATCGATAATTACGCCGCTGGCCGCATGGCCGGGCTGCTCATGGCCAAGATGCAGCGGCGGCCGGGCAAGGTGATCGCGATCTGCCATAGTCAGATCTACCGCGTGCACCGCGACCGCGTGCGCGGCTTCTTCGATTATCTGATCGAAGAGGGCAGCGACTTCGAGCCGGTCGCGGCCCTTTTCGGCTTTGACGATGGCGATCGTAATGCCGAGCAGTTGCACGAGGCGTTGAAGCGCTGGCCCGACCTTGCCGGCCTCTACAACGCCGGCGGCGCCAACACCGCGCTGAACAAGGTGCTGCGCAAGCACGGCAGAGGCCGCGATATCTTCTTCGTCGGCCATGAACTCACCGAGCGCAGCACCAAGGCCTTGCGCGAGGGCACGATGGATGTCGTGCTCGACCAGGCGCCAGAAGCGCAGGCGCGCCGCGCCATTGACCTGGTGCTCGCCGCGCTCAACCTGCATGACTTGCCCGTCGAAAACCCGCCGATCCGCTTCATCACCTTCACGGCCGAAAACGTCTGATCTGATTTGATCAAGGAATAAGCGGCGACAGCGAGCACGCGGTGCTATCCCTTGCGAAACGGGAGGATGACCAGTGGCAAGGCGGCTGACGACATACGACCTGCCGAGCGCCAAAGGCAGCCGTAAATGGCTGCAGCTCCATGTCGACACGCCGGCCGAGGCCGCTGCCGCAGCGGCATGCGATATCGTCATCCTCTCCTGTGAGCCCGATCACAATCTGGAAGCCATCCGCCAGGCGGCACCTTACGCGTTCCTCTCCGTCGGCATGCCGCATGGCGCGGTCGCCTCGCCTGAGGAGGCCGTGCGGTTGGGCTTCGCTATGATGAAGCGCGGCGCCGATGCGGTCTATTCATCACACTCGCCGCGCTTTATTGAGGCAATGGCGGCGGAAGGCATTCCCGTCACCGGCCACGTCGGCCTGGTGCCTAACCGCGCGACCTGGACGAATTTCCGCGCCATCGGCCGCACAGCCGAGGAAGCGCTCAACGTGCTGCGCGCGGCGAAGGACCTCGAGAATGCGGGCGCCGCCTGCATCGAGGTCGAGGTCGTACCGGTGCGACTCGCCGATCACATCACGCGCTCGACCCCGCTGATCACCATGGGCATGGGTTGCGGCAGCGCCTGCGACACGCAATACCTGTTCTCCTGCGATGTGCTGGGTACCCACACCGGCCACTATCCGCGCCACGCAAAGCGCTATGCCGACTTCGTCACGCTGGAAGCCGAGCTGCAGGAAAAGCGCATCAGCGCCTTCCGCGCCTTCGCCCGCGACGTCGCCGAAGGCAGCTATCCCGAAGCCAAGCACCAGGTGGACATGGATGATGCCGCCTATGACCGCTTACTCACCCTCTCTCAGTCTCTGTGAGGCCCGTCATGGACGACCTGCAATTCGGCACGCGCAACAAGCGAGGCGACTGGGCTCCGAACGAACCGGCCGGCACCGCGCCGCTGTTCGTCTTTCCGCCGCGCCCGCTGGCGGTGCTGAAATGGCTGCCGACCTATTTCCTGCCCTATAATCTGCTTTTCGCCGTCTCGGCGGTGGCATGGTGGCGCTTCGTGCTGCCCGACGTCGAGGTGATGAAGACGCTCTCCGCCGGCTGGATCCTGCGCCTGTTCATCGTCAACTGCCTGGCGCTGCTCGTTTTCTTCGGCGCCTTCGAGCTTCGACTCTACATTTTGAAAGCCCAGGGCAACCGCTTCAAATACAACGGAAAATGGCCCTCGGAGCAGAAGAACAGGGCCTTCTTCTTCGAGAACCAGAACATCGACAACATGCTGCGCACCTTCGGCACCGGCATGCCGATCTGGACCGCGATCGAGGTGGCGATCCTCTACGCGTACGCCAATGGCTACGTGCCGTGGCTGACCTTCGCCGAGCACCCGGTTTACCTCTTCCTGCTGGCGCTGGTGGTGCCGGTGATCCACGAGACGCATTTCTTCCTGCTGCACCGCGCTATCCATTGGGGACCGCTTTACAGATGGGTGCATTCGGTGCACCACAATTCAGTCAACCCGTCGCCCTGGTCGTCGCTGTCGATGCACCCGGTGGAGCAGCTCGGCTATCTCGGCGTCGCTTTCTGGCACCTGATCATCCCGTCGAACCCGCTCTTGGCGCTCTACCAGCTCCATTATGCCGGCTTCGGCGCCATTCCTGGCCATGTCGGCTTCGACAAGATCGAGCTTACCGAACGCGCCGGCGTCGATAGCCACGCCTACATCCATTACCTCCACCACAGATATTTCGAGGTGAACTACGGCGACGGCCTGATTCCGTTCGACCGCTGGTTCGGCACCTTCCACGACGGCAGCAAGGAAGGCGAGGCCCGCATGCAGGCCCGCTACGAGAAGAAGAAAGCACGTGCCAACGCGGCGGCCATCAAATGACATCTGCACGCACAGCCGCGTGCGACGGTGTGGAAGTCAGTACTTCCGCTCACCACAGCGACAAGGTCGGCCAGGTGGCGCCGCCGACTACCAAGAACTGATCCCAAGGCGGGGTCTCCGGGCGGCTATGAAGGCTATGCGGAGGTGCGCCGCGATCGAATTTTACGGATGGGAAAAATGACCAATTGGATCAGGGCTTGCGGCCTCGATGACATCGAACAGGAGGGTGCCCGACGTTTCGACCATGAAGGCCGGACCTACGCCGTCTTCCGCTCGCCCGACGACGAGGTGTTCTGCACTGACGGCCTGTGCACGCATGAGGCCGTCCATATCGCCGATGGGCTAGTCATAGACTACGAGGTCGAATGCCCCAAACATGCTGGCGCCTTCGACTACCGCACCGGCGCGGCCACGCGCCCACCGCCCTGCATAAATCTGCGAACCTATCCTGCAAAGGTGGAAGGCGGCTCCGTCCTGGTTGCGATGCCGGTGGCAGCTGTCTGAAGACTTCGCGGACCGATCCACTTGCGCCTGACTGCCTTGGGTCAGTTCACTGGTAGGCAAGCGGCGTGCCTCATCGTCCGCTTCTGGCTGCTTATACCTCAAAGCTGCCGACCCGCTTGCGGCCCTATCGAGACATTCGAAGGACAATGCCGAGCCTGCGCCACCCCTCACCCACCCCGCAC